>NZ_MBTF01000001.1 GCF_002013915.1 Mucilaginibacter pedocola
CGCGGTAGGGTCGAGGCCGCGCAGGCTTTGCCCTAAACTATAGCACCACGCGATCTGCCGGTGGCCCATCGTCCTGATCGCCTCTTGTTTATCCATAGAAATAAAAGATTGCAACTGTAAGATGAAATTGCGGCTTTCGTTGACGATACTTCCCCAGACTTTCCGCGCCTCCCACCAGCGGTCATAAGATTGATTGATCTTAAAGGAAAGGATGACCGAGATCGCTGTACCGATGAACGTGGGTATAGCTATCGGCATTATAGGGATCAGGTTTTTATAATGGCTCGTCAAATAGTTGACCAGCAGGCCTACCACCAGCACGTAGGGGAGTTCGTTCTTAACTTTCCCGAGGATGTAATGTGCCGGGATGCGTTTTTTTAACAGCATGCTTTTTCGATTTTTAGCACATAACAAAAAGTTGGAAGAGTGGTTTGGTGTAGTGGGGGAGTGTATATAAATGTTGCGGGAATTATGGCAAAGCATTATTTTCGGCATTCTGCTATGGGACAATCGCTTCGGCTCACCTTTGAAAATAATGACCACACGTTCAGGATATTGAATGCCGAACCGCTCACACGTGAAACAAAAACTATCCACCTGTTGTTGGACGGGCGGCCGCTGAATATCGTCAAAGAGAGGGACCTATGGTCGGTAGAAACATCCGTTGCTGGTGTTTCTGAGGAGTTGGCCGATGCTATCGTTAAAAATATCAAGCTGCGTTTCCGCATATGACCGCTATCGAAAATGATGTACACCGTATCGATCCATTAGGCCCTGATGATATCCTGCACTATAAAGAACTTGCCTGCGAGATCTACCAATTATTTTCTGACGAGCACACTTTACGTTTCCTGCCGCATAAAAAGCTGAGTTCACTAACCGCAGCAAGGAATTGGCTGAGCGCTGCTTTCCTTAATTTTCATTCCGGGCGCAACCAGGTGTATTTGATCCGTGCTAAAACCAATAGAGCATTGCTCGGCGTGATCGATCTTATCCCTCCCGCTGTTGCCAAAGAACACTATCATTTGCCGTATTACCCGTTCTTTATTGAATTTTACCTTAAAGGTACAGCCACGGGAAAAGCGCTCATGTCAACCCTGCTTCCCCAGGTCGTCGGGCACTTACAAAGCAAAGGTATTCTGGAATTGGCCGCAGTGGCCAACCGTCACAACATCGCGGCCGGAAAAGTATTGCAGCGCTCCGGCTTTATACCGGAAGGGCCTTTTGACCGGTACCAGGATATATACCGTTGTTCTGCGTAATAAATAAGTTTTTTTCAATTTATCCTGAAAATTGCACAACTGCGGCTTTAACCTTTCCAATAGGGCATTTTGCCAAACAAGGTAAATAGCATTGCCGCTATTTACCTTGTTTAAACTTAACGAATTCACGGAATTGCGAATTTTACAGTTAATTCTGTTCGTATTTAGCTTTGAAATCCTCCGCGAACGCTGCAAGCTTTACTTTGCCCGTCACTTTTGCGCCTTTTTCAAAGAAACCCTTCATCACGATGCCCTGGCGCACACCCTGCCCCAGTTCCGTGATCAGGGCGGCCAATTCCGGCGGAAGTCCCCCGGCCAGCATGCCCTGTTTCAATTGGTCGTCGGGGATCTGTGTCCAGGTAAGCTCCGGTTTGCAGATCACGGCGCCGAATAGCTTCGCGAGCTCGCGGCCGGTCGATATATCGCTTACCACGTATTTCACTTCATAGCCATTGCCTTTGCTTTGCAATTCCTCCGCAATAGCCGAAGAAAGGTCTTCGTGGTGGGTCAATGCGAGCTGGTCGCTCCCGCTATAGTTGTTGCCAAAAATGTTCCTGTTTTTGATGAGGGGGATATCCCTGAAAAAGTTCACATAGAAAAAGCCTGACCTTAAGACGGTGACATCGGCTCCGTCCAATTGGCTGAATAGCTGCTCTACCCGGTGCACGCCTTTTACCGGCCCGGTACCTTCGTTAGCGTCAGCACCCACGCTGCTCAGTAATACTACACGCTGCACACCGGCAGACTTTATAGCGTTGGCAGAAGCTTGCCCGGCATCAGCGATATTTTGGATCATGTTTACGGGGCCTATTGCCGGCGGCATCATAGTATATACTGCATCTGCGCCCTTAAAAGCATCTGATAAAAAGGCTTCATCGCTGATGGAGCCGATCGCCGCCTTTGCGCCCAGGGCTTCGATATCAGCTTTTTTATCTTCTTTGGTACTGATCACAGTTACGTCGTGCCCGGCTGCGATCAGTTTTTTTACTAATGGCCTGGCAACATTACCTAATGAGCCTGTTGTTGTAATTTTCATTGTTATGTATTTTAAAACGGTAAATCATTAATTCATGGCCGGGTAGTCGGTATAGCCTTGCTCTCCCGGGGTATAAAGTGTCATATAGTCTACCTCGTTAAGAGGCTCGTTTTTTCCTACGCGGCTGATAAAATCCGGATTGGATAAAAAACTCCTGCCAAAAGCGGCCAGGTCGGCCGATCCGTCCTGTAGTTTTTCCTCTGCAGTTTCTGCGGTAAGCCCATTACAAAAGATCAGGGCATTAGGGAAGCTATTACGGATGGCCTGGTGTGTCCTGGCAGGTATGCCCGGGTTATCCGAAACGTGTATATAAGCGATGTTAAGTTTACCCAGTTCGGTAGCCAAGTACCGATAAGTTTCATGCACCTCATCCTCGTTGTAAGCGGGCATATCGCTCAGGGTAGAATATGGCGAAAAACGTATCCCGACTTTATCCGCGCCGATAGCCGCGACAGTGCCTTTAACGATCTCTAAGATCAGCCGGCTGCGGTTTTCGATGTTCCCACCGTACTCATCGGTACGGTTGTTCACCAGCGGGTTTAACGATTGCTCTAAAATATACCCGTTTGCGCCATGAAGTTCTATACCGTCAAAACCTGCGATGATGGCATTTTGGGCGGCTTTCACGAAGTCGCTGATGAGGTTACTGATGCCGTCCGTATCCAGCATGGCGGGTTCGCTATGGTCCTGCAGGCCTTGGCTATCGGTAAAGATCTGGCCGGCGGCTTTGATAGCCGACAACCCGACCACGTGGTGTCCTTCGGGTAAATTGGCCAAGTGTGCTATCCTGCCGGTATGCATCAATTGCAGGAAGATTTTGCTGCCTTCCTCGTGAACGGCCTTTGTAACAATTTTCCAGCCGGCTATTTGCTCGTTGGAAAAGATGCCCGGAATACGGGGATAACCCAAACCTTCGGGGCTTGGCGAAGTCCCCTCAGTAATGATCAGGCCTGCACCTGAACGTTGTTTGTAATAAGCCGCCATTAATTCATTAGGAATATTATTCAAGGCCCTGCTGCGGGTCATGGGGGCCATCACCACGTGGTTCTTTAATTTGAGTATGCCATTATCAAATGGCTCCAGTAATTTTTTCATTTGCTTCAGTATTTGTTATGAAGCAAATGTCCGCAGTAATGAAGCGCCATAATAGCCCCAATCGGCGGAAGATCAGTCGAATCCGACGATGTGCCCATTCAGTTTTGGGACAATTATGGGCAGAGGTTATGTGAGAGAATATTTTTTAGGGTTAAGGCCGTAATGCCGTTCGAACAAGCGGCTGAAATGGCTGAGGTTGGTAAAGCCCATTTCATAGCCGACCTCTGCCACGGAATGCCTGCCTTGCCTTAACAAGAAAGCAGCTTCTTCCATGCGGGCCTGCTGATAGTAATTGTAGATCGTTTCGCCGAAAGTTTGTTTGAAAAGTTGCTTCAATTTGGTTTCGCTCATGGCGGCCATCCTCGCCAGTTCAGGCAGCACCGGCGGAACGCTCAGGTCGCTCAGTATAGCGTTGCGGATGTAAAGCAGCCTGCCCGCATCGGCGCTATTGATCGCTTGATGCACCGTGCTTTCCCGTGCGGACAACTTCCGGAACAGGAGGTATAATAATTCCTGCACTTTGATCTGCATGAGAAAATTGGCAAGGGGCTCGTAGAAGTTGACTTCTGAGAGATTTTTAAGAAGCAGCTTCGTCTCTGCATTCATTTCCTCAAAAAACAGAAAGGAGTTGCCCTTACCGGTGATCGCCCTGATCACCGAATTGGGTGCTGTTATTTTCAGAAGCTGTGCTAAACGGGCAGGCTTGATGGCTACCACGACATAGTGTATTTGCTGATCAGCCGGAAAACGTATCGTCGAACTGAGGTCGTTTGATGTAACCTGTATAGCAGATTCATCGCGCTGCGAAAAATGAATACCCGGGTCGTTGTTGTAAGTGATGCCCAGCGGGTGCTCATTACTGTAAAAAAAGATGGTGATCAGTTCATTGCCCTGGCCGGAAGCTGTGCGGTTGACCACCAGGTCCTCGTTCAGCAGGTAACTGTGCATCGTGATCTTGAAGTCGGCATCGAAAAGGAATTTGCGGATATGCCCTTTACCAAGCGATCCCGGGACCACCAGTTCATGGCCGTTAACCTCTACGCCGATGTGGCGGGCGAAATAAGCCATGTAATCAAATTCGGGTGTAGCAGTGAAGCTAAAGGTCATAATACGGGCATGCTACGGACACTGCAATATAAATATAATCCGGTTAGCTGCATATGCCCGATCACTATGTCGCGCATAATCTTTACTACCTGCATTGTCCGGGCAGTTTACATGCGGTTGGCCATCAAGAAAGGGGAGAGTTAACCTGAGATGGAACGCACTTAAGTAATTCTTTTCGAATCGATCGCCTTGGCCCATTCGTCGTGATGGCAACGGCTGCATTCGGATGGTTCAGCGAGCAGGGCCACATTACCGCAAAAGGTACAGGCGTAGTTGTTTTTTCCGGAAATATTTCTGGACTTTTTTTCGTAAGATTTCGGAAGGATGGGCAGCCCGGGCCTAACCTCATCGTCGCTGTAGTAATAAAAGCTGACCTGCCCGTTGGTCTCGAGCAAGGCGGTCTTTACCTGGCCGAGGTGCTCGATACTTTGGGCGCGCATCTCCGAAAAGAATTCATCTTTTGCAAAGGTATTGTCGCCTTCCTTTTTAAGGGTAAACATGCCCTCTTCTATGATATACATAGGTTTGCCTTCCAGTATCGTTTCGATCTTTTCTGAGCGCGAAGCGAAATAGGTAATGATTCGGTAAATGGCGAGGATGACAGCGAATACCAATAAAGAGGGTAAGATAGCCACATCTTTGGTGAACATCGGGTCGCCGGCAGCAGAGCCAAGGGCAATGATAACGGCAACCTCAAAAATACTGAGCTGCCTTACTCCCTTTTTTCCGGACATCCTTAAAAAAACAAGAACGAAGGTAAACATGACAAGCGTGCGGACCAGTATCTCCACCCCGTAGGCGAGGTCCTGGCCACTGATAAATATGTCACTCCATTTGATTCGCATGGCCGAAGATTGTTTATAAGCGCTATTACAACTTCGCCCGGCGCTTTTGGTTTGACCGATAAACTAATTATACTTCCATTTTAAGGCCAGCATCGTGGTATCCAGTGCTAAGGCAACAACGTTGGTGGCAATGATGGGAATGTCAGAGCGTCGGAAGCCGTAGTAAACCCAAAGGGCATTACCTGTGAGCAGGACAATGAACATGAAGGGCGAAATGCCGGCCGCTTTTTTTTGTTTGGTAGTTTTAACGATCTGCGGTACGCTCGCAGCCGAAGTTAACGTACCGGCCACAAGGCCTAATATTTCTGTAAATTCCATAACCTTACAACTTGAAAGCGTAGGGAGGGTTTGCGCGTTTTATACCTAAAAAATCAGTATTTATACGCATGATCATTATTTGCCGGCGAGCTCTATGCGTACTTAAAATGAGAGGTCCTGAATAAGGCCAAAATGTGAACCAGGCAGCAGGCGAGGGTTCGGGCATTTAAATGGAAGATCCGGGCGGCACCAAAACGGCCTCACAGCCCGGCGTGTAACACGATCCGGTGCTTAAAAAGGCTGGAGTGAAAGATCTATATTTATTACAACCTCTTCAGTACAAAGCCTGCCATTTCCCCGGCAGGCTTTATATTTTCCTGTAGGGCCTGCGTATCCGCGGCATCGATGGCCCGGAATATCGAGGCTGCCAACTCGGGCGGGCGAAAGTGGTTCACTATTTGCTGCCACTCGTCGGAAAGGCATTTTTCAGCAACAACAAAAGTACCAG
The DNA here is from genome assembly GCF_002013915.1 of Mucilaginibacter pedocola. Taxonomy (GTDB): domain Bacteria; phylum Bacteroidota; class Bacteroidia; order Sphingobacteriales; family Sphingobacteriaceae; genus Mucilaginibacter; species Mucilaginibacter pedocola. The sequence continues at coordinate 6,112 of NZ_MBTF01000001.1, forward strand.
AGTGAATGATCAGGTACAAGACCCTTTGCTGAACTGCATCCGAAAAAGCAGCCACTTCGAATGAATAAGGTTCGCCGTTAACCTGCGTTATAACTATCATTTTGATGATTGATTACAGAGAAAGAGGATTTGCCGGCGGCGTATCGGTCGTATAGCAACTCAAAAGAGCGCCCGATAATATAAGTGTCGTAGCGTTTTACGCTAATAGCGTCCTTATAGGCCAACGTTTTCATTTGTCCCTCGATATAGACATCACTGCCTTCATTCAGTTTCTTATAAGCGGTAACAGCAACATTGCCTTGCATTACGACCCGATGCTTTTCATGATGCTCGGTAGGCACACCACCTTTTTTAAAGACCTCGTCTGTGATCAGGAAAAACGTTATTTCGAATTCATGATCAGGCCTTTTCGTGATCTGCGGCCTCCCCGCCATACGGCCGATAAGAATAACTTTGTTTATAGTCAATTGTCGAAATAAGATAAATAGTTAATCTATGGTAAATATAGCATTTTCGACGGATTTTGACGCTTAGGCTGAACGTTTTTTTAAATTTTCGAATCGGCCGTGTATGGTCGGGCACAAATGTTGCTTTCGTATTATTTTAAATATATGGCACCATTATTTTTAACCTTAAGCGGCGATAAACATCTTATTATTATTCCCGATACCCAGGCACATTTGAACGGCCACGAGGTGATCACGTATACCTACAGCATTTATGCGGACCGGCAGGACGGCTCGCCGTATCCCGGGATGCGCATGGAAAGTACTTTACATTTGCAGGATAATCCTGATCCCGATTACTACGGTTTCATCACATTTGAAAAACCGGGTTCATTATTTACCTATACCTCCGATGGAAAACTGGAGTTAACGCCCGAAGAGTCAAATGAAGTGATCGAATTTATAAGCCATGTGAGAGACAACGGCGGTTGGAAATTAGAACAAGGCTAAAATAATAAAGCCATTTGTTTGAAAGTTAATAAAACAATAAAGCCCCGTTAGGGGCTCCGCTTGTAAACGAAAGTGACGGCAAGATAATTTGATACAAATATACTTACTTGCCCAGCAGTTTTAAAGTGAGCTTATCCCGTTCGCTACTGAAAAATTTATCCAACACCTGGCCGAACACCGGAAAGGTTGCAGGCACAGCGTCGAACAAGGTCATAGATGACCTTAATTTTAGATCGTCCGGGCTGCCAAAAATGGCTTTTGAATCGTTTCCCGGAAGTACCAACAGTGCCTTACAAATATTTACTAAAGGAAGGCTCAGCTCTTCATCCAGCAGGAAGGCCGTCGCTTCCCGCATGTCTTTAATGGCGTACCGGGCAGACATTTCGCTTTGGCCAAGCCCTGCGATCTGTGGGAAGATATACCACATCCAATGGCCGCGTTTGCGGCCTTTGCTGATCTCATCCAGCGCAGCTTCGTGATCTCGTGCCTGGGCATCTTTAAACCTTTTTAATGGATCCATCATACTTTCGCGTAAGAGGTATTTCATTTATGGGAGAGTGCCCATATTTAATCGATCATGGCATCGGCGGCAGCTCTCGTGATATCCTTCGGGACGCCCGTTTGTTCAGTTATCAGGCCGGCTGCAAAATCTTTACCAGAATTTTTCAGCGAAGCTTTCCAGTTCGCCTGTGCCCTGGCACCACCTTTCGTGAAAAATAGCCACGCCAGGCCTCCTGCAACTGCAATACCTGCAACAGCGGCGCCTATCGTCAGTCTCTTATTACTTTTCTTTCTCAATATATTCTTCATTATTACCTAACCATTCCCGCTAAAATATGTTCAGGCTCGACGTAATAAAACTTTTCCATGTATTAATCGTTACTAAATAAATTAGTAAATATATGATACCTAGCAACGATAACGAAGAAAAGCTTTTTCGGGGAGACGAAAACCTTAGCAGTGGTGAAGATAAAGGTTCCAACACCATCAAAGACCCGGATAGTTGGACGACCGGGGATGAAAAAATGACCGGTGCCCAGCATTCCTACTTGACAACACTAAGTACGGAGGCAGGCGAAGCCGTCGATGATGACCTGACCAAGGCCGAAGCCTCAAAGCGCATCGAGGAATTACAACACAAAACCGGCCGCGGTGTAGCTAATGATTGATCTTATCGAAAAATTGCTAAAGCACAAAAGAAATAAAAAGCGGCCGCGGGGCTGCTTTTTTTTATTTAACACTGGCCCGCCCGGCCATCATTGCCCGCGAAATGCGGCAACTGTAACAACACAACAACATCGTAAGTTAGCAGGTGACGGCCCCGCAATGGAGGGCTGGGGAGAGTATAATTTTTGCTTTTAACAGATTCGCTTAACAATTGACAAAGAAGGCAAACTTAATATGGATTTAATAGTTAAATTATTAATTACTAATTAAAACCAGTTTATGGCCACTTCGAGTAAAACCCCTGCCAAACAAAACGAACAACCGGGCATAGAAGCCGAAATGAACCCGGCACCGGAATATATCAAGCCGAGTTATAGGGCTTCCGGTAAACTCTCAGGTAAAGTAGCGCTGATCACAGGTGGCGACAGCGGCATTGGCCGTTCGGTAGCAGTTCATTATGCTCAGGAGGGTGCCGATATCGCCATTGTTTACCTCGATGAAGATATTGACGCCGTAGCGACACAGAAACTGGTTGAGGAAGCTGGCCAAAAATGCCTGTTGCTCAAAGGAGATGTGAAAGACGCCGGGTTCTGTAAAAAAGCTGTCGCCGATACCATAAGGAAATATGGGAAATTGAACATTCTCGTCAATAATGCCGCCATGCAGTTTCCCGAGAAAGATCTGAAAGCTATCGATGAAAAACAATTGGATATCACTTTCCGCACCAATATCTACGCCTATTTCTATTTTGCCGAAGCCGCCTTAGAACATTTTAAGGCTGGCGATACGATCATTAATACGACCTCGGTCACCGCTTACCGCTCATCCCCTGCACTTATCGACTATTCGTCCACAAAGGGGGCGATCACCACATTTACCCGCTCATTAGCTACCAATCTGAGCGAAAAAAATATTCGCGTGAACGCCGTCGCGCCGGGGCCGGTATGGACGCCGCTGATCGTTTCAACATTCGACGAAGAAAAGATCAAAAATTTCGGAAGCGAAACCGCCATGAAACGTGCAGGCCAGCCATCGGAACTTGGGCCGGCTTATGTATTCCTGGCTTCAGATGACGCATCATTTATCACCGGACAGGTCATTCACGTTAATGGCGGCGAAGTCGTAAACGGGTAATAAAAACATTTATCTATAAACATATATGGCAAAGTATTCAGATAAAGCACAGGACAAGGTTCATAAAGCTTTACACGAGGAAAAAGAAGGCACCCTAAAGAGCGGCAGCGGTAAAAAAGTAACGAGTAAAAAACAAGCAATTGCCATTGGCCTTTCCGAAGCCCGTAAAGAAGGTGCAAAAGTTCCCAAAAAGAAAGATTGATATGAATGAACAAGATAAAATAAGCCGCCGCCAGATGGTTGCCGGCCTGGGCACCACCATAGCGGCAGCCGCAGTTGCACCGGCATTCGGTGCAGTAAAAAACACATCTATGCAAAACTTTACATTAGACGACCCCACCACCAAATATCCCAAACCACCATTTAAGGAACAATCGCAACCCTGGCCGGGATTGGCCAGCAAGATGGAACCGCGGCCCGACCACGGCGAAACGAGTTACAAAGGTTTCGGCAGATTGAGGGGGCGTAAAGCGCTCATTACAGGAGGCGACTCAGGCATGGGGCGTGCTGCTGCCATCGCTTATGCGAGGGAGGGCGCCGACGTGGCGATCAATTATTACCCCAGCGAAGAGGCCGACGCGCAGGAAGTGATAGCTTTAATCAAAAAGGAAGGGGTAAAAGCCATCGCCATACCTGGAGACTTGCGGGAAGAAGCATTTTGCAAAAAGATGGTAGAGGAAGCGGTCAGGCAATTGGGTGGCTTGGATATTTTGGTGAACAATGCTGCCCGCCAGCAGACCCAGGCCTCGATCATGGATATTACCAGCGAAGCCTTCGATGCGACGATGAAGACCAATATCTACGCGCCGTTCTGGACCACAAAAGCCGCATTGCCCCATCTTAAAGCGGGTGCGGCCATCATCGGCACAACGTCTGAACAGGCCTATGATCCGTCAGCAGAATTATATGATTATGCCCAGACCAAGGCTGCCACCACAAATTATGTAAAGTCGCTGGCCAAACAATTAGCGCCTAAAGGCATCCGTGTTAATGGCGTAGCACCCGGCCCGATATGGACGCCATTACAGGTAAGCGGCGGCGCGACGATGGAAAAGCTAAAACAGTTCGGCGGGCAGACCCCAATGGGCAGGCCGGGACAACCTGTAGAATTGGCCTCTATCTATGTGCAGTTGGCCGCAAGTGATGCCAGCTATGCGACCGGCCAAATCTACGGGGCCTCGGGAGGAGGCGGGCAACCCTAAATGAATCAATTTTCTGATTTTCGATCAACTAAAACCCATCCTCATGGCCAATTATATCCTGAATAACGCACAAACGACGATATCCACCACCTCAAGGCAAATCGGATTAACGGTTAACAGTAAGTATATGTTGATTACCCTATCGCCGTATGTTTCCCTGCTGGATGCCCTGCGGGAGCATTTGCACCTGACGGGAACAAAAAAAGGCTGTGATCATGGGCAGTGCGGAGCGTGTACGGTTTTGGTCAACGGCAAAAGGGTTTTGAGCTGCCTTACTTTGGCGGTCATGAAAGACGGCGGGGAGATCACGACCATAGAGGGCGTGGCCAGCCAGGATGTTCTGCACCCGGTACAAAAGGCATTCATTGAGCATGATGCATTCCAGTGCGGCTATTGTACCCCGGGGCAGATATGTTCTGCAGTTGGGTTGATCGCGGAAGGGAAAGCGCACACGAGGGCGGAGGTGGCCGAATTGATGAGCGGGAACCTGTGCCGTTGCGGTGCCAACCAGCAGATCATTGATGCGGTAATGGAGGTTTTGGGAGGGCACAGCAATGAATGATTTTGAGTATAGGCTTGCCGCGACAACGACAGAAGCACAGCAGCAGTTTTCATCCAGCAGAAGAAGCTCCTATGTTGCCGGAGGAACTAACCTCATCGACCTGCTTAAATATAACCTCGCAGATGCCGATCTGCTGGTCGATATCAACCAAACCCAGGCTACAAGTATCGAAGAACTGGCTGGTGGCGGTGTTCGCATCAGCGCATTGATGACCAATGCTGATACGGCTTACCATCCGCTGATCGAAAAGCGGTACCCTTTGCTCTCGAAAGCGATCTTGGCCGGCGCATCAGCTCAGATAAGAAACATGGCCACCAATGGCGGTAACTTGTTACAGCGAACACGCTGTTATTACTTTTATGATGCCGCTTCCCCCTGTAACAAAAGAAACCCCGGTTCAGGTTGCCCTGCCCTTACCGGGCAGAACCGCATGATGGCTATTTTGGGAGCCAGCGGGCATTGTATCGCGGTGTTTCCCTCGGATATGTGTGTTGCATTAGCTGCATTAGAAGCGGTAATCCTGACCAATGGGCCGGCCGGTGAACGAATGGTGAAGTTCGGGGACTTCCACCGCTTACCCGGCGAGCACCCCGAATTGGATAATATCCTCCAACCTGGCGAGATCATTACAGCCATAGAATTGCCCGGGGAAGGTTTTGCAGCTAACTATTCTTACCTCAAGATACGCGACCGCAGTTCTTACGCTTTTGCACTAGTATCCGTTGCTACGGCATTCGAACTGGAGAACGGTATCATCAAAAAGGCACGCATCGCATTAGGCGGGGTGGCGCATAAACCCTGGCGCGTGAACGAAGCAGAAGGGAATTTAATCGGCAAAGCCGTCAACAAGGATACGCTCGGGGCGGCTGCCGATATGATATTGAAAGGTGCGATAGGTTTGGAACACAATAGCTTCAAGATCGAACTGGCTAAAAGAGCGATCATCCGTAACGGGCTTACTGCGCTAAAGCCCGAACTACAATTACCCGGCGCGCAACCGGCCGACACCTCTATGTTATGAAAGAAATGAACACCACGATAGGAAAGCCGGTCAGCCGTTTAGAGGGTTTTGAGAAAGTGACCGGTGCTGCAAAATATGCAGCAGACCATCATGTACCAGGCCTGCTCTATGGTTATGTTGTGAATAGCACGATTACGAAAGGCCGCATTACAAAGATATACACCCGGGAGGTATCAGCTCTGCCCGGCATCATCGAAATATTGACCCATGAGAACAGGATGCCGACCGCCTGGTTCGATATCCAATATGCTGATATGGATGCACCGAGCGGGACCGTATTCAAGCCATTGCATGATGACAAGATCAGGTATAACGGCCAGCCTATTGCTCTGGTCATTGCGGAAAGCTATGAACAGGCACGGCTGGGCGCGGCAAAACTTCGGGTTGAATATGATGAGGATACGCAGCATGCCACTGAACTGAAAGGCAACCTGGAACGTGCAAGGCCACCCAAGCCGGGAATGGCATTTTTGTTAAAGCCACCTCCGCCAAAACCGACAGGTGACTTTGAAAAAGCCTATGAGGAAGCTGCTTTCCGTGCCAAAGGTGAATATGGCCATAGCGCCGAGTTTCATAACCCAATGGAACTCTTCGCCAGTACGGTGCTCTATGAAGGGAAGGGCAAATTGGCCATTTACAGCAAGACACAGGGAACGATCAATGACCAGACGTTCGTAGCCAATGTTTTCGGGCTAAAATACAAGAACGTTAAGGTTATAGCGCCATATGTCGGCGGTGCGTTCGGCTCCGGCTTGCGTCCCCAGTACCAACTCTATTTAGCGGTAATGGCTGCCCTGCAACTGCAGAGGCATGTTAGAGTTGTATTGGACCGCAGCCAGATGTTCACCTTTGGCCACCGGCCGCAAACGTTGATGCAAATGCGCATCAGCGCGGACGGCGATGGCAAGGTGACGGGATTGAACCATGAAGGTTATGGAGAAACCTCGGCCTACGAAGACTACAGTGAGATACTGGTAAAATGGGCTCCCATGCTATACCCCGCTGCCAACACGTTGCTAAAATACAACCTCGTTCCACTGGACGTAGCCACCCCGCTTGACATGCGTGCACCGGGCGGTAGCACCGCTTTTCATGCCATAGAATGTACCATGGATCAACTCGCCTATCAATTGAACATGGATCCGCTTGGGCTACGGATCAAAAATTACAGCGAGGCCGACCCATTAGAAAATAAGCCATTCACGTCTAAAGAGTTAAAAGCCTGCTACTTGCAAGGTGCAGCAAAATTCGGTTGGTATGGCCGTAAACCCGAACCCCGTAGCATGCGCAGGGGAAACAAACTGGTGGGCTACGGTATGGCAACAGGCATGTGGGATGCCATGCAAATGCCGGCGCGCGTGGAAGCAAAAATCACGCCTGATGGCAAATTACACATTAAAAGCGCGATCACCGACATTGGTACAGGAACTTTCACGGTAATGACGCAGATCGCTGCCGAACAGTTCGGCATGGCAATGGAAGATGTGATATTCGACTACGGCAATAGTAAGTTGCCGTTCGCACCAATACAAGGCGGTTCTTTCAGTACCAGTACAGTGGGGGTGGGGGTGGTCAATGCTTCCAAAGCCCTGAAAAAAATGTTGCTGAAGCTGGCCAAAAAGGTAAGTGCCGAATTCAAAAATGCCGAAGTAGGCACCGTTACCTTTGTTGGCGGGGAGATCATTTACAATGGCCATGCCTTATCATTTATCAAGTTGGTGGCGGCCAATGGGGATAAGCCGATACATACCAAAAATATGGGCTATCCGCATGCGCTCAAACTCCGCAAATATGCTATGGCAACACACAGTGCTGCATTTGTAGAGGTGGAAGTGGATGAGGATCTGGGTGTGGCAACAGTTACCCGAGCCCTCACGGCTGTAGCTGCAGGGCGGATCATCAATCCGAAAACTGCGCGCAGCCAGATATTGGGTGGCATGGTATGGGGCATCAGCAAAGCCTTAAGGGAGGAGGCCTTATTAGACCCTGCAATAGGCAAATACGTGAATCAGAACCTTGCGGAATATCATCTGCCTGTGCATGCAGATATCAAGGGCCTGGACGTTATATTTGTAGAAGAGCAGGATCAGCTCATCAACGAACTGGGTACCAAAGGTGTTGGTGAGATCGGGGTTGTGGCGATCACACCCGCTATCGCCAACGCGGTCTATCATGCGACCGGCAAGCGGATCAATGACCTGCCGATACACTTCGATAAATTATTATAGTGGTTCTGATCATGTATTTGTACACCTTAAGGGGAATGCCACTATTCTATTTATGCAATTTTTAATACCGGCCGCAAGAGTTCACCCAAGCTGATGTCCAAAATTTCGCATAGGTGCAAAGCCTGCATAAGGGTTATGTTACATCGTCCGGTTTCAAATTTACTATAGGCATTTTGAGAGATACCGAGCTGTCGGGCCACATATTCCTGAGAATAATTTACTTTGAGCCGCCTTTGGCGTATAGCAGCGGCGATCATATGTCCATTGTAGAGCACGTTTTAAAGTTTAAAAATTCAGTTATTACCGTCATTTACGTTCATAAGCGATCGTGCTGCCCACATTTGAGGATGCCGTACATTTTACGGTGATGCCTGCATATGAAGCCTCTTGCCCAATGCTCAATGGCGCAGCTCTTTTAGTTTGGTCACTCAAATTAACCGGCAATACTTTGAGCACACCTTCCCCGTTTTTGATCTTCGTATCGATCAGGTAAACAACGGGGCCCTCCTTTTCCAGGTACTGGTCATAGTCGATGCGCCTGCGGTCTTCTACGATCAACGCGCTGGTCGCATCAATAGGCAGGACAAGCAACTTCATTCCCGTGCCAGACTCGACCGGGGTTAATTGTATTGTACCGGTGCCTTGGCCTCTAACACAAGTGACCTGTTGATCAGTGAACCAACCGAAAAGCCATTGTTCCCAGGCATTATAGGTAGGCGCAGTGCCATGGTTGCCCATAATGCTGAAATCGCCTACAAAACCATGCAAAGGGCCGTTGTACGCATAAAGGTCGGGCACCCCCATAGAATGGCCAAATTCATGCGGGAATAAAAAACCTAATGCATAAGTGATGTCACGCTGTATAGTGATCACATTGGTCATGATCCGCCCGTCGGCAGAGATGCCATTGTTCGACAGCCCCATAAAACTGGAGGACCGGGTGATCGCGCCCTGGTCGGGATTACACATGATCACCACCTCATCCACTTTCGTGAAATCGACATCGGCGTCCGCAAGGGCAACGGCCTCCTGGATGTAACGCTTATGCGAATCGAAAGTCAGGTTGTCGTACCCGTAATTATCCGACTTTTTGCTCATGCGGTACCATTTATATTGAGGTTGGAATACCACATTGGCTTTCCCGTGCGAAATGGTACTGATGAAGTTTTCAGATGCCGGTGACATCATACCATAAACTTCTTCCGGCCTGCGTGTTGCGGGGGCGTCCGGAAAGTCCACGAACAGTACTGCCACCTTTACTGTGCCAAGCGCCATGATGCGATTGGGGTCATGAGGGAAGCCGTAACTTACGTCGTTGCGGCCGCTGGCGTTCACGAATTTGCAGGTACTGCCGTCAGTAATGGTGAGCGATGTTGCGTCGCCGGTGCCCTTGCTGTTATCTTTTTTACAACCCGCAGTAGCAAGGATAAAGAGAATGGACGACAAGGCAATAAGGTTTAAAAATTTCATGATGATGGTTAAGCCGTATGTTTAAGGTTTAATTATTTGCAAAGTTCCACAGCATCTAGTGCTTCCTGCTGGGTGGCATAGCTGCCATTCCCCGTTAAAATAAGTGCGGCACGTGAACCGGTTTTAAAATACCCTATCCCAAAGTCGCAGCAAGGGGTGTATTTATAAGTATAAGCAGGAATTGCGTTCAACTTATTTATTTGTTCTTTTAAAGGGCAAATATCATTAAGGGATACGTTGTCCCTAATCGTGAGTAAAGGCAAGGTAGTTACATTTTGCAAGCCATCTAGCGAAGTAAGCTTGGGGTTGAGCAAAATATTGACACCGTTGAACACTACGGAACCGGCCAATGCCCCCGAAGTGATAGCAGGTGACGTAATGGTTTTGAGATTCTTCAGCCCTTGTAGGTTTTGCAGTTCGGAATTGCCGCTTAGCGACAATGAACCTGTACCGGTAAGCGCGCTGAAGCCGTCCATGCCGGTTATTGCCGTTCCGCTGAGCGACAATTTTCCGGCAACGGTGGTAAGCGCGCTGAAGTCTACTGTTGTTAGCGCAGGGCATTGGGAGATGGTAATGCCTGAACTATAATTGCCGGTGGTAGTGATGAGCGACCTCATGCTGACGGAAGTTAAAGCTGCGCAACCGCTGATGTCTACGCTCCGGATGGTGGTTAAGTTATCGGCTCTTAGCATTCTCGCTCCTGTGTTGGTAAGCGATATACTGCCAGTAGAGGTGATATTGCTTAAAAAGCCCAAATCGGTAAGTAAAGGAGTGTAATTGAGGGAGATATAGGAAGGAGCGGTTAAGCCTGAAAAATTTACGCTGCTCAGTTTGGCCATGTTGTTGACGTAAATACCACCGGTGAACCCTTGAAGGTTATTCAAATTGAGCGAAGTGAGGCCTGCATATACAAAGGAAAGTTCACCAGCCTTGGACAGTGTACTTAAAAAAGGTGCATCGGCCAAACCCTCCACATTTCGAAAGGAAACTTTACCCGATATGGAGGTGATAATAGATAGTCCCGCAACAGAATTTATATCCCCGCCGCTGATCTCCAGGTCGCCCGTTACCTGCAGCTGCTTGCCTTTATTCATATCAACAAAAGCGTCAACTTCTGCTTGCGAGGTCAAAATAACACTACCGTTCGAATAAGGTGCCAAAAGGCCCGGAGAAACATAGGTGTAGGGCGCGCTCAGTCCGAATATCTGAGGAGCAAGCGTGACGGTAACTTTCCCGCTGGCCGCCTTTGGGACGATTACTTTGAGCTCCGTAGGCGTAGCCGAATCGATCGTGCCCGGTATACCGCTGAATGAAACCACTGTGGTCAGGCCCGAAGCCTGCAGGCCGGTACCGGTAATGGTCACTACGCTACCTTCGCTCACCACGGTCGGCGAAATGGCGGTAATTTTGGGTATGGATACGTAAATGAACGAAGGCCCGCTGATCGTTTTACCCCCTATCACTGCCTTCACACTGCCGCTTGTGGTGACGGGCACCGTTACAATAAGCGCCGTGCCTGAACTATATTGTACCGGCGCATCAACACCATTAAAAGTAACCTTGACCTCAGAAGTGGCTGCGGGTAGGTTGCTGCCGGAAAGGGTAACAGACATCCCTTCGGTGACCATGCTAACTGAAAGGCTGCCCAGTGTTACGGCCGCAGCCCCGGTGCCGGGCTTTTCTTCGGGCGGCGTGTTGTTATCTTTTTTACAAGCGGCGATACTCAACAACACTAATATAAGGGCAGGTAAAAGTTTTTTCATGCGTTTTAATTATAACGCAAGTTACCTACAGCATCCGCTCGGGTCAATCCTCCAAATTGGGGGATTTTTAACTTAGCAGTGTGGGTGAGGGCCAAAATGAATTACCTTGCACCATGACTTGGTTCCAGCCATCCCCCGGTTCTATTACCGACCTTTCGATCGCCTGTATCGAACTGGTATTCCTGGTATATCTGCTGAGGTTAAAAAATAAGTCCGGCGATTGCTACCTCATGATATTCATTTATGCTACAGCACTGCCGGCCCAACTGGTTTCCTTCTTTGTCGGTTCGGTGGTTAATCCACCCGCTTCTCTTTACTGGCTAATGCTTTTCACAGAGGGCCTGCAATTCGTGGCCGTCATTTGGTGTTCCTACCGGTTCTATCAAAACAGTTTTCCCCGGGAGAGCTGGGTGGCCATCCTGGCCTATGTTTTCCTTTTTTGCTGTGCCGCTTATTTCTGGCTGACAGACTTTTACCTTTTCCACCGGATCGCTCTGAACCATATACTGTTTTTCGCCGGCCTGTATGTGGCGGCTACCTTGTGGTCAGCCATCAATTACATCCGAAAAATGAAGCTTTTTTTAAAAGAGCGTGGCGTCTTTTCTTTGAAACATGAATTGCTGCATCCCACTACGAGGGAAACAGCTTTATTCAGCGGGTTCGCCTTCAGCCTTTTTATCTATACCCTTATCCAAGCCATTATTTTCCTGTACGACCTGGATAGTGTGCCGCCGGGTTTCTTTTTAACATCGCTTTACTTGCTTTCCGTATCGATCACGGTCCTGGTAGGTTTTGCATACTTTAGTTACGCCCGCGAAAAAACCTCATTCGAAACCAAGATCGTGGGTATCACGCTGTTTCTAACATTGAGCGCTGTCACGCTGATACCGATCGTGTTATTCGGTGCTGATGGTACGCCCGAAACTACCGGCTACGTGAAAGTTTTCGTCATTATCGTCCCGGTAACTACGCTGGCCATTTGCTTTTTGTTACCCTTGCTGTTGCGTTATACGCTGCTTAAACACCTGAATAAAATAGTGGCAGGCGTTATACAGGTGGGCACGGGTGACCTGGACGCAAAGGTAGAAGTGCAGGTTAACGATGAAATTGGCAGGCTGTCCCGGCATTTCAACCGAATGACGGGCTCACTTAGGGAGCGTACCGAACAACTGAACAGTATGCGGGAAACCATTGCCACCGATTTTCATGACCAGACCGGGAATATGCTATCCGCCATTACCCGGCAGGCGGGGCTGCTTAAACTTAAGTTAAGCAGCGAACATGAACTGCAGCCCATGATCAGCAGTATCGTAGAAAACAGTAATGGGCTTTACGCCAGCAGCAAGGATTTTTTGTGGCAGCTTAACCACAACAGCGATGATCCGAATGAACTTTTCGATTACCTGACGGCTTACGGCCAACAATATTATAACCAGTTCGATATCGCATTTTCTGCAAGCGCCCCGGAATGCCATGGTGTGCAGTTAGACATTTCGGCTGCGCTGAACCTTATCTTCATCTTTAAAGAGGCCATGACGAATGTTGCCAAACATTCCGGAGCCGGTGAGGCCGTGCTTACCATGATATGTACTGCATCGCAGGCAACCTTCATCCTGCAGGATAATGGCTGCTGGAAAGAAGCCGACACCTCGCGGGAACATTACGGGCTGGGCAATATGGAGCGCCGATGCCGTAAACAAAACTTCAATTATCAGATTACCAAAAAAGCCAGTGGCACGCGCGTCGCCATCAGTGTCCCTGTGCACCTGCCCATATCTATATGAAGAAAAGAATCATTATCATTGAAGACAACAGTAAGATCAGGGAAGGCTTCGCAGCCGTCATCGAAACATCGGGCGAATATTTCGTGGCCGGCCAATATGATAATTGCGAAGAAGCGTTAAAAAAACTACCGGATGACCGGCCTGACCTTGTGTTAATGGATATCGATCTGCCCGGTATGAACGGTATAGAGGGTACCATGCGGATCAGGAAGCAGCTTCCGGATTGTATCGTGCTCATCATAACGGTTTTGGAAGACAGCCAAAAGGTTTTCCAGTCGCTTTGTGCCGGCGCGGGCGGATATATCGTTAAAAATTCGGATATCGAACACATCCTGCAAAATATCGCGGAAGCTTTCTCGGGCGGGGCACCGATGAGCTTGCATATCGCTAAGATGGTGGTCCGCTCGTTCGGCCGCGCGCAGGACTCGCCGCTTTCTGAGCGGGAACGAGAAGTGCTTAAAGGCATTTCGGAAGGGAAAAGTTACAGTAAGATCGCGTTGGAGCTTTTTATCAGTAAAGAAACCGTCCGTAGCCATATAAAAAACATTTACCAAAAACTGGCCGTTAACAGCAAGTCCGAAGCGCTGAAAGTTGCCGGGAACAACCGGTGGCTGGGATAACATTAATTAGTTAGCGCAGGATTCGCACCGAAACAGGCAACAAAAGCATATTATTCCTCGATGACCCAATCCTCGGCTTTTTTCAATTCATCCGGGCTAAAGCCCTTCGACTTACCGGGAATTGCCAATTGGAAGGCGTCTGTAAACCATTCCACCGCCTTTTGGTCGCTTACAACGGCAATTCGGTGCCAGTGGGTATAATGTTTTAAACCCGCCAACATATCTTTCCACCAGGCGGCAAGGGTGAAGTTTTGCACGCCTGTTTCTAATACCAATAAATACCGAATCTCGCCGGTTCGCTTTACCAATTCGTCGAGTCCTGGAAGTAACACAGTTTCCATGTCTTCTTTCGTTACTTCGCCAGCGGCACATACACCGAGTACCTCCGGCGGCAATTCGTTTATTTTTGTTAACATAATAAAATAACAACAAAAATTACAGGCTGTTTTAAACTGGTACAGCAATTGTTGCGGGTATGGCATGAATGAAGAAAACGAAAAAATCGAGGCGCTGACCGGGCCCGACGACATCATTGATACCAAGGCCGATGACGCTAACGCGGAGAAACACAAAACGCAAGAAGAACTGGAAGGTACCGAACCTTCTAAAGACGAAACCCAAATAAATAAAGCAGACACGGAAATAAAAAGGAGCGAGTAATTAGAGCAGTATGATTATTGCTTTTCTGTGCGTTCGCTCGATAATGATAAACGATGAAAATAATGGAATTTATGCTGGGATGCCGGTATTTTATCGAAAGGAAGCGTCGTCTGAGGCCAGAAATACATAAGCGGGGGCAATTTCGGAGGGTTGGCCCGCGCGTTTCATAGCCGTTTCACTGCCGAATTTTTTTATCTTTTCATCATCTAAACTTGATACGATAAGTGGCGTCCAAACCGGCCGTGGTGCTACGGCATTTACCCGATGCCTTTTCGGTCAGGTTGGTGGCGAGCGAGCGGGTGAAAGTGGTGATAGCGCCTTTTATATAAGAATAGTCGATCAGCGCGGGAGATGAACGGTGGGCAGTGACGGAAGTGGTATTGATGATCGTATCGCCCGCTTTCATATACCTCAGCAAAAAAGAAGTAGGCGTAAATGTTGGTGCGGAAAGTGGCACCTAATTGTTTTTCATCGATAGCCTTGACGTCCTTTTCCGGGAACTGGATGGTGGCATTATTCACCACGATATTCAGTTAGCCAAATTCGCCCATCGCTTTTTGAATTGCCTTTTTGCGAAATTTTGCGCGTTTGACGCCCCCTTTTATCAGCAGGCATTTCCTGCCTGCCGCTTCAATAATTTCACTAGTAGCCTTCGCGTCGATTTCCTCATCCAGGTAAACAATGGCAAGGTCGGCACCTTCTTTGGCGTAGTGTACCGCCACTGCGCTCCCTATACCGCTATCGCCGCCTGTGATCAGCGCTACTTTACCTTTAAGCTTCCCAGCGGGTTTGTAACTGCTTTTGATATATTCCGGCGCCGGGTCCATTTTGGCTTTTATGCCCGGCTATTTGCTTTGTTTTTTTGCTGCCTTTGCCATGTTATGAAAACTGGGTATGTAAATTATAGTTTAATAAATTATAATCCTTAATAAAGACTAACGCCTATGAACCAGGAAAAAATTTACTTTCAAGATCGCTTTTGTAACGATAAAGAATGTTTGCCGCTTACGGAAGCAATTAAAAGAACCTTATCTCCCGAAGATCAGTATCAGCCTGAATGCGTAGTTATAAAATTCAAAAAGTGGGGCGAGTACGGCATTAAAGCCTATTACAGGGTTAACAACCAGTTGTTTTACGCAACGGCAAAAATGGATTTGTCAGGTAAAATATTGTCGAAAAAATTGAATGCTAAAAATGGTAAGGGCAGTTTGCTGAAACTGGCGGTATGATGCGCATAGAAGATTCCCGCGGGGTTTCTTCGGGGAGGTGGATTATTTTGCTTTCGGCCGGAATTAAGGCTCCGGCCATCGAATTTGAAAAAAAAATATTCGGATCACATTTTTGCACCGGTAGGGGCGATGTCGTTAGTTGTATTCAGTTCATTCAGCCCGGTTCGATCAAATTTTCTCTGAATATTATTTACGAATACCATTAATTTCTAGGAAATGTGTCAGGATAAATATTCCTAATTTTTTTAAGATCATAATAATTTTCTTTCTAAAAAAAATAACGTACCATTACACACAATATAATTACTACCTATGGCTATTGATATAACCAAGATCTTTAAAAAGAAACAAACCGAAATCCTGGAACGATGGATGCAGAACCAATTGGCCGATGCCGGTTTGCGGGAAGACCTGATGAGCAATGAGGACCTGCGAGCCGAATCTGAGGAACTTATCACCGCATTGGTAAAAAGTTTGAACGATAAAAACCTGTCAGATGCAGATTCAGGGGATTTTGATCATGTGATCGAGATATTGAGCGGGATCTCGATTTCCCGCGCGCGCCAAGGTTACAGCCCGCGTGAGACTGGGCTGTTCATCATGAGCCTTAAGCAAGCTTTGATAGAGGTGGTGCAGGACGAAATAGAAGGCCCTAAAGAACTGGTAGAGGTGACCTTAAAGCTGAATCGTTTGATGGATAGCTTTTCTATCATCACCTTCGAAACCTTTATCAAAGGCCGCGAAGAGGTCATCCTGCGCCAAACGGATGAGATCTCAGAAATATCGACACCTGTCATCCGCGTGTGGGATGGCATCATTGCGCTACCCATAATCGGAACGCTGGATAGTGCCCGCACGCAGGTCGTAATGGAAAGCCTGCTGACCGAGATCGTAGAATCTGAAAGCAGCGTAGCTATTTTAGATATTTCCGGCGTGCCAACTGTAGATTCTTTGGTGGCGCAGCATTTATTAAAAACAGTTAGCGCTACCCGTTTAATGGGAGCAGAGTGTATCATCAGCGGTATACGCCCGGAGATCGCGCAGACTATCGTTCACCTCGGTATCGACCTTTCCGGGATCGTTACTAAGGCTACATTGGCCAGTGCGCTGCAGTACGCGTTTAGAACATTAAGGTTAGTAGTAAAAAAGGAAGTTAAAGCGATCTCATAAAACAGTTATGGACAGAATTCCTATTTTAAAGATGGGGCAATTCCTGTTGGTTACTATACAAGTCGACCTTTATGACAGGCTTGCGCTCGACCTGGAAGCCGATTTGGTGCGTATGGTGAGCAAAACAGGGGCAAAGGGTATATTAATAGATATCTCTGCGGTAAGCATCGTGGATTCGTTCATGGGGCGTATTATTGGCAATATCGGCGTCATGTCTAAATTATTAGATGCCGAGACCGTCGTGGTTGGTATGCAGCCGGCGGTGGCTATTACGCTGGTGGAATTGGGTTTACCATTAAAGGGGGTTTATACTGCCCTTAATGTAGAAAAGGGTATGGATCTGCTCAAGTTAAAGATTCAGGTTACTGACGAAGATGAAACAGATCCTGAATATGATCACAGCGACGATATCTCTGAATAAAGACCATATGCCCGTTCAGCGTGACCAGGACGTTGTGCCCTTCCGCAACCGCGTTAAAGAGTATGCCACCAAGATAAGAATGGGCTTGGTGAATCAAACAAAACTGCAAACCGCTGCAAGCGAACTGGTGCGTAATATGTTGCGCTACGGCGGTGGTGGCGAGATCCTGATAGAAGTGGTTTCGCGCGGGCGGGATAACGGCATCCGTTTGACTTTTAGCGACAAAGGGCCGGGCATAGCAGATATTGCCATGGCTATGAAGGATGGGTATAGTACAGGTAAAAGTTTAGGGCTCGGCCTGCCGGGTACTAAACGCTTGGTGAACGAATTCGATATTAAGAGTGAATTGGGAAAGGGGACAAAAGTGGTGATCTTAAAATGGGCAAATGGTTGACGCAACACACATCAGCTTTGATGCCTCGGACAGAAGCTATTACGCACTTATCAAAAAGGAAGTTCATAATATAGCGCTCTCTGCAGATTTTTCGGAGAAACGGATCGCTGAACTCGATATTATTGTTGCCGAGCTAACTTCCAATTTACATAAGTATGCCAATAACGGTGAATTGCTTGTCGGGTATTTTAAGGATAGCGAACACGAGTATATCGAACTGATCAGTATAGATAGCGGCCCGGGCATGAGCGATGTTCCGCGGATGATGACGGACGGTTACTCCACCACCAATACGATGGGCCATGGCTTGGGAAGTATCAAACGGCTGTCAGACCAGTTCGATATTTTTTCGGCGAAAGGCTGGGGCACGTTATTGGTTAGCCGGGTATTCAAATCGCCTCCCGCGAAGTTACGGCGCAAAGCCACGATAACAGTTAAAGCCTTAGTGGTTGCTAAACCCGGGGAAAAAGCCAGCGGGGACGGTTATTATTTAAAAGCAACGGAAGATCACATAAAGGTGATGCTGGCCGATGGTTTGGGCCATGGGGTAGAGGCGAACCTGGCGGTAAATGAAGCCGTAAAGGCTTTCAAGCAATGCCCGTCGAACTCGCCGGTAGAGATCATTCGTTATATTCATCCGGCGGTGAGGAAAACGCGTGGACTGGTAGCCACCATCGCCGTTTTTGATCTGAAGGCGTCGCTCATCACGTTGGCAGGGGTCGGAAATATCTCTTC
Source organism: Mucilaginibacter pedocola (assembly GCF_002013915.1). GTDB lineage: Bacteria > Bacteroidota > Bacteroidia > Sphingobacteriales > Sphingobacteriaceae > Mucilaginibacter > Mucilaginibacter pedocola. The sequence continues at coordinate 24,628 of NZ_MBTF01000001.1, forward strand.
TAAGCTGAGCGGCCCTTTGCAATCAAAAACCTCACTCGCATACAATGGCATCATAGGGCATAACATCCCGAATACCATGAATGATCAGCGTATGAAAATGGAGGAGTACCAACAACTTACGATGTGCTCTGATGGTATTCGGTCCAGATGGGAATCAGGTAAACAAGCAAGCTTGCTACGCTGCGATATTATCCTGCAAGCCGCGGCAATTTATAAAGATCATGCACGCCGTACAGATGATATGTCGGTGCTTATAGCTAAAATATAGACATATGACACAATTGACCGCGATATCCCTTGAGAATGAAATGGACCTTACGCTGGCCTATAAAAGATCTATGCGCGTAGGCGAATTATTGGGCCTTACTATTTCCACACAAACGGCTTTCGCTACCGCCGTTTCGGAGGTATGCCGGGAGGTGATCGACAAGGCATTCGAAGGTCTGGCAACGCTGGGTGCTACGCAGGATAATGGCCGCTTTTTTATGGCGGCAAGGATCACCTGCCGTATCGATGAGATATTTAACCGGAGTAATGAAGGTTTAGAGTATGCCCGAAAGTTGGTGCCGGTGCTCGACCTTGAGGCCGCCGGGGATCTTTTGACCATAAATTTAAAACTGGGTATCCCGAGGTCTGTGAGGCTCGACCAGCGGAAAGTGAATGCGGTTAAACTACAGTTAGAGGCCGAAGGGCCAATGAGTGCATACGAGGAGGTTAAGCAGCGGAACGCGCAATTGTCTGAACTGAACCAACAACACGAGTTGGCTTTGACACACGCAAGCTACCTGGACCAAAAGAAGAACGAATTTTTATCGGTAGCAAGCCATGAACTAAATTCCCCGCTTACGATACTGCGGTCTTTTGCGCAACTCGCGCTTCGCGAAAATAAGGGCCAGAATGTCGCCCTGGAAAAGTTTTTGGTGAAGATCGAAACTCAGACCGCTAAGTTGAGTAACCTGGTACGGCAACTAATGGATATATCCCGCATGGAGGAAGGCCAGGTGAATTATCAAAGGGAAGCGACCGAATTAACGCCCTACCTGGAGTCGATACGGGAGCCTTTACAGTTGCTGGTAGCTGGCCACCTGTTAGAAGTGAACGTCGACGAGGATATGACCGTTATGATAGATCGCCTTCGGATAGAACAAGTGCTGATGAACCTTGTGGGTAACGCAGCTAAATATTCTCAGCCGGGAAAGAGAATAGCAATTAACCTTGCGCGCAAAGACCTATCCGCAATAATAAGTATTACTGATGAAGGGATAGGGATGAGCACGGAAACCACTAAACGCGTTTTCGAAAAATTTTACCGCAGCGAGTTAGCGGAGAAAAAGTATAGCGGTTTGGGAATGGGGCTTTATGTTTCTTCGCGCATCATTTCTGACCACGGAGGCGGCCTGAAGATCGAAAGTGAGGAAGGGAAAGGTTCAATACTCACCATTAACCTTCCATTAGAGCCTGTACAAGGGTGAAACCGTTTTTGCAACGGCAGGCTGGGTTCATCTTCTTAAATAAGGAGCGATCATCCATTATGGCCATTCAAAAAATATTTTAATCGCTGAAGGTCTTGCAGTGCTGCGCCCGCAGTATTGTTAAAATAGGTATAAACAGTTTTTCCGTCAGCCAGCCATTCGCTGATGTAACTTGCGTATTCATGTAAGACTTGATCACTGTAGCTGCCTTTATAGCGCCCCTCAGGCCCATGGAAACGCAGGTATACCCAACTATCAGCGGTTAGCTCCATAGGCGTATGAGATGACGGCATATCCTGCAACACCAGCGCGGCCCGGTGCTGGTAGAGTAGGTCGTATACCCGGTCATTATACCAGGAGGAATGACGAAATTCGACCGCGACCGGCCAGGTATAGTTGGACAGTAATGTGAGTAATTCTCTCAATTGAGAAAATGCCGGATAATGCAGGCTTGGCGGAAATTGTAATAGCAGAGTTCCTTTTCGGCTTTCAACAGGAGCCAGGGCGTTCATGAAATCTTCAAGTGCCGAAGATGAAAACAGCAGGCTTTTTTCGTGTGTGATCTCCTTCCAAAGTTTGAACGTGAAGCGGAAGTGTGGTGGTACCTCATCAACCCATTTGGCTATAGTTTTCGAGCGAGGCAATTTGTAAAAAGAACTGTTGACTTCAAGGCTATTCTCCAATAACGCATAATAGCCCAGCCTCGACCTATCCTGATGTATCGCAGGAAATTCGCGTTTAGGTATCGGTATCTGGAGTCCGCTTGTGCCGCCGAAAAAGTTCATATTAATAGAACACGCTCATCTTCCCTATGTTTGATGGCGGGTTACGGAAGTGGAGCTGAAAGGTTTTATTCCTTTTGTAAAATTAGTAACAGCGGCGTAAATAGGCCAAAATAAAGAGATGTAGAATGGAGTGCAGAAGGCAGGAAGCTGTTTTAAGCAGCGATCAAAAAGCTGTTAATAACCTGCCCGGTTATAGGTTTAAGGCCCGACGTCATGAATGATAATGTAACGCCGTTACTGCCGGGCTCATACAGGCGCCAAAAAGTTATATATCCAACGAAAAGAATACCCCCGCAAAATTCCGGTGGGCATATTGGGCCTAAGCAGCCCGGGCATGCGGTATCCGGTTAGTCTGAAAACATATATATGTTAAGGGTTTACAGCAACGCCGTTAAATTTATGGTTATAAAACGCTGTAAGTCCGGAATTCTTAAGCAGCGCGGTCAAAATGATCTTGCATGATCTTATTCAACTCACGGTCCGCGCATTCCCACACGAGTGGCCGGGCATCTGTAAAGCCTGCTTTTTGAAATATAAAATACATGGTTTGGCCAGGCATTTGCACATGCCGGTAACTCCATGGGCTGGCAAACTCTCCGGCAGATAACACCAACAATTCAGCTGGTATTTCAAAAGGCTGAGGAAGAACATTTAATATCTGTTTAAAACGTTCAAGCCTCTCATTCATCAGAAGGTCATAGTTCATTATTTATGAATTGTCAGCGTGATAAATTGTTTGAGCCATTATATTTTATTTCAATAAGAACCATTCCTGACGCCCTGCAACAGCGGCACGCAACTTCCGTTTTGTATTATTTTTTATCATAAATAGCTACAGGATCATTTAATTCGAAAGCTTAACTTATGTTCAAGAATCTGATTATTCATCTAACTAATGCTGTCGGGCCTTATCATTGCCTTTCATCGGAGGAATATTACCCGGTGGAAGTTCTTCCGGCTCGTGTTGAGGGGCTTCCTCGGGAGTTTCAGGTGTATGCGGGTCATGAGGTTGCTTTATTTCAGGCTTTTTATCCGGAAGCGGCATCTCAGGCTGCTCTGCGGGAAATGTTTTGTGTTTTGTCATGAAAAAATAACATGCTAAGTTGAGATTTGTTAGTGCAGGTGCCGTTAGAAGCTTGCTAAGAAGTATTCTTATCAGTCTGTAACGGGTTCGCGGGCGGACTAAAGCTATAGAATAATTTAAAATAAGTTTGAATTAGTAGGCCCTAGGGGGGTTATATAAATGCTTGTTCACCATTCAGGGCTGCAAAAAGGGGAACGGTATACTCCGCTCCCCGATCATTTAACTTATACTAATTATCCCGTTTTACCTTCTCAAAAGACATGCCACTTGATCTAAAAGCCAGGCGGAAAGCCATCGCGATCGCTATTGCACTGTTATAAGCTTCATGTAAAATAAACAGGACAGCGACGCTTTGAATATTAAATATCCAGAAACTATAGCTATACTATTTAACTTCACAATGTGAAAGAGAGCACCTAACCTAATTTCTTTGCGGCCATCATACGCATTCCAACCCGTTATAACGGCGCGAAAGCGTTAGTTTAGTTGTTATTTTTTGAGTAATTCTTCATACAAGGATATCACCTTACGCTGAAGTAGTTTGATCTCTTCATCGTAAAGGGCAAGGCGTTCTTTTAAAGCCTCTACCTCCTTGCTTTGGGTATTAACATTTTCGCTATTGATCCCGGCCAATAAAAAAGATATGTCGATCTCAAAAATGTCTGATAATTGCTGTAACCGGGATAAGTTAATATCTGTCACGCCCGTCTCTATCTTAGAGACAGCCGGAGTGGAGATGCCGAGAAGCCCGGCAACTTTACTCAGGTTGAATCCTTTTTCTTTTCGTACACCTCGAATGCGGTCACCAACCTTTTTCACGGTCAAGCTATTTAAACCAGTCATAGTAAATTAATCAGGGATACAATAATAATAACTTTAAGTTAATTATTACTGCCTCCCTTGATCAATATTTAGGGCATAGATGCGCATCAGATTTCTAAAACCATCGTTCACTCAATTTGAGTGATGCCCCTTAACACTCTCCAGATGATATAAGAGGATAAATTTGCGATCTCCAGCAAAGAAGGCGGCGTGAAAAGTATTTTTGGCGGGAGAAGTGCTTCCCATTGTATCGTGGCCTGAAGTTCACTTTTGCGGGGAAATACCAAACAGTTGAGGACGATATATGATCTAAGAGTTTTAGCCTAAACCAATATTTGGGGATCAACATATAAAATCATTTCTTTCCGCTCATTCGCTTTTAACCCGATGAAAAGTATTGGTAAAACTATTCGTTTGCTCAGGCGCCAGCGTGGTTGGGCCCAAAGGGATGCTGCGAGCAGGCTGGGGATATCAATTCCGGTCTTCTCCAAGATCGAAGCCGGCATTACGGACATGAGCCTATCGCGTATTCAGCAGATCGCTGACTTGTTCGGCCTGCCTATAGTAGATATACTCGCTAATCGCCAGGTTTCAGATCATCTCCCCAGGGATTTGTTAATTGCGGCGAACAAAAAACTTCTCCGGCGGGAAAATGAGATCACGGAACTCCGTCTTAAAATTATTGAATTATCGGAGCAACTGAAGCTGCCGGCATAAGTTCATAAATTTCTCTACAGGCATTCTTTTCTGTCCTGAGCAACGGCAAATAGCGAGTCCGTTTGCGTTATTCGGACATCTGTCAGCGTTTTTCGAAATAATATAAAATTTTTTTTATTTTGAACTACGTAATGGAATGGAAAAAAGTCAACTTTACTATAGTTTATTTATTTATGCTATGCGCAGGTTGCAATACACCCAGGCATTTTAACGGAGAACCAGGTAATTCTTCAAAACCATAAAGGCCCTTTATCGATCTTCAGTATTGGGAACTGGAATTCGCGTTATGTGGTTCTAACACTTTTGGATGCTCAGCATCATTATTTTATCATAAAAGCTCCAAAAGACCCTAAATATATTACCGGGGCGATCTATAGCGAATGATCATTCAGCCATCAAAGGAAACAAGTTCTGAAGGGAGATTGCTTTAGGATCAGCTTGTTGACGGATAATTACGGAAGCGATGCTGTACAGCGAGCGATTAGGAACTTTTAATGTACATCGTCAACGGCATACGGCCGGCAAATAATGTATATTTAAAGGCCCCATTTTTGATATGAATGCCAAACTCTTATTCCTATTTTTACTGATTTCCAGCCTGCTCCGGTTGAATGCCCGGGCCGCTAAGGTTCCGGCATTCGATCATTTACCCCCCGGCGGCATCGATATCATTGAGGGATGGCGTTTCACCGGCGAGGACGGAGCCGGATTCGCTGCTCCTGAATATAATGATAAAAGTTGGCGGATTATCCACCCGGAAAAACCACTCAGCCAATTGCCTGAATTAAAAGGGGTCAGTATCGGCTGGATGAGAACCCATTTTACGGTCGGCCCTGAATTAAGTAAAAGGTCTTTGATCCTATCTGTATTCCAAACCTGCGCTTCAGAAATTTTTTTGGATGGCGAACTGATACTGCGGCACGGTGTCATAAGCCGTAGCGGAAATGAGGTAATTCCGATAGGAGCGAACCTGCCCGAAGAAGAGTTGCACCTCAGTGCAGGCAAAGAGCATGTCCTTGCTATACGGTTCGCCCCCTGGCGGCCTGGTTTTCATATGCATACAGATGGTTACTTGCTTTGGCTGACCCTTAATAATTTTTCAAATTGGCAAGCCAATAATAAGGCTATCGATGAGAGCAATGGTACTTATACGGTACTTGTGTCGGTTTTTTTCTTTTGACTTTATTACACCTGTCTTTTTACCGTTACGACCCCGCGCAGCGCGCCGATCTTTTTTCAGCCTCTATGCCGGAATTTCCACCTTAACCTTTCTGTTGGTGGTACTTCAAGGCTGGGTGCAGGATATCAGGCTATATACACTTGTGCGTGTACCCGCTTTTTTGCTATCGCTAATGCCGGCGATATGGTCCATCAAGGCGCTGAGTACCCTTTTCGGCTTTAACACCCGGAAGATGGTAGCAGTGACATGGGCGGTTTACGTGATCAGCATCGCAGGGATACTTTTATGCGGAACCAGGTTTTGGAATTTTGACGGTGTATTGATCTTATTCGAAGTGATCCAGGTATCGCTTTTAGCTAAAGCCCTTGTGGCGCAGAAGAGTGGTGCGGGTATCATCACGGCGGGATTTGCTGTGTCGATAAGTGCTGCAACGCTTTCATCTGTCGTGCAATACTGGGATATCCACGTAAGCTTACTGTGGTTTCAAACTTTTATTGGTATTACCTACATAGCGCCAGCTTTAGGTATTTCTCTTTACCTCGCAAGGGAGTTCGCTCTTAAAAGCGGCCTATTACGGGAAAAACTGGTTCAGGTAGAGTTATTGTCAAAGAAGAACCTTGCTCAAGAACAGGAAAAGCAGTTATTACTGTTCCAGCAAAACGAACGGTTAGAAGCGCAGGTCGCCCAGCGCACCTCAGCATTGCACGGGTCGTTGGAAGAGCTACGCGCTACGCAGGAACAACTGATCCAAGCCGAGAAAATGGCATCGCTGGGTGAGCTGACGGCCGGTATAGCACACGAGATCAAAAATCCCTTGAATTTTATCAATAATTTTTCTGAGCTGAGCACCGAATTGCTAGATGAAATGGGGGAAGAACTTCGAAAAGGTGCTTATGGAGAGGCAGAGGCGATCAGCGCCGATCTAAAACAAAACCTCGAAAAGATTTGCCATCACGGTAAACGGGCCGATAATATCGTAAAAGGAATGCTGGAGCATTCCCGCAGTGCGTCGGCACGAAAACAACCTACTGATATTATTAAACTCGCCAACGAATGCCTCCAACTATCTTACAAAAGCTTCCAACTGAAGGATAGCTTTTTTATCGCGGATATCACCATGGATGCCGGCGGTACATTAGCCGAAATAGTGGCCGTGCCACAGGATATTGGCCGTGTTCTATCAAATATGTTCAGTAATGCTTTCTATGCTTTGCAACAACGGCAGAAGCGGCTTGGACATGGTTATAACCCCGCGCTGAGTGTGAAGATCTATCAAGCTTCAGGGAATGTGATCATAGAAGCCAGGGATAATGGAACCGGCATCTCCAAATCCATAATGAACAAGATCATGTAACCATTCTTTACCACCAAGCCGACAGGTGAAGGAACAGGACTAGGGTTGTCGCTTAGTTATGACATCGTGGTTAAAGGCCATGGAGGGAAAATAGATATCAGCTCTGTCGAGGATCTAAGTACCGAAGTGGTTATATCTTTACCTGTGGGAGTATAGTGTATGGATTTGTCCATCAGGGGCTTTTGCGCCGGATAGATCATGGTAATTCCTATCTTTCGCAAACCAAATGGCGCATTTATCATTTCTTAAAAATGGGAAAGATCGATAATGCTGATGATCTAAAGACTGCGATCGCTTCGCTAAAAAGGCAGGTAAAGCAAAGCGAGGTTATAATGGCCGCGCAGTTCAGCGATAAACGCGCTATCCTTCGAACCTTAAGGAGCTTAATACCCTAGAGGAAAAAGAAGATCAATATCCGCGTTACCCCGAATATCGTTCAACCTCTCCCCGAAAAACGCAATTTATCAAAAACCGACTCTGGAGCTATGGCACTCAAAAATTATCTAACAAGAAAATCTTTTAAAAACGGCTTTACCATTATGAAAGCGGCCTTTAATGGTTTTAGTGATGACCTCGCATTGAAATATAGTGCATCGTTGGCCTACTACACCATCTTTTCATTGGCACCGCTACTATTGTTGCTGATCTCGTTGGCAGGGCTGGTTTTGGGCAAAGACGCTATACAAGGTAAGATATTTCATGAGATCAATGGACTGGTTGGCAATGACGCGGCTAAACAGATCCAGGATATGCTTAAAAATTTGCAAACCAGCGGGAAGTCGACTATATCGGTTATTATCGGTGCCGTTACGTTGATACTCGGTGCCACCACGGTTTTTGGCGAGATACAGGAATCGATCAATATCATCTGGCAGGTTAAGCCAAAACCGAAGGTCGGCTGGATCAGGCTCTTAAAGAACCGCTTGCTGTCCGGCTCCCTCATTGTTGCCATTGGCTTTTTGCTTTTGGTCTCATTAGTGGTCAATGGCGCATTGTTAGCTGCCAGTTATTACTTGAAACATTTCTTACCCGCGATAACCGTTACATTCTTCAACGTTCTAAATGCGTTGATCAGCTTCACTGTGATCGCTGTTTTATTCGGAGTGATTTTCAAGGTATTGCCCGATGCTAAAGTTCGATGGAAAGATGTTCGGTCAGGGGCATTATTTACAGCCGTATTGTTCATGATCGGGCGTGTTATTATCGGTATATATATCGAAAAAAGCGGAACCAGTTCTACTTATGGCGCTGCAGGCTCACTGATCGTCATCCTGCTTTGGGTATATTACACCGCCGCTATTCTGTATTTCGGAGCCGAGTTCACCCGTGCATATGCTGACTTTTATGGAGTGAGGATAGAACCAGCCGAATTTGCAGTACATGTAGAGCAAAAGGAATCGGAGCAAAACGTGGCGGTCGTGCCGCCTAAACACGAGATCGGTAAAAGCAGTTAATACACAAATACCGTTTCTATAGCGGCGTGCTCTATGGTCAGGTTTACACTGCGTTCTCCCTTGGGGCGGGTTCTATGCAGTATGCCCTTAGATATAGTTATGGCCATACCAGCCGAGAGTTCGACGGCTGCTTTCTCTGTCTCTACTACAAGAATTCCTGCGGAACCTATAAAGGTTTCGTCAGAATTCGGGTGGTAATGCCAATCATATGGCAAGGTCATGATGGACAAGCGTATTACATGGTCATTAAGCTGGCCCACGGGCTTGTTCGTATAGGCATCAGTTATCGTGCTGGCAAATTCAAGCGGATCTATCACTTCCATAATTATATTTTTAATTTCATGATATAAATTTTAGGAGCACGCTTTCACTTTAACTTATTAGCGAGTTCTAAACCTAGAATCGTATAACTTTTTGTTGGTTCACTAATGTTAAGGAAACATTCTGCCCCTGCGCAGGAAGACTCAAATTATCTATTACAGTATTCATTTTTAAACAACTATGGCCCTGAAGGCACACTTTAAACCTGATCTTAATAAAGCTTAATAGAAAAGCCGGCGTAATTATTTCAGGCAGCTCCCCGGTCCACGGTATCTTGGATAAGCTGAATAAATTCGTCGTTACTTTTGAACGGTTTTTGAATAAAAGCGTCAGCATCGCACAACCGGGCCCGCGCAGCGAGGTCCGCTAGACCTGACATCAGCACGATCGGAATATTGTGTCGATTCGCCTGAATCCTTTTTAGAATTATACAAATAGTATGGCCACTGATAGATGGTAAAACTTCATCCAATATGATACAATCGGGGCATTTTTCAAGAATTTCTTCAGGTGTTGAGAGCTGCCGGAAAGGAATTACGGTGCATCCGGCGTTTTCAAGTATGTTGGAAACGCATTCCAAAAAATCCACATCGTCATCCAGGACAAGTATACGTTTATTCATAAGGCGTGAGGTTCAATAGTTGTGCCAATATTCGCGTATATTTCAGCTGGTATTCGTTCTTTGGAGAGGCCAACAATAGATTCAATCAATCAAATCGCATTACTGTTTTCATCGATCGTACATCTATGCAAAATACAGCCCTTTATACTTACCAAGTAAAACGCCTCTATTGTAGTTTCGGGCCGGCACGCAAAAAAATCGACGGAGTTCTTCTAAAGGCGAAGATTCAACTCATCACTATTTAAATAGGACAGCATTTTAGTTACAACTACCTCATTCACATTTTTCCTTGTATAAAAATGGCAACCAAAAACGATCATTCCTAAAAATGAGGTCATGCCATTCCCAAATGAGCCACGGTTTTATTGTGAAGACCCTATAGAGCCTATTATCATTTTTGTTTTTTTCTGGATTTTGATATAAGTATACCGCGTAGCGCCTTATGACATATTCGTAATTGAACCCTTTTCCACATTCCTCGGAAATGATGAAACTACCATCAATATTGCTGTATGTATAATTTTCTTTTAATAAAAAATTTATGGGCGAATAGTTGGTTAGCAAATACACCAGGGCAAGCCCTTTAACAAATCTCCCGACAGTGACATGTTTGATTTTTTTTAAGTACATAATTTAATGATTTATGATCTTTTGGTTTTCTATGATATGATTTTTATCAAGGAGGTTATATGTTACCACTAAATCGTGTTTAGCGAATGCTTCAAAGTGAGAGGCTTTTTTTATTTGTGTTATTCCGCTTTTTTCCCCTGCCCGATGCCTGTTCTTTTTCCGTATTTGTACCCGGCTTCGGCCGATTAGCCAATTCCTCCGCGATCAACTCACGGATGTCTTCTTTGATCCGTTTGTAATTCTCCATGATTTCCTCCTCGGTAGGAGTGCGAATATCCGGTAACGGTTTGTAAGCGGCCTCTTCTCTGGCAATGACCGCATGGTCGTTGATGATCTCGTTATGAAATACTTTCAGGTCGATCTTGTTATTGGGTTCGTCAGCCATCATTCCTACAAATTCTCCGGATGACAAGGTCGAGATACGGGACGGCGTGATAGCATAATCCAATTGGGTAGACTTACTCACGCTGGTGTCAGAACTGTTAATGGACAAACTTTCCTTGACCTGGTTGATCTTCCCGAAACGTTCTGATAACTGCTTGGCCGTATCACCGGTAACCTGCCCGCTGATAACATTGCCGACAATATTCATGATGACCTCCGCCTGCTCGCGTCCATAGTCTTTCTTCAGCTGGCTATAATCCTGGATGCCCAACGTGGTCGCCACTTTATTGGAACGCGCCGTTGCGATGAGGCCGTCAATATTATTCAGGAACACGGTCGGGAACTCATCGAAGATCAGGCTGCTTTTTAACTGGCCTTTCTTATTAACCAGTTTGATCATCCTGGAAACATACAAAGACAACACCGCGCCGTAGGTCTGCACTTTCTGCGGGTTATTGCCTACGCAGATGATCTTGGGTTCATCAGGGTTATTGATGTCCAGTGTAAGATCATTTCCCGTCAACACGTAATAGATCTTCGGCGATGATAATCTACCTAACCCGATCTTCGCGCTGGCGATCTGCCCCTCCAGCTGATCTGTGGCTTCATTGATAAATGCTGAAATAAAGGGATTGACCAATACTTCGATCTCCGGCTCCATTTGCAATACCCGAAATAGCTGGTCATAGTCCGCCTGGATCAGTTCGATGACATGCGGCAGGGTGCAATATCTGCCATCCTTATATTTTCTTAAATACCAAATGACAGCGGTGACAAAGTTGATTGGTGATTCGACAAAGAAATCACCCTGCTTCCGTATCCATTCCCGGTTGAGCCCTAAAAGGATCGTCCTGCTGGATTCTGCGGCATCGGTGATATCCATCATCCCCTCCGGGTCAAGCGGGTTGCAACGGTGTTTTGGTTGGTCTAAATCGATGACAAAGAAACCCGGCTTTACTTGGTAATTTTTATAGTACTGGCGCAAGGCGTTGTAGGCGATGAGGGTAAGGTCAGGCATTTTAAAATCATACAGGAACATACTGAACCCCTTCTGAATATGCTGGCGGATGACATGCCGGATAACAAAATAGGTTTTGCCGGCGCCGGGTGTACCGATCACCAGCAATCCCCGGAACAGGTTGACAAAGTTGATCCAGCTGGCCCGGACCTTCCCTTTAAAGGTATAACGGGCGGGTAGGTTCACTGAATATTCATTGTCGATCAATCTTTCCTCCTGGGGAAAAGTTTCGTTTTCGTTATTGAAAATATCTTTGCCGAGGTTGATCTTCAATAAACGGGATAACCGGGTTCCACCCGTCAGAATCAATAGGTAACCGGTCATCGTTACGAAGATATAGATGATGGCGACCTTATGTGCCGTAGCGGAAATATCCAGGCAGAAATGGCTGAGGCCATAAAGCAATAGCCCACATAGGGAATAGGCGATGATACGATCCCTGCTTATCTTTTCCTCTTTGCGCCCTTTCGCCCCAATCAGCGAAACAGCTAGTAAAACAAGTGCCGATAATTTACTCCAAAGTTCGCTCTGAAAAATTGGTAGTCTGCTTAAGTTTGCCAGTAACCGGTCTGTTAATTGAGCGGTGAGCTGCCATTCCTTAAACGCTGTATAACAGAACAGGAAAAGTGGATGCCTAAGATCACCAGGCTGAACAGCCTGGTCATGTCTATGATCTTGCGTAGGGCCTGGATATTCTCTCCGGTTTGCATAATGCTTTATTTAGATGTTTAATTTCTTTTTCTTGCGGCGCTGTATCTTCACCAGGAACGGACCTGACCGTTCGATCGGAGCCAGCAAAGCTTCTAACGGGTTCGATGTTGACCGGTGCCCATTGTCATTTGACAATGGTTCTTTTGACATTTGTAAAGTATTGCTTGTCAATTGTTGTGTACGCTCGGGACGGAATTGATCGGTAATCGCTTTTGCCGTATAAGATTTGCCCAGTTCACTGCCGTTGAACACCGCCTTTTTCCAGTGGTCTACAAAGGTGATCCCATAAGTTTGCCCCATGTCGCTTTGCCGGAATAGAACTGCGATACCATGTTTTTGCAGGGCATTGGTAAACGCTCGCCGAGTGAGGTAATGCATCTGGAGCACCCTGTCAATCCTGTCTTTTACGGATGGCTTGAATTCCTGCCGGTTCTCCCTGTTTTTCTCAAATCGTTTTTCAAGGTTATGCAGTGTGGGTTTGGCGTATAAGGAACTGGCTTTGATCGGCACACCAACTTTTCCGCCATTTGCATCCAATAAGCTGTACATCAACCCGCGCTTCTGAAACATGATACTGTCTGCTGCGCCACGGTCGGCGGCCACATTAAACTGTTTAAGTACTGCGTTCAATTCGGCAAGGGAAGCAAATTTGTAATTATCGATCACTGCATTCAAAGTGTTGCTGATCGCCCGCTTGGTGGGGATTTTTCCATAACTAACTTTTTCAATGTCGATGGCCTTGATCGCAGGTTCGGGTTTGCACTGTTTCCCTTTTGCTTTAACCAAGTCAAATTCTTCTTCTATCGCCTTTCGTGCAGCTTCCGATCGTTGCCAACCAATGCCATGTAGGTTTATGGCACTGCTCTTTGGCTGAATATTCGTGGTCACCACATGCAGGTGGTCATGGGCAGCATCGTGGTGGCGGTAAGTCAGGTAGGGCTGGTCTCCAAAACCGATCTTATCCATATACACCATGGCGATCCTTTGCAAGGTCTCCTCTTCCAGTTTCTCTTTCACATCAAAATTCAGGGAGATGTGAACTGTATTGGTTTTGACGCTTGGTTTGAGCGATATCAGCTTTTCAAAACGGGCGAGCTTCTGGTTAAACTTTAGCTGCTCGATGTTACCCGCAAACCCACTGGCCAGAATCAGTTCTGCTTTTCCCGCGGTCACCTTACGTTCATTATAATGCAAGGCTCCGCGCAGGTTCTTGCCGGTCTTTATTCTTGCAACCATTTTTGTGCGAGCTGGTTGATGATGTGTAGCAGGTCTTCAGTTTTTCCATCGACCTGCCTGTAAAGTTTGACCACTTCCGCCATAATATAGTTAGTGGGTTGCTGCTTCTTGCTGGCGATATGATACCCTTTCGTCAGTTGGTTGATATTGATCCCGATGGCTTTCAATTCTTTGCGGACTAATGCCAGTTCCTCCATGAACCGATCGAGCGTAACATCCCTGTAGAATAGCGTGATCTTTTCCGTGCTCAGGAGTTTCCGCGCTACTTCCCCGACAGTATGACAATCGCTTTCCTTGCTGATCTTATCCAACCGATCGAATGCCTTTTTGGTCAGTCGCGTTCGGATAAAATGCGTCAGCACTTGCTCCTGATCTTTATACTTTTTGCGGGGCATTTGTTGCAGTTAATTACATCCGGCAAAGGGGCAAGTTCCGCCGCCCCTGGTTTTCTTGTGGCAACAAGCAAAGTGATTTTCGTGGACGAAAATACATCTTTGCTGGGCGCACGGGCGACCTGCGGCAAGCCTGCCAAAAGCCGATTTGACTATGGTTAATACACTGATTTAATTAATGATCTATTAGTGGGATGGGTTAACCCGCATCTTGGTCAGGCGGCTTTTTGATCTGTTGTTTCATAGCGTTTTATCTCCGCCAAAGTTGGTCGATGCGTCGTTAAGCCTTTCCCCTGCTGTTACCGGCAGGGGTAAAGTTTCTTCCCGTTGCAGGGACTTTTGCTTCATATCAAATGTTGAGAATATGGAGATAGAACACTATAATAACAAGATGCTTGCACCTGAAGTTGCAGTACAATTACTTGCTAGAAATGGCATCAATATTAGTGCAGATGAGGCCAAAAAAGTCTTGGAATTGCTATATTTTTTAGTTAACTTGTCTATAGATCAAATAGTTAACACATGAAAGTTGCAGATTTATACGTGCGTGTAAGCACAGATGAACAGGCTGATAAAGGCTATTCGCAACGTGACCAGGAGGAACGATTGCGGCGTTATTGTGAGATCAATTCAATAACAGTTCACAAAGTGATCTTTGAAGACCACTCGGCCAAATCCTTTGAGCGGCCTGCTTGGAACAAATTACTTGCCGAAATCAAAAGGACAAGGGGCAAACGTAACCTGATCCTTTTTACTAAATGGGATAGGTTCAGCCGAAATGCCGGGGATGCCTATATGATGATCAGCTTGCTTAGGAAATTGGGTATCGAGCCGCAGGCTGTTGAACAGCCGCTTG
Source organism: Mucilaginibacter pedocola (assembly GCF_002013915.1). Classification (GTDB taxonomy): domain Bacteria; phylum Bacteroidota; class Bacteroidia; order Sphingobacteriales; family Sphingobacteriaceae; genus Mucilaginibacter; species Mucilaginibacter pedocola. The sequence goes on from NZ_MBTF01000001.1 coordinate 39,666, forward strand.
ATCTGACCATTCCTGAAAACAAAATGATGCTGGCCTTTTACCTTGCCGCTCCCGAAGTGGAGAATGACCGCAGGGCATTAAATACTTTTTATGGCATGCGCCGGGCAAAAAAAGAAGGGCGGTGGATGTAATCTGCTCCTGTGGGTTATAAGAACGTCGTATCTGAAACGGGGAAGAAATATATCGCGCCCAATGAACCTAAAGCTACCATCATGCGATGGGTATTTGAGGAAATCGCCAAAGACAATTGGCCTTTAGAACACATCCGTAAAATGGCCAATAAAGAGGGATTGAAATGTGAACGGATGAATTTTTGGCGATTGGTGCGCAACCCCGTGTATTGTGGCAAGATCATTATCCCACAGCACAATGATGAGCAAATGAGGTTAACCGATGGACAGCATGAACCATTAATCACGGAAACACTATTTTACGAAGCGCAGGATGTTTTAGAGGGGCGCAAAAGAAAAAAAGCGGCATTACAGGTGTCTTTAGATGAATTGCCTTTACGAACGTTAATAAGCTGTCCGGGTTGTCACAGGATGCTTACAGGAAGTAAATCTAAAGGGAAAAGATTGCATTACTACTATTACCACTGCGTTTGCGGTGTGCGTTTGAGTGCTCCAAAATGCAATGACCTGTTTATTAAAAAGCTTGACGAATACGCCGTTCGTCCCGAAGCCGTTGACCTCGTAATTGCGGTAACAACCCAAGTATACAAAAGTCGAACACATAACGATGTTGAGGCGAAAAAAATGATACTTGCCGACATCGAGAATAACACGCAAAAGATTGCTAAAGCCCGGACTTTGTTACTGGATGATAGTATCGATGCGGATGATTTCAAGGCCATAAAAGCGGATTGCGAAGCACAAATCGATCGTTTAGAAGCCAAAATGGCCAATATGAAAGAAAATCCGTTGGCTAAGATGAACATCAATATATTGATCGAGAAAGTTATAAAAGGCTTCGTAGGGCTTACTGAGCGGTTCAAATTTGCTGACATCAAAAAGAAACGTCAGATGGTGTGTTCATTATTTCCTGAAAAACTGCTTTTTGACGGCGAAGCATATCGAACACCCCGACCGAACTTGGCTGCTGAAGCTATTTTACTGATTAACAATGTGTTGAGTGGAAATAAAAAAGGGAAAGAAGACTATTTAAAATCTCTTTCCCTTATGGTAGCCCTTAAGTGAATCGAACCCCATTTATGTAATCTTTAGATTGATCAAAGCCTTCAATTGTTTCATTAAATGGTTCGAATTAAGCCCAGTGTGGGGAATAAATAAAGTTTTAATAGCTTATTCCCCAGAATGGGCTCGAATTATTTAGGATCGCCAGCGATTTGTTTTAAATTCTCAATAAAATGGTTCGAAAAAAGTCCAATAGGGTTCACTAACAAAATGCAGATAATTATATAATTATCTGCATTTTGTGTTTAAGAGTTTTCCTTTAAGGAGTTTCTTCATTTCGCAAAGTCACAAAATTTGAGAATTTTAAGCTGAAATTATCGGTTCAATATTCTGCAAGGTTTCGAGTTGAAAGAACTTTCATTAGGTCAGTTTATGGCTAGCCTAATAATGATAGTATCATTAACAAAATGTCTACATAGGTGTCACTATTAATTTAGGCGATAAATTTTCAATTGGATAAAAAAAATATAATCAATAAATATATGCAATCAATACTAAAAGTGCTTGATCCATCAGATATGCGCATATTAAAGCATATTTACATTATTGCGGATGGCAAACATGGGGACTATCATTTGGCCAGTTTAATTTATCTTCGCAAAGCAAGTGAGAATTACAAGATTATTGAGGGGCAACAAGAGGAAATAAGCGATTTCGAGAACTTATTCAACGAACATCCGAAACAAGAAAACTACCCAGTAGATGTCGTTGACTCACTTGTTATTAATGCTGTTAAAAATGCTTACCCTAAATCTATTGTGAAAGGAGATATAGTAGTATTTAATTCAGATGTTGAGAAAATCCAAATTTTAAAAAATCGCAGAATCAAACAAGTTTATCTAAATATAACCCCTAATATAGCGGATTTGTATAATGATTTACCGAAGCTTCGTAGTATGAGTTTTTCTGGTTTGGATATCCCCTTGAATATTTATACGGACTATAATCCTAATAAAATTTCCCACTTGCGTTTTTTTGCCAAGTATAAATTGGATGATGTGACCGCTATTGAGGATTTTAAAGAAGTTGAATTTGTTTAACAAATGCGATAAACTCAGAGAGATTTGATGCATGCCATTTCCAATCAGGTTGGTGAAGCTTTTGGAAATCAGATGTAAGCAGCATGTGTTGTGAAAAAGCGTTGCTAAGTTGTACGTTCCAAATTGCCTTTTTTAAACAAAACAGCCCTGAAAATGGAAAGCTTCAGGGCTGTTTTGTTAATTCCCATGCCGCTGATTTAATCGGTATGGCTTTACTCTACGCTCTTTCTATAATTTTATACCAATGGTTGCAGAAATCGTTCTGCCGTCAGACGACCATACGCCCGGGCCGGGATAAAACTGCGGCCTTTTGGTAAAGTATTTCTTGTCAAAAGCGTTATTTAAGTTCAATCGTAGATTTAAGCTGCTGCTTAAGCGCACCTGTGCATTCAGGTCGAAGATATTGTATGATGGTACCAAGCCGGTAGAGCCCGCTGCGTTAGGCGTCACTGTGTTCAGCGCATCTGCAAATGTTTTTGATGTATAGCTATGCAGGGCAGTAATGCTATACCTGTTAAACTTTAGCGTAGCACCATTGCGGCTTTGCCAATCGGGTGCGCTTTCTACTTTGTTGCCGCTTACATCTACATTGGTATTACCCGAGCGTATGGCTGCATTTTGATAAACGGCGTTCATGTAAGCTGTTGATGTGAAAAGCGTAAGCGAGGTTTTGTTGTTCAGCTTCAGGTCTGTTTGCACAAACATCTCTACGCCGTTGTTGATAGAGTTGCCTATGTTGGTACGGTAGATGATATCCTGGCCGGCATCGTTCTTCAATGCCACGGTACCCAGCCTGTTTTTGTAAAGCAGCCTGAAGTAGTTTACATCCCAGCTTAATACTCCCCACGAGCCCCTGAATCCACCCTCAAGATTGTAGCCTCTTGCATCTTTTAGGTTCTTGTCGGATACCTCGAACACCGAGCCGGGGATAATATCCTTAAATATTACAGGTCGGTAGGCCTGCGACCAGCCACCATATAAATTAATGGCATTGCTTAGTTTGTATTGCGTGTTTACACCCAACAGCGCAAAATGGTGCTTGATGGTGTTGGGCACATCAGCAGGGTCGTAATAGCTGATAATACCCGTTAAGTCAGACTGGCCGCGCTCCACACGCACACCGGTGTTAAGGCTCCATCTCGAGGTGATGCCCCATTTGTTTTCGGCGAAGGCTGCTTTGTTCTCGCTTTTAAGGTGCATATCGCGGCCAAAGCCTGGTGTAACCAGTGTAAGGTCGTAATCGCTGCCGGTTGTGCCCTTGCCTTGTTGCTGGCGGTGCAGGTCGTTGTTCATATACAGTAAGCCGCCGGTAATGGTATTGTTCATGCCCAGTAGGCCGTAGCTATGCAAGATGCGAAACTCCGAAGTATAACTGTTAAAGTGGTCGATATCTACCTGTCGGTTATTGTACTGGTAGGTTTGTTTGTTAATAGTATCGGGCACGTTAGCCAACCTATCGAACATTACGCTGTTGCGCGAGCCTATGATAGCCGATGTGGTGAGCAAAACGCGCGTGTTTTTGCCCGGCTGCCAGTCGAGCGTAAGCGAAGGGATATTGATAATAGGGTTGTAATAGTTGCGTGCGCGGGTAGACATTTGCGGGTCCTGGTTAAACATGGCATCAGTTAAAGGCCCCGCAAGGTGTATGGTATAATCAGACCGTGTCCATTCGGCTTTTAGTAACAAATTAGGCGAGAACTGGTAGAACAACGAGATGTTTTGGGCATTATATTTCGAGTCGCTGTTGTCGCGGTAGCCATTATTGCTCTTGTTGTTAAACCATGCCATGTAGCTAAACTTTCCCACTTTGCCGCTTATGGCGTTATAAGTGCTCAGCAATCCGTACGAGCCTACTGTGTTTATGCTTTCGAAAGAAAATGGTTTTTCTGAAGGTTGTTTGCTGATGTAATTCATCAACCCGCCAAACTGCGCGCCGTATTGCAACGAACCTGCACCACGCACCAGCTCTATACGCTCAACGGCTTCCATTGGGATGTTGTAGTGGCTGGCTGGGTAGCCGTAAATGTCAGAGTTGGTTATAATACCGTCTTTACGGATATTAAACTCCCAGCCACGGTGCGGGTCGAGGCCGCGGGTGGCTATGTTTACCTGGTTGCCTGTTCCATCCATATCGTAAACAAATACGCCCGGTATTTTAGCATAAATCTGCCTCGCATATTTCTCGGTTACGGCTGCATCAAGGTTGGGTACTTTTATTACCTCGTTCTTTTTACCTAAGTATATAAAAGTACCCTTAATGCTATCCAATCGGGTTATGTTGCCGTTACGTTTAATCTCCGAAACAACTACTTCTTTAAGTATGGTGGTAGTATCTTTCTTTACAGAGTCTTTCGCGGTTTTTTGTTGTGCCTGTGCTGCGTAGCTAATACATAATATAGCCAGCAACATTTTATAAAAATGTTTCATTTGTGTATGTCCTTAAATTTTGAGGGGTAAAAAAAATAGCAGCAGCCTGACGCATCCTTGTGCGGAGGTATTCATCAAAATTAAAGCTGCATGTTTTTGAGTATTAACCTAAAAATTCGGGAGGTTGGCCGCCAACGGAAATGAAAGGATCTGATAAGCCTGTTTTAACCGGCTTAATAGTTAAAGGGGCAAGTTCTTCAAAGGCTGCAAACTGGTACGTATCCACCGGCGCGTTGTATTTAACATCCGAGCCTGCTTTTTCGGTAGAACCGTCCTGGTTTTTATCGCCCTGGGGTATATCATTTATATGTTTGGCATAAATGATATTCTTTTTTATCAGCCTGGTTTTCTCATAGTTTTGTATCACCATCAGGTAAAGCGTATCGCGGGTTACCTTTAGTTTTACATAATTATAGCAGGCATTTTTTAGCTGCACCTGCCCGTCTATATTTTTATAATCGCCCCAGGTTTCGGTAATACCGGGGAGGTGTTGGGCAATTTTTACTTCAATCAGCGCATTGGGGTTGTAAAGGTTTTGGCTGAGGAGTTCGTTCATCCGTTTATCGGTACGGTATTCCTGGTAGCGTTGCAGCAGCAAATATCCGCCTGCATTAAACAGGTGGGCACAAAGCAATACTATTACCAAAAACCGTTTCAACTAACAATGGGATTATACAATTACAAATTTACCTAAAATTCAACAGTTGTCAAAGTGGTGCTCATGGTGTTTGTTCGAAATGATACCCAGCGCAATCTCATAAGCCGTCTTTTTCTCCCATCGCGCTATTAGCCAGGCAATAAAATTCAAGGTGAAAATATCGTTGCTTCCTTCGGTATCTAATAAGCCTAAAACCGATTTGCGGTAAGCAGCTTCATGTATTAAATCCGGTTTCATCAGATGTTTTTCTACTAATTTCAGGAATTGTAGCACGCGTTGTTCTGATGTTTTGACCAGGTACTTATTGTATCGCCGCCTGAAACTGTTGAGGCGCGACATGGCCGGCTCTATATTGCCGAATTGTGCCTGCACCAATATCTCCATCAGGTTTTTGCGGATTATCCATAGCATGCCCATGTGTTTCTCGTACCAGGCATCGGTGCGGGTAAGCAGGCTTAGCTGTTTTAAACTTGCCCGGTTATTGGTTAAGGCTAAAAACATGGCCAGGCAAATGCGCAAGTCTTCTGTGTCTTCGGGTTTTGCTTTTGCTTTTTTATCTGCGAGGGGCTGTTGCAATAAAGCTATAGCATCATCTGCCCGGCCATTGTAGAAAAGGTTTAGTGCGGTAAGCAGCTGGTGGCGTGAATAATACTGTGCATGATAGCGGTTATCTATCGCCATTAATTCTGCCATAGCTGCGAGGTATGATGTACTTCGGGCAAAGTCTTTTTGCCGAAGGTAGAAATTGGCCAAAAAGTACAATATGCCAATGTGATGGAAGGTATAGGCGTGCTTTTTAAGCGACTGGCTTTGTATAAAACTGCCTGCCTGCGCCACAAAGCGCTCTATCAACGCGTAGTTCCGCTGTATATCGGCATATTCGCTGGCTATAAATAGGATCTGGTAAACTGATTTATAGGTCATAAGTTCCTCCATAGCAATCCGGTATTTGCGGATGGTGGTTATCACCAAATCAGTCAGGTTTACTATCTTCCCTTGCAGATGTATCTGCTGTAGTCCCTGCCGCAAAAACGCGTAGGCTATGTTAAGCTTCGCCTCGCGCTGCATGGCCTGCTGGTTTTGCGTAAAACGTGTTGTTAATGCGTCCAGTGCTTCGGCGCCCGGCAAGTGGGCATACTGTAGTTTTAGCAACAAAAGCTCGTTCAGCAAATTGAATTGCTCCAGCTGTATGGCCAGCCGCTCGGCCTTGTCCAGGCATTTGAAGGCTATTTTGGGTATATCATTTTCCAATAAAAATCGCGCCACAACCACCAGTCTTAAAGCATCGTAGGTGTCGGAATTGTTGCTCTCAAAAGCTTTTTGCGATAGGAATAAAAGCAGGTTATCTTGCAATCTTTTACGCAGTGCATGGTAAGCATCGTTGTTTTTTTGCGAATTATAGAGCTTATTTGTGCTATTGATATCGTCAGTTTCTATCAATTTAAGTAACGCCAGGTTTTTTACATCTGTTCGGGTATTCTTTTCTTTTAAAAACTGCTTGAATAGTTTCTTTTCGTTGCTGTTTAACAGTTTAAGTAGCTCGGAGATAGCGTCCATATTTGTGCAGATAGATACCTAAAGGTAGATAAAAATTGGTTTTTATATCGTCAGTATTTAAGATAATATGAATTGTTTGGTTTCGGCGGTGTGCCCACTTTTGCTTCCATATTAATCAAAACAAAAACAACATGGAACCGCTACAAAACAGAACTGAAGGAAATTCGATCGCAATTAAAAATGGTGATAAAACCCGTAACCCGTTTAAACCTACCGGCGCATTTATAGGCGCATCGTGGTTTGCCTTATTGGCCGGTGTGGTAGGTTATTGCATAGGCCTTTGGAACGCCGATATGCAACTGAACGAGAAAGGCTATTACTTCACTATTTTATTATTCGGCTTGTTTGCCGTTATATCGGTACAAAAAAGTGTGCGCGATAGGGCAGAAGGTCTCGCCGTTACCGATTTATATTACGGCCTGAGCTGGTTTGCTACCATTGCCGCAATGGTACTGTTAACCATCGGCTTGTGGAACGCCGGCCTGGCCCGAAGCGAAAAAGGCTTTTACGCTATGGCATTTTGCCTAAGCATGTTCAGTGCCATTGCCGTGCAAAAAAATACCCGCGACGCAAAATTGTTTGAGGATAAAGAGCTGTAACGTAGCGGTTGCCGCCCCGCAGCGCTCGCCCCGGCGAGCCTGCGGGGTTATTTAAATGTGTATTTACCTAAACCTTATCAGAGCCTTTGGCCGTAAAGCCAAGGGCTTTTTAATTGGTCCCGCCAACCGTCTCAAAATTTAAGTTTACCCGGCCAATAGGTTTTCCGTTTTTGTCAAAAACTTTTCCAAGGCTTCGTTAATATCTATGCCTGTTCTGTCCGCCAAAACAATCAGCCACCAAATGTTTTCGCCAAGTTTGTGTTCCAGTTCGGTTTGCGAATTAGCTTTTGGCCAGCGCTGTTGTTGCGACATAATGTTTCTGCCCACCAAACCGGCGTCGGTAAGGTAGGCCAGGGCATCTTCTTCCACCGTCCATTCGCTGCCGTGATGGGTGGTTTCTAAAGCGTGATATTTTTCTCGTATTGCCAATGATCGGCGTACGATCTCGTCTAAATTATTGTTCGTCATGGTTTGTTGTTTGTATAGAATCTTAGATGGAATTTATCCTGGTCAAAAGTAAATCTTTCGTTCACATTACCTCGTCATAATATATCGCCGTATTATCTATCTTTACTGCCTAACCGGGGCAAACCGCATGAATTTACGAGAGCAGGAAAGTACGGAACAATTTTTATCGGGCGGGGGCGAAATGGGGAAACTCATTCGTTCTATGGATTGGTCGCAAACCGCCTTGGGGCCAATTGAAGAATGGCCGCAAAGTTTGCGTACATCTGTCAGCCTTTGCCTGTCCTCTACTTTTCCTATCTTAATTGCCTGGGGACCCGAAACCATCCAAATTTATAACGATAGTTACCGCCCTATTTGCGGTGCCAAACATCCCGAATCCATGGGGATGAACTTCCGTATCTGCTGGGAAACCGCTTTGGTGGTAGTGGGTGATGCCTTTACCCGCGGCGAACATGGCGAAGGTACCTATATAAACGATCAGCGCATGATGCTGGACCGTTATGGATACCTCGAAGAAGCCTTCATGACTTTCTCGTTCGCGCCCATCAGGGATGAATCGGGCGGCGTGGGCGGTATCTTTCACCCAATAACCGAAACCACGGTAAAAATGCTGAGTGGCCGCCGCACACAAGCCCTGCGCGATTTGGGCGCAGCTATTGGCAAGGCAAAAACCGTAGAGGAAATAGGCAGCTTTACCGCCGCCAAATACGAAGAATATAACCTCGATATCCCTTTCCTGCTTTTTTACCAATATAACGATGGCGTAGCAACGCTTATAAACGCAGCCGGTATTGCGCCGGGAACTGCTTTAGCACCAACGGAGATAAACCTTACCGACGGGCAAAGCTGGCCGCTTGCCACAAGCCTGGCATCGGGCGTTATGGAAATTATGAGCGATATTCCGCAACGCTTCGGCAGTTACAGCTGCGATCCGTATGAAGAAGCGCCGCATACTGCCGTAATATTGCCCGTTAAGCTCTCGGGCCAGGAAGAGCCTTATGGCTTTATGGTTGCCGGCGTAAGTGTCCGCCGTGCGTTGGATCAGGATTACCTTAACTTTTACGATCAGCTTGCCAATACTTTCAACACGGCGGTATCAAACGTATACGCCTACGAGCAGGAGCAAAAACGTGCCGAAGCACTGGCAGAGATCGACCGCTCTAAAACCGCGTTCTTTAGTAATGTAAGCCACGAGTTTCGTACACCGCTGACGCTGATGCTTGGTCCGCTGGAAGATATATTGGCCAAAACAGAACTGCCGGACAATCTTAAAGACCCGATAGAATCTACCCATCGTAACGCGTTGCGCTTATTAAAACTGGTAAATAATTTATTGGATTATAGCAGGGTAGAGGCGGGCCGTGCGCAAGCCGCCTACCAGCCGGTAAACCTTGCCGAACTCACCGCCGACCTTGCCAGCAGCTTTCGCTCTATTATAGAAAAAGCCGGTATGGCGCTCCATGTACTGGTAGAGCCCTTGCAATACCCCGCTTACGCCGACAGGCAGATGTGGGAGAAGATCGTACTCAACCTGCTTTCCAATGCATTTAAATACACCTTGAAAGGTACAATATCGGTAAGCCTGCAGCAGGCGGGTAAAAATGCCGTGCTTGAGGTGCAGGATACGGGCGTAGGGATACCCGAAAAAGAACTGCCGCATATGTTCGAGCGTTTTCACCGGGTAGAAAACTCTGCCGGGCGCACACATGAGGGTACCGGTATAGGTTTGTCGCTGGTACACGAACTGGTACAATTGCATGGCGGCGAAATATCCGTAGAAAGTATCGAGGGAGAGGGCAGTACCTTTACGGTGGCCATTCCCTTGGGCAAAGCACACCTGCCGCAGGAGCATGTTATAGAAGGCGCTAAGGATATCGATTCTACCGCCATGAAGGGTGCTTTTATCCAAGAGGCTTTCAGCCTTTTGCAGGAAAGCGCGCAAGTTGGAAATATTGCAGGTACTGTAGCCGCAACGGGCGACGTTACCACCCACCAGGACTTTTCGGAAACGCGGGATACCAAAATACTGATAGTTGATGATAACGCCGATATGCGCGCATACCTCAACCGTTTGCTCGAGCCTTATTTTACTACCGCCGTTGCCATAAACGGCGCAGATGCTTTGCAAAAAATACACGACCTGCAACCCGACCTGGTGCTGAGCGATATTATGATGCCGGTGATGGATGGCAAGGCCATGCTGGAGATACTACGCAAATCTAACGATACCATGCGCCTGCCGGTTATATTCCTGTCGGCCCGTGCAGGCGAGGAAGCACGTATAGATGGATTGGAGGCCGGTGCCGACGATTACCTGGTAAAACCCTTCTCGGCTGCCGAGTTGCTTACCAAAATAAGGGCGCAGATAAAAATTACTAAAACCCGCAGCCACGCCGAGCAACAACTGCGTAACCTGCTCACCGAAGCACCGGTTGCTATGGCCATTTACCGCGGCCCTTGGCACACCATCGAGTTTGCCAATACGCGTATGTTGCAATATTGGGGTATTACGGCGGCAGAATCTTTCAGTCGGCCTTTGTTGGAAGTGGTGCCCGGGCTTAAGCAACAAGGTTTTGGTGAAATAATGGATAATGTTTACCGAACAGGCGAACGCTTTATTACGGGCGAAATACCTGTAACCATCACCAAAGCAGGTAAAGACGAGATTACTTACATACACCTTACCGTAGAGGCACTGCGCAACGAAGAGCAGCAGGTAACCGGCATGATAGCCGTGGCTGCCGACGTAACCGGGCAGGTGCTTTCCCGTCAGGAGTTAGAAAAGGTGACCGATACCCTAAAATTATCTATGGATGCCGCTAATCTTGGCCACTGGCGTACCGATTGGGGAACCGATAACCTTATAGTATCAGACATTGCGCGCAACATCCATGGTATACCTTTGGGTACCGATCTTTCTTTTGATGAAACCCTTAGCGTAGTGGTACCCGAGCATCGTGAACGCTTTTTGCAGGCCGTATTATCGGCCGTAGAAACCAAGGGGCGTTTTAGCGAAGATTACCAGATACAACCCTTTGACGGCGGTAAACGTAAATGGCTTAACTCTACCGGCAAGGTGGAACTTGATAAAAATGGAGAGGTGATAGGTGTTATCGGCACTATACTGGACATCACCGAATCTAAGGAAGATGATTTGCGCAAAAGCGATTTTATTGGCATGGTGAGCCACGAATTGAAAACGCCTCTTACCTCACTCAGCGGGTATGCCCAAATGCTGAGCCTGCACGCACGCCGAACCGACGATACCTTTGCCAAAGACAAATTGGAAAAGGTAACTACGCAGGTTAAAAAAATGACCTCGATGATCAACGGCTTCCTGAATGTGTCGAGGTTGGAGTCGGGTAAGATAGCGCTCAAAAAATCGCTGTTCGATGCGAATGCCCTTGTTGCCGAAATAATAACTGACGCAGAGCTGGATATTACCGGTTACGAGGTCGAGTTTACCCCGGGCGGGCAAATTACAGTGAATGCCGACCGCGATAAAATAGGCACCGTGCTGTCTAATTTATTCAGCAATGCGATCAAGTACTCGGGCAAGGGTAAAAAAATAACCATAAGCACCCAAAGCAGCGATGGCGAATTAACCATTTGCGTTCGCGACGAGGGGATGGGCATAAAACCGCATGACCTTGAAAAACTCTTCGATCGTTATTATCGGGTTGATAACCAGGATACCCAATACATCGCCGGATTTGGTATCGGCCTATACCTGAGCGCCGAAATAATTGAACGGCACGAGGGGCGAATTTGGGTGGAAAGTACCGTAGGTGTGGGCTCAGCCTTTTACTTTAGCTTGCCTTTAAGCTAAAGTAAAAGCACTATTGGCTTTCTGTTATTCTTTTGCGGTGATTCTGTCCCCAGCGTATCATCGCGTCTATCACTTCTCTTAACGTTCCGGCATATTCGGTTGCCGTGTATTCTACCGTTACCGGTTTGGTATCGCATACCTTGCGGGTTACCAGTTGGTTCATTTCCAGTTCGTGCAATTCTTTTGAGAGTATTCTCGGCGATATGCCCGACTCGCGCGAGAGCTGCCCAAAACGCTGCGTGCCCTGATTTATCAGGATAGATAATATCAGCAATTTCCATTTGCCGTTAACTACGTATAGCGTGTCCTGTATGGCGTTGTGCACGTTATTGCACTGCGATTCGTCCTGATGTTTCATGATACTATCCTATATGTAACTACTTACCATTAGGTAATTCATTACAAATATACCCTATTAAAGCTGAACCTTTGCTTTGTAAATTATAGCATAAAAAAAATGAAAGAATTAACAAAAGCAAGGAATATTACCGGCTGGTTGCTCAGCTGCATAATTGGATTGATGCTGGCGGCATCGGCATTTGATAAAATAAGAGGCAGCGAACATGCCCTGCAAATGGGGGCATCGTTCGGGCTTTCTGCAGGCGCATATGCTGTACTTGGGATAATTGAACTGGTATCAGTTGCCTTGTTCGTTTACCCGAGGACAGGCGTTTTAGGCCTGTTGCTGCTATCCTCGTACTTCGGCGGTGCCATTGCCACGCATCTGCAACATCAGCAAAATATCGTTTTCCCGATGGCTATTGAAGCGCTGGTTTGGATAGCCGCCGCGGTTAGGTTTCCCGAGTTGACGGGCAGGTTAGGAGGGAAACTTTAATTAATCTGCGGTTGACTTTCAGCCTATTTATAGCGATGGGTTTCAAACCCATCGCTATACGAATATGTGCAGTTGAGCATCTTAAAATTAATTATCCCCAAACCCACTGTTTTGGCTTTTAATTTGCATTGTGCCAAATATGAGAAACAAGGTATTGGTAATTGAGGATGAGCCTATAATTGGCGAGATGATGTGTATTTTACTGGAAATGGAAGGCTATAAAGTAGTCAGCCTGAGCGATACTGCCTGGGCCAGGCGAAAACTGGAAGCAAATGATATAGCCTTAGTAATGCTCGACCTTAACCTGGGTGGCGAAAATGGCCAAAGCATGTGTAGCTATATCAAACAACAGCCCGATTTTAAAGACATCCCCGTAATACTGGTATCCGGCAGTACCGACCTCGAAAAAATTGCCGCCGACTGTGGTGCCGACGACTACCTGGCCAAACCTTTCGACCTGAAAGATTTTGTGAGCAAGGTGAATAAATGGACAGGAGCAGGGGCTGCGGCGTAAAATTCTGCTACTATCATCAAAATATGTTTCTTCGTTGTCACCGCAGGGTTTCCCGATAAGGGACCCTGCGGCATGCTTTTACTCCCTTCAAAACACATCCTGCCCAACCGTCAATAAATTACTATCCGGGTCTAAAATAGAGAACTCCCGCATCATCCATGGTTTGTGCTCTAAGGGGCCAACTTTTACATCCTGCAGCTTTACAAACTTAAAAAAGCCGTCGATGTCATCGGTTCGGATGTACACCTGCCCGTAATTCTCCTTTGGGTCGAGCGCTGCAAACTCGAAGAAGTGTATCTGGATATTATCTTTCTCCACCATCAGGTAACCATCGTAATCGCCGCCGTATTGGGTAAAACCCAGTTTGTTGATATAAAAATCGCGCGTAATGGCTTTGTTGCGCATGGGGAGTTTTGGGTTGATGGAGGTAAGCATGAATAGTGTTGTTTGCAAACAAACCTAAAATATTAACTTGTTATTTGCAAGTTATTTTTGCATTTTTGAGTGTGAAGAAAATTAAATATCGTTCGGGTTCGCCCGTAAGTTCGGCGCTTGATATTGTAGGCGATAAGTGGTCGCTGCTTATTATTTGGGATATGATGGTGAAAGGAAAAAATACCTACAACGAACTCCTGAAATCCGACGAGAAGATAGCCACCAATATACTGGCCAACAGGCTGGCGATGCTGGAAGCAGAAGGTATACTCAAAAAGGAAGAACACCCCGAAAGCAAAGCAAAAATACTTTACAGCCTTACACATAAGGGAATAGAGCTGCTGCCGGTTTTGGTAGAACTGTTGCTTTGGGCAAATGCCTGGCTGCCCGTAGATGAAGGTTCCGAAAATTATATCGCCGCTTTAAAAAAGAATAAAGAGGCTTTTGTGAAGAAGGTGATGGAGGATATGAAGAGGTAATTTACGTTTGTAACAACTAAGTTATATATGGTGTAACACATAATTTATTGTAACCATTTGCCTTAATTATCGGTATAAATAAATATTACGAAAAAATATTGCTCGTTTTCTGCTTTTTATTGCTGATAATGAGCGTATTTTGAAATAATATTTTTGCAGATTAGTGTTTTAGTTAACACGCTGCCGCATCAACCTTAACTTACTGCCAATGGAAACCCCGATTTCCGTTTTCAATTTTTCCCTAAAAAAGGTATTGGGTATGGAGCCCGATAACCTGAAGAAAGCGCGCATTAAAATTGTGTACACTATTTTATTGCTGTCTATCCTCAAAATAGTGGTGTTGTTGCCTATGGTGCATCAAACCATACAACAGGGCCAATTATACCGTGTTATAGCAGCTTTAGTGTTGTATGTTGGCCTTGCCAAATACCTGTTATATAAGCCCGCGCATATTGGTATCATCTCGCACGGCATGATCATTACCGGCGTTATTGCCATTTGGGCAAACCTGCTGCATTTTCAGCAGGGCGTAAACTTGGTTACCCTGCAGTTTGTATTTATGGTAACCTTTGTGAGCTATTACCTTATCGATAGCCGTTACGCTATTATTTACAGCATATTTTCTATAGCGCCGCTGATGTATATTTTGGCTACATCGGGAAGGGATAAATGGGAGGTTGGCTTTGTGCCACAGGAACTGCCCTCACCGGGTTTCGAAACCATTGTGTTCATGAATTTTTGTACCATGGTGCTGGTGCATTACCTGTTTTATTGCGCTTTTAGGGCTAACGTTACAGAGAAGGAAGAGCTGAACAAACAACTGGAAGCCCAGGTAGCAGAAACCAAGGCCCTGGCCGAATCGCGCTCAGTGTTCCTCTCTACCATGTCGCACGAGTTGCGCACGCCGCTTAACGCCGTTATAGGCATGGCCAATTTGGTGAAAGATACCGCCACCGAAGAGCAAACCGAAAATTTAGATATCCTGGAGTTTTCGGCCATGAGCTTGCTTACGCTGGTGAACGATATTTTAGATTACAACAAAAGCGAGAACGATAAGATAGAACTGGAAGCCATACCGGTTAGCCTTCCCGATATGCTGCATAAAGTTTGTAGCGGGCTAAAATTAAAAGCATCCGAAAAAGGGCTGGATATTATTTTGGATGTTGACGACCGCCTGAAAAGCAACTGGGTAATGACCGATCCCACACGCCTTACCCAAATTGTTTACAACCTTGTAGGCAACGCCATTAAGTTTACCGAGAGGGGCAGGGTGAATATCCGGGCCACGGCAATGGCGGCAACAGAAGAGTACATTCCTGTGCAATTTACCATAGCCGATACCGGTATAGGCATACCGCTGAACAGGCAGGAAGCTATATTTGACCCATTTACGCAGGCCTCGGCAGAAACTACAAGGCATTACGGCGGCACCGGTTTAGGGCTGGCCATTGTTAAGCGACTGCTCAAATTATTTGGAAGCGATATTGGCCTGCAAAGTAAACCGGGGTATGGTTCAACATTCACCTTCAATATTAAGTTCGAGTTGTACCATGGCGCAATAAACCCAATCACGGTTAAGCCCGCAACCGCGAGTACCCTTGAAGGCCTTAGCGTGCTGATAGCCGAAGATAATCCTATCAACTCGCTGCTGCTGGTAAAATTACTCACCAAGTGGAATGCCATGTGCGTAGTAGCCGTTAACGGTAGAGATGCGGTAGAGAAGCTAAAGCAAAGTAGTTTTGATGTAGTGCTGATGGACGTGCACATGCCGGTAATGGATGGTTACCAGGCCACCAAACTCATCCGCGAACTGCCCGACCCGGTGAAGGCACGTGTGCCTATATTTGCGCTTACGGCATCGGTAGCGCACAACATCAGCGGTAAAGTGGCGCTATCGGGCATGAACGATTATCTTACCAAACCTTTCCAGCCGGCCTTGCTGTTCCAAAAACTGGCGCCGCTGAATAAATTCCGCGAGGGTAGCGTAATGGTTGGCTAAGTTTTTGCCGGGTAAGCACTATATTGCACCCAAAACAAAAACCAATAACAAAACACCATGGCCGATTCATTAAAACCCATAACCATTGAGGCAGTTATTAACGCACCCGTAGAAATAGTTTGGGACCTTTGGGTACAGCCCGAGCATATTGTAAAATGGAACGCCGCCAGCGACGATTGGCATACCACCAAAGCCACCAACGACCCAAAAACAGGCGGTAAATTCAGTTCTACCATGGCCGCAAAAGATGGCAGCATGAGTTTCGATTTCGAGGGCGTTTACAGCCTGGTAAAAGAGTATAAACACATAGCTTA
Organism: Mucilaginibacter pedocola; assembly: GCF_002013915.1. Lineage (GTDB taxonomy): Bacteria > Bacteroidota > Bacteroidia > Sphingobacteriales > Sphingobacteriaceae > Mucilaginibacter > Mucilaginibacter pedocola. Next base: position 56,013 of record NZ_MBTF01000001.1, read on the forward strand.
TGCAATGCCCGATGGCCGCAAGGTAGAAGTAACTTTTACCAGCGGCGAAGAAGACGATGAAACAACCAAAGTGGTAGAAACTTTCGACCCGGAGGGCACTCATCCACCTGAATTTCAAAAACAAGGCTGGCAGGCTATTTTGAATAACTTTAAGAAGTACGTGGAGGAGAATTAGAAATAACTCTGCAAGCTTAGCGTTGCGGTAGATGACTAACAGGCACGGGGTTCCAATCCATTTGCGAAAACCTATCTGTTAAACATTTACCGCCATTCGTTTGTAATTACTATTGCTAATTTTTACATGCCATGAAGAAGCTTCTCCTACTATTCACCCTCTCTGCCGGCTTCGCTTTCAAAGCATCGGCGCAAACCTACAATGCCGACGATTTTAAAGCTAAGCTGGGTAAAAGCGAAACACTTTGCGATACGGTGTCTTCCATCAAAATCTTTAGTGATACCCTTACGCTAATTAACATGGGGCGCGATTACCCCAACCAAAAATATACCATCGCGGTAAAAGGAAACAAAATAGTTCTTGACTGGGCAAACCTAAAGGGCAAACGCCTTTGTGCTACCGGCGTTTTTGTAATGCACAAGAACCGCCCCGAAGTTATTGTAGGCGAGCCAAACCAAATTACCTTCCCCTGATCACATTTTCTTAAAACTATTTGCTCTATAAACCTCAACTGTTGGTTGAATAGCTAAATGTTGTAAATCAAATAGGTGTGGCGACACCTTTTGGTTGAATTATTGCTTCAATGAATCGTACGAGGGTTTTTTGTGAAAATTAAATGAAAAAATTGGGTTGTAGATTTACATGTGTACAGGAAAAATTTTTAACTTGAACCCGAATTAGAAACTGATTCATAACCAAAATTTCAGGCTTCGTAGAAGTTTAGCCGCCTTATTTACTTGATGAATATACTTACGGATAATATTTATACCGGCGAATTTGAGGGTGAAGTGTTTATGCACCGCTTGTTTGAAGAGCAGGTGGAAAAAACGCCCGACGTTATTGCTGTTCAATTAGGTAACCGAACGATCAGTTATGCTGAATTAAATAGAAAAGCAGATTCATTGGCTGCGGCAATTATCAATAATTCGCCTGCATCGTTGGTGATAGGGGTTAGCACCTTGCGGTCGATAGAAACCATCGCAAGCCTTATAGCCGTATTAAAAGCCGGAAAAGCCTATTTACCTATAGATCCTTCTTACCCTGCCGACCGCCTTGAGCAAATCATTGAGGATGCAGGGTTGAACACCATTCTGGCCGTTGAAGAGCAAAAACCTTTATTCAGGCACTTGCCTGTAAACGTTATAGCTTCGGATAAAGAATATCAGGCTTCAGTCTTATCAAAAGAAAGCCTTCGTACCCGCATTGCATATATCATATACACATCAGGTTCTACCGGTAAACCAAAAGGTGTTTGCGTTGGGCATATTGGGGTAGTAAACCTTATCAATTACCATAAACGTATTTCGCCCTACTTGGGGGTAGCTTCTAAAACCTTGCAGTTTGCACCGCTGGTGTTTGATGCATCGGTTGTAGAAGTGTTTTGCACGCTTTGCATTGGTGGTACTCTGGTTTTAATTGACGAGGCCATACGTATAGATCCCGTAAAGCTGCTGCACTATGTGGATGATATGAAGGTGAATCGTATTAATGTGCCGTTTGTGGCGCTGCAATACTTCACCGAAATAGCCGATGCCGAGCAACTTTACCCCCAATCGTTACAGGAAGTAATAACTGCCGGCGAGCAATTGAAGATAACGCCGCAGATCACGCGTTTCTTTCAGGCCATGCCCGATTGTGTGTTCTACAACATGTATGGCCCTACCGAAACCAGCGTGGCAAGTACAGCATTAAAACTGGAAGGACCGCCCGAAAGCTGGCCCTTGCTGCCCACCATTGGTAAGGCTATTGATAATACAACAAACTACATATTGGACGAGCAGCTAAACCTGCTGCCCGACGGCGAAGTAGGCGAGCTTTGCATAAGCGGTATAAACGTTACCTACGGTTACCTTAACCGCCCCGAGCTTACAGCAGAGAAATTTGTAGACTGGCAGCACGATGGCAAAACTATCCGCATTTACCGCAGTGGCGACCTTTGCCGCTTTTTGCCCGACGGAAATACCGAATATCTTGGCCGTAAAGATACCCAGGTAAAGATCAGGGGTAACCGTGTTGAGATAGGCGAGATAGAGGTTTTAATAAACCAACTGGACGGTATACAGCAGGCCGTGGTAATTGCCCGCGAAGACACGCCGGGCGATAAACGACTAGTAGCTTATTTGGTGGCTTCAAACACAAAGGTGAGTACTATCCAGGTGCGCGATAGCATTGAAGAGAAGCTGCCTGATTATATGATGCCATCAGCCTTTGTGTGGATGGCCGAATTGCCGAAGACAACCAGCGGAAAGGTAGACCGTAACAATCTGCCTAAGCCCGACCTGAAGCGCCCCGAACTGGCAACGCTTTATAAGCCCGCATCAACCACTACGCAGAAGCATGTGGTTGGCATTTGGATGGATCTGCTGCAACTGGAGAAGATCGGTATCAACGATAATTTCTTCGAACTGGGCGGTAACTCGCTGCTGGCTTTAAAAACGGTTGCGGCTTTAAAGAAGATCCATAACCTCGATCTGCCCATTACCAAGCTATACCAGTTTCCCACAGTGGCGGGTGTAGCAGCATTTTTGGATGGCTCTAACAGTAAGGCCTTAGAAAGTGTATTGCCAAAACTTCGAGTAAAAAGCGGTAATGGCGATATTGCAGTAATTGGTATGGTGGGCCGTTTTCCCGGTGCCAATAATGTAGACGAACTTTGGAAGATACTGGTAGAAGGGCGCGAAACCACACGCTTTTTTACCGACGAAGAAATAGACCCATCTATACCGCCTGCGGTGCGTTATGAGCCAAATTATGTGAAGGCACGCGGCATAGTTGATGGTTCAGACGAGTTCGACCCCATGTTCTTCGGGCTAAGCCCGCGCGTGGCAGAACTGATGGACCCGCAGCAGCGCATATTTTTAGAACTTGCGTGGGAGGCCTTAGAAAGCGCCGGGCACCTGCCATCGCACTACCACGGCAGCGTGGGCGTGTTTGCAGGTTGCGGCAACAATACCTACTACATTAACAACGTAATACCCAACAGGCACCTTATTGATAAAATAGGCAGCTTTTTAACCACCACGCTTAACGAGAAGGATTATGTTGCTACCCGTGTAGCTTACGAGCTTGACCTAAAAGGCCCCGCTGTAAGCGTACATTCGGCATGTTCAACCTCATTACTTGCCATTGCGCAGGCGGTGGATAGCATCCGCAACGGGCAGTGTAATGTGGCATTGGCGGGCGGTGTATCTATCAGTTCGCCTATCAACAGCGGGCACCTGTACCAGGAGGGTACCATGCTAAGTGCCGATGGGCATTGCCGCTCGTTTGATGCGCAGGCCGATGGTACCGTATTCAGTGATGGGGCAGGGGTAGTGCTACTGAAAAGTTTAGAGGAAGCCGAAGCCGACGGCGATACCATTTATGGTGTGATAAAAGGCGTAGGCGTAAATAACGATGGTAACGAGAAAGGCAGCTTTACCGCGCCAAACTCAACCGGGCAGGCGGGTGCTATTGCCATGGCCATACAAAATGCAGGTGTTTCTCCATCAGACATTACCTACGTAGAGGCCCACGGCACCGCCACCGTATTAGGCGACCCGATAGAAATTGAGGGCTTAACCATGGCCTTTGGTCCGCAGGATAAGAAACAATACTGCGCCATTGGTTCGGTAAAAAGTAATATGGGCCATTTGGTTGCCGCGGCGGGTGTGGCAGGCTTTATAAAAGCTACATTGGCGCTTTACAACAAGCAGATACCGGCATCGCTACATCATACCAAAGCTAACCCTAATATCGATTTTGAGAACAGTCCGTTTTACGTAAATACCAAATTATCCGACTGGCACAGCGATAAAAAGCGCCTTGCAGGTGTAAGCTCTTTTGGCGTAGGCGGTACCAACGTGCACGTGGTATTGGAAGAATATCCGCGGGTAGAGAAAATAAGCGATGCAGGTAAGCCATTGCAATTGATACAATGGTCGGCCAAAACCGAAGAAAGCGCCATACTTTATAAAGAAAAACTAGCCGGTTGGATAAAGGATAACGCCAACGCTTCGCTGGCAGATATTGCCTACACCCTACAAACAACCCGTACCGATTTTGCCTGGCGCAATATCTTGGTTGCTGCAGACAAAGAAGAATTGCTGGAAAAGCTTGCAGCAGACGTACCAACGACCAATACCAAAAAACTGAGTTCGAAAGCCACCGAAGTAGCCTTTATGTTTCCCGGCCAGGGTTCGCAATTTGTGAACATGGGCCGTAATATTTACGAGCAGGAGCCGGTTTTTAAAGAAGCGGTAGACGAATGCGTTGCCCTGTTGAAAGGCACTGCACAGGAAGATATCCTTACGGTAATGTATGCCGATAGCGATGAGGCTGCCGCAGCCGAAACGTTGAAAAATACACTCTACACACAACCGGCTTTATTCATCACCAGTTATGCCATGGCCAAACTTTGGATGAGCTGGGGCATTACGCCAAACATACTTACCGGTCACAGTATAGGCGAGTTTGTTGCCGCGCATTTAGCGGGCATATTCACGTTGGCCGATGCCGTGAAACTGATAGCCACTCGCGCCAAACTGGTTAGCGAGGCAGAGGGCGGTGATATGCTATCGGTACGTATGCCGGAGGCGGAAGTGAAGGAATTATTGCCCGATACACTTTCCATATCTGTACTCAATACTAAAACCGCTACCGTAGTAGCTGGCCCCACAGAGGAGGTTGCCAAATTCTCAGCCTCGCTGGCAGAGAAAAATATTGCCGTGCGCGTGCTGCAAACCAGCCATGCCTTCCATTCGGCCATGATGGATGATGTGGTGGCGCCATTTGAGGAAGTGGTAAAAACCGTAAAGCTTAACGTACCAACAAAACCCATTATATCAACCATTACCGGTAAATGGCTAAGTGAGGCCGAAGCTTTAGACCCGCACTATTGGGCCGCCCACGTACGCCGCACCGTGCGTTTTGCCGATGTAGCTAACCTTTTGGCAGAGGATGATACCCGCGTAATGCTGGAAGTAGGCCCGGGCAACGTATTATCAACCCTGGTACGCCAGCAAGCAGCGCCAAAACAAATCATTGCTATTGCGGGTATCGATAGTGCCGAAGATAACCAGCCTTTGCGCTCGGCCCTACAATCGCTGGGGCAATTGTGGCTCAATGGTATAGACCCCGATTGGAGCGTATTTTACATGGGCCAAAGCCGTCAACGGTTAAACCTGCTTACTTATGCCTTCAACCGCAAACGTTTATGGGCGCCGCCTGTTGTAGCCCTAAGCCCGCTAACACCACCATTTGAAGCACCAACTGAAACATTAATAGAAAACAGCACCGAAACACCCCTTAATATGCCAGTTAGAAAAGACCTTTTAATTGCGAAACTGAAGGATATATTTGAAGATACATCCGGTATAGAAGTAGACAGCAGCGATGCCAGCTTTATCGAGATAGGTTTCGATTCGCTTTTGCTTACGCAGATAGCTACCAGTTTAAAGAAGGAGTTTAACGTACCTATCACATTCCGCAAGTTATTTGAAGAGTTTAACTCGCTCGAGCTATTGGCTGCGCACCTCGACGGTGTTTTGCCTGCCGATAAATACCAGCCTGCGCCAAGCGCGGCGGCCGCCCCTGCAGCAAGGCCGGCCGCACAGCCGGTTTACCAGCAGCCTACCTACCAGCAACCGGTGTTGTTTCAACCTATGGTACCTGCCGAGGGTAGCACACAGGCGCTGAATATGATAGCGCAGCAATTGCAATTGTTGGCCAGCCAGGTAGCTACTATGCAAGGTGGCGCGCCGGGGTATTCGCCAATGCCGGTGCCGCAGCATCAGCCACAACATTCGCCGCAGGTTGCTGCTTATGCCAACCCCGCGCATCCACCCGTTGCCCCGCCGGCAATGGAACTGGAGCCGCAGCCCGAGATCACCGCAGAAGAAATGGCCGAACTGAAAAAGCCTTTCGGTGCAACCGCGCGTATAGAGCGGCAGGTGCAGGGCTTAACCCCTAAACAACAAGCGCTTATACAAAAACTTACTAAGGATTATAATGAGAAAACCAAAACCAGCAAGGCTCAAACCCAGGAGCATCGCCCATACATGGCCGACCCAAGGGTAGTGAGCGGTTTCCGCCCGCTGACCAAGGAGATGGTTTATCCTATCATCATCAACAAATCAAAAGGCAGCCGCCTGTGGGATGTAGATGGCAATGAATATATCGATGCGCTAAACGGTTTTGGCTCAAACATGCTGGGGTATCAGCCCGATGTGCTTACCAAAGCCATTCATGAGCAGGTAGATAAAGGCTACGAAATTGGCCCCCAGCACGAGCTTGCCGGCGATGTTTGTAAACTGATGTGCGAGTTTACCCAATTTGACCGTGCCGGCTTGTGTAATACAGGTTCCGAAGCGGTGTTGGGTGCTATGCGTATAGCCCGTACCGTAAGCGGCCGTTCGCTTATTGTGGCTTTTGCGGGTTCGTACCACGGTATTATGGACGAGGTTATTGTGCGCAGTACCAAAAAGCTGAAAACAGTGCCTGCTGCATCGGGTATCTTATCAGAGAACGTACAACAGATGCTGATACTGGATTACGGTACCGACGAATCATTAAAAATAATAAGAGAACGTGCCGACGAAATAGCAGCTGTATTGGTTGAGCCTGTACAAAGCCGCCGCCCAGAGTTTAAGCCGGTGGAGTTTTTGAAGGAACTCCGCGTAGTAACGGCCGAGAAAGAAATTGCGCTGGTATTTGATGAAGTGATCAGCGGCTTCAGGATGCACCCCGGTGGTGCGCAGGCCATATTTGGTGTAAAGGCCGATATTGGTACTTACGGTAAAGTTATTGGCGGTGGTATGCCGGTTGGTGCCATTTGCGGTATCAAAAAATACATGGATGCGCTTGATGGCGGCCAATGGCAATTCGGCGACTTGTCAGTACCTGAAGTAGGGGTAACTTATTTTGCCGGTACATTTGTACGTCACCCGTTGGCTTTGGCAGCTGCAAAAGCATCGCTGGAGTATATGAAAGAGCGTGGCCCTGCCTTGCAGGAAAAACTGACGAAGTTAACCACCCGTTTTGCAGATGGTATGCGTGCTAAATGCGAGAAAGAAGGCGTGCCAATTACTATTGTAGGCTTTGGCTCGTTATGGCGAATGAAGTTTTTAGAGGATATTCCTTATAGCGAATTGCTATTTACCTTGATGCGCTTAAAAGGAGTTCATATCTTAGACGGCTTTCCGTGCTTTATCACAGATGCGCATACCGAGCAGGATATTGATACTATGCTTGCCGCATTTACCGAGAGCCTTGATGAGATGATAGAAGCCGGTTTCTTCTCGCATCAACAGGAAGCATCAACCGAGCCAGTTACTGCTGCCGCAGCCCCACCGGCAGAACAAGTGCCCGTAAATGCAAATACACCGCCCGTACCCGGTGCCAAACTTGGCCGTGGTAAGGATGGCAAACCCGGATGGTTCATACCCGACCCGGATAAGCCCGGCAAATATTTGCAGGTTCAATAAGTATATTTAATTGAAGAACGGCGAACTATTATGAATTATGAAGCAAATCCGGTAGAGTTTGACCCGTTTGCTGGCCCGCAGATAGCACTAATGGGCCCGGCAACCGAGCCGCAGATAGAAATTTGGACATCGTGCCTTATTGGCGGCGGTGATGCCAGCTGCGCGTATAACGATGCCGGTTCAATACTGCTTACAGGCCCTTTTAACAAGGATGCCATGTTTAAAGCGTTGCAAGCGCTTAGCGACAGGCACGAATCGCTGCGGACGGTATTTACCGACGATGGGCAGCACTTTTTGGTGCTCGACAACCCGAAGCTGGTTATCGAATACCATGACATTTCCTATCAGACCGAAGCGCAGAACAAGCTTTTTATAGAGAATTACACGCGCCAAAACGCAATTACGCCGCTCGATTTGGTGAACGGACCCTTGTTTAAGCCCAGCATTATAAAACTGGCAGATCAGGTGCATTACCTCACTTTTATTGCGCACCATATAATTTGCGATGGATGGTCGATAGGGGTGATGATGCAGGAAATGAGTAAGTTGTACACTGCTTTTGCCAAAGGCGAATGGCCATCGTTACCTTCTGCTGCGCGCTACAGCGATTATGCTGCCGAGCAAACCGCCTTTGCCGAAACCGCCGAAAGCCGCGAGATAGAACAGTACTGGCTGAACCAGTTCAAGGGCAGTTCGCACTTGCTGAATGTGCCTACTGATAACCCGCGCCCTGCCATGCGTACCTACAAAAGCAAAAGGCTCGATTTTACGCTGGACGAGTTGCTGGTGAAAGAAGTGAAGCAAACTGCCCGCAAAGCCGGAGCCAGCTTTGTTACCATGCTGATGGCTGCATTTGAAGTTTACCTACAGCAAATAACGGGTCACGAGGAAATTATTCTGGGACTTCCCGCAGCCGGCCAATCGGCTACAGGTAATTACGGGCTGGTAGGCCATTGCGTAAACCTGTTGGCACTGCGTAGCTACCCTAAAGGCGAACAAAGCTTTATAGCGTACCTGAAAGAGCGTAACCCGCAAGTGATGGACGCCTACGACCATCAGTTGTATACCTTTGGGAGTTTGCTGAAGAAGCTTAACATCCCGCGCGATGCGTCGCGCCTGCCGCTGGTGCCCGTAGTTTTCAATATCGATATCGGTATGGACGAAGGCATCAGTTTCCACGGGCTGAAACACGAGTACATTACTACCGGGCGTGAGTACGAGAACTTCGAGATATTCCTGAACATTACCGATCATAAGAATGCCCTGGTGCTGGAGTGGTCGTACAATACGCAGATATTTGAGGCGGCTACCATTAAGCGCATGATGGACGAGTACACGCATTTGCTCAGGCAAATAGTGCGCTCGCCCGAAAAACCTATAGGCAAACTGCCGCAAATGCGCGCAGAAGAACTGATGACGCTGCTGAACGAGTGGAACGATACCAGCGTGCCGTACCCTAAAGAGAAGCCGCTGCACCAGATCATCAGCGAGATAGCTTCGCGGTCGCCAAATGCTGTTGCCCTTAAATTCCAGAACGAAATATATTCTTACCGCCAACTGAACGAGCGCGCCAACCAACTGGCCGCTGTGCTGGTAGAAGGTGGCGTGCAGGTAGGGGATAAGATAGCCGTATCATTAGACCGCGCTGCCGAACTGGTTGTGAGCCTGCTGGCCGTAATGAAGGCAGGGGGCGTTTACGTGCCACTCGATCCTATATTCCCTATCAATCGTATCAACTACATGCTGGCCGATTCAGAAGCGGTGAAATTGATCACCAGCCGCAAATACAGCGGTATGTATGAGTCGGACGCGGAGGAGTTGCTGTTGCACGAGATATGGACGACGCTTGATAGCAAGCCCAAAACCGACCCAAAAGTTGCCGTATCGGGGCAGGACCTGTTGTATATCCTTTATACGTCGGGATCTACCGGGCAGCCCAAAGGCGTACAGATAGCGCACCACAACTGCGTTAACTTTTTATACAGCATGCAAAAACAGCCGGGGATGACACCCGCTGATAAGCTGCTTGCTGTAACCACCATCAGCTTTGATATTGCCGGGCTGGAGTTGTTTTTGCCGCTCATAACCGGTTCGCAAATTATACTGGTTGATGCTGCTACCGCAAAAGATGGTGTGGCACTGCTGGATATCATCCGCAGAGAAAAAATTACCGTAATGCAGGCAACGCCATACACCTGGCGTATACTGCTTGAGGCTGGCTGGGACCTGGAGAAGATAAAGGTAATATGCGGAGGTGAGGCCTTACCGCTTGATCTGGCTACGCGCATACTGGAACGTGCTTCATCACTTTGGAACGTTTACGGCCCTACCGAAACCACCATTTGGAGCACTATAAAACAAATAACCCCGAACGACGAATTTATTAGCATAGGCAAGCCTATTGATAACACCTATATCTACATTCTCGATAAATTTCAGAACCCTTTAGCGCCCGGCGCGGCAGGGGAGATATACATCGGCGGCGAGGGCGTGGCAAAAGGTTACCACGATCAGCCTATACTCACGTACGAAAAGTTTGTAGAGGACCCTTTTGTGAATGAACCCGGTGCCATGATGTACCGCACAGGCGACTTGGGTAAATACCTGCCCGATGGCAACCTGATGTATATTTCGCGTATTGACGCGCAGGTGAAAATACGCGGTTACCGTATTGAAACTGGCGAGATAGAGTTCCATATGGGTAAAGACCCCGACCTGAAACAGGTGGTGGTAATTGCCCGCCCCGATAGTAATGGCGTTGATAAACTGGTTGCCTACGTGGTGTTTAAAGAGGAATACAAAGGCAACGATTTTAACCAGTGCATGAACTACTGGCGCAGCGAACTGCGCGGCGCGGTGCCCGATTATATGATACCCGATAACTTTATCAGGGTGGATGAGATGCCGCTTACGCCAAATGGTAAAGTAGATAAAAAAGCGCTGGCCGCCATTGGCGTGATACCTGCCGAGATACACGACTTGTACATTGAGCCGCGCACCGACGTAGAGAAACTGGTTGCCGATATTTGGAAAGAATACCTCAACGTAGAGAAAGTTGGCGTTTACGATAACTTTTTCGAACTGGGGGGGCACTCGCTTATTGCCGTTAAAGTAATGGCACGTATCGAGAAAGAAACCGGCAAAAGGCTCCCGCTTGCCATACTGTTCGAAAACTCTACAGTTGAAAAACTATCGTTGGTATTGGGTATGGATGGCCGCTCCATCACCTGGGATTCCTTGGTACCGGTGAAGCCAAAGGGTAACAAAATGCCTATTTACATTGTGCACGGTGCCGGCTTGAATGTGTTATTGTTCAATACGCTGGCCAATCACATGGATCCCGATCAGCCCGTGTACGGTATGCAGGCCAAAGGCCTTAACGGCATAGATGAACCGCTGAACCGAATGGAAGACATTGCCGCGCATTACGTGGCCTCCATCAGGGCGCAAAACCCCAACGGGCCGTATGCGTTGGCGGGTTTCTCATTTGGTGGTATCATCGCCTGGGAAATGGCCAAGCAAATGGAAGCGCTAAACCTGGAGGTGCGTATGCTCGCCATGTTCGATACCTATGCTTACCGTACACCATATTACGACCCATGGTTGATCAATAAAGTGAAACGTGGTATGTATCTGGGCAGGCGTTTATGGTATTCTATGACCTTCCAGGAGGGTTTTGCTAAAACGGTGGAGCACCGCGCTAAGGCCGTAAGCCGTATAGCGCAACGCCTGATATGGAAACTGAAATTTGGCAACCAGGAAGAACAGCCGACCGGCTTTTTTGGCTACAGCCATAAGATAGACCAAATGAACGATGTGGCTCAGCGCCATTACAAAATTGAACCATATCCTATTTGTGTGGAACTTTTCCGCGCGGAAGTGCGCTCTTTCTATCTCGATGATTACGAATACCTCGGTTGGAAGCCTTTTGCACTTAAAGGGGTAACTATTCACAAAATTCCCGGCGAGCACAATACGATCTTTAAATCGCCAAACGATAAGGAGTTCGCCCGTATATTACAGGCCTGCCTCGATAAAGCGAGCGCGAAGAAGAGCGATAAGGAAGAAGCTAAATAACGACATACTTTGGGTGAAGTAAATATCCGTTTTATAGAACGGCCCGAATGGCAACAGGCCCATTCGGGCCTTTTTGTACTCGCTGAAGGTGAGGTGCACGTATACCGTATCGGCATTAGCGCCAATGTTAAGCATATACCCGCGTTCGCTGCTACTCTTACACAGGAAGAGGCCGAGCGCGGACAAAAATACCACCAACTGAAAGACAGGCAGCGCTTTGTAGTAAGCCGCGGTGCACAACGGTACATTTTGGCACAATATCTTGGCAAGCAACCGGCCGAACTAACCTTTACGATAGGGCCGAACAAAAAGCCCTATCTGCACACCCCCGGCGGCATCGATATTCGATACAACATCACCCATGCCGGCGACTGCATATTGTTAGCCATTAGCCACACAACGGTAGGTGCCGATGTGGAATATATCGATGCTGATTTCCCTTTCGATGATATTATCACGGGGCATTTTAGCGCGGCTGAAGCAGTATTTATCAACAAAAACAATAAAGCCCACAGCTTTTACCTGTTATGGACCCGTAAAGAAGCCTTGCTAAAAGCAACCGCCCAGGGCTTAGGTGAACATTTACAAGAAACGCCATCGCTGGATGGCGAGCACACAATGCCTGCTTCCCTCTCTGGTTCCGACAGGGATTGGGAGGTTGTTAGCTTCGAACTGCCGGATGAGCATATCGGAAGTGTGGTGTCAACCAACGGTACTATCGATCTTAAGTTTTTTGAAGTAACATTCTAATTTACTCCGTCGAGCCCATTGGGTTCTCTATCGGCTTTAGCGGTTCCTGCTGGCCGGGCTTTAGCACCTTTATTTGTTGCAGCGATGTACTTGCCTTTTTCCACTCTTTGCGCTGCTTTAATGCGGTTGCTGAAGTATCAGCATTACGGTAATAGCGCAGGATATTTTGCTGCAATTCGGGTGTGATGTTTTTGAATTGATTATCCTGTAGTTTTATCAGCAGCTTGTCGTAAGTGTCATCGGCGATGGGATACTCGCCCAGTGCGCTTGGTTTGCCGGTGTCAAAGTCCATGTCGGGCAGGTTAAGGGTGCCATTGCCTGCGCGTTTTAGGGCGGCGGCATAGCGGGTGGTAATAGTATCAAAACTCATGGCGAACAACCTTTCGCCCGCTTTGCCAGGCGACACATATTTCAATGTTTTCAGCGGGCCAATTTTAGGTAGTATGCTGATGAAGAAAACCGCCACCCGCGCAAAGAATTTTGGCTTTTCGCGCTGTTTGCCATATTCGAGCTGGAACGATTTTTTGCTCATTTTATACTGGAAGTTCCGCGCCGTCATGCCGGGTGTCATCTTCAGTATGGTATCCTTATTAGCCTTAAAAGCCGATTTGGTAAGAACCGGGAACAAATTGCGAATACCCCAACGCAACTGGTTTATACTGCCGTTGATATTGCCGAATATACTGTTGAGCGGCTGCCCGTAAGTTTCGTAAAAGGCTCGCTCTAATACAGGAACAGATATATTAAAGCCAATAAAATCGTGATAACCTTCGGATGTATAGCTGCCGCGGCCTGTTTGCAATACATCGTACGAAAACTCCATCCGGCTATGCGATTTATGGTCGTCTGCATAGGTCACCACATCGCCGAATTTTTGTTGAAGCTTTGGGTAAATGAGCGGAATGTTGCGGTTGGTGGCCATCGAGTGTCCGTACTCATCGGCCAGGTAATGCGATAGCGCGCCTAGGGCAAAAGCATATTCATCAGCATTTTGGGCATCGCGTATCAGGGCCTCTACAAAACCGCCGCTGCGTACGTAATGCAGCAGATCGGTAAAAAAGCCATTGCCGAAAGGCATGTAGCCCATATCGGCCACCATAGCGCCGCCATAGGCGTAAGAGTGTGCCTTCTTTATATCGGGGCCGGTTAGGTTGGGGTAACGTTTCTGAATAAGCGGCAACAAAGCATCGTGCCAGGAGGCATCGATAATGGCCTCATGCGCCAAAATTGAATAGGCCTTAGCTTGTAGCGAAGCAAAAAACAACAGGCCTGCAACGGCCAGTGTTTTAACGATGGGGGAGCGGCTTGCAAAGTTCAATTCTGTAGAAATTTTGGATCTTACACCTCAACAGGGGAATGCAGAGAATGTTTTGGCGATGGAAGGTTGATGTGTAACAAATGTATGGTATCAACAATTATCCACCACGTCATTGCGAGCGATAGCGCAGCAACCCCCGGCTAAGCATTACCGCCTTGCATTGTGGATTTGCATACCGGGGTTTGCTTCGTGCCTCGCAATGACGTACTGGCTAAAATTACCTTCCGCGCTCATTATACACCCCAAACTCCGCAATAGATATCTGGTGGTCGGCTTTCTCCAGCCAAACCCTTACTTTATTGCCATAAACCGTATTGAAGCGGTTTACCTTAACACGATTAGTGTTTTCAGTAGCCAGTATGGGTTTCCAAACACCGTTTTGCATATACTCCAGTCGGTATTTGCTAATGTTGGGCTTTTGCTCGGTAATGGTAACGGCATTAAAAGGTATCTCATGCCCGAAATCAACTTCGTACCATGGTTTTTCTACGCGCGCGTTCGAAGTCCAGTTGGTTTCAACATCATCATCGTTGGCAAAGTCCATAATATCCATATCCTCACTCCAGCTCGAGTTGGCGGGTTTGTGTTTTGCTAAATTGGTACCGATGATAGGTTCGCCGGTTGGTGCAAGTTTAGGGGCGGGGCCGTCGTTCTTCCATAGTTCGCCAATTTGTTTAAGGGCGGCAAGGGCGTTATCGTCAATTAAGCCATCGCGGTTTGGAGCAACGTTCAGGATGAAATTACAATCAACCTTGTTAAGCGGAATGATATCTTCGTTCACCAATTTGGCGGGATCCTTCACTGGCGTGGTAGGGAAATTGGTTTTCCAGAACCAGGCGCTATTGATGGGCAGGCAGGCAAGGGCAGGCATGCGGTTAGTTTCTTTTGAAACGCGTTGGCCTGCGCCCATTTCGTAAGTTTTAATATCGGTATAAAACAATCCTTCCGCGGGGTATTTGGCACCGTTAAGGTCCATTATCACACAGTCGGGTTGCAACGATTTTACTAAATGATAAACATCTTCAAAGTTAATGTCATCGTAAGATATCCTGCTCCATGGGGCATCCCAGCCATCAATAATAAGGGCTTCTATTTTGCCGTAGTTGGTAAGCAATTCGGTTATCTGCGCCTTCACCATTTCAAAATGTTTGGGTGTAATAGTGTTGGGGCGCAGTTTGTGGTGGGTATCTAATATACTATAATAAAGCATCACCTTTAAGCCGTTGGCGCGGAAGGCATCCACATACTCGCGTACCACATCGCGCTTTAACGGGCTGTTCATTACATTGTAGTCGGTAGTTTTGGTATCCCAAATACAAAAGCCGCTGTGGTGTTTGGTGGTGAGGCAACCGTAAGTCATGTTGGCCGATTTAGCTGCCTTGGCCCACTGCGCAGGGTTCAGCTTTTTAGGGTTGAACAGGGCAGGAGAAGCGTCCGGGTCGGGCCAGTCGGCATCGTTATAGGTAGGCATGTTGTAGTGGATAAACATGCCGAACTTCAGGTCGACAAAGTTTTGCTGCAATTCGCTCAGCGTTTTGGTTTGTGCCGATGCTGCAGTTATCGAAAAAATAGTGCTTAAAAGTGCGAGAGAGAGTTTTTTCATACCAATGGGGAGCAGATATATTAATGCCTAAACATACGGCTTATGCGGCTATTTGCCTAAAATTAGCTCGAGGAAAATAAGATCCAGCCAGCGGCCGAACTTAAAGCCCACTTCTTTAAAGTGTGCCACCTGTTCAAAGCCGCTCTTACGGTGCAGGGCCAGGCTGGCGGGGTTATCGCTATCCACCCCGGCTATCATGGCATGTAGCCCTGCTTTTGTGGCGTGTTGGACGAGGTAGTTGAGGATAACTTTGCTGATGCCCTTGCCGCGGTGGTTTTGTTCTACGTATAACGAATGCTCTACCGTGTACCTGTAGCACGGCCATGCGCGGAAATGCCCGTAGGTACCAAAGCCGGTGATAATGCCATTTTCTTCTGTAACAATTACGGGGAAGCCGGCCGCTTTACGTTCGTTATACCAGGCGGTGCGCATTTCTAAGGTATGTGGTGCTTCGCTGTAAACGGCGGTGGTGTTCAGTATCACTTCGTTATAAATTTCCAGAACGGCGGGGAGGTCGGCGGGCGTCATATCCCTGATGATGGGGGCTTGTAAACTCATGCGCCAAAGATACAAAGCGTGCCCTAACCCGTCAATTATGACATTTTGTAAATGCAATACTGTTGCATTTGTATTATCTTTGCGGCATGAAAATGTTAAAAGCGGCTACTAAACTGGATAATATAGGCATGACGGCATCCACGCTGTGCGCTATCCATTGCGCCGCTGTACCGGTATTTTTTACAAGCTTGCCACTGTTCGGGCTTGGTTTTTTGGCCAACCCATGGGTAGAGTGGGGGATGATACTTTTTGCGTTAGTGATAGGCATATCATCTATCGGTGGTTCATACTTAAATTCGCACCATAAGGCGCTGCCTTTAGTTTTATTGATAATTGGCTTTGCTACTATCCTGCTGGCGCATATATTTACACAGGGCTGGCTGGAAGCGGTTATTGTACCCATTGGTGGCATTACCATTGCTGTGGCGCATTTTATCAACTATAAATATGCGGGTACCTGCACCAGTGGCGACAGCTTTTTACACGTAAAGCATACGCATGAATAATATGGCACAGGCAAAAAGCACATACCAGTTTGAAGACCTGCTGGAGAAACACCAGTTGAAAAAGACCGGTGCGCGCCTGCGTGTACTGAGTATGATGTATGCGAAAAACACCGCCACATCGCAACCCGACCTGGAGAGCGTGCTGAACGATATTGACCGCGTTACCCTCTACCGCATCTTGAACGTGTTCGAAGAAAAGGGTATTATTCACAAGGTGTTCGACCTGAATGGTACGGCCAATTACGCCGTTTGCTCATCGGGTTGCCAGGAACACCATCACCACGACGAGCACCTGCACTTTAACTGTACCAACTGCAAAGGCGTTTTTTGCCTCAACGAAATTAAGTTCCCTACCATTAACCTGCCCGCCGGTTTCCATGCAGATGGTTTTACGGTTTACGCCTCGGGGCTGTGCGCTAAATGCAGTAAAATGCAATAAGGTTGCTTTGGGCTTTGTTTGCCATGCGGCATTGCTATATTTACCGGCATGAAACGCGTTTTAATACTCGACCTCGATAACACCATTTACCCCGTAAGCTCTATCTCTAACAACCTTTTTGATGAATTATTCCGGATGGTTGACGAGCACTTTGGCGAAACCGGTGCACATACGGCACATCAGGCTAAAGACGCACTCACCCGCCGCCCATACCAGCACGTGGCCGAGGAGTTTGGTTTTGGCCCCGAACTAAAAGCCAAAGGATTGGAAATGTTAAGTAACGTAGAGTTTAGCCAACCCATGCATGCCTATCCTGAGTATGCCGACCTGCGCAACATAGCTTTAGATAAATACCTGGTAACAACCGGTTTTACCAAACTACAGTTGAGCAAAGTGAAAATGCTGGGCATCGAGGCAGATTTTAAAGGCGTTTACGTGGTGGATCCTGCAAAGTCTACTCAAACCAAAAAGGATATCTTCGCCATGATAATGGAGGAGAATGGGTACAGGACCGAGGACGTACTGGTAATAGGTGACGACCCCAAATCAGAAATACAAGCTGCCATAGCACTTGGTATTGATACTTTCTTGTTCGACCCGGGCGATATCCATACCGATGCATCAGTTACATATAGGGGGAAGGATTATAAAGAGGTGGTTGAGATAGTGAGGGGGAAATAAAAAATTATGTCATATCGAGGGAAGCGAAGCGACGAGATATCTTGTTGGATATTGTATGAACGTTACGCATTACCGCTTTGCATAGCCGGAATTGCATGGTGTCGAAGATTTCTCTTCGCCCTCCCGCGCTTTTCCTCCCCGCTGCTCATCGAAATGACATCGGGATATTTTCAATTGCCCTTTCTTTCCAATTTCTGTTCCCCCTTCAGGGGGTTAGGGGGCCAATCCTCACCGTCACCAATAACTGCCCAAAATGCCGCATGGTATGCTCCGCCGAATGTGTGTAAAGCCCTATAACAGTCGAGGGTAATTTACCCCTGCCAACGGGGCGGAAGTCGGTAAGTGTGGCTACATCGGTTCTGCTTAACTGTGCCAGCGCTTTATCAACCTGCGTATTAAATGCCTCAACCAATTCCCCGCTTGTATATGTTTTATTACCCGGTTTGCCTTCGGCAGCTAAGTATAGCAGCTGTGCTTCGGTTAGCGGCTGGTTTTGTGCATAAGTAAATAGCCTATCTAAAACGCCGGTTAAATGCTGCAGGTGAAAGCCCGGCGATGCCATGCCGGCCACATTATCCCACAGCTTGTCATCGGGGAATCCGGTCATTAATTCGTTCAGTTCTTCGCGGGCTTGTAGCAGGGCATGGGCTACGGGCTGCAGCAATGCGGGCATACCGGGCAGCGGACCGCGCAGCCAAACTTCGGGTAGGTTACTCATAGCATTAAGGTTTGGTAGCCAAGCGTTCTTTTACGTCGTCGTGGTTAAGGGTTTGTGGTAGCTCGTAAATTTCTTTGGCGCGGCCTTTTGGGTTATCGGTCCAAAGCCAGCTGGTCCAGGTCATGAACCAAAGCCATTTGGGCTGTGCTGCCAGTACTTCTTTGTTGGGCATTTCGCCGTTTTCGGTAAGGGCAATGGGTTTTCCTTTGGCAAGCGCCAGCAGTTCTTCATAATCGTTTTGCTCGTAGTCGAAGTGGTAAACGTCCGTTCCCAAAATATCTACATAATCGGCACCGGGGTAGTAGTCTTTATAATGGTAAGCCTCGTCAGCAGGGATATCGCGAATACTGTTGGCTCCCCAAACCCATATTAAGTTATTGAGGTGGTGGTAGTTAGTATAGCGGTCGTACATCATTTTGTACAGTTTGGCTATGCCATCGGGGCCTTTTTTATTCCCCCACCAAAACCAAACGCCGTTCATTTCGTGGTAGGGGCGCCAAAGCACGGGCACTTTTGCATCTTGCAATTGCTTCAGGTAGCCGGCAATTACATCTATCTGCGCTGTCCATTTTTTGTTAAGGGCGGTGCCGGTTGTGGTGAGTTCTTTCCATTGTTCGGAGTTTAGTTTGCCTTGTACACTTTCCTTCCAACCATAAGGCGGCTCGTCAATCGGGCGGCCCTGGTGCCACATCAGTGTAACCAAATAACCCTCGCGCGATTTTTTGATGGACTCGTTCACAATGTTTTGCCCCAAATCCTTATCGCCCCACAAAATAAAGTCGGTACCCCATAGTGCCGGGTATTTGCCGGTTATATTTTTTGCAGAGTCGGAGAAAACATTCAGGTCGCTGTTATAATTGTGTTGCCCGCTCAGGATGTGTTTGCCGTTTATTTCGTACAGGTAGGCCAGCAGGTCGGTGGCTTCGCGGCTGGCATTTTTATTAACAGGCTTAAAGGTTTGTGCCATTGGGCGGCAGGCAAACAGCATTAAAATGGGTAGTACAAATATTATTTTCTTCATAAAGTAGTGTCGCTTATACTTTCATAAGCATTTTTATAAATATGTATGCGGTATGGTATAGCTATTGCTATAGTCAAACCAAAACTAATATTATAAATTCATCCTATGATAAACTTACACTTAAAAAAAATACCTCTTACACCATGCCTTTTACTGTTCGCAGCATTGATGCTGGTGTTTTCGAGCTGTAAAAAGAAAACAAGATCGGATTTAGGCAGGGTGCTCTACGAAAAGACTAAAAACAAGGTTTTTAGGGATGCTACGCCCGAAGCCCTTGCCGAAGTGTTTAAAACCGTATTGGCAGAAGAAAAGGTAAACGTTAACAATCCCAAACTTATTAACGCTTTTTACGAGCAGAACGATTATGACCCTGTGTTTGTGATGGACCACATCTTCAATGGCGATGTTGACCTTACTGCCACTTATTTTGACAAAGCGGGCCAGCACGGCTTAGACCCCAAAATGTTCAATGCTGACAAAATAACAGCGCTGGTGGCTAAGTTTAAGAACAAAAAAGCCATTAAGAACATTAACGAGGCCTACCATGATATTGCTCTGCTGGAAATAACCATGGCCAACTCGCTCATCAACTATTCTAACGCGCTGCAATATGGTATCTTAAATCCCCGCAAAATTTACCAGCGTTATTATACAGAAACCAAACGCCCCGATAGCGTGGGTATGTCGAAGATATTGGCAGTTACGGATCTACGCACCTATCTGGATAGCATACAACCTAAAGACTCCCAGTACCTTGCCTTGCAAAAAGCGTTAATGAATGGCAGCACCGCGCCGGGTATGAGTAAAGAAGAAACCACCCGTTATCTTGTAGCAAATATGGAGCGCCTTCGTTGGAAAAACAAACCAACACAAAATAGATATGTGATCGTAAATATTCCCGATTACAGGTTGGATGTGATGCAGGATGGTGCATCAATACTAAATATGAAGGTTTGTGTGGGTGAAGGCCGAAATAAAGACAAAACTATTAGCCTTGTAGATTATGATGAGAGTGACAAGGTAGACCGCCCTTTTAGCCGCGAAACGCCGCAGCTGAACAGTATGATACACAGTGTGCAAGTAAACCCGGTTTGGAATATTCCACAGAGTATAGCCAACAAAGAAATTATGGTTGAAGCCGCACAAGATCCTTATTACCTGAGTAATAAAAATATTGACGTGTACGAGAACGGCAAAAAGGTGGAAGATTCTGAAACTATTGATTGGGCTTCGGCACCAAAAGACAAGTACGAATTTAAACAACGCCCAGGAGATGATAATTCTTTGGGAAAGATCAAGTTTTTGTTCAATAACAAAAGCAGCGTTTACCTTCACGACACCCCTGCTAAAGAACCATTTAATTGGACGATGCGTGCTGTAAGCCATGGCTGTGTACGCGTTGGCGACCCGCAAGGCTTGGCGCGGGTTCTATTTGGTGAGGGGCCAACTTACGAGAAGATAGCTACGGCCATGGGTGAGGATAACCCGGAACCTACTACCATCGGCCTACCCAAAAAAATGCCAGTATATATTACTTATATTACTTGCTGGGCAGATGGCAACGGCGTTATACAGTTTCGTCCGGACGTGTATGGTTTAGATGTAGTGCTTTACGGACACCTACAACGGTTTTTAGCAAGTAACGATGTGTTGGCTAAATTGTAATTTTCACCGATCGCACCGATTTTTATGATTTGATTTCACCGATGGAAAGGAGAGGAATTGGTGATAATAAAAAAGTCCATACCTATTCGGTTATGGACTTTTTTTATCGGTGGAATCACATCAAAATCGGTGAAATCCCCGGGGTATAATTGGTTAGTTTAGTTTATTATTTAACCACCGCATTGGTGTCGATATTTGAGTTATCCGCCAAATGAGTAGTATCAACTTTAGCAACGGGCATCAGGTAGTTCATAGGAGCAGTTTCATCCAATAGTTTTGATGTATAGGTGCTGCTGTTACCGTGGATAAACATCATGCTGTGCCCTTTAATGGTATTGATAACCATGTTTGATACCTCCGGCGATACAGCGGGGCAGCCAAAGCTGCGGCCCAGGCGGCCCATAGCGTTTATTGCCCCCTGGCCAACGTAATCGGCAGCGTGTACTACTATACCACGAGCAAGTGCAGCGCTGTTTATACCTTCATCTAACCCGTTAAGGCGTAACGAGCGGCCGTGTTTGCCCATGTAAACATCCTCTGTTAAATAAAAGCCAAGGCTGCTCTGGTGCGATTCGTTGGTGTTAGAGAACATGGTGGCCATATCATCGCCACTGCCTTGCCCGTGCGCTACCCAGGTGTTTAACAAAAGGGTTTTATTGAGCACGTCAATTATCCACATACGTTTCTCGCGGCTCGATTTGCTGAAATCTACCACGGTAATAATATTGCTGTTTTCGGGAAGTTTGTTCTCCAGTTTCAGGTTTAAGTAACCTGTTAGTGCTTTTTGCAGCACCGCCACATTCATGCCGGTTTGCTGTAATTGCGCTACCTGGTAAATGCTGTTCACGTACTGCTCAAAATACTCTTTTGCGCCGGCCGGAACCGTTTTTACCTCAATGTTTTTGGTTGCGTTAGTTGGTTTCCAACTGATAACGGTTATGGAAATTAACAACATCACACAAATAGCCCACCACAAGTGTTTTCTCATACTTTATTCAGTTTAATCAATAAGTTAATCAATACAGGGGAACGCAGGTACGGTAATTCTTGGTTTACAAATTGCGATTTGCTGTTACAAATATACGCTGATTAGTTAAAAATATTGTCACAGAAACGCAAATATGTATTTTAATGAAAATTACTTACTGTAAAGTTAAAAATAAAAATTCATTAAAACAAGAAAAGCCTCATCAAACCCACAAAAACGAGCCTGATGAGGCTTTTATACGCAGCTTACTACGTTTAGGTTAAACTTATTTATTCCAGGTTATTTTCTCCTCGATAGGCGTTTTGCGCACACCATTTGGCTGTGTTTCGGTGTAGCCCAGGTAAATTACGCCCAGAACGGTATCCTCTGCACCAAGGCCAAAATGCTCGGCAAAGGCTGGTTTAAGGGCCATACCGCCGGTGCTCCAAAATGCACCAATATTTAAGGCTGTAGCGCCAAGCAACATGTTTTGTACTGCGCATGATGCCGCAACAATTTCTTCGAACTGCGGAATTTTAGGCAGGTCGCCACGTTTTTGGTAAGCAATTACTACGTGCGATGTATTGTTGCCCTGGCTGCTCAGGTTGGCAAAAGTAGTTGGGTTAAATGTTTCCTCGGTAGTGCTTGCTTTGTAAATTTCGGCGTGTTGTGCGCAGTATTTCAAAGGCTCTTCAAACACAATAAAGCGCCATGGCTCGGTAAGGCCGTGGTTAGGCGCCCAGTCGGCAAGCTCTAAAATAGAGGCAACGTGGCTATTTGGTATTTTGTTGCCATTCATGGTAGATGGCTTAATAGTGCGGCGCGCCTTTATAATGTTGGCAATAGTTGCGAAAGTAGTTTCCATAGTATAATGTTATATGCTTTTTTAACTCGAAGCGCAAAAGTAACAAAAGGCTCATAGATAGCCTTGCATATTTATCAACTTTCTGGGTTTGCGCAATGATATCGGCTGACCTGCGTTTAGAATACTTATGGCCTTTAATAAAACCGCATTGCCGGGGTAAAGCCATAGCCTGCGTTCAATTTATTTTTGCAAATTTGTAGCACACCTGTTTAGCACCAATGCATTTTTTATATCCTGCTTTCCTGTTTGCATTGTTTACCCTGGCCATTCCCATTTTGGTGCACCTGTTCAATTTCAGGCGGTATAAAAAGGTTTATTTCAGCAATGTACAGTTTTTGAAGGAGGTGCAAGAGCAGCAGGCCTCGCGCCGTAACCTTAAAGAGCGGTTGATATTGACGGCCCGTATGTTGGCGCTTGCGTTTTTGGTGTTCGCCTTTGCGCGGCCTTATATCCCCGGTAAAGATGACGCCGATGCCGGTAAGCAGCAATTGGTGAGCATTTTTGTAGATAACTCGTACAGTATGCAAACCCTCAACCGCGAGGGCAGCCTGCTGGATGAGGCCAAGCAAAAAGCCAAACAAATAGCCTCGGCATATTCTATAAACGACAGGTTCCAGCTCCTTACTCAGGATTTTGAGGGCAAACACCAGCGCCTGCTAAACCGCGATGAGTTTAACGATGCTGTTGATGCCGTAAAAATAAGCCCGCAAAGCCGCAGTATAGCGCAGATAACCGCCCGCCAGCAAAGCCTGCTGGGTATGACGGGCGGCGCGGTGAAACACAGCTACATTATTTCCGATTTTCAGCGGAACATAGCTACGGAAACCGATACAGCTAAAACCGATATTCCCGTGAATTTGGTTCAGCTCACAGCTAACCGATTGCCAAATGTAGCAGTAGATTCGGTTTGGCTGTTGAATGCCACCCATCGCCCGGGCGAAACGGAAAAACTGCTGGTGCGCCTGCGTAACTATGCCGGCAAAACGGCTGAGAAAGTGCCGTTGAAGCTGTTGATAAATGGCGTACAAAAATCATTGGGGAGTTTTACGGTAGAGGCCAATTCAGCACAGGTAGATACGCTGAACTTCTCGGGCCTGCAGGCAGGCTGGCAACGTGGCGAGATACAATTGCAGGATAACCCCGTTACCTTCGATAACAGCTTTTACTTCAGCTTTAATGTGAACGATAAATTGCCCGTGCTGCTGGTAGATGGCGGCATAGCTAATAAATACCTCGGGGCTGTTTTTAATGCTGATAAGTTTTTTGATGTAAAACGCGTGCAGGATGGTAATGTAGATTATGCTGCGCTGAATACTTACCCTTTAATTGTATTGAGCGATATTACCGAAATATCTGCCGGCCTGGCTCAGCAGCTTAAAACCTACGTAAGCAAAGGCGGAACGTTGATGGTTTTTCCTGCAGCCGAGGCGATGCAACCAAGCTACCAGGCATTTTTACAACCCATGGGCGCTGCCTATCCCGGCAAAGTGGTTACCGAAGCCGTTAAAGTATCATCATTAAACCTGCAGAGCACAGTGTTTAAAAATATCTTCGAATCGATGCCGCAAAACCCCGACCTGCCCGTAGTGAAGAAATATTACACTCTTGCCGGTGCGGCGAAACCGGCCGATGGCTTAATGAAACTGCAAAACGGCCAGCCACTTTGGGAAGGCTACAATTTTGGCAAAGGCAAGCTGTACGTAGCCGCCGTTGCCCTTAGCGAAGATTTTAGCAACCTGCCCGTACATGCCCTTTTTGTTCCGGTAATGTTTAGGGTAGCATTGCTGAGCGGTCACGATCAGCCTTTGTTTTACACCCTGGGTAGTAACCAAGCCATAGAAACCGTTCCGTTACAGTCGACCGAGAAGCAGGTGGTGAAATTGCTGAAGGGAACCGAGTCTGTTATCCCCGATGTGAAACAGCAGGAGGGGAGCACCATGCTGTATCTGCCCGGGCAATTGAACGAAACCGGGCTTTACGACTTGAAGAAACAGGATAGCACCGCCGCTGTTTTAGCGTTTAATGATAACCGCAGCGAATCGGCTCTGAGTTATTTAAGTGCCGCTGAACTGGCCAAATTGTTCCCGCAGAAGAGCAATTATATAGCTGGTGATAAATTTAATGTGAACAATATCAACAGCGCCGAAAATTCGGGGCTTCAATTATGGAAACTTTGTATAATTTTGGCCTTAATATTTTTAGCCGCCGAAACACTGCTGGTAAGGTTCTACAAAACCAATAAAAGCATTGCCACGCCGGCCGGCTGAAAACTTTTACCCACCTTAAACAGCGATAATGAATTTGCTTATCAAATCTGCCACTGTTGTACATCCCGCTTCTCCCTTTCACCTTAAGGTTGCCGATATTTTAATTGAAAATGGCATTATCAGCCAAATAGCCGAATCGCTTAGTGCCGATGGAGCCGAAGTGATAGACGGTACCGGCAAATACCTGGCACCAGGCTTTTTCGACTTGAATTGCAATATTGGCGAACTGGGTTTAGAAACCAAAGAAGACCTGCAAACCGGTACCGCTGCCGCTGCTGCGGGTGGTTTTACCGGCATTGCTTTAATGCCCAATACGCATCCACCGGTACACTCCAAAGCCGAAGTTGAATACCTGCTAAACCGCGCTAAAGGTAATTTGGTGGATATTTACCCGTTGGGCACTATATCGCACAAACGCGAGGGCAAGGACTTATCTGAAATGTACGATATGTTTAAAAGCGGTGCCAAGGCCTTTACCGATGGTAACCGCCCCGTGCAGGATGCCGGCCTGATGGAACGCGCACTGCTCTACGTACAAGGCTTCGGAGCAAGGGTAATATCATACGCCGAAGATGCTTTTATTGCCGGCAAAGCCAAAATGAACGAAGGCGTTGTGAGCACCATGCTGGGCATGAAGGGCATACCATCGCTGGCCGAAGAATTGATGATAGCCCGGGATATTTACCTGGCCGAAGATTCGGGAACGGATATACACTTCACTACTATATCTACCGCACGCTCGGTAGAGCTTATCCGCGAAGCAAAAAAACGCGGGCTAAAAGTTACCTGCGATACTGCTATCCATAACATAGTATTGACCGATGAGGCCCTAATGGGCTTCGATAGCCTTTACAAAGTAAAACCACCGCTGCGCACACAAGCCGATGTGGACGCACTGATAGCCGGCTTGAAAGATGGTACTATTGATGCATTGGTAACCCAGCACACCCCGCACGAAATTGAATTTAAAGACGTAGAATTTGAGGTTGCCGAATACGGCATCATCGGCCTGCAAACCGCGTTCGCCATGGCTGTAAAAGCAGGCCTTTCTGTTGAGCTGATCGTAGAAAAACTATCTATCAGCCCGAGGAAAATATTAAATGTGGAAGTACCCGAGTTTACAGCAGGTGCCGAGGCTAACCTTGTACTGCTGGATACCGATGCGGAATGGGAGTATAGCCGTGCGGTAAACCTGTCTAAAAGCGCTAATTCGCCCTTGCTGGGCCAAAAACTAAAAGCAAAAGTTTTGTTAACCTGTAATAATCACCAACACTTTAACTCTAATAACTAAAATGACCGATCCAAAAATAAGCGCGTCGCTAACTGCTGCCCTGGCAGCGTACGCAAAATACGAAGGCGAAAAGTTTGATATCGTATCAATAAACGCCAAATTCGAAGCTGTTTTTTCTTCGGATGCCATATTTCTTGATAAGGTAGATGCCCTTGACAAGGTTTTTAACGATAACCCGAACCTTGAGGAACTTCGCCAGCTATTCTTCGACCTGCTGCTTGTAAACTTCTTTAGCGAGGATGTTAAAAAGCTGGAAGACGATTACCTGGAAACCCCGGAATGGGAAAAAATAGAAGAGCAAACGCTCGACCGTGGTACCGAACTGCTTAACCTGCTGCTGTACCTAAACGAGTGCGAGGACGAAGATATTGAGCCCGAACTGGAAGATTACCTGAAAGAGTTTTTGCTTGTTGATGAAGACGAGTTTCAGGACGAACATCGTATTTACGAGCCGGTAATTGCCAACCAGATATTGATAGAAAGCCCTGCCGCAGAAATTGCCAAAGTGGCTAACAGCCTTCCCGAAGATTCGGAGATAAAGGAAATGTTTTACCCAATGATGTGCTTTTTCCAAAACATAGAGCCTACCGAAACCGAAAAGAGCGAATACGCTGCTAATGCTATAAGCCCCGGTTTTGATATGGCTGTGCTGGATATATTAGTTAGCTTTAAATAAATTAAACTATAAAACCCTATCATCATGAGCGAAGAACTGAATGCCAAAATTAAAAAGCAGGGCCTTAATAAGGGGCTAATACTTGGTATTATAATGGGCGTGCTTAAAATTTTGCTTTTTTATTTTATGACCACTATGGCTACCTCTTTGCTTGGTATCATTGGTGGCCCCATCTTGTTTACCATGATAATTCCAATTGTTATTGCTGTACTGTTGTGCAGTGATCTGCGTAAAAATGTAGGTGGTTTTTGGGATTTTAGACAAGCTGTAAGTGGAATTTTTGTGATGTTTATTGTAGCGTATGTGGTGAGCTATTTGCTTAGCGACGTATTGTTCCCTATGGTGATAGAACCGGATATGGTTAATAAAATGGAGCAAGCTATGATTGCTACCATGACCAATGTTATGGAAAAAGCAAATGCCGATCAGGCGACAATTGATAAAGCGCTTGATGACGTTCATAAACAATTAGACGCGCAGAAAAACGTAAGCATTGGAGGAAGGATACAATCTTTCGCAATAGGCTTAATATTCGCATTTATACTGGCTTTGATATTTGCTGCCATCTTTAAAAAAGAGCGCCCGCTATACCTTACCGAAGACGGGCTTAAAGAACCAACGGTTTAACTCCAGATTAGCATAAAACGCAAAAAGGCTCCGAAATTCGGGGCCTTTTTTATTGTTGAGTTTTGGGTGGAGTCCTCTTTATTGCGTCGGCTTATTCCAAAGTGGCTATTGCCGAAGTAAGGGCCTTAAATAGTTTTCCATCTAAAGGCTCGCCCATTATTACGGTCCACTCATCATCATGGCGTTGCAGCCAGTGTACACATACACCGTTGTTCAGGCTGCAGGGCATTACCACTTTATACATGGCATCGTTACGGGCATAAAGCACCTTCATCACTTTAGTGCGGTAGGCCTTTTTTTCGTAACTGAATGATATGGTAAATATTTTTGACGATGCCACACCCTTGCCGGTGTTTATGGCCTGGTCGGTATTTAAGTTAACAACCTTCAGTTGCATATCTGCCTGTTGTTGAATTGCTGGGATAGACATAGATGTTAATAGTTGAGTTTGAATTTTCGTTCTGTACTATTAACCAAAAGCCCTGCCAAAGTGTTTTACGCACACGGCGTAATTTTAATTATAATTTATATGTTTAATTTTTACTACAAATGGCCCATTATAAAAAACAGCGGCCAGGCAAAATTAATTACCCGGCCGCGTGCTAACTATTAACTGATACTAATTACTATTTGGCTTTTTTAGTGTAGATGTAAACCACACCGTATTTAGCTTTTTCGCCATACTTTTTAACGGTATCGGCATCCGAGGCGGTGCTCATACGGTCTATGTCAAAGGCCGATAATTTTTTCAAATCTTTCTCGCTGGCCTCTTTGCCATCAATAATGATCAACTTGTCTGATATCCGGCTAACGCTTTTATCGGCATAAAATACGTTGCCCTTCATGGTACGCACTTCGGTAACATCGGCGCTTTTGAATTCAGGGCGGCGGATAAAGCTTACCCGTGCCATATCTTTCGTAACAATATCTTCCGGCGTGCGGTAAACAAAGGTAGTGTGTGCCTGCATATTCTTAACGCCGGTAATATCGTCGCCCGCTCTGGTAAGCCTTTTGGGATCGCCGCCACGCAGAACTATTATCGAGTCTAACTGGCGGGCGCTAAGCCCATCTACGTTTTTACCGTTAATTCTCAATTGGTCTACAGTGCCTTTTAGTTTACCATAGCCCCTCACGGTAATAGCCTGGGCACCTACACGTTGGAAGGTATCTGTCAATCTCAATACATTGTCGTTAATGCGTACAGTTGTTATACGGTTGCTTAATTTATCTGATAGTTCTTTTCCTTTTTCCGAATCGCTGGTAGCAATAAACAGTATTTTGCTATCGGCTTTAAAGCCCATGCTATCATAATCGTTCAGCATAGTTTTGGCCACCGCTGATGATACAATGTTTACCGACACTATCTTGTTAGGGTCTATCTTTTTAAACTCATCGGCGCTTATCTTTTTGCCGTTGAGTACATAGTTCAACGAGTCGAGGTTGGCGTTGTTGGTTGTGATAACTACTTTGCTTTTGTAATTGGTATCAACGGTAACCTGTAATTTAACGGATTTTGCTGTATCGCTTTTCTCGTCTACCTCGCTTTGCAGCAGGGTTAAGCGATAGTTCAGTTTATCTACAACGCCCGGGTTAAGCTGGTTTGCAACTATCTTTTTATCAGCTATCAATTGCAATAGCTTGTTTTTTAGTGCCATGCCTTCGGCAGAGTTGCGGGTGGTTGCCAAGGCTACAGTATGCTTGCCATCGCCCAGGCGGAAGTATTTTTTGGCATCAGCAGGAGTAAGCATGTAAAGGCTTTCGGTATCGGTACCAAAATGTGCACCTTCGGGGCTTACTTTAATACCATTAATGTAGAAAATATAAGGCCCGGCTGTATCCTCAGCTTTAGCAGCGCTGGCCGGTTTTTCATCGGCAGATGTGGGTATACTAAGCGATTCGGGCAA
This sequence comes from Mucilaginibacter pedocola, assembly GCF_002013915.1. Lineage (GTDB taxonomy): Bacteria > Bacteroidota > Bacteroidia > Sphingobacteriales > Sphingobacteriaceae > Mucilaginibacter > Mucilaginibacter pedocola. Next base: position 85,584 of record NZ_MBTF01000001.1, read on the forward strand.
TACGGTGTTCAGGTTTTCGGCAACAGTATTGGTGAGTTCTTTAATGGCTTTTGCCCCCGTCTTTTTAACCACAGCAGCTTTAGAAATGCTGAATACCAGCAGCAGCGCAACGGCAGGCAGTACAAAGGCATACCTGGTGAGGTTTAACCTCGAAGATCTTTTTGCGTTCATCATAATTATGCGTTTTTTAATGGTTGAAATGTTAAAGTGGTTAACAATGCCGGGCGTAGTGGCGTTAAAGCTTACGTTCACCAGGCTGTATTGGTAGGCTTTGGTATCGATGCCTTTGTTGAGGATCTTGCGGTCGGTAATAAACTCAATGTTCTCGCGCACCGCCTTCTTCATCAACCATACCCCGGGGTTAAACCAGTAGAAGATACTGCTAAGTTCGGCCAGCAATATATCCACCGTATGCCAGCCGTTTACGTGCACTTGTTCGTGTAGTAGAATAGCCTTCAAATCGGAAGCAGTATGGTTGGCGGGGTTAACGTATATGCTTCGCCAAAACGAGAAGGGCGCGACCTCTCCGCTGATCAGCCTTACATCATGGTTAAGTACACTGGCCGATGTGGAGTTTCTGTGCAGTTTCAACAACGAGAAAAGCTGAACAAGTAAGCGTGCGCCTAAGAGTGCTGCACCCGCCCAAAACAATACCGTTACCCATTGCCAGTAGTCGGGCCGGTCCAGCTTTGCCACCGGTGCCTGCCAGTTGAGTATTACGGTTTGTACGGGTACGTTTATGGCCTCGTGCCGTTCGGCAAAGGCCGTCAGGTCTATTTTAGGATAAATGGTTGCAAAAACGATCGCCGTTACCAGGTAAACCCTGTTAAGCGTGTAAAAGGTAAGGTGGCGCAGCACCAGGTAATAGCCCGCACAAAATACCAGCAGGGCCATGTTCACTTTAAACAAAAACACAAATAAGGTTGGCATCGCGTTAAGTTTTTAGGGTTTTTCGATGAGTTTGATGATCTCTTGCAGGTCGCTGGCGCTTATTTTTTTGTCTTTGGCAAAAAAGGTTACCAGGTCTTTGTACGAGTTTTTAAAGTAGTCGCTCACAAAGCCGCTCATAAAGCGTTTTTTGTATTCCTCTTCCTGTATGACGGGGCTGTAGCGATAAGAGTTACCGAACTTCTCACTTTTCAGGAAACCCTTGTTCTCCAGGTTTTTTATGGTTGATGCCAGGGTAGTGTAAGGGGGCTTCGGCTCGGGCATTGCTTCCAGAAATTCCCTTATAAAACCGTTGCCTTTTTGCCAGGCAGCCTGCATTGCGTCTTCTTCTTGTTGTGATAATTTTTCCATCTTTCTACGAATGTTTCGTAAATCTACGACTATTTCGTAATGATGCAAATATTTTAACAAAATTTAACAAGATGGTTATTTAACCGCAGAGGGCGCGGAGGTTCGCAGAGGTTCGCAGAGCCTTGCACGCGTATTAGAGAGAGGTGAGATTGTTTTGATGGATATTTAATGTAGAGACGCAATACTTTACGTGTCCCGTATTCAATCCCTTCGCTGTCGTCACTGGGCTCCCGATAGCGGTACATGCACGTACAAGGAATCCCCCCAATCTATACAACTTGCCTGAAAGTCAATCAACTATTAAATTCTAACTGGGAATAGAGTCAAATTCTATCTTCTTATCCAAAAGTCGACCTGAATAAAATCCTCGACCTAATATCGTATCAAAAAAAATAGAGTTTTTTTTATCTGAATTAGAAGCGTCATAGTAAAATATCGCGCCTTTGCCATTTTTTGTATCTACAACTATTGATTCAATCGTAAGCTCATGTTTGTCAGATATGTAAATCTTTCCGTTTTTAATTGACCAAACCTCTGACCTTTGCTCAAACAATCCCGTGACTTTCCACTTGCCGTCCATCGAATGGGCATCATTTGCTTTGGATATTTTATCAAGCGTGTCAGTTAATTCTTTTTTTCCAACTTCCAATTTATCAATGTCGGTCCTGTATCGAGCTATATCTTCTCCCCGAAAATGAGATTCTTGAGATTTGTTTTGCAGTTGATTTTTAATTGAGTCATATTCAAGCATCTCCTCCCGATGTTTTCTATTGAGCTCCTCAATCTTAGTTAGATAGGTTTTCGAGTTGTAAGTAAGTTCATATATTTTATTTTGACTACCGATATAAACCCATGCTTGATATACCTTAATCCAATTTCTTATAATCGGGAAAATAAATGTGTAAAACAGCGCGGTAGCAAAAGGATAGTAAAAATTGCTTGATAAATTTGTGTTTTGATAAATTACATCTTGAAAGGATTGGTACCCATCCAAACATACCTCGTCTTGCTTATAGAAAAGCAAAACAATTGGAATACGCCAATTGATAATAAACCACGATAAGATAAAACTACCAATTAAAGGGCTATTAAGTCTTGATTTTATATCGGAAAAGAAATTCTTTAACTCTTCCATTTTTTAATTGTCGATTTCTGATTTTTCAACTGAACCCAAATGATATACGGCAAAAACTCTGTCTCCACGTATTTCAACTCTCGTAGTTTCCCAAAAAGAACCGTCTTTGTGTTCTACGTAAATTGTACCTCTATTGGAGGCTACAAAACCGGATATATCGGCAAGTGCGCAAATATCTTTCATCTTGTTTTGTCTTTTTTTAGTTAATTGCCTGAATTATAGTGGAAGTACATCACCTGCCTGTTCTTCACCCAGTTAGATGTGCCAATGTTAGTCGCCTCTGTTTGCTTTACTTGCGGGGTAGTGAGCAGTCGTTCCATAATAAGTGCGGCAATCAGTGCCTCATCTTCAGTGCCGGTGTTCAAGCTATCGGGAATGAAATACTTCTGTACAAAATGCGTATCGAACTGTCCCGATTTAAATGCCTCGTGCTGCATTACAAATTTGCCGAACGGTAGGGTGGTTTCTATCCCGGTGATCTGGTACTCATCTATGGCGCGCGCCATGCGTTCAATGGCTTCCGCGCGGGTGTTGCCGTAGGTGATTAGTTTGGCTATCATCGGGTCGTAATAAATGGGGATTTCCATGCCTTGCTCAAAGCCGTCATCCACTCGCACGCCCGGTCCTTTGGGAGTGATATAAGTTTCCAGGGTGCCTATGTCGGGCAAAAAGCCTTTAGCGGGGTCTTCGGCATATACACGGAGTTCAACAGCATGGCCTTTTATCTTTAAATCCTCTTGTTTAAAACTGATCGCCTCGCCGCGGGCTATGTTGATCTGTTCTTTCACCAGGTCTATCCCTGTAATAAGCTCGGTTACGGGGTGCTCCACCTGCAGGCGGGTGTTCATCTCCAAAAAGTAGAAGTTGAGCTGCTCATCCATAATAAACTCCACCGTACCCGCGCCGGTGTAGTTTACCGACCGCGCCACATCAACGGCGCATTTACCCATGGCTTCGCGAATTTCAGGCGTTAGTATGGCCGATGGCGCTTCTTCCACCACCTTTTGGTGCCTGCGCTGTACCGAACAATCGCGCTCGAACAGGTGCACTATGTTTCCATGGCTATCGCCCAAAACCTGTATCTCGATATGCTTGGGCGACGAAACATAGCGCTCTATAAATACCGAACCATCGCCAAAGGCCGAAGTAGCTTCGGAAACGGCAAGGTTCATTTGTTCTTCAAAATCGGCGGCCTGCTCTACTATGCGCATGCCCTTGCCGCCACCACCGGCTGCGGCTTTTATCAGTATAGGGTAGCCCACTTCGGTGGCACGGGCGGCTGCCTCGGCAACATTGGTAATCGCTTCTTTGGTGCCGGGCACCATGGGGATGTTATATTTTAATGCAGCGGCTTTTGCGGAGAGTTTATTGCCCATCACTTCCATGGCTTCGGGCGAGGGGCCAATAAGGGTAAGGCCTGCTTCGCGCACTTGCCTCGCGAATGCAGCGTTCTCGCTCAGGAAACCATAACCGGGGTGTATAGCTTCGGCGCCAGTTGTTTTGCAGGCGGCAATTATTTTTTCGCCAACAAGGTAGCTTTGGCTGGATGGTGCTTCGCCGATGAAAACGGCCTCGTCGGCATAGCGAACGTGCAGGGCATCACGGTCGGCAGCGGAGTAAACGGCCACGGTTTTAATACCCATTTCGCGGGCAGAACGCATTACGCGCAAGGCAATTTCGCCACGGTTGGCTACCAGTATTTTTTGCATAGGTAACAAATGTAGCGGATTATTTGAAAGCTGGAAATGAGTGTGGAAGGAATATAAAAAACTATGTCATCCCGAACGAGCGTGGTGGGTTGAGGCAAGGGGCGAGGAGGGAACTTATACGGCTATGCTTTGTGGCAGTGCATAGCGTTCAGGCAAAGCGGTAATACATTACGTTCGTACATTGCGTCGAAGATCTCTCACCCGCTCTGCCGCAAAACCCACGCTTCAGGGATTCGAGATGACACGGCGGGTAAAAAAGGGCGCAGCTTACCCCACCAAACTCTCTGTCTCTATCTTCTTTTGAAGTTCCAGTATAGCGCCTATAAGTGCTTCGGGGCGGGGAGGGCAGCCTTGTACGTAAACATCAACAGGTATTACCCTGTCAACACCTTTTACTACGTGGTAGCCATGCTGCCAGTAAGGGCCGCCGCAATTACTGCACGATCCCATGCTGATGACGTATTTAGGATCGGGCATTTGCTCGTAGAGGCGTTTAATGCGCTCTGCCATTTTAAAGGTAACCGTGCCGGCTATAATAATAACATCTGCCTGGCGGCTTGAGGGGCGAGGGAAAACGCCAAAGCGGTCGAGGTCGTACGTGGAGGCCATGGCGCCCATCATTTCAATAGCGCAGCAGGCTATACCAAAGCTCAGCGGCCACAGCGACGATAGCCGCGCCCAGTTGAGCAGGTCGTTCATTTTGGTGACTACTATGCCGCCATTTTCGTTAGTTAGGTCAGGCGTCATTGGCTGGTTTTTTAAAGCTTGGCTTGAACATAGGTTTTGGCGGAGCGGTAGTAGCTGGGGCGGTTACATTTGCGGTTTCAGTAGCCGGAGCTGGTCCTGTTGTGAAGGCTTTTACCTTAAACGCGCTTTGCTGTTGGTTAATATTATCGTAAAGCGATTTGGGGATGTAAGTGCCCGATGTTGGCGCTGTTGGGTTGGGTTTTATCCATTCCAGGTCGCCTTTTAGCCATACATAGGCAAGGCCTAAAATGAGTATGCCCAGGAATATGAACATCTCGCTAAGCGATAGCCATCCCCAGCGCGGGTCGGCAGCTATGAGGCTTTTGTTGCCAAAAACGGTTGCCCAGGGGAACACGAAAACCATCTCCACATCGAACAATAAGAACACAAGCGCTATCACGTAAAAACGCGAATTGAAGGGTAGCCAGGCATTGCCGGTTGGTTCTTCTCCGCATTCGTAGGTGCTAAGTTTCTCAGGATTAGGGTTTCGCGGGGCCAGTAAACGGTTCACGCCGAAAAGCATCAGCACCATTACTACGCCCACAATTAAAAAGATAAGTATCTTTCCAAATTCTGATATTTGCGAAACATCATCCATGGCAGCAAATCTAACAAAACAAACCCATTTCGACGCTATAATTATCGGCGGAGGTGCCTGCGGGCTCATGTGCGCGGTGCAGGCAGGCTTTTTGGGCAAGCGCACGCTTATTTTAGAAAAGAACGATAACGTAGGTGCCAAAATACTCATCAGCGGCGGCGGGCGTTGCAACTATACCAATCTGTACGCCACACATAAGCAGTTCCTATCCCAAAATGATAACTTCAGCCGCTCTGCCTTAGCGCAGTGGACGGTTGATGATACCATCACTTTCTTTGAAACTTATGGGATAGAGGGCAAAGAGAAAACCCTCGGCCAGCTTTTCCCCGAAAGCGATAAGGCAAAGGATATTGTAAATGTATTTACCACGCTATGCGCCGATATGGAGCAGGAGATATGGTGCGATGCAGAGGTAACGGTCGTAGAACAAACCAGCGATGGTTTCACCGTTAGCTTTGAACGCGAGGGTAAACAACAAACGTTGCGCACCTCTAAAGTAGTAATGGCAGCAGGCGGCCTGCCCATACCTAAAATGGGCGCTACCGATTTTGGCTTGCGCACCGCGCGGAAGTTAGGGCTGCAAGTAACCGAAACCACGCCCGCGCTGGTGCCTTTAACCATCACAGGTAAAGACCAACCCTGGTACGAACAACTAAGCGGCAACAGCGTATTTTGCCGCGTTTGGAACGATAGGGCAAGCTTTGAGGAGAACATACTGTTTACCCATTGGGGCTTAAGTGGCCCCGCTATATTGCAAATATCATCGTACTGGAAACCTGGAGAGTATATCTACATCGACCTGCTGCCCGGTCAGGATATTATTGAAATGATATTGACCGAGCGTGCGCAGAATGGCAAAAAGATGCTGTTGGCTTACCTATCGGGATTGTTTACCCGGAAGTTTGCCGATGCCCTGAGTGATTACGTACCCGCAGATAAAAACCTCGCATCGTTAACCAAAACCGAATTGGAGGATATTGCCCTTCTCATGCACGAGTTCAGGGTGAAACCTGCCGGCACCAAAGGGTACGAAAAGGCAGAGGTAATGCTTGGCGGGGTTGAAACCAACGAGCTATCATCAAAAACGCTGGAAAGCAAAAAGGTGCCCGGCCTATTCTTCGGTGGCGAGTGTGTAGATGTTACCGGCTGGCTGGGCGGCTACAACTTCCAATGGGCCTGGGCTTGCGGGTTTGTAATAGCGCAGAATTTATAAAACCTTTTACCACTGTGTCATTCCGAGCGAGCCTGGGCAGGCAAAGTGCGAAGGAGCGACGAGGAATCTTCGACACAATGCAATGCGGTCATGCATGGCGTTCATGTCAAGCGTCTAAGATTTCTCCTCACGCAGCGCACTTTGCCTGCCCACGTTCGTTCGAAATGACATCGAGGGGCATGGCGTTAGCTCGTAGCCGTCGCCTTAACCCCATACCGTATAGCATCTGCCAGCACATCAAGGTTTATATCGCTTAGCTTTTTAAACTTAATGCAATAGCCTGTTACACTGGCTTTGCCTAAGGTTTTGCCGTAAGTATCGGGCAGGTATTTTCGGTCTTCTATCCCCATTATGTATACAGAAATGCCGGTGGTGTTTCCGCTTAATCCGATCTGGTAGAAATCCCTGGTGGTGCCGTTGGTATATTTCATGGTGTAGAAACCATAGCCAATATTGGGGTTGGTAATTACTTTGCCTTCTTCGTTCTTACCATCTAAAAACCAAAGCAGGCAACCCGGCAATATCCCGAGGATGAAGTTGTGCAACTCTCCCAGTTCGGCGCGTTTGGCTTGGGGCTGGCTGTTGATGTATGCCTGTATCTGTTCTTCGGTGCTCATAAGATGATGGGTTAGCGGTTAACCGAATTTCCATCATTTTTTTGATATACCAAATAAAAAACGCCGCCGGTTCATTAACCCGACGGCGTGCGATATAAAACTGCTTAAATGAGCGGCGCTTTAATGGTTTTAACAGGGTTGCCGCGTTCTAATTGGTGATGTTCCAGCCATTGGCTTTGTTGCTGCTTCATCAGTTGAGTGGTTTGCCAGCTTAATACCTTGGCCTCTAACCGGGCGAGGCAAAGCTTTTTGTTCTCCAGTTGCGAGCGGCTATCCATGGCCATTACCTGTAGGCCCGAGGGCACGTGAGTACCCCGAACTGCCGTTTCTACCTTGTTCACATTCTGCCCGCCCGGTCCCGATGCACGTGTGGTTTCCAGCTTCACATCGTTCGGGTTCCATTGCATCAATTGCTGCACATCAAAGGCCGCCACGCCCACAAACCAGTTCTTCCGTTTATGGAATTTGCGGTAAGGGCTTTGCGCTATCCATTGAATGGTGCCTTGCCATTCGCTGACGAAGGCATCCAGCTTTTCGCCGCTGGCCATCATGGTGGCGGATAGGAGGGTACCGTTCAGATCAGCGGGGATATTCTCCAATGTTTCTAAAGAGATGCCCTGTTGTTTGGCCTGTTTCATCATCAGGCTTTGCACGCAGGCAACAACCCGGCAGCATTCTGCCGGGCCTTTGCCCGATGTTATTTGAATGATCATCTTCTTCATGTCTTACTCCTTATTCATGCGCACAATGCGCGGGTAAAACTTGCCTTGCACATCCACCAAGTCGCGCTGGGCTGCAATAACGCTTTCAATATCCTTATAGGCCAGCGGGTTTTCCTCAACAGTGCCGCCTATCAGCGAAACGCCTGCATTGCTCAGCATTTTCTTCATGCCCGAAACGGTCATGCTCTCCTTTGCTTTCTGCCTGCTCATGGCCCTGCCCGCGCCATGCGAGGCGGAATATAAAGCATCACTCACGCCCTTGCCCGCCACCAAATAAGCCGGCGTTGTCATGCTGCCGGGGATAATGCCCAGCTCGCCTGCATGTGCCGGTGTGGCACCCTTGCGGTGAACAATCACTTCGCGGCCATCTGCGAGGGTATCCTTCCAGGCAAAGTTGTGGTGGTTCTCTACCACATGCAAAGCTTTCAAGCCTAAATCTTTCAGCAGGTTGGCGTGGATGCGTTGGTGGCAGGCTTGTGCATAATCGCCGGCCAGGGTCATTCCCAGCCAGTATTTCTGACCGGCTTCGGTATCCATATCCAGCCAGGCCAGTTGTTGCGCCTGCCGCGGCAATTTGCAGGTGTTCATGGCTACTTGCGTATAATGCTGCGCAATGGCCGATCCCAACCCGCGACTACCCGATTGGCTCAGCAAGGCTGTATACTTTTTAGCAGGCAGGCCGAGCGTGTTACCCTCCAGCAGTTCTATCTCGCCGAACTCCACAAAGTGATTACCATTGCCCGATGTACCTAATTGCCGCACTGCCTTGCTCCGCAGCGGACGTAAAAAAGACAGCTCGTTGAATACCGGGCTATCAAGCACCTCGTGCTCTTGCCGTGTTTCCAATCCACCCTCCATACCAAAGTGGGTATGGTTTTTAAGCGCCTGTTTTATCTGGTACTCATAGCGTTTCAGAAAGCCATCGGTTTCATCGATGATCGACAAAGCCATGCGGCAGCCAATATCCATACCCACCGCGTAGGGGATAACCGCGTTATGGGTTGCCAGCACGCCGCCGATGGGAAGGCCAAAGCCCATGTGCGCATCGGGCATTAAAGCTCCCTGCACGCTTACAGGAAGCAGGTTGGCCAGCTCCATTTGCCGCTTGGCCGAGCCCTCAATGCCCTTGCCGCCATAGGTTTTGCAGGGTACGGGTTCATCCCGCAGTTCATACACTTTAAAGGCCGGGCCTTCGGTTTTGCCAATTACCTTTTCGGCTATTTTTGCCGTTAGTTCGTTATCCAGGAATGCCTCCGGATCGTTCTTAATTTCTTTCAGCAGATCCAGCAGTTGCTGTTTGCTGTGGTGTTTAAAGTTCTTTGAGGCTACGCCGATAACGAGGCTTCGCAGCTGGTCGTTATGGTAGCCTATTTTACTTAAATCTTTTGTTCTTAATAAATTGCCCATGCGGGGTTATGTGTTTATTTCCAGGTAAGCTTCTTTTAATGTGTACCCGGGTAAGTTTTTAAAATTGTTAATGTAGTTGGCATGGTAATCATACCAATCTATACGGCGGTAATAGTCGCCGTCTTTCAGTTTACACAATCGGGGCTCGAGGTTCCGGTTTTCCAAATACAGGTGTATGTAAGCTAACTCCCGTTCAATATCCAGATCAAGGGGCTTGACATGGGTTATCATGTTCGGGGCAATTTTCAATACATATCGCCACGCTTCTTTAAACCTGTAAACAACTTCGGTTCGCCTGGTTTTGGGGAAATAGGTTTCTATTCTGGTAAAGCAGGCCTTTTCCTCTTCGGTTAAGCCCATGCGGTTTATTTCCCATGCATAGGGGCTAAACTCTTTCAGAAATTGCTGCTTCACATAGTAACCATACCTGCCCTTACGCCGTTTTTTCCGTTTGAACGACTTATCATGATGATACTCTGTGGTATTTATCTTTTCCAGCAAAGTTTCGTAGAACGCCGCCTTTGGGCTGCGTTTTACATCCTCTCGCAGTATAAAATAACGTTTCCAACCACGCTGGTAAGGGTGCTCCAGGGGAACCCATGGCAAATGCCTGCGTTGTTCCCAAAGTTCGTTACGCCGTTTATCCAGCCGTATCAGTTGCTTGTCGCGATCAGTTTTTACGAGCCGCCGTTTTTGCCTTGCCGATTTGATGCGGCATGGCCATTCATGTGTATCCATCGGATCACTTGTTTAATTGTTCATCTGATGTGGTTTTTGATCTGGTTCGTCCCCCGGATGAAGGATATAGCCCGTAAAGGAGCGCTCAGGAAAAACCCATTAATTGCGGCAGGCAAAATGATGTACAGCGTAGCCTAAGCAAGCGCCTTAACTATTTAATAAAATATAGGGTACAGTGTTTGCCTACCTAATGGGCAATGAGCGAAAGGGGCGATATGTAGCGTTGCTCTGTCATGATTCCTTGATATTTAAAAGGTTAACAAATCAGGAATTGGATGCAAATATAGTATTTAACTTTAATGTGCAATAAAAATTAGAAATTGTTTAGTCCACAAGCTCGTCGTATTTATCGCAGCGCCTGAACAGTATAAACTGTTTCAGCGCCTTAAACTCACCGGGCATCGACCAGCTTTCAGCATAGTTGTAAATTATGTCAGTGGCTTCGTCCCACGGGTCGTTGTTAAATGTGCATTCGCCTATGATGGTTCCGTCTGCCCGTTTAGAGATGTATATTTTAAGCCAGTTTATTTTATTGCGGGTTAAGTTTGTTTTGACTATATCTTTCAATAGGTCAAATAAAGGTTCGCCCTGAGGAGTTTCTTCCCATTTGCCTTGCATTATCAAATTGCCCAATTTAGGATGCTGTAATACCTCATGATTATTTATGGAAGCAAGAAAGTCAAATTCGGGTTGATGGCTATCGGCAAATCCATCCATCACTGTTAAAAAAGTGGAATTTATATAGCTATTCACTCCCGATAGGATTTGCGCCTCCAATGTTTGCCCAATACCCATGAGCTCTTCAATGATTCCTTTAGGGTAATATTTGGCATGGGAAGCAGCCACCATCAATTGCATTAAACTTGGATGAGTGCCCGGCGTGTCAACTACCATAAAACCTAATTCCACGTCGCCGTTAACTATGAGGGCAAGATATTTGGGGTGTCTTTCAACCTCATAGCCCATCTCTTTTAGTTTGGCTTCGAAAGCTAATAGCAGTAAGAAATTCTTGTTAATAGGCGGTTGTTCCGGCTGCCTGATAGGCTCCGGTTGTTTCGTTTTAAAAAGATCAAATAATCCCATATCAGTAATTTAATTATTCCTCCAAACTCAAAAACTCCGCCGGCACACCATCCGTTAGCCAAACCTTGTTTTCCGACAGGTAGAATACATGCCCGGCTTTATGCATTTCAGCGGTCCGTATTAAAAATATGGCGGGTTTACCGTGGCGGCTGCCTACGTTTATGGCGGTTTCGCGGTCGAGGCTTAAATGCACATGCTGGCGGCTTCGCTTTTGAATGCCGGTAGCCAAAATGCCTTCCACCGACTTTTCGCCCGTGCCATGATACAATACATCGGGTGGTGTTTGCGGTGCGTAACCCAGGTCAACCTCAACCGAATGCCCCTGGCTGGCGCGTATCTTTTTGCCGCTCTCGTCGAAAGCGAAACGTTTTTTGGCATTGGTGTCTACTACTACTTGTAATAGTTCGGCATTTATCTCGGTGCCGTTCTCGGTTGCTTTTTCTAAAAGCTCGTCAACATTTACCCAGCCTTGTTCATCCAAAGTAATTCCTATCAGTTGGGGTTGATGCCTTAGTACCAGGCTCAGGAATTTGCTGGTACGGTCTATAGTGTGTTTATCCATTTCTACGTGGTTTAGGTTTTTAGGAGGTTTTATTTCTTTATCGTAATGCGTTAAGGTGCGGGCCAATTGGTCTTTTATAACTTTTACCAGTATGCGCGGGCCAAGTACGCGTATTTTAGAGCCAAAGCCCAGTAGTTCGCGCTCCAGCTCAAAGTTAGGAATTACGCGGATACTGAAGGTTTTACCGCTCTCGTCATCTTTCAATATTTTTTGGGTATGGTGTATGGGCTTGGTAACCACGTAGGGCGCATGCGCGGCCTCTATCCAAAAAACAACTTCCACGGCCCGCTGCCCCGGAGATTTGGTAACGCCAATACAATCGCTGTAATAAGTGGCCAGGTCTATAGTGGTGTTTTCGCGGTAAGCTTCATCGTGCTCCTCAATGGTTTGTATACGGTCTAAGGCCAAATTAAGCAGTGTGCCTTTTTTGTGGGTAATGCCCAGCACAAACCAGCGGTTGCGGTATTCTTTCAGCAAATAGGCGCTGAAGCAAAAGGTATTGGCCTCGCGCGCTTTAAAGGAGCGGTAAGTAACGCACAGCGTCTTTTTAGCTACGATGGCCTTGCGGATGCCTTCGATGTATTCCAGCCCCTTCAGGTTATCGTTTCGCTCAAAATCCACAACCGGCGCGTTATGTGTTTTTTGTGAGTAAATTTTGTCTTCCAGTTTGCTCACCATTTCGCTCAGGTCGGCAAAGTGGTTAAAGCCTTTGAACTGCTTCAGCAGACCCGATACCTCACTCAAAACCTGCATATCTTGCTGACTAATGGGGCTGTTGGTTATGCTATAACCTTTCTCGGCGTAGGTGTAATACTTTTTATCGACTACGATAATAGGCGCTTCGTAACCCAGCTTGTTGCTGCGCATCATCTCAATATCAGCCTGTACCGAGCGGCGGCTTACGCCTTTATCAATACCCTCAAACTCGTACAAAGCATCCGAGCAGGCGTCGATCAAATCGTCCAGCGTCCACTTGCGGTAGCGGTTCTGCAGGCAGTTATCAATGGTGCGGTAGCGGATAAGGGCGTTGCGGTTTACAGGCATAGGTTAAATATTTCTGTTAAATATGGCAATTATTTTTTGCTGCGCAAAAAGGTTGCGCAGTGGGTGTTAACCTTTGTACTGTTGCCGGTGTGCATGGCGGGGATAAAAAGAGGGCCATGCACACCACTTGAAATAGATATATTGTCGATCAATTTTAAACAAGATGCTACTTACCATAACCACCTCGCGTTTCCCGGCCGACAACCTTGGCTACCTGCTGCACAAGCATCCCGCTAAAATACAGTCGGCAGATATTTCTGCCGGAAAAGCGCATATATTTTACCCTGAAGTAAGCGCTGAGAAGTGCACCGCGGCTTTGCTGTTAGATATCGATCCTGTGGGGTTGGTACGCAGCTCCGGGCCAAAGGGAAACGACTTCGCGCTGGAGCAATACGTAAACGACAGACCCTATGTGGCCAGCTCGTTCATGAGCGCTGCGATAGCCAAGGCCTATTCATCGGCCATGAACGGCCGTTGTAAGGATAAGCCCGAATTGGTGGATGTTGCCATGCCATTTACTGTTAAGCTTTCGGTGTTGTCCGTAAGGGGCGGCGAGGCGGTTTTGCGCGCCTTGTTCGAACCGTTGGGTTATACCATAAATGCGCAGCAGCACCAATTGGATCCGTTGTACCCCGACTGGGGCCAAAGCCGCTATTTTACAGTGGAGCTGAGCCATACCATTACGCTGCAACGTCTGCTTTCGCATTTGTATGTGCTGATACCCGTTTGCGATAACGATAAACACTATTGGATCAACGCCGAGGAGGTGGAAAAACTTTTGGCCAAGGGCAGCGGCTGGCTGGAGGCGCATCCCGCAAAAGAAATGATAGTGCGGCGCTACCTGAAAGACCAGCGCTCGCTTGCAGGTCAGGCTTTGAGTGTGTTATTGAGCAAGGATGAAGCTGAGGTGGAGGAAGCGGCGGTTGAAGCGCCCGAAGAAGTTACCGAACCCAAAGTGCGCATTCACGATCTGCGCCTGCAAGCTGCCAAGGATGAACTCCTATTGGCAGGTGCCAAACGCGTGGCCGACTTAGGCTGCGGCGAATGCAGGTTGTTGAAACTACTGCTGGCCGAGCGGCAATTTGAGTTTATACTGGGTATGGATGTAAGCATCCGCGTGTTGCAGATCGCCAATAACCGCTTGAAGATAGAGCGTATGCCCGATAAGCAGCGCGAACGGATACAGTTGATACAGGGTTCGTTAACCTATCGCGATAAACGGCTGGAGGGGTTTGACGGCGCCGCATTGGTGGAGGTAATAGAACACCTGGACCCGCCAAGGCTGGCGGCACTGGAGCGTGCCGTGTTCGAATATGCCAAACCCGGCACCGTGGTGGTAACTACCCCGAATGCCGAATACAACGTGCTTTTTGAAAACCATCCTGAGGGCAAAATGCGCCATAACGACCATAGGTTCGAATGGACGCGGAAAGAGTTCGAGGCCTGGGCCACCGACCTCGCGGTGAAGTATAACTACAATGTGTTGTTCAAGGCTGTTGGCGAAGAAGATGCTGAAGTAGGGGCTTTGAGCCAGATGGCGGTGTTTAGCTTACAGAAAGATAACCTTAAAAACGATTAAAGATGCGTACTACAAAAAATATACAAATACCCGAATTGGCGCTGGTGGTGCTTATTGGCGCCACCGGCTCGGGCAAATCGTCGTTCGCTCGTAAGCATTTTAAGGCTACCGAGATCGTATCGTCAGATACCTGCCGCAGGTTGGTGAGCGACGATGAAAATAACCAGGCCGCCACTACTGATGCCTTTGCATTGGCACGTTACGTAACCGGCTTACGCCTGAAAAACGGTTTGGTTACCGTAATAGACGCTACCAATGTGCAGTACGAAGCCCGATTAGATTGGATAAAACTGGCACGCGAATACCATTGTGTACCCGTAGCCATAGTGCTGAACATGCCTGAAAAGGTATGCGCGCAGCGCAACGCTTTGCGTGCCGACCGCAATTATGGGGACACGTGATACCGCACCATGTTTCGCAACTGAAGCGTGGCTTGCGCAAACTGCGCGAGGAAGGCTTCAGGCATATTTTTGAATTGCGCACACCCGAAGAGGTTGATGCCATAACCGAAATACACCGCGACCCGCTTTACAACAACAAAAAGCAGGAAACCGGGCCGCTTGATATCATTGGCGATATACATGGCTGCTACGACGAGTTGGTTGAGTTATTGACGGAGATGGGCTACACTTACGATGGCGAAACGTGGGCACATCCGCAGGGCAGGAAAGCCGTTTTTGCGGGTGACCTGGTAGACCGCGGCCCCAATACGCCCGAGGTGTTGAAACTGGTAATGGGTATGGTAGCAGCAGGTAATGCCTATTGCGTGCCGGGCAACCACGATATTAAGCTAAAGCGCTGGCTCGATGGTAAAAACGTGCAGCCAACGCATGGCCTACAGGAATCGATTGACCAGTTGAACCTGAAAACGCCGGAGTTTAGGGAACAGGTGCGGAAGTTTTTAGAAGGCTTGATAAGCCATTACGTTTTTGACGAAGGTAAACTGGTAGTTGCCCACGCGGGCTTGAAAGAAAATATGCAGGGCCGTGGCTCGGGTGCCGTGCGCGAGTTTTGCCTGTACGGCGAAACCACGGGCGAGATAGACGAGTTTGGTTTGCCCGTGCGCCATAATTGGGCGGAAGAATACAAGGGCAAGGCAATGGTAGTATATGGCCATACACCCGTACCGCGAGCACAGTGGTTAAATAATACCATCGATATTGATACGGGTTGCGTGTTCGGCGGTTCGTTAACGGCCTTGCGCTACCCCGAGCGGGGGATAGTTTCGGTTAAAGCGGCCCGGGTTTATTGCGAACCGGCAAGGCCTTTGGGCTATGTGAAGGACGCAGCCGAAAACCTGAGCCTGCAACAACAGAATGATGATGTGCTGGACATTGCCGATGTAACCGGCAAGCAAATAGTAGAGACAGCGCTGGCCAATAACGTAACCATCCGCGAGGAGAATGCAGTTGCGGCTTTGGAGGTGATGAGCCGCTTTGCCATCAACCCGAAGTGGTTGATATACTTGCCACCCACCATGAGCCCCTCAAAAACCAGCGTGATGGAGGATTACCTCGAGTTCCCGGCCGAGGCTTTTGAGTACTACAAAACTGCCGGTGTAAACCGTGTGGTTTGCCAGGAAAAGCACATGGGCTCGAGGGCAGTGGTTATTGTGGGGCGCAATGAGGAAGCCATCGGCAAAGCCTTCGGCATAAAAGGCGAGGGGATAGGTACTATTTACACGCGTACGGGTCGTGCCTTTTTTAACGATAAAGCTACAGAGCAAGCCTTGCTTGCGCGGGTGAATGACGCGCTGATAGCCTGGGGCTTTTACGAGCGCTTTAATACCGATTGGGTTTGCCTGGATACTGAATTAATGCCCTGGAGCGCAAAGGCGCAAGCCTTGCTTCAAACGCAGTATGCTGCCGTAGGTGCCGCCGCAACACATGCTTTGGCAGATGTAACGGCCGCGTTAGCGCAATTAGCGCAGCGCGATGCAAATGGCGAAGCCTTACTGGCCGAATATAGGGAAAGGGAAAATGAAGCAAAGCAATTTGTTTCTGCCTATCAGCAGTATTGCTGGCCGGTAAATGGTTTGGATGGCATTAAGCTGGCGCCTTTCCACATCATGGCATCCGAAAGTAAACTCTGGACGAGCGAGAACCACGAGTGGCACATGGAGGAGATAAAAAAAATATGCGCTGCTGATCCGCAAATACTGATGGCCACGCCATACCGGATAGTGGATCTGGACAATGCCGAAGATGTACAGCAAGCTACCGCGTGGTGGATGAACCTGACCGGCAAAGGTGGTGAGGGTATGGTAGTAAAACCATACAACTTTATAGAACGCGACGGCAAAGGCACCATTCAGCCGGCTATTAAAATAAGGGGCAGGGAGTACTTGCGTATTATATACGGCCCGGAATATACGGCGCCCGAGAACCTTATCCGCCTCAAATCGCGCGGATTGAATGCTAAGCGAGGTATGGCCATGCGCGAGTTTGCACTGGGGATAGAAGGTTTGCAGCGCTTCACCAATAAAGAACCCTTAAGGCGGGTACACCAATGCGTTTTCGGCATACTGGCCATGGAAAGCGAAGCGGTGGACCCAAGGTTATAACAATGTCCTTAAGAAAAATATTGTTATTTATCTTACTACAGACGCCACAGAGTTTTATACAGAGAAACAATGAGGCTTTGCATTCGGCAAACAACGGCGTAGAGATATTTCTCTGCGCCGTAGCTGTTTTATGTGATTTTTATTTCAGTAAAATAAAGTGCCAATAACCTCCTTCTCAAAGCAGCCGGCTCTGCGAACCTCTGCGTAAACTCAGCGTCCTCTGTGGTTAAATTTCGCCACAAACCCAACCCTACGAAAAATTTCCTAACTAAAATTTGTTTCGTACGAAAAGTTTTCTACCTTTGTTTTGAAGATGGATATGAAAGATCAAAACAAACCTATCGAGCCTACAAAATCGGAACTGGAAATACTGCAGGTGCTTTGGAAACAGGGCCCCTCAACGGTGCGTGCCGTTAACGACGAACTGCTGAAGCAAAAGGATGTGAACTACACCACCACGCTGAAACTGATGCAGATAATGGCGGATAAAGGCATCCTGAAACGTAACGAAAGCCAGATGAAGCACGTCTACAGTGTAGTAGAGGAGGAGCAGGCCACCAAAGCGCATTTGGTAGACAAGTTTGTGGATTCGATGTACAATGGTTCGGCCGGCAAGCTGGTGATGCAGTTGCTGGGCGGCAACAAAACCTCGCAGCAGGAATTGCAGGAGATAAAAGACCTGCTCAAAAAACTGGAAGAATAAGCTAAACAATAAACCCAAAGCAAAATGGATAAGCTGGCCGCCGCTATACCCGATAATGTTGTAATAGCTTTATGTAACACCTTGCTGCACTCGTTGTGGCTGGGGTTGCTGCTTGCGGTGGCTGCCGGGCTCATTGTGGTAAGTACGCGCCGTTCGCGTGCACAGTTCAGGTACAACTTATTGTTGATTGCTTTGGCGGTTTTTACTTCGGCGGTGTTATTTGTATTTGTAAGCGAGTTTAGCGCAGCGGCAGAAGAACCGGCGTCAATAGCTGCTGCGAAAATGGGAGCTTACAAGGCCGTGCCGGAGGTGTATGTAGTAGTAGCCGATACAAATTACTATACCGAAGCTACTGCGTTCCTGAATGCGCATGCAGGACTTGTTGTAATGGTGTGGTTCCTGATCGTAATGGCGCGCACGCTGCAAATGCTTACCGGCTTGCAAAGCCTGTATTTTCTGCGCCGGCGGCATGTAGTTTCGGTTGGGGAACAGTTGGAAACAAGAGTAGCTGAACTTGCAAAGCAATTGGGTATAAAAAGGTTGGTGCGCATTGCCGAATCGGGCATTGCAAAAGTGCCAATGGTGGTGGGGCATTTAAAACCGCTTATCCTTATTCCGGCAGGCCTCATAAGTGCATTGCCTCCGGCGAGTATCGAAGCCATTTTGGTGCACGAACTGGCCCACATCCGCAGGCGCGATTACCTGGTGAACCTGGTTATCGGTATTCTCGAAATTGTGCTGTTCTTTAACCCTGCTGTGCTGTGGGTGGCAACCCTCATCCGCGAGGAGCGCGAGAACTGCTGCGATGATATTGCCATAGCCGTTACCGGTAACAAGATCAGTTACATTAAAGCGTTGGTGAGCTGCCGCGAGTACCAACCCGGTGCGCCCGCCTATGCCATGGCCTTTGGCGGTAAGAAAGACCACCTGCTGGGCCGCGTAAAACGAATGCTGCACAACAGCAACCCGTCTTTAAATACTATAGAGCGTGCCATCTTAGGGGCAGGGCTTTTGTTGGCAGTGGTGTGTACTACAGCTTTTTCTACCACGGGGAAGTTTGGTAAACCAAAAGGTAAGGCCGTTAAACCCAAAACAACAACCGTAACCGTTTCGCAACATACCGAGTCTACCAAGACAGAGGTTACGGTAAAAACTACTAAAAACATTAACCAACGGAAAGCTGTGCAGGTGGTAAAAAGCGATAGCATAGAACTGGAGCAGCAACGCAATATCCGCATATATAAACCTGCTGAAGTTGGCGAGCACACCAATATCACTTTAAGTGCCGGCGGTATAAAAACCCGCTTAGTTAAGGCTGATGGTGTTTTGTACCAACTGAATAGCCGCCAAAACCGTATTGTTTCTCTGCAGATGAACGGTATTACGGTTGCCCCGAGCCAATATAAGCCCTACCTTTTCCTGATGGATCATGCCACCCAACCACAGGCAAATGCATTATCGCCAATAAACGCTAAGCTCGATTCGCTATCGCATCTGAAAGCTAAAGCACAACCTATTGCGCCTATCGAAAAGAAAACCGCAGCGATAGCCGCCAAACCGGAAAGTTTTTACCCCGAATCATCGTACCCGCAAACTTACAAGCCATATACCAAAATGTATGATGCATATCACGAAGATTCGGCCCGCGACCGCTTAGCTGCAGACCTGGTCGCGAGCGGAATTATAGGTGCGCCGGGAGAACTTAAATCGTTTAAACTAAGCACCACCGAGTTTATTGTTAACGGCAAAAAGGTGCCCGACGATATCTATCAGAAATTTAAGAAGGCCTATATACCCGCGCCGGAAAAGGGTAAGCAAGGCGAGTGGTCGTGGATGTATAATTACGATGTCAGCAAAGTAGAAAATCACCTGAACGAGCTACTGGCAGATAGCACTGAGAAAACGCCTGTTGCTTAAACGGTAAAAAGTATCACAACATTTAACCTCTAAAACCTTTATTGTAATGAAATTAAAATTTGCGGCCATTTTGGCTGCCTGGCTTTCTATTGCCCCAATATTTCTGTTGGCCCAAACGGGCTTTAGCCTTAGCGGTAAAATTACCGGCACAAATCAACAGCCTTTGGATGGTGCCACCGTGTACCTGCTTAACGGTGCCGATTCGGTGTTATTGAAAACCGCGCTGGCCGATGCAAAGGGCGAATACAAGTTTGTAAATCTCAAAACAGGAAGCTACAAATTATCGGTAAGTACCGTTGGTTACAAAAGTTATCGCTCGGCAGTGTTTCAGTTAGTAGGAGATAAAGTGATGCAAGCCATTGTGTTAGAAGCATTGGGCACCGCTCTGAAGGAAGTAAGCATAACCGCGCAGCGCCCTTTTGTGCAGCAGTTGATAGACAGAACTGTCATCAGCCCCGAGGCGCTTATCAGCAACGCGGGCGGTACGGCTTTGGATGTGCTGGAAAAATCGCCCGGTGTATTGGTAGATCAAAACGGTGCCGTAACCCTTAAAGGTAAAGGCGTAACCATTTTTATTGATGATAAGCCCACTTACCTAAGCGGTGCCGAACTGGAAAGCTACCTGCGTTCGCTAAATGCCTCGGCTATCGACCAGGTGGAGCTGATGCCCAACCCACCCGCTAAGTACGATGCTGCTGGCAATGGAGGCGTGATCAATATCCGCACCAAAAAAAGCAAATTAAGGGGTTTTAATGGCAGCCTAAACCTGGCCTATGCAAGGGGGCGCTACGGCAGAACCAACAATAGCCTCAATTTTAATTACCGCAACAATCAACTGAACGTTTTTGGTAACCTCAACTACGGTCATAATTCGGGTTTCAGCGATCTGGATATTTACCGCCATTTTCAGGATGCTAACGGCGTGGTAACTTCCAACTTCGCCCAAAATTCCTACATCAAACGCGCAAGCGATACTTACCTGGCTAAAGTAGGTGCCGACTACTACCTTAACGAAAAGAGCACTTTGGGTGTCAATTTCACCGGCATTACCAACCCATCCAGTAATACCACCCCGGTAACCAGCCTATTTACCAACGCGGCAAACCAGCTCGATTCTACCATATTGGCCGATAACCGCCAGCACAATACCTTCCGCAACGGCGGCGCTAACTTAAACTACCGTTACCAAATAGATAAAAGCGGCCATGAACTGGCTGTTGATGCCGACTACCTCGACTATAAGACCAATGCTAATCAAAGCTTTAATAACAGCAGCTTTTTGCCCGATGGTACGCTGGTGAAGAACGAGATATTAACGGGTATGCTGCCGGCGCATATCAAAATTTGGTCGGGCAAGGTAGATTATAGCCGACCGCTGAAGAATGGCCTAAAGCTTGCCGCAGGTGCTAAAACCAGTTACACCAATACCGATAATATTGCCGATTACTTTTACAAAACCAACGGCACAATGGTGCCCGACTACGGTAAAACCAACCACTTTATTTACAAGGAGAACATTAACGCGGCTTACCTGAATGCCAATAAGGACTTCAAGCGGTTATCGATACAAGCAGGTTTACGTTTGGAGAATACCGTATCCGACGGGCATCAGTTGGGCAACGTGCAAAAGCCCGATTCATCCTTCAAACGCCATTATACCAACCTGTTCCCAACGGTGTATCTGCTATATAAACTGGATACCGCCGACCGCAACCAGTTCAGCATAAACTACGGCCGCAGGATAGACCGCCCGTACTACCAGGACCTGAACCCTTTCCTGTCGCCGCTGGATAAGTTTACCTACTACACCGGTAATCCCTTTTTGCGCCCTACATTCACCGATAATATAGAGCTATCGCATATCTTCAAAAATAGGTTCACCACCACTGTGAGCTACAGCCGCTCGCGCGATGATGTGAACGAAACCATTGAGATAGTAGATGGTATCTACTACAGCCGCCCCGGCAACATTGGCAGATACACAGTGAAACAGATCTCTTTCAATGCCAGCTTCGATCCGACAAAATGGTTCAATCTCAATTTCGACGGGCGGGTTACCAATGTGCATTCGGTAAGCGATTTTTATACGGGTTTGCTGGATACCAAAGGCACTTACTACTTTGTTCGGCAGGTATCTACCTTTAAAACGGGTAAAGATTGGTCGCTGCAGCTCGAGAGCGGCTACCAAAGCAAAATAACCAATGCTCAATTTATCCTGGGTTCCAGGGGGAGGGTAAATGTTTCAGCATCTAAAAAGTTCGGTGCGAACCTCACGCTGAAAATGGTGGCTAACGATATCTTCTACACCTTTAAAAACACCGGTATCATTAACAACCTCGCCAACACCAAAGCTAACTGGACCAACCTTGGCGATACCCGCACGGGTGTAATATCGCTCAGCTACCGTTTCGGCAAAGCCATCTCAGGCCAGCGCAACCACGATGCCAATGGGGCAGAGGATGAGAAGAACAGGGTAAAGAATTAACGAGCATGTAAGAAAGAACATCTGATTTTATTTTCAGGTGTTCTTCTCATTTCTGTCAAAGCATTTTTGCGAGTGTGCCCAATTGCTTTAGTTTGAATTTTATCTCGTCGGTCCAGGGCAGGCCTATGCAAAGGCGCATGCAATTATGAAACTGGTCTTGCAGGGTAAACATACGGCCCGGGCCAATGCTGATATTTTGTTTCATGGCAAGGTCGTAAAGCTTTACCGTATCAACGCGTTTGTCAAATTCTACCCAAAGCGCTAACCCTCCTTGCGGCCTGCTGGTTTTTGTGCCTTCGGGGAAGTATTCGGCTATGGCCTGCACATAGTTTTGGTAGTTGCTTTGCAAGGTGCGGCGTAGGTGGTGCAGGTGGGTATCGTAACGGCCGGTCTTTAAAAAATTACCTACCGCCTCTGATATAATTGCGGCTGATGATATGGAGTGCACCAGTTTTAATTTCAGTAGTTTATCCTTGTATTTACCGGGCGCTATCCAACCAAGGCGGTAACCCGGTGCCAGCGTTTTGGAGATTGAGCTGCACCACAGTACATTACCCGTTTTGTCGAACGATTTGCAGCACTTCGGGCGCTGCGTGCCAAAATACAGGTCGCCATAAATATCGTCTTCTATCAATGGTATATTGTGTTTTTCCAATAAACGCACTACTTCTTCCTTATTTTCATCGGGCATGCAGCTGCCTAATGGCGTATTAAAATTGGGCACCAGCAGGCACAGGTCAATTTTTGGGGTAAGTTTTTTGAAGGCATCTATCTCTATCCCGGTTACGGGGTGCGTAGGTAATTCCAGCACTTTAAGCCCGAGGCTAATGGCCAATTGCAAAATACCGGGGTAGCAGGGGCTTTCCATAGCAACGGTATCGCCGGGTTTACCCAGCGCCATCAGGCAGAACGATAGTGCATTCATGCCGCCGCCGGTAGTGATCAGGTCATTCTCATTCAAATTGCCGCCCCAAGCCAGCGAACGTACAGCTACCATTCGCCTAAGTTGAAGGTTGCCCTGTAGTGGCTCGTATTCGGTACCGCCGCCGCTTAGCGCCCGTGTGGCATGCAATATCTCCTTTTTTAGTTTGGCTGCGGGCAGTAGTTTACCCGATGGCACGCCGATAGAGAATAAAGTAAGATCGGCACGGCCCATGCCCGAGTATACCTTGGTGATCAGTTCCTCGGGTTCGTTATTGTGTGCGGTTACCGATGGACGGCTGGTTTCGGGCAAGGGCAACCTGAGATACGGCAACTTGCTCACAAAAAAGCCCGACTGTGGCCTTGCTTCAATTAAGGAACGCGCCTCCAGTTCCAGAAAAACACGCTTGGCGGTATTCATGCCAATGGCATGTTCCTGGCACAATAAACGCACCGAGGGTAAGCGGTCGCCGGGTTTTAAAACGCCGTTGGTTATTTGCGCAGCTATGGCATTTGCCAGTTCGAGGTATATAAAACTTTTGCCCATTGTTGAAATTCAACTGTGTCCATTCAAAATTACAAAATTGATACTGTGTTTGCTCTTTTAGGCTGCCTTTCTTTGCTAAAGAAAATTGAAGAAATATGAAAGCAGTACTTAAAGCGCCGAACGCAATGTTGAATTACAACAGCGGCCTGGTTAATGGTTTTATTGGTATAATCATGTTCAGCGGCTCTATGCCGGCAACACGCGCGGCTATTTCGTCGTTCGATCCGGTATTTCTCACCGTGGCGCGTGCATCCATCGCAGGTATTTTAGCTTTAACTGTGCTGCTGTTTTTTAAAGAAAGACTTCCTTCTAAAGCAGATCTGGTGCGCTTACTCATCGTTGCTTTCGGCGTAGCGGTGGGCTTCCCGTTATTAAGCGCTTTGGCCTTGCAGTATATTACATCGGCGCACTCCATTGTTTTTCTCGGCTTGCTGCCATTGGCTACGGCATCATTCGCTGTGCTGCGTGGAGGCGAACGCCCTAAACCGGTGTTTTGGATATTCTCAGTATTAGGTAGCCTGCTGGTTATAGGCTATGCTGTTTACCAGGGGCTCAGGGCAACATCGCCAATTGGCGATGTGTTAATGTTAGGCGCGATAATTTTATGCGGACTTGGCTATGCCGAAGGCGCAAGGCTTTCACGTACGCTGGGTGGCTGGCAGGTTATCTCCTGGGCGCTGGTATTATCGCTCCCGCTGATGTTGCCTTTGGCTTTTATACTGGCACCACCAACATTTACGGATGTTAGCCCGGCTGCGTGGTCGGGGTTGGCCTATGTATCGCTTATCAGTATGTTCATTGGGTTTATCTTTTGGTACCGGGGCCTTGCGCAGGGCGGCATTGCTGCGGTAGGGCAGTTGCAGTTGCTTCAACCATTCTTCGGGCTGGCTGTGGCCGCGACACTACTGCACGAAACCGTAAGCATAGGTATGCTCGCGGTTACGGTTGGGGTAATTTTGTGCGTTGCCGGATCAAGGAAGTTTGCTAAATAGTGGACTTTTGGCCGATATAGGTTCTCGTTTTCGGTAGTTACTTAGAGAAATCTTATTAAGCAGGGCATTATTCATTGTTTTTTAATGGAAAATTTATAATAAAGTCACTTTTGTTAGTAAAAACATAAAAATTAGACATATTTATTGCGAGTCCTATCTTGTTTGAGTTATATTAGGGCATTATAAGCAGTTCCTATGTCTATAAAAGTTGCCATCCGCCATTTTACCAGTTACAAGTATGATAAACATATTACGCTGTCACCGCAGGTTATCCGCCTAAGGCCCGCCGCGCATTCGCGTACCATGATCAAGGGCTATTCGTTGAAGATACTTCCCGAGAAACACTTCATCAACTGGCAGCAGGATCCCTTCGGTAATTACCTTGCGCGAATCGTTTTCCCCGAAAAGGTGAACGAATTTGTGATAGATGTAGAGGTGATAGCCGATATGGTGGTGATAAACCCCTTCGACTTTTTTGTGGAGGAATACGCCGTACATTACCCTTTTGAGTATGATGAGGCGCTTCAAAAGAACTTGGTTCCGTATCTCGAGGTGACCGAAAAAGGGCCCTTATTGATGGAACTGACCGAAAAGGCCAGCGACCTGCTAAGGAAAGACTCCATTACACAGGACTTTTTGGTGAAGCTTAATCAAATGCTTTACCGCGAAATATCCTATAACATCCGAATGGAGCCGGGTATACAAAGCTGCGAGGAAACCCTGACACTGAAGTCGGGTTCCTGCCGCGATACGGCATGGCTTTTTGTACAGTTGCTGCGCCATTTTGGCCTGGCAGCCCGTTTTGCTTCGGGTTATTTGGTGCAGCTTAGGCCGGATATAAAATCGTTAGATGGCCCATCGGGCCCCGAGCAGGATTTTACCGACCTGCACGCCTGGACAGAAGTTTACCTGCCCGGCGCAGGCTGGGTGGGGTTGGACCCCACATCGGGCCTGTTCGCAGGGGAGGGGCACATTCCGCTGGCCTGTACGCCCGATGCGCAGAGCGCCGCACCTATAAGCGGGATGGCTGAACCTGCCGAAACGGAATTTCATTTTGAGAACACCATTACCCGTATAGAAGAAAAACCGAGGGTGACCAAGCCCTTCTCTGACGAGCAATGGGATGATATTATGGCACTTGGCGATAGGGTAGACGAGGAGTTTGCTGCCAACGGTGTGCGCCTAACCATGGGCGGCGAGCCTACCTTTGTATCGGTTGATAATAACGAAGCACCCGAATGGAACTCCGCAGCCGATGGCGAACATAAACGCCGCCTCTCTAACATCCTCTTCCATAAACTGAAGGATGAATATGGCTCCGGCGCTTTGATGCAATACGGGCAGGGTAAATGGTACCCCGGCGAGCCGCTTCCCCGCTGGAAACTGGCCTGCTACTGGCGTAAGGATGGCATTGCCCTTTGGAACAACGATGCGCTGATGGCCGACCTATCGAAAGATTATGGCCTTACTGCAAAGAATGCGAAAAAGTTTATGCGCACGCTGGCCACTGAATTACATGTAGATAGCAAAAATATCAACCCAACCCACGAGGACCCTTTCTACTTTTTGTGGGAAGAAACCAAAACGCCGGTCAATGTAGATCCGCTAAAAGTCGACTTGAAATCGTCTTTAGAAAGGCAGAAACTTGCTGAACTACTAAATACCGGGCTGAATGAGCCGGTAGGTTTCGTGGTGCCTATTCGCTGGGATTGGGATAAAAATAACTGGCAAAGCTGTAAGTGGAGTTTCCGCCGCGAGCATTTGTTTTTGGTGCCGGGTAACTCGCCGGTAGGCTTGCGTTTGCCCTTAGATTCGGTGCAGCATACCGACCCCAATGAATTGGAAGAACTGCCGGAACGCGATCTGTTCGCCGATGTAGATGCATTGCCCGAAGGGGAGGAGCTTATCCCCAAAACAGGTGCCCGCTTCAATAACAGTAAAGTAATATTCAAAACCGCGCTGGTGGTAGAGGTGAGGCAGGGCAAGCTGTTCGTATTCTTCCCGCCCACGAGCTACTTCGAGCATTATTTATTCCTTGTTAACGCCGTAGAACGCACGGCCGAGAAATTGAAAATGCCGGTACTGATTGAGGGCTACGACCCGCCATCAGACAAGCGCGTTACCAAAATGATGATCACGCCCGATCCGGGGGTGATCGAAGTGAACATTCATCCCGCGGCAAGCTGGCGAGAGTTGGCGCATAATTACGATATCCTCTACAAAAAAGCAGCGGAGTCGAAATTGGCGACAGAGAAATTCAATATTGATGGGCGGCATACGGGTACCGGCGGCGGTAACCACGTTACGTTGGGTGGTCAGGTTCCGGCTGATAGTCCGCTACTCCGCCGGCCGGATATCCTGCGCAGTTTTATTACGTTTTGGCAGCACCACCCGTGCCTCTCGTATCTTTTCTCTACCCAATTTATTGGCCCAACCAGCCAGGCGCCAAGGGTTGATGAAGGCCGCGTGGAAACGCTTTACGAACTGGAAATCGCCTTTCAGCAAATACCCGAATACAACGAGAACGAGATGCCGTTCTGGCTGGTCGACCGTATCTTCCGCCACTTCTTAACGGACATTACGGGCAATACCCATCGTTCTGAGTTTTGTATCGATAAACTTTATTCGCCCGATTCATCAAGCGGCAGGTTGGGCATCCTCGAGTTCCGCGGTTTTGATATGCCGCCGCATTACCGCATGAGCATGGTGCAATTCCTGCTTATCCGCACGTTGCTGGCCTGGTTCTGGAAAACGCCGTACAACCATAAACTGGTGCGATGGGGTACCGAACTGCACGACCGTTTCCTGCTGCCACACTATTGTTACAAGGATATGGTGGAGGTGGTAGATAGCCTGCGCAACGCGGGTTATGGCTTCGATATTTCCTGGTTCGAGCCGTTCTTTAGCTTCCGTTTCCCCTTCCTGGGCGAGCTGCAGGTGGATGATATCAACATCGAAATAAAAATGGCCATTGAGCCATGGCACGTACTGGGCGAGGAAATGTCGAGCACAGGCACCGCCCGCTTTGTAGATTCATCGTTGGAAAGGATACAGGTTAAAATTACAGGGTTGACCGATTCGCGTTACACCTTCCTGTGCAATGGACTGAAGATACCGCTGAAAAGCACCGGCGTACAGGGCGAATACATTGCCGGGGTGCGTTACCGCGCATGGCAACCACCATCGGCACTGCACCCAACTATCGGGATAGACACGCCGCTGGTGTTCGATCTGTTCGATACCTGGACACAGAAATCGGTAGCTGCCTGCCAGTACCACGTGTCGCACCCGGGCGGCCGCAGTTACGATACTTTCCCGGTGAATAGTTATGAGGCTGAGGCACGCATTATATCACGTTTCTTCGATTTTGGGCATTCAGTAAATTTGGTGGAGCCGGCCGTAGCGCAGCAAACCGCGGGCGGCAGGTTTGTTACCAAAATGAACATTTTGCCGCAATACGTAATAACCAACGAGGTGGTAAGCCCCGATTACCCTTACACCATGGACTTGAGGCGATATAAAAATGCCAAAAATTTATAGCAGAAATTTGAGACATTTGGGCGATGATAGAGGAATACCTGCTGCAGGGGCGTAATACTGCCAAACCATCTTTTGATGAGCTTGCCGCTCCGGGTGGCCTTGTGCGCGACCATTGGAAGAAACTGGCCCATGCTTACGATGAGCTGGGTCTGGATAAAATGGAGCAGCGCAGCAGGGAGATAAGCCAGGAACTGCGCGATAACGGTGTTACCTACAACGTATACAGCGACCCCGACGGCATCAACCGACCCTGGAAGCTGGACCCCGTGCCCATGGTTTTTAGCCAGCAGGAATGGGAGCACATAGAGAAAGGGTTAAAACAACGCGCCGAATTGTTGAACCTGATATTGGCTGATATTTATGGCGAGCGCAAACTCATAAGCGAAGGTTTTATCCCTTTCGACCTAGTGTTTTCGCATAAGGGTTTTTTGCGGCAGGCCGATAAGGTAAAGGTACCCGGAAAGTTTCAATTGCTGCAATACTCCGCCGACTTAGTGCGTGGCCCCTTGGGCAAAATGTGGGTACTGCACGACCGTACCGACGCACCATCGGGCGCGGGCTACACGCTGGAGAACCGCGCCGCCATGACACGCGTATTCCCCGACCTGATACGCGAGAACCAGGTGCGTAAGATATCCTCTTACTATCAAACTTTAAAAAATACCCTAACGCGTTTATCCCTTCAAAATAAAGAGAATCCGCGTGTGGTATTGCTATCCCCGGGTACGGCTAACGAAACTTATTTTGAGCACGCCTACCTTGCTTCCTCGCTTGGTTTTACGCTTGCCTTTGGGCAGGACCTTACCGTGAGTGATGGTTACGTTTGGCTGAAAACCCTGCGTGGGCTTGAAAAAGTGGACGTGATAGTACGCCGTGTAGACGACGTGTTTTGCGACCCGTTGGAATTTATGGGCGATTCGCACCTTGGCGTAGTTGGGTTGATGGAAGCTGTTCGTCAAAAGAAGGTGACCATCATCAATCCGCTGGGCTGCCGTATACTGGAGAACCCCGGGCTGATGGCCTTTTTACCCCGCCTTTGCCGTCGCCTGTTGAACGAAGAATTGATATTACCATCGGTAGCTACCTGGTGGTGCGGACAGGAAAAAGAGAAGCGCTATGTGCTTGACAATTTGCCGTTCCTCATCGTCCGATCGATATACCGCAGTAACGAGAACCGGCCCTACATTGGCAGCGAACTCAGCAAAAAACAAATCGAAGACCTTAAAAAAGAAATTAATACCCGCCCGTACCTGTATGTGGCGCAGGAAGTGGTGAGTTTTAGCACTACGCCATCGCTTATTGGTAATAATTTGGAGGCCTGCAATGCTATTTTCCGCAGCTACATTGTGGCGGATATGGAGAAGCAGGAGTACCACGTGATGCCGGGCGGGCTGTCGCGTAGCTTCCCTACAAAAGGCGAGTTTATTATATCTAACCAATCGGGCGGTATTAGTAAAGATACCTGGGTGCTGGGCCCATCGCCACGAAACGAGAGCGTAGCACCCGTAAACCAACCTGTGCTAAGGCAGCTAAAAAATGTATTGCCGAGCCGCACCGGCGAGAGCTTGTTTTGGCTGGGCCGCTACCTCGACCGCGCCATTAGTAACGTGCGTATGATGCGCATAGTTTTGAAGATATACAACGAACGCGACGACGAGGTACACCCCGAAACCAACCAAACCCTGGTGATACTGCTGAAAAGCCTGAGTGCCCTGACGGGGACATTGCCGGGCTTTACCGCCATCGACCAGCTTAAGCTAAGGCAGCCTGAGCAGGAATTGCTATCGCTTGCTGTAGAAACCGCAAGGGCGGGTACATTGGCGCAGTCGTTGCAGTCCTTTCTCAGCAATGGTTACGCCGTGCGCGACAGGCTGAGTTTAGATACCTGGCGAATTTTGGACAGCATATCCGAAGAGTTTGAGCTGATGAAGGAGAATGGTAAGG
The DNA here is from genome assembly GCF_002013915.1 of Mucilaginibacter pedocola. GTDB lineage: Bacteria > Bacteroidota > Bacteroidia > Sphingobacteriales > Sphingobacteriaceae > Mucilaginibacter > Mucilaginibacter pedocola. The sequence continues at coordinate 115,649 of NZ_MBTF01000001.1, forward strand.
ATTTGGGTAAGATATACCACAACCTCGACCAATTCATTATTAAGTTGATGGCCTTTATAGGGCTGAATAATGACAACATGACGCGGGCATCCAGCTGGCGCTTGCTGAATATCGGGCGGTTTTTAGAGTCGTCGGTTAACACCTGTACCTTGTTGCAGGCAGCTTTGGCCAATAATGTTGCACCGGATGTAGAAAAGCAACTGATGGAACTGGTGCTGATGTGTAACGAAAGTTTGGTTACCTACCGCTACCTGTACCGCTCTACTTTGCAAATGCAGGGTGTAATTAACCTGTTGCTGGTGAACGAAGATAACCCCAAGTCAGTAGCCTTTTTAATATCTAAAGTTGATGAGCATTTGGCCCACCTGCACAACGGGCAACCTGATGGCGGCCTTAGCCCTGCGCAAAAGAAATTATTGGAAGCATTAACCATGATCCGCCTTTGCGATTTGAGCCAACTGATGGCATCGGGCAATAAAAAAGAATTGAGCGATCTGTTGGGGCGCTTAATAGTGTTATTGGGCGAGGCTTCTACCTTTATCTTCGAGAATTTCTTTAGCCCTACACAAAGCCAGTACAGTTTTGTAAAAAGCAACAACAGCCTGCCCGAGTTATGAGGACTATTGGTTTGAAATTGAATGCCCTAAGCAATAGCTTGTTATGAAATTCAGGATAACGCACATCACCCGCTACGAGTACCAATTACCCGTATCATTATGCCATAATTTGGTATACCAGGTGCCTGTTAACCATAGTTTTCAGCAGGTAGATAAGGTGAATTATAACATTCAGCCCGCGCCGCATTTTTTGGCTACGCGCGAAGATTTTTTCAGCAACAAATTCATCTACTTTTCGATAGAGGAGTTCCATAAAAACCTGAGTGTGGAGATAAAAAGCGAAGTAGAAGTTACCGAGCCGGTTTGGATAAACACCGTACCCAAAAATACCATGCCCTGGGAGGATGTGGCCATTTGGTTACGCAGCAGCGGCGCAGGCAGTGATATCAAGCAATTCTATCTCGAGTCGCCCCATATCAGCTTTATTCCGGGTGTTAAAGAATATGCTTTGGAATCGTTCACGCCGGGCAGGCCTATAATGGAAGCCATGCTGCACCTCAATTCGCGCATTTATAACGATTTTGATTTTACCCCAGGTTTCACCGACATCAGCACCAAACTGGAAGATGTTTTTTTATACCGAAAAGGTGTTTGCCAGGATTTTGCGCATTTTTCCTTAGCCTGCCTGCGTTCGATTGGCTTATCTGCGAGGTATGTAAGTGGCTACATAGAAACCCTGCCGCCGCCGGGCAAGCCCAAATTATTCGGCTCGGATGCATCGCATGCCTGGATAGCGTTGTACATCCCCGGGGTAGGGTGGGTAGAGTTTGATGCCACCAACAATATGCTGGTGAATACGCTCCATATCCGCACCGCTGTGGGCCGCGATTTTGCGGACGTAGCCCCGCTGAAAGGAATCGTTTACAGCGGGGCCGGCCAGCGAATGTATGTTAATGTGGATGTAAGCAGGGTTTGATTTGAATATCGAACGCCGAACATCGAATGATGAAGTGAAAAAACATGTACTTCATTATTCGATATTCGAAATTCATCATTCGATATTAATTTTTAGCTAATTCACCTTAGATGCAAAGCACACCTTGTGTATAAAGGCCAGCTTCTCTACCACTTTTGGCTGAATAACAAAAGGGTACAGATCGTGGTTGCCCATGCTGCGGTTAATGCTATTAATGGCAAAGGTTAGCGGCAGCCACATATCCAGCAGCTTTTCAAAGTTTTGCTGCTCATACGGTTTGGCTTTTATTACGGCGTTGGCATGATCGCTTTTTTCGGCTATGCGCGGGGCAACACTTACGCCAAAGGTATCTGCTGTTTCCAGTGTATCCATAATGTGCAGGTAATGTGCCCAGGTTTCGGCCCAGTCTTCCCAGGAGTGGGTAGTGGCGTATTCGCTGATGTAGTTCAGTCCCCAATCGGTCGGTGCGCCTTGTGCATAATGGCGTTGCAAGGCTTGTCCGTAATCCTCGCGTTCGTCGCCGAAGAGTTGGCGGTACTCGTCAATAAAGGGGCTGTTATCGATCAGCCTGTCCCAGTAATAATGCCCAACCTCGTGGCGGAAATGGCCCAGCAGCGTGCGGTAAGGTTCGTTCATTTCCTTGCGGAAAAGCTCGCGTTTGTCATCATCGGCTTCGTTGATATTGAGGGTGATCAGCCCGTTCTCGTGGCCGGTAAGTACGCGTTGAGCGGCATTAAAATCGGTTAGGAAATCGAAGCTAAGCCCTGTTTCCGGGTTCTCGAATTTGCTTACCAGCGGCAACTTCATTTCCAGCAGGCTATAAATAAGGCGGTGCTTGGCAGCTTCTATTAATCCCCATTGGCGCACGTATTCGGTGTTGGTAAGGTCGGGTACTATGTGGTTCAGTTCGCAGGCACGGCAATAGGTTTTGGGGCTTTCGGCAGGTATCAGCCAATTGCAAACGCCATATTGGTAATTGGCGCAGTACTTAAAGGCAGGTTTTGGGTTATTGCCGAAGAGTTTGCCCAGCAAAGGTTTCTTATCCGCAGCTTGTAGCGTATAGGTCATGTTCTCGCCCGGCTCCAGGGTTGCAAGGTTCAGGGTTTCTGGTATAAAACCAAGCGGGCTTTTGCAGCACTCGCAAAGGCTATTCTCAAAATATAATAGCTGGCCGCATTTGGTGCATTTAAATAATTTCATGGCAGATGTAGGGGCTTTGTTTTAGATAGCCAGCGTTTTAACAGTATTAATAGCTTAGGGTTTTAAAGAATGTGAAATGGGGGCTTTGGGTGTTGATGTGCGGTGGGCGGGCGCAATTCCTTCCCTGAGGAAGGAGGAGGAAAGGGTTAGCGGCAAAGCGGAGCCGTACAGCATCTCGGCTAACCCCTCCCAGCCTTTGCGCTCAGGCAGCCGCACCCCTCCCCAAGGAGGGAATTGTAAAATAAAACTGCACGACGTTTAGCCCCAATTTTTTTACTACTTTCAGCCCCATAATCTATCATCATGAATCCGGACTTAAACGCTTTACTTACAGCCTTAAAAGAAAATAACGTTGCCTTTAGCGAGGTGCTCAAATTCATCGACGAGCGCTATACGCATCAGCCAACAGCTTTCAAAAACGGCGAAACCTATAACGAAGCTACCCAAAACCAGGGCAGCGCACGTGTATTTGCTTTTGCAAAACTGAACAACCTCGATCAGGAAGATACCCTGCAACTATTCGCCGAACATTACCGCGATGTATTGGCTGACCCGGAAGGAACAGGGCACCAAAACATCCGCCAGTTCATGGCACATGGCTGGGCCGGGATAGTATTTGAAGGCGAGGCGCTTACCGCTAAATAAAGCAAGCCATGAAGGAAGGATTTAAAGATAAGGTAGTTTGGATAACCGGTGCATCCTCTGGTATTGGCGAGGCTTTGGCTTACGCTTTTTCGGCGCAGGGGGCAAAGGTGATCATTTCCAGCAGGAGAGAGGCCGAACTGCAACGCGTGAAGAACGCCTGCGCAAATCCTAATCAAGTACAGATCCTTCCTTTAGACCTTACCGATACCGCCGGGCTGGAAGCCAAAGTGCCGGCAGCTATATCCCTGTTCGGGCATATCGATATCATGGTCCACAACGGCGGCGTAACCACCCGCGGGCTGGCAGTTGATACCGCAATCGACGTGCATCGCCACGTTATGGAATTGGATTACTTCAGTTACATCATCCTTACCAAGGCGTTGCTGCCGCATTTTATCGAACGCAAAACCGGGCATTTTGTGGTGACCAGCAGCGTGATGGGTAAAATTGGAACACCGTTACGTTCGGCCTACGCGGCGGCCAAGCATGCTTTGCACGGGTATTTCGATTGCCTGCGCGCCGAGGTGACTAAACACGGCATCAAGGTAACGTTACTTACGCCCGGCTACATTCGTACCAATATTTACCTATCTGCAGTAACAGGGGATGGTAAAGTATTTGGTGACAAATCCGAACAAATAGATAATGGGCTACCTGCCGATAAAGCCGCTATGCAAATATTAAAAGCCGTTAAACGCGGCGCTTACGAATCCTACATTGGCAAATGGGGCGAGGAGAAGCTGGCTTTGCTGGTGAACAGGTTGCTGCCATCGTTGCTTATAAAAATCATCCCCGGGAAAGAGCCGAAGTAGGAGAGGTATTCTTTTGGCGCTATCCTTATATGAAGAACGCGGGACGGAAGTGCGATTCCTTCCCTGGTCCGAAGGACTCCTATGGAGGGAAGGAGGAGGTAGGGGTTATTGTATATGCAAAGACACACAGCGTATCGGCTAACCCCTCCCTGCATTTGCGCACCACCGCCGCACCCCTCCCCAAGGAGGGAATTTTGAAGAATCCTACCAATATTTCTTATCCAACAACCAAACGGCCAGATCCTTATTGTAATTAAAATATGATTCCCCGGGCAATTTACCCGCAGGGTTGATAATAATTACCGGCACTTTTATTTCATAAACCGAACCATGGCTACGGTAGGTGGCAGGGAGTTCCTCTTCGGCATGGCCTTCCAAATCGCCAAATACAGTTGTTGAATCGCCAAAGGCTACCAAATCGCCTATGCGGTTGGCCGGTAAGGGGTATTGTTTGGCGGCTTCTGCTTTGGTGTATACGCTTTCGACGCCCTTTATTTTTGATAAAGCCTCCTTGACATTTGTTGCATCGGCTGTATTGTTAAGGTAGATATACGATGCGCCACCGAAACCGCGGTGATGCTTCAGGTATTTATCCTTCTCGGCGCTTAGCGCGGCTTTCACTTTTACATTTTGCAGGAGCAAGGCTTTCTCTATATCAACGCAACGGCTTTTGTGGTTTACGTCGTGGTCGGCCGTGATGAGGATGGTGGCATCGGGCGCAACTTCGTGTATCTTTTTAAGGTAGCTATCGATAGTGCGGAGGTGTTTTATAGAGCTGCTATCGCTGGGTGCCCAGGTATGCATGGGGTAATCGGTAGTGTGCAGGTAGAGGCAGGCAATATCGGGGTGGTTCTCCAGCAGATAAATACCGGCTTGCATGGTCCAGTAGTTTACTTCGGCGCTGTAAATGGGGGCGGGTTTGCCTATGCGGGCTATCCAGGTGCTGTCGGCGGTTTCGGGAGATAATACAATATCGGCACCGGCAGGCAATAAAGTAGTGCTCTTTTTCTTGCTCGATATTAATGCCGATTTGATGCCGTAGCCCTTTAATTTTTGGAAGATGGTAGGGGCAAGCACCAGTTTTTTATCCTCCAGATATTCGCCTTCACCCTTTTCGTTCAAATAGTAATTGCCGCTGATACCGTTCACCTCGGGGAAGGTACCGGTGGCAATGGAGGTGTTATTAGCATTAGTAACCGTAGGCATCATGGCATTAACCTGTTTAAAAAAGCCGCCGTTGGTTATCATGCTTTTGAGGTAAGGCATGGGGGCGGTGTTAAAATAACTCATGCCGAAGCCATCCATCATAATAATTACCACCCGCTTGCCGTGGTTAAATATGATGGGCTTGCGTTGGGCAAGCGTGAGCTGGCAACAGAACAGGCAGGCAATTAGCAGGCCAAAGCAGTAAACACGTTTCATGAGCTATTTTTTCGCGAAGTTATCCGCAGAAAGTATAGATGCGATAGGTAGTAAAAAGATTTAACGGGATGGTAATGCCGGCTTAATATAAGAGTGATTTTATTCTGCTTTGTGCACCGGCAAAGCAAAATAAAAGGTGCTCCCTTTACCAGGTTCACTCTCGGCCCAAATTTTGCCGCCATGCAGTTTCACAATTTCCGAACAGAGGTAAAGCCCGATGCCAAAGCCTGCGATATGGTTGGCCTCTGCCTCTTTTACGCGGTAATAGCGTTCGAATAAACGCGGTAGGTCATCTTTACTGATGCCCGCTCCCTCGTCATGCATAGCTATTTCCACCCAATTGCCGCTCAGTTTAGCATCTACGCGTATGGGCGAACCCGAAGGAGAATACTTTACAGCGTTGCTAAGCAGGTTGTTGAATACCTGGCTTATTTTTTCGCGGTCGGCATTTACCGTTAGGCCAGTTTGCGATTCAAACTCAATAGAGTGGGTCAGGATGCTTGCTTTCGCTTCATCTTCCACCTCCTTCATCAGAGCCGCAATATCAAATACCTCGTGGTCTATCTGTATCCGCCCCGATTCTAATCGCGATACATTCAGGAAGCCGTTGATCATGCGTGTCATTTTACCCAGTTGTACCCCGGCCCGGTCAAGCATGTCGGCAGCAACCGTGTCATTATTTTTAGCTGCCCGTTTTTGGGTGATCTGCACATAGCTTATCACCGAGGTAAGCGGCGTTTTCAGCTCGTGGCTCACCATGCTTATAAAATCGTTCTTGCGTTGCTCGTTCTCCTTTATATCACTGATATCCCGTGTAGTACCTGCAATGGCTTCCACCTCTCCATCGGCATTAAAAACCGGCGAAAAAATATAATCGTACACGCGCCTGCCCAGGGTGGCATGCGGGAAAGCGACTTCGCCGCGTATGGCTTGTTTGGTAGCAATTACGTGGTCTATCTCTCGTTCGTGCATTTCGGCATGCCAGGGTTCGTAACCGTTATCGAGCAAACGTTTGCCCACGGCCTCGTCCCAGGTTTTCCCCCACATGGTAAGCAAGGCAGGGTTAGCAAAGGTAAAAACGTAATTGGGGTCGAATACATACACAAGGTCGGGGGTGTTAGATGTTACTATCGCGTTCAGGCGCCTTTGCTGCTCGGCTTCGTCGCGCGCACGTTTCAGGTCCTCTTCCATACGTTTGCGCGGCGTAATATCGCTCGCTGCGCCAAACCATTCCACAATTTCGCCATTATCGCCCAGTATTGGTACCGCTTTAGACGATGTCCAGCCTATGGTACCGTCGGCCTGCAAAACACGATGCTCTAACTGGAAAATATGCCTGCCGCGTATGGCGTCGTCAATGGCATCTTTCACAAATTGCTGATCGATAGGGTGGATGTATTTAGGCATCCAATCGGTAAGCGGTTCGCCCACGCCTGATAAAAAATCTCCGCCTTCCAATTGCCGCAGTACGGTCCAATCGGGGCTCATGCGATACACCACATCAGAGGTGGCCATTACCAGCGCACGAAACCTTTCCTCACTTTCGCTAAGCTTTTTGAGGTTATCTGCTGGTAAATGATGTGCCATGCGGTTTTATAATGGTGGGGCTAAAGTATTCACAACGCTTTATTGGGGTAATAGTTCTGTTGTTTGGAAGATATATTCTGTTGCGGCGGCCTTTCGCCGATACAACCCGCCTGTTAATCGGCACTTGATCGCACAGGATGCGGTTTTAGAACATCTTAGAGCACCCAAACGCGTTTACTCTATGATCAGAAAGGTACTTTACACAATCCTTATTGCATTTTCCGCAACTTACGCCCACGCCCAAAACCAAAACACCACTGCCCGAAAATTAAAAACCATCCGCGTCGACCATTTTTTTACCTGCACGCTCGACCAAATGATGGACACCCTCGCCGAGAAATACGATATCCCCATTGTTTACGAGCGCGACTCGCTGATGCAAATGGATATTACCGAACACTTTTTTGATGAGTCTTTACGAGACGTACTCAAATTTGTTTGCCGGGAAAACCATCTGCAATATTGGATAGAGAACGACGGCACGCTGTACATACTACAGCAGCCAGACGATCTTTCGCGCCTGAAGTTGAAAAACTCGCTCAACCAAATGGCCCAAAGTTTTAAGCCGGTGATTGTGCCCCCCGCCATTAATATACCGCAGCATTTCAACTTTGCCATTACGGGGCGCGTTACCGACCAAAAAACGGGCGAGGCCTTACCCGGCGCAAGTGTGCGCATCAGGGGGACGGGGCTTAGTACACTCACCAATACCAGCGGATCCTTTAGTATATTAAACGTGCCGAATGATACCGCCTTGGTAGATGTAAGTTTTATGGGCTACCAACCCGACGTTTTCAGGTTAGATAGCACCAGCCGCAACACTGCATTGAGTTACGGGCTTTTCCCTTCGCTTAATACCCTAACACAGGTAACTATTACCGAAAGAAAGAAAGGCGTATTAAATACTGACAGCAAGAAAGTGAGCGTGGTGCAATTGACCCCCGCCTTGTTAGATAAACTGCCCAACGTGGGTGAGAAGGATATCATGCGCTCGTTGCAACTGATGCCGGGCGTGGCCGCTACCAACGAATCATCGTCGGGTATCTACGTCCGCGGCGGTACGCCCGACCAGAACCTGGTGAGCTTTGATGGCTTTACTATTTACCAGGTAGATCACCTCTACGGTTTTTTCAGTGCGTTTAACAGTAACGCCGTGCGCGATGTGGAATTATATAAAGGCGGCTATTCGGCCAAGTATGGCGGCAGGCTATCAAGCGTTACTGATATACGCGGTAAAGATGGTAACCGCAAAGAAGCCAACATAGGGGGCGACTTAAGTTTACTGAGTACCAATATTTACGCCGAAACGCCGGTGGGCGATAAGTCGTCGGCATTGGTGGCTTTCAGACGTTCGTACCAGGGGCCTTTGTATAACAAATTGTTTGGCCAGTTTAACACCAGCACGGCTAATACAGGCGGCGGCGCTATGCGCGGCGGCCCGGGTGGTGGTGGTTTTGGCGGCGGGGGAGGCTTCGGCGGCGGCGGTGGTTTCAATAACCAGGTAACGCCATCGAGCTACTTTTACGATCTGAATGCTAAGTACACTTACGCAGCATCTACAAAAAATACTTTCAGCTGGAGTTTTTATAAGGGTAACGATGTGCTGGATAACAGCCGTGAGATGACCTTGCCTTCCTTCAGTACCTCATCGGGTGGTACGCTGAACATTACGGATAATACGCGCTATGGCAACACCGGTACCAGTGTTAAATGGAATACCTCGCCATCGCAAAAGCTGTTCGGCAGTACCGTACTCAGTTATTCGAGCTTTTACAGTGATCGCGACCGTGGTACCACCGGCAGCATAACGGATAGCGCCTCTACAGTAACCATTAATAACGGCATACTGGAAAATAACCGCCTGAAGGACGCAGGCATTAAAAGCGACTGGGAGTGGAACGCCGCCGGGAAACTTAAAGTGCTGTTCGGTGGTTCGGCATCGCACCTTGGGATAGATTATACTTATTTGCAGAACGATACCAGCCTGCTGATAAACCAGCACACCAAAGGTACTACCACCATGGGCTATACCGAACTGGAGTGGGAGCCAAGCGATAAATGGCATATTCAGCCCGGCATCAGAGCCACTTATTATTCGCCTACGGGTAAGGCTTACGCCGAGCCAAGGCTATCGGCCATATACCACCTTACCGACCGCATTAACATCAAAGGCGCAACGGGCAGGTTCTACCAGTTCAGTAACCGCGTTATCCGCGAGGATATTGCCGGGGGCGACCGTAATTTTTGGGTAATGGCCAATGGCAGCACCATCCCAGTAGGCCGTGCCGACCACTTTATATTAGGCGCCAATTACGAAACCAACAACTGGCTGTTTGATGTGGAAGGTTATTATAAAAACCTTACCGGCCTTACCGAATATACGCTACGCCAAACGGGCGGCGTTGGCCCGGGCAGTGGCTTTGGTGGCCCGCCGGGAGGAGGCGGTTTCGGTGGCGGCGGTACAACAACCACCAGCATTACCGAGAATTTTTATAACGGTACCGGTTTTGCAAAAGGGGTAGAGTTTTTGCTGCAAAAGAAAACAGGCAACCATACCGGCTGGCTCAGCTATACCCTCGCCGAAGCTAAGAATAAGTTCGATGTATATGGTGTAGATTATTTCTCGGCAGCGCAGGATATACGCCACGAGTTTAAGGCCGTAAATATGTACCACTTGCAGCGCTGGAGTTTCGCGGCAACCTTTATCTTCAGTACGGGGCACCCTTACACCGCACCCGCAGGTGTGTACACCATCAACACTGCCGACGGCCGTACAATGAGCTATTTATCGGTAAGTGAAAAGAATGGCGAACGCCTGCCTGCTTACCATAGGTTGGATCTATCGGCAACGTACGATCTGCTGCGTACTGATGCCTCTAAACTGGGTAGCATAAGCTTCTCGTTGTTCAATGCTTATAACCACCGCAATACCTGGTACAACGAGTATTATATACGCAACAGCCAGGTGGTAACCACAACCGTAAAATACCTGGGCTTTACGCCGAACATCACCCTTAGCCTAAAACTGAAATAAACATGACTCGAAATATATTCTACTTCATCATAGCCCTTATAACCGTCGTTAGTGCCTGCAAAAAGGATGATAACGCCGCCATTGCCGAAAGACCCGTGGTAGAAGCTTACCTGCTGGCCGGCCGCCCTATCAGCGTTAGAGTTTACCAGCAAAAAGCATTCAGCGATACTGCTACCTATGGCCCGTTACTGAGCGGCCTGCAATTACAGGTGAGTGATGGAAGCCAAACTGTGAACCTTACCGAAAGCGCTACCGGTACATATACCTATGCCGATGGTGCATTTTTACAAGCGGGCAAAACTTACACACTACAATTCACTTACAACAGCATCGCTATTAGTGCCAGCACAGTTATGCCGCAGCCAACAACGGGTTACGCAACATCCTTAACCAACCTGAGTGTGCCCAATGAGCGCCGCGACATTGCCGACAGTGTGGCCGTAACCTATACCTGGAACAATCCTGATTCGCTCTACCACATCATGGCCTTCAAAAACGATGAAGTGACCCCTTACTTCATCGGTGGCGGTTTCAACACGCCGGCAAACTTTACCGTAAATACCGAGAAGGCAGCCGTTTACCAGGCCAAGTACCGCTCGTTCAATTATGTGGGTACTTATAAGGTGATACTGTTCACCGTGAACGAGGAGTATATTAAAATGCTAACCAGTAACACCAACACATCCTCGCAAAAGTTGGATAACCCGCCGGGGAATATCGTTAACGCCTACGGGATATTTACCGGCATGCAGGCAGATACGCTGGGGCTGGCGATAAACCAGTAGGCAAGATAAATATCTTATGGAAGCCGTTTTTGTTGAGGAAAACGGCTTTTTTGTTCTGAAAATCAGGTTGCTGCGTTGTATCTGCAGTTGAGGTGTCAACATTTTCTCCCAGACGATGTTAAACTTTCGGAAAATAATCCGACCGAAATAATAATTAAGCAGATACTATGAAGAAAGTTTTTCTATGCCTTACACTGGCCGCGGCAATTTCCGCCTGTAAAAATAAAACCACCCCGGCTACCGAAACAGCCGACACAGTGGCTATCAAAACTACTGAAACGCCGGTTGCCGATACCACCTTTAACATTGATGCCATTGCAGTGAGTGATAAAGATTTGGGCACCTTCCCATTCCTGGCACCGCCGCCAACTTACTCGTATAATTATCACCAGGAGGCCGATCCAAAAGATATTAAAGCGGTAGATAAAGAGTACATGGCCGTAAATGGTAAACTGATAGCTCAGGAAGGAAAAACCTTCAAAATAAATATTGAAAGGCCGCGCGAAGGCGATAAAAAGTTTGATGCTGCCGAAGTTCAAAAGTACTATGAAGACAAAATACTGTCGTTAGGCGGCGTACAGGTAAACAATGTGGAAATAACAAAAGCCGAATACGAGCGTGTTGGTGAAAAAGAACTGATAACCAACAATTACGGCAGTACCCTCGACCCAAACCTGCTCGACCGCATTAAAACCTATGTTATTAAAACAAAGGACAAAGTAGTATGGATACAACTATGCCTGCTGAATGAGGAGAGCGGACATATAGCGGTGCTGGAGCAAAAAGTAGGGTAGAGAAAATAGCCCTTTTTTTGAAAGTCGGTCTCTGAAAAGGGAGCGGCTTTTTTTGTGATGAAAGATGAACAGCGCAACTTCGGGGTGAGTATGCCTCGCTATTATTTTTACAGTGGCATACTCTTACAATTATGTAAAAGCCGCTGGGGTATGAATGTTATTATTTTTAATCAATCTAATTAAGATTAATTCATACCTTTGCCGGTGTATTACGTACACTAATTAATTTCTTATGATCAAACGATTATTCTCCCTTATCGTGCTGTTCATTTCCCTGAGTTTTTCAGTTACCGCATTTGCCCAAACCTCGGGTAAAATTGCGGGTACCGTAACCATGGTAGATGGTAGCCCCCTTACTTCAACCCCCGTTTCTATTGTAGGTACCTCACGGTCGACCCTTACCGACGAAAATGGTAACTACGCTTTTAATAACGTTGCACCGGGCAATTATACCCTTAAAATACAGGTATTCGGCGCGCCAGAAAAAGACCTGCAGGTACAGGTTGTGGCCGACCAAACGGCAACTGCTAATTATCAACTGCCTGCCGAGAACGTTCGCGCTTTGCAGGAGGTAACCGTATCGGGCAGTACCAACAAATTCGCCAAAAAAGAAAGTATCTACATTGCGCGTATGCCGCTTAAGTTTGTGGAGAACCCGCAGGTATACAACTCGGTGCCTAAAGAGCTGATACAGGAGCAAATGGCTACCGATCTGGCAAGCATCGCTAAAAACGTACCCGGCGCTGGTATCCCTACCATCGCTAACCAGGGTAGAGTAACCTTCCTGTCGCGCGGTTTCGAGACTGAGCCAAATGCACGTAACGGTGTTGCCGGTGCGGCCTTTTCGTCTATCGATCCGGCCAACCTGGAGAGGGTAGAGGCCATTAAAGGCCCGTCGTCTACATTGTTCGGTACCAGCATTTCCAGCAGCTATGGTGGTTTGTATAACCGTGTTACCAAAAAGCCTTACAACGGCGTTGGCGGCGAGGTTGGTTACACTGGTGGCAGCTGGAACTACAACCGCTTAATGGCCGATGTAAATGCACCTATCAACGCAGAAAAAACGGCACTGTTCCGTTTAAATACTGCTACCACTTTCCAAAAAAGTTTTCAGGATCTTGGCTTTACCAACAACATCAGCTTTATGCCAAGCTTCTCGTACCAGGTAACCGACCGCCTATCTTTATTGCTTGATGTTGAGTTCGGGCAGGAGAAAGGTACTTCGGTAGTAAGGTTCAACCCGTTCACCGGCGGTACCAAAGTGCGTACCTTGAATATCGAAACCATGGGTTTCCCATACAAAAAGACTTTCCTGAGCAACGACTTGCCGTACTCTACCCAAATGCTGAACATCTTCGGGCAGATCAATTACAAAATATCATCGCAATGGACCTCGCAAACCGTGTTCTCGCGTGCACGTTCAACCATAAACGGATACATCACCGCGCTTAACGGCCGTACCGATACCAGCTTGCGTGCACAGGTTATTGCGGGTAACACTTCGTTCATCGCTACCGATCTGCAGCAAAACTTTATGGGCGATTTTAAAATTGCCAACCACCGCAACCGTGTGGTATTAGGTTTAGATTACTACAACAACTCTAACAGCTTTGATAGGGTAACGGTTAACAACCTGCCAACCGTAAGCTTCCTGAACACGCCATCTACCTACCGCATCAGCCGCTTTAAAATAGATTCGCTTACCAGCACCGGTACGCTGCGTAAAGAGAACAATGGCGATAACACTTATGCCGCTTACGTTTCGGATGTATTCAACATCACCGACAGGTTATTGGTTATGGCCAGCTTAAGGTTAGATCGTTTCCAATACCAGGGCGTTTACAACATTGCTACCGGTGTTACCGCAGGTGGCCTGGGTGCTAATGGTACACAAGTTGGTCCGTACGGACAAACCGCTCTCTCGCAAAAAATGGGTGCCGTTTACGAAGTGTTTAAAGACAACCTATCGGTATTTGGTAACTACATGAACGGTTTCTTCAACAAAAGCGGCGTATTTGCTGATGGCAGCCAGTTCAAGCCCGAGCATGCCAACCAGTTAGAGTTCGGTTTAAAAGGCGACTTATTCAACCACAAATTGGTAGGTACCGTTAGCTACTACGACATCCGCGTGAAAGATATCATCCGCCCTGATCCGAACGATATCAACTACTCTATACAGGATGGTACGCGCCTGAGCAAAGGCTTTGAGATAGACCTGACCGCTAACCCTTTCACCGGCTTTAACATGGTAGTTGGTTATGCTTATAACGATAGCAAGCTTACCCAATCTGATGCTTCTACCAACGGTTTGCGCCCTGCTTATTCGGGCCCGGCGCATATGCTCAACTTCTGGGCAAGCTACCGTTTGCCAAAAGGCAACCTGCAAGGCTTAGGCCTGGGCTTCGGTGGTAACTCTGGTAGTTCATCTTACAACATCAATACTACTACGCTTAAGGTTATTGTACCTGCGTATACTGTGTTGGATGCTACCGTGTTTTACGATCAGCCTAAATACCGTATTGGCTTTAAGGTTGACAACCTTACCAGCGATAAAACCTGGAGCTTACGTTTAACGCCGCAGGCACCTGCACGTTTTACCGGCAACCTGATATTAAAATTCTAACTTTGCCGAATGTTTAAAAAAGTTATCAATTGGTTACACCTTTGGCTTGGCATCGCTTCCGGGCTAATACTTATAGTTGTGGCACTTACCGGTGCTCTGCTCACCTTTGAGGATGAGTTGGAGCCCGTTTTGTTCCGCAGCAGCCAGGTAGTTACACCGGCGGGCCAAAGGTTAACTGTTGATAGTTTGGTACAGGTGGCCAACACGGTTTTTAAAGATAAAAAGGTAAGCCGCCTGATCATCCCCGCCGAGGCCGATCGTAGTATTGAGGCCCGCATAGGCGAGAAGAAAGGCCTAAAAGTAGCCTACCTAGACCCCTACACAGGCAATGTGCTTTACAAAGGCAAGTACGACGGGCAATTTTTTCAGCAGGTGCGTAGCCTGCACCGTTACCTGCTTTTGGGACCAACGGGAAAAGTGATCACCGGCATCTCTTGTTCTATTTGCTTATTTTTAACTATCAGCGGGCTCATCTTATGGTGGCCCGCTAATAAAAACGCCGTTAAGCAGCGCTTTAAAATAAAGTGGAACGCCAAAGGCAAGCGCCTTAACTGGGACTTGCACGCCGTAAGCGGTTTTTACATCTCGATATTTTTGCTGCTGATAACTTTAACAGGTTTTGTTTGGAGCTACGATTGGGCCGAAAACCTGATATACAAACTGGCCGACGGCAAATTAGAGAAGGAAGCCAAGGTAAAAAACAAAGCTAAGTTGAAAGTAGCCGAAGCCGGTATTTACCAGCTAATGTTCAATCAAATGAACAAGGCCTACCCGTACACTGGCCGGGTGGCTTTTAACCTGCCTGCAAAACCTGCCTTGGCGGTAACTGTACAAAAAGAACCCGAGGAAACAGCAGTTAGGCACGTAGATGCCGCCTTTTTCGATGGGCATACCGCTGCGCTGATAAAACAATTGCCTTACGAAAAACTGAGTGATGGCGCTAAAATACGCCGTATGATATTGCCTATACATACCGGCAGCCTGCTGGGTTGGCCAACCAAACTATTGTACTTAATAGTGAGCCTGTTTACGGCGAGCCTTCCCATAACCGGCTTTTTAATTTGGCTGGGGAAGAAAAAGAAGAAAGCAAAACCCGCGCGCAGGCGCAAAGTTGCCGAGCCTGCATTGGCTTAATGTTAAAAACAAAACGGCCCGCTATTTATTTGGTGGGCCGTTTTTGTTTATCAGTTACGGTTTTACAATGAGGCTATAATTACAACGGTGCCTTACGCTTTTATAAGCAACGCCCTTATACTCTCCGGGTGTTGTATCTTCCCAATCCTGGCGAATAATGTAAAGCCCCGGTATGGTGGTTTTAAAAACTGCTTCGCCATCGTCCAATGTTAATTCCTTTTCCCAGTTCTCGGGGTTAAATACCCTTAGCGTAGTTTTTGCCTTAGCAGGTGCTTGGTTGTTATAGGCCTTTACTGTGATGATGCCTTTGTTGCTGAAGGCAACAATATCCAACAATTGTGCAGGTGAAGCTTCTGCATTGTTACTACCAGCTAAATATGCCGCACAGAGGTAATCAATAGGCCGCACGTTTTTGCCGCCTGTTGCCGAGCGGTCTACCACCGGGTGGGTATCGTTAATGCCTAATATGCGGTAAATGCCTTGTTTGGTTGGGGTGTAAGTGCCTTCCCAACAATCACTTTTTTTGACGAGGTTGATGTTTGTTTGCAGCCCGCTTGCGTCCAAAACTTTAACTTTAAACTCGCCTGCCAATTCCAGTTCCTTACCAGTATCGCGGTGGCGGATGCCAAAGTCATCAATGCGGCCGTAAATTACCCGTATGGTGAATGCCCGGTTCAGTTTGCCGGTGCCTTCAATTTCCATCCAATAAGCGGCAGCTTTGCTGAGGGTGGAGGATAATATCAGCAACAGAAATAACAGATTAGCGAGTAGCTTTTTCATGCGGGTAAAAATAAGGGTTTGATAGACAAGTACAGCCGAAATCGCATGCTTAATAGGTGGCACCTACGGAGCCGTGAAAATGATCTTGGATTTTGCTATAAACACGATACCCCGCTGGGGTGTTAGAGCATCGGCTGACAAAATAAACTTATATGTATTAGCAAAACGTACAACGCTCCGGTAGGAGCACCGCGTTTGTAGAAAATTTGCAATATAGAACAGGCTCCGTAGGTGCCGCCTACTTGCGCAAATGAATGCCGGGTGAGGGATGGGGACTTACCCAGCCACCCTAAACTCCACGGGCGTTTTGCCGGTTTTTTGTTTGAATAGCTTGTTGAAGTATTGCGGGTACTCAAAACCCAAACCATAGGCTATTTCGCCAACCGATTTGTTGGTGCTCAGCAATATACTCTTAGCTTCTTCAATTAGGTAGTAATGGATATGGTCCTGTGTATTTTTGCCCGTTTCTTTTTTCAGCAGGTCGCTTAGGTAACTCGCGGAGAGGTTTACTTTATCGGCAAGGTATTTCACAGTAGGCAAGCCCTGTTCGGTAATGTTGTTGTGCTTAAAGTATTCAGATAGGATCTTTTCTATCTGCGTTACAACAGCGTTATTACTGCTTTTGCGGGTGATGAATTGCCTGCCGTAAAAACGTTTGCAGTAGTTAAGCAGCAGCTCGATGTTGGATACGATGATGTCTTCGCTGTGTACGTCGATATTTTCCTGTAGTTCGGTTTCGATGTTTTGTACACAATCGGCCAAAACTGTTTTCTCTTTTTCCGACAGGTGTAATGCCTCCGATACTTCGTAGGAGAAGAAGGTATAGTTCTTTATCTTATCGTTCAGCGATGTAGCTCTTATCAGGTCGGGGTGAAAATAAACGCCCCAACCCTCTACTGTTGCAGGAGCCTCGTTGTCTGCCTCCATTACCAGCACCTGTTGGGGAGCCAAACATATCAGGCTGCCGTTATGAAAGTCCACCGGTTTGCGGCCGTAAGAAAGAATTTCCCTGTCGTAATTTTTGAACATGATGGAGTAAACATCGGTAGAGATGCCCGTTGGTTCTGTTACCTCGTGTCGCGCCTGCTTAAAATCGACCACGGCAATAAGCGGGTGTTTCACGGTATGTTCTAACTTGAAAAACCTGAACAGGTCGGTAACAGTATTTACGTGGATGAACTTAGACATAGATGATGTATTGGGTAGCGCAATTTAACCGCAAAGTACACAAAGAATTAGCACGATGGGTAGCGCAAAGAAACGCAAAGGCTTAGATCGCGATCAAGGCTTTGCGTTTCTTTATGTTTTTTCTCTGCGCCCTTTGTGGTTAAATATAAATCTATTTAGTTACAGCCCGAATTGCTTTTTCATCCCACCAATAAACGTTTCATCATCAGCTTGTTTACGTTGGGCAATAATTGCTGCTGCATCATCACCGGCGGTATAGCGTAACTGGTTAGTGCCATCGGTAGCGGCGGTGTAAATAACATTGGCTACAACATCCGGCGAAGATGCGTTTTCAAAGAATGGTGCGAAGGCGGTCGCGGTTTTGTCAACAATGTAGCTATATTCGGTTTGGCTATCATCGCTGCTAAACTCAAGCGAGTGCCCAAACTCGGTGGCAATAGCGCCGGGTTGTACGATCTTCACTTTGCCGCCAAATTGTTCTACCTCGTAGCTCAACGCTTCGGATAGGCCCTCTACGGCAAATTTTGTCCCGTGGTATAAGGTTCCCAGCGGGAAGGTCATTTTACCACCGATAGATGATATATTGATGATGATACCGCTTTTATTGCCACGGAAGTGGGGGAGAACAGCCTTTGTAACATCCAGCAAGCCGATCACATTGGTGTCGAATTGTTTGATGATGCTTTCGCGCGAGAACGATTCCAATGTGCCATATGCACCGTAGCCCGCATTGTTCACCAGCACATCTATCTTACCGAATTTTTTGATGCCCTCGGCTACCGCGTTTGCTATCGAGGCGAGGTCTACCACATCCAGTTTGGTAACCAGTACGTTATCCAACGCACGTAGTTCGGTATCCTTTTCGGGTGTGCGCATGGTGGCTATTACGTTCCAGCCTTTTGCCTGAAAAAGTTTTGCTGTTGCTTTACCTATACCGCTGCTTGCGCCTGTTATTAAAATAGTGTTTTTCATGATCTTTATATGTTTTGTTTGATGATGTAAAGGTCTCATGAAAACACAGGGGACTGATAACACTAATTCGGGGAGCTTGTATACTTTTTACGGATTTGTATGAACGAAGAGTCTTTATCTTCTTTTTTCGGTGGCAACACGGTAGGCAGGGTCTTCCATTATGTTTACGTCGATCACCTCTTCTGCATTCTTTAGCAGGAGCCTGCAATCCTCACTTAAATGTTTTGAGATGTAATTTCTTTCCCGCTTGTTTATAGCGTTCGGTGAGTTTATTCAGGGCTTCAATGCCCGACATATCCGCCACGCGGCTATCCCTGAAATCGATAATAACTTCTTCCGGGTCGTTGGCAACATCAAATTTTTCGGTAAAAGCTGTTACCGAACCAAAGAACAAAGACCCATATATCTCGTAATGCTTTGTGCCGCTGCCATCGATATATTTCTTAGCGCGGATGCGTTTAGCACTTTCCCAGGCAAAAACAAGGGCTGATATGATAACGCCGATCAATACCGCGAGGGCAAGATTATGTAATACGATAGTGATTATGGCTACCAATATGCCAACAAATACATCCTGCTTGGGCATCTTATTAAATATCTTAAAACTCACCCATTCAAAAGTGCCGAATGCTACCATGATCATTACGCCCGTTAAAGCCGCCATAGGTAATTTGCCTATTACCGGTGCACCAAAAAGTACGATGAGGAGAATGGTAAGCGAAGCAACGATACCCGAAAGCCGCGCACGTGCACCGGCCGATAAATTTACCAGCGTTTGCGCTATCATGGGGCAGCCACCCATGCCAAAGAAAAAGCCGTTGAGTATGTTGGCGATGCCCTGTGCAATGCTTTCGCGGTTGCCGTTGCCGCGGGTGGCCGTCATCTCGTCGACAAGGTTCAGCGTGAGCAGTCCCTCGGTTAAGCCTACGCCCGCCATAATTAGCGCATAAGGGAATACTACCTGCAATGTTTGTAGCGTAAAAGGTATCGCCGGTATATGAAAAGGAGGGAAGCCGCCGCTTACTGATGCTATATCGCTTACGGTTTTGGTAGGTATGCCGAAGCCGAGTACCACCGCGAACACCACTATAATGGCCACAAGGGATGGAGGTATGGCTTTGGTAAGTTTGGGTAACAATATCACAATAGCTATGGTTAAGGCCACAAGCCCGCCCATAATTAACAAAGGTGTGCCGCTTAGCCATTCTTCGTGACCGTTTATGGTAGTTTTAAATTGCTCCAGTTGCGCCATGAAGATGATCACCGCCAAGCCGTTCACAAAGCCATACATTACAGGCTGCGGTACCAGCCGTATAAGTTTCCCCAGCTTAAAAACACCGACCAGTATTTGCAGTATTCCTGCTAATGCCACGGCTGCAAAAACGTATTCGATACCGTGCGACTTCATCAGCGCAATAAGTACAACTACGGTTGCGCCCGCCCCGCCTGATATAAGTCCCGGCCTGCCACCCAGCACTGCTGTAATCAGCCCCATAATGAAAGCGGCATACAGCCCTGCAAGGGGCGGAAAACCCGCCAGTATAGCGAAGGATAATGATTCGGGCATCATGGTCATGGCTACGGTTAGGCCGGCCAGTATTTCGGTTCTATAGTTTATCTTTTTAGAAAAGTCGAATAAATTAAAAGAAGCCTTCATGTAATGAGGGTTTTATATAGCAAAGAAGTTGGTGAAATAAATAGAAATGCCCCGCGGTGTTGCAGAGTTATTGAAATGATGACGTTGGCCCTAACTCAGGGTGGTGTAAGGGGCGACGATGAAACCTTATTTTTCATTATTGCAAAGGTATAAAAATAGCCGATAGCCAATCGGGCCAAGCTTTCCTCATTTTGGCTACATCCTCCCTCATTTAGGTTATTATTAGCAGGCCGGTTGGCGCGACCTTTGCCTTATCATTAATTGAAAAACAAAACATCATGAGTACACAAAATTCAGAACCTAAAGTTTGGTTCATAACAGGCGCCTCGCGTGGTTTTGGCCGCGTATGGGCCGAGGCCGCGTTGGAGCGTGGCGATAAAGTAGCAGTAACCGCTCGCAGATTGGATAGCATTGCAGCCCTGCAAGAACAATACCCCGACACTGCCTTAACCTTAGAGTTGGATGTAACCAATACCGAACAGGTAAAGGCAGCAGTAGCGCAGGCACATGCCCACTTCGGTAAGCTGGATATAGTATTAAATAACGCCGGCTATTCGCTTGTGGGTACCATTGAAGAAGCAAGTGCCGACGATGTGAAGGCTATGTACGATACCAATATCTTCGGTCCGTTGGCAGTGATACAGGCGGCTTTGCCTTTACTGCGCGAGCAGGGTTATGGGCATATTATGGGTACATCCAGCAATTTGGGGCATGTTACTCTGCCGGTTATTGGTTATTATGCATCATCGAAATGGGCGTTCGAGGCCATACACGAGAGCCTGGCCGAAGAAGTGAAACAATTCGGTATAAAGGTTACCATTATTGAGCCGGGTGCTTATGCTACAGAGTTCGGTAGCCAGAATTCCTTAAAATTTGCGCCCGGGATGGATATTTATACCGATTACAAGAACCAATTCTTCGATAACCTGAAGAACCTGGAAAGGGGCGACCCTAAAGCCACGCCGCCCGCATTGTTCAATGTGGTAGATGCCGAAAACCCGCCGTTGCGCTTTAACCTTGGCGCGCATAACCTCGACTGGACACGCGGCGCTTACCAGGCACGCATGGCCGAGTGGGAGGCCTGGCAGGAGAATGCCATATCTGCCCAGGGCAACGCAAAGTAATTTATTGGTAAAGAAGTGTATGATAGCCGCCGGAGCAAGACTCCGACGGCTATCTTTGAGTTTTAAGCGTTATGAAGAAAGAAGATATTCCGTATAAATTCGGCTCTTTATCCGATGCGTACCGCATTATGGGCATGGGTAAACCGAAGCATCCACTTATCGGGCTAATAAACGGGGCGCACGCACATCCCGAGATGAACGGCTTTCCGCAGAACCATGTGCTTAGCTTTTACAAGATATCTTACAAACCCAAGCAGGTGGCAAAGCTGCGCTACGGACAAAGCTATTACGATTTTGAAGAAGGAGGGTTACTGTTCGCCGCCCCAGGCCAGATCATCGGCAACTATGGGAACGAAACCATGATATGTTCAGAACATACCATGCTCATTCACCCCGACTTCTTTTTAGGTTATCCGCTTGCAAAAGCTATCAAGCAATACGGCTTCTTTTCATACTCTGCCAACGAGGCGTTGCACCTATCGGAAGAAGAAAAGGATATCATTCTTTCGATATTTAAAATGATAGGCGCCGAACTGGATAGCCGTATAGACGATTTTAGCCAGGATGTGGTCGTAGCGCAAATAGAACTGCTGCTCAATTACGCCAACCGTTTTTATAACCGCCAGTTTATCACCCGTAAACCGGCCAGCCATCAATTGTTGCAACAGCTTGATGAGGTGCTGGAAGCTTATTTTGGCAACCGCGAAACATTAAACCATGGTATACCCACCGTGCATTATCTTGCCGAAAAACTGAACTTATCGCCAAGCTATTTAAGCGATATGTTGCGCTCGCTAACGGGGCAAAATGCGCAACAGCATATCCACAACAAACTGATTGAAAAAGCGAAGGAGCAACTATCTACCACCGCGCTCTCGGTAAGCGAAGTTGCCTATGCACTGGGCTTTGAACATCCCCAATCATTCAGCAAGTTGTTCAAAGCCAAAACAGAATTATCGCCGCTGGAGTTCAGGAAGAGTTTTAATTGAGGAAGAGAGTCTTTGAGTAAGCAGGCACTGTTCAGCCGGCAAACTTTTATGCGTGTTTTGCGTATAACGTACATCACCCGCCCATTTAGATGTACTTTAAGCAATTTTGTGCCCTTATTACCATTTTAGTGCTCGGCTTACCCTTTAAAGCAGGCGCTCAAAGCATAGGTCAGCAAATTACCCCGGTTTACAGTTCTAACCGCATCTCGCAAAACAGTATACAATGTATTTACCAGGACAAATACGGCTTTATGTGGTTCGGTACACAGGATGGACTAAACAAGTACGATGGTTATAAATTCACGGCCTACAAACATAGCGCCAACGAAGGGCACAGTTTGCCTGCTAATAACACGCTATCGGTGTGTGGCGATAATGATGACAATATTTGGGTTGCCACTCGCATTGGAGGCCTTAGCAGATATGATCGTAAAAACGACTGGTTTAAAGTTTACAAACATAACCCTGCCGACGGATCATCTATTAGTAACAACGATGTTAATTACGTATATACCGATAGGCATGGTAACCTATGGGCAGGCACAGCCAATGGGCTTAATCTGTTCAATAAAAAAACAAACACCTTCAGGCACTATTTTCATGACGATAACAAGGCGAGCAGTTTAAGCAGTTCGTTCATTTATGTGGTTTTTGAAGATAGCCATAATAACCTATGGGTCGGTACTGATGATGGGCTGAACCTGTTTAATGCACAGACCGGTAACTTCAGAAGGTTTAAGAACAGCGCTATCGATAAAAACAGCATTAGCGATGATGTAGTAAGCACTATTGCCGAGGATCACAAGGGCAACCTTTGGTTTGGTACCAATAAAGGGCTTAATTTATTTAACCCGGGCGACTCTACCTTTACAGTTTACGCCAATGAGAGCGACCGGTATACCTTAACAGGCAATAATCCTATTTATACCCTGGCGCCCGGTGCAGATGGCAAAATGTGGGTGGGCACTAATACAACATTGCAGTTATTTGATGTTGTTAAACGCACGTTCATACACATTAATCAATTTGCAGGCGAAAATAATAACATGCCTAATGATGGTGTGTACTCGGTGTTTTTAGATAATAAAGCAACGCTTTGGATAGGTACCTCCAGCGAGGGCCTGCTGAAGTATGATAAAAGCCTGAATATTTTCCCATCGTACAAGTCGTCGGTTACCCGCAGCCCATCTGCAAAAAATATTATAAGGGGTATAGCGCCCGATAAGAAAAACAACCTTTATCTGGCCACTGATGCCGGGATGGACTATTTTAACCGGGCCACCGAGAGTTACACGCATTATGGCCATGTTGCAGGTGATAAAAACTCCATCTCTACAAATTACACATCAACCATACTTATAAACAGGGCAAATACCGAAGTTTGGATAGGTACTTACAGTGTTGGCTTAGATCGTTTCGATATTAAGACAAGAACGTTTAAGCATTATAACAAGGGGCCTAATCCATTCGATCTGAACAGCAATTCGGTTTATGCGTTGATGGAGGACAACACCGGCAAAATATGGATAGGCACCGACCTTGGCGGCGTTAACGTTTTCGACCCCAAAACAGGCGTTTTCCAAAAGATAGGTTTTGATGCCGGGCAAAAAAACTCAATAGGCGACCAGTCGGTACAAGCTCTTTGGCAAGATAAAAAAGGGGAGGTTTGGATAGGAGGGTACTCTAACGGCGTATCTGTTTACAACCCGGTAACCCGAAAGTTTTGGCATATCAATACCAAAAACAGTAAGTTGAATAGCGATGTTATAAGCTGTTTTTATGAAGATGGTAAGGGCCACATGTGGATAGGCACTATGGAGGGTGGCCTTAACTGTTACAATTACAAAACTGGCACGGTAAGTAATTATACCGAAACCAATGGGTCCGACGATAATACTGTAAATTTTATAACCGGCGATACCCGCGGTTATTTGTGGTTAACCACTTTAAAAGGGGTCACAAGGTTTGATGCAGCAAATAAACGCTACCTGCACTTTAACGAATATAATGGCTTGAATAGCCTCGAGTTTAACTTAGGTAGCGGCGCACGCCTGCCAACCGGCGAAATTGCAGCCGGAAGTATAAACGGCTTTAATGTGATACGCCCCCACGCGTTGGGGTTCAATGCGCATAAGCCCAGGGTGGTGATAAGCGGTTTCGAGTTGTTTAACAAGCCGCCTGATATACGCGATGCAGGCTCGCCACTGAGACAGAATATTTTAACCGCAAAAGAAATTACCCTCAGGCATGCACAATCGGTTTTTACCATCGGGTTTTCGGCGCTTGATTTTACCGTACCGCAACAAAATTCATATGCCTACAAATTAGAGGGTTTTGATCCCGAATGGCGTTTTGTGAACAGCCAGCGCACGGCCACCTACACTAACCTGGATCCCGGAACTTACACCTTTTTTGTAAAGGCCGCCAATAATGATGGCGTTTGGAACGACAAGCCAAG
Source organism: Mucilaginibacter pedocola (assembly GCF_002013915.1). Taxonomy (GTDB): domain Bacteria; phylum Bacteroidota; class Bacteroidia; order Sphingobacteriales; family Sphingobacteriaceae; genus Mucilaginibacter; species Mucilaginibacter pedocola. Next base: position 140,386 of record NZ_MBTF01000001.1, read on the forward strand.
CGCGCTAACCATAACAATATTGCCGCCTTTTTACATGACGTGGTGGTTCAGAACTGCAACTGTAATTACGCTTTTAGCAATTATTTATATTTTATACCTGTTACGCTTCAATTTCTTCAGAAAGCAAAAGTTGCAGTTGGAGGCACAGGTGACAGAGCGTACCGGGCAAATAAGCAGGCAAGCGCAAAGCCTTAAAGACCTTAACCTCGAACTACAGATACAGGCCGGAGAACTGCAAGCACAGTCGGAAGAAATGCAGGCGCAATCTGAAGAATTGTATAAGCAGAAAGAACAGGAACAACAGGCCAGGATGGAGGCCGACAAGGCCAATATGGCAAAGAGCACCTTTTTGGCCACCATGAGCCACGAGATACGCACCCCTATGAACGGCGTATTAGGGATGGCATCGCTTATGGCCGATACACCATTAAATGCCGAACAACGGGAGTACAATGATGCCATATTAACCAGCGGCGAAGCCTTACTTACCGTAATAAACGATATACTTGATTTCTCTAAAATAGAATCAGGCAATTTCGGCCTCGATATACATGATTTTGAACTACGTAAATGCGTTGAACAGGTATTTGAGTTGTTTACCGGCAAAACAGCAAAAGCCGGCGTTGAACTGGTTTGTGATATTGCCGAAGACATCCCCGCCCATATTTTTAGTGATAGCCATAGGTTAAGGCAGGTGCTAATAAACCTTGTGGGGAATGCTGTTAAGTTTACGCACAAGGGCGAAGTTTTTGTTGGTGTAAGGGTGATAGACCACCAGGGTGCCGACTATCGCCTTAAGTTCACTGTTAAGGATACCGGCATTGGCATAGCCGAAGATCATATCCCGCATTTGTTTAAGCCTTTTCACCAGATCGATTCTTCGGTTACGCGTAAATATGGCGGTAGCGGACTGGGTTTGGTAATTAGCGACAGGCTTATCAAGTTAATGGGCGGTAATATTACTGTGGAAAGCCTGCCGGGGCGGGGTAGTACCTTTAGTTTTGATATATACTGCAGAGAGGCCGCAGATGCCGTGCTCTCGGATAGGGGCGACTCGAATGCATGTATCGGGAAGCGTGTATTGGTAGTTGACGACAATGGCACCAATTTGCGCATACTAAAGGCCCAGTTAGAAAAACTGAAAATGGTTGTTATTCCAATGCCTTCGGCCAGCGAAGCATTAGCGGTTTTAAAAGGTGATACCAATATCGACCTGGTAATTACCGACAGGCAAATGCCCGATATGGATGGAATTGCCTTCAGCACACAGGTGCGTGCATTACAGGTAAAAGTACCCATCATACTGTTAAGCTCGGTAGGTAACGAACATGGGAAGCAACACCCCGGTTTGTTCAACGCGGTACTTACTAAACCCGTTAAACGACAATTGCTTTATGATACGGTTGTTGCCGAAGTTGGGAAGCAGCGCCCCGCAGTTGCAGGGGCTAAAACATCGGTTCTAACAGAACAGTTCGGTCGCGATCTTCCGTTCAGGATGCTGATAGCAGAAGATAACTTGATGAACCAGAAGCTGATCATCAGGATACTGAACAAACTCGGCTATCAGCCTGATCTGGCCAACGACGGCCTGGAAGTGCTGGATATGATGAGCAAGAAGTATTATGATATTGTTTTAATGGATATACAGATGCCTAACATGGATGGCCTGGAGGCTACCCGCATGCTGCGCAAACGTTTCGGACAGAGAACCAAGATCGTAGCTGTAACGGCCAATGCCCTCAGCGAAGACAAAGATAATTGCTTTGAAGCCGGTATGGATGCTTATCTATCTAAGCCCGTAAACCTGGACTTGCTAATGCAAACTCTCCGGGAAATGTACCATAAATTGCATGGCGTAAGCTGAGGAAAGCCATAAGTTATGCAAAACAAAAAAGGCAGCATGATCGCTACCTTTTTTGTTAACATTATGTTTTATACCACAGGTAACGAACCACCATCAATAGCATAGATACTTCCTGTTAAGTACGCCGCGGCCGGCGATACCAGGAAATGTACCAACGAGGCTACTTCCTCCGGCTCGGCCATGCGGCCCATAGGTATACCGCCCACCTGTGCCATTAGTTGGCCAAAGGCTTCTTCAACGGATATGTTTACTGAAGAAGCATAATCAGTTATGAACTTTTCCATGGGCGGGGTTTTAGTGGCTCCCGGCGCTACCGTTAATACGCGCACACCTTTTGGTGCCAGTTCGGTCGCTAAGGCTTTACTATAGCTGTTTAGCGCAGCTTTTGATACCGCGTAGGCCATATTCAAATTCCAAAGAGCTTGTTTACCCGCTACCGATGAAATGTGGATGATAACACCGCTTTGCTGAGCCAGCATGCCGGGTAGGAATAACCTGTCTAACCTGATGCCTGATATCAGGTTAAGTTGTAATTCGCTTTCCCAATGCTCATCCGTTAAAGTACTATGGCCGCCGGGAGGGGTGGTGAGGCCGCCTACATTGTTAATAAGGATATCGATAACGCCGAATTTTTCATTTACTTCTTCTACGAGTTTGGCTGCTTGTGTGGCATCGGTAAGGTCGGCAGCTATAAAGTGGTGCCTCAGTTCCGGATCGTTCGGGTTGTTGCGGGCGCTAACAATTACTTCTGCTCCCTCCGAAGCCAGCTTATCTGCAATGGCGCGGCCTATGCCTTTGGTGCCGCCTGTTACTAATGCGCGTTTGCCTTTCAGTCCAATTTGTTCTGTTTTGTTTTCCATTTGGTTTTAATTTATTTTGAATTGTTTGTTTCAGAATTGTGCGTGTTTTTATTTCTGAAACGTTTGTTTTAAAAAAGCTTAAAAAAAATTTACTTAGATAATTGCTTGATAAAGTACTGCGCCATCTTGCGGATCTTGCCCGCATCGTGATGCAGAATGTACGATTCGTACCAGCCCGTCCAGGTGCTGTTAAAGTAATCGGCCAATAGTTCAGGGTCTTCTTTAGTGGCTATCTCGCCGCGGTCCATGGCGTTTTTTATCAGATCATGCAGGAATTGATAGGCATAGTCGCTATCAGCTTTCAGTATATCTTTTACACGTTGGTCAGCATTGGCCACTTCAAAGGCCATCTTCACGGCCATACAGCCGTTGCCCTTGATGATCACATCTACGGCATCGTGTATATAATCCACCAATATGGTAAAAGGGGAGTCGCTGCTTTTCAGGCGTTTTTGAATGTCTTGTTTCCGCAGATCAGTATAATGCTGCACGCATCGTACAAAAAGCTCCTGCTTATCGCCAATGGTGTTATAAAGGCTGCTGCTGTTTATTTTCATGGCATCGGTAAGGTCGCGTAACGAAGCGCTGTTATAGCCCTTCTCCCAAAAAACCTCCATGGCTTTTTGAATAGCTTGTTCCTCGTTAAATTCTACGCTGCGTGCCATAATTATTTGATGATGCAATGATAAGTTAATTTTGAAACGGTTGTTTCAGATATTTGTCATTTTGCATTATTGCCAATCATCGGCAACAAAAAGGCCGCAACTTTTACGCTGCGGCCTTCATCAGATATTGATCTTGTTGGTTTAATATTTCACAATCAGATAGCCTGTTTTGCGCTGCGCCTTCCCATCCTTCGTATAATCGAGCGAATAGAAATAGGTGCCCGGTTTTTGCAGCTTGCCGTTATTGGCGCGCCCGTCAAACGCTTTGCTATAGTTATCGTAGCCCTTAGCGCTGTAAATAACATCGCCGTTGGCATTAATAATACGAACGGTATTGTCGGGGTAGGCGTTTATACCATCAATCGTAAATACGTCGTTCAAGCCATCTCCGTTTGGCGATACTGCCTGGTGAACGCTTAGTTCGCCTTGAACAAGCGGTGCATCAATTTCCTTTTTATCAACCACCGGCGTTATGCGCTTTGTGTTGATAGAGGCAAGGGTAGCAGGGCCTGCCGCCATATTTACATAAGCCGTATTATAACGGGTTAGGTTATATGACGATGTTTCGTCGGCACCATTATATTCGATAACAATAGCACGATAGGCTGTATTGGCAGCCAGGCCCGAAATGTCTACCGAATTGCCTGTGCCATTGTACACACAATACCAGCCATTTGTGCCAGCCTGTGTGCCCTGCCCAAATTTGGCGTTAGGGTAATAAATGTTACCCTGAACAATATTTGGAGAGCCGCTCGAATTCAACTTCATAAATACCGCACGGGATGCTCCGTTGCTGCTAACCCAGCTAAGCGTTGTGGTGCTCGATGTTGTATTACTAAATACAAGTGATGTAGCATATCCCGTTGGCGGGTCAATTGGCGTTGTAAGGTTTTCAGGCGCAATATTATCTTGCAGGTATAGTGGCGCCGCAATGCTGCCATTGTATTCTACAACAGCCGCACGGTAAGTTGTGCCGACGGTTAGGCCAATTACATTTACGCTTGAACCTACACCGTTGTAAACACAATACCAGCCGGTTGTATCTATCTGGTTGCCCGATTTAAACCTGTTGTTTGCAGAATAGTATGCATCTGCCGGCATCGGCGCACCATCGTTACCGCGTTTAATAAACACCGACCTTGCAGTACCGTTACCGTTGGTCCAGCTTATGGTTGTAGTTGTACCGGTAGTGCCGTTAAAGAATAAATTGCCCGCCTGTCGGGATGGTTTGGCTATTAGTGTTGTAAAATTACCAGCGATAACACCATCAGTAATGTACGACCTGATTGGCGGGTTGCTGCCGGTAACCGGGCTGTATTCAACCACCGCAACAGAATAGGCCTGCGCCGAAGAAAGTTGGCTGACAGTTGCATCTGAACCGGTACCATCATAAATACAATACCAGCCGGAGGTGCCTATTTGTGTACCCTCTCCGTAGGCGCTATTTGCAACATAATTAACCCCGGCTACAGGCAATGGTACGCTGTTATAGCTACCGGCTTTTGATATAAACACCAATCGGCCGGCGCCGCTGCCGTTCGTCCAGGTAATGCTGGCTGTTGAGCTGGTAATATCGGTAAAGTAAGGCCTTGTAGCAGGTTCGGTAGGCGGTGCTACAATTTGTATTTTAACTTTAGTGCTTCCGCTGGCGAAGCTATTGTGTGCTACTACTGTGTAGTAAGCCTCGCTGTTGCGACCTGTTGGTGTACCACTGATGGTACCGTATTGCCTGTCTATCACCAAGCCTGCAGGTAGGGTTGGGTATATCGAGTATCCACCAATGGCTTTAACTGCCATTACTTTGTTAACATCCGGGTCGGCAATGTAAATGTGGCCGGCACCGTCAATAGCCAAACCGAATGGTGCTGCAAATTGCTCCGAGAGTTTTTCAATACCGCCGAAAGGGTTTAGGCGCATTAATGCATGCTCGGTATATTCAGCAATGTATACTGTGCCGCCGGCGTCTACTGCAACCCCGGTAGGGAAGGACAATTCGCTGTTTAGTGTTATTACATTGCCATCTGTATTTCTTATCAATTTAACAGAACTGTTACCGGCATCTGCTACATACACGTTGCCGGCGGCATCAACTGCTACCGAGGTTGGCATCATAAAGCCCTCGGCCAGTGTGATAGTTTTTGCATCTGCAAAATTTATCCGTTTAACTGTGCCACTGCCATAATCAGCCACATAAACGTTGCCTGTTACATCTATCGCAACACCCGATGGCTGATTGAAGCCCTTTCCAATGTTGTATTTTACTCCGGACGGCAGCACTTTCACAATCGCATTATTTCCCTGGTCGGCCACGTAAACGTTGCCCGCAAGGTCAACCGCTACACCTATTGGCTGGTTAAAACCGTCGGCTACAAGTACAGGCGTTCCGCCGCCTGCCGGTATTTTTTTAATACTATTGGTACCCATTTCTGCCACGTAAACGTTTCCGGCGGTATCGGCAGCTGTGGCGTAAGGGTTGTTAAAGCCGCTACCAATGGCTTTAATATTATCGGTGTCGTATTTAAAGGCATCAACAAAGCGTGCGGTTGGGCTAAGCGGATCTATTTGTTTACGGCGCAAATATGGCTGCGGCGTAACATAACTGATTATAGGCGGGCTTGGGTTTACAGTAATATTTACTTTGGCCGTAGCACTACCGCTGGTGGTGTAGCCTGTTATATAGTAATCGGTAGCCGGTTTTGTTTTTGTTGGTGTACCGGTAATAATGCCGTTGCTTCCGTTAAAGGTTAGCCCATCCGGCAAGGCGGGTGTTATGCCGTAAGCCGAACCCGTGCCTGCGGCAGATATCCTGAAAATTTGGTCGCTTTGTTCGGATGTGGTATAAAGGTAAAGGCCTGCAGGGTCTAATGCTACAGACATGATTTTGGTTGCCGATCCCGACGTAGAAGCATCCGTATACAATGTGCCGACAGTTCCTCCGGTTGTTATCTTCTTTATGCCGTATGGGTCTGCCAAATACACATTACCTGCTTTATCTGCCGCAATGCTATAAACCGATTGATAACCTCCCGGAGTAAGCAGGTCGGCTGGTAATGTAGTTACTGTTCCGTTTTTATCGATCTTCCTTAGCGTTGTGCGGTTCGCCCCATTAACATAGCCGTTTGCATCCGCTACGTACAAGTCGCCGGTTGGGCTTATTGCCAATGCGTCTATACGGCTAAAGCTGGCACCGTTGCCCGTGCCGTCCCGTTGTTCCCGTTCTGTGTTGTTATTATTACCTGCCAATAAGGTGTTGCCATCCGGCCCGGCCTTGCGTATTGTGTTTCCGCTGGCGTAAATAAAGTTTCCCTTATTATCGGTTACTGCTACAACATTGCCGTTTAGGCTATTCAACGTTGGGAGATACATGTCGGGGACAGTAACGTAATCGCTAACGTCTCCTTCTGCGGTTACTTTACGCACATGCATCTCGGTAAAATCAAATATATAGCTTGTACCGGCAGAATCAGTGCTAAGGTTGTATAAATACCTGAAACTGGCTGCCGATCCATTTCCGCTGGTAGTACCTGCAAAGTTGTTTCCTGCAAGTGTGCTTACCAGGCCGTCGGGCGTTACTTTGCGTACACGGAAGTTGCCCATATCTGCCACATAAAGGTTACCGCGGCTATCGAAAGATAAGCTTGCCGGTGCGTAAAATGTTGCCGTAATACCCTGCCCATCGTTGTAGCCTCTTTTACCGCTTCCTGCAAAAGCAATGCGTTTGCCCACGGTTTGCGATGCAAAATTGCCACTACCTGTAACGGTAGGTTTTACAGGGCTAATAGCTTTTTCGATGGTGTAAGTCAATTTATCAGGATAGCTGAGCGACGGCACCTGGGCCAACACTGCTATGCTGATGGTAAACTTGCTTGAGCCGCCACTATTGGTTGCCGTGATAGCATAGTTTTTAGGTGCCATTTGGGCAGTAGGCGTACCGCTTATAGCACCGGTATTAACATCAAAAACTAAACCGGCCGGTAAGGCAGGGCTTATTTTGTAGCCGGCGGCGGGTATTGTTCCGCCCGTATTGGTGGGCGATAATGTTGATATGGCTGCGCCATTTGTAAACACCGAGGTTGCCGTATAGGTTATTGCCGGTGGCGGTACCACAGAGGTAACCGCAATGGTTAGTTTGGCAGTTGCCGCTGCCGATATGTTGGTAGCCGTGATGGTGTACTCGGTGGCCGGAGATGCTTGTTTAGGCGTGCCGCTAATTGTACCCGTTTTTGCATTTAAGCCTAATCCGGTTGGCAGGGCAGGGCTAATGGTGTAGCCCGGTGTAAATATTTCGTTAATGCCTCCTTTATCGTCGAAACTGAAGATGTTACCTGCGGCATCGGCCATTATTTGACGAGCGTATTGTTGGTTATTTGTTGCGGTAGTAATTGTTGTTACAATACCGCCCGGGGCTATTTTGCGCAGTGCCTGCCAGTCCGAAACATATAAATTGCCTGCCTGGTCGGCCGTGATAGCACCGGGTGCCCCAAAAGACGCAGCACTGCCGGTGCCATCTTTTATCGTACCTGTTGTAGAGCCACCTGCAACAGTGGTAGTAACCCCCGTTGTGGTTATCATTCTTATTGCCGCATAGTTTTGGCCCGCTTCTGTTACAAAAATATTCCCGGCCACATCAGTGGTAATGCCATTAATACCGCTAAACCCTGCCGCGCTGCCTGTTCCGTCAGCAGTATTTTGTATATCGCTACCGGCAAGTAAACTTACAGCACCGCCCGCACTCACCTGGTATATTTTAGATGTAGTTGCCAGGTATATCACGCCATTAGTCCCCGTAGCCATGTAAAAATAGGCATGTCCGCTTTGCAGGTTGGTTGCTGCAAATGTTGTTATTTGGCCTGTTGGGCTAACTTTGCGTATAGCCGTTGGCGAACCGGTTTGCAAGTAGGTATTGCCATCGGCATCTACTGCAATGCTGCCGCCCACAAAGTTGGAATAGGCGCCGAATTGGTTGGGGCCTGCAACCGTAGTTATTTCGCCCGACGGGCTTATTTTTTTTAATTCGGGCCCCAATTCATCAAACGTATAAATATTACCGGCCTTATCCATTCCTGCCCAATAGGCGGTGGTAGGTAATACGCCTTTATTGATGATGGTATTAGTTTGCCCGTAAAACGCAGAAGGCATGGCTCCACCGCTGTAAGTAGGTTTAAAGGCAGTTATAGCAGTGCCTGTAGGGAAAGTTTTGGGGCCTGCGTAACTCATTACAGGTGCGGCCAGTGGTGAAACGGCCAGGCTTAAATTGGTTGTGCTTGAGCCTCCGATAATATTATTTGCAGCTATGCTGTAGTTTGATGCACCGGCAGGTTGTAATGGCGTGCCACTGATAGTACCGGTGGCACCATCGAACGAAAGGCCCAGTGGCAGCGGTTTATCGATAAAATAACCGTCAACAACCAGCTTGCGCACTTTGTTGGTACCTGCATCGCCTACATACAAAACGCCCGCATTATTTGCCGATAGCCCGAATGGGGTAGAAAAAGTTGCGCTCGTGCCTGCTCCGTCGGCAGAACCTGCCAGGCCTGTGCCGGCAACGGTGCTAACTACGCCTGCGGGGCTTATCATACGTACAAGGTTGTTGTTTTTATCGGCTGCATAAACATTACCGGCTCCATCAACTGCCAGCCCTGTAACCTTGTTAAAACTTGCTGCCGCACCTGTGCCGTTAGCAGAGCCTGGTATAGTGCCGCCGGCCAATACTTCACCGTTTTTTAGAATGGATGTTTCAGTACCTGCGTAAATATTCAGGTTCTTATCCACCGCTAAACTTAATATCGTAGTGTTATAATTGCCGTAGGCCTTGCTTACATTTTTGGTGCTCATGTTTACTATATAAACCATCGGCTGGCTATAGGTATAGCCGGCTACGTATAATTTGCCGTAAACATCAGTAGCAATGGCCGTGATGTTGAAACTATCACCCCATCGTTCACCTGTATAGCTGCTCAAGTTAATTGCCGATACCTGTCCGTTAGAGCTAATTTTTTTAAGGGTATTAAGCAGCCCTTGTGCCACGTAAACGTTCCCGGCTGCATCAGTGGCAACGCCAAACGGGTTGTCAATATTGGCAAAATTGCTTACAATGCCCGTTGGCGATATTCTTTTTATAGCGTTGTTGCGGCCGTCGCCTACATATACATTACCCGATGCATCTACTGCGGTGGTATAATAATAATCGCTGTTTACAGATTGGTAGTTAACAGTACCACCGGTAGAGTAACTGGTGTACACAAACGCCTGGCCATAGTCGGCGGGGCTTACGGTAGTGCCACTTGCCGAAGGTTTTAACGGCGTAATGGCGGTAGCCACCGTAAAGTTTTGGGTGGAAGGGTAACTAACAACCGGTGCCGGGGGAGCAGTAGTAATGGTAAGCGAACGGCTTACCGGTGTGGCAGCAAGGTAATTAGCATTACCGGCTTGAGTAGCGGTGATGTTAGCTGTACCGGTGGCAACTATGTGTATTTTGCCATTAACTATGGTAGCCACATTTGTATTATCGCTGCTGTAAGTTACCTGTAGCCCGCTTGATGATTCAGCTGCAGGTTCCAAATCGGGCGAATTGGTGTAGGTGCCCGGCAGGGTATTGAATGTGATGGTTTGCGGCGCTTTGTTAACCGTTAAGGTTTGATTGGCCGATATTGCAGTTGCATATATAGAATTACCTGCCTGGCTGGCCGTAATAAAAGTTGTGCCTGCACCTGTAATATGTATTTTACCATTTACAATAGTCGCAACTGCCGTGTTGCTGCTTTGTAAGGTTAGATTTAGATTGGAGTTGGCGTAGAGTTGGTAGCCATAAGTATTATTGGGGCCAAAAGTACCCGGCAGGTCTGCTGCGCCAAAGGTTTGAGCAGGTATTGCCGTAAAAATAATACTTTGCGGCGTTTTAACATAAGTAAAGCTATTGTAGGTGCCCGGAGTGCCCAGGGTAGTTACTGCAACCGGGCCGCTTGCGCCCGCAGCTACTACTGCCTTAATGCTTGTAGCCGATTTTACGCTGAAATCAAGTGCTGGTATGCCACCGAAAGTAACGTTTACCGTATTTTGGAAATTGCTGCCCGTAATGGTTACAGTATCGCCGTATTTAGCGCTGGAAGGATTTATACTTGTTATTACAGGTTTAGGAACAAATACGAAACCCGTTTTACCGGCATTGCCCCCCGGCGATGTAACCGAAACGGCACCCGACGCACCGTTACCCACGGTAGCGGTTATTTGGGTAGGGGAGTCAACCGTAAAGGCTGTTGCGGCAATGTTGCCGAATGTTACCGCTGTTACACCTGTAAAGTTGGTGCCGGTAATAACCACCTGGCCACCGCTGCCTTGCATGGTAGGGTCAAGGGAGATTATTGTTGGCTGTTGGTAGTAGGAAAAACCATCGGCTGTTGCGCTGCCAAAAGGCGTGGTTACCGTAATAGCACCAGAAGTACCTTTAGCCACAGTAGCCGTTATCTGCGTAGCAGAATTTACCGTGAATGATGCAGCCGGAGTACCACCAAAGCTTACAGCAGTAGCACCTGTGAAATTGGTACCTGTTATGATTATGGCTGCATTTTGCAGGCCGCCTTTGGGGTTAAACGAGGTGATGGTGGGTTCGTTGTATTTATTGCGGAAAACTATTGCAGAATTTGATAAAACCGTAACATCTGTTTTGCCATCGCCATCAAAATCGGCAGCATCTAAATAACCGTTTGCAACAGCACTTGTACCTGCCATGTTTGTTGCCGCCGACAGTTTAAAAGTTGTGCCACTTGTATTATTGTGGTAAACATTAAGTTGGCTGCTCGCGAACTGGTCGCTGGCCATGGCTACATCAACTTTGCCATCTTTATCAAAATCTGCCAATACCACATTGCTTACACCGCTACGAGAGCTACCGGTTTCATAGGAGCTATTGCTAAAGGCAAATGTAGTTGTTGAGTTATTAAGGTATATGTTGAGGATAGAACCCAGCCCGAATAAAAGGTCGGGTTTGCCATTGCCGTCAACATCGCCAACGGTTACTTTTATATTTGATGCTGCAGCTATCGTTAGGTCCAGCATATCGGCGAATGATAAGGCGCTGGCCGTACTGTTATTGCGGAAAAGCCTTAGTTTGCCGGTATCATCTGTAACTATCAAATCGGGCAATCCATCTGCATCAAGGTCGCCGGCAGTTACAGAAACAGGCATACTGTTAGCAACATAACCATTCAGTCCATAGGTCCAGCCGAAGCCTTTTTCGAAACTTATTTTTCCGGCGGTGCTTTTATTTTTATTTACCTGTAAATTCGATTGATTGCTGGGTTCAAATTGCGTGGGGTAGTTGTAGGCGGTGGTTATAATTTCCGGCTTGCCATCCTTATCGAGGTCGGCAACGGCCAAATCTGTATTTATACCGGGCGCCGACCAGTAAACCCCGGTAGCCACATTAGTCACTTCGCTGCTGAAACTGATGCTACCTATCGTGCTTATGTTTCGTAAAACTGAAACGCCCGGGCCGGCGGTGGATCCTTGTACAACCAAGTCTTTTTTGCCATTGCCGTCTATATCAGCTACTATGACTTTTTTAAGGTTTACGGCAGCGTAATAGGGGAGTGTAATGGATACCGGGCTATCGAAAGAGATAGTGCCCGCTTTGCCGATGTTGCGAAGTATATTAATAGTATTGCCACCGGAAGGGATTACAGCTATGTCTATTTTTCCGTCGCCATCAATATCGCCGGTGGCAACACTAATTGCACCGGACCCTACGGCATATTCTACAGCATTTGCAAAAAGGTCGGTACCGAAGGCGGGGCCACTTTGTGTTTGGGCAAACAAGCTGCTGTCGGGTAGTAGTGCCAGCAAAAAAATGGCACAAGAAATTACACCTGATGTAAAAACTTTCATCATATAGTTTATTAATTATTACAAAAAAATAAACCGGTAAACGTGGGGGCTGCTTACAGGTGGGGAACACAATAAAATGAGCTCGTTAGCAATTTGACGTGATATGGCGCAGGCCTGCGTAACCACCTATCCCTGGGGGAGGATGCTGTAAATTACAATAGCACGCAAAAAACTAATGAATTGAATTTCAGGAACTGAAAAACGTTTCAAATATATTATTTAGCAATGCCAGTTGCAATAATTATGATATTAAATTAATAATATTATAAATTTAACTACTTGTATTCTAAAAGGTTGTAAATTTTATTGATGGGTTTATTATTTAAACCAAATGTTAAAATATTGAAGTTATTCCTTGGTTTTGTAACCAAAAGCTAAATCGGTTTTATGCGATGACCTTAAGTATGGTTTTGATTTTGCGGGCGGGTGGGGAAAGTAGCGCGGGGTTTCTTCTGCCGGGGTAGTTGATGGCGCTATTTTGCAGACATGTTTTAAGCTTTTTTCTTCTTGCTGGCCTTTGCCACTTTGTTATATTCCAGCGCTTTATTTATCCAGTTATCAAATTCTCGTTTGTCGTTTAGTGCGTCTTCGTGTACAAAAACGTAGCCTTTGGCAATTCGTTTTTGTTGCTGCATAGGGCGTACGCCATCCATCTCCAGAGCCTCTTCAAAATCATCAGGGTTAATGCGGAACAGGGCCTCCTCTTTGTTTACGCAAATGCAAAGCTTATCATCAACCATAAAGCATATACCGCCAAACATTCGCTTTTCATAAATCGGCGATACATCCATCAACGCTTCGCGGATACGGTTCAAAAGGGCTTCGTTAACCATATGGGAATGAAATTCTAAATACTAAAACCTAAATTCTAAAAAGAGGTTGCCCTCTAAGCTCTAAGCTCTAAGCTCTAAGCTCTAAGCTCTAAGCTCTAAGCTCTAAGCTCTAAGCTCTAAGCTCTAACCTCTAACCTCATTCAACCGTTATTTCATCAGCAAAAATATACGATGGGCTGCCCTTGCTTTCGTGCCAGTCGGGCAGGGGGCCATATTGTTTGGCTATTACTTTTATGTAGCGGGCTTTTAAGTTTAGGGTTGCTGTAAATTCCTGGGTTTGGGGTTCAAGGTTCTTTATATCCACTTTGGTATTTACCGTGGCGGCTAATTTGTAGTTTTTGCCATCGTCGGATGTATAGTATTGCACCACCTTCGGGAATACTATCCACGAGCGGGTATCCTGCAAAGTGCCGAGGCTTAGCTTTTTCACCGGTTTTACTGCTCCCATGTCTATTACCGCTTCAAGGTCTTTCCCCTGGTAGCCCTGCCAATTGCCCAGGCGCCAGTTGGCTGTGCCGTGTATGCCGTTTATCAGGCTCTCATCGCCCTGTGCCGAATAGCTTGGTAAGTATTTGTTGGCAAGCGTTAGCTTAAGGTCGGCGCGTATTTTGGTGAAGGTGGCTTCGTCAACAAAGCTGCTTTTGCCATCCCTTGCGGCTATAGCTTTCACGGTTGTGTTCACCAATATGGGTATAGGTTTATCGTATTGAGCCGATTCGGTTGTAGGCGTGGTGCCATCCAGTGTATAATATATTTTAGCAAGGCTATCTATACATTGTATTTTAATATCAATAGTGCTTTTAAACGTTTTGGTACCCGCTACAATGTATGGGTTGGGCACTATAAGCTCATCTTTAATGGCCGATGTGGGTTTCTCCAGCTCTTGCACAAAAAGTTTGTTGGCTATACGGCCGGTAAATACTTCAAAGGTGCCGCCTTTCTCGATGGTTTCGTAATTGATGTAAAGCTTGTTGTAAATCTTGCCGTCGAGGTTTAGCCCTTGTAAAAAATTATTGTCGCGGCTTACGGCTGCGCCTGTGTTGCTGATGTTGAAACGCTTGCCATTCTCGAGGCTGATGATGATAGATTCGAATTGCGGTACACCCACCTGGAACTGCTGCTGCCCCGGTGCAATGTTGTATATACCCAGTGCACTCATCACATACCAGGCCGACATTTGCCCGCAATCTTCGTTGCCCGATAGCCCGTCGGGTTTGTCGCTGTATTGCTCGCGCAGTATTTTATTTACGTAGTACTGCGTTTTATCTGGTGCGTTGGTAAAGTTGTACAAGTAGGCAATGTGGTGGCTTGGCTCGTTACCGTGGGCATACTGGCCTATTAAGCCCGTAACATCCGCCTGTTCGCGGCCGCTTAGTTTGGCATCGGTGGTAAACAGCTCATCAAGCTTTATTTCCAACTCTTTTCTGCCGCCCAATACTTTCATCAGACCTTCCACATCCTGCGGTACCAAAAAGGTATACTGCCATGCATTACCTTCGGTGTAATTGTTGTTTATTTCGGTAGGTTCGAATGGGCTATACCAACCACCGTTATCGCGCGCCTGCATAAAGCCGTTCTCGTTGTTATAAACGTTTTTCCAGTACTGGGCGCGCTTGATGTATTCGGCGTAGTCGGTTGGCTTGTTCAGCATTTTCGCCATTTGGGCAATACACCAATCATCGTACGCATAATCCAATGTCTTGGCTACCGATTCGTGTTCTTTATCCGCATTTACAGCACCTGTTGCCCTGTAATTATCCAAACCGAACTGGTTACGGTTTACGGCTGCTTTCATGGCTGTAAAAGCAAGTTCGGCATCGAAGCCGCGTATGCCTTTGGCGTAAGCATCAACAATTACGGGAATGGCGTGGTTACCCACCATGCAGTATGTTTCGCTGGATGCCAGCGGCCAAATAGGCAGCAAGCCGCCCTGCTCATACATGGCTAAAAATGATTTGATGAAATCCAGCGTACGTTGCTTGTCAATTAACGACAGCAAAGGATTTTCTGCGCGGAAGGTATCCCATAGCGAGAACACCGAATAGTAAGTGAAGCCATTGGCTTGATGTATCTTTTGATCGAGCCCGCGGTACTGGCCATCAACATCGGTAAAAACGTTGGGTGCCAGCATACAATGGTATAGCGCCGTGTAAAATATCACTTGTTTGCGATGAGCGTAATCAGGAAACGGGTTTTTCTTGCTCGAAGAATTGCTGTATGGCCCCATTTCCTGCATTTGTGGCCTTGGTGGCGCACCGCCCTCTACTTGTATCTTGTTTAGTTCGCTATTCCAGGCGGTTTTGGTGGCTTTGTAAATATCTTTAAAATCGAAATCGGGCACCTCTTCGTCCAGGTTTTTTAAAGCGCCCTCGGCACTTACTGCCGATATCCCCACTTTGCTTATCACATTGCCGGGGTTATCAAACTGCACGTACATCTTCACATTTTTGCCCTGCACTTTGCTTTGTCCATCCTGCAGTTTATCATCCAACGCAATGCCATAAGTTTTAAAAGGCTTGCTGAATTTGGCGTAGAAGTATACCGATTGGTCGTTAGCCCATGATTTGGAACGGCGGAATCCGCGTATCTCATGGTCGTTCACCACTTCTATCCACGAATCTAATACTTCATCGCGGTGCTGCAGGTCGATGATGATATTGGCCTTATCTGTTGTTGGGTAATCGTATTTGTGCACGCCGGCGCGGGTGGTGGCGGTAAGTTCAACCTCGATGTTGTATTTGTTGAGCTTGGTTTTGTAGTATCCTGCCGTTGCCTCCTCATTTTTTTTACTGAAGCCCGAGCGGTATTCGGTGTTCTTCAGTTTAGGCTCGCCCGTGGTAGGCATAAACAATATGTCGCAATAATCGGGGATGCCAGTACCGCTTAAATGCGTATGCGAAAAACCATAAACGGTAGTATCACTATAATGATAGCCGGATGAACCATCCCAACCCTCCAACCGGGTATCCGGACTAAGCTGTACCATACCAAAAGGTGCCACAGCGCCGGGATAGGTATGCCCGTGCCCGCCGGTTCCAATAAATGGGTCTACGTATTGGGTAAGCTCTTTTTTCTTAAGCGGCTTTTCTTTTTTCTCCTTTTTTGGCTTCTCCTTAGGTTTTTCGGTTTCCTGCGCACGGGCAGCAACAGCAAAGTTTAAGGCAGCCAATAATAAAACACCGCGTAAAATCAATCTCATCTAACAGATCCGTTATAGTTTGTGTGATAACGCAAAATAGTAAGAATTATTGGTTGGGGAAGACTAAGGGGGAGTAAGGTTGAAAAATGTCATGCTTTTGTAAGATATTGAATAAAGGTACTTTGAATTAAATATTGTTTGACAAATTTGTCAAACAATAATGGCGATAAAAGATAGCAATACAGAACAATTGATAAAAGATACCGCAAAGCGAATATTTTTTGCAGAAGGGAAGCTACATGCTACTACCCAGGATATTGCCGATGCCGCCGGAGTTAGTCGCACATCTCTTCATTATTATTTTCGGTCGAGGGATCTGTTATTGAAACAAGTTTTTAACGACGCGCTCACCGGCTTAACAAAGCAATTGTATGCATTGATGGAAGCCGAAATGGATTTTAAAGAAAAGATACGACAGTTGATCGATCTGTTTTTAACAGAGACCATTGCATTCCCGTACCGAGAGATATTTTTGATAACGGAAATGCTTGACGGTGATGCTGATATATATGTACAAAAAGAAAAAGGCGCAAGTAAAATGGCCGCGTTTTTAAAACAAATAGAAGCAGAGATGGAAATGGGTACCATTAGCAAAATGGATCCTACTCAATTTATGATGAATATAATGGCCCTCAATTCTCATCCGCTAGTAATGAGGCCGCTACATAAACAAATGTTCAACCTAACCGATGCCGAATACATGAAAAAGATGGACGAACGAAAAAAAATTATTTGTGACCTGATACTAAAATAAATTTTTTTGTCCCGATATTGACAAATTTGTCAAACTTAATTGTAAAATATAATTATCAATAATACAAACAACTAAAATTTAACAACATGAAAACAATTTTAACGATCGCTGCGATTCTATTTGCTTTCGCAGCTCATGCGCAAACTGCCGCCGAAAAAGAGATCCTCGACCTATCTAAGGCTAAATTTCGTTGGCAGATAGAGCGTAAGGTTGATTCGCTCGCGGATATGTTTGATGATAACCTGGTTTTTGTGCATTCTAACGGAATGACAAGTGATAAACAGAAAACGCTTGACGGACTTAGGAACGGATTCCCTATCTACAATACTACGGATGTGAAAGAAGCCTCTGTTCGATTTTTTGGAAAAACAGCCGTATTGATCGGTCAGGCATATTTTGAACTCACCATGAACAATGCAAGGTCATCTTACAACTTGGTGTATACTGAAGTCTATCAAAAAACAGGAAAGAAATGGAAACTGATCGTGAGGCAGGCGGCATCATTACCACCGTCGCCAACTAAATAGGGGCTTAAGCGAGGGCAGATTTGACAACTTTTTAAAAGTTGTCAAATCTATGTAGGGGCACAAGCGCAGTAGTGAGCTTGCAAAGCGGCTAAACGCTGTGGCTACTTGTATGATGGGGTCCTGAACCAAGTTCAGGATGACGGTAAAGCTTCATCTGCACATTTTAAATTTGCACATCTGCACATCGATCAGTCGTCCAGCGTAAACCTGTCCGCATCTTTCAAAAACGGAAGCGCACGGCGTATTTTCTTAACCTCGTCATAAATGATGGAGAAGGTATACAGGTCCTCTTCGTCGCGTTTGTAGTATACCACGTCGCCGTTAGGGCTAATGCAGGTAGAATCGCCGGAGTGGTATACCTCATTGCCATCGTGGCCTACGCGGTTAACGGCTATTACGTAGCTTTGGTTCTCTACTGCACGGGCAGGTATAAGGGTGCGCCAGTGCAGGGCGCGGCGTTCGGGCCAGTTGGCTACTATCAGCAATACATCATAGGCTTCATCAACATTGCGCAACCAAACGGGGAAACGTAGGTCGTAGCATATCATGGGGCATATTTTCCAGCCGTTTAGTTCAACAATAAGCTTGTCGGTGCCGGCGGTGTAGGTGTTATGTTCTTTACCGAGGGCGAAGAGGTGGCGTTTGTCGTAATATTCGTGTGTACCATCGGGGCGCATCCATACCAGGCGGTTGTAGTATTTGCCGTCCTCTTTAATTATCAGGCTGCCGGTTACTACGCATTCGTACTTCTGTGCCGTATCGTGCATCCATTGCATGGTTTTGCCGCCCATTTCTTCGGCAAGGGTTTCGGCGTTCATGCTAAACCCGGTATTGAACATTTCGGGCAGGATAATAAGGTTAGTTTTTTCGCGTATGTTGGATAATTTAAGCGAGATATTCTGTAGGTTTTTATCAATGTTCTCCCAAAATAAATATCCCTGAAATACAGTAACTTTAAGATTATCCATAGTAGAATTTAGTGTTTTAAAGGCTGATAAATGTATACGTAAATGTTTACTAAAAGTTAAACTTTCAACAATCTATCAACGGCTTTATCAATGGTTTCTTGCCTTTTGGCAAAACAAAAACGCAATACATGCTTATCGTTCCCTTTGCGGTAGAAGGCCGAAACAGGTATAGATGCCACCCCGATCTCTTTGGTTAAACGTATGGCATAGTCGGCATCTTTCTCGTCGGTTATAGCATCGTAAGTAACTGATTGGAAGTATGATCCGGCGCAGGGTAACAGCTTAAAACGGCTGCCTGCAAGCCCCTCCCTAAAGTAATCGCGTTTCTGTTGGAAAAACCCGGGCAGGCTCAGGTAGGTATTCTCGTCTTTAAGGTATTCGGCAATGGCAACCTGCATGGGCGTGTTTACGCTGAACACCAAAAACTGGTGTATCTTCCTAAACTCGGCCATCAAATAAGCAGGGGCAAGGCAGTAGCCCATTTTCCAGCCCGTAGCATGAAAAGTTTTGCCGAAGGAAGATACAATGAAGCTGCGTTGTTGCAGTTCGGGGTAGCGTGCCATGCTTTGGTGCTCTTCGCCATCGTATATCAAATGCTCGTATACCTCGTCGCTCAGTATCAGTATATCCTGATGTTTTATCAGAGCGCTTAATTCATCAATATCCTCCTTGCTTAAAATGGTTGCGGTAGGGTTATGCGGCGAATTAAGAATGATCATTTTGGTTTTACCGTTAATAAGGCGTTTCACCATATCCCAGGCAATGCGGTAATCGGGCGGGTCCAGCTCCAATGATTTTACAACGCCGCCCATCAATTTTATGGCAGGGGCATAGCAATCGTAGGCCGGCTCGAAGATGATCACTTCGTCGTTAGGGTGTATCACAGCGCTTATAGCAGTGAAGATGGCTTGCGTAGCGCCGGCAGTAACGGTTATCTCGGTATCGGGGTTATAAACGGCACCGTATAGTTTTTCGGTTTTTATGGCTATCTGCTCGCGTAGGGCCATCAGCCCCGGCATAGGGGCGTATTGGTTATAGCCCTTTTGCATGGCCTTGCTAACCAAGGTAATTAACTCCGGCGAACTATCGTAATCAGGAAAGCCCTGCGACAGGTTAATAGCGCCAACTTCGGCTGCCAATGCCGACATTACCGTAAATATTGTGGTGCCGGTTTGAGGTAATTTTGATATAACAGGTATCATCACTGGCTAAAATAGCCAAAAAACCTTCGGCATAACCAAAAATTTGTAAAAGCTTATTCGTTTGGGTTGTTTCAGGCCATCTGCATCTCGGGTATTTCACCCGTCACTATCTTACGCAATTCATCAAAAAATAGCTTATAGGGGGCATCTATCACGTTCACCATATCAAGCGACGACAGGCTTACGTATACAGTATTGTTTTTAATGTAAACCGTGTAAAGGCCCTTTACGCGGTTGTTGTTGCGGTAAACAAATTCGGCAATACCCAGTTGATAATAACTACCCGGCGGATGGAAGATGATACTGGTATTGTTGATGTGATAAATTTTGCCCGATAGCTTTGAAAGGGCCGCGTTCGTCCTATCCGTAAGCCTGGGGTTGGCTTCGTTGACAAGCATTTTGTATAAAGTTGCCATAATGAGAAGGGGTTAAGGGATACTGTCAAATATACAACTTTTGGGAATATTAAAACTCTTTTTTAACATTTTTTTTGTTTTACTTAATTATGCCAAAAAAACCACACAGTATATTTATTTTTGATACATGAGGACACCCAAATTACTCCGCATTTTATTATTTCTACCGTTAATTATTTCCTGCACATCAAATAAAAACAAAGTACCTGTTGTTGGTTTTGTTGATGCTTTTGAGGATGCCACTATTGCCCAGGCTAAGGATGGTTTTGTTGCCGCGCTGAAAGCTAATGGCTTTAGCGAAGAACAAAAGAATATCGAAATAAAATACAGTAACGCGCAGGGGAGTATACCCACACTGGCTACCATTGTAAACCAGTTCGTGTCGCAAAATGTAGACCTGCTGGCTACATCAACCACGCTATCCACCGTGGCGGCCATTCAAAAAACTAAAACCATCCCGATCTTCCAAATGGTATCGCCAACGCCGGAGCGTATGAAGGTTGCAGATGCGCAGGGTAAAGGCCCGGCCAACTTGTTTGGAACAATGGAGGAGTTAAATTATATAGATACTTCTTTCGCTATCATTCCAAAACTGTTAAAGCCCAAAGGTGCACAGT
Organism: Mucilaginibacter pedocola; assembly: GCF_002013915.1. Classification (GTDB taxonomy): domain Bacteria; phylum Bacteroidota; class Bacteroidia; order Sphingobacteriales; family Sphingobacteriaceae; genus Mucilaginibacter; species Mucilaginibacter pedocola. The sequence continues at coordinate 161,174 of NZ_MBTF01000001.1, forward strand.
TAACCATAGGGATGATATACAACCAAAGTGAACCGCAATCTGCCGATGCACTGGCGCGTATACAAGGGCTTGCCGCAAAGTTGAATGTTAAAATAGTAGCACTTCCGTTAAATTCATCTGCCGATGCACAACTGGTAACGCAAGCGTTGTTGAGCAAGGGTATAGATGCTTTTTTTGCCAATCCGGATAATACTGTTTTCGCCGCCTTTGAAACCATCCTGAAAAGCTGTAACGAACATAACGTGCCCATTTTTACCAGCGAGGCGGGTTTGGTGCAGCGTGGTGCGGTAGCGGCCTTTGGTGCTGATATTTACCAGTGGGGTTACCAAAGCGGGTTGCAGGCCGCGCAGTTCCTGAAAACACACAAAACCGACGGACTGAAGCTGGAGATGGTGAAAGTGCGCAAGCGCGTTTATAACCAAGTCGCTGCCAAAAAATACAACATTGCCATACCGGCCGATTATACCGCTGTAAAATAATGGGGCTTTACTTAACCGCTTTATTGCAGGGGCTTTGTTTTGCGGGGATAGCCTTTGGCATATACATCTCCATGAAGATATTCAACATCCCCGATATAACTACCGATGGCAGCTACACCCTCGGCGGCGTGGTAACGGGCGTTATGCTCACAAGCCACCAGCCGGGCTGGTTTATCATGCTTGCTGTGATAGGGGCAGGGGCGGCTGCGGGAGCGCTCACGGGCATCATCCACACTAAACTGAAAATTAATGCCCTGCTGGCGGGGATACTGGTGATGACGGCGCTGTACTCGGTTAACCTCACCATTTTGGGGCGATCGAATATGCCTTTATTGAACCTGCCTACCTTGTTCTCTGCCTTAAATATCTTAACCGATCCTAACCAAAACTCGCTAATTATCCTTGCGGTATTTGTAGCTGCACTTACGCTTATTATTGGTTACTTATTGAAGACCGATTTCGGCATAGCCATGCGCGCCACAGGCAGCAGCGAGCAAATGATACGCGCATTGGGTGTAAATACGGATAGAATGAAGATAATCGGCCTGGCTATTGCCAACGCTTTAACGGCGCTTAGCGGATACCTAATAGCCCAGTTTCAGGGCTTTGCCGATATCAGTATGGGGATAGGCGTGGTGATCATCGGCCTTGGCTCGGTTATTATTGCCGAAACTATTATCAACTGGTTGCGCATTACTTCGGTATGGCTCAGTTTGGTGCTGGTGCTGGCGGGGGCGGCAATATTCCAGTGGGTATTGGCATTTACGTTGGATATTGGCGTTAACCCTAATATGCTTAAAGTGGCCACATCGGTTTTTGTATTGATTATTGTGGGCCTGCCACGTTTAACCTCCCGCAACGCATGATAGAGCTAATGAACATCAGCAAAACGTTTAACGCGGGGAAAGCTAACGAAGTGAAGGCATTGCAGAAGCTAAGCCTGAATATAGAAGAAGGAGAGTTTGTGGTGATAGTTGGTGCTAATGGCTCGGGCAAAACAACTTTGCTTAACCTTATGGCTGGTACAGTAATACCCGATACTGGCAGCATTACCATAGCCGGAAACGATGCTACTAAACTGGCCGAATATGGCCGCAGCAAATGGATTGCCCGCATTTTTCAGAACCCGCTGCTGGGTACCGCTGCCGACCTGAGTATTGTAGATAACTTTCGACTGGCAGCCCTGCGCACCAAAAGTAAAGGACTAACCATTGGCAAAAATGAAGCCTTTAAAAAACAGGTGCAGGAAAAAATAGCCACCCTGGGCATGGGGCTCGAAAATAAAATAGAACAACCTATTGGCACACTATCAGGCGGGCAACGGCAGGCGCTTACCCTGCTGATGAGCGTGATGGACGAATGCAAGATATTACTACTTGACGAACCTACGGCAGCCCTCGACCCACGCTCTGCAGAAACGGTTATGCGCACTGCCGAAGCCTTGATAAAGGAATATAAGCTAACCGCTATACTGGTGACACATAATTTAAAAGATGCCGCACAGTACGGCAGCCGCATTATTCAAATGGGTGAGGGAGAAGTGCTAAAGAATATTTCGGCTAAAGAAAAAGCTAAACTGAAACAGGCCGAATTGTACGAGTGGTTCGGTTAAAATTTTTGGCAAAGTAATTGTATAGCTTTAATTACTATGAAAAACATTACTTTCCAAAACATATCCGACTCTTACCAACTGGTAAGCGGCGCAAAAATAAAAAGCAAAAAATATGACGAAGTGTATGAGCTGGGTGCTTATGATGGCAACAAACGCGGCTATACCATGTACGCCTTCGAGAACGGCTTGCGCTTTGACGACTTCGCCGTAATTATCTCCGAATACGAACTGATGGACAATTACCAGATAGAGGTAGTAAAAGCCAACAAACTGGCAGCGTAAATTTCTGAATCAGAATTTACAGAATTTTAGAATTTACAGGATGTATTGTGTTGAGTGTGGCGTGCTCATATAACAAAAGTCATGCTGAAATCTTTTCAGCACCCCATCATACAAGTAGCCACTATAATTAGACGGCTCGTTGCTCTGCGTCTTGGAAAGGCGAATATCCTGCGTTTCTAAAACATATCGGTTCAGTCAATCCAACATCAGTATAATTCAAAAAAAATCCTGTAAAATCTCTCAATCCTGAAATCCTGTCAAAAAATCACGCCCCTCACTGCAAATCGTGTTGCATAATTCCCTCATCCTGTTTATCTTCGCGCCATAAATAATTACTCCGATGCTATTTAATAACTCATACCGCACCACCATTATGCTGCCCATGGGCACGCAGCGGGAGAGTTTTGCATCAAGGATCCACTTCTCTTCATAGTACTCCGGCTTAAATCGGAATAATCAAATTTTAATTTCTTACTGAAACAATGCCTTTTGGTATTTGCCTTAGGCACACCATTTTATTTTTATGGACACTTATTATACTATTGAAGAAAAGTATTTGCAGGCTGTTGATGAGCTTTCGTATGGCGAAACGCCCAAAGCACTCAATTTGCTTAACGCGATAATTGCCGACGATGCTACTTACGCCCGCGCGCACCATCAGCTGGGTAAAATATATTACTACGATCTACAAGATTACCAAACTGCAGGCTTCCATTTTAAAACCTGTATGCAACTGGAGCCCTCGTTTCCTGATAATTACTACCATTATTTAAGCCTGGTGGTATTCCTTAAAATGGAACGGCAGGTTGCTGCGATCGCGGCAAAAGCGCTGGAGGTTCCCGGGGTGGGTATTGATGAGGTTTATGGCCTGCTGGGCCTTTTTGCCGAAAAAAATATGGAATGGCAGAAAGCCTTACAAGCTTATCGAAATGCTTATATGGCATCTACTGATAAATCTATGCACGATGAATACAAAGAGTCCATCGTGCGTGTAAAAGATAAAATGCAGCAGCGTGATGCCTACGTATACACCTTGGCCGAATAAAAAAAGAGCGGTTGGCTTTTATGGCCAACCGCTCTTTTTGCAAATTTCAAATGTTACTTCTTATAACTTATCTTATAAATGGTCCCTTTAACATCATCGGTTACATATAGTGAACCATCGGGGCCTTGTGCTAAACCGCAGGGGCGGTGTGTAGCAGCACCTTTTGCGGTATTTTCTGCCGAACCCGAAAAGCCATCAGCAAATACTTCCATCGGGCCATCGGCTTTACCATCTTTTAACGGTTGGAATACTACAAAGTAGCCTGCCTGTGGTTCAGGAGCGCGGTTCCACGAACCGTGGAAGGCGATGAAAGCACCATTCTTATATTTCTCCGGGAACTGGCTGCCGGTATAAAACAGCAAACCGTTAGGTGCAAGGTGGCCCGGGAAGGCTGCGGCAGGGTCAATAAATTTACTGTCGCCTTCTTTTTTACCATCGCCGCCATATTCGGGCATTACAATTTTCTTTTTCTGCTCTTGGTCGTAGTATACATAAGGCCAGCCTGCATTATCGCCTTTGTTCATCGCAAACATACACTCGGCCGGTAATATCGACGATTGCTTTTCGGTGTAAAGCGCAGGCCAGTTATCGTGCAGTTGGTCGCGGCCATGTTGCATTACAAAAAGCTGGTTGCGGGTTTTGTTCCAGTCCATACCCACTACATTGCGTAAGCCAGTTGCGTAGCGTACGCCGTCTTTATAGGTTTGGTTAAGCTTATCGGCTTTAAATTGCCATATACCGGCAGCCGAATCGAGAATAGGGCAGCCCTGCTGGCCCGGCGATTCTTTCGTACGGTCTTTCACCTGGCAGGAGTTAGAGTAGGCACCTATGTTTACATACAGGTTACCTGCATCGTCCAATAATATCGCTTTGGCTTCGTGCTGGTGGCGTGCCAATAAGCCGGTTACTATCTTTTCGGGTGCATCGGGGTTTTCTACCTCGTTGTTTGCGTTCAGTTTAAAACGGTATACTTCTTCGTCAGACGAGGCATATAAATAGCCATTCTTCAAATAAATGCCCGTACCATCAAACGTACCAAAGGATTTTTTTACCTCGGCGGCACCGTTGGCTTCAGTTAAATATAATATACCTGCATTACCACCCGCGCTTTTGTGCTTTACGTAAATGCCGCCTTGCGGACTAATGGCAATATGCCTTACGCTGCCCAGATCGTGTGCAATAACTGCAGCAGTGAAGCCCGCCGGAAGGGTAAGGTTTGCAGCGGTATCTGCTGCGGTGGTGTCGGCTTTTTCGGCGGTTTTGGTTTTATCGCCGTTGCAAGCCGTAAACAGCAGCCCGAACGATGCCATTGCCACCAGGGGCAAAAGCCTTAGAGGTTTGAGAGTTTTCATATAGTGGTTGTGAGTTTTACCCAAATTAACTTATAATACAGCGTATACCGAAATGTGTTTGAGACCTCGGAGCAACAATTTTGTTATCGTAAAGGGTATATTTTTTATGGCACAGGGCGATATAACAAATTGCTAAATCGTTTCTTGTTTTTAGTTATTGAAATATTATATCGATTTTAATTCAGTTAATAAAATTATATTTTGCGTGTGTTTTGGTATGTGATATTATCGTTTATTGGGATTAAACCTTGGTTTAGATAGCACGTCATAGATGTATAAAATTTAAACGCGATGAAAAAGATATATTTATTATCGGCAATGGTTTTAGCCGGTTTGTTTGCCAACAAAGCTGAGGCCCAAATATCCATACATATAGGCTTAAATATTCCCCCAAGGCCGGTGTACGTACCCGCACCGCAACCCGTTGTTTATGACGACGTTTTTGATGACAGCGATGACTACTACTACCTGCCCGAGGTTGAAGCTTACTACAGCATACCACTGCATTGCTACTTTTATAACGACGGCAGCCGCTGGATACGCGCACAATACTTACCAGGCGCATACCGCAATTACGATTGGCGTACCGCTCGCAGGTTCGAGGTTCGTGGCCGCAGGCCATACATGAACCACGACGTATACCGTGGCCGCTGGGGTGGTAACCCCTACCGTGGCGACTGGAACCGCCGCAACAACGATTACGCCAACCGCGGCGATTATGGTAGAAACAACGGCGGAAACTGGGGCCGCAACGACGACCGCGGCCGTTACGGCCGTAACGACAACCGTGGCTGGGGCGACCGAAACGATAATCGTGGTAGCTGGGGCCGCGGCAAGGACCGTGACGATGACCGCAACAAAGGCGGCTACAACCAACCCGACAGAAACCAGGGCGGTGGCCGTGGTGGCTGGGGTGGCCAAAACGGTCAGCAACAATACCCTCAGCAGCCATCAAACGGTGGTAACCAGGGCGGCCAACACGGCGGCTGGGGTGGCCAGCAAGGCGGCGGGCAGCAACAACAACCTTCACAGCCAAGTAATAATGGCGGCCAACATGGCGGCTGGGGCGGCCAGCAAGGCGGCGGTAACCAAAACGGCGGAGGCGGGCAGGATAGGGGCAACCGTGGCGGTGGCCAAATAGCCCAAAACGACAGACCAAGCCCAAGGCAAGGTGGCTTTATGCGCCCCGGGCGGTTCTAAAAAGCAATATCCCTAACATATATAAATGAAGAGGCTGTATCATACATCATGATCAGCCTCTTTTTTTTACAAATGAACGGCAATACCGTACATCGCAAAATCAGTAATTTTATATTATGAATGATTTTGATTCGATATTAAATAACATCAGCCGTTTTATACAACTCGGACAATCAGAAACAGATGAGTTTATTTCGCATCTGAAAATTGTTCGCATTAAAAGGAAACAACAAATTGTACAGCCTGATTTTGTTTGTAAATACCGAACGTATGTTGTTTCAGGTGCTTTGAAAGCTTACATCATCGACCCTGAAGATGGCCAGGAACATGTTATAGGCTTGGCTATTGATGACTGGTGGATCTCTGATTTTTCGAGTTACATTAACCAGAAGCCTGCCACTTTTTTTGTGGAAGCGGTAGAAGACTCCATAATCATACAGCTGAGCTTTGAAAATGAACAAAAGCTATATGATCAGATTCCCAAGTTTGAACGTTTCTTCAGGCTGCACGCGCAACGCACAGCAGCTGGTATGCAAAAAAGAATGTTATCGAGCATCAGTAAAACTGCGGAAGAACGGTTTGAGGAATTGTCGGGCCGATACCCAAAATTTCTGTTGAAATTCCCGCAATATGTAATTGCGTCTTATTTAGGTATTACCACCCAATTCCTTTCCAGGATCAGAAATAATCGCTCGAAAAGTTAATGTAGTTTCATTATTTTTTGTAAAGTAGTAGATTTTCTGTAGTTGCCATTTGCCACAGTTTTGTACTGTCAATATTGACAAAGAAAATTGATAAAAAACAATGAAAAAATTAGAAAATAAAGTAGCCGTAATTACTGGTGGCAATAGCGGTATAGGCTTTGGCATTGCAGAATCATTTAAAAATGAAGGTGCAGTGGGTTCCATTGTAGGCAGGACGCAAGCCACCATAGATAGCGCAGTTGCCCGCTTAGATGGGAAATTCATCGGTATCCGCGCCGATGTTACCAAATTGGACGATCTCGAAAGTGTATTTAAGGAAACTGCCGATAAGTTTGGTAAGATAGATACGCTTGTTGTTAACGCGGGTGGCGCAGTAGAAGGCAATAAAATGGGCTCCGTTGCCGATATAGGCGAGGCCGATTTTGATGCTTACATCAACCTTAATATAAAGAGCGTTTATTTTACTGTGCATAAAGCACTGCCTTACATGAATGATGGCGGTTCTATCATATTAATAGGGTCGATAGCCGGACATCGCGCATTTCCCGGAATGTCGGTTTATGGCGCATCGAAAGCAGCGGTGATCTCTTTTGCGAGAGGATTTTCTTTGGACCTTTTGGACAGAAAAATCCGTGTTAATACTTTATCGCCGGGTACTATCGAAACACCTGTATTTGATAAGTTTATTCCCGAAGGACAAGTTGATGCCGTTAAAAAGATCTGGACGGATCTGATACCGGCAGGGCGCATTGGCGAGCCATCCGATATAGGCAATGCTGCCGTATTCCTGGCATCTGATGAATCGAGTTTTGTAGTAGGCACCGAACTCATATCAGACGGTGGGGTTACTAATATCACAATGTTTAAGTAACAACTGAGTGCAAATTCAGGATACAATTAATTACCGAATATATAATAAAAGCGGCCTCCCGAAATTCAGGAGGCCGCTTTTGTTTTGGACTATTAGTAGCTGCTTGCTGTAGTTAACAACTCGATTGCCTCCGGACTGAGGTTTAAATCGGCGGCTTTGCCAATATCGTTGAGTTGCTGCACGCTGGTTGCGCTGGCAATTGGCCCCGTTATACCCGGCCGTGCCATAACCCACGCCAGTGCTACGGCTGCTTGCGTGGTATTGTATTCGCCGGCTACCTTATCCAAAGTGGCCAATATTTTATAGCCACGCGGGTCGAGGTATTTTTTGATGCCGCCACCACGCGGGCTTTTATTTAGGTCGGCTTCCGAGCGGTATTTACCGGTGAGGAAACCACTGGCCAGCGAAAAGTAGGAGATAACCCCCACATTGTTTTCGCGGCAAAGCGATTCGTATTGCTTTTCGTAATCTTCGCGGTTGTATAGGTTGTATTCGGGCTGCAGGCTTTCGTAACGGGCAAAGCCGTTGGCCTTGCTTACCTCCAAAGCTTCGCGCAGGCGTGGGCCGCTGTAGTTAGATGCACCAATGGCGCGTACTTTACCCTGTTTTATCAAATCGCTAAAGGTTTCCAGTGTTTCTTCCAGCGGAGTATTAGCATCATCCTCGTGCGATTGATACAGGTCGATATAGTCGGTCTGCAGGCGTTTTAACGAGTCTTCTACAGCACGGGTAATGTAGGCTTTTGATAAGCCTGTTTTACCTTCGCCCATAGGTTTCCCCACTTTAGTCGCAATAACAACTTTATCGCGCTTGCCGCCTTGCTTAAACCAGTTGCCAATAATGGTTTCCGATTCGCCGCCCGTATGCCCCGGCACCCAGGTAGAATACATATCAGCCGTATCTACAAAATTAAAGCCGCCATCAATAAAGGCGTCCAAGAGTTCGAACGAAGTTTTCTCGTCGGCCGTCCAGCCAAAAACGTTGCCGCCAAACACAAAGGGGTGTACAATTAACCCCGACTTTCCTAATTCTCTTTTTTCCATATCAGCTATTTACAGTTACGGGTATTTGCGCTACCAATTCTTCTATCCAGCCGCCAAAGTAAGGCTCGGTGCCGGCAACGCGTTCCCATTTGCCTTCGGCATTTTTTGCAATAATAAGCTGCAAACTACCGTCGAGCGAATTAAATTCATAAGCGCCGCTGTTAAGGCGGGTTGCAATACCGTTCACCTCGCTATCCGAGCCGGTAAGCACCGCATCAAATTGTTGTTCCATAATACGTGTTTTATGTTTTAACAATGAGGGAGGGGTTGTGTTTGGATGGTGAACATTACCGACCGGTTATTTGGCATCTAAAAGCCTTTTTCTAAAATAAATTCATCCGCCGCTCATTTGCCGCTGGGCTGTTGTTTTTCGCGAGTTTCTATTTTTTTAGGGGCACTCAAGAGGGCTTCGCCGTTTTGTGGCACCAAAAGAACCAAAAGTGCTTTCAGCAGAAATGCTTCTTTGCCGCACTGGCCTTCGCCCTGCAAACCGGGCAGAACCACGAGCTGGGAAAATTTGCCCTTTGCTTCGCCGCTTCGGTCCCGCGCTTCAGCAAACATTCCCTATGCCCTTCCCGCCCGCAAGCCCACCACGTTCTGCCCGCTTTCGCCCGAAGCTCTTCTGCTGACGTTCTGAGGAAATTCGTTGCAATAAAAATATCGGGAAATCCTAAAATCAAGAAGATCAGGGTTCAGAAAATGCGGTAGGGATAGGAGCGAATACCGGCCACTGAGCGTAATGCCTGCAGGCGTATGAGCGCATAGCCCGGTCCGCTGAATAGCGGGACCGCCCTAATTACTTACAATCTTCTAAATCTTTTGCCACATCATCAGATGTAACCACGCCGGTTTTATTGCCGAAAGAATTGTTCACGTAAGTAAGTATCCCGGCAATATCTACAGGGGGCAAATTATTAGCCGGCATTTTTGATACGTAGGTTTTACCGCTAACCCTAAGTAGCTCGTCGGTTAAACCTAAGTTGACGATGCAAGCCAACCGGTGCTTGTTTTTTTGGAGGAAAGCAGCATCGGTAAGCGGGGGCACCAATGTGCCGAGGCCTTCACCTTTTGCGCCGTGGCAGTTTTGGCAATGGCTTTTGTAGAGGCGTTCGCCGGCAAGGTAATAGCGCTTAAATTCCAGCTCGGCATCGCTGGTGCAGGATGCGATAATACCACAGCAGATCAACACAAGCAAAGTTAAGGCGGCGCTTAGTTTCATTGAGCTATTTCGGTATTTGTTTCGGCGCGCAGGGTCTTAATATCGGCAATCAGGCGGGCAACTTCTTTTTCGTCGGTACCATCATAACTGCCGCGTATGCGTTTTTGCTTATCAATCAAAATAAATAAACCATCATGAATAAAAAGCTCTTTAGCGCTTTCTTCGGGGCGGCGCACCAGGTAACTGGCCGATAAGTTGTAGATATCATCCTTTTTGCCCTGCAGCAACCACCAGCTGTTACCGCTGATGCCCAAGCCGTCGGCATATTTTTTCAACACAGCAACGCTATCGTGCTTAGGGTCGATGCTGTGCGAAATGATCTTGAAGTTGGGCACGTTTTTGTACTCGTTATACACTTTAAGCATATTGCGGTGCATAATTGGGCAAATAGAAGGGCAGGTGGTGAAAAAGAAATCGGCCACATAGATATCGCCATTCAGGCTTTTTTGTGTGATGCTGTCGCCGTATTGGTTTACAAATTTAAAATCAGGGATGGTTTGGTAAATGGTATCAACCACCTCTTTGCCATCTTTAGTAACGGTTTTGGTATCGCGGTTGCCGTAAATAGGCAGGGTAGCCTGTTCGCTATTGCGGCAAGCGGCAAATAATATGATCAGGCCCGCGAGGGTAGTTAGCTTCCTCATTTCTTCAATGATTTTTTGTAGTTATTAGTTGTGGCTATGGCGGCGTCAAAATCTTTATCGATAGCCTTTATCTTTTTTTTCTGGTCTTCGAGGTAAGCCATTATCTCATCGTGGCTTTTGCCTTTGTTCTCAGCATCAAATTTATGCATCCAGTCTTCCATGCGGGCATCGGTGCTATCGAGAGTTACTATCAATTTTGCGGCAGCTGCTGTATCGGCAGGAGGGAGCGTATTGTTTTTCAGGAGGGTATCCAGCTGGATTTTTGCTTTTACCAGCTGCTCTTCTTTGGCCATTACGCTATCGTGTATGGCAATTACTTCATCAAGCAGGGTTTGCTCTTGTTTTTTAGTATCGGTACAGCTAAAAAGAAGCATGGCCGAAAACGCGGCCGCAAGTATCTTTTTCATATGGTGGTTTTATGTAAGTCGCGTATGTATAAAACGTAATCGAGCGGTGGCAATTTGGCACCCAGTTGTTTAACCTGTTGCCCTATTTGTGCGCGGTGGTGCGTGCCATGGTTTATTACATGGGCCAGTATATCGGCAAGGGTGTTCTCAAAACCGTCGCCTTTGAGGGTTTTGTAGGTAATAACTTTATCGAAATCCTCCGGTTGCAAGGTTTCTATATAGACCAGCCAGTCGGTTTCGTTTTGAGTGATGATGCCCGCCATTTCGGTGCTTTCCTTATCCGGCCAAAGCGGGCCGGGAGGAGCGGGGAGGCCCTGGCAGCGTTTAAGCCATATTTGCTGTGCTGCCAAGAGGTGCGCCATCCAGCCACGGGCTTGCTGCGGTTCGCCGTATTGTGCTATCAACCCGTTCATCTGCCGGTTAGCCCAGGCATCGTAAGTAAACAAACGGGTAAAATAGTTTTTCATGGTGGCAAAAGTAAAGATATGGAGACGAATGCCACGAATTGAATAACACGAATTTTACGAATTGAGGCGAATTTCACGAATTGATCTCGATAAGGGGTGGTGTTGTTTTTTGAGTGAACACTAATTTTTTCTAATTATGCGAATTACACGAATAGAAAACCTGGTGAATTTTAAACTCGAAACGTCGATCTGTGAAATTCGGCTCAATTCGAAATTGTTCGTGTTCACTCAAAAGAATAATGGAGAGATAAGCTCTTATCTGTGAAATCAAATAAAATCGGTGGAATCTCAATAATCTTAACCTAATCATAACATAAACAACACGATAAGCACACACAAGGCCGGTATACTTGTATAAACCAAAATATAAAAGGCCATGAAACTATTCAGCAAGATTACCGCCATAGTGAATGAGATTCGCGAGTATTTCTTTTTAAGAAGCATGCGCTCATCTTTTAAACACTAATAATTTTTTGCGAAAGCGTTTCGCAGATACAATTATAATGTACATTTTGGGTCCTCCATCAGCTCAAATTAATGGCATCTGAACTAACCGGACAAGAACTGGATAAGAAACTTTTTGGCGACGATTTTGCCTGGGGGGTATCTACCGCCGCCCTCCAAACCGAAGGCTCTTGCGATATTGACGGCAAGGGTGCTTCTATATGGGATACCTTCTCGGCTAAAAAAGGCAAAATACTCAACGGCGATAAACCCACCATCGCTTGCAACTTCTACGAGAATTATAAAGAGGATATCGACCTCGTAAAGAAGCTCAATATACCAAACTTTCGTTTCTCTATTGCCTGGCCGCGCATTTTACCAAAAGGCGAGGGCGAAGTAAACCAGGCAGGGATAGATCACTACCACAAGGTGATAGACTATTGCCTTGCGCAAGGCGTAGAGCCATGGATAACCCTATACCATTGGGACCTTCCCCAGGCACTGGAAGACAAGGGCGGCTGGACCAACCGCGACATTATTGGCTGGTTTACCAACTACGTACAAATATGTGCCGATGCATTTGGCGGTAAGGTAAAAAACTGGATGGTGATGAACGAGCCGGCCGTATTTACCGGCGCGGGTTACTTTTTAGGCATACATGCCCCGGGTCGAATGGGGCTGAAGAACTTTTTGCCTGCTGTGCATCACGTGGTGCTTAGCCTTGTGGCAGGAGCTAAATTATTGCGTAAAGCTCTGCCGGATATTAATTTAGGTACTACTTTCTCTTGCTCGTACATTGAGCCTTATTCCGACAAGCCGCGCGATGTTGCGGCCGCCAAACGTGCCGACGCTTTGATCAATCGTTTATACCTCGAACCCATTTTGGGCCTGGGCTACCCAACCGAAGTGGCCGCTATTAAAGGCGTACAAAAGTATTTTAAGCCCGGGGATGAGCAGAACATGAGTTTCGATTTCGACTTTATTGGCTTGCAGAATTATACCCGCGAAATTGTAAAGTACTCGTTCTTTACGCCCTATATTGGTGCCAAACTGGTTAAGGCCGAAGACCGTAATGTGGAGCTAACCGATATGAAGTGGGAGGTATACCCGCCCTGCATTTATCATATGCTGATGAAGTATAACAGCTATGCTAATATGCCCAAGATAATAGTAACAGAAAACGGTGCGGCTTTCCCTGATAAGGTTGAGGACGGCGAGGTTAACGACACTAAACGCGTTAACTACCTGCAAACCCACATTGCACAGGTGTTGAAGGCCAAGCAAGAAGGCTGCAAAGTACACGGCTATTTTGTGTGGACGCTTACCGATAACTTTGAATGGGCCGAAGGGTACCACCCGCGGTTCGGGCTGATACATATCGATTTTGAGACGCAGAAACGTACGGTTAAAGCATCAGGCCACTGGTACGCTAACCTGCTCGGGTAATTGGTTAGATAATTCGATACCGGGGGCGGGAAGGCTTACTAAGAAAGTAGCGCCGCCACCGGGACTGTTTTCAAACCATATTTTACCGTTGTGCTTCTCCACAATTTGGCGGCAGATAGAAAGGCCCAACCCGAACGATTTTTCGCCATCTGTACCGGGGCGTTGTGCGCTGGTGAACATATTAAACACCTGGTCTTTCAGCTTGTCGGGTATACCAATGCCATTATCCTGAACAGAAATGATCAGCGCATCTTTAGCTGTTGCCACTTTTACCTTAATAGTTTCGCCGGTGGGGCTGAATTTAATGGCGTTACTGATGAGGTTGCTGATAACGCGCCACATTTTTTCGCGGCTTACCAGCAATTCCTGTTGCTTGCTTAGCGGCTCCATTAATATGGTTTGGCCCTTCTCTGCCGCCTTAAAGCGCAGTAACTCTACACTGTTGTTTACCAACGAGTTTATCTCTACCATCTCCACATTCAATGGCACGGTGGCATTATTGGTAGCCTCTAATATTTCGTTAATAAGCTCCAGCGAGTTTACCGATGTTTCTTTTACCAGGTTAATAAGTTCCTTTTGGTCGTCGGTATAATCATCGTCGGCCATCATACTGGTGAGCGATGCAATGCCACCTATCGGGTTGCGCAGATCGTGCGCTACGGTACGTAAAATACGGTCTTTTTCCTGGCTGCTGGCGCTCAATTCGTTTAGCGCGTTTTCTAATACGTGGTTTTGTTCGTTTATCTGTTGGTTTAGTATGTTAACCGTGAGCACATCTTTTTTAGAGCGTTTCCAGTTGCGGTACACCAGGAAGATGATGATGGCCGCCAGTACTGCAATCAGTGTAACTGCATAAATGTAGATCACCTGCAGCTTATTATCGTTGCTTAGCAAATCAATCTCGTGCTGCTTTTCGTAATTGGCCAATTGCTGGTTCACATCGCTTTCCATCAGCAGGGCGGCTCGGCTCATTAACGAATCCTTAAGTACATTATAGCGTTGAATATGCGTTAGCGCGCTCTTCAGGTCGTTCTCTTTAAAATAAAGGTTACCCAGCAGGCGGTGGTAATCAGCCTCAGCATCGGGGTTGGGGATAGTGTCCAGTTGGCCGCGAAGATCGCCCAGCAGGGTTTTAAGTAGCCCGGTTTTGTCTTGTTTAAGGTAAAGGTTGCCCAGCTTTACTTCGGTAAGTTGCGCATCGCGGTTGTCGTACCTCGGCTTCAGGTTTATGGCTATGCTTTGGCGCAGCATATCTATTGCCCTGGTGGTATCTCCTTTTTGGATGTAAACTTCGGCCTTATTACCGTAAATAACGCCACGAGCCATCTCTATATGCAGCACCCTATCGGGGAAGGCGGGTGCGCTGCTGTTTACCAAAGCCAGTGCCTTATCAAAGTAAACGATGGCGCTATCGTTATCATTATTATGGCGATAGCTTAACCCAATGTTGTCCAAAAGTTCCTGCCTGCGGTAAAAAGATACAAAGTCTTTTGTGACGGAATAGTTTTCTACTTTATTTTGTAAGTAGCTATCCTTAAAGTAATTGGCGGCCAATTTATAGTGCCCTTTTTTATACATGATCATACCCATGCGGTATGTATAATCGCCAAGGGCCGCCAAATTCAAATAGTTTTTGCCCGTGAGGTAGCCTTCGTAGTAATTTTGATAGGCATCGGTATATTGTTTCAGTTCGAAGTATGAGTCGCCGCGGGCAAAGGCAGCTTCTGCATAAGTCATCGAATATTGTTTGGGGTTCACGCTGTTTTTGGCCACCATTACCATGCTGTCGGCATATACCAGTGCCTTTTGGTAATCGTGCTTTAGCTTTTGTTGAATAACGTAGTGGAACGCGTAGAACCTGAATTTATCATTTATAGTTGGGTGGGCCAGTTTCCTGAAGGCGGAATCGAGGAAATGCGCGGCAGCATCAGGGTTATTCAAGCCCCAAATTTTATCGGCACGCGCCTGCACTGCCAAATATTCTTCGGAATAGTTACCGTTATCAACGGCCTTTTTTTTATCGCTACACGCTGTTATCGTTAGCGTTAATAAAATAAGCCACCAATGCCGCAATAATACTTTATAGGCAGAATACCTGGGGTTGCGTATCAATGTTTTTAGGGTAAGTTAAACACTTATCAACAAATATAATATTCGGGAGAATATTTTACCTATAAAACAACCCTAAATAATCAACTAAAGGCGTTTTCTCCGGTTATATCCATCCCTGTTATCAACAAATGAATGTCGTGTGTGCCTTCATACGTAATTACCGACTCAAGGTTCGCCATATGTCGCATTATTGGGTATTCTCCTGTAATTCCCATGCCGCCGAGTATCTGGCGGGCCTCGCGGGCTATGTTTATAGCTGTTTCAACACTGTTACGTTTGGCCATTGATATCTGCGCAGGAGTGGCGCGGTTTTCGTTTTTAAGCAAGCCCAAACGCCAAACCAATAGTTGCCCTTTGGTTATTTCGGTTATCATTTCGGCTAATTTTTTTTGTTGCAGTTGAAAGCCTGCTATCGGCCTGCCAAATTGCACACGCTCTTTGGCGTAACACAGGGCGGTGTCGTAACAATCCATAGCTGCGCCTAATGCACCCCAGGCAATACCATAGCGTGCCTGGTTGAGGCAGCCCAGCGGCCCTTTTATCCCCGATACATTTGGTAGCAGGTTCTCTTTAGGTACTTTAACATTATCAAAAACCAACTCGCCGGTGGCTGATGCACGGAGGCTCCATTTATTATGTGTTTCGGGGGTGCTGAAGCCTTCCATGCCGCGCTCCAATATCAGCCCGCGTATTTTGCCTTCCTCGTCTTTTGCCCACACAATGGCAATATCGGCAAAGGGGGCGTTTGATATCCACATTTTGGCACCGTTGAGCAGGTAGTGGTCGCCTTTATCTTTTATATTGGTTACCATGCCGCCGGGGTTGCTGCCATGGTCGGGCTCAGTAAGGCCGAAGCAACCCATCAGTTCTCCTGATGCAAGCTTCGGCAGGTATTTTTGTTTTTGCTCTTCAGAACCATACGCATAAATAGGGTACATCACCAATGAGCCCTGTACCGACGCGGTGGACCGGATGCCCGAGTCGCCGCGTTCTATTTCCTGCATAATAATGCCATAGGCAGTGTAATCTAATCCTGCGCCGCCGTATTGCTCGGGTATGGTAGGTCCAAAGGCACCAATTTCGGCAAGTCCTTTTAAAAGATGTTTAGGAAACTCGGCTTTTTGGGCGTATTCTTCTATAACGGGGCTTACTTCTTTCTTCACCCAATCGCGCACGCTTCGGCGGATAAGTTTATGCTCTTCCGATAAAAATTCATCTATCTGGTAGTAGTCGGGGGCTTCATATAGATCAGTTTTAGCCATGGTTTTATATATTGGTTTCGCCCAAATATATACAGGATTTGGATATTAAAAACCTTGTTTTTGATAGGGTGGGGGCGGTTTTTGGTAAAAAGTAGGTTTAAACGATTTAAACATAGATTTTGATGAGATTTTATTGTTGAAGTTTTTTAACAGGATTAAGGGATTGATGGATTTTATAGGATTGTTTTGGGGCTATAGGGTTATTTTACCGCAAAGAGCGCAGGGAAAAAACGCAAAGAGGCGCAAAGCTTTGCAATAGGATTGATAGTAAGCTATTGTTAATTGTTGCTTTTTGGTGATAACCACAAAAACTTATTTACCAATTTACAAGGCTTTGCGTCCTTTGCGCTAACCATATTGCAAATCTCTGCGGTCTTTGCGGTTAAATGTTGAAGTTTTTTAACAGGATTTCAGGATAGAGGGATTTACAGGATTTTTTTGATGGGATTACACCGATAGGGTTTGATTTCACCGATTGAGGAGGTTTCAAACCTTAAATAACCACGGAGGTAATGGAGGTTACGCGGAGGTTCGCAGAGAGATTAATAATGGATGACGTTTATAAGCTGCTTTAATTTTCTTCGCGGCTTTGCGCCTTTGTGTGCTAAACTTACGCCGTTGCAAAGCTCTGTGTACCTCTGCGTTTTTCTCTCTGTGTTCTCTGTGGTTAAATAAAGAGCCATACTTTCGAATAAACCACTACTTTTGAATCATGGTTAAAGTTGCTTTACAAGGTGCCGAATTTTTTGCATACCACGGGTTTTATCCTGAGGAGCAATTGCTGGGTACTCGTTTTGTTGTAGATATTGAGGTGGTGTTTGATAGTGTTGCTGATTTTAATGACGATAAAATTGCCAATACTGTTAACTACGAGGAGCTTTACCAAATTGCTAAAACCGAAATGCAGCACACCCGCAAGTTAATAGAAACGGTTGCGCAAGGTATTATTGACGGTATTGCCGCTAAATATGCTTATGTGCAGGTGGCATCTGTTACCATTAAGAAAGCTCATCCACCGTTGGGGGGCACCGTGCAAAACTCGGTGGTGAGCATTAGTTTTAATAAGAAGAAATAAACCATGGCCTTTACTAAAATAACCGCGGAATTGCTTGCCGCTATAACCGATATTGTTGGCGCTGATGCTGTTTTAACAGGCAAGGAAGCCGTCTCCGAATATTCTCACGACGAAACCGAAGACCTGGTTTACTACCCCGAAGTAGTGGCCAAGCCGAAAGATACTGCGGAAATTGCCGCGCTGATGAAGTTTTGCAACGATAAGCTTATCCCGGTTACGCCACGTGGAGCCGGCACAGGTTTGGCGGGCGGCGCTTTGGCCATTAATGGCGGCTTGATGATATCTATGGAGCGGTTTAACCAAATACTGGATATTGATGAGCAGAACCTGCAGGCAACTGTGGAGCCGGGCGTTATTACCGAAATGTTTATGGATGCCGTTGCCGAAAAAGGCTTGCTGTACCCCGTAGACCCGGCCAGTAAAGGCAGCTGCTTTATTGGTGGCAACGTGGCCAATTGCAGCGGCGGACCAAGGGTAGTAAAATACGGCACCATACGCGAGTATGTACTGAACATGGAAGCTGTTTTGCCTAACGGCGAAATTATTTGGACGGGTGCCAATACGCTTAAATATGCATCCGGCTATAATCTTACGCAGTTGCTTATTGGTAGCGAGGGTACGTTGGCTATAGTCACCAAAATAGTAGTAAAGCTGATACCTAAGCCTACGCAGGATGCACTGATGTTGGCTTCGTTCAACTCCAATGAAGATGCTTGTGCGGCCGTGTCGGCTATCTTTAGGGCTGGGGTAGTGCCCTCGGCCCTGGAGTTTATGGAGCGTAAGGGTATCGAATGGGTAATAGAGCACGATGGCTTGACTTTCGATCTGCAGGATGGGGCAGAAGCTTTCCTGCTGATAGAATGCGACGGCACCAACCAGGATGTAATATTTGCCGATTGCGAAAAGATAAACGAGGTATTGGAAGCGCATAACTGCCGCGACGTACTCTTTGCCGACTCATCGGCACAAAAGGAGGAAATATGGCGCATACGCCGTACCATGGCGGTTTCGGTAAAATCTAATTCGGTTTATAAAGAGGAGGATACTGTTGTGCCCCGGGCTGCATTGCCAAAACTCATTAATGGTATAAAAGAAATAGGTGGCCGTTATGGCTTTGCCTCGGTTTGCTACGGTCACGCCGGCGATGGCAACCTGCACGTAAACATCATAAAAGCAGGTATGAGTGATGAAGATTGGAACAATAAACTGAAAGATGGCATCACCGAAATATTCGAACTAACCGTAAGCCTCGGCGGCACCATCTCAGGTGAGCATGGCATAGGCGTAGTGCAGCGCGATTTTATGCCGCTGAAGTATACTGATATACACTTTGCTTTGTGGAAGGGGATAAAGGCGGTGTTTGACCCTAACGGGATCCTTAATCCCGGGAAGATATTTTAAACACCATGTCATCCCGAACGAGCGGCGGTGGGATAGCGCGCAGGGGCAAGGAGGGAACTTATACGGTATGCAAAGGCACTACGCAAATCTGCTCATGCAAAGCGTTCGTGCATTAGCGTCGAAGGTTTCTCACCCTCTTTCGCTCTTTACCCTCGCTTCAGGGTTCGAAATGACATAGGTTAATAGCTTCATCTGCACATCTGTATATTTGCACATTTGAAATCTGCACATCTAATTCGTATTCAATATCAATCTCGGTTCGTCGTAATCTATCATCTTTTGGCGGCCTTCCTTAGGGATGGGGATAGATTTACCTTCTTTATAATCGTAGCTGATGCACACCGTTTTGCAGGTGGTGCATATTTCTTCGCCTTTTTCGGTTTGTTTAGTTAATACGTGCATTACGTCAAAGCTGCTGTTGCCAATGCGTATTACGCGAACGTAGCACATTAGCTTATCTTCTATCATTACCGGTTTCAGGTAGTTCACTTCCGATCTGCCTACCAGTATCCAGGCTTCCTTCAAATTCCAGTGCGCAACATCGCGCCAGTAGTTAAAACGTGCTACTTCAAAATAGGTAAGGTACACAGCATTATTAACGTGGCCCACGCCATCGATATCCGAAAACCGGATGGCTATATCAGTTTTATACTTGTAATCTGTTAGTTTTTCAGCCATAATAGGACACTTTGTCTGTTTGGTTTAAAATTTACAGACAAATTGTCGTGTAAATGCTTGGTTTTTACTGTTGGTATAACAGTTGAACAATGTGCTACGAAGTTAATAAAACAAAAACTCAGGAGGATATAAAAATGACATTAGTGAAATTTAACAACGGCGTAAGGAATAACGTTAACCCTTTCTTTAACGATGTATTCGATTCAATAGTAAACGATTCGTTTTTGAGCGACAAATTAGTTAGCCGGGTGCCTGCGGTAAACATATCAGAAAACGATAGCGAATTCAATATCGAATTGGCCGTACCCGGTGTGAAAAAAGAAGACCTAAAAATTAACCTGGATAAAAACGTATTGAGCGTTTCTGCCGAAAAGAAAAGCGACGAAGGCCAGGAAGTAAAAAAATACAGCAAACGCGAATACAGCTACAACTCGTTTGTACGCTCGTTCACCTTGCCGGATAGCGCCGACTATGCTAAAATTGATGCTGACTACACCGATGGTATATTGAAACTGACCATCGCCAAGAGGGAAGAAGCTAAATTTCAGTCGCGCGAAATCGCTGTGAAATAATTCAAGAGTGTTTTCATAAGTTTGGTTTAGTTGAAAAGGCCGGCCCGCGAGGGACCGGTCTTTTTTGCTTTTAAGTCCGATGTCCGGAAGTCAGAAAGTCCGCAAGAAATAGAGCCGTGCATTTGCAAAACTTCTTCTTACGGACTTTCCGACTTCGGACTTTTGACTATTTTAACTCCTCATATTAATATACTGAAGCGGCTGGCCAAAATCCTCAGCGCGGCAAAGGCTGATAACGGCTTGCAGGTCGTCTATCTTTTTGGCGGTTACACGCACCTGGTCGTTCTGGATGCTGGCTTCAACCTTTAGCTTGCTGTCTTTTATCTTTTTAACGATCTTTTTGGCGGCCTCTTTATCAATACCTTCTTTTATCTTTATTTCCTTCCGTATCATGTTGCCTGAGGCGTAAACTTCTTTGCCAAAGTCTAAGGCTTTGGGATCGAGCCCTTGTTTGCTCATGCGGCTGATAATGCTATCCTCAATAGCTTTTACGCGCATATCGTTCTCGGTAACAATAGTTATCTCGTTGGTTTTCTTATCCAGGTCAATGGTGCTTTTACTGGTGTTAAAATCGTAACGGTTCAGTATTTCTTTTTTGGCGGTGTTGATAGCGTTATCAAGCGTTTGTCCGTCTATTTTGCTTACAATGTCAAATGAAGGCATGAGTTTATGGTTTTGTAACGCAAAGCTAATGTAAGATTTGCATAAGCTGTAAACTATAATACAGATATTTGGTTTACCTGCTTAGCCGACTATACGATTATTTAATATTATCTTAACAAATAAAAAGGCAGATTTGTGCTTTATGGATACTAAAAACATTCCGTTACTCAACCGAGAGATAAGCTGGCTATATTTTAACGACAGGGTACTGCAGGAAGCTGCCGACCCAACGGTGCCGCTTATAGAACGCGTAAAGTTTTTAGCCATCTTCAGCAGCAATCTGGATGAGTTTTACCGTGTGCGTGTAGCAACGCTAAGCCGCCTGGCCAACCTGAACGAAAAGGCCAAAGAGATATTGGGCTATAACCCCAAAAAACTGCTGAACCAGATCAAGAATATAGTAGTAAAGCAGGAGAAGAAATTTCAGAACCTGTACGAGAATATTATTGTAAAGGAGCTTGCTGAAGAAAAGATATTCCTGCTGAACGATAAGCAGTTGAATGTTACGCGCGGCGAGTTTGTGAAGGAGTTCTTCCGCGAGCGTTTGCTATCAACGCTGGTACCCATTATGCTTGATGAGGACCTGCCACTGCCCGAACTGCGCGACCGTGCCATTTACTTCTTCGTAAAGCTTACCAAGGGTAAAAAGTACCGTTACGCGCTCATTGAGATACCCGATAACCTTTCACGATTTTTGGTACTGCCCGATACTAATAAGCTGAAATTCATCATTCTGCTTGATGATATTATCCGCTATAGCCTGGAGGATATCTTCTTTATTTTCGAGCACGATAGCATCGAAGCCTATTCTATTCAGCTTACACGCGATGCCGAGCTGGACCTGGATAAAGTAGTAAGCGAGAAATTTATTGACGCACTGGCTAAAAGCCTTGATAAACGCAAACGTGGTAAACCCATGCGTTTAGTTTTTGATACCGAAATGCCGCCCGATATGCTGGGCTATTTGGTTAAAAAGATGCGTTTACAGGGCGAGAACCTCATCCCCGGTAATCGTTACCAAAATTTTAAAAACTTCATCAGCTTCCCTAACGTAGGCCGTCCCGAACTGGAATATAGCAAAACAAGGGCCTTGCCAATAGAGGGCCTATCGTTCGGTAAAAGTTTGATGAGTATGATAGCCAAGCGCGATTACCTCATCAGTACGCCTTACGAGTCGTTCGATTATGTTATACACTTTTTACGTGAGGCGGCTATCGACCCTAAAGTGAAAGAGATCAGCATAACCGTTTACCGTTTGGCCGAAAACTCAAAGATCATTTATGCACTCATCAACGCTGCCAAGAACGGTAAAAAGGTGAACTGTCTTGTTGAACTTCGTGCCCGCTTTGACGAGGAAAACAATATTTACTGGAGCAACAGGCTTGAAGAGGAGGGGGTGAACGTGCTCTACGGTATCGATGGTTACAAGGTGCATTCCAAAATATGCCTCGTTACCCGTATCGAAAAAAGCAAGCCTGCCTATTACGCCTGTTTATCTACCGGTAACTTTAACGAGAAAACCGCCAAAATTTACGCAGATCATACGCTGCTAACGGCTGATAAACGCTTGACGCTGGATTTGGTAGACATATTTAAAGCGCTGCTTAAAAATCAGTTGCCGAAAGGCTTGAAGCACCTTATTGTATCGCCAATAGATTCGCGCCCGGCTATTTATAAGCTCATAGACAACGAAATAAAACTGGCTAAAGCCGGCAAAAAGGCATACATCATTATGAAGATGAACAGCCTTGCCGATGAACAGATGATAGCCAAACTTTACCAGGCCAGCAATGCCGGTGTGAAGATACAAATGATCATCCGCGGGATGTGCTGCCTCGTTCCTGGCCAAAAAGGATTTAGCGAGAATATAGAGGTGATCAGCATTGTAGATAAGTATTTGGAGCATGCCCGCGTACATATTTACGGCAACGGCGGCAACGAATTGATGTACCTAACCTCGGCCGACCTGATGACGCGGAATATTGATAACCGCGTGGAAGTAGGCTTCCCCATTTACGATGACTTTTTGCGCAAAGAAATACGGAATATCATCAATATACAATTGAGCGATAATACCAAGGCCCGCGAAATTACGGGCACCAGCGCTAATAAATACCACAAAACTAAAGCCGATACCCTTACCCGGGCACAGATAGATATTTACAATTACCTTAAAACCCCATTAACTTGAGATACGCTGCCATAGATGTTGGCTCGAACGCCGTGAGGCTTTTGATAGCCAATATTATAGAGAATAACGGTTCGGTTTCTTTTAAAAAGAATACGCTGGTGCGCGTGCCGGTGCGCCTTGGCGACGATGCCTTCCTGAACAAACATATATCTGATAAAAAAGCCGACGACCTGGTAAAGTCTATGCAGGCCTTTAAAAACCTGATGGAGGTGTTTAAAGTGACCGACTACATGGCCTGTGCAACATCGGCCATGCGCGAAGCCGATAACGGCCAGCAGGTTGCCGAACGCATTAAGGAAGAAGCAGGTATAGATCTGCAGATCGTTCATGGCGAAATAGAGGCACAAATTATTTATGCCAGCCACGCTGAAGTGAATATAGATAAGGATAAGAACTATCTGTATATCGACGTGGGTGGCGGTAGTACCGAGCTTTCGCTGTTTTCGCGTGGCGAATTGCAGGCCTCTAAGTCGTTCAATTTGGGTACCATCCGCATATTGGATAACCAGGATAAGGAAGAGACCTGGAACGAGATGAAGGATTTTATCCGCGAGCATACCCGCCATCATAAAAATATTTTCGGCATAGGTACCGGTGGTAACATCAATAAGTTATACAAGTTATCTAACGAGAAGGATGGTTCGCCGCTAACCTACGTTAAGCTTAAATCGCTGTATAATTACCTCGATTCGTTCTCGATGAAAGAGCGGATAAACGTGCTCGGTTTGAACCAGGACAGGGCCGACGTAATTATCCCTGCCTGCGAGATATACCTGACTGTTTTGAAATGTGCCAACATAAAAAGCATGTATGTACCAACCGTTGGTATGGTGGATGGTATCATTCAAACACTTATAGAAAAGAACATAAACAACGCGGGTTAAAATAATTTAAAATAATTGTTTAAAAATTAAAACACGCTTATTATATTTGTAGTGCCCGCTCAAAGGGCATGTTTTTCATAGGTAGATGTAGGGTCGAGACAATGTTTCGGCCCTTTTTTGTGCCCTAACATTTCTTCAGTAAGTTTGTTGGCAGGATGATGAACAGGAAAATTGTAGTGGCCGTTACCGGTGCAAGCGGCGCTATTTACGCTAAGCTTTTATTAGATAAGTTGTTACAACTGCAGGCGCAGGTGGCCGAAGTAGGGGTTGTTATGTCTGATAATGCCAAAAAGGTATGGGAGTTTGAGCTCGATAATACCGCCTACAACAATTATCCGTTTAAATTTTACGCTAAAAACGATTTTATGGCACCCTTTGCGTCGGGCTCGGCAAAATTCGATACTATGGTGGTAGTGCCCTGCTCTATGGGGGCACTGGGTAGGATAGCAGCCGGAACTTCTGACGACCTGATAAGCCGCGCCGCCGATGTTATCCTGAAAGAGCGCCGTAAATTGATATTAGTAGCACGGGATACGCCATTAAACCTCATCCACATCCGCAATATGCAAACCGTAACCGAGGCGGGAGGTATTATTTGCCCGGCCATACCATCGTACTACAGCAAGCCCAAAACTATAGAAGAACTGGCCATGACGGTGGTGAACCGTGTTATAGACCTCATTGGGCTGGAGAACGAAAGCTACCGCTGGGAGGGAATATAATTAGGTTTGAACAGAACAGCCAAACCGTTATATTTAGGCAATACAACATCTCATGAAAAAAATAGTATTGCTGTTTGCCGTAACGCTTCTAAGCCATCAAACCTTTGCTCAATTAAAAGCCGCTGTAAAAGACCTATCCTTCATGGCCGGCAAATGGACGCTGAAACACGAGTGGGGCGATATGGAGGAATTTTGGGGCGCACCGATGGGCGATAATATGGCCAGTATATTCAGATGCGTAAAGGATGGCAAGGTAGTTTTCTACGAGTTTATGGTAATAGAAGAAACGGACGGAGTACCTGTGATGAAGTTGCGCCATTTTAATAAAGGAAGTATTGGTTGGGAAGATAAAGATAGGCCTTACCTTATGCCTGCTATAAAACTTACTAAGAATGAGGTGTTGTTCGAATCGGTAGATAAAACCGTACGGATAACTTACCGCCGTGTAAGCCCTGTTAAGTTGGATTGCATTCTTGATGAGAAAGATAAAAAGGGCGTTTGGAAAAAAGATGTGTTCAATTATTCGCTTAGTAAATAGTACGGTTAAGCATATATTTGCTGCATATTGATGAAGAAACTTTTAAGCTTCCTGTTGGCGGCCTCGATTTTTGGGTGTAAGTACCAACGGCCACCTACGCCGGTGCAAGTGCCGCAAGAATCGCCCGAGGAGAAAGCCGCAAAAGCTTTACTGGCTACTACACCGGTGCCCATTCGGATAGCAGGGAAAGCTTATTTTTTCGGTGATAGTATTACCGAGGGGTATAACGGCAACATTGTTACGGCGGATAACTGGGTAGCATTGCTGGCAGCCTCGGTTGGCTGGGAGGCAGTAAACCTGGGCATAGGCGGCTCTACACTGGAGTGGAAGATCAATGGCTCGCCTTCGTTGAATAGTATGTATGTACGTGCTGTAAACGAGATACCTGCTAAAACTGATAATGATAAGTATTTGTTTTTTGCCTACGGTATAAATGATGTAGGCTTCAATACACCCGACCTTACAGCCGAACAATTTACAGCCGATTACCAGTTTGTGCTTGATAAGGCCTATGCGCAAGGCTGGCTGGCCAAGGATATAGTACTGGTAAACATATATTATTGCAACGAGCAATTGGTATTTGGTAAAGGTGTGGTTACACCTGGCCGATTGGCAGCCTTTAATACGGCATTAAACACCGTAGCTGTTAAGAATGGCACCCGCTTTATAGATATCAACACTTTTATGAAAACCAATGGCGCCGGCTACCTGCTATCCGCAGATGGTGTGCACCCTACCAATACCGGGTACGCGGTGATAGCCCGAGGGGTACAAGCAGCTTTGAGTACGTTCCAATAAGCTCCCAGTTTTGGTACACTTGGTTGGAAATGAGGGGGCATGTCAATGTTTTTACATTTCCGTTAAACAACTAATCTCTACCCTCCAATCAACTAATCTCTAAATTCGCTATCTTTGCCGGCTGAAAATGAATAAGAAAGTTGCATTTTATACGCTTGGCTGTAAGCTCAATTACTCGGAGACCTCTTCGATAGGGCGCTTATTTAACCAGGCCGGCTTCGAAACGGTTGAATTTAGTGAAACGCCGGATGTGTTTGTGATAAACACATGTTCGGTTACCGAGAACGCCGATAAAAAATGCAAAAAGATAGTTAAGGAAGCGCTGAAAATATCGCCGAACGCCTACGTTACCATTGTAGGTTGCTACGCTCAGTTAAAGCCAAAAGAAATTGCCGAAATACCCGGCGTTGACCTGGTTTTGGGCGCTGCTGAGAAGTTTCAGATCGTAGATTACCTTACCGATTTAACCAAGAATCCCAAAACATTAGTATACAACCAGCCGGTATCAGAAGCTAATGAGTTCGTACCTTCATTCTCGTATGGCGACCGCACGCGTACTTTCTTGAAAGTTCAGGATGGCTGCGATTACTCTTGTTCCTTTTGCACCATACCATTGGCCCGTGGCGCAAGCCGCAGCGATACCATTGAGAATGCAGTAGCGCAAGCGAGAGAAATAGCTGCATCGGGTGTGAAAGAAATTGTTTTAACAGGGGTGAACCTTGGCGATTTCGGCATCCGCAATGGCCAGCGCGAGGATAAGTTCTTCGATTTGGTAAAGGCTTTGGATGAGGTGGAAGGCATTGAGCGTATCCGCATATCATCGATAGAGCCAAACCTGTTGAGCGATGAGATCATAGAGTTTGTGAGCACTTCTAAAAGGTTCGTTCCGCATTTCCATATTCCGCTGCAATCGGGTTCCGATAAAATTTTAGGCTTAATGCGCCGCCGTTACAAGCGCGACCTTTACGCCAGTCGCGTGGCTAAAATAAAAGAGGTAATGCCGCATTGCTGCATAGGTGTAGATGTGATCGTAGGTTTCCCCGGCGAAACGCGTGAAGATTTTGTAGATACCTACAACTTCCTAAACGGGCTGGATATATCATACTTGCACGTATTCACCTATTCGGAACGCGAAAATACTTTGGCCGCCGAAATGAAAGGTGCCGTACCGGGCAGTACCCGTGCCGACAGGAGCAAAATGCTGCACATTTTGTCCGACAAAAAACGCCGTGCCTTTTACGAAACCCAGTTAGGTAAAACCGACGAGGTGTTGTTTGAGGGCGACATAAAGGACGGCTACATGCACGGCTTTACCCGCAACTATGTAAAGGTGCGTGCCAAGTACGATCCTGTGCTGGTAAACGAAATTAAGGCAGTCCACTTAACCGAAATTTCACCCGACGGTGATGTTGAAATAACAGAGAGCGCAGAAATATTAGTGCATTAAGCCTATATTCGCCCTCACAAAACACAGGCAATGTTTCCAACCCTTTCCTCGCTCATTCAATATTTCACAGGGGTAAATATCCCGCTTCCTATACAAACTTTCGGCTTTTTTGTGGCGCTGGCCTTTATGGCGGCCTATTGGGCTTTTACCAAAGAGTTTCAGCGTAAAGAAGCTGCCGGTTATATCAAATCTTTCCAAAAAGATGTAATGGTGGGCGAGCCGGCTTCAACCGGCGAACTGGTTGGTAACGGTTTATTCGGATTTGTATTCGGGTATAAGGTATTCGATGCGATATTTAATTATTCGGCATTGATAGATAGCCCGCAGGACTTTTTGCTTTCCACCCGCGGTAACTGGTTCGGCGGTATACTTTGTGCTGCCGGTTTTGCTTACTGGGCTTATTACGAAGCTAACAAACAAAAATTGGCTCAGCCTAAAAAGGAACGCGTTACAGTGCATCCCCACGAGCTAATGGGCAGCATATTGCTTTGGGCAGCTATATTCGGTTTTGCAGGTGCGAAGCTGTTTAACGCATTAGAAAATTGGGACGAGTTTATGCGCGACCCTGTGGGTATGCTTATAGGCTTTAGCGGTTTAACATTCTACGGTGGGTTAATTTGTGGTGGTGCTGCGGTATTGTACGTTGCCCATAAACACGATGTAAAGCCACTGGATATGCTGGATATTGGCGCGGCAGGTATGATGCTTTCTTACGCACTGGGCAGGGTAGGCTGCCAAATGTCGGGCGATGGCGATTGGGGTATCCCCAACCTTGCCGCTAAACCAGGCTGGCTAAGCTGGGCACCCGATTGGATGTGGAGCTTTAAATTCCCACACAACGTAAACGAGGTTGACCCGGGAAACCGCATTGCAGATTGCGTTGGCAAGTTTTGTAACGAACTAAGGCTACCCGTATATCCAACATCTTTCTACGAATCGGTAATTTGCCTTTTGCTATTCTTCTTCATCTGGAAAATTCGCCACCGCGTAAAAGCGCCTGGTGCCTTGTTCGGTGTATATATGATACTGGCAGGCGTAGAGCGTTTCCTGATAGAGCTGATACGCGTAAACACTAAGTATGTAGTAGCGGGTGTATCATTCACCCAAGCGGAAATGATATCGGTTATTATGGTTTTAGGCGGCTCGGCGCTGATATACTTCGGTAATGCCCGTTATAAGAAAACTACAGTAGCTAATGGCTAATAGTGTTCTGCAAAAGCTGGCTAAAAATTCTGTATTGCGTTTTCTGCTATCGGCAGGTACAGGCTTTTTGGCAGATATGGTTGCTTTTTACCTGCTGTTTCATTTCGTGTTTACTGATACCACCTACAGCTTTGGCTTTACGGAAGTACGTAATTCTTCTATATCCCTCGCCATATCGTATACACTCGGCGTTTGTATCAATTTTTTGATGACCAAATTCCTGGTATTCAAACAGTCTAAATCCTCGCCGGTTAAGCAGTTCATCCGCTTTGCATCGGTAGCTTTTTTAGGCTTTTTTGCCAATCTTGGCGTGCTTAAATTGTTGATACAAGAAGTAGGCATATACCCGCCTTATGCACGTGCCGGGGCGGCATTGAGTTTGTTTGTGGCAAGCTATTTTGTACACAAAGCCTTCTCATTCAGTTTATCATTACGCCAACATCAACCGCATGACACTCAACCCCATCATCAGCCAGGTAACTGAAGTTGCCCGAGAAGCAGGCCAGTTCATCCGTACCGAAAGGGCAACTTTTGATGCCGACAGAATAGAGTACAAAGGCCTCAACGACCTGGTATCGTACGTGGACAAAACCGCCGAGCAAAAAATAGTAGCCGGGCTGGAAAAGATACTCCCCGAAGCAGGCTTTATCACCGAAGAAAAAACTACTACCAAATTTGGCGATACCTATAACTGGATAATCGACCCGCTGGATGGCACTACTAATTTTATCCACGGCCTGCCCGTATTCTCGGTAAGCATAGGCCTGCAAAAGAATGATGAATTGGTGTTAGGCGTGGTATACGAAGTATGCCAGGACGAATGCTTTTATGCCCACGTTGATTCGCCAGCTTACCTCAACGGTAAAGAAATAAAAGTAAGCAACAAGCCCACCGTTGCCGATAGCCTGATAGCCACAGGTTTCCCTTATTACGATTTTAGCAAACAA
Source organism: Mucilaginibacter pedocola (assembly GCF_002013915.1). GTDB lineage: Bacteria > Bacteroidota > Bacteroidia > Sphingobacteriales > Sphingobacteriaceae > Mucilaginibacter > Mucilaginibacter pedocola. The sequence continues at coordinate 190,882 of NZ_MBTF01000001.1, forward strand.
GCCCAATACATCCAACTATTCACCGAACTGATGCGCAATTGCCACGGCCTACGCCGCTTGGGTTCTGCTGCGGTAGACCTGGCTTATACAGCATGCGGTAGGTTCGAAAGTTTCTTTGAATATAACCTTAACCCGTGGGACGTAGCAGGCGGCATAGTCATCGTTAAACAAGCCGGTGGCCAGGTAGTAAACTTTAAAGGCGGCGCTGAGGTATTAAACACCCGCGAACTGTTAGCTACTAATGGTAGGATAACTGGGGAGATGCTGGAGTATATTAAAAAATTCTTCTGATTTTTTGGGATCTCACCGATTATTGATGATTCCACCGATGCTTATTTTGGTGAGTGAGTGAACACTAATTTGCTCTGATTTTTCAAATTTCACGAATGGCATTTCCCGCTTTAATTTGAGAAAATTTGAATAATTTGTGCAATTCGTGTTCACTCGAATAAAAACGCCGATTTGAATCATCTTCAAATCGGCATTCTTTTTATCTGTGAAATCTCTTTTTTATCGGTGGAATCATCAAAATAAAATCGGTGGAATCACACAATTACAGGGCTTCAGAAACCACCTCAGTAACCTCAGGCACCATGCGTTTCAACAGGTTTTCGATACCGGCTTTAAGTGTTACGGTTGATGATGGGCAACCACTGCACGATCCGCGCAACTCTACGGTAACCACACCTTCGTCGAACGAGCGGTAGCTGATAGCGCCGCCATCCTGCTCAACAGCCGGGCGAACGTAATCGTTCAATATCTGCTGAATTTTTATTTCGGTTTCAGTACCCTCAAATTCAACATCGGCGGCCTGCTCAATTTCCTGTACTTTCAGTTCAGCTTCTACTGCACCTTTAACAAACTCTTTCAGTATCGGCTCAATATCATTCCATTCGCTGCCTTCGGTTTTGGTAACAGTAACAAAGTTGCTGGCAAAGAACACACCGTTAACAAACGAGAATTTATAAAGCTCTTTAGCAAAAGGCGACTTTTCAGCAGCTTCTTTGGTGGCATAATCAACACTGCCGTTTATGAGCAACTTGTTCACAATGAACTTCATAGTTGCCGGGTTTGGCGTGCCTTCGGTATATACGTTGATATTCATGGATGTTCAATTTTAATAAGTTAACAAATGTAATCAGCTTTTTGATTGCTGATGCAGGTCAGGTTTAGTTTTACGCGACACTGACACTCTCTTACTCCCCCTTCAGGGGGCTGGGGGGGCTCTATATCCCCGTATAATTCGATGGCGTAATAGCCTTCAACTCCTCTTTAACGCTGTCGCTCACATCCAAAGTATCCACAAACTCGGCAATGGTTTGGGCATTTACCTGCGTATTGGTACGGGTAAGTTCCTTTAAAGCTTCGTAAGGATTTGGATAAGCTTCGCGACGTAGGATGGTTTGTATAGCTTCGGCAACTACAGCCCAGTTGGCTTCCAAATGTGCGTTAATAGCGCTCTCGTTCAGCAGCAGTTTATTCAAGCCTTTTATGGTCGATTTAAAGGCGATGATGGTATGCGCTACCGGTACGCCAATGTTGCGCAATACGGTAGAGTCGGTAAGATCGCGCTGCAGGCGGGAGATAGGTAATTTGGCGGCAAGGTGCTCAAACATCGCGTTAGCCATACCCAGGTTGCCCTCGCTGTTCTCAAAATCTATCGGGTTTACTTTATGCGGCATGGCCGATGAACCTACTTCGCCGGCTTTAATTTTTTGCTTAAAGTAGTTCATGGATATGTAGGTCCACACGTCCCGGTCAAGATCGATAATGATGTTGTTGATGCGTTTAAGGGCATCGCATTGTGCAGCAAAATTATCGTAATGCTCTATCTGGGTAGTAAACTGCGAACGGTGCAGGCCCAAAATATCGTTCACAAAATGGTTGCCGAAGGCTTTCCAGTCGGTAGTAGGGTAAGCTACTTTGTGTGCATTAAAATTACCGGTAGCCCCGCCAAACTTGGCAGAATAAGGTACCGCACGCAGCAGTTGGAGTTGAGCCACCAGGCGTTCTACAAATACTTCTATCTCTTTACCCAAACGCGTTGGCGACGCGGGTTGCCCGTGGGTATGTGCCAGCATAGGCACGTGTGCCCATTCAGCAGCAAAATGCCTCAATGTATCTATCAGGCTGTGCAGCAGCGGGATGTAAACATCATCAATAGCTACCTTAAATGAATAGGGGATAGCCGTGTTGTTAATATCCTGAGAGGTTAAGCCGAAGTGGATAAATTCTTTAAAATCCTGGAGATGCAGTTCGTCGAATTTCTTTTTGATGAAATACTCCACCGCCTTCACATCGTGGTTGGTCACTTTCTCAATGCCTTTTATTTCGGCTGCATCCGCTTCCGAAAAATTGCGGTATATGTCGCGTAACTTTTCGCTTTGGGTGCCGTCAAAAAGTTCCAGTTGCGGCACGGGCAGCTGATGCAGGGCTATAAAGTATTCTATTTCAACAAATACCCTGTATTTTATTAAGGCGAACTCTGAAAAATAAGGCGCTAATTCTGCTGTAGCATTACGGTAGCGGCCATCGATGGGAGATATAGCGGTTAGGGAATTCAATTCCATTGAGAATAAGTTTTTTGCAAAGATAACATTTTGAATTTTAGGAGGGGTTTTTGTGGCTTTGTCAGTACAAAGTAAATTGCGATGGAAACTTTGTAATCTAAAAATGTTTCCATAGTTTTGACTCGTAAAGTCAATGAGTCAGGAAGAAAGAATAATCAAAGGCGCGCTCGACCTGTTTTTGCAGGCCGGCATCAAAAGCGTTACTATGGACGATATTGCCCGCCACCTCGGCATGTCTAAAAAAACCATCTATCAATATTTCGGAGACAAGAATGAATTGGTTGTTGCGCTTGTGAAAGACAGGTTAAAGGAGGACGAGGCGCAAATAAATGCCATGATAGAGAGTGCCTCAAACGTGGTAGAGGAGATGCTTAATATGATGAAGTGCTCTGAGGATATCCTATCGCGCGTAAACCCCATCGTTTTTCATGATATGCAGAAATACCATCCCGAGGCCTGGGAAGAGTTTCAAAAGTTTAAATCGCATGTTTTGATAGAGAAACTGGAGCAGCTATTAGCCAAAGGCATGGCGGAGGGCGTAATAAGGAAAGATCTTGATGTAAAGATACTGGCTACCATGCGCGTAAACCAGGTAGAGATGGGTTTTAATACCGCCATATTCCCTATTTCGCATTTCAACTCGTGGAAGGTACAGTTGCAGCTTTTAGAGCATTTTAACTACGGTATATGTACTATAAAGGGGCACGAACTGCTCGATCAGTATAAAAAAGACAATGTATTACAATAAATAATTCTGCTGCTGACATAGGGCTGTCAACACTAAATGGTTCTTTGCTGGCATAAAACAATAAAATAACAAACCTATCATATATAACCCACAACAAATGAAACGAATATTAGTGATAATGGCCTGTGCGGCAGCAAGTATTAAAAGCTTTGCTCAAACGCAACCGGCCGAGCAAGCCTATAGCTTCACGGTGCAGGATGCTGTAAATTATGCTTATGAGCACCAGGATTCAGTGAAGAATGCTAAGCTGGATGTTCAAAGCGCGGAATACCGTATTAAAGAGATCACCAGTTCGGGCTTGCCTCAAATTAGTGGCAGCGCAACCTTCCAGGACTACCTTAAAACACCAACTATTCTATTCCCTAACTTTATCACCCCGGCAGTTTACGGCGTGTTGATAGACCAAAAAGTTAAAGACGGTACCGGCAATACCATTACCCAGGTGCCGGATGGTGCAGGTGGTTATCAGGCAGTAAACTTTACACAGAAGTATAACGCGAACCTTGGCCTTACGCTAAGCCAGATCTTATTTGATGGGGCCTATTTTGTAGGGCTGCAAACACGCAAAACCTACCGCGAACTTTTTAACCGTAGTTTTGCCCGCACCCGCATTCAAACTAATGTTAATGTTACCAAAGCCTACTACCAGGTGCTGGTAAGTAACGAGCAAATAAAATTGCTCGATGCTAACATTGCCCAATTAAAACAGCAATTAGACCAAACTACAGCCCAAAACAAACAGGGTTTTGTAGAAAAAATAGATGTAGACCGTATTGCCGTTCAGTACAATAATTTAGTTACTACAAGGGAAAATACACAGCGTTTACTGGAATTGAATTACCAGTTGTTAAAGTTTCAGATGGGTATGCCTATTGGCCAAAACCTTGTATTGAAAGACAGGCTGGAAGATGTTGATATGCAAAGCACTTTAGCCGAAGCATCTACCGATACTACGTTTTATAAAAAAAGGATAGAGTACGAATTGCTGGAGTCGAACCTGAAGTTGAGCCAGTATGATGTTAAGCGCCAAAAATCGCAGTTTTACCCTAAGCTAATGGCAAATGCAAGCACTGCTTACGCTTACCAGGCCAATAGTTTTGGCGATTTGTTCAGCACCAAATTCCCAACCACTTATGTGGGCTTAACGCTTAGCATACCTATATATAGCGGCGGGCAAAGGCTTAATCAGCTGAGGCAAACACAAATTACCGAACAGAAAAACCAAAACAATTTAAACGGGCTTAAAAATGCCTTAAGCTTGCAGGCAAGCCAGGCAAGGGTAATTTATTTCAACGGCCTGCAAAGCCTAAACAACCAAAAGCGTAACCAGGAACTCGCCCGCGAGGTGCTCCGCGTTTCTAAAATAAAATACCAGCAGGGTGTTGGCAGCAGCATTGAGGTTACCCAGGCACAAACCGGGTTAGAAAGCGCCGATAACCAATATATACAGGCCCTTTATGATGCCTTAGTGAGCAAGGTTGACCTTGAAAGGGCTTACGGACGAATCCAATAACAAAACTTAAACAAACTCATAAACACTCCATATAACAATGAAAAAACTATTATACATACCGGCCATACTGTTATTAGCAGCATGCTCCAAGCCAAAAGATAAAAAGGCCGAACTGGCCGAGTTGCAAAAGCAACAGCAGGAACTCAACGGTAAGATAACCAAGCTGCAAAGCGAAATAGGCACTGTAGATTCGTCTAAAGCGGTTGAGGTGGGTGCTGTAGAAGTTAAAAGCGGTACCTTTACCAACTATGTACAAATACAGGGTAAAATTGATGCGCAGGATAATACAACAGCTTATTCGCAATCGCCGGGTACCATTACCGCCTTATACGTAAAGCCGGGCCAGCATGTGAGTAAGGGCCAAGTGTTGGCGCAGTTGGATGCCAGCGTAATGCAGCAGCAAATTGCACAGGCTGAGGCTAACCTTGACCTGCTTAAAACCGTTTACGAACGCCAAAAAAACCTTTGGGATCAAAAAATTGGCACCGAAGTACAGTTTTTGCAAGCACAAACCAATTACACTGCGGGTAAAAAACAAGTGGCTGCGCTTCGTTCGCAGGCCAACCTGTACCGCATTGTATCGCCAATAAGCGGTACTGTTGATCAGATGGATTTGAAACTGGGGCAGGCCGTTCAGCCGGGCCAACCGGGCAACGGTATTCGCATAGTAAATGCAGATGTATTGAAAATAAAAGCCGATGTGCCCGAATCTTACTCGGGTAGTGTGAACACCGGCAACAAAGTATTGATACTGGTGCCCGATGCGAAAGATTCGCTGACCACTACCGTTACTTTTGCTTCGAAGGCTATCGACCCAACTTCGCGCAGCTTTGGCGTGGAGATAAAATTGCCACAACGTGCTTCGCTTCGCCCTAACATGACAGCTATTATTAAAATAGCTAACTACATTAACAGCAGCGCATTGGTATTGCCGGTAAAAGCTATTCAACGTTCGGAAGAAGGCGACTTTGTTTTTCTAAACCAAAACGGCAAAGCAAAACGCAACCCGGTTAAGGTTGGTATTACTTACGGTGGCCAGTCAGAAATACTCTCGGGTGTTAAAGCCGGCGACCAGGTAGTAACCGAAGGTGCTGCTGATGTAGAAGATGGCAACAAATTAAAAGTTACGCAGGTAGCTAATTAATGGTTAACCCTGAACTGTTACAATCATGAAAGACGTAAAAAAAGAATTTGCGCCCTCCAGTTGGGCCATTGATAATAAAACGGCCATATACGTGCTGATATTCTTCATCACGGCGATGGGGCTTATCAGCTACAATAACCTGCCGAAAGAAAACTTCCCGGATATTGCACAGAAGAAGGTGTTCATTAGCACAGCCTTTTTAGGCCAATCTCCGCAAAACGTGGAGAACCTGGTGACCAGGCAGATAGAGAAACAACTAAAGTCGCTGAAGGGCTTAAAGAAGGTTACCTCTAACTCGCAGCAAAACATCTCGGTAATTACTACCGAGTTTCAGGCTAATGTTGACCTGGATGACGCCAAAGTGCGCGTGAAAGAAGCGGTTGATAAAGCCAAACAGGATCTGCCGCAGAACGACCAGAACCTGAAAGAATCGACTATTTCGGACATTAACGTGTCTGACCTGCCCATCCTTTATATCAACATCTCGGGCGATTACGACCTGAAGCGTTTGAAAGAATACGCTGATATTTTAAAGGATGAGATAGAAAGCTATAAAGAGATATCGAAAGTGGATGAAGTAGGTGCTTTAACACCCGAGATACAGATCAACGTTGATATCAACAAAATGGCTGCAGCCCAGCTTACTTTTACAGATATCTCTAACGCAGTTGGATATGAGAACATTCTTTCGTCGGCCGGTACTATTAAAACCGATGGCGTACGCCGCAGCATCGACATAAAAAAGGACTTTAAAAATGCTGATGAAGTAGCCGCTATGGTTATCCGTAACCCTAAAGGACAGGCGGTTTATCTTCGCGATATTGCCGATGTAAAAGATTCCTTTTTGGAACAGGAGAGCTACGCAAGGTTAAAAACCAACGATAACCCTAACTTCAAAAATGTAATTACCCTTAACGTTAGTAAACGCGCAGGCGAGAACCTTATTGAGGCATCAGACAAAATAAACGAGCTGATCAAACAAAAGCAAAAAACGGTGTTCCCAAAAGGATTGGCTATTACAGTAACCGGCGACCAAAGCGATAAAACGCGTACTACGCTGAATGACCTGATCAATACCATCATTATTGGTTTTATATTGGTAACGGTTATCCTGATGTTCTTTATGGGTACTACCAATGCCATCTTTGTGGCGCTTTCGGTACCATTATCTTGCTTTATCGCATTCCTTATAATGCCGTGGATAGGCTTCACGCTCAACATGATCGTGTTGTTCTCTTTCCTGCTGGCACTGGGTATTGTGGTGGATGATGCCATTGTGGTTATTGAGAACACGCACCGTATTTTCCAAAACGGAAAAGTACCTATTGCCGAAGCTGCGAAAAATGCAGCGGGCGAGGTGTTCCTGCCGGTATTCTCGGGTACCATGACTACCCTGGCTCCATTTGTGCCATTGGCTTTCTGGAACAGTTTGATAGGCGACTTTATGTTCTTCCTGCCTATTACGCTCATCATAACCTTATTAGCCTCATTGGTTGTTGCTTATATCATGAACCCCGTTTTTGCGGTTGATTTTATGAAGCCTCACCACGATGGCGAGCACGATAACCCTAAATTTGATAAAGCCACTAAACGCGCCATGTTCTTCCTGGTGCCTGCAACCATTATTGGTTACCTGATTAACATAGGTGTGGGCAACTTTATGGTGGTGATAGTAATACTATACCTGCTAAACCACTTCGTATTCCTGCGGGTGATAGACAGGTTCCAGAAAAACGCCTGGCCGCGTTTCCAGGATTGGTATGCCAAGTGGTTGGAGCGTGCGGTGAAACGCCCCGTAACCGTGCTGCTGGGTACATTCGTGCTGTTCTTCCTTGCTATTGTACTAATGGTGGTGCGCGGTAAAACACCTGAGTTCTTCCCCTCGGGCGACCCTAACTTTGCCTATGTATATATTACCATGCCTATAGGTACCGACCAGGCTACCACCAACGAGGTTACCAGGAAGATTGAGAAACGCGTGGCTGCCATTGTAGAGCCCGATAAGGATATTGTAACTTCGGTAATATCAAACGTAACCAAAGGCGTAAGCGACCCTACCGATGAAGACCAGGGCGATTATCAAAACAAAGGTAAAGTAACCGTTGCTTTTGTGGAGTTTGGCAAGCGTAATGGTAAAGATACCAAAGCGATATTATACCGCATACGTAATGCTGTACAAGGCGTACCGGGGGCAAAAATTTCGGTAATGCAGGAGAATAGCGGCCCGCCGGTGCAAAAGGATATTGCTATTGAGATCATTGGCGATAACCTTGATTCGCTGGTGAAAACAGGTGATCGCTTGAAAACTTACCTTACCAAACAGAACATTGCAGGTATTGAGAACCTGATACCGGATGTGCAGAACGACAAGCCCGAGATCGTTTTCGATATTGACCGCGAGCGTGCTAACCGCGAAGGTATAAGCACCGGGCAAATCACGGGCGACCTTGCTACGGCGATATTTGGTAAACAGGCAGCAAATTTCCGCAATACCAAGGAGGATGATTACAAGATACAGGTGCGCGCACTGGAAAGCCAGCGCAGTAATATCGACGAGTTGCGTAACCTGAAGATCACCTATCGTGATATGGCTACGGGCGGTGCTATCCGCCAGGTACCGGTTTCGGCCTTTACCGATATTCGCTATACAGATACTTATAGCAACATTAAGCGTAAACAACAACGTAGAGTACTAACACTAAACTCTAACGTGATAAAGCCATATAACCCTAATGATGTGAATGCCAATATCCTGAAAGCACTTAATAACTTTAAGCACGATGATAACATTATCATCCGCCAGGGTGGTGGCCAGGAAGACCAGATGGAAGCTGTGAAATTCCTTGGTGGCGCTATGGCAACTTCGTTCGGGTTGATATTGCTTATCCTGATGATACAATTCAACTCGATAGGGAAAACGTTCATTATCATCAGCGAGATATTCTTCAGTATCATAGGGGTATTGCTGGGTGTTAGCATCTTCGGGATGACGATGGCCATTGTAATGACGGGCGTTGGTATTATTGCCCTTGCCGGGGTGGTGGTGCGTAACGGTATATTGCTGGTAGAGTTTACCGATATGCTGTTAGAACAAGGCACCAGCCTGCACGATGCCGTGGTAGAAGCCGGCCACACCCGTATGACACCGGTATTGCTTACCGCAACAGCAGCTATACTTGGTTTGATACCACTGGCCGTTGGTTTTAATATAGATTTTGTAGGCCTGTTCACCCACTTCGAACCACATATACACTTCGGTGGTGACAACGTTGCCTTCTGGGGCCCATTAGCCTGGACGATGATATTCGGCCTTGGTTTTGCTACCATCATCACCCTTATTTTGGTACCATGTATGTACATCATCCGCGTAAACATGAAGAACTATTTCTTTGGTAACCAGGACGAAAAGAAAGCTAAAGAAAAACGCAAGTTAGAATTAGCCGACGCAAGCCACTAACATCAACAATTAAATAAATGCCAAAGGGCCGCAACTAAAACTTGCGGCCCTTTTTTGGTAGAACGTGGCTATGCCGCGAATAACTATAGCGCTAAAACGGTATTTCTTATATTGAAATTTAACATTTGAATATCATCTTTTATTGTCGATTATACACTTACCCTTGATTATTTGATACTTTTGTTAAATAAGTCAGGAATTTAAAAAGAAAATACAGGGGTAATTAACAAAAATGAGCGCAGGTATCGACCAACAGGATATAAAACGTGAAAAGATATTAGAAGCATCGCACCAGCGCTTTTTGCATTATGGTTATTCAAAAACAACCATGAATGAGATTGCCGGCGACCTCTCGATGTCGAAAGCCCTGCTGTATTATTATTTCCCCGATAAAAGCGAACTGTATATGGCCGTTATGCGTAAACTGGCCAGCGATTACCTGCAAATGGTTGAAAACAAGATAGGTAGTTTTGATAATCTGCGTGATGCGTTCCTGTACCAGGTAAATACCCAGCACGATTTTATGGTGGCCAATTACAACTTTTTTGATTTTGTAAGGCTTAACGAGCAAAACCTGCCCGACACCATTTGGACCATAGTAGGCGAGGTGCACGCCACCGAAACCAAACTGCTTACCCGCGCCATTGAACTGGAAGCCGAAAAAGGCACCATACAGCCAATAACCAACCCCGCCGAAATTGTAGAGGTGTTTTTAGATGCCATGCATGGTATAAAGGTTGGCTTTATGCAGAAGAAAATAAACTTTCCCAAAAAAGAGCACCTGGACGAGATACACAATAAGCGCCTGCTGCTGATAGATATTTTTGTGAGGGGCTTGAAATAGTTTGCAGTTGGCGGTGCGCAGTTTGCAGTAAGAAAAGAACTGATACTCGAAACTGCTAATTGAGTACTGCCCACTGCAAACAGCGCACTGCTAACTGCAAACTGTCTACTGCAAACTGGTATTCACCTCTATATTCCCCACCAAAATTTTATGAATAGGGCAGGCATCGGCAATGGTAATGAGGCGTTGTTTTTGTTCGTCGGTTAGGTCGCCTTTAAAGTCGAGTTTACTTTCTATAAAGATGCCCGCATCGGTGCGGTACATTTCTACATCCACATTTATTTCTTCTACTACCCACATTTTGCGGTTGATGTACATGCGAAGGGTAATTGCAGTGCAGCTTGCCAGGCTGGCCATAAGCAGGTTATAGGGCGACATGCCGGTATCGGTACCACCATCATCAACAGGTTCATCTGCAATTATAGCATGGTTGCCACTGGTAATGGTAGTTTGGTATTGCGCTCGGCCAATTACGGCGCGGGCATCGGTAATAAAGTCTTTACGGCTATCCATAGGGCAGCGTTTTAGTTTTGCTCCAGGTCGAGCATTTTCCAGCTTTCTTCTTTGCTGCCGCTGCCACCCATGTATTGCAGGGATATGGTGAAGTGAGTGGTAGTACTTTCGCCGCTACTGCTGCGGGCGGTGTACGCAGATTTTATTACATAAACCGAATCGGATTTTTTTGCAAATTTATAGCTGTCGTCTTCGAAGTTTACGCTGGTAGACCGCACGGTAGGCCGTATATATACCTTGGCTATTGCGTAGGCTGCATCGCTGCTTGGCAGGCCATTAAATACCTCCATGGAGTTTGAGTTGGCAATTTTTACCAATATAAATACAAACACAATGCCGAACAGGGCCAATACCCACACACCCTTAAGTGCCGAACTTTTCTTTTTCTCTTTCGACCGCAGGTATTCTTTGCCTTGTTGCTCTTTCTTCTGCTTAGCTTTTAAATACTCCCGCTCTAACTCTTCCTTTGTCATAAAACGTAATGCCCGGTATAATTGGTTGTGTTGTCAAAATTAATAAAAATCATAGCATCTGCGGTTACCGTTAAATTTACGGTATTGGTTCATGCCATAGGGGAGGGTGGTTTCGTAACTCACGCTGCCCTCGGTGGTGCCGCTGGTGTTGCTGTAGTTTAACCCTCGACCCGCAGGTACATCGTGGCTTACGCCGAGGCGCATTTTTTCGGCACCCTCGTGGTTAATAAATACATCAAAAATAAACGATACCACCACCGATGCAGGGCCACTGCCCAAACCGCCGCTACGGTACCATAAGCCTGCATTTATACTGCGGCGCTTATACTGAAGCCCTAAAGCTACCGATTGCGCTTGCGATTGTTTATACAGTACCACCGAGGGGATGATGTACGATTTTTGGTCTTCGTCGATATTATCATCCTTAGTAAGGTTATAGCGATAGCTGGCATGCAGGGTGCCGCGCATAGGCAACTTGGCAGGTACGCCCGTGAACGATTCATTGGGGCGGTTGATGTGTTGCGCAGCACCGCCTATATTAAAATCGCCGGTGGTGAGGTTAATGCCCGCGCCCGAATCGAAATAAAATTTATTGTTAAACAGTGCTGCATCCGCCCCCGATACCGAACCGGGTATGTAACCCAAACGAGGGTCTATCTGGTCGCTGAAAACGAGTTTACTATAATCTACCGAGCGGTTGGTAATACCGGCCTGTAAACCGAATGATAATACAAACGACTCGGAGCCTACGCTGTAGGAATATATGCCCGAGATGTTGTTTTTATTAAGATAAGCCGTACCCTCACTCGCACGGGTAAACATCAACCCGAAACCACCGCCAAAACGCGGTACATTATAATCGATAGTAGCGGTAAGGTATGATAGCCCGCCATTGCCGATTGACGAATACTGGTTGCGGTAGATAAGGCTCATGCGCAGGTCGCCTTCAAATTGCCCGTTAAGCGCCGGGTTAAGGTAGTTGGGCGAATTGAAGAATTGCGAATACATATGATCTTGCGCCTGCGCATTAACGCAGCATAAAACGGTAAGCAGCAAAAGCCCATATAGATGTTTTTTTATGCCCATTGCTATCTTATTAAATGTATTACGCCCGTGCGTTTTGGTAAGGTATTACTGCCGTATTGCATGCCTTTCCAGTCGGTGCCGTTTATAAAATGTGCCGATGCCTGCCAAACGTATACGCCTTGCTGTGCGGGCGCGCCCTTAAAGGTGCCGTCCCAGGTTTCGGTTGGTTCGCCTGTACTGCTTAGTTTGGTGGTTTCCCAAACCAGTTGCCCCCAGTTATTAAATATTTGGAAACGCCAGCTCTCTATCCCTGAACCCTTCATTACAAAGGTACGCAGTTCGCTGGTGCTGCTGGCAGGCATAAATGCATTTGGTATATATAATTGCCCCGGTACACCGGTAATTTGTACGTTATGTGTTACAATGCTGTCGCAACCGTCGCGGTTGGTTACTCTCAGCGTTACCTTATAGGTACCCGTATCTGCATAAGTATGGCCAGGGTTCTGTTGGGTTGATGTTGCACCGTCGCCAAAATCCCACGCCCATGCTACGGGGTTAGGGTTGCCCGATGTTTTATCGTCAAACGCGAAATGGTAGTTGGGTATTTTGGTTACAAAGCCCGGGCTGGCCTCGAAATCAACATTTGGCGCAGGGGTTACTTGTATAAAGTTTGGTTTGGTAATAACATCATTACAACCGGTTGATAGGTTGGTAACGGTTAGTGTAACCGTATACGATGTGCTTTTAGCGGTATACACATGCGGCAGTGGTGTATAACCGAAGAAGTGAGCCGAGCCATCGCCGAAATCCCACTCGTAGGTTAACGATTGTGGCGGGGTGGCACCATTTGCCGGCGTAGTATTGGCAAAGGTTACTTTAATAGCCTTGCAGCCGCTGGTAACATCAGCTGTAAAGTTTGGTGCCGGTTTTGGGTAAGCCTCAAATTTAATACGTTCGGTAGATTCGAAGGTGGCGCAGGTATTTATAGCAACTATGCTTACGTAGTAGGTGCCCGGTGCGTTAAAAGTGTAGGGCTGCTCGGTTTTGCTGCCCTGTATCTCATCAACCTTGTTGCCACCCGTAGGTGCGTCATAAATACGGTATAAAAACGTATCGCCACCGGATGATATATTTTCGAATGCAGCTGTAAAGGGATAGCAAGCCGCTGTTTTATTATCCTTGGCAAAAAACAAAGGCACAAATGTGGCCGGGAAGATGTTGATAGGGATAGCTATGCTTTTATCGGTATTATCGCAAAAATCTGTAGCTACCACGTAAACACTGTAGAATTTATCTTTGGTGGGCGGACCTAACACAGGGAACGTAACGTCAGATTTATCGGTACGGGTTTCCTGGAAAACTTTAATATCGCCATCGTACACAAAAAAGTCGTATTTGGCATTGTTGCCGGGCGAGGTATTCTTAAGCTTTATAGCCAGCTGACCGCAACCTGCAAGCCTTTCAGGCAAAATAGATGCGATTGGGCTGGTTGGGCGCACCAAAATATCAATAGTGAACGCGGGGTGTGGTACGCAATTGCCCACAATGCTTAATGATACAGTATAGGTAGTATCGCGGCCGTCGGTGCGGGGCTCAAAGGTGTGTTGCGGGCTTACCGAGTTAGAGCTTGGCGTGCCGTCGCCAAAGTTCCACAAATAAGCGGTTGTGGTAAATACCGGCGTAGATGTATTGGTAAACTGCACCGTGCGCGGCCCGCAAACGGCAGTAGTATTATTTGCCGTAAAGCTCGGCGTAATATCGGGGTTGTTAATAACAGTTATTTCGTTTTGGCTATCAGGGCAGGGGGCAAGGCCCTTAATGGTCCAGGTAAATTTGTAGGTATTGCCACCCACCAAACCATTTACTTGCGTTTTTGGGTTGGTAGCATCAACAAAGGTTACGGCCGGGCCACCGGTTTGCGTCCATATACCGGCAAAAGGAGCTGGGTCGTTACCATCAAGCGTTACTGTTGAAGCATTACAAAGCGTAGTAGTAGGCTGCCCCCCAAGCGCCGGCGTTGTTGGCGGGTTAACCGTAATGGTTGCCACCGCAGAAGTTGCCGGGCCGCACACGCCGTTTATCACAATTGCGCGGTATTGTGTAGTTTGAGTAAGCCCGCTATAATCAAACGTTAGGCTTGCGGTATTAGGCAACACTATCCATGTGGTGCCATTATCAACCGATGATTCCCAATGCTGCACATCGCCCGTGTTGCCCGATAAGGTAAGTTGCCCGGCATTAGCGTCGGCACAAACCGGCATCGAACCGGCAATTGTACCGCCTACCGATGGCGCATCAACAGTAATGGTAACCGTTGATGTGGTTGGGGTACAGCCTGCGGCGGTATTTATAGTCCACGTAAATTGGTAAACAGTTGCCGGTTGTAAACCACTTACTACGGCGTTAGGGTTAGTGGCATCAGAAAATGTTATGCCAGTTTGGCCCGAGGCTACTGTCCATCGGCCGGTGCCGGGTGCGGGGCTGTTGCCTTTCAGGGTATAAGTTTGCCCGGCGCAAATTTCTTCGTTAGTGCCGGCATCGGCCGCTACAGGGGTAGGGGCTATAGTTACCGAAACAGTTACCGGTGCGCCCGGGCAGGCACCATGGTATGGAGTGATGATATAAGTGACAGTGCCATAAACGTTGCCTGAATTTGTTAAAACGTCGGTTATATTTAACGTACTAACAGGAGTTGCCTGCTGGGTAAAACCGCTTACAGCCGGCCCGTTAGTGGTGGTGCTTGTCCAGGTGTAAACAGTGCTTGGTTGCGATGATGCAAGGGTAATACCCGCTGCCGAGCCGGTACAAATAGGCGCTGTGGGCGCCGTAGCAGTAAGCACAGGTACGCGATTTACAGTCACAAAAAGCTCGGCCGGGTTTCCGGGGCAGCCGTTGGTTGTAGGAGTAATAACATAGCGTATCACAGCGTCGCCAATGCCGGT
Source organism: Mucilaginibacter pedocola (assembly GCF_002013915.1). Taxonomy (GTDB): domain Bacteria; phylum Bacteroidota; class Bacteroidia; order Sphingobacteriales; family Sphingobacteriaceae; genus Mucilaginibacter; species Mucilaginibacter pedocola. The sequence goes on from NZ_MBTF01000001.1 coordinate 206,112, forward strand.
ATCGTTTATTACATCGTTAATGGTATTGCCGCTGCCTGTTGCGCCAAAACCCGTTGCCGCACCCGAGGATACGCTCGCCGTCCAGTTATAAGTTGTTGCCGGGTTTTGCGAAGTAATGGTGTAGCTGAAATTGTTCCCGGTACAAACCTCGGCAGTAAGCGGGCTGGTAATATTATCTTTTTTAGTGATGGTAATTACCGCAGGGGTAGTTATCACATTACACGGTGCCGCCAAATTGGTAGTAACTTCAAGGCTGATAGTAGCCGTGCCAGCAGCAATTTCTGCGGCCGACGGCGTGTAAGTGGGTTTTTGCGCATTGCGGCTTGGCGCAAAGGTACCCGTACCACCAACCCATCTAAAGCTGGTGTAAGTGCCGCTTATGCCGGCATTCATGTAGGTAGAATTGCCCTCGCAAATGGTGCGGTCGCCGCCGGCATCAACTATTGGCGACTGCTGGAAGGTTAGCACCTGCGTATCGCTGGCTATATTACAATTATTGGTATGTGTTACCGAAATTGTATACACGCTGTAATCGGTAAACTTTATTTGCGGATAGCGGCTATTGGCGGTGGTTCCGTTTTGGTAACTGAAGGCGCCGCCCGTTACCGTCCACACGTAGGTTGTGGGCAATTGTTTTGAGGTGCCGGTTAAGATGGTGCGTGTTGTGCCGGCGCTTGGCCCAAATGTAAGTGTTTGGTCTTTCCCGCAAATAAGTGCATCGGGCGAGAGTTGAGCAACCGGGTTAAGGTTTATTACCACCTCCTGGGGTTCAGTAGATACCGGGTCGCAGCTTTCGGTGTTTATATCCAGTTGTACGGTGTATACGCCTGATACCGTGAAGTTAAACCTTGGTGTTTTGCTGTTGGCATTTGTGCCGCCCAAAAAGCCGGGTTGAGCAGGACCGGTTACTATCCAGTTGTAGTTGGTATTGGTATTACAGTTTTCGTCAACTATGGAAGTATTCACCGGCGTAACGGAACCCGAGGTACAAATGGTAGAGCCGGGCAGTGTAAAGCTTGGCTTGGCGGGGTCTTGTACGCAAACGGCTATGGTAGTGTCTTTTACATCGCAAAAGGCGGCGCCGTTTTGCAGGTGCAGCCCTACAAAGTGCTGGCCTGGGGTGCTGAAAGTATATTCCAGTTGTTTCTCCAGTTTGTAATTTACGGCAACTACGGTACCATCCACCACCCAGGTATAGAGCGCATTTTGATTAGTACAATCGAAAGACGTGCTCGATGGGTCTTGCCCCGGTATAGAGGCGTTGGTAAACAGGATGGGCACGTTGGTACAAGCTACTTTTTTGCCCGATATTTTGTTTGAGGGCGGCGATATAACGCGTGCGTAACCCGTTACCGGCGTACCCAATTTGCCGCAGGTGGGGCTGGTGGGCTGCAGGTCTATCTGGAAAACGTTGGCTTGCCCGTTGGCTACGTTACCGCACGATGATTTGGTGTAGGTATGGCTTATCATACCACCGGCCGCCACAATTTCGCAAAGGGTAAAGTTGGTGCTTTCGCCATCTCCCCAGGTAACGCTATAAATAAGCCCGGGGTAGTTTTTTTGTATACCGTTTGGCGAATTAATATCTACACTGTACGATAACTTGTTTTTCCCGTTTAAACATACCTGGTTACTGCCCGATGCACCGAAGCTGTTGTTTACCAGGTTATTCATCAGCGTATAGGCTTTTGTACCAATAATACCCGCAGCAACAGCTTTTACAAATACGGTATAATTTGCCGCCTTGGCAACAAATGCGGGGCCCGGCAACGGCAGGTTAGTTCCTTCGTTAGCCTGCGCCAATTCGTTATAAAAAGAAATAGTGGTTGTTGCGCCTGCAGATGAGGTGTTTACGAAGGGGTATGAAGCGCCTTCGCTGCCAATGCACGATCCATAAATTTCAGGGTAGTTAATATTAATTGCCTGCGATGTAGCCCCGGCTGTAACACCGTCTGATGCACTGATAGTGAACGGATCTGATGATACCGCGGGGAAGGTAGGGTCGGTACATTGTATGCGTACGCGGTAGTTAGAGCCGGGAGCGGTGCCTTTTGGTATTATCCCGTTTACAAATGTTCCATAAAAGCCGGTATAGCTTCCAATTAGGTTGGGAGGCCCACCAAAGTTTCCGTTAACGTCAGATAAATAAAGATTGAAAACACTGGCAGCATTTGCGCAGGCTGTGGTGGTAGTAAGATGAAAAGGTATACCAATAGTGGAACCTTGCCCATAAGGGCCCGGATCGATGGCACCAATAGTGACGGTTTGGGCAAAAGCACCCGTAGTCGCCATGCAGCAAAACGAAAATATTAGTAATACAATTCTCGTAAAATTTCTCTCCATCAAACCCCTTTCAAAGTATACAACTACCAGTCGATAAAAATAACAAAAATGTTACAAACAATTTTCGATTTTCAAAACCACTTCGAATGCAATTGTATACGCAAACGAACTAAAATGGTTGTGTAGTATATGTACTTTAATAAAAAGTTAACATTTTTAACCGCTTGGATTCCTTACGTAAGTGCTTATCCGAAAAATAGATAGCAAATAAATATGGCCGCAATAACGCCGGCCAGGTCGGCAATTAAACCCGCCGGAATAGCGTACCTCGATTTTTTGATACCTACCGAGCCGAAATATAGCGCAACGATGTAAAAAGTAGTATCGGCCGAGCCATTGAAGACAGAGCCCAGCCTCCCGGCGAAGCTATCGGCACCATAGGTTTGCATGGTGCTTATCATCATCGCTTTAGAACCCGAACCGCTTAACGGTTTCATATAAGCTACAGGCAGTGCGTCAACAAAGCGTGTATCTAAACCAGCGCTTGCTACAACCCAGCGCACGCCATTGTTCAGGTAATCGAGCGCGCCGCTGTTGCGGAAAACGCTGATGGCTACTAACATGGCCACCAAATAGGGGATGATCTTTACCGATACTTCAAATCCGCCTTTGGCACCATCAATAAAAGCTTCGAACACATTTACACGTTTGCGTAACGCGCCTAGTATAAATACAACAGGGATACAAAAAATAAGCGTATTGCTGATGGCTTTGGATACAAAAGTAATTTGGTCGTGGTTTAGCTGTGTGGTAAAATACCAAACCAAGAGGGTAACAAAGGCCGTCATGCCGCCCAGCCAGGCCAGTATTACGCGGTCCCAAAGGTTTATTTTTTGTTTAAGGGCTACAGCAAGCATACCAACTACCGTGGCTACATAAGTAGCTATAATGCAGGGCAAAAATACATCGGCAGGGTCTTTTGCATGCAGAATATAGCGCTGCGCAATAATGGTTACGGGTAGCAATTGCAGACCTGAGGTATGGAGCACCAAAAACATGATCTGCGCGTTTGAGGCGGTTTCTTTATCCGGGTTTAGCTCCTGCAGGCTGCCCATTGCTTTTAAACCCAGCGGCGTTGCTGCGTTATCTAAACCCAGCAGGTTGGCCGAAAAGTTCATCATCATTTGCCCGTTAGCAGGGTGCCCTTTAGGTACTTCGGGAAAGAGGCGGCTAAGGAAAGGGCCTACTATGCGCGCCAGAAAGTTCATGGCTCCGGCGCGTTCGCCTATGTTCATAATGCCCAGCCAAAGTACCATATTACCCGCAAGTGGCAATGCTATATCCATTACCGACGACTTCGACATATCGAACATGCCATCAACCAAAAGCTTAAAGGCATCTACATCGCCTAAAAAAATAAGCTTGCAAAGGGCAATAACAAAAGCGATGAGGAAGAAAGCTATCCAGATATAGTTGAGGGCCATAGCGTGTTTAAAGGCATGAAGTTAATTTTTTTTGAATAATTTATGCAGGATGAGCATATTTAAATTGAAATTTGTTGAAAGCCTGGTACCAATATGCCTCCAATTCATCAGCAATTACAAGCCGCCATCAGCGATTTTTTAGAGAACCGCGTAGCAGCTATTAACTGGCAAAACGTTGCCGCGCCCGGCAAGTGGAATAACAAACAGATAATAGGCCATCTGGTAGATAGTGCGCAAATAAACCTGCAACGATTTGTGCGCTGCACTTACGAGGATGGTTTTAAGCTGATTTACTTTCAGGAAGAATGGGTGGAGGCGCAGCGCTATGCCGAAGCGGATATAAACGAATTGCTCTCGCTTTGGAAGTTGATCAACCTGCAAGTAGTGCGCGTATTGGTCAATTACCCTGTCGACAGATGGCAGGCAACCTGCGACAATAACAGGGGAGAACCTGTTTATAATACCGTGGAGTTTATTGCTAAAGATTATGTTGCGCACATGCAGCATCACCTAAACCAACTCAAATAATATGGCAACGGGCGCTGGGTATTCGGGTACGCCATTGGCAAAGAAACTGGGTATAAAGCCGGGTTTTAAAGTGCTTTTGATAAATCAGCCTGAACATTATTTTGGCCTGTTTGCAGATATGCCTGCGGATGTTGTTTTGGTTGACGAAAGCGAACAGCAGGTTGATATTATCCATTACTTCACCAAAAGCTATGATAGTTTAGCAGCGGCACTCCCTGTGTTTCGCCAACAAATAAAACAGGATGGTATCATATGGATATCCTGGCCCAAGAAGGCATCGAAGATAGTTACTGATGTTACCGAAGATAAAATACGTAACCTTGCCTTGCAAACCGGTTTGGTAGACGTAAAAGTTTGCGCGGTAGATGAAGTATGGTCGGGGCTGAAACTTGTAATCTGGGTGAAAGACAGGCAAATCTAAACTGTTGCGATGCGGGGTTACTTCAAGTTCACCCCACTATCGTAATACATTCCTCTTCTATTAATTCTTCACCGCGGTACCTCCGTATCAACTGCGCCGTAGCTATCACATCCTTTTGGCAATACTCGCAAATGCGGGGGAGGTTGTTTTCGGTATAGTATACGTGTGCTACCTGGCTACCATCGATATCGTCTTTGGAGGTGGGGATATTGAAGATGGCGGTAAGCAGATTAAGCGAGGTATAGTTTTTATAGTCGCCGAATTTCCATAGCTCCATGGTATCGAGGTGGTTTATTTCCCATGGCTTTTTGCCGGCGATCTGCAGGTGAGGCGGAAAGGGGACACCATTGATAAGCAAGCGACGGCAGATGTAAGGGAAATCAAATTCTTTTCCGTTATGCGCACAAAGGATAACGCTTGGCGGCTGACTGCTCAGCATTTTGCTAAAGGCGGCCAATAGTTCTTTTTCATCGTGCCCGGCGAATGATTTTACACGTAACGCGGGCTTTTTACCATTCAGAAATATGCCTACGGAAATACAGACTATCTTACCGAACTCTGCCCAAATGCCCGCCCGTTCGTAAAATTCTTCGGGGGTGGCATCGTTGCGTTGCAGTCGGGTTTTATAGGCCCAAAGTTCCTGAAAATGTTCGGGTACCTCGGCATGCGTAGCATATTGCGGCACGGTTTCTATATCCAAAACCATCAGGTTACCCAAGTCGTATTGTTCCAGCATATATTAAAATTTCCCGAAGGGTGTAGTTTTATGAGTGAACACGAATTTCACGAATTAAGCTAATTAACACAAATGAAAAATATCTCACGCAAAGACGCTAAGCCGCAAGTGAGTGAACACGAATTTTACGAATTAGACTAATCAACACAAATCTAGATCATTGACTTTTAACTAACTTGTTATTATCACGCTTCAAAATCTTTGTGCCTCTTTGCGAAACCTTTGTGGCCTTTGCGGTTAAATAGCCACCATGTTTCGTCGGATAAAAAAAACATGTTTATTCCTTGTCTAACACCACAAAGCTGCTGCTTATCGTATTCCCTTCACTATCAACCAAAGTTATTTTATGCTTACCCGCCGTTGGGTTTAGCGCCAGCTGGTGGAAGGTGCTGGTTTCGCCCATATACTTATCATCAAGATGCCAGAATATTTTGATGCCGGGCTGGCGGTGTGCGGCGTTGAATATTACGCGGCCGCGCGTGCCGTCGGCTTCCAGCGGCACGTATATTTTGGCGTTCTCTTTGGGATATATCAGTTCCATAGGATTGCCGTAGTCGGCCTCGCCACAGTCCGGTTTAAAGGGTGGCAGTACGTGGTACTGGTAGTTTTTGGTTTTATAATAATACTCCATCGACGGCGGCAGCACGAACCAGCTTTTATTGTGCATATTCTCCGGTAGTTCGCAATTGCCGGTTACCTGGTATTGCTCGTCGGGCGAGAGGTGTACCAACCGGTGCCATGGGCAAGCTGCCGCTTTTAAGCCGCTTTTGGGTACATATTGCTCTACGGTGTTGTTGCAATATTGCCCGGCGCGATACCCGCTCTCGCGGCATACGGCTATCTTCGCCATTTCGCCCATAGGCATGGCGAACCAATTGCGCGTGGCAGGCAGCAGGCGGAATATCTCGAACAGGGCAGGAGCGGCAGTGTTGATGCCCGTAAGCCCGGGGCGGCCTTCGCCATCGGTATTGCCAACCCATACGCCAACTACATATTTGGGCGTAACACCAATGGCCCAACCATCGCGAAAGCCAAAGCTGGTGCCGGTTTTCCAGGCAATGCGCTGGGTAGAACTAAACTGCTGCCAAAGCATTTCTTCGCCGGGGCGCATTACTTCTTCCATGGCTTGCAGCGTGTAGTAAAGTGAGCCGGCATCTAATAAACCGTTTTTTTCCAACGTAGGTTCCTCTTTTGGCTGGAGGGTGTACACGGGGTGATGGTAGTCGGCGGCATCGTATTGCCCTTTGTATTTGGGGTAATGGTTCAGCACGCGGGCCATATTGGCGTATAGCCCGGTTAGTTCCCAAAGGGTGTTTTCGCCGCCGCCTAATATCAGCGAAAGGCCGTAGTGGTCCGCAGGTTGCTTTAGGGTGGTTACGCCTGCTTTCTTCAGCACATCGTAAAAACGTTCGTATTTATATTGCTGCAGCATTTTTACAGCCGGCACATTCAGCGAACGCGAGAGTGCGTTGGAAGCGGGAACCGCACCATCGTAACCCAGATCGAAATTCTCCGGGTGGTAGCCCGCAATTTGCGTAGGCACATCGGGTATCAGGCTATTGGGGAGTATTAGCCCATCGTGCAACATGGCGGCGTACAACAAAGGTTTCAGCGTGCTGCCGGGACTGCGAGGTGCGCCAATAACATCCACATCGCTCTCCATTTCCGGGTCTTCGGGGTGGCTAATGTTGCCGGCGTAGGCAAGCGTTGCGCCTGTTTCTACATCAAGCACTACGGCGGCGATGTTGTTTATGTCGTTAGCCTTTAATACCTGGTGGTGTTGCTCTAAAATGCCGGCTACTTGTTGCTGCAGCGTGGTTTTTATGGTGGTGGTTATGCGGGTATCGCCCTGTTTATTGGTTTTATAGTCGGCCTTAAAGCGTTGCAGCAGGTGCGGGGCAAATTGAGGCAGGGCAACCGGTTTTTCAGGCACGGGTTCAAATTCGGCGAGCTTGGCGGCGGTGCTATCAATTGTACCCTGCTTGTAAAGCCGGTTAAGCAGCAGATTGCGTTTGCGTTGCAATATCTGCCGGTTTTTGCCGGGGTGCACCAACGAGGGAGAGTTAGGTAGCACGGCCAAAGCAGCCATTTCGCCCCAGGAAAGTTTTTCGGGGCCGCGCCCAAAGTAGCGCCATGCAGCCGCATCAAGCCCTATAACATTACTGCCGAATGGCGCATTGCTGGCGTACATGGCCAGTATCTCGGGTTTGCTATAGCCCAACTCGAGCCGCAGTGCCATAAATATTTCGCCAATTTTATTCCAAACCGTGCGCTTATGTCGCGTGGCTAAACGCATCACCTGCATGGTAAGGGTACTGCCGCCGCTGGTTACCCGCCCTTGTTTAAAATTTTGGAAAATGGCACGCCCGAAGGCCAACGCATCAAAACCCGGGTGATGCTCAAAACGCTTATCCTCAAAGGCAATAATGCATTGTTTGAACTTTTCGGGTACGCTATCGTTATGCGGGAAACGCCATTGCCCGTCGGCCGCAATGGAGGCGCCGAGGAGTTGACCATTCTCATCATCTATCACAAAAGAAGTAGGGCTGCGGAACAGCGGGTTGGGCAGGCAAAAGGCAAACCAAAGCAACAAGCCTACCGAAATGGCTGTTATAATAATTACTTTTGGCTTTTTAAATTGCTGTTGGAGTTGGTAGAAGCGGTTTCGCATTAAATGCCCGGGCGTTTGATATCAGTGCATGAAAATAGGCAAATTATTACTACCAAGCCACGCAAACCCTTTTATAAATTGGCAGATATATTTAAGTTTAAACAGTTCGATGTAAACCAAAGCGGTTGCGCCATGAAGGTAAATACCGACGGCGTTCTGCTTGGCGCATTGGCCAATGCCGAGGGAGCAAGCACTGTTTTAGATATTGGCACTGGCACCGGCGTAATTGCGCTGATGCTGGCCCAACGCTTTCCCAATGCCAATATCGAAGCCGTAGAAATAGACGCCGCCGCAGCCGAAACGGCGGACGGAAACTTTAAAACATCGCAGTTTGCGGACAGGCTGCAATTGTACGCCACGGCGTTTGAGGAATACTTTGAAGCTTGTCCCGATAAGCAATTCGATTTTATTGTATCTAACCCGCCCTTCTTTTTAAACTCCCTGGCTTCGCCGGGAGAGAAAAAGAACTTGGCCCGGCATACCGATGGTGCATTTTTTGAAAAGCTGATAGGGAGCGTTGCCAGGCATTTGAAACCCGCCGGCACTTGCGCTATGATACTACCTTTAGAAACGGCTGATATGGTAAAAGGCCTGCTGGTAGAGGATGGAATGCACCTACTGGGGATCGTTGATATCAAATCATTCGAACACACGGCGCCTCATCGGGAAATTATCACTTTTGGAGGACAGCCAACCGCTTTACAGCGAACAGAGCTTATTATTTATGCCGAACCAAAAGTATATTCGCAGGCTTATCAGCACACATTAAAAGAGTTTTTAACTATCTTCTAAATCCGAAATCGAAACTCCCAGATCAGAAATGAAAATAGGCTTAATATCCGATACCCATAGTTACCTCGACGATGCTGTGTTTAAACACTTCGATGCCTGTGATGAGATATGGCATGCCGGTGATTTCGGGAATATTGAGGTTGCGGATAAACTGGCGGCCTTTAAGCCTTTTAAGGGCGTTTATGGTAATATTGATGATACTGATATACGTTCGGCCTATCCCGAACACCTGCGCTTTAATTGCGAGCAGGTTGATGTATGGATGACGCACATTGGCGGCTATCCTGATAAGTACAGCCCGGTGGTGCGTAAAGAAATTTATGCCAACCCGCCAAAGCTTTTCATTTGCGGGCATTCGCACATCCTGAAAGTTATCTACGACAAACAGATAAGCTGCCTGCACCTAAACCCCGGCGCAGCGGGCAAACACGGCTGGCAAAAAGTGCGTACGCTAATGCGCTTTGAAATAACAGGCGATAGGATACACGGGTTGGAAGTGATAGAGTTGGGGGCGAAGTAGTTGATAGTCCATGGTCGATAGTCCATAGACGATGGGAGCGGATATTATTGCCGGATTCTCGTAAACAACATCCTGCTATGGACCATCGTCTATCGACTATGGACTAACCGAGCCCCGCTTCCGCTTCAAAAACCGAATCGATAAGCAGGTCGCGCTGTTTGCCCGCTGCTACCGCCAATACGTCGCAGCGTTCATTTTCGGGGTGGCCGTTATGGCCGCGTACCCATACAAATTTTACCTGGTGTATTTTGCTGATGTTGAGGTACCTCAACCAAAGGTCCTTGTTTTTTTTGCCTGCAAAGCCTTTTGCTACCCAGCCCTGCAGCCAGCGTTTTTCTATCGAATCGATAACGTACTTACTATCGGAATAAATAGTAACCTGCTGATTTGGAGATTTTAGTGCTTCCAGCCCGGTGATAACGGCCAGTAGTTCCATACGGTTATTGGTAGTTTTGCGATATCCGGCAGATAGCTCTTTATAATGCGCACCGGCACGCAATATTACCCCATAACCACCCGGACCGGGGTTCCCGCTCGATGCACCGTCTGTATAAATTTCTATCATAAGCCCCTACCCCCCTGAAGGGGGAACAAAAGTAGTAAAAAGTATAAGATCAGGGTACGTTATCCTCAAAAAGGTATTTCAAAAGCTCCCCCTTCAGGGGGGCTGGGGGGCTAAACTTTCTTCACCTTCAACCTCAGCGAGTTCCCTATAACTATCACATCGCTGAAAGCCATCGTTAGCGCACCCACCATAGGGTTTAAGAAGCCTAAAGCAGCTACAGGTATAGCCACAATGTTATAAGCGAAGGCCCAAAACAAGTTTTGTTTAATGGTGAGCAGCGTGTGGCGGCTTATCTGCAAAAACGTAACAACCGACCGCATATCCGTATTCAGCAATATTACTTTTGCCGATTGTATGGCTATATGGCTGGCATCATTCATGGATACACCAACATCAGCCTGGGTTAGGGCAGGGGCATCGTTTATGCCATCGCCTATCATCAAAGTTTTACCTTTTTTGCGGTAAACATCAACCACGGCCAATTTTTCGTCGGGTAGTTTTTCGGCGTGTACTTCCGTAATGCCTAATGTTTTCGCGACGGATGCGCAACGCCCGGCTTTATCGCCGCTTAGGAGTACAGGTTTTATCCCCATTTTTTTCAAGCTCGTAATTAACGCGAGGGCGTCCGGTTTTAGGGTATCGTCTACAGCTATTTGTGCGGTAAGCTTTTGGTTTTTGTAAAGTGATAAGTTGTAGCCATCATCAGCGCCGGCTTTGGCCGTCCCTAAGAAGTAGCTATTACCCTCCACGTCTTCAGCGCGCATGCCCAGGCCTTTTTCTTCGGTAATTGTGCGCAATATTACCTTTTGCTTGGATAAACCTTTCAATCCGTCTATGAGCGACTTCGCAATAGGATGGTTGCTTCGTTCTTCAATGGCTACAATAACTCCGCGGATGGCTTCAATATCAAAGCCGCCTTCTGGTTTAATATCCTGTACGCTGAATTTGCCCGTGGTAAGCGTTCCCGTTTTATCGAATATCACATATTTGGTATCGGTAACGGCTTCTATAGTATCGCCGCCTTTTATCAGGATGCCGTTTTTTGCTGCCCTGCCAAGCCCAACCATCACCGCAGTAGGTGTTGCCAGTCCCATTGCACAAGGGCAAGATATCACCAGAACGGCAATAGCATGCAGCATACTGTTTTGCAGGCCTGTATTGGTAGCAAAATAGGTAATAACAAATGTAAGCAAGGCAATAAGCACCACCACAGGCACAAATACCGCGGCTACCTTGTCGCCCAGCTTTTGTACAGGCGGCTTGGCAGCCTGCGCGCGTTTCATCAAGTCGATTATTTGTGCGAGGGTACTATTGCTGCCCACCTTGGTGGCTATTATTTTAATGTTGCCCTGCTGAACGATAGTGCCGCCAATTACGCTATCGTATTTCTTTTTCTGCACCGGGATACTTTCGCCGGTTATTATTGCTTCGTTTATCGAGGCTTCGCCCGATAGTATATCGCCATCTACAGGTACTTGCCCGCCTTCGTTTACCAATAATATATCACCGGCAGCAATATCTTTTGCATTTACTACTTCAACGCCGTCTGTAACTAAGCGGTTAGCGCTTACTTCCTGAAACTTCATCAAAGCCTTCACTGCCGATGTGGTTTGGTTAACGCTGCGTTTCTCTAATACATTACCAAGCAACACCAGCGTAATAATAGTGGCGCAAGTTTCGTAGAACAGGTATTGCTCGCCCAGGTTTTGAATGGTCCCCGTCAAGCTGTAAACAAAAGCAGATGTGGAACCAATAAATATCAGCACATCCATATTGGGCACCCCGCCTTTAAGCGAGCCATAGGCACTTTTGCCGAAATGCAAGCAGCCCACTATAAATACAGGCAGGCATAATATAAGTTGTACAATGGGCGAATGAAGAAAGTGCCAGGGCAGCACCATATGCAATAAAAGTGGCGCAGTAAACAGTGCGCAGAAGAAAAATTTGTTCTCAACTTTATCGTAAAATGGTGTTTGATGGGTTGCAGCATCCTCTACTACATGAAAACCGAGGCTTTCGATATCATTGATAACGGAGGGCAGGATAGATTGGTCGGCGGTGGAGAATTTTACCTCTTCGGAGGCGAAGCTCACCAGTATGTTTTGCAGCCCTTTCTTTTCCAATAACTTATGCACGCTCATGGCGCAGTTATTACAATGCATCCCCGTAACATTCAATTCAACCAGTTGCTCTGCCATAGTTACAAATTTACCTATTAGGTAGAATTGTTCTAAATAATTAAGGTAATGTGAACGTAATTTTAAAAAAGGTTTGCAAATAAATACACAATTCCTATCTTTGCAATCCCAACACGGTAGGTATAGCTCAGTTGGTTAGAGCATCGGTTTGTGGTACCGAGGGTCGTCGGTTCGAGCCCGATTACTTACCCATAATAGCAAGAAGCCTTTAGTCGGAAGATTAAAGGCTTTTTTGTTTTACTTCGCTCTATTTCCCATCAGCCCATTGTTAAAATTAAGTAGCAGGTTAAACAGGTCCTCGTATTTGTTTAGCGGCAGGGTAGCACTGATATCGTAAATATCGTGGTAAGCTTTTATACCGCCCAGGGTATACATGAAAAACGCGGGCACGCCTTTCTCGCTGAAAAAGTAATGGTCGCTATTGGCTGCTTTACCGCGCGAGTTTACTTTTACAAGGTAATTGCCTTTTTCGTTCACCTGTTTCAACAGTGCAAACTCATTAGGGAATACCGAGGCGTTTACCACCGTGATGCCTTCTATGCCAGTGCCCTCCAGATCGAGGTTTGTAAGGAAGCGGATTTTCTTTAGATCGATAAGTGGATTTTCGGTAAAGTATTTCGAACCTAATAAGCCAGCCTCTTCGCCGGCAAAAAATATAAATGCCATGGTATAGGGCTGCGGATGTTCGCCGTAGTATTTAGCCAGGCTAAGCACTTGTGTTACGCCGCTTGCGTTATCATTAGCGCCGGGGAAATAGGTTTTATCGCCCATGCCGCCAAGGTGGTCGTAGTGCGCGGTGAAAACAATGATCGAGTCAGGTTTGGTAGTGCCCTTTACTACCGCGCAAATATTGGCAGTTTTAAAAGAGGGGACGAATTTATTTTCGATATCAACCTTAATGGTTTGCGGTAAGGTTTTCTGTAAGTTCTTATCCAGTTGGATAACGGTATAGCCTAAAACGGTTTGCTCTGCCGACCAAGTGAGTTTTTTCTCCAGTGTAACCATAATAAGGTTAGCCTGGTCTACAAAATGTGTGCTATCTTGTTGAACCAATTTGCCTTCGCCTTTTACGCCTTTGCTATCGGGTGTAACCAAATAATCCTGCCCCGGCACTAATGCCACACCGTTTATTGATACCTCAACTTTACCGGGAAAGGTGTTTACGGAGTAGCTGAACTCCTGTCGGTAGTTTTTGTCATCCATAGGTTTTAACCCATAGCTTTTTAGCTGCGCAGTAATAAAATCTGCTGCTTTGCCCATGCCATTGTTGGTGTAGCCGCGGCCCCAAAAGGTTTTGGAGGTAAGTGTATCAACCATTTGGCGGGCGAATTTAATATCCTGGGCTTGGGAGAAAACGGAGGTGAAAATGAATAGGAGTGATAGTTTAAGTTTCATAATTGCTAAACTACGATTGCATGGGCTATTTTACCGCAAAGTGCGCAAAGATTTTATTGTTCAATAGCGCAAAGAAACACAAAGCCTTGCAGACGAAATAAGAAGGTAGGGCTTGAAAGAATTCTTGACATATCTATTTTTTTCTTGGGGCTGTATTCTGAAACGTAACCGTAACATAGGCTTTGTGTACCTTTGCGCTTCTTCTTTGCGGCCTTTGCGGTTAATTTCCACCTACTATTTTGTACATTGCTAAACCAATTCCTCCAAACCAATATGAAATATCTTTACCGCATTTTAACCATCGTTCTGCTTACACAAACCGCAAATCTTTCTGCTCAAAATAAACTTCCTCAGTTGCTTATACGGTTGGATGATATCGGCATGAATCATTCGGTAAATATGGCCATGCAGCAGGTGGCCAACACAAAAATGCCTTTCTCTGCTTCGGTGCAATTCGCGTGCCCCTGGTACCAGGAAGCTGTGGCCATTTTGAAGAAGAACCCGCAGGTTAGTGTTGGCGTGCATCTTACGCTAACATCCGAATGGCGGTACTACCGTTGGGGGCCGGTATTGGGTAAAGAGGCGGTGCCCAGCCTGGTAGACGAGGTGGGGTATTTCCGCCAGTCGACAGGTGCTTTTGCGAAAGGTGGTTATAAAATGGAAGAGGTGGAACGCGAACTTTCGGCGCAGATAGAAAGGGCGCAGGCTTCTGGGCTAAAAATTACTTATATCGACCCGCACATGGGCGTTGCGCTGTCAACACCGGAGTTGCGTGCCCTTACCGAAAAATTGGCCCGCAAATATAAGTTGGCCATATCGCCGCTAAGCACCGTCAGTTATTTCGGCGAAACTTATTTAGAAATGTGGGGCGAACCTGTGGCTACCAAAAAGAAGGAATTTTTGGCCTATGTAAGCAAAAAGCTAAACGCCGATAGGCCAAACCTGGTGGTCATACATGTAGCGCAAATAGGCCCCGAGATGGATGCCTTGTTTGATATGAATGCAAGCATGATGAACACTCCAGCAGGTAAACCCCTCACCAGCCTGCACCGCCAAACCGAACTGAATATGCTGCTATCGCCTGAGTTTAAAGTTATGCAGGGTAAGAACTTTCAAGCGGTGAATTACCAACAAATGCTGAAAGGGAAAGATATAAGTGTTTTGAAAGCCGTGGATGGCCGATAGTTCATAGCAATACTTAAGATCATAAAGCAAAAAGACTTTCTATGCCGGCAGGGTAGGGTCGGCAGGGGCGGTTACTTTTTTGTAGATGGTGAAGCCCCCATAACTATAAACCACAGCAATAAACACGTATACCCAAACCGAAATATTGCGCCCGGCAATAATTACATAAAGGTAAGGGATACTGAAGCATACACATGCCGTAAGCAATTGCGACATAAATGGCTTGCGGTTCTTCATGTTTTTGATGGTCCAGCCCAGGAAGAAGAAAAATAAAGGCTTGCTGATGAGGTAAAGCATGGCCAGTAACCAGGGGTTCACTTCGTGTTCTTCTCCCAGGTCGAACAGCCAATCTTTAAATATCTCCAGGTATTCCATCATAGCTTGCAAGGTAGTATTAATTTGGATAAGTAGTACCAAAACTAAAAACGCCGGGCTTCCCTCAAAGCCCGGCGTTCTTTTATAAAATTTACGAATTTTTAATCGGCCTTAAACCCATACTTCTCGCTGAACTTCCTGTACAGTTGCTTGTGCAGGTTATCAAGGTTAATGGTACGCCCTTGTATAAAGGCGTTTTGTACATCAAGCGTGAGCATATCCAAAGCATCGCCTGCGGAAATAAACAGGTTGGCATCTTTACCTACTTCCAACGTTCCGGTTGTTTTATCTATGCCTAAAATTTTGGCGTTGTTGAGCGTTATCATACTCAAAGCCTGCTCTTTGGTTAAACCGTAACCAACGGCCTGCCCCGCTTCAAAAGGCAGGTTGCGTTGGCGCCAAAAGCCGGTACCTGTCAAGCCATACAACACGCCCGCATCCTGCAATATTTTGGGCATTTTGTAGGGTAGGTATACATCGTCTTCATCTTTATCGGGCAGAGTTTGGGTTTCGCGGAGGATGACGGGTACGTTGTTCTCTTTTAGCGTTTCGGTTACCAGATAACTTTCTCTACCACCAACAATTACTGCCTGCACGCCAAATTGTTTGGCAAAGGCTACGGCCTGCATAATTTGCTTAGCAGCATCGGCATTAACGAATAATTTCTTAGTGCCATTAAATAAGCCTTTCATAGCTTCTAAACGGAGGTTAGATGTTGCAGGCTTTGCGCCTTCGCTGTACGCTTTGGCTTCGGTGAACAAGCGGGTTAGGGCATCAATTGCTTTCTGTGCGCGTTCGGCAGGTGTTTCGGCTCCCGGAGCGGCAGGCCCCCTGCGGCGGCCTGCCGATGCTGATGGCCAGTTAAGGTGAATCGCCATGTCGGTTTTATAAGCGGCATCTTCCCAGTTCCAGGCATCCAGTTGCACTACGGACGATTCGCCCGAAATAATACCACCGCTTGGTACCGGCTGAGCCAGTAAAATGCCATTGCTACGCACGGTCGGTATCACTTTACTATCGGTATTGTAGGCGATGATGGAGCGTACATGCGGATTTAGTTCGCCGGTTTCTTCATCATCCACCGTACCGCGTGCGCCCGATTCTACTTCTATTAAACCCAGCGTGGTCATGGGGGCGATGAATCCCGGGTAAATATGTTTACCTGCAGCGTTGATAACTTCAGCGCCGTTAGTAGTACCCGTACCTTCGCCAATGTCCGTTATTTTACCTTTATCAAAAGCTATGTAGCCGTTATTTATTACCTGCCCGTTACCTACGTGGATGGTAGCGCCGGTGATGATAACCGCTTTGCTTTGTGCTTTAGCGGGTGATATGGTGGCTTGCCCAAAGGCGAGGGTAGTGCAAAGCAATAATCCCCCAAGGCTTAAAATTGTCTTTTTCATGTTTGTGTTCATTTTGGGGTTAGCGTATTTTACCTGCAGCCTGTTTTGCGGCGCGTTCTTTCTCCATTTCGGTGTACTCGTCGGCCACTACAAAGTTCTCTTCTTCTAAAGTTTCGCATTGGTAGCTGCGTGGCCTGCGCGGTCCGCCTGCGCGTTGGGTGTTTTGCCCTGCGTTTTTCAGGTCGAGCATTTTTTGGATGATGCGGCCGGCATCAGCTTTAACTGCTTTTTGCTTTTCAGCATCCTGCGCATAATCCCAGTATAAAATACCATCAACAAAGGTTTTCTCGGCAACGGCGTAAATACTCAGCGGGTTGGCGCTCCATACTACCACGTCGGCATCCTTACCGGCTTTTATACTACCTACGCGTTTATCTATGTGCAGCATTTTGGCGGGATTAAGCGTTACCAATTTCAGCGCGTCTTCCTGGCTCATGTGGCCGTAGGTTACGGCTTTGGCGGCTTCCTGGTTCAGGCGGCGCGCCATTTCCTCATCGTCCGAGTTAAAGCCGGTTACCAAACCAACTTCGTGCATCAGCTTGCCGTTGTAGGGGATGGCCTCCGCAACCTCGTTTTTGTAAGCCCACCAATCACTAAAGGTTGATGCAGCAATGTTGTGCGCCTTCATTTTATCGGCCACCTTATAACCTTCCAAAATATGGGTGAAGGTATTGATCTTAAAGCCCATCGAATCGGCCACGTGCATCAGCATGTTAATTTCCGATTGTACGTAGGAGTGGCAGGTGATAAAGCGCTTGTTATCCAATATTTCCACCAAGGCGTCCAACTCCAGGTCGCGGCGAACTGTGTTGCCTTTTATGGCGCGTGCCGCTTTGTATTCTTTAGCGCGGGTGAAGGCATCTATGTAAACTTCCTCAACGCCCATACGTGTTTGCGGGAAACGCAGTAACGAACCGGGCGTAATGTTATTATTGCTGCCTTTTACGTTCTCGCCCAGTGCAAATTTGATAAAGCCATCGGCTCCCTCAAATTTTATCTCTTCGGGCAATAGGCCCCAGCGGTGTTTTATCAATTGGTTTTGGCCGCCTATGGCATTTGCAGAGCCATGCAAAATGTGCGATGTAGTTACCCCACCGGCCAACTGGCGGTAAATATTTATGTCTTCGGCATCTATTACATCGGCCATGCGCACTTCTGCGGTGACCGATTGTGTGCCCTCGTTTATACCGCCCGTAGCTGCAATGTGCGAGTGCTCGTCGACAATACCGGCGGTGATGTTTTTACCTGTGGCATCAATAACTTTAGCATTACCTGCTGCCAGATTTTTGCCGATGGCTTTTATTTTGCCACCTTCCAGCAACACGTCGGTATTTTGCAGGATGCCGTCTTTCTCATTGGTCCAAACGGTGCCATTTTTTAGCAGGACTGTTTCAGCTTTGGGCAATTCGGTATAACCAAATGGCGCGAAAGGGTAAATAACCGGGCCAACGCTTAAGTTCGGTTTTGGGGTAGGGCGGGGCTTTTCTCCTGCAGGTGCCGCGCCGGTATATGCAGCGCTGAAGCCTGCCGAAGTACCATCAGGAAACAATGCATTACCGCGAATAGTTATTGGCGATAACGACGAGATGTGTCCCGATAAACGGATAACACCAGCCGGTTTGGCTTTGTAGTTGAAGTAAATGCTTACATCATCGCCCGTACGGGTAATGGTGCCGCTCACTTTAACACTATCGGTACCCGTGCGTTCTACGTTTACATTGTAACTGCCCGGCGTGCCGCCTATTTTTAGTACGGTATTGGCAAAGCCATCGCCGGTGAGGCTGTAAGTTCCGCGCAGGTCTGATACATCCATTTTCGATACTACGTACTGGCGGCCCTCTACCCAGTTTTCGTAGATCACGTTATCGGCTTTGAACAGGCTATCAGATGTGATAATAAAGCTGGCCAGTTTGCCTTTGGCTAACGTACCTACCTTATCACTTACGCCCAGCATTTCGGCGGGGATAGTGGTTAATGATGCCAGCGCTTGTTTTTCGCTAAGCCCATAGCTAATGGCGCTGCGGATATTGGTCCAGAAATCCTTCGCGTTAGCAATGCCATAGCTCGTAAGTGCGAATTTGATGCCTGCTTTTTCCAGCGCTGCCGGGTTGGTAGGTGCCAGTTCCCATGCCTTTAATTGCTCGTAGCTTACGTTACGGGCATCCAGCGGGTCCTCAATATCGTAAGGTGCGGGAAAGTTTACAGGGACGATCAACGCGCTGCCCGTTGCTTTCACAGCGGCAATACGTTGGTACTCCAAACCGTCGGTCTTCAAAATATATTGCTTGCCGAACTCTTTGGCAATTTTTACCGCGCGGAGGATGGCTTGCGGGTCGCTCACCTCAAATATCTGCGGAAGCGCCTGCGTGCGGTTAAACTCATCCAGCGAGATATTGTATTCTGTTTTTTGTGTTTTATACCATGCGGCATCCAAATAAGTTTGGCGCAACAGGGCTATGCTACCCATTAACGATGATGGGTAATTAGTAGCGGCTGTACCCTTGCTGAAAGAGTAATGCGCAGCGGCCTGGTCGTTCAGCATCACAAAGTTGTCGCGCTCATCGGCAAGGCTAACTACTACAGATGTACCGCGGGCAATACCATCGTGTATCAACGATTGTACCGTGCTGAAGCCGTTCTTTTTCAAAGTTTCGGCAGCATCAGCATTTACATGGAAAAGTGTTTTGGCATTTATTTCGGGGCGGATGGCCTCGTTCCAGCCATAAGCACCGGGTTTGGTGGAAGTATAAACACGCGGGCCGCCAAAGCCGCCACCTGCTGTGCGGGGTGCATCGGGTATGCCGTAGTTGGTATAAGCATCTACCAATCCGGGATAAATAAATTTACCTTTCAGGTCAACTGTAATATAGCCCTTGGGTACAGTTACCTGCGCGCCCACGGTCTCAATTACGCGGTCGTTCACCAGCATGGTGGCTTTGCTGATGGTTTGCCCGGCATCCACCACAATGGTAGCGTTGGTGAAGGCGTATTTGCCCGGGCGTATATCCCAACTGCCGTTCACCGGGAAAGTCTCCTGGGCCTGGCTTAGTTGAAATATGAGCAGGAAAAAACAAAAAAGTAATGATCTTTTCATGAAATGGAGTTGTTTACTGCTAAACTATCAAATTTTAATGGGTGAATTATCGGTTAAGGCAAAATCATATAATTGTTACATCCTGATATAACACTAATTGAGTGAACACTAATTTTTTCTGATTAAGTCGAATTTCACAAAACATGGTGACAATTTTACCGCAAAGGCCACAAAGGTTTCGCAAAGAGGCGCAAAGGTTTTAAAGCATGGTGATAGCGGCAGGGTTAAACGTTGATTAATTGAGGTTTGCGATAATTAGTATAATTCGTGAAATTCGTGTTCACTCAATTTAATAGCCATACCTTATGCGAATACTCATTTTAGGCGCTACCGGCCGTACCGGTAAATTGCTTTTGCAGGAAGCTTTGAAGCAGGGTTATGAAGTGAATATTTTGGTGAGGGACAAAGCGCATGTTCCGCAGCATCCTGCGCTAACTATTTTTGAAGGGCAACCCGCCGAAGCCCTGTTGAGCAAGGCAATGGCCGGCTGCGAGGCCATATTAAGTGCCCTGAATATTTCGCGCACATCCGACTTCCCCTGGGCTAAACTACGTACTCCGGCTAATTTCCTTTCTGCAACGGCAGGGCTTATTATTAGGTTAGCACCGCAGCATAATATTTCACGAATAATATTGACCTCGGCATCGGGCACAAGCGATACACGCGACCACATCCCATGGTGGTTTAAGTGGGTGATAGATAATAGCAACGTTGGCGTAGCCTACCGCGACCATGAAGTGCAAGAGCAGCTATTCGCAGCATCCAACCTTAATTATACCATTGTACGCCCGGTGGGTTTGGTAAATTCTGCTAAAAGCAAACCTGTTATGGTTAGCATAAATAATATGCCGAAACCGCACCTTACGATAAGCCGGTTGGGTGTTGCCAAGTTTATGTTGCAGGTTTTGAAGGATGGGGGATATAACAGGCAGATGCCCGTGGTATCTTATTGATGTAACTTATTTTACCGCTTGGTAAACGCTTTGAAAACCCGTAATGGTTAAGGTTAGCGGATATTTGATACTGAAATATTTTAAAAAGTTAAGGCCGCGGGGGGTATTTCTCCGTGGCCATATTTTTTTAACAGTTAAACATTGAAGTGTAACATATTTGGTACGGAATAATATTTATTAAAAATTAATATGGTTATTGATTTAAACGTATATCTTTGACGTATACAAAGCCGTAACCAACTGGTGTTTAAAAAATTAACCGCCAGTTATATAAAAAATACCTTATCACATCTTTCGATGCGCACCTAACCCCAGCGCATTTAACGGTGAGTGTCATTTTACCGTTTTAATACATAAACACCACGTAATAATATGATGAAAAACGCTACTTCATCGGCAATTTTATTGCCTAAACTTTACCGGGCCGTCCGGGGTTTTGCCCTGGCGCTCGTATTATCCGGTTCTGTTTCGGCTTTTGCCGCTGAACCTATATCCCGCATAAGCGGCAGCAGAGAAGCTGCATTTGCATCTACCATTACGTCGTTCGCGCCGGCTTCGGGTGCGGTGGGTACCTTTGTAACTGTAACCGGTACCGGTTTTACATCTGCATCTAAGCTTGCCATTGGCGGCAAACCCGCTATAATAACATCATACACTGCTACGCAAATAGTGGGTATGGTAATGCCGGGCGCAGTTACGGGCAAGGTAACCGTTAATACGGGCAGCAATGTAAACGCAGCAAAAAATTTTAAAGTGGTTGAAACACCACTGCCACTTTCGTTTTCACCGGGCAAATTGGTGGATAATACCTTGCAGCCCGGCGGTAAAAATCTAAAGAATCAAGGCTACTCCGTAGCCATAAGTGCCGATGGTAGTACCGCTGCCGTAACCGCCTATAGCCTTGACGTTGCTGAAAGCGGCGTTAAATTTTATAAAAAAGTAGATAGTGGCTGGGTTGCTGTATCAGCGTTTTTGAGGCCTAACGGGCTTGCCGCAACCGAGGGTTTTGGGTATTCGGTAGCGTTAAGTGGCGATGGCAGCATTGCTGTAGTTGGCAGTTTTGGGCGCTCAACGCAATTTAACGGTATTTCTGGCGGCGTTTATGTTTTTGTAAAAAAACAAGGCTTATGGAGCGGGGGATCGGTTACCAAGCTTGATGCGCCCGGCAGCTCGGTTGGCATAACCGCTGACGGGAATACAATAATTACCGGCAGGATCGGTTATGTGTTTTACCCGGGTAACCGCCGTCTTCCTTCCGTAACTAACCCTGACGATGGCGTCAATTTATATCATAGGAGCGGCTTGGACAACTGGAGCCAGATAGCTATCCCTACGCGGGGTGGCAAGGCAGCTCCCGGCGATGGGGTAGGTATAAGCCCCGACGGAACCGTTATCGTGATGAATTCGAGATACCAGCCGTTTATTACTCCTTACACTACTAACCCAGATTATGAATTCTTCGACGTTTATACTGACGCTTTTGTACGGTCAACAGCAACTTCAAATGACTGGCACCAGAGTGTATTGGACGATTATGCCTACTACACAGGCAATAAATTTAGTTTTAGTGCAGACGGTAGCTATTTAGCATACTCGAACGGGCAGGGGGCGGTATACATTAGAACGAAAACCGGTAATAGTTACCCCCCTGGTGATGAATCGCGTATAATTATTCAAGGCAGCTCGGCGGCGTTAAGTGCCGATGCCAATACTTTAGTAGTAGGGGCCGATGGGCTGCGAGTTTACGAGCGGGTAAATGGCAGCTTTGTATTAAAAGGCGCGGCAGGGAAAGGGTTTTATACAACAGGTGTAGCCATGAGTGCCAATGCAAGTGATGTATTCTATGGCAATGCTAACGACGCACCTTTAGGTGCCGTGTATACTGCATCGTTCACGCCGCCCCCACCTCCCGCTATTTCCGCCATGAGCCCAACCACTGGTCCCGTAGGTACACTCGTTAAGGTTACCGGCGTTAGTTTAGAAGGTGCCACTTTAAGTATTGGCGGTAAAGATGCCATTATAGTATCTAACACAGGTACCGTTATTACGGGCATGGTAATGCCGGGTGCTGTTACCGGCGCAGTAAGCATTACCAAAGATACTACGGTAACAGGTGGCAACTTCACCGTAACCGCTACACCTTTCCCCAATGTGCAAAATACCCCCAAAATGGCTGATACCATTAAATACGCCTCGGGAGGCAAGTCAACAAATTCGCTGCTACAGGGAACCGCACTGGCTATAAGCGCCGATGGCAATACCGCTATAGCTGCTTCGGGCAAGAGTACCTACGCTATCCCATATTACAGTGGCCAAAACGTAGTTTTTTATGCAAAGGTAAACGGCAGCTGGAAACAAAGCCGTTTTGTTAGCACCTCTTATACTAATTTATCGTACCCGCTTAAGGCAACCCTAAATGCCGACGGGACAACTGCCTTAGTGGTGTTTGCGGATGAGCCTAATTCAATTACCCCCGGTTTCGTTTATGGGTATCATAAAAATGAAAACGGGGAATGGGTTGCTGATGCCCAGGGCATACCGGGTGTGTTGGGGCTGGCAGTTGATGTATCCCTGAGTGCCGACGGTAACACCGCGGTTACCGGTTACAAAAAATGTACCGCACACGGATGCGAAACACATGCAAACGTGTTTTACCGTGTAAACGGGGTATGGGCAGGCCAGCAGGAGCCAACCCCTCCGGGCAGCCAACCCGATGCTAAGTATTACATAGCCAATGCCGGATCGGCTGTTGCCATAAGCGCCGATGGCAAAACCATTGCAACAAGTACCTATCAAAGCGGAAACACCCCCGGCACAAATATTTATACAAACAAGGGTGCCGGTTGGGTATTGCAGCGGGCCTTACCTACAGCTGTCGCGTTCCCGGGGTTAAGCGCAGATGGCAACGTATTGCTTAGCGGTAACCGCATTTATAACAGGGTAGGCAGCGTATGGACATATGCACAGTCGCTGAATGTAACCGGAACCGGTGCTATAAGTGCCGATGGCGGTACTGTAATATTTGGCAGCGCCACAGGGCCGGCTGTTTATACCCGCAATGGCAGCAGTTGGGGCAGGCAAAGCACAAGTTTTGCAACAGGCACGCCTGCACTTGCGGTAGCTTTAAGTGCCGATGGTGCATCGGGCTTCGCAGCTAACCCACAGGATACCAAGGTATTCCCAAGCCAAAAATATTATGGCCAGGATAATACCCTGGAGGGTACATTTCCTATCGGGGCCGTTTATGGCCTTGGCTCAGGCACGCCTGTTGTTTCCCCTACAGTGCTTGCAACCGCAATTGAATTTATTCCGCAAACGCCGGATAGTATTTATTTTAGGTTTGTAAATGGCAGCGGCTCGGCGCGTGCTGTATTTATTAAAGAGGGCAGCAGCGGTTTTCCAACTATAGTTAATGGCCGTACCTACACCGCCAACCCTAAATTTGGGCAAGGCACGCCTGCCGGAGCAGGCTGGTATTGCATTTACAATGGCCCCCATACGCGTACAGATGCTGCCCCGCTTATGGCCGGGCTAAAACCCAGCACGCCGTATATAATAGCTATAGTAGAATACAACGGTAAATACGGTGCCGAGAAGTATGCCAGCACGGGCACTACAGGCAAAACAACAACTTTCGATCTGAATATAAGATCGTCGAACCTGGTTTTCAGTAATACAACCGGCACATCAACCACCCTAAGCTGGACAAGCGGCAGCGGTGTAGGGCGTATGGTATTTGTGTCTGCAACCCCCTATGATAGTGGCGCAGGCCCCTCAGACGTTTATTACTCGCCTAACACTAAATATGGCTCGGGCAACCAGGTAAATGGTTACTATTGCGTTTACAACGGAACCGGCAATAGTGTAAACGTTACAGGCTTAACCAGCGGCCAAAGATACCGTGCGATAGTTTATGATTATAATGGCAGTATACAGGCACCAAAGATGATACGGGTATACGAAGTATCTGAATCTGCCGCAAATATGGTTACGCCAATAGCTGCCCCAACGGGATATGCAACAAGTTTAGCATTCAGCAATACAGCAGCCACCTCAACTACCTTAAGTTGGGTAAGCAGTAACGGTGCGGCGCGGGCGGTATTCTTAAAACTGGGTACCAGCGGTGCGCTGAATGTAGTGCAGGGCCAAACCTATAACGGCAATAGCAGCTTCGGTGCAGGTTCGCCGGTTGGCACCAATGGCTGGTATTGCGTTTACAACGGTACCGGCAGCAGTGTTAACATTAGTGGTTTAGCTGCATCGAGCACCTACCGTGCTATTGTAATTGAATACAACGGAAGTGCCGGCACCGAAGCTTACAACCTGAGCAGGTATAACGCAGCCAACGTAACCACAACTGCATCTCCAACTTTATTATTAACAACCAACCAAAAACGTATGCTGGTAGAGCAGGATGTATTGGAGGACAATAACATAGAGGTGAATGTACACCAGGCCCTATCGCCTAACGGTGACGGTATTAACGATGTATTTACCATTGACGGTATAGGCGCTTACCCCGAAAATACCGTAAAGGTTTTGAACAGCAACGGCGAAGCCATTTACAGCGTAAAGGGTTATAACAACTACAGCAAAGCCTTCGACGGGCATGCCAGCAATGGCACCCTGCAAAAAGCCGGTACTTATTTTTATATGCTGGAGTATAAAAAAGGAGCGGAGTTGATACGCAAAACCGGTTATTTGGTATTGAAGTTCTAATACCATATAGTTCTGAAAAGCAAAGGCCGCGGAAGATTTTCCTGCGGCCTTTGTTATTTTTATAGATATGATTTTATTCTTGCTCTTCGCCCTCGTGGGTTAATAATTCCAGTTTGCCGTACTCGTTAACTACATAGTTAGAGCGTTCGATGGTGCCGCGTTTTATTTTCTTGCCTTTGGGGTTGCGATTCAATACGGCCGCAAGGGGTAATAATACCATTAATGCAACAGCAATGCTTTCTAAAACAAATTCATTTATCATAGCTTTGGTTTAGCCTATGGCGAGTTTGAAACAATTGGTAATGTTGCTGCCCGGCCTGTTATTTGTTTTAACATGCTGTAGCGGCTTTTGTTGCAGAAAATATAAATTATTTAAGCCTGACCGGTATCCATATTTCTTCCTCCGAATCCGCCGAATTTGGCATGTACTTTTCGCCCATTATCGCAAAATGCGGGCGCTCGTCTACTTCGTAATTCGAGGCAGGGAACCATTCAGTAAATATGTACCGATAGGTTTCAGCACCATTAGCGGCGGGCCCGTAATGCACAAACACAGCGTAAAGCCCGCCGGGCGCATTCAGGATGTCTAAACTACACGGCAAATGCGCTGTATCCCTTACTTCAACCGCAGCCCATTTTTCGTAAAGGGCATTCGCGTCGAAACTGGTAAAGAACCCCGCCGGGTAAACTTCGATGGAATAAAGCTCGCTACCAATGGCGTTGGTAACCCGTTTTCGTATCGGCATAAAGCTGCGCCAGAGTTCGCCGGTTTTGTTATCGGCATAACTCATGCTGAGGTGTTTCCCGGCGAACATCTGAGGTGGCAATGCCTCTAACCTTGGTTCCATTATTTTCCTTCCAGGTTTTTCAGGGCCGCTTGTTGGGCCGGGGTAGGCGACGCCATTGGAGCCAAATAGTTTTTGGTTTTAAAGTGCCCATCGTAAATAGGGCCTTTCATCACTATTTCTTTGCCGCCGCGCAGTACGGTTATTTCAATTTCCGGGTGTTTGGTGTTTTCGGCAAAGTAGGCATCCCAAATATCATCAACATTATCCTGTGTTACCGCAATTCCATCCATTTTGGCAAAAACATCGCCTTCTTTTACTTTAAGCGGGTTGTCGCCTACGTTGGCAAATACAAACGCGCCGTTTTCCATCTTTAAACCCATTTTGCCGGGGTAAAAGGCCTGCACATTTTTCTGGGGGGCGTATTCGTAGCCAACTCTTGCAAAATATTCGGCGTAGGGTACGGTTTCGCTGCCTACAATGTATTTATCAATAAACTGCTTTACGTCCGGGTGCGATGCTGCAACAAAATCGCCGATAAACTCATCATCTTTAAAGGGCTTACTTGGGCCGTATTTATGAGTCAGGTCGATGATGACACTTTTGAGGTCCTTATTGCCATTTGTTTTTTCGCGGATCAGCATATCCAGTGCAAATCCTATTAGCGCCCCTTTGTTATAAACGCTACTGTATTTCTTTTGGAACGAATCTTCCATCACACGCTTGCTCATTTCGGTCATCGAGAATGAACCAAACTCTTCTGCCTGGTTCATCTTATCGCGCATTTCTTTAAAAAAGCCTTTTTCGTCAACCAGTCCGTTTTGCAATTGTATCAGGTGGGCAAAGTATTCAGTAATACCTTCGTACATCCACAGGTGTGCCGACATTTTTGGGTCTGTAAAATCAAAGTTCTCTATCTCGAAGCTGTGCAGGTTCAACGGTGTAAGAATATGCAGGAACTCGTGCGATGATACATCGTTCACCATCGATACCAGCCTTTTCTCCATCTCTACCTCGGGCAGGTAGTAAAGCGATGAGTAGTTGTGTTCTAACGCGCCATAGCCACCTTCGCCTTTATCGCGGTCGGCAAGGGCCTTTTTAGGATCTTCGAAATAGTATAGAAACTGGTACGATTTTACGGGAAGCCCGTTAAAGAAAACGCTTAACGATTTGGCTATTGGTTTAAGGTATTCTGCCACCTGCGCACTTTTTACTTTGCCGGTTGCTGAGTATACAAAAACGTTGATCTTACTTTGGCCAACCATAAACGAGGTAGTATCGGGCCTGGCATAAATAACCGGATTATCGGCCAGGTAAACAAAATCACGCGCTTTTATCAGGTCGAGGTTTTTGGCGGGGTGTTCTACATCCAGGTGGGTAGCGCCATAAAAGCCTTCAGGCTTGTTCACGCTTATTTCAATGGGTAGCTTTTTATAGTCTTCAAAATAGCCGTAAAAGGCATGGTTGTTCATTACCACGTTTTGGCCTGCCTCTATATTAGAGCCGCCGGGCTGAAAAATGAAATCATCGTGCTTGGTATCCCAGGTATCGTTCACTTTATACTTGATAGTAGCAAGGCTGGTAGCATTATTGATACGGTATTGGTCTTTATTCAGCTTTTCCACCTTTAACTTCTTGCCATCTTTATCGAAGGCTTGCAGGTCGACGATAAAGCGCCCAAAATCTTTACGTGCGTAAGAGCCGGGTATTGCTTTGGCAAATGAAAACACAGTGCTCTCCTGCGTAATAGCAGGGGTGGTTAGGTTAACAGCCACCTGATCATTAACTATGTTTACGAGATCTACCGAATAGGCATATTTCTGCTGAGCATAACCACTAACAGCAAGCGCCGAAAATAAAAGGCTGAGGGAAAGAAATTTCTTCATGATGAAACGCAATAAGGTTTATGGGTATGAAATTAGCAGATGTGTACGGCATTGCCAAAATAAAAAGCACAAAAAAGCCGCCCGTGTGCAACCGGGCGGCTCCTGTACATTTAACGTAAATTAAATAGTGTTCGGTGTATAAACTTTTATAACACCGTCGTTCTCGCTGCTTACAACCAACAGGCTCTTTTTGGTAGGGCTGTTTTTTGCAGGGATGATCAATACGCCCTCGGGTGCATCGCCGCATTTTAGCAATTGTAAAAACGATGGTTTGGTTGGGTCGGTAACATCATAAACGGCAACAGCATCAGCGCGTTCCATGCCTACAAAGGCTACGTTTTTGTTGCCTATTTTGCCTACTGTAATACCTTCGGGCTCAACCGACTTATCATCGCTACGCCCGTCATCATAATTGCCGGCCGCATAAACTTTGGCGTCCAGTTCGTTTTTGCTATCGAATACCTGTGTGCCGGTATTGCCGTTCCAAACGCTGAACGAACGTGCGCCAAGCGAGTACAGGGCCTCGAATTTACCGTCACCATTGGCATCGCCTAAGGTTGTCGTAATGTTTAAACGTCCGAGTTGTGCATCGCCTCTTAAAGTAGCAGCAGTAGGGAAAGCGGTTGCATCAAGGGTGATGTCTTTCACGCGTTTTACTTCGGTTAAAGCAGTGTATTCGCGCGAGTCGCCTTCATTGGCGGTGAACAGGTATGGCACGCCACCTTGCTCTAAAACAGCAATAGCATCGGGCATGTAAATACCTTTTACCGGCCATTTGGCTGGGGCGAATTTATCGTCTTTATCGCTTGGGTCAATTTCGTTGCCATCAACATTGTAATCTTTAAAGCCCAGCGGGAATATATTGGTGATGCTTTTGGCAGCGATATCAATTTTGGCTATACCGTTATTCTCCTGCAAAGTAACCCAGGCAGTTTTAGAGTCGGCCGATATGGTAATGTACTCCGGCTCAATGTCCTTAACAAAATCGTTACCCACACCAAATATGCGGAAGCCTTTGCTCATCAGGTCGGCTTTTTGGCCGGCAAAGGCAGAAAAATCTACCGTAGTAACGCTGTAATTATCAGCGACCGAAATGATGGATACCGAACCGGCAGGGTCGTTGGTGTATGTAGTGTTCGGCTCGCCTTCGTTTGCGGTTAAAATGTATTTGCCATCGGGCGAGTAGGTGATCATATCAGGCAGGGCGCCTACGCTTATTACTTTTACTTCGCTCAGGTCGTCGGTTTTAAATACAGCTACTTTGCCGTTGGCTTGTTTGTCGGTTGCTTCGATAGCAGCGGCAACCTTACCGTCAAATACCGAAAGGCTGTTTACCGCGCCGCCGTAAGGAGCCATGCTGATAGAGTTAACGACCGTCATTTTAGATGGATCTTTAAAATCAACCACATCAATTTTGTTAACGGTGCCGTTGTTAACCACGAACAGGCGGTTGGTAGCAGGGTCAAAAGCGGTGATCTCGGCAGCGCCCACATCGCCAATGTCAATGGTGCCTATCTCGGCAAAAGTTGCCGGATCTTCGTTTACAAAAAACTCGGGCTCGGGTGCCGGGCTTGAATCTTTTTTGCAGCTAAACATGCATACGCAAAATAGCATAGGTAGTAAGTAGTGCTTCATACGTGTTTTGGTTATTGTGAAGCGCAAAAATATTACCGATGTGTTAATAGTGCTTAAGCTAAGGGTTAAGGCTGTGTTATGAAATGATGTCCTTTTTCGCCCCTTAAATAGGCGTATTTACCCCCGCCGTCACCTGTTTAGGGCAATTACCTTTGCCAATAAACTTATTATCAACCTATTTGTAATTACTATCATGACACCACAAAGCATCAACGCCTACAAAACCGCCACCCATAATTTTTTGAAACAGTTAGAAGTGTTTAACGAGCAGCAGTTCAACACTGTGCCATTTGAAGGTAGTTGGACACCCGCCCAGGTGGCCGATCATATGTACAAGTCGCAGGTAGGGCTACCACAGGTGCTTACCGGCAATACCGAGGCCGCCCACCGCAAACCCGATGCGAATAACGAGGTGATAGGTAATATTTTCCTTGATTTTAATACAAAGCTAAAATCGCCCGATTTTATTTTACCGAGCCTGCAACCCTTAGATAAAGCCGAAATGCTGAGCAATTATTACAGCAAGGCAGATGAGATAGAAAACACTGCGCAGGAGCTTGACGGCGCTGAGGTATGCCTGGATTTTGCCCTGCCGGTGATGGGCACGCTTACCCGCACCGAATGGCTGCATTTTGTAACCTGCCATACCATAAGGCATACCCGGCAGTTAGAGAATATACATCAGCAGATGAGCTTGTAGATGTGCAGATTTCAGATATGAAAATAGGCGGGTTTGCTAATAGATTCTTCATCTGCACATCTGAAATTTGCACATCTGCACATCCTCCCCGCGTATACATTTTACGGTTTTGCTTACCAATTTTACTGATTGCACTTTCTGCTTTGTTTTATAGTTAAAACATTGGTTATATTTGATATAGAAGGCGCAAAGCCCCTTGCAAAATATCATAATGCCACAGCCTAATGGCTTGGTGTTGTGGTGTTTTTCGGCCTGTGTAACATTGCTGCTTTCCTTTTCGTCGAGGAGGGTATTAAACCTGTGTACATCCCTATAAAACCTGATATCTGTATGGAAGCTACCAAAACTAATTTCAACCGCAGGGCATTTTTAAAGGCTTCGGCATTGGCGGGCGGCGGGCTTATATTGCATTTTAGCGCGCTGGCCAAACTGGGGTTCGATGATAAAAGCCAACTGGCTGATGCTCCCGCGCAATGGAACGAAATTACCGGTTACATAAAAATAACCGACGATAACGTAGTAAAGATACTTTGCCCCAACCCCGAGTTTGGCCAAAACGTAATGACCTCGCTGCCCATGATGGTGGCCGAGGAACTGGATGTGGACTGGAAAAAAGTGGTGGTAGAAATGGGGCCACACGATAACGTAAAGCTTGGCCCGCAGTTTACGGGAGGTAGCATGTCCGTACGGATGTATTGGAAACCGCTACGTGAGGCTGGTGCTGCAGCGCGGAATATGCTGCTACAGGCAGCGGCTCAAACCTGGGCGGTTCCGGTAGAGGAACTCAGCACCAAAGCAGGTGTAATTTATCATGAGAAAACCGGCAGAAAGGGCGTTTACGGAGATTTTGCCTCTAAGGCTGCCGCCATCCCGGTGCCCAAAGGTGTTAAGCTAAAGGATGTAAAAAACTTTAACGTTGTGCGCCACTCGCAAAAGAATGTGGAGGGAGCCAAAATTGTAAGCGGCAAACCCTTATTCGGGTTAGATTATAAGCAGGAGGGGATGCTCATCGCCATGATACACCATCCGCCTGCATTCGGGTTAAAATTAAAGTCCTTCGATGCTTCGGCTGCGCTGAAGATGCCCGGCATTAAGGATATTTTCAGTATAAAAATGTTCGAGGATGGTTTTGAGCAGGCAGGTTTTGATACACGTTCGTTCAATACGCTGTTGGTGGTAGTAGGCAAAACCACGTGGGAGGTAATGAACGCCCGTAAAAAACTGGTGGCCGAATGGATGCCCGCCGGCGATACCAAAGATACCATGGGTGGTAGGGTAGGCAAACGCGAAGTTACCGTTCCCGGCGAATTGGAAACTACGGCCACCCAGCTTGAAAAAATGAAGCAGCACGCCGCCATGCCTGCCAACCAAATGCGTAAAGATGGCGACCCGGAAACTGCCTTTAAAAATGCTGCGCAGATAGTAGAGCGTACCTACGTAGCCCCGTTCCTGGCGCATAATTGCATGGAGCCCATGAACTTCTTCGCCCATGTTACCGATGAGAAGGCTTTGCTGGCCGGCCCTTTACAAGGCCCGGGCTGGAGCGAGCCGACATTATCTAAAATACTGGGACTACCAGCCGATAAGATAGAGATACAAATGACGCGCATGGGCGGCGGCTTCGGGCGCAGGGCCTATTCGCACTACCAGGTGGAGGCTGCCCTTATTTCTAAAAAAATGAAGGCACCCATCAAACTCATCTACAGCCGTGAGGATGATACCACCTACGGCATTTACCGCCCTATGTATACCGCAACCTATCGCGCTGCTTTAGATGCCAATAAAAACCTCATTGCCTTCCACGTAAAAGGCGGCGGTATCCCCGAAAATGCTATCCATGCCAACAGGTTCCCGGCAGGGGCCATTGATAATTATTTGGCAGAAGGCTGGGAGATACCATCTAACATTACCATTGGTGCCTTTCGCGCGCCGCGCTCTAATTTTAATGCGGCTGCCGAACAATCGTTTTTAGATGAACTGGCCGAAGCAATGGGGAAGGACCCTATCGATTTCCGTTTAGAGTTATTGGCACGAGCGAAGGAGAAACCCGTTGGAAAAAATAACGAGTACGATGCCGACCGCTACGCCGGTATTTTGAAACTGGTGAAAGAGAAGTCGGGCTGGGGCAAGCCGGAGCATAGCCAATACCATCGTGGTGTGGCGGCTTACTTCTGCCACAATTCGTACGCCGCACACGTGGTTGATATGGTGATAAAAGACGGGCAGCCCTATGTAGAGCGTGTATTCAGTGCTATTGATTGCGGTATTGTAGTTAATCCCGATGCGGCTACTAATATGGTACAGGGCGCGGTGGTTGATGGTATTGGTAACTCGCTGTATGGCGGCCTTACGCATAAGAATGGCGAGGTGGAACAAAAGAACTTTCACTCGTACCGGATCATCCGTATGCACGAGGCGCCAAAAAAGGTAGAGGTATACTTTGTGCAGAACGATATAGACCCCAGCGGATTGGGTGAGCCGCCGTTCCCGCCGGTGTTTGGTGCGGTGGCCAATGCGTTGTATAAGTCGACGGGGAAGCGGTATTACCAACAGCCCTTTACCTCGCCGCAATCGGAGGTACCAACTGTTTAACCCAACCATCAACCTAAAAAACGTTCGTTATGCTATCATTAAACATTAATAAAAAAACATACAAGGTAGATGCCGACCCTGATACCCCATTGTTGTGGGTACTGCGCGACCATGTTGGCCTGGTGGGTACCAAATTCGGCTGCGGTGTTGCCCAATGCGGCGCCTGCGTTGTGCATTTAAATGGCGAGGCGGTGCGCTCCTGCGTTACCAAAGCCAGTCGCGCCGAGGGAAAGCAGGTAGTAACTATAGAAGGCCTTGCCGAAAACGACGACCACCCGCTGCAAAAAGCCTGGCTTGAACTGGATGTATCGCAATGCGGATACTGCCAGGCGGGTCAGATCATGTCGGCAGCGGTATTGCTGAAGGAAAACAAAAAGCCTACCGACGAGGATATCAACGACGCTATGGCAGGTAATATTTGCCGTTGTGGTACCTATCTGCGCATTCGCGATGCCATCCATTTAGCAGCGGATATACAGGCAAAGGAAGGAGCCGGCAAATGAGGAATACATGGTTTGTGATGATAGTAGGCGTAGTTGTAGCTTTTGCTATAATGGCCTTCAGCCTGAATAATTCGAAAACAGCTGAGCCGCCCGTTGCTTTAAAAAAAGATAGTGTGGCATCGGTAGCGGCTTTCAAAAAAGTGTATACCGTGTTGATGAGTGCCCGCTGCATGAACTGCCACCCATCGGGCGATGTACCGCTACAGGGTGACGACAACCACCTGCACACCATGCTGCCCAAACGCGGCACCGATGGAAAGGGGTTATATGCTATGAAATGCGCCAATTGCCACCAGCCCACCAACACGGCGGGCCTGCATGCCCCGCCCGGAAACCCAAACTGGCATTTACCGCCTGCTGATATGAAGATGGTTTTTCAGGGTAAAACACCGCGCCAGCTGGCTCAACAACTCATCGACCCCAAACAAAACGGTCATAAGGACCTGAAAGCCTTAATAGCCCACGCCGATGACGGCCTGGTAAAAGGAGGCTGGAACCCCGGCGACGGCCGCACGCTGCCGCCCATGAGTTATGTAGCCTTTAAAAAAGCATGGCTTACCTGGTTAAATACCGGAGCGTATGCACCGGCGAAGTGATCGCATGATGCTCAACAACAGAAAGCCCTCTGGACATGAAATTCAGAGGGCTTTTTTCGGTAGTATTTTTTGCCTTAATTAGCGTGAGCGCTCTAAAGCCATTTATTATGGATCCTGCTGAAATTTTTAGTCATCATCGTACGTCCCGCGATTATATCGCTCAACTCGAGTTCGACTATATTGAAACCTATTCGTTTCAACGCGGGGGAAAGTACGATGAGTTTGCGATAGAGCTTCCCCGATTAATGATGTTGCCGAACCCCACGGCCGAAGAGCGTCAAAAGATAAATACGTTGCGTAAAGAGCAGAATATTTTTCAACGTGAAAATGGATTTCTATTTGCGAGCAACAGACAACTCAATAAATCGGCAGCCCCTATCGGGAGGTTTAGTAAAGACGCTCCGGAAGCAATAGCCTTATTAGAAGCGCTAAATATTGAAGCTATGAAAGTTTATCACTGGATGTGTTGGCCGGTTTACAGGGATGCTATTGTGTTTTATAAGGCATCGGGCGAAATAATTTCCGTATTGCACATTTGCTTTGGTTGCGACCATATGACACTTGGGTCAAATAAAGATATTATAGCCGATAACCGTTGCTACGAGGCCTTGAGGGGGATTTTTTTAGAAATAGGGCATCCTATCCAACCCCGATAAAAGTATAATCGAAAGAAATGACAAGTCCCTTTGAATTTTTTATTCAAAGGGACTTGTGTTAAAGTTTACTTATTCCGGGTGCTTAATACGCAATCAGCTTCGGTGCATCGGCAATAAAGGTATCCAATATGCCGTCGGCTATCTTAATAGGGCCATCAAAACGGGTGGCTCCTTTGATGCTTTGTATGGCGGCGGCTTCGGTGGCCAGTTGCTTGGCGTTGGCAAAATAACGCGATGCTGCATTACTGCCATGGTTTGCGGCATCCAAGCCTGTAGCGGTTAGCTGTAGCGAGCGCCCCCAAAGCTGCAGGGCATCCAGCCATGGTTTTGCTTCGGCGGAAAACGCTGCATCTGTTACGCCAGCGCGGATAATATCAGATGCTCCTGCCAATTCATTTGCGCACTTATTTAAAGTTTCAATAGCTTTTTGTTTCTCCGTATCGTTTCCGAAGGCGATCGCTTCACGCACCTTATCAAGCATGGCTTTCAAAGCTGGTGCCTGTGGCTGCCAGGGCTGGCTGCCGAACGTAGGAGCCATGTGTTGCGTATCGAAAAAGGTAAGCAGGGCAGCGGTTGTTTGCTCATCGCCGCCGGCCAGTTCGCGTGCTGAGTAGTGCCAGGTAAGGTTGGCATCGTAACCTTTATCATTCCAGGCAAAAGCAGCTACGCCTGTTACAGCCGGGCGACTGGCTGCTTCCTGGTTCATGGGGTTAGATAATATTCCGCTTAGTTCGGCATTCAAGCCTGCCTCTCGGCGGGTATAAGGTGCCATCAACAAGCGGCCGGTAGTTTGCCCGTAATCGTTCACGGGGTAATTATCCCAAAGCAATGTTTTGCGGCCGAACGCTTTTGTGGCAGCTTTTGCGTCACCTATCGAGATGGCAGGAGGTACTACGTCGGTACCTGTCCATTGTACTACAATTTTAGGGTCGAGGTTTTTGCGCAGGGCGGCTTTGTAGGGGCTTTCTTTAGCATCGTAATATTCGGTCGGCACCATAATCAACGGACGAGCCTGCGGGTCATGCGCATTAAGGCTTGCTTGCACAGCGTTCAGGAATTTTGCCTGTGCTGTTCCTGCCGCTTCGGCGCTTGGTGCACCAAAGGTTTCGCGGTCTTTATCGCAATTCCATTTAGTATATTCAATATCGTCAAGCGCTACATAAAAGTTGTGTACGCCAATGCCACGCAGAGCCTCAAATTTCTGCTCGATCAGTTTCAGGTCGGCCGGGTCCGAGAAACAAACCGTTGGGCCGGGAGATACAGCGTATACAAAGTTGATGTGGTTGCGCTTTGCTGTGGCTACCAGTTTGCTAAGTTCTGCTAAAGTTGCGGCAGGGTAGGCCTCGCGCCATTTATCGCGGGCGTAAGGGTCGTCTTTAGGACTGTAGATGTAGGTGTTAGCCTTAACCGTTCCTAAAAAGTTGAGGTGCTTGGTGCGGGCTTCCATGGTCCAGGGGGCACCATAAAAACCTTCTATAGTGCCACGGATAGGCATGGCTGGCTGGTCTTGTATCACCAGCGCCGGTATAGTCACATGCTGCGCCAACTGGCGGAAGCTTTGCGCTGCGTGAAAAAGCCCGTCGGCATCGTGCCCTGCGAGGGTTATTATCGCACCATTACCGGCAACGTTGGTGGTTATGGTATAGCCCTCAGCGTTATTGTTTAGTTGAGCGCCGTTGCGCGCAAGCGAGGTGCGAATTGTAGCTGCATCGCCCGTGCCTATCACAATATAAGGGCGGTCGATAATGGCGGGTAATTGTTTTGCTGTGCTAATGTTTTCTACTCCCGCATAGGTTAAGATGCTGCGGATGAGTTCAACAGTTTCCGCCTCTGTTCCCGGGGCAACTACCAAAACGGCCTGTTTACCAAGGCTGAATGAACCTTTACCAAGTTGTGCCGATGCCGGCGTTGGGAAAATAAGCGGGAGAGTAGCAGGTTGTGGCGTTTGAGCGAGCGCGTTGGTGCCAACCATTGCTGCGAATAAACAGGCTAATAAAACTTTCATCAATATTAAAAAATTAGAACGTTCGCGGGCTATGCATGTTTGTGCCGATGCCCGTGCTTAAAATCGCAATAATAAGGCTTTTTGCCCAGGCTAACGTTGCCATTTTCATAAAAATGCAATCGATTTCATATGTTTTGATGATGGTTTGTTAAACGGGGCATTTATTGATAATCAAGCGCATAAGCAAAAGCCTCAGGATGAATGTCCGGAGGCTTTCAATAGTGTCGATAAGGAGGCACCTACGGAGCCCGACATACTTTGCATTTTTATTCTAGAAACACGGTACCCCTCCGGGGTGTCGATCTGGATATGTTTGACCTTGCATTTTTATTCTACAAACCCGATACCCCCCCCTGGGCTGTCGGGTTGAGCCTATTAACACTCCGGTAGGAGTATCGTGTTTATAGAAATTCAAGAGGAAAACGTTTTAGGCTCCGTAGGTGCCGCCTTTTGCGTGCTTGCCATCGCGGCATTGCTTACGCACTAAAATCTGTCGATTTACTAATGCGCTGGAATTTACCAAGGTCGGCTTGCAGGGCTTCAATTTTGCTATGCGCCATACCGAACGAATCCGAGCCAAGGAACAGGTGCAACGGGCGTTCTTCCATTTCGGCAACTTCAATAAAGGCAGCTGCGGCTTTTTCAGGGTCGCCGGGTTGGTTGCCAATTATTTGCTCGTTGTGTATCACTTCTAAATTGCGTGCTTCGGTGTAATCGGCTATCGGACTGGCAGCAGTGCGCAGCGACCCTTGCAACAGGAAATTGGTTTTAAAATAACCCGGGTAAACAATAGTTGCCGATACGCCCATCGATTTGGCCTCTGCCGATAAAGCCTCGGTAAAACCGGCTACCGCAAATTTGGTAGCATTATAAATGCCCCAGCCGGGGAACGTACCCATAAAGCCGGCGATAGACGAAATATTGAAAAATGCGCCTGCCTTTTTAGCGCGGAATACCGGCATCACGTTGCGTATAACATTTAACGAGCCAAATACATTCACGTCGAAGTTTTTGCGGGCCTCGTCGTCGGTAAGTTCTTCAATAGTACCCAATTGGCCGTAACCGGCATTGTTTACTACTACGTCGATGGTACCTAATTTGGCAACTATTTGTTCAACTGCTTTATGCACATCTTCGTTGCTGATGAGGTTTACCTGCATGGGCAGGAAGTCGTCACCGCTGTGGCCAACTTCGTTGCGTAACGCTTCTGCATCGCGCGAGGTGGCGGCCACTTTATATCCTTCGGCTAATAAACGTTTTACAAGTGTTAAACCTAATCCTTTAGAGGCTCCTGTAACTAACCATACTTTTTGTGTTTTCATGATACTAATTGTCTTTTTTGTATAGCACAAAGTTGGCGACAATTGGTACCCCGGGCCTTATTCGGATAGCAGCGATATTTGCGAGTTTCAAATATGCGCAGGCGAAAGGGTGGTTTTGCGGAATGCCGAGGGCGAAACCGTAGTTTTCTTCCTGAAGAATGAGGTAAAAGCCGCCTGGCCCGAAAAGCCCAGCCCGTAGCTTATTTCGTTTATACCCCAGTCGGTTTGCACCAGCAGGGTTTTGGCCTCGTGCAGCAGGCGGTCTTGTATATGTTCGCGCAGGGTTTTGCCGGTTTGGTTTTTTACCAGCGTGTTCAGGTAGTTAGGGTGCACATGCAATTCGTCGGCAAATTCGGTAGCGGTTTTCAAGCGCGTATAGGTATCGCGTTCCTGCACACGGAAAGCAGATTCGAGCAGCGACAGGAATCGGTAGATATACCCATAACCTTCGGTAACGGTTGTCTGTACGCGGTTTTTACCCGCGCGGCGGCTTTCCAGCAAAAGCAATTGCAATTGTAAAAGTATCGCCTGCTTTTTATCGTCGTTATCGCCGCGGTCTTCCCGGTACATGGCCTCGAAGTAGCCGTTAATGGTTGCTGACTGCCCTTCGGTTAATTGCACCACCGCCGCGTTGGTAGCAAAGTTTGGGAACTGGCGCAACAGGTGAAGCACATGTTCGGCATCGTACCCGAAATAATCGGGGTGGATGAGGCAGAAGTGCCCGCGCGTTTCTTCGGAAGTAGTTTGCCACGACATAATTTCGTCGGGGTGGAGAAAAGCTATTTCGTTTGGCACCATTTCGTAACGGTGCAGGCCAATAGTGAGCACGCCGGTGCCGCCCGTCATATGGAATACCTTGTAAAACTGCCTGCGGTGCGGCGATATGTAATCTTTAACGGGGTAGGTTTCGCGGTTTTGAATGATGAAGTAATTGGAAGTAACAGGGTAATGCTCCACGTTAAGCAAAGGCACCTTATAACTGTCGGCCGCGAAGGTTTCAAGCTTTTTCCTGGGTATGGCAGATGTTTCCATTAAGGTAAAATTACGAATTGCGGCCAAAACAAAAGGGCTCAGGCGACTTAAACATTCAATCGCGCTCTATTATATTTTGCTTGCAAATGGCTATCTGCTGTTTCATGGCTTTCAGTTCGGCTATTTTTTCGTCTATCTGTACCAATTTTTTATCCAGTACATCCAATTGCGCCGCCTTGCTAATGGATCTCAAATACCAGGCATCTATAACCTCTTTTATCTCGGCTAAAGTAAAGCCAACAGCTTTTGCCATTTGGATAAAACGTATTTTATCTATCGATTCCTCATCGTAATAAATGTAGTTGTTGGTAGTTACGTCTGCTTTGCGGCTGCCGGTTATCAGTCCCGACTTTTCGTAAAAACGTATGGTTCCTATAGGAATCTGGCACTCCTTGGCCAGTTGGTTAATAAGCATCATAAAAAAAGTTAAACTATATAGTATACTGTATACTTTTATGTTGTAAAAGTATTATTTAGTTTTGGGCGGTACAAGTAATTTTATTCGATATGTATTCTGATGCTGAACTAATAGGACGCCTTGCCGGCTTTACCAATAATTACATTGACGTAAATGGTATTAAACTGCATTATGTGCGCGGAGGGAAAGGGCCTGCGCTGATATTGATACCTGGCTGGCCCGAAACCTGGTGGGCATATCATAAAGTACTGCCACAGTTATCGGCAAAATACGATGTAATAGCGGTTGACCTGCGGGGGATGGGTAGTTCGGATAAACCGGCTGATGGTTTCGATAAGAAAAATATGGCTAAGGATATTTTTGAGCTTACGCAGCAATTGGGCATTAGTAGCGTGAATATTTGCGGGCACGACATCGGCGCTCATGTGGCCTTCAGCTTTGCGGCAAATTATCCTGCCGCTACCAACAAATTAATAATGCTTGATACCCCACATCCCGACCAAAACATGTACAAGCTACCTATGCTGCCTATCCTCGGGCTAAACTATACTTATCCCTGGTGGCTTGCCTTTAACCAGGTTAAACAACTTCCGGAAGCACTACTGGCCGGCAAAATGGAAATTGTTTTGAACTGGCTGTTCGACCAAATGCTGCACGATAAAACATCTCTTGATGATTTTGACAGGGCGGTTTATGCGCAGGCGTACAACGAAACCGAAAGCCTTCGAGCATCCAACGGTTGGTACCAGGCGTTTACGCAGGATATACAGGATATTGCCACTTATACAAAAATTAAGGTACCCACTATGGGTTTGGCAAGCGCGCAAAGTATGGAGATGTTAGCAGGCTTTTTGAAAGGTTATGCGGAGAACGCCGAAACTTTTGAGATACCTAACAGCGGGCATTTCTTGTTATCAGAGAACCCGGAGGCGGTTTCTGAAAAAATGTTAGCGTTTTTGAAAGATTCAAATTAAGCTATCCCAACTTCAACAACCGCTCAGCATTCTTATATGCCAGTTTCTTCATGTCTTCTTGCGACAGGTTGATCTCCTTAAGAAAATCAGCACCCATTTGGTTGGTGCTAAAGGGATAGTCTATGGAGAACATGATATTATCAATGCCGATAGTATCAAGCGCTATTTGCAGCGGCGGTTGGGTAAAAAGCCCGCTCGTGGTGATGTGCAACTGATCGTGGAAGGTATCTATCAAACTGCGCTGGTTCTCGCCGCCGCGGCCGGGTTGGAAAACGCGGTTGCTGCGTACCCACATCATAGGCAGCATTTCGCCCATGTGGCCTATAATGATATTCAGCTTTGGGTATTTATCGAACGTACCCGCTGCCAATAGGCGCAGTACATGTATAGCGGTTTCCGAATGCCAGCCCCAGCCGTAACAGCCAACAGCTTCCGAAAAGCCGGGCTTACCGCCTATATTGCTGTAATAGGCATCAATAGCTGCTTGCGGGGGCATACCGGGATGGATGTATATGGGCACATCCAATTTCTCGGCACGCTCCAGTATCGGGGCGAATTTGGGCGCATCTAAAAACTCGCCGTGGGTAGTTCCGCGGATCATCGCGCCTTTAAAGCCGTATGTTTTTACAGTGCGTTCCAGCTCGTCGGCCGCAGCGGCCGGTGCCGTCATGGGTAAATGTGCAAAGGCGGCGAACCTATCGGGATGAGCCTTTATATTGTCAGCCAGTTTATCGTTATAGGCCGCGGCAAATTTGGGCGACAAATGATCATCCAATAAGTTCACATCGGTACTTTCTACCGATAGCACCTGCATAGTAATGCCGCATTCATCCATTGTTCGCAGGCGCTCACCTTCAATATCTGCCAGTTTGGGCGTCATTTGGGCAGCCGCTGCCGATGGCTTTTTACGAGCCAATGCTTCAGCAGGTAGGTGCTGCTCCATTTCGGGGAACGATACATGTTCTTCTATGGTGATGATCTTCATGGCTGGTATATTTAAATAGAGTAACAACGATGGGTGGATATTGATTGGTAAGATGTTGGCATAAAAAACAAAGCCCCCGAGCGCTCGCCGCCGGGGACTTTAAACCTAAACCTTATCACAATAACCGGCACGTGAAACCGGCGTTGAATATGGGTGCAAGGTAGCGCGTTTTTTAAGCAGGCGGTAGGCATTAGGCGCATTCTAATACAATTTTAATACGGCGCAGGCCTAAACTTGGCCATATCGTCTACTTTTTTCGTCATTTCGTCTATTCCTGTAGTTTGGAGGGCGTAAAGCAGGCTACTTTGGCTTATCTTAGGTGCGGTAAACTAAACCTGCTTACCGCTGTTGAATACATTATAACCGAACAAATAACTATGAAAAAAGTACTGATGGCCCTTGCCGCCGGCCTTTGCACCATGGCCGCGCCGCTTATTGCTGACGCACAGCAGGGCGCACCCGTAGAAACCAAAAAAGCTAACTCCGATTACAAACCCGCTTTTGCAGGGCAAACACGCATCGCTTCGGTAACAACCAAGGCCGCGTATGAGGGCAAGGTTTTAACCTCCGACCTGCACAGCCCATGGGGCATAGCGGTAATGCCCGATGGCCGCTTGCTCATCACCGAGAAGAGCGGTAAAATAAGAATAGTAACCACCGGCGGCCAAATTGGCGAAGCCATCAGCGGTGTGCCTGCCGTGAACCCTGCCGGGCAGGGTGGTTTGCTGGGTATTTGTGTTGATAATAACTTTAAAACCAACCGCATGGTGTACTGGGCATTCTCTAATAGGGTTGATAATGCCAATTGCACAGCAGTAGCCAAAGGAAAACTTTCTGCCGATGAAAAAAGCCTGGAGAACGTAAGCATCATTTACCGCGCGTTGCCGGCCTACGATGGTACGCTGCACTATGGCGGCCGCGTTATCATGGCCAAAGACGGGCTGTTGTTCCTGTCAACAGGTGAGCGTTCTGACCTGGTAACCCGTCCACAGGCACAGGATATTAATTCCGCGTTGGGTAAGGTTATTCGTATCACCACCGATGGTAAACCCGCTCCGGGCAACCCATTTGCAGGTAAGGCAAATGCTAAGGCCGAAATTTACTCATACGGCCACCGCAACGTGCAGGGCTTAGCAATACACCCCGTAACCGGCGAACTTTGGGAAACCGAGTTCGGCCCGCGTGGCGGCGATGAAGTTAACCGCGTTTTACCGGGCAAAAACTACGGCTGGCCAACTATCACTTACGGTATCGAATACAGCGGGAAGCAAGTAGGCGACGCTATTCAACAAAAAGCAGGATTGGAGCAACCGGTTTACTATTACGACCCGGTAATATCGCCAAGCGGCATTACCTTTTACCACGGCGGCGCTATGACCGAGTGGAATAACAACCTGTTCATCTCGTCGCTGAGCGGTATGCACGTTTGCCGCCTGGTTATCACCAACAACAAAGTGGTTGGCGAAGAAAGGCTGTTAGCAGGGGAGAACCAACGCTTCCGCGATATTAAGCAAGGAAAAGATGGCGCGCTGTACACCGTTACCGACCAGGGGCGCTTGTACCGCATAGCTAAGAAATAAGACGAAGTAATACAATATGAAAACACCCGCTGAACCAAAATTCAGCGGGTGTTTTGTTTATGGATGGTGGTTAACAGCCTCGCGCCTTATGCGGCTGAGCGATTGCGGGGTTATTTGCAGGTACGATGCAATGTATTGCTGCGGTACGCTCAGGGCCAGGTCGGGGTAGCGTTTCATAAACTCTAAGTACCGCTGCTTTGCCGTACCGAAGTGCAGGAAATCGTTATCCTTTATTTTGTTGATGAGCGCCATCTCTGTAAGCGTTTTGGTGAGGATGAAAAGCTTGGGTATGCGCTCGCTTGACCGCAGCCATTCGTCGCGCTGTGTGATGAGTAGACGTGCTTCGGTAACCGCCTGCACGCCCGATTCGGCAGGCCGGTGGTTATAAAAGCAATCAATATCCATCATGAACTGGTTTTTGCGCATAAAATACCTGGTAGCCTCTTCCTGCTCATCGTTGGTAACGTAAATGCGGAACACGCCCTCATCTACAAAAGCCAATTGGCCTGATACTTCGCCGGGTGTTATAAAATGCTGGCCGGGTTTTAAGTGGTGCACAGTAAAATCGGCAGTTATTTCTTCAATATCGCCTTCGCCCAATATCCCGCCGAAGCTTAATGCACGCTTTAAGTTTTCCATCTGTTATTTTAAAAGGCCGAGCGCTATCAAACTTTCGGCACAACTTATTACCGCCTCGCGGTTATCAATAGGTTGCCAGCCCAATAGCCTCCGTGCCTTGCTGCTGTTGGCTCTGCGTTGTTTGCCCAGATCGAGCAGTACGGGACCCAATGCCTTATCGAACCATGC
Source organism: Mucilaginibacter pedocola (assembly GCF_002013915.1). Classification (GTDB taxonomy): domain Bacteria; phylum Bacteroidota; class Bacteroidia; order Sphingobacteriales; family Sphingobacteriaceae; genus Mucilaginibacter; species Mucilaginibacter pedocola. The sequence goes on from NZ_MBTF01000001.1 coordinate 249,910, forward strand.
CAATATACGTGTTAAAAAGTTGGGCAGTATGCTTTTGGGTATTTTCCTGCCGGGATATTTGCTGCGAAGTATGGCCGAAACTTCCGGGAAGGATAGGAATCCCGCCGAACTGATGAAGCGCTCACCCGCTGCTTCGGGTTTTTCCATGGCCAGGATAAGCGAATCGGCAACAGAGCGTACATCCACTACATCAAAACCTATGTTGGGTATAGCAGGCATACTACCATCCATCATTTTCAAAACAATATTAGCGGAGGTTCCGAAGTCATCTTCCAGCACAGGGCCAAGTATAGCGCCGGGCAATACGGTAACCAGTTCCATGCCGCTTTTGTTGGCTTTTATAAAATCCCAAGCAGCTTTTTCGGCAATGGTTTTACTGCGGAAATAGGGGGTAGTATCGGCTTTGTTCGTTGCATCGGTCCACACGGTCTCATCATGAGTGCCGCTTTCTTGCCCGGCGGGTTTGCCGTAAAGCACCGCGCTTGATGATGAGGTAAGTACCACCCGTTTCACACCCGCAGCCGATGCTGCCTTTAAAATAAATAGTACGCCGTTTTTGGCAGGGATGATCAGTTCGTCTTCGTGCTTCGGCGTTTCGCGTGGGAAGGGGGAGGCGATATGCTGCACATAGTCGATATCCTCGCAAAGCTTGGCCCAAACCTTTTCGTCGGATAATTCGGCTTGTGCAAAGCTTAAATTGGCTGTATGCTCGGTGTGTTTGGCGATGACGTTTTTTATGGCCTCAGCGCGCTTCTGATCGCGCAGGGTGCCTACAACTTCATAACCTTTATTTAGTAACTGTATAGCGGTATGCGAACCTAAAAAACCGGAAATGCCGGTTAGCAAAACTCTCTTTTTCATGGTGTTATTATTATAAACCAAAGGTAGAGAGGTGGTTTGGGATGAGCGCTTAACAATTGGTAAGAAATAAGATCTGATGGAATATCCGCCCGGCGAGTTAACTCACCCCGACGACCCGCCATTCGCGGGCGTCGACCCTCTCTGTCTGCGACAAAGAGGGTGGAAACAAAAAAGCAGCTCACCCTTTTTCCGCTTGCGGAGAGAGGGTCGAACAGCGCAGCGCATTCGGGGTGAGACAACTCACCGAGCAATCGCCACACATGCTTCTCAGTCTTCCTCTATTTCCTTCACCACTTTCTCCGCCTCGGCTTTTTCTAATTTGATTTTTTGCCTTAGCAAAGCAAAATAACTCATGTAGAAATTAGCTATCCATATCATGGAGAAACCGGCGAGTACATAGCCCCGCCAATCGGGAAGCAAAAGTTTGAAGCGGGTAATAAAGAGTACCAGCAGGGTAACGTAATGGCTAAAGCAATACTCGCAGGTGAAAAGGTAAAAGAATTTACGCTGCACCATGGTTTTGCAGGTTTTGCATTTGTTGCTGCAATACTCACGCACCTCGCGGAAGACCTCCTCATGCGTAACCGTCCAGGCAATGCAGGCTACGGGTAGGGGCAACAAAAAAAGCCAGGCGATCTGTTCGATGAGCGTCATATAAGCCATCAACACCAAGGCAGCCAATTAGTTTGGCCGTTTAATTCATATACTCCCAAGCACTTTTGTAGCCGCCGATATCTTCGGCATACTTCAGCATATCTGCATAAAAAGGCAGGCGGGTAATGGTAGCGCTATCACCAATGATGACGAGTTTCTTCCGTGCACGTGTCATGGCCACGTTCATGCGGCGGGTATCGCTCAGGAAGCCGATGGTGCCCTCGTTATTACTGCGCACCATGCTGATGTAAACCACATCGCGCTCCTGCCCCTGAAAACTGTCGATGGTATTGATGCTGATGTTGGCTTTGTGTTCCACTAATGGCGAGGCCTCGAATAACTCCTGCAATAGCCGTACCTGGCTTTTATAGGGCGAAATAATGGCGATAGATGGGAAAGGAATACTACTTGCCGCAATTTGCCCGGCGAGGTTATCCAAGTGCTTAAAAAGAAAAGCTGCCTCATCGGGGTTGATGCTGCTGGTACCTTCCGGCTTTTCGTCGAATCCGCAGCCAGCGGCATCTACAAAACTCATCGGGGTATCGCCTTCAAACAATAAACGCTTTGCTACCGAAGCGTTTGCTATTAAACGGTTGCCATAAAACTCTGCCGACGAGAAGCCCATAATAGCCTCGTTCATACGGTATTGCTCTTCCAGTAAAGTAACAGCAGTAGTGTGGGTAATGGCGCATTTCTCCAGCAGGGTAGTGCTTAAGCCGTTGCGCGCGGCTGTTTCCGATTTGATGGTGGGCGGTAGTTGGAAATGGTCGCCCGCCATAATTAGTTTCTCAGCTTTCAATATCGGTATCCAGCAGGCAGGTTCGAGCGCCTGGCCGGCTTCGTCTATCACCACGGTGTGGTACTTTTTATCGCGAACCGTATAGTGATTACATCCCACCAGGGTGGCGGTTATTACCTGTGCTTTCTCGGCAAGGTCGTCTATTACAAATTGCTCTATCTTTGCCACCTCCTTCATAATACGGTGCGCTTCGTCGAACAGTGCCTTGCGTTGGTCGCGCTCTCGCTTTCCAAAGCTGCGCTTGTATTGGTGCGCCATGTTTTTAAAACCTGCCGCCTGTTTCTTCAGCTGTTTGGCATCTTTCATGTATTGATGCGTTGCCATTTTACTGTCCAACGTCAGTCCGTTCAGCTTTTCGGATACACCGGCCGGGTTGCCAATACGCAGCACGTTCAGTCCTTCGGCGGCTAATTTTTCGCTCAAAAGGTCAACTGCGGTATTGCTGGGTGCAACCACTAAAACCTGTTTACCGTTTTGTTTTATCAGGCTTTTAATGGCTTGCACAATGGTGGTCGTTTTACCTGTACCCGGCGGACCGTGTACTATGGCCAACTCGTTGGCTGCTAATATCTGCTGCACTGCGGCTGATTGTGATGGGTTGAGTTTATTGTTGGGCAGCTTAATAACATCCGGCAAAAACGTTGCTTCTGCCTGTTCCGTTAAAACGCGCACAAGTTTGCCTTCGGTTTTTTCTATAATGGCATCGGCTTGTTTAAGCGCCTCCTGCATTTCGTCGTAACTATTGTTATCGAACAGCAGTTCCACACCCAGCTTGCCGTCGCGGCTCCAGTCGGGCAGTTCTTCTGTAAAAAGGGTTATCTTCAGCCTGTCGCCACCCTGGTAGGCGATGGTGCCCTCTACTCGGTCGGTGCCAGCGTTGTGGTTCGAGAAGAGTACCGCCGGTGCGCCGAATCTAAATTGGTGGGCAATATCTTTATGCGTGGTACGCTCCAACTCAACGGTCAAATAATCGCCGCGACTGGGTTCGCTGCTGCGGATAGCTATAGGGTACCAGGTAATGCCTGCCGCGCGCCTGTCGGTTACCGATGTACTTTGCGTGAGTTTTAAATAGGCTTCGCGGTCGTCATCTCGTTCGGTTTTCAGTAATTGCAGCAGGTTTTTAAAGTAGTCCATCGGGCGCAAAGGTAATAAAAGCTGTTTGGGTGCATAAAATAGCCCGCTATACAGTCTTTTTAGAGAACATAGGAATAAACTTGTTGTTATTCTCAAAAAATACCCATAATATGCTTCTGGTTTGATAGATGCCCTTATGAAGAAAGTTTTTTGCCTATTCCTGCTTTTCTTTACCGCGCTTGCAAGCCGCGCCCAATCGCCCGAATTGTTTAAACTTCAATCGGCTTTACCCGCTATTACCGATAGCACCCGCTATGTTGATGCCCTGAACAGGATAGCTATGTTGCTGTACGAAAAAAATGTAGACAGCACCTTTTACTACACCCGCCAAGCGCGGGTAATTGCTGATAGATTGAACTATGCAAAAGGCCAGGCGGATGCTCAAAATAACCTCGGCGTATTTTTCGATATAAAAGGCAACCCCCAAATGGCGCTTCGCTATTACAACGAAGGGCAAATAGGCTACAGGGCGCTGAAAGATTCGGCCAATATGGTGCAGTCGCTAATGAACATCGCCATGATATATAAAGTGCTGGGAAAAGATGCCCGAGCCATTGGTTATTTTGACGACGCGCTTAAATTAGGCGGTAAAATAAAACAAGATTCGATACAAGCATTGGCCATTTATAATTACCTACTGGCGTATCCCGCCCATTTTGACCATTCTACCACAGCAAAACGCATAGACGAGGCGCTTCGCATTGCTAACCGTTACAAGGATACCCGTACCATCATCGCTATCGACCAACTGCTTGCCGATGATATGATCACCCATGGCGAACGCGATAAAGGGTTGGCCATGCTCGAGAGAACCATCCAAACGGCGCTGGATAAGAAACTCTATTATGTGTCGATGGATATGATGGCCGACCTGGGCGGGCAGATAGCTAAAACAGATCCGGCTAAAGCTGCTGCAGTATACAGGCAAGGATTGGCCATAGCACAAAAGAACAGTTATCTTTTTTACGGTGAGTTATTGGCCCGGAGGTTATTTGAGTTGCATACCGCCCGGGGCGATAGCGCGCAGGCTGGTAATTATAGCCGTTTGCTGATATCCCTGCACGATCAGCAGGAGGAGCTAACACGAGCTTCGGGGATAGATTACCTTGACTATACTCTGCAGGAAGAACAACTGCGCAGGCTTACCCTGCGGTCGAAATACGAGAATACCTTGCTGGCACTCGCAATAGTTGCTTTCATATCAACCATTGCGGTTGCGGTGGCTATTTGGCGCAACTTAAGGCAAAGCAAAATACGTAACACCCAAATGCAGAAAACCCTGGTAGCATTAGAGCAAAGCCAGGCCGACAATACCCGCATGATGAAGGTTGTAGCGCACGATCTGCGTAACCCCATAGGCGCTATACAATCTATCACCACCATGATGCTGGACGAGCAGGGGCAAAGCGAAGATGACAGGGAGATGCTGGAGATGATCCGCACCTCGGCCGTTAATTCGCTGGAACTGGTGAGCGACCTGCTGCAAGTGCAATTCAGCGCCGAAGAATTAAAGAAAGAACCTGTTGATATTGCGCAGATGCTGCAGTACTGTGTATCGTTACTGGGTGATAAGGCAGAGGCAAAAAAACAACAACTGCAATTAGAAACTATAGCAGCCACACTTCCTGCCAGCCGCGAGAAACTTTGGCGTGTGGTGAGTAACCTTATTGCCAATGCCATCAAATTCAGCCCGACTGGGGCCGATATTTTTATTAAGATGGAGCACCTGCCCGGGCGAATCCTGATATCGGTAAAAGATAGTGGGATAGGCATACCACCCGAGATGAAGGATAAGATATTCGACTTGTTTACCGAAGCTAAAAGGCCGGGCACGGCAGGGGAGCAAGCCTTTGGCTTGGGGCTGGCCATTTCCAAACAGATCGTAGAGGCCCACGGCGGCAGGATATGGTTCGATAGCGAAATAAACCGCGGGACGGTTTTTTATGTGGAGCTGCCGGCTTAGAGAAGGCTTTTATTTTGTAATGGGTGACGGATGTATTGTAAGTCGTTTTTCGAAATATTCCTGTGCTTCCTTATAGTTACGTTTCTTGTGTCCTTTCCGGCCTAAAAAACCTATTTAATTCTGACCTAACCTAAGTTGAGTAATAAGCTTATTTACCGTGTTTTAATCAGTTAAAAAACGTATTTATACCTTTTTTTCGCGATTGATTAATATTTAACATTACGATATAATTAAATATACGTACACCTAAACTAAAAACAATGATTGAGTGGAAATTAACGGATACCAATTGCTCATGTTTATACATGACATTGGCAGATTGTGAACAACTAACGCCTGCAAATGATTCGTTTGACGATAGTGGCTTATACTTAATGTCGCAACTGCCTTTTTTTGATAATGGCGCAAGTGATGATATTCATCGGGCCGCAGCTATTATGTTGTCTATCAGAATAGATAGCGAATTTGTTAATGTGTACCTGGCAACCTATGCGGAAGGGAAATCTAAGGAAGATGCACTTGATGCAATTTCGGCAGTATTGCAAAAAGCTGAAAAAACTATCACTGATTTAGCAGACGAGGTTTCTAAAAATTACATTTTCCTACTATGACGAAATATATAGTTTTTATAATAGCTTTTTGCTGTAGCACGGTGGCGACGGCTCAAAATCAAGATCCAAATAGCGCATTGGTTAACAGGATATCTACAAACATAACAGATATAAATTTAAGTAAAGATGTTATTCAAAAAACCTTTGATGAGGTTTTTTCAAATCCCGATATCTTAAACGATGCAACGGCGAAATTACTTACAGCATTTAAAGGCAAGCCGGGGGTAATGAAGTTTATGAGAGACCTGAACTTTAAATTCAAAACATTTCAAACTGATAATCAACCCGCGTCTTTAGGTTTCGAGTATAAATACGAAAACAGTTGGTCCAAATTCCAAACCGTTGGGTCAAAAATAGTCAATCAAAGCATCAGCCTGAATTTTAACGGTAACGTAGCCTTTAAGAAAAGTTACAACCCGGCAAATTTTTTAGAATCAAAATTTCAATATAACGGCACTTTTAATTGGGGCGCGAAAAGCAAACAGCTTTCCCGTAACGACGCGCTAGCTGTTTACGCGCTCGACCGACAAATCCTGCCGTTAACCGGCACTAACAGCCAGGCTTTGGCAGATTTATTAGTGCAGCGGGCTAATTACATACATTTTAGCAACCAGTACTATATTGGGGCAAGCGGCAATATGTCTTATGAATCAAACCAGGATTTTTCTAAACATCAGCTCGCTCCCGGCGTACTCCTCAATGTTGGGGCAAAGGCATGGGATAAGAATGGAACGTTACAGTATTTCAACTTGCTTGATTATCCGTTTGCTTTAATAAGGTATGCAACCGGCGATCGCTTATATTTATCGGGTGCTTCATTTCCCTCCGCTTTAGTAGGGGTAGATTATGTAGTGCCTACTCAGGATAGCGTACGCAAAGCTTTAACTGGTAATCTCGATCCATTTTCGCGGTTTAGGTTTGAAATCTCTTTTAAAACAAAGGCAGTAAGTGTGGCAAAACAGGTAATATATTTCAGTGCCGACTATCGCTTATATAAAGAAATAAACGCAAGCGAAGCCATCAAAAATAACGGTACCGATAGGTTTAATTACTTCGTAATGTCGCTCGAATCAAATAACGGTTTTTTTGTTCATTTCACAACCGGCAAATTGCCTTTTGACAGAAAAAGTGATAACACCTATGGAATTGGCTTTCATTACGATTTAGGTAATTGGAAATAATTGGGCGTGTTTATTAAAAAGCACCAACTGTTTTATTGTTAATTTATTGATGATTGCCAGGCGTAGCTAATTGCTGTATATACCCGTTCCTGATAGCCTCCACCACCGAGCGCGGTGTTAGCACCGAAACGGACTTATTCTCCGGGAGCGGTTCGGCCTCGCCATACCCTTCGGGTGCCCATTTGTAGATACTCCTGTTCGCTACTAAATAAGCATCATTGCTTAGTTGGATAAAAGTACCATCGGGCAGGCTATCAACATTCGCTTCGAAGATCACCTTGCCGTTATCGGCGGTAATTCGTTCAGCGTATAGTATCTCATCTATTTTGCCTATTAACACCTTTTCATCAAAACCATATTGCGGGTTGCCTTTTAGCCAGGCGGTTTTAAAACGTTTGGCATCTTCGCGGCGGCATTCAAAGCAGGGGCGGTGCCCGGCGGCAAAGGCGGTGGCTTCATCCAGGAAGAAAAGTTCGGTCCATAGGTTGGGTGCCATTATTTGGCGATGGCGGTTTTTAAATTGCAGCAGGCATATTATCCATGCTTTGTTTTTAAAGGGGCGTAAAATGGTTTTGCCCTTGCCGTGCAACTGCCCGCGGTTGCCCAGCCATGCGCCGCGTGCCTTGGTTTTAATAATGTCGCCCTGCGGGTTTACGCGGTTTTGCAGCATGCTTAAAGTTTTAAACAGTGCTAATGTACTAAATAAATTAGTATTAACTTCGCGCTTAACATGAGTGCAACAAACCCGGCCATGCAACTGGCAACCCAATACCTCGAAAGCACCAACACCATCGTGTTTTTAACAGGCAAGGCCGGTACGGGCAAAACCACCTTTTTGCAGCAGTTGCGGCAAAGTTCCAAAAAGAAGTTAGCGGTGGTTGCACCAACGGGCGTGGCGGCTATCAACGCCGGGGGTATGACCATTCACTCCATGTTCCAGATGCCATTCGGCCCGTTGATACCCGGCGGTAACGAAAGCCCCGAACAAAGCTATAACGATGAGAAGAAGGAATTGCTTGCCAACCTCGAGCTGCTCATTATAGACGAGGTGAGTATGGTGCGCCCCGATGTGCTCGACCAGATCGACCTTATCCTGCGCAATATCAAAGGCTCGGCACATCCGTTCGGCGGTGTGCAGCTACTGCTCATTGGTGATCTTTCGCAGTTGAGCCCCATTATCCGGGAGGAGGAGTGGCGCATCCTGAACCGTTATTATGCCACGCAATACTTCTTCAGCAGCCTGGCCATGCAAAAGGCCAATTACGTGCGTATAGAACTGAACCACGTTTACCGCCAAAAAGAACAAACTTTTGTAGATATACTGAACGAGGTGCGTAACCAAAGCATCAGTGCTAATAGTTTAGCTTTATTGAACGAGCGGTATTTGCCTGAATTTAAACCCGGTATAGGTGATGAGTATATCGCACTAACCACTCACAACAGCATCACCCAAAAACTTAATACCGAGTTTTTAGATGCTTTGCCGGGAAACGAGTACGAGTTTGCGGCCACCATCCGCGGCGATTTCCCTAAGGATGCTTACCCTACAGAAACCACACTGAAGCTGAAGATCGGCGCGCAGGTGATGTTCGTGAAGAACGATGGGTCGGCAGAAAAGCTTTACTATAATGGCAAGATAGGGGCAGTTACCCGCATAGATGGCGGTATCATATACGTGCAAAGCGGGCATGCCGGCCGCGAGATAGCCGTAGAGGCCGTAGAGTGGACGAACGTGAAATACGAGGCCGCCGAAGAACAAATAAACGAAACCAATGCCGGAACGTTTGCACAGATACCGCTGAAACTGGCCTGGTCTATCACTATACATAAAAGCCAAGGCCTTACTTTTGATAAAGCCATTATTGATGTATCCGAAGCTTTTGCCCACGGGCAAGCCTACGTAGCCCTTAGTCGTTGCCGTACGCTATCAGGTATGGTGCTGCGTAACCCCATATCGGCACAAAACATTATTGGCGACCCGGCAGTGGCGCGCTTCAATAAAGATGCTGAGCAAATAACCCCCGACGAGGAAACCCTGCAGCGCGACAAGCTACGCTACGCACAATTCCTGCTGGCTGAGTTGTTTAATTTTCAGGGGCTAAAGAATGTGTTGAAGGGGTTTGAGCCATTAGCGCCCGGTTTGCAACAGGATATTTTTGAAATTGCCGCCAAATTTACCCGCCGCCCCGAGGCCATGGACAAGGAACGGGTGCAGAAAGCTGCGATCTATTTTACTGATAAACTGCGCCCTGCGATAGAAACGCTTTATGGCAACATTCCGTTGCTTATTGGTACGTCGAAAGAAAAAGCTGCAAAGGCCGACAGGTTAATGCAATGGATGATGGCGCGCTTAAGCTTGATAGAGTATTTTATTGATAATCAGTTTGATGTTGACGCCTATCTCGAGCAAAAGAAGAGCACCCGCACGGCAGCTGTAACCGATAGGTCGCGCTCGTATGTGAAAGCGTTGAACGCCAAACCTAACGAGGAGCTATTCCTGAAATTGATGGATTGGCGGGAGCAGAGGGCAACTACCGATAGGGTAATGCCTAACATGGTAATATCCGAACAAACCGCCGCCGCCGTTGCCGAAAAGCTGCCCGCAACCTTGAAGGCGCTTAGTGGCATAAAAGGTGTAGGCGCGCAGAAAGCAAGCCAATACGGTACCGAATTGATAACCATGATAAGGGTTTATCAGCAGGAGTTATCGGGTGTGGATACCGAGCAGGGGAGTTTGTTTTAAGGAGAAGTGAATGTCGAATGATGAATTTCGAATATCTAATATCGAAGGTACTTCCCGCTTATTAGCTGTTATTTTATGATGTAAGCTTCGTCGGCTTATATCATTAAGTTAGGCGTGCGCATATTGCACCAGCGGTGCAACAAGTCGGTAGAAAGCAAATAGAAAACATTGAAAGCATGCCGTTAGGTATGCAACATCGTTAGTTTCGCACCTAACGGCGCGAATTTATAGGCTGGCTTGTTTGCTAACCACCTTACACCCCTCTGGGGTGACTTAGTATCAGGTGTTTCTCGTGATGGCATGCAAAGCCGTTAACTACTTCAAACTTCACGTGAATTTCATATTCGCTTGATAAACAAGCTACTTTTGCCTATTCTTCATTAAGTTTTTACTTTTGTTTTGATTTTGCCAAGTGGACCGCCACATTCGCTTAAAAAATCGTATTTTTACATCACTTTTCGTTGCGTAATAGTAGCAGGCACCATAACTAATATTATCGTATGAGCAGCATCCACAATAAAGATATCGGCACCAAACAGAAAGCGCTTGCCATCAATCTCGACCCTAAAATTTACGGCTCTTTTGCAGAAATTGGGGCGGGGCAGGATGTAGCGGCGAACTTTTTTAAGGCCGGTGCATCTTCCGGTACCATTGCCAAAACCATGTCGGCCTACGATATGATCTTCTCCGACGCTATTTACGGCGCGCAGCAGGGCAAACGCTATGTTACCGAGAACCGCCTGATGTCGATGTTGGAGAAGGAGTACGACCTGCTAATAGAGCGTTTAGCCGCCCAGCGTGGCGATACTACTAACTTTTTTGCTTTTGCAGATACCGCTTCGGCGCTTAACTACCATAAAACCAATGATGGCCACGGCTGGATGGGCGTGCGCTTTCAGTTAGAGCCTAATGGCGCTTTTAACGATGTAGTGCTGCACGTAAAAATGCTGGATAACGATACCAATATGCAGCAGCAGGCGGTTGGTATTTTGGGTGTGAACCTGATATACGCCTGCTTTTACTATAACGATAACCCGGCGGTTTTCCTGCTATCGTTAATGGACGACCTGAGCAAAGATCGTATACAGATAGATATGATACGCTTTGAAGGGCCAAACTTTACCAAGGTGGATAACCGCCTGATGAGTTTGCACCTGGTAAAATACGGCTTTTCGGATGCAGCGCTATTTGGCCCCAACGGCAAAAACCTGCAACCATCTGAGGTGCTTTACAAAAAACATATCGTGGTGATACGCGGGCGTTTCCGTCCGTTAATTAATGTACACCTTGATATGTTGAACACCGGGGTTAGGCAGTTTATGCAGGAGCCGGATGTAGATAAAGACAATGTGGTGGTAGTTACCGAGCTCACGCTACAGGCCCTTAAAGAACGCAATGCCGACGACTCCGCCGATATTGACGAGAAAGACTTTTTAGATAGGGTAGATATCCTCTGCTCATTAGGGCAAACCGTATTGATATCAAACTTCCACGAGTATTATAAACTGGTAGCCTACCTATCGAAGATAACGAAACTGAAAATGGGCGTTGTACTGGGTTATCCCAACCTGGAGTATATCTTTTCGGAAGAGCATTACAAAGATCTGCCCGGTGGTATTTTGGAGTCCTTCGCTACGCTGTTCAGCCGTAATGTGAAGCTGTTTATTTACCCTACTCTGCGCGATGGGGTAATTTGGAACTGCCTGCGTTTTTATCCGCCACCACATCTTATTGATCTCTACCGCTACCTGATAGCCAATAACAAGATAGAGGACATACGCCATTACAAAGAAAGTAACCTGCACGTGGAAACAGATCGTGTGCTCGACCTGATCAAACAGGGAGCCGAAGGCTGGGAGGAATTTGTACCTAACGAGGTGGCCGCCATTATAAAAGAGCGCTGCCTGTTCGGTTACCATTGCGAAGCGCCGGTAATTCCGGCACCTGCTTCTGAGGCAGCACCCAGCAACGATACGGTTACCAGCGAAGCATAATTTCAGATCAGATTTTCTTTAATGGCCAGCTTGATAAGCGCGGCTGTGTTTTGTACGCCAAATTTAGCCAGCATGTTTTTGCGGTGCGAGTTTACGGTGCTTACGTCTACAAAAAGCTGTTCGGCTATTTGGGGGTTGGTTAGCCCGTCGGCGATTTTTTCTAATACCTGTTTTTCGCGGCGGGTGAGTGGGGGCAGTTTGCCGGTATCGGCCTTGCGCAAATACAGGCTTGCCGAACGGCTAAAGTATTGCTTACCTTTTACAACCGTGCGTATGGCCTCGGTTATTTCGTGTTGGGCAGCGTCTTTTAAAACATAGCCGCTCGCGCCGTTCTCCATCATTTTTTTGATGATACCCGCCTGGTTATTGATGCTGAGGGCTACAACACAAACTGCAGGATAGAGGGCTTTCACCTGTTTGCATAATTCTAAACCATTCATATCAGGCAGGTCTATATCCATCAGTATAACGTCGGGCTGGAAGCTTTTGAGGCGGTAGAGCAGATCGGTGCCGTTGTAGAAATGCCCGGCGCAATTGATGCCCTCCTCATCTGCCAGTATAGCCATAATGCCTTCTTTTACCAGCGGGTGGTCTTCCACCATTAAAACCTGTATCATGTTAAAGGTATTTCTATGTATACGGATGTACCCTGTCCCTCGCCCGATTCCACATCCAGCTTGCCCTTTAGCGCATCTATACGGCTGCGGATGTTTTTGTAGCCTATACCCATGGCAAAGTCGGCCTGTTGGGTATCAAAGCCCTTGCCGTCGTCTTCTACCGTAACCTGCAAGGTGCCGTCTTTGGCTATGAGCTGTACAATAATGCTCTGCGCATCAGCATGTTTTAACGTATTGGTGATCAATTCCTGCACCACGCGGTAAACCGATATTTTGATGGTATTATCCAGTTCTATATTCTCCATCCCCATGCTGTGATAGCTTACGGGTACTAAGCCGCTTTCATCTGCCTGGCGGCAATAATCTTGCAGGGCTTCGTTCAGGCTTAGCTTCATCAGGGTCTCAGGCATCATATTGTGGGCCACGCGCCGTAGTTCAGCTATCGATTCATCCAGCATGGCCATGCTTTTTTCAAAGGCGATGGCATTGTCTTCGGATATTACAAAGTTCTGTTTCATGCGTTTAAAAGAATATTTTGCGCCCGAGAGTATACCGCCCAGTCCGTCGTGCAGGTCTTTGGCCAGCCTGCTGCGTTCTTCTTCCTGCCCCTTAATTACCGATAGCGTGGCCTCTATCTGTTTCTCATTCTCCAGCTGCGTTATCTTCTGCTGCTGAATAAGCTTTTGCTGCTCGTTCACCCGTTGCCGGTTGCGTATCCATAAAAAGAAGAGTACCAGCGCTGTGCAGGTAAGTATTAAAGATATACCCAAAATATAGGCCGTACGGCGTTTCTGCGCTATCTCTGCCGATTGCAACTGTATCAATGCTTCCTTTTTGTTGGTTTCGTAACGCGCTTCGATATCGTGTGTTATTTTCAGCAGGTCGGTATTAAACATCAACTGTTCCAGCGAATCGGCTTTGGCGGTGAACACTTCCGACTGCTCCACCGCGCCGCCCGCCAGCAGTATTTTGCCGTAAAGTTGGTAGCAATCCATTAAGCGCTTGCGGTTATTATCGGCCGATACTAAGGTTATAGACCGTAGTATGTATTGCGCGGCCTTATCCAATTGCTTATGGTAATAGCTATCAGCCGCCAGCCAATAATTAGCTATGGCAAGCCTGTCGTTACTTTGCAGCCGGCCGGCCACCGTGGCCAGTTTAGCGGCAAAGTTGCTTAAACGGGGATAATTGCGGCGCTGTACGCAATGGGCGCAGTAGCTTTGCAGGGCATCGGCAAGGGCCGCATCATCATTCAGTTTTATAGCAAGGTTTATTATTTGGTTGTTTATCCCGTCCGATTCGTCGTATCGTTTCAGCTTCCACAGTATATCTACCTTGTTTACCAAATGGCTCATATAAAAGCCATCCTTGTTGTATTGCGATATGGCGAGCGCTTTATCGGCATAAAGCAGAGCCTTCTCCTGCCTGTCGGTTTGGGTGAATATCGAGGCAAGGTTGGTATAAAAGTTAGCCATTTTGGTGCTGTCGGCAAATTTTTCGAAAACCACCATAGCTCCCAAATAGCATTGCATGGCCGAATCCAATTGCTGCATCAGCCCGAAGGTGTTGCCCATATTTTCGAGCATAATGCCCCGGCGCATTTCATCTTTACGCTGCGTGGCCAGTTTAACGCCCTGCCTCAGCAGCAGCATGGTGGCGTCGTATTTTCCCTCCATATTCAGCAGTTCGCCCTCGCTGGAGTAATAACGGATAATGCCTCGCGTAAAATCCAGTTTTTTTGCTTAGCTCAAGAGCTTGCACATAGTAAATGCGGGCTTTTTTCATGTCGTTATAGGCGAACTCGTCGCCTATATGGTTCAGCAGTTTTACTTTGTTGGTATCATCTTTCGCGGTCCGTGCCTGCAGTATGAGGCTGTCGCTTTTTTGCAGGGGCGATGATTGCGCAAAGCCATGCAGCGAGGCCATCAGCAGGCTGAAAAAGGCAAATATGGATAAGGTGCGTTGCATTGATGTTGAAAGATAAGCTATCGTTTTATCTGTTCAAAATTACTTATCGGCCCGACCAAAAAATTCCCCCTTTTGGTGGAAATATATTGTGTATCAACGCCTCTACTTTTGGCATATCACAAACCACCACATCATGAAGAAGTTTACCATACTGTGCTGCTCAGCACTGCTTATCCTAAACCTTGGCAGCAAAAATGCCTCTGCGCAGGATGCTCCATTCAAAGCCTACAACAATTACGATTTTGTACCCGGTCCAACTATAGTTTTTGAAGATGATTTCCGCAGCGACCAGGATGGCGAGTTCCCCGCACACTGGAATTTAGATGAGGGGCAGGGCGTGGTAAACAAAATGGGCGACGATATGGTGTTCGCTATTACCAAGTACTCCAGCGTTTACACCCCGCTTATAAAAAAGCCTGTTTATTTGCCTTTGCAATACACTATTGAGTTTGATACCTGGCTGGATGCTGCCTACGATAGCAACGAAGGCGCTTTTATAGAGTTCCGTAAAGGGAAAGAAAAGATAGGAGGGCTGTATACCAGCCATAGCCAATACCGTATGGATATGCCCGGCAAAAGCCTTGCCGGCGACCTGCCCGCAGCCCTTGGCGGCGATGGCTACCACAATAAATGGCACCACATAGCCATTGCCGTGAACGGGAACCAAATGAAAGTGTATTGCGACCAGTACCGCGTGCTGGTAGTACCCAATAATAACTTTAAGGCCACAAATATAGCCCTGGGCGGCAATGCCAGCGATAATATGCCCATGCTGGTAAAAAACTTCAGGATAGCCGAGGGCGGCGGCATGAATATGCTGGGCAAGAAGTTTACCGATACCAAAATAGTTACCCACGGCATCAATTTCGACTACAACAAAGCCACCATAAAACCCGAAGGTATGGGCACGCTGAACATGATAGCCAAACTGATGACGGAAAACCCCGAAGTGAAATTTGAGGTAGGCGGCCATACCGACGGCGATGGCGACGCCACCTATAATCTTAGCCTTTCGCAGCAACGCGCCGAGGCCGTGCGCAAACAGTTGATCGCGCTGGGTATTGCCGATAGCAGGCTTACCGCTAAAGGGTACGGCAAAACAAAGCCCATTAGCGATAACGCAACGCTTGCCGGCAAGGCCAATAACCGCCGTGTGGAATTTGTGAAGATATAACCAGCATACTATCAATGAAATATAATAAATATTTACAGTTATGAAAAACATCTATTTAATGCTTTCAGCCCTCGTTGTGCTGTTTGCATCGTGCCAGAAAGAAACCGTAAAGCCAAAAGAAGAAACACCAAGCAACCAATTTGTGCTTAACGGCACTACGTATACATCGGTAAGCGCCAGGTTCCGGATCATGAACCCCATGTTTGTGGAATTGCGGGATTCGGCCATGTCGGCAGATAAGCAGAAGGCTGCTATTGTAGAGACCGTGTTTTACGGCGGCGCTACCCGCCCTGCCGATGGTAACTATATTTTGGCCAGCGATTCGGTAGGTTTTGCCAGTCCGAAGTCCACTCAAATTATATTGAGCATTTTGGAGGTAGATCTTACCGCCAAACGCGTAAATTATTACCACGTAAGCAACCCGGGCGGCACAACGGCTACGCTAAGCGGTGCATCATCAAAAATGGTGGTGAAGCACGAAAAACAGAACCTTTTTTACAACAGTTACACCACCACCTGAGAAGAAATAAACGGTGGCGCCTTTAGCAAAGCAACCATAAGCGCCGCTACCTATACCGAGGAATAACTCCTAACAAAAATATCAGCCTCTTATCACACATGAAAAAGCTATTGCTGTTCGCCGCGCTGTTTTGCGCCAAAGCCGCCTTTGCACAATCGCCCTTTTATCCCGTAACCGAATCTGAGCCTGTGACCGTAAACGGTTTGCGGGCGGGTTATACCATCACCGAAGAATCTGTTAAGGAGGTAGGTAGTAAAGGCGACTTTAGCCGTTATAAGATCAAATTCTACGTTACCAATACTACGCCCGAGGCGCGTATACTTTACCGCAGAGCGGGTTTGTTCAACAGTGCGGGTTCGGCAAATTCGGTGGCGGCTTTGTTTAAATGCGCCAATGCAACCGGGGCGCGGTTCACTAATAAACAGCAAACGCTTTATATGCAGCCCTGCCAAATATTAGCAGGCGTGGAAGATAAGGATTGCGCAACGGGCAAAACAGTAAAGAACACCCGCTTTGTTGACCTGGGCTACTGGATAAAGCCCGGCGAAACCATATCGGGCGGTGGTATAATGATCGTGCCCCTGAATCAGAAGCCGGTAATGTCGGTGACCTTTTACCCCGAAATAGGCAGCGACCAGGGAACCTTTGTAACCCCACCCGCTGAGGAACGCCAGCCCGAGCAAACCGGCATGGGGCTGGCAAGGGTAAAAAACTATTCGAACAGTAACTACCTGCACATACAGTATGGCCCGGTTGCCTGCACCAATATTGATTTTAATTGGTGGAGCGCACAATGGGACATATTGTACGTGCCCGGCACCAACTACGTGCGCATACGCAACCGCTGGAAGAACAGCTTCATCAGTACCGATAATATGGACCTGATATCGGAAGACGGGCGTTCGCAACGATCTATGTGGGTGCTGGAAGAGACGGGAAGCAACGGCACTTATTTTATAAAAAATGCCGAGGATAATGCCAAACTACTGATCCGCAATGGTAAGCTTGCTATTGAAACCGGCAATAATACCAATTACAATGCCCAATGGCTGATAGAGAAACTATAAACCATAACCTTGATATGAAAAGAATTTATTTTACCCTGGTGATCCTGTTGGCTGCTGCCACACTACATGCCCAGCAAAATGGCGAGCGTCCTTACACTGCGGCCGAGAAAGAGCGCTGGCAAAAACTGTCGGACGGGCTTGGCGCTGCCTTCCCTAAAACGTATAAAGACTGGGCCTTTGACCCATGCAATTGCCGCGATTTTATGTTATGGGCCGAATTTAATAAAGCAAAGCAGCCGTTAACGGTAGTGGACAATAAGAACCAGCCGGTGGGTAATCACCCGTATTACGAGATAAAATTTATAGACGACACCGAGGAAACCGAAAATGCACTGAATGCATTGGAAGTTGAAGCCGTGCAAAATATATCCGACAAGACTAAATACCAAAGCTTGCTGGCGCATACACGCTTTTGCTAATTACACTATAAGTTCGACAGCCGGGTATCGGGCAAATACTAAAAAGATAAAACTCGATTTGCCCATAACAGGCTATGCGTACCTGTACCTTGTACCCGTGGGTCCTGAGCTAATGGGTGATGAAGGTGATAGCGTTGGCCAATATGATATGCATATGGACGAAGCACTGGTGATTTTAACCCCCGCGCCCGTTAAAGTGATATCGACACCGTTGGTTGGTAAACGCAATTATATTTCCGACGAAGTGATACCCGCTAAAGTCCCCGAAGCTACCATGGGGGCGGTAAAAAATATCGTGATATGGATAAAAGGAGATGAACAAGGCGTAAGAGAAGTGATAGCTAAAACAGATTGGAAAGCCTTGCAGGCGATGATGGGGAAGTAGTTGTCCCTCCGGAGTTGTTTAAAAGCAAGGGCTGGTGCGATTCCTTCCTTTGGGAAGGTGGAGGAAGGGGTTAATAGATATGCAAATTAGATAAGCATATCCACTAACCCCTCCCTGCATTTGCGCTCATTTCCCGCACACCCCTCCCCGAGGAGGGAATTCTGTTGTTATCATCATCATTCTCCGGACGGCGAAATATCCTGTGCATTCCAAACCTTGAAGAAAGATTTGTTACTGCCATTACCGGCCGAGGCGTAATCGCAAAGGGTTACGCTTACCGGTTTGGTGCCGGTTTCGGTGTACGATTCGGGCATGAAGTCGGCCTTGTAAAGCAACCATATATCGTCACCGATAGAGTTGGTGGCTTCCGTTAGCTTGATATAGCCATCGGAATCTGCAACCGGAGTTAACACTGCTTCTATTGCAGGGGCACCCAAACGCGCGTCACGCGTTAATACTATCGGGCCGCGCATAATGGCAATACTTCTATATGGGCTTGCTGCTTTTATGATGCGGCCGCGCATATCCAGTTCCAGCGTTATTTGGTCACCCTGTTTCCACAGGCGTTTTATTTTGGCGTACGTGCCGGGTGTTACGCCATCAATAGCGCTGCCGTTTATTTTTACGATGGTTTCTTTGCTCCATTCGGGTATGCGGATAGCTATCTCCATTTCTTCGGGCTTGTTTAATTTAAAGGTGAAGTTTATAGCGCCATCTTTAGGGTAGGTGGTGCGCTGTGTTAATTCCAATGGGCGCATTTTGGGTGTGCTTACCACGTACTCTCCATCCGCAAAATAGTTTACCTGTATACCTGCTTTGGTGCTTTCTACAAATCGTAGGGGCAGGTTAAACAACCCTCGCGGGCCGCTGGCTTCACAACAGTTCAGGCCCATGCCGCACTGCTCGCTTCCGGGTAAACGCTGCCCGTTCAAAGGTGTATACTTGGCCCAGGTGGTGCCGTGTGCGCTATTGGCAGCAAGTAAGGCGTTGTAATAAGTGCGTTCGGCTTCGTCCGCATATTTTGCCTCGCAGGTTAGGCGTAGCAATTGGCCTGTTAGTTTCAGCCAGGTTACGGTTACGCAGGTTTCCTGGTAGTGGTTTATAGGCTGGCTTTGTAGGGCCCTACCGCCGAACCATGTTTCGGTAGCAGCGCCTGAACCTGCAATGTTTATCTCGGTATCGCGGATGTTCTGCCAAACATCTTCTACCGCCTTTTTGTACGTTTCATTCCCGGTAATGCGGTATAGTTCCAGCAGCCCCTCGTAGCACGACATCATTTCGTAAGCCTTTTGTCCCTGCTCGGGCCCGTACCAGTTTTTAGGGCGCGGGAAGCGTTCTGCCACGTTCACTTTAGCTTTACTGATGAGTTGAGGGCCTTGTGGGGTTTCCCATTGGCGCACTATCTCTAAGGCGAATTCGAGGTATTTTTTATTGTGCGTGCGGTTATACAACAAACATATTGGCTCTAAAACAGAGGATGCCGCCATGCCTTTGTGGTTGCCTTTGTTTATAATCAGCCCGTCGCGTTTTTTTATTTCGCTGATGAGGTTATCGGCTATTTTCGCTGCACAGGTTAGGCTTTTTTTATCATAAGTGATATCGTAATAGGCCAAAAGCCCAAGCATGCAGTATTTGCTGCCCCAAATATCCCATTCTTCTAAGCGATGCTCGGGGGCGTAATTGCCAATATAGCCGTCGGGAGTTTGCGTGGCCAGCAGGCTTGTAACTGCGTTATCCAATATTCTTCGCAATTTTTCGGTCGGGCTGTAGCGGTAGGCTAAAACGGCAGAGGTGAACCATTTGCCCCAAAATTCGCTTTGCCATTGGCGAGTTTCGGTACGGTTCTCGGGTTTAAAAGGTGTTATAAGCCGTTGCACATCCTGCGCCATTACGCGGTTATCGATCGCTTCTTGCAGGCGAGTACCCAAGTAGCCGTTCAAGTGTACGGTAACGGCGGGTGTGAGGGCATCAGCTACAGGTTGTGGCTTAATATGTTGCGCTAATATATTGGTACAAAAAATAAACAATAAGCATAGTGATGCACAAACCTTTGCAGTAGTTTTTCTCATTATCGTAAGGGTTATAATAGGTTGACGAAGAGGTGACTAAGTTACCCGGTTTAAATTTAGGGTATTTTAACTCAACCCGGAATAGCTGGTTGGTATGTTAAATAATAATTAAATCGAAAATGGGTGTAGCGAATACGAATAAATGCCCGTACTATAGGAAACTAACAACCGATATGAGAAACTTTAACATGATTTGCGGCCTGTTTATGGCCTTTTTAACTGTAAGCCTTGGATCTTGCAAAAAAAACGACGGTCCCAACGAATCGATAGTGGGCATCTGGAAAGAACCTGCATCGCCAACAGGCTACGTACGGAGCGTTGTTTTTAAAAGCGATGGCACATTCCTGGCATCGTTCAATTACTATGCACCCGATCCCTCCAATAATACTACTATTGAGTTTGATGGCAGGTATTCGGTAAAAGGAGATAGCCTTATCACCGGTGTCACAAAAATAGCCGATAAGAATAAAGATGGCACCACTTATCCGGCTGTACAACCTGCCAACCATCCGCTTTACGAATTTGCTACCTTTAGGGTGAATACCAATGTACTAACCATTAATTACACAACTTATCCTGCAGATGCGCCGGTAGCCACCGAAGTGAAATTCAACAGGTTCACCAATTGATAGTAATTAAATAATACCTAAACCATTAAAATAGATAATATCATGAATGTAAAAACAGCAACGTCGGTTAAGCAATTAGTACTGGTGATTCTTTCCTTTACGGTTTTGCTTAGTGCATGCAAAAAAGATAAAAAAGTAAAAACGGATGAACCGCGCGAGAAAGGGTTGTTCACCAGTTGGATAATTGATCCGCAGGTGCCGGGGTCTGAACAAACACTTTATTTTGACCGCGATAGTACTTTTTATATGCGGACGTTTACTTACAGCACCGACCTGGTAATATCAAGCCATGAAGTATTAAGCGGAAAATTCAGGACAAAAGGCGATAGCCTGAAATTTATGGTGACGCAACGAAAGTCGAAAATTGGCAACGCAGAGGAGGTAACTACGCCCGCAAACGACAAAATTTATGACCATGCTGTTTTCCAAATAAAAGATAACAAATTGATATTGAAATATGATAGTTATCCGGCAGATGCGCCCGTAGCAACTACAGCTACTTACAGAGAGTATTTGATTGCTTTATAATTATTTAGATATTTGAATATGTATCGTCGCGCCCCAAGCGATAATCGGTGTAATCATTCCTAAATCTGTGGAATCCCAAAAAAATAAGAAAGAAATATTGGGCGATACTCCCGGCGTTGATGCCTTTATGGCTAAGCTGGATCACCCCATGAAGCCGGTGCTGCAAGCCTTGCGCGAGGTTATTTTAGCCACGGACGAATCGGTAGGAGAGCACATCAAATGGAACGCGCCAAGCTTTTTGTACATCGGTGATATGGCGCCGTCTGATCCGAAAGCGTATAAGCGCTATATTATTGTATCTAACTTTTTTAAAAAAGACTGCATCAGGCTGGTATTCCCAAGTGGTGGAAAGGTAAGCGGCACTGAGGGCTTGCTTGAAGGCGATTATGCCGACGGCCGCAGGTTAGCTCACTTTTACAGCCTTGAAGATGTGGAAGCTAAAAAGCCGGCGTTGCAGCAGTTTATTAAAAGCTGGCTAACGATGGTAGAGAAGTAGCTACAATTGCCGGGGATGCCTTATCAAGTTCGCCTCCCGTCACAAATGCGTTACAGAGTTAATTCAAGCCTCTAAATTTTTAATCAGCACGCAAATATTTGGTAATATTAGCCGTGGGTAAACCGTTTTGCTATAAGCGATTTATCATTATCGCTTAATTAACACCAACACAAATGATTAGATCTTTAAAGAGCGCTTTGCTAACGCCTTCGTTTGCCTTTATGGCGCTTGCTGCCGCAGCACAAACGGCACCAGGCCCCAAACTGGTGGAGAAGGTAACCAAAAAGGGGACCGAACTGGTTATCCCTTACGAAAAATATGTATTGCCTAACGGCTTAACCGTTATACTGGCAGAAGACCATTCGGACCCTTTAGTACACGTAGATGTTACCTACCACGTAGGTTCGGCCCGCGAAGAGATAGGTAAATCGGGTTTCGCGCATTTCTTCGAACACATGATGTTCCAGGGGAGCGAGCACGTGGGCAACGGCGACCATTTTAAGATCATCACCGAAGCAGGTGGTACCCTTAACGGCTCTACCAATACCGACCGTACCAACTACTACGAAACAGTGCCGGCTAACCAACTGGAAAAAATGCTGTGGCTGGAAAGTGACCGCATGGGCTTCCTGCTTGATTCGGTTACGCAACGCAAGTTTGAAGTACAACGCGCTACGGTAAAGAACGAACGTGGCCAAAATTATGATAACCGCCCTTACGGTTTGGCCGGCGAATACACCGAGAAGAACCTGTACCCTTATGGCCACCCATATTCGTGGCTAACCATAGGCTATATTGAAGAACTGAACAAAGTTGGCGTAAACGACCTGAAGAACTTCTTCTTAAGGTGGTATGGCCCCAACAACGCAACCATCACCATTGGCGGCGATCTTGACCCTAAGCAAACTTTGGCCTGGGTGCAAAAATACTTTGGCGGCATTCCGCGCGGCCCGGTGGTTAAAAATGCATCGTTCCCCTTGCCGGTACTTAGTGCCGACAGGTATGTATCTTACGTAGATAACTATGCTAAACTTCCTATGCTGGCCATTACCTATCCCGGCGTGAAGGTATACGATAAAGATATGTCGCCATTGGATGCTTTATCAGAAATTATAGGGCAGGGGCGTAACTCTATTCTTTATAAGAATTTTGTAAAAACGCGTAAGGCAGCACAGGCAAGTATGACTTCGCGTAATTTGGAACTGGGCGGCGAGGTTACCGTGCGTGTGATACCGTTCCCCGGTCAAACTTTAGCTGATGCACAAAAAGGTATAGCCGAAGCCTTTGCAGAGTTTGAAAAAACAGGCGTGAGCGATGACGCGCTTGAACGTTTTAAAGCCAGCTCCGAAGCAAACTACATCAACGGCCTTGCCAGCGTAAATGGCAAGGTATCTGAACTTGCCCAGGCGCAGTACTTAACAGGTAACCCTAACCAGATTGCCCGCGAACTGGCCGACATCCGCGCGGTTACAAAAGCAGATGTAATGCGCGTGTACAACAAGTACATTAAAGGCAAACCTGCTGTAATATTAAGCGTATTGCCAAAAGGCGGTACTATTGTGGCCGCAGCCCCCGACAATTATACCATCAATACCTCGGGTTATAAAGCGCCCGATTACGGTTACAAAGGCCTGGTATACACCAAAGCTAAAGACAACTTTAACCGCGCTACTAAACCCGGTGTGGGTGCTAACCCTGCCATTAAAATTCCGGCCATGTGGAGTGCAACTACGGCTAATGGCATTAAGATGATCGGTACCCAAAACAGCGAGATACCATCGGTATCGATGCAGATTGGTATTAAAGGGAGTGGTTTGTATGCTGTTAACGGTTCGGTTAAACCCGGCGTTGCAGGTTTGGTTGCCCGTATGATGAATGAGGATACCAAAAACTACACCTCAGAGCAATTTAACTCCGAATTGGATAAACTGGGCAGCGAAATTTCTTTTAGTGCCGGTGCCGACGAGATATTCATCGAAGTATCGTCGCTTACTAAAAATCTGCCTAAAACTATGGCTTTGCTTCAAGAGCGCTTGCTGAGCCCTAAGTTTACACAGGATGCGCTTGATCGTTTAAAGAAACAAGCCCTTGAAGGATTTAAACAAGCCAAAACTCAACCCGCAGGTGTAGCGTCAACCGTTTTCAATAAAATACTTTATGGTACCGAGAACGTACGCACTTACGCTACCAACGGTAATGAGGAAACCGTAGCGGGTATAACCTTGCAGGATATTCAGGATTATTATGATAAATACTTCACGCCATCGCAAACTAAAATTATTGTAGTTGGCGACGTAAGCGAAGCCACTGCTAAAAGTAACCTGGGCTTTTTAGATAAATGGGCGGATAAAAAAGTAAGCCTGCCAACGCCTGAAGAAGGTAAAAGCTTTGATAAAACCACGCTGTATGTGGTTGATATCCCTAACGCGGCACAATCTGAAATTCGCATTGGCTATTTAGATAAGCTGAATTATGATGCTACCGGCGATTACTACAAACTGGGTATTGCCAATTATATTTTAGGCGGAGCTTTCAATAGCCATATTAACCTAAACCTGCGCGAAAAACGCGGCTGGACCTACGGCGCCCGTTCAAGCTTTTACTCAACCCGTTACGGAGGTAATTTTACCGCCTATGCCGGTGTATTGGCTACCGCTACGGATAGCTCGGTGGTAGAATTTATGAAAGAGATACGCAACTACCACGATAAAGGTATTACACCCGAGGAGTTGAAATTTACCCAAACCTCGTTAGGCCAAAGCGATGCCCGCCGTTACGAAACCAACTACCAAAAAGCGGCCTTCCTGTCGTACATATTAGAGTATAACTTGAAGCCAACTTATGTTGATGAGCAGAATAAGATATTGGCCAACATTACCCCGGCAGAAGTAAACCAGCTGGCCGCCAAATACCTCGATACTGATAAGATGGTGATTCTGGTAGTTGGCGATAAAGCCAAAATATTACCAGGCCTGCAAAAATTAGGTTACCCAATTGTTGAATTGGATGCCGATGGAAAGCCGAAGCAATAAAAAGTAGATAGTCCATAGTCAATGGTCCATAGACGATAGTGCAAAGGTTAAGTCCTCAATTTCTATGGACTATTGACCATCGACTATGGACTTAAAAAAGCCGCCTCTGAATATATTCAGAGGCGGCTTTTTTGTTACCGTATTTTCACCTTGCTCATAAGGTGTTTTAGCGCTTGTTGTATTCCTTAAAGTTGTATAGCTTTAATTTAGATTCCGTTCAAATTATTTAACCACCTGTGTGCCTGTTTACTCTGTAAGTGGGTATGCATAAACCTTACCCTTATGAAACAGAAATTTGGCTTTACTTTAATGGACTTTAACGAATTTGACACTTGGCTAAAAGCCTTGCAGGTATCCCGTACCGTGCTATTTGTGCAGGAGCACCATACCTATAGCCCGGCTTATGCGCAGTTTAATGGCAATAACCATTTCGACCTGCAGCAGGGAATGAAAAACTATCATGTAGCCCACAACGGCTGGAGCGATATTGCCCAGCAATTCACCACCTTCCCGGATGGTACCATCATGACCGGGCGGCCCATGGAAGTATCGCCGGCATGTATCTTCGGTAGAAATGCCAACTCGGTATGTATCGAAAACCTTGGCAATTTTGATATAGGGGGAGATGCCATGACATCCGCGCAGCGCGATACTATTGTGAAAATGACCGCCCTGCTTTGCAAGCGTTTTAATATTAAGGTTGATGATAAAGGCATTGTGTATCACCATTGGTTCGACCTTGCTACCGGCGAACGTAATAATGGCACCAAGAATAATAAAACCTGCCCGGGCACAAATTTCTTCGGCGGTAATAAAGTAGCCAATGCGCAGGCTAACTTTTTTCCGTTAGTAGCGGCTGCTTTAAACGGCACTACGCCGCCCATTCCAACTCCACCTTCGGCAACACTGCTAAAGTATGTAAGCGTAACGGCGTCAACTCTAAACGTACGTGTTGCGCCAAACCCATCGAGCGCAAAAGCGGGTGCACCTGTAGTTTTAGGCGCAGTGCTGAGGGTTTACCAGGAAAGTAACGGCTGGTATAAGATATCGGCAAGCCAAAACCAGTGGGTAGCTGCCCAATACACTAAAGTGGTGCAGAGGGCCACTGTAACAGCCGATACTTTAAATGCGAGGAGCGGCCCGGGTACTACATTTGCCAAAGTTGGCGCTTACCCCAAGGGGCAGGAACTGTTTATTGAAAAAGAAGAAAATAAATGGTGCAAAATATTGATGGATAGTAAATGGGTGAGTAAAGATTATCTATCATTTGCATAATAGCAATGATCTATTAAAGCAACAAAGCCGGAACGTGTTTTACGCGCTCCGGCTTTGTTATTAATGAGCAGGCTCTTTTTTACCCGGCAATATCTTTTTGGCAAGCGTTACCACACCTACGGTTACCAGGCCCGCTGCCAGCCCAATACCAAACTCTTTTACCACTGCCCAAAGGTTTGGCAGCAGATGATGGAAGTATTCTATATTGTGTACGAAAATACCGCCGGAAACCAGTATGAGTGCAATGGTACCCACCACGCCAAGCAGTTTTATCACCAGCGGCAAAGCCTTTACCAGGGCGGTACCAATACCTGCCCAAAAACCTTTATTGCCCGAATGCCTGATAAGTCCGTAACCGGCATCGTCCATACGCACAATAAGTGCCACAATGCCATACACGCCAATTGTCGCAATAATGGCCACTGCCGATACGGTTAGCGCTTGTGTAAGTGTATCCTTACCTTCTACCGAACCAAGGGCAATAATTACAATCTCTACCGAAAGGATAAAATCCGTAGTTATGGCTGAGCGTACTTTGGCCTTCTCAGCGGCTTTTTCGTCGCCCGTATCTTCTTCAACAACTTCGTGCCCTTTTTTAGGGTGATGAAAAAAGTATTCGATCACCTTTTCTACGCCTTCGTAAGCCAGGTAGAAACCACCGGCTATCAGTGCCCATTTTATGGCAATAGGGAAGAAGGCGTTCAGCAATAAAGCTATTGGTACTATGATCAGTTTATTTACCAGCGAGCCTTTAGTAATTGCCCAAAGCACGGGAAGTTCGCGCGAGGATAAAAAGCCCGTCGCTTTTTCGGCATTCACGGCCAGGTCGTCGCCTAAAATGCCTGCGGTTTTGCGTGCTGCAACCTTGGTGGTTACCGCTACGTCGTCCATTAATGCGCCAATATCGTCTAAAATAGCAAATATGCCTGAAGCCATAGTATATGAGGGGTGGGGCTGCCGTAACAACCCGGTTATATAGTTTTAGTTTGTTAATATTCTACAAACTCTTCGTCGGGGTAGCACCAAAGCCATCGCTCGCCGGGTTGGGCCGATGCAATTACAGGGTGCTGAGTAGCTTTATTATGTTTGGTCATGTGCTTATGTTCCGATTGATCGCAGCACAGCGTAACGCCGCAGCTTTGGCAGGTACGCAAGTGGAACCAGGTGGCGCCTATCTTCATACATTCCTCGCAAACATGGTCGTCGCTAAGTTTTACTTCGGTAATGGCCTGCAGGTGTTGGCAGAGGTTTGGGTCGTTCATGGGGTAGTTGATGTTGTTGGGCTAAGGTAGCGAATAATTTTTAACTCACGTTCTGGTTTATTTTACCGCAAAGTGCGCAAAGAAAAAACGCAAAGAAGCGCAAAGCCTGTGTTGCTTTTTATTTTAAGAGACATAAAAATAGCTGAAATACGAAAGTTAAATATCATAATAGTGCACCTTTCTAACTTTTAACCGCTTTGCCAAGCCCTTTGCGTTCTTTGCGCTAACCAACACGCTAATTCTCTGCGTTCTTTGCGGTAAAATAGCCACATAACTATTCCATAATGTTTTAATATTTCCCATAAAAAAGAAGTTTTAATACTAAAAATATTAGTAATTTTGAATTGCTATGAATTGGGAAAGGATAACGGAGAAGTTGAATATTCTGGCAGATGCTGCCAAATATGATGTATCGTGCGCCAGCAGCGGCAGCAAACGGAAGAACGAAAATAAAGGACTTGGCAACGCCAGTAACGGCATTTGCCACTCGTATACCGAGGACGGGCGATGTGTATCCTTATTAAAGATATTGCTCACCAATCATTGTATTTTCGATTGTGCCTATTGCGTATCGCGAAAGAATAATGATATCAAGCGTGCGGCCTTCACCGTGCAGGAAGTAGTTGATCTTACCATCAACTTTTACCGCCGCAATTACATCGAAGGGCTATTCCTGAGCTCGGGTATTTTTAAGGATGCCGACTACACCATGGAGCGCCTGGTGCGCGTAGCTAAAAAGCTACGTACCGAACATAATTTTAATGGTTACATCCACCTTAAATCTATCCCCGGCGCCAGCGATGAACTCATGGACGAGGCAGGCCGCTGGGCCGATCGCCTCAGTGTAAACCTGGAAATGCCTACCGAGGCGGGCCTTAAACTGTTGGCTCCGGATAAAAACCAACAGGATATGATCAAACCGATGGGCTATCTCAAAAACGCCATTATTAAACATACCGAAGAAAAAAAGCTTTTTAAAAAAGCACCGCAATTTGCGCCGGCAGGGCAGAGTACGCAAATGATCATAGGCGCCACGCCCGAAAATGATAATGAGGTGCTGCATTCGGCCAATTACTTTTATAAAGCTTTTAAATTGAAGCGGGTTTATTATTCCGGCTATGTGCCCGTGCTGGTCGATAACCGCTTGCCCGCGCTAAATACCGCCGTACCCATGGTGCGCGAGAATCGCCTTTACCAGGCCGACTGGCTCATGCGTTTTTATGGCTTTAAGGTGAACGAGATCGTAAACCATGCTCAGCCACATCTCGATCTGGATATCGACCCGAAACTGGGTTGGGCCATACGTAATCTGCAGTCCTTCCCGGTTGATATTAACAGGGCCGATTTGCAAATGATATTACGGGTACCGGGGATAGGGGTGCAGTCGGCGCAAAAAATTGTGAAGGCACGCATGTTTGGCAAACTCAATTGGGATAACCTGAAACAGATGGGGGTGAGCCTTAACCGCGCCAAATACTTTATTACCTGCAATAGCAACACTTTTGAGCGGCGCGACTTGACGGGCGAGAATATCAAGCAATACATATTGGCCTCGTCGCAAAGTAAATACCTCAAAAATTCGCAAACCCAGCTAAACCTGTTTTAAGTTATGGCGCTAACCACATTAATATACGACGGCACCTTTGAAGGATTGCTTACGGCTGTATTCGAGGTGTATGCGCATCGCCTGCAACAGGTCAAGTTGCATGTGGGCGAATTGCAAAACGCGGCGATGTTCGAGCAGGTGATGCATGTAGTTACCGATGAAACCCGCGGCGGCAGGGTGCTGAAGGGTTTAAAAGAGCGCCTGTCGCCAATGGGCGTACAGCGGCTTTATGTAGCGCATTTGGCAGGCATAGCAGGGGAGGATGCTAATTTGCTGGGTTATATGCGTTACGCCTTCGATTCGGAAATGAATATTGAGGAAGATTATGGTAACCGCTATGTGCTGCGCGTATCAGAGTTGGTGCGCATGATGCGGCGCGAGAAACACCGGATGGAAGCTTTTGTGCGCTTTCAGCAACTGAGCGATGGAACATTTTATGCCGCCATAGAACCCGACTTTAATGTGCTGCCATTGCTTAACCGCCATTTTAAAAGCCGCTACGCCGACCAAAAGTGGATGATATATGATATCAAAAGAAAGTATGGGCTTTATTACGACCTGCACGATACCCAATTTATAGAAATGGACTTTGCCGAAACAGGCAAGCCAGGTGTTGCGGTAGCGGCTTACAGCGAAGATGAAGCTGTTTATCAGCACCTTTGGAAGAACTATTTTAACAGCGTAAACATCGCTTCGCGCAAAAATACACGGCTGCATGTGCGGCATATCCCCAAAAGGTACTGGAAGCATTTAACCGAGAAAATTTGAGTTTTCGATAATTTACGCGTTTTCTCTCCAAATAAATTTTCTTCTTTTTTGTTGATTTTGCTGTTTTAATGTGGATAAGCTTTTATGACCTGAATGTGAGCTAACTACGTAAATGATTGTGGGATAATAATTATTTAATGTTGATAAAGTGTGAATTGCTGTTAATAACGTGTTAAGAAGAAGTGCGAAAATATTTTAAAAAATCCTTGACAGATATAGGGTAAAGTCCCGATATTGTAGATATCAAGAACGACGTACTTTGACAGCCTTACAGGAAACGAGAAACTGAATCGGGCGAACTTTCGGGGGAGCTAAAGATCAGGGGACGTTCCTGAATCAGATGAAGAGGAAAGATGCGACAGCAACACTACTTCGAAATTTGGTTAACGGGGTGCTACAGGATCTGCAAAACTTTACGAAGAACGGCAGGCAAAGTAGTGGCCACGCAGCAATTAGCGTTAGCAAACAATGGTTCGGTTTTGGTTCTTTGAGGAGACGAACAGTATCGGTGTTGCACAGATAACGGCAGGTGCCGACTTCCCCTCGGGAGGATGGCAAATTCAAAGGTTCGCAAGTATGCCCTAACCGGATCCTCGCAAGAGGAGCATGGATAGACCAGCGCTACAGGCGGCATTGAAAGAGAGGCCTCCGCAAGGAGACAGGCAAAGCCCTATCAGCGAGCAGTACACGATGGTTCGGTATCAGCAGGAACAATGAACAGTATCTGCGTTAGCAATTAACAACAAGGAAAGCGGGCCGGTTAAAATTTACACAAAACTTGATGCTCACGGGAGGCTATGGCCAAACGAGGGTTAGGAAACGGAAGTCAATTCGCAAGAGGAGGCTTCCGTTTTCCTGTTTTAGGGGGATTTTGTTAATATTTAAACATGCCGACGCCAAAGGAAAACAGATTTAAATCCACCCGATCGCAAGAGATGTTAAATACCAATCAATTTCTTATTCT
This sequence comes from Mucilaginibacter pedocola, assembly GCF_002013915.1. Classification (GTDB taxonomy): domain Bacteria; phylum Bacteroidota; class Bacteroidia; order Sphingobacteriales; family Sphingobacteriaceae; genus Mucilaginibacter; species Mucilaginibacter pedocola. Next base: position 280,629 of record NZ_MBTF01000001.1, read on the forward strand.
GTACGGGGAAGCATTCCCCGAACTTGAGGGTGAGATATTTGACAACGATTACCGCGGCTTGCTCCCTTTACAAGTAGGTTTATTGGGTAGCCACATAAATTACTACATTAAAAGTGGAATGCTGAAAGAGGTAAAGCGAGTGTTCATCTTTTTCGAGCAAATGATGCCGCAGGTTAATTCGGAAGTTGAAAATGCCTTAGTTGTTTCTTTTTTGGAGCATGTAAAAATGGATGGAGACAACGAGAATGAAATTGCTGCGCGCAAACTCCTGGCCCCTCAATACCTGCAACTATGGAAGAGTTTAAGGCAGGTGATGTTACCACCTAAAACACCGCCCGGTAAAACCAAAACAAAACGACGCAGGTGAGACCGTTCATATCATTGAGGTTAAACTTATCCGGTTATTGGTTGGCTAAAAAAAAACTCTCATTTTTCGTGTGAATCTTTAGGCCGGCTCTCTTATCTAAAATTTTTAACTCTCGTTTCGTCTTACCTTTTCCCAACCAAATTCCTTATTTTAGCTTTTGATGAACAAGGATAATACAGACAGGGGCGACCGTAAAAAGAAGATATTTGTGCTGGATACATCAGTTATCCTATACGATCACAACGCTTTCCAAAACTTCCAGGAGCATGATGTGGCCATCCCCATACAGGTGCTGGAAGAGCTCGATAACAAAAAGAACGGGAACGATACCCGCAATTTTGAGGCGCGCAGTTTTATCCGCCTGATGGACGAATTATCAAAAAGCCAGCTGATAAATCAATGGATGCCGTTGAACGGCAAAAGCAAAGGCAGCTTTAAGGTGGTGATGGACGCCAAAAACACCAGTGCCGATGCCGAGGAGGTTTTTGGCTCGGATAAGATAGACAACAGGATACTCAATGCCGCACTGGGCGTGCAGTACGAAAACCCCGATAAAAAGGTGATCCTGGTATCAAAAGATATTTGCCTGCGCCTTAAAGCAAAGGCACTTAACATACATGCCGAGGATTACGAAACAGGTAAAGTAAAAAACATTGAAGAGCTGTACAGCGGTAAAACGGTATTGGATAAGGTTACCGAAAAGCTGTTGGGCAAGCTGAATAAGAATGATAACCTCGCTGCCGAAGAGCTTAAGATTCAACCGCAAAGCAACCAGTTTTTTGTGCTCAACGGTAAAAATGGCACCTCATCGGCATTTTATAATAAGCAGAGCGGGCAATTTGAAAAGGTAACCGAGCAGCCGGTATTGAACATCCATCCGCGCAACCCCGAGCAGGCCTTTGCTATACATGCGTTGCTGCACCCGGATATTAAGCTGGTTACCATACAGGGCAACGCAGGCACAGGTAAAACATTACTGGCGCTGGCAAGTGCGCTGGAGCAGCGCAAGCACTACCGCCAAATATTTGTTACCCGCCCTATAGTACCTCTTAGTAATAAAGATATTGGCTATTTGCCCGGCGATGTAAAATCGAAGATCGATCCCTACATGGCGCCTATTTGGGATAACCTGAAGTTTATAAAAGACCAGTTCGCCGAAGACGAGAAGATGCAGGCCAAAATAGATGAGCTGGTATCTAACGATAAAATATCCATCACGCCGCTGGCCTTCATCCGCGGGCGCACGCTGGCTAAAATATTTTTTATTGTAGACGAAGCGCAAAACCTTACCCCGCATGAGGTAAAAACCATCATATCCCGCGCAGGCGAAAACAGTAAATTTGTTTTCACGGGTGATATTTACCAGATAGATACGCCATACCTCGATGCCGAGAGTAACGGCCTATCGTACCTTATTGATAAGGCAAAGGGGCACCCGCTTTACGCGCACATCACCTTGCAAAAAGGCGAACGCAGCGAGCTGGCAAATTTGGCTACCGAATTACTGTAGTATTGTAATGCAGCAGTTAAGCTTTTTTGATGGCGGCTTGCAAAGCCCAAAGCTTCCTGTGGAACTGATGGATTACCGCCCTGCGTTTTTTAGTGCGGAAGAAAGCGGCAGGTTGATATCGGCCTTAAAACAAAACATTCAATGGAACCAGGAAACCATTTTGATGTATGGTAAGCTGCTGAATACACCGCGCCTTACTGCCTGGTATGGCGATAACAGTAAAACCTACGCCTTCTCGGGCAAAAGTTACGACCCATACCCCTGGACGAAAGAACTGCTGGAAATTAAACACCGTGTTGATGCCGCTGCCGGTATCACCTTCAATAGCGTATTGCTTAACCTGTACCGTAACGGGAACGACTCGGTAGCGTGGCATGCCGATGATGAGCCCGAACTGGGCCGCAACCCGATCATCGCTTCGGTAAGTTTTGGGCAGGTGCGCAGGTTCGAGGTGCGGCACAAGGCTGATAAAAAGCAAAAATATTCGGTGGATTTAGAGAACGGCTCTTTGCTTATTATGAAAGGCGACTTGCAGCACCACTGGGAGCATCAAGTCCCAAAATCGACAAAAGCATTGGGCGAACGTATCAATTTAACCTTCAGGGTTATAAGTTAAACGGCTTGTGCGGGCTTTATAAAAAAGCGTTCTTCGTTGTGCACTTCCAACACCTTCAGTTCGTCGCCAACGCAAATGATGCCGTTGCCGGTATGCACCAAATTCTGCCCGAAATATATCTTGTTGTTTTTTAATCGATACCGGGCCAGCGTTTTTAACGGTTCCTTACCCTTAACGGCGGTTTGCTGGTCAACGGTGGTCATCACACAGCGGGCGCAGAGTTTTACGCCATATATATCGACCCCGTTTATGGTAATATGCTTCATGGTATCTTCGCTGTAAGGCTCACCTCCGCTGAAGACGATATTGGGGCGAAAACGGTCCATTGGCAGCTTTTCCTGCAATCGGTTGTTTAGATCGTTGAGCGATTCTTGCCCGATGAGCAGCATCGGATACCCGTCGGAAAAAGAGGTGACCATGCCATCCAAAGTATAACGTGGGTCGGTAGGGCGCAGGCTATCGTCGGGCATGTACACCAGGCGTGCGGGTATGCCCAATTTTTCGGTAAACCATTTATCAACTTCAGCACTTACCAATTGCCCGGGGCAGGTATCGTCCCAAATGGTCACATCAACCATCTCATTGCTCTGCGGAAAGAAGGGGATAGTAACAGATGTACCGTCCGCGCGATAGGTAACCATTAAGCCATCGTCCGTTATTTCGGTGGCTAATAGCGCCATTTGAATGTTTTCACGCTGCGATAGGAAGCGGTTGTTGTCATCTATCAACATCCACCGGCGATCGTGCTGCAAGCCGCGGTCGGTAAGGTTGGCGGTATTTAACGAAATGCCGCCTAACGATTTGATAGGATAGATATATAGGGCGCTTACCTGTAACATACTGTAAAGTTAAGGGTTTGGTAACACCTAACTATTGCCATAAGGTAATAAATACAAGTTTTACAAAGCATCTTCCCCAAAACTATTCACCATTCTCTACTCACCAATCTCTAACCTCTTTTACGCAATCGTTTGCATTTGCAATTATTAATCAATAAACTTGTTCATCAATTATCACCGCCGGTACCGGCATAACGCTAAATTTATGTTTACAGATACTCCAAACCTTAATGGGAAGGCTACGGCCCAAAACACGTACGATGCAATTGTTGTTGGCTCGGGTATCAGCGGTGGCTGGGCCGCCAAAGAGCTTACCGAAAAAGGGCTAAAAACAATTATGCTCGAACGCGGGCGTAATTTTGAACATATAAAAGATTATAAAACGGCCAATAATAACCCATGGGATTTTGAGCATCGCGGCAATGTAACACAGGCACAGCGCAAGCACAGGCCGGTAATATCGCGCAACTGGGGAGCACAGGAGGCCATAATGGATTATTGGGTAGATGAGCAGGAAGCACCTTACACCGAAGTAAAGCCCTTTAACTGGTGGAGAAGCTACCAATTGGGCGGCCGCTCTATTTTATGGGGACGGCAAAGCTACCGCTGGAGCGACTTTGATTTTGAGGCGAATGCCAAAGACGGCTGGGCCATAGACTGGCCCATACGCTATGCCGAATTAGCTCCATGGTACGATCATGTGGAAACCTTTGCCGGTGTGTGCGGTTCAAAAGAAGGCTTGCCGCAACTGCCCGACGGTAATTTTCTGCCACCTATGGATATGAACTGGGTGGAGCGCGATGTGGCAGCTTCTATCAAAAAGAAATTTGGCAGGCACATGATCATAGGCCGTGCGGCCAACCTTACCGCGGCCATACCGGGGCGTACCAAATGCCAGTTCCGTAACCGCTGTTGGGAGGGTTGCCCTTTTGGCGGGTATTTCAGCACGCAGTCGTCTACCTTGCCGGCTGCTTTGGCCACCGGGAATTTAACCGTAAGGCCAATGTCTATAGTCACTAAAATACTGTATGATAAGGATACCAAAAAAGCAAAAGGGGTAGAGGTACTGGATGCCGAAACCAACAAAACCTATGAGTTTTACGCTAAAATAGTATTTGTGAACGCCTCGGCACTCAACAGCGCCTGGGTACTGATGAACTCGGCGACCGATATTTGGCCCGACGGCTTAGGCAGTAGCAGCGGCGAATTGGGCCATAACATTATGGACCACCACTACAACCTGGGTGCCAGCGGTATTATGGAAGGCTATGAGGATAAATATTACTATGGCCGCCGCGCCAATGGGGTTTACCTTGCCCGTTTTGCCAACCTGTTTGGCGATAAACGCGATTACTTGCGCGGCTTTGGCTACCAGGGCGGGGCTGGCAGGCAAGGCTGGAGCCGCGATATTGCTGAGCTAAGCCTTGGCGCTAAATACAAAGAGGCCCTTACCGAACCCGGCGCATGGCAAATGGGTATTGGTGGCTTCGGCGAGTTATTGCCTTATCACGAGAACAAGATAACCCTTGATAAAACGCATAAAGACAAATGGGGACTGCCTGTTTTATCTATGGATGCCGAGATAAAGGAAAACGAAAAGAAAATGCGCGTTGATATTGTGGCCGAAGCTAAAGCCATGCTGGAAGCCGCCGGTGTGAAGAATGTAGAAACGCACGATTATGGCCATAACGTAGGCGACGGCATACACGAAATGGGTACCGCACGTATGGGCCACGACCCTAAAACTTCGGTATTGAACAAGCACAATCAGGTTTGGGATGCCACCAATGTGTTTGTTACCGATGGTGCTTGCATGACCTCTGCCGCCTGCCAAAACCCATCGCTTACCTATATGGCGCTAACTGCACGTGCAGCAAACTTTGCTGTAGAGGAATTGAAGAAGGGGAATATATAGGCCAGTGATCGGAGTTTAGAGATTAGAGATTAGAGGTTTGTTGGGATACGCTAAGCTAAGCCCAATGCTCGTCCATATTGCATATTTGTTTTTTGGCTTTAATTGTTAGCTTTAGGCTATAAATTAAAGCCTTTATCATTAATGGATCCCGCTAAACCTAAATCGTCGGTTTATTTTGTTATTAGTATTGTGGCAGTATTATACCTGCTTGCGCTTGCAGGTATACAATTTTTTATACAGCAATACTTTATAGCCGGTTTCATGTTTTTTTTCGCGGTAGTTGGCATTTACCGTTTTAGTAAAGAGATCAAGGGCAAAACTACCCGTCTTCCCGGCCAACTGATTTTTATTACATTGGGAAGTGTTTGGACTTACAGGGATTACAATAAATATACCCTGAAAAAGGAATTAGCTGCCTGGCAGCAGAAGTTTGGAACTTCGTATAATCATGTGCGGGTAAAAATAGGTGCGCCCACTATCCCCGCAGACTGGAAGCCCGATTACGCCGATTTAGCACACATGTACTGGAATAACAAATTTATATCAGGCCACTATCATAAAATGATAGTTTTTGACACGCTTAAAGCCATTGCCCATGAAGAGGATGTTTATAAACTCGACTCTTTAAAGGGTAAAGAAAGATCTATTGAAATAATAACGCAATATGCACGGGATGGCAGAAGCGATTCGATATTTTATAGATATTATCAGACAGGCAGCGATATGCAAATTATAACCCATCAAAAGGCAGATAGCCTTTTAGATGCAGAAAAATTATCAAGGGATTATTAGTTATAGCTATCAGCAAGGCTTATTTTATATAGCCAAGCGTTCCCCATTATCACCCTCAAACGAAGCCTTATTTATTGACCTGTATCAATGGTTAAGCCTCGCGGTTATGTTACCTTTGCGGCAATATTTTTCGTTTACATATCTTTCAACTGAATGCCGGTAACTGCAACTACTCATACACCAACTACTCCGTTAACTAAAAACCTGTTCATCATTTTCACCATCGTATTCGGCGAGTTCCTTATCATGGGTATTTCGCTGGGTACATTACCTGCTTACGTGCACGATGCGTTAGGTGGTAGTAATGTTATAGTTGGCGTGGTTGTTGGCCTGCAATATTTAGCAACGCTGTTAACCCGGCATTTGGCAGGCCAATCTGCCGATGGGCGGGGCGGTAAGGTAACGGTTGCAGTTGGTTTAACGTTATCGGCTGTTTCGGGGTTGTTTTGTTTGCTATCGTTGTTTTTTAAAACCAATATCCTTGCTAGCCTTGTTTTGTTGTGCGCAGGCAGGATATTGCTCGGTGTTGGCGAAAGCTATCTGGTTATAGGCATTTTTGCCTGGGGGTTTGTGTTGGTTGGCCCTACTAATACAGGTAAGGTAATGGTATGGAACGGATTGGGTATGCACGCGGGCATGGCACTGGGGGCTCCGTTAGGTATTTTTCTGCAGAGCCATTTTGGGCTTGCTACGGCGTTCTCTGGTATTGTAATGATGCCGCTTCTTAGTTTTTTAGCGACAAATATGCTCCCTAATATACCGCTGCCTAAGTTGGAGAAACGTTTGCCGTTTTATAAAGCTATAAAACTGGTATGGCGCTCGGGTACGGGTTTGGCGTTGGCCAGTATTGGCTTCAGTGGTATTGCCTCATTCATCACCCTTTTCTTTTTACAACGCGGCTGGGCAAATGCATCGCTGGCCATCAGCGCCTTTGGGGCGGGGTACATTGTTATGCGTTTGTTTTTTGCCCACTATCCCGATAAGTTCGGCGGTGCGCGCGTTGCCATGGTTTGCCTGGTTGCCGAAGCTACCGGCCAATTGCTGATATGGCAGGCACCCGGCGGGTTTTACGCTATTGCGGGTGCGGTGCTAACAGGCTGCGGCATGTCGCTGGTGTTTCCTTCGTTCGGGCAGTTGGCCATTAAAAATGTATCGGTAGCCAACCGGGGTATGGCCATGGCGGCCTACAATGCCTTTTTTGATCTGGGGATGGGCATTACTGCACCCATAGCAGGGCTTATAGCTGGTGGTACTCATTACGAATACATTTATTTGCTGGGCGGTATAGCTGCCATAACCGGGCTGTTATTGGCCGTGCGCGAATATTTGGCGGCTAAAAAAACAAGCGTCCCGCTTAATGCGTAGTTTTGTGCCGTGAGCACAAAGCCAAAGCAGCAACTTGCCGAATATATTCAAAACGTTATACAACTAACCGATGAGCAACTGGACCTGGTGCTGAGTTATTTTAAACCGGTGCGCCATGCCCGCAACGAACTGTTGCTGAACATAGGGCAGGTAAACCGTTACATGAATTTTATTGAAGAAGGCTGCGTGCGCTTCTACTTTGTACGTGATGACGGGCAGGATACCACCCGCCATATAGCTTTCGAAAACCAGTTCGCTACAGGTTTGGCCAGTTTTATTTCGCAGCGCCCATCAATGGAGGCGCTGCAAGCCATGGAAGATACCAGCCTGTTGCGTATAAGCCGTGATGATTTTTACCATTTACTTGATGTGATCCCCACTTGGGAGAAATTCTTCAGGAGCTATCTGGAATATGCTTACATGAACAACCTGAGCATTTATCAACGCGAGATAATGAAGGATGCCGCCGATCGCTACCGCGAATTATTGAGCAACAACCCCGAAGTGGTAAAGCGGCTGCCCAACAAGATAGTAGCCTCGTACCTCAATATGTCGCCCGAAACCTTGAGCCGACTGAAGTCTAAAAACAAATAAGGCGAAGAGTAGCCCTTCACCTTATTTGTTAAGCCTGATATTTAAGCTTATTTCGTTGTTTCGCCTGTATTTAAGTTCACCGGCGCTGGGTAACCTTTACCTTGGAGCGCGGCAATAGGCACCGCAATTTCTGTTTCGCCTTTTATGGTACGGGTTACCTTGCCTTCTTTAGAGCGGGCCACTTTACTTGCTGCAACGCCATCTTTGGCAGGAGCAAGGCTGTCGGCGGCAATAGCATTGCCGCGCGGGTCGCGGTTCATTTCATCAAGGGCATTGCTCAAAGCTGTTTTCTCAGGCTCGGTCAGGCTGTTATAGTCGATGCCGTAGGTGCTCAGCAGTTGTTTGGCATTATCCAAAGTATTAGTGCCGCGTTCGTACACATCCCTGTAGATATGCAGCGCGCCGCCTTCAGCTACAATAGTTTCGTACCGCAAGTCAACAGGTATCGAATTTTTAAGCTTTACCGACTGCGTTTTGCTGCCTTTTTTGGCTTTGATGCCATCAGCGGTAATGTCAAGCCCACCCAATTGGGCAACCGTAGCGGTAAAATCCTGCACCTGTTTATTAGTAAGCCCCACACAGCCGTGTGAAGCGAAGTTGCCTATTTTTTCCAAGTCTTTACCGCCATGTATCAGCGAAGGCATACCTATTGGGATCTTTATCACGCCTAACGGGTTATCCTCATTAGCCCCCGAAACTTTTACGCCCGGCTGAAATTTACCACGAACCCAAGGTTCATCAGGCGGTGTCCAACTCGGGTTAAATATGATAGTGTCGGCACGGCGCATACCTGTTGGCAACGGGAACTCGGGATAGCCGATGCCAACTTTGTAGCTTTTGGTCAATTTACCATCCTGAAATACATCCATACGGAAAGCAGGGGCATTTACAACGATGCGCGTATCAGCGGGGACAAAGTTTGGTTTGGTAGGGGCTAAGCCTTCAAGCCCTTTGCTATAGCGTTCGTTCACCAATTGCTCTAATTGCTGTGCTCTATCGTCGCCAATAATTTCTTTCAGTTTTTCGCGGTATTGTTGCGATGCTTCGCGAGCCGAACGGGCATCGGGGCCATCTTCGGTAAGGTCGGCAACAGAAGTATGCGCCGCGGCTTTAAGCTTGGTTATTTGCTCGGCAGTTAGCCCAAGTTGTTCTTTTAGCGAAGTCGAAAAATCTTTCTCGTAAAAAAGCGCATCCAATGCAGGTAAGGTAAGGCTCGCCTGCGATGGAGCGGGTGTTTTCTTAGCGATAGTATCTTCCGTTGTTGTTTCGGTTTTATCTTTCTTCTGCCCGTCGCCGCAGCCGGTTATCAAGGCTGCTGCTATCAATGCAGGTAATGCCAGCAACAGGGTATTCTTTTTTATTTGGTAGATATTCATGTATAGGCAACAGGAGGAGATACCGAATTGTTTAAAGCACATTCATTTGTGAATAGCCATGAGCGACTCAAATTGCCTGTTATTTCGGTTAATTTTATCACGCAAAAACGCTAAGCCGCAAAGAAAAAGTGAAAAAAAACTCTTACCAGTTTGCAATGCTCTCTGTGTTCTTTGCGCTCGCCGTCTCGCTAATTCTTTGCGTCCTTTGCGTTAAAAAATCTACGCCAAGCTGGAAAGAAAATATCAGCAGATTGTTACAGTCCGTTCTGCAAACTCTCTAACCACATGCAAAGCTCTCCGCGAACCTCCGTGTAACCTCTGCGAACTCCGCGGTTAAATAACCACCAAATCAAACCACTCCACATTGATAACCAACCCTTCCAAAATGAAAGGGTTTTTTACCGCCATGTAATTCTTGCAATAAATCAAATATTTAATTATCAATTAGTTAAATAATGAACTTCAAAGTTGGTACCTCAATTGGCATACCCGGTGAAAATAATATTGAAATGATCACCATCATCCTATTCCTCGCCCTCCTCATCACCAGCTGGGTAATTTTTAAATCTATCGACTGGTTCGAAAAAATCTAACACACCATGATAGCATTATTCATCATCTCCATCGCAGTTTTCCTATACATGGTATACGTACTGCTTAAACCCGAAAACTTTTAATCCCCTAGCAACACCATGAACACAGAACTATTTGGGATCGGTGCCTCGTTTTTGCTGATGCTCATCATTGGCATACCACTGGGCAAATACCTGGCAAAAATGTTTGCCGGCGAAAAGGTATGGACCGATTTTATGAAACCCCTCGAAAACGGCATCTACAAACTATCGGGCATAAACCCTAACGAGGGTATGGACTGGAAACAGTTTTTAAAAGCCATGATGAGCATCAATATCGTTTGGCTGGCCTATGGCTTTTTTGTATTGATGTATCAGGACAAGCTGCCCCTAAACCCCGACGGCAACCCCGGCATGACGGCCGATTTAGCCTTTAACACTATCATAAGCTTTGTAGTGAACTGTAACCTGCAGCACTACAGTGGCGAAAGCGGTGCCAGCTATTTGATACAGCACTTTATATTCATGTTTTTGCACTTTGTAAGTGCGGCTACGGGTATTGCCTGCGCAGTGGCCTTCTTTAAAGCCTTCCGCGATAAAACAACTACCAACCTGGGTAACTTCTGGAACTATTTTGTAAAGGCCATTACCCGTTTACTATTGCCTTTATCTGTTGTAGTTGCCCTGATATTAACTTTCAATGGTACGCCAAGCAGCTACGCAGGTAAAGATCAATTCATATCCCTGCAAGGCGATACCGTAAACGTTTCGCGCGGGCCGGCTGCACAAATGATCGCCATTAAACACCTGGGTACTAACGGCGGTGGGTGGTTCGGTGCCAACTCGGCGCACCCGCTGGAAAACCCTAACTATTTAACCAACATCACCGAGATCGTTTCGCAAATGATCATCCCGATAGCGATGGTGCTTTGCTTTGGTTATTTCATCGGCCGTAAAAAGATCGGTTGGGTAATATTCGGGGTGATGATGATAGGTGCTTTAATGCTCCTCATTCCGAGTATCAGTAGTGAAACGGGTGGCAACCCTGCCATTGCCAAAATGGGTATAGCTCAGCCAACCGGCGCTATGGAAGGTAAAGAAGTGCGCATTGGCCCAACCGCCACTGCTTACTGGAGCACGCTTACTACCATTGTATCAACAGGGTCGGTAAATGGTATGCACGATAGTACCATGGCACTTACCGGTTTATGGCAATTGCTTGGCATGATGATCAACGGCTTCTTTGGCGGTTGCGGTGTGGGTGTGCTCAACTACTTTATCTACCTTATTATAGCCGTGTTTATTTCAGGCTTGATGGTAGGGCGTACGCCTGAGTTTTTAGGACATAAAGTGGAGGCCCGCGAGGTTAAGATAGCCGCTTTGATCACTTTGCTTAGTCCGTTTTTAATTATGGCGGGTACTGCATTGGCTGCTTATGTTTTCACCAGCCACGGCAATGCCGATTGGGCCATAAAGCCTTCTGCCTGGTTAAACAACCCCAGTTACCACGGCTTCAGTGAAATGTTGTACGAAATGACTTCTGCCAACGCCAATAACGGTTCGGGCTTTGAAGGTTTGGGCGATAACAACATCTTCTGGAACGTAAGTACCGGCGTGCTGATGATCTTAGGCAGGTTCCTGCCCATTATTGGCCCGGTAGCCATTGCCGGTTTATTGGCCAAAAAGAAATTCATCCCTGAATCTGCCGGTACCTTAAAAACCGATACCGTAACCTTTGGGCTAATGACCTTTGCGGTAATACTGGTACTGAACGCATTATCATACTTCCCTGCGCTGGCCCTTGGCCCAATTGCAGAATATTTTTCAATGATAAAATAAATAAACACGCCAGCCCGCCAAGCTGTATCCGCTGCTTAGAGGAAAGGTTTTAAAAGTCTCCCCCTTCAGGGGGAGATTTAGAGGGGGCTAATACTTTACTATCATGACAACCAGATCAAATAAATTATTCGAAGCGGCTTTAGTGCAATCGGCACTACGCGAGTCGTTCACCAAACTTAACCCTAAGGTTATGCTGCGCAACCCGGTAATGTTTACCGTGGAAGTGGGTACCGCCATAATGGCCTACATGTGTTACTATAGCTTTACACATACCGGGCAGGGTTCGTTCGCTTATAACCTGTTCATTTTTATTGTGCTGTTTTTAACTCTGCTGTTCGCCAACTTTGCCGAGGCCATTGCCGAAGCACGAGGTAAAGCACAGGCAGACAGCCTGCGCAAAACCCGCGAGGAAACCCCGGCCAAAGTATTGTTAAAGGATGGCAGCGTTGTGAGCAAATCATCTAACGAGCTACGCAAAGGTGATGTGTTTGTTTGCGAGGCAGGCGATACTATCCCAACCGACGGCGAGATCATCGAAGGACTGGCTACGATTGATGAATCGGCCATTACCGGCGAATCTGCTCCCGTTATCCGCGAGGCAGGTGGCGATAAATCATCCGTAACAGGTGGTACCAAGGTACTGTCGGACAATATTAAAGTAGTTGTAACCACCGAGCCGGGCGAAAGCTTTCTGGATAAAATGATCGCACTGGTAGAAGGTGCATCGCGCCAAAAAACGCCTAACGAAATAGCCTTGACTATTTTGCTGGCCAGCTTTACGCTCATCTTCATTATTGTGTGCGTTACGCTGAAACCCTTTGCCGATTATGCAAATACCCCCATCACTATAGCTGCGTTAATATCGCTTTTCGTTTGTTTAATTCCTACAACTATCGGTGGCCTGTTATCGGCCATCGGTATTGCGGGGATGGACAGGGCCTTGCGTGCTAACGTAATAACCAAATCGGGCAAGGCTGTAGAAACCGCAGGCGATATAGACGTATTGTTGCTGGATAAAACCGGCACCATCACCATTGGTAACCGTAAAGCCACACAGTTTTGGCCAGCCCCCGGCGTGTTACCTGCCGACCTGGTGAAAGCTGCCGTACTTTCTTCATTGGCAGATGAAACGCCTGAGGGTAAATCTATCATAGAATTGGCACAGCATGGTGATATGAAAGTATCGCTTGCAACGCCTAAAGATGCCGAGTTCATCAAGTTTACTGCCGAAACCCGTGCAAGCGGTATTAACACTCCCGACGGACTGCGCATTCGCAAAGGTGCTTTTGATTCTATCAGGAATATGTCGGTAAAAGCCGGTAACCAGTTCCCTGCCGATGTGGAAGAACGCGTTAAGGCCATTGCATCAAACGGTGGTACCCCGTTGGTGGTGGCCCAAAACGAAAAAGTATTGGGAACTATCGAGCTGCAGGATATTATAAAACCCGGCATTGCCGAACGTTTTGAGCGCCTGCGCAAAATGGGTATAAAAACCGTAATGGTAACCGGCGATAACCCTCTTACTGCCAAATTTATAGCTCAAAAAGCCGGTGTGGACGATTTTATTGCCGAGGCTAAGCCCGAAGATAAAATGAACTACATTAAACACGAGCAGCAAAACGGCCGACTGGTAGCCATGATGGGCGACGGTACAAACGATGCCCCCGCACTGGCACAGGCCGATGTTGGCGTAGCCATGAACAGCGGTACACAAGCTGCCAAAGAGGCCGGCAATATGGTTGACCTGGATAACGACCCAACCAAACTAATCGAGGTGGTTGAAATTGGCAAGCAATTGCTGATTACTCGCGGTACGCTAACCACTTTCTCGATAGCTAATGATGTGGCCAAGTACTTCGCCATTGTGCCCGCGCTATTCATTGCATCTATACCGGCGTTGCAGGCCATAAATATTATGCATCTGCACAGCCCGGAGAGTGCTATACTGTCGGCAGTGATATTTAATGCCATCATTATCCCGTTGCTGATACCGTTGGCGCTTAAAGGTGTGGAGTACAAACCTATTGGTGCCAGTGCCTTGCTTCGCCGCAACTTGCTCATATACGGTTTGGGTGGTGTTATAGCGCCTTTCATAGGCATCAAATTAATTGACCTTGTTATTTCCCTGTTCTTCTAATTAATTAAGAAAATGAAAAATTTAATGACATCTATACGCTTAACGCTGGTACTTGTAGTACTGCTGTGCGTAGTATATCCAATAGTAATTGCTTCTGCCGGTAAACTTTCAAAAGGCAAAGGTGATGGCGAAACCGTGTCTGTAAATGGTAAAGTAGTAGGCTATGCCAACGAGGGGCAAAGCTTTACCCAACAAAAATATTTTTGGGGCAGGCCATCGGCAGTTGGTTACAACGCGGCGGGTTCGGCAGGCTCTAACAAAGGCCCAAGCAACCCCGACTACCTTAAAGATGTGGCTGGCCGTATAGATACTTTATTAAAGTACCACCCATACCTGAAACGCAGCGATATCCCTGCCGAGATGGTAACCGCAAGCGGTAGCGGTTTAGACCCGGATATTTCGCCCGAAGCTGCCAAAATTCAAATAAAGCGTATTGCCGAAGTACGCGGCCTAAGCGTAGAGCAGGTTACCAAATTGGTTGATGCTCATACCGAAGCACCTTTATTGGGCATGTTTGGCCCGGCTAAAGTGAATGTGTTGAAATTGAATGTGGGTTTGGATGAATTAGCAAAACCTGCGAAGTAACTAACTGAAAAATTTTACCGCAAAGAGCACAAAGAAAAAACGCAAAGAGCGCAAAGCCTGTATTATGGTTATTGTTTAAGCTAAAACTTACTATTCAGTTTGCAAAGCTTTGCGATTCTTTGCGCTAACCACGATGCAAATCTCTGCGCCCTTTGCGGTTAATCGAACTATAGATGAAAAAACTAATATTACCGGCAATACTTCTTGCCTCCCTAACTGTAAAGGCTCAGGACACTACTAAAACCGACCCGCCATTAACCATATTCGGCTCGGTTGATACTTATTATAAATACGACTTCTCAGGCCACCGCAATGCAGCGGGTTATGGCAATATCCCTACCAGTTTTGCTTCCGATCAAAATTCGGTGTCGTTGGGTATGATAGACCTGGGTGTGAAAAAGAAAGTTGGTAAAGCCTCGTTCGTGGGCGAAATGTCTTTCGGCCCAAGGGGGCAAGCACAATCTATACCCGATGGGGGCAGCAACGGCCAATCGTACCATATCCAAAATTTATATGTAGGGTATGATGTTACCGATAAATTGAACTTAACTGCCGGTTATATGGCAACATTCGTAGGGTACGAAGTAGTATCGCCTGTAGGTAATTTCAACTACTCTACATCGTACCTGTTCACCAATGGCCCGTTCCAAAACGCGGGTATTAAAGCTACCTACTCCTTCAGTAGCAAAGTAAGCCTGATGGCCGGTATTTTTAACGATACATGGAACAACTACCAGTCGAGCCGCGATGTATCAACCTTTGGTGCACAATTATTTATAAGCCCTGTGAACGGCTGGACAGCCTACTTTAACATACTGAGCGGAAAAACATCGGGTACAATATTCGACCTTACCACCGCTTACCAAATTACCAATGCCTTTAAATTAGGTTTGAACGGTGCCACCTTTTCGGCACCTGATGCCATTGGCGGTGGTTTTGAAGGTGTAGCTTTGTACCCGCAGCTGGCTGTAGCTAAAGATGTTGTTTTAGGCTTGCGCGGCGAGTATTTTAAAACCAAAAACGGTGGTTATACACCTGCCGGCCCGGCAGCGCGGAAGTCGGTAATGGCGTATACGCTTACGGCTAACTTGAAAGCCGGCCCGCTTACGCTGATACCCGAGGTTAGGTTAGATAACGGCAAACAGGCACAATTTATAAACAGCAATGGCGGCCCAACAAAAACTGCATCGCAATTTTTAGTGGCGGCGGTATATGTATTTTAATAAACACGAATTTCACGAATTGAATCGAATTTCACATATCGTTTTGGCGAATTAACCACAGAGAACACAGAGAGAAAAGCACGGAGGTTCACAGAGAGCTTTGCAAACTGATCAAGAGTTTTTGATTCTTACTTTGCGGCTTAGCGTCTTTGCGTGAAGTAAAATATTGCGTAGAAAAAACTCTGCGAACCTTCGCGTAACCTCTGCGAACTCCGCGGTTAAATAACCACCATGCAAATAAAGATGGAACCAGATCAAAAAGACACCTCCGTAAAAGACTTCATCGAACTGGTGAAGAAAAGCAGGCGCGGCAAGCTGAAGATATACATTGGCATGAGCGCCGGTGTGGGCAAAACTTACCGTATGCTGCAGGAGGCGCACGCTTTGCTGAAAAACGGTATCGACATACAGATAGGTTACATTGAAACCCACAACCGGGCCGAAACGCATGCTTTGCTGGCAGGTATACCGGTTATCTCGCGCCGCAAAACCTTTTACAAAGGCCGCGAACTGGAAGAAATGGACCTGCAAGCCATTATTAACCGCCACCCCGAGGTAGCTATTGTTGACGAACTGGCCCACAGTAATATCGAAGGCAGCAAAAACAGCAAGCGCTGGCAGGATGTAATGGATATACTGGAGGCGGGCATCAGCGTGATAACTGCCATTAACATCCAACACCTCGAGAGCCTGAACGAAGAAATAGAAGATATTACCGGAATCCCCATTACCGAACGCGTACCGGATAAGATACTGGAGGTGGCCGACGAGATCGTGAACATCGACCTTACAGCAGATGAATTGATAGCCCGCTTGAAAGAAGGCAAGATATACGATAAGGCCAAGGTAGAAACGGCGCTGCAAAACTTCTTCCGGAACGAGAAGATACTGCAGCTGCGCGAGATAGCGCTAAAAGAAGTTGCCCACCATTTGGAGCGGAAGATAGATATTGAGGTGCCGAAGCAAATAAAGCTGCGGCCCGAAAGATTTTTGGCCTGTATATCATCCAATTCCGAAACGGCCAAGATCGTCATCCGCAAAACGGCAAGGCTGGCATCATACTATCGTTCGCCTTGGATAGTATTGTATGTGCAAAGCAGCAGCGAGAGTTTAGAGCGCATTAAACTGGATAAACAGCGGCACCTCATCAATAATTTTAAGCTGGCAACGGAATTGGGTGCCGAACTCATCAAAATAAAAAGCGACGAGATAACCAAAACCATTATGAAAGTAGCAGAAGAAAAAGAAGTAACCACCATTTGCATAGGCAAGCCACACTTAAATTTGTGGCAGGTGATACTAAGAACGGCTATATTTAACGAGTTACTAAACAAAATTGCAGCAACAGAAACCGACCTGGTAATACTATCATGAAAATAAAAACTAAACTCCGCCTGGGCTTCGGCTTTTTATTTGCCGTGGTGATGCTTTTTGGCGCAACTGCGTTGTTTTACCTGCGCGATGTTTCGGAGAGTTCTAAGATCATCCTGAAGGACAATTATAAAACGTTAGGCTTTGTACGTGAGATGCGCACAGTGCTGGACGATAATACGCTTCCGCTAAATGGTAAAGCCGTGAAAATTTTTGAGAACAACCTGGCAGCGCAGGAGAACAATGTTACCGAACCCGGCGAAAAGCAGTACACCCAAGACCTGCGAAAGGCATATACTGAGTTGAAAACCGCCACGGATGGTGCCGTTGCTACAAAGAAAGTAAGGCATTTCCTTGCCGAGATCGAGCGCGTAAACATGCAGGCGATAGTACATAAGGACGATGTGGCCCGCAAAAAAGTTGATAACGCCACCTTTATATTGGGTTTGGTCGCCAGTTTCTCGTTCCTCGTGCTCTTTAGTTTCAGTGTGAATTTTCCGGGTTTTATTGCTAACCCATTGAGGGCACTTGTTGATGGTATAAGGGAAATAGGCGAGAAGAATTATAATAAACGCCTGCACTTTGCCCATAACGACGAATTTGCCGAAGTGGCAATTGCTTTTAATAACATGGCCGAGAAGCTGAATGAGTGGGAAACAAGTAATCTGGCTACCGTAGTATCCGAAAAGCGCCGCATCGAGGCTATCATTGAGCAGATGCAGGATGCTATTATAGGGGTCGACGAAACGCGGGAAGTGCTTTTTATAAACGATGCCGCCCGCAAGGCCCTCAATATAACTGATGAAAAAGCCGTAGGCAAAACAACAGATGCCTTGCTAAAAGGTAACGATCTGTTGCGCTTTATCCTTCAGGACGATGCTACGGCCAAACCGATCAAGATAGTATTAGACGGACGCGAATTGTATTTTCAACTGCAAAGTAGCAGCATTGTAGTACCCAGCCTGAACGAACCTGCCGAAGTGTTGCGTATAGCCAACCGAAGCGCGGGTAAGGTTTACATATTAAAGAACATCACGGAGTTTAAAGAACGCGACGAGGCTAAGACTAACTTTATTGCTACCATATCGCACGAGTTGAAAACGCCTATCTCATCTATAAAAATGAGCCTTAAACTGCTAAACGATGAGCGCATTGGTATTATCAACCCCGAGCAGCAGCAATTGGTTGAGCATATTAAAGATGACAGCGACCGCCTGCTGAAAATAACCAGCGAATTGCTGGAGCTGTCGCAGGTAGAAACGGGTAATATTCAATTGAATTTTGTGCCTGTAGAACCGATGAAGATAGTGGACTATGCCATCACCTCCATCAAATTCCAGGCAGAGCAGAAGAAAGTGGAACTGCAGGTAATTAGTGCCGATAAACTGCCCGAAGTGCACGTGGATATCGAGAAAACGGCTTGGGTACTGGTCAACTTCCTGTCGAATGCTTTACGCTATAGTGCAGAAAAGTCGAGGATAGTGATACAAGTATCAGCACAAAAGAATGAAGTGGAGTTTTCGGTAAAAGATTTTGGTAAGGGGATAGAAGAAGCCTACCAAAAACGCCTGTTCGACCGTTACTTTCAGGTACCAACTGATGGGCAAAACAAATCAGGCTCGGGCCTCGGCTTGGCCATCTCTAAAGATTTCATAGGCGCACAAGGCGGCACCATAGGCGTGGAAAGCGAAATAGGCGCAGGCAGCAGGTTTTATTTTAGATTGCCGGTAGGGTAGTAGTCCATAGTCGATAGCCCATGGTCCATAGCCAAAGTGTTATTCAAGGTCACGTCATGCAGAATTTATTTCGGCACAGCACACGGCAGGTAACGGTTATGCAAAGCGGCTTAGCATTGTGGCTTGTATGATGGGGTTCTGAAACAAGTTCAGAATGACGTTGAGCGATGGGAAATCACCGCAGGGTCTCTTGAAAAGGCCCCCTGAGGTGACGAACTATCTGTATTTACCCTGAGCTTTTTTATCCAATTGCATATTGTAATGTTTGCGCGGCCTGCAAAATACTTTTTCTATGTGTTGGGCCGGCGTAAGGTCGCCGTCAAGTATATTTACATCTGCTAAAAGGCGAAAGGTTTTTATTTTCTTAAGCGAGTTCAAAAAACTGATTGAATCTATTTTGCCGCAATCCGTAAGTTTCAGTTCCTCTAAATTTACAAGTGCACTTAAAACCTGGTAGTTTTTTATAGCGCGGCAGGTATCAATATTAAGCGATCTAAGGTTAACCAAGTGAGATATATCCTCTATCGATGCCAGTAAGTAGCATGCACCTACGTCACCGCAGGGTCTCTTGAAAAGGACCCTGCGGCAACGGAATTTTTTTGGAAACGGAATCATCCGATTCCCATCGTTTACATAAAACTATCCGCTTCCCTGTACGCTTTTATCAGCGCCAGTTCGCCTTCTTTGCCTTTGCCGGCGTTGCCATGTTCCATACCTACCACGCCTTTATAGCCTTTATTGTAAATGTGCTTGAATATGTTTTTGTAATTAATTTCGCCGGTGCCGGGTTCGTTACGACCGGGGTTGTCGCCCACCTGGTAGTAGCCAATTTCACTGATGCAGAGGTTTAACGTTGGGATGATATTGCCCTGGTTACGTTGTATGTGGTACATATCGTACAGTGTTTTGCAGCTTGGGCTGCCTACGGCTTTGCAAATAGCGTAGCTTTGGTCGGCCGTGCGGAGGAACAAGTTAGGGTTATCGCTTAGTGGCTCCAAAACCATCATAATTCCGTGCGGCTCTAATATGGCTGTCCCTTTTTTAATGGCTTCTATTACATTGCCGGTTTGTACGCCAATAGGCAGGTTACGGTCGAAATCGCCCGGTACTACGGTTACCAGCTTGCTGTTGATGCGTTTGGCAACCTCTACCGCCTGTTGGCACGATTTGATGAAATTATCGATATGTTCCTGCTTGCCCGAAGCCAGCATATTGCCATCATTACTCAAGCCCGGCTGTACAAATACGCCCATGGCCATACCCAGTTTAGCTAATGTTTCGCCAATTTTGCTTTGCTGATCCACCGGGCGGCCGCTCATGCCGTTATCTTCAATAGCGCGGAAGCCCTGCTCGTAGGCAAATTTTATCTGGTCTATAAAATCGGGCCCGGCGTGGTTTTTAAACATGCCATCGTGTATGCCATAATTTAGGTTGAAGGGTTTGCCAGAGAGGGATGAATAGTCGTTATCGGAAGTAGCTGCTTTAGCAATACCGCCGCTTAGCAAAGCGCTGCCCGCTACCAACGAGCTTTGTACAAAATTTCTGCGTTTCATTAGGTTGCTTTATTTGGAGGAAGCAAGATAGGGGAAATGAACGGAATGGCAAACTGAGATGTTTTGAATGTCGAACACCGAATTTCGAATAATGAATGTCAAATTTTAAAACTTCATCATTCGAAATTGGGCATTCGATGTTCGATATTATTTCCCAACCTCAAACACCCTTACCGTTTTTACATACCGGCTTTTGTAATAGCTGTTCATGGGCGTTTCGGTAACGCCAAGGTTATCGTGGCCCGAGGTGGAGTGTATAAAACGCATTTCTTGCCCGGGCGTAGCTAAAACAATACCCATGTGCCCAACAACCCGTAACGTACTATCGGTGCCTGTAAAGAGGATCAGGTCGCCGGTTTGGGCATCTTTCAGGTCAACTTCGTGGTGCATGTAAGTAAAATCTACCGACGTACGCGGCACGGCAATACCGAAGTGGTTGAATACGTAGCTGATAAATCCCGAGCAATCGAAACCCTCGTTAGGGTCTACCGAGCCGTATTTGTAGGGTATGCCATTTAGTGTTTGTGCAAAGGCAGCCAGTTCGGTTGGCGTGGTTTGGCCGGTTACAATACGTGTGGTATGCCCGGCACTATCTGGCGTTGGCGGCTGTATAATGCCATACTTTGTTTTCTTTACCGTATCGCCCTCGCCGGTTATGATATAGGTAGGCTCTTTAGGCCCGTTGCAGGCGCAAAAAGCAAGTAAAAATAAAATAATATGCCAGTGCTTTATTTGCATAAGTAGTTGAATACAAATAATAAGCCAATAATTTTGAGCCGAGGTTGGTCGAGTCCGTTTTAAAATTCCCCTCTTGAGAGGGGGCGGGTGGGGAAGTGCGATTGCAGGGGGGGTAGGGAGCTTGTAAACGACGTAAATATTTATAAAAGGTATAGCTCAACGGCCATTACGCTGAACTTTTTGCCATAATAACAGAACTTATTTTTGCATAAAACCCAACGAAAATTCTTTAATTGCAGCCCGTTTACCAATTAAAAACCATGAAACGTTATTGCCTCACGCTCGACCTGCACGACGACCCTTTGCTTATTGCCGAATACGAGGCTTACCACCAAGCCGTTTGGCCCGAAATTTTGCAAAGCATCAGCGGTAGCGGCATCCACAACATGGAAATATACCGCTACAGCAACCGCCTGTTCATGATCATGGAGGTTGATGAATCGTTCAGTTTTGAGGCCAAAGGTGCGGCTGATGCCGCCAACCCAAAGGTGCAGGAATGGGAAGAATTGATGTGGAAATACCAGAAGCCGCTGCCAGGCGCCAAACCCGGAGAAAAGTGGATGTTGATGGATAAGATATTTCAGCTATAAGGTATGCTTAAGATAGATTCGCACCAGCATTTTTGGAAGTACCACCCGGTAAAGGATGCCTGGATAACCGATGATATGGCCGTTATACAGCGCGATTTTTATCCCGGAGATCTGCAGCCGGTTCTGAAGGAACACGGCATAGATGGCTGCATAGCCGTACAAGCCGACCAAAGCGAAGCAGAAACCGACTTCCTCGTCGGCCTGGCATGCAATAACCCCTTTGTAAAAGGTGTGGTAGGTTGGGTGGATTTGCGTGCAGACAATTTGGATGAGCGCTTAAAGTATTACAAAACGCAGGAACCTGTAAAAGGCTTCCGCCATATTTTGCAAGCAGAGCCCGGTGAATTTATGCTTGAGGAAAAGTTTATGCGGGGCATAGGTAAACTAAACGAGTACGGCTTTACTTACGATGTACTTATAACACACGAGCAATTGCCTTACGCCGAAAAACTGGTAGCGGCTTTGCAACAGCAAAAATTCGTGATAGACCATTTAGCCAAACCGCCTATAAAAGCGCAGGAGGTAGAAACTTGGGCGCAGGATATAGAAGCCGTGGCCAAGCACCCCAATGTGTATTGTAAAGTAAGCGGTTTTTGTACCGAGGCGGATTGGGATAATTGGCAGCTTAAAGATATCGAACCATACCTTGACGTGGTTTTTAATGCCTTCGGTATCAACAGGGTAATGTTCGGGAGCGATTGGCCTGTGAGTTTGCTGGCAGGCGGCTACAGCAAAACGGTTGAATGTTTAAAGGAATACCTGGATCCGTATACATCGGCAGAGAAAGATAAGTTTTGGGGTGGCAACGCCATATCATTTTATAATTTATAGAGAGATGGATCTTCAGTTAAAAGATAAAGTAATTATAGTAACAGGTGGCGCACGCGGTATAGGCAAAGGCATAGCGGTAGCATTGGCAGCAGAGGGCGCAATACCATTTATAGTAAGCCGTACCGAAGCCGAGAACCTGAAAACCGTTACGGAAATTGAGCAAGCAGGCGGCAAAGCTTACCATACCGTTGCCGAACTAAGTAACCCCGAAACATGTGAACTTGCCGTTGCCGAAGTATTGAAACAGGCAGGCCGTATAGATGGCTTAGTAAATAACGCCGGCGAGAACGACGGCGTAGGGCTGCAAAGTGGCAATTACGAACGCTTTATGCAATCGCTCCATAAAAACCTGGTGCATTACTATTTGGTAGCACACCATGCCCTGCCCGAACTGATAAAAAATCAGGGTAGTATAGTGAACATCACCTCTAAGGTTGCCGATACCGGGCAGGGGGGAACCTCGGCTTACGCGGCATCAAACGGTGGCCGTAACGCCATGACGCGCGAGTGGGCCGTTGAACTGCTACCGCACAACATTCGTGTAAATGCCGTAGCCGTAGCCGAGTGCTACACGCCGCTATACGACCGCTGGATAAAAACCCTACCCAACCCCGAAGAAATGCTGGCAACCATTATCGCGCGCATCCCTTTGGGCAAACGCATGACCACGGTGGAAGAGATAGCGCATGCAACAATATTTCTGCTATCGCCATTATCCGGCCATACCACGGGGCAAATAGTTTATGTTGATGGTGGCTACACGCATCTGGATAGGTCTATCAATAACTAATTTTACCGGCCAGCCAGGCTTTAAATTCTGAGACGGTATAAAAAAGCCAGTCGGGGTTTAGTGGTTTTAGTTGTTCAGCATCGGTGGTGCTTGCCCAGGCCGCAGCGGCAATAGGTATGCCTACCTGTTTGCAATAGGTAATATCGCTCGGGGCATCGCCTACGTACAGGCATTCGGCAGCATTCAACTCCAGCCTTTTTAACACATTACGAATGCCATTCACTTTGTTTGGCCCCTCGGGAGAGCCGGTTTCCAATACCTCAAAATACCTTTCGAGCCCGAATTGTTTTAACGATAAGTGGGTGCTGTGTATACCCTTACCGGTAACCATGGCTAATAATACGCCCGTACTTTCTAAATATTCTAACAGATCTTTAATACCATCAAAGGGCACAGGGCAGGTGTGGTGCAGGGCTTCGTAGTGTTGCAAATAGGCTTGCACTCCGGCTTGCTCGTGCTCGGGTATCAATTTGCGTATGGTGCCTTCTTCAGACGGGCCGAAGGTGGCGATAACCTCTGCTTCGCTTATTTCTTTCTTCAGTAGTGGTTCAACACTTTGTTTAAAGGCTGCTATACATAATGGTAGGGTATCGGCAATGGTGCCGTCGAGGTCGAAGATGATGGCTTTGAATTTCATAAGGCTCGCAAGTAACAAATTTTTGCCTCGCTATACAAGATAAATCAGCACCTACGCTGCCGTCCGCGTTTCGTACCAGCGCCTTGCCAATACAATAGGCAAGGCCACGCAAACAATAAGTGTGGCAATGCCGGCAAGCGCGCCGCCTAAACGGAACTGGTTAATATCTATTTTTAATTTAGATACCGGCAGTACCAGCAGGTTCATCACCGTCCATATTAATATGCCGTAAATGAAAGACACCGGCAAGGCGTTTTTCCTTAATACTTGTTCGCGGCCATAAAACACAAAAAAGACGACTGTAAAAAAGGCTGTGATAAGGTAGTGAAGGAATATGCCTACAAGAGTAGCACGCCCGCCATTTATTGAAGCCACATCGCGCCCAACAAGCCCCGCGGCAATATATCGAAACACCGCGTCAATGTGCCCGCCAGCAAATATGTAAATTGCTGCAAGTGCATCAAGCGTGCCGGCTATTAATGTGGCAACAATCCCGGTGAGCCATAAACCGGCAGTAGTGTTTTTTTGCATGTAGGTGGTATTATAAAGGTTAGGTAAATATGCGTATTTATTATAGTATTAAAAGGCCTAAAATAAACAAAGCCCCCGCACACTCGCTGTTTGGGGGCTTTAACCTAAACCTTATCACAATAGTGGCGGACGCCACCAGTAATAGATACGCCGAAAGTATTAAATAGTATTGACATATTTTTGACAAACAATCTTTTTATTGAAAATTTAACAGTGGTTAAAAAAAGTTTTTCGTTAAAGTAGTTTACTTTTCGTTAAAGTTGTGTTAACATAACGCAATAACATGCGGCTGCTCAAAAATGCCCCAAATGGGCGTTTAAACGTCTATTTTACGGTTAAACGTTGTAGTTGTAGCCTTTTTAGGCTGATTATTCCTGCACGGTTTAGAGCCGATGAATTGCAGGATATTTTTGATAAATATTATTTGGAAACATAAGCCGGATATAAATAGATGCGGTGCCTAATACTGTATTTTTATAAAGTATATCAATTAAATTTACAAGATGAGAAACCTTGCCGTTTTGCTTTTTTTATCATTAACCGGGCTTAACTACACCTTTGCCCAGCTGCATTACCCTGACGGAACTCCTCCGGCAGATACACCTAAGCTTTTTGCACGAGGCTTAATAAGTGATGGGCTGAGTAACCGAGATCTTACCATTTCGCCCGCCGGGGATGAGGTCTTCTTTACTATTCAACATCCTAAGTTTATTGCCAGCGTAATTATCCGCGTAGCTATAGTAAATGGCAAGTGGGGCAAGCCCGAGGTTGCGCCATTCTCGGGTATTAACCGCGATTTGGAAGCCAGCTTCTCGCCCGATGGGAAAACACTATACTTTAGTAGCGACCGCCCACTGGCTGACGGCAAACCGAAGCGCGATTTTGATATTTGGAAAGTAAGCAAAAAGCCGGACGGTAAATGGGGCACGCCCGAAAACCTTGGGCCGGTGGTAAACACCGGCAAAAACGAATT
The DNA here is from genome assembly GCF_002013915.1 of Mucilaginibacter pedocola. Lineage (GTDB taxonomy): Bacteria > Bacteroidota > Bacteroidia > Sphingobacteriales > Sphingobacteriaceae > Mucilaginibacter > Mucilaginibacter pedocola. The sequence goes on from NZ_MBTF01000001.1 coordinate 306,109, forward strand.
TTATCCGAGCGTAGCTAAAAACGGCAACCTTTATTTTACGGTAGAAGCAGCTTATGGCAAAGGCAGCGAAGATATTGTGCTGTGCAAATACACGCCAAAAGGCTACGAAGCACCTGTGAGCCTGCCCGAAGATATCAATACCAAATTTGATGAGTTTAATGCCTTTATAGATCCCGATGAGCGGTTTATCCTCTTCTCCTGCCAGGGCCGCGCCGACGATATGGGTAAAGGCGACTTATACCTCGCGCGAAAAGACGCAACAGGCAGCTGGCAACCTGCCGAGCATCTTCCAGCCGGCATTAACAGCTCCGCGCTTGATTATTGCCCTTACATAACACCCGATAAAAAATACCTTATCTTCAGCAGCAACCGGTTAAGTAAAAGCTGGTATGATGATAAGGCTGTTAACTATAAAACGTTGAAGGCCTTATTAAGCGATCCCGGCAATGGATTGGATGATTTGTATTGGGTGAAATGGGGGAAGTGAGAAAGTCATCTCATCCTCCCGCCAACACCTTCTTCACCGCCCTTGCTAAAATATCTACCGCTTCTTCCAGTTCTTTAGGGTTCATGGATGCAAAGCCGAGGCGTACAAAGTTGTGGCGCTGCAATGGGTCGTGGTAGTGCTCGCAGCCGCTGCCAATGGTTAGGCCCATTTCGGCGGCTTTTTCGGTTACCTTCAGTCGGTCTATGCCGTTTTTATATTCCATCCAAACGGCAAAGCCACCATTGGGTATGGTAAAGCTTACATTATCGCCCAGTTTTTCTTTCAGCAGGCGGCACAGTACATCGCGGCGTTCGTGGTAAAGTTTGTTGGCTTTTTTTAAGTGGCGGCCTATGTCGCCGTTCTTTAGCAGGTTGGCCATAGCCTCTTCCAGTAATTGTTCGCCTTGCCTGTCAATAAGGCGGCGCAGGCGTGTAGCTTGCAGAATGAGATTTTGCGGGGCTATCATAAAGCCGATGCGCAAGCCCGAAGCAATGGTTTTACAAAACGAGCCTACATATATAACACTGCCATGGTCGTCGGCACTGGCTAAGGGCAAAATAGGGCTGCTGGCATAGTGGAAATCGTAATCGTAATCATCCTCTACAATAGCAAATTTGTAAATACGCGCCAATTCCAGCAGGCGCATGCGCCTTTCGCTGCATAGGGTAACCGTTGTGGGTTGGTGGTGATGCGGTATCACAAATAGCATCCGTATCTTTTGCTTTTTGCATAGCGCTTCTACAGCATCTAGGCAAATACCAAATTCATCTACCGGTACCGGGGCAATGTTGGCACCGGCCTGCATAAAAACCTCGTTGGCCATGCTGTAACCCGGGTCGCCCACTATTACGGTATCACCTTTACTAAGCAGTACCATGCTTACCAGGTAGAGCGCCAGTTGCACCCCTTTTGTAATGATGATGTTGTCGGCGCTTACATGCATGCCCCGCGTTTCCGAAAAGAATTTTGCCAGCTCTATCCGCAGGTTTTCCGAACCTTGTTCGGGCCCGTAGGCCAGGTATTTGGTATTGAATTTTTGTGAGGCCAGGCGGCGGTATTCGCGTATCATCAGCTCCAGCGGGGCGAGGCGCGTATCGGGCGAACCGTTATTAAACACAAGGTTACCATCCGGAGGAGCCACAAACATGTCCTGGCAAATAACGCCCGTATCATCAACCTTGTAAAGCGTTTCTTTGGCGAAGCCGCGCGGTTGCTGCGCATTGGTAATAGAACGGGCGGCAACCGTGGGCAGGTTTTTAGCTACAAATATGCCTTTACGCGGTAGCACATCAACCCAGCTTTGTGCATAAAGCTCATCGTAAGCGGCCACAACTGTTTTGCGGTGCACGTTTAACGAGTGGGCCAGCACCCGGCTGCCGGGCAAAGCAACGCCCGGTTTCAGGATGCCTTTGCGTATAGAACATATCACTTCGTTGGCCACCTGCAGGTACACCGGCACGGGCAGGTTTTTATCAATGCAAACAAGGCTTTCCAATAATTCCATCTGGACTATCTGTATTGTTATTTCTGGACTATATGTATAGTCCACCAAGTACGTAATTTTATATCAATAAAACAAACCACGCCATGCAACTCGCCGGAAACTTTAAAGCACCATCTGTTTTTTTAAGGATAACACTTGCCGCAAGTTATTTGTGGGCATCTGCAGATAGGCTGGGCTTTATTGGCGCGCATGGCCAGCCGCACGTAGGCTGGGGCGATTGGCAACATTTTATGGACTATTGCCACCAGGTAATGGGCTTTCTGCCCGATGCTATGGTGCAACCACTGGCCGTAATAGCCACCACCGCCGAATTACTTATAGGGCTAATGCTGCTGGCTGGCGCATATACACGTATTGCAGCGGTTGCGAGCGCCTTATTAAGCATAAGTTTCGCCTTATCAATGGCTATCTCTTTCGGTATAGATGCGCCGCTGAATTACTCGGTATTTACCGTCTGCGGGGCCAGCCTGGTGTTGGCAACTGCACCTTTTTACGTTTATAGCGTAGATAATCTGAAACTTCTGCCCGTTTGCAGGCGTAATGGCTACTACGAAGGCGATGAACTGATCGATATAATTAGGTAGGTGCCTCACCCGCATCTTGCCTCTTTAAAGGGAACGGCCTCAACGGGTCAGGGCACCTTAAACAAGTTCATCTATCAATTTTTCTTTGCTTCCCGGTAGAAGCAAGGCTCACATGTATTTTATATGATCACAATGGAAACTAAATTAACCAATAAACCATCCACCTTATTAGTAGTGATAGCGTTTGCTGCGGTATACGTGGTTTGGGGTTCTACATACTTTTTTATACAAATGGCGCTACAGGGCGTACCGCCAATGATAATGGGCACTATGCGCTTTATTGCGGCAGGCATTTTATTGCTTGGCTGGTGCTACATAAAAGGCGACAAAATATTCGATAAACAAACCATCAAAACCTCGGCCATTGCAGGTTTATTCACGCTGTTTGTTGCTAATGGGATAGTGATATGGGTTGAGAAATTTCTGCCCAGCGCTATGGTGGCCATTATGGTATCTGCCAACCCAATTTGGTTTGTGATATTGGATAAAGCCAACTGGAGGCTGAACTTCAAAAGCCGCAACATTCTTTTGGGGCTTTTCATCGGCTTTGGCGGGGTAGTATTGTTATTTGGCGAAGCGTTCAGCAGATCTGTAGCAGGAGGGTTGGATACACAGCATTTAGTAGGCTTGGGGCTGTTAATACTCGGCCCGATAGGCTGGGCAGGCGGTTCGCTGTATTCTAAAAAAGCTGCTACGGGGGCACCGGCACGGGTAAACACCGGTTGGCAAATGATGGCAGCGGGGCTGGCCTTTTTACCCGCAGGTTTCATTAACCACGAGTATGCGGCTTTTGATATCACCGCCGTGCCCCTACAAGCCTGGCTGGCCGTGTTGTACCTCATCTTTTTTGGTTCGATAGCGGCCTTTAGTGCCTACGTATGGCTGCTACAGGTAAGGCCCGCTACACAGGTAAGCACACACTCGTACGTAAACCCGGTTATTGCCGTATTGCTGGGTGTGTTGTTTGCAGGCGAAGTGATAAGCGGCTTGCAGATAGTAGGCTTGGTTATCATCCTGCTAAGTGTATTGCTGCTTAATTTAGATAAATACGCTGCCGGTAAACCGCAAATGCTTAAGCCCGCCAAACCCGCCATTCCAAGCCGCGAAGAAGTAGTTATGACCGACAAGCTTTGCAGCGCAAATTCGTAAGATCAGTTAAATTAAATAGTGTGCGCTTGCAGCGCAAAGCCTTTGGTTGAAAAACCGAGGGCTTTTTTGATTTCATCGATTTGTGTTACTTTTATAAGACATGATTCCGAACGAAGATATACAGGCCATTTTATTTAAACCTATTGTTAATATTCAGGAGCTTATTGACTTCGCCGATGGCTGGGGACTTAATGCCGATGGTGATTTTAAGGAAATAGATTGGTTAAATACTCCCGGCCCTATTTATACAACATTTACTGATAACTGCGGTACCGGGCAGGTAGAGGCTATGAATAACGTTGGAGCAGATGAAGGTTATCACGAGGTTATATTTAAGCAGCCGATGAACGACTATGAGTTAAAAGAAACTTTAGTCGCAGCATTTGTTGACCCTTTCGGCGCATATTATTTTGATGGCAGTCGACATTGGAACATTAATTTGATTATTGAATGGTGGGAGAAAAGTGATGAGCGATTAAAATATATCCTCGAACGTTATCTTGACGAATTAAACCTGCCGAAGATTCTCAATAGGCCATTGTATGGGCCCAGGAGCCCAATTCCGGAGAATTATAAAAACTGGCTCGACTTCTACCAAAACGGTATGAAGGAGTATTTGGAATGGTATATCTTCAAGTTAAGTAAACAGGAATTGGTTTTAAAAAATCTTGATTTTGACTGGACGCGAAAGAAAGAACTGGACGAAATCTTAGCTTCTCGGTCGACAGGCTTTTAGCAATTTGTAATAGGGCATCGAGATTATCATCAATCACTCCCAACACAAAAGTTACAAACCTCCCAAACCCGCCTCTTGCTATTCCCCGCACTTTCTCTATTTTTGCAATATTGAAGAAGATAGGTATATACTTAATGCTGTTGTTGCTTACCAGCGATGTAGACGAACTGCATCAGCTGTTTAAGCTGCCTGTCCTTTTCGAGCACTTTTCGGAGCACAAGCAGCGCAGCAATGGCCGTGTTAGTTTTGTGGATTTCCTGGAGATGCACTACTGGGGCGACGATATGGACGATAATGATAACGACCGCGATATGGCGCTTCCGTTTAAAAAAGCCGATGCACATATCGTTCAAAACATCATTCTGCCGCCTGTACAGTTCACTAATATCACCGAATTTGTTTTGCCTGTAGAGCAGGTGTTCTCTAAATACACCCATCAATTCTGCCCGGATAGGGCATTGTCAGCCCCCTTTAGGCCACCCTGTGCCTGAATTGCACCCCTAAATTTTCTTAATTAATTGCCCGCGCTGCCCTAATTGGCGGTGTGGCATTTTGCAATTCATTTAACAGCAATTATGCTTAACAAGATCATTAGGTTCTCGGTAGAGAACAAACTGGTGGTTGGGTTATTTATAGGCCTTTGGATCATATACGGCATATTCCAGGTCACCCGGCTACCTATTGATGCCGTACCCGATATTACCAACAACCAGGTACAAATTATAACAACAGCGCCCGCGCTGGGCGCACAGGATGTGGAGCGGCTAATCACTTTCCCCATTGAGCAGGCCATCAGTAACATCCCCGGCATAAAAGAGAGCCGCAGTATGTCGCGCTTCGGGCTATCGCTTATTAGCGTGGTGGTAGATGATGATGCCGATATTTATTGGGCACGCCAGCAGGTTACCGAAAGGCTTGCCCAGGTAGAGATAGACGAGAACGCCAACAAGCCCGAATTGGCACCCGTAACCACAGGGCTTGGCGAAATTTATCAATATGTATTGAGGCCTAAAAAGGGCTTCGAACAAAAATATTCGCTGGCCGATTTGCGTACTATACAGGATTGGCTGGTGCGCCGCCAATTGCTGGGCACCAAAGGTGTTGCCGATGTATCAACATTCGGCGGCGAATTAAAGCAGTACGAGGTAGCAGTGGATCCTGCTCAACTAAAGGCCATGAACCTAACCATTGCCGATGTATTTGATGCCCTGCACAACAACAACCAAAACACAGGCGGTGCTTACATCGAAAAAGGGCCAACGGTGCTTTATATCCGCAGCGAGGGCTTGGCGGGTAATATCGATGATATCAACAATATTGTCGTGAAGAACTCGCCGGGCGGCACACCTATATTGATACGCAACGTGGCTAACGTAAAAATTGGCGCGGCAACCCGGTACGGGGCACTCAACTACGCCCCAATAGGCGAGGTAACCGGCGCTATAGTAATGATGTTGAAGGGCGAAAACTCATCGGCGGTTATTAAAAACGTTAAAGAGCGCATTGCCGAAATACAAAAAACACTCCCCGAAGGATTAGTGATAGAGCCTTTCCTCGACCGTACAAAAATGGTGAACAATGCCATTGGTACGGTAGAAAGTAACCTGCTGGAAGGAGCGCTTATCGTTGTATTTGTACTCGTTATCTTTTTGGGTAACCTGCGTGCGGGGCTTATTGTGGCTTCGGTAATTCCGTTGGCCATGTTGTTCGCCATTATTATGATGAACACTTTTGGCGTGAGCGGTAACCTGATGAGCCTTGGTGCGCTGGATTTTGGTTTGATAGTAGATGGTGCCGTAATTATTGTGGAAGCCATTTTGCATCACCTGCATTTCTCGCGCAAGTACGAAGACGTAAATGAGCTTTCGCAAGATGATTTGAATAAAGAAGTTACCGGCTCTGCATCGCGAATGATGAACGCCGCGGTTTTCGGGCAGATCATTATCCTGATTGTTTACCTGCCTATTTTGTCGCTCTCGGGTATCGAGGGTAAAATGTTCAAGCCCATGGCCCAAACGGTGGCTTTTGCCATTTTGGGTGCGTTCATTTTGTCGCTTACTTATGTGCCGATGGTGAGCTCCATGTTCATCAGCAAAAAGATATCGCACAAGCCAAATCTTTCGGATAGGGTGATGGACCGCATAGAGCGTGTATACCAGCGCTGGCTGGCCAAAGCTTTGCAGGCGCGCAAAACCATGGTGGCCGTAGCTTTCGGTCTGTTTGCTGTAGCGGTAGCTATTTTCGGCAGGATGGGCGGAGAGTTTATCCCGCAGTTGGAAGAGGGCGATTTTGCGGTAGAAACACGCCTGCTGGTGGGTACTAACCTGAGTACCACTATCGGCACTATTCAGCAGATATCAGCCTTGCTTAAAAATAAATTCCCCGAAGTTGAAAAGATCGTATCGCGTATTGGCAGCGCCGAAATACCTACCGACCCCATGCCCATAGAAGGTGGGGATATGATTATCGTACTTAAAGATAAGGCCGAATGGACGAGTGCCAAAAGCTTCCCCGAGATGGCCTCAAAGATGTCGGCCACCGTGCAGGAGGCTGTGCCGGGTGTAACGATGGGCTTCCAGTTCCCGGTGCAGATGCGTTTTAACGAGTTGATGACAGGTGCCAAGCAGGATGTGGTTTGCAAAGTGTTCGGCGAAGACCTGAACCAGTTGGCCCGCTATGCCGAGCAGATAGGCAACATCAGCAAAACGGTTGATGGCACCGCCGACCTGTATGTAGAAAAGGTAACCGGCATGCCCCAGGTAGTAATCAAATACAACCGCGCGGAAATTGCCAAATACGGGTTAAACATAGCCGACATTAACCGCACCGTAAAAACAGCATTCGCCGGTGCCGCCGCTGGCAAGGTTTACGAGGGCGAAAAACGTTTCGACCTGGTGGTGCGTGCCGGCAACGAAGGCCGCCGCAATTTGGCCGATGTACAAAACCTGCTGATAGCCGCACCTAACGGACAAGCCATCCCGCTTTACCAGGTAGCCAGTGTTGACGAGGTGGAAGGCCCTAACCAAATACAGCGCGAGAACGCCCGCAGGCGGATCACCGTTGGCTTTAACATCAGGGGTAGGGATGTACAATCGATAGTGGAAGAATTGCAGCAGAAGATAGAAGCTAAAATGAAGCTGGCTCCGGGCTATACCATTACCTATGGAGGCGCATTTGAGAACTTGCAACAGGCCAAAAAACGCCTGAGCATTGCGGTGCCGGTGGCGCTGCTGCTCATTTTTGTGATGCTGTATTTTGCGTTCTCGTCGGTAAAAGAGGGGGCTTTGATATTTACGGCCATTCCGCTTTCGGCTATTGGCGGTGTATTCGCGCTGGCTATGCGGGGTATGCCTTTTAGTATATCGGCAGGGGTGGGCTTTATCGCCCTGTTCGGCGTGGCGGTGTTGAATGGCATTGTACTCATCTCCGAGTTTAACCGCATAAAGCAGGAAGGCAAAATAACTGATGCGCTGCAACTGGTGATGCAGGGCACACGTAACCGCCTGCGCCCTGTACTCATGACGGCTGCAGTAGCTTCGCTTGGCTTCCTGCCTATGGCGCTTAGCAATGGTGCCGGTGCCGAGGTACAGCGACCGCTGGCTACGGTGGTTATAGGCGGATTGATCACCGCTACATTCCTTACGTTGTTCGTATTACCGGCGCTTTACCTTTTGTTCGATAAAAAGATGAAATTGAAACCCAATGCTACTGTTTTAGTTGCAGGTATGCTGTTGACCGGCGGGGTGAACGCCAACGCGCAATCGGTGCCGGTTAGTGCAGAGAATGCTATCAACATTGCCTTGAAGAACAACCTGCAAATGAAGGGCGCGCGGTTAGGCGAGCAGGCAGATAATATCCGCCAAAAAACTTACTTCGATATACCCAAAACCGAACTAAGTGCCGATTACGGGCAGATAAACACCGGGATAAATGATACCCGCTTTGGCGTAACTCAATCATTCAATTTCCCAACGGTTTACAGTAATCAAAAGAAGGCTTTGCAGGCAAGTTACCTGGCATCGCGCGCGCAAACGCAACTGGTGCAGCAGGATATCAGGGCGGAAGTAAGGCGGCTCTATTACGAGCTGGTTTGGCTGAACGAAAAACGGAAGCTACTGCAATATGCCGATAGTATTTACCGTCTTTTCGAGAACAAAACCAACCTGCGCTTTAAAGTAGGCGAGGCCAATGTACTGGAGAAAACCACGGCCCAAAACCGGCACCTGCAAATAAATAACCAACTGAACATGGTGCAAGCAGACGAGGAAATGGCCTTAACGCAGTTCAACGCCTTGTTGCAGGATTCGGTGCAGTACAGGCCTTTGCTGGATAGCGTAAAGATAAACGCGGGGTACGTAACCGTGGCGGATAGCACTACAGGGCTACCGCAAGTGCAGCTTTTTGCGCAGCAATCAGAAGCGGCGCGTTTCCGCTGGAAAACGGAGAAAGCCCGCCTGCTGCCCGATTTTTTTGTGGGCTACAATAACCAGAGCCTGGCAGGCCCGCAGATAATTAACGGGCAAGAAACCTATATAGGCACCAACCGCAGGTTCAATTACGTTGCGGCTGGCATCAGTATACCTTTGTTTGCCGGGGCGCAATCTGCAAAAGCATCTGCCGCCCGTGCCGATTGGCAGGCCGCGGAAGCGCGTACCAACCTTGCGGCAGTGCAAATGCGTACACGCATCAGCAATTCGCAGAAACATGTACTCAAATATGCGTCGGGATTAAACTACTATGAAAAACAAGGACTGAAAAATGCCGATGTTATCATTGGTACGGCCAACAAGCAGTTTACCGGCGGCGATATAGATTACCTGCAATGGGTGATACTGGTAGACCAGGCCGTGAACATCCGCAACGAGTATTTGGATATGGTGCACCAATACAACCAATCCATCATCGAACTACAAAAATTGAATAACCAATAGACCATCATATCTCATGAAAATATACAATATAGTTTTTTGTGCCGCGCTAATGCTGGCCGCCTGCGGCGATAAGAAGGCCAAAGAAGAGGATACAGCAGACAAAGCAATCGTTGCCGACACCACGCTTGTAAGCCTTACACCCGCACAGATGAAAAATGCCGGGATAAGCGTAGGGGCTCCCGTTTTAGGCAAAATATCGGGCACGCTTAAATTGCAGGGTGCTATTGATGTACCGCCGCAAAGCACCGTAAGCGTAAGCTTCCCGCTGGGCGGATACCTGAAACGTACCGACCTGCTGCCCGGTGTGCATGTGCGCAAGGGACAGGTACTGGGCGTGCTGGAAGATATGCAGTTCATCCAGTTGCAGCAAGATTACCTATCGGCAAAAGAGAAGTTTATTTATGCCGAAGCAGAGTTTAAACGCCAGCAGGAGTTGAATGCCAGCAAAGCCAGTAGCGATAAAGTTTACCAGCAGGCCCGTGCCGAAATGCAAACCCAGCGCGTGCTGATGCTGTCGCTGGCGCAAAAGTTGGAGTTGATAGGCATTAACCCGGCACGCCTTAGCGCAGGTAATATCTCTAAAAGCGTGAACATCATTTCGCCGATAGATGGCTTTGTATCAAAGGTGAATATCAATATTGGTAAGTACACTTCGCCTACGGATGTATTGTTCGAACTGGTGAACCCTAAGGATATACACCTGGCGCTTGATGTTTTTGAGAAGGATGTGGATAAGCTATCTATAGGCCAAAAGGTGATCACTTACACCAATAACCATCCTGAAGAAAAACACGAGGCGGAGATCATCCTCATCAGCAAAAACCTGAACGAAGACCGAATGGCCAGCGTGCACTGCCATTTTGAAGATTTTGATGCTAAACTGCTGCCCGGCATGTTCATGAATGCCGAAGTAGAGGTGAATAACGCCACTGCGCTTACCGTGCCCGAAGATGCCGTTGTGCGCTGGCAAAACAAGTATTACCTGTACGTGCAAACCGGCGGCAATAGCTTTAAAATGACGGAGGTAACACCCGGCAATAAACACGATGGTACCCTGCAAATAAGCGGCGCCGGTGTTAACGATAAGACCCCGGTTGTTACTAAAAACGCTTATGCTTTATTGATGAAAATGAAGAATAGCGGGGATGAGGAATAGTCTTTAGAGATAATATAGAGTTTTTAAAAGCGCCCTTCATGAGAGTGGGAGGCGCTTTTTTGTTAACGCACTAATTAACCCCGTTGTAGTTTTCTATCAGTTTATCAAAATCGGTATCGTCAGTTTGCAAATGCCCCGGCACTCCCATCTTTTTCATGTAATTCCATTTAGCTTTTTTATTTATAACTAATGGCTTTACAAGAGCGCTTAGCGGATAAATTTGTCTACCTATGAGCTTGTAGAAACGGTCCTCATAAACGTCAAATTCCAGGCACGGGAACTTGCCTCGCAAATTGTATTCATAATCCCAAAAGTATAGCAGTCTATTATCTGTAAGTTCTATAATAAACAGGTTGCCCTCGTCGTCATATTCCTTTGCGAGGGCAATTCGTTTAGCACTTACAAATGAAGTTGCTACTATCCCGCTTTCAATAAAATGATCTAATTCGTTTGTTATACCACGGGTTTTTCTACGTGCTTTAAAGATCTCGAACGGAACGAATACTATAAAACCAATGGCAAGAACAGCTATCGTGCCGAAAGGAAGTACCCAAAAACTTTTGGATGTTAAAGTAGCAAAGTAGGTAAAGGCGGCGCCGATACCAGCAGCTATCAAAAAGTGGTAATATTTGATCTGGTTAAGGCTTTGTTTCCCGATCGTGCTTTTAAGGCTTTTTAGAAGCCTTATTTCCTCGGGATGAAACTTTCTCGATCTAAATTCAATATCCATTATACCAATGCGTTTATCAAGAAGCGGCGGTTTCTTACTTACATGCTGGCCACAAAAAGACCAGCTTATCCGTACCCTAAATATAGCAATTGTTAGCGAAGCCATTTATTTAGACCACCGCAATCCCTAACTTCCTATACGCCACTAACCGCTCATCCACCGGCTCAACATCGGTTACAATTACATCAATATCAGTCATCGGGCTTATGTAGTAGCTCTCGGCAGTGTTTAATTTATCAATGGTGGATAGTGCGATGTTTTGGCCTGCCATTTCCATCATGGTGCGTTTTACCTGAGCCTCCTCGTGCTCTACGGTAGTTAAGCCCATGGTAGGGTGTATGCTGCAAACGCTGAATAGGCACAAGTCCGCGCGGAAGTTTTTGAAGGTTTGGATGGTTTCGTAACCTGTGGTGGTGAAGGCCAGTTTTGATAAGCGGCCACCTGCAAATATCACTTCGGCATTGGGGTGGTCTTCCAAAACGCTTACTACCGGGAAGCTGTGGGTAACTACGGTTATCTTCATTTCGGGCGGGATGATCTCCGCAAGAGCTTGAATAGATGTACCGCCATCCAAAAATATCACCTGCCCATCCTGTATAAATTGCAAAGCTTTTGCAGCCACAATGCGCTTTTGTGCCATATCGTGCTTTTCCCTTGCACGGTAGTGATGAGGAATGGGGGAGTGCGCTACCGCCCCGCCACGCACGGCCTTTAGTTGCCCTTTATCAGCTAATATCTTGATATCCCGCCTGATGGTATCTTCGGATACATTTAGTGCAGTGCTTAATTCGGTAAGCGACACGCTGCGTTGGCGGGTAACATGCTCTAATATTTGTTCGAGGCGTTCGTCTTTTATCATGCTTCTTTTTGCAATGTGTTGCAAATATAAAAAATAAAGTTTGCAATATATTGCAATAAATCATTTCCTTTGCATCAAATTATTGCAGATTATGAAAAGAAAAACTATAGCTATTGACATGGACGGCGTAATGGCCGACACCGAACCCCATTTTTTCGATTATTACGAACAGGAAACCGGCATCCGATTGACCCGGCAGGATATTGCAGGCAAAAGTGAGCACGATGCATTTAACGGCATTGGCCACCAAATGGTGAACAAGCCCGGCTTTTTCCGCACGCTGCCGCTGATGGATGGGGCAGTAGAGGCCGTGAAGTCGCTGATGGAAGACTTTGATGTTTACATCGTATCGGCAGCCATGGAGTTCCCGCTATCGTTGCCGGAGAAATACGATTGGCTGAAAGAGCATTTCCCTTTTATCAACTGGCGCAACATTGTTTTTTGCGGCGATAAAAGCATCATCAAAACTGATTTCTTGATAGATGACCACTGCAAAAACCTCGACTTCTGCCACGGTAAACCCATCATGTTCGATGCCTTCCACAATACCGAATTACACCACCACCAAAGGGTAAATAATTGGAAAGAAGTGCTGGAGTTGATGGAACCGTACAGGAGCGAAAAAGCTGAAGCTTAACTGAGTGGGCGCTAATCCCACCAAAGGTAAAGCCTTTTGGTTTTCTGCATTTCGCCGGCCATAGCTTCAACGCTTTCTGCGCCCTGGTCAACTACGTCGGGGCATACGGCGTATACGTCTTTAGCAAAGGCAAGCCAGTCCTTTGGCTCGTTGTGGATTACAAACTCGCACCAGTCGCCTGAGGCGGCAATGAGTTCGAGCGAATACCTTTTGTCGAATTTATGGATAATGGTTATCAGGCAGTCGTTTGTAATGTTATAATTAATACCATCGGTACCAATTTGCTTCAAAATAGCGTACTTATCTGTTGTCTTCAACACAGCAATGCGGTCGGGCTTTTTACCGATATTGAAATTAGTTTCTAATAGAAATATAGAGTAGCCCTGCCGCCGAAAACTGTCTTTCAAGTCAAAAACAAGTTTGTATGATTTGGGGCCTTGTTCGTCGAATACAAGGCCTTTTAAGTGAATAGGGTCAACTTCGGTTTCCTTTCCGTCGTCATAAAGCCGACCAAGCGAATAGTGGAAATCTTCAATTTTGGAATGGTTTAGCTTCTTGATATCTTTTACAATACCGGTATCTATCTGCAAGCTGTCGAAGAGTTTACGCTCTGCGGTAGTAAGCCCATGTGCGGCGTTTTTTACATTGCTTTCACAAGCAGAAAGTAGGCAAGGTATATAAGCCCAAAACAACCATTTATAATAATTTGCTTTCATAAAAAAATCCCGGGCTACTAAAATATGGTTCGTAGAAATGGATTTATGAATTAAACTCAAAAAATGTTTTGTCGTTATATGGCGACGTATTATATTTGTCGTTATATAACGACACGATGATATTACGCCGCGATATTTTTCAGGCCCTTGCCGACCCAACCCGCCGGACTATATTGGTGTTGTTGGCATCGCAAACCATTACAGCGGGTGCCATAGCTGGCCATTTTGAAGGTGCACGGTCTACCATATCCAAGCATATTGCCATACTCACCGAATGTGGTTTGGTAGAAGCCAAAGAGCAGGGGCGCGAGATCTATTACGCGTTGAAGATGGAAAAAATGGCAGAAGTAGATCTGTGGATGAACGAACTGCGGCAAATATGGGAGCAGCGTTTCGACAGGCTGGAGCAATACCTCGATAAAATTCAAAACCAACAAAAATAAACTTATGGAAGACATGGAATTGCGCACTATGCGTATTACCCGCATCTTTAAAGCACCTGTGGCCCTGCTATGGGAAGTTTGGACTAACCCCGAACACATCGTAAACTGGTGGGGGCCTAATGGTTTTACCAACACTATACAAACTATGGATGTAAGCGAAGGAGGCGAATGGCGCTTAACCATGCACGGCCCTGATGGTACCGACTATGCCAACCGCAGCGTATTTTTAGAACTTGTGCCGATGCAAAAGATAGTTTACGAGCATTTTAACCCGCATTTTATTACTACCGTTTTATTTGAAGCACGCGGAAACGAAACTTATATGGACTGGAGTATGCTGTTTGATACGGCTGAGATGCGCGATATAGTTGTGAAGGCTCACAAAGCGGAGGAGGGATTGAAACAGAATGTGGAGAAATTGGAGGAATATCTTCGGGCAAAGCAGATTTGATAATTTCTCACGCAACGGCGCAAAGCCGCAAAGAAATAAGCGCACTGTTTTGCGATATTTCGAGCGATATATCTACGTTATTGCAAAACTTTGCGTCTTCGCGTCTTTGCGTGAATATTTTAAGTTTGCTAATTCTTCTGTTGCATAAAAAAGAAAACCGCCGCTGCTATCAGCATCAACCCAATTAACACCGTCAATACAATTTTTATTACACTGTAAGGCCGTTGCCCTATTACCTCGCCCGTACTGGCGTTCACCGTAAACTGGTAAACTTTGCTGCCATAGTTATAAGCACTCACCCACACAGGCAGCATCAGGTATTTAATGCCTTTATTGCGATAGTTAGTGGCGGTATTGTCAACACGTTGTTCATCGCCGCCAATGTCTTCGCGTATCGCCGTATCTATATCGCGGCCCATTATATCTTTCGCTTTTTCTAACCCGTCTTGCGGCGGCAACTGGTAGGTTTCGGACCGGAAGCCGCTGAGGTACCGCTCATCAAACTTGGCCAGCATCTCCAGTTTCCAGGGCGTAAGCTGGTTCATTGTTTTCTCGGGTAAAGATTTGCTGGCTGATACCAGCACATCGCGGAAACGGCAATGCACCGTACCCGATGTGTACGACCAGCGGGTATGCCTTACCTGCCGTGTGCGCGTTTGGGTTTTTCCATCAACCGTTTCTGTATAGGTTTCTGTAGTGTAGTAATAGTCGCCCCGTTCGCCGGTATAGTCGGTAACGGTATTGGCATCGTAAGCCCAATGCGGTAGGTAAACGCCTTGCAAAATACTTCGCGTACCGCCAACCTTGCGCGCTAAATCATTAGGGGCAAACCAAAGCCCTTTTAGCCATTGCTGGAAATATTCAATGCCTTGTTTCTGTGTCACCTCAAAAGGCAGCACATAATGCGGTGGCAGGTAATTGTTGCCGGCCTGCTGGTTCAATACCAGTGGCGATGTACAAAAGGGGCAGCTATCTGATGTTACCGAAGCATTCAGCACCGTTTGCGAACCGCAGTTGCGGCAGTCTACTACCTTAATGTTATCCGTCGCGCGTGTTTCATCAATATTGGCTATAAAATTATCATAGTCAATGGGGGCGATATTGTTCGCTTCATCAGTAGTGGCAATTGCATTGCTTTGCCCGCAATAGCTGCATTGCAGGCTGCGCGTGCCCGGCGCAAATTGCAGCAAAGCACCGCAGCCTTCGCATTTAAGCGAATTGCCAATATTATCTGCCGGCTTTGGTAGCGGGCTCGTTTGTTGGGGCGGCATTTAGGCTAATGGTAGGGGCGGGGGCTCGTTATCAAACATCTCGGCAAGGTCGTGCGCCGTAGCAGCACTGGCCCAGCCTGGCATACCTTTTTTCCATACCAGGGTATCTTTTGTAAGTGTTTTTGCGCTTACCATATCCTTAATAGCGTCTAAAGCAAAAGGACCTTCGGCCTTACCGTTCACCGCTACATGGTATTGTATGGCCGGGAATGTTGGAGGTGCTGTTTCGCCGGAAGGGTTATTGCCATCAAAGTTAGCTTCGCGGAAAATGTTGCCGGTTTGCTTTGCTATACCTGCCGCAACACCGAGCCCCATACCCAGCGAAGCCATATTGCCGCCAGCTGTATTTTCGGCTGCTTTCACCATAGCTTCGGTGCCCTGCAGTTGAGCATAGGCGCCCAGGTTGCCCAATACGCTCATCTGGCTGCGTTTATCAAGCATTTCTTCTACCTCGGGCGGTAGCGATATATTCTCTACCAGTAATTTTGTAACCAGCAGGCCTATGCCTTTAAAATCGCCGTTCACGCTATCCTGTATTACTTTGCCCATTTCGCTGTAGTTGGCGGCAAGTTCGAGTATTGGTAGTTTCGATTCAGCTACTGCATCCATACCGTTAGTAACTACATTATCGCGTAGTTGGCTGCTCACATCTTCTACCGTATAGTAGGGGTTGGTGCCCGATACCTGCTGTATAAAAAGCTTAGGGTCATCTACCTTAAAGTTAAACGAGCCGAATGCCCGCAGCCTCAGGGGCCCAAACTCTTTATCGCGCAGCATCACCGGGTTTTTGGTCCCCCATTTTTGGTTCAGGAACTGGCGGGTGCTCACGTAATATACTTCGGCCTTAAAAGGGCTATTGAAGTTATGCGGCAAGTTGCGGAGGTTGGTTAGTATAGGTATGTTTTTGGTGGTTAGTTCATAGGTGCCGGGATAAAACACATCGGCTACCCGGCCTTCATCCATAAAAATAGCCACTTGCGATTCGCGCACCACCAACTGAGCGCCATTTTTTATCTCATCGTTATAACGCGGGAATTTCCAAACAATCGTGTCGGGGGTATCGTCGCGCCATTCAATTATATCAATAAACTGGTCAAAAAATGCATCTAATATTCCCATAGGTATGTTGGTTACGTTGGTTTTAAAGATGGCAAAAAAAATCCAATTGCTAAACGCGTATTCCTCTCATGCAATGCGTTGTAGGTTAGGGCTGTAAATTCTGTTCATTTTGTTCATTTTTTATTCAGAGCAAACAGTTGTGGCGCCTTTCATTTAATTAAAAGGTTATTAACTGTGAGGTATTCTTAAAGAAATATCGCGATTTTTTAAACTATGAATTTGTGTGGGTGATGTTTTATTTACTCGCAGGTTAAGCACCTTGTTGCCTGGTTGAATATTTGCCCTTAACTTAATATATTGCCTATTGTTAACCAATGCCCCTGTTTAACCCCTAAGCCGATTTGCTATGCCCAAGCCCGCACTAATACAAAACGAATTTGATGAGAGGCTGCTTCAGTTGCTCATCTCCCGTATAGAAGATTATGCGATTTATATGCTCGACCCTAACGGGTACATCCTGAGCTGGAACCAGGGCGGGCAAAACATAAAAGGCTACACTACTGATGAAGTGGTGGGCAGGCACATCTCCATGTTTTATACCACGCAGGATCGTCGTAAAAACCTGCCCAACGAAGAACTGGCCTCTGCCCTTAAAAACAATATACACGAAAGCCAGGGCTGGCGCGTACGTAAAGATGGTTCGGTTTTTTGGGCTGATGTGGTGATGACCACCTTGTACGATGATGACGGTTATTTAAAAGGTTTTGCTAAAATAACCCGCGATATTACCGAAAGGAAAAAACGCGAAGACCAAAAAACACTGGTAAATGCTGAGCTGGAGCGCCGCGTGAAAGCCAATACCGAAAAAATAATTGCCCGCGAGCGCCGTTTCCGGGCGCTCATAGAAAATAGTTACGATGGCATATCCCTGTTAGACCGTTATTGGAATGTGCTTTATCGCAGCAAATCCGCAGCGCGTATAAATGGCTGGAGTAATGAGGAACGCGCCGCCGAAAAATTTGAACACCTGATACACCCCGATGACCTGGGTATTGTGCGCGACCTATTTAGGCGTGTATTGGCGCAACCCGATAAACCGTTTGTGGGTACTTACCGCACCTTGCACAAACTTGGCCACTATATTTGGATAGAGTGCCAGCTGAATAATTTATTGAACGACCCCGATGTGGAGGCCATTGTTTGCAACTTCCGCGATGTAACGGGCCGCATATTGGCCGACGAACAGATACGCGAGAAAACCGGGCAGATAAGCAATATACTCGAAAGCATTACCGATGGCTTTATAGCGCTTGATAAAAACTACTGCTACACTTATGCCAACCACCGTGTAGGGGAAATGATAGGTATTGACGCTGCTAACATGATTGGCAAATGCGTTTGGGAGATGTTCCCCGATGCGGTGAACTCTGATACGTTTAAGGCTTTTAAACGAGCCATGGAAAACCAGGAATATGTAACCAATGAAGATTATTACGCACCGCTGGGCCTGTGGCAAGAAAACCATATTTATCCCTCGCCGGATGGCCTTTCGGTGTTTATTCGGGATGTAACCGAGAGTAAATTGGCGCAGGCATCTATGCAGCAATCAGAATCTAACCTGCGTTCGGTGTTCGAGAATACCGATCTTGCCATTGTGCTGTTTGATACAGAGACGCGTTTGTTATCGTTCAATAATAACGCGCGTAGCCTGGCCGACAAGTATTTTAAAACGGAATTGCGCATAGGCGAATCGGCGTTTTATTATTGCCTGCCCGAACGTGTGGATGATGTGCAACGTATTTTCAGGAAACTACGCCGCAAATCGCCTATTGTTTACGAGGTTTCTTATCCTTCGGCGCCCGGGCAGTTGCAATGGTTTGAGGTGCGTTGGGTAAATGTGCTCAACAGGCAAAACCAGCCCATAGGCGTTATACTCACCTTAAAAGATATCACCGAGAAGAAACAGGCAGATTTTGAACGCGACCATATTACTACCGATCTGATACAACGTAATAAAGATCTGGAGCAGTTTACCTACATCGTATCGCACAACCTGCGGCAGCCGGTGGCCAATATTAAGGGGCTGTCGGATATCCTATCGGACGAGATGGCCGCCGATGACCCTAACGCACCGGCATTGCAGGCACTTGGTATTTCGGTAAGTAACCTGGATAAGGTTATTATTGACCTGAACCATATTTTGCAGGTAAACAGCCAGGCTAACGATACGCTGGAAATGGTATCATTACCCGAACTTATTGAGGAAGTAAAAGCAGGTAACAGCCAGTTGATAGCCAAGCATCACGCCAAAATACACTGCGATTTTGATGCCGCAAGTAAGCTGAATAACCTGAAAACCTACCTTTACAGCATCTTCCAAAACCTTATTGTAAACAGCATAAAATACCGCCGGCCAGGTGTAGATCCGGTTATAAATATCAGCAGTAAAATAGCTGCAAACAAGGCCTGCCTGTATTTTGAAGATAATGGCAAAGGGATAGACCTGCAGCGCAACGGACATCAGCTATTCGGCCTCTACAAACGCTTCGATTTGAGTGTAGAGGGTAAAGGTATGGGCCTGTTTATGGTAAAAACGCAGGTAGAACGCCTCGGCGGGAAGATATCTGTAGAAAGCGAAGTGAATAAGGGGAGTACGTTTAAACTGGAATTTCCACTGAAATAAGAAATATAAACGAACGCTATACCATCATGTCATCCCGAACAAGCGGCGTAGGGTTGAGTGGTAGGGGCGAGGAGGGAACCTGTACGATTTGCAAGTCGCCGGGGCATTGTGGTTAGCTTTGCATGCGTGCCACAAGGGAGGACCCTTGCGGCAGCGGGAAAAAACAGAAGCGCCGTTTGAATAAGTTCAAACTGCGCTTCTGATAAATATTTTTTAACTCAATCAACCTTATTAACCCTACCCGAACCTGAAACATGGGTTTCAGTTACCCGTGCGCTGCCCGAATAATCGACACCGCCGCTGCCTGATATACTTGCCGAAACAGTTTTATTAGCCGTGATATTAACGCTGCCACTGCCCGAAATGCGTGCCGCAAGGTTTTGTGTTGTTACCCGTTTGGCATTTATTTCGCCCGAGCCTGAAATGCGAGCTTCGGTATCATTAGCCGAACCGCTAACGTTTATACCCCCCGAACCGCTAAGCGCCAGTTCCAGATTTTGTGCTTTTACGGCCGCTTGTAAGTTGCCCGAGCCACTGAGTGCTACTTTGGCATCGTTGCCGGTTATGGTACCTTCCAATACGGTGTTGCCTGAACCGCCATTACCCAAATAGCTTAACTGTTTAGCGGTAACGTAAATATTGCCGCGCTTAATGTTGCGGTGCTTCCACCAGCTGTTCTTCAGGTTTATTTTTAAAACGCCGCCGTCAACTTCGGTTTTAATATCGTTTGCCACATCGGCATCCACATCCAGTTTAAGGGTTTCGGTGCCATCAATTTTTACTTTAACGTTGAAAGGCCCATTACACTCGATACCGGTATAGCCCGATACATTGCGTGTTACAGTTTGTGCCGATGCGCTAAATGCAGCAAAAGTTGCCGCTATGGCCAAAGAGCAGAATATTGTTAGTTTTTTCATAATGGAGGTTTTTATATAGGACGCGCGGGAAAAGATTCCGTTACAGGGAAATTTGCATTAAAACTCAAATCCTCATAAGAAGTTTGTCATGCTGAACGAGAGCGAAGCATCTAATAGTCGATCTGCAATGTGGCGAAAACATTGTGGCCAATAGATGCTTCGTGCCTCAGCATGACAAAAAGGAACCTGAGTTAATACTTCACCTGTAAAGTCATGTAATACGCCCTGGGGTCCGACGGTAAAATGCCCGGACCGGGGTAGCCATCGGCGCGGCGGGTAAAGTACTTGGCGTTGGCCAAATTGTTTACACTGCCCGATAGCGTGAACCATTTCCAGTTATAGCTGGCGCTCAGGTCCATTACTTTATAGGCCGGTACCACGCCATCTATCGCCCTCGGCGAAAACTCAGCATTAGTAGCATCCGAATATTGCTTGCCCACATACGAGAATTGGTAGCTTACATCGAATCTTTTATTGCCAAATGACAAACCTGTTCGGAACAGTACCGGCGGAACAAATTCCACCAAATTATCGGGTTTTACCGAAGCGTCCTGGCTGTTGATGTATCTGGCATCTATCAGCGCGAAGTTGGTGTATACCGATAGCTTGTATTTGCTGGTGCCTTGCGATATGGCTTTTAATATATCCGCTTCCACCAAGCTCTCCAAACCTATATTGCGGCTGTCGCCAATGTTTTTGCGTAGGCGGTAGGTCTCTAAACCGTCGGGGCTCTTTACGTTTACTGACCCTATGCGTTTGTTGTATTTGAGGTAGAACACGCTCACATCGTAACGCATAAAGCTGTTCACATTGCCGCGCACGCCGCCATCAATGGTGTAGCCGCGCTCGTCGGTTAGTAAAGAATCTACACGGGCGTTGCGGTTAAGTACGCGGATATCGTTAAAGTTTACCGAACGATAGTTTTGCGATATGTTGCCGTATATCTCCACACCATTCACAGGCTTGTACGATGTACCCACACCGAAGAATACGAATGAACGGTTGTTCACCTTGTTCTCGTAATTCTGGATATAATAAAAATCGGGGTAGGGGCTGCTGCGGGTGGTGTAGTAACCATTTGCCTTGGTAGAGATGAACTCGAACCTTGCACCGGGTGTAACGCTCCACTTATCAGTCAGCTGGAAAATGTTTTCTGTAAATACTGCTACATTAGTACCGGGGAAGGTATAGTTGGAACTGCTGGGGAAAGCGCCTGTAAAATTAAAATCGGGGCCGCTTCCTGCATCCGATGCGCCTTGCGAGCGCAAGGTTTTGCCTTTGTAAACACGCACACCTGTAAGTAAACTATTAGTTTGCGTGCCGCCCAAATTGTATTGGTGCAACAGGCGTAGTTCCGAGCCGTAGTTGCTGTAGTGGTCGCTTAGCTGGTCGCGCGGGCCACCCGGATCGGGGCGGTCAATGTAATCTAATATGCCCAGTGCTTTGCGGCCGGCATCTAAATGGTAGCTGCGCCAGTTAATTTTGGTTTTCTCGCCCAGGCGGTAATCAAAACTGATGCTGGCAAGGTTCCAGTTCACTTTGAACCAGTTGCGGTCGCGCACGCTTTGGCTTGGGTCCGCGGCAAAATCGGCATCGGTTAGGCCGCCGGGCAGTTTGGCCAGGTAATACATGTAGGTGTATTCGCCGGTAATTTTCAGCCTGTCGGTAAGCGCATAATCTAAGTGGATGTAAGCACCGTCCTGCGTAAAATGGCTATTGGGGCGCCAGCCATCACCTCGTTTATGCTGATAATAGGCGTAATAATTCAGTTTTTTAACCGTACCGCCTATGCTATTGAAGGTATTGAAGAAGCCGAACGAGCCAGCGGTTTGCCTGCTTGTAATTTCAAGCGGCTTGTTGGCGGGACCCTTCTTCATCTGGAAGTTTATCAACCCGCCGAACTGTGTGCCGTATTGCAGGCTTGCCGCACCACGAATGATCTCGATACGGTCGACCGCCTCGGTAGTAGGCGTATAATAACTTTCGGGATAGCCGAGGGCATCGGCGCTGATATCGTACCCGTTTTGGCGGGTATTGAAGTTGGATACACGGCTGGGGTTTAACCCGCGGCCGCCAATGCCTAACTGTAAACCGCCACCATCGTACTCGATGATGTTGATGCCCGCAGCGCGGCTGTATATCTGGCGAGTGTTGTTGGTGGCAAGGTTAGCGTTAAGGTTGGCCACGTTTATTACTTCGGTTTTCTTCCCGGCATAAATAGCAGTTCCTTCTACTTGGCGCAGGTTGCCCGAGGCTTGTTTAAAGGCTGTATCCTGCACGGTAACTTCAGCCAGTTCGCGTGCGCTTTTTTCCTTAAGACCTATTGCTAAAAATGTATTAGCATCGAGTTTTATCTTTTTGCGGTAGGTTTCAAAACCCATCAGTTCTGCCTGTAGCTCATAATTACCAGGGTTGAGCAATGCGAATGCGAAGGCGCCGCTCGCATCGCTAATGGTTTTTAAATTGCCGGGCTGTAGGGTTATAGTAGCCCCTGCAACGGGCCCGCCATTGCCTTTAAGCGTACCGCTAAGCTGCAGGTTCTGCGCGAAGGCGTCGCAGGCAGTAAGGGTAAAAAGAACAGTGATTATAAATTGAAAAATTTTAGTTTTCATGGTTTGGAATAAGGTAAAACCCAACTGTAGTGCCGCCAGTTAAGCGGCTGCGCAGCCATGTTAACGGTAGTATCTACAAAAGGCCTGGAGCGTTCGCCATTGAGGGCAACATAAACCTGGGCATAAACGGCGGGCTCTTTTATCCCGCGTTGGGCGTAAACATCGGCCAGGTGATGGGCGTAGCGCAATATCATATCGGGCTGGGTGCTCATCATTTTATCTTGCAGGGGCGTTAAAAATTCGCGGTTATCTACTTCGTAGCTTTTACCTGTGGATGGTTCTTTAACGGTAAAAAAGGTATTGCCCGATTTTTCCATCAGCATTACCCGCCACGAGAAGCGGTAACCTTCTTCGTACCAAAACAAATGGCCGGGGTAGGCCAAGTACCGCATTGGCACGGCTATCTGCACCAAAAAGTAAAGTCCGAAAATGAGCGGTAGTACCATCTCTAGCTGCATAGGATAATGGTAAATAAGCCTGCGCCCGATGCCTGTATTGCCGGTAAAGTAGTTGAGTAGTTTTTGATGATACGTAGAACTGAAGAAAGCAAAGCTGCACACCATCATTACGTAAGGGAACATCCCTATGCCCGGGAAAAATATAGCAGTAGAAATATGGAAACCCAGTACAAAAATATAGTAGGCTATCGGGCGTGTTTTACGGTTGATAAGAAAAAATGCAATAAACAGATCGTATACCGCACCGAACCAACTGAACAGGTAAGCCACCCATGTTTTGTACATTAGCGCGCCCACAATAGGCAAATGGCTTTTAGCAGGCAACCATATTTTCATGGGGATGGCCTGCAGTAGCCAGTCAGGGTTAAGTTTGGCAATGCCTGCAAAAAAGTAAACAATGCCCACCTGTAAACGAATGATGCCAATAGTCCACAAAGGCACCTGCGTGCGTTTCAGCTTTGGCCAGATGCGCACATCGAGTGATAAATACCTATTTGCGGGCAACCATATCAGCAGGAAACTTACCAGGCTGATAAAGTAATAGTGGTTGAGGTAGTTGGTAACGTCTATCAGTTCTACGTAGGTAAAGGCAACAAAAAATAACATGGTTGCCAGCCTGTAAAAAAGCCCGAGGATGATCAGTGCAGTACATAGCGCAATAAGCCCGAAAATTACGTGCATACCCATTGCCCCGAACGGGTGAACCCATTCGAAACCCATATAGGTGAAGTAGAATTTCGGTGCTACGTATTGCTGAGTTATCCAGCCGTTGGCCCAAAAACGGATAGTGCCTGCAAGCATCATCAACCCAAAAAGTATCCGGAAAGTTACTAATGGGGCAATGGATACAGGGCGCTGCAATTGTTTAAACATCCTTTAGTCGCCGTCGGTATCCTGGTAAGTAATGCGTACGCCTGTTGCTGATGCTACGTCGGTTTTAATCAGCGTAAGCAATATCTGTATCTCGCGGTAAGCGGCTTCTATCTCAGGCTTTTTTGTTGTCATTGAGGTGGTGTACGGATCAGGTACTGCACGCAGGGCGCTCAATGCTTTATCAAACTGCGCCATTACATCGCTGTTCAGCGTCTGTTTGCTCAGCGATACCACATAATCAGACATGCCTTTGCCGCTACCGCCGCCGTTGTACATATTTTTAAGGGCTGTAAGGTTCTCTGTTGCCAGTGCTACCGATATACCTGTGTTAAAACCTTCGGTATTGTTGGGGTACTGCGTACCGCCCGATTGCTTGCCAAATGGCCAGCCAATGCGTGGGCCTTTCAGTTGATCCATCTCGAAAGCGAACTGGTTGATGAGGAAAGCAATAGGGCTGCCTGAATCTGACCGTGTGTTGGCAATAAACGTAGCACGGTAAGTGTTTTTCCAGCCGTTTAAAACGGTGCTTACCCTGGTTTTCATTGCGCTTACAATGTCCTGTACATATTTTTTGCGATTGGTAGCGGTTGTGCCTGTAAAATCGGTAACTGCATGCGGGTTAAACAGCAGGTAATCTAAAGCAGGCAGGCCTTGCTGCGATATACTAGCATTCGCACTCAAGTCGTAAGTGCCGCGTAATATATTACCTTCTATAACCGCCGAATCAGTAGGGAAGGTGTTGACAAAGTTATTGAACAAGGCCGTTTCTGCCGGGCCGAACTGATCTACCGATACATCTTCAAAACGCAGGTAGGTATCTTTAAAAACGGTTTTTAATGCTGCCTGTGTGGTGGCATTTGGCGTAGCCAAAAAGGTGTTTACAGAGGTTTCTAGCGCTGTCGCCTGGGTTTGCAGGTTGGTATATGCCGGTATGATGAGGGCATCGGCATAGTTGGTAAGCATTGCCGTTTTATCGAAACCCGTTGGGTTAGTAGGCTCGGGTGTGCCGCCACCGCCACCTTTTGAACATGCAATAACGAATGTAGCTACTGCTAATACCGTAGCTGCCGCGGCAGCCATTTTACGGTTCAATTTGATCATGATTGAAGGAGTTTTTTATGAACAAACAAGCTCTTTGGCGGATAATTACCACCAAAGAGCCCGAAAATTTAGAAGATATGCGTTTGTTGATTACAAACCGTAAGTAGCCTTTAATATAGTTTGCGCCTGCACCAATTTGGTAAAGCCCGCCTCATTAATTAAAGTGTAGAAGTTTGTATCAAAAATTGCTTTCAGGGTAGCGTAATCAGCAGCGTTTAATTTACTGCGGGTAGAGCGGTATTTAAGCGAGTGGATGAAACCAAAACCTTCTGACAAAGCGTGGAACTGTGTGGCAAAATTGCCAACATTCACCGAGTTGGTAGGGATGGTAGAGTACTCTAAAGCCGCAGCAGCGTTCAGTTGCTCCCATTTATCCTGAATGATCTCGGCCTGTGCTTTTACAACTGCATAGTCGCGGCTGCCAATAGCAGCACGGCCTTTCAGGAACGCGCCGAAGATGATCTCGCCTGCTTGTATAGCTTTTCCACGCTCGGCCAGGTACCCCCCCCACAGTAACGGACGGTTAGCGTCGGTATTAGCGTAAGTTTTATTGAAATCGTAATCGATAGGTACGCCTAAGTTACCAAATGCTTCGTCCCAGGCACGGGTCATGGCGGTACCACCATCAGCTACGGTTTTGTTATCAAGGGTAGATACGTTGGTTAACAAAGTCATTGCTTCTTTAAAGTATAAAGCGCCCATCATGCCTTTTGCAACCGCCTGGTTAGATTCTAAACCGGTTGCGCCCACAAGCCTTTTAGTAGTTCCGCTGGTATAAATACCTGCAGTACCGTTTGTTGCTGCAACGGTATTGCTGTTACTGTTGGTAGCTTGAGTAGCAAAGTGGCCGCGGAAGTAATCTGCTTCTGCAGTTTTCTCAACCAAAGTAACACCTGATGTATTCAGTGTAGCATCTGCAAAAACGTTGTTCTTGTTGTCGAGCATATCATTCGCTTTTTGCGCGGTGATAACAGTGTTGTTAGCCGTACCCAGGAAGCTGTTTAGCTCGGCACCCATTCTTACGCGCTGGTTAGCTTTTAGGTAGGCTGCGCCGGTAAAGTTGTAGGTAGTAGGTACAGTGTAAGGCAAAATAGTTTCGCCTTCGGGCGTGGTGTTTTTGTCTTTTTTGCAAGCCGTTAGTGCCAGTAATGAGCCTGTTAGTGAGAATAAAAAGGCTTTGGTAAATACTTTCTTCATTTGTTCGATGTTTGTTTTTGTAATTGTGCTGTTTGTTGTTTTTAATTAATTTGATTCTAAACACAGGGGCAAATCTATAAAAATAAGTCTTATTTAGACTAATTATTGATAATTACTGTCGTTGCGTTTCAGAAAAGTGTAGGGTTGCTTGTTGCAGGAAAAATATTTTCAACCTCAAACTATTGGAGGTGAGCGGCGTTTGCTCTACATATCAACCTTAGACTATGAATAACTTTTTCAGGGGAATTATTGCTGCATACGGCGCAAAGAAACTTGGTGGCGGCTGCTTTTCAACCGTTATTATCTTTATTATCATTTGGGTATTGCTGGGCAAATGCAATAACGAATCGCGCGCAAGCACACAACCTGTGCACCCAACAGTGGTGGTTGGCAAATAATAGCTATTGCCCTATTACGATCAGGTCTTTTTTACTGAGCCAACCCCGGCTTGTTTCGCCATTTTTATTGGTGAACACTACGTAAATAAAGCCATCGCGCTCTTCCAGTGCACGCAGTCGGGCGTTGTCCCATTGGGTAATGTAGGCGTTGCGCTTGGTGCCGGCATCGGGCTTGTTGTAAAAGTAGGCGTAGGTAGTGAATAGAGAATATACTTTACCGGTACCGCTGCTTTTGGCCGGTTCCGATGGTGTTGCAGGTGGGGTAGGCTTTGGTTTGGCAGGTGTTTTTACCGCTACCTTTTTTGCGGTGTCCTTCTTTGGTTTTTTGTGCACCGCCAAAGTTTCGGGTTTTGTTTCGGGTTTCTTCACCACCGCTTCCGAATCTTTTTTCGGCTCGACTACAGGTTTATCTTCAACTTCTGTATCCCTGTCGGGTTTTATTTCAGCCTGCTTATCAGGCTTGGTTTTATAGCCCGATGTGGTATCCGTTGCAGGTTGCGATACCCCCGCAACTTTGGGTTTAAACAGGTAGCGCCCTGCCAAGCCGCCTACGATAAGCATCAGTAAAGCAATTACCAATATGGGGGCTTTGGATGTTTTCCTGTCAGTTGCTGATGGAGGAACGAATGCTGGCGTTGCTGGCTTTGCCTGTGCAGCGGCAGTCCGTTTTAATTCCTCCACCTGCGATGATAAACTGCTATTCTTTTCCTGCTCGGCTTTTAGCAGGCCTTTCAGATTGGCGTTCTCATTCTCCAATATCAGTGTGCCTTCGGTATTGGTTTTTACCGTTAGCACGCTGTTTTGTATGGCCTGCCGTAGTTCGGTGCCATCGGTGAAGCGCTCGGCTGGGTTCTTTTGCAGGCATTTGTAAATAATAGTAAGCAGCCATTCGGGTACCTGCATTTCGCGTTGGCGCTGTTCGTCGGGCCAATTCAGAGGCATGTTTTTTTCGCGTAGTGCCAGCAGGTTGGGTGGTTCCTGCTCCAAATGCTCTATCATTACCGTGTTGCGGGCAGTTTGGCTGTCGCTGTTCAGTTTAAAGGGAACGGTGCCTGCCAGCAATTCGTACAGAATGATACCGTAACTGTACACATCGCTTTGGGGCAGTAAGTTCCCTTCGCTTTGTTCGGGTGCCATAAACTCTACGGCACCGGCTTGCCGCAGGCTGCTGCGGCGCTGCTCGTCGGTCATGATGGCGAGGCCGAAATCCAGCAATACGTAGTTACCCGTATTGGTATTAAATTTTACGTTGTTGCTTTTGATGTCGCCGTGTTTTACACCTACTTTGTGGCAATGGCTCAGCGCATTGGCTAATTGGTAGGCAACTTTTATAGCTTCGGGGACGGTAAAAACGGGCGTATCTTTTTCGGTGAGCAGTTCGGCAAGGTCGGGGCCTTCAATAAACTCCATTTCGATATAGGGGAGCGAGCCGCTTTCGGTAATGCCACTGCTAAGTATCTTCACCACGTTAGGGTTCGATACTTGATTCACTTTTTTCAGCTTCTCTACCTCATTCATAAAATCGTGGTAGTGCTTGTCGTCGTCGCTCTCGGCAGCAATAGGGGTGGGCAGCAGCTTCACGGCCACATATATCTCGCCAATACGCTTGCCCTTGTATACCGAACCCTGGCCACCGGTGTGCAGCGCCCCCATGTTCTCGAGCCCTTTTGTTATCGTAAAAACTTTCCCCATGTAGTATGCCTTAGCCTGAAAATACGCTCCTAAATATATCCAACTGAAAACTTAGCTGCAAGCAAATAGTTTGCCTGCGAATATAATATTAGAGCAGGGGCAGGGCTACGAGGTTTAACAGCCGATGTGGTTATTTATGAGTTGCAATTACATAACATCGCAAATACAGCAGGCTAACAAAAAAATGCTACCTTTTGCAGTGTAATTTTAAATGCATTTATATCCCGAAAGCAAATACAAAACACAATGGCATTACCCAATATCTTCACCAAACCGGTAGCGGATGGCGTTATTGAACGCATTAACAAACTAACGCCTCAGAGCACGCCACAATGGGGAAAAATGAGCGTATCGCAAATGATGGCGCATTGCTGTGTGGCCTACGAACTGGTTTACGAAGCCGAAAAGCACCCTACACCCAATGCTTTTATGAAATTAATACTGAAGCTTTTTGTAAAAGATGTGGTAGTGAGCGAAAAGCCTTATAAACATAACAGCCCAACGGCGCCCGCGTTCATTATTAAAGATGAGAAGAACTTTGAAGCGGAAAAAGCACGACTGATTGCCTATATCACTAAAACACAGGAATTGGGCGAAGCAGCTTTTGATAACCGTATGTCGCACTCGTTCGGCAGGTTAAGTATTAATGAGTGGAACAATATGTTCTATAAACATTTTGATCATCATTTAACTCAATTTGGCGTATGAGCGCTAAAACAACCGAAAGTCCCTTTGGCAAGATAGGGGCGCCAGCCACACGGGCATTGGCGAGCATAGGGGTAACATCGCTTGAACAGGTTACTCAATTTACCGAAGCACATTTTTTAAGCCTGCATGGGTTTGGCCCTAAAGCCATGCGGATATTAAAGGAAAAAATGGTAGCCAATAAACTGGAGTTTAATACAGGCGAGTAGTTCTTAATAACCTTGCTACCCCAAATTAAGCAGCCATTTCAATAAGATATAAGATACGTATATAGTGGCGGCCAGCGATATCAGCAGCAAAATGGTTATGAAAATGATGATGCCCTTACCATCGCCTTGGTGTTTACCTTCCTGGTAATGCTCCTTTAATAATTTGATGTTGCGCGTGTTGGCCTTAAAGTAGAAATCGGTTATTTGGCCAAGAACAGGAATGGCACCGATAATAGCATCTACAGAAATATTCAGGGCCATTAAGATCAATACCTTCCGGCTTACGCTGCCATTTTTAGCTATGATATAAAGCAACATTGCTGCAACCACAAAGCCCGATGCATCGCCCAAAAATGGAATGAAATTAAGAATAGGATCAAGCCCGAAACGGAATTGAGTACCGGGTACGCGAAATTTGTCGTCCATTACAGAAGCTATCTGCTCTACCCATTTTAGTTGGCCGGTAAGCGCGGTGTTTTTATTAGGCTGTTTCATTGCTATCAGGTTAAGCAATAACAGGAGTATTTGTTTTGCCGATGCCGGTGTTATTCGGTATGGTTATTGTTTTATCATGGCGGGCCGCAAGGCCAATTTTATAAACTAATACATTTGTTATGAAAAGCCATGATCTGAAGAACAACAACAGCGGGCAAGGGCACACCACCAGCGACCGCGCGTTCAACAACCAAAACGAAAAACTGAAAGAGCGGGGCATCAGCAATGCAGGCGGGCAACGGTCCGACCAAACCTCGAGCCGCGATAGTGCCCACAAACAAGAGCATAAGAAAGACTAACAAGAACATTAGTGATAAAAGAGCGCCCCGATAAGGGGCGTTTTTATTTAGGAAGAATTTTAACAGGATGACATGATGGGGAGGATGTGCAGGATTTCATTTTTTTCATTCCACTGATCTTATTTTTTGGGATTCCACTGATTTTAAATTGATTCCACCGATTATAGAATAGCATTTTTGTAGAGTGGCAAAATGTTGTCTCGCCTTGATGTTAACACACTTTAATTATTGACATTTGTTTTGATGTTCACGCCCGACTTGATATTTACCGCTGTACTTCTTATTGTACTGTTTTTAGTTTACAACCTGCGTAAGCTCACCATGTCGGGTACTATAGTTGCCGGGATGGTGGCGGTTTGTATTTTTAAGGGAAGCGGCTTTTTGGGGATATTAATGCTGGCGGTATTTTTTGTGCTGGCAACCGTGGCTACTTCGGTTGGGAAGAGTTTTAAAGGTAAAACCCATCAGGAAAGGCGCAACGCCGCGCAGGTGGTTGCCAATGGTGGCATGGCGGCACTAATAGGGTTGGTAATGTGGATTAACCATGCGCCGGGATATCCGCTTATCTTCTTCTTGGCGGCATCCTTATCGTCTGCTACGGCTGATACCTTATCATCAGAACTGGGGACGGTTTACGGGCGGCGCTTTTTCAATATCATCACGTTCCGGCGCGATGAGCGGGGCAGGGACGGGGTTATCAGCCTGGAAGGTACGCTTGCCGGCTTATTTGGCTCTGCCATAATAGGCGTTATTTACCTTTTGCTTATCGGCGGCAGCGGCGGCTTTTGGCTGATAATTATAGCGGGCACCGCCGGTAACCTGTTCGACTCGGTGCTTGGCGCTACGCTCGAGCGCAAAGGCATTATTCAGAATAATACCGTCAATTTCCTGAATACCGCTTTTGCCGTATTAATTGCCTGGCTGTTTACTATTTAAGCACTACCTGGGCCGTGTTACGGTTGGTTTGCTTCATCAGTACGGTTTTGCCTACAGTTATTTCGTTCAGCGCTTCATCGTTATAATGCCTTAAGGTTACCAGCGTAAGGTTATCGTTATATTTTACCTTGAAACCCGTTTTAAGCGATGCCAATAGTTTTTCAAAACGTTCGGGTACCAGATCGATACAGGCGGTAAAGCTCAGCGCCGAAGTCTGCATCACGTTCACTTTCACATGGTTTTTAGCGAACAGCCCGAATATTTCGCTGAGGTGGCTTTCTGAGATGAAAGAATAATCAGTTGCTGAAATGGATAATAGTACCTGTTTTTCTTTTACGATGATAACCGGTTTGGCAAAGTTGATGGTAACGCCATCCTTAATAACAGTTCCCGGCGCATCCGGCTGCATAAAGGGTTTTACCAGCAGGGGGATATTGGCGTTTTGTAGCGGCTTTATGGTTTTGGGGTGAATAACGCTGGCGCCATAATAGGTCATCTCTATAGCTTCCTGGTAACTCAGCTCATCAAACTTAATGGTATCGGCAAAGCGTTTTGGGTCGGCATTCAGTATACCGGGTACATCTTTCCAGGTAGTTACCGATTCGGCACCAAGGCAGGAGGCAATAATAGATGCGGTGTAATCAGACCCCTCGCGGCCCAGCGTAGTAGTGAAGTTCTCTGAGGTACCACCCAAAAAGCCTTGCGTTACTACAACGCTCTTCTGCAACAGGGTAGGGATATCCTTTTGAATGCTTTCGCGGGTTTTATCCCAATCTACCACGCCTTCGCGGTAGGTATTGTCGGTATGTATGTAGCTGCGCACATCAAGCCATTTGCTGCTGATACCCTCGTTGCCGAACCATGCGTTTACAATGCGGGTTGATACCAGTTCGCCAATGGAAACTATCTGGTCGTAAATAAAATCGTAGTCGTCGTGCGGCTCGTCTTCTATCATCCAGTCTATTTCTACAAAAGTGTTGGCCACTTCGTCGAAAACCGGGTCGTAAGGTTCAAAAAGCTCCGATAGAATATGGTAATGGTATTCTTTTATTTCCTCGAATATTTCGTGCACATCGCCTTCGCCGTTTACGTAGGCATTGGTTAGTTTTTCGAGCGCATTGGTAGTTTTGCCCATAGCCGATACCACTACCAGCAACTGTTGCCCTGTATAAAGGCTAACCACTTTGGCTAAATTTTTTACGCCTTCTGCATCTTTTACCGATGCGCCTCCGAATTTAAATACCAGCATTTTTTATTAAATAATGTGCAACCACCGAAGTGGGTTTTAGTAATGTTTTTAGTTCTGCCCAGGGGATAACCAGTTCGGTTTGCCCGGCAGCGTAGGGTTTTATTTCGTACTCGTTGTACAAAAACTTAATTCCTACCGGAGTGAACAGGTAATTTTCATTCAGCACGAATTTGGCATCCTCAAAAAAGTAATCCTGCTCCAACGATGCGGTATCTTTCAGGTTTTCGTTTTTACGGAAAATACGCTCGCCAATTTTGTTGAGTTGTTTTTGGGTATTGGGCTGCAATACATCTTCCAGGTAAAGCGCCTTTTTTGTTTTAGGGTCCCAGTTTAAAAAGCCCGTGAAGCTGGAGCCATGCGCACCTCCCTGGTAGGTGTAACCACCATATTCAATAGCAACCAACGCACTATCCTGGCTTACCACCTTGGCATACTCGGTAAGTTCGAAGAACATATCCTTACGCTCATCGTCCTTTTTAAACTCGTCATACTTGGTTAAGTAAGTAGCTACCATTGCTGATAGGGAAGAATCGGGTTTCTCGTCGCCGTTTACATACAGGTTTATCAACCTGCTTTGTAAGGTATCGTTCAGCGCATCCTGCCCTTTAAAAAGCGGATAGTTTATTGTTGCAGTGGTACAGGTGCTATCCGGGCGAGTTCCGCAATCTTTCGCCCGGTCGTGTATGGTTTTCATCTCATACCCAACCGTGTCGGTAAAACTATCCGGTTCTACCTTTTTTGCCGGTTTACCAAACTCGCAGCCCGCTAAAGCTATCAGCGTAACACACCCTAACCATATTCCCCTCATACCCGTCATCACTTAAAATTTATAACCTGTTCTTTTGATAAAGCCGCATTCAGCCAGCCCGCTTCAATATTAGCTTCGTATTTTTTGTAAAATTTAATAGCCGGTTCGTTCCAATCAAGCACCTGCCAAACCATACCCGAGAAACCCAGTTCGCGGGTTTCCTGTATCAATCTATCGAACAACAGCTTACCCAAGCCTTTACCACGGTAAGCTTCGGTTATCACTAAATCCTCGAGGTAAAGGCGCTGCCCTTTCCAGGTAGAGTAGCGTATGTAGTAAAGCGCAAAGCCTACTACAATGCCGTTATCTTCCACCACAAAAGCTTTCCAAACCGGTTTAGGCCCGAAGCCTGCTGCTTCAAATTCTTCTAAAGTAACCGTAACCGCATCCGGCTCTCGCTCAAATATGGCCAGTTCAATAATGAGTTCTAAAAGGCGCGGGCAATCAGACAAAGTGGCTACGCGGAGTACGGTCCCGAGCCCCGAAGCCCCCCCCGCCCCCTGAAGGGGGAGCTTTTGATCAGCAGTAGTGCTATTGTTATCCATTTATGCTGTAAATTCTTAAAATTCGTTTTACTCGAGTTCAGACAAAGGTGGAATCGGTGGAATCAATCTCAAAATCGGTGAAATCCCGAAAGCAAAAAATCCTGCCTAATCCTTCAATCCCTAATCCTGTCAAAAAACTTTGCAAGCCAATTAGTTCGTGTTATTTTTCCAGTGCTTAATAACTCGTGTGCCGAAAATAGTACTACCCAACCTCACCATATTGCTACCTTGCTCAATAGCCAGTTGATAATCTGCCGACATGCCCATCGATACCGTATCGAACGACTCCTCCTTACGGAAGAAGCTGGTTTTTATACCGTCGAAAAAGGTTTTTAGCTCGTAATATTCTTCTTTTATCTGTTTCTCGTTATCGGTATTGGTGGCAATACCCATTAAGCCGCGTATGCGTATATTTTTTAATTCGGCATACTCGGGGTTGCGCAATAGCTCAATGGCCTCGTCGAAACCTAAACCATATTTGGTGTCTTCATCAGCAATGTATATCTGCAGCAGGCAATCAATAGTGCGGTTGTTTTTTAGTGCGTGTTTATTTATTTCCTGCAACAGTTTAAGGCTATCAACCGATTGTATCATGGCAATAAATGGCGCAATGTATTTCACCTTGTTGGTTTGCAGGTGGCCTATCAGGTGCCATTGTATATCTTTTGGCAGGGTTTCTTGTTTTTCTACCAGCTCCTGCACCATATTTTCGCCAAATAAGCGTTGTCCTGCATCATAGGCTTCCATCAGGTCGGCAGCAGGTTTGGTTTTAGATACCGCAATCAGGGTAACGCCAATGCCGCCGGTTTCCTTTTTTAGGTTATTGATGTTATCTGCTATGCTCATTTATCCGTAAATTTGTAATTGTAAACGCCGCTAAATTAAGTAATGCGCAACTATATTATCTTGTTTTTTTCTGCTTTGGTTATTTTAACTGCCTGCAAAAGCAAAGTGCCGCCGGGTGTTATCCCGCAGGAGCAAATGGTAAGCCTGCTTACCGATGTGCATTTAACCGATGGCGGTATGTATAGCATACCCCAGGTGCCCGATAGTTTATACAGATACGGCAAAGCGCGGTATATAGCACTTTTTAAGCGGCACAAAACTACCAGTAAGGCTTTAGAAACCAGCCTTAAATATTATTCAACGCAGCCTCCGGAATTAATGGCTATCTACGAGCAAGTATCAAAAAATATACAGGCCAAGATAGATTCGTTAAATAAGGCCGGGAGCCCTGCCAAACCATCTAAACCTAATGCTGTACCCCCTCAATAGTGCCGATAAACTCGGCTTTACCGAAATAAAAGAACTGATAAAAGCACACTGCCTAAGTGTTATGGGCCAGCAAATGGTTGATAAGATACAGGTAATGAGCAATTACGACCTGATAGCCAAATTCCTGAACCAGGCGCACGAGTTCAAGAACATCCTGCAGAACGACGATGCCCTGCCCATTAATCATTTTTATGATATAAAAACACTGGCCAATAAGGCGAGGATAGAAGGCGCTTTCCTGTCGGAAGAAGAATTTTTCCAGGTGCTTACCTCGTTAACTACGGTTTTTGCTGTTATAGCCTACTTTAACGAGCGTAAGGATGTTTACCCCAACCTGGAGGCGCTTTTCGAGCACCTGCCGATAGAGAAGGCCATCATCAAAAAGATAGATATGGTGATAGACCCGAAAGGGAAGATACGCCATAATGCATCGCGTGAGCTGATGGAGATTACCACCGGCATTGCCAAAGCCGAGCAGGAGGCCCGTAAAAAAATAGACCAGATATTTAAGGCCGCCAGTGCCAGCAACTGGACGGCCGATGGCTCGCTTACCGTGCGCGACGGGCGCCTGTGTATACCATTACTGGCCGAGAACAAACGGAAGATAAAAGGCTTCATTCATGATGAATCAGCCTCGGGGCAAACGGTTTACCTCGAACCTGAGGAAGTGTTTACACTCAACAACCGCATCCGCGATTTAGAGTTTGATCGCCGCCGCGAGATCATCAAAATACTTACCGCTCTTACCGATGAGTTGAGGCCGTATGTGCCGCTGCTGCTATCGTACCACGGGCTGCTTACCAAGCTCGATTTTGTGCGCGCCAAGGCGCTTTTCGCTATCGAGATAGAAGCGGAGATGCCTAAAGTGGTAAACGAGGGGCGTTTTACGTTTTACAACGCACGCCATCCGCTTTTGTACCTCAATTTTAAAAAAGAGCAGAAAACGGTTGTGCCGCTGAATGTTTCTATTGACGATAGCACACGCATCATTGTGGTATCGGGGCCAAATGCCGGCGGTAAATCGGTTTGTATGAAAACCGTTGGGCTGCTGCAAATGATGGTGCAAGCCGGTTTGCTGATACCCGCCAGTGCCGATAGCGTTGCAGGGGTATTTAAGCAATTGTTTGTTGATATTGGCGATGATCAATCCATAGAAAGCGACCTGAGTACCTACAGTGCGCACCTATCAAAAATGAAATACTTTGTAGAAGGCGCCAACGGAAAAACGCTGATATTGATTGATGAGTTTGGTACCGGTACCGATCCGCAATTTGGTGGCCCCATTGCCGAGGCCGTGTTGGAAGCTCTGAACCACAAAAAGGTGCGCGGTATGGTTACCACGCACTATAGTAACCTTAAAATATTTGCCAGCAATACCGAAGGGATAGAAAATGCATCGATGTTGTTCAATAACACCGCCATGCAGCCGCTTTACATGCTGGAGGTGGGCAAACCCGGTAGTTCGTATGCTTTTGAGATAGCGCAAAAAATAGGCCTGCCGCAGAACGTATTAAACCTTGCACGTAACAAAGTAAGCGCCGGGCAAAAGCGGGTGGATAGCTTGCTGGTTGATTTGGAGCGCGAGAAGAAGGAAATATTTGATACCAAACAAAAGCTGGATAAGCAGCAGCGCCATGTAAACCTGTTGTTGAAGGAAAACGAGGAACTGAAAAGCTTTTTAGACGAGAACCGTAAGAACTTAATGCGCGAGGCCAAGCAGGAGGCTAAAAACATCATCCTGAATGCCAATAAGCTGGTAGAAAACACCATTGCCGAAATAAAAAGCAGCAATGCCGATAAGGAAGTTACCAAAACCCTGCGCGATAACCTCACCGCCGAGGTAAAAAAGAATACCATTAAAACCGAAGCCCCGAAACCTGCAGCCAAAACCGATGAGGAAATAAAAGCCGGCGATTGGGTGAAGCTGATAGATGGCGATACT
Organism: Mucilaginibacter pedocola; assembly: GCF_002013915.1. Taxonomy (GTDB): domain Bacteria; phylum Bacteroidota; class Bacteroidia; order Sphingobacteriales; family Sphingobacteriaceae; genus Mucilaginibacter; species Mucilaginibacter pedocola. The sequence goes on from NZ_MBTF01000001.1 coordinate 343,216, forward strand.
ACAGGCCAGGTGATGGAAATTATAAAAGACAACGTGGTAATTGCCATGGGCGAGCTGCGCACCGTAGTGAAACGCAAACGCGTAGAGAAGGTAAGCCGCGCGGAGGTACCTAAAGAGATACGCCGCAGTAATATTGGGCAAACCAACGATGTGGCGAGCTTTAGCCCCGAGATTGACGTACGCGGTATGCGTACCGAAGATGCGCTGTTTGCGATTGAAAAACTGTTCGATAGGGCATTGATGATGGGGTTCGGTACCCTGAAAATTTTGCACGGAAAAGGCGATGGCATATTGCGTAAAATGATACGCCAGTACTTGAAGAAGTATGAGCAGGTGGATAGGATGGAAGATGAGCACGCCGACAGGGGCGGGGCAGGGATAACTTATGTGTATCTGAAGTAGCATTTCACGAATTGAGTTAACACTAATTGTTTCGAATTGAATCGAATTTCACGAATTGAAAAATGAATAGAATTAAGGCTTTAGGTTTATTTACTGCGTTTTCCTTTTTTGTTGGGATAAGTTGCGTTGCCCAAACCGTTATTCCTTACAATGATCCCAACATCCACTATATGGGGCGTATTGGCGAAAAAGAGGGCGCGGCAGAATTAACCTGGACGGCATCATCTGCCATTATTAATTTCGAGGGTACAGGTGCAAAGGCTACGCTGGAGGATAATACCGGGTTCGATTTTGTGACCGTGGTGGTTGATGGTAAGGTGGTAAACAGCATACAGGTAAAAAACTACAAAACCGATTATGTATTAGCTACGGGCTTACCCGCAGGCCCGCATAAACTGGAGCTTTTTAAACGTACCGAGTACGAAATGGGCAAGTTGTTATTCTATAAGTTCACGCTGGAGGGCAATGGTAAAATATTGCCGCCGCCGGTTTATAAACACCGCATTGAGTTTTATGGTAACTCCATTACTTGCGGCTATGCGATAGAAGACCTGGAAGGGAAGGATAGGGGCACCTACCAGTTCGAGAATGGTTATAAAAGCTACGCCAACATAACTGCGCGCCATTTTGATGCCGATTATTATTGCATTGGAAAAAGCGGTATAGGTATTACAGTAAGCTGGTTCAATTACGTTATGCCCGAAATATATAACCGGGTATACGCCATGGATTCTACCAAACTATGGGACTTTAAAAAGTATACGCCAGAAGTGGTGGTGGTAAACCTTTTCCAAAACGACTCGTGGATAGTAACACATCCCGATAATCCAAACTTCCAGGCCCGCTTTGGCGATACCCCGCCAACGCCGGAGTTTATCATTAATGCTTACCAAAACTTTATAGCTAAAATACGGGCGCAATACCCCGATGCTAAGATTATTTGCGCCTTGGGTGCTATGGACGCCACTCGTAAAGGCTCGGCATGGCCGGGGTATATTGAGAAAGCGGTAGATAACCTGCGCGATAAGAAAATTTACACTCACTTTTTCCCTTATAAAGATACGCCGGGGCACCCTATCGAGCAGGAGCACAAAGTTATGGCAGCGAGCCTGATAAAATTTATAGAAAAGAAGATGAAATGGTAGTTGGCAAAAGCGGGAGGCTTTAGTATATTGCAGTGCCCCCTAATTATGTCAATAAAAGCTTTATTCTCCGTATTGTTGGCCTGCGTGCTTTTTGCTGCGTGCAAGCCTTCCACCGTCGTTAATTTTGACAATCCTAATATTCACTACAGTGGGCGCGTCGGCATAAAAAAAGATGCTGCGGAATTGATATGGACGGCTTCATCCGTAGTGGTAAATTTTGAAGGCACCGGGGCCGATGCAGTGTTAAGCGATAGCAAGGGTGCCGACATGATAACCGTGGTGGCGGATGGTAAGGTGGTACAAACCCTTAAGCCTAAAAAAAATAAGCAGAAAACTTACGAACTGGTTAGCGGTTTGCAGCCAGGAAAACACCGCCTGGAGTTGTTTAAACGTACCGAATACCAGGTAGGTACCCTATCTTTCTACGGGTTGAAACTTCATGACGAAGGAAAAATACTTCCCCCTCCCGTTTACAAACACCGTATAGAGTTCTATGCCAACTCCATCACCTGCGGCTTTGCGCTGGAAGATACAACGGGTAAAGACCGCGACGAGGGTTTTCAAAATGGCTATCGGTCATACGCCAATATAACTGCCCGGCATTTTAATGCACAATACCATTGCATAGCCAAAAGCGGCATAGGTGTGGTACTGAGCTGGTTGCCATATATTATGCCCGAAATATATGATAGAACATATCCCATGGACCCAAAAAGTAAATGGGATTTCTCGAAGTTTACCCCAGAGATTGTAATAGTGAACCTCTTCCAAAACGATTACCACACGCTAAGCAGTCCCACTCATCCCCAATTTAAAGCGAGGTTCGGTACTACGCGGCCATCGGCAGAAACAATCATTGCCAAATACCAGGATTTTATAAAAAGCATTAGAAACAAATACCCGGATGCCAAAATAATTTGTGCCCTGGGTAGCATGGATTCCGTCGAGCCGGGCTCACCTTTTCCGGGATACGTCGAAAAGGCTGTTGCTACACTTGGCGATAAAAATGTTTATAGCCAGATATTCCCATACCTGGGTGCCCATCGCCATCCCAACGCCCGCGAGCACGAGGCAATGGCCAAACAATTAATAAGCTTCATCGAAACAAAATTCGGCTGGAAAGGAGAATAGTGGATACGATTTCAGATTTGACAACTTTTAAAAAGTTGTCAAATCTGAAATCGTCGTGTGAATCGATAAATTCCTAAATCGTGTTCTATTCACCCACCTTCTGTTGCTCAGATACTTCATTTGGCCCCGGAATGTTTACTTCTTCCTCGTCAAGTGTTTCGCCTTCACCGTAATTTACTTCGGGTACTTCTTTGTCGCCCTCAGCATCTGCAACATCCGGGTCTTCTTTTGCCGGACCTGTATTTTCGGTGTCCGACTGCCCCGTTTTGGTGGCATCTGCCGCTGTTGTGTAATTAGGTTGTCCGAGCTGGTTAGGGTCTTTAAAGTTAATGTTTTCGGTAAACTCGTCAGATGGTTCGTTACGGCTTAGGTAGGCGTTGTTGTAGCCCACGTATTTCGACGGGTTGTTTTTATCGTCGCCGGCTGGCGTATTGTTTTCTTTGCCAAACTTATGCCCGCCCATAGGCTCGCCTTCCCGTACAGGCTTCGTAGCGTTACTATTGCGTGTCAGTTCCTTTTCCGACAGGTTTTTATCGTCCTTCACCTCATAGGCGTTGGGCGTATTTTCGTTTTCTCTGAGTTCCATTTTGTTTATAGTTTGATCTTTATATTAAAGGTTCCTGATTTCTAATTGTTTGCTTTTTTTTCTTATAAGTTAACTTTGTTATTTAACCACAGAGGGCGCAGAGATTTACACAGAGAGGCACAGAGCTTTTATTGCTGATAATTTATGGCATATGCCCTCCATAGTCAAATGGACATTATAAAAACTCTTTAACCGATTGCAAAGCTCTGCGAACCTCCGCGCAACCTCAGCGAACTCCGTGGTTAAATTAACCGTCATGCAAATCAATTCGTGAAATTCGAATCAATTAGCACCAATTCGTGTTTATTAATTTACTTTTACACTACCAATTATTTACCGAATGAACAAAGTAGTTAGCGGTGCCGACGAGGCCATCCGCGATATAAAAGACGGCATGACGCTGATGCTTGGCGGCTTCGGCATGTGCGGTCTGCCCGAGAAATGCATATTAGCCTTAGTGAAAAAAGGCGTTAAAGATCTTACCTGTATATCCAACAATGCCGGGGTTGACGATTTTGGCATAGGCCTGCTGCTGCACCAGCGACAGGTAAAAAAGATGATCGCATCATACGTAGGCGAGAACGCCATCTTCGAGAGCCAACTGCTTAGCGGCGAACTGGAAGTAGAGCTTATTCCGCAAGGTACATTAGCCACGCGCTGTATGGCTGCAGGTTATGGTATGCCCGCCATTTTTACCCCTGCCGGTATTGGTACCGAAGTAGCCATAGGCAAAGAAGTACGTAATTTTAACGGGAAAGATTACCTGATGGAAATGGCTTTTGATGCTGATTTTGCCATAGTAAAGGCCTGGAAGGGGGATAGGATGGGTAACCTCGTCTACCGTTCTACGGCTCGCAACTTTAACCCCGTTATGGCCATGGCGGGGAAGATAACCATTGCCGAAGTAGAGGAACTGGTAGAGCCGGGAGAACTGGACCCGGATCATATTCATACACCGGGGATTTATGTGCATCGGATTTTTCAGGGAGAGAATTACGAGAAACGGATTGAACAAAGAACCGTTCGTAAAAAGGAATAATTAATAAACAATTGCGAGCGATAACGAAGCAATCTCATAGCGTGCCCTACGATAATACAATCCCACGCTGCTCGTCGCAATAACAAAAAAATAGAATATCATGCTCGACAAAACAGGCATCGCAAAACGCATCGCGAAAGAAATAAAAGACGGTTATTACGTTAACCTTGGTATAGGTATACCCACACTGGTAGCCAACTATATACCCGATACCATGGATGTAGTACTGCAATCAGAGAACGGTTTGCTGGGTATGGGGCCATTCCCGTACGAAGGGGAGGAGGACCCGGATGTAATTAATGCAGGTAAGCAAACTATTACCATGCTGCCGGGCTCTGCCGTGTTCGATTCAGCCATGAGTTTTGGGATGATACGCTCTAAGAAAGTAAACCTCACTATACTCGGTGCTATGGAAGTATCCGAGAACGGCGATATTGCCAACTGGAAAATTCCGGGTAAAATGGTAAAAGGTATGGGCGGCGCCATGGACTTGGTGGCCTCGGCCGAAAATATTATCGTAGCCATGCAGCATGTAAATAAAGCGGGCGAGTCGAAGCTTTTGCCTCAATGTACGCTACCACTAACCGGCATTCACTGCGTAAAAAAAATAGTGACCGAACTGGCTGTATTGGATGTATTACCCGAAGGTGGTTTTAAACTGCTGGAGCGCGCGCCGGGTATATCCGTAGAAGAAATAAAGGCCGCGACTGCAGGGAAGCTTATTATTGATGGCGAGGTTCCGGAGATGGTTATTTAGCATAATAGTCTTTTTGTTATTTTTACAACCATTAGCTATTAAACCTTGCAATTATAATGCACTACGCCATTTGCACTTATGGTACACGGGGCGATGTACAACCCTACATAGCGCTATGCCTCGGGCTTAAGGACAGGGGGCATACCGTTACCTTATTAGCCCCCGAAAATTTTAAGGATCTGGTCGGAAGTTTTGGTGTTAACTTTTACCCGCTTCACGGAGATGCCGAAGCTATCCTGCAGTCAGACGAAGGGCAGCGTGTTTTAAAGAAAGGCAATATTGTTGCCATATTAAAATACATGCAAAAGGCAGGCCGCGAGGTGCAGCCCATTGTAAATCGCGACTTACTTGAGGGTTGCGCCGGGGCAGATGTTTTGATTGCCAGCGTACTAACCCTGATATGGGTACGCACCATTGCCGAAAAGCTGGAAAAGAAGTGGGGGATAGTGCAGCTTAATCCGCCATCGGCATCCACAAGCGAATTTCCGTTCGCGGGGATGGCGTTCATTAACTGGGGACCATACAATAAGTTCACTTATTGGCTGTTGGAAAAAATATATTGGAGGTTCAATAGTAAAGAGCTGAATAAATTTCGCGCTTCGCTTGGGCTGAGGGCTGTAACTATGGCCGATATCAGTAACGATGCGGCAGCCAATCATCTAAATCTCTACGCATTTAGTCCGCAGCTGATCAGGCAACCGGCCGACTGGAGTAGTAATACCCGTATAACAGGTTTCCTTACCCTGCCGCCAAAAGTCCGCGAAGCCAATGAAGCGGAAGCCTTGCCCGCCGGACTGAAAGAGTGGATGCAACACCCGCAGCAACCTGTTTATATAGGCTTTGGCAGTATGCCTGTGCCCGATGTGGATAAGGTTAGGGCTATTTTGCAGGAAATAATACGAGCAACCGATAAGCGGATCTTGTTTTGCAAGGGCTGGTCGCAGATACCCGATCTGCCGGAGCACCCCAGGCTGTTCGTAGTAGATAAAGTGAACCACCAATGGCTGCTGCCGCAATGCCAAACTGCTGTGATACATGGCGGTGCGGGCACGTTAGCGGCGGTGCTGAAAGCAAAGATACCGATAATTATAGCCTCGGTATTTGGCGACCAGGTTTGGTGGGGCGATATTATTCAAAAGAAAAACCTTGGCTTCCATATCCCGTTCGTAAAACTAACGGCCGCCAAGTTAATCACAGCAATTGACGGAACACAGTCGGCAGATACCAGGCAAAACGCATCAGCATGCGGAGAAGCAATGAATAAGGAAGATGGGCTTACAACTGCGTTAGATGCTTTTGACGAATATTTTGAAGCGCCGGTGCGTGTAGGAGATAGAATTGAGATATAATACCGAATAATGAATTTCGAATATCCAATATCGAAGTTTCTTCATTCATTATTCGGTATTCAGCATTCGGTGTTCGATATTAAAAAGGCAACTTTTCAAACTTTTATTACCTTTTCAAACCCTTCCAACCTTTTATAACTTTTCCCAACCTTTCCCATCAACAACCCCTATCTTTACCGCCATGAACCACCTCATAGCACCTTCAATTTTAGCTGCCGATTTTGCTAACCTGCAGCGCGATGTTGAAATGATGAATAATAGCACTGCCGACTGGATGCACTTTGATGTGATGGACGGCATGTTTGTGCCCAATATCTCCTTCGGTTTCCCGGTTTTAAAGGCAGTTAAGCAGTATGCCACCAAGCCTATCGATGTCCATCTGATGATCGTAGACCCCGACCGCTACCTGAAAGCTTTTGCCGATGGCGGTGCTTACAGCATTACCGTGCATTACGAAGCTTGCCCGCATTTGCACCGTACTGTACAAGCCATAAAAGAGTTGGGCTGCAAAGCCGCTGTGGCTATTAACCCGCATACGCCAGCCTTATTACTGAAAGATATTATTGCCGATCTGGATATGGTTTTGGTGATGAGCGTTAACCCGGGCTTTGGTGCCCAAAAGTTCATACCGCATAGTTATACCAAAATTGCCGAGGTGCGTGCCCTTGCAAATGAGTTTAACCCAAACCTGTTGATAGAGGTTGATGGGGGAGTAGATATTGGCAACGCTGCTAAACTGATAGCTGCAGGCGCTAATGTTTTGGTGGCCGGTAATTCGGTATTCTCGGCGCAAAACCCTACCGAAACTATTGCTGCACTTAAAAACGTAACCATTTAATAACGTTGTATTCATAGGGCGGACTTGCCTTATGTCAACTATTTTTAAAAAATGTAAAATTTGTCTACAGACTTTGTAGGAATTACTAACTTCGGCACTTCAAAATACAAAGTTGATAATTAACACATCAGCATTTTAAACCAACATAATATGAAACACAATTTCGGTGCCGGCCCCGGCATACTACCACACGAAGTTTTAAAACAAGCTGCCGCAGCAGTTATTGATTTTAATGGAACAGGTTTGTCACTGCTTGAGATATCGCACCGATCGCCGGAGTTTGAAGCAGTATTGAACGAAGCTGTTAAGTTGGTAAAAGAACTTTTCGAAGTTCCTGAGGGCTATTCTGTATTATTTTTACAGGGCGGCGCCAGCACTCAATTTGCATTAGCACCATTCAACTTGTTGCCTGAAGGCGGCAAGGCTGCTTATGTAGAAAGCGGCGTTTGGGCAAATAAAGCACTAAAAGAAGCTAAGTTTTTTGGCGACGTACAAGTTGTTGCAACTTCTAAAGAAGCCAACTTTACTTACATCCCTAAGGATTACGAGATCCCAGCCGATGCTGCTTACCTGCACTTAACATCAAACAATACCATTTACGGTACACAGTTACACGAGTTCCCTAAATCGCCAATACCGGTGGTTTGCGATATGTCGTCAGATATCTTCAGCCGCAAAGTAAATGTTGCCGATTTCGGTTTGATCTATGCCGGCGCACAGAAGAACATGGGCCCTGCCGGGGTTACTTTGGTAATTGTTAAAGATAGCCTGTTGGGCAAAACCGGCCGTAAAATTCCGGCTATGTTCAACTACGAAGTACAGATAGATGGCGGCTCGATGTATAACACGCCTCCTTGCTTCGCTATCTACGTATCAATGCTTACCCTTAACTGGCTGAAAGCAAAAGGTGGTGTTGAAGCTATCGAAAAAGAGAATGCTGCTAAAGCAAAAGTACTTTACGAAGAAATTGAGCGTAATCCGCTGTTCAAAGCTGTTGCTGTGCCAGAAGACCGCTCGCACATGAACGTTTGCTTTGTTGCCGAAAACCCTGAGCACGAAAAACCATTCCTGAAACTGTGCGACGAAAAAGGCATCGTAGGCTTGAAAGGCCACCGCAGCGTAGGTGGTTTCCGCGCTTCAATTTACAACGCATTGCCTATCACCAGTGTTTACGTGCTGATAGACGCTATGCGCGAGTTTGCTGAGAAAAATAAATAATTGTAAATGGTTGATTAAGTGAGTGGTGAGTGGTTAATGTCCGCTTTAAAACTATTCACTTAATCAACCACTTAACCTAATTAACCAACAATGATCAAAATATTAGCCAATGACGGCATCGACCCGATAGGCAAAAAAATGTTAGAAGACGCGGGCTTTTTTGTTGATACCAACAACATTCCGCAAGACGAATTACCTGCACGTTTAGGCGAGTACGACGCTATAACCGTTCGTAGCGCTACCAAAGTACGCAAAGCCCTTATCGACGCTGTACCAAGCCTTAAACTGATAGGTCGCGGCGGTGTGGGTGTTGACAACATCGACGTAGATTACGCAAAAGAAAAAGGCATTGGCGTGTACAACACCCCGGCCTCTTCTTCTTTATCAGTTGCCGAGTTAGTGTTCGCGCACCTGTTTGGTGGCGTACGTTTCCTGGCCGATAGCAACCGCAAAATGCCGGTAGAAGGTACCACCAAATTCAACGACCTGAAAAAAGCTTATGCAAAAGGCATCGAGTTGCGCGGCAAAACTTTAGGTATCCTTGGCTTTGGCCGTATAGGCCGCGAGGTAGCTAAAATAGCTATCGGTGTAGGTATGGATGTATTAGCGTTCGACGTATTCCCTTTCAACCCAGAGGTTGAAGTAGTATTAGGCGGTGGCTTTGTTGCTAAAGTAACCGTTAAAGCCGCTACTAAAGAAGAAATTATTGCTAACGCAGATTTCATTTCGTTACACACTCCATTTGTTGACAAACCTTTAATTGGTGCCGAAGAATTTGCCGCAATGAAAAAAGGCGTGGGCCTGGTGAACTGCTCACGCGGTGGTTTGATCAACGAAACTGACCTCATCGCTGCTTTGGATAGCGGTAAAGTAGCCTTTGCAGCACTGGATGTTTTCGACAACGAACCAACTCCACGTGCCGACATCTTAGCTCATCCAAAAATTTCGCTTACCCCGCACATCGGTGCCGCCACCAACGAAGCGCAGGAGCGTATAGGCGTTGAATTGGCAAGCTTAATTATTCAGCATTTTAAAGGATAATTCCTTTTTTGATATTAGCAGAACGAGCCCTTTACTGATGAAGTGAAGGGCTCGTTTTTGGTAGAATACTTACAATTAATTCATCATAAAGCATATTTAGGGTGACATTTTCTTATCTATTTTGAATTGCACGGCATTATCAATTACGTGTGTTAAGGTTGGAGCATTCTTATAAATTAAATGATTTTGAAATTGAAAGTCAACTCCAACTTTCTTCCATAATAATTTTCGGTCTACTTCCGTTATTCCTTCGTGACAGAGATTACATAAAGTAATAAGATTCGACGGCTCCGTTATTCCTCCTTCTTCCCATGGCTTAATATGATGGACTTCAAGTGTTAAATATCGCTCATCATCTGGGGATTTTCCGCAAACGCGGCAGCATAAACCATCCCTGGTCATAATCTCCATTCTTAGTTTACCTTTTGCGAACCTTGCCAACTGAGGCTTTGCAACGATATTATAATCTATAATTCCATGACTGTATGATTGGATAATTATTTTAGGTGCGAGTATTTCACTCCAATTTTCTTTCATAACGTCATCTTCAATTAGAAAGTGACCTCCAATATATAAAGAAGCTGTCAATTCTTTTTTATTGTCAATAATAGCAACCTGTTCCCCTGCACCTTTAAAATTACGCCTAATAATCTCTGGATCAACAGAACAGATTCTTCTCTCACTAAAACTTATGTTAGGTTTTATATCTTCACGATATCTAATCCAAAGGCTGAAAAACGCAGCATAGGTAATATCTTCTGATTGAGGCTTTACAGAAACAAAATAATATTCTCTACCATGAGCTTTTTTGTCAAATGCTGAAATATATAGTTCTAAAAATTCGTTTGTCACTATTTGGTGTTAAATTAATGGGTTTTCGTTAGAATATTTTATACACTTTTCAAGTTTCACTGCTGCATCGGTAAGCTTGGCGATATCTGAAGCTGTCATGCTTTTGTTAGCCAGCGCATCTGTAATTCGCCGTTGAATTTCTATACGTTGCTCAATATACCAAACAGAAGGTAGCGTTTTTTTCCAAACACCAGCAGTTTTTTCAGTTATGCCAATAATCAATGCGGCCTCTTTCTGCGTTTTGCCTGAACTCAACAACAACGCAAACTGGCGGCGCTGTTCAAGTGTTTTACTGTTTCCCATAAACTAATGTAATAACAATCCTGCAACAGTTTAGTTGCTTTATTATTTGTCCACAGTTATCTTAGAGCACATAAGGACTTGCAATTAGACAGAGCCGCACGGCGAATAGTATGAAAAGATTAATCTTTTGCCGCTACTACTGCCCATTCACTTCCAATCCCCAATCTTTCCCCTTATCCACAGCAGGCACCCCTTTGCTCATCCAAACAGGCATGGGGTCGCCTTTTAGGTAATGGCCGAAGAACTGCGCTTCGCGGATGCTGATGTCTTTGCGGTTTTGGCGTTTTACCAGGTTGTGTGCCTCGTCGTTGTATTGCAGCAGCCAAACCGGTTTGTTCAGTCGGCGCAGGGCGGTAAACATTTCTATACCCTGGTACCATGGTACGGCACCGTCGGCATCGTTACTCATTACCACTACAGGCGTTTGTACTTTCGGGAACTGGAATAGCGGGGAGTTCTCAATGTAGAGTTCCGGCTTTTCCCATAGCGTGGCGCCAATACGGCTTTGTGTTTTCTCGTACTGAAACTGGCGGTTCACGCCGCTTTCCCAGCGAATGCCGCCGTAGGCCGAGGTCATATTGGCAACGGGTGCACCTGCCCATGCTGCTGCGTACATGTTGGTTTGGGTAATGAGGTAGGCCACCTGGTAGCCGCCCCAGCTTTGCCCTTGTATGCCTATGTGCGCACCATCAACCCAAGGGTTCTTCTTCAAAGCTTCCACACCCGAGTTTACAAACTCTACCGCCGAAGCACCCGGATGCCCTTTGATGTAGCTGATATCCGGAGCGAAAACCAAATACCCATTACTCACGAACAACGAGATAGGCAGGCGCGATGGGGTAGGTGCCGGTGGAACGTAAGCATACAGCCCATCGCTCAGTTTCTCGTAGAAGTAAGCTATCATGGGATATTTCTTATTCGGGTCGAAGTCCTCGGGTTTGTAAAGGATGCCTTTTGATTTGTAGCCTCTCGGCGTTGTCCATTGCACCAGTTCGGCGGTGCCCCAGTTATATTCGGCCTGCTGCAGGTTTATGCTGCTTAGCTTGGTCTCCTTTTTCAAGTCGGCAGAAATGTACAGATCAGGCGATTGTGTGTAGCTCGATTTGGTATAGACGAAAGCCTCTGCATTTTTTGCCTTCAATAGGCCGCTATAGCTCATTGGTGCTACCACAACCTTCAGCGGGTCGCCATCTGTACCCAGGGTTTTGGTGTAATAACCCCATTGTTTGTTTTCGTCGTTTTGTGCTATCAGCCAAAGCTTCTTCTTAGGGTCTATAAATTTATCCTCAGGGTCGGTGGCATTATAGCGAAACTCTATTTTATTTTGCCTGCCATAGCGGTTAGTAAAGTTGGTGGCTCGGCCGGTTCCCGGATCAATGGCCCAGATGTCGTAGCGGTCGTATATCAGGACTGTTTTATCGTCTTTTTCCCAACCGCCCAGGCCATAAGCGCCCGGGTCATCGGGTACATCGTTTAGCTCATCGCCCAATTTTACACCCAGCGAGGCGGTCAGGTTCAGCTTTTTGCCTGTGGTAATGGCATAACAGTACCAGTTCTGGGTCTTCGCATCGAACCACACCACGTAGTTACCACCCGGCGAAATACGGTAGCTGGCTTTAGCGCGGGCATTGATGCGCTGGCGTTCGCCTGTTTTTACATTGATCAGGAAAGCTTCCTGCTGGCCGCCGCCTTCCCACTGGGTTTGTATGCGTGCGCCGGTATCGCTCAGTCCCAAAACATAGCCGCCATCGTTATTATCGGGCACCATTACTTCGCGGATGTTCTCGTCGCCCAGTTGTATAACTTTCTCTTCGGCGTACGACGGACGCACTACAGCGAGGTAGCTGCGCTTAAGCTCGCGCTGCAGGTTTTTTAGCTGGTAGGGTTGCAGGTAATCGTCCTGGTAATTCCATATATCGAGTTTGGCGTGTTCAAATTCCACCAGCGTGGTATCCGCAGGTTTGGGGATAGGGGCGGTGCCGAAGAACAGGTTGTTGCCATTCTTGCTGAAGTAAACGCGCCCGTCGCCGCTGGCGGCCCAATGGCGGCGCATACCCGCTGTGCCCTCTGCGGCAAGTACTATGGCGCTGTCTTTATCTGTATTATAGTAATAAAGCTTAAAAGGTTTCACCAGGGCTTTCTCGGGGTTCTTCTCGGCCGTGAAGGCCAGTTGCTTTCCCGCATCATCAAACGTAAGGTTGCGGTAATTGCCACGCCCGGTACTCACGGCTTTTAGGCTATCCTTTTCAATATCATAAACGAACAAGCCCGAAACCACGTTCTTCGACTTCTTTGGAGCCGTTACCGAGAAGGCCAGCAGTTTGCCGTTCTTACTCAATATGTAATCGCTCACGTTTTTAAACGTGCGCTGCTTACCGTTCGTTAATTGCTTAAGTGTAAGTTCGGCACCTTCTTTTACAGGTGGAGCTATTGTATTGGCAACTGCTTTTTTAGAAGTATCACCCGCTGCCGGTGTTTTTACACTATCAGCAGGGGAGAGGTAAGCAATTACCGAAGCCTTTTCTGCGATTTTGAACGACCGCACGGCCGGCACTTTCTCCACTGCTTTGCGGGCAAGCGTAACGATACCTAAAGTATCTTTAGGAAACTCCGCCGGCTTTTTCTTTTTAATTTTTGCCTGGCGGATGTCTTTATAAAATGGGCGTATCAGCATCACGGCATATTTTGAATCTGAAGTGAGCCTTGCCGTATCTGCCCGCGGGATGGTGAAGGGGCTTTTATTCTTCGCATCGGTAATTACTAGGTCTGCATCGCCTTCCTGCGGTTTTACTACGTAAAGCACCCATTTGCCATCGTTACTGATGCTTTGGTTGGCTATGTTCTGCCACCCATCGTAAACCGATTGATCGAGCGGTTTTTTGGATGTTTTTTGAGCGAATGCGGTAGAAAATGAAAACAGGAATATTGTCGGCAGCAGTAATTTTTTCATAGCGGGGTGGTAAACCTTAAAGATGCTAAAATTTGCTGCCGATAAGGGTTTGAAATGAAAAAGTTACAGGATAATTAAACTGCGTAGGGCTTTGCAACATTATAATATCTATCTTTATTCGCTTTAATTTTTAATTAAATTTCATGACTGATAATTCGTCCTCACAACGTTATGCCATGCACTTGCAAGGCGGCGGCGAGATGGGGAAATTGATACGCGAATTTGACTGGGCATCAACCTCTTTAGGTAGCCCCGACAAATGGCCGCAAAGCCTTTTAACTACCGTTAGCACAATTCTTAGGTCTAAATTCCCCATGTTTTTATGGTGGGGCCCCGAACTTATACAATTTTATAACGATGCTTACCGCCCAAGCCTGGGTGTGAACGGCAAGCACCCTACAGCGCTTGGGCAGGCCGGTGCCAAATGCTGGCCCGAGATATGGCCGGTTATTGGCCCTGTGGTTACCGGGATAATGGAGGGCGGCGAAAGTACCTGGGAGCAGGACAGCCTGGTGCCTATTTACCGCAACAACCGCATTGAGGAATGCTATTGGACCTTTAGTTACAGCCCTGTGATTGGCGAAGATGGCACACCGGCGGGCGTACTTTCGATATGCTTTGAAACTACAGACAAGGTACAAAGCCACAAGCAGGTTATAGATGCTAAAAAGGAACTGGAGTTTGCGGTAGAGGCCGGCGAACTGGCCACCTGGGACCTTAACCCCCGCACTAACCGCTTTGTGGGCAATGCGCGCATAAAAGAATGGTTCGGGCTGGATGCCCACGAGGAAATTGAATTGCCCCTTGCCATAAACGTAATGGCCGAGGAAGACCGCGAGCGTGTAAACAATGCGATAGCCCAGGCTCTAAAGAGAGGCTCGGACGGGAATTATAATGCCGAATATGCCATCATCAACCCGAAAACAAACGTGCGCCGCAGGGTAAAGGCTATTGGCAAGGCCGTATTCGATGACGAGGGTAATGCCTTGCGCCTGAGCGGTACCTTGCAGGATATTACTGAAGAGCACGGGCTGCAGCAACGTAAGGATGAGTTTATCAGCGTGGCCAGCCACGAGTTGAAAACGCCTATTACCTCGCTAAATGCGTCGATGCAAATATTGCAGAAGCTGATAAAGACCGAGGAGGTTAGCGATAAAATAAAGCTGTTTGTAGGGAAGGCCGGCAATAACCTTAGCAAACTGGTGCACTTGCTCGACGACCTGCTGAATGTGACCAAACTGCAGCAGGGCCAACTGGCGCTCAACAAAACCCGCTTTAACCTGGGCGACCTGATAACCGACAGTTGCGAACACCTCAGCCAAACCGACGACCATAAAATAAATATCAGCGGCGAGCAAGACGTAATGGTTTATGCCGATTACCGCCGTATAGACCAGGTGCTGGTGAACCTGGTGAACAATGCCATAAAATATTCGCCACAGGCCAACGAGGTGGATGTTACCTTTGGCCGCGAAAATGGTAAGGCCGTAGTACACATTCAGGATTATGGCATTGGCATCCATCCCGAAAAACTACCGCATTTGTTTGATAGGTATTACCGTGTTGATGGTTTGGGGCACCAGTTTTCGGGCCTGGGCTTAGGCTTATACATCAGTGCCGAAATTATCCAGCGCCATGATGGGGAGATAAGCGTAGAGAGTGAGCGGGGTAGCGGTAGTATATTTACGTTTACGCTTCCGCTGGATTAAGGCCTTTTTGTTTAAAAAATATTTAGATCACATAGGGCTGAACAGCGCTAATAATATAAATGCCAGCATTATCAACAGGCATATTTGTATAAACAAAAGGGCGGCAAAGTAGTACCAGCGGTATTTATTAGCAGGCTCTTTACTGCGCATACTTTTGATGATATAAATTAACCCAACCGGTACAGCAATGAATACTACCAGCCCCAATAAGGAGATAAGTATGTTGCGCGCCGTTTCGGCTGCATCTGTATCTGGTAGATAAGTAAATACCACCGACAGAAGCATTATTGCCACAAAGCTATAGGAACCAATATGGTAAAAACGCCTTCCCCTGTTATACAATGGGGTGGTGTGGTTATCTAAAGTGCCCTTTTCTTGCATGGGGCTAATATATAATTTTTAATTCCCTCCAAACAAACCGCTGCTTAGCTTATTATAGGCTATAGCATGGCAGCATCATCCCACAAAACCATATACGCGGCACTGGCGGCCAATTTATTAATAGCCGTTACCAAATTTATTGCAGGCGCTATAAGTAACAGCGCGGCAATGATAGCCGAGGGCGTGCATTCGCTGGTTGATACCGTTAACGAGCTTTTGCTACTGTTAGGCTTACACCGCAGTAAAAAGAAACCCGATGCCTCGCATCCCTTCGGTTATGGTAAGGAGCTTTACTTTTGGTCGTTCATTGTATCTATCATGATATTCGGTTTGGGCGGGGGGATATCTATTTACCAGGGAATAGCACACATTATTAAACCCGAAGAAATGGGCGACCCGACTGTAAATTACATCGTGCTTGGGTTATCTATCATCTTCGAGGGTACCTCGCTTATCATCGCCATCAAACAATTTAACCAGGTACGCGGCACCACGCCCTTTTGGGAGGCGGTTGTTAAAAGTAAAGATCCATCGAGCTTTTTGGTTCTGTTTGAAGATGCCGCCGCCGTGGCGGGATTGTTTATTGTAATGATATTCGTATACCTCAGTCACGCTTTTAATAAGCCTTACCTTGATGGCGTTGCCTCGTTATTGGTTGGTTTGATATTGGTGGTAGTATCGGCAATTTTGGCAAGAGAGAGCCGCAGTTTGCTGATGGGTGAGGGCGTTTCTTCTACCACCCGCGATAAAATATGCCATTTGGTAGAGGGTAACGAGCAGGTTATCAAAGTGCAACACATACTGTCTACTTATCAATCGCCAACCGAAGTACTGATGATGCTCATTGTTGCCTTTAAGGAAGATATGGACACTGGTGAGCTGAACGTGGCTATCGACCGCATACGCGACCAGGTGAAGGCGGAGTTTGAGTTTGTGCGCTTTATTATGATACAGCCCGAAAGCGTAGAACACCACATGCTCTGGAACGACGATAGCCATTGATGTTGCAACGTTTTGTTTAGCTTTGCCATACCCAACACGGGCATCGCCTCATGAAAAAACTCAAACAAATTATAGCCAATGTAAAGTCGGCCGATGAAGATACGGAAGGCTACAACGACTTGCTTTGGCAACTGATATGTTACTCGCCCAAAATGCCCCTGCGTTTGCAGCAGCAACAATTGCTTGATGATGCCGAAAGGTTTACCTTGCAGGCTTGCGATGAGCATTTTACCCATACCAACCTCAACTTCAATGGTTTTAAATGGGGGAGCGGGGCACGCAAAATATTCATCACCCATGGCTGGGGTTCTAAAGCTGCCGACTTTATTGACCTGATCACCGCCCTACGCGATATCCCCAACACCACTATTATTACCTATGATGTGCCGGGCAACGGGAGTTCGGAGGGAGAATTATCTAACGGAGCCTTGTTTATGGAGGCAGTTAAAGCTGTAATTGCCGAATACGGCACGCCCGATGTTTTGATCGGCCACTCGATAGGGGCCATGGCCAACGTAATGGCTTTGAATGCTGTGGGCGCTGTACCGAATTTGCTGGTGAGCATTACCCCGTTGATGCGCTTGAAAGAGAACTTTGAGATCAGTATGAATGCAGTGGGTGTACCTGCCGAAAAGCAGTTGGCTTACTTCGATGGTTTTGCAGCGCTGGTTGGCAACCCGGCATCGTTTTACGATACCGATAAGTTTTACAAATTTGATGATGGCTTGAAGCACCTACTGCTTTATGACGAAGCAGATACGGTTTCGCCTTTCGTTTTCATGAAGGCTTTTATAGATACCAGGCCCTTCATAAGTACATTAAACCACACAGGTGCCGGGCATGCGGGCATTTTAAAGTCGCCCCGGGCCGTTGCGGATATTGTTGCGGAGGTGCGACAAGCATTGAATGGCATAAATGCTTAAATTTGTGTATGCCCGATAGCTTAGCTGCACAATATCCAAAAATATACCTCTACCGCAGGGTGGTGCAGGCCAAGCTTTTTATAGATGAGCATCACGCCCAATCGCTCAACCTCGGCAACATTGCCAACGAGGCCTATTTCTCAAAATTCCATTTTATTCGGCTGTTCAAAGCTACTTATGGCAAAACCCCGCATCAATATTTAATGGCAGTGCGCATTAACCGTGCACAGGTATTGCTTAAGCAGGGGATGCCGGTAACAGAAGTTTGTTACGCCATCGGTTTCGATAGTATCAGTTCGTTCTCAGCCCTATTTAAGCGCATCACTAAATTATCACCATCTGCCTGGCAGCAAAAAGAATTGCAGCGAGATGCAGAGATGAAAAGCAAGCCAAGGAATTTTATACCGAATTGCTTTGCGGAGATGAATGGGTGGTAGGGAATGTCCCCGATAAAACTAATTGCCTAATGCAAGACGGTAATACTTAGCCGGGGATTGCCACGCCGCTCTTTCGCGCTTTTTCCTTCCCGCCGCGGCTCGCAATGACCGGGGGGGATATTTTCGCAATTTCCAACAACTCCATTCCGTTCTCAAATCCGACCTTTACCTTCATCAAAACAAAAACAATATGATCACCAAATTAAACCACGTCAGCATATTTGTGCTGGATCAGGACAGCGCCTACGATTTTTATGTGAATAAGCTCGGCTTTAAAGTACATACAGATGCCAGTATGGGACCAGGAATGCGCTGGCTTACGGTAACCCCACCCGAGCAACCCGAACTGGAAATAAGCCTGATGGCCATTGCCGAGGGCATGATGTTCAAAGCCGAAGCTGCCGAGCAAATGCGCAATTTGGTGAGTAAAGGTACTTTCGGTTTTGGCGTGTTCGAATGCAACGACCTGCTGGCTACCTACGAAGAGCTAAAAGCAAAAGGCGTGGAATTTACTAAAGAACCAACCCGGGAGTTTTACGGCTTCGAGGCCTTGTTTAAAGACGATTCCGGCAACTGGTTTTCACTGGGCGAAAAAGCTAAATAGTAAATAGGCGAGTGTCTGTAAAAAATAGTGGCTATAAAAGTATTTTCTTTGCGGTCTTTGCGCTTGTCACCATGCACATACTTTGCGCGCTTTGCGGTTAATTAACGCCTATTTCGCTATGATCTTAAACTCAGTGCGGCGATTCTTGGCGCGGTTATCGTCGGATGTATTTGGCACTATCGGGTCGGCTTTGCCGTAGCCTTTGTATACCAAGCGCGATGCATTGATGTTGCTTCCTGCAAGGTACTGGTAAACGGCCTTGGCCCGGTTTTCGGAAAGTAGCTGGTTGGCCTGGTCGTTACCTATATCATCTGTATAGCCCGATATCTCGATGCGTACGGTAGGGTTCAGCGTTAAAAACTCGATCAGCTTTTGCAGCTCAGATTTCGATTCTACCTTCAAATCGAATTTGTTGGTATCGAAGAAGATATTCTTTAAGATAACCTTGCCGCCAACTTCGATAGGGGAAAGCAGAACCGAAATATTGAAGGCCGTTTTTGGCGCATGCCCCACCAGCGAGAAGTTATCCGAATAAAATAAATAACCCTGCCGCGATATATTCAGCCCGTAGTTTTTGCCCGCTGCCAGCGTGGCCAAAAACTCGCCGGCATCTTCGCTGCTGTAATCCTGGTATACGGGCATGTTCTTTTCCAGGTCCATTATCTCTACAATAGCCTCCAGCGGTGCTTTGGTTTTTATGTCTTTAATATCGCCCTTTACATAGGTAACCACGTTAGGCCGCAGGCTTACGGGCAGCTCGAACGTGTAAATATCATAGCCGCCAAAGCCGTTCAAGTTATCCGAAGCAAAAAAGGCGTAGGCCCCGTTTGCGGTAAGCGTAAGCCCGTTCTCATCGCCGGCAGAATTTATGGGCGAGCCCAGGTTTACCGGCTTTTGCCATTTGCCATCTTTTGCTTTGCGGGTGATGAACAGGTCTTTATTTCCCATACCGGGCCAGCCGTTACTGCAAAAGTAAAAGGTGCTATCATCGGGGTGGATAAAGGGCGATTGCTCATCGTAAATGGTATTTACGTTTGGCCCCATATTCTCGGGTTCGCCCCAGCCCTTATCCGTTAATTGCGATTTCCATATATCGTAGCCTCCGTAGCCGCCTTTTCGGTTGCTTACAAAATAAATAGTACGGCCATCGGCACTGATCGAGGGTTGTGCTTCCCAACCGGTAGTGTTTAAAGGTGCTGCCAGGCTAAAGGGTTTTTCCCAGCCATCGCCTTTCTTCTGCGCTATATAAATATCGCAACGGCCCTGTCCATCGGGCCGGTTACAGCCGGTGAAGAACAGGTATTTGCCATCCTGTGATATCGACTGTGCGCCCTCGTTATAGCTGGGCGTATTGATGGCATCGCTCAGGTAAACCGCTTTTTTCCATTTGCCGTCCGCTTTATCGCTTTTATAAAAATCTTCGTTATTGTTTATTTTGCGGGTGAATATCAGTGTGCTTTCGTCGGCTGTAGCTACAGGCAGATACTCATCGAACGGGGTGTTGATCTCGGGGCCCATATTAACCGGCGTAAAGGGCACGGGGTGTTTCAATGCCTCGATACTAAACTCGCAATCGCGCAGCAATTTACGGGCAAAGGCCTCATTTTGCGCGGTCAGGTTAGGGTAGGTAATATATTTTTCGAGGTGAAGTTTGGCGGGTGCGTACTGTGCATCGGTAATTTCGGCCTCGCCCACTTTAAGGTATATGGCGCGGTTATGCTCCGGTTCCAGCTCAATAACCTTCAGGTAATGAGGGATGGCCTCTTTGCTGCGTCGTTTCAAGCGCAATACATCGGCTAACAGGGCATGCGCCTCCACAAATTTTTTATCGGCGCTTACGGCTTTCTCCAGTTGCATAATGGCATCGTCATACAAATGCTCATCAACACTTTCATTGGCCAGCGCAAAATTTTTAATGGCCTCCCTGTCCGTAGTAGAATACTGCCTTTGCTGGGCAATTAAACTTGCGGGGAAAAGTAAAACAATTAAAACGAGGGAATAAAAAAAGCGCATTAGGTAACTGATACGTTAAACCATACGCTAAGTTACACAATTAGGGAATATTTAGGTACTTATGTGTTTGTAAAGAAATTTCCCATTGCGGGTTGTTCATTACGTACTCTACAATAAGTGGCGACATCTCCTTATGCTTGCTCCACTCGGGCTGTAAAAATAGCTTGCAATCGGGCGCTACCAGTTTGGCATTGTGCTCGGCAAATTCAAAATCCGATTTATTGAATATGATCACCTTCAACTCGTGCGCTTTATCGGCCACGTTCTGCATGGGCGATTTGAATTTTTTTGGCGAAAGGCATATCCAGTCCCAATCGCCCGAAAGCGGGTAAGCGCCGGATGTTTCGATGAAGGTTTTAATACCTTCTTCGTGCAGTTTGGCCGTCAGATAGTCGAGGTTGTAAATAAGTGGTTCGCCGCCGGTTACTACCACCGCTTTTGATGGGTGCTTTTTGGCATTTTCCACTATGGTGTCAGCATGGGTGAGCGGGTGCATTTCGGCATCCCAACTTTCCTTAACGTCGCACCAATGGCAACCCACATCGCAGCCGCCAAGGCGGATAAAATACGCGGCCTTACCTGTATTGTAGCCTTCGCCCTGTATCGTATAAAACTCTTCCATTAAAGGAAGCAATGTGCCATCTTCCGGAACCTGGTGTGCCATAATTAAGGGTGCAAAAGTACGCTTTTAAGCCGAAAGCTTAAAGTGCAAAGCCAAAAGTGATATTGAGGTGATGAAAGAATATTTAAAACAAAGAAACATAATTACTTACGCCTCTTTTAAATATCATAAATAGCTTTTAGCTTTATATTGTCAGCTTTAACCATAAAAGGCCTATGAAGAAATTATACATCCCGTTTATTTTCTTGCTGTTAATGTGCTTTTCGTCGTGCGTGGATATTGAAGAACGTTACGATTTTAAGCCCGACGGTGCCTGCAACGTGGTTTATGGCTTCGATATGAGCAAGGCGGTATCGGTATTGACCAACCTGCTAACAGATTCGGTACGCGATACGCCGCAGTTCAGCCTCGCTAAAGATACCGTGCTAAATTATTACACCGCCCTGCCCGACAGTGTTACCCAAAAGATGAATGCCGACGAAGCCAAAATGGCACAGGGCAGCGAGCTTGGCGTAAAAATGGACCTGAAGAACAGCGTAATGAAGGTGAGCATTATGCACGATGCCAAAAACGCTGCCGACCTGCAATACTACCTGCAACATATCAACAGCCTATCGATGAACGGCGAACTTCGGCGCGTTACCAACTCTAAAGAAACCGCCAATTTTGACGCGCAGCCGCTATTGGCCGGCCAGGGTTATTACAATTATGAAATAACGCCGCACAAATTCTACCGCATTATTGATAAGGATAAATTCAACGCCTTCCTGAAAAAGGTGGGCAGTAAATTTGCCATGGCCAAAGCTATGCTGATAGATATGCCCTACAAGGTGGTTTTAAACTTTGCCAAACCCGTAAAGAAGGTAGATAATTCTAAAGCGGTACTATCTGCCGATAGAAAAAGCGTTACCCTGGTAACCAGCATGGATGAGGTGATGAAAAACCCCGCGCTGATGAATTTGAAGATAGATTTTTAGCTAAAAGTTTTGAAATCGGACCTCGACCTTATTATTGAATTTTACGAAGAAGAAAAACGGGCACTGGAGCAGGGGATAAAGGAAGCTCTTGCAGAGCGTGACTACGAAGAAGTTTATTATCGTGGTGAGGCTTTAAACAGCGTGGAGGGGCAACTCCATCGTATGAATTCGTTGAAGGATCCTTTGTACGAGAAAAAAATGCAAATCTCAAGACTAACCGAATCTGCGGAAGGCATGGGAATTGATGATCGTCTAAAAGAATATTTCATGGAAGCGATCATGCAAACCATAGCTAATAAAGAGCGGTCATTAGAAGAACTATTAGAGCGTAAGGCTGAGTTAATAGACACACAGGAGTTAGATGATGCCTTATTCTGGCTTTATGAGCAAAAATGCAGAGCCTTCGGGTTTTGCTTTCCTCATCGAGATGGTAGTTTATGCCTGTTATTTGAGTTAACAGCGCAGAAAGTTCTTTTGATATCTGTAGATGTAAAAGATATCACATCAGACTATGATCCTGAAGACCTGGAA
Source organism: Mucilaginibacter pedocola (assembly GCF_002013915.1). Classification (GTDB taxonomy): domain Bacteria; phylum Bacteroidota; class Bacteroidia; order Sphingobacteriales; family Sphingobacteriaceae; genus Mucilaginibacter; species Mucilaginibacter pedocola. The sequence continues at coordinate 366,026 of NZ_MBTF01000001.1, forward strand.
GAAAAACAAATACACCTTTTTGAAAATTTAGGTTTCCGTTACGATCATCAAAAGGGCTCGTTGGTATATAAATATGACATGAACAATTTCAAAGGAGCTTGGGATATAAAGATCATGCTGAGCCGCATAGTTTATGATATTGGATATTTTGGGCAAGATAAACAAGGCACCATTGAGTTTTACGATTAGTGTATGAAGTGGCATTCCATTGAAGGCATCGTACCTAATTGCGAGCCATTTATAAAGAAAGTAAAGGTTGACGGCAAAAGTATTTGCCTGGTAGGGTATGAGGGGGAGGTGTTTGCCTTAGGTTCGGTATGCCCGCATGCGCGGGAAGACTTGAGCCGCGGCTGGTGTGCCGATGGTAAACTGGTTTGCCCCGTGCACCGTTTTTCGTACGACCTCCATACCGGCAGAGGTAGTCCGGGCCAGAACGATTACGTGGACAGTTACCCCGTTAAAATTAAAGGCGAGGTAGTTTATGTGGGTGTCGAATCCTTTTTTGATAAGCTAAAGCAAGCCTTTAAATAACGGAAATCAATGCTGCAATACGCGGCGATATTGCATTGTAATTGAAATACTTGTGCGAAGCGTGACGCTAATTAAAGGTTGATGCATTGGTTTTACCACATCAATGAAAATTCCTACCCTTATGGAATGCCCCTTCGGTTGATACAGCAGGCGAGCTGGAGCGCATATCGTATGGATGCGGTTTACTTGTTTCATCGGCGCGGGCAAGGGTTTGGGGGAGTATAGGTTCGCCGGTTTCGGTGAGGCTGCGCAGGAGGGAGGTAAGATTAAAACATTTCTGTACCACCAAATGCGTTACGCCATTGGCAATTTGCAGCTTCCCGGCCACCATCAACAGGCGCGATTGTACGATCTCTTTGCGGTATTTATCGAACAGTTTTTGCCATACCACCAAATTTGCAGCCCCGGTTTCATCTTCCAAAGTCATGAACAGTACGCCCTTTGCGGTGCCCGGGCGCTGGCGAACGGTTATCAGGCCGGCAATGCATACGTGGTCGCCATCTTTTTTACGGGCAATATCGCTTACGCGGATGTTGCGCATTTGGGTAAGCCGGGCGCGCAGCAAACCTACAGGATGGTCTTTAAGCGACAGCCCGGTAGAAATATAATCCTGTACCACGTGTTCGCCTCGTGTCATGGCAGGCAGATCGGGCAGGGTTTCTAAAGCTGTTTCCGATAACTGCCCGTCGAACAAACCAATTGGCCTATCCGCCAATGCGGATACTTCCCACAGCGCCATGCGGCGGTCGGCACCAAGGGAACGGAAGGCATCGGCATCCGCCAGTTTTTCTAATGCGGCTTCGGGTATGCCTGCGCTGCGCAGTTGGTCTATATGGGTATATTCAGGGTTGCGCATGGCTACAAGCAGCGTCATATCATCCTCTTTTAAACCTTTCACTTGCCTAAAGCCCAGGCGTACGGCGTGTTGTTTGCCATTGCCTTTTGTTTCGAGGGTATTATCCCAATCGGAGTAATTTACATCTACCGGCAATACCTGTACGTTATGTTCGCGGGCATCGCGTACTATTTGGGCAGGCTGGTAAAAGCCCATAGGCTGGCTGTTGAGCAGGGCAGCACAAAACACATCGGGATAATGGTATTTTAACCAAGAGGATATGTACACCAGCAACGCGAATGATGCTGCATGGCTTTCGGGGAAACCATAACCTTCAAAACCTTGTAGTTGCTTAAACACCCGGCGTGAAAAGTCCTCGTCATAGCCACGAGCCGTCATGCCGCTTACCATTTTATCTTCGTAGTGCTTTAGCTTACCATTAGCTTTAAAAGAAGCCATGCTGCGCCGTAATTGGTCGGCTTCTGCATCGGTAAATCCGGCCGCTTTAATAGCTATCTCCATAGCCTGCTCCTGGAATAGCGGAACACCCTTTGTGCGTCCCAATATTTCTTCCAGTTCGTCAGAAGGATAAACCACAGGTTCTTCACCGTTCCTTCTCCGTAGGTAGGGGTGCACCATATCACCCTGTATGGGTCCGGGGCGTACAATTGCCACTTCTATCACCAGGTCATAAAACTCGCGGGGCTTTAACCGTGGCAACATGCTCATCTGCGCACGGCTCTCTATCTGGAAAACGCCGATGGTATCTGCCCGGCATATCATATCATAAACTTCAGAATCGTTTTGAGGAACGTTTGCTAAGGTCAGTTTCTTGCCGTAATGCTTTAGCACCATATCAAAAGCCTTGCGTATCATGGTAAGCATGCCCAGCCCAAGAACATCTATTTTCAGGATGCCGAGGTCCTCCAGGTCGTCTTTATTCCACTCTACCTGGGTGCGGTTTTCCATACGGGCATTCAGTATGGGGCAAAAGTTGGATAGCTGCCCTTCGGTTATTACAAAGCCACCCGTATGCTGCCCTAATTGACGGGGGAAACCCATCAGTTCACAGGTGAGTTGCAGTACTTTTAATATCAGCGGGTCGTGCGGATTCAGGCCCTGGTCGCGCAGGCGTTTCTCGTCGAAACCTTCTTCCTGAAAATCCCAAATAGTAGCGCCAATACGTTTAATGGTATCTTCGGATACGCCCATGGCTTTGCCAATATCGCGTATGGCGCCTTTGTGCCTTTCCTGTGTTACGGTTGCTACAATGGCCGCCCGGTCGCGCCCGTAATCTTCATAGATGAACTGTATTATTTCTTCGCGGCGTTCGTGTTCATAATCCACATCAATATCCGGCCATTCGTCCCGCGCGTCCGACATAAAGCGCGAGAACAACAAGCGCGATTCATCGGGGTTAACGGCCGTTATTCCCAAACAATAGCAAACTGTAGAGTTTGCCGCCGAACCGCGCCCCTGGTGTAAAATACCCAGTTCTTCGGCCTTTTGTGTTTTTTTATGCACCCGCAAAAAATACCATGCCAGTTTGCGCCTTTCAATAAAGCCAAGTTCAAATTCGATTTGCTTGCGATGCTTTTCGGGTATAGTGTCGCCAAATTTGTGTTTTGCACCGGCCCAGGTAAGGTTCTCCAATCGCTGTTGGCGGGTAAGCCCATCTACCAACTCTTCGGGGGGAGCGAGGTACTTCAGTTCATCCAACGAGAACTTACAGGCGGCAGCAATTTCATTGGCATTATCTATGGCTTGCGGATATTTGCCGAATAGGCGTTCTATCTCTTCGCGTTCCTTCAAAAAGCGTTCTGCATTGCTGTGCAACTTAAAACCGGCGGTATGTATGGTGCATTTCTCGCGGATGCAGGTGAGTACGTCCTGCAGTTCGCGCCGTGCGGGTTCGTGATAATATACATCTCCGGTAGCTACCAAAGGTACCCCTGTTCGCGCCAGGCGGAAAAGGCGCTTATCGTCCTGCCCCTGGTAGTTAAATGAGGCGGCCAAATAAAGCGAGTTGCCAAAGTGCTGCTTGTATTCCTTTAAGTCGGTTAAAAACTGTTCATCAAACTCAAAACGGCTGTTCAGTTTATCCGGGGCAATAGCAATAAACAATATGCCCTCGCTATGCGCATATACATCGGCCTTGTACAATTCGCATTGGCCTTTTTCGGTACGCAGGTTACCTTTGGTGAGCAGGGCTGATAACCGCCCGTAGGCCTCAATATCAGTAGGGTAGGCCAGCAGGCTGTGCCCGTCCATTAGATCGAGCCGGCAAGCGGGGATGAATTGGATCTTCTTGCTTTCGTCTTTCTTTTGCAGGTCCTTTGCTGCCATATGGCCGCGTACGATCCCCGCCAACGAGTTACGGTCGGTAATGGCAATGGCCGAGTAGCCTAATTCGATGGCTTGTTCTACCAGTTCGTGCGGGTGTGAGCCGCCGCGCAGGAAGCTGAAATTAGATGTGGCCTGTAATTCTGCGTATTCCATCAAAATATCCTCCTTAAGCAAAATAGCCATGCAGGTACCATTGTGCATCCCCGCCATCGTAATACCCCGAACGGAATACCCAATAGCGCTGCCCTTCGGTATCTTCTACCACATAATAGTCGCGGTGCTCGCCGCTGTCGCGCCACCATTCGCGTCCTATGCGTTCGGGGCCGTCGGCTTTGTCAATGTTGTGGCGTTTGTTTTTGTGGACGAAAAACTTTGGTGGGTTATCGGGTACCAAGGCCATTACCTCTATCAGTTCGGGCGGGTTTAACAGGCGCATGGGGCGCAGTTGAGCAGGCCAGGCTGTGGTTGGTTCTTCTGTGATGCTGGCGGCTACCTTTACCGAACGTTCGGGCCAGTAATGCTCGGCAGGCAGGTAGCGCTTTATTACCTGCGGGCCAATTTTACCGGCCACGCGGTCCAACAGCTCGGCGAGGGTATTATCGGCAAGCCCTTTATCAAAAGCCCATAGTTGCTCTTGCGGGGCTTCCATTTCTTCTACGCGGGGCACTTCCAGCACAAACAGTTCGATACCCAAAGCCGGCTCTATTTTAGCGATCTGCAGTTCGAAAAGTTTTAAAAGATGCGATACGCTATGTGATCCCCGATTGGTAGTTATGCCCGTCTGCACCGTGCGCCCATCTATCCTGAAGCATTTCAATATCGCTTTGCGTGCCCCTTTGCCCTCGGCCTGCAGGCGTATACACAGGGCAGCTAATAATTTTTCGATAGCAATGGCAATACCCGGCGCGTTGCGTATAGGTTCCAGGCAGGGAAGGCGCTCTACGTAGGGGACGGGTACGGTTAACAGTTCGGGATGTTCTTCTATGGTGCCTAAGGCTTGGCCTAACCTTAATAACAGGTCGCTGCCGAAACGCCGCCTTAAAGCCTGCGGAGGCATAGCCAGTAAAGGGCCAATGCTACGGAAGCCCAGTTTTTTTAGCCTTTCCAGTATCTCATCGTTCAGCCTTAAAGCTGCAGGCGGCAAGCCCGAGATAGCTTTGCTTTGCTCGCCGGGTTTTACAATGGGGTTTGTGCGGGCATAATGTGCTACGGCCCAGGCAGCGCCAATGGTATCAGCAATGGCGGCGCGGGCATCAAAGCCGGCCTTGCGTAGTTTTAATACTATCTCTTTTAAATAGCCGCTTTCGCCACCCCAAAGGTGGGTGCAGCCGCTTATATCCAACAACAAACAGTCGGGCATATCTACGGCTACAATGGGGGTGTAGCGTATGCAGCCTAAGCCCAATAAACGCAATAGTTTGGCGGCTTTGCCGGGTACATCGTCAACTACTACCAGTTCGGCCACGGCTGCGCGGGCGTCGGCTACGGCCATACCGGTAAAGGCGCCTTGTTGCTCGGCAGCGGGGCTGGCGGCCGTAATAATAACGCGGTTTTTCACCGGCGCTGCCAGCACAAATTGCGCTTCCTTCAATTCAGGGCGGCGAAGCGCGAGTGCGTCCGTCAGTAAATGACGGAAAACAATGGCCATATAACGCTTTGCCATATCAACCCACCTGCCTTTCTTCGGTAACTGCAATTTCTTCTATCGGTATAAAGCGCCCTTGCTGCCACTCTAAAACCCAACTACCCGTTTGCCCGTTGCGCACTTTTAGCAGGTCTACCTGCCAGCGCATATAGCCTATACCGGGCAGCCCATCGGGAGGAGCGCTGGGTAAGGACCGTACTTGCCAGCGCGCCGCACATGAAGTAGAGCCCAGTTTATCGGCCGCATTGCGCAGTACAAACCCGGTTACCCGGCTTTGCTCAACGGCCAGTTGCAAGCGGCGCGATTGCTTAAAATCCATTTCCCGCAGTTCGCACACTACGGCTTTTAGTCCGGGGCATTTCAGGGCTTCCTCCATTACCCACAGGGCATCTTTGTCTTTATTCAGGCTGATGAATATTACCCGGTGCGGCTCCACGCCAAAAACGGCCAGTGCCGGGGCGAACAATTGTTTGGCTCGGCCTATCCAAACACAAACCCCGCCTTGCTGCATCAAAACCGAAAGGATGCCCGTAACTAATCCGCCCGAAGCAGCGGCTTGCTCGCTGCTGCTGCAAACCAACTCGTGAATAGCGCCTACCGGGAAAACGCCATTCGGAAAAGCGGCCTCCACCATTCCCAACCCAACTAAATTGCGTATGCCCACAGGCGGAGGCCTGTAACCTTCCCATTGCAGAATGTTTTTCTGCAGCCTCTCTATCATCTCTCTCTTTTCAACGGGCATGGCTACGGCTTTAATGATGTAAAATTATGCTAATATTTTTAGCATTGCAAATGTTTTTTAAATCTGATCGATGCCGTATTTATTATCGTTAATTGTTTATAGCAACCTCGTTAGAGGTTAAAGCTTTGTAGAAAAGGCAGTAATAAATAATACAACGCCGTTAGGTGTTGAACTCCATTTTGTTGAGTACCTACGGCACTCGAAGCTTTGGATGGTATATTTGCTACAAAGCTTTTAGCCCTACGGGCTAATAAAGCCGTTTACCCCATGTGTCAAGCAAGGGCTCTTTAAAAAAGAGCCCTTCGGTACCCAAAATTCCTGGCATCATCATACCTTTGTACCATGCAACAAAACATCCTCATTATTGATGACGAGAAAAAGCTGAACGGTTTGCTCACCCGCATTATCGAGTTGGAAGGCTATAAAGTTTTCCAGGCCTATACGGGTAAGGAAGGGCTGAAGCTGTTGGCGCAGGAGGATGTGCAGGTAGTAATAAGTGATGTAAAACTGCCCGACGCGAACGGTGTAGAGCTGGTGAAACAGATAAAGGAGAAAAAACCTTATGTAGAGGTAATAAACCTCACGGCATTTGGCACCATAGCTGATGGCGTGCTCGCCATTAAAAACGGTGCGTTCGACTACATTACTAAGGGCGACGATAACGACAAGATACTCCCCATGCTTGCCCGCGCTATGGATAAAGCTCAGTTGCAGCGCCAAGTGTTTAACCTGCAAAGCAAAGTGGTAAAGCGGTTTACTTTCGAGGGAATCATAGGGCAGTCGAAACCTGTTAAGGCAGCTATCGACCTCGCCAAAAAAGTTTCTGTTACCGATACCACCGTGCTGTTGCTGGGCGAAACGGGCACGGGCAAAGAGGTTTTTGCTAACGCGATACATTATAATAGCCGCCGCAATACGGCCAATTTTGTAGCGGTAAACTGCAGCTCGTTTAGTAAAGAGTTGCTGGAGAGCGAACTGTTCGGCCACAAAGCCGGGGCTTTTACAGGGGCTTTGAAAGATAAAAAAGGCCTGTTTGAGGAAGCCGACGGCGGTACCATGTTTTTGGATGAGATTGGCGAAATGGATATTAACCTGCAAGCCAAAATACTACGGGTGATAGAGCAGGGCGAGTTCATTAAAATTGGCGATACCAAAACCTCTAAAGTAAATGTGCGCATTATTGCTGCCACCAACCGTAAACTGGAGGGCGAGATAGCCAAGGGCAATTTTAGGGAGGACCTGTTTTACCGCTTATCGGTTTTCCAAATAAACCTGCCATCGCTAAACGAGCGCCGCGACGATATTCCGCTGCTGGCCAAATATTATTTGGCCGAATATACCCGCAAAGTAGGGCAGAAGCTCGATGGCATGAGCCCCGAGTTTTTAGCTGCGCTCGAAAAACATAACTGGAAAGGTAATATCCGCGAGCTGAAGAACGTGATCGAGCGCTCAGTAATTATTGCTGATGGGCCAATGCTCAGTACCGAGCAGTTGCCTATAGATTTTTATGATGCTTACGATAACTCTACACCGGCATCTTTCAGCCTGTCATCTATCGAAAAGCATCACATCCAAAAAATACTCCACTACACCAAAGGCAACAAAACCGAGACTGCAAGGCTATTAGGCATAGGTTTAACTACGCTATACCGTAAAATAGAGGAGTACGAGTTGTAGAAATAGAATCAGGTTAAAAGACCTTTCGAATCCTCATTTTATTGCTTCGTTTTTTCATCGCCCTAACGAAAATTGCGTTATTCAAACAATACGCTTCACTGTCTGTTATAATCGCGCAAAACAAGCACTTGCATCTTTTGGTTTGATTTGTGTAACTTTGCATTATGGCACATACCGAAACACTCGAGGATTTTTACAAAGAAAAGTTTAACTGGATGCCCGAGAAGCTGGGGCAGGAGATGGGGCACTTTAATGTTTTCCGTACCGAGGACTGCTATAAGCCCGATGCCAAGCCTGTGTTGTATACCCGCCGCGATTTTTACAAAGTAAGCCTTTTCCGCGGGAAAGGGGTGGTGCACTATGCCGATAAAAGTATTGAGATGGATGGAAGCGCACTGGTGTTCTTCAACCCCAATGTTCCTTACACCTTCGAGAATATGAATACTGAGCACTCGGGCAGGTTTTGTATCTATAAAGATTCTTTTTTGACTGAAATGCTTCGCGCCAGCATATTGGAACTGCCTATGTTCGCACCCGGGGCTAACCCGGTGTATGTATTAAACCAGGAGCAGGATGCTTACGTGTTCGCCCTGTTCGAAAAAATGTTGGCCGAGCTAAATTCTGACTACAAGTTTAAATACGACCTGCTGCGCAACTACGTTACCGAACTGATACATTACGCCATGAAGATACAGCCATCAGACAGGTTGTACCAGCATCCCGATGCTAATTCGCGCATTACGGCTGTATTCACTGAGTTGCTGGAGCGCCAGTTTCCTATAGAAGTGCCTTCGCAACGCTTCGAACTGCGTTCTGCTAAAGATTTTGCCGATCAGTTATCTGTGCACGTGAACCATCTTAACCGCGCCATACGCCATACTACGGGTAAAACCACAACCGAGCATATTATGGACCGTTTGGTGAGCGAAGCCAAGGCTTTATTGCGCCACACCAATTGGAACGTATCTGAAATTAGTTACTGCTTGGGCTTTGAGGAGCCCGCCCATTTCAATAATTTTTTCAAAAAACAAACCGCTGTTACCCCATCCGCTTTTCGTATTGTTTGAATTTTGCAATTAATGGTTTGATTAACGCAAACGCTTGCCCCGTGTTTGGCCATACCTTTGTTTCATCAAAGCAAACAATTTATGGAAAACAAAACATGGTTCATTACGGGCGCATCCAAAGGTTTTGGGTTAAGCCTGGTAAAACAATTACTAAGCGCGGGGCAAAAGGTTGCCGCAACCTCGCGTAACCTCGACGAATTGGTGAAAGCCGTTGGCGTAACAAGCCCCAACTTTTTACCTATACAAGTTGAGTTGGGCAACGAAGACAGCGTTGGCTGCGCTATCCATCAAACAAAAGCCGCTTTCAACAGCATCGATGTAGTTATCAATAACGCCGGCTATGGCATTGGCGGCAGCATTGAAGAACTTACCGACCGCGAAACCCGCGACAGTTTTGAGGTAAATGTGTTCGGTACGTTAAATGTTATCCGCATGGTGATGCCTTATATGCGTTACCAGCAGTCGGGCCACATTATCAACATCTCATCAATTGCAGGTATTACCGCAACCACTGGCTGGTCGGTTTATGCGGCTACCAAATTTTCGGTGGTGGGCTTATCGGAAGTATTGGCGCAGGATGTGGCAGAGTTTGGGGTAAAGGTTACGGTAGTAGCTCCCGGCGCGTTCCGCACCAGCTTTTTAACGCCCGAATCTGTCAATATTGCTAAGCATACCATTCCTGAATACACCGGGTTGCACACTGCCCAAGCTGCAATGCTGCAAAAAGACGGCCAGCAAGCCGGCGACCCCGAAAAAGCTGCCGCAGCAATAATTGAAGTAGCGCAAATGGAAAACCCGCCGCTGTATTTGCTGCTTGGCGAGGATGCCTACGACAGGGCAATGGCCAAACTTGACCGCCTGAAAAAGGAATACCAGCTTAACGAAGAAATTTCCAAATCGATGGCTTACCACGGTTAAGCCTCAAATGAATTCATCCCCTGAAGGGGAAATATTAACAAGTATCTATCTAAAATAAATAATAATAAAACAATGAGCACTCAAAAAACATGGTACGTTACCGGCGCCTCTAAAGGTTTAGGGTTTAGCCTGGTAAAAACATTATTAAATAAAGGATATAACGTAGCTGCCACAAGCCGCAGCCTTAACGATTTAACTGCTGTTGTTGGCGAACACGAGAACTTTCTGCCGCTTGCCGTTAATATTAAGGACGAAGGCAGCGTGAAGGCATCTATAGATGCAACCATTGCCCGCTTCGGTAAAGTTGATGTGGTGGTAAATAATGCGGGCTACGGATTGACCGGCGCTTTAGAAGAGCTGAGCGATGCCGAAGCCCGCGAGAATTTTGATGTGAATGTATTTGGTTCGCTAAACGTGATACGCGCGGTAATGCCTTACCTGCGTGCACAGCAGTCGGGCCATATCTTCAATGTATCATCAATAGGTGGCTTTAGCGGCAATTACCCCGGCTTTGGTATATACTGCGCCACCAAATTTGCGGTGCAGGGCTTTACCGAATCGCTTGGTGCCGAAGGAAAGGCCTTCAATATAAAAGCCACTATCGTTTCTCCGGGTTATTTTCGCACTAACTTCCTGGCTCCCGATTCGTTAAGCACCCCTAAGAACGAGATACAGGAATACAAAACTGTGCGCGAAGTACAGGCAGCCCACCAAAACGACATCAACGGCAACCAGGCAGGCGACCCCGACAAAGCATCGGAAGTGATGATAGCAGCCGCCGAAGCTGCCGAAGCGCCAATGCACCTTTTCCTGGGTGCCGACGCTTATGGCGTGGCCGCACAGAAAATAGCTGATGTACAAGCCGATATGGAAGCATGGCGCGAGCTTGCTACCGCTACCGGTTTTGAAGTAGAGGCTTAATATTTAGGGGTTTGCATTTGATAAAGGGCGGGTGAGCACATCACCCGCCTTTTTTGTGCGTTTATTTTTGAAGGTATTCCTGTGTTGGAATATTCTTTTAAGGGGTGCGATTTTTCGTATGCGGAAAGTAATTTTCGTTTGGATAGATTTGGCTGAAATGGTAAAACTGCTATATTTACCCTTATTTTTCGCATCTAAACTAATACCCGCTTGAGTAACCTGTCTTACCCTGTACCCGCCAACGAGGAGGAGCGCTTAGATTCGCTCGACTCATACGACATTTTAGATACCATGCCCGAAAACGATTTTGATGAGCTTACTCATCTCGCTTCGGAAATTTGCCAAACCTCTATTTCGGCCATCAGCCTGATAGATGACAAGAGGCAGTGGTTTAAGTCGATAGTTGGCTTGTCATCAACTCAAACACCAAGGGAACAGGCCTTTTGCGCCCATACCATATTAAAACCCGGTGAAATAATGGTTATACCCGATGCCAGGCAGGATAGCCGCTTTGCATCTAACCCATTAGTTACCGGTAACCCCAATATTGTTTTTTATGCAGGCGTACCATTGGTTAACGAAGATGGTTTTGCACTGGGTTCGCTCTGCGTGATAGATACCATGCCTAAACAACTTACGCCGCGCCAGCTAAAGTCGCTGCGTATTTTAGGTAAACAGGTAATCACCCAGATGGAACTTCGCCGCAAGCTTGCCCGTTTAGAGCGCAGCAACCAGGACCTGCTGGAAACGAATTCGTTCATCCAAAAATTTGCGTCTACAGCAGCGCACGATATTAAAAATCCACTAAGTAGTATGCTGCTTACCTCGCAGGCACTGCAACAACGCCTGGGCAAGGCGGCCGACGAAAAAAGCAAAGGCTTGTTGGAACTCAACGTTACCTCAGTAAAACGCCTTTTAACTTTGGTTGATGAGATGCTGGAGTATTCATCAAAACCGTCATCGCTGCTTACCAACCAGCAGTCGTTCGAGCTTGTTGCTTTGCTGAAGAATGTGGTAAATCTTATCGAAGTGCCTTATGGCATGAAGATAAACTTCCCACCGTTAGATCATGCGCTGATGTGCTCGGCAGTTGCTCTCGAACAGATATTCCTGAACCTGCTTACCAATGCCGTGCGCTATAATGATAAAGAGCAGGGCGTAATAAGCGTACAGTTCCGCGAGGATGCCGACCATTACTATTTTAAAGTAGTTGATAACGGGATGGGCATTGCCGAAAAGAACCTCGAAAAGATATTTTACAAAGAAGTTACCCTGAACGTGATAGACCGCTTTAACCAAAAAGGCACAGGCCTTGGCCTTTACACAGTAAAAGGACTGGTAGAAAAATTGAAAGGCACCATCCGAGCCGAATCACAAATAGGCTCAGGTTCAACTTTCAGCTTTTCGGTTAAGAAGAATGCCGGGGTTGATGAGGAGGATGACCTGTTGTAGGGGGGATTCGCGTCACTATTTAACTCACCCCGACGGCCCGCCATTCGCGGGCGTCGACCCTCTTTAACGAAGTTAGAGAGGGTCGGGCAGCGATAGCGAACCCGGGGTGAGTCAACTCGCCGAGCGGATATTCCACAAGGCACAAACATCTTATTTCAAATCCCGCAACACCACTTCCATCTGCTTATTAAATTCATCCGGCGCTTCCACCATTGGGAAATGGCCCACTTGCGGTACGATCAGTAGTTTGTAGGGTATCTTATTTTTTACCAGCCAGGTTATATCATTGGCTTGATAATCGCTGTTTATTAAATACAGTTTCTTTTTCCATTTCAGCAAGGCGGGTACATCATCGTAGGCTTGCTGTTCCATCGAACCTATGGCTGCTGCGGTATCGGAATGGACCACATCATTCAGTATGCGCTCGCGGATGGGCTTGCTTGTAGTTTTGTAGAACAGCCCCTCGTTGAACCATTGCGAAGCTACCTTTACAAAATCTTTCCGCATAGCACCAATAGCTTCAGCTATATCTTTCTTCTGAGCCTCGGTGGGGAGGGTGCCTTGTCCTTTAAAATTATCAACGCCAACAAGTCCAATCACCTTATCGGGCTGGTTTATGGCCGCCTGCAATACAATAGTGCCCGACATGGAATGCCCCACCAATACCACGTTCTTTAGATTTAACTGATCGATGGCCGCGTTCACATCCGTTGCGAAGGTTTTTACGTCCCATTGTTTACGGTTCTTACCCGAGTCGCCGTAGCCCGGCAGGTCGATAGCTACTACGCGGTACTTGTTGGCAAAGTGCTTGGCTTGGGATGCCCAGTAGCTTTTATTGATGCACCAGCCATGTACGAACAGCAGCGTAGTGTCGCCTTTACCGGTATCGGTATAAGCGATATTTAAGGCATTATTTTCGATGTGTGCGCGCACATTGTTGTTTTTATCCTTATCTTCACGCTGCGGGTTGCCACAGGCGAACCATAAAGTGCATAGCGCGAACAAGGTAGGGAGGCGGAGATTTTTCATGCGTTTTAGGTTTACCGGGTGCAAATTAGGTTTAAAAACGATAACGTCGAATTTGCCGCAGATGTTTAACTTTATTTAACAACCCGGCACTAACCATGCCACCCCTAAATTATAAACCATTGAAAACCAAAACCGACCCGAACGATGCCCCGGCAATTGCGCCCGTGGCAACTACCCGCCTCAATTCGCTTGATGCCTACCGCGGCTTTGTAATGCTGCTGATGATGGGCGAAGTGCTTTCGTTTCAGCATGTATCGGCTTCGTTGCCCGGCAATTCCTTTTGGAACTTCCTCGCTTTCAATCAAAGCCATGTGGCCTGGGCGGGTTGCTCACTGCACGATCTGATACAGCCTTCGTTCTCTTTTATGGTAGGCGTGGCCTTGCCATTTTCCATAGCAAGCAGGCTATCGCGCGGCTGCAAGTTTTGGGATCTGCTGAAACATGCGATAATAAGGTCGGTAATACTCATAGCACTGGGCATTTTCCTGCGGTCGATGTGGAGCGATCAAACTTATTTTACTTTCGAAGATACGCTGAGCCAGATAGGTATGGGGTATACTTTCCTGTTCCTGCTGGGTTTTTGTAAACCGCGTACACAGTTGATCGCCCTTGTAGTAATACTGGTTGGCTATTGGGCGGCCTTTGCACTATACCCGCTGCCCGGCCCTGATTTCGACTATGCATCGGCAGGCGTGACGGCCGACTGGGCGGGCAATTTTAAAGGCTTTGCCGCGCATTGGAACAAAAATACCAACCTTGCCTGGGGGGTAGATAAATGGTTTTTGAACCTTTTCCCGCGCGAACATTATTTTAATTTTAACGAGGGCGGCTACAGTACGCTTAGCTTTATCCCTACATTAGGCACCATGATTATTGGGTTACTTGCCGGCAATATGTTACGTTCAGGCAAGGCGCCATTTGTACTGGTTAGGCGCTTTGTTACCATAGGTATAGGTTTGTTAGCCTTGTCTGCGCTACTGCATTTCACCGGCATAGCCCCGGTAGTAAAACGTATCTGGACACCCGGCTGGGTTATCTTCAGCGGTGGTTGCTGCTTTTTGCTACTGGCATTGTTCTACGGCTTTATGGATGCCGGCGAGTATAAACGCAAGGCGCTGTTGTTGATGGTTATAGGTACCAATTCTATAGCTGCATACATACTGGCGGATGGTTTCGGCTCTTTTATCACCAAATCGCTTTATACCCACTTTGGCCATTACGATCAGATTTTTGGTGATGCTTATAGTACATTGGTTAAGGGCATCGTTGTATTAACTATTGATTGGCTGATACTCCACTGGATGTACAGGAAGAAAGTGTTCATCAAAGTTTAACACAATTTAGGGATGGAGCGATTGACACGATTTTTTAACAGGATGTCAGGACAGGAGGAGGATTAGCAGGATTTTTTTTCAAGGATTGTATTGATTTTTAGATTTCACAGATTAAATCAATCTGTGAAATCTAATTTAATCGGTGTAATCCTCTAAAAAAATAATCCTGTCAATCTTTTAATCCTGTCATCCTGTTAAAAAGACTACCTAAGTATTGTCTCCGTAACCTTGGCTATATCTACAGTTATCTTGTTAATGAAGCCTAATTGCTCCTTCATCAGGGCATCATCTGCACTGAGCAGGGTGGATGGTGTTTCTGCGGTTTTTACGCCTTCGGCGGGTTTTGCGGGGGCATCGCTTATTTCTCCGCTTATTTTTTTATTGGTTTCCTTTAAAACGGCCATGCTGCGTTTTACCAGTTTCAGCAGGTCGGCATGCGGGAATTGCGGTGCGGTGCGGATAAGTGTGGATGCAATATTTGCTGTGTATGAGGTGAGGATATGATTGAGCACCACAAACTTATGGATGTCTTTAATATTTCGCTGCTTGCTCTTAGGCTCGCTGGTCATGCGCTCGAAGGTGGCCGATAAGTTGGCCGATTGCACATATACATCCTTGCGGGCCAGCTTATAATCTGTTATTGCAACGGGCTTGCCGGCAATACTTTCTGATACCTTTTGCAGGTAGGCAATATTGGCAGTTATTACAGCCTTCAAATCATGCTGTATCTGCTCAAACTCCCATGTAGGGAAAATAAGGTAGCTGGCTATAAGGGCAATGGTAGAACCAATAAGGGTATCGATAATACGCTCCTGCACCACATTGCCTACCGATAGGAATTTGAACAGAATGAGTACAAAGGGCGTCATAAACGTTACGCTCACTACATAATTCAGCCTCAGGAAACTGTAGGTACCCATCATTAGCACTACTAAAAACACAAATTGAACGGTAGCGTTAGGAATGTACGTTAGTATTAATATACCAATAGCACCACCGGCAATAGTACCTATAAGCCTTTGGTAATTACGCTGTTTAGATAAGCTGAAGCCCGGCTTTAGTATCACAATAATGGTAAGCAGCACCCAATAACTATGCTGCCCCGGCGCAATAAACTTAGCCGTAACAAAGCCCACCAAACAAACTAAGCATACCCGCAGTGCGTGTTTGAATGTTGCTGAGCTAAGCGTAAAGTTATCCCAGAAAATATGCGGGGCAAAATCCTGGTGGGTTACAAATTTAGAGTACTCTACCTCGCGCGTATCGTTCATCAGCAGGTCTGATGCTTTGGAGTGGTAATACTTATAAATATTGCTTACGCTTTTTGATACATCGCGCAGGTTGATCAGTATCTTTTTGAGCACAAGGTTACTGGTACCCGGAAACTTTATGTCCACCTCATCAATCTTTTGCTTCAGTAGCTCCAGTTTTGCGTTAAGCCCGCTAAGCTTTTCGGGGCGGGTGTTGGCCAATACGGCAAAGCCAATATTATCCAGGTCGTCGGCCAGGGTGTATAAAAAGTCGGCTATTTCTTCTAATACGCCTGTATGCGCATATTTTTCGCGGATGTGGCGGTAATCATAGTGCGTGGCCATTATCTGCTCGAACATATCCACCAGGCCGATAAACGTAAGCACCAAAATGCGGCTGGCACCGGTCGATTCCTTTACCATCAAACGGCTTTTAAAGAGCATTTCGCGCACGGCGTCCTGGTGGTTGCTTACCGATATTTGTTGCAGTACCAATCGGCGGTAATTATCGTCTATATCGGTTTCTACCCGGTAAAAATCTGCCTTCAAGCGGAGGAAACGGGCAACATCGGCCACGTTTTCGCCAAGGGTTTGCTGGGCGGCACGATAGGGGCGTATACCAAAAAATATCAGGCTGAATATCATGTACCACAACCCGCCCATTAATATGGTAGCGCAGAAGATGGGCAATTCAGGCGGGGGCACGGCCTTATCCATCATAAATATCATGATGAGCAGGGCAGAAGTGCCTACCGATGCAGCACGGTTACCATACACGGTAAGCATGCTGAACAAGAAAGAGAATACTGTTATTTCGAGCCCGAGGGTAAATACGTTGAGCCTGGCAAAGCCGGTGATGAGCGATACAGCGAACAATAATCCGTTGGCAATGGCCATGGCATTACGTTTATGCTGTACCGGCCCGGGGCTATCTATGGTGCAGATACACAGCGCTCCCAGTGACATGGTCAGGCCTAACTCGAAATCGCCAAGCTGTAATGCCACCAGCGATGGGGTTAAAATACCGGCTGTAATGCGCAGTCCGTCAGAAAAATACTGGCTGTAAAAAAAGCTTTTTATTTCCCGTTGGTGGCTGTTCATGAGGTGGTTCTGTGGCAAATATTTTACCATCGCAAATTTAAACAAATAATATGGTTGCTGGTTGTAATAACCATAATTGCATCAAATAGCATTATCTGTTATTAATTATTCATATTTTAGTGTAAATTGGTTTTAGATAATTAAATTCACGCCGAAATAACGGCCAGCAATCTATATTCGGCCGATATACTATAAATTTTGCCAAACCTGTTTTATTATGCCATCAAACCAAAGGCTCAGTCAGAGAGAAACAACATTTAACCAGGAAGTTGTAACCCGTTTCGAGTTATATAACAGTTTGTTTCAAACGCTGCCTTTTTACCAGGTGAAAGATACTGGTATCCTGCTGCCATTCTTCAGCTCGCATTGCGAGAAGGGGGCACAGGCTGAATCATCACCCACCGAAATTATCGAGTCGTTCTTTAAAAACTACGTGCCGGGTATTGATAACCGCGAGCAGATCAACCGTATGTTCCGCTTTATACAATACATTGAGCGGCAGGTCGTATTGTTCGATGCTATTGAAGACTCCTCATTTGGTACCCTTAGCCGTACAGATGATACCGGCCCGCTGCAAAGCATGGTGCAGCAGGCTACATCTAACGAGAGTGCCCGCAAGCAAATAAGCAAACAGCTCGAAGATTTTTCGCTCCGATTGGTGCTTACTGCTCACCCTACCCAGTTTTACCCGGGCAGCGTGTTGGGTATTATGAACGACCTGATTGATGCGCTGAAGACCAACGATGTACCGGAGATAAACACCTTGTTGCAACAATTAGGTAAAACTCCTTTCTTTAATAAAACCTCGCCAACGCCTGTAGATGAGGCTGTTAGTTTGGTTTGGTTCCTCGAGAATGTGTTTTACCATGCCCTTGCCGGTATACAAGCCAAGCTGGAAGAAGAGTTTGAGCCGGAAAGCAAGCGCCCTGTTTTAGAGCTTGGCTTTTGGCCCGGCGGCGACCGCGATGGTAACCCTAACGTAACTACGCAAGGCACTAAAGAAGTAGCCACACTTTTGCGGAAGCACATATTCCGCAGCTACTATCGCGATTTCAGGATCTTAAAACGCCGCATCACCTTCCGTGGTTTTGTTGATAACATCGCCAAGTTGGAGAAGCTGCTTTATGATAACGCCTTTAGCGAACCTGAGAAACCGAAAGACCTGCAGGGCGAAATGCTGGAGATATTGACCTCGATGCACGAAACGCTGGTTAAAGACCACGACAGCCTTTTTGTGGATATTGTAGATAACCTTACGCAGAAAGTACGCCTGTTTGGTTCGTACTTTGCCACGTTAGATATCAGGCAAGATAGCCGCGTACTGCGCAGCGTATTTGATTACGGTACCAAGAAGATATACACCGGCGTGCCAAAAGGCTATATGGAAATGGACGAACAGGCAAAACTAAAAACGCTGCCGTTTACCGAAGCAGATTTTGTTTGCCCAGAGGACGCCGACCCGCTTACCCGCGATACGCTGGATACTATACGTTTGGTAAAGCAAATACAGGAAAGCAATGGCGTAAACGGTTGCCACAGGTTCATCATCAGTAACTGCCAGCAGGCATCGGACATTTTGCAGCTGATAGACCTGTTCTTATGGAGCGGTTGGAAAAAGGATAACCTTACCATCGATTTTATGCCACTATTCGAGACGGTGAACGACTTGAAACACGCCAGCGATGTGATGGAAACGCTTTACACACATCCATTCTATAAAAAGCACCTGAAGAGCCGGGGTAACAAGCAAACTATTATGCTTGGCTTTAGCGATAGTACCAAAGATGGTGGCTACCTGATGGCCAACTGGAGTATTTACAAAGCCAAGGTAGAATTAACCGCCATGGCCCGTAAATACGAAATAGACCTGGCCTTCTTTGATGGCAGGGGCGGTCCACCGGCACGCGGCGGCGGTAAAACGCACCGTTTCTATGCTTCGATGGGTAAGGAGATAGCTAACGACCATATACAGCTCACCATACAGGGCCAAACCATTAGTTCGCAGTATGGTTCGGTAGAAACAGCAAGGTTCAATACCGAGCAGTTGATAAATGCCGGTATCGTATCGGCGCTAAACCCTAACCATAAGGATCTGTTGGATGATAGCCATAAAGCCCTTATAGCCGAAATGGCCGAAGCAAGCCACGGCATGTTCCTGGCACTGCGCGAGCATCCGTTGTTCGTGGAGTATTTGGAGAAATTCAGTCCGCTGAAATTACTTTCTCAGATCAATATCAGTAGCCGCCCGACAAAGCGTAACGCTTCGGCCAAGCTAAAACTGGAAGATCTGCGTGCCATTAGCTTCGTAACCTCGTGGAGCCAGCTGAAACAGAGCATCCCGGGCTTTTACGGTGTAGGTACATCGTTAAAGAAAATGAAGGATAGTGGCCAGTGGGAAAAGGTGCAGGAATTGTACCGCAATTCGGGTTTCTTTAAAACCATGTTGGATAACTGTATGATGTCGATGTCGAAATCAGATTTCCGGGTAACGGCTTATCTCGAGAAGGATAAAAAGTTCGGTAAATTCTGGTTGGGTTTAAAGGCAGAATACGAACTCACCAAAGCCATGCTGTTGGAACTCACCGGCATGACGGTGTTGATGGAAGAGTCGCCGGTTGAACGCCGTTCTATCGCCATCCGCGAAAAGATCGTATTGCCTTTGGTTATCATTCAGCACTATGCCCTGCAATGCCTCAACCAGGAACACGACGAAGAACTGACCAGCGTATACAATAAACTGGTTATACGCACAGTATACGGTATTGTGAATGCCGGCCGTAATCTCGCATAAACGTTAAATAATATTTCACGCAAAGACGCTAAACCGCAAAGGTTAGCGTCTTTTTTTTGCCATACCAATCTGCCCGGTTCATTTTCAGGACCGCCGTTGTTGTGTGTTATCACCAACAACTCCAATGTTTGTATTTACGTGAGGCCGGTATAGTTACTCACCTCTAGTTTACATTAAGGTTTTCCATTTATATCGTATCTATAAATTCTGCGTTGCCTTGTTGGTGATAACACCAAACAAGGGCTGAATCGGTGAAATCAAATATAATCGGTGTAATCCCAAACACCAATCGGTGTAATCCCCCAATAAAAAAATAAACAGGAATAGCTTATGTTTGTTAACCCATTACACACTTAACCAATTATAATGAAATTATTCCCCGGCATAGTGATAGGCTTTGCCTTTCTTTTCAGTATTTGCGCTTGTAATAATAGGAAAGGCCGTAACTACAATAATGTAGTTGACGCCGAGGTGCAAAATTTTGTTACCAAAGGCATAGAAGGCGGTAATGCCGAAATACAGCTATCGCAACTGGCACTAAAGGTTTCGAAGAACAAGGCCATTACAGATTATGCTAACGCCATGATAGCGGCACATACCGATGCAGGCACCAAACTAAAACAGATAGCCACAGAGCAGAAAGCCGCCATACCTGATACACTAACCAAAGTGCATACCCTGGCTATTGAAACGCTGAGTAAAGATACAGGAAGCGCTTTTGACAGAGCCTACATACAAGCCATGGTGCAGGATTACGAACAAAGCATTGCGCTCTACAAAACTGTAACGGGTAACTCAAACAAAAAAATAACCGAATTTGCGGGGAAAGCTTTGCCGAAACTGAAAGAACACCTGGAGCAGGCGAATGCACTTTGTGCGCGATTACAATAGTTGATGATTTCACCGATTTTTAAAAGATTCCACTGATAGGACACGATTTAGGGATTCAGCGATTTACACGAAACCCTGATTGGAACTTCAAAAATCTGTGGAATCTGTCTTGATTAGGGTAATCAAACAATAATCGGTGGAATCCCAAAATCAGGCTTCGAACATCGGTTTCACGATGCTCCAAAATTCATCTAAAGCAATAATGCGGGGTTTAAAAAAGGAGATCAGTTTGGGCCAATCGTCTTTTTGAAAAACGCTGGCGGGGCGTAGTTCGGTGTAAATGCGGCTTATGGTTTTGCCATAATCGTCGGTGGTGTGTAGTGCCCAGTCCCAGTCTTCTTCCAAAGTGCTGTGGAGCATAGCTTTGTAAGTGGTAAACTGCTCGAAGAAGAGTTCCTGCAGTTCTACATCCGGGTGTGCTATCTCTATGGCTATGCTTGCTTTTTTGCCATCGGCCTGCATTTTAAAAAAGATGTGCTTTACGCCGGTTTTGTAGTTTACCCAGTTGGTGCGCAGGCCTTCGGCACTCAGCACGGGACCCATGTACTGCCCAAAGGCGGTCCAGAATGCTTGCTTTAGTTGAGTTGCCTGGTCTTTTGAATACATTTTTGTTGGTTGCCTATACTGCAAAATTGCCGGGTTGCAAAAATAGCTTATTATTTGGCCCGCCAAAACCCTGCCGAATGATTAAATTAGCCAACCATACATTCACCAGCTATGAAATATCTATCGTTGCTATTATTGTTGCCCTTCGCGGCCTTTGCTCAAAAAGCTCCCAAACCTTATGGGCCACTACCCACTAAAGGCCAACTGCAGTGGCAGGAAACAGGTATGTACTGCATTATCCATTTCGGGCCAACTACCTACATGAACAAGGAGTGGGGTTACGGTAACGAAGGTGCCGCCGTGGTAAACCCAACCGAGTTTAGCGCTATGCAAATAGTTGGAGCAGCAAAGGCAGGTGGTTTTAAAGGTATTGTGGTAGTGGCCAAACACCACGATGGCTTTTGCCTTTGGCCAACCAAAACAACAGATTATAATATTTCTAAAAGCCCTTACAAAAACGGCAAAGGCGACATAGTAGGCGAGTATCGCGCTGCCTGCAATAAACTGGGCATGAAGATGGGCGTATACTGCTCGCCCTGGGACCGTAACAGCGCGCTATACGGCTCGCCTGATTATGTAACCAAAGTTTACCGTGCCCAACTGAAAGAGTTGTACACCAAATACGGCCCGCTGTTTATGTCGTGGCACGACGGGGCCAACGGTGGCGATGGCTATTACGGCGGTGCCAACGAGGTACGCAAGATAGATCGCTCTACCTATTACGGTTGGGAGCAAACCTGGGGCATTACCCGCAAACTGCAACCCAATGCGGCCATATTTGGCGATGTTGGCCCCGATGTGCGCTGGGTGGGTAACGAGCGTGGCCAGGCGGGTGAAACCTGCTGGGCAACCTACACCCCTCATGCTCCCGAAGAAGGCAAAAAGCCCGGCAACGGTTATGTAAAAGACCAGGAAGGCACCGAGGGCCACCGCGATGGCAAATACTGGATGCCTGCTGAATGCGATGTATCGCTGCGCCCGGGATGGTTTTACCACCCTACGCAGGATGATTCGGTGAAAACGCCGGCTACCTTACTCAACTTATATTACCAAAGCGTTGGCCGCGGGGCATCGTTAGACCTTGGGCTTTCGCCGGATAAACGTGGTTTGCTTAACGACCATGATGTTGCCTCGCTGAAAGCCTTCGGCGATGTGGTTAAAAATACCTTCGCTGTTAACCTTGCCAAAGGCGCAAAGCTAACCGCAAGCAATACCCGCAGTGGCGATAAGGTAAAGTTTACGGCAGCCAACCTGCTGGATAACGACCGCTACAGCTATTGGGCTACCGACGATAAAGTTAAAACACCCGAGTTACTCATCAGCTTGCCTAAAGCCAAAACCTTTAACGTGATACGCCTGCGCGAAAATACTAAGCTGGGACAAAGGGTAGAGGAAGTTCAGTTTGATGCCTGGGTAGACGGGCAATGGAAGCAAATTGCCATGGCCACCAGCATCGGCGGTAACAGGCTGATACGCCTGCCCGAGGATGTCACCACCACAAAAGTGCGCCTGCGTGTAACTAAATCGCCGGTATGCGTGGCGCTTAGCGATCTTGGTTTGTTTAAAGAAGCACCCTTAGCCAATTAATATGAAACGAATTTGCTTTTTACTACTGGTGCTCGCTTCTGCATTTGGAAGAGCCGCCGCACAGGAACTTGCTTTATACGATACCACCGAAAAGCCTAAACTTATCTCTAAACAATTTGCCTTTACCGAAGGCCCCGCTGTAGATAAGAAAGGGAATATTTACTTTACCGACCAGCCCAATAATAAAATATGGAAGTATGACACCGAGGGTAAGTTATCGCTCTACATGGATAGTGCAGGCCGCGCTAACGGTACTTATATGGACAGAAAGGGCAACCTGATCGTTTGCGCCGATGAACATGACGAGTTGTGGCTGGTGAAGAACGGCAAAAAGCAAAAGGTACTCCTTGGCGACTATAAAGGAAAATTGTTGAACGGCCCTAACGACCTATGGATACACCCCAACGGTAATATCTACTTTACCGACCCATACTACCAGCGCCCCTGGTGGAGCCGCACCAAACCCGACCAGGACGGGCAGAAGGTGTATTACCTCCCCAAAGGGAAAGCCGAGGCGATAATGCTGGAAGACGGCTTGAAACAACCTAACGGCATAGTAGGCTCGCCCGACGGAAAGCTGCTTTACGTGGCAGATATAGGAGGAGGGAAGATTTATTTATTCGATATCAAAGCAGACGGCACGCTAACCGGCAATCGGGTATTTGCCAATAAAGGTGCCGACGGCATTACGCTGGACGAGCATGGTAACCTGTACCTTGCCGGCAATGGCATAACGGTGTTCAATCCCGAAGGCAAGCAAATAGCTCATATAGATGTGCCCGAACCATGGACGGCCAACCTTTGTTTTGGCGGCAAAAACAAGGATGTGCTTTTTATAACAGCATCAAAAGCTATTTATACTTTACAAATGAAGGTAAGAGGAGTGGAATAAGTCTGTAGTCGTAAGTCCTAAGCCTTAAGACTTAAAACTTCTGGCTTCGAACTTAACTCTTCCTCTGCGCTTTCTCCCATACCGCGCTTTGCTTTTTGGTGAAGTAGCGGATAATGCCTGCTAACACCGCATAGTTCATCACGCAGAAATAATAGGGCACAAATAGTGCTTTTATACGCACCTGCCTTTTTTCCATTATAAAGCCCAGGAAGGCAAGCAGGTAAAAGAATACCTGCCCGGCAAATAGTAGTTGGTATACCCATCCCATTTCGGCAAAGGCCAGGGCAAGGTTGGTGATGAATGCCAGTATCAGGAAGAAGGGCGTAACCGTCCAGCGTAATACGCGGTGGCTCACGTATTGAAAAGATAACAGCGGGTATTTGAAGGATAACAACAGCGGCACCAATCGCAGTATGGATTGCATACCACCCGCAGCAATGCGTATTTTGCGTTTCAGTTCTTCGCTTACATTTTCAGATGCTGTTTCCAGCGCATAAGCTTCAGGTTCGTATACAATGCGGTAACCTTTGGCGGCTATCAGCATCGATATCATAAAATCATCCAACACGGTATCGGGCGGAACATCCTGGTACAAATTGCGGCGTACGCTGAACAACTCGCCTGCAGCACCCACAACCGAATACAGTTCCGAATCCCATTTCTTTAAAGCCGATTCATACTTCCAGTAAAAGCCTTCGCCTGCTGCGCTGGCATCGGCATTTGCGTCTATCTGCACACGCTTTTCGCCCGCAACGCAGCCCACGGTTGGATCAGCATAGTGGCGGCAAATGCGTATCATGGCATCTTCGTTCAAAAAAGTATTGGCATCGGTAAACACCACGGCTTCCGTGGTAACATATTCCATAGCGCGGTGTACGGCGGCAATTTTACCGGCACGCTCGGGGCGGTGCAGTAGTTGAATTTGCGGGTATTGGCTAATAACGTCCATAGTGCCGTCGTTAGAGCCGTCGGTCACAAAAACGAACTTTAATTTACCCGCCGGATACTTTAACGCCAGGCAGTTGGCAATTTTATCGGCCATGTAGCGCTCCTCGTTATAGGCAGCTACAACAAGGGTACATTCGGGCAATAACTCTTCTGCTACATCGGCAATAATTTTACGGCCCTTTACAGCACGTTTTATTTTAATGATGATAAACAGCAATATGCCATAGCCAACAAAGGTGTAGAAGGCAATAAAAAGGCTGAACCAGAATGCAATTTTCATGAAACTTTATTTACTACCCAACCTAACTCTTCGCTTGTTTTTTTATGGGTGATGTTCCACCACACTGCGCGGAAAAGGATGCTTATGAAGTTGTATTTCTTTTCCTTAATGTAGTTGACAATATTACGCGGCACCACCATCAACACAAAGTAAATGTAGAATACAAATGCCTTAAAAGCAGGCGCATTATGGCGGATGAACAGGATGCGGTTACGGTTCATGAAGTACTCTTTAAACGGGCTGTTCTTGCCTACCGTCATCGATTCTTTGTGGTAAATGACGGCATCGCCACGTACCCATGCCTGGTAGCCCGATTTATTGATGCGCTCGCCCCAATCAACCTCTTCGTAATAAATAAAGAAGTTGTCGGCCATCAGCCCGGCTTTTTCGCAGGTTTCGCGTTTCACCATCATGGCGCCGCCGTGGCAGTAGCCGGTTTGGCCAAGCAGGTTATCGTATTGGCCGGTATCTTTCTCGCCTTTACCAACGGCGCGGTTGCGGCATGTATAATAATCTACCTGCGTAAAGCCTACATATTGTATAATGCTGCGGTCGAAATCGTAAACTAATTTTGGCGATATAATGCCCACTTCGGGGTGGGTATCTAATATATCAACCAGTTTTTGTACCAGTCCGGGGCTAAACTCAGTATCGTTATTTACCAAAAAGTAATAATCGCCGGTGGCGGGTTTTATTCCTAAATTGTTTCCTCCGGAGAAACCTAAATTATGTTCGGACCGTATAAACTTAACATTGGGGTATTTGGGTGCCCATTTGGGTACCGGGTTCACGGTGCTGCCATTATCAACTACTATAACCTCCAGGTTTTCGTAGGTGTTGGTTGCGGCAATCGAATCTAAAAGTTCTTCGGTTATCTTATCCTGGTTAAAGTTGATGGTAACTACGGAAACTCTTTTCATGCAAATAAAGTTGTTGACTGTTTTACGCTATAATATTAGCAAAAGTTAGGCATTTATAAGTAAATAATCGTTTTGAATACAGCAGAAGTTACCGACGAAGCCGCGCTTTTAGAATTAAAGGCCGATGAATTAGTGGTACTACTCCGTAAAGGAGTGGCCGAGCCCGGGCGTGTACGCGCTATTCAGCAAAAACTAATGCATGCTTTGGATGAAGCTTCGCTGCCCGAAAAAGTGGAAGCCTTCCGCGAAGTGAATGTTGAACAGGATAGGTTAGATATGCTCAATAGCTTCGAACAGCTACTGTCGCAGCATCAACTGGATAGCGAAACGGCCAAGAAGTATGTAACCCGCGAGCGTGTCCGCAAAACTTCGGTACTGATCATTGGTTTGGTGATGATAACCCTTGGCCTTGCCATGATCATTATGCCCGCGCCGCCTTACTTCGAAATGTTTACCATCTTTTATTTCAACGCTAACGATGGCATCACTATAATGGATATTATTTCGGTGCTTATCGTGTCAACAGGTATATATTTGTTCCTGAGTTCTATTTTAAAACGACAACAAATATAGGCCCTGTAAATGGCTGCTTCTGAGAAAATCTTACTGGTTGACGATAATCCCCTGGTGCTGGAGATGATGGGCCGTGCGCTTACCAAAGAGGGTTTCGAGTGTATGAAAGCGGGCTCGGCGGCAGATGCCCAGGCACTGCTGAAACAACAACGGCCGGATATCATCCTGTCGGACTACCACATGCCTGAAGTAAATGGTTTCGAATTCCGGCAGCAATTGATGGCAACTGATTTGAAGGACATCCCCTTTATGTTCCTGACCAGCGAGGTAGATAGTGGGGTAATGTTGGAGGGCATAAACCTGGAGGCGGTTGATTACATTTTGAAAGACACCCCCGTTGCGGTGGTGGTAAGTAAGATAAACAACTTTTTGAGTACCGTGCGCGAGCAGCACGAACGTGCTTTAAAAGAACTGAGCAAGGCCGCAATGGCACTTAACCTGCATTCGGTGCCCAAGCAATTACCTGCTATACAAGGTTTCGAGGCCGATATTTGGCATCAACCCTTTCAGAATTACCCCGGGGGAGATTTTATCGATTTTATAAAAATTGATGATCGATATACGTTTATAGTGCTGGGCGATGTGATGGGCAAGAAGTGGGCGGCGTGGTATTTCTCGTTCGGGTTTTTGAGTTATATACGGGCGGCGGTGCGTATTTGTATTGCGGAAGGTAATTTTTCTACCCAAAGCATCCTGCAAAAAATAAACTCGGTGGTTTATCACGACCCGGTGGTTGCTGATGTACTCTCGAGCTTGTCGTTGCTTTTGATAGATTCGGAACAGGGCAGTGTGATATACTCGGGTGCGGGTGATTTGCCCTTGTTGTATTATAAACATAGCACCGGCGAAACAGAACAAATACGTTCCGCAGGTATGCTGCTTGGGTTGATGCCCGATGGCGACTATGATGAGATAACTATGCAACTGCAAACCGGCGACCAGCTCTATATACTCACCGATGGTATTATTGATGCGGAAGGAGCAGATGGTAAGAGAACCGACTACCAAACTTTTGCCGATGCAGTAGCACCATTTTTAGGCAAACCATTCGGCGATTTTAAAAAGAGCGCCTTTATAGAGGAAAAAAAGCAAACGCATATTGACGATTGCAGCTTAATATTTTTACAAAAAACAACCTGATGATAGTACAAACCAAGCCCGAGGGTGCCGCTATTGTAGCCACCATACAGGTAAAAGAAGCAAATTTAACCGTAGCCGATGCTTTCAAGGCCGAACTGCTTGCCGTGATAGACGGCGGCACCAAATACCTTGTAGTTGATTTTGGCGAAGTGCTTTACGTAGATAGCTCATTTTTGGGCGCGCTGGTAGCATCGCTAAAGCATGCAATAGCCAACAAAGCCGAAGTGGTAGTTGCCGCACTTAATAAGGATATACTGGGGCTGTTTCAGTTGATAAGGCTTGATAAGGCCTTTAAAATATACCCTTCGGCAAGTGAGGCTGTAACAGCAAAACCCTGAGATGGTATGAGTACCGACGCGAAACAATTTCAATTCAACAACACGGCAGAAGAACTTTACCCGCTTACTATTGCCGTTGTTGAATTTTTGAAACAGCAAGGTGCCGGTGAGGATGCCATACGCACCATAAAGCTGGTGCTGATGGAATTGCTTACCAATTCGTTAAAGCATTGTGGTGGGGAACAAACTATTGTTGATGTTACCATTGCGGAGGGGAGCATAACTTTAATTAGGCATGATAAGGGCAACCCTATGGCTATCAACATTGATGGGCACCGCATGGAATGGCCATTAGCCGGAAACCACCAGGGGGGGCGTACCATTAACATCTACAGCGACCATATCGGTTTGTTACGCGGTGCGTTGGCGAATAACCGGCAAATAAAATTCTTTGTTGAAGAAATTGAACCTGAAGAAACCGACATGCTGCAACTGCCCGAGCATTTTGGTTTAATGATCATCACCCGCGCCTGCCGTAGTTTCGATTACGAGTTTGACATAGATACCTGCACCAATAAGTTTACAGCGGCAATAGCTTTTTAAAGCCGCTAATTTTTGTTAGGTTTGGTAACATGGGCGATAAAACTGCACAGGTTGCTAAAAAGGCATATTTGTATTTCGCCAATTTAGATGGCATCAGGGCTATTGCTGCCCTTATGGTAGTTGTATCGCACATACAATACCATAAACAGGTGCTGGGCCTGCAGCACCACGACTATATCAACCTCAAAAATTTTGGCAAAATAGGCGTTACTATATTTTTTACGCTGAGTGGTTTCCTCATTAGCTACCTGTTGCTCGAAGAAAAGAAGCGCTTCCAAAAAGTATCGCTAAAAGATTTTTACATCCGCCGCATCCTGCGTATATGGCCATTGTATTTCCTGCTCATTATTGTGGGTTTCTTTATCTATCCCGCCAAAGGGTCTATGCAGGCGCTTTGGTTAAGCCTTTTCCTGATGCCCAACGTTGCTTTCTGCTTAAAACTGCTGCCCGATATGTTCGACCCGATATGGTCGATAGGGGTAGAGGAGCAGTTCTATATTTTCCATCCGCATATCTTCCGGCAAAAAAAGGTGGAGCATATTTTTTATACCCTGTTAGGCTTATTGGCTTTTTTAGTAACTCTGAACCTGGTGGTTAGACACTACCAATATCAAAATCCCTTTCTGCTGCAGTTAGATAGTTTTTTGTACTTCAGCCGTTTTGATGATATGATGATTGGGGCGGTAATGGCCTTGCTGTACTTCAATTCCAAAAATCATGTGTTCCTGTTCAGGTTTCAGCGCCTTTTTAACTATTTGTTCAATAGCTATGTGCAATTAGTTATCGCTATTGCCTTCATCGCTTTCATCGCTGTTTTTCTGCATCGCGAGATAGGGCAGGGCGATCTGGTTATCTCGGTATGCTCGGCATGCCTCATGGTTTATCTCTGCGAACCCAAAGCCGCCAATTTGTTTTTAGGCAATAAAGTGCTTGGCTATTGCGGCAAAATATCCTACGGCATATACCTGTTGCATAAATACCCGCTGTTTTTAATGCTTTATTTAGTGCGGACTTATATCCCTCCCGCCAACACGTTTTTGCAGGTAGTTGTGTTGTACGCCGGAACCCTAATATTGGTTGTAGCGCTGGCATCCCTGTCTTACTATGGCTTCGAAAGGTATTTTCTTCGGTTGAAAACCCGTTTCCAAAAAATTACCCAAAGTAAAACAGAAGCGGCAGGTTAAAGCCACTTTTATATCAGCACCTATTTTTATAATTTTAAAACTTCAACAGCTAATTACGCTATGCCCCAAGGCTTTTTTGGTAAATACCACTCTATTATTTTGTACGGCTTGTCGTTAGGTGCCTTGCTGGTACTGATGAAATGGCTGGAGTGGCGGTTTATTATTATCGATTACGCTTTTGAGATATATGCCGGGCTCATCGCCTTACTATTTACCGGCCTGGGTATTTGGCTGGCGCTTAAACTGGCCCAGCCCAAAACTATCACTATTGAAAAACAAGTATTGGTTGCCAATACCGAATTTGTATTTGACGAAAACTGCCTGAACCAATTGGGCATGAGCCGCCGCGAACTGGAGGTACTGCAACTAATGGCCGATGGTTTAAGCAACCAGCAAATAGCCGAGAAACTTTTTGTATCGCTCAATACCATCAAAACGCATTCATCAAAAGTGTTCGAGAAACTGGAAGTACAACGCCGCACGCAGGCCGTAGAGAAGGCAAAGCGATTGAGTTTGATACCCTGAGAGAGTGCCGCGTGGGTTGGATGGGTGTGCATCAAACGTTCCGATGGAACGTGAAACCGGTGTTTGATTTTTTCTACCAACGAATCGTTCCTATGGAACGATCGTGTTTTCATCCCTTAGGGATGTATGGTTGGTAGAAAAATACATACACATACTGGGCGTTCCATCGGAACGCATGGTGTTTTAACACTCATTCTTTTGGGTGAAACGTGCTTTGAAAACCAAAATCACCC
Organism: Mucilaginibacter pedocola; assembly: GCF_002013915.1. Taxonomy (GTDB): domain Bacteria; phylum Bacteroidota; class Bacteroidia; order Sphingobacteriales; family Sphingobacteriaceae; genus Mucilaginibacter; species Mucilaginibacter pedocola. The sequence goes on from NZ_MBTF01000001.1 coordinate 396,325, forward strand.
TAAAGTATGAGGGCTTTTATTTGCCGGATACACACCTTTGAACCATAAAATTAAAACGAACGAAATGAAAAAGAATGTACTTGTTTTCGGGTTGATCAGCGGCTTGCTGATATCTACCTTTATGGTTTTCGCCATGACCTCGTGCTATAAGTCGGGCACGTACGAGGGCAACATGATCATGGGCTTCTCGGCCATGATACTCGCGCTATCGCTAATGTTTGTAGCCGTGAAGAACTATCGCGATAAATACAACGGCGGTGTTATCAGTTTTGGAAAGGCTTTCCAGATTGGCTTTTTGGTAGCACTTATTGCCTCAACCATGTACATGCTTACCTGGGCGGTAGATTACCATTACTTTTTACCCGGCTGGATGGATGGTTACACCGCCCACATGGTAAAAGAACTGCAAAGCAGCGGCAAAAGCGCAGCCGAAATTGCCAAAGAAACCAAGAACCTGCAGGATATGAAGGAGGCTTATAAAAACCCGCTGGTATTTGCTGCTTATACTTACTTAGAGATATTACCGGTAGGCATCATTGTGGCCTTAATAACTGCACTGATACTGAAAAGAAAAAACGCACCGGCCGATTTCGCAACTGCATAAGTATATCCCATGAAAATAACCGTAACAAGCATACTGGTCGACGACCAGGAGAAGGCCCTGCAATTTTACACCGAAAATCTGGGCTTCATCAAGAAACAGGATATCCCAATGGGAAAACACCGATGGCTATCGGTAGTATCGCCTGAGGCTACGGATGGTGTAGAGCTGGTTTTGGAACCTGATGAGAACCCTGCATCAAAAGCATTTAAAAGCGCCTTATTGGAGCAGGGGATACCCTACACCATGTTCGAAGTAAAGGATATGAAAACCGAGTATGAGCGGTTAGTTTCACTTGGCGTAGAGTTTAAAACTAAACCGGATATGAACTCGCCGTTCATCATCGCCATATTTTATGATACTTGTGGTAATTTGATACAGATATATCAAATGCCGGGGTAGGGCTTGGCTTAGTCTCTTTTTAACCACAGAGGCCGCAGAGTTTTACACAGAGAGGCACAGAGCCTGTAAACGCTTTAAAACCACAGAGGCCGCAAAGTAAAAACTCTGCGGCCTCTGTGGTTTTCTCTCTGTGCCCTCTGTGGTTAAATCACCACTATGCAAAGAGCAAAAACTTTATTTATGCCTTGTAAATATCTTCACAATATCGTTCCCGAAGGCAAATACCATTAGTGATATTAACAGTACAAAACCTACTATCTGCGCGCGTTCCAAAAACTTGTCGCTTAGTGGTTTACCTTTTATCATTTCGATAAGCAGGAATACCGTATGGCCACCATCAAGCCCCGGGATAGGGAGGAGGTTGGTTAATGCCAACACCATAGATAGGAAACCCACCAAGCTCCAGAAACGGATCCAGTTTACGGTGCCGCCAAATTTTTGCGCTATACCCAATGGGCTCGATATAGCTTTATTAGCTTTTACCTGGCCGGTAAAAATCTTTTTAATACCCTTGGCATTGCTTACAAACATATCCCAGGCTTTATCGGCACCTACCGGGAATGCTGCAAAAACGCCGTATTCGATGGTCTTTTGTGTCGCCATCAGGTCTTTCTCCGAACGGAAGAAACCGATCTTTCCGTTGCTATCTACTTTTGCAGTAAGGGTAACGGTTGTATCGGGGCGCTTTACCGATAGCTGCACACTTTTATTTTTATTGGCTTGTACTGCTTCCTGAAACAGATCGAAGAAAGGTACGGGTTTGTTATTTACCGCCACTATACTATCACCTTTGCGCAGGCCGGCTGCTTTTGATGCACCATAAACCGAATCAACGCTGAATTTATTACGCGGGAAGTGGTTGATGAACTGCTCTATACCATCATCATAATCGGCAATATCGTTCAGGATGGTTGGCGGTATTTTCAGGTCGATGGTTTGCGAATCGCGTTTAATGGTAAGCACGGTATTATCCAGTAATACATTAGAGCTGCTCAGTTCTTCAAAGCGTTCAAATGGTTTGCCGTTGATGGCAGTAACCTTATCACCCGCTTTTAAGCCTATCTTTTTACCGATAACACCCGGTACTATACCGTACTTGGCATTAGCGTTTGGCGTGTAGGTTTCGCCGTAGCGTATAACCAGCACCCAAAATATCAGTATACCTACAATAATGTTAACGATGATACCGCCCAGCATTACAATAAGGCGTTGCCATGCCGGTTTAGCACGGAACTCCCAGGGCTGCGGCGGACCAGCCAATTGCTCGGTATCCATAGATTCATCTATCATACCGGCAATTTTCACATAGCCGCCAAGTGGCAACCAGCCTATGCCGTATTCTACACCTTTGTAATTGAATTTAAACAGGCTGAAATTCCAGGCGTCAAAAAACAGGTAAAACTTCTCTACTTTTATTCCGAAAGCGCGGGCCGCTATAAAGTGCCCGAACTCGTGCAGTATCACTAAAATTGAAAGGCCCAGTATTAATTGGCCTGCCATGATCAATATATCCATCAGTACTTATTTCGCTTAAATATGGTATGCCTTTAACGGCATTTGCTTTATTAAATTTTGCGCAAATATGCGCGTTTCTTTATCAGTATTCAAATAGTCGGCAAGTGTGGGCTGCTCCATGTATGGCAGGCTTTCCATGCAGCCTTCAATAATATCGCTCATCGCCAAAAAGCCCGTTTCGTCTTTCAAGAACGCTGCAACCGCCACTTCGTTGGCTGCGTTCACTATGCAGGCCATATTTCCTTTGCGGTTCAGTGCATCATAAGCAAATTGCAGGTTGCGGAAGGTACCCATATCCGGTTTCTCGAACGAGAGGTTAGGGTAGGCCGTAAAATCGAACCGTTTAAAATTGTTTTTGATACGGTTGGGGTACGATAGCGCGTATTGTATCGGCAGCTTCATATCAGGCAAGCCCATTTGCGCTTTGATAGAGCCATCCTCAAATTGCACCATAGAGTGGATGATAGATTGCGGATGCACAATAACATCTATCTGATCAGCCTCCAGGCCGAACAGCCATTTGGCCTCTATCACTTCCAGCCCCTTGTTCATTAACGATGCCGAATCGATAGTGATTTTGGCGCCCATTACCCAGTTAGGGTGTTTAAGGGCATGCTCGCGGGTAGCGCCTGCCAAAAAATCGCGGGTTTTACCACGGAAAGGCCCGCCTGAAGCCGTAAGGATAATCTTCTCTATCTTATTTTGCTCTTCGCCGGCCAGGCATTGAAATATGGCCGAGTGCTCGCTATCAACAGGTAATATTTTTACGTTGTGCTCTTTAGCCAATGCGGTAACCAGTTCGCCGGCAACAACCAGCGTCTCTTTGTTTGCTAACGCGATATCCTTGCCTGCCTTAATGGCATTAATGGTTGGTTCCAGCCCTGCAAAGCCTACCATGGCGGTTAGCACCACATCAATATCCGGGTGCGTAACCATCTCTTTAATGGCGCTATAACCGGCATGTACCTCAATGGGCAGGTGGACTAATGCTTGTTTTACCTCGGCATACTTATCCTCGTCGCAGATAATTACGTATCTCGGCACAAATTCAAGAGCCTGCTGAATAAGCAGGGAAGCGTTAGAGTGCCCGGTTAGCATAAACGCACTAAAAAGCGTGGGGTTATCTTTAATAACGTCCAACGTTTGAGTGCCTACACTACCGGTGGAGCCTAAAATGGCTACGTTTTTAATGTTGTTCAAAATCTGTTAGTACAAATAATTTTATTTCATCACCAGCTGTGCACCCTTAAATACATTGCTCCATTTGGTAGCGAATGCACCGGGTAACCATGCTGTTTTTTGTGCTACAAAGCTTACGTACAAAGTTTTATCGCCCTGCGTAGCATAATACAATTGCGATTCGGGCCTGGGCACGGTTGTAAAAGCCGGTGCTTCTATTTTAAATATCGTCCACTGCCTGCCATTTTTTGTACCGCTTTCCAGTACCGCCAGCCTTGCTTTGGGAGCGGTTTTTTTCATGTTGGCCAACAACATAGGCTGTACCTCGGCTATGTTGGCAACGCGTTTGTTTTTGTAAGATACCATGGTGGCCATTATGCTCCAATTGTTTAGCGTTTCGGCACCGGGTATCAGTTCTACCAGGTTCATGGCAGCGTTCGACTGGTTGCTCACCACTTTCCATTTATACTCGCCTGGCCAGGCTATCTGCAGGTTTTCTTGCTGAGCAAATACCCCAAAGCATGCCGTAAAGCATGCTACACACGTTAACATTAACTTTTTCATAGTATTTAGTTTTGTGTGTATGCTTTCAATTCATCGGCAATCTTCCTGTCGTTTGATAATCGTGGTACTTTGTTTTGCCCGCCGAGCTTGCCCTGGCTGCGCATGTAATTTATAAATGTATCCTTTTTTAAACTATTGACAATTAAAGGCTGCAAAATGTTACCCTCAATAAGGTCGAAATAGTAAATATTTTTTTTCTGTAAGACCTTATCAACCTTTAACGCAAACGCTGCCAAATCGTTCGGCTCTTTGCCAAATTCTATAAACCACTCGTGGTAAGGTAATTGCCCTTCGGCAGGGTTTACTTGCGGTGCTACGGTAAATTCTACAATATCTATGCCTTCCTCGTTGGCTACGCCCATTAGCGCCTGTTCTACTTCTTCGCCAATAACATGCTCGCCAAAGGCAGATATATAGTGTTTGATGCGGCCGGTAACAGCTATTTTGTACGGATTTTTAGATACAAACTTTATAGTATCGCCCAAACTATATCCCCAAAGCCCGGCGCTGGTATTCATAATAAGTGCGTAGTTACGCTCCAGTTCCACATCCTTCAGATTTATGCGGGTTGGGTTTTCGTTAAAGTACTCTTCGCTGGGGATAAACTCATAAAAAATACCTGCATCCACCATCAGCAGCAAGCCTTTTTCTTTCTGCGAATCCTGGAAAGCGATAAATCCCTCTGATGCAGGATATGTTTCTATCGAATCTATTTTGAAACCAATGGCTTCTTCCATGCGTGCACGATAAGGCTCGTAATTTACCCCGCCATGCACGAAAAGCTTAAAGTTGGGGAATATGTCCTTCACCTTTTTACCGCCTGATACGGCAGAAAGCCTGTCGAAATACATTTGGCACCAGGGCGGTATGCCCGATATCAGGCGCATATCTTCTTTAGCAGTTTCGCCTACAATGGCATCAACCTTTTCTTCCCAGTCCTCAATACAATTTGTCTCGTAGGAGGGAAGCCTGTTTTTTTGCAGATAACCGGGCACATGGTGTGCCACAATGCCCGAGAGGCGGCCGGTAGATATGCCAGCCTTTTCGCTCAGCACTGGGCTGCCTTGCAGGAATATCATTTTGCCATCTACAAAATCGGCTTTGCCGGTTTCGTGGATGTAGCTGAGCAGGGCGTTACGCGCAGCCTTAATGTGCTCGGGCATGCTCTCTTTGCTAATGGGGATATACTTAACGCCCGATGTAGTGCCCGATGTTTTAGCCAGATAGGCGGGTTTACCCGGCCACATTACGTCGGCTTCGCCATGGGTAACGCGTTCTATATAGGGGCGCAGCTCCTCATAATCGCGTACGGGGACAAGGCGCTTAAAATCTTCGTAGTTGTTTATAGAAGCAAATTTGTGGTCTTTACCAAAGGCTGTGTCCTTTGCGGCATGTACCAAGTCGGTAAAGGCTTTTTGCTGCAGGGTTACGGCGTTTTGGCGGATATTATCTAATTGCCGGTTAACAAAATATGCAAAAACCTTGCTCAGTGTTGCTTTAATGCCCATGCTTAGTTGGTTTCGGCAATATCATCGTCAATATCCTGGTGGCTGTAAACCAGTTTGCGGTAGGTCATGGCCAGGATGATGTTTACGATAGGGATAATAAGTATAAAACCCACAATGGTTAACGAGGCAATAACTATAAGCGCCTCTACCACAACAAAAAGCATAAAGTACTTAATGATGTTGCCTTTGATAAGGCCGAAGCTTTGCGATATCGATTCAAAGGGGCCCGATTGGTCGTCAACGATGTAGCAGGTACAAAGAGGGAAGTAAAACAACAGGAAGAACTGCGATACGTAACCCACAGCTATACCTAAAAAGTATTGCAGGTAGCTTTCGTCCATTTTTTCGATGGCCTTGCTAAGGAAAACGCTAAGTGCACTGATGGTGAGCAGCAAAGCAAGGTAGCTGGCCACCATTTTAACGGTTGGTACAATCTCGCTTAAGCTTACCTCGTGGTAGGCACTATCCATTAGCCTGAAAATAAGTTTATTAAATGCCAGGAAGTTGTAGCTGATAATGATGAGCAAGGCAAATACGCCCGCTACGCCAATTAAAGAATCATCGCGAAACACGTAAACCGCAAACGCAAAGATGCCCATCACCAGCAATGAAATAATAGAGTAAACAACAATGGTTGCGAGGTTCTTCACCAGGAAATCCCATGAGGATTTCAAGGTCTCGGCAACAGAAAATGGATGGTACATACGTTCTTAAGATCTTTTTAACACCACACGCTTCCAAAAATCCTGCATAAATCCTAACCCGTAGGCAGTCAGTTGAGTGAAGGCAGCAATTATGCTCAAAAATGCGATTTTTGCTGATTTGTTTTCCCACAGCGAATGAAAAAATATCAACAAAGTATACAGCGCAACTCCAAAATTACACAAAATAGCTATACCCCAGCCAAACAAATTAGCTATAATGGTAAATAGCACACCCAGCGTAAATACGGCAGGAAAAAAGTGTACGGCCTTAAGTTGGGCAGGGAAAAACTTGTAGATGTTGATACGCGCCCTGCCAAAAAAATGCAGCTGCTTATAAAACTTCAAAAAATCGGTACGGCGTTTATGGTATACAATAGCCTCGGGGATAAGGCCAATGGTATAGCCTAGGGAGTGGATGCGGATGCTGTATTCAATATCCTCGCCCAAACGGGTGATGATAAAGCCGCCTGCGTTTTCCCACACTTTGCGCGATATACCCATATTAAAGCTGCGCGGATGGAATTGCCCTATACCGTTTTTATTACCGCGTATACCGCCGGTAGTAAAAGGGGAGGTCATGCTGTAGCTAATGGCCTTTTGAATAGGGGTGAAAGATTCATGCGCACCATCGGGGCCTCCATATGCATCCAGCCAGTTCTTATTTAACGAATCATTAACTATTTGCAGGTAGTCTGCCGGTATTAAACAATCCGAATCGAAAACGATAAAGTAATCGCCTTTGGCGCGGGCAAAGCCGAAGTTACGGGTAAAGCCCTGGCCTTCGTTGGGTTTTTCGTAATAGGTTATGTCGAGTTTATCAGCATAACTTTTAACAATATCCTCGGCACGGCTGGTAGAGCCATCCTCAATCACCATCACATCAAAAGCCTTATACGTTTGCAGCGTAAGGCTACCCAACAGTTCGTTTATCTCTTGCGGGCGGTTGTATAAAGGTATGATGATGGAGAAGTGCATTCGCTTTTAGATGTGAGATTTTAGATATGAGATTTGAGAAAGCATAAAAACGAAAGAGAACAGAGGCAGACGGATAATTTTCTGTCTCATATCTAACGTCTCAAATCTCATATCTAAATTGAATCTTCTATTTGATAATGATTCCTGTCTGAAGAATTGCGCGAAACTAATTCGGCAACAAAGCCGGTTAAGAATAATTGCGAACCTAACACTATAGCCACCAGTGCGAGGTAAAAAAGCGGGTTGTCTGTAATATCCCTGTAGTGTTCGCCGTGTGCTATCAAATACAGTTTTTCACTAATTATCCATACAGCAATAACTAAACCCGTTAAGAAACTCAGTGTGCCCATAGTACCGAAAAAGTGCATGGGCCGCTTGCCAAATTTGCCTACGAAGAATATCGAAAGCAGATCTAAAAAACCATTTACAAACCTGCTCCAGCCGAATTTGGTTTTGCCGTATTTGCGGGCGCGGTGCTCTACCACCTGTTCGCCAATTTTGGTGAAGCCGGCCCATTTAGCCAGCACGGGTATGTAGCGGTGCATTTCGCCATATACCTCTATGTTTTTCACTACAGTGCTACGGTAGGCTTTTAGTCCGCAATTAAAATCGTGCAGGTTATTTATGCCGCTCATTTTGCGTGTGGCGGCGTTGAATAATTTGGTAGGGATGGTTTTACTCAGCGGATCGTAACGCTTGGCCTTCCAGCCCGATATAAGGTCGTATTTTTCTTCTTTTATGCGGCGGTAAAGCTCGGGTATCTCGTCGGGGCTATCCTGCAGGTCGGCATCCATGGTAATTACCACATCGCCTTTGGTAGCGGCAAAGCCTGTATTCAACGCGGCAGATTTACCGTAATTGCGGCGGAATTTGATGCCGTGGATATGTGGATTGCTTTCTTTGAGCTTCACGATCATGTCCCACGATCCATCGCGGCTGCCATCGTCAACTAATATTATTTCATAAGTAAAACGGTTCTCGCTCATCACCCGGGCTATCCATGAGGTAAGCTCGGGTAACGATTCTACTTCGTCATACAGTGGTACTACTACAGATATATCCATTTATCGGGAAAAGGTTGTGCCGTGTATAAAAGCCACCGGCACATTGGCGCAAAAATATAAAAAATAGGCGATGCTTTTTGGCAACGCAGCCATTACAACGCGGGTTTGGTAAAAAACAATATATTCGCCTTTAAATCATACCGCAAAAAATGAGAAATTACCAAAAAGCCCTTTTGTTGCTGCTTTCGGTTGGTACTTATGCGGCAAAGGCACAGGATGCCCCGCCCGCCTCTAAGTACGATCAGCATAAAGTTTTCAGCCCATTGTTTTATCCCGAAAAAGGCAACCTGTTCCGCTCGGCATCGGGCACGCCCGGGCCAAGATACTGGCAAAACCGCGCCGATTATAAAATTGATGTGGCGCTTGATACGTTGAAACACCGCTTGACAGGCAGTGTAACTATCACCTACACCAACAATAGCCCCGATAACCTCGACTTTTTATGGCTGCAGTTAGACCAGAATATTATCCGCCGGGATTCTCGCGGGCAGGCTACCTCGGTAGTAGAAGGCGGGCGCTTCGCTAATGTTGGATTTACTAATGGTTTTGAATTAAAGGGCGTCACAGTAATTAATAAAGGCAAAGCCGAAAAAGCCAATTATTTGGTGAACGATACCCGCATGCAGATACGGTTGAAAGATACCCTGCGTACCGGCGGTGCTAAACTGCAACTAAAAATAGATTATGCCTACGATGTAGCCGAATACGGTACCGACCGCACCGGCCGCCTCAAAACCCCGCAAGGCTGGATATACGACATAGCCCAATGGTACCCCCGTATGGAGGTTTACGATGATGTAAGCGGCTGGAATACTATCCCGTATATGGGCGCATCGGAGTTTTATCTGGAGTACGGCAATTTCGATTATACCATTACCGCCCCGGCAAGCCTGGTAGTAGTAGGCTCTGGCGAATTGCTTAACCCAACCGAAGTGCTTACGCCAACGGCCCTGAAACGCCTTGCCGCAGCACGCGCCAGCGATAAAACCGTGATGATAAAAGATTCGGCTGAGGTATTGGCCGGTAACGCTTACCTGAAAAAGCCAACGCTTACCTGGCACTTTGCCTGCAAAAACTCGCGCGATGTGGCCTGGGCGGCATCCAAAGCTTTTGTTTGGGATGCGGCACGCATTAACCTGAGCAACGGCAAAAAGGCCTTGGCACAATCGGTTTACCCTATTACCAGCGGCGGAGTGCGCGCCTGGGGCAGGTCTACCGAGTATGTGAAGGCATCTATTGAATTGTATTCGGGCAAATGGTTCGAGTATACTTACCCCGTAGCTACCAACGTAGGCGGCCCGGTTAGCGGTATGGAGTACCCCGGCATTGTATTCTGCAGCCACCAAAGCGTTGGCGGCGACCTGTGGAACGTTACCAACCACGAGTTTGGCCATAACTGGTTCCCGATGATAGTGGGCTCAAACGAGCGTAAATACGCCTGGATGGACGAGGGCTTTAACACCTTTATTAATAAGGTTGATACCAAGGTATTCAACAAAGGCGAATATTATACTAAAGATGATGTGCAGGGCGGCGCAGCATACATGTTTAGCCCTAATGCCGATGCGATTATGAATACGCCCGATGTTATCCAGAACGATTATTTGGGTAACGCAGCTTACGAGAAACCTGCACAAGGCCTAATGATACTGCGCGAGCAGATATTGGGCGAAGAGCGTTTCGACTATGCTTTTAAAAAGTATATAAAACGCTGGGCGTTTAAGCACCCTACACCATGGGACTTTTTCCATAGCATGGATAATGCAGCAGGAGAGGACCTGAGCTGGTTCTGGAACCAATGGTTTTTGCAAACCTGGAAGCTTGACCAAGGGGTAAAAGAAATAGGCTACCCTGATAACGACCCAAGCAAAGGATCGCTGATAACCATTGAGAATTTAGAGGAAATGGCCATGCCGGTTACTGCATTAATTGTAGAGGAAAACGGCAAAAGCAGCACCATAAAACTACCTGCCGAAATTTGGCAGCGTGGCGGCACCTGGACCTTCGCCTACAAATCAACCTCGAGGATATCATATGTAACCTTAGACCCCGAAGGCGTACTGCCGGATATTAACCCCGATAATAACTCGCTGAGCGGGCAGCCGGTACAGCAGGGCACCACCGCAAAAAGCGTGATAGATGCTTACCTGAATGCGGTTGGCACCGAGGCACGCTTAAAAGATGTGAGCGACCTTACGGTTAAATCAGACGGTACTTTCCAGGGCGTAGGCGTAAAGCTGGAGATGAAATACAAAACTCCTGATAAGTTTTACGAGAACATGATAGCGCCAAGCTATAACAACTTTGTGATAACCGGGTTAGTTATAAACGGCGACAGCGTGAGGATGAAGCAATATAATGCCGATGCAAAAGTAAGCGCCGATACTAAAAAGAGCATTATAAACCGCTACAAACTTTTCCCTGAATTGGATTATGGCAAAACGGGCTACAAGCTGGAACTTGCTCCCGATATGCAGGTAGTAAATGGTAAACTGGCCTACCTTGTAACCGTAACTACGCCAAACGGCATCCGCGTTAAACAATGGTACGACCCTAAAACCGGCTACAAGCTAAAACGCGTAACCGATAGCCCGGGTGCAACCCCAACCGAGTATGGCGATTACCAAACCATAAACACCGGCATAAAAATACCGTACTCCGAAAAAATATTTGTTGCCGGCGGCCTGGTAGAATTTAAAGTTACCGAAGCTACCGTGAACAAAGGATTGACTAACGAGGATTTTAAATAGGTTCCGCTTTTTAACAGTATTGAAAAAGCCGGGTGCAATACGCATCCGGCTTTTTTTTGGTGCATTACGCAGCCGAATATTTTGGCTATATTAGCACGCTAAACTCTTATCGCATGAGAATAAATTTACTTGCTGCCATATTTTGCTGTCTTATTAGTGCGGTGTGTTTCTCACAATCAAAAAAAGCCCGCCAACCCGACTCAGTTGCATATTATATGGCCAACAGTTACGATATGGCCAATGATGAGGGCAGTGCAAAGTTCTTGCGGTTAATTATCAAAGCCGATTCGGGGATGTTCGTGGTGCAGGATTATTACCTTGATGGTACGCTTAAACTTTTAGCGAGGTCTATCAACCAGGAAATGAATTTCGAAAGTTCTGCACATGGCATCTGTATGGATTATTATCCGAACGGTAAAAAGAAGGAAGTGAAGCATTTTTACAAGGGTAAGATAGTGGGGCCCGATACAACTTTTTTCTCCAATACCAACGCATATAACGTTACGCTGTATACCCAAGATGGCGAACGTTTAAACACATGCACGGACACTACAGGTAAAAAACTGGCCGAGAACGGCAACGGAACCTGGATAGAGTATGGCGAGCAAAACGATACTTTTATAGGGCAAATAGTAAATGGCCAAAAAGAGGGCGTTTGGATACGGCGCTACCCCGACGATAATACCCAATACAAAGCGGAATTTAAAAATGGCGTAGAACAACCCGGGACTCAACGCCGTAAAGAAGACGAGGTTTTAACGGCCGTAAATCAGCAACCCAGATTTGGCGGCAGCGAAAATGCTTTAAATTATTTTTTGGCCAGAAATGTTAGGTATCCCGATCACGCCCGTAAAAACAAGATAACCGGAAAGGTAATATTAGGCTTTGTGGTCGAAAAAAATGGCATGTTATCAAACTTTAAAGTATTGAGTTCGCCGGATGAAAGCCTGAGCCAGGAGGCCCTCAGGGTTACAAAACTTTTACCGGTTTGGATACCGGGAATGGTAAATGGTAAACCGGTGCGCGTAAACTTTACTATACCGGTGGCGTTCGCCTTGGCAGAAGACTGAAAACACCTCTGCTGATGCACCGGGTGGATTTTTTCGCTATTTTGATTAGACATAATATATAATACTTACCCCATTTTAAACAAGTTTACACATGGCAAAGCCTTTGTTTTTTTGGATATTTCTTTTTTCGGTAACATTGTCGTACGCGCAAAAGAAAGATACTACCACGTATTATATGCGTAATAGTGGTGGCTTAGCTTTAAACATCAACGTGGCGGACTTTATAAGGATTTTGTACCCGCCTGATTCCAGCATAACAGATAGAGAACTAATTGCAGTGAAGGACGTTTTTATGAATGGCAAGGTGAAAGCCACGGCATACACATACAGAACTACATGGGACGTGCAGTACGGATTAAACGGCCCTTATCTTGAGTATTTTCCGAATGGACGGCGTAAGTATTTTCGCAATTATCAAAATGGCAAACCGATTGGTGAGTGGTTAAGCTATTATTCGAACGGACAGCTTTATACTGTAGTAAAGTATAGTGATGAGTATAACGCAAGACTTGTGCAGTGCAACGATTCTACCGGAAAACTGATGGCTGAAAATGGCAATGGAAGGTGGATAAAGTATTCCGATGATCTTAAAAGGTATATTAGTGGCAACGTTGTGAATGGCCAGGAGGATGGCGAGTGGCAAGGCTTTGTTAACGACACTACCACCTGTACCAATATTTTCCGTAACGGCAATTTCTTATCCGGTGTTATACATTATAAAAACGGAAAAGAATTTCGTTTTACCGAAGCTAATATCGCCCCGACCTATCCGGCAGGCAATGCAGTGTTAGGACGAACTTTAGCAAGTAAGATAAGGTATCCTGAAGCGGCCCGGCAAAGCAATACAACGGGAAGGGTGATCGTATCATTTTATGTGGACGAAAATGGCCACTCATCAGATATACACGTTAGTCGCGGTATAGGTAGTGGGTGCGATGAAGAAGCCATCAGAGTTGTAAAAACGTTGCCAAATAAATGGACCATAGGGATACAAAATGGCATGCCGGTAGCTTCTATGTTGTCAATACCTATTCAATTCAGCCAAAATTAAACCCGCCGCGTTACCTTGCCTTTTTAGCATCAATATGTTTATTGATTTTTATAATACTAAAGTTTGTGAGATGAAGAGTACTTTACTTTTTCTTTTTTTTGTACTATCCGTAACCTTTGCCAGTGCGCAAAAGAAAGATACGTCGGCATATTACATGCTTAACAACGGGCAAGTGGCGGAAAACGCAGAAACTGCAGATTTTATCAGAATATTGCACCCGGCGGATTCAGAACTAAACGGAAAAGTACTTACTGCCGTAAATGATGTATTTAAAGATGGAACCCGAAGGCTCACCGCCTATACCTACCTTAATACGCCCCTGGCCGAAAATGGCTTTGAGGGGCCGTACATCGAATATTTCCGAAATGGAAAACGGAAACACTTCAGAACGTACGCTAATGGTAAAATTACCGGCCAAAGCATGAGCTACTACCCCAACGGAAAATTATACAGTATCACCGAATATAAAAGCGACGGCACAATAGCCTTGTTACAATGCAACGATTCTACCGGGAATGTTTTAACCGAAAACGGTAACGGTAAATGGATAAAATATAGTGGGATGTTCGCGAGAAGTGTTACCGGCAGCGTAGCAAATGGCAAAGAAGAAGGCGAGTGGGTCGGTTCGGCCGGTGATTCAGTATCATATAAAAACAACTATCAGCACGGCGTTTTCATTTCCGGCGATGCGCATTACAAGTCGGGTAAAAATATTCATTATACGCAGTTGGATACTGTGCCTGGTTTTGTTGGAGGGCAGAAAGAGGTTGGCAGGTATTTAGGCAAAGGATTAAGATACCCGGCAATTGCCCGCGAAAACAATATACAGGGAACTGTAGTAATTTCGTGTGTAATAGAATATGATGGTGCCGTATCGGATGTGAAATTAATAAGCGGAATAGGTGGTGGCTGCGACCAGGAAGCTATACGGGTGGTGCAAAATTCGCCGCAATGGAATCCCGGTATTGAAAATGGCATACCGATTAGGATGCAATTTTCATTACCTATTTCTTTTGCACTTGCAGATTAAGGCCGTGGTGTCGCCCGCCGTCGAAATTAAGCCAACCCCAACACCTTACTTGTTCTCGCCCTTGTGGCATCGGCCAAAGCTTCGTCTTTAGCCAACGATTGCCCGTAAGAAGGTATCATTTGCTTCAGTTTAGCTTGCCATTCAGGAGTTTTGGCTTTGTCTTTAAAGCAGCGCTCTATCAGCTCCACCATAATAGGTACCGATGTTGATGCACCTGGCGATGCGCCCAATAGAGCAGATATGCTGCCATCGGCAGCGGTAACTACTTCGGTACCAAATTGTAGTACGCCGGTAGTTTTAGGGTCTTTTTTGATTACTTGTACGCGCTGGCCGGCAATTTCTAAATGCCAGTCGGCCGCTTCAGCTTCAGGGAAGTATTCTTTCAGCGCGTTAAGCCTGTCGGTAGGTGATTGCATTACCTGGCCAATAAGGTATTTGGTCAAATCCCAGTTATCGCGGCCAACGGCCAGCAAAGGCAGCAGGTTATTGGCTTTTATCGAACCAAAAAGATCAAGCAACGAACCTTTTTTGAGGAAACGGGTAGAGAAACCGGCATAAGGGCCAAAAAGCAATGCTTTTTTACCGTCTATCATGCGGGTATCCAGATGCGGTACCGACATTGGCGGCGCACCAACCGATGCTTTACCGTATACTTTAGCATTATGCTTGGCAACAACCGCAGGGTTATTACACACCAGCCACTGCCCGCTAACAGGGAAACCACCAAAGCCTTTGCTCTCGGCA
The DNA here is from genome assembly GCF_002013915.1 of Mucilaginibacter pedocola. Classification (GTDB taxonomy): domain Bacteria; phylum Bacteroidota; class Bacteroidia; order Sphingobacteriales; family Sphingobacteriaceae; genus Mucilaginibacter; species Mucilaginibacter pedocola. Next base: position 411,482 of record NZ_MBTF01000001.1, read on the forward strand.
ATGCCCGATTTTTGCAATAGGGGTAAAGCGCCGCCACCTGCACCTACGAATACAAATTTTGCGTTCAGTTTGCGTTTTTGGCCGCTGGCATTATCTTTTACTTTAATGCCCCAGGTGTTGTCTTTATTACGTTTTATATCTGCAACGTCGTGGTTCAGGCTTAGGTTAACATTGGGTTGTTTGGCCAGCCAATCAAATAAGGTGCGGGTTAGCGCGCCAAAGTTTACATCGGTACCAATATCCATGTAGTTACCCGCTACGCTTTGGTTGGCATCGCGGCCTTCCATTACCAGGGGCATCCATTTTTTTAATTGCTCATGGTTTTCAGAGTACTCCATGGCCTTAAAAAAGTGGTGCTTGCTCATGGCCTCGTAGCGCTTTTTCAGGTAGCTAACATTGTCATCACCCCAAACAAAACTAATATGCGGCACTTTGCTGATGAAGCCTTGCGGCGCCTCAACAAAACCACGCTCAACCAGGTGAGCCCAAAATTCTTTGCTTATTTCAAATTGCTCGGCAATTTGTACGGCTTTGTCGGCAGATACGGTGCCATCTTTCTTTTGTGGGGTGTAATTAAGCTCGCAAAAGGCAGAGTGGCCGGTGCCGGCGTTGTTCATGGCATCAGAGCTTTCGGCGGCAATGGTATCCAGCCTTTCAAATATGTCTATCGAAAGATCGGGTTGCAGCTCTTTAAGCATTACCCCAAGTGTTGCGCTCATTATGCCTGCGCCAACTAAAACTACATCAACCGTTGAATTTGAAACTGTATTGCCGTTACTCATGATAGTATTGAATGCTAAAGGTACATTCAATTGAATTATTTACCGGATAAAAACTCTGTTACCTATTAATAAATGATATAAATTTTACACGATGCAGCAGCTTTTTGAAATATCTGCAATGGGTAAGGCGTGTAAATATAAATCAGGCAATTTTAATAATTTTTGCCGAAAAAACCGCCATTAAAACGTTTAAACAAGTATTTTATTCCACTTTTTGGCAACGGGTGTGTATTTACCACACAAAACAAAATGCAGATGGTTAGTTATTAAAACTATACCAATTATGAACACCCGAATATTCATCATCCCGGCTATATTAGCGATAGCCCTATTCGCCTGCAAAGGCAATAAACCCCAACCTGTATCCGATAGTGGTAAAACCGCAGTTTTGGTCGATGGTAAAAAAGATAGCGTAATAAATAATCCCAATAAGAATTATGGTAACGCCACCATTGCCGAGCCTTGCGTAAAATGCGTTATTGAAACCGTTAAAGCCGACGAGCACTATAAAAAGGCTATAGTGTCAGAAAAGGATATAAAATTTGTGATCAACTATGTAAAAACGCTTGAACCGCAGGATACGGTAAGCGAAGTGAAGTCCACCAATGCATTAAGGGTAGATGTTATTGATAAAATGCCTGCTCCGCACAAAATATCATCATATATATACGATAATAACCTCGCAAAACTCTATTTTGTTAATGCAAATACTAAAACACAGCTAAAAACCGACTCTGTTTCTTTAAAAAAGATACGAAATAGCTGCTATTGGGGCGTTGCCTCGGGTAATTGAAGTTAAATTGTACTTATTTTATATGTGTAAAAGGGCAAATACTATGCGCACATAGTATTTGCCCTTTTGTTTTTACATTATATATAAATTAGTTATCTATTACTATAGAATTGATAGTTATTTAATTGATTTAGGAATTAAAAGCGGTGTTTGTTAAAATATTTTATATTTTTTGTAAAATTTACTATGATAATTATAAAAATGATTTAAATTCGCAATGTCTTAAATGGTTAAAGCCTCAATAAGAACTATAATTTAAACTCAAAAACTACAAAATTCACTTAAAATGGCAACTAAACTCGAGTACATTTGGCTTGACGGTTACAAACCAACACAAAGCTTACGTAGCAAAACTAAAATTGTTAAGTCTTTCAGCGGTAAAGTTGAAGACCTGGATAACTGGAGCTTTGATGGTTCATCAACTGAGCAAGCACCAGGCGGTTCTTCAGACTGTATCCTGAAACCGGTATTCACCGTTCCTGATCCGCAGCGTAAAGACGCTTACCTGGTAATGTGCGAAGTATTAGATTCAACCGGTGCTCCTCACGAGTCTAACGGCCGTGCGCTTATCCAGGATGATGATAACGATTTCTGGTTCGGTTTTGAGCAGGAGTACTTCCTGTGGGATCCAGCAACCAACAAACCGCTTGGTTTCCCGGCAGGTGGCTACCCAGGCCCGCAAGGCCCTTACTACTGCTCGGTAGGTGCTAACAACGCTTACGGCCGCGAAATTGTTGAAGAACACTTAGATGCTTGTTTAGAAGCCGGCCTTAACGTTGAAGGTATCAACGCTGAGGTTGCTGCTGGCCAATGGGAGTTCCAGATATTTGCAAAAGGCGCTAAAGAAGCCGGTGACCAGATCTGGGTTGCTCGTTACTTATTAGAGCGTATTGGCGAGAAATTTGGTGTTGCTGTTAATTGGCATTGCAAACCGTTAGGTCAATTAGACTGGAACGGTAGCGGTATGCACGCTAACTTCTCTAACACTACTTTACGTACCGCTAACAGCAAAGCTACTTTCGAAGCTATTTGCGAGGCTTTCCGCCCTGCAGTTGCTGAATGTATAGCTGTTTACGGTGCTGATAACGATCAGCGTTTAACAGGTAAACACGAAACTGCTTCTATCCACGACTTTAGCTACGGTGTATCTGACCGTGGTGCTTCTATCCGTATCCCTCTGTATGCTGTTGAGCACAACTGGAGCGGTTACCTGGAAGATCGTCGCCCTAACTCGGCTGCCGATCCGTACAAAGTTGCTGCAGTTATCATAAAAACTGTAAAAACAGCTAAGGTATAATATACCCCTCTCTAAACTATTAACTGATCTTATCCCCGGAGTAACTAACCGGGGATTTTTTATGCCTTAAATTTTAGGTATTCGGCATAATTACCCGAAGCTATAACGGGTAAACGATCTATCGGGCGATTGTAAACATATACCCATGCCTGCATGCTACCGCTATCGGTTTCAATAGGCAGGCTAAGCCTTAGATATAAATTAGGTTGTTCTTCATCCGGGCCCACGCCTTCGTAGATGTCTAATTCTTTTAAAACATCTTCTTTATCTATCTGGTAAATGTTGCCGAAAACGTAGCCGGTGGTATCATTCAATATTAAACCCGGGTATTCGCCAATATCATATAGAATGCCCTTGAGTTTACCACGGGTGATGAACTTGCAATGCTGGTTGAGGTAATCGGCAAATTCATTACCGGGTTGTAGGAGGGTGCCGTAAACGAAGAGGAGATGAGGAGGTGTTTTTTTAACCACGGAGGTATCGGAGGTTACGCGGAGGTTCACAGAGATTTTTTTAGTGGAGTAGGATCACTGTTTACCACTCGCCTGATTCCATCTTTCAGTATAAGCTCATTGAAGTTTATAAGAAGGCCCACTTTATAATTGCCGAGTTTTAAGTAGGTAAGTATTTGGGCTAAATGAATGTCATTTAAGGCCTCGACTGTTTTAGTTTCTATAACGATCTTATTTTCAACCAACAGATCCATCCTGTAACCACAATCCAATTTAACTTCTTCAAAAATTAAAGGGAGGGCTTTCTCTTTTTCTACATGCAGGCCGGATTTTACCAATTTGTAATGTAGGCATTCTTTGTATGCGCTTTCCAGCAAGCCTGGCCCCAAAACTCTGTGCACCTCAATGGCCGCGCCAATAATACTACCCGTAATTTCACTTTCTATCATAATCGATATGGTTAGGTTAAAAAACTTATAAATCTCTTAGTGCTTTCTGCTGAAAATTAAGTTATAAAAGTCTCCGCGAACCTCCGCGTAACCTCTGCTATCTCCGCGGTTAAAAAGACTCAGAAACCTCAAATTACCTCGAAATACCTCTTCAACTCCCAATCACTCACACTCTTCGCATATTGCCTATGCTCCCAAATACGGGTTTGCGTAAAGTGCTCCACAAATTCTTCACCGAATAATTCCTTAGCTACCGAAGACTTTTGCATAGCTGTTGCAGCATCAAATAAGTTGGCATGCAAGCTGCCGTTGCTTTTGTTTTCGTATCCGTTGCCAACGGTAGGGGCAACATCAAGCTTTAGTTTGTTTTTAATGCCATACAGGCCCGATGCAAGGGCGGCCGCAATAGCGAGGTAAGGGTTGGTGTCCGAACCGGGGATGCGGGTTTCTAAACGGGTGTAGTTTATGGCGGTATTAATAACACGCAGGGCAGTGGTGCGGTTATCTACGCCCCAGGTAATGGTGGTTGGTGCCCAGGCGCCTTCTACAAGGCGTTTGTAACTGTTTATGGTTGGCGCATACATAGGCAGCAGGTGTGGCATGCAGTAGAGTTGTCCTGCAAGGTATTGCTTATGCAGTTCGCTCATTTTATTGGCTTCGGTGCCGTCGTAAAACAGGTTTTCGGTTTGGCCTTCGTCCCACAGGCTTTGGTGTATATGGCCGCTGCAGCCGGGTAGGTTTTGGTTCCACTTGGCCATAAAGGTGGCGGTGATGCCGTGCATGCTGGCAATTTCTTTTACAGCGGTTTTCAGCAAGGCGGCTTTATCAGCAGCGGCCAATGCATCGCAATGCTCAATGGCAGCTTCGTACACGCCGGGGCCGGTTTCGGTGTGCAGTCCTTCTATGGGGATGTTGAATTTAGTAAGTAAATTGAACAGGTCGTAATAAAAGCCGCTGTTTTGCGAGGTGCGGAGTATCGAATAACCGAACATCCCCGGTGTAAGCGGCGTCATGTTGGCAAAGCCTTTATCCTGCAGGGTTTGCGGCGTTTCTTTAAAGTTGAACCACTCAAATTCCTGTGCAAATTCGGCATGGTAACCCATGGCTTTGCATTCGGCAACTATCTTTTTCAGCAGGCTGCGTGGGTCGGCGGGCACGGTATTGCCATGGGGGCCGCTGTAATCTGCCAAAAAGAAAGGGATATCATCTTGCCATGGCACATTACGGAAAGTCGACAAATCAATATAGCAGAGCCTGTCGGGGTAGCCGGTGTGCCAGCCGGTAAGTTGTACGTTGTCGTAGCAAACATCATTACTGTCCCATCCAAAAACCACATCGCAAAAGCCGTAGCCCGTTTTTAGCCCCTCCAAAAACTTTTTTGTACTGATCACTTTTCCCCGCATTACGCCGTCAATATCGGCAAAGGCAAATTTTACTTTAGGGATGTTGTTCTCTTTAATATAGTTGATGATGTTTTCGTGCTCCATGGGTATAAGGTATAAAACGCCAATTTAAGCAACATAAACTAAATGCAGCATAAATGGTTTTATTTTAGGGTAGATGCGGGGTATTGTAAAAAATCCGTTCCCAAACGCGTTAAACAATTAAATGCTTAAAAAATTTGTAACTATGCACCACCAATTATAACCCTCAGTGGTTAAGTATTAAAATATGAACTCGCCATTTTCTACCATCATAACAAAAGCATGGGAGGGGTATGATGCCTCCAAAACCATCAAAAGCATCGAGGATATCAGTGCAATGGTGTCAACCAACCATGTTTATCGCATCACTTTTGATGATGAGGACATCATCATCGCCAAACTATCGTTGTTCGGCACCTTCGAGCATTTTAAAGAGGATCACCGCATCATCCATTCGCTTAGCAATAACCTGCTGTACCCCTTCGAGAATTTACTGGCCAAATCGTTGCTGAAAAATAACCGGGTATACATTTATCATTATAAACATGCCGGTACCGATGCCTGGGTGGTGTTTTACAATCCAACCCGCATACTGGAGCGTTTGCCGCGCCGGCTTGATGATAACCTCATAAAAAAATTGGGACAACAATTGGGCAAGTTCCATAAAGCATGCAGCAGGGTGAAGAATGTACTGCCCAAATCATCAAAAACCCTGCGTACCGATATTTATGCCCTGCAGCAGCAGTTAGATAAAAACGAAGCAGATTTTGGTACCCACATGCAGGTAGATTTCCTGAAATACCATTGCGAGCAGTTTCTAAAGAACCGCTCTAAGTACAATATGTCATCTTTCGATATAATTCCGGTTTTTATCGACTGGAACATCGGGAATTTTTCGGTAACACCACAACATGAGCTATATTCACGCTGGGATTACGATTGGTTCAGGATGAGCTACCGCGTGCTGGATTTTTACTTCTTCAGCCGCGTGGTATCTGATATTGGCGATCGCACCGTGTTCAGCTACGTGATAGGCCCTATGATGGAGGATCGCTTTATTACTTTCCTGAAAGAGTACCATAAAGTATACCCGCTAACGGCCGATGAGGTTCGGTTTATGAAAGAGGCCTACCGTTTCTTTATCCTGAACTATGTGATAAAAGATGGCAAGCACTTTTTTAACGAGCAATACGCCAAAAAACTGCAGGCCGAAGCATTTGATGTGTACCTGCCATCGGTAGACCGCGATTTTGATGCCGAGAAAATAGTGGCGGCGCTGAAACTGAAATAGGTTTTGCAATGTTGGAGATGATGAGTATTTATTTAAAGTAGAGGAGTACTGTTTGGCGAGGTTTAAAAGGTTAAAAAAATATCAAAACATGTCATTAGCGTTAAAATTTGAGGCTCAATTTAACGGGAACTTTATGCCATGCACCTTTTTAACCTTTGCCCGGCCGAGATTGCCTTTCTCAACATCTCCAACCTTAACGGGCGCGCCAACTTTCTCCAACGCCTCTCAACTTTTCTCCAGTTTCTATCAACTTTATTTAACAGCAGCTAATTTTAATAACTTCTTTATAACCTTGACAAACCAATATGAGGCGCATTGACGATTTCCGCGAGATCATTGATAATTATGAGGTGGTATTTTTTGATGCGTTCGGCGTACTGAAAAATTACGGGGGGCTGGTGCCGGGTATCGAGCGTACGTTCGCCTATCTCGAAGAATCGGGTAAGGAGTACTACATTGTTACCAATGATGCATCGCGCAGCCCCACGCAACTGGCCGAATCGTATCACCGTAAGGGGCTAACCGCCATAACTGCCGATAGGGTAATATCAAGCGGGATGCTTACCAAAGAATACCTCGACCTGAAAGTGGACGATGGCATTGTAGCTTACCTGGGTACCGAAGATTCGGCGCATTACATCGAAAGCGAAGGCTTGCATACCTTACCGGTAAGCGCCATAAACGAGGAGAACTTCGATAAGGTAAATGCGCTGGTGTTTTTAGACGACGAGGGCTTCGACTGGTGTAACGACCTGAACAAGGCCGTGAACCTGCTGCGCCGCCGTACCATACCGGCTATTGTGGCCAATACCGATTTTGCTTACCCCGTAACGGTGAACGAAATAGCGGTAGCGATAGGGGGGATTGCCGCCATGTTGGAAACCATTGTAGGCAAAAAGTTCATCCGTTTTGGCAAGCCCGATTCGCAGATGTTCATGTTTGCTTACGACCTGATACGCGAGTACCGACCCATAACCAAACCCGAAATAGTGATGGTGGGCGACACTTTGCAAACGGATATATTGGGTGGTAACAAATTCGGGTTAGATACGGTGCTGGTGCTATCGGGCAATACGCTGCCTGCCGATGCACACAACCGCATGGTATCTACCGGGATAGTACCAACTTATATATGCGATTCGGCAGTAATTAAGTAAAATAGAGAATAATGAAGTTATTAAAGTTTGTTTTAGCGCTTGGCTTGTCGGTTGTGGTTTCCCAATCGATTGTTGCTCAGTCGCAGTCCGCGAAAACGTTTACCAACCCTTTGTTACCCTCGGGTGCCGACCCATGGGTGATATACCATAAAGGGTTTTACTATTACACCAATTCGCTGCAAAACAAACTGAATATTTGGAAGGTGAAAAACCTTGCCGACCTTGCCAAAGCCGAAAAGAAAACCGTTTGGATGCCGCCGCCAAACACCAATTACTCTAAAGAGCTTTGGGCACCCGAACTGCACTACCTTGATGGTAAATGGTATATGTATTTTGCTGCCGATAACGGCGATAACAATAATCACCGCATGTACGTGCTCGAAAATGCCTCGCAGGACCCAATGAAGGGCGAGTTTGTTTTTAAGGGCCAAATAGGCGATGTTACCAATAAGTGGGCCATTGATGGTTCGATATTTACGCACAAGGGGAAGCATTACATGATATGGTCGGGCTGGGAAGGCGACCAGAACGGGCAACAGGATATCTACATTGCCAAAATGAAGAACCCATACACTATTGAAGGCCCGCGCGTAAAACTGTCATCATCGCTTTATGATTGGGAAAAGTATGGCGACCTTGGCGATAAAAGTAACCCGCCCCACGTGAACGTTAACGAAGGCCCTGAGGTGTTACAGCATGGCGATAAACTGTTCCTGATATATTCGGCAAGCGGCTGCTGGACTGATTTTTATGCTCTGGGTATGCTTACGGCATCGGCCAATAGCGATATTATTGACCCTAAATCGTGGGTGAAATCAGACAAGCCGGTATTTAAAAAATCAGAAGAGAATGGCGTTTACGCGCCGGGGCATAATTCGTTCTTTAAATCTGCCGATGGCACCGAGGACTGGATAATTTACCACGCCAACTCTAAACCGGGGCAGGGCTGTGGCGGCTTCCGTTCTCCGCGCATGCAAAAGTTCACCTGGAATAAGGATGGTTCGCCAAACTTCGGTATCCCGGTTAAAGAAAATACCCCGCTGGCTATACCATCAGAAAGTAAATAAAACAACCAATTACCATAAAAAATTATGCGAAACACCTTTAAAAACCCAACTTTGGCACTGGCACTTGCCGGCAGCGTACTTATGGCTGCCTGTAACCAGTCTGCCCCAAAAAGCAACACCATGACCGACACTACCGCTACTGCTGCAACTACCGTAACCCTGCCGCCCGATTCGGCCTTTGCCAAAACAATTGATGGTAAAGAAACTAAACTTTTTACCCTGAAAAATAAAAACGGTATGATAGCCACGGTTACCAATTACGGTGGCCGTTTGGTGAGCCTGTTCGTACCGGATAAGGATGGTAAGCTTACCGACGTAGTGCTTGGTTTTGATAATGTAGATGGTTTTGTAAATTCTAAAGAGCCTTACTATGGCGCAACCATTGGCCGTTTTGGCAACCGCATTGCCAAAGGTAAATTTACACTTGATGGTAAGGAATATACCCTGGTAACCAACAATGGCCCTAACACGCTGCACGGCGGTAAGCCGGGCTTCCAGAGCGTGGTTTGGGATGGCAAACAGGTAGATAGCACTACATTAGAGCTTACCTATTTGGCTAAGGATATGGAAGGCGGTTTCCCAGGCAACCTGAATGTAAAGGTAGTTTATAGCCTTACCGATGATAACGCCATGAAAATTACTTACGAGGCTACTACTGATAAAGCTACCGTAGTTAACCTAACCAACCACGCCTTTTATAACCTGAACGGCGAAGGCAGCGGTACAACCGTATTGGGCCACAAAGTGCAGATAGATGCCGATGGTTACACCCCGGTAGATGCTACCCTTATCCCGACAGGAAAAGTAGAGCCTGTAAAAGGCACACCATTCGATTTCAATACTGCTACTACTATTGGCGAGCGCATTGGCGTAGAGAACGAGCAGTTGAAGAACGGTAAAGGTTACGACCATAACTGGGTATTGAACAAGCACGACCTGACCACCCCGATAGCTACTGTAGTGGGCGATAAAACCGGCATCAAAATGCAAATATTTACAGAAGAGCCTGCTATGCAGTTCTACAGCGGTAACTTTATGGCAGGCGCCAACGCCATGAAAGGCGGCAAAAAAGACGAGTTCCGTACTTCATTTGCTATGGAAACACAGCACTACCCTGATTCTCCGAACCAGCCAAGTTTCCCATCAACCGTGTTGAAGCCTGGCCAAACTTATAAAACGCAATCGCTTTACAAGTTTTCGGTAGAGAAATAAATTAGACATGAATTCTTCTAATTGATTCGAATTTCACAAATTTTGAAAAGGACTTCCGCTAATGGGAGTCCTTTTTTTGTTATATAGAAGTTTATTTAACCACAGAGTTCGCGGAGGTTTACACAGAGGTTCGCAGAGTTTGTTTTGTGGTAATTGATTTACTTATAGTATGTTATGATGGGGTAGGAAGATTAGCTATTTCCTCGTCCGGATTTCCGGCATTTTTTAAACTCTTTACCCATTTGCAAAGCTCTGTGCCTCTCCGTGTTCTTTCCTCTGTGTCCTCTGTGGTAAAATAGCGAATTCACCAACCATCGCTCCAAAATCTACATTCCCCAAACAATCTAAACCTTATATTTGCTATGCATCACCAATAATTAAAACGCACTTGCTGATAGATAACCACGGCCGACGAATTACTTACCTGCGCCTGGCGGTAACCGACAGGTGCAATCTGCGTTGTTTTTATTGCATGCCCGAAGATGGCCTTAACTGGCTCAGCCGTTCGGAGTTGATGACCTACGAGGAAATGCTGCGCGTGTGTACCTTGCTGGTGCGCATGGGAATTGAAAAGATACGCATAACCGGTGGCGAGCCTTTTGTAAGGCGCGATATGATGAAGCTTTTAACTGCCTTGTCAAAAATAGAGGGCTTAAAAGAGCTGAGTGTTACCACCAACGGGGTTTTAACGGCGCCTTATGTAGGGCAACTGAAAAGCATAGGCGTACGGTCGGTTAACCTGAGTTTAGATACATTGGATGCCGGGCGTTTCTTCGCCATCACCCGCCGCGATGAATTTAGTGCTGTGATGGAAACCATGCAGGCACTGCTGCAGCACGATATGGATGTAAAGGTAAATGCGGTAGTAATGGATGGCAAAAACACGCAGGACATTATCCCGATGGTGGAATTAACCAAAGAGCTGCCGGTAAGCATCCGCTTTATTGAGGAGATGCCATTTAATGGCGATGGGCATGGTTACAGCGGCATAGCCTGGGATCATGTGCGCATACTTGAAGAAATAAGATCGGCATATCCTAATATCCAAAAACTGCCCGACCCGCTGTATTCCACTGCGTACAATTACCATGTACCGGGCCATTTGGGTAATGTGGGTATTATTGCTGCTTATTCGCGTACCTTCTGCGGCACCTGTAACCGTATACGCATTACGCCCGATGGTATGCTGAAGAATTGCCTTTATGACGATGGCGTACTGAATATTAAAGATCTGATGCGTGCAGGAAATACCAACACCGCCATTGCCGATACCTTGCGCGATACTTTTAATAAGCGTGAAATAGATGGTTGGGCGGCAGAACGCAGTCGTGCCGAAAACCCGGGCTTCCGCGAATCGATGGCCACAATAGGAGGATAAGACAAACATGGTAACCGTAGCACAAGCCGAAAAAATAGTAATGGCCCAGCTAAAAAGCTACGGGCACGAATTGGTTCCGTTTCAAAATGCGCTTAACCGCGTACTTTCCGAAGATATAGTAACCGACCGCGACCTGCCGCCGTTTAACCGTGCTACTATGGATGGTATCGCTGTTTCGCATAAGGCGATAGCGGACGGAATCTTCACATTCCATATCAAAGCTACCCAAACCGCCGGCGATGAGCCCGTTGGTGTAGACGATGCTGATATTTGCATCGAGATAATGACCGGAGCTGCCCTGCATCCATCGGTAGATACCGTTATACCTTACGAAGCGTTGGAGATACGCAATAAGCTGGCGGCTATAACGGCAGATGGTACCAGGAAGGGGCAGAATATCCATTACAAGGGGGCGGACAAACGCCAAGGCGACATAGTTGCCGCGGCAGGCCAAACGGTAACGCCGGCTATTATGGGTTTGGCAGCATCGGTAGGAAAAGCTGAGTTGTTGGTTCAAAAACTTCCCCGTGTTGTGGTGATATCATCAGGCGATGAACTGGTTGATGTGGTAGATACGCCTGAGCCATACCAAATCAGACGCTCGAATAATTACACGGTGAAAGCGGCGCTGGCGAACCATGGCATAAAGGCAGATATGCTGCATATACCCGATGAAGCAGCAATAACGGAAATACAGATAGGCCAATGCCTGCAAAATTATGATGTTATACTGCTCAGTGGAGGCATCAGTATGGGCAAGTTCGACTATATACCAAAGGCGCTGGAGGCTTTGGGGGTAGAGAAGCTGTTCCATAAAGTTTTGCAGCGCCCCGGCAAGCCGTTTTGGTTCGGCAGGCATGCCGAAGGGCCGCTGGTGTTCGCATTTCCCGGTAACCCGGTGGCTACGTTTATGTGCCTGCATAGGTACTTTTTACTATGGCTGGATGCTGCACTTGGCTTGCCCGCTAAAAAGCCGGTATATGCCGCTTTAGGTACTGATTTTAAATTTCAGCCCGCGCTGCAATACTTTTTACAGGTAACTTTGAACTTTGATGAGCAGGGGCGGCAAATTGCAACGCCAATAGAAGGCAACGGCTCGGGCGATTTTGCTAACTTAGCCGATACCGAAGCTTTTATAGAATTACCCATGGAACGGTCGGATTTTAAAAAAGGAGAGGTGTTCAGAGTTTGGAAGTTCTAACAACACATCCTGAGAATCATTTAATCAGGAAAATCACGGTTCAGAAAATTAATCGGTGAAATCAATCCAATCGGTGTAATCGGTGAAAACACAATGGAATCCAATCAAAATAAATTAACTCATATAGACGGTAACGGCAAAGCCACCATGGTAGATGTATCTGCCAAGCAGCCAACACACCGTACGGCTACTGCCCAAAGTATTGTGGTATTACCGCATGAGGTGCTTGCCTATTTGGTAGATGGCGAACTGCAAACCAAAAAAGGCGCGGTGTTTCAAACAGCTATTATTGCCGGTATTATGGCCGCCAAAAAAACAGGGGAACTGATACCGCTTTGCCACCCCATAGGTATGGATAACTGCCAGGTAAATATCGGACTAAATGAAAATAATGAAGTATTGGTAGAATGCACAGCCAGCATAACCGCCAAAACCGGCGTAGAAATGGAGGCACTGGTTGGTGCCTCTATGGCGGCATTAACCGTGTACGATATGTGCAAGGCCATGAGCCACGATATAGTAATTAAAGAGACAAAACTGATCTCGAAAACAGGAGGGAAGCGTGACTTCAAACGAGCATAAAAAACATACCCATATGGTGCGGCCAATTGCGGGCAAATTCGGGCGTAACGAATGGGCTATTGTAGGCGGAACCTGTACTGCCATTAAATTACTTGCCGACAAAGTTATTGCCGCCCTGGCCATTGAATATAACTGTGCCTATGCCGATACCTCGCACAATGATGATATGATGAAGCCACCGGGCAGGCTTACATCCGGCGCGGCACTTGAGTATACCGACCAGATAAACTTTAGCCAGTTAAACTATAAAGCGCCCCTAACGCTATTTAAACAACGCGAGCTTTTTGCACAGGCAGATATAGTGTTAGTAAATGGCAACCATCAGCAAGCACAAGCCCAGGTGGTAATTGTGGATATCAATAAACGTTCTTCGTTAGAGCGCCGTGTGGGGCAACTCACCAATGTGCGGATGATCTTACTGGCCGATAATGTTACCGAACCTTTCGATTTTCTGAAAAAGGCCGTACCCAACTGGCATAGCCTGCCCATTTTTAGGTTGAACGATGGCTTGCCTCATATCATCAATTTCTTCAGGCACGAGTTACTGCAAAATGAGCCACAACTAAACGGATTGGTGCTTGCGGGTGGCAAAAGTACCCGTATGGGCATTGATAAGGGCACGGTAAATTGGCGTGGTAAAGAGCAACGCTATTACATGGCCGACCTGCTGAAAGAGTTCTGTAAAGATGTTTTCATTTCTTGCCGGGATGTTGCACAGCAGGAAGAGATAGACCCGCAGTACAATACCCTAACGGATACTTTTACCGGGCTCGGCCCTTATGGCGGTATACTGTCTGCTTTCCGCCAAAACCCTAACGCTGCATGGCTGGTAATTGCCTGCGACCTGCCCTTGGTTGACGAACAATTGCTGCATCACCTTACCGATCACCGCAGTGTAAAACACGTGGCCACGGCCTATCATAGCAAAGCAACGGATTTTCCGGAACCATTGATAACTATTTGGGAACCAAAAGCTTATCCTGTTATACTTCAATTTTTATCGCAAGGTTATTCTTGTCCGCGCAAGGTGCTCATTAATTCGGATATCAGCTTACTGCAAGTGCCCAACGCCGAATCATTGAGTAACGTGAATACACCCGAAGAGATGGATAGGGTGAAGCGTATCATCCACCATAAATTGGCACAAAGCGATGCATCCTGACCTGCAACGATACGCCTGCCAGGTGGCGCTCCCCGGTTTTGGTGAAGCGGCCCAGAAACAGTTGAAAGATGCTCGTGTGCTCATCATTGGTGCAGGCGGCTTAGGCTGCCCGGCGGCACAATACCTTGCAGCGAGCGGCGTAGGCGTATTGGGCATTGCCGACTATGACACCGTATCGCTCAGTAATCTGCACCGCCAAATATTATACGACCCGGACGACGTCGGTAAAATGAAGGCGCTGATAGCTTCCGAGCGTTTGCTGCGTCAAAACCCCGAGATAGAATTAATACCTCATGTAGATAAAATTACTTCGGATAACGTAGTGCAAGTTATTGAGGATTATGACATTATAATTGACGGTACCGATAACTTTGAAACCCGTTATTTAGTTAATGATGCCTGCGTATTGGCAGGTAAGCCACTGGTTTACGGTGCTATTTACCAATACGAGGGGCAGGCGGCGGTTTTTAACTTGCCCAATGCCGATGGTAGCCGTGGCCCCAACTACCGCGACCTGTATCCCCAAGTTGACGCCACGCAAATACCCAATTGCTCGGTAGGTGGGGTAATACCTACGCTGGCGGGTATTATTGGTACTATAATGGCCAACGAGGTCATCAAGTACATTACTCAGACCGGCGAACTACTCAGCGGTAAGGTATTGGTGTTTGATGCTCAAAGCCTGCAAAGCCGCGTCATCAGGATTGGTAATACATCTAAAACCAATATTACCACCCTGCAGCCCACGTTCGAAACTTCCACAATTACTCAAACAGAGCTGCAACAATTATTAGAAAATAACGATGTGCAACTTATAGATGTACGCACCATACAAGAGCGTGACTTGCACGACATTGGCGGCGAGCACATCCCGTTAGATGAACTGGAGGAAAACATAGGAACATTAGATGCCGATAAAACCGTAGTGTTTTATTGCGCCACGGGCAAACGCAGCGGCGAAGCAGTTAAGCTGGCAAAAAAGCTTATGCCTGAAGTCAAAGCGTTTTCATTAGCAGGTGGTATCGGGTAGCTTACCCTGCATATTTTCTTTTAATAAAAACCTCTCTGTTTAAGAACCTACGGGGCTAAACGTTAAAATAAATGCCGAACCTTTTCCTTCTGCCGATTGTACCTGGATGTTTCCCTTATGCAACAGCATGATCTGTTTACACAAACTCAAACCAATACCGCTGCCGGTTTTGCGGGTACTGAAGAAGGGGATAAATATCTTATCAAGCAATTCGTGCGGCATACCAACGCCGTTATCCATCACTTTTACGATGATCTTACTGCTTTGTACTTCGGCGGCGAGGGTTATTGTTGGTTCGGGACGGTCTTTTACGGCCTCTATGGCGTTTACCAGCAGGTTTATCATCACCTGATCGAGCAGGTTGATGTCAGCCTCTATGGCCAGTGCGGGATCGCGCAGGATGATGTCCAGTTCGATGTTCTTTTTCTCCAATGTAGGGCGCATCAGGCTGGCCAGATTCTCGAACATGTTGCGCACCAGTATTTTGTTCAGATCCAGGTGCGTAATTTTGTTGAGGCTGCGGTAACTTTCAGTAAACTTCAGCAGGCCTTCGCTCCGGCGTTTAATGGTATCAATACCCAGCTCAATATCCTCGAGGTCCGATGGGTCCAAGCCTTCGGTTATCTCCGGGCTTTGCAGGCGGTTCTTTAAGGTATCGGCTAATGAAGATATCGGCGCAACGGAGTTCATGATCTCGTGCGTCATTACATTCAACAGTTTCGACCATGCTTTCGATTCCGTTTCGTCCAGCGCCTCGCTCACGTTTTGGAAGGCCACCAATTTGTACAGCTTTTCGTCGCTGCGCATCAAACTTGCCGATACCAGCATTTTTACCTGCTGCTGGTTACGGGTTACGCTGAACACCTGCGCATCGCCGGGTTTTAGTTTGATGATGTTAGCGTATAGTTCCGGTTCGCGTTTCTCCAGCGAGTGGATGGTTTTCAGGTAGGGGACACCTATCAAATTTTTAAAAGCCTCGTTTATCCAGCCCGTTTCACCGGTTTCCTGTTCGTAGCTCATCAGGCCGGTATCAACCAATTCCAATATCTTTTGCAGGTAGTGGTATTGCGTTTCACGCTCGCGGCTAATGAGTTTAAAGGTGGAGTTGATCTCGTTAAAACCCTTACGCAGTGGCTTTAGTTCATTCGGTGCGCGGCGTACATCAAAGTGACGGCTAAAATCGCGGTAGTGAATAGATTCTACAAACTGGTTCACCTCATCCTGCGCCTTACGCTGAAAACGTATCAGATCCAATACCGAATAAACCACCATAGGTATGGTAATAACCCCGTAGATGTAGGCAGTACGACCGGCAACCACCACCATTGATGTAGCCGTAATAGCAATGAACAAGAAAACTATGCGCAGCAACAGCCGCCATTCGTAACGGTTAAATGTCATACTTGCTCAGTCTGCGGTAAAGGGCGGTGCGGGTTAGGCCAAGTTCCTTGGCGGCGCGGGTAATGTTGCCGTTATGTTTTTCTATTACACGCAAAATGGCGTTCTTTTCCATCGCGCTCAATGGGATGTTGCTATCGTCTTCGCTAACGGTTTCGCCGGGTGTTTCAAGTATCGAGAACAACAGGTCATCGGCAGTCAGGGTAGCATCGTCGGCCATAATAACCGCGCGTTCTATGGTATACTGCAACTCGCGCACGTTACCCGGGAAGTGGTACGATTTCAGTTTGTTGAGGGCAGTATTATCAAAATCTACCGTTGGTTTCAGGTATTTAGTAGCATACATTTTTGCAAAATGGCGAGCCAGCAATACAATGTCCTCTGCGCGGCGGCGTAGGGGCGGCATGTTTATTTCAACGGTGTTTATACGGTAAATTAAGTCCTTACGAAATTTGTTCTCATTTGCCAATTCGGATAGCGGTACGTTGGTAGCGCATATCAGGCGGATGTTCACGTCAACAGGCTTGTTGGTACCTAAACGCGTTACCTGCCTGTTTTGCAATATGGTAAGCAGTTTAGCTTGCTGTTGTAGGCTAATGTTGCCTATCTCATCCAAAAACAAGGTGCCTCCCTCGGCTTCTTCAAAGCGGCCCATACGGTCTTCCCGGGCATCGGTAAAGGCACCCTTTTTATGACCGAACAGTTCGCTCTCGAAGAGGCTATCGGTAAGTGCGCCTACGTCTACCTTAACAAAAGGCTTATTGGCACGCAGCGAACGCTCATGAATGGCCTTCGCCATCAGGTCTTTACCGGTACCGTTTTCACCCAATATCAAAATATTGGCATCGGTAGGGGCTATTTTATTCACCTTATGGAAGATATCCTCCATTACTTCCGAATCGCCGAGGATAGATGTACCCGTACCGCTTTTAGCAGCGGGTTTGCTGCTCTTGGTGCCACCATCTTTTTTATCCAGCAGGTCTTTTATGGTTTCTATCAACTTTTCGTTATGCCATGGCTTCACTACAAAATCGTTAGCGCCTTCTTTCAACGAACGCACGGCGAGGTCGATATGGCCATAGGCAGTTATCATGATCACGCAAACATTAGGCTTCCATTCTTTTATTTTGCGCAGCCAGTATATACCCTCGTTACCGGTGTTTATTGCGCTGTTAAAGTTCATGTCCAACAGTACCAAGTCAACCTGGTGCTTCTGCAACAGCCAGTTCAGGTTCTCGGGGTTCTTTTCGGTAATAATTTCCTGAGTTTCTGTTTTAAGCAATAACTTAACGGCCGTAAGTACATCCGGGTCGTCGTCAACAATTAAAACGGTCGCTTTTTTCAGTATCATATTGTGGTTTGGTAGTTCAATGGTTCATTAGTTCATTGGTACAAGTGTACGCAGAAAACAACCATGCAATTTAGTATTTGCACGCTAAATATCATACCATTAATATAGTAAAAGGTATAGTATTGATAATCAGTTATGAACCATAAACTATCATTTGCGTACACCAAAAAGCTATTGTATCAATACCGAACACATGCTGTAACAATAGCGTACGGTGTTTTTTAGTTAAATAGCTTTAATGTGCTGTAAAACAGTGTTTTAATTTATGGCATGTGTTTTTGTATCTATCAACCAAATATTAAGAAATACACAAGTGGACAGAGTTATACAAAAAAAGACGTGGGGTACCAAAAGGTTGTTAACCATAAGCGGTATTACAGCAGCAGTTTTATTTGGCGGTTGGATGATCATCAGCACCGCATCGAGCAAAAGCAAACTAAACGTAGATACCGAACGCATAACCATTAGCGAGATAAAAAAGGGTCCGTTCCAGGAGTTTATCCCGGTTAATGGTGTGGTAATGCCATATACTACTATTTACCTGGATGCTGTAGAAGGCGGCCGTGTTGAAGAGAAATATGAGGAAGACGGTGCCAACCTAAAAAAAGGCGACCCGATCATCAAACTCGCCAATACAGATCTTGAGCTGAACCTTGCTAACCAGGAAACTGCGGTGTACGCAGCGCAAACGCAAATGCAGATATCGCACAACAGCGCTCAGCAAAACACCATTACTAAGCTAAACCAAATGGCCGAAGTTGATAATGCTTACAAAGAGGCAGAGCGTGTTTACATACTTGATAAGAAACTGTTAGACCAAAAAGCTATAGGCTTGCAGGAATTTAAAGCAGCGGAAAATGCATACAACTACCAGGTAAGGCGCAAAAAGCTTACTACCCAAATATTAAAACAGGATACCGCGCTAATTCGGCAGGAAGACCTTCAGGCACGTGAGCAATACGCACACATGAAAAGCACCCTGGAACTAATGCGCAAAAAAGTGGCCGACCTAACTGTACGTGCACCTATAGATGGGCAATTAACATCGATGGATGCCGAAGTCGGCCAGAACAAAAACAAAGGCGAACACCTCGGCCAAATAGATGCGCAAAGCGGCTTTAAAGTACGTGTAGATATTGAGGAGCACTATTTATCGCGCATATTTACAGGTTTGATGGGAGATTTCTCCTTCGCAGGCAAGACCTATAAACTGGTTATTAAAAAGGTGTTTACTTCGATAGAGAAAACAGGCCGTTTCCAGGTAGATATGCAGTTTGTTGGCGAAGTGCCAAAAGGCATACGTAAAGGCCAAACTTTACAAATACGCCTGGCCCTTAGCGACGAAACAACCGCAACGCTTGTACCTAAAGGTGGTTTTTACCAGCAAACCGGCGGTAACTGGATATTTAAAGTAGCCGACGATGGCAAAACGGCTTACAAAGTTGATATACAAATTGGCCGCCAAAACCCTGATTACTATGAAGTATTGCAAGGCCTGAAACCGGGCGACAAAGTAGTAACATCGAGCTACGAGAACTATACCGATATACAGGAACTGGTGCTGAAGAAACCTTAAGCCCCACCCGGCCTCTCCTGAAGGGGAGGAGAAAAAATAAAAGAAGAAATAACTAATTTAAAATATAACGAATCACAATTAAATCAAAACAGCCCTTCCGCTTTAACCGGCGGGAGGGTTTAAGGAGGCACAATGATAAAGATTACAAACCTTGAGAAATTTTACCGCACAGAAGAGGTAGAAACTATTGCATTGAACAAATTATCTATGGAGGTGAACACCGGCGAATTTGTGGCTATTATGGGCCCATCGGGTTGCGGTAAATCAACCTTGCTGAACATTTTGGGTATGCTTGACGACCCGGATGCAGGCAGCTATGTGTTCAACGGCACCGAGATTGCGCATTTTAACGAGCGCAAACGCGCCGACCTGCGTAAACACAACATTGGCTTTGTATTCCAGAGCTTTAACCTGATAGATGAGCTTACCGTTTTCGAAAACGTGGAGCTGCCATTAATATACACCGGCGTAAGCAGTGCCGACCGTGTAAAACGTGTAGAGGAAGTGCTTGATAAAATGCAAATTATGCACCGCCGTAACCACTACCCGCAACAACTATCGGGTGGCCAGCAACAACGTGTGGCCATTGCCCGCGCGGTTGTTAACAAACCAAAATTAATTTTAGCGGATGAGCCTACCGGTAACCTGGACAGCAGCAACGGTAACGAAGTAATGGAACTGCTTACCGACCTGAACGAACAGGGTACTACCATCATCATGGTGACGCACTCGGAGCACGATGCCCGTTACAGCCACCGCATTATCCGCCTGCTGGATGGCCAAACCGTAATGGAAAACATTATGGTATAAGCCACTGAGCTATAGCCTTCTTTTGATCAGTTTATAAGTTTAAGTGTGCCTCCGGCATCACCCACCGCCAGTGCGAAATGGCGGTGGGGATGCTTGAGTATTGACTAAATTTTTGGTGTGTGGTGAGCAGTGAATGGTGAGTAGTTTGAAAAAATAATCGGTGGAATCGGTGCTAAAAATCGGTGAAATTACAAAAAATCTATCGGTGTAATCCTAAATTATCATGTTTAAAAATTATCTAAAAGTAACCTGGCGTAACCTGTTAAAAAACAAGGGTTTTACTGCTATAAATATTGCGGGGTTAGCGGTTGGTATGGCCAGCGCTGCCCTTATTTTGTTTTGGGTGCAAAACGAGGTAAGCTACGATCAGTTTCATGAGAAAAAGGACCGCCTGTACCAAATGTACAACCGCTCGGTATTCGACGGTAAACTATGGTGCTGGGGTACCACGCCTAAGGTTATGCGCAGCAGCCTGAAGCAAGATTACCCGCAGGTAGAGCAAGTGGCCCGTACCACTAATGCCAACTTTTTGTTCACCATAGGCGATAAACACCTCACATTGGCCGGTAACCATACCGACCCGGACTTTTTAACCATGTTCAGTTTTCCGCTGGTGAAAGGCAATGCCAAAACCGCGTTGAACGATATGAAGAACATTGTGCTTACCGAAAAAACGGCCAAGAAGCTTTTCGGTGACCAGGACCCAATGGGTAAAACCATTAAGATAGACAGTACCGATTACTTTACGGTTACTGCCGTAATGAAGGACCTGCCAAATAACACCCGTTTCGATTTTGAGTATTTAATGCCCTGGTCGTATTTAGAGAAGACCGACAATTATGTAGATAAAAATTGGGGCAATAATTCGGTACAAACCTGGGCCTTACTAAAACCCGGTGTTACCGAAGCAGCCGTGAATAGGCAGGTGAAAAACATCACCCGCTCGCATTCCGACATTAAAGACATTGATGTATTTATGCATCCCGCCACCAAATGGCACCTCTATTCAAAATTCGAGAATGGTAAAATTGTAGGCGGTAAAATAGAAGCCGTGCGATTATTTAGCATTATTGCCGGTTTCATTCTGCTGATAGCCTGCATCAACTTCATGAACCTGAGCACCGCCCGCAGCGAGAAACGCGCCAAAGAGGTTGGCATACGCAAGGTAGTTGGCGCATCAAAAACCAGCCTCATCAGCCAGTTTTTGGGCGAAAGCATTATGATATCTCTCATAGCGGGTGTGCTCGCGCTGGTTATCGTACAGGTATCTTTACCCGGCTTTAACAACCTTACCGATAAGAAGTTATTCATCCCATGGGAAAGCACCACTTTTTGGCTGCTGTGCCTATCGTTCATCATATTTACCGGTGTTCTGTCGGGCAGTTACCCTGCTTTATACCTGTCAGCCTTTAGGCCGGTTAAAGTGCTTAAGGGGACTTTTAAGGCAGCAAATGCTGCTATATCTCCACGCAAGGTGCTGGTGGTTACGCAGTTCACTTTCGCCATCGTGCTTATTATATCAACCATTATTGTGCGCGAGCAACTGGAGTACGCCCAAAACCGCGATACCGGTTATAAAAAGAACAACCTGGTGTACACCTTTATGTCGGGTAATATCGGCAAGAATTACGCGCTTATCCGTAACGAGCTGCTTACAAGCGGCGCAGCTACAGCCGTAAGCAAAACCAGCGCGCCCATGACGGAAGGCTGGAGCGATACCTGGGGCTTTAGCTGGGAGGGAAAAAACGAGAACGAAAAACTCGATTTTAACGTCTACAACACCGATGGCTCTTTCACCAAAACCATGGGGTTGAAAGTTATAGAAGGCCGTGATATTGATGCCGATAAATACCCTTCGGATTCGTTGGCCATATTGCTTAATGAGGCTTCGGTGAAAGTAATGGGCTTTAAACAACCTATTGGCCAGATAGTAAAGAACGGCGATACCAAACTTACCGTGGTAGGGGTGGTGAAAGATTTTATTTTGCAATCGCCCTACGAGCCTGTTAGGCCAATGGTGATACAGGGGCCAAAATCGTGGTTCAATGTTATCCATTACAAACTGAACGAGAAAAACACTACCGCCGCCAACCTTAAATTGGCAGAAGCTGTGTTCAAAAAATTCAATTCGGAATACCCATTCGATTACCACTTTGTTGACGACGAATACGCCAAGAAATTTAAAGACGAGCAGCGCACCGGTACCTTAGCCAGCCTGTTCGCCGGCTTAACCATTTTTATATCCTGCCTGGGTTTATTCGGCCTGGCTACGTACATGGCGCAAAACCGCATCAAAGAAATTGGCGTACGCAAGGTATTAGGTGCCAGCGTAATGGGCGTAACCTCTATGCTATCCAAAGACTTTTTAAAACTGGTAGGCTTTGCATTTTTAATAGCCACGCCGCTGGCCTGGTACTTTATGCACAGCTGGCTGCAGGGCTATACCTACCGCGTACCAATAAGCATTTGGGTGTTTGTTAGTGCAGCATTAGTAACAACCATCATATCCATCGTCACTGTTAGTTTCCAGGCCGTAAAAGCAGCACTGACTAATCCGGTGAAGAGCCTTCGTTCGGAATGATGTGCAGATTTCAGATGTGCAGATGAAAAATAGATATCAAAATTGATTGGTGAAATCAGAGTAAAATCGGTGGAATCACAAAAAATAAAATCGGTGTAATCCTAAATATCATGATAAAAAATTATATCAAAATAGCCTGGCGTAACTTGTATAAAAGCAAGATGTTTTCGCTGATACACGTGTTTGGCCTTACTATAGGCATTACGGTATGTATGATGATATTCGTTTACATCATGAACGAGTTCAGCATGGATAATTTCCATAAAAAGGGTAAGCAGATCTACCGCGTAATGCGCGCGTTCCCTGATATGAAAGAGGGCATTCCATACCTTTCCGGCCCATACGCGCTGGCCTTGCTGAACGATTTCCCCGGCGATATCAAACGCGCCGTACGCGTGCAGGGCAGCCAGGGGCTTATTTCATTTGGCGATCAGTCTTTTGTAGAAAAAAAATTATATAACGCTGATGCCGATTTCTTTAACCTGTTTTCCTTTAAGCTTTTAAAAGGCGATGCATCGCAGGTGTTAAAGGATCCATCGAACATCGTACTAAGCGAAACTACCGCCAAAAAATACTTCGGTAGTATTGATAAAGCCATGGGCCAAACGCTTACGCTGAATAAGCAAAAGCAAATGAAGGTTACAGGTATTTCGCGGGACGTACCCGCTAATTCGCATTTAAATTTTGATGTAGTGGTACCTATATCCAACTACACTAAGGAGGATTACTTTAATGTGTGGATAAACAATGCCATGTACACCTATGTGCAGCTGGATGAGCATAGCAACGCAGCCCAACTGGAAAAGAAATTCCCGCAGTTTGTTAAAAAATACATGGGCGAGGATATGGCCAAGTTCGGCTTTAAATTCACGCTTACGCTTACACCGCTGAAGGATATCTACTTCGAACCATCATCTGCTTTTGATGGCGTTAAGCACGGCGATAAAACGGTGGTTTATATATTCATTTCCATTGCGGCGCTCATCCTGCTTATTGCCTGCATCAACTTTACCAACCTATCAACCATACGCGCGGTAGAACGCTCTAAAGAAGTGGGCTTGCGTAAAGTGCTGGGTGCTTTGAAGAATCATTTGGTTTTGCAGTTCATAGGTGAGAGTATGCTGCTCACCATTATTTCCTGCGCATTATCAGTTGGGATATTGATGGCCGCCATGCCCTGGTACCGCGAATTGCTGGGTTACCATGTATCTGTAAGCTGGAATTCTGCGCCTATTTACCTGTTTTTGATTGGTGTGATATTGGTTATCGGCTTTTTGGCTGGTAGCTATCCTGCATTTTTCTTGTCGGCATTTTCGCCTATACAGGCGCTTAAGGGTAAGCTTCGTTTGGGGAAGAGTGGTGCGTTTTTCAGGCAGTCGCTGGTGGTGGTGCAGTTTAGTATAACGGTGTTGCTTATCATCGGTACCATTGTAATTATGAAGCAAATGAGCTTTGTAAAAGGCAAGGAGCTGGGCTACGATAAAGAGCAGGTGGTAATTGTGCCGATAGATAACGACGACATCTACAACCATATGGGTGTTTTCAAAAAGGAACTGGAGAATAAAGCTGGTGTAGCATCAGTATCGTTGATGTCGGGCGAACCGGGTGGATATTACGACAGGCATTTGTTCGACGTTGAGGGGCAGCACGATAGATTTCCGTCGCGTACCGAGTTTGCTGATTTTGAATTTGTTAAAACCCTTGGCTTGAAGATAGTTGCCGGCCGCGATTTTTCGCCCCAATTTGTAAGCGATAGCGCCGAGGCGGTACTGATCAACGAAACCGCCGCCAAAAAACTTGGCTTTACAGCGCAGCAAGCCATCGGCAAACAAATAAAAAACACTGTACGCGATGATAAGCCCCGCCGCGTGGTTGGCGTAGTTAAGGATTATAATTTCCTGTCGTTGAAAGAGAACCTGGACGCGCTCATCATATCACCCGCCATGGACAGGAGGGTAGCTGTTATCAAGCTAAAAGCAGGCGACCTGAAAAACTCCTTGGCTACCATAAAAGATGTTTACAGCGAAGTAGCGCCGGTTTACCCCTTCAACTATAGCTTCCTCGACCAGAAATTTGATACTACTTACAAAACGGATATCCGCCAGCAAACCATGCTGGCCATATTCTCGGGCCTGGCCATCTTTATTGCCTGCCTGGGGCTGTTCGGTTTAGCATCATTTACGGCGGTGAAACGTACCAAAGAGATTGGCGTTCGCAAGGTGTTAGGTTCATCGGTACCGAATATCCTGTTGCTGCTATCGGGCGATTTGTTGAAGCCAGTGGCCGTTGCTACGGCAATAGCCATCCCCTTAGGATATTATTTTATGAATGCCTGGTTGCAAAACTTTGCCTATAAAACGCCATTGCAATGGTGGGTATTTGCCGCAGCTGCGTTAATCACTTTTGGGATAGCATTGCTAACCATAAGTGTAAAATCGCTAAATGCCGCACTGGCGAATCCGGTGAGGAGTTTGAGGAGTGAATAGTCCATAGTCCATAGTCGATAGAAAAAAGTAACTATCGTCTATAAACAATCGACCATAGATTAAAAATAATCGGTGGAATCAGAGAAAATCTGTGAAATCCCGCAAAAATCGGTGTAATCAAAATTAATCGGTGAAATCATGTTTAAAAACTACATAAAAACAGCATTCCGTAGCCTCTTGAAGAACAAGGGCTTTACGGCTATAAATATATTGGGGCTCGCTCTGGGGCTTTGCGCCTGCTTACTCATCGTTTTCTACGTGGTAGATGAGTTGAGTTACGACCGCTACAACACTAAACACGACCGCATCTTCCGTGTAAATTCCGACTTAAAGCTGGGCGAGAACCGCAAGGATTACGCTGTTATCATGCCGCCGCTGGCCAAAACGCTGATAGCAGAATTTCCTTACGTAGAAGATGCTGTACGCGTTAAGAACGCTTATACCATTCATGTGAAAAAAGGCGATGTAAATATGGTAGAGAGCAAAGCTGCCTTTGCCGATCCTTCCTTGTTTCACGTGTTCACGCTGCCCATGCTTACCGGCGACGCCAAAACTGCCCTTGCCGAACCAAATTCGTTGGTGTTAACAGAAAGCACGGCTGTTAGGTACTTTGGCAAAACCGATGTGGTAGGTACCACCATGACGCTGAATGAGAACCAAAACTTTAAGGTTACCGGCGTAATAAAGGACCTGCCTAAAACCTCGCACTTTAATTTCGACTTCTTTTTATCGATGGCCACTTGGGAGGATAGCCGCTCGAACGCCTGGTTGCGCAACGACTATACCACCTACGTATTGCTGAAAGATAAAGCTGATGCCAAAAAGCTGTCGGCGAGTTTAAACCCCTTCCTGTACAAAGTGAGTGGCGACCAAATGAAAAAGGAAATAGGCATGAGCTACAACGATTTTGAGAAAAGTGGCAGCTATTTCCGCATGGACCTTATTCCGCTTACGGATATACACCTGAAATCTAACCGCATCGGAGAATTGGGCGCCAATAGTACCATTCAATACGTTTACATTTTTTCGGCCATTGCCATTTTTATATTACTGATAGCCTGCGTAAACTTTATGAACCTTTCTACAGCGCGCTCGGCCAACCGTGCACGCGAGGTTGGGGTACGTAAGGTGCTTGGCTCGTCACGTAGTTTTTTAGTAGCGCAGTTCCTGTCCGAATCTATCATGGTGACTTTTTTCGCCACCATCATAGCCCTGGTATTCGCCGTAGGGTTGTTACCGCAATTCAACCAATTAGCAGGTAAGGAGATGGCAGTTACCAGCTCTACGCTGATATGGCTGATACCTGCCGCTGTATTTACGGTACTTTTTGTTGGTGCACTGGCGGGCTCGTACCCGGCATTCTTCCTGTCGGCTTTCCAACCTATAGAGGTATTGAAAGGCAAATTATCTGCCGGCTTTAAGGGCGGCGGCTTGCGCAGCTTTTTAGTCGTGTTCCAGTTCGGTATATCGGTATTCCTTATTATGGGTACATTGGTTATTAAAAACCAGCTCAACTTTATACAAACCACCAACCTCGGCTTTAACCGCGACCAGGTGCTGGTGATACAAAATGCCTACGAGCTTAACAAAGAGACAAAAACCTTCAAGAACGAACTGACGCAGCTACCCGGTGTAACCAGCGCTACCATGACGGATTTCCTGCCGGTATCGGTAAACCGCCGCAGTACATCCATCTTTTTTAAAGATGCCACGCTCGATCAAAAGAACTCTATTTTCCCGCAGTCGTGGGAAGTAGATACCGAGTGGATACCTACGCTGGATATCAAAATGGCGGCCGGGCGCAACTTTGCAGCGGATAGGGTGAGCGATTCGTCTGCCATTATTATCAACGAGGCTGCCGCCAAATTCCTGGGTTATAAAAATGCCTTGGGGCAAACCCTGTACAAATCTAACGGCGGCAAAACCGAACTGAGCAATACTGTAAAGTACGAGGTAATAGGGGTAATGAAGGATTTTCATTACAGCTCGATGCACGAAAAGATAGAGCCACTGATCATCCGCCTTGCTGAAAATAACGGTTCTATCAGCCTGCGTGTGAATGCTTCGAACTTACCTGCGCTGATGTCGCAGATAAAAACCAAATGGGCCGGTTTCTCGCCGGTACAAATGAACTATTCTTTTATGGATCAGGATTTTGATGCCAGCTACCGCTCTGAGCAGCGCGTAGGTACCATCTTCATCATATTCACTACGTTGGCCATCATCATTGCCTGCTTGGGCTTGTTCGGTTTGGCGGCTTATGCGGCGGAACAGCGTACCAAAGAGATAGGCATACGCAAGGTATTGGGTGCCAGTGTAAGCGCTATTGTGGGTATGCTCTCTAAAGATTTTGTAAAACTGGTGGTAATATCCATTGTGTTTGCCGTGCCATTGGCCTGGTACTGCATGACGCTGTGGCTGCAGGATTTTGCCTACCGCGTAAACATACAATGGTGGGTAGTAGCAGTAGCGGGCTTAGCGGCCATTGCCATTGCGGTAATAACGGTAAGCTTCCAATCGGTAAAAGCCGCGCTGGCTAACCCGGTGAAGAGTTTGAAAAATGAGTGATGGGGAAGTCCATAGTCCATGGTCGATAGGCAATAGTAAAAACGTTTTCGGCTATGGTCTATGGACTATTGACCATGGACAAAATAATCGGTGAAATCATAAAAATCGATGCAATCGGTGATATAAAAAGATAATCATGATAAAAAATTATTTAAAAACGGCCTGGCGCAACATCTTAGGGAATAAGTTTTACGCCTCTATTAATGTGGCCGGCCTTACTGTGGGGCTGGTGGTTGGTTTGTTTATGTTGCTTTGGGTGCAGGACGAATTGAGTTATGACCGCTTTAACACCAAAGCCGACAAGATATATAAAATAGGTATTGTAGGCGGTACGGGCATCAGCAAGCAGATATTCAATAATATTATTGCGCCGGTGGCTACCTATGCCAAAGCTGAGATTCCTGATGTGCAGGATGCCGTACGCGTGATGAACATAGGCAGCGCACCTTTCCGCTATAAAGACAAAGTTTTTTACGAAGACAATTTTGCCTTTACCGATCCGTCGTATTTCAGCGTGTTCGATTTCAATTTGATCGATGGAGATAAACGGCACCCCTTTGCCGACAACAACTCGGTAGTGATAACTAAAGAAATAGCCGCCAAATATTTTGGAAAGGAAGATCCTATAGGTA
Source organism: Mucilaginibacter pedocola (assembly GCF_002013915.1). Taxonomy (GTDB): domain Bacteria; phylum Bacteroidota; class Bacteroidia; order Sphingobacteriales; family Sphingobacteriaceae; genus Mucilaginibacter; species Mucilaginibacter pedocola. The sequence continues at coordinate 440,161 of NZ_MBTF01000001.1, forward strand.
AGGTAGTTACCCTGGGGCAGGACGAGCAATTGAAGGTAACCGGCGTAATACCCGATTACCCCGCAAACTCCAGCCTTAAATACCGCATCCTGCTGCCGCTTTCGCGCTTTAACGATCTGGCTTACATCAAAAACAAAAAGACCTACGATAACAAAACCTTCATCTCTACGATGGATGCCGATTGGAGCATGTTCGGTTTCCAAACCTTCCTGTTGCTGAAACCTAATGCCACCATGAGCGTAGCGGCGCTGGAAAAAAGATTGCAGGCCATACACGAGCGTAATAAACCCGAAGATGCTCCGGTGCCGTACCTGTCGCAACCCTTACCGCAAATGCACCTGTACCAGGCCGATGGTACCGATGGTGGTATGTCTACCGTGCGCACTTTTGGTATTGTGGCTATTATGATATTGGTTATCGCCTGCATCAACTATGTAAACCTCTCTACTGCCCGCAGTATGCTTCGCGCTAAAGAGGTGAGCATGCGCAAAATAATAGGGGCGGGTAAGTTCCAGTTGTTCCTGCAGTTTATGGCAGAAACTACTATGCTGTTCGTGATAGCCGCCGTGTTTGCTTTTGCGCTGATGTTTGTGCTGCTGCCATACTATAACCAGTTCTCGGGCAAGCAAATTACCCTGAGCCTCTCCAACTATAATATGTGGTTATGTATTGGCGTAACCTTGCTGGGGACGCTTACTGCATCAAGTATCTATCCTGCCTTATTGCTTTCGTCGTTTGAGCCTTTAAAAGCGCTGAAAGGCAAGGTCACCATCGGCATTGGCAATGCTGCTTTCCGCAGAATACTGGTGGTGTTGCAATTTGCGGTATCGGTAGTGCTTATTATCGGTACACTTATTATCGGCAAGCAACTGAAATTCATTCGCGAGAAGAACCTTGGCTACGATAAAGAGAACGTAATCGGTTTTACCATGCGAGGCGATATGGTATCTAAGTATGACGTTATTAAGAACGAGCTGGCCAAGAACCCGTCTGTTGTAAGCGTTACCCGTGCGGGGCGCGATTTGGTTACCGGTGGTAACTCTACCGGCGATAACGACTGGGACGGCAAACCCGCGAACTCTAATATGTGGTTCAACCAGATATATGCCGATAAAGATATACTGAGTTTCTTTAAAATGAAGCTGGCAGACGGCGCAGGCTTCACAGGCGCTGTGGCCGATTCGGCACACTTCCTTATCAACGAAACTGCGGTGAAAGAGATGGGTTTGAAGAACCCGATAGGCGCCAGGCTGCGTGTACAGACCGTTAACGGCACTATTATAGGTGTGGTGAAAGATTTCCACTTCAACACCATGCACCGCAAAATTGAGCCTGCAGTGTTCCAGTACAAACCTAACGACTGCTGGAAACTATACATTAAAACCACCGGCCGTGGTGCGCAAAGCGCCATTGCATCGGCAGAACAAGTATGGAAGCAATACAACGGCGATATACCTTTCAACTACGTTTTCCTTGATGATAGCTTCAAAAAACTTTATTCCGACGACCGGCGCACCGGCTCGCTGTTCAACATCTTCTCGGGCATAGCCATTATTATTTCATGCCTTGGGTTGTTCGGTTTGGCCACTTATTCAGCACAGGTAAAAACAAGGGAGATAGGCATACGCAAAGTATTAGGTGCAAGTGTGGCACGCATTATAGGCTTGCTGGCCACCGAGTTTATGGTATTGATAGTAATTGCTATTGTAATAGCCGTACCTATTGGCTGGTACGCCATGAACGCCTGGCTACAGGACTTTGCCTACAAGGTTAGCGTTACCTGGACGGTGTTTGTACTGGCAGGCTGCGGCGCAACATTAATTGCATTAGCCACCATCAGCATACAATCGGTAAAAGCTGCATTGGCCAACCCGGTGAGGAGCTTGAAGAATGGGGAATGAGGAAGTCCATAGTCGATGGTCAATAGTTCATAGCCAGAAAAGAGCCCATGATAGTAGCTTCTATGGACTATCGACCATGGCCTATGGACTAATTAATCGGTGAAATCAAAGCTAATCGGTGAAATCTAAATAAATCATGATAAAGAACTATTTTAAAATTGCCTGGCGGAACCTTGTTCGGAACAAGGGCTTTTCGCTAACCAACATCCTGGGGCTTACCATTGGGATGGTGTGCACTATCTTCATTTTTTTATGGGTGAAGGATGAGTTGCAGTTTGATAAGTTTCACCAAAACCACGACAACATTTACCAGGTAATGGCTACGCGCGATTTTAAGCCGACCATTTTCACCGACCCTAACATGGTGTTGCCGCTGGCCAAAACGCTTGAAGGGGGCAACCCGCAGGTATTGCGAACAGTGGTTACCACGCACCAGGAATCGCACCTGTTCCAGTACAATAACACCAAACTGAAAAAAACTTCGTACGATGTAAGCGATCAGTTCTTTAACATCTTCACGTTCAAATTTATTAAAGGCAATGCCAAAAGCGTTCTGAGCGATCTGCACTCTGTTGCCATTACCGAAAGCGCCGCCAAAGCCTTCTTCGGCAACGACGACCCGATGGATAAGGTATTAAAGGTGGATAACCAGCAGAACTATAAAGTGGCTGCCGTACTGGCCGACCCGCCTAACAATTCTACCTTCCAGTTCGATTTTATTGCACCTTTTGATGAATCGGCAGAGTGGTTCAAAAACCGCATGAAGGAATGGACAGGCTCTTCGCACAGCGTATTCATACAAACTACACCGAACGCCAATATGGCTGCGGTTGATAAGTACATCGACAAGGTAAAACACGAGCACGATCCGAAAGATAAGATAAGCACGTACTGGACCTTCCCGATGAACAAATGGCACCTTTACAGCGAATTTAAGGATGGCAAAAACGTTGGTGGGATGATAGAGTATGTGCGCATGTTTACCGTTATCGCTATCATTATTTTGCTGATAGCCTGCGTGAACTTCATGAACCTTTCTACCGCACGGTCGGAGAAACGGGCCAAAGAGGTAGGTATCCGTAAAACATTAGGCTCGGATAAAAAGCAACTTATTCTGCAATTCTTTTTCGAATCGGTAATACTGGCGCTGATTGCATTTGTGCTGGCTGTAGGTGTTGTTTATGTGCTGATGCCATCGTTTAACCTGCTGGTGAGCAAGCAGCTTAAACTGAGCATTATTGAGCCTTTCTTCCTTATCGGTGCGCTCATTATTATCTTATTCACAGGCGTAGTTGCCGGTAGTTATCCTGCGCTTTACCTTTCATCGTTCAACCCGGTGAAGGTATTGAAAGGCACTTTTGCCGCCGGCAAAAGTGCTGTGTTGCCAAGGCGCATTTTGGTGGTTGGGCAATTTGTAATGTCGATATTGCTGATATCGGCCACCATTATCGTGTACCAGCAGATACAGCATATTAAGGATAAAAGCATTGGTTATAACCCGAACAACCTTATCATGGTTCCGTCTTCGGACGATATCAATAAGAATTATGCTGCTATAAAACAGGATCTGGAGAATACCGGGCTGATAGCCGCCACTACGCGCACCTCATCGCCCATAACTGAGATCTGGTGGAAATCGGGTTCGCCTGATTATGATGGCAAAACAGCCAATGGTGACATCATTTTCTCGGGCTTGCAGGCAGATGTAGACCTCACTAAAACCATGGGCATAAAAGTATTGCAGGGCCGCGACTTCAACAAAACACCCGGCGATAGCGCAGTAATGCTGCTGAACAAAGCCGCTGTAGAGGCCATGAAGCTGAAGAACCCTATAGGGATGGAAATGCGTTACGGCCGTAAGTATACCGTTGCCGGCGTTATTGATAACGTGGTAATGGCCTCACCTTACGACCCTGTTGAACCGCTGATGATCTATTACTCCCCCAACAACTCCAGTGTAATAAACGTTCGCCTAAAAGCAGGCGTGCAACCGCAAACCGCTGTTACCGCGCTTGAAACCATCTTTAAAAAATATGATCCGCAGAACCTGTTCGAGTACAAATTTGTGGATCAGGAGTTCGGCAAGAAATTCGTGACCGAGGAACTCATCAGCCGAATCACCAACATATTTGCCGGCCTGGCCATTTTCATCTGCTGTATTGGTTTGGCCGGTTTGGCATCGTTCACCATCGAAAAACGCTTCCGCGAGATTGGCGTGCGCAAGGTAATGGGCGCATCGGTAAGGCAACTGTTGATGCTGATAGCCACTGAGTTTTTAAAGTTGGTAGCCATAGCCTTTGTAATAGCCGTGCCCGTAACCTGGTACCTCATGAGCAACTGGCTTAAAAAATATACTTACCATATCGATGTAAATGCCTGGGTATTTGCCACGGTAGGCATATTGATACTCATGCTAACCATGATCGTAGTAAGCCTCAACACCATGAAAGCCGCATTGGCCAACCCGGTGAAGAGTTTGCGGAGCGAGTAGTCAATAGTCCATGGTCGATAGTCCATAGCAAGAAGCTTTTTTTACTATGGTCTATGGACTATCAACCATGGACTAACTAATCGGTGGAATCAAAAGAATCTGTGTAATCGGTGAAACAATAAGATGATAAAGAACTATATCAAGATCGCCTTTCGCAACCTGTCGAGGCAGAAAATGTACAGCCTGATCAATATCAGTGGTTTGGCCGTGGGGCTGGCCGTTTGCATGACCATTCTGATGTATGTTTCGCATGAGATGACGTACGACAGTTTCCATAAAAACGGTGATCGTACCTACGGCATACACGCTACGCTGAACATAGGCGGCAACCAAATGAACATGGCATACATGAGTTATGCCACCGGCCCCATTGCCAAACAAACGCAGCCCGGGGTAGATGGCTACCTGCGCACCATGACCTATACTAAACCGCTGCTGGTAAACAACCCGGCCACGCCCGATAGAAAGCTTGCGGATGAGGGCCTGCTATATGCCGACGCCAATTTCTTCGATTTCTTTTCCTTCAAACTGAAAACGGGTAGTACGGCAGATGTGCTTACCAAGCCATACTCGGTAGTGCTTTCGCAGGAGATGGCGGATAAGTATTTTGCGGGGCAAGACCCTGTGGGTAAAACCATCGCCATAAAAACCGATAGCACCTATACTTACCAGGTTACCGGCGTTGCCGAGAATAGCCCTAGTAATTCATCTATTAAATACAACTTCATCGCATCTAACGCCAGCCTTGCCGCCATGAAAGAAGGTGCGAAATATACCGAAGGACAGGGCGTGGGCCCCGGCAGGTTCGATGTGTACCTGACGCTGAAGAGGGCTGCCGATACCGCCAAAGTAAAAGCAGGGATGGAGCAACTGGCTAAAAATGATAAGGACGCTTTCGATAATATCAAATTCAGCCTTTCGCCACTGGCAGATATGCACCTGAAAAGCAATTTCGGCGATGCCTCTAATACTAAATACCTGAAGATATTCCCGCTGGTGGCGGTGCTGATATTGCTGCTGGCATTGGTGAATTACATGAGCCTTTCTACCGCCCGCTCTACACTGCGCGCTAAAGAAGTAGGCGTGCGCAAAGTATCGGGCGCGGGGCGAAAAACTATTGCCATGCAGTTTTATGTAGAGTCGGGCATATTTACGCTGTTATCTTTTGTATTGGGCTACATACTTTGCTACGCTTTTAAGCCATGGTTTACCAACGTGCTGCAAATGAATATAGATAATTCGTTTTTATACAGTCCGCTGGTGCTTTTATTGCTGCTTGCATTATTTGTTATAACTGTTTTAATTGCAGGTAGTTATCCGTCATTAGTTCTGTCGGCATTTAAACCCATTGCTACGCTGAAAGGCAAAATGAGCAAACAAACCGGCGGCGTTGCCGTGCGTAAAGTGTTTACTACTTTGCAGTTCGCTATATCGGTCGGGCTCATCATCTGCGGCATCATCATCGACCGGCAGCTGTACTTTTTCCGCCATACCGATACGGGTATGGACCGCGAGAATATTGTAATGATACCCGTTGGCAATAGCTTCGGCAGCAATTACCCCGCCTTTAAGCAGGATATTGCCTCTTTGGGAGGAATAGCTAACACAGCTACCTCGCACTATGCCATGTTCAAAGGCTATGATATGAATTTTGTAGACGGTAAAACCAAAGGTGAAAGTGTTGCTTTGGCTGCATTATCGGTTGATAACCATTATATTAATACACTAAACCTGAAGTGGAAGATATCCCCGGTCTCTGAAGCCAGCATGATAGGCCCCGACAAGATGGTGATCAACGAGGAAGCAATTGAGAAGCTGCATTTAAAGCCCAACCCGGTAGGCAGCTACATACAGGCAGGCGACCAAATGTTTGAAGTAACCGGCGTGGTGAAGAACTTTAACTTCAGTTCGATGCAGTCGACCATTGAGCCTTTAGGCTTGTTCATCGCACCCGATACCACTACGGTTTGGGCAAAGTTGGGCTGCAGCCTTTTCGCCAAAATAAAACCGAATACCAATTTGCCAACCCTATTGGGCAATATGGAGGGCATCTACAAAAAATACAGCAACGGCACGCCATTCAGCTATACCTTTATGGATGATGCCTTTAACGAGCAATATAAGGCAGAAGACAGGCTATCATCTATCTTCAGCATATTCACCGGCATTACCATTTTACTGGCTACGATGGGGCTTTTCGGCTTAACCGCATTCACAATAGAGCAGCGCGCCAAAGAGATAGGCATACGCAAAGTATTAGGCGCGAGCCTGAGCGCCATTACGTCTTTATTAACTATCGATTTTGTAAAGCTTGTGACCATATCGGCAGTGATAGCCTCGCCGATAGCCTGGTGGGCCATGCACAACTGGCTGCAAAACTTTGCCTACCGCATAGCTATACCTTGGTGGGTATTTGCAGCGGCAGGTATAGTAGCGGTGATAACTGCGATCGTAACCATCAGCTATCACGCATTAAGAGCAGCAGTAGCAAACCCGGTGAAGAGCCTACGGTCGGAATGATATGCAGATGTGCAAATTTCAGATGTGCAGATGAAGGAAAAAATGGTGTAATCAAAAGAATCGGTTGAATCGGAGAAAATCTGTGAAATCGGTGCCAATAAATCGGTGTAATCATGATAAAAAATTATTTAAAAAGTGCCTTGCGTAATATTACCCGGCACAAATTCATCTCGTTCATCAATATCTTCGGGCTTACCGTGGGGCTTGCCTGCTGTTTGCTGATATTGACGTATATCATCAACGAGAATAGCTACGATAACTACAATACCAATGCCGATGATACCTACCGCGTAACGCGCACCTTTTATTCGCAGCCTGGGGTAGAGAGTTTGCATTTGAGTGCCGTTGCGCCACCGTTCGGTCCGCTGCTGCAAACGGCATTCCCGGATATTAAACAGATAACGCGGGTTATCCCAACCGGCACAAGTGCACTGCACTACAAAGAGAAACTGTTTAACGAGAAAGGCACCTTTGTGGCCGATGAGCATTTCTTTGATGTATTCGATGTAGCGTTAACCAAAGGCGATGCAAAAACCGCACTGGTTGACCCATATAGCATTATGCTGAGCGAAACTATTGCTAAAAAATACTTTGGCGACGAAGACCCAATGAACAAAGGTCTGCGCCTCGACGATAACAAACACGAGTTTAAAGTTACCGGAGTATTCAAAGCCTTCCCGCAAAATGCACACCTGCATCCGGAAATGCTGTTCTCATTCAATACCCTAAAAGATAGCACTATTTTCGGTAAGATAGACTTGGAGCACGATTTCGGTGGCAATTTTATTTATACCTATTTGCTTTTCCAAAAAGGTTATAATACCGCCCGCATAGAAGCGCAACTGCCCGACTTCTTGGATAAATACGTGAACCTGGGCGGTACGGTGAAAACACACCTGCAAACCAAGATCGACTTCCAAAAGCTGACCGATATACACCTGCGCTCGCATTTGGATGATGAGATAGAGCAGAACGGCGATATTAAACGCGTATACATATTCTCGGCCATAGCGCTGTTTATCCTGCTTATTGCCTGCATCAATTACATGAATTTGGCTACTGCAAGGTCAGTGCTGCGTGCGAAAGAGATAGGTATCCGCAAAGTGATCGGTGCACAAAGGGGCGAGATCATCTCCCAGTTCCTCAGCGAATCAGTATTGATCACCTGCGTGGCGCTGGTATTGGCCATTGCACTAACGGTGGTGTTGCTGCCATGGATAAACAGTATGTCGGAACTTAACCTATCATTTGGCAGCTTGTTAAATGCCAAAGTATTGTTGCCTGTACTGGCGCTGCCTTTTGTTATCGGGCTCATAAGCGGTATTTACCCGGCATTGTTCATGTCTTCGTTCATCCCGGCAAAGGTGCTGAAAGGTATATTAAAAGTTGGCTCGGGTAATGTATCGTTCAGGCAGGTGCTGGTGGTGCTGCAGTTTTCTATCTCTATTATTTTGATCGTAGCTACGGCGGTGGTTTTTCAGCAGTTGCAGTTTATCCAAAACAAAGCTTTGGGCTTTAATAAAGAGCATATCATCACCATGGGGTACGAAAGAGGGCTTACCCCGCAATATGAGGCCTTTAAGGATGACCTGCTGAAAAGCGGGCAAGTGAAGGAAGTGGGCCGCTCCTCACGCATACCATCCGGCAGGCTGCTCGATTCGCAAGGAGCTTCGCTGATTGAAGGCGGCAGCGAACAACCCGTAAAATTTGACTTAAAGTACCTTCACACCGACTATGGCTTTATACCTACCTACGGTATGCAGATGGCCGCCGGGCGTAACTTTTCGGTAGCTTTCCCTACAGATACCAATAACACCATCATTAACGAAGCAGCAGTACGCGCCTTCGGGTGGAAAAATAACGATGCTGCCATAGGTAAAGACCTGAGGTATGGCGGCATCAATGGCAAGGTAATAGGCGTGGTGAAAGATTTCCACTTCGAATCGTTACATCAAAAGATCATTCCGTTGGTGTTCCAGTTGCCTGCAGAAAGAGGCAATTTCGGAAGGATGTCCATCAAAATAAACGGAGCTAACCCTAAAGCAGCCATTGCCGCAGTAGAAAACATTTGGCGCAAATACCTGCCCGAAACGCCATTCGATTACACTTTTCTGGATGAACGCTTTGGCAAGTTATACAGCGCCGAGCAGCAGCAGGGGAAACTGTTCACCACGTTCTCTGTAATTGCCATATTCATAGCTTGCCTTGGGTTATTTGGTTTATCAGCATTTACCATTACCCAGCGTGTAAAAGAAATTGGTGTGCGCAAGGTATTGGGTGCAAGCGTGCCGCAAATAGTGGGCGTATTATCGCGCGATTTCCTGAAATTGGTGATAGTCGCGGCCATTATAGCTATACCCGCAGCCTGGTATTTTATGAACCAATGGCTGCTCGATTTCGAGTTCCGCATCAGTATCAGTTGGTGGGTGTTAGCTTCAGCAGGTGTAGTGGCACTGATCGTTGCATTTGCCACCATCAGTTTCCAATCCATCAAAGCAGCACTGGCCAATCCGGTGAAGAGTTTGCGGAGCGAGTAAGGAGAAGTCCATAGTCCATGGTCGATAGTCCATAGTAAAAATTATTTCCGACTATGGTCTATGGACTATCGACCATGGACTAACTAATCGGTGGAATCGGAGAGAATCTGTGGAATCGGTATTAAATAATCGGTGAAATCTTAAAAATAGAATATGATAAAATCAGCATGGCGCAGTTTGCGCAGCCACAAGGCAACCAGCATTATTAATATCGGCGGCTTATCTGTTGGGATGGCTGCGGCAGTGCTCATTTTTATTTGGGTGCAAAACGAGTTCTCGTTCGATAAGAACCAGGACGATGCGGCGAACATATACCGCGTAAAAAACTACCTGGCAGTTGATAAAACCTCGACCTGGATATGGGAGAATTCGCCATACGTTTTAGGCGAAGCAATGAAAAAGGAGATACCCGAGGTGGAGAATGTTACCCGTATTTCGCCGAATAAATACCGCTCGATGTACTTAAACATCAATGGCGAGTTTTTCAGCGAGAAAACAACCGCTTATGTAGATAACGAGTGGTTCAACGTTTTTAAATATGATTTTGTACGGGGTAATGCGGCGGCGTTTACGCACAACCCTTTCAGCCTGATACTATCCGAAACTAAAGCCAAAAAGTATTTTAATACCCTTGATGCCGTCGGCAAAACCATCAAGATAGATTCGACTAATTACCAGGTGCAGGCCGTTATGAAAGATGTGCCGGCAAACAGCAGCTTTCAATTCGATATTCTGATACCTGTTGCTGCCAAACAAATCAACAAGAGCAACAAGGATAACGATCTGCAATGGGGCAATTTTAACTACCTCACATTTGTGAAGGTCCGCCCGAACGTTCGTATGAAGCCGGTCTCAGAAAAGATCAAGCAGATATTATTCAAAAACCGTAAAGAGGCAAACCTCAATATAGGGCTTACGCCATTGGCTGCCCTGCATTTTGAGAACGACCTTCAAAACTCAGCCCTGCAACATGGTGATAAAAAGGTTGCCTACATTTTTGTTGCCCTCGGTGTTTTGCTTTTGCTGATCGCCTGTATCAACTATGTTAACCTAACCACTGCGCGGGCAAGCCTGCGTGCCAAAGAGGTAAGCGTTAAAAAGATAGTAGGAGCGGGCCGGGGGCAGCTGTTCATGCAGTTTATTGCCGAATCGGCTTTGGTAAGTGTTTTGGCTTTAATATTAACTTTGCTTATCATATGGGCAAGCCTGCCTGCTTTTAACCAATTCACAGGCCGCAACTTTTCGCTTATTGCTGGTTCCGGTTATGTTGGGTTGATATTGGTAGGTACTTTGCTCGCCGCCATAGCGCTCAACAGTATTTACCCTGCGCTGTTACTATCATCGTTCAAGCCTATGAGCATTTTCCGAGGCAGCAGTGTGCTTAAAATGAAAGACAGCTCCTTACGTAAAGGGCTTGTAGTAGTGCAGTTTACGTTCTCTATCTTTCTCATCATCGGCGTTATTATTATTTATCGCCAGCTTAATTTTATCAATTCGCAAAACCCGGGGTATAAGCGCGAGCAGGTACTTACAGTTTCGGTACCCATGAGTGTGTTTTATAAATACAAAGGCGATGCGCGTACAAGTTTGTGCATAAGCATTAAACAGTCGCTGCTGTCGCAGGCAGGTATCAATGGCGTATCAATGATGGGTACGCATTCGATACAGGATAACCAAAACCTGTCATCGGGCGGCACCGATTGGGATGGCCGCGCAAAGGATTTCGATCCATCGATAGCCTTTTTCAATGTGGACCCCGATTACACCAAAATTGTAAAACTTAATATGCTGGACGGCCGCTGGTTCAATAGCGGTGATAAGGCCGACGAGAAGAATGCAGTACTGAACGAAACAGCCGCTAAGGAGCTGCACCTGCATAAGCCCTACGTTGGCCAGCGTTTTGTATCACGTGGCGATACCGGGCAGGTAATTGGTGTGGTGAAGGATTTTAACTACCGCAGCATGCACGAAAAAATAAACCCGGCCATTTTCAAGAACAGCCAGGATTGGGTGAACACCTTTTTGATAGGCATTGCGCCGGGCAAACAGGATGATGCCATTAAAAAGATATCCGCCGTGTGGGGCCAATACTTCAGCGGTGAGCCGTTGGAGTACAGTTTCCTCGATCAGGAATTTGATAAGCTTTATAAAGACGATGCCAAATCATCGGGCCTGATGTCGGTATTTGCCGTAGTAGCAATAATGATATCTTCGCTGGGTTTATTTGGTTTAGCTGCTTTTACAGCAGAGCAACGTGGTAAAGAGATAGGTATCCGTAAAGTGTTGGGTGCAACCGTATCGGGATTGGTGACTTTACTATCCCGAGATTTTATTATGCTGGTGCTTGTCGCGTTGTTGATAGCCGCACCGCTTTCGGGCTGGCTAATGGGCAAATGGCTTGAAGATTTTGCCTACCGCATCAACATCAGCTGGTGGGTATACGCCGCCGCAGGTATCATAGCTGTGGTAATTGCGTTCATCACCATCAGCTTCCAGGCCGTAAAAGCGGCAATGGCTAACCCGGTGCGTCGCTTACGCTCGGAGTGAGTAGTTGATTAAGGGAGTAGTGAGTAGTTGAGCGTGTGGTAAATGGTTGATCCGTGAATGGTGAGTAGCTAGAAAATTGATTTTGGCTACTCATCATGCTATTTGAACGCGACGATAAAAACAACCATTCACCACTCTCTATTCACCACTCACCGCGGCCCAAGATGTATCATTACCGAACACCGCGCTGTAACACAGGCGTACACGCATAATTTATTAAAACTACTTAATTGGCTTATAAACAGCATTTTGTATGTTTGGTATATCTTTTACTATGAATATACCAAACCAATACATCATGCTTAGGAATTACTTTAAAATAGCCTGGAGGAACTTGCAGAAGCACAAAGCCTTCTCGTTCATCAATATATTTGGCCTGGCGGTAGGTATAGCTGCTTTTTGGCTGATAGCCTTGTATGTAACCGATGAGTTGAGCTACGACCGCTACAATACCAAAGCCGACCGTATCTTCCGCGTTGCACAACACGCCACCTGGAGCAGTGGTAAGTATGATTTTGCTATCACATCAGCACCATACGCCGCTGCGTTGAAGGCCGATTTCCCGCAGGTAGAAGAAACTGCCCGTATAGATGCCGAGGGCGGAGGTAAAATTACTATTGGCGATAAAACCATCAATGAGGGCAACATGCTGCTTGCAGATAATGCCATCTTCAAAATATTCAGCTACCAGTTTTTACAGGGTGATGCGCAAACCGCACTAAGCAAACCGCAAAGCATTGTACTCACCAAAACCTTTGCCGAAAACCTTTTTGGCGATGCAGAGAATGCCCTGAATAAAACCATATCGGTAGACGGGCAGGCAACTAATGTAACCGGCGTTATTGCCGATGTGCCTGTAAACTCGCACTTTACCTTTAAAGCGCTGCGCTCGTTACGTGAAGGTTTTACCAGCAGCTGGGATGATTCGGGTATATACACTTACCTGCTTCTTAAAAATGCCGATAGCAAAAATGCCATCGAAGCAGCAAGTGGCGCCTTCTACAACAAATACTTAAAAAACGGGCTGGGCGATTTGAAATTCAATTTAGAGCTGCAGCCGCTTACATCTATTCACCTGCACTCTAACCTGGGGTACGAATTAGGTGCTAACGGCAATATCACTTATGTATACGTGTTCACTATTACCGCGCTGCTGATACTTATTATTGCGGTTATCAATTATGTGAACCTGGCTACCGCGCGTTCATCTGTCCGCCTGAAAGAGATAGGCGTACGCAAGGTTATCGGGTCAGACAGGGCTCAGCTCATCGCCATGTTCTTTGCCGAATCGGTTCTGTTGACGTTTATCGCTACACTTATTGCGGCTACCATCATCCAATTTGCCTTGCCATATTTTAATCAATTATCCGGCAAAAACCTGGTATTGTTGCAGTTTGGTACTGTGCCTACAGTGGTTTTGTTTGCCGGCTTCTCTTTATTTACCGGGTTGCTTAGTGGGGCATATCCTGCCATGTTCTTGTCGGGTTTTGGTACCATCAGTGCCATAAAAGGGCAACTGGGCAACCAGATGGCAACTATTTTCTTTCGCAAGTCGCTGGTGGTGTTTCAGTTCGTTATCACTATCGTGATGATCGTTGGTTCATGTATTATTTACCAGCAACTGCGCTTTGCTATGGATAAAGACCTTGGCTTCAACAAAGCACAAACGCTTACCTTCCATATTAGCCAGGGCGTAAGGCCCAAGGCAGATGCTTTGAGGCAACAGCTTTTACAAAACCCCAATATTGAAGATGCGTCTACTGCAGGCAACCCTATTGGCAATAATAACCTGAATAGCGGTGGTTTCAACGTAGGCAGCGATGGCAAGTCAACAGCTGAATCTTTTATGGTGCAGCGCCTTTCGGTTGACGAAGATTTTATACCTACCATGCAAATTAAAATGAGCAAGGGGCGCAATTTCTCTAAGGATGTTACCAGCGATGTTGACGATGCCATTGTTGTGAACCAAACCCTAATAAACAAATTAGGACGGAAAAACCCGATAGGCCGCCGTGTAAATATCGGTACCGATAACGACGGAAAACTAATTGTGCGCACCATTATAGGTGTGGTGAAAGATTTTAATACCTACTCGCTTCAGCATAAAATAATGCCGTTGTTCATGTACCTGCCTAAGGAGGTGAATGATAAAGACAATGTGTACGTGCGCATTGGTAAAAACAACATCCGGGAGTCGTTGGCTTATATTGGTAAAGTTTACGGGCAGTTCGATATAGAAAATAAACCGGAGTTCCATTTCCTCGATCAAAACTTTGCCGCCCAATACCAAACCGAGCAAAAGCAAGGCAACATCCTGTTGATATTTACTATACTGGCTATCAGCATTGCGTGTTTAGGGTTATTTGGTCTGGTAACCTTCACCGCAGAGCAACGTATTAAAGAGATCGGCATACGCAAAGTACTAGGTGCCAGCGTCACCAGCATTGTAAGCCTACTGGGTACGGACCTGATGAAACTGGTTTTCGTTGCAACGATCATTGCCTGCCCGATAGCCTATTTTGCTATGGATAAATGGCTGCAGGATTTTGAATATAAAATAAACATCCACTGGTGGGTATTTCTGCTGGCCGGTGCAGGCGCAAGCGTAGTGGCCCTGGCAACTATTAGCATACAGTCGGTAAAAGCAGCGCTTGCTAACCCGGTGAAGAGTTTAAAAAGCGAATAGGGGACGGAGGGGGATTCAAGAGATGAGAGTCAAGAATCAAGACGCAAAAAAGCGTACGGCTTCTTAATTCTTGATTCTTGCCTCTTGGTTCTAAATTCTTTTCCCATGAGTGCAACTATTTAACAACAACAAGCATCTTATTATAAAACTAAGCAACATGAAAAAACTATTATTCTTTTTAGCACTGGCTTCGGTTACAGGCGTAGCATCGGCACAGGATTGGAAAACGCCATATATGACCAAATCGTTATCGGCAGATAACATCAAAAGCGTGTTTGTGAATACCAGCGGTGGCAGCATTTCGGTAAAAGGCGGCGAGGAGCCTCGCATTGAGGTTTACGTGGTTGGCAACAACAACCAAAACCTGAGTAAGGAGGAAATTGCCAAACGCCTGGAAGAAGATTACACCCTTGATGTTAAAGTAAGCGGCGGCGAATTGCACGCTACAGCTAAACAAAAACACAATATTACCAACTGGAGAAAAAGCTTGAGCATTGGCTTCCGTGTGTTTGTAAACAAAGCTACCGAAACCAACCTGAACACCAGCGGCGGCAGCATCAGCATTGCTAACTTAACAGGCAACCAAAACTTTGAGACCAGCGGCGGCAGCCTAAGCATCAGCGGTGTTGCAGGTGTTATAAAAGGCGAAACCAGCGGCGGTAGCATCAGCGTAGCTAACTCAAGCAAAGAGATAGACCTGACTACCAGCGGTGGCAGCATTAACGCCAGCAACTGCAGCGGCCGCATGAAACTGGAAACCAGTGGTGGCTCATTAAAACTGCAAGGCCTGAAAGGTTTTGTAAAAGCTGAAACAAGCGGCGGCTCGGTTAATGGTAACGGTATCGATGGCGAGCTGATCACCACCACCAGCGGCGGCAGCGTTAGCCTGAGCGAAATTGCAGGTAGCGTAGATGCATCTACCAGCGCAGGCAGCATACACGTGCAAATGACCCGCGTAGATAAATACGTAAAAATTGACGGTAACTCGGGCCATGTTGACCTGCAACTGCCATCGAACAAAGGCTTAGACCTTGATGTACGCGGCGACCGTGTTACCGTTGCCATGAACGGCAAATTTGAAGGCCAAAAAGAAAAAGAACGCGTTGTAGGCAAAGTGAACGGCGGCGGCTCGCTGGTAACTGTTCGCGGCGACGGCAGTGTTAATGTTTCGTTATAATAATTAGTTCATAGATGATAGTGCATGGTTCATGGCAGGCTTGCTGTTATGAACCATGACTTTGTAAATAACGGTTCGTAGGCAATCTATTGGTTTCTTACCATCAACTATGAACCATTATCCATCAACCCAAACCCTATGTTTAAAAATTACCTTAAAGTAGCCTGGAGAAGCATTGTAAAACACAAGGGCTTTTCGTTGTTAAATGCCGGTGGCTTAGCCCTCGGCATTGCCAGTTGTTTATTGTTAGTGCTGTATGTGGCCTACCATTTGGGCTACGATAAGCAATTTAACAACATCGAAAATATTTACCTGGTAGAGAATAACCAGCCCGGCGATGGTAAAATTTACACCTTTTCGGCTACTCCAAGGCAGGCGGCAGAGGCTATAAAAACCGAAGTGCCGGGTGTGGTACGTTCGGTCAGGATGATCAATTATACCGCCGAGGGTTTGCTGAGCTATAAGGATAACACCTTTAAAAAGCAGGGCATGTTCGCCGATGATGGTTTCTTTGATATTTTTTCATACAAGTTTATACAGGGTAATGCGGCGAGTGCCCTTAAACTGCCTAACTCGCTTATCATCACTAAATCGTTAGCTACCACATTATTTGGTAAGGAAGACCCGATGAACAAGATCGTTAAACGCAATAACCAATTGCCATTAACGGTTACGGGGGTAATTGAGGATCTGCCCGCAAACGCTACCTTTCAATTTGAATTTGTGATGCCCTGGGTAATGTTCGAAGATTCTAACCCCTGGGCTAAAGACTCGGGCTGGGGAAGTAACTATGCCCGCACGGTGGTGCAGTTGAAGGACAGTAAAAGCTTAGCCCGCGCCAATAATATTATGAAAGGCATGGTGGGCCGCCATAACGATGGCAACAAGAATGCTCTTTTTTTATACCCGTTTGCGAAACTGCATCTGTACGGAAAGTTTGAAGATGGCAAAGCTGTAGGTGGCATGATAGACCAGATACAACTCTTCATCACCCTGGCCATTTGTATTTTACTGATAGCCTGCGTAAACTTCATGAATCTTTCTACGGCACGGTCGGAAGAGCGTGCAAAAGAGGTGGGTATCCGCAAGGCCATTGGCTCGGGCAGGGGTTCGCTTATCGGGCAGTTCATTACCGAGTCAGTTATCCTTTCGGTGCTTTCTACTATAATAGGGGTTATCATCGTTGTTTTAAGCCTGCCTTATTTTAACCAATTACTCGGTATTACCTTAAAATTGCCCTACAGTGAAGGCTACGCTTGGGCCTTTATATTAGGTGTAGGGCTGGTGAGCGGCTTATTAGCGGGCAGTTATCCTGCTTTTTACCTCTCGTCGTTCGAACCGATAAAGGTTTTGAAAGGGATGTTCAAGGGTGGTAGTTCTGCATTGCCGTTGCGGAAGATCTTGGTGGTGTTGCAATTTGCCATAGCGGTATTCCTGATAAGTGCTACCATTATCATATACAGGCAGATCAAGTATGTGCAGGATATGCCTATCGGTTTCGATAAGAACAACCTTGTGGAGATACCTATGGAAGGCGATCTGCAGAAGAACGCACAGGTTTTTGTCAACGATCTGAAGAATAGTGGCGCTATTACCGGCGGTGCCATTATGTCGGCAAGTATTACTTCATCCGGCAGTAATACCTGGGGAGTAAGCTGGCCCGGTAAGCGCGACGATCAGCAGGTATTGATCGATATATTTTCGGTAGGCGAGGGTTTCACCAAAACTGCCGGTGTAAA
This sequence comes from Mucilaginibacter pedocola, assembly GCF_002013915.1. Lineage (GTDB taxonomy): Bacteria > Bacteroidota > Bacteroidia > Sphingobacteriales > Sphingobacteriaceae > Mucilaginibacter > Mucilaginibacter pedocola. The sequence continues at coordinate 457,759 of NZ_MBTF01000001.1, forward strand.
ACTTTTAGAAGGACGCGAATTTTCGAACAGTAATGCTTTAGACACAGCGCACAAAACCGTGCTGATAAATGAGAGCGCCGCCAAAATAATGAACCTTAAAACCCCCGTTGGAACAATTATCAAAAACGGCGATCAGCCGGTTACCATAGTAGGTGTTTACAAGGATTTTGTTTGGGGTTCGCCTTACGAAAAGACAAGGCCGATGCTTACCCAATTTTCGGGCAACTATGGTTCGGTAATTGGTTTGCGCCTAAACCCATCGCGCAGTATTTCTGCTAATGTGGATGCGATAACCAAATCGTTAAAGGCCATAAACCCATTCTTCCCGCCAACCATTAATTTTGTAGACGGCGATTTTGAGAAGAAATTCCAGAACGAAAAACTCATGGCAACATTGGCAAACCTGTTCGGCGGATTGGCTATCATTATTTCTTGCCTGGGTCTGTTCGGTTTAGCGGCCTATGCAGCCGAGCAGCGTGTAAAAGAAATAGGGGTACGCAAAGTATTGGGTGCAACTGTGTTTAACCTCACTACCTTATTATCAAAAGACTTTTTAATATTGGTTGCTATCGCGATAGTAGTAGCCACACCGGTATCGATATGGGGTATGGATAAATGGCTGCAAAACTACCAAACCCGTATCCCCCTAAGCTGGTGGATGTTCGTAGCAGCGGCAATGGTAACCGTTATTATCGCCTTAGCTACGGTAAGCTACCAGGCGGTGAAAGCTGCGTTGGCAAATCCGGTGAAGAGTTTGCGTTCGGAGTAAAGAGATCAGAGGTTAAAGAATAGAGGTTAGTTTCGAAAAGAGGCTAACCTTTTTTATAAAAATTAAAATTTGAGTGGCGACATTTTTGTGTGCCTTATCCGAACGATAATAATTTCGTCTCCCATTACACGATACGAAATGCGATACTTGTATTTTTCAAATGCTCGCCAAGTTCCGTCATTGTTTTTCTTGAATTTATCAAAGGTGTATTTTTCAGGATTTGCCGATAATTCGAAAGTGCAATCAATTAGCGTGTTTAACACTATTGTTGCATTTTGTAACGAAGTAAGCGCGATATATTTATAGGCTTTTTTCAAATCGGCTTTTGCTTCGTCACTCCAAACTACTACCACTTGGCTGCTTCTATTTTTAGGTCTTCAACAGTTGTGAATTCACCACGTTGAACTTGAGCATATCCTCTCTCTAAATCCTCGTTATATTCATCAAGCGTCTGCCGTTTTTCTTGGGTATCAAAACCGATACGCATTAACTTCAAAGAGTTTATAAGCCATTCTCTTTTAGAAGCATCCTTTATCTTATCAAGGTCTATCACAAGTTCCATAGCATCATATTTTATTACGAATTTACCGATAATCATAATAGAAAACAAAACTGTAGTTTAATAAGAAGAAGCGCTTTTTATTCGCAAACTCTTTCTGTAACCGAACACCCAACCGTCCGATTACGAACATCTTCGTTTATTGGTTTGATTCTTAAGTTGTTGATTTGTAATTTATTACAAAAGTGGCACAAATCTTATTTATCAAACTATAGCATCATCGGTGAAATCGGTGGAATCGGTGTAGCTAATCGGTGAAATCACAATAAAATAATGATAAAAAACTATTTAACCATCGCCTGGAGAAGCCTTACCAAAAACAAGGTATTCTCTTTTATCAATATGTTCGGGCTGGCCGTGGGGCTGGCTTGCTGCATGCTTATTAGCGGTTATGTTTACCAGGAGCTTACCTTCGATACCTATTCGGTAAACGCCAAACAACTGTACCGGGTCAACCTTGGTACGGTATCTAATGGGGGGACGGATACTTATCCCATTGTTGATATAGCCGTAGGTGAGGGGATGAAAAGCGCCGTACCGGGTATTGAAGCTTTTACGCGCCTGCAAAACAACCCGCAGGTATTTGTAAAGTATAACAACCTGCAATTTAAAGAAACCAATATCGCCCGGATAGATTCTAATTTCCTGCAATTATTTTCTATTCCGTTGCTGGAGGGCGATAGCAAAAATGCGCTGGTAGAACCCAATAGCATGGTGGTGACCAAAGCCTTCGCTAAAAAATACTTCGGCGACGAATCTGCTATGGGTAAGCTGTTAACATTTGGCGACAGGGCAGTAAAGATAACCGGAGTGATAGACCGTGTGCCCGAGAATTCGCATTTCCACGCTGATGCCTTTATCAGCCTGACCTCTTTTGTAGAAGGCCGCCGCAAAACCTGGAGCAACGTGGGTTTTTACACCTACCTGTTGCTTAATAAAAATGCCGACCCACGCAAGCTCGAAGCGCAGTTCCCCGCATTGGTAGAGAAATTTGTGGTACCCGAGGTGCAGGAGGATATGGGCGTAAGCCTGGCCGAAGCCCGCAAATCCGTAGGTACATTCCTGTTTACATTGATGCCGCTGGCCGATATCCACCTGCATTCGCACACCAAATTCGAGCGAGAGGCCAATGGTAATATCCAATACGTATACATCTTTGCTGCGTTGGCCATCTTCATTTTGCTATTGGCTTGCATCAACTTCATGAACCTTTCTACCGCAGCTTCAGCTAAACGCGCTAAAGAGGTAGGCATCCGCAAAGTAATGGGTTCGCTTAAAGGTAACCTGGTTACGCAGTTCCTCGCCGAATCTACCATGCTGACCATACTGGCCACCGGCATAGCACTACTTATGGTTTACTTGTTATTGCCATATTTTAACGATGTAGCGGGGAAACAGTTGGATATGACGTTCTACCTCAATTACAAAGCGTTAATTGTAGAAGTATGCCTGGCGCTGGTGGTAGGTGTTGCCGCGGGTATTTACCCGGCATTCTTCCTGTCGTCGTTCCAGGTGATAAAGGTTTTGAAGGGTAATAATAATACCCAAAACAACCGTAGTTTACTGCGCAGCGGGCTTATTGTATTCCAATTCGCTATATCTACCGCATTTATTGTGGCCACTTTTGTGGTATACCAGCAGTTACATTATATGCAGAATAAAAAACTGGGGTACGATAAAGAGCAGGTACTGGTAATAAACGATGCCTACACGCTGGGAAATAACCTGGATGCCTTTAAACAGCAGCTTTTGCAGGATAAACGCGTAATGAACGCCACCATCACCAGCGATGTGCCCGTTGCCTTTGCCGATGGTACCCAGGTTTACGTAAAACCGGAGAAAGAAACCGACGGCAGGCAGGAGGTACACGCCAATATTTACCACATAGACGAAAGCTATTTACCCACCATGGGCATGAGTATGGCCAAAGGCCGTAATTTTCTGGCAGCATACCCGGCAGATTCGGCATCGGTATTGGTGAATGAGGCGATGGTGCGCGACTTGGGTTTGGGTAAGTCGGACCCTATTGGGCGTACCATAGTGCGTTCGGGCCAGCGCGAATTTAAAATAGTAGGGGTGGTGAAAGATTTCCACTACTCATCTGCCAAAGAAAAAATTGCCCCGCTAATGATGCTTTACGGTCACAGCAACGGCTCCGTAATAATAAAAGCCAAAACCGCCGACTTGAGCGGCCTTATAGAAGTAGCTAAAAACCAATGGAACGAATACAAAGCCGAAGGCCCATTCAGCTACACCTTCCTCGATGATCAGTTTGCCAAATTATACGTTGCCGAGCAGCGTACCGGTAAAATATTTACAGGCTTTGCCGTTATCGCGGTTATTATCGCCAGCCTTGGCTTGTTCGGTTTGGCTGCCTTCAGCATACGCCAGCGGGTGAAAGAGATAGGTATACGTAAAGTGTTGGGCGCGTCATCGGGCACTATCACCGGCATGCTGTCTACGGAGTTTTTAAAACTGGTTATTATTGCCATTGTGGTATCGGTACCGGTAACCTGGTATGCTATGCATAAGTGGCTGCAGGATTTTGCCTATCGCATTGATATTTCGCCTTGGGTGTTTGTAATGGCGGGGATTATTGCGGTTGTGGTGGCTTTTGTTACGGTAAGTTTCCAGTCGGTAAAAGCGGCATTGGCCAACCCTATAAAAAGTTTGCGAAGCGAGTAACCTGGTAGCGAAAACAGGCGTCGAATATTTATCATTTATCCCGGTTTTTAAATAGGGGTAAACGTGCAACAAATTGTATCAAGTTAAACGGCAGCGCGGGCTGCCGTTCATTCAATTTATAAAGTACTTAAATTTCATCACGCTATGTTTAAAAACTACTTCAAAACGGCTTTCCGCAGCCTTAAAAAGAATAAGGGCTTTACAGCCATAAACGTATTGGGTTTGGCCCTTGGCCTTTGCGTTTGCATGCTCATTGTATTTTATGTGATAGATGAGCTGGGCTACGATACCTACAACAGCAAAGCCGACCGCATTTACCGCGTAAACAACGATATCAAATTCGGCGGCAAAACAACCCAGTATGCAGTTTCGCCGGCGCCATTGGCTCAAACCTTCCTGAACGATTTCCCGGAGGTAGAGCAAACCGTGCGTTTTAGGGAGCGCGGCGGCTTCAATGTGCGCAAAGACGGGCAGAATGTGCAGGAGGATCGTATGGTGTATGTAGATTCGACGCTATTTGATGTTTTTACTTTGCCGATGATACAAGGCGACCCCAAAACCGCCTTAACCGAACCGCGCACCGTGGTAATAAACGAAACCACCGCTCTAAAATACTTCAATGCGACCAATGTGGTGGGTAAAACGCTCACCTTTAACGATTCGATACCCTACAAAGTAACGGGCGTTATTAAAGATATCCCCAAGCAATCGCACTTTAGGTTCGATTTCTTTTTGGCGATGACCGCGCTTGACGAAAGCAAGGAAGATGCCTGGTTGAGCAACAACTTCAGCACCTACATTGTACTAAAAAAAGGTGCCGACCCTAAAGTGCTCCAAGCCAAAATACCGGCCATGATAGAGAAATATGTTGGCGGGCAACTGCAGGCGGCAACCAAAATGAGCTATGCAGACTTTGAGAAAGACGGCAACTATTTTAAAATGACGCTGATGCCTTTGCTGGATATCCACCTGCGCTCGAACGTTAACGACGAGCTGGGCCGCAATGGCAACATCCAATACGTGTACATATTTTCGGCAGTGGCGGTATTTATTTTGCTGATAGCTTGTGTAAACTTCATGAACCTGAGCACCGCACGTTCATCAAATCGCGCCCGCGAGGTTGGGGTGCGCAAGGCATTAGGTTCGCCGCGTAGTGCGCTTATCGCGCAGTTTCTGTCGGAGTCGGTATTGGTTACTTTCGCGGCAACTATTATAGCTATCATAAGCGCCTGGTTGCTGTTGCCGGTGTTCAATCAAATGGCAGATAAGCAACTGGCATTTACCGCGCAAACCGTGCTTTGGCTGCTGCCTGCGCTGTTGTTTATTGTAATAGTAATTGGCTGTTTGGCCGGTTCGTACCCGGCGTTCTTCCTGTCGGCATTTCAACCGGTTGATGTATTGAAAGGGAAACTTTCAACCGGTTTTAAAGGAAGCAACCTGCGCAGCTTTTTGGTGGTGTTCCAGTTCTCTATATCTATATTCCTCATCATCGGTACGCTGGTTATCTATCACCAACTAAAATATATACAGGCTAAAGACCTTGGCTACAACCGCGATCAGGTACTTATTGTGAATAACACAGGCGTATTAGGCCCGCAGGCAAAAGCCTTTAAAGAAGAAGTAAAACGCATGACGGGTGTGGTAAACGCCACCATGACAGGCTACCTCCCAACAGGAGGCTGGAATAACAATACAACCTTGTTTGAAAGCCCTACGCTGGATACTAAACACGCCGTGAACACCGCCATTTGGGACATAGACGAAGATTACGTGAGCACATTGGGCATGAAGATAAAATACGGCCGCAATTTCTCCGCCGAAATGAAAACCGATTCTACTGCCGTTATCCTGAATGAAGCTGCCGTAAAGGTATTGGGCTATAAAGATGCTTTGAATAAAGAGCTTTACCTGCCGCTGGATAACATGGCCAAGAAGCTGCAAAAACTGCATGTAATAGGCGTGGTGAGGGATTTTAACTTCAGTTCGCTGCGCGAAAATATCAGCTCGCTCGTGTTCATTCTCGACCGCAATTCGGGTGCGTTAAGCGTTCGCCTCACGCCCGCAAATGCTACTGCAGTGCTGGCACAGATAAAAGATAAATGGCACACCTTTGCACCTAACCAACAGTTCAATTACTCGTTTATGGACGAGAATTTTGAGAACGCCTACCGCACCGAGCAACGCATCGGCAGTATCTTCATCGCCTTTACCTCCATGGCCATCATTATTGCCTGCCTCGGCCTGTTTGGCTTAGCGGCTTATGCTGCCGAGCAACGTACCAAGGAGATAGGCATACGCAAAGTATTGGGCGCAAGTGTGGGCATTATTGTGGGCATGCTCTCAAAAGATTTTATAAAGCTGGTGGTGCTTTCCATCATCATCGCATCGCCGCTGGCCTGGTTCAGTATGCAGCACTGGTTCCTCTCGGGTTTTGCATATCGCGATACCATTAAATGGTGGATAGTGGCTGCAGCCGGCGGTGGGGCAGTGGTAATTGCCTTTATCACCATCAGCTTCCAATCCGTAAAAGCCGCGCTGGCCAACCCGGTGAGGAGCCTTCGTTCGGAATAGTTTTAAGTCTGAAGTCGAAAGTATTAAGTCCGAAATGGTGCGTGCCCTTCGGACTTTTTATTTTTGAAACTTAGGCTCCCGACTTAAACCTTAAGACTTTTGACTTCGCAAGGTGTATCATAACCGAACAATCGCTGTTACGCAGGCGTACAGTAAGTTATTATTGAAATCTATTTAAATATCTAACAATCAATGATTTGTAATTTTGGTATCGATTTTACTTGTTTCTAAATATCTGAACCTGAATTTTAGAATTTAGCGTTTCGATCTTAGGATTTAACTTCTACCATCATGTTAAAGAATTACTTCAAAATCGCCTGGCGCAACATCTACAAAAACAAATTATACAGCGCTATTAATATAGGCGGGCTGGGCGTGGGCATGGCTGTAAGCTTTATGCTGATGCTGTATGTTTATAACGAACTCACTTACGATAAACAATATAAAAACGATGAGCGCATATTTACGGTAATGCGCCATCAGCCGGCCAACGGCGAAATACAAAGCGGCAGCAGCACATCGGTACCTATGGCAGCGGCTATGCTGAAAGATTACCCTGAAATTGAGAAAGCCGCCCGTATGAACTGGGCTTTCGATAAACTCTATACCTACCAGGATAAATCTGTTAACATTAATACCGCCTCGGTAGATCCCTCGTTCCTCGATATCTTCTCCATCGAATTTGTAAAGGGTAGCGGGGCAACTGCCTTTTCAGAACTATCATCTATCGTTTTAACAGAATCGGGCGCCAAATCTTTATTCGGCACTGAGGACGCGATGGGCAAAATTGTGAAGATAAACAAAGAACGCAGCGCCAAGGTTACCGGCGTTATTAAAGATTTTGCAAGCAATGCTTCCTTTAAATTTAATGCAGTTGGCTCATGGGCCATGCTGGAGGCCGACCAACCCTGGCTGAAAACTTCGGGCTGGGGCAATTACTCGTTTAAAACGTATGTGTTGGTTAAGCCCGGTACCAATATGGCAAACCTTAATGCCAAAATATCAGGCTTCATCGCCAAAAACGACCCAAATAGTAAATCGACTAAAGTAAGCCTGTTTCAATATTCGCAATTGCACCTGCACAGCAAATTTGTAAACGGCAAAAGCGTTGGCGGCAGCATTGAGTATGTGCAACTATTTATGATACTGGCTATTGTGATATTGCTGATAGCCTGCATCAACTTTATGAACTTGTCTACAGCACGATCAGAAAACCGAGCTAAGGAAGTTGGCGTGCGCAAGGCAGTAGGCGCAGGGCGTTTCTCGCTGATCAAGCAGTTTATGGGCGAGTCGCTGCTGATGTCGGCGCTGGCATTTGTGCTCGCCATGATCTTAGTGAACAGGCTATTGCCTTATTTCAACGGCGTTATCGGCAAAAACCTCGAGGCGCCTTATGGCTCCGTTAATTTTTGGCTTATCGGTTTAGGTACCATACTTATTACCGGGCTAATAGCGGGTAGCTACCCGGCGTTGTTCCTGTCGTCTTTCAGGCCCGTGAAAGTGCTTAAAGGTGTTAATAAGGCAGGTAAAGCAGCTATGCTGCCAAGAAAGATTTTGGTTGTGGTGCAATTCGTTATCGCAACTGCGTTTATCTTATCATCGATATTGATCTATAAGCAACTGATGTTCATCAAATCGTTGCCGGCTGGTTACGATAAGAATAATTTGGTGGAGCTTTCGTTAGATGGCCGGCTTTATAACGATTTCGAGCTTTTCCGCAGGGATGCTATAGAGACCGGAGCTATTAGCGATGGGGTAAGTACATCGAGCAGTATTTCGAATACCAATAGTTCATCGTGGGGCATCACATGGCCGGGGCAACTGCCGGGCGAAGATAAAATACCTATAGACCAGTTGGTGACCACCTACCATTTTGTAAGCACCTTTAATGTGAAGCTGATAGAAGGGCGCGATTTTGATATGGGGCGCCCATCAGATTCTACCGCGATTATGCTAAACCAGGCAGCCGTGAAACTGATGCGCATGAAAGAACCGCTTGGTACCCAGGTATACTGGCAAGGCGCAAAACGAACCGTAGTGGGCGTAATGCAGGACTTTATACTTGGCGACCCAACAAGGCCTGTAGACCCGGTAATAGTAGGTTTTATGAAAGGCTGGGCCGGTACTGCAACTATTCGTCTGAATAACAAGCTTTCGGTATCCGATGCTATAGCTAAACTTAATACGGTTTACAAAAAGTATAAACCCGAGTACCCGTTCGATTATAAGTTTGTAGATGAACAATACGCGCAAAAATACAGTACCGAACAATTATTAGGCACATTGGCAAACTGGTTCACCATACTGGCTATTGTAATATCCTGCCTGGGCTTATTCGGGTTGGCATCCTTCTCGGCCGAACAGCGCCGTAAAGAGATCGGTATCCGTAAAGTATTAGGCGCATCCATCGCCAACCTATGGTTTAACCTTTCTAAAGAGTTTGTGCAGTTGGTGGTAATTGCCTTTGTTATAGGCGGGGCGCTTAGCTGGTACTTTATGAACCAGTGGCTGCAGAAGTATATTTTCCATACCAGCATTAGTGCATGGGTATTCGTAGCTACTATTATTATCAGCCTGGCGGTTACCCTGCTAACGATAAGCTGGCAAGCCATCAAAGCTGCGCTAACTAATCCGGTGAAGAATTTACGTTCGGAATGATGTGCAGATGGGGGATAGGGGTGCGGATGTGCAAATTTTAAATATGCAGATAGATATAAATTAAGTAACTAATAAATCGGTGAAATCTGAGCTAATCGGTGGAATCGGTGCCAATAAAATCGGTGTAATCATATGCTTAAAAACTACTTCAAAATTGCCTTGCGCGGGTTTCGCAGGCATAAGCTGTTTACGTTCATCAATATTATCGGGCTGTCTATTGGTATCAGTGCGGCATTGGTGATATACCTTATCGTGCATTTCGATTTTACATTCAACCAGTTCGATGGCAACACCAAAAGCATTTACCGTGTGGTATCTAACTACACCTTTGCCGGCGAGCCTGCTTACAATAGCGGGGTTTGCGCGCCTTTAACATTGGCCATTAAAAACGAGGTGCCCGGCGTAGAAAAGTCGGCACCGTTTTTTACGCTGTTCGAAAGCCGCGTGCTGGTGCCGGGTAAAGGCAATGCCGAAACCAAACTGAAAAAGGAAACCGGTATTATGCTGGCCGATGCGCGTTATTTTGATCTGTTCCCTTATAAATGGCTGGCGGGTAATGCCAAAACTTCGCTAAATACGCCGTACCAAGTGGTTCTTACCTCGGAGCGTGCCGAAAAATACTTCCCTAAAATGCCCTACGCCAACATTTTAGGCAAAGAGATAGTTTATGAAGATTCTATCCGCACCACCGTAACAGGCATTGTAGAAACCCCAAAACAGAACACCGATTTTGTATTTACCGATTTCGTCAGCTACAGTACAGGCTTGGCCAGTAACCAGCTGAAAGATAATTTCCAGATGACGCAGTGGGGTAACACCACCTCAGCATCACAACTGTTTATAAAACTAAAGGATGGTGCATCTGAAGCAGGCATCACCAAATTACTAACCGGTTTAATAAAAAAATATAACCCGCCTAAACCCGAAGACAAAGGCAGCACCCACGAGTTCGGCCTGCAAAAACTGGACGATATCCACTTCGATCAGCGTTACTACGCCTTCGATGGCGCACGCACGGCCAACCGCAGTACGCTGTATGGCCTGTTGGTTATCGCTGCCTTTCTGTTGTTATTAGGTTGTATCAATTTCATTAACCTAACCACTGCACAGGCATCGCAACGTGCAAAAGAAATTGGCATACGTAAAACCATGGGCAGCAAACGCGGGCAGCTGATAGCCCAGTTCATGAGCGAAACCTTTTTGGTAACACTATTCGCCGTTATTATTTCGGTAGCGCTGGCGCCGCTGATCCTGAAGCTGTTTAAAGATTTTATACCGGCGGGCATTACTATTGATCTGCTGGCACAACCCAATCTTATCCTGTTCCTAATTCTCTTAACTGTTTTAGTAAGTGTATTATCGGGCTTTTATCCGGCTTTGGTACTCTCGGATTATAAGCCGGTTACTGTACTTAAAAACCAGGCAGCCAGCAACAGCAGCAAAACCCGCAATTCCTGGCTGCGTAAATCGCTAACGGTTACACAGTTTGTTATTGCGCAGTTCTTTATTATGGCTACAATTTTGGTTAGCAAACAGATATACTACGCGTTGCATAAGGACTTGGGCTTTAAAAAGGATGCCATTGTGAACATCAGCACGCCATTTAAAAGTTTAAGTACCGATAAACAGCAGGTGTTTTTGAACCGCGTGAGGCAGGTACCGCAAATACAGCTGATAAGCGTTGGGGGCGCAGCGCCATCATCGGGTAATACCAATTCATCAACCATGGAGTACATTGATGGTAAAAAAGAGGTAAAAACCGAGGTGGAACTAAAATTTGGCGACGAAAACTACATCAAGGTTTATAACATAAAACTATTGGCAGGCCGCAACATCGCACCTGCAGATACCGGCCGTGCCTTTATCATCAATAATACTTACGCTAAAGTATTGGGCTTTAATAACCCCAATGCGGCCATTAGCAAACAGCTGAAGTACAACGATAAACTGTACGAGATAGTAGGCGTAGCGGCCGATTTTCATCAAAAATCGTTAAAGGCAGCCATTAAGCCGCTCAGCATTATGCAGCCCTACAAAAACAAATGGAACAACCGCACTTTCCATATTCAATTAAAACCGCAAACCGCAGGCGGAAACGAGTGGAAAGCGGCCATCGCCTCTTTCGAAACAATATGGAAAGATATTTACACCGAAGACGATTTTGAATACAACTTCTTTGATGAAAATATTGCTAAGTTCTACACCGCCGAGCAGCACACTTCGCAACTGCTTACCTGGGCAACAGGTTTATCTATATTCATCAGCTGCCTTGGTTTGTTGGGATTAGCCATTTACACTACCGGCCAGCGTACTAAGGAGATAGGCGTACGCAAAGTGTTAGGCGCATCGGTAGCGCAAATAGTCACCCTGCTTTCTACCGAACTGATATGGCTTATTGTATTGGCCTTTGTGCTGGTAACACCATTAGCTTACTACGCCATGAACAAATGGATGGAAGATTTTGCCGACCGAACCACCATCAGCTGGTGGATATTTGCCCTCAGCGGCGGAGCCATGCTGACGGCAGCGCTTTGCACCCTAAGCTTCCAAACCGTAAAAGCCGCTATTGCCAATCCGGTGAGGAGTTTACGTTCGGAGTAGTCCATAGAAGGAAGTCCATAGTAGGTAGTCCATGGTCGATAGTCCATAGTCCATAGAAAAACCATCTCGCTATGGTCTATGGACTATCGACCATGGACAAATAATCTGTGAAATCAAGCCCCATCGGTGGAATCGGTGTTAAGTAATGTTAAATCCCTTTGAACTCTTTATCATAGTGCTGATATTGTAGCTAATTACAAAAGCCTATGATAAAGAATTACTTAAAGGTTGCCTGGCGCGGAATAGCCAACAATAAAATATCATCCATTATAAACATTGGCGGGTTGGCGCTTGGTATGGCGGTTAGCTTTATGCTGATGCTGTACGTTTATAACGAGTACAGCTATGATAAATTCCACACAAACAGCGAGCGGCTTTACCAGGTATTTAAAAACCAGCCCACCAACGGCGAAATACGCACCAAGCCACTAACGCAGCAACTGCTTGCAGGAACCATCAAAAAAGATCTCCCGGAGGTTGAAGAAGTAGCACGGATCAACGAATCAAAAGATGCCTTGATAGCTTTAAAAGGGCAGGGGATAAAGGTGAATACAGTTGCTGCCGATCAGTCGCTGTTTAACCTTTTCGATTTTGAGTTTGTATGGGGTAATAAGCGCACCGCACTTACAGATCCTACCGGCATTGTTATTTCGGAGTCGACGGCTATTGCCATCTTTGGTAACCGTAACCCGATGGGAGAGATGCTGAAGTACGAAAACCAATTCCCCATGAAGGTGAGCGCGGTGATAAAAGACAATCCGCAAAACTCGAGCTTTACCTTCAAAGCCATTATTCCATGGGAAGCATTTCTAACGCAAAACCCATGGCTGAAGGGCGAAGGTTGGGACAACTACGCGTATTTTACTTACCTCCGTTTAAAACCCGGCGCATCTGCCGATGTACTTAACAGTAAGCTGAAAGATCTGATAGGCCGGCATTTTGCGAAAGATGCAGCAGTGAAATTGTTTATGTTCCCCTATGCCAAACTGCATTTATATGGCGAATTTAAAAATGGCGTAAGCGTTGGTGGCCGTATAGAGTATGTGCGCCTGTTCCTGTTGCTGGCTGTTGGCATATTGCTCATCGCCTGCATTAACTTCATGAATCTTTCTACCGCACGGTCGGAGAAGAGGGCACGCGAGGTGGGTATACGGAAAGCCATTGGAGCGCGGCGTGGTGCCCTCATTGCACAATTTATGGGCGAATCCCTGGTGATGGCCTTTCTATCCTTTCTGTTGGCAGTGGTATTGATGATGGTGTTGCTGCCCGTTTTCCGGAATATCATCAATATCAATTTAAGCCTGCCGTACGCTAACCCGGCCGCATGGGGCTTAGCATTGGCGGTAACTATTATTACAGGCTTAATTGCAGGTAGCTATCCGGCTTTATTTCTTTCATCATTTAAGCCGGTTAAAGTTTTAAAAGGGCAAATAGTGAGCAGTAATAATATCATCCGCCCGCGGCAGGTGCTGGTGGTGCTGCAGTTCACCTTCGCAACTTCTTTGATCATATTCAGCATATTCATTTATCGGCAGATCAATTTTATAAAAGACCGCCCCATAGGCTACGACCGCGACGGTTTGGTAGAGATAGCTGCCGATGGCCGCATGTACGATCAATTTAACCTTTTCCGCCGCGATATACTGGCCTCCGGCGCGGTTACCGACGCTGCCCTAATATCCGACCCCATCAATAATGCAACAGGTGCCACCTGGAATAACACCTGGCCGGGACAGCTCCCCGGCGAAGAGAGTATTTCCATAGATTGCCTTGCAGCCACGTATCATTTTATTGATACCTACCGCCTCAAGATACTCGAAGGGCGCGATTTTTCCTCCAGTCGCCCGTCGGATTCTACGGCTGTTATTTTGAACGAGGCTGCCGTGAACCTCATGCGTATGAAAGAGCCCGTTGGCCAGCAAATAACCTGGATGGGAGGCAAGCGAACGGTAATAGGCGTGGTGAAGAATTTTGTATTGGCATCTCCCTACGAACCTGTAAAGCCTGTAATAATAGGATTTATGCAAGGCTGGGCAACAAGTATAGGCATGCGCCTTAATCCTAATAAACCGGTATCCGCAAGCCTGGCGCAATTGCAAAGCATCTATAACAAGTACAACCCGAGTTACCCTTTCGAATATAAGTTTACCGACGATACCTACGCCACAAAGTTCCGCAACGAGAAGCTGCTGGGGGCAATGGCAGTACTATTTACAGGCCTCGCCATTGTACTTTCAGCACTTGGTTTATTCGGACTGGCGGCGTTCTCTGCCGAGCGCAGGCGCCGCGAGATAAGCATACGCAAAGTATTGGGCGCCGGAACCGCTGCCCTATGGCTAAAACTTTCGCAGGAGTTTGTGCTGTTGGTTTTAATATCCTTTGTAATAGGCTCGTTAATAAGCTGGTATAATATCAGCCAATGGCTGGCTAAATACACATACCATACCACCATAACCGTTTGGGTATTTGCCGCAACGCTGTTGCTTAGCATGGTTATCTGCCTCGCTGCGGTAAGCTGGCAGGCCATAAAAGCCGCGTTGGTTAATCCGGTGAAGAATCTTAGGAGTGAATAGGATGGTGAGTGGTTGATTAAGTGAGTGGTGAGTGGTTATGGTATTTGCTGCATTAGAATAAGTAGCGATGGGTTTGAAACCCATCGCTACGGTTTAAGGTATGCACAAAGTATTTTCGCCATCCTTACAAATATTACATTTCCCAACCATTCACCACTTAACTACTCACCACTTAACCATCCCAAAAATCCGTACCTTTGCACCATGAATTTTTCCTCGAAATTACTGGAGAGTGCTGTTGCGGAGTTTGCCAAATTACCGGGCGTTGGGCAAAAAACGGCCCTGCGTTTGGTGCTGCATTTGCTTAACCAGGATAAGGAGGAGGTAGCGCAATTCAGCAGCGCCATTAGCCGCCTGCGTAACGAAATTCAGTTTTGTGGTACCTGCCACAACATATCTGATAGCGCAACCTGTGAGATATGCAGTTCCCCAAAGCGCGACCATTCCATCATTTGCGTGGTAGAAGATACCCGCGATGTAATGGCCATTGAGAACACCAACCAGTATAATGGCGTATACCACGTGCTTGGCGGTTTAATTTCGCCGATGGACGGCGTAGGCCCAAGTGACCTGCAGGTTGATACACTTGTTGAAAGGTTAAAAGAGGGCGGTGCTAAAGAAATAATTTTTGCCTTAAGCGCAACAATGGAAGGCGATACCACTATTTTCTATCTGCATAAGCGTTTAAAGCAATTTAGCATAAATATATCAACCATTGCCCGTGGCATAGCTTTTGGTGGAGAGTTAGAGTACGTAGACGAAATTACCTTAGGCCGATCTATTGTAACCCGTGTGCCGTACCAACACTCATTATCCTGATAGCTTATGAAACTCTCTGTAATTGTAGTTAATTACAATATGTGCACCTTGTTAAAGCAGTCGGTTGGCTCTTTAATTAAAGCTTGTAAACATGTTGACTATGAGTTGATTGTAGTAGATGATAACTCTACTGATAAATCGGTTAAAATGCTGCGCACAGAGTTCCCAAAAGTAAAGGTTATCCGCAACGAAAAATCGTTGGGTATGGCGAAATGCCGTAACCTTGCATTGGAAAAAGCTACAGGCCAGTATGTTTTACTGGCCAATGCGGATACAATAACAGCCAGTAACGCACTGGAGGGGACACTAAGTTTTATGGATAACCACGGCAAGGCCGGCGCGGTTGGCATCAGGATGCTTACGCCGCAGGGCAGGTTCTTGCAGGTATCGCGCAGGGGCTTTAACCTTGCCTGGGAGTCGTTCTTCAAACTCACAGGTATGGCAAAACACTTCGTTAAATCGAGGCTGTATAAACGTAAAGATGAGAAGTGGGTGGATGAATTTGAAACCGCCGAAGTTGATGTGGTGAATGGAGCGTTTATGCTGCTGCGCAAGTCGGTACTGAACGAGGTGGGTGTGCTGGATGAGCGTTTCACCATGTTCGGGCATGATATCGACCTGTCGTACCGCATACGCCTTGCGGGCTACAAAAATTACTATTACCCCAAAACTTATATACTCAATTTCAGGAAGCAGCAGAGTGCTAAATTTACGTGGGCTTACATCAAGCACTTTTATGGTGCGATGATTATATTCGCGGCGAAATATATGTTCCGCATGCCGGAGATCAAGATCCCGGAAGTGGCGCCAATGTTTGCCCCTAAATATGAACTTGAAAAATAAAGTTGTCGTCATCACCGGTGCCTCCTCGGGCATTGGTAAATCCCTCGCTATAGAATTTGCAAACCGCGGTGCTAACCTCGTGTTGGGCGCACGCCAATTCGTAAACCTGTGCACCATTGCCCAAAATATTGAAACGCATCAAAAAGTGCGTGCCGTAGCCGTTCAGTGCGATGTTACTGTTGAAGAGGATTGCCGTATGCTCATTAAACAGGCTATGCTTACCTTCGGCAGGATAGATGTGCTCATCAACAATGCCGGCATCAGCATGCGTGCGCTATTCAAAGATGTTGACCTGAAAGTTTTAAAAGACTTGATGGACGTAAACTTTTGGGGCGCGGTTTATTGCACTAAATATGCCCTGCCCGAGATCATCAAAACCAAAGGCAGCATTGTAGGCGTATCATCTATTGCAGGTTATAAAGGGCTTCCCGGCCGTGCAGGCTATTCGGCCAGTAAATATGCCATGAACGGTTTTATGGATGCACTGCGTGTAGAGAACTTAAAAACCGGTGTACACGTAATGGTAGCATGCCCGGGTTTCACGGCATCAAACATCCGCAACACCGCATTAGATAAACATGGCAAGCAACAAGGCGAAAGCACGCTGGAAGAAAATAAAATGATGACCTCAGAAAAGGTGGCTACCCTAATAGCAAACGGCATAGAAAACCGCAGCCGCACCCTCATCATGACCGGCCAGGGTAAACTTACCGTGTTCCTCAGCAAGTTCTTTCCCGCATTTTTAGATACGCAGGTGTATAAAGTATTTGCCAGGGAGCGCGATCCGTTGCTTCGGTAGTTCATTGGTTCACAGGTTCAATAGTTCATTGGTGGGTTTGACATTAGCTGTTAGCGCGAATACTAACCATAATGTCATCCCGAACGAAACGGGGCGAGGAGGGAACTTGTACGGTATGCAAGGCAGATGCGCAAGCCTAAAAAAGCAAATCGGCATGGCGAAAAACGCCATGCCGATTTATATATCTTTAAGAAATTAGCTATTCTTTACGAATAAACCTCTTTATTAGCCGAAGCCAAGGTGTTTTTCAATAAGCCTACAATAGTCATCAAACCAACGCCACCGGGTACCGGGGTTATCCATGATGATTTTGGAGCAACGCCATCAAAATCAACATCGCCATACAGTTTGTAGCCCGATTTAGTGGTGGTTGATGTTTCGCGGTTCATGCCTACGTCAACTATTACCACGCCATCCTTCACCATATCGGCAGTAATGAAATTCTTTTTGCCGATGGCTACGATCAGGATATCGGCATCGAGCGTAAATTTTTTGATATCTGGTGTTCTGCTGTGGCAGATGGTAACAGTGCAATTACCGGGCTGGGTGTTACGAGCCATCAATATGCTCATAGGCGAACCTACGATGTTGCTACGTCCAACTACCACACAGTGTTTACCTGCGGTTTCGATACCGTACTCTTTCAGCATCAGCGTAATACCGTAAGGCGTTGCGGGGATGAACGATGGCAGGTTGCGCTGCATACGGCCCAAGTTTACGGGGTGGAAACCATCTACATCTTTACGGTGGTCTATGCGTTCGGTAACTTTCTCCGGGTCGATGTGTTTGGGTAGGGGGAGTTGAACAATGATACCGTCGATATCAGCATCAGCATTCAGTTCGGCTACTTTAGCAAGCAGTTCTTCTTCGGTTACGGTATCTTCATAACGCACCAAAGTTGATTTGAAGCCAACTTTTTCGCAGTTCTTCATTTTGCTGGCCACATAAGTTTCGCTGCCACCATCGTGGCCAACCAATACGGCTACCAAATGCGGCTTGCGGCCGGTGCGCTCCAATATTTTAGCCGCTTCTTCGGCTATCTCTACCTTAAGTTTTTCTGATACGTATTTTCCGTCGAGTAATTGCATAATCTCCAGCCCCCTAACCCCCTAAAGGGGGAACAATAATTTTATAATAAAGCCCTCCATGCTTTTAAAAAGCTCCCCCTTCAGGGGGCTGGGGGGCTTAGTCCAGTTTCAGCACCGCCATAAATGCGCTTTGTGGTATCTCTACGTTACCAACCTGGCGCATGCGTTTTTTACCGGCTTTTTGTTTTTCTAACAGTTTACGTTTACGCGATATATCACCGCCGTAACATTTGGCGGTTACATCCTTACGCATTGCTTTCACGGTTTCGCGGGCGATGATCTTAGCGCCGATAGAGGCCTGTATAATGATCTCGAACTGCTGGCGCGGTAAAAGCTCTTTTAGTTTTTCGCATATTTTCTTGCCAAAATCGTAAGAGTTGCTGCGGTGTATCAATGATGATAAGGCATCCACGGGTTCGCTGTTCAGGCGGATATCCAGTTTCACCAGGTCAGATTGGCGGTAGCCTATCTGGTGGTAATCGAAAGAGGCGTAACCTTTAGAGATGGTTTTCAGTTTATCATAGAAGTCGAATACGATCTCGCCCATCGGCATTTCGAATACCAACTCCACACGATCGGATGTTAGGTAAGATTGGTTTACGATCATACCACGCTTTTGTATACAAAGCGACATTACCGGGCCAACAAAGTCTGATTTAGTAATGATGGTAGCCTTAATAAAAGGCTCTTCCACAAAGTCGATCTTGCTTGGATCGGGCAGGTCTGATGGGTTGTTTACCGCGAAGGCAACGCCCTTGGTATCGTGCGCAATGTACGAAACGTTGGGAACGGTAGTAATAACCGTCATATTGAACTCGCGCTCCAAACGCTCCTGGATGATCTCCATGTGCAACATCCCCAGGAAACCGCATCGGAAGCCGAAGCCTAATGCTGCAGATGATTCCGGTTCGAAAACCAAAGAAGCATCGTTCAACTGCAGTTTCGCCATCGATTCGCGCAGCTCTTCGTAATCTTCGGTATCAACCGGGTAAATACCGGCAAATACCATTGGCTTTACCTCTTCAAAACCTTGTATACCTTCGGCGCAAGGGCG
This sequence comes from Mucilaginibacter pedocola, assembly GCF_002013915.1. GTDB lineage: Bacteria > Bacteroidota > Bacteroidia > Sphingobacteriales > Sphingobacteriaceae > Mucilaginibacter > Mucilaginibacter pedocola. The sequence continues at coordinate 476,778 of NZ_MBTF01000001.1, forward strand.
GTCTACCTTGGTAATAGTATCACCCACTTTTACCTCGCGGGCTTCTTTTATACCCGATATGATGTAACCCACGTCGCCGGTTTTTATCACATCCTTAGGTAATTGCTTTAATTTTAGCGTACCTACTTCATCAGCAAGGTATTCTTTTTCAGTCGCAACAAATTTTACTTTATCACCTTTGCGTATCTCGCCGTTGGTTACCTTAAAATAAGCGATGATACCGCGGAAAGAGTTGAATACCGAGTCGAAGATCAAGGCCTGCAGCGGAGCCTCAGGGTCGCCAACAGGGGCGGGTACGCGCTCTACAATGGCGCGTAAAATATCGTGAACGCCCAAGCCGGTTTTGCCGGATGCAGCTAATATCTCTTCGCGTTTGCAACCAATCAGGTCAACTATCTGGTCTTTCACCTCCTCGGGCATAGCGCCGGGCAGGTCCATTTTGTTGAGTACCGGGATAATTTCCAGGTCGTTCTCGAGTGCCAAATAAAGGTTAGATATGGTTTGCGCCTGTATGCCCTGCGCGGCATCTACAATAAGCAGAGCGCCTTCGCAAGCAGCAATAGAGCGCGAAACTTCGTAAGAAAAGTCTACGTGCCCGGGAGTGTCTATCAGGTTCAGGACGTATTTTTGACCGTCCAGTTCATAATCCATCTGTATAGCGTGGCTCTTGATGGTGATACCGCGCTCGCGCTCAAGGTCCATATCGTCAAGCAATTGCGCTTGCGATTCGCGCTGGGTGATGGTGTTGGTGTACTCTAACAACCTATCGGCAAGGGTACTTTTGCCGTGGTCGATATGTGCTATGATACAAAAATTACGTATGTGCTTCATTCAACCGCAAAAATAACTTTTTAAGCGGATAAATTGGCATGGTTTGATTGATTTGCTAACTTACTGAAAGCTAACTCATAATACCTGATGATAGATAAAGCTGTTACCGCCGCGGTAGAAGATATATTATTCGAAAAAATAATAAAGGCACAATCCGTCTCCGGCGGCGATATTAACGAAGCTTATTGTTTGCAAACTTCTGATAATAAATACTTCATCAAAGTAAATTCTGCGAAGCGCTTCCCCAATATGTTCGAACGGGAAGCAGAAGGCTTAAAGCGCATTGCCCAAACGGCGGCTATTAATGTACCGCTGGGAATTGCCTGCGGAGAAGCAGATGGCTACAGTTATTTTTTGATGGAATGGGTTAATGCCGCCAGGCCCGATGATAAAAGCTTTGCAAGTTTGGGAGAGGGGCTGGCAAGTTTACACCGCGCCACTTCTGAATTATTTGGATTTGATACGGATAACTATCGGCTCCCTGCATCAAAGCAATAGGCAACACAAAAGCTGGGCAGATTTTTACGCGGAAGAACGCTTGCAGCCTTTAGTGAAGATGGCCGTCGATAGCAGAGAGCTTGGCAAAAGCGATATACAGCAGTTCGATAAACTCTACGCAAAATTGCCGGAGCTATTCGATCTCGAACCACCAGCACTCATCCATGGCGACCTTTGGAGCGGTAATTTCCTAATTGATATAAAAGGCATACCCTTCTTAATTGATCCGGCAGTTTACCTCGGCCACCGCGAAATGGACCTGGCCTTGACTACTCTCTTCGGTGGTTTTGGCGCAACGTTTTACGAGGCTTACCAGCAACACTACCCGCTAAGCCCCGGCTTTCAGCAACGCATAAAACTGTGGTGCCTGTATCCGTTATTGGTGCATGTTAACCTGTTCGGCGGCGGGTATTCCAACCAGTTGCGTAGTCATTTAAATGCTTACCTGTGATTTTTTACTGAACCGAAATCGGTTTAGCATTAAATTAATCAAACTGGTTTTGTAACCTCACCAACCTGTCTATCATCAGGCTCAGTTTCTCTTGCTCACTGGCAAATATGCGGTTCTTTAAATAAAAGGTACAGAACAATAGCCATGCAGCGGTAAGCCCATATGCCAGGCATTTAAATGTAGCCGATGCGCTCTGCAACACTTCATAAAAATATAAGGCCAAACCTGTGCTCAACAGCAATACATACAGGTAGTACAACCAACCATAAATAGTAGCACGGCTGCGCTGGTATTCTTTAAGGCTTTCCAGATACAAGGTTGGGTTTATGGTAAGGTCCTGCTTATTAATAAGGCGGTAATCACGCATCATCATCAGCACATAAATTATCATGGTTGATAGGATGATAATGATACCCGCATATGTCACCCACGATTGAAATACGAAGAACAGGGTTACCAGGCCTACGCCAATAAGCGCCACAAGCATACCCGTTATACTCCAAAACAGGTTAGTAGTGAGGCTTCGCATCCCTTTCTTTATCTGTTTCAGCACCTCGTCTACCGCAGCCGGTTCCAGTTTTGGCTGTTTTTGCCAAACCATCATTAAATGATCAAAGTCTTTCATAATGGTTATATAGTTCTGTTAGTTTTTGTTTAATACGGTGTATCTTCACTCTCAAATTTCCTTCCGATATACCCGAAACATCTGCAATTTCCGGGTAGGGTACTTCGTCGAGCACCAGGGTTATTATAATTCTTTCCGATTCTTCCAGCTTCGATATACATTTATAAAGCAAAGCCACCTGTTCGTTCTTTTCAGAGAACTCCTCGCGTTTGGTTTCGGCAATTGCCGGGGTCAACTCATCTTTCGCCTGCCTTTTTTCCGATCGCAGGTACGTTAAACACGTATTTACCGCTATACGGTATATCCAGGTAGATATCAGTGCCTGGTTGCGGAACTTGTGCAGGTTTTGCCAAACCTTTAAAAAGGTTTCCTGCAAAAGGTCGTTAGCGGCATCATCGTCGCCGGTGTAACCGTAGCACAAATGGAAAATTTTCTTCGAATTGGCTTCGTATACCTTCCGGAAAGCTTCTTCTTTATTGTCGGCCACCTGTTAATAGTTTAGTAGATTTTACGTGTTTGACGAAAGTACACACTCATTGTTACAACATGTAACTTTTTTTATCGAACCATGGCAATTTACCCGCTGCTGTTTCTAAAACCGCCTCGTATTCCTGCCCGTAGTCGAACTGCAGGTCTTCGTGTAGTTTGACTATGGCCGTCTTAATTTTATCCAGCTGCCGTGTTAGTATCAGCCTGATGGGTTTATGCGATGCCTGGCGCACAACGTACTGTAAATAGTTTTGGCAAAAGCTGAGCAACAGTTCAATTTCGGCAGGTTTGCTGCCGATAAATTTGGTGTATTTACTAAGTAGTTTTAAAATTTTGCGTAATGCCTTTGCCGCAAAATAGGGCTGTACCGGCAACTGGCTAAACATAAAACCGGCTTCGGCTTTTATGCTTTCTATAAACTCCTGTTCGTTATTGGCATCAAAAAGCAGGTAGCCAAGCAAGTCCTTGTTTTCTTTTTTGTAGCGGATAAGGCGCAGGGTTAATTCGGCAAGCTGCTCGGCCGGCAGGTGCTGTAATTCTTTTTTTATTTGTTGTAAGCTGTAGGTAGCTATGCTCATATTTAAAATTGGGCAAACGGGGGTAAATTTCGTAGTTTAGCGGCAACTGATCTTACTCAAATGCCAAAAAACAAACTTACGCTATATATTTTTTTAGCGCTTGTGCTGGGTGTAATTGCCGGCTATATTTATAATGCCACGGTTATTAACGCCATTAATACCAAAATGAGCGCAGCCGAAGCGCAAATAAAAACTATCGACCAGCAAATCCTCACTATAAAAGATACCACCACAGCTGATTATAAAGCGCTAAAAACACAACGCACAGAGCAGGTAAAAGTTCGCAAAGAGAGCGATTCGGCACGCGAAGATAAATTGGTTGGCTTTACTGTGCTGAGCGATATATTCCTGAGGCTTATCAAAATGATAGTAGCTCCGCTTGTATTCAGTACATTAGTGGTGGGTGTTGCCAAGGTGGGCGATATTAAATCTGTCGGCCGAATAGGAGGGAAGACCCTGCTTTGGTTCTTGAGTGCTACGCTTGTATCGCTATTGCTGGGTATGGTACTGGTAAACTTTTTCCGCCCCGGCGAAACTATGCATTTACCCTTGCCGGATAGCCATTTGAGTACAGGCATCCAAAAAACGGCCCTTTCCTTGCGCGATTTTATTGGCCACGTGTTCCCGAAGAGTTTTATAGAGGCTATGGCCAATAACGAGATATTGCAGATCGTGGTGTTCTCGTTGTTCTTCGGCGTGGCTACTGCTGCCATAGGCGAGCAAGGTTACATTGTGATAAAAGCCCTTGATGCGGTAGCGCATGTTATATTAAAGATAACCGGTTACGTAATGCAACTGGCGCCATTGGCAGTGTTTGGCGCTATTACGGCTATTATAGCTAAACAGGGCTTAGGCATACTTTCTACTTATGCCATATTTATAGGCGAGTTTTATTTTTCATTACTGATACTGTGGCTGGTAATTGTGCTGGCGGGTTTTGCCGTTTTGCAGAAGAAGGCCTTCAATTTGGTTAGCCGTATAAAAGATGCTATGCTGATTGCCTTCAGTACATCTACCAGCGAAGCGGCTTACCCTAAAGTACTGCTTGAACTGGAGCGCTTTGGCTGTAACAACAAGATCGTAAGCTTTGTGCTTCCGCTGGGCTACTCTTTCAACCTCGATGGCTCGATGATGTACATGACCTTCGCTTCGCTTTTCCTGGCGCAGTCATACGGTATACACCTAAGCTTTAGCCAACAACTTTCTATGCTTTTGGTACTGATGCTTACCAGTAAAGGTATTGCCGGCGTGCCGCGTGCATCGTTGGTAGTTATTGCGGGCACCATATCGTTATTTAATATTCCCGAAGCCGGGCTGGCGCTATTGATAGGTATCGATCCATTATTGGATATGGGCCGCTCGGCAACTAACGTATTAGGCAATGCTATGGCAACTGCGGTAGTAAGCAAATGGGAAAGTGAACTAAAGGGTGCGCCAATTGATGACGACCTAAAAGATTAAACTTCTGTGTTAATCATTTAAAATTAAATATCCACTTTTGCGCCTTTAACAAATACTAAGTACTGATGTCTTCTGTTCGTTCTAAAAAGCTTTTCTTTATCTTCAGCGTTGCTATTCCTTTTTTGCTTTACTGTTTTTACTATTATGGTATGATGGTGAAGAACGCTCCGTATAAGTTTTCTGAATTTAATTACGTTTCTTTAGAGTTTGGCTACCGCGATAGCCTGTTGAATAAATATAACTCGCAAACCGGCGAATACCAATACGTTAACAAGAAAGACTCGGTAATAAAAATGCATATGCGTTTAAACGAAGCCGACTTGTTGTACCTGCACCGCAAAGCCGCCGACCTGGGTTTTTGGGATTTCCCCACTAACGAACTGGGCAGCGACAGTGCCAAGCATGTTGCACGCTACATTATTACCTTTAGCTATAAACGCAAAACCAAGAAAGTAACTTTTGATGCTAATTACGATGGCCCCGAAAAATTGGTTGATGCCAACGAACGCCTGATAAAAGAAATTCAGAAGAAGCTGGACGAAGCGGAGAAGAGGTAATAAATACGAATTGAGTGAACACTAATTTCACCGAATTAAGCTAATTTCACGAATCTTAGCTTCTGCTTTGCTTGCTAATACTTGCTATAAATTAGCCAAAATGATTTGTGAAATTCGCCTCTTTCGTATAATTCGCGTTCACTCAACAAAAGTATAGGCTTGGTATTCAAATAATATTCCTTCGCATTAATTGCTTTTGAAAAATATTAACTCTATATTTGCACCTCAAAATTTAAAACAATAATTAATCAACAATGTACGCAATAGTAAGTATAGCCGGGCAACAGTTTAAAGTTGCGAAAGACCAGCAGCTCTTTGTACACCGCTTACAGGGAGATGAAGGCGCTAATATTGAATTTGACAATGTGTTGTTAGCAGAGAACGAAGGTAGCTTTAAACTGGGTGCAGACCTGGCTGGCGCTAAAGTATCGGCTAAGATCGTGTCTCATTTAAAAGGTGATAAAGTAATCGTTTTCAAAAAGAAAAGAAGAAAAGGTTACAAAAAGAAAAATGGCCACCGCCAGCAATTTACCAAGATAGAGATCACCGGTATCACATTATAATTAAATTTTAACCGGGGTTTTATATCCCATAAAAAGAATTAAGAAATGGCACATAAAAAAGGGGCCGGTAGTTCAAGAAACGGCCGCGAATCACATAGCAAACGTTTAGGTATCAAAATTTTCGGTGGCCAGCCTGCAATTGCCGGTAACATCATCGTTCGTCAGCGTGGTACTCAACACAACCCTGGTTTAAACGTAGGTATTGGTAAAGACCATACTTTGTTTGCTTTGGTTGCCGGTAACGTAGTATTCAAAAAGAAAGCTGATAACCGCTCATACGTTTCGGTTATTCCTTTCGAAGCTGCACCTGTAGCTGAAGACTTAGCGCCTAAAGCAGCTGTTGCTGTTGAAGCTAAAGCCGAAGAAGCACCTAAAGCTGCAAAAGCACCAAAAGCTAAAAAAGAAGCTGCTGCTGATGCTGAAGAAGTAGCTGCTGAGTAATTCTCAATAGAGCTTTACAATATAGAAAGCCCTGTATCGAAATGATACGGGGCTTTTTTGTTTTGGATAACGTCGCGATTATTGATAAAGCTTGCCTGCCCGGCGCTGTATGGCCGGGACAGGGCGGCATATCCTTAATGATAAAGCCTTACCGGCCCCAATAACCCCGAGGGCAATATGGGGGTTTCAACATTGAGCATATCAAACCGGAAACTCTCATGGGTTTTAGTAAGGCGTTGCGAAACAGGCAGGCTAAGATCGTGTACCACACGGTTTGCCCACAGGTTAGTAACGGCTATTTCCAGCTTATTATCGCCAATCTTTAGCGCATCGCTTATTTCTATGCGCCATGGAGCGCACCATAGCACACCTAATTTTTTACCGTTCAGCTTAATCTCGGCTACGTTTTTGACATCGCCAAGGTCGAGGTAGAGGCGTTCTTTTTTTGCCACGCGGAAGGTTTTGTGATAGACCGCTGTACCCGAGTAATATTTTATACCTTCTTCTTTGTGTTCGGTCCAGCTATTCAGCGCTTTGAAGCTGGTACTTGCGGGGCCACCCCACTCAGGATCAAATGATATGAGCCATGGGCCGGCCAGTTCTGCTGTTTGGGTTAATTGCGGGAAATTGGTTGTTGCGCGGGATTTTCCTTCGGGAGCAGGTTTTCTGAAGATGATGAAGTACGAGCCGAACGGCGAAAACTCCAGCGGTACTTTTACCGAACCTTTGCTTACCTCATAAGCCTTGGCATCGACGATCTTACCGGTGTTTGCATCCCATATCTCTGGTTGTTTGCCCGCTACGCGGAATGTAAATTCGCTTGCCTGCTCCTTTTCTGTACGGTTTATCACAAAATAAATATCAGTGTCGGCAGTGCGGCGATGGATGTAGTCGAATCTCTCCGGGTCTTCATTTTGAGCCGCGAAAGTAAAGCCAGGGATGGTGCCGATTTGGGCCAATACCTTTCTGGCTGTTTTTCCCCAAATAAGCTTGCCTTTACCCAATTTACGTTCGGTACGGTTCGTGCCGTCTAAATCGCCCCATAACTCTGCGGCTATCTTTCTCACTTCAGCATCCTGTGCAGGGTAATTATCCAATAGGCCTGCATTCTCGGGGGGCGCACCTATCACGGTAGCACCCGCATAGATCATCTCTTTTAATTTTTTGATAACCGGTAGCGACATGGATTTTGAAGCCTCAGTCGGCACCGTTAATTGCTGGTAAGATCCTAGTGCCTTTGCTATATCCGGCACAGGCGATACACAGTTTTGTAATACCAATAAGCGGTAGCTCATGCCATCAGGCAACATAATGCGCCCGTTTTTAACGCTCATGCGGTTGAGTAAAACATCGGGGTTGGCGTAATCGCAATCGTAACCAGGGCCAAGGGTGGGGATGTTATATTTGGGCGGAGCCAGTAGCGGCGGCCTTTCGCCAAGGTAAAAACAAACATCGGCAACAAATTTGCCCTGCTGCAGCATATACTGGCAACGGTTGAGGTAATTAAAAAATGCGGGGGATTGTTCCCACCAGGTAATGTTTGGCGTAAAATGCGTACCCGCGCAATATTCATAGCCCGGCTTGCCATCTGATGGGGGCTGGCTGGTAGCCGAGTGCAGCATTAAGCGGTTTATACCCTCGCAGAAAGCATCGTTCGCGTAAGGTTTCAGGTCAGATGGCCCCAGCGTCCAGTGTGTAGCATCATGTTCCTGTTCGGTAAAGGCCTCGGCTTCTGCTTCAACTTTACCGTAAACATGCGCAGCGGTGGCAGTTTGTTTGAGGTTAAGGCGCGACATGCGGTTTTTATTATACCCGCCCGGCGCGTTACGGTGCCCGTTAACCCAAAACTCGCCGGCAATAATATCGGCTGTGCTGAAGTTTTTTAATACGTCCATGGGCGGGATGTCATTAGGGCCACCGGCTTCGGTACCCACGCGCATGCCATTTTTGTGGCAAAGTTCTGCAAAATGTCCGTAGCAGTTTTCGGCAATGAGGTCTTGAATGGTGCGGTCGAAATCCTCTTTAAATCTTTGAGAAACGTCTTTAGTTTGTACAGTGTAACCCGCCAATGCCGGGAAAAAGGGGAGGACATCATACCCGCGCAGTTTGCGGAACTGCTGGGCCATATCCTGAGTCCAGGTTAGTTTGCCGCATTCCCAGCTATCGCACCATAAGTAATCTATATGCGCCCCGGCCTTTTTAGCTTCGGCGATTACCGTTTTGCCCAGGTGATCAAAGTAATTATCCAGCGCACGCTTGCTTAGATAGTCTATTTCATAACCTTCGCCGCCTTTAAAAGTATCGCCTTCCGGGTATGCTTTCCACTTACTCCAGGGATGGCCCGTTAGCGTATAACCACTACGCATGATCACCCATTTACCTGCGGGCACATCCCAGTTAAGGGTGCCATCGTGGCTAAGCTTACTGCTAATATCGGTTAATGTGCCCGGTATAACTGTGCTATCTGCCGATAACTGAAAGGCCTGCACAATAATATCGTGGTAATAGCCTTCCACTGTTTCTGGGACAGGAAGTTTCGAGGAGGATTTTTTACCTCCATCGACGGTTAATTTCGACCATACAACCTTTTTCATGGCATCATCTTGTGTTACCGATGGGCCCATCAGCGTCCAGCCGCCTGCGAGATTAAAGCCAAATTCGATGTGCAAGCGGTTGGCTTCCTTCACGGCAAAACGGAACAGTTCGCGCCATTCTTTGCTTAAGAAATCCACTCCGGGAAGCGGCTCTTTCCCGGCATAGCCACCGTTGCAGATCATGTTTACGCCGCTGATACCCTTGGCTTTAAATTCGCGCAAATCGCGGGCGATGCTCTCTTTTGTAACGCGGTTGTATATCCAAAACCAATAAACCCTTGATTGGGTCTGTGGAGGCGGGGCATTAAAAAGCGCTCTTGATTGGGCTGATGCCGCAATGGGATTTAACAGAAAGGGTAATAAGATGCAAAGGAGGGCGAGAAGTTTACGTAAGCTCATGCGGGCGGTGTGATAGAACGCCCTAATATCGAAAGCATGCGGACAGGAACCATCCTGTACTGTCGGGGGTACGGAGAACTGTTTGCCTCGCTGAACTTAGTAATAGTACAAGAGGGGCTTTTGCCTATCTTGTGCTATACTTATGACGATAATATTTAGTAAATAGCGCTATGCTATAATATGGTGCTGTTTAAAACGAGCGGCCGATTATTTTGCACTGAAATTTATAGGCACGTTATACATTACCCTAACAGGTTTGTCGTTTTGAATAGCTGGCAACCATTTCGGAGAGGCTTTCACCACTCTCATGGCTTCTTCATCCAATTCTTTATCAACGCTTCTCAAAACCTTTACTTCAGCAACGCTTCCATCGGTCTCTACAATCATGGTTAATATTACGGTACCGCCTATTTTATTTTTGGCGGCATTTTTAGGATATTTAATGTTTGCTGCCAGGTATTGGCCAAACGCAGCATTGCCTCCGGGAAACTGCGGGTTGCGCTGCACAGCGGTAAAAACTTCGCCGCGTTGTGCTGCTTTTAACAAAGAATCGGGATGTAATTCTCTACCTGCGGGTGCCGGGCTTGTTTGGGCAAAACCTGTATAATTCATCAAAATAAAAGCAATAGATACTATAAGTTTCATAACGCGAATATGTGGTTTTATTCGTATATCACGCGCTTCAAATACCACCCGTCCGCATCAACCACCGGCATAGTTTTGCTGGTAATAGTAACTCCTTTGCTATCAACAACAAGGCGTTTAGTGCCTGCATCGGTGGTTACATCCAGCGGTAGCGGCATATCCATATTGTTCAGCTTTACCAGGTATTTATTGTCGCCACGTGTGGGGATAACGCTTATCTCCAGTTTGTTTACTGTAAGCAGGTACATATCGAACAACGGCTTCAGGCTTTTGCCGTAAGCTTTGCTGAAATATTGTTCTACGCCCTCGCTGTTGTTCAGGTTATCGTAGGTGTGCTCCGGCGATGTGGCAAAACCTTTCAGCGTGGCAAAGAAAAGGCTGTCGCCCATTACATAGTGCAACGTGTGCATAAAAAAGCCGCCTTTGCCGTATATGTCGCCATTGTAGGCGCTTTCCTCGTCGATATCTTTACCCAGCACCAACGGCAGTTTGTTTTGGAAGCCTTTTGCCGACTTTTTGAAATTATCTATATACGCCTGCCTGCCCGCAAATTCGAGCGTGAATAATGCATCTGAATAAGTATCGATACCCTCATGTATCCAGTAGTCGGCCCAGTCTATAGCCGTTACTTTATTGCCCCACCATTCGTGGCCGAACTCGTGGTGCAGCAGCCAGTCGTAATCCTGCGAGCCAACTTTAACGTATTTGAATTTATTGCCATAGGCTACCATGCTTTGGTGCTCCATACCCAGGTGCGGTGTTTCTACCAAACCTACTTTCTCTTTAGCCCATGGGTACTCACCAAAGTATTTTTCCTTTTCGTGGATGGTAACCTCGAAAATATCCATCAGCTTATCGGCCTTGTCGGCATGCTCGTTCAATACATAGAACCAGATAGGCACCGTATTGCCTGCAACACTTTTATAGCTGCGTTTTACCAATTTGTAATCGCCCACATTGAACAGGATGCTGTAGTTGTTGATAGTGTATTTGGTGCGCCAATGGAAAGTGCTCTTATTGCCTTTGTCCGACTGCTTAACCAATAAGCCCGGTCCGGCAACTACCAAACCTTTGGGTACAGTGATGATGAGGTCGGCACCTTCGTTAGGTTCATCGGATGGATGGTCTTTACAAGGGTAATATATTTTACCACCGGTACCTTCGGCAGTAACTGACAACCATGGGTGGCCGGTACTATCGCGGGTGAACGTAAACCCGTCGTCCCATGGCGGGCGAACGGCGATGTGAGGTTTGCCACCATAAACCACTTTTACGCTGGCCTTACCTGCGGGCAGCTCTTTCACCGTGTTTATGGTGATCATGTTGTTTTTATAAGTAAACGGCTCTTTTTTACCGTTCACTAAAACGTTGCTCACGTTCAGCGAATCAAGCAAGTCGAACAACAACACATGCGTTGGTTTGGCCGTGATGATATCTATGGTAGCATAACCATCAATGGTTTTCTGCTCCATGTTTACATCAAGCGCAATGGTGTAGTGCCTTACATCCATATTGGCTTGTTCGGGTTTGAGCTTGCCACCCGATGTGGTTTTTGTTTGGGCAGAGGCAGTGATAGCAACGGCCGTTAGAAATATGAGGGAGTATATCTTTTTCATTGGCTTGAATATAGCGAGGAGCGGGGGGATAGGCAAGTAAAAATTTTGTGTCAGTTAGTCATCGTATTTACTTGCCCAATGGAAGTGAATTGGAACTGAATATTCGCATCTAACGTAATATCCTTCATGTATAGCCGGTTGCTGCCACTTAGGTGCTGCTTTAAGCATATCTACGAATGCTTTCTCAAATCGGGTATTTTTAGGCCGAAGCACTTTTATATGCGAAACTGAGCCATCTTTTTCCACTATAAAGCTGGCGATAACACGCCACTGCAGTTCTTCTGTAGTATCTGGTTGGAAGTTAAGGTTCTTAACTATATACTTATTAAAGGCGTTCTCATCTATGCCAAACTGCGGCTGCTGGTCTACCGCCGAATATACCGTAGTGTCCTTAGGATTGATTTTAGGCAACTTTTGCTGTGCAGTGGCGAAATAGCCAAAACAAATTAATCCAACGAGAATAATTACTCTTTGCATTGTTTATTCCTCAACGTGAAATCTTATTGGAACAGTAGATCTGGATGCCACAGGCTTCCCGTTTAATTTTGCCGGTATCCAACGGGGTGATAATTTCATCACCCGCAACGCTTCCGCAGCAAATTCGGGATTTACTTCCCTATAAATTTTATAATCTGTCAATCGCCCGTTCTTCTGCACGACAAATCCTAAGATAACTGTGCCCTCACTTTCCATTTGTATTTCCGGCCAGCGTAAATTCTTTCCAATGAATTTTCTAAAAGCGGTATCGCCTCCCGGGAACTTGGGTTGGTTTTCTGCAACACTTAAAAATTGCGCCTTACCTGTGGTTACTATTTCTTGATTTGGTTTTGTTTGAGCGAATGCCGACCCGAAAATTAGGCTAAAATAAAAGGTTAATATATTAAGGATTAGGCGCTTCATAGTCTAAAGGTAAAATATATTTTCCCTTAAATCAATGATGTCGCTTTTTAATGTTTAATGGCAGAGCTGTAATGCTTAACTACAAGGTTGCCGCGCTATCGCTCATGAGTATTGGCAAAAAAAGCACTGCAGGCTCGATAATTCAAACTTTAGACTTACAACTCCAGACTTAAGACTTACAACTTCCCCCTAATATTCCCTCACCAGCAATCCATCAGCAAAATCGCGGAGGTATTGTTTACTGTCTTCGGGCAAGTTTATCTTTTCAAGCGCAGCGAAGGCTTTCTCGGCGTAGGTTTGCATTTCGGCTTCAGCGTAGGTGCGTACATCGGCACTGTTGTAAATTTGGGTTACAGCAGTTACTTTTTCGGCAGCGTCGAACTGTGTTTTACTTAGCCATCCCGCCAGTTCTTCGGCATTGGTGCCGGTGGCTAATTGCTGTGCTTTTAGCAGCAGGTAGGTTTTTTTATTCGAAATAATATCGCCGCCAACTTGTTTGCCAAATTTAAGCGGATCGCCGTATACGTCTAAAATATCATCCTGCAGTTGGAAGGCTATGCCCAGATTCACGCCAAAATCTGATAACAGATCGGCATCAGTTTCGCTGGCTTCGCCTATTAACGCACCAATTTTTAGTGCTCCACCCAATACCACAGCGGTTTTCAGGCGTATCATGTTAATGTAGTCGGCAATGTTGATATCGGTACTCGTCTCGAAGGTCATGTCCAGTTGTTGGCCTTCGCATACGCCAACTGCGGTTTCGTTAAAAATATCCAGCACGCGGCGTAGTATGTTATCGCGCACCTGCATCATCAGCTTGTAGCCTTCTATTAGCATTACATCGCCGCTTAGGATAGCCACATTTTGGTTCCATTTTTCGTGCACGGTGGCGCGGCCGCGGCGTAGGGGGGCCACGTCCATAATATCATCGTGCATCAGCGTAAAGTTGTGGAACACCTCAATGGCCAGCGCAGGGGGCAGGGCAGCTTCCACATCGCCACCGAAGAGGTCGCAGGCCATCAATAGCAGAGCAGGCCGCATGCGTTTACCGCCTATAGATAAAATGTAAGTGATAGGCTCGTATAATTCGGCCGGGTAAAGCGGGAATTTCAGCTGTTCTACCGAGGTAGCAATAAGCGCTTGCAGGTCTTCGAGTTTTCTCATGGGGTGGTTATTGGAGAGTGGTTGATTAAGAGAAATGGTTAACGCAACCACTCACCATTCAACCATTCACCACTCACTAAAGCTAATTCTGTACTAAAGTAAAATCTATTTGTTTCTTGGTCAGGTCCACATTTTTCACGCGGATGCTCACTTCATCGCCAAGTTGGTAAACCTTCTTTTTACGTTGGCCAATAATGGCGTAATTCTTTTCATCCAGGGTATAAAAATCGTCGGTAATATCGCGCAGGCGTATCATGCCCTCGCATTTGTTCTCGATGATCTCAACATACATACCCCATTCGGTAACGCCCGAAATAATGCCCGTAAACACATTGCCCACCTGGTCTTTCAGGTATTCGGCCTGTTTGTATTTAACTGACGAACGCTCAGCATCTGCCGCCTTTTTCTCCATGGCCGAGCTGTGCTTGCACAATTCTTCGTAGTGGTCGGCATTGGCGCTTTGCCCACCGTTTAGGTAGTGGAACAGCAAACGGTGCACCATCACATCGGGGTAACGGCGTATGGGCGAAGTAAAGTGGGTATAGTGGTCGAAGGCCAGGCCATAGTGGCTGCTGGTTTTGGTGGTGTAAATTGCCTTGGCCATACTGCGGATGGCCAAATGCGTAAGCACGTTCTGCTCTTTTTTACCCTCTACATCGTCCATTAAAAAGTTGAGCGATTTAGCAATTTCTTTATCGCTCTTGGTATTTATTTTATAGCCAAAACGTGCCGCGAATTGCGCAAAGTTGGCCAGTGCATCTGGCTTAGGGGAATCGTGAGCGCGGTAAACAAAGGTGTACTTGTGTTTGCCTTTGCCCATTTTGCTTACATGTTCGGCCACTTTTTTATTGGCCAGCAACATAAAGTCTTCAATCAGTTTATGAGCATCTTTACGCTCCTTTACATAAACGCCAATTGGTTTGCCTGTTTCATCAAGCTTGAATTTAACCTCGGTAGCCTCGAAACTGATGGCGCCTGCCTTAAATTTACGTTCGCGCAGTTTGTAGGCAAGGGCGTTAAGCTTCTCGATCTCTTCTACGTAGTCGCCGGTTTTGGTTTCTATTACGTCCTGCACTTCCTCGTAGGTAAAGCGCCTGTCGCTATGGATAACCGTTTTGCCGAACCATTGCTCTACCACATTGGCATTTTCGTCCATCTCAAAAACGGCAGCAAAACAAAGCTTATCCTCGTGCGGACGAAGCGAGCATAGCCCGTTCGATAGCCTTTCGGGCAGCATGGGTATCACCCTGTCTACTAAATAAACTGAGGTTCCGCGTTCGTAGGCCTCTTTATCCAAAGCCGAATCGGGGATGATGTAGTGCGACACATCGGCAATGTGCACACCAACTTCATAATGCCCGTTATCAAGCTTTTTAAACGATATAGCATCGTCAAAATCCTTGGCATCAAATGGGTCGATAGTGAAGGTGAGTGTATTGCGGAAATCCTTGCGTTTGGCAATTTCTTCGGCCGATATTTCTGCAGGTATCTCCTCTGCATCTTTTTCCACTTCCGCAGGGAAGGAGAGCGGGAAACCATACTCGGCCAAAATGGCGTTCATTTCGGTATCGTTCTCGCCCTGGTTACCCAATACGTGTTTGATGCGGCCGATGGGGTTTTTAGCGCCGGCGGGCCAGTCGGTAATTTCGGCAACGGCTTTTATACCGTTCTTGGCACCATTCAGGTCCGTAATAGGGATGAAAATATCGTGCATCATCTTGCGGTCGTCGGGGATGAAGAAGGCAAAACGTTCTGATAATTTCACCACACCGGTAAACTCCATTTTGTGGCGTTGTAATATCTCTATCACTTCGCCTTCCTGGCGTTTGCCCTTGCTTTTGGCGTATACGTAAACCTTTACGCGGTCTCCGTTGAGAGCGTTGCGCAGTTTGCGAGGAGCTATAAAAATATCGGTTTCGGTAGGATCGTCGGTAACAATAAAGGCCGAGCCATCATTGGTGAGATCTACTTTACCTTCCACAAAAGTTTTCAGTTCCAGTAATTGGAATTTACCCGCCGAGATCTCTTTTAAAACACCTTTAAATGTTTCTTCCTGCAGAATATCGAATATCACATCGCGGGCATCAGGGTCGCGCACGTTCAGTTTGGCCGATACCTGTTTATAGTTGAGCGGCGTATTGCCGTTTTGTTCAAATATATCCAACACCATTTGGGTGAGTACCTGGTTGATGGTGGAGTTTCCTTTTTTCTTCTTTTTTGACATAGGTAATATGTAACGCTGCTAAGATACGGAAAGAAGTGTTCTGTTTAGTGATTTCACCGATTGTGTTCGATTCCACCGATTATAAATTTTCTTTGAGCGAACACGAATTGATCGAATGTAACAAATCACAACCAAATGCAACTATGAATGAGTAGTATCAAAAATGGTATCCCACAAGAAAAAACTTTGCGCTATTTGCGAAAACTTTGCGGGCTTTGCGGTTAAATTAACCACCAAATCAATATAAAAACGGTACTTTTACCGCTTAGTATTATACAATGGCCGCCACAAGTACTCCCATGAACCGCTTAAACCAACTCTTCGCCAAAAAAAAGGAGAATTTATTATCTATATACTTCACCGCGGGGTATCCTACGCTCAACACTACTGTTGATGTTGCCGAAGCATTGGAAAAAGCCGGTGCCGATTTTTTGGAAATAGGTTTCCCTTACAGCGACCCTGTTGCCGATGGTCCCACCATTCAGCATAGCTCGGAGCAAGCCCTGGAAAACGGCATGACGCTTACCGTTTTGTTCGAACAGTTGAAAAACCTGCGCCAGTGTGTAAGCGTCCCTATTTTACTGATGGGCTACGTAAACCCTATTGTGCAATACGGTATAGAGCGTTTTTGCAAAGACGCTGCAGCGGTAGGGGTAGACGGCGTTATAGTGCCCGACCTGCCCATGTACGAGTACGAAATGCTGTACAGCAATTACTTTGAAGATAACAACCTCAGCAATATCTTCCTGGTTACGCCACAAACATCTGAAGAACGCATCCGCAAGATCGATGAACTGAGCAACAGCTTTATTTACCTGCTATCCTCGTCATCTATCACCGGTGGCAGTCTGAAACTTACTGACAGCATTGAAAGCTATTACAACCGCGTAAAAGCTATGGAGTTGAAGAACCCGGCCATTATTGGTTTCGGTATATCGGATAATGCATCGTTCAGCAAGGCTTGCCAATACGCTAATGGCGCTATAGTAGGCAGCGCCTTTGTAAAACTGTTAGGTACCGAAGGTTATATGGAAAAAATACCGGGCTTTATACAGGGCATTAAGGGGTAGTTGTTTTTCGCGTTAGCATAAAATAACCTAATGCCGCGGCGGACAGTGATGCTATCAGGATGCTGAATTTAGCCATGCTTTGTAAGCCGGCATCGGCAAAAGATAACAGTGCCATAAATACCGACATGGTAAACCCGATGCCTGCCAGTTGAGCTACGCCCCAAACCTGTGCCCAGCGCACCTTATTTGCCAGTTTAGATAACTTTAGTTTAACCGCAAGCCAGCTAAAGAGGGTAATGCCAATGGGCTTGCCTAATAATAGCCCAAACAATATACCGGCAGTAAGCGGGTTGAAAATATTCCCCGCCGCCAGGCTTTCGCCTATATTAATATTGGAGTTTGCCAACGCAAAAACCGGCACTATAATAAAGTTCACGGGGTTCTCCAGCAAGTGCATCAGTTTTTTTAGCGGCGATTGTTTGCTTTTCTTAATGGTGTTTGGTATAGCCAGCGCCGTTAATACACCTGCAACCGTGGCATGTATGCCGGTATGGTGAATAAAATACCACATAAAAATACCGGGGATAAGGTAAGCCCATATGTATTTTATATTGAGGTAATTGAATATCAGCTGCATGCCAAACATGCCAATTGCAAATAGCAGGTATTTAATATCCAGCCCGGCAGAGTAAAAGATGGCGATAACCAGTATAGCACCCAAATCATCTACTATGGCCAAAGCCTTTATAAACACTTGCAAAGCCTGCGGAACCCGCGAGCTTATAAGGCTTATTACAGCCACCACAAAGGCAATATCTGTAGCCATGGGTATTCCCCAACCCGTAATGGTAGGCGTATTGTAGTTGATGCAGGCATAAATTACAGCGGGCACAAGCATGCCGCCTAATGCTGCGAATACCGGCAAACTGGCCGACCGGATATCAGACAATGCACCTTCCGCTAACTCATATTTAATTTCGAGCCCCACCAGCAGGAAGAATATAGCCATTAATCCGTCGTTTATCCACTCCAGCATGGTGTATTGCAGGTGTATATTTTTAACTGAGCCGCCCAGCTGCGTTTCTAACAAATTATTAAAAGAATGATGCAGGCCGGTGTTGGCAATTAACAACGATAATACAACGCAGGCAACCAGCACAATGCCCGATGTAATATGGGTTTGTATAGTCTCTTTAAATAAGTCGATTTTTCTTTTCAATATATCCTGTTTTACTTTTCTACGGTGGAATAAAGGTTTACCAAAACCACACCAACAACAATAAATGCTAATCCAATAATTACCGGTACGCTGGGTATCTGTTTAAAAAATACCGCGCCAATAATGGTGATGCACACAATACCTATTGCCGACCAAATGGCATAAGCCACGCCAACGGGTATATGCTTTATAGCAATGCTTAAAAAATAAAAGGCAGCAACCATGGCTACCACCACGATGATAGATGGTACCAGTTTGCTAAACCCTTCCGAACGTTTTAAGAATGTGGTGCCCGTTAGCTCGCAGGCTATGGCTATTAACAAGTAAATGTAAGGCCTCATAAGCGGGCAATTTTTTCTTTTGCTAAGGTAATATACTCGTCAACCAAAACGGTGGTGTTGTTTAGCTTCTTAGCGGTTTCAAAATTAATTAATGCCGATGCCGGGTCGCCGGTTTCCAGTTGGTACATGCCTTGCACCAGGTATATGTACGAGTTGCCGTCGTTCAGTTCCATGGATGTATCGATATCCGTCAACGCTTCATCCAATTGCCCCAGTTTTAAATTGGCATATGCACGGTTCGTTACTGCGTAAGCCGATCTCGGGTCGAGCGCAACGGCTTTATCCAGGTCGGCCTTCGCTTCGGCATAATTGCCCAACAGGTTGTTTACAAAGCCGCGGTTGTTTAAAGCGTAATAATCCTCGTTCAGTTCAATGGCGCGGTTCAGCAGCACCAACGCTTCCTCGTATTCTTTCAGCTGGATGTTGGCGAACGATAGGTTGATGCAATTGTAGGAGGTAAGCGTAGCCAGCAAATGCGGCGTCATGAAATTATGCCTGAAAGCCGTAAGCAAGGCGTATTGCTTCAACTCAACATAGCTTTGAATGTACAAACTGCAGATATACTCGTTTAGGTACGCCTTATCAATTTTATCCAGTTCGGTTAACGTGGCTGCGAAGTCGTCATTATCGAAAAGTGAGGCGGCTTTAAAAAGATACTTGTTTATGTTGCGGTGCTTAATAATATCCAATAGCTGCTTCCCATCCGAATAGATAGTAGAATCATCGTCAAGCTTTCGCGGGTATAAGTTATTAATGAGGTTAAGCAAGGCAGCAATAAAGAAAATAGCGGCTACGCTTCTCATCAAATCCTGCAAAGTATCTCCGGCAACCAGGGCGAGTAATACAATTGCCAGGCATAAGGTAAACACCGGGCCGGCAAGCAGGATAACAACGTTTTGAAATACAGATGGCACGGCTTTATAGGTACATAAACCACCCGCCCGCAAATAAGAGAGGCGTGGTTTTATAGTTACGGTTAATTTACCTATGCTGAATTTTGGCCCAACATCTTCCCCGTACGAGCCGATATAAATAGTTGCAGGTTCCTTGCTGAACCACATTGCAGGCAAGGCATGGCTCAATTCGTGCAGGAAAATGATAACGAAGCTTACTACATTAAGGATGAGCAGCCCAAAAACGGCAAATAAGAATAGAAGCAGCCAATCGTGGTTCATGGGCGGCAAAGTAAAGCTTTTCTGCTTAAGATGCTACAAATAATCTTCCAGCACGCCTTTACCTTCGCGGATAATCTCGAAGTCGCCGCCTGTGCAGTCCACTACGGTAGAGGGGATATTTTCGCCGTAGCCGCCATCTATAACAATATCCACCAGGTCCTCATACTTCTCGTGGATGAGTTCCGGGTCGGTAGAGTATTCCAGTATATCATCTTCATCGCGGATGGAGGTGGATAGGATAGGGTTGCCCAGCACCTTTACAATTTCGCGGGCTATGTTATTATCTGGTACACGTATACCAACCGTCTTTTTATTAGAGCTTAATAACTTAGGCACCGCATGGCTGGCGTTGAATATGAAGGTGAACGGGCCTGGCAGCGCTTTCTTCAATACACGAAAAGTAGTGTTATCTATCGGTTTAATATAGTCGGAAATATGACTAAGGTCGTAGCAGATGAACGAGAAGTTATTCTTCTCGGGTTTGATGCCGCGTATCTTGCAAATGGCTTCGATGGCGCGATGGTTGGTAATATCGCAGCCAAGCCCGTAAACGGTATCGGTAGGGTAGATGATGAGCCCGCCCTTGCGTAACACTTCGGCAACCTGCTCAATAGCTTTTGGGTTAGGGTTCTCAGGATATATTTTTATTAACATAGTTTCGGATGTCGGAATTGGGATGTTCGATCTCGGATTTTCTTTCCCTGTTCCTGATGGTACAAGTATAAATACAAAAATGCCGGATAATTGTTATACCCGGCATTTTATGTACGTTAAGATTTGACAACTTTTAAAAAGTTGTCAAATCTGTCGCTCATCAGTCGGAGTACTGAAATGCCATTGCCCGTTCCAGGTAGAAGTAGTCAGTTATTAAACTGTTTATCTCGCTTACTATTTTTAACATCTCCTGTTTTTCGCTTTCCAAAACTTCGTTGTTCTTGTAGCATTCATCTATAATGTATTGCTTTAACGATCTAATGTAAAGCGCCTTTTGTTTGCTAATATCATACTTCTTTTTGTAGCGTCCCCAGTCACCGTCGTTGGCATATAATTGGATCGAGTATTCCGCCACGCCCATCGCCCTAAGGTAATTATGGTTGGGGATACTTCCGCCGTTCTCCATTTTAATAAAGGTACTTACCAGGTCCATATACAACTTCATTAGTTTATCACGGCGTTGGCGATATTTTTCCTGTCCGTTTTTCAGGCTTAAAAAATAGGCGTATAGCGTAAAATACGAATCCTGCCCGGCTTCGCTTCCAAAGTCGTCAATATGGTCTTTCTGTACCTTCATATTTCTTTTAGCATAGGCAGTATAGGGCGGATCCATATATTCTTCATTCAATTCCGGGTGGTATTTTAACGCCCAGGCAATATTTCCTTTTGTAGAAAATAAAGGTTCTTCGGGCATCGTGGAAATATTCACCCGGGTAGTATCAGCATACAGAGCGCTGTCGGCTGTTGATGTTTTGGGTTGAGCAGGAGTAGCCTTCGAAACCAGAGTATCCGGCTTCGGCGCAATTTTTTGTTCAACAGTGTTATTTTTTGGCGTGCTCTCGCAGGCTGCGATAGCTAAAATAAGGAGTAATAAGGCAGGTGTTTTCATGATCGATGGTTCACCATAAATATACATGTATTATTCTCCGAAAACCTTCGAAAAAATAAAACGCCGCCCGTTTTTAGGGGCAGCGTTCTTTAATATCAAGCCCCGCCAAACTCTAAGCAGTTGGCGGGGCTCGTCAGGAAGCAAAAATTATTTCTGTTTTGCGAATTGTACGTTGGCTATCAGTTTAATGTCTTCGCCAACTACTATCGAACCGGCTTCGGTTACGCCATCCCAGGTAAGGCCGAATTCTTTACGGTTAATTTTGCCGCTCACTTCAAAACCGGCTTTGGTGTTGCCGTAGAAATCGTCGGTGCTGCCGCCAAATTCTGCATCAAGGGTAACTGATTTAGTGATGCCTTTAATGGTAAGGTCGCCAACCAGTTTATATTCGTCGTCGCCTGTGCTTTTTATCGAAGTTGATTTGAAGGTAATTTTTGGATAAGTAGCTGCATCAAAAAACTCAGCGCTTTTCAGGTGGTCGTCGCGCATGGTTTGGGTAGTATCAATGCTATCTACATCAAGCGAGAAGCTGATGCTTGCATCTTCAAAATTATCGTCAGCGGTTTCCAGTTCGCCTTCAAAAGTTTTGAAAGAACCGGTAACGGTTGATATTACTAAGTGTTTTACTTTAAATTGTACTTCAGAGTGCATTGGGTCTAAAACCCATTTGGTTGCTGTTGCCATGATGTTTTATGTTTTATTGTTTGTTTCTCAATTAATTATGGCACAAATATAATAATAGATGTTTAAACATGTATTATTATATCGTTCATTTTACAATAGGTAGACAAATAAGAGTTGTAACGCTTATTCGTGTGTAATGTTTCCACAAATAAGCAACAAAAAAGGGGCACAAGGCCCCTTTCATACTTTATTAAAATGTTAAATTATAATGCTAACACTTCTTTAACGCGTTCTGCAGCTTCTTTCAGCAGGATAGCCGAGTAAACTTTCAGGCCCGAGTTATCGATCAGTTCTTTTGCTTCAGCAGCGTTTGTGCCTTGTAAACGAACGATGATAGGAACAGGGATGTTGCCGATTTCTTTGTAGGCATCAATAACGCCTTGTGCAACACGGTCGCAACGTACTATACCACCAAAGATGTTGATGAGGATAGCTTTAACGTTAGGATCCGACAGGATGATGTTGAAACCGGCTTTAACAGTTTGTGCGTTGGCAGTACCGCCCACGTCTAAAAAGTTAGCAGGCTCGCCGCCGGCCAGTTTAATAATATCCATGGTTGCCATAGCTAAGCCGGCACCGTTTACCATACAACCTACGTTGCCATCAAGTTTTACGTAGTTAAGGTTGCTTTTGCTTGCTTCAACCTCGGTTGGGTCTTCCTCATCGGTATCGCGCATTGCTGCGTAATCCGGGTGGCGGTAAAGGGCGTTATCGTCAAGGTTTACCTTAGCATCAACGGCCAATATTTTGTTATCAGATGTTTTTAAAACAGGGTTTATCTCAAACTGAGAAGAATCGGTAGCATCATAAGCTTTGTACAAAGCTGTAATGAATTTCACCATATCTTTAAAGGCATCGCCGCTTACGCCCAGGTTGAAAGCAATTTTGCGCGCCTGGAAGCCTTGTAAACCAACTTTAGGGTCAATTTCTTCTTTAAAGATAAGCTCGGGAGTGCTGTGTGCAACTTCTTCGATATCCATACCGCCTTCGGTAGAATACATGATAATGTTGCGGCCTTTAGCACGATCCAACAAAACGCTCATGTAAAACTCTTTGGTTTCGCTTTCGCCCGGGTAGTACACATCCTGTGCTACCAAAACCTTTTTAACCAACTTGCCTTCGGGGCCGGTTTGCGGGGTTACCAATTGCATGCCTAAAATTTTGCCTGCAATTTCTTTAACCTGCTCGTGGTTTTTAGCCAACTTAACGCCACCGCCTTTACCGCGCCCACCTGCGTGTATCTGTGCTTTAATAACCGTCCAGTCCGACCCAAAGTCTTCCTTCATTTTCTGTGCAGCTGCAACAGCCTCTTCGGGGGTGTCGGCAACTATGCCTTCCTGTACTCTAACGCCAAAGCTTTTTAATATCGCTTTGCCCTGATATTCGTGAATATTCATGTTGTTTGAAAGATTTGCGGTAAAGCTACACTTTTGTTTCTTTTTATAGTTGCGAAATGTTGGAAAGGTTGAGAAAAGTTTAAAAGCTTACTCAAGATGATAAATAAGTTACAAAACTCACGAGTCTTTGAACCTTATATATAGCACGTTTATCTTCAACCTCTTTAACGTCTCTAACCTTTCTAACTTTTCCAACATCTCCAACCTTTTTAACTTCTCCAACTTTTCCCAACCCAAATCACTACTTTTACCCCATGCTAAAAGCTACATCTATCCATAAATCGTACGGGCAGCTGCATATCCTGAAAGGAGTGGGGCTGGAAGTAAACCGTGGCGAAATTGTTGCCATTGTAGGTGCATCCGGTGCGGGTAAAAGCTCGTTGCTCAATATATTGGGCACGTTGGATAAAGCCGACTCGGGCCAATTGTTTATCGATAACATTGAAGTAAGTAAGCTGGACAATAAACACCTAAGCGATTTCCGTAACCGTAAGATCGGTTTTATCTTCCAGTTTCATCACTTATTGGTAGAGTTTAATGCGCTGGAGAATGTATGTATGCCAGCTTTCATAGCCGGCGTTCCGCGTGCTGACGCTGAGAAACGAGCTAAAGAGTTATTAGAAATGCTGGGCCTGGGCCACCGCATTACGCACAAACCTGCCGAACTTTCGGGCGGCGAGCAACAACGTGTTGCCGTTGCCCGCGCCTTGATCAATAAGCCTGCACTGATATTTGCGGATGAACCCTCGGGTAACCTCGACTCGAAGAATGCTTTAGAACTGCACGAGCTTTTTGTGCGCCTGCGCGATGAATTTAAACAAACCTTTGTTATTGTAACCCATAACGAAGAACTTGCCGCTATGGCCGACCGCACTATATTAATGAAAGATGGTTTAATAGTAGATACTTTAATAAGTTGACCGTATTGATAACCGCCGCTGCATCGGCAGGGGCACATAAACTGAAAAATAAGCTGAATGCCTGGCAGATATTGCTTGGCGACCATGCCGACCTGCCCGACTTTATGGTAAAGAATATGGGCCTGCTAAAACTGCCCAACCCCTCATCAGCCAGTTACCAGCACGAGATGCTTACCCTTTGCCTGGATAGGGGCATAGAGGCTGTTTACGCACTCAACACACAGGAATTTGAACAGTTGCGCCAGTCGGAACTGCTTTTTAAAGAATACAACATCGATATTATAGATGGCCAAACTCAATTATAGCGATATAGACCCGCGCAAAAAAGCCTTTATTTTTGAGCTGGATAACGTACTATTCCCCGAAAAAGATTACCTCTTCCAGATATACTACCAGTTTACCGCCATGCTGGAGTATGTTGAGCTGATAGATGCGAAACAAGCAACCAAATTGATGGTTGATACGTATATAAGCAAAGGGCACGATGCTGTGTTTGATGAATTGGTTACTGCGATGGGGGTTGATGCAAAATACCGCGAAAACTTCGACAGGCTGCTGGATACCGGCAAAGTGCATTTGAAGCTTTTGCTGTACCAGGGAATGCTGGAGTTTATGCAGGAGGCCGTTACCGATAGGAAGAAACTGTTTATAGTAACTAACGGCAACCCGCAGCGGCAGCTCAATAAAATAAAGCACATGGAGTGGCACGGGCTGCAACCTTATTTAACAGGTTATTTTGCCGATGAAAGCACTCCTAAGCCCGAGCCTGATGTGCTGCATTTGCTGATGAAAGAGCACAATTTGGAGCGAAGGGACCTGCTGATGATAGAAAATTCGGAAACGGATGTATTGTGCGCACAAACAACCGGTGTAGACTATTTAAATGTAAATGAGTTTTTGTAATTTAAGCGCTGTAATATTATATCATTATAGCCGTTAACCTCAATATTAAGTACCCCGTAACATGCGAAAAATATTTTACCTTCTTATAATCCCGGCTGTTGTATTATCGGCCTGCAAAAAAAGTAACACTCCCACACCGGGCGGCGGCGATGAAACCGGCCCATCAAAAACCGGTACCACGCTCGACCTAATACGCGACTCGGTTTTCTTGTATGCCAAAGAGGCCTATTATTGGAATGACGGCTTACCCGATTATGCTACATTTAAACCACGCAGCTTTACCGGCAGCGATGATATAACGGCCCTGCAAAACGAGGTGAACGCAATATCGCAATATAAAATAAACCCAAGTACCAGCAGGCCTTATGAGTACTATGCATCAGCACCCGGCGAAGCCAAGTATTCTTTTATTGATGATGGTAGCGTATCAGCAGAGTTGAATGGTATAAGCGGCGATTTTGGTTTTGCACCTATTTATAATGATAATAACGATTTGCGCGTGCGGTATGTATATCCTAATTCGCCGGCAGATTTGGCGGGCATAAAACGCGGATACCAAATTACCAGCATTAACGGGCGCACTAACCTTACCTATGATGGCAACGGCGGCTCGGGCACAAACCTTAACTTTGTAATAAATGCCTACGCCAACAGTAATACCATTACTATGGTGCTTAAAAAGCCCGATGCTACCACCATGAATGTTACGCTTAATGTAGCTACGTATACTATAAACCCGGTAATTGTGCATAAGGTAATTACCGATGCAACTACGGGGAAAAAGGTGGGCTATATGGTGTTTAACAGCTTTACTTCGCTGGCTAATGCAAAACCTAAAATAGATGAGGCCTTTGCTGAGTTTAATACACAAAATATTACTGATTTGGTGATAGACCTACGCTATAATGGTGGCGGCTATGTCGCAACAGCCGAATACTTGAGTAACTTAATCGCACCAGCATCTAAAAACGGATCGTTGATGTATAGTACCTATTTCAATAGTACATTAACTGGGCTTAATACAACAGAAAAACGTAATGCAAGCATACTGAAAAACCAGGTTCGTAAAGATGAGAGCAGCGGCGAGGTCTATAACTATTCCCAGTTCGACTATTCGGTATCGGGCAATGCAGTAAACTTTTCTAAAACAGGTGTGCCGTATTCGCTAACGCTAAGCCATGTGTTTTTCATTGTTACGGGCTCTACCGCATCGGCGAGCGAATTAACTATCAATAATTTACGCCCTGTAATGGATGTGCAGTTAATTGGCACCACCAGCTATGGCAAACCTGTAGGTTTCTTTGATATCGATATTAACAAATACCAAATGTACGTGCCCAATTTTGAAACAAAGAATTCAGCAAACCAGGGCGGGTATTATTCAGGCATGACGCCGGGTAGTACTGATTATCCGGGTAAAAGAGATATCGACGACGTGACTAAAGATTTTGGCGACCCAACCGAAGGCCTATTAGCCCATGCGCTCACTTACGTTAAAACCGGTACTTTCACTGTTGCAGGGCAAGTAATACAAAGCGTAGGTGGTAAAACCAGGACAATGTCTATCGATGAAAGCCACGATGCGGGCATAGCTGTAGACGGCGAGAAATTCCGTGGAATGGTGTATAACAAAAAACCAAAGCACTAATAGCTTTTACCATAATTGATAATGGCGTTTCGGGAAACCGGGACGCCATTTTTATTGAGCCATTAACACCAATTAGGTATAAAATTAGCGCGGTGCCGAGTAAATATACATCCTTACCCTATGGGTTGGCATAATGCTTACAATGCCGTTGGTTTCTTGCTTGTTTGATAATACAATGTACATTTCTACCGATGCGCCATCTTTTTCAAAATTATCCTTCCGTTTAAACCTGCCATTTTCAATCAGCGAAACATCGCTTACCGATCCCTCTGTTTCCGGTTTCCCGAAGACCGCTTCCGCCTGTTTTTCCACCAACACATATCTATCTATATAAGGTTGCAGCACAGATAGTGGCTTTTTAATAGCATCGCGGTTTTTGCTGAAGTTGGTTTCGTCCCATTCGTACAGGATGTAGTTGATGGTAGAATCTTTTGTGTTGGGGAAATAATACACCAGCAGATCGGGCAGAGATGTTTCCTTTCTGCGGAATATCTCGGGCTGGCCAATACCCTCGCCGCTTAAGTATTCGCTTGCTGGTTCAATAATAGTGCTTTTAGCGGCTTTCTCTACACCACGGGCATAGGCCATGGTTTTGCCTTTTATATCAAAGGTGTATTGCGCGAAAGCGTGTGCCGTAAATCCGACAGTTAGTATAAGTAGTAAAGCTGTTCTTTTCATATCAAAAACTCGTACATGAGTAAACGCTAAATTGTGCTTATTATGCCAATTCCTCCAATTAAAAAATCATTTGAGCTCAATAAATTCGCTTTATTGGCTTGCTTCATGAAATTAGTGTTCACTCAAGAAACTCTTGTGACGTTGCAAAGCTCTCTGTGAACCTCTGCGTGACCTCCGCGAACTCTGTGGTTAAATAATCGCAATGTTCAATCAATTTACTATGCATGCATATTATTGCATTTATTTTCCTAAACTTACCCAACCTATTATAAATACATATGGACTTGGAATTTAATAAGAATGAGGATGTTAACAAACAGCTCGTTTACCAATTCAATACCAAACTGCAAAAGATATTCCTTGGCGGCGGCGAAAAGGCGGCTGCCAAGCAAAAAGAAAAGGGTAAAATGCTTGCCCGCGAACGCATAGCTTACCTGATAGACGATGATAAACCATGGCTGGAGGTTGGCGCTTTTGTGGCGGACGGCATGTATGCCGAGCACGGTGGCTGCCCAAGCGGGGGCGTAGTTTGTGGTATTGGCTACATAAGCGGCAGGCAATGTGTTGTAGTGGCTAACGATGCTACGGTTAAGGCGGGTGCATGGTTCCCTATTACCGCTAAAAAGAACCTGCGCGCGCAGGAAATAGCTATGGAGAATCGGCTGCCTATAATTTACCTGGTAGATTCGGCAGGGGTGTACCTGCCCTTACAGGATGAAATTTTCCCTGATAAAGAGCACTTTGGCCGCATATTCCGCAACAATGCGCAGATGAGCAGTTTGGGTATTATACAGATAGCGGCTATTATGGGTTCCTGTGTTGCCGGTGGCGCTTATCTGCCCATCATGAGCGATGAGGCCATGATAGTAGAAGGTACAGGTTCGGTTTTTTTAGCGGGGTCGTATCTTGTAAAATCTGCCATTGGAGAGGATGTGGATAACGAAACCCTCGGCGGAGCAACCACCCAATGCGAAATAAGCGGCGTTACCGATTATAAACATCACAACGATAAAGCCTGTCTCGATTCTATCAAAAACATTATGAGCAAGGTAGGCGACTATAATAAAGCCGGTTTCGACCGTGTAAAGCCATCGGCACCTAAGCTAAACGAAAAGGATATATACGGCATACTGCCCGATAACCGCGAAAAGGCTTACGACATGCGCGAGATTATACTACGTCTGCTCGACGATTCGGACCTTGAAGAATACAAGGCAGGCTACGGTCAATCGATCATTTGCGGATTGGGGCGCATAGACGGATGGGCAGTGGGTATTGTGGCTAATCAGCGCAAAGTAGTGAAATCGAAAAAAGGGGAGATGCAGTTCGGCGGGGTGATCTATTCCGACAGTGCTGACAAAGCCACGCGCTTTATCATGAATTGTAACCAAAAGAAAATTCCGCTGGTGTTTTTGCAGGATGTTACCGGTTTTATGGTTGGCAGCCGCAGCGAACATGGGGGTATTATAAAAGATGGTGCAAAAATGGTGAACGCTGTTGCTAATTCTGTTGTGCCTAAGTTTACCATTGTGGTTGGTAACTCCTACGGTGCCGGCAATTACGCTATGTGCGGCAAGGCCTACGATCCAAGGTTGATATACGCCTGGCCATCGGCAAAAATTGCGGTGATGGGCGGCGCACAGGCTGCAAAGGTATTGGTGCAAATGCAATCGGCCGGCCTGAAAGCAAAAGGTGAGGAGGTAGACGAAGCCAAAGAAGCCGAATTGCTAAAGCAAACTACCGATAGGTATAACGCCCAAACCACGCCTTACTATGCTGCGGCGCGGCTATGGGTTGATGGTATTATAGACCCGCTGGAAACCAGAAAGGTGATATCTTTAGGTATTGAAGCGGCCAACCACGCGCCAATTGAGAAGGCATTTAATGTGGGGGTGATACAAACCTAACTTGGCTTCATTTTAACCGCAAAGCACGCAAAGAATTTGCAAATTCATTAGCGCAAAGAGCACAAAGACAAAGAAATAGTTGATCATGTCACGGGGAACACCCTCTAAGGCGCGCTGCAGAAACGAAACTTTGTAAAATCTTTGCGCCCTTTGCGCTGAATCGAAGCCCTCTATTAAGCTTCAGTTAAAAATCTTTGCGCTCTTTGCGTTTCTTCTTTGTGGACTTTGCGGTTAAAAAGCCAACTTATTCCTATCTTCCATCCATGAAGAAAATTCTAACCGCATTTTTGCTGCTATCTGCCTTAAAACTTTCCGCACAGGATGTACAAAAGCTCCATCAAAAAGCCATTTTAATAGATACCCATAACGACTTCATCTCCAATGAACTCATCACGGGGAATGATGCAGGGAAGCTTTTATCCACCGGTAACTTCGATTTGGTGCGTGCCAAACAAGGCGGATTGGATGTACAGGTATTTTCGATCTGGTGCGGCGACCAATATGGCAACGGAACTGCCTTTGCTTACGCTAACCGCGAGATAGATTCACTGCAGGTCCTTATCAAGCGCAACCCAGATAGGATGATGCTGGTTACCAACGCCAAGCAACTAAAGAAGGCAGTAAAACAACATAAGCTCGCCGCTATGGTAGGCGTAGAAGGCGGCCACATGATAGAGGACAGGCTGGATTATGTTGACAGCCTGATAAAACGCGGCATGTGCTACCTTACGCTCACCTGGAATAATAGTACAAGTTGGGCAACATCGGCGCGTGATGAAACCCTGCATGGTGATACGCTAAAACACAAGGGCCTAACCGATTTGGGCAAACAGATCGTAAAAAAATTGAACGACGAGGGCGTTATGATAGACTTATCGCACCCCGGCGAACAAACCTTTAAGGATGTAATGGCAATTACCAAAAAGCCGGTTATAGCTTCGCATAGTTGCGCCTACGCGCTCAACCCGCACCGCCGCAACCTGAAAGATTATCAGCTAAAAGCCATTGCAGATAACGGTGGCGTGGTGTTCCTGAATTTCTATAGTGGCTTTATTGATAGCACTTACGAAACAAAACATGCAGCTTTTATGGAAAGGCACAAACCCCAGTTCGATTCGTTGCGCGTGGTTTATAACGATTACGATCTCGCCAGCATCCGCCTTAACGAACTCAACAAAGCCGAAGCCGACCAATTGCGCCCGCCGCTGAGCATGCTCATCAAGCATATAGATTACATGGTAAAAATAATGGGTGCAGACCACGTGGGTATCGGCTCTGATTTCGACGGGGCAGAATCATATCCCTTGGGTTTGGATAGTGTAACTGATTATTATAAGATTACTGAAGAACTGGTGAAGATTGGCTATTCTGACAAGGATATCAAAAAGATACTGGGCGAAAATTTTATCAGGGTTTTGAAGGCGAATAAGGGAAAGTAGTATCTTTAGCGAAACCTTATCAAAATGAAATACCTGATTTTTATTCTGCTTTTTTGCTGCCTCAATGTCTCTGCGCAGGTTTCTAAGTATTACATTGCCGCAAACGGGCAACAAACTACTAAACCTAATAAAGCAACATCCTACCTTCTTATTGAAAAACTTGATCAGGATTCCGCATATCTGGTAACACAATATGATATGCTTGATACTATAATGTTTAAAGGTACCTACAAAGACAGTACAATGAAAATTCCTCACGGAAAATTTACAACGTATGCTAAATTTAGGATCCCGGCAGATTATAATGTATTTAAATCAACAACAGATACTAACACCTATGTATCAAGTTCGGGGTACTATTTAAACGGGCTTAAGTCAGGAGCCTGGGTAACTTATTACAAACGGGGAAAAAAATCGGACATTAGCTATTACCAGGATGGGAAGTTAAATGGTTTATTTCAGGCTTTTACTAAACCTGATGAAGATTTGATCACTGAAGGCTATATGGTAAACGATAAGCGAGAGGGTATTTGGCATATGCTTGAAAAAGGTGCTTATTACGAAGCTGTATTCGAGAACGATAAATTGAAGAAAAAGACTTTAGTTGAACAAAACGCTTATCCTGAAAACGACTTTTTAGAGTACGTTTTGGATAAGATGCGTCGTTTCCGCCAGGCTGGCCAACAGCAAGAGTTTTATTTTGAGGCAACTATCAATAGTAAAGGAGAAGTAAAAGATCCGAAGGTATTAAGCGAACCCTCGCCGGATGCGGACAAAACCTTGCGTATTGCTCTTTTACATGCACCCAGGTTTACTGCAGCGGTAAAGGACAGAGTTAAGGTAGAACAAAATGTAAAATTACGTATTACGTTTATACCCCCTACTTCAAAAACCGGACGAATGTTCATAACACAAACACTTAACGAGAGCGTTAAATTGCCACACGTGGACAGCCCGGCTAATTAAGTTAATAAGTTTTACTGGTAGTTGACCCTGCGGCCTGCACTTTTTATTAGATTTGCACCATAATTTCTAAAGAACAAAATGTCACAAGATATAGAACACGTAAAATGCCTTATTATAGGCTCGGGCCCTGCCGGTTATACTGCTGCTATTTATGCTTCGCGCGCCGACCTTAAGCCTGTTATGTATACCGGTATGCTGGCCGGCGGCCAACTTACCCAAACTACCGATGTAGAAAACTTCCCCGGTTACCCAAATGGCATTATGGGCCCCGAAATGATGGAAGATTTTCGTAAACAAGCTGAGCGCCTGGGTACCGATATCCGCTTTGGTTATGTAAGCTCTGTTGATTTTTCGTCGCTGCCGCATAAAGTGGTGGTTGATGAGGTTAAAACCATTTTGGCCGATACCGTTATTGTTTCTACAGGTGCATCTGCAAAATGGCTGGGTTTAGAGTCGGAGCAAAAATACAGCGGCTTTGGCGTATCTGCCTGTGCTGTGTGCGACGGTTTCTTTTTTAAGGGGCAGGATGTAGCCATTGTTGGGGCAGGAGATACCGCTGCCGAAGAAGCTACCTACCTGGCCAAATTGGCCCGCAAGGTTTACATGATCGTTCGCCGCGACGAGTTCCGCGCTTCAAAAGCCATGGTACACCGCGTACTGAATACCCCGAACATAGAGATATTATACAATACCGAAACTACCGAAATACTGGGCGACGGACAAAGCGTTACCGGCGTAAAGGTTTGCAATAATGTTACTAACGAAACCACCCAGTTAGATGTAACAGGTTTCTTTGTGGCTATTGGCCATAAACCAAATACCGATATTTTCCAGGGTTGGTTAAATATGGATTCTACGGGCTACATCATTACCCGTCCGGGCTCTACCGAAACAAACGTAGAAGGCGTATTTTGCTGCGGCGATGCGCAAGACCATATCTACCGCCAGGCCGTAACCGCTGCAGGCACAGGCTGTATGGCCGCTATTGATGCTGAGCGTTACTTGGCCGCTAAAGAACATGTGGTAACGGCATAAGCCTTAAGCCCAAAGTTAAAAGTCTAAAGTAGAAAGTCCGAAGCCTTGAGGTCATATTGATTCGAGGCTTCGGACTTTTGTGTTAAATTGATAACTCTTAACTTAAGGCTTTGGACTTTCGACTCGCGACTTAAGACTCCATTTCCTTTGCAGACTCGATCACTTTATTTGCCAATTCTTCTTTAAAGGCTTTCAAATTAGCTACGATATGCTCATCGGCTGTAGAAAGTATTTGTGCAGCTAATATACCTGCGTTTTTTGCAGCGTTGAGTGCAACAGTAGCTACAGGTATACCGTTCGGCATTTGCAAAATACTTAGGATAGAATCCCAACCATCTATAGAATTGCTCGATTTTACAGGAACGCCAATTACAGGCAAATGGGTTAGTGATGCTACCATGCCGGGCAAATGCGCAGCGCCACCGGCGCCGGCTATAATTACTTTTATACCACGGTCAGCAGCGGCACGGGCGTAGCTGAACATGCGGTCGGGCGTGCGGTGTGCCGATACCACTGTAATTTCATATTCAACACCCAGTTCTTTTAAAACATCCGCAGCATCCTGCATAATTACCAGGTCTGATTTGCTGCCCATAATAATGGCTATTTTAGCTTGGCTCATATCGTTTTTGATAGTTTTTTGCACGTCATGCCGAATTTATTTCGGCACCCCACATGCAAAGTTCTTGACTGTACATATTGGCTACCTGCCGTGTGGGGTGCTGAAACAGGTTCAGCATGACGTTACTTTTAATAAGCCGCAAAAATGCTAATTTTTATTCAAAGCCAAATATTTATCAAGCAGGTTATATATCACCTCTACATCGCTGGGGCGTGGGGCATTGTTATCGGCCACTTTTCCCGTTTTATCCATAATCAAATACCTGGGCATGGCTACCACTGTATCGCGGCTGCCGCGTATGGCCTGCTTAAACAGGTTTCGGTAATCGGTTTCGTTAAGAAATATGTGGCTGCCCTCAATATCGTATTTGGCTAACTGCTGGCGCCAAACAGATTCGTGCCCGCCGCACACGTAGAGATAAGCAATATCATTCCGGTTTTTGTACTTGGCTTTTAGTTGCTTGGTAAAGTTGCGGAACTCGGCCAGGCAGGGGCCGCAGGTGGTTCCCCAGAAATCTACATACACCACCTTGCCTTTAAAGTTTCGGTTATATATGCTCTGCAATGTAGTATCGGCACCCGATCGGCTGATGAGTTTTATTTTTTCGTTCCCCGTAAAACTATACCACGAAAATACCTTTAAGGCAATGCTTACCGCTACTAACAATATCACCGTGCCCGATGCCTGCCAAAACTCGAATGAGGGCTGCCTTTTGTACCGGCTGAACAGGTAAATGCCGGCGCACAAAAGTATCAGGCTCAGGAAGCTTTTAATATACATCATGGCCATCAGGTAATTATTAGCCGTCAAAATATGATCCAACACCTGCGTTTTCTGCGCTTGCGAAAGGTTGTAACTATTGTAAACCGTTTCGATGGTTTCGTCGTGCACCTCGCGGACCCAATCGATGTAATGTTTAGGGATATCCAGTACAATGAGGGGGATAAGCGCCAGCAGAATAGAGGCTGCCCAAAAGAGTTTAGATTTGATCATTTGTTGCGTTGTTTAGTATTTGCAACAATGTTACGGCACGGCTAACGCTTAGCTAAATGGATGGGACAAAACCGGCTATTTGTGTGACGAATGCAATAACCTCCCGCGTATTACTTAAAGTCTTCCTCGCCCCATTGCTTTTTACGCTTGCGGGTACTAAGTTTCACTATCAGGAAAACTATACCACCAAGTACAATTATTACAATTGCCACGCCGGTAAATTTGCCAATGATTTGCCCCGTTTTGAAAGCTACCTGTTCGTCGGCATCCTGAGATATTTCGTCGGCCTTTGCGTTCAACTTAAACGATGTGAAAAACTCCCGTATATTTTTATCATCCGGCTTTAGTTCTTTTGGCGAAACAACAGCATAGGTAAACAAGGTGTCGTTTAAAAACACCACCTGCTGGTAACCATAAAAATCTTCTTTGGAGGCAGGGGTTACACCCTTGTAAGAAAATTGGAGCCCTTTAAGCTTTTCTATCGGCACCTCTTTTTTATAGATCAGCTTGCCACTGGTGCTGTTGAGGTTGCCTTCTATAAAATCATCGTATAAGGCTTCAAGAGAGTTTCCGCTAATGGCATTCTTTAAACCGGAATTAGCCGGAGAGATGGCCGCAACGTAGGCAATTCCGCCGTGGGTTAATGTATACGCACTCATGCCCTGTGCGGGTGTGCTATACGATGGCGTATCCGGAAATTGTATTTGCGCAAGCCTGCTCAGTTGCTGCTGGTAACTAAGCTGTGCAAAAGACTGTACGGTAACTATTAAAAACGATAAGGCAAGGAGTACTTTTTTCATTGATGCCTAATTTAGGCAATAACTTTTAAAGTTTGCTGCACAAAGCGAGCCTTTTCAATAGCGCGCTCGCGGTCGTTATCTACAATAGTTACGTGCCCCATTTTGCGGAAGGGTTTAGTTAGGGCCTTGCCATAAAGGTGTACGTACACGCCGGCGCATTTCAATATCTTCTCTATTCCCTGGTAAACTGCGGGGCCTTCGTAACCTGGCTCGCCTAATACATTTACCATAATGGCATTGCTTAGGCAGGCAGTATCGCCAAGAGGCTGATTAAATATGGCGCGCAAATGCTGCTCGAACTGAGATACCACGTTACCCTCAATACTTTGGTGGCCACTGTTATGCGGGCGTGGCGCCAACTCGTTCACCAGTATTTTGCCGTTCTTGTCTAAAAACATCTCTACCGCCAGCAAACCAACAATATTTAATGTTTCGGCAATTTTCTTGGCGATGTTTTCGGCCTCCTGCTGTATCTCGAAAGAGAAAGTAGATGGCGATATCAGGAACTCTACCAAATTAGCTTCTGGGTTAAATTCCATCTCTACCAGTGGGAAGGTTTTTACTTCGCCGCTCTCGTTACGGGCAACTATTACGGCTATCTCTTTCTCAAAATCTACCATACGCTCCACCAGGCTTGGTTCGGTGAAGGCACCGGCCAGGTAACTTTCGTCAACTACTTTATAAACGCCTTTGCCATCGTAACCATCGCGACGGAGTTTTTGAATGTATGGAAAGGGGATATGCGTATCTTTTAACTGCTGCGCCGATGATATGATCTGGAATTCGGCAGTTGGTATTTCGTTCTCTTTAAAGAATTGCTTCTGCAGGCCTTTATCCTGTATCAAACGGATAATGCGCGATTGCGGGTAAACCACAACGCCCTCTTTCTCCAGTTGCTCCAGCGCATCTACGTTCACCTTCTCTATCTCTATGGTGAGCAGGTCGACCTTTTTACCAAAGTTGTAAACGGTTTCGTAATCGCTCAACGAGCCTACCACAAATTCGTTGCAGAGGCGGCGGCAGGGTGCCTCGCGGTCAGGGTCTAATATTTTAACGGTTACGTTGTAATTAATGGCTTGCTGTATGAGCATGCGGCCCAGTTGGCCACCACCCAAAATACCTAATCGAAGATCGCCGTAGAATGCTTTCATAGTTTAAAGGGCAAATTTAACCTAAATCTTCGGAAAATACGGTCACACAGACGTACAAATTGCGTTCGCGAAAAGGTGGCACCTAACGGAGCCATGGATTTTCGTTCAATTTTCTACAAACACGGGGCTACCCTGTAGCCTCAATTATCCTCCCATATATTTACACCATTCCAGACGCTCCGGTAGGAGCATCGTGTTTGTAGAATAGCTAAAAATGAATGTACGGCTCCGTTAGGTGCCACCTTTTGTGGTTTTTATTATCACAATTCGCTGAATAATTTGTTAACAGACATGGCTGACTTAGGTAACAATAAGCTATGCATACATAGATAAAAGCCCTCAAAACCGTACCTTTGCGCCGTTTTTTACTATTTTATATATTTTCTATGAGAACTAAAATTGCTGTTGCAAAGGGAGACGGAATTGGCCCCGAAATAATGGCCGCCGTGCTCCGTATTTTTGATGCCGCTGATGTACAACTCGATTATGAGTACGTGGAGATGGGCAAATCGTACTTCGATGCGGGCCACTCTACCGGGATGACCGCCGCCGCCAAAGAAACTATCGAACGCCTTGGCCTTTTGTTTAAAGGCCCAATGGAAACACCTAAAGGCAAAGGTGTAAAAAGCATAAACGTTACCGCCCGTAAGGTATGGAACACCTATGCCAACCAGCGCGATTTCCGCTCATTGAACGGCGTGGACACCGTTTTTTCAAAAGCCGGCATCCCTATTAACCTAACTATCGTTCGCGAAAATATTGAAGATACTTACGGAGGCATAGAGCACCTGCTTACCAGCGATGTTGCCGTTGGCCGCCGCATTATCACCCGCCCCGGTTCGGCGCAGGTGATACGTTATGCTTTTGAAATGGCGCGCCGCAAAGGCTATACTAAACTGGCTTGCGGCCATAAGGCCAACATCATGAAACTTACTGATGGTTTGTTCCTGGAAACGTTTTACGAAATAGCTAAAGAATACCCGGAGATAGAATCATCAGACATTATTGTTGACGACCTGTGCATGAAACTGGTTTCGCGCCCCGAAATGTTCCAGGCCATTGTGTTAACCAACCTGCAGGGCGATATCGTATCAGACCTTTGCGCCGGTTTGGTTGGCGGTTTGGGCTTTGCGCCATCGGCTAACATTGGCGATAATATTTCCATCTTCGAGGCTGTGCATGGTACCGCACCCGATATTGCCGGCCGTGGCGTAGCTAACCCAACGGCGTTATTGTTATCAGGTATTTTGATGCTGCGTTATTTAGGCGCTACCACAGCTGCCGCCAGCATAGAAAATGCTTTATTGTACACCTTAGAGCAAGGCATCCACACCGGCGATTTTGGCGACCGCAGCACACCATCGGCCAATACCAACGAATTTGCCGATGCCATTATAGCTAACCTTGGTCAGTTGCCACAAAAAGGCGTAGTAATTCCTCAGCCAGATTTTGAGTACAAAGCCAACCACGATCATCCATCAAAAAACAAACTAACCGTAAGCAGTAATGTAGAGGAAGAAATGGTAGGGGTGGATGTTTTCGTAGAATCGAACAAGCAGCCCGCGGAGCTTGCCGAAATAGCCAAAACCAAAACAACGGATAACCTGCAGTTGGTGATGATATCTAACCGCGGTACGCAGGTATGGCCGACTGGCTCCATTTTTACCGAACTGGTGAATGAGTACCGTATCCGTTTCGAGAAAAAAGACGGCACCAGGATTAGCCAGAAAGAGATACTCCATATAGCCGGCGAACTATCCGACGACTTTAAAGTATGCTCGGTAGAGTTCCTGATGAAATTTGGCGGAAAGA
Organism: Mucilaginibacter pedocola; assembly: GCF_002013915.1. Classification (GTDB taxonomy): domain Bacteria; phylum Bacteroidota; class Bacteroidia; order Sphingobacteriales; family Sphingobacteriaceae; genus Mucilaginibacter; species Mucilaginibacter pedocola. The sequence goes on from NZ_MBTF01000001.1 coordinate 515,117, forward strand.
TAGGCTATACCCTGGCGCAGGGACAGTAAAGAAGTCTTTAGTCTGAAGTCGGTAAGTCCGAAAGAAGATAAAAAGTCCATAGTCGATAGGCCATAGTCCATAGCAAAAGCAATTTCTGCTATGGACTATCGACCATGGACTTAAAACTTAGAACTTAAGACTACTCCTTATACAACACTCCCGCTTTCTCGGCAGAAGTTTTAATGCCTTTGATGAGCGCCGAGCTGAAGCCGTTATGCTCCATTTCGTTTAGGCCGGCAATGGTGCAGCCTTTTGGCGAAGTTACTTTATCAATTTCTTGCTCTGGGTGCGAAGCTAATTGCAGCAGCAGGTCGGCAGCGCCTTTGGCGGTTTGGGCGGCCATTTTCAACGCATCATGCGCGTGGAAGCCGATTTCGGTGCCACCTTGCGATGCTGCACGGATAGAGCGCAGGAAGAAAGCTATACCGCAGGCACAAAGCGCGGTTGCGCTGGTCATCAATTCTTCGTTTATCTGGATGGTAACACCTACTGTATCGAACATCGACTTTACCAGGCTCATATTTTCAGCAGATGCATTGTCGGTGGCAATACAAGTCATGCTATGGCCAATGGCAATGGCAGTGTTAGGCATGGCGCGTATCACCTGCACCTTCATGGCCAGTTGGTTACGTACATCGGCACAGCTCACGCCCGATACTACCGATATCAGCACATGTTTGCTTTCCTCGGTAGCGGGTTTTATTTCGTCTAACAGTTTGTTGAGTTGCTGAGGCAGTATGGCCAATACTACAATATCGGCGTTGCTCACGGCATCGGCATTGTTGGCAGTTACATTGTATCCTTCGGCAGCTAATGGGGCAAGGGCGGTTGTGTTGCGGCGGGTTAACGTAATTTGCTGGGGCGTGTAAATGCCTGCTTTTACTAATCCTTTGGCCAGCGCCAAACCAATGTTACCACTGCCCAAAATGGCAATATGTTGTTGTGTGCTCATGTATATTATTTGCTTAAGCGGGTACCAAAACCCTGTTCGTTCTTTAAATTACCCAAGTCGTCCGAGTGGCCTATGATTACTGCTTTCACCCCGCAACTAATGGCTGTAAAGGCATTATCCAATTTGGGCAACATACCGCTGTGGATTATCTTTTCGGCTTTTAACTGCTCGTAGCGCTCAGGATTTATCTCGCGGATGAGCGAGTCATCATCGTCCACATCCATCAGCACGCCTTTTTTCTCGAAGCAATAAACCAGCGTAGTTTCGTACAAGCCCGATAGTGCTAACGCAAGGGCAGAGGCAATGGTATCGGCATTGGTATTCAGCATCTGACCCTCACCATCGTGCGTTAAGGCACAAAAAACAGGGCTAAAACCTGCATCTATCAGTTTGCTGATATTGGCGGGGTTAATGGAATCATCATTGATATCGCCTACGAAACCATAATCTATCGTTTTAACGGGGCGTTTTTTAGCGCGGATAAAATCACCGTCGGCACCAGTAAGGCCAATGGCATTGGTGCCGTAGCACTGCAGTTGTGCAACTATGTTTTTATTGATAAGCCCGGCGTAAACCATGGTAACAATGCGCAGGGTATCAATATCGGTAATGCGCCGGCCATCTACCATTTGTGCTTCAATACCCATGCTTTCGCCAATTTGGGTGGCCACTTTGCCGCCGCCATGTACCAGTATTTTTGCACCTTCTAAAGCTGTAAAGTCTTTCAGGAAGCGGTGGAGATTTTCGGAGTTATCAATTACGTTGCCGCCAATTTTGATGATGTGCAGGGCTTGCATACAATTCTATATAAGTTCGATGGCAATTATAGGCATTTTTATCGGGTTTTATACTGGTGGCTAATTAACCACAGAGAATCGCAGAGGTTTACACAGAGATGCGCAGAGAAAAGAAAGTACGCCTTGCTACAAGTATTTGTTTGATATAAAGTATATTATACGATCTGTAGTGGTTTTAGTATTAAGGTCTAAGGTTTATTTTAAACAGTAAGGCCTCCCTGTTTTGCGGGGAGGCCTTCACTAATCACACTCACTACTGTTTACTGTAAAAACACATATGTTTTTTTACCAAACTCTTTGTAAACCTGTATTTGTTTGGTAATTACTTGTTTGTTCGATGCCACGGCCATGGTGTAAGTTCCATAAGGCAGTTCGGCAAGGTTGTATACTTTCTCTACCGAAGCATTTTTGGGCAGAAAATCGGTCATCACCTGGTTGTGGTTGTTATCGTAAAAGGTAACGTATGCGCGGCCGGCGGTTTCTTTTTGTATAGATACACCCACAAGCAAGTTTTTGGCAGATGATTGTACGGTTATTTCATCCTTTGCAGGCTCGGTAGTTTTTGCGGGAGTTGCAGCGAAAACGCCGGTAGTTGCTAACATTAAAAGGGCTGCTAATTTGATTGAATTTTTCATGATATCTTTAATTTTTGATTGTTAAATAATTGTTTTTGTTTGTTTCAATACCCAAAACAACAACATATTATTCAGCCCCAAAAACGTAATAGACAGCCACCGCTAATAAATAGACGTACGGGCTTTTTCAATCGTTAAAGCCTAATTATCAGTATTTAATGGCAAAAACAGGGTTTCGTCGATGGTTTTTACTGATCCATAGAACCATGTAGCGGGCTCCGTCGGGAATAATGGCAAATTCATCGGGAAAGTGTATTATAACACTGACGGAAGATCTCGAACTAAGTCCGCACCAGGGATTGAAAGGGGAAGCCGCGGCGGGGAGGGTAAAGCGCGCCGGAAACGTGGCCGTAGCAAAGCGCAGCCCGCCAAAGCCCGGCCGAAGGGGGTGCCACAAAAAAAATAATATCGAACACTGAATATTGAATAATGAATTTCGAAGGACTTCATCATTCGATGTTCGAAATTCATTATTCGATATTCAACATCTTTTAGTGCCTTGCTCTTTTCTTCAGTACACCACCGGCGGCTTCTTTAATAGTGCTGGTGAAGATGAAGGCTTTTGGATCTATATCATGCACCAGGTTACGCAGGCGGCGCACCTCGAGGCGGGTAACTACGGTGAACACGATATCTACCGGGTGGCTTACATCAAAGCTTTCTTTCAGGAAGCCGCGCTCGCCTTTATAAACGGTTATACCGCGGCCAAGGTCCATTACCAAGCGTTCTTTTATCAGTTCGTTTTGCGAGGATATAATGGTAACGCCGGTGTACTCCTCCAAGCCCTCTATTACAAAACTGATGGTTTTGGAGGCCGTGTAATAGGTCATGATAGAATATAATGCAGAAGGCAAGCCAAGTTCTACGGCTGCTATCAAGAAGATGATGATGTTTATTCCGAGAATAATTTCGCTGATGGTGAAGCTGATACGTTTGCCGGTGTAAAGTGCCAATACTTCTATACCATCCAAAGCGCAGCCACCACGAATGGCAAGGCCAACACCGATCCCCATAAACACCCCGCCGAAGATAGATACCAGTAGTTTATCTTCAGTAATCTTATCAGGATAGTGTACAAATTGAAGGCAAAGCCCAAGTAGTATGATAGCCACCAGTGTTTTTACGGCAAACATTTTGTTTACCTGGAAAGCCCCCATGATGATGAACGGGATGTTGAGCAGTACGATAACCACTGCAATGTTGAAGTGAGTAAGCTCGTGTACCAAAAGGCTCATCCCGGTAACGCCGCCATCAAAAAAAGAGTTGGGTATTAAAAAGCTTTTAAGGGCAAAACCGCAAAATAGTATGCCGGCTATAGTGTAGCCAATATCGGTTAACCAATGTTCTATCTTTCTTTTTTCCATTCAGTGCGCTGGTTTCCAGTGGGTTTAGCCACTAATATTTAAAGTAATACTGCAAAGGTAGTTTAGCCGGGGCGTGCTAAAACTTGTATGGGCTAAGATATTAAATGTTTGCTTGTTTGCTTTGTTAAGTTTGCAGTTTTAGCGAAATAGAAAAATATGGGTTGAATTGCAGCTATTTACGTTTTCGGGATTTGATAATTACCATATTAATTAGTTAATTAACCCAATTAAATTAATCCCTCGCTTTACGATGAAGAGAATTTTATTGCCGGCCCTGCTGCTTTTTGCCTGCTTATATAGTTCTGCACAAACCAGCCATGTATATTTTGAACGGCTTGATATAAAAGCCGGCCTGCCCGAATCTTACGTGCGCACCATGGTGCAGGATAGCGAGGGCTATATGTGGATAGCCACGCAGAACGGGTTGGTACGTTACGATGGCTATAACTATAAAATTTATAACCTGGGCAGCGATAAAATGAACCTCAAGGCGGTAACCAGTGTTGCAGGCATCATAAAAGGCGACGATAAAAGCCTTTGGGTAAGCGTAATAGGGAATGGCTTATTCAGGTACAAGCGTAATACCGATACCTTTGAGCAGTTTATACTGCCGGCTAAATATGCAAGTTCGATATTTGGGATAAGGCTGGTTGATAATAGTGGCAATGTTTGGGGATATGTAGACAATAATGGCCCCAAGGTTTTCAAATTTGACCCGTTGACAAAAAAGTACGAGTACTTTGGCAACAGCGAAAAAGGAAGCAATTATATTAATGCCGACATTATTATGTCGTTGCAGAAAACTGCCGACGGTAAAATATGGATAGGTACCGATAATGGGCTGTATAATTATACCGGAAATGGCAGGCCTCTAAAAGGTTACCTGGTTGCTACTGATAGCACCAAGAACATAGGTGTAAATCCCTTGTACGAAGCACCATCGCAACCAGGCTTGTTTTGGGTGAACCTATTCCACGGTAATAACCAGGACCTGCGTGTGGCCTGCCTTGATGCTAAAACAGGCAAAGTTGTTAAAGAGTACAGCCCATCGCGCAACCTGGATAGTATTTACAATGCCGCGGTGTATGATATATACGAAGATAAAAAGCAGCGCCTTTGGTTTGCTACCGAAACCGGGCTGGCCAAACTTGACAGGCAAAGCGGTAAGTTTACCAATTACCTCACCAATGATACTGCAGCAACACTGCTGAGCGATATTTTAGAAGATAAGAATGGCAAACTGTGGCTATCGCCCAAAAGTGGCTTGCTATACTTCGACCCCGAAAGTGGCCATTTTGAATATTATAAACGCAACCCCGATCAGCCGGGTGGTTTAAAATCTAACAGCATCAGCGTAAAATTGCTTGATAATAGCAATAACCTTTGGCTGGGGCTTGATTATGGCGGCATTAACAAAATAAGTAAAACCAAAAGCGCCTTTGAGGTCATCAACCAAAGTATAGATGGTTACAGCACGTATCCCGGTGGTACCAGTCATGTGGTATCATCATCTGCAACGCGCAGCAAAATAATAAACGCTAAAGGGCTGTTCCTGTGGGATGTTCCCAATCAACGCTTTACCCGTTTCTACGCAGAAGTACCCGGGCAGGTAATAAATGATGCCTGGGAAGATGGCGACATGCTTTACATTGGCACCAGCGATGGTTTTGTGGTTTACAACGTGGCCACGGGTGCCAAAAACACCTATCGCACAAATGTTAATGACGAAACCAGCATAGGTGGCAACCACGTTACCAAAGTTTATAAAGACCACACCGGCACCGTGTGGCTTGCCATTGGCGATGCACCGGGCAGGGGTATCTGCTCGTTCGACCCGGGGACTAAAAAGTTTACCCGTTACCCATACCATGGTGGTATGCGCACGCCGTTTACCGCTAATGATGGTTCGTTGGATGATGCACGCGTTATTACCATATACGAGGATATGCAGAATACCATTTGGGTAGGTACCAACTTGGGCGGGTTGAATAAATTCGACCGTAAAACGGGCAAATTCTTCTCGTACCTGCCGCAAAACCCTAAAATGACGTGTGTATCGGCCATTTATGAAGACCGCAGCGGCCGCTTTTGGGTTGGCACTTATCAGTTGGGCCTATTTGAGTTCGACCGTAAGAAAGGCGTTTATACTCACCAGTTGAATGAGCGTAATGGCTTACTTTACAACGGCGTGGTAGGTATAAAAGAAGATGCCGCGGGTAAAGTGTGGGTGGGTACAGATCGTGGCTTAACCCGTATTGATGCCAAAAATATGTCGTTCCGTAATTATAGGGTAGATGATATTTTGCCCGGTGCCGATATGTACAGCCTTGAAGGGATTACCATGGCCGACGGGCGTTTTGCGCTATCTATCAGTAACGGATTAGCCTTATTTAACCCTAAAGATGTTGACGACGACCAGTACGAGCCGCAGGTACACATAGAAAGCATTCGCTACAACAGCCCCGGCGCAAACGACAGCTTAGCGACTACGCAATTAGCCTATGGTCTAAATACCCTTGAGATAAGCTACGGTCAAAACAGTGTACAGTTCAATTATATTGGGCTGCAATACGAAGACCCGGGCAACAACACCTATGCCTATATGCTGGTAGGCTACGATAAGCAATGGGTACAGGCGGGTACCAACCGTTCGGTAACGTATAATAACCTGCCTGCTGGCACCTATACTTTTAAAGTGAAAGCGGCCAATAGCAGCGGCGTGTGGAGCGAAAAGATAGCCAGTATTGTGGTAGTGGTGAACCCGCCATGGTGGTTTACCTGGTGGGCATGGATACTTTGGGTAGTTATATTTAGCGGTTTGGTTTATAGTTATGTACGTTACCGCTCGCAAAAGCTTACTTATGAAAACCAGTTACTGGAAGAAAAAGTAGAAGAGCGCACCAACGAGTTGCAGGATGCCAACAAAGAGCTGAACGATAAACAACTGGAAATAACATCGCAACGCGATAGGCTGGCATCAACCGTTACCGAACTGAAAGCAGCGCAGAAGCAATTGATACAATCGGAGAAACTGGCATCGCTGGGCGAGCTTACAGCAGGCATTGCCCACGAGATACAAAACCCGCTGAACTTTGTGAACAACTTTAGCGAGGTAAGCATCGAGCTGGCCGTAGAGATGAAGCAGGAATTACGCAGCGGCAGTAAAAAAGAGGCTATTTCGCTGGCGGATGACATTGTACTGAACCTTGAAAAAATTATACTTCACGGCAAACGCGCCGACGGTATCGTAAAAAACATGCTGCAGCATAGCCGCACAAGTTCGGGCGAGAAACACCTGACGGATATGAATGCGCTGGTTGATGAGTACCTGCGCCTGAGCTATCATGGGCTACGTGCTAAGAACAAGAATTTTAACGCCGATATGGTACTGGACCTTGACCCCGATCTGCCAAAAATTATGGTGATACCGCCGGATATGGGCCGCGTAATGCTGAACCTTTTCAATAATGCCTTCTATGCAGTTCAGCAAAAGAAGAAGCCTGGACGCAGCAAATACAAACCATTGGTAGAGGTATCAACCAGTTTGTTCACCCCGCCAAATGGTAAGGCCGAGATACGTATTTATGTGAAGGATAACGGTATTGGTATAGCCGATGCCAACAAAGAGAAAATTATGCAGCCCTTCTTCACTACCAAACCAACCGGCGAGGGCACGGGTTTAGGCTTATCCTTAAGTTACGACATTGTGACCAAAGGGCACGGCGGCAAAATGGATATGAGCAGCAAAGAAGGCGAGTATACCGAGTTTACGATACAGTTGCCGGTTGGTTAGGCGGTTTAGGTACAGGGGATCATGGGAGATAACTACAATGTCTATTGTAGCTGCAGATTGTAATGTTGTGTAAAAAGCATTGAATTCAGCTCCGCTAAAACCTTTCTAAATTGCCTTTCAAGAACCTGTATCCCGGCAATTTTGCCTAATTTGCAAGCGTATGCAGTCTTTCGAAATAGATAAAAGCGACTTACAGCGCATTAAAACTGCGCTTGAGGGTGACGACGCCGGCTTAGAGGTGGTACTTCAGGAGTACCATGCTTCTGAGATAGCTATTCTATTCGAAAAATTACCGCAGGAGGATAAAGAGCGCATTATTAACCTGCTGCCGGTTGATGAAGCTTCGGAAGTGCTCTCGGAAATGACCGAGGAAGCGCACCCCGAAGAACTACTGCTGAACCTCGACCCCGAAAAACGTTCGGACATTGTTGAAGAACTCGATTACGATGATGCTACCGACATTCTTTCGCAACTGGAAGAGCACGAGCAGCATGAGATATTGCAGGACATTGACCAGGAGGATGCCCACAATATACGCGCACTTTTAAAGTACGACGAAGATACCGCCGGTGGTATCATGAACTCCGAGATCATTAAGGTGAATATCAACCTTAATAAAATGCAGGCACTGGACGAAGTTATCCGCCAGTCGGAAGAGATGGAGGAGTTTTATACCATTTACGTAGTAGACGACGCAGATATTTTACAGGGTATTGTTTCAATCAAATCCATCATCAAAGCCCGCCACGATGCCCGCGTAAGTGATCTGGTGATTCGTGATTTTGTATACGTGAAAGCCGAACTCGACCAGGAAGACGTGGCCAGCCTGATATCGCAATACAACCTTACTACTATACCTGTTGTAGATGATAACATGAAGCTGCTGGGCCGTGTTACGGTAGATGATATTATTGACGTAATGGAGCAGGAGAGCACCGAGGATATATTGAAAATATCGGGTGTATCGGAAGATGAGGAACTGAGCGGTAACTGGAAAGAGGCCGTTAAAAGCCGCCTGCCCTGGCTCATTGTCAACTTGGGTACGGCTTTCCTTGCCGCATCTGTTATCAGGCATTTTAGCGATGTAGAAGAACGCCTGCCCGTAATAGTTGCTTACCTGAGTATTATAGGCGGTATGGGCGGCAACGCAGCAACACAGGCACTGGCAGTAACCGTTCGCCGTATATCGCTGAGCGATTTGAGTGACAGGCAGGCTTACACCACGGTTTTTAAAGAGTTTTTGGTAGGGCTTATCAATGGCGCTTTCAACGGGCTTATTGTATTGGTATTTGCCTGTTTGTACGACGAAAACCCCTTACTGGGTGTTGTATTATTTCTGGCTATGACCGGTAACCTTGTAGTTGCCGGCTTAACCGGTGCCGGTATCCCGTTAATATTAAAAAGAGTAGGGATAGACCCTGCGGTGGCATCATCCATCATCATTACCACCTTTACCGATTGTATTGGCTTTTTACTGCCGCTGTGGCTGGCGAGTAGTTTATTGTTGTAGCTGGGCAAAAAAGGTGTTAACTTAACTCTTTGCGCCTTAGCGCCTTTGCGTGAAAATTTTTACCAGATAACAGAAATAGAAAATAATCTTTGAATATTTGTATTTTATCGCCTTGGCGAGATATAAAAACAAACACCCATGACTGAAGTACGACACAACTGGACACAGGACGAAATAGCCGAAATATACCACTCACCACTGCTCGACTTGGTTTACAGGGCAGCAACCATTCACCGCGAAAATAAAGATTACTCGGAGGTACAGATCAGCTCGCTGATATCTATTAAAACCGGCGGTTGCCCCGAAGATTGCGCCTATTGCCCGCAAGCAGCGCGTTACAATACTGGGGTTGATGTGCATGCAATTATGCCTAAAGAACAGGTATTGGCAGCTGCGCAAAAAGCTAAGAACGGTGGTGCAAGCCGCTTATGCATGGGTGCCGCATGGCGCGAAGTACGCGATAACCGCGACTTTGATAAGGTAATAGAAATGGTGCAGGCCGTAAACTCACTGGATATGGAGGTTTGCTGCACGCTGGGTATGCTTACTGAATCGCAGGCGCAAAGGTTGGCCGATGCCGGTTTGTATGCGTATAACCACAATCTCGATACTTCGGAAGATGATTACAAGCGCATCATCACCACCCGTACTTACGATGACCGCCTGCAAACTTTAGAGCATGTGCGCAAAGCAAAAATATCGGTATGCAGCGGCGGCATCATAGGCTTGGGCGAAACTGAGGCCGACAGGATATCGATGCTGAAGACATTATCGAACTTACCTAAGCACCCCGAAAGCGTACCAATTAACGCCCTGGTGCCTGTAAAAGGTACGCCATTGGCAGATCAGCCACGTGTATCGGTTTGGGAAATGGTGAGGATGATAGCAACTGCCCGCATTGTTATGCCAAAAACCGTTGTAAGGCTTTCAGCAGGCCGTACCGAAATGACCACTTTGGAGCAAGCGTTCTGCTTTATGGCTGGTGCTAACTCTATCTTCGCCGGCGAGAAATTACTGACCACACCAAACCCTTCATTTGATGATGATATGGCGATGTTCGAGTTGTTGGGTTTAACGCCGCGCAAAGCCTTCAAAAATGGCCGCCCTAACATTCCGAAGGAATTGAAGGAAATGAGCATTAACGAAGTAATATAAATTGATGAAACGGGTTGTTTGGCTCTTTTTATTCGCGTTGTTGGCAGTTGGCGCTCAGGCGCAGATAAACAAACCACTCAAACGCGAATTAGATAGCCTTTACGCCCTCGACCAAAAATATAGGGCGCTAACCTCGGGTAAACGGGATAGCGCCCTTACCGATTCTCTGGCGAAGGTTTACCATGTTTCGCCAACCGATGTTTCTGCCCATCTCTGGAAACTACAGAACGAGGCTGACTCGGCAAGCCTGAAAAGGGTAGAGGCCATTATTAAACAATATGGCTACCCCGGCAAAACTTTAGTAGGCGAGCCTACCAACCAGGCAGCCTTTTTTATTTTGCAGCACTCCAATAAAATAGGGCAATATATTGATGTGGTAAAAACCGCTGCCGAAAAGCATGAGCTCCCTTTTGCCCGCTATGCCATGATGCAGGACCGCTGGCTGATGTATAACAACGAGCCGCAAGTATACGGTACGCAGCTTAAGGGCATGAACATCAAGAACCCCGAAACCGGCAAGGTTGCCTGGAAATTCTTTATTTGGCCAATAGCCGATCCGCAGAATGTAAACCAACGCAGGCAGCAAGCGGGTATAGAAAAAACAATAGAGGAATATGCCAGGGGGGTAGGGCTAACTTACAAAGCTTACACGCTTGATGATGTGAAAAGTGGTAAGATAGAATAGTATTTCCTCAGCGCCTTAGCTTGGAAAGCTAACCACATTGCGACCCTCTGTGTACCTCTGTGTTTTTCTCTCTGTGCCCTTTGTGTTAAAAATAACTACGCGTGTTATCAATGCGATCATGTAAATTGCTTCACCGTAATCTACAACAATGCGCGCATTAAAATACTTTCTGCCACTTTTCCTGCTATTCAGCTTCAATAGAGCCATTGCCCAAAACAATATCGTAGTCCTCCAAACCGATTTTGGCTTAAAGGATGGCGCGGTTTCTGCTATGAAGGGTGTTGCTATGGGCGTATCGCCAAACGTCAAACTTTTCGACCTTACACACGAGATACCCAACTACAACATTTGGGAAGCATCCTACCGCCTGTATCAAACCATTAATTATTGGCCAAAGGGGACGGTGTTTGTTTCGGTGGTTGACCCAGGCGTTGGTACATCCCGCAAATCGGTAGTAGTAAAAACCAAAACGGGGCAGTTTATTGTAACGCCTGATAATGGTACACTTACGCATGTTGCCGAAGCTTTTGGCATCGCCGAAGTACGCGAGATAGACGAAGCCATAAATCGCCGTAAAGAATCGGGTAAATCATATACCTTCCACGGGCGCGATGTTTACGTATACACCGCATCCCGGTTAGCGGCCGGCGTTATTACTTATGAGCAGGTAGGGAAGGCCTTGCCCGCAAAAGTAGTAACCATCCCTTACCAGCACTCAGTTTTGGAGGCTGGTACTTTAAAAGGAACCATTGCCATACTCGATATACAATATGGCAACGTATGGACGGACATCAGCGACGAGATGTTTGCCAAACTTAACGTCAAATTCGGCGACGTACTCCACCTAAAAATATTCAACAAAGGCACCAAGGTTTACGAAGGCGATGTACCCTATAGCAAAACCTTCGGCGATGTTGCGGAAGGGCAACCTTTGGCTTACCTTAACAGCCTGCTGCAGCTTTCATTCGCCCTAAACATGGGCAACTTTGCCGAAACCCACAAAATAGGCAGCGGTGCCGATTGGAGTGTGGAAGTAACAAAGAAGTAAGAAATATCACTTTAATCAGACAGCCGCCCGAAAAGAGCGGCTTTTTTATTTACATCGATCCCAAAGCAGCGTGATCATCTCCCGCCAAAAATCAAATTGGTGAAATCACCCATTTGCATCGGTGTAATCACCCATTTGCATCGGTGTAATCACCCATTCAAATCGGTGTAATCCCCCTAAAGCAATATCTTAACAATAAGTTAATTAAATGTGTGTAGTTTAGTGAAACTTAACTCACATTTTTGTTCGTATAAACTTATAAACAAATTTTACTTAATCTACTTAACAAACACTTATGAATTATTTCTCTAAAAAGAAGTACACGCTGCTGCTTTTGGCAACAGCAGGCTTAATGGCAAGCAGCTGCCAAAAAAATGAAAGCCTTAAAACCGATGCGCCGGCTGTTGAAGCCGCTTCATCTTTGCAAACCGCTGCAGTAAGCCTTACCCAGGGCTTTGAAGTAGGTTCCACCAGCCCCAAAACGGCTTATGATGTGTCGCCAACTGGCTCATCAAGCGGCGACAATGTAACGCTGTCTGGCAATTCGTGGAATATGTATGATGCGCTTATCGGCAACTTGTCGGGTGATAAAAAGGCAGGCTCATGGTCGGCACGTATCCGCAATACCGGTAAAATTACCATGCTGTACAATTTAAGCACCGGCATCAGCAGCGTAACTATCAAACATGCTACCTATACAGGCGACGGCAACAGCACCTGGGGCTTGTTCTATTCTACCAATAGTGGTAGCAGCTGGACACAGGCGGGCAGCAATGTTACCACAAGCAGCACGCTTACCACACAAACCTTTACCTTTACGGTAAGTGGTACCGTGCGTTTAGAGATACGTAAACTGAGCGGCGGCTCCGACCGTATCAATATCGACGATATTACCGTTAACGATAACGCTGGCGGCGGCACCGGTGGCGGCACTGTTATAGCAGGCAAAAAATTCCTGTTCGATGCCAGCCATTTGGAAAATGCAGGTAGCGCCGATTGGCAGATAGATGCCGACGGTACCGAAGCTGTGCCAATCTATACAGGCGGTACTACTACCGAATTAAAAGCACAGCGCATACCTACGCCATCATACACCGGTATCACGGCCTCAACTCCTGAAACCTACTGGAAAGGCGCTATGTCGGCCTGGGCAGTTGAACTCGTGAAAAAAGGCGAACTGGTGGAAACCTTGCCCGTTGGTACGGCGCTTACTTACGGCAACTCATCAAACCCGCAAGATCTTAGCAATTACGATGTTTATGTGGTGATAGAGCCTAACCGCTTGTTCACTGCAGCCGAAAAAACCGCTATCATGAACTTCGTATCTGCCGGTGGCGGCCTTATTATGGTGGCCGACCATACCGCCGCAACAACTGCCGGTACCGATGCTAACGGTTACAACCCATCCGACCGTGATGGTGATGGTTACGATTCGCCACGCGTGTGGAACGATTTAATGACAAATAATGGAATTAATAACAACAATCCGTTCGGTTTTACCGTAAACTATGTTGATATCAGCGAAGGACCTTCAACAAACGTTTACACAGGCACTAATGCCGATGCTGTTAAAGTTTTAGGCGGCGCTGCCGGTACGGCCTCTAAGCTGGCATTTTACAATGGCTCTACCGCTACACTTACTCCGGGTACCAATTCAACGGTACAAGGCTTGTTCTGGAGGAATAGCGCTACCAATGGCGGCAACAGCAATGTAATGGCGCTGTTAGCAACTTACGGCAGCGGCCGTGTGTTCTTTATAGGCGATAGCTCGCCATCTGATGATGGTACCGGCGATACAGGCGATAACCTGTTCAACGGCTGGAGCGGCGACTCGCCATCAGGCTTTACATCGCACCCTGCCCTGCACCTTAATGCATCGTATTGGGTGGCTAAAGCGCAATAAATAAGCAGTTTTAGTTTTCGTTTATAGTTCCATAAAAAAAGCGGCGGGCATTAAAACCTGCCGCTTTTGTTGTTTATGTTGTATAAATTATTTTGCTTTAATGTAAGTGTATGTAATGGTAGAGGTGCTGGTGAAACCACCCGTTGTAGAAGCTTGTACCGAGATAGGATAGTTGTTGCTATCATATGTATTGGTGTAAGCGGTTACAGACCCGGTACCGGCGTTATTCACAGATGAGCTTTCTATCAATTCGTTTTTGTTAGCGTAGGGCATATCTGGTAACATCCATTTATAACCACTATATAAATAAGGGTTTTTCTTGCTGCCATACTCGCGGTTGAAATTCGCGAAAAAATCTTTAACGCCCGAACTGGTAAAATGAGAATTATTCTCAGCAGTATTGTTGCCTTTTGCATACTCCCACACCACAGTGGCTTTCCCTTCTGATGGCACAGTTGTTATTACATGGTTGGTAACTACCCCGTTTGCAGTAGTAATGGCAAGGCTATGAAAGTCGGATGCGTTGGCCGGCATAGTGTAAGCTACCGAGAACGGGGCACCGTCTTTGTAGGTGTAATCAAAAATCGATACTGTGCCTTCGCGGTTGATGGTAGATCTGGTAAGATTACCCTGCCCGTCATAAGTGTAAACATGGTCGGAGTTAGGGCCGGCGTGGTCGTCATACCTTTCATGTAAGGCGGTCATTCTGTTGCTGTTGTCGTATTCGTAAGTTAACACTGTACGGGTAGATTTGCCGGCGCTGGTCTCAACAGTGGTTACCGACTGAACAAGCTGTTTATCTTCTTCCTGAACAGGGGCGGGCTCATTGCTACCGCTTTGGCAGCTAAATAATGCAATAGAAATTAATGCGGATAATAACGTTTTCTTCATGTGATAAGGTTAAAAGTGTTGCAAAGTAGTAATAATTTACTTGGCCCGCCGAAACAAACTGTGGTTATTAAAGGTTGATGAAGAAGAAATACATCGCACCAAATAAAACCGTTATGAAAAACTTTGAAACATTAGTGGATGCCACTAACGACCTCACCAAACGCGGATACGAAGCCAACCTTAGCCTGGAAGGCGACACCATAGATGATAAAGAAAAAGGCATACACATGACTGCCGAAGACTTCGAGATAGATGAGTTTTACCGTTTCGAAGGGCAAAGCAATCCTTCAGATATGTCTATCGTATACGCCATCAGTTCATCAAAATATAACCTGAAGGGGATATTAATAAATGCCTACGGTACTTATGCAGATGATAGCTCTTCTGCCATAGAAGCAAAGTTGCACCATCACCAGGTAAGCCACAACTTGCACGGTAGTGATAGGCCGGTGGAATAGGTTTTAAGTCCGGAGTCTTAAGTCGGAAGTTGATCGGCTGGTCGCAAATTAAGACTCCTGACTTAGAATTTAAGACTTTCGACTTAAGACTTCTTCAACGCTGCCATTAATTTCTCTCCGCGGGATGTGATGAAAGGCTGCCCACTGCGCATCAATATCTCTGTTTGCAGGGCAAGTTCTTCGGCTACCCAATCGTATCGGCCGCTTAAGTTGTATAGGGTATCGGCCGCAAATATCTTTACGGCTATTTTTACTTTTGGGTCTATTATCCAATCGAAGAACTGCTCTACGGTAGGTTCCAGATCTATTTTTTGCAGAGCTGCTTTTACAGTATCGGGTGCTTTTGCATCCGTCATAAACATCATAATGCGTGCATAGTGCCGTTTGCAACTTTCATTGGTAACCTCTTTTACACGTGATAAAAAATATCCGAGATAGGCCGAGTAGCGTTCGAGGTCGCTCAACATCACACTGTCCAATAACCAAATAGCGCGAAAGCCAATGGTTTTATCGGCATTAAAGGTGAGGTCGATGAGTTGTTTTATATCAAACCCCTGCTCGTTTATTGCAGCCGTTAATTGGGCAACCTTTGTTTTGCTGTAGTTATTAAAAAAGTGTTTTATCAGTTCGTTTTGGCTCAGCATAGTGTGTTAAATATACGCCTCAAAGTTTATTCGTCAAAACCAATGCGGTGGTTCAAACCAATGTAATTGCGCTATCACAATTAGCTGTAATGAACCAAAATCGGTAGAATCAATTCACAAACCTCAACAAAAACAATACATTTGTCGGGTTAAACATTTGTTATTGCATGGTTAATTTCAACCGGTTCACGCTGGACAATGGCCTTAGGGTGCTTGTCCACGAAGATAGTACCACCCCAATGGCGGTGCTCAACATCCTTTACGATGTGGGCGCGCGCGACGAAGACCCCGAGCAAACCGGCTTTGCCCATCTTTTTGAGCACCTGATGTTCGGCGGATCTATAAACATTCCTAACTACGATGGCCCTTTGCAAAGGGTGGGCGGCGAAAATAACGCCTTCACCAGCAATGATATCACTAACTATTATATCACCCTGCCTTCGGCAAATATCGAAACCGCCTTTTGGCTGGAGAGCGACCGCATGCTTAGCCTCGCCTTCAGCAAAAAAAGCCTGGAGGTGCAGCGTAACGTGGTGATAGAAGAGTTTAAGCAGCGCTACCTTAACCAGCCTTACGGTGATGTTTGGCTGAAACTGCGCCCGCTGGTTTACAAGCAGCATCCGTACCGCTGGGCTACCATCGGTAAAACCATCAAACATATTGAGGATGCGCGGATAGAGGATGTAAAGGCCTTCTTTAAAAAGCACTACAACCCGCAAAACGCTATTATGGTAGTGGGCGGTGATGTAAAAACCGAAGATGTAAAAGCTTTGGCCGAAAAATGGTTTGGCGCTATACCGGCAGGAGAGAAGTACACCCGCGAGTTACCTGTAGAGCCTGAGCAGCACGAGGAACGCCGTGAAATAACCACCGGCAAAGTGCCGTTGAACGACCTGTACATCGCTTTCCAGATGCAGGGCAGATTGGACGAGAGTTTCCACACGGTGGACTTGATGTCGGATATCTTGTCGCGCGGTAATTCATCTCGCCTGTATAAAACCTTGGTGAAGGATAAGCAATTATTCAGCGAAATACATGCCTACAATACGGAAGCCTTGGATAAGGGCATGTTCGTTGTTCAGGGCAAACCCGTGGCCGGTGTAAGTACCGAAGATGCCGAGGCTGCCATTTGGGAACAACTGGAATTACTGAAAAACGAAGAGGTTTTTGCTGATGAACTTACCAAGGTGAAGAATAAAACCGAATCGACCATGGCTTTCTCTGAAATGTCGTTACTGGATAAGGCCATGAACCTTGCCTTTTACGAACTGATGGGCGATGCTGATAACCTTAACCACGAAACTCTGAAGTATCTGGCAGTAACGCCTGCGGCCATAAAAGAGCAGGCCAACAAGTTATTCAGGAAAGATAATTCGTCAACGCTGGTTTATTTGGCGGGGAAAACTGAAGAAGTTACAGAAGCTGTCTGAACTCGAATTTTAAGCAATTTAAAGAAATAACGGAATTTTCATTTTGCATTACGCTTAGTAATGACTCAATGCCCCAATGACTCAATGACAGCATTAAACAGAAAACAAGCGCCCCAGTTCAACGGGGTTGAGAATATAACTTTACTAAGGCCCGAACATAAAAAGCTGGCCAATGGCTGCAATGTGTATGCCTTCAACTCGGGCGGGCAGGATTTGGTGCGCATCGAATGGATATTCGGCAACCTGCGTTTTAACCCTACCAAGCCTTTGCTGAACGTAGCGGTAAACACCATGCTTACCGATGGTACCACTACTATGAACGCCGCACAAATTGCCGATACCATTGATTTTTATGGTGCCTTTTTGCAGGTCGATTATGGGTACGATAACTCGCAGGTTACTTTATACACGCTTACCAAACACTTGGCAAGCACGCTGCCGGTGATAAGAGATATTATGAGTAATTCGGTATTCCCGGAGAAGGAACTGGAAACTTATGTGCGTAACCAGCAGCAAAAGCTACAAGTGAGCCTGCAAAAGAACGATTTTGTGGCCCGCCGTGTTTTTAACCGCGCCTTGAACGGCGATACCATTTACGGACTTGCTGCCACGCCCGAAGATTTTAAAAGCCTGAAACGCGAAGACCTGCAACAGCATTTTAAAGAAATGTACCAGCCGGCAAACTGCACCATGATAGTAGCCGGTAAAATTGACGATGAAGCACTTGCTTTATTGACCGATACCTTCGAGACGGGTTGGGAAAACCAGTCGGTACCTGCAGATACCACGCAACCCGAACTTGTGCCAAGCGCCGAGCGTTTCTTCTATACCGAAAAACCCGAAGCATTGCAATCTGCTATTCGTTTGGGTATGCCTTTCATCAACCGTACGCACCCCGATTTTCCTGGTATGCAGGTGTTGAATACCGTACTGGGCGGTTATTTTGGTTCGAGGCTGATGGCTAACATCCGCGAGGATAAAGGTTATACCTACGGCATTGGCTCGGGTATGGGGACGTTTAAGCATGGCGGTTCGTTCTTCATCGCGTCAGAGGTCGGGGCCGATGTTTGCCGCAGTGCCGTGAGTGAGGTAGAAAAAGAAGTGAACCTGCTGAAGGCCGAGGTTATCCCCGACGAAGAACTTTCGCTGGTTCGCAACTTTATGCTGGGCTCGCTGCTGGGCAGTTTGGAGAACGTTTTTTCGCATGCCGATAAATTCAAAAACCTGCACTTTGCCGGTTTAGGGTACGATTACTACGACCGCTACACTACCACCGTAAAAAGCATCACTGCCGAAGAACTAAAGGCCCTGGCCAATAAGTATTGGGACTTTGATAACTTTTACAAGGTGATAGTAGGGAAATATTAATAAATGTGCAGATGAAGGTATATCGAAGATTTGAAAAATGCTTTTAGTTCATTTCCAAATCTTCTATTTCTTTTCACCCGGGCTTAGCTTTTAGCATCAACGGGCATCCTGAATAGCAGAACGCTGTTTACCATCATCACCAAAGCAGTAATGCCGTGTATCATCAGGTGCGCCATATCTCCGGCACCATTGGCGGCCAGCACGTTAAAGAAATCTCCAAGAGGCACCACAATAGTACTTGTGAATACCCATGCGGTGGCTTTGCGCATCCGCATGGCCAATAGGGGTATTAATACTATGCCCGAGAAAATATCTCTTATCCCTTTTATCTTGCCGTACGCAGCATCGCGCATATCGTTAAAAACAATGCCATAGCCCGTGGCACCAACCTGCGGAAATAAAATAAAACGTATGCCGATAAAGATGATGCCTAAGGCCAGCAGGAGGGTTAGCCAGTACGATACCGAGCGCCGGCCCCATGTTTGTTGTTTGATCTGTGTTTCCATTATTGTAAATATTTAATGGTACAAATCTCCCAAACCTAAGGCCCTATCTCGTTCACCCGGGTTAACTAATGCAGCAGGGGGAATTTATTTTTCGTTAGCCAACCGTTTACGAATACGGCTTAGCGATTGTGGTTTTATCCCCACGTACGAGGCTATGTAATATTGTGGTATGCGTTGTGCAAGGCCGGCGTAGGAGTGCAGGAACTGCTTATAACGCTCGGCCGGCGAATCTTTATAGAATGATTTTAGCTGCTGCATGCTGCTTAAAAACACGTCCTCAATGGCAACCCTGCCCAGTTTTTCGCCCTCGGTTAATTCGGCATACATGCGCTGCAGGTCGGTTTGTCTGATCACCTGCAGGTGGGTATCTTCAATTGCCTGTATGCTCATATCTGATGCCGTGCGGGGCAAAAAGCTTTGGTAGTTGCTTACAAATTCGCCCTCCCTACTAAAATAAAGCGTTTTTTGGTTGCCGTTATCATTCATGTAATAGCGCACCAGCCCCTCTTCAATAAGGCCAACATAGCGGCATAGTTGGCCTTCCTCCAAAAAATATTCGCCGGCTTTTAAATGGAGCGGTTTAAACAAGGTGCCAAGTAGTGCCTCGTCTTCGGCATTAAGCCGGATGAGATGTTTTACCGTTGGAATAAGCAGGCTCATAGCATTAATTTGAAAACGAAATATCGGCATTTATAAACCTTGAAGCCACCTCGTTACCATATTTTCTCTGGAACAGGGTTTTGATGTTTTTTTACACTTCAGAACAAAAACAACTTGCCGGGGTTTGAAAACTATAGCTTGCCATTAGCCGTATATCATGAAAAACCTTTACTGCCTCTTGTTCTGTTTAAGCCTGCTGGCTTGTAACTCGTCTCCGCAAAGTAATTCGGTAAAGAAGCCCGGGCATACCGGCCCGTTCGATCTTGCAAAATTATCATTGACCGAGCACATGCCTGATATATTGGCAATTGAGCACTTCGCCGTACAAGCCAAAGATACCACAGACGGCACCATGTTAGGTTACGAGTTGTTTAAAACGGGCGATAAGAAAGCCCTTAATTTTGGAGGTGCCTTCCTTTCGGGCCATAACGCACACGTGAGCTTTCATTACGAAGAAAAAAGCGGGCAACTTGCCGGTTACGAGTTAAAACTTTACAGCCAGCCACAAAGCGATACGCTCATCAGGCTGCTCGGCAATAACGCCACCCCAATTTTCAAACGCACCAAAATGCCTAAGGGCGAAATAGAGATCGACGTGAACGGTAACGAAGTAAAGCCCGGAAACAGCGTGCGGCAAACCTATCGGGTATGGGAGAATAGCGCTAAAGGCATAACTTATTACCTAACCGAAGATGGCACAGAGCCCAAACTAACCACCACACTTATCGCTTTGAAAAAAAATACCCCATTTAGTAAGGACATGACATCTCTTAAGCAACTCGACTGGTATAAAAATGAGAAGAGCGAATAGCGCCTATCCGCTCTTATTATCGCTACTTCCCGAAAACTTTTATCTCAAATATACTGAGTGCGTTATCGGCATCTTCGGGGTCTAACCTGTCGGCGCTTTTCGGTAGGTCTACTGCACCGGTTATGGTCAGCTTTACGTAACGCGCGGATGGTTTTAGTTTACTCTTATCGGTTACGGGAGACTGGGCAGCGCCATCGGTTGTGCGGTCGGTGTATAGCTTCCAGTCCGTTTGTTTAGCCGCCTTAGCCAAACCGGTGGCTTTGCTTTGCGGTAGGTACTCCAGTTTATATTTGTAAGTGCGGCTGGTGAATTCGAACATGGTTTCTATGCTATCTATCTGATGGTTTTTACCCAGGTCCACAATGATCCAGGGCGATTCGGCACCAAGGCCGGCATCCCAACGGGTGCTATAGTTATCGTCTACAGCGTATTTGCCTTCATACTTAAAATCGATACTCTCGGTACGGTAGCGTTTGGGATTATGCCCGCTTTGGTAAACGCGTGCTGACGATACCAGCGTAGGTTTGCCCAAAGCAAGGTTCTTAGCCATCGGTTTTGCTTTACCCAGGCTTACGCCACGATGTGTGGATATAACCTTTTTGATGCTGCCATCTGTATTAAAAAACACCTCGTCGATACAGGTTCGGCGCTTGCTGTCTACAAAAGGGTAGTGCTGCCTGTGGTAGGCAATATAGGTATGGCCTTTATAGTCGAATAGCGAATGATGGCCGGGGCCGAGGATGTGCTTACTGTCATCGCGCACCAAGATAGGTTCCGTCATGGAAGTACCTAGTTCGCGGTAGGGGCCGGCAACGTTCTCCGAAACAGCATAGCGCACGTTGTAATTCTCGCTGCCCTCGAAAGACCACATCAGGTAATAAAGCCCTTTGCGTTTATAAATGAACGAGGCCTCGAAGGTGTTTTTTAGCCCCGTGATCTGTACATAATTGTAATTCCCCGCAAATTCGGTAGAAGCCGTTTTGTTAAATCGCGCATCATCGTTATCAAAAAACAATTTACCATCCGCCCCGAACCTGAATTTCATGATCTTGAACTCCCGCGAATCAAAGCTGAAATACAGCTTTTGGTCGTCATCTAAAAAGAATTGCCCGTCGTACCCACGGTAAAACATTTTGCCGGGTGCCGCGCCATTGGCATCTTCCCAAGGGCCAAGCGGGCTGCCACTCATGGCTATGAATACCTTCGAATCTATACTGTACATCAAATAGTATTTTTTGGTGCCCGGGTAGTATACCACGCTTGGTGCCCAAACGTATTTCTCGCCGGCATAGTCGGTCCATGTTTGGGGCAGGTCTATCTGTTTGTTCTTCCAGTCCTTGCCATCTTTTGAATACCACATTTGCGCCGGGAAAACGTTCTCGCCGCTCGCGCCATCGTTAGTGCCGAATGCATAAAAAGCATCGGTGTTCTTATCATAAAATACTGATGCATCGGCAAGGTAGGCGGGGATAATAGGGTTACCGGTACCTTGTGCGAATACGTCAAGATCTTTAACGGTTTGCGCCTTTGTATACAGGCAGTTGATGGCCAGCAGGAGTATGGCGATGATTTGGAATTTTTTCACAGGATGTGGTTGTTATTGGCTCAATGCCAAATTAACGGCAATTGAAAAACAGACGCTCCACACAGGGCATCAAAAGGTATACAAATTGTATCAAAATGGGGGAGGCTGCTGTGCTTGCGATAGGGGATATTCGCTTATCTTTGCGCCCGAATCAAAATGCGCATACTGTGATCAATGTAAATAATATTTCGGTGTCGTTCGGCGGCACCACCTTGTTTAGCGATGTTACTTTCTCTATCAATGAGAACGATAAGATAGCCCTCATGGGCAAAAATGGGGCGGGTAAATCTACCATCCTCAAAATAATTGCCGGCGAGGCCAAGCCTACTACCGGTAACGTTACCGGTCCTAAAGAGGCCGTTATAGCCTACTTGCCCCAGCACTTGCTTACCGAAGATAAAGCCACCGTTTTTGAAGAGGTAATGAAAGCCTTTGCCGAGGCCAACCAAATGGAAAAGGAACTGGAGGAACTGAACGAGCAGCTGAATATCCGTACCGATTACGAGAGCGACGATTACATGAAGCTGATCGAGCGGGTATCTGAACTGAGCGAGAAGGTTTACACCGTTGAAGATACCAACTACGATGCCGAAGCCGAAAAAGTACTGAAAGGCCTTGGCTTTGAGCGCGAAGATTTTAATCGCCCAACATCTGAGTTCTCGGGCGGCTGGCGCATGCGTATTGAGCTGGCCAAGATACTGCTGAAAAAGCCCGACCTGATCCTGCTGGATGAGCCTACCAACCACATGGATATTGAGAGTATACAGTGGCTGGAAGATTTCCTCATCAATTCGGCCAAGGCGGTGATGGTGATATCGCACGACAGGGCTTTTGTGGATAACATTACCAACCGCACCATTGAGGTTACCATGGGCCGCATTTACGATTACAAGGCCAAATACACCCATTACCTGCAACTGCGTGCCGACCGCCGCCTGCACCAGTTAAAGGCCTACGAAGAGCAGCAACGTTTTATTGCCGATAACCAGGAGTTTATAGACCGTTTCCGCGGCACCTACTCTAAAACCCTGCAGGTACAAAGCCGCGTAAAAATGCTGGAGAAACTGGAGGTGATAGAGATAGATGAGGTAGATACTTCTGCCTTGCGCCTCAAATTCCCGCCATCGCCGCGCTCGGGCGCTTACCCGGTGATGGTAGAGGACCTGAGCAAAAGCTACGGCGACCACGTGGTGTTCAAAAATGCATCGATGGTGATAGAGCGCGGCGAAAAAGTGGCCTTTGTGGGCAAGAACGGCGAAGGTAAATCTACCATGATCAAAGCCATCATGAACGAGATCGACTTCGATGGCAGCATGAAGATAGGCCACAACGCCAAAATAGGCTACTTTGCGCAAGACCAGGCCGCCAAATTGGATGGCAACCTAACCGTTTTTGAAACCATTGACCAGATACCCCTAACCGACAATACCCTCAAAATACGCGACCTGCTGGGCGCTTTCATGTTCAGCGGCGACGATACCACTAAGAAGGTAAAAGTGCTATCGGGCGGCGAGAAAACCCGCCTGGCCATGATCAAACTCCTGCTGGAACCCGTGAACCTGCTGATACTGGATGAGCCCACCAACCACCTCGACATGAAAACCAAGGACATCATTAAAGATGCCCTCAAAGATTTCGACGGCACCCTCATCCTCGTATCCCACGACCGCGACTTCCTCGACGGCCTGGTAAAAAAAGTATTCGAATTTGGCAACAAACGCGTAAGGGAACACTTTGAGGATATCAAAGGGTTTTTGGCTTATAAGAAGATGGATAGTTTGAAAGAGATAGAGAAGTAATCGATTTCGCTTTGGAATTAAAAGAGCCGTTTCCTGATGAGGGGAGCGGCTTTTTTGGTTAGGGCGCCCACTTGGGTTCGCAACTATTTATCAGGTTAACTGATTTTTAGTTCATTACAAACTTATTCTTATGGTAATTACATAGCTAAAAGGTAATTACATAGCTAATGTGCCCTATAGACTACATAAAAGTAAATGATTAAAATGAATTCAATAAATATTTTCTTTAAAAATGATAGTTGAATCCTTCCTGATTAGATATGTAACTTCCGCTTAATAGTTTTTCTAAAAATGTTATAGGTGTCGTTAAGAGCATTAATGTTGACTTTCATCTGCTCAAATAATTCCTCCCATTCTCTGCGTTGTTCCATTGTTGGATTTACATAGCCGTTATGCCTTAAATAATGAGGCTTTAATTGAATACTGTAATTTTCAATATCTTGTTGATAAGGCCATAAATCGAAATGACAATCAATTATATCTTTTAGCGCAGGAATCGTTGCAATAAAATTCTCCTTGGCTTCATTGATTTCTTCATCTATAAATCCGTTCTCTGCTCTAGAAAAATGCGTTAAAACGTTATCTAACCGGTCAGAATCAAATTTTCTACAAGAGGCATCTCCTAATAAATCCTCTCGAAGTTTTACCCATTGTTCATTATTCAACACTTTTTCAGAAAGCCGAAAGTTCTCAATGTCATGTTCTTTAATCGGGTCTCTTTGGTTTTCAGTATTGGAAGTAATATTTACAACTTGAGCAATTATCCCCCCACGTTGACCATAGCTACTGACAGCAATAGCTGAAGTATCTGTTTTTGATTTATTAAGATTCTCCAAAACCCAGTTCTTATGTTGTGTTTTCCAATCGAACAACACTTCTTTCTTGTAATCGATTCCTTTATTTTTATCAATAAGATCTGCACAGTTAGAGCACAAAAAAATCGCGTTATTGATATTTGTTCGTTCAGCTTCGCTATAACTACTATCATATCTTGGCCCTCCTGGCGAAGCTGCTGTAATATGAGCCACTTTGCCCATATACTGAACTTTATTTTCATCTGTGAGTGATGGCGCTATTGTCAATTTGCGACAATCGGGATTAGAGCAAATATATGCAGCCTGTGTTTTAACTATATTTATAACGGTTGTCTCGAAATCATCCCGACCTTTTTTTTCAGTAGTATTTTGATCCATATCGTATCAGTTCAGGTTTAAAAAAGCAGTATGAATTAGATAGCTCAATCTGTTTTGAACCGATTGATCCAACGTTTATTCTCATATAAGGTAGATCGGTTAATTCTACTTTTGGGGTCACCACGTAATCCCTTGAGGTGATTTTTGAGCGTTGCGTATATTGGCTCGGGCATGTGCTGACTTATGGTGATCCGCTTGATTACATCAAGAGGTATATCAATTTCAAAAAAAGTTTCGTCTGTGTTCGATTCAACAATTATTCGATATTCTTCCTCACACCGGTAAGGCCAACGTTTAGTAAACGGCATCTTATCAACGTCAATTGGGGAATCTGCCTTTTCTACATCAGAAAGTTTCCTATAAATAACTTTGCCATGCTTCAAATTATCGACCTTATCAATGATTTCAAATAGCTTTTCAGCATTAAATTCGATTAGGCACCCACTTGTCCCATCGGAAAATGTTTTCCAATGGTGAATGGTTTCGTCGCCATGTGAAAGGCAGACCGCGAATAAATTTTTTATGTTTTTCTTTTCCTTGTAAGCAAGGATAACCTCAGAGTCGTTTTTATCATCCCATAATTTAGGGTTGAGCAAAGTAAGCTTTTTGCGTTGCAGCAAATCAAGGAGCACAGGCAACGTGGTAAACCTGTTCAATCTTTTTATTTTCCTTGTGCGTGATGTATTTTTCATGGCTTAATAGTGGACCGGTGTATCCAAGTCAGCGGGATGATATCCAACAATCTTTACTGGATACCTGTCATCTGTTAAGAACTTCACCCGATTGGCTACTTTAGCATGATCCGGGTCAATGATGATTATTTCTCGTATGTTGGGTGATGACCAACCAGCGGTCAATGTTTGTGATAATTCGGCATCCAGCGGATCAAGTGAAAGGCCGTACAGGACCGAGATATTACATTCCTCCAAGGTTCGCCAAATAGAACTATGAAGAGATCCCATTTTTTCATTCTCGCTTTTTGTTCTGTAGGCTTCAGCTACAATTTCAGATGGTAGATACATTTCTTGCGGTTCATCAAAATCGCCATGAATATGATAAGTTTGAATATCGCTTCCCGAATATGGATAGTTGCTTTCGCCCAGTTCATTGATTTTATGATCTATGACCTTATCCCAATTGGTAGTTATGAGTATAGCCTGATGATGTTCTGAAAATATGAACTTGTATAAGATGTCTTTAAATTCTTTTCTGGTCCTAAGCAATCCCGACCTCTGTGCGATTTTTAGTTCTCTGGCCATTGCCTGTTTTAATTTATTAAAGTAGGCAACAGCTTCTATTGCCCGTTCTTTTGCACCATCGTAAGTATTCGTTGCGCTGAAGCGAACTAAATAAACTAATCTTGCTAAGAAACAATAAGCCGCGTCACCATTCAGCTCCTGCTTATAAAATGGCTGAAGTGCTTTAATGATTGGTAACCAGGCGTTTTCAACTGCTCCTGCACCGACAATAAATGCTATTTTATCAGATTTTGGTTGCTTCATTTATAAATCAAAGGTTTAGATTTCTAATTAGCGAACGTAATTTTAAGCACAATTCGTCAATAATCATATATTACTATGCGAAATCAGGTTAAGAATTTTCAGGGATAATGAAATCCTGTGTTTAAAGAGAAGTTCCTTAATACTTGCTGTCGGGGACCTTCAACTTAAACCTTATAACAATTGACCAGCAAATAGCTGAATAGGTCTCGCTTTATTGAAGATTACAAGCAGGAAAATAATAACTATTGATTTATTGCAGCTCTTTCCCAGGTGATCTTTGCAGTTTTTAATTCACCGTTAAACATCATTGGTCCGTCTGTTTGTAAATTGAGGTTGTCCAGCATGGCGCGAGTATGCAGCATCGGGCAATATGCAGCGTACTGGTGACTAATCTCAACCAAAAAGCCGTTCTCTCACATTCGGAAACGGCTTTTTGGTTGTCAGTAAGCCTGATATACCTTATATTAGAAAATATTTATTCATCCCCCGCCAACATCCTAATCAACTCCTCCACCGATTCCTCATTTGGCGATGCAAAATCTGCTATCCCTTCAATTGTTTCGCGGCATAGGTCGGCGGAACGTTCGAACATGATTTTTTCGTAAGCTGATATTGCTTCCTGAAGTTCGCTGAATTTTGGATCGGTAAGGCATTCGCTTAGGTCTAAAGCATCCAGCATGGCTAAATTCACGCCCTCGCCGTTAGGGGGCATCAAATGTGCGGCGTCGCCGATCAGGGTTAGGTTGGCTTTTGTTTCCCAGCGTTGGTCGATCGGGAAATAGTTGAGCGGGCGTAGTACAAATTGCCCGCAGGCCTCGAGGAGTGAAAAAAACACGGGGCTCCAGTCTTTAAAGCGATCGGCCAGGTAACTGTGGACCGCTTCGGCATCATTGAAATCAATGCCGCTTGTTGCTCCCCAGTTCTCAGGATACATCGAGGCAACGTAAAAAGTTAAGCCACCATCGCCGCGCGGCTGCACAGCAATAGTTGCCCCGGCGCCCATCGCCATCAGGTTCGCCTGGTCAACCAGTTCATACATTTCCGGGCATGCGGTTTCGGGATGATCTATTTCTCCCTGGATGATGGTTGCGCCGGAATATTTTGCCTTCACATCCGTAACATAAGGGCGTATCTGCGAACGGTACCCGTCCGAGCCGATAACGATATCTGCGGTCGCGATCGTTCCGTTTTTAAAGTGCAGTTCCCATCCTTGGCCCACCTGTTGCATGGTTAAAAACTGGCTATCCCATATCACCGTATCAGGATAAAGCGCGGCGATCAAAATATCCCGCAGCGCGCCGCGGTCTATCTCGGGCCTGAACTTTTCGTCGCCAAAACTTGTCGCTCCGCTTTGGTTTCCATCGTCTAAAAGAATGTTCCCCTTAGGGTCAAGCAAGCGGTATTTATCAGCACCCCGCATATAGTTTGCTTTAAATTCTTCCAGTAATCCCGCTGCTTCGATCACTTTAAGCCCCGAATCGAAATGCAGGTCAATTATGGCTCCCTGCACGCGTGATGCCTGACTGAAGTCGCGTTCGTATACTTTTACGTCGACACCTTTAAGCTGCAAAAGCCGGGCAAGCGTTAAACCGCCCGGGCCACCGCCTACAATGGCGATCTTTTTATGATGTAGTAAATTTATTGCTGTTGATGTTTCCATTTGATATCTTTTTATGATAAAGCAAAGGAACAGGGAACGCGCAGGGCAAACAATGGCAGGAGGGAGCAAGTGTAGGACTATTCGCGGTTTTTATCCCGGAAAGCTATCGGCGTGCTACCGGCAACTTTTACAAATAGCCTTATGAAATAGGAGTGGTCGTGATAACCTAACTCGCCGGCTATCTCCTTTACCGACCGGCTGGAATGGAACAGCAAGCGCTTAGCTTCGAGCATAACACGTTGCTGGATGTGGGCGGACACCGACCTGCCTGTAGTGGCTTTTACACACTCATTCAAATAGGATGTGGAGATGTTCAGCAGCTCGGCGTAGGCTGCAGGTTCCTTTATTTTCCGGAAGTTTTTTTCTAATGAAGTTTTGAACGACCGGGTGATGATCTCGAACCTTGTAAAGTGCTCCGATGGTTGTGACTTTCCCAGGTATTGGGAGACGACCATCGCGACCAGCGTATTGCAACTTTCCTTTAAAATGGAATGGTATAATTTCTCCTCCTTCTGTTCCGAAAGCTTCAGGCATAAGGCAGCGGCTTGCGAAAGCGTGGCTAAAGTCCCCGGCTCAACAGCCAGTGGCTTCACGGGGGAAAGATTTTGCAGCGAATTCAGGTATTCCGACCGCAGGTCTTCCTCTGTAATGATCCAGGTGCTTATAGCAGCATGCTCAAATTTGATGAGGCGGTGCACCTGGTCGGGTTTTATAAAAACGATAGCCGGCGCCTGGATGCAATAGGTTTGAAAATCGATCTCGATGTGCGTGTTGCCTTCTTCCTGAATAATGAACGTATATCCGCCGTCGCGATGCGATCGCTCCACTTCATATGAATTGGGCGAACCGTCGAACGAGTCCCTCATCATCATGATGCCATGGTAGGCTCCCTCGGGCAGCTTATTAACGGGTATCTGCCGGCTCTTTTTGCTCATTTTAGTTATACATCTGTAGCTTATCGGTCTACGTTTATCCCCTCACCATCTCTATATGCTCTATCCCGTCTTCATCATAAGTTTCCCCATCTTCAACAAAACCTAACGATTTGTAAAACGGTAAGGCATAGGTTTGTGCACCAATTCGAATAGTTTGTTTGCCGAACAACTCCTCGCAGCCTTGTATAGCAAGCTCCATTAGTTTTCTGCCCAAGCCGGTGCCCCTGGCGGCGGGGCAGGTGATAACCCGGCCGATTGATATTTCTGCGTATGATAACCCTGCGGGTACCAGGCGGGCGTACGCTGCCAGTTTATCGTTGGTATATAACAGCAAGTGATGGCATTTTTGGTCTTTGTTGTCCTGGTCTAAAAACACGCAGTTTTGTTCTACTACAAAAACTTCGCTGCGCAGGCGTAGCAGGTCGTATAGCTCATCCACGGTAAGTTGGGCAAAGGGTTTTATTTGATGTGTAAGGGGCATGGGATATAGTTATTGCACAAACTTAATTATATCTGCTGCTGGAAGGAAGTATTGCATTATTTTATCGCTGTACTTTTTTATAACCTGGTATAAGTATGCTGGGCTGCGTAGCGTGTTAATTCAAGGTAGGGGTGCGAAATACAGGTACAAACAAACCCATGTAGGCCGTGAGGTGTACAATCATGTGGCGGCTAATGGCTTCGCCTACGGCTTGTATAGCCTGCGCGGTAAGCGGGCTTTGGTAATAAGGGTCGGTGGGTTCGGCATCGGGCGGGCGCGGGTAATCGTCATCGGGTAGGCGAGCGCTGCGGTCATACCAATGGCCGTCTTCCAGTTGCAGGGTTAGCGTTATAAACTCATTCCCATCGCGAAACTCGATAATGAACTGCGGCGTGTACGGCATATCCCATTGTTCGGGCGGTACCTCGTCCACCTGTATCCGGGTAAGCCCCCGGCTTAATTCCACGTCGATATAAAATTCTTCCATGCCAATTCCAAATACAATAATACTAATATTTTTAGTAATTTATATTGATGTGGGAAAATTCCCGAAAGAATAAATATCATGTTTCCACGGTAGTGAAACGCATGTAGCTGCATTTACCACTAAACTGTGGACGCACTTCAGCAAATGGTTGTCCGCTTTTGCCAGTTTAACTAAAAATAATTCGGCTATAAAACAGGCGATTATGGCTATATTGGAAAAAGTGAGACGATTTTTTGTAAATGCCGCTCTATTTTTACATATTTGCAACCTCAAAAATAACCGCGCCTATAGCTCAGTCGGTTAGAGTAGAAGACTCATAATCTTTTGGTCCCTGGTTCGAGCCCAGGTGGGCGCACAAAGTAGACCAGTTCTACACCTCGAAACCCTCTAAATAGCTTATTTAGAGGGTTTTTTCATTAATTATACCCTTCCTAACCCCAAAGAAAGCCAAACTTCTGAACACCTAACTGACTACCTGAGATTAGTTTTTACCTTAGGTGTTCAAAAGTTACTTAACGAGCTGATAAGTAATCTGTTAAGTGAACTAAAACTCACAAAACGAAAATTCCGTGGGCACCTTTTGAACACCTGAAAGCGAAGCTGAAACAGGATGCAACTAATTCATTAATCATTAAAAATGTTATTGTATGAAAACATCGCAGTCATTCCGCATTTACTTTACGATCAAAAGTGATAAGGAGAAGGATGGCAAAGCACCACTATATGTAGTGGTTACTATCAACAAGGAAAAATGCTTTATCGCCTTAAAGCAAAAAATGGTTGATATTAGTATTTGGGATTTCGGAAAAGGAGCCGCAAAAGGCACCAAGAATGAAATTAAAGAGTTGAATGCCTATCTGGAAGAGGTTAGGCTTAAGTTAGGTAACTGCTATAAGGAGTTGCAATTAAAAGGGAAGCTGATCAATACAAAATCGATCAAAAGTCTTTTCCTTGGTGAAAAAGAAGAAGCGTTTACGTTGAGCAGCCTAATGAGCTACCATAACGAAACGGCTAACAAGGATTTAAAGTGGAGTACGCTTAAGCATTATTATGTTACCCAGCGCTACTTAAAAAAGTTTTTGGAACAACACTATAATGCTACTGATATATACCTGCGAGAACTGAATTATAAGTTCGTGAAAGACTTTGAAGTCTTCTTGCGTAACCACAAACCGAAAGATCATCAAAAGCCGCTTAACAATAACGGCGTGATGAAACATATTATTCGGTTAAAGAAAATGACCAACCTGGCCTTAAATCTACATTGGATAGATGCGGATCCTTTTGCAACTTATAAACTTAAAATTCAAAAGGTCAATCGGGAGCAGCTGTCAGAAGTCGAATTGAAAGCTATTGAAGAGAAGAAATTTGGTATTGAGCGATTAGAAATGGTGAGAGACATGTTCGTCTTTTGCTGCTATACAGGCCTATCTTACGTTGATGTTAGCAACCTGGAGCCAGAACATATTGTGACTGGTGCGGATGGCGGCCGTTGGATTAGGACATGCAGAGAAAAGACGCTTATACCTGTGATAGTGCCGTTACTGCCTAAAGCATTAGCCATTCTTGATAAGTATAAAGACAATGAGCGCGCTTTATACGATGGCCGTGTATTTCCGAAGATATCTAACCAAAAAGTTAATAGCTACCTAAAAGAAATTGCTGATCGCTGCGATATTACAAAGAACGTCACTTTTCATATCGCCAGACATACATTTGCTACCACGGTCACATTATCTAATGGAGTACCAATTGAAACTGTAAGCAAGATTTTAGGGCATACTAAGATCACGACTACTCAAATTTATGCTAAAGTGGTTGAACGAAAATTAAAAGAGGATATGGATAGACTTCGGATGCGCCTCAAATAAGTTTGAAATTCAAAAGCCCGCATTACATAGCGGGCTTCCCCTTGGCTAGTCAATCTTCAAGAAAGGCGCTCCGTTCGCCAAATTTATGTGTTATTTTCTATCTTCAATCAAAAGAATGTCCACTTCAATGAATAAACCAAACCGAACTCAATTAGGGCTTTACCAAAACCATGCACTGACCACTATTTTGAACCACTATGACTCTAGCCGCGATGTCACTGTGGCGCTACCTGCCGGCTCAGGAAAAACTCTGCTTGCAATCTATGCAATGGAAGAATTAGGTAAGCGTCAAGAAGTTAATCGAATGCTGTATGTATCTCACTTCAATGCAGCCGTTGACAATTTTGCACGATTAATTGAACAAGATGATACCAGTGGTAAAGTTGATGTGATGACGTTTAATGCCCTCAACCGAATATTAAGTGAACATCAAATCAAACCCAATCATTATCAAGTGATAATTTTCGATGACATTGACCTCCGGCTTCAAGAAGTAAGTAATTTATTCCATCAAGTTGGAGGGTTCAAAATAAATTTTGTCCGAACAGAAGACGGAGATGTGGACAAGAAATTTGTTTATAGTGATTTATACATTTACACGTTAAATCAAGCGTTCAATGACGGTTATTTGGTCAAGTCGCAGGAGCTAGACCTTTCGCAACAAATTGACCTGCTAAAAGAAGAGGTCGCCAAAATTACCACCGGAACTGATTGGTCACAAGCGATTAGTGATACAATTGTCAGGCAAATTGACCAGCTCAAAAAGAAAAATACAGAATATTTCAAGGCCCAAGAATTATTGTTGTCAGGTAAGATCCAACATGACGAAATCATAGAAATGTCTTATAGAAAGGAGCAACTCCTTGAATTTAAGAAGCTGCTTGATGATAAAAGCTACTTTGACCGTCAGGTAGTTGATGGCAGTGCTACGGAATCTGTTTGGCAAAAGTATTTTGAGCGAAATCATTGGATTTTCGGTTTTGGACTAAATTATGTCTTTAACACAGCTTTGGAAGGAGGTGGCTTAGAGCGAGCCGTGTCTGGATTCAGCGTAACGGGACACGGCAAACGCAGCGACGCTTTACTTAGTACTACAGGTATCATCCGTTCACTTTGCTTTGGCGAGATCAAGACTCACAGAAAAGAAATCTTGAAAAAAGTTAATATTCCCTACCGGTCGGAATCTTGGAGTATTTCCGACGAACTTGCCGGAGGAATTGCACAGGTACAACGTACAATTCAAAAATCACTAATGAATATTGCCGAAGCACTGAATTTAAAAGATGCAAACGGTTATAGCACCAAGGAATCGATCTATTTGTTTAAACCAAAATCATTTCTAATTATTGGTTCATTGAATGAGTTTAAAAATGCTGAAGGGCAAGTACAGGAAGACAAGTTTAGCTCATTTGAGCTTTTCCGTCGATCCATTTCAGATTTAGAGATTATTACGTTCGATGAGCTTTATCAAAGGGCTGACGCTATTGTAAATAGGAAATGGAACATTTCAAATTCTTAGACGATTACAGAGCACCGAGGACGTCATCAATGATGATTGACTTTTTTTAAAACTGATTTGATACTAAGCAACTTTTGCGGTAAAAGCTACGCAATTACAATGGCGACTGAAATTCTGTATTTAACCAGATTACTTATAAATGTTTGCCTGAATTCGATCCACGTAATGTTGCTTGATTTCCTTTTTAAATAACCTAATCGAAAATTACATTTATACGTACTGTGAAAATAAATATTATTATCGCAGTTATTATATCGATTTCATTAAATTCGAGTATAACTTATCACAATGACAATATTCGTTTTATTGGTAACTTTTACCCTAATCGGCCTTCTAATAACAGTTGCATGGTTAGTATTTAGTAGAGTTACAGCCACAAAAAGCGGCATAATACCGATTGGCCATACTAGTAATGTTGGAGGCCTGAGTTGGAAAGTATATGTTTGCTTAATATTAGCAGGTCTAATTATAATAGGCAGTTTTTGGGCGCCCTTTCTCCTTACGAGGAAAGCCATTAATGAAGATTTTAATTTTAGTAACACCGGTCAAATTGGTGATACAATCGGAGGTTTAATGAATCCCTTTATTGCTATAGCTGGTGTAATTGTTACAGGGCTGGCTTTTTACATTCAATATAAGGCAAACGAACAACAAAGGGCACTATTTTTGGCGGAACAAGACGAAAATAAAGCACAGTTACAATTACAAATAGACGTTCAGAATCGGCAAAATGAATTAGCTCAGTTCGAATCGCAATTTTATGAGATGTTGAAATTGCACAGGGAAAATATATCTGAAATGGATGTTAGCGGTTATGATTTCAACGAGGTTGGGTCAACACTTGTCAGATTCGAAAAAACAACGTCCGGAAGAAAGATATTCGTGACTATGCAAAAAGAGTTAGAATGCATATTTGGGATTTATAAGCTTGTATCGGGAACCCTCACAAAAGATGGTTTAGACCATTCTTATCAAATCTTTTTCGAAGGGTTGGACGAATTTTCCAAAAAACACCCTGAACAAAAGCTTTTCGTCGACAAGTTGAATGAAGCTAGAAGAAGGCACCGTTATCCGGATGATTCAATAACGACCAATCAATCTCGAAAAGATTTTGGAAATGACATAAAGATGAATTTTAATTTCAAACCATTTTCAGGACACGCGTCGCGTTTAGGACATTACTTTCGCCATTTGTATTTAGCGGTTAAATCTATAGCCACTAGTGACATAGTTACAGATTATGATGATAGGATGAAGTACTTAAAGCTACTCCGAGCGCAGCTCTCTAATCACGAACAAATATTACTTTTTTACAACTGGCTAGCTGGATATGGTACTGATTGGGAAAATAACGAGCAACCTTTTTTTACTGAATATAAAATGATTCACAATTTATGGTATGATCGATTACCTAAGGATGAAATAATACAGCAAAATGTGAATTTTCTAAGAACTAAAAATGTAGAACATCGACAAGGGAAAATGTTTGAAATTGATTAAAAAGTTGCATCGTTCATCAACTTGCCGCGAATAGCGAGGAAATTTTTAAGTCATATTGTTTGATTTCATATTTGGTGTCTGGCTTGTTATGAATAATAGAAGATTGTGAATCAATTATATGTTCCACATACAACATCAATTCGGTCTTGGTGACGTTATACATGAGGCCTCTAGCACCTTCAAATGTACAATTTAGGGCACTTAGTGCTTGAGAGAACCTTAACGATTTCGCAACTATATTTTTCGTTAGATTTTCCAAGTCTTTTTGCTCACGATGCAAATACCAAAGCATGCCAGCGGTACACCAGTCACCGGCCCCCGCTGCATCGATAACATTCTCTATTTCATATCCCTCAAGAAAAGTCCAAGAAGATTCGCCTTTACACCTGAAGTGTAAACCTCCGCTACCTAATGTCTGTACCTCCAATTGGGCTAGGCAAACTGGATAATGATCATCGTAGCCTGATATACGATCAGACGAAAATTTAATAATATCGGCAATCTCAACGCATTGTCGAAATCCTTTTTCGTCTTTCATGTTAGACGGTTCAAAGACAACTAGCGTTTTTCTTTCCTTATAATATTTCGCTAAATCAATTGAAGACCTGTTTATTCGATCGAAGAAATAAACCACAGGGACAGGGGCTTTTCTAACAACGTCAGGAACATTTTTCGCCAAACAGGGCTTGTATCCCGGTAGATAAGTGCCATCTTCTGGATTTCTAAACTCATATCGATGTTTTGCTGCACCTTTATTATCTTTTAAAATTCTGTGAATAATAATTGGTGTGCTTCCATCAGCAGTATATGATATCAATTCTCTTTGAACATTCCATTTAGACAAATCCTCGTTAATCAGTTGAGAAGCCATGTTATTAGATAACCTAGCAACGGGAAATGCAGCCCAACCTAAATATGATAAAATGGTTAGCACATTCCCGCAAGAACCACCCGCCAGGAATTGGCTGGGCGTCGATGGGGTACTGCTAATAACCACGTCAAGGGCTAGTAACCCCGCACCAATTACTGCCGGTTTGTTATCGATTTTATATAGGTTTCGTCTAATCATTGTATGGTTCGCCGGTCAGCCAAATTTCGAACATTTTGTTGTGTTTATCAATGCTTATTTTCTCGTCATCGTAAGTCGGATCTAAATCATGGCCTAATGATTCGACATGCATTATTCCGATATTCGTGTTCTCGCTTTTCTTCTCAAAGACTGCTAAAAAAGTTCCCATCGTCAGAAGTTTACTGGACAGTGCTGATACAATTATTTTACAACCTTTAAGCAGGGCAAATGAATCATTATATCGCTTTATTGTTTGGCTTACCAATCTATAAACCTGAAATGGGTTCGATTCGTCAACGTATACAATGTTTTTAGCTTCGAAATCAGAGCCATTAAATAATCTATCTTGATATTCGACAATGAGGTTGTCGCCTCTACGAAGATTTTCAGAAGGAAATGGCAGGACAGGACATATTTCAACAGGGTTGAGTTTACCTCTAATTTTGTCGAATTGACCAAGCTGTTTTTCACCGAGAATAGGAATCCAAACCTCTTTCTGCTCATCTGTAAGTGCAATCTGTTTGAGATAAAATCCGTGAATGAAGGATGATTCTTCATCGGTTCCTCTGTCATTGATAATCGAGTCCAGTTTCGAATTTTCCGACACAACTATATGAAGATTTTTGCGTTGAGCATTTGATTTGTTATATCTATCGATAAGAGTCAAGGCCTTGTTAATTACAGGAATAAACACGCTCCTCGGCATTGCGCTAATATCAATTACAACATCGCTGTAACCATCAAAAAAACTTTCATTGGTTATAATATTCGTTGACTTTACCGATGCGATACTTTTATCATCGTCTGATCTCATCACCAATTTTTTTATGGTGAAATTGCTGTGTCCGTTTGTTTTTAAAAATGCACCGAGTCGTTCCAAATGTTTTGCAACAGATGGCTTGGGTGCTTCCTCCGTCTCTTCTTCATTTTTAAAGTATCGTATAACGACGGTGTCTCGTTTCTTACTTGTTTTAAAACTAAAAATTTCTTCAATAGCCATTAAAGTTCTAGGATCAAAACCAACACCCATTATAAAAAGTATATCAGGCTGGACGTCGTGTTGATAGCTTTTCCAAAATTTTCCGAAGTCATCACCAGACTTCAAGAAATAATTTTCCCATCGAAGCATATTATACTTTTAATTTTTTTTGGAAATTGACACCGCTATTTAACCACACCAGAAGGTCTTTTAACTTTCGCTCTTTGAATTTGCCATTGTTTAACGGTAATTGATATTTAACACAATAAATTCTATTGATATACAAAATCATCCATTCTTTGCCTTTGCATTTATAGTTGAGCTTAAAATCCAGTAAATTGTAAGCAATGCATATTGCCAAACATTTCGATAATTTATAATATGGATGGTTTTTGTCTTTTAGATACGAATCCTTTATCTCTTTTCTCTCGGCCATTGTGATTGCGATTCCATTGATTCCAGGGGAGTTCCAAGCGTTTGGAACATAAGTTTCACTAGAGCAATAAGTACCGATGGCGTCTAATAACTTCTTGACATCTTCAAATTGTGGGACGCTTGTGTTTAACTCCTTCCATTTTTTGTTTACAATCCGTTTTATCACCTCTTCCTGTTTATCAGGCGAGAGCATTAGTTCGTGATTTGCGTTAACAACATGCTTTACCCAGTTTTCTAATACAATGTCAAATAATTCGCCTGCGATGTTTAGAAACTGCTCTATATTGGAAGACGCCAGCCTACATAATGTAGATATGCCGAAGTAAAATGGTATCTTAAATTCTTCATTTAAAAATAATTGAGCAGCAATTTTAACATCGCTGCCATCCTGCAGCTCGACTGCTTCTGTTTCTAGGTCAGCGAAAGCTAGTGTAGTTTGGCTTTTATTCTTATCCCGAAATAGCAATATTTCTAATGTACGCCACTCAACTAATCGTTCGTAACCTTCTTCTGTCGACTCTTCACGGACTTTAATTTCTGCCTGATATTTTGTTATACTTCCGTACTTCTGTTTAACACGACTTGACACAGTTCCTATTGCATCTTCAATTATTCCGGTGTACTTATTGGACATCTTTGTAGGAAGAAATCTAGCAAATTCCTTTTTAGCGTCAAATGCAATTTCTACACGTAAGTTCGCCACTGATCGGGCAAACTTTTCAAATTGACTGTGTCGTTTAGCCCAGAAGTTTTCCAGAACTATGAAATTTATGTCACGTCCGGCCTTTGAGCCCTCAGACAACAATTCATCCATAGTTAACGCTTTTAGCCTTTCTGATATCCAAGTGTTTACATGTGGACGCTTATCTACAATTGTTTTAACAAGGAAGTCGCGTTGCCTAACGGACAAATTGTGTACGTCATCGAGCATAACAACGACTTTTACATCAAATGGCTTGTCATCGATTTTTAGATTATTTTGCGAAAAAAAATCTAAGGCATACAATGTGTCCCCGCCTTTTAGGTTAGGGTTTATTTCTGGATATATGCTGTCAATTTGATCACATATTTTTTCTTCTTCGGCCGTCGCCCATTCGTAAAGCTCATTAGCGGACTTTAGCTGTCGCAAGTTGATAGGTATATCTAAGCTATCCTCCTGATTTATCGATACTCTACGCAAATCACGCGGGAACCCTAGCTCTTTTATTTCGCATATGGCTTTAAGTGAGGATAAAATTATTCGAATGTTCAGCAAGGAGCAGAATAACCGAATTTTTTGAGTTTCATTTAAATCTAAGTATTCGAGGGTTGTGTATTGTGTGTTAAACGCTGTAAGTCCTGCGGCAATAATTGGTTGACCTTTTTTATCAAATATATCAAGGCTTTGTAACGCTCCAAATAGTTCCTTCGCATGATCATCATGACTCCTTGAAACTTTTATAGCATTTAAGACCTTCGGTGTAAAAATTTTAAATAGCGTCGTCTTTCCACCACCAGGTGAGCTTCTCAGAACATTAACAGCGTTCCAAATCGGGTATTCCTTGAAAATCTGAAGAATCTCTGAACTAAAAAGCTTAATAAAGCGATCCTCGGTGTCAATGTTGTCCGAAGCGCGAGTATAAAAAGGATTTACGTCAACTCTCATATCTCTTTGTGCCTTGGAATACGAGGGAACAGTCCCTTAAATTTTCTTGAAGTGTCATAAGACCATAGTAATGGAACAGCATTATTAGGTGTATTATGTGCTAAGACCAATGGTAGTGCACATTGCCCAAATCCAAGCTTAACATCCTTTCCTCCTTTTTTGATATGTTCATCTTCAATCTCTGCCGCATCGTAATATTGGTCATTGTTGCAAAGGTCAATTACCGCAGAATCATTGACACCATTCAATTTGTCGGTATTTGGTATAATGTGCATACAAATGAGTTCCGGCTTATTCTGATACTCCTTTTGTAATTCATTGAATTGAGACTCAATTTGGTTTTTCGCTTGTTCTGTACATAAGTAAATTACCACATAAACCTTAAGATTTGCAATGTCAAATACCTTTTGAAAATTTTCACCCTTGAATATACTCTTGTACAACGCAGCTATTTTGCCCTTAAGGGTCTTTTCCTCTTCACTGAACTTAAGATAAGAAGTACCACTTGCAGAAAAGTCATCCAATAAAAATATTCTTTTGAACTTTTGGTCCTGCTCAGGAAATGCTTCCTTACCAGTTAATTTCTTAAGATCTTTTAAAAGCTCCTCTTGCATTTTGCCAGCTCGAACGTCCGACAGTTCATAGGTTTGATATATTTGTTCGTGCGTTATAACTCCCGCGTTCGCTCTTCGGAATACTTCCATTTTGGCACCATCGCTCATTCCACAAAATAAAGACTGTCGTACCAGCATTCTATATTCGTTGGAACCCGTAATTGCAGTAACGGCATAAGCAGGTTTGTTCAACGCCATGGAAATATCTTCGATCAGGAATTCTCGGAGCAAATCAGGAAATACTGATGATATTAGCAAATTCATTTCGGCTTGAGAAACAAACACCAATTTCTCTCTAATGAATTTTAATGCCTGGGGCTTATCAGCGTCCGTAAATTGATTGAGCCAAAGAGCTAATCTTTCTATAAAACGCATGCCAGGCGAAAATTGTTGGTAGTCGTCGTATTTATAACGAGCCATCGTTTGGAAGTACTTTCTGCTTTCATCTACAACCTCAGGTGGCGAATTTTGCATTACGCTGAACAGAAAGGCTTGTGCTATTTCATTCTTCATAATTGGATTTGAAAGTACTTTTCGCTAAACTTGAGGGCCGACATGTAGCCAAGCATAGCGTCGGTATTTTTGATACTCGCTTGAGATAAATTCCAGCAGCTATCTGTTAGTGCTGTAACTTCGTCAACACTCAACGAATAACAAGTAGACAGCAACTGGTGATCGTTACCAGGCCACTTGCCTTTATCGCCAAAACAAATTACTTCTGGCATTAATCCATGTTTCTTGGCCAATGTCAGACAGTATTCCACGATATTCAGTTTATTTGTCTCTGCCTGATCAATGATATCCATTGAATGACTAGACTCGAGGATTTGAATGTTTGGAACATCTAAACGAATTACGAGCTGAATTATGCTTTGACGAACTTTTGCCCACTGACTTTTATCCTTGATCTCTATTACTAATTGGTTCGCTTTGAGTTCGGGGAAAATCTCAAATGGGAATTTGTACAGTTTTAATTGTTCATAAATGTAAATCAAACTTTGGTTTGCAACTTTTTTCTTATCTGGCAAAGTATTATCCGACAATAGGCCAATTTCTCCACAGTTGTAATAGCCCACAAGAACTCGCGGCCAAAACTTTTCATCGATAGCTTTCTGTAAATCTTCTCTCGCAGATTTGCCTCGGCCGGTTGCAATACCTATTATGAATCCTTTTTCAAGAATGATATTTAAACCACTAGCAATTTTTTCATCCACTCCAATAAACCTGTTAGAAGCTGAACATAATGTTCCGTCATAATCGAAAATTGCTGCGCCGAAATTTGCATCCTGGAGTTTTCGCACAAAGGCATCATACGCATTAGACCAATATGTTTGTTCAATGGGCGTCAGTGCATCAAACGATTGAACATCGGCCTTTCGTGTTATAGCAGTTTTTTTGAGAGTTTGGTCATTGACATTATATAACTTTTGGTAGCTAAGATGGTAAAGTTTACGACCATACTCCGGAACGCCGGGTCTGCCTGGGTCAATTCCTTGAAGCGTACCTAATTTTTCAACGAAGTAAAATGTTTTAATTAGCAGTTCAATGCTTGCGCTTGGTCCTTCTATATCGGTGGTTATGTGCAATACAGATATTCCCTTTGGTAATAGTGCAA
The DNA here is from genome assembly GCF_002013915.1 of Mucilaginibacter pedocola. GTDB lineage: Bacteria > Bacteroidota > Bacteroidia > Sphingobacteriales > Sphingobacteriaceae > Mucilaginibacter > Mucilaginibacter pedocola. The sequence goes on from NZ_MBTF01000001.1 coordinate 556,637, forward strand.
GTGTTTTGTCGGCAAGCTGTTTTTCTTGAGGGGTTGTTATTGAAATGATAGCGGATGTTCCTCCTCTCTTATCAAACCAATGATGGCGCCCGTGTCCGAAGTTTCGCCAGTCAGCAATCAAAACATTACCTAGCGCTGCCTCTGCAAGTTTAGATTCAATATCGACAGCGACGGAGGTTCCCCAACCAGCGTGCAATACTAAAAATGTGTGATCACTAGAAACCTGCTCTAAAAAATGGTCAACATCTTGTTGGAATTCGAAACTATTAAAAGAGACCTTTTGGTGAGTGCCGGAAAAGATTCGGTTACTTAACGTAAAGAATGCAATCAAGCTGTTGGTCGCCAAAAAGCCATCCTTTCCACTAGGAAGGTTGAAATCGAAATGTTTCGAAATTGAAACTTTTGTAGCAAGCTTAGAGAGTGGCGTATTCCGCTTCATACATATGCTGTAAATTTTATTGGGCTCGTAAGCAATTGCTACTTTGTAACCGAATAAAATGTCAGTGTTTTTTCCGCTCGCGCTTACAAATAACACGTTTGAATCTCGAAGAGCGTGCCTTGAATAGTATAGCTCCAATGGTGTGACTGCCTTTGCCATCATGCCGTTAGATTGATAAAGCGCAGCTATGTGATGACAAACGCTTAATGAACCGCCAGAACCTACAATATAAAGAGGCTTTTTTATATTGTGCAGCAGATCTGACCTAATTTCGTCGACCTGTTGGTGAAGTGCCCAGTCATAGGTCTCCCATACTTGTTCAAGTTCGCTGTGAAAAGGTTTTCCCATAACTATGTAAATGTAAGATTAAACAACACAAAATAAACACTTATTTAAAACGGAAATATAATAATTTTACTAATTAAATTAGCTAATCGTGTCGGAACGAAGATGTTTGCAACAATATCTACCGGCGATGTTTATTCGCAGACTGTAAGCAGTTGAACCATAGCATAAGATAAGCACCTGGATTTTTTCCCGGGTGACAATTCGATTTACGCGTTACATCACGTGCCATGTCTTCTATAAAAAACGTCCTACCTTGTACATGAGGTGTGATAAATTTATTTTTCACTTCTTCACCTTTGCTGTTGCTAAATTTTAAGCTATGGCAAATCATAATGAAATCCAACATGACTTTCCTAAAGTAAACCGTGATCAGCTCATCACGGTTCAGGACTTGCTCGACTTCAAGCAACAGCTTATGGTTGACATCAAAAAGTTGTTTAAAGAACAATCCGGCCAGCCGGGCCACCAGTGGCTAAAGGCTTTCGAGATCAAAAAGATGCTTCGGCTATCTGAAAGCAAATTGCAATATCTCCGGGATAAGGGTCTGATACCTTTTAAAAAATTAGGTGGTATCACTTACTACAATTCAGAGGAAATTGAAAAACTGATGGCCTCCGGCAAGTTGAACGATCAGATGAAGATGGCATGAAACGCAAGGCCAAACGCACTGTTCCAAGACAGCCAAAGGAGGTTAGGAAAATCAGCACGAATACCATGCATAATCACGACGGCTTGGGGACGACCATGCCACCCGACAAAGACGTTTTGCTGATTTACTTTGACCAAAAAGGCGAAGTTGAATTGGCTGACAAGTTCTTCAATGAGCATGACGCCCGCCGATGGAAGACGCCGACCGGCGGCACGATTTACAACTGGAAGGTATGTGCAGCTGAATATATCTATAATTATCGGCAGGACGTGAAGCGGAGGTTTAGGCAGTCTCCTTTTTACAGTGAATCCCTAGTCAGTGATTGATGTTGGACAAATTTAAATCGAGGACTTTGCAAAAGGACGAGATTGCATTTTTGAGCAATCAGCAAGATAAACCGTTGTCCGACAACGGGATCTTGCCCTCCCTTCCAAAGTCAGTCCGGGGGCATGTTCAAAATCCTCCGAAGTCGGATTTTTAGATGATGTGAGTTATGGAAAATGAAGAGGAAAACAGATTACGAAAGATTACCACGAGGTTTAAACCTGGTGAATATTCGTTGATCGACGGGCGTTTCAAAAAGACACGGTTTCGCAAAATGAGCGAGTACATCAGGTGTGTTCTTTTGAAAAAACCGATTACGATTAATTACCGTGACAAGTCGATGGACGAGATGCTGGAAGAGCTCTCCTTGCTACGCCGGGAGCTCAATGCCATCGGGAATAATTTGAACCAGGCAGTCCGTCAGATTAATGCTGCGCATGGCTCCGCAGACAACCGGTTATGGCTGTCACTGATGTCCATCATCGGCACCAAAGTGGACCCGGCCATCGCGCAGATCAAAGACCGCATGCAAAAATTTTCAGAATTATGGTCGCAAAAATCAAAACCGGACGAAGCATCCTCGGCGCAATAAATTACAACGAGCATAAAGTTCGTTTGGGAAAGGCAGAATTGATCCTGGCACAGGGTTATTTAAAGGATCCGTCTGACCTGTCGTTCAGTGACAAGTTACACCGATTGACCGATCTTACAAAACGGAACGAGCGCACGCTGGTCAATGCACTGCACGTTTCGTTGAATTTCGCGGTCGGCGAAAATTTGGAAAAGGATACGCTTCAGCAAATAGCTGATGAGTACATGGACGGTTTAGGATTTGGTAGGCAACCTTACCTCGTCTACCAGCATCACGATGCCGGGCATCCACACCTCCATTTAGTATCCACCAACATTAAGCATGATGGTGAGCGGATCAGTTTTCACTTATTGGCTAACAGGGCGTCAGAGCACTCCCGAAAAAATGTAGAGATCAACTACGGATTAGTAAAAGCAGAAGATCAGCGGCAAGCTGAAAAAATTACGGGTAAGCTAATATTGGAACCGATCGTTTATGGAAAGTCGGAGACTAAAAGGGCGATCACCAACGTCATCAACGGACTAATAAAAACATATAAGTTTACCAGCATGGCAGAATTTAACGCGGTGCTCAACCTATATAATGTGCTAGCGGACCGTGGTGCCAAAGACACGCGGATCTATAACAAAAACGGGTTGGTTTATTGGGCACTCGATGCTAGTGGTAATAAGGCCGGTGTACCTATCAAAGCCAGCAGTATTTATGGTAAGCCGACGCTTAAAACGCTTTCGGATAAATTTCGACTGAACGAGGCCATGCGCAAGCCATTGAAAGCTTCGCTTATTAAAGCTCTTGAACACGCTTTACAAGATCAGCCTGGACAGTTACGATTTAAACATCTGCTCAGAGGGAAGGGAATCGATGCCGTGATCCGTAAAAATACCCGAGGATTGATCTATGGGGTAACTTTCATTGACCACAACACCGGAGGGGTATTTAAAGGCAGCGACCTCGGTAAAAAATATAGCGCAGCAAATCTGGGCACTATTTTCAGCCTGCCAGGCCATGCGCCAACCCAAAGATCATCTTTTTCTACTCAGTCGAAGTTTACAAATGATCAATTATCAGCACCGGCGCCAGGTAATAGTGCCGATTACGGCCTACTAGAAATACTTTATAAGGATGAATACACAGATTTTGGCGCGTTAGGCATGCTTAAACAAAATAAGCGAAGAAAGAAACGACGCGGCCGTTCACTTTAAAATTTATGGTTATGCAAACTGGAGAGAATGAACAAGCACTTAGAAAGATCATTGATTTTACCAGAATGATAAGTTTGGTGATTCTGATCATTCATTTTTATTTATTCTGTTATGCGGGATTTAAAAACTTCCATGTCACCATGCCGTTGGTTGACCGTATACTAGTGCCGGTCGCACAGCTTGGACTTTTCAGTCATACAATTTATGCTAAGGGTGCTGTGTTATTATTATTGGTCGTTTCACTGGTGGGCAGCAAAGGAAAAAAGGATGATAAGATAAGACTTCGTACCGCGGCCACATACATATTGCTTGGTTCATTACTATATAGCACCAGTTCATTTTTGCGTTTTGTTGTTGTTGATCTGGTATCTATCACCTTTGTTTATGTTATAATGACTACAGTTGGATACCTGTTGATCCTTTCCGGTGGTAGTATGATGATGCGGAAGTTGCGGCTCAAGCTGGATCAGGACATCTTCAACAAAGACAATGAGTCTTTCCCGCAGGAAGAACGGTTGCTCGAAAATGAGTATTCCTTTAATCTTCCGGCTAAGTATCAGATCCGGGGCAAGAACCGCAACAGTTGGATCAATATTATTAACCCCTTCCGTGGTACACTGGTCGCCGGTAGTCCGGGCGCTGGTAAGTCTTATTTTGTTATCCGGCACCTGATCACCCAGCATATCCAAAAAGGCTTTACGATGCTTGTGTACGATTTTAAATATGATGACCTGACCCGTATCGTTTATAACGCTTTACTGAGGTACGGCCACTTGTATCCCGTTAAGCCAGTTCAATATATTATCAACCTGGATCACGTTATGCACCGTGCTAATCCCCTAGAGCCGCAGACCATGACAGACATTACGGACGCTATTGATTCCAGCCGGACCATTATGCTGGGTCTTAACAGGGAATGGATCAAAAAACAGGGCGACTTTTTTGTGGAATCACCGATCAATTTTGTTACTGCCATAATCTGGTTCCTGAAAAAGTACGAGGATGGCCGGTACTGCACCTTGCCGCATGTGATCGAACTGGCACAGATCGACTACAAAGAACTGTTCGCGGTTTTATTACAAGAGCCAGAGGTCGAGGTACTGATCAATCCGTTCATCTCTGCCTGGAGAAATGAAGCTTACGAACAGTTGGAAGGCCAGGTGGCTAGCGCCAAGATCAGTTTGGCGCGGCTGTCTTCACCTCAGCTCTATTATGTGCTTAGTGGCGACGACTTTTCTTTGGATATCAATAATCCTAACGAACCCAAGATCGTTTGCCTGGCCAACAATCCGCAAAAGTCGCAGGTAAACGGTGCCGTACTTTCACTTTATGTGAATCGCATCAACAAACTGGTTAACCGTAGAGGTCAGCAAAAGTGTAGTATGATCTTTGATGAGTTTCCGACCATTTACTTCAACGGCATTGATAATTTGATCGCTACAGCAAGGTCTAATAAGGTTGCTGTTACCTTAGCGGTTCAGGACTATAGTCAGCTTAAAAAGGATTATGGCCGGGAACAGGCAGAAGTGATCATGAATATTGTAGGTAACGTGATCTGTGGGCAGGTGACCGGTGATACGGCAAAGCAATTGTCTGAACGGATCGGCAAGATCAATCAGCAAAAAGAAAACGTATCTATTAACAGCGCGGACACCTCCATCAGCAAATCGACCCATTTAGATTTTGCTGTACCTGCCTCAAAGATCGCCGCTCTTTCCTCTGGTGAATTTGTGGGGATGGTGGCAGATAACCCCGACGTTCCCATATCACTCAAATCGTTCCATTGCGCTATTCAAAACGACCATCAGGCTATCCAGAAAGAAGAGCTTACTTATCAGGATTTACCTTTGGTAAGAAGTGTAACCAGTGATGAGATTCAATACCAATACCAACAGGTCAAACTAGACGTCAGAAAACTCGTTGCCAAGATCAGCGTGTCCCAGCAATTGGATTAACTTTGTACCGCATCTACAGTCATCTTAATCAACACCCTTATGTCGATAGTGCCATCGAATTACCAGCTCACCCTAACCGATCTTAAGCAACGCATTAGTCAGGCGCGGTACCGAAGCTTGCTTGCTGTCAACCGTGAACTCATCGGACTATATCTGTACATGGGTGAAGTATTGTCAGTCAGGACGCAAAGCGGATGGGGTGACGGCATCATCGATACTTTGTCGAAAGATCTGCAGGCCGAGTATCCGGGTGTGAAGGGCTTTTCTTCCCGTAATCTCAGACGGATGCGTCTGGTTTATGAGCAGACAGCTGGCAATGAGATTTGGACACAGGCTGTGGCCAAAATTCCCTGGGGGCATACCAACACGATCTTTGCCAAAGTAAAAGAGCCCGAACAGCGTGGGTTTTACCTCCAGCAGTGCTTCGAGCGCGGATGGAGCCGGGGAATTTTGGAAGAAGAAATTAAATACGACCGCTACCATAAACAGCTTGATTTTCAGAATAACTTTTCACAAACGATCGACGAGACCCGCTTAAGTATCCACCGGCAGGAATTTCAGGATGAATACAATCTTTCCTTCCTGGGCTTGGATGACCAGCATACTGAGCGTGAACTGGAAAACGCCATTGTTCAGAATATCTCCAAGACACTTGGCCAATTAGGTAACGATTTTGCTTTCATGGGTCGTCAATTTCGCCTGGAGCTGGATGACAAAGAATATTTCATCGACCTGTTGTTTTACCATCGCAAGCTGAGATGTATGATCGCGCTGGAATTAAAGGCTTCGGAATTTAAGCCGGAACATAGTCAACAACTCAACTGGTATTTGCATCTGCTGGATAAAACCGTTCGCTATCCGGAAGATAATCCCAGTATCGGCATACTACTCTGCAAAAGTAAAAGTAAGCTGACCGTAGAATATGCATTGGAACTAATCAACAAGCCTATGGGTGTGGCAACTTACCATTATCGCCAGCTACCGGAAGACATTGCGCGCTATTTACCTACCGAGGATGATTTCAGTCGTATCATAAATGGTGCAGGTACTGCTGGTACCGATCAGGAACAGGATTAATGAATTTGGACACAGCCTGTGTCCAAATTGGCCAGCCTGGCCATGATCAATAAAATCTTTCATCCTGCTGGTGTAGTAAAAAAGTTGCCGGGAACAGATTCGAAAAGTGTTGGTCTGTCTTTGACATATTCCAGTTCATTAGCTGAGGCTTTCGATTTACGATCAATACCTGTCTTTCATGGCATTGTATAGACACTACCGTTTTACTACTGTTTTGCTATAGATGACCATCGTTCTTTTGTGTCGAGCATTATCCTATGAGAATCGATACAATACCTGCTTCACGAAACCATGAATGGCTGATGACGGCGATCAGTGCCTTATTGATCGTACTTTATACTTATACAGCGTTCAGTAAGCTGCTTGCCTTCGATATATTCAAACAGCAGATGTACAATCAAACCCTTCCAAAATGGGCAGCTGGGATCATCATCTGGACACTGCCGGGCGTTGAACTCGTAACAGCATTCCTGATCTTCAAAAATCGCAGCCGGCTATATGGGTACATTGCATCATCCATACTCATGACATTATTCACCGGCTATGTAGCCTTGGTACTGGCAGGTTACTTTGGCTGGATGCCTTGCTCATGTGGGGGCGTGATTCAATCGATGGACTGGAAAACGCACCTGCTGTTCAACATTTTTTTCTTGCTGTTAAGTTTGACCGGTATATACATCATTAACAGGGAAAGGAGATCGCTTGGCAGGAAGGATTAAACCAAATAGCGTTCTTGGATCAATATAGCCAGGTTCGCACAGGAGGTGCCGAAAACCCGACAAAAGAGTAGGCAAAAATCAAAGATCATTTTAATTAAAGTTTTTCTGAACGCTTTTTGATGTAATAAAGCGTTCGTCACCATGAGAAAGATCAAGTCAAATCTTACCCTGTTCGCCATGTTATTAGGAATCAGTGCAGCTTTCGCCTTTAAGACACCGGAGCCTAAAAAGTTCGCCAGCGTATGGCGCCGGATCGCTACTTCATCCACCCGCGAGACCAGTAATTCGTGGATGCAGGGAAGCGGTAGCGGCAACTGCGTGTCTGCCACCAAGATCTGTACCGCCTCCTTCGCCGATGGTTATGACCCTAACCAGCACACGTTGCAGGAAAACACTGACAATGCGGAAGGCACGGTCAACCTGGGCTACAAAGCTAACTAATACAACAAGAAAGCCGTATGATCCTCATACGGCTTTCTTGTTAGCGGTCATTCTGTTCTATTCCGCTTCGGGTGATCTCATCCATAGGGATAGGAAACGTGTAGCGCTTATCTTCGGGTGCCAGCGTTAAGGTCTTCCCTTCATAATTCCTGGTCAGCGTGGTCGCGAATCTAGGGTCCTGATTTAATCGACGAAGGTCGGTCCAGCGCAGGCCTCTGCCGACCAGTTCTTTCCGTCGTTCAATCAATATGATCTCCAACAATTTTTCTGCTTCGCTGATAGTGACCGGTCGATACGTACCGGCTTTCCATCTTTTGACCAGTAGTGCGTTCAGGTCTTTAAGCGCTTGCACCATGTTGCCTAACCTTGCCGAACATTCGGAACGAATAAGATAGAGTTCATCTGTCGCAGGGCCACCAAAAAGCGTGGCATAGGTACCGGAATAACTACCAATATAATTAAAGCCACCATTACCCTGGTCCGCGAAATAACAGGTTTTGCGAAGGTCATTGTCTGCATAACTCTGATACAATTGAGGGTCGATCACCACCAATGGTTCCAGAAAGAAAGAATAACCGACCAGATTATTGTAGCCTAACACCTCTTCGTTGCCAAAAGGCAGGATCATGGGGAATGGACTATCGGAGCCTGTAGGTGTTAGCGTATTATAATCGATCAAGGTGCCATTTTGGTGCAAGGCCTGATCGGCATAATCAAATGCTTCTGCGTAACGGCCCATGGTGATCGACACTCTCGCCAGCATGCCCAATGCGGCAATATTGGTAGGCCTTATCTTTACGTTCACATTTGCAGGTAACAGTCGAGCCGCCTCTTGCAGGTCAGCTAAGATACGGTCATAAGATTGCTGCAAAGTACCTCTGCTCACGATCTGGTTAACATCAGGATCGGTACGGATCGGGATGCCAGGCAAAATTGTGGCTGCCGCAGCATTATAAGGTACAGCGAACATTTGAGCAAGGCTGTAAAATGATTCTGCACGATAATAAAGTGCAGTTCCTTTGATCGCATTGTATTGCGACGCATTGATCTTCTCATCCAGTTTTTGCAAGCCGGAAAGTACGACATTACTGACAAAGACCTCCTGGTAAAGAAAGTTCCAGTCATTTACCGAATTGCCTTCGTAGATATCCTGAGACCAGAGATAGCTATTTCTTTCGATCACATCCAGCGAGCGTAACGTTGCTTCGTCCGCTTGAAAATTATCAGCAGCGATCTCGTTCAGGCCGGTGATTGTATTCAGGTTGGCCTCAAAGCTGGCGTCGAGTAGTTTTTGGAAATCATCAAGAGTTTCCGGCACTAACAATGCTTTATTCGGCCGTTTCTCCAGGTATTCTTTAGTGCAACCAGTGGACAATAGCAGTAATATGATTATAATGTATATATTTTTCATGATCTGAGATTTAAAGGTCAGCTTTGAGTCCCAAGGCAATGTTCTTAGTTAACGGTAGCGTATCGCCGTTCACGGCATCGGGGTCCAGGTCACCTTTCATCGCTTTCCACAGGATACCGAGATTATTAGCATAGCCGTAAATGCGCAAAGTTTTGAAAGGAAGTTTCCGCCAATGCTTCCGTGTCAGTTCATAAGATGCGGTGATATCCTGTAAACGGATATGGTCTCCCTTCGCTACAAGTGCTGAAGAATAGGTATAAAAATTATCGCGGTTAGTGTTGATCACTGAAGGCATCGACGGGATCTGCGTTCGTTGTTCATCGCCGGGTCGTTGCCAGCGGTCACTATAGTCCCCATGTCCGCCAAGTCCTGACAGCACCGTAGCATATTGAATGGAAGACCGGCGCACAAAATAGCCCAGTCGATAAGTGATATTGGCTGAGACGGAAAAATTACGCCAAGCAAAGGTATTACGCAATGCACCGTAAGTGACCGGGCGAGCCGAGCCATGGTACGTGATATTGTCCTTCGTTGAGGCTGCAATGATTCCACCATAGTCTTTACTTACCACGCCGTTCAGATATCCCTGCGGGTCTCCGGTCGACGGATCAAGACCGGCCCATGGATAACTGTAAACACCGTAAAGGGGCTTGCCTTCGGTCGGCATCGTACTGTAGAGGCCTGAAAGATAATCACGCGAGGTGTTCGTCGATCCAAGCAGGTATTTACTGACGATATCTTTGGACCAAGTGAACAGGTAAGTGGTATGCCATTTGAAAGCACCATCCAGATTCTTAGCCGTTAGCGTAAGATCGACACCTTTCCCTTGGGTATTCGCCGTATTTCCTTTGAACTGGGCCACACCGGTCTGCGGTGCCAGCGGTGCATTGCCGATCAGGTCCTTGCCCGCTTTGGTGTAGTACTCGACCGCACCGGTTATCCTAGCGTTCAGTGCTTCGAAATCAAGACCTAAGTTGGCGATATTCACTCTTTCCCAACGCAGTTCCGGATTAGGTGGATTAGCGATCACTGCATAAGGCAAATTGAGGTACGAATTGCTTGCGTTGTAATAGAATGCCGTCGTGTAAGCCGAAAGTGTGCGGTCGACATTCCCGTTGCTGCCATAGGTAAAACGCAGGCGAAGCGATGGTAGCCAGGTCACTTTATAGAACGGTTCATCGCTGATATTCCAGCTCAATCCTGCCGAATAAAGCGGGGTACCTTTTTGATTGGCCGACACGCCGAACAGATTACTCTGATCGAGCCGAATACTGCCCGTCAGAATATAGCGTTGCTGGTAGGTATACGAACCGTTGGCATAATAGGAAACAAAGCGGTCGGTCAGATCGGTCAACGCATCGTTGTTCTGTATCTTGTTACTTTTGGATGCCGGATTGACGAATGAAGTGAACGTACTGATGTAGTCGACAGGCTGGCTGCTGGCATGCTCATTATCATAGCCGTAATAACGGTAACTGCTTCCGGCGGCGTGAACATCACGTACCTCAGCCCCGGCAAGCAGGTTGAGCTGATGCGCAGATGTCCAGTTCCGGTAGTAATCCGTTTGAAAGCGGAGGTTATGGCTGTTGGTAGTACTGTGCCTGATGTCCAGGATCCCCCCTAAGGGAACGGGCCGGGTTATACTGCCGTCACTGTTCAGGATCGAAAGCCTGTTGATCTGATCGCGGGTATACCAGCTGGCTACAGATTGTAGATTCCGGTAATTCGAGTTAAGTTGATCGAACTGATATAGTAGTTGAGCACTCAAGCCTGTCGCTAAATTGTATTTCAGATTGATATTTGTTCGGATGTTCTGAAGACCCGTACGCAGATCTGCTACGGAGAGTTCTTCTAATGGTTTGTATTGCCAGTCCAGTAAACCGTTCGCATTTGCGGATCGCAGGAAGGCATCACGGTAAGTATGTGTGACCGCTAATCCGTTGCCTTGTTCATCGGCCAGGCTTGCATACGGGTAAAGTGATTTTCCGGTAGCATAGTTTAATGCGGAAAGAGCAAGGCCGTTTTGAGGAGTGTTGCTGTAGGAAATGAACACACCGGAATTGATCGTCAGTTTTTTATTGGCCAATAAGTAACTGTGATTAGCATCCAGGGTCATCCGTTCATAGCCGTTGCCAACGGTGCTGTTCCGGTTATGATCGTAGCCGGCAGACAAATAAAACTTCTGTCCGGCGGAACCACCGTTGATACTTAAGCTGTATTGTTGGTTGATGGATGGCTGATACAGGTATCGTTCGTAGTCGTTCCGGACATCTTTTGACCTTAACGCCTCTATGGCTGCATCCGTTTGAACGGCGCTCATCTTTCCATCACGCTTAGCGATCAGTAGTTCTACAACTGGGGTCAATGCGATCTTATTGGCATTGCGTTCCTGATTATTGTAATATCCTTTGGAAAACAGCGTTTTTTCAGTTTCTATGAAATCTGACACACTCATCACCGGCGAATAAAAGGCATCCGATCTTTGACCGACGGTCACGTTGCTGTTGAATGAGACATTGGTCGCCTGGTTATACCGGCCTTTTTTGGTCGTGATCACAATGACGCCGTTGCCCGCCCTGGCCCCCCATATGGAGGCGGCGGCAGCATCTTTGAGTATCGTGACACCTTCTATATCATTCGGATTGATATTATTAATATCTCCGTCATATGGATAATTGTCTAATATGATCAGCGGAGATGTTTGCGCAAAAAGAGTGCTTTGTCCCCTGATGGAAATGGCAGTCTGCTCCGATACCTTATTGCCTACTTTGTTAAAGGTCAGGCCCGGTACCACATCTGCCAGGCGATCGATCACGCTGGTACTGACGCTACGGTTGAGTAATGGCTGGTCTACCTGTACGAATGAGCCGGTCGCACGCTCTTTGGGCAATTCCTGGTAGCCGGTTGAAATGACGACTTCCTTTAGTTGTGCCGGGTCAGGTTGCAGGAGAAAGATCAGGTTATGGTCTTGACCGGAACGTACGACATATTCCAAGGGTTTAAACCCGAGATAACTGATCAGGAGCCTGCTTGACACTGGCGCATTGATCATGAATGCACCAGCATTATTGGTCACCGTACCCGCGCCTGTTGGCAGGACCTTGATCGTTGCACCGGTGAGTACGGTACTGTCGGGACCGCCGAGTACTTTACCGTTGATGATATGCTGTGCCTGAAGGGCGATGCTCCAGGATACGAAAATGATAGAAAATAGTATATATTTCATGTGAGTAAGGTTGATCAAGTAGTTAGCGATCTTCAACGATCAATAAGGGTACGGTTCGTGTACCTGCGATCAGCTGAAGTCCATAGCTCCGAAGTTCTTGGTTCAATACTTTGGTATCTTTGAAGCCGTTGCTGATCTTCAGGTCTATCCGGTCTTTTAATCCGGATCTGTCAAGTATGGGCAGTGTGGTCAACCGTTGAACATTGACCTGATCGACCCATTGTTTGAGATAGGCATTGTTGAGATCTGCACCGAAAGCGTCCACTGAAACGCGAGATTCACCGCCCTTAGAGCGGGACATAACGCCGGGGTCGATCTGCTGTAGGATAAGACAGGCTTCCGTCTTGCTTTGCATGGAAGGTGCATAGGCAGGGAATAATTTTTCCATTTCCTTTCTCATGATGGCGAAAGCATCTTTTTTAAGCGCCGCCGGGACGATAAGTTCGTAGCAATAGCCGTTACCCGACTGTAACCATTGGTCATAGGCCATGCCTATCGCATTGGAGGTGAGTTTTTGAGGGTCACGAACTTTTAGTTTGATATTGTCCAGGTTGAATAGATAATCCTTGCCTTGATCGGCGTAAGCTGTGGCCAGCAGTTGAAGCACGTTTAAATTCTTGCACAATATTTTGTAGCCGCCGTTCGGTTCTTTTTGTATCACGCGTTGCAGCGGCAAGCCGCTATTATATCCCGTCATTACGGAATGGTAAATCAATCCCTGTCCATCGCCGCCGTTACCATTCACGAGCAATGGCTTATCATTTTGATAGGCGATCGCGGGCTGATCTTCCTTCTCCTGTACATCGATCTGATTGGTTTCCAGGAAGGTCTGGATATGCGATGCTGTAATCTCATTGAATTCCGTGATCGCCCTGACGGTTGAAGATCCATCAATCCAGACATAATGCGGAAGGGTGCGGTGCGGAAACATTTCATCCAGTTGGCTGTCAGCAACGACCTGTACAGGCTTCAGGGCGGAGGATCGCTGGCGGTTGAACTTCTGGTAAAAGTTTTGAACGGTTTCTTTGCTTTGTGTGGTCACCGGTAGAAAGGATAACTTTCCCGCGAATTGCTTTTGTAAGCTATCCATTCTAGGGATCATGGCTACACATGGGGAACACCATGTAGCCCAAAAGTCGATGATCAATAACTGACCGCGATAATCAGAAAGTCGTAATGTTGATCCTTTGGCGTTGAGGACATTTTTGATCGTGATATCTGGTATGCGGTCACCTATCTTATAAGTAGGCGCTTTTAATTGTTGAGCTGAGGACTCAAAATTTAGGCAAAGCGCGGCCATGGCTATAATCAATATAGTTTTTTTCATGTGTGAGTAGCGTTGAGTGAGAATTTGATCAGTTAAAAACGGCAACTCAGCGGTGAACTATTAACTGATTAGAGTTGCCGTTCTAGTGAGGTCACTCGGGTGCCTTAAAAAGATTACGATAGAAGAATTTGGAACAGAGAAAGGGAAAATAATAAGCATGAACGATCTCTAACCATCGCTGGCGATCAACAAGTACTGGAAGATGGAGATCAACTGGTTTCATGCTCGTATGAAATACGAGTCTTGGGTGGTTTGCTAGATTAATAAATGTGAGGGCGGCAAACCATGGTCGCAATAAAGTTTCTGACGCCTTAAATGACATGGAATTACAGCAGCCCCCACATCTATCTCGACATACAAATATATGTATATCTACACATAGACATGGGTATCAACTGCTGTCTCACGTCACGGCGTCAGAATATGCGACCGCAAGACTCTTATTAATACCTTGTTACAAAATCAAATATAATAAAAATTATCTCATTAGTATAATTTTCGTAGTCAAATAGAAATGATATGCATTTTTCTATTTGTCCATGAAAGAAGTTTCAAGGACAATTATAGGAAGGAATGTAAAAGCTATTAGATTATCGTTGGGTTTGTCTTTGCTGAAATTCTCATTGGCAACCGGGATATCGAAAGCGAGTTTAGTGAATGTCGAAAGTGGGAAAAATGGATACAACCTAAATCTATTAGATAACATCCTCAAATTCACAAACTTCACATTGACCAAATTAACTAATGAAACATTTAAGCCTAACAAAAATTTAAGAGAAGAACTCCTTGAAAAGCATAAATTCAATAAAGACGTTCAGTCATATTTTTTCGACCAAGCTCCAGAGATCGTATATGCTATCAAGCATAAGCTTTTGTCAAGTGATTTTTTTCAGTCTCCGAGAGAGATAAGAGAAGTCAGAGCCTATTTCGATTCCCTTGGTTGGCATTACAAAGGCACTTCAATCTCAAATGCATTAAAGCGTCTTAATACGCAAGTACTTATTACCGCGCACCCTGTCAAGAAAAACACCTTCCTCTATAAGTCAAAACAAATCATGTAAAAGAAACAAAGTAGACGATGTATCAATACAATGTTTATCCAAAAATATTCATCAGAACCCCAACTCATGATTACAAAGGGTATAAACTGTCAACGGATATATCTCGGAAGCACGATTCTCATTTGCTAGTAGCATTCGCATTGGCAAATCCAATATTTTTTACTTTACGAAGTGACCAGCCAATCGATACAACATCTCCAAAAGAATTACTGAGTTATAATAAATATATCAATAGGTTAACCTTTAGGCCAACACCGTTTGGGGCTTTCGCATCCTTCTCAGTGGGTTCATGGGGTAAAGATAAGTCGATCGAATTAGTAAGCTTAGAACAAGCGCAACTGCATCTGAATTTAGACCAGCAGGTCGCTTTACAACTGGGCGCGAAGTTGCTACAGGAGCGATCAGTCGACGATCAGCGATTCAGTGTGAATCCGACCTTGTACAGGATGGGCAAGGAATACCGGTTTCTGACCACCAGACAGGTTTTCGGCAGTAGTAAGTTACTCTTTGAGCTGGACTCTTTCCAAGTAGATAAGCTGGTCGATCGGGTTGTTGAACTTTGTGTTCAAATTAGTCCTAAAGGTTCCGCGATCATCAAGCTGATCACCGACACGATCCAGTGTGATCTGGTTATGGCACAAGAGTATTTGAGCTTCTTGACCAATGCACAGATCTTGGTCAACTTAGATCGGCCTTATCTGGTCGGTCCGGATCATCTGACCACACTACTCGATAACAATACAATTCCCGGATCGCCTTTGAGGTCCAATTTAAAGGATCTGATAGATAGAATGAAGGATCTGACCATTGTTGATTTTAATCGCTTGCAGGATCTGAATCAGGAACTTCAAAAATTACGGGATAGCGAGATCTCCTATAAAAATTATTTTTATGCAGGTTTGGAGCGGCGGGTGATCAGCGGCAGCCTTGATCACCGATACCAGGACCAGATCAAAGCTTCTCTGGACGCGCTTCGTGTATTGAGTATCCCTTCAAGCCCGGAAAGACTGAACGATTTTATTCGGCAGTTCGAGGCCCGTTATGAGCGCCGCAAGGTGCCGTTACTGACCGCCCTTGACCCGGAGTCCGGGATCAATTATACCGATTCGGGTATACAACTGACCGGAGATGAACTGCTCAATGAGATCGTTTTCGAAAGTTCTGCAACCGGTCTGGTCACCCTCCAGTGGACGGCGGTACACCGGCTGTTGCTTCGAAAGTGGAATGCTTTGACGGACGGTGATCGTATCATCCGCATCACACCCGATGATATCACGGAACTGAATGAAGGACTCAGTGACACACTCCCTACACCCACCTCAATGTCGGTGATGTTCAGGATTTTAGATGACTACCTCTATATTGAAAGTGCCGGCGGCATTTCAGCCACCGCACTGATCGGACGCTTTACCCTATGGAACCCGGAGGTGCATCAGATTGCTCAGGAGATAGCTGCCCTTGAGCAGAAGTCGAACCCGGAGATGATCTTTGCGGAGTTAGGACAATTGTCAGATACGCATGCCGATAACATCAACCGTCGCCTGCCGGTCTATCCGTACGAGATACTTATCAATGCTGCTTCGGTTCTACCACAGGAGAATCAACTGCCGCTTTCTGACCTTTTGCTTTCGGTCGTGAATGGCCGCTTGGTTCTGGAATCCAGAAGCCTGGGCCGGCAGATCATACCGCGATTATCTTCCGCTTACAACTATAACCGCAATGAGTTCGCACCGTTTCAATTGCTCTGCGACCTACAGTATCAAGGCCTTCATAGTAACTTTGATCTGGACATGGCGCGATACTTTCCGGGGATGGGTCATTATCCACGGGTAATATTCGGCGATACTATATTTTATCCGGCCACCTGGACACTATCCACTGATGATATCCGGCAACTCACCACCGGCCAGGAAGATGCGACATTGCTATTGTTCGATCGATATCGCCAGGAACGGCATTGGCCCGCCGTGATCTCGTTAAGGCGGCATGACCAGTATCTGGTCTTTCATCTGGACAGAAGCAAGGAGGTTCTATTCTTACGGGAGTGTTTAAAAGGTTCCGCATCGGCGGTCATACAAGAGTTCTTTCTTCCGGTAAAACCGGTCGTAACAGCAGATGGTAAAGGTCTGGTAGATCAGTTCGTCACTTTCTTATACCGTTCTGACCAAATTTATCATCCGGTTCGAACGCCTTCGGAAGCCAGCAAACCAACTGTGGTTCGTAACTATTTACCGGGAAGTAAGTGGTTGTATCTGAAACTCTATTGTCAGCCGTCCTTAGCTAATGATCTACTCGCCCAAAAGATATCACCTCTATTGAAGAAGGTCCATGCGGGTCGACCGACCAACTGGTTCTTTGTACGGTACCGGGATAGCCAGTATCATATCCGTCTCCGCATCAAAGTTGACGAAGGTGACCTGGGTCGGGTATTGACCCTCTTCCAAAAAGCTCTTGCCGGAGACGTAGGACAACACCTGATACGCGAATACCAGGCAGATACCTATAGACGGGAACTGGAGCGGTATGGTGCCGATATGATAAATGAGGTCGAAGTTTTTTCCGGCTTGAGCAGTGCGCTGATCTTAAAGTACATTCACCAGTTGCAACAGAAACGCACGGAGGCCAGTTATCACAGCTTAGCTTTCTCCAGCGTGGAGAACTTGCTTGGAATATTTCTCCCCGACCTGAAAGACAGGGTCGGCTTTTGTGAAAAGATGTCGTTGGCCTTTCAGTC
This sequence comes from Mucilaginibacter pedocola, assembly GCF_002013915.1. Classification (GTDB taxonomy): domain Bacteria; phylum Bacteroidota; class Bacteroidia; order Sphingobacteriales; family Sphingobacteriaceae; genus Mucilaginibacter; species Mucilaginibacter pedocola. Next base: position 574,142 of record NZ_MBTF01000001.1, read on the forward strand.
GGAATTCTCTGGTCAGAGATCACTGCGTGTAGACCTGGACCGCAAATACCGGGAACTGAGAACGGAGATAACGCAGGTCTTGTCGTCGCCTGATCACTACGCGAAACTTGGATTGCTTCAAGAACAACAAGAGCTGACAGATGGTGCACGTCGGTTCAGCAAAAAGATCAGACGCTTTGGACACGAACGTCGGATAGGCCTGATCGCTGACCTTGTACATATGCACCTGAACCGTTTATTTGTGGATGATCAGCGGCGTCAGGAATTGGTGGTCTATCATTGCTTATACAAACATTCGCTTTCCAGGTTAGCAAGGGGCCGTTCCGCTTAGTACTTACGTCTGGAGATGAGCAGATCGCCTTTGATCTTCTTCAGATAAGCATCTTTATAGTATCGGCCGATGTTCAGGGAATGATCATTGACCAAAATCACACGGCCTGGCTCTACGGCCTTGACGAATTCGTTATTTACGATAAAAGATTGATGGATCCTGGCAAATTGTGTTGAGGGTAAGTATTCCTCGATCTCATTGATCGTCAGGTAAGGCATCATGTTCCCCGTGGTCATGTGTATCTTGATGTAGTTCTGGGCACCTTCCACATAGATGATATTCTTGATCGCGACTTTGACCATCTTTCCCCGCACATCTGACTTTACGAAAAAGAACTCTCGCTGCTGCGAGGTGATCTTTTTTTCTTGTTCCCGTTGGATCCGGCTTATTGATTGCCGGAAACGCGCATAGCTGATCGGTTTCGGCAGGAAATCGAATGCCTCTTTCTCGAACGCCTCCACGGCGAATTCACGGAAGGAAGTAGTAAAGATCACCGTGGTATAAGGCTTTACCAAACCGGCCACTTCCATCCCCGAAAGTTCAGGCATCTCAACGTCCAGGAAGGTCACGTCCGGCGGGTGCACGCCGGTAATGTCGTTCAGCGCGGTCAGCGGATTCGTCGCATACCCTGCCAGTTCCAGCCCCGGCGTTTGCGCAATGTAACTGATCAATATTTCAACAGAGTGGTATTCATCATCAATGATATAGCATCTTAGCATAAGTGTACGGTCAAGTGTAATTCATAAGTATCTTCTCGGTTATTTATGGTTAGTTGGTATTGGTCGGGATAATAATGATCAAGCCGCTTGATGACATTGTCAATGCCCAGCGACCGCAGGCGCTTGACCGCACTTTGCTGACGTTTGATATTCCAGGTCCGGAAATGCAGCGTATGATCAGCGTCTATGGAAAGGTGGATCGTGGCGGGATGTTGCTGGTCTTTCAGGTAAGCATGCTTGAATACGTTCTCGGTCAGCGTAAGCAGGATGAGCGGGATCAGGCGGTTACGGTGAAGGTCACCATCGGTGGTGAACCGCAGGTTCAGCGTGTGGTCATACCGTACCTGGTTGAGTTCGATAAAATTGACGATCTGTTCTGCTTCATGGCTGACCAGGATCTTACCGTCCTTATCCTGATCTTCCAGTGCAAAGCGAAGTATCTCCGCCAGGAGTACGATACACTCCGACGCCTCTCTGGCGGTCTTGTAATAAGTGTTATGTATGAAGTTCAAGGTGTTGAAAAGGAAGTGCGGGTTGATCTGTAATCGTAAATGTGCGTTCTGTGCTTCGATGAGATCGCGTTCGAGTTCTGCTTTGTCTTTGAGCACTTTGAGTTTTTCGGTCTCGCTGATATGAGCGATCCGGATAAATCGGATCATCCTGCGGATCGCCCAATACAATGTGGCTATTCCCGAGATATAAATTCCCCTGAAAGTATTATAGACCAGAAAACGCTTGATGGCCAAGTACGAACTCCGGTCAGTGATGGATGGTTCCGAAAGCCATCGGTCAAGCTGATTCTTGATCAGCAGGTAGATCAGAAGTTCCGCCAGGATCAGCATAGGTAACAACAGATAAGGCCTCCTGCTAGCTATGCCCGTTGGCATGATCAATAGCGCATGGACATAGAATAAAGTGATATTCAAAGCATAGTAAACGACCAGCTCTTTCAATGCCAGTTGCGTTTGGGTAGACAAACTGATGAAACCTATTTCATAAGCGATAAACAGCAACCAGCCTCCCATGTGTATGAACAACAGAGAGGACCTATCCTGATCCGATTTAGGTAAGTTGAACATCATAAGCGGTTGTGTTTACCGGTGATCCCGTCGTTCGTGTAACAGATTCTCTATACCTTCTTTGTACTGGTAATTTAAGCTAAAAGTTAGCTAAATATTAAATTATGAACAAGTTATCAGCGAAATTCTTAAAAAAGAGAACACAAAAGGTCTATCGGTATGGCCATGCGGCCGGTCATGGTCAGGCACCATCTACTTTTGAGACCGATCCGACCAATACGACTATCACGGTACTAACCACCGTCAGCGGCAGCACTCATTTTCATTTACCGGGATCACTTCAAAAGAACAGGTAGAATAGCAGCTAAGATCATGATCATTAACGATGAACTCAAAGCGTTGCGCCTCTTGATAGCGGAGTCTCCCGCAGGCCCGGATCTTTTAAGAAAGATCTCTGAAGAGGTGGAGCGGATCAAAAGGGCCTGGCTTTCCCGCCTGGGTGACCAGGCGAAAGACCACATCATCAAGCGCTACACCGCTTATCAGCAGCGTTTGCTCCTGGAACTTTCAGACGGTCTCTATCGAACCTTCGATACGGCGAACCGACAGGAGCCCGAAGATGAGCTTGCTGTGCTGGACGTGTTGTTAGCGTTGGGACAGTATCAGATCCATCATTTTTCCAGGTACATGGATGAACAGGGAAAGATCCCGGATGCCATGACCGGTAAGATCCGCGCTAAACTCTCAGATGATGCTGACCGGCTGAGCGCGGCCTTGCAGCAGGTCGAATTGGAACCGGGACTTAAGACCGTTTTGCTTGACTTTCTTGGGACGATGGTCAGTTCTTCTCTTTCCAAAAAAATGATCTATGGACAGATGGAATACCTGTATCAATGGTTCGAAATGATGGAGGTCACGATCAGCTTTAACGACGATCGGGATCTGACCTACAGCGTTATTGAAGCGCTGTTCCAGTTGAATTTTAATTACGGCGGATTCTGTTATTGGTATGAACAGCGCATCGTGCAAAACACCGCACATACAGATCCGATAGGAAGACATGCGGCATTGCAGCAACAATCATTGATTATTCATTCTTTGCCGGTACGCAGGGATGTGCGCTACGATAATTCGCTGGCCTCGGTCGATGAACTGATCGGCGTCTGGCTGGAACAGTTCATGCGTACGGATACCGTCTCAAAGAATGATGATGAGTCGGACCGGTATGTCAAGACCGAACTTAAACTTACGGTTGCGCAACTGGCGCTATTGCTTCGGTTACTCTACGAGGAAGATGTTTTTGCCGTCAAGAATATCGCATCCCTCTTGAGGTTCTTTACCCGGCATTTCCGCAGCAAGTACCAGGAAAGGATCTCATATGGTAGTATGAATAAATTGTATTATGCAACTGACCAGTTCACGGCTGCGGCCATCAAAGATCTGCTGCAGCGAATGATCGACCGCCTCAATAAGATGTTTTTCCCAACCTAGGATCATGAAAATATTTGCTGAACGCCTATTCGGTGCCCTGGACAGGGAGCTGAATGAAGTGCCCCTGAACGTCCATACCACAGAAGAACAATATCGCGCGTCGATAATGTTATGTAAAAAGGCAATGGCTAAATTGAAAAATTATATTTCCAGCTACGCTTTTGAGGACAAAACAGAGGAAATGAACTTTTTCAAAGTGATCAAACCTCAGTTTTACAGCAAATACATCTTTTTTATAAACGTCTATAATTTCATCATGCAGAAACCGCTTGGCGGCGATGAGATCGTCAAAGATTATATCACCTACGAGCTGGCCGACCTCAAACGCTTCTTTGACCATAACCAGGCTTTTTATCAATATTACCGATCAGGATCGTCGCAAATGGACGAGATCTACTTTACACGTGGGGGCTTTGACGTACAAGCAGAACTCGAAGATTTTGAAGAAGATGAAATGTACTCCACCAGCCACGATTATAAACTTTCCAAGATCATTGCTAACGAAAAATATCAGGATTATTTAAATCTTGAATTGCAAAGGATCATCCTCCATGACGAGCAACCCCAGGAGCCGGCTTTCGAATCCCAATTGACCTGGACAGCCAACAAAACTGATCTGGTAGAATTGATCTACGCTTTGGTAGCGTTGGGGGTATTCAACAATGGTAATGCAGAGATCAAAACCGCAGTAAGTTTTTTCCAGGCCGCATTCCACGTTGACCTCGGTGCTTACTACCATAAATACACGGATATTACCCGCCGCAAAAAGGAACTTACCTCCTTTTTGGATAAATTAAAACTGGCGTTACTCCGGCGGATCGATGAGAAAATGGACGAAGATTTCTCTCTCCAACAAAAGATAAGGTTCTAAACCTACCCAATCATTTCTTGTGATTTAGGTATAAAACGCCAGTTTTAAAGAAAAAAAACACCTACCTCATGTACGAGGGGTGAAAAAGAAATTCAGGGTACTTCAACCTTTGCTTAAGAGATCGCCGCATGGTGCGGCGATCATTAAAACAAAGCTTATGTTGTCTTCAATATCCTGGCAGCAATTCCTCGCTGCCCTTGTCATCATTACCCTCGTTTACTATTTCTATATCGGATTACGGTACTATCAAAAAGACCTTCGGGCCATCGCCAACCGAAAGAAGGTCTCCGGGCTTAACCAAAGCGGAACCGATGGAACATCTTATCAGGTCATGGGAGTCGCTAAGCAGGAACATGGTGTATCTGTTTCCGATGCTGATCACTTGCATTTCGCTATCGATGACGAACCGGAAACGGAGGCCATTGCAAATGACGTTCACCCGGTCGTGAACACAACTGATCGAGGGCCGACAGAGGCATTACTAAATGATGTATCCCAATTGGTAAATGCTTTTAAGGAGGTTGACGACAAGGCTGAATTCCTTTCGCTGCTTCGTATCCAATATGATTCCTATCAAGCAGATGGTGATGCGATCGACTGGCCTGCTGTCAAGCAGCAAACGTTACAGCTATCCGATGAAAAGCTTCCTTTTTCAGTCTCCGAGGTAGACGTGCAACTCAGTTAGTAAAGGATCTCATTATAAACACTTTAAAAATTAAGTCATGAAAAATCAACAAGTAAAAATCGCTACGGATTGGAAATCAGTATCAATGCGCATGATCATGCTTTTTAGCGCATTGTTTCTAGGCTTGCCGCTCTATGCTCAGGATGGAAATGCGGGTATTCAGGAAGCTACTACACAGGTCAAAAGCTACTTCGAGACGGGAACCAGCTTGATGTATGCGATCGGCGCTATCGTAGGACTGGTAGGTGCGATCAAAGTTTACAAAAAATGGAACGATGGTGAACATGACACCGGTAAAGTAGCTTCCAGTTGGTTCGGCAGCTGTATCTTCTTGGTGGTCGTAGCCACGGTTTTAAAATCATTTTTTGGCGTTTAAAACTATCGGCCATGGCAATCTATCAGATCAATAAAGGCATTAATAAGCCGATTGAATTTAAGGGTTTGAAAGCGCAGTATATCGGCTATCTGGCCGGTGGCCTGGTCATCTTACTGGTTGTCTTCGCCGCCATGTACATTATGGGCGTACCAGTCAGTATTTGTCTGATTATTACTGCGGTTTTAGGTAGTCTGCTCTTTTATCAGGTATTTAAACTAAGCCATAAATATGGTGAATACGGCCTGATGAAAATTGCGGCTAAACGCTACCTGCCAAACCACCTTAAATTCAGTTCCCGGAAAATTTTCTTACGGTTAAAACGATGATCATGATCTCACACAGCAAAGCGGAACAAGTTTTCCCCATTTATAAGATCGAGCACAACTGTTTGATCTCAGCGCAGGGCGATATGACGCTTGGTTTCAAAGTGAAGCTCCCCGAGATCTTCACCTTGTCGAACGATGAATACCATGCTTTCCACGAGGTATGGATCAAAGCGCTCAGGCTCCTGCCAAAGAACAGTATTTTCCATAAGCAGGATTGGTTCATAGGCGACCGCTATCAGGCGGCATTTGCAAAGGATGGTAAAACGGTGTCAGATACATTCCTTTCCCATTCCAGCGAAGGCTACTTTAATGAGCGGGCCTATCTGCATCACCATTGCCATATCTACCTGACGAAAAAGCCGGATAAGTTTAAACACTATACCAGTGCGGTCAGTACCTTAATGCGTAAACGCATCGTACCGGTACAAACTACCTGTGATGAGCTGTTTTATGACTTTCAGGATAGTGCCGGGCAATTTTTAAAGGTGTTGGAAGATAGCGGGTTGATCTCACTGACCCGTTTAAATGATGACCAGTTAGCAGGTACGGCGAAACAAACAGGTTCTTTAGAACAATATTGCTTCCTGTTGAACGAACATCAGCCTCCGGTTTTGAAAGACCTGCATATCCAGGACGAGATCCGTATTGGTGATGACCACTGCCAGCTTTATACGCTGAGTGATGCCGAAGACCTCCCGCCTTTATGCGGGCCGAGGATCACTTACGATAAATACAGTACTGATAAAACAAAATTCAGTACCGGATTCGCCACACCGATCGGTGGGTTGCTGAACTGCAACCATTTGTATAACCAGTACATCTTTATCGAAGACAGCCAGCAAACTTTGAAAAAACTGGAGGCTAAAAAATTGCGCCTACAATCGCTATCCGCCTACTCGCGGGAAAATGCGATCGGCCGGGATGCCACGCATGACTTTTTGAATGAAGCCATCAGCCAGCAGCGTTTACCGGTAAAAGCTCATTTTAATATCCTGGCCTGGACAGATGACCCTGCCGATCTAAAGAACCTGAAAAACAAGGTCAGTTCATCCTTAGCGCAAATGGATGCACAGCCCAAACAGGAAACAGACGGTGCTGCACAGATCTGGTGGGCCGGGTTGCCGGGCAATGAAGCAACTTTCCCTATGAATGATTCCTTTGATACATTCGTCGAACAAGCCTCTTGTTTTCTTAATCTGGAAACGAACTACCGCTCAAGTTTAAGTCCTTGTGGATTGCGGTTAGGTGATCGACTTTCAGGTAATCCGGTTCATGTGGACATCAGCGATGACCCGATGAGCAAAGGGATCACCACAAATCGTAATAAGTTTATTTTAGGTCCGTCGGGCAGCGGCAAGTCATTTTTTACCAATCACTTGTTGCGTAGTTACTTTGAGCAGGGCGCGCACATCGTTTTAGTGGATGTGGGTCATAGCTATCAGGGTTTATGTGAGTTCGTTGGCGGATACTATTTTACTTACACAGAACAGAATCCGATCAGCTTCAACCCCTTCTATATTCCGGAAGGCGATTACCTGGATACCGAAAAAAAGGAAAGCATCAAAGCGATGATCCTTGCCCTCTGGAAAAAAGAGGACGAAGGTGTGCAGCGTTCAGAATATGTAGCTATCTCTGATGCTTTGTATCACTATTACGAAAAGTTAAAGGAGCAGCCTGATACATTCCCATGTTTCGACACTTTCTACGAGTTTTTGGCGGGTGATTTCTACGAGACGATGAAGCGATCCAAAGTAAAAGACCATCGTTTTGATATCGATAACCTGCTCTTTGTGCTGAAACCGTTTTTCAAAGGTGGCGAATACGCTTACCTGCTGAATGCGAAGGAGAATTTAAACCTCCTGCAAAAACGTTTTATTGTTTTTGAACTGGATAACATCAAAGACCATCCCATCTTATTTCCGGTCGTAACGCTCATCATCATGGAAACGTTCGTCTCTAAAATGCGAAAGCTTGATAAAGCCACCAGGAAGATGATCCTGATCGAAGAAGCCTGGAAAGCCATCGCGCGCGAAGGAATGGCCGAGTATATCAAGTATCTATTCAAAACAGTACGGAAATATTTTGGGGAGGCGCTGGTGGTCACGCAAGACATCGAAGATATCATTAGCTCTCCCGTGGTAAAGCAAGCGATCATAAACAACAGTGACTGTAAGATCCTACTTGACCAGCGTAAATACCAAAATGACTTTCCCAAAATACAACAGCTCTTAGGTATAACGGACAAGGAAACCGCGCTGATCATGAGTATGAACAGGAACAATGATGAGAACTTAAAATACAAGGAGGTTTTTATCAGTCTGAATGGCCAGCTTTCTAAAGTTTACCGAACTGAGGTGAGCCGGGAAGAATATTGGACCTATACCACCGAATCTTCGGAAAAAGCAAAAGTACACGCCTACGCGAAAAAATATGGAAGTATAAAGCGCGGTATTGCGGCTATCGTACGGGAAGAATTAGAACAGGCAGCATAAATAAAAAATTCTTGATATGAAAATAGCATCGATCGTAGCCATGTTTCTTGCTTTTTTACTCAGCCATTGCAGCAATACAAATCATACAGGAGGGGTTAGTGGAACTTACGTAAATCAATCGGAAAATGAATACACCAAAAGCTTTGACAATTTAGTTGTTACGCCTTTCGGATCCAATAGCACAACCTTCATTGTACTATCCAAAACGGGATATCAAAAAATAATAAACGGCGTGATACAACCCAAACTGTATAAACAGCACGTGTGGAGAACCCAATGGGATGCGCCGGCTAAAATTCTTTCTGAAGGAGAATTAGGACGAAAGTTCTATTACAATTCAGATAAAAATTCATTAACGATCCAGGGTTACGAATATTTTAAAATTAAGTGATCACGATATAAGCATTAAACATTTCATCGGCACTTATGCCGGAAGATTGGAGGTATTATGAGATACAGGAAAATGATCATTGCATTTTTTTTGATCGCCGGGTTTTTAACAACAACGGCTTATGAAACTAAAGCACAATTTGTCGTGACCGAGGTGATCAAGATAACGGTCACAAAGGTTATTAAAGCGATCGATCTGAAAGTTCAGCGAATGCAGAATAAAACCATTTGGCTGCAAAATGCCCAAAAGGTGATCGAGAACCAGCTTTCCAAATTGAAGCTTACTGAAATTTCGGGTTGGACGGATCAGCAGAAAAAGCTTTACAGTGAGTATTACACCGAACTCTGGAAGATCAAATCGACCATTGCTTACTACCAGCGGATCAAGGACGTAACACTCAAACAGGCCTCATTGGTCCGGCAGTACCACCGCGCCTGGACCTTGTTGAAACAGGATAAGCATTTTAGGCCGGAAGAATTGAGTTACATGGAAAATGTGTACAGTGGGATCCTGAAAGCCAGTATGCAAAACCTCGATCAGATCTTAATGGTCATCAATGGCTTTAAAACGCAGATGACAGATGAGCAACGCCTCGAACTGATCGAACAGGCCAGTGACCAGCTGGACGGCAACTATAATGATCTAAAGCAATTCAATAACCAAAACATTAGTATCAGCTTACAACGCGGTCGCGACTTAGCAGATACTAGATCGATCAAACAATGGTATGGGATCAATTAAAAAAATGAAGCATAAGGCCGATCAGATCAGCCTTAAGAGCAAGGTTTTGCTAACCTATACATTACTCACTTCAGCAGCAGCCTTGCTGTCCGCTCATGCGGATGCGCAAACATTTGCCGAATGGTTCTCGCAAAAGAAGACCCAGAAAAAATATCTTTTGGAACAGATCGCTGCATTACATATGTATTCCAGTTATGTCAAACAGGGTTACAACATTGCGCACAACGGCTTAGGCACGATCACCGGTGCGTTGGAACAAGAATTTGGGCTGCACAACGAGTATTACCTCAGGCGCAGTACCGTTAACCCCGTGGTCAAAAATAGCCCGCAAGTGAATCAGATCGTGACCTGGCAGAGTGAGATGTTAAGCAGGTTTGCCCGGATAGATCAAAACGGTGGGCTTACACTCGAACAAAAGGTTTACCTCGAAAAGGTCAAAAAGGCACTGTTAGCTGATTGTGAACACCAGCTAACCTTATTGCATGACCTGCTCAAAGATGGGAAACTGCAAATGAATGATGAGGAACGGATCAGCAGGCTTAACCAAGTCCATGCCGCCATGCAGGATAACTACCGTTTCACTTTCAGTTTTATTGGCCAATTACAAAGATACAGCCTCCAACACCAACAGGCTGATCGGGATAATAAAACGATCAAGGTACTTTATAGCGATCATTATTAAACTGAGCATTATGAAAAAGCACATCATCAAATTAGCCACCACGGTTTTGCTGTTTATTTCGATCAGCTTTTCGAGAACGGCCAATGCGCAGGGTCAGGAAATGCAGCAGTTATTACTGAATATAGAAAAGCTGACCCAGCTTAAAAGTATTCTAGCCGACATGAAGACCGGTTACCAGATCTATGAGCAGGGCTATGGTACAGTATCTTCTTTAGCTAAAGGCAACTTTAGCCTGCACAGCGTCTACCTGAACGGACTTTTAGAGGTCAGTCCGGTGGTCCGGAACTATGGACGGGTGGCGGAAATAATAAGCCAGCAAGCCAGTTTACTCCATGAATATAAGAGCGCCTTTGCCAAATTCAAGAGAAGCGGGAGTTTCAATGCAAAAGAACTGGACTACATGAGCAGCGTTTATTCTCATTTGGTCAAACAAAGCCTTAATGATCTAAGTGATCTGGCCAACGTCCTCACGGCGACCAAGCTGCGGATGAGCGATGATGAACGGATCAAAGCCATTGATCGGATATATACCGGCAGTAATGATAAACTGCAATTCATTCGCCATTTCAACTGCCAAGGCACCCTGCTCAGTTTACAACGGACCAAAGAAATGGGCCAGGTCAAAATGTTGAAACAACTTTACGGGATAAACAACTAATCTAAGTCTATATGAAAAAGAAACATTGGATAGCCGCGATGATCGCGGTTACGGCTATTGCTTTGCCCGGACTTTCCCAAGCCGAGGGTTTGGCGGGCGACATACAGGGTCTACAAGGCACGCTTAACGAGGTTTATAACGACATGCTGCCGATGTGCAGCCAACTGGTCGGTGTCGGAAGGGCTATCGCCGGATTTGGTGCCTTAGGTTATATAGGCAGTCGTGTATGGCGGCAGATCGCCAGTGCAGAGCCTGTTGACTTTTACCCGCTTTTAAGGCCTTTCGGTTTGGGTTTAGCCATTTTATTATTTCCGACAGTGATCGCGGTGGTGAACGGCATCATGCAACCCACCGTAAATGCCACCGGCAATATGGTCAAAAATTCGGATGCGGCCATTGCAGCACTGTTGAAAGCCAAGCAGGATGCGGTGGAAAAGACGGATACCTGGCAAATGTATGTAGGAACTGATGGAGATGGTGATCGGGATAAGTGGTATAAGTACACACATCCCGATGATAAGACCGGAGACGGCGAAGGCATGCTCTCTAGCATTGGTAATGATGTAAAATTTGCAATGGCGAAGGCGTCCTATAATTTTCGCAATACCGTCAAGCAATGGTTGAGCGAAGTTTTGCAGGTGCTCTTTGAAGCAGCAGCACTTTGTATCAATACCATCCGAACGTTTTACCTGATCATTCTGGCCATTTTAGGCCCGATCGTTTTTGGCCTCGCTGTCTTTGATGGATTTCAGCATACATTAACGGTTTGGCTGGCCAAATACATTAACGTCTTCTTATGGTTACCGGTGTCCAATATCTTCGGGGCTATCATCGGCAAAGTACAGGAAAATATGCTTAGACTGGATATTTCGCAGGTACAAACTGCGGGTGATACCTTCTTCAGTTCGACCGACACGGCTTACCTCATCTTCCTGATCATCGGTATCATCGGCTATTTCACAGTACCCAGCGTAGCCAACTACATTGTGAATGCGGGTGGCGGCAATGGCTTACTGCAAAAGGTCAATTCGATGGTCAGCATGGCATCCCATACTTCTGTGCAGGCTGGATCAGCTATAGGTAACCGGATGGCAAACGGAGCTATCAATCTGATCAATGCTCCGGGAAACTTTGCAGAGGGTTATTATAGTGCTGGTCAAAATGGCTCACCGAAAGCGAATGACATCCAGTCGCAGCGCATCACTGGTAGACAGGACTCATAAATTCAAATATCAAAGATCATGTTCACACATCTTAAAAACATCGAAACGGCTTTTAAGCATGTCAAAATGTTTACCTACCTGCTGATCGCAGCCTGTATGGTGATCTCTTGTTTTGCCGTGTACAAAAGCTACCAGGCCGCCGATATGGCTGGCCGGCATATCTACATTCTCGCCAACGGGAAAGCGCTGGAAGCGTTTGCTGCGGACAGGAAAGACAATATTCCGGTAGAGGCCAAAGATCACATCAGCATGTTCCATCATTACTTTTTTACGCTCGACCCGGATGAAAAAGTGATCAACGCCAACATCAGTAAAGCGCTCTACCTGGCTGACGAAAGTGCAAAGAACCAGTATAATGACCTGAAAGAAAAAAGCTATTACAATAATCTGATCTCTGGTAATATCTCTCAGCAGGTCATTGTCGACAGTGTTCGCCTGGACATTAACCAGTACCCTTACTATTTCAAATGTTATGCGACCCAAAAACTGATCCGGTCCACGTCTACTGTGAACCGCAGCCTGATCACTCAAGGGTATTTGAGGAACGTTACCCGTTCCGATAACAACCCGCACGGGTTCCTGATCCAGCACTGGGAAACGATAGCGAACAAGGACACGACCATTCAACGACCATAGCCATGAAGTTCTTTAAAGATAAACATACGTGTGTTTCCGAAAACCAGGCATCAGACCGGGCGGCAATGGCTATTGCTCATGGCATCCTTTGTTTGCAAAAGCGTTTGGCAACGGCGGTCAACCTATGGTTCAATGGATTCTCCCACAGGCAGCAAAAATGCATTCTAGGCTTGATCGGAGTGGCCTTAGCGACCTGGTTATTGACCACCATTAACGGACCGTTCAATGCTTTTTCGAAACAAAGTAAAGTACCGTATAGTGCGGTTCACATCGGGCAGCCCTCAGATCTGCCTAAACCGAAACACGGCCAAAAACAATTCACAGATTCGTTAACGATCAAATAAAAGATCATGGAAACAACAGTAAAAAGCGGCCAGCTGCCGCAACATAACCCCGATTTCTTAAAAGAACGGAAGTTCATGGTAATGATACCGGTACTCATTATTCCCTTTCTCCTGATGGCATTCTGGGCTTTAGGTGGTGGCCGTCACCATGATGATCCCAACGCAAATAAATCGGCGAACGGATTGAATACCACCTTACCGCAGGCGCAGTTCAAAGACGAGAAAGAAAAAGATAAAATGGGTATTTATCAAAACGCTAAAAAGGATTCCGTGGGTTTAAATGCCGATGGCGTAAGTCCTGCGTTCACTCAGGCTTTAGGGTTTGATGGCACCGATCCTGCCTCAAAAGATCCATCCTTGAAACTCAATGGCAATGTGTCAACGGATGGGTCTGCCAACAGTGCCGAAGCCAATGAAGTGCAGATCAGGGCAAAACTTGCACAGATCAACAGGCAGATCGATCAGCCGGAACCGGCACGATATGCGGGCGGCAGTTCCCTGGCTCAGGAGAATAATTCAGATGTCAAACGGCTGTCCAGGATGATGAAAAGTATGAACAGTGCGGGCGCGGAAGCTGATCCCGATATGAAACAGCTGAGCAAGATGCTGACGCAGATCCAAAATATTCAAAATCCTGAACGCGCTACGGAAAAGAAAAGCGCGATCAAATTGGAAAAACCATTTAAAGCCATTGCAGCTACTATCGATGGCAAACAAAAGGTGCGTGACGGCGGCGCGGTCCGGTTGAAACTGACTGATAGCGTTACGCTGAAAGGTCAGCATTTTCCAATAGGACAAGAAGTTTATGGGACCGGCCAGGTCACCAATCAGAGACTGGTGGTTCGCATCAGTAATATTCGTATCGATCAGCAGATCGTACCGGTAGACCTGATCGTTTACAGCCTGGACGGCATGCCTGGCATACCCGCACCTGAAGCAGAATTAGGTGCAGAGGTCGGCTCCAATGCCAATACGGCGTTACAGAACATGCAGATCCTAAGCATGGATCAATCCATAGCTTCGCAGGCCGCCGCCGGTGGGATCAATGCTGCCAAAGGCTTGTTCAGCAAAAAGATTAGGAAGATCAAGGTAAAACTGGATGACCGGTTTCCGGTCCTGCTCAAGATCAATAAGTAAATACCCTGCTTCGCTTAGTTGACAGTAGGGGATCATACCATAGCGCTTATTTTCAACCACCTTCATCGCATAGGATAAATGTTCGATTACTTAACATTAAACTCATTAAAGATGAACACACAAAATGCTGATTTTTTAAAGAAAAGCTTGCTGAACCTGGGGTTTGGCGAAAGCCTGAACGCGGAGCTGGACAAACAGATCGCCGCAAGGTCCCCGGAATTCAATTTGCAGACCCGGCATGAATTCAACCAAAAGGCTATTGACTACACGCTGCACTTTAAAGCCGGGAATGAGCAGGATATGTATTTTTTTAACAGATACGATGCCAAGATCCCGCATGAGAATGACCCAGCCAAAGATCTGAAACAGAGTTTCTTCATTAATAAAGGCAGCGGTATAACCGCGAAAGAAGCTTTTAACTTGATGGAGGGTCGTGCAGTTCACAAACAGCTTTATAATCTGGAAGGTCAGAAGTATCAGGCTTGGATCACGCTGGACAAAGATAATCTGACCGATAAGGGCAACATGAAACTCAAACACTACCATGAGAATTATGGCTATGATCTGAAGAAGGTGATCTCTGGTGTGGGCATCAAGGAAATGGATAACGTGCAAGGCCAGGAAAATTTGTTGCGCTCCTTAAAGAAAGGGAACGCACAGCAAGTGACGGTCACCCAGGATGGGAACGATACCAAATATTACATCGCAGCCAATCCGCAGTTCAAAACCATAGATTTTTACGATAGTAACTTGAAGAAGATCAAACGGGAGGCTTTGCTGGAACCTGAAATAAAGACGAATGATCGGCTAAAAATTTCGGAGCAGCATAAGGAGGATGTGCTTGAAAAAAAGCCGCGCAAAAATGCGAAGTTGAAAGTTTAAATCCTTACCATTGCAGTTCAACGAGGGAAACTTTCCCTCAATTGTGATAAGGTTTAGGTTGAATGCCTTCTACAGCGAGTGTGGAAGGCATTTATTTTTTCAGGACGCTTTGGCTGATCAGAACGTCATTCCCTTCCTCTGTATAAATACTTGTAATATAACGGTCGCTCTCTACTTACAAATTTTCAGATAGACCTTCCTGCCTGCCATGGTCAGGCATCTTTGGATCTTAGTAACAGGTACTGTAGTTTGTTGCTATCCTGATCCTCTTTGTCAAAGCTTGTCTAATAAAATCTTATTCGCACCCGAACCATTTCTGGTGACCTGTGGGCTGAATGATATTGCACTTTGTTCTATTTGCGATATGAGGCGTTCATCGCTTTCCTATACCTCTCCGCTATTAGACATCACTTAAAATATATTCGAGAACTTTATTTCCGCCTTTGAATTTTCGCTGCGCTGCAAACCCATCGGCTCTCATCATGAATTCTTCAATGTCCGATCAATAGCATCGCTCAGGACATCACTGGTTTACCCGCTGCATTGCATTTCGCAGGGAAAAGCTACGCTCGCCTTCGCTTTGCACTTGATCAACAAAGTAAGGCAAGGACCTTAGATACTATTTTCCAACGAAAACGGACAAAAGCGGCGTCAAGCTCGGTCAGCCGTCACGTACGAACGCATAATGTCCTCCGCTTTGCTGCGACCACCCTCCGGGACTTATAGTTCTCCCGCTCTGGCTCACGACCGCTTTTTTGACTTTCTTTTTTACCGTTTTTTCTTTTGGAAAATAGCTTTTAAGGGAAGTCTTCGGGAAAAGAGGGAAACGAAAAACAAATTTTTTAACCCTTTAAAATTCATTCAGATGAAAACAGCAGAAAAAAATGCGAACGATGTACAAGGTACAGCAGCAAAAGCGAATAGAACCGCGAACCGCCCCAGTTTAACAGGCAAAGAAGCTAAACAAGATGGAAACCGAGCCGATGAAAAACCAGCCCAAACTCCGCAGGCTGCGGAAGTTGCGCCTGTCGAGGTTAAGACCGATAGCACCGCTACAGTGGATGACCAACCCGCTCACCCTGCGAGCATACCAGCCACCGAAGAAGTGAGAACCGAAGCACAGTCCGAACCCGCTAAAACGGAAGAAGTAAAATTTGAGCCTAAAAAATTTGCGCTGAACTTAGAGCAAACCCTCAGATCAGTGAACGATCTGCACCGCTTGTCTATCCAGCGGTTAGCCCTGATCGCTCGTATCCAAACTTTAGAGGATTTCGAGGTCAAGCTGCAGGAAGAGAACGACGAGCTCGAAAGTAACCCTTACCAAGGCTGCAAATTGATCATTCAGGATGATAAACGCCGTGAATTCGTGACCAATACCCCGAATTTGATCCGCATGGTATCGCAGTTCATATTTGATGCTTGCCACGAAAAACTGGCCGACATCGAGGCCAACATCGTTTTTCCGAACGCCTGAACAGGTATTGCTCCCGGCATTTAGCCGGGGGCTTTTTGAAATTTTATAAAACACATTTCCTATGTACGAGCAATTTATAGCACTGACCAACCAATTCTTTTGGGAAGGTTACGTCGAACAGTTGGCGAAGGATAACCCCGGAAAATTTCAAAGGGAACTAAGCGATTTTTTGAACACCTATCAATGTTAAGGCAATGGACGACATGATCTTTTTACTGGTGAAGGTGAGCATTAAGACCACACACCCTATCATACACGATGCTATTGCAGAACTACAAAATAGTGACATAAAAATTACCAGCACTGAAAATGTACAGGTGCTGCGTACCGAGATCATTCCACTGAATACGAGAACTTCTAAAAATTAACTCAATGGCACATCAACTCAATTTCGATCAGAGAACAGGTAAACACAGCTTTATGAGCGTGAAGGAAAAGGCCTGGCACGGTTTAGGGCACATCATTGACCGTTACCCGACCAGCAGCGAAGCGATACAACATGCAGGTTTGGACTACATTGTAGAGAAACGCCCCTTGTTCACTTATGATACGGCAAACCATTTAAGCGAGGGTAGCGATGATGTCTTCATACCTGAAATATCAGTACCTAATTTTTTTGCAACCGTCAGAGCAGATACCGAGCAGATTTTAGGGGTGGTCGGCAATGATTACGAAGTGGTGCAGAACCGTGATGCATTTTCGTTCTTTGATGCGATCGTCGGTGGTGGTGATGGTATCTTGTATGAGACCGCAGGCGCATTGGGCAACGGTGAACGGGTTTTTATCACCGCTAAGTTACCCGATTATATCAGAGTTGGTGTCAAGGACTGGATAGAGCAATATTTGTTTTTGACCACATCCCATGACGGTTTAGGTAGTATAACCGCAGCATTCACACCTATAAGAATTTGCTGCAACAATACGCTCAATGCTGCCATGCGTGATCATTCAGGCGCTATCAAAATACGACATACCGCCTCTGCAGTCGAACGGCTGAAACAAGCACACACTTTAATGGGTATCAGCAGGGTTTTAAGCCATGAAATGGAAGGCTTGTTTAACCAGTGGTCAAAGGTGCGTATCACTGATGTAGAAGTGAAGAGATTGATACAGATCGCCATGGCACCTAACAAAGAAGTATTAGACCATTTATCCAGAGGAAAATTTGACCAGCTATCTACGCACTACACTAATATGGTAGACAGCGTTTATGAATACGCTTTAGCGAGTCCAACGCAGCAAATGGATACAACGGCCGGAACGGTGTTTGGTGCGTACAACGCAGTTACAGGTTTTTTTCAAAATGTACGAACTTTCAAAAGTGAGGAAGCAAAATTTAGATCTATCATGGGTGGTGTATCAAAGCAAAGAGCGCAAACCGCATTTGATTTGTGCAAAGATTTTGCAGCGAACGGAGCAGATGCATTGATATTTAAGTAAAAGGTCAAGGGGGATCATTCCCCCTTTTTTCGAAAATTGCCGGACGGCGGGCTATCGCCCGCCCATTTTAGGACGCCCCCTGTTTTCGTATTGTCGATGTTATGCGTTGAAAACAGGGGGCGCTAGATTTGGAAATTCATGCATATATCCCCTAATGAACAACTGTTCAGACCTTACCAGATCAATTTCCAAACTGAATACAAAACTGTGTCCGATTTGAAATCGCCCAATTACCGGGAGCTAAATAACGCTTTACTACAACATGCGATAGCATAAATATTTTTTAAAAACAAATCGCTGTTTATTTGTTTATGATTTAAACGGAAATGGTGTCTTCCGTTCAAAATAACCGCCTCGTGCTGATGACGCCTACAATTATAGCATAGATAAAACCTTGCAGGTCTTGTCGTGAACATTATTGTAGGTGAATGATCAGCGGTACACTAATCCCTTTTCTATTCCGTCTCGCATTTAGTCAGGTCACCTCCCTGCTCATTGTTCCGGCATCAGTTCATGGTTTTATCCATACGATTTAAACTTTTAAAAACAACATAAAATGAAAATCAAGAACATTATGGCCAGGGAAGTTTTGGACTCAAGAGGCAACCCGACCGTTGAAGCCGAGATCACTCTAGAAGATGGATCCACAGCAAGAGGGATCTCACCATCGGGTGCCAGCACTGGTGAGAAAGAAGCGGTGGAACTACGCGATGGCGACCAAAGCCGTTATCAGGGCAAGGGCGTTGAAAAAGCAGTGGCTGGAATCAATCAGGAAGTTAAGCGCACGGTTATCGGCTCTGCATTTGCGGATCAGGTAGCCTTTGACCAAGTGCTGATCGACTTGGACGGAACACCCAATAAGGCTCGGTTAGGCGCTAACGCCATTCTGGCCGCTTCGATCGCCTTTGCGCGGGTGAACGCTGTGTCCAAAAAGATCCCGCTTTACCGTCAGCTTATCGAACGCGATACGTATGTGATGCCGGTCCCGTGCATGAATGTGATTAACGGTGGACGTCATGCAGACAATAACTTGGATTTTCAGGAATTCATGATCGCTCCGCACAACGCGCCGTCCTTTAAGGAAAGCATCCGTATGGGCGAAGAAGTATTCCATAGCTTGCGCGGCTTGCTTAAAAGCAAAGGTTATTATACCGGTGTAGGCGATGAAGGCGGCTTCGCTCCAAATTTAAAATCTAACGAAGAGGCAATGGAGGTGATACTGGAAGCTATTCAAAAAGCGGGGTACAAACCGGGTGCGGATATCTCCATCTGCCTTGACCCCGCCACCAGCGAAATGTGGCAAGACGGTAAATACCTGTTTTATAAAAGCGATCAGCGCCAGCTTAGTACCGAAGAGTTGATTACGTTGTGGGATAAATGGATCAAACAGTATCCGATAGTATTATTAGAAGATGGATTGGGCGAGAATGACTGGAAAGGCTGGAAACAAATGACAGCCGCTTTGGGCAATAAAGTTGAACTGGTTGGTGACGATATTTTCTGCACTAATCCTGCTATCATTGCCGAAGGAATCAGGGAAGGTATTGGTAACAGTGTATTGATCAAATTAAATCAGATTGGCACCATTACGGAAACATTGGAGGCTGTGAAACTGGCCCAAGCTAATAATTACAACTGCTTTATCTCTCATAGGAGCGGTGAAACTGAAGACACTACCATCGCCGACTTGGTTGTTGCTACTAACGCCGGGCACATCAAAACCGGCAGCGGATGCCGATCCGAACGCATTTCCAAATTCAATCAGTTACTACGTATAGAAGAAGAATTAGGCGCTAAAGCGTCGTTTGCTGGCATAAAAACCTTTAAAATATGATCGGGAAAATGGATGACAATGCGATAAACCTGAAGGAACATTACGCCATCTTAAAACACCTGTTTAAATGGACGGTTTTGGTAATTCCTATAGCGCTGGTGATCGGCAGTATGATCGCTTTCTTTTTATGGATTTTGGGCGCCGCTATTCATTTCCGCTTCGCGCATTTCTGGCTGCTTTTTCTGCTGCCATTAGCGGGTGTACTTATTCATTTTATATATCAATCAGTTGGCAAATCTTCCGAAAAGGGAAATAATTTGATTATGGAGCAGATCCACGAAGCTGGTGGCGGTGTGCCTAAACGCATGGCTCCTATCATTTTGATTACAACGGTAATAACTCATTTATTCGGCGGCTCTGCCGGCCGTGAAGGCACGGCAGTGCAAATTGGCGGTAGTATCGCTTCTATGTTTGGTAACTGGTTCAGATTGAAAGGCCCGGATATGCGCATGGTATTAACCGCTGGCGTAGCCGCAGGTTTTGGGGCTGTCTTCGGCACTCCGGTTACCGGTGCAATATTCGCGATGGAAGTACTCACTATCGGGAAGATACAATATGACGCCTTAATTCCCGCTTTGATCGCCGCAGTTATCGGCGACATGACGGTGTCTGCCTGGCATATTACACATGTGCATTATCATATCGACACCTTACCGGCCTATGCGCCGCTTATGGTGTCCGATCTATTTCATTTTGATCTGTTATTGTTATTAAAGGTTATTGTAGCATCGGCAGCGTTCGGGTTAGCCAGTTATCTTTTTGCCGGTATGGTGCATGAGATCAAAACGATATGCGGTAAGCTTTTTAAGCATAAATGGATGATCCCGGTTTTTGGAGGCCTGCTCATTATCGGGTTTTATTTTATTAACGGCAAGCCCGATTATTTAAGTTTAGGTGTTGATGCGGAGCATGCAGGGGCAGTAACTATACCCTCAGCTTTTCACGCTGGCGGATCAGATACCTGGAGTTGGCTCTGGAAAACCATCTACACCACGGTAACATTAGGCACCGGGTTTAAGGGCGGCGAGGTAACACCATTGTTTTATATCGGCGCAACGCTGGGCAATACACTCTCTGTAATGATGAATGCCCCTGTAAGCCTTTTTGCCGCGTTGGGATTTACTGCAGTATTTGCCGGTGCTACAAATACACCTCTTGCCTGTACGTTTATGGGCATCGAGCTTTTTGGCGGCGAACATGCGCTATTATTTGCCGTGGCTTGTTTTACCGCTTATTTCTTTAGTGGGCATTCCGGCATATATAGTTCGCAACGGATTGCAGTCCCAAAGATATTTGAAGACGAGTATGCGGATGAGGCTACACTTTCAGAATCTATGAAGCGAAGAGGATATTTACATCAAAAGTTAAGTAAATACCACATCTCTTTAAAAAGTAAAAATCATGAATAAGGCAAGCATTGTTGAACAGACTTATGGCAAACTGCAGATATACGTGCAGCCAAAAGAAAAAGTACAGCCAATGGGATTTATGCACAGATTGCGATCCAGGCAATTGTACCGCGAACTGGTAAAATATGCAAAGGATGACCAATTAATGAATGCATCCGTTTACCAAACCCATCATGGATATTCCATGCATGGTAAGATAAGCAGTCATCATGTGGAACTGGCAAATGAGGAAGTGACTATGTGCGTGGAAATGATAGATGAAAAAGAAAAACTGGAGGAATTTTGCATTAAACATGCAGATCTTTTAAAAGGAAAAATGATCGTTTTCAAACCAGTGGAATTTTGGCAAATTAAGTAACGTAGATGAGGGCAGCACTATTAGTATTTTTAGGAGGGGGCTTTGGCAGTTTAGGGCGCTACTTTGTTAATCGTTGGATAGTCGGGCTGATTACCTCTGCCTTTCCCTACGGAACTTTCCTCGTCAATGTCACGGGTTGTTTCTTAATTGGTTTCTTTGTTTTTGCAGCTGATAAGGGAGATGTCAATTCGCAATACTGGCGGTTGTTCCTGGTTACAGGGTTATGTGGCGGCTATACAACATTTTCGTCTTTCTCTTTCGAAAATGTTCAATTAGTGAGTAATCATCAGTTGTTTATCATGCTCGTTTACACTATGGGTAGCATTCTGCTTGGCTTTGTTGCTACTTACATAGGAATATTATTGGCACGAAATATTTAAAATATCAGATAATGAATTATCATAGAATCTTGATCGTAACAGAAGATAACCCCTCAGCGCTGAAGGCTGCGCGGTGTGGTTATGAATTAGCTATGCAATTAAAGGCAAAGGTTGCTTTAGTTGGCGTGGTAGAACAAGGCCTTTTGGAAGGTGATGTTGATGCCGGGATATTTCCCGCGCAAGGAGCCCAATCTTTAAAAAAGGACATGGAAGTGTTTTTGGAGAAAATTGAAAAAGACTACAGCCAGGGTACAGATACCGAGCGTTTCGCACCGGCGGGCGAAATACAAGCCACCATTCTTCAATTGGCCAAAGAATGGGAAGCTGATCTGATTGTGGCAGGAACACATGGCCGCAAAGGACTAAACCGGCTGTTAATGGGGAGTATGGCTGAGGGTATCCTACGCGAATCCACCATCCCGGTATTTATTGTGCCTATGGATAAGGCTTGATGCATTTTTGTTCTTTAGGTAGCTTTCGGTTACTAATAATAATAAGATACTATTAATTATGAAAATATTGATCGTTGAAGATGAGCCGGAACTTTTGCAAAGCATGCGTTTGTTCCTAAATAGCCAGGGCTATCGTTGTGAAGTAGCGGAAACCTACGAAACCGCCAGTGAAAAGATCATAGATGATATTTTTGATTGTATCATACTTGATATCTCACTGCCTGGCGGTAATGGTTTTGATTTGGTAAAACTGGTCAAAAAGCTTAAAAAAGATGATGGTGTGATCATTGTTTCAGCCTTCAATGAATTGGATAATAAATTAAACGGTCTGAAGCTCGGCGCCGATGATTATTTGGCTAAACCTTTCCATCTAGCAGAGTTAAGCGCCAGGCTACATGCGATTATTCGCCGCCGGAATTTTAGTGGTGCCGAAGTTTTTGAGCATAACGAACTGCGCGTTCAAGTTGAAGATAAAATGGTATTTGTGCATAACAAAGCACTTTTATTAAACAAGAAGGAATTAGACCTGCTGTTGTTTCTGATCGCCAACAAGAAACGTGTCATCTCAAAATCCGCCATTTCACAACATCTTTCCCAAAATGAAAGTGGCTATTACCGTGGTTATGATGTGATATATGCTCATATGAAAAATTTGAAGAAGAAACTGACCGATGCAGGGTGCCGCGATTATATTAAAACCATTTATGGCGTAGGATATAAACTTGACTGTGATGAGGCTACTGACTAAAACCTCCAGGTTACTGCTGGGTTATGCGATTGTTGTACTATTGGTAAGTATCCCACTTTTTTATTTTGTAATTGAGCAATTGTATTATCAGGACATAGATGATGCATTAAGGTTACGGAAAGAGGAGTTGACCATCAGGACTAAAGAGTTAAAAAGCGATCGGGATGTTGCCCTATGGTTGGCAATGGATAATGATGTTAAGATCAGTTCATCTGCTCCACCACTCCGCGATTCTATTTACCCTAAACTGTATCAGGACACCTTAGCGCATGAAATGGAGCCTTACCGGGAGCTGGCTACAGCGCTGCAAGTGAATCACAAAATATATCATGCGACCATTCGCCGGTCCTTGGTTGAAAGCCAGGACCTCATTGTTGGCATTGCTGAAGTACAAGGAATTTTGCTAATCATCCTTTTCATCGGATGGCTGCTGATCAACAGGAATATATCTAAAAAAATATGGAAACCATTTGACCGGATCATTGACTGGCTGCAAAACTATCAGGTTGATAAAGAACAATCCTTAATCTATCCAAATTCCGGGATCGTAGAGTTTGACCAGTTGAATAGGGTAGTGAACGACTTGGTCAGTAAAAATAAAAAGACCTATTTAGATCAAAAGAACTTTATTGAAAACGCCTCGCACGAAATGCAAACACCTGTGGCCATTTTGCAGTCTAAACTTGATCTGCTGCTTCAATCTCAAGGTCTGACTGCAGAACAAGCGCATCACCTGCAATCATCGTATGAGGTAATTGAGCGTTTAACTCATTTAAATCAGAGTTTGTTATTGTTATCCAGGATTGAAAATCAGCAATTCCCTGATCTGGTTGAGATAAGTGTAAAAGCGACCGTTGCAAAAGTACTTAAACATCTTGAGGCGTTGATAGACGACAAACCAGTCAGCCTAAATGTCGAATTACATGGAGACAAAATGCTTCATGGGCATCCGGTCTTGATAGAAATATTACTCTCCAACCTCATCACCAATGCCGTTCATCATACGTCTGCGAACGGATATATCCATATTTCTAATACCGATCACTGTTTTTTGATCGAAAATTCCGGCACACCGCTTCCGTTTGATCAAAGCAAGCTATTTTCCCGGTTCGGAAAACAGAACATAAACCGCCATGGTGTTGGTTTGGGTTTGGCCATAGCGTACGAGATAAGCCAGCTTTACCGACTGAAATTAAATTATCAGTTTAAAAAACATATGCATCAATTTTCAATCAATTTTTAGCATTTCAGAAACTTTTCAGAATGTCCGGCCACATTTGAGGTGGTTAAAGCGACATCATGAAGAGATTAATATTACTTCCGGCTTTTTTATTATCAGTATATACAGGAATTGCGCAAGAAAAACTCAAATTAATCAATACCGTCCCCCTTCCGGCGGTTAGAGGAAGTTTTGACCTGATGGCCTGTGATATTGGTGGTCATCGCCTATTTCTTTCAGCTCAAGACGATCATTCAGTGCAAGTGATCGATTGGCAAAAAGGTAAATTGATCAGAAGTCTGCCTGGCTTTAACGAACCCAAGTGGTGCTTTTACGACCCCGAAACAGCCTTTCTTTATGTGGCAACAGGTAAAGACGGTAAGATTACTGCCCTTAATAGCCATAATTTTCAAATCGTAAAAACTTACACTTTCCGGGAAAAATGCAACAATCTAAGGTACGACGCGCAAACACGTCAGCTTTTTGTAGGCATTGGCGATACTTTCGGCTCTATCGGGATCATCGACCTGCGGCGGCAAAAGATCATTGGACAGATCCCACTGGCAGGTTACCCCAAACAGTTTGAATTAACCAGCCAGCGCATCTATGCTAATGTTCCGGGCGAAGGGCTGGTGCAGGTGATCGACCGCAAAACGTCAAGGATAGTCGCCAGCTGGAAGATATCGCCATCAAATGACAATGTGCCTATGGCGCTTGACCGCGAACATCAGCTACTCTACATTGGATGCACTGGTGGCCGTTTGGTAGTATACGATGTTTCATGCGGAAAACAAGCAGACGCGATATCCATAAATAAAGATGCAGATGGCATTTATTTAGACCCAAAGCGCCAACGGCTGTATGTGTCTTGTGGCGAAGGATTGATAGATATCGTTGGAATAGAAAAACAACGTTTGGCTAACATTGGCCAGGTAACAACGCGAGTTGGCGCAGGCACGTCTTTATTCATCCACCAACTTGACCGATATGTGCTCGCTTTGCCTCAGACGAGCGATCAGCCTGCGGCGATCCAGATCTATCAACCGATGTAATGGCCATGAGATATCTATTGATCTTTTTTATATTGATGTGCCTGTGCTCAGGATCACTGAAGGCGCAGTCGAAACTGGATGATTTCCTTGAACTGAGTTACACCAATAGCCCACTGCTCAATGATGCCAGGAATCAGCAGGTGGTCAATCAGGCAGAAGCAGAACGGATACGCGCATTAACCACCAAATCACAATTAAGCCTTAATGCCAATTATCTCTTTGCACCGGTATATGTTACCGACGCCGGACATAAGGGCTTTGATATTAATTCCGGCGGCGCTACCAATTATTACGGATACGACCTCGGTGCGACAAATGGCGGAAGCTTGCAAGGATTACTGGTGGCTAACCAACCTTTGTTCGCCGGCTGGCGGGCCGATATTTTAGCAGCACAATCGCTGGTTAACGCACAGATCAATCAAAACACCGCCAAGTTAACCCGTCACGATCTTGAAAAGGCCATTACCGACCAGTATATGTTCTGCCTGCTCGACAAAAAGCAGATTGGTAACTCCATGGCCAATATGAAGATCATCGATCAGCAGCGCTTGATCGTCAAAAAACTTGTGAATGCCAGTTTGCTTAAAAACTCCGACCTCATCCTATTAAATATCGAATACGAATACAACCAGAATATTTTACTGGCCTATCGGGCAGCTTATCACAAGGACCTGTTGGAGCTGAGGGTAATGAGCGGCAGCCGCGATACAGCGGAGGTGGAATTGGAGCCCTTGGAAATAAAGTTAAAAACGCGGGTTGACCGATCCGCCTACCTGGAAAAATTCAGACTGGACAGCCTTGGTTTAGTTGCAACCCAAAATGCTTTTGAAACCAAATACCGACCGCAGATAAGTGTTTTCGGCAATACGGGGCTTAATGCCACACATTTCAATAATCTTTATGATCGCTTCGGGTTGGGCGCAGGTTTAAGCCTGACATGGAGCATTCTGGATGGACATCAGAAAGAGATTACCCGTCGTAAAACAATGCTACAGCTGCAAACGGTTGCTTTTAATAAAAGTACCGCGCAACTGCAAAACGATCTTCGCAAAAAGCAGGCGCTGGATGAACTTATGTCCTACGATGGCAGGGTAAAAAACCAGCAAAAACAGCTGAGTGATTACGAGTCATTATTGAGCAGTTACCGCACACAGATCATCCAGGCCCAGCTGTCGGTGATCGATTTTATTAATGTTCTGAAGAACCGCACAACTGCACAGCGAGATCTGCTGCAACTGGAAACCAACCGAAACTTATTGATCAACGCCTATAACTACTGGAACTGGTAATGCTTATGAAAAATTATATCCTTCTTTTATGCGCTTTGCTGGCACTCGCCGCCTGCCACAGCAATAACACTACTCCGACTAATGAAGCCAAGCCAAAAACCGCTGTTCAGATAACCCAGATCGGCGTTGGTACCATAAGTGATGACCTAGTGCTTTCCGGCACTTCGGTTTACCTTAAAAGGAATCTGGTGACCTCCTCCATCGCCGCATTTATTACACACGTCTACGTTAAATTAGGTGATCACGTGCGGAAAGGGCAGCGGCTTTATTTATTGGAATCCAAGGAGCGCAAAGCATTGGGTAATGATATCACTAAGGTAGACCCTTCACTAAAAAGCTTCGGACTGATCACCGTCTCCGCGCCCGCCTCGGGTATCATTACCACGTTTGATAAGCAGCAAACTGGGGAGTACGTGCTGGAGGGCACCCAACTTTGCACTATAGCCGCAAGTAACGATCTGGCTTTCCAGGTCAACGTCCCCTATGAATATGCCGGTCTGGTTAAACCGGGGAAGAAATGTCTAATCACCCTTCCCGATAACACGGTACATAAAGCTACCATTACCACGCCGCTGGCTACCATGAACGTGACCGAACAAACCCAGGTGTTGCTGGCCCGGCCCGATCAGGATCTTTTCCTGCCCGAAAATTTGCTGGCGAAGGTTTCTTTTGATCGCTCTGCACCGGGAAATCAACAAGTACTCCCCAAGTCTTGCGTGGTTAGCGATGAGCTACTGAAAGATTTTTGGGTAATGAAACTGGTTAATGACAGCACGGCTATAAAAGTTCCGGTAAAGATCGGTAACAATAACAATACGTCTATTGAGATACTTTCCCCCACGTTTCAAAAAGGCGATAAGATCCTGATCACTGGTAATTATGGTTTAGCCGACACTGCCCTCGTAACCGTTACTAAATAACCGGACATGACAGAAAAGAAAAATTATTTCCGGAAGTTTTCCCGCCCGATCTTATTTGTTGGTGCCATATTGTTGGCTGCGGGCGTCTATTTCTATACGCATATGCAGACCAACCTCTTTCCCGAGGTGCTGTTCCCACGTGTGTCCATCATTGCCGAGGCTGGCCAGTTGCCCATTGACCGTATGATGCTGACGGTGACCAAGCCGTTAGAAAGCGCTGTCAAAAAAGTCCGGGGTGTAACTATCGTAAAAAGCAGTACCAGCCGGGGCAGCGTAACCATAGATGTGTATTTTGACTGGGGCCTGGATACCTATGCGCAAAAAACACAGATAGAAAGCCGGGTGAATGAGATCAAAAACTTTTTACCACCCGGTATAAATATGTCCATCGAAGCGATGAACCAATCGCTTTTCCCGGTTTATGGCTATACGCTGTCCAGCAAAACCCATGGGCAGGTGGCTTTGAAAGACCAGGCCTACCTAACCTTGCGTCCAATATTTTCCAGGATCAAGGGCATTGCTAATGTGGTGACAAGAGGCGGACGTTCCAAAGAGTTCGTCATCATACCCGATGCCGTTAAAATGTCTGCATTGGGTGTCACACCATCAGAAGTTAAAACAGCATTTGCCAACAATAATTACGTCCTTTCCAATGGTAACCTGGCTGATTTTAACCGGATGTACCTAACCCTCACGGATACCCGTGTAATGGACGTAGACGGCCTTTCTAATCTGACCATTCGCAACGATGGCGCAAGACTGATCAAACTTCGTGATTTTGCGACTGTAGACGTGCAGGAGCAGCAGGAATTTGTTATTGTCAACGCTAACGGAAAGAACGCCATTCAGATAGACCTGGTTAAGCAGCCCGGAGTAAACCTTATTGACTTTGCAAAAGATGCGGCTGCAAAAGCCGACGAAGTACGTAAAGCTTTACCCGACGATTATGAACTTACGCCATATTACGACCAAAGCGCTTTTGTAGGCGATAGTATTCACAGCGTGATCAAAACGATCTACGAGGGATTGATCCTTGCCGTTATTGTCATGATCTTCTTTTTAAGATCTTGGAGGTCAAGTTTGGCGGTGATGCTGTCCATACCTGTTACGTTGGGCTTTACCATCACGGTACTTTACCTGGCTGGGATCACCATCAATATTATGTCTTTGGGTGCCATCGCTGCCTCGGTGGGGCTGATCATTGATGATGCCATCGTTATAATTGAACAGATACATCGGGAACATGAAGAATATCCTGAAAAAAATATTTTTGATGTGGTGATAGATGCGATCAGGGCGTTGTTGCCCGCCATGATCGGCTCTTCACTCGCAACCATCGTCATCTTCTTCCCTTTCAGGCTAATGAGTGGGCTGGCCGGCAGCTTTTTTAAGGAACTGTCCGATACCATGCAGATCACTTTGGTTTGCTCTTTCCTGGTTACCTGGCTTCTTTTGCCGGTCTTGCACATTGTGGTAGGTTATCGTCCTCATGAAAGCAGTGAACGTCAGCATAATGACTTCACGAACGATAAGCTTTCCTGGCTAACACGCACCTTTAAAAAGCCGGTGTTTGCTTTGTTGTTTATTGCATTGCTGGGGCTGTCTGCTTACATCGCGTCCGCTAAACTGGAAACCGGTTTTTTACCGAACCTGGATGAAGGTACCATCGTGCTGGACTATTTTTCGCCCGCAGGCACTTCGTTAGAAGAAACAGACCGGTTATGCCGGCAGATGGAAAAGATAGTTACGGCACAGCCCGAAGTGGAAACCTATTCCCGTCGTACAGGTGTTAAGATGGCTTTTAAAACTACGCAGCCCAACTTTGGCGACTATTCTATTCAGCTTAAGAAAGATAGAAATAAAACTACAGACGAAGTGATCAGCGAGCTTCGGGATAAAATAGGTGCACATGTGCCGCTGATGCACATCTCATTTGGCCAGCGTATTTCCGACCTGCTTGGCGACCTGATGAGCACACCTGCACCGATCGAGATCAAGATATTCGGTGATGATTACACCAAACTTCAGGAACTGGATAAACAAGCAACTGGTATTTTGCAAAAGATCAACGGTGTAGCCGACCTTGATGACGGCTTGATCCCTGCCGGGCCCTCGCTGGAATTCGTTCCTGATCAGGACAAACTGGACTTGTTCAAGATTTCCCTCACCGACTTCCAAATGCAATTATCGGCATATACCGGGGGCGTGCCCTTGGGTATGAACGCTGCCATTGCCGAACCATCGGCTTCGCAGGCCGCCCTGACCGGGGGTATACAGATCGGTGATCTGCAGGATGGGCAGCAGATGCGCAAGGTATTGTTGCGCTTTACCAATTTTAAGGACAATGACCTTGAACACTTAAAAAAGCAGCTCATCTTTTTACCAAATGGACAAACCCGGCCATTGTCTTTTTTCTGCACAGTAAATGTCTTACCGGGCGAGGTACAGCAAACCCGGGAAGACCTTAAATCAAACATCATTTTAACTGCCCGGCTGGACGGCCGTGACCTCGGCAGCGCCATTGCAGAGATACAGCATAAACTTTCTGCCGGATTGAATTTACCTAAAGGTTATTTTATAAGCTATGGCGGCGCATACTCCGAGCAGCAGCAATCTTTTAATGAACTGCTACTGATCCTTGGGCTCGCGGTGGTATTGGTGTTTGCCGTTTTACTATTTCTTTTTAGAGACTGGTTTTTGGCAGCGCTCGTCATCCTGATCTCAGTACTTGGAATATGCGGCAGCATTTTAGCTCTTTACCTGGTCAATATTCCTTTAAATGTAAGTAGCTATACGGGCATTATCATGATCGTCGGCATTATTGCCGAGAACGCCATTTTTACGCTTAACCAATTCCGGTTCACTTTGGCAGATTCCGACAACGTAGACACTTCCATAAATTATGCGATTAGCCTGCGTATACGCCCTAAGTTAATGACGGCTATCGGCGCCATTCTGGCATTGATGCCGTTAGCCCTGGGAATTGGCTTAGGTGCACAGATGCAGCAGCCCTTAGCAGTTGCGGTTATTGGTGGATTTTTAGCAGCGCTGCCTTTATTGCTTTTTGTATTCCCTTCGTTGATCAGGCTTGGCTACCGTAAGCATCTTGAAACTAACAAAATTTAAAATCACCTGATATGATAAAAATACTGTTGTTAAATAGGATATGGCTTTCTCTTTTATTGTTGCTATCCGTAAGTTGTGCCCGTGCGCAAAGTCTTGACCTTCGTTTACTGGAAAGCATTAATGGCCCCGTAAACCCAGGGCCAGACGCCACTTGGCGCGCAGTGACCAATAGTGCGCTACCCATCGCAATTGCTACCCCTGTAACCCTTTTTGTGGCGGGGCAGATCGGTCATGATAAAAGCCTTAAAGAGCAATCATATGTCGCGCTGGGAGCCCTGGCTGGTTCGGCGATATTGAGCACTACAATCAAGGCTATAACTCATCGTGACCGGCCATTTGTAAACCATAGCGATGTGATTTTTGCCAAACAGCTCCCTTCAGACTATAGCATGCCATCTGGCCATACCACGGTTGCCTTTTCTACGGCTACCACCTTAAGTCTTTCATTCCCCAAGTGGTATGTAATTGTTCCTGCTTACAGTTATGCGGCAGCGGTGGGCTATTCGCGTATGTATCTTGGCGTGCATTACCCTAGTGATGTACTAGGCGGTGCGTTATTGGGATCCGCTTCAGCATACATAACTTACAAGGCCAATAAATGGTTAAGAAAACATAAAAAGATCAATTAAAATGTGGTGGATATACGCTTTATTATCAGCATTTTTTGCTTCCCTAACGGCCATCTTTGCCAAGATCGGCGTAAAAGATGTTAACTCGGACCTGGCAACTGCTATCCGTACGATAGTGATACTTTTTGTTGCTTGGGGGATAGCATTGGCGCGTGGCGAAGTCAAAGGCATGGCCGAACTATCTAAAAATACCTGGATATTCCTCGGGCTATCCGGGCTGGCAACTGGCCTGTCGTGGATTTTTTATTACAAGGCACTGCAGATGGGAAAGGTTTCTCAGGTTGCTCCCGTAGATAAATTGAGCGTGGCGCTAACCATTATCCTCTCGGTTATCTTCCTTAAAGAAACCGTATCCCTAAAAGCGGCCTTGGGTGCAGGCCTGATCATCTGCGGAACATTAGTGCTGATCTTTTAATCATGATCTCTCAAAATAAAATTTCCCTTAAAATTGTCGCATTGTTGTGCCTGTTCTGCGTCAGTTTATCCATTGTACTCGCCACCTTATTTTACAACGAGGATAAAACGATTGTGCTATCTTTAAATAACCTTCGTAGACCGGCAAGAGACTTATTTTGGCTAACTACCACCAACACAGCCGGTATAATTGCCTACGGAATAAGTTTCATCGCGCTGATTGTTTCCCAGTTTACTAAGGCAAAAGAGCTAAAATATAAATGTATGGTAATTGTGGCCGCCGCTGTCTTCTCTGCTACTGCATCTACCGTACTAAAATTCATCATTCAAAAACCAAGGCCTGTCCACATGCTGACAACCATTCATGTATTAGGCCCGGCTGGCGGGTGGTCATATCCTTCCGGACACACCTGCGACGCTTTTTTCCTAGCAATGGCTTTAGCTTTAACATTGCCGCAGTATAAGAAAACGATTTTCCTATTCTACACATGGGCAATACTTGTGGCCTTCAGCCGCCTTTATTTAGGTGCACATTATCTTTCCGATGTGCTTGGTGGTATTGGCATTGGGAGTGCGATGAGTTTATTAGCATATCTATTGGCTCAATTCGTGGCAAAAAAGCACCATATGCCACTATAGTTGTATAATCGTTATCTTTAAACGATGATGAATGTGCTTAAATCCATTACTGTATTTTTGCTCGCCGGCCTGTTCGAGATCGGCGGCGGCTATCTTGTTTGGCAATGCTTAAAAGAGGGCAAACCTATTTGGTATGGCGTGGCAGGCGCATTAATACTGGCCATGTATGGCGTTGTCGCAACCTGGCAAACAGTAAGCTTTGGTCGGGCTTATGCCTCATACGGAGGCATTTTTATATTAATGTCACTTATCTAGGCCTGGAAGGCCGACGGATTTAAGCCTGATCGGTGGGACATGATAGGTGCCCTGATAGCGTTAATTGGCGCACGTATGAATATTTATATGCCGCGAAACTGGTAATGCAATTTGTTGATCAAGGGACATCGTTTATATTCCTTTATGTTCTTTAATGATTATTATTAATAGCTCTTGCCAATAAAAAGGCCGCTCCGGCAGCTAACGCCCCGATAACAACAACTTTAATAGCACCGCTAACTGGTGGCTGCCCGGTTAGCTTACTTTTGAAGTACCCGAAAATAAATAAAGCGATCAGCGTTATTATGCATGAGCCGCTTAACGCTTCGGTAGCGTCATGGATAAAGATATATGGTGACAGTGGTATAATACCGCCGACGATGTACGATGCCCCTATAGTCAACGCACTCTTCTTAGCCCGTTTTGGATCAGGCCTTTCTAAACCAAGTTCGTAGCGCATCATAAATTCTATCCACTTATCCTTGTCTTTCGACATTTCATTCGCGATCTGCTGCTGTAGATCAGTTGACAGGCCAAATTCGGCAAATATCTGCTTAACTTCCTCTTGTTCCTGTTCAGGCAGGCGTTCTACTTCATCATATTCCCGTTTAAGTTCGGAGTGATAATGATCTAAGTCCGTCTTCCCGGCTAAAAAGCCGCCGAGGCCCATCGCAATTGAACCTGCCACAATTTCGGCCATACCTGCGGTAACGACGATGTCGGAAGCATTTACGGCACCGCTTAAACCTGCTGCTAAAGCAAAGGGTACAGTCAATCCGTCAGACATACCAATCACGATATCCCGTATAGTTTCTGAGCTGTTAACATGGTGTTCCTGATGCATTTTCAAAAATACCCATCATAGTATAAAAGCTTTATAATCATTGCAATTTATGATTGGTCTTAATACGCCGAACAAATTACACAAGCACTAGTTATTGAAGAATGAAGCCTGACGACATAGCAACCAAAACAATCAACCCCGGTGATCATCTGGCCAATGAACGCACCTTTTTGGCTTGGATAAGAACCAGCATAGCATTGATGGGTTTTGGCTTTGTAGTGGTAAAATTCAGTTTGTTCGTCAAGCAACTGTCTTTGGTCATCACAGACAAAGTCGTTCTCCCCGGCAAAGGTTTTTCCGCAACCATCGGGATCCTACTCGTTGCTATCGGTGCCCTGATGGCTTTATTAAGTTATTTAAGGTATCGGCGTATTGAAAAACAATTACTTAGAAATACCTACTTTCCTTCGTTCGCCTTGTCGCTTTTGCTGACCGTTGCGATAGTACTCGTCAGCGGGCTGCTGCTTTGGTATCTGTTACCCAATACCTGATCAAACTTTCGTCTGAACAATTGCAATAGTTTAAAGTTAATAGATCATGGGAGGCACACAATTTAATATAACAGCTACATTGGAAGGCGGATCCGAAATGCAATATAACGTAACGCACCAGGACGAGACATTTGTCGTGCAGACCGGCGCCGGAACGATCACGCTGATCAATAACGGTGATAATTCATGGAGCATTGTTAACGGCGAAATCTCGCAAGAGCTTGCCAATACTATTGGGCAGGCCATTGAAGACCACTATAATAGAAATTCTTAATAGATGTCTATTTAGTATGATAACAAGTATTTCATTTTCCCACCAGCATAATAGATCATAACCTTTAATAGTTGGTAGCTAAATTGAGACACACCTGATAGCGCACCCAATGAGGTCAGGTAGGTATTCTTAAAATTGAGTAACGCTGATTCAAAAATCGGCGCATATAGCTTTTAGCACCTTGTCATATGATCACAGCCCCTGAAGAATATTACAAAGGACTTCCGCGAAAAACAATAGCCGCCTGTGTATTGATCCCGCACAACGATCTCTATTTGATCATTAGAAAAAGATCAACTCAACAATGGACCTTACCCGGAGGAATTGTAGAATCTGGAGAAAGCCCAATGGCCGGTGCTATTCGTGAATGCTTGGAGGAAACCGGTATTAGGCCAAGTATTGAAGGCTTATACCATGTATATTATTCGGAGCCTGTAATAGGTGAAAAGATCAGCTATGGTGATAGCATACATCTGATATTCAAAGCTAAGCCCATAACCGCCGACCAGCTTGACCAAATTTGCTTTCCTGATCAGGAAGCAGATGAATATCAATGGGTAGCATTGGATGAGGTCGCGTCTTTTGTACAAAGTAATTTAGGCAAGGCAATCATCAGCGCTTCTGGCGGGAATTTATATTCTGTTTGGAAAAGAACTTTAGATTCCCTAATGAATGAAGATGAATATTACCGATCAAAAAAAGATAGCCTGTAAACTATCGATAACCACAGATTATCGATCATCATATTTTGTAATATAATTTCAGCCTTTTTCGCTTGTACTTTTGATGTATCAACCATCAAACAAAATGAAACAGGAAGACGAAAATAGAGAAGTCACGAAAGCTTTGGTCAAGGTATCAAAGGCCTTAATAACCGTAAGTGTTTTGTTTGCGGTTTGTATAATAGCAGTGATCGTGACATTGGTAGTGCCAACTGATCATAAACCGGGTGAAGTTTCCCAACAGGTATATGGAAGGTCTGATCAGCCTGCTACCATTCCATCTACCGAAGCCTCTGCCGGCACTACACCACGCCCTATTCCGGCTGATGCCTGGAAAGCCCCTGATGAAAATACCATACCTACCGGTAAAGATGGCGAGATGATCAAATATGGCAGGGAGCTGGTCGCACATACCGCCAAATATTTTGGTCCTCAAGGCAGCATCGCGAAGATAACGAACGGGATGAATTGTCAGAACTGCCACCTTGATGCCGGATCACGCCTTTTCGGTAATAATTATGCCAGCTTTATTGCCAGTTACCCAAAACTGAGCAACAGGAGTGGCCGGGTGGAGCAGCCCGAAGAACGTATCGCTGAATGCTTCGAGCGTAGTTTGGCCGGTAAAGTGCCTAACCCTTCAAGTAAAGAGATCCAGGCCATGCTGGCCTATATGAAATGGGTCGGTAAGGACGTAAAGAAAGGTCAGAAACTATTCGGAAATGCAACAGAAAAGCTGGCATTTATGGATCAGGCAGCAGACCCGGCCAAGGGTAAGGAAGTGTTTATGATGAAATGCCAAAGCTGCCACGGTGCTAACGGCGAGGGCTTGCTGAATGCTGATAAAAAAACCTACGCCAACCCGCCGTTATGGGGAAAGCATAGTTACAATGATGGTGCAGGTATGTACAGGCTGACCAATTTTGCAGGATTTGTGAAAAACAATATGCCATACGGCGCTTCTTATCATAGTCCGCAATTAACTGATGAAGAAGCATGGAACGTCGGTGCCTTCGTTAACTCCCAGCCGCGCCCTCATAAGGATCAACATAACGATTGGAAAGACCTGAAGAAGAAACCGATAGATTTTCCGTTCGGGCCTTATGCCGACCGGTTCAGCGAGAAGCAGCATAAATACGGGCCATTCAAACCCATAAAAGACGCTCAAAAAGAATTAACCAGTAAAAAATCATAAACAAATAGAAAACATGAAAAAGTACATCATCATTTTAGTAGCCTTTGCGCTCACTGCTTTTGCAAAAAATGTCAAAGCGCAACAAACCGATCCCGCCGCCTTCACCGGCGCAACCGCAAAGCTCAAGCATTACAACGCGCTTTATATCATCAATTCCGGCGATGATAAAAAGATCAAGGGGACATTAAGAAACATCAATAATGCGCTGGAAGACACAAGACTGAAAGGTAAACTCCATGTTGAGCTGATCGCTTTTGGCGATGGTGTGGCTGTTTACATGAAAAGTAGTACTTATGAGCAAACTTTAAAGGACCTTCAGGCAAAAGGAGTGGTATTGGCACAATGTGATAATACCATTAAGGAAAGGAAGATCGATAAAGCTGACCTGTTCCCATTTATCTCTTATGTGCCGAGCGGCAACGGTGAGATCATCATCCGCCAGTACGAAGGCTGGGCCACCGTGCATCCTTAATCAGTACCCTCATTCAATTTATATAAAACATCATGAAATATCTTCAGAAAATAACATTCGCAATAACAGCAATAATAGCTTTAGGAAGCCAGGCAAAAGCACAGGATCATCGTTTCGATCCGCCATGGAATACCCCACCTGAAAGTAAAGTACAGTTTACCGTCCCAGGAGTGGACAATGTACCCGACCTGTTCGGCGACATTAACGATCCGCAACTGGTGGTCTTCTTTGCCGGGAACCAGTTCATGTGTATCGATGACCTGATGTCCGCCTTCAAAAAACAATACCCGCAATACCAGCGTGTATTTGCCGAAACCCTGCCACCGGGCATATTGGCTAAACAGATCATGGGGGGTAGCATCGTTATCGGAAATATGCGTATTACGCTTAAGCCGGATGTTTACACCGCAGGAAAAAGTCGTATCGATCAGATGCCGGAATATTTCAGCAAGACCGCACCTTATGCTTACAACCGCTTAGCTATTATGGTGCAAAAGGGTAACCCCCAAAAGGTGAAAGGATTAAAAGACCTGGGACGTACTGATGTGCGTGTCAGCATGCCCAACCCGGAATGGGAAGGTATCGGTAAGCGTATCGAAGAGGCTTATGTCAAAGCTGGTGGTGAAACTCTGAAAAAGGAGATCATGGACACCAAGGTTAAAAACGGCAAAACCTTTCTTACGCAAATACACCATCGCCAAACGCCAATGCGTATTATGTACAAACAAAGCGATGCTGCGCCGGTGTGGTTTACCGAAGCCTATTATCAAAAAATGATCGGCCACCCGACAGATATGGTAGAAATACCAGACGGTGAAAATATCAGCGCGACTTATGTGGCCGGGCAACTAAAAACCGCACCACACGCACAGGCTGCGCAGGATTTTATGGACTTTTTGGTGAGCCCGACCGCAAAAGCCATCTATAAAAAATACGGGTTCATTACAAAAAACGACTAATAATTAAAGATATGTCATTACACTTAGGGGACCTTGCTCCCAATTTTACCGCACAAACAACTATCGGAGAGATCGATCTTTACGAATACCTTGGCGACAGCTGGGGAGTATTATTCTCTCACCCGGCAGATTATACACCTGTTTGCACAACCGAACTCGGAAGAACGGCTTTATTAAAAAGCGAGTTTGATAAAAGAAATGTTAAGGCGCTGGCTTTAAGCATTGATCCGCTTGATAAGCACTTGTCATGGATAAACGATATCAATGAAACTCAAAACTGTAATGTTGACTTCCCGCTGATCGCCGACGAGGATCGAAAAGTTTCGGAATTATACGACATGATCCACCCGAACGCATCAGCGACAGCTACCGTCCGTTCTCTGTTTATCATCGGGCCTGATAAAAAAGTTAAATTGATGATAACTTATCCGGCATCCACCGGCCGCAACTTTAACGAAGTGTTGAGGGTGATCGATTCTCTTCAGTTGACGGATGAATTCAGTGTGGCGACCCCAGCGAATTGGCAAGCAGGCGAGGATGTGATTATTGGTCTCGGTGTTAAAACAGAAGACATTGAATCAAAATTTCCTGAAGGATACCGCATTGTAAAACCCTATTTACGCTATACGCCTCAACCTGCCAAAAAATGAAACTTTTGATCACCACTATAATTGTTTTAAAGGCCATTGTATCATTTGGACAAACAAAGGATACCTTGCATATTTATGGCCCCGGCGGCCCCTTGTCGGCCATGCAGGATTGTGCAAAGGCATTCATCGCTAAAACAGGCATCCCGGTAAAAGTGACTGGTGGCCCGGAACCGAAGTGGCTTTCACAAGCGCAGAAAAACGGCGATGTGATCTACGGCGGGGCGGAATATATGCTTACGCAGTTCATGCAAACCCATCCAGGGATGGTTGATGCAGTTACACGTGTCGAACTTTTTAAAAGGCGTGCGGCTATTCTCGTCCGACCGGGTAACCCTAAGCATATTATGGCTTTAAAGGATCTAGCCAAAACCGGCGTTAAAGTGCTTGATGTAAATGGGGCCGGTCAGTTGGGCTTGTGGGAAGACATTGCCGGTAAGGAAAACCTGATCGGGGGCATTCAGAAAAATGTCGGCGACTCATTCGCCAATACCGCGCTGGGCATCGATGCCTGGAAGAAAGACCAAAGCTATGATGCCTGGATCACCTATGCATCTTGGCATGAAAACCTGAAAGATGTTACGCAGTTGGTGGAATTGCCTTTGCCATTGCGCTTGTATCGAGGTACACCGGTAGCACTGACATCCAATACCAAACACGCTGCGCAAGCCAAACAGTTCATTCAGTTCTTACAAAGTGCTGATGCCCATGCGATATTTAAAAAATGGGGATGGGAATAAAACGTTTAATTGCATGTTTTTAATTTTTGAACAGGCCGGTTATACTGGCCTGTTTGCGTTAGATACTTGAAATAAAAAAGTTATTTATAACTTTAAACTATCAACCATGTAGGTTAATGATAAAAAAGGCTTGGTTTTATAATTGATCTTTGAAGTATAAACACAAAGATCATGAACTCAATTCAACGCTTAGTAAAACATCAATTTACAGATAAAACAGTAATTACCGGCAATAAAATCATCGAAATCGCAGCAGTTATTACTGCATTAGGGAGTGCTGTATTTCCATTTCTACTGCTGCTTATCAGATTAAGTTAACACAGATACCATTACATATGCCTAAATTATATCACTCATTTGTTAATCTTATTTTCATAGGCATTATCGCCTTGTTTCCGGTTGTTAATCCTATTGGCTCAGCTTTCATCGTAAGTTCATATTTCAACGGGTTAAGTTCCGTAGAAAAAAGACGAGCCGTCGGTAAGATTACCTTATACGCTTTCCTGATTTGTACCGTATCACTTTTTGCAGGCCATTGGATATTGCAGTTATTTGGTCTTTCCATTCCCGTGATTCAGGTTGCCGGCGGCATTATGATCTGTAAAATGGGTTGGGAATTTCTGTCAAGCGACAAAGCTTCTGATGAGGAAAAAGAAAATACCCGACAAAGCGTGCAGCCATCGGGCTTCGATCATATTGCTAACAAACTGTTTTATCCCATTACCTTTCCAGTAACTACTGGTGCCGGTACTATATCCGTATTGTTTACACTCAGTGCGCATAGCGAATCATTCAGCCGGACAGATTACTATATGAATATCCTGGCCATATTGGTTTCCATTTCAGTGATGTGTGTGCTGATCTACATCTTTTACCTGAATACCAAGACTATCATACATTTTCTCGGCATCAATGGAGAGAACATTGTAAACCGGATCTCCGCGTTCCTTATTTTTTGCGTCGGCCTGCAGATAGCACTCACCGGCCTAAAGGTTATCTTTAAACTTTAACAACACGATCATGTTCGATTTCCGTCTACAGGTTTTTCATACGGTGGCCAAAAGGCTGAATTTTACCAAGGCTTCCACGGAACTTTTTATCAGCCAGCCTGCGGTGACCAAGCATATTAAAGAATTGGAGGAACAGTTCAAAACGACGCTGATAGAACGCAGTGGCAATAAAAAAATATCGCTTACACCAGCTGGTGAATTGTTAGTTGCCTATGCAGATAAGCTGGCCGCCATCTACAACGAGCTGGATTTTGATATGAACCTGCTGATCAAAAAACATTCGGGTACGTTGCGTATTGGTGGCAGTAATACGGTTGCGCAATATGTGATACCGCCGGTATTGGCCCGTTTTCACGAAAAGTTTAAAGACGTGCAGGTGAACTTGGTACCCGGCAATACCGAGCAGGTGGAACAGGCGTTGTTGAACAAAGAGGTCGATCTGGGTATCGTGGAAGGCATCCTGCGCAATCCGCAACTCAGCTATCAGGAATTTTTGAGTGATGAATTGGTACTGATCTGTAGTGCCTCGAATACTTTTAAAAAAGACAGCATTAAGCCGGAAGAATTAATAGAATTGCCTTTATTGCTCCGTGAACCCGGTTCGGGAACGTTGGACGTTATTACTCACGCTTTAAAGCCTTTCAATATCAAATTATCAGATCTGAAGATAGAAATGCAGTTAGGCGGCACGGAAAGTATAAAGTCTTATTTGCTACACAGCAAATGTTTTGCATTTGTATCGGTGCAGTCGATCTTGAAAGAGCTGAAGTATAACGAATGCCGGATCATCGACATTAAAGACCTAACTATTGAGCGGCCATTTTATTTTATCCTGCCACACGGTCAACCTTCATCATTAGCAGAAATATTTATGCGATTCGCTAAAAGCTATAAGAGCCTATAAGCATCTGATATGACTGAAAAGAAGAAAAAAGTCATTATCATGTTTATTGCCGAAGCACCTGGCTCTACCAACAACCATTTTTATTTAAAAAACACCAATTTATTCCGGGCAATGCGCGCGGCCTTTGAACAGGCTTTTGGTAAATTTAGTTCTGCTGACGATTTTCTTGATTTTTTTAACAAGTCCGGCAGCGTCCTGGATCATCTATATCCTCTGGGTAAAGAAACATCAGTTAACTTAACGCCTTATGCTGCCGAACAGTTAGCAGATCGTATGCGTTTGATTCAACCTAAACACGTTATCATTTTAATGAAGCGAATTGCTCCCAATGTCAGGAAAGCAGCTATCGATGCCGGTGTCTCTCCATCTGAAATTTTGACCACCGCATATCCCGCAGGAAGTGAAAAGAACAGGCAAGTCTTTATTCACGATATATCAACATGGTTAAGACACATACTCGATAATTTTTAGTTATCGTCAAGTTGGATTCGTGATAAAAATCAGCCCAAAAAGCTATCGATATTTGAATAACAAAATCAAATATCATGAAAACGTATCAATTGGTCATCGACCCCAAATTCAAAGAAAACGGCAAGGAATGTAAATTCGATCACAGCCCTAAAAATGCTGTGGAACACACCGCAGTAGAAGATACACCTGTGATCGGTGTCAAAACAAAGAAAGGCTGGTTCGACAAAGATGCCCCTCAAAATCTTACCAGTAAGGAAGCTATGATCAGGGGAATTTTGGTAGTAACCATGCCAGCACTCAGCGCCATAGATTGGTATTGCGGCACCCATACCATATATATTCTCGCTCCGGTGTTGTTTTATTTGGAGGTAACTGCACTAACCATGACATGCCCTATTAAATCAATATTTAGTAAATACAGACATACAAATTTGCCTGAATTGTAATTTAAAGTTAAATTCCATCACACTTAGTTTAACACATCATGAAACATACGGTTGAAATAATTTCTGTTAAACAGATCACTCACGATGTTAAAAGGTTCAGGCTAACAAAGCCCGCCGGTTATCGGTTTAACCCGGGACAAGCCACCGAACTTTCGATCAACAGACCGGAATGGACAGATGTCCTCCGCCCGTTTACCTTTACAAGTTTAAACTCAGAGAACTTTCTTGAATTTACCATCAAGATCTATCCGGATCATCATGGTATGACCGAACAATTAGACAAATTGGGAAAAGGTGATGAGTTGATCATTAATGACCCGCGGGGGGCAATTGAATATAAAGGCCCCGGATATTTTATTGCGGGTGGCGCAGGGATCACGCCTTTTTTAGCCATTTTAAAACAACTTCATCAATTTGGCCAGTTAAATGGGAACACTTTGTTCTTTGCGAATAAGTCAAAGGGTGATATTATTCTTGAGGATGATCTTAAAGATATGTTGTGCAGCAAAGTGACATTTCTTATTAGCGGGCAAACAGAAGATCCATATTTGAATGAAAGGATCGGGTATGCATTTCTCAAAGA
This sequence comes from Mucilaginibacter pedocola, assembly GCF_002013915.1. Taxonomy (GTDB): domain Bacteria; phylum Bacteroidota; class Bacteroidia; order Sphingobacteriales; family Sphingobacteriaceae; genus Mucilaginibacter; species Mucilaginibacter pedocola. Next base: position 616,539 of record NZ_MBTF01000001.1, read on the forward strand.
AAACTTCAATGACCTTAAGCAATATTTTTATATATGCGGGCCGGAGCAAATGGTGAACGATGTAAACGACATCTTATTAAGTATGGGCGTATCGCCGGATAGATTGGTTTACGAGAAGTAAACATGGTGTATTCAACAGTAATACACAACTCTCTAAGATTTTATAATGCGCCGCAAGCCTGCTAAATTTACCGCATGATACAGTTTGGCCCAGCATTGCAATCAGCGTTAGAAGAGAACAGCCAGCGGAAGCAATTACCGGCCGGCACGGTGCTGATGTCATCCAACAGTTATGTGCGATCATTGCCGGTGCTTTTATCCGGCAGTATGCGGGTTATGCGGCAGGATGAGGACGGCCGCGAGATCCTTTTATATTATATCAAACCCGGCGAAAGCTGTATCATGTCATTCCTGGCCGGGATACATGAGGATACCTCGAAAGTACGCCTGGAGGTAGAAGAAGATGCCGACGTCTTAATGCTGCCCATTACCAAAGCCAGCGAATGGGTAAAAAGCTATCCCGAATGGGCCGACTTTATTTTTAAACTTTACCACCAGCGTTTCGAAGAATTGCTTACTGTGATCAATGAAGTTGCCTTTCAAAAATTGGATGACCGTATTGTAGAGTTGCTAAAAAAGAAAGCCGCGGTATTTAATTCACATGAGTTTCAGGTCACTCACCAGCAACTGGCAGAAGAGTTGGGCACTACGCGCGAAGTCATATCACGCCTGCTTAAGCAAATGGAAAAGAAGGAAATGATTACTCTTTCCCGCAATAAGATAACTTTAAATTTCCCTGTGTAACATAAGTCACCAATAACCAGGCCGAAAGCAAATAGCTTTGTTCCATCAATCATCAGGTTTTGGAAATAGCAGGTTACGCAGCTTCGGTTTTAATTGGTTTGTCCCTCGGTTTAATTGGCGGCGGTGGATCTATTCTCACCGTACCTATTCTCGTTTATTTTTTTGCTATCGATCCGGTGTTAGCGACCACTTACTCTTTATTTGTAGTTGGACTAACCAGTACCGCAGGCGCGGCCAGCCATTACCTAAAAGGCAATGTGGATGTTAAGACCGCGTTGATCTTTGGTTTACCATCCTTGGCCGCCGTATTTATCATGCGGAGATGGGTAATGCCAGTGATACCAATTCACTTATTTACGCTCGGACACTGGACTGTTGCCAAAAGCATGCTGCTGATGCTGGTTTTTGCCGGTTTGATGCTGGCAGCATCCCTTTCCATGATCCGGAATAAAAAGGAAGATCTTGGTAGTTCCCTAGAGCTTAGTTATCCAAGATTAATTTTCCAGGCCATAGCTGTTGGCCTTATCACTGGTTTTGTAGGTGTTGGCGGTGGTTTTCTTATTATTCCATCGCTGGTATTGCTCGCAGGTTTACCGATGAAAAAAGCAGTGGGTACTTCGCTTATGGTAATGACCATTAGCTCGCTGCTGGGTGTATTGGGTGATATCACCGGGCATGTAGTAATAAATTATGCGTTTTTAGCTGTCTTTTCGGGTTTTGCCATTGCCGGTATCATCCTTGGCAGTTACCTCACGCGGTTCATTAGCGATACTCGCCTGAAGCCTGCCTTTGGCTGGTTTGTATTGGCTATGGGTATCTTTGTTTTAATAAGCACTTTAACTAACTCACATGGACATCATTAAACAACCGTGGCCCTGGTATGTAGCCGGGCCTTTAATAGGCCTCATCGTACCGGCGCTATTAATATTAGGTAACAAAACATTCGGTATCTCATCAACCTTACGGCAGATCTGCGCGGCTTGTATCCCGGCAAATATTTCCTTTTTTAAATACGACTGGAAGAAGGACACATGGAATTTGTTTTTTATTGCAGGCATCGTTATAGGCGGATTCATCGCCGCGCATTTATTGTCTAATCCCGGGCCGGTGGGCATCAATCCTAAAACCATTGTTGCCTTGCAGCAGCAGGGCATTAAAGATTTCAGCGGTTTACTGCCACAGGATATTTTTAGTTTCAAGGCGCTTACCACTTTAAAAGGGTTTGTATTTATGGTAATTGGCGGTTTGCTGGTCGGCTTTGGTACGCGCTATGCCGGCGGCTGTACTTCCGGCCATGCCATTATGGGGATCTCTTCTTTACAATGGCCTTCCCTGGTAGCTACCTGCTGCTTTATGATTGGCGGCTTCGTCATGACCTGGCTGATCTTACCTTATTTATTACAGCTATGAAGAATCTGAAGTTTTTACTGGTAGGGATATGTTTCGGTATCATCCTGATCAAATCCGAGGTGATCTCATGGTTCCGCATACAGGAAATGTTCCGTTTGCAATCCTTTCATATGTATGGCATCATCGGCAGCGCCATTGTAGTGGCCATGATCGCTATAGTATTGATCAAGCGCTTTAATATCAAAACGATCTATCAGGAACCTATTGTTATCCCGGACAAGAAATTTAACTGGGGATACGTTTATGGCGGATTGATCTTTGGATTAGGCTGGGCGCTTACCGGCGCGTGCCCCGGTCCGCTGTTTGCGCAGATCGGCAGCGGTATTTTGGTTACAACTGTAACGCTGCTGAGCGCTCTTGCAGGAACCTGGGTTTATGGTTTATTACGTGAAAAACTCCCTCATTGATATGAAGATCGAACAATTTGAAGATAAAGGCCTGTCGCATTATTCCTATGCGATATTAAGCGAATGCGAAAAAAAGATCGTGCTGATCGATCCATCAAGGGATATTACCTCATACCTCTCTTATACAAAAGCGCACGATGCAACAATAATTGGTGTGATCGAAACCCATCCGCACGCCGATTTTGTGAGCGGGCACCTGGAATTGCAACAGGTTACTGGAGCGGTCATTTATTGCTCTAAACTATTGGGCGCTGAATATGCCCATCAAACATTTGACGATGGCGATGAGCTCTCATTCGGCAAAATAAAACTCAAAGCCCTGAACACACCAGGGCATTCGCCGGATAGCATCAGCATTGTTTTAGCACATAATGGCCAGGATAAAGCCGTGTTTACCGGCGATACACTGTTCATTGGTGATTGCGGTAGGCCTGATCTGCGTGAGCAGGCCGGAAACCTCACTGCGAGGCGTGAGGAATTAGCCAAACAGATGTATCATTCACTCCGCGACAAATTGTTGGTGTTGGACGATGCGGTTTGGGTTTACCCGGCACATGGCGCAGGTACCTTATGCGGTAAAGCGCTAAGCGATGCTAATCGCAGCACTATCGGCGCAGAAAGAGCGGGCAACTGGTCGTTACAGGAAATGAGCGAAACTGAATTTGTGCAGACCTTGCTGGGAGATCAGCCATTCATACCAAAATACTTTGCTTATGATGTTGCCTTGAATAAGCATGGCGCACCACCATTACAACCAGCATTAGCTGGCGTTCCGGCCAAAAAACCGGTCGAGCTGAACAGCGAAATGTTTATTATCGACGCCCGCCCTGAACAGGAATTTAAAAAAGGACATTTGCCAGGATCGATCAATATTCAGGATGGCGGCAAATTTGAAACCTGGCTGGGCAGCATCATTGCTCCCAAAGAAGCTTTTTGTTTAGTAGCTGAAAACGAGGAGAATTTAAATCAATTGATCAGCAAAACCGCTAAAATCGGTTACGAAGCTTTTTTAGAAGCCGCATTTGTGATTGACGGAGGCCACGAACAAATGGCAGAACTGAATTTTGCTCATTTTGCTGCGCACCCGGAGCAATACACGATAGTCGATATCCGAAACGAAGCTGAAGTAAAAGCGCAGCCGGTTTTCCGGAATGCTCTTCCTATTCCACTATATGAATTGCGGGAGCGTTTAGCGGAAATTCCTTTCAGTAAACCTATTGTGGTGCATTGCGCCGGAGGCTACCGCAGTGCTGCCGGCAGCAGTATTGTTGCTAACGCATTTGATTCGAAAACCAACGTGTTCGATCTTAGTGAAGCGATCAAAAAGTTTATATCTTAACAATGGCTGATAAAAAAGAACACTGGGAAAACGTTTATGCTCATAAAAAGCTGACCGAAGTAAGCTGGTACGAAGAAAAGCCGGAAACCTCGTTAAGCATCATCAACAGTTTTGATCTTCCCAAGGATGCCGCCATTATCGACATTGGTGGCGGAGACAGCTTACTGGCCGATCATCTGTTGGAATTGGGTTACTCCAACATTACCGTATTGGATATTTCTGCCAAGGCTATTGACAGGGCGAAGTTACGGTTGGGTGATAGAGCTTATGAAATTAAATGGAGTGTAAGTGATGTGCTGGATATTTCAACAGACAAACAATATGACCTTTGGCATGACCGGGCAGCTTTTCATTTTTTGACCGATTCAAAAGAGCAAATCAAATATGTGGCGGCGGCAGCTAAATATTTAAGCGCTAACGGAAAGCTTATCATCGGGACTTTCGGAGTAAATGGCCCTGAAAGATGCAGCGGATTAGCTGTTGAACGTCAATCCCCAGCTTCGTTATCGAATATTTTCCAGCAGCAGTTTCAATTAACCGGCAGCATAGAACATATTCATCATACACCTTTTGATACTGACCAGGTATTTAATTACAGTTGGTTTCAAAAACTACCATAACCTGTGGTTATCGTTCATCGCGGTTTATGATAAAAATCTTTACTGAATAAGGATGAATTTTGGGGTATCAAAACAAAGGATCATGAACACCCAACATCAGTTAACTAAGTCCGCAACTTTTTTTCACCTGAACGAAAACACTCGTAAGATCATATTTATACTTTGTGTGGCCTTATGCCTCACACCGTTCGTTAGTCCAGCTATAGCCTTAATGTTAGGTTTGGCGGTCGCTCAACTGTCCGGTCATCCTTACCTGCATTTAAACCATAAAGCAACCCATTTGCTATTACAGGTTTCGGTTGTGGGCTTGGGCTTTGGCATGAACGTACATAGCGCTATGCAGGCTGGTAAAGAAGGCGTATTGTTTACCATCGCGTCTATCGCAAGCACATTAGTTTTCGGTTTTCTGATCGGCAAATGGCTGAAAATTGAAAAGAAAACCTCATACCTCATATCAAACGGAACAGCTATTTGTGGAGGCAGTGCCATAGCGGCCATCTCCCCGGTGATCAAAGCGGAAGAAAAACAAATTTCTGTTGCGTTAGGCTGTGTGTTTATTTTGAACTCTGTCGCGCTGTTCGTGTTCCCGGTTGTCGGGCATTACTTCAACCTGTCGCAAACACAATTCGGTTTATGGTGCGCCATTGCCATTCACGATACCAGTTCAGTGGTTGGCGCTGCCAGCAAATATGGCACACATGCCTTAGAGGTCGCCACTACAGTGAAATTGGCCAGGGCGCTTTGGATCGTACCGATCGCTTTCCTTTCAACTTTCCTGTTCAAGAATAATTCTAAAAAAGTAGCTATCCCTTATTTTATCGGTTTATTCATCCTGGCTATGATCGCCAATACTTATCTGCCGATGGTTAAACTGATCAGCCCCTATATGGTAATGGTCGCTAAAGCGGGACTTACTTTGACTCTGTTCCTGATCGGCGCAGGTTTATCTCGTCAGGTATTGGCCTCGGTTGGAATCAAACCTTTGTTGCAGGGCGTGGCCTTATGGATACTGATCTCGGTGAGCGCTTTATACGCTATCATGCACTTGGCATAATTTCATAAAATAATCGCATAATCCCGTAAATAGCAAAATAGCTTTACAAGCTATTTTGCATTTAACCATTTCGGGTAAGTTTCCCCGCCATGGATTAGTCTCGGTCTTAATGACTTGGAGAGAACCAACAAATAGAAAGTAAAAAACTGCTGGCCTGCAAAAAAAATATTTAAATAATTGGCCGAAAGCACAGAAGCAGAACTAGCGACCGAAGCATTAAATGAAGGTTATAACGGGGAATTGCCTGATCTCAAACAAAGCTGGGGCATTCAAGCTTTAATGATTGATATATGATACATACTATCACACAGATCCTTACAGAATTTTTCCTCATGATGTGGGACATCGCTTGGGGGCTGTTGTTCGGCTTCCTGCTATCCGCAATTATCCGGGCTTTTATCTCAACAGAAACTATATCGTCGCGGCTGGGTAAAGACACTGCGGGGACCGTCGGGCTTTCTACATTTTTTGGAGCAATATCTTCATCTTGCTCTTACGCGGCAGCCTCTATGGCCCGTACATTACTCATAAAAGGGGCTACTTGGGCAAATTCTGTGTCGTTTATGATATCGAGCACTAATCTTGTTTTTGAAATATTTATTGTGATCGTTACGCTGTTGGGCTGGCCATTTTTTGGCGGTGAAGTGATCGGCGGTTTGTTATTTATCCTGATATCAGCCTTGCTGATCAAGCTCTTTTTTTCAAAGTCTCTGAGTAAAGTCGCAGATACATCACATCATAACGATGATCACGCTCACCATCACGGGCATGACCATTCAAATCAAAAGTTAGGTTTTCTTGATAAAATTAAAGCAGCCACAGGCCATTTTTATATGGATGTGATGATGGTTGGTAAAGATATTATCATAGGTGTGGCGCTCTCTGCTGTGTTAATGGTTTTAGTACCCGAAAGTTTTTGGAAAAGCCTTTTTCTCACCGGACAAAGCCATTTGCCGCATTTGTTGGTCTTAGCCTGGAACGCCATTGTTGGCATTCTGATCGCTGTTTTTGCGTTCGTTTGTTCGGTTGGCAACATCGTGCTGGCGGCGTTGCTTTGGCATGGTGGCATTTCTTTTGGCGGAGTAGTCGCCTTTATCTTGTCCGACCTCGTGACCATCCCGATGCTGATGGTTTACCGGCGCTATTTCGGATGGAAAAGGATGTGGCTTTTGTTGCTTATTTTATCAACCGGCATTTTCATTACTGCAATAAGCGTCGATTACCTGTTTGAAGCACTGAACTGGCTGCCGAAAACACATGGGCAACCCATGCAAATGGCACAGGCGCACTTTAAATGGGATTATGGTACCTGGCTTAACCTCCTATTTATACCATTGGGATTGTTTTGCTTTTTCTACGGAAAAAAGCAAATAGGTAAAGGGAATGATATGTAATTTTATAACATTTAATCAAAATTCTATAAATCAACTATTGTATTATATATTATTTTTGATATAATGAAGAGGACCGCTGTCATTGGCTTTGCTGCATTCTACCTGATGTTGACCACAGGTATGTTCGTTTGCATTGTCCATTGCCTGGCGCGCGATGTTTTCAAGGTAGTGGCAAATGCAGCTCAGCACCAAAGCCATAGCAAACCGAATATGGCTATAGCCCACTTGGGCAAGCAACAGGATCATCACAAAAAGGAGCCTTGCACAAGCGGGAAGGACTGCAAATGCTGCGACCAGCATGGCTCTTACGTGGTGAAAGAAAACATCAAGCCTTCTCTTGATCCTGTAAAATTTCAGTTGACCGCTTTAAAGCCCTCATCAATTTACCAGTTATCTGTCTTTCAAACTAACTACCATCTGGCGACAAATTTATGGACCGATAGCCATGCGCCACCCGGCCCGGCCGGAATTACCTATCTTATCCAGATCCGTACCCTTCTCATCTGATTCAAGCATTGCTGCAAAAGCGGCCCGGCATTTTATTGTCCATTAATTAGCTTGAATTAAAATGATATTACATATTAAAAATATGGTATGCGATCGCTGCATCATGGTCGTTCGCCAGCAATTTATTAGCCTTGGCCTCACCGCAGAAACAATTGTTCTGGGCCAGGCCACTATTCACCCCGATATAGATACTGAACAGCTGAATCAAATAGGTGCCGTTCTGAAAGTGCTGGGTTTTGAGCTGATCGACAGTGAAAAAGACCGTCTGATCGAACGCATCAAAAACCTGGTGATCGAAAAAGTGCACTACGGCGATCTAACCAATACCCATATCAACTTCTCCAATTACTTGTCTGATAAATTAAATAAGGAGTATACTTATTTAAGCCGTGCGTTCTCTGACGCCGAAGATATCACGATCGAGAAATTCATCATCCAGCAAAAGATTGAGAAAGTTAAAGAGTTGCTGTCCTACGGTGAGCTTAACCTTAATGAGGTCGCCTTTAAAATGGGCTACAGTAGCAGCGCACACCTTTCAGCGCAATTCAAGCAAACTACCGGAATGACACCGAGTCAATTTAAAGCCAGTGCATCCGTAGACAGGAAATCTATAAATAAAATATAAAAATCAAACAAATGGAAAAGAACAATTACCGGTCGTTCGCAATAATGCTGACGCTGTCTTTTATAATCATGTATGCGGTCATGTATCTCAATGTGGATCAGCCGGATCATATTTATCTCAACCTGACCCGTTTTTACATGACACTTTTGATGATATGCCCGATGGCGCTGCTGATGCTGGGCGGCATGCGGATGATGTATCAAAATAAAAAGCTGAACAGGGTTATCACTATAACCAGCATTGCTGTATTCGGGTTGGCGCTGGCAGCCGTCCGGACCCAGACACCAATCGGAGATGTACAATACATGAAGGGCATGATCCCGCATCATTCTATCGCGCTCATGACCAGCAAAAATGCTAACCTCAAAGACCCGGAAGTTAAAAAGCTTGCACAGGGAATTATTCAGGCCCAGGAGAAAGAAATTGCTGAAATGAAGCGCATTCTGGCCAGAATGGACAAGTAATAATTATAACAAACTATTAAGGAACATGAAAAAGATCGTTAAATCCATCCTATTCTCAATAAGCCTGTTCGCCGCCGCATTGGCTGCAAAAGCGCAGGCTACACCTCCAACTGTGTTAACCAGTTATTATGCGTTAAAAGACGCTTTGGTAGCGGATAACAGCACAGAAGCACAGGCTAAAGCCAAAGCGCTGCTTGTTGCCCTAAACAATATTCCGGCTGACCAGCAAAAGAATTGGAAATCCTATACCGATAAACTACAGTTTGACAGCCGCCATATCAGTGAAACTACGTCGATCGACCATCAGCGAGAACATTTTACCAGCCTTTCTAAAAATATGCTCGAATCCATAAAAGCTTTAAAACTTAACACCGACCCGGTTTATGCGCAGTATTGCCCGATGAAGAAAGCAACCTGGCTGAGCGACAGCGCCGACATCAAAAACCCTTATTACGGTAAACAGATGCTGACCTGCGGCAAAGTAACGGAGACTCTGAATAGATAATCAATCCCCACAGTTCAAGGTAGTCAACCGCCTTGAACTGTTAAAAACAATTTTAAGACCATGAAGAAACCGTTCATCATATTCCCCCTGGCCGTTACCGTGTTCGCTATTGCCGCCTGTAACCTGAGCGGCAGATCCGCTGATTCGGTAGCTGGCAATGATACTGCAAAAACGTCCGCAGCCGGTATTACCCCGTCAACAACAGCGAAGATACTGGTCGCACATTATTTAAATCTAAAGAATGCACTTGCTAAAGACAACAGCAATGCCGCGGCGACCGCGGGCAAATCGTTGGCTGATGGATTCGCCAAATTTGACCGTTCAACGCTAAACGAAGTACAAAAAAAAAATTTTGCGGATATCGCCGACGATGCGCAGCAAATGGCTAAGCATATTGGTGAAAGCGCCGGCAAATTGCCTCATCAGCGCGAACATTTTGATATGCTGAGTAAAGACATGTACGATATGGTCAAGCTGTTTGGGGCCAGCCAGCCACTATATGTCGACCGCTGCCCTATGTATAATGATAAAAAAGGTGCGATCTGGCTAAGTGAAACTAAAGCGATCAGTAACCCTTACTTCGGCACGGATATGCCAACTTGCGGAACTATCAAGGAAGAATTAAAGTAAATCAGATGAAAAGGCCATTAAAGATATCGTTCATTGCCTTATTGGCTCTATTCATTATTATTCAATTCATCCCACGGGGGCACAATGAAGGAATCGCACGCGGAGGTAATGATATTTCAAAGGCGACTATTTTTCCGGCGGATGTTAACATAATTTTACAAAGGTCGTGTTATGATTGTCATAGCAATCATACGGAGTATCCTTGGTATTCAAAAATTCAGCCTGTCCGGTACATACTGGATGATCATATTCGTAATGGTAAGAAAGAATTGAATTTTACGGAGTTCGCCAGTTATACCAAAAGGCGGCAAAGAAGCCGGCTGAGGGCGATCAGACAAAGCCTTTCCGAGGGCTCGATGCCATTGTCCTCTTATATTCTTATTCACCGCAATGCGATACTTTCCGAAAAAGAAAAACAGCGGCTCCAGCAATGGGCTAAAACTGCAGGTGATAGCCTGTCCTTAAAAAATTAGACATGAGAAAAATAATATATGCGATGCTGCTATTAGTAAGCCAACTTGCAGTAGCACAGGCTCAAATGAATGATATGCAGGATATGCAAAAAACGCAACCCATTACCTATACCTGCCCAATGCACCCGGAGATTCATTCCGGCAAACCAGGAAATTGCCCAAAATGCGGCATGAAACTGGTTAAAGAAAAAACAAAGGCCATGAGTAAAAAGCCGGTAAAAAAAGCGTCCGAAAAAGCCGGGATGCCAATGGATACGGCAAAGAAAACTGCAAAGCAAATGCCCGGAATGGATATGAATAGCAGCATGGATAAAGCTAAGGAAATGCCCGGGATGCAAATGGATAAAATGGGCGCTGAAATGATGAAGGAGGCCAAAGCCGATCTGGGGCCTATAAAAACTCTTCCGCCTGATGGTCCACCCAGGACAGTAAAATACAATCTTTTTGTTGCCGATACTACAGTCACCTTTGGTAAAAAAAAGAAACACGCTATTGCGGTGAACGGGCAAATTCCTATGCCGACCTTAACATTTACGGAAGGCGATACTGCAGAGATAGTGGTACATAATAACCTTGACGAACCTACATCTTTGCACTGGCATGGTTTGTTCCTGCCGAATAAAGAAGACGGGGTTGCTTATTTAACGCAAATGCCCATTCCGGCGCACAGTACTTACACTTACCGTTTCCCGATTGTTCAACATGGAACGCACTGGTATCACAGTCACTATGGCTTACAGGAGCAGATCGGCATGTATGGCAGCTTTATATTAAAAAAGCGAAGAGAATGGGATATCCCAACTATCCCGTTGGTGATCAGTGAATGGACGGACGTAAAACCTAAAGAGGTGGACCGTAGGTTGCATGCTGCTTCCGACTGGTTCGCGGTGCAAAAAGGCAGTACACAAAGCTATTCCGAAGCGATAAAACACGGGGCGTTCGGTACAAAGTTGGCCAACGAATGGAAACGGATGAACGCAATGGACCTGTCTGACGTGTATTACGATAATTTTTTACTAAATGGTAAAAATCAGTTGGAGGCCGCTCGGTTCAAAGCCGGAGATAAAGTAAGGTTGAGGATATCCAATAGCGGGGCATCCGATTATTTTTGGTTGTCCTATGCCGGCGGAAAGATAACCGTGGTAGCCAATGATGGTAATGATGTGGTACCGGTGGAAGTTGACCGCCTTATCATCGCAGTTTCTGAAACTTACGATGTAGTAGTTACTATTCCTGATAATAAAAGCTACGAGTTTTTGGTAACACCAGAAGACCGCAGTAAATATGCATCACTATGGTTAGGAAGCGGCACCAGGGTTTCTGCAAAGAAGATGGATCGCCCTAAATATTTTGCCGGAATGAAGATGATGAACGATATGATGGATATGAACGGCAATATGAAGGAGATGGAAGGTATGAAAATGCAGAATCAGGTCATGGATATGAACACGGTGATGTATCCCGAGATCACCGGTCCGGAAAAAAAGCCTATGCCAAAAGCCGATAATGGTAGTAAGAATACGGGCATGGGTGACATGAAGATGGGAGGCATGGACATGAGTGGGAACCATGATCTGGTAACCCTCAATTATGGCATGCTCCGCGCTCCACAAAAAACCAACTTGCCGAAAGGCCCCTGGCGCGAGTTAAAGTTCGATCTGACGGGTAATATGAACCGTTACGTTTGGACGCTGGATAACAAAACTATTTCGGAAACTGATAAGATATTGATCAAAAAAGGCGAGAATCTCCGGCTGATCCTATACAACAACAGCATGATGCGTCACCCCATGCACCTGCATGGTCATGATTTCCGGGTACTAAATGGACAAGGAGACTATGCACCGCTCAAGAACGTGCTTGACATACTGCCTATGGAGCGTGATACCCTGGAGTTTGCTGCCAGCGAACCGGGGGGCGACTGGTTCTTCCATTGCCATATCCTTTATCATATGATGAGTGGTATGGGCCGGATATTCAGCTATGAAAACTCGCCGCCAAACCCTGCTTTGCCTGACCCTAAGCTTGCCCAGCGTAAACTTTTTGGAGATGACCGCATGTTCCACCTAATGGGGCAGGCCAGTTTGGAAAGTAACGGTAGCGACGGGCAGTTTATGTACGCTAATACCAGGTGGCAGATCAGTACACTTTGGCATTTAGGCTTTGATGCACAAATGGGTTACGAAAGCGAAACGATGGTAGGAAGATATATTGGCCGTATGCAGTGGCTATTACCTTATGTCGGTTTTGACTATCATTATAAAAGGCCTGGCAAGCACGAGAAGAACATCTTTGGCGATGATTCCCGGAATATGTTCGGGCAGACGAGTAACAAAGAACAAAGGCGCACGGTGGTAGCAGGTTTAGCCTATACTTTACCGATGCTGTTTGTGGCCGATATGCGGGTGGACGGCAATGGCAAATTGCGCTTTCAGTTAGGGCGTGAAGATATTCCTGTTACATCGCGATTACGTTTTAGCCTGATGGTAAATACCGACAAGGAATATATGACAGGTTTCCGATATCTCTGTACCAAATATCTTGCTCTCTCAACACATTATGATAGCGATATGGGATTGGGTGCCGGATTAGCGTTTAACTATTAATGAAACAAGCATTATTGGCCACTTTCTATTTAGAGAGTGGCCAATATTTTTTTCTAAACCAAAACGCCAAATTCACTAACCCAATAAGCGCGGGAACTTCAACCAACGGACCAATCACCCCGGCAAATGCCTCACCTGAATTAATGCCAAAAACGCCGATGGCAATAGCGATAGCCAGCTCAAAGTTATTGCCGGTTGCCGTAAAGGCAATAGAAGTCGATCTTGAATAATCGGCTCCAAAGGATTTGCCGATAAAAAAGCTGGCAATAAACATGACGGTGAAATAAATCACTAAAGGGATTGCGATGCGCACTACATCAAAAGGAATCCGCACGATCAACTGACCTTTCAGGCAAAACATCACTATTATGGTAAATAATAAGGCAATTAATGTAATGGGCGATATGAATGGTACATACTTAGCATTAAACCAGGTTTCACCTTTCATTTTAATCAATGCATATCGGCTGATGACTCCTGCGGCAAATGGAACGCCCAAATAGATGCCTACCGATTTGGCGATCTCTCCAATGGTAATATTTATGGCTAACCCCTTTAAACCGAATAATGGTGGCAGGAATGTGATAAATACATAAGCGTAAACGCTGTATAGAAGCACCTGGAATATGCTATTCAGCGCTATCAAACCTGCTGCATATTCACGGTTACCTTCGGCCAGCTCATTCCAGACTACAACCATTGCGATACAACGGGCAAGACCAATGAGTATCAGACCGACCATATAATCGGTATGATCGCGTAGCAAAGTAATTGCTAATACGAACATTAGTATCGGGCCTACTATCCAGTTGAGAATGAGCGAAGCGCTCAATACCTTAGTATTGCGGAATACTTCGCCCATATTATCGTATTTAACTTTGGCCAGTGGCGGGTACATCATCAGGATCAGTCCAATGGCCAGCGGAATATTGGTTGTCCCGCTTGAAAAGGAATTGATAAAAGTGGCTGTTGAGGGGGAATAATAACCCAAGCCTACACCGATAGACATCGCAAGGAAAATCCATAGCGTAAGATAACGGTCTATAAAACCTAATCGCCGTCTTTCATGGGTCGGTGCGCAGTGATCGATACTCATTAGTCCTTTAGGTTTTCATTAACAAAATTCCTTGCGTATTTCCTGATCATTTCCCGCACTTCGCGAAACTGCTCCATAATTTGTTCGTCCGTGCCTGTAGCTTTGGCTGGGTCAGGAAAGTTTTGATGCAGTTTAATGGCCTTAGTTGGGAAATAAGGGCAATTCTCTTTCGCATTGTCGCAAACTGTGATCACGTAATCGAAAGGGATATCAGCATACTCATCTACATTATTTGATGTATGGTTTGAAATATCTAAACCATCCCGTTTCATGATCTCGATGGCTCTGGGATTAACGCCATGTGTTTCGATGCCGGCGCTATAAACAGTTGCTTTGTCGCCTGCAAAATAACGCAGGTAACCTTCTGCTATCTGGCTGCGGCAACTGTTTCCTGTACAGAGCACTAATATGTTTTTCATTTATAATTTAATTAGTGGTTTTGACATAACGACTGCCGAAACCGGGCAGACATGGGAAAATTCGGATGAAGCTTTTAACGGTTCGGGCACTTCTTCCCGGCTGATGCGTTTAAAGCCATGGTTTTCAAAATGACCAGGAGCTGTTTCTGTCAGCAGAAAAAGCTTGGTCATGTTTTGATCTAAGGCTGTAGCTTCAATTTTTTGCAAGAGTTGAGCGGCGATGCTTTGTTTTCGGAAATTGGGGTGAATGACCACCGAACGCAATAGGCCATTACTGCCGTAGATCTCCACTCCGGCGGCCCCGATGACTTCGCCATCGTTAATGGCGACAAAGAAATTGTTCAGTGTCTCCGGCAGATCTGCATAAGGTAGTTTGGCCAAACTTAAAAGTTCAACTACTTCTGCTTTGTAAGGTTGCGCAGCTTTGATCTCCATGATGAAGTTGTTTAACAGCAGCCCCCGCCCGGTGTGCAGCAGGCTTCAGCGGGTGCAGCCAAGTTCACTAATTGTACTTTTGGTTTTTCAACGACCGCAGGCGCACAACATTCCTCACCCTTATCATTCGTGCCGCAATTGCCGCCGCGACCAATAGCCTTGCATTGCACCGCATCCGGGCGCAGGTCAACGGTTAAAGCATTTTCACTCACGATCATTTCATTGGGGAACATTTGGCGGGTATCAAATTCAGAGTTACCGAACTCGATTTTTACTGTACCGTTGGGGTTCAGTGGCAGCATTTTCTCGACGATATCTACGATAGATAAAGCTTTGCCTACTTTCATCGATTGCTCTTGCTGTTCGCCCTCCGGCACCCAAAGCTGTACGATAATTTCTGTCCAGGCATTCATTACGCCGCCGCAATCCACGGAAGTGATCGGCGCTTGTTTGATCTCGGTGATATGGTAAGCTGGATCTACCAGTTTGCCTTCTGCATATTGGAATTGCAGGTCAAGGTCCGAATGCTGTAATAAGGTATCCTTAAAGGTTTTCCAGTCGATTGCTTCTATTTTATTCATGGCTGCATGCTTCATTTATTGCAATATTACGATAGATTAACTCAAAAAATTTTAACAGCAATTGTCTTGCTTTTCTTTGTAAGAACCAAACAGTACATTTAGTTCCAGTTGTAGTGCTTTCCAGGCTTTCGGCTCAATGCAGTAACAAACGCTAACACCCTCTATAGTGCCTTGTATAAGCCCGGCGTTTTTTAGCTCTTTCAAATGTTGTGAAATAGTTGCCTGCGCAAGCCCGAGTTCTTCAACCAAATCACCACATATACAAGCATTCGCTGCGATAATATGCTGCAAAATAGCAATACGTGCAGGATGCGCAATAGCTTTTAACTGCACTGCCAGCTCGTTTTGCTGCTTGTTGAATATGTCCGTTTTGGTGATGCCCATAATTAATATCGCAATATTACGATATAACAACAAATTTTCCAAATTTTATCATTTTACGTATATTTGAATAGTCAATAAAGTGGGCACCTAACTAAGCACCTGAAGATTGACTTTCTTTGTAATAAGCTGATAATAAGCACATTTTAGAAATAGGTTCGAGCCCAGGTGGGCGCACAAAAAAGTAAAAAGCCGTTCCTGATAAAGGGAACGGCTTTTTTGTTGGGATATATTTGGCGCAAATACACCGCGCTA
This sequence comes from Mucilaginibacter pedocola, assembly GCF_002013915.1. GTDB lineage: Bacteria > Bacteroidota > Bacteroidia > Sphingobacteriales > Sphingobacteriaceae > Mucilaginibacter > Mucilaginibacter pedocola. The sequence goes on from NZ_MBTF01000001.1 coordinate 632,544, forward strand.
CTTTCAGAGAATTGACATGTAGGCTGAACCGCCTTGCACCAACGAACTAATGAACCAGTGAACTATTGAACTGGCAAAAACTCGTTTATCTTACTCATATCCAAAACTATCCTTCCTTCTTCATCGCGCTCAAACATCGGCACAAATTTGGCGTCCCAAACCATATCGGTGTAGGTGTATGAGGTGCGTGAATGTACCGTTTGAGAGAAGGTGTCGTCGAACGCTTTCATGAGTACCGAGAAGGAGGCCTGGGTGCGCTCGAGTTCATCCGGGGTGATATCGGCTAAAGGGCTGTTGCCGTCCAGCGGGTGTACTATCGTCCAATTGAGGGTGAGGATGCTTACTTTGCTGCGTTCCAGTTCGAGCGGGAAAAATCTTCGGATGGCTTTGCCATCAACAATTTCGTTGTAGGAGAACACTACTTCTACATCCAGATCTATCAGCACATTGCGGCGCAGGTTAGATATCCGGAACATCAGCCCTTTGCCATCTTCTTTATACGGGCTCACCAGCATGTTATGGCTATAAACTATCTTGGCCGATGGTTTAGAAAAACGCCCGTAAAGCAAACCGGTAGCCAAAGCAAATGCCAGTAAACCTATCATCGATTCGATTGCCGCCACGCTGTTAGCCACAATACCACGCGGACTGATATGCCCGTAACCCACGGTAGATATAGTTTGTGCCGAAAAGAAAAAGGCATCCAAAAAATGCTGAAAGGTATTGGTGCCGGTTGCGCCGTCGAGGCTGTCCATACCTATCAGTACGTAAACTGTTGCAAAGAACAAGTTGGCTACGAGATAGCCGCTAAGTACCACCACCCAAAACTTTGCCCAGCTCATGGTAATAAGCGTGTGGTAGTTATCAGCCGTATTGAAGAACGAAAGCCCCTTGCGCCGCACATTCACTGAGCCATCCTTATTAATTAGCGGCTGGCTTTTTATAACCGGCTGCGGGCCAAAGCCAAGGTCGTTCTCGGGGTTTACTTTTTGTTCTTTTATAGCCACCTGTTTATAGAGTGAATGAGTGAGTAGGGGGAATGAGTGAATGTATGCGAAGTTATGAAATAGCGGGGAGGTATTTTATGGTGTACCTTCTTCGATCATTAAATTTTCTTTCTCCTTGTATTTAGCAAAAAGTATTTCCATATTTGCCACAACGAATGAAAACTAACGCATTAAACAATAACTGGTGGTGGCTTAACGTAAACGCGTAAGGCAGCCTCATTTTTTGTTTTTGTTATACAGATATACAGAAGGGTTGCCGCAAGGTAACCCTTTTTTGTTATCGCCCCCAGCCCCCTGAAGGGGGAGCAGAAATTGGGGGAAGAGTATAGAAATTAAATAACGCTTAAAAAATTCCCCCTTTAGGGGGGTAGGGGGCATGAAACAGATACTTAACCATCTATTCGAACACAAAACATTCAGCAGGGCACAGTCGAAAGAGATTTTGACCAATATTGCTTTGGGTAAATACAATAACTCGCAAATGGCGGCCTTCATGACGGCCTATTGCATGCGCAGCATCACGGTTGAAGAACTGGAAGGTTTCCGCGATGCGATGCTGGAGCTTTGCCTGCCTATCGACCTGCAGAGCGGCCAACTCATCGACCTTTGCGGCACCGGCGGCGATGGTAAGGACACCTTTAATATTTCTACCCTTGCTTCGTTTGTAGTGGCTGGTGCTGGGTATAAGGTAGCTAAGCATGGCAACTATGGCGTATCGTCGGGTTGCGGCTCGTCAAACGTAATGGAGCATTTGGGGTATACCTTTACCAACGATACCGATAAACTGAAAAGCAGTATCGATAAAGCTAATATCTGTTTTCTGCATGCGCCGCTGTTCCACCCGGCCATGAAAACCGTGGCACCTATCCGTCGCGAATTGGGTGTAAAAACTTTCTTCAATATGTTAGGTCCCATGGTAAATCCTGCAAAACCGGGCAACCAGTTGGTGGGGGTATTCAACCTCGAACTGGCAAGGGTTTATGCATACCTTTACCAAAAATCGGGCATTAAATACACCATTCTGAATGCGCTTGATGGCTACGACGAGATATCCCTCACCTGCGATTTTAAAACCTTTTCGGCCGAGGGCGAGAAGATAAACAGCATAGAAGCGTTGGGTTTTGAAAAACTAAGCGAAAGCGAAATTACGGGCGGGCATACCGTAGCCGAATCGGCAGATATATTTATGAAGGTGCTGAATGATGAAGCAACAAGCGCACAAACCAATGTAGTATTGAGCAACGCTGCTTTGGCCATAAAAACCATAGCGCCAACTAAAAGCTTTGCCGATTGTTTTTATGAGGCTGAAGAGTCGCTTATCAGTAAGAAAGCGCTCATTAGCTTTAAAACACTCATAGCCAACTAACCATGAGAATAAAAGTTTGCGGTTTAAAATACCCGGACAATATAGCAGATGTAGCAGCACTATCGCCCGACTATATGGGCTTTATTTACTATAGCCGTTCGCCGCGTTTTATTGGTGAGCTGGATGAAGATGTGCTGGAAACCCTGCCCGACCATATCCTGAAAACCGGCGTTTTTGTAAATGCATCGGTAGAGCGGGTAAGCAAAACCATGAACAAATATGGCTTTGATGCCCTGCAGTTTCACGGAACCGAAACGCCCGACTACTGCGCATTGTTTCGCCCCAAAGTGCAGGTACTGAAAGCCTTTGGTGTGGATGAAGATTTTGATTTCGGACGGTTAGAGGCGTACGAAAATAAGGTAGACTACTTTCTGTTCGATACCAAAACGGCTGCGCATGGCGGTTCGGGGCAAACTTTTAATTGGAGCGTATTAAACAAGTATACCGGCAGCGTGCCTTTTTTCCTTTCGGGCGGGCTGAGCCTGGAGAACTTGGCAGAAGTGGGCAACATTAATCACCCGATGCTGTACGGGGTAGACCTGAACAGCAGGTTTGAATCGGCACCGGCAGAAAAAGATATAAACAAGCTTAAAGAGGCATTTAATATTATAAAAACATTTAGCAAATAATGAAGTACGGAGTTAACGAACAGGGCTATTACGGCGATTTTGGCGGGGCATACATCCCCGAGATGCTTTACCCAAATGTAGAAGAGCTACGCCGGGAATATAACAAAGTACTTGATGACCCTGCCTTTAAAGCCGAGTTTGAGCAATTGCTTCGCGATTATGTGGGCCGCCCTTCGCCGCTTTACCATGCCAAACGCTATTCGGAAAAATATGGTGCCAACATCTTCTTCAAACGCGAGGACTTAAACCACACGGGCTCGCACAAAATAAACAACGCTATTGGGCAAATATTGCTGGCGCAACGCCTCGGTAAAAAACGCATTATAGCCGAAACCGGTGCAGGCCAGCACGGCGTGGCCACGGCTACCGTTTGTGCCTTAAAAGGTATTGAGTGCGTAGTATACATGGGCGAGATTGATATGGAGCGCCAGGCACCCAACGTGGCCCGTATGAAAATGCTGGGCGCTACGGTAGTGCCGGCAACATCGGGCAGTAAAACATTGAAAGATGCTACTAACGAGGCCTTGCGCGATTGGATAGCTAACCCCGTTGATACCCACTACATCATTGGCTCGGTTGTAGGCCCATACCCATACCCGGATATGGTGGCCCAGTTTCAATCGATAATTTCGTTAGAAGCCAAAAAACAACTGCTGGAGCAAACCGGTAGCGAATTGCCGCAATACGTTATGGCCTGTGTGGGCGGTGGCAGTAATGCTATGGGCATGTTTTACCATTTTTTGGATGATGAGAATGTGCAGCTTGTAGCGGTGGAAGCAGCAGGTAAGGGTGTTGAAAGCGGGCATTCTGCAGCAACCACATCCCTGGGTAAAGAAGGCGTACTCCACGGCAGCCGCACCATACTCATGCAAACCGACGATGGCCAAGTAGTAGAACCTTATTCTATTTCGGCTGGGTTAGATTACCCCGGCATTGGCCCGCAACACGCACACCTTTACAAAGTAAACCGCGCTAAATATGTAAGCATTACCGATGATGAGTCGCTACAGGCTGGCTTGCTTTGTTGCCAGTTAGAGGGGATTATCCCTGCTATAGAAACAGCGCATGCCTTGGCACAATTAGAGAAAATGTCATTCAAAAAAGATGATAACGTAGTTATCTGCTTATCGGGAAGGGGAGATAAAGACTTGAATACTTACATAAAGCATTTTGGGTTTTAAGTAACCATTACCGTCTATTTAAACAAACGGTATATATAAGGAAGGGCGAAAAGAAATTTTCGCCTTTCTGCGTTATACAAACAAATAGCCGCTCACAACAACCTATTCTTTTTAAACTCTGAAGGGTTTTCGCCAACCACCTTGTTAAACAGTTTATTGAAGTAAGATAAGCTTTCAAATCCCACCGCATAGCAGGTTTCGGTTACGTTCTTATCCTGCATCAGCAGATTTTTCGCAATATCTATGCGGTATTGATTCACAAAATCCGTAAAGGTAATATTGGTTTGGCGTTTAAAGTAGCGGCAAAAGGCGGCTGTGGTTAAATTCACTTTGCCCGCTACCACATTTACATCGGGTTTACTGCTGTAGTTAGCACCGATGTATTCGTAAATGGCGCCCATGCGTATTTTATCTTTCAGGAAAAATTGGAGGCTGATATCATCGCCGTTCAGGATGGTATATTCTTCTGAGCGTGCAAGGATATCGAATACATTCATCAACTGCATCAATTGCTCAAAAGAGCTTAGCGCCGCCATACCTTTTAGCTTTTCGGTAACCACAGCTTTGGTTTCGCCATGGAAGGCAATGCCGTAAGCTGCTTTTTTGAACAGTTGGTTAATAACAGCGAATTCGGGCGAGATGCCAATGGCGGTGCCCATAAAATCCTCGCGAAGCTGGATCACGATCTGGTGGTAATCGCTACGGAGGCGATAATCAAAATTAAGATGAGGGAGGTTGCTACCGATGAAAACCAGGTCGCTTTGTGTGTAGCCTGATATATGCGAACCTACGTGCCTGATGCCGGCATCGGCCTCCACATACACCAGCTCAAATTCGGGATGATAATGCCACAGGAAGGTATTGCGCAAGCGTGGCGAAAACAGCTTGAATGATTTGCCCGGTTCAAAATCTACCCGCTCTAATTGTATCTCATTCATCCTTCATTGGCTTGTTAGTAGGTGTGAATTTAATACAAATGTCAATACAGAGCAAATTCTGGTCATTGTGCAGAATATTGGCCTTGCTAAGCCAACCTAACTTTGAATTATCAAAACCAATAGAAACCATGATAGCAGAACAAAAAACTATGGCACCTACCATGATGGCACCCGGACCGCAAAATGCACATAAAGAAATACCGGGCAACCCATCTACCGCAAAATCAAGCCAGCTGAAACTGAACGACCGCAGCAACGGAAAGCGCCTGCAGGTGCTGAGTGAAGACGACTGGAAATTCTGGATAGAGAACGGCTATGTAATAGTAAAACAAGCCGTAAGGCGCGAGCAAGCACTGGCTTTAGCTGATTACCTGTGGGAGTATGAAGGCAAGGACCCCAACGATATGGAGAGTTGGTATAAAAAGCCTAACGCCCAAATGCAGATGAAGGAACTCAACAACACCGGCATGGTAGAGATATACAACCACCAGTTGATGTGGGATAACCGCCAAACCCCGCGTGTACACCAGGCCTTTGCCGATATTTGGGGAACCGAAAAACTTTGGGCAACTATTGACCGTGCTAACCTCAACTTTCCGCTGCGTCCGGGTTTCGAATATAAAGGCTTCATCCACTGGGATTACGACCCCGAAACAAAACCGCAGAACGTGCAAGGAGTATTGGCCCTTGCCGACCAAACCGACGAAACCATGGGCGGTTTCCAGTGCATACCCGAACTTTATCGCACTTACGACACCTGGAAACTAACCCAACCCGAAGACCGCGACCACTACAAACCCGATACCACAGGTTTTAATATAGAAAAGGTAAAACTGGAAGCCGGCGACCTGCTGATATTTAACAGCCTGCAGCCACATGGCATACGCGCCAATACCAGCGGCAATAAAGTGCGCGTGGCCCAATATATTGCCATGATGCCCGCACAGGAGGATAACGAAGAATTGGTGAACTGGCGCATAAACAGCTGGCAAAGCCGCGAGGCCATGCAAGGCTATGCTTTCCCCGGCGACCCTTTGGAGCGCGAAAAACAAAACCCGGTTGCGGAATTGACGGACTTGGGTAAGAAGTTGTTAGGGTTGGAGAAGTGGTAAAATATTTGTTGTACTGAACGCAGTGAAGTACCTGAATCGTCGATTTGCAAGTTCGCCTTGCATCGTGTTCAATAGATCCTTCGCTGCGCTCAAGGATGACAAATTGTTTAAAATATTTACCCCGGCAGTTCTACAAAAAACACGGTACCCTCGCCGGTTTTGCTATCGAACCAGATGCGGCCACCGTGGGCCTCTATGATCTTTTTAGAGATAGATAACCCAAGCCCGAAAGGCTGCTCACCGTGTGTCCCGGCTTTTTTTGCGGACGTGAACATCTCGAATACATTGTCTTTATCCTTATCCGGTATGCCGATGCCATTATCAGCTACTGAGATAAGGATATTTTTTTCGTGCAGGGTAATGCCAACTTTTATAACGCCACCTTCGTGGCTGAATTTAATGGCGTTGATGATAAGGTTGTTGAATACACGCCAGATGTTCTCGTAATTCACGTTAGCCATAATGCTCTCGTCGATGCTGTTGAATACGATCTCCTGTTGCTTATCTTTTGCCTTAAATTGCAGCAGTTCTACCGAATCAAAAAGCAACGCACGTAGGTCATGCGGTTCTTTTTCCATGGGCTGGCTATCGTTGGTCAGTCCCGATTCCAACAGTTCGTTTATCATCTCCAGCGAACTGTTACTCGTGCTTTCGATGATCTTCAGCAGGTGGCGGTTCTCTTCGCTCAGGCTGCTTTCTTCTTCAAGCACCATGGCAGCTATACCCATAATGCCCGATAACGGGTTACGCAAGTCGTGCGCCATTACGCGCATTACGCGGATGTAGTTTTTATTCAGTGTTTCCAGTTCGGATAGTGCTGCCTGTAGTTGCTGGTTTTGCAAAACAGTGCCTTTGTTAATGGCCTTGGTGCGTTTTAAATTGCGGTTCACCAAAATAATGATGATCACAAACAGCACCACAATAACCACACTGCCTTCCAGGTATAGCTGCTTTACATCGTTCTTCTGCATCAGCTCGCCCAGCGACTGCTCTTGCTGCAAGGTATTCATCTCGCGCTCCACATCCAACCTGAATAATTCGGCAGACGTATTGTCGGACGAATCCTTTGTTGCTATGTACGCGTTTTGGTATTTATAAGCTTCGGCGTGCTTACCTGTCAGATCCAGGTATCGCGCCTGCAGCTTAATCCAGTTAAGTTGCGAAGCAGGGTTTTGTTTATAGTACTTGTTTAAATTGGCCCGGCCCTCGGCAAGGCTTTTTGCAGCTTTTGGATAGTCGCCTTTGATCAGATATACCTCGGCAAGTTTCAATAATGGGGGGATGCGTGCCCCGTCTGTTATGGTTGGGGGCAACAGGGCGAGGCTTTTGTTAAGATATTCTTCAGCTATAGCGATGTTTCCCCGTTTTAGGTACAGCCCGCCAAGGTTATCATATATCACGGCATAGGCACCGGGGAGATACAATTTGGCTACCAGGTTAAGGCTATCGGTTCTTTTGATCAGGTTAAGGTCGGCTATATAATAAATTGAGGCGCTATCCAACATGCCGGCGCGCTCGTATGAGAAACCCGCATTATTAAGCGCTCCTTGTTTTAAAAAGAAAAGCTTTTGCTGGTTTATCTCTTTACCGCATTGGCTGAGCCCTTTGTAGCTCTCGGCCCAATAGCGCGCGGCCAAAACAAATTTGCGCTGGTCGTAATAAATGCCGCCTATTTTGCTGGCGAGGTCGCCGTTATCGCAGTCGCCGCCGGGCAATACTTCGCGCGCCTGGTAGTAATAACGCAATGCGAGGGTGTATTTTTGCAGCTTTACACAAGCATCGCCTTTGGCAAGTAAAGCTTTAAAATAGTAGTTGGGGTAAGTGGTTTTGCGTTCGTCGCTTTTAAAAAAAGCCAGGGCACTATCGGCATAAACCGTCATCCCGGCTCCATTGTTAAAATAGTCCAATTCGCGTAAACCGTAGTAAGTTGTTATAAGAGGGTCGGTATTTTTTATCTGTGGGCGTAGTTTTATGAGCAATTTCTGCCCCTCTTGTCCGCGCCCGGCGTAGTAAAGGCTATCTGCCAAAACCAGTTGAGCTTTTATTTTGCTGCTATCCTGTTTAGGCTGCGTGCACGATGTTAAGCCGAATAGCAACACCACAAACAGCCAGAAGCCCGCTTTTAAACAATACAGGAATATGAAACGATGCAACATATCAGGGTGAGCAGATAACAATGCCAAAAGATAGAGCAAGTATTTTATATAAACAACATAAATATCAACTTGAAAGGCCGGCGTCGCGAACCAAAATTAACATCATGCCGATGTCAGAAAAAGCTTCGTAAAATAGTGGTATAACTTCAAAAGCTCTGAACAGCGCTGAAAGTCAATAATATGCTTTAAAGTGTTGCAAACGCGGTTTTTAACACAAATGTTAAATATCTTCCCGACGGCAATAATGCGTTTATGTGCACGTATAAATATCATATCTACACAAAAAACTACTGACCCCAAACTATGGAATACAAGATAAAACTCGCCGATGGCAAGGCCCACATTATTAATATAACCAGTGCTTATTTTAAATCGTGGCAGGTATGGCACGTTAAGTTTACCGACGGTAAAGTGGCCATGCTATTTAAAATGGGCAGCGAATGGATGCAGCGTAACGAAGATTTTTTAGAGGCCGAGGTGCTGGAGATATTGGGGCGTGCAATAGATAAGATCATTCATAAGCGAAACATAGCCTTCTGAATGATCATGAAATGTTCTAATTCTTGCGAATTTTACGAATTGGTGTAGTGCCATAATAGATTTGACAACTTTTTGAAAGTTGTCAAATCTAAAGGGAAGATATCGGGTCGCTATTTAAGCGCATCCTGCAACAGTCCCGTTAACTCTTTATAGCGCTCGCCGCGGCCATCGTTTTTGATGTAGTAGCATAGCAGGAAGGCGGTGTATTTTCCCTTGTTATCCACCATGGGGAAGCTGCCGAAAAGGCCGGGGCTGCTTACCACCGTTGGTCCCATAACCCACTCACCATAACCATAACCCATACTGCCGGCTTCGGCAGGAGAGTAGCCAACCTTTACATCGGCAGTTACACGGTTTATCTGCATTTCGGCAATGCTTTTTTCGCTCAGGATGCGCTTGCCCTTATAAGTGCCTTTGTTTAATATCATTACCAAAAAGTTGGTATAGTCATTAGCGGTGCTGTTGGCTCCGCCCGCGGGGAGGGCAACTTTGCTGGTGCCAAAATCGCTGTTCTTCATTTCCAACGGACCGGCAATACGTTCGGCAAAAAGGGTATGGAAATCCTTTCCGCTTATCTTTTCGATAATAGCCCCTGCTATCTGCAATCCTACATTACTGTAATGGAATACCGTACCGGGCTTGCCTTCCATCGGCATGGCGGCAATATCGGCAATGGCTTCGTCCATGGTGTTTACGCCGCGCATTTCCTGCAGGCTTTCTTTTAACGATGGAGAGAGGACGCCCGTAGTATGCGACAGGCACTGGCTAACCGTAATTCCGCCCTTGCCATGCTGCGAAAGCACCGGTAGGTATTTGCCAACGGTATCGGTAAGTTTTAGTTTGCCTTCGTCAACAAAGGTCATCACCAGGGCGGCGCTCAGCCATTTGCTACAACTGGCAATAGGCATTTTACTATCGGTGGTAAAGTCGTCGAGGTTGGCGGTTTTGTTTTGCCGCTTGGCCAAAAACTTATTCACCATTTTCTGCCTGCGCGATAGCTCGTTAACGGCATTGCTGTAAATCACCTTGCCATCTTTATAAACCACCAGCACACTACGCCCACCCATAGCAGGCGTATTATCGTTAAGCCAGTTATCTACCTTAGAAAAGTTTTGTGCATGAGCCCTGAAAATAAAAAGCAGGGCAAACGCGAGGAGGATATATTTTTTCATGATATTTTTTCTGAACCTTGATTCGCTTGATTTTAGGATTCTCAGGATAGGCTATCGGTGAAATCAATATTAGATAGGTGGAATCACTGCAAAAAAATCCTGTAATAATCTTGCCCATCCCTAAATCCTGTCAAAAATTTCAACCGACTTCATCGTGTTTTAGTCCATTATCACCTTCTTCAATTCCTGTCCCTTTTCCTTCACTATTTTCTTGTAGGTTTCGTACTGCTCGTCGCTCAGTATGTCTTGTAGCTTGGCATCCTTCTCTTTCATCAGCGAGCGGGCTTTCATGCCTTTGCTGAATTTGCTATCGGTAGAGGTGAGCAGCGGCTGCATTTTTTGGGCATATTCCAGGTTCAGTTTGCTTACCTGCTGGTATTGGGCATCGGTAAGTTTCAGGTCCTCCTTCATCATTTTGTTTTGCCAGTCGGCGCGTTGTTGCGGTGTCGATTTTTTCAAGGCCGCAGCATCCATGGTTTGCGCTTTGGCGGGTGCCGAAAACAAAATAGGTAACAGGAGCAGGATAGGGGCCAACCCGTATCCTGCTTTAGAGAGTATATTTTTCATAGCTGCAATTTAGCGTTTTACCATTGTACATTAAAGGTGGTGCCCGTGCTTAAAACAATGGTTGCTTTTTGGCCGCCAAGGAAGGTAATGGTGCCGCTAAAGCTGAACGATTCGCCGGTGGAAGCGGTGCCCGTTACGGCAATAGTGCCGGTGCCCGATGTTATCTGCTGGCTTACTTTACTAACCTTTACGTTGGTGGTAGTTATGTTTACCGTGCTGGTAAAATTACGATTGTTGCGCACCTTTGACTGTTGGGTGCCGTTGCGGGTGTAAGTTTGGTTTACGATGTATTCGCTGCTGGCCAATTCTAAGCCCGTAACGGTAAATGCACCCGTTGAGTTATCGTTGGATGACATTCTGGGCGCCACATAAGTGCTTGCGCCGGTGAACGAGAAATCGAGTTTAGAAGGAATACTGCCCGTGCCGCAGGTAAGCAGGCGGTGCCAGTTGAGGTTATAGGTGTAGCTGCGTGTTGAAGTGCCGCCCGAGCCGGTAATGGTGCTATCCTTTGCAATACCACATTTGCTGCTGCCGCTGCTGGTAACGGTAATAGTTGTTGCAGCGGTGGTCTGCAGTGCAAGCCCTCCGCTTGCCGGGTCTATCGATTGTACCATAATTTCTGCGGCTTCGTCTTCGGTTACGGCTGCTGTTGTAGTGCTGTCTTTTTTGCACGATGAAACAGTAAGCGCCAAACCAAGGGCGGGGACTAACATAGATTTAATAACGCGGGTTCCGTATGCGGTAATGGTTTTTGTTTTCATGGTTGTTTTATGTTGTGTGTTTTTGAATGATCTTGAATGTGTGTTTAGTGTACCACTACTACGCGGCGAACGGGCCTTGCCACTACTACGGGGCGCGCTACCACCACCGGCCTGACTACAGCTATGGGGCGGGCCACTACTACGGGTGCTATAACGGCGGGGCGTACAACGGCTACCGTACGGTGCGGGCGATGCCTTACTACTACCCTGGTTTGTGCCTGCGCAACTACTGCGCTAAAGGCTATCAGTAAACTTAAAATGATGGTTTTCATGTTCGTATTGTTTTATTTGGTGTTTGTTAATACTAATTTGATGGTATTTTATGAGGATGGTTGTTCAAAACCGGGCGAAGCTGCAATATCAGGGGGTGAAGTGTTGCCCGCTTTGTGACTGCGATTTCCTGAACAGATTGATGAGCCATAGAGCACCAGTTTAAATGGGTTGTGGCTGATAAAACCCGTTGTGATGCCGTATTTTACTTTGACAGTTTCGGCTTGGTAGGTTTTAAAAAGCCTGTCCCAGATGATGAACACGCCGCCGAAGTTTTTATCGATATACTCGGGGTTGCAGCCGTGATGAACGCGGTGGGCCGATGGGGTATCTATATAACCCTCCAATACGCCCAGTTTTCCAATTGCCTCGGTATGCAGGAAGAATTGGTAAACGAGGTTAAGCACGTACGATATAATGATAAAATCAACCGGAAAACCCAGTAGCGCCATCGGCACAAAAAATAAAGGGCTTACCAAAGCGCTAAACCAGTTCAATCGGTAAGCCGTGGTCAAATTCATGAATAGTCCTGAGTGATGGATGAGGTGGAAGGCCCAAAGCGGTTCCCAATAATGCGATGCGCGGTGGAACCAATAGTAAACAAAGTCGGCAGCAACAAAGGTGATGGCAAAGCCCCACCAGGTGTGCGGGATATTCCAAAGAGCAAAGGCTGCCGCAAAGTTCATGATGGCCAACTGGTAGCCGGCAAACACGAATTTAGATAGCTGGAAACCCGCCAAGATGGCCAGGTTACTAAAGGTTTCTTTCACCTGGTAAGCGTGTTTATCGTTCCGCCAGCTCCATATAATTTCGGCCAAAACCAGTGCGCCTACAAAGAGCGCTACCCACGGCCGGAGTTGATGTGCATGTTCCATAACGTAATTTTTTGTTGGAACAAAGGTGGGGAAGGGGCAGCGGGACGGTGGCGGAAATATGGGTGAAGCTGCGAAATTAGGGGGCGAGTTTTAAGTCGGAAGTCTTAGGTCAAAAGTCTGAAGGTTAGGAGTGGCTGACTTTCGACTTAATACTCACGACTTAGGGCTTCAACTCACCTGTTCATCCACCCCTTAAACTCGGGCACCCGGGCTTTGCTGATGAGGATGCGTTCGGTGGGTTCGGGTTTTACTTTTAGGGAAAGGCGGCCGTTGAAATAAAAATCGACCTCGCTGATGGCTGTACGGTTAACAATGAACTGCCGGTTAGCGCGGAAGAACTGCTCAGGGTTCAGTTGTTGCTCCAGTTGCTCCATGGTAAAGTCCATAATGTATTGCTGGTCCGCAATGGTACGGGCATAGACGATCTCGTTGGCAGTGTAAAACCAGGCGATCTTTGCGGCCTCTACAGGTATCAGCTTCTCGCGGAAATGTACCAAAAACGATCGTTTGTAAGGCGTGCTTAACTTTTGTAATTGTGCCAACAGGTTTTCTACCTCTAAAGCAGGGGTTAGTGGGGATGGAACGGCAGCAGTAAGGGTTTTGTATTTATTCAGCGCCGCGCCTATTTCTTCTTCGTCGAAAGGTTTCAGGATGTAATCGATGCCGTTATTCTTGAAGGCCGTGAGCGCATGCTCGTTATAGGCGGTTACAAAAATAACCGGGCGGGTTATTTTTACCTGTTTAAATATCTCGAAGCTCATGCCATCCGCCAGGCTGATGTCCATGAAAATAAGGCCGTAGCCAGTGTTGCTATTAAACCAAGCAACAGCTTCCTGTACCGAGGGCAGAGTACTTACAACTACTATATGCTCATCGATGTTTTGCAGGGTATAAGCAAGGTTGCGCGCTGTTGCTGCCTCATCTTCAACTATCACTATCCTTAATTCACTCATAGCGCAGGGGGAGTTTAACTTCGAAGGTATCAGTTGTTCGGTTGATGCTTATTTCTCTGCCCATCAGTATCCTGAAGCGTTCGTTCAGGTTGGCAAGTCCTATGCCGCTGCTTTCAGCCGCAACGGGTTGCAGGTTATTGCTTACGACTAAGTCGTCGCCCTCAATGTAAATGGTAACTTTTAGTGGTTTGGCAAAGGTTGCTGCATTATGTTTGGCTGCATTCTCTAACAAAGGCTGTAACGACAGGTGCGGCAGTTGCTGGCTCATATAATGTTTGCCCACATCCACCATCAACACAAAAGCATCTTCCAGCCGCATTTTCAATAATTCTGCAAAGGAGTTTACCATTTCTAACTCATCGGCAAGGGTAACTAAATTGCTGTTGGGTTTCACCATGCTATAACGGAATACTTTAGAAAGATGCTTGATATACTGTTGTGCCAGCGTTGGGTTCTCGCGTACCACACCCGATAAGCTGCTGAGCGAGTTGAACAGGAAATGCGGGTTCAATTGTTCTTTCAATAATTCCAGTTCGGCAACGGTATAGGCGTTTTTCAGGCGTTCGTTCTCCTGTATATGCTGCTTGGCTTCGCGCAGCAAAAGGATAATTTTTATCAGAATGCCCGATAATATTACCGCCAGCCCGAAGCGCGCCATATATGTGGCCCAGTAAATGTTTTTGAAATTGGTATCAATAAAAACCCTGCGCTGCAGCCCGCCGAAGAAGAACATAAAAACTAAACCCAACAGCAGGTTTATACTGATGTAGGGCAGATATTTGCTTTGCGCGCGCCAAACCGTAAGGCGATTGTGCCGAAGGTTGAGGTAGAAGACGAGGTGACAAAACACGAACTGCACCAGCACCTGGTAAATAAACTCGGCGGTGTTGAAGTGCCAGTATCGCGCCAGGATGCCGTTATCGCGCAGAGCGAGCAGTTTGCCCGCGTTCAGCAACAAAGCCAGCAGGGCCGAACTGTAAAGGCATATCTGTTTCTCGGTTTTATCCATTGGGTAAATGTACCCTAAAATACAAAGCCTTCAACAAAATAAGGGGCGAAGCTGAAAAATGTGGGGGTGAGTTTTTGGATGTGCACATGTGCGGATTTCAGATGTGCAGATGAACCTGGCCAATTTGTCATGCTGAGGGACGAAGCATCTATTCGCGGATTTGCATAGCGTTTATTGCATTGTGGCTATCAGATTCTTCGCTTCGCTCAGAATGACAAGGCTATTTGTAGAACTCCAACGCAGCTCTCAATATCTCGTCTACCTTTTCCACGGGTATATCCGCTTCTGCATCTATCAGCAGTATTTTCATTCTTGCGCGTTTCTCTTGCAGCAGATCGGGGTGGTTCAGGCGGCCGCCTTCTACTATTCCAATATAGGGTTGCTTGTATTTTTTATGAACCCACAGGTAGCAAAACATCTTACCCTTAAGGCAATACATAGGCATGCTGTATTTCCATTCTTCGGTAAGGCGGCTATCCAGTGCTAAAATGTGGTTACGCAAAAAAGCCAGAGCACTTTTATGGGGCTCCGGCTGATTTGAAAAGTATTGGTCGATGGGGCGCAAAGGTTATTGCTCCACGCTATGTATCGGGCGGAAAACCCTGCTCCAGCGTATTTTGCTCAGGAATGATTTGGTGCTATCAATGCTCATCCAGGTGATAACCGCTTTGCCTACTATATGGTCTTCGGGTACAAAACCCCAAAAGCGCGAATCTTCTGAATTGTGGCGGTTGTCGCCCATCATCCAGTAGTAATCCATTTTAAAGGTATAGCTGTCGGCTTTTTTATCGTTAACGTAAACGTCCTTACCTTTTAACTCAATTTTGTTGTGCTCGTATTTCTCAATAGCTACATGGTATTTTGCAAATGTGCTATCGTTCAGCTTTACCGTAAGTCCTTTTTTAGGAATTAGCAACGGGCCAAAGTTATCCTCATTCCATTTAAAGCGGGTAGTATCACTTGGGAACACACGGGGATCAGCTTCGCCGGGTTTTTGATTAGCGGGAACGACCGATTTAACGTTCGAGAATGTTTTCAACTGCGCAACGCCATCGGTAGGTAATATCATTTCATAAGTAACGCCGTCGTAGCCGCGTACCTCCGCATGCATTTCGTCTAACACATCCGGATTGATGGCTGTTCCATTTGTTGTAACCAGGTAGGAAGTTTGTGCCTGCGGTGCATTCTTAACCGCTTTACCATCGGTGAAAACTTGTCCGTTCACAATAGTTACGGTTTCGCCGGGCAGGCCAACGCAGCGTTTAATGTAGTGTACGCGCATATCAACCGGGCGTTCAACAAGTTCGGCAGGGTAGTTAAAAACCACGGCGTCTCCTTTTTTCACTTCGCCAAGCCCGGGCAAACGATGGTAGCCCAGTTGCCAGCCGTCATAATAAGTTTTGGTATCGCCCCAAATGGTCGATTCGAGGAAGGGGATAGAAAGCGGCGTCATGGGCATGCGCGCGCCGTATGATAGTTTGCTCACGAACAGGTAATCGCCCGTCATCAAACTGCCTTCCATAGAGGCCGAGGGGATGGCAAATGCCGAAAATAATAGCCCCCTGATAATAGTGGAGGCCACCAGGGCGAATAAAATGGCATCAACCCATTCGCGGGTTTTGCTTTTTTTAGGTTTAGGCGTATCGTTTTTTGTGCGCGAGAAGAATTTCCAATTCATAGCTGTTGCGGTATAATTTTATTATTCCTTGTGTTTTAGATTGCTGTGGTAATAATTTGTTACACTAAGCGGCTATAATTATACGGGTAATTATTAGTTTTATCGCAGCTATTTTATATCAAACCTATGTTACGCAGAAATTTTATTAAACTATCCGCCGCCAGCATGGCAGCGGTAATGTATAGCAGGCTCACTTTTGCCGATGCTTTTGGCAATGCCTTGATAAACCACCCCGACGAGGCATGGACCGAGATCAACGGACAATGGGTAAAATTATCACCTTCGGGTGCTTCGGCCTATACGCATAAAGATGTGAGGGTAGAGCTGAAGACCGCGGGCAACGCGCAGTCGGTTTATGTTTCATCGCCAAAAGATGAGCTGATGGGCGTACGCCTGAAATGGAAATACGAAAGCAAAAAATATTCGAAAGTATTGGGCGACCACTGGGAGCGTACCTACGGTGATCTGGGCTGGAAAACCGCCGATGCCAATGCACGTAACCCTTGGTATGTGCTGCTGCACGATGCCAAACAAACAGCGGCCTTCGGCGTAAAAACCGGCTGTAATACCATTTGTTACTGGAATGTTAGCCCCGATAGTTTAGAGCTGACGATGGATACCCACTCGGGCGGCTCGGGCGTAAAACTTGGCCAGCGCAAACTGCATGCGGCGGATATAGTAACCACATTGAGTAAGACAGGAGAGAACCCTTATGCTACGCTTACCCGTTTTTGTAAAGTAATGTGCCCAAAACCACGCCTGCCCAAACAGCCTGTTTACGGTATAAACGATTGGTATGTGGTTTACGGCAACAACTCGTACGAAACTATTAAAGCACAAACCACGCTGATGAGCACGCTGGTGAGCGATACCACTAACCGCCCGTTCTCGGTTATCGACGATGGCTGGCAGCAACCCGACGACTTTTCGATAGTGAACAACAAGTTTAAGGATATGCACAAAATGGCCGGAGAGATAAAAGCTTTGGGTATGCGCCCCGGTTTGTGGACGCGACCGCTGATAGCCCGTTTAGATGATAAAACCAGCCTGCTTGCCCCAAAGATCGCCGGCCGCGATGATGCTAAAACACCCATACTCGACCCCACCATCCCCGAAACTCTGGAACGCGTAAAACGCAACATGAAGCTTTACCAGCAATGGGGCTACGATATGGTGAAGCACGATTACAGCACCTATGATATCTTCGGCCGCTGGGGCTTTAAAATGACGGATGGCTTCACCGCACCGGGCTGGAAATATTACGACCAGACCAAAACCAACGCCGAGATCATCAACACGCTTTATGCTGCCATCCGCCAGTCGGCAGGGGAGATGTATATTATCGGCTGTAATACCATGAGCCACCTATCGGCAGGTGTATTTGAACTTAACCGCACCGGCGATGATACCAGCGGCAAGGAGTGGGACCGCACCAAAAAAATGGGCGTGAACACTTTAGGTTTCCGCCTGCCGCACCACAATACTTTTTACGCTGCCGATGGCGATTGCGTGGGCCTTACCAAAGATGTGCCTTGGGATAAAAACCGCCAATGGCTGCAACTATTGGCAGAAAGCGGCGCGCCGCTGTTCATCTCGGCCGAACTGGATATTTTGGATGCCGATAAAAAAGCCGCCATTAAAACAGCCTTCGCCCATGCCGCCAAAGTACAGCCCACAGGCGAACCGCTTGATTGGTTGACAGACCAATGGCCGGCCAAATGGAAACTGAATAACAGGGTGGTAGATTTTAATTGGGGATAAGTAAAATTCCCTCCTTGGGGAGGGGCGCGCAGGGAATGAGCGCAAATGCAGGGAGGGGTTAGTACGCATGCTAAAAGAATTTGCATGGGCACTAACCCCTTCCTCCTCCTTCCCCAAGGAAGGAATCGCACATTTCCGGCGCTTTTTTAATTATCCTTTATACTATCAACCCCAGCATTACCCCGCTCATCGCTATCATAAGCGCATCTTCAATAATGGTAACAGTGCTCATCGGCAGGTTGAAAACCGCACCAAGGCAGGCGCAGCGTATTTTGCGTTTGTTGAGTACGCTCTGCAAAACGCCAATTAGGCTGATACTCATTACCGCGAATGTAATGGCGTTGGTTACCACAGGCATAAAGTTTAACGCGAAAGCTATCCCCAACGCTAATTCGATAAAGGCATAAACAAATCCCCATGCTCGGAATTTTTTGGCAACAATATCATAAGTTGAATAGCTATCGGCAAAACCATTCAGATCCAGCATCTTAAAAAAGGAAAATACCAGGAAAAAGCCACTCATGAATACCCGCATGGCAAGCATGCCGTTGAATGTACCCGATAAGCTTGCTATTAACAGGGATAACAGCCCGACGTAGCCGAATATCAGCAGCACCGGTTTGTAAGTCGTTAAAAATGACTTTGCTTCTTCCGCATCATCAAGCATCGAGCTTATGGCGTGGTGCTGATGCGGCAACTCACTCAATTGATATTTGGGGTAGGCGGCCAGCGCAGCTTGTAATTCGCTTGTTGCAACGTGTTTGCTCATGCTGATAGCTGCTGTGCCATTGGGCAGGTCGATATCTAATTTGGTGATATTTTCTACCCCGCTAAGCAGGCTTTGTACTTTGGCCAGGCAGCCGGTGCAGGTCATGCCGGTAATTTTATAGGTATGTGTCATTGTGTTTGATGTTTTGATAACACAAAAGTACCCCGGCCACCGGCCCCGGGCTTTACACATTTATAGGATAGTTTTATGAGATTTACAGGTCCTCTATGTTTTGGCGCTTTTTATCCTTTAGTGATTTGTAGAAGGAGGGTGTCAGTCCCGTTTGCTTTTTAAATTGTGCCGATAGGTAGGCCACGCTGCTGTAGCCCATTTGGTTGGCAATTTCGGATAAGGTAAGCTCATCGTACATCATCAGTTCTTTTACCCGCTCTATTTTTTGGCTGATGGCGTATTTTTCGATGGTGCTGCCTTCTACTTCTGAGAATAAACTGCTGAGGTAGCCGTATTCGTAATTGAGTTTGGCCGCCAGGTAGTCAGACAGGTTGGTGTTGGGGTGTTCTTGTTGATGGTGAATGAGGTTAATAACCGCAGTTTTTATCTGCTCGATGATGCGGCTTTTGCGGTTATCAATAATTTCGAAACCGAGTTTGCGCAAGTTAGCGCCGAAGGTTTCCATGGTGGCTTTATCGGGTTCGACATCTAAATCCAGTTCGCCCAATTCAACCGTAGTGGGGTGCAGGGCCAGTTTTTCTGCTTCGGCCTTTACCACCATTTTGCAGCGGCTGCATACCATGTTTTTTATATACAGTTTCATCGGGCCAAATTAAATATTCTGTTTAAATTTACTTTCCCTGCCAACCACAGGATAAACCTACAGCTAAATTTTATGGAAAGCAAAGCACTAAGCCCCGAGCAGATGGCGCAGTACCATCGCGACGGTTATTTGGTACTGAAACAATTTTGCAGCGAAGCCGAAGTTGAAAAACTTTACAGCACTGCGCTGAACGACGATGCCATGCGCAAACATGCGCTCGACCTTAACGACCAAACAGGCAAAAAAACGCGCCTGTCGTTATGGTTTACCCCCGGGAACGATGTGTTCGGCTATCTCACCCGCAGCGAGAAGATGATAGCGCCCGTAGCCCAACTATTGGGCGAGCATTCGCCGGTTTGCCATTTTCACTCTAAACTGATGCAAAAGGAGCCTAAGGTGGGCGGCGCATGGGAGTGGCACCAGGATTACGGTTATTGGTATAAAAACCAGTTTATGTTCCCCGATGAAATGATGAGTGTAATGGTTGCCCTTACGCCCGCTAATAAACAGAACGGCTGCCTGCAGGTAATAACAGGTTCGCACAAACTCGGCAGGGTGAACCACGGCTTTTCGGGCGAGCAGGTAGGGGCAGATATGGTAATGGTAGAGAACGCCCTGAAAACAATGGAACTTGTTTATTGCGAACTGGGTGCCGGCGACGCTTTGTTATTTCACAGCAATCTGCTGCACCGTTCGGAAGCTAACCTGAGCGATAGCCCAAGATGGTCTATCATCAGTTGCTATAATTTACAGTCGAATATAGCTTACAACGAAACCTCCACCTCGTGGAAGGTTCCTGTAGAAATAGTGCCCGATGAAGCTATTTTAGAATGGGAAGCAGGCTCGTTATCCGATAGCGATTTCCTGGCCAAAGAGAACGACCCGGCTTTGAAGGATACGGGGTGGGAAGGGAAATAGATGTGCAGATATCAGATTTCAGATATGCAGATGCCGGGGTTAAGTGGCGACAATAACTATCAGGATTAGGAGCCTTGTGGACTCACAAATCAGCAGCTTCATCTGCACATTTGAAATCTGAACATCTAAACCAGCTCTTTCCTCATCAGCAGGTCGGTTTGCTTATCATTACCTACCATAAAAGCGTGGCTGCTGAATACCTCGAATCCTTGGCTGCGGTAGAAGCTGATGGCGCCGGCATTGTGCTCCCATACGCCAAGCCATACATAGCTAAACCCGGCGTCAAGAGCGGTTTGGATGGCAAAATCGATTAGTTGTTTGCCTATTTGCTTACCCTGGTGTTGTTGCAAAACGTAAATACGCTCAATTTCGAGAGCATCTTCATCCCGAAATTCGGTTTGGGCATCGCGGTAGTTTAATTTTATATATCCGGCCGGTGCGCCATCTATCATGGCATAATAAAATCGCGAATCTGGGTGGTTAAGTTGTTCCTGAAAAGTTTCCACGGTAAATGCTTTTGCAGCAAATGCAGCAAAGTCATCTGGGTTGTTTTGGTGTTCAAACGCATCGTAAAAGGTACGGCGGCTTAGTTCCATCAACCGCAGATAGTCATGGGCTTCAACAGGGAGAATATCAATAACAGTCATTTTGAAAATTAAATTACTCGCCCACCTGCAAAAACTGCGGCGTTTCGCTCAGCTGCAGCGTGAGTTTGCCATTTATTGCTTGCACGGTACTTTGGGCCATGTTATCGGCACCGGGTTTGGGTTTGTAAACCACAATGGGTGTTTCGGTACCAAAATCTAAGGTGTAGGTACGCACCTGACCTGTTTGCTCGGGTATAGTAAGAGCGTATACCACTTTGCCATCTTTCTCAAATTTATCGATCAGCGGGTTTTGGCCAATGGTGCCTTTGTATTGGTAGCCACGCAAAAGCTTCGTGGTTTGCAGTATATAATCGGCAGCGGGGCGGCGTTTTGGGCTTTGGGCCAACCCGGATGTTGCATATTGCTCTGCCTTACCCGGAAAAGCATCGAACAATTGATAAAAAAACAGCCTTTTAACCCCATGCCTAAGGTAAAGTAACGAACTGCGCAATATCCAATCGCCCTGCGTTTGCCTGGGGCCTTTGGTGCCTATTTCAGGTGCGCGTTGGTAGCTGCCGGGGTTTAGGTCGTACCCAACCTCGGTAACCCAAACTTCTGGTTTGCCGGGCAGGCTGTTGGCATATTTCACAAAGCCATCTGCAACAGCGCCCGATGCTGATAACTCGGGGGCAACACCCGTAGTGGCTTTTTTATGGCTGAAGATATCGCCATCGTTAGCATAAAAATGGTAATTGATCACATCGAAACATAGGTTTATACTTCCATCGGGCTTTAAACCGCGGTTGGTTTTGCACCAGGCAACCATACGTTTCAGGTAAGCGGTATCGGCAGTGGCCAGGCCGGTCATTACTACTAACATGGTAGAGTCGGCGGTTTTTACGCCTGCGTTTTTACCGAGGGTGCCTTTATGCCCATCGTAAAAAGCAGATAAATTTGCAGCATATTGCTCGGCTGTTTGGTTGGCCTTTTCGCCTTTCCACCAGCGGTCGTTCTCGTTGCCGCATTCTATGTACTTTACTAAACCCAGCCCTATTTTCTTTTCATTAGTTTTGGCACCAACCGGGTGCGGGTCAACCTTTACCAATGAGGTATCAACTGCCGTGTTATAACCATATCGCGCAGCAAACTGAAAGGCAGTGCGAGCCTGTATAACGTAGGATGCCGGGGTATTAAGGTCCGATAGGTATGGCGCGGGCACATTCTCATCATCGCGCTCGGTAGAGGGGTAGGTTTCCATCATCCAAACGGGCAGGTTTTTGAGGCAGGCCAATACCAAAATGCTATCCTGTTTGCAGCGCGTGTACATCAGGTCGTAATCCCAATTGCCATTGCGGGTAGGGTTAAAGGTGTAATTGCCTTGTGTGTATTCCAGTTTGTTCCAGTTGAGGTAATGCCGCATAGCACTAAAGGTTTTTATTAGCGCCATATTTGGCTCGTAAATACCCTTGCGTTCGTCTTTAGCTGCGGGATTCTCTTCAAAATTCCACTCGTAACTATTTATGCCGAACATATCCGTCAGCTGTGCCGGGTTAGGGGCATAAGCCAGTTGGCTGGTATCGGCAAGGTTTATGGTATCGCCTTCGGCCAGCGCATCGGTACTGGGGTGTGCCGAGGGGTTATAGCATTGGCTGAATAATACGGCAACACCTGATAGCAGGACGATAATTTTTATGGAACGGAATATATTCATGTATCTTCTGATAAAAATAATTTTGCTGGTAAAGCATTTAGCTATGGCTGATGACCCTCACATTACCCCTAAACAAAAATGCCGCCCTATGTTTGTTAGGACGGCATAATTATACGCTTAAATATTTTGTTAGAACAACATTTCCTGCGGAGGTGTAACACCTTTTAGGCGCAGGTATGGAGTTGTTTGGCCGCGGTGGTGGGTTTGGTGCTCAAATGCTTTAAACAACATTGCGCCGCGGGTAGTTTTCAGTTCTTTGCCCATGTTCATGGTTATGGTTTCGCTAAGCTGTGCGTCGGTCATGCCTTTTACGGCTTCTATTGCAAAGTCGTAGCTGTCCATTACTGCTTTAGTAACGGCCTCTTTGGTTGGCGCAACGGTTTTCTCTACCGAAACGTTTTTTCCCAGCGGGCTTTCTTTACCGGTAGCCATGCCTACTAAAAAGTAGCCGCCATCTGCCAGGTGAAGCATTTGCTGTGCAAAGCTGCGCATTTCGGGTGTTGGTTTAAAAGCATAACCATCGGCAGGCATAGCATCTAAATAGGCTTTGGTGTAAGCTTTAGCGCGTGTCCACTCAGCTATCGATTGTTCGCGGGTTATTTGTGCAAAGGCGGCAGTGCAGGTAAATGCAACTACCGTAAACAGTAGTACTAATTTTTTCATGATCGGTTCAATTTAGTTTGCTGCTAAGATAGGTTTAATTAGATAAAAAGCTGCGGATAGGTACGTTAAGGAAGTATTATTTATTCAGCTTGCCCGAGGCTCCAAAAAAAATGTAAAATAATTTATGGAATTGGTGTGGACGCTGCATCCTATGGTCGAACTTCAAACAAGTTCGGCCTAAACCATATCACCATACAGTGAACCATTCGGGCCCGGCCGCCAATATACGCGGCGGCCGGTATCCCGAATTTGCGTTTTGCATACCTGTTTTCCCAGCGGAATTGCCTACTATTACCAACTCATCATAACCAATTTTAAATGGCAAAGCTTTCTGGTAAAACGGCGCTGGTAACCGGTGCCGAATCGGGCATTGGGCAAGGTATCGCTATCGAATTTGCACTTAATGGAGCTAACGTAATTATCACTTACCTGCAGGATGAAATAGCTGCACAGCAAACTTTAGCCAAAGTGGAGGCAATAGGTAGTAAAGGCATAATTGTAAAGGTGGATGTTGGCGATGAACAGCAGGCATCGGCGATGTTCAGGGAAGTGTTAGGACACTTCCCCCAAATAGATATTTTGGTGAATAGCGCGGGCTTGCGCAGCGTGGATAAATACATTCATGAAATGAGCTTTGCCGAATACGAGAAAACCGTTCGTGTGAATTTATTCGGCACCTTTTTGTGCTGCCAAAATTTCGTGAAGCACCGTTTGCAGCATGGCGGTAATGGGCGCATAATCAATATCACCTCGGTACATGAGGAAGTGGTGAGCCCCGGAAAGATCGATTATTGTTCGTCTAAAGCTGCTCTGCGCGGGTTATGCCGCGCCCTGGCGATGGAAGTGGCTGATAAAAAGATAACCGTAAATAACATCGCGCCCGGCATGATACTCACACCAATGAACCAACAAGCAGTAAATGATTTGGAATACCGAAAGCAACTGGAACAACGTATCCCCGCCAAAACATCGGGCACGGTGCAGGATGTTGCTAAACTGGCTGTATTTTTATCATCTGACGATGCAGCTTATATTACGGGCACCACACAATTTATTGATGGCGGATTGATGCTGAGCAGGGCAAAAGGGGCGAAGTGGTCTAAATAAAACCCTTATCAAACCATTTATTGTTCATTATATACCGTTCGGTATGGTGTATTGATGCTTGGTTAAATATAATACCAATTGGTATTATATGATTGTTCGGACATTGATTTACGGATTCAACACGGCTGCAACACATTACCTCGATACCTCTATCTTGATTTTCTTTCCCTTCAACTTTTCATTCTTCAGTAAAGCCACTACATGCTCCGCCTTTTCGCGTTTAATGGCGGCATAAGCCGAAAAATCTAATACCTCAATCAAACCCACTTCGTCTTTTTCCAGTCCGCCTTTTTTGAGCAGCAGGCCCACAATATCAACTTTATTCACTTTGTCTTTTTTACCTGCGGCGAGGTAAATAGTGAGCCATGGCGAAGGTTGCGGAATGATAATTTCTCCCGACAGGTCTTCAACTTCCGGCATCTCTGCAATGTATGTTGGCTTCTCGCCCGGCGATAGCATCAGGTAGGAAGTGCCCGAGGCGTGCATCCTTGCTGTGCGGCCGTTACGATGCGTGAAGGCTTCTTCGGTATGAGGGAGCTGGTAATGTATAACGTGTTCTATTTCCGGGATATCAAGCCCGCGCGATGCTAAATCGGTAGTGATGAGGATACGGTGGCTGCCGTTGCGGAATTTGATTAAAGCGCGCTCGCGGTCTTCCTGTTCCATACCGCCGTGGAAAACATCGTTAGGTAGGCCGTTGTCCCAAAGCACATCACTAATACGTTCTACCGCATCGCGATGGTTGCAGAAAACAAGGGTAGGGGTATCGCCAATTTTACAGATGAGGGCAAATAGGGCTTCTAGTTTATCGGCAGGTTCGGCTACTACTACCTTCTGTTTCAGATTGGCAGTTGGCTCGGTATCGCTTAAATAATTTAGTTTAATAGGTTTGTATATGCCCGTAAAGCCCGGTATCTCGTCCATTTGTGTAGCCGAAGTGAGGATACGCTTACGAATACTGCGCAATTGCCCAATGATATAAGCCATATCTTCCTGGAAACCAAACTCCAGCGATTTGTCGAACTCATCCAGCACCAAAGTAGTAACGTTATTTGTATCGAAACTTTCGCGGCGCAGGTGGTGCCCAATGCGGCCGGGCGTACCTATTAGCAGCGCTGGTGGCTGCGATAGGTTTTTCATCTCCACCCTAACGGGATGCCCGCCATAGCAGCAGTTCACCTTAAAACCCGTACCCATGCTGCGGAATACCTGCTCTATCTGCAAGGCTAATTCGCGCGATGGTACTAAAACTAAAGCTTGTACGCCATCTATATCTGCGCGCAATAAATTCAGTACAGGTAGCAGGAACCCCAGCGTTTTACCCGATCCGGTTGGCGAAAGCAATATCAGGTCGCTTTTTTCAGCAGCGCTGATAGCAGCCTCCTGCATGGGATTTAATTTTTCAATGTTGAGTTTTTGGAGCGCCTGCTGTATCATGCCCCAAAGATAGCAGTTTGCAGTGGGCTGTTTGCAGTTAAAAGCCTTGCAAGTTTTAGCCTTCCGAGAAGAAATCGATCAAGCTACCTACATAGGCGTCGTTCCAACCTTCGGTTATATCGGTGTAGGCTTCGTCGGGGATGTTGGTGTGCTTCAGTTCGAATGAAGTGCCCTGCTTATCTTTATGCAATTTAATGGTAACGATAGATTCTTCGGGCTGCCCGTCGAAATACCATTGTTGCACTATCTTTTTGTTTTCTTCAAACTCCAGGTTTTTACCCACAATGCTGCCTTCCCACATCGAAAACTCGGTGCCGGGCGTGGTAGACATTTCGGCTTCTTCGCCCGTCCATAACCTGATGGTGATGGGGTTGGTAAGCGCCATATAAATTTCTTCGGGCGTAGCCGGGATGAGGTAGTATTTTTTAAGGTCTTTCACGGCTGCAAAGGTAGAGAATTTGACAGGATTTGCAGGAATTTAATGATTAGCAGGATTCGTCGGCTGCACTAAATATTACCCCCAAAGATCGGTCAAAATAATGAGTTCCTAACTTAGCTGTGCAATTGTAGTGTAGGGCATACCACTGCGTCGGTTAAAACCGACGGCAATGAAAGTGGGGTGCTGATATTTTGATCAATCCACCTTCATTGCCGTCTCATTTATAACACGGAGCGTTATTTACTCTCCACCGGGCCAACAGGCATTACAACTCGGCCGTAAACTTCGTTCATTACGCCGGCGATGCCGGTATAAACAGCCGAAAGCCCGCACACGATGCCTTCATAGCCCGCAAAGGTGGTGATGCTTTTATTGCCTGTAGCATCGCCAATAGCAAGCAGGGCGAACAGTATGGTGAGCGATGCAAATACAAATTGCAATGCACGGTTTAGCTTCAGCGTACCGAAGAACAGGCAGAAGGTAAAAAAGCCCCAAATGCCTAAATAAGCTACCATAGCACCCTCGGTAGGTTTGGTACCCCAACCCAGTTTTGGCATTACAATAAGCCCCACCAGCGATAGCCAGAAAAAGCCGTAGGAGGTAAATGCCGTAAGCCCGAAGGTATTATTCTTTTTTGCTTCGATAACGCCGGCAATTACCTGCGCCAGCCCGCCGTAGAATATACCCATACCCAATATCATGGTGTTGAGTTCGTAGAAGCCGGCATTGTGGATGTTAAGCAAAACGGTTGTTAAACCGAAGGCGCATAGGCCAAGGGGTGCAGGGTTGGCAATGCCATCCTTCACCGCTACTGGTGTAGTGGGGATCATTTGCTAAAAGGTTTTATAAATGGTTTATGCCTGCAATCTAAATTAAAAACCCATCAAAAGCAAGTATATTTAAACCGAATTGTGCCGCTCACGTTAATACTACTATCTATGCAGAAACTCGTTTTACTTCGCCACGGCGAAAGTGTTTATAATAAAGAGAACCGCTTTACCGGCTGGGCGGACGTTGACCTATCCGAAGAAGGCTTTAAACAAGCACGCCGGGCAGGGCAGGTGCTTGCCAAAAATGGTTACACCTTTGATATGGGCTTTACCTCGGTACTTAAACGCTCCATAAAAACTATGCACTTTGTGTTGGAAGAACTGGAGCACCTTTGGATACCCGTAGGCAAATCGTGGCGGCTGAATGAACGCTTTTATGGTGCCCTGCAAGGTTTAAACAAAGACGAAACCGTTGCCCAATACGGCGAAGAACAAGTACACAAATGGCGGCGCGACCCGCACGAACACCCGCCAGCCATAACTGAAAGTGATGAGCGCTTCCCCGGCCATTACCTGCGCTATAGCGATCTTACTTACCGCGAGCTACCCTTTACGGAAAACCTGAGCGAAACCATGACGCGTGTTTTACCCTTTTGGCACGAGCATATTGTACCCGCCATCCGCGAAGATAAAAAGGTGATCATATGCGCCCATGGCAACAGCTTGCGCGCGCTGATACAATACATAGAAAACCTGAGCGACGAGGAAGTAACCAAACTGGATATCCCAACCGCCACACCATGGGTTTATGAGTTGGACGACAGGCTGAACAGCATCCGCCATTATTATTTGGAGTAGGAGTGGATAGTGTTAGGAGCGATTCAATATTTGAAAACTTTTAAAAAGTTGTCAAATCTATTCGGTAATTCTTTTGGCAACGTTAATGGCATTGTTTATCTTGCAATTAACCTATTGAAAACCAATGAGAATTATACCAGCCCCTCAACCCGGAGAATACCCCGCTAACACTGCCGAATATTTAAAACTGATACCCACCGATGGTACGGTGCTGAAGTGCCTGCAGAATAATATTTTCAGGATAAAAGACCTGGTTTATTCGCTGCCCGAAGAAAAGCTGCTCTTCCGCTATGCGCCCGGCAAATGGAGCATAAAAGAAACCCTTGTACATATTATGGATGATGAGCGCATTTACGCTTATCGCGCTTTATGCTTCGCCCGTAAAGAAAAGCAGGGACTTCCGGGGTTCGACCAAAATGTTTACGCCAAGTACTCCGGTGCTGATAAGCGAACGCTCGATAGCATTTTTGAAGAATACGAAGCTGTGCGCAAAGCCACTATTACGCTTTTTAATGGATTGCCCGATGACGCTTTAGAACGTAAAGGCATCGGTACTGGCAGCTTCGATGGTGGTTCAGTACGTGCATTGGCTTACCACATAGCCGGGCACGAGATGCACCATTACTTTGTTATAAAGAATAAGTATTTGGTGATGTGATAGAAAAAACTCCCTCCCACGTGGGAGGGGCGCGGAGGTGACGAGCGCAAAGGCGGGGAGGGGTCGCGGTCGTAACGCTTCACCGATATGCGATAACTCTTTGTCAGAACCCTGATTCGCTTGATTTGAGGATTCTCTGATGCTATTCAATTCACGTCATGCTGCAACTTGTTTCAGCACCCCACACGGCAGGTAGCCACAGCATTAGCCATCTGCAAATTCGCAAGCTTGTATGATGGGTTCTTGAAACAAGTAATCAAGATGACGGTTGAGGTATTACCTACAACTCGTAAGCCACACCTTTCTCCGGTATCGTCACCTTATATCCATCAGGTTCCAAAGCATCGGCTAAAGCCTGCATGCTGGTTTCCTCGCCATGCACTAAAAAAACGCCTTTCAGTTTAGCTGCATCCTGTGTTTTTATGTTGTTCAGCAGGTCTTCGTGGTCGCCATGAGCGCTGAGTACGTCGGTTTGCTTAATAGTGGCGTAAACGGCCAGGTCGCGGTCTTTTACGTGTACAATAGGGTCGCCGCGCAGCAGGCGGTAACCTAAGGTGCCTTTGGCGCAATAGCCGATGAATAGTATAGTACAGTAATAATTCTGGATGTTGTAAAAAAGGTGGTCTTGTATACGCCCGCCTTCCAGCATGCCCGCCGATGAAATGATGATACAAGGCTCGTAGTAATTAGATACCTGCCTGCTATCCTTCAGCGTTTCCACATAAGTGAGGTTCTCAAATTCGAACTCATCGCCCTGGCGGTTGTAAAATTCCTGCGCTTCGGGGTTCACCTGGCTGTGATGCTTGCGGAATATCTCAGTAGCGCGCGTAGCCATTGGGCTATCAACAAAAATGGCCACAGGCGGCAGCAAACCATTGCTGAATATTTTGTTCAGTGCAAACACCAACGATTGTGTGCGACCGATACTAAATGCCGGGATAATCAAACGCCCTTGTTCTTTAACGCAAACCTTATCAATAATCTCCACCAAGGTTTCCTCCACCGATTTGCCTTTGGTATGCATACGCCCGCCGTAGGTGGCCTCGCTAACGATATAATCCACCGGAGGTAGCGCCTCAGGGTCGTTCAATACCGGGTAGTTCTTGCGGCCAATATCACCGGTAAAAGCTATCGACTTTTCTTCGCCGTTCTCAATCACCTTAAATACAGCTGCCGCTGCGCCCAGTAAATGCCCTGCAGGAACAAAGGTAAGCTCGATATCGCCATTGATGCGAAAAGGACGGTTAAAGCCAATGGTTACGAACCTGTCTACCGTATCCATCACATGTTTTTGCAGGTACAAAGGCTGCGGACCGCCACCGCGTTTGTGGCGTTTGCGGCTGTGCTTGCCTTTATCGGCCTTGCTCAGGAAGATATTCACTGAGTCGATAAGCAATAGTTCGGTAAGGTCTGCAGTGGGTGGAGTGCAAAGTATTTGTCCTTCAAACCCCATGCGCACTAAAGTTGGCAAGTTGCCCGAATGGTCGATATGCGCGTGGGTAAGTACCACAACATCAATATCTTCGGGGTTAAAGCCAAAGTCTTCGTTCACCTGTATATTGTGCTCTTTCTCGTAATCGAGCCCGCAATCTATCAGTATCTTATATTGGCCAACCTGCAATAAATGCATGCTGCCGGTTACCTGCCGGGCCGCCCCGTGTATGGTTAATTTCATTCGTTAGTTCGTTGGTTCATTAGTTCACCGGTTCATTTGTGTAAGGGTGGTTACCTTGGAAATGACCGTTGAACTAAGAACGATCTGTTGGTCACAAAATAGGGAAATGTTCAATATTGTTTGTTCGGTTTCAAAGAAATCATCAGCTATCCAACCAATGACCAATGAACCGGTGAACAAATGAACACTACTGTACTTCGTATTGCAATTGGCTCAGGTATCGGTACAGGCCCTGCTCGTTAGCAACCAGTTCCTGGTGGGTGCCGCTTTCTATTATATTGCCTTTCTCCAAAACGATGATCTTATCAGCCTCGCGGATGGTGGATAGGCGGTGGGCAATGATGATAGAGGTGCGCCCTTTCATCAGTTCCTCCAAAGCCTCCTGTACCAAACGCTCCGATTCCGAATCGAGCGAAGACGTGGCTTCATCCAGGATCAATATAGCAGGATTTTTTAACAATGCACGTGCAATAGCTATGCGCTGCCTTTGTCCGCCCGAAAGTTTTACGCCGCGCTCGCCCACAACGGTTTCATAACCTTCGGGGAACGAGGTGATGAACTGGTCGGCATTGGCGCGTTTAGCGGCCTGTATAATTTCTTCTTTAGTGGCGCTCAATTTACCATAAGCAATGTTTTCCATAATAGTGCCGCCGAACAGCATTACATCCTGCGGCACAATAGCTACCTGGTTGCGTATGTCGGTTAACGCATATTTATCAGCCGACTTGCCATCAAATAGTATCGTTCCGCTTTGCGGATGGTAGAATTGCAGAATCAAAGCAGCAGTGGTGGATTTACCTGACCCACTCGGCCCAACTATAGCTATCTTTTGCCCTGCAGGTGCATCAAAAGAAACACCATTTAAAACAGTTAGTTCCGGGCGGGAAGGATAAGCGAAAACCACATCCGAGAACGATAAGTTACCCTGTATTTTCTGTTTAACCTCGTTATCAACCGCATTGATGGATACGTCTTCACCTTTTTCGTCCAATATTTCCAGTACTCGTTCTGTAGCACCGATGGCTTTTTGCAAGTTGGCATATAAATCAGGCAGGCTTCCCATGGCAGCACTAATGAATGCTGCGTAAACAATAAAATTGGTAAGTTGGCCAAACGTTAAGCCATTATCATGTATCGACAGCAAATAAGAGCCATACCATATTTCGCAAAAAACGGTACCAAAAAGGCAGAACACAATGAACGCACCAAACATGCCACGATACTTAGCACCCTTCACGGCAATACCAACCACGCGCTGTAGTGTTTTATCGTAGCGGCCGGCTTCAAAAGCTTCGTTCACAAAAGCTTTTACGTTGGCTATACCCTGTAGGGTTTCTTCTACAATTGTGTTCGATTCGGCCAGTTGGTCTTGTGCTTGTCTTGATAATTTCCTGATAAATTTCCCAAACACGATGGCGATCAAAATTAAAACCGGCAGTACTACCAGCAAAGCTATTGTCAGTTTCCATGAAATAACAATAAGTAGGGTAATACCACCTACAAGAATAATTATCTGGCGTATAAATTCAGCAAAGGTTGTTGTAAGTACTTCCTGTATTTGCGAAAGGTCGGCGGATATTCGACTGTTTAGTTCACCAACCCTGCGGTTAGCGAAAAAGTCCATTTGGAGGGTGATAAGCTTAAAATAGGTATCGCGGCGCAAAGCAGCAAGGGCGTTTTCTGCCACCTGTACGAACCATGTGATGCGGAAGAACGAAACAAAACCTTGTACAAATAATACCACGATGGCGATCTTACCTATCTGCGATAGGTCGGCCGGGAAAAATTTATTGTGCTGAACACCTTTTGCCGCATCTATTAATGCACCAAAAAAGCCAGGGAAAGCCAAGCCAACCAAACTGGATAGTATAAGGAAAAGCAAGCCACCAATAAACTTGATCCGGTAAGGTTTTATATATTTTAAAAGCTTGCCTACGTTGCGCAAACTTTGCTTATTTATTTTCGCTTTAGGTAATTCAGCTTCCGCTTTCGCGCCACTGTTCAATCGTCCTCTTGCCATGTATCAGTATATGCTTATCAACCTGCAAAACTAAGGGTTTACAGTGGCGCTTGCACTATATGTGGGAAAATTGACTTTGGAGTGAAGGGGGAGGAGGTTTTTCACGCAAAAGGAAAATTATTGGAACTTTAAAGAATTCAAATATTGTGCTCAAATAGGTTTCGGGTGGTTATTTCTGCAACTGGTTTTAAATTATAGTAAAACGAACATCGAAATCGAACGGTTGTTATCTAAAAAGTTCCAATTTTTAATATGATATTTTTGAAATCATCGACAATTATATGATACCCAATAGTCGGTTCACCACCAATGTCAGGGGCAATGAAGCGGTTCCATACCCATTCTTTTTAAGAAAATAGTCCAATTGCTGGCTGAATTTCACGGCGTTAGTGGTGTTGTCATTTTTTATCACAATGAATTTTTTATTCGCATCAATGCCATTCACAGACTTCGCAGAATCTATAGATTTTAAAATGCGTATTCCGTCTATAGGAGTGAACGTTTTGGAGACTACCATTGTGTTTTGGTCTCCTACTTGTTGATTGCCATAATTTGGAGCGGTCACTACGTTTTTAGCTGTTACAGGCGTTGTGGTATTCTTCGAGTATTCTTGGCTGTAGTCCTTTCTAACAGTGTTCTACGGTCTTTAAATGATTTCTTTGGAATCTTTTTGTAGAGTTCGTCAGTATCAGTAGTGTCTTTAATGGGGATTACTGCGCTGTGTTGTAATTTCGATTTTTTTTCGACGATAATAGTATCGTGCTTTGCTGCTGGCATATCTCCGTAATGTAATTTGCTCCAAGGAAATAACAATATAAACGTGAATATTATGGAAATTGTCAAAATACCACATTCTGGAGTGTGTATAGCTTCTTTGAAAGTTTTCCCTTTAACCATATCATAAATTATCTTAATAAGCGAGTATATTCCGCCTATACAAGATATAATTAACAGGATTATTTCAACAGACATGATAATAGATTTAGACTCCTAATATAAGAATCTTTTATTTTGAGGTAAAGCGAGATGTTCCCTACCGCTGAAAATCAATAATAACACTATCCCCAACATTTAAGCCCAGCAACCCGCTGGCGTTGCCTTTGTTTATGGCTATTTCCAGGTGGTCGCTGATGCCGAAGAGGCAGAGTTTTTCGCCTTCGGGTACTTCGTTGTAGTGCCAGCTGAGGTGGGTAATGGTTTCGTTACGCTTAAAGTATAACGTAAAACGGCGGCCCTGCTGTACGCGGTTAAAAAACTCCTTGGTAACGTTCGTGATCACGTTCTGGAACGAATCGATATAGATCACCGCCCCGCGGATAAGGTTGCCATCCATTACCGGTTGCAGGTTCATTTTGTGCTCCACCTCGGTAACGGGCAGGCCGATATCTGCCAATGAACCACCATTAGCTAAATGGCATGCCGCCTTCACAAAAATATCCGCCAGCGGGAAGTGCAGGAATTTAAGGTCCTGCATAATGTTTATTTCCACCATCTCATCGGGCTGGCTGTTAAACATCAGCGAAAAGATGCCGTTATCGGCCCCAACAAAATAATGGTTTTTGTGGCGCACGGCCAGGTAGCGGGTAGCATTATTGTAAACGGTATCAATACCAATTAAATGCACCGTATTATCGGGGAAGTAGTAGTAGCTGTTTTTGAGGATGAATGCCGCCTGCTGCACATTGAAGGCCTGCACATTGTTAGTAATATCTACAATATTTACGGTGGGCAGCAGCTTTAAAATACTACCTTTAAGGGCGGCCTGATAAATATCCTTATCGCCCAGGTCGGTAGTTAAAGTTATAATTGCCATTAATTTTGTAAATATTTATTACTAACCTTGTATGAGTATTTAAAGGTGCAAATATTCAATTTTTAATTCATAAAAATCTGCCAACTGAAAAAATCAATTAGTATTGAACGAGCTAAAATTATCAATTGAACATGTTAACCCCGCCGTTTTGTGGGGTCCCAACAACGATCATTTCGAGATACTGAAAAAGCAATATCCTAAGCTTAAAATAGTTGCGCGCGGCAGCGAGGTTAAAGTGTTAGGCGACGAGGCCGAGTTGAAAACTTTCGAAGAAAAATTTGGCCGCTTAGTTGAACACCTCGAAAAGTACGAAAGCCTTAATTCTATTGACGTAGAACGTATACTTGGCGCCAAGCCTACGCCGGCATCATCTACCGGCGAACCAGCTGCTGCCGATAAATTTGCCAGCGGCGAGGTTATTGTTTACGGGCCTAACGGCATTATGGTACGTGCACGCACTACCAACCAGCGCCGTATGGTGGATAGCATCCAGAAGAGCGATATCCTTTTCGCCATTGGCCCCGCCGGTACCGGTAAAACGTATACCGCTGTAGCACTGGCTGTTCGTGCGCTAAAGAACAAAGAGATAAAACGCATCATACTTACGCGCCCGGCGGTAGAAGCAGGGGAGAACCTGGGCTTTTTACCGGGCGATTTAAAGGAAAAAATAGACCCGTACCTGCGCCCGCTATATGATGCGCTGGACGATATGATACCTGCCGAAAAGCTGAAGACTTACCTGGAGAACCGCACCATAGAAATAGCCCCATTAGCCTTTATGCGCGGCCGTACGCTGGATAACTGCTTTGTGATATTGGACGAGGCGCAAAACGCTACCGATATGCAGCTAAAGATGTTCCTGACGCGTATGGGCCCGTCGGCAAAATTCATTGTAACCGGCGACGTAACACAGATAGACTTACCTAAAAAACAACAGTCGGGCTTGTACACTGCGCTGCGCATCCTCACCGATATAAAAGGTATAGACATTGTATACCTAAGCGGCGAAGACGTAGTAAGGCACAAACTGGTACGCAGGATATTGGAAGCCTACGGAGACATTCAATAAGTAATTAGTCTAAAGTCTTTAGTCTGGAGTTATTTCATATTTCGACTTTAGACTATAAGCTTTCGACTTAAGACTCAACACATGGACGCTATAAAAGAAACACATTTCGAATTTCCGGCGCAGACGGCTTTTTACAAAGGCAAGGTGCGCGATGTTTATACTATCGATAATAAATACCTGGCTATGGTAGTTACCGACCGCATTTCTGCGTTCGACGTAGTACTGCCCGAGCCTATTCCATACAAAGGGCAGGTGCTTAACCAAATTGCTGCAAAATTTTTAAAGGCTACTGAAGACATTGTACCTAACTGGGTGATCAGCGTACCTGACCCAAGTGTTACCATTGGCCGCATTTGCGAGCCGTTTAAGGTAGAGATGGTGATACGCGGCTATTTGGCCGGCCATGCGGCCCGCGAGTATGCTTTGGGTAAACGCCAGGTTTGTGGCGTTACACTGCCCAAAGGTTTAAAAGAGAACGATAAACTGCCCGAGCCCATCATCACCCCAACTACCAAAGCATCGGTAGGGCACGATGAGGATATATCGCGCGAGGATATTTTAGCACGCGGTATTGTAAGCGAAGATGATTACATCAAGCTTGAAAATTACACGCGCCAGCTTTTTGCCCGGGGCACCGAAATTGCGGCAGGGCAGGGGCTGATATTGGTTGATACCAAATACGAGTTTGGCAAAGTGGGCGATACCATTTATTTGATAGATGAGATACACACGCCCGATTCGTCGCGCTATTTCTATAGCGATGGCTATCACGAGCGCCAGGAAAACAACGAGCCGCAAAAACAGTTATCTAAAGAGTTTGTTCGCCGTTGGCTGATAGAGAATGGTTTCCAGGGTAAAGACGGGCAAGTGGTACCGGAAATGGACCGCGAGCGCGTTCTGTCGATATCAGAGAGATACATTGAACTTTACCAGCAAATTACGGGCGAAGCCTTTGTAAAACCGGGTGAAGAGGACGTATTGCAGCGCGTAGAACGCAATATTAAAACCGCTTTGGCAGAGCTTTAATAAAAGCGCGCAAGGGCAGGTGCGGTTCCCCTCTTGAGAGGGGCGAAGGGGTGTGTTGGAGACTAATATCCGAAACACGATTTACTTTCACACGAGCTGTAAAATTTTTAATTAAACATAAATAAGTTATATCTTAGCTTTCTAAATATCCCAAAATGAAATATACGGTTGATAAGCACGAGAAATACATCCTTATTAAGCTTAACGAATCGAAACTGAATTCGCTGATAACACCACAGCTGAAATCAGAACTGATCCTGATCAATACCGAAGGCCAGCGCAATATTGTGTTGGATCTGTCGCAGGTAAAGTTTGCAGATTCGTCGGGCTTAAGCAGCTTATTGGTTGGGCATCGCCTTTGCAAAAATGCGAATGGCTCCTTCATTTTAGCGGGACTGAATGATGCTGTAGCACGTTTAGTTACTATTTCGCAGTTAGATAATGTACTTTCAGTTGTTCCCTCTTGCGAAGAGGCTATCGACCTTATTTTTATGGAGGAGATAGAGAAAGAACTGAAAAGAGAAATGAAATAATAAGGCTGTTTTCCCGGTATGAAATTCGAAGTAACTATACTGGGCAGCAGTTCTGCAACACCCATATTTAACCGCAACCCAACCGCACAGGTGCTCAATATAAACGAGAAACTGTATTTGGTTGATTGCGCCGAAGGAACGCAGCAGCAAATGCTGCGTTTCGACGTTAAGGCCAGTCGTATCGACTATATCTTTATCAGCCACCTGCATGGCGACCATTACCTTGGCCTGGTTGGTTTATTATCATCTATGCACCTCAACGGCCGCAAAAAGCCCTTGCAGTTGTTTTGCCCGCCGCAGTTGAAAGAGATCATAGACCTTCAACTGAAGTACTCCGAAACCACGCTGCATTACCCCATCGAGTATGTATTTACTTCGGATGAAAAGCGCACAGTGATACTGGATAACCAGGATATTGTGGTAGAAACCATCCCGCTGGATCACCGCATACCCACAACCGGCTTTTTGTTTACGCAGAAGAAGCGCCTGCGCAAACTCATTAAAGAGCGCATAGAAGAACTGAATATCCCTGTAGCATTTTATAGCGCGTTAAAGAAAGGACGCGATTACGAAGCGCCGGATGGCACCATTTACAAAAACGATACGCTGAGCATAGATTCTGATGCGCCTAAAAGCTATGCCTATTGCTCGGATACTATTTATACCGAAAAGTATTTCGAGCAAATATATGGTGCCGACCTGCTATACCACGAGGCTACCTTTTTGCATGATATGCTCGACAGGGCAAACCAAACCCACCATACCACTGCATGGCAAGCCGGCGATGTGGCTTTAAAGAACAATATAGGTAAACTCATTATCGGGCATTTCTCTGCCCGTTATAAAACCCTTAACGAACTGCTGGACGAAGCCCAAAGCGTATTCCCAAATACCGAATTGGCCGTTGAGGGGAAAACGTTTGTGATATCGGAGTAATTGTCTGAATCAGAATTTCCAGAATATACAAATAAAATTCGCTGCCGCGAGATTAGCGAAGCGTATCTCGTGGTGTAGCATCAAGTAAGCTTCCAGCTTACGGTATAGAAATGCTAAAATTTAGCAATCAGATTTTGAAAAAGCTATTTTCCTAAATGGTAACATCGGACAGTAGTAATCACTTATCTCTTGCTCAAGTATATCTAAATGGTCCATGATAAAACGATCGTTATACTCAAGCTTTTGAAAATATGGCCATAATATATTGAAGGATTCAATAGGAATATCTCTTGCAATCGTAATATGTGGGCGGTTTATCTTTTTACCGGGGGCAAGGATATTCATTACTTCATTAAACCACCCTTTTGTTTCTGCGTCGAGCTTTAATGCCGCGCAAATTGAACGTTTATTTTTACCATGAGTAAGAAATTCGAAGTCAGTTATCTCCATGGTGATGGGCTTAATTTGCGTTAGGCAATTCTCAATATATTGGTAATAAACATCAACGTCGGATATTTTATTATGCTTTAAGCCGGAGGATAGAGGTTTGCAATTAAACGATATATGCCCCTCTGATTTCTGGCTTGGAAACTTTCCGATATGTTTGAAACAAGCTCTTTTATAGCGGCTTATCTCGATTAATATGTTCGGGAACAGTGATTCTATTGTAGTACAGCCTAATATTCATTTTAAAATAATTTTATTTGTTTCCTATCTGCTATGTCTGCTTTAGCCTGTTGCGCAGTTTTCCAATCCGCTTTACCTGCAAGTGCTTCGGTGTTTTTAAATGGTATGGTTTTATAAGGCTCCCATTTGCCGGAAGTGGTGCCGAAAGTTTCTCGCTGTAATACTTTTAGTTCGTGTATCCAAAAGGGCTCCAGCAGTTTTTTGTGGTGGAAGTGCGGCCACAGCTTTTTAAAGTCGACCTCGGGGATGTTTCGTACCACAGTGATGTGTGGCACTAACGCTTTTTTGATTTTCAGGTTTTTGCGTAACAGGGCAAACCAATCTTCCATGGCCGGTGTGCTGCGGATGTAGCCATAAATGGTATGTTTACCGTGCAGGTGCTCAAAGTATTTAAAGCCATCCAGGTGGAGCAATATGGGAGGCATTGCCTGCAATATATTTTCGACACGTTCAAAGGCAGTATCCATCATAAATGGCTTTTGCCGCTCTAACTGGTTAATAGTGATATGGGCGGGAGAGTTCATACCGCCAAATTCGCCAATGTGCTTTACCGAGGCCTTTTTATAGCGCGCTACCTCGTGCCTGATGTTCTCGGGCGGCGAAAGCAGGAAAAGGTAGTCGGCGTAGCCTGTCATTTTGTTTTTAGTTAAGGTGGCTCCTACGGAGCCGGAAAAATTGATATTATGTTTTCTATAAACACGGGGCTACGCTGTAGCCAAAACAAGAGCTGACTATTAAATCTGCTTTGCGCATACGCTCCGGCAGGAGCACCGTGTTTGTAGAAAGTGCCAAGGCTGTAAAATGGCTGCAGCGTAGCCTCCTTCAACCATATTTATAACACAAAATTTGCTAATTATTTTAGCATTTCAAATTATATTTTCATATTTGTGATATGGATTCGCCAAGACATATCGTGCATATCGACCTCGATTCGTTCTTCGTTTCGGTGGAACGTAAGTTCAATCCCGAACTTATTGGCAAGGCCGTTATAATAGGCGGTTCGGCGGACAGGGGCGTGGTATCATCCTGTAGTTACGAGGCACGGGCCTACGGCGTTCGGTCGGCAATGCCTACAAGGCAGGCATTAAAGCTATGCCCGCACGCTATTGTAATACACGGCACACACGGGCGTTACGGCGAGGCATCGCGCGAGGTTACCGAGATCATCCATAAATCGGTACCGCTCTATCAAAAAACGTCGGTCGACGAGTTTTACATAGATCTGTCGGGGATGGAACGTTTCCATAACCCATATCAATTGGCAACCGACCTGCGGCAGCGCGTTATCCGCGAAACCGGGCTGCCCATTTCCTTTGGCATGGCGAGTAGCCGAACAGTTGCTAAAATGGCTACCAACCAGGCGAAACCCAATGGCCAATTGTGGGTGAAAGCAGGAGAGGAGAAAGATTTTTTGGCGCCGCTTAACATCCGCAAAATACCGGGAATGGGCGAGCACACCTGCCAAAAACTATATCAATATGGCATCGAAAAAATAGGCGACCTGCAAAAGGTAAACATCAAGTTTTTGCAGGCTGTATTTGGCAAGGCGGGTGCTTACATCTACAACAAAGCACATGGGATTGATGAAAGAGAAATAGTTGAACATACGGGCCGCAAATCAATCTCTACCGAAACTACCTTCCATAACGATGTGAAAGATATCCGCACGCTGGAAAATATGCTGGTAAGCATGACGGAGGAACTCGCCGGCAAATTGCGCCGTGAAAATAAAGTAAGCAGTTGCCTGGCCATAAAACTGCGCTACGCCAATTTTGAAACGCACACCCTGCAACAAAAAATACCGCTTACAGCAGCAGAACACATCCTTATACCGGGTGTGAAAAACCTGCTTAAAAAAGCCTGGAACCAGCACCGGCCCATCAGGCTTATTGGTGTAAGGCTAAGTGACCTGTGTGCCGGCAGCTACCAGATAAATTTGTTCGAAGATAACGAAGAACGTATTCGCCTTTACCAGGCCATGGATACCATAAACTTTAAATTTGGCGAGAAAACGGTTTGCCGGGCCGCCGGTATGGAAATAGGCGCGAGGACTTTTAACCCGTTTATGAAGGGCTAATGAGTTGAGGTGTGTATGCTAAAGCTTATAATTGCGTTTAACCCTTCATATACCCCGCAATATCGCGCTCGTTTTGGTCGGCAGAGTTAGTAAACGACTTGATGATATTCTCCCTTTCCAGCTCGCTGCGGTTTTGGCTGAGTTTCTTTTTACCCTGCAAGTCGGTTACTTCAATCTCGAAAGCCACGATGCCATTCATCATCTTAAACTTATAATCATCAGGCAATTGCGCCCATTGTTTTAAGTAAGCGGCTTCGTAAAAACCTATCATTTTTTCCAACAATTTGGCAACTTCGGCCTTGTCATCTATCAGTGTGGCTTTACCATAGGCATGCACAGCAA
Organism: Mucilaginibacter pedocola; assembly: GCF_002013915.1. Taxonomy (GTDB): domain Bacteria; phylum Bacteroidota; class Bacteroidia; order Sphingobacteriales; family Sphingobacteriaceae; genus Mucilaginibacter; species Mucilaginibacter pedocola. The sequence continues at coordinate 673,389 of NZ_MBTF01000001.1, forward strand.
GATAATTCCAGGTGGGTACGTTAAGGGCTTTTTCGTAATGTGCGGGGGAGATGTAGGCGTGCGGCTCCGTAAATATCACCAGCGATGTTTGGTTGAATATCGCGCTTGCCTGCGGATTGGCTTTTGCGAAATGCGATACCAGCATTAACTTATCGCCCCTTTGCTCAACTATAAAAGGCAGGTGCGTAGCCTCGGGTACGCCATTAATATTGGTAACAATAGTGGCGAAGCTATACTTTTGCATAAAGCTGATAACTTCATCATTATCTGTTAGTTGAAAATACTTTGGCGTATACATAAAGCGCAGAGTCAAGAAGTTAGAATCAAGAAACAAGACATTAAAACTACGCGCTTTGTTACAATGCTTCCAGCATTTGTTTTAGCACGGCTTGTGCTGCCCAAACGCGGTTACCGGCCTCGTGTATCACTACTGATCTGTCGCTGTCCAGTATCTCCGAAGAAAGCTCCAGATCGCGCCTTACGGGCAGGCAGTGCATTACTTTGGCGTTCGGTGCATCTTTCAGCTTGTCGAAAGTTAGCATCCAATCTTCGTTGCCGGGTAGTACTTTACCATAGGGCTCGTAGGCGCTCCAGTTTTTTACGTAGATGAAATCCGCGTCCTTTAACGCTTCATCCTGATCGTGTGTGATGGTAGCACCTTGCGTAAACTCTTCAGAAAGCTCGTATCCTGCCGGTTGAGCAATCACAAAGTCTACGTCACCCTTGCACATCCATTCGGCAAAAGAGTTGGGTACAGCCTGCGGCAGAGGCTTTATATGCGGCGCCCAGGTGAGTACTACCTTAGGGCGTGCTTTTGTTTTTAGTTCTTCAATGGTCACCAGGTCGGCAAGGCTTTGCAGAGGGTGGCGCGTAGCCGATTCGAGGCTTACGATAGGCACTTTACAAAACTCAACGAATTTGTTGAATATCAATTCGCTATAGTCTTCATCGCGGTTCTTCAAGCCCGGGAACGAGCGCACACCGATGATGTCCGAATATTCGCCCATAACGGCGGCTGCTTCGCGGATGTGTTCTACGGTAGTACCGTTCATTACCACGCCATCGTTTAGTTCAAGCGCCCAGCCTTCTTTATCAATGTTGAGCACAATTACGTTCATGCCCAAATTTTGCCCGGCCTTTTGGGTGCTAATGCGGGTACGCAAGCTTGGATTTAAAAAAACGAGGCACAGGGTTTTATTCTCGCCCAAATGCTTGTGCGCAAAAGGAGTTTGTTTTAGCGTTAATGCCTCGGCAACCAGCGCCGCAACATCCGTAACATCATTAACAGAAGTAAATAATTTCATGGCCTCGTTTTTTCCCCTGTCCCGCCATGTAGCGGGGTAGAGTTCGTATTTTTATGTTATGAATTTTTTAAAGTAGTATCAAATGCTTGCAGGAATTTATCGGCATAAGCTTTTGTTAAGTTAAGTGCCGGTAAAAGCCTCACTACGTTCGGTTTTGCTTCGCCGGTAAATATCTGGTGCTTAAACAGCAGGTCCTTTTTTACGTTAGATAATTCGGCAGGCAGGTCGATGCCTATCATCAGGCCCCGGCCACGTACTTCGGTAACCTTGTCGAACTTTTTCAGTTCGCTGATCAGGTATTCGCCTACTTCGGCAGCGTTCGCCATCAGGTTATCCTGCTCAATGGTTTCCAATACCGCTAAAGCGGCAGCGCAAGCCAAATGGTTACCGCCAAAAGTGGTGCCCAGTTCGCCGTACCATGGTTTTATTTTTGGCGATATGCTAATGGCACCTACCGGGAAGCCATTGCCCATGCCTTTTGCCATGGAGTAGATATCGGCATCGATACCCGCAAAATCGTGCGAGTAGAATTTACCGGTACGCCCGTAACCACATTGTACGCTATCTGCAATAAACACTGCATTGTGCTCATCACATAACGTACGTATTTTTTGCAGGAAAAGGATGGGAGCCACCTGTATACCCCCCACCCCCTGTATACCTTCGATGATCACTGAAGATATTTCGTTATCGGCAAATGCCTGCTCTAACGCAGCTTCGTCCGCCCATGGCAGAAAAATAGCGTTCTCTGTTTCGTTTACCGGCGCTACGATCTTAGGGTTATCGGTAACCGCAACTGCCAGCGACGTACGCCCGTGAAAAGCATTTTTAAAGGCGATAACCTTCTTTTTGCCATTGTAGAACGATGCCAGCTTCAGCGCGTTCTCGTTGGCCTCGGCACCCGAGTTGCACAGGAAAAGCTGGTAGTCTTCTTTACCAGATACCTGGCCCAGTTTTTCAGCCAGTTGTTTTTGCAGGGGAATCTCTATAGAATTGGAGTAAAAACCTATCTGATGCAATTGGTCTTCTAAACGCTTTACGTAATGCGGATGGGTGTGCCCGATAGAGATTACTGCGTGGCCGCCATAAAGGTCGAGGTATTCGGTGCCTTTGTCGTCATACACAAGGCTGCCAATGCCTTTAACAATATTGATTGGATTGATTGGATATACGTCGAATAAATTCATATGCCCCAAACCCCTAAAGGGGCTTTTAAAAGTTAAAAATTTTGTTAATTCTGCTCCCCCTTTAGGGGGCTGGGGGGCTAAAAAGCTACCCCCTTAAGTCGTAATCCTGCGCGCTCATCCAGTCCAAACATCAGGTTCATGTTCTGAACCGCCTGGCCCGAGGCGCCTTTCAATAAATTATCCATAATACTGATAATGAATATCTTATTATCATGTTTCTTCACCTGCACAAAGCATTTATTAGTGTTCACTATCTGTTTCAGGTCGATATCCTTGCTGGTAACATGCGTGAAAGCGTGGCCAGCGTAATAGTGTTTGTAAAGTTGCAAAGCTTCCGCTTCCGACAGGTCGCTTTCGGTGTAAATAGAAGCAATGATACCGCGGGTAAAGTGGCCACGGTAAGGCACAAAGTTTACGGCCTCGGCAAAAGCGGGCTGCAATTGCCTAAGCGATTGGCCTATCTCGTTCAAGTGCTGATGGCTAAATGCCTTGTAAACAGATAGGTTATCGTTCCTCCAGGTGAAGTGCGTGGTAGGCGATAAGCTTTGCCCCGCACCGGTAGAACCTGTAGTAGCGGTAATGTGTACCTCATGAGTAAGCAAACCTTTGCTTGCCAACGGCAACAGGCCCAGTTGCAAGCAGGTAGCAAAGCAACCCGGATTAGCAATATTATCAGCGGTTTTAATAGCCTCTCTATTTAGCTCAGGCAAACCGTAGACGAAGTTCTTAGTCTTAAGTTTTGAGTTCTGAGTCAGGCGGAAGTCTTGGCTCAGGTCTATAACCTTTACGCTATCAGGTATTTCATTAGCCTCTAAAAACTTTTTGGCATCGCCGTGGCCAACGCAAAGAAACATTACGTCGATAGCGTTAGACAATTCCGAAGCAAATTGCAGGTCGGTATCGCCAAACAAGTCGGTATGTACTTCGTATACGTGTTTACCCGCGCTGCTGGTGCTATGCACAAATACGATATCCACGTTGGGGTGGTTGATGAGTATCCGCAGCATTTCGCCGCCGGTATAGCCCGCACCGCCAACAATACCTACCCTGATGGTATCTCCGGCCCCCCGGCCCCCTGAAGGGGGAGTAGAAGTTGAATTATTTTGATCTATATTTTCAATACTCATGATATTCAAGTTATTGTTCCCCCTTCAGGGGGTTAGGGGGCTATACGTTAACCCTATCCTGTTTTGTAGATGGTGCAGAGTATAAAATAAATTCCAAGTCCGAGCTTTCTTTGTTTGCAATGAAATGCTTTTGACCGGGTTTTATCTCGATGCCCTGCTCTGGTTTTAAAACATAAGTTTCGCCGTCGATGTTGAATGTTGCCCTGCCTTTCAGTATGAAAAAGAATTGCGAGGCACTTTCGTGATAGTGCAGCTGTTCGGCAGTATCGGGCGGCATTAGTTCCTGTTTTATCGATAGCGCGTCGGTATCCACGTAGTTCCAGCCGTAGCAATCGTCGCCCCAGCGGTAGTGGCTCAAACATTCGCTCCGCGAAAAAACGGGATTACTCATTGCTGCCGTTCACTTTATGATATATCATCACCTGGTTGCCGAATATCTTCGAGAAGCCTTTTACATCTTCGCCGCTCCATGCGTTGTTCATTTCGCCGTAGCTGCCAAATTTGTTCGACATCAAATCATGATCCGATTCGATACCCACTACCTGGAAACGGTATGGGTTAAGCTGAACGAACACTTTACCGCTAACCTGTTTCTGCGTATCGGTCAAAAAGGCCTCGATGTTGCGCATAATAGGGTCGTGGAACTGCCCTTCGTGCAACCAGTTACCGTAGAACATCGATAGCTGGTCTTTCCACGATAATTGCCATTTGGTCAATACGTGTTTTTCAAGCGTGTGGTGTGCTTTGATGATGATCATTGGGGCAGCCGCCTCAAAACCAACACGGCCTTTAATGCCTATGATAGTATCACCAACGTGTATATCGCGGCCTACGCCGTAGGGCTGTGCAATGGCCTGCAATGCCTGAATGGCTTTGGCAGGGTGATCGTATTTTTCACCATCGATAGCAACCAGTTCGCCTTGTTCAAAAACAAGCTCCAGGTCGCGGGTGCCGGTTTCGGTAACTTGGGTTGGCCAAGCATCTTCGGGTAAACCAAGGTGCGATGTAAGGGTTTCTTTACCACCTACCGACGTACCCCAAATACCTTTATTGATAGAGTACTTCGCTTTCTCGAAGTTCATCTCTACACCGTGTTTCTTCAGGTATTCGATCTCCTCTTCGCGGCTCAGTTTCAAGTCGCGAATAGGCGTGATGATCTGCACATCCGGTACCAGGATATTGAATATCATGTCGAAACGAACCTGGTCGTTACCGGCGCCGGTGCTGCCGTGAGCAACAAATTCGGCACCGATCTCTTTGGCATAGTTAGCAATAGCAGTTGCCTGGCTTACACGCTCGGCACTAACCGATAACGGGTAAGTGTTATTCTTCAATACGTTTCCGTAGATGAGGAAACGCACGCAAGTGTTATAGAAGTTCTCAGTTTCGTCAACCACGTGGTGGCTGGTTACGCCCATTTGGTAAGCGCGTTGCTCAACGCCTTTCAGCTCTTCATCGCTAAAACCGCCGGTGTTCACAATTACCGAGTGTACTTCGTAACCCAGATCGCGGGTTAAATAAATGCAGCAAAATGAGGTATCTAAACCGCCGCTGTATGCTAAAACTACTTTTTTCTTTGCCATTTTTTATTGTGTATCGGGTAAAAGACGGGAAGTATCGCGTCTCTACGTGTCGTTTATTTTAATTGCAGAGACGCGATACTTCGCGTCTCCTATAACGTTAATGGAACGCGATAACGTGCTCGAGTCGCTTTTTAATAGCCGCCTCAATTCGCTCTAATAGCGTCGCTTTGTGCGTTATCTTCTTCATTTTCTCTTCGTACTGTTTCTGCACTTCGGCCGGATCGAACAGCATGGCGGTGCACATGCAATTTTTGCGGCCTTTAGCGGTAAGGATGTCGAAGTTTACGCAGCTGGTGCAGCCTTTCCAGAAGGCCTCGTCCTGTGTCAGTTCCGAATAGGTCACCGGTTCGTAGCCCAATTCAGAGTTTATCTTCATCACGGCAAGGCCCGTAGTTAAACCGAATATTTTTGCATCGGGATATTTTTGGCGCGATAACTGGAATATTTTATGCTTAATAGCTTTGGCTAAACCCGCCTTGCGGTAAATAGGGTTTACAATAAGGCCCGAGTTGGCCACAAAGTCGCCGTGGCTCCAGGTTTCTATATAGCAAAAGCCTGCCCAGGTGCCGTCTTTATGCAAAGCGATAACCGCTTTGCCTTCCAGCATTTTATTGGCAACATATTCGGGCGAGCGCTGGGCAATGCCGGTGCCGCGCGCTTTAGCAGATTCTGCCATTTCCTCACATATCATGGCTGCAAAATCTGCATGTTGTGCAGTAGCTACCTGTATGTCAAAATCTTGTATGGTCATTATAGTAGAAAAATTACCGTTAAATTATTGGCGGTTAAGCCATTAATAATTAGAGTGGGTTTGGGTAAAGAAGTTTAAAGGCTCCTTTGAGGGCGCGGGAACTAAAACCTAATTCAAACGCGTGGGATAAAAACCCGTCGTCGGCAGGGAAGAGATAGCAAAACAAACGAAACTAAAGCAGCAGCAACCGGGGCAAATATTGCCTTGGCTACCGTCATGTTTGAGTTTTTTGTATTCATTTTTTGATGAATTTTACTTGCTTTTAAAATTTGTGCAAAGTATCGCATAATAATTTATTTATGCAAGAAAAAACTTTGATTATGAGATTAAGGTTAGGAAATAAATGGCCATAGAAAATCCGTTACTTTTAACACTTAGTTTAGATGCCGAAGCGAAGCTGTATTTCAATAAGTTACGTAAAAAGTATTTCCCTGCCGAAAGGAACTTTTTAGATGCTCATTTGATGCTGTTTCATCAGATACCGGCCGGTGAGGAAACTATCATTGAAAATATCGCCTCTGCGGCATCAAAATTTGGGCCGATGGACTTACAAATAACGCAGGTGGTTTGCATAGGTAGGGGAGTGGCCTACAAGGTTGAATGTGCAGCATTAATGCAATTGCATAAACACCTGCAACAGCAATGGCAACATTGGCTCATCCCGCAGGATAAACAAAAGCTTTGGCCGCATATAACGGTACAAAACAAAGTAGAGCCTGCGGTTGCCAAACAACTTTCCGCAGAACTTTCGGCAAGCTTTTCGCCGTTTACGGCGTGCGGAACAGGCTTAACTTTGTGGGAATACCTTGGCGGCCCATGGCAATTTGTACAGCAATTCGACTTTACAGGGGCTGCGCAGTAAATTTTTCCTCTTGATAATCAAGCCGTAGGCGCGATAATTGCCAATTTTAACAATTTGTTAATTGTAAACACATCATTTTTCTATCTTTGCGCCGGGGTAAGTCTTTTACGGCCAGCTCCTCTTGAACTCCCCCAGGGTGGGAACACAGCAAGGGTAGAGAGTTGAGCGGCGCGATAAAAGTAGCTTACCCTTTTTTATTTTCTTATTTTTCCAAATCATTTCTTTCCTTCATCATTTGACATTCGAAATTCATTATTCGATATTCATTTACCGTTGCACGCTTGTTTCCCTATCTTCGCACTATGCTCGATATACTCATTATTGGTGCCGGCCCTATTGGTTTGGCTTGCGGACTGGCAGCGCAAAAAGCAGGGCTTAGCTTTGTTATAGTAGAAAAAGGCTGCCTGGTAAATTCGCTTTACAATTACCCCGCTACCATGACCTTCTTCTCTACCAGCGAACGGCTGGAGATAGGCGGCGTTCCCTTCATCAGCGTAAACAAACAACCCAACCGTAACGAAGCATTGGAGTATTACCGCCGTGTCGCATTGGATAACAAGCTGCCTATAAATTTATTTGAGGAAATTACCGGTATCAGGCACGACGGCGAAGCTTACACCATCACCAGCGCCAAGCGAACCTACCGTGCAAAAAGAGTGATACTTTCTACGGGCTTTTACGATATAGCCGTTAACCTTGATATCCCCGGCGAGAATCTGCCTAAGGTAAAACACTACTATAAAGACCCGCATTATTACGCCATGCAAAACGTAGTGGTGGTAGGCAGCAGCAACTCGGCTATTGATGTGGCTTTAGAAACCTACCGCAAGGGCGCTAATGTAAGCCTCGTTATCCGCGGCGAAGATGTAAGCCACCGCGTAAAATATTGGGTTAGGCCGGATATTATTAACCGCATAAAGGAGGGAAGCATTAAAGCCTATTTTAATTCGAACCTGGCCGCTATACGCGAAAGCGAAGTAGATATACAGACGCCCGAGGGCTTAGTAACTATCCCTAACGATTTTGTAATGGCCATGACGGGTTACAAACCCAATTTCGATTTCCTGGCCAAACTGGGTATCAACCTTACCGAAGATAAATTTATCCCTCAATACAATCCCGAAACCATGGAGACCAACTTACCCGGTATGTATCTGGCGGGTGTAGTTTGTGGCGGGCTGGATACGCACTTGTGGTTCATCGAAAATTCGCGCATACATGCCGAGATGATCATTGGCGATATTGTGAGTAAAGAGCAACGATAAGTAACGAAGCATTTTTACACTACAAAAGGGTTACTTGTTGCTGTTAGGGATGAGCAGCCACCCAAACCTCGCCGTCGTCGAACACCTCTTTTTTCCAGATGGGGACGGTTTGTTTAAGGGTATCTATAATATAACGGCATGCCTCAAAAGCTGCTGCACGGTGCGCTGCCGACACCGCAATAACTACTGCTACTTCGCCAATTTGCAACACGCCGGTGCGGTGATGGACCAATACTTTTTGCACGGGCCATTGGGCAAAAACTTGCTGTGTAATTTTATTGAGTTCGCTAATGGCCATTGGTTCATAGGCTTCAAACTCTAAGCGCTGTACCGTTTTACCTTGAGTTGCATTTCGTACGGTGCCTATAAATACATCAATACCACCCGATTCGGGCGACATTACCCAATCGATGCAGGCTTGCACGTTTAGCGCTTCGGTATGTAATTCTATTTGGGTATTCATGGCTTATCCTCCACTTACTGGTGGAATAATAGCAATTTCATCGCGTTCCGATAATGGCAAAGTATCATTGGCATATTCGTTGTTCACGGCAACCATATAGCTTGCCAATTGTTTCAGTCGAGGGTAGGCGGTTTCTAAAGTGCTTTTTAAGTTCGCTGTGGTATCATCCCCGGTGAGTTCAACAGCAATGCTGCTGCCGCCGAAGATATCTTTGGCAATGCCAAATGCAAGTACATTAACTTTCATAAGCTTTACTACAAATATGCAGATTTATAGGATCAATAAAGGCTTACTTATTGGTTATTCGCCCCAGGCGGTTATCATAATGCTGCGCTGTCCGCCGTGGTTGCGGTGTTCGCAAAGGTAAATGCCCTGCCAGGTTCCCAATGCCAACCGGCCGTTACGAATGGGTATGGTTATCGAACAGCCCAGCATAGCTGCTTTAAGGTGCGCTGGCATATCATCGCTGCCTTCGTAATCATGTATGTAATCGGGGTCGTTTTCGGGCACGGCCTTGTTGAAGTACATTTCAAAATCCTGCCGAACGGTTGGGTCGGCGTTTTCGTTAATGCAAAGCGAAGCAGACGTATGCTGAATAAATACCTGACATATCCCCATCCTTATCTCGGCCAATTGCGGCAAGGCATGTTCAACTTCATGGGTAATAATATGGAAACCGCGCCTGCGTGCCTGTAAGCGAAGCCCCTGCTGGAATATCTTCATAAGCTGATAACTACCGAACCGGATAGAAGTTCGGACTTGCAGGCAATATTAGTAAAGGCGGGGAAATATATTTGCAAAATATCAATCAGAAAAAACAGCCGGCCAACAAGCAATTTACTCACTTAACCCAATGTTGAGCACCTTACCCAAGGCACGCTTTTGCTACCACTTAACAAATAGCAAAGGCACCGGCTGCTTTATATTCCCATTGACGGATGTTTTTGCGGCAGTGTTACACCTGCCTGCAAATAATTATAGTTTTATTTTCATGGCAATGGTGGGGTAGGCTTCCACCACGTTATCGGGTGTGTTTACATGGTAGTAGATGTTCAGTTTGCTACCTGCGTACAGCCCTCCGCTTAAGCGGTACCAAAACTGCGGCTTGGCAAACACCGAAAAACGCTTACCCTGCAGCCCCGCGGTTGCATCGTCGCCATGGTTTTTATTCTCCGTCCAGCCCGATAGGCTGCCTGCCAATTCTGCCCGGTAGTTTAAAAAGCCTCGGTAAAAATACAGGGTATATAAAAAATCTTTGCTGGGTTTAATGTAGGGGGTATAGCGGTAGTTGAGTACGCTGCTCAAAAAGGCGTTTCCCAATTTAAACGGGTAGCTAAGGCCAATGCAAAAGGTATTGTTAATGTAGTAACTGTATTGTCTTGGTTCGGTAATGCCCAAGCCACCGCTGTATTGCAGGTTGATGTATATTTTAGGTTTCCAAAACCTTACCTCCTGCGATACCTGCATGTAGTATTTACCCATATTACCATTTTTGCCCAACATGTCGGCCTGTAGTTTTAGCAGGAAGCTTCCGGGCTTAACAAAGGCTCGCCCGCTATCCGGCTGCTTAAAATATTCGAAGTAAAGGGTAGGGTAATTTTTGCTGTAACGGCCCGGGTTTAAGCTATGCCGCACATCATAATGTAGTTGCAGTTGTTGCGCATTTGCCCTGTTGGCGAGAACTATGGTGATAAATAAAAAAAACAAATATTTCATGTTTGATAAAGTGGATGAGAATGCGATATTGCGCTACCAAAGGTCAGCTAAGGCACCGTTTTTAAGCGGTAGCGGAGCGGAAACCTAACGGAATTGTATTTGCCGACACGATCATGGAGAATGCCGACCTGCAAGTTTTTTGTTTACTATACCGGGAAGCCTATTCCCGCTGTTTTGGCGGCCCACTTACACAACCATTAACCGAAACAGAAGGCAAGCTTTTTCAGCAACAACTGCTGGACCATACAGGGCTCACCGTAGGTTGGCGGTCATTAAAAAATTACTCGATATTTATTTTAAACGATAACGGGCAGGAAAACCCCTCTGTGGCATCTATGGATACCCTTGCGCGTTATGTACTTAAAGCACCCTATACCAACGAGATACAGCGCAAGGATACCGAAAGCCATCACCCATATTGGTTTTTATACCGCGAACGGCACCTTGCCGCCCCCGTTTTGCCCGAGGAACCCAAAAAAGGCAAGAGCCTGGTATGGGCTTTCCTGGTGGCTTTACTGTTACTTGTTGCCGGTTACAGTTCATTTAAATGGCGTAATTATATATCCGTTCACGAAGATTTTAAAGATGTTAGTGAGCAGGTGCTATTGAGGGAATGGCAAGTTTTAAACAAGCAAGAACAATACTGGGCCCGCCGTAACGATGTACCCGGCCTGCTTACCATGTTTACCTTAAACGGCGATAATTGGCCTGATAGTAGTTCAGCATTACCTAAAATAAGCAACCTGTTAGTACGTAACCTCCCGGCCGGCTGCTTTATGGCCGAGCTATATATGGAGGACTTTATACCTATGGCCGAATGGCAGCAAGCCGGTATTTTGTTGCTGGAGGATACCACGCTTACCAGTAAAGCCATTAGGGTATCCTTAGCGTATAACGATTTTTTTGGCGGCTATAAGCGCCCGAAAGAGATATTGGTGCAAGGTATAACCACCAGCGGAAGTAATAAACCCGAAGAGTTTGTGCACAACACGGTGCTTACTTTAGATAGCCTGGCCAATAAGGACATTATTGCGCAAAACATGAAGCGTACGGCGCTGCGTATAGAAAAGCAAGGCAGCCATTTCCGCTTGTTGTATGCCGGTGGTGCCGGTGCCAATGCTGCCTATAAAGAGATAGGGGTAAAGGAACTAAACATTGAACCTCGGTTTATTGCCCTTTTTGCCCTGAAAGGAAACATAGACAGCACACCCGTGGTGCCCGTTAAAATGAAGAAATTTAAGTTGGAAAGTATAGAGTGTGAGTAGTTGAGTCTGAAGACCGGAAGTCCGCAAGACAGGAAGTCCGAAAGTCCGAAAGTTGGTAGTTTGATCTGATAAACACAATGCAACTTTCGGACTTGCCGACTCACCGACTTTCGGACTACATCAACATTTACAAACTGCTGACCCAATAAATTTTAGCGCGTGCCCGCGTACATTTATTTTTGCAGGCTATGGCTGAAGAAACACTCGCGCGCCGCCTTACCCTTACACAGGCAACAGCCATTAACATGACCGATATGGTAGGCATTGGGCCTTTTATAACCCTGCCTATGGTTATTGCCACCATGAACGGCCCCTGGTTTTTATATGCCTGGCTTGCAGGGGCGCTGCTATCAATGGTTGATGCCATGATTTGGAGCGAACTCGGCGCAGCATTCCCCATGGCCGGCGGGTCATACAATTTCCTGAAAGAAACTTACGGCAAAACCAAACTGGGCAAGCTGATGAGCTTTTTGTTTGTTTGGCAAACCATGATACAGGCGCCATTGGTAATAGCCTCAGCGGCCATAGGCTTCGCCGATTACTTTTCGTACCTGATGCCATTATCATACATCGAAGGTAAAATAATGAGCGGTGCCGTAGTGGTGCTTATTGTAATACTACTTTATCGTAAAATAGAGGCCATTGGTAAAATAAGTATGGTGCTTTGGGTAGGGGTACTGGTTACTATGCTCTGGATAATATTTGGTGGTATAGCCCACGGCAATTTCTTTCACCCAATTGCGCATATTAATGATGGTATTAACCTCAATTATGGCTTTGTGGCGGCTATCGGCTTTGCCAGTGTAAAAAGTGTTTACAGCTACCTCGGTTACTACAATGTTTGCCATTTGGGTGGCGAAATTATTAACCCCTCGCGCAACATTCCGCGCAGTATGTTTTTCTCAATAGTGGGTATTGCTCTGTTATACATGCTGATGAATGTAAGCGTGGTAAGCGTTATACCCTGGCAGCAGGCTATGGGCAGTAAATTTGTTATCAGCGAATTTATGAACATGCTAATGGGGCCCGTTGCTGCAAAAGTGGTTACCTGCCTGATACTGCTGGTAGCCTTTTCCTCAGTATTCTCGGCAACTTTGGGTTACAGCCGTATACCTTATGCCGCCGCGGCCGATGGCGCTTTTTTTAAAGTATTTGCGCGACTGCACCCCACAAAAAACTTCCCATATGTGTCGCTATTGGCACTGGGCGGTATTGCCTTTGTGTTTAGCCTGCGTTTAAAATTGGTAGATGTAATACACGCAATTTTAGCTATGCGTATACTTACCCAATTTATAGCCCAGGCAATAGGTTTATTATTATTGCGGAAACAGCGCAAAACAAATCTTTTCCCGTACAAAATGCCTTGGTTCCCGGTGCCGGTTTATGTGGCTATTGCAATGTGGTTTGCCATATTGGTATCTACCGGGCTCGAAATGGTTTCCGGGGGATTAATTGCTATTGCTGCCGGCTGTGTGGTTTATTTCATCAAAGCCAAAATAAATAAGGAGTGGCCATTCAAGCCTTCTGCAGCGGCCGTTACCAAACTAAAGAATTAAGCAAGGCCGCCTCTTATTCCAAAGGCAAACTGAAGTAAAAGGTAGAGCCTTTGCCAATTTCGCTTTCTGCCCAAATTTTGCCATCGTGGCGTTGGATGATTTCGCCGCTGAGGTATAACCCTATCCCAAAGCCGCTTATATGCTGGGTATGTTTAGTTTCTACACGGTAAAAACGGTCGAACAACCTGTCCAGGTGTTCGGGTTTTATACCCATACCTTCATCGCGAACGCTCACTACAACCTTTCTACCTTCAGTTTTGCATTCCACTTCTATAATGTTGCCACGAGGGGAATATTTGATTGAATTACTGAGCAGGTTGCTAACTACACTGCCTATTTTATCGCGGTCGGCCACAATACTTATTTGTTCGCCCGGCAGTAAGGTGATGGTGTGGTGTGCTGTGGTAACCCTGGCTTCCTGAATCATTTCTTCAAGCAAAAGGTTCAGTACAAATTCTTGTTTTTCCAGTTGTATTTTACCCGAATCTAAACGCGATACATTCAGGAATGCGTTTATCATGCCCGTCATTTTTTTTACCTGCGCTCCAACTTTATCTAAAGCATTATTGGTAAAATCATCGGCATTGTTTTGTGCGCGGCCGCGCAGCATTTGTATATAGGCGCTAAGGGTTGTAAGGGGCGTTTTAAGTTCGTGGCTCACCATGCCTATAAAGTCGTTCTTGCGCAGGTCGTCGAGCTTGCGTTCGGTGATATCCATGAACAAGCCCGAATATTCCATAGGCTTACCGTCTGCTGTGCTGAATACCCGCCCAGTAGCGCGCACCCATTTTGTTTCGCCTGTTTGCTGGTTGGTGATGCTGTATTCGGTATCGCTGCTTTCGCCTTTAGCAATAGCGTTGCTTAATACGGTTGTAAGCATTTGGTGGTATTCCGGATGGATCGCATTCATTATTTTCTCCATCGAAACGTTTTCGTCCAACGGAAAACCGAACATTTCTTTAATAAACCCCGAGATGGTAACCTCATAGGTCTCCGGGTTAATGCTCCATGTACCCATGTGGCCGGTTTCTATAGCTTGCTTCAGGCGTTCCTCACTATCCATTAGCTTGCTTATCACGTTTTCGAGGTGCCCCTGTATCAGGTTCAGCTCGTCGTTGGCGCTCTCCAAATCGCGGTTAAGCTGTTCACTTACTTCTACGTTCCTGCGCTCGGTAAGCAAGTTTTCTTCAGAAGCAGAGAGTTGATCGGATGCGGAAAGGTGGAAGGCTATCAATTCGGCAAACAACGTAAACATGCCGGTTGTCTGCGGCGTCTTCAGAATGTTGGGCTTGGGGTCTATAGCGCAGAGCGTACCAAAAAAGGCACCATTCTTTAAAAAGATAGGTACCGAAATATAGCTTTGGAAGCCATACATAGCGGGGGTATGGTGTTGGGCGAAGGCAGGGTCGAGTGCCACATGGTCTATAATAACGGCTTCACCGCTTTGCCTTATTTCGTTACAAATGGTGGTTTCGAGTTTTAATTCGCCACCCGGTACCAGTCCGAAGTTGATCTCGTCGCGCACGCTGCAGGCTATCCAGCGGTCTTCCGTAACGCGCGCCACTGCCGAAAAGCCCATACCCGTACTGCGGCAAACCACCTCCAGTATCGATTGTACGATGGGTATCCGGCTTACGGCTTCAATATCGGCCTTTATGTTTTCAGGCAGTTCGCTCATTTTTGGGTGGCTTAGCGTTGTTGTACAAATTACTAATATTTCATTTATATTGAAAAAATAAATTAGGATCTGGGTTGGTGGCTATTTAACCGCGGAGAACGCGGAGGTTACACGGAGGTTCGCAGAGGGGTTTGCAAGTTTGTTAGAGATTTTTATGATGTTGAGTTTATTTTATGCGTACTTTTATAACATAAAACCTACCTGTATGCGCTTGATATTGATAACCTTACTGCTGATACCGGCTTTGTGCTTTGCCCAGCGCGACCCTGCCGAGCCTGATATGAGTAAACTGAGCTGGCTGATTGGCAAATGGATACGTACCAATGCCCGTGCAGGCACATCGGGCTATGAGCAATGGGAGCAGAAAAGCCTTACCGAATTAAAAGGTTTTGGCGCGCGCATAAGAGGTACCGATACCACCATTACCGAACGCACAACTTTGTTGATAAAGGATAAGGCCATTTTAAACTTACCCAAATAAGCGACAATAGCTTTACCTGCGAAAACCCCGAGCACGATTTTCCTAAAAAGATAGAGTACGTACTAACAGGCGACAAACTAAAAGCCACGATATCTGCTGATGGGAAGGCCAT
This sequence comes from Mucilaginibacter pedocola, assembly GCF_002013915.1. Lineage (GTDB taxonomy): Bacteria > Bacteroidota > Bacteroidia > Sphingobacteriales > Sphingobacteriaceae > Mucilaginibacter > Mucilaginibacter pedocola. The sequence continues at coordinate 688,739 of NZ_MBTF01000001.1, forward strand.
CGATTACCTTTTTGTAAAAGCGGAGAAGTAAGAAGCTATTCCTTTATTTCGATGATGTAGCTATCCATGGTTTGCACCTTGCCATTTACAAATTTATATACGTCGCAAAAGCGGCCTTTGTACGGGCTGCCATCGGGGTTTTTCATTTCCATACTGCCGGTGCAGGCGGCGTTGTTGCCATCAACCACGATTACGTCTTCGTGTAAAATAGGTTCGCAACCGGCGGGGGCATCTTTCATAAAATCGAGGATGGCTTGTTTGCCGTTCAATAACACGTGCCCTATCATATTCCAAACCACATCATCGGCGCAGTGGCCTACAAACTTATCCATCTCGTTGGTTTCGAATGCCTTGTTAATGCTTTTTACAATATCTCTAATGCTTTCCATCATTATTTATGTTTTGGTTGGATGTAAAGATGGGGGCTTCTTGTTAAGTTGCGCACGAGTAAATACGCCAATACCGCAGTGCTTTTGCGGCATGTTTATTAATTACCTTAACCCAATAAGGAATAACGAGCCTAAAGCTGGCACGTGGTTGGTATATTAGTACTAATGTATTATCTAATTTACAGTAGTTACGCCAGTATTCCGTTTACCGATGAGGATTTAACAGAATTGCTTGTACCATCGCGACAGCGGAATTTATTTATGGGGGTAACCGGTGTTCTGTTTTATTTCGATGGCAAATTTGTGCAGTTGATAGAGGGTAAAGAAGCTAACGTAAAACTTTTGCACGAAAAATTATGCCGCGACGAGCGCCATAATGATCTGCAGTTGCATAAAGAGGGCGAATTGAAAAAACGGTTGTTCCCTAACTGGTCGATGGCTTTTAAACCAATTGCTATAGAAAACATTAAAGGGGTGCATGGCTTTAACGATATGACTTTACCCAATGCGGTAAATATCGATTCGGTGATGACTTTATACCGGGCACTGGGAAAATAAAAAAAGAAACCCGGCGCTTAAAGCAACCGGGCTCCCATCATTAAAATATAAACCTGAGTAAAAAGCCTAATCTTCAATAAAGCTAACGGGTTCTAAATCGGCCAGCTCGTCGTCAGTAAACATACGCGATTGTATCATGAACCTGTAGCCGGTAGGTATCTCGATAGAGAAACTGGAGCCGCGGCCCTTTACAATGGTAACGGTAAGCTGAGTATGTTGCCAGTATTCAAATTGGTCCTTACTCATCCAAAACTCGCAGCCGTCTATCTCGCCCAGTTTTACATCGGCACCGCCCAGCTTAAAATCGCCCTTCTCAAAACACATCGGCGACGAGCCATCACAGCAACCACCACTTTGGTGGAACATCAACTCACCGAAGCGGGTTTTTAGCTCGGCTATCAGGGTGGATGCTTCGGGGGATACTAATACGCGCTTTACCATATGTTACGTTGTTGCTTTAACGGCGATTTTTTTACCGCAAAGTTCGCAGAGTATCTGCATGTCGGTTAACGCAAAGGGCGCAAAGATTTTTTTATCGCTTTCAACCAACTTTCTCTTAAAACCTCCGCGTCCTTTGCGCTCGTCAATTTGCAAATCCTCTGTGCACTTTGCGGTTAAATAGCCACTAACATCCATTAAAAGAACCCTAATTTATTCTTATTATACGATATCAGCATGTTTTTATGCTGGCGGTAATGATCAAGCATCATTTTGTGGTTCTCGCGGCCAAAGCCCGATTTTTTGTACCCGCCAAATGGTGCGTGGGCAGGGTAGGCGTGGTAATTATTTACCCACACCCGCCCGGCCTGTATAGCGCGGGGCACCTGGTAAACTTCGTGTGCGTCGCGGGTCCACACGCCGGCACCCAGGCCATACATGGTATCGTTGGCAATAGCAATAGCTTCTTCGGTTGTTTTAAAGGTGGTAACGCAGGCAACCGGGCCAAATATCTCTTCCTGGAAAATCCGCATCTTGTTATTGCCCTTAAACAGCGTAGGTTGAATATAGTAGCCGCCTTCCAGTTCGCCATCCAGTTTGTTTACATCGCCACCGCAAAGCACCTCGGCGCCTTCTTCTTTACCAATTTTAAGGTACGATTGTATTTTTTCGTACTGGTCGTTACTCGCTTGCGCGCCCATCATGGTACTATCGTCAAGCGGGTGCCCCATTTTAATGGCTTTAGTACGCTCAATAACGCGGGCCATAAATTTATCGTAAATGTTCTCGTGCACCAATATCCTCGATGGGCAGGTACAAACCTCACCCTGGTTCAGGGCGAACAACACGGCGCCCTCAATGGCTTTATCAAAAAACTCATCATCAGCATCAGCAACCGATTCGAAGAAGATGTTTGGCGATTTACCTCCCAGTTCTATAGTAACAGGGATCAGGTTTTCTGACGCATACTGCATAATTAAACGCCCGGTGGTTGTTTCGCCGGTGAACGATACCTTGGCAATACGAGGAGACGATGCCAATGGTTTACCCGCCTCGGGGCCAAAACCTGTTACGATGTTTAGTACGCCCGCGGGCAATACATCTTTTATCAGGTCCATCAGCACCATAATGGATGTTGGTGTCTGCTCGGCCGGTTTTACTACGCAGCAGTTACCGGCTGCAAGTGCAGGGGCTATCTTCCATGTGGCCATTAGCAGCGGGAAGTTCCACGGAATGATCTGGCCAACAACGCCCAGCGGTTCGTTGATTACTATAGAAACGGTGTATTCGTCGTGCTCGGATATGCTGCCTTCTTCGGCGCGTATAACACCGGCGAAGTAACGGAAATGGTCTATCACCAACGGCAGGTCGGCATTTTTGGTTTCGCGAATGGCTTTGCCGTTATCAATAGCTTCTACCGTTGCCAGGTAGTCTAAGTTGGTTTCAATGATATCGGCTATCTTATTTAATAAGCCGGCACGGTACGCGGCCGATGTTTTGCCCCAGGTTTTGAAGGCCTCGTGTGCGGCATCTAAAGCCAGCTCAATATCCTCTTTGGTAGAGCGGGCAGCTTTGGTAAACACTTTGCCATCAATGGGCGATACGTTATCGAAATATTCTCCTTTAACGGGGGCAACAAATTTGCCGCCAATAAAATTGTCGTACTTCTCCTGAAAAGAAGGTTTTGAATTAGTGCTCATGATAATTAGTTTTTTGTTTCGAATTGGTAAAGGCTAAGGTAGGCGGGGGCATCATCGGGCATTTGCACGATGTTATCAATTGATAGCACAATGGTGTCAAAAAATATTTGGCGTTTGCAGATGCTTTAAAATACCCCTACTTTTAATTTACCAAATTATAAGCCCATGACAAACGGGAATTTATTGTCGCCGCTCAACCTTTCCACCGGGAAAGAACTTAACACACTGGTAGAAAACCGCAAAGCCTACACGCTTAACCATTGCGAACTGAATGTTTTTGAAACTTATCAGCGTAGCGAACTGGTGCCGCTTACTTTTACGGACCTGGTGATAACCAGCATGCTACGCGGTAAAAAGGTGATGCATTTGTTTGATAAGCCCGGCTTTGATTACCTGCCCGGCGAAACGGTGATTGTACCGCCCAACATCACCATGAAGATAGATTTCCCCGAAGCCACCGCTAATCAACCTTCGCAATGCACCGCGCTGGCTATCAACCAGCAGGAGATATTGAATACACTTGATTTTTTGAACGAAAACTATCCGCGCGAAGACAAGCACGACTGGCGGCTGAACTATAATCAGTTCCACTTCTTCAATAATTACGAACTGGCGCAGCTTATTAATAAGCTCATCCGCATTAGCACCGGCGATGCGCTAACCAAGGACGTATTGGCCAATCTGACGCTGAAGGAATTGCTCATCCGCATTATGCAGATGCAGAATTTTAACGAGCTGAAGGATAGCGCACACGAACTCAGCGGCAATAACCGCTTCGCTTATGTGCTGGAATACATCAAAAACAACCTGACCAGCAAACTTAGCATCGATGCCCTTTGCCGTATGGCCTTTATGAGCAAGGCGAGTTTTTTTCGCGCCTTTAAGCACGAGTTGGGCATATCGCCGGTGGATTATATCATTAAGGAGCGCCTGCAATTCGCCAAACAACTGATGAATAACCCATACAACAGTATATCCGAAGCTTGCTTTAAAGCAGGGTTTAACAATCTCAACTACTTCAGCCGTGCCTTCAGGAAGATAGAGGGCATTACGCCAAGCCAGTATAAAATGCGGGTGAAGCATACAGGGTTAAATTGAGAGCCACTATTTTCTCGTTGTTTACTATCGCCACTGTATCGTAACCGAACACCCACTGTTACACATGCGTACATTCCGAACAACTTGTTAAATAAATAAAATATTAATAATGAGGCATTTGTGAATATGGTATAGCTTTTAACTACGTTAGGTACAAAAGATCTTACCATGTTAAAAAACTACTTCAAGATAGCCTGGCGTAATATCATTCGCCATAAAGGTTATTCTGCTATAAATATTTCGGGCTTAAGTGTGGGCATTGCTGCCTCGTTGCTCATTTTCGTTATCCTGCAGTTCGAGCTAAGCTTTAACACTAATTTTAGCAATTACAAAAACATTTACCATGTGGTAACCCAGCAAATGGGCGAGGATGGTACTACCTATAACCCGGGCGTGTCTGTCCCCGGGCTGGATGCTTTGCGCATCGATTTTCCGCAGGTAAAATTTGCGGCGTTAAACTCCAGTTATGGTAGCCAGTTAACCGTACCCGGTAACGACCCGACCAACGCCGTTAACGATAAAAAATTTTCCGAACCTCTGGGGGTGGTTTTTATAGAACCGCAATTCTTCGATATTTTTCAATGGGATTGGCTGGCCGGCGACAAAAAAGCCCTATTGCAACCTAATATGGTGGTGATAGATAAAAGTACCGCTACCAAATACTTTGGCGATTGGACAACTGCCATGGGCAGAACGCTAAAAATGGATAACGTTTTAACGTTAAAAATTGCCGGTGTAACAGCTGATGCACCGGGCAACAGCGATTTTCCTTTTAAAGTGATGGTATCTTACATCACCTGGAAACAACACCCCAACGATTATGATTACTCGAACGTATGGGGATCGTTAAGCAGCAACCACCAGATATTTGCCGAATTACCCGCAAATATGTCAGCCGCAAACATGGATAAACAGTTGGTTGGCTTCACTGCTAAGTACTCAGAAGATAAAACGAAAGTAACCCGTGCACACTTTTTGCAAGCCCTTAAAGATCTGCACTTTGATACCCGTTTCGGCAATACCCTCGGCGATCATAGCACCAGCATGGCAACGCTGCGTATTTTAGGGCTTATTGCAGTGCTCATCATCGTTATGGCATCTATCAACTTTATCAATCTTTCTACAGCACAGTCGGTAGGGCGTTCAAAAGAAGTGGGTATACGCAAAGTGTTGGGTAGCAGCCGTAAACAACTTATATTGCAGGTAATTGGCGAAACAACATTGATAGTATTATTCTCGGTTATAATAGCCATCGCCATAGGCCTGGTAGCGCTTCCTCATTTAAAAAACATTGCCAGCGTACCCGAAAATATGGGTTTGTTTAATTGGGGTACCGTTGCATTTTTATCGCTCACAGTAGTTGCGGTTATTCTGTTATCGGGTATTTATCCGGCGCTTATCGTATCGGGCTTTAAACCTATACTGGCCATCAAAAATAAAATTACCGCTGCATCTGTTGGCGGCATACCCTTGCGCCGGGCGCTGGTAGTTGGGCAGTTTGTTATTGCGCAATTACTCATCATAGGCACATTGGTAGCCGTAAAACAAATGAATTATGTAAACGAAGCCGATTTAGGTTTCAATAAAAGTGCGGTGTTAATACTGCCCGGTTATACCGACAGCATTAGCCTGAGCAAAATAGAAACCTTTAAACAGCAATTGCTTCAAAACCCTCAGGTAAAATCGGTAAGCTTTGCTTCAGATGCGCCATCGTCAGAAAACAACTGGGCCTCGAACTTTTATTATAACAACGACCCTAAAGGTGCCACCTTCGCCACCTTCCTGAAATATGGCGATGCGGATTATTTTAAAACCTTCGGGTTTAAATTTGCAGCCGGCAAAGGGTACGACCCAAGCGATACAGTCCGCCAGGTAGTGGTTAACGAAACATTGATACACAAACTGGGGGTTAACAAAGCCGAAGATGCTATTGGCAAAACACTGAAAGTTGGCGGTGCCAAAACCTGGGCAACTATTACCGGCGTGGTTAAAGATTTTAAAACAAATTCTTTGCGCGATGCCGTTAAGCCTATTACCATCTCGCCCCGCAAACAATTTGAAAGCCTGGCAGCAGTGAAGATAGAAACAGCACACCTTGCCCAAACCACCGCAGCTATTAAATCACTATGGGAACAAACCTATCAGGAGTACGCTTATAATGGGTACTTCCTCGACGATAACATTGCTAAATTTTATGAGCAGGAAAACAAGCTGGCACTGGTTTACAAAATATTTGCAGGCATAGCCATCTTTATTTCTTGCCTGGGCTTGTATGGGCTGGTATCGTATATGGCGGTGCAGCGTACCAAAGAAGTAGGTGTGCGCAAGGTATTGGGCGCTTCGGTGGCAAACATCGTGTTCATGTTCTCTAAAGAGTTTTTACTGCTGATAGGGGTAGCCTTTATGATAGCTATGCCGATAGCCTGGTATGTAATGTCGGAATGGCTGCAAAACTTTGCTTACCGCATACCGCTTACAGCTGGTGTATTCATTATGGCAATAGTAGGCTCAATGGGTATCGCCTGGCTAACTGTAAGCTATAAAGCCATTAAAGCTGCATTGGTAAACCCGGTGAAGAGCCTGAGGAGCGAGTAAGTTCATAGATGATGGTTCATGGCAGTTAATTGCGTGCAGCTACCATGAACTATCATCCATCAACTATTAACCAATAGAATCGGTGAAATCAGAGAAATCTGTGGAATCGGTGCAAAAATAAATCGGTGTAATCCCAGAAAATGAATAACATAAAAATAGCCTGGCGGAGCATATGGAAACATAAAGCTTATTCGCTTATTAACATTATAGGTTTAACCACCGGGCTTACCGCCTGTTTAATTGTTGCCGCGGTTGTTATCGACGAACTATCGTACGATAAACAATGGAGCAAGGGCGACGATATTTACAGAGTAATATCCATCAACTCGGCCGTTAAAGGTGAGGAGCGGCAGGCTGTTACTTTTTCTGGTCTGGGGCCATCGCTAAAAAAAGACCTGCCCGAGGTGGCTGATTATTGCCGCATATCCGTTGTGAAAAATCGGCTTAGGCTCGGCGAAGCCAAAGATGGAGTAGCCTTTGAAAGCATGCGTGCCGAACCGACGCTTTGGAACGTGCTCGACCTTAACATAGTACAGGGCAACCCCAGGAAGTTTGTAAAAGGCTATACCAACCTCATCATCACCCAAAAAATACAACAACAATACTTTCCCGGCCAAAGCCCGATAGGTAAAGTAGTATACACCGTGCCTGATTTTGGCGAAAAAAAGGCATGCCTTATTACCGGCGTTGTAGATAAGATACCTCAAAACACACACCTGCGGTCGGACATTATTACGCTCGACGAGTTGCCGCCAAGCTATGATGAGATGCCTAAACCCGACGGCGCTTTTACATTTATGGCACAATACATTTTGTTGAAACCCGGCACATCGGCTTCTGCTTTTACCACCAAGGTAAATAACTGGTATAAAGCAAAGGTTACACCTAAAAAACCTGATTACCTGTTTCAATTTCAGCCCATAAAAGATGTTTATTTAAGATCTGATCTGGCGGGCGGACAAAGAGTACAGGGCAGCATGCAAAACGTGTACATTTTTGGTGCAGTTGCTGTTTTTCTGTTGCTTATTGCCTGTATTAATTTCATCAATCTTACTATATCAAGGGTATTTACACGTGCAAAAGAAACAGGCGTACGCAAGGTGCTTGGAGCAGGTACCGGCCAACTCATGATGCGCTTTTTGTCGGAGTCGGTTTTGTTTTTTGCCATATCGTTTACCCTCGCTATTGTACTTTACCAGTTTTTAATAAAACCGGTAGAAAGCTATTTGGGGCATGCCTTAACCGTTAGTTTGTACGATTCTGTATTTCTGTTGGTAGCAATAGTAGTTGTATTGGTGGTAAGCATCGGTACGGGTATTTATCCGGCCTGGTTTTTATCGCGCCCGCAACCAAGCGTTATATTCAGGGGGAAAGCTTCCGGACATATCCAGCTTAATTTCCTGAAGAAGGCATTGGTTGTTGGCCAGTTTGCCATATCGGTTGCCATTATATTGGTTACGCTGATTGTGCATAACCAACTCGATTTTATTGGGACAAAGGACTTAGGTTTCGATAAAAATAACCTCATAAGTATAGCTTTTACCGACTGGGGCAAAACCGGGCAGGTATTTAAACAAGCGGTAAAGCAATTACCGGGTGTAGAAAATGCAAGCATCAGCAATTGGTACCCAACAGGGGGAGCGGGCAATATGTCTACAACCATAGAGGTGAAGGGCGAAAAGGTAAACGTATTTTTTATACAGGCGGATGCCGATTTGAGTGATGTGTTAAAGCTTCAGCTTAAATCGGGCAGGTTGCTTGACGCAGGCACACCATCAGACGTTATCAATGCAGATTCAGCAATGTGGGGGAGTAGTAAAGAAACAAAAGATAAAGCTGCGATACAGCCCCTGGTAATCACTTCTTACACGGCCGGTTTCCTGAACGCAAAACTGAATGTACCTGTAAACTTTAAAGGCATGCCGGTGGGCATAGTAAAAGATTTTTACAGCGAATCGTTACGCACCAAAATCAAGCCCACGTTAATTATGGGGCTGGATAATCCGCAATATGGTTATATGCTGATAAGAGTTATACCGGGTGCCGAAAAGCAGGTACTTACGGCAATGAGCAAACTTTATAAACAGTTTTATCCCGAGAGAGCCTTCGATTATAACTGGATAAACGACCAGGTGGACGAGCAATATAAAGCAGAATTTAAGCTTCAGCAATTGTTCACTTGTTTTAGCGTGTTCATCATTTTCCTGGCATGCCTTGGGCTTTTTGGCTTGGTTAGTTTTACGGTAGAGCAGCGCGTAAAAGAGATTGGTATACGTAAGGTGCTTGGTGCAGGCGTAAGCAGTATTGTTACCCTGATAGCTAAAGATTACCTATGGCTCATCATCGTAGCGGTAGTAATTGCTTCGCCGGTGGCCTGGTACGCCATGGATAAATGGTTGCAGGATTTTGCTTACCATATAACTATACAGTGGTGGGTATTTGCCCTTGCAGGTGGCTCTGCTGCGCTAATTGCATTTGCTACCATTAGTATGCAATCGGTAAAAGCTGCATTGGTAAATCCGGTGAAGAGCCTTCGTTCCGAATGATGTGCAGATGAGGAAAAAAAATCGGTGAAATCATAGAATAAAATCTGTGAAATCGGTGAAATAGAATCGGTGAAATCAAAAGAAATCTGTGAAAACAGTGCAATAAAATCGGTGTAATCATGATAAAGAACTACTTTAAAATCGCCTGGCGTAACTTGTGGAAGAACAAGGTATCTTCTGTAATTAACATTGTAGGGCTGGCTGTGGGTATGGCGGCCTGCATCGTTATCCTGCTGTTTGTATCGTACGAGAAAAGCTTTGATAGCTTCCACGGCGAGGATATTGTAAGGCTAAACGAGGTGCAAAAATTCCCTGGTATGGCGGCATCGCAAAAGGTAGCGCTATCTATGTACCCTATGGCACCCGCACTAAAGGCCGATTTCCCCGAGGTGAAAGATTATACCCGCGTTAAATGGGACGATAAATACCAGCTTACCTACAACGAGAAAAGAATTTTTGTACCGCAGGTACTCGCGGTGGATTCATCGTTCTTTAACATCTTCAATTTCAAGGTAGTTAAGGGCGATGCGCTGGCGGCAATACAAAAACCTAACAGCGTTGCCATTACCGAAGAAACTGCGGAAAAGCTTTTTGGCAAGGAAGACCCTATAGGCAAGATCATTAACCACTACGGTGGCGATACAGTTAAGTTCACCGTAACAGCCGTAATGGCTAATGCACCAAAAAATTCGCAATTGCAATTTGATGCGTTATACTCTTTAGCCGGTATCCATCAAAAATGGATGGATAACTGGGGCGGCAACTGGCTGAACACCTACCTAAAATTGACACCGGGTACCAACCTGAAAGCGTTTAACGGCAAAATGGAGGGTTTCCTGAAAAAGCATTTACCCCGCGACAATTGGAAGTATTACGAGGTGTTTTACCTGCCGCTGAAAGATGTGCACGCGGGCTCTACCGATATCGGGTTGGATTACCTCAACTTCCAGAAGTTCGACCAAAAGTCTACCAATCTTTTCGCTATCATAGCCATTATCGTACTGGTGATAGCCTGCGTAAACTTCATGAACCTATCTACCGCTCGCTCGGCAGATAGGGCAAAAGAGGTGGGTATTCGCAAATCTATCGGAGCCAACAGGCCGCAGCTGGCTTTGCAATTTTTAGGCGAAACCATTTTGCTATCGTTATTGGCATTGGTATTTGCTATTGTGTTGGTAGAGGTTGGTTTGCCATACGTAAACAACCTTAGCCTGCGCGATATATCGTTACCGGTTTTCAGCAAGCCATTATTCTTGCCGCTTATCCTTTTGGGTACTATTGCAGTTGGCTTTGTATCGGGTATTTACCCGGCTTTGTTCCTGTCATCTTTCCAGCCGGTTAAGGTTTTGAAAGGTTCGATAGAGACAGGAAAAAACAAAGGTACGCTGCGCAACGTGTTGGTTGTTGGCCAATTTACAAGTGCGGTTTTTCTGATGATAGCTACCGTATTTGTAGTAAAACAGCTCGATTTTATGCAGAAGAAAGACCCGGGTTTCACCCGCGAGCAAATGGTTACCATTCCGCTCGACAGGATATCCGGCCAAAAATACCAATTGTTTAAGCAGCAGTTATTGAATAATACACTTGTTGCCGGGGTAACCGCCTCGCAAGATCAGTTGGGCAGCCATTTAGACCAATCTGGCGTGAATTTTAAGTATAAAGATTCGCCAGAGAGAAATATGGCAGCTACGCAACTTATTGTTGATAACGATTATTTAAAGGTTTATAACATTAAGATGTCTGAGGGGAAAAACTTTTCAACTGAAAAATCGCAAAATGGCCGCGAGTATATTGTAAATGAGGCTATGGCCGACGAGTTGTTAAAAGACCACAAGGGCGCTACACGTGCCTCATTGATAGGTCAACGTTTTGGATACGATTCGTTAGGCGTAATAACCGGCATCTCTAAAAATTTCAATTTCAATTCGATGCATTATAAGGTGGAAAACCTGTTCATCGTAAACCAAAGCGAATGGGGCTTCCGTACAGTTTCGGTGAAGATAAAAGCCGGTAGTTCAAAAGAGGCTATCGAGTTTATAAAAGCCACCTGGAAACAGGTTAACCCCGACCATCCATTTGAATACGAGTTTTTAGACGACCACTTTGCCGAAGTTTACCGTGCCGATAATCAGGTAAGTAAAATTGTGGGCATACTGGCGGGCTTAGCCATCCTGATATCTTGCCTTGGCTTGTTCGGGCTCGCATCGTTCTCTGCTGAAAAACGCATCAAAGAAATAGGCGTACGCAAAGTTTTGGGCGCATCGGTACAAAATATCGTGGTGCTGTTATCAACCCATTTTATAAAATTGGTTTTGATAGCCAACCTGATAGCCTGGCCGCTTGCCTGGTATGCCATGAATTTATGGCTGAAGGATTTTGCCTTCCATATAGATATAACCTTAGGCACATTTATATTCGTAGCAGCGCTGTCAGTGATTATCGCATTGCTAACCATCAGCTTCCAGTCCGTAAAAGCAGCAATTGCAAACCCGGTGAAGAGCCTTAAAACGGAGTAGTTGGAAATTCTAAAAACTAAGATCTAAATTCTAAAAGAGAATAAGGTTATAAGAACAGCGACCCACAGAATCCAAAAACAAAATCAATCGGTGGAATCGAGCTAATCGGTGAAATCGGTGCAAATAAAATTATGATAAAGAACTACCTAAAAACCGCGTGGCGAAACATTGTACAAAACAAAGCCACCTCCTTAATAAGCGTTGCCGGGCTGGCAGTGGGCATTTGCTGCTTTTTGCTATTGGGCACATACCTGATAAACGAACTCCGGTACGACCGCTTTCATGAAAAGGCCGATCGCATTAGCAGGCTTACGCTAAGCTATAAATCGAGTGGCGACCCTGAGCCGGTTAAAACTCCTGTAACCCCAACTGCGCCGGTTCCTGTTTTTAAACAGCAAATTGCCGGGATAGAAGATGGCGTACGCATTTACAATTACACCGGCGGCAGGCCTGCTGCAGTGCAATATGGCGACAAGTTGTTTTCGGAACAGAATATGCTGGTTGCAGATGCCTCTTTCTTTAAAATATTCACTTTTAAATTTGTAAAAGGCGATGCAAATTCTGCACTGTCCGGTCCATCATCAATCGTAATAAGCCAAACTACCGCTAAAAAGTATTTTGGCGACGAGGACCCCATAGGCAAAATATTAAAGGTGAACCAAACCCGCAACTTACTGGTGAGCGGTGTTATAGCCGATATACCGGAGTATTCGCAAATAAAGTTCGACATGATGGGTAACTACGCCATGCTTGATAGGTCGAAAACCAATGCCTGGGATTCAGCGAACGATTTTTCGTACTTCCTGCTAAAACCGGGTGTTGATGCAGCGGCAGTTCAAAGCAAGATAGATGCGTTTACCAAAGACCTTTTTAAGAGTGCTAACAACAGCGATGGCGGCGTTCACTTTACTTTGGAGCCGCTTACCGGCGTGCATTTATACTCCGAGGTTGGCGGTGGTTTAGAGCCATCGGGCAATATCAAATACATTTACATTCTGGGCGTTGTTGCATTTATTTTGCTTACGCTGGCTTGCGTCAACTTCCTGAATTTGGTTACCGCGCGTTCGTCTGAAAGGGCAAAAGAGATAGGCGTACGTAAAGTAATGGGGGCTCAGCGCAACCAATTGTTCTTCCAGTTTATTACCGAAGCTGGCATTATTACACTGGTATCGCTACTGGCGGGTGTTGCCTTTACCGGGCTCTTGTTCCCATCGTTTAGCAATTTTAGTGGACAGCACTTAAATTTTAATACCTGGAATATCACATGGCTTTCGGGCGCGTTGGTAGCTTTATTTGTGCTGGTTACCTTATTGGCAGGCACTTACCCGTCGCTATACTTATCCGCTTTTAAACCTATCCATACACTTAAAAGCAATAGCAGCGCCGGGCAAGCAGGGGGGAATACCTTGCGTAAATCTTTAGTGGTGTTCCAGTTTGTGGTTTCAGTTTTCTTCATCATCAGCACGCTGATAGCCGGAAACCAACTGAACTATATGCAAACGCTTAACACCGGTATGAACCGCCAGCAGGTGATGGTGCTTAGCGTGGGCGGCATTCCTTACGAACAACTTGGTGCTTTTAAAAACGAACTTAGCCAACAAGCGGGCATAACAGGTGCCACAGCTTCTTATAACTCGCCGGTTAACATCACCGGTGGCTACTCTATAAATAGCGCCGACGGTAAATCTGCAGACTTCAGCTTATCGGTAACCGCTATGCCGGTAGAACGTAGCTTCATAAAAACCATGGGCATAAAACTAATAGCCGGCCGCGACCTGGAACTTAGCGACGAGCAACAGGTAATGAGGCCCGATAGCTTGCGCAAGTTCAGCTTTATTTTAAATGAAACTGCGGTTGCCGCAATGGGATGGAAGCCCGAGGAAGCCATTGGTAAAAACATAGGCATTAACGGGCGCATGGGCACTGTTAAGGCAGTAGCTAAGGATTTCAACTTTGCATCAATGCACGAGAAAATAACGCCTATTGCTATTTTCCCGGAGTATGATTGGTTTGGTAAACTATTGGTGAAAACCGACGGCAAAAACACGGCGAACGCCATTAAAGCCGTACAAGCCAAATGGCACGACTTTTACCCGAACACGCCTTTCGAGTACCACTTCCTGGATCAGGAATTTGAAGATATGTACAAAACCGACCAGCGCACAGGCTCTATTTTACAGGCATTCACCTTTGTTACCATATTTATCTCTTGCCTTGGCTTATTCGGCTTAGCAGTATTTAGTACTCGCCAGCGTGTAAAAGAGATAGGTATACGCAAAGTATTAGGCGCAAATGTGATGAGCATAGTAGGCCTTATCTCGTCAGATTTTCTGAAACTGGTTGTAATTGCCGTGATAATATCATCGCCATTAGCTTACTACGCCATGAGCCGCTGGCTGGAAGATTTTGCCTTCCGTGTAGATATATCATGGTGGGTATTTGCCATGGCTGGTGTGGCGGCTGTTGTGATAGCTTTTGTTACGGTAGGCTACCAATCGTTCAAAGCGGCACTTAGTAATCCGGTGAAGAGTCTTCGTTCGGAATAGTTTTAAGTCGTAAGTCTTAAGTTCAAAGCCTTAAGTCGCGAAGCTGTTTTTCAGCTTTGGGGCTTAGGGCTTTTTCATTATTCAAACACGTTCAACAGACGATGCTTTTAAAGCCCAAAACTCCGTCTTCGGACTTCCGACCAAAGACTTCCGACTTCCCCCACTGTATCATTACCGAACGCCCAGCTGTACATAAGCGTACAGTAAAACAATTGATTTTAATTATAAAATACTGTATTTCAATTGATTAAAACTTTGGTATGTTATTGATACTTTAATGCCAAAATCAAATTAAGAAATTGCAGCCAGTAAACAATTATTCATTGATCTTAAACCATTAAAATGTTATCACTACAGCATATTTCGAAGTACTACCAGGTTGGGGGCAACAAAAATTACGTTATCAACGATATCAGCCTCGATGTTGACCAGGGCGAATTTGTATCTATCATGGGCCCATCGGGTTCGGGTAAATCTACCTTGCTCAATATCATTGGTATGCTTGATGAGCCATCTACCGGATTCCATTACTTCGCCGACCAGGCCGTGCATCAGTTAAAAGAAAAACAGCGTTCGGCTTTGTACAAACAGTACATCGGCTTCGTTTTCCAGGCGTACCACCTTATTGATGAGCTTACCGTTTACGAAAACATCGAAACCCCATTGATCTATCAGGATGTGAAAGGCAGCGAACGCAAAGCTATGGTGGCCGATATGCTCGATCGTTTTAACATCGTTGGTAAAAAAGACCTTTTCCCGGCGCAGCTTTCGGGCGGGCAGCAGCAATTGGTGGGTATAGCCCGCGCGCTGATAGCCAAACCAAAACTGATATTGGCCGATGAGCCTACCGGTAACCTTAACAGTAAACAAGGTGAAGAGATAATGGAATTGTTCCGCAAATTGAACAAAGAGGACGGTGTTACCATCATCCAGGTAACACACTCCGAAAAAAATGCAGAATACGGCTCGCGTATTATTAACCTGTTGGATGGAAGGGTAGAATCTTCAAAAAAATTCTGAACCATAACTCAAAATGCGATACTTTAAATACTTAGTTTTTAGCTTAGCCCTAACTATACCCGCGTTGGCAAATGCCCAAAGCGCCGATACCACGCTTTCGTTGCAGCAGTGCATTGATATTGCTATAAAAAACAACCTCGATGTAAAAAAGAGCGAACTTGCCTTGCAAACCGCACAGGTAAACTCTAACCAGGCCAAAGAATACATGCTGCCCACCATTAACGGGCAGGTTGACCATAGCATCAGCAGCGGCCGCGGTATCGACCCATCTACCAATACATACGTAAACCAGTCGTTCCGCTCGGGTAACTACAATTTAAATAGCAACCTAACCCTGTTCAGTGGTTTACAAAACCTAAATAGCATTAAGCAAACTTCGCTGGCTTACCAGGCCGGTAAAATGGACCTGCAACAGGCTAAAGACCTGGTTACCATCAATGTTATTACTGCCTACCTCTCGGTATTAAACAATACCGAACTGCTTAACCAGGTAAAGAACCAGCTGGAGGTATCGAGGCAACAGGTAGACCGCCTTACCGTACTGGAAAAAGAGGGAGCCAACAAGCTACCATCAGACTTATACGACTTGAAAGGTACCTATGGTGATAATCAACTGAACGTGGTAAACACCGCCGCCACCCTTAAAACTTCAAAACTGAGTTTATTGCAGATACTCAACATTCCATACAAGGAAAGCATTACGCTGCAACCTATTACCAATGCAGAAGAATTGGGCAAACAAACCGGCGATTCCGCAGATGAGGTGTACAACACAGCGCTTGCTCAATTGGCTTACGTAAAAGCTGCTACTTTAAGGCGCCAGAGTTCAGAAAAAGGGGTGAGCGTAGCCCGTGGTTCGTTAATGCCTACCATATCGTTATATGGCGGTTTAAGTACCAACATTTCCAGCTCGGCAAAGTTTAACGGGCAAAGCATTCCGTATTGGGATCAGTTTAAAAATAACTACGGTAAAGCTGCCGGTATCAGCCTGCGTATCCCGCTGTTGAACTACATGCAAAACCGCAACAAGGTGGCGCTGGCCAAAATTCAATTGCAGAACGATATTTATGTAGAGCAAACAACCAAAGTGCAATTGAAGCAAAATGTAGAGCAGGCCTACCTAAACATGACCTCTGCCTACGAGAAATATAATGTATTGATAGAGCAAGTAAAAGCCTATGCCGAATCGTTCCGCACGGCCGAGATAAGGTTTAATGCAGGCGTGCTTACCTCGGTAGATTTCGTAGTGGCTAAAAACAACCTCGACCGCACAAAAATAGGCCTGATCAACGCTACTTACAGTGTTTACATTTATAACAAAATTTTAGATTACTACCAGGGTAAATTATCATTATAATAAAATTTGCATTATTAAATGTAATTATATTACATTTATCGCAGAAATCACCCGGTACCCGGTACACCATTGTCAACGGTGTACCGGGTATTCCCAATTTAGGGGCTTTGTATTTTTCTCCGCATAAAATTTCCAAACACAAAAGCTTAGCTTTGTTGTTAAATCCTAAAATTTTAAAACCTTATGAAAAAGTTAATACTTGTACTTTCTGTTTTTTTAACGGGTGCTTTAGCTGCGCAGGCACAGGTTATCCCCAGCGTTCAGTTCGGCCTTAAAGGCGGTGTAAATTTAACCAGCCTGTCTACGGGTGGCAGCTCGCTTAGTGCCGATAACCGCGCCGGTTACCTTGGTGGTTTTTATGCACGCTTTGGTGCATTGGGTTTCAATTTTCAACCGGAAATATACCTCACCAGCAAAAATGTAGACATTAACACCGGTGCCTCAACCAAAGGCAGCGCAAAATTTACCAGTATTGATGTACCGTTGTTATTGGGTGCAAAAGTTGGTGCATTAGGCATTGGCGGCAGGTTCTACGGCGGCCCATTGTTGTCGTTCGCAGTTAATAAAGATAAAAGCGTATTTAATGCGATAGGCAGCGCATCAAGGTTCGATTATAAAGACTCTAACGTAGCCTTCCAGGTAGGTGCGGGTTTAGACATCCAGCGCTTGGGTATAGATCTTCGTTACGAAGCAGGCCTTACCAAACAAACCTATTTTGATGGCAGCAGCGAATATAAAACCCGCGTAAGTTTATTTAATTTAAGCCTGGCTTACAGGTTGTTCTAACCTTTAGAGAGTACGGCTAAGTGGCTATTTAACCGCAAAGGACTCGGAAATTTAACAGAGGTTAACAGAAAAGAATTTAGAAACAACAAAGCCGCAGAGGAAACTTTGCGGCTTTACTGTTTTGCTTGGTTTTATAATTTTATACAGAAGTAAGCGCAATAATAATAAGGAACACAAAAAAGCAGGCAACCGAGGTGATGAGGTACATTATTGATACCCCGATCATTTTGCTAACCGTGCGCCAGCGGCTACGTTGGTAAAATACCCTGAATGACCGGTAAACGTACCATATTATGCCTATAAAAGTTAGCAGCTGCACCCAATCCATTACCGGTTTCTCCCAACTTTGTGGCAAAATAAGCGCTAATAGTAGGGTAGCAGTTAAAAACAAAAACACAAAGCAGTGCAGATGTATGGAGTAAATAATATGTTCCACATACAGCTTATGGTTTTTTCGGAAAGCCACCTTTAGTATCAACGCGAACAACGGCAATATTACAAACATAATTTTGGGCGAATTATGCGTAACCGCTTCCTTCACAATTTCCTGCGGATGGCCTTGTTTGTTCCAGTCGTACCCTTTTTTAATAATGTAGCGCATCAGGAAGCCGTTGCGTTCAGCCACCGGTAATTTAGCTTGTTCAACCAAATATTCTTCGTAGGTTTTGGCTTTGGTATCGCCGCCTACAAAGTTGAAGTTGCCGCGTTCTTCGCCTTCCTCACTATCAGCATTGGCTTCTCCGTGTTGAGCTTTTGCGCTGGTGTCTTTAACTGTTTTTTCACCTGCGCCGGGAAGATAATTGGTTACCAGTCCTTTTAGTTTCTTTTTCTCCTCGGCATTCAGGCTGCCATCGTTATTAATGTCGGTAAGCAGGTTGTGTTGTAAAGTGTCTTTTAATTTTACACCGTGTTCAGCTTTCTTTTTGCCCTCGTCTACCTTCACCACATGGTTACCGTTCACTTTAAAAAACAGCACAAAGAAAACTAACGAAATAAAAATGTACATTTTAACCGGATGCAGGTATTGCGCACGGCGGCCGGCAAGGTAATCAACCGTAAGTTTGCCGGGTTGGGTAAACAGCGGTTTTAAGGTATGGAAGAACTGGTAATCGAAGTGAAAGTAATCGCTAACGGCATGGTTAAGCATGTGGCCGAAGCTTTCCTTCATCTCCAGGTTTTCCTGCCCGCAGTTATGGCAAAAGTTGCCCTGCAGGTCGGTACCGCAATTGAGGCAATTCTTCTCGTGCCTGTAATGTTTCTTCATAGCTTGTTGGTAAGGTAGGGTTTTGTTAAGCTATTGCGTTTTGATCTTATTCCTGATTCTTAACTCTTAAATCTTGACTCTAAACCTAAGCGTGCTGTATAGCGTGCTCCAGTGCCTTATTATGCTTATACCTGAAAACGAACGGGAAGATGATGGCAATAACCAAAGCATAGCCGGCAAAGCATAGCCAGATGCCGGTCCAGTTTTTTGTTTGATCGGGCAGGGTGAAGTACTTATCTATCAGCCAGCCGCTTATGTTACTGCCAAAAAAGGCTCCGAAGCCGTTCACCATCATCATGAACATACCCTGCGCACTGCCGCGAATTTCGGGCGAGGCCTGTGTTTCTACGAACAGCGATCCGGAGATGTTAAAGAAATCGAATGCCATGCCGTAAACAATGCACGATAGGATGATCATCCAAAGCCCATCGGCCGGGTTACCGAACGCGAACAAGCCAAAGCGAAGCACCCAGGCCAGCATACTGAACAGCATTACATACTTGATACCGAATTTACGTAAGAAGAATGGAATGGCAAGGATGAATAAAGTCTCGGATATTTGCGAGATAGACATAATGATGGCCGGATATTGCACCACCTTTAAATCCTTGTATTGCGGCATAGTAGCAAAATCGTGCAGGTAGGTATCGCCATAGGCATTCGTTAGCTGTAAGGCAGCGCCAAGCAACAAAGAGAATGCAAAAAATATGGCAAATTTAGATTGCTTGAACAATGCAAAAGCATCTAAACCTAACAGGGTATAGAAGGATTTATTACCGGTGCGTACCGCGAATGGACGGCATTTGGGCAATGTAAATGAATACAGCCCCAGTATCAATGAAATGAATGATGCAATGTAGAACTGATTGGCAGATGTTTCGTTATGTGTTAGGCTTACTACCCACAGTGCCACTATAAAACCTACCGTTCCCCAGGTGCGGATAGGCGGGTATTCTTTTACAACATCTATATTCTGATTTTTTAGTGCCGAATAAGCTACTGTAATGGATAGCGAAAGTGTTGGCATATAGAAAGCCATGTTAAGAAGGATAACCCAAAAAAAGGTGCCCGGATCCTGAACCATGGGCAGGCAGAACAATACACAGGCCCCGCAAATGTGCATTATGCCGTAGAGTTTTTCCGCGTTAATAAGCCTGTCGGCAATAATACCGGTAATGGTGGGCATAAAAATAGAAGCTATGCCCATGGTGGAGAAGATTACCCCGAACTGCGCACCCGACCAATGTTTGTTTTGAAACCAATATGCACCTATCGTAAGCAGCCAGGCTCCCCAGATAAAAAATTGCATAAAATTCATCAGTATTAAGCGGAACTTAATATTCATACAGCACAGTTTAAGATCAGTATTAGAAACGTGTTAAAAAAACTCCTGAAAGTAGGGAAATTAATTTAAAGCATGCTGCTGAAAATCAAAAAAGCCCGAATTTCATTCGGAAATTCGGGCTTTAAATGCAATTATCTTGTGGCAAGTAATCGTTACGATGCCTTCCGCTTATTTAGTTCGTCGCGAATTTTGGCCGCCTTCTCATAAGCTTCTTCAGAAAGTGCTTGCTGCAGGCGTGTTTTCAATTCATCATCACTTAATGAGTTGAATGAACCGGATGGGGTAGAAGGCGTACTTTTCTCTTCGGCGGTTTCGTTAATGTTTTCAAGGTAAACAAAATCGTTACCCTCTATCACGATGCCTGCTGTTGAAAGAATAAACTCGTAAGTATAAATAGGGCAATCGAACCTTACCGATACGGCAATAGCATCCGATGTGCGGGCATCTATCTCTACGGTCTTTTTGCCATCGAAACATACCAGTTTGGCATAAAAAATACCATCAACCAGGTTGTAAATTATAATCTCCTGTACCGAAATGTTGAAGGCCTGTCCGAGGCTTTTGAATAGGTCGTGGGTAAGGGGGCGGCTCGGGGTCATTTTCTCTATCTCGATAGCAATGGCCTGCGCCTCAAAACTGCCTATGATGATAGGCAAACGGCGGCGGCCGCTTACTTCGCCCAAAACCAATGCATACGCGCCGGACTGTGTTTGGCTGTAGGACAGGCCTACAATATCCAGCTTTATCTTTTTCATATCATTACCCATCACAACAAAATAGTTTTATGCCGAAGCTTTATATGCCTTTACGGCAGCAATTAATTTAGGGAGCACTTCAAAAGCGTCGCCAACAATACCGTAATCTGCCACCTTAAAGAACGGCGCATCGGCATCTTTGTTGATAACCACAATAACTTTCGACGAGCTAACGCCCGCCAGGTGCTGTATAGCCCCCGAAATTCCTATGGCAATATACAAATTTGGGCTGACAGCTATACCCGTTTGACCAACGTGTTCACTATGTGGGCGCCAACCGGCGTCTGATACCGGTTTTGAGCAGGCTGTAGCTGCGCCAAGCAGTTCGGCAAGCTCTTCCACCAATCCCCAATTCTCCGGGCCTTTTAAGCCACGTCCACCCGATACCACTATTTCGGCATCAGGCAACGATACCTTATCGGCAGAGCGAACGATATCTTTTATCATCGCCTTAAAATCCGATTCTTTAGTTTCTACTGCAAAGTCTTCCACTGCGGCATCGGCACCGCCGTCAACCACTTTGTAAGAGTTAGGTGTGAGCGACACTACTTTAATGGCCGATGTTAACTCAACCGTAGCAAAAGCCTTGCCCGAAAAGGCGGTCTTCTTTACAGTGAACTTGCCACCCTCAATTGATGGAAGCGCAACTGCACCGTCGGCAACCCCTGCCTGTAGTTTCACGCCAATACGCGGCGCTAAACCACGCCCGCTGAATGAGTTGGATAATACTACAATATCGGCACCTTCGGCTTTTGCGGCTTCGGCAATAACCGAGGCGTAGGCCTGGTTCACAAAGTTCTTTAATTTATCGTTGGCTACGTTTAGCACCTTTTCGGCGCCGTAGTTACCTAATGCAGCTAAGTCGGCTGCGGCTACATCGCCTATTGATATTGCGGTAAGGCCGGTGTTTGTGGCATCGGCAATGGCCTTTGCATAACTAACCGCCTCGAAAGTTGATTTTTTGAATTTGCCGCCGGCATTTTCGGCGTATACTAAAACTGGCATAATTTTCTTCTTCTCAGGTAAACCAAATAATTAAATAACCCTTGCTTGTGTGTGCAGCAATTCTACCAATTGGGCAGGGTCGCCGGCATCAACCAGTTTAACCTGGCCACGTGGGGCCGGAGTTTCATAACTCAGCACTTCAGAAAAGGTTTTTACTTCGGCAGGTTCAACCACTGTAAGCGGTTTGGTGCGCGCCCCCATGATGCCACGCATGTTGGGTATTTTGGGTTCGGCAACACCTTCGGCAGTACCGGCAACAAAAGGCATTGGTATGCTTAGTACTTCTTTACCGCCTTCAATTTCGCGCTCAACGGTAGCCGTCGAGCCATCAAGGTCAAGCTTTTTTATGATAGATACTGATGGAATGTCCAGCAGTTCGCCCAGCATACCGGCAACTTTAGAGCCGTTGTAATCGATAGATTCGCGGCCGGTCAATATCAGGTCGAAAGGGTTTGCTTTAACGTACTCAGCTATCTGATAAGCTACGTACCATGCATCGTGAGGTTTGGCGTTAATGCGTACGGCATCGGTAGCGCCAATGGCCAGCGCCTTGCGGATGGTAGCATCGGTAGCGGCCTCGCCAACGTTTATAACTGTAACGCTGCCTTTGCCGCCGTCGGTAAGTTCGATGGCGCGGGCCAGGGCTATCTCATCGTAAGGGTTCAGGATGAACTGAACGCCATTTGTATTAAATTGGGTGTTGTTATCTGTAAAGGTTATTTTTGTTGTCGTATCCGGAACATTGCTGATACATACCAGGATCTTCGTCATAAAAGATGGGTTAATTCACAGGTTTTGTTATGTAATGGTAGGGGCAAATTTAGTTAAATAAAGAGAGAGTTTAAAATGGAGACAAGCAGATTAGATAAGCTGTTGGCATTTCTGCAGAACGAACCAGACGATGAGTTTTTGAAATATGCGCTGGCTACTGAGTACCTGCGGCTTAACGATACCGAAAAGGCGTTAAGCTATTACGAGGACCTGGTTACCAACCACCCCGGCTATACAGGTACCTATTACCACCTGGGTAAGCTATACGAGGCACTTAACCGTAAGGATGATGCCATACGCACCTACGAAACGGGGCTTAGGATAACCAAGGAGAAGCGCGATAACCACGCCTATAGCGAACTGCAGGGCGTATACATGGCCGCTAAGGGTTATGACGATGATGACGACGACGATTATTAGTTGATAAGCAATGCGCCGGCGCGAGCTTTTATTCCTGAGGGATGTTTTCCTTTATACGTTTACGGCTTTCGGTGGCCCGCAGGCGCATATTGCCGTTTTGCTACGCGAATTTGTGCAGAAGCGCGGCTACATCACCGAGGAGGAATTGATGGAGCTGAACGCCCTCTCTCAGATAATGCCGGGCCCGTCGTCCACCCAAACACTGGTTGGTATTGCCTGGAAGGTGGGCGGTTTGCGGCTGGCCATTATTACCTTTTTGATTTGGATATTGCCCTCGGCCGCATTAATGTGCATGGCGGCCATCAGCTATAAATTATTTGCCGATAGGGCGCGTTTTACCGCCATCCTGAAATTTGTACAACCTATGGCTGTAGGCATTGTGGGGTATGCAACTTACACTTTCGCAACCAAATTTCTGCGCACAAAAGTAACCATTATGCTGGCGGCCGCCTCGCTGGTTGCCACGCTAATACTGCAAAACCCGTATGCCTTCCCATTGCTTATACTCATGGGGGGCATTATATCCTCGGCACTGGAAACGCAGCCGCAGGAGAACGAGTTGCGCGTGAAACTATTCAGCAACGTTAACCCCAACAAAATGGCATACTTTATCGGCATATTACTGTTTTTTGCTGCGTTGGGTGCCATTATTAACCGTACGTCGCCATTTAGTTTGCCCATACGTTTATTCGAAAACTTTTACCGTAATGGTATTTTGATATTTGGTGGAGGGCAAGTGCTGGTACCACTGATGTATACCGAGTTTGTGGAGCTGAAGCATTACCTGAGCAGTTCCGAATTTTTGAGTGGCTACGCATTGCAGCAGGCCTTGCCGGGGCCAACTTTTTCGTTCACTTCGTTCGTTGGCGGCATGGCCATGGGCGATAAGGGCTACGGCATTGCCGGCCAAATAGTAGGCAGCCTGGTAGCGGTAATAGGCATCAATTTGCCGGGACTGATACTGATCCTCTTCATCGTCCCCTTCTGGAACGACCTGAAAAAGATAACCCGCATTAAAAACTCGCTAAGCGGCATCAACGCGGTTGCGGTAGGTTTTATGGCTACAGCATTTATTATGCTGATGAAACCATTCAGCTTAAACCCGCTGGCTTATGGGTTAATGGTGGGTACCTTCCTGCTGCTACAATTCACCAAGATAAAAGCGCCGCTGGTGATATTGATAGGGGTGGTGTTGGGGCTTGCTTTATAGTAAAGGAAAAATACAAAATGTAAAAAAGCCCGAATAGATCAACTCCATTCGGGCTTTTTCTTGACTCTTGATTCTTAAATTCTTGATTCTCCGATTTAAAACGGTGCCTCATCATCCATATCATCCATCCTTGATGGGCGGATGATGAAGTTACTTTGCTTCTCAAAATCTTGCGATGGTGCTAAGCCTGTAAAGGCATTGCCGGCAGGAGGGAAACCATCCATGCTCGTCTCCAAATCCTGGAACTTCACGTATTTACCAACGAATTTCAGCCTCACGCGGCCCGTTTCACCGTTACGGTGCTTAGCTATGATTACCTCGCCCACGCCTTGTGTTGGGTTATTATCCTCATCCACATCCAAACCGTAGTATTCGGGGCGGTATAGGAACAGTACCATATCCGCATCCTGCTCAATCGAACCCGATTCACGCAAATCCGAAAGCATTGGCCTTTTAGAACCACCGGGGCGGCTCTCCACCGCACGGCTCAACTGCGATAGGGCAATTACCGGTACGCTTAATTCTTTTGCAACGGTTTTCAGCGCACGCGATATACTACCAATTTCCTGCTCGCGGTTACCACCCTTACCGTCGGATTTACCGTGCATCAACTGCAGGTAGTCAATGATGATAAGTTGTATGTCGTGCTGCGATTTCAAGCGGCGGCATTTAGCGCGGAACTCGAATATATTCAGTGATGGGGTGTCATCTATAATTAATGGAGCTTGCTCCAGGCGGCCTATCTTAGAGTGTATCTGCTGCCATTCCCACTCTTCCAAAGTTCCCTTACGTATCTTCTCCTGCTCAATTTCGGTTTCGCCGGATATCAAACGATTAACCAACTGTACCGAGGACATCTCTAAGGAGAATACTACCACCGGCTTGTTAAAGTCAACCGCAGCGTTACGCGCGCAACTTAGTACGAAGGCCGTTTTACCCATCGCCGGACGTGCCGCAATAATAACCAAGTCGGATTTTTGCCAGCCCGAGGTCATGCGGTCGAGCTCGGTAAAGCCCGAGGCAACACCCGTTAAACCATCCTTTTTATCTTTCAGTGCCTCGATATCTTTCAGGGCTTCGTGCACCAGGTCATCCATCAGTCGCGAATCGCGGCGGAGGTTGTTCTGTGCTATTTCGAATAAGTTCTTCTCTGCTTTATCCAGCAAGTCGAACACATCGCTGGTATCTTCGTAGGCCGAGTTAACAATATCAGTAGAGATACGGATCAGCTCGCGCTGGATGTATTTTTGGATGATGATACGCGCGTGGTATTCAATGTTCGCCGCTGATGCTACACGATTGGTTAATTCGGTAATGTAGTATGCGCCGCCTATCATCTCCAATTCGCCGGTTTGGCGTAATTGGGAAACTACAGTAAGGATATCTACCGGAGATGTTTTCTCGAACAGTACCGCAATGGCATTAAATATTTTCTGATGCCTGGTCTCATAAAAAACCTCAGGTTTCAGCACGTCAATAACTGATGAAAGAGCATCTTTCTCCAGCATTAAAGCGCCCAATACGGCTTCTTCAAGGTCGGTAGCTTGTGGTGGTAATTTGCCCATCCCGGCGTAGGGGTTGGGGTTGCTAATACGGCTGCGGCGGTCGGTATTTGGCTTAAAGTTGGTAGAATCGTTATCGAACATCATAGCCTACAAAAGTATACAAATAATTTTCGCATTATCACCATAATCGCTAACATAAAAATTTAAAACTTAATCAAATCGTTATCAGCGATATAAATTTCGGGCTTGGTTATCAACGCCACTTGTTAATAACGTGTTAGTTACTTTATAAGTACCTAATTTACAACAATGTTAATAAATGTTGATAAAACTTCGGTGGTGTTAATTTCACAACAAGCCATTTTTTAAAATACCGTTTCGCCAAATAGTTCAATATGCCTTAAATCGGTTAATATGGTTACTTTTGCATCATATTTTTAAGAGAATGACATACGATAAGAAGCCCGCACGCGAGGGGAACCAAATGGTATTTGGCATAAGGGCGGTAATAGAAGCCATACGTGCAGGTAAGGATATTGAATCGCTTTACACCCAACGCGGGCTTGGCGGCGGCTTACTGAATGAGTTGCGCGACGTAATGAACGAGTTTGGCATTATTGCTCAGCAGGTGCCGGTTGAAAAGCTGAACCGCATTACCATGAAGAACCACCAGGGGGTAATAGCCTTTATTTCGCCTATTACTTACCAAAAGGTAGAGAACATAATACCCGAGATATTTGAAAGGGGAGAAGTGCCGCTGATATTGGTACTTGATGGCGTTACTGATGTGCGCAATATGGGTGCCATTGCCCGCACAGCCGAGTGCGCAGGCGTACATGCCATTGTTATACCGGCAAAGGGTTCAGCGCAAATAAACCCCGATGCTATAAAAACATCGGCAGGCGCATTATACAAAATACCTGTTTGCCGTCACGATAATTTTATGCAGACCGTAAAATTTTTGCAAGAGTCGGGCCTGCAACTGGTAAGCTGTACCGAAAAAACCAACGACTATATTTATGCGCCCGATTATACGGTTCCTACAGCCATTGTAATGGGCTCGGAAGAAGATGGCATCCGCAACGATATCATCCGCATATCCGACCATCTGGCCAAAATACCCATGTTCGGCGAAATAGAATCCTTGAACGTATCGGTATCAACAGCGGTTATTATTTATGAGGCGATAAGACAACGATCAGCCCCCCCCGCCCCCTGAAGGGGGAGCCTTTGATTTGCGGAACCGCAAATGTTATAAACACAAAACGCCGCGCAGTAGCGCGGCGTTTTGTGTTTAGCTTTCAAAAGTTCCCCCTTCAGGGGGCGGAGGGGGCTCGGGCTTACTATATATATTTCGCTCCAAACTTGTTCTTCACATCGGCCACAACTTGTTTCACGTTTTGCTCCTGGTCGCGTGGGCAAACGAGTAGGGTATTGTTGCTTTCTACTACAATATAATCGTGCAGGCCTTGCAATATCACCAGCTTTTCGCCGGGCACGTTCACCATGCAATTGCTGCTATCGTACATAATTACCTTTTCTGACGGGATAACCGCGTTACCTACGTAATCTTTATCGGCTAATTGATAAATAGATGCCCAGGTGCCCAAATCGCTCCATCCAAACTCTGACGGCAATACGTACACGTTAGATGCCTTTTCCATAATACCGTAGTCGATAGAGATATTGATGCAGCGCTGGTATATTTTGTGCACAAAAGTTTTTTCTTCGTCGGTGTTGTAAACCGACCGTGCCTCGGCAAATATCTCGTGCATCTCGGGCAGGTAGTTGTTAAAGGCATTTACAATAGCTTTTGCCGACCATACAAATATCCCCGCATTCCACAAAAAGTCGCCGCTTTGTATAAAGGTTTTGGCAATATCAAGGCTTGGCTTCTCGGTAAAGGTTTTTACTTTATGAAAATCCTCGTTAATGGTTTGGTCGGTGTATTGTATGTAGCCATAACCGGTATCCGGGCGCGATGGTTTAATACCCAAGGTAACCAGGCATTGCTTTTCGGAAGCTGTTACGAGGGATTTTTCTATTGCTGTTATAAATGCAGCCTCGTCCAATATCAGGTGGTCTGATGGGGCTACCACAATGGCAGCGTCGGGGTTGATACTTTCTATCTTAAAGCAGCCGTAAGCAACACAGGGTGCGGTATTGCGCATTACGGGCTCGGTCAATATCTGTGAATCGGCCATGGCTGGTAGTTGTTCTTTCACCAGGCCGGTGTAAATTTCGTTTGTAACTACAAAAATGTTTTCGGGCGGGCAAACCTTCAGGAAACGGTCGTAAGTGTTTTGGATAAGCGTTTTGCCGGTTCCTAAGATGTCGATAAATTGTTTAGGGTGCGAAGTTCTGCTTATTGGCCAAAAACGACTGCCAATACCGCCTGCCATTATTATGGCGTAGTAGTTTTTATTCATGCTTAGGGTAAAGAATTTTTATTTGGTAAACATTGGTTTAAATGTGTACATTAATTTGTAAATTTAGTATTAAATGAAACTAAATATTTCAGCACCAAAATTACACTCTTTTAAAGCGATAAATAAACAAATTGTTTTTAGAACAATGATCATTTTTGTATAAAATTTTATACTAAACCCGTCGTTTATTTATAAAATTTTGTTATTTTGAACCATATTTTTAAAACGTATTAAGTACTGATGATAGAAGCTAAAAAGTCGCTTTTTGACAATCTGCAAAATTTCTTTGGGTTCGATAACTTCAAGGGTGAGCAGGAAGCGATAATTACGAACATTTTAGCAGGCAACGACACATTTGTAATTATGCCCACCGGTGGCGGCAAATCTATGTGTTACCAATTGCCTGCATTAATGAGCGAAGGCACAGCGATTGTGATCTCTCCGCTTATAGCATTAATGAAAAACCAGGTAGACCAGTTGAGAGCCTTCGGCGGGTCGGACAGCATAGCACATTTTTTAAACTCCTCGTTAACAAAAGCAGAAATTTTAAGGGTAAAAGACGATGTACTCAGCGGCAAAACCAAATTGCTGTACGTTGCACCCGAATCATTAACCAAGCAGGAAAACGTCGACTTTTTACGCCTTAACCACGTATCATTTGTAGCGGTTGACGAAGCGCACTGTATATCTGAATGGGGGCACGATTTCCGCCCCGAGTACCGCAAAATACGCCAGGTAATAAGCAATATTGGCGAAGGTATCCCTATCATCGCCTTAACGGCAACGGCAACACCGAAAGTACAGCAGGATATCCAAAAGAACCTGCACATGAACAACGCTACGGTTTTTAAATCGTCGTTTAACCGTTCAAACCTGTTTTATGAGGTTCGCGCTAAGCGCACCGCTATAAAAGAGATCGTAAAATTTGTAAAACAAAACCAGGGTAAATCGGGCATTGTATATTGCCTTAGCCGCAAAAAGGTAGAGGAGGTTGCCGAGGCGCTTAACCTCAACGGCGTACGTGCCTTGCCATACCATGCAGGCTTAGACCCCAAGGTACGTGCTGATACACAAGATAAATTCCTGATGGAAGATGTGGAAGTTATTGTAGCTACCATAGCCTTCGGGATGGGTATTGATAAACCCGATGTGCGCTACGTAATACACCACGACATGCCAAAAAGCATGGAAGGTTATTACCAGGAAACCGGCCGTGCGGGGCGCGATGGTGGCGAAGGCGTTTGCGTTGCTTTTTACAGCGGCAAGGATATTGATAAACTGCAGAAGTTTATGAAGGATAAGCCTGTTGCCGAGCGCGAAATCGGTACGCAGATACTGAAAGAGGTTATCGATTACGCCGAATCGTCAGTATGCCGCCGTAAACAGCTGCTGCATTATTTTGGCGAGAACTTTAACGAAGCAGGCTGCAACTGCATGTGCGATAACTGCGCAGCGCCTAAAACACATTTTGATGCCGAGGCACAGCTGCATAAAGCATTGAGCCTGATAAAACTCATCGGTGAGAAATTCGACGATTGCCACATCATCAACATCCTGATGGGGAAAGATGATGCTCAGGTTAAAAACTACGAGCACGATAAGCTTACGGATTACTTTGGCACAGGTATAGAAGACGGCGAGAACCTTTGGAATTCGCTGATGCGCCAGGCGCTGCTGAACAACTTCCTGTCGAAAGATATCGACCATTACGGCCTTCTTCACCTTACCAAAAGTGGCAATGCCTTTATAGAGAACCCATATAGCATCCGTTTCATCCTGAACCGCGAAATGGGCCCAACCGATGATGACGAGGCAGAAGACGGCCCCAAACAAGCCGGAGGTGCCTTAGATACCGAATTGCTGCAGATGCTGAAAGACCTGCGCAAGAAGTTGGCCAAGCAAAAGGGTTTGCCACCGTTCGTGATATTCCAGGATCCGTCGTTAGAGGAGATGTGTACACATTACCCTATCAATAACGAAGAACTGAAACAGATATCGGGTGTGGGTGCAGGTAAGGCGTTAAAATTTGGTAAGCCGTTTACCGATCTGATACAAAAATATGTTGAGGATAACGATATTGACCGCCCGGTTGATATGGTGATCAAAAGCGCGGCCAACAAGTCGGCATTGAAGGTATTCATTATCCAAAATATCGACCGTCACCTTAACCTTGACGATATTGCAGCCTCTAAAGGCCTTACTTATGAGGAGATACTGAAAGAGGTAGAAACGATAGTAAACTCTGGTACTAAATTGAACCTGAATTACTACATCGACGAGATCATAGACGAAGACAAGCAGGAAGAGGTTTACGATTACTTTAAAACTGCCGAAATAGACTCGATAGACCACGCCTTGATGGACCTTGGCCCGGATGATTACACCCGCGAAGAAGTGCAATTAATGCGCATTAAATTCATGTCGGAAGTAGGGAATTAAGTTGAAGCCCTAAGTCTGAAGCTAAAAGCCTAAAGCCCCGACGAGTTGAAACTTGTTGGGGCTTTTCTTTTGGTTCAAATTTAAGATTTGCCAAGTTGATTTTCTGTCACGGAAAAACCAACTAAAACGCCGTTTTTAATGTTGTAGTACGTTTTTTTGCATTTAGTTTAAAGCATTTAACATATATGTTAAATATGCCCATCCTGCGAAATATCGGGTGTTTTTCCCCGTTCAAAGGGCTTAATCTAAACACCAAAAAACATGAAAAAAATCGTCGTAATGGCAGCACTGTTAATCGCTACCCAGTTTGCCAAAGCCCAAACCGAAAAAGGTAACCAAACGCTCGGCCTGAACTTTCAATTTCAGCGCTCAACAAACACCTCCAGCTACATCGATCCGGTGAGCAACGCGTTTAGCGTACAGGATCAGAAATTCACCAATTTTTACATCGGCCCCATCTACAGCTATTTTATTGCTGATAATTTAGATTTGGGTGCCTCTGCACAGTACGGTTCAACCCGCAGTACCATAGGGGCACTGGCCGGCGAACAAAAACAAGTTAACGAAGGTTTTAGCGGTACTGTATTTCTTCGGAAGTATTTTATGTATCAAAACAAATTCGGGTTGCGTGCAGGCCCTTATGCTTTCTACGGGCATTCAAAATCCGACTTCACACAGTCAAACAATTCGGTGTATGACCAAAAAACTACAGGCAATAGTTATGGCGGAGGGATTAATGCAGAGCTTTTGTTCTATCCTTCAAAACAACTTGGGGTATCGCTAAGCCTGGCAAATTTGAATTACACCCACTCTGATAGCAAAAATAACAACGGAGCAACAGGCAAGAGCAGTGGCGATTCGTTCAATGCATCGTTTATAAACAGTGGGTTGGGCTTATCAGTTTTTTATACAATCGGCCATTAAACATAACAATCAACAAAAAAGAAAGCCCGGCTGCTATTTTAGCGCCGGGCTTTCTTTTGCTATTTGTGCGAAGCCTTTAATTTATTAAAGTATTCAACCAGCTTATCTATATTACCTAAGGCATAATGCCCGGCGCGCAGGTGCTCTACAATTTCGGGCTCATCGCCCATTACCTCGGTCATTACATCTACAAAGTTTTCTTCGGTGAGGTGCTGCATGGTGGCTGTATTTTCGCCGTAGTAATAATACATTTTGCCTTTATCTACCTTGCCACTGCCGCCTCCGCCGCCAATGGATACACCCAAACCGCCCCCAATCCCGCCGCCATATCCGCCACCGCCGGTGCTTAGCCCAACAGCGGGAGAGAAGCGAACTTTACTGCCACCCATGCCACTGCCGCTGCCTGCGCCGCGTGTAGCGTATATTTTGGTTTCCTCGTTTACCACCACGCGCACAAAATCAAATTCGTTTTTGGCCCAGGTTTCGTTGCCGGGTGCGTGCGCAACCACAAAACTGTCCTTGCCCACTACGTAACTCTGCAAATCGCTTGTGCTGAGTTTATAGGGCTCGGCTTTTTCAGCATCCTTAAATTCAATAAAGCCCTCGTTTTTTATGGGGCCGCTGCCGCCGGGATTAGGTATTATAAAACCATCGTAACGCACGCCTTTCACGTCAATAAAATGTCCTGGAGTCCATTTCTGCGCATGGGCTGCGGGCGCCATCAAACAAAGGCAGCCCGCAAGTAAAGTGTATCTTTTAATATCAAGCATTGTTTTTATATCCTTACAAAGGCTATTAATTGCTCTTTGCTTTTTCTTTGTTAAAATACGCAATAAGCTCTTCAATATTATCCAGCCCAAAGCGATTACCGATGATATAGTCGGCAACTTTTGGGCTGGCCTGCATGGTAGCCTTTATAGCGTCATTAAAATTCTCGTCGGTGATGTAGGTAAGATCATTTGGCCCGATGCCATAATAATACGATTTTTTGTAATTACTGCCCCTGTTAGTTGGGCCTGTTTTGTATGTGGTAGGGGCTGTAGGTACCGTATAGTTTGGCGCATTCTTAACAAGTCCATCTTTGGTTAGGGTGGGGTTTTGTGCTATCGCGCTGTTTGGGTCGGCCCTGTACCCGCCAAGCAGCAGCCGCGCCGTGTTAGAGATCTTGTGCGTTTTGCCGCTGCCCTTGTAAGACGCGGGCGATCCATCGGCTACGCGTAAGGAATAAAGTTTTACTTCTTCGTTCATTACAACCCGTACAAAATCGGTTTGCAGTTTGCTCCATTTGCCCCCGGCAGGGGCTTTAGCCACTACAAAACTATCCTGCCCAACTACGAACGACCGCAAATCGCTTGTGCTGAGTGGAATAACTTCACCTTTTTCCGAATCTTTAAATTCGATGTACCCTTCGCCTTCGAATGGCCCCTTACCGCCGGGAGAAGAGCGAATGATACCGGCATATTGCTTCCCCTGCGCATCGGTATAGTGGCCGGGCGCCCAGGTTTGAGCTTTTGTAACCAACGGAATTGACAGGTAGACGATAATTGCAACAAAGGCAAAGTTTAGGTTCTTTGGCATATTAATTAGGTTTAGGTTTTATTGCTGAGTATCTGTAGCAGCCCACCACTCTTCGTAATGCACATAATAAGATACCAGGTCGGCCATCTCACCAAACGCCCAGTGTTTGTTATTTATTTTCGCCAACACTTTTGGCTTATCTGCCATTAGCTTATTTAAAACCTCAATGTAATTCTTCTTGGTGAACTTGGTTAACATATCCGGGTTTGATCCATAATACCATTTATCTTTATAATAGTGTTGATAGATGTTGCTGGTGTCCTTATGTAAAGCCACGCGGAGAAAAGGTTCGGAACTTAGTGCTTTGTTTTTTGATACTACAAAACTATCAGCTTCTAACGAGAACGACAGGAAGTCGGCTGGCTTAAGTTTGGTTTTATCAGCACTTTTAGTCGGCTTGTAAAACAATTTATCTCCTCAGTTTTGTATAAGTCCAATGTGTTTTGTGCCGTTCAGGTCTTCATAACTTCCCGAGACCCATAAAGGGGGCGGTGGGATATTATTAGTAGTAAACCCGAAACTGACATTTTGTGCTTTGGCTGCTATTGTAATACTTAAAATACAAAGCAAGAGTAGTGTTTTGCGCATAAGATTTAGATATTTGGCACTCAAATATAATAGATTTTTATGATGACTGTTGACTTGCGCAGCGATACCGTAACCAAACCTACCCCCGGTATGCTCGAAGCTATGTGGAGCGCCAAAGTAGGTGACGATGTTTTTGGCGAAGACGAAACTGTAAACGCCCTGGAGGAAAAAGCAGCCGCTATGTTTGGTATGGAAGCTGGTATTTACTGCCCATCCGGCACCATGACCAACCAGATAGCCATTAAATGCTTTACCCAACCTTTGGACGAATTGATAGCCGACCAAACCGCACACGTTTACCGTTACGAGGGTGGGGGCATTGCGTTTAACTCCGGCGTATCTACCCGTTTGCTCAATGGTTACCGCGGCATCATCACCGCCGAAATGGTAGAGCCGGAAATAAATGCCGAAAACATTCATTACCCGCGCACCAGCCTGGTGGTTTTAGAGAACACCGTGAACAAGGGCGGCGGTAGCTGCTATACTTTAGCAGATATAAAACCTATTGCCGATTTATGCTGCGCAAAAGGGCTTAAATTACATTTAGATGGCGCCCGTATATTCAACGCCCTTGCTCATACAGGGGATAAGGCGGTTGATTACGGAGCATACTTTAACGGCGTTTCGGTTTGCTTATCTAAAGGATTAGGTGCGCCGGTAGGTTCAGTTTTACTGGCCGATAAAGAAACTATTAAGTACGCCCGCCGTATACGCAAAGTTTTAGGCGGAGGCATGCGCCAGGCAGGCTTTTTGGCAGCGGCAGCAATCTACGCGCTCGACCACCATGTAGAGCGCTTGAAAATAGACCACAAACACGCGCAAATATTAGCCGAAGAACTGGCAAAAAAAGATTGGGTAACCAATGTATTGCCCGCCGAAACCAATATTGTGCTTTTTGATACCTTAGAACCTGCCGAAACAGTATTGGCCAAACTGGAAGCCAAAGGTATTAAAGCAATGAGCACAGGCAGCCATCGCATAAGGTTTGTGTTACATTTAGATGTGCATGCCGAGCAGGTGGAGTACGTGGTAGCTTCTTTATAGTCCGAAAGTCGGGGAAGTCCGATAAGTCCGAAAGATGGAGGAACTGGTTGTATGCCATACCGATCAATCCTTCGTCTTTCGGACTTATCGGTCTTCAGACTTTCCGACTCCAACAAAAACTTATCTTAAAAAGGCGTGTTCTATCTTTCATGAACCGCCTCTTAAAAAAACTTCAGAAGATAGGCCGCGACCCTAAAGTGACTGCAAAAGCAGTGGGGCTGCGGTATGTATCCGACTCGTCGCCGGGTTATACGCGCAAAAAATCGGGCAAAGGCTGGAGTTTTTATAACGCTGATGGAGAACTCGTTAAGGATAAAGCTCTCATAAAACGCTTTATGGCTTTAGTGATACCGCCGGCCTATACCAACGTTTGGATATCGCCACATGAGAACGGGCATTTGCAGTTTACCGGCACCGATGCTGCCGGGCGCAAACAGTACCGCTACCACCCATACTGGAACAAAATACGCAACCAAAGCAAATACCACCGCATGCAAACCTTTGCAGCCCATTTGCCCGCGATACGTGAACAGGTTGACCATGATCTGGCCCGCCGAAACCTCGGTCATGAAAAAGTAGTAGCCTTGGTTGTACGCCTGATGGAATTAACCAGCATTAGGGTAGGGAACGAATCGTACAAGAAGCTGTACGGCTCTTTCGGTTTAACTACTTTGATGAATAAGCACGTAAAGATAGAGGGCACCAAAATAAACTTCGAGTTTAAAGGTAAAAAAGGTGTGTTCCATAAAGTGGCCCTGCAAAGCCGTAAGCTGGCTAACCTGGTAAAGCAATGCCGCGATATACCGGGGAAAGACCTGTTTCAGTATTATAACGAAGATGGTACCCGTTGTACTATTGGTTCGGGCGATATTAACGATTACCTGAAAGAGATAACCGGCGAAGATTTTACCGCTAAAGATTTCCGTACCTGGGCAGGCAGCGTGAGCGCTTTGTATGCCTTTAAGGAAGCGGGCGAGTTCCACAACGTTACCGAATGCCGCAAAAAAATAGTGAGTGTTTTGGATGAAGTAGCCATAAACTTAGGTAACACCCGCACGGTTTGTAAAAAGTATTATGTGCACCCAACCGTTATTAAAAGTTACGAGGAGGGTACCATCTTCAAGTACATCAGCGCATTGGATGAGAAACAAGATGTAAAATCGGTAGAGCTAAACATTGCCGAGAAAGCCTTGCTAAAATTACTTGAGAACGAGAAGCTTGCCGAAGCGAGTTAAAATGAAGCAAGATCTTACATCGGCACTATTCGACCATCATTCTTGTCTAATATCTCATGTTTCAAATCCAATATCTGGCTTAATGCGTTAAAAAGACACAATAAATTTGCTTTAATTCATTTTATTGGTTTAGATTTACTTACCAACTAAAACCAATAAAATTATGACGATTAACAACAGGCGTAATTTCCTAAAAACTGCCGGCACTTTGGCCATTGGCGGTATCGCCTTATCAAGCAAGGCGGTTTCCCTATTAAACTTCAAACCCAAACATGCGGTAGGCATACAGCTGTTCACGTTTTTTAATGTGATGGATGCCGATGTTAAAGGTACGCTTACCAAAGTTTCGGCAGCGGGTTATAAAGAAATTGAATCAGCTTTCAGCACAAAAGGCGGTTATTATGGGCTAAAACCAAAAGAATTTAAAGCACTGGTAAACGGCGAAGGCCTTGCCTGGAAAAGCCATCACGTGTTGGGCGCACCCTTCAAATTGCCTCCCGGGTCTAAAATGCCTGCGGGTGCCGATGGCAAACCTATTACTATACCGCCCATGCTAAACCTGCGCGACAATGCTCAACAACTGGTTGACGAGGCTGCGGAAGGTGGGGTAACTTACCTGGTTTGCGCCAATACACCTATTGGCAGTTTAGATGAGATAAAACAATCGATAGAAACACTGAATAAAAGCGCCGAACTGGCCACCAAAGCCGGTCTGCAGTTTTGTTACCATAACCACGATGCGGAGTTTAAAGCTGTAGAAGGTAAAATACCTTACGATTTGATGCTTGCCGAAACAGATCCGAAGCATACCAAATTCGAGTTGGATTTAGCCTGGGCAATAAAAGCAGGCAAAGATCCTGTGGAGATGTTTAAGCAACACCCCGGCCGCTTCCCGCTTTGGCATGTGAAGGATTTGGATGCGGCCCGCGAAACCATTTTACCGGTAGGTAGTGGCACTATCAACTTCAAACCCATATTTGCGGCAGCGGCATCGTCGGGCATGCAACACTTTTTTGTGGAACACGATATGCCTAAAAACCCTTATGCAAGTATGGCGAGCAGCATTGCGTATATTGACAAAAAATTATTGGCTTAATAAAGCGGTATAGCCAACTACCAACAAAGGGTTTAAATCACACGATTTAAACCCTTTGTTTCGCTATAGCAAACTTGATTACTCGCCTGCGTCTATAAAAGCCTGTACAAAGGCATCTTCGGTAATCGCTGTGATCAATGCCGTTATGACATCTTTTCCCGGCGATTCGTCATCCAAATCATCAGCATGCTCTTCAAGTTTATCCAAGTAGGCAACCGCTTGTTCCTCGTCGTCAAACAGTAATACAACATCTTCATTTATTTCTGTGTTTGTTCCGTTTGGCGGCTTTGGGATATTGTAGTCGACAAACATGTCTTTGTTGATCAGCGCCGAACTTTGCGGGATGTCTATTCGTAGCATAGTTTATTTATTTGCGTTCATTTTGGGCTTCTCGGGTTTTTCTATAAAACCGTAAAACCTGATCGATTGCCTGTTGGCACTTATTACAGATAAATCACCGGTACCATTGGCGGTTATCGTAAGAATCATTTGATTGGTATATTTAGCATCCTTCAACCTGAGGGTAACAATTGAGCTACCATTTTTCTTTGCAGTTGTGACATACTCAAAATTGGTAGATGTAAATTTTATGCCGTTATCACTTGGCGAATTATACCCAACAGCAAAGTAGGCTTCGCCAAAATAGGGTAGGTAAGATGTAACGGTATCCGGCGTAACAGTTAGGTCGTAATTGCTGTTTAAATAGCGCGGATTAGTAGACCCCGGGTTGTTCAATAATTGTATTGCAGTGTTGTTTATCGGAAAAACGTACTGCGCCTTAAAAACAAAGTTTTTTGATTGAATAAGTTGTTTTATTTCAGCTTCCTGCGCGGCTTTTTTCTCGGCTTTGCTATTTTGCGCCATTACCGGCTGCAGCGCAGCACACGATAAAATAGCGGCAAATAATATTTTGGCTAAAGTTTTCATTGCTAAAGTATTATGGTATAAATATAACGCTTGTTTGTTGTATAACCGTATAGTTATCTATCAGTTTAAATAGTATTGGGGCGTGTATCTGTTTAGACACTTTTGCCGCCCCTTGGTTTAAAGGTATTGGCCCATAAACTTTGTTGGTGATCGTTCTTTTCATGCTTTCTGTTGTTTGTAGTTAGGATGCAAAACGCGAACAGATTCCATAAAGCAATTGAAAAAATGCAAATAAAAAAGCCGCTCGTTTGCACGGCGGCTTCTTTTCTTTAAATCCGAAATCCGAATTAAATAAGGCTTACGCTTCTGTTTACAAACT
Source organism: Mucilaginibacter pedocola (assembly GCF_002013915.1). Taxonomy (GTDB): domain Bacteria; phylum Bacteroidota; class Bacteroidia; order Sphingobacteriales; family Sphingobacteriaceae; genus Mucilaginibacter; species Mucilaginibacter pedocola. The sequence goes on from NZ_MBTF01000001.1 coordinate 727,142, forward strand.
CTGTTAACTCTGCACCTGTTAACAAGCCTTGCGAAAGCAATGCCAGGTCGAACGCTTGTTTAGCTAATTGAGCTTGTGCGTCGGTGTTATCGTCTGCCAATATTTTAGAGATAAGCTTGTGGTTTCCGTTTACAATTACATTGTAATTATCGGGCATGTTGCCGTAGAAGCTCATGCCGCCGCCCATAGCTGCCATATCTTTCATACGGCGCATAAACTCGTCCATGGTAACGGTTACCGGTAACTCATCCGGGCTAAGGCTTTCCAGTTTTACTTTGTAAGCCGGTTTATTAATAGCCGCATCGAATATCTCTTTTATTTTGGTTGATTGCTCTTCCGTTAAAACAGATTCAGGGTTCTCGTCCTTTTTGATCAGTTTATCGGCAACATCGGCATCAACGCGTTTCAGTTGAGTTTTCTCCAGTTTCTGCTCCAACTGGCTCACAAAGTGGGTATCAATAGGCGAGTTCATTACCAATACATCGTAACCTTTTTTACCTGCCGACTGGATGAAAGCATCCTGTTTGTCGGGGTCGTTGGTGTAAATGTATACAAGGTTACCGTCTTTATCGGTTTGTGTCGGCTCAACTTTATCTTTGTATTCGGCTAAAGTGAAGTTCTCTTTTTTGGTGTTGGTAACCAAAACGAAATCTTTTGCCTTATCGTAGAATTTGTCTTCGCTGATCATGCCGTATTTCACAAACAGGCCAATATCGCCCCATTTTTCTTCGAAGCCTTTGCGGTCGGCTTTAAACAGGTCTGATAATTTATCAGCTACTTTTTTTGTGATGTAAGTGTTTATTTTCTTCACGTTCCCATCGGCCTGCAGGAAGCTACGCGATACGTTCAGCGGGATGTCCGGTGAATCGATAACGCCGTGCAACAGCATCAAAAACTCAGGGACGATATCTTTCACCTCATCGGTAATAAACACCTGGCGGCTGAAGAGTTTGATCTTGTTTTTGCTCATCTCAAAATCGTTCTTCAGCTTAGGGAAGTACAATACACCGGTAAGGTTGAAAGGGTAATCAACATTCAGGTGTATCCAGAACAGCGGGTCTTCGCTGTATGGGTAAAGCTCTTTGTAGAATTTCAGGTAATCTTCGTCCTTCAGTTCGCTTGGTGCTTTTGTCCAGATAGGGGTGGTATCGTTAATAATGTTATCAGTTTCTACCGATACATATTTTGGTTTGCCTTCTTCGTCAACTCCATCTTCTTCCTCTTGGGTAGTAGTGCCAAATTTGATAGGTACGGGCAGGAATTTGCAGTACTTATCCAGAATCTCCTGCAATTTGTGCTTGCTCAAAAACTCTTCGCTTTCGGCGTTGATGTGCAGGGTAATTTCGGTACCGCGTTCTTCCAGGCTGCCTTCGCTAATTTCAAATTCGGTGCTGCCATCGCAAGTCCAGCGGGCAGGTTCGGCACCGTCCTGATAGCTTAAGGTTTCAATATCCACACGGTCGGCCACCATAAATGCCGAGTAGAAACCTAAACCGAAGCGGCCGATGATCTCGTTGGCATCTTTAGCTTCCTTAAATTTCTCTACGAATTCGGTAGCGCCTGAGAAGGCTATCTGGTTGATGTATTTTTTTATTTCCTCGGCCGTCATACCCAAGCCATTGTCGGATATGGTGATGGTCTTTTTGTCTGCATCAAAAGCTACTTCAACACGCAGGTCGCCAAGTTCGCCGTTATACTGGCCTAAAGAAGATAAGCGCTTGATCTTTTGCGTCGCATCAACGGCGTTAGAAACCAGCTCGCGCAGAAATATCTCGTTATCAGAGTATAAAAACTTTTTAATGATAGGGAAAATGTTTTCGGTGTGTATCGAAATAGATCCTTTTTCTTGCATCGTTTTATGATTTTATAATGATTTACAATTTATGGTAAACCAATGAACAAGCGGCGTTCCAAAAGGGGAGGAGGTGACGAATTGGCAGGGAGGAGAACTCAATGGTCAGCTTTTTTCACAAAGGTGGTTCTGCGGCCTTCCCGTTCCGTAATAGTTAACTTATCGGACGTTAACTCAATCACTTCCGTTGTTACTATTTCGTAATAATCGCCATTTTTATCCTTTTTAGCATGTCCGGTGTTGATAAGGTATTGAGCGGCGACGCTATAGGGCTTGTTGTAATACAAAAGATGAATGATCGCATTTTTTTTTGTTGTCGAAATACCATTTGCCGTTATCGGCATTTACTTGCGTAAACTGTTTTGTATATGTACCATCGTTTCGATAAGTGGTGAGAGCCCTGTGGCTATCTCAAATCCGAAAGGATGCTTGATTGTGTCTATCTTTTTACCGTTGCTATCCATCATAGCAGAAAACTCCCACGTTCCAACAAGTTCTGGCTTTATTTGCGCAAAAAGAGAGGCCGATACGAACAAAAATATACTTATTAAAAATAGCTTTTTCATGATAATTGTTTAGGTTGAAGTTCAAAGGTATTATTTATCGTTGATGTTATTGTTCTGATAGCGTTCCCAGTTTGTTTATTATTTCATTCACTGATTTTATGACCTCACTTTTTGTCTCCTCATCCGTAATCTCCCCATCAGCCCCAACCTTCGACCTCACAAACTTTACCAGCAAAGTAGCCTCAGGTATCAAAGTAGCATTAATAGCCCCCAATATCAGCTGCATAGCTGCATGGCAAGCCTCGCCGCCTAATGATGCAGTTATTAGCGCGGTAGGCTTTTCTACAAAACTGCCGCTGCTTACCGTCCAATCCAGCGCGTTCTTTAATTGGCCGGGTACGCCAAAGGCATATTCGGGCGTGCAAAAAATTACCACATCGGCATTTTTAATGAAGCTGCGAAACTCGGCTACATTTTCATCAACATGCTCGTGATCATTCCCCGGGTCGAAGGGAGGGATGACCGCAAGGCGATCGTAAATAAAGTAGTTTACATCTGGCGGTAATAATGTGCCTATGAATTTCAGGATGTGATGATTGCTCGAACCCGAGCGAAGGCTGCCCGGGATAGCGAAGATGGTTTTGTTTTTCACTATTAAAAAATAAACCCGGCACCTGTGTTTGATGCCGGGAGTTTTATCTGTTGAAATTCGTTGTGTTAAAGTGTCAGATTATAAAACCAATCTCTAACCTCAGTCCTCTAACCTCTAAAGCCTAATTCCCTTTCTTCCCAAATATAGAGAAGTGTACGTAACGGCTTGGATGAGCCTTCAGGTCGATCATCAGGTTATCCAGGTTTTTTGATGCATTGTTCAGGTTATCGTAAAGCTTGGTATCATTCATCAATAAACCTATCGAACCATCGGTACTGTTTACTTTAGCCATGGTAGCTTGCAAATCGGCAACGGCTTTGTTGGCGTTCTCCAAGGTTTGCTTGATGTTTGAGTTAGCCAAATCGCCGCTAAACTTGTTAAAGTTGCCGGCAATGCCATCCAGCTTAGCAGTGCTGTTTTTTAGATTGGCCGATGTTACTTCGGCGTTTGCCATTATTTGGTTTACGTGGCCGGTTTGCGCGGCCAGCAGGGCATCAAGCTTTTTAGTAGTGCCTTGCAAAGTTTCCAGAGAAACCGCTATGGCAGCAAAGCTGCGGTCAACATTCTTCTGGAAGTTAGGGTTCAGTATTTGGTTAATAGCTCCCATTGCCGAGTCTACCTTTGTCATTAATACCTCTGCCTTGCGCTGTATAGGTTGCAGGCTTTCTGCCAGGCTGCCCTGTATATCGGCACGCAGGGTATCCTGGTCTTCGGCAAGTTTCGGGCTGTTGCCCAGTTCAAATACGATTGCTTTACCACCAAGCAGGTCGGTGCTTTCCAGTTTGGCAAGGGTGTTATCGGGCACCGCGTACTTAGAGTTTACTTTAAACTCTACTATACTGCGCCCGTCGGGCTGTAGTTCCATTTTAGATACAAGCCCAATCTGGAAGCCATTTACCAATACGGGTTTAGATACGGTTAAGCCTTCTACACTGCGGTACACAGCGTAAAACTTGTTTGATCCCGAAAAAACGTCGTTACCTTTTAAAAAGCTGTAGGCAAGTATAAGTATAGTGATGGATATGGCCGTAAGGGCCCCGATCTTGGTTTCGTTTGATATTTTCAAGGTAGGTATATGTTTTTGTTATAGATGTATGCTTTGTTAGTTTGTTGTAACGCCTTCTATCTGGCTTTTGTAACTCTTAATAGCGCGCACAATAGAATTTACAATATCATTTTGCCCTTCTTCCGAGTTAAGGTATTCCTCTTCTTCGGGGTTATTAATGTAACCTGTTTCTACCAGTACCGATGGCATTGCTGCGTGGCAAAGCACATAAAGCCCCTGCTCGCGTAAGCCCTCGGTGCGCCTTCCATCGTTCTGAACAAGTTCATCGTTAATAAAGTTTGCAATATTCACACTTTGTTTACGGAATTTGCGCTTATACTCGTTGGTAAGGATGATAACTACCGGGTCGTCAGGGTCTAAGGCCGCACCATTCATTTCCGAATCTTCCTCTACCTGGTTGTTTTTAATAGCATTCTCTTCCTCACGCGAGCGGTGCAAACCGTATATCAGCATCAGCACGCCTTTGCCTGAACGATCGGGAACACGCACGCTTTTATAAACTGCTTTGCCGCGTTTGGTGCCTACGCGTTCGCGTACTACCCTGTCGGCAAGAGAGTTGCAGTGAAGCGAAATAAACAGTTGCCCCTTATTTTCATTGGCTATTTGCGCGCGCCTTTCCCAGGATACATCGTCGGCTGTAGAGCGGGTTAAAACCGCTTTCACGCCATTAATATCTTTTTCAATTGCTTTCTGCAATTTAAGGCCAAGGGCCAGCGTTACATTCCTTTCTGAAGAAAAAGAACCATCGGCGCCGCGCGAATAATGCCCCGGAGGAGAACCCTCAGCTTTGGCACCGTGACCGGGGTCGATAATGACGGTTTTTAGCTTGAATGAGTTTACTATGGTATCTTTTTTAGTAGAAGCTTCTAACTTTAATGAAAACAACGATAAGCACATAAACAATGCCGCCGGACCCGAAATCAATTTCAACCTGTTCAATATTTTATTTTTCATTATGTTTGAACGCTGTTAACTGTACCTGCAAAAATACTATTCATAATCAATTTTGAAATTAGTTAGCCTCTTTTTTCTGTTTGCAATCGCCCTAACAGCAAGCTTAGCAGCCCATGCTTTTAGCGCGCCGGGCAAAACTCCTGTTAAAGATACAATTATAAAACTCAATGCAGCGCGCGACAGTAAACTCCTTAAAATAAAGAAACCCGCCAACGCTCCATTGGGTGCCGGTTACAAGGCCGGACAGGATACAACGCCAAAATCGGGCATAAAGTCTATCATCAAGGCCACTGCCGAAGATTCGTCGTATACTGATAGGGTGAATAAAATGTCGTACCTGTATGGCCGTGCCCGCGTGGTTTACGAGGATTTTCAGTTGGATGCCGATTATATACGTATTGACGAAAAGAACCACCTTATTTTTGCCCGCGGACGTATCGACCCTAAAAAGCGCTATAAAGAGGGTAGGCCTATATCGAAATCTAAGGATGAAAAACCGGTAGAGTCCGACTCGCTTTTATTTAATTATGACACAAAAAAGGGAAAGATATGGAACCCCGCCACCACGCAGGATGGTAACTACATATCAGGCGGGCAGGCTAAAGTGCTGCCGCACGATGAAGTAGCCTACCGTAACGTAATATTCAGTACCTGCGATCTGCCATTCCCGGAAACACACTTTGGTATAGTAATAACCAAGGGTATCGGGCAAAAGAAACGCATTATATCCGGCCCGGCTTACCTCGAAATAGAGGGGGTGCCGCTGCCTTTTGCTATACCTTTCGGCTTTTTCCCGAAGCCAAACTCGCGTACATCGGGGGTAATATTACCCACTTTTGGTGAGGATAACCGCCTTGGCTTTTACCTGCGCAACCTGGGTTACTACATTGGCCTTAACGATAATATGGACGTTACGTTCAACACCTCGTTATACTCAAAAGGTTCGTATGAGATAAGCGCCAACTCGCGTTATTTAAAAAGGTATAAATACGGCGGCAACCTAACGCTTAGCTATGGCTCGCACAACTACGGGCTGGTTGGTGACCCGCCGCGGAAGGATTTTAATATCACCTGGTCGCACTCGCAAGACCCTAACGCGCACCCGGGTACAACATTTAGTGCTTCCGTAAATGCCGGTACATCAAGTTATTATCAAAACAGCCCCGGGCTTAACAATTACAACCTTGAGGCCTTAACGCAAAACAACCTCCGTTCGAGTATCAACTACGGCCGCACCTGGGCGGGTACACCGTTTAACTTAAACGTGAGTTTAGGCCACTCGCAGGACCTTACCAAGAAAACCGTTACGCTGGAACTACCTACCGTAAGCTTCAACATGGCTACCATAAGCCCGTTTGACCGGGCCGACCGCGTAGGCGAGCAAAAATGGTATCAGAAAATAAACGTGGGCTACAGCATGGTGGCTACAAATAAGGTAAACGCTGTGCCCGAGTCGCAACTTTTCACCAGCGAAACGCTTACCAAAAGGCTGCAGAATGGTATGCAACATACCATCCCTGTATCTATGAACATGAACCTGCTGAAATATTTTCAGTTTAGCACAGGTGGTACTTATATAGAGCGTTGGTATTTGCAAACTATAAAAAAGAGTTACGATAGGGGGAGCATCAGTGGCTCGCTTACACCAATTACCGATACCATACCAGGTTTTAAACGTGCCGGCGAGTATAGCTTAAATGCCAGCATGTCTACCAAGGTTTACAGTACTATCCAATTTAAAAAGGGAAACCTTACGGCCATACGTGCAACAACTACACCGCAGTTAAGCTTTAGCTACCGCCCCGATTTTGGCGACCCAAGCTACGGTTACTGGCAAACTGCTGTGAGCACCGCCAGTGTGCCTTATCCTTATACGTCGTTACCTTACTCCATCTTTGAGCAGGCTGTTTATGGCGGGCCATCGCGCGGTAAGCAGGCGGGTATAGGTTTCTCGCTCGATAATACTATAGAGGCAAAATTGAAACCGAAAAGCACAGATACATCTGGCGTGCCGCGCAAGGTGCCGATTTTACAGGGGCTTTCCATATCGTCGTTCTATAACTTCGCAGCTGACTCTATGAGGCTTGCCAACATTAGCATGTCGGGCCATACCTCTATCCTTAATCAAAAGGTTAACATCAACTTTTCCGGCACTTTCGACCCTTATTTGACACTCATCCGCGACTCGATATCAGGAGGCGTAAAGCAAAATTATATCCGCAGGATAAACAAGTTAAGCTTTAGCGAGGGTAAGTTTCCGTTGCTGCAAAACTTCAGCCTTTCGATGAGTGCGGCGCTAAATCCGTCAACCTTTAGGCCCAAGCAGCAGCAAAATGTAAACGGCGCTACACTGGCCGCCATGACGCCCGACCAGCAACAACGCCTGGCATTAATTAACAGCGACCCAAGTGCCTATGTTGACTTTAATGTACCATGGAACCTCTCGCTGAATTATAGCTTCAGTTATTCTAACAATATAATTAACAGTAACTCGAGCAATACCATGATGCTTAGCGGCGACGTAAGCATCACCAAAAAATGGAAGGTACAGTATAATACTACATACGATTTAAAGGCACAGAAACTGAGTAGCGCAACATCGTTTGCTATTTACCGCGATTTGCACTGCTGGGACCTTTCGATACAGTGGCTGCCTTTCGGGTTTTACAAATCGTACAATGTTACGCTGAAGGTGAAGGCCTCGATATTACAGGATTTGAAGCTGAGCAAACGTAACGACTACACCAACAACCAATCATTTCAATAACATGCTTGCAGAGATAATAACTATTGGCGACGAAATATTGATAGGGCAGATAGTTGATACCAACTCTGCCTGGATGGCCGAAAAGCTAAACCATGCCGGTATCCGCATCAAACAAATATCATCGGTATCAGATAACCGCGAACATATATTAACCGCACTTGCAGAAGCTGCGGGCCGCGCCGATATTATTTTGATAACAGGCGGGTTGGGGCCAACTAAAGACGATATTACTAAGAAAACGCTGGCTGAATATTTTGGCGTAGGCATGGTAATGAACGATGCAGCGTTGGAAAATGTTAGCCGGATATTTAAAAAATACAACCGTCCTTTATTAGAGGTAAACCGCCTGCAAGCGCAGGTACCCGAAAATTGCGAGGTGATATTGAACAAAAACGGCACAGCACCGGGCATGTGGTTTAATCATGAGGGGAAAGTATATGTATCTATGCCGGGCGTACCCTTCGAGATGAAGTATATGGTAGAGGAGGAGGTGATCCCCAAACTACAGGCAACCTTCAAATTGCCCGTTATTATCCATAACACTATACTTACGGCAGGCGAGGGAGAATCATTCCTGGCAGAAAAGATAGCCGATATTGAGGATTCGCTGCCTGCGCACATAAAACTTGCTTACCTGCCAAAGCTTGGGCAAGTACGTTTACGCCTGAGCGCCTTTGGCGATGACGCTGAAAAACTGCAAGCCGAGGTAAATATTTATGCCGATAAAATTGCCGAACGTGCAAGCTACGCTGTAATGGCCCGCGAAGATATTCCGCTGGAAAAAGTGCTGTTGAACACCATGGCCGAACGCGGGCTGACCTTATCAGCCGCCGAAAGCTGTACAGGTGGGTATTTATCGCATATGTTAACCCAGCATGCAGGCTCGTCTAAGGTATTTTTGGGTGGGGTGGTATCGTATGCTAACCAGTTGAAACAGGATATTTTGGGCGTGAATCCGGCTACTATTTCGGTCTTTGGCACGGTAAGCGGCGAAACGGTGACGGAGATGGTTGAGGGGGCATTAAGGAGATTTAAATCGGATTATGCGGTGGCCTTAACCGGAATTGCCGGCCCCGACGGTGGTACTGCCGAGAAACCGGTGGGCACTGTGTGGATTGCGGCGGCAAATGCAAATAAAACGGTTATAAAGAAATTCACATTTGGGGAAAAGCGCCTGCAAAACATCGAAAGGAGCGCTGTAGGGGCATTTTTTATGTTAATTACTTTACTTCGCGAAAACGGAAATTAACATCCGAAATCAATAATTTTGACCAAACCAACTGATACTTGTGTATGGCCAAATACCAATTGTTACTGCCGAAGATGGGGGAAAGTGTTGCAGAGGCAACAGTAATTAAATGGACGAAAGCTCCGGGTGATTACATCGAAATTGACGAGGCGGTGATGGAAATTGCGACCGACAAGGTAGACTCTGAAGTTCCTTCCCCGGTTGCTGGTAAACTAATAGAACAACTTTACAAAGAGAACGACGTAGTACAGGTAGGTGCACCTATAGCTATTATAGAAACCGAACCTGATAAAGCAGAAGCTCCGGCGCCAACGCCGCCGCCTGTTGCTACTTATACACCACCATCATTCGCGCCTGCTACGCCAACACCGGCACCGCCGCCTGTTGCAACGTATACGCCACCATCTTTTGCTAATACGCCGCCGCCAACACCTGCGCCTATTGTACCGCCGCCTGCTCCTGAGTATGTAGCGCCGCCAATACAAGCACCGGTAGTGCCGCCTTATACGCCGCCGCCTGTTGTTGAGCAGCCACCGGTGCCTCCTGTTCAGGATATCCCGGGAATCAGCCAATTGCAACAGCGCCCGGCTTATGGCAGTGTTAAATTTGACAACCGTTTTTACTCGCCGCTGGTTAAGAGCATTGCTGTTCAGGAAGGCATTAGTAATGACGAACTTGACTATATACCGGGTACCGGGGCAGATGGCCGTTTAACAAAAGACGACCTGCTTGATTATATCAAAAACCGCCCTGCAAAGGTGGAAGTTGCGCCGGCACCACAACCGGAGCCTGTTGCGCCTGTTGCCGAGCCGCAAAAGCACGAAGAGCCTGCTATTACTTATACCGCAGCTATCCCGCCGCCATATACGCCACCACCTGCACCGGTTGAAGAGCCTGTAGCAGCGGTAGCCGAGGAAGCGGAAGTAGAGGATGAGCCAGTGGCTGAAGCTTCTGCACCAGAACCGGTTGCTGAAGCATCCAAAACTGCACCTGCACCCGAAGCACCTAAGGCCACGCCGAAACCTGCTACATCGGTATCGGGCGGTGACGAAATTATAGAGATGGACCGTATGCGCAGGTTGATTGCCGACCACATGGTTTACAGCAAGCACACCTCGCCGCACGTAACATCGTTTGTTGAAGCAGACGTTACCGACCTGGTAAACTGGCGCGAAGCTGTAAAAGGGCCATTTGAAAAACGCGAAGGGCAAAAGTTGACCTTTACGCCGATATTCATCGAGGCGGTTATCAAAGCTATTATCGAGCTGCCAATGATAAACGTATCGGTATCGGGTACGCAGATCATCAAAAAGAAAAACATTAACATTAGCATGGCAACCGCCTTGCCGAATGGTAACCTGATAGTACCGGTAATTAAAAAAGCCGACGATTTGAGCCTTACCGGTATAGCCAAAGCAGTGAATGATCTGGCACACCGCGCACGCATTGGCAAATTACTGCCCGATGATGTGAAGGATGGTACGTTCACTATAACCAACGTAGGCTCGTTTGGTAACGTAATGGGTACACCTATTATTAACCAGCCTCAGGTAGCTATTTTAGCAGTGGGTGCAATTAAGAAGAAACCTGCTGTTGTAGAAACACCGCAAGGAGATGCTATAGGTATAAGGCACATGATGTTCCTGTCGTTATCTTACGACCATAGGGTAGTAGATGGCGCATTGGGTGGAACATTTGTACGCAAGGTGGCCGATTACCTCGAAAACTGGGACGTTAGCCGTAATATATAGTTAATTAAATGTGAATTTCTACAAAAAACAAAAGGCCCGAAAGGGCCTTCTGTTTTTGCTGCCAAAGAATCTACTATAAAACTTCGGCGTTCAGTATTTTTGCCGGGGCTAAACTGACCCCTGTTAGCTGATCGGCAAAGGCTACGAATGCCTTGTTATCTGATATACGCTGCTTGTTGTCGATCAGTTTTTGCAGATTAATCTTTCCGATAACAAATTTATACTCCCCTGAGTAGTAACGTTCCTTTATCGACTCAAAGCCAAGTGCTTCCACCAGTGCTTCGTCTTCATAACGCAGGTAAATATTTATTTCTATATCGTTGGTAAAGTTCAGTCCTTTTACGGCTTTGGCTTTTTTGTATTCGTAGCCGTAATCGTAACGCAGGGCGGCAATGTCTGATAATACTGCCGAGCCGGTAGGGTGGCCACCGGCACCTTTCCCGAAGAAGAATTGCTGGTCTGCAAAGGCGGCTTGTACAGTTACGCCATTGTATTCGTACTCTACGTTGTATAAAAATTCGCTTTCGGTAACAAATTTTGGCAGCACAAACATGGCCATGTTGCGGGCATCAAGTTCTTTGGCAACCGGTACCAGTTTTATTTTCAGGTTCTTTTCGCGGGCGTATTGCAAATCATTAGCGCTCAGGTTTTGTATACCAATATTCAGCACTTCTTGCGGGTCAATGATCACACCGTAAGCATGTGTTGCAGCAATAATGAGTTTGTATTTGGCATCGTAGCCACCAACATCCATAGTAGGGTCGGTTTCGGCGAAGCCCAGGTCCTGCGCTTGTTTAAGTGCGCTGGCGTAATCCAAATTCTCTAAAAATCCTTTCGAGAGGATGTAGTTTGATGAACCATTGAATATACCGCTGATAGAATGCAATAGCTCGTTATCATAGTATTCTTCCAGGTTACGGATGATAGGGATACTGCCACAAACCGCGCCTTCATATAACAACGAGGTACCGTGTTTCTCCTGCAGCTCTATCAACTCATTCAGGTAGGTGGCTATCATTTTCTTGCTGGCCGATACTACGTTTTTGCCCGAAGCCAGCGCACGCGAAACAATTTCGAATGCAGCCTCGGTATCGTTTATCAGTTCAACAATGGTATTTATCTCGGGGTTGTTCAATAGCTCATCGCGGTCGGTAGTAAAAAGCTCCTGCGGCAGCGTGCGTAGCTTGCCCGGGTTTTTAATGGCTATTTTCTTTATTTCGAGGTTGAGGTTTTTAGTGCGGATAATATCATAAAGTCCCTGGCCTACTACTCCGAACCCGAATAGGCCTATATTCAATTTCTTACTCATTAAGCTATTTTTTGCAATTCTATAATTTTTCCCTTTACGTCTGTTTTAAAAAAGGATTTGATAATATTTGTTAAATCTTGTGTTTCAATTAAAAAGCCGTCGTGTCCGTAAAACGAATCCAGTTCGGCAAAGGCAGCTTTGGGTATATGCCTGAACAGGTATTGCTGCTCTTCAATAGGGAACAATACATCCGATTTGATGCCAATAACCAGCGTGCGAGCTTTCACCTGGGCAAGCGCTTTATCTACACTGCCGCGGCCACGGCCCACATTATGCGAATCCATAGCTTTGGTTAAATAATAGTAGCTGTAGGCATTGTACCTGTTCACTAATTTCTGTCCCTGGTAGTTTTGGTAGCTCGATGCTTTGAAGTTGCCGGTAAGGTCGTTACCGTCTTCCTGCTGGGTAATATCGTAGGTTTTGTAGGTGCGGTAAGATAATAGTGCAATGCTGCGCGCGGCCTTTAAGCCATTGCTGCCGCCATCCGGCGTGTTGCTAAAAAAGGTAGGATCGGCAGCCAGGGCCAGACGCTGCGATTCGTTAAAGGCAATGCCCCATGGCGAATGTTTAGCATTCGTTGCTATCAGTATCAGGTTTTTGATACGCTGCGGGTCTACGATACTCCATTCTAATGCCTGTTGTCCGCCAAGTGAACCACCAAGCAGCATTTCTATTTGATCGATCTTTAAGTGGTCGGCCAGCAATTGATGAGCCTTCACCATATCGCGTATGGTAACCTCGGGGAACGAAAGATAGTATGGTTGCCCGGTAGTAGGATTAGTATCCAGCGGACTAAGCGTACCATAAGGCGATGCCAGCACATTAGCGCAAATAACAAAATGCTCTTCGGGGTTAAAATGGTCGGTAGCGCCAAAAAGGCCTTTCCACCAATCAAAAACATCCGAATTGGCGGTGAGTGCATGGCATACCCAAATCACGTTATCGCGGTTGGCATTTAAGGTGCCGTATGTATTATAGCCTATTTGCAGCCCCTGTAATTTGGTGCCGTTCTCCAGTTCGAAAGTACCTGTATACGTAAAAGTTTGTAAACTCATTTGTGTCCTTTTGTTATTTCGGGAGCGGTAACCTACAACCGCTCCCTGATAACATCACTTAAAAAAACTAAAAAATAAAGATCGTTATGTTAGTTCCAACTCGGCCACCTTGGCAAATGCCTGGGCAAAGTCGGCTTTAATATCATCAATATGTTCAATACCTACAGCAACGCGCAGCAGGGCAGGGGTAACACCGGCGCTTAATTGCTCGGCATCACTCAGTTGTTGATGCGTAGTTGCCGATGGCTGAATGATCAGCGTTTTGGCATCGCCCACGTTAGCCAAATGGCTTACCAGTTTAAGGTTATCTATCACTGCCGATGCCAGTTCTTTATCGCCATTTAGTTCAAAAGACAGTACTGCACCAAAGCCATTTTTTAAATACTTTTTGGCAAGCGTATGCTGCGGCGATGATTCGAGCCCCGGGTAATTTACTTTGGTCACTTGCGGATGCTGCTCCAGCCATTTGGCCAGTTCAAGCGCATTATCTACATGGCGCTGTACGCGTAACGACAGCGTTTCTAATCCCTGTATATTCAACCACGAATTGAATGGCGATTGCGAAGGGCCTAAGTCGCGCAAACCTTCTACACGGGCACGTATAATGAACTGTATATTACCAAAAGGACCGTTAACGCCAAATACATCGGCAAAAACCAAACCGTGGTAACCTTCGGATGGTTCGGTAAATTGCGGGTATTTACCGTTGCCCCAGTTGTAATTACCACCATCAACAATAACACCGCCAATGCTGGTGCCATGGCCGTTTATCCATTTGGTGGTAGATTCTACCACAACGTGCGCACCATGTTGCAGCGGGCGGAACAAATAACCGCCTGCAGCAAAGGTATTATCTACTATAAGCGGCAGGTCGTGCTTGTTGGCCAGGGCTGCCAGCTTTTCAAAATCAGGGATATTGAAACCGGGGTTGCCAATGGTTTCTACATAAATAGCCTTTGTTTTATCGTCTATATGTTGCTCAATGCTTTCGGCCATATCATCGGCAGCAAAGCGCACATCTATACCCAGGCGTTTAAAGGCAACCTTGAATTGATTGTAGGTGCCGCCGTACAGATAGGGTGAGGTAACAAAGTTATCGCCGGCCTGTAAAATATTGTTTAATGCGATGAATTGCGCCGCCTGGCCCGATGATGTTGCCAAAGCTGCCACGCCACCTTCGAGCGCAGCAATGCGTTTCTCAAAAACATCAGTAGTGGGGTTCATCAAACGGGTATATATATTGCCAAATTCTTTCAGGGCGAACAGGTTGGCGCCGTGCTCGGCGTTATGAAATACATATGAAGTTGTTTGATACAATGGCACAGCGCGTGCGCCTGTAGTGGCATCAACTTCCTGGCCTGCGTGTAGTTGTAGTGTTTCGAATTTTAAGTTTGACATGATGTGTAGATCTAAAAGGTTTTGTGATTTGAAAATGTGTAATTACGACAGGATACTGCTATCCCTGAGGGTACCACGCGTTTTTCGGGAAATGGAAAAAGAGGACGTGTACGGGGATCAACAGCAGCAACACATGCAAATACAGCCAATAATTTGGTTGTATGTAGCAGTTTGGCCCGGGTAGGGTTGCTGTAAAGACTGTTGAGATACGTAAGCTGTAATTTTCATGATCTTAAAATTTATATCCCCCGGGTATACTTTTTCCGGGACAGGAATTGGCACCTTCTCCACTTTGGAGGGTTGCCAGCGGGTTTTCGAGCCTGATCTCTCGCCGCTTCTTTATAAATCAAAATCCTTTTGAAGGGAATTGATTATGGAATGATCTACCGATCAACAGGGGCAAATATATGCGAATGCAGTTTTATTATGCAAATTATATTTTAATTTTATTGTAAAGATGCAACAGTGCAGTGTTTTTTTCACGCAAAGACGCAGAGGCGCAAAGAAGGGAAGGGGATTATATTTTCGCTGCCGCGAGATTAGCGAAGCTTATCTCGTGGTACCGCATTGAGGAAGCTTTCAGCTGATGGAAGCTGAAAGCTGACTTTATGCGACACCACGAGTTGAAAACTCGTGGCAGCAAAGAAGAATTACCCCAACGCCCTCTCCATATCCGCTATCAGATCATCAATATGCTCCAACCCAACCGATACCCGCAATAAGTTAAAAGGCGTTTTAGTATCCGGTCCTTCAACGGAAGCGCGGTGTTCTATCAAACTTTCCACTCCGCCCAGGCTTGTTGCTTGTGTAAACAATTGTCCTGCATTAACCACACGCTTGGCTTCTGCCTCGCCGCCTTTTAGTTGGAAGGATAATACTGCACCAAAACCGGCCATCTGCGCTTTGGCAATGGCGTGTTGCGGATGCGAGGGTAAACCGGGGTACATTACCCTTTCAACTTTGGGATGTGCCTCTAAATATTCGGCCAATAGCTGCGCGTTGTTCATATGCCCGCGCATACGATAAGGTAGCGTTTTTATACTGCGGGTAAGGTAATAGCAATCAGTGGGCGAGGGTACTGCGCCGCCCATGGTTTGTACGGTACGCACCTTCTCCCAAAAAGCATCCTTTTTGGCCGTGATAAGCGCACCACCCAGCAGGTCACTGTGCCCGCCGAAGTATTTGGTGGTGGAGTGCATTATCATATCGGCACCCAAAGCCAATGGCTGCTGGCAAAGCGGGGTAGCAAAAGTATTATCGCAAACTACCCTGATACCGTGGTTGGCTGAAATGGCAACCACTTGTTTAATGTCGGTTATTTTCAGGAGGGGATTGGATGGCGTTTCCAGCCATATCAGCTTAGTGTTAGGGCGAATGTGTGCCTGTAGCACTTCACTATCGTTCACATCAATAAAATCGACCTCCAGTATACCCGCGAACAGCAGCTTAAGTTGGTTGCGCAAGCCGTGGTACATATCATCAGGCGCAATAATATGGCTGCCCGGCTCCAAAGCCTGGAAAACCGACATACCCGCTGCATTGCCTGACGAAAATGCCGCAGCATCTTCACCACCCTCCAGTTTGGCCAGCAGTTGTTCTAACGAAGTACGGTTGGGGTTTGATGCACGTGTATAAATATGCCCGCCGGGGAAGCCGCCGTCTTCGCCACGCTGAAAGGTAGTAGCTGTTATAATGGGTTGCACAACGGCGCGGGTGCCCGCATCTATATGGTTTCCGGCGTGTATAGCAATAGTTTCTATTTTCATAATGAGAGAGAGGCTTGGTGTTGTTGCCAAATTAAATGGAATTTTTTCGTATTTGCTGTAGCGTATGCGTAATTGCCTGCGTAATAAGTTAAAATCACAATTAATGAGAAACCTATCCTTACTAATAATTATAGTGGCACTGGGCTTATCTGCCTGCAAAAAAGAAGAAGTAGTTACCGGGTATGATGATAGCTACGCTGCCTGGCAATCATTTAAAAAATCGTCAAATAACTCTTATAGCTATGTTACCTACTATGGTTCGTGGACAGGTATTTATGCAGAATCGAAGATAACGGTGCTGAACGGCAAAGTGGTAGGGCGCGATTTTTTCCGTACGCGTACAACTGCGGTGCCTATGGTTGCAGATACAATAACAAAATGGACGGAAAGCGGCGTAACTTTGAATACGCACGATGATGGCTTTGAAACGCTCACGCTCGACCAAATATATACCAAAGCAAAAACCGAATTGCTTAACGTAAGCAGAGCCCAAAATGAAGTGGTTTTCCGTGCTGATAATAATGGTATAGTTTCGGCCGCCGGCTTTATCCCTAACAACTGCGCCGATGATTGCTTTACCGGCGTTTATATAAAAAACGTGAAAGTGTACGTAAAATCTATCTGATAGTGGGCTCGCCTTACACTGTAAAGCCACGGTCATTTTAGGTGTTTAAACACCGGTAGCAAAATACAGCCCTGCATAATTGCTGCATTTTGCTACCTTTGCCGAAACTATTTTTCTAAAATGGAAGTATCAGAAAATTTCGGGATGTTGTTGAACAACCCGCAGCTTTTGCCTGAACTTAAAGCCATCGCCCAAAAGGTACTCCATAACCAGCGTATAACTTTTGACGAAGGCGTTCTGCTTTACGAGAAGGCCGAACTGGGTTACTTGGGCGTGCTGGCTAACTACATCCGCGAACAAAAACACGGCGATAAAACTTACTTCAACCGTAATTTCCATATCGAGCCCACCAACCTGTGTGTGTATGATTGTAAATTCTGTTCCTACTCGCGCCTGATTAAACAGCGCAGCGAAGGGTGGGAGTACACCATGGAAGATATGCTGAACATGGTGAAAAAGTACGACGGGCAGCCTGTTACAGAAGTGCATATCGTCGGCGGTGTATTGCCGCAATACGATCTGCCTTTTTATACCGAACTTTTCAGCAGCATCAAGCGACATCGCCCCGACTTGCACGTAAAGGCACTTACGCCAGTAGAGTATCATTACATCTTCAAGAAGGCTAAAATTGATTACGCCACGGGCATGCAACTGATGAAAGATGCAGGCCTGGAATCGATGCCGGGCGGTGGTGCCGAGATATTCCACCCCGAGGTGCGCGACCAGATAGCTAAAGACAAATGTACCGGCGACCAATGGTTGGCCATACACGAAGAATGGCATAAAATAGGTATGCGATCTAACGCTACCATGCTTTATGGCCACATAGAACAATTTTGGCATAGGGTTGACCACATGGAACAACTGCGCCAATTGCAGGACCGTACCGGTGGTTTCCAAACATTTATCCCGCTGAAATTCCGCAACCAGGATAATCAGATGAGTAACGTGCCCGAGTCTACCGTGGTAGAGGATCTGCGCAACTACGCCATAGCCCGTATATATCTGGATAACTTCGACCACGTAAAAGCCTATTGGGCCATGATAAGCCGCACCACAGCGCAACTATCGTTAAACTTTGGTGTGGATGATATTGACGGCACGCTCGACGATACCACCAAAATATACTCTATGGCAGGTGCCGAAGAACAGCACCCCGCCATGAGCACCAAGCAATTGGTAGAACTCATTAAAAACGCTGGCCGCCACCCCATAGAGCGCGATACGCTTTACAATGTGGTAACCGACTACAAGGACTACCAGTTCGAGGAAACAGAAAAGCCAAAGTACTATAAGTTGCCGGTAATAAATTAGGTCATTTTATCATTGGGTCATTGAGTCATTATTTTGTTTGGCGCAATAACCCGATATGCCGATGACTCAATGACCCAATGACTCAATGAATAAAACTCTATACATCGTCCGCCACGGGCAAACCGAACTGAATAAGCTGGGCATTATACAAGGCCGCGGTAAAAACACCGATCTGAATGATGAGGGCCGTGTGCAAGCTGCGCAGTTTTATAACGCGTATAAAGATGTGCCGTTTGATAAAATATACATTTCAGCTCTGAAGCGTACGCAGCAAAGTATACAGCCTTTTATTGATACAGGCATTCCCTTTGAGAAATTACCGGGTTTAGATGAGTTAGCCTGGGGCATTCACGAAGGGCAGGCATCATCGCCCGAACTGAAGGCTGAGTTTTTGCACGTAATGCGCGAATGGGTGGCCGGCAACCTTGATGTTAAATTTGAAGGCGGCGAAAGCCCTAACGAAGTTAAGGTACGCCAACTGGAGGCCATGGATGTGATCATGAGCCACCCCGAAGAAAAAACCGTATTGGTATGTATGCATGGCCGTGCGTTGCGCTTGTTGCTTTGCATCCTTACCGAAAAACCACTATCCGAAATGGATACCTTTCCGCACCAAAACCTGGTGCTTTATAAGCTCACTTACGATGGCAGCAAGTTTACTATTGTTGATTTCAACAATGCCGACCATCTAAAAACACCCGAAGATTTTGAACAAGATCAGAATATCCGCCGTTAGTTATACCAATACCAAGCCCTTTTTATACGGACTACAAGATTCAGCAATAATGGACAAGATCGAGCTAAGCCTCGATATGCCCTCAGACTGCGCACAAAAACTGATAGATGATAAGGCCGACATTGGCCTGATACCCGTTGCGGCCACGCTAAGCTTGCCTCACTGGGAAATAGTATCTAATTACTGCATTGGCACTTTAGGTGCTGTTAACTCTGTTTTCATTTTCAGCAATTGCGATATTAAGGATGTAAAAACTGTGCAGTTAGATCCGCAATCGCGTAGTTCTAATAACCTGGCCAAAGTACTGATGAAGAACTTTTGGCAGGTACAGCCAGAATTAATTGTTGGTGCCGAAGATTATTCCACATCAACTGACCCGAACACCGCCTTTGTACAGATCGGTGACCGCACTTTTGGTAAAGCCGAGGCTTACCCCTTTGTTTACGACCTATCTGCCGAGTGGCTAAAATTCACCGGCTTGCCATTTGTATTTGCTGCCTGGATAGCCAACAAACCTATCCCTGCCGATTTTATGCAGGAGTTTGATAATGCCCTACGCCATGGGCTTGCCCACCGCCACGAGTTACTGAAAGAGTTACCCCAACGCGCAGACTTCGACCTGGAAGATTACCTGATGCATAAACTGGATTTTGACTTGACAGAGGAGAAGAAGAAAGCACTTTATTTATTTCTGGATTATATAAAGGCGTTATAGTTCTTATTGGCTATTTAACCAAAAGCTCTGCATTCTTTGCGCTAATAAACAAGCCAATCCTTTGCTTTCTTTGCGGTAAAATATTAAGTTCGTTTAATCATTATCACAATGAAGAAGATAGTTATCCTAACCGGTGCCGGCATTAGTGCCGAGAGTGGCTTGAAAACATTCCGCGACAGCGACGGGCTGTGGGAGGGCTACGATATTGAAGACGTAGCCACGCCCGAGGCCTGGCGCCGCAACCCCGCACTGGTGCAGCAATTTTACAACGAACGCCGCAAAACCGTCTTAGAAGCACAGCCCAACGCTGCCCATTTTGCATTGGCCCGACTGCAGGAAAAATACGACGTACGCATCATCACCCAAAATATCGACGACCTGCACGAGCGTGCCGGCTCTGCCAATGTTATGCACCTGCATGGCATTATTACCCGCTCACAATCGAGCATGAATCCGCGGCTTACTTACCCTATTGACGGTTGGGAAATAAAGATGGGCGAGAAGTGCGAACTGGGCTCGCAACTGCGCGCGCATGTAGTATGGTTCGGCGAGGCAGTGCCGATGATAGAACCGGCCGCGAGGCTATGTGGCGAGGCCGATATCTTTATTTTAGTAGGCACATCGCTGGCAGTGTACCCCGCAGCCGGGCTTATTGACTATGTACCCCGCGAAGTAACCCGCTACATCATTGATCCTAATATTCCTGTATCTCCGGGCAGCAGGGTAGTGGCTATGCCATTTAAAGCTACGGTAGGGGTTCCGATGTTAGTTGACGAATTGATGAGCTAACCCTGTTATATTTAGAAACAGAAAATGCCATCCATGATTGGGTGGCATTTTTTGTTTTGAATCAAACACGTCGCGTTAATTTCTTATCCTTAACTTAGTACCTCCACCCATGAAAACTGCGCCTATTGCTTCCGACTTCTCATTAATTTGGTAGTTTCAACCACAGAATATAATTTTTCCTATTGCCTTAATTTACATGATTATCAGATTGTTGTATTAAAATAGAGGCTTTTTTAGTTCGCTGCGATCCTTTTTATAGGCTAAAACAGCGCTGTTTTGCCAAATATAATTCTGATGTTGAATTGATTTGAAATTAACTATCTATTTATCAGTATATTATAATTAGTAATTGTAGCGATAGTACGCATCTTTGTAATCTTTACCCATTTGTGTAAAGCGCTCCGAAACGGTTTTTAAAAATGCTTCATCAAGTATCTCGAATACGCTGTTTACGCCGTCGGTAAGGTCCATTTCGGGGATCTTGAAACTTTGTTCGAGAGTGCCTTTCTCCATCTTCACAATAAACTTTTGGTTCATGCTCAGGATAGATATTTTAAAATCAGGGTGGGGTAGCTCTGCTATTATTCTCATGGTATGTATTTGTTTAATGTCGAACATCGAATGTTAAATATCGAATGATGAAGGATGCTCAACTTCGATATTCGTTATTCGAAATTCATGATTCGTTATTCCAAATTCCCTCCAGTGGGTTCTTCCCGTTTATTGTTCCGTGGCTCTCCATAATGGCGAAACGCGCAAAAAGTTCTTCGCTGTACCAGCCTTCGCTACGCGTTTTTTTGATCACCTCGGCATGTTGCTTACTGCCGTAGGCGAAAGATTTCATGTGCTCCATGCTTTCCCAAACCGAAAACGTGGCTTGCCGGTAAACAGGCGCTTCGCCAATACCTATAGATGTAATGTAGCCTGGTGCTTTAGACATGAGTTCGGCTACTTCATCCACATGGCTCCAGAAGTTTTTAAGTCGGCTCATTTTAATGGTGGCGCGGGTGAGTACCGCAACAGGGCCTTCGGCTATCTTGCCTTCGGGTTTACCAAAAGGTTCTTTTCCATCCCATTTACCATGGCTGGCTATGGGGTGGCATAGTACCGTCCATTCCTCTTTCGCAAGCAAACGCCACCATTTGCTCACTGCCGATTTCTGACTGAAGGCATCGTAGTCCTCCCGGCTTTCCCAAACAGCTAATAGCCCCCATTGCTGCCAGTCGGGCTGCAGGTCGAAGGTGCCATTACGGCCGCTGCCCAGCAGTTTCCAAAAGGTGCAGCCTTGCTGCAGCCACATAGGTAGCCGATGCAGTGCCATAGCAAGCAGGGCGAACGGGACAAATGCCTTACGGTAACGAACGATGGTGAGGCTAATGATCATCAATTGCGAAGTAAAATATTAAATATGATATTCGTCTTATTTAGTTTTGCACCTTCATCACTACTTTTACACCATGGCAGAAGACCTGAAAATAATAACCTCGGTAGATAAGGCCGAACAATACACATCACTCATACCGCAAATAGAGGCTTTGCTATACGGTGAACCCGACTTGGTGGCTAACCTGGCCAACGTGGCTGCAGCGTTAAAAGAGCAATTTAAATGGTTTTGGGTGGGTTTTTATTTGGTTAAGGATGGCGAGTTGGTATTGGGCCCTTTCCAGGGGCCGGTGGCTTGTACACGTATTGGCAAAGGCAAAGGCGTTTGTGGTGCCGCATGGGAGCAGGCTAAAACACTTGTAGTGCCTGATGTGGAAGAGTTTCCGGGGCATATTGCCTGTAGCTCGCTATCCCGCTCGGAAATTGTGCTGCCATTGTTTAAGGATGGTGAAGTAGTAGGGGTATTGGATGTGGATAGCAGCGAGCTGGCGGAGTTCGACGAAACGGATGCACAGTATTTAGGCGACATCATTAAACTCATCAAATTTTAATGACGAAGGTTTTTTTACTGCCCGGCCTGGGTGCCGATAGCCGAATCTACAAGAAGATAAAACTGCCCGAGAATTACGAATGCACAAAGGTTGAATGGGTGCTACCCGATGCGGAGGATACTTTAACCACCTACGCGCAAAAGCTTATAAAACAATACAATATACAGGATGGGGCAATAGCCATTGGCAACTCGCTGGGTGGTATGTTAAGTGTGGAAATTGCCAAACAAGTAAAGTTGCAAAAGGTGATACTTATATCGAGCATTAAAACAGCCGATGAAGCGCCATGGTATTTCAGCGTTTTTCAGAAGGTGCCGGTTTATAAACCTATCCCGGCTGACATCATGACTAAAGTAGGCTTTATGGCGAGGCCGTTCTTCGGTGCTATGGAGCCTGATGACCTGGCGGATTTCCAAAGCATGCTGGCTAACTCATCGCCTGTATTTCTAAAATGGGCCATGCACGCAGTATTGTATTTCAACAACACCGAACCAATTGCCAACCTTTATCACATTATAGGCGACAAGGATACTGTTTTCCCCTGGAAAAATATAAAGAACCCAACAGCCATTATCAAAGGCGGTACGCACATTATGATATACGATAGGGCAGATGAAGTAAATGCCCTGCTTGCCGATATACTGCAAAAGCCATGAAACTACCCGAAAGCTATTACCTCGGCAGCGATGTGGTCGCCCTCAGTCGTGACCTCATTGGCAAATACCTGTTCACTAAAATAGATGGTGTAGTTACCGGTGGATATATTGTTGAAACAGAGGCTTACAACGGCATTGTAGATAAAGCATCGCACTCGTATGGTAACCGTATTACGCCCCGCACCAAAACCATGTTCGCGCAGGGCGGCATTGCATATGTTTACCTGTGTTATGGCATTCACGAGATGTTCAATATCGTTACTTCTGTTGAAGGGCAGCCGCATGCCATCCTTATCCGCGCTGTGGTACCTACTGATGGTGTGGATGTAATAATGGCCCGCCGCAATATGGAAACACTGAAACCCAACATCACCAAAGGGCCTGGTTCGGTGGCTAAAGCTTTGGGTATCTCGCGTGCCATAAATGCCTTTAGCCTTCAAAGCGATACCATTTGGGTGGAAGACAGGGGGCTGAGTTTCCCGGACGAAGAAGTAGCGACCGGTCCTCGAATTGGTGTTGATTATGCAGGCGAGGATGCTCTATTGCCGTACCGATTTTATGTGCGCGGCAATAAATTTGTGAGCAAGCCAAACAAATAAAATTCGCGTCCGTTAAAATTCATCTAAAGCTCCTAAAAAGATGAGTGGACACCCAACTACCGAAAGCCTGAAATTCTTCAGGGATGAAATAAACGAAGTAAAAACCGCCATGCTTACCACCTATACTGCCGACAAGGGTTTCAGCAGCCGCCCTATGGGGACTGCCGAGGTTGATGAGCAGGGCGATATCTGGTTCTTTACCAGCGAACATTCTGAAAAAGCAAGTGATATATCGGTCGAGAACACCGTATCGTTAACCTACAGCGACCCCAAGAACCATACCTACCTCAGCATAATGGGCGAGGCCGAACTGGTGAACGATAAAGCCAAAATGCAACAGCTTTGGAATCCGTTCGTAAAAGCCTTCTTCCCCGAGGGATTGGAGGATCCAAAACTAACCCTGCTAAAAATCACCCCGACAGATGCCGAATACTGGGACGGCAATAGCAGCAGCATGGTGGTGTTGTTCAACGTGCTAAAAGCTGCCGTAACGGGCAAGAAGTATGATGCGGGCAGGCACGGGAAGATAGCATTTTGATATACGGAGACGCGAAGTATCGCGTCTCTACAAAAAAAACCCTGTGAACCTCCGCGGAAGCTCTGCGTTCTCCGTGGTTGAATCGCCACAAAGAATAATGAACTTTGCCTCAAAATATTTATTATTGGCTGATGATCTACCAAAACACATTAGCCTTTGCGTTGGAGCAGGACGAGCATGACCCGCTGAAGAGTTTCCGGCAAGAGTTTCTTATCCCGCAGCATAATGGTAAAGATGCCATATACCTTTGCGGCAACTCGCTTGGGTTGCAGCCACGTTCAGCAAAACAACACCTGAAGGCACAATTGGATGCCTGGGAAACACATGCCGTAGAAGGCTGGTTCACCGGCGATGCGCCATGGTTGAGCTATCATAAACAGCTTATCCCAACATTGGCAGACATCCTCGGCGCAAAACCTGCCGAGGTAACCATCATGAATTCGCTTACAGTGAACCTTCATTTATTGATGGTAAGCTTCTATAAACCAACTACTAAACGATATAAAATACTAATGGAAGCAGGAGCTTTTCCGTCCGATCAGTATGCGGTGGAAAGCCAGGTAAAGTTTCATGGCTATTCGGTGGAGGATGCCGTGATAGAAGTAAAACCCCGCGAAGGCGAAGTAACTTTACGTACCGAAGATATCCTGAGACAGATCAATGATAATGCCGGTGAGTTAGCGTTGGTGCTGTTCAGCGGTATCAATTATTACACTGGTCAGTTTTTTGATCTGGAGGCCATCGCCAAAGCCGGGCATGAAGCAGGCGCTTACGTTGGGTTCGACCTGGCGCATGCGGCGGGTAATGTACCGTTGGAGTTGCATAACTGGGGTGCCGATTTTGCCAGCTGGTGTTCCTACAAATACATGAACTCCGGGCCGGGCGGTATCAGCGGGGCCTTTGTGCACGAAAAGTATTTCGCAGATGATGCGCTGAGCCGTTTTGCAGGCTGGTGGGGTTACCGGCAGGATAAACGCTTTTTGATGGCACCGGGCTTTCAGCCGGAGATCGGCGCAGAGGGCTGGAACGTGAGCACAGCGCCCATTTTACTCCTTGCGCTGCACAAAGCCTCGTTGGAAATTTTTGAACGCGCAGGAGGGCTTAAAACGCTTCGTGCAAAAAGCGAGCGATTGACAGGATATTTCGAATACCTTGTCAATGGTATCAACCAAAAAGCAGGCACCGAGGTGTATAAGATCATCACCCCGGCAAATGCCGCAGACCGTGGTGCACAGCTTTCGGTAGTTTGCAAAAACAATGCGCGCGCTATTTTTAATTACCTGGAACAAAATGGCGTTATGGGCGATTGGCGCGAGCCGGATGTGATACGCCTGAGCGCTGTACCGCTCTACAACAGCTTCACCGATGTGTACAACGCCGCTGAATGCCTTTTTAAAGCCCTTGAAGCAACAAACTCTTAACCGATGATATACTACAACCCCAGGCAGTGGTTCTCGCTTATATTCCGGTTTAGCCGGGCCGATACCCTGCGCGAGCTTTTACCGCTAATGACTTGCGTTGCCCTTTATGCCGGCGCGGTTACTTTTTTTTTGATAGACGTACTGAAGGTGCCCGATACAAGCCTCTTACGCAAAGTGAGTTACATACATCAAACTATTGGTTTTGTATTCTCTTTATTGCTGGCCTTCCGTATCAATTCGGCATACGACCGCTGGTGGGAAGGGCGAAAAATTTGGGGCAATATGGTAAACAACAGCCGCAACCTGGCCATTAAACTCAGGCACCTGGTAAACGAAAAGGATTTTGCTTTCTTCAGTTATGTGATCCCGCTTTATTCGCGCTGCCTGCGCGACCACCTGCGCGATACCTATCGTTCGGAAGAGCAAAGCTTTGTGGCCATTGACCCATTAAAGCACGTGCCCAACCAAATCGCCTCAGACATGATCAAACGGATATACGAACTAAACCGCGAAGGGCAAATAAATCCGGAGCAATTAATTAGCATAACCACCGAAATAACTTCATTTACAGATAATTGTGGTGCATGTGAGCGTATCCGAAAAACGCCTATACCGTTCTCTTACAGCGTATTCATCAAAAAATTTATCTTCACTTACATCATGACGCTGCCCTTTACCTGGGCATTCGATCTGAAGTATTTCATCATCCCGATAATAGCTTTTGTACTGTTCGTATTCGTGAGCATAGAGCTTATAGCGGAAGAGATAGAGGACCCGTTCGGTTACGACCCTAATGATCTGCCGCTGGATAACATTTGCGAGAACATTCAAAAACACGTGGGCGAGATATTTGCCCGCTAAGTACTGATGCTGAAAATAGCTTACGATCCTATCTACGCGCATCCCTTGCCGGCGGGCCATCGATTTCCTATGCTGAAGTATGAGCTGATACCCGCGCAGCTTTTGCACGAGGGGCTGATAAATGAGGAGAATCTGTTCTCGCCCACAGAATTGGACGAAGAAACTATCCTATTTACCCATAATAAAACTTACTGGGAACAATTGCGAGATCTAACCTTACCGCCTAAGGAGCAGCGCCGCACAGGTTTCCCGCTCTCGGCACGATTGGTGGAGCGGGAAATACGCATCGCCAAAGGTACTATTGATGGCTGCCATTACGCTTTAGAGCACGGCATTGCCTTCAACGTAGCGGGCGGCACTCATCATGCCGGCAGCAATTGGGGCGAAGGTTTCTGCTTATTGAATGATCAGGCTATAGCTGCTAACTGCCTGTTAAATAAAGGTATATCATCATCTATCTTAATAATAGATCTGGATGTGCACCAGGGTAATGGCACCGCCGAAATATTTCAGCAGGAGCCAAGGGTATTCACTTTTTCGATGCACGGCGATAAGAACTTCCCGTTCCGCAAGGAGCGCTCTGATTTGGATATTCCCTTAGATGATGGTGTGGAAGATGAAGAGTACCTGCGCATTTTATATGACACACTTCCCCGCTTAATTGAGCAGCAAAAACCTGACTTTATCTTTTACTTGTCCGGGGTAGATATCCTGGCTACAGATAAACTTGGTAAACTATCCCTTACCAAAGAGGCTTGCAAAGCCCGCGATCGCTTCGTATTGGAGCAGTGCAAATCCAGGGGGATACCGGTGCAAGTTAGCATGGGCGGCGGTTACTCACCCGATATTAAGGATATTGTGGATGCCCATTGCAATACATTTAGGGTGGCAGATGAGTTGTATTTTTAAATGTTAGCGGCTATTTAACCACAGAGGGCGCGGAGTTTTACACAAAGGTTCACAGAGTTGGATCGTGGTTATTTTGGCACGCAAAGGCGCAAAGCCGCAGAGAAAAGATCGGGATTATCAGTTATACTTTCTGCCCTTCGAGGCTTAAAGAGAAATTCTATTCGGCCAGATCTTACTTTTTAGATCGCATGCAAAGCTCTCTGTGAACCTCTGCGTTTTTCTCTCTGTGTGCTCTGTGGTAAAAAATAACGGCCTATACTGTCACCTTCAAGTTATTCTTTTTACTAATTGCCTGAAATCTCAAAAACAACATCACCGAAGCAGAGGCCAAACCCGCCACCAGCCCGAACCAAACCCCGGTTACGCCATATTGCAGGTGTTTACCGAGGATGTAACCGATGGGTAGACCAATTACCCAGTAAGATATAAAAGTGATAATTGTTGGGATCTTTACATCGCTCATGCCACGCAAAATACCCAGGCCCACAACCTGCGTACCATCAAACAGTTGGAAGAATGCAGCTACGATAAGTAACTGTGCTGCAATGGATATCACCTGCTTGTCGGAAGTATAAATGTAGGGCATCCACTGGTTAAAGGCCGTGAATATGAATGCAGTAATGCACATAAATGCGATAACAATGTGGTAATTAGAAATGGCCGAGAGCCGCAGTTGATGATGATCGTTAGCGCCAAAGTGGTTACCCGACCGGATGGCCGCTGCCGACGACATGCCCGCTGCCATCATGTAAGTCATGCTCGCCAGGTTTAATGCGATCTGGTGAGCCGCCTGTGGCACCGCGCCAATGGTGCCGATAATGATAGACGCTCCGCCAAAAGCGCTTACCTCAAAAGTGGCCTGCATAGCAACCGGCATACCAATTTTTAAAAGCTGAGCGATGCGTTGCCGTTCTATGTTTTTAAAGGCGAAATCGGTAAGGTATTTTTTAAAATGGGGTGAGCGGAACACATAAATACTCATGGCAACGGCCATCAGGCAGCGGTCGATAAGTGTGCTATAGCCAACACCTTTTATGCCCATAGGAGGGATGCCGAACATTCCTTTTACCAACACAATGCCCACCAATATATTCAGCACGTTGCCGGCAATAGTAATGTACATGGCCTGCCGGGTAAGGCCGAGCCCTTCGGCAAATTGCTTAAAGGTGTTGAATACCATTAATGGCACTAACGATGAAACCAACAACGTAAGAAAGGGCTTTGCCTGCACAACCACCTCTGGCGATTGGTTAAGCTTACCGATAAAAAACACGATTCCAAAGTAAAATACCACGAACAGCGCTATGCCCGAAAGTACATTCAGGAACAAACTATTGCTAAGCAACCTGCCGCACTCTGCGTAGTTTTTACGACCGTTGTGCTGGGCTATCAACGGCGTAATACCGTAGCTGATGCCCATGGCCATAACAAAGGGAACTATAAAAAGGCTGATAGAAAGTGCCACGGCCGCTAAAGCAACAGTACCCGCAAAATGCCCGATGATAATGGTATCTGAAAAGTGTACGAGTGTATGCCCGATCTGTGAAAGCACGATGGGTATAGCCAGCTTAAGGCTGTCGTTGTAGTAGTATCGGTATTTTAAAAAGATGGCTTTCATTACAATTGGCGGGCAAAAGTAATGAGTTTAAATGAGGGGGACTATATCGTCAGAGATAAGTTGACATAAGATAAGTCCGAAAGATGAATATGAGCGAATCTTTCTTCCGGACTTTCCGACTGCGGACTTCAGGCTTTACTAACTCGCCGTGTAAAACTCTTCCTTCTCTGTAGTATGCACCCTAATTACACCGCTTAGTACCAGGTTTACCAGTATGCGCTGGGCACGGCGGCGGCCAATGTTGAGCAGTTCGCAAAACTGTTTTATGGTGATGCGTTCGGTTTTATCCAGGTGCTCCAGCAGGGCTTTTTCTTTTGACGAATATTCTATCAGCACGCCTTGATCGCTTGATGATTGCTTCAGTACATCCACCACAATTTTGCTGGCCAGTACGCTTTTATCTTTTACGCGGATGTAAACCCACCATTTGCCATCTTCGGCAAGTGAGTAATGCGGCTTCTCGTCACTTGCCGGAATGTCTACAGCGAGCACCAGTTTATCGTCCCAATAGATCTCTTCGAAAATGGGTTCGAGGGCGGGGCGGCAATAAAAGTGTGCCGCCTTGGTTATCATGTAGCGCTCTTCTTCTTCTTCCTTTACGCCTTTGATGGTGCCGTCATCTAAAACGCCTATCAGCAGCCTTCCGCCAACATTATTGGCGAAGGACACCATGGTTTTAGCTATTTTCTCGCAGCTTGTAATGGTTTTCTTGAAGTCGAGCGAAACGCCTTCCCCTTCAAGTATCTGTCGTTTTAAGTTCATGCCGCAAGGTTATTTAATCGGCTTTATAAGGCCTGTGTATCTGCATCCAGTTCTCCGGTTTATTAATTGGCTCAAAGCCAAACTGGCTATATAGCCCATGTGCATCGGCAGTGGCCAGGCTCCAGCGGCGCAACCCCTGCAATTCAGGATGTGCCAGTATGGTTTGCATCATCCATTTTGATAGCCCTATGCCACGGTGCGCATCCAGTACGTAAACATCGCACAGATAGGCGAATGTAGCTTTATCACTTACCACTCTCGCCAGCCCAACCTGCGCACCGTTATGGTACAATCCAAAGCACATCGAGTTTTCTAAAGCGGCCTTCAACTTTTCCACAGGCATGCCTTTTGCCCAGTAAGTTGTGTTAAGATAACCATAAATG
The DNA here is from genome assembly GCF_002013915.1 of Mucilaginibacter pedocola. Classification (GTDB taxonomy): domain Bacteria; phylum Bacteroidota; class Bacteroidia; order Sphingobacteriales; family Sphingobacteriaceae; genus Mucilaginibacter; species Mucilaginibacter pedocola. The sequence continues at coordinate 757,327 of NZ_MBTF01000001.1, forward strand.
GCATCAAAATCAAGCTTTGCTTTGTCTAAAGATATTTCGTAGCCTTTTTTAAGGAAGGCGGCATCATTCATAAAAACGGCCATAGGTTCATATCAGGGTTTTAGGCAGGTCCAGGTCGCGAACGTAAACTTCGTTCAACAGCGAAGCGCAAACTTCGCCTGCTTTATTATAAATATCAATGGGAAAAAGCTTCTCATATTTCCCTGTTACAATTAACGTTTCGTTGGCTTCGGCAATATCAGCTTCGGTAAGTTTTATTTCGAAGAAGAGGTTGCCAAGCGCGGGTTTTAAAAAATCAATTTTAGCCGATTTAGACCATATTGCCAAACGTCTTTTGCCATCTGCATTTAATATTTGATGAAAAAGCACAGGGTAGAAGGGGTCGGCAGCGGCGAAAATGGTACCGCCGAAGATGGAGCCATTGTAGTTTTTATTAAGCCAGCTTTTGCTCACTTTAACCTTTACACCGGCAAAACCTTTGTGGAAACCGAGCACCCAAATTCGCTGTAAAAGGAGAGGGGGGTAAAAACGCATTACCCATTTCAGCGCATTTTCTGATAGTACCATGGTGGTTAAATATCAGAAAAATATTGCGGAGAATGTTGTATCTACAGCACGAATTTTACTGTTTGAACAACTTTTTAAGTATAAATTATACTTTCATACAAAACAACTTATAGGTTAGGCGGTTATAATATTCGAATACGAGGTAAAATTCATCAACACAAAACTTATATCTATTATGAAAAAGCAGATCTTGAGCTTCGCGTTAGTCGCGACAATTGTTGGAGCCGTTGCAGCGGGTTGTGGTTCAGAGAAAAAAGCAGGTGATGGTACCGACACCACCAAAACCGATTCGGCAGCTGTAATGAGCACACCATCTACCACGCCGGCAGATACCATGAAAAAAGACACCATGACCAGGGACACTACTAAAAAAGTGCCTCAATAACGGTTCAATTTAAGACATAAAAAATGCCGGGTGCTATTGCGCCCGGCATTTTTTATTTAGAGATGATTACTTGTTAAAAGGCTGTTTTGATAACGCCACCATCAACTCTAAGGGTAGCGCCGTTAGTGGCTGCCGAGAGCGGACTGGCCAAATAAGTTACCATGTTGGCAATCTCCTCGGTAGTAATAAAGCGCTTAAGCAGCGATGTGCCGCGCATACTCTTGAAAAATTCTTTCTCCATTTCGGCAGGGGTGATGCCTTGTTGATCGGCAACGGCTTGCACAAAACCGGTAACACCTTCTGATGCTGTTGGGCCCGGTAATACGGTATTTACCGTAACGCCGGTGTTTACGGTTAGTTCGGCCAAGCCACGCGCTACGGATATTTGAGCTGTTTTGGTAACGCCGTAGTGTATCATTTCGGCAGGTATTTGTACGCCCGATTCGCTGGAAACGAAGATGATGCGACCCCAGTTTTTCGCCAGCATATTACCAAAATACGCCCTTGATAAACGCACGCCGCTCATTACATTCACCTCGAAGAATTTAAACCATTCCTCGTCGGGAATATCCTTAAATTCCTTCGGGTCGAAAATGCCGATGTTGTTTACTAATATATCAACCTCGGGTAGTTCTTTTATCAAATTATTTACCTGGTCAACATCGGCAAAGTCTGCTGCAATGCCTTTTATATTGCTATTGCCTGTTTCGGCTTTTATTTTCTCAACCGCTTCGGTTACGCGTTCAGCCCCACGGCCATTTACAATTACGCTTGCGCCTTCGGCGGCCAATAGTTTGGCAATGGCGTAACCAATACCCGCAGTAGAGCCGGTTACCAGCGCTGTTTTGTTTTTAAGTTGAAGATCCATAGTATGTGATGTTTTTAATGAGGCAAGTGTAGATATTCTACAAATCATCTCCTAAAACATCCTCATAATATGGTGCTTAACTGACATTTAATATACTATTGCACAATCCATTTACGCTTTAGGTATTTGCGGATGGGCTCATCAATGTAAACCAATATCAACCAGGCCATTATTATTAATATGATTGTGCTGATTGCCATGATCAGCATCATCTCGTTATGCATTGGCTTTTTTGCTTCCACATAGCTTTGAAATAACCAGATGATAGGGTAGTGGATCATGTAAAGCGGGTAGGAGATATCCCCCGAAAATTTGCAAAGCGGGCGCAAACCATTGCGTAAAGTTGCCCCCGCGCCCAAGGCTACCAATACAGGGAATATAAATATGGCGATGAAAGGGTCTACAAAAGGATTTGTTTTTTCGTTAAACGGTATCATGAATATCAGCAATAACAGTGCAGCGAAAGGCAAAAAGCCTATGCGCGATTTGATGATCCATTTAGAACGATACGCCAAAATACCGGCTAAAAACGAATAAAATACCCTATAAGCACCGCCCGCAACGTTATCTCCGCCCCAGCCAACGCCTAAAAACCCAGAACGGTGCGCCTCCATAGCAAGTAAAACGGCTGCAACAGCAACCAATATCCATAATACCTTATTCGGAATTTTTACAAGTATAAACGCATAAACCACATTGGCTATGTATTCCCAAAACAACGACCATGTGGGCGGATTAAGGTGAAACAGGTTAAAATAACGCTCGTGTACCAAAGGATACGGCACCATAAAACACGATGCTAAAAACATGAGCAAAGAATTGCCCGAGTATTTGGTGAATAGATCGGTCAGCGGATCAAACGCGAATGCCAGCAGCCCGATAACCGATCCAATAATCACCAAGGGATGCAATCTTATCAACCGTAACTTAAAGAAATTCCATAAGCCGATACCTTTGAGTTTTTCATCGTAAGCATAAGCAATTACAAAGCCCGATAAACAAAAAAAGAAATCGACCGACAAGTACGCATGTGCGATAAAACTCTCGGGGTATTTAGGCACTGCAACTTCCATGAAATGAAAAATCACAACTGATATGGCGGCGACGCCACGCAGCCCGTCTAAAATTTGAAAATGTTGTTTGGTTTGAATTTTTGGTGCTGAAATGTTCGCGTCGGGCATTATATAAGAATATCGTGGATGTTAAAAGTTTTACAGCATCGTTGATTGAAGCTGTATTGCGTTGTAATAATTGGTGCAGCGAATATGACTGTTTTATGCTTATCATGGTTCCTGATATTGTATTAATCACTCTACGTTTCTTCTCATTCTTATTTTTCTCATAATTAACATTATGTTAAGTAAAGAGGCATATATCCCCACACCACAGTTAGGTTATCATGGGGATGTGATTATGTTATGCCTTTAACTGTTTTTTCTTCATTCTCTTTTTATACTCTTTCTTTGAAAATCCCTCGGCATTGCTTTTTGAATGCTGTAGCACCCTTAGTAATTCCTGCGAAATCACATTTTGATTTACAATCTGGTTTTCAAAGAAAACAGGTTGATAAAACCTGTCTATCTCGGTTTGCTTCAAATTCTTATACCCCAAAGAAATTGCTATCTCTGAAAGTAAGTCCAATAAGAAAGTATTTGCAGTTGCTTGGTGTTGTGAATGCGGGTGCAATGCATCAAACAAAGCCCTCCACGCGGTTCTTACCTTATTGTCATCTTGAAATACCACATCGATTTGATTTAACGCATCAGCCATTTCAACGGATGGAGGGTATTTCTTTCTGTCAGCCATCAGCCTCAAAAAAAGGTCAACTTTCTCTTTCCTCTTTGAATACCGTATTTGGAACTGTACTCCCAACACCCAAATAAAGATTGGTATTAATGTTACAGAAATCAATTCTCCGTAATCCTTTAAAAATTGTTGCATAAAATTTAAGTTTTTCTAAATCTACAAATCTCACATGAAATATACTATTAACCAATTCCGCAAAGATTACCCGAACGACGATGTTTGTTTAGATATGATATTTAAGATGCGGTATGCAAAGCAACCGTGCTGCCCGCAATGCTCACAGGCAACCACGTTTAAACGTATTACAGGGCGCAGGGCTTATCAATGCTCTGATAAGGATTGCCAGTATCAGTTATACCCTACTGCAGGTACAGTATTTGAGAAAACTAAAACATCGTTGGTTGATTGGTTCTATGTTATCTATTTGATGACAAGTACACGCAATGGCGTAAGCGGTAAAGAGATACAAAGGCAATTAGGTGTTACTTATAAATGTGCGTGGCGTATGGGGCATCAGATACGTAAGATAATGGCATCAGGCGGCGATTTGCTTACAGGTGTTGTAGAGGTTGATGAGACGTATATTGGAGGGCTTGACAAGAATAAGCACGCTAAGGACTTAAAGCCTGAAAACATGGGGCGTGGCAAGGCTAAACAGCCTGTTATATCCATTGTACAGCGTGGTGGCGAGGTTAGGACATTTGTGGTTGATAACGTTGGCTCAGGCAATATTTACAGCCTTATTACAGGCAATGTAGAGAAACGTAGCAAGCTTATTACAGATGGCTTTAATAGCTATAAATGGGTTGGTAAACAGTATGACCATGTGCCTGTAAAGCACAACAATAACAGGGTTACGCATGGCGAAAAACATACTAATACCGTTGAGGGCTTCTTTAGCCACTTGAAGCGTACAATAAGTGGTACACACATTCATGTAAGCCCTAAACACCTGCAAAAGTATGCCGATGAATGTTCATTCAGGTATTCGCACCGTGATAAGGGGCAATTAATGTTTCACACTATTTTGAACCGTGTTGTTGTTTAGGCTGTAATGCTTTCGATAATAGTTTCAGAAAATCTTCTTTGTGGTTTGGGTTAGGCTGTTCTTTCGGCTTAACCTCTTTTTGTTTCTTTGCTGCCATACTACAAAGTTAGGTATATTTTACCTATCTCGGTTCAGGTTCTTCAACAGGTAGCGGATCATAATATTGGCTATCTATTTTAACCTTAAAAACATACGTAGTGTCGTTGGCGTATATACTGTACTTTCCGCTCTTTCTAACAGATTTTAAAAATCGTTGATCTTCTACTTGTGGTTGAAAAAATACCCACCAAGCAACCATCATTAGGAAAGCTACAAACCAAAAATAGGTGTATAGTTGTTGTTTATCCTTACTGCTCATAGTACAACACAATAAAAATACCCCTTACTTAACAAGTATGTTAGAAAACTGCTCTGTTAAATACTTCATCATTGACATGGCAATTAACGCCAATATCCAAAGCAGTATTTTTACAGTTTTGGTTTCTCTTTGTGGGCCCTGGTTTGTTTTTATTTTAGACTTTAAATCGTTGAAGCCACTATTTGCCACATCGATTTCATGTTGAGACACGCCACGGCTTATTAAAATATCTTGCATGGCTGAGACTGCTAAGGGGTTGTAATCGTCCTGAGAAAACGATAGAATATCGAGCAACCTATCTGTGCTCAATTTTTCCAAATTGCCCCTTACGAGGTTTAGGTCAATAGAACTGTTCATTGTGTGGTAATTGAGGATAAATAAAATAAGCGTGACTGCCTTAATCTTCGCTATCCTCGGCTTACCACAGCCTTACACACAAAGAGACACAGCCACGCTTTATCAGCGTACCATAATCTCGGTGTGTGCATACTATTTGTGGTAATTCAGGATAGCACTCCGATTTTGTACAATAACTTTAACAGCACTAATGTAAGGAAAGAATTATTATTTTTAGAAGATGGAAACAGAAATAACAGAAAACGGGACAGTATACCCGTATGTGTCTTTTTTAGAAATAGGAGGCAATAAAACCCTCTTATTAACTTATCAAGATAAAGAAACCGCTGAATTTGAGTTATGAACGGTTCATGTCTTATGTTGATGTAGATTTGTTGTCTAATGATGAGGGCTTTAGAATAATAATAATGTTAAGTGGTGGTTATGATTTTAAAATTAAACTCGTTAAACCGATAATTGAGTATAAAAATATAGATTGGATTACTGGAAAAAGCTTAACACATATCACAACGGGTTTTCAAGGCTATGGCGCACTGGATAAAACCCCTCTAATGCTTCCCGTTCATAAATCTTAGCCCACAGCCTTTTAGCATGCTCAGGAGAGGGCGCGCCATTTTCATCAAAATCAGGTTGCTTTTTTTCAGGTTCTACGCTTAACTGTTCTAAGGGTACATTTGCCAGTAAAGAAATCAAAACACATAATGTGACAGCTTATACAATGCAAAAAGCCACCCCTTTTGAGGATGGCCTTTTGATATGCATTTAGCGGCACTAAATTAATCTTCTTTAGCGCTGGCAAGCAGTTTGGTGTATTTATCTACATTAGGCTGATCGCGTTTTGCAATGTAATATGTTTTCAAGTTTTCCAATGCGGTTCTTGATGTTGGTTTCAACTCAGCAGCTTTTACCAGGTATGGTTTTGCTGCATCAAATAAAGCATCAGATTTTGCAAGCGCTTCGTTGTATTGTTTTTGAGTTGCGTTTGCAGGCAGGTTACGTACGCTGTTATAAGCTTCAGTAGCCGGAGCTAACAAAACGTAGCCCATGTTCATGTTAGCCTCAAAATAATTAGGATCTATCTCCAGGCCTTTTTTGTACATGTCTTTTGCTTTGGCCAGGTTCTCATCGCGTTGAGTTTTTAAAGTAGCTTTTGCAGGGGCTGCTTTGGTTTTTGCCATTTTTGCGGTAAGGGCATCGGCAGTTTGTGAGTAAACTAAACCTGCATAGTAATACAGCGTTTTGTTTTTGCTGTCTTTTTCAATAGCAGCGGTAATTTTCGACAAAACTTCATCTGATTTGCCTGTTTGTAAAGCTATTTCAATTTCTTTCCTGCGCAAGCCATTGTTGTTCGGGTATTTTGCAAGCCCCTCTCCTATAGATTTTAAAGCACCTACAGTATCTTTATTCATTAGGTACATGCCCGAAAGATCGTCGTAAGCAGCTTCTGCACCCGAATATTTGGTGGCAACAAGTTTGTTATAGGTTTCAATAGCGGCAGGGTAGTTTTTAGAGTTGTAAGCTGATATACCGGCATTAAGCAAGCCTGTAGTATCGCCCGGAATTATAGCATTGTAGTTGCTGAATGCTTTGTAGGCAACATCATATTTACCTGCCTGGTAGGCTTTCACACCGGCGTTCATTTGGTATTGAGCCAATGTTAGGCCGGCTTCTTCAATTTGCTTTTTAAATTCGCCTTTGGTATCAAGTTCTTTAGCTTTAGTAAGTGCCTCGCTTGCAGTAGCAAAAGCCTGTGCCGAAGCCTGTGTGGTATCTGTAACGGCAAGGCCGCCATAAATAAAACCTTTATATACAAAAGTTTCCGCTAATACACTGGTTTTAGCGTCAGCCGCAGCTTTATCAATAGCTATTTTAGCATTTGCCAGGCCAGTAACTGCTAATGGGCCCTGCCTGATAGCAGCATATTTCTCATACTCGGATTTTGCCGTGCTCAACTCCTTTTTTTGTGCAAACGTTGTTGCAGAAGTAAGGGCCAACAGGCCAGCCATCAAAAATTTAATTTTCATTTTAAATAGTTTTTGTATTTAAGTGTAATGAACCTGCCACCATCCGGGCGGCTATTCATATTAGTTTGTTACTTGCAAAAGTTTATTGGTTACCCTATCCAATTGGCTTTGGTTCCCTGTTTTTTTATAGGCTAACTGCAATAACGCCAAACAGTTTTTATCGCGCGGCGACATTTCATTAGCTTTCTCGAGCCATAAAATAGCGTTGGTGATATTTTTTTCGTCGTTATCTTTTTGCGCGCTGCTTTTCAAATATAGCAAACCAAGGTTAAACACCGGCTCGTAGGCAGAACCATTCAATTCAATGGCCCTAAGGTATAACGATTCCGCTTTGTCGTGCTGGTTTAAATTATCGTAGCAATTTGCGGCTATAAAGGCTATATCAGCATTGTTGGGGTTATTATCTATCAGTTGCCCAAGCAATGGTTCTAACGATTTATAATCCCTTTTGTTATTATAAATATTAGCCTCATCCTGCAGTAATTGTTTATCGGCGGGTAAAATTTTGCGGGCGCGCTTTAAAACTTGCAAGGCTTTTGCGGTATCGCCCATTGATTTGTAAATGGATGATGCTGTTTGAAAGTACTCTATCTTAGTACTATCGGTATTGATCAGGTTGCTGAAGTTTTTGGCTGCCTCCTGCAAATTGCCCTGCTTGTTGTTAGCAAAAGCCATGTATGCACTAACCGGTTTAAAGGTTGGTGCATAAAGCCGCGCTTTTCCAAAAGCATCAGCTGCTTTTACAAAATCGTTGGCGGTAGCTGCGGCAAAGCCTTTACGTATATAAGCGTTGGCCAAACAACGCTTGGCATAATCTAACTCGGCCTGGAAATTAAAAGCCTTTTGTTTAGCAGAAAGCTTCTCGTACAAAGCGGCAGAAACGTCGGCAAAGTTCTCGGGTTGGCCAAGTTTATTTAGCGTATCTGTATTCAATATGCTTGAGTAAACAATTAAACGGTACATATTTTTGGTCAGGTCGCTGGAATCAGACTTGGTGACGATCAAACTGTCTGCCGATTTTTTGGCGCGGGCCAAATACGCGATATCATTTTTTTGCTTATAAAAAGCAAGGTTGTTTACCACTGCCTTTAACGCTTCTGATTGACCAAAAGCTAAAGATGTAGTAAACAACCCTAAAACCAGTAATATTAACTTACGGTTATGCTGCATGCTTATTCTGTTTTATCGTCAGCTTCAGGCTCCTCCCCTTCCGCATCAGTATTATTATCAGTTGGTTCTGTAGTTTCTGTTGATGTTTCCGTTGCAGGAGCGGTTTCGGTGCCCGCATCAGCAGCAACTGCCGAGCTGTCAACTTCTTCGTCCTCATCGTGGTCTACCTGTGCTACCGAAGCTATCTCATCATTACCTTTTAGTGTGATAAGCCTTACCCCTTGCGTAGCGCGGCCCATAGTGCGCAGCTCGCTTATGGCTATACGGATAACAATGCCCGATTTATTAATGATCATCAGGTCTTCTTTATCTGTAACACCTTTTATAGCTACAAGGTTTCCGGTTTTTTCGGTAATATTTAAGGTTTTTACGCCTTTACCGCCACGATTGGTAACACGGTAATCGTCGATGTCGGTACGCTTGCCGTAGCCTTTTTCCGATACCACTAACACAGTAGTTTCTTTATCGTCAACGGCTATCATACCTACCACCACGTCGTTATCGCTATCCAGGCTTATGCCGCGCACACCGGTTGCGGTGCGGCCCATTGGCCTAACGGTAGATTCGTTGAAGCGGATGGCACGGCCACTTTGCAGCGCCATTACAATTTCGCTGCTGCCGGTAGTTAATGTTGCCTCTAACAGCGAGTCGCCTTCGTTGATGTTGATGGCGTTGATACCATTTGCACGCGGGCGTGAATATGCCTCTAAAGATGTTTTTTTGATAACACCTTTTTTGGTACACATAATAATGAAGTTGTTCTCGAGGTATTCTTTATCCTTAAGCGATTTCAGCTTGATGTAAGCCTTAATGTTCTCTTCCTTAGGGATATTGATGATGTTTTGGATAGCGCGGCCTTTTGAAGTACGCGTACCTTCCGGAATTTCGAACACCCTTAGCCAGAAGCACTGCCCGCTTTCGGTGAAGAAGAGCATGTAATTGTGGTTAGAGGCTATCAGCAGGTGCTCAATGAAATCCGCATCGCGGCTGTTGCTGCCTATGCTGCCTTTGCCACCTCTGCCCTGCCTCCGGTACTCGGTAAGCGAAGTACGCTTGATGTAACCCTCGCGCGAGATGGTGATAACCACATCCTCATCCTCAATAAAGTCTTCGGTTTGCATTTCTGCAGATGAGTGTACGATCTCGGTTTTACGTGCGTCGCCGTATTTTTCTTTTATTTCGGTAAGCTCATCTTTAATGATTTGCATACGCATGCCTTCATCCGCCAAAATAGCTTTTAAGTGCTCTATGGTTTTCATCAAAGCATCGTACTCGTCGCGTATTTTGTCGCGCTCCAGTCCGGTTAACCTCCTTAAGGTCATATCCAGAATAGCGCGTGCTTGGATGTCGCTCAAACCGAAGGTAGTTATTAAGCCTTCACGAGCTTCATCTGGCGATGCAGAGGCACGTATCAGGCGGATAACTTCTTCTATATGGTCTAAGGCGATCAATAAACCCTCGAGGATATGGGCGCGTTTTTCAGCCTCGGCCAATTCGAACTTGGTACGGCGGATAACCACCTCGTGCCTGTGCTCCACAAAGTGGTGTATCAGGTCCTTCAGGTTTAGCAGCATTGGGCGGCCGTTAACCAACGCAATGTTGTTTACACTGAAGGAAGTTTGCAGTGAGGTGTATTTATACAGGTTATTCAGTACGATAGCAGCGTTGGCATCGCGCTTTATCTCGTAAACCACGCGTATGCCTTCGCGGTTACTTTCGTCGCGAATGGCAGTAATGCCTTCAATTTTCTTTTCGTTAACCAATTCGGCAGTACGCTCTATCATCAGCGCTTTGTTTACCTGGTAAGGTACTTCGCTCACAATAATACGTTCGCGTTCGCCATTGTAGGTTTCAATTTCAGCGCGGGCACGTATAACCACTCGGCCACGGCCTGTTTCCAATGCCTGGCGCGGGCCTTCGTAACCGTAAATAATAGCGCCGGTAGGGAAATCGGGGCCTTTTACGTGCTGCATCAATTCAGTTATCTCAATGCTGCGGTTGTCTATGTAAGCAACTGTAGCATCAACAATTTCCGATAGGTTGTGCGGGGCCATATTGGTGGCCATACCTACCGCAATACCACTGGCACCGTTAACCAAAAGGTTAGGGAATTTTGCCGGTAACACGGTTGGTTCTTCCAGCGAGTCGTCGAAGTTCAGTTGGAAATCGATGGTATCTTTATTGATATCTGCCAACATCTCTTCGGCAATTTTCTCCAGCCTGGCTTCTGTATAACGCATGGCCGCGGGTTGGTCGCCGTCTATAGATCCGTAGTTGCCCTGGCCCTCTACAAAGGGGTAACGCAGGCTCCAGTCTTGCGCCATACGTACCATGGCATCGTATACCGAAGTATCACCATGCGGGTGGTATTTACCAAGAACCTCGCCCACTATACGGGCCGATTTTTTATAGGGTTTGTTGTTGCTCAAACCAAGATCGAGCATACCGTAAAGCACGCGCCTGTGTACTGGTTTTAAACCATCGCGCACATCGGGCAATGCCCTCGATACAATAACCGACATCGAATAATCGATATAGGCAGATCGCATCTCCTCGTCAATATTTATCGGAATTATTCTGTCTTCTTTGTGAGAGTTTTCGTTTTCTGTCTCTTCAGCCATCTGTTTTTCTTAATGGAAAGGTATGATCTGTGTTGCGTGTAAAATTGGTTTTTATACGATTTGCGAAGTTAAGCATTTATATGCCAACAGGGTAATTTTTTACTAACAATTGCCCTGTTTTTCCACCTTTTGCGCACAAAAACGAGCAAAAAAGCTGTTACAACAAATATCCTATTTGCTTACTTTTTTCCAGTATTCCTGCACGGTTGTGCCATTGGGTAAAACGCCGCTAAATACAAGCGTATCGTGCTGTAGTTTGTACTTGTAGGCAACCGTAATATTTAGCGTTTTTGAAGGCTGCTTGCTATAGGTTTGGGTTTCCAGGCAGGTGGTGTCGGTTGGTAGCTTGTATTTGCCTTGCTCGTACACGATGGTATCCTGCCCGGGCTCAATAAAAGTCGACTCGTATTCTTCGTCGTTATAGCGGCGCTGTAAGGTATAATCTTTCGATGCGGCTTCGGCTTTGTTATTGTAGATGCCGCCCGTGTAGATGTAAGTGCCTTCGAGCGATGAAATATAGGTGAATGACATCAAACCCGCGAAAAGAAGCGCGGCGGGTATAAACAACTTCCTGGCCATAGTTACACCCAATTTACACCCTTCTTTAACAAACTCATAGTACGCTCTTCCTCGCTGCCGGGTTGGGCATGATAATCGTACACCCATTTGGCTGTTGGCGGCAGGCTCATCAATATAGATTCGATGCGGCCATTGGTTTCCAGCCCGAAGCGGGTACCGGCATCGTACACCAGATTAAACTCGGTGTAACGGCTGCGGCGCTGATATTGCCATTGCTGCTGCTCGGGCGTAAATATTTTATAGCGGTTACGGTTAACCAGTTCGGTATAGGTAGGGATGAACGAGCGGCCCAACACTTTCGAAAACTCAAATATCATCTCCCAATTCATCTCGTCGGTAGCTGCCAGGCGGTCGTAAAAAATGCCGCCTATGCCACGCGTTTCGTTACGGTGTTTAATGAAGAAGTAATCATCGGCCCAGGTTTTAAAACGGTGGTAAAATCCATCGTTAAAATGGTCGCATACGTTCTTTAATTGCTGGTGGAAGAAACGGGCGTCTTCATCAACCACATAGTGCGGTGTAAGGTCTATCCCTCCGCCGAACCAATGTACCGGTGTTTCACCTTTATCATTCGGCATCTCAAAATACCGGATGTTCATGTGGATGATGGGCACCAGCGGATGGTTGGGGTGGATCACGATAGATACGCCGGTAGCGAAGAAATCTTCCTGCTCTACATTCAGCGCCTTTTTCATGGTATGGGGCAACTTGCCGTGTACGGCAGAAAAGTTAACGCCCCCCTTCTCAAATATATTTCCGTTTTGGATAATGCGGGTGCGGCCACCGCCTCCACCCTCGCGTTCCCAAAGTTCTTCTTCAAATTTGGCCTGCCCGTCGCACTGCTCCAGCGCGGCACATATCTCATCCTGTATTTGGCGGTACCCGGCGGCTATTTGTTCTTTACTGATCATCGCGACAAAAGTAATGAATGCTTAATAATGTTAATACGTGCCCGCTTGTTTTAACGTTGCGTTAATATTAAACCAAGCAAAATTTGGACTTGATTAGCTTATCCCGGCTTCTTCTTCTACGTAGTTGAGGTCTTTCCCGAAAGTTTCTTTTAGCTGGCTTAGAGAAATTAAAGATATTAAGGTAAGTATCCCCATCATAATATAGCCACTGGTAAGCACACCGTAGTGAGCTTTAAACGTATTAAAAGCGGCTACAATAGGGATGAGTGCCCCGCGCACAAAGTTGGGTACTGTTGTGGTAACGGTTGATCGGATATTTGTGCCAAATTGTTCTGAAGCGATGGTTACAAATGTAGCCCAATACCCAACCGAACACCCCATTACAAAGCAAACTAAGAAGAAATGCTGAACAGTAAGACCTTTGGCATTAAGGTAATAAGCAACACATGCAGCCGAGAAAACAAGGAATACGGCCATTGTAAGTTTACGCGACTTGGTTATTTGTGCCAATAAGCCTGCAAAAATATCACCAACAGAAATCCCTATATAAGTGTAAAATACACCTTCGGCAGGATTTAACAATGCCGGGGAACCTAAGGCAACACCAAATTGATCGGAAAAGGAAACTAACACACCCACTACATACCAAAGCGGCGCGCCAATTAATATGCAAAACAGATATTTTTTGAAACGGCTAAAACTGGTGAACAGCATAAAGAAATTACCCTTAGACACCTTGCTTTGCTCAACATTTTTAAACATGCCCGATTCGAAAGTGCCTATCCGTAGGAATAACAACAGTATACCAAGCCCGCCGCCCACAAAATAAGCATTGCGCCAGCCAAATTTGGCTACCCCAAAAGCGGCTGCCGCACCCAATAAGCCAATAACCGCAACCATCATGGTACCGTATCCGCGTTTTTCTTTACTCAAGGTTTCACTAACCAAAGTAATTCCTGCTCCAAGTTCACCGGCAAGCCCAAGGCCTGCAATAAAGCGAATAATGGCGTAGGTGTTTACATCATTTACGAAACCATTGGCAAAATTTGCTATAGAATATAGAAGTATCGACCCGAACAATACCTTTATACGCCCTAACTTATCGCCTATCACGCCCCACAGTATCCCACCGAATAACAAACCTGCCATTTGTAGATTCAGGATATCCTGACCATGTTTTGTTACCATAACCGGGTCGGTAATGCCTATTTCTTTGAGGCTTTTTAGCCTTACAATGGAGAATACCAATAGGTCGTATATATCAACAAAGTAACCCAGCGAGGCTACTATCACTAAAAAAACAGCGTTCTTAGAAAGCTTTTGGGGGGCGGCGGCGGTCATGTTATATTGATAGTTTAAAATTGGATGGGCTAATGTAGATAAAGCCAATAATGTTGCCTAATTTTTTTAAACAAAAAACCCCTGTTTTTGCAGGGGTTTATAGGGTAGGCAACAGTGCGCTTATACTTTTTTTACATTAACTGCTTGAGGGCCTTTCCGGCCATCTTCTACTTCGTATTCTACGTTGTCGTTATCTTTTATAGCGTTTACACCGCCCTGCACATCTTTAAAGTGCACAAACAGGTCTTTCCCTTCTTCGGTAACAATAAAGCCGTAGCCTTTTTGAGTGTTAAACCATTTTACTTTTCCAGTCTTCATAATTGTTGGTAATAATCGTATTAAAATTGGGTTTTGCCGATCAGTAAGTAATTCAACTGAATATATAATGGTTTAATAATCAAGTATGAAATGTACAACTATCTATCCAAATATATAAAATTATTAATATCCAAATAAAATTATTTATATGACTGAAAAATGTAAAATGTGTGTTTAAACACAAAAGCCCACCCGCTTATCAGCAGATGAGCTTTTACAAAGAAGCAGGCATTAAAACCTGCGCCGTAATTATTTTACGTTTTGGAAGAAGTAAACACCTGCACCAGGAGTTACGCGTACCAAAAGTTCTTTACCGTCTTTAGCAAGGTCAACAAAGTAAACAGTGTTGTCGAAGCTATCTTCGCCGGTTTCTAATTTGATAACTTCTTTAGCGAAGTAACCTTCGTATTTAGCAGCAATTTCTTTACGTGCTTTTTCAGGCAAAGCGTTGAATTGTACATTTTGGGTTACGCCCATAACTTCGCCACGCAGGTTGTAGAAAGCCGACATTTTGGTACCATCCAAAGTGAAAGTTACTTTTTGGAAGTTGTTGCTTACTTTCCAGCTAACGTTTTCAGCACCGGCGTAATCGTTGTTAAATTTAGTAAGAGCAGCGTAAGAAACATTTTCTGTACCGTCTTCTGCTTTAAAAGTAGCAGCATATGTGTTAACAGTTAATAAACTGGCAGCAAGGGCGATGGTTAAAAATATCTTTTTCATGGGGTTTTAATTTTAATATTTTGTACTGTGTTGTTTTAAATTTTACATAACAAAAGTACGTTAGTATTGAATATATTCAAAATAATAGCCAATTTTTATGAATATTTAATAATTAAAGCAGCCAAAATGATAAAATGTAAAAATTACGGTTAATACTTAGTGTATAATTTACATTATCTCAATGAAATGCTGAATATCTTATTGTAAAAAGTACACTAAGTAATTTTCAAATAGAAAAATCCATTGTTTGTGACATTGGCCTGACAAAAGGCAAGGATTTAGCTTTGTTTTTTAACCATTATCGGCAAAGCCGGGATATAATGCCATGCCACCATCAATAAAAACGGTATGCCCGGTAATGTAATCTGCATCATCGGAAGCAAGCCAGGTGGCCAGTTTACCTATATCTTCGGGTTGGCCTATGCGGTTATAGGGAATTAGCTCTAACAGTTTGTTTAACGCTGCGGGCGTTTCCCAAGCGGGCTTGTTTATAGGCGTTTGTATAGCACCGGGCGCTATGCCTACTACTCTTATTTTGTGCGGGGCAAGTTCCTGCGCCAGGGTTTTCATCATCATGCTTATACCGCCCTTACTGGCTGCATAGTTTACATGCCCTGCCCATGGGATAACCTCGTGCACGCTGCTCATGCAAATAATTTTACCGGCGGCAGTACTGCGCTTTTTAACTACTCCCCTTTTTATGAACTCGCGTGCAGCCTCGCGCGAGCACAGGAACTGCCCGGTAAGGTTTATGCTGATCACTTTGTTCCACTGTTCCAAAGTCATGTCAACCAATGCCGCATCTTCCTGCAGGCCGGCATTGTTCACCAAAATATCTATACTGCCGTACTTTTTTATGATGGCCGCAAACATGGCTTTCACTTCATCCTCTTTACTTACATCGGCATGAAACTCAAATGCTTTACCGCCGGCTTTGGTGATCTCATCAACTACTTTATCGGCTTTATCGTGCTGACCAATGTGGTTTATCAGCACCTTAGCACCTGCCGCTGCTAACGCAATGGCCACGGCCTTACCAATGCCACTATCGGCACCGGTAACAATGGCAGCCTGGCCTTTAAGTTTTTGGGGAGTTTTCATTATAGATGAATTATATATTTGCTATTAACCACAGAGCACACAGAGGTTACACGGAGGTTCACGGAGCCATGCATCCGTCCAATGAGCTTCTCTCGAATGGAAAGAATAATTTTAAGCAAAAGTTTTCGGTACTTGGCATTGGGCAAATAAAAAGCGGTTCCGTTTATTCAGAACCGCTTTCAAAAAATATCAAAACAGGCTATAGTTACAGTGCCAGTTGTTTTTTCCCTTGCAAGGCCACGTATTTGGTTTTAGCCAGTTCGAAACCTCCGAAAAGGATGGCGCCATATAAGGCATCACTTATCAGCATATTGGTTTCGAAGGGGTAAATGGCACGCATCAGCAGCATGCTGTAATTATCCCAGGTAGTTGGCAAGCCGTATACAATTGGCAGATCCATTACCAGCCAGTGTATAAGCACCGTTACTACCGATGCGGTTGCCAGGCTGGCAACGCTAACTCTTTTAATTAGCGTGCCTACAAAGGCCATCAGCACAAAGCAGCCGTACATCCACAGCGAGCTTGCAAAAAAAGTAATGCTTGAGGTGTAAATGTAATTGATCACCAAATCGCTGATGAACAGCGCAACAAGTGGCACCAAAAATGCTTCCCACTTACGCGTAAAATAAACACCGCCGAACAATGCAACCGCACCTACCGGCGTAAAGTTGCTTAAAGCAGGCACTTGTGTGTTAACAATGCGCATGGCAATAGCGCCAAGCACCATTAAAACGAGTACAATAAAACGGCTGTTATTTTTTTCCTGTGGCATAGTTATGTCTGTTGAGCAAATTTATTAAATAATCGTTGCAATAGAAAACCTATTTATTTACGAAGGCTATCGAACCCGGGTTAATACCTACCGTAAACGAATATTCCTTTTTACCGGTTTTGTCGAATGCATAGAGTGCGCCATTAGAGCCGTAACTTACAGCATCGGTCACAAATAATTCGCCGGTGGTACTATCAATGGCCAAGGCATAAGGTAAAACCAAAGCTGTACCATCACTTATAAAGTTCTCCTTGGATACCACATCGGTTTTTACATCATAAACCTTCACTTTACCGGCATCTGTTATGTAATAAGCCAAATCTCCATTCACCACAAAATCAGCTGCGTAACCGGCATCAATACTTGCGCTGCTTTTTACCACATCGGTTGAATTGTTGATAATAGTCAGGACAGGTTTTGCAGGATAATCAGTTCCGTAGGATATCACGTAAACATCACCATAGGCATCCGCTGCTATATTGATAGGATTAAGCCCCACTTCTATTTTTTTCGTTTCGGTAAGCGTGGCTAAGTCTATAACCGATACTGTTTTATCAGGGCCTATTGCGGTAAAGGAATCCAGTCCGCCTGAATTGGCAACATACAGCTTACCGTTTGCTATCACCATCTGCTCGGGGTTGCGGCCCACGTTAATGAATTTCTCGACAGCCAGGCTTGCTGTGTCCAACACGGCAACCTTACCATCGTAGGTGCTAATAAAAGCTTTGTTTTTATTGAATACTATAATTCGGGGTTGTCGTCCAACACCTGCATCACGCAGTTCTATCTGTTTGATGGACTTAGCAGTTTTAGGATTAACCACCTCAATTGTACTTGAATAATTTACAACGATGTACATTTTAGAGCCGTAAACCTGAACATCGTTGCCGGTATCCCCCAATTCTGCACCCGCATTGGTGACAGAAAAGATATTTGGTATGATTGCTTTGGATGCAAAATCGTAGTAAGTAAGCGTACTGTTATTTGAACGAAAACCACCTTCGTTAAGCACGTAAATACCGGCTCTTTCTGCAGCGGGTATTTCCGGCGTTGGGGTTTTGTCTTTACTGCACGATGCCAATATAGCAGTTAACGTTGTTGCAACCAAAAGGGCTTTTAAGTTGAATTGTTTCATGTTGATTTTTTAGATGGATATTTGAATGGATAGCCTGTACGAGCGCCCCGGCATAGGGAAGCTGCGCACCACGGCGTAGTTTTTATTATAAAGGTTGTTTATCTCGGCAGCGGCTTGTACCGGCAGGCGGTTAAGTTTGAAAGTGTAAGTGGCTGAAACATCGCTGATACTATAACCAGGCACCAGGTATTCAGGCTGGTTATTCACCGTGTAATACCTGTCCGACGATAGAATATAATTGTAATACAGCCCGAGTTTATTATAGCTGATACCTGTATTTGCTGCTACGGTATGCTTAGGCGTATAGGGTATTTGATTGAGATATGATGAAGACGAGGGGTTAGTTACATCCTGCGCCTGTTGGTAGGTATAGTTGGCCGTAAGGTATCCCGTAAAACCGTTGACGGTTTGGGTTTGCGTTTTAATCCCTATATCAATCCCCTTAATATTCACCTTGCCGAGGTTACTATATGAAAAAACAACCGGGTTTTGATTAGGGATGGCAATGATCTTATTACTTACATTGTTATAATAGGCATCAATATTTAAAACGATGTATTCCAGCAAGTTACTTAGATTCTTATTCCAGGTAAGCCCAAGGTTATATTGCTTCGCCGATTCGGGCTTTATCGTTCTTGGCACGAAGGCAAAAAAATAAAGTTCATCTAACGTTGGCATCCTGAAAACGCTTTTATAAAATGCCCGTAGTTTAAAATTCGCGCTACCAAACGGACTTACCGAAGCCATGAGCGTCGGCGTAAGTACCGATTGCCCTTTTGATGCTGTGCCCGTTTCTACGCTTTCGTAGATGTTGCTTTGCAGCAGGTTTCCGTCAAACTCCCAGTTGCCGGTGGTGAACTTACTTGCCAGTACATTCAGTAAGGTGGTTCGGCTCGGGTAGGCGTAGTTGTATATATCGGCATCCACTTTGGCAATGGAAACATCTGCCGAATAGGATACTTGCCAATTATCCATTAATTGATAAGCAACCGCTGCCGACTGGTAAAACTCTCGTTGCTTATAATGCTGATCCAGCTTGCCCTGCGCATTCAGGAAGTTGGGGTCGAGGTAGTGGGTTTTCAGTTGCGATGCTTTGGTGTTGACTAATATAGAAAGGCTGCTTGCCCATATCTTTTGATAAGTAGCTTGCGCAAATATGTCGTCATTCTCCAACCGCTGACCGGTTTGCGGATTATAGTAGATCACCGCGCCCGGCAGGCCGCGGTCGGCATTATAATAATTTATGCGTGCAGTAAACTTATTGCTGTCGGTTTTTGCCCAGTAAATGGCAGCATCCGTTTGTACCGACTTTACATCGCTATTTCGGCGGATAGCTAACGTATCAGAGCGGTCGCCATCTACTTTATATTTATAGCACCCATTAGCGTTAATGTAATTGGCGTTCACAACTGCGTCCCAATTATTACTAATGCGTTGCTGCCATTGCAGTGTGGGGTTTACCAGCCCGAAGCTCCCTCCTTTTACGCCGAGGGTAATTTTATAGGGCTTATCTAAAGTAAGTTCGGGCTTAACCGAGCGGATATCCAGCACACTCGCCGAAGCGAATGCACGAGCGGGTTGCAGCAATGCGGACGGCTGCCCGTTGTATAACGTAATTTGCTGCACATTGGCCAGGTTGAATTTGCTAAGATCAATCTGCCCGGCTTGCGCATCGTTAACCTGGATACCATCAAACATTACGGCCGTGTGTGCCGCGCCCAGGCTGCGTACCGAAACGGTTTTGAGGCCACCAATACCGCCGTAGTCTTTAATATTTACCCCGGCAAAATTGCGTACTGCATCGGCAACATTAAAGGCGCTGTAGCGGGCAATATCTTTTGCGTTGAATTGCTGGGCAGGTGTAATAGTTTGCAATCCGGGGGCTACGGTTGCTTTTATATCTACCTGTTTTAATTTTTTTGTGGTATCGGATTGGGCATGTGCCTTCATGCAAAACGTAAGCGGCAACAGCAGGCAGGCCCTTTTTGCAAAGGAACTGATATTGTAAAATACCGGGTAAAGTTTCTGCATGCCTTAAACCAAAAGCATAGCTGCAGGGAATGTAAAAGAATGAGAAACACAGCGCCTATGGCGAAGGGTGGTCACATCCAGGCTTCAATCCGCGAAAGCTATGAATAATTATAATGCCGAGGCAGGTATTCTGACTTGCTCCCCTCTGCCCTGCCTTCCCACCCCGACTTTACGTCGGGACAGTGGCCAAAAGAATGGGCATTGGTTTAACGGAACTTACAGCTGCGGGACAGTTACAGATTTACACTGCATTCCCTTTTAATCCCGATGGCAAGCACCAGGAACCTTAAGCGCTGTAAAAGTACAACAACGTTTACCATCCGC
The DNA here is from genome assembly GCF_002013915.1 of Mucilaginibacter pedocola. GTDB lineage: Bacteria > Bacteroidota > Bacteroidia > Sphingobacteriales > Sphingobacteriaceae > Mucilaginibacter > Mucilaginibacter pedocola. The sequence goes on from NZ_MBTF01000001.1 coordinate 777,763, forward strand.
CAACAAAAGCTTATATATTTATCCTATGGCAAGTCGCATATTTCTCTTTTTGATGCTGATAACGGGCATGGCAACAGCCCAGCAAACCGATACTACCTTTTTAAAGAAGCTATTAGCCTCCCATCCCGAACTTTTCAGTGGCATCCTCAACCACCCGACCCAAAACGAGGTACAGATATTGTATACCCGGATAGATCGCGATAAAAACAATGTACCGCACTTCAGCAGCTACAGTTACCGGCTAAATGCCAACCGCTACTTCTACCCTGCCAGTACTGTAAAATTGCCAACAGCCATTTTTGCGTTGGAGAAAATAAATGAAATAGGCCTTAAGAAAATGAAGTCGGCAACTATGATAACCGACAGTGCATTCGCGGGGCAGAGCAAAGTGCTAAAGGATACGTCTTCGCAAAACGGGCTACCCTCAGTTGAAAACTACATCAAGAAGATATTGCTTGTGAGCGATAATGATGCTTACAACCGCCTGTATGAGTTTATTGGGCGCGAAGAAATTAATAAAAAGCTAAAGAAGTACGGCTTGAATAACACCCGCATAGTTGGCAGGCTTGCCGTTGGCGATGGCGGCGAGAGCGCCCGAAATACTAACCCCGTGAGTTTTTACAATGGCAATAAACTGCTCTACAGCAAACCCGCCATACGCGATAGCGCCGACTACCCCATGGTGCTGGATAATATGGTACAAGGCAAAGGCTACCTGGACCGTAAGGACAGCCTTATTATGCAACCCTTCAGTTTTGCAAACCTGAATGTTTACACCATCGAAGATCAGCAAATGGTGTTGCGCCGCTTGCTCTTCCCCGAAACCTTCCCCAAAGAACAACGCTTTAACCTAACTGCCGACGACTATAAGTTCATTTACAAATACATGAGCATGTACCCAACCGAAAGCAACAAACCCACCTATCAATCGCCCGAATACTCACCTGCCTACTGCAAGTTTTTATACTATGGTGCCGATAGCCTGGCTGTGATGAACCCCGATGTACGGATCTTCAATAAAATTGGTGATTCGTACGGGTATGATATCGATAATGCCTACATAGTTGACTTTGCGCACAAGGTGGAGTTTATGCTGACTGCTGTTGTCAAATCTAACGAGGACGGCATACTGAACGATAATAAATACGAGTACAAAACCGTTTGCCTGCCTTTTATGAAGAACCTTGGGCAGGTAATTATGCAATACGAATTAAGCCGCAAGAACAAGCATGTGCCCAACCTCGCTAAGTTTAAATTTATTTACAAAAACTAAATTTTGTTTAATTAAAAGCAAACCACAGGCTACCCATGCTGTTAAATAAGGTAAACAATTATTAACCTATATGGCAACAGTAGCAATAAACAGATATAAGGGCCCGGCGCAATACCAGGGCGATAGCATCAATTTATCGGGTGTAGAACGCACCATTTCTATAGCCGGCGGTGTTAAACTGGCATTATCAGGCTTAAAGGGGATTTTTAAAAGCCCCTTTGCCAGCATCATTAAATTAGGCGCAAGCGGTTACCTCATCAACCGTGGGCTAACCGGGCACTGCGACCTGTACTCGGCCATTGGCCGCAACTCTACCGAACCGGTTAACGTTAATATCCGTTCGAGCTATTTCATCAACAAACCAAGGCACGAGATATACGATTTTTGGCGCAAGCTTGATAACCTGCCGCTGTTTATGAAGCACTTGAAGAGTGTAGAAATAATAGACAGCAAACGCTCGCATTGGGTACTGCAATTGGCCAACGGCACGCCAACCATCAGTTGGGATGCCGAGATAGTGCACGACGAACCGGGCTATATGATAGGCTGGAGTTCGTTACCTAACTCGCTCATTGATAATGCAGGCAAGGTACGCTTTCAGGACGGGCCAGATGGTGAGGGAACCCTGGTCGATATCACCATTTCTTATCTGCCACCGGCGGGCGGGTTCGGCGGCAGCATAGCGCACATCCTTAACCCGGTTTTCAAAAATATGGTTGATAATGATGTACGCAACTTTAAACAGTACATGGACTTATCCGACGGGTATACCCATTACGACGAACCGGATGCCTACGTGGTTGAAGGTATTGTTATTGAAGAAGTAGAACCCAGCTACCAGGAGCAAGCTGAGCAAACCGAACAACCTGCAGCCCAACAAGAGGATAACACAGAAAGAAGGAATTGGGAGAATGTTGGGAGTAATGTTTAGTACACCTTACCGCCGTTATGTCATTTCGACGAACAGCGTGTAGGGAAAGTGTGGGTGCGTGAGGAGAAATCCTGTTCATTATGCAAAGCCGTTATGCAAAGCGCTCGTGTCGTATCCAACAAGATTTCTCACCCTCTTCCGCCCTCCCCCTCGCTTCAGGGTTCGAAATGACATGGGGACTAAAGAAATAAACTTCACAAACAAAAACGGCCCCGAATTTTCGGGGCCGTTTTCTATATAAGAACCTTTGGTTTCTTATTTCACAGCATCAATAACAGCTTTGAAAGCGTCAGGATGGTTCATGGCTAAGTCAGCTAATACTTTACGGTTCAAACCGATTTCTTTAGCGGCTAATTTGCCAATTAATTGTGAGTAAGAAATGCCGTGCTGGCGTGCACCTGCGTTGATACGTTGTATCCACAAAGCGCGGAATTCTCTTTTTTTGGTTTTACGGTCGCGGTAAGCGTACTGTAAACCTTTTTCTACTGTGTTTTTAGCAATGGTGTAAACCTTGCTGCGCGAACCCCAATAACCTTTGGCGAGGTTCATGATCCTTTTGCGGCGGCGTCTTGATGCTACTGCATTTACTGAACGTGGCATGTGTTGTTGTTTTTGGTAGTGAGTGTCCCTTTACGGAAGCTTGTTACTCTAATACCTGGTTAAAAAAATTGTTTAATTACTTTCCGATACAAAGCATACGTTTTACGTTACCAAGGTCAGCAACAGACACTAAGCTGGTGTGGCCTAAGTTACGCTTACGTTTGGTCGACATCTTGGTTAAGATGTGGCTTTTGTATGCGTTTTTACGGGCAATTTTACCGGTTCCAGTAAGCTTAAAGCGCTTTTTGGCACTGGAATTGGTTTTCATTTTTGGCATAACTCTCTATTTGTTTGTTTTTTAGATATTCACGTTTCTCAACGTTTTATTTTAAACTGCCTTTTTCATCTGCACATTTGCACATCTGAAACCTGCACATCTATTTTACTTCTTCGCTGCCTTAGGCGCTACGGTCAGGAACATTCTCTTCCCTTCCAGCTTTGGCAATTGTTCTACCTTGCCTACTTCTTCCAAAGCTTGTGCAAAACGCAGCAGCAATATCTCGCCCTGCTCTTTGTACACAATGGCACGGCCTTTAAAGTGTACGTATGCCCTTACCTTTTCGCCTGCTTCCAAAAAGTTGGTAGCGTGTTTCAGCTTAAAGTTAAAGTCGTGGTCGTCGGTGTTCGGCCCGAAGCGTATCTCCTTAATAACCGTTTGCTTGGCGTTGCTTTTTATCTCTTTTAGCTTCTTCTTTTGCTCGTAAATAAACTTATTGTAATCAGTTACTTTACAAACCGGTGGGTTAGCGTTGGGAGATATCTCAACAAGGTCGAGTTCCAGCTCATTGGCAATGGCAAGTGCATCCCTTAAAGAATACACACCCTGCTCAATGTTATCACCCACAAGGCGAACTTCCTGAGCTCTGATGAACTGGTTGATGTTATGTTCGGCTTCTTTTTTCTTAAAGGGGAGCCTGGGTCCTCTGTTGAAAGGTTTGTTTAATGCCAAGTTATGTTATACTGTTATTTCTTTAATTATCTGTTGTTTCAGTTCCTCAATGCTCATGCTGCCCAAATCGCCCTGGCCATGTTTACGAACCGAAACCTGCCCTTCAGCCTCTTCCTTTTCGCCCACAATAAGCATGTAAGGGATCTTTTTAACTTCAGCGTCGCGTATTTTACGCCCGATTTTCTCGTCCCTGAAATCAATTAGCCCGCAAATATCGGAATTTTTCAATTCATCTGAAAGTTTTTTCGCATAATCTTCATATTTTTCAGATATAGGCAAAATAATGAATTGCTCCGGAGATAACCACAGCGGGAAATTACCCGCGCAGTGTTCTATCAACACCGCAATAAAGCGCTCCATTGACCCAAACGGCGCACGGTGGATCATTACCGGGCGGTGCTTCATGTTATCGCTGCCGGTGTATTCCAATTCGAAACGCTCCGGCAGATTATAATCTACCTGTATGGTACCCAATTGCCATTTACGGCCAAGGGCATCTTTCACCATAAAGTCGAGCTTCGGGCCGTAAAATGCAGCTTCGCCAGTCTCAACAACAGTAGTTAAACCTTTTTCGGCTGCCGATTCTATTATTGCCGCTTCGGCAAGCGCCCAGTTTTCGTCGGTACCAATGTATTTGGTTTTGTTCTCCGGGTCGCGTAAGGATACCTGTGCAGTATAGTTCTCAAAGCCAAGGGCGTTGAATACGTATAACACCAGATCTATCACCTTCTTAAACTCTTCCTTCACCTGGTCGGGGCGGCAGAATAAGTGGGCATCATCCTGCGTAAAGCCACGTACGCGGGTTAAACCATGTAACTCGCCGCTTTGCTCGTAACGGTAAACTGTACCAAACTCAGCAAAACGAACCGGAAGGTCCTTATACGAGCGTGGTTTTGTTTTATATATCTCGCAGTGGTGCGGGCAGTTCATGGGTTTCAGCAGAAACTCCTCCCCTTCCTGCGGGGTACGTATCGGCTGGAACGAATCGGCACCATACTTTTCGTAGTGGCCCGAAGTTACATACAGGTTTTTGTGGCCAATATGCGGAGTTATCACCTGCTCGTAACCTGCTTTTACCTGTGCACGTTGCAGGAAATTTTGCAAGCGCTCGCGCAACGCAGTACCTTTTGGCAACCACAATGGTAAGCCCATGCCTACCTTTTCACTGAAAGCAAAAAGCTCCAGCTCTTTACCTAATTTACGGTGGTCGCGTTTTTTAGCTTCCTCAATTAAAGTAAGGTACTCGGTAAGTTCGCTTGCTTTAGGGAAGGTTACGCCATAAATACGGGTAAGCTGCTTGCGGCTTTCGTCGCCACGCCAGTAAGCACCGGCAAGGCTCATCAGCTTAGCAGCCTTTATAAAACCTGTGTTAGGGATATGCGGACCGCGGCACAGGTCGGTGAAATTACCCTGGGTATAAAAAGTTATAGCGCCATCGGGCAGGTCTTTTATCAGGTCGAGTTTGTACTCGTCGTTCTTTTCGGTAAAGTACTCTATCGCATCAGCTTTACTCACCGGCTTGCGGATGTATTCGCTTTTGGTTTTGGCCAGCTCGATCATCTTATCTTCGATCTTTTTAAAATCGTCGGACGAGAGGGTTTTGTCGCCAAAATCTACATCGTAATAAAAACCTGTTTCAATAGCAGGGCCGATACCGAATTTAGTACCCGGATACAATGCCTCCAGCGCCTCGGCCAATAAGTGGGCCGACGAGTGCCAGTAGGTAGATTTACCTTTAGGGTCGTTCCAGGTTAATAATTTAACGGCAGAATCTTCTTCTATCGGGCGGCTTGCATCCCATACTTCGCCGTTTACTTCGGCGGCTAAAACGTTACGGGCCAAACCTTCGGAGATAGACTGCGCTATCTGCATGGGAGTGATTCCCTTGTCGTACTGACGAACGGAACCATCAGGGAGAGTAATACTAATCATCTACAACTATGATCTAAAAGTTTATAAAAATGAACCATCGAAAATCGCATACTAACGCGATTTAACATTTGCGCAAATGTAGGAAAATTTATGTGGAGGGAAAGTAAATTGTGGGATTTGAGCAACGAGAGAAAGATTGATAGTTTATCATTCGAAAATGATCATATTTTTACTTTGGCGATAATCCAATTTACCATTATCGACATTATCGAAAACAATGTACCGACCTCGTGAGGTATTTATTATGAACTCCTGTTTTCTATTATTAAAATTTAATTCCACATAAACAATTTCAGATTTGATCTTAATGTTCTTGATCGTTTTACTTTCAGATGTATGCACAAAATATCTGCCTTTTTTTTTCGAGATGAGTATTTCTGGCTGTGCAAGCCCAATTATCGAGCTTGTTAATTGCGCTCCTTTAAAAATGAGGGAATCATTAATGGACACATCTACTGTGTCGTTTTTAAACCAGTCTCCAAACAAAACATTAAGATACAGGCTATCGGGTGGTTGCCTATGCGATTGAGCCTGGCAAGTACCGCTCCAATACAAAGGCAAGATCAACATGGCGATAAAAACAGCCAGAGCCCGGTAATTAGAGTATCTGTTAATCATATTTATATATGTTGATTATGGGCGTTGGGCATTAATCAAATTTAACCCATAAATTAAAACTTAACAAAAAGATAATTACCCATTTCATTCTTTTCCTTACTTTCACCACAACCAAATCGCACAAAAGCCCTCATTAAAAACCATGATCATTTACGGTACCAAAGCCAAAGTTTTATTAACCGAAGCAGTGAACGATAGCTGCCCCAACTGTAATACACATAACCTGTATATGAATGTGCTGCAGAAATGGGCGCATATTTTTTGGATACCCACCTTCCCTATTGGCAAAACGGGTGTTTCGCAATGCACGCATTGCCAGCAAACGTTGCAGTTGAAGCAAATGCCGCCATCATTAAAATTGAGCTACGATAACCTGAAACTGCAAACCAAAACCCCGGTGTGGACGTTCTCCGGCATTGTTGTGATAGCGGGCATTTTCATATTTGCCACTATACACGGTAAGCAAAATGCTGAGCGTATAACCAAGCTTATCCCGGCCTTGCAAAAGAATGATGTGCTGCATTTAAAATTGACCGATAACGCCTACAGCCTATCAAAAGTTACCCGTATAAACCGAGACACGGTATTTTTTGTGAACAACAAATATCAAACCGACCGCGCAAGTGGGCTGAACGACCTAAAAACAAAGGAATACGATACCGAGGAACGCTTTCTTACAGTTGCCGACTTAAAGGCCATGAACAGTAAAGATGAAGTTTTAGATATCGACAGGGATTAACCTGCTACGGCTTATGTAATACAGCTGGTCTTCCAGCTTTTTATTTAACGGTATACCTATAAACCTGCCGGCCAATGTTTCCGTCGGCATCTATACCTTCTATCACCACACGGTAGGTACCTTTACCATCTGCATTGAAATACTCCAGCGTGGCGTTGCCCCGTGTGTCGGTTGTTAACTCGGGTTGCCAATAAATGGTGCTGCGCAAATCGGCCATGGTACTATTGGTAGTTGCGGCTTCGTATTTAGGTGCGTAAAACTCGCGTGCTTTATAAAATCCTGTGGCCGTATAAGTAACAATACCCGGGGCATAGCCGGTGTATAAATTATTTCCACGGGCAGTTTTGGTAGTTACAATTACAACGCCGCCCTTTGCTCGCGGCCCGTAGGCGGCACCATAAGCTGTACCCAGCCCTACTTCTACACTTTCCACATTCTCTACCTGTAGTTGGGTTAAAAACTGCGGATAGTCATCCATGGTAATGCCATCCACAACGATCAGCATATTGTCCTTTGCAGCATCAATTTTGCTTATCCCTGCGCGTCGTGATACCATAACGTTATTCATAAACTGAACGCCAACCACCTTTGCCCGTAACGCGTCATACAAATTTGCATAGCCTTGAAGTTTTTCCAGATCTTTAGGGCCAACAACCTGGTCGGCATTGCCGGGGCCATTCAAATTTTGCGAGTGTATTAATCCTGCAGCGGGGTCTTTCTTTTCTTTTATAGTTACAGTTTTTAGCGCATTTACCTTGTTAAAACCAAATTTACCTTGCTCCTCAGTGTATTGTTTATTGTTTTGCAGGTAAGCTTGCATATCCTTCCCCGCAAAAATTGCATCATCGGTTTTAAGCCCGGCCAATGGCAAAAGTACTGGCGCGGTGGGCTTATCCAGCTCTATCTTAACATTACTGCCGTTGGTCGCCGTGCGCGCTTTTACCACAAACCTTACGGTATCTGCAAAACTCAAACGGTCGAAAACGAACCTGCCGTTGGCATCGGTAAGTGTGTCCAGCATCATCAATCCGTTTATTTTTCCCAGTAACGATACTTTCCCATTGGCTACAGGCTTACCGCTGTTAGTGGTTACCCGGCCGGATATTTGCAGGCCTTCTTCGGGCGTCTGCGCATTTGTTGGATAGCCATTATTGAGCAACTTTTTCCATTCGAACCGCCTGTAACCGTGCGTAAGCATCACCAGGTCAAGGTCTGCTGCGGTTTTATCATTGGGGTCGGTAAAATAATAGTTCGGTTGCTCTATGTGGCCTTTAAGGTCGGAAGTAAGCAAAAGATCGGTCAGGATTGTAGCTTCGTTATTTTCGTCAACTTTAACAACATCCTCGTTTATTACTGATGCTGAAAAGTGGCCCTGCGCTACTTCACCTTTACCATTCACCACATTCATGCTGATGGTTATTTTTTCGCGCGGCTGGTAGTCCTGCTGGCTGCGGGTTAAGTTAAGCTTCAGTTGGTCGTCGTTTTGCACAAATGCTAAACGCTCGCAAAGCGGCTCGCCGGTTGCTGTAAAAAGGGTAATAGTGGCCACACCTGTGCGTAACTCGTTCTTTATTACCTCCAGGGTCAACTCGGGTTTGTCTAACTTACATACATAGCTGGTTAACTCGCCGCCCGACACTACCATCAGCCTGAATATTTTATCCCTATTGTCTTTGTAGAAGGCCTTGTTAGCGTTAATTTTTACCGTGAACGCCCGAGTAACATCGCCTACGTTAATAGCTATTCCTTTTTCGGTGCTTTTGGGCAACTGCAGCGTATCAACATTACCATTAGCAAAAGTTACAACCGCTTTGTAGGAAGCCCCCTCTTTAGCATCCAACATAAAATAGCCCATTCCTAAATGGGTGGTGCTAAAGCTGCCTGCTTCTTTATTTTTATCATCAAATACTACGCCTTTAGCGCCGGCACCTAAGCCGTCCGGGGCGAGGGCCTTAAATGCTACTTTAGATTTTATCCCGGCCACAATGCTTCCGCCTTCCGGGAAAAACTGAATAACCGGCCTTGCTTTTTTAACAAGCCGGTTTGCAGAATTTGCAGCAGGCAGACTATTGTTTGCCGATACTATCGGGATAACCCTGTCGAAGGCATATTCGGGAGCGTTACTTTGGGTTAGCTGCGTGTAAGCATGCAGGCGATAGTTGCCTTGTTGTAATGTAGCCGGTAAAGCAATATCGCCGCGGGCCATACAATTACTAAGCTGTAATTTTATGGAGGTGATAGTTTTGTTAGAGGCATCGGCCAGGTCAACATACAATACGCCGCTTAACTGCGATGGCCGGTGTGTTTCGGCTTGTGTTACGTAGGCTTTAAAATATAAGGTATCGTTGGCGGCATAATAAGGTTTATCGCAATGCAGGTAAATTTTTTCTACAACATTGGTATCTGTAAGCTTTTTTAGTTTCGAAGTTAAATTATTCACCAGGCTGCTGTCGCCATCAGCTATTGCCGAACCAGCGGGCTCATAATCTACAGGTAACAAGCCGGCCAGCCTGTTTTTTAGCCACGCCCCATCAAAGGAAAGGCTCCGCGGATTGTAAACAGAACCATTACTGTCAAAAAATGCTTCGGGATCATTAAACGTTACTACAGTAGTGCTTTTATTGGCTGCCTCTGAGAGCCTGCCCATCCCTACACGATCAAAGTGGCGGTGTTTGTTATAGGTGATGTACAATGCGTCGTTACTGCACTCGAGCGAGAATTTCCCCCGCTGCGCGGTGTTATTAACGATATCTGCCTTGTTTAACTGAAATTCGATCAGTGTAGGGTAAAACCTTGGCATTTTTTGCCGTCCTAACCATACCGATAACGAATCTTTGTACTTCTTATCATCTTTTTTAAGGATGTTGTAAACCCGTATCTTCTCGTTGATGATGCTATCGGCCGGGCGCTTCATGTTAGCCGCCAGGCGCCAAACCCTAAACCCATCCTCCTCTATGCGGTTGTTTAGTGCCGAGCGTAAAAAATGCATTTGCGAGCCTTCGTAAACTTCTTGCCTGCGTTGCTTCCATTGCTCCTGCTGCTCGGCGGTACCGGCCATATTCTCAAACAACACCGTGCCCGAATAGGCAAAGCTCTTATCGTTCGGGTCGGCATTATTCAATACAAAATTGGTGAGCAGGTATTTCAGGCGGTAGCCTAAAGCATTGTTCTCAATGGTTAAAAAATCAACTGATGAAGCAGTAAGTGTGCCGGTTTTAACATCATAGTCAAGGTCGAGCAATTCCGGATTAATTATTTTGCACTCTGCTGCAAGTTTGGTGTTTCCTAAAAACTCCGCCTTAAACATATCGTAATTACGCTGCCGTTCGTAATCCACTTTGGGTGCTCTTACGGTTACCTCGTTCAAGCCAATGGCTTTAGGGAAAATAGTAATATCAGGCACCTGGATATTCTCGTTCGAAACTACTATCACCCTCTTTTCTATATCATACCCTAGGGCCGAAACAACCAGCTCGTATTTACCGGGTTTAACATTATTTAGGGTAAAACGGCCCTCGGCGTTAGTGTTATCGCCTATGGTGGCGTTGCTTAAAAATACGCTAACATTAGGTACAGGCTTTGTTGTAGGCTGGTTTAATATGCGGCCGGTGATAGTAACCTGCGAGAATGCGCATATTGGGAATAGCAGGAGTGCAACAATAAACGATAGTTTCATGAATAAGGGGCTTGCTTTAATAGTAGCCGTAAGGTAGTTAATAGGCACTAACAGCGCAAACCGGCAAACGCGGCAAAGCCTTAATTCGGCTTTTATAACTTAAATGTTACGGTATTATAAAGACTGGCACTAAAAAGAATGATGATGTAAGTCAATTACACATTACCCCAACCATGCGCCAGTACATCGGCAATGTGCAGGGTTTGTATGGGGAGGCTATTTTTGTCGATATAACTTTGCAGGTGCAGCAGGCACGAAGCATCGGTAGATATGATATAGTCGGCTTTAGCGTCAATAGCATGGTTCACCTTTTGCTGTGCCATGGCCGAAGATATGGCATCGAACTTAACAGAGAACGTACCGCCAAAACCGCAGCAGGTTTCTCCGTCTTTCAGGTCTACAACATCAAGGCCGTGTACTTTGGATAATAATGCACGGGGTTCATCCTTTATTTTGCATTCGCGCAGGCCGGCGCAGCTATCGTGGTAAACAGCGCGGCCATCCAATTCGGCACCAAAGTAGTCTACCTGCAATATGTTCACCAAAAAATCGCTCAGCTCGTAAATGTTGCTTTGAATGTTGCGGCACTTGTTGTGGGCGGTGGTATTGGTGAACAGGTCGTTATAGTAGTTGCGCACCATACCCGTGCACGATGCTGATGGCGAGACGATAACGCTATCTTCCTTAAAATCGTTCAGGAATTTGCTGCCTACGGTTTTGGCATCATCCCAAAAACCGGCGTTGAAAGCAGGCTGTCCGCAGCAAGTTTGTTCGGGATTGTATTTCACCGTGCATCCGGCTTTTTCCAATACTTTTACAGTATTAAAAGCAGTTTCGGGGTACAATTGGTCAATAAAACACGGAATAAACAACTCAACGGTCATTAGCACACAGGTATTTAAGCCGGGCTAAATTCCGAATTTTTATTTACTTTCTTATCCGTATTGAGCAACAAAAACAAAAACACCAGCCCTATCACAAAGAAAACACATAGCGCAAGTGTAGAATTACGCATGCTACCGGTAAGTTCTTCTATAAAAGCAAAGATGAACAGCCCCCCTACTATCGAAAGCTTTTCGGTAACATCGTAAAAGCTGAAGAACGATGCTGTATCGGGAATATTTTGCGGCAGGTATTTAGAGTAAGTAGAGCGCGAGAGCGATTGAATGCCTCCCATTACCAGCCCTACAATTACAGCCAGAATGTAAAACTCGGTAACGGTGGTGGTGAAATAAGCGGCTATACAAACCACTACCCATATACCAACCGTTAGTATAAGTACTTTGGCGTTGCCGTATTTGCCCGATAAACGCGACATGAGCGTAGCGCCGACGATGGCTATTACCTGTATAATTAATATAATGGTGATGAGTTCCGTAGTGGTCATATTCAATTCCTTGGCACCAAATTCGGTAGCCACCAACATGATTGTTTGCACACCCATGGAATAGAAAAAGAAGGCAGGCAAAAATCTCCTGAGTACCGGCATGCCTTTTACTTTCTTCCATACTTTCCCAAGCTCTATAAACCCGCCACGTATAATATCCTGGTTATGAGATTTTGCATTGGGGCTGCCTTTGGGTAGTACTTTAAACGGTATCATGGCAAAACCAATCCACCAAACACCAACTAACAGGAATGATAGCCTCGAGGCTCCGCCTGTAGTCATGCCAAATTTCTCAGGCATCAATACAAATACAAAACATATCAATTGCAATAATACGCTGCCTACGTAGCCGTAAGTGAAACCCTTAGCACTTACGGTATCCTGCATATTCACCGTAGCAATTTCGGGAAGATAAGAGTTGTAGAATACAAAGCCGCCGCTGTAACCTATAGCGGCTATTGCGAAGCAAATTATTCCACGCTCGATGTGCTGCGGGCCTTCAAAGAAGAATAGGCCGCAACATGCCAGCGAACCTAATGCAGTAAAAAACTGCATAAATACTTTCTTATTCCCCCTATAATCGGCAATGGAGCTGAGTATCGGCAGCAAGATTACCATAATCAGGTATGCGAATGATAAGGAATAGTTTTGCAGCGCAGTATTAATAAAATTGTGTCCAAAAAAACTCACCATATCGCCGGTGTCCTTATTCTCTGTAATGGCAACATAATAGGCCGGAAAAATAGTGGTGGTGATAACCAGGTTATAGGCCGAGTTTGCCCAATCGAACATGGCCCAGGCGTGGATGGTTTTCTCGTTGTTTTTAATTTGCATGGCGCTTAAAAGTATGCAATTTTTAGGGTTTATAACTACAACCTACGGTCCTGATTTAAAAAACAGGTGCGGCTACTATCAGATAGAGGGCTATTTTATCAAATGTAGCTAAGGTTTGTGTTAGAGGTAAAAGTAGGCAATAAATAGATGTGAAGGATGCCGTTGCTACAGTTTTTTGATTAAAAATTCTGATGTTAAAAACCGCTGGGCGGGGATATAATGCCTGCATTAATTGTATATTTACCCAAACATAAACCATCACATATCATGAAATTAAAAAGATTAGTATTACCCGCACTGTCATTATTAATTTTCCTGTCTGCATGCAGCAGCCCGCTCGACAAAAAATACAGCGAAGCCACTTTAAAGGAAGATATGGTAGCCATACGCGAAAGCAATAAGCTTGACACCACGGAGATTGCTGCCATGGCCCTCTATGTTGTTGGCGCTAAATTTACAGGGAAGAACCTTGAGGGGAAAACGTATAAAGAGATTTTAGACAGCGCAAAAGTAATGAGGGATAATTTGAAGAATGCCAAATAATTTGATCTAAATACCCTCAAAGACTTAAACGATATCGTTACAGCAATCCCCAACGGCAAAAATGCCTTGGGGATTTTTGATACAATATTTAAACCAATGGCTTATAGGTTGGTTATACCTCCAAAATTATTCTGTTATGAGAACCTTTGTTAGCCTGCTTTTCCTACTCACAACTACCGCTGCAACCAGTCTTGCACAGGTACCTCCCGCCTCCAAACCCGAACTTTGCATTTTAGATATAAAAGCTGCAACTGCCCTCGTTGGCAAGCATGCCAGGATCAGCAGTGCCGGCAGCGTATATTCTACCTTCAATGATAGCGACAGCCAAAGCTGGCCCAGCACCGAAATGAAAAAACTTGGCGGACGAAGCGGCTGGAAAAAATATGTGCCCGCAGCAGGCGATGCAGGAACCATTGTACATGTTTTTATGAGCAAAGGCAGCAAACCACAGCCGATATATTTATTAAAGGTAGCTGATAAGTACGTGCCGGTGGCTTGCAGCGGAATAGAAATAATGCCATAAGCGATCTATGTTACTCATCCTTTTAACTTGAATAAGTTTTTATATATTTATAAGGTCTTAAACCTAACACAATGAATATTAAAAAACTCTCGATCTTATCCATCGCACTGGCTATCTTTTTATCTTCGTGCAGTAACCCTTTAAACAGAAAATACAGTGATGCTACTATGATAGATGATGTAAAGGCAATAAGGGAAAGCAACAAGCTTGACACAGCCGAACTCTCTGCAATGGCATTATATGTAGTGGGCGCCAAATTTACCGGCGAAAACCTCGAAGGGAAAACTTACCAGGAGATATTGGACAGCGCTCGCGAAGCCAAAAAGAAAAGGGACAAACAGGAAGCCGAGGAGAAAGCCTTAGCCGCTAAAGCCGAAGCGGAGGAAAAGGCAAAAGCCGAGCAATTCAATAAAATATTAACCGTTGCGGTGTACGATAAGGGCTACGAGGAGGCCGATTATGAGGACTATATCACCTACAAAATATCCTTTCAAAATAAAGGCAGTAAAGATATAAGGGCATTTAAAGGCTCGCTTACCGTAACCGACTTGTTTGACAGCGAGATAAAATCATTTAATATGACAATGGATGATGGTGTGAAGGCCGGTGCAACCTTTAGCGACACCTACACCACAAAGTACAACCAGTTTATGGATGAAGATGTGCGCCTTAAAAACAAAGATTTTAAAGACTTGAAATTCTCCTTTAAACCCCTGAAAGTAATTTTTGCAGATGGTACCACTTTGGAATAGCCACACTACCTGTATTAGTAAAAAACAAGGCAGCCGTACTACACGGCTGCCTTGTTTTTTTGGTAAAATCCAGCAATATTACGCGGACTAAAATATCCCCAAAAACTTCTTCCTCTTTTTCTTCGGCTTTTCGGTAGGTTGAACTGTAGCCAGCGAATCTGCTTTCTTTTTTATGGCCCGCATTTTGGCTTTTGCTATCGAATCGGCTTTGAGGCGAAGCAATTGCTGCTGCCTTGCGCGGCGAGCGCTATCTGCGTTGTACGAATTAATAAACAGTACCGACTTGTAGGGTTTCAAATTCGCTTCTGCCGCTACCGGGTCGTATGGTGCGGATGAGCTATGTGTTAGGCTTGCCCAGGCGAACAGGCCCATAAACAGCACCACTAAAACCAGTAGCCCGCCAAACACAGTTTTGTGCATGTGCACTACGCCGCTATCCATTTTCAGGATGCCAACCTTTTCGGGGTCGGTAGTGTTTTGGAGTTGGGTTTGCAGTTTTTCGTTCTCGCTGAGCAAGGTGGCGGGGCCAATGCCTTTGCCTTCGCTATCACCAAGGCTGCCGTTCACTATGGCATTGTGCAAGGCATCGCCATCGGCAAAGCGGTTCTCCGGCTTTTTCTCCAGGCATTTGTCTATTAGGTTGAGTAGCCATGCCGGTACCTGCATTTCTAAGGCACGCTTATCTGCGTCCCAGTTCTCGGGCAGGTTGGCTTTGCGCAGTTTCATCGCATCGGGTAAGGGACCTTCGGTATGGCCAAGCATTACGTTGTTGCGCCCGGTGTCGCCATCGCCCTGTAAGGGGAAAGGTACCTGCCCGGTAAGCAATTCGTACAAGATAACGCCATAGCTGTACACATCGGTCTGCATCAGCATTTTACCTTCGTGCTGTTCTGGTGCCATAAACTCAATGGCGCCCGCGTTGCGTATGCTACTGCGGCGCTGCTCTTCACTCATAATGGCCAGCCCAAAATCGAGCAGTACGTAATTGCCTGTATTGACATTGTGCTTTACATTATTGCTTTTTACATCGCCATGCTTTACCCCTACTTTATGGCAATGTGCCAGAGCACAGGCGAGCTGGTCGGCTACTTTTAGCAACTCCTTCAGCGTAAATATTTTATCGTGCGGCGGATGCAACAGTTCGCTCAGGTCGGGCCCCTCAATGTACTCCATCTCAATGTAAGGGAACGAGCCGCTCTCGGTGATACCGAAACTGAGTATTTTTACAACGTTGGGGTTCGGTATCTCGTTAACTTTCTGAAGCTTGGCAACTTCACTTTGGAAGTTTCGGTAGTTTTTATCGTCGCCGCTTTCGGAGTATACGGGCGTGGGCAATAGTTTCACGGCGGAGTATATCACACCCGTTCGCCGGCCTTTGTATACCGAACCCTGGCCGCCCGTACGCAGGGCACCCAAATTCTCTAATCCATCGGCTATGGTAAAAACTTTACTCATTTAGTTTTCGGGTTGATAGCTAAACTCCAGCACTGCCGACTCGCCCAGTATCACCTGGTCGCCTTCCTGCAGCGGGTGGCCAATACTCAGCGAATGCAGTTTGATCACATTCTCGCTTTTATCGGCACGTATCTTTATCTTATTGCGTGGCGGCAGGCCCCCTTCATCGGCAAAAAGTATAAACTTTTGCGCTTCTACATTCCAAATAATATGGGCATGCTGGCGGCTTACGTATTTATTGGCTGCATCGCCACTCTCCGAGGGGAAGGCGATATGGTTGGTGCGGAAAAAGCCATCATCGGCCTGTGCTTTTTTATCACGGCCAATGTTCACCTTATCAGGACCCGAAGTAAGGGTATATTCTTTCTGTTCGGTCTCTCCGCTTAGTACGCGCACGTAAGCTGTTGCTTTTTGTTGGATAAAGTGCTTGCTGGTTTTTATGAAGAAAGCTGCATCCAGGTTCGGCATTTTGGCGGCCTCGTCCGGCACTTCGGCATCGAACAGCACATCCAGTGTCCAGCGGTCGGGCAGGCCAAGGTCAAAGTCGTCGGCTATACGTTGTACTTCATCCTTAAACAACTCGGGCTGTTCGGCATACACTGCCGATTCGTACATATGCCTGTCGGCGGCGCTGCAATTAAGGTAAAGGGTAAGGCCTTTTATATTGGCACCTTCTCCCCCCTCGGCTTTCTGGAGTTCCTGTTTTATAAATTGAAGCAAAGTATGGCGCACACCCTTCACATCGTCGGGGCGGTTAGCTTCGCTGCTGAACAAATTAAATAACATCCTATTTGCGATAATTTTTATGTATTAATGCGCTGCGGAAGCGCTAATTTTCTAACCCAGCCATTATTGATTTGTTTGCTCAACAATGTTTTTAATATAACCCTTTTTCAACAGAAAAGGTATTACGTGCTTACCGGCCAATTTAACGGCATCTGATGAACCTTTTGTGGACTCGATACGCACGCAAACCACAATATTGCCGCTGCCTTTTTGCTTCGGCGCGAAGAATACGTACCAGCCATCGTTTATCTGCTGTTTCTTCCAGATACGTTCTGGCGTACCGGTTTTACCGGCTACCGACATGCCGAGCGTGTAAACCTTTGGTGCGCTTTGCTCTATCATATAATGGCGCATCAGTGCAGCGTATTTAGGGTCGTTAGCGAGCTTAATACCCGGCTTAACCGAAGTAGCAGAATCGCTGAATTTAAGTACATAGCGGTTAGTTGGCATCGTGCCCGCATTGGCAATACCCGCGGCCACCCTTGCCACAGCGGCAGGCGTGGCTATCAGCTCGCCCTGCCCCCAGGACATACCCGAGATGCCCTTAGCGCGCGTGCGGCGGATATTATTCGGGTCGTACCGGGGCTTGGTGTTGAACTCGGTTTTGCGCCACAATTCGCGCCATTTTTCTTCCTGCGCGGCATTTTCCTGCTGCCTGCCATAATAATAACCTCCCACGCCATGTAAAAACATACCGGTTTTTAGGTACAGCGTAGCCATTTCTTCCTGTAAATGCTCCTCGTTGGCCAGTTTGATAAAGTAAACGTTGTTGGATTTAGCTACCGCAGCTTCCAGCGTAATAGTACCTGTTTCATCCGGCTCGATGCCTTTGGTACGGATACGTTCGCCTTCGCTTACGTGGAAAGTACGTTTTTCTGCCGCCATGCCTAATTTATTGAACGACGCCAGCGAAGTAACCAATTTAGCGGTAGAACCCGGCTGCGTTGCCAGGGTAAAGCCCAAGTCCGTTGTAGTCATCCAATTGGCCAACTGGTTTTGCTCGTAGGTGCTCATGGTTAGTTTTTCCCAATCGTGTATAGGCGGCAGCGGGTACATAGATGATGCCAGCACATCGCCGGTGTTCGATTCCATCACTACTACTGATACACGGTTGTCCAGCAGCGAGGTATCGGTTTCCATCGACTTTTGAATACTGGTTTGTAAGCCCGCGTCCATGGTCAACTGCACATCGCGGTTACGGTTCTTGAAGGAATCTACGGCGGTGCTATTTAATCCTGCTAATAACAAAGGCGACAACGCGCTGTAATCGCGTTTTACCACCGTCATTTCTTTTACGCCGCGAGCCAAAAAGCGGTCCTCGCGGTATCGGTTAGCGGTTACATTGTAATTGGTTGTGGGCAGTTTAAAGCCCCGCAATTCGGCGGCATGCTCGTATTCCGCAAAGTAGCCGTTAGGGCTGCCGTTGAACACGCCGGAGTTATCATCTCCCGTCCAAAAGAACATTTGCTCTTCGAAGGGGTAATAGCGGCTCAGCCTTTTGTGCATCGCCGAATCGATATTGTAATTGCCCACACCTGCCGTTTCCAGTTTTGCCATTTGTTTTTTCACCAGTTCAGGTTTGCTGGTAGCCAGCAAAACACCATCACGGTCGTAAATAGAACCAGCCTGCAGCCTGTTCATCAAGATAGCGATACGTGGGTTATAGCTGAACATACGTGCACCGCTTTTATCGGCAACCAAAGCCGGCTGCACCACCCACTTTTTGTTATTGAACAAGTAGCGGGATACGCTTACTGTAAGCAATGTAACACCCATTATGGCTGCTATCAAAGCTGGTACAAGGTTTTTATCCTGCTGATTAGAGATATATTTCATTTGCACGGGCGTACCGCGGACTAAGGATGCCGAGAGCAAAAAGCCTGACGCCAAAAGGTTAGCCACCAACGACGAACCACCATAGCTTTGAAATGGCAATGATACCCCCGACAAAGGCAATGCCCCTGTAGAGCCACCAGCAATAAGCAGGAACTGTACAAAGGTTGATACCCCCACCCCTGCGCATAAATAAAACAGGAACGGCGTGCCCGTGCGCCGCCCAATGATGATGGAGCGGTGCAGGTAAAGCAGGAACAGCAGGAAGATACAAACAATACCCGTCCAACCGAACTCCTCGCCCATAGAGGGCAATATCATATCCGTATGTGCCTCGGGTATGGTTTTGGCGAAACCTTCGCCTACACCCTGGCCGGATACGCCGCCGCTGCTCATGGCCCATAATCCGTTGGCTACCTGGTCGCCGCCGTACACTTCGTTATTCCATGGGTCGGTCCAGATGGCTTTACGGTCAACCAAACGCTGCACGGGGCCGGGGAATAGTTTTCCTAAGTATGGTATTTGGTCGATAGTTAAGAACGCAGCCATAATAACCAGCACCATAATGGCCGATTCGCTGAGTTTGCGGCGCTGAAATATCATCAACAAGGCAACAATTCCCGCGGTAACCAAAGCCGATAGCCAAACATTCTTTAATATCCAAGAGCATAGTACGTATATCACCACCGCTATGGCCATGAACATAAAATCGCCACGCGAGAACGAGAACAGGGCGATGAAGGTAAAACATACCACCATTGCCGGCCCAAGGTCACCCAGCAGCAGGAAAAGCATGAGTGTTACCAAAATGGCTATCAGCGCAAAGGCGAAGAACGAGCCGCGTTTTGTCCAGGTGGTATATTCGCTTATCATCTTCTCGTTGGCAGCAAAAAATCCCGCCAGGAAAAGGATGATGAGGTATTTAACAATTTCGCTGGGCTGAAAACCGAAGAGGTTAACCTTCACCCCGCTCCCCTCAGGACCGGTACCGAATACGATGGTGAGCGCCAGCAAGCCAGCGGCTATTACCACCCATGGCCAGCCATTTGCAGCACGCTGGTTGTTTTTGAAGATAACCAAACGGTACAACCAGGAATCGACAGTAAAGCGGCGCATCTTGAAGAACAGCATTACCAGTAACGCGCCTAATCCGATGCCTAAATATGTTAAGGAATCCTTAGCCAGGAAGCGGTCGCGCAGTGGGTCTTGAAGGCTTAGCAGGGTAATAAAAGATAACCCCGTGAGTATCATCACTACGGGCAGAACTATCTGGTCGGCAGCAGGGAAACGCCATGAGAGTATCAAATGCACGAATAGGAAAGCTGCAATAAAGCTGCCTGCGATGATCCAAAACCAGGTATTAAACTCGGCAGGTGTACGGATGATGAGCGATTTCTCTTTCTTCAGGATATTAAAATCGCGGGTAGAGAACAACCGGATAGTATGCGGGGCCTGCGAGAAGTTAAATACAGCATCCTCATCCAAATTCTCTGTTCCTTGAGATGTACCGAACTGGAAACCCGGCTGCAAGGGCAATACTTTGAATGCTTTGCCGGCAGGCAAATGGTTAAAGTGGTAAGTACCCGAGCCGTCGGTACGGGCGTAAGATGTAAGCTCCTGTAGTTTTTTGCCCGTGATATCAGTAAAGAAAGTTTTGCGGAAACCTTCGCCCTGCTCGGTTTTGGTTTTTACCTCGTCGGTTTCTTCATCCGTGTAAATGCTATCTTGCGGCAATATCATATCCAACCGAACCAATACGCCGGGTACGGGCTCCTTTTTGTTGAATATGCTGCCGCTAATGTTCAGCTCACCCAGGCCAAGGTCGGTTTGCGCGGGCAGATGCATGGCGGTATTACGTTCGCTTACAAATAGCAACGAATCTTCGCCGGTATAGCCCAGCAGCGAGCGAGAGGCTGTTACACGTTTCTTGAAAGACTCGCCCCCTGCTTCAAAAGCATCATCGGCAACTACGTAGTATTTCTTTTTATTCAGCTCGCCAATGTTGTCAATTTTATCGCCTGTGCCGATGTTATCGCCTACGGTTTTGGTGATCAGGTCTATGTCTTTTTTATCGTCGAAGTAATAGCCGCGGGTTAGCAGTTTATGGATATTGCCGGCAGGGTCTTTATCGTTCAGGTTCACCATGGTGCCATCGGCAAGACGTTTTTCTACATCCGCAAAGCGCAATTGCAATACGGTATGCAGCCTGAAAAACAATGCACCAAAAAATATGGCTACGAGTAATAAAAATACCCGCTCTTTGCCGCGGCCGGGCTTAATTTCTTGCGGCTTACCTTGTTCCATTGGCGGGTTTGGGGGCTTTACTTACAGAATCGGCATACAGCACCGTAATAGGGAAACCTTCGGTAACGGGTTTATTTGAAGGCAAAATGAATGAGCGCAACACGGGCGTAACACAATCTACGAACTGCACATTACGCAGGTGAAAGTCGGTGTTATAAGTGCTTATACCCACGTTGAAGCCTTGCAGTTTAACATTCTCTAAACCAATAGCTTTTGCGCTTTTATTTACAGCAAATGCGGGGCCATGGTAAGCCGTATCGCATTGTAGGGTAAGGCCGCTTTTGCCTTTCACTTTAATGAATACACGCGGTTTGCTAATGTCCAACGTATCGCTAATAATAACGGGTTGTTTAAACAAGGTATCTACTAAGGTGACAGTATCGCCCTTAGCCATATTTATGGCGTTCTGAATTTTTATCTCCTGCTCGTTACGTGACTGTTTTTCGGGCTTTATGGCTACAGTGTTGTCTACGACGGGTTGCTTATCCAGTTCTTTTTGCCATTGCATGTAGTAGTACAGCGCTGCGCCTGAAAAAGCAAGGCACAAAATGGTGATGAAAACACTGTACAAACTGCTTCTTTTTTGGGGCATAGCTTTTTGTTTATCAGTCTCAATAGCGGCTTTTGCTGCCTTGTATTCTTTCTTTACCTCGGCTACCGGTTCAGTGTTTTTTTTTATGTCGACCGTTGGGGCAACCTGCGGGCGGTTTTGCGATGCCTTGTCGTTATACACCAATACCACGGTAACATTATCGTGCCCGCCGTTTTTATTGGCGGCATTTATGAGTTGTGTAGCCTTTTCTTCCAAAGACGTATTCTGCGTGATAATTGCAGTAATATCAGCCTTGTTCACCATATCTGTTAGCCCGTCGCTGCAAAGCAATAGCATGTCACCGGGCAAAAAAGGCGACTGGCCGGTTTCTATAAAACTCTCATCTGCATCTATTTGCGTAGTAAAACCTAAAGCCTTATTTATCTCATTCCGCTTAGGGTGGTCCATCGCCTCTTTCTCCGTCAGCCTACCCGAATCTTCCAGAAAACCCACGAAGGAATGGTCTTTAGATATCTTCACCAGCGTGGTATCGCGCAGCAAATACAAACGGGTATCACCTACATGAGCGTAGTAGAACAAGTTGTTCTGGATATCAACCACCGCCATAGTAGCCACGCAGGCCATGCCATCCAACTCCTTCACCTCCGCTTTTTTTGCCGAAATAGCGTTATTGGCCAGCTTGAAGGAATCTATCATGGCCGGGATAACCTGCGTATGGTTCTCGTTCAGGTAATCTATCATTTGCTGGCGGGCGATGGCCGCTGCGACTTCGCCCCCGTTATAGCCGCCAACGCCATCAATTACTGCGGCTAATGTTAGCTGCCCGCTGAGGCGCTGCGCAATAAAGGTATCCTCGTTATTGCTGCGTACCTTGCCGGTATCGGTCAGTCCAAAAAAGTTTTCAGCCATTTGTTTTACCGGAGTTTTTAATATCGATAAAATGTGTTGCCAGCAGGCAAACCACCATTACCAATAAGCCTATGGATAATATTTGCGACATACCTTTTTACGCTTTAAACAGGTTTAAACCAATAATGCCGTTCAGTAATATGCGCGAGTTTACGGGCAACTCTACCCATTTTGGTGCGTTGATATCGCTGGTGGGTACCGCCATCTCGTTCAATGTGGTCATCTCGCCAAAGGATGCTAAATAAAATTTACCATCCGCTTTGTTGTAGCGCACCTGTAAATGCGGAGTGTTCACCCATTCGCTGGGTACTTTAAAAATGCTTTGCTCTTCGCGGGTTTCGTCGCTGCCCGATACAATCATGTCGTCATCCTTCATCAAATATTCCACCTTTTTACCGGCGAATTGCTTATCGGGTATAATGGTTTCGAAACGGGCGATGCTTTTGCTTTCGGGTTTGATGGCTTCCTTCTCGCTGTATTCCAAGTCTTCCTGGTAAGGTATTTCAAAGTAGCCCTCGCTGTAATAGATAAAGCCTTTCAGTATATCCTGGTTCACATCAAAAGTTTGGGCTATACCGGTTTGGCGGGGAATGAAGGTTACTCTTAAATTCTCTTCCTTTTTGGCGGGCTGGTTATTGTTACCGGGCAGCAGTTTGCCCATAAAGCCTTTATCACCGCGCTGGTAATCGGGGTGCGATACGAGGCGGAAAACCCATTTAGAGCCCGATGGCTCTACCTTTTTGCCGGCTGTTCGGTATTCCTGCAATATCTCGTAAAACTTCTTTACGGTTTCCTGCACGATCAACCCGAAAAGCCCCTGCTTATTCTCGATGAACTCTTTGTAGTCCTCGGCATTAAAACTGATGATGAACTCGTGGTAAAATACCACGCGGTCGGCAAAAGAAAGGTCCTTTATCGAGTCGCGGAATTTCTCTACAATGTAGGTGTAAACACTATCGGGCGTAAGGGGCGGTATTTTGCCGTTAACGCCTGTGCTCTCTTTGGTTAAAAACCAATCCTGTATACCAATACGCTGCCAAAAACTTGGTTTCGCTTCCATTTATTGCTTTAAGATTCGAATATGGTTACTGAACATACACCCCAACCAGATGTTTTGATGCTGCCCGGCTATAATTTTAAACGTTTATTACTGGTTGCCCGATGTATCTATCGTTGCACTATCTTTTGCTGCCTGTGCAGCCCTTGCTGCGCGCGCCGTACTATCAATGGATGCTTTTATCAAACTATCGCGTACATGCTTCAACGAATCGGCGCGGCGCTGGCGTTCTTCGTAAAAACCATTCGCCGGCATATCTCCCTGCGGGTTCTCCATACGGGCGGTATCGCCGGTGTTTTGCTGCGTTGTATCCTGCTGGGTAGCGTTATTTGGTAAACGGGCATCCTTTTTATAAAATGCAGCATACACCGAAAAGCCCACGAACAGCACCAACAGAGCCACTAGCCCATTGAAAGCCAGTTTTGATATCAACATTTTTGATGGGTCGGCAGGTACGGATTCTGCTGAAATAACTTCCGTTGAGACTTCTGCCGATTGTAACTCCAATACCTGTTCCTGCAAGCGTTTATTCTCTGCCTTTAACGCGTCAATATTTGCTTTTGATATACCTGCAATGCCCGTACCAACCGTGCCCTGCGCTGCCGATATACTACCGCTTATAATGGCATCGTGCAATTCCTGCCCGTCGGCATAGCGGTCTTCGGGTTTCTTTTGCAGGCATTTGCTTATCAGGTTAAGCAACCATGCCGGCACCTGCATTTCCTGGCGCATCTTCTGCTCGGGCCATTCTTCGGGCAGGGCAAGCTTGCGGGCTTTTATAGGGTCGGGCACCTCGCCTTCCATGTGGCCCAGCATTACGGCATTGCGGCCAGTATCACCCTCGCCGGTTAGCGGGAATGGTACGTCGCCGGTAAGTAATTCGTAAAGGATAACGCCGTAACTGTACACATCGGTTTGCATCAGCATTTTGCCTTCGTGCTGCTCGGGTGCCATAAACTCGGCAGCTCCTGCATGGCGTATGCTGGTGCGACGCTGTTCCTCGCTCATGATGGCCAAACCAAAATCGAGCAGTACGTAATTACCAGTATGGATATTATACTTTACGTTGTTGCTTTTAATATCGCCATGCTTTACCCCTACATTATGGCAATGCGCTAAAGCACAGCTCAATTGGTCGGCTACTTTAAGTAATTCTTTTATGGCGAATATTTTATCATGAGGCGGGGCCAGCAACTCGTTAAGGTCGGGCCCATCGATATACTCCATCTCGATATAGGGGAAAGAGCCGCTCTCGGTAACGCCCGAGCTTAATATTTTTACGATGTTGGGGTTAGGTATCTCGTTTACCTTTTGCAGTTTGGCAACCTCGTTCTGAAAATTGCGGTAGTTTTTATCGTCGCCGCTTTCGGTATGTATGGGGGTTGGTATCAGCTTCACGGCCGAGTAGATGGTACCCGTTCGCTTACCTTTATATACCGAACCCTGGCCGCCTGTGCGCAGTGCGCCAAGGTTTTCTAAACCCTCTGCTATTGTAAATACTTTACTCATGTATGCTGTTAAAATAACCGTTGCCCGTATAACGGTATACCTGCTATGAAATTACAATAAAGCGGGCCGATTGTTGTGTGTAATTCAAAAAATGTTGCAGTGAATATAAGCTTTGCCTGCTTGAGAGACGGCAAAAAGTGAAAGTACCCACGCTTTTGAAAACTATTTTTTCGAGCCGAAAATGCTTTTTGCTATGGTTAAAAACAGATTCATCAGTTTTATGGCGGTGGCATTGTGGCGGTATACTTCCCATAAAAATATTGTGGTAAAAAGCAGTGCACCCAAAGCGGTGAGCAGCGCATAAAGCGTAGTTTTGGGTATGTATAGTTTAGATGGATGCGCCAGTAACTCGGTTTCCTGTATTTTATCCAACGCTGCTTGTATATCTTTATCGCGGCCATATTCGTCCTTACCGTTTTCGCGTAGCAATTCGTTCAGGCGGCTGTGGTGAAGTTTCACCTGGTCGTTAAGGTAATAGGCCTTATTCTCGTCGGCAAGGTTGGCGGCGGGTTGGGCGTTGTACAGCAATATCATTTCAGATATCAGCCTGTCCTGCAGTTGGTTTTTTATGAGTTGCAGCTTCAGGCTCCACTCTATTTCGGCATATTGCTTATCGCTCTCTACCACGGGGGCGATAGGCTCCATTCGGGTTTGGTGTACCGACAATGCATCGTACAGCTCCAAAGCATCGGCAAAGCGGTCGGCCGGGTTTTTCTCCAGGCATTTGGCCACAACCTTCAGCATCCAGTCGGGCACCTTCAGTTCTGCGGCCATTTTATCCTTTGCCCAGTTATCCGGCAAATTGGTTTTGCGCTTTTCCAATAAGTCGGGCACAGGGCTTTCCATCTGCTTTAGCATTAACGCATTTCGGGCAGCTTCGTTATTGGCTTTTAACACAAACGGCACTTCGCCTGCCAACAGTTCGTAAAGGATAATGCCGTAACTGTAGATATCGCTTTGGGGCAGCATCTTGCCATCGTACTGTTCCGGCGCCATAAACTCCACCGCGCCTGCGTTGCGCATACTGCTGCGGCGCTGTTCTTCGGTCATGATGGCCAGTCCGAAATCGAGCAGTACATAGTTGCCGGTATGGAGGTTATATTTTACGTTGTTGCTTTTCAGGTCGCCATGTTTTACGCCCAGGCGGTGGCAATGGGCTAAGGCACTGGCCAGTTGGTCGGCAACTTTTAGGGCTTCTTTCAGGGTGAATACCTTATCGTGAGGGGGCAATAGTAGTTCGCTCAGGTCGGGCCCGTCAATAAACTCCATCTCAATGAAGGGGAACGAGCCACTCTCGGTAAGTCCGGAGCTTATTATTTTTACGATATTGGGATTGGGTACCTCGTTTACCTTTTGTAGTTTGGCTACCTCGTTCTCGAAGTTGCGGTAGTTTTTATCGTCGCTGTTCTCGGTATAAATGGGCGTGGGTATCAGTTTCACTGCCGAGTATATTGGCCCCATGCGCCGCCCCTTATAAACCGAACCCTGGCCGCCGCTGCGCAGCGCACCCAAATTCTCCAGCCCCTCTGCAATGGTAAAAACTTTGCTCATTTATTGTGCTAATATAATTAACCGACGGGAATATAGACTATGGCGGAGGGAGAATGTAAAAGCATCAACAAGTATTATTGCACTGATTTTAGATAAGCACGTCATGCCGAAATTTTTTCGGTACCCCACACGGCAGGTAGCGTTCATGCAAAGCGGCTTAGCATTGTGGCTTGTATGATGGGGTGCTGAAATAGGTTCAGCATGACGTTTTTATACAATTAACTCCGCTGCAAAATTCAGGCACCTATTTTTTCTTCAGCCTGTTAACATATATTTGCCCAAATGAAGATACTCCTGGTAGAAGACGAAGCAAAGCTGGTTTCCATTATTCAGCGCGACCTTACCGCCGAAGGGCATGAGCTAAGCGTTGCTTTGGATGGCACCACGGGCCTGCAAATGGGGCTTAAGGGCGACTTTCAAGTCATCATACTGGATGTTATGCTACCCGGCATCAACGGAATAGAAGTTTGCCGGCGGTTGCGGCAATCTGAAGTAACGGCCTCTATATTGATGCTTACCGCGCTGGGGACTACCGAAAACGTGGTATCGGGTCTGGATAGCGGTGCTGATGATTACATGGTAAAGCCCTTTAGCCTGGCCGAACTGAATGCACGCCTGCGCAGTTTCGCACGCCGCAGCGGCATAGGTGCCCCCACTCCCAACCTGCTGCAGGTTGCCGATCTTTCCATCAATACCGATGAGCGTGTTGTAAAACGTAGTGGCAAAATCATCGCCCTGTCGGCCACCGAATACCGCCTGTTGGAGTTTTTACTACGTAACCGCAATAAAATGCTCTCGCGTATTGAGATATTGGAGAATGTTTGGAATATCGACTTCAATATGGGTACCAATGTGGTGGATGTATACATCAATTACCTGCGCAAAAAAGTGGATAAGGATTTTGAACCAAAACTAATACACACTGTAGTGGGCATGGGTTACATCTTTAAAATCCAGGAAGGATGAGCATACAGCGAAAGGTTGCCTTGATGTTTTTGGGGCTTACAGTATCTATCATCCTGATGCTCAGCAGCGCTATTTTCTATTTCGCTCACCAATTTGCTTTCGACGACTTTTATAAAAGACTGGAGGCCAGGGTTAATATAGCTTCGGAAATATACCACAGCGATGATAAAGATAGCGTTAGTATGGTAAAAGGTATACGCCAACGCTATCTGGAGGTGCTATCTTCCGAAAAGGAATACACCATAAAACCGGCCGATTACAAAAAGTCGCATATACATGGCGTGCCACAGGAATTGGCCAACAGCATCATGGCCGATGGGCGTACAAGGTTCAAGAAAGATAATGTTTTTTATGCCGGTAATATTTTCCGTGTAGGCGATGATGAGGTAATGATCATAGTATCGGCAAGGGACCCATACGGCTTGAACGAGTTGAATAACCTGGAGCAGGTGCTTATTATCGGTTTCCTGGCATCTATCCTGTTGGCTTATTTTGTTGGTACGCGATTCTCTTATCATACTTTTCAGCCGGTACGCAAGATCATCAAAAAAGTAAACGGCATTACCGCAAGCAACCTGCACATGCGGCTGGAACTTTACGCGGGCAAAGATGAAATTGCCGAGCTTACCCAAACCTTTAATGATATGCTCGACAGGCTGGAGACCGCCTTCGAAACACAGAACAATTTTGTGAGCAATGCCTCGCACGAATTACGCACCCCACTTGCTGTAATAAAAGGCGAAGCCGAACTTGCGCTAAAGCAGTTGAACACACCCGGTGCCGATGCTAAAAAAACCCTGAACGAGATATTAATTGGTGCACAAAGCCTGCAGGATATTCTAACCAGTTTATTAGGGTTAGCTCAAACCGGGTTCGATGGTAAAAAACAAAGCTGGGAGCAAATACGTGCCGACGAGTTGGTTTGGATGATCAAAGAATCGGCAGATAACATTATCCCCGAGAATAATATAAATATCGATCTGGCAGCATTGCCCGAGGATGAAAACCGCCTGGTTATTATGGGTAATATTAACCTGCTGCGGTTGGCGCTTAGCAACATAGCCTTAAATGCCTGCAAGTATTCGGATAATAAACCTGTAACCATCTCTATATTTGCCGAGAATAAAAGTGTTATTATCAGCATTAAAGACGAAGGTATTGGCATACCCGAGGGCGATGTGCAGCATATCTTCGAACCATTCTTCCGGGCATCTAACACCGGCAAGTTTGAAGGGCATGGTGTTGGGCTGCCACTGGCGCTAAATATTGTAAGGCTCCACAAAGGGAGTATAGCTATTGCATCTAAAGTGGATAAGGGGACTACTATAAGGGTGATGTTGCCGGTGTACGCAGGGTAGTTTGATCTATATAAAATTTGCTTGTCATCCTGAGCGATAGCGAAGGATCTGTTAGCCACAATGCATTAACCAATTTGCAAATCGGCGATCAGATGCTTCGTCCCTCAGCATGACAAAGGCCCGATATTTCCAGCACCTTTTACAATATTCCTAATTGGTTTACAGATATTTAAAACTCTAATCAGTTTCTAATCTTCCTCTTATATCGTTCTAATGGCCGGTGCCGAATATTGTATCAAACAATAAATAAGCATTACCATGAAAACAACAAACATCCTAATCCCAACCGATTTTAGCTTAGAGTCGTTACAGGCTGTACCAGCATTGATACAGCAGCAACCGGGGCAGAAGTTTAACATCACAATGGTAAATTTCCTTGGTTTGTCTGATTCTATTTCCGACTTGCTGATGCTATCGCGCCGCAGCCGCGAATACGAATATGTTACACAAGAGTTTTTAGACGAGCTTACTCGCCTAAGCCGCGAATACGGCGAATACATTGAAAGCCTGCAAACGGAGTTTTTTTACGGCAACACCGTGGCGCTTTTCAAAAACTACCTGGAGGCAAGGGATATAAACCAAATTGCACGCCTTAAACAGTTTAGCTACATTAAGCTTACACCAATGAGCAACGAGCCGGACGCGTTTTTAGACCGTGCCAAATGCCCGATAGTTGACCTGATACCTTACATTACGGTACAGCCAACAAAAATTAAAGCGCTGCACAGCACCGACCAGTTAGAGCTTGAGCAGGTGTAAGCTATTGTTGCACATCTTTAAACATTACACCTATGTTACTCAAAGATAATATCCCTGTAAAATACGTGGTAGGCAAAATAAAAGGCGAGTTGTTGCTGGTGGCCGCATACGCTGTATTAATAGCTGCGTTCCACCATTATTTCCCAACGCTGCGTATATCCATACCCATAGCGGTGCCTTCTATACTGGCAACTATTATATCGTTGCTGCTGGCCTTCCGCTCTAACCAGGCGTATGACCGTTGGTGGGAAGCCCGTGGCATTTGGGGGGCCATTGTTAACGATTCGCGTTCGCTTACCCGCCAGCTTATCACTTTTTTGGATAGCGGTAACGAAGAAGCCGAGCATTTTAAAAACCGATTTGTTAAAAGGCAAATAGCCTGGTGCTACGCGCTAAGCCAATCGTTAAGGGGGCAAAATGCTTACGTACGCAGTGCCGAGCTGTTGGTAGACGAAGAAGTGAAATTTACACGCAGGTACTCTAATATGCCCAACAGCCTGATGAAGTTACATGGCTTGGATACCCGCTTGGCTTACAAAAATGGATGGCTTACCGATTACCAGCAGGTGGAAGTTGACCGTACGCTAACCCGCCTTTGCGATGCCATGGGTAAATGCGAACGCATCAAAAACACGGTGTTTCCGTCTACCTATAGTTTGTACATCCATTTTTGCTTGTACTTATTTATTATGCTGTTGCCATTTGGGTTGATAGAGTATTTCGGCCTGTTTGAGGTACCGCTGATCATTGCTATAGCTGCTGCATTTTTACTTGTAGAGAAAATGGCGATCCATTTGCAGGATCCATTTGAGAATAAACCAAGCGATACGCCCACAACAGCCATATCGCAAACCATTGAACGCGACCTGAAACAAATGTTAAACGACAGTAACCTGGAGGCCGTGTCTCTCCCCAACAAAACAGTGAGAGACGAGGCTAAAGTGTTTTACATCCTTTAACTCGGTTTTAATTTCAATGTAAAGGCCTTCCTTGGGGGCTTGGAAGGCCTTTTTTTAAACTTAATTGAATGCGCTACCGGAAGCAAAAGTTAAACGATAGTACCCCGGCGGCCGTGTCTCTTTCTCCTTACAAAGCGGAGAGAGACGAGGCTAAGGTGTACATACTTTAACTCGGTATTTAAATTCAATGTAAGGCCTTCCTTGGGGGCTTGGAAGGCCTTTTTTAAACTCTTAATTGAGTTGCCCCGCAGACTTGAAAAATGTACGGTAGTACTGTCGCCGTGTCCTTCGCCCAAAATATTAGCGCGAGAGACGAGGCTAAGGTATTAAGTACTTTAACTCGGTCTTAATTTCAATACAAAGGCGTTCTCAGGGGGCTGGAACGCCTTTTTTAAACTCTTAATTGAGTTTGCCCCACGATCGGAAAAGTACGGTAGCACCGTCGCCGTGTCTTTCGCCCTAAATATTATGGCGAGAGACGAGGCTAAGGTATTACGTACTTTAACTCGGTCTTTAAATTCAATACAAAGGCGTTCTCAGGGGGCTGGAACGCCTTTTTTATTTTATCTGCGTTTCTGCTTTTATAGCATCGCCCTTTTTAACAGTGCTAAAATCAAAGTTTTGATAGTATTTATCCTGCGGAATTTCGATGTTCATACCCGTAAGGTTAGCTATCTCTACCATTACTTTTGCAACCTTCACATCAGTAACATGCCCGCCTTTGCTTTTATCTGCACTCAGGAAGTGAAAATGAAAATAGGCAATGGTAACGCTGCTTAAATACGCGGGCAGTTTAAAACCCATTAGCGTGCCCTTTACATTCTCCGTAGTAAAGAATTTCTGTTTGTCCAGCATGCTCGCCAGTGGTAAAAACGGTTCCGTAGTTACCGGCGGAAAGGCACGTGTTTTCACCAAAGCAAATTCACCGGTGATGCGTACGGCATAAAGGCCATTGGCTTTGGTTAGATATTGGTTTATCTGCGCGAAGGCATCTTTTTTATCGGCAGGCGTGTTAATGTAAAAAACGGTATCTGCTTTAAAGTTAGTTGATAATACCAATGGCACTTTAGCGGTATCGGCCATAACGGTGGTTTGGCCTGTAGAGCGGCTTTGGTAGGCTTTACCATCCAGTATCATTAATTCGCCGTCAAGCATATCCGGAGCGCCAAGGCCAAAATCGCCATGCGGTTTCATATCCTTTACGGTAAGCGTACCATGGTAAAGCCCGGCTAAAAAGGCATCGGCAATGCCGTACTGGTAAAATTGGTTGTACTGTTTCTTTTGGGCGCTGAGTTGCAGGCTTAGCAAACACAGCAGGCACGCGAATAAGGTTTTCATGAGGGATGTAAAATATTGCGTAAGTTATTCATAAAACACACTTTACACAACAAATTTACCGCGCCCCAAACATTTGTTAACAAACATTGTCCTTTACACTTTAAAGGAATATATGGATACAGCTACACCCAAACCGGCGCCACGCCCCAAACGCGAGTTAAATTATATACAAAAAGTATGGTATACCGTAGGTATAGTGGCCCTGCTGGTTATTGTGGTTTTAATAGCCCGGGTGGCCTTTAATGTATTGTTGATGGTGCTCTCAGCAACGCTTATCTCCACATACTTTCATGGTTTGGGTAATATAATCCAACGCAAATTAAAATGCGGGCGCAAAGCGGCCATGATACATTCGGTAGGCGGTTCGTTCACTATCATTGGTGTGCTTTTATGGTTTATGGGTACCAAATTACAGGCGCAGGTTGCGCAATTGAGCCATTCGTTGCCCGGCACTATTAATTCGGCACGGGCCAAACTTGCTGAAACACCCATAGGCCAGCAGGTGCTAACTTACCTTGATGATAATTCGGGCAAAATATTTATCACCGCCCAACACTTCTTCAGTACCAGTTTTGGTGTGCTGGGCAACATTTATATCATCTTATTCCTGGGGATATTCTTTACCGTAAGCCCGTCTGTGTACAAAGACGGCTTTATGATCATCATCCCGCCTGAAAAAAAGGAGCTTTGGGCCTGCATTATGGACCGCATCAACTTTTCGCTTAAAGGATGGCTTAAAGGCATGCTGTTATCAATGGTGCTGATATTTATTATGCTCACCATCGGGCTTACCATTATGGATATACCTGCTGTGTTGGTGCTGGCGCTTTTTGCAGGTATGCTGAAGATCATCCCCAACTTCGGGTCAATGGTAGCTATGATACCGGGCGTGTTGCTGGCGCTTACTGTGAGCACCAATACCGCCATTATTGTAGCGCTCATTTACATGGTATCGCAAACCATTGTAAGCAATATTGTAACACCAATTATCCAAAATAAGATCATCAACCTCCCTCCCGCTTTAACCATCATCAGCCAGGTAATAATGGGG
The DNA here is from genome assembly GCF_002013915.1 of Mucilaginibacter pedocola. Taxonomy (GTDB): domain Bacteria; phylum Bacteroidota; class Bacteroidia; order Sphingobacteriales; family Sphingobacteriaceae; genus Mucilaginibacter; species Mucilaginibacter pedocola. The sequence goes on from NZ_MBTF01000001.1 coordinate 810,908, forward strand.
ACGCTATCGGGGGCATTAGGCATTATTTTGGCCGTGCCGCTATTGGCTATAGTAGTAATATTAGCCGACGAACTTTATGTTAAAAAAATAAACGAAGGCAACCCAAAACCGGAGATAGATGCGAAGCATGTGCCACTGGCGGATTAATTGGAAGTCCGAAAGTCTGAAGTCCGCAGTCCAAAGAAGAAAAGATTGATAAGAATGTTCGTCTTCTGACTTTCCGACCTCGGACTTCCGACTTAAAACCTACTCCACCACCTCGTAAATGGTAACCATATTGGCTTTGTTCTTCAGCTTTACTTCGCCTATTTTTTGGCAATTGAACGATTCTTTTGCTTTCTCGTAAGTAGCTTCAGAAATAATGATTTGCCCGCCTTTTGCTGCCGATTGCAGGCGCTGTGCCATGTTCACGGCATCGCCTATTACGGTGTAATCCAAGCGTTTTAAAGAAGCAGAACCAATATTGCCCGATACCACTTCGCCTGAATTAATACCGATGGCTACCTGTGGTTGGTATGTTTTATCGCCCGCAGTAACAGGCTGCATTTCGGCTATGTGAGAGCGGGCGGCTAATGCAGCATCAATTGCCCTATCTAAATGGTATTCGCCACGGAAAACAGCCATTACGGCATCGCCCATAAATTTATCAACCAAACCGCCCTGGGCCACTATCTCTTTTACAATTTTATCGAATATGTTGTTGATGAGCGTAACCACTGTATTAGCCGGAACGTTCTCAGTAATAGCGGTAAAACCACATACGTCAACAAACATCATGGTAGCCTCCAGCACCTCGTTTTTTAGCAGGCTGGTTTCAAACTCTTTATGCGTCATAAAGTTGAGAACGTTCTCGTCAACGTACATCTTCAGTATGTCGTTCTCTTTAATGGCTTTAATGGTTTCCTGCAGTTGCCTTACATGCTGTATGGTTTTTTCCATGGTAAGGTCAAGGTCCTCAAAGTCAACGGGCTTGGTCACAAAATCAAATGCGCCGCGGTTCATGGCCACGCGGATGTTTTGCAGGTCACCATATGCCGAAACCACTACTGCCTTCAGCATAGGGTTAGCTTCGGGCAGGCGGCTAAGCAGGGTAAGCCCATCCATTACGGGCATGTTTATATCGCTCAGGATAATATCCAGGTCGGGGTGCTCTTTTACTTTCTCGAGGGCTTCTTCGCCATTCTGGGCAAAAACAAATTCGTAAACGTTCTCCCGTATCTTCTTGCGGAACTTCTGTTTTACCAGCAGTTCCAGGTCAGCCTCATCATCTACTACTAATATCTTGGCCATTATTGCTCCGTAAAGGTTTTAAGTTTTTCTTTTAACAGGTTAAAATCAAGCGGCTTGGTCAAAAAGTCGTCGGCGCCTTTCTCCATGGCCTGGCGATGGTTCTCTTCGTCGCCATAGGCAGTTATCATCATTACTACAGGTGGCGGCGGGGTATCAAAATCTTCACGAATGTGCGTAAGCAATTCCAACCCGCTCATGCCCGGCATGTTAATGTCACTAAGAATGAGTACTACTTCTGATTGTTTATCGTGCAGGAAAGTAAGCGCTGCCTCGCCCGACTGGGCAAAATTAAATTCTATCTCGTTGTTGCGTATCTCTTTACGGAAACGCTGTAAAAAAAGCGGTTGTACATCCGCCTCATCATCTACTACCAGTATTTTCATAAGCTGTGTAAATATAATTCTTTTAGGTTGTGGCGGGGATAGAAATTGTAAATTCGGTGTATTCGCCCTCCACACTGTCTATCTCAATTTTGCCATTGTGCGCCTTTACCACAATATCGTAACTTAATGATAAGCCCAATCCGGTACCCTCGCCTGTGGGTTTGGTGGTAAAAAAGGGCTGTAATATTTTATCGCGAATGGCTTCTGGAATACCTGTGCCGTTATCACGGACAGAAGCCCCCCAGCCCCCTGAAGGGGGAGTAAAAGTTTTTATGATAAGGATTGGCTTGTACCCGGCTCCCGCTGTTTTCTGCTTTTGCTGCATGGCGTAAAAGGCATTGGTGAACAGGTTGAGCAGTACCCGGCCTATGTCTTGAGGCACCACTTTTACCAATGGCAAACTATCGCCAAATTTGGTTATCAGTTCCGCATTGAAGCTTTTGTCTTTTGCGCGCAGGCCATGATAGGCCAGGCGCAAGTACTCATCCGTAAGTTGGTTAAGGTTTGTGGGCTCTTTGGCGCTACTGCTGGCACGGCTATGCTGTAGCATGCCTTTTACAATGCCATCGGCGCGTTTACCATGATGCAATATCTTTTCCAGGTTTTGTTTTACATCGCCGGCTATTGCAATGGCTTCTTCTTTATCGCCATTGGTAAGTTCTATCTCCAGTTCATCTAACAGCTCGGCGCTTACTTCCGAGAAATTGTTAACGAAGTTTAGCGGGTTTTGTATCTCGTGCGCAATGCCGGCGGTTAACTCACCCAGCGATGCCATTTTTTCGGACTGGATCAATTGTGCCTGCGTTTGTTTCAGCTCATTTAACGACTGATGCAATTCGGCGGTACGTTCGGCCACCTGGTGCTCCAATACTTCTTTTTGCGATGCGATAAGTTGCAGGCGTTCTGCCTCAGCCTCCCTTTCGATGCGTTCTTTCTCCAGCGCTTCTTGCAGTACCTGTTTTTGCAGGGTTTGAAAACGTTGAATCATCTTCCACAAAAACAGTATCACCAACCAGTAAAAGCAAAGCAAGGTAATATCCGACCCACTGTCGTGAATAAACATCACGAACCAGTTGCGCGATGCGCCGCTGCCATAAGCAATATCGGCCACCAAATAAATAAGGCCAATAACAAGAAATGGCAGCGCGGTAACCAGCTTAAACATTTTATCCTGCCTGCTGCGGAAGAGGCTGAATGACAATACGGCCAATGAGTTGAGGATAAATACCGATACTATCGTTGATGTAATAATGGATACCCAGGCCATACCTATCCTTTGCGGCCATAGCATGATCAGGAAAGCGGGGAAGATGCAATAACTAAGGTAATTGCTCCACTTATGCCATCGAGGAAAAAGGGCTGCCGAATCATAAAAATCTGACAAGAACTTCCATAAAAAGAAACCGGCGAACATAGCCAATTCGGCATTGTAACGTGCCAATTCGGGCATCTCCCTTAAAAACACATCGGCTATAGGGAAGTTACCTGCCAGCAAGGTATAGCACAGGCCGAACAAGGCAAAGTACAGGTAAACCTTTTCGCGGCTTACAAAAAAGAAGAAAACATTCACCAGCGACGCCAATATCAGTATCCCGCATAAAAACGCAATAATGCTTATATCAACAAGATGCCCCTCATAAAAATCGATGGCATCCTGCGCTTCGTTATGTAACAGTTTAAACACCGGCTGAGTACTGGTACGCCTTTCGAGCCGGAAGTTGATGTATTGCCTTTCGTAGAACGTGAGTTCTTCCCCCGGAGCCAAGGTGAATACCGCCCGCCGGAAGCGTTTAAGCCCCGAACGTTGCGAGAACGGTACATTGTACCCGGTGGTTTTTTGTGTAACTCGCCCGGCACTGTCTATTGCAAAAACGTCGAAACGCGATATCGAGCTACCGATGGCCACATTAAGCGGTTTCGCCATGGAATTTTTGATGCGGTAATTGAGCCAGTAAACATTTATCGAAAAATCCTTCATACGGAAGAATTCTTCCTTCAACTGCGGGAAGGCCATTGCCCTTACCTGCTTTAAGGTAAGTTTTTCAGATGGGTCGGGCAGGATCTTATAGTACGGGCTATCGAGCCAATAGATGGATGCCGTGTCGGTTTTTATTTCGTAAACAGGTGGTTGCCCTGTTTGCGCATGGGCACCGGCAGAAAGCAAGATGAAAAGTAAACAGAAATGTAAAAATATCTTCATCAACCTTGGTTTACAGTGGTAATTTAACAATAAAAACGGTGTATTCGCCTTCTTTAGAGTCGATGTCTATTTGCCCGTTATGGGCTTTTACAATGATATCGTAACTTAATGATAACCCAAGGCCTGTACCCTCACCCGTTGGCTTAGTGGTGAAAAAGGGCTGTAATATTTTATCCTTTATTTCGTCGGGGATACCGGTGCCGTTGTCTTTTACGCGTATCTCCAGCCATTTATCAACCTTTTGGGTGCTTACTTCGATAGTTGGTTTATACCCGGCCAGCCCGCTTTTCTGCTTTTGTTGTACGGCATAAAAGGCATTGTTGAACATATTGAGCAGCACACGGCCAACATCCTGCGGAACGATGTTCACCACAGGCAGGGCATCGTCAAAATGCGTAACCATTTCGGCGTTGAACGATTTATCTTTTGCACGCAAGCCGTGATAGGCCAGGCGCAGGTATTCGTCGGCCAAATTATTTACATTAGTAGGTTCTTGCACGTCGCTGCTGGCACGGCTATGCTGCAGCATGCCCTTTACAATACCATCGGCGCGTTTGCCATGATGGCGTATCTTCTCCAGATTCTGTTTTATATCATTAGCAATGGCCATGGCCTCTTCGGCATCGCCTTTTTCCAGCTCCTCGCCCATCTCGTCTATCAATTCCATACTTACCTCGCTGAAGTTGTTAACGAAGTTTAGCGGGTTTTGTATCTCGTGTGCAATGCCGGCGGTTAATTCACCCAGCGAAGCCAATTTTTCTGATTGGATGAGTTGTTGTTGGGTGGTTTGCAGCAATTTTACGGTTTCCTGCAATTCGTCGCGTTGTTTTTGAAGCTCAGCGGTGCGTTCGGCTACCAGTTTATCGAGAACGATGTTTTGCTGGTTAACAAGTTTAAATTCTTCCTCCTGCTTTTTTGATGAGGCCCAACGGGCAAATATCCATGTAAAACCTACTAATATGGCTAACTCGAAATAGTCATCGTTCTCGCTGTAAAATTTGGATGAAACAAGTTCTACCAAGCCCGAAATAGCAGTAATACCAACAAGCGGGTAGTGCGCTATTATATAGGGCCTTACTAATTTAAAGTCGGGCTCTTGCAGGAAGTAATAAAGAATACCGCCTAATAACGCTGCCGACACCAAGGCATCCAAGCCATCGGGCAGTTTGCTAAGTGCAATAAAAAGCACCCAAATTATGCCGCTCGCAATATTGAGTATACTACCCCATTTAACGTGTAGCGGAGTAAGCTTTACGGTTTTAATAATACGCCGCAATAACAAAAAGCCGGCGAGGTAAATAAAAAAATACATAGGCAGAAAATAGCTTTATGGCATTAAAGATAATATTTTATGGGGATGGTTGTGCAATGCCGCCTCAAAATGAATAATGAGGCACCCCTTTAGAAAAGTCGAACTATTGAAACAATTTGGTGGAATGAAAAACCACTGACCTAATCCCCAAACAAAAATCTGTGAAATCAAAAGAGCATCAGTGGAATCCACAAAAGAAATCCTGTCTTAATCCGTCAATCCTTTAATCCTGTTAAAAAGGCTTTACCCAGAATAGTTATATGCCGTTTGAATCTTGTCCAGCTTACCCATCTTGTACATTACCTGCTCCACCTGCGTTTTGCGGATAGATAGTTTAATGCTGCAGTTCAACTCGGATGTTTGCTCCAATACCTCCAGTTGCTCATCCTTAATAATGCGCATTACATCATTCATTTGCGGGTATTCAAAGGTGATGGTGTAAACATCGTTCACTGTTTTATGAATCAATTCGGCTTGTTCAAGCGCTGCTTCAGTAGATAACTTGTAGGCATTGATAAGCCCCGGCACCCCCAGCAAAGTACCGCCGAAATAGCGTACTACCACTACCAACACATTGGTAATGTCTTTAGAGAGCAGCGTGTTTAATATAGGGCGGCCGGCAGTTCCCGAGGGTTCGCCGTCATCGTTCACGCGGAAAACAGAGCGGTCTATCCCCAGCCTGATGGCCCAGCAATGGTGGTTGGCCTTGGGGTGTTCTGCTTTAAGTTTGGCTATGATAGGTTTTATATCATTATCGGAGGTAACGGGATAAGCGTAGCCCAGGAATTTGCTGCCACGGTCGCGGAAGATGCCCTCCGCGGGGCGGGCAATGGTTTTATAAGTATCGTCGAACAGCATTTAGTTTTGCGAAAGGGTGAGCACTATAATGGCAGCAATGGCCAGTACGATGCCAATTTTGTTAAGCAGGGTAAGTTTTTCTTTAAATACCACCAGGCCGACTAAAGCGCCGGCGGTAATTACACCGATATTCATGGCCGAAAACACTGTTGATGGATTGGCCGAAAGTTGCCTGTGGGCTTTGAGGTAGAATAGGATGTTACCGAAATTTGCCACGCCAATTATCCAGCCGAACATAATATGAGGCCAGGAGATGCGCGTGCCTTTGGTTACTACCCTGAAAATTAAACCGATAAGTGCTATTATGAAAGCCAGTATAAATATCAAAAACAGCGATGTAGTGTAGGCAACTTCTTTATGTGTGGCTACTTGTTTGAACAGGATATCAATAGCGCCAAAGCCAAAGAAAACTACCAGCAAATAAAACCAGGCATTGCTAAGCACCTTGCGATTAGCCGTTTGTTTTTGCCATGGTATGGAGCAAATGATGGCCGCAAACCCTATAGCTATACCAACGGCCTTCATAGCGGTAAGCGGCTCGTTAAGCAGCCAAAAGGCGGCGCTAAGCGAAACCAGCAGCGACAGGCGCTGCGCAACATCGGTACGCACAATACCAGCTACCCTTACTGCTGAAGCCATCACCATAAAAACAACCGGCAATAATATACCCACTGCAAAATAGATAGCCGGCAGATGGAAGGTTTCGATAGAAGTAAGATCTACTACCGGCCTGAAAAAGAACCAGGTAAGGAGTATGGCGATGGAGTAGTTCCAGGTAATGGCCTGCGAAATATCAATACTGTAGCGGCGGGCCAGTTTCAATAAAACCGACACGATTACGCTGCAGCAAACACTGAGGAAAACGTATAACATTAGTTTTAGGTAGATCTATAATAAAGTTGTAATTGGTCGTTCCCAACGGCATAACTGCCGCCATTTTGGCCGCTTATTTTAGGGGCTGCAATGCCGCTGCCCAAAACACTTTGGCCGGTAAAAATACGCGCTTCGTCCCACAAGCCATTCTGTATAAATGCATTCAGGGTCTTGGCGCCACCCTCCACTATAACCGATTGAATATCTTGCATATACAACTGATACATAATGTACTGAGGCACATAGCGCTCAAAGTCTTCCAGGGCGATGTACTTTATATTTCCGTCAATATCGGTTTTTATTTCGTTAAATATCAAGGTTTCAACCTTCCGGTTGTAAATATGCATATCGGCTGACAATTCCAGCCTCCTGTCGATAATAACACGTTTGGGCGACTTGCCCTCTGCATACCGGTTATCCAGTTGCGGGTTGTCGGCCAATACGGTGTTCTTGCCCACCAAAATGGCGTCTTCCTCTGCCCGCCATTGGTGTACCAGTTTGCGCGCTTCTGTACCGGTTATCCAATGCTGGCTGCCGTCTGCAGGGGCAAAAAAGCCATCGGCAGTTTGTGCCCATTTCAGGATAATGTAGGGGCGGTGCTGTTGCACGTGGGTAAAAAATCGGCGGTTCAGCCAACGGCATTCTTCTTCCAGCACACCAACTTCTACCTCTACGCCGGCGGCTCGCAGCTTCTCAATGCCTTTGCCATCTACCTGCGCAAATGGGTCGCGGCAGCCTACTACAGCTTTGGGTATACGGTGTTTAATGATCAGGTCGGCACAGGGCGGGGTTTTGCCGTAATGGGCGCAGGGTTCCAGTGAAACGTAGATGGTGGCTTGCTGCAATAGTTCGGCGTAGTTAACATAATTGTTTACCACCATGTTAACTGCATTTACCTCGGCATGTGCTTCGCCGTGTTTACGGTGGTAGCCCTCGCCTATTATTTTATCGTTATGTACAATTACCGCGCCTACCATAGGGTTCGGGCTTACCGATCCTGCGCCTAAAGCGGCAAGTTCCAGGCAGCGCTGCATATATATTTGGTGTTGGGGCATGGCACAAAAGTAGGTTTTATGTTACTTTGTTGCATGAAAACTATCAAGGAGGTTTTCCTCAATTTTCACAACGCGCTTGACGGACTTTACGGTCCACAGGAGGCAGAAGCCATAACCCTTATGGTGCTCAGCGAGATAAGCGAATTATCGCGTGCAAAAATAAAAGCCTTCCCGGATGATGATGTACCTGCTGAAGCTTTGGAAAATCTGCCCGCCATACTTACCGAGCTAAAAACCGGCAAACCCGTACAGTACATTTTGGGCAGCATCGAGTTTTACGGACTAGCCTTTTTGGTTAACCCAAGCACGCTAATACCCCGCCCTGAAACGGAGGAATTGGTGGAATGGGTTTTATCAAGTCAAAAGTCAAAAGTTGAAAGTCAAAAAAACGTTTCGATACTGGATATTGGCACGGGGAGCGGGTGTATCGCTATCAGCCTGAAGAAGAATTTGCCCGCCGCCACGGTTACGGCTGTTGATATTTCTGTGGATGCCTTAAAAACAGCAAAACAGAATGCGGTTATAAATGAGACGAACGTGGAGTTCGTTGAGATGGATATTTTGCACCCTAACCACTCACTACTCACCCCTCACTATTCACTCATTATCAGCAATCCTCCTTACGTTACCCTGCACGATAAAATACAGATGCATACCAATGTAACGGATTTTGAGCCGCATTCGGCGTTGTTCGTACCCGAGGATGAGCCGCTGTTGTTCTACAAAGCTATTACCGATTTCGCCGTTACGCATCTTAGTCCCGGCGGTATGCTTTTCTTCGAGATAAACGAAGCCTTTGGGCAAGAAACAGTTGAACTATTGGCTGATAAAGGATTTAAAGACACTGAGTTAAGGAAGGATATGAGCGGCAGGGACAGGATGGTGAAAGGGGTAAAATAGCCCCATTTGTCATTGCGAGGAGCACGCGGGAAGGCTTGGCGCGATAGGGCGACGTGGCAATTTCGTCGCAAAGCATTAACGCCATCTTTGCATAGTTGCCTGTCCTATGAGATTGCCGCGTCGCGCCCCCGCACCGTCCAGCCCTGCTGCTCCTCGCAATGACAAATCGTTTATTTACTCAGTTACGCGGGTGATAACTAATAATCAGTGACAAGGATAGGATGGTGAAGGGAATAAAATAGAGAACTTGTCATTGCGAGGAGCACGCGGGAAGGCTTGGCGCGATAGGGCGACGTGGCAATCTCGTCGCAAAGCATTACCGCCATCTTTGCATACTTGACTGTCCTATGAGATTGCCGCGTCGCGCCCCTGCACACTGTCCAGCCCTTCTGCTCCTCGCAAATGACAAATCGTTTATTTACTCAGTTACGCGGGTGATAGCTTATTATCGTACTCCGCAAAAACTCTCTGTCCAAATGCGTGTATATCTCCGTTGTGGTTATACTCTCGTGCCCCAGCATTTCTTGTACGGCGCGCAGGTCGGCGCCGCCTTCTACCAGGTGGGTAGCAAAGGAATGGCGGAAAGTGTGGGGACTTATCTTTTTTTGTAAACCTATCGTGGCTGCCAAATCCTTTATCATCATAAACACATACACCCGGCTTAGCCTGCTACCACGGCGGTTCAAAAAAACCAGGTCTTCCTCTCCTTTTTTAATGGGGTTGTGCACCCGCACAAGTTCTATCCAAATCTTTAACGCCTTTATAGCCTCGCCACCAATAGGTATCAAGCGTTCTTTGCTGCCTTTGCCGGTTACTTTAATAAACTCTATTTCGGGGAAGAGGTTGGATAGCCTCAATTCGGTTAATTCAGACACACGCAGGCCGCAGCCATAGAGTACCTCCAGCATGGCCTTGTTGCGCGGGCCTTCGGGTTTGCTGAGGTCAATGGCACCAATAATTTTGTTGATATCTTCCACACTCAGCGTATCGGGCAGCTTGCGTTGTATGCGCGGCGTTTCCAGTAATTCGGATGGATCGGCGGCAATATAGTCTTCCATCATCAGGAATTTATAAAAGGCTTTGATGCCCGAAATAATGCGCGATTGGGTGGAAGGTATCATGCCCAATTCGTTCACCCAAGCTATAAAAGCCCGCAGATCTTGTAAAGAAAAATCTTTAGGTGATTTTTTATCTATCAGTGAATCAGCGTATTGATAAAGTTTATTCAAATCATCGCTATATGCTTCTATAGAATTTACTGACAGCCCCCTCTCCAGCCGCAGATACCCTTTAAAACCTTTTATTGCCGTTGCCCAATTCAACCAATTTTACTTTTGATGATTTATACCTAAGTTTGAAACAAATGAATATACAAATTATAAACGGCCCAAATTTAAACCTGCTCGGCGTTCGCGAAAAGTCGATCTACGGCGATAGCAGTTTTGAAACTTATTTAACTGAATTGCAAAAGCATTTTGCCGGTGTAAATATCAGCTATTACCAAAGCAATGTGGAGGGCGAAATTATCAACAAACTGCACGAAGTTGGTTTCAGCGCCGATGGTATAGTACTTAACGCCGGTGCCTACACGCATACCTCTATTGCCATTGCTGATGCAATTGCAGCGATTACCACGCCGGTTATCGAGGTACATATCTCTAATGTGCATAAGCGCGAGGCCTTCAGGCATAAATCAATGATAGCAGCAAGCTGTAAAGGGGTTATTGCCGGGTTCGGGATGCATTCTTACAGGTTAGCTATAGAAAGCTATCTTCTTTAAATTCTAATTGCTAAACACTAAATTCTAAAGGGGAGCGGGCTTTCTATTGTTAAATCGAAAACAATAAAAACAATATGGGGCGAACAGGGTTAAGGCAACAAATCCGAAGTCGAACATCCGAAATCCGAAATTCGCGCATGAAGCCCCTAAAAATAGCCACTCCTCTCCTGTTCATCATTTGCTTATTTACAGTGAGCGCTTTTGCGCAATCCGGTAAAAAGCACCTGAGTGTGCGCGATTCATTGCGGCAAACCATCCTCAGGCGCGATTCGATGATGCGGAGCTTTAAACGCTCAGATACCTCCATCAACAGCCTGCTGCAAAAGATCGAGTATTACACATCTTCCTTCAACCAAATAAAAACCAGCCTTTCGCGCAATATCGATACGGTGGATATCAGCCTGAAGCTTCCCCGTTACGAGAAGAGCGTAAGCCTGATAAAAACCCTGATAGACAACGACCGCAGCAGTACCCTGCGCTATCTGTACGCCATTCGCGATATTATCACCCGCAGCGATAAACAATTGGACATTTGGCAGGACAGGCTTGCGGTGATCAACTCCAAACTGGTACAAAACCAAAACGAGTTATCGTCCATGGGCAGCGACCAATCGCTGAAGATACTCCCTTCTGATACCAGCCTGGCGCGGCAATACATAGCCCAAAAAATGGCTATAGATGCCAAGTATAAACGACTGGATACCACCAATAAAAAGCTACTGCTTAAAGTAGGCGCAATGCAAAACCGGGTAACATCGGTGTACATTGCCCTGATAGACCTGCGTGACCAGATAGACCTCAAAATACGCGAGTTCAGCATATCTGCCCTCTCCGACGAAGATAATAGCATTTGGGAGATGGATAAGAATACCGACAGCACGTTTGGCACCGCCCTCAGCAAAAGCTGGACGATGAACACCAAATTGCTCACCTTCTTTTTAACCCGCGATCCGCTCATCCATTTCGCAGGATTCCTGGTTTTGGGCTTGTTCTATTTCTGGATATTCAGCACGCACCGCAAACTGCGCCGCATAAAAGAGTCGCCGGAAACAGTACTTACACACGCACGGTTCGCGGCATACTACCCTATCGTATCAACGTTTATTGTGGCATTTGCCATTGTCCCCAATTTTTATGATCACCCGCCGGTGGTGGTATTAGAGATATTTTTCACGGCGCTTATAGCCTCCATCCTTTACCTGGTTCATAAAACAGGGCCGCAGCCGCTATTCAAGTTTTTGGCAACGCTGTTCGGGCTTACCATGGTTTATAGCTTCAGCAACCTTTTTGTTGAGGTAAGCAATACCGATAGGGTTATTGTGCTGCTGTTGGCTATTGTAACCGGCATAATCAGCCGCCACTTCTATAAGGTGGTAAAACAAAACCCTACCGACTACCTACCGCATACCAAAACCGTTTTGCGGGTTTTTATTATACTGCTTATCGTATCGGCGTTGTTCAATATTTTCGGACGGGTAACGCTATCCAAGATCATTGGTGTAACAGCAGTTTACAACCTGTGGCTGGCGTTGGGTATGTACTACCTGGTGCAAATTGTAATGCAAAGCCTGTTTATGCAGTTGGAGGCCAATAAAGATAGCAACACCTTCACCTCGTTCATCGATTTTAAAATGCTGCAAACCAAATTCCGCAGTATTTTAACCGTATTGGCGGGGCTGCTTTGGTTGGTTATGCTCACGCAGAATTTGAGTGTGGAGGATGTGGTTTTCACAGCAATTAAAAACTTCCTGACCGAGAGCCGCAGCATTGGTGGTACCAGTACGCAGTTCACCTTTCAAAGCATCATTATATTTATTGCTGTAATATGGCTATCATCGGTAGCGGCCAAAATTATCAGTTATTTGTACGATGTGGCGGGCAAAAGCAGTACCGACATTAGCGTACTTAAAAAGAAGAACCGAACCTCTACCCTGCTCATTAAACTGGCGGTATTTGCCATAGGCTTCCTGCTGGCGGTGACGGCTTCTGGCTTCCCGCTGGATAAAATTACCATCATCATTAGCGCCTTTGGTATCGGTATCGGTTTCGGCTTGCAGAACATCGTGAACAACCTGGTATCGGGCTTGATACTGGCCTTTGAGAAACCGGTACAGATAGGCGATATTATTGAGGTAGACACCCGCAGCGGCACCATCATGGAGATAGGCATCCGAAGCAGCAAAATAGCCACTGCCGATGGCGCCGAGGTAATTATCCCCAACGGCGACCTGATAGCCCGCCACGTAATTAACTGGACGCTGAGCAATAACAACCGCCGCATCGAACTCATTATTGGCGTGGCCTACGGCTCGGACATAGACAAGGTAAAAACCCTGCTTACTAACCTGCTCTGCAACCGTAAGGATATTATGGATAACCCCGCCCCGCTGATATTTGTGCACAACCTCAGCGCAAGTTCGGTAGATTTCAGGCTATTGTTCTGGGCGGCAGATATCAGCACCTGGTTATCGCTCAAAAGCCATGTACTATCTGATATTTACACCATCTTCGCCAAAGAAGGCATCGAGATACCATTCCCTCAGCAGGATATTCACGTAAAGGTAGATAACGTAGTGGCAGAAACAGCCAAGAAAAACACCAAGCCACCGGGCGAAGAAGCACAACCAACAGATACGGATGTGACGGATACGAAGGAGTAGTGTGGCAACAGATTCCCTCCCTCGGGAGGGGTGAGGCTGACAAGTGCAAAGGCAGGGAGGGGTTAGGGACTATGCTAAGCGGATTTGCATTTTCGCAAACCCCTACCTCCTCCTTCCCTCCATCGGAGTCCTCCGCCGGACCAAGGAAGGAATCGCACGCGCCCCTCGCTTCTATTTTACCTGCTCTATCTCAACGCCTTCTTATCCAACTCGCTGAACTTCCTCTTCTTCCCCACAAAAAAATCCCACACAATGCTGCGCGAGTAATAACCGGTTAGGTTTTGCCAGGCAATGCCTTTTACCTTTAAGCTATTGGGCTTTGTTTTCCAAAACAACCGGCGTACAAAGTTTTGGTGTGCTCGGCTAATGGCCCAGGCATTTTTACCTTTCCCTTCAGCCAGGAATTTCGCAAGTGCCAGCAGGTCCAGCCAGAAGCGGATGCCTATTACCCATAATGCGCGCCAAAAGCTAAGGTTATTCTTCAGCATCAGCAGGTTGTTGCGGAAGTTGAGGTAAGTTTTAAAAGGGCTTTCGGCATTGAGGGTACCGCCGCCCACGTGATAAACTACCGAATGGGGACAATACATTACTTTGTAACCCATATTCTTCAATCGCCAGCAAAGGTCAATCTCCTCCATGTGGGCAAAAAAGGTTTCATCGAGCCCACCGGCAGCATGCCATAAATCTTTGCGGATAAATAGTGCTGCGCCCGATACCCAAAATACTTCCTGCTGTGTGTCGTATTGCCCTTTGTCCTCTTCCAATTCATCAAATATGCGGCCGCGGCAAAACAGGTAACCAAATTGGTCCATAAAACCACCTGCGGCACCTGCGTATTCAAAATGCGTTTGCTGCGCGAATGATTTTAGCTTCGGCCCTGCCGCGCCTATCTTCGCATCGCTTTCCATCAGGGCAATAACCGGCTCTATCCAGTTAGGCGTAACTTCCACATCGGTATTCAGCAGTACGTAGTAATCTGCCTCCACCTGTGTAAGTATGCGGTTATAGCCACCTGTAAAGCCGTAATTTTCGTTATTTTCTATTATCCGCACCAATGGGTAGCGCGATTGTACAAATGCCACAGAGCCGTCTGTAGAGGCATTATCAGCCACTACAATGTCCAAGTTGGTGTAGGTTGATGCCAATACACTGGGCAAAAACTGCTCGAGGTGTTTAATGCCGTTCCAGTTGAGTATTACAACGGCAACTTTGGGGGCAGTACTCATTTCTTGTAATCCTCCGGCTTAAACTTCCAGCGCCTGTGGCTCCAAAGCCAGTATTGCGGGGTTTCCTGTATCTGCTTTTCCAAATAAGCTACGTGGGTGTTAGTAATTTCGTATTGGGCGGTTTCTTTCGGGTTATCTATCAGAGGCACCAGTTCATAGGTATAATGGCCGCGTTTAACGCATTCAATACGGTAGAACATAACGGCGGCATCTGTCATTTTCGCTATTTTCTCAATCCCTAAAAAAACCGCTGTTGGTTGGTTTAAAAATTGGGTAAAATAAGTCACCTCGTTCACGCCCGGCGTTTGGTCGGACGCCAGCACGCTTACCGTAAGCTCATCCTTCAGTGATATCATGGTGCGCAGGGTTTGCTTCATGGTTACCAGCATAGAGCCGAAACGCGCGCGTTGCTTATTCAAAAACGCATCGAAATTGGGGTTATTCAATGGCTTGTATACAATAATGGTTTTCTTATCGGTAAGCATGCCAAAGGCCAGGGCCGACATTTCCCAGTTACCATAATGCCCCGCTGCAGCAATAATGCTTCTCCCTTTTTTGAAGTATTCTTCCACAATTTCGGGGTTCTTCATGTGCATGCGTTTGCGCAGCTCTTTTTCCGAAATGCTTATCATTTTCACCGTTTCTACCAGCAAATCGGCCATGTAATGGAAGTATTGCTTCTCTATTTTAAGGCGTTCGGCATCGCTTTTTTCGGGGAAGGCATTTTGCAAATTGGTGCGCACTACATGGCGGCGGTACTTAATGCCATGGTACAGCAACAGGTAAATACCGTCGGCCAATAAATACATAAACCAAAAGGGCAATAGCGAAAATAGGTACCAAAAAAATATCCCTATGTTGTCCGCCGCTTTTTTTAACATTATTTTAACCAATTTTGCCGGCACAAACATAAAAAATATATATGATTGAGAATGGTGCTGTTTTCCCCCTCTTCTACCTGCCGCCGGTTGAGTACTTTAGCCGCCTAACGCAGTTTAAACCCAATGTGCTGATAGAAAAGGAAGAACATTTCCCCAAGCAAACTTACCGCAACCGCGCTACCATCTATTCGCCCGATGGCCCGCTTGACCTTACCGTGCCGGTAATAAAGGGTGCCAAAAACCACACCAAACTAAAGGATGTGCGCATCAGTTACGATTTTAGGTGGCAACGCCTGCACTGGATGAGCCTGCAGGGATGCTACCGCCGCTCGGCCTATTTTGAATATTATGAAAGCGATTTTGCCCTGTTCTACGAAAAGCAATTCGACTTTCTGCTCGAATACAATACCCAACTCCTCGAGCTATTACTGCGCCTGCTGAAGATAAAAATGCCCCTGCAGTTTACCGAAACCTACGAGGCCGAATACCCTACCCTTACCGACCTGCGTAGCGCCATGAGCGCAAAAACTCCTTCGGCGGTGGAACAAAAGCCCTACTTTCAGGTTTTTGAGGAGCGTGGAGGCTTTATAAAAAATCTGAGCATTGCCGACCTGCTGTTTAACCAGGGGCCGCAAGCCATAAACTATCTGTAAATGGGCAACTTTAACCGGAGGGTACACTTAAAACGGCATAAAGAGAAATTTGAAGTGGGCGCCCGCCCGGGTACTATTGCTATACCCGAAGGTGCGCTAAAACCGCAGATCATCATCTATTCGTTTAACGAAACCGACCTGCAAACCACTAAAAACTGCGATATGAAAGACATAACGCAGCAAATAAAAAAGTGCAGTAACCACACCCACTGGATAAAGATAAATGGCCTTGGCGATGCTAAACTGATCGAAGATATTGGCACCTTTTTGGGCATAAACCAACTGGTGCTGGAAGATATTGTAAATACCCACCAGCGCCCCAAATTTGATGAGTATGAGGGCTACGTTTTTGGCACCAGCCGCATTATCTACTTTAACGATGATGGCGAATTGGTGAACTGCCAATTTAGCGGCATAGTAAAGGACAACATAGTGATCAGCTTTGAGGAAAGCCATCTTGATTACTTTGAGCCGATAAAGATTCGGCTGAAGGCCGGTAAAGGCAGCATCCGCACGGCCGGGCCTGGCTATATATTTTATGCCCTTACCGATACCATACTGGACAATTACTTTGTAGTACTATCTGAACTGGGCGACCGCATAGACCAAACCGAAGATAAGCTTTACGAGCGCCCCGATAAGAGCATTATGTTTGATGCGCAGCAACTGAAGCGTACACTCATCATCATCCGCCGAAGCTGCTGGCCCGAGCGCGATAAGATAAACGATATGATACGCAGCGAAAGCGAACTCATCACCAAAGATGTAAAGCTTTACCTGCGCGATGCTTACGACCATTGTATACAGGCCATGGATATGGTAGAGAGCTACAAAGAGGTAACCAGCAGCATTATAGACCTTTACCTGAGCATGGTAAGCAACCGCATGAACGAGATCATGAAAGTGCTCACCATCATTTCGGTAGTGTTTATCCCGCTAACCTTTATTGCCGGAATCTACGGAATGAACTTTAGCCGTACCGATGATAAAGGGCACCTAATACCTGATAATATGCCGGAGTTATACTGGCCACACGGTTATATCTACGCGCTCATCCTGATGTTCGGCATCGGCTTTGGCTTGCTTTTCGTTTTCTGGAAAAAAGGGTGGTTTAATAAGTTGTAAAAGATACTTTTAGAATCAATCAGAAACTATTGGGAACATTACTGGTATTGCGAATGTCAGTTTATTATTCACTGATGTATTGACTTCATTTTTCCCACCTGCTCCGATACCAACAACACCAGCCATTACTTTCAATCGACCACCTATTTCTGATTTTTCATTTGCATCAATAATCAAGTCGAATTTTAGAACAGAGACTGTCCCGCTATTTTGTCCTCCGGAATCGATTTTATATGTTATTCCGTCAGGTGCGCCTATCGTTTGAATTATTTTCGGATTAACTATGCATCCTTTATCCGCATTCAAACTTTGAGCTTGAATTATCCCCTCCGTTATCTGAGTTATAGCCTCTGATATAAAGTCTTTTAAATTAATGCTACCCATACTTGTTTGTCAAAATTTATTAACACAAAAGACATTACGCCCACTTCTCCTTCAACCACTTCCTTACCGGCTCATCGTACAACTTCAGCGCAGCATAGGCCAACACAAAAAAGAATACGAACAGCCCAATAGCTACAGGTATAACCACTGATGCTTCGGGTTTGGCTTTGGCTATCCAGAACGTGTAAACGTAGATGAAAGGATAATGTACGATGTAGATGGGGTATGAAATATCGCCGGAGAATTTGCAGAGCTTTGCCCAGCGTCCCTCTATAGTCCCCCCAGCCCCTGCCGCTACAATGATAGGGAAAACAATAATGATACAAAGCGCATCGTAGTAACCGTTCCAGCTATATCACGGGAAAAAGAACGCCGCTGCCAATAACAATGAGCAAACGGTATAAGCCATAGGCACACGTATCATTTTACCGGTGCGGTACAACAGCAAACCGGCAAAGAACGGAAACATCATGCGCACCGGTGCTATGAAAATATTGGGGTACCCCGTTGCGCCCTCGCCCTTGAACCATTTGGCAATAAAAGCCGACTGTACATCGCCATAGCCCCAGCCGGTACCAACATCGCCATGATCTACCGATACTACCAACAGCACTACACCACTGATAAATACCAAAGCCCACAAGGCAGTTTTCTTTAATTTACGGCCTATGATGGCGTAGAGGATATTGGCCAAATACTCCTGCATCAGGCTCCAGCACGGGCCGTCAAGCGGGTGGCTTTCGCCCCAGCCGCGTACATCCGTGGGTGCCGGCAGCAGTGTAAGCCCGAAGAGTATTACTATGGCGAACTTACCAATATCGACCACCTGCATATCCTTATAAGGGTCGAACCAGAAAACTATCGCCCCTATCACAGTGCCCAATATCACCAGCGGATGCAAGCGCATTACCCTTATTTTAAAGAATTGCCCAATGGTCATACCTTTTGCCCAACGGTCGTCGTAAGCGTAGCCTACCACAAAGCCCGATAACAGGTAGAAAAAATCTACCGCCAGGTAGCCGTGGTGCATAGGGTGTTTGGGTAATTCGGGGAAAAAGCCCTCCAGCAAATGGAAAGCAACAACTAAAATAGCAGCAGTGCCGCGCAGCCCATCCAGGATGGGGTAATGGGGTTTACTCACAAAAGTTTAATAAATGGTTTATAGGCGGAAGATACTATTCGATGTGCAGATGTGCAAACTAATCGATGTGCAAATGTGCAGATTTCACATGTGCAGATGAAGTTGCTATGAACGATGAACTATCATC
Organism: Mucilaginibacter pedocola; assembly: GCF_002013915.1. Taxonomy (GTDB): domain Bacteria; phylum Bacteroidota; class Bacteroidia; order Sphingobacteriales; family Sphingobacteriaceae; genus Mucilaginibacter; species Mucilaginibacter pedocola. Next base: position 829,756 of record NZ_MBTF01000001.1, read on the forward strand.
CACGAATCACTCCCATCGGTGAAATCAAAATAAATCAGTGGAATCGGTGAAAAGAGAATCGGTGGAATCTAATAAAATAATATCGTTCAAGTTAATTTTATCTAACTCGTTAAAATTCAGCCATAATAGTAATATCTTTACCGAAACCCTACACAATTCCCCTATGGCCGCCTTTCACTTCTCTGAAAAGATAATTATTAATAAATCCGCCGAAACAGTATTCGATTATAGCCAGGATTATAACAAACGTTTAGAATGGGATACTTTCCTGAAAAAAGCCGAATTGGTTAACGGAGCTACGGAGGTCGACAAAGGTGTAAAGGCATGGTGCGTATCAAAAAACGGCATAGGTATGGAAACCCGCTATGTAACCTACAGCCGCCCATGGACAACCGCTATTAAAATGACCAAAGGCCCCTACATGTTCAAAACCTTCGCCGGCTCGTGGACGTTCAGGAACACCGAAGATGGAAAATCAAAAGTCACCTTCTTTTACAACTACAGGCTGCGGTTCCCGTTTACCATTATCGGCCCGTTTATAAAAAACAACCTGCGCAGTAACGTGCGCGAACGCCTGCGCGGCCTCAAAAAATGCGTAGAAGCGGCGTAACATCGTTGCTACCATTTTTCAATCGGTGAAATCATATAACATCGGTGAAATCGGTGCCAATAAAACTATTTAACCGCGTCGCCTGTTACCATAGCAACCATTATAACAAAATATGTTTGCTACAAAAGATCATCAATATTTCCAGGTTTCGCAGGGTGTATGGGGGCTTAGGCTACTGTATGTAAATGTGTATATGATAGCCAACCGCCGCGGCGCGGGTAAAGGCTGGGTTTTGGTAGACACCGGCCCCAAAGGTTCCGAAGAAAAGATCATAGATATGGCCGAAGCTTTATTCGGTCCCGGTACGCGCCCATCCGCCATAGTGCTTACTCACGGGCACGCCGACCATGCCGGCTCTGTTACCGAACTGCTGAAAGTTTGGCGGGTGCCGGTATACGCCCACCCGATGGAAACTCCCTATTTAACAGGAAGGTCAGAATACCCACCTGTTGACCCACGGGCAGGTGGCGGGTTAATGACCTATTTATCGGTATTATTCTCTACCAAACCTATCAACATCAGCCGCAGCCTGGTAGAGATAGACCCATACGACGGCATCCCCGAACTACCCGAGTGGAAAGTGATACACACGCCGGGCCATACCCCGGGGCATATATCGCTGTTTATGCCGCTGAATACAACGCTTATAGCCGGCGATGCCTTTACCACCACGCAAGCCGAATCAGCCTGGCATTTGGCGCTTTACAAAAAGAAACTGAGCGGCCCGCCAAAATATATTACTACCGATTGGATAGCCGCGGGTAAATCGGTACGTAAACTCGCTTCGCTACAACCACGAATAGCGGCAACAGGTCACGGCCCCGTAATGCGCGGGCGCGAATTAACTACAGAACTTAGCCTGCTGGCCAATCGTTTTGAAGAACTTGCCGTACCCAGCGAAGGGCGTTATGTGGGCCGCGCTGCCGTAAGTGATGCACGAGGTGTGCGCTTTATTCCGCCTGCACCAAACAGTAAACGCACCAAAGCAGCATTGGGTATTGCCGCGGCGTTATTCGGCTTTTTAGTGGTAAGCAAAGCGGTAAAATTGTGGTAGCCCCGCGGTAATTTGGCTATGTTTGCCCCGTGGAAAACATGATGCCCGATCCGCAGGTGCTTGTGGATATTGTAAAAACGAAAATGCCTTTTGGCAAATACAAAGATACGCTGATATGCGACATGCCTATCAGTTACCTGGAATGGATGAACCGCAAAGGCTTCCCTCCCGGCAAACTGGGCATGCTGATGAGCACCGCTTACGAGATAAAACTGAACGGGCTGGATAAGTTGCTGTGGATGATAAAAAATAAGTTGAAGTGAGTGGTGAGTAGAGAATAGTGGATGGTTGTTTTATCCTATTATCAAACCACTCACCATTCTCTTATTCAACCATTCTCCAACCCACTGTAAGGTTTCTTCGTTTATTACGACAAAGGGATAAAACGATAATATGAGAAACTTAATGATATGCCTGGCCGCCATGCTGTTATTTGCAGGTTGCGCCGAAGGGCAGCCGAAAGGCATGGCGGTATTACCAAAACCTGCCACAGGCGAAGCCATAGCTACCTTTGGTGGGGGCTGTTTTTGGGCCATGCAAGAAGCCCTGAGCGAGCTAAAGGGCGTTAATAAAGTAATATCGGGCTATGCCGGCGGTAACACTGCCAACCCAACCTACGAGGAGGTAAGCAGCCGCACCACCAACCACGCCGAAACCGTACAGGTTTATTACGACCCAAAGGTAATAAGCTACGCAACTTTATCCGAAGCTTTCCTGAGCGCGCACGACCCTACCCAACTTAACCGCCAGGGACCGGATGTGGGCACCGATTACCGCTCGATAGCCTTTTACCGAAACGACGCGGAAAAGGCCGCGCTGGAAGATGCTATTAAAAAAGTAAATGTCTCTAAGCATTACGCTAACCCTGTGGTTACCCAAGTGGTGCCCTTTAAGATATTCTACCCTGCTGAACAATACCACCAGGGCTACTACCGCAGCCACAAAGACAGCAACCCTTACATCGCATCGGTATCTAAACCCAAAGTGATGAAAATGCGCAAAGCAATGGCGGCGTATTTGAAGCCGGAGTTTATGAAATAGTTCATAGCTGATAGATGATAGTTCACAGTAAAAGAAGCGCATTGAAAGTTTTCTATGAACTATGAACCATCATCTATGAACCAAAAGCTTACCTTTGCATCGCAAAACGTTCTATCGCTGCCACGATACGTCGGGGCGGAGGAAAGTCCGGGCAACATAGAGCATCCTGCTTCCTAACGGGAAGGCGCCCGCAGCGGGCGACAGCAAGTGCCACAGAGAATATACCGCCGGTTTTACAACTGGTAAGGGTGAAAACGTGAGGTAAGAGCTCACGGCCTTCGTAGGCGACTGCGATTGCGGTAAACCTCAGGAGTTGAAAAACCAAATAGGTCCTGAAAGCGGAGTTGCTCGCTCCCTCCTCTTCACAGGGGTGTCAGGATGGGTAGGTTGCTTGAACCTGCCGGCAACGGCAGGGCCAGATCAATGATAGAAGTTTCGGAAACGGAATACAGAACCCGGCTTACAGGTTTGCAGCTGACGAATCCCCTCTTAGGAGGGGATTTTTTGTGAATAGTTGATTAGGTTGCCTGGTGAATGGTTTTTATATAGACTACCCCATTTAGACCAAGCGAAGCATTCACTACATAACTGCTCACAACTCACCAATCACTACTCACCAAAAAAATGTTTATTTTTCTATACATTTTTTAAATTGCGCGCAAACATATCTACCTCAATTCCGTTTTAAGAACACACATGGCAAAAATTTTAATAATTGACGACGAGCGTGCTATCCGTAACACGCTGCGCGAAATACTGGAATACGAAGACTACGTTGTTGAAGATATTGACAATGGCGTAGATGGCCTCGAACTTATCCGCAAAAATGATTACGATCTGGTACTATGCGACATTAAAATGAACCGCATGGATGGCATGGAAGTGCTTACTGAAGGCCTTAATATAAAACCCGACCTGCCCTTTATCATGATATCGGGCCATGGCACGGTAGAAACAGCCATCGAGGCCAGCAAAAAAGGAGCGTTCGACTTCATTTCTAAACCACCTGACCTTAACCGCCTGCTGATAACCGTACGCAACGCGTTAGACCGCGGTAGCTTGGTTGTTGAAACCAAAGTATTAAAACGCAAGGCATCAAAGGTTCGCCCTATCCTCGGCGAATCGCAGGCCATTGTGAAAATAAAAGAAACGATAGATCGCGTAGGCCCTACCGATGCCCGCGTACTGGTTACCGGCGCCAATGGTGCGGGTAAAGAACTGGTGGCCCGCTGGCTGCACGAAAAATCGAACCGAAACAATGGGCCTATCATCGAGGTGAACTGCGCGGCAATTCCGTCAGAACTCATCGAGAGTGAATTATTTGGCCACGAGAAGGGTTCTTTTACCTCGGCTATTAAGCAACGTATAGGTAAGTTCGAATCGGCAAGCGGCGGCACGCTTTTCCTTGATGAGATTGGCGATATGAGCCAAAGCGCCCAGGCCAAAGTATTGCGCGCCCTGCAGGAAAGCAAAATTACCCGTGTTGGCGGCGAAAAAGAGATCGATGTAGATGTACGCGTAGTAGCGGCAACTAACAAAGACCTGCTGAAAGAGATAGAGGTCGGTAACTTCCGCATGGACTTGTACCACCGCCTCAGCGTTATATTGATACACGTACCGCCATTGGTGGAGCGCCGCGATGATATCCCGCTGCTTACCCAATCATTTTTAGAGGAAATATGCAACGAGTATGGCATGCCTACCAAGAAGATATCTGAAGCGGCGCTGGAGGCATTGAAAGCCCTACCGTGGACAGGTAACATACGCGAGTTGCGAAACATGGTGGAGCGTTTGATTATCCTGAGCGACAAGATCATTACCGATGGCGATGTGCGCGCCTTTGCTAACCCGAGTGCGCCTGTAGCAGTGGGTGCCGCAACAGCCGCCGCTGCCCCTGCCCCGCAAACAGATTTCGACCAGTTCACCAATTTCCAGGAGTACAAGGATTTTGCCGAACGCGAGTACATCAAATTCAAACTCGAAAAAAACAATTGGAACGTATCAAAAACTGCCGACGATATCGACATCCAGCGCAGCCACTTGTATAGCAAGATAGAGAAGTTTGGATTGAAGCGAGGGGAGTAAAGTTTCAATGCTCAAATTATAAAAACAACAAAGGCCGCCGAACATTCAGTGGCCTTTGTTGTTGAGTTGAATATTAACCCGCTGTTCAAATACCATTCAGCATATGATGCATTTTACTTAATTTTGGATATAACTCTGAGTACTATGGATAATGAAAAAATGCCATCGTTAAGCGAAAGTGAGATTCAATATCTGAAAGAGGGGTTGAAAAGAACCTACAAAGAGCGCTTTGAATTTGCTACAAGTTTGTATAAGACCCATTTAACCATGAAAAAAGCGGTAATTACGCACAAGCCCGCTACCAAAAAATAACAAGTGGATATCTTTGACGACTACATTCTTGACCTCTGGAAAGCACTTGAAGAATTCAAAGTGAGGTACATATTAGTTGGCGGTTATGCAGTTACATTACATGGTTATCAGCGTTTTACCGGCGACATGGATATTTGGCTTGACGACACACCCTCTAACAGGAAGGCATTGAGAAAAGCTTTTTCGAAATGCGATATGGGTGACTATCCCATGATAGAGACGATGCAATTCGTGCCCGGCTGGACCGATTTTCATTTGAACAATGGCTTCACCGTAGACATTTTGATCGGGATGAAAGGCCTGGAGGGGTTTACGTTCACTGAATCTTTAGAAATGGCATCTATTGCTGATATTGAGGGTACCCCCGTACCTTTTTTACACATAGATCAACTTATCGAAAATAAAAAAACGGTAAATAGGCTTAAAGACCAACTTGATGTACAAATGCTCGAAGAATTAAAAAAACTACGCAACTAGGAATAAGCATCCCTGCTATATTAATTATTGTTACTTATTCCTCGCCTGCCTCTTTACTCATCCCAAACATTTCTCCCCCAAATTAAGTTATAGAACTGACCTACTGAATTAAGTAGTCGATTTATAACAGAAGTTTTGAAGAAGATACAGCACTACTACAAGGCGGCCGCAATGGTAGCCGGGATATTTTTGAGCACAGGATATGCGTTCGGGCAGGTTGCGCCTACACCTGCCGATACTGTAAAAGGAAAAAAAGCCGAGCGTTTAGAAATTAAACAGCAGAAAGGCCAAGCAGATGAGTTTGCCGGCCAGTATGATGTAGGCGATTTATTTAAAGCGATATTCCACCCACACCGCAAGCCCGATACCGTATTTAAAAAACCTTCCGGCATAACTATTATACCGAATGTGGCATCAAACCCTACCATCGGTTCGCAGATTGGTATAAAGGCCGTAGCGGGGCGCAAACTGGGTAACGACCCGAATACGCTTTTATCGGTAGCGGCCACTTCGGCATCTATCACCACAAAGGGCATCATATACTTTTATCTGAACCACAACATTTACACGCCGGGTAACGATTGGAATTTCCAGGGAAGTTTGGTGGTGGCCAAAATGGTTTCGCCCGATTATGGTTTAGGTATTGGTCGGGGCAACAATGGCAGCACCGAAGACCAAATATTGGCTAACGCTGCGCGAAAAGGCCGGGCTCTCCACTCCTACTATTACAACCTGCGCGAGAAAGTTTATAAAGAGGTGCAAAAGAACCTCTTCGTTGGTGCGGGCGTATCATTTGATATGCGCAGCCACATTGAGGACCGCAATTCTACCACGCTTACACCTTACGAGATATATAACGATCGACACGGTTTCAGCAATGGCAGTTACCAGGCCAATGGTTTGTTGTTCAACGTGCAATATACTAGCCGCGATAACCAAAACCGCGCCTACAAAGGGATTTATGTAGATGCCGGTTTCCGTGTAAATCAGGAATGGATGGGCAGTTCGCGCAACGCGCTACAATTCACGACTGATTTCAGGAAGTACATCAGCTTATCCAGCACTCACCCCGAGCATGTTATAGCGTTCTGGAACTGGGGTTCGTACCTGCTGGCGGGTAATGTGCCTTACCTCGAATTGCCGGGTACCGCACGCGATGGTAGTTTCCGTAGCGGGCGTGGTTATGTGGGGCAATACTTTAAAGGCACCAACTACAACTATTCGGAAGCGGAATACCGCTTCCCCATCACCCGCAATAAATTCCTGAGTGGCGTGGCCTTCTTCAACCTGCAAACAGCTAACGACGAAGCAGGAACTAAGTTATTCGAAGTTTGGCAACCCGGTTACGGCGGCGGTTTGCGCGTATTGTTCAATAAGGCAACCCGCACCAACCTCTGTTTGGACTATGCATGGGGTAAGTATGGTGCACGCGGTTTCTTTTTGGGGTTAAATGAAGCGTTTTAAGCAACTCACAAACAAACACTTATATTTTATTTAAAGCACGGCGCTTTTAGACATTTGTCTATCAGCGCCTTTTTTTCATTGGGGAGATTTGCATCGTCAAAAACAAATAAACAACACGACGATAAAATAACCTCATCATGAAAAAATTACTATTAGCAGCACTTTTACTCATCACAGGCGGCGCCTTCGCGCAATCAAAATTCAACGGGCAAGAATTTAGCCTCAACGGTTTCCGCAGCCACTCTATCGGTTTAGAGTACCGTTACCATGCCGTTTCGGTACACGCGGGATATTACATCACCGCATTTAAAGCCGGCGAAACTACCGAGTTTTTTAAAGTGGGCATTACCACCTGATTTTGGCCCGTTGGCGATAAACCGGTGCCCTCTTCCTTCTACAGCAGCACATCATATGCCCGCGGCCTTACGCGCGATTACAAAAACAAAAACGCGCTAATGAGCGAAATTGGCTTCCGCTGGATGGCCTACAAAGGACTAAACCTTCGTTTAGGCATTACCACCACAGCAGCCAAAGGCCAATCATTTAAAGTAAACCCGGCGCCCGGCATCAGTTATGGTTTCTTCTTTTAACAGCATGCACCTCACCGTATAAAAGCAAAGCGCCCCGACCATAACAGCCGGAGCGCTTCTACTGAAGTTTAAGACAACTAACCTCTAATTGTTAGCCTCTAAACTCTGATTATTAATACAGCGTAAATTCAACCCTGCGGTTAGCCTGACGGCCTGCTGCAGTGGCGTTAGTTGCTATTGGCTGGCTTTCGCCGTAACCGGTAGCTTCTATACGCGATGGGTTTGCGCCTTTACTCACTAAGTATGATTTGATCGACTCGGCACGGTCTTTTGATAACCTCAGGTTCAACGCATCGGAACCGGTATTATCTGTGTGGCCGGCTAATTTCAAGCTGAAGTTTTTATCGGTAAGCAATCTTGCTACTCTATCTAAACTTGGGAACGATTTAGGGCGAATAGTTGCTTTACCCAAATCAAATTCAAGGTTGTTGATAGCATCTTTCACAACGCGTTTATCCTCCTCGGTGACAATAACAACCGGTTTGGCCAATGGGCAGCCTGAGCCATCTACCTTAGTACCGGCAGGCGTGTTAGGGCATTTGTCGTACAGATCGGGTACGCCGTCGCCGTCGCTATCCGCAGTAAATTTGGCTAAATTAGCGTTGGTAGCATCCAAATCGGCGCGCAGTTTGGCGTTAGCCGCGTTCTGTGCATCAATTTGCGCCTGTAAGGCTTCTTTAGTTTGTTGGTTTTGCCACAGGTACTCGGTACGCATGCTGTTAACCGGGTTATGTGTAGCTAACTGTGGTTTTTTGCTTTTGCCCAGGGCAAACTCTAAACCAATGTGGCCGTAAGAAAATTTATCGCTTCCGCCACCGTAATTGTAACCATCAAAGTTATCCGAGGCAACAAAGCCAACGGTGTAACCCATATCCAGGTTGACACCACTGCCCAAATTGAATTTTAAACCGGCACCTACCGGGATATAAAACTCGCGTATACTTTCGTCATTTGCTTTAAAATTTTGCGAAACACCCGCCGTGTTAGTTACAACAGGCTTGTAATTTAATATACCACCACCAAAGGTTACATAAGGCTGTATCACACCCTTTTTGTGGCGCCAGTTAATGTTGGCCAGGGTAAGGTTACCACTTAAGGCTGCCGACCATTGCATTTTGGTTTCGAAGCTGCTTAAACCGGCACCTGCCTGGGCGTCTTTACCTTTCACTTTACCGGCCAGGAAATCGGCCTGTAAGCCAAACGATGGAAGGATTTGTTTTTTGATGTAGCCACCGTAACCGAACTCGGCTTGCGGTGTGCGGAAATCTTGCTGACCTTTTGTACCGAAAATGGTGTACGGTGTTAAAACGCCGCCATGAACGCCTATTGACCAGGTACGGAACGAATCGCCGCCTGAGAATGGTTGTACGTAATCTTTTGTAGTACCGGTTGTGTCGGGGGTTTGGGCAAACAATTTACTGCCAACCATTAGCCCGGTGAGCAGCATTGATGCTTTTTTTAAATTTGTTTTCATGTCGAATGATTTTGGTATCGCCCATTATAAAGTACAACGGACTTACACCCCTGCTTTCAACATTGGTGCCAAGGAGCAAATTACAGGCGACAAAAAACGTGTTACAACACAGGTGTGTGGGCGCGCACAAAAGTAGCGCACTATTAATCAATAGTTTATAAAATTACCAATGCAAATCCGGCGCAAATAACTTTGAGCACATTTCTACATTGCCAAGTTTTAAATTATGAATTTAATAGTGGACGTTTTTTTATGAAAATGGCAAAAAATTAGCAATTTGAATACATATTCCCACACAGGAATATTGGGTGGCGCGGTACTAAGCCATTACGGTAACCATACTAAAGAATGGCTCAATGAGGCGTGCATCGCCCGCTATTGTTGCAGATTTGCGGGCATCATCGGCAGTAATAGCTTTGGTAAAAAGCTTCCAGGCAACGTCGGGCGTTATACTTACAGAAGCATTTGCATCATTTAGGCACTTAGCTAATTCCCATTTACCTGATGTACGTGTTAAAAACCAATCGCCCCCGGCCTCGGTACTCACGGTAAATTTAATAACCGTACCGTCCCCTGCCTCAGCGTTAAGATAAGTATGCGGCAGCGCATACATAAAAGTATCTATTAGCGGATAAAACAATTCAGGAGTCAGCAAGCCGGGTTTACCAACAGCATCGCGTATTTGTTGCTGGTGATGCCATTTCTCAGTGTACTCGCGAGCAATGTGGAACCAATTGAGCGATGTATCTTCTCCTGCCCATGCAACAGAATACATGGCCGGTGCGAATGGATCAAGCGTTTGCAGGTATTCGGTGTATTGTTTACCCGTAGCCTCCAACTGCGCCATCAGCAATTGCGGGCTTACGCGCATCATGGCCTTAACCCAAACGGCATTCAACTCGTTCAGGTAATTTACCAAATCGCGGTAGCTGTTTATTTGGGGTAACGGCTCGTTGCTTTGATAGCCGTTGAGGGCAGCTATGGCGCGTATGTTACCATCCAGCAGGTGGGCGGCAACGTCTTTTACATCCCAAAGTTTAGCAACGGTAGGTTTGTGCCATTCTTCGGGAGATAAGGAAGCGAGTAATTCCAGCAACATTTTATCAAGCACCGGGAAAAGGTGCAGGGTTGGTACCGGAATTACTCGTTCCATGGTTTACTATTTATACAAGGCTTTTTTCTAAAGCCTGTACAATGTCGTTTATTACGTCTTCGGCTTTCTCTAAACCGGCAGATATGCGTATCAGGCCGGGAGTTATACCTACTGATGCGCGCTCTTCGTCGGTTAGTTTGCTGTGCGTAGTGCTTGCCGGATGCGATGCAATGCTGCGGCTATCGCCCAAATTGGCAGTTACCGAAAGCAGCTCCAGCGCATCCAAAAACTTACGGCCAGCAACAACGCCGCCTTTTATCTCAAAGCATAATACACCGCCACCGGCTTTCATTTGCTTTTTGGCGATATCAAACTGCGAGTGCCCTTCCAAGAACGGATATTTTACCCAGCTTACGTTAGGATTGCTTTGCAATGTTTTGGCAATCTTGAGGGCATTGGCACAGTGGCGCTCCATGCGTACATCCAAAGTCTCCAGGCTTTTGCTCAATACCCAGGCGTTGAATGGCGACATGGCCGGCCCGGTGTTGCGACAGAACATGTAGATCTCTTTGATCAGGTCCTTACGGCCAACAATAATACCACCCAAAACGCGGCCTTGTCCGTCTATCCATTTAGTTGCCGAGTGCACAATAATGTCTGCGCCAAAATCTACCGGGCGTTGCAACAGTGGCGTAGCAAAGCAATTATCTACATTGAATATCAGGTTATGCTTTTTGCAGAACTGCCCTGCCCATTCCAGATCTATAACTTCCAACTGCGGGTTGGTAGGCGTTTCCAGGTAAAGCATTTTGGTGTTTGGCTGTACGGCGGCTTCCCATGCTTCTTTATCATTAGCAGGCACCAAGGTGCAGGTGATACCGTAGCGTGGCAGGTATTTGTTTACGATAGTAAATGTGCTGCCGAAAACAGAGCTGCTGCATAACAGGTGGTCGCCGCTTTTCAGCAGGCCCATAAAGGTGCTGAAGATGGCGCTCATGCCGGTTGAAGTGGCAAAGCCATCGTCGCAGCCTTCCAGTGCACACATTTTAGCAACAAATTCATCAACTGTTGGGTTGCTGAAACGGCTGTAAATGTTTTCGTCGTTCTCGTCGGCAAAAGCCGCGCGCATGGTTTCGGCCTCATCAAAGGTGAAGCTGCTGGTTAAATATAATGGTGAAGAGTGCTCGTTCTGTAAAGTTTTTGGCGCTCTTATGCGTATGGCCTGGGTTATCGGGTCTAATTCCTGTGACATTATTATATTGTAGTAGTATAAATTATTTAGCAGGATGTATAAACACCTGCCATTTGATATCGGCTTCGGCCTTGTACAAAGTAGCCGCTACCGAACAGTATTTACCAAGCGAGAGTTCAACGGCTTTTTTGGCTTTATCCTCGTCAACCTCGCCATATAAATGAAACTCTAAAGTAATGCTTTGCCAAAGCGATGGCTCTTTGCCGGCTTCGCGTTCGCCGCTGATCACCATTTCGTAATCAACAACGTTTTGGCGCTGTTTGCGCAGTATAGCAATAACATCAATGGCCGAGCAGCCGCCCAGGCCCATCAGCAGCATTTGCATGGGGCGTACACCAAAATTCTCGCCGCCGCTTTCGGGGCTGCTATCCATCCGCACGGTGTGCCCATACTCGTCGTGGGCCTCAAAGCCGTATTCGCCGCTTACGCGGGCTAATTTAATTGTAGGCATGGTAGTAAAAATATAATTGCGCTAAGGTAGTAATAATACTACCAATGCGGTAGTATTTAGCAGGAATGACATTTTAATGAGCCGCGTGGTATTTGAGTGAACACTAATTTTCTCGAATGGAATCGAATTTCACGAATTTTTATTTGCGATGCGGCTTGGTATCTCTCGCAAAGACGCCAAGGCGCAAAGATTTTTTAACTGCGGCACTAAGTCGTTAATGCATTGGCAACTATAGAGCCTGCTGTCTTTTTCTTCTTTGCGTCTCTGCGCCTTTGCGTGAAAATAACAGCGATGCTGTAATAATTCTGTGGCTATAATATTTAACCATTTTAATTTGTGAAATTCGTTTCATTCGAAATCATTCGTGTTCACTCAAAATGAAGAAGCTGTTTTTAACCGTCATATTATTCTTATCAACCATCACCTGTTTCGCCCAAAGCAACCTGGTATCGTACGACGACCTCAGTTACCTCCTGCGCAACAACATCAACCATGCCGATACCTTTTTTATATCGAAAGGTTATACGTTGGCTGAGAAGAATATCAAAAAGAATACACGCAAATACACCCTCGCTATCCCCGGAGGCACGTATAATAATGTGAATGTGCGGATAGATGGCAGGCGCCTCTTTATAGAGATAGAAACCAACGAATTACAGCAATACAACCTTATTTATAACTCCATTGCCGATTACCTTAACAAGGCCGGCAGTACCGCTGATGTGCAAACCTATGTTGTAAAGGACTTGGGTAGCATCTATATAATGGTGAATGATGCCGTACCTTACAACCCACTACGCCGGGTTTATGATATACAGATAGTATCTGACAGGGTGGTAACCGCGTATAATTAGTTACTCCCCTTTCGCCTCTTCCTCCACATGCGTAATAATAGAACGTATGGCGGTATCCAATTCCCCGCCGGCCTGTTCGAGTTTACTGAGAGCATCTTTATCTATTTCTTTGTCAGACAGTTTTATAACACTGATCAGCCCCAGTATAGATGCCAGTGGCTTACGCAACTCGTGCGATTGGATGAAGGCGATCTGTTCCAGCGCCCTGTCTTTACGTTTGTTGCTTAAAATACGCAATTGGTTATCGCGCCTAATGATGCGGTATTGTAGCAGCAGGATGATGGTAAACACAATAAACAGTACGCAACCGGCCACAGTTACTATCAGCTGCCGTTTTTGCCTTGCCTGCCGTTCGTTCATTTCGGCAAGTTCTTTATCCTTGCGGGCGGTTTCGTACTTTATTTGCAGTTCGCTCAGTTTCACTTCGTTTACCCGCACCCGTACCGAGTCGCGCATTTCTTTGGCTTTGCTCAGCAGCCCGATGGCGGTTTTGTAGTCGCCCGCAAAAAGGTAGCAATCGTACATATGCTCGTACATTTCCATTTCGCGGTAGGGCTCTTTAATTTCTTTGGTTATGGCCAGCGCTTTGTTAAGGTACTCCATCCCGCGCTCTCGCTGCCCGGTATAAAACAAGGCTTGCCCTAACCAGCAATAACCATATGTAAGCGAGCGCTTGCGGCCATTCTTTTCGGCAAGTGCCACACCCTTGCCTGCGTACTCAATAGCTCGGGAGTAATCTCCGGTATCTAAATAGAATTGCCCCACATTATCGTAAAGCGGTATACGCATTAACTCATACTTCGGGCTGGCCTGGGCTACCTTCAGCGCCCGAAGTTGAACGTTTATGGAGGTATCGGGCATCGAAGTATCAGCCCCTGCCCCCTTGCGGTAACTATGTATAAACATCGCCTTCAAGCTAAGCATGTTAATAATAGCGGCAGTATCTTTATTGGTACGAGCCCATTCAAGTGCCTTTTGCTGGGCCTCGAAGGCCATCTTAAAATTGGTGCTTTCTTTATGCAGGTTGGCTATCAGCCCGTATATTTCGGGATAGGCCTCTTTTACGCCATACTTCTCTATATCTGCCAAACATTTCACAGCCGCCGCCATCGATTCTTCGTGCCGCGACGACATCCACAAATAATGCGCAGTAAAGAGGCCACTGTATACGATACCCGTTTTATCGCCTGTTTTTCTTAGCTGTTCGGAAATTACAGGCAAGGAATCGATATGCGCATTTTGCAACCGCTTGCCCTGTGTTATCAATTGCTGTACATCGGGGTTATTTGCTTTAGCGGCAGGTTTTTCGGCAACTTTCTCGCGGCACGATAAAAGGCAGCCCACCACGCAAAAAAAGAAAATTATAAGTTTTGCGATAGCGGCCATAGGTGATGTATTTTGCACACCAAATTAAGCAAATATGTTCGTATTAATTAATGGGCGGGAATGCTTTGATTTTAATTTTACAGCAGAGAACACAGAGAGAAAAACGCGGAGGTGCGCAGAGCTCTGCAATCGCACTATTCGAGTGAACACTAATTTTATCGGATGAGGGCGAATTTCACGAATTTGAATGACCAATATTAACTCCACCTCAAAAACCTCTGTGCACCTCCGCGTAACCTCTGTTATCTCCGTGGTTAAATAACCACCAGTAATTCAATTTTGTTTATAACCCTCAAACCCCTACATTCGGTAAAATACATCGCAAACTATGTCGTCGGGAATATTGCTCACATTTATAATAGGTTACTTTTTGGTGCTGATGGTTATCTCGTACCTCACCTCAAAAAACTCTGCCAACAACGATACCTTTTTTGTGGCCAACCGCAATTCCAAATGGTACCTAGTGGCCTTCGGGATGATAGGCACGGCATTGAGTGGCGTAACCTTTATATCGGTGCCCGGCAAAGTAGGCGCCCCAAGTGGCGACCAGTTCGCGTACTTCCAGTTCGTACTGGGCAACGCTGCAGGTTTTATCATTATTGCTACTGTATTGCTGCCCTTATACTACCGCATGAAGCTTACTTCTATATATAGCTACATAGAACATGCTTTAGGTACCTGGAGCTATAAAACGGCAGCCGCTATTTTCCTGCTTAGCCGTACCATCGGATCGTCATTCAGATTGTATTTGGTGGTTATAGTGTTGCAGAAATTTATCTTCGATACCTATAATGTACCGTTTGCGGTAACCGTGCTGATATGCCTGGCATTGATATGGAGCTACACGTTTAAAGGTGGCTTAAAAACCATCATTATTACCGATAGCCTGCAAACTTTCTTTTTGGTAACATCGGTTTTCCTCTCGATATTTTTCATTTGCCGAAGCCTCGATTACAACCTTTTCGAAGCTGCCGAAGCCATCAAGAACAGCAGTTACTCTAAAATATTTTTCCTCGACGACTTTTTGGGCAGCAAGTTTCATTTGACAAAACAATTTTTAGGAGGCGTGTTTATCACAATTGGCATGACCGGCCTCGACCAGGACCTGATGCAGAAGAACCTGAGCCTCAAAAATATCAAAGAGGCGCAAAAGAATATGTTCAGCTTTACCGGGGTGTTCGTGGTGATCAATATCTTCTTCCTCAGCGTGGGTGCCTTACTGTATATGTACGCCGCCAAATACGGTATCACCGTAGAAAAAACCGATTACCTCTTCCCTACCATTGCCCTAAAATATTTAGGGGTAATACCAGCCATGGTATTTATGCTGGGCTTAACGGCAGCAACGTTTGCTACTACCGATTCGGCATTAACCGCGCTCACTACTTCGTTTTGTGTAGATTTTCTGGGCTTCAACAAAAAGAACGACCTTAACAGCAAAAAGAATGTTGCCACCCGCCATTGGGTGCATATCGCCTTTTCGGGGCTGATGTTTTTAACTATCATTATTTTCAATGCTATTAATAACGATGCTGTGGTGGGCGCTATTTTCAAAGTAGCCTCTTATACTTACGGCCCGCTTTTGGGCTTGTATTCGTTCGGCTTGTTTGTAAGTAACAGGCAGGTGCGCGATAAGTTGGTGCCCTTTATTTGTTTGATATCGCCTGCGGTTTGCTTCTTTTTGAGTACCGAAAGCAAGGCCTTATTAGGCGGCTACGTTTTCGATAACGAGTTGATCATCGTGAACGGGCTGATAACCTTTATTGGGTTGTGGGCTACTTCGAGTGCGAAGTCGGAAAGTCCGGAAGTCGGAAAGACAGAGGTGGTAGCTGCTTAGCATATTAATAGTTTAATATTGGCGTTAAAACTTAAGCAACTAATTATTGTAATATTTGCACATCATTTTACTCTTTCGGAATCCCGTCTTACGGACTTCCGGACCAAATAAACATCTATGACAAGTGAGGATAAAATAAGACAGGCATTCGAGAACAAGAACTGGCAGGAAATAAAGGTTACCGATTCGTGGCAGATATTTAAAATAATGGCCGAGTTTGTGGACGGCTTCGAGAAGCTGGCCAAAATTGGCCCATGCGTTTCCATCTTCGGTTCGGCACGTACCAAAAACGATAACAAATTTTACAAACTGGCCGAAGATACCGCCCGCCTGCTTACCGAGCGCGGTTATGGTGTAATATCGGGTGGTGGCCCGGGCATTATGGAGGCTGCCAACAAAGGCGCCTACGAGGCCGGTGGTAAATCGGTAGGCTTGAACATCGAGCTACCCTTCGAGCAGTTCCACAATAAATATATCGACAGGGATAAGATACTCGAGTTCGATTACTTCTTCATCCGTAAGGTAATGTTTATGAAGTATTCGCAGGGCTTTATCATCCTGCCCGGCGGTTTTGGTACTATGGACGAATCCTTCGAGGCCATCACACTGATACAGACCGGTAAAATTGCCCGCTTCCCTATCGTATTTGTGGGGCTTGATTACTGGGGCGGACTATTTAAATGGGTAGAAGAGCGTATGCTGGCCGAAGAGCACAACATTAGCCCCGACGACCTTAACCTGTACCGCCTGGTAGATACGGCAGAAGAAGCCGCGGAGCACATCTTCCGTTTCTATGACAAGTATGTGTTGAAACCGAACTTCTAAGGGTTGCCTTTGTGTTTAATTAACCGCAAAGTGCGCAAAGATTTGCAGCTCAACTAACGCAAAGAACACAAAGCTTAAATAAACAATTTGCAAAGCTTTGCGCTCTTTGCGTTTTTTCTTTGCGCACTTTGCGGTAAAATGTGCCAACAATTCGACCTACCTGTGAAATTCGATTTAATTCGTGCAATTCGTGTTAATTTCACATCTTTACGGTATGGACGCTTCAGCCCAAACCAAAAAACCTGCAGCCTTAGGCTTTATTTTTGTTACGCTGCTTATTGATATCACCGGCTTTGGTATCATTATACCGGTATTCCCAAAACTGATAGAAAACCTGATTCACGGCGATCTGAGTGCCGCCGCGCAATGGAGCGGTTGGCTGCTGTTCGCCTACTCAGTAATGCAGTTTCTGTTCGCCCCGGTGTTGGGTAACCTGAGCGACCGCTACGGCCGCCGCCCGGTTCTGCTTGGCTCGTTGCTGGGCTTCGCTATCGATTACGCTTTTTTGGCCTTTGCTCCTACCATTTGGTGGCTGTTTTTGGGTCGTATTATTGCAGGTATTACCGGTGCCAGTTTCACTACGGCTTCAGCTTACATTGCTGATGTTAGTCCGCCCGAAAAGCGTGCGCAAAACTTTGGTATAATTGGTGCAGCATTTGGGCTTGGGTTTATTATAGGCCCGGTTTTGGGTGGTGTATTAGGCCAATACAGCACTAAACTACCCTTCCTTACCGCAGGCGCATTGGCGTTGATCAACGCTGCGTATGGTTACTTCGTACTCCCCGAATCGTTAGATAAAGCCCACCGCCGCCCATTTGAATGGCGCAGGGCAAACCCGGTAGGTTCGCTAATGCAATTAAAAAAATACCCATCAGTAAGCGGGCTTATTGCATCGCTGATACTCATATACCTTGCTGCCCACGCCGTACAAAGCACCTGGACTTTCTTTACTATGCAACGCTTCCAATGGACCGAATCGCTTGTGGGTTACTCGCTTGGTTTGGTTGGTGTACTGTCGGGTTTGGTACAGGGGCTACTCATTAGGGTAACTATTCCAAAACTTGGGCAAAAGAAAAGTATTATTTACGGCCTGCTGCTTTACACACTGGGCTTATTCCTGTTCGCATTTGCAGATAAAAGCTGGATGATGTTTGCCATACTGGTAGTATACTGCCTCGGTGGTATAGCCGGACCAGCATTACAGGGTCTCATCAGCGGACAAATACCAGCTAACGAACAAGGCGAACTACAGGGCGGGCTTACGAGCTTGATGAGCGTTACTTCTATCTTCGGGCCAATTATGATGACTAACCTGTTCTCGTATTTCACGGGGCAAACCGCTCCCGTGCATTTCCCCGGTGCTGCATTTTTTGCTGGTGCTTTGCTTATGTTGTTGAGCACCATATTAGCCGTTTTGAGTTTTAAACGTGCTAAAGAGAGTAAAAACGCTGCCCCTATTGATGTTGTTGCCCATTAATTATAGCCCGATGGTAAAACTTTCCGCCAATTATCTGTTCTAAGCAATATACATGGCAGATACAAAGCAGCAAGCGCAAAAACGGCCGGGCGCGTTAGGGTTCATATTCGTTACGGTACTGATAGATACCATGGGGCTGGGCATCATCATACCCATACTCCCTACCCTTTTGGAGCAATTGGGCCATGTGGGCGTGAGCATGGCCAGCCAGTATAGCGGCTACCTCACCTTTACCTACGCCACCATGCAATTTGTTTGCGCGCCCATATTGGGCAACCTGAGCGACCGCTACGGTCGCCGGCCTGTGCTGCTTATCTCGCTGGTGGGTTTCGGTATCGATTATTTGTTCATGGGCTTTGCCCCCTCTATATTCTGGCTGTTCATCGGGCGCTTTATTGCCGGCGTGGCAGGCGCCAGTACTACCACGGCTACAGCTTACATTTCTGATGTTAGTAGCGGCGATAAACGTGCCGCCAACTTCGGGCTGATCGGTGCTGCGACAGGGCTTGGTTTTATTTTAGGCATTGGACTGGGTGGTTTTTTGGGTGGCGTATTCATTCGTCTACCCTTCTTTGTAGCGGGCGGGCTTGCCTTCATCAATGCCATTTACGGCTACTTTGTATTACCCGAATCGTTGAGCGTTGAAAACAGGCGAAAATTCGAGTTCGAGAGGGCCAATCCCGTTGGCTCTTTGCTGCGGTTGCGGCATTATTCCCTTGCCGTGAGTACTTTGATAACCGCTTATACTATTGTATACATTGGCCAAAAAGCAGTGGAGAGTGTGCTGCCCTTTTATGTAGTGGAGAAATTTCACTGGAGCGAATCGAGCATCGGGGCGCTGGGGATATTCCTGGGTCTGCTTATCGTTGGCGTGCAAGGCGGTTTAGTAAGATGGACGATACCCAAATTCGGCCTGCGGAAGAATATCCTCGCCGGCATTGCCTTTTACGGCATTGGATTGGTGCTGATATCTTTCAATAATATCCCCTGGATGATGTATTTGGTAATGATACCTTATTGCATGGGCGGTATTGGCGGCACGGCATTGCAGGGCTTTATATCTGAGCACGTATCGCCCAAAGAACAAGGCGAACTACAGGGCGCTTTAACAAGTTTGGTGAGCGTAACCACCATCATAGGACCGCTGATGATGACCTCCATCTTCCACCGTTTCACCAGCCCGGATGCAAAAGTTCATTTCCCCGGCGCGCCTTTTTTATTAGGGGCAATAATGATGGGGCTGGCTATTATCCTCACTATCCGCAGCTTTAAAAAGAAGGATCCGAAATTACTGACGGAAAAGGCGGGGACTATTCCAAACCACTAACCCCACCCGAAATAACGAATTTCATTACATCGGCAGCGCTTTTATCAATAGGTTTTACTTTATCCGCAGCTACAATAACCACCTGGCCGGCAAAGGAGTACGACCATGGAAAATACACAGCAACATCGCCGGGCAAGCCGATGGATGCCATATCCTTCTGCACCATAAAGCCTATCTTTTTCAAGCCGTAAGCGTTCATTTCTACCAGTACGGGTTCGTTGAATTTCTTTTCGTCGCCTACCAGGGCTTCGGTAAGGTCTTTTATAGACGAGTACAGGAATTTGAAAATAGGCAGCCTGTTCAGCCAGCGGTGGAACCAGCCTTTTATCGGGTCGGTTATAACATTGGTAACCAAAATACCTGCTACCAAAATGATGACGATAACATTGAGGATACCCAAACCGGGGATGTAGATGGGTTTACCATCCTTATCTACCCAAAGTTCGGCACTGAGGTTAAGCGCGTTATCAACCGTAGATACCGCCCAAAATATCAGGAAAAACGCGGCACCCAGCGGCACCACAATAAGCATCCCCTTGATGAAATAATTTAGCAGGACGCGGAACAACCTTTTCATGCCGCAAATATACGCTATTCGTAAAAGTACACCCGCTTTACCCGCTGCGAAATATTTGTTAAAATTTCATACGGGATGGTGCCTATCTGCTTTGCCAGTTCTTCTATCCGCAGTACATCGTTAAAAACGATAACCTCATCGCCCTCGCGTAGGTTGGGTACATCGGTAACATCAATGGCGCACATATCCATAGAGATATTGCCCACGGTAGGCACTTGTACGCCGTTCACCAGCATACGACCAACGCCATTACCAAAGGCGCGCAGGTAGCCATCGGCATAGCCAATACGTACCGTAGCAATTACACCGTCGCGCTTTAAACTGCCGTTGCGGTTGTAGCCAATGGTATCGTTAGCGGGCACCTTGCGTACTTGCGATACGGTGGTTTTCAAGGTAGCAACGGGTTGCAGCCCGGCATCGTCGGCAGGTACGGCAGCATCTACCCCGTAGAGGCCAATGCCTAAACGCACCATATCATACTGTGCATTAGGCCAGCGGGTTATGCCCGATGTATTACTGATATGCTTTAATACTTTATAACCAACGGCTTGCTCTATTTGCGCAGCGGCTTTGTCGAAAACGCCTATCTGGTGCAGGGTAAACAGATCGTGTTGGGCGGCATCGCTGGCGGCCAAATGCGAGAACACCGAGGCTACTTTTACATACTTGTTTACCTCCAGCATATCGCAAAGGGTGTCCACATCCTGCGGCTCAAAACCCAGGCGGTGCATGCCGGTATCTATCTTAACGTGTATGGGGTAATTGCTTACATCGTTCTCCTGCGCAAACTGCACAAACTCATCCAGCAGCCCGAAGCTGTATATCTCCGGTTCTAAACGATAAGCTACCAATTTATCATAAGCCAACGGTTCGGGGTTCAGCACTACGATGGGCAGGCTAATGCCGCCCTCGCGCAGCGCAATACCCTCGTCGGTATAGGCCACGGCCAAATAATCCACCTTATTGTATTGCAGCATGTTTGCCACCTCGAAGGTGCCGCTGCCGTACGAGAATGCCTTCACCATAGCCATCAGCTTAACGCCCGGCTGTAGTTTAGCCTTATAATAGTTGAGGTTGCTCAGCAGCGTATTCAGGTTTATTTCTAAAATGGTTTCGTGCGCCTTTTGGCTCAGTACGCGGCTCACCCGTTCAAATTCAAAACTACGCGAACCTTTTATCAAAATAGTTTCTTCGCGGAAATGCAGCTTGCCAATATCCTGCAGCAAAGCCATAGTATCGGCATAAAAATGCACCTCGGGCACGCGGAAATATTGCTGATGGGCTACCAGTGCCGCACCAACGCCGATAAAGCGCTCAATACGTTTATCGCTTATCAATTGAGCCACCTGTTTGTACAAGGCTTCTTCCGACAACCCCGACTGGTAGATATCCGACAGGATGACCGTCTTCTTACTGTGCTGATTCTGCTGCCCCAAAAAGTTCAACGCTATCTCCAGCGACTGTACATCGGAGTTGTACGAATCATCAATAATAGAGCAATCGTTTATGCCATGCTTCAGTTCCAGCCGCATACTTACGGGGCTAAGGCGCTCAATGCGGTCGTCGGCATTAGCGGGGCTGTAGCCCATGGCCAGCATGGTGGCCCAGCAAACAATGGCATTCTCTATCGAAGCATCATCGCGGAAAGGCACCAGGCACTCTATCTCCTGCCCTTTGTATTTGCCGCGCAGGTAATATTTATCGGCAATGGTAGTTTCGCTGAATACGTACAGGTCGGCAATTTTGAATTTGCGGCTCCAGGTGAAGCACTCGGTGGTGCTTAGAGCGGCTTCATGATCGAGCAGTACCTCGTAGTTATAAACCAGCAGGCGGCAGTTCTTAAACAGCTTCAGCTTTTCCTCCAGCTTGGCGGCGGGCGATGAGAAGCCTTCATCATGCGCGGTGCCCATGTGGGTAAGCACGCCTACCGAGGGCTGTATAATAGCCTCCAGCCGCTCCATTTCGCCGGGGGCAGATATACCTGCCTCGAAGATACCGAGGTTATGCCCCTCGTTGAGCTGCCAAACCGACAGCGGCACCCCTATTTGCGAGTTATAGCTTTTAGGGTTGCGTACAATGTTTTTCTCGGGGCAGAACAGTTGGTACAGCCACTCCTTCACAATGGTTTTGCCATTGCTGCCCGTTACCCCTATCACCTCCAAATTAAACTGCCTGCGGTGATGTGCGGCTAATTGTTGCAGGGCGGCCAGTACATTGGGTACTACCAAAAAGCTGGCATCGGGCATTACGGTATCGGGCTGTGCGTTCACCACAAAGCTGCGCACGCTGGCAGTATAGGCATCGGCAATAAACTCGTGCCCGTTGCGGCGGGCGCTCAGCGCAAAGAAAAGCGACGATGCCGGGTAGGTAATGCGGCGGCTATCCGTCAGCAAAACGCTGATGGCGCTATCGTCTGCAAGGTTACCTTCGGCACCAATAATGCCCTTTATTTCGCTTAACCGGTAGATGTTCTGCATGGCACGAATTTGCTTATATTTCTGCGAATAGAAGAATTTTAACGAATTTTGGTTGATGGATAACCCCCAAAAACCGAAGATAACCGACCCGGCCACGGGCCTTAAAAAAGCCGAACACTACTGCGCCTACCAGGAACGCTCGCAGCAGGAAGTGCGCGACAAACTGTATGAATGGGGCCTGTACACCACCGCCGTAGAGAACATTATTACACAACTGATAGAAAGCAACTTTTTGAACGAGGAACGCTTTGCCAAGGCCTATACAAGCGGCAAATTCAACCAGAAGCATTGGGGGCGCATTAAAATAAAGCAGGGGCTAAAGCAAAAGAACGTATCACCGATACTCATAAAAAAGGCACTGCAAACCCTCGACCTCGACGATTATATAGCCACCCTCACCCGCTTGATTACCAAAAAAGCCGGCACCGTGGCCGAAAGCAATACTGCCAAACGCAATTATAAACTGCAGCAATACGCCCTGAGCCGTGGTTTTGAACCCGAGCTTACCATGGAGGTTTTGAAAAACAGCGGTTTATAAAAAACTTTAAAAAAAGTTAAATTTTTACTTGCAGAGCACCTAATTCTGTCTATATTTGCACTCCCGCAAACGAGATAGGCAAACGGACAAAAACGGAAGCCGAAGTTTAAAGGAAATACCAACGCGAAAGTAGCTCAGTTGGTAGAGCACGACCTTGCCAAGGTCGGGGTCGCGAGTTCGAATCTCGTCTTTCGCTCAAATCCCTTCCCTCAACCCGAAGGGATTTATTTTTGAAAGGTTAATTTCCCGCACAAGGCCGGGAAAACCTCCAGGCTCAGATGGTGGAACTGGTAGACACGCAGGACTTAAAATCCTGTTCCCGTTAACGGAGTGCGGGTTCGATTCCCGCTCTGAGTACTTGAAAATGAGGCAGTTACGCGAAAAAGCGCTAACTGCCTTTTTGCTTGGTCGAACATTGGCGGAACATTTCATGTGATGCGCCTTGTTACGGCAAAATTTGTACTTCTTAAGTATTTTAATGCAATTCTGAACCGATAATTGAAACCAGTTCTGCGAAAAATCCTTCTCCTTTGGTTCTGATATATTCGACAATTGCTTGGTTTTCTAAAACTTCTTTAGGGCAATGGGCTTTTAAGGAAAGGTACTCTGAATATTTATGATGGTCTAAATCGGCAACCGATAATATTTCTCTAACGTCGATATTATATTTAGATCCTAATTCGTTTTGTACCTCTGATGTCAAAAACACTTCCTTTTCAGGTGGAAGGGTGCCAGGAAACTTAAAAAGTTTGGTAGATTTATTTTCGCCTTGGTCCGCATCTCTGATTGCTATAGCTCTATGTCCAGCGTCAATCAAATACTCTGTCAATTGTCGAACAGCGGTAGCATCACCAACAGGATGTATTCCGATCGAGGAAATCAGTTCTGGAAACCGTTGCCTTAAAATTTCCGTCAATAAAGATTTTGCAAATTTATCTTCGACTAATATTTCCATGGCATGTTCACGCCCGTCGCTTAACAATGACTTGGCTCTATAGGCACTCACGCGATCTATTACCTTCACGCCCGACCTATTTCTTATTAAAAACTTCGTAATGCTTCAAGCATTGTACTTGAATGCGTTGATAAAATAACCTGATGCCCTTTTCTAATACAGATATCCATTAAGTACTTAATAAATTTATATTGGGCATCACCATGGAGTGAAGTTTCAGGCTCTTCGAATACAAATAAGCTATTGTTTGGTTCATTCTCTAAAAGATCTATCATATACAATAATCGACCTTCACCAAAACCCATGTTATTTTCCGAATAAGTGTAGCCATAGCGAGAAAGCATTCCAATCTCGTTGGTTTTACCATCGGCTTGCATACCTTGAAACCAAACTTCGTCATAATCTGAATTCAAGATTTGTTTTACGTGTAAATGAATTTCAGGCGTTATAACTCGTTTGGCGGTAAGAACCATTCTTTCATTTTTATAAATTTTATTACCTCTACTTTCAATCTTAGGTATATATGCTGCAAATCCCACGTAGAAACAATGTCGTTCAGGTTGTCTTTTGTACCCAGACCATTCAACTCTTTGACGTGATACCGTCAGATTTTGAAGAGTAGAAGTATTTGTAGAATATTTATAAATGACTTTCGCATTCGAGATAAATGGTGCTGGATCTAAGCTTGCTGATTGAGGAAAGAAATCCTTTATGTACTTTCTTTTGTAAATCCTATCCGTGCTTGGGGTCTTATAAGCACAAACGGCAATTTGCCCGATAGTACTTTTACCAGCGCCGTTAAATCCACTTATTGCAGTAATTGGGAATTCAAAGTTTATCGTTTCAGTTATACCTCTAAAACCTTCAATAGTTATTTCTTTTAAAAATGCTCCAAAATTCCGATAAATACTGCTATTGAATTTACTGAGTAGCGCGCTTCTGACGTCCGACATATTAGTTTCTCTTAGTTAAATACAATGAACAAATTTTTTATTACTCATCCCAATAAGGATAAATGTAGATATTTTTCCTTTAGGCATGATCTGTATATTATTCTATATTTTTAGCAGAATACTTGATTATCTCTTAAATATCAACAAATCTTGTTAATTCTTGGGGACATTTATTACCATATAATCGCGTAGTTCTACGTATTTTTTCAAACACCTCTATTTTTTATTTTGCTGGTCTAAATCATCACAATAAGCATGGAGGTTATTTGCCTTGAAGAACCCGCATTCTATCAACTGATCGAAAAAGTTGTCGCTCGCATCCAGGACGAAAAATATATCAAAGAGGAACTTTGGCTGACAGGCGAACAAGCCATGAAAAAACTTGGCATCTCCAGTAAAACCACATTGTTTAAAATCCGCGATAGCGGGCAAATAAGGTTCGTCTACGCATCTCCGCGTGTAATCCTGTATGAAACCGCCTCAATTAATGAGTATCTCTCTAACAACGCAAAAGACACCTTTTAAGCCATGGCAGCAAGTGAAGAAGAAAAACGTATCGCCCGTGCATATAATGTTGGTACAATCCTAAGCATCTATGAACCTAAATTGCTGGAGCAAATCATTCGGAACAACAAAAATAACGCGTTTGTCCGGACGATGGCGATTGCCAAAGATCACAACGAGTTTAGTCAAGGCATCCCTCGCAAAGACTTTAACACTGAATACAAAAACGGTTTCAATAATGCTCATGCCCTTTCCAAACAAGACCCAAAACTGCTTGATAAAATGTTATCATCAAAAGAACTGCACAATGATTTTAAAAGGGGTTTGGCGGACGGCAAACACGAATACAAAATACGTGAGAGCATGAACCGCATGAAAGAGGAACGCGAAGCAAAGCAGAGGAATATCGATAAAGATTATGGGATCGGTTATTAGTTTATCCGTGTATTGCATTTAGTATATTCGCTTCAAGTCAGTCTAAAAACGACAGATAATCTCGCGACCATCCTTTATGAATACAAAAGAATTATTTGACCATCCAATATTCGATTTCCCATCGAAAACTAAATCTTCATTTCAAAGTCATCTGATTGCATCATTTGAAACGTATTTAGGGTTACTCAAATTAGTCGACGACGACTATTCATCGTTAATTGCACAGGATTTAGATAAAATAATAGAAGCCTGCAACTTGCTCGAAGAAGTGGTGGATAGTTATTTGCATGGAAAACTGGCAAGTGCGTATCACATTTTTGCCAAGTTGATGGAGAACATGCCTGATTATCTGATCCCACCTAATAAAAACCTACATATTGACACACATGATAATTTTTTATTTAAGGCTCGCCAGGAATTTACAAAAGACTTAGGCATTAAGGAAATGTTTCACATTCCTTTCGAAAAAAGGCATATCGTTAAAACCAATAGATTTAGCTTGAGTGGCTTGCCATGCATATATCTATCCAATTCGGTTCATACGTGTTGGGAAGAATTAGATCGACCTGTATTCTCTCAAATGGCTGTATCTCGATTTAAAACAAATCATTTCAAATACCTTGACCTATCCGTTAACTATAAATTTCTAAAGATGTATTTTGTTCCTAAATGGAAAGAACAAGAAAAAATAATTAGTGATGGTGTTGCAGGAGCTCACAAACTTGCCTTTGTTAAATTTATAAACCTATTTCCTTTGTATATAGCTTGTTATACAAAAGTTCGATACGGAGATGCCACTTTTAAACCGGAATATATAATCCCTCAAATGCTCATGCAGTGGGTCGCTGAAACATCTGAATTTCAAGGCGTAGTTTATAATTCTACAAAAACTAAGGCGATTAATAATGACGAGCTGTTCAACAACCAATTTTTAAATTACGCCATTCCTGTAAAAACGAGCATGAACGAAGGTTTTTGCGAATATCTTTCCAAGAATGTTTATTTAACTAGTCCGATAAGTTGGGAAATGTTAAACATTAGCGAGCCAAAATTCACGATCGAAGACTTAGACTTTACTAAGGAGATCCTCGGCAAAGTAATGCCCCCTCCACCAATTTTACATCTCAATTTGATCGATACCCAGCGTCAGTTATACTGGAATACTGCTTTTGGTAAATTAGAACAGTTTCTATTCAAAATGTCTTTGAAGAATGTGGAAGGGCATCCTATAAGCTAAAATCAAACTTGCTTGTTATTGCGTTATGCTTATTTTATTGGTATTGTGGGAAACGTTCCACGGTTGGTGCCTAAATTAAAGGGGACACAAACGGGGGGACCAAGCCGAACCAGCAACCAAATTTCTGCAACCAAATTAAGAGTATAATTTATGTCTAACCTCTCCCGCAAGGGGAGCAATCCTAAAGACCAAGGAAGCACAAAAGCGAATGAAAGTCATGTTTTCGTTCAAAATATTGCCTACTTGACAATTAGGAATAAATGCCTATACTCGGGTACAATCAGCAGTTTTGGGGGAACAAATCGCGATAGCTATGCAGCTATCGGGCGCGTTCTTGCTGTTTCTTTTTTTAACCAACAATTCGAAAAGGAACAAGAGCAATGCCTCTTAACGATCTGCAATGCCGCAACGCCAAGCCACAACCTAATAAATACCGCCTCTATGACGATGGAGGACTCTACCTCGAAGTCATGCCCAATGGCAGCAAATACTGGCGGTACAAGTACCGTATCGATGGCAAGGAGAAACGCCTGGCGTTAGGCATCTATCCTGAGGTGCCGCTGATGCAAGCCCGTAACCTGCAAGAGGTTGCAAAGAAACAAAAACAGAAAGGCTTTGATCCGGTGTTTTTAAAGCTGGCAGACAAGCAACGCGCAAAGGACGACCGCAGCCAAACACTGGAAGTATTAGGGCGCGAATGGTACGAACTGAACCGCGCAAAATGGAAACCCGGATTTGCGCGCGAGGTACTGAAACGTTTAGAAAACCACCTGTTCCCCAAACTGGGTAGGTTTCCAATGCGCCAGCTAACGACCGGCGAATTATACGATTGCATCAAAGGTATTGAACAAAAAGCGCCGCATATGGCGAAACGTTGCCGCCAGTACCTGAGCCAGATATTTTGCTTTGGCGTACAGACAGACCGCGCTGAGCGAGATATCACGATTGAGCTTAAAGGCGCTATTACCACCCCAAAGGTAAAGCATCGCCGTTCGATGGATATTGACGAGCTGCCGGCGTTTTTAAAGGTGCTTGAAAGCCGCAAAGACGAAATATCCCCTGTCGCTTATTACGCCGTGCGCATCATGCTTAAAACGTTTGTACGGCGTACAGAATTAATGACTGCCGGTTGGTGTGAGTTTGATTTTGATAACGCGATGTGGACGGTGACGGCATTGCGTATGAAAATGCAGCGCGAGCATCTGGTGCCATTATCGAGGCAGGTTATTGCCGATTTAAAGGCTTTACACGCACTTACTGGACATACGCCGTATTTGTTCCCGAGCCTTATTGCACGTGGAGAATTCACCAGTATGAGCCTTATCCAGGAAAGCCTTATTACACTGGACTATGGCGATAAAATGAGTTGCCACGGGTTCAGGGCGCTTGCCATGGGCGTGTGCAAGGAAAAGCTCAAATACCAGCATGAGATTCCCGACCGCCAACTGGCACACGTTCCGCAGAGTGAGATCGACCGGGCGTATGATCGGGCGAAGTACCTCGACGAACGTACAGAGATGATGCAGCGCTATGCTGATTATCTCGACCAACAATTAAGAACAACCCCATCCCCTACCGATACACAACAAAGGACTATTTATCACCATGACTACCGACCACAACAACCAACCTATGCAACCATCCAATACGCAAGCCAACCCGCCTCATTTAGGGTACTGGCAGCTTCCTTCGATCCTCAAATTCCTGGACAATCTGGGTAAGACTACATTTGAGGCGGAAGTGAAAGCCGGGCGTTATCCGAAGCCCTTTAAGCTGAGCAAGCGCATTAATGGCTGGCGTATCGCCGATATTATCAAAGGCGTGGAAAGCCCCGGAAAAATTGAGTAACCAAGCTTTCACGTGCCGATGAAGCCCTGCACCTCGCATGTGGGGCTTTCAGTTTTCAGCCGGTGCATCAGTCATATTTGTTTCTACCTGTTAAGATCGAGCCGACGGTTTCAATACAGGGTCTTAGCCGAAGCCACTCACGTCACTAACTATTAATTTTCTCTGCTTCGCATTCACAGCCCAACCAAATTAACAGCCGTTCGCTCGCTAAGGCTCCAGCTTATCCATCCCCTGTAACCATCAACTCTTACAGGAGAAAACAAATGAACAACTTTTACACCAAAAATCTATCAGACTTTGGAGACCGCGAAATCGCAATGCTTTACGACACGCTTGCAGCATGGGAACAACAGGGCTTGCCAAACGGCTTTGAAAATTCCGGTGTAAAGCCTGCCATGAATTTGAGTAGCGGTTATGTATTCCTTGTTAACGATGAATACCAGGTTGCCATGCTCAACAATCAGGACTGGAAATTTTCCACACGCTGCCTTACAGCGGCAAGGAAGGATTTTTAATTGAATTGATTGATGAGAATGCGCCGGACGCACTGCATAAAGATGATCTCGAATATCTCCTGAATGTCCTACAAACCACCGACATCGAACTTCACGGTGACTGGTTCGACCTGAAATACGACCTATAACTCGCCACCGTATGATATTAACCAGTGCCGTAGCGAAAGCTGCGGCATTTTTCTTAGGAGAACGCCTTGAATAAACCTAATTCCACCGGCAGGCAGCCTGGCACCGCTATTACTGACGAAATTGAAACCATTGTCATCGTCATTGATAACCAAATCAAAAAAGGCGTTTCTCCTTTAGATGAAACATATACAAACTTCAACAAGCCGTTCATTCGCTTTGCGCGGCATGCTTCTTCGGGAAAGTTGTACCAGGGAACGAACCACCTGCTTTTGACGAAAATAGCCAGCAATAATTTTTATATGCTCGAAGATTGGGCAAGCGCAAAAGAATGGCAAACGCTTGGTGAAACGGTACGCGCAGGAGAAAAGCCACATCTTGCGTTACAAAGGCAATATCGTTCGACGGGTTCGACGGGCACGTTTAAAACCGTTCCAATGATGACGACCGTTGAGGTATTCAACCGTTGCCAGCTATCAAGCTATCAGCGCCCGGAATATTTCCCTTGGCAGATACCGCCCACGACATTCGAGCGGCTTGCCATCATTGATACATTCGTGGAAAACACCAAAGCCGTATTTGAATATGGCGAGTTTTGTCCGAACTACAGCACCCGTATCGATACCATCAGAATGCCATCAGCGGCAATGTTCATCGACACTGAGCAGGCAAGTTCCCGGGAGAATTTTTACGCCATGCAGTTTCAGCAGCTTGCTAAATGGGCGATGTATCAATTGCGTCTCGTCCAACAAACCACCATGGGCAATGTGCATGCAAATATTGCTGCTGAACTGTGTGCAGCGCTACTGTGTGAACGTTTCCACCTGAATACGCTTGATACGGCAAGGCATGCCGCATTTATTGGCGAGATCACTTCCACTTTAAATGAAAACGAATTCGACGTTACGCAATGTAAGATCTTGGCTGAAAGTGCTATGAGGCATCTTTATTCGATGCAGCCTTTTGATTGTTCATACTCAGTTGATTTCCCGTAAATTGCACTCAGAAAGACCTAAACCATGAAAATTATCGAAGCTAAATCCATCCCGTTAAAGCACATCGTCGAATACCTTAAAGGCAGATTTCATGAAACCGACCGAAAGGGTGATGATTGGTATTTTTCTCCATTCCGCCCGGAAGAAAAAACGGCATCGTTCAAGGTCAACACCAAACTTAATACCTGGCATGATTTCGGAACCTGCAACAGCGGCGTTAACAGCCGACACGGTAGCGGTGGCGATGGTTTAGATCTATGGTGTGACTATCATTTCAACGACAGGCGCAGCGGTATCCCCGATGCATTGGAGGGGCTGGAAGCCTTAAGCCAATTTGCTCAGCGTGGGGAAGATTACGGCACGGTTAGGAGTAAAGAAAAACCAACGTTACAAGTACCAAGTGCCACCTTTAAAATATTGAAGATCTCAGACCGGATTACGCATTACGGTTTATTAGATGAACTGCAACGCAGGAAAATATCGTTAGAGCTGGCTAGTCTGTATTTAAAGCAGGGGCACATCCTCAATACGGTTTCCAATAAACAATATTATGGGTTCCTGTTTGCCA
This sequence comes from Mucilaginibacter pedocola, assembly GCF_002013915.1. GTDB lineage: Bacteria > Bacteroidota > Bacteroidia > Sphingobacteriales > Sphingobacteriaceae > Mucilaginibacter > Mucilaginibacter pedocola. Next base: position 861,093 of record NZ_MBTF01000001.1, read on the forward strand.
ATGATCGGGGCGGTTATGAGTTAAGCATCCCAAACCCAAACAAAGGCACCAGCTTTAAAACTTGCATTGGGACCAAAGCAATTTCTTATGTGCCACCAGCAAAAGAAAAGCACAGCGCGGATATTTTCGAAGGGTTCTTTGATTTTTTGTCGTGGCTTGAGATCAAGAAAATCAAGCAGCCTATGCATCACAGTTATATTCTGAATTCAAATTCACTTGCAGGCGAAGCAAACGGACGGCTGATCGAAATGAAAGATAGAATTGGGTATGTTTTTCTTTTCTTGGACAATGACGAAAGCGGGTGTCAAACATCGCACTCAATCGCCTTGGCATTGGAGCCGGAGGGTTTTCAGATGGCGGGAATGGAGGGGTTTTATAAGGGGTTTAAAGATCTTAGTGCATATATTAAACAACATTTTACAATTTAAAAACTGCCTCATGCTACAAAGGAGGCAACAAACCAATACGTTTAAAGAAAATTATTAAAATTTCTATTTCCCGAAAGTCAATTTGTTTTAGTTCCTTATGTTTTAAGTCTTCCTTCAATCTTTCCTGATTTTTCAAATTTGGTTTCTTATCAATTAACCAAGGCGTGACTTTAATACAATCGATATAGTTTGAGGATAGTCTGTTTTCTAAAGTTTTAAACTCAGCAAAAATATCGTTATCGCGAATTTTATAAATAGCAATCACTGCAGATACAATTCGCCGAAATATTTTTTTCCCTTCATGTTTGGATAAGTATTCATTTAAAAAAACATCGCCATTATATTCGCAAAAAAAACCTAAGACTTCTATAACAAGTTCATTTAAAAACTTACTAAGTTTCATTTTATCAAACTTGATTTGATCAATAAGTTTGGTATTTAAAATATTTTCAATTAATGTGAAAAAATCTACGGGATATATATTAAAATCAGACTTACATATATGCCACCTACCGGAGATGTTTTCGACTACAGCGGTTAACTCATCGTTGACCATTCTTGTTTTATAGGTGAAAACATCAAAAACGGATTTTAAATATGGCACTCTTAGTTTATCACAAAGAACCTCTATAGAATCGACGTATTTGGCACCCAAAAAATGTCGAAAATCCCGAGTGGATAAAACTACAGTTAGCTTGTTATTTTTCTTTCTCCAAAGTAGGGTTTCTTCAACAATTGTTATATATCTTTCAAAATCGTTACTTTCAAAATCAAGACAAACCAACAAATCTGGAGTTGTCAAAAATTTTGCCTGGAAGTCTTGTTTGTTTTCCAGATAATAAAAATCTGTTATTTCGCAAATCGTTTCAGTACTGCCTTTAGTATCTCTTGTGAAAAAGTATTTTTTATTTTTTAACGAACGATTATAACGAGTCGAAGTTTCAGAATCCTTTTTGTCAAAGTCACAAATATAAGTATCCCAGCTTTCTGATTTAGAAAACTCAGGTATTACAACCCCTAAACCTATTGATGAAACTCCTATATTTAGTAAACTTGGCCTCATGAAATAAATATTATTGGCCGTAGATATATTTCAACTTTTCAATATTTGCCTGGCATTTTTTACAAAATTCTAAATGTTCTTGAATTTCGCTTAAGTCACTTCTCATAAGTGTATCCGCATTATAAAGAAAGTTGTATAAATCACCAGCGAGGGGGTGATCTCCATTTGCTTGCTTACTGCTTAATAACTCTAACTCAAGTTGTGATTCAAAATTTACTACCATTTTATCACTCTCAATCCTATCAAGCTTTTTTTGACGTTGCTCTTTTTTGCCCTTTATTACTTCTGCAAGTTCTTCATAATTTATAATGTAAGTTTGATTATCTCTTAGCACAAAAACTGAAGGCAGTAAATCGTGCAACGCCTCAAATACCTTCAATGTGAAAAACTTTTCAGACGGAAGCTTAACCAAATCACTTACAAAACGAGGCAGATAGGCCCTATTTGTTGAGAGAAGTTTATATAGATTTTCTTTATTGTCGAAATACTTACCCTTAATATTCAACAACATCTTAATCTTACTCATAATTAACGGCAACACGACGTTGCATAGGTCTAAAATAGTTATTTTTGACTAAAAATTAAATATTTAGGTATGGATTGTTTTTTGCCCTATCATTCAATTCATTCGCTTGATAGTAAGGCTTTTTCTCCAGCACCGCCGGCGGCAAATCATCAATAAACGTAAATATCGCCTTGCCTGATTCGATGCGTACCTCATCGGGGTTCATCAAATCGCGGCGGCTTGCAAAATCTTCACGTTCGTTATTCCTGCCCTTAACTGTAGTTATGTGCGATGTCTTGCCGATGGCTTTGCTTACGTATTCGGCATCGTTATTATTGTGGATGCCGAAAAAATGCCGCACGGCTGAACTGCCGATAAATATTTCCCAATTCCTGTTGTACAGGTTTTGCAATTGCACAAGGGACTGCAGGATTGGCCAGACGGTTACATTAAAGCCCGCATAGGCACCGATAGCGGTTTCTATTTCCGGCAGATAACCCAGGGCTGCAAATTCATCGAGAGCGAACACAACCCGTTTATTGGGCTTGCGGATCACGGCACGCATGCAGGACGTAATTACAAGCCGCAGCCAGCGTGAATGGCTGTTCAGTTTATCGGCAGGGATAATCACATAGACGGTCGTATTCTTTTGCGAAAGAACGCGGGGATCGAACCCCGATTGCAGCGATTGTTGCAGCGCAGGCGACTTTAAAAACTCTGTTGCCTGTAGAGCAGTTGATAAAATGCTGCCCCAAGTATTTTCGCCGGACTTTGCCAGCTTTTGGATTTCACTGGAGGCGTAAACGAGATTTTCAGCATTGGGATCCTCGTAATCGCTATTTGTTTCAGCTTCGCTATCGCTGGCATCTTCACTGTGCTTGCCGTTCCAGTTTTCCATCTGCGCAAGCAGCCTGTCCCATTCGTTTTGGGGGTAACGCAGCATCTTCCACAGGGTTTTAAGGCTGCGCTCCTCTCCTTCCTTATCGACAGCGATAAACAGGATAAGTCCGACCACAATCGTCCGCGCAGAATCGGAGAAAAACTTATTCCGGTCATTCTGGACAGGCACCAGCATTTCTGCCAGCATATAGCAATCATCGACTAAATGCTGGCTTGCGGCATCCAGTATATCCATCGGGTTAAAGCGCTGCGCATCGCCCACATGCGCATGCAGTAAATCCCAGGGATTGAGCAGCACCACATTCTGCCCGCTTTTGCGCTGATAATCGCCCGTCACGGCGGCGATCTCGCCTTTAGGATCAACCACCACCCAAGAGCCATCAATATTGCCCCAGCCTAACAGATTAGGTGCAATCAGGTTGGTAAACTTCCCCGAGCGGCTACCCGCCACCGTAAGGATATGCCCTTGCTTGGAATAATTGTAATCGCCACCGATAAATATGCCCTGTTTGTGGTGGTAAGGCATTAGTTCGTCTGAAGTCGCAAATCGGGCGGTTCCGTATTTCTGCGCCTCCTGTTGCGTTTTAAATAGCCGCCAGCGCCATATCTGAAAACTTGCAAAGGCTATCAGCGAGATAGTGGTATTGACGAACAGATACGCCCAAAACTTGGGCGAACCTTCTTTCAGCAAACTGAAAAACGGCGTACCAATCGCCAGTATTAAAATCACTGCACCCCATGCGGCGATCACGCCAAGCACCATCGCCAGCCGCAGGATCGGTGACAACGGGTGAAACAACGGCAGCCTGTTGGCTGGACGGAGGAAACGGTTAAAGCCCCGGATATAGCCGAGGATTGCTCCCACCAGGGTAATCGGGGTCAGGATAACGCCGCTAAGAAATAGCCAAACCTGATTGCGGGTTTCATGGTTGGCATAGAATTGCACCAAATGGTCGAATTCGTCTTGCGTTACACCAAAGCGGTCTAACAGCTCATTGCCTGATGGCGACTGTAAATGTTGTTTTGCAGGTGCCTGGGGATTGTTTGTTGTCGGATTGTGAGATTGTTTGCTTGCTGTATTATTCGTTTCCTCTGCCATCGTGATAAAGTAAGGTTTGGCTGTAAGGTCAGAAAACGCCGCATAAGCTGCAATACGTAGAACTACCTGATTTTCATTTATTTTCGTTTGGCGAAATTTTTGCGTTGTACCTTGTAATAATACTTATGAGAGATGGACGGGAAAACACCGGAACAACAGCAAAAGGCTGAAAACGGTTTAGAGCGCCGATCAGCCAGGGAACATGCAGATGAGCAAATCGCAAAAATAAACCAGCGTTTCGCCGACGAAGAAAAACGCATGACGCGATTTGTAACGTTCCTGTTTTTATTCTTGCTGGCGATTATGCTGATCTCTCTTGCCTGGTATTATTTTTCCGGAGGCAAGTTCCCTGTGCAATCTGAAATGTATAAGCTGCCATAGTTTTTGCCTGTAATTTTTTCTTTTCATGGCAATTATTTTTCTGTGCGTTACTGGTGCCAGCCGATAGCTGTTGTGCGCAGGCGGGTATTGCCGGTAAGTACCTGGTATGATTGACTTATTATGTGTTTTTGATATAGTGGTCATGGAGTTGCAAGACGTGGCTTGTCCGGACAAAAACGCTATCGCTGTTTGTCCGGACAAGCCGTCTTGCAAGGGGGCGTTGCCCCCGCTTGACCCCCCAAAAGTAAACCTACAACCCATGACCACAATATGCCGAGACCCCAAAAACAGGGCGAGGATAAACGCGACTACTCTATCGAGATCCGCGTAACCTTCGCAGAAAAAACCGCCATACAGATTGCTGCCAAAGACAGCCGCTTGACTGTAAGCGACTTTGCGCGTGCGCGTCTTATCGAAGCCAAGCCCCTGCGCCATGTTCCGAATGCCGACCGGGAACTGCTGCTAAAGCACCTTGCCGAAACCAACAAACAGGGCAGCAACCTGAACCAGATCGCCCGGGTGTTGAACATGGAGGGCAACAGCAAGGTCGTTTCACAACAACTGATGAAGTCTATCGAAACCGCCATCGCCAAATATGAGGAAGCGCACAACACCCTAATGGAATTGCTCGTATGGTAATACGGGGCGGCACACGCGGCAATGGTCGGCAGCTATCAGAATATCTGCTAACGATGGCTGAAAACGAAAACATCCAGATCCTGGAAGTTGCCGGGCGCAGAAACGCGGAAGAACAGTATTTGCACCAAACCATCCACAGCATGGATTTAATGTCCGAACTCACCAAGAGCGAGAAAGGCATGTACCACGCCCAGATCAATCCCGCCTATGGCGAGGATAAAAATATAGATTGGTTCAAAGCCGCCGATATGCTTGGCACCGAACTTGGCTTGGAACACCAGCGCCGTGTGATTGTCTTGCACGAGAAGAAAGGTCGCACACATGCCCATGTCGTTTGGGAACGTTATGACTACGAAACCGGTACCATGAAATCAGACAGCTTCAGCCGCCTTGCACAAGATCGGGCAAGGCAGAACATGGAAGTTGCGTTCGGTCACAAACAAACGCCGCGCCGCAACCAGCACAAGCCTGAACTGAAAGCATCCCTTACACAACTTTGGAACCAAACGGGCACGGGAGCGCAGTTTATCACCGCCTGCAAGAATAATGATTATATGATTGCCCAGGGATCGGGGCGAAATCCGTTTATCGTCGTCGATCTAAACGGGCATTCGTTCGACCTGACGCGCCAGCTTAAAGGCGTGCGGTTAAAAGACGTTCGCCAGCGCTTACGCAACGAAACGCTAATCACGGAAAAAGAAGCCATCGTTATCATGCGCAATAAGAAATCCGAACGTGACGCAGGCGGCAGGGAAAAACAAAAGGCGCAGTTCAATGCGACGATGAAAGATGTGGCAAAAAACATCCGGCACGAGTTTTCGGCAAGCGGTGCTGAAGCGACCAAAGAGAAACAGCCTGCCTCCATCCCGAGCGAAAAACCGATTGCTACGCAGTTCGCAGAAAACAGGCAGGAAACCGAATTACAACGCATGCGCAGGGCGTTGGCGGAACAGCGCAAGAGCGATGCGCAAAAACAACATGACCGCAGTCGCGATAAAGGTATGGATTACGGTTAAAAACAAAGCCCCGTTACACTCGCTGTATTGGGGCTTTAACCTAAACCTTATCACAATAGTGGCGGAGGCCACCAGTAATAGAAGCTGCGAAGGTAATATTTTCTTTTTAATTTAATTCTTTCACTTCGCCCAAAACCATTTTTTCCTGTCGCAGACGTAGCATTGATAGTATTTAAGAGGTAGCCAAAATAGTAGCGCTTTAAATAATATTGGCCGGGGTGTTCGTATCCAATGTGTGTTTCCACAAACACAAGGGCGTTTTTGAATGGTCAGTTTGGGGGAATTTGCCATGAAAACTTTTTGTTTAAGTTCCCACAATATTGGCGTTAATCGGTACTCAAATATAGCAAACTAAAACTTTGGATTAAATTAAAAGTTAAATTAATGAGGCATATTATTTCAAGAACTTTAGATTGCAAAACAGCGCTACTAACCAGATATAAATTCTCGCATTATCCGTTTTTACTATGCCGTGCAAACCATGCAAGGCTTTTTTCGATCGAAATTTTGTTGTCGTAAATATCGCGCCCCTCGACTTGCAAATGCACCGCAGAAAGCTGTTGCCGGAATAAAGCGATCATTTCTTGGTTATCGCTTGGATCGAGTTGTTCAGAAAAGACTAATAAAAACCCGCCTGGGATAATTACTTTCTTATTCGTATCGGTAACTTCTACGTGGTGGTATCTTTCAGGAGCTATATCTAAACAATCCTGTATTCTGTGCGATTTACCCCCGTTTTTGCTAAACGTCAATTTATCAACGGTCATTGGACCGACACCATTGTTTTGCACATGGACGAACAACAGCCCATCGCGGTCCATCAAATCGATCTGCGGCAGAGGCTTGACAGATTTTTGGTTATGGACGCGCTGTTGGCGCGCCTGGTCAAATGTAGCCAGTAGTGCAAGGAAAGAAATGACGAGCGGAAAATCCAAAACCATTGCGGTCTCCATAAATAAATATTCGCTTCGATTTGCTTATTAGCAAACCATCCTCAACGCATGAGTAAAAAGCCCCAATATTTCAAAAATCGAAAATTAAAAATTGCTGGGCTACAACGCTTTAAAAACTTGCCTTAAGCGATATTTAATCATTTTCTACTCAAATATAAACGATGGTTTAGTAGTGAGCAAAAGAGGGCGCATATGGAACAGGCAGTTGCATATTACAGGGTATCAACTGGCAGGCAAGGCAGGAGCGGCTTAGGTTTAGAAGCGCAACAATACGCAGTCGAACAATATTGCCGAAATAACGGCTACGTATTGTTGGCGCAGATAATCGAAGTGAAATCAACCCGCAAGGAGCGTACAGGTTTATTCGAAGCACTCGACCTGTGTAAGCGTAACAAGGCAACGTTAGTGGTTGCTAAACTTGACCGTTTGGGAAGGGATGTTGAACAAATCGCCGGGTTGTTTAACCAGAGATCGAAAGTTGAGGTTAAGGTAGCTGATAATCCGCATGCGAATAAGTTCACCATCCATATCCTTGCAGCGGTTGCAGAAGAACAAAGGCAACGAATTAGCGATACGACGAGAGAAGCACTAAAGGCTGCAAAGCATCGCGGCGTAGAACTTGGCAAAAATGGCAAAAAATTCTTATCGGTTGCTAATAAACAAGCAGCCGAAGACTTTGCCCTTAAAATGTCCCCTGTCATCCAGCGATTGAATAAACGCGGGATATTCACCGAGCGGGCGGTTTGCAATGAATTGAATAAAAAAGCTGTGCCTACATTTTACGCCACCGGAAAATGGCATCCAAGCTCGGTGCATTCATTACTGACAAGAATAAATAAACAGAAAAACGAAGTACAAATTAATTAAACTCAATTTTATCATGGCAACAGTACAAAACAACGACATTCTATTTGACGATTTAGCAGCGATCCGTTCAGTGGGCAATTCAAACGCATCTGCCGATCATTCTATCTCTTACGGAGATTGCAGCAATAGGTTTGAGATACAGACCGGCAATACCAATAGCACAAGCTATTCGGGAACAGCACTTAGCTACGGTGATTGCAGCAATTAACATGTGCACGTCGAATAATACCACACTCATGCGCCATGTGCCGAGCAAATCGCCTGATCTATTGCTTCGCCCTGTTGGCGATGGTTTTGCCTATGCAGTGAATTGTAGTTACCCCAACTCGTTCCGCTTGCTGAACCAGCGCCAGCAGGAGATTTTACAGGCGGTAAATGGTATAGATGATATGCAAGCTATCGCAGGCAAGCTATCTATCCCTCCCGAAACATTGGAGCAATTTCTTTCGATGCTTGGCAGGACGGAGATCGTCAGTTTTGATAAGTTTTCCATGCCGGAAAAACCAGCCGTGCCAAAGTCGCTGAACTTTTGGATTCACACCACCAATGCCTGTAACCTGGGCTGCAGCTATTGCTATATCTCAACGCTGAATACTGGCAAAGGCATGGCGGAAGCCGTCAGGCGGCAATTGCTTCATAAGATGGTGGAGGCAGCGCAAAAAGACGGCATACGGCACATCCGGTTGCGGCTTGCAGGCGGTGAACCGTTAGGGCAGTTCAGTAGCTGGAAAATATTCATCCCGCAGGCAAAGCAAGCTTTGGTCGCCGTTGGCTGCAAATTCGATGCAGGGTTTGTTACAAACCTAACCATGCTTAATGATGAAATTATCGCCTTTGCCAAAGAATACGGCATTGGCTTTGGCGTGTCACTCGACGGCGTGAAAGCCATGCACGATGCAACACGCAGTTTCCGGTCGGGCTGTGGTTCATTCGGCATCGTAGATACTAATTTACGCAGGCTAATTGCCGAAGGCATCTCAGTATCAATAAATACTGTTGTAACAAATTTAAACCTTACAGGCTTACCGGATTTAACGCGGTATCTTATCGCGTTGGACATTCCGTTTCGCTATTCTATCGTAAAGGGCGAAAAAATACACGCCGAATTACTGGATGAATATTTATCGGCATCTTATGCTATCATGCAGGAAGCTATTGAATGCGGATGGCAGTTTTCCAAACGCTTCCAGTTTTGCGACCTAAAACCGAATGAACTCGCTTTCCAAACCTGCGCATCGGGGTTTTCGGGTGGTGCGATCTACACCGATGGCACCTTAAAATATTGCCATGTGCAATTCGGCGATGATAAATCGCAAGGCATGTCGATATTCAATGAAGAATTAAGCCTTGTGGATATGATTGCAAGCGGCGAACACCACGAAGATAATAGGTCCGACGATTGCAAGAAATGCCGCTACCGTTCGATATGTACCAGCGGCTGCCCCGTTTACCGCGTTGATGGCAAAGACCCGCAATGTAGCTTGTATCATCGGTATATTCCTAAATATTACGAGTTGCAGGCAATAGAGCGGTTGCGCCTATTGTAGAATAATTTAGCGTTACAGCACTGTATCGATTATCTTAACGGTAAGCGAAGCGGTTATGCTGTTTATTGTGTTTTGGACAATCCCTTCTGATACGCTTACGTTCGATCTCCGAAGCCAAAGACCGCTGTTTTGCGTCGTCATATTCGCAGTAGTCAAATTTCAAACCATTCCTTTCATGTTCGCACAGCCTTTCGTCTAATCGATATTCAAAGGTTATGCCGTGATAGACGAGTTTTCGCTTATAATATAGTTTGTAGTTTACCGTGTTGTCTGGCTCATTCAGCGAACCGATTGCTTTTATCACAAACCAAGCTAATCCGCCTACGATCAAGGCTTTTTCAAGGTTAATTTGATTGGGTTGTTGTTCCATAGGTTTGGTTGATTTTAATTCTAATGTAGGGAATAATTTTCACTTTTGCAGAATGGAAATTAATCAAAATACAGCCAATAAAGCTTTGGGTGACCGTGTTTATACCTTGCGCGCTGCAAAAGGCATGACGAAAGGCGACCTTGCTAAAGCCGCAGGCCTTTCATTATTCGAAATAAAAGAAATTGAAAACGGCAAGGGTAATCCCTTTATTGAGCAGCTTATTTCATTGGTTGGTGCGCTTGATACTACCATGTCGGTATTTTTTGAAGATTTCCCCTCTTGACGATAGAGATGGCTTGATAGCTGTCCGTATGCGTCTTTAGATTGCTAATTTATTTAGCAATTCGGTTCTCTTTTATAAATTTGCCTAACACAAATTTATAGTATGGCAGCCCGGACAAAGCGTTTTTTTAGTGAGCTTGATAAAAGGGAATTGTTGAACGATTTAAAACTTTGCCGGGATGCTTGCATTCGAACATTAGCCAAGGCACCTATACAGGGTAATGTTTACAAAGGCGCACACAGACTTATTAACGAGGTTGATACGATGGCAGAATGCTTAACGGGTGACAGGAAGCATTTGCACCAGAAACAGCATTCGACGTAAAGCCATAAGACTGGCAGCGCCTACATACAACGGCATGCGTTTTGTTCTCTTTCCGGCTTTAGGCGTATTGACAATACGCTCCTTTCATATTAGGAATATATACCTATATAAACCGGAGGGAATATGAGCGCATACGAAATTACCGAGATCGAAATTGTTTATAAAAACCCGGTAGCGCCGCAAGATATGGCGCAGGTTAAGCATTCGGGCGGTGCATTCAATGTGTTTATAGATGAATGGAACCTGGATAGGCTCCACCTGTTTGCCGAAGCAAAATTACTTTGCCTTACTGGTGCCGGGCGGGTATTAGGAATAGCCAACTTACCCAGCGGCGGGGCAAGTGGTCATGTGGTCGATACCCGTGTTGCATTTATGACCGCATTAAAAGCCAATGCCACCTCTATCTATATTGCTCATAACCACCCATCGAATAATCTAAAGCCGAATGATGCAGACAAGCAAATGTACCTGCAATTAAGCGAAGCAGCTAAGCTTCTTAATATCCAGTTATTAGATTACCTCATCCTCGACTATAACGGCTTTTATTCGTTTGCGGACGATGAGTTGATCGCCCGTGTCATCCATAACGATGATTACTATTTTGAAAAAATGTTGCCGTTTTAGATTTTTTCACCATGAAAAGAAAAAATACCACCCTTTGCCTTTTTCGAGGTTCAAATGCCTAACCCTTATTGCGTTAATGAAATTCAGGTCAGTTATAAATCCCATATGCCGCTGCGGGATATGGTGTCGATTAGTACCTCGGAAACGGCATATAAATTACTGCACAGTGTTTGGGATCAGAACCGTATCGAACTGGTGGAGGATTTTAAAGTGCTGCTGTTAAACCGCGCTTGCAAAGTCCTCGGCGTTTTTAACGTCGGCAGCGGCAGCACTACAGCATGCGTTGTGGACACCAAACTGATATTTGTTGCCGCATTGAAAACAAATGCTGCAAGCATTATCCTGGCGCATAACCACCCATCCGGCAACCTTAAGCCAAGCAGGCAGGATACCCACTTAACAAGCAAAATGCAGGCAGCAGGGGAAATTCTGGATATTGCCGTAAGCGACCACATCATCGTTACTAATGACGGGTATTATTCTTTCGGCGAAGGCATGGCGTATGAGAAAGTGAAATACGGCGACAGGATTTATTTTGAAGCCCAAGTGCCTTTTTAATAACTATAAGGTTTAATTTGCCCTGCTTGTCCTTATTTCTTCATAGTCCAAGAACTCACTAAACTTTTCAGAGTTTAAAAACAAATTTATATCCTTCTGCCGAGATACTGTGTTGTACAGTTTGTATTCGTTGCTGGTTAAGTTTCCAAAAAGAATTTCGCCAATGAATTCTTTTTTTGATAGTGGTTTGGTGTCTGTAATTTCGCACGACTCCTTATATTCACTATAGTCAATAAGTTTAAAATCTTGGTAAAGTATATCGCCGTAATTTTCAAGATTATCAAACGTAAGATATTTCGATGTACCTTCTTCGTGTATAATAAAAAAATACGGATTATTGCCTTCAAAATACTCACCCAATTTTAGGGTAAACACATCTTCTTTATATTTAAATGAACCCACTACTATATTTTGCACTCGTTTAAAGCAATACTCATCGTAAGGTGTTGTTTCCTGTCCTTCACCCAATCCGCATACCTGCGCGTAGTTTATGAATACAACAGTTAAATCTTTGGGCTGATAAGAATAATCTACCGTGATATTTACACGAACTTCCTGTTTGCTTTGAGTGTTAGTTAATAGCAAATTCATAAATGTATACTGTGTTATTTTTACTTGCTGTTTGGGGATTTGTCGTCTTAATCGGAATTGATATTTAAAAATATCGCTGTATCTATTATATCTAATATTGGACTACAAACATTAGCTAATATAATTCATATTAAATATCAAAAAATGGATGTTGAAAACTAAAACAATGTACCCCAACCGCCTCCAGCGAATTAATCAGTAGATAGATAAATACTTAAGCAGTCTCCATTTGATCAAATCCTCCCCAATTTGGTTCAGCTTCCGCAACAGCCTGATTTTCATGTTTAGCTTCTAACGCCATTATAAATTTCACCATAGCTGTAACATTACTAAATATTAGTACACTTTCATCGTAATTCAGCACAGGATTGTCGTGGGCGAAGCTATTATTGTTCCTTATATCGTTAAAGGCTTGCATGATTTGATGACTAAATTGTACGATTTTAAGAGTCATCTGCGACGCTAAGAAACCTTTAGCTTCAATTGCTTTTATATATTTACCATACAATCCATTAACAGTTTCTTCTTTCTTAAATTCTACTCCGTGAGACGAACAGAGTTCTTTAAGAAATTTAATCATGTAAACATGCAAACGATCTAAAGCTGCCTCGGGCTCTTTTTTTTCAATGCTCTCCCGTATCAACTTCGCCAAGGAGTGAAAATCTTTATCTTCATTAATGGCTTGTATCGCATCTATGTGTTCAACTATGCTACCGCCGTTCAATAACCGTTGATATATTTGGACGTAAGGCTGATACTTCGCAACAGAATTAACTTTGCCGCGGCGTTTGTGATATTCTACTATTTCATCATGAAATGCCTCCAACAACCTTCCGATTGTGTAGTCTGGTTCCAAAGCAATGAACTGCATCAAAGGTTGTCCTTTGGAGCCTGAATTATTTTCAGAGTATTTTCGGTTTTCGATATCTAAATCCGTTACTTGGGCGACAAACTCTTGAAACGATCTGTTCCCAAAATCTAATACATAGCCACCTTGGATTAAATAATCTGAAATGATTCTTTTTTCTTTGAATGAAATTTCTGCCATGTTCTAAGATATAACATAATTTAAAATCCAACAATATTGTCTAATGCCTCATCCTCTTTATCATGGATGAAATTAGCTTGGTAACCCATCGTCGTGGTGATCGATGTATGGCGATAAAATTTCTGCAGCATTTGCACCGGTATTTTACTGCCGGAGATATTACCGAAGCTGTGACGGGCAATGTGCATGGTGACGGTTTTTGTTATACCGGCTTTTTCCAACACCTTTTGCAGTTGCTCGTTATTCTTACGCACGCGCGTTTTGATGCGGGTTTGTACTTCGATATCGTCGTCTAAATCCTTTAATGACTCCAGGTCAGGAAATACCAAATCATGGATTGGCTTTTCGCGGCGGTATTGTTCAATGATTGCCAGGGCTTTTTCTGGTACTTTCAATGAGTCGGCTTTGGCGTTCTTGCCCATCTTGTAATATAGCCGCCCGTTGTGGAAATCAGACCATTTCAGGCGCATCACATCTGATATGCGCATCCCGGCAAGGTAAAACGAGAACAGCCACAAATTACGCGCATGATGTGGCTTCTCTCCTACCTGCGCCAGTTCAATCGCTTTCACATCGCCAGCGCTTAAGCCGATTTTCAGCGATTCAGGGAATTTGATTTTTATCTTCCCTTTGCCGAACGGGTAATGCTTGCGGTCGACAAGATTATTTTCGATGGCTTGGTTGTAAATCGTGCGGATAACCACCAGATGATTTACAATGGTACGCTCTGTAACATCACGCGTGCCTTTCAGGTACGATTGGAATTTCTTTAAAAGCGGTACATCGATTTCAGAGAAATTAATATCCGATCCGCCCAGGAACTCTTTGAAGCGTTCCACGCGGGAAGTGTCGGCAGAAAGCTGATTGCCTTTGCCGTTATCTTTTAAGCGCTTCAGGTAAAGGGCGGCTTGCTTTAAAAACGTACTCTCTTTTGTCGCTTTAAAAGCCCGGCTGATTACCCTGGACGAGGTGTCGGTGTTATTCGTCTCAAGCTCAATTAGTTTGTCGGTTGCTTCGCTGATTTTCTTTGCGATCAGGTTATTTAGCCACGCAGAATTCGGGTGAGATTTTTTAACCCGCTGCAGCTTTTCGTCCCATTCTTTCAAAAAAATGTTGTGCCCAAGGGTAATAATGGATTTTTTTCTATCTTTGGTTATTTGAATGAAGATAGAATGTTTGTTCTCTGATGTCGCACGTTTGCGTAAGCAAGCCCTAATTGAAGCCATGATTTCGATGATTTATTGATATAAATATACGAAATTTTGGTCGAACATTGGTCGAACAAATGATGTTTTTTGATAATTTTTGTTGTATCCTAATAAAACAAAAATGCGGTTTAAAGCACATTAGGGCACATTTTGGTTTCAAATGGTGCCATGATGGTAAGACTTAAAATCCTGTTCCCGTAAACGGAGTGCGGGTTCGATTCCCGCTCTGAGTACAAAATCCCGCTGCAAACGCAGCGGGATTTTTTTTGTGACAAAATATTAAGGTTATCTGCCCTGAAGATTCTATCAACTGACCGAAATAATCTTCACCCGAATAAAATATAGAGATTTTGTTGAATGCGACTACCTATTCCCAATTAAACTGAATCACGCCGCCTCCCGTTTTAGATTTTTCCCTTTTTGTAGCCAAAAACGGAACTATTCTGATTAAAGTCTCACACTGCAGATATTTTTTTTCAACTCTTTGACAATTTACAAAGGTTATTTCACACTCATAATATCACTCTTATAGTCCGAAACATTCAGTTTCCTAATAATATTTATATTATTGTTGTTATTTTAATATATATTATTTTTTTTTCACATATATTAGCATAAAACTAAATCTTAACGCAATGAAAAATAATATAATTGCCATAATTGGTCTGCTTCTTCTCATTAATGTAAAATGTGTTATGGGGCAAACGCTGCCTACACAACAATCAGTAACGGATTCCGCGACGATAAAAAACCTAATTAAAGAAGTCAGCGATTTAAAAAGTCGAACTGAACGCAACTCCACAAGTATAGATATTATATTGGCTAGCAAAGTGCTCGACTCAAAAAATCAGTATGGCATATTAAAAGTAAACATAGTGGAAAGTATCGGAAGCTATCAAATGCTACACGAAAAAGTTGCTGCTTTTATAGCACGGAATTCGTCAGATAAATTAGATGCTTTTATTAAGGACTTAAACAATCCACAGAGTAATAAACTAGGTTTTAAATTAGATGAAGAAATTATAAAAATAGTTAACAACAGAATAGCACCAAAAGAGAAAAATGTGGCGAAAAAAATCATTGAAAATATTGCTAGCATTTCTTCCAGTCCGCTTATTAATAGTATACCCGCCATATCTCCAGCTCTTAGCATTACAAACTCCGTTATCGGTCTGCTTAGAAGCACGAGTATAATGAAAGATAAGATAGATCAAGTAGCGATTACAGGCTTTGAAACAGATTTGAATAAATTCACGAAATACTATGAAATCTTAAACGAGGCAAATGCTGGTTTAAGGTATAACATAAAAAATCGAGACCAAAGCCTGTCAGTCTTACAGCAAAGAATTGCCGATGCAATTGGATATCAAGCTAAAACGTTGGGTGTTTCAATTCCCACGAGAGGGCCTAACGAGGAATTAACCAACTACTTAATAGTGTGTTCTCTGTCTTTAATAAAAATTTAATTCAAAGAAAGTTAACAGAATTGGAACAAGCTAATACTCAGAATAGCACTATAAACTATGCCTCTATTTTAATTGCCAATAATGGGAACTTAAAGGATTCAAATAATCATTTAGATGAACTTTCCGATTTGATCAACGCGTTAGTTGTGTATCATGACGACTACTTTAACATATCGTCTTTCTACTATTCGAAAGTAACAGAGGCTTTAGTGTTAGCTAAAGATAGCGGTATTGCTACGGCTTCTACCGTAGAAAGTCAAGCGATAGAATTTAAGAAACTATCAAATGACGCTAACAATGCTTTTAAGGCTGCAATAAACTTGCCTGGACTGATTGATTCCAAACAGTTGATAAGATTTTCGGCCAAAGTACTTTAATAGATCACCGGATATCAACTACTATTGAATAAACCTAAATCATTCCAATCATGAAATTAAAAGTTACCTTAGTAATCTTTCTTTTAATCAATTCCCTCGCATCACATTCCCAATCATTCATTAAAATTGATGCCAAGAAAATAATGCAAAGCAATAATCTTGACGCTGCACGTCCTAAATTCAATTATGATAATTACAAAATTGAGGACTATGAGAAAATAAAACAAGAGTTCAAATTTCTTCGCGAAGAAACGCAAATACAATTTAATTATCCACAAGGAAATTGTCATAATCGTGCGGAACTAATGAGTATGTATCTCAAAAAACACCATATTTCCCATTTTAAGATATGGAATTTCGCTCCTTCAAAATTTTCATTGCTTAATGCGTTGATGTTGGAGGTAAAGGATAATAACGATTTTGCTCCAACAGGGGTAATAAAATGGGGATATCACGTAGCCCCAACTGTTTTGACGAAAATACATGGGAAACTTGATACTGTTGTTTTGGACCCCTCCTTGTTTGCAGAACCGGTTAATTTCAAAAAGTGGCTAGCCGTGCAAAATTGTAAAGAATCTTTTTACACTTTTTTGAATCCTGATTGGTATTTATTTTATACCATGAACGGCTTGACGGTAAGTGACTATGAAGATTATGACTTGAATTGCAAAAAAGATATTGATATGCAATTGCCTGGATATTTACCTAAGTTGATGACTGGCGATTTTTATTCGTACAATCCAACGAGTAAATGGCTTGAAAAGGGCATGGCTATAAACGAAATGGCATATAAATTTTATCTAAACGAATTACTCCCGTTAAAAAAAGACCCCACCAAGCAAGACTTAATAAAAGAATACAAAACGCTTTTTGGGAGTGTCAATAATATTGAGTCTATCATGCTCGGTTATGAATCTTATTGTAAAATAGATAAAATGCTTCTTGAAAAACACAAAGCACTGATAGAAAAATATCGAAAAATTTTTGAAGACGAAACAAATAAATGGCTGGAAAGAACTAAAGACCTCTATTAAATTGCGTATTTTACAATTATCGCGCGAGTATATGAGTTAGGGTAAACGGTGTACTGTTTGCACGTAAATCGTCCCCGTCCTACCTCCCCCTCACCCCACCCGGCGCTACCCCGGTCAGCTTCTTAAAAAAGTTTGTAAAATACGCAGGTTCGTCAAAGCCGAGGCCGGTGGCTATTTGGGCTATGCTCCAGTCGGTGTGTTTGAGGAGGGCCTGGGCTTCGCGGAGGATGCGTTCGGAGATGAGGCGGCTGGTGGTGTGGCCCGTTATAGTTTTTACGGAGCGATTGAGGTGGTTGGTGTGCACGGCCAGGCTTTCGGCAAATTCGGCGGGGCTGCGCAGCCCAAAGGATTGCTCGGGCGAATCTATGGGGAATTGTTCTTCCAGTTTGTTCAGGAATAGCGCCGTAATGCGGGCAGCAGCACCGGCGTGGCTTTCGGCCATCAACACGGGCGACATCATCAGCGCTTCGTGCATCAGTACACGCAGGTAGCTGCGCAGCATATCGTATTTAACGCGATAGTCGGAGGCTATTACATCGCGCATGCGGTCCATAATGCCCGATATCAGCGCCAGTTGGGTGTCGTCCAGTTCCAGCACATGCCGCTCGCCGGGTTGGAATAAAGGGAAGTCCGGCAATCGGCCTTTGTATTCGCCGGCTTCTATAAATGCCTGGGTAAACAAACAAAAACAACCCGTTTGCGGCCCCGGGCCCGATTCCCATGCCGAGGGCACCGCCGGACTGGAGAATACCAACGCAGGGCGGTTGATGGGTACCTCGCGGTCCTCATATATCATTTTGCCTTTGCCGATGATAAGCGTCACCTTATAAAAATCGCGCCTCCCAAATGGCGAACGCTGCAAACAAGGCTGGCGCAAGAAAACGTTGAAGTGCCCCTGCCCCGTGTTGTTCTCGGCAAATTCGGTTTGGTTGTTTACCGGGTGGCGGCGGTAAAAATCGGCAAGTGTTTCTATGGGTTGCATATAGCAAAGTTAAACAGTATTTGATTATTATAATCTTTGTGACAAATTTATGATGATAAAACAACACAATGTTTGATTATTATAAATTCCTGCTTGAAAACTATAAAGGCCCTGCGCAAGCACCCCGCTAATTTTGCGGCATGGAAACCGGATTCAGAAAGTGGATCATCGTTATCACGATCATCACCTCAACAATAATAGAACTCATCGATACCACCATCGTTAACGTATCGATAAACACCATGAGCGGCAATTTGGGAGCCTCGCTGGAAGATACCGCCTGGGTGATCACCTCCTACGCCATCGCCAATGTGATTATCATCCCCATGACCAGCTTTCTGGCCGAAAAGATAGGCCGCAAGCAATACTACATCGGGTCGATACTGCTGTTCACGCTCACTTCCGCCCTGTGCGGCTTCTCCACTAATTTATGGGAGTTGGTAGCTTTCAGGTTTTTGCAAGGCGTAGGCGGCGGTGCGCTGTTATCAACCTCGCAGGCCATCCTGTTCGAAACGTTCCCGCCAAAAGAGCGCGGACTGGCAAGCGGTATCTTCAGCCTGGGTATCATCATTGGTCCCTCAATAGGGCCGGTAATGGGCGGCTACATTGTAGATAACCTCAGCTGGCAATGGATATTTTACGTGAACATCCCCATCGGGCTCATGGCGGCGCTGCTATCGTACATGTACCTGCGCCCCAGCGAAGGCTCTAAGGATAACCGTCGAATAGACTGGCTGGGGATTTTCTTACTAACCGTGGGCGTTGGTGCATTACAAATAGTACTGGAACGCGGCGAAACCGACGACTGGTTCGCGGCCAATTACATCATCGTGCTAAGCATTGTATCGGCTATAGCCCTCTCTGCTTTAGTTTGGTGGGAACTGACTACCGAGCATCCCGTGATCAATTTCCGGGTATTAAAAAGCGCTACGCTATCCATATCCGCTATCATGACCTTTGTATTGGGCTTCGGCTTGTTCAGCGCGGTGTTCGTGTTTCCGCTTTATGCTCAGCGCATTATTGGCTACTCGGCATTCCAAACAGGTACCATGCTGCTGCCGGGCACGCTGATGGCGGCAATGGTATCGCCGTTTTTGGGGCGCATGTTGCAGAGCGGGTTACGTCCTCAATACCTCATTATTGCCGGCTTCCTGTTCTCGGCCATCTTCGGCTTCTTCATGTCCAGATCCAACCTCGAAACAGGGAATGCTTACTTTTTCATCCCTCTTATCTTCCGTGGTTTGGGTGCTGCATTGCTCATTGTACCATTAACTGCACTTGCCGTTTCGGAACTGAAACCACAGGATATTCCGCAGGGAGCGGCACTAAACAACATGATGAGGCAAATGGGCGGCTCGTTCGGTATAGCGCTTATCAACACCTATATTGCTAACCGAGCCGCCGCTAACCGCACGGCACTCATAAGCCATGTAACCGCAAGCGACCCGGCCACGCAAACAAGGCTGGATGGTTTTGTGCGCAACCTGATGGCGCACGGGGCTACCTACCTTAATGCACTAAAGCAAGCCATTGGCGGGTTGGAGAATACCGTTGTAAGGCAAACCTACCTATTGAGTTATATGGATGCCTTCCTGCTGCTGGCCATGATGAACGCCTTGTGCATTCCGCTGGTAATCATTACTATTAAAAAGCGCAAGGCCAACCAACCTCAACAAAAGGTGGTAGTGTCGGATCATTAATAACTGAAAAGGAAGCCCCGCAAAGGCTTCCTTTTCAGTTAGCCCCTCCTGCTAACTGGCCTATTTAATTTATTATTTGTGGACTACACTAATAGTCCAACCCGGCGCGTAACTTTGTGGCTGTTAGCAACATCACAATTACGCCCCCTACCATGAGTACCATCACTAAAAACCGTATTACCGCTATCGACCTGTTACGCGGCACCATTATGATCATTATGGCGCTGGATCACGTTCGGGATTACCTCTATTCAGGCTCCTTCCTGTTCGATCCGCTTGATCTTACCCAAACCAACGGTACGCTGTTCTTCACTCGCTGGATAACACATTTTTGCGCGCCCATATTTATGCTGCTGGCAGGTACCTCTGCATATTTGATCGGGCAAAAGAAAAGTAAAAGGGAGCTGTCGGTGTTTTTAATGAAGCGTGGTTTATGGCTCATCTTTTTAGAGATGGTGGTAGTTAACCTGGGCTGGAATTTCAACCTCACGTTCCCCATGTTTTTGTTCATTACCATTTGGGCGCTTGGGGTAAGCATGATTCTGTTGGCTGCCTTTATTCATTTGCCTGTTAAAGCTATTTTTATAGGAAGCATAGTCATCATAGCCGGGCATAACCTGCTGGATGGCGTGCATGCGCCGGGCAATACCTTACCGGCCTTCGGTTGGGCCTTGGTGCACGATCAGCAATTCTTTTTATGGCAGGGCAAGCAATTTTTAGTGGGCTACCCCATTGTACCGCTTATGGCCGTTATGCCGCTTGGGTATTGCCTGGGCACCTGGTATAAAGCAGGGTACGATATACAGAAGCGGCAAAAGAATTTATTGCTATCAGGCGGGCTGGCATTAGCGTTTTTTGTTGTACTGCGCTACGCCAACGTATACGGCGACCCTTCGAAATGGGCGGTACAGAAAGATGGCTTTCTCACTTTCTTATCCTTCCTAAACGTGAGTAAATACCCTCCATCCTTATTATACCTGTTGCTCACTTTAGGTGCGGCTTGCGTATTCCTCTCCGTTACCGAAAAGCTACAAGGGAAACTGGTGGATGTAGTTTCAGTATACGGCAGGGTACCCATGTTTTATTACCTCATCCACATTTATATTATCCATGCTATCGCGATGGCAGCTTCGGCACTTACACCGGGGCAAGATTGGCACAGATGGATCCTCAGCGAACCCATTTGGTTTACCCGCGGGCTTAAAGGTTATGGCTTCTCGCTGCCGGTTGCCTATTTAGTGTGGGTGGCCATTGTGGTGGGACTTTACCCGCTATGCAAATGGTACGATGCTTATAAGCAAGCCAATAAAAGCAAGTGGTGGTTGAGCTATTTGTAAGTACCGCTTCAAACCACACCCCGCTCATGGATATAGCCTTTCTCGCGAAGTGGCTGGGCATCCTTATTGTTCATCACGCCCTGTATCTGCGCAATAATAGATAAGGCAATTTCTCCCGCGTCCTCAGAACCCAGGTTAAGCCCGGCAGGCCCGTAAACGTTAGCAGGAATGGCTATTTCATCTTCTGCCTCAACTCCCGCCAGTTCTGCCAGCATGCGACTCAGGCGTTTTTTAGGGCCGAGGATGCCGATGTATTTAACGGCGAGAGGCAACAGGTTTTTCAGCAGTGACATATCGTAATTGAAGTTATGCGTCATTAGCATAAATACGGTGCGGGCATCAATAGTAAGCTGTGGCAGCAGTTCATCGGGGCGGGCGGTGATCAGTGTATCTGCCGAAGGGAAACGGGCGGCAGTAACATAATTCGCCCTGCCATCGGCAAGGGTAACATGCCAGCCCAGCACTTTGGCCATTTGTATAAGCGGCAGGGCATCGTTACCCGCACCTGCTATCACCAGCGCAATTGCAGGCTGCAGCAGTTCTATAAAGCAGGTATAGCCATTGGCGTTGCGGTAAATTTTGTTATACTGATCGCCAAATTGCAACACCTGCAAGGCGTAAACGGCCAGCTCATCGGTAACTATACCCTGCGGACGGTTGCCGGTGTAGGTGCCATTAGCGTTTACCAGCATACAGGTGCCGTATTGGCGCTGCTGGCGGTCGTTCATATTAAAAACGGTTATCACTACAGCATTTTCGCGGTTAGCTAAAATGGGGCGCAGCAACGCGATGGGGTTATTACTGTCTTCAGGGTTAATTGGCTCTATCAATATTTGGATGATGCCATTGCAGCCCAGCCCTACGCCCAGTTTGGCATCGTCATCGTCGGTGGTATCATAAGTAACCAGCATGGGCTTTTGCTCGGCCATTACCAGCCGGGCCTTGCGCAGGGCATCGCCTTCCAGGCAGCCGCCGCTAATAGCGCCTGTAAGTTGCCCGTCGTCGGTAACCAGCATACGTGCCCCTGCCCTGCGGTACGATGATCCTTCTACATGCACCACCGTTGCCAATGCGGTTTGCTTGCCATGGGCCTGTGCTGCGTCAAATGCGTTTATTATTTCCTGTAGTTCTTTCAAGATAGATGTACAATTGCTGGTTTACGATACCGTCCATACCCGACGTATTTGGCAATCGCTATGTTACCAAATTTGCATAAAATAATGCTCAAAACAGCCCAAATACGCCTTATTTGCTATTGAACGCTAAAATAGCCCCCGGGTTTTTCCTGTAAGTTATACATATTACGGTTTTGCTTACCAATTTTACTGAAAGCGTTATCTGTATTTAAAGAGAGGCATTTAAAAAACTAAATTTGATAAAAGTAAATTTAATGCCCCATGGAAAACCTCGTTAGGTTTGATAATGTAAACCAGTATAACCAGTACAACAAAAACGAAACTTTACACCCGCTCATTAATGTGGTGGACCTTTCTAAAGCCGACCCGCGCACGCACCGCAGGCAGTACTTTGGCCTATATACCATCTTCCTGAAAGAGATAAAATGCGGCGACCTGCGTTACGGCTGCAATTATTACGATTACGAGGAAGGCACACTGGTATTTTTAGCCCCGGGGCAGATCATCGGTATCGAAAACCCCGAAAAGTTTCAGCCACAGGGTACGGCACTGGTCTTTCATCCCGATTTTATACGCGGTACCTCATTGGGCAGGCATATACAAGAGTATAATTTCTTTTCGTACGAAGTGCACGAAGCATTACACTTATCGCAAGCGGAGCGTGAGTTGATACGCGATTGCCTGAACAAAATACAACAGGAACTGCAGCACGCTATTGATAAGCACAGTAAAACACTTATTGTAAACAACATCGAACTGATGCTGAACTACTGCACCCGTTTTTACGACAGGCAATTCATTACCCGCGAAACAGCCAATAAAGGTATACTGGAGCGCTTTGAGGCACTGCTGAACGGCTACTTCGAATCGGATAAGCCGCGAACCGAAGGCTTGCCTACCGTGGCTTACTGTGCGGAGCAATTGCACCTGTCGCCCAATTATTTTGGCGACCTGATAAAAAAGGAAACCGGCCGCACCGCGCTGGAGCACATACAAGCGAAAGTGATGGATATGGCTAAGGAACGCATATTTGAACCCGGCAAATCGCTCAGCGAAATTGCTTACGGCCTCGGGTTTAAATACCCGCAGCATTTTACGCGTCTGTTTAAGCAGCGCACCGGCCAAACGCCGCAGGAATACCGGTCTTTGAATTAACGGCAAAAAATAAATTGGCTTGTTAACAAGGCTTTAAGAAAATAATAAGATAAATATTACCATAAGGCTTTACATATATATGCCTAAATACTATCTTTGTACCACAAAACCGATGCAGCTTTGCACCGGTTTTTAAATTAAAAAGCCAACGCGAAAGTAGCTCAGTTGGTAGAGCACGACCTTGCCAAGGTCGGGGTCGCGAGTTCGAATCTCGTCTTTCGCTCATCAAAAAATCCTGCCCGTTTTCGGGTGGGATTTTTTATTTCCCCCGAATATTCTATTCCGCCTTCTCCCTTGCCTTTTCCTGTAATTCCTTATTAAAATATCTATTTATTAGCATTTTTAAAACGCTTTTTGCTGCTTAACTTAGGAGGCATAACATAACGCAGCTATAATACGCCGCCCCATACCTTAACCCTTTAATGCGCCATCGTTTTTTTGTTAGTTTTTTACTGGGTTGCCTGTTTTGTTGCAGGGCTAATGATACAATTGCCCAACAGCAACCTTATCAGCACATTGCTTTAACCAATTACAGCCTGCCGCAAGGTTTGCCAAGCACTCTTGTTTATTATTTATACCAGGATTCAAAAGGATTTATTTGGATTGCTACCGACCGTGGCGTAAGCCGTTTTGATGGCCGGCAGTTTCAAAATTTCACATCGGCCGAGGGGCTCGAAAGTAACGAGGTTTTCCGCATTGCCGAAGACCGCTACCATCGCATATTTTTTTACTGCGATAACTACCGTGTTTGCTATTACGAGAATGGGCGCATAAACCGGCTTGCCTCGCGCGATAAAATACTTTGGCCACCAACGGCATCTATGTGCTTTAATCGCTACAATGAGCTTTGCGTAATTTACGGCCTGCGTCCCATCATTTACCGCTTCCCCGAACTAAATGTAAAACCACACAACATGCGCGATACCGCAAACACAGTTTATGGTGCCAATAACGAGGCCGTAACACTAACCGGGCGTGACGATAAAATGATAAGGGAAACACTGGCTGCCGATAGCTTCCCCGCTTCACCTAATTACATCAAGCCTTACCGCTTGGAAGTTAAAGGCAAGTATGTTCTGCTGATCTGTAAAAAATGGGTTCAGGTATACTACAGCACCGCGTCGGGGTTAAAACCACTGCACCGTTACGATATTGAAGGAGAGGTAAATGCCGTGAATCTTATAGGCGGCAATAAATTTTGTGTATCCACATTTAAAAAAGGGCTGTATGTTTTCGATTTTGAGAAGCATACGCGGGTTAATTACCTCAACGGCAGCATCACTACACATGCATTAACCGATAGCGAAGGCAACCTGTGGATGGGCACCTTCGATAAAGGGTTATATCTTGGCGTAAACCCCGGGGTGCAATTACTCGATGCGTCATCAGGGCTTGCCAATGATCATATATTGAGACTTGCAGTACTTAACAACCGCCTTTTTGCAGGCCATATACTTACGGGCGTAAGCATCATCCAAGCTACAGGGCCGCAAACCTACGCCATAGACACACTCAACCTGAAACAAGGGAGGTCGGACTTTAATCGCATAACTTCTTTTTTGCCCGTGAAAAACAAATTCATGGTAATAGGTACCGATAATGGTATTTGGAAGTTAGATGCATCAAAGACCTCCTCGCCGGCATGGCCGCGGTTAATGTACACCTTAGGCCCGGTAAAAGATATCATCGAACATAACGATACAGTATCCTACATCAACCATAACGCCATCAGGGTGATATCCGACTGGAACAAGATGTTCGGGTGGTACTTTGTTGAGGGCTTGCGGCCAACCTCCTTTGCCCTGTATCGAAACTATAAACTGGTGGGCACTATGTACGGGCTTTACCGTGTAGATTACCATAAAGGCAACGATAACTCTACCCGTACGCGCCTGTTCGAAAAGGATGGCGTGAGAGCGGTGCGCTCGCTTGCCGTCAACGGAGCGCGCTATGCCATCGCCACCGAAGATAACGGACTATTTATTTTCGACGGGTCGGAGTTGCAGCATATCAACACCCCAACCCTACCTTCTTCCGATGTACGCCGTGTAGTGTGGACGGATGCAAACACCTTATGGGCCTGCACTTCATCCGGCGCGGTTATGCTTCGCTTCAGGGCCGATGGTGCTTTACAAAAGCATTTAACTTTTAATACCAGTTTAGGCCTGCCCTCAGACAACGTTGCCGATATTGCCAAAACGAATGGCCACTATTTTTTGGCCACCGACCAAGGTATAGCCGTTGTTCCCGAAAACCTGGAGCCGAGCAAATTATCGCCCATACTTATTGCCGAATCGAAAAAAGAAAACGATCAATATCATTTCGGCGAGGCTATAAAGCTGCAGTACTATGCCATCTCCTACAAAAGCCTTGGTACTGTTAGTTTCCGGTACCGCTTAAAAGGAGTTGACACCAATTGGACAGCCAGCACATCGGGCGAGAAAGAGTTTATCAGGCTTAGCCCGGGTAGTTACCAGTTAGAGGTGGTTGCAATAGACAGGTTTAACCACTACAGCCCTCCTATTATTACACGTTTCGCGGTGCTTCCCGCATGGTACCAGTACGTGTGGTTACAGGCGCTTGCGGCACTGGCTATGCTGTTTTTGCTTTTTGTGCTGGTGCGCCGCTACTACCTATCGGTGATAAGGCTGCAACGGCAGGACTTTGAACGCGAAATGGCCCTGCAGGCCGAACGCCAGCGTATAAGTACCGAAGTGCATGACGACCTTGGCGCAAGCATTTCGGGCATTAAACTGCAAACCGAGTTGTTAACCCATAAAGCGGCCGACAAAGATGTGCAGTTGGAAATAGCCGCTATATACGAGGCTATTACCGATATATCTACGCAGGTGCGCCTTATTATCTGGAGCCTGGATATGGAAAACGACGACGTGAGCAGCCTCATTATATTCATTCGGAATCAGGCCAAGAAACTGTTCGCCCATAAAAACATCCGGCTGGAAGAGCAAATTACTGATGAAAGCAGCGGTTTAGTTTTGCGGGGCGAGTTGCGGCGGCAGGTTTTCCTTTTCGTGAAAGAAGCGTTCAACAATATTATCAAGCATGCCAATGCCGATGAGGTAAACCTGCAAATTTCGGTGATCAAACGGACGTTTACCATCACCATCCGCGATAACGGGCAGGGTTTTGAAGTGGCAGCCGCGCGCTCTGCCGCAAATACCGGGTTGCGTAATATGCGGTCGCGCGCTGCAGGATTAAAGGCCACATTCAAAATCAGCTCTGATAGCAAGGGCACCACCATTGTATTGAAAGTGCCGCTTTAAATCATCCTTAATAGGTATTTTTAATATCCCGCCAAAATCACACTTTAGCCCTATGTTACGCATCGCTTTGGTTGAAGACAATATTTATTTCCGGCAGGGCCTGGAGAAGATCATTGCGGCCATGCCCGAGGCAACGCTCGAAGCATCGTTCCGCAATGCCGAGGCCGCTTTGGCCGATATTGGTAAGATAAACCCGGATGTATTTATTGTAGATATCAATTTAGGCGGGCTAACCGGTATCGAATTCATCAGGCAGGCAAAAGGCATACTTAAAACCACCGAATTTCTCATCTGCACTATACACGATGATAACCCCACCATTATTGATGCTTTAAAAAGCGGGGCCACGGGTTATTTACTGAAAGAATCTACCGCCGAAGAAATGCGCGCGGCCATTACCGAAATAAAAGGCGGCGGCTCGCCCATGAGCCCCTATATATCGCGCAAAGTGATATCGTTATTCAACCAAAGCCAACCACCCGCTGCCGGCGCAACCGACTACCGCCTTTCGCGCCGCGAAAAAGAAATACTCGACCTGCTTGCCCAAGGGCTCATTTACAAAGAAATAGCCGAAAAACTCTTCGTGGCCGAAGGAACCATCAAAAAACACTTCCGTAATATTTACGAAAAACTACAGGTACAAAATAAGGTAGAGGCGCTGAATAAGTATAGGGGGATAAGGTGATGTTGCAAAGGCACCTTCCCAGCTAACAGGTACTCTCAGCACGGAAGTCACTTTTAAATTGCTTCCGCTTCAAATTTGGCTGAAGCCGCCTTTATTAGTTCATAGGCCGTTGGCTGAAGCCGAACGGCAATAAATTTCAGTTTTTAAATCCTCATTGCCGTCCCATTTATGGAACGGTTTGGTATTGAAATTGCAAAGGCCTTAGCCAAAATTCAGTGTATGTTTCAAAAGCAGATCTCCCCGGCTCTGTTAACAGTAAATACTTGCTTTGAGAGAAATTCATTACCTTCCGTGATATTTTCTTCACAACGCCTGCAATGAAAAAGTTTCTCGCCCTATGTTTGTTTTCGGTCATAGCTTCTTCGGCTTTTGCTGCCCCTCCTATTCGCTGCATTATTAAAACATCCCTTGGCGATATAGCTATTGAACTTTATCCCGATAAGGCTCCCGTTACCGTAGCTAATTTTATGCGTTATGTAGATAAGCAAGCTTACAAAGGCAGTAGCTTTTTCAGGGTTTGTACGCCTGCTAACGAAGCCGACCGGAAAGTAAAGATACAGGTGATACAAGGCGGTAACGTACCCGATAGCCTTGCGCTGGATAACATCCCCATGGAAAGCACCAAACAAACCGGGCTGAAACACCTCGATGGCACCCTATCAATGGCGCGCAGCGGACCTAACTCAGCAACTTGCGAGTTCTTCATCTGTGTAAACAAGCAACCGGCATTAGACTTCGGTGGAGCCCGCAATCCCGACGGGCAGGGCTTCGCTGCCTTTGGTAAGGTTACCGATGGTATGGATGTGGTGAGGGAAATACAGGCCCAGAAAGATAAGGACCAATATCTACTCAAGCCGGTCATTATCAATAATATCACAAGGCTTCAATAGCTCTTTTCTTACCTATATTCTAACTATTAAACCCTTCAAAAAATATTTCAAAATAAAACTTTGAAATACAAAGTACTTTATATTAACTTTGTATCACAAAGAACTTTTGAGCAATTATAAATTTTAAATCATGATGGAGCAGATATTAGAAAACCAAAACCGGCCTGCGGTGCTCGAGAAGCTTTACCGCAGCAACAAAGCGCTCTTTAAACGCGATTTTGCCACCCTTTACCCCCAACTACAGGGCAGCCCCTCTGCAGAATTTTGGCACGAACGCCTCAACTACGAAAGCGAAGAGATCAGCTGGGGCAGCGCCCGCGAAATTGGCTTGGTTGTAATAGCGGCTTTATTTGCCGGCTTGTTGGCTAAACTGCCAACCATCTTTAATATAGATCAGGATATTTTTTATCCGCGCAACTTAGGCTTCATTGTCCTACCATTGCTGACCGCTTACTTCGGCTGGAAAAGCAATTTGTCGGTAGGTAAAATAGCTTTCGCGGCCATTGCGTTGCTGGCAGGTTTGGTTTATATTAACGCTATGCCTTTTGCTGCCAAAGCAGATACGTTGATCCTATCGTGCATTCACCTCGTTATTTTTGAGGGTTGCATTTTGGGTTTCGCCTATGCAGGTGGAGCAGGCTTTAACGAAGAACGTCGCCTTGGTTTCCTCAAATACATTGCCGACCTGGTGATCATGACGGGGCTTATCCTGCTTGCAGGCGCGCTTACATCGGTTATCACCGTCGGGCTTTTCGAGCTCATTGGCTTCAACATCAAAGATTTTTACTTCGATAACATAGCTGTAATGGGGCTTGCGGCAGCACCTATTTTAGGTACTTACCTTACCCAAACCAACCCGCAATTAGTAGGGAAAATATCGCCGGTTATAGCTAAAATATTTACGCCGCTTGTGGTGGTAATGCTTTCGGCCTATTTGGTTGCTATGATCTATTCGCGCAATAATCCTTATAACAACCGCGAGTTCCTGCTCATGTTTAACGTATTACTGGTGGGCGTAATGGCACTGATATTTTTCTCGGTGGCCGAGGGAAATAAAGGTAAAGCAAGCGGGCTGCAAACCTGGTTGTTGTTTACCTTATCGGTACTTACCATTATTGTAAACAGCATCGCGCTATCGGCCATCCTGTTCAGGATAACCACCGGGGGCTTTACGGCTAATCGCACGGCTGTTTTGGGCGGCAATTTGGTGATACTGGCCAATTTACTTACGGTTGCATTTCAGTTATTCAGGGCGGCAACCAAACGCGGCGACATTGCAGGCGTGGGTAAAGTAATAGCAGCGTATCTGCCGGTTTATTTTGTATGGGCCATCATTGTAGCTTTCCTGTTCCCGCTCGTATTCGGGGTCAAATAAATGTGTGTTTTAAAGTTTAGTTTTTTGTTTAGGAACCCCGGGCTGTTTGCGCCGGGGTTTTCTTTTTTAAAAAACTTTAACATTATATTGCATTCACCAATTACCCGATGCCAATTTATGAAAAGAAAAACCTTTATACAGCTGGGCGGTACTTTTGCTGCCGCTTCTGCATTATCGCCAATAACAGCGTGGGCGCAAGCGCCACGTTTGCAAAACTGGGCAGGCAACGTTACTTATAGTACCGGCAATGTGCAATACCCAAAATCGGTTGCCGAGGTGCAGTCCCTTGTGAAAAAATACCCCAAACTAAAAACGCTGGGTACCCGCCACTGCTTTAATACCATTGCCGATAGTAAAGACGACCTGCTATCCACCCGAGACCTCAATAAGGTAGTTGCTATAGACCGCAAAGCAAAAATCGTTACCGTTGAGGCCGGCATTAAATACGGTGAGCTTGCCCCCTATCTGCATCAACAAGGTTTTGCGTTGCCCAACCTGGCCTCGCTGCCGCATATTTCGGTAGGAGGTTCTATCACCACCGCCACGCATGGTTCGGGCGTAAAAAATGGCAATTTGGCTACTTCGGTAAGCGGATTAGAGGTAGTAGTTGCAGATGGTTCCGTAGTACATTTTTCTAAACAAACAGATGCTTCCAAACTTAATTCGGTAGTAGTGGGTTTGGGCGCTATAGGAGTTATCACCAAAGTAACGCTGGATATTATCCCTACCTTCCAGATAAGGCAGCGCGTGTTCACCAATATGCCGCTGGCCCAGGTGAAACAAAATTTTGATAAGATAGTATCGGCAGGTTATAGCGTTAGCCTGTTTACCAACTGGGCAAGCGATACCGTTAGCGAAGTTTGGATAAAAAGCCGTTTAGACGAAAAGGACCATACCGAAGCTGAGTTTTACGGCGCAAAGGCCGCTACTAAAAACCTGCACCCGGTAATAGCCCAATCTGCCGAGAAATGTACCGACC
Source organism: Mucilaginibacter pedocola (assembly GCF_002013915.1). Lineage (GTDB taxonomy): Bacteria > Bacteroidota > Bacteroidia > Sphingobacteriales > Sphingobacteriaceae > Mucilaginibacter > Mucilaginibacter pedocola. Next base: position 891,897 of record NZ_MBTF01000001.1, read on the forward strand.
AAATGGGCGTGCCCGGAGTATGGTACGAGCGCCTGCCGCATTTTAAGATGGGCTTTACGCCCAGCACCGGGAAAGAATTACAGTCGGAGTTTTTTATACCGATGAAACATGCTGTGGAAGCTATATCGGCTATCTCGAAACTGGGCAAGCAAATAAGCCCGCACCTCTTCATCACTGAAATACGCACCATTGCGGCCGACGAATTATGGATGAGCCCTTGCTACCACCAACAATCGATAACCATCCATTTTACCTGGAAGCCCGAAACGGAAGCCGTAATGCGCCTACTCCCCATTATTGAAAAAGAACTGGCACCCTACAACGCCAAACCACATTGGGGCAAAATATTTACCATCGCACCAAAAGCATTAGCGTCGCGTTACGAAAAACTGGCCGGCTTTAAAAAGGTTGTTGCCCAATACGACCCCAAAGGCAAATTCAGGAATACCTTCTTAAGCCATAATATTTACGGGGTTTAAAAACTATCATGCAGATTTGACAACTTTTTGAAAGTTGTCAAATCTCTTTTATCGTGAACATCGCTCCATCGCTAAATTGCGTCTCTGTCTACTTAGTCATCAAGCTCACAAAGCTTACCGCCGGAAGCTTAAATTTGGCAACGCCATCCTTCACCTCAACGTCCTCTTCTTTCATATTCATCTTAGTATTGGTGATATAATAGCGCAGGTGTGTAATGCTGGCGGGCAATCCGCTTAGCACCACATCGCGGGTGCTGCCGTTGTTTACCAGATGCAGGGCATAGGTAGTAGTACCATTATCGCCCATGGCGGCAGCGGAAATACCCGGCCTATCTGCACTTACCGGCATAGCAAACAAACCCTTAGGCGTGGTAGCCAGTTGTTTTAGGTTCCAGAAACGCTGACCGGGGTGTAAAGGTTCATTGTTACCAAAAATGCCTCCACCTATCAGTGGTGAATAATCTGCAGTAAGTTGCCATTGTAGTATGGTTTCGGGTTGGCAAATGGCCAGCATGCGGGCATACAGGTTTATTTCTTCTAAGGCATAAGTTGTTTCCTGGAAAATACCGGGGTAGTTCCATGCAGCAGCATCAATACTGCCCTCGCCTACTATTAGTGGCAAGTTTAGTTGCGTGGCGGCATCAGCCCATTTTTGCAGCGTTTCGGTTTCCCAGCCTCTCCACGAATGGAAGGAAATAGCGCCGATATATTTCCTCGCTTCAGGGTCGGCCATGGCGGGATAGATAAAGTTATAGGTGGTCGCGTCCGAATTATCGCCTAGCATAACCTTGGTTCGTAAACCTTTGGAAGCCATGTATGCGCCCAGCCCTTTTATAAAATTGCGGTGCTCTTCGGCCGTTTGGCGGATGTTTATACCCAAGTCCGACTCGTTGAACGAAAACATTTTCACCTCGAAGCCGAAGTGGCTTTTCATATACAATATATAGTCGGTAATAGATTTGTAGATCGCCTCATCATTGTCGTGGTTCAGCGGGTTACCCCAAACGCCTTCGGGCGTAGGCTGAAAACGCGGCTCGCCTACTACGGCCCATGCCGGTGGTGCCCATGCCGAAAGGATAATAGGCATGCCCGCGCTATCCAGCCTTTTGGCCATCTGCATAGATTTTAACACGAAGGGGGTTAGCTCGCCACCCGCAGGGTTTACATCCTTATTGGGCTGCCAAAAGCGCCATGGCAACTCAACCCTACCCCATGCAACGCGCAGGTTTTGCAGGCTGTAGTCAATCACTTGCGGGTCGGTTTTGGGGTTTTGCAGGCGGAAGTTACCGCCAAGACCCGCAAAGGCACGGCCCCGTTGGGTGGTATTAATGGCGATGTTTACAGGCTGCTCATCTACATCGCCCTGTGCTTTAATAGTAAACTCTTTGCGCAGGGTGTCACCGCGGTGTACCATTCCCATAGCCAATGGGATGTATAGTTCGATATCGCCCGATGCATCAACACGCGCGACAATACGTTGAAGTGATTCGAAGTCAACATTCAGCTTTCGCGTGGCAGCAACAGCTTCTACAGCTTTAGCATCGGTATTGATAAATGTATTGGGAAGTACAGATGTACCCTGGTTCAGCTCATCACTTTTGGTGCCCGATAACAGCACGGTGGCACCGGTGTACTCGGCAGCAGGCAGCGTAATACAAAAGAAAAGGCCTTGCAGAGTGGTATCCTGTTTTACAATTGTCTCTACTTTAACCTTCGCTTTTCCGGGCCCGGCCTCGGTAATGGTTTGTTTAAAAAACAGGCTATCTATACGGGTAACTACGCTTTGCGCATCGCCAAGGCGGCTATACTTTGGCGACTGCTTTTCTTTAGCAGTAAAGGCTTTGTGCTTACCATCGGCACCAAACACCCGCAGGCTGCTGCCAAAAGTATATAACTGGCCTTTGTTACGTATGCCCACCATATTGCCCCAGGGCTGCACTTCTGCCTGCGCATGGGCGTTGTGGGTGAATAAAACACCGGATATTAATAATAAGGTGCAGACAACTAAACGCAGTGCATTACTAAAAAAAGTAGGGTAAGCTTTCAAAATGAAGGTATGGTTTATAGCCGCCTAAATTACTGCGCAAAAAGCTATCTGCTGCAAGCAAATGTTAACATCTATACAAAAAATGTAAATACGTTACCTGCCGGCCACAGGCATAGCCGAACCTTTAGCCGCCATAGCATCCTGCTCACAAAAATGGCGCAGTTGTGCCTTGAAACGGAAATACCGCTGTTTCTCGAATAAGGCCAGTTTAGGTTTCAGATCATCGAGCATATCTACCGCTTCGGCAAGGTATTGCCTCAGCTGCTGTGTTTCCTGCATGTTTTCCATAACCGTTGAATTTGATGTTCAAAGTTAAGTATAAAGCTTTTAAATTACTAAATATTTTAGCAATAAATATTCTTACATTAGTAATTCCGACTTCCTAAACCAGTATTCTAAAAGCCTCTCTTCCCTATTCCAAAACCGAACACCCCACTGTATCACTACAGCACACTGAACAATTTTACACCATCACAAAATACTAAAAATCAACGCCTTAAAAGCATGGCATTTAATTTGACGCATAAAAGGCATATTGGGTCATGATATGAAAACTAACCGGCCATTGATCAGGCGTACTTTCAGCCAGGAGCGCTTTGAAATATTGATTAAGAAACAGCTAAACGGCGATGCCAACTTTAACGACCTTACCGAACTGGACGAAATTGTTAACCGCGACCCAAGTATCCGCGAAAGCATTTTGGAGGAAATGCAGGAACACAATTCCCCCACCCAAGGCCCAAAACAGGAAGAATTGGTAATAGCCGAAAAGCCAAAACAACAAAGCCTGCTGGAGCATTTGAAGTCCTTTATCAGCAGGCTATTCAGTACAGGTGCATCGGGCTTAGAAACGCCGGCGTTAACTTAAAGCGATTATTAATGATATAGGCAATTGGCTATCAGCCCAGTCCAGCCGGTTTGGTGGGCTGCGCCTTTACCGCTGCCATTATCGCCATCGAAATATTCGTAATACAATATATGGTTGCTAAACTCGGGGTCGGTTTGTAGTTTTTCATAACTTCCGTACACGGCCCTTCTACCCTTTTCGTCTTTCAGGAAAATGCGCGAAATGCGGGTATAAAGCTCATTGGCCACTTCTTTCAGGTTCATCATGTTGCCGCTGCCTACGGGGCACTCTACCTTAAAATCGTCGCCATAATATTCGTAATACGTATTCAGGCTTTCAATAATGAGGTAATTCATAGGTATCCAAACGGGCCCACGCCAGTTGCTGTTGCCGCCAAATACACCACTATCGCTTTCGGCAGGGATATATTTAATACTGAAGTTATTGCCGTAAAGGTTTACGCTGTACGGATGCTCGAGATGGTATTTTGATAGCGAGCGTACGCCGTAAGGGCTTAAAAACTCCTTCTCATCAAGCATGTAGCGCAGCAGGCTCTTCATACGGTAACCACGCAGCAGGCTAATAAGGTGCATGCCTGTACCGCTTTTTTCGCCCCAGCGCGATACCAGCGAGGCCAGGTCGGGCCGGTTGGCCGCAAACCAGTTCATGCGGTTACTGAAGATGGTATTGTTGTTAATAGCATCGTCATCCAACACTTCCACAGCAAACAGCGGTATCAACCCTACCATGCTGCGCACACGCATTTTTTCGGCGTGCCCGTTGGGCAGGCGCAGTTGGTCGTAAAAAAAGCCGTCGGCATCGTCCCAAAGGCCAACGTTATCGGTACCGAGCGTGTGCATAGCACCGGCTATATAAATAAAGTGCTCGAAGAATTTAGAAGCAATATCGCGGTAGGCGCTATTGGTTTCGGCCAGTTCGGTGGCAATGCGCATGAGGTTTAGTGAGTACATGGCCATCCAACTGGTGCCGTCTACCTGCTCCAGGTGCGTACCATCGCCAAAGCGTGTGTTGCGGTCGAACACGCCAATATTATCCAGCCCCAAAAAACCGCCTTCGAAAATGTTGTTGCCTGCCTCGTCCTTGCGGTTTACCCACCAGGTAAAGTTTAGCATCAACTTATGGAAGATGCGTTCGAGGAAATAGGTATCGCCCTGCCCCTGGTTATTCTTTTTATCCATCAGGTATATCTTCCAGGTGGCCATGGCATGTACGGGCGGGTTGGTATCGCTAAAATCCCATTCATAGGCGGGCAGTTGCCCGTTCGGGTGCATATACCAATCCTGCACCAATAAAGTAAGCTGGCGTTTAGCGAAGGCCATATCCACACTGGCTAATGGTATACAATGGAAAGCCAGATCCCAAGAAGCAAACCATGGGAATTCCCATTTATCGGGCATTGAAATAATATCGCCACGATTATTAAACTGCGGCCATTTGCTGTTGCGGGCGTGCAGGCGTTGGGCGGGCGGCACGGGTTGGGCCGGGTCGCCTTTTAGCCATTGGTGTATATCGTAGTAATAAAACTGCTTGTTCCACAGCATACCGGCAAATGCCTGCCTTTGTATCATGCCCCTATCGGCATTATTACCAGATTGCAGCCCTTTATAAAATTCGTCGGCTTCGGCCTTGCGGGTAGCAAAAACCTCATCGAAGCCATTTAGATCCGCTTGTTGGTTATCAGATAAGCGCAAACGAATAACATACTCACCACCTGCAGGGATGGTAATATCATAATTAGCAGCAGCTTTGGTGCCTCTCTTATCGGGATTAACGCTATCAGCACCGTTTACAATGTGGTTGTTTATACCATCCTTATAAAAACGCTTGCCGCTATCGTAATTATTAAAACGAATAGTATTGGTTTCGTTGTTACAGAAAAGGAGTTCGGGTTTGCCATCGGCAATCAGATACTGTTCGCCCAGTTCGTGATGCTGCAGTTTAAGTTGGTTGACCGATGCTGAGCTTATAGAAGGCACCAAATTGTCGTAGCCCAACGCCCAGGTATTGCGGTACCACAAGGTAGGCAGCACGTTCAGGCTTGCCGCTGTGTTGCTTCGGTTGTGGATGGTTATTTTTATGGCAACGTCGTCCTGATCCCGCTTCGCATATTCTACAAAAACATCAAAATATTGGTTGTTATCGAAAATGCCGGTATCTACCAGTTCAAACTCCGGGTCCTGGCGGTTGCGGCGCCTGTTCTCTTCTACCAACGCGGCGTACGGAAACTCCTGTTGCGGATATTTGTACAGCATTTTCATGTACGAGTGCGTAGGCGTACTATCCAAATAATAGTAAAGTTCTTTTACGTCCTCGCCGTGGTTACCTTCGTTATTACTCAGCCCGAAGTAGCGCTCTTTCAGTATAGGGTCTTTTTTATTCCACAGAGCAATGCCGAAGCAGAGGTATTGGTTGCGGTCGCAAATTCCGGCAATGCCTTCTTCGCCCCAGCGGTAGGCCTTGCTGCGGGCCATATCGTGCGTGGTGTAGTTCCAGGCATCGCCGTTGGCGCTATAATCTTCGCGTACGGTACCCCATTGGCGGTCGCTTACATACGGCCCCCACTTTTTCCAGGCCGCATCTTTTAAGCGTTCCTTCTCTTCGTTCATATCTGCTTGTTTATTGCCCCCAGCTGTGGTAAAGCGACATACGCTTATGGTCGTCGCTGATGAGGATGTAGCCATAAGCTATCTTATCCTTACCATCCACCTCGGTTGTCCATTCCGAATTAAAAATGTACAGCTTGCCGGGATACTTTATCCATTTGTCCATCTCAACGGCCGGGTCTATCACGTTGCGGGTGTTCAGTAATATCCACTCATTCTCATGGGCAAACTTCAGCATATCGGTATCTTTTATACCGGCTTTGTTTTCCCAATAAATTGTGCGGTTACCGCCCCATGGGCCCTGGTCGCTATTTTTATCTGTAATGTGGGGGCTGTCAAAATCTGTCCAAAAACCTGCAGGCGGCAACTTCTTGCATCCCGTCAGGCAAACCATTAACAATATAAACAGGTGTTTATGTTTCAATTTTGGTAAATATTATTTCCAGGCGTTTCGCAAAAAACGGAGCCAGTTGCCGTGCATCATGTTGGTGATATCTTCGTCGGTATAACCGCGTTTCATCAATAATTCGGGCACTTTCTGCAGATCGGCAATGGTTTCCAAATCGTAAGGGCATTGCTCTTTACCAAAAGCGCCATCTAAATCGGTACCCATACCTACATGTAAGGCATTGCCGGCAATCTGGCATATATGGTCAATATGGTCAACCATTACCTCCATATTGCAATTGGTTCCTTTCGGGGTCGATTGGCCTCTCACCCATCCGGGCACCATCATCCAGGCATCAAGCGCAACGCCAATAACGGCTCCGCGTTCTACAAGGGCCTTTATCATTTCATCGCTATACTGGCGGTTATGATCTACCAGAACGCGGCAATTGTTGTGGCTTGCCCAAATGTGGCCATTAAAATTATCCAACGCCTGCCAAAATGCATCGTCGCACAGGTGGGTGGCATCCAGTATTATGTTCAGGCGCTCCATTTCTTTCAGCAACGCAATACCGTTCGGCCCCATTTGGCCGGTGGCATCGGTGCCATTGGCATAACGGCCGGGACCGTAGTGCGCTGGACCCAAAGCACGCAAACCGTAATTATAAGCGCGTTGCAGGTAGCTTACATCAACAATAGAATCAGCCCCCTCTAAACTTAAAATATAACCAACGGGATTTTTGCTGCTATCTGCACCGTCATTCCAAAGGGCCAGGTGTTGCTCTAACGAGGCAAGATCATTTACCTGCACCATCTCCCCGGCATCTTCCATGGCTTTGTACCAGGCCAGTTGCCCCTGTGTTTGTGCCCATGCCTGTTGCGGCGAATGCCAACCCGGCAAATTGTTATCGGGCGCTACGTAGCGGCCAATTTGCGTAGCTACTACCAGGCCGATGTTGCCTTTACGCAGCTCGGGCAAGGCTACTACGCCAAGGCCACGGTCGGGTTTATCTGTTAGGCCGGCCTCGCGTGCATTAATTGCTGCAATGGGCTGCGTAAGGTCGCGGTTCCATTCCAGGGCGTTCATACTAAGGTCGAGATGGGCATCTACTATAAACATATTTATCTTGGATTACACCGATGGGGTGTGATTCCACCGATTTTATTAACACAGATTACATCGATTGAAAATGATTTAATCGATGAAATACAGGTTTTATATAGTTATTTTTCTGTCTCTCGCCGTGTTTAGCCATTCGCCGTTAACTTCATGGTTATCAATAACTATTGCTCGTTCATATAAAGCTATGGTTGGGCAAATATGGTATGGCAGGCCGTATAAAATATCGCCCACCTGGTACTGATGGCCCGCCCCTGCATCAGCAACTAAATGTTCTTCGCTGTGGCCTTTAAACACCAGTTCGGGGGCGTTTAAAAAGTAAATGCGTTTACTCAATTCGTTCTCGGCCGACACCGATTTATGGCCAACATCAATACATAGTTTGGTTTCATCGGGCAGCGATATTACCCTTGCCATAATCAAAGCCGCTGTTTGGAAGGGCTGCTCTTCATAGGCCAACTCGTAGCCCCTATCCCAATAAGCAAACGTACCGGGGCTGCATTCTAAATTTTCGCGTGCCGCGATGATAGGGAACGTTGGTGAGCCGCCCGCAATAATTATTGGTGCAGGATAGCCTTCGTCGTAAATGGCTTCGGCAAGTTCCAGCACAGGCTCTATCGACTCGTCCGACCGCATTTGCCTCACGGCGTAGTCGGCATCATGAATATGCCCATCATAGGCATGCAGGCCTTTTATGGTAATGCCTGTTTTCTCGGCGCAGGCCAGGTAAAGCTCCAGTGCATCCGAGGGCGCAATGCCGGTACGGTTCATGCCGATGTTCAGGTCGATATAAACCGGGATGATGATACCCTTTTCCGAAGCCGCTTCGGCTATAGCATCGGCCGTTGCTTGGTTATCGATCAAACACGAAAATTCGGTATCAGGATAAACCCCGATAAGCTTTATAAACCGGTTAAGCTTCGGCGCATTTGGCTGGTAGGCCAGCAACACATCAGGTGCTTTGGCCATACCCAGCATTTCTGCCTCGGCAATGGTGGCACACTTATATTTACTTATACCCGCCCCCAACATCAGTTTGCTAACCTCGGGGCTTTTATGCGTTTTTACATGCGGGCGCAGGCGGCTAACATCATCAACCATGGTTTTAACCAAAGCGATGTTATATTTTACCCTATCGGGATAAACTACTAAAGCCGGTGTATCCAGCTTGTCGACATCTTTGATGATATACCAGTCTTGCAGCATGCTAATAGTTATTCGTCTTCTAATTCAAATAAGGCCTCTATCTCAACAGGGATATTGTCCGGTAACGATCCCATGCCTACCGCACTGCGTACGCCAATGCCATTCTCTTCGCCCCAAACGGCAGCGAACAACTCGCTTGCACCATTAATGATGAAAGGGTGTTTCTCAAAATCGGGTGTGCAGTTCACCATACCCAATACTTTTATTACGCGCTTAATTTTATTTAAGCTGCCAATATTAGCTTTAATAGTGGCCAACATTGCTAAACCTACCTGGCGGGCAGCAAGCTTGCCTTCTTCGGGTGTCATATCGGCACCAATACGGCCAATAATAAGGCTTCCATCGCTTTTAACGGTACCGTGGCCAGATAGGTAAAGGTACTTTCCGTCAACCAAACAAGGCTTGTACACGCCCAGCGGTTTTGGTGCCGGCGGTAATATTAAGCGTAATGCTGTGAAGTTTTGTTCTGCGTTATTCATGCTGTAAAACTATTAAAGAGTTGGCAATAATTTTATGAATACTGCAAATAAAGACATTGCCGGGACATGAAATTTTTAAAGTTTAACACTGAGCATATTTTTAATTAATAAAGGCCGGGGTCACTACGCCCGGCCTTAACCAATTAATTAAACACGTATAGAAAATTATAATTTGAATGATACGCCAAGGTTTACCGAGTAATCTGCAAAGGCAGCATCGCCATGTGCATTTACGCCGGTTAATTGGGTAGTAATTTTATCAGAAATGCTTTGGGTACGGTTACGCGCAATAGCTACCGGTACAAATGTGTAAATGCTGAACTTGTGCACGCGGTAAGAAACTCCCGGCTCGATAGAGCTGATATAACCCGGCCTGCGGAAACCGTTGCTACCGCCAACCAAATCTTTTACAGGAAGGCACTCGTAGCGGATACCGGCCGACAGGTCGAATTTACCAACGCCGTAGTTGGCGCCCATACGCACCATCATTTGGTCGGGCACGCTCATAATATCACTGCCATTGGCAACCGCTTTTGCACTTGGGGTGCCGCCACGGGCGCTCGATACACCGTTAAGCTCGCGCGGGCTTATCATGTAGTAAAAGGTACCGTAAAGGCCAAAACGGTGTGAGAAGTTGTAGTAGGTATTGATCTCGGTAATAATGCCTGTACCGCCATCACCCAATTGAATAGATTGGTCTACCGGGCCTAAAGTTTTGGCGCCATTAGCGCCTGTGTTGTAAAAATAATCGGTATAAGTATAACTACCTGTAGGCAATTTAAGGCCTAAACCAGCCTGGATATTACCTTTTTTAGCTTTAGCAGGGTTTAATAACCAGGCATATGCCCTAAGGCTAACATCGCCGAGGCCATTAGAATGTGTTAAACGGCGCTCTTTGCCACCATGTTCGTACAACGATGAACGGCTGTTTACCAAATACGGCACATCGATAGAGAACGACCAGCGGTTATTGAAAATGCGGGTAAGGGTAAGATCCTGCGCGTACGAGTGATTAATTACGTTGGTACCTAATTCGATACGCTCGTGCTGCTCTTGGTTGCCCACAAAGTGTTTGTAAGAGCGGTAGTAACGGCTGTTGCTATTAAATAGCCAGCCACCATCAGAAGTTACGCTATCAGGGTGTTCGGCCATACTGCACAGGCCACCTGTACTGCGGATGGCTACACAACCTTGAGCATTTGCATTAGTTTGTGCCAGAAAAAAGCAAATAGCTGTCCCGGCAAGGAATTTCAGGGTGAATTTCATTGTAATTTGAGGGCTTAAAATGGTAAATGTAAAATACTGCCGGCCAACGCTTTGGCCGGCAATAACCCGCATTTTTTTTGCGGGGTTTATGATTGGTTTAGTTTAGTGCGTTTTTATTTGTTTTAAAGAGAGATGTTATACTAAATGTTGATGGCACCTGTTTAAGTGCCGCCCATAATGCCAATATAGCGCCATAGCTACCGCCGCGCTCTATCCACTCGAATAGCTCCCATTTTGGGTAAAACAGTTCAGTAGCTATTTTCCAGGCGAAGAACACCAGCAGTATGGCGCGAATGGGTTTTATGAGTACTATAAAAGCCGCCGTTATTTCGAAAACGCCCACCATTATCGCGGTTTTGCCCGGCTGCGAAAAGCCAAGCGAAGCGTACTGGTTTAACAAGCCCTTTTTCTCGATAACGTTTAGCCAGCCATGCCCTATCAGCAGTAAAAAAACAACCATTTGCAAACAGTGGCTTACCGTTTCCATCGTTTTTTGGCTCACTTGTACTGAAGGATCTATCGGCACAAAAAATTGTTTCCAGTTTTTCACCTTGCCCGATAGCAGTAACAAAGCCAACGGAGCACCAAAATTGCCGGCACGTTCTATTACCTCCGCAACGGGCTCGCCTGATAAAGGGCGTAACAATGCTGTAAACACGCCCCATACCACCAGCCATAAGGCAATGGCGCGTACCGGTAAAAACAGCATAACAACACCCATCAAAATATCAAAGGCACCAACCCAGGGCATTAATGTGTAAGCCGTTGCTTTGCCAATACCAAATACGGCAAAATAGTTGCACCATACCTCTTTGGTAATAATACCAAAAGCACCATGCCCAATAAAACACATGGCTACGGCTATGCGTAAAATATAGTGCACTGTTTTAGAAGTATTCATTAGTATATCCTCTCTCCTCTTATCCTTTTATAAAATTTATTAGTTAGCGCCGTCGGTTTTGCCGCGGTTTACAGCGTAGGTACCTACCTTAACGCCTGTTGCTAAACCAACAGTACAGTCGTTACGGTAGTGTATACCGCCATACAGCCTTGACATACCCGCCTCATTGGCCATAGCCATAAACTCTGTGGCGCGCTCCGGCACAAGATACCCTAAAACCGTGGCAGCCGCGCCGCTAAATGTAGCATGGCCCGATATGTACGAAGGGAAATTTGGTATACCGGTCAAGGTTTTTATGCCCGCTACCATTTGTGTTGGGCGTGGGTTAAAATAAAAGTACTTGGTATCCCAGCATACAATAGCGGCATCCATTTCGGCCATGTTCAATAGGGCCAAGTTGCGTGCCCAGCGTACTTCGCTCCAATTGTGTTTCACAAACTCTTCGGCAGCTATGCTGTTCCAGTGGCCCGGAGGCGTTACTGTACCCACACCATCGGCCCAAAATGCTACAATGCGCTCGTGCTCGCGGTCGTGGTTATCGCTCATAGCCATTACCTCTGTCATGTCCTTTTCGTACTCAGCGCTACCTTCTTTAAAAGGTGCAGCCGGGCGCACGGCAACCACATCGGCAGCAGGCATTAAAATGGGGTTAACATTGGGGAACAAAGGCAACATTGGCGGGCGGCGTGGCAATTCAAGGCTTATCCATGGTGTTCTGCCTGCTGCTTTTGCATCGGTTTCAAACTTGTCCCAAACATCCTTATTACCTGCTGCTGCACCTGCCCTATCGGCACGGGCACGCGCTAAAAACACGTTAGCAACTTGCTTGCCCAAGCTTTCGCCGGCATCCCAATCGCTACGGGTGTTGGCGCCCGACATTAAACGATACAGTTTTTCTTCGGCAACTTTCTTTTGGATAAAGTCCAGATCGCCGGGGAATAACAATATCATCATTTGCGCGGTAGCGCCTGCAACGGCGGCATTTTCGCTTGGATAAGAAGGCAATGCCGATCTTGGTATCAAAGCCTGCACATTTGCATCATCAACATAAGGCGCTTTCCGTCGGTAGGCCGCGTTATACTTATATTTAAATGTTTGCACTAATGCATCATACTGGGCAGCGCTAACATACGCATAAGCACGGGCAGCATATGGTGGGTTTGAGAACGGAAACAGCGGGTATGCCAAAGGATTAGCCGCGTTCGGGAATGGGTAAGTACCATCATCATTTTGGTACGGTGGCAGGTTATGTTTGGAAACCAATTCGCGTAGTATCTCGTTCCAGCGCAACACCGAGCCTGCGCTCCAATATTTAATAATTTCCTTTTGTTCGCTGGTTAGGTTTTTTTGGTAGCTTTTTATCTCATTAATATCGGCCACATAATTAGGCGAGGTTTTGGCTTCCGGCAAGGCAACAGTAAAAGTTGACGAACCTGTTAATATAGGGGTCCAGCTGCCTGCGGTAGAATCAGGGTTTGCCGGAGTTAAAGCCGGTAACTCCTGGTTACGCTCGGTGATATCTTTTTTACACGATGACGCAAAAAGCGCCACCGCCATTAATGAAGTATATAATATCCTTGTTTTCATGATCTCTCTTCTTGCTTAATTCTTTTCCTTTTTTACCGAAAAAACATAATCGATACCGCCCATGAGCTGGGTGTTTTGGCCAACGTTCCGGCCCGATGTTACATAGCTGCCGCCGATAGTGAACTCGAGGCCTTTTATTTGCTGCGGCATGTATTTTATTAAACCGCCAACAGCTGTAGCATTCATGCGGTTACTTGGGAAAGGCATATTATTGCGGGTGATATCGAAACCGCCCAAAGTAGTGTATTTTGTGGCGATAGCTTCAACATTGAGCAACAAGCTACGGAAACCGGCGCTAACTAAAAAGTTGGTAGCGTTTGGCAAAGCCACCTGGTTGGTGTAATGCATTTCGGTAGTGTAGTACGAATCGCGATCGATAGTAATATTGCTTCTGCGGATATATTGGCCTGCACCGGCAACAAAAAACCTGCCGTACTGGTAGTTAATTAAACCACGCAGGGCAACGCTTTTGCTGCGGCTACCTAAAGCAAACGGCAGGTAATCGCCCTGGTAATTGCCAACCGGGATAGAACCAGTGGCAATTGCATGTACGCTTAATATACCGGTACCTATTTGCTCGCGCACGGCCATCCATTTAAAGGCCAGGTTTACATCCTGAAAACCACGCTGCCCGCGCAGCGTACCTGCACTTGCCTTGGTAGTTATATAAGGCACAAAAGCCGAAACGTTAATGGTATTGCTTAAACCGTATACTACACCGGCGTTGTAAACATTGCTGCTGATGGTACCCAGGTTAAGGTTCTCGCGCTTTAGCGTACCTTCCCAATAGTGGTCCCAGCTGTTATGGGCATACATACCGGCCACGCAGACGAAGTTTTTTGGAATCATGATAGCATCGCTCTCTGTTTGCGCACAAACTGTTTGTGACAAGGCAACAAAAGCAGCAACACCAACACAATACCTGTAGGCATTTTGTAGAAAGTGTTTCATAAAAGAAATTAAAGTGAAGATTTAAATTGGTTAAAACGTTTATAGGTGCTTTTTAGAAACTGCATCAAATATTAGGTACATATAAACTATCCATTAAACCCCAAGCACGAGATCAAAACAGCTTGCAGGAAAAGGTAATAGAATTGTACGCAATAAGTAAGATGAAGTACTTTAATTAAGCGCCGAAATTGGGCGGTTTGCCCGGAGATTCGATATAAGGATGGGTTAACTTTGTAGATATAGGGTTTGAGTATCCTTTTAAAGTTGTAGAAAAAGCAACATAGCTGTAGTTTGATGCGGGCAACTGGTATTCATAGCCGGCTGCGGCTTTTTTAACCTGTGCATCTGCACCCTTTTTGTTCAGCGGCACATCGCTCATGTTTTTGGCAACAATAAGGTTAGCACTCACCAATCGAGCTTTAAGGCTATTGGCCACACACACCAGGTACATGGTGTCCTTAGTCATTTTTACGCCAACGTAATTGTAATAACCGCCCTTAAGCTGTACCTGCCCTTCAAGTTTTTTGTAATCGGCCCAGTTTTGCCCGTTTTTATTTTTTACAGGAACTTTTATTTGTACCAGTTGCGTAGCATCTACCTTGTTTTCGTAGATCTGCTTTACTATTTGGCTTTCGGACTGTTTGATGAAATATTGGAAGAAAAGGCTATACCCCCCTGTGTAAAACAGGTGAACACTTAATAAAAGTATTGCAAACAGCCTCTTCACTAAATTTATTCCAATCAGGGGTATATAATCTCGCTTGTAAAAATATATTAATTAATTGTATTTGCAAACATTTCGTCGCAATTATTGTATTGGCACTAAATTGTTACGGAGAGATCAAATGTGCAGATTTTCTTTCCTGAATCTTGATTCGCTTGATTTTAGGATCCTTGGATTCGCATCTCTTGGATGTTCAAATCCTATATGTGCATCCTTTAGCATCATCTGCACATCTAAAATATGCACATTTGCACATCATCAGGGCTTAAAAATTGCCACCGCTACCTTAGAATCTGCACAGCCGTAGTATAAAAACCATTGGCTTTTAAAATATACCAGGCCTTCCATAAACACCGTACCTGCCGGGTATTGCCCGCTTTTTTCGAAGGGTTCCTTCGGCACAAAAAATGGCTTATCTAAACGACCGATGGCTTTGGTTGGGTCGGTAGTCGAAAACATTACCTGCCCGCCGCAGTACGAATTTGCTGTGTAGTTTTTATCGCCATAGGTTGGGTTATTTTTGCCGTTATATAAAAGCACAATACCATTTTTGGTAATAACCGCCGGCGGGCCGCATTCGGTAAGGTCGCTGTCAAAGAAGTTTTTACGGGGCGATATCAGAGCTCGCAAGGTGCTGTCTTTATTTATTAGCGGCTTCCAGTTCACCAGGTCGGTTGATGTGGCGGCATAAACACCGGTTTCGCCCCAATATATCCAATATTTGCCATTTATTTTGGCTATAACCTGCTTACCGTTTACCAGTTTGGTAATGATGGATGCCGATTTACTGGCTATCTTATGGAATTTGCCATTATAGGCTTTTTGAAATATCGGCCCGTGCTTTACCCATGTTTTCAAATCTTTAGAGGTGGCAACGCCAAGGCGGGGCAGCTCGTGATTCCATTGCGTATAGAAAACTACGTAAGTGCCATTGGCTGTCATGGCTACACGCGGGTCTTCGCAGCCGCCTGTCCATTCAAAGTGCTTTTGGCTGTCGTTAGCCGGGTATAATACCGGCACCGGCGAACGCTTTACCGATAGGCCATCGCTGCTTTCGGCAAGGCCCAAACGCGAGGTGCGCCCCCCTATCCCCACACCCGATTTATCTTCGGCGCGGTAGAGGATATATATTTTGCCGTTTTTTATAGTGGCCCCGGGGTTGAAGGTATCGTTGCTCTCCCAATCAACACTACGTTTATACATAGGGTCGTTAAAACGAGTGGTGGTATCGGGGCTTATCAATGGGTTTACACCGGCGGGGCGCACAAAGGGGCCAAATGCCCAGTTGGGCAATTTGGTTTGTGCTTGTAAAGTGCCCGTGGTAAAAACCAGCAGGCAAAGGGTTTGTAAGGTTTTATAAATGGTGGTTCTCATAATTAATCCATAAAAAGCGAATGCTTGCAAAGCCGGCTAACACACGCCTGCAGCCGCACAGTCCTACCCGCCCCCTCTCAAGATGGGAATTTTTAGCTCCCGCTATCCACTCCTCACTTATTCGGTCACCATAAGCCTGGCCAAATAGCCATCCATTCCATCTTCATCCAATATCTCAATGGCCCAGCCTTCTTCGGCGGCAATTTGCATCAGCGTGTCAGCATCAATGTACAACCATTGGAACCAATCGGTTTTTTGGCCCTTGTAGCCATACTGGTACCATACCTCGCCATAATAATGACCCTGCGGCAGGTTGCCCTGGTACAAATAAGCAATATCAGATGAATCGAATAATAATTGGCCGCCCGGTTTCAGGAGCATTTTGGCATGCTGTAAAAATACGCGTAATTGTTCAATATTCCCACAAAGCCCTATCCCATTCATTAACAATAAAAGGGTATCGTACTTTTCTCCATTGTAGGTAAATATATTATGCACTATTGCCTGCGTTACACCACGCTCGCGCATAACATCTACCGCGCCGGCCGATATATCCATCGCTGTAACATCTAAACCACGCTGTTGCAGTAACAAAGCATGCCCGCCTGCCCCTGCGCCAATATCCAGCACGCGGCCATAGCATCTGCTCAGGGCCAAGAGTTCAGCATCGGGCATAGCATCGCCGCTACGGAAGTAAACCTCAACAGGCATTTCCTCCTTAGGCCCGTATTTATTGTAGATAAAAAGCTTGGCAGGGCGGTTATTTTTATAATGATCCCAAAGGGCGGCACCGAAAACGTCTTTCACAAATAGTTAGAATTTTATCCGCCAAAGAAAGCAATTAAACTAAAGAAAATAAAGCCTTAGGCGCGCGTTAGCTATTTCGGGCATATCAAGAAGCGGCAGCCATCAGTCCTAAGACTACTCTGCGCATAATTCTCGCACACAGAAGCTTTTACATAGTAAATACCCAACTGTTAAACAACCTGAGTCGTCGCATTTTTTTGTAACAATTAAAATACAAATCACAAAAAAAAGTTAATTTTGTGGTGTAACTAATTTAAACTATTGTTAAAACCCCTGTTTCATTCTGCCGGAACGTTCCGTATAGGGTGAAATTGAACAACAGTACACTAATGGCCAACGGGCAGCAAAACGTTTTTTACAAGGTTATTGGCTCCAAATATTTCACCCTATCCGCATGGGTGCTTATCGCCGTCTTTTTTACTTATAAGTTTATTGGCTACCACGCCATCAACAATTACCTCATTTTTAAATACACTTATTTTAATGCCCGCTTGGGGCAAAATTTGTATTTACAATACCCGCAATACTACGGCGACAGCAACCACTACGGCCCCATATTCTCGGTAATAATGGCGCCCTTTGCGCTGCTGGGGACTTTTGGTATTTACCTGTGGCAGGTTTGCAATGTTGTGTTCCTGTTTTTGGCTATCAGGCAGTTGCCATTAACCAGCCTCCAAAAAAATCTCATCTGCATTATTTGTACCGAAGAACTTATTCTCTCGCTCAAAGAGTTTCAAACCAATGGTGCTATTGCCGCCCTACTAATATTTACCTGGGTGCTGGTTGAAAAACGGAAAGATTTTTGGGCCACACTTTTCATCATGCTCGGCCTGTTTATTAAGCTTTACGGCGTTATAGGCGTGGTTTTCTTTTTGCTTTCTAAACAAAAGAAACAATTTATAGCCGGTATGGCGGTTTGGGCCGCGGTGCTGTTTGTGCTGCCCATGCTGTTCTTCGGCCCGCTGTTTGTGGTAAACAGTTATGCCGATTGGTACCACTCGCTGGTGGCTAAAAACGCTGAAAACACCGGCATGGGTGCCCCCAATCAAGATATATCTGTTATGGGGATGATGCGCCGCATTGTTGGGCACCCGATAAATATATTACCGCTGCTGCTTGCCGGGCTGGGGCTGTTCGGCATATCAAACCTTAAAAATTATATGGCTCCCGACGTACGCACGAGGTTGCTGATGCTGGCATCGTGCCTGTTATTTGTGGTGCTTTTCAGCACCGGGTCTGAGCAGTGTACTTATATTATTGCTTTTGCGGGCGTTGCCATATGGTTTATTTCGGCTCCAAGGCCTTATGCCACATGGCAGATCGTACTATTTGTGTTTGCCTTATATTTCGGCAGCTTGTTCCGCACCGATATTTTCCCGGGCTATATTAAAACTAATTTTATGTTGCCCTATGCCCTTAAAGCGCTGCCCTGCCTGCTGGTATGGCTCGCCATTACAGGTCAATTGCTGGTTAAAAAGACCGCCAACCAACTACTATCGCCGCAAAGTGTGGCTGCCCCTAACGTGAATCCTACCCACCAAACTATATGAGATACCCCCACCAACGCAAAACCGCAGCGGCCAACCTTCAAAAAAAGGTTTCGATTGTTGTGCCTGCGTTTAACGAAGAAAAAAACCTGCCCGTTTTAATACAAGGGCTGCGCCGGGTGTTTGATACCCAACCCTACGATTACGAATTTATTTTTGTGGACGATGGTAGTAAAGACGATACCGCCCGTGTACTGAAAACCCTGAACGCACAGGACGGCCGCATCCACTACATAAAACTGAGCCGCAACTTTGGCCACCAAAACGCCTTGAAAGCCGGCTTAGACTTTGCCGACGGCCATTGCGTTATTTGCATGGACGGCGATATGCAACACCCGCCCGAACTGATTCCCGCCTTTTTATCTAAATGGGAAGAAGGATACGATATTGTTTACAGCCGCCGCACTTCTACCGATGACAGCTCGTTTTTTAAACGCACTACCTCTAATATGTTTTACGCGCTGGCCAACCGCCTCAGCGAAATAAATATGGAACCCGGCACCGCCGATTTCCGCCTGATAGACCGTAAAGTTGCCGATGCGCTGCTGCAGTTTAAGGAGATAGATCCTTTTCTACGCGGCATTATCAAATGGCTGGGCTTTTCGCAATACGGCATCAACTACACTGCCGACCCGCGCTTCTCGGGCAAAAGCAAATATTCGTTTGTGAAGATGATCAAGTTTGCTTTTCAGGGTATTACTTCGTTCAGCATACGCCCGCTTTACTTTGCGGTTTATTTGGGCTTTGCTTTCTCTACCCTTACGGGTATATGCCTGCCTTATGTATTGTATAGCTACTACATGGGTAATGCAATTGTGGGGTATGCTTCGGCGGGCTGGGCGTCTATCCTCATGTCGGTATTCTTTTTAGGGGGCTTGCAGCTTATTATTATGGGTATTATTGGTATTTACGTGGGTAAAATATTCCTGCAGACCAAGTTAAGGCCAAATTATGTAGTAGAAAGCAGCAGCATCAACCAGCGCCAGTATGATCTTGTTGAGTTTTGATGTTGAGGAATTTGATATGCCGTTTGAATACGGCAAACAAATTTCATTCGACGACCAGATAAGTATATCCACTACGGGTACGGAGATTATTTTGGATATGCTGCAACGGCACCAGGTAAAGGCTACCTTTTTCTGTACGGCCACCTTTGCTATTGCCCGGCCTGACATCATCAAACGCATGGTAACCGAAGGCCACGAAGTGGCCTCGCACGGCTATTACCATTCGGATTTTCAGCCCGAGCATTTGCTCAGCTCTAAACTGGCACTGGAAGCTATTACCGGCCAACCCGTAACCGGCTACCGCATGGCCCGCATGATGCCCGTTGACGAAAAAGAAATACACAAAGCAGGCTATTACTACAACAGCTCGATAAACCCCACCTACCTGCCCGGCCGCTACAACAACCTGAAGGTATCGCGCACCACATTTTGGAAAGATGGCGTACTGCAAATTCCCGCATCGGTAAGCCCCATGCTGCGCCTGCCCCTGTTTTGGCTGGCCCTGCACAACTTCCCCATGTGGCTGTACAAACACCTATGCCACCGCACTTACAAAACCGACGGCTACCTGAACCTATACTACCACCCCTGGGAATTCACCGACTTGCACGATAAGGAGCGCTTTGGCTTTCCGGGATATGTGAGTAAGAATAGTGGTAAAGCGATGTTGGAAAGGATGGAGAGTTTGATTGTTGGGTTTAAGCGGAAAGGATTGGTGTTTGGGGGGATTGGAGAATGGGTGGAGCAGGGTGCCAAAACACTGCATCAATAGCGCCCGTTAATAGTATATAAGCGCCCAACTTATGCCAACTCTTCACAACTCTTTTCACGCGAAATAACTATTTTGCATTAATGAAGCGCATTATAATCCTTCTTATATCACTTGCATTCGGCGAAATAAGTCTACACGCCCAAACATACACCGACCACCACATCCACCTCCAGGATTCCGAAACTGTACAATTAGGTTTCCGGATGTTGAAGGCTTTTAAGGAAACGCCTAAGCATATCGATTCGCTGGTTTTGAATGCGGATACCGTTATTAAGCGGTTGGATGGGGCAAAGTTTCAGTCGGCCTGGATATTGTCTAATGCTTATTGGTTTGGTTCGCCGATGACGCCGGTGGAGGATGAATACACCGTGGTAAAACGGCAGAACGACTGGATAGCTGCCGAGGCGAAGCGCTACCCTACCCGGTTGAAGGCTTTTATGAGCATTAACCCGCTGAAGCCTTACGCGCTGGAGGAGATAAAACGCTGCGGGGAAAGCAAACGCTTTGCGGGACTAAAAATGCACTTTGCCAATAGCAAGGTAAACCTGCAGAATAAGGCAGATGTAGCGAAACTAAAACAGGTTTTCGCGGCTGCAAGCCAATACCATTTGATGCTGTTGGTGCACTTCCGCAGTGCGAAAAAATGGAGCGGTACTACTAATACCACGGTGCTGCTGAACGATTTGATGCCCTACGCAAAAAACACCAAAGTAATTATAGCGCACATGGCAGGCTGGGGCGGGTACGATAGGCCAACCAACGCCGCCCTAAAACTCATTGCCCAATGGCTAAAGCAAAGCCCGACCCATCGCAAAAACCTGTACTTGGAACTAAGTGCAGTTTTGGAAGCAAAAGCAAGTAAGGATGATTTGCCTATTGCCGTGCTAAAAAAACGTATAAGTGAAATTGGCACCGGCAATATCCTCTTCGGTACCGATTACCCGCTGATAGATATAAAGCCTTATGTGAGTTTATTAGAGCAGAAATTGGGGAAACCTCTCGTGCAGCAAGTATTAAATAACCCTTCACCCGAGTAGCAGAACGTATTCGACAACTTACACCAGACGTTCCTATGGAACGTAAAAAACGATGTGTTCATTTTTCCTACCAACCAATCGTTCCTATGGAACGAAGCATTTTTCATCCCTTCGGGACGCATGAAAAATTTAACGTCCAGGCGGCGTTCCATAGGAACGCATGGTGATGGAGAGTTATACGGCACTACTATTACCCTGACCCGTGCTTTTTTTTTTACAGAGTTACTATTTTTCAAAGCAATTAACTTTCTCTATCTTAATCGCTTAAATGAAAAACCGTATCCACTCCATTGATATTGTTCGCGGGCTCATCATGATCATCATGACGCTGGACCATGTGCGCGATTTTTTGCATACGCCATCGCAGCCAACCAATATGCAAACCACCACGGTGGTGCTGTTTTTCACGCGGTGGATCACCCACTTTTGCGCGCCTACCTTTGTGTTTCTCAGTGGCGTTTCGGCATATTTAGCCGGGCAAAGGCGCAGTAAGGGCGAGCTAAGTGCTTTCCTGCTCAAACGGGGGCTGTGGCTGGTAGTGTCGGACCTCGTTTTTATTACGTTGTTGTTCAGTTTCAACCCCAAATTTCAGTTCATTACACTGGAAGTATTGGCGGCTATTGGCGTGGGGATGATATTGCTGGCGGCATTAATACGCTTACCTGTATGGCTCATTGGCACTATTGGGTTCGTTATCATCTTCGGACACAACCTTGCAGAAACCCTTTTACCCGATAACCCCGTTACGGGCATTTTGTTAAAGGCACGCCCGGCGGTTATACCGCTAAGCAGTACACATACCATATTCGAGCTTTATGCCTTTATCCCCTGGGCGGGCCCGTTATTGCTTGGCTATGCATTCGGGCAGTTATATGCTAATGGCTTCAATGGCATCAAACGCCGAAAGATATTGTTACTAAGCGGACTTGCCGCAACCTTGCTGTTCATCGCCTTACGCTATATTAACCAATACGGCGACCCTGCACCATGGGCCGTTCAGCGCAATGCCGCCCATACCCTACTTTCTTTTTTAAACACCACCAAACAAACACCATCGCTGTTATACCTGCTCATGACATTAGGCCCGGTAATGGTTTTGCTATCGCTTACCGAGAATATCAGCAACCGCTTTTCGGCCATTTGCGAGGTGTTTGGCAATGTGCCATACGCCTATTTCATAGGGCATATGGCTTTTATCCGCCTCATTAATGTGCTTTTGATCTTCATCGACGATATACCCTTCAAATCAACCGGTTTCCCGCTGGTTTGGCAGGCCGATGGTTTTGGGCACCCGCTGTGGCAGGTTTATTTGCTATGGCTGTTTGTATTAATTGTGTTGTACTTCCCGGCACGATGGTATGGTAATTACAAGCGCGGGCATAAGCAATGGTGGCTGTCGTATTTATAAGATTAGAAACGCGAATCAGGAAACCCGATAGATTTGGTGCGAGAATTTCTGTTGAGCTTCGTTAGGTGAGGCAGCAGCTTATGTAAGCTTGTGGATGTTACTTTTCTTTGGCAGCAAAGAAAAGTAACCAAAAGAAACTGCCGGCTGCGCCCTGTTCTTTGAAAGGTAATGCTTTAGCAAATGTAGTGGCTGCCGAACAGGCCAATGCCGGTTTTTGAGCGCAATATCAGGTTCGGCGCAGTATATGTATTATAAAGTTCTCTTTTAAAAATGCCGGCGAACTTAATCCGGGTAATATTCATAAGGCAATTTGGTAGCTATTTTCTCCCACCAACCCCAAAAACCATGTATATACAGGTTGGTGTTGTTTATGCGTCCGTTCTCTTTTATATCTACCGGGGTACCGTTGGTGAGCCACATTTCGGTAAAGGGGTATAGCTTGGGTGGCAACAAGGCCTGGCTGGTATTCATGCCGTTGCCGCCTACGCTTACTATTTGAATGTTTTTTAAAGATTGGGTACGGTAAGTGTAATACTCCTCAGGCTCACGTATCTTTTTATAAACTACCTGTAGGGCATCTTTAAAATTGAGCGACAAATTACCTTCTGTTTTAGCCGAAATATCGGGCTGTTTAAGAGGAGCGCTCATTTTAATATCTTCTACCTGCTTGGCCAGCATCTTTCTATAATACGCCAACGAATCCGCGCCGTAATGCTTTTCTACCAACATTGTAACTTGTTCTTCGGTATTCTCTTTATCCTTCAAGTAGTCGGCATTTTTTATGCGTTCATCAGCAAATATTTTTGTTACGCGCTCTTTTTCGCGGATGTCTTTCATTGAGAAGCGGCGCACCTCGTAACCTTCTTCTTTCAGCTTATTAGCGTACAGTGCCCGACTAAAATGCATCATAGATAATGCATAGGCCTTGCGCCTGTTTTGCTCCCAAAGCTTTTGTTGGGCAGCATCACCCTTCATTTCCTCAAAGAGATAATAAGCCTGGTAATCAACATCATTATCGGGGGTGTACAAAACAAAATCTACCAGGTTTATGGTAATGAGGTAGCCCAGGCTTTCGTTTTTTATTTTAAGGGGTACCGAGGTGTAGGCGTTTAGTACTTGCTCATCATTATCATACTTAAAGCCTATTTCGCGGTAGTTCTCAATAGTGCAGTTTTTTGCAAAAGCCGAGTTACCAATAAAGGCGGCTAAAAAGGCGGCGCCCCAATGTTTCCAGTCATCATTAGCGCGCGAGCTGACTATCACATCCTTCAACTGCTTACTAACGGGTTTCAGCATAAACAAAAGCGTAGAATCGGCCGCATCTGCTGATATGGCCTTCACCTGCGCTTCGTAGCCTACGTGTGATACAACCAATTTGAGGTTACCGCCGCCGGGAGATGTCAGCACAAAATTCCCCAGCGAATCGGTAGCTGTACCATGTTTAGATTCTGATATAAATACGGATGTACCGGGGAGCGCCATGCCATTCAAGTCGGTTACACGCCCATGCAGGCGATGCTGGCAAAAGGCCCGGCCGCAAACAAAAAGCAATATAAAGGTCAACAGTTTTCTCATACAATTTTCCAATTTGCGTTGGCAATTAGTTTTGATGGCTGTATACGTAGCCGGTTTTACCTTCATCAGAAAGCCCCTCTACAATAATGGCCAGCTTTTTTGTACCGGGAGCCGTCGCAAATTCAAAAGATGCTTTGCCATCATCGTCGGTTTTTACGCGGGCGTTCCAATAAATGGTTTCGCGGGGTTTCACTTTCTGCGGTGGCTGAGCGTTTACCGGCGGGTTATAAAACTCGCGGCTGGTATGGTAACCCGGGTAAGTATATACGGCAAAGTTAGTTACCGTAGGGTCGCGGCGGCGGCCATAACGGTCAACAGCGCCATAATCTATCCCGCCTTGCTTAGTAGTAATTATCAGGGCGCCGCCACTTGCATTCATGCCATACATAACCAATTTGGCGCCTGTGCGCAGCACTTCTATAGTTTGCACATTACTGGCCGGGATATTATTCAACCGCAACTCGTTTGGAGGCACTACGGGTACACCGTCGAGCACTATCAACATACGTTTGCCCATACCGCCTGTTGCGTACGGGATCTTTTTAAACTCGTTACTATTTTTATCTACCTCGGTTTTAAAATAAACGCCCGTAAGTTTACCCTCCAGGCAGGTTTCCAGCAGGTTACAATTCTCCAGATCGTGATAATCCACCACCTGATCGGCGTTACCCGGCCCGTTAAGGTTGCTGGATGCTTCCAGGGCTTTCTCTCTTGGGGTAGGTTGTTTCGCTTTAATTTCCACCACTTTCAGTTGCCTTACGTTTGGCGGCAGGCGCAAACCATCCTTAATGTATTGCTTACTGGTAGTTAGGTAGTTGCTAAGGCGGTTTGCGATACCTACATCGCTAAAGCCGGGAACAACACTTTTTTCGTACTCCGGGTCTTGCGCATCGGGCAAAATCCTCACCAAATTACTTCCAGATGCCGAGTTACCGATGATAGAGAACTTTCTTTCGGCCAGGGTAACAGGCAAATCAAACACAAAGCGGCCCATACTATCGGCAACGGTAGTAATGGTATAAGCAGAATCGCCCTTGGCAACCAGCATTACCTTGCCGTTGGGCAGTGGTTTACCCTTGGTTGATAACAGCACCCCGGATATAACCTGGTTTTTCTCAGCCGAATGCAGGGCCTGCGGATATTTGCGCGACAGCACATCTGCCCATTTAAAACGGCGCCAGCCCTGGGTAAGCATCAGGTTATCAAGCGAGGCTGCCGCATCTGCTGCACCTTCGTTAAAATAATGGTTTGGGTTTTCTATGGTACCTTTAAGGTCGGATGTTAACAGCAGATCGGCCATTATCGATGGCATGCTTAAACTATCGGCATACCGGCTTTGGTCTACTACCGACACCGAAAACTCGCCTTTTACCGGGTTCAACAAGGCATCAGTGGCTTCCAGTGTTACCTTATGGCTGCCGTTTGTTGCTGCGTCGGCTACGTTCAGCTTTAGTTGATCGTTGCGGTTAACAAAAATTAAACGCTCTGCCAATGGCGCACCCGAAGCCGCAAACAATGTTAGCTGCACCACTCCCGTAGGGAAATCGCGGCGTTTTAACGCTACCGAAGCCGAATTACCCGCAAGCGTGGCTGTGGCCGATGTAATGTATTTGTTATTGGCCTGCGCCACCAACAAAACAGGCTGGGTTGCAGCGGGGCCGCTATAGCTAATGCCTACTTTTATTTGCTGTTTATCGGTATTATCAACTGCCAACACATAGCCGGTTGCCAGCGCGGCAGGCAATGGCACCTTGGTTTCGGCACCGCCATTTAGCTTAATAAGTGCAAAATATTTATGTGCACTTTCGGGCTTAAGGTTCAGCCTGCCCATCCCCGCAAAACCGGTTTGGAAAGTGGTGATGCTTTTACCGCTTTCGTCAACTATACTGCCTGATGCAGCTATACCTTTCCCATTGGCATCAATGGCCTTTACCCCAACTACCGAAGTCAATTTTTCTACCAGGCTCCCTCCTTCCGGAAAGAAATAAATATGCGGCGTGCCGGTGGTTTTTTTTTGCGGCGCGGTATTGGTGCCGTTTAGCAGGCCAACACTTATAGTAGCATGATAAAAAAAGCCCTCGCCAAAATTCTTCATCCAACCGGTGTAGGCGGTAAGGTTATAATTGCCCGCCTTCAGGCTATCGGGCAGCTCAAGTGTACCTGCCACGGTGCCCCCTTCCAGGGGGTATTGCAGTGTGGTGCTGTACCCGGCGGTGGTATCGGCAAGCGTTATATAAAGCACACGGCTGGTGTCTGATAAATGGTTATCCGCCGCGGTAACTACATAGGCTTTAAAATTAAGGGTATCGCCGGCGGCAAAATAATTCCTGTCGAGGTGTAAGTGTACCTTTTCCTGCGGGAATTTTGCGGAATAATCGGCCAGCAGCGTAGCTATTTTATCACCAGGATCGACACGCCAAACAAATGCAAAACATAATAAAAGCATAGCAGGAATAATAGCCGCACGGAATTTCCGCAGCCGGCGTAGCACAGCAGGTACAACCTCGTTTTTCATTGGGCAGAACAGGTTAAGGTTAGTAAACAGGCACAGGCGGCAAGGCGGCCGGCGCAATGCTATAAACTAATGTTGGTTATAAACAATTGGTTGCTTATTGAAGCGCCGTAAATATCCGCTTGCTTATTGGTTAATTTATATCATTATTTAGCGCTTTTGTATCAGTTTTATCGTAATACATTAAACGGCTATGGCTTTACTGCTCGCCAGTCGGTCAATTTCTCATCTGCCTGCAACTCAAACAACATGCGCTTAAGGGTATCTGCATATATCCAGCTATCGGTAACAAAACGCCGGCCGTCGGTATCTGCCACATCGTGCCCAACCTGGTACACATAATAGTTGGCAGTATCGGCATGCAATTCCTGGTCGAACAGCCACTCCTCTTTTAGGTTTTTATCGGCAATGGCTGTGCGCACCAAAGGATTATTGGTATTGGCATTATAAACTACCACCATGGAATCGAACCATCGCGACACGGCGGGTGATACACCACTTTGCAGCGTGTCGGAACCGGCCGATTTAACAGCTTGTTTTTTGACAGTTATTGGCGCAGCTTTAACAACACCAGGCTTGTGCGGTTGGCGGCAAGCCAAAATGAATAATGATAAAAGAATTATGTATGACGATGTTTTCATATTTAGGCAGCATAGGTTTGGTGCGCCCAATATAAAAACAAAAACCCGCATCGCAGCCACGATACGGGTTCTCAATATAGATCAGTTAATGTTAATGCTGTTTATGCTGGTGGTCGTTGTTTATCCTGATCCAGTTATCGGCCGAGAACCTGCCCGAACCTACTATCCAAAATAATACCAGTAGTAAAAACACAACTACCGATAGCCATAGCTCGGTATTGAGGAATGTTAGCCCGCGTGTGCTGTTAACAAAAAATATAGCGCCCAATAGTATGGGCATCTGCATTACAGCAACCATGCGGGTAAGCAGGCCGGCAGCTATCATCATGCCACCTATTACATGCACAAAGGCAATAACGTGGATAAGCACAACGGCCAACAACCCAAGCCCGTCGAACGTTCGGTTCTGGAATATCCAATCTTGCTGCACGCTTGTGCTGCTGATGAAGATAAGGCCTTTACTAAAAATGATCAACCCTAATACAATGCGCACCATATCCAGCCACCGCGGGTGATGAAGATCGCCCCAGTGCTCTACTTTTTGCACCATGTTCATATTACCTCCTGTTTTTAATGTTTATAATTGGTACTAATGAAGTTACGCATAAATAAATTGAAAAACGCAAATAAAAACGCTTGATTTTTAACCGTAGAAATACCTGTTTTTGCGTTTGGCTTTTACAATTGTTTTTACGTAGTATTGTGTAACAACCTTAGCCGATACCCTATAAGCCGTGAGTTCAGCAATCAGGATATTGCATATTGTAAAAGCCGATGGCCCTACGCCATCGCCGGGCCGCCTTTTTGAAGATGCCGGGCTTTTTTGCGATATAAAAACGGTTGCTGATAAGCCGGCTTTCCTCACCGCATTGCAAAACTTTTCACCGCAGGTAATACTGGCTTCCGAAGCTGCCGAATTAAGACCTGCCGACGCACTTTTGCTGCTCACCGAAAGCAGTATGCCCCTGCCCTTAATTGTTTTGGGCGATATACCCGCTATAAACCCTGCACCCGCCATTGTTGCGGCAATTAAACAGGGCGCGTACGATTTTATCCCGATGGCTCATATTGCCGAAAGCCTGCCTGCTGCTGTTAGGGCTGCCATTGGGCCACAAAAACAAACCGGCGACAAACACTTCGCGCTATCGGGACAGAACTACAGGCAGATCGTAGAAACCGCGCAGGAAGGCATCTGGATAATTGACGAGAACTTTGTAACCACTTTTGTAAACCGCAAAACCTGTGAGTTACTGGGCTACCCTGCCGAAGAAATAATTGGTAGGCGTAATGTAGATTTCAGAGAGGATAAAAACCCTTTTTACACCATTGCCCGCGCCGAAGAGCGCAAAACCGGCATCACCGAAACGCACGAAAGCACTTTTGTAAAAAAGAACGGCGATCTGATACACCTTATAGTAGCCACTAACGGACTTTTTGATACAGATGGCAAGTATATTGGCACTTTGGCCATGCTTACGGATATTACCGAACGTAAGGCTCACGAAAACGCTTTAAAACACTCGGAAGCTAACCTATCGGCCATTATTGAAAACACTACCGACCTGGTATACTCGCTTGACCGCGACCTGAAGGTGATTACCTACAACCAGCTATTCAAAAACACCATTAAGCATGTTTATGGCTTTGATGTGGAGACAGGTGTGAGTACGCTTGACCTTATCACCGGCTTTGATGCCGAAATGGGTAATAAGTGGAAAAACATTTACCGCCGCGCCCTGGATGGCGAAGCCCAGCAATTTATAAATGAGTACACCTTTGGGCCGGGGCGTGTTTTCCTGAGTTATTCTATTAACCCTATTATTGAGGCGGGTAGGGTGATAGGCCTCTCCTGCTTCTCGCGCGATATCACTAAACAAAAGCTGGACGAACTGGAGCGCGAACGCATCACTGCCGACCTGCTGCAACGTAACAAGGCATTGGAGCAGTTCACCTATATCATATCGCACAACCTACGTGCACCGGTGGCCAATATTATCGGGCTATCGTCGCTGTTATCGGTTATGGGCAGCGAGGATGAAGACACCCTGCAAATAACCAACAGTATCAGCCACTCGGCAGGTAAACTGGATGAGATCATTTCTGATTTGAACCAGGTGCTGCAAATTACCCAAACCGCTAATGAAAACATCGAGGCCATATCGCTATCGCAGATAGTGAAGGATATCACCTTCAGCATAGGGCATTTAATGGAAAAAGAGCAGGTGAATGTTACTACCTTTTTTGAAACAGATGAAATATTCTCCCTGAAGAGTTTTATTCACAGCATTTTATACAACCTTATCGTCAATAGCATAAAGTACCGCAACCCGGGCGCTACACCTGCTGTGATCATTAGTACTGAGATAACGGATGGTAAACTTGCCATCACCTACCGCGATAACGGGCGGGGCATTGATACTTCTAAGTATGGGGAAGAAATATTCGGGCTTTATAAACGCTTTGATACCAGCGTAGAAGGTAAAGGCATGGGCCTGTTTATGATAAAAACCCAGGTGGAAAGCCTTGGCGGAACCATTGCGGTAAACAGCATTTTAGGCGAGGGTACCGAGTTTTTGATACTGTTGCCTCAAATGCTGCTTACCAAACAATAGTTTAAGTTTTATTGATGAATATAGCTATGTAGCTGGTCTATCTGTTCGCGCTGCGAGTGGATGGTTTCGTACACCACATCGTTAATGGATACGATGCCGCAGAGGTGATCGGTATCGTCAAATACGGGCAGGTAGCGGATGTTATTCTCGCTCATTAACAGCATACAATCATCCACAGATGTTTTTGGCGTGATATGGGGCAGATCGTTGCTGATAATGTCGCCGGCAGTGGTATCGTCGGAGTGCCTTCCCATCAGTATTATTTTACGGGCATAATCGCGTTCGGTAACCAGGCCAAGGTAGTTGCCATCTTCGGTAACCACTACCGACCCGATGTTTTTTTCGGCCATTAATTGCAGCACATTAAATACTGTGGTAGTTGCGGGCACGGCAATAACCGCACTCCCCTTACGGGCTAAGATGTGTTTTACGCTCTTCATAAAATATAAAAGGTTTATAATTGGGTTTATGAAGTTACAAATAACTATTTAGAAAACAATAGCTTATACCTCATAAATAAAAATAATATTGGAGGTTACAACACTCAATATCCGAAATTGGGAGAGAACACCTTGCGTTAATTAGTACAGAAGTTTTAACTTGCGCGCCATTAAATCCCTCCCGCGCTCATGACAAAACCCGCCACCTCTATCTATAATGTTCAATTCGGGTTGGTGTGCCTAAGTTCGCTGTTGTTCTCGGCAAGTTATAATATGCTGATACCGGAGTTGCCCGCCTACCTCAGCAGCATGGGCGGCGGCGAATATAAAGGGCTTATTATTGCCTTATTTACGCTTACGGCCGGTATATCGCGCCCATTCAGTGGCAGGCTTACTGATAGATTAGGGCGCGTGCCCGTAATGGCCGTAGGCTCGATAGTTTGTTTCATTTGCGGCTTTTTATACCCTTTGCTCAGTACTGTTGCAGGCTTTTTGTTCCTGCGGTTGATACACGGCTTCTCTACCGGCTTTAAACCTACAGCAACTTCGGCTTACGTAGCCGACCTGGTACCTAAAGAACGCTGGGGCGAGGCATTGGGAATGCACGGTTTATTCTTCAGCACCGGCATGGCGGTTGGGCCCGCAATTGGCAGTGCTATACGAATGTCGCACTCGCTTAATACGTTGTTTTACTCGTCCTCTGTATTCGCATTGCTTTCGATAGTGATACTAATGAATATGCGAGAAACATTGCAAAACCGCGAACGCCTCAATATTGATATGTTTAAAATATCGCGTAAGGATATTATTGCGGTTGAAGTGTTGCCGGCGGCCATTGTTACACTGTTATCTTACCTTTCCTATGGCGCTATGCTCACCTTAATACCCGACTGGAGCCAGCACCTGGGAATTGCCAATAAAGGCTTGTTCTTTATGGTGTTCACCAGTGCTTCGCTCATCATTAGGTTTGTGGCGGGCAAGGTTTCTGATAAATACGGGCGCATACTGGTTATAAAAGTTGGCCTGGGCTTATTGGTTTTGGCATTGCTGGTGGTTGCGTATGCACACTCTGTGCCCGGGCTAATGATTGGTGCGGTATGCTATGGTGTATCGCAGGGTATCCTCTCTCCCGCCCTCAACGCCTGGACGATAGATATGAGCCAGCCAAGCCATCGCGGTAAGGCAGTGGCCACCATGTATATTTCACTGGAAGCGGGTATTGGTTTAGGCGCATTGTTTGCCGGCTGGTATTATAAAGATGTGCTGGTGCACGTGCCCACCATCATCTACGCTACTGCAGCAGTTACCGTAATAGCCATTGCTTACATGTTTATGCGCCGCGAACCTGTGAAGAAGGAAGAAGCTGTGGAGAATGAGGTGTTGGCGTAAGAAGATATTTCCGCTGCCGCACAATTGAACCCACGTCTTGCCGAATTAATTTCGGCACCCCACACGGCAGGTTACTGTAATGCATTGCAGCAATGCTTTGTGGCTCGTATGATGGGTTCCTGAAACAAGTTCAGGATGACGTTTCGGGCAGGACATCAAACAAAAAAAGCCACCCGTAAAAACGGGCGGCTCTCATTCTGAACTATATTCTAAACTTTGGTTTATGCGGCTAAAGGGTTTTCCTGCTCACAAAACGCGTTCACTAACCTTCAACCTCTCATCACTAACTCACGAATTCATAAACACAAAGTTGTTATCAAACATATCCAGTTTTATCTTGCTGTCGCGGTCTACTTTGCCGGCCAGTATTTGTTTAGATAATTCGTTCATTATCTTTTTCTGTATCACACGTTTTAGCGGGCGTGCACCAAATTGCGGATCGTAACCCAATTGAGCCAGCCAGTCTAATGCTTCTTCCGATGCTTCGATAGTGATACCCAAGTCGGCCAGTGTGGCTTGCAACTGTTTAAATTGCAGTTTCACAATATCGGTTATTTCATCGCGGCTTAACGGGGTGAACATGATGATCTCGTCTATCCGGTTCAAAAACTCTGGGCGGATGGTTTGCCTCAACAGGTTGAACAGTTCGTTCTTGGTTTTGGCTATCACCTGCTCTTTGTTGCTGTCTTCAAAATCCTGGAAGTTCTCCTGGATAATGTTGGAGCCAATGTTCGAAGTCATGATAATGATGGTATTTTTAAAGTTCACCACACGGCCTTTGTTATCGGTAAGGTGCCCGTCGTCCAACACCTGCAGCAATATGTTGAATACATCCGGGTGAGCTTTTTCTATCTCATCCAGCAGCACCACGCTATAAGGTTTGCGGCGCACGGCTTCGGTTAACTGGCCGCCTTCATCGTAC
Source organism: Mucilaginibacter pedocola (assembly GCF_002013915.1). Classification (GTDB taxonomy): domain Bacteria; phylum Bacteroidota; class Bacteroidia; order Sphingobacteriales; family Sphingobacteriaceae; genus Mucilaginibacter; species Mucilaginibacter pedocola. Next base: position 924,558 of record NZ_MBTF01000001.1, read on the forward strand.
CCCACATAGCCCGGAGGCGCTCCTATCAGCCTGGATACCGCATGGCGTTCCTGGTACTCGCTCATATCTATACGCACCATCGAGTTCTCGTCGTTGAACAAGTATTCGGCCAATGCCTTGGCCAACTCTGTTTTACCAACGCCTGTAGTACCCAAAAAGATGAACGAACCTATTGGTTTACGTTTATCTTGCAAACCTGCACGGCTGCGGCGTATAGCATCGCTAATGGCTTCAATAGCTTCCTGTTGGCCGGCTACACGGTTGTGCAGCTCTTCTTCCAAATGAAGCAATTTTTCGCGTTCGCTTTGCACCATTTTGCTTACGGGGATGCCTGTCCAGCGGCTTACCACACCGGCAATATCGTCTGCAGTAACCTCCTCTTTCAGCATGCGGCTATCGTCCTTATTTTCGGCAAGGGCAGCTTTTAGTCGTTCAACCTCCTGCTGAGCCTGTACAATGGTACCGTAGCGCAATTCGGCTACTTTACCGTAATCGCCGGCACGCTCGGCCTGCTCGGCTTCCAGTTTGTAGTTCTCTATCTGCTCAACCTTTTGGTTTATGCCATCAACAATATCTTTTTCGCCCTGCCATTTAGCACGTAACGAATCGCGCTCGCCGGCCAGGTTGGCAATTTCTTCGCTTAACTCGGCAACCCTGCGCTCATCTTTTTCGCGCTTAATAGCCTCACGCTCAATTTCCAGCTGCATAATACGGCGCTCCAGCTCATCAACCGCTTCGGGTACCGAATCCATTTCGATGCGTAGTTTTGAAGCTGCTTCATCCATTAGGTCTATCGCCTTATCAGGCAAAAACCTGTCGGAAATATAACGCTGGCTCATTTCTACCGAAGCAATAATTGCCTCATCTTTAATACGCACCTTGTGGTGTGCTTCGTAACGCTCCTTCAATCCACGCAGGATAGATATCGCATCGGCGGTATCCGGCTCATCCACCATTACCTTTTGGAAACGGCGTTCGAGTGCTTTATCTTTCTCAATATATTTTTGGTATTCGTTCAGGGTAGTAGCGCCTATCGAGCGCAGTTCGCCACGTGCAAGGGCAGGTTTCAGGATGTTTGCGGCATCCATGGCTCCTTCGCCACCGCCGGCACCAACCAAGGTGTGTATCTCATCGATGAAGAGGATGATCTCACCATCGCTTTGGGTAACTTCCTTTATGACCGCTTTCAGGCGTTCTTCAAACTCGCCTTTGTATTTGGCACCGGCTACCAGTGCACCCATATCCAACGAGAAAACGGTTTTAGTTTTCAGGCTTTCGGGAACATCGCCTTTAATAATACGGAAGGCTATACCTTCGGCAATAGCGGTTTTACCTACTCCGGGCTCACCAACCAATATCGGGTTGTTTTTGGTGCGGCGCGATAGTATTTGTATCACACGGCGAATCTCTTCGTCGCGGCCAATAACCGGGTCAAGCTTACCGCTTTCGGCGTACTCATTAAGGTCGCGGGCGTATTTGTTTAAGGCATTGTAAGTTGCCTCGGCGTTTTGGTCGGTAACTTTGTTATCGCCACGAAGTTCTATAATGGCTTTTTTCAGGTCTTTCCCGTTCACGCCGAAGTCTTTCAGCGCACTTGAGGTTTTATCGCCGGCGGCTAAAATGCCCAACAGCAAATGCTCAACCGAAACAAACTCGTCTTTAAATTCTTTGAGGTAGCCCTGCGCTTTTTGCAGAGCGCTATTTAGCGACGACGACAGGTACACATTGCTGCCACTCACCTTAGGGTAAGAAGCTATCTGCGTATCCAGCGTATCGTTAAGCCTGTTTATGTTAACATTCAGTTTTTTTAACAGGTAGCTTATTACGTTTTCATCAACCAAAAGCAATGCCTTTAGCAGGTGCGCAGTTTCTATGGCCTGCTGCTGGTTGCCGGTTGCTATTTCGGAAGCCTTTTGCACGGCCTCCTGTGCTTTTATGGTAAAGTTGTTAAAATTCATAGTACTCAGTTATAATCAAATCTGTTGCCATGTACCGATACAGGAAATATTGACATTTAGTTTTGCTGCGAACAGCCAAATTGACAAGTAAAATTGTTGCTTTCAGCCATTTTGTACCGCTTTAACTCAAAAGCTGTTTTTTTTAATTGCTAAATGTTATTTTTGGTGAACCCTTACTGATTGAACCTTGGATACGCATTATTTCTCTAAACTCCCGCCAAAGTATAGCAATGCTTACCGCAATTACTATACATACCAAAACCTGCTTGGCGTGCGCACGGCCAGCGGCATTTTCCTGCTGTTGAATGTGATCATCAGGATATTGTACCACATTTTCCCGGAGAGTTTAACCAAGGCCCAAAACTTTCCCGAATTTAGCTTTACCAACTGGATATACATTTTTGTAACACCCTTTTTTTATTTGGGCAGCCAGTTGCTGATAGGCACGTTTCAAAACACCAAGCGCGGCTCGGCGGGTATGGCCCTGTTCGTGTTCTTTTTTTCGCTGTACATTATCGTTTGCGGTATGTACTCCAGCTTTATAGCCACTGCCGACCCGAGCAACGCCCTCACACTTTACCTGCTGGCGCTGAGTATGATCAGCGTACTTTTTGTGTTCGAATATTACGAGGTGATCATACTTCTGGTAAGCATCGAGGTACTGTTCACTATATTGCTTTTCCATGCCCAGGCCGATGCTACGGAGATGACCTATAACCAAATGATATCGATGATATTGTTATCGGGCTTCTTTTTGACATCGCGCTACTTTTTCTCCTACAAGGCCAGCTATTACCGCCAAATTGTAGAGATACGCGAGCAGAACGCCGTAATCGAAAAAGCTAATAAATTCAAAAACCAGGTACTGGGCACCGTCGCGCACGATCTGCGTAACCCTATTGCAGCGGTAGAATCACTTGCCATGATGATGGAACTGGAAGACCCTGATGAGGAAACCCAGGAGAACCTGACGATGATGCGCGACAGCTGCGTAAAGGCACGCACCATTATTGACGACCTGCTGGAAGCAGCCAAAAACGACGGCAATACCAATTTCGATACCCACCGCACCGAGATGAACCACTTTTTACAAGGCATTGTAAATACCTGGCGCATCACTTTAAAAGGCAAAAGCCAAGTAGTATTGGTGAGCGATGTAAAAAGCGTTCATGCGCTCATCAATCACGAGAAATTCCCGCGGGTAGTTGATAACCTGGTAAGCAACGCCCTTAAATTCTCTAAAGAGACCGACAAGGTTGAGATACACCTCAACCGCATAAAAGAGCGTGTAATTATTAAGGTGGTTGACCATGGCCTGGGCATCCCCAAAGAAATGCTCCCCAAAATATTCGACCGTTTCAGCGGTGCAGGGCGTACAGGGCTGAAAGGCGAACAATCTACCGGGATAGGCCTCAGCATTGTGAAAGACATTGTAGAAGGCCACAACGGGAAGATAAGCGTAACAAGTATTGAAGGGAAAGGAAGCACCTTTGTGATAGAATTGCCGCAGGCTGAATAGTTCATTGGTTCAGTTGTTAATTAGTTCATTTGTACAAAAGCTTGTCACATTTATCGACACAAAACCACCAATGAACTAATGGCTAATGAACCAGTGAACTAAACATAGAACTTTTCATTAAAATTCACCAAATACAATTTTTCCGTGGCCCTTGTACATGCCGTATAAAACCATCTCAGGAAATCGGTATTCACCATTTCTTCGGTTAGGTAACCCTGGTCTACAAACACGGCTTCCCATTGGCCGCCCTGGGCTTTGTGGCAGGTGATGGCATAGGCAAATTTTACCTGCAGGGCGTTGTAATAAGGGTTCTTTTTCAATTCTTCGTGCTTGGCGCGTTTGTTGGGGATATGGTCGTAATCCTTCATGGCCTCCAAATAAAGGCGCTTTTGATTATCGGGCGTTAACGCCGGCGATTCGGAATAGATGGTGTCCAGCAGTATCTTACAATCCAGTACCGGGTCTTCAGCATAATCAATAAACTCCAGTTGCACATCGGCAAACCTGAAGCCGTACATTTCTTCCATGCGGCGCACTTTGCGCAGTTTTACAATATCTCCGTTGGCAATAAAAGCCGTGCTTTGCTCCTCCTCAGTTTGCAACCAAAAGTAATTGTTGCGTACTATCATGAGTTGGTCGCCGCCGGTGAGTTCTTCCTCCCGCATCAGGATGCGGTTACGTATTTGGCCGTTATATTGGTTAGCGTTTTTGTTGCTTCGGCATATCACCAACGTGCCATCGTATCCGTATTTATAATAGGCATTGTTCAGGGCTTCCTCCAGGTCGGCACCGTTCATACGGATCACATCTTTAAAGCCATCGGTAACAATCTGCGGGTAGCTTTCTTCTTCGCGACGGATGATGTCGCGCACCTCGGTAACGTTATATAATATGCCCGAGTCGCGTTGCTGGCGCAGCACGTCGGTAAGTTCGTAGCTGTGCACATCCAGCAGAAACTTGTCGCGCAGCAATTTTACGTCAAGCGCCGGGCTTTCTATAGAGCCTACCGGCGGTAATTGCGCGGTATCGCCCACCAGCATCAGTTTGCAGTTGCGGCCGTTGTAAACGTACATCAGCAGATCTTGCAGCAGGGTGCTGCCATTAAAACCGCTGGCTTCGTCGGATATCATGGAGGCCTCATCTACAATAAACAGGGTATTGGTTTGCAGGTTATCGTTCAGTTTAAAGGCCTCATCCATATTCACTGCCGACTTTTTACGGTAGATACGCTTGTGGATGGTGAATGCCTTGCGCCCGCTATAATTAGTAATTACCTTGGCTGCACGGCCGGTGGGCGCCAGCAACACCGATTTAAACTGATAATTCTGCAATGCCTTTACCAGCGCCCCTACCACGGTAGTTTTACCAGTACCGGCGTAGCCACGCAGCACAAAGCACTCGTCGCCTTCCTCGCTCAATAAAAAGCGGTGCAGCTTGCCAAATAGTTCGGCCTGCTGGGCGTTGGGCTGGTGCGGAAAGGATGAGGATATGTATTCTGAAGGCGGCACACACAAAAATGGTGATAAACATGTTAATTAAGTAGTGCGAAAAAATATTACTTTTGTTCAAACCCCGGCATGAGCGAACATAACTACAAATACACCAACGAGCAGTTGAACCTTGGCGATGCTGCTAATTACATTTTGTTACTACAGGTAGACCAGCATAACTTTAGCTATGCGGTTACCGAAGGGAAAAAACTAATGGCCTGGGCCGAAAATTGCCCGCTGAGCGAACTCAGTAACCCCAAAAGCCTAAGAGAGATTTTGACCGCTCCCTATAAAGAAGTGGTTACCGGCCTCACCGCAGGTGGCTTTACTTTAATGCCCGAGGCCTTGTTCGATAACGAGTATGCTGCCAATGTGGCCCGCCTGTTGGATGTTACCGAAACCGATAAAGTATTTGCCCAGCCTTTAGATGGCAAGAACACCATCATTTACAAAGTTGACGAAACAGTGGGTACCCCGCATGATACCTTTGCCAACGAGAAATTGATATACCGTGCCAAAGGCTGGATAACCGCTATTGCCAACAACTACCCTACCAGTACCGACATTTACCTGAACATTGAGAACGGTACCGTAGAGATACTGAACTTCACTTACAACCGCCTGCGTTTTTACAACACCTTCCCGTATAAAAGCCACGAAGAACTGGCCTATTTTGCCGCCTTTGTTGCCGATGAGTTGGGCATGAGCCCCGAAAACCTTACCCTGGTTTTAAGCGGAGATGTAAATACATCTGATAAAGGCTTTACTTATTTAGCTGAGTTTTTTGGCAAAGTGCGCCTTAACGATATCCGCGTACTTACCCTGCCCGAACAGGTAGCGCCTCACAAAATACTTAGCCTTGCTGCACTTTCGCTATGCGCATCATCGGAGGGAAATTAAAAGGATTGCGGTTAAACCCGCCAAAAAACCTGCCCGTACGCCCCACTACCGATCTGGCAAAAGAGGCGCTGTTCAATATCCTGCTTAACCAGATAGAGTTTGAAGACATTACCGTGCTCGATCTTTTTAGCGGCACGGGTAACATCTCTATGGAGTTTGCATCGCGCGGTGCCGCGCAGGTTACCAGTGTCGACCGCAGCCAGCAATGTGTATTTTACCTGAAAGATACCAGCCGCCAGCACGGCTTGAAGCAAATACAAACCTTCAAGGCCGACGTATTTAAATACCTGGCCATGGAAACCGAGCAATACGACCTTGTATTTGCTGACCCACCGTACGACCTTAACAAAATACCCGAGATACCTAAAATAGTATTCGACAAACAACTGCTGAAACCCGGCGGCTTGCTCATTGTAGAGCATCAATCCATGCAAAATCTATCTTCCCATCCTGCTTTTGTGGAGCAGCGACGGTACGGGCATTCATCGTTTTCTTTTTTTAAGGCGGAAGAAGCTGTTTAATTATTCATGCAAAGCCGCCAAGACGCAAAGTTTCTGTACTGGCTGATTTATTTTAACTCGCCAAGCAAAAAGAAATCTCGTGATGGCTTAACTTCTTTGCGCCTTAGCGTCTTTGCGTGAGAAAAGATAAAAATAAATTATTTGCTAAATCGATTTATTAAAAGTTTTATCTATACTTGCTCAACCAATTTTCTGTTGAAATGAGAGCCTTATTTACCTGCCTTTTACTGATATTATCACAAGCATTTGCTTTTGCCCAAAACAAACAACTACCTTCTGCACCAAGGGAATGGAAAGCCGAATGGATAGCCGTACCCGGCGATCCGGGGAATACTTACGGGGTGTTTTACTTCCGCAAACAAGTAACCCTGCAAGCTAAACCTGCTACTTATTTTGTGCATATATCGGCAGATAACCGCTATAAGCTTTATGTGAACGGTACACTGGTATCATTAGGCCCCGCCCGTGGCGATACTTATAATTGGAATTACGAAACCGTTGACCTTGCACCTTACCTGCAGTCCGGGCAAAATACCGTTGCCGCGTTAGTTTGGAACGAAGCCAACCTTGCCCCTGCAGCGCAGATAACCGTGCGTACCGGTTTTATTTTACAGGGCAATACAACGGCAGAAGATGCCCTGAATACCAACAAAAGCTGGAAATGCTGGCGCGATGCAGGCCATCAACCTGTGCCGGGTTACTTCTTCGCAGCAAGCAAAGGCGAAATAGTTTATATGGCACAAGCCGTAAAAGGCGACTGGACGGCTCCTGCTTTTGATGATAAGGACTGGCACGAAGCCGCCAAACTTACCGAAGGCAGGCTAAAAGGCAACGCCTGGGGTATTGAATGGGCACTGGTGCCCTCTACACTTCCCGCTCGCGATATGGTGTACCAGCGCCTGCAAAAACTGCCTAGCGCAACGGGTATTGAAGTTCCCGCAGGTTTCCCCGAGAAAAAAACACAGGTAACCATCCCGGCGAATACTACTGCTGTTTTACTGCTCGACCAGGGTTTTGAAACCAATGCTTACGTTACCTTCAACTTTAGTGGCGGTAAGGATGCCGGTATATCATTGGGCTATGCCGAATCGCTTTATGCAAAAGGCAGTCGTGGTGTGGTTAAAGGCAATCGGAATGAAACCGAGGGGAAAGAATTTGTGGCGCGGATAGATAGTATAATCGCTGATGGCAGCGCGGGGCAATCGTACACCACGCTGAATTACCGCACCTACCGCTACCTGCGTGTTATTGTAAAAACCAAAGATGAGTCACTTACTATTGACGACCTGTACGGAACCTTCACGGGTTATCCCTTCCGCGAAGCATCGGTACTGAAAGCCGAAAACCCCGAGATGCGCCAAATGCTGGATATTGGCTGGCGAACCGCAAGGCTAAACGCCTGGGAAACCTATACCGATTGCCCATATTACGAGCAACTGCAGTACATAGGCGATACCCGCATACAAGCCATGATAAGCTATTACAACAGCACCGACGACAGGCTGGCCCGTAACGCCCTCACCCAAATGGATCATTCGCGCCTGCCTGAGGGTGTTACGGCAAGTTGCTACCCCTCGCGCGGTACGCAGGTGATATCGCCTTTCTCGCTTTGGTACATTGGCATGCTGCACGATTACTGGATGTACCGTGGCGATAACCAATTTATAAAAGACAAACTGCTTGGCGAACGCGGGGTGCTCGATTTCTTTAGCAAATATCAACAGGCGGATGGCTCGTTAAAAGATACTCCGTACTGGGCCTTTGTAGATTGGGCGGGCAATATGGCCGGCGGCATCAATGGCAGTGATGGTAGCGCAGCCGTGTACGACCTGCAATTGCTTTGGGCCTACCAGTGGGCTGCAGGTATGGAAAGCAAAATAGGCATGCAGGACTACGCCAAGCTTTACAACCAAAAAGCCGCACAGTTAAAGGCCACCATACAACGCAAGTATTGGGTAGCAGGTAAGAATCTGTACGCTGATAATATCGAGAAAAAGACCTACTCGCAACACGCTAATTCGCTGGCGATATTAACCGGTATGGTGAACGGCGCAGCCTCGAAAACAGTAGCCAATAATATGCTCCGCGACACCAGCCTAACGCAATGCTCTGTTTACTTTAAATACTATTTAAATATGGCTTTGGTAAAAGCCGGCCTGGGCGAAAACTATATGGATTGGTTGGGCATTTACCGCGATAATATAAAAATGGGCCTAACTACCTGGGCTGAATACTCGGACATTAACACTTCACGATCGGATTGTCATGCATGGGGTGCCAGCCCTAATATCGAGTTCTTCCGTACCGTGTTAGGTATAGATAGCGATGCGCCGGGTTTTGGTAAAGTGAAGATCACACCGCACTTGGGTAAAATAACATCCATCAGCGGCGAGATACCACACCCTAATGGAAAGGTATCGGCAGGTTATAAACTGGAGAACGGCAAATGGAAAATCAGCATCAGCTTGCCAAAATCCACAACCGGCGTACTGGTTTGGAAGGCTAAACAATACCATTTAAAAGCCGGCAATAATTCGCTGATTATCTGATATTTACTTAACTTTTAATATAGTAATCCCCTGTTCTTCAAAAGCAGTTAATTTATCAGCCGGGGCATTGGTTACTATAGCATTAACGGCATCGGCTTTGGCGAAGTTGAGGTAAGTTTCCTTCCCAATTTTTGCAGCATCGCAAAGGAGGTAGATATAAGCGCTGTGTTTGATGAACGCCGTGGTTATGTCTGCCTCCTTTTCGCTATTTGCGAACAGCCCGTTAACAGATAAGCCATCCACCCCTAAAAAAGCTTTATTGGCGCGGTAACGGGCAATATGCTCATTGGCTGTACTGCCATGCACGGCCTGCCTTCCGGCATCCAACTCCCCTCCTATAATATTAATGCCAACAGCGCTATCATGTAATTCATAAATAACAGGCAAAGAGTTTGTTATCACCTTTATCTTTCTGTTTTTAATGAACTGGCAAAGCCGAAAAACCGTACTGCCGCAATCCATAAAAATAATATCGCCATCCTGAATTTGGGAAGCAGCTACGCGGCAAATAGCGTCCTTTACGGCAGCATGCTGTTCCGTTTTAGCGGCGAAGGTATACGGGCGTTCGGGCTGATGCTTTACGGCACCGCCATGTGTACGATAAAGTAGTCCGTCGGCAGCCAGTTGGTTTAGGTCGCGGCGGGCGGTTATTTCGGAGATGCCCAATTCGGCAGCTAACTTTTTGATATCCACCTCTCCCTGTTGCTCAAGCTCCTCAAATATTTTTTGCTTTCGTTTTTGAAAGTTCATTTTATTATTCGTTATTTGTTCAAATATAATCAATATCAATCAAAAACAATCATTTATAAGTGAAAAATATCCAGATACTTAATACTGAAATACTCTCTAATAATTGGTATACCCTAAAAAAGGTAACGTTTGAGGGCACACAAAATGATGGCACAACCATCACCCAATCGCGCGAGGCATACGACCGTGGGAACGGCGCGGTTATCCTGCTTTATAACAAAGCGCAGGTTACCGTTATCCTCACCAGGCAATTCAGATTACCAACTTATATCAATGGGAATGAGGATGGTATGCTGATAGAATGCTGCGCAGGTTTATTGGATAACGATAACCCCGAAGAATGTATCCGCCGCGAAACCGAGGAAGAAATGGGCTATAAAATATCATCGGCACAAAAGGTCTTTGAGCTTTATATGTCGCCGGGGTCGGTTACAGAGATACTGTATTTCTTTGTTGCAGAATATGAGCACGCTATGAAAGTGAACGATGGCGGCGGCGCTGAGCACGAGCACGAGAATATCGAAGTAATAGAACTGCCATTTGCCGATGCACTTGAAATGATCAAAACCGGCGAAATACGCGACGCCAAAACCATAATCCTTTTACAACACGCAAAACTCAATAACCTTTTATCATGACAAAACCCATGACCATCCTCATAGCCGGCCCCTATCGCTCAGGCACTAATGACGACCCAATTTTAATGGCGCAAAACCTGCAACGCATGGAAGAAGCCGCGCTGCCATTATTCCGCGCCGGGCATATCCCTGTCATTGGTGAGTGGTTTGCCCTGCCTCTGTTAAAACAAGCGGGCTGTAAATATGCGGGTGATGAAATTTATGAGGAAATATCATATCCCATTGCCCGCCGCCTCATAACCCGTTGCGATGCCATACTACGCATCAAGGGCGCATCGAAAGGTGCCGATGGCGATGTGGAGCATGCAAAAGCTTTGGGTTTGAAGGTATATTATAGGTTAGAAGATTTGTTAAGTGCAGGCGAAGAATAGAGCAAACTACTGTTTGCTGCAAAATTTAAAACTACCTTAATAAAGTATCGCCTATATTTGGTGCTATAAACATCGCTTATGAAAATAGCGCTATTCCCCGGTTCGTTCGATCCTGTTACCAAGGCCCATGTGGATATTGTGAAACGCAGCGTTGGCTTGTTCGATAAGTTTTACATTGGCGTTGGCTATAATGCCAGCAAACAAGGCTTGCTAAGCGTAGCCAAACGCGAGGATATGCTGCGAGCCGTCTTCGGGCACGACGAACGCATACATGTGGTTGCTTACGAAGGGTTAACTGTAAATTTCTGCAAAACCATTGGGGCCGATTATATGATACGCGGCATACGCACCGTAAGCGATTTTGAATACGAAAAGGCCATAGCGCAGATGAACCACGCACTGGAGCCCGACATTGAGAGTATATTTATTGTGAGCAAACCTGGCTATTCATCTATCAGCAGCAGCATTGTACGCGAAATTATCCGCTACAATGGCGATGTGAGCCAGTTTATGCCTAAAGAGGCAGTTCCCTTTCTTTGATCAGTTCTGATACCTCCAGCACATCAATAATTGACGGGTAGGTATTGGTAATAATGGCGGCCACCTGTTCGCGGTTAAAAAAGCGGACGGCGGTTATGCCCTCCTCTATCTGCGGCACCAGTTTGGCTTTGCCCTTATGTTTCATGTAGTACCAATGCGTCTTTTTGAGCACTATCTTGCCGCGCCACTCGTACATATGGTAGGTTTTACAGATCTTATCTTCCCGCTTAGCTACTTTAATGCCACACTCCTCCTCCACCTCGCGCACGGCGGCTATTTTGGTTTTCTCGCCTTTTTCCAGCTTGCCTTTTGGCAGGTCCCATTTCTCGTTGCGGTAAATGAACAGGTGCGTACCATCCTCGTGCTGCACAAGGCCTCCCGCCGCTTCTACCAGCTTAACCGTTTTCATGGCTTTCTTCATGGCGGCCTTTGGGTCGGGGCTTAAAACGTAAAATAAGTCGCCGGGCTGGTTATACACCCACGGATAAATTAATTTCAAATCAAAGTGCTCTGGGTCAATCCGTTGAAATTTTTCAGCCTGCTCAGGCAGTTCAGAGGTGAGCAAAATCGCTTTCTGGTTAATATAAATTCTGTATTTTTGAGCCATGTTTACCAATAGTGAAACCGAACAGCAAGTAGCCGAGTTCCTGCTGCAAATTAAAGCAATTAAATTGCAACCTAATAATCCTTTTACATGGGCATCAGGCTGGAAATCGCCTATTTACTGCGATAACCGCATCACGCTTTCGTTCCCTACTATCCGCACTTACATCAGGCAACAGCTATCATCTGCCATACAAGAAAAATTTGGCGCTGTGGGCTGTATTGCAGGTGTTGCTACAGCAGGTATACCGCAGGGAGCATTGGTTGCCCAGGAATTGGGCTTGCCATTTATTTATGTACGCTCTAAAGCAAAAGAGCACGGCACAGGCAGTTTAATTGAGGGCGAAATATCAACCGATAAACGCGTAGTGGTTTTAGAAGACCTGATATCTACCGGTAAAAGCAGCCTGCAAGCCGTTACCGCCCTGCGCGATGCCGGTTATAACGTTGCGGGCCTTGCCGCCATCTTCAGCTACGGTTTCGATGTGGCCGAAGAAAACTTCAAAAACGCCAAATGCCCTTACGTTACGCTATCAAACTACAACGCCCTTATTAAATACGCCGGCGAAAAACAATACATCTCTGAAGGCGACATTGAGTTATTAAAACAATGGCGCGAATCACCATCTACCTGGGGACAATAAATCATGAGCGTATTTGAAAGCAAGGCAACCATTGCCAAGCCTATTGGCGAGGTTTACGCCTTTTTAGCCGTTATGAATAACCACGGGCAACTAATGCCTGATAATGTTATTGGCTGGACCTCTGATGCTGATGTGGCGAGTTTTGAGATACAGAACATCACCAAGCTGAGCCTCAAAATAAGCAGCCGTGTTGCTGACAAAGAGATTGTTATCATCCCGGCAGAAAAGCCGCCATTTGATATGGAGTTGAAATGGGTGCTGGAAGAAGCCAACGGCGCAACTACCGCTACTTTTACCATTACAGCTAACCTTAATATGCTGATGAAGATGATGGCATCGGCACCTTTACAAAAGCTTACAGAAAACGAAAGCCAAAAATTAGCCGAAATACTCGGTTAACTTTTGGCTTTGTTGGGGGCATAAGTGTATTATATATACTTAATATACTTCGCTTTCCTGGTTGTTGCGTAAGGCCATCACTACATTAATGACAACCAAACAAATGATAACTGATCCCATAACTTTTGACAATTAGTTTAAATAAATAAGTTCCTGCAAATACTCAAGTCAAAGGTTGTTCCAAAATAGGTAGAATTGGTTTTTGTGTGTATCAACGCTCTAAAATTGCATTTAGTTTCCATATTCCAAAGTATTTTGGGTAATAGTTTACACACCAATTGGGGAGATTTTGGGGAATGTCATTTATACACTTCAAATGTTTTTTTCTTGGCAATTTATAGCTGAAATAGCTATAAAACCCACAATTTTTAGTTGAATTTTTACGGAATTTTTAATGGCAGATGTTGTAACGGGTAATTTCTGAAGACGTTAACAATACACTAAGTATTTTCATGCTAAAAAATTAAGTATTTAACCGTATTTTTGCGGAAATTATAACTGTCATGATAACGGTATCTAATCTCTCCCTTCGTTACGGTAAGCGTACGCTGTTCGAAGACGTAAATTTAAAGTTCACGCAGGGCAACTGCTACGGTATAATCGGCGCCAACGGTGCGGGTAAATCAACCTTCCTGAAGATATTATCTAAAGAAATTGAGCCAACAACCGGTTCGGTTGCCTTTACTCCCGGTGAACGTATGGCGGTTTTAAGCCAAAACCACTACGCCTTTGACGAGTTTACCGTTTTGGAGGCCGTTATGATGGGCCACAAGGAGATGTACGCTGTAATGAAGGAAAAGGACGCCATTTACCTGAAAGAAGATTTTACCGATGCAGATGGCGAACGTGCAGGCGAACTGGAAAACCTTTTTGCAGAAATGGATGGCTGGAATGCCGAAAGCAACGCCGCTACCCTACTGAGCAACCTCGGCATTAAAGAAGAGTTCCATTACCAATTGGTGAAAGACCTGGATAACACCCAAAAAGTACGCGTGTTGTTAGCTCAGGCACTTTTCGGCAAGCCGGATATACTGCTGCTGGATGAGCCTACCAACGATTTGGATATACATACGGTAAGCTGGCTGGAAGACTTCCTGGCGTCGTACGAAGCCATTGTACTGGTAGTATCGCACGACAGGCACTTCCTGGATACTGTTTGTACGCACGTTGTGGATATTGATTTTGCCAAGATGACCATTTATACTGGTAACTACACCTTCTGGTACGAATCGAGCCAATTGGCACTGAAACAACGTGCCGACCAAAACAAGAAGATGGAAGATCGCGTGAAGGAGTTACAGGAGTTCATCCGCCGCTTTAGCGCCAACGCATCAAAATCTAAACAGGCAACCAGCCGTAAAAAGGCCCTGGATAAAATTAACCTGGATGAGATACAGCCATCTAACCGTAAATACCCGGGCATCATTTTCAACAACCTGGGCCGCGAGGCAGGCGACCAAATACTGCAGGTTGAGAATTTGAGCAAAACGCTTAACGGTGAGGTACTTTTTGCAGGTATAAATATCCACGTAAACAAAGGCGATAAAATTGCTATTCTATCTAACAACAGTTTGACCAGCACAGCCTTCTACGATATTTTAACTGGCCGCGAAACTGCCGATAAAGGAACCTTTAAATGGGGCGTTACTATAAACTATGCCGACATACCTATCGATAGCGCGGAGTACTTCAAAGGCAAGAACGAGAACCTGATAGACTGGCTGCGCGAATACTCGCCGGGCGAGAAAGACGACCAGTTTATCCGTGGCTTTTTGGGCCGAATGCTGTTCAGTGGCGAAGAAGTACTGAAAAAAGCCAGCGTGCTATCGGGTGGCGAAAAAATGCGCTGCATGTTCAGCCGCATGATGCTGCAGCAAGCCAACCTGCTGATGTTTGATGAGCCTACCAACCACCTGGACCTGGAATCGATCACGGCCCTCAACAACGGCATGAAAGATTTCCGTGGCACTATCCTGTTCACCTCACGAGATCATGAACTGGTAGAAACCGTTGCCAACCGTGTTATTGAGTTAACGCCGGGCGGTGTTATTGATAAACTGATGAGTTACGACGAATACATCAGCAGCGAAGCCGTGCAAAAACTACGCGACGAAATGTACGCATAAGCCAAAAGCTTAAAGAATAAAGTTTAAAGCCCGGAGCATACGTAGCTTCGGGCTTTTGTTTTTTGCGTATTTTAGTGCGTAACCATTTGCCACATAACACCGTCTTGCTTATATGAGAAACCTTTTCTTAACTGCCTTATTCGCGTCTGTTAGCTTATTCGCCAAAGCACAATTGTTTGATGGTATAGTAAAAGATGCGAAAACCAATGAGCCCCTGCCCTATGTTAACGTAGGTATAATTGGCAAAGCCGAAGGTACTGTTACCGATGCCACAGGTAAATACAGCATATCCTTTACCAATCACGATGCGGATAGCCTGCGTATATCTATGATAGGCTATAAGCCGCAAGCCTACCTGGTATCAGAATTCAGGAAGAGTTACAACAGCTACAAAACCATCGCCCTGCAGCCCGATGTACGCGAAATAAAGGAAGTAAAAGTGAGCAACCATAAATGGAAGCAAGTGGTGTTGGGCAATACCACTACCTCACAAGGCACCAACGCGGGCTTCACCAGCAACAAATTGGGCAACGAGATAGGCACCATCATCAAAATAAAAAAATCGCCAACCTACCTTAAAAGGTTCAATGCTTCTATATCCGGCGATGTAACCGATTCGGTAATGATGCGCCTTAACTTCTACAGCGTTGAAGATGGTTTGCCCGGCAAGCCTATACAACAGGAAAGCATATTTGTAACCGTACACAAAGGCGACAAAAGCGTTAGCGTAAACCTGGAGCCTTACTTTATAGTGGTAGAAGATAAATTTATTGTTACGCTGGAATGGATAAAAAATTCGCGCGGGCACGGAATTATGTTTTCGGCCAAATTTTTAGCGGGCTCGGTAATTGCCCGCGAAACCAGCCAGGCGAAGTGGGAAAAAATTGGCATAGCCGGCATGGGGTTTAATATACTGGCAGAATATTAAGCCACGCATTTTGCGAAATACAATAAAACCGTATATTTGCAACCCGCTAAAAATAACACACCCGACTCCGTAGCTCAGCTGGTAGAGCAAATGACTCTTAATCATTGGGTCGAGAGTTCGAATCTCTCCGGGGTCACATAAAAAAGCCTTGCATCAAAATTGATGCGAGGCTTTTTTATGTGATTTTATTTGATATGCTACCCTAATCTTAACTGTGATCCCTGATAAGAATACAGCTGTTGGGCTACAAACGGAGTAAATTATAAACTCCAAAACACTCCACTCAACCTCATGAGATTTTAATATTTAAGAGCCGCAAGTACCTTGTAGGTCTATATAGAATTCTGAATGCTTTACATGAACGGTAAATTTCTCTTAGATGTCCATCGAATTGTGGAGCAATAGCTTTGGGATAGCTATCCTCACCGTAAAAGATGGCGACTCGGAAAACCTTATAAAACAACAAAGCCTCATGTATTACTACACAAGGCTTGTTTAAAGGTTGGCACCGACCTACTCTCCCACATTTTACTGCAGTACCATCGGCTCTGGCGGGCTTAACTTCTCTGTTCGGAATGGGAAGAGGTGGACACCGCCGATATAGGCACCTGAATATTTTTAGTTAGTAGTGAGGGGTTAAGCGGTGAGTGGTTGTAGAGTTCAATAACTACCCACTCAATCAAGTATTCTCCATTCACTATAACTTGACATATTATTGAAAGAAGTAATTTCGAGAGAAAACAACAGCTTTGTGTTCGGGCAGCGGCAGAGCCGCCACCCTATTTACCTGCTATGAGAAAGCTTCGGATTATTAGTATTACTCGGCTTTGATGTCGCCATCTTTAGACCTGTAACCTATCAACGTAGTAGTCTGCTACGATCCTCAATGGAAGTCTCATCTTGTGGCTAGTTTCGCACTTAGATGCTTTCAGCGCTTATCTATTCCCAACGTAGCTACTCTGCAGTACACCTGGCGGCATAACAGATTCACCAGAGGTTAGTCCAACCCGGTCCTCTCGTACTAAGGTCAGCCCCACTCAAACTTCCAACGCCCACAACAGATAGGGACCGAACTGTCTCGCGACGTTCTGAACCCAGCTCGCGTGCCACTTTAATGAGCGAACAGCTCAACCCTTGGGACCTTCTCCAGCCCCAGGATGTGACGAGCCGACATCGAGGTGCCAAACCTCCCCGTCGATATGAGCTCTTGGGGGAGATCAGCCTGTTATCCCCAGCGTACCTTTTATCCTTTGAGCGATGGCCCTTCCATGCAGAACCACCGGATCACTATATCCGTCTTTCGACCCAGCTCGGCTTGTCTGCCTCACTGTCAAGCAAGCTTATGCTATTGCACTCCGCGTACGGTTACCAAGCGTACTGAGCTTACCTTTGAAAGCCTCCGTTACCTTTTTGGAGGCGACCACCCCAGTCAAACTACCCGCCAAACAATGTCCTCCGCTTTGCAGAGTTAGACACCAAATACAGAAAGGGTGGTATTTCAACGTTGGCTAACTGAATCCTAGCGAATCCAGATCACAGCCTCCCACCTATCCTACACATCCTGTATCCGATATCAATGTTAAGTTGTAGTGAAGGTGCATGGGGTCTTTCCGTCCCGTTGCGGGTAACCGGCGTCTTCACCGATACCACAATTTCACCGAGCTCATGGCTGAGACAGCGCCCAGATCGTTACACCATTCGTGCAGGTCGGAACTTACCCGACAAGGAATTTCGCTACCTTAGGACCGTTATAGTTACGGCCGCCGTTTACCGGGGCTTCGATTCAATGCTTCGCCTTGCGACTAACATCCCCTCTTAACCTTCCGGCACCGGGCAGGTGTCAGGCCATATACGTCATCTTTCGATTTTGCATAGCCATGTGTTTTTGTTAAACAGTCGCCTGGGCCTTTTCACTGCGGCTGATATTGCTACCAGCGCCCCTTCTCCCGAAGTTACAGGGCCATTTTGCCGAGTTCCTTAGCCATGATTCACTCGAGCACCTTAGGATCCTCTCCTCGACTACCTGTGTCGGTTTACGGTACGGGTTTTTATAATCTGAAGCTTAGCAGGTTTTCTTGGAAGCCTGGTTACCTGGGCTATCACCTTACCCGAAGGCTCGGTGTACTATCAGCGTTCAGCAAATCTGGCGTACTTAACTACCAAACCTATACCTACAGCCTTTAACGTGCTATTCCGTCAGCACGCGCCAGTTTCACTACTCCGTCACTGCGTCGCAATTATAAAAAGTACTGGAATATTAACCAGTTGTCCATCGGCTACGCCCTTCGGCTTCACCTTAGGCCCCGACTAACCCTGATCCGATTAGCGTTGATCAGGAAACCTTAGTCTTTCGGTGGGCGGGTTTCTCTCCCGCCTTATCGTTACTTATGCCTACATTTGCTTTTCTAATTCCTCCACAGTCAGTTGTCCTTCCTGCTTCTCCGGCAATTAGAATGCTCCCCTACCAGTACAATTAATTGTAATCCATAGCTTCGGTATAACGCTTAATGCCCGTTTATTATCCATGCCCGGCCGCTCGACTAGTGAGCTGTTACGCACTCTTTAAATGAATGGCTGCTTCCAAGCCAACATCCTAGCTGTCTGTGCAGCCGGACCTCGTTAGTTCAACTTAGCGTTAATTTGGGGACCTTAGCTGATGGTCTGGGTTCTTTCCCTCTCGGCCATGGACCTTAGCACCCATAGCCTCACTGCAATGTATATTATATAGCATTCGGAGTTTGTCTGGATTTGGTAGGATTTGACTCCCCCGCACCCAATCAGTAGCTCTACCTCTATATAACTTTACCATCACGCTGTTCCTAAAAACATTTCGGGGAGTACGAGCTATTTCCCAGTTTGATTAGCCTTTCACCCCTACCCACAAGTCATCCGGAAACTTTTCAACGTTTATCGGTTCGGTCCTCCAGTACCTGTTACGGCACCTTCAACCTGCCCATGGGTAGATCACAAGGTTTCGCGTCTACCTCCTCTGACTATACGCCCTATTCAGACTCGCTTTCGCTTCGGATCCGTGCCTGAAGCACTTAACCTTGCCAGAGAAGAGTAACTCGTAGGCTCATTATGCAAAAGGCACGCCGTCACACTTTACAGTGCTCCGACCGCTTGTAAGTACACGGTTTCAGGTTCTATTTCACTCCCCTGTTCGGGGTTCTTTTCACCTTTCCCTCACGGTACTGGTCCACTATCGGTCTCTCAGGAGTATTTAGCCTTACCGGATGGTGCCGGCAGATTCCCACAAGGCGTCTCCGACCTCGCGGTACTCAGGGTACCACTATCTTACTATTACTTACCCGTACGCAGCTCTCATGCTCTATGGCCGGGTTTCCCACCCCGTTCCGGTTCATTTTAGTAGTCATGTTGTGGCCCTACAACCCCATATATGCCGTAACATATATGGTTTGGGCTTCTTCCATTTCGCTCGCCACTACTCTGGAAATCATTATTATTTTCTCTTCCTCTGCTTACTTAGATGTTTCAGTTCAGCAGGTTTGCGCTATTGCAACTATTCTTCAAATAGTTAGGTTGCCCCATTCGGAAATCCCCGGATTAAATCATATTTGCTAATCCCCGGGGCTTATCGCAGCTTATCACGTCCTTCATCGCCTCTGAGAGCCAAGGCATCCCCCGTGTACCCTTATTTACTTTCTTCTATACTTGTGCTGCTTTTGCTCAGCACTGTATGCTTTTTGATTCGTGTTGCCGTCTTCATGTCATTGCTAACAATCTGAGCCTGCAACAGCCCTCTACTGTTGTTTTCTCTTCAATTTTACTTCTTCCAATATGTCAAAGAACGTTTCTTCAGTTTGCAGTTCCCGGTTCGCAGTGTGCAGCATAAAACTGCTTACTGTTAACTGTATACTGCCTACTGAAAAGCGTGGAGAATAACGGATTCGAACCGTTGA
>NZ_MBTF01000002.1 GCF_002013915.1 Mucilaginibacter pedocola
AACCGCAAAGATTCTGTGTTGATTACCAAATGATTTTTTACTTTTGTTGTCTAAGGCGGCTTTATGCCAGCCTGTTTAGGGTGGTTGGCTTTAGCTTTAACCACCCTAACTATTTTATGAGGTTGCTTCCTCGCTTTGTACTTGCAGGTAGCGGCTGTCGTACCTCTCGCCTGTTTTCCAAAGGGTGTAAACCAGTTCTAATAACTTCCTCTGCACCGCTACCGCCGCTTTCATTTTAATTCCATGTTTAGATACTAACCTCACAAACACTGCTTTGAAATGCTTGTCGCTACGTATAGCGGCTAATGCAGGCATATACATTGCCTTCCGTAAATAACGGTTCCCTCGTTTGGATATACGAGGCTTACTTTTTACCGAAGTGCCCGAGTCTTTAACTTTTACATCCAACCCGCTATACCCTACCAGTTGCCTTTTATTGCGGATCAGGTTGAAGCCATTCGTTTCTGCAAGGATGGTAACTGCCGTAAGCCACCCTACGCCGGGGATAGATGTAATAGTACGTACTCTTTTAGTCAATTCGGCATCTTGCTTTATCAGGGCATCGATCTCTTCTTTAACTTCTTTTTCCTGGCTGTTGAACAGCCCGATACGATCTTTGAGCCTGGCTACGCTCCTTTCGTTAGGGTATGCTTCTGCCTGCTCGGCGTGCAGCTGGTTCTTAGCCACCGTACGTTCTGCTATCAATTGCCCCCTTTCCCGGGTTAACTGCCTTAATGTTTTGAACCCCTTCTCCGGTTGCTGCCAGTCCTCCAGTTTTGTACCAAGCCCGAAATCGCAAATGCCTCTTGAAGCAGTTTTATCAGTAATGGTTTTGATATCCAGCGACCTTATATGGTTGCTGATCTTATTGGGTAGTACTATGCTAACCTCGTAACCGTTGTCGGACAGGTAGTACGCCAGCTTCTCATGGTAAACGCCGGTGGCTTCCATCACATACCTTACGCTGGTAGTGTTTACGCTATGCTTGCTTACCCAAACCAGCATAGCCTTAAAGCCCGATTCTTTATTGGCGAACGATTTACAAGCGTAAATATCCTTCTCAAGGGAGCTGCCTATCCTGCCTAACGATACTACTAATTCCTTTTGTGCCACATCAATGCCGGCAACTTGCTTTAAAACACTTGTCATCACCTGTTAATATCTATTTTAATAAGTGAATAACCCATCTTCGTTTTGTCTCCTGGTTGGATATCCAAGCTATACCGCTATGCAGTATGCCTTACATTCTGTTCAAACTCCAATGGGCAAAAGAGCATGAGGCCGTATCTTTGCGAGAACATACTTCATGAGTTGTTTGAGCACAAATCGGCTCTCATACTCCTTCACTCAATACAAAATTATTAGCTATATTAATTGGTAACAAACATAGGAGAGCGCAAAGTTTTCGCAAAGAGCACAAAGGCTTAGCGTACTGTACCCATAAAAACGCAGAGGGCGCAAAATAAAAACTTTGCGCCCTCTGCGTTCTTTCTCTGTGTCATTTGCGGTTAAATAGCAACCTCGCTATGCAAACTGCAAACTGAATAACTAAGCTTTAGGCTTCCCAAATTTCTCTTTAGGGGCTGTTTTAGCCTGGCGGTTGGCGCGACGTTTTGGTTTCTCTTCATGTTCTACCACCATAGTTGGCTCGCCATGCTCGTCAGATAGTTTTGCTTCAGATGGTTTGGTAAAATCGGGGATCTCCATTTCATCCGGCACTTCGTCAATATCAACAAAGGTACCTACGCTTGGCAGTTCGGCCAATACAGTGCGCCCGCCTTTTACCACTTCGCCTATCTCCACATTTATTTTGGTGTTCAACGGCAAAAATATATCCACCCTCGAGCCAAACTTAATAAAGCCGAACTGATGGCCTTGCAATACCTGGTCGCCCTCTTTAACGTACCATACTATACGGCGGGCCAATGCACCGGCTATCTGGCGGAACAATATGGCAACGCCTTCGCTGTTCTCGGTAACTACGGTGGTACGCTCGTTCTCGGTGGATGATTTCGGGTGCCATGCCACCAAATATTTGCCCGGGTGGTATTTAAAATACTTCACTATACCGCTAATAGGGTTACGGTTAATGTGTACGTTAATGGGCGACATAAACACCGATAACTGGATGCGTTTGTCTTTAAAAAACTCGGTTTCTACGGTTTCTTCAATTACCACAACTTTACCATCTGCAGGGCAAAGCACCTGGGTTTCTTCGGCATTAAGGGTTAGAACCGGGCTGCGGAAGAATTGCAGGATAATGAAAAACAGCAATGCCGACAGGATGTATACTATCCATTTCAGCGTGTTTGCCTCGGGCATGTAAAATTGTATCAGCGCGTTCACTACAAATATGAACAGGATGCACAAGGCAATAGAGGTATATCCTTCTTTATGGATAGTCATATATATTATATATTGGTTAACAAACTCATTACAAAATTAAACATTTGCCACAAAGTAAAGGTAAGTATACACTAAAGGTGCGGCAACTAAAAAACCATCGAACCTATCAAGCAAGCCACCATGTCCGGGCAATATGCCGCCCGAATCTTTAATATTGATGCTTCGCTTGAACATCGATTCTACCAGATCGCCCAGGGTGCCAAAGCAACCGATGATAATGGCTATAGATACCCATTGGTTCCAGGGAAGTTCGGTAAAGTAAAGGCTGATGATAAAGCCAACCAATGCGGCTATTAAAACACCGCCAATGAAGCCTTCCCAAGTTTTCTTTGGCGAATGGCGTTCGAATAGCTTTGTACGGCCCAAAAAGCGACCTACCAGGTAAGCACCGGTATCGTTACTCCACAGCATCAGCAAAAAGCCAAGCGGAATGTGCAGGTTATGCCCCGTCTCAGCATTTGCAGGCAGCACATAAGCCAAAGCCACAAAAAAGCTAAAAGGTATACACACCATCACTACACCTAAAATAGTGTAAGCGATATTGGTAAACGGTTCCGATTCTATCTTAAAAAGTTCCTGTATTAAAATGGCGCTTGCCGATACCGGCAACAAGAACAACAGGCGATGGCCCCAAACCGAGGCTTGTTCCGCAGCAGGTGTAGCCGACATGCTTGCATAGTTAATAAGTGCAAAACCCGTAAAAGCCAATGCTGCGGTAATAAAACCGGCAGCACGGTTTGGTTTTATACCACTTTTAATGTTCAGCCCGTAAAACTCGTGCAGGCAAAGTAAGCATAGCAGCAGGTAAAAAGCCCCGAAAACGTAGTCGCCCGCATTAACCGAGCCCAGCATTACGATGATAAAAAAGAAGCCTGTTATGGCGCGTGTTTTCATGTGTTCAATTGGTTCAATATCATAATTTCGAGCGCGGTGCTGAAGTCCTCCTGGTGGATGTAAACCTCTATATCGCCAAAATCGTGATGGGATGATGCCTGCTTATTCAGCAAAACGGCGTCGATATGATGCCCGGTAAGCATTTGCTTAACAATTTCTGATCGGTAAAAATTGGTTGAAGTATAAATTTTAACCCAGTTCTTCTCCATTAATGTTTGCCGCCTGCTTTTTGCCCGAAGCAATGTTTTTATAAACTAACAGCAAAATTATAATAATTATCGTGCTAAATACATAGCCGCCGGCAGTAAAAGTGTGGCTATCGTCGGGGTTTATCTTAATTTTCTTCTGCTGAAACAAATATGTTACCAAAACAGCGGTACCGTTGTTCAAAAAATGCCCCCATATTGCCGGCCATATGCTGCCGCTCCAAGCTGCAAAATAGCCAAACAAAGCGCCCAGCAGTAGCCTTGGCAAAAAGCCGTAAAACTCCATATGGAAAGCACTGAACAGGGCTGCAGTTATCCACACCGCGGCATGTGTGTTTTTGGTAAGCTTTTGCATAATGGTTTGCAATACGCCGCGGAACATCAGTTCCTCTACAATTGCGGTAAGCAGGCCCACCAGGAACAGGTTTTTCAACATATCCCAAACGGTATCCATTTTCAGTATAGCTTTGGTTATCAGTTGGGCTTGCTCCTCGCTACGTTTCATCCAGTTTTCCAAACCGCTAAGCCAATGGGGCAATACCATCTTTTGGTTGATATTGGCCAGTAACTCTATCAACGCTGTGGACGACATCATTATAAAAAAAGCAATTACCAGCAACAACGGGTTAAAACGAAACGTTGGTTTTAAGTACTCGGCCGGTTGTTTTAGTATAAAACGTGCATATATAAAAGGGGCAAGAAATATAGGGAGTGTTGTGCTAATAAGCTGCAGCGTATACAAGGCCTGCGGCATTTGCGGGTTGGAGAGATCCATTCGCGAGAGCTGCTCCACAAAGCCAAGCCCGTAAACCGCAATGCAAACGCCGAGCCCGATAAGGTTGAACAGGACGATAATACCTACCGAGAGGATGCTAAAAATGAAAAATTGATACCCCGGTGACGGCTGATTTACAGGCTGTTTTACCATGTAGCTTAATTTTTGTAAATTTGCAACTAATATAAACTATGGCGGTACAAATAGGAAATATAGATCTGGGAGAGTTCCCGCTTTTGCTGGCACCAATGGAAGACGTGAGCGATCCGCCTTTCCGTTATGTGTGTAAGCAAAACGGCGCGGACATGATGTATACGGAGTTTATTTCTTCGGAGGGATTGATACGCGATGCGGCCAAAAGCATCCAGAAGCTGGATATCTTTGAATACGAGCGCCCCATAGGTATACAAATATTCGGTAGCGATATTGAACATATGCGTGAAGCTACCGAGATAGCCACCAAAGCAGGCCCCGACCTGATGGATATTAACTACGGCTGCCCCGTAAAACAGGTGGCATGCCGCGGTGCAGGTGCGAGTTTGCTGCAGGATATAGACAAAATGGTAGCCATGACCAAAGCCGTTGTGGAAGCCACGCATTTGCCCGTTACCGTAAAAACCCGCCTCGGCTGGGACGATAATACCAAAAACGTTTACGAAGTGGCCGAGCGACTGCAGGATGTGGGTATCAAAGCCCTCACCATACACGGCCGTACCCGCTCACAAATGTACAAAGGCGTTGCCGATTGGACGCTGATACACCAGATAAAGAAGAACCCACGCATCCAGATACCCATCTTTGGTAACGGAGATATCGATTCGCCGGAGAAAGCTGCCGAATGGCGCTTACAATACGAGGTGGATGGAATGATGATAGGCCGCGCTGCTATTGGTTACCCCTGGATATTCCGCGAGATAAAACACTACTTTGCCACCGGCGAGCATTTGGAGAAACCAACCATAGCCGAACGTATTGATGTTTGCAAAACCCACCTGCAAAAAAGTATGGAATGGAAAGGCACACGCACCGGTATTTTTGAGATGCGCCGCCACTACAGCAACTACTTTAAAGGCGTGCCCGATTTTAAAGAGTTCAGGATGAAACTTGTTACGGCAGCTACCGTAGAAGAGATCATGGATATTTTGGAGCAGGTTGACAAAAAATATGCCCTTGAGATGGCGTAATATTTGTTGCTAAGCCATATATTTGAAATAAGGAGATTTACTGATCATGGCTACTACTATAACAGAAGGCGTAAAAGTTTCGGTTGAAACGTTTTACCAGCCCGAGTATTCGAACCCGGCGAACGACCATTTTATGTTTGCTTACCGCGTTGTTATAGAGAATTTGGGCAATTACGCCGTGCGTTTGCTTAGCCGCCACTGGTACATCTTCGATAGCAATGGTGCCAAGCGCGAAGTTGAAGGCGAAGGCGTAGTAGGCCAGCAACCCGTAATAGAACCCGGAAACTCTCACGAATACATATCAGGCTGCAACCTAAAAACCGATATGGGTAGCATGAAAGGCGAATACCAAATGGAACGCCTGGCAGATAATTCCCTGTTTAACGTACAGATTCCTGAATTTTACTTAGTTGCTCCGTATAGGTATAATTAATACTATTTCTTTTACGGCTTTGCAGATCCGCCTATCGCTCGTCTAAGTTTTCTCCTCACGCCCCACACGTGCAAGCCCTCTGTTCGTCGAAATGACATATTTTTTTGTCATATCGAGGAAAGCGAAGCGAGGAGATATCTTGTTAAGTTAGTATTGCCGCTTTGTATCGCTTCGAAGATTTCTCCTCACGCCTTTCACTAACCCGCCCGTTGTTTGTTCGAAATGACATGGACGCATTACATCTGCCCCGCAGCAGCGCCGCCTCTCGCAAAACTCACGCTCACGTTAGCCGTTTTTCCTTTTACAGCTTTCACCCTGCCCATTCTTCTTTCGCCATCGAAAGTGTCGTAATAGGCTATGTTGATGCTGCCGATAGATTTTAGCTTGCCTCGCAACTCATCCCTGTCGAACACATCATAGTATTTAAGCGCTATGCCGCCTACCGATTTAAGCTTACCACGCAGTTCATCTCTATCGAAAATATCATAGTAGGTGAATGTAATATCGCCTATAGATTTTACTTTGCCGCGCAGCTCGTCGCGGTCAAAAACATCGTAATATTTAACCGGGATGCCATTGATGGATTTTATTTTCCCCTGCAGCTCATCCCTGTCAAACCGGCCGTAATACTCATAGTCTGGGCCATTATAATCATCGGGAAGGATATTGCCCCGACGGTCGAGGAATACCAGTTCATCATTTATAGTAACAGCATCAACAGTAGCAGAGCGTTCGCCAATGCGGAGGCTCACATTAAAATCCTGCGCGCAGCAGGTAAAGGATAGTGAAAAAAATAAAGCCGCAAGTAGTATTTGTTTGATTTTCATGTGTAAAGCAGGGTTGATGTTAAAACAGCCCGCGCACTATTTTGCCGGGTTATTGGTATGACGCGAAAACAGGGCAAAAGGTTAAACCGGGATCAATAATATTTCACACAGTAGTAAAACAAAAAAGCGCCCTTTTGAGGCGCTTTCTGTAATATGTTCATTAAAACCCTTAGCGAGTACCGCCTGCTGGTTTTTTATCTACCACAGGGCGGGCATCGCGGTTAGCCAACTCCCAGCCGGTGTAGAATGCTAATTGCGCGCGTTTAGCCAACAGCGGGAAGTTTATTTTGCTTACCTCATCACCCGGTTGGTGGTAATCGGCGTGTACACCGTTGAAGTAGAAAATAATTGGCACGTTGTAACGGGCAAAGTTGTAATGGTCGCTACGGTAGTAGAAACGGTTAGGGTCGTTAGGATCATCGTATTTGTAATCCAATTTCATTTTGGTGTAGGTCTCGTTAGCAGCCTCGCCAATTTTGTGCAAATCGGTGCTTAGCATGTTCGAACCTATCGAATACACATAGTTAGCTGAATCTGGTTTGCCAATGTATTCTTCCCCAACGCGGCCAATCATATCAATGTTCAAATCGGCAATAGTATTAGCCAACGGGAACACCGGATGATCGGTATAGTACTCAGAACCCAATAAGCCTTTTTCTTCGCCTACGTTACCTAAGAATAGCACACTACGGCGCGGGCCTTTACCGTCTTTTTTGGCTTTAGCAAATGCTTGTGCAATTTCCAATATACCTGTAGTACCGCTGCCATCGTCATCGGCACCGTTGTTTACTTTATCAGTTGCGCCGGGGCGGGTATTTAAACCAATATGATCGTAGTGTGCCGAAAATACCAGCACTTCGTCTTTCAGCTTAGGGTCTGAACCGGGCATAAAGCCTAAAACATCAACCGCTTTAACATCGGTAGAAGTAGTAGCATAAGCTACCGACATATCTGCCTTTATAGTTTGTGTTTGTTTAGCAGTAGCGGCAGCAGTTTTAAGTTGCTCGTAAGTTTTACCTGTCGATTTTACAATGGCTTCAGCAACGGCAGTAGATACGTTAAATACCGGTGCAGCGGCGTTAGCATCAGCAGCTTTTTTTATTGCCAAAGCGCCACCGCTTGGGTTTCTGCCACCAAAGCGTTTTAGCAAAGTACCTATTTCGCCGTTAGCGCCCAATATAACAGCCGGGTTTTGCGCACGGATAGCGCTCAAAATTGCCTGGCGTGCAGAGGTTGCGCGGTAGCTGGTGTTTGTTTTTTGGCCTTCAACCGGTTTATCTTCGTTTATCAGCAATACTATTTTACCGCTCAGGTCGGTGCCTGCAATTTCGTCTGCTGTACCGTAGCCTACAAATACCACATCAGCATTGTTCAGGGTTTTATCTGCAAAGGTACCGCGTACAAAAAAGTCGGTCCAGTCGGCAAATGCCTGCCCGCCTACCGAAAATTTGCTGATGGTAAGCTTGGTTTCTGCCAATGGCACATCTAAAAAGTACGAGCCGTTTACCGGGGCTTGCAAGCCTAATTTTTTAAAATGGTCGGCTATGTAATTGGCGGCTTTTTCGGCACCTGGTTTACCGGTTTCGCGGCCTTCAAACTCGTCTGATGCTATAATGCTCAAGTGCTTTTTGGCATCTTCGGCGGTAATTAACTTACCGTACTTTAGTGCAGTGGCGTTTTGCTGTGCGCAAGCGGTTGCGCTTATGGCCAGTGCAGCTACCATGATGGATACTTTTTTCATCTATTCTCTTTTTCGTTGGTTGGTTTATATATCAGCAGCTTATTTTGCCTACGCGCCTGGCGTGGCGGCCGCCTTCAAATTCTTCGGTTAAAAAGCGCACTATAATAGCCTTTGCATCTTCAATACTTACATGACGGGCGGGTATGCACAATACGTTTGCATCGTTATGTGTACGTGCAGGTATAGCAACCTCTTCCTTCCAGCAAAGCGCTGCGCGGATGCCCTGGTGCTTATTGGCCGTCATGGCTACACCGTTTGCGCTGCCGCAAAGCAAAATACCGAAGTCAACCTTGCCGGCTTCAACATCAGATGCTACGGCGTGGGCAAAATCGGGGTAGTCGGCAGATTCGGGCGAATCGGTACCATGGTCGGTAAAAGTAATATCATCAAACATGCCTAAAATGGCTTGTTTATACTCGTAGCCGGCATGGTCGGCACCTATGGCTATTTTAAGGCCTACTTTCATTGTTCAAATTTAAATGTTTTATAAATGGGGTAACGTAAATTTTTTGATAGAGAGTATTGGGTTTGTGGCTATTTAACCGCAGAGGACGCAGAGGTAACGCGGAGGTTCACAGAGCATTGCATGCTTGCTAATGAGTTTTTAGAAATATCCATTTAATCAGATTTGCAGAAACCTATTAAAAGAGGCTACACAGAAATTCTCTGCGAACCTCTGTGTAAAACTCCGTGCTCTCTGTGGTTAATCGACACTAAAAACTCTATAAAGCCGCTTCCCTCGCTAATTTGCGCCTTTCTACTACGCCGGCCACTACTATACCTACTTCGTAAAGTACAAATAGCGGGATGCTCACAATAGTCATGGTCATCATATCGGGTGTTGGAGTAATTACTGCCGATATAATTAATATCACAATAACCGCATAGCGCCTGCCCGAACGCATAAACTTAGGTGTAAGTATACCCAGGCTTGATAGTATGTAAACCAAGATAGGAAGTTCGAACACGATACCGGTAGCCAGGGTTAAGGTGGCTACGGATGATAAATAAGAATCGATATCGAACAGGTTTTGTATCTGGTTACTTACCGTAAAGCCCGACAAGAAATTGATAGATTCGGGAGTAATTACATAGTACCCGAACATAATGCCGAGGATGAACAGGAAAGTTGCATAAAACACAAAACCTGTTGCAGCTTTGCGCTCGTTATCGTGCAGCGCGGGTTTAACGAACAACCATATCTCGTACAATAAGTAAGGAAAACCAAGCATCACCCCAATTAGCAAACAAGAATTTATTTGCAGGGTAAATTGCCCGGCCATTTCGGTATTGATCAGATTGATGTTGATCTTGGTGATGCAAAAACCATCAGAGTGAAGCAGGTCGCCCAGCTTGCACAGCATGCGGTAAGTCCAAAAATCGGGCTTGCTGGGCCCCATTATAATGGTGTTGAATATAAAATCGTAAAAATAAAAAGCGCCTATCGTGAAAATAACAATTGCTATAGCCGCCCTGATAAGGTGCCAGCGCAGAGCTTCCAAATGGTCGAAGAACGACATCTCGGCTTCCATGGTCTGGCCTTTTTCTTTAATGGCCTTTATCAGTTTATTATCGCTCATTATCTTTAATTAAAATAGCATTCCTTTAACGGGGAATGCTATTTACGTTATATCTTATACTGAAAGTTTTTTGTCAATTAATATTCGAAGGTTTCCATAAACTTCGTGGTGAAGTTACCCGCTCTAAAGTTAGGGTCTTTCAGCAATTTCAGGTGGAAAGGTATGGTAGTTTTTATACCTTCTATCACAAACTCGCTCAGGGCGCGCTCCATGGTGGCTAACGCTTCTTCACGGGTTTGAGCCATGCAAATTACCTTGGCTATCATCGAGTCGTAATTTGGCGGGATGCTGTAGCCGCTGTAAACATGCGTATCAACCCTTACCCCATGGCCACCCGGCGAGTGGAAGTTGGTAATTTTACCCGGCGAAGGGCGGAAGTTGTTAGCAGGGTCTTCGGCGTTTATGCGGCACTCAATGGCGCACATAGTTGGCTCGTAGTTTTTACCCGAAATAGGTATACCCGCAGCAACTTTTATCTGCTCTTTTATCAGGTCGAAGTTAATTACCTCTTCGGTAACCGGGTGCTCTACCTGTATACGGGTATTCATCTCCATAAAGTAGAAGTTGCGGTCTTTATCAACCAAAAACTCTACCGTACCGGCACCTTCGTATTTAACAGCTTTGGCGCCTTTAATAGCGGCCTCGCCCATTTTTTTACGCAGTTTCTCGGTCATGAAAGGCGATGGTGCCTCTTCAACCAGTTTTTGGTGACGGCGTTGGATAGAGCAATCGCGTTCAGATAAATGGCAAACTTTACCGTATTGGTCGCCTACCACCTGTATCTCAATGTGGCGTGGGTCCTGTACATATTTTTCCATATACAAACCATCGTTACCGAAGGCCGCACCAGATTCAGCTTTAGCCGAATCCCAGGCGTGTTCAAAATCTTCGTCTTTCCAAACGATGCGCATACCGCGGCCACCACCACCGGCCGTAGCTTTAAGTATAACAGGGTAGCCAATTTTGTTGGCAATGGTAATACCTTGTTTTACATCGGTAAGCAAACCTTCCGAACCGGGAACGATTGGTACGCCGGCTTTCTTCATGGTATCTTTAGCCGAAGCTTTATCGCCCATGGAGTTGATTTGCTCGGCAGTAGCGCCGATGAATTTGATACCGTATTCGGCGCAAATGGCCGAGAATTTTGCATTCTCCGAAAGGAAACCGTAGCCTGGGTGTATAGCGTCGGCATTGGTTAACTCGGCTGCAGAAATTATATTGGGGATATTTAAGTACGAATCGCGGCTGGCAGGGGGGCCAATACATACGGCCTCGTCGGCAAAGCGTACGTGCAGGCTGTCCCTATCGGCGGTAGAGTATACCGCTACGGTTTTAATGCCCATTTCCTTACAGGTGCGTATTACACGCAAGGCAATTTCGCCACGGTTGGCTATCAGGATCTTTTTAAACATGACAGTGTTGGTTAGTAGTTGATTGAGTTAAGTGGTTGATTGAGTTAAAAAACCACTCACCAATAACCATTCAACTTAATCAACTAAACAATTATTTAGGTTCAACCAAAAACAGTGGCTGGTCGTATTCTACCGGCGATGCGTTATCAACCAATATTTTTACGATACGGCCTGATACTTCCGATTCTATCTCGTTGAACAGCTTCATAGCCTCGATGATGCAAAGCACCGAACCGCTGTTTATCTCGTCGCCAACGTTCACGAACATTGGTTTCTCCGGAGATGCCGAACGGTAGAAAGTACCGATCATTGGCGATTTTATGGTTATGTAGTTGCTGGTATCGGCAATTGGCGCTGCTGCCTCAGCGGCTGGTGCAGCTGCAACAGGGGCTGCTGCGGGTAAAGCTGCAGGTGCTACAGGCGCAGGTGCCGGTATAGTAGCATGATAAACCGCGGGGGCAGCTTCGTTGGTCTTAATGGTGATCTTGAAATTTTCTTGTTCGATAGAAACTTCGTTTACACCCGATTTGGAAACAAAGCGTATAAGATCCTGAATTTGTTTAATATCCATGTTGGAGCTAATTGGTTTCGGATAAAAGTATGCGTTAATGTGCAGAAGTGCAAATATGCAGATGTACACATTAACGCGGTTAATTTTTTAACAATATTTTTAAAACAATGTTCGAATATGCTTAAAAATCTACAGTTGACGGGTGCAGCACTTTTTCATCTGCACAACCGCACATCTGCATACGTGTGCATCTATTACGAGTTATAGGCCCATTTAAGGTAAATAGAACCCCAGGTAAACCCGCCGCCGAAGGCAGCTAAAATCAGGTTATCGCCTTTTTTAAATTTGCTTTCCCACTCCCACAGGCACAATGGTATAGTGCCATTGGTAGTGTTGCCGTAGCGTTGAATATTCACAATTACCTTATCGGCACTTACACCCGTACGGTTAGCAGTAGCATCAATAATACGCTTGTTTGCCTGGTGTGGTACCAGCCATGCAATATCATCAGCAGTAAGGCTGTTGCGTTCCATTACTTCGGCAGCAACATCGGCCATATTGGTAACGGCAAATTTAAATACCGCCTGGCCCTCCTGGTAAGCGTAGTGCTCTTTATTGGCAACGGTTTCGTGCGATGCAGGGCGAACCGAACCACCGGCTTTTTGGTATAAGAGCTGTGCGCCCGAGCCATCGCTCTTCAGCACCGAATCCATAATACCGTAGCCATCTTCGTTTGGTTCGAGCAGGGCGCAGCCGCAGCCATCGCCAAAAATAATGCAGGTAGCGCGGTCTTCGTAGTTGATGATTGACGACATTTTATCGCCACCAACTACCAATACTTTTTTATGCTTACCGCTCTCTATGAACTGCGCGCCGGTAGCTAAACCGAATACAAAGCCCGAGCAAGCGGCCTGCAGATCGTACCCCCAGGCATTTTTGGCACCAATTTTATGAGCAAGGATGTTAGCAGTAGCGGGGAAAGTTAAGTCGGGCGTAACGGTGCAAAAAATAATCAGGTCGATCTCTTCTGCACTGATGCCTCTTTTTTTCAGCAAGCCCTCTACGGCCGGTACGGCCATATCAGAGGTGCCCAAGCCTTCGCCTTTTAACAACCGGCGTTCTTTGATACCGGTGCGGGTGGTTATCCACTCGTCGTTGGTTTCCACCATTGTTTCCAGTTCCTGGTTGGTGAGGATATAATCGGGCACGTAACCATTTACAGCGGTAATAGCCGCATGGATCTTACTCATATATTATTACTGAAAAGCCTTTTTAATTTTATCGATGAGGTTGGTCTCGATCATGTTCTTTGATAAAAGCACCATGTTTTTTATCGCTTCGGGGCTGGATATACCGTGGCCTACCACAACAGGCGCATTTACGCCCAAAACCGGGCTGCCACCATATTGCTCGTAATTAAAGCGGTCGAAAAACTCGTCTTTCAATCTTTTTTTCAGGGTAATTACATAAAACGATTCGGCAAGCTTCAGTATTACGTTACCCGTAAAACCGTCGCATACTATCACATCGTTATTGTCCTCAAACAGGTCGCGCCCCTCTACGTTGCCCACAAAGTTAAACAACTTGGTGTCGCGCATTAAAGGGTAGGTGGCCTGGCTGAGTAAATTACCTTTTTCTTCCTCCTCCCCAATGTTCATCAGAGCGATGCGGGGGTTAGGGATACCATAAACCGATTCGGCAAGCAGGCTGCCCAATACGCCAAACTGCAAAAGCACGTCGGGCTTGCAATCGGCATTGGCACCTACATCCAAAATAATACCCAAACCGCCTTTCAGTTTGGGTACAATGGTTGTCATGGCCGGGCGTATAACACCCGGTATGGTTTTAACACTAAACATTGAACCTACCAGCATAGCGCCTGTATTGCCTGCCGACGAAAAAGCTTGTATGCTATTTTCTTTCAGCATTTTAAAGCCCACAGCAATGCTGGAGTCGGGCTTTTGCATAATGGCCTTGGTAGGGTGTTCGCCCATAGTAATAACCTCGGTAGTGTGAACAAACTCGAAGTTATCCGGGCTAAAATTATTTTCCTGAAGAATACTAACAGCGGCGTCTTTATCGCCTATCAGCACCAGTTTTTGGCCTTCGGAGAGTGTTTTACACGCTTCTATGGCTCCCAAAACAGCTGCCTTGGGGGCGTAATCGCCACCCATTATATCTAAGCCAATCTTCATTTCAGAAAATTAACTTAAACTGCTACTGCTTTCTCGATAAGGATCTTTCCGTTGAAGTATACGTTACCATCAACAGTGTAAGCACGGTGAGGCAAGTGTACTGCGCCGGTAGTTGGGCAAGTAGTTAAGGTTGGAGCAGTAGCTTTATCGTGCGTACGACGTTTATCTCTTCTCGATTTTGAAATTTTTCTTTTTGGATGTGGCATGATCCTGTTATTTAATTTACTTTAATTTTTTCAGAGCCTCCCAACGCGGGTCGGTTTTCTCTGTTTCTTCGTCATCATTTACCGATAACTTATTTAAGTTATCAAGCATTTCTTCGTCGCATTGTTTACCGCCTTCCTGGTTATCGCAATAAGCAACAAAGGGCAGGGCAACATTCACGTATTCGTATATCAACCCGGTAATATTGATCTCGTGATCGTTTTTACCGAGGGTTATTATTTCATCATCCTCGCCCATATCCTCTTCGGTAAAGCGATAGATCTGCTGCTCTTTTACATCAACCGGCTGCTGGTACTCTGCCAGGCAGGTATCGCAAGTAGCGGTAACAGCACCTGTAATATCAAAGTTCAGGATAAGCATTGTTTCTTGTTTATCCAGTTCAACCTTGCATTGCAGGCTTGCTTTTTTAACCAGCGAATACTCAAATTCGCTGAAGAACTCGTCACCTATTTCGTATTCAAACAGGTGTTTACCCAGTTTTAAGCCGGTAAATGGTATTGAATATGTTTTTAACGATTTCAATGAGCAACAATTAGCCCGCAAATGTAGGTAAAATTCTGAAAACAGGAAACTGTTTTTTTTAATTAGAAACGAGGTTGTTAACAACGGCACATTATACTGCCATTTACAGCAATAATGGCGCCGCGGGATTTAAGTTTAATGGTGAGTAGAGCATGGTGAATAGTTAAAAAGCAGATAGTATAGCGCGTGTGTGTGTGTTCCCGAAAAACACAACTACTCACCAATAAACTATTTACCACTCACCTATATCTTCAGCTTAATATTTATCGTTTTTAACAATCCCGCCAGCCAAACTATCACCAACGCGAACAACAACGAGCGTATCAGCCCGCCCGTACCCTGGTCGAAGTATTCGGGGTAGTTAAAATCGCTCATTTGGTATAGCGGGTAAAACAAAAATGGCAGCAAATAACAGGTAAAGGTGTTGGTGCCCGCGGGTTCTACTATCTTAAACCAATGGTATTTTTGCCACCTATCAACCACCAAAACAAACACCGAATACACAATCAGGCTTATCCCGGTGCATATTAACACCCACGAGGGGGTATCACGCGCTTTTGATATACCGCCGCTAAAGTAGCGCACGATGAAGCCCAGGTTAAACAATATCACCGCGATAAGGAACATGGCCACCCATAGCATTTTCAGTTCGCCGTTCTGAACAAGGCGCATGTAAAGTACCGACACAAATATACCTGCCATGGTAAAAGCCTGCATAGCCCCATTGCCCGATAGCCAAACGTAGCGCTGCACCGGTGCCAAAAAGTTGAGCAGCCCGAAGTGGTAATCGATATTGAAGAACATGAAGAATAGCCATGCCGCGGCCTGCACCCACAACACTCCGTTGGAATAGTGGTATATCAGAGCGCAGATAAGGTACGACCAGCCGATGAGCCCCAATATGCCCCACCACGTGAGGTGCAGCCATGGGTGCGCAGGGTCGGTACTTTTGTACACGGCGCATACGGCAACCAGCAGCGCCACGCCAAAGCCCTGGCACAGGTAGCGTTTGTAGGGCGCTGCGTTTTTACTATAATCGAGAAATATAAAAAAGAAGCTGAAGGTTGATAGGCTATCCCAAACGGGGCGGGGCAATATGGCGTTCACCTCGTCGTAGGTTTCCATATTGGCGTGGAAAAAACCCATAAATATCAGCGCGAACGAACGCGTAATAATGCGCATGGGTATGCGGGCATCCTCGCGTTTCGAGCGGTGCGCAAAAGCGTAGGGGATGGCCAGCCCAACAATAAATAAAAATGCGGGAAAAATTGTATCGGCAAGCCCTAATCCGTCGTCCATTACGGCCGTGTGTTTGAGCCATTCGGGTGTGTTGGGTACACCATCCAGGTCGTTCACAAAGATCATCAGGAACATAGTAACCGCACGAAACGCATCGATAGACCGAATGCGGTTAATTAAATTACTCATTAAACACCCAAATGAAATTTAGAGATAAATGTTTTAGATAAACGGTAATTTATTAAAAACAGTATCGCTTTAGCCGCAATTTAGTCCCTGTCGCGGCTCAATTTGGTAAACAATAGCGGGTTTTCGTTAAGCTTGGCAGTCTCGCGGCGGTGCTTAATAATGTGTATAGCGGTAAACAATGCCTCGCGGAACGACACTTCCGAAGCCTGGTTTTTACCGGCAATGTCGTAAGCGGTACCATGGTCGGGCGAGGTACGCACAAAGCTTAATCCAGCGGTATAATTCACGCCCGATTCGAAAGCTATTTGTTTAAAAGGAATAAGCCCCTGGTCGTGGTACATGGCCAACACGGCATCAAACTGAAGGTACGTGCCATTGGCAAAAAAGCCGTCGGCAGAGTACGGGCCAAAGGCCAGCACGCCGTTATTGCGCGCCTCTTCTATAGCGGGTATAATCACTTCCTTTTCTTCTGAACCTATCAGCCCGTTATCGCCGGCATGCGGGTTAAGGCCCAGTACGGCGATCTTGGGTTTGCGGATCCAAAAATCGTTCTTCAGGCTGCTGTGCATCAGTTTCAGTTTGCCGATTATCTTTTCTGTTGTAATGCTTTGTGCAATTTTTGATACCGGGATATGGCCCGTAACTACGCCAACGCGCAGGGTATCGCTCACCAAAAACATCAGCGATTCGCCCGCATTATCGCGTGCCTGCAAATACTCGGTATGCCCGGGAAAGTTAAACTCCTCGTTTTGGATGTTATCTTTATTGATAGGCGCGGTAACCAAGCCATCTATCATACCACTCAGCAGATCGTCGGTAGCGCGTTGCAGCGACAGGTAGGCATATTTCCCGCCATCGGCAGTGGTATTGCCCAACTCTATACGCACATCCTCGTCCCAGCAATTGATCATATTGGCGCGTTTTTGCACCGGCTGCGAAGCGTCAGTTATTACATTAAAGTTCAGCTCGTTTACGTGCGTAGCCCTACGGTGGAACGATGCCACTTTGGTATGCCCGTACACTATTGGTGTGCAGTAGTCGTATATTTTACTATCGGCAAGGGTTTTAATAATTATCTCCAGCCCGATGCCGTTAACGTCGCCAATACTTATGCCTATTTTAGGTTTATCACTCATGATTTACACAGATTTCACCGATGGGTTTCGATTCCACCGATTCTATTATTTTTTATTTCACCGATTATGACATGATTCCACCGATTTGGTTCGATTCCACTGATTTTTTGTAAAGTTTCTACTGGGCTGAAATCTTCATTCGGTTATATATAACTGCTTTATGCTTTGCGCTTTAAGCCTTCCGCTCGTTACGCAAATAAAAAGATTTTAAGTTTATAATTCCTTAATAAAGCGCAAATATGCCGTAATTTGTCTAAATATAAATGCACAATGACATTAGTAAGAGCAAAAAAACATTTAGGGCAGCACTTTCTTACTGATAAAAATATAGCCCAAAAAACGGTAGACAGCCTGCGCCAGGGCGATAAATACAAGCAGGTGTTGGAGGTTGGCCCGGGTATGGGTATCCTATCCGACTTCCTACTACAGAAGCCCGAGTACGAGGCTTTTTTGATTGATATCGATACCGAATCGTACGCATTCCTGCAAAAGAAATACCCGGCATTGGGTACCCGCCTCATCAATGCCGATTTCCTGGAATTGGATTTTGCCGCCACCTTTGAGCCTAAAATGGCCGTGATAGGTAACTTCCCGTACAACATATCCTCGCAAATACTTTTTAAGATATTGGATAACCGCCAACAAGTGGTTGAGGTAGTGGGTATGTTCCAGAAAGAAGTGGGCGAACGCTGCGCCGCCAAACCGGGCAGTAAAGAGTACGGCATCCTGAGCGTTTTCCTGCAGGCCTATTACAAAGTAGAATACCTATTCACCGTGAAGGCCGGCGTATTTAACCCGCCGCCCAAAGTGCTTTCGGCAGTTATCCGCCTTACCCGCAACGAAACGGAAACGCTGGATTGCGATGAAAAACTGTTTTGGCAGGTAGTGAAAGCAGGTTTCAACCAACGCCGCAAAACATTGCGCAACGCACTGTCATCGCTCATCAATAAAGAAAAAATGGCCGATAACGCTACGCTTGATCTGAGGGCCGAGCGATTGAGTGTGGCTGATTTTGTGAAGCTGACGAATGAGATAACGGCAGCGAGGTAATCCGGCTTTTTTTGTTAAATTGGCTTTCCTTCAATTTAACACACCATGTTTAAAAGCATCCTGCTCATTACCCGCCGTACGCTGTTCAAAAACAAAACTTACACCTTTGTAAATATTGGCGGGCTAACGCTGGGCATAGCCGCGTATATACTGATAAGCGCCTACGTTAACTTCGAAAAAAGTTTCGACAGGCAGTTTGATGGTGCTGATGGCATTTACCGCGTAGAGAGTAGTTTTTATAACGGCGATAATCTCACCAGCAGCTGGCCGACCAGCACCAATGGTTATGCCACCGCCATGAAGGATAACTTCCCCGAGATAAGTTCCATCGTTCGTATCAATTTCAATGGTTCGGAGCGGGTAGTGCGTTACAACAATATCAAATACCGTGAAGAGCATGTTTGCTTTGCCGACACCAACTTCTTTTCTTTCTTTTCGTATCCACTGATAAAAGGCGACAAAACCCATATTTTAAACGAGGCAAATACCATTGCCATCTCCGAATCGGCAGCTAATAAATATTTTGGCAATGCCGACCCGATAGGCAAGTTTTTAGAGGTAAGCGTATCGGGCGGTAAGATCAATTGCATGGTGACCGGCGTTTTTAAAGATGTGCCGAAGAACTCTACCATGCAGTTCAATTTTCTTATTTCATGGCTCAGCACGCCTGAGTATTTCAGAGATTTTTGGTACATCCACGAAAGTTACACCTTCCTGAAACTGAAACCCGGTGCAGGCACCAAAAGTGTAGAGGCAAAGTTCCCGGCATTGGCAGAACGGTATAAAACAGCCGAATCTATGCGGAACCTTCGCTGGGCCATTACGCTTGTACCGTTTACCACTATCCATTTAAACCCTGCAAAGCAATACGAGATAGAAGCCAAAGGCAACCGTGTGGCGGTAACCTTCCTGAATATTATTGCTTACGTTATTTTACTCATCGCCTGCGTTAACTATATAAACCTGGCTACTTCTAAAGCTATCGACCGTGCGCGGGAGGTGGGCATACGCAAAGTTAACGGCGCAAACTCGTTGCAGCTTTTGCTGCAATTTTTGTTCGAATCGGTTATTATTATTTCCTGTTCGTTGGTGCTGGCACTATTGATAGTTTGGGTAGCGCAGGCATACTTGCCGCAATTATTGGGTAATAGCGTTTCATTCGGTTTGCTGTTTAACGCGCCGCTTTTTGTGCAGGTTGGGTTAGTGTTTATAGGCAGCATTCTACTCTCGGGGCTGTATCCGGCTATCTTACTTTCGGGTTTGCAGCCCGCAAGTGTTTTAAAAGGCAAGTACAGTTTTTCGGCAACCGGGGCATGGCTGCGCAAAGCCATGGTGGGGCTGCAATTTGCTGCATCAATTATATTAATTGCGGGTACGGTAGCTGTTTACCGCCAGATCAGCTTTATGAGCCAACAGCAATTGGGCGTTTCTATCAGCGAAACGTTCGTGGTGAAAGCCCCGGTTAGCACGCCCGATTATAATGCAAAGGTGGCCAGCTTTAAACAGGTGCTCAAAAATATCCCGGGGGTAAAAAGCGTATCGGTGTCGGGGGCGGTACCCGGTAAAGCAGTAGGCGAATTTTTAGCTAACCGTAAATTTGGCGCCCCCAAAACCGATGAGCATTTATATGAAATGCTGAAAGCCGACCATGATTTTATTACAAGCTACGATCTGCAAATAGTTGCCGGTAGGGCTTTCGATAAAGCCCGACCCTCAGATTCTACCGGTGTTATTTTGAACGAAGCCGCAGTAAAGCAATTCGGTTTTGCATCGAATGCCGATGCAATAGGAGGAAAGGTTTGGCTGGAAACTAACGAGAAAAGCCCCAACCCGGTTATTGGTGTTGTAAAAAATTACCATCAGCAATCGCTTCAGCAAGATTATACGCCGGTTGTACTTTTTATGGACCCGGCATTGGGCTGGCTCCCCACCAAATACTTTTCTATTAAATTCAATGGCAATAACCCTGAGCGCATAGTATCATCGCTTAAACAAAACTGGAACAATTACTTCCCCGAATCGTCTTTAGACTGGTTTTTCCTGGATGATTTTTATAACCGCCAGTATCAACAAGATCAGCAATTCGGCAAGCTGTTTTTCGCTTTCTCGGCAGTCGCGATTTTCATCGCTTGCATGGGCTTGTTCGGTTTAACGGCTTACTCAACCGCAAGGCGCATCAAAGAGATAGGCGTACGTAAAGTTTTGGGAGCATCGGCAAGTAATATCGTATCTATACTCACACTTGATGCTGCAAAACTGGTTACACTATCCGGTTTGTTAGCTTTGCCGGCCGCCTATATATTTATTAAACAATGGCTAAATGGCTATGCTTTTAGGTCGGCTCTTACCTGGTGGCAATTTATTGTGCCGATAATGATCTTACTATTAATATCCATGGGTACCATAGCCTTCATCACTTTGCGCGCAGCCATGGTG
Source organism: Mucilaginibacter pedocola (assembly GCF_002013915.1). Taxonomy (GTDB): domain Bacteria; phylum Bacteroidota; class Bacteroidia; order Sphingobacteriales; family Sphingobacteriaceae; genus Mucilaginibacter; species Mucilaginibacter pedocola. Next base: position 20,962 of record NZ_MBTF01000002.1, read on the forward strand.
CCACCGGTCAAAGCCCTGCGCGATGAGTAGGTTTTAATACACCCTTTCTTCTACCGGTCCTTTTAACCCTTGCGACAGCTTTACCGATTGTGCCATGCGTTTTACAAAAAGGTAGTTGGCCGTACCGCCGATAACGGCACCTACAACGGGTATCAACCGTTCAGCGGTACGTACGCCAAAGGCAAGCAGTAGTTTTTCGGCAACGGTTTCCATTACAGATTTGGTCATGGCCACGCCTGCTTCAACTTTAAACGATGTTGCAACCAGGCTCATAAATTCCTCAAAGGTTATTTTGTAGCTGCCACGGCTGTAATACATAATGGCCATGGTAACCCTAAACTGTTGGGTAATGAGGTTCACAAAATCTACCGGCATACCTACCAGCATGGTAATAGCACCGCCACTACCCGCCACGGCTCCCGAGCCTGCAGCCAGGTAAGCGCACTGGTTAATGAATTTTTCCAGGCCCAATTTATCAACCCCGCGTTTAATGTTCAACTGGTCTATATGGTCGAATATTTGTTTAAAGCCATCGTGCGATAGCTTTTCGGCGTATTGTTTTATATTTGCGCGCGTACGCTTAAATGGCAGTTTCATGGTTAATGCGCGGGTTAATTGCCCGCTAATAAGGTTATTGCTATTTACGTGCCAGTTTTATCTGAATCAGAATTTACGGAATTAGAGGATTTCCAGAATGCCTTGGCACGATGAGGTTTATTGTTTATTCACAGTACAGTAATAAATTCTGTTCATTCTAAAATCCTGAAAATTCTGATTCAGACATTTTTGTAATTTTGCCTTCCACAATTTTAATACCTTGAAAAACAACATCCTCATAGTAGACGATATACACCCTATATTCATAGAACGCGCCGAAGCTGCGGGTTACACCTGCGACTATCAGCCAACCATAAAAACAGACGAAGCCCTCGCCATACTCAACAATTACGATGGTATGGTCATCCGCTCGAAATTCCAGGTGAGCCGCGAGGTTATAGACGGTGCACCGAACCTCCGCTTTATTTGCCGTGCGGGAGCGGGTATGGACAATATTGATGAGGAATATGCCATATCCCGCGGTATCACCCTTATTAACGCGCCCGAAGGAAACAGCGATGCTGTAGGCGAGCATGCCATTGGTTTGCTGTTGTCACTCATGAACCACATTAACATTGGCGATGCGCAAATACGCGCGGGCAGCTGGCAGCGCGAGGCAAACCGCGGGCACGAACTCAAAGGCAAAACGGTAGGCATTATAGGCTACGGGCACATGGGGCAAAGCTTCGCCCGCAAACTCTCGGGCTTTGGTGTGCAGGTAATTGCATACGATAAATACAAAACCGGCTTCAGCGACGCCTATGCCCGCGAAGTAAGCATGGAAGAAATTGTAAAACACAGCGAAATACTCAGCTTCCACATACCGCTAACCCGCGAAACCAACGGACTGGTCGACGACGAGTACCTGTTCCATTTCCGCAAGCCTATATTCCTGCTCAATACATCGCGCGGCAAGGTGGTAAAAACCAGCGCGGTGCTCAACGCTATCAAACAAAATAAAATTATAGGCGCCGGGCTGGATGTGCTGGAGGTTGAAAAATTCCCCGCCCTTGGCGAACAGCCCTGGTTCGACGAATTGCGCCAAAGCAACAAAGTACTCCTAAGCCCCCACGTGGCCGGCTGGACATTTGACAGCTACCGTAAAATAAGCGAGGTAATGGTGGAGAAGTTGGTGAGTAGTGAGTTGTTGAGTAAGTGAGTGGCTCAAATCGGTGCAATCAATACTAAATCGGTGAAATCCCGATCAAAAGAAATCGGTGGAATCGCCCTAAATCGGTGAAATCGGTGCTAATAAATTTGGATATTAAAACTTTATTACCTTATCTTCGTTTTACACTAAACAAGACTATGCAGGCCCGGCCGACGTAGTCTTGTTTGTTTTTAAGGCCAGCACGCTCTTCTATTTATACAAAATAGTGGGGCGGTTTTTTTTGGCCTGTTTTGTAAATAATTTTATTAAAAAGTACTATGGCAGAGGTATCATACTATACCAAAGAAGGTTTAGAAAAACTAAAAGAAGAATTACAGCAGCTTAAAACTACCGGCCGCGCCAACATTGCCAGGGCCATTGCCGAAGCCCGCGATAAAGGCGACCTTTCTGAGAACGCCGAATACGACGCAGCTAAAGAAGCGCAAGGCTTGCACGAAGGCAAAATTGCCCAAATGCAGGAAACGCTTGCAAACGCCCGTTTGCTTGATGAGAGCAAGTTAGATACATCTAAAGTGCTGGCGCTTTCTATTGTAAAAATTAAGAATGTGAAAAACGGCGCTACCATGACCTACCAATTGGTATCGGAAAGCGAAGCTGACATGAAATCGGGCAAGATATCGGTAACATCACCTATTGCTAAAGGCCTATTAGGCGGCAAGGTTGGCGAAACCGTTGATATACAAGTACCGGCCGGTAAAATGCAATTCGAGATATTGGATATTAGCAGATAGTGAATGGTTGATTGGGTGAGTAGTTAAATGATTACTCATCCAACACCGTTAACCACTCACCAATAAACTCAATCAACTATTCACCTATGACTATCTTCTCAAAAATAATAGCAGGCGAAATACCCGCCCATAAAGTTGCCGAAACGGATGATTTTCTGGCGTTCTTAGACATCAGCCCGCTTGCCGAGGGGCATGTGCTGGTTATCCCTAAAAAAGAGGTAGATTACATTTTCGACCTGGACGATACGACCTATAATGAGTTACAGATATTCACCAAGATCGTAGCTATTGGTGTAAAGAAAGCCATCCCCTGCAAAAAGGTGGGCGTAGCCGTTATTGGCCTGGAAGTTCCGCATGCACACATTCATCTCATCCCGATGAACAGGGTAGATGATATGAATTTTTCTCGCCCTAAACTGTCGCCGTCGCAGGAAGAACTGGCGGCAACTGCTGAAAAAATTCGCGAGGCATTGAAAGTGGTTACGAACGAATAGTTTTACGTTTCATCTTACACCTTTGTCATCCTGAGCGAGAGCGAAGGATTTAATAGCCACATTGCATTTCGACATTGCAATGTTGCGAATAGATGCTTCGTTCCTCAGCATGACAAATGACATTATATATCCATTATCTCTTTCTTCTTTTTGGTCTTCAGCCTTTTCGGCACAAAAGCCAATATCTCGTTTTTCAAAGCCTCTATCATTCGGCGCTTCAGCAAATTGCGGTGCATCACAATACTTACTTCGCGTGCGGGTTCGGGGCTTTTAAAGTAGCGCACTTTATCTAATTGCTTTTCGTTAAGGTCTGCAAGGGCTAATTCGGGTAAAATGGTAGCGCCATTATTCATATCCACCATGCGTTTCAGGGTTTCTACGCTGCCGGTATTGTACTCGAAATGCTGGTAGCCTTTGGTAGCTTTGCGGCGGTTGCAAATGTTTAATACCTGCTCCCGCATACAGTGGCCTTCGTTAAGTACCCACATTTCTTCCATATCAATATCATCGGGCGCTATGTTCTTCTTTTTAGAGAGTGCACTATTTTTTGATACGTAAGCCACAAAATTTTCGTAAAAAACCGGCACCTCCACCAGTGTACTTTCGTGTAGGGGGGTGGAGAGTATGCCGCAATCCAACGTACCCATTTTTAATTGCTGGATGATCTGTTCTGTGGTTTGCTCCCAAACAATCAGCTTCACAGCCGGGTATTTATCTACAAAACCCTGTATTATCTTTGGCAGGATGTAGGGCGCAACCGTGGGGATAATGCCTACACGCAGTTCGCCTGCAAGGTCTTTCTGCCTGTCGCTTATTATCTCTTTTATCTTCTCGCTTTCGGCCAGCAGCACGCGTGCCTGTGCAATAATTTCGGCGCCAATCTCGGTAGGTACAACGGGCTGCTTGGTACGGTCGAATAATTTTACGCCGAGCGTATCTTCCAGCTTTTGCACCTGCATGCTCAGCGTGGGCTGGGTAACAAAACACTTCTCGGCGGCACCCACAAAACTGCGGTAGGTATCAACAGCTATTATGTATTCTAATTGCGTAATGGTCATGCTTTATACAGGTGGATAGATTTTAACTATGCAAAGTTAATTAAAATATCGATGGCGACTATTGTTTTAGATTTGAGATAAACATTCAACATAAAAAAGCGGAACGATATAATTTATCGCTCCGCTTTGATCAAGTTGTAACGTTGCATGAGTGGAGATTTCCCGTCTCAAATCTCATATCTCACGTCTCCTATCTAAATTTACTCCACCGTTACCGATTTTGCCAGATTCCGCGGCTGATCCACGTTGCAGCCGCGCATTACGGCGATGTGATAAGCCAAAAGTTGCAATGGTATCGTCGCTAACAATGGCACAAAGGTTTCGTCGGTGTGCGGTATCTCAATTACGTATTCCGCCATTTCGCGTACGTCGGTATCCCCTTCAGATACTATGGCTATTACGTGCCCGCCGCGTGCTTTTACTTCCTGTATGTTGCTCACCACTTTTTCGTATGATGAGTTTTTGGTGGCTATGAATACCACCGGCATATCGGCGTCTATCAATGCAATCGGGCCGTGCTTCATTTCGGCAGCAGGGTAGCCCTCGGCGTGGATGTATGAAATCTCCTTAAGCTTTAAGGCACCTTCCAGCGCCACCGGGAACGAGCTGCCCCTGCCCAGGAACAAGCAGTTAGGCGAATCTTTAAAGCGCTCGGCTATAGCTTTCACCTGGTCGTTGGTTTGCAGGGCAAGCTTCACCAGGTCGGGTATCTCATTCAATTCGGTAAGGTACTCTACCAGTTTGCCTTGAGTAATGGTGCCGCGTTGCTGGGCTATGTAAAAAGCCATTAGCGTTAATACCGTCACCTGCGCCGTAAAGGCCTTTGTGGATGCCACGCCAATTTCGGGGCCGGCATGGGTATAAACGCCGGCGTGGGTAAGCCTTGGTATAGATGCCCCCACTACGTTGCAAATACCAAATATAGTGGCGCCACGCTCCTTAGCCAGCTCAATGGCCGCCATGGTATCGGCCGTTTCGCCCGACTGTGATATGGCTATTACCAAATCTTTTGAGGTGATGATAGGGTTACGGTACCTAAATTCAGACGCATACTCAACCTCTACCGGCACACGGGCAAACTCTTCTATCAGGTATTCGCCCACCAGCCCGGCATGCCACGATGTACCGCATGCCACAATAATAATGCGGTCGAGGTTTCTGATTTTGTCTGCATACTCTTTTATACCACCCAACTGCACCAAGCCCTTATTTGGGTAAATGCGCCCGCGCAGGCAATCGCGGATAGAGCGGGGCTGCTCGTATATCTCCTTCATCATAAAGTGGTCGTAGCCGCCTTTTTCCAGCATCTCCAACTTTAATGATAGCTCCTGTATATAGGGGGTTTGTATGGTGTTATCAATATTTTTGATCAGCAGCCCGTCACGCTTAATAAAAGCAATCTCGTTATCATTTAAATAAATAACGTTTTTGGTGTACTCAACAATAGGCGTAGCATCTGACGCGATAAAGTATTCGCCTTTCCCCACACCAATTACCATTGGGCTGCCTTTTCGGGCGGCTATTAGCTCATCAGGGCTATCGGCGCTCATAATTACAATAGCATAAGCACCAACTACGCGGTTAAGCGCCAATCTAACCGACTCCTGCAAATCAAGCCCGGTAGTTTTTTGTATATCTTCCACCAGGTGTATCAACACCTCGGTATCGGTATCGCTTTTAAAGGTGTGCCCCTTTGCTTCCAGTGCGTTTTTCAGCGTGGCGTAGTTTTCGATAATACCGTTGTGGATGATGGTGAGCTTGCGGTCGCCCGAGGAGTGGGGGTGCGAGTTGCGGTCGCTTGGCGGGCCGTGGGTGGCCCAGCGTGTGTGGCCCATGCCTGCAGTGGCATTAAAGGCAAGCCCTTTAACAAAGTTTTCCAGGTCGGCCACTTTACCGGCCTTCTTATAAACCTTCAGCCCTTTGTCGGCCAGTGCAATACCGGCGCTATCGTAACCGCGGTACTCTAAGCGGTGTAACCCTTTTATAATGATGGGATATGCATCCCGGAAGCCTATATAGCCAACAATGCCGCACATAATTTAAAGTTTAGATGTATGGCTGCAAAAATAGCCTTAATGCAGCAAAACCAATGTTCATTAAATAATAAACATTGGTTTTGCAGATAAGTTGTATAAAAACTATTGATTTATCTTGGTGTAGATAATATTAAGCTTAACACGCGAAGGGGAGTTTTTACCCGAAATTACGGTGCGCTCGGCATAGGTTAATACCGGGTTTATATTTACCGTAGTGCTCGATGCCGGGTCTACAGGAGCTAAATACGTACCATAATCAACCGTTTTGCCCCTCAGAAGGTCTTGTATGTAACCGGTAACTAAAAAGTGATACTCGCCGTTGGCCTTATTGTAATAACCACCAAAGTAGGTTGGGCCATTGCCGCCCCTTGGGTCGTTTAAGTCGGCATCTTGTATGCGTATGCGCTGCTTGGCAAGGTCCAGCTGGTATAAAGTTAGCTTATCAAGCGGTCGGTACGGAATAGTAGTACCCGTACGTGCCGTAACAACTATTTCGGCGCGGTTAATGATCACATTGCTGCCTAATGCCGCGAATTTATTTTTCAGGTCCGGAAACTCAAGTTTTGCCCTTAAGCCGGCAAGCCCCTGCAGGTAAATAAGCCCATCGGTAGATGTTTTATTTAATGCCGCCTGCACATTTGCGCTATAGGTATGTTTTACCGATGCCATGTGCTGCGATACGGGCACGGTAATCATAGTTGTATCAATAGTGTTAGTGCCCACCCGCATGTAAATATCAATACGGGTCGAATCCATCTGGAACATCAGGTTACCACCCGGCCCTGTAGTGCCTGCCTTATCCAAAGTAAAATAAAGCCCTTTTACCGAGTTTTGAAAGGCAAGGGTTGATGCCCTGTTGGCAGCGGGAGCGCCCCTAAGTAACTGGCTGTTGATAAAGGCTGTACTGAAAGGTATCCGCAACTGCGGCCTAACTTTTATAAGTGTATCGGCAGCACCATCAACAATACTGGTTATTTTTAAAGTATCGTGCGGGCGTGCTATAAATGTTTTAGTAGCAAGCAGCGCAGAATTGTAATCCCAGGTTTTAGTATTGTAGTAGGTAGTGGCTTCGTATTTCTCGTTGAGCTGATGAACATCCAATTTAAATTTAGAAGTCAGCGAATCTCCGTAAAAACCTTCGGCGTAGGGCATCACCAATACAACCGAATCCACTACATAAGCACTATCGGTAAGCGTGTAAGCGGCCCTGCCAGGCAAAGTTAGCTGAGCAGCAATGTTAGATTCGGTTACGCCAAACTCCGGGTCTTTAAAATAGGCCAGCGGCGTACGCACAAGCCCGTTAGTAGAGCTCGAATCTTCTAAAACATTGGTAACAACTACGTTTGTATCTGCAATTAAGCTGCCGTCTAATTGATTGCCGGGCTCAACACCCAAACCAATACCATCCTGATTTTTACAGCTGCTCAAAATAAAAAGACTTATTAACAGGGTTAATAAGCCTAATTTAAAAAATTTCATATATCCGTTTAGCTTATGCAACATGCACCAATTCGTCGTTGGTGATTTCGTCGTAAAAATTGTAATAATTTTCGAAATCTGCAGTGGAAACGTAATCCATAACCGATTTATTGCTGTTTTTAACATTATTTAACACATCGGCGTCAATGTTTTCGCTGGCAAGCACAATGCCGTCGCTATACTGGATAGCGCCTGCATAAAGGGCCGAATTGGTTCCCTCTTTGTAAGCTTCGGTGTGCTCTTCGGTCATGTCGCCCATTACAGCTTTGCGTGCAAAATCGGCATCCATTTTTTCGGTAAACTCGTTCTCGTATATCGAGTAAACTACTTTAGAGTGTTTGAAAGTTGGGTCGTCTTTGTAAGTAGTTTTCAGGTAGGCAGGTACCAATGCACTCATCCAGCCGTGGCAGTGGATAACATCCGGGGCCCAGCCCAGTTTCTTAACGGTTTCTAAAGCACCTTTGCAGAAGAAGATAGTGCGCTCGTCGTTATCGGCGTAAAACTTACCGTCTTTGTCGTTAAAAACGTGTTTACGCTGAAAGTACTCCTCGTTATCTAAAAAGTAAACCTGCATGCGTGCAGCAGGTATCGAAGCTACTTTTATGATCAGGGGGTTATCGTTATCGTTGATGATGATGTTCATGCCTGATAGGCGTATCACCTCATGCAGGCGGTTCCTGCGCTCATTAATATTACCAAAACGCGGCATCAGGATACGAATTTCGTAGCCTTTATCCTGCATAGCTTGCGGGAGTTGGCGGGTTATTTCGGCAATTTTTGTGAGTTCGAGGAAAGGCGACATTTCATGAGTTATGAACAAAAGCTTAGATTTACCCATCACTAAATCAGAATTTTAAAATGTAAAGAAGTCAAAAAATTTGAGTCTGCAAATATAAGCATTATTATATCAAGTGGCAACCAATTATGCAAGCCTATTTGGTAATTTTTAATGAATTAGCCACCTTTGGCAAGTTTTTTCAGCCCTGAATACATTGAAAATATTCGACACCCGAGACGCGCTTCAGCAATACCTGGGCACATTATCTACCAAAACCGTAGGCTTTGTACCCACTATGGGCGCATTGCACCGCGGCCATATTTCGCTTATAGAGCAGGCCAAGGCCGGCAATGATGTGGTAGTTTGCAGCATTTTTGTAAACCCCACTCAATTTAACGACCCCGCCGACCTAGATAAATACCCTCGCCCCATAGAAGCAGATATTGCCAAACTTGAGGCAGCAGGCTGCGATATTTTGTTTAACCCGCCCGTTACCGAAATATATGGCAGCAACGAAAACTGGCACCTCAACATAGGCCAGCTGGAGTTTCTGCTGGAGGGCGAGTTTCGTCCCGGGCATTACCAGGGCGTAACGCAGGTAGTGTATAAACTGCTTGATATTGTGAAGCCAACCAACCTGTATATGGGGCAGAAGGATTACCAGCAGTTTTTGGTAGTGAGCCGCATGGTACAATTACTGGGTATACCCGTAAAAATGGTGATGTGCCCTATAGAGCGCGAAGCAGATGGCCTGGCCATGAGCTCGCGCAATATCCACCTAACGGCTGATGACCGCAAGCACTCGTTGGTATTATCGCAAACACTAAACTGGCTTAAAGACAATTTCGACATCCATAACGTTTTCGAGCTTGAGCAACAGGCGATGGCTATGCTACAGGCCGAACCCGGCGTACAACCCGAGTACATTGAGGTTGCCGACGGCACTACACTATTGCCTGCCGACGAACACAGCACCAGCATAGTAGCCTTAACTGCTGCCAAAGTTGGCAAAACCAGGCTGATAGATAATGTGTTGATAAAATAGGTTGATGGTTTTGACAGTGCACAATTGTGTTTTAGCCGTCTATGTCAAAATTACCGAGGCATCAAATTTTAGTTATCAAACTATTTAACATTCCTGCTAATAAAAAATACTCTTATCTTTGCACCGTCATTTTTAACCCCCTGGGCAGCAATTTGCCTTTAAGATGGACGAATTATTGATATAGTAGTTAATTATGATAATTGAGATCTTAAAATCTAAAATTCACCGCGTAAAGGTGACTCAGGCAGAGCTGAACTACGTAGGTAGCATCACTATCGACGAAGACCTGATAGAAACCGCCAACATTATCCCCAACGAGAAAGTACAAATTGTTAACAACAACAATGGCGCACGCTTTGAAACCTATGTTATAAAAGGCGAACGTGGTAGCGGCACCATATGCCTTAATGGCGCAGCCGCAAGGCTGGCGCAAGTGGGTGATGTTGTGATCATTATGAGCTACGCCTACATGGAAGCCGAAGAGGCCCGCAATTACGAACCCATCCTGGTATTTCCCGACTCGAATAACAAATTAATTAAATAAATTAGAGGCCTTAAACCCTCTGCTTTATTTCAATGAAACTTGTATTAGTAGCCCTGTTGCTTGGGGCAACATTTGTTTGCTGTGCCCAACAGGTGAGCGTTTTTTACCTGAAGAATAGCGGCAGATACATAGCCAACCGCGATAGTGCCGATTATGTACGAATAGTAAGCGCGCCCGATTCGGGCTCGCTGCTTTACAATGTTGCTGAATATTACAAAAACGGCAATAAGAAAACAGTAGGGAAGTCTACCCATATAAACCCGCCGCGTTATAGGGGGCAAACGGTTAACTACTTTGAAAACGGCAACCCCAAAAGCAGGTACCAGTATGGTGACAAGGGCGCAGTGGGCAGTGCCTATGAATTTTACCCCAACGGTAAGCTATACCGCCAACTGAAATACCCTGACAGTATTACCACAACCAACGAAAACCATTTCGCCGTTAATTACCTGATTGTGGCTAACCTTGATTCGCTAGGAAAACCACAGATTACCGACGGGCAAGGGTATTATAAGGGGTTTGATGACAAATTTGCCTACATTAACGAAGAGGGCCCCATCAAAGATGGCAAACGCGACGGCAACTGGAAAGGCACAGAAAAGAACCTGAAGCTTACTTTTACCGAAACCTATAAAGACGGGGCATTGCTATCGGGCAACACCGTTGACAGCGCAGGCGCAACATTCACCTACAACAGGGAGCGCGCTACCGCACCAAAGTTCGACGGAGGGCTTCCCGCCTTTGGGCGTTTCCTTGGCAAAAACATGGTTTACCCCAAAGATGAGCGCCGAAACGAAATAGAGGGGATAGTGATACTGCAATTTATTGTAGAAAAAGATGGCAGTATAAGCGATATCCGGATACAACGCTCGGTTAGCCCCGGGCTGGATGCCGAAGCCGTACGGGTACTTAAAAAATCGCCCGCCTGGATACCGGGTACGCGCTTTGGTAAACCGGTAAAAGTAACCTATGCCGTGCCGATAAACTTTAAACTACAATAAGGTTTACTGTACCGGATCGGCGGCAATACCCAAAACCACCCTCAGGCTGGCATCCAGGGTTATTTTGTTACCCAGTTGATAAACCATTTTTATCCGCACATTTTTCTCGCGCACCAGTTCGTCTAAAAAGTGGCTGTTATCAATATCCATAGTGATACTGTTTCCGCTGTTTGCGCCAATGTCGGTGCGTGATGCTACCAACACTTCGCCATCGCCGTTGGCTTTAGCCATATAAATTTTGGCTGATGTAAGGTTGCCAATGTTAAAGTCGGAGGGTACCATGGCCGTCATTTTTGCTGATACGATACGCACATTGTTTACACGCGTGCTGTTGCCGTTTTTTGTAAAATTCTGGTCGAAACTACTGCCCTGGCTTACAGCCGTAAGGGTAGTGCCCGTTCCCGACGATGCCGGTATTACCAGCGTGGTGGTGTAGGGGAAGGTTGATTTGATGATAGATTGCACAGTACCGCAGCTTGCAAAAACCAATGCAAACGCAACAAAAACGAATACATACTTTTTCATGATGGCGGGGAAGGGTTTACAAAGTAATATTACGTTATAAATGCGAATTAGTTTTGATGCTCCATGCATAGTTATCAAGAACTACCAGTAATTTATAACACGAGCCCTCGTTGATTCGCTAAACCTGTACAGAATTATATTTTGAACTGCGGTTAGCTACCTATCTAAAATACCGCGTTTTAAGTAAATTTTAAGCCAATGTAAAGTCGTTTTATTAATTGTAAAAAAAAGCTTTAAATATATCAACAAAGCGTATCTTTGCACCCCGACACAGGAGTCGGGAATTCCGCCTTCTGTGCATAGGAAAAAACGTTATCGTACTGATACATTTTGACTTCTTAACTTAGAACTTTTTAATTAAAAAAAGCCCTATGCCCAAAGATACCTCCATCAAATCCATCCTGATCATCGGCTCCGGCCCTATTATTATTGGCCAGGCATGCGAATTTGACTACGCAGGCTCGCAAGCCTCCCTTTCGCTTAAAGACGAAGGCATCACCGTAACCATTATTAACAGCAACCCCGCCACTATTATGACGGATAAGGTTATTGCCGATAATGTTTACCTGCTGCCCCTTACCTGCGAAAGCATCGAGAAGATCCTTAACGAGCAGCAAATAGATGCTGTGTTGCCTACCATGGGCGGCCAAACGGCCCTCAACCTGTGTATAGAGGCAGACGAGCGAGGCATCTGGAAAAAATACGGTGTTAAAATAGTAGGCGTTGATATTGCCGCTATAGAAAAAACCGAAAACCGCGAGGCCTTCCGCCAGCTGATGGTTGATATAGGCGTAGGTGTTGCTACTTCAAAAATTGCCAACTCTTTCCTTGAGGGTAAAGAGGCCGCACAGGATATCGGCTTCCCGCTGGTTATTCGCCCAAGCTACACGCTGGGTGGTAAAGGCGCAGGCTTTGTACACAAAAAAGAAGATTTCGACGCTGCTTTGAGCCGCGGCTTACAAGCATCGCCAACCCACGAGGTATTGGTAGAGCAAGCTGTTTTGGGCTGGAAAGAGTACGAGCTGGAGTTGCTGCGCGATAATAACGACAACGTAATTATCATTTGCTCTATCGAGAACTTCGACCCGATGGGTATACACACCGGCGACTCGATAACCGTGGCCCCGGCCATGACGCTGAGCGACCGTTGCTACCAGGAAATGCGCAACCAGGCCATCAAAATGATGCGCGCCATTGGTAACTTCGCTGGTGGCTGTAACGTACAGTTCTCGGTAAACCCGGCTAACGAAGAGATTATCGCTATCGAGATCAACCCTCGTGTATCGCGTTCATCGGCACTGGCATCAAAAGCTACCGGTTACCCAATTGCAAAAATTGCTGCCAAGCTGGCCATTGGTTACAATCTGGACGAGATAGAGAACCAGATCACTAAAACTACTTCGGCATACTTCGAGCCTACGCTTGATTATGTTATTGTAAAGATCCCTCGCTGGAACTTTGATAAATTTAAAGGCGCTAACCGCGAGCTTGGCCTAACGATGAAATCGGTAGGCGAAGTAATGGGTATAGGCCGCAGCTTCATCGAAGCTTTACAGAAAGCCTGCCAAAGCTTAGAGATTGGCCGCGCCGGCCTTGGTGCCGATGGCCGCCAAAGCCGCAACCTGGAAGAAATTATGCACAGCCTGGAAAAACCAAGCTGGGACAGGTTATTCCACATTTACGATGCCATGAGCCTGGGTGTGCCTGTTGAATCTATCCGCAAGGCCACCAAGATCGATCGCTGGTTCCTTAACCAGATACAGGATGTGGTAAACATGGAGAACGAACTTCGCCGTTATTCACTGAATAATATTCCCGAAGATTTCTTCTTCACCCTTAAGCAAAAAGGCTTCTCGGATACCCAGATATCATACATACTGGGCAACGTAACCGAAGAAGAGGTTTATCAGCGCCGCAAGGCATTGGGCATACGCCGGGTATACAAAATGGTGGATACCTGCGCTGCCGAGTTTGCTGCAAAAACACCATACTACTACTCAACTTACGAAGGCGAGAACGAATCTATCGTATCCGATCGTAAAAAGATCATCGTATTAGGTTCGGGCCCTAACCGTATTGGCCAGGGTATCGAGTTCGATTACAGCTGCGTGCATGGCTTGCTGGCCGCTAAAGAAAGCGGTTTTGAGGCCATCATGGTTAACTGTAACCCCGAAACGGTTTCTACCGACTTTAACATGGCGGATAAACTGTACTTCGAGCCGGTTTATTGGGAGCACGTGCGCGAGATAATCGACCTGGAGCAGCCGGAGGGCGTTATCGTTCAGTTGGGCGGCCAAACCGCGCTGAAAATGGCCGAAAAACTGAGCCAGCACGGCATCAAAATTATCGGTACCGATTTCAACGATATGGATATTGCCGAAGACCGCGGCCGTTTCTCTGACCTGTTGAAAGACCTTGATATCCCATATCCTAAATATGGTGTTGCCGAAAGTGCTGAAGAAGCATTGAAAGTGGCCCACGAAGTTGGTTACCCTGTGCTGGTACGCCCAAGCTACGTATTAGGCGGCCAGGGCATGAGCATTGTGATAAACGATGAAGACCTGGAGAAAGCGGTAGTTAACCTGCTGAAAAACCTGCCAGGCAACCGCGTGCTGATCGACCACTTCCTGGATCGTGCTGCCGAAACCGAATCTGACTCTATCCACGATGGCGACGATGTACACATTATTGGTATGATGGAGCACATTGAACCTGCCGGTATACACTCTGGCGACTCGTTCTCGGTACTGCCTCCGTTCGACCTGAGCGATACCGTTATTGAACAAATGGAACAATACACCGAAAAGATCGCACGTGCGTTGAACGTACGCGGTTTGCTGAACATCCAGTTCGCGGTGAAAAATGATAAAGTTTATGTGATTGAAGCCAACCCGCGTGCATCGCGTACGGTACCTTTCATTGCAAAAGCTTACGATGTACCATACATTAACATTGCTGCCAAAGTAATGCTGGGTGTAGCCAAACTGAAAGATTTCACCATTGAGCGCAAGCTGTGGGGTTATGCCATTAAAGAGCCAATCTTCTCTTTTGATAAGTTCCCGGAAGTGAACAAAGAGCTGGGCCCTGAAATGAAATCGACCGGTGAGGCTATCAGGTTTATACCTAACCTGCAGGACCCGTATTTCAGGCATTTGTACAAAGAAAAATCAATGTACCTGAGCAAATAATTTGGCATTCGTTTTGCGAATTTCAAAGATATGTTGTTTATTGCATGCCATTAATGCAATAAACGAAGGTTTAATTTAGTTATATCGTATTGAAACTGAACGTTAAGAACGCCACCCCTTCGGCGTATAATTTAAACAATGTTGATGCTGACGAGATCAGCGATGTGTTAGTTAAGATAGAAAAGTCGTTCGATATTGCTTTTTGCGACGACGACCTGAAAGAGGCAAAAACCTTCGGCGCCCTGTGCGACGTAGTGGTTGCCAAAGTAAAACAAACACATGCCGACAGCTGCACTACGCAGCAGGCCTTCTACAAATTGCGCAGCGCTATAAACGCCCGTAATCCGGATGAAAAATACCTGGTAAAGCCACAAACTAAGCTTTGCGACCTTTTCCCGCGCGATAACCGTATAGAGGTTGTAGCTGATATAGAAGCAGAGATGGGTTTTCATATGAACCTGTTGCAACCAAAACCCTGGATAGTGTGGACATTCGGTTTACTATTGGTGGCATCTATCGCCCTGTTTTGGGTAAATAGTACCATAGCTACATTGGCCTTAATTGTTTCTATTGCAGGCTTAAGGCTTGCCGGCCGCTTTGGTAAAGAACTAAAAGTTAAAACAGTTGGCGATCTGGCCGAAAAAATTGCCCGCGAGCACTATCTTAAATGCCGTCGCGACGCATCGAGCGTTAACCGCGCCGAAGTAGTGCAAAAGGTAAAAGACCTTTTTGCCCGCGATCTGGCCCTCGAGCCATCTGCTTTAACTAAAGAAGCAAGGTTTGCGTAAGTAAACAAAGAATTAAATAAATATTCTATAGCGATGGGTTTCAAACCCATCGCTTTTTTTTGAATCGACTTTTCTGCAAACTGACAACTGCCTACTGCAAACCGGTTACTTATCCACCATTAATCCTCTCACCTCAAAGGCCAGCCGCTGTTTTGGGTTCGCATTTACCATATGTTGTTTCTTGCCAACAACCGTATCGCCGGCAAAATGCTGCATATCATCGGCAATAAATTGCTTTTGAGCCACGCCTTCTATAATAACCACCCGGCCGCGAAGAGCTTTGGGTAAACTGATATTGTAATTCTTAAAATGGGCGGCAATAACTTTCCCTTTGCCGCCGTCTATTTCGAACCAGCCGCCTTTGCTTTTGGTTACGCGTATAATTTTGCCACGTATGGCTGTGGTGACACGTGTTTTTTTGGCCATAGACGGCTCGAGCTGTTCTGCAGCTATGGGGCCGATATCATTTGGTTTGATACCGAACACCGTACCATGCGGCAGCGGAGGCGGCGTTTGGGCAAAGCCTGCAAATATGAACAAGCTCATCCATAAAATAATTATACCCTTTAGTATACGCATAGTAAATTAACATCCGTTGTAAGCCTTAGTTTGTACAATTAAGGCGGATCAATGATATTTGTAACCATTGAAAAAGAAACAGGATATAAAACGGGTATTGCTATCCCGTTACCAACACGAATTTATTGAGGCAGGTTGCGATGAAGCCGGCCGTGGCTGCCTTGCGGGCCCGGTATTTGCCGCGGCGGTAATATTGCCCAATGATTTCGAACATAAACTACTCAACGATTCTAAGCAGCTATCGGAAGAGGTACGGTATGAGCTAAGGGCCGAGATAGAACAACGTGCCATTGCCCATGCGGTAGCCTGGTGCGATAACCACGAGATAGACCAGATCAATATCCTCAATGCTTCTTTCCTGGCCATGCACCGTGCTATTGCCAAACTGCATCTGGAGCCGCAGTTTCTCATCATCGATGGTAACCGATTTAACAAATACGGCACTACGCCACACGCCTGTATCATTGAGGGCGACGGTAAATACTTCAGCATTGCGGCGGCATCTATATTGGCCAAAACCTACCGCGACGATTACATGAAGCAAATTGCCGCCGAGCACCCCGAATACAACTGGCACAGCAATAAAGGTTACCCCACAACTGGCCACCGTAAAACCGTGCTTGAGCTGGGGCATACGCCATACCATCGTAAAACTTTCCGCATTACCGATCCGCAGTTGAGTATTTTTTAGCGTGCCAATTGCTAAACCGTAGGGCGTTTGATAACTTTGAGCGAACCAATTACCGTAGCTTTGAGGATACTGATATTAACCCACCGCGTGCCATTCCCGCAGAATGGCGGGTACCCAATTGTGGTAGGCAATACCATAAAGGGGCTAATTGCGCAGGGGCATCAGGTATCGCTCATCAGCATCAACGTAAAAAACCAATCCGACAAAGTACACGAGCCCGATGCCCTGCTTAGCAAAATAAGCTATACCGAATATGCTATTGATACCCGCCTAACGGCTGTGGAATTTGTAAGCAACTTGTTCACCAAAAACCCTTATAATATTGATAAGTATTACAATGCCGGATTCGAGAAGCTGTTAGTGCAAAATCTGAAAGATAACGCCTACGACATCATTCAACTGGAGGGTTTATTTGTGGCGCCTTACCTTGACGCTATCCGCAAAAGCACCCGAGCCAAAGTAATTTACCGTGCACACAATATTGAGCATTTAGTTTGGAAGCGGCTTGCCCGCCAAAAAGGCGACCCTGTTAAAAAATGGTACCTTAACCAATTGGCCCGCCGTGTAAAACGTTACGAGTTGGAAATGCTGGCGCAATTTGATGGCATAGTTGCTTTTACCCCGCAAGATGAGGATGCTATCCGCTCGTATGGCATCAGCCTGCCTGTGCAGGTACTACCCATCGGGATTGACCTGGCGATGTACCGCCCCGTAACGGAAAAGACAGAACCCACCAGCCTTTTCTTTTTAGGATCGTTAGATTGGCTGCCCAACCGCGAGGGGATAGAATGGTTTTTAGACAACTTCCATAAAGAGATCGTCGACGGCGAGCTAAAAGTGAAGTTCTACTTAGCCGGAAACGCCATCCCTGAAGATTTTGACGAGTATGAAGTGCCCGGCAAAGTATTTATACAGGGCGAGGTGGATGATGCGCTGGAATTTGTGAACAGCAAATCGGTAATGATTGTTCCTATGCTTACCGGCGGCGGTATGCGCGTGAAAATAGTAGAGGGCATGGCGATGCAGAAGTGCATTATATCTACCGCCTTAGGGGCAGAGGGCATCAACTTTGCCGATGGTAAAAATATTATGATCGCTAATGACGCCGACGAGTTTTACCATGCCATAACCCGTTGCATGGCCGATGAAGAACATTGCCGCACTATTGGCCGTAATGCCCGGCTGCTGGTTGAGCAGCAGCACGATGTACAGGCCGTAACGCAAGGGTTGCTAAGCTTTTACGCCACCATCATCTAAACAGCGGCTTTTACAGCTATTTTAGTACTTTTGCTGCGCGACAAACAACGATCATGAAAAACACCGCACTAACACAAGTACACACCCAATTGGGTGCTAAAATGGTTCCTTTTGCCGGCTACAACATGCCGGTACAATATACAGGCGTAAATGCCGAACACGAAACCGTACGCAAAGGCGTGGGCGTGTTCGATGTAAGCCACATGGGCGAATTTATTTTGAAAGGCGAGAACGCCCTGGCCCTGATACAAAAAGTTACCAGCAACGATGCTTCTAAACTATACGATGGCAAAGTGCAATACTCTTGCCTGCCAAACCAGGATGGCGGCATTGTTGATGACCTGCTGGTTTACCGTATTGACGAGAAAACCTACATGCTGGTAGTAAATGCCTCTAACATTGAGAAAGACTGGAACTGGATATCAAAATTCAATACCGACGGTGTAGAGATGAAAGATATCAGCGACCGTACTTCGCTGCTGGCCATCCAAGGCCCTAAAGCTGCGGATGCCCTGCAAAGCCTAACCGATATCGACCTGGCTTCGATGGAATACTATACTTTCAAAAAAGGCACTTTCGCGGGCATCAATAACGTGGTAGTATCAGCAACCGGTTATACCGGTGCAGGTGGTTTTGAGATATACTTTGATAACGAGCACGCCGAATTTATTTGGGATGAAGTATTTAAAGCCGGCGAGCCCTTCGGCATAAAGCCTATTGGCCTGGCAGCGCGCGATACCCTGCGTTTAGAGATGGGTTTCTGCCTGTACGGTAACGATATAGACGATACCACGTCGCCATTGGAAGCCGGACTGGGCTGGGTAACCAAATTCAGCAAGGAGTTTACTAACTCAGAGGCATTACAGGCACAAAAAGCAGCCGGCGTTAGCCAAAAACTGGTAGGTTTTGAAATGATAGACCGCGGTATCCCCCGCCACGATTACGCCATTGTAGATGCCGATGGCAACAACATAGGCCGCGTAACATCGGGCACACAATCGCCATCGCTGCAAAAAGCAATAGGCTTGGGTTACGTGAAGAATGAATTCGCTAAAGAAGGCTCGGAAATTTTCATCCTCATCCGCGATAACAAGATAAAAGCCAAGGTGGTAAAACCGCCGTTTTATAAATAGCCTGCATAGCTCAGGCCCCTAACCCCCTGAAGGGGGAACAGAATTTGAAATAATGACTGACCAAAATAAAACTTCTGCTCCCCCTTCAGGGGGTCGGGGGGCCGGGTTTGCACTCGACGTTTGCCTCTCCCCCGCGCTTATCCCGCTATATAAAGTATCCGGCTACATCGTAGTGGTGATCGATATTTTCCGCGCAACATCTTCTATCTGCTACGGTATCGAAAATGGCGCGGAAGCCATTATCCCGGTATCGGAAGTAGAAGAATGTGCCGCTTACCGCGAAAAGGGCTTAGACTACCTTTTAGCGGCCGAACGTAACGGCGAAGTGGTTGAAGGCTTTGATTTTGGTAACTCTCCATTCTCTTACACCGCCGAAAAAGTAGCGGGGAAAACCGTTGTGCTTACTACTACCAATGGCACGCACGCCCTGCATCTATCTCGAAGCGCAAAGCGTATTGTTATTGGCTCGTTCCTTAACCTTACATCGCTTTGCAACTGGCTAAAAACGCAGAACGAAAACATACTGCTGGTATGTGCAGGCTGGAAAAACAACTTCAACCTGGAAGATACCTTATTCGCGGGTGCGGTTATCGAACAGCTAAAAGGCGAAGGTTACATACTGGACGACCCGTCTATCGCCGCTAATGATCTCTTTCAGTTAGGCAAAAGCGATATCCCCCAATACCTCAGCAAAACATCGCACGGCGAACGCTTGAAAAAACTGGGTATTGAAAAAGATATCGCTTTTTGTTTACAGGTGGATCTGACTACCGCCATACCGGTTCTTGATGGCGAGAAGCTGGTGAAGTTGGCTTAGGCGGCTTTAGCCAATTTGCGGCGTTTGCGCCAGCGTTTTATAAACAGGTACAGCGCAAATATCACGATCAAATACGGCCATAACGATAGGATACCGAAGAACAGCTCTTGCAGCAGACTTAACCCGCTTTCCAGTGCCTTCATTATTTTATAGCCGAAACCTACGCTCGTTTCTACCTGCGAGGGGCGCTCGGTGTAAAACTTAATGGTCAACGAGCTGTAGGCAACCTGTTTGTTCAGGTAATTTAGCTGCCCTTGATTTGATTCTATATCGGCCCTTATGCCGGCAAGCTTGTTCTCAATCTCCAGCATTTCTGATATTTTGGAAGCTCGCTTTAAGAGTTCGAGGTAGCGTTTCTCCAATACAAGCTTATTGTCTAACCGGGTTTTGGTATCGATATACTCGGTGGTTACATCACGTATGCTGATATTTTTGCTATCTATCTTTGTTGCGGTAGAGGATACCGAGCCCAGGAAAGTATCGAAATTAGCAGCCGGAATTTTAATATCCAGTTGGTATTCCTTTCTACCATAAGAGCCATCGTCGGTCTCCTGGTCCGACTGGATGTAGCCTTTTAATTTTTTCAAAGAGGCGATGATCTGCTGCCGGGTGGCTTTCACATCGGCTGTCTCGAAGCTGATATCACCTTCTTTAATTATTTTTTGAGCAACGTCCCCTTTCTGAGTCTTCCGGGTGTTTATTTCACTCTCATCTACTTTAACGTCGGCATCTGCCTCGCTGTCTCCCACAAACTCGGGTTGAGTTTCAACGCTCGTGTAAATTTCGTCGTCATTTTTTTCGGCTGGTGGTGCCATTGACACGTCCATGACCTTGGGTTTTTCAGCTGTAACATCGCCTATGGTTACCGAGTGTATCTTGTCGTCGCCCTTGTTTTTGCAGCTGGCGGAAACCAACAGTACTGTAGTAAAAAACAAAAAATAAGCTTTCATAATAATGTGGTTTAGTTTATCAATAAACGTTAAAACCCATTATTATATTGCGCCGATTTTTAATTTAACCAAATTATATTTTGATAATTTATTTTAAAGAGTATAAAATACCTCCTATTTCAATTTTTCATTATTTTTATGCCGTTCGGCATCGCGGATGTTCTTCTTCTCCATGTTCTTCTCCAAGGCATCAGTAAGGTCTATTCCGGTTTGGTTAGCCAGGCATATCAGCACAAAAAGCACATCGGCCATTTCGTCGGCCAGGTTAACTTCTTTATCCAATTTTTTAAAGGATTGTTCGCCGTATTGCCTCGCCATTATACGGGCCACTTCGCCCACTTCTTCCATCAGCATGGCAGTATTGGTAAGTTCATTAAAATAACGAACACCGGTGGTTTTTATCCAGTTATCAACGAGGGTTTGGGCTTCTTTAATAGTCATGCTTTTTTTGAGTGAACACGAATGAACTCGAACGACGCGAATTTCACGAATTAATTTGCAAACTCATTAAATTAAATAAGAGGAAATTATGCCAATTACATGCTTGGCTGATCAGATAATTACACGCTGATATTCAACAGAAGGCGCTCCAAAATTAATAACAATACCAAGGCGTAGTCCGGAAGCCTTCAAGTAGTTCAAAGTCTGCTTTAAATATGGCTCACCAATATAATCAGCTGCTTTTATTTCGAGAACAATACTATCGAATACGACGAAATCGGCTACAAAACAGTGTTTTAACTTCTGCTCTTTATAGTAAATATCATATGATTTCTCCCTTTGGAATGGAATACCTATGCGACTAAATTCGACTTCCAAAGCATCTTTATAAACCACTTCTTTAAAACCATGGCCCAAAGCTTTGTGAACTTCGAAACAAGCCCCGATGATTTTGTAAGACTCAGACTTAAATAAGATATCGGCCATTAAATTCGTGCCTGTTAATAATTCGTAAGTTAATCCTAATTAAAATACCTCCTAAAAATAATTCGTGAAATTCGTTCTATTCGAGCTCATTCGTGTTCACTCAAAAACGATGCGCTAATGATTATCCTTATCCTTCGTATCCATCACAATAGTCACCGGCCCATCATTCAATAGGTTTATTTTCATATCTGCACCGAAAATACCGGTGGCAATTTTTTTACCCAATAGGGCCTCCAACGCCAATATCATTTCTTCATACAAGGGGATAGCCTTATCCGGCCGGGCGGCGCGGATGAACGACGGGCGATTACCCTTTTTGGTTTGCGCGAACAGGGTGAACTGTGAGATAAGCAGGATGTTGCCATCCACATCGCCAAGGGCTTTGTTCATCAACCCATTCTCGTCGCCAAATACACGCATGTTGGCAATTTTGGGGGCAAGCCAATTAACGTCTTCAGAGGTATCGGCATCTTCCACACCTAATAAAACCAAAAAGCCAAGCCCAATTTCGCCGGTAATGTTGCCATCAACCGTGCAGCTTGCCTGTGTAACGCGTTGTAATACCGCTCGCATAATTTTAGAATCAAGAGTCAAGATCCGAGAATCAAGACCCGGTTTGTAACTAATATTTATTTTTTGTCTTGGTTCTTGACTCTTATATCTTGAGTCTGCAGCCTACGCCCTCGTATCGTTGCCGTTATAAATACTCAGGTAGCTATCATAACGCGACAAGGCTATTCCCTCGTTCTCAACAGCCTCTAATACTGCACAACCGGGCTCGTTTATGTGGCGGCAATTGTTAAAGCGGCACTGGTTCATGCGCTCGCGCATTTCGGGGAAAAAGTGGCCCAGCTCCTGTTTTTCTATGTCGATAACGCCAAGTTCGCGTATGCCGGGAGTATCGATAAGGTAGCCCCCCTGCGGCAATTCGAACATTTCGGCAAAGGTTGTTGTGTGCATGCCTTTATCGCTCCAGTCGGATATTTGGTGGGTGCGCAATTCCAGGTCGGGCAGCAGGCGGTTTATCAAACTTGATTTACCCACGCCCGAGTGCCCCGAGAACAAGGTCACTTTATCTTTTATCAGCTCCTGGATGCTATCGATATGCGTACCCTCTTTTGCCGATACCGAATAACAAGGGTAACCTATATTTTGGTAAATAGCCTGGTATTCGGCCAGTATCTCCAGCCCTTCATCGCTAAACAGGTCGAGTTTATTGAATATTAAAACTGCCGGTACATCGTAGGCTTCGGCGGTAACCAAAAAGCGGTCGATAAAGCCAAGAGAGGTGCGTGGCGAGGCAAGCGTAACTACCAAAACCGCAAGATCCAGGTTGGCGGCTATGATCTGCGCCTGTTTGCTCAGGTTAACGGCCTTGCGGATGATGTAGTTTTTGCGGGGCCTAAGGGTGGTAATTACGCCGGTTCCTTGCTCGGGCTCCATTTCAAAGTCAACCACATCGCCAACAGCTAAGGGGTTGGTTGTAGTGATTCCCTTGATACGGAATTTCCCTTTTATACGGCAATCCACAACACTGTCCGCGGTTTTCACCTGGTACCAACTCCCCGTCGATTTTATTACAAGTCCCTGCATTAGGGGCGAAGTTAGGAAAGATATACAGGCAATTAAAAATAATTCGCCCTTCCATTTGTTTATTCAAAAATAATCTACTTACTTTACCGACATTATATATGACAGTTACTAACACCATCATTACCACCATTATTACCACCGGGATACAACTTGGAGGAAGATAATCGTATGGTGTAAAACATAAAGACAAACCAAATGAAAGCCTTCCTCCGCAAAGAGGAAGGCTTTTTTATTTTTTAATGCAATAATGAAAGTACTAAAATTCGGAGGCACATCGGTAGGGTCGGTAAACAGTATCAAAACCCTGCTTGACATTTTAAAGCAAGAGAACCAAAACGGCAGCAAGCCCGTAGTCGTATTATCGGCCATGAGCGGTATTACCAACCTGCTTATTGCCATGGCAGAAGGTGCCGCGGCAGGCAAAGAGTTTACGGCGGAACTGGCCGAACTGGAACGCCGCCACTTTGAAGTGGTGAAAGCATTGCTGGAGATTCAAAACCAAAACCCTGCCTACACCCGCCTTAAGATCCACTTTAACCAACTGGAAGAATTGCTGCAAGGTGTGCTTACCTTAAAGGAGCTTACCGCCAAAACCCGCGATACCATTGTGAGCTACGGCGAACGCTGCTCGGCATTAATGGTGAGCAAAATTGCGGCGCAGCACTTCCCGGAAGCGATGTTTGTGGATGCCTCCGAACTGATAAAAACCGACAGCACTTTCGGCAACGCCCGTGTAAACATGGAGCTTACCGATATGCTGATCCAAAATTTCTATCGCGAGCATAGCGATAAACTGCTTATTGTAACCGGCTTTATAGCGGGCAACGATGCAGGCCAAATAACCACCCTTGGCCGTGGCGGAAGCGATTATACGGCAGCCATCTTCGGCGCGGCGCTGAATGCTGAAGAGATACAAATATGGACCGACGTGAACGGCATGATGACCGCCGACCCGCGTATGGTTAAAAAAGCTTTCTCGCTGGAGGAGCTTACCTACACCGAAGCCATGGAGCTTTCGTACTTCGGTGCCAAGGTAATTTATCCGCCAACCATGATACCGGCATTTTTGAAAAAGATACCTATCGTAATCAAAAACACTTTCGAGCCGGAGTTTGCGGGTACCGTTATCCGTCACGATTGCGGACCATCTAACCTGCCTATCAAAGGTATATCATCCATCAACAATATCAGTATCCTGAGCTTAGAGGGTAGCGGTATGGTTGGTAAATCGGGCTTTAGCGGCCGTTTGTTCTCGTTGTTGGCGCGCGAGCAGATCAATATTATCCTCATCACTCAGTCATCATCAGAACACAGCATAACCTTCGCGGTGCAACCCACCGATGTAGGCAAGGCACAAATGCTGATAGAGCAAGAATTTGAACTGGAGCTTTTGGCCAACAAACTGGAGCCATTAGTGGTAGAAAAAGGCCAGGCCATATTAGCCATAGTGGGCGAAAACATGAAACAAACGCCTGGCGTGAGCGGTAAATTGTTCCACGCGCTGGGCCGTAACGGTATCAACGTAAGGGCTATTGCACAAGGTTCGTCGGAGTACAATATCTCGGTGATCATCTCGGCTAACGATTTGGCCAAAGCCTTGAATGCTGTGCACGACGCCTTCTTCATCGAGCTTACCAAAACGCTGCATGCCTTCTGTTTGGGTACCGGTAATATCGGCAAAACACTGTTTAAGCAATTGGCCGCCAATGCCGATTTTCTGCAGAACAACAACGGCATACAGGTTAAGGTTGCTGGCATAAGCAACACCCGCAAAATGGTTTTCAATAGCGATGGTTTATCGCTTGATACATGGGAAGACGACCTGCAACAGTCGATGACGGAAGCCGACCTGCAGGGCTTTATAGACAAAATGAAAGAAATGAACCTGCCCAACTGCGTGTTTATTGATAATACTGCCAGCCCTAAACCTATCGGCTTTTACGAGCAGGTTTTCAAGGCGAACGTATCGGTAGTTACCTGCAACAAAATTGGCAATTCGGCAGATTACGCGCAGTACAAAACCTTCCGCGATACGGCACGCACACACGGGGTAGATTTCTTTTACGAAACCAACGTTGGTGCCGGCCTGCCTATCATCCGCACGCTAAAGGATCTGATGAGCAGCGGCGACAGGGTGCAACGCATAGAGGCTATACTATCAGGCACTATCTCTTACATCTTTAATTACTTTAAGGGCGATGTAAGCTTCCACGATGTAGTGAAAGACGCCCAGGATAAAGGCTATACCGAACCCGACCCGCGCGATGACCTGAGTGGTAAAGACTTTATGCGCAAGATGTTGATACTCGCCCGCGATGCCGGTTACCAAATGGAGGCCAGCGACGTGCAGATAGATGCCATACTGCCGCAAAGCTGCCTTGAAGCACAAACCGTTGAGGATTTTTATGCTGCATTAAAGGCGGAAGATGCTTTCTTTGCAAACCTGAAAGCAACGGCAGAAAAAGACAAAAAAGTATTGCGCTACATTGGCAAACTGGAAGATGGAAAAGCATCTATCACCCTGCAAATGGTTGATGAGAACCACCCCTTCTACATGCTTAGCGGCAGCGATAACATTATCTCTTTCACTACCGACAGGTACAAGGAGCGCCCACTGGTAGTAAAAGGTCCCGGTGCCGGTGCCGAAGTGACCGCGGCCGGTGTTTATGCCGATTTGATAAATGTGGGGGCCAATTAAGAGCTCAGGCCCCCTAACCCCCTGAAGGGGGAATAGGAGTTTAGCCCCCCAGCCCCCTTAAGGGGGAGTAAAATTTGAATAATTATTATGGAAATTAATATAGAAGAAGCAAAAAAAAAACCAAGCCTTTCAGAAGCTCCCCCTTTAGGGGGCGGGGGGGGCCTGGAGTCAATTTCGGTTTTTGCGCCGGCGACGGTTGCCAATGTGGTATGCGGTTTTGATGTACTGGGCTTTGCCGTAAACGAACCGGGCGATGAAGTAATTATGCGCCGCACTAATAAGCCGGGCATCACCATCAGCAAAATTACCGGCGACGATGGCCGACTGCCGCTTAACCCGACCAAAAACACTGTGAGTGTAAGCGTGCAGCATTACCTGCAAAGCGTTGGCCGTACCGATATTGGTTTAGATATCGAACTGCACAAAAAAATGCCTATCGGTAGTGGCTTGGGTTCAAGCTCGGCCAGTACCGTAGCTGGACTGTTCGCCATAAAAACTTTATTGGGCGATACTACAGATGCTGCCAACCTGTTACCCTTTGCCATGAAGGGTGAAGAAATGGCCTGCGGCCATGGCCACGCTGATAACGTTGCTCCGGCATTGCTTGGTGGCTTTGTGCTGATACGCAGCTACGAGCCGTTGGATGTTGTGCGTTTGCCGCACCCGGCAGGTTTATGGTGCGCCATTGTTTTCCCCGATGTTGATGTGCCCACCCGCGAGGCCAGGCAGATCATCCGCACCAAAATACAAATGAAGGATGCGGTTACCCAGTGGGGTAATATTGCCGGACTGGTAAGCGGCCTGTTCATGCAGGACATTGACCTGATAGGCCGCAGTATGCAGGATGTGTTGGTAGAACCTGTTCGTAGCATGCTGATCCCCGATTTTTATGTAATGCGCCAAATGGCCATGGATATGGGAGCCGTAAGTTTCGGTATTTCAGGCTCGGGGCCATCGGTTTTTGCCTTTACAAAAGATGAAGAGACCGCACGCCGCATTACGCAGAAACTACAGCAACACTTAACTAATATAAAAATAGGCTCTAACGGCTACGTATCAACTATAAACGATGCAGGGCCGAGAGTGATAGGGTAGATTATATTGGGGATCCCGGATTTGTGAATTCGGATTCCAAAATATCGCGCCCAATAATTCCGAAATCGAAAATCCGAACTCCGAGATCAAAATGAAATTCTACAGTACTAATAACCCCGAATTAAGGGTTGGCTTTAAAGAAGCGGTTTTTAACAGCATGCCGCAGGATAAAGGGCTTTACATGCCCGTTGAGATACCGCACCTGGGCGATAAATTCATCCATAACCTGGATCAGTACACTCTGCCCGAAATTGCCTTCCATGTAGCGAAGAATTTATTGGGCGATGATATCCCGGCCGAAGACCTGAAAGCGCTGATAAAAGATGCTATCAATTTTTACGCCCCGGTTGTAAAACTGGAAGAGAACGTGAATGTACTGGAGCTTTTCCACGGCCCCTCGTTAGCCTTTAAAGATTTTGGGGCACGCTTCATGAGCCGTGTAATGAGCTACTTTTTAGAGGATGGCGAAAAACAACTGGATGTATTGGTAGCAACATCGGGCGATACCGGCGGTGCCGTTGCGCTTGGCTTTTTAGGCGTACCGAATACCCGCGTTACCATCCTTTACCCTAAAGGCAAAGTAAGCGATATACAGGAATTACAGTTGACCACCAACGGCCAAAACATCCGCGCGTTGGAAATTGACGGTACTTTTGATGATTGCCAGGCTTTGGTGAAACAAGCCTTTACCGATGCTGAACTGAATGCCAAATTCCGTTTAACCTCGGCGAACTCTATCAATATCGCCCGTCTCATCCCGCAAACCTTCTACTATTTTAACGCTTATGCGCAGTTGCTGAAACGCGGTACAAGCAAAGTAATTTTTGCGGTGCCAAGCGGCAACTTCGGTAACATTGGCGCAGGCTTGCTTGCCTGGAAAATGGGCTTGCCCGTGGAGCATTTCATTGCCGCTACCAACGCAAACGATACCGTTCCGGAGTATTTGAAAACCGGCATTTATCAACCAAAACCATCGGTGGCAACTTTATCGAATGCTATGGACGTAGGCAACCCAAGCAACTGGGTACGTATTGCCGACCTGTTCAAAGAAGATCCTGCAGAGC
Organism: Mucilaginibacter pedocola; assembly: GCF_002013915.1. Lineage (GTDB taxonomy): Bacteria > Bacteroidota > Bacteroidia > Sphingobacteriales > Sphingobacteriaceae > Mucilaginibacter > Mucilaginibacter pedocola. The sequence goes on from NZ_MBTF01000002.1 coordinate 49,201, forward strand.
TGAACGCGCTTATTGAAGGCTACACCTACAACGACGAGGATACCCTTGCAGCCATACAAGAGATATTCGACAGCTATAAATATGTGGCCTGCCCGCATACTGCCATTGCCTGGAAAGCCTTGAAAGCCTACCAGCAGGAACACCCTGCCGCAGATACCGCCGGTGTATTTTTATCAACCGCGCACCCATGCAAATTCCCGGATGTGTTTACCGAGCCGATAGCACAGGAAATAGCCGTACCCGAGCAGGTGAAAGAATTAGAAGAAAAAGAGAGCCAGGCAGTAAGTTTAGGCACCGGTTTTGACGAATTTAAAAGATATTTGCTGGAAAATAGTTAAGCATGAGCAATAGCCGTTTCAAGTGGTTCTTTATAGTCATAGCGTTTATCGCCCTGGGCGTAAGCGGTTGTAAAAACAAACAGCCCTTTACACCCAAGGGCTGGAACGACGGCGACGGCATGGATTACCCCAAACGCTACATGATGGTTGACGACCTGCTGGCGACGCACAAGCTAAAAGGCATGACCTATAAGCAGGTAGTGCAATTGCTTAAATACCCTCAACGTAACAGCTTTACCGACCGCAGCTTTTATTACGACATCACCCGCAAAATGAATGGCGGCGATACGGCGTATTTCAAAGGTTTGTTGTTTAAACTGAATGCCGATTCGATAGTGACGGAGGTCAAGGTTTTTGAGAAAGAAGGGAAGAAGAAATAACGGTGGGCTATTTTAAGTTTGGATTGTTCCTCAGCAGCATTTTGCTGTGATGAACGGAGATTATGTCAATTTTTGACTCGGAAACAATGCGATAAATGATTCGGTAGCTTCCTTGCTGTATTTCCCTTAGCAAAGGGTTCTGCTTCTCTGGTACTATTTTCCCTCGTAACGGGTGTTTATCCAGGACTTTTACAGCCTCAAAAAATCTTGATGCTTGAATTTTTGCATAGTACTCCGAGTCACGAGCGATATATTCAGCAATGCTGTTAACATCTTTGATAGCTCGCCTTGTCCAATTTATTTTAACCATTTAGCTAATTGCTCTTTAGCTTCTTCTGTAGAAAAGGTCTCTCCATTTTCAGACTCAGCCAGCCCGGCATCTATTTTCTCTAAAAATAACAGCCTGTCAATTATTTCGTCCAAGCTAAATTCTTCAGGTAGATCGTAAATTGTTTTTAATGCATCCTCTCTTGTTAACATAGCTTATAAATTTATTTAAATATAGTAAACGGCTATCTTAATTAAAAGTGTTTATTTAGCTTCAAATATTACCATGATTAACACCATCATATTCGACCTCGGGGCAGTACTTATCGACTGGAACCCCGATTATATGTACCGCAGCCTTTTTGCTGATGAACAGGAAATGCGCCACTTCCTGACAAATGTTGCTACAAGCGACTGGAACGAAGAGCAGGATGCCGGGCGCTCGCTGCAGGAAGGTACTGACTGGCTTATTGCCAAACACCCCGAGCACGAGGCGAACATTCGTGCATTTTACGGGCGATGGATAGAGATGCTGGGCGATGCTTTTGAGGGAACCGTGGAGGTTTTTAAAGAACTTAAAGAAAGCGGCAAATACAAAATATACGCGCTCACCAATTGGTCGGCAGAAACGTTCCCTATGGCGCAACAAAAATTTGAGTTTTTGAGCTGGTTCGATGGCACTGTGGTATCGGGTACCGAAAAAATGCGCAAGCCCACACCGGCGTTCTATCAGATATTGTTAGACAGGTATAATGTAGTACCCGAAGAATCGCTGTTTATCGACGACAATTACCGCAATATCCTCGCGGCAGAAAAAATGGGCATAAATTGTATACATTTTACTTCTCCGGAGAAATTGAGAGGGGAGTTAACAACGCTTGGTTTATTATAGTCACTCTTTAACCACAGAGAACACAGAGAAGAACCACAGAGATTCACAGAGCTTTGCAAAATCATTATCAAGTATTCATAAAAGAGTGTCGGCTTTCTTCTTTGCGGCTTGGCGTCTTTGCGCGATAGATATAACGACTAAAACAACTCTGTGAACCTCTGCGTAAAACTCCGCGTCCTCTGCGGTTAAAAATAACGTCAATAATAGCAAAGCCCCATGGATATTACTCCACGGGGCTTTTGCTTATCTAATTGTTGTTTTGGCTATTTATTAGTACCGAACGGCAGGTAAAAACCGAAGGTGATATTACGTCCCGGATTCCAAACACCGAAGGTTGGGTCTTCCTGGCTGTAGCGGCCGGGCCTTAAGCGGCTAAGGGCATCGTAGTAGCGTTTGTTGGTTAAGTTATTGCCCGATACATAAACTTTAAGCGGCTGCGCACCCAGTTTAAATGTTGCACCTATACCGGCGTTCACTAACGTATAGGCAGCAGTTGGTGTTTCGAAGGTGGCATCTACGCGGCTTTGTTTAAAGTAATTGTCGATGCCTGCTGAGATATAAAAATCGTGCACGCCTTTTACTTTTGGCTCAAAACGCAGGGAGTTATGCAATACACCCGCAGGTATCAGCGGCAGCGGCCTGTCGAACGAGCGGTTTTGTGCGCGGGTGTAGCTAAAGGTATTCTCGAAGTGCAGGAACGATACCGGGTGCAGGGTTAAGTTACCTTCAAAACCATACAGGTTAGCATTTACCTGCCCGTAGCGGTACACATCAAAGCTTCGCGGCAGGCCGGTACTTTCTTCGGTTACAGTTATCTGTTCGTTATTGTTGTTTGATGCGTAGATGTAGTTGTGTATATAGTTCTCGTAAATGCCGAAGCTACCGGTAACAAATCCCGAACCGTACTCTAAAGTTGCATCCGCCTGGTAGCTGCGCTCGGGTGATAGGTTTCCGCTGCCTACTTCGTAACGGTTGGTTCCCTCGTGTACACCGTTAGAACCTAACTCGGCAGGGTTTGGTGCGCGGAAGGCGGAACCCGCATTAGCTTTAAAGCTCAACACATCGTTAAAAATATGGGTATAACCCAAAGCACCGCTCACGTTCGAGAATTTGTTATCGAAGCCTGTGAATACTTCCTCGCCATCTAAGGTGAGTTGTTTGCCTTTGTTTTGAATGTAATCGAACCTTAAGCCTGCGCTAAAAGTATTTTGGTCCCAGGTCTTTTTCACATAACCGAATGCACCGGTGCTGTATTCATCATAAGCAGGCACTAATACTTCTTCGCCTTTGTTTACGCTATGCCCCAGGCTTGCGCTGATACCGAATACCGGGCGCCAGCCATTAAAATCGTGCAGGTAATATTTAGCATCCAACGAGTAGGTGTTCAGGTCGAAGAACAACGATGGGTCGGGGCTGTTCTCCAATTCGCGGCGCTGGTTCTTTTGAAAACCAAGGTCGAGTTTCAATGAATTGCTGCCCATAATAAAGTTGTTATTCAGCGCCAGTTTATAATGGCGTATATCCTGCCTTGGGTAATCTAATGTACGGCTGGTAGAGTTGCTGTACAGCTCGTCGCCCGGCTCTGCATCAAAAAAGCCGATGTTGTTTTTGTAGTAAGAGAAGTTTAAGTGCGAATAACCCCAGGCTTTATTTACGCCCAGCATACCGTTAAAGTCGGTTTGGTTAAAGCCACTATTGATAAGATAGCCGTCCGGTGTTTTAAAGCCATGTGCATTTTGGTAAGTACCGCGCCCGCGCCATACAAAGCCATTTTCGTTACCGGCAAGCATCAACGATGTATTGGTAAGCCCGCTGTTGGTAGAGTAGCTGCTCAGCACTTCGCCTTTTATATTGCCTTCGGCGGGAGATGCCGGGTCTATAATGTTAATAACACCACCCAAGGCATCCGAGCCATACATTAACGATGCCGCGCCGCGCAATACTTCTACGCGTTCGGCCTGGTTTTGGTCTATCTCTATACCGTGCTCGTCGCCAAATTGCTGGCCTTGTTGTTTCACGCCATCGCTCAGCGTAACCACACGGTTGTAGCTTAAACCGCGGATAACCGGTTTAGAAATGGCTTGGCTGGTGGTTATCTGGCTAACACCGGGTGCCACGCGTGTTAGTGCGTCGATAAGGTTGGTAGCGCCGCTTTGCAGCTGGTCTTTTGTAACTACTGTTGCCGATGTACTATTGTTGCGGCTGCTGGCGGTAATAGGAGTACCGGTTATTACCACCTCATGCTGCTCAACCACACTGGCTTGCATTGCAAAAACCAAAGGGGTAGTAGAAGCAAAATCAATAGTTTGGGTAATGGTTTTGTAGCTAAGGTATTGCACCTGCACCACATAGCGCCCTTTAGTAGGCACCGAGCGGAAGGTAAATTCGCCATTGGCGTTAGTAGCAACAGATACATGCAGTTCGGGGATGCTTACCACGGCACCAATTAGGGTCTCGTTAGTTTTGGCATCAATAACTTTACCTTTAATGGTATTAAAATCGGCAGCGCTGGCCGTAAATTGTATAAACAGGAGTAAAAAGCAGCTGATAATGAGCTTTAGTTTCATAATAAAAATCTTAAAAAAATACGGTAAAATGCCACGTAAAGCGGCGTTGGATAAGAATAGCTTATTATGAAGCCAAAGGAGGTGCGCGCCCTGCTGCCAGGATGAGGGCAATGCTGGTAAAGTTATATACCGGCGATATAAAGTGGGCTTCGGTAGTAACCAAAGTATGCATATAAGCCACCTCGCCGGTTACGTCCATTGCTGCATGGTGCATGCTGTCGCACACCTCGCACTTTTCTTTTACAATAGTGTGGGCCGCTTTTTGGCAATCGTGGTTTTTTACCGAGGCGTGGATGTTTTTTACCTGGTTATGCTGGTGGGCATATACCATATACTGGCCGGTAACAAAGCTTAGCAGCAATGCCCAGGCGCAAACGATATGGTAAATATTTTTTTTCACAGCAATACAGTATGCTATTAGCAATTTTGTGCAAAGCTAAATAATAATATGTTAACGCAGCGTTCGGCACGTAACAATATTGTTAATTGGACACAATGATGGCAATTTTAAACACGGCATACTGCTTATATTTGCCGTTATGAAACCCGCCGAAATAAACCAAAAGTTCGCCGAATTACAGGATAAAATAGCCACCGACTTTGATAACGAAAAGCCCGACCTTAAAGTACTGCTATTTTTAATTGGCGTGCAGGAGCTGGGTAAAGGCCCCCGCAAATTCAGCAAACGGCAAAAGGAAGAACTGATGCACATAGCAAATTGCAAGCTGTTTAGCCAAATGGGCTTTTACGAATTGGAAGGGCAGGACCAGGACGGCTGGCCGCACTGGAAACTGGTGAAACCCATCCCAAATTACACTTTGCTGGAGCAGGAGATGCTCATCAAATCGTTAATAGTTACCTACTTTGAGGAGAACGGGTATTAGTTTTTTAAAGTTGAAAAAGTTGGAGCGGTTGGAAGACAACCGGCAACATCTTATCTTTAACGTACGGTACAATTAAACAGCTTCGCAACTTTTATAACATCTCCAACCTTTACAACCTACATGAAGAAACTCTATATTTTAACATTCCTGCTTTTTGTGGCTTGCATTGGCTTCGCCAAACCGCCTAAAAACCAATACGTTCGCATCCGTACCAGCTATGGCGATTGTATTATCAGGCTGTATAACGAGACACCTATGCATCGCGATAACTTTGTAAAACTCACCAAACAAGGCTTTTATAACGGCACGCTGTTCCATCGGGTAATACAGAACTTTATGATACAGGGCGGCGACCCCGATTCTCGCGATACCACTAAAGCCAAACCCGGTGCCGAACTGGGCAATGGCGATGTGAAGTACACCATACCCGCAGAGTTTAGGGATAGCCTGTTCCACAAGCGGGGGGTATTGGCGGCAGCGCGGGACGATAACCCCAAAAAGGCTTCGAGCGGTTGCCAATTCTACATTGTAGAGGGCAAGCGCTTTACACCCGGCAGGTTAGATACGTTGGAAAACACACGCCTTAAGGGCCGCAAAATACCCGCTTGGCAACGCGATATTTACACCACCGTTGGCGGCGCACCGCACCTCGACCAAAACTATACCGTATATGGCGAAGTGGTTACAGGCATTGACATGGTAGACCGCATAGCCGCCGTTAAAAAAGACGAACGCGACCGCCCAACTACCAATGTACCCATGACGGTGGAAGTGCTCAGCAAAAGCGAGTGTAAACAGTTAGATAAAATACTGGGTATATAGGCTAAGCCCCCCAGCCTCCGCTGGTGAGCGGAGGAGCTTTTGATTAGCAATAAGGATTTGAATATTTAATAACACGCCTTCGGCTTCTGTTCCCCCTTCAGGGGGGTAGGGGGCTTGAGCTACAGGACTATGAAAATCATCACCTATAACGTAAACGGCATTCGTTCTGCCATTAATAAAAACTGGCTGGCCTGGCTGCAGGCTACCGATGCCGATGTGGTGTGCCTGCAGGAAATAAAGGCAACACCCGATGTGCTTACCGACCTTGGCCTTGTTGATGCCATGGGTTACCAGCACTACTGGTTCCCGGCAGAAAAAAAGGGTTATAGCGGCACTGCAATTTTTACCAAGATGTTGCCCAAACACGTAGAATACGGCTGCGGCATTGCTGATTTTGACAAGGAAGGCCGCTGCATTCGTGTAGATTTTGAAGAGGTATCGGTAATGAGCGTTTACTTCCCGTCTGGCTCCAGTGGCGACGAGCGTCAGGTATTCAAATACCGTTTCCTGGATGAGTTCGGTAAATACCTAACCCTGCTAAAAGTAGAGCACCCGAACCTGGTAGTGTGTGGTGATTATAACATTTGCCACAAAGCCATTGATATCCACAACCCAAAATCAAACGCCAACTCATCAGGCTTTTTGCCCGAAGAACGCGAATGGATGGAGAACTTTATCGAATCGGGCTTTATAGATACTTTCCGCCATGTAAACAAAGAGCCGCACAATTACACCTGGTGGAGTTTCCGCGCCGGGGCACGCGGCAAGAATTTGGGCTGGCGTATAGATTATGCAATGGCAAGTAAAGAGCTGGAGGGCAACATTAAACGCGCTGCCATATTGCCCGAAGCAAAACACTCGGACCATTGCCCGGTATTGTTGGAGTTGGAGTTTTAAGCCCCCTAACCCCCTGAAGGGGGAACAAAATATTAAATTTAGCTTATGCAATTATCAAAGTATTACGTTTCGGCCCTATTGCTCATCGCGGGTTTATCCGCCAATGCCCAACAGCTTGGTTCAACTATCGATGTTCAGCATTACAGGTTCGCCCTGCAACTGAATGATGCCGATAACAATATTAAAGGCAACGCCACGGTGACGGCCAAATTTCTGCAGGCTGCCAATACTTTCAGCCTCGATCTGAAAAAAAAGAATGCCGATGGAAAAGGAATGGTGGTGTCATCTGTAACGGAATTAGGAAAAGCCCTGAAATTTACACAGGATAGCAACCGCCTTATCATCACCGCAAAAGCCAAAGCGGGTAGCCTGCACAGCTATGTCATCAAATACAGTGGCGTACCCACCGATGGGCTTATCATATCTACCAATAACTATGGGCACCGAACTTTTTTTGGCGATAACTGGCCAAACCGCGCCCACAACTGGCTGCCTTGTGCAGACCATCCGTCGGATAAAGCTACCGTTGATTTTATTGTTACAGCTCCCGCCCATTACGGCGTTATTGCCAATGGGGCTAAGGTGAAAGAGCAAACACTTCCCGGCAAACTGAAGTTGACACACTGGAGCGAAAAAGCCCCAATATCCACCAAAGTAATGGTAATAGGCGCTGCCGATTTTGCTATAGACCATACCGGCGACGTTAACGGCATCCCGGTTTATGCTTATGTGTTTCCGGAGGATAAGGATACCGGCTTTAAAAGCTATACCTATGCCAAAGAGATATTGCCTTACTTCATTAAAAACGTTGGGGCTTTTGCCTACGAGAAATTGGCCAATGTGCAATCGAAAACCATATTCGGCGGTATGGAGAATGCCAGCTGTATTTTTTATTTCGAAGAATCGGTAAAGAGCAAAACCGTTGAAGAGCTGATGGCACACGAGATAGCCCACCAATGGTTCGGCGATGCCGCCAGCGAAAAAAGCTGGCCAAACCTCTGGCTAAGTGAAGGTTTTGCTACCTACATGACCAACCTGTACATCGAAAGTAAATACGGAGCTGAGAAACTAAAAGAACGACTGGACATAGACCGCAGACAAATAATCGATTTTGAGAAAAAGCGGTTTACTCCGGTTGTAGACACTGCTGTGAAAGATAATTATATGCAATTACTCAATACCAATAGTTATCAAAAAGGTGGTTGGGTACTGCATATGCTTCGCCGCAAACTGGGGGATGAATTGTTTTGGAAAGGTATCCGCAGCTATTACGCGCTATATAAAAACAAAAATGCCGATACCGACGACTTACGACGTGCCATGGAGCAAGCAAGCGGTGTAGATCTGAAACAGTTTTTTAAGCAATGGCTATACACAGCTGGCATACCGACTCTAATTATAAAGCAAACGCTTTTTAAAGACAGCAATAAGCTAACTATACAGGTAATTCAAACACAGAAGAGCCTGTTCCAATTTCCGTTAGAATTTAAGGTAGGGGACAAAGTATTGCGAAAGGATATTAAAGACTATAGCACCGTTATAGAGCTCGAATCATCAGATGCTGCGGCCATGGAACCCAATAGCAACCTGTTAGCAGATTTCGTTGATATGTCGATAGGAACAGTTGGGCAAGCTAATGGCGGCAGCTCTCAAAAATCTGGTCGTTAGATAAACAAAAAAGCCTCCAAATCCGGAGGCTTTCGTATATACTGTCCTAATTTAACGCTTAACTTTTCACACGCTCTACATAAGCGCCGGTAGCGGTATCAACCTTTACTTTATCGCCAATGTTGATGAACAACGGCACTTTTATTTCGGCACCGGTTTCAACAGTGGCATTTTTCATAGCACCTGTTGAGGTATCGCCTTTTACCGCAGGCTCGGTGTAAGTAATTTCTAACTCGGCCGAACCGGGAATAGAACCCATGATAGCCTCATCACTTTCGAAAGCTACGACAACGTTAGTGCCTTCTTTCAGGAATTTTATAGCGCTGCCAAATAATGTTTTCGGCACATTATGCTGATCGTAAGTATCATTATCCATTACTACTAACGATTCGCCGTCTTCGTATAAATATTGGTAGTTGCTGGTTTCTACCCTTCTGATGTCAACCTCTTCATCCGTACGGAAACGGTATTCAACCAGTTTACCGCTCCTTACGTTGCGCATACGTGCCTGGTAAAACGCACGCAAGTTACCGGGGGTGCGGTGTAAAAATTCTTCTACCTGTACCAACTCCCCGTTGAAACGCAGGATGCTGCCATTCTTTATATCAGATGCTTTTGCCATAAGTAATTACAATTGAGGGGCAAAAATAAAAATTTGATGTGAGATTTGGAAGAGGGGGGTGTAGGTGAGTAGGGAGTGGTTGGTTGGGTGAATGGTTTTTGCTTGGGCGGCACCTACAACCACGCACCGCTTAACTATTCACCACGCACTAACTTTTATAATCTGCAATACTTAACCTGTGCTTACAAAAACTGTACTCGTGCTCCTGGTTGCTGCAGATAATGGTGAGGCGGTTAGCGCTATATTGCTCTATCAAGCTCAGGTACCAGTCGATGCCTTGGGTATCAAGGTTAGAGGTTGGTTCGTCCAGCATCAGCATTGGAGTATCTGATGCGAAGGCCAACGCCAGCTTAAGGCGTTGTTTCATCCCTGAGGAGAAATACTTCACCAATTTATTGGGGCTGCCGGGAAGGCTCAATATATCTACAATGGCTTTTCTGTCCAGCCCGGCTTTGTATTCCTTAAACTTAAAATGAAAATCTATTATCTCGTTCAGGCTAAACTCTTCTATCAATTCCAGGTAAGGAGCAGCAAGGCTGAGGTGGCTGAACACCTCTTCAACGGGCACCGGCTTATCCTCAAATGTGTAACTCAATACCCCGGCAGAAGGAGCGAGGCTACCGTTTAAAACCTGTAGTAGCGTAGATTTACCCGACCCGTTAGAGCCCAATATGGCATAACTCTCGCGGTTGCCAAAAACATGGCTTATCCCTCGGAATATCCATTCGCGGTTAAACCGGCGGCCTATGTTTTGGAGGGTGATCTGCATTGAGTTGATAGGTGATGGTTCATAGTTGATAGCCAAAAACAACGTGGGGTTGCCATGCACCGTCAGCTATGAACCATGAACGAATTTATACCGCGCCGAAGCCCTTCATAATACCGCGCTGCGAGTTCTGCACAAAGTTTACGATCTCATCGCGCTCTACGGTTGGGTTAAACTGGGCCTCGATGATATCGAGCGCTTTGGTAACGTTGTATTTTTTGAGGAAGATAATGCGGTATATCTCCTGTATCTCGTTAATAGTTTCGGCAGAAAAACCACGGCGGCGCAAACCAACCGAGTTGATACCGATGTACGAAAGCGGCTCGCGGCCGGCCTTGGTATATGGCGGCACATCCTTACGCACCAGCGAACCACCCGATATCATGCTGTGTGCACCAATTTCAACAAACTGATGCACGGCAGAAGTTCCGCCGATAAAGGCATAGTCGTATACATTAATGTGGCCAGCCAGTTGCACGCCGTTGGCTATAATTACATTGTCGCCAATTACGCAATCGTGTGCTACGTGTGTATAAGCCATCAACAGGCAATTGCTGCCTATTGTAGTCGTATTTTTATCAAGCGCGGTACCGCGGTTAAGTGTTACGCATTCGCGGATAACGGTGTTATCGCCAATGGTTACGGTGCTGGCCTCGCCTTTGTACTTCAGATCCTGTGGCGGAGCAGATACGACCGCGCCGGGGAATATGCGGCAGTTTTTGCCAATACGGGCCCCATCCATAATTACCGAATTGGAGCCCACCCAGGTGCCTTCGCCAATTTCCACATCTTTGTGGATGGTTACAAATGGTTCTATAACCACGTTATCGGCAATTTTTGCCTGGGGGTGTATATACGCTAAAGGCTGTATCATGCTTACTTATATTTTACAATTTGCGCCATCAGTTCGGCCTCTACCACAATTTTTTCGCCAACCATACCAATGCCTTTCATTTGGGCAATGCCGCGGCGTATAGGCGCGATCAGATCGCAACGGAATATTAACGTATCGCCGGGCAAAACCTTATCTTTAAACCTGGCGTTTTCTATTTTCAGGAACAAGGTCAACCAATTTTCAGGGTCGGGCACGGTGTTCAGTACCAAAATCCCACCGGTTTGTGCCATGGCCTCTATCTGCAAAACACCCGGCATTACCGGCGCACCCGGGAAGTGGCCCACAAAGAACGGCTCGTTCATAGTAACGGCCTTTAAGCCTACCACATGCGTTTTTGATAGTTCTAATATTTTATCTATCAGCAACAATGGCGGGCGGTGCGGCAGAATGTTCATTATCTGCACCGTATCGTAAACCGGTTTCATGTTAGGGTCGTACACTTTTACATGTTTGCGGCTGCGCTCTTTTTTGATGAGTGTTTTTATCTTCTTAGCAAAGGCAACGTTAGCGGCGTGGCCCGGCCTTGCTGCCATAATGTGCCCTTTCAGCGGAACTCCAACCAGCGCCAAGTCGCCTATCATATCCAGCAGTTTATGGCGGGCGGGTTCGTTTTGGTGGCGAAGCTCAATGTTATTTAATATACCCTGTGGGGCTACACTAATATCCTTGCGGTTGAATAGTTTGGCAAGGTGTGCAAGTTCGTCTTCATCAACATCCTTATCAACAACCACAATAGCGTTGTTCAGGTCGCCGCCTTTTATCAGGTCGTGCTTCAGCAGCATTTCCAGTTCGTGCAAAAAGCAGAAGGTACGGCTCGATGCAATTTCTTTTTTAAACTCGCTGATAGCCGATATAGTAGCATGCTGGCTACCCAAAACGGCCGAGTTATAATCAACCATACAGGTAAAGCGGTAGTCGCCATCTAAAGGCATAGCCACCATTTCTACCTTGCGGTCGGGTTCGGTGTAATGAATGTTATAGGGGATGTGGTAGTATTCGCGGTCGGCATCCTGCTCGGTATAGCCAACAGCTTCAATAGCATCAATGAATTTGATAGAACTGCCATCCATTATTGGCATTTCGGGGCCGCTCACATCTATCAGCACGTTATCTATCTCTAAACCAACCATAGCGGCCAATACGTGTTCAACCGTGCTTACGCTCGCGCCGTTTTGAGTAAGCGTAGTACCGCGCGAGGTATCGGTTACGTTATCGCAATCCGCCTCAATAATAGGCTGGCCCGGCAGATCCACACGGCGGAATTTGTAGCCATGTTTTTCGGGAGCGGGGTTAAAAGTAAGGGTGACAAATTCGCCGGTGTGCAGGCCCGTGCCCGATACCGAAACGGCTTCCTTAATGGTTCTTTGTTTTACGTTCATCCTTTTAGTTCATTGGTTCACTCGTTCATTGGTCATTGGTGGGTTATTCAATAGCCGTTTTGCAACTAATGAACCAATGACTAACGAACTATTGAACATTCTTCATTTCTTTTATAATGTTTTCTAATTCTTTAACTCGTTTTTCAAGGTCGGGTAGTTTGCGGGTGTTTACGGCGGCGCGTAAAAAATCCTGAAAGGGTTGGTATGGCGTACCGCTCCATTTTTTATTAGGCTCTTTTATGCTGCTGTTCACCCCGGCCTGTGCGCCAAATTGCGTGCCATCGGCAATGGTTAGGTGCCCGGCAATACCAACCTGCCCGCCCATCATCACACGCTCACCAATTTTCGAGCTGCCCGATATGCCGCTCTGCGCCGCAATAACCGTGTTGGAGCCAACCTCCACGTTATGTGCTATCTGCACCAAATTATCAATTTTTGCCCCGGCGCGTATCACGGTGCTACCCATGGTTGCCCTATCAATAGTGGTATTAGAGCCAACCTCCACATTTTCTTCAATAATAACGTTGCCTATTTGCGGTATCTTGTCGTAACTGCCATCGGGCTTTGGGGCAAAGCCAAAACCGTCGCTGCCTATAATGGCACCAGAATGTATGGTTACGTTATTCCCCAAAACACAATCGAAATATACAATCACCCCCGGGAATAACGTAACATTATTACCCAGGGTAACATTATCTGCAATGTAGCAGTTGGGATATATTTTGCAATTGTTGCCCAGCTTAACACCTTGCCCAATATAGGCAAAAGCACCAACGTAGGCATCCTCGCCAACCTGTGCCGATGGGTGTATAAACGATGGTTGCTCAATACCTTTTTTATTCAACTTCAGCGTATTGTATTGCTCCAGCAGCAGGGTAAAAGCGCTGTAGGCATTCTCTACCCTTATCAGCGTAGTATTTACCGGCGCTGTTAATTGCTGGCTGTTGTTTACAATAACAATAGATGCATTGGTGGTATACAAATACTGCTCGTACTTGGGGTTGGCCAAAAACGACAGGGAACCCGGCTGTGCTTCTTCTATCTTAGCAAGCGTACTAACCGCAGCAAGGGCATCGCCCTCCACGGTTCCGTTCAGCATTAAGGCTATATCTTTTGCGGCAAATTGCATCCTGCAAATTTATGTTTATTTTATATTTTGTTTATACGATATTAATATCGAAGCCATCTGAACTCGAATTGAACGAATTTAATGAATGGGCAGAATTTGGTTTTTCTTCTATTCCATTCTGTTAAATTCGGTAATTCCCCCAAATTCGAGTTCAGAAAAAAACTTTACACCAACCCCTTACTGTAACACAGTATATATTTCTTCACCGTTTTGGTTAGCGCCTCCAGGTTGCTGTTATCGCTCGCTAAGGCTATATCGTGTATCTGTCCGTTCTTTCGCAATATCTGTATGTTACCGTCGCCTTTGTTGTAAGCGTTGTTGCGTATAGCATCGGTAAATACAAAATAAGCAGCTTCCTCTGTAGAAATGTTGTATTTCTTAGCGGCTCGCTGCCTCAGTTCGGCCACAAACTCATCGTCGGGCTGTTCAGATGTTACATCCACATGGAAGAGCTTGCGTTGTATCAAATTGTTACAAAGCTTAGCTAAAACAAAGTCTTTACTATCCGCCCATATCTTCACGGCTGCCATCACATCGGTATCGTCAAGCTTCGCAAAAATATCCAGGTGATACGGGTTGGCCCTAAACTCTTCCTCGGTAATTACTGTTTCTAAAAAGTGGTTCAGCGCTGGTGTAACATTAAATTTTTCGCCCTGCAAAGCCAGTTCGCGGCTACGGTCGAATATCTTGCAAAGCAATTGCTCGCCTGCTATTACGGTTTTGTGCAGGTACACCTGCCAGTACATCAGCCTGCGGGCTATCAAAAACTTCTCTATCGAGTAAATGCCTTTTTCTTCCACCGCCACATTATCATCCTTCACGGTAAGCATTTTAATGATACGGTCGGAACTGATAACCCCTTCGGATACGCCGGTGAAAAAACTATCGCGGTTAAGATAGTCCATCCGGTCCATATCCAACTGGCTCGATACCAACTGATGCAGGAACTTTTTAGGGTATGTGCCTTTAAAAATAGATATGGCTAAGCTTAGCTGCCCGTTGAATTGTTCGTTCAGGCGGTCCATCAATAAAATAGAAATATCCTCGTGGTCTATCCCCTCTATTATGGTATGCTCCAGCGCGTGCGAAAAAGGGCCGTGCCCAATATCGTGCAGCAATATGGCTATCAGTAGCCCTTCTTTTTCTTCTGCGGTAATAACGCAACCTTTGTTGCAAAGCGTTTCTATAGCGGTACCCATTAAATGCATGGCACCAATAGCATGGTGAAAACGGGTGTGCAAAGCGCCGGGATATACCAAATGCGTCATCCCCACCTGTTTAATATACCGTAAGCGCTGAAAGTAAGGGTGCTCAATGAGGTCGAACACCAGGTCGGATGGGATGCTGATAAACCCGTATACCGGGTCGTTTATTATTTTCTTTTTATTCAAAGCAGCAATATTGGATGCAAAAGTGCCGAATTATGACAAAACAAGCACCATGCTATTGTTAATATATGTTAAACCTTTGTATAATTTTACAACAAATTATACCACAAAGGGGTTATACGGTTGTAAAAATATATTATTATGCAGGATACTTCCATATTATGGGCCGACGACGAGATAGACTTGTTGAAACCGCACATAATGTTCTTAACAGAAAAGGGCTATAAAGTTACTACCGTAACCAATGGCCACGATGCTTTAGACGAATTTAAAAAGCAATATTACGACCTGGTTTTCCTTGACGAAAATATGCCGGGCCTTACCGGTTTAGAAACCCTGCAGCAAATAAAAAGCATTCGCAGCGATGTGCCCATTGTACTCATCACCAAAAACGAAGAAGAGTACCTGATGGAAGATGCCATAGGTTCTAAAATAGACGACTACCTGATAAAACCTGTTCACCCCAAGCAGATACAGCTTACCATAAAAAAGCTTACCGAAAACAAACGTTTGGTTACCGAGAAAACCACCATGGCCTACCAGATGGATTTCCGTACGCTGGGTATGACACTGAACGATAACCTGAGCTTTCAGGAGTGGGTGGATGTTTACAAAAAATTGATCTACTGGGAGTTGGAGTTGGAAACTTTGGAAGACGCCGGTATGCACGAGATACTTACGCTGCAAAAAGCCGAGGCCAACGTACAGTTCTGCAAGTTTGTGGAGCGTAACTACATCAACTGGCTAAAAACGCCCGATACTTCGCCAACCTTTTCGCCGCAACTGTTTAAAAAGAAAGTGTTCCCCAAGCTGGATGGCAACGGCCCGGTGTTCTTTATACTGATAGATAACCTGCGGTACGATCAGTTCAAGATCATCAACCCTATTATATCCGAATATTTCCGTTTGGAGGAAGAGGATACTTATTACAGTATTTTGCCAACGGCTACGCAGTATGCCCGTAACGCCATATTCTCGGGACTGATGCCTTTGGATATGGAAAAACGTTACCCCGGCATGTGGCAAAACGATGAGGACGAGGGCGGTAAAAACTTGTACGAAGCGGAGTTTTTGGCCGATCAGCTTAAACGCACCCTTCGGAGAGAAATTAAGCATTCGTACCACAAAATACTGAACATTGATGAGGGGCGTGCGCTAAACGAATCGGTAAACAACCTAATGCAGAACGACCTGAACGTTGTTGTTTACAACTTTGTGGATATGCTTAGCCATGCCCGTACCGATATGCAAATGATACGCGAACTGGCCAGCGACGATGCAGCTTATCGTTCATTAACCTTATCGTGGTTCGAGCATTCGCCGCTATTGGAGCTATTGAAGTTTTTGGCCAACAAGCAGGCGCGTGTAATCATCACTACCGACCACGGTACCATCAAGGTAAAAAATCCGAGCAAGATCATCGGCGACCGTAACACCAATACAAACCTGCGTTACAAGCAAGGCAAAAACCTCAACTTTACAGCCAAAGAGGTTTTCCACATTCGCAACCCGCACGATGCTATGTTGCCAAAGCTACATGTAAGCAGCAGTTTTGTATTTGCCAAAAGCGATGCCTACTTTGTGTACCCGAACAATTACAACCATTTTGTGAATTTTTATAACGAAACCTTCCAGCACGGCGGCATCTCGTTAGAAGAAATGATCATCCCGATAGTAACTTACGGGCCCAAATAGAAATTAGCAACAATCCTAACCACCATGTCATTTCGAACCCTTACGCGAAGGGCGAAAGCGGGGCAAGGGTGAGAAATCTTATACGCAAAAGCATTGCCGCGAAGCACGATGTACAAGATTTCTTTTCGCCCGCCGACACCGCCACCCCGCTGCTCATCGAAATGACATGGTCAGTAAAGGTTCAAATATTCAATACCCCATGGATATCCACATCAATACCCTTCAGGAATTAGCCGACAGCGCGCCCGAAATACTAAAATACGCGGGCAGTAATAAAATATTTTTGTTTTATGGCGATATGGGCGCCGGCAAAACCACGCTCATTAAATCGCTTTGCGCGGCGCTTGGCGTTACCGACGAAGCTACCAGCCCAACATTCTCCATCGTAAACGAGTACGCGGGTAGCAACGGCCCGGTATACCATTTCGATTTTTACCGCTTGAAGGAACAGGCGGAGGCGCTGGATATGGGTTACGAAGAGTATTTTTTCTCAGAGAATTACTGCTTTATTGAGTGGCCCGAAAAAATTGCAGGGCTTATTCCGGATACTTATACCGGTATTCGCATAGAAGTGTCAGAAGATGGTGCGCGCCAAATAACTGTGGAAAACATTTGATGCACATGCCCGTTGTTTTTCTTATCTTCAACATCCGGAAAGTAAGAAAACATGAGTTCAGGAAAATATAGCGGATTTTCTGACGTCGCACGCCAGGCGCTGATGCTACCCCAGGAATCGATGCTGGAGGTTAAAAGCAAAAAAAACAAACTGTACATCGGCATCCCTAAGGAAGTTTCCTTCCAGGAAAACCGCATTCCGCTTACGCCGCTTTCGGTAGCGTTATTGGTAAACAACGGGCACGATGTTTACCTGGAGAGCAATGCCGGCCAGGCGGCCAATTTTTCCGACACCAATTACAGCGAGCAGGGCGCACAAATAGTATACGATACCAAACGCGTTTACGAAGCCGACATCATCATCAAAGTAGCGCCGCCCACGCTGGAAGAAATTGCCATGATGAAGCCGGGGCAATTGCTTATATCGGCCCTGCAAGTAGCAACCTTAAAGCCCGAATGCCTGCAAGCTATGCTGGCAAAAAAAATAACAGCCATTTGTTTCGAAAACATTGAGGACGAAGGCGGTACGCTAACCGTAGTACGCGCCATGAGCGAAATAGTAGGTGCTACATCTATCCTCATAGCAGCAGAATACCTCAGCAATATTTTCGGTGGAAAAGGCCTGATGCTTGGTGGCATTACCGGCGTTCCGCCTACCGAAATTGTAATACTTGGCGCAGGTACTGTTGGCGAATACGCCGCGCGCACCGCCATTTCGCTGGGGGCCGAAGTAAAAGTATTCGACCCATCTATTTACAAACTACGCCGCCTGCAAAACAATATTGGCAGCCGCATATTCACCTCGGTGGTGCAGCCCATTGTTTTAGAGAAGGCAGTTACTACCTGCGATGTGGCCATTGGCGCTATGCGTGCCGATGATGGCCGTAGCCCCTGCTTGGTATCAGAAGCCACTGTTGCCAAAATGAAACCCAACTCGGTTATTATCGATGTGAGTATAGACCAGGGGGGCTGCTTCGAAACATCCGAGGTTACTAACCACACCCACCCGGTGTTCAGGAAATACGACGTTATACACTATTGTGTACCAAACATAGCCTCGCGCGTGGCGCGCACTGCTACCTATGCACTAACAAATATTTTTGCGCCTATATTATTAGATATTGGCGAGCAAGGCGGGCTAAAAAACGTCATCTGGAAAAAAACAGGAATACGCAATGCCGTGTACATATACCAGGGCCACCTCACCAACAAACATATGGGCGAGCGCTTTAATATACCCTGTAAAGACTTAGACCTGCTGGTGGCCGCCAACCACTAATAGTGCGAGGCGGGCGTTACAAATTGCTGGGCGGGCCGGTTATCCTCTTTGTACTTTTGCGGCAGGTCTGATTTGTGGTGCAGCGTACCATAGTATGATATTTCGAGTTCGCGCTCCCCGTTATCTTTAACAGTTACTTTAAATATCATATCGTAATCGTCCTCATCCAGCGTGTCAAAGGGCATTTCGGCACCAAAAGCATCCAGCAAAGGCATCAGGGTGTTTGAGTGGCCTATCACCAACACATTGCTTCCATTGAAGTTTTTCAGTATAGTTTTGGCAAATGTTTTTAAGCTATCATCATAAACACGCGGAAGTATTTTGGCCTGTGCTGCGAGTGGGCGGCCCGTTTCGCCGGTGCGTTTATACTTGGTTACATAAATTGCTTTTATCTTTTCACGCTTAAGGTATTTGGCAAGGGCTTCGGCTCGCTTCAGCCCATCTGCAGACAAGCTTGGGTCATCGGCGCTTTTTACTGTTGCGGGTTCTTTTTCGGCATGGCGAACCAGCCAAACGGTAGTTTTTTGTGCAAAGGCACTATAATTGCTAAGGAAAAAACAAACAAAGAGTACTTTAAAGGCTTTAGATTTTAGCAATACGTTTTTCATAGCGTGCTTAATGGGTTATAAGTAAAGGTATCTACAAATATATTGATATGAAGTTTTTCAGTAAAGAATATTTAAAACAGCTTTATAAGGTTTTAGTGGCAACATTTAGCGGCTTTGGTGCCGATAATGGTTTAAAACTAAGCGCCTCCCTGGCATACTACACCGTATTTTCCATAGCGCCGCTGCTTATACTCGTTATATCATTGGCTGGTTTGGTTTTCGGGCACGATGCCGCCACCAACCGCCTCTACCCCGAAATAAAACAGTATGTGGGCGAAGCTGCTGCCTTACAAATACAGGAAATGCTAACCAAGCTGGAGCTTAGCGGTAAAACCGGGATAGCGGTAGTTGTAGGCGTGGGCACATTGTTGCTGGGTGCAAGCAGTATTTTTTTAGAGATACAAGATTCGTTAAATATTATATGGCGCGTAAAGGCAAAACCCAAAAAGGGCTGGCTAAAAATGCTGCAAAACCGCTTTTTATCATTCTCGCTAATTGTAAGCCTTGGGTTTTTATTAATGGCATCGTTGGTTATCAACTTTTTGTTAGATGCGCTTAAAACACAAATAACCCGGTTTGTGCCCAGCGTAACCAGCCTGCTTATTGGCGGCATAAACCTGGGCGTTACGCTTATTGTTATATCGGTATTATTCGCCATTATATTTAAGGTTTTGCCCGATGTGAAGATAAAATGGAAGGATGTGCGCTCGGGTGCCATTTTCACCGCTATTTTGTTTATGCTGGGGCAATACGCCATCAGTTTATATATCCAATACACCGCAACCGGTTCAACTTACGGCGCAGCGGGTTCACTAATTGTTATTTTAGTATGGATATATTATACTGCGGCTATACTATACATCGGTGCCGAGTTTACGCAGGTATACGCTGAAGCAAGCGGCAGCCATATAGAACCTGCAGATTATGCCGTACATGTACAGCAAACCGAAGTAGAGCGTAGCGTGGGCCAGCTGCCGGCCCAAAACCCCGAATTGAAAGGCAACCTGAAAAAAGAAGAAAAGGCAGTTAAAAGTTAGCCTATACCAAGCGCTCAATACCTTTAATAAACAACGCAGCGTTTAGCATTGCCATTTTAATGAATTAATGGTGTACATTTAGCTACCAATTTTACCCGGTTGTTAGCAGCACTAAACATATTCACCAAAAAAAGCATCGGGCTAACCGCTTTATTGTGCTTCTTAAAACTGTTCGCATGGGCCCAGTTTTTTACGGTTGATAGCCTGCACCGTAATGTTAGCATTCCGTTTAAGGTGGTGCGCAACATGGTAATTATTAAAATGAAGGTTAATGATCGTGGCCCTTTCAATTTTGTTTTAGACACCGGGGTTGGGCTGCTGATCATGACAGAGCCTAAAATGGTAGACTCTATTGGGCTTACCGTAAAACGCACTATCAAAATAACCGGCTTAGGTAACGATGGCGATTATGAAGCTACAGTTACCCCCCCGCTTGATCTTGGTATACCCGGCCTTACAAGCCATGGCATACCCGCGGCCATACTTAAGAGCGATTATTTTAATATATCAAACTACGCCGGCATGCCCATACACGGGCTTATTGGCTGGGATTTTTTTAATAACCTGGCTGTTAAGGTAACTTTCTCCGACAGCACGCTAACGGTTTGCCGCCCCAAAGACCTCAGAGGCGTTAAACGAAGCCAATACATCCCTATTACTATTGAAGGCCAAAAGCCTTACCTTGAAGCAATGGTAACATTAAACGATGGCCGCCAGATCAAAAGAAAATTGGTAGTTGACCTTGGTGCCGGGCACCCGCTTTCGTTAGAAAACATAACGGCTGTAAACGGGCTGCCCAAAACGGTTATAAAAGCCAATTTGGGGGTAGCGCTTAATGGGCCAATTGATGGCGTTGTTGGCCGGGTAAGCGCCTTATCGCTTGGCAAATACAAACTAAAAAATGTGATCACTTCTTTTCCGGATACCGATACCGCATCAATAAACTATACCGTTAAGCGCGACGGTAATTTAGGCATAGGCATACTTAAAAAGTTTAATGTGGTTTTCGATTACAGCAACAACGCTTTATACCTGAAACAAAACGAGACATTTGCCCAGCCATTTGAACACGATATGAGCGGCATCGAATATTTTTCGGCAGGCAAAAACCTCAACCACCTGGTAATAAGCCGCGTTGAACCGGGCTCCCCGGCAGAGGAAGTGGGGCTACAACGGGCCGACGAGATAGTATCTATTAATTTTCGCCCCGTTTCGCGGATGACGATAGAGGAGATTGATAGTTTGCTAAAATCGCGTACGGACCGAAGCCTTTTATTAGAAATATACCACGAAAAGCGTTACGACAAAATAATACTCACCCTAAAAAGGCGTATTTAACCCGCTCTTTGTAACAAAAACATAGGCATTGGCAATTTTCTTCAATATTCCATATTTTTAGCTTTTGCTTTTTTTACTGACTTACTAATTTAAATTATAGAAATGATCACACCTCTTCGCGCGGGCAATAGCCTGCGCCTGGCCGTTGTAGCGCTTGCCGTTGCCGCAAGTTCGTGCGCTACCAAAAAACAAACAGCCTCTACCGTAACACTTAAAACAACCACCACCCCGGGCGGAACCACAGCAGCAACAGCTACTGTTGGCCCTGCCGGGAAAAAAGAAGGCATCAAAAAATTTGCCGATTTGGTGGGCAAAGTAAAAGCCGATACCGGTTTATTCTCAACGTACAAGGTTGATGGTAAATACTATTTTGAAATTCCGGATAGCCTGCTTAACCGAGAAATGCTGGTAGTTACCCGTTTTGTTAAAACCCCGGTTGGCCTAAAATCGTTCGGCCAGCAATACGGCGGCGAAGAAGTTAACGACCAGGTGTGGAAATGGGAGCGCCACGATAAACAAGTGTTCATCCGCGTGCCCAGCTACTCGGTACGTGCCGATAGCACCAGCGATATGTACCAATCGGTAAAAAACTCAAACCTTGATGCAGTATTGGCCGCTTTTGATATAAAAGCCTATAATAAAGATACTACCGGCGTTTTGGTTGATGTTACCGATATGTATAACGGCGATGTAGCAGCTATCAGCCTGCCTGATAATATCAAGAAAGCGTACAAAGTTAGTGCAATAGATGCAAGCCGCTCTTACATCGATACCATTAAAAGCTTCCCTATAAATGTGGAAGTGCGTACGTTGAAAACCTTCCGCGCGGGCGAATCGCCAACGGATAACACCAACGCAGCGCTTACTTTCGAGCTGAATACCTCGATGCTTTTATTGCCGAAAACGCCAATGAAGGCCCGTTTGATGGATGCACGTGTTGGTTTCTTTGGCCAGGCGCAAACAGATTACGGCACCGGTGCGCAAAAATCAGAAGTTACAGCCTACATCCACCGCTGGAAACTGGAGCCTAAAGATGAGGCAGCCTATAGCCGCGGCGAACTGGTTGAACCTAAAAAACAAATTGTTTATTACATTGACCCGGCTACGCCAAAAAAATGGGTACCATACCTTATTGCGGGTGTTAACGACTGGAATAAGGCCTTCGAAGCTGCCGGCTTTAAAAACGCCATTGTAGGCAAAGTTGCCCCTACCGCTAAAGAAGACCCTGAATTTAGCACCGAAGATGCCCGTTACAGCGTATTACGTTACTTTGCTTCGGATGTACAAAATGCTTACGGCCCGCACATTTCAGACCCTCGCACCGGCGAGATACTGGAAAGCCACGTTGGCTGGTACCACAACGTAATGAGCCTCCTGCGCAACTGGTACTTTATACAAACCGCAGCGGTAAACCCTAACGTACGTAATGCGCAATTTACCGACGAGCAAATGGGCGAGTTGATCCGTTTTGTATCATCGCACGAAATTGGCCACACCCTTGGCTTGCCACACAACTTTGGCAGCAGCTATGCTTATAAAGTAGATTCTCTTCGTTCTAAAACATTTACATCTACCCACGGCACGGCGCCATCAATTATGGACTATGCCCGTTTTAACTACATAGCTCAACCAGGTGATGGCGTTACCCGCTTTTACCCGCAAATTGGCGAATACGACCTTTGGGCCGTAAAATGGGGCTACACCTACTTCCCCGGCAACAAAACCGCCAAACAAGAAAAAGAAATGCTTGATGTTTGGACAAAAGCAAAAGCCGGCAACCCGCTTTATTACTTTGGCCGCCAGGGAACCTCTATCGATCCGCGCCTGCAAAACGAAGACTTGGGCGACAATGCCATGAAGGCCAGCACTTACGGTATTGCCAACCTGAAAAGGATATTACCGAACATTGAGAAATGGACTTTCCAAAAGGGCGAAGATTTTGATGATGTGCAGTCGCTTTACAACGAAGTGATTGGCCAATACAACCGCTACATAGGCCACGTTACCATGAATGTGGGCGGCATGAACGAGAACTTCAAAACATATGACCAAACCGGTCCGGTGTATGGCTTCGTTGCTAAAAACCTGCAGCACGATGCGGTAACCTTCCTGAACCAGCAGGTATTTAAAACCCCTACCTGGTTAATTAACAATGCCGAGCTAAGCAAATTTGATAACGGCGTAGTAATAGGCCGCATTAAAGCAGTACAGGTAAACGCATTGGGCAATTTGCTCAACCCATCGCGCCTGGCCCGTATGTTTGATAACGAAGCCAAAAGCGGTGCACTTGCTTATAAAGTAAGCGATTTGTTTACCGACCTGCGCCCCGGCATTTTCCCGGCAGGCAAGCCCGATCAGTTTCAGCGTAACCTGCAACGCGGCTACATCGAGAACCTAAGGTTGTTCCTGAATGTTGATGCCAGCGCCAGTTTCCCTGGTGCAACCAGCGTGCAACTGGCCAACTATGGGTTAACACCTATCAACATTGCTTTCTCAGATATTAGGCCAATGGTACGCGCCGAACTTACCCGCATCAGCAACAGCTTGCCTTCGGGTGGCGATGCGTTAACCAGCGCACATTATGCCGATTTGAAACTGCGTATAAAAGAAGCGCTTTATCCAACCAAACCGGTTGTAAACGTAGTTAACGGTGCCGTTGGCCGCTTTGCCGAGCCTGAGCAGGAAACAGAAGTTGATTTTTAATACTATACGATAGTAAATATTTAGCCCCTTGCCATAACGGCGAGGGGCTTTTTTATGCCCGGGGGCCCAAGGGCTCTGATTATTTTAACTGGCTGATATTTTCGAAAAAAGCCGCCTGCAGATCCAGCAGCGATTTCACACTCACCTTTTCGCCATACATATCAAAACACAAGAATTTTGTGGTTGATGTATCGTCTCCCTTCGAGCGTTCGAAGAAATTAAACGTTTCGAAAAAATAATGGTTGGTGGTTACCTTGTTTTTGAAATTGGTTTGTGAGGCATTTAGCCGAAAGCCAATAGCATCCATCCACGTGTGCACCCTCGCGTGCAGCGACTTTCTAATATTATCCATAGGTTAAAGATTTATATTGTTTAACGAAACAGATTAAACAAAAGTTGTGTTTGCTTGCAAACTATTTTAAACAAGCGTTAACAACTTTAATCTGAGGGCCCTTTTTGAAATTATTTCACATAACGGGAAATTTATTTTCTTTTTTCCACATCAGTTGAAACTTATTAACAAAAGCCCCGTAGAAATGAGACACAGCAAAAAACTAATTATGAAACTAAGATCTACTCTTTTTGCAATTTCGATTATTTGCCTTTCCCTCGGGGCTTGCAAAAAAACTATAACACCAGGCCCCGCCGGTGCTGATGGCGAAACAGGTGCTACAGGGGCAACTGGCGCTACGGGTGCTACAGGCCCTGCCGGGCCACAGGGCCCGCAAGGCGCAACGGGCGCTACCGGAGCTAATGGGGCCACCGGCGCTACTGGCCCTGCGGGTGCAACAGGCGCTACTGGCGCAACGGGTGCGGCAGGCCCAACAGGTGCTACGGGCGCCACCGGCGCCACCGGCGCCACCGGCGCTCAAGGCCCACAAGGCCAAACAGGTGCTACGGGCGCAACTGGTGCACAGGGTCCGCAAGGGCAAACGGGAGCAACCGGTGCTACAGGTGCAACCGGTCCGCAAGGAGCTACCGGCGCTACAGGTGCAACCGGCGCAGCAGGTGCTGATGGCAAGGATGGCAATGCCAATGTTGCGAGCGTAATCTTGTCTATCAAGAGCGTGTTCCTTACCGGCTTCACCCAGTTTGATGTTCCTCAAATTACACAGGATGTTGTGGACAAAGGCCTTGTCTTGATGTTCTTCAGAGTTACCGGCAGCAACAGCGGTTACTTTGCAATGCCTTACGCTGAAGCCGGGCAAACTTTGTCCCTATCATCATATGGGGTTGGATATGTTAGCGTAAAATCAAACTTCACCGCCAGCGGGCTCGATTTCCGCGTGGTAATTATCCAGGGCACCTCGCTAACTACTTTTAGCGCTGCACATCCAAATGTTAACATCAACAATTACAACCAGGTAGCAAGCGCACTGCACCTTACCAACTAAATACAACGCTGTATAAATTTATATACATCATTAATACCCCCACAGGCCCCGCAATGCGGGGCTTTTTTATTGCATCTGTAACAATCATATTAATCAGCCGCCATAATATGTAACAATGCTATGATTAATAAATATTTAAAAACTATTAAGTGAACATTTGCACAATATATGTGTACAAGTACCATATTAACACCATGTACGCCTTTAATAGTTATGAAATACATATTTTTACTTTTTGCCTTCCTAAGCTTTACTGCGCTGTCATCAAAGGCGCAGGCTCCCCGCCCCGTAAGCGGGACGATCATCGATTCTACCAAACTAACACTGCCCGGCAGTAATGTTAAAATATCGTCGGAACTGGGCGATAGCCTGGCATCTACTACCGATGCCAATGGTAAGTTTACCTTCCCTGCGGTTAAGGGTACCAAAATTAATTTAACCATTACCTCAATAGGTTACCAGGGCGTTATTAAACACTATACTATCCCTAACGATGGGAAGGCGGTTGTGATAGACCCCATCATCCTGAAATCGGAAACGCGCCAATTGGGAGTAGTTACCATTGTTGGCGTAAATCCCGTGGTTTTGAAAGAAGATACTGTGCAATACAGTGTATCGGCCTATAAAGTACGCGAGAATGCCCCGATAGAGGATGTGCTGAAAAAAATACCAAGCCTCGACGTTGCTAAAGACGGTACCGTAACGGCGCAGGGTAAACAGGTAACCAAGGTGCGTGTAAACGGTAAAGACTTCTTTGGTGGCGATGTATTAAGCGCCACCCGTAACTTGCCGGCAGATGTGATAGAGAGCGTACAGATAGTAGATGATTACGGCGACCAGGCCAACCTGAGCGGTGTGCGTACGGGTGAGCCAACCAAGGTGCTTAACTTCACCATCCGTAAAGACAAAAACTACGGCTACTTTGGCCAGGCAACAGCCGGCGAAGGCACGGATGCGCTGCCTAAAAACCCCGGGGTAACAAATGATAACCGTTACCTTGGCCTGTTAAACTTTTTCAAGTTTAAAGGTGATCAGCAAATATCCGTTTTGGGTAGCATCAACAACACTAACGTTAATACATTTAGCTTCGGCACACCAACCGGCGGCGCAGCAGGTGGTGGTGGTTTTGGCGGCGGCGGTGGTGGCGGCGGCCGTGGGAATGCGCTTAGGGGTGGTAGTTCCGGTTCTACTACCAATGCCGAAGGTATTACAAATGCCCGTTCTATTGGTTTAAACTTCAGGGACCAATGGGGTAAAACGCTATCGGTTTATGGTAGCTATAGTTTTAATGATAATACCGTTTATAAAAACTCCAACATTATACAAAACAACTTTTTTGCGCCCCCAAGTACAAGTACGCAACAAAGCCAGGAAACCAGCAACCCGGTAAACCATCGCTTTACTTTTAACGCCGAATGGAAACCCGATACCATCAATTATTTAAAGATCACGCCAACCTTCTCGTACTCCGGTAGTGATGTAATCAGCGTTGATGATGTAACCTCTACCCGTAATGGTGTTACAAATTTAGCTTACACCTCAAATTCTATCAGCCGTTCGTCGGCTCCAAATTATGGCATCACAGGTTTGTACAACCACCGTTTCAACGCAAGAGGCCGTAACTTGAGCATCCAGTTCAACGGCTCATCAAACAAAAGCAACTCGTACGATAATCCCGTTTACAACTACACTACCGGCGTAGGTAACGCTCCGGCAAACCAGGTAATTTATACTGATAGCCGCGTAAACACTATAGGAGGGAACATATCGTACCAGGAGCCTGTTAGTAAACATGGTTTTTTAGAGGCTAATTATGCTTATAGCCATTCGTCAACCACCAGCGACAAAGAGACTGATACGCTTTATACACAAGCCCCTGATCCGGATAGATACCACAGGTACGACCTATTGAGCAACAACTATCGTTACACCTTTACAACTAACCGCTTTGGTTTTAATTACCGCTTTGTGCAAACCAAATACAACTATGTGATTGGTATTGGCGCACAACCGGCTACTTTAGAGGGTTTTTCGGACAGGACAAATGCCGGCACCAAGGTAACTACGTTTAACATTATCCCTGCAGCAAGGTTCGTGTACAATTTCTCGAGGGGGCAATCTTTAAACTTTAACTATAACGGTAACAGCAACCAGCCTGCATTTAACCAACTGCAGCCTGTTATAGATTTCTCGAACGCATTATACCCGGTGCAGGGTAATGCCGACCTGAAACCGGAGTTTGCTCACAATATTCAGTTCCGTTACAATAAATTCAGCTTCCAAAGCGGCGACCTGTTCTTTACCAACATCGGCTTCACTAAAACCGAAAATAAGATCGTATCAAAAACAACTACCTACCCAAGCAGTTTTTCGGCAGCGGCATTGGCAGCAAACCCAACATTGCAAAAATTGGTTAACACAAACCTAACACAATACCTAAACACCGATGGCTACTACCAGGTGAACGGCGGCTTTGTATTCTCTAAACCATGGAAAGAACGTAAATACACGCTAACTTTTGATAGCCAGATTGCTTATACCAACAATATTGGTTTCTCAGATTCGGTAGACGTAAACAACGTGGAATCGCCTTTGCAGAAAAACATCGCTAAAACCTTTACGCTTGCACCACGTACGCGTTTCAGGGTAAACATAACCGACGTAATAGATGCAGAAACATCTGCCCGTTACAGCATCAACAAAACCAGCAACTCCTTAACCGGTCCGCTATACAGCGCCAATACGAACATCCGCACCTGGGACCTTGCGGTTAGCGGTAAAAACTATTTCTGGAAAGACTGGACCCTCAGCTACGATTATACCAAAACATTAAACTACGGTTACGCCAGCGCACTTAATGTTAAAAACCCTAATATTTTTAACGCTTATGTAGAGCGCCGCTTCTTGAAAGACCACCGCGGTACCCTTCGTTTAGCGGCATATGATATTTTCAACGAGAACACCGGCTTTTCTACAACAACTGTTGGTAGTATACAAACACAAACAAACGTAAATAAACTTGGCCGTTACTTCTTGCTATCGTTCACCTTAAGGCTGCAAAAATTCTCGGGCAAAGCCCCAGCACAGGAACGCGGTTTCCGTGGCGGTGATGGCCCGGGCGGCGGCGGCAGGCCGGGTGGCGGCCCTGGCCCCGGTGGACCAGGCGGAGGCCCAATGTAATAAGGCATATAAACAACAAAGCCACTCGTTTATGCGGGTGGCTTTGTTGTTTATAGAATAATTTTTTTAGTGGCTTACCAATACGTTGTTGATCACACGCTCCAACTCATCCAAATCGAAAGGTTTAGCTAAGTACGTTTCGGCACCGGCATGCCCGGCAAGTAGCTGGATATCACTATTGGCAGAAAAATATACCACCGGTATATCTTTTAAGCCGTCGGTTTTCTTAAGGGTTTGGGTGGCCACAATGCCGCCGGCATCGGGTATCCAGTTGTCCATAAGTATCACATCGGGCATAATACCCGATACCTTTTCGGCAATATTATTACAATCGGTATAGGTGCTAACCTCCCAGCCTTGCTCTTCTAAAATATAGCTGCAAATAGACAAGATATCCTCGTCGTCATCGAAAATGATAATCTTTTTAGACTGTTTGTTCATCGGGGGTAGTAGGAGTGTGAAGCTATTAATATCTTTTAATAAAAGCAAATATTTTAATTACAACCAAAATGGCCGTAATTCAAAGTCAACGCCTTAACTACACCCATTTACCCGAATTGTTTGTGCAGTATCAACTTAAATTTTTTTCCAAGCGGGGCTTCTATATAAGTGGTTATTAACCATGCTAAAAAGATGGCTCCGGGCACGCCGGCACCTAACACCGCTAACCAAAAAGGAGTGTTATGCTTAGTAAGTACGCCAATAATCCCCACAAAAATATAGGAGTGGATGAGATACAATGCAAAGGATATCCGCCCGAGGAAGAGCAGTGGTTTAATTGCTATAGGCTGCAGCCAATTATTGATAAATAGCACAAATACCCCGAAATATAAACACAGCATACGGGTGTACTGCATCCACATAATATGCTCGTGCGCCGGCCCCGCAAACGGGAAAATAAACAGCTTTACAACTAAGCAAAACAGCAGCGCAGTATAGCCGCTGATTGTGTTTATGGTTTTATTAGCAAGCTTGTAGAAAATGATGCCCGCAAAAAACAATGGAAAGTGGTTTAGAAGCGGAAAATACTTTGGCGATGTTTGCCACGTCCAATGTTGTATTATGAAGCTGCCATTTATTAAAATGAACAGGTTGGCTAAAATGCCGATGGTAACAATGTGTTTTAATAATTTAGTGGAGTAAAGAATGAGGATAACGATGTAAAAAAGCATCTCCACAATCATGGTCCAATAGGGGATATCCAAGTCTTTTACCCCTAAATAATATTGAAACATAGTCATGTTGGCGAGGTATTCCCAAATGCCTGCATGGCTATCGTGCGCGGCACCAAAATTTACCAGCCGCAGCAAAACCATTACACCGAAGGTGATAGATACACAGGCCCAGTAAGTGGGATAAAGCCGGGCAACACGATTGATCACAAAATCTGTACCGTTAGATACTTTGTTGATGCTCATGAATATCACAAAGCCGCTGATGATAAAAAACAGGTCGACACCTGTTACACCGAGGTTAAAACCCCACCACTGGTTTTGGCCCAAAGTGAAGTGATAGAGCATCACAAATGTGGCGGCAAGCCCGCGCAGGGCGTCCAATTCGTGGTAGCGCTTGTGCTTTTGCATCAGCCGGCCCACCCTTCCCTGTCGAGGCTGCGGAAGTGGATGGCTTCGGCCAGGTGCTCCAGTAATATTTCTTCACTACCGGCAAGGTCGGCAATAGTGCGCGACACTTTTAGGATGCGGTCGTAAGCACGTGCCGAAAGCCCTAATTTCTCCATGGCTTTTTTGAGCAGCGTTTGACCTGCCTGGTTTATCTTGCAAATATCGCGCACCATTTGCGGGCTCATTTGTGCATTGGCGTGCAAGTCGGGTTTGTTGCCGAAGCGCTCTATTTGCCGCTCTCGGGCTTTTATTACGCGTTCGCGGATGGGTTCGCTTTTTTCGGCAAGCCGGTCTGATGATAGTTCGGTAAAATTCACCGGGGTAACCTCCACATGCAGGTCTATCCTGTCGAGCAGCGGGCCCGATATTTTGCTCAAATATTTTTGTACCGTACCCGGCGGGCAAATACATTCTTTCTCCGGGTGATTGTAGTAACCGCAGGGGCAGGGGTTCATGCTGGCTATCAACATAAAACTGCTGGGGTAATCAACCGTAAACTTGGCGCGCGATATGGTAACACGGCGTTCTTCCAGCGGCTGCCGCATTACTTCGAGCGCGGTTCGTTTAAACTCGGGCAGCTCATCTAAAAACAAAACCCCGTTGTGTGCCAGCGATATTTCGCCGGGTTGCGGATTGCTTCCGCCTCCGACCAAGGCCACGTCCGAAATAGTATGATGGGGCGAGCGGAAGGGCCGGGTAGTAACCAATGCATCTGCGGTGGATAGCTTGCCGGCTACCGAATGTATCTTGGTTGTCTCTAACGATTCGTGTAGGGTTAGTGGCGGTAATATAGATGGCAGCCTGCGTGCCAGCATGGTTTTGCCGGCACCGGGAGGACCTATCAGTATTACATTATGTCCGCCTGCTGCGGCTATTTCCAGTGCACGTTTGATATTTTCCTGCCCGCGCACATCGCTAAAATCATTGTCGTAATTGGTAAGGCTGTCGAAGAACTCCTCGCGCGTGTTTACAATTTCGCGCTCGAGTGCTGCGGTTTTATTAAAAAAGTCAGCTACCTGTTTGATGTTCTCTACGCCATAAACCTCCAAATCATTAACAATAGCAGCTTCGCGGGCGTTCTGTTTAGGAAGAATAAAGCCTTTATATTTTTCTTTTCGCGCCTGTATGGCAATGGGAAGAGCGCCTTTAATGGGCTGCAGGCTACCGTCGAGCGAAAGCTCGCCCATAATAAGGTATTTATCCAGTTCGGCGGCATCGATTTGACTTGATGCTGCTAAAACGCCAACGGCTATGGTAAGGTCGTAGGCCGAGCCCTCCTTTTTGATATCGGCAGGAGCCATATTCACCACAACTTGTTGGCGGGGCATGCGGTAACCGCAATTTCGGAGGGCAGAATCTATACGGAAATAGGCTTCTTTAATAGCCACATCGGGCAGGCCAACAACAAAAAATTTTGTGCCTGCTGCAATATTCACTTCAACCGTTATGGTAATGGCCTGTATGCCGTAAACCGCGCTCCCAAAAGTTTTAACTAACACTATCAGATAAGGTATTTATAGCGAAAGATAGAGAAAAGTTTTGGAACAAGAACGCAAACGTGTGCACCGGAGATAATCGGCAATATTTTACGTATCGAAAACAAACATTCAACTATTGCGAACTGCCATTAGTTTACTTTTACACCCGTGATAAAAAAGCATCTCACTCGTGGCTACCGCATAAGTAAGTATGTGGTTTATAAAGAAACCCTTGTAAATACAACAGAAAAATTCTGGTCATTTTTAGGCTCAGTTATCGGCATTGGGCTTATCGCTTTCATACAAGATAAGTTACTGACAACGAACGATAATGTTTTTCTTATCGGATCATTCGGTGCCAGTTGTGTACTCGTCTACGGGATAATTGAAAGCCCGTTGGCGCAACCGCGTAATTTGGTAGGAGGGCACGTTGTCAGCGCGATAATTGGCGTAACGGTATTTAAACTATGCCCCGATGTGATCTGGCTAACGGCGCCGTTAGCCGTTTCGCTTTCCATTATAGGCATGCAATACACCAAAACGCTGCACCCGCCCGGCGGCGCAACCGCGCTAATTGCAGTTAGCGGCTCGGCAAAAATAAAAGCCCTCGGGTATTTTTATGTTCTGTACCCAGTGTTGGCAGGTGTAACTATTTTATTGATTGTGGCGCTGGTGTTTAATAATCTTACCTCAAAAAGAAGTTATCCGGCAGGGGGGAGGCTGCTACGGTTATTGAAGCGGCGTGCAGGCTTTAAAAGAGCACGGTAGAGGCGGTCGATCAATGGCGAATCGACATAGCTATTCCTGCTTTCCCCTAAATTGCCTATCTTTCCGCTAAAAAACTGATAGATGCTTGAGCAGGTAAAACAGCAGCAGAACGCTTACGAAGAAATTTACGCGCCCGAACAGCGTTCGGAGTTCGATTTTCATATCACAACCGATCCGCTTACCCGTTACCTGCGCGACCGCCGATTGCTTAAAGCTCTTGAAGTATTGGAACAAAGCAACCCCAACATACGCGAGTGGAGCGTACTGCTTACTTGCGGCGGCGTTGGCGGCGAGGGTTTATTCTTCAAAAAGAATGGTTTTAATAACGTTACGGTAAGCGATATTTCTGAAAATTCGCTGAAGATATGTAACGAATTTGACCCGGCCATTAAAACCATTATGCTGAATGGCGAAAGCCTTGATGTACCCGATGCATCGTACGATCTGGTGGTGGTTCAGGATGGGCTGCACCATTTGCCCCGCCCGGTTTCAGGTTTTACTGAGATGCTGCGCGTGGCCAAAAAAGCGGTTATTGTGATAGAACCATACGATAGCCTTATTGGCAACCTGATGGGTACCGAATGGGAAGTACAGGGCGATGCCACCAATTACGTTTTCCGTTGGGACAAAAACAGTTTTACCCAGGCCGTTAAAAGCTACCTGCTAAAAAACTACAAACAAATAAAAGTGCTTCGCTTTTGGGACCATGGGCTCATGGTATCTAAACTGGCGGGCAAGCTGCCTCAGGGCATGCAACGCTCTGCCGCTAAAGTTATCTACGGCTTATTTTCTCCCTTTAACTGGGTAGGTAATATGTTTGTGGGGATACTGGTAAAATAAATTATCCTACCGCGTGGATGGTTTTCTGTTTGCGCTTGATGAAAGGCTTCTCAATAAACAACCACGAAAGCGTTGCCATAACAACCGTGCCGCCAATAAGGTACATCAAATTAAAGTAGGGTACCAGCTTCAATTCCACGACTACGGTGATGATCATGCCGTGGTAAATATACATTCCGTACGATATATCGTTTTTCTTCAACAGCTTATCTGCAAATGTGGGTAGGGTATACGCCATAGATAATAGCGTAAAAGCCAGGAACAGGTATTGTATCACTGTAAAATACGCGGCATCTATCCTGTCGAAAAAGAACATACTGAATGCCACGTAGGGTACTATCCAGTACAACGCCTTCCCGTAAATAAATTTGGAGGAATAGATGCGGCGCCGCTGAAATATTACGCCTGTAAGAAACAGGTAAAAATGCGGAATGAAGGTATAGCGTAGCAGCTTGGTTATCTTCTCGTTAAAGTGGCTTAGGTTATACACCAAAGCCAACCCCACAAAAATCACAAACAAGGCCATGAACCAACCGTTCAACTTACCCTTAGGCGCCAGCAAAAAGCAGATGGGCAGCATAATATAGAACTGCAGTTCGATGGGGATGGTCCATAAACTGCCGTTGTAGGAGCCGAAGCCATAATCGGCCAGAAAGCCAGGCGTATAAATAAAGCCAAGCAGTTGCGTGGGCAGCCAGGCCAAAGTTTGTTTATTGATGAAGTTTACACCCGTTATAGTAAAAACAATAAGCGTTAAAATAATACAGGCCCAAAGCCCCGGATAAATACGCAGAGCGCGGTTGCGGATGTAGTTTTTGAGGTTACTATTCCGCTCGTACGATGCCGAAATAAGGTAGCCGCTTATCACAAAAAACACCGGAACACCCGGGAACAGGTAAAGTATTTTAGTAGCGGTGTGGCTGATGGGTATTTGGAGGTGCTGATAAAAATGGTCGAATATTACTTCGGTTGCTGCCAACAGCCGCAGCAGGTCGAAATTGTTTATCTTAAATTCTTTAGGCCGCTCCATATTACAACCGCAAGATATGGATTATTAAACAAGGGCAATTATTGGTATTAACGAATTTCTGCAATTAGCTTTTGGTTAAGTGTTGGGTTTACAATTAACCACCCCGAAATTTATTTCTGAAAACCGGGGTGTAGTTGTAACACTATGTTGTGTTGGCCCGTCATATCCCTACCCAAACACACAATTACCATGAAAACGAACATTTGGCCGGGCAATAGCTGCGAAGCCGAAAACATAGCTTTATTGGGTATAAACAACAACATTATACTCTCCACCGAACGTAACGGCGGCAAACTCACCATATTGGAGCAGGTAGTAAACATTGGCTCAGCATCGCCCTTGCTTACCTGCGCACGCGAAGAAAAAGTTATTTACATAGCCGAAGGAAATTTTGTGCTATCGGCAGATGGGCAGCAGTACCATGCCGGCAAAGGCGCAAGTATGTTGGTACCCAAAGGCGTGGTACATCACTTTAAAAATATAGGTACCAGTATTGGGAAGCTGCTGATCACCCTAACGCCCGGCCGCCGCGACGCCTTGTTGAAAGGCATAGATAGCTCCGTAAAGGTTTACGGCGAAAATATAGAGGCAATAAAAAACGCCGCAATTACTTGCAGCGTTTAAGTATTAAATTTATAACTGATCTTGCTTATATAAAGCTAAGCCCGCAAGCAATAAGCACGTTGCCCAATAAAGCAGCCGAGCAAATATTAACATTGCGGCGGGTAGCAACACGCGCCATCTGCATATTAACTTTATTGAACCATTTGTTGTTGAGCAATATAAAGTGGTTTGCTATTAAAAACATAATAGCGCCGGCCACAATTGCTACGCAGGCACCCAAGCCAAGGGTTACCAAATGCCCTTTAATAAGCAGCTTGGTTATCAGCATGGCATTGGTAAGCAACACTACCAGCAAGAAGCTTACGTTAAACATCGATTTAAACTCGGGTAAACTCTTACCCTGGCCGAAGTTTTTGAAGTTCCACCTGTAAAACGATACATAAATGGATTGATAGGCTTTTTGCATGGCGTATAGTGTTTATAGTTAACAAATTGGTATGCCTGTTAGACTATACCGTTCTTAATTAGTTTAACGTACTACTGTTTGTTTTGTTACGCAATGTAAAATTTAATTTTGAAAATGCAAAATATTGCGAATTATATTTTATCGACTGTTAGCGTGGCATTTTATTTAAGCGCAAAGGTCGCAAAGAAAAAACGCAAAGAGCACAAAGCCTTTTAATGGTGTTACAGGCTTTGTGCTCTTTGCGCTAATCATTTTGCAAATTCTCTGCGTCCTTTGCGGTTAATTGGTCGCGCTACTTACTTGCCAACTCCGACGGTACCGGTTTCTCCAACAAATACTGATAGATGAACCGGTTCGTTTCCATTTGTTGATGCTCCGCTTTTGCTTTATCGCGGAAGCCGTGGCGTTGGCCGGGGTACAGCATAAACTCGAAATGCTTGCCTTCGTCCATCAGTTTACTTATTAGCTGAATGCTGTTTTGTGCGTGAACGTTATCATCCATAGTACCGTGTACTATGCGGAGTACGCCCTTAAGTTTGTTAGTATGTGTTAGTACCGAACTGCTTTTGTAGCCTTCCGGGTTGTTTTTTGGCGTACCCATGTACCGCTCGGTGTAATGGCTATCGTAAAGGCTCCAGTCCATTACGCCAAAGTTGGCAATACCGTGGGTGAAGTAATCAGCACCATAAGTTAAGGCATAAGCAGTTACGTAACCGCCGTAGCTACCGCCGGTGATGCATATTTTGCTGCCATCTACATAGCTTTGTTGTTTCAGGTATTTTACCATTTCAATGTAGTCGTTCATTTCCCACTTGCCCAGGTCTTTATACATATAATTCTGGCCGACCTTTCCGAAGTGGCCCGATGCACGGTGATCCATGGCAACTTGTATCATGCCTTCTTTTGCCCACCACTGCGCCATGCCGCTAAAGCGCCAGGTATCCATTACGGTGCCCGCGTTAGGCCCGCCGTAAATGCTGATCATTACAGGGTATTTTTTGTTGGGGTCGTAATTTAATGGCAGCATAACGGTCATCGGCAGATCAAAACCGTCGGCCGTTTTCACGCGGATAAGTTTTGTAGTTGCCAACTCGTAATCGGCATACTCGGCACCTTTACTATCGGCTACCTCTTTTACCAGTTTGCCTTTGTTATTAAATACCGCAATTTTTGTTGGGGTTGATACATTGGAATAAGTATCTGTAAAATAAGTTCCCTTCGGCGACATTGACACCGAGTGGTTATACTCGCCTGCCGTTAACCGGGTTAAACCCTTGCCGTTAAAGTTGGTTTTGTAAAGGTCAACACGTGCGCTGTTCTCTTTGCGGGCGGTAAAGTATACCTGTTTGTTCTTCTCGTCGATGTACTGGATGCCGGTTACCGTGAAGTTGCCGTTAGTCAACTGCGATTTTAGCTTGCCATCCATTCCGTACCAGTAAATATGCATCCAGCCGCTTTTATCGCTCATCACAATAAAGCCCTGGTTGCCTTTCAGGAAATCAACATCCTTAAACCAGCTTATCCAGGTTTTTTGCTTTTCGTCGTAAATCTCTTTTTTTGAACCGGTTGCCGGTGTAACCGCATAAAGCTTCAGGTTATTCTGATCGCGGTTCATCCATTGCATCCAAAGCTCGGTACCATCCGGCGACCATATAGGCGTGCCTAAGTAAGTATCGTCGTTCTCGTTAAAATCGGCCCATGTAATTTTATTGCCCGGCACATTGTAAAATGCAAGCTTTACTTTCGGGTTGGCATCGCCGGGCTGCGGGTAGCGGGTTAACTCGGTAAAACCGTGTTGCCCTTCGGAGTTATATAGCGGGAACATAGGAACCTTGGTATCGTCGAAGTGCATCCAGGCTAACGTTTTGCTATCCGGCGACCACCAAAAGGCTTTATAGCGCGACCCGCGGCCTAATATCTCCTCGTAATAAACCCACGACGCATAACCGTTGTAAATAACATCGGTACCATCGTTTGTTATTTGTGAAGTTTTACCGCTGGCAATATCCAATATGTACAGGTTACCCCCAAAGGTGAAAGCTACTTTGCTGTTATCGGGCGACAGGGTGGGATTTTGCTCCTCGTCGGATGTTTTGGTGAGACGGGTTTCGGTACCGTCGGCTTTTTTCAGGTAAATATCTTTATCCTTAACGCTCACGCTCCAGTCTTTGGCGGGTGGGGTGTAAGGTGTTTCGTTACCGGTGAGCACATCTACCTGTTTGCTTCCGCCTTCGTTGCTGCCGCCGCCTCGCCTGCCGCCCGTGGCTGCTTTTATGTAATGGCTATCGTCGGCCCAGCCTGATATAGTGGGCAATGGGGTAATAATTTTGTTAGGCTCGTTCTTGAGCATTTGCCCAGTAGTGAGCTGCTTTTTTTGCGCCTGGGCAGAAAATGCCGAAACGGCCAGCGCAACCATAAGCGCGCGGCTAAAGGGGGTAGGTACGGTCATAAGATCAGTAAAAAGTTTAACCGCTAATTTTGTAAAATTCGGACACAATATGGTAATGTGTAGTAGGAATTTTACAAGCGCGGCCCTTTAATATGCTGATTTACAACATCAGCCGGCGTATACCGCCCGCCCCCGGCTATAAGCAAAGCCAGCAAAGCGCTGCCAAGTTCTGTTATCTCTACAATACCCTCCAAACCATAACCTTTGCCCAGGTTACTTAAAGCAGCAACCAACATTGTTATAAACATTAATGCAGCCGCTGGCCGCACGGCAATTCCTGCTATCAACAACATTCCACCAAAAAACTCGGCAACCATGGCCATAAACCCCCAAAATGTTGGTAGAAAGTTTATCCCAAGGTATTGCATGTTCTGCCCAAGGCGGTGCCACCCATCCGGGCCGCCTTGTAATTTAGGCCAGCCATGTAAAATAAACATACTTCCAATGCCTATGCGAAGTATCAGCAATGCTATATTACCATTCCGTTCGTTCATGCTATCTGTAATATGGGACGTTTAAACCGAGGATGATATCGCGCTTGCAAACCAATATGCCCGATGCATTTTTGCTTAACTTTATAATTCCCGAACCTCCTCGGTTCTCAGTTTTACTTCTAAGGCTATCAGTAAGTAATGGGTCGTTATCGAACTGGAACTCGTCTATATAATATTCATTTATTCCGGGCTCTTTTATCACCGGGTGAATGTGAGCCGGGTTATTACGTTCGGGGTAGGGTGCGGGCATGGTGGTGTAAAAAGTATACTTGCCATCGCAACCGGTTTTCAGCCAACCGCGCAAGTGCCCGTGGCGTTTACCGTTTACCTGCCCGGGCGATGCACTGTAATATCCTTTGCTATCGGTATGGTAGATATACAAAATAACGTTGGCCGCAACGGTATGCCCGTCCTTGCGGTACACGGTGCCTTCTACTATCAGCTTTTTCCCACCTGCGGTCCAGCCTGGTAGGTAAGCTTTGTTGGATAAGTTTGAGGGCATGCCCTCGTAAATTAAATTGCAGCCATCGCAGCCGCCGCCAACCTCGGGCGAAGGTGCCAGCGATGATACTTTTTTTGCCGACGCGGCCAGCCCCGCCAGGCCAAGCATCAACGAGGTAATAAATTTTTGCCTGTTCATGGTTTTTAAATTTGATGCTGCAAGGTGGGCGGTTTATGCGTCAATTTTTTGTTTTGTAGACCAACGCTAACAATAGTAGGCCAATAACAATACACCCCGATAGTGGTTACCCGGCAATAGTTATACTTTTACATCAACAACTTATGGCTACAGAAAACAACAAGGCTACCAGCAGGCAACTCATACCGCAATTACTGTTTTGGGTAGTGATAACCCTGCTGTTTTTGTACGAGCGCCGCTACCTGATAGACAAAGCCGGGCTACCTAATTTTTTGGGATGTGTAACGGTTAGAGTAGGTTTATTAATGGCATTGGCTTATCTTAATATGGCTTTTTTTGTGCCGAGATTTTTTGCAAAAGGCAAGTATTTGCTATTTGCTTTATTGCTGATAAGTTCCATTGTGGTGTACGTTGCGCTGCAGGGGGCTTATGATATGTATCTTTTCGGCTTTGTGATAGGGGATATGCGGCACCGCGGTTTTTGGTATAACATTCCTTATAACATGATCAGCTCGGGATGGTACGTGGTGGTAACGGTTTGCTTTAAAATAGCGCTCGACCGATTTAACCGAAAGGATGAGCCTCTACCGTCGGCAGAAGAAGCCCCAAACATAGCGCCGGAAGCCCCGGAGTTTATCTATTTTAAAACCGGGACCAAAACCGTTAAGCTTAGGATAGCCGATATTACTTATGTGCAGGCGTTAAAAGATTATTCGATTGTATATACACCAACAGATAAGGTAATAACTAAAGGCACGCTGAAATACATTGAAAGCATATTGCCTGCGGGTGAATTTCTGCGCATACACAAATCGTACATCATCGCCAAAAATAAGATTGTAGCCGTTGAGCGCACCCGCGTTTTATTAAGCGCACAAATAGCTGTGCCCGTTGGCAGGAATTACCAGGATAGGTTGGAGGGGTTTTAATCAATACCCACCTAAAGCGAATGTTACCGGCACATCATATTCTATGGCTACGGGTTTACCATGGGCTATGGCCGGCAGCCATTGTCCGTTTGCTGCTTTTACAGCAACCATCGCTGCTTCGTCCAAACCAAAGCCAAGGCCCTTTGTTACCTTATATTTAGAAACGCTTCCATCAGCACCAATATTGAATGTAATAATTACGGTGCCTGTTTTATAAGCCTCTCGGGCTTGTTGCGGATAGGTTACAGTTCTTGAGGTTATTGCTTTAAATAACACCTCTCCATCAAGGTAGATCGGTGGCCGGTCCAATCGAGAAAATGCTGTTCCTTCTTTTCCTACAACCCGGTATAAAAGTGTACTATCAGTAGCCAATGGTGCCAATGTCCGTAGTTCCTGTTTATCGTAGTCGTATTTTATCAAAAGCCGCCCGTCATTGTCGAAGGCACACCATTCACCTGTTCTTGCGCCGGCTTTATAATTTCCTTCCAGTAATACTTTACCTGCATAACTGTATTCATGCCACACACTGTCTTTCAGGTTGTTTTTGTAAAACCCGTCGGATTGTAAAAGGGAGGAATATTTGCCAAAGGCCTTATACTCGCCTTGCCTAATTTCATTGTTGCTATTTAAAACGTAATATTTTTCTTTAAG
The DNA here is from genome assembly GCF_002013915.1 of Mucilaginibacter pedocola. Lineage (GTDB taxonomy): Bacteria > Bacteroidota > Bacteroidia > Sphingobacteriales > Sphingobacteriaceae > Mucilaginibacter > Mucilaginibacter pedocola. The sequence goes on from NZ_MBTF01000002.1 coordinate 89,875, forward strand.
TCTTCTGGCATTATCTTCAACTACATGTTCGCTGGTTTGTGCAGCGGCGAAAAAAGGCAGTAAGCACAACAATATAAATAGGTTAGGTTTCATAGCTTAAATATAAAAATTATAGAACAAATAGCTGTGCCCGTTGGTTGGAATTACCAGGTTAGGCTTGACGGGTTTTGAAGATCTCCCGGCTTAGTGTTATCTGCGGTATCTTTCGGAAACGCCCCCGATAACAATCACCTGGTCGGGCCTATATTTCTTACCACGCGGTTCGTCCAATGCAAAAACCACCGGTATTTCCACCATGGTGGCTGCAGGCTTGCCATTTACCATTCCGGGGATCCACATGTCGGATAAATTTCCGAAAACACGGAGCGTCTCTTTTTCCGTCATTGCATCTAATGTTTTTGCGACTACGTAATCTGTGACATTCCCCTTTTCGTCGATCATCACATTTATAATTATCTCGCCCTGTTTATTATTTTCTCTTGAAGTGGCGGGATAACGGATCTGCTTTTTTAAAAAATTAACCAACGCTTGCATCCCATTCACATAAATAGGTTTGCGTTCAACAATCAGCGTAGGGTCGGTAGTTGCCGTAACCTTAAATAGGGTATCAGTAACCGTTGGGAAAAACACCAGCAGTTTATTGTTTGCGAAATCATACTTAAGCCGTTCCATCCCCCTGGCAAAACCCGTCCATGTGCCAACTTTTTCGTCATCTTTATAAAAAGCCTCAAGCGTAACAGCCGATCCTGAATAATACCGCCAAACACTGTCTTTTTTATTCTTACGAAAATATCCCTCTATCTCGGGAGTTGGATTGAGGTCGCGTGAAAACCTTGTATACTTTCCTTGCAGCGTAGCGCTGTCCGATTTTAAAACATGATATACTTCGTTTGTCGCGGTCCGGTCGTCTATAGCAATCGTTTCTTGCGCATAGGCTTTCCCTATTAAAAGTAAGCCGATTATGAATAGTTTAGGTTTCATCCTGTGAATATACCAAATCAAACAAAAAAGCCCCAACATTTCTGCTGAGGCTTATAATTTTATATTCCCCCTTCAGGGGGTTAGGGGGCTTCCTTTCTACATTTTCGGCATCCTGCGCATCATGCTGGCCATGGCGGCAGGGTTACTCATTTGTTTCATCACCTTTTTCATATCGTCGAACTGCTTCATCAGGCGGTTCACTTCTTCTATCTTCGAGCCCGAACCTTTGGCTATACGGTTGCGGCGGCTTTGGTTAATAATTTCAGGGTTTTCTTTTTCTTTCGGCGTCATGGATTGTATGATGGCTTCGATGCCTTTAAAAGCATCATCGCTCACTTCCACGTCCTTCATCATTTTACCAACGCCGGGTATCATGCCCATCAGATCTTTCATGTTACCCATTTTTTTGATCTGCTGTATCTGGCTGTAAAAGTCGTTAAAGTCGAACTTGTTCTTCCTTATCTTCTTCTGTAACTCGGCAGCTTCTTTCTCATCGAATTGTTGTTGCGCACGCTCTACTAACGATACCACGTCGCCCATGCCCAAAATACGCGAGGCCATACGATCGGGGTGGAAAACGTCCAACGCTTCCATCTTCTCGCCGGTACCAATGAATTTGATAGGCTTATTAACAACCGATTTGATAGACAACGCTGCGCCACCTCGTGTATCACCATCCAATTTAGTTAATACCACACCGGTAAAGTCAAGGCGTTCATTAAACACCTTAGCAGTATTCACCGCATCCTGACCGGTCATCGAATCGACAACGAACAATATCTCGTGTGGCTTGGTGGCGGCTTTTACCTTCTCTATCTCCACCATCATCGCTTCGTCGATAGCTAAGCGGCCGGCGGTATCAATAATTACTACATTGTTGCCATTAGCTTTAGCCTGGGCAATACCTTCCAATGCAATAGCCACCGGGTCTTTCGATTCGAGGTTAGCATAAACCGGTACACCAATCTGCTGGCCTAATACCTGCAACTGGTCTATCGCCGCAGGGCGGTAAATATCATCGGCAACCAAAAGAGGCTTTTTGTTGCGCTGTGTTTTAAGGTAGTTGGCCAGCTTACCGGTAAATGTGGTTTTACCCGCACCGTTCAAACCGGCTATCAGGATGATGGTAGGCTGTGCTTTTAACTCGATGTCGGCAGTGGTGCCGCCCATCAGCTCGGTCAGCTCATCGTTCATGAGCTTGGTAAGCAACTGACCCGGCGAAATTGATGTTAATACATTGGCACCAATAGCTTTTTGCCTAACATCGTCAGTAAATGCTTTTGCAGTTTTATAGTTAACGTCGGCATCCAACAGGGCCTTACGTATCTCTTTCATGGTTTCGGCCACGTTTATCTCCGTGATCGAGCCCTGTCCCTTCAGTACTTTGAACGCCCTGTCGAGCTTATCCGATAAATTTTCAAACATTACGTATTCCTAATTTTTGAGGATACAAAGGTATGATTTTGAAGCAGAAACCTGTGCAGGTAAAATAAATCAATTGCCATGCACCAATTTGCCAACCTCGGTATTAAAATTGCCTTTGCTTATACCGGTGAGTTTTTCCAGCGCTTTAAAGTAATTGGCATCGCCGGGTTCTCTTTTGCCACAGGCTAATAACTCCATCACCGCGCCAAAGCCCTTTTCTTTTTCCAGCTTTTGCACAATAAGCGCGTTTATCATGTATGATATTTTCAGGATCTTCCCACCATCGTTCTGATAGTTTTTGCCATCAAGGTAAAGCTGCAGCCAATCGGCATTTGGGTTCTCATTTACATAGGCATTAAACAAAGCCGATACCTCCGCCCAGTTTTTACCCCAGCTGCCGCCGTATAAGTATGCGCAGCCCTCATCAACTGGTCGATTGATCACCTCGCTGCTCATTACAGTGCGCAACCTGTCGTGAAACAGGTCATGTGGGTCGAACCTGTGCTGCCCGGAGCTCCATCCATTTACTATGAGGCTTTGCTCGTCGCTGTTAGCCGTGAGGTTATTATTCACAACCCCGGCGTAATCAGCCTTATAATCTACACCCAGCAAATGTTGTGCTTCTAAAAAGCTATCGCAGTAATATTGTAAAATAGGCTTATTTGCGTTTAGCCTCCCGTCTATCAGCGCCACATTTTGTTGAAATGCTTTTGCATCGGCAACATCCAACTCATCTTTAAATTTAAAGGTGATATTTCCCTGCTTCTTCGTTCGCCAACCTTTAGTGTTTTGTTTCAACGGCGAGTAAAAGTAGAATACCCCATCCACTTTCTTTGCCAACAGGCTAAAGGTCGCTTTCAGCAGGGGCGAGCCATCTGCTACGCCTATATAGCTTAGTTGCACCGCATAAACACCCGCATCCTGCTTAACCAGGTTTATCAAATAAGGCTTGTAAAATGCCGCATCCTTGGTGGCGTCATTTTGTTCAATGCCCATCATCTCATCCAGCAGGGCACTCGTCTCTAAAAACTCGTCTTTCAATATCGCTGTATTACTCTTAATTGGCTTGTCCTTCTGAGCCAAAAAGCCGTTCAGCGCAGTGATCAAATTATTGATAACCGAGTCTTGCGGTAGTTTAATATTCCCCGGGATAATAACGGAGCGGTTTTGTGCCCGGGTTACCGAAATAAAAAAGAATAAACACAGGAACGCGATAATGGCAGGTTGTTTAAGTTTCATGGTTATGAAAATAGGCTGCGGCAAAATACTCCATTTTCTGCAAACGCCGCCGGCTTTTATCTGATAGCCGGAGATATTTTATCCCCCGATAGTATGCATGCTACCAAACATTTAACACTCGTTAACCAACATTTAACAACTCAAGGTGTAACGTTTTGCAAACTTCGCACATCTTATAGCTAATCACAGCCCTAAATGAAGCCCTTTTTACTTGCAATTTTACTTGCCGCAACAAGCCTTACTGCCTTTGCACAAAAGGAGAAAAAGAAACTTGTTGCTGTAAAAACCCAAACGCCACCCAAAATGGACGGCTTGCTCGACGATGCCGCCTGGCAAAACGTACCCTTCGCTACTGATTTTGTGGAACTGCAGCCCAACGCGGGCGTGCACGAAAAACCCGAAGAGCGTACCGAAGTAAAAATAGTTTACGATAACAATGCTATTTACATTGGCGCCCGCATGTACGAAACCAGCGGCGACAAAGTAGCCAAAGAAATTGCCACACGCGATAACGTGGGCAATGCCGATTTTATAGGAGTAATATTTGATACCTACCAGGATGGCATAAACGGTACCGGCTTTTTTGTAACATCGGCCAATAGCCAGTTCGATGCTAAATATACCCCGCCCGATGCCAACGGCAATACCGAAGACCCTAACTGGAATTCGGTTTGGACCAGCAAGGTAGTTGTTGACGGCCATGGCTGGAGCGCCGAGATGCGTATCCCGTATTCGGCTTTGCGTTTTGCCAAAAAAGATGTGCAAACCTGGGGCATGAACCTCATACGCAAACGCCAGCGCATACAGCAACAATTATTTTGGAACGAGATAGACCCCAAAATGAGCGGCTTTATAAACCAGGAAGGTATTTTAACCGGGTTAGAGAAGCTCGACCCGCCGGTGCGCTTATCCTTTTACCCTTACTTTTCTACCTATGTTAACCACTACCCTTACAATACTGCGGGGGTACCAAACACAAAAGCATCGGTAAATGGCGGTATGGATGTAAAATACGGCATAAACGACGCTTTTACATTAGACCTAACGCTGATACCCGATTTTGGGCAGGTACAGTCGGATAACAAGGTGCTTAACCTAACGCCCTTTGAAGTAAAGTATAACGAGAACCGTCCATTTTTTACGGAAGGCACCGAGTTGTTCAATAAGGGCAACCTGTTTTACTCCCGCAGGGTGGGTGGAGCTCCTTTACGTTATGATGCAGCTTACGCCAATCTCGCCCCGGGCGAAGAGGTGATTAGCAACCCCACCGAAACAAAACTGCTCAACGCTATTAAAGTATCGGGTCGTACATCTAAAGGGCTCGGGATCGGTGTTTTTAATGCCATCACCAACACTGCGTATGCTACTATAGAGGACCAACAGGGCAACCGCAGGCAGGTACAAACGAGCCCGCTTACCAACTACAACATTTTGGTGTTCGACCAAAATCTGAAAAACAACTCCGCCATTACGATTATTAACACCAACGTAAACCGCTTTGATAAAGACTATTCTGCTGATGTAGGCGGTTTTGTTTATAACCTGAATAATAAAAAGAATACTTATAAGCTGCGCGGCTTCGCCATGATGAGCAATATTTATGGCGGCGGCATGAAAACAAACACAGGCTACAGCTACGAAGTTATTGGCGGTAAATCCTCCGGTAATTTTACCTGGGATATTGGGCAGGATATGGTCGACAGCCATTACGAAGGTAAAGACCTTGGTTTTTACAATAACAACAACTACCTGGAGCATAATCTTAATATGCAATACACCAACTATAAGCCTAAAAAGTTGTTCACGCAATACGGTGTATGGACCAATACTTATTATTCCCGCCGGGTTAACGAATCAAACTATCAAAACTTCAATCAAAACTTCGGAGGATTCGGCACATTCAAAAATTTGTGGCAGGCTAATATCAACGGCCATTACAGGTTTGAAGGAAACGACTTTTACGAGGCCCGTAATGGCGAACGGTACCGTTCGCCACGCAACTTTATGCTCAACTGGAATTTGAGCACCAACCGCTCTAAAATGGTATCGGGTGGTTTTTGGTACTCCGATACCTGGGTATGGAATGGGTATAGCGGCCATGGTAACGACCTGGAAACCTACCTCAACCTGCGCCTGAGCAATAAGTTTTCTATTAACGAGGATATCACTTTCAGCCCCCGCATCAACTACCTGGGCTTCTCTACTTTTGATGATGCTAATAAACCCGTTTTTGCCTTAAGAAATGTGCATACTGTTGAAAACATCTTCAACCTCAAATACACCTTTAGCGGCATAATGGGGCTGAACTTGCGGTTGAGGCATTATTGGAGCAAAGTAAATAATAAGGAGTTTTTTAGCCTTGGTAAAGACGGATACGTGGCGCCCCTTACTTCCAACAACTTTGACCACAACGACCGCAACGTAAATATCTGGAATGTAGACATGGTTTACGTTTGGCAATTTACACCGGGCAGCGAGCTAAGTATTGCCTGGAAAAACTCCGCTGTAAATACCGACTTGCCTACAGACAGGGGTTACCTAAACAATCTGCATGAAACTTTCAATTTGCCGCAGAACAATAACTTCTCGTTGAAAGTGCTATACTATATCGATTTTCAATCGTTAAGGAAACATAGCAAAAGCTAAACATCTTACACTCTATATCTACCAAAAACAGAAAACCCGGCCAAGCAGCCGGGTTTTCTGTTTTAATATCTATGCAATTCTTAACATCACGGAAATTTGTAAAGTACACCTAATGATAGACCTTCGGTGCCTTGTATACCGTTTTGCCCGGTGTTTTTATCGAACAATAAGGTTCCGTTCACAGATACATTCACCAGGCGGTTAACTTTGGCCGCCAATAGTGCATCTACCCTATGCCGTACTTTATCAAGTGGCTGCCCATAAGGAACGAACATATCATAACGTGCATTTAAGTGCATATTTTTGGCAATATCTTTATCAAATATGGCCACCATCTGGAATGCGATATCGGTACGTATTGTTCTGCCATTTTTTACACCATAAGCCTCGTCGTCCACGCCTTTGCCGGCAAATATTTCCTGATCCAATACAAATGTTTGTCGGGCGGTACCTGTACCCAATCGCAGATCGAAGAATTTATTGGGCTTGTACTCAAAACCGAGCGATTCGGTTACGTAACCCGGTGCCATAAAGTTAGATATCAGCACCGGGGGATTTACACCGGCAGCATCGTACTGGAAACCTTTATCAAACTGCGATTCGAAACTAAGCGAGCCGAAGAAGAACCAACTTTTAGACAATTGGGTAGCTACCTTATTATCAAAGAAGATACGGTCGTTGGTTTTACGCGCGCCTTGCCCTTTGTTTTTTGATTTACCGTAAAGCAAGTTCAACTCTGATGTATAGCTGAACGGTGCTTTATTATACTCGTTGCGGAAAATAAGATTACCACCCAACGCAACCGCAGTTACACCCCCTGCTGCATAGTTACTACTAAAGGCCGATTGGCTAAAGTTTAGCCCAAGGGTAATAAACTTGCGCCAGTAGCTTACCTTATAATCCAACATGGTTACGGGTATGTACTCAGGCTGTATCTGCAGCGGTTTTAATGTCACCGTTATGGAGTTCTTTTTTGGCGATAGCCGGTACCTGTTGAGCAGGTTGGTATCAATTTTAACGGTATCCCGTTTTACCGTATCGGCTATTTGGGCATTGGCTGACAGAACGGCCGAGCAGCAAAGTGTGAGAACTAATCTTAAACCGGTTTTCAACATAACGCAAAGAAAATGCAAAAATCTGTTATTTCAAGGCACAAAATGTAACTAATGTGCGTGGTTTTATAAATAAGCCAGCCAGTTATACCATCTCCGCCGGCCTAAATAGTGCAAATCCGCCTCTTTATCATAAGCCTCCCGCTCGAAAGAAATGTTGCGGTACGCCGGGTAATGCCTGCGGTAGCGGGCGAGGCTTAGCAAATAATTCAGCAGGTATAAAATGTAAAATGGCAATACCAATAGCTCGGCTTGCTGGCGTAAATGTATACGCTCGTGGTTTAGTAAAACTTTATCGTTTCGCATAGCATCTTCCCTAATCAAAATAAAAGGGAATAGCGCCATGGCATTTATGTTGGGTTTCAAAAACCGCGCTGTTACCAACCATCCCGTCATTTCACATCAAGGTATTGCGGAGGCAACGGCTCCAGCTCAAATGCCCTTGGGTTGCGCTTATAACGCTTAAAGCTGGTGCGCACGTATTTTACAAACTCGTATTCGCTGGCGGTGGTTACCAAATTATAGCTTGGGCGGTATTTAAACATAAAGTCCGTCAGCTCCGGGTCTTTCAAAAACGTTATCCCGGCCACAAACGATTTATTGAAACGGTAATCTATCTGCGCCTGCATATAATCCCTATCAATGATCTGTTTCAGGTGCTCGGCATTCCTGCCGCTTCGGCTAAACATGTTATACAAAGCATCTATACTAAAGCCCACGCTACCCTGCCCAACAGAAAGCAGGTCGCGGTTACCTATGGAGCCGTATATCCGGTTAAAATCGGTTTTTGTTGCCAGGTATTTCCGCTTCGGTCCCAGTACGCTATCACGCACGGTTACTTCCTTTAATTGAATAGCCTTGGGTTTAAGGTAAACAGCAAGTGCCGCAAGGTCTTTCACTTTCAGCGTATCGCTGTGAAACTCTTGTTTACTGAAAATCAGTACATCGCCAATATTTGCTGCAATAATAAATTCGCCTTTAAATGTATTGTAAACCGATTTGCCCGTGGTGCTGTTGAGTACGTTTACTTTGGCAATGCGCGTATTATTGTCTTTATCAAACACAATACCCGTAACCTCCTTTTGCTGCGCAAAGGCTGTTAATTGCGTAGCGCAAAGCAATAAGAAAGTCCATAATTTCATTGAGGGGTCAAAGCTACTGGTTTTGGTGCCGCGTTTGGCGGCCGTTAACAAATTTTAACAAGCTATTTTACAACCACAAGCTTCTGGCCAATTTTTATGCCGTTATCGCTCATTTTGTTTAATGCCCTCAATTCGTCAACCGTGATACCAAAACGTTTAGAGATGCTGTATAGTGTATCGCCCTGTTTTACGGTGTAAATTTTATCATCCGGCGATTCCTTCACTATGGTATCGGCCTGTGGCTGGTTCATGTTATTATTTATTTGATCCAGCACGCGGTCCTCACGTTTAATTTTGGCTATCTCGCCTTCGGGGCGGTCGTATTGGTCGAGATTGTATTTGGTAATGATGTTCAGCAGCAATTGCGGATACTTGGGGTTAGTAGCATAACCAGCTGCTTTTAAGCCGTAGGCCCAACCCTTATAGTCGTTTTTATCCAGTTCGAACAGCCTGGCGTAATTCTTTTTCTTTAAAAACTCTGAGTGGTCTCGGTAGCTGTCTTCGGGGTTATCATACACGCGGAAACAATCGTTGGTATTATCATCGTCCTTATAATAGCTCTCGCCCGTCCAGGTACTGCCACATTTTATGCCGAAGTGGTTATTGGCGGCAACGGCCAGATCGCTATTACCCGCGCCCGATTCGAACAAGCCCTGCGCAAGCGTAATACTGGCGGGTATGCCGTAGGTATTCATTTCCTGTATGGCGATGGCTTTAAAGCGGTCGATATATTCCAACGACGACATATTGCGGTGCGATGCAATGGCCGCGCTGTTGCGTTTTTGAATGGCTTTATTGTTTTTGCGGGCCTTGCTACTGCTGATAGTGCCTTTGTGTGCCGAGCAGGAATTGAAAACAATAGCAAGAGCGAAGAGGATGCAGAATTTACGCATAGCGGAAAATAACCAAAAAGCCATTCACATGGAACGGCAAAAATGGGAGAAAATTATTTTTGGTTACTATCGGCTAACTGGGCGGTCGCTCCGTTTTCTTCAGGTTTTTCGTCCAGGTCGTGCAGTTTGTATTTTTTGATGATGGCTACTACCTGCGATGCCCAGGTGCGGCTGCTGCAATAACCGCTGCGTTGAATGCCTTTTGCCCAGCCGGTATAATCGTATTGGGTAAGTTTATCGGCCAAATGGCTGAATTGTTTACGCTCGGTCATGATGCGGGCGAAATCCTGGAAAGATTCCATTACAGATTCGTAGCGCTTGTACGATGTCTTAACTTTTTTGTTGTGTTTATAATAAACTACAGTGCCTCCACCTTTTACACCAAACTGGTTGTTGAGGTTTTGAGCTATAGCACTCTTGCCGCTGGCAGATTCGTGCATGGCAACGCCTAAAATGATACTTGCAGGTACGCCTGTTTCGTGCATGATACGAATGGCATTATCTTTGAATTTATCAACATATGATTGTGGAGCGCTTTGTGCCGAAACAGTTGCTGTGGTTGCAACCAGCGCAGATACCAACAGTAGAGTAGCAGTAAAGAGTTTCTTCATAATTATTTTTTTCTGATGATCAATAGTCCATCACGAACGGGAAGAATTAATTTTTCAACCTTCGTGTTAACAGCTATGTGCTCATTTAGTTTGCGGATGTTTACGGTATCGGTATCATTTTCGTTACCAAACACTTTGCCTTTCCACAAAACATTATCAATTATTATTAACCCACCGGGCCTTACTTTGTCAAATACTAACTCAAAATAAGTCAAATTATTTCGTTTATCCGCATCTATAAATACTAAATCGAAGTTATTTTCCTCAAAATCAGCTATTATGCCCTCTGCGGCCCCAATATGAAGCTTTATTTTTTTATCCACATTTGTCAGTTTAAAATGTGAATTGAGCATTTCCTCGTACTCCGCGTTAACTTCTATGGTGTGCAGTATACCCCCGTCAGCTAAACCTTCCGCCAGGCAAATAGCCGAATAACCGGTAAAAGTGCCTATCTCCAGTATCAGCTTGGGTTGCACCATTTTACTCAGCATGCTCAACACCCGGCCCTGGTAGTGGCCGCTTAGCATGTGCGGTTTTAATACTTTTAAATATGTTTCGCGGTTAATGGCTTGCAGTTCGGGGGCCTCTGGGTCGAGGTGGGCATCGAGGTATGATTGCAAAGATGGATCTAATATTTCCATGCAGCAAAGGTACGGAAAATATATCCTTTGCTATTTTATTCATTATCAGAAGCTTTTACTTAGCCAGCTTTGCAGTAAAATTGTAGCCGATACCGTATCCACCAACTCTTTATTCTGCCTTGCTTTTTTACCCATACCGCTTTGTGCAATAGCGGCTGATGCCATTTTAGAAGTGAAGCGCTCATCAAGCATTTCGATGGGGATATCCGGGAAGTTTTTCTTAAGCAGCGTAACAAAACCTTTTACGTGCTGTGCCGATTGGGATGGGGTATTATCCATTTGCTTGGGTTCGCCAACCACAAAACGTTCAACCTGCTCGGTTTGCATGTAGTTTTTCAGGTAATCTATTATTTTGAGCGGATGGATAGTATCCAACCCGGTGGCTATTATCTGCATGGGGTCGGTAACCGCAATGCCTATGCGTTTGGTACCGTAGTCGAAAGCCATTACGCGCATAGTTTTGCGGATATGAGGTGAAAGAAATAAAGCCTGAGATGTGGCATCCTTTTGTAATTAAAAAAACAAAAGTACTTAAAAGATAGCCTAAACGCCTTTCCGTCTCAAATCTCATATCTCAAATCTCGCATCTAATTTTTACCTTGCACCAATGCAGTTTAGAGAAATTACCGGGCAGCACGCTGTAAAGCAACGATTGGTCTCCTCTGTCACCGAGAACAGGGTGAGCCATGCCCAGTTGTTTTTAGGCCCCGAAGGTAGTGGCAGCCTGGCCTTAGCGGTTGCTTACGCCCAGTTTTTAAGCTGCGAGGATAAACAGCCTGACGATTCCTGTGGTGTTTGTGCCTCATGCCGCAAGTACCAAAAGTTGATGCACCCCGATCTGCATTTTTCGTACCCAACGTTCGGCACGCCGAAAGAGTCGGCTATTGATTTTATTGAGCAATGGCGCACCGCACTTTCCGAAAACCCGTATCTTAATTTAGATACCTGGCGCGGCTATCTGGATTCGGGAAACAAACAGGCCAACATCAACATACTCGAGTGCCACCAGATCATCAAGAAACTTAGCTTTAAACCCTTCGAATCGGTTTATAAGGTTTTGATACTTTGGCTACCCGAATATTTGGATAAGCAGGGGAACGCACTACTTAAAATTATTGAAGAACCACAGCCCAATACACTTTTCCTGCTGGTAGCTCAAAACCAGGATCAGATATTGAATACCATCCTATCGCGTACGCAGTTGGTTAAGATACCTCCGCTGGGGTTTGATGAGATACAGGAATACCTTGTTGCTAACCACAATCAAACCGAAACCGCAGCTGCCGAAATTGCTTACCTGAGTAATGGCAGTATGGCCGAAGCGCTGAGTATGCTGCAGCAGGACAGCAAAGGTTACCATAACCTTTTTGTACAATGGCTACGCCTATGCTTTGGCAATAAAGGGCTGGAGGTGCTGAGTTTTGTGGATAGCTCATCAAAAATGGGCCGCGAAAACCAAAAGAATTTTTTGCGTTACGGCATCAACTTTATCCGTGAGTGCTGTTTAATATCTGCAGGGGCAGAAGCCATGGTGCACTTACCGGCGCAGGAGTTAGATACTGCTCGCAAGATGGCCGCTGTAATGAATATTGCCCAATCTGAAACTATTATTGACGAGCTGGAAAAGGCTCATTACCATATAGAACGCAATGCTAACCCTAAGATCTTGTTTTTAGATGTATCTTTGCAAATTATAAAAGTACTAAATTTGAAAATCGTCCCTCCGGGGAATCATTATATACCGAATTAATTATGGGATGCGGAAGTTGCTCAACAGGGGGCGGTTGCTCACCTGCGGGCTGCAAAAGTAATGGCAGCTGCCTTACTAACGGTTGCAGTAAATTAGACGTACACGATTGGCTTTCCCACATGGATATGCCAAACAATTATAAGCCTTTCAACATCGTAGAAGTAAAATTCAAAGGATCGAGGAAGGAGTTTTATCATAACCCGGATAATATTTACCTGGAAGCAGGCGAACTGGTTGCTGTGGAAACCACTACCGGCGGTTATGATATTGGCCATGTATCTATCACCGGCGAACTGGTGCGCATGCAAATGACCAAGCGCCACGTTAAAGAGGCCGATGTTGCCAAAAAAATATACCGCCGCGCTACTCCCGCCGACGTTGATAAATGGAAAATGGCCAAGGATCTTGAATGGGAAACCATGCACCGCTCGCGCACGCTGGCTTTAGATCTGAAGCTGAGCATGAAAATTAGCGACGTAGATTACCAGGGCGATAAAACCAAAGCTACCTTTTATTACACCGCCGAAGGCCGCGTAGATTTTCGCGAGCTCATCAAAAAAATGGCCGAGAGTTTCCGTATCCGTATAGAAATGCGGCAGATAGGCATGCGCCAGGAGGCAAGCCGTTTGGGCGGCATAGGCAGCTGTGGCCGCGAGCTGTGCTGCAGCACCTGGCTTACCGATTTTAAAACAGTATCTACGGCAGCGGCACGCTACCAAAACCTGAGCTTAAATACGCTGAAACTTGCCGGGCAGTGCGGTAAGTTAAAATGCTGCCTCAACTACGAGTTGGATACTTATATGGATGCGCTGAAGCATATCCCCGATAATGTAAACTTCCTGAAGACCGAAAAAGGCGATGCCCGTTTGCAGAAGACCGATATTTTTAAACGCATTATGTGGTTTTCTTACCCGCGCGAAGAATCGTGGGTGCCACTGCCCATTTCGCGCGTAAAAGAAATACAGCAAATGAACCGCGACGGCGTTTTACCGGAAGACCTTGCGGAGGTTGTTGCAGTAGAAGTGAAACCGGTAAAAGTGCTCGATTACGAGAACGTAGTAGGCCAGGATAGCCTTACCCGCCTCGACGAGCGCCGCAATAAAAACAACAAGAAGAACAAAAACAAAAATAAAGGCGGCAACCGTCCCGAAGGCCAGCAAGCGCAAAACAAAGGCGAGAATAATCGCCCGCAACAGCAAAACGCGCATAAAAAAGGCGGAGAGCAACAACCTCGCCCCGAAGGGCAAGCAGCCGGCCAACCTAATCAAAACCGCAACGAAGGCAGACGTCCTCAACAACAAAACGCGCCTAAAAAAGAAGGTACACCACAAAATGCCCAACAGGCCGATGGTGGCAAACGCGAGGGAGGCAACAATAATAACAGGCGTAACAGGCACAGGCCAAACCGCGGTAACAATAATAACAACAACCAAAGCCAGGCAAGCCCCGAGTAATGAAACACTTGTATAAATTATTGTTTTCTGTTTTTGTCCCTGTAATATTTGCGTTGCAGGGCTGTACCGATCCCAACGCGATTATCGATCAGAATACCGAGATTGGCAACCACAATTGGTCGTACATAAACAGGGTGAAGTTCGATGTAAATATTACCGACGAGAAGGTGCCTTATAACCTCTATTTCAACCTGCGGGTAGGGGGAGGGTATCGCTACTCGAACATCTATGTGCTTTTATCGCAAAAGCACGGCAGCAAAACAGCTACTACCCGTTACCAGTTTGTATTGGCCAACCCTGATGGCGAATGGCTGGGCAGCGGCAGCGGTAATTTATACAGCTACCAGTTACCTTTCCGCAAAGGGTACAAATTTCCTGAAAAGGGTACTTATCATTTCGAAATAGAGCAGAACATGCGCGATAACCCCCTTCATGAAGTAAGCGATATTGGATTGAGAGTAGAAAAAGCCCAGTAATTACCTTACCGTATATTCCGCCACAATTTTACTGAATGAGCCCAGTTCGCGGCCCGAATCGGTAGTGCCGGTTGCATCATTATCAGTTATAGCATAAGCCACAGTATTCTCCCCATTAGAGTTTTGCACTTCCAGATGTACAACGCTTCCGGCTGTTAAAGTTGTAGTAAACTCATAGGTGCCACTTGCAATCGTTTTGGTGTCAAGTGCTGTACTTACCGTTTCTTCTGCTTTTATTGCAGATAAGCTTACGCTGTAACTTGCCGTGCCGGCAACCGTAACTTTTATGGTATGTGGCGTGGGTGTTGCATCTCCTTTTTTACCACAACCAAACAGCACAATACACCCAACAAAGGCAAATACAATAACAGTAAGTTTCATAACCGGTTTATTTTGAGAAATTTTAAACATGTAAATATCACGATTGTAGTTTAACTATACCAACAAAAATTACCTCATGAAACAATTGATATCTTTTTTGATGATCATATTAGCGGCGGTGCTATTGTTTTTTACAGCTTGCAAAGGCAATACCGGCCAAACCGGTGGTGCGCAAGCCGACTCGGGGCAGGTGCATGTTGGCAACTCGGGGCCTGCTGATAGTAACGGCTATAAAGTAAGCCCAACCGAAACAGGCGGGAAAGATACCAGTGGCAACGGGGTAGGTAAGCCAACCGATACCACTAAAATAATTCCTTAATAGCTATACGCTTTTTTAGTAAAATATAAATAGCTACATTCGTTTTGCTAAATTTTTTATCAGGATGGATGTTGTCATATTAGGTATTGCTGCTTTCCTTTTTATTGGGTCTATCGTCTTATTTTTCGTGAGAAAAAAGCCGGCCGGCATAATCTCTGCCGAGGAAATGGTATCCTTACAAGCGGAGAACCAATCCCTTAAAATATCGATAGCAGTAGCCGAACAGAAATTTTTGGGCTCGGTAACCGAAAACGAAAATACCGTTCGCCGCCTTGATGCAGATAAAGCTAAACTCGCCGATCAACTTTTCGATTCGCACGCTCAACTGGCAGAAGCCGGCGAAAATTTAGCTTCGCTACGTGCCTCATTAAAAGCAGAGCAGGAAAAGCTTGCCGAGCAAAAAGCAGATATAGAAAATACCCGTAGCCATTTCCAAAAAGAGTTTGAGAATATTGCCGAAAAACTACTCAAAGAAAAATCGCGGGAGTTTACTGATGTTAACAAGCAAAGCATTGATATCATTCTATCTCCGCTTAAAGAGAACATTAAAGCATTCGAGCAAAAGGTAGAGAAAGTTTACAGCACCGAAGCGGCGGAGCGCAACATATTACGCGGCGAAATTGGCAAACTGATGGAACTTAACCAACTCATTAGTGCCGAAGCGCAAAACCTTACCAAAGCCCTAAAAGGCGATAACAAAAAGCAGGGTAACTGGGGCGAGGTAATACTGGAGAAAGTTTTGGAGCGCAGCGGTTTGGTGCGCGACCGCGAGTATCGCACACAAGCCAGCCTAAATCACTCAGAAGGAGGAAGGTTGCAGCCCGATGTAATAATAGACCTGCCCGATGATAAACACCTTATTGTAGATTCTAAAGTATCGCTAATTGCCTATGAAAAGCTTGTGAACAGCGAAACGGAAGAAGAGCGCCGGCTTTATTCTAAACAACACGTAGATTCTATCCGTGCCCACGTTTATGGCTTGTCTTCTAAAAACTATCACGACCTCTACCAAGTAAACTCGCCGGATTTTGTATTGCTCTTTGTACCTATAGAATCCTCGTTCAGCTTCGCAGTTCAACTGGATGCCGAGTTATTTAGCGATGCCTGGGAAAAGCGTGTGGTTATAGTCAGCCCTTCTACCTTGTTGGCAACACTGCGAACCATTGCCAGCATTTGGAAACAAGAACGGCAAAACCGCAACGTATTGGAGATAGCACGCCTAAGCGGGGAAATGTATGATAAATTCGTAGGCTTTGTTGGGGATATGGAAGGCATCGGTAAAAACATCAAACAAAGCCAGGACAGTTACGAACGTGCGCTAAACAAACTCACCGACGGCCGGGGCAACCTCACCATAACCGCCGAAAAGATCAAAAAGCTGGGTGCAAAAGCCAACAAGCAAATAGATAATAAATATATCGACGAAGCCCCCTAAACCCCTGAAGGGGGAACAGAATTGCATCCGCGAAGCGGGAAATTTTTTTAGAAAACCCTCTGCAAATCAAAAAGTAGTCTTGCAAACTGCTATCCGCCTACTGCGCACTGGCTCCAAACGCATTCCAACCCTGCGCCTTCAATGGATGCACATTATTGCTTTTGGTAATTAAATTACAACCTGCATTAGGCTCGGTGATATAACCGATGATGGTGAAATCCATCTTGAATTTTATCTTATCATAATCCGCTTGTTTCACGGTGAAAAGTAATTCGTAATCTTCTCCGCCGCTCAATGCACATACGGTTGGATCCAGGCCGAACTCGCGGGCGGTTTCGTAGGTCATTGGATCGATCGGTATTTTTTCCTCGTACAGGTTGCAGCCTTTATTGCTTTGCTTACAAATGTGTAATATCTCTGAAGCCAATCCGTCAGATACATCGATCATGGATGTTGGTTTCACATCCATATCCTTCAGCAGGTCCACAATGTCTTTACGCGCTTCGGGTTTCAATTGGCGTTCAACTATGTAGTCCTTACCTTCAAGGTCGGGCTGAATGTTCGGGTTTTCCAGGTAAACCAGTTTCTCGCGCTCCAACAATTGCAAGCCGGTATACGCCCCACCTAAATCGCCCGATACGCAAATGAGGTCGCCTTCTTCGGCACCATTACGGTATACAATTTCGCTTTCATCAGCATATCCTAAAACGGTCACGCTTATAACCAGGCCCTGTTTAGATGCGGTAGTATCACCACCAATTAGATCAACATTGTAATTTCCGCAAGCCAGGTAAATACCTTCATATAATTCTTCAATAGCTTCCAGCGGGAATTTGCTGCTCATCCCTATCGATACCGTAACCTGCGTGGCAGTTGCGTTCATGGCATAAATATCACTCAGGTTTACCTGTATGGCTTTATAACCCAAATGCTTCAAGGGAGTATAGGCCAAATCGAAATGAATACCCTCCAAGAGCATATCGGTAGATACCAATACTTTTTTTCCGGCATGGTCGAGCACAGCAGCATCATCGCCAATACCTTTTACCGTACTTTTTTGAGTAAGCGTTATATTTTTTGTGAGATGGCTTATTAAGCCAAACTCGCCTAATTCTTCTAAATGCGTTTTATCCTGGTTCTCAAACATATTGTTTTCTTGATTACACCGATGTTTTGTGATTACACCGATTTTATCTGTGGAATCTTTACCAATCGGTGGAATCCCAAACCACAAAATTACCAATAAAAATACTAATCTGCTTGCGGGCGCTGCTCTTTGTAATATTTATCATACATAAAATCAATTAACAGGGAGTTAATGTTTAAGGGATAGTTTTGCGTTCTTAAAAATATCTATATGAAAAACAGAAAATTACTTATCTATTTAAGCTTCGGGCTTTTGCTTATAGCAGGTTGCGCCAAAGACTATCGCGGCGGAATTACCATTGATCCTGCTCCCCCTGAAGAAGTAGTTACACCAAAACCATACAGCATTACCGAGGGTTTTGAGACCGGAAAGAAAGATCCTTACGCCATTGCCGACGTACAATTAAGTACAGGTGTTTGGAGTTTTAACGATGCCCTTATCGGCAACTTACCCGCAGACCTTAAGAATGGCAGCAAATCGGTGAGGCTACGTGCAGGCGATATCACCATGAAATTTGATATTGCCGGCGTTACCCAAATAAATATAACCCACGGTAAATATGGTACTGATGCCAACCAAAGCTGGCAGTTGTTAATGTCGGTTGATAGTGGTAAAACATTTACGCAGATCGGTACCGATATTATGGAAACCAACACCACTTTAGTTACTGATTCTTTTAAGATAGAAACCACCAAAAAAGTTCGTTTCCAGATCAAAAAGGTGGGTACTGCTACTACCCGAACTAATATTGATGATATTACCTTTAAAGGCATTGGCGATGCCGGTATTATAGTAGGCGGCAGTACCGATACAGGCGGCGCTGATACCACAACAACTACAACGCCGCCAGCAGCCGAACGCGGCGTAACCGCAGGGGCAGATGCACAGCCGGAGGTTGGTGACAACAGCAACTTGTTAATGGGTAATCCATCCGGCGCACAACCCAATGTGGTAATGGCGAACGATTACCTTATCGACCAGAAATATTACATCGAATCGTACAACAATTCGCGCGGAACACCAAACTGGGTAAGCTGGCATATTGATGCAACAACTATAAACAACGCTGCGCCAAGGGTTGACAATTTTGCGGGTTTCAGCGGTTTAGATTCAAATTTTTATCATGTGCAGAGCAATAGTTATTACAATTCAGGTTTTGATAGAGGCCACAACTGCCCATCCGCAGATCGCACCAGTTCTGCTAATGCCAATTCGGCTACCTTCCTGATGACCAACATGATCCCTCAGGCACCGCAAAATAACCAGCAAACCTGGGCCGAAATGGAAAACTATTTACGTGCACAAGTGGTAGCCGGTAACGAAGTTTATATAGTAATGGGTGCGTACGGACAGGGCGGTATTGGTAAAAACGGCAGTGCAAATACTATTAATGATGGCCATATTGTAGTCCCCAGTAACGTGTGGAAAATAGCAGTTATTGTACCGGTTGGCGATAATGATGTGAGCAGGGTTTCTGCAACCACGCGAGTGATAGCAGTAAACACGCCAAACGTTAACACTACAGTAAAAGATTGGAAGCAATACCGCACAACCGTAAGGGAAATAGAAAAAGCTACCGGTTATAATTTACTTAATATGTTACCGCAAGCCGTTCAGGATGCTGTAGAGACAAAGAAGGATAACCTATAGTTGTAGATTCAACAGATGAAAAATGATTTCACCGATAAAGTCAAATCGGTGAAATCATCTCTTAAAAATAGGTGAAATCCAGTAAAAAATTACAGACCAAGCCGCGCCGATATCTCCAGCATCCTTTCAATAGGAATAACAGCTTTCTCAATAATATCCATCGGCACATCTATTTCGGGTGTGCCGTTTTTCATACAGAGGTATAGTTTTTCCAGCGTGTTACGTTTCATGTGAGGGCAATCGTTGCAGGCACAGGTATTATTCGGCGGAGCCGGAAAAAATTTTTTAGACGGATTGTCTTTTTCCATCTGATGCAAAATACCGCTCTCGGTAGCTACTATAAACTCCTCCGCAGGGCTGTTAGTGGCGTATTTTAGTATCCCGGTGGTAGATCCTATGTAATCTGCCATTTGCAGTATGGTTTCTTCGCATTCCGGATGGGCTAATATCTTCGCATTCGGGTGGCGCTCTTTCAGCTTGGAAATTCTTTCGCGGCTGAATATCTCGTGCACCATACATGCACCGTTCCATAATACCAGGTCGCGGCCTGTTTTTTTAGCTACCCATGCACCCAGGTTTTTATCCGGCCCGAAGATGATCTTTTGGTCTTTAGGCAGGCTCTCCACAATTTGTACGGCATTGCTGCTGGTACAAACAATATCGCTCAAAGCCTTAAGTTCCGCGGTACAATTCACATAGGTTATTACCAGGTGGTCGGGGTATTTCTCCTTGAATTTTTTAAACAAGTGTGGCGGGCAGCTGTCTGCAAGCGAGCAACCGGCCTTCAGATCCGGCAGCAGTACCTTTTTGTTTGGAGATAATATTTTGGCTGTTTCGGCCATGAAGTGTACGCCGGCAAAAACAATAATGTCGGCATCGGTTTTTGCAGCTTGTTGAGAAAGCCCAAGGCTGTCGCCAATATAATCGGCAATATCCTGTATATCTCCTTCCTGGTAATAGTGGGCCAGCACAACCGCATTTTTCTCTTTTTTTAGTTTGTTAATTTCCTCGAATAAGTCCAGCGACGGGTCAATGTATTCGTCGGCAAAACCATTCGTTTTTATTTCTTCGAAGATATCCATTCCACAAATCAATTAATAATAACTTCTTTTTATATATAAAATAAACCTATTGTTATTAAGGTGTTAATAGTGTTTAAAAGTTGTGTTACTTTTTAGTAGAAAAGTTAGTTCTACATTTTTATTAACAATTTTAAACACGTTTGTATTTTTTATTTTGCTGATTTTTAGCTTGGTGTGACAATCAAATATTGATATCAAAACTTTAATGTTAATATTTACCTGATCAATAAAATGTTAGCATCGTTGTGAAAGCCGCTTACAAATCGCGCAAAAGTATTGTAAAAAACGGACAAAAACGGAGGTTATAAACACCATGTGCTATTTGCTATTTTTTACTTACACAAAATTAACACGTTTTACCCCGCTTATTAACATTAGTACTAATTTTACACCATATACATACAAAACATGACCAGAACTGTGGATTTCCTGGTGGTAGGTTCGGGCATAGCCGGATTAAGTTTTGCACTTAAAGCTGCAAAGCACGGTAAGGTTCTGATAGTTACAAAAGCCAACGAAGATGAGAGCAACACTAAGTACGCCCAGGGTGGTGTAGCGGTAGTTGTGGATAAAAAAGAGGATTCTTTTGAAAAGCATATAAATGATACCCTAATTGCCGGCGACGGGCTCTGCGACAAAGAAGTTGTTGAAGCCGTTGTTAAGGAAGGGCCGGAGCGCATTAACGAGATTATTGATTACGGAACCAACTTTGACCGTACTAACGAAGGTGAATACGACCTGGCAAAAGAAGGTGGGCATTCCGAATTCCGCGTGTTACATTATAAAGATATCACGGGGTTTGAGATAGAGCGTGCTTTGTTGGAAGAGATACACCGCGAACCGAACATCGAAATATTGACGCATTACTTTGCTGTTGATATCATCACCCAACACCATTTGGGTGAGCTGGTAAAGAAATCATCAGATAATATTACCTGTTACGGTATTTATGCCTTTAACACCGAAACCAATCATGTTGAAAAGATACTGTCGAAAGTTACTGTAATGGCTTCGGGTGGTGCCGGGCATATTTACTCAGTAACTACTAATCCAACTATAGCAACAGGCGATGGTGTTGCCATGGTTTACCGTGCTAAAGGAAAAGTTCGGAACATGGAGTTTATCCAGTTTCATCCCACTGCTTTATATAACCCGGGCGAATATCCCTCGTTTTTGATATCAGAAGCAGTGCGTGGTTTCGGTGGCGTGCTCAAACGTACTAACGGCGAGGAATTTATGTACGAGTACGATGAGCGTGGCTCGTTGGCTCCCCGCGATATTGTTGCACGAGCCATTGATGCCGAGATAAAGAAATCCGGGGAGGATTTTGTGTACCTGGATGTAAGGCATCGAAAGAAGAAAGATATACTGCAGCACTTCCCTAATATTTATGCCAAGTGCTTAGAAATGGGTATAGATATGACGCGCGATATGATACCCGTAGCGCCGGCATGCCATTATATGTGTGGGGGTATTTTGGTAGATCATAGCGGCCGTTCCTCTATACATCAATTATATGCCTGCGGCGAATGCTCATCAACAGGGCTGCATGGCGCTAACCGGTTAGCTTCTAATTCGTTATTAGAAGCATTGGTTTTTGCACATCGTATTTATAAAGATGCCATAGTGGCTTTCTCAGAATTTCAATTGCCTGCTAATATTCCCGATTGGGATGAACATGGGGTTAAACTTTCTAACGAAGATATTTTAGTTACCCACAACATCCGCGAAATGCAAAAGCTGATGAACGACTATGTAGGTATAGTTCGGTCCGACTTTAGGTTAGACCGGGCAATGCGCAGGCTGCGTTTGCTTTATGAAGAAACTGAGGATTTTTATAAGCAAACCAAAGTATCAGTAAAGTTATGTGAGTTGCGTAACCTGATACAGGTAAGTTACCTGGTAGTAAAATCGGCTATGGCCAGGCACGAGAGTAGGGGATTACATTATACCACAGATTATCCCGAGCATGCGGATATATTGGCAGACACGGTATTTTAAAGTTTTATTAAGTGGGAATCTCAAGTTTTTTTAAAAGGATAATTCAAAACGCTCGGGAAAGTAGAACCGATGGAGATAAGCCAGTGCTTTATAATAGGGACGGAAAGCTTTTCCTTATTAAGGAAAAGGAGCTGTTTGCAATGACAAACGATTCTACTCCAAAAGAACGGCGTATTATAAGTGATGAGGTTTTTGAAAGTGATTCTTTCGTTAAAGAAATATTAGCATTTGCACTTTGGAAATATAATGAGAATAAGTGTGATTATTCCATCGCGAAGCAATGCCTTTTAGAAATGGCTGATATACGGTCAACAGAAATGCAGGCCGATAAAGTTATTGAGAATTTAAAATTGTGGAATAGGCTTATAAAAGAAAAGTATAATGAGGAAGGAGAATAAGAGCGGAAAACGGGATTCGAACCCGCGGCCTTCAGTTTGGGAAACTGACGCTCTACCGACTGAGCTATTTCCGCTTTTTTAATAGCACGCTAAAGTATAGTTTTTAATGGACAAAAAAGAAAAGTATGTTGATATAGGTATTCTGGTTTTGCTGGGATTATTTATTGCTATTGCATTGAATAACTTTTTCAGGGCCGATCTTATTATAAGCGTGAATACATATGCAGGAATTGGTTTTTGGACCGCCGTGTTGTTTCTTAATATAATTGGCAATAAAAAATCAAAATATCTGCTCTTTATCGCGCTGTTCTTATACATGCTTAATATTATTGATTTTAGTGCAACCCGCTTATCAGTTAGTTTGAATTATAACACCGGTAAGGTAATTTATCATCCTATTAGTTTTAATCCGGTTGGCGCTATTTTGTTCATCGTTTATTGGATATACAACAAAAACGTTATCAGAAAAATATACACGCCTACAGTGGAAGAGGATGAAGCTAAACTTTCTAAAAATCTGGAATTTTATAAGAATAAGTTTAGCCAATGTTCTAAAGAAGAGCTAACAGAGTTATATAAAAATTACCGCAGTTATCCTGTGGAAGCGCAGGTTGTGTTAGATAAATTGATAAAAGAGGATTGAAATTATGCCTTTAATACTTCCCGTAAAAGATAAAGTCCCGGTATGGGGTGAAGATTGTTTTATTGCCGAGAATGCTACTATAGTTGGTGATGTGGTAATGGGCGATAATTGCTCAGTATGGTTTAATGCGGTTATCCGCGGCGATGTGCATTATATCAAAATAGGCAATAATACTAATATACAGGACGGCGCTTGTATACACGCTACTTATTTAAAGGCACCAACTAACATAGGCGACAATGTTTCTATTGGCCATAACGCTATTGTGCATGGCTGTACGCTGCAGAATAACGTTTTGGTAGGCATGGGTGCCATTGTAATGGATGATGCCGTGGTAGAGGAGTATGTAATAATAGGGGCAGGGTCGGTAGTGTTAGAACGTACCGTTTGCGAATCGGGCTATTTATATGCCGGCTCTCCGGCAAAAAAAATAAAGCCTCTTACCGATGAGCAAAAGGCTTTATTAAATAAACTGCCGCAAAACTATATTATGTATTCCGGGTGGTTTAAGGATTAGTTTGTTCCTTAGGTATTTCCAATGGTTCTTCTGCTTCCCAATTGGCTCGTAATACTAATTCTTTTGGGCTAACCCAAATGGTTTCCGGCTGCTCGCGCCTGCGTACGTTACCACTATCCCAGCGGCCGTTTTTATTGGCATCGTAAACTACTCTTAAAGTGTATTTGGTTGTGAGGTAGTTTTTATAAACTAAGGTAGTATTCTTGGTTACGATATCACTTCTTAATACATTTTTTCCTTCTTCCAGTATTTCTACTATGTAAGCTTTACCGGTATCTGCAGGTACGCTTACTTTAAGTGTGAGCTGGCTATAGTTCTCAGGTTTATCTACAGTAAAATTTTTTCCGCCCTTTTTATTCTTATCGCCATAAATGTCCGTGAAAGCACCGTCATTCAGTACGAGCTGGTATTTAGAATTTACCCGCCAGCGGTATTTCATATTATACCTTCTTAACAAAGTATCTTTCTGCAAAGTGTATGTGGTAACCGGTATCGAATCTTCCAATAGTTGAATTTGCGATTGATCGAAGCTTTCTAATGGGAAGTTTGCTATAATACCAAGGTCGGTACCCGGTTTTAGTTTATCGTTCTTGTTGATACCAAAACTGAAGAATAGCGTGCGCTGGAAGGTTTCGTTTTTACCCTTATTCTGATAAATAGTATCGATGGGTTTATTGTTATCTAAAATAGCAACACTTAACGAATCGAAAGCCATGCTGCGCATGTACACCACTGCCGTGTCTTTTGTCTTGGTAAACTCTACTATTTTTTGGTTATCCAGTTCAGCGGGATATAATACTTTTAACGATGGCTTTTGTACAGGTCTGTTAAACACCAGTGATAGTTTGCCATCCTGCGTGAATTTCTTTTCTGCAACACGGAAATTTTCGGGTACCTGCTTAAATAGTTTTAATAATATGTTGGAGCTGTCCTTATCAACTTTTACCGGATTTTTTGCAAAAGCGATAAGGTCGTTATCATTGTTGAATATCTTATCCGGGCTGCTCTCCTTAAGTGCATAAATGCGGTAGGTATTTTCAGCAAGGTTATTCAATGAGAAATTACCCGCAGTATCTGTAGTGGTAAAAATAGCAGGCTTCTTTTTTCCGAACAATAAAGAGTCTTCTTTTAAAGGAAATAAAAAGACCGTTGCTTCTTTTTCTTTTAAGCCGGTTATAGAATTAATAACATTTCCCGAAAGGCTCAACGAGTCGATGTGCGGGCCGGTAGAAAAAACGTAGGTGAAATTTTTAAGCACATTGCTTTCGTTCACGTCGGCAATGGCTTTACCAAAGTTTATCACGTAAGTAGTATTCTTTAGCAGCGTATCTTTAAAATCAATGATCAGGCTTTTCTTGCTGATCTTGTACTCGGGTTGTTTTTCCTGAGCCGGGCTAATGCTTATTTCCTGGTATTGGTTGCTCAGTTTGAAATACTCGTCAAAGTCCAGTTGAATTTGTTTCGCTTTAAAATTTCGGGTCTGGTCTTCGGGAGTTGCCTTCAATAATTTAGGTGGAGTGAGGTCGCGCGGGCCACCTTGCGGTTTTTGCATGGCCGCGCAGCCACAAATCAGTAAAAAGCATAAAACGGGGATGAAATTTTTAAGAAAAAATACCGGTTTTTGATTTAACATACTTTTTATGCCTTTTAAGCGATTTTTGTGTTTTTATGAACCCTGATATTAAAAATTGAAAATAATGCTTTATAAAAGATATTTTATAAATATCTAAAAATCAGTTATTTAACTACTATCTCGACACATGAACCATTAAAACCGACACATCTGACGGAGAAACGCCCGAAATGCGCGATGCCTGGCCTAAAGTGCGTGGTTTTATCTTCTTCAATTTTTCTCGAGCCTCTTTTGAAAGAGAGACGAGTTGGCTGTAATCGAATTCCGGATTGATCTCGCGATCTTCCATTTTTTTCATGCGCTCAACTATTTCCAGTTCTTTTATGAAGTAACTCTCATATTTGATTTTTATTTCAGCCTGCTCGATAGTTTCTTTATCGAAGGCAGAAAGTTTATCCTCCAAAGATGAATCGACTTTTCTCAACTCTTTAAAACCTAATTGAGGGCGGCCCAATAGGCTGAATAGTTTTACTGCCTGGTTTAACGGGCTGGTTCCTACTTCTTCTAAAAGTTTATTTGCAGTAGCAGGGTCGATACTTTTGGCTCGGGTGAAAGCTACAATATCATCAGAGTTCTTGATCTTGGCATTTACCTTATCCATACGCTCATCACTTATCAAACCTAATTCATGGCCCATACCGCTTAGCCTGATATCGGCATTATCCTGACGGAGCAATAAACGATGCTCGGCTCGCGAGGTAAACATGCGATAAGGTTCTTCGGTACCTTTTGTTACCAGGTCATCTATTAATACACCGATGTACGATTCAGATCTTTTCAGTATCAGCTCATGCTTATCGTTTATTTTTTGATGTGCATTTATACCAGCTATAAAACCTTGCGACGCAGCTTCTTCATAACCGGTAGTTCCGTTTATTTGCCCGGCGAAATATAGGTTGCTTATCAGTTTGGTTTCTAACGTTAAGCCTAATTGCGTAGGAGGGAAGAAGTCGTACTCGATAGCATACCCCGGGCGGAACATCTTCGCATTCTCGAAACCCGGTATTTTGGTTAAAGCTTTATACTGTACATCTTCGGGTAGTGAGGTTGAGAAACCATTTACATATATCTCACAAGTGTTCCAGCCTTCAGGTTCTACAAATATTTGGTGACGATCGCGCTCTGCAAAGCGGTTTATTTTATCTTCAATGGATGGGCAATAACGAGGGCCTAAACCTTTTATCCTACCGGTAAACATAGGCGAACGCTCGAAGCCTTCTTTCAAAGTTTCGTGCACATCTGGGTTGGTATAGGTTATCCAGCAGCAGCGTTGATCGGTAGCTAAGGGCACATCTGTATAAGAGAATCTCCCGCGTTCTTCATCGCCCCATTGTTCTTCCATTAAAGAATAGTTTAAAGAACGTCCGTCAATACGGGGAGGAGTACCTGTTTTCATCCTGCCTGCTTCAAAGCCCAGGGTCACTAATTGTTCAGTTAAACCTGTTGCAGCTTTCTCTCCCGTACGGCCACCACCAAATCTTTTCTCGCCGATATGTATAACACCATTCAGAAAAGTACCATTGGTTAATACTACGGCATCACATTCTATCTCTATACCTAAGGATGTTTTCACACCTGCAACGGTATTTCCCTTTACTAAAAGAGAGGTAACGGTGTCCTGCCAAAAGTCGACGTTCGGTGTTTTTTCTAAGGCAATTCTCCACTCTTCAGCAAAGCGCATGCGGTCGCTTTGTGCTCGTGGGCTCCACATAGCGGGCCCTTTGCTTAGGTTTAACATCCTAAATTGAAGAGAAGTTTTATCGGTAATGATACCCGAGTAACCACCCAGTGCATCTACCTCGCGTACTATTTGCCCTTTAGCAACACCGCCCATAGCGGGGTTACAACTCATCTGGGCAATGGTACCCATAGTCATGGTTATCAGTAAAACTGATGAACCTAAGTTAGCTGCTGCTGCCGCGGCTTCGCAGCCTGCGTGCCCTGCACCAACTACTATTACGTTATATTTCTTAAACATAATACCTCCATGTTCCACGTGGAACAGTATCTAATTATTAAAAATAAACGTTCCACGTGGAACGTTTTATATCTCTATTTCTCGGATGTTCCACGTGGAACAATAAAAGAATACGCGGCGAATGATGCCCAAATAGCTTCTAACACAATAAAAGGATAGAAGCTTATCATATATGATGATAGGCAGCATAAACCTGCACCTATAAAGTTCATTCCGCTATACCAACGGCTATTGGGGCTTAGCTTCTTGTATAAATTCAAAACAAAAGCGCCCAATAGTATAATAACTCCTATGGATGCGATAATGTCTGATAGCTTCATATTAGGCTTCCTTTAGTTCAGATAGCTCCATCCAACGCATGCTTTTTTCGTCTATCTGGCTGTTAAGCTTCGCTATACTTTCAGATAGTTCCTGTATTTTTTTAGCATCAAGGCCGGTGGAGTTTAGCTGTTCAGAAGTCGTTTTTAGCTTATCCTCTAAGTCGGCTATATCTTTTTCTAAACCCTGAAGCTCTTTCTCCTCTTTAAAGCTTAGTTTACTTTTCTTAGGAATTTCTACAACGGGTGCAGACACAGCGGGTGCAGGTTTCTTAGCAGCCTGCTTGCTCTCTTCTAATTCAAGCCTGTACGATGAATAGTTGCCGTTGTATATACGTACACCACCATTGCCTTCCATAATGAATAGCTGCTCTGCCATTTTATCCAACAAGTACCTGTCGTGCGATACGATCATTAATATACCAGGGTATGTAGTCAGGAATTCTTCCAATACGTTTAGTGTATCAATATCCAAATCGTTGGTAGGCTCATCCAGTATCAGGAAGTTAGGATTCTTCATCAAAATGCTCATCAGGTGAAGGCGTTTCTTTTCGCCACCGCTGAGTTTTGCCACCATGCCGTATTGCTTGGCAGGAGGGAAGAGGAATAGTGTGAGCAATGCCGAAGCTGATATTTGTTTCCCATCAGCCATGGTGATAAACTCGGCAACATTCTTTACAATGTCTATTACGCGCTCATCTTCTTTAAAGGCTAAACCTGCCTGGTTAAAGTAACCTATTACCGTTGTTTCGCCTTTTACTATTTCGCCGCTATCGGGCTTAAGAGAGTCGGTGATTAGGTTCAGTAAGGTGGATTTACCGCTTCCATTCCTGCCGGCAAGCCCTATGCGGTCGCCTTTTTTGAAGATGTAGCTAAAATCTTTTATGTAGGTGTTACCATTGAAGCCTTTGGTAACATGGTGCATTTCCATTATTTTGTTACCCTGGCGTGCTATTTTCACGCTCAGCTCAACATCCTGCTTGGTATTATGGCTTTTGGTTTTTGCTTCCAGATCGTAATAAGCATCTATCCTCGCTTTTGATTTGGTACCACGGGCCTGCGGTTGGCGGCGCATCCATTCCAACTCTTTCTTTAATAGCTGCGAGTTTTTCTGAAATGAAGCTTCGTCGCTTGCTTCGCGTTCAGCTTTCTTCTCCAGGTAGTAACCATAGTTGCCTACGTAGGGGATAACCTTGCCACGGTCTATCTCCAATATCTCGTTACATACGTTATCCAAAAAGTACCGGTCGTGCGTTACCATCAAAATGGTTTTGCTGCCTTCGGTAAGTAATTTCTCCAGCCACTCTATAGTATCAATATCTAAGTGGTTGGTAGGCTCATCCAAAATGTATATCTCCGGGTCTTCAATAAGCAACTTTGCAAGAGCCAATCGTTTCTTTTGTCCGCCTGATAAAATACTGATGCGCTGGGCAAGGTGATGAATATCTAATCTACCCAAAATGGTCTTGATCTTATACTCATATTCCCAGGCATCAACCTCGCTCATGTCAGCCATTACTTTTTCCAACTCCTTCATATTTTCAGGGTCGTTCTCCATCAACTCTTCGTAGCGGCGAATCAGTTGCTGCTGCTTGTTATCAGCATGGAAAATGTAATCGCTTATGGTAACGGCATCTTTAAAATGAGGGTCCTGCTCCAGGTAACCTACCTTAAGCCCTTTGGCTTGTGCCACTTTACCTTCGGTAGGGTTTATATAGCCCGAAAGTATTTTAAGCAGTGTAGATTTACCCGCGCCATTAACACCCACTAACGCCACCCTGCGGCCGCGGTTAATGCCAATGGTTAAGTTTTTAAATAACCAGTTATCATGAAAAGAGTGGCCAAGGCTCTCGGCCGAAATGTAAGTACTCACTAAGCGTTTATTATTTGGTCAAATGTATAAGTGTGTATGCCGGGCGCAGCTTTCAGCGAGTTTTTGTACATCGCGTTAGCAACCTGCTGTGCGGTAATGCTGCGGTATTTTCGCCAGCTGCCTATAAACAGGTGGTCTAATACCTTAAATATTCCTACAAATATGTTCTCCAGTGGCCGGTTCTCCTGCCTGCCACCATATAGCATAGATGGCTGATAAATATGCAGGCTTTCAAAACCAACAAGTTTTAAAGCTTCTTCCAACTCGCCTTTTAATTTGATATAAAAGGTTGATGAACCGGCATTAGCGCCAACCGCCGATACCAGCTGAAACTGGCGCACCCCGTTAGCTTTAGCTATTGCTGCAATTTGCAGGGGGTAGTCGTGGTCTATTTTTCTGTACTGTTCGGCATCCGGTGTTTTAGCTTTAGTTGTGCCGAGGCAACTGAATATTACATCAGCTTTTATGTCCGCTGTATGTTTATCCAGATCGTCAAAATTGATAACTAATTGCTTCAACTTTGTATGTGTAATGGTTAAGTGCTTGCGCACCAATATCACTACTTCATCAAATTCGGCACTGGCAAGCAATATGTCGAGCAGTTTACTGCCCACAAGCCCGCTTGCGCCAACTATTATTGCCTTATATCCCATTGATGCCCAGTTTAAAATGCAAAAATACGCATTATTAAAATAGTGTGCTTTTAAGCGTGTTTTTGTAATGTAAAAGATGATATGATAACTGATATATAGATTTTTATTTATAAATAATTGAAAATCAGATAAATATAATTTATATACATGCGGTACCCTTTGTAAACAAATCAAACTCACCCTATGTTATCCATTTAACCAGTTATACTACATATAATAGTTTTATGCGGCTGTAGGCTATAAAAAATAGCACAGCTGCAAAAACAAACCTTTATTATTTTGTTTATAACCGGCAAGTAATTAGATAATTATGGCAGAGCAGGCATTAACCGGTTATAGAAAATGGATGGAAGGCGTTGGCGAGCAGGGAGTTTTCTTTGCCCGGTTCTTCCGTAACATATTTACCGGCGGCTTCGAGTGGAATGAATTTGTACGCCAGTGTTACGAAATAGGGTACAAATCGTTCATGCTGGTGGGGCTCACTTCATTTATTATGGGTTTAGTACTCATCCTGCAGTTGCGCCCATCGATGGTAGAAATGGGTGCCGAAAGTATGCTGCCGAAAACGCTGGCCGTATCGTTCATCCGCGAAATGGGGCCGGTTATTACCGCTATTATTTGCGCAGGTAAAATTGCATCGAGCATAGGCGCCGAGCTGGGCAGTATGAAAGTAACTGAGCAAATAGATGCCATGGAAGTATCGGGCGCCAACCCTATGCAATACCTGGTGGTTACGCGCATTTTAGCCACTAGCCTTATGGTACCGCTACTGGCCTTAATGGGCGATGTTATAGGGCTGTTCGGCGGTTACCTGGCCTTAAACTTTACCGACGCTATTAGCTTCCCCTTATATTTTCGCAAGTGTATCTCTTCACTGGAGTTTATTGATTTTTTGCCAGCCCTGGTTAAAACCGTGTTCTTCGGTTTTGCTATTGGCTTTGTAGGTTGTTACAAAGGTTTTCATTCCGATAAGGGAACCGAGAGCGTAGGGCTTGCTGCCAACTCCGCCGTGGTTACTGCTTCGCTGTGGATATTTGTGATAGATGCCTTTGCAGTTCAGTTAACCAACATTTTATTTTATAACTGATATGCAAAAGCCTGAGAACCATAGCCATATTTCGGATGCTGCCAACGAGGTTGTGGTAGACATTCAGCATATCTCTAAAACCTTTGGCGATAACGAGGTGCTGAAGGATATAAGCCTTCAGGTACACAGGGGAGAGAATGTTGTAGTGCTTGGCAAGTCGGGACAGGGTAAATCTGTAACCATACAATGTATCGTAGGCCTGCTGCATCCCGATAGCGGCAGTGTGAAGGTATTTGGGGATGAGGTAGCCAACCTGAGCGATAAAAAGCTTAAAGAGCTGCGCACTAAAGTGGGCTTCCTTTTCCAGAGCGGAGCTTTGTACGATTCCATGACCGTGCGCGAGAACCTTGAGTTTCCGCTTACACGGGTTTTAAAGATGAAAGACAAGCAAGAGATAGATAACCGCGTACAGGAGGTATTAGAAGGCGTAGGATTGATAGATGCGATAGACAAAATGCCATCAGACCTGTCAGGCGGTATGCGTAAGCGGGTAGGCCTTGCGCGCACTCTGATTGTAAAGCCTGAGATAATGCTTTATGATGAACCTACTACCGGCTTAGATCCTATCACTTCGCGCGAGATAAGCCAACTGATACTAAACATGCAAAAGAAGTATAAAACAGCCTCGATCATCATCACCCATGATATGGAATGTGCCAAAATAACCGGCGACCGCGTGGTGATCATGAACGAAGGCGAATATATAGCCGAGGGCACGTTCGACGAACTTGAATCGTCTGACGATGAACTGGTAAGCTCATTTTTTAACCAAACAGTATGAAAACCACATCATCACAAAAAATAAAAATAGGGGTATTCACCATTATCGGGTTCGTAATACTGCTGCTGGGCGTTTTCTTCATTGGCAACCAAAAAAGCCTGTTCAATTCTACCTTTAGGGTTTACGGCATGTTTAAAAATGTGAACGGGCTTACGGTAGGCAATAACGTGCGTTTTGCGGGCATTAATGTTGGCGTGGTAGAAAGTATCAACATCGTAACCGATAGTTCGGTAAGGGTAGATCTGAGCTTGAATAAGTCGGTAAAAAAGTTTATCAAGAAAGATTCGAAGATGAGCATAGGCAGCGATGGGTTGATGGGGGATAAGCTGGTAATTATAGCGCCCGGTGGCGTTACCAGTACCGAAGAAATAGGCGATAACAATGAATTGAATTCGGTAAACCCGATGGATGTGGATAAGCTATTCAATAAACTGGCTAAAGTTGCCGACAACGCGGAGGAATTAACCACCAACCTATCGCAAATAGTAGCTAAAGTAAATAACGGAAAGGGGAGCATAGGCCGCTTGCTTAACAATGATAAAATTGCCCGCGACCTGGAAGGTACGGTGAAACAAGCTCAAAAAACGATGGTGGGTGTACATGCTACAACAGCTACCTTGAATGAAGACCTAAAGGCGGCTCAGCATAATTTCCTGTTGCGTGGCTTCTTCAAAAAGAAAGAAAAAGCGAAAAAAGCAAGGCAGGATTCCATCAGGAAAGCGCAGGAAGAGAAGTTGAAAGCGAAGCAAAAAGCTGCTGATGATGCTAAGATAAATTAATAAATATCTTATATACAGATATTTAAATAAAAAAGCGCCTGGTTTAGAGGCGCTTTTTTTATGTTCCATGTGGAACATTTTTTAGAATTTGATACCCATGTTTTGGAACATAAAAGCCCACTTATCGGCTTGTTCTGCAATGATTTGCGCGGTCGATTTGCCCGCGCCATGTCCGGCTTTTGTTTCGATACGGATAAGTACCGGTGCGGTACCTTTCTGCATTTCCTGTAAACGCGATGCGAACTTGAATGAGTGCGCGGGAACTACGCGATCGTCATGGTCGGCAGTGGTTACCATGGTTGCAGGGTAATCTGCCGGTTTTATAGCGTGGTAGGGCGAATATTTATACAGGTATTCGAACATCTCTTTAGAATCTTCGGCGGTACCATAATCATAGGCCCAACCTGCACCTGCGGTGAATTTGTTGTAACGTAGCATATCCATTACCCCTACAGCCGGGAAGGCCACCTGGCAAAGATCGGGGCGTTGCGTAATAGTGGCGCCAACTAACAATCCACCGTTAGAACCTCCGGAAACGGCAAGGTATTCCTTCGAAGTGTATTTATTATCGATAAGGTATTGCGCCGCAGCAATAAAATCATCAAAAACGTTCTGTTTCTGCATTTTAGTGCCGGCCAAGTGCCATTTCTCTCCGTACTCGCCGCCGCCGCGCAGGTTAGGGACTGCGTAAATGCCCCCATGCTCCAGCAAAACAATATTAGAAGTACTGAAAGCAGGGGTAAGGCTTACGCTAAAACCACCGTAAGCATAAAGCATTGTTGGGTTTTTGCCATTGAGTACGGTGCCTTTTTTATAGGTAATGATCATAGGTACCTTGGTACCATCCTTAGAAGTGTAGAACACCTGTTTAGATTCATACAATTCCGGGTCGAATTTTACGCCCGATTTTTTGTAAACGGTCGATTTTCCGCTCGCGATATCGTATTTGAAGATGGTGCTTGGGTATACATAAGAGGTGAAGCTGTAATACGTTTCCTTCTCATCTCTCTTAGCACCAAAACCACCCGCGCTGCCTACCGATGGCAATTGAATATCGTGTTCGAATTTGCCGTTCAGGTCATACTGTTTTACCAGCGATGTGGCATCTTTGAGGTATTCGGCGAATATCTTCCCGCCGCCTGTGGATACGCCCAGTACGTTAGGTGTTTCGGCTATCAGATCTTTCCAGTTGGCCGGTTTTGGGTTAGCTGCATCAACCGTAACCAGGCGATAGTTTGGTGCATTCAGGTTGGTGAAGATGTATAGCTTGCTGCCAACGTTATCAATAATGCTGTGCTCTTTTTCAAAGTTATCCACTACATTCACAATAGGACTGTTGGGTTTCGTCATATCCTTAAAATACAACTCGTTGCCGGTTGTAGATGTTGCCGCGGTGATCACCAGGTAATGCTCATCTTCGGTTAAGTATGCACCAATGTAGCGGCGGGGTGTTACATCGCCTCCGAATATCATCTTATCCTCGGTTTGCGGTGTGCCGAGCTTATGGTAATAGAGCTTGTGGTATTGCGTTAGGCCCGCCAGTTCACTGCCTTCTTTTGGTTTATCGTAGCTGCTGTAGTAAAAACCTTCGTTTTTATACCAGGCAATGCCCGAAAATTTCACATTGATCAGCGTATCGCCCACAATGCTTTTAGCAGTTGTTTTAATAACGATGACTTTCCTCCAGTCGGAACCACCCTCTGATATTTGGTAAGCTGCTAAACTACCGTCTTTAGAAAAGTTGATGCCGGCAAGCGATGTAGTACCATCCTTAGAAAATTTGGTAGGATCAAGGAACACCTCGGGCGCGCCATCGCCCAACTGGCGGTATAATAACGATTGGCTTTGTAAACCATCATTTTTATAGAAATAGGTGTATTTACCTTCTTTGAATGGGGCGCTGTATTTCTCATAGTTCCATAATACCTCCAGGCGTTTACGAATGTCTTCGCGGAAAGGTATTTGGCCTAAATAATCTTGTGTTACCTTATTTTCGGCAACAACCCATGCCTTGGTATCTTCGGCACGGTCGTCTTCCTGCCAGCGGTAGGGGTCGGGCACGGTGGTGCCAAAATAGGTATCGGTAACATCGCCTTTTTTAGTTTGCGGGTACGGTAGGGTTTTAATAGTCATTTGTGCGTGTGTATGGCTGCCAATTGCCAGTGCAATTGCCATTGCCGGTATTACTTTTTTCATTGTGGATGCAATAAGAGTTATGGCTAATATAGCAGAAAAATGCTGCTGTAAATAAAAAGAGGCTGTTCCCTATGTGGAAACAGCCTCTTTTTACATTTCAATAAGTTTATTGCTTATAATGCGCTGGTAATAGCAGGATCTAATGGTGTAGTAGCCGACCTGTAGCGATGGATAAGCTTACCGTTCTCATCGATCAGGAATTTTTCGAAATTCCATTTAATATCACCTTTGAAATCAGGGTTATCGGCAGTTGTTAAATATTTGAACAACGGGTCGATATCTAAACCTAACACACTCACTTTACCGCTCATAGGGAAAGTTACTGCGAAGTTATCGTGGCAGAAGTTTTTGATATCTTCGTTAGTACCCGGCTCCTGGCCGCCAAAGTTATTTGCGGGGAAACCTACTACTACCAATTTGTCTTTGTATTGGTCGGCAAGTTTTTGCAGATCGGTGTATTGTTTAGTAAAACCGCATTTAGAGGCAGTATTTACAATAAGAACTTTTTTGCCTTTGAATTTCTTCAGATTAAAGTCTTTACCATCGATAGATTTTAATTTAAAGTCGTATACCGACGAAGGCGCTAATGCAACAAACATCAGCGAAAGGAATAATGCAAGTGTTTTCATTGGTTAAATTTTGAGGCTTAATTTTATAACGTAAAAGTAGCGTTAAAAACCTCGTTCGCCCAAATAATGGTCTTCCTTTAATGTCATTTTTTTCTTGTCGGCAGCGCTTTTGTCTTTATAACCAAGCAAATGCAGCGCACCGTGCACCATTACGCGATGCATTTCATGTGTTTCTGTAACAGCATATTTACCGGCGTTCTCTTTTATACGCTCTACCGAAATAAAGATATCGCCAACAATAAGCCCTTCTTCCTCAGAATTATCAAAGGTGATGATATCGGTATAGGTGTCGTGATCCAGATACTGCTGGTTTATTTGCAATAGGTATTCGTCCGAACAAAAAATGTAGTTAAGCTCGCTAAGTTTAAAACCCTCGGCGATGATGGTATTGGTTAACCATTTACGCACAAGGGTTTTATCTTTCAGCTTATAGCTTAAGCCTTCTTCAAAAAAAGATATTTTGGGCATTATATTTTAAAATGTAGTTCCACCTCGTTGCCTTTCGCATTAAAAATGCACTGGTCGGCAAGGTGTTTTAATATGAATACGCCGCGGCCAGTAAGTTCTTCCAGCCTATCAGGTGCGGTAGGGTCGGCAAGGTTGTTATAGTCAAAGCCTTCGCCTTCGTCGGTAACGGTCCAAATAATGCGTTTGGGTTCTACTTCGGCGTTTATTATTACGATCTTATTGTCGTCGAGTTTGTTGCCATGTACAATGGCATTCACTACAGCCTCGTTAAGGCAGGTCATCATGTTGGCGAAAGTATCTTCGCTCACCTGGAATTTATCGGCAATTTCTTCTATCAATGCCTCCAGTTGCGTAATGCTTTCGTACTTAGATGGTAGTTGTAACGTGTATAACTGCTCCGCCTGCAGGTTTGGCTGCTCCATACTATTTAGCGTTAAGTTGTTCAAAGTAAAGTTTAATTTTTTGCCTGTAATACAAATTTAGTGCCGACGGAACAGTTTTTAGCCGCTCCGTTTGTTTGGCCCTGGTTTGTTCATATTGTTGCAAGGCCTTTATATATCCCGGGGGCATATCGGCAGCTGCACGCGATTCGCGTTTATCATCCTGTTCGCGCTGTTGTTCGGCCTTCTCGGCTTCCAGCAAACGCGACTGAATACGCTGCTGCCTCTTTAATGCTTCATCGGTAATTCTCCTGTTTACGAGATCGTTCTCAGTTTGTTCCATTTCTTTCGAAATTTTATCCAAACCTCCTGCATCGCCCTTTCCATCCTTAATTTGCTCGCGATTATACTGTTGCAAAGTTTGCCTTATCAGCTGTTGCTCACGTGCTAAACGTGCCAATTGCTCGCTCATGCTTTTGCTTCCGCCTAACTGCTGCTGTTGGCCGCTTTTACCTGGCTGCTGCCCCTGTTGCTGCATTTGCTCGCGGGCCTTTTGCATATTTTGGTTCAGTTGCTGCTGCATTTTGGTAAGCTGCGATAATGATGGCTGCCCGCTTTTGCCCTTGCCGCCTTTTTTATTCATCTGCTTTTGCAACTGGTCAAGCGCTTCGCTCAGCATCAACGCCAGGTTGTTCATTGATGTCATAGCAAATTGCTGATTACGCAAAGCTTCGGCTGTTCGGCGGTCGCCAAGTTTTTCCAGCGCCTGGTCAATATTGCTATTGATCGCAGTAACCTCTTTATTAACAGCCGACTGTATTTGCGGCACCCTTTTACTCAGCGAATATAAGCTATCTTCTGCCGTTTTAAGGTTATCCTTTATGCTTTTTTGTGTTTGCGCCAGGCGTGTGTAGGCAGGGTCGAGCGCGTTGGTAGTGCGCAATTGCCCCATCAATTTCTCCTGCCCGAAGGAGCTATTCACTAACGATTTCAGCAATTCGCGCAGTTGGCGTGCATCTACAGCGTTCTCGCTTTCTTCGCCTTCGGCATCCTGCTGCTGCATTTTTTGAGCCAACTGTTTCATTTGCTCCGCCGCCGATTGCTGCGATTTGGAAGCTTGCTTGCGGTTGTTCTTTTTCAGGTTCTCGCTACTTTGCTCCATCTGCTTATCTATCTCCTGCTTCTCTTTCTCAGGGTTTTCAAAGGCTTCTTTTTTGCCATTGGTTTCGTTGGTTTTCTGCAGGTCGTCCAACTGTTTTTTAATGTTATCAAAATCCTTATTCAACTTTTCCTGTTGCTGCAGGTCCTGTTGGCTATTGCCTTCTTTTTCCGTTTTATCGGCCAATTGTTTTTGCTCCTGCGCTAATTGTTCTAATTGGCTTACGGCCTGGTTAAGCTTCTGATCGAACTCCAGTTTTTTGTAAAGCTCCAGTATACGGTCGAGTTCTTTCTTCAGCGAACGGTTGTCGTTCTGCATTTTCGAAAGCTCGTCGCGGGTCGAGTATTTTTGATCCTGATCCAGCAACTGCTGAAGTTTTTGCAGCATTTCGCGGGTTTTCTCGTCGAGTACGTTATTAAACAGGTTCTCTATCTGCTTTTGCTTCTCCAGCAGTTCTTCGTTCTGTTTAAAGTTTTCCTGGCGGTTATAGAGGTTCTTTTTGTTATCCTCTTTAATGTCTTTTACCAATTCGTCCAGGTCCTTGCGTTTTTGCAGCAACTCTTCCACCTGCTTTTTCTCATCAAAGGAGAGGTTTGTTTTATCCAGCAATTGTTGGTTAAGCTTTTGAGCATCCTTCTCTATCTGCCCGGCCAGCTTTGCTGCCGATTGCATTTTGTCTTTCACGGCTTGGGTGCCGGCATTCAATTGGTCGGCGAGGGCTGCCGCATCGGGCACATTTAAGGTGCGCTCCGTCGAACGCGCTGTTTTTGGCCCGCTTACAGCATCGTTATCGGCAACTTCGAAGTAATAAGTTACTTTATCGCCTGGTTTTATGCCGGCATCCTTCAGGTTCCAAAAGTGGAAAAAGCCGCTTTGGGTAGCACCAAGATCCGCTTTTACGGTTTTGCTGAATGCCTTGTCGCCAATTTTGTAATGAAAGGTTAGCGACGAAAAACCATGATCGTCCTGAATTTTCCCGTTGAAATAAAAGGCTTTCAGGCTAATACTGTCGGGTTTTTCTTCCACCTCTATCCCGGGCGCCTCGTCGGCTACAACACTGATACGGTACGATGCTGAATCGCTATGTTTAACGGCATTGTTGAGCGGGCTGATCTTGTAAGAC
This sequence comes from Mucilaginibacter pedocola, assembly GCF_002013915.1. Classification (GTDB taxonomy): domain Bacteria; phylum Bacteroidota; class Bacteroidia; order Sphingobacteriales; family Sphingobacteriaceae; genus Mucilaginibacter; species Mucilaginibacter pedocola. The sequence goes on from NZ_MBTF01000002.1 coordinate 128,874, forward strand.
GTATTTGTTAGTATCCTTTCGCGATGCTCAAAAACGTCATCTCCGGACGGTTGAACCTGTGTGCTGTTCCCATTGATGCTAAACAAAAGCGCATTAGTGTTTTGTGTGTGGAACTTCCAGGTAACCGAAGTGCCGGCAGGTAAAGTAAGGTCACCGGCATTGGCTACGGTTTCGTTCTTTTTATGGAGATAAGCAGGGTAGTTCAACTCGGCATCGAAATGAAGCAAAACAGGTTTTAGGTTAACCTTTATCTCGTAAGGCACCGAACTAAAACCGTTACCCAACAGGCGGAACTTTGTGCTTTGTTGTAAATTGCTGAAGAGGTAATGGAAACGGCTGATATTCTCTTTATCCAGTTTGAAAGTATTACTCGCTGTTTCTACATAAACATCCGAAGGTATTTTATCACCGGTAAGTTTGAGTTCCAATTTAAAGTCTTCGCTCTGCACAGCCGACAGGTTTTTATTCATCACTACAAATTGAAACGGCGCAACGGGGGCAAAATACTCGTTATGGCGGATAAGCCTTTTGGTACTTTCGGTTAGTACCGATGGTGCCGCAAATGCTATAACACAAATAATGGCAGCGGGCGGGATAACATATTTGAGGTATTTATTATTCTCGCGAATGTTTACTGCTGAAGGAAAACTTACCGGCTTTAGCGTTTCTATTTTTTGGTTGATGCTGGCTTCTATCAGGCTGCGGTGCTCGGGGTTGTCAAGCGCCTGCTTTTTAAGTTGAAGTGTGTTCAGCAACTTATCGTTCACATCGGTAAAGTGTTTGCCAATGATCTCAGCAGCCTGATCGTGCGTGAGGGTTTTGCCCAATTGCAGGCGCGCCAATAGCGGCGGCACTACCAGCCAGGCCATCAAACCCAAGTTGAGCAAGATGAAGAAATAGAAAAGGATGGTACGGAAAGTAGTATTGAAATTGCCGAAATACTCACCCAGCGTAATAACCACGTACGCCGAAAACAGGCCCGCACCCAAAAATATCAGCCCGCGCAGCAGGTTGTTATAATGGTATTTACGGATGAAGGTGTTGATCTTATCAATCAGCAGGCCATAATTTTCTTCCTGGGTCATAAAAAGGCTAAGCAACAATTTGCCTAATTAAACGAAAATAAGAGTTTAATTAATATGCAAAGCCCTTTTTTTACAATACGCCTTTTATTAACTCCATGCGCTATTAAGCCGCTGGGGCTATTGGTTGCTGTTCCATCAGGGTTTGATGGCGTGCTTTAAGCTTTTCTTTCCGAAGGTATTGCCAATGCAACCCGGCAATGCAAAGAGCAGCTACACCTTCCAGCAGCATGGTATTAGTAGTGCCTATCCATTTTGATACCGAACCGATGATCAAGCCCCCAAGCGGCTGCATACCAAAGAATGCCGTGGCATAAAAACTGATGACCCGCCCACGCATATCCGGCGCGACCGTAGTTTGTATCAAGGTGTTGCTCACGGTTATTTGCGACATCATGCCGAAACCGGCAATGGTTACGAACACCAGGGCCAGGGCATAATTATGCTCGTGCGAGAACAGGATAAGCCCCGTGCCGAATACAATAGTATTAATGAAAAGTATTTTACGTAGGTCAGCACCGGTTTTTTGGGAGGCAAGGAAGATGGCACCCGAAAAAGCCCCCAGCCCTATGGCACTATCAATAACACCGAATGTTGAAGCCGTGCCCTTAAATACATCCTGTGCATAAAAAGGGATGAGTGTGCTAAAAGGCAATACAAATAAACTAATGAGCCCCAGCATCATAATGATGAACCTTAAAGAGGGTGTTTGGCGGATATATTCGAAACCTTCTTTTAGTTCAACAAAAGCATTTTTGGTATGCGGAACGGCTTTTTCCTTCGGCAGCTTCATCATCACCAAAGAACCAATAACCGCAATAAAGCTTGCCGCATTAATAGCAAAGCAAATATCATCTCCCAGTTTTTCGAGCGCGATACCTGCAATGCCCGGGCCGATGAGCCTGGAGAGGTTCACCATTGATGAGTTGAGCGCAAGAGCATTGGGCAGGTCGGCTTTATCTTCCACCATTTCATAAACTAACGATTGCCTTGCCGGCACATCAAAGGCATTGATAACACCTAGCATTACGCTAAGCGCCAGTATTTCCCAAACCTGGTAGTTTTTGGTAAAAATGAGGATCGTTAGCAATATGGCCTGTATCATTGACGCCACTTGGGTACCCAGCAAAACGCGAAAGCGGTTGTACCTGTCAGATACCACACCACCCCAAACCGACAGAACGAATGACGGGAACTGGCTGGCGAAAAGCGTTAAACCCAGCATAAAAGTAGAGTGGGTGAGCGTGTAAACCACCCAGCTAACGGCGGTTTTTTGCATCCATGTGCCAATGAGCGATATAGATTGGCCGGCAAAGAAGAGCCGGTAGTTGCGGCTTCGGAAAGCCCGGAATGTAGTGATAGTCATATATAAAACCCGTATTAGGCAAACTTACCGGGTCACTCAAAATCAAGTATCTTGGTTAACGGGCCAATAGCTTTCAGCAAGGCTTCCTGCTCGGGAGGGAAACAGGTTTCGGCAATAGCGCGTGCCAGCCAATGGTTGCGTTCTTCGCGCATTTGCAACAAAAGGCTAACACCCTGTTCGGATATCGAAACTAACACCTTGCGTTTATCTGTTTCGGATGGCTTGCGGTTTATTAATCCCAATTCATCCAGATGGTTCAATACCTGCGACATAGATTGATTGGTAATTTTCTCCTGCGCGGCCAGCTCGCTCGGCAGCATTTCGCTTTGGTAAAGCATAGCTAAAGTTGACCGCTGAGTGAGCGACAATTGCGACCCAACCTCAGATTTTTTGCGCAGCTTTTTCACCAACCGTGTAATTACCGTGCGGAGTTCTGCTGCCAGTTGTTCGTTATCTATGCTTGCCATTTTAATATTAAATTAAACTAATAAGTTTGCCTTACAAAAATAGATATCGCCCCGATATTGTTTATCACGACAGTATCATTAATTGCGGAGATAAAAAATGAATAGGGCTTTACAATTACGGATGCAAAAATTATATTTGCTGCCCCGCTATGTAATTTGTTCGGGATGTAGCGTAGCCCGGTATCGCGCCAGCATGGGGTGCTCGCTATCGCTCGCAACAATAGCCTCACGGCTATTATTGCTGGAGTAATTTTAGTTGTTCTATCGTTTTCTCATACACTTGTGTACGACGGTGTGTACTACCACCGAATGCTGTAATTCAACAATTATGGCAACCGTTGCAATTGTTCTAAACACCACAAAGAAGTTAGCTAATAATGAATACTCTGTAGCACTCAGAGTAACCCAAAACCGTGAGAAGCGATATATCTCAATATCCAGTTTATTAGTGAATCAAACCTTAAGATTTCGGTGCGCGAAAGATCATTGGCTTCCGGGAAAAGAGGAAGATGAAGGGTTAGGTAGGTTTTCTAAGACATTTAAACCTTATAAAGAATACAATTCCATACTAAGAGAAAAGCTATCTCTAGCACACTCTATCTTAAAACGATATGATGAGAAAAATATCGAATTTGACTTTGAAACATTCGAATCCGATATCCGGCTGAAGCAACCAGCACAGGGTTGGGTAGAAAGCCCTAAACAATCTATCATCTCGATATTTGATTATTATTCGCAGCAGATAGCGATACTGGAAGAGCAACAACGGGAAGGTACAGCCGGATTGTATCGTGAAAACCGCAGCATTCTGAAAAAATACAAACCCGATGCATTGCTATCAGATGTAAACTTTAGATTCCTTGAGGGCTTTGAGTATTGGTTACGAAACGTCAGGAAGAATAAGGACACCAGCATTAGTGTTAAAATGCGTAATCTTCAGAGAGTAATTAACCAGGCGATTGAAGATAAATTATTCAACAAAGACGATTACCCGTTCGGGGAAAAGAAATACAGTGTCAATCGACGGCTTGACCATAGCACTAAAAAAATCGCAATCAAACTGGACAAGATTTCTAAACTGAAAGAACTGGAACTCGACCCCGGTACATCACTTCATTTTGCTCAACAGATTTTTCTTTTTAGCTATTACACCCGTGGAATGAATTTCATTGATATAACGTTTCTCAAATGGACTGACTTACCAGATTTAACACTTAACTATACCCGTAAGAAAACAAGGGGTAAGTTCGAAATACCTGTTAATGAGTATATGCTGAGGATTTTGACATATTTCAAAGATAACTATGTTGTTCCAGGAGGATATGTTTTTCCGATACTGGATGATACGATACATATCACCTCCAAGCAAAAATACACACGTAAGAAAACGGCTTTAAAAGCGGTTAATGATAATCTCAAAAAGCTAGCCAAGCAAATAGGGGAGCCAACTCTAAAGCTTACAACAAATGTTGGTCGACATACTTACGCCACTGGATTAAAACGGTCCGGTGCAAGCACAGGCTATATTACGGAAGCATTAGGGCACGCAACGGAATTTCAGACACAAACCTATCTAGCTGAATTTGAAAAAGGAGAAATAGAGAGTTGGGAGCAAAAGATTTTTCAGTCTTAAGAGAAAATGCAGGATAGGAAACTGTCCTGCTTTTTTTATTTTAGCTTCTATGTCTCAACCAATCGAAAATCAGATAGACCCAACTCCGTATGTTAACTTGGACAATGTTGACTTGACTGTGCTTACATTAATTAATGAACATTACAAGGATGCAAAGGATGAAGGTTTTACTTTAAATGGTAAAAAGGTAACTCATTTAAACATTCAAGTGCGGTCGAACTTGTTAAATCATGACCCTCAATTACATGAGTATAATATTCTTTATAAATCTTACGATAGTTCCAACAAAACAGAGGCTGACTTAAAAGTTTATCACGAAGGAATTAAGCACCTTAACAAGAGAGTAAGCGATAGGGTCAGGGGTACATTCATGAGATGTATAAACCCCGAAACCGAATTAGGTTCCCGAATTGTTAATCATTTTGACACGTTGTTGTTTGCTGCCCTCTTTTTCTACGACAAGTTTTGGGATGCTTATGGAACTGATTTTGCGGGTAAGGTATCGCTTAAAAACAGCTTAAGCGATTTAGAATTTCATAAACAACCGTACTTTTATAGAGCACATCAACAGGTCATATATATAAGCACTTTACTCTATAATTATTACAAATCAGGTTTACCCCCAACTGAAATTCACATAATTTCAAATCGAAAAGCTCATGTTCAGAAAGACCCGATACTAACGCGCTGGGTTATGAAATCACTAGTTGAGAGTATACTCAATGACAAACTGCCTGTTTCTACCGATTATTACGGAGACCAATTGAAAGGCATCATCTCAAAATTAAATTATTCGATTGATAATGAAGCTTTAAATCAATTGAAAAATTTATCTGAATCTAAACCTCCTGTTTTTGTTAACATAAAACGCAAAGTAGTGCGGCAATTTTGTTTAGAACTTCATAAGGTTTTCTGCTATTATACAGGATTAAACGTTAAGACTTTTACAATACCTCAACTAATTATTTATACTAATATCTTAAAAGAATTTGGGATGGATAATTTTGAAACACATAAGCGTAAACCAGGGAGCGAATCAAAAAAAAGCCGCAATTTCCTTCCACAAGAGCGACTTAGAGAGCTACTTATGCGCGATGAAGCTGTTAGTAAGGAAGCCGCCGTTTAGCAAAACGTTGCTTGCATTAGGAATTTGACCTTTACCGAACCTCAATGAGAAACAATAAAGTTGCTCATTTAAAAAGGTAAAGATAGTCGAAATGAATTTTATTAACGAACGTAGAGGCAGAAATGCTGCAGCTACAAGCAACAAGTCGGTTTTAAATGCAGCGATGTGTTTAGCTAAGTATGTACAACCTAAAACGCTCTTAAACTTTGTAGATACGGGACGGTTTGACGACGTATCAGACTTGGACAAGTTTATCCTTAAAGTTAAGGATAATGGTAAGTACAACTACTCGCGTAAAGTACGCCAAGATAAGGGCGGTTTTAACTACAAATACATTAGTGTATTTGAATCTAATGGACCAGAGGGGTTTAAAATTGTCCTCCTCGATAATATGGACCACTTCCTTCGGGAATACCATTTAGGTCTATTTACGATAGACTTTACTTTAGAAGACTTAGTTAAAGAAGCCGAAAAATCGCAACAAGCGTAAAGCCCACACCCAGCAGCTGATAGAGCTGCTGGGTTTTTTATTGTCCAGAAATCTATATATGAAACCTATAATAGTAAAACTTCCTCCAAAGACATACTTAAGCGACATTGAACCTTTTAAAACCCATGGCATTGATACAGATAGTAAGTATCACAAAACAGTGCCAGGAGTCGGTATAACAACGTATGCTATTCGCTTTTTTAAAAATAATTTAATAGAAACGTTGCCTAATAAACCGGTGGTTGAGGCAAAAGTTAGCGAACACAACGAGAAGTTTCCCAATCAACCTGTGCTAGGGGTTTATAAAGGGGTTACAATCGCGAAAATAAAAGCATATCTATTATCTGATGTTGAGTACAAAAAAATAATCACCACACCCGAAGGTTTTATATACAAAGTTGTTGAAGCCTTTAGAGAGATTTATGGTGACTTATCAGTAATGTACAGCGATTTTTTTATGTTAATTGATGAGTCTGAACGCATAATTACTGATGTCTCGTACAGAGGTGATATAGCGGCTCCATTAAATTATTTCTTTCATTTTAAGAGAAAGGCGCTGGTGTCAGCTACTACGCTGCCGTTTAGCGATTCTCGCTTTAAAAGTTTTAAAGATTATGTAATCGAACCTCAATTTGATTATAGCAAGCCGATAACAATTCTAAACACCAATAATGTTATTGAATCGCTTAAACAGCATTTAGCCAAGCTTAACAGTGAACATATCTGCATTTTTTTCAACTCAACAAAGGGTATTAGTGCAATAGTTAATGCGCTAAATTTAAAGAGCAACTACATGGCGTTTTGTGCTGAAGATAGTGTAGTAAAACTAATCACGAAAAATGTGCCGTTTGAACGAACAACTGATGATTTCCACGTAAATAGAATGCTCAAGTTTAATTTTTTTACAAGCCGGTACTTCTCAGCGATTGATATAAACGTGGACTACAAACCTGATGTCATCGTCATCAGTGATGTTTTCTTTGCCCATCACAGTATACTTGACCCCAAAACAGAATTAATTCAAATATCTGGTCGGCTAAGGAATGGAATTAACAGCTACACTCACATTACAAACTTCAATCCTGATTTAAAAGCAAAAACGCCCGACGAAGCACGATTTTACATTGATGGGCATTTAGATGCTTATCAGGGGTTTGTTCAAACATACAATAAGGCTACTAATCCAGGTGAAAGGGAAGCTTTACGCAAAGCAATCACAGAATCCAAGGCGCATCATTTTTATGATGATAATGGCACGCTTAATGACGCGATGGTGGATAATTTTATTCATGAGGAAAGAGTGAAGGAATATTACAAAAACTTAGAAAACTTAAAGGCTGCATATACGCAGGTAAGTAAACATTTCACACCCACGTACATAAATGAGGTTTACGATGCTGGGGATGGAGACTTATTTTATTTAAAAACTTCATCCTCAAAAAAAGAGATTTACCAGCAAGTAGCAAGTATGTTGTACAAGTATAAAAGAAAATCGCATTTACATTTGATGCTGTTTAAACCAACAAACATACTTTCAAAATTGCGTGAGGAGTTTCCAGATATCGCTGATGGGGTAGACTATCTCGACGAAAATACATTTCAGGCTACTGACTTTGTAGTTTCCAGTATAAGAAAAGCAGTTTCAGATGCGAAAGAAATGGCTTTAATAAATAAATTAGCCCCTTGCATTTATCAGTTGATAGACCCTTTTGATACTTATGTTCAAAGTGAATTAGTTGAGTTAATGCGCAATGCTTATGAAAATGCCAAAGTGGACCGTAAAGTTGTTGCTCAACACATTTTTTTGTATTTCGAAGGGGTAAGGTCTTCTAAATTAAAGAAAAATGTTTATAAGCTGAAGGCAAGGAAATTTGAATACGCTATGCACAATTCAGATTTAATTAAAAGTTGAGTATTATAAGGGAAGTAAATGTTCTGAATCAACATCTATCTATCAATTCAGAATTTATTAAAAATAATGTTTTATACAGGTAGATAAATTCTTGAGTTAGAAAATAGGGCACCATTCGGTAGCCCTATTTTGTTTATCGGAGTTTCGATAGATTGATAAACTGTTGATGCACCAATCCGCTAACCTGTTAGTTTGCAGGCTAACCTTATAATACAATAGTAAGGAGGCATTGAAGCTATTCCTCCCCAATTTATTAAAAGGTACAGAAACCTAATACTACATCTATAAAAATCCCCCTGCCACTTAATAAATCCCCCCTACACTCTGTAAATGGGGATTGATTGCCTATAAAAATCGACTTCTCTGTAAAAACTTCCTGTGTGGCTTGAATGGCTGCATAGCTCCGACTTCAGCCCCTTACCAGCTTTCGACGGGAAAAGCGAAATATATAGCGTTGTTCAGCCTGTGTGCCAGGCTTGAACGGGCTAAAATTGTTCCTCCGGAACAAAACTCCAAGTGCTTCGCACTCCGCTATGAATCCTGCCTAAATGCATTTTCCTTAAACCATTTCAATTCCGAATCACCACTCAAACGCACCTTAAAAACCCTTAAAAACACATGATAGAGTACCGAGAAACACCCCAAAAACCTGAAACGCCCAGCAACCCTCCAAGAAAAAACACTATGGGAAAACGTTGGAAAATGGTCAAAGACAGTACGCATGCCAACAACCACAAAGCGTTCATCATGACCAAGATGATCCAATACCAACGCGTGCTACTGGAAGTAATGCAACTCGATTACTTTAAAGACCAGCCGTATTTCAACCGCGACTATAAAGACGATGGTAGCGAGCCTTTCCTCATCCATTCTTTCGTTTCCGAAACATTTTACTGGCGAATTGAATGCAATATGGTTTTCGAGATCGTCATTGAATATTGCTTCGAGAACTGCCCCGTTGAAGGCTTGGTATGGGCATCAATTGCCTGGCACCGGCTCCACAAATATGCTATTCGCAAAGTGCTCAACAAGCCGCTTGCTGAATTACATAAAGGCACCCTTGCCTTTCAGGACCCAAAGTATATCAATGGCGCTAAATAACCATCCGTACTATTTTATTAAAAGGTACTGCGCTGCAGTGCCAGCTACAATGCAACACCAAAATGCTTGGTCTATCGACCAGGCATTTTTCATTTCACCACAATTTTAAACTCTTTAAAACCAATCATCATGAAACAGAAACCAAATGTCCACCCGGCACAGTTACCTTATAATAAAGAGGTCGCCAATGCCTACCACAATGTGCTAAATGCTGCGAAGCGCATGATAGCTGCGCTGCCGGCTTATGAAGCCAGGTGCTCGCTTGAACTCGATGAGAAACACTCTTTCTCCGATTTGCGCATACATCAATTTGTCTCGCCTTTGCTATACCTAAGCCTTGAAGTCGGGTTTGGCGATAAGTATTACATCCACTTCGGCTATGAACAATTCGATACCGACCATGAACTGGCTGGCTTCTCATCCGTATTCCTGCGCACGCTTTACAGGCTAACTTCGAAACAACTCACTGCTGTCAACATCGAAGATTGTATTCACACCAACAACATTATCACAACCTGTTCAGAATTGTTCGAGGTGATTGACGATAGCAACCACAAACGTCACACGTTTAAAGAAATTCGGTATAAGCCTAAAGTATCGAGGCGAAAATTGATGAAAGCAGTGGCATAACAAAGTAGGGGCTTCGGTCCCTACTTAAACGGCGTGTCAGGTATAAAGTCCTTAACGGAACATTTAAAGACTACAGCCAACTTATTTAAATGATTGAGGTTGTATTTAGTTGGAGATTTGGAACTTTCGGCTTGACCAATAAATCCATTCGATACGTCTAATTGCACAGCAAGTTCGGATTGAGACATCCCCAATTCCTCTCTTTTCTCCTTAACCTTATTGATTACGTAAGCTTCAATATCCGTTTTTAGACTCGCTGCCATCAACAACGAAAGAATAAAAACTACAGCCACATATTGCTTAGCAATAACTAAGTATTTCTTAATTTTGCATTTGTAGTATGTCCCCTACAAACATTAATTAATTGCCGATTCTGGACATATCGGTACCCTTAACTTTATCATAGATATGAAACAAGCTTTTTATCAAATGCTAATTATAGCATTGTTCATTAGTTCATGCTCTAAAAAATCACAGGAAACAACGCCTAAGACAGTTTTAGAGGAAGCGATCTCCTCTCAATACATTCATAGCGGAACAACAGACAAATCATTGGTAGTTGAATATGCTTCTTACAAAGCCGGAGCCGATTGCGATAAAGCGGTGTTTAATGCTGCTAAAAACATGGTTCAAAATAGTAGCGGTACAAATACAGTAACCGTTGTTGGGGCAACCTTAACGATGACGTTTGAGCGTAATTCCAATGTTCAGCCCGCAAAGCTTTCATTAACTACCGGCTCAGCGCTGGACATCGCTGTAAAGAAAAAATGGGACTGGAAGGGCGTCATCACATTGAGGAAGCAGAATAGCTTTTTATCAACTACCGACTTCTTAAACGCGGTAAATGTAAGGGTCACTCCCGTTAATACTGGAGATGTTGCTAAGGTCTTATCAAAAAACGCAGCTGGCGAGATTATGGTAATTGAATATGCCCTCACAACTAGCAATCCATCGTATTCACAAGCCGTACAATTTGATGTGCAAACCAGCACGCCAGTTACATTCAAAAGTCAGCTAGCAGTCAATTGCCTAATTCCTGATTTTATAACACCACAACAAGAAATGGTTCTCAATATATCCACAAGATTAGCTGCGCCAGTAGAAAAGCCCCTTGGCGGTGGTATAACTTCATATCAACAAGAAGTCGATGCATATTGGGCTACCGTCTCTTTAGGGGAACGAATTGCTCAACGATACTTCGTAGAAAAACTTTATCCAACCATTAAATAATAACCATATGTCAAAAGATTTAAAGGAAGGGTTGGTAGCCTTTTCGGTGTTAACCACTATTCTATACGTAATTTGTGCATTTGTTCAACTGACAATAGACGTCACTGATTGGTCATCGACTTGCAGAGCCGTATTTGCGATAGGCATTGTTGTTATCATCATTTACCTACTTTTTATTTTTAACCCAGATTAATCTTGCAACCAGAACTATATCTCTCCATAACCCCCAAGAAGTTGTTTAAGAGGGTATGGAGAGATATGTTCTTGCCGGCTTTGCAAATGGGAGAACGAGGAAGATAGGTGTTACGTTCGGGCAAGCTCCACAATCAACACGCCAAGCTTCGTAAACATTCAATAAGCCTTTCGGCACATTTCATGTTTACCGGCTGATCGCTGGCTTGTCATGCTGCTTGCCACTCGCTTTTCTCACTCCACATGAGCTTTCTTTGTATTTATGTGCGTTTCACTAATCGCTTCGCCTCACTTGGCTTTGCAGCCAGGTGAATCTCGCAACCGTTCAACCTACATAAATCCAAGCGCTCATCATAATTTTAGCTCACCTGCGTGTCGGTCGTCGCTTCAGGCTTGTCATAGGTTTTGAGGAACCCTGTCCACACGCCACTATTCAAAACCAACGCCAAGCCTTTGTGAAGCATTCTTTCAATCGCGCTATCGCGCTTCTTTCGAAAGACGACGACCTCTGTTCGCAGGCGGTGAGCAAGCATGTATATTTTGACACGAACTGTATTAATTGTTTTTAATGTAAGTTTAGTAATCGTACCTTACGCTTTATTACCTAATCACTTATTATGCATTCTTCGATACAAAACGTCCACACCTCATTGATTACTCTTTCTAATACTGTTCGTGGCGCCTATCCCTCGAACGTTGTTTTCAATACAACCTGGGGATGGAATAACACAGCGCTCTCACGAGATGATTTAGCTGATATGCCTCTATTAATAGCTATACGTTTAGAAGGATCCGATATAAACGCAATTGAGGAGAAGTACTCAGAAATACTACTATCTATTCCGGAAAAGATCGCCTCATTTCAGTCTACAACTCTTCCTTATCTATTTAATGGAAACGGCTCGTTAGCCGTTCCGGCGTATATGTCGCTAATGCAATGGATTGAAACGACTTTGCAGCCACTGACAAACTGGCAAGTCGTGGATTCTAAAGCAATGCCGCTTCGCTTAGCAAACCGCCTTCGCTCGATTCAAGCTGATATCGACAATATCGTCCCAAATAAGGAGAACTTAGAGGAGCAAATCAAACGTATTCAAGATGCCACTTCAGCAGCAGAATCATTGCCAACAGATTTGGCACAGCTGAAAGATGCCAGATTAAAAATTGACTCAATGTCTACCGAAGCAGCCTCCGCTATGGGAAAGATTGGTTTACTGTCTGAAGCCGCTGCAATGTCATCTGTTAGCCTTAAAGCACGCGAGGAGGAAGCAATTAAGATAGTTGCTCAATGCCAAGAAGCTTATCGAATTGCAACATCCACCGGCTTAGCCGGAGCTTTTGATGACAGAGCTAAAAGGTTGTCTAGCTCAATGTGGGGATGGGTTGCTTTACTTCTTATTTCCCTAACATTGGGCGGGTGTTTAGGAACTATGCGATATGATTCTCTCACAAAGGTGCTAGACGTTTCAAAACCAAGTTGGGGAATAATTGCAGCTCATGTTCTGTTATCTTTATTTAGTTTAGCTGCTCCAGTATGGTTTGCCTGGATATCTACTAAACAAATTGGACAACGATTTAGATTATCCGAAGATTATGCCTTCAAAGCCTCTGTTGCTAAAGCATATGAGGGATATCGTAGAGAAGCTGCAAGGATCGACCCAATTTTTGAATCCCGTCTGTTTGGCTCGGCATTGACAAGACTAGAGGAACTACCATTGCGTTTAGTTGAAGGAGATAACCACGGAAGCCCTTGGCAAGAATTAATAAGTTCTGACGGGTTTCAAAAGGCATTACAGACTATCCCTGAATTAAGGGATAAATTTATGAATATGCCTAAAGATATTGTTGCAAGTTTTGGCAATGTAAAAAAAACCATATCCCCAGAGTCGGCAAAGACTGATGAGTAGCTTGGTTCGACGGTAAGTCCATACATTACATCGCTCTCCAAATGCAAATCAGATAAATTAATTTATGTGCAAAGATTTAGTCTCAACGGAAATTGATTACCCGGCATGGATTGGCGCAATTGCAGCTATAATTGGGGTGCCTCTTTCATTAGTTAGTATAATTAAACTTGTTTCTAAGGACAAGGACAGAGAAGCTCAAATTGGAAAACTCGCGACTATTGCTATTGTACTAGAGGCTCAAACACAAGCAATGCTAGAACAGAATCAGTTACTAGCTCAACAAGTCGATATATTTCGAAATACAGGTTTGCTTCATGCTCAGGATGGTGAAGCAGTGGCAAAGCTCCAGGCAATTGAGGAACAAAAGCTACGTTTAAGTGTTCAACCCCGGTTGTGGTTAAACGGTGCGGGCTACAGGTCAAACGGCGAATTACATATTGACTTAAATAATAAAGGAGAAGTGGCTTACTTGGATGAAATCAACCTTATTTCCGGAAATGTTACGTTACATAGCAAATCGTTACCATATGAGCTCGAAAAGGGCGAACGGCGTAATATATATGGCAGGGCTAATGACGATAGTCATATTAAAGACGCAGTATACATGATTGAGCTACTTTATCATAATTCAATCAAACAAAATTATCGTGCCGTGATTGAGGGGCATGGTGCGACAGCCAAAATTATTTCTGATGACCCTTTAGATTAAACACCTTAAGTAATTGTAAGGAAATTTTTACCACAAAGTTAGCCTCACAGCAGTAATACAGCCACTTCATTTCAAAGTGGTATAAAAACTTGGATATCATTCTATATTAAATACATTATTTTAGCCTAATTGATAACCTCGACTAGTATAATTACTTTTGACACACCACTAATGCAGCAACTATCCTTTTCAACCATATAATCGCTAAAATGAATAATGTCCGACATCTCGCTGAAAGCTGTTTCAATAATTTTCTTATCGATAACGAATTGGACGAAATTGACAAGGGAATTGGATTTGAGCTTTTCTGTGCAACAATGATCACCAAACAGTTGAACGTTTCTTTTGAGGATATTCAGGATAGCTTAGTAGGTGGGGGTAATGACGGAGGTATTGATGCTTTTATAATTCTGATAAATGACGACTGCATTAATTCCTTAGATCAATTAAGCAGTATTAAAATTAATGGGGATACTAAACTCCATATTCTAATAAATCAATCAAAGCGTGAAAATAGTTTTACAGAATCAACTATTGATAAGCTATTAGCGTCGGTCCCGATAATATTTTCGTTTTGCTCAGTGAAGGAGTTAAATTTAAGATTTAATCAGGGGTTGCTTGAAAAAGTTCTGATTTTTAGAAAACTTTGGGAATCGTTAGCTTTAAAAGGAGGTCATATAACCGTGTCATACAGCTATAGTTGTCTTGCGTCAGAACGGACATTCAGTAAAGCATATGAGCACAAAATAGAACAATTGGTTCGAGATACGAAGTCCCAATTGAATGTTAGTAAGGTGAATTGCACGTTTGCAAACCTTAGTTGCACTGAATTATTAAAATCTTACCAATATGCCAAATCTAATAGACTTAAATTAACATTTAAACAACCGCCACTATCGATAAGCTACGGAAAGTCCGGTATCGGATATATCGGTGTCGTAAAACTGAGTGATTTTTACGATTTTATAAAAGAGAATGGAAATATTAGAGAGGACCTGTTTGAAAGTAACATAAGGCATTACCAAGGTGAGGTTGATGTTAATAATAAAATTAAAAACACTCTGCTTAATGATACCGTTCGGGACTTTTGGTGGCTTAATAATGGTGTAACAATAATCGCTACGGATCCTTACCCATTTGGCGAATCTTTAACGATTGATAATATTCAAATAGTTAATGGGCTTCAAACCAGTTATAGCATTGGTCAGCATTATAATAGTCCGCAAGAAGAGCATCGGTCAGTTTTAGTCAAGGTTGTAATTAATTCGGACAAGGAGACTGTAGACAAGATTATTGCCTCTACTAACGATCAAAATGCTGTTTCACCAACATTGTTGAGAGCAAGTGATGATACTCAAAAGAACTTAGAAATGTACTTTTTGTCTAAAGGGTATTTTTATGATCGGCGTAAGAATTTTTATAAGAACCAAGGGAAACCCTTAAATAAAATCGTAAGCATTCAGTTTACTGCGCAAGCAATAGAAAGTGTTCTATATTCAAATCCTTCAGCAGCTAGGTCAAAGCCGACGACTTTAATCAAAGATAATAGTTCTTACAAAAGAATATTTAACACAGATATAAGCTTTGAGGCGTACTTGCGTTGTTGTCAAATTGTACAAAACACATTTGAACTATTTTCCAAAGAACAGAATAACACAAGAATTGCTTTTTCAAATTTTAAATTACATATAGCAAGAATTTATGCATCATTATTATTACAGAAACCAACTTTTCAAGCACATGATTTAATTTCACTTGATATCAAATTGTTTAACTCGGCAACACTCAAAACCTCAATCATGATTCTTGACAACTGTATTGATCAATATATGGGCGAGCACCCTGAAGAACTATTGAGTAATATTAGTAAGAGCAAGTCATTTGACGCAATCATGCTTAAACTAATTGAGCAAACCTACGACATTGTTTAAGGTAAATTATGTTATACTTCTAAACTGTAACAACAGGTTCATTAAAGGGAATATGCGATTATACTAACTATTTATTCCACGTGGAGCACCTGCCATTTGTCCATTGATTAACTTTCTCAAGTTATTAAAAGGCACTTGCCTCAATTGGAAGCACTATAACACCGGGCACTAAGCTGGCTCACCTTTTAATAAAATAGCGAAAAATGATTAAAGCAATCCCATTCACCAATTTTCAAGTCAGAATATATAATACCTGTATACATCGTATTTTCTTGAATTGAAAATCAAGCCATTGTGTTCAACTAAAGCAATGGATGTTGCAAAGACCGCTTCATGTAATATATTTGTTACATCGATTGAGCATTCTGCTCATTTGTGATAAGGTTTAGGTTAAGTCCCCAAGCAGCGAGTGTACGGGGACTTTATTAGTTTTAGATTGAATTGCAAATTAAAAACGCCCACTTAAATGGATTAAGTGAGCGTCGCTTTTATAATCAAGCTGTCCCCCGAATGCTTGATATTAAATTGACAATTATCAATAATAAAGGTTTTAATTTAGGAGCAAATTAAGCGTATCGACATCTTCATTATTGCTTCAGATATCCGTTAAGTATTATACACGTTAAGTAAACAACCTACCCAAAAAAGTGTTGTTTATATCAAATTTTAACCAATGTATAACAATAAATTGATAGCTATAGCTATAAGGGACCGGCGCCTACAACTCAATTACACTCAGGAATATATTGCCAGTCAGTTAAACATGTCTCAAAATGCCTATAGCAAATTGGAATTGGGACAGACCAAAGTCACACTTGAGCGGTTTATTCAATTATGTGATATTTTAGAGACCGAAATGTTAGAACTCTTAAAACCTTGTTTACAAGTTGCGTAAACATTCAGTGTTACCGTTATCTCGACTTAAGAGTCGGAGGCTCCACCGAATCATGGGTCAATCAATAAGCAGTTGCCGCGAGAGCATCATTGTAACTGCGAATTACACAAGGTTATTCTAAATGGTTCTCTAAAATCTCATAATTCGTTACAATAATATCTTTGTGATATATCCTGCCTGTACCCGCGTCGGGTAATACGGTTGTTTGTAGTTTGCCCTCCACGTATAATTTAGTCCCGGTTTTGAGCTTAATAAGTTCACTAACCGATTGTCCGATTGGTATCTTTATTCGGTGGATTTCGTTGTGCCCAATCATATTATTATTTCGATTAATTTTCTCTGCAGTACATAGTAAAAATGTAATGAATTCCGAATTACTTACCACTGGGCTATCTATATACCCCAGCAAAATTACCTTGTTGACCGAGTAATTGTATGACATATCTAAATAGTGAGACCTTTGATGCAGGTAATTTATGGCTAGCCTATTGCAAATTTAATAAATCAGTTTGACGAAGCCTGGTTTGTTGGAAGAGAAGTGCATACATAGAATGTGAATTGCTTTTATAATTCTTAGCAAGGATATATATATCTTAAAGATTTGCCTAACTAAGGAATAATCAATCCCGGCAAGCAAAGTTAGCCAGTTAAGCAGGAAACGGTTTCCTTACCCTCACGTGCCAACTACTCAAGGTGGTATCAAAAACTTTTAAGCTTTCACGGCATAAACCCGCTATGCCCATGCTCTGCCTATTTATTCCATGGTCATAAAAGTTGTTTGCTCTCCACCTTGACCTTATTCCTTCTTCCTGGCTGTATGGCTGCCATAATTAATTATTTATCCATTAAATCATTTAACGACATGGCAACTTCAACAAGTTCAGAACCGGTTACATTCAAAGACACCTATCAGGAAGTAACAGATGCAGTAATCAGAGCATTAGAAGAGGGAACAGTGATATGGCAATGCCCTTGGAATCAGGTTGGACTACCAAAGAACATTACCACCAATGTAAACTATCGAGGCTGGAACATATTCCTTCTTAACTTCCATTCTACAATCAAAGGTTACCCAACTCCTTATTACATTACTTTCAAACAGGCGCAGCACCTTAAAGGCTCGATAAAGAAGGGCGAGAAAGGGATAAGGATAATTTATTGGGCAGAGATTACACTTAAAAACAGCGCTGATGCTAATACGCACCCGGCAGTTGATGAAACTGGAAAGCCTAAAACAATAATGGTTCCCAAAGTCTATAACGTATTCAATATTGCCCAAACAGAAGGAATTGAATTCCCACATTTTGAATCTGAAGAACGGAACGAATTTGAAACAATAGAAGCCTGTGAAAATGTTGTCGCCAATATGCCTAACAAGCCCACTATACGCAAGAATGGTACAAATGCATATTACCAGCCGTCAACCGACACCGTTACCGTACCGAGCTTAAAAAGATCAAAGTCTAACGAAGAGTATTACAATACATTATTCCATGAACTGGCACACAGCACCGGTCATGAAAGTAGATTGAATAGAATGGAACTTATGCAATCAGATGGCTACGGTAAAACCGATTATGCTAAAGAAGAACTTACTGCAGAAATGACTGCAGCTTTCTTATCAGCCATAACCGGTATTAGTCAGCCAGTTTTTGATAATAGTGCAGCATATATCCAAGGGTGGCTCAAAGCGCTTAAGAATGATAAAACGTTAGTCATAAAAGCTGCCACGCAAGCACAACGAGCAGCTGACTACATTTTATCCGTGGAACATTAACCATCGTAAGTTAAAGCCCGTTAGGGCTTATTCTTACTTTATAACACATTTTATAGATTAAAATAAGATCATAGGTGGAGAGATATTGCAAGATCTTACGTCCCCAGTTGCGATTTGATAATAGGCTGTTCCTATTTCGTCAGTAAACTCAACACCAAAATTAATTTGCAATCCCTCATTTGACCATGGACCACTAAATATTCTTATAGGTTGATCAACTGCAAAATAGGGGGTTTCAAATTGAGAATACACTTTTACTCCATCGATAATTTTATAGGGCTTTAGATTAAGTGCGACGTTCTTTTTAAGTATCACAAATACCTCATGAGGGTCTTTATTATAGGGTCGAATATCCATTATAAATTCCGGACGGATAGACAGTAAGAATTTTTTATTTTCTAATTCTCTAGCGGTAAGTTGAGATTTTAAAACCTTGTTTTGTATTCGAAATGCACTGTAAGCAAGTACCAGGCTTAATGGAGTTATGATTAGTTGAGCTAATTTTAAAACATTATCTAAAGTCATCGCCGAGAAGGTTAATTTTTAAAGCAAACATCCAATATAATAAATATCTAATGCACCCAATTGCTTTCTGCTGATTTAAATTTTATGATGTCTTTCTACTTTATTAAAAGGTCACTTGGGCGTGTCATTCATTGAATGCCGAACCTGGCAAAATGCTTCTTTACCTTTTAAAACATTAGGGCAACATCGCACTTAACATCCCACTGAGGCTTTCTTTCTCAAATTCACCAAATAATAATCTACTACCAAATAGATAACATGGGGTTATAAAATCCAATTATTGAAAATCGTAGTAGTAGATTTTAGAAATCTCAACTCAGAATTTTATTACCCTCTATAAATTAAGAAATTTTAATTTTTCTGAATTGACAGAAATGGCATTTAAACAGCTATTAAGCAGTTTACCTTTTAAATAAATAGGGAAGAGTAGCAATCAACAATCTCAAACAACATTCACCTAATTCAGAATTTTAACTACCCTTATAAAAGTAAAAAATTAAGAATTTCTGAATTGGAAGTTGAGTGTGTAAAATGAATTATTAAGCAAAGTTACGATTATAGCTGCTGAAGCGAGGCAAGGAACTACGGCATAAACCCACATAGCTGCCACACAATCCATTTATTCCGTTCCTCCTTGCTCTTGATTGCTATAATCGTGCATAGGCATCATAATTCATTTATTCACTTAATAAATATAACATGAGGTATTTCAATTTTAATTCAAGCTAGTATATTTGCAGCCCAATGTGTACTACTCTGTGTACTACCATTAAAAAATCAAAGAATAAATAATCAAGTTAAACCTAGCATGAGGTTGTAAAAAACACCGTTTGCAAGATGGAAAGAGAGATTATTTAGAACAATTCATTTGTTCGGGATGTAGCGTAGCCCGGTATCGCGCCAGCATGGGGTGCTGGAGGTCGGAAGTTCGAATCTTCTCATCCCGACGAGAAAGTAAGAAGCCTTAAGTTGAAAGACTTGAGGCTTCTTACTTTGTAAAGAATTGTAATGACATTGCAAAGAAAGATACTTATATACATTTCAGGAAAATCAAACTAAAGCGAAGCTAAAGTGTTGAATTTGTGTTGCAAAAGTGTCGAATTAAGTTTATTTTTGTACTGCCCTGTCAAAGCGAAGGCCTACGTTCCACGTGGGAACTTTTTTAGCTACGATGGGGCTTTTTATTTCTTAAATTTTGCGTTATCCACTCTGTGGTCTTTTGGTTTAAAATTCCAATGACGATAAGGGTCAGTCCATCGTTCAGTAAATCCGCCACTTGTACTTACCCCAATATTGAATCTTGGCTTAATATCTCTAATATGTGCCAGTATATGTTTATATAAGTCTTCCTTAGCAATAGTGCGTTTACCTCGCCGGTGTTCGCCTACAGGTATTGCCTTATGTAAGTTATTAAGGCGAAAGGCCATACATCCGAGAATAATGTCCATACATTGCAAAATCACATGTCGGTTTGAATCAACGTCTACAATATCATCACGTCGTATGCAAATACGGGAATGAACAAATTGGTTTAAAGACTGTATGCCAAATATTTTACTTTTAAATTCCTCGCACCGCAGTTTATTATCGGGTAATTCATCAAAAAAATTCTTAGATATCTCTTTTCGTTAATTTCTTCTTCTGGTATACAGGCAAAACCAAACGCATGTTTTATGAACTGGTAATAAAGTAAAAAGAAGCCATTGTCCTTTTGCGACTGTGTTAAATTGATGGCCTCATACGCAGATTGGCGAAACATGATGCGTATTTTAAGTTTACCTGATTTGATTAAATCAAAGTACTCATCAATGAGACCTTTATATTTAGATAAATAATTGCTCGTAACTTTAGTCCACTTAACTTCTTTGTGTAGGTTAAGTTCGGCTTTTTTAGCTTCAAGCCGATTAACGATCTCTTCCAAATTACTGGAATCAAGAAGCGCCCCACCGTAAAAATCAGAATAGTAAGTCCCAGTCTCAACAGATTCATCGCAGTAAAGCAGATATTCCTTTGCCATTGTTCAAATATAGCCCCTTTGTTAATTGATTACTCGCCGGTCTGTAATCCATTAGTAGCCGAAACATAACTAATGGGCATAAATTTCTATTCATCCATCTCCAGCAATAAATTGGCAAATAGGGCCGTCCACCCGGTTTGGTGCGATGCGCCGAGGCCCTGCCCATTGTCGCCGTGGAAAAACTCGTAAAACAGGTGGTGGTCTTTAAAGTGTTCGCCGCTCCATTCTTTTTGTGTACTCGAATGGTATTGGTAAGCTCCATCTGCATCTCTTTCGAATATCTTCAAAAGCCGCTTGGTTAACTCGTTTGCAATTTGCTTCAGCGTTAGCTTATTTCCTGATCGCGCAGGGAACTCGTAGGTGTACGAATCGCCATAATACTCGTGGTATTTGCGGAGGGCGTTTATAATGAGATAGTTTATAGGCATCCATATCGGGCCGCGCCAATTGGAATTACCGCCGAACATAGCGCTCGAACTTTCACCTGGTTCGTATTGAATGCGAAACTCGGCCCCTTGATAGCCAAAAACAAAAGGCTTATCCTGGTAGTATTTAGATAGAGAACGAATGCCGTAATCTGATAAAAACTCATCCTCATCTAACAACCTTTTTAACAATTGCTCCAGGCGGTCGCCTATCATTAAGGCAAAGAGGTAATTGCCGTCGGCATTTTTCTTGTCGATGTCTGATATAACTTTCGTGAGGTCGGGGCGGGTTAGTTTGATGCTGCTGAGGCGGTTGTTGAATTCGCGCAGTTTCGAGAATATATCTGCCGGCATAATTTCCACCGCCAATAGCGGGATAATGCCCACCAGCGAACGTATCTTCAAACGCTGACTGGCCCCATTCTCAAATTGGATGGCATCATAATAAAAGCCGTCTTCCTCATCCCATAACGAAATATCGGTTTTACCCATACGTTGCATGGCCCAGCCAATATTTAAAAAGTGGCGGAAAAATTTAGCGGCAGATTCTTCGTAGGCTATATTATGTTGAGCAAGCTCGAGCGATATCCGCAGCATGTTGATGGCGTACATAGCCATCCAGCTGGTAGCATCAGCCTGCTGTAGTTTCTTAATGCCCGGCGGCATGTGGTTACGGTCGAATACACCGATGTTATCCAGCCCCAGGAAGCCTCCTTCAAAAATATCGGTACCGTTAGCATCTTTTTGGTTTACCCACCAGGTAAAGTTCATGAGCAGTTTTTGGAACGCTCGCTCCAGGAAATCCCAATCGGCTTTGCCGGTTTTCTTACGGTCGGCTTCAAAGCAATACCATACCCCCCAGGCATGCACCGGCGGGTTTACATCGCTAAAATTCCATTCATAAGCCGGAATTTGCCCGTTGGGATGCATGTAGTATTCGCGCAACACTACCAATAGTTGTTGCTTGGCAAACACCGGGTCTACGTGTACAAAACTTGCCGCGTGAAAGGCAAGGTCCCAGGCAGCAAACCATGGGTACTCCCACTTATCGGGCATTGATATGATGTTGCGACAGGTAAGGTGCTGCCAATCGTAATTGCGCTTAAAATTGCGTGGCGGGGTTGGGTCGTTAGGTTCGCCAAAAAGCCATTTAAAAATATCGAAGTAATAGAACTGTTTGGTCCAAAGTAGGCCACCAACCGCGCTTCTTAGTAATTGCTGTTGATTTGGTTGAAGCTTTTTAGGCGCAAGGTTTTTGTAATACTCGTCTGTTTCCGTCAATCGCGATTCAAGCACCTCGTCAAAATCTTCCCAGGGCAGTTCTGTTTTGCCGCGGCTCAGCCTTATTTTAAAGGTTTTAGAGCCCCCTGCTTCAATCTCGGCTTTTAGCCAAACAGCGGCTTTAGTTCCTTTTTTTTCAGGATTTACAGTTGGCTCGCCATTTACAACGTAATTGTTGATGCCGTCTTTAACAAAGGGCGTATCATTCTCTTTATGGAAGATACGCTGACTGTTGGTTTCATTCTCGCAAAACAATTGTTCGCCCCCTTGGTGGTAAAAGTAATATGCGCCGTTGCGCGTGGAAGTAGTTTGTATACAGCCTTCGGAAACCACCGCCATACCGGGTTTACTAAACCGTGGGTTGTGCCGCCAAAAATTGCGGAACCATAAATGTGGTAACACATGTATGGTGGCAGCTTCGGCGGCGCGGTTATGCACCGTTATTTTCATCAAAATATCTTTAACGCCGGCCTTTGCATACTCTATATAGCAGTCGAAATAACGCCCGTCTTTAAAGGCATCAGTATCTAATATCTCAAATTCGGGGCTTAGTCGGTCTCGCCTGTTGTTTTCCAACAGAGGCATATAGGGGTAAGCCTTTTGCGGGTATTTGTACAGGAATTTGCAATAAGAATGGGTGGGCGAAGAGTCTAAATGAAAATAAAGTTCTTTTACGTCTTCGCCGTGGTTGCCTTCATTATTGGTTAAGCCGAAGAGCCTTTCTTTTAAAATGGTATCGTTTCCGTTCCAAAAGGCGGGCGCAAGGCATAAAACCTGCTCGCTGTCGCAAAAGCCTCCAATCCCTTCTTCGCCCCAGCGGTAGGCATAACTGCGCGCCAGGTCGTGGTTAATATAGTCCCACGTGTTTCCGTTTTGGCTATAATCTTCCCTAACAGTACCCCATTGCCTTTCAGCAAGATATGGCCCCCATTGTTTCCAGTTTTTATCATTATGCGACTCCGAAAGCCTTATATTTTCCATAAATGTATCAAGCCTGTTTGGCAGCGTTGGCCACCCTATTGTGTACGCTAAGTTTTCGTCCCGAAAAGATAGCAAAATGTGCTTAATAACCGAGGCCTTTGTTGAATAACAATCTAAAATGCTTTGAAGCTGTGAGATAAAGCTTGTGGGTGCGGCCATATAAAACAAAACGCGGAGCAGCCATTGGCTACCCCGCGTTTTAAGCGTAATAAACTATATGTTATTGTTTGTTTTCGGGCGCTTTGTTTATCAGCTCCATAAACTGGTCGAGTTTTGGTGTAATGATAATTTGCGTACGCCTGTTTTTGCTTTTACCCGCTTCAGTAGTATTCTCTGCTATCGGGTTATACTCGCCGCGGCCACCTGCTGTTAAGCGTTTAGGATCTACCTGATAAGTATTTTGTAAGGCCATTACAACCGATGCCGCCCTCAGGGCGCTCAGGTCCCAGTTGTTGCGGATATTCTTTTGCGAAATCGGCACGTTGTCGGTATTACCTTCTATCAACACATCGTAGGTACTGTAGTCGGTAATGATCTTGGCAATTTTGCTCAGCGTAGCGCCGGCTTTGTCAGATATCTCGTAGCTGCCCGATTTGTAAAGCATATTATCGGCAAGCGAGATATAAACTACGCCCTTCAGCACTTGTACATCCACACCCTGTGCCTCAGTTTGGCTAAGCGAACGGGTAAGGTTGTTGGTTAGCACCAGGTTAAGCGAGTCGCTTTTGTTTTTGGCGTTCACCAATTGCTGAATGTAACGGTTTGATGAATTTATCTCGTCAACCAGTTTAGAGATGTTTACGTTACCCTGGCTGCCGGATGTTAAGCATTTATCGAGCGCGGCCTGCAATTGTTTTGCATTTGAGCGTTCGTTGGCCAGTTGCTCTTCCAGGCTTACTACACGCCCTGTACGTACGGCAAGGTTTTGTTCGCTGGTTAGGTATTTGGCTTTTAGATCACGGTTGCTGCTATCAAGCTGATTGTAGTTGGTTTGCAGGTCTTTATATTTTTTAGTGCTTACACAACTTTGGCCCACTACTGCAATTACGAGCAAAGCGGGGATAATTAATCGGAATTTCATGGTGTTGTATGTTTTTGATATCAAGTTAATTAATAGTACTTCATAACGCCCGGGGGTACAAAAAGTTTTAAGCGCCACTAAAACAGAGTGTAGGTTATGACGATATGATGAGAGTTTACACTGGGCGAAAAGATAAACGCCAGTTATAGAAAGGAAATAAATTAAGAGTAAATAAATTAAAAACATTTCAATAAATTAGCGCCCCGTATATCTCCCCTTTTTAAAACACTGCCTAAACAACCATAAATGCGCCTTTTCCCCCTTTTACTATTTTGCAGCACCATTTGCGCGGCGCAACAAAAAGCCATTACTGATATTGCCGGCGGTTGTTCTACTACAAACCTTAAAAAGAACTTGTATTACCTGGCATCGGCAAAAATGGAGGGGCGGGCCATGGGTAGCAAAGGAGATGTGCTTGCCGCAAATTATGTGGCAGCAGCTTATAAAGCCAACGGACTTACTGCGCCCTACGATAAAAACAGGTCGTATTTTCAATCGATAACAGCCATATTAAAGCAGGACAAAGCAACGCTAACGATTAACAATAAACGATTCGATATTTTCGATGGATGGCAATTATACCCGAGCCTGCCGGCAGATCTGAAGGATATGCCCGTTATTTTGGCTAACCACACCAGCCCCGATGATTTTTACCGCGACCTGCCACAAATGGAAGTACGTGAGAAGGCAGTAGTGCTGAACGGTGTTTTGATGGCTAAATTCTTTAAGTCGGGGATAGATAGTTTATCTAATGTATTAACTAAACGCGGCGCTTTGGCAATTATATGGAGTAGCCCTTCGGTATCAAAAGTATTGGACAGGCAACGCTCAAGGAAATTTATTCCGCAATATGTGCAGCCACAAACTCCGGCACCCGGTAGTGTGTTGCCTCTTCCCGAAATTGCCCTTTCGCCCGAACGTTTGAAAACCCTGTTAGCGGCAGATAATTTAACCACCAATACCGATGGTACCCTGCAAAACCCCGGCGATAAAAATTACCGCGAATTAAAAACCATTGTAAGCGTAGAACTTAACCGACAATTTAAAGAAACGCATGCCCCTAACGTTATCGGTATGATAAAGGGCACCGATACATCATTAGCCAGCGTGGTAATATCTGCCCACCACGATCACGACGGTGTAAACGGTAAAGAAATTTATTATGGCGCGGTAGACAATGCCAGCGGAACGGTAGCCGTAATGGAAATTGCCGCGATGATGAACCGTGCTGTTAAACAAGGGCTGCGCCCCAAACGCACTATCGTGTTTGCTTCATTCACTGGTGAGGAGCGCGGATTGCTGGGTTCGGCTTGGTATGTGGCGCACCCGGTACAACCTATGGAAAAAACCTATGCCGTATTGAATATTGATATGATGGGCCGGCCGGATACCATTCATGTAAACCACAAAATGGCCGATAGCACCAACTACGCATACATATTGGTAAAAGATACGCTTAACCGCGGGTTACGCGATGCTTTGTATGGCGCCAACGATGCATCAACAAAACTCACCCTTGATACGCACTACGAAGCCCCTCAATATATAATGAGGCGTTTAACCGGGTCAGACCAGTATTACTTTTACCTAAAAGGCGTGCCTTTTATAAGGATAGATTGTGGTTTTAGTACCGATTACCACAAGCCAACCGACACACCCGACAGGGTGAACTACAGCCTGCTTACCAAGCAAACTCAATTGGCTTTTGTTACGCTTTGGAACCTCGCCAATAAATAGGCGGAGCCTTTTTCTGTAGGGTATCGTATTCTGCGTTTTTTTGTTTACCTTATCGGTAACTTTTTTATCACAAGTTTTCGTATAACAAAACTTGTACGGAATTAAATTAAACGCATGCCCCTCAAACACATACGCCGAGTAATACCCGGTGTAGCCCTTTTTTATTTATTCTCCGGAAATGCGGCTTTCGCCGGTATGCGCAACCCGCATGTAGATAGCATTAAAAACCTGTTGAGTATTGCTTCGGCGGCGCAATCGCCCACAGATACGGTTACCATTAACCGTATGAATAAACTTGCGGCCGATTATTTTCAATCGAACCCCGACAGTGCTTTTTATTACGGGCAAAAAGGGGTGGAGATGGCGCGCAAAATAAAGTACGAAGAAGGGTTGGCCAATGGGCTTTTACAAACCGGGCACGTAAATTATTTTAAAGGCCGGTCCGAAAAGGCCCAAGAGAATTTTGACGAGGCCATCCAAATTTACAAGCGCTTAAAAAACAACAAGGGGCTAAGCTTAAGCTACGTGTCGTTGGGCAGGATGTATACGTTGCTTGCCGATTATAAAAAAGCACTGGTGTACCTGATACAGGCATTGGGCATTAACGAAAAAATTAACGACCAGCGCGCCCTTGCCGATAACTACAAGAATATTGGTATAGTATATTATAGCATGGGCGACCTGTCGCAAGCGCTTGATTATTATTATAAAGGCTTGTTCATTGCTGTAAAGTATCATTACAGCGGGCCTTCGGCAGAGTTGTATAACGATATTGGGCTTGTGTTGCAGGCCATGGAAGTTTATCCCAATGCGCTCGACCATTATCAAAAAGCGCTGAACCTTTTTAAAGGCACCAAAAACTACCAGGCCATTGCCACCGTGAACGAGAATATTGGCGAAGTGCTGTTGGCTCAAAAGGAATACAGCAAGGCTATTGGCTACCTGGCATCGTCATTAAAGGTTGCCAAAAGCCAGGAGGACATTGACGGCCTATGCTCGCTTTATACCGATTTGGGGCTTTGCTATGCCAACCAGGGGAAAGGGGCTTTGGCTATAAGTTACCTTGATACAGCTGTTAGCATTTCGCAAAAGTATAAGTATGTATTTAACCAGGCTTACGCGCTTATTGGTTTATCAACAGCATACAACTTGCAGAAGCAATACACCAAAGCATTTCAGCATGCCATAGCAGGGCAAGCTTTGGCCATACAACTGGGTAACTTATCGGTAAGGGCAAATGCAGCTTTGCAGTTGAGCAAAACGCTATCGGGCTTAGGCAAGTTTGATGATGCTTATGCTTATCTCGACGAGTACATGCAGCTTCGCGCCAAACTAAAGGATAACGAGAGCATTCAAAAACTAACATCCTACAATTACGGGCTCAATTTTGCAGCCAAAGAACGGCAGATAAAGGAGCAACAAAGAGAGCAAACCCTGCTGTATCAACAAAAAATAGAAAGTCAGCGTTCGTTGAACATCATTTTCGGCATCGTTATCCTGGCCATGATCATTATAGCCGTAAACTATTACCGCCAGCGCCGCAAGCAACAGCAAATAAATGCCAAACTGGAGGAAAAAAACTACGAAGTACTGCAGCAGAAGGTTAGCCTGGATGACCAGACGTATAAGCTGAATGACCTGAATAAATTAAAAGACAGGCTGATATCGATACTGGCGCACGACCTGAGGGCTCCTCTAAGTACCCTGCGTGGCATGTTCGACTTGCTCACCGACCAAACCATCACCCACCAGGAAATGCTGGAGATGATACCCGGCGTATTGAAGAAGCTGGAGTATACCTCCGACTTTTTGGACACGCTGCTGTTTTGGATAAACAGCCAGATGGAGAGTTTCACCAATTCGGTTACTACTTTTTCGGTGAAGGACGTGGTGCGCTACGAAGTGGAGAATTATCATGACTCGGCTACGCAAAAAGGCGTAGGCCTGATAGACGGGGTAGAAGCCGGCCTTTCTGCCGCCGCCGATCCTAATTCTATACGCATAGTTTTGCGCAACCTGATAACCAATGCCATTAAGTTCACGGGCAAAGGCGACACCATCGAAGTATTATCGGGATGGCAAGATGAGGAGCATGTTATTATCCGCGTGCGCGATACGGGCATGGGCATGGCACCCGAGCAGGCAGAAAAATTATTCAAAAGCAAGGTTGACAGTAAAACGGGTACAAATAATGAATTAGGCACCGGTATGGGCCTTTTATTTTGTAAAGACCTGGTAGAAAAATGTAACGGCAAAATATGGGTGAACAGCCAGCCGGGCATAGGCACCGAGTTTGCGTTTACTATACCCGTTGTTGCGCAGCCTGTTGAGGTTGGCGTTTTGGCTTAAGCGGCTATCAAAATACTACATCTGTATTATTGATGCCGGTGTGTAAAAACGGGTGATTTGTATTAACAAACACCCAAACCATGAAAAAACTTTTCACCTTATTGGCAGCCGTTCTTGTTTTCGGTGCCTGTTCAAAAAACAACGAAGAAGCAAAACCTGCTGCCAATAGCTGGAAACTGGGCAGCACTACCTATACCGTGGGCTTTAGCCACAGGGTAGTAACATCTGGCGGGACACCAAGTACCTTATTCCTGTTCGCTGATAAAACCCCCGTAGGTACCGACCCAACAGTACATTCAATTGTTCCGAGCTTTAAAACCATACCAACGGCCAGCGGCACCTATAAACTGGTGCGCGTTGGTGCAGCAACAGCTGCTAACGAGTTCGAACTATCTGCAGGCGGCGATTCACAAGCCTTTGCTTACAACGAATTAACGGCCGTTGATGTACAAGTAACAGTTAGCAGCGGAAAACTTAGTTTTAAAATACCCGAGGTAAATATGATGAATACCGATGGGTCAAAGCCCAACGCAACCATATCCGGAGAAATAACCGAACTATAAACTAAACACAACTAAACAGGTTGGCCGCCATGCATTTTGCAGGCGGCTTTTTTTATTGAGTAGGAGTTTGGCTTAACGGTTTATTCGCCAACTAATTGGCAGCACTTTTGAGGTATGGTATGGCAACCCAATGAAAGCACTATGTTAATTGCAACAGGGTCCCTTACAGCCGAAGCGGAAATAAGGGAATTGATAGATGATAAAATAATTGCGGTTTATAACCGCGACGAACACGCACTTATATCCAAATATGCGCCGGATGTAACTACATTCGACCTTGCGGGTGCGCTTCAAAATAACGGCGGCTTAGCCGAACGGCTGGAAAAATGGTTTTCGGGCTATGTTGGCCACATAAACCAAGAAGTTGCCAATGTTCAGGTGTCGGCAAGCGGAGCGGTCGCCTTCAGTAATTTCCTGATGCGCACCTGGGGGACTGGCGTGAACGGCGAGGAACATGATATGTGGTACCGGGTAACATCTGGCTATAAAAATATCGGCGGGCAATGGCTCATCACCCACGAACATATTTCAGAACCGGTTGACCTCGAAACAGGCAAGGCCATGTTCGGCCTTAAACCATTAAACTAAATTATAAACCCCAATAACGAATACATTATGTTACAGGAATCAAAAGGCTTCAGCAGCTTCTCGGTTGATGATACCGATAAGGCAGAACATTTTTATAAAGAAGTATTAGGCCTGCAGGTTGAAAAGAACGAACAGATGGGTAACATTCTTACAGTTACTACCGGCGGCGGCAAGATCATCATCTATCCAAAACCGAACCATCAGCCGGCTACTTTCACGGTGTATAATTTCCCCGTGAAAGATATCGACGAAACGGTAAATACCCTCAAAGCAAAGGGTGCAAAGTTCGAAAGTTACGATTCGGAATACCTTAAAACCGACGAAAACAACATTTCACGTGGCGATGGTGGCGAACGCGGCCCCAGCATTGCCTGGTTTACCGACCCGGCAGGGAACATCTTATCTGTAATAGAGGAATAAACCATTTTATTTTAGAAAGCCATGAGCCTGGAAAAGTATGCCAAGAAACGGGATTTCAGCAAAACTGCTGAACCCAAGGGCGGGAAAAGCAAGGATAAAGATAAGCTGCATTTTGTAATACAAAAGCATGATGCTATCCGCCTGCATTACGACTTCAGGCTGGAGATGGATGGCGTACTAAAAAGCTGGGCTGTACCCAAGGGGCCATCAACCGACCCAAAGAACAAACGGTTGGCTATGATGGTGGAAGACCACCCCTATGATTACCGCTTGTTTGAAGGGTTGATACCCAAAGGCGAATACGGAGGCGGCACCGTCATCGTTTGGGACGAGGGCACCTATGAACCCATTGAGGAAGTAAAAGGCAAAAAGGCACAGGAAAAGCATCTGCTGAAACAACTGAAGGAAGGCTCACTAAAAATAAAACTCCATGGCGAAAAGCTGGAGGGGGAATATGCGTTAGTGAAAACCCATGGCATGGGGGAGAACGGCTGGTTGCTGATAAAGCATAAAGATGATTTTGCTTCGACGAAGGATATCACCAAGCAGGATAAGTCGGTGCTGTCGGGTAAAACCATAGCAAGCATGGAGAAAACCGGCGATAAGGTTTGGCAGCACGGGCACGAAGAGGATATAGAAAAAGAGAAGCCAAAACGAACAAGTAAAAAGAAACTCCCGACAGAAAAGCTTGAGGATGCGGTAGAAGAAACAAAAGCCGATGATTCTGTAGATGTCGACTTTATCTTAAAAAAAGCGCCCAAAAGCAAAATCCCCGTCGGAATAAAGCCCATGCTGGCTACATTGGTTGATAAACCATTTGATGACTCGGATTGGGTGTACGAAATAAAATGGGATGGCTACCGCACGCTCGGTTTTATTAACAAGGGCGAGGTGCAGCTGCTATCGCGCAATAACAAATCCTTTAATGAAAAATACTATCCTATTACCAAGCTATTGGAGGGCTGGAAGATAAATGCCGTTATAGATGGCGAAATATTGGTGTTGAATGATAAAGGCATCTCCAACTTCGGCGCGCTGCAAAACTGGCGTAGCGAAGCCGATGGGGAGCTGATGCTTTATGTATTCGATTTGCTTTGGTACGAGGGGAAAAACCTGATGGATTTACCACTTACTCAACGCCAGGCAATACTAAAAAGCGTGTTGCCTACGGATGACGACCGGATTCGCCTGAACCAGTTGTTTACAGCCAATGGCTTGGAGTTTTACAAAGCTGCAGAGAAGATAGGGCTTGAAGGCATTATGGCCAAAAAAGCCAACAGTCCGTACGTAGCCGATAGCCGCTCGAAAGATTGGCTGAAAATAAAAATAAATAAAAGGCAGGAAGTTGTTATTGGCGGCTTCACCAAAAACGAGGGGACAGCAAAGCAATTCAGCTCGTTGTTATTAGGCGTTTATGAAAATGGGCGCTTTCAATATGTGGGCAAGGTAGGAACCGGTTTTTCGGATAAGCTTCAAAAAGAAATGATGAAGCAGTTTAAGCCGCTCATTATCGACGAAACGCCATTCGATAGCGAGCCGGATGTGAATAAACCCTCGCGCTTCCGCCCGAACCCGCCTAAAGCCAAAGCTACCTGGTTAAAACCCGAACTGGTTTGCGAAGTAAGTTTTGCCGAAGTAACAAGCGATGGCGTTTTCCGCCACCCATCCTTTCAGGGCATGCGTGAAGATAAGAAAGCTAAAGAGGTGGTCCGCGAAGCGGAAGCTCGTACGGCTGAAGTTGTTGAAGGTGAAGCTCTAAAAAAAGAAAGGAAAGAAAGCAAAAGCGACTTAGTAAAATCCCCAAAGGAAAGCACCAGGCGGACCCTGCTAAACCCAAAGGAAGAAACTCAGGTAAAGAAAATTTGCGGTCACGACCTGAAGTTTACGCACCTGAGCAAAATTTACTGGCCCGAGGATGGCATTACCAAAAGGGATATGTTCAACTACTACTACCAGGTAGCCGAATATATTTTGCCATATTTGAAAGACCGCCCGCAATCGCTCAACCGTTTCCCCAACGGTATCCACGGGCCAAGTTTTTACCAAAAGGATGTAAAAGGCAAAGCACCCGATTGGGTGAAGACGTTCCCGTATAAAACCAGCGAGGGCGAGGATAAAGATTATTTGGT
The DNA here is from genome assembly GCF_002013915.1 of Mucilaginibacter pedocola. Classification (GTDB taxonomy): domain Bacteria; phylum Bacteroidota; class Bacteroidia; order Sphingobacteriales; family Sphingobacteriaceae; genus Mucilaginibacter; species Mucilaginibacter pedocola. Next base: position 161,418 of record NZ_MBTF01000002.1, read on the forward strand.
TGGGCACGATGAAGCTACCCTGCTTTGGATGGCATCGTTAGGATGTATCGAGATGAACCCTTGGTTCAGCAGGGTGCAGTCGCCGGATAACCCGGACTATTGCATTATAGACCTCGACCCCGATAAAAACACATTCGACCAGGTGATAGCCGCCGCGCAGGAAGTAAAAAAAGTGCTGGATGCTGTAGATGTACCCTCGTTTTGCAAAACATCCGGCTCTACCGGTATGCATATTTATATTCCGCTCGGGGCGAAGTACGATTACGACCAGTCGCAGTTATTCGCCCGCCTTATTGTCAATATCGTCCACCAGCAAATACCCGGCTATACCACTTTAGAGCGAATGGTTAAAAACCGTGACGGCAAAATGTACCTTGATTTTTTACAGAACCGCCCCGGCGCCACCATTGCGGGCCCATACTCGCTACGTCCCAAACCCGGCGCTACCGTTTCTATGCCTTTGCATTGGGATGAAGTAAAACCCGGGCTTACCATGAAGGATTTTACTATCCACAATTCCATAGCCCGCCTCAAAAAAGAAGGCGACCTGTTCGCCGGTGTATTGGGTAAGGGAATTGATTTGGAGAAAACGATTAAGAAGGCGCAGCGTATTTTTAAGTAAAGAGTCTAGGTTACCTAACCCATACATTCCCCAAGGCGGTGTCCTCACCGCCGCTCACATAAGAATCGAATGATCTTTAAATCAAGCGCATCAAGGTTCAGAAAAATGCGATAGGGATAGGAGCGGAAAACCCACAGCTGCGAGAAGGCTTGCGCGAAAGAAAGAGCGAGGATTTGCAGCGTATGAGCCTGGACCGCAGGTATCGTCATAAAATTATTAGTCTCATAATCAACAAATTGTATTATATTTTACTTGCTTTACTAATCGATTAGTTGTAATACTAATTCATTAGTAGTAGCTTGCATTATAATTTAATTGATAATGCAGAAACTGGCTAAACGCGAAGAACAGATAATGCAGGCCTTTTGGAGCCTGGGTAAAGCTTTTATAAAAGAAATTATTCCCGAACTACCCGACCCAAAACCCCACTACAACTCGGTAGCTACCATGGTGAAGATACTGGAGGAGAAAGGCTTTTTGGCGCACGAAACTGTTGGCAACATCTATCATTATTACCCAATAATTGCCCGCGAGGAATACCAGAAGCACGCCATGAAGGATATTGTGAGCCAATACTTTAATAACTCATACCCCAGCATGCTGGCCTTTTTTGCCAAAGAAGAGAAGATATCTGATAAAGAACTGGACGAATTAGTAAACCTTATTAAAGCCAACAAGAAATGATACCTTATGTATTACACGTGGCCCTGCTGTTGGACATTTGCCTGTTGTTTTACAAACTGCTGCTGCAAAAGGAAACTTATTACCGCTTAAACCGGGTGATATTATTAGGCTGCCTTGCCGCTGCCTTTTTGCTGCCGCTGATACAAGTGCCTCAGCAATGGGCGTTGCGCCAAAGCCCTCCGGCTGTTGCTGCGGACCCTATACCGGTTGTAGCTATAAGATTACCGCAGGTTACGCCTGCACCAAGCTACAGTCCGAAGGCAACGCCGCCGGCAACAAAAGCGGAAGTAAAAGTGCAGGAACCCGAAGTTCCGTTGATGCAACGTGTAATAACATGGGCCTTTTACCTGTATTGGTTCGGCGTTATTGCCTTTGGTGCCAATATGTTGCTGCAGATAGGCGTATTGCTGTTACAAACACGCCGCCGACCAGTAATTGTTGATGGGCAATACCGCATTGTGGAGCTTGATGATGATAAAGCCCCATGTAGCTTCGGCAACAGCATATTTATCAATCCTACCAAATACGAGCCCGATACTTTCGACCAAATATTGCTGCACGAGAAGGTTCACATTAAACAAAAGCACAGCCTCGATTTGCTGCTTGCCGAATTGATGTTGGCCTTCCAATGGTTCAACCCATTTGCCTGGCTTTACCGCAAGGAGGTAGAGAGCAACCTGGAATACCTTGCCGATAACGAAGTGCTGCACCACGCAACCGTTGAGCGCAGCGATTACCAAATGAACCTGCTGAAAGTATCGGTACCCAACCTTTCGCTTAGAATAACAACCAACTATAATCAATCACTTTTAAAAAAACGCATAGTTATGATGAACGCAAAACGCTCTAATATACACACCGCCTGGAAATACCTGTTCCTGGCACCCATGATGGTATTTTTGGTATGCGCGCTCAATGAGCCCGCCGCCTCTACCGAAATTGCAAACAACAATAAAAACATCAATTATGCCCCGGCACCAAAGGCAGCCATTGATAACGAAGGCAACTGGAAAGCAACCATAAAAGGCAGCAAACTGGAGCTAAAACTTTATGAAGAAGGCGAAAAGAACCACATGAGCAACTCCGACTTTTTGGTGAGCGAGTTTACCGCATTGCCTAAGGGAGAGGAGGGAAGCTTTAAACTGGTGCGCGAGGCCGGTACCATGCAATTCACCGGCAGGTTCGATGGCGCGACAGGTTCGGGTAAGTACAAGTTTACGCCGGATGCATCTTTCAAAAGCTATATGAAAGCCGAGGGATTGACCAACATCAGCGATGATGACGATATGGCTTTCTTCTTTTTAAACATCACTAAAGGTTACGTAGCTATGTTGAAAGGGAATGGTTACAAAACACCATCGAAAGATGATGTTATTGCCTGCAAAGCCCTTGGCGTTGATGATGCCTACATCAAATCGATGAAAAAGAACGGCTTCCCGAATGTTAAACTACAGGAGCTGATAAGCGGGAAAGCCCTTGGTATTACCGGTGCTTACATTGCTGATATACATAAGGCGGGTTACCCAAATGTAAGCTGGGATAAACTTATCAGCTTTAAAGCACAGGGGATAGATAGCAAGTACATCAACAAATTTAAAGCCGCAAACGGCAAACCCGGCGTTGTGAAAAAAGGCGCATCCGAAGATGATATGGTTGCTTTTAAAGCATTAGATGTAAGCGACGAATACATTAACTCGTTAAAGAAAGAAGGCTATACAAATCTATCGACCGATAAACTGACCGGCATGAAGGCGCTGGGCATAGATGGTGATTATATCCACGGCTTTAAAGCAGCAGGTTTTAATAAGTTAACGGCAGACAATTTAATGTCGATGAAAGCACTTGGCATTACCCCACAATTTATGACCAGTTTTAAAGCAGCCGGATATCCATCACTCACGGTTGAACAGGCATCGTCTGCAAAGGCACTGGGCATCACTGCGGATTATTTGAGCAGCTTTAAAAAGATCGGCTACAATAATATGTCGCTCGAGCAGGCCTCATCTGTAAAAGCCTTGGGCATTACCCCTGAATATTTAGATAGCTTTAAAGATGCAGGCTATAAAATTACGCTCGATAACGCATCGAGCCTGAAAGCACTTGGTGTTACCCCCGAGTTTTTGAAAGGTTTTAAAGCCATTGGCTACGATGTAACCATAGACCAGGCCTCGTCGCTAAAAGCTATGGGCGTTACGCCGGAGTATGTTACCCAAATGAAAGAGAAGGGTTTCAAATCCGACGATATCAATAAATACATCACGCTGAAAGCTGCTTTTTAAAAGAAGCGCTTTAAAATAAAAAGGAGCTGCGGTATTCGCGGCTCCTTTTTTGTTTTCCATAGGCTTGCTGGTGGCTTATGCCGCCAACTGATGCTCCACTTTATTAAGCAGTACCGTCATGTCGAACGGTTTTGGTAAAATATCATCGGGCGCACCCTCCTGGTTCAACGATTCTTCAATATCATCGTTACCCGAGCATATAATTACGGGCAGGTTTTGGGTAGCCTTGTTATGCTTAATAATGCGGCAAATATCCCGTCCATCTACTCCCGGCAGCACAATATCCATTATCACAAGGTCGGGGTGCGTGGTCCTAATGTGGGCCACAACACCGTCGCCGCTGTTCAGCGTGGTAACATCATAGCCATTGTTGGTTAAAATGTAGCTCATTACCTCGGTAACCAGCTCATTATCATCTACAATTAATATTCTCTTGTTCATGGCTATGTATTTAATATTTACCATAATACAAAGGCCATGCCGAGAATTAACTTGTGTTTAAAAAACTTAGGCGAGAGGAAAGGGGGCTGTGTTGGTGATTTTACCACAAAGGACACAGAGAGGAAAAACACAAAGAGGCACAAAGGTTAATAGATAGAATACCTTAATGGTTGTTTTAAAAAGCACAAAGGCGAAAAGTTTGGATTTTTCGCCTTTGTACTTTCGTTTTTCAAAATTAACAACAGGACGGGCTTTGTGCCTCTTTGTGTAAAACTTTGTGTCCTTTGTGGTTAAATCAGATTAGCCCGATTATACATGTATGAATAATTCTTCCGAAGGTTTACGCACTTTTATCAATTTGCTGAATGCGTCTTCTTCCGAACGGAAACCAACGGCGGCTATTACAGTAGAAGTAAGGCCTTTTTCTTTTAACCCTAATATTTCATCAAATTTTGCAGGGTCGAAGCCTTCCATTGGTCCGGCATCAATGCCCAAGTCCGCTGCGGCAGAAACCAGTACGCCTAAGGCAATATATGCTTGTTTTTGCGCCCAAAGCACTTTTTGCTCGTGTGTACGGCTGCTGATAGCGTTTAGCACCATGCCTTCTAAACCCGCAAGGGCTCCGCGTTCAACATTGCGGGTTTGGGCAACCAGGTCAATAAATTTTTTGCCGTATGCTTCGTCCATATTAGTTTCTGCTGCGAATACGATCAGTTGCGATGCATCTGTAACCTGCGGCTGGCCGTAAGCAGCTTCGCGTAATTTGGCGCGTACTTCTGGGTTTTCTACTACCAGCACTTTGTAATGCTGCAGCCCGATAGATGATGGGGCCAATTGTATAGCTTCGAGCAATTGGTTCAACTGCTCTTGGGTAAGCTTTTTAGCGGTATCGAATTTTTTGGTGGCATAGCGCCATTTTAATTTATCTACTAATGACATGACTTGTTTTCGTTTAAATGTTCGCGCAAAACTGCATGTTTAAACATTTAAATCTGTCATGAATAAGTAAAGCCTACTAATTTGGTAGGCTTTAGTAGATTGTGATGACGATCAACGCTAAGGCATCCGGCTCTTCATCTCTTTTTCTTTATCTTTCATTTCCTGTTTCAGCCGCTTTTTCTCTTCTTTCACTTCCTTTTTGGTCCGGCCTGTAGTATCTACATTATCCATTCGTTGTTCATAATCGGCCTTCATCGCTTTAATTTCCTGCTTAATGCGATCCTTGATCATGTCGTTGGTCTCTTTTATCTTCTCCTCCATTTTAGCCGCCTGGCTGGTATCTTTTTTACCAAACAAACGCTGGAAGAAATTGGGGCGCTTAGTTTCCTCTTCAACGGCGGGTACATCTAAATTAACACCCATCCCGTTGTTGTCGTCGCCTTGTTTGATCAGGCTGTCAACAGCGGCGGTATCAGCAGGCATTTCGCGGCGCAGGCTTGGTTTCAGGCGTACAGTATAAAAGCCATAAGCATTGGTATCGCGTTGCGTTAGCCCTTTGCCCGCCATTAACCTGCCGATCAGGTTAAAGTAACCATGCAAGCCCGGCCGCAGCGAACCATCGCCCTGGAATGCATATAACCCCGCTTTTGGATTTGGCACAATGCTGGCCAAAAAGATACTCTCGCCCAGTGTAAGCTCGGCAGGCGATTTACCGAAGTAATAGTGTGAGGCCTCGCTGATCCCGTAGATGTTGCGGCCCCACTCAATGATGTTGAAGTAAACTTCCAGCATGCGGTTTTTGCTCATCAGGCGGGTGTTCTCAATGATCCAAACAATAAGTATTTCCTCAATTTTACGCGAGAGGGTTTTGCTGCGCACCAAAAAGGCGTTTTTGATCAGCTGCATAGATATAGTACTACCGCCGCGGGTAAACTTCTTGGTTTTAAAATCCGTAGCCAGCGATTTGCGGATAGCCTCGTCCACAAAGCCCTTATTGCGATAAAAGGATGGGTCCTCGGCCGTCATTACGGCATTGCGTAAATCGGGCGAAATTTGCTCCAGCGGGGTGAACTCCGGGTTTTCGGGGCCAATGGTGTGCGGCGCCATAGGCTTGCCATATTCATATGGCGTATAAACAAAGGTTTTGTTTAGTTTTTCGAAGTCGGTTTTGCCGAATTTCACAATGCGGAAGCCGTCGTTGTCCAACCGCGAATCGAACACAAGGTTATCAATATCATCCTTGTTCATGTAAAAGTTGAGGTTGTAATTCAACTTACCCGCAACCTGCATACCTTCTAACGATTCGAACAAACCGATAGGGAACGAATCGAACACATCCTGCGCGTTCATCCAACCGGTATGTATTTTGGCCTCGTATATTTTTACCGGGTTTAGCGTGTATTTAAAATAAGGGTTGGCCTTTATTTTTTTAAGATGGATAACCGAAGAACTATCAAGCGCCAGGTAATTGCTGCCCACAAAAATATTGGCATCAATAGCGCCGCTGGGTACAATAATATCTTTGGCAGATAGGCCCGCATGGTTCACCAGAAGGTTACGTACCGAACATGAGGTGAATATTTGTGTTTCTCCGTCGTTACGTTCTACCTTAGTTAGTTTGGTATCAAGCGTATCGAAGTTAAGTTTCACGTGGAACTTTTTCTCAATAATGGGAAGCTCTACTTTTTTGCCATCTGCATAGAGGCGAACATCTATATCCTTATCTGATGGGTGCATTATACCATCGAAGTGCCAGGTAGATGAGGCTGTGCCATCGTTAACTAAAATGGTTGACTTTAATTCACCATCATCAATAACCGCAGTTTTGGCCAGCATAGTAATGCGTGTGCTATCATCAGTAGCCGAGGCCAGGAAATTGTTGAGCGAAAGATTATCGGGTATTTTGTAGAGTACCTGGTTAATCAGATTGTCTGATAGTTCGGCAAGGTCGAGTTTATGCGAAGTTTGCGTGGTATCTTTCTTCTTTTTGAAAAGGAAATCGAAGTTTTTTACGCCGTTTTTGTTGGTAAGGTTAAGATGCCCGTTTTGCAGCACCACATCGCCCAATTTGATATTGCCGAAAATAAGCGGCATTAACTTGACGCTTACACTAAAGGTTTTTACCGATAGCAGGCTATCGCGCTGAAAAGGCACTACCGAAATGTCGGTAAAGGCTACGGTTGCCAGCCCCGTAAAGGTAGCTGAACCTATTTTTACATCTAAATTATAGTCTTTTTTGGCTTTTGCTTTAGCTTTGCTGATGGCAGACTGCAGGATGGCTTCGCGCTTGGAATAGGCAATGGCGCCGCCAATAAGCAGGAACACCAATAATACAGCAACAACTATACCTGCGATACGAATATATTTAGGATTGATACGGCGCATTTGAGGAATTTTATTCAAAACTAAACTAAATATGCTGCGGTGCAACGCTTTGCCGCCGCAAATTGTTTTTCTTAACAAACGCAACACGCCCCCTGTTTTCGTATTTTTGTACCCTCATAAACATGGAAATTACAAAACAACAAGTTTTACAAGCACTTAGCAACGTAGAGGAACCGGACTTGAAAAAAGACCTGGTTACCCTAAACATGATACAGGATATTGTTATCGATGGCAATAAATTGGCTTTTTCGGTAATATTAACAACCCCGGCCTGCCCTTTGAAGGCGTTGATAGAGAATGCCTGCCGCAATGCGATAAAGCATTTCATCAGCCCCGAAATTGAAGTGAGTATTAACATGACATCGCGCGTTACTACGCAAACAAATACCGGTGTGCCGGGCGTTAAAAACATTATTGCTGTAGCATCAGGCAAGGGTGGCGTAGGTAAATCAACCGTATCTGTCAACCTCGCTTTGGCTTTGGCAAAAACAGGGGCGAAGGTAGGTTTAATAGATGCCGATATCTACGGCCCGTCTATCCCTATTATGTTCGGGCTGGAAGGTGCGCGCCCTATGGCCAGCAACGTAAACGGCAAAACCAGGATAGAACCGATAGAGAAATACGGAATCAAACTGTTATCAATAGGGTTCTTTACCGATCCTAACCAACCCGTACCATGGCGCGGTCCAATGGTATCTACCGCGGTGAAGCAGTTATTTAACGATGCCGACTGGGGAGAACTGGATTATTTGGTGATAGACTTGCCACCCGGTACCGGCGATGTGCATATTACCATTACGCAAAGCTTCCCGGTTACGGGCGCTGTAATTGTAACCACCCCGCAGAACGTAGCCCTGGCTGATGCTAAAAAAGGTATTGGCATGTTTATGATGAATGCCATTAACGTGCCTATTTTGGGTATTGTGGAGAACATGAGCTATTTTACACCTGCCGAACTGCCCGAAAACAAATATTACATTTTTGGTAAAGGTGGCGGGCAAAAATTAGCGCAAACGCTTGATGTACCATTTTTGGGCGAAATACCGTTAGTAAAAGGTATAAGCGACAGCGGCGACGCCGGCAAACCAATTGTGATGGAAGAAGAAGGCGTTATGCCGGTTGCCTTTATGGAAATGGCGCGCAGTGTAGCGCAGCAGGTTTCTATAGCTAATGCCGAAAAAGCAAATGCTATGAATGTTGTAAATAATTAATAACTTTACGTATATAAATTATCAAAATGAGTTTAATTGATCAGGTAGAGACCGCGTTAGATACCATTCGCCCTTATTTGGAGGCCGATGGTGGTAACGTGTCTATTGAGGAAATTACGCCTGAAAATGTAGTTAAGTTGAAGCTGTTAGGTTCGTGCGGCTCTTGCCCCATGAGCATCATGACGCTGAAAGCTGGTATTGAGCAGGCCATTAAAAAAGCAGTGCCCGAAATTACAGGTGTTGAAGCTATAAACCTAACCGACATTGACGACCCCAATGCGGTGCTTCCGGAAAACTTACGCTAATGTTAAGAATTGTTAAATAACAATTCGGACTAAAGAATTAAGGTATTTTTGCGCTTGTTTTAAAACAAATAAAGAACAGGCAACGTAATAATTGTACGCCACCTAATAAATGAAGAAGTTAATAGGCATATTGTTAATGCTGGTATCGCTTTCGGCTTTTGCCCAAAAGGAAAAACCTTTGGTGCAATTTTCGGGCGTTATTTACAATGCCGATAGCTTGAACACGGTGGTACCTTACGTAAGCGTAAGCAATAAAAGCAATCGCAACTCTACTATTATTGCGGCCTACAACGGTTACTTCTCCTTTGTGGCACACGAGCAAGATACTATCAGCTTTACGGCTGTGGGTTTTGCACCTTTAACAGTTGTAATACCGGCTAACCTGCCAACACGCAGTTACACCACACAAATAAAAATAAAACCGCAGATCATAAACCTGCCGGTGTTTAAAGTATTCCCCTGGGCAACTACGGATGAATTCCGCCGCGATTTTATTACTGCTAAAATTGCCGACGACGACCTGGAGATAGCCCGTAAAAATATTAGCAGAGCTACATTAGCGGCGCTAAGCACCACGCTACCGCGCGACGGGCAGGAAATACAAGCCGCCAATGCCGGGCAAATGCATACCAACATTGTCAACTCCCACTCTATCACCAACCCACTGCTAAATCCGCTTGCATGGGGTAGCCTCATCAAGTCGATAACAGACGGAGAGAAGAAGGGAAATTAATTTAGAGAGTCAAGACTTTTAGAGTCAAGAATCAAGAAAGAAGAGTCAAAACAGGACTAAACATAAAGAGCCGCGATGTTTTTTGCATCGCGGCTCTTCTTTTTATCTCGGTTCCTGACTCTGAAAGTCTCGATTCTCCCTACCTTCCTTTCTTAGCGTCAGGGAATTTCATTTTATAATCTACATCAACCGAACCTTTAGAGATATCGTTAAGTCGTTTCTCCAACAGGCGGCGGCGCAGGGGGCTAAGTTTGTCGGTAAACAGCTTGCCTTCTATGTGGTCGTACTCGTGCTGTATCACACGGGCGGCCATGCCTTTAAAGGTTGCTTCGTGGTGTTTCCAGTTCTCGTCGTAGTACGACATGCGGATAACCGGCTTGCGCATTACATCTTCGCGAATGTCGGGTATACTCAGGCAGCCTTCATTAAAGGCCCATTCGGTACCGGTTTCTTCTACAATAGTGGCATTTATGAATGCTTTTTTAAAGCCGGCCAGTTCGGGCTCCTCATCATCAAAAGGAGAAACATCAACCACGAATAGGCGCATGCTCATGCCTATTTGCGGGGCGGCCAGCCCAACGCCGCGGGCAGCGTACATGGTTTCGTACATGTTGGCCACAAGCTCTTTTATATGAGGGTATTCATCCGGCTCAATGGCTGGGGCTTTGCGCCTCAAAACAGGGTCGCCGTATGCTACAATAGGGTATTTCATGGTGCAAAAATAGGTGATTTACGCTTTAGGCTCAAATAATAAGGTTACCATACCGTCATTATCAAAAATTTCGTTACTTATCTCCAATAATTGGTCGGCGGTAACTTCGTTAACACGGGCAAAAATATCGTCGAGGGTATCTATCCGGTCAAAATCTATCAGGCTTTTGGCCATGCTGATGATGAGGCTCATGCGGCTTTCTTCGGCAAGGGCTATTTGGCCAATGAACTTTTCTTTTGCCTGCTTTAGCTGTACCGGGCTTATCCTGTTCTCGCGCAGGTTCTTCAACTCTTTGTGCACCAACTTTAATGCCCGTTCTGCCTTTTCGGCATCGGTACCAAAGTAAACCGAAAATATGCCGGTATCGGTAAGCGAGGTATAGCTACTCTCTATGGTGTAGGCAATGCCGTACTTTTCGCGAATCTGCAGGTTAAGGCGATTGCTCATGCCCATGCCACCCAGCAGGTTGTTTAGTAGCAGTAGCCCGTATTTATTGGGATGTGCCGATGCGTATGCCCTGCCGCCTAAAACACAATGCGTTTGCGATATGGGCTTTTGTACTTGGTGAAAGCCTGCTTCGGCCGGCTGCGGAGCAATGCGTTGTTTTTGGCTTATATTCTCGGGTACGCCACCAAAATATTTCTCGCCAAGCTTGACCAGTTTCTTAAAATCGTAATCGCCGTTTACTGCGAAAACCATCTGATGCGTGTTGTTATTGGCCAGCATAAAATGCTTAATATCGGCACCACTCATGGCCGCTACACTTTCGGGGGTGCCCAAAATGTTGTTGCCGATGGGGTGGCCTTTAAATAGCAGCTCTTCAAAATCATCCTGTATGGCTTCTTCGGGCTGGTCCAGGTAACTGGCTATCTCGTCTAATATTACGCCGCGTTCTTTCTCCATCTCATCCTCGGGGAAAGTGGAGTGGAACAGGATATCTTCGAAAAGGTCGGCAGCGCGCTCTAAATGTTGCTTTAATAACGATGCATGTATGCAGGTATATTCTTTAGTGGTATACGCATTCAGGTCGGCACCAACCAGCTCCAAGCGGTTTAATATTTGTGTGGTGCTGCGGCGTTCGGTTTCTTTAAATAGCAGGTGCTCAATAAAATGGGCAAGCCCCTCTTTGCCCGGCAATTCATCGCGCGAGCCTGCATTAAGCACAAAGCAGCAATGCGTAATAGGCGAGGGATTGTGTTTGAAAAGTATACGAATACCGTTGGGCAGCGTGTGTATCTGGTGGTCTGTCATAAGTAAGGGTGTAAAGATAGGGTTTTATATTTGCCACAGTTACAGCCATCTGCGTTGCCATGCGGCAACTAAAGGCATATTTTTTTATCATGACGATAATTTTACATCTTGATATGCGTATTTAATTTATTTTAGTACGATGAAACTACAAATTGCCGACCTTGAATTTGAGCCGCTGATAAGTTACGAGCAGATACAACAACGCATTGCCGAAGTTGCGCAGGATATCAACAACGATTTCGAAGGAAAAGAACCCATATTTGTAGGTATACTCAACGGTAGTTTCATGTTTTTTGCCGACCTGGTGAAAGAGATCACCTTGCCCTGCCAGGTAACCTTCACCAAACTTGCTTCGTACTTCGGCGGTGTATCTACCAGCCAATCCATTCGCGACGATTTTGACCTTACGGGAGACATTAAAGGCCGCGACGTGATATTAGTGGAAGACATTATTGATTCGGGCAATACCATCCGCTACCTTATCCAAAAATTAATGGTGCGCGAGCCGGCTTCTATTACCGTTGTTTCGCTTTTGTTTAAACCCGATGCAGTAGTTTACAGCATTGAAGAACTGCGCTACGTGGCATTCCAGATACCTAACGATTTTGTGGTTGGCTACGGATTAGATTACCGTGAGCTGGGCAGGAACCTGCGGGGGATATACCGGAAGAAATAGGCTGATTACTAATGCAATAGCCGGTACCCATGGCCAGTAAACGCCGAAAGCTATTTATAGTCAGCTTAATGGTAATTGTTGTAATTGCGACATTGCCGACCTTGCTAGGCTACAATATAGTCATTCCCACCTCGGAAATGATGAATGATAAGGTTAATGGCCGCCTGCCGAAGAGAAAAACAGGCGACACACTCCAATTATTTAGGAGCTACGACTTTAGCGACGGCAAATGGGCGGCGTATTTGGTTGTAGCAGCCGATGACCGTGCTGATATTCACCCAAAGCTTGCCGGACGAACCTGCTGGAAAACCACCGATATTGCAGTTTTGAAAGAAATGCAACAGCGCTGGACATTCAAGATCAATAGCGATGCCGATATAGCAACAGTTACCAGTACCTTTTATTTGATAAGAGACGGGGTGGTGGTTTTTGATTCGGGCATTGTAGCGGATAGTGGTACGCAAGGGATTCAAATGCGTGAATATGGCTGGATGCAGCCAACAGATAAACAAGCTGTAATGGACGTTTTGACGAAATTTAAAGCGGTGAAATGGCCTGTTGTGTTTATCTGATCGGATCGGAATCGGGGACATTAGTCATCCTTAAAATATTTTTTGCAGATATCAAAAACAGCGCTACATTTACCGCGCAAATCGCATACCGGATATCTTCCCCGATCGTCCTCAAAACCCTCCCCGGAACCTACAGGCAGGCGATAAGTTCATTAAACATTTAAAACATCATGTATTTACTTATTGGTTTAGCTATCGCCATTGTGCTGATAGGAATTAGTGCGCACATTGCACAGGAGTATCAACGCGCCATTGTTTTCCGTTTGGGCCGCTACCATCGTACCGCCGGCCCCGGGCTGTATTTTATTATTCCCTTTATCGACAGGCAGATAACGGTAGACATCCGTACCCGCACTGTAGATCTGGAGCAACAGGAAACCATCACCAAAGACAGTGTAACCATAAAAGTGAACGCTGTGCTATGGTTCAAGGTAACCAACCCCGAGGATGCCATTATTAAAGTGGCCAATTACAATATGGCGGTTTACCAATTTGCGGTTACTGCCTTGCGTAATATAATAGGCCAGCACCTGCTTGATGAGGTATTGCGCGAGCGCGAAGAGATAAACGCCACTATGCAAAAAATTGTAGATGCCGCCACCGAGCCATGGGGTATTAAAATTGTGATGGTAGAGATGAAGGACGTAGAGATACCCGAATCGATGCAGCGCGCCATGGCCCGCGAGGCGGAAGCTATCCGCGAGAAACGCGCCCGCATCATAAAAGCCGAAGCTGAACTGGAAGCATCAATGAAACTCACCCAGGGCGCCAAACAAATGGAAGAAAGCCCCATAGCGCTGGAGCTTCGCCGTATGCAAATGTTATCGGAGATCGGTATAGATAATAATACCACTACCATTGTGTTAGTGCCTTCTGATTTTACCAATGCCGCTAAGAGTTTTACGGAGTTAGTGGGGAAGAAAGACAAGGGGCAAAGTACGCAGAACGAGTAGATCTGCGCTAAAAATAGATGATCGTTTCTTATATTTGTTAAGGGGAAAACATACGATTTTTCCCTTAACAAACACCACCTTATTACATTCATGAAATCAAATTCCAAGTTCGTTTGGTTGCTACTATCCGTAATTGCCCAATGTTTGAGCTTTCGCGCCTTTGCGCAAAGCCAGGATTCAACTATTTATTTATTCAGGAATGTTGGCATTGCCGAAGAGCTTGTGTCGGCGATAGATAGCGCCGATTTTTACAGGGTGATCCCTCCTTTTACTTTGGACGGCGACCTGGTTGAGGTTAACGAATATTATATCAACGGTAGATTACGTTCTGCAGGGAAAGTTAAACCGGAGACGATAAAAATGAAATATGGGAAAGGTAACTACGAGGGGACTTACATAAAATTTGATTCGATAGGCAAACGACAAGTAATAATTAACTATTCGGAAGGAGTAAAGATCGGCCTGGAATACAGATATTATCCAGATGGAAAAACTTATGCTATTATAAATAATACAGACGAGTTTGATAGAGATATGTACCGTATAGCAAAAGTTGTGGCCTTTTATGACAGAACGGGCAATCAAATTTGTACGGATGGTGAGGGAATGGGAGTTTTGTATGATAGAGATTTTAAGCCATTATGGAAGGGGCCTATCAAAAATGGAAAAATGGAAGGTAATTGGGTCATGGCGAAGCCCTTGCTCGAAGGGATTATAGTTAAGCTAATATACAAAGATGGCATTTTTCAGTCTGGGGAAACCTTAGAACCAGGAAATGCTAAGCCATATTTGTTTGATTGGCCGCTTGTGAAAGCTAAGCCCCAAATGGATCTGCTAGAGTTTGTTCAAAAATTGAAGAAGAAAATTAAGCTTTCTTCTAAGTCAGCGATAACAAGTAAAATAATAGATTCTATGTCAGTCTCGTTCGAGGTAAAACCCGATGGAGAGATAGCTGATATTGAAACAGTGACCCCGGTATCTGAAGAGCTGATGAATGCTCTGAAATTAGCCATGGGGCAAAGCACGAAATGGGAGGCTACTAAGGTGTATGGAATACCGCTAAGAACGCGGGTTACAATATCGCTCGGGTATAAAAGACAAATTTTTTATGGATATGCCAGATCAAGAGTTGTTTTTAAGACGGTAGATAACTTGCAAGAGGCTTATTACGATGGCATTGAGGTCGAGAACTTACCTGCTATTTCCAGGCGTATTAATTAAAGCCTACACGCCAACAACCATCAATTCTTCCAACACTTCCAACGCCTCGTTGATATTTCCAACCCTATCTACACTAATACGCAACGTGTTTTTAACCTCTTTAAGGTTAGTGCGCCTTGGGTTGCGTTGTACAAAATTGAGCACCTCGTGGAAGGCCGCTGTTTCGAAATAGGGCGATTGCTGGTTGCTGATGAAATAGCCTCGCAGCACATTGTTTTTGAGCGACAACTTCTCGAAGCCTATAGCCTTGGCCGCCCATTGCAGGCGCATCGAGTTCAGCAGGTCGTCTACCTGGCGGGGTACGGGACCAAACCTGTCCTGCAGTTGTTGTTTAAAGGCGGTTAACTCTGTTTCGTTCTCCAGCTTAGATAGCTCAGTGTATAGGTTATAACGCTCGCCAATATTGGTTACGTACTCATCGGGGATAAGTATTTCCTGGTCGGTATCTATTTGGGTGAAGCTGATGTATGGCTTCGGTTTCTCCTCGGGGAATACGCCTTTAAACTCATCTTCTTTGAGCTCTTGTATGGCTTCATCCAATATCTTATGATACATATCGAAACCGATCTCGGCAATAAAACCGCTTTGCTCAGCACCCAGCAGGTTACCGCTGCCTCGAATGTCCAAGTCGCGCATGGCTACGTTGAAGCCGCTGCCTAAGTCGCTAAACTCTTCGATTGCGCTCAGGCGTTTGCGCGCCTCGTTAGTAAGGGTTGATAGTGGCGGGCTCAACAAATAACAAAAAGCTTTTTTGTTGCTTCGCCCCACGCGACCGCGCATTTGGTGAAGGTCGCTAAGCCCGAACATATGGGCGTAGTTAATGATGATGGTATTGGCGTTGGGTATATCCAAACCGGCTTCGATGATGGTTGTGGCCACTAATACATCGTACTCGTGGTTCACAAATTTCAGCATCACATCTTCCAGCGCGTCGCCCTCTAACTGCCCATGGGCAATGCCTATACGTGCTTTAGGCACCAATTTGCGTATCAAGCCGCCTAATTGCGGCAGATCGGCTACGCGGTTGTGGATGAAGAACACCTGCCCGTCGCGCTCCATTTCAAACTCAACGGCTTCTTTTATCAGCGTATCGTTAAACACATGCAACTCGGTAACTACCGGCTGGCGGTTCGGCGGCGGGGTAGATATGATCGAAAGGTCGCGCGCGCCCATTAGCGAGAAGTGCAGCGTGCGCGGGATAGGCGTTGCCGTAAGCGTAAGCGTATCTACATTGGCGCGCATCTGCTTCAGCTTCTCTTTTACCGTTACGCCAAATTTTTGCTCCTCGTCAATGATCATCAGGCCGAGGTCCTTAAACTTCACGTCCTTGCTCACCAGCCGATGTGTGCCGATGATGATATCTACCTTGCCTTCCTTCAGCTTGGTAAGGGTATCCTTTATCTGCTTAGTAGTTTTAAAGCGGTTAATGTAATCGATATTGGCCGGGAAGCCCTTCAGTCGGTCGCTAAATGTTTTGTAGTGCTGGGCGGCAAGGATAGTGGTCGGTACCAATATGGCAACCTGCTTGCTATCGGCAACGGCTTTAAATGCCGCGCGAACGGCAACTTCGGTTTTGCCGAAACCCACGTCGCCGCAAATGAGGCGGTCCATTGGGTGCGGCGATTCCATATCTTTCTTGAAATCTGCCGTGGCTTTCTCCTGGTCCGGCGTGTCTTCGTACAGGAAGGAAGCCTCCAGCTCGGTTTGCAGGTAACTATCGCGAGAGAAGGCATTGCCATGCTGCGCCTTGCGTAAAGCATAAAGCTTTATCAGGTCGCGGGCTATGTCTTTAACTTTTTTTTTTGTGGTTTTCTTCAGCCGCTCCCAGGTGTCGGTGCCCAGCTTGTTCATGCGAGGCTCAGTTCCCTCTTTGCCGCTGTATTTGCTAATGCGGTTAAGCGAGTTGATGTTTACGTAAAGCAGGTCGTTATCGGCATATATCAGCCTTATCATTTCCTGCACCTTGCCGTTCACTTCCACTTTTTCCAGGCCGGCGTATTTGCCAATGCCGTGGTCAATGTGGGTAATAAAATCGCCCGGCTTCAGGTCGCGCAGTTCCTTCAAGGTAATGGCCTGCGATTTTTGGTAGCCTTTTTTAAGCTTGTATTTATAGTAGCGGTCAAATATCTGGTGGTCGGTATAGCAGGCGAGTTTTTGCTCGCGGTCTATAAACCCTTCGCGGATAGAAACGTTGATTGGCGTAAACTTTACCGTTTTATCCAAATCCTCCAAAATAGCGTAAAGGCGCTCTACTTGACGAGGCGAATCGGTAAGGATATAGTTCTCTATCTTATCTATCTCGTTGTTTTTGAAATTGTGGATAAGCAGGCTAAAATCTTTATTGAACGATGGCTGCGGGCGCATATCAAAATTGATTTGCTGGGCATCGTTATAAAAAAACTGCTTGCCAAATTCAACCAGCGGGAAATCGTGCAGTTGGTCGGCTATCAGTTTTTCGTCGGTAAAGCTAAATTTAGGGTCTATCCATTCGGGGTTCTGTTGCTTCTCTTCTGCAGAAAGCGCTTTCCACAATTGGGTAGCCTTTTTATGCCCGGTTTGGATGATATCCAGCGTGAACTGAACATCTTTTATCCACACCTGGGTGCCGGCATCCACATATTCCAATAACGAAATATTATTCTCCGTCAAAAACTTCGATTGTACGTTGGGTACTATCGTAATGTTCTTTACGCGCTCAGCAGATAGCTGGCTCTCTATCTCAAAGGTGCGGATAGATTCGATGAAGTCGCCAAAGAACTCGATGCGATAAGGCAGATCGTGCGAGAAGGAGAAGATATCAACTATACCCCCGCGGACAGAGAATTGCCCCGGCTCATACACAAAATCAACACGGTCGAAATCGTACTCAACCAAAAACTCGGCAATAAAATCGATGCTGAGTTTATTGTTCACCTCTATCTCGAGCGTGTTTTTCTCAAGAGAATTGCGGTCTATCACCTTTTCGGCAAGCGCTTCTGGGTAGGTAACGATGAGCTGCCCGTATTCGGTAGAGTGGTTAAGCTCGTTCAGTACTTCGGCGCGGGCCAAAACATTGCTGCTATCGGGTTGAGTAAATTCAAAAGGCTTGCGGTACGATGAGGGGAAAAGCAGAACATCTTTCCCGGTGAGGTTCTCCAGGTCGGCCTGGAAGTAAGCCGCTTCTTCGCGCTCAGGCAATACAAACACCATGTGCTTGTGCTGCAAAAAATACAATGCTGACGCCATGGCCGCATCGCCCGATCCGACTAACCCTCTAAGCTGTACTCTCGGGCTTTTACCTGCATTAAGCGCTTGCGCCAATGCTTTCACCCGTTCGTCGGCTTTATACTTATCTAAAATATCGCGGATATTCAAAACTGTGCAAATATAGCTAAAAATGGGCGCATGGCCGAAACCGCGCCTTTATCAAAAAATATAGCAAACAAAAAAGGGCATTGTTTACTTTCTAATGATAAATCGCCTAAGATAAATGGCGCAACAACAATTATAAACTACAGATACCAAACCATATACTACCATGAAGAACTCAGTAATATTCGGATTATTAATTGGCGTGTTAAGCCTTGTGTGGCTTTTTGTAATGCGCAGCACCGGTTATAATTTATCAGATAGTAAAGCATCGCCCATAGAATACGTCTCGGTTTTAATACCGCTTATCGGTTTATACTTCGGCGTTAAAAACTTCCGCGATGGCGAACTTAAAGGGCAGATGGGTTTTTTTGAAGCACTGATTCAAAGCTTTAAAATATTACTTGTCGGCGGTGCACTTGCCGTGTTTGCCGGCATTGTATTTATTAACTGGGGCAGCCCCGAAACCGGCGATGTTACTTTTCAGAGCTTTAGCGGGCGCATATTTGGCGCGCTGCTGGTTGGCGTAATAATGGCAATTGGCGTATCTTTACTGCTCACCACCAGGAGCAATAAAGTTGATTAAAAAGCTGTTCAATCGCTACTTCGAACTTGTTATTTGGATAACTGCATTGGCCTGCCTGGCGTTTAGTGACCCGGCGAGCCATTCGCATTTTAGCCTGTGCCCTTTAAAGCAATTGGGCTTTAGCTGGTGCCCCGGTTGCGGCCTGGGCCATTCTATTGCTTATCTCTTCCACGGCGATATTGCCAATTCTTTCCATAGTCATTGGCTGGGTATACCTGTAACCATCGCGCTGTTTTATCGCATATATACCCTTGCCCGCCCTGTAAACTACCTGCAAAAGATACAGAACGGTTAATTTACCGCCGTTTTCACCGACAGCGTTTTCCGACACCCATATTCACCGTAAAAACTACTTGGTTTACCGATGGTTTAGCTTATGCTGCCTATTATAGATTGGCGTTTTTTGCCGGCGGCTATACCTTTACATCATTAAACATCACCAACACTAAAAAATTAAGACAATGAACATGTATCAAGATCCTTATATGACTTTCTCGGACATGACCTCCGAAGAAATGAGTTTCCTGAGCCAGGCTACAAATGGGCTTAGCGACAGGCAGAAACAATACTTTTACATGGTTTATTCCGGTAAAAGGCGTACCCCGCAAGAAGTACTTATTTTTACCCTCCTTGGTTTTATATGTATCGCCGGTGTACAAAGGTTTATTACGGGCCAAACGGCAATGGGTATATTCTTTCTGTTAACCGGTGGCTTCTGCGGCATCGGTACAATAGTCGACCTGATCAACCACCGCTCAATGGCTAACGAGTACAATCAAAAAATGGCTTACGAGGCTTTCCAGATCACCAAAATGGCTGTTCAGGAATAATTAACAAAAAAGATCAACCACACATAAATATACATTACAATGAATACCTTAAATAATAACACCCAGGAGTTGACCGTAGCGTTCGATAAAGAACTATTGAACCTTTTAAAAAACGATCTGCAGGCAGCAAAAGCAAAAAAGGCATAAGCTGACAAATTATAAGGGGCCTGACGCCCCGGTAAGGCTGAAACGAGTGTAAGCATTGGGAAGGGCAAGGGAGGCCCGGGGCGATTGGCCCACCAAAGAAAATATTACATGCGTTTTGGCCTTTGTATTTGGGCGATTTGATGAGTGAACACGAATTGCACGAATCTGGTCGAATTACACAAATCGAAGCAGTAAAAATTTTAGCCAATTTTCAGGATTCGTGAAATTCGAAATAATTAGAGAAATTAGTGTTCACTCAAATAAAAACCCTGTTAATCCTTTTCTATCCTGCTAATCCTGTCCTACCTTAGCCTTTATGAAATTAGGAATGCTTACTGCATACCTGGAGAGTTTAGCTCCGCTGGCTTACCAGGAAGATTATGATAACTCGGGCCTGATAGTTGGTAACCCGGATGCTGAAGTTACCCAGGCATTAATATCGCTCGATTGTACCGAAGCCGTGGTTGACGAGGCCATTGCCACACGCTGCCAGGTGATCGTATCGCACCACCCTATAGTTTTTAAGGGGCTAAAGCGCTTCAACGGTAAAACCTACGTGGAGCGAGTGGTAGAAAAGGCCATCCGCAATAATATTGCAATCTATGCTATCCACACCAACTTGGATAGTGTTATGACGGGGGTGAACGCCCGCATTTGCCAAACACTCGGATTAAAGAATACTCGCATACTGGCACCCAAACAACACCTGCTTAAAAAGTTGGTGACTTTTGTACCGGTAGCGCAAGCCGAGGCGGTACGCAATGCTTTATTTGCCGCAGGTGCCGGCCACATTGGCAATTACAGCGAAACCAGTTTCAGTAACGAGGGCTTTGGTACGTTTAAGGGTAATGAACAAACCAACCCCTATGTCGGTGAACCCGGCAAGCGCCACCGCGAGCACGAGATACGTGTTGAAACTATTTACCCCGCCAATTTAGAAAGCAAAATTATTATGGCGCTGGTGCTGGCCCACCCGTACGAAGAAGTGGCCTATGACCTTTACCCCATAACCAACCAAAACCAACAGGTGGGCAGCGGTATGGTAGGGGAGTTGGATACTCCGCAAAATGCCGAAGCGTTTTTAGCATTAGTGAAAGAAAGGATGCGCGCAAGCGTGATAAGGCATACGGCTTTTACCGGCAAACCCATCAAAAAAGTAGCGGTTTGCGGTGGCTCGGGAGGCTTTCTTTTAAAGCATGCTATAGCTGCCGGAGCGGACATTTTTATTACCGCCGACTACAAATACCACGAGTTTTTTGATGCCGAAGGAAAGATAGTTATTGCCGACATCGGACATTTTGAAAGTGAGCAATTTACGCAACAATTATTGTATGAAATTATTCAAAATAAATTTGTTAACTTTGCGGTCCGTTTAACAACAGTGAATACAAACCCCGTCAAATATTATATTTAATGGAACAAACCGTAGAACAAAAGCTTAAAGCTTTATACGACCTGCAAACCATCCACACAAAAATTGACAGAATCCGCCAGGTACGCGGCGAGTTGCCAATGGAAGTTGCCGATCTGGAAGACGACGTTGCCGGATTGGAAACCCGCATACAAAAAATAAAAAACGAGCTTGACGACTTAGAGGACGAAATTGTAACCCGCAAAAACCTCATTAAAGAAGCGCAAGCCAACACCAAAAAATACGAAGCTCAGCTGAACGAGGTTAAAAACAACCGCGAGTACGACGCTATTTCGAAAGAGATAGAGATACAAGGCCTGGATATACAGGTAAGCGAGAAGAAAATTCGTGAGTTTGGTTTCGAGATATCATCAAAAACAGGCATTTACGACAAAGCACAAGCCGACCTTGATGCTCGCCGCGCCGACCTGGATGCCAAAAAAGAAGAGTTGGGCACCATTACTGCCGAAACTGAAAAAGAAGAAAGCGAACTGAATGCTTTAGCTGAAAAAGCTACCGAAAATATTGAAGAGCGTTTACTTACTGCTTATACTCGCCTGCGCAAAAATGCAAAGAACGGTTTGGCTGTAGTAACTATCCAGCGCGATTCATGCTCGGGCTGCTTTAACCAGATCCCGCCTCAACGCCAATCAGACATCCGCCAGCGCAAAAAGATCATTGTTTGCGAGCACTGCGGCCGTATATTGGTTGACGAGCAAATGGCTTTGGAAGAAGAACAAGCATAATAAGCAACCAACTACAAACTTATATTTGAAAGGCCCCAGCGATGGGGCCTTTTTTTGTTGGGAAAGGACTTGCGGGGAAAACTGTCCATGCACTTGCGTCCTTCGTCCATTTACAAGAGTATCCGCGTGTTGCACCTTTGTATTGTCAATAACGACAATTAAAAAACAAAGAAAATGAAAAAGCAATTTTTAGTGCCCACCCGCGACGAAGTAAGCCCGGCCAACCAGGTTATATTTGACAGCTTGAATAAAACGTTAGGTTTTGTTCCAAATTTATACGCCACCATTGCTTATTCCGATGCTGGACTTGGCCGTTACCTCGCATATCAAAACGCGAAAACCACGCTATCTAACAAAGAGAAAGAAGCAGTTAACTTAATAGTGAGCCAGGTTAATAACTGCCGGTATTGTATAAGTGCGCATACGCTTTTGGCTAAAATGAATGGTTTTACTGATGAGCAAATAGTAGATATTCGAAATGGTAAAAGTGCTACGCCCAAGCTGAACGCTTTGGTGCAATTGGCTGCAGATGTAACACGCAACCGGGGAAAGGTAGCTGACGCTATTGTTAATGAATTTTACGCGAACGGTTACACCAACGAAAATCTGGTAGATCTGATTTTACAGGTAAGCGATAAAACGGCTATGAACTACCTGCATAATTTAACCGATATTGCCATAGATTTTCCGCTGGCTCCCGAGCTTTAAAATAACTCGATCCTAATCATCTTATGATATGAACGCAGAGACAAAACGATATCCCATACCTCCATTTAATATGGAAACCGCACTGCAAAAAGTGCAAATGGCAGAAGACGCTTGGAATACCCGTGACCCTGAAACAGTTAGTTTGGCGTACACCATTGATTCGGAGTGGCGTAACCGAACTGAGTTTATAAACGGGCGGGACGAGATAAAGGCTTTTTTAACCCGCAAATGGCAGAAAGAATTGGGCTACAAGCTAAAAAAAGAACTTTGGGGTTTTAGGGAAAACCGTATGGCTGTGCGTTTTGAATACGAATGGCATGATGAAAACAACCAATGGTACCGTAGTTATGGCAACGAGCTTTGGGAGTTTGATGAGAACGGTTACATGCAAAAAAGATACGCCAGCATTAATGACATGCCCATAAGCGAAAGTGAACGTAAGCTGTAACAACATGGACGGCAAACAGAGCTTTACATTGGTAAACCCGCTAACCGGGAACCTGGCGTTCAAATTATTCAGTTTCAGCGATAATAGTTATTTTGATCATATACAGCGAAATAATTATTATTCGCTTATTTGGATAAAACAAGGGGAAGGTATCGTGAAAGCAGACTTTAGTGAATACTCTTTCATGCCCGGTATGCTTTTCGCTTTTTCGCCTTATCAACCTTTTATGATAAGTCCGCAGGATGGTATATATGGTGTAGCACTTAATTTTCACCCGGATTTCTTCTGCATTCATAAGCATCAAAAAGAAATAGCATGCAATGGGGTTTTATTCAACAATATATACGATCCGCCATTTTTGCGCCTTGATGAAGCAACCACTGCATCCCTGGAGCTGATGTTAGGGCAGATAAAAGCCGAAATGCAAAACGTAGCCCTGGCACAATACGAGTTGTTACTTTCGTACCTAAAGATTGTTTTAATAACAGCTTCACGCCTTAAAGCACGGCAACAAACAGCCGAAGGACAGATTATTACAAATGAGGTTAAGCAGCCTTTTATACTGAAAAAACTAAAAGATAATATAGAACAGCATTTTAGAACGCACCATACTGCCAGCGAGTACGCCAATCTTTTAAATATTACACCCAAAGCGTTGGCAAAAATTACAAAGGCGCATTTTAATAAAACGCTTACAGATCTTATAACAGAGCGCATAGTAATAGAAGCCAAACGCGAACTGTATCTTACCAATAAACCGGTAAAAGAAATTGCCTACGAACTTGGCTATACCGACGAGAGCTATTTTAGCCGGTTTTTTAAAACGAATGCTGATATAAGCCCGCAAATTTATCGGGATACAGTGGGTTTTAACAGGGCAAACATATCCTCCTAAAACAACCCCATCTGTTTCCCACCTTTCGGCCTGAACAAACTCAGGTCGTATTGCGGCATTTCCCTTCCTGAAAGAAAGCGTACGCAAGCCATGCGGTATAGTTGATGTATAGAGTTGGCTATGTGCCCGTCGCCGCTCATGCGTCGGCCAAAGTCGCTCTCGTTCAGGTTGCCGTTGTGGCAGGCGCGTACCATGTTCAGTACCTTCTCAGCACGGTCGGGGAAGGCTTTGTGTACCCAGTCGGTAAATATTTCGGCAATGCTGCCGTTGAGGCGTACTATCGTAAAGCCTGCAGCCAATGCGCCCCGGTCGGCAGCAGCTTTAATAATATCAGGCATTTCGTTACTGTTCAATCCGGGGATAATGGGCGCTACCATTACACGCACAGGTATGCCTTTTTCGGATAGTTTTTCTATTACAGCCAGCCGCCCGATCCCGGTTACCGTACGGGGTTCCAGTTTTTGCCGTAGCGCTTCGTTCAACGAATTGAGCGATACATTTACATGCACCAGTTTCATGGCCGCCATTTCGGTTAAAATATCCAAATCGCGTAGCACCAGGTTGTTTTTGGTGATAATACTTACCGGGTTACGATATTGCAGAAAAACCTGCAGCAGACCCCGGGTTATCTTCAGTTTACGCTCTATGGGCTGGTAACAATCGGTATTGCCCGACAATACCATGGCAACCGGCTCGTACCCTCGTTTGTTAAAATGTTTTTCGAGAAGTTCGGGCGCGTTGCGTTTTACAATTATCTTTCGCTCGAAATCGAGCCCGGCGCTAAAGCCATAATACTCGTGGGTATTGCGAGCATAACAATAAATACAGCCATGCTCGCAGCCTTGGTAGGGGTTTATAGATACAAAACGCCCGAGGTCGGGGCTGTTAGATTCGCTGACGATCTTCTTGGGGCTTTCCTCAAAAAGCTGCGTGCGGGTATCTTCCAGCAATTGTTCGTCCAGCCCCTCAACGTGGTCCAGTACGTATTTGTTCTTCAGAAATTTGTTGTGCGTGTTTACCTGCGCCCCTCTTCCCTTAAAAAAATCGGGATTCTCCTCATGTGCCATGAGAACAAATTTGCTAATTTTATTAGCAAATTACAAAGATATGAGATTGTTTTTTACCGCATAAAGTGCCAGGCCAACACGGCTTTTAATCTCCAGTTTTTCGAAAAGCTGGTCGCGGTAACCGTCAACGGTGCGGGCGCTAACGTTCATTTCGTCAGCAATTTCTTTATAGGTGAGTTCGGTTGCTGCCAGTTTTAAAAACTCGAGCTCGCGGGCATTTAGTTTAATATTGGCAGCCGAGTGGCTAAAACTATTTACAAGGTGGCGGGTAACAAAATCGGGGTAGTATATTTCGCCCTGCGCAACTTTGGTAAGGGCTGTTTCAAACTCCAGGGGTTCAGCATCTTTTAACAAATAGCCTTTTACGCCAAGTTTTACCATTGCCAAAACTTTCTCAGCATCCTCATACATCGATAGTATGATCACCGCAATATCGGGGTAATTGCTTCGCAGCCATTGGGCGGTTTCTATGCCACCCATTACGGGCATGTTTATATCTAAAATAATAATATCCGGCTTTAGCTGGGGCGATAGCTTTCGGGTAAGTTCCAACCCGTTGTCGGCCTCGAAAATGATCTTATAATTGCCCAGGCTTTGTATAAGCGATACAAGCCCGCCCCTAAAAAGGCGATGATCATCAACCAGCACTATCTCGACGGCATCCGTTGGCATACGTTTGTTGTAAGAGGGGACAATAATTATTGCATACAAAAACCTTTGCCGGTTAAGCGGACGCTACCGCCCGCTGCCATTTTAAGGCGATTATTAATTGCTAATTTTTTAACCCCTTTCTTGTTGACTATCAATATACAATAGTAAAATAAAGGAGCCGGCATTCGCGATGGTTAAATTAACTAAACATAAATGAAATTGCAATAGCATAAAACCATCAATCACCTTATACGAGGTTAACGGGTTGAGGGTTTAACGTATAAAAAACAGGCAATAAGGCAGCCGTACAATAAAACGTTTGCTATGCTGCTAACCACCATCCAAAATTGCAGGTAGGCAAAGCTGTTTTTGTAAGCCAGATAGCTAAACGATGCAAAAAATAAAAACTCGCCAAGGTAAAAGAACAATACTCCGGTATTGAGCCAAAACCCGGGCTGCTTTAATAAGTTGAACGCTTGTGCCGAGGGGAGCGATATCAGTTGGCGGAAATAGACCCCGCAGGCAACTATAATTACCAGCGTTTGCAGTAATATACCGCTGATATTGAGTTTCCAAAAACCATGTATAAGCAGCAAACTCAACACGCTATAGATTATTGAACCTACGATAGCTATTAAAATAGGCCTTTTATAGCGTGCCGTACCTAAATTAGTATAAATGCTGAACGAATAAAACATAAACTCGATGAGCTCTACTATATTAACTGCCCATAGGTTGCTATGGTTTACCGAGAATACTTTGTAAAACGAGGCTGTTTCGTAAGCAACTATAAATAACAAAAAGAGGGGGAAATACCGGTACCGGGAAGCTGAAAGCTGCTTAATTTTGATAAAGGCCGTTAGTAGGGCCAAAAGCTCAAAGCAATAATAAATTTTTATCTCCATACCACTAATACCTGCAACACGTCGCGAAGATATGTTTAACTTTCAAAATAACATACCTGTTTATGCCGGTTGTTAATGGGGCTGTGCTACTGTGCTACGGAGTTGTGTTTAGCTTTTGGTTATTAACTTTAAAAAAACAGATCGCTAAACAACTATATAAAATGGCAATAGCGATATTGGAGATGCTGGCAAACATAATGAAGTAGCTGTAATCGTTGTTGTAGGCTCCGTAGGCAAATGAGCTGTAAACCAAAAAATTAAGCAGGCAAAAAAATAACAAGCCGGTATTGAGCCAAAAGCCCGGCAGTTGAATGATAGATAAGCGCTCGTGCGAATACCGCAATAGTTCGTGATAATACAGGCCGGATAAAACGATGATGATCACATATTAAAGCAGTATAGTAGCGGTATCGAGCCGCCAAAAACCTTGAAAAAACGCCATATTAATAGCGGCAAAAGGTATGGATAGTATAATTGCGATTTTTGCGGCCTTTTTAAAACGAGGCGTTTTTAAAAGCGATGTTAAAAATAAGCTGTTAAAAAAGAAAGCAATGGATATGTTAATGTTTGCGATATACAGGTTTGAGTGGTTGATAACAAACCAATCTTGCAGGCTGCCGTACTCATAAATAACTACATATAATAGATAAGGCACGAAATATTTATAGGGAGTGCCTTGCATTTTTGGCCATCGCCACAATGCAGCCAAAAAAGCCAATACTTCAAAAATAAAATATGTGTAAACCAGCATTGTAACAAAAGTGGGTATTTGTACCGAATTAATGTGCCTGTACCGGCGAGGAAATGGTGACGGTTACTTTGCTGCCTTTACCCGGTTGGCTGTTAATTGCTGCTGTTGCGCCCACCATTGCAGCCCTGTTTTGCATATTCCGCAAGCCCGAACCGTTTGCTGTGGTAGCATTCATTTCAAAACCGGCGCCGTCATCGATAATGGCCATCTCAAATAACTCGGGCTGGTATTGCAGCGATATATTGAACTGTTTGGCGCCCGAATGTTTAAGCACATTATTAAGCGCTTCCTGAAAAATGCGGAACAATACCAACTCGCGTTCGTTGCCCAACGAGAACGAGTTGCCCTGAACATCCAGCGAGGAACCCATTATACTGCTTTTATTCAATCGCTCTACCTCTATGCCGATGGTTTTTACCAAACCTAAGTGTGCAATGTGTTCAAAACTGAGGCTTTTAGATAGGTCGCGAAGATCGGTTATAGCTTGCGAAACCAGTTTGCGGCTTTCGTCTATTTTGCTTGTTCGTGCGGTTTCACTGAGGTTGCCTGTTAAGGCCAGGTTCATTTTAACGAAAGACAATACCTGGGTTATATTGTCGTGAATTTCCTGGCTTACATAGTGCAGGGTTTGTTCCTGCATTTCTATTTGCGTTTTTAACAGCTCTTGCTTAAAAGCTGCCTGTTGTTGTTCTTTTTCGGTAATATGGTTATTGTGCTTACGCTGGTAAAAAAACAAAAAGCTGATGATAAATATGCCCAGCAACAGCAGCATTATAGTGCCTGCAATAATAATTACAATAAGCTGTTGACTTTCCGGGCGCATAAAAACGAAACTGTTAAACAGGAGTATAATATAGCAATTGCAAGGTTAGCTACAATTGTAAATAATAAATTAAACTCCATAAGTTGTTGATATGCTAAGAAAGCAAATGATGCGTAAATTAAAAAGTTAACGAGGCAGAAAAACAGTAAGCCGGTATTTAACCAAAATCCGGGTAACGAAACAATGGATAAATGCACGTGCGTATAATTCATTAATTCGTAAAAGTACACGCAGGTTATAATTACCAGTATGGCAAATTGTAATAGGATGGTTGCAGAGTCTAATTTGAAAAAGCCCTGAAAAAAAATATTGTTGATGATGGAGCAAAAAACGGATAACAGTATAGCTGCTGATACCCATTTTTTAAATACAGGTGTTTTAATAAGCCTGCGCAGAAAAAGGCTGTAGAATAGGAAAAAAATAAATAACGTGATGTTGGCCGCCCACAAATTACTTCCGTTTATGCCAAACCACCTGTTTATGGTGCCAAACTCGTAAACTAAAATAAACAGAAGGTAGGGCGCAAAGTATTTATAGGCGGTGTTTTTAAGCCTCGGCAATTGAATAACCGAAACAATAAAGGCCAGCGCTTCAAAAAATAAATATAACTGGTCGAGCATTGCCACTAATATAGGTATTAAAGGGCTATTAACAACCTATGTTGGGCGGGCACAGTTTTCCGTTATCCAACCCTTTTCCCGCTATGGAGGCATCGTCGTTAATGTTTTCTACCTGCCCGCTGGTGGTTATCAACACTACCATCAACTTGTTTTGATAATCGGTGCTATTATCATCCGGCAACGGGAAAATCTCCTTGTCGTGCAAGCCAAAATAAACCTTAAGCCCGTCGCAACCAGGATTTGCCGCAAAAAGGGCTTCTACATCTTTTCTATTAAAAATAACAGCACGGGTGTCGCCTTTTTCCGGGTGCCTGCTATCCGAACAATCTATAGAGCGGTGGCGGCCATTATCCAATACCTGAAGTTTTGAAAAGAAGTTTTTTGATAAGGCGTTCAATTGTGTTTTGGTTACCATCCCTTTAGAGAGTGGCGATAAACCGGTGTGTTTTTCTGACATGGTTGAGGGAATTTAAATTAATACAGGAAATGCGCTTTCTAAGGTAAAGGATTTCCGAACCCCGCGAGCACCGTGTTTTCACGGTATTTTATACCGCGAAAACAACGGTGCAATTGGGTGATATACCCATACCATAATGATGGGTTTCGTACGAAATTTGTTACACAGATAATTAGTTGATTGTGCCTTTGCCGGCGCTTGCCGCATCGGGAAAGAAAGTGTTAAAAATGAGTGGGCTCAAACACTCGTTTAAAGTTAATCCCTACTTCGGGGGAATTTAGGGACGGAAGGAACAGGCTGGGGGCTTTGCCCCCACCATCTCCTTCCATTTTGCATGTTAAACTATCCACATTAAATACGGCCCTGCATCTACCGGCAACAATTAAGGGCATGGCGTGTTATACAGCCATGCGCAATTTTTTGCAAAAGCTTTTATATAAGCCGGTTTTACGGCTGGCAAACAAATACTCGTCGCGGCCCAATACAGCCCGGGTAAACAAAGCACTAAACGCCCTCTATAAAAGCATCACCAATAAGCCGGGTAAAAAAGGGCCGGTAATTGCCACAGATAGCGCGAAAGACAAGTTCATTATACTATCTGACCAACACAAAGGTGCCCGCGATGGTGCCGACATGTTTGCCAATTGCGAGCGCGCCTATCTGGCTGCTCTCACTCATTATTATAAGAACGGTTTCACTTATATCAACCTCGGTGATAGCGAAGAACTATGGGAGAACACTTTTCTCACGGTAAAAAAGCATAACAAAGCCACTTTCGAACAAGAGAAGCTTTTTATTGATGCCGATAGATTTATAAAAATATTTGGCAACCACGACCTGTATTGGGGTAACGACCCATTGGCCATGGCAAGCCTGCTGCAGATATATGGTAAGGCTATCCGCATATACGAGGGGGTAATTTTGCAGGGAACCGTTAACCATAAACAACTTGCCATATTTATGACGCACGGGCACCAGGGCGATGCCCAAAGCGATGGTAATTGGTTTAGCAAATGGTTTGTATCCGATATTTGGGGACCGCTGCAGGGCTATTTGGGCATTAATCCAAACACCCCGGCTTTTAATAACCAAATGAAAACCGACCACAATCGCATTATGTACGAGTGGAGCAGTAAACGAAAAGACATGCTGCTGATAACCGGGCACACCCATCAGCCGGTGTTTCGCTCTTTAACACATCTCGAAAACCTGTATGTGGCGCTGGAGGTTGCGAAAAATGCAGAAGACACCGATAAGATAACTAAGATTGAAAACGAAATAACGGCGTTACACCTAAAAGGCAATACGCAGCCCAACTTTAATGGTTATTTGGATACTTATTTTAACACAGGTTGCTGCTGTTTTGATGACGGCGACATCACCGGGATAGAAATTGAGGGCGGCTGCATCCGCCTGATAAAATGGAGCGGCCATAAAAAAACAATAACGGAGCGAGTGGTATTAGAGGAGTGTAAACTGGACGAACTTAAGCTATCTTAAAGAATCGATGGCATCGCTGGCAATCGGTGAATAAAGAAGACCTAACCATCCAACATAAAAACGAATAGCTCTTTTGGCCCATGGGCACCCAGCACCAGTGTCTTCTCGATATCTGCAGTGCGGCTTGGGCCGGTTACCGTGGTGATCATGGAAGGGATGCTGCTGCCATATTTCTCTTTAATGAGTTTGAACCCATCCTTTAGGTCCATTACCATTTGCGAAGTGTAAGCCAAAACAATGTGCACCGGCGGATAAATACTAAGCCTGCGCCCTGCGGCATTGCCATTAGATAGCATGATGCTGCCGTTGCGGGCTATCAGCGCTTCGCAAAGCGTAAAGCCAACTTCGGCCTGTTCAAAATCTTTATCTGTCTCGAAGTAAGGGTATTCGTATGTGCTCAGAATTTGTTGCAGCGCGGGTTCCCAGCAGTATATTTTATGCCACTTGCGCTCTTCGGCAAGTTCCAACAGGTTTTCTATAAATTGTACCTCGTCTTCACAAAAAACAAATTGGCCGTTTACAGCCGTAAATTGCTCTGCAAAAACCACCTCTGGCAAGTCTTCGCTTGGCGGGTACATGGGTAGCTCTTCCAGGCTGGGGTAAGGGTTATCACGCTTCTCTAAAAGCGCCTTGCGCACTTTTTTAAGCAGTTTTTCTTTTGATGTAGTGATGTCCCTCATATAAAGCCAAAAGTAAAAAGTCTAAAGTTATAAGTCAATCCTTTATGGGATGCGCAACTTATAACTTTAGACTTTACGAACTTCTTTTTTAAAACTTATTCCGAAGCGGTGCTTCCTGTTTCTGCAGGGTTTCTGCCGAAGGTGCCCGAGTGGTCGCTAACGCCTTCGTGAATCAGGTTTTGTGCAGCAGGGTCCTGGTTGCTTTCGCCCTCGCCGTTCACAAACTCATCGTAAGTGGTGCGGTTATCAAATGGGCGTTTGCCAAGCAATTCCTCTAAGTCTGATTGGAAAAGGATCTCTTTCTCGATCAGCTTGTTGGCCAGCTTCTCTAAACCTTCGCGCTTTTCTATCAGCAGGTTTTTAGTGCGTTGGTAAACTTCGTTTATCTGGTTGCGTACCTCGGTATCAATCAGTTCAGAGGTTTTTTCAGAATACGGCTTGTTGAACTGGTACTCGCCCTGCGTATCGTTGAACGATACATTACCTACTTTATCATTCATACCATAAATGGTAACCATAGCGTAGGCCAGTTTGGTAATGCGCTCTAAGTCGTTTTGTGCACCGGTAGATATTTTACCAAAGGTGATATCCTCGGCAACGCGGCCACCTAAAGTCATGCACATACCATCAAGCAATTGCTCTGTAGTGTACAGGAACTGTTCTTTTGGTAAGTATTGAGCGTAACCCAACGCGGCAACACCGCGCGGAACGATAGATACTTTTACCAACGGATCGGCATGCTCTAAAAACCAACCAGCAATAGCGTGGCCAGCCTCGTGGTAAGCAACAATGCGTTTCTCTTCCGGAGAGATGATCTTGTTCTTTTTCTCCAAGCCGCCAATTACACGGTCAATAGCATCCTGGAAATCCTGCATATCAACAGCCTCTTTGTTTTTACGGGCTGCTATCAGTGCGGCTTCGTTACAAACGTTGGCTATTTCGGCACCGGCAAAACCAGGTGTTTGAGCTGATAGTTTTTTAGCATCAACACCATCAGATAATTTAACCGGCTTTAAGTGCACCTTGAATATTTGCTCGCGGCCAATCAAATCAGGTTTATCAATAGATACCTGCCTGTCGAAACGTCCCGGGCGCATCAGAGCACTGTCTAAAACATCGGGACGGTTGGTAGCGGCAAGGATAATGATACCGCTATCGGTACCAAAACCGTCCATTTCTACCAGTAACTGGTTCAGCGTGTTTTCGCGCTCATCGTTACCGCCTACTATATTGTTTTTACCACGTGCGCGGCCAATAGCATCAATCTCATCAATGAAAATGATACACGGAGCTTTGTCTTTTGCCTGGCGGAACAAGTCGCGAACACGCGATGCACCTACACCCACAAACATCTCTACGAAATCGGAACCCGATAATGAGAAGAAAGGCACCTGTGCTTCGCCGGCAACAGCTTTTGCCAATAGGGTTTTACCTGTACCCGGCGAACCTACTAACAGCGCACCTTTTGGTATTTTACCCCCAAGGTTGGTGTATTTTTTGGGGTTTTTCAGGAAATCAACAATTTCCATTACCTCTTGCTTGGCTTCTTCCAAACCGGCAACATCATTAAATGTAACCGAGACCTGGGCCTCTTTATCAAACAAGGTAGCTTTTGATTTACCAATGTTGAATATCTGGCCACCCGGGCCGCCACCACCGCCACTGCCCATACGGCGCATAATAAACAGCCAAACGCCAACCAGCAGCACGGCCATTATAATGCATTGCACCAACCAGTTGCTCAGCAGGTTCTCTTTGCTTTGCTGATACTCTATAGAAGTTACCTGCCCATCGCCAACAGATTTATCTGCGTTGGCTATAGATTGTTTAAGGCTTTCGTAAGATGCATCGGTGAAGTAGTATTGCGGGCCTTCGGCGCTAAGCTTCAGGTTGCTTTGGTTTTTGTTGGCATCCTGGTATTCGGGTTTGTTCAGGCTATCCTTTTTAATGTAAACCTCGGCTACTATCAGGTCGCCATTTTTGTAGGCGCTTATTTTATCAACATCGCGCGTTCTCAGCATTTTGGTAGCAAAACGCTGAAAGTTTATAGCCTTACCACTGTTGCTGCTCATAAAGGTGGGCACAACCAAAAGTCCAATAATGGCAATGGCGTAAAGCCACATCAGGTTGAACTTGGGCGGTTTAGGCGTTATTTTTTTATTAGGGATCTTCCGTATCGGTTTTTGGCCATCGGCCTTTTTATCTTTTTCCATGTTCTACAAGCTCAACATCAATATTAATGATTTTTTACAGGGCGCGTAATTCTTTTTTTGTGAGCTTTGGTTAAGCGCTTTTATAGAACTTAATTTCGGCATCGCCCCATAGGTCTTCCACCCCGTAAAACTCGCGTTTATCGGTACGGAAGATGTGTACAACTACGTCAATATAATCAAGCAGTATCCATTCGCCGTGTTCCAGCCCCTCTTTGCGCCAGGGGTCTTGTTGCAAGGCTTTGTATACTTCTTCTTCAACACTGTGTGCAATTGCTTTTACTTGTGTGGCAGAATCGGCATGGCATATTACAAAATAATCGGCCACCGAGCTCTTAATGTTCCTTAGGTCGAGCCTCACAAGTTCGTTCCCCTTTTTCTCCTGCATGCCGTGTATGGCCAACTCAGAGATGTAGGTGGATTCATTTATCACTTTACTTTTTACCATCAAAAAGAATTAGTTTTGAACGATTTGGGTTTATAAATTATTATACGTTGCAAAATAACATATTTTCAGGATTATTTGTTGGACAAAATTTAGTGACACTTAAAGAAGTAGACTCCACCAACAATTTCCTAAAAGAATCTTTGTCAAATTCCAAGCCATTTCCCGAGGGAACGGTCATTATGGCAGAGCACCAATACGCGGGCCGGGGGCAACATCAAAATGTGTGGCACGCACAGCCCGGCAAAAATTTAACTTTCAGCCTTTTATTAATGCCTCACTTTTTATCGCCCCTGCAACAATTCGGGCTTACAAGCGCCGTTAGCTTAGGAGTTTACGATGCCTTGCATCCGTTGCTTGGCGATGCGCTGAAAATAAAATGGCCCAACGATATTTATTATGGTAACCGCAAATTGGGCGGTATGCTGATTGAAAATATGATACAGGGCGGACAAATACGGAATTCTGTTATTGGCATTGGCATAAACGTTAACCAGGATAACTATCCCGAAACAGCAGGCAGCGCCATATCGGTAAAGCAGATATTACAAACCGATTATGATTTAAAAAATATATTAGCTGAAATTTGCAACCACATTGAAGGTTGGTACCTGAAATTAAAAGCAGGTAAAACAGCTGATGTAAGGAATACCTATTTGAGCCGACTATACCGCTTAAACGAATTGGCGCAATATCGGTCGAACGGGGAAACGTTCGAAGGGCGAATAACAAACGTTACCGATACCGGGTTGCTGGTTGTTGAGCGGAACGGGAGTGAGGAGTTGTATAATTTAAAAGAAATAGAGTTTATAAACACATAAAATGAAGAGAGTATTTTTAGCGATAGTGGCCATGGTTATAACCGCTGCGGCCCACGCACAAATAGAATCGCCGGTAAGATGGTCATACGCGGCAAAAAAAGTTAGCGCTACCGAAGCTATAGTATATTTAAAAGCTACTATCCAAAAAGACTGGCACATTTATTCGCAAACGGTTAAAGAAGGCGGCCCTTCTAAAACAGAGTTCACCTTTACCCCTTCTAAAGATTATGCGCCTGTGGGTAAAACTGTAGAGCCAAAACCCATTACCAAATACGAAGACGTTTTTAAAATGAACGTTGGCTATTTTGAAAAGGAAGTAATGTTTAGCCAAAAAATAAAACTGAAGTCGGCCAAAGCCAGTGCTGTTACCGGTAAGGTTGAGTTTATGGTTTGCAACAATGTAAAATGCCTGCCGCCTGATGAGGTGGAGTTTTCTATCCCATTGGCCAAATAAGCCCTATATACCGATGACGTTATTTAAAAGGCAATTTCGCCTGCGCAACACCTTATTATTGTTACTGGCGATAGTTGCCTTTTCTTTTTCGGTACCGCTTAAAGCTTTTGCTACGCAGGATGCGGCTACTGATACCGGATTAACTTTTACGGATATCCCAACAGCTGCAGATAGTATAGCCATTCGTAAGAAGGCCGATTCGGCTGCTAAGGCTAAGGTTGATATTGCAGCAAAAGCAGAAGTAGGGAAAGCTGCCGGCACAACCGGCGAATCATCTTCCGAATCGCTTTGGCAGTTGTTTTTGGTAGGCTTTTTGGGGGGGCTTGCGGCATTTTTGCTGCCTTGCGTTTACCCTATGTTGCCGCTCACCGTTAGCTTTTTTACTAAAAAGGGAGGTACCCGCGCTAAAGCTATTTGGCAATCGTGCCTGTACGGCCTGTCTATTATATTTATATATGTAGTTTTCGGCTTGCTGATAACTTTGGTTTTTGGCCCAGCAGCGCTTAATGGTTTAGCCACTAATGGCATTTTCAATTTCTTTTTCTTCCTGATGCTGGTGGTGTTCGGCGTGTCGTTCCTGGGCGCGTTCGAAATAACCTTGCCAAGCTCGCTGGCTAACAAGCTCGACGAAAACTCAGATAAAGGCGGTTTGGCCGGCATATTTTTTATGGCCTCTACTTTGGTGGTAGTGTCGTTCTCTTGCACCGGCCCTGCTATTGGGGGTGTATTAGCTAATGCGTTTTTAAAAGGCGAGCGTTTAGCACCAATAATTGTGATGTTCGGTTTCTCGCTGGCTATAGCGTTGCCTTTTACTTTATTTGCCATGTTCCCATCGGCGTTAAAGAGCCTGCCAAAATCGGGCGGCTGGCTGAACAGCGTGAAAGTTGTATTGGGCTTTCTGGAAATTGCGCTGGCGCTAAAGTTTCTTTCGAATGTTGATTTGGCCTATCACTGGAATTTGATAGACCGCGAGGTGGTTCTGTCTATATGGATAGCCATTGGCCTGTTAACCAGTTTATATCTTATCGGGAAGATAAAGTTCTCGCACGATAGCGATGTACAATACCTTACCGTAACCCGCACATTCTTTGCTATAGGAGCATTTGCGTTTACGGTTTACATGATACCCGGTTTATGGGGGGCGCCGTTGAAATCCATCAGTGCATTGTTGCCACCGTTGAGCACGCAGGACTTTGATATTTCGGGCGGTGGCAGCGCAACTGTAGCAGCACCGGCGTCGGCAGCTAATGTAGGCCCGAAAAAATACGAAGAGTTGTTTAAGCGCTTACCGAAAGTTAAAGGATTAGATGAATGGTATGATTATGACCAGGCCATGGAACTTGCCAAGCAGTTGCATAAACCGGTACTGATAGATTTTACAGGTTGGAACTGTGTTAACTGCCGCAAAATGGAGCAGGAAGTATTCCCAGATCCGGCGGTATTGAAAACCCTGCAAAGCGAATTTGTAATATTACAGCAGGTGATAGATGAAAAAACCGATTTGCCCGCAGCTGAGCAGTACACATCGAGCGTAACGGGTAAAAAAGTAACTACTATAGGCGGTAAGATGATCGACTTCGAGATATCAAAGTATAACTCAAACGCGCAGCCTTTTTATGTAATTGTAAACGAGAAAGGCGAGCAACTGGTGACACCACAAGGCGCGAGCGATATTGCCACGTTTAAAAAATACCTCGATAGCGGCATTGCCGCATACAAAGCCGGTAAATAAAGTCTATCATTTTTATCGTCAAATCGTATCATTCGAGTTTTAACCGAAGTTTCTCGTCAAAAAAGTGTAAATTCGCCCGAATTTCCGGAGCGGTATAGAAGGCTTTTACCTTCTGTACCGTTACTAACCAAAACATACAGATAAGGAAGTTCCCCCTAAAAGATGGCGCAAATCAAAAAAATAGGACTTTTTACTTCGGGCGGCGACGCACCGGGAATGAATGCCGCTATTAGAGCGGTTGTGCGTACCGCTAAATACTACAATATCGAAGTTGTGGGCATACGCCGCGGCTACGAGGGTATGATAAACGGCGAGCTTTTCCCGATGGACGTAAAATCGGTTGCCAACATTATCCAGCGTGGTGGTACCATATTAAAAACCGCACGCAGCGAACAATTCCGCACCCCGGAAGGCCGCCGTTTGGCTTACGACCAGTTAGTGAAACATGGTATTGAAGGCCTGGTAGCTATTGGTGGCGACGGTACTTTTACCGGTGCCCGTATTTTTGGCCAGGAATTCGATTTCCCGATAGTGGGCTTGCCCGGTACTATTGATAATGACCTTTACGGAACCGACTTTACTATTGGTTATGATACCGCCATCAATACGGTTATTGATGCCGTAGATAAAATTCGCGATACGGCAGAATCGCACGATCGCGTATTTATTGTTGAAGTAATGGGCCGCGATAGCGGGCTGATCGCTTTGCGCACCGGTATTGCATCGGGAGCTGAAGCAATCTTAATACCTGAAACTAAGCGTGATATTGACGCTTTGATGGACAAGCTTGAGCACGGGCGTAAGGATAAATCATCAAAAATTGTGATGGTTGCCGAGGGCGATGATGCGGGCGGTGCATTTGAAGTTGGCCGCCAGGTAAAAGAGAAATTCCCGAACTATGATACCCGCGTATCTATACTGGGCCACATTCAACGTGGCGGTAAGCCAACCTGTATGGATAGGGTATTGGCAAGCCGTATAGGTTCTGCTGCTGTTGAGGCCCTGCGCGACGGGCACCGTAACGAAATGATAGGCATCATTCACAACGAACTATCATACACACCGTTCGAACACGCCTGCAAGCACCACATCGAAATAAACGCTAACCTGTTGAAGATAGTAGAGATACTGTCGATATAAAGCAAGTTAGAATATAAACGGCCTTTGGTGAAAACCAAAGGCCGTTTGTATTACCACCATCTCGTTTCGAATCCCGAAGCGAGGGGTGGTGCGGCGGTGGGTGAGAAATCTTGTTCATCATGCAAGGCAGCTATGCTAAGCGTTAATGTAATGCGGTAGTACTAAGCCGTACAGGATATCTCGTCGCTTCGCTTCCCTCGATATTGACATCCCCCCCCAAATTAAATATTCTTCCCGTCAATTATCTTAAAGAAATCATCGCGATAGGTATCGCCCACTGGGATAATCTTATCGCCAATAAAAATGCGGCTTCGTTCGATGCTGTCGATCTTGTTAATAGCTACGATGTATGATTTATGCACCCGCATAAAATGCTTTTCGGGCAGGGCGTCTTCCATTTTCTTCATGCCTTGCAGGGTGATAATGCGCTCCGTCGGCGTGAAGATGGATACATAATCTTTTAACCCCTCTATAAACAAAATATCGTGCAGGTAAACCTTTTGTATTTTATGCTCGGTTTTCACAAAGATAAAGTCGCTTAAAAAATCATCTTGTTTGGCCGGTTCTGCAGCAACGGCCGGCTTGGCTGCAGGAGCTATAACCGCCTGGGCTTTTTGTGCCGATTTAAAAAAGCGGTCGAAAGCGATAGGTTTAAGCAGGTAGTCAATTACATCCAGTTCATAACCCTCTAAGGCGTATTGCGGGTAGGCCGTGCATAGGATCACTTTGGTTTTGCCGTTGGCTATTTTGAGGAATTGGATACCGGTAAGCTCGGGCATTTGCACATCCAGAAATACCAGCCCTATGCTGCCATCCTGCACCAGTGTAAGTGCCTCTATAGGGTTGGTAGTTGCCTTCACCAATTCGAGGAACGGTATTTTGGATATGTAATCTTCCAGTATGTGGAGGGCCAGGGGCTCATCATCAACTACAAGGCATCTGATCATGGTTATAAAACTAAAGATAATTGAACGGTATAGGTGTCGTTTTCGTCGCGAATTTCTAAATTATATTTAGATGGGTAAAGCAGGTCGAGCCTGCGTTTTACGTTCATCAGGCCAATACCACCCGATGCATCGCGGTTATGGGTATGCTTTTTATTCTGGATAAAAAAGTATAGGTGGCTTTCGCTCAGGTTTACTTTTAAAACAATGGGCGATGTGGGATCGTTGGCGACACCATGTTTAAAGGCGTTCTCGATAAATGATATTAGCAATAGTGGCGCGATATGCTGATGGGTTACTTCGCCATTCACCTCAAAATTGATGAAGGCTTTGTTACCAAAACGGATCTTCTGCAGGTCGATATAGTTTTGCAGGTATTGCAATTCCTTCTCAAGGTCTACTTTGTTGTCGTTACACTCATAAAGCATGTAGCGCATAATTTCTGATAGTTTCAGGATAGCCTCGGGCGTAGTATCCGACTTTTGGTAGGCGAGCGAATAGATACTGTTTAACGAGTTGAACAAGAAATGCGGGTTTATCTGCGATTTTAGGAAAGATAGCTCGGCCGTTAAGCGCTGGTTCTCCAGGTCGCGCTGTATTCGTTCATTCAGGAACCAATCTACCGAGAAGCGGAACACCGTGCTCAGGAAAACAAATATAATGCTGGTAAAGGCCGAACTTACGATGTATTGCCAAAAGGTTATCTCTCGCCCCATACGTACGAGGATGATGCTTTTGAAAAGTAAAGCCAGCCCGTATTTGGCTACCCCTATGGCAATTACACCTACAACAACGGTTACAATAAACTGCCAGTACTTCTTCTTATCTAGAAACCGAGGGATGAAATAAAAGTAGTTGAGGTAGAACAAGCTAATATTTACTACGCCGAAGAGAAGGAAGATAACCACCAGGCTTTCTATACTGTTGCGCCCGCCGCTATAGGCAATAAACATGAAGAAAGACATCATGCAGACCCAAAAAAACGCATGCCAGAATATTTGCCAGGCCCTTCTCATTAATTATTTAGTGTATGTGAACGTAACTAAAGTAGCACTTTGATGGTGAAAAAGCCCCTAAATTACATGATACGGCGCCGTTTTTCGACGAACGGGCAAAAATTACCGATGAACGGGCAAAAAGCTATAAATAGCCGTTCATCTACAATTGTAGCCCGTTAGTCTAGATCTTTTTAGTGCCCCGTTTTTTTACTATTTCTTTGTTGCATCAAAATCACTCACACAAAATGAAAAAGTTAGTTTCAAATTCGAACCCTTTTGTTTTATTACTGGTACCAGTATTGTTTGCCATGATAATGGGGGTTGCGTACCAGTTTGAACAAAAAACAGAACAATTTGCTGCCGCACATTCATCGGCAGTACAGGCCAAATCGCTTTTTGTTAAAGGTTTGGCCTTGGTAAAAGGTGTTGCATCGGTTTCGCAAGAGAATGTATGGTAATCCGCACTGAAGGTCTATCGTACAGCTTTGGCAGCCAGCAGGTTGTTAAGTCGCTATCGCTGCAAGTACCACAAGGAAGTATATACGGATTTTTAGGCCCTAACGGTGCCGGCAAAACCACCACCATTAAAATGCTGCTTAATCTGCTCAAAACAGGTGAAGGCAGCATTTTTGTTTTTGATAAAGAATTACAAACCAACCGCATAGCCATATTAAAAGAAATTGGCTCGCTGATAGAGCAACCCGCTATTTACGCCCACATGAGCGGCCGCGAAAACCTGCTGAACCGCGCCATGCTGCTGGGCGTTAACGATGCCCGCGTTGATGAAATGCTTGCGCTGGTGAAACTGAGCAATGCTGCCCACAAAAAAACCGGGCAATATTCGCTGGGTATGAAACAGCGCCTCGGCATTGCCCTCGCCCTGCTGAGCGATCCTAAACTGCTAATCCTCGACGAACCGACCAACGGCTTAGACCCTAACGGCATCATCGAGATACGCGAATTATTAGTTAGGCTTACACGCGAACATGATAAAACCGTTTTCATTAGCAGCCACCTGCTGGCCGAGATAGAACGTATGGCCACCCATGTTGGCATTATTAACCATGGCGAGATGCTTTTCCAGGGCAGCATTGACGACCTGCAGGCCATAAGCCAGCCTTTGGTATACATTGAAACCGATAATACAGTAGATGCCGCCAACCTGCTTACCCGCAATGGTTACGAGGTTGCGGATGTGAATAATGATAGCCTTACCGTGCCCTTCACATCCAAAAAGCAAATGGGTGTTATAAACGGTTTGCTTAACCAAAACGGCGTTACCGTATTTGCTATCAACAAACAGCAAAAAGACCTCGAGAACTTATTCCTCTCTATCACCAAAAGCAACTAAGCAGCCATGAAGGGATTTTTACTATCATTCCGCTCCGAATTTTACAAGAGCCGCAAAACCATTGGTTTTTGGGGAGCCGTACTGCTGCCATTACTAATAAGCCTTTTAGCTCTTGCTATATTTTATTTTAAAAGTGAAAAATTTATAGCCATGCCGGCCCTGGCACTTTGGATACAATTTGCGTTGGTGAGCCTTGGGGTAATGGGTACTTTGCTATTGCCCGTATTCATTATATTTATTGGCTACTCGGTAAATAGCGTGGAGCATCGAGCCGATACCTGGAAAACGCTGTTCAGCCTGCCCATTTCGCGCTGGTCGGTTTACGGGGCAAAGTTCGCCTACGCGGTGTTTTTAGTG
The DNA here is from genome assembly GCF_002013915.1 of Mucilaginibacter pedocola. Classification (GTDB taxonomy): domain Bacteria; phylum Bacteroidota; class Bacteroidia; order Sphingobacteriales; family Sphingobacteriaceae; genus Mucilaginibacter; species Mucilaginibacter pedocola. The sequence goes on from NZ_MBTF01000002.1 coordinate 203,427, forward strand.
TTTCTTTGCCTTGATCTTTTTGTGTTATTCACTATTAGTTTTGGTAACCTGCTCAGCGTAATTAAGCCTGAACTAAAATTTAACACCTACCATTTAGAGTGGGAGCTTACACAGATATATTTTAAGCTGTTCCTTTCATCGTTGGGCGTACTTTCTATACAGTTTTTAATGAGCTTGCTGTGGAGCGATTTTATGAAGCCCATGGGCATTGGGCTGGTGCTGACGATAGTGGGTATAACCGCCGCATCTAAAGATTGGGAATACGCTTACCTAATGCCATACGCCCACCCCATGGAAGCATTGCAAAGCATGTTTAGGGGGCAAAAAGGGCCGGCGCGAGACATTGTGATAAATGTGTTTACAAAAGACATTTATGTATCTGTGGCAGTAGCTGTAGTAGTATTTATTGCCGGCTACTTTATTGTGCAGCGCAGAAGCGTAAAATAAAATTTTTGATGATGCTGTAACGCTGTTCGGCCTCTGCGCGACTTCAGGATAAATAACCAATTTATGAAAACAAGAATTGCTATTATCCTGCTGGCCGCCGTTGCCTTATGCAGCTTTAAGTACGCAGAAGAGATCAAACACAAATACATTTCGTTCAACAAAGCCCGCGGCTTAAAAATGTCGGCGGCCGAGCGTTTGCCTGAAACCACTGATAAAACCCGTGCGCTGCCAACCGCCAATGGCGAGGCAAGTATTACCATACAAGATGGCTACCGCGTGCTTTATCTGAACAAAAGGAAAGCAGCTTTTGTAAACGTGAAGGTAGAGCTTTCATCTCCTTCAACTTACGAGCAAGACAAGGCTAACGTATTGGCGAATCTTAGCTACCTAAACGCAAACTCGGCAGGTATGGAAAGTAAGGAGCTATTGACATTGGATTACAATGGCTACAAAGTGTACGGCTTAAGCCGGGCAGGCATAGAGCAAGGCAGCACGTTGGGCACATTTGTGATGTTCCCCGGCGACAACACCATTGTTTATTTTTACTTCAACAATATCGAGGCCGATAAGAGGCACTTTAACACCGCAGAAGAATACAAGGGTTTCCGCAACGATTTTATTGGCGAGTATACTGCGTATTTGAAGAACGCGAAATAATGGTTTATGTAGAGACGCAAGATATTGCGTCTCTACATAAAATAGCTGCCTTACCTCACCGGCTTCGGCACAACCGGCAAGCTTTCGTGCCCGGCGGCATCAACGGATTGTACGGCAAACAGGTAATTATCCTTTGAATAGCCAATGGTAGCATTGGGCTCGGTTACATAAAATTTCTTTTCCCAGTAGGGGCTGATGGTTTCGCGCATCAATACGTAGTAACCTACAGGAGCCTTGCCTTTTGGCGCATCCCATTTCAGCTTGGTTTTGTTGGTAAGATCGCTGGTGATGATGCCAACGTTTTGCGGTTCGGCAGGGGCGGAGGCAAGGTTGGCCAGTATAGCCAAATTCATACGGGCCACCTTTTGGGTGTAATCGTAATCTGCAAAATCGGGCAGGTCGCCATAATCAACGCCGTTCTCTTTGCGCACATCTTGGTGCTGGCGTTCGAAGTTCTCGTTCATTTCGGTGAAGCGCACAGCGGTAAAGCCTTGCTCAAGGAAGGGGAGGTGGTCGCCGCCGCGCAGGTAGCGGTCGGTACGGTAAATGAGTTTTACATCCAGCTGTTCCACATAGCGCTCGCCTATCTCTTTAGCATAGCGGGCCAATTGGCGCGAGGCTCCGTCGTTTTCCCCACCAAGAGACTTTAATGCAGCAATTTCTTTTTCGGTTGCGGCGGTAGGTACACCATCGCTGAATACCCGGATGCTGCGGTTATCTTTCTGGCCTGTTTCCATGCCGTAGGTGTTGCCTACGATGTCGTTATTCAGCATCGCATCTACCTGCCAGCCTTCGGCTTTAGCACGTTTGGCCACATTGGTGGAGCCATATAAACCTTGCTCTTCGCCAACTACCGCCATAAATATAATAGTGGCCGGGAAGCTGCGTTTGGCCATTACTCTTGCCAATTCCATAGAAACCGCCGTACCCGATGCATCATCTACCGCGCCCGGTGCGAACGAGGTAGAATCCATTGCCTTGGTTGCACGTGAATCGTAATGCCCCGATACGATGTAAACCCGATGGTCGGCCGTATCTGTGCCTTTTAACACTGCCAACACGTTTTTCATTAACGTGTTTTTGCTGAGCCGCCTGCCCTGCGGTTGTACAAAGGCATCGAAACTTACCTTCATACGCCCTTTGGATGCAGCGGCATAGCGTTCGTATTCTGCTTTTATCCAATTGCGAGCTGCGCCAATGCCTTCGGTTTTACTTGTGGTATCGCTCAGCGTGTGGCGGGTTTTAAAACTCACCAGCTTGCGCACAATGGTTTCGATGTTTTTGTTAGAAACCTCGTCAACCATTTGTTTTATGGCGGCATCATGTTTTACTACAGTTTGTGCCGATGCCGCAAGGCTGAAACAAGAAAGGAAAAGGATAAAAGCTTTCTTCATAAAGGCAATTTAATTATTGGGACGAACGGCATTGCCCTGCTGTGGTGGTTTAACACACCCCTGCCCCTCTCAAGAGGGGAACCTTACCCGCGTGCCCGTTACCCGCAATTTAACTATTCCGCATCTTCCCCATCAACTGTCTCTAAAATATTACCCGGCTGTTTAAAGTTGCTTTTTACAAAGTGGCACCAATCGCATTCTTTTTTACCGCAGCCTTCGTTAAACTCGTGGCGCATAATTTTGGCGTAGGTTTCGGCTATCTGGCTGGTAACGGCATCAATATCCTGCGGGGTTATCACCACTTTTTCGCTATAGTATTCATCGTTCACGGGTTCTACAAAATCAAACACCGTGCTTACTACCTGCCAGTCGTTGGTACGGTCGTTATCCACCAGTATTTTGTAGAACACCGCCTGGCGCCAGTAATCGCCACCCGGGGTGTCGTCAGTAGGGCGTACAAATTTCTCTTTGGCATTGCGTACGCGGCCGGTTTTGTAATCCACCACGGTAACATCCTTGCCGTTAAACTCAATTTTATCCAAATTACCTTTAATAGGTACGCCGCCAACCTCAATATTTTTTATGCTGTGTTCTGTTCGTGCTATTTTATTCCAGTTTGGGGCGTTTTGCTCGTAGTAAGGTGGTAATATCTTCTCGCCATAATCTACCCGTAGTTTAAAGTCGGCTTTGGTGAACGAATCGCGATTGCGGTACATATACCATTTAAACTCCTGCATAAAATCTGCCGTGGGCATAAATTGGTTGTCGTAGTCGGACAATTTTCGATAAGCTTTATTAAGCGCCCAGTGCACGGCCTGGCCGAACGTAGCCGATGGGCTTTTACCCGACGGCACCCTGATGAGGCACTGGAAGTAAAAGCGTAGCGGGCAATCGAGGTAATTACTAAGGTGCGTAACAGAGAGCGTATAGTTTTGCAACAGTTGGTTGATATAATTCTTATCCAGCAGTTCAACCACGGGTTTGTCGGCCTCGTTGAATTGTGTGGCAAAAAAGCCGAGCATATCCTCGTCACTTACTTTCGGAAGTTGCAGCTTTAGTTCGGTATTGGCCAATATTTCGCCGATGAACTGTGAAGGCTCCTGGTCTTTACCCTTGGCATCCTGCCCGGCGTACGAAATGTACAGGCATTGCTTGGCTCGGGTAAGCGCCACGTAAAACAAGCGGCGCGATTCTTCTTTCAGTGCAATGTCATCCGCAGCCGAACTGGTAAGCGTATCCGGGTAGCTAAAGCCGTTGTTGCGCCCCTTGCTGTCCCAAGTCTTTTTGTCGCAACCAATAAAAAATACGTGCTCGAACTCGAGCCCCTTTGACCCATGGGCGGTAAGGAAGTTGATGCCGTTCTCTGAAAAGATGACTTTATTCAACTCCAGCCTGATGCCATTCTTTTTCATCAGGTCGATGGTGGCTATCAGGTCTGCCAGTTTGATCTCTGGGTTTTTGCGGCTCTCGTCCTTCAGGAAATCAAAGAAGCTGGTGAGTATCTGCATGTGCGTACCCTTATCCTGCTGCTGCATAATATATTTAAGGATGCCCATTTTGCTCACCACATCCTGAAAGAATTGCTGCAGCGTTACGCTCACCGCAGATTTCAATAACTCATCAATATCGTTAATGAGGTATTTCATTTCCAGGTTAGGCTGCTTGCCAAACAGGTCGCCCTGTTGGTTAATGCGTATCTCGTGGATGTAGCGACGCAAACTGGTAACCGGCTCGTTATTGCGGGCGGTTGCGAAGTTCTCTTTAGATACGGCTATGCTGGCTTTAGCAATTTCGATAGGGGGGATGCTGAACAGGTCGTAATGCAATATCTCGAACAACAACTCATCCCCACTGTAAGGCGAATCGAGTTCCATAGCGAGGTAGCGCAAAATGTTCATTATCTTCTCGCCAAACGGAACCGCTAGGATATCGATCTTCCGCTTGGTGTTAACGGCTATCTTTTCTGCTTCGAGGTAGGTGAGCAACTGCTCTACCTGGCTGTGGTTGCGGTATATCACTGCAATTTCGCCAGGTGCTGTGCCGCCGGCAACAAGGCTTTTTATTTGCGTAGCAACGCTAACCAACTCCTGCGCCGGGTTTTCGTATTCCTGTATCACCGGCTCTATGGCCAGTTTATCAAAGCGCGGATGCGATGCCTTTAGGTTTTTATCCAGCTGTAGCTGCGTGGTAAGGCGTTCGTTATTGTTGTTGATAAGCGCTTTTGAAATATCAAGGATGTGCTGGTTTGAGCGGTAATTGTTTTTCAACACTACGGTGCGCAGGGTACTTACGTAATCACCGGCAAAATCGAGAATGTTCTTCATGTTAGCGCCCTGGAACTTGAAGATGGACTGGTCGTCGTCGCCCACCACAAATACGTTAGGGGTATCCCAGTAATTCAACAAAAACTTCAACAGCTCGTTTTGCGAACCGCTGGTATCTTGAAATTCGTCCACCAAAATATACTGGTAGCGCTCCTGGTAGCGGCGCAAAATTTCTTCGTTCTCGCGGAAGGCTTTCAGCACCCAAATGATCATATCGTCATAATCGTACCGACCGCGGGTTTTCATTTTGGCGGCGTAGTTGTCGTACTCGCCAACGGCAGCCAGCAGCTTTTCCATGGCTTCTGTTACCTTGTCGATATCCTTTTGCTTCGGGTCGCCGATGTTGATGCCGGCTTTGGCGTTGGCGCGCTTGTAGATGAATTCCTCGCGATTTGGCAGGTCGTCGAGGTATTCCTTCACCGCGGCAACAATAAGCTCCTTGGTCCAGTTCTCACGCTTCATGGTAGAGAAGAGGCTCTTCAATCGTGGCGCATCATAATAAATATCGCCGGTAAAACGCTTCAGCAAATGGTCGTTACCAAACTCATCAACCAGTTCGCGGAAAAGCATCGCCGATTCCAGGTCAGAAAGCGACTCCAGATTCAGCTTGCCGAAATACTCGAGGTTTTCCTGTATGATCTCGTTGCAAAAAGCGTGGAAGGTGTAAATGTTAATGCGGTAAGCATCAGGCCCAATAAACTCAAAAAGGCGTTTGCGCATTGCAACCGCACCGGCATCGGTATAAGTAAGGCAAAGTATCTCGTTGGGGCGGGCATCGGTATCGGTTAGTATCTTACCTATGCGGGCAGCTAATATCTGCGTTTTACCGGTACCGGGGCCGGCAACTACCAATACCGGGCCATCCATTTGGTTTACGGCAGCAAGTTGCTCTTCGTTTAGCCCCGCAAGTGCTTCGCGGAATTTGAGATTGTATTTATTGAGGGTAGGTGATATCATGGTAAGTGTAAAATTACTAAAAATAATAGCTTTGGTGCCGCTCTGAAAATAATGTTGTAAACATTTGGTTTTATTCCCGGGAACGCTACATTTATCGCAAGAAATTAATCCTGAACTTATCCAATATGGAAACACCTTATAGCGGCCGCTCAATTGTTAACGACAATTTTGACAGTGGACGATAGGCGGCATTTTTGTTGTCCGTAGTATTCTTTTCATACTGCTGGGGCAGGAAACCATTAAAGTTAAGCATGGCGTAATTTCTATCTGCAACCGGGCGTTGTTTTTTAAAGCGCCCAAGGTTTATGATTTGAACGAAATAAAACATATACGCGCTGAAGAGGAACCCTCTTTGAATAGTGGTTTTGGAAGAGCGGGCAATAACCGCCAAAGTATTTCTAAGTTCGATACCGGCACTATAAAATTTGATTACGGCTTAAAAACCGTAAAGTTTGGCAACGATCTGGATGAGGCAGAAGCTCGGTATATAATTGAACGCCTGAAAAGCAGAAAGATGTTAACGGAAAAGAATTTTTAAAATAGCTGTGCTTTTGTCAGCGGTCAAGCCTTTATTTTATCGATGATAATACTACCGAGTAGTTCATCCGCGGTTTGACTAAAGTATAATGTTTTGGTAATACCCATTTGTTTGCTCGAGAGATAAACACTTATTATTGCTTCTTTGTCCTCTCTTTTTAAAAGATTTTGTTTGAGTTCCTCCCATCCCCGAAGTGTAAATTGCTCATTATTCGGCGACGAGTTTAGCTCGTTGTAAATACGATGAGCCTGTGCAACTGTGCGTGAACCCACGGTTTTGCTGCAATCGTTTTCAGGATCTTCTTTTTTAATAATATCCCGTATAAACGGCAACTTTAATTTAGGGTCGATCGCCTCTTGCCATGAAAGATAAAGCTGTATTACCCACTTTACGAGATCAACAGCCTCTTGTATTTCTTTAAAGCGATATTGGGATGCGTCGTTACTAAAATCAACACTTTTAAGAAGAACAGAATCGGCTTTTGATTCAGTATAAACTTTAAAAATGCAGTTATCTGTCCAGCTGCGAGAAAAGTATAAAATATCGTTCAACATAAAAATGTTCCATTTTTCGTCCATGCTGCCGGCATAAATTCCTTCCCTAAAAGGTTCAAATTGTTCTGCGGACAGCATCATGCCAAGTTCTGCCGTGGTATGCTGTGAGGGAAAAGATGCTGCTATACTTTCCTTTCTATTAAGATCCATATGGCACTTGTTTTAATAAATGTATGGAGATAATCTCAAACAAAAATAGCGATGGGGTTTCAAACCCATCGCTATTGATCATAAGCCTTTCTTGATCGCCTACTTCTGCCTGAACCACACCTGAACCGGTGCGCCGGAAAACTCGAAATGCTCGCGCAGTTGGTTCTCTATAAAGCGGTAATATGGCTCTTTCACATACTGCGGCAGGTTGCAAAAGAATGCGAACATGGGCGATGCGCCTGCTATTTGGGTAACGTATTTAATTTTTACGTATTTGCCTTTGGTTGATGGCGGCGGGAAGTTCTCGATCACCGGCAGCAACACGTCGTTCAGTTTTGAAGTTGGTATTTTGCGGGCACGGTTGTGGTAAACCTGGTTGGCTACCTCAATCACGCGCAGCAAGCGTTGTTTTTCTAACACCGAAGTAAATATGATAGGCACATCGGTAAATGGCGCAATCTTTTGTTTTATCTGCTCCTCAAAAACTTTAATGGTTTTGTTGTTCTTCTCAATCAGGTCCCACTTGTTCACTACAATAACAACACCTTTTTTGTTCTTCTCGGCCAGGTGGAACAGGTTCACGTCCTGCGATTCCATGCCCTCAACGGCATCTATCATAATGATAACCACATCTGCCTCTTCCAAAGCTTTAATGGTACGCATCACCGAATAGAATTCGATGTTCTCCTTCACCTTGGTTTTTTTACGCATACCGGCAGTGTCGATCAGCATAAAATCGTGCCCGTATTTGTTAAAGTGGATATGGATGCTATCACGGGTGGTGCCGGCAATTGGGGTAACAATGTTACGCTCCTCGCCGATAAGTGCGTTTATGATAGAAGATTTACCCACGTTAGGGCGGCCGATAATGGCGTATTTAGGGCGTTCGTTCTCTTCGAACGGAACATCTTCGAAGTGCTTAACCACTTCGTCGAGCAGTTCGCCGGTGCCACTACCTGTCATAGATGAGATGGTGAATATTTCGCCAAGACCAAGGCTGTAAAACTCCGTAGCATCCGCCATCTGAGCGTTATTGTCCAGCTTGTTTACTACTACAAAAACAGGCTTTTTGCCCTTGCGGAGGATGTTGGCTATCTCGTCATCAAGGTCGGTTATACCGGTGGTAACATCTACCATGAAAAGGATAACCGAAGCTTCCTCTATGGCAATAAGTACCTGCTCGCGGATGGCTACTTCGAACAACTCATCAGAGTTGGCTACGTAGCCGCCGGTATCAATTACGGTGAATTTTTGGTCGGTCCACTCGCTAACGCCGTAGTGCCTGTCGCGGGTTACGCCGCTAAAATCGTCAACAATAGCTTTACGGCTTTCGGTTAAACGGTTGTATAAAGTGGATTTGCCAACGTTTGGCCTGCCTACTATAGCTACTATATTACTCATGGTGTTCAGAATCAAGAATTAAGAGCCAAGAATCAAGACGATATAAAAATCGTATTTCTTCTCCTAATTCTGCATTATTATAAAAAATTGTTCTTGAATCTCGATTCTTACATCTTGATTCTGTTATGCTATTCGTACCCGAATTTTTTCAGGTAATTTTTTTTGCTGCGCCAGTCGGGGATAACCTTCACGAACATCTCCAGGAATATCTTACGCTGGAAAAACTCTTCCATATCGCGGCGGGCGTAAGTGCCAACGATTTTCAGCATTTTACCACCCTCGCCTATGATGATGTTCTTTTGCGATTCGCGCTCCACAATAATTTCGGCACTGATGCGGTAAAGCTTTTCACCCTCCTGAAAGGCTGTAACAATTACCTCGGTGCTATAAGGTATCTCCTTTTTATATTGCTTCAGTATTTGTGCGCGAATCATCTCTGAGGCGAAGAAACGGTCGTTACGGTCCGTTAAAGCATCTTTCTCGTAATAAGCCGGGTGCTCGGGCAGGTTCTCTAATACAAAGTCCATAATGGCTTTTATATTATGATCGTGCAGGGCCGATATAGCGAAGATGGCCTTGGGCTGCAATTTCTCCTGCCAATATTCTACTTTTTCTTTAACCTCGTTTTCGTCGCTTTGGTCTATTTTGTTTACCAGTACTACTAAAGGTGCGGTAGAGCCTTCTAGTTTCTTCAGTACGTCTTCCTCGTTGTATTCTTCGTGGATGTCGGTAACCAGCAGTATCAGGTCGGCATCAACTATCGAACCCTCTACCTGGTGCATCATGCTTTCGTGCAGGGCGTAGTGGGGTTTGATAATGCCGGGGGTATCCGAAAATACCACCTGGTAGTCTTCCTCGTTAACGATACCCAAAATGCGGTGGCGCGTGGTTTGGGCCTTCGGGGTGATGATAGACATTTTTTCGCCCACGAGGGCGTTCATAAGGGTTGACTTACCCGCATTGGGCTTACCAATTATACTTACAAAACCTGCCTTGTGTGCCATAGAAAAATAATTAAAATATTATTTGGACTGCAAAGAAACGAATTATATCTTTGCAGTCCAATTAAAACGGAGTGCAAAATTGCATTTTGACAATTGGAAACAACTTTCTGAGGTTATGGCAGAAAGTAATAAATACCAAAAATAGTGCGGGATGGAGCAGTTGGTAGCTCGTCGGGCTCATAACCCGAAGGTCGTAGGTTCGAGTCCTGCTCCCGCTACCGAAAAAAGAAGGCCTCAAGTCCTCGGGATTTGAGGCCTTTGATTTCTAAACGGCGGGTGCAAAAACAAAACCCGGGCTTCCTTGTAGTAAAGGAACAACATTGCAGAGGTTATGGCTGCGATGAAAATAAAAACGATGCGGGATGGAGCAGTTGGTAGCTCGTCGGGCTCATAACCCGAAGGTCATAGGTTCGAGTCCTGTTCCCGCTACATAGAAGTAAAAAGCCTCAAGTCGGAAGATCTGAGGCTTTCTTGTTTCCAATAGTTTTCTACTCGGCTATGAGCTTTACAGGCCCCAACAACCCTGATGGTAGCAATGGTGATCGCGCATTATAAAAATCCCACGTAGTATAGGTGTATTTTTTAACAGCATCCGGTTGTGCATCGCCGATGAGGCGGTTAACCCATAAGTTGGTTACTCTAACTTCCAACTTATTTTTACCCGGATGAAGCGCCGTGCTTATATCTGTAAGAAATGGTTTTTTCCAAACAATACCCATGTTTTTACCATTTACGAATACTTCGGCTAAGTTTTTCACTTCCCCAAGATCAAGCCAAATTTTGGTTTGTTTTGCCAGCCATTTTCTAGGGACTTCAATAGTTTTCCGATAAGCCGCTGTGCCCGAAAAGTAGCGTATGCCTTTGTTGGCACTGGTGGCCCACGAACTTAGGCTGTCGGTGCTGATCATTTCAGGTGCGCCACGATCTTTTTGGAAATGAATCTCCCAGTTGCCAGTAAGTGACGCTAACAGCTTTTTAGGCTTAATTGGAATAACCACCTCATTTTTTAAGGTATTATCTTTAAAAATTACGAACACGGCGTCGGCTGGCGTAAGATGCAGATCTACAGTTGTTGCGTTATTGGCTATACGATACGTAACATTTTCTGTCTTGCCTGTTTCCGGGTGCCAGATAACGGGTACCTTTCCGGTTATCCTGAAGGTAGCAGCAACGTTTACCGATGTGTCTTCACGGTTGTTTACCCAGTAAATATCCTGTCCGGGCAGTTTCCGGTGTACATAAAGTAATTGAGTATTGGCCGACGGCTTATTATACGCAAAGTCGGGTCTGATCTTTAATTGTTTAAGAACCCATTCCAGCGACTGCCCTTTAAAAACATTGGGCTTTCCAGTGTTCCAAAGTTCATCTACGATCCGTTTAAATTCATCAGCACCATCGGTCAGGCTGGGGGTGCAAACCGGAACCTCGCCGGTAACAACGGCTCCGCCGTTAATAAGCAGGCGCAGCTTTCTCAGCACCGGTAACGACATTCGTCGGGCATTTTCATCTAATACCAACACACGGTATCGCATGCCGCTTGGTGTAGCCAATAAGCCATTTTTTACCTGCAACAGGCGCATCAGGGCATCCGGGTTTATAAAATCATAATTATAACCCTCCGGTATTTCGGGCAATTTATTGCCAAAAAGCGAGGTTACATTCTCGTCTTCTCCATAGTAGTAAACAATATCGGCTACAAAACGGCCCTGCTGCAATAAGTAGGCACTTCTCGATAAGTAATCCGTCCAGGCATGTGCCTGGTTGGCCCAGGTTTGGTTACGGGTAAACCATTGCCCGCAGGGCCCGAGCGTCATTCCCGGTTTATCATCAGTGGGTTGATGTGCCGAAGTATGTATTACAAAGCGGTTGATGCCGTTGGCCAACTCCAGGTCAGCAACCGGTTTCAGGGCTTGCGGATCATATTGGTCGCCCTGTCCTTCAGAGGCAACCGTGGTAAATGATTCTGCTGCTGCTATATTTTGCCCGTATATATGCGCTACCGATGCCGATTCGCGGTCATCTATACGATGGCAATAAAACCCGCCAAAGGGCATAGGGGCGGGCATCCACATAGCCCCCATAGGTATTGCCGCACGCCGCTTCACGTCCATTCCATCCGCCAGCATCGAACGCATGAACTCGTGGGATTCGGAATAACGCTTCATGCCGTATGCCTCAAGTATATCGGTCAACTGATCATAATGATACTCCGACAACATTTGTATCAACGTTTGCCGAAAATCCCAAAGAAAGTTTTCACTCGCGCGTGCGCTTTTAATTACTTGCCCGGTAAGAACCGGCATCCACGGTATCATACTATACCCCCGGCGTTTCTCGAACTGTTTTAAAAGGCCGTCTGTCCAATTTTGCGAGCCCGCCTCCCAGCTGTCGGTTATTACATATTGCAAACTGCCCCTTACGCCCATTTGGCCACCCACAGCATTTTTATATTTATCCAGATACGTCTGGTAGTAATGTGTTATTGCTGCGGAGTCCAGTTTATCCACTTCAAGCCCGGTAGCTTCGGGTGTTGCCGGATGATTTGTTTTTCCGATAAGCGAATAGCCGAAGCGCAAAATACACCAATTGCCGGCCGGGGCGGCCCAGTTCAGGCCCCCGCTATCATCTATTTTGTCGGTAATATCCAGCACCATCTTCGGGTCTACCATACCTGTAGTATCGGACGCTGTATCTTCATAAACAGCGCCTTCAATAGAGAATGCTGCCTTCTGTTCAAATTTGTTTACGTGTGGCGAAGTGTGTAGTGCCAGCTCTGCTATTGCCGCTCCTTCGGCGTTAAAAGATAAACGGTAATAACGGGCAGTAGTGGCCGGGAAAGCAATGGTAACCTGTGCCCCGCTCGATGGCACTTTGCTTATCGATTGGAAATCGGTGCCATTGTCGCTCTTTTCCAGTACTGCGTTTTGTCCGCTAAAGGTGCCCGTAACCGCATAGATAGTTACCGGTCTTTCAAAAGCAAACCGGATCCAGGTGTGGCGGCTAATGGTGTCTTTTGGCAATATCGCAGTATTGGTAAGGTCGCCATCTGTAAGTTGCTCTAAATTAAAATTGCCCCCGCTGACAGTTACGGCTGGTTTCAGCACGCGGATGGGCAAACCGCTATCGGGTAGTTTATAGGCGATCACTTTTATATCCTTTGCATATTGAGGCGTTGGCCGATTAGTGGGGTTATCCAGCCCGGGAATCATGGTATAAGGAATATTTTGGAAAGGGCCGGTTATGGCCGGGGGCTTAGGAATAGCCTGGTGGATGGTTTTGCCACCCGTAACGAATGTTTCGCTCCACACATATTTTTTCATGCCATCTTGAGGCGGCACCCAGGGGCCGCCGCTCTGGCTCCAGCCCGGCGAACCGGCAATTGCCATTTCCAGTTTCAGGGAATCGGCAAGGCGTGTGGTGTAACGGAAGGCATCTTGCCATTCCGGCGTCATGTATATCAGGCGCTTTTCTACACGTTGCGGCGTGGTCATGGCCGCATCAAAGTTTTGAAAGCCGGCAATGCCCGCGCTTTTCATCCAGGCCAGGTCTTTATGAATACCCTCTTTTGTAATATTACCATTCATCCAGTGCCACCAAACACGAGGCTTTGCTACAGCCGGGGGGCTAACAAAGTTTTGGTACAGGGTATCTGTTTTTTGCTGCGCTTCGGCATTCGAAAAAAAGCAGGTCGTTTTCAGGAATATGATAATTGCAGTAAGGTACTTTTTCATTATTTAGGATATCATGCTAAATTAATTTAGCACGTGCGATTAGCCGTCCTGTACTGTCTGTTGCTTCGCCTGAAAATTAAGAAGCCTCAAGCCGAAAGGCTCAAGGCTTCTTGTTGGAGCAGATCTGCTTGTAAAGGGGTTTACTTAGGCAATGTTTCCATAAATTTCATTATCTCCGCGCCAATTTCTTCCACGTGAGTTTCCAGGGCAAAGTGGCCTGTGTTATAAAGTACTACTTTGGCATTGGGCAGGTCTTTTTTATACGCCTCGGCGCCTGCCGGCAAAAAGTACGGGTCTTTATTGCCCCAAACGGCTAACAATTTGGGTTGGTGCGACCTGAAATAGGCATGAAAGGCCGGGTATAGGGCAACATTGGTTCGGTAATCGCGCAGGATATCAAGCTGTATATCGGCAGCTCCGGGGCGGTCAAGGAAGTGCTGGTCAAGCGTGTAGGTTTCGGGTGCTATCGCGGTTTTATCAGCCACGCCTTCCTCATATTGCCAGCGGGTTATTTTCATGGTAAACGATTCGTGTAACGCTTCACGGTTTTCTTTGCTTGGGTTTTCCCAGTATTTTTTAATAGGGTTCCAGCCGTAGCTTAGCCCTTCTTCATACGCATTACCGTTTTGCGATATGATGCCGGTTATCTTTTCCGGGTTGGCCATAGCCAGCCTAAGTCCGGTTGGTGCGCCATAATCAAAAATATAAACCGCAAAGCGCTTAACGCCAAGTTGGTCAATAAAGGCTTGTATGGTTTTGGTGAAGTTATCGAACGTGTACTCAAATTGATCCTTCGCGGGCATATCCGAAAAACCGAAACCCGGTAGGTCGGGAGCCAGCACGTGGTATTTCTCGCTTAAAATGGGGATAAGGTTGCGGTACATGAACGACGATGTTGGGTAGCCATGCAGCAGCAGTATAACCGGTGCATTTGCCGGCCCGGCCTCTCTGTAGAATAAATTAATGCCGTTTGCCGAGATGCTTTTAAACTTTACTTGATTCGTTTTCATACTTGTCGATTTGATTTGTTTAACGTTTTGTGAATAAGCGCCCGGTATTGCTAAGAGCAGCAAAACGAGCATTCCGATAGATGATGTAAGCTGTTTCATATTTTTTTGATGATCAAAAGTATTGGCTATATTTGATTGTTAAAAACGATTTATATTGATTATATAAATCATAATTAATGATTTATGAATACAAACGATCTTAAAATATTCGAGGCGGTTATAAAGCATTATAGCTTCACTAAAGCAGCGGAGACGATGTTTACGGTACAGTCTAACGTAACTGCACGGATAAAGAATTTAGAGGAGGAGTTTGGTGCGCCGCTATTTATTCGTAACGCCCGGAAGATAACCTTAACACCTGCAGGCGAAATATTGTCGCGCTATTCGAAGCAGATGATCCATTTGGTAGAGGAGGCCCGCAACGAGATACAAAGTGCCGATTCCCTTTCGGGGCACTTAAAAATTGGCTGCATAGAAACTACTATGGTTTTGAAGGTGCCCGATCTGCTGAACCGTTTTGCAGATATCCATCCCGGGGTAGACCTCGAATTTAAATCGGCCATGCGCGCCGACCTGATAAAGGATGTGCTTAATTACACACTGGATGCGGCTTTTGTTCCGGCTCCAATAAGTATTGCCGGCCTAAACTCGGAACCGGTGAGCGAGGATGAATTAATTATTTTGGCTCCTACTAAAACCGAGAGCTTGCAAGCGGTGCAGGGGCAGCAGGCACCGGTGAAAATAATTGTATTTGACGAGGGCTGCGTTTTTAGGACGCGATTGGAATCTTGGCTGAGCGCTCATGGCATTATACAATACAAGCCACTGGTTGTAAATTCACTTGAGGGCGTTGTGAATTTTGTTGAGGCGGGGTTGGGCATAAGCTTGCTTCCGGCGGAGATAATTGAAAGGTACTACAGTGAACGAAATATAAAAACCTTTGCAATAGCCGAGGCGCTGGGCCGTATGAGCACTGTGCTCATTTCGCGTAATAACGTAGCACCTACAAAAGCGCTGAATGAGTTTATTAATGTATTCAGGGCCGGGTTAGCTTCTCTTGCCGTGTAATTTTATATAATTAAGGCTCAAACCAAAAGATCTGAGCCTTAATTATTGATGATTTGTATATGCTTTGGCTAAAATTGCCGGCTTTGACGGTTAATATTTAAGCGAAGCTATTTTAACGTTTTTGACTTTTAACCCGCTGTTTCTGAAGGTTAAGTTGTTAATTTTCAGGTTCGGCCTGAAGGATATCATGGTGCGCTCGCCGGCTATTTCGGTATCAATTAAAGTGCCGCCAAATTTATCGCTGTATTTCAAGAGCATGCGAACGGTAAATGGCTTATCCGTGTGCGATAAATTTTCAATAGCATAGTTACGCACGCTTTGCGGCGCGCCGCCTTCGCGCAAGCTTTTTTCCGCATCGGCAAAGCTGCCGGGTTTTCCAATACCATATTGTGCCCTTTTTGCACCGGGGCTAACTTGCATTTCGCAGGCTTGTGCCTCGCTGCCTGCGCCTTCCAAAAGTACGCCCAGTTTCGATGCCACATCTTCGCCCGGCTCCACATCGAAAGTGAGCATAAACGAGGGCTTATCTACAGTTACCGGAATGCCCAAACCTTCATTTATAGCCTTTGCCGACTGTGTTTGAGGAATTATCTCTTCCATCCACTTGGTGCCTATTCTTCCTTCCGGAGATTGGATCATTTCGTGAATGCCGAGGGCGCCGCCCCAGCCAGCTATCGGTATCCAACCGGCTATGATGAAGCGCCCGTCTTTTACCTGGCTTACAGCAGGCACATTCATGCCGTTATAAAAATCCAGACCGGCTTTTACGCCATCTGTAAAATCTCCTTCAGGTGCTGCGGCGGGTTTGGTCCAAAAGCCCGTAAAGCCCCCGATAACGTAATCGTATTTACCCCATCGGAAAAAGAAAGTACAATCGCCTCCGGGAGGGAAACCGGGATTGATAGAACGCCAGCCACCGGCAATGTCTTTAGATTCCCAGGTGCCCTTTGCGCCATAGTTGGCCAGCATACGCAGGCGCCCTTCCGGGTCGGTATATACGCTTGGGTTTTCGCAGGGGTGGAAAAGTATTTTGGTTTTATGGAAATTACTGATGCCGTCTTCGCTAACAGAATAGGTGGAACCAGCAGGATATACCGATAGCGTATCGTACTTAACAGTACCGGTAACGCCGTTCTTGTTGTAGTAATCCCATAGCAAAGGTAAGGCGGTTTGCTCCTTGGGGTAAAGCCTGGTGGTATGCAACCCATAGCTGATGGATAGCTTGTTGTCGAATATAAAAGGTGTTCCGGTGCCGAAGGTTTCCCATTGTTCTTCTATCGGGGTTGCGGCTTCGTGCTCGGTCCAGGTTTTAAAATCGGTTGTGGAAATGTGCTCAAAATAATGCCCGCCTTTACCGAATTTGCTGGCGTGGCCACGGCGGTCGAACAAATAAAATACATGGTACCTGCCGTTGTGGTACAGCGTGGCAACATCGCCTACCCAGGCATTGTGGTATCCGGGTGTCCAGTATTGTATTTCGGGCGAAGTACGCGGTGTTTGCAAAGCCACCTTTTCGGGTTTAAGTCCCGGGATAAATAGCTCGGCGTTTGAAACTAATGCCGGGTTAATTTTCCAGGTATTTTGGCCCTCCCATTTTGGATAACCGAGGGGGAAGTCATTATCAACAAGTTCATCGTCTACGTACAAAGTCCAGCGCACGCCCGAAAAGTCGAGCGCTATCTCGTGCTCACCGAATGGCTTTTTCAGCATAGCTAATGGTATGCCCACCACCATATCGCGCCCGGGTTCTTCTGCCTTTGGGTATAGCTTGAGTGAAGCTTCTAACACAGGTACCGTGCCATCGGGCATAGGGTAGGCGGGGTAGTTCTGCATTTTCCTGTCGGCAGGATTGGCTTTGTAGGTAGTAACCTTTAACACACCCGGGATTTCGAGAAGGGTTTTAGTAGGGTCAGTAGGTTGCAGGTTGGCCTTTAGTTTTACGGTAAAGCTGCTTTTGGCAGGCGGTACTGGGAATGCTGCGCTTGTTTTTTGTTGAGATAATTGATTTGATGCTATGCCATTAGCGAAATGCCAGGGCGTTGACTGTAAAGTGAGCTGTGCGGCTTTTTTACTGGTAGCGCAACCCTGCCAAAACAAACCGGCTGCTATCCCGGCTATCAAAAAGGACTTTTTCGCGAACGAGTGTTTCATTGTATAAGTTTAAGTGTCTATAGTATTTTAAATAGAATAAGCTATATAAACTAAGCCCCCCTTTGCCATCAAACTTAATCGTTTAAGTCGCCTTTTAAATAATACCCTTGATTCTGCGTGTGTACCCCATAAAAGGTAGTTGTTAATTATGCCTTCAAATCTCAGAATAGCGCTGTAATCCAAATGAAGCTTAAGCTAAAACGGTTAATAATTTCGGGGTGCTTTTATTTTCCGAAGGCTTATAGTACTAATTGGTCGTAGCAAATGTATCACTTTAAACGTTTAAAGCAAATGATTTATTTTGAGGTGAAAATATACCAGTGTAGGTTTCCACCCTATAGTTGTATAACATGCGCCTTATAGCATATTCCTTAAAATTAACTTAACATTGGCTCTGTACTTTTGCGGTGAGGTATGATCGAACAGCAGGTTTCAGATACGGAATTATTACTACGAATAAAGGATGGTGACCATTCGTCCTTTGATCTGCTGTTCGACCGTTATTGGGAACGCCTGTACCGCGCGGCGCTTGCTCGTGTAGATGATGATTCTGTTGCGCAGGACATTGTTCAGGAACTGTTCATTAAACTTTGGGAACGCCGCCATAAACTCACCATACAATTATCACTCGAAAATTATTTGCTTAGCGCCGTGCGTTTTAGCGTGATAAGCCACTTTCGCTCCAAGAATGTAAATGAGGTGCGGCTCGACGATGCCTTGCAGCGCGTGGAATTGCTGGAGGCATCTATCAACGAAAACGCGGGGTACTTTGAACTGGAGAAAACCCTGGAAGATGCGTTGAGTAAAATGCCTGATATGCTGCAAAAGGTTTACCAGCTGCGCAGCGAGAACAAGCCCGTGAAACAAATAGCCGGTGAACTGGGCGTGGCTGAGCAAACTGTAAAGAACTACATCTCCGAAGTGTTGCGTCGCCTGCGCATAGCCATTATTGAAAAACACCCTGAAAAGCAGGTTACCTACCTTGCACTCCTGATTGCCATCCTTAACAAATAATTAATACAAGCTTAATTGTAATTATAAGTACCTCCGGCCTTTTTCAGCGACTTACTACTGAAAAGCCCCGGGAATGGATATCAAAAAATTCAGAAATAAATTACAGCGGTATTTAAAAGGCACCTCCAACGAAA
Source organism: Mucilaginibacter pedocola (assembly GCF_002013915.1). Classification (GTDB taxonomy): domain Bacteria; phylum Bacteroidota; class Bacteroidia; order Sphingobacteriales; family Sphingobacteriaceae; genus Mucilaginibacter; species Mucilaginibacter pedocola. The sequence goes on from NZ_MBTF01000002.1 coordinate 221,961, forward strand.
CCGAGAGCGCCATAGTTGAGGCTTGGTACCGGTCGTACCAGTCGGCAGAGGAAGCGGAAATAAGCGCCCCCGAAAAGGAAGCCATTAAAAACGCCATCCGCCAAAAAATAAACGGGGCTACGGCTACGCCGGTAAAACTCAATTGGGCTCGCTATAGCATTGCCGCAAGCCTGGTGCTGGTATCGGGCATTGCCCTATTCTTCTACAATTTTAAAAAGCGTTCATCCGAAAATATCGTGTATACCACGCTGCATACCAAAGCGGGAGAGGTGAAAGAGGTTACCCTGCCCGATAGCTCGGTGATGTGGGTAAACTCGCTAAGCACAGTGCGGGTGCCGGTATCTTTTGATGGGGCCGTACGCAACGTTCTGCTTGATGAAGGCGAGGTTTTTCTGCAGGTAAAGCACAAAACAACCCAACCATTCCGGGTGAACACCGGCCTTTTGCAGGTGCAGGTATTAGGTACATCCTTTAATGTAAATGCTTATGCAGCCCTAAAGCGTACCAGCGTTGCGGTGGCAACCGGTAAGGTGGCTGTAATTGCGGGCGGCAAAACATTATCCTTTCTTACGCCCGGGCAGCAGTTAATGTTTGATAACCAAACCCAAACACACAAACTAAACAATATAGATGTCTCGGCAACGCAAAGCTGGAAAGATGGCGACACTTACCTCACACAAGCCAATTTTGATGAACTGGCCGTGGTGGTTAAAAACCTTTACGGGCTTAAGTTAAAAGCCGCTAACCCGGAGGTTGCGCGCTACCAGTTCACCATGCGCCTGCGCCGTAATGTATCGGCAGATGAGGCTTTAAAAGTTATCAGTTTAATGCACAACACACATTTCAAAAAGGAGGGGAATGAAGTAGTACTGTACTAAAAAAATAACCGGCTTCTGTTGCAGCAGAAACCGGCCTAAATTTTAAGCAAACCATGTTTTCGACGCGCGGTTTGCCCGGCTCAGCAATCAATTAATATTACAAAGCAATCAAAAATATGAATTTTCACTCACAGTTATGGAGGCAGTTTATGCGCATTTCATTTCTACTTTTTACGATATTATTTACGGGCCTGCTATCTGTGCAGGCAACCGGCCTAAATGCCCAGGGCATTAGTACGCGTATCGACATTTCTTTCGAAAACGAAACGCTCTCGGCAGTAGTTAAAAAACTCGAAAAGAAAGCTAACGTAGTTTTTGCCTACGACGAGGTTTACCTAAAACTTGCCGATAAGCAAGTGAAGCCCGCAAACTACCAGGGCCAAACCGTAGAAGCTATCCTTGCAGGGATACTTACACAGCAAGGTATCGGCTTTAAAGAACAGGGCGGCAACATTCTGTTGTTTAAACAGGCAGCCGGTAAAGTTTCCGGTAAAGTAACGGACGATACAGGTGAACCGCTACCCGGCGCCACTATACGTATTGCCGGCACTACCATTGGCGCAACTACCGATGTTAATGGTAATTACACACTAACCGTGCCCGAAGGCAATTATAAACTAACGGTTTCTTTCGTTGGTTTCAGGCAGGCGGAAGTTGATATTACCGTAAGCGGCGATCGTACCACGGTAACTAACGTTAAAATGCTTGCGGGTGCTATGTTACAGGAGGTTACCGTAAGTTACGGTAAGCAAAAATCGAGAGAGGTGACCGGCTCTATTGCGCAACTCAATGCTAAACAGCTTGATGATATGCCCGTTGTGCAATTTGCGCAGCAATTGCAGGGCAAAATTGCCGGTGTGCATATTGCGCAAACCAGTGGGCAGCCCGGCCGTGGCGTGGAGTTCAGGATACGTGGTGCGGCATCTTTTTATGCCAGCAACCAACCGCTTATTGTAATAGATGGTGCGCCTGTTACCGGCAGCATCAACAATATTAACCCATCGGAAATAGAAAGCTACAGCGTTTTAAAAGATGCTTCGGCTACCGCGCTATATGGTTCCAGGGCAGCCAATGGCGTTATTTTGATAACCACCAAGCATGCTAAACCCGGCGAAACCCAAATACAATTTAACTCTAATTACGGTGTGCAAAAAATTCCGAGCGAGCGTGTGCCTAAAATGATGGATGCCCGTGGTTTTGCGCAGTACATGAAGGAGAAATTTGAGGATGCCCGCAAATACGAGCCGGGTTATACCACCGCCACCCCGGTTGAATATCAAAACCCCGACCAATACGGCGAAGGCACCAACTGGTATAAACTGCTTACCCGCACAGCGCCTATCCAGAACTACGACCTTACGGTGCAGTCGGCCCGCGAAAACTCTTCGTCTACCGTTATTGTGGGTTACCAGGAACAACAAGGTGTGCTGATAAACACCGGTACCAAATTATACTCGTTAAGGATAAACCAGGATGTGAGCATGCTGAACAACCGCCTTAAACTGGGCTTTAACATAGCGCCAAGTTACCGCTTAGATCATAACAATCGTTTAGGTACCGATGGTGTGGGTGGTTTGTTCGAGAGGATATTCGAGGCAAGTCCGCTGAAATCGCCTTACAACGAAGACGGTACTTATAATCGGGATACGTATTCGCCGGGCATGGTTGCCTACATTAACCCATTGGCCCAGTTCAACCTTACGCAGGACGATTATAAAACCACCCGTATTTTGGGTAATGCTTACTTAAACTACGAATTTGTAAAAGGGCTTAGCCTGAAAACCAACTTCGCGGTTGATAAAGGCAACGAGAGCCGCAAGTATTATCAATCGGGCGTGGTAAGCTCAACCGTCGGCAACCCAACAGGTACCGCTACCTCTAACGATAACGGTTCTTACACCGCAGAAGCGAATTTGGTTTACAATAAAACCTTTGCTAACGACCATAACATCGAAATACTGGGGGGCTATTCTGCACAAAAATATAGCGGGTATAATAGTACGTTGACCGGTTTAGGTTTCCCGGATGATAATATCCCTTACTTAACTGCTGCTACCAGTTTATCTGCAGGTAACAGTACTTATTCGGCATACTCGCTGTTATCGAGCATTGCGCGTGTAAATTATAACTACAAAGGCAAATACATGTTACAGGGTGCTGTGCGCCGAGATGGTTCTTCGCGTTTTGGTGCCGACCAAAAGTATGGTACCTTCCCATCGGTGTCTGCCGGCTGGGTGGTAAGCGACGAAAGCTTTATGCAGAATATAAAAGGGCTCGATCTGTTCAAGATCCGCGCCAGCTACGGTATTACCGGTAACAACTTTTTTGGCAACTACGAGGCACAGGCAACGTTGGGCAAATACTACTATGGCCCGGATGCCGGCCAAAGCATCAACAGGTTGCAGAACGCCAACCTGCGCTGGGAACGTAACAAACAGTTCGATATCGGTTTCGACTTATCGTTACTGCACAACCGCCTCAACATTACCTACGATTACTACCACAAAATATCTGATGGTTTGATCATGAGCCGCCCTATTCCGCGTGCTTCGGGTTTTACGAATATTTTGGATAACGTTGGTGTGGTGGCATTATGGGGCCACGAGATATCGGTTAGCAGCACTAACTTAACCGGCAAGCTGAAATGGAATACCAACTTCAATATTTCGTTCGACAGGAATATTATTAAGGACCTGGTAGACCCGGGCTACATCCGCAGAAACAATACCGTTTCTTCCGATTACTACCGCCAGCAGGAAGGGCATCACTTAGGTGAGTTTTATGGCTTTGTGTTTTTGGGCTTATACAAAGATGCTAACGACCTGGCCAACTCTGCTAAATACGGCAGCGCATCAGATGTGGGTACCATTAAGGTTAAAGACATTAACGGTGATGGCGTGATTGATGACGTTAACGACCGTACTTTTATAGGCGACCCAACCCCAACCTTTACCGGTGGTTTAACCAATAACTTCAGCTACGGTAATTTCGACCTGAATATTCACACCGCGTTTTCTGTTGGCAGTAAAATACTCAATGCTGCAAAATGGGCCTACCAAAGCAACCTGGATGGCTCGAGGGTGATGCTTGCCGCTGCTGCAGATCGCTGGAGGAGCGAAGAGAACCCAGGTTCGGGCATATATCCGCGTACTAAAACCGGTACTACCGCCATGGGCCGACAGGTGAACTCGCAATGGGTTGAGAATGGCTCGTACCTGTCTATCAAAAACATTTCGCTGGGTTACCGCATCAATGTTAAAAATACATTGGTGAAAAGCCTGAGGGTGTACGGATCGGTACAACAGGCATTTGTAATAACCGGTTACTCGGGTTTGAACCCCGAGATCAACTTCGCCGGCCAGGACCCAACCCTGGGCATAGGCGTTGACGAGAATGCTTACCCTATTCCAAGAACCTTCTCTGTGGGCCTGTCGGCAACCTTTAAATAGTAGATACCCTTTAGCTAAAACTACATGAAAAAGATATATATCATACTTGCCCTGCTAACCGTAACGGCGGCATCGTGCAAAAAAGACTTTATAAACCTGGTGCCCGAAGATTCGTACACTGACGCATCTTTCTATAAAACGCCCGATCAATTTAAACAAGCAGTAATTGCGGCCTACGCTCCGCTTAGGGATGTATTGCTGAATGATTATTTCACTTCGGAAATGCACTCAGATAATACTATTTACCAGCCATACCCCAGCAACCGTGGTACGGCGTATATCTACCGCGAGCAGATATCCAACTTTACCAATACACCCACTAACGATTATGCCAACGCCGTTTGGCAGCACTGCTATACCGGTATATCGCGTACCAATATCGTTATCGACCGTTTACAAACTGCTACTTTCGATGCGGCTGTTAAAGCGCCATTCGATGGCGAAGCTAAGTTTTTAAGGGCATTTTATTACTTTAAGCTGGTAAGGTTATTTGGTGGCCTGCCGCTGTTTTTGAACGAAGTGAAAGGTGCCGATGATGCCTTCAAAAACCGCTCGTCGGTTGAGGAAGTGTATGCCCAGATCATTAAAGATGCAACGGATGCCGTAAGTGAATTGGCGGCACCTACCAAATTCCCGCAAACAGGTTATGCTACCAAAGGCTCGGCTACTATGCTGCTGGCCGAAGTTTATGCCACCCAAAAGAAATGGGCCGATGCAGAAACTTTGTTGAACACCCTGCCCGCTATGGGCTACGGTTTAAATGCCAATTATGCTGACGCGTTTTCGCCGGCCAACAAAAACAGCAAGGAGTCATTATTCGAAGTGCAGTACCTTAATGGTACCGTATTGGGTACAACGCCAAACCCGCTAACTTTCCACTTTTTGCCGCGCAGTACAAATACCAGCATTGTATTGGGTATAAACATTAACAACAGCTCTACCGGTGGTTGGAACACCCCAAGCCAGGACCTGATTAACAGCTACGAGCCCGATGATAAACGCCTTGATGCTTCTATAGGCATTGTAGAAGGCGCGTACAACGCAAGCGACCTGTTCGTTTATTCGGCAAACAAAAGCATTATTGGTTATACGCCAACTGCTGGTAAAATTGGTGTGCCATACATTAAAAAATATGTACACGCACCGCTTGCTACAAACCTCGGCTCCGGCGATAACTTCCCTATCTATCGCTACTCGGATGCTTTGCTATTACTGGCTGAAGCACAGAATGAGCAAGGCAAATCGCCGGTTACCGCATTAAGCGCTGTACGCGGCCGCGCCGGTTTAACCACTACTGCTGCCGACCAAAACACCATGCGCGATGTAATTGCACACGAGCGCCGCGTAGAGCTGGCCTTTGAAAACCATCGCTGGAACGACTTGGTACGCACAGGTAAAGCCATTGAAACCGTTAATGTATTTGGCGCCGTATTAAAAACACAGGTGAACTACCTTACGCCTGATGCTTATATGCTTAACCAAAACAAGCTGCTGTTCCCTATACCACAATACGAGGTAGAGTTGAACCCTGCCGGGATGATACAAAACCCGGGCTATTAATATTTCACTTAAGGGCGGGCAATTTGCCTGCCTTTAAATTTTCCTCGATACATCACTTTAAATATGAAGAATACAATAAACACGCTGACGGCTTTGCTTACGGGCTTATGCTTTACAGCGATGGGTGCGAACGCCGAATCCATAAAGGCGGATACCGTTTTGAACACTCCCGGTACGCCCGCGGTAGTAAAACCCGGCGATTTTTCGATAGCCGTCATTCCCGATACACAATACTACCTGGCGCAGGCGCAATTGGGCGGCTCCTTCGATATGTTTTTGGCGCAAATAGACTGGATAAAGAAGAACCAGGTAAAAGAGAATATTGCCTACGTAGCCCACATGGGCGATATTACGGAACATGGCGATAACCCGGTAACGGCCCGCTCGGAATGGTATCTGGCTAAAAAGGCTATTTACGGTTTAGAGAACCCGGTGAGCATCCCATACGGGTTAACTGTTGGTAACCACGACCAGTACCCATCGCAGTACCCCGTTAAAGGCAGTACCAATGGCTATAACCAATATTTCGGAGTAAAACATTTTGAAGGACGCCCGTATTACGGTGGCCACTATGGCAACAATAACGATAGCCATTACGATAAATTCACTGCCGGTGGTGTGGACTTTATTGTTGTGTTTTTAGAATTCGATTCGCATAACGAAGACCAGGCCAACCTGTACGCATGGGCCAATACTATCCTGAAAGAGAATGCCCAACGTAAAGCTATTGTAGTAAGCCATTCTATCATCCACTTTAACCCTGTTACCGGCAGCAATATCCCGCAGGCTCCTTTTAATGCCGAAGGCAAAGCCATTTACGAAGGGCTGAAAGGCAACTCCAACCTGTTTATGATGCTTTGCGGTCACGTTGGCGATAACGGCGAAGGCTACCGCGCCGATGTTTACGAGGGCAACACCGTTAAAACCTTCCTGAGCGATTACCAGAGCAGGCCTAACGGCGGCAACGGCTTAATGCGCCTTTACAAATTCTCGGTAAAAAAGAACGAGCTAAGCGTGAGAACTTTCTCGCCTTATGCCAACATCAACGAAACAGATGCCGACAGCCAGTTTACTGTTCCCCTGTTCGATAAAGCATCATCCAAATAATAAGTCAATTACCATGAACAAAATATTCAAAGGCATACTCGCCTGCCTGCTTTTAACCACTGCGGTTAAAGCGCAAAACAAACACGTAGTACTCATTAGCATAGATGGCCTGCGCCCCGAGTTTTACCTCGACCCATCGTGGGGTATGGTGAACCTGCGCCAGGGCATGCAAACCGGCTCGTATGCCGAGGGCGTTCGCGGTAGCTTCCCAACGGTTACTTATCCATCGCATACCACCATCATATCTGGCGTGCGCCCGGCCAAGCACGGTATTTATTACAACACCCCAGTAGAGCCGTTGGGTATAACCGGCAAATGGTTTTGGTATTACAAAGATATTAAAGTACCAACTTTATGGACGGCCGCCAAAAGCGCAGGCCTTGTGACTGCAGGCGTAAGCTGGCCGGTTACCGTCGGCGCGCCTATTGATTATAACCTGCCCGAATACGTAATCCTACCGAAAAATAAAGGCGAGAAAAAGGATGAGATAAAAGCACTTTACGAAGAATCGAACCCGAAAGAACTTTTCCAGGAGGTGCAGGATAATGCCATTGGCAAACTGGGCGAATTTGGCGCAACGCTGGATAATTACACTAACGACCAAAATAAATCGCGCATGGCGGCCTACATCCTGCGCAAATATAAACCGGGCTTTTTGGCCATACACATTGGCCTTACCGACCACTTTGAGCACGAGCAAGGCCGCGATGGCGACAAAGTGCGCTCAGCAGTAGTAGGGGTAGATGTTGCCCTGAAAACAATTTTCGATGCTATTGAAATGGCGGGACTAAAAGACAGCACCACCTTCATCATCACCGGCGACCATGGTTTTGTGGATATACACACCCAGGTAAATCCTAACGTAATGTTAGCGGGTTTAGGTTTGTATAACGATGCAGATAAGGCGAGCTGGAAGGCTTACTTCCAGGCAAGTGGCGGCTCGGCATTTTTACACCTGCGCGATGCTAACGATAAAGCAACGCTTGATAAAGTGAACAAAGCGCTTGCTGCCCTGCCCGATGGCGTTAAAAAACTTTACCACATAGTAAACAAAGCCGAAATAGCCACCGCACAAGGCGACCCAACCGCAGCGCTCGCATTGGCAGCCTACCAAGGCATCAGCTTTGGCGCTACGGCAAAAGGTAACTTATTAACTGCCGCGAAAGGTGGCACCCACGGATATATGCCCACCGATTTTAAAGAGATACAAACCGGTTTTGTAGTCTTCGGTAGCGGCATAAAGCAAGGCGTAGTATTGCCATTGATAGGGCAGGAGGATATTGCCCCTATCGTAGCCAAGCTGCTGAACTTGCAAATGCCTGATGTTGAGGGCGTGCTTTATCCCGGGCTATTCCTGAATAAATAAACTGCGGAAGTAACTAACAGGAAGCCTCAAATCGATAGATGTGAGGCTTCTTTGCTTTTAACTCATCCCAATTATCAAATAATGCAGCCGTTGTTTGCGGTTGTAAATTACATTTTTCAACTGCTTATCTAATAACGGGTTGCCGGTTACTATGTTTAGCTGCCGCACTTTTTTGAAAGTAACTGACGCATGAAAACGGTAACGATATACATTGCCATCGCCCATAAAAAACTCTTTCACCTGCACGGGCACTTTGGTGCTGCCGTTTATAATGATATAGCATTGGGTATGTTGCAAAGTTGCTGCTGTCATCACACGAATTGCAGCTAACGAATCGGCTAACCTGTGGTATTGAACGCTATCGATAGCCAAACGGGTAAAATAGCCCGTGCCCGGTTTTACGGTAATATCTATTTCGAACTCCCTGTTTTTTTTACTGAACAGGTTCATCACGCCTATGGGTACCACGGGTACGAACGGTGGACCCATCCACAAGGGCACCCCGATACCGTTGGCGGTAATTACCGAACCTATTTTACTCCCCGTGCTGTCGGTTAGGCCTATCTCGTTTTGTATGGTTTGCGCGCCCTTTGCTTTATCTGCCACGGCCACATGAGCCGCGGATGGTTCGTAATAATATTGCTTACTTACTACAGAGCAAGCCGAAAACAAAACCATAACTACTAAAAACAGAAAGCACTTTTTCATGGTGTCATTTTTAAGTTTTACTCACTCTTCAAACTCTTCACAGGGTTGGCTAATGCCGATTTTATTGCCTGGAAGCTGATAGTAGCCAATGCAATAATGATGGCGGCCAACCCTGCCGCAACGAATAGCCACCAGCTGATATTGATGCGATAAGCATAATCTTGCAGCCATTGGTGCATGTAGTACCAGGCAATGGGCGTTGCAATGGCAAAGGCGATACCGATGAGCACCACAAACTCCCGTGAAAACAAATAAACAATGCTCCCCGCCGAAGCGCCAAGCACTTTGCGTATGCCTACCTCTTTCACGCGTTGTACGGCCATGAACGATGCCAACCCGTATAGCCCGAGGCAACTCAGGAATATGGCAACGGCTGAGAATATCTTGTACAACTGCGATAGCTGGTTCTCCTGTTTGTAGAAGTTGCCTATCTTTTCATCCAGGAACTTGTACTCGAATACCATATCGGGGAAGGTTTGTTCCCACACTTCTTTTACCGCCTGCACCGTAGCGGGGAAGTTGCCTGTAGCCAGTTTGATGGCCGCCTGGTTGTACATGGTGTTGTTAGTGGTAATAAGCAGTGGGGCAAGCTTATCGCGAAAGGAGCGGTCGTTAAAATCTTTCACCACGCCAACTACCGGGCAGGTTATTTGTCCGTTCCAAATACTTATTTCTTTGTTCAATATATCTTCAGGCTTTTTAATGCCCAGGCTTTTCAGCAGGGCCTCGTTCACCAAAAACTCGCGCGTCATGCCCGAGGGTTTTAAGTCGCGACCGGCTATCAGTTTCAGTTGGTAGGTGCGTGCGTAATCGTCGTCGGCAAATTTGGTAATCGCTTTAAAGCCCGATTCTTTCTGTGCATGGTCGTACTTTAGGGCGCTCCAGGTATCGTCGCCATTCTCGATGGGGGTATTGGAACTAAAGGTTGCCGACTTCACATTATTCAGCGCCAGCAGCCTGTTCTTCACATATTCCATTTTACTCATGCTGGCGCTATCAACCCGGAAAGGGGCAGTAATGATGGCTTCCTTATCAAAACCAAGCGGCTGCTCCATAAAATAATTCATCTGCCTAACGATGATGAACGTGCCGATAATAAGCGCCTGCGCTATAATGAACTGAAATACTACCAATCCGCGTCGCAACGAAATTCCACCCGAGGGGCTGGCGCTGAGTTTACTTTTTAGCGCATTGACCGGGTTAAAACGCGAAAGAACAACCGACGGGTAAAAACCCGCCAGCGCAGTTACGATAACCACTACAGCGAACAAGAACAGGGCAATGGCTGGGTCGGTAAATAGGTTGAATGATAATGAAAGTTCCAGCAAGTTGCTAATTGAGGGCAGCGCAAAAAGGGTAATTAATACGGCCAGTAATACGGCACCGCTTACTATTAAAAAGGTTTCTGCAATAAACTGAGCTTGCAATTGCCCGCGGCTACTGCCCAATACTTTACGCACGCCAACTTCTTTGGCGCGTTTAACGGCCTGCGCGGTAGATAGATTGATAAAGTTTACGCAGGCGATTAGCAGGATGAACGCAGCAATAAGCCACAGCACATTAAGCAATTGCCGGCTGATGGTTTTATTACCGTAATTGCCCACCTGCGTATCGTAATGTACCGCGTTCAGGGGCTGTATCATGTGGCTATCGTTGTTGCCCGGCGATTCTACTTTTCGGGAATAGGCTTGCAATTGTTGATTAAAACTATCGGCATTGGTGCCCTCTGGAAGCATCACATAACATCCGTAATCTATCACAGTGCCATCCCAATCGGTGTTTTTAGATAAGTATTCGCCGGTGAAACCCGTGCCGTAACTCATTACTACTTTTAGCTGGAAATCGGAATTTACGGGAGGGTTTGCCAAAATGCCCGATACCTTCACTATATCCATCCCATGCTCGAACATGTAGCCGCCTATTTGCACCTTCAGCGTTTTGCCTATGGCGTTTTGCCAACCGCCAAAGTATTTCTCGGCGGTTTCTTTGCTTAGTAAAACGTTGTTAGGGTCTTGCAGCGAAGCATATGAACCTGCCAGCAGCGGAAAGTTGAACATTTTGAAGAAGGCCAGCGAGGTGATAAATACACCTCTCGTTTCCTTGAAAATTTTGGTGGGAGTGCCATTGCCATCCAGTACCGTCAGGTGGTCGTTCTTGCTGGCAAAAATAGGGGCTACCTCTGCCTGCGGAAACTCCGTTTGCAAGCCTTTTGGGAAGGGGAAGGCAACATCTTTGCCGTAAGTTACCGTCCCCGTTTCGGAGTGGTGATACTCGGTAAGTAAGCGGTATACGCGGTTTTTATTCGGGTGGAAATTATCAAAACTGCTTTGATATTGGATGATGATGAATATGGCCAAACAAACGGCAATGCCAACGGCCAGACCGGTAATATTAATAGCAGTGTACCCTTTATTGCGCATCAAATTGCGGCGGGCTATCTTGAAATAGTTCTTAAACATATAGTTTCGGTTGGTTTTTTCTTGCGCCCAATTGCTGCGGGCATTATGGTCCGAAACTACAGTGGTAAGCAATGGCGAACGCTCCATCTTATAAGTTGGGCGCTCTTTTTTCAGTAACTCTTTATATTCGGCAGGGTTGATGCCCGCCATTTGTTTAAAAATACGGTTGAAGGTGGTTTTTGAATTAAAGCCCGATTCGTAGGCTATGCCCAGCAGGGTAAGGTGAATATAGGCGGGGTCCTGCATTTTGCGGGCCACTTCCTGCACCCGGTACTCGTTCACAAAGTCGTTAAAGCTTTTCTTGAGCACAGTGTTCAGTACACGCGATAGCTCATGCGTATGCATCCCAAGCTTTTGGGCAAGTGAGGCAAGGCTCAATTCGGGGTCCTGGTAATAGCGGTTCTCTTTTACTTCTTTTTTCAGTAGCGTTGCCTTCTGTCGAAGTTCGGGTGATAGGAGCGGTTTTAAAACCGTTGCCATAGCCGGCGACACACCAATGTCTGGTGTCAACAAAGCGCGTGCAGCTAAGCGGATAAGCCAAGAGGTAAACATCAAGGGCATCATGAAACGGGCATCAGCAGATAACCGATGGGACAAATAAAATTCGTCAGCAATAACAACCATCAGGTAAAACGCCCACAACACACACCATCCCGCTAAAAAGTGTTGCAGCCAGCGCAATTTGTTCCGCCGGCGGTCGCCATCGTTGAATTTTTGTTGGTGGTAATAAGCTTCAGTTAGGCGATAACTCCAATACAAATACGCCAAAGCCACCGCAGATACCGGTGCAAAAAGCAGCCAGCCCGGTAATTGCGGAAATGCTGTCACTATGGCTGAAACACCCCAAAGGGGAATTAGATGCAAAACATCCTTCCAGCATAACGCATATTCGGGTTGTGTAACCTGCCGCGTATAAAAAAGGATAATTGGGCCCTGAGAAGCTAAAGCAAAAGCCAACAATACATTCGAAAGCGGAAATGTATAGACATCAGATACCAGTACGCTCCCCATCCACAAAGCGATAATACCAAGTAATACCGCCAAATACCGGTTCGCGTTTCTATTAGCCTTTGGTGCCAACCATAGCAACGCAGCAAGCGTAAGCCCAACGCAAATGGCGGCCAGCATAACAAGCCCGTAAAAGCCTATATGGATGGTATCGGGGTTCACTTAAAAATGAGGTCAATTGGTTTATCTCACTAAGTTAGCATTTTAACCAAATCCAAAAGCAACAAAAAAGCCTTCCCGGTTTCTCCGAAAAGGCTTATATATAAAGTCTGAGAAAGCCGCATGCAAAGCTCTCTGCGAACCTCCGCGTAACCTCTGTGTTCTCCGTGGTTAAATAGCCACTAACCTAAATTCGTTTTCACAAATGTTTTCAGGATAGAAAGCGCCGGGTGGCTGCCGCTTGCCTGCTCCAACTTTTGCGGGTCGGTGTAAGCTTCTATATCAGCCAACTCTTTAGCGGTTGCTTTTTGATACCCCATAGACCATGCACCAAAATTTCTTTCGTCCAGGTCTCCCTCATCTATTACAATAATGTTTTTGTGCGATGGGTCGCCGGCTATACGCTCCAGTGTTTCGTCAACTTTGGCTTGTTCGCCCTCCAGCAATTGTATAAAGTTGCCTTCGTGGTAAAGCAGTATACCGGTAATATCGTTAGAGGCATTGCGCGCGCGGCTTTTGGCCAATAGGTTGTGTATCTCCTGCTCATCAAGCAGGTCAACAGCGGTGCTTAGATAGATGAGGTATTTCATAGTATCACGAATATACATGGAGTAAATTAGGGATAAAAGGATTTTCTCACAACCAAAAGTTGTTCTTTTTTTAGGACAGGATTAGAAACCTTTAGCTGTAATCTGCGTATTTTCATCACTTTAGAAATGCCCGTTGTTAAAGTCGGGTTTTGGCTTTACAACACTGCTCCCCCCTAATAATACCCGATCTAATATCGGTGCTATTTCTATTGATATACGATGGCATTACACCCAATAGCCGGGGAATGCGCCGTTAATTATTTGCAGCTACTTTATTACAACATAGTACCGATCACCATGATCAACAAACGTTTTTTACCCTGGTTCGCCCTTGCCATTATCTTGGTTGCCGTTGTTGGCATTACCGCATATTCATCTTTAAAACAACAAGCTGCTCGGGATTTGCTGGCATCAAGCCAGTCGATCTTTACCGTTGGCATAGGTACTATTCTCATTCTGCTGGTGGTTATCGGACTCATGAGGGTGGTAATTGTTGAATCGCGCAATCGTGCTAAAGCCGAACAGGAATTAAACGAAAAGTACGATGAACTGAATCGGATAAACGATATCACCAGCGCTACCAATTGGCAGCTCGACGGCATCAGGCAGATAAAAAACAGCCTGATGGGTAACGATACTTTAGAAGAGCTGGTAAAAAGCACCCTGGATGCTTTGGCTGCCTATTTAGGTTTACCTTGCGCGGTTTGCTATACGCTGGATACAGAGCACCACACGCTGGTTTGCGCAGGAACAGTTGGTGTACCTATGGCTAACGTTCATAAAGTAAAGTTGGGCGAGGGGCTTGTTGGTGCCGCGGCCAACCGCAGGCAGCTTAGCGTGGTTGATAATGTGCCCGCCGGCTATTGGCAAATGGCATCGGGAAGCGGTGCGGCCCTGCCCGATACGCTGATATTTTTACCGCTCTGGAAAAAGGACGAATTGATAGGCCTTATTGAATTCGGCGGCTTTGGTGGCGAGGTGAAACGGGTAACCACGCTGCTGCAGGATATGGCCGTAAATATAGCATTGGGTATTTCAGCAGCCAGGTTGCAGGACATAACCGAAAGCCAGCGTAACGTATTGGAAGCGCAGCAGGAAGAATTGCGCCAAAGCAACGAAGAACTGGGCCTGCAGGCCGAGGAGCTAATGGCCTCGGAAGAGGACCTGAAAATTAAAGAGGAAGAACTTACCCGCATAAACCAGGTACTGGAAGAAAAGACCGAATCGTTAGAGGTTGCCGGTGTTGAAATGCAGCGCAAGAACGACGATTTGGAACGTTCGGGCAAATATAAATCAGAGTTTTTGGCCAATATGAGCCACGAATTGCGCACCCCGCTCAATAGCGTGCTGATACTAACTGCCCTAATGCAGGAGAATAAGGATAAAAACCTTACCGACCGCCAGTTGGATAACCTGCGCATCGTATACCAATCGGGCGCCGACCTGTTGAACCTTATTAATGATGTGCTCGACCTCTCGAAGATCGAGGCTGGTAAGGTAGAATTTAATATACTGGAAGTTGGCATTGAGACCATGGCTGCCGATATGAAGCAGGCCTTTACTGCCGTAGCGGCCAAAAAACACATCAATTTTGTTATAAATAATTCCACGCCGGCTCAGTTCAGCATACAAACCGATAAACAGCGTTTAGGCCAGGTGGTGAAGAACCTGCTTTCGAATGCGTTCAAATTCACGCCGGATAAGGGTAGGGTAGAGCTAAGTTTCTCTGCCACCGAAAATGCCCTGCAAATAAGCGTGAGCGATACAGGCGTAGGTATACCGCAAGAGAAACAACAACTGATATTCGAGGCCTTCCAGCAGGCCGACGGTGCCACTACACGCCGTTATGGCGGCACAGGGTTGGGGCTATCTATCAGTAAAGAACTGGTTGCCCGGTTGGGTGGCCGTATTGGTGTGGCAAGCACCCCCGGCAGCGGTAGTACCTTTACCGTTACATTGCCGCTGGTACAGCCCGATGGCGCTACCGGAACCATTGAACCGGAAGAAGGCATACACGAGCAAACTCAGTTAAAAGACGACCGCGAGGCCTTGTTACCCAGCCAGCGCAGTTTGCTTATTATAGAAGACGATGTGAACTTCGCCCGCACCGTAAGCGATTACGCAGCGGATAGGGGCTTTAAGACCATCATTGCCCTCACCGGTGACGAGGGGCTTTTTTATGCCCGTAAGTACCTGCCATCGGCCATCATCATTGATCTTAACCTGCCGGTGATAAGTGGCCAGCACATTCTGCGTACATTAAAGGCCGACTCCGAGCTGCAGCATATTCCCGTGCATGTGATATCGGCGCTTGATGGGTTGGATCTGCCCGCCCGCCATATCGAAGCTTTTGTGCAAAAGCCCGTGAGTGCCCAGGAACTTGCCTTTACCTTTAGCGGTATAGAAACTTACATACGCCAGCATTATAAAAAAGTGCTGCTGTTTAGTGCCGACGGTTCGGCCTTGCAGCCTTTTATGAAAACACTTTCGCAAACAAAATTTGCGGGCACCATATACGATGTTACGGCAGATATACAACAAGCATTGAAGCAGTTGGCCGCGGCCGATGTGGATTGCCTGATAGTAGATATAAATGCCGATCAGCAACTGGCCTTAGCGCAATTGCAGCAACTGCGCGCAGCGGCAAAACAGACGCACATCATCGCCTGCTTTGGGCAACAGTTGAGCGCTGCTGATACCAAGCAGTTTCAACCATATGCCGACGCACTCATTAGCCCTTCGGCGCAGGCAGGCAAGCGCTTGCTTGATGAGGTGGAACTTTTCCTGAACCATATGGCCGATAATAAGAAAGTGCAAGTGCCCGGCAAATTTGTGGGCGAGTCGGATTCGGTACTGATGGGCAAAACCATTTTGCTGGCCGATGATGATATGCGCAATATATACGCCCTCTCGGCACTATTGGAAGAGTATGGCATGCATGTGCTGACAGCAGAGCACGGGCGCGAGGCATTGGAACTTCTTGATAAGCACCGCGAAGTAAGCCTGGTATTAATGGATGTAATGATGCCCGAGATGGATGGTTACGAGGCCATGCAGGCCATCAGGGCAATACCCGCATTAGAAGAACTGCCGGTAATTGCATTAACCGCCAAAGCCATGCTCGGCGACCGCGAGAAATGCCTCGCCGCCGGTGCGTCAGATTACATTACCAAACCCGTAAACAATCAGCAACTGCTTTCCCTTCTAAGGGTTTGGCTATCGGCAAAATAATATGGAGAGCGAACTGGCAATAAGCGAAATGGCAGAGATCCTTGATGTGATCAGGGCTCGCTACAGCTACGATCTTGGCGGTTATGCCGAGGGTTCGTTGCGGCGCCGTTTTGTGCGCTTTGCCCAGATAGCTAACGTGCCGTTGGCCGACCTCAAATACCATATTACGAATGATGCTGCCTTTTTTTCGTGGCTGCTCGATTCGCTTACCGTTAACGTTACCGAGATGTTTCGCGACCCCGGCTTTTTCCGCGCCTTCCGCGAAACGGTTTTACCCGAGCTGGACAAGCATGCCGTGATACGCATTTGGCACGCGGGCTGCTCTACCGGCGAGGAAGCATTTTCGATGGCGATATTACTGCACGAGAACGGTTTGCTGCCCCGTTGCCGCATTTACGCTACCGATCTGAATGCAAGCAATGTGGAGAAAGCGGCTCAGGGTATACTGCCGCTTGCCAAAATGAAGCAATACACTACCAATTACCAGCAGGCCGGCGGTGCGCATGATTTTTCGGGCTATTATACTGCCCGGTACGATGGTGCCATAATAGACCGCGAATTGCGCCGCAACATCTATTGCTCGGTGCACAACCTGGCTACCGATGCCTCATTCAACCATTTCCAGTTGATATTGTGCCGCAATGTGCTTATCTACTTTAAACGGGCTCTACAAAACCGTGCGTTAGGCCTGTTCGCCGATAGCTTGGATGCAGGCGGCTACCTGGTGCTGGGTAATAACGAATCGATAAGTACATCGGCATTCGCTAAAAAATTTGCCGCTGTGGATAAACCATGGCGCATATATAAAACAGAACCCCTTCCCTCATAGATATGATAAATTCTGAAAAACAACCATTCACCATTTTATTGGTTGACGACCGCGACGAGAACCTGGTGTCGCTCGAGAACATCCTCGAAGCGCCCAACCGCATATTCCTTAAAGCACGCTCGGGTAACGAGGCACTTAAAGTAGCCCTTCGCAACGAGGATATTGGGTTGATAATGCTCGATGTGCAGATGCCAGATATCGATGGTTTCGAGGTAGCTAACATCCTGAAATCGAACCCCAAAACGCGCGATATATCCATCATTTTCGTGACCGCTATTAATACCGAGTTGGAGCATGTGCTGAAAGGTTACGCCGAAGGGGCGGTAGATTATTTGCAGAAACCGCTGCATATAGCGGTAACACAATCAAAGGTGAGGGTTTTTGAAGACCTGTACCTTTACCAGCGCGAACTAAGGAACACCATTGAACTGAAAGACAAGATAAATAAGCAACTGGAGCGCTTTATGTTCGTGGTGGCGCACGATCTGAAATCGCCCCTCGCCGGTGTGGTGAGCCTTTTACAATTCATGAAAGATGATGAACGTATCACTTCATCAGAAGAATTGCTCGATTACTTTAAGCTGATGCTGGATGCATCTACCCACTTGGTGCAAATGATAGGTTCGATATTGGAGTACAGCCGCGATTCGCATAGCAAACATAGCCTCGAGGAGTTCGACGTGGATGACCTGGTGCGTGAGATGGCTAAGTTGCTTTTCCCACCAAGCCACATATCTATCGAGGTAGATAACAAGCTGCCGACCATACAGACGCACAAACTGAAATTACAGCAGGTGTTTCAAAACCTGCTCACCAATGCCATAAAGTATAACGATAAGCCAAAAGGTGAAATTGCCGTTGGCCACCAGGAAGATGGTGAATTTTATAAGTTTTACGTGAAAGATAACGGTGCCGGCATAGCCAAAGAAGACCAGGAGCGTATCTTCAACCTGTTCGAAACCACTACCAACGCTTCCTCGCGCGATTCGAGCACGGGCGTGGGCCTCAACATCATGAAGATGCACGTGGAAGAGCAGGGCGGTAAGATCAGCGTAGATTCTGTTCCCGGCGAAGGCAGCACGTTCTATTTCCAGTGGTTGAAGCGGATGGTGTAACGCATTAAAGCATAGCTATCAATTCGGTAATGATCTGATAGGTGCATGCACGTTTACTTTTGCCCGCCGCTTGCCCGGCCCACAGGGCAATAAAATCTTTAATGCTGTGTTGTTGCGCATACGCACGAATGCCACTCATCAGTTGGTTTTGAATGGTGTAGTAGGGGATAGAAAGTCCCGATGCTTCCATCCTTGCCATAAACTCATTTTGTATACCTCGCGCCCACCTGCCCGAAAAGGCACGGGTGAGCGCAGTAGATGCATCCGTTGCGCTAAGCACCGCGTTTTTATAAGCTTCGCTGGCGGCACTCTCGTCGGCGGTGATGAACAAACTGCCCACCTGTATACCCGATGCACCGAGGGCAAAAGCCGCTTTTACGGTTGCTGCATTATAGATGCCGCCTGCTGCCAGTAATTGCAAGCTTACCGCATCTGCTATTTGAGGCAGTAGCGAGAACAAGCCAACCTGCGGTAACGGTTGGTCGGGCAAAAAACTACCCCGATGCCCGCCTGCCTCGATGCCCTGCACAGTAATGATATCTATGCCCGAATTTGTCAGTGCCACTGCTTCTGCAACACTGGTAGCTGTGCCGATGAGTATGGTGCCCTTCGCTTTTAAGGTACCGATAACTTCGGGCTTCAGGTTGCCGAATGTGAAGCTTACCATGCGGATGTTTTCTTCTAATAGAACCTCTACCAGGTCCTCGTAATAATAAAAACGAAAACTATCCGGATCCTGAGGCTGAAAGGGAATGCCAAATTCCTTGCATAATTCCGCCAAAAAAGCCTGCATCTTATCGATCTGCTGCTTATTAACTTCCGGTGCCGGTTGGTGTGCGAACAAGTTAACGGAGAAAGATTTGTTGGTTAGTGCTTTAGTGGCACGGATAAGCTCGCGGGTGCGATCGGGCGAAAGGCCGCCAACGGGTAACGAACCCAACGCACCGGTATTGACCGCGGCGGCTACCATGGCGGGCGTGGTTACTCCTAACATGGGTGCTTGTACAATAGGGTAGTCGATGTTAAGCAGTGTTTTTAGATCACGCATGGTTGTTTCGGGCTTGATGTGTTGCAAGGTAGCAATTGTTGGCCAAGCGCATGCGCCTTACCTAACTAAGCTGCATTTTGTTATATTTGAGCATCGCCCCTCGTTCGCCTGTGCAGAGCGGGCATTTACACATCGTTACCCCCACAAATATCTTTATGAAGAAAATTATTTTTGCTGCTGTATTTTCTCTTACTATTAGCACAGTTTTGGCCCAAAAGCTTCCCAAAATTGCCATAGCCGGTTTGGGCATCGAATCGAGCACCTTCTCGCCCGCGCTTACTGAGGAAGAAGCTTTTCACGCTACTTATGCCGCGGATGTTTTTTCGAGATACCCTTTTCTCGCTGCTGATTCTGCTTTGCGGAAACAGGCTAACTGGGTGCCTACGGTAGTTGGTAAATCGCTGCCCGGCGGTGCAGTTACCCGCGCGGCTTATGAGTCGCTGGTGGGTAAAACCCTCGATTCGCTTAAAAAGCACCTGCCTTACGATGGCTTGTATTTTGATATCCACGGCGCCATGAGCGTGGTGGGGTTGGACGACCCCGAGGGCGACATGATCCAACGCATACGCAAAGTGGTGGGTTTTAAAACCATCATCTCCACCTCAATGGATCTGCATGGCAATGTATCCGAACGCCTTGCCCAAAACTCCGATTTGATCACCTGCTACCGTATGGCCCCACACGAGGATGCCATGCAAACCAAAGCCAGGGCGGTAAAGAACCTGATCGACCGTATTAACAGCGGCAAGGGCAAACCGCTTTACAAAGCCTGGATACCCGTACCCGTATTGCTGCCCGGCGAAAAAACCAGTACCCGTATAGAACCCGGGAAGAGCATTTATGCTCAGGTGGCACCTGCATCGGTACAGCCCGGTATTGTTGATGCTGCTATTTGGATAGGCTATGCCTGGGCCGACGAACCGCGCAATCGTGCCGTAGTAATGGTTACCGGTGATGATAAACAAAAAGTAAAAATCACTGCCGAAAAACTGGCGCACTATTTTTGGGATAAACGCAACGAGTTCGCCTTTGTAGCGCCAACCGGAGACTTGAAATATTGTTTGGAAAAAGCATTGGCCAGCGCTAAACATCCTTTCTACATCAGCGACTCGGGCGATAACCCAACCGCCGGTGGTGCAGGTGATGCTACATGGACGCTGACCGAAATATTGAAACGCCCGGAGTTTAAAAGCGAAAGCGGCCCATCGTTGCTTTATGCCTCTATCCCCGGCCCCGAATTGGTTGCCAAAGCAATTGCCGCAGGTGTAGGCAAACCCGTTAGCGGAACAGCGGGTGCCGCAGTTGACGCAAGGTTCGCGCCGCCGGTGCAACTGAACGGAACGGTTGAATCTATTGTTTATGGCGATAAAGATGCCGAGGTGGAAGTTGTGGTGAAAGTGGGTAGCGTGCACGTCATCGTTACAAAAAAACGCAAGCCATACCATAAAGAGATCGATTTTACCCGCCTGGGCCTCAACCCCCGCACTGCTGACATTGTAGTAGTAAAAATTGGCTACCTTGAACCCGAACTATACGCCATGCGTGCCGACTGGCTGCTGGCCCTAACCCCCGGCGGCGTAGATCAGGATATTGAGCACCTGCCTTACAAGCGCATCGTTCGTCCCATGTTCCCCTTCGATAAAAACATGGCAGAACCCGATCTGTCGGCGAGGTTTATACCGTTGTCGGGGAAGTAAGGTTAGGTAAACTATCGTTTTGGGGCTGGTTAATAGCGAAATTATGTAACTTGCCCCAAAAACACCTAAACTATGCGCAAGTTCGTCCCTTTTTTAATTTTAATGCTTAGTGCAGCCATATCGCAAGCACAATATTTAAATTCCGGCTGGAAGCCCGGTAGCTATTATGACCTGGCCGGAAATAAAGTTTCGGGGCTGATCTCGTGGCAGCCGCCCGGTATGGGCACAACATGGGGCGACGATCACATTATCAGCTTCAAAAAAGAGAAAGCGGACAAAAAGATCAAGATAAGTACGTATGAGCTGAAGGCTTTTACAGTAGCTGCAGATAGCTTTGTAGTATCAAACGATACTACTTTGGATGAGAATGTTTTAAGGGTAGAGCTAAACACCCCGCTCAAAATTTACCGCTTATTTCAGGGCTATCCCGGAGGACCGCAACAGGGCCCTTCTACATCATCACACTATTACTATGGGGTTAACCCGGATTATGTAACCCGGCTAACCCGTAAAAATTTTATGGAAGTGATGGAAAACGTATTAGTAGATAAACCGGAGCTTTGGGCGCAGGTAAAAAATAAGGATTTGCGTTACGGCGATATGGAGGAGATTATACAAGCTTACCACGAAAAGCCTAAATAACCGTGGAGTGTAATTCCACCATGTATAAACACAAACGCCCCAGCCTTTCGGCCGGGGCGTTGTGCTTTTGAGAGATGGAACGGTTGATTATGCTAATAGTTTCTTTAAATAATTGTAGCTATTGGTAACGTTTTGCAGGGGCTGCGGGGCCTGGTCCTGCTCTACGAAGAAGTACTTCATGCCCGAATCTTTTGCATGGTCGAAGGCGTCTTTAAAATCAACAATGCCGGTGCCTACTTCGGCTGGGGCTTTGTTCACCTTATCCATATCCTTCGCATGCCATAGCGGGAAACGGCCCGGGTGCTGTTTGAACAACGCTTTAGGATCTTGCCCGGCTTTGGTTGCCCAGCCCAGGTCAAGCTCCATTTTTACCAGGTTCTTGTCGGTATTGGTCAGGATGTAATCGAACGGACGGTGCCCTTCAACCATATCAAACTCGGTGGCGTGATTGTGATAGGCAAACTGTACGCCATTCTTTTTGCAGGCCTCGCCGGCTTTATTGAATATCTCCACCGCTGCTTTCATTTGGTCCATAGTGTCCACAGGGATGCTGGCGCAAACCAGGTAACTTAAACCGCCTTCGGCTGCTTCATCAGCTAACTTTTGATAGTCGCTTTTCAGCGTAGGTATGGTACCGAAGAATTTGAAACGCTCCATCATTTGTTTGGCCTTGGCATCATCACCACCAAGGTTCTTCTTGATCATCTCCTCCAGCTTGGCCATATCAAAAGGCGCGCCCATTACGTGGTGCGAACGCCAGTGCATGCCCATATCTTTGGCCATGGCAGCAAACTCTTTCGGTTTCATGCCATAGTAGTAGCCTTTGGGCGTAGCCGCGGTTTCCAGCTCTTTAAAACCAATGCCGGCCACTTTCTCTAAAGTACCTTTGGTATCTGCCACCATCAGGTCTGATAGGGTGTAGAGTTGTATGCCAATATCGTCCCGGTATTTTGGTGCGGCCAAAAGGACCGCCTGGCTTAGTTTCGGTAAAAGCAGGCTGCCTAATGCAAGCGCGCCGGTATTTTTTAAAAACGATCTTCTGTTAGTCATTATCAGTTTTATTTAGTTTTTATTGTTTTACATCATTGAATTTCACGCTCGAAACCGACATCAGCGGCTCCAATGGTTTGGCCTTGGCATTCTTAAACACAAAATAAATATCGTGCTGGCCCGATGCCCCGTTGATATTGATCTTGGTGGCCATGCCGCCCATCAGTTTGGCAAAATCGGCCATGCTTGGTCCCTTTGTTTTTTTGGCGGGGCCTTTGGCCGTAGGGGCTGCCACTTTAGAGCCGCCCTTGGTTTGCGCCGCATTAGCTGCATTCATTAGGGCCGCGAATGGATTCACCGGCGCTACGTTAGCGGTGCCTAACAGTTGCCCGTCGGGTTTATCAAGGTGTATCTCTATGTTGCCACCTACAAAGCCTTGCGAGGGGTTGGCCGTTGCCATTAGTGCCACTTGCTGTACGCCGGTAAGATCGATGTTTTTGTAGGCGAAATAGCCGTCGTTTTTAGGGCGGATATTGGTGCTCACGGTAAACATCGCCTCGACTATCTTCTCGGCATTGTGCAGAATATTGGCATCGCCGCTGCTGTATTGCGAACTGTGTAGCTGGATAGTTTTTTCGGTAGTTAAAGCTGGTACCGCGCCTGCGCCTTTATCGGTATACGCCGCGCGGATGATCATGGTGCCGGTGCCGGCATCGCCTGCAGGCAATTGCTCGGTATAGCTGCCGGCCAGCGGCAGGGTGCTTATGTTTTTATCGTTAGAGCCAAGTATGTAGGCCGTAATAGTGCGTGCATCGGCAAGGCTCATGGCCGGGTGTGCAGGCATATTCACTTCGCCCCAAACACCACCACCGCCGCCGCGGATCTTTTTAGGCAGGCTATCAAGCGCCCAGGCGTATTTGGCTTTATATTTATCGGCTATAGCAGTAAACATTGGCCCAACCGACTTGCTGTTAACGTTATGGCATACTTTGCAATCGCTTTTGGCAATTAATGCAGCAGCCACCGCAAAACGCGTAGAGGCATCAACACTGCGTTGCTGTTGGTTCACTACCGCCATATCAAAGCCTTCAGATACATAGTCAACACTCACGGCAACTTGTTTAGGGTCAACCTTGCCGTCTTCTTTATCGGCAACCTTTACATCGTAAACTACCGGCTTGCCGGGGAAGAACATGGTTTTGTTGCTGCTCAGCGTTAGTGCAACTGCCGGTGGCTCGTTACCCGCTACAATTTTAAGCGATTTGCTGTTTTTAGCGCCCGATGGATCGGTAACGGTAAGCGATACGTTATAAACACCGGCTTTATCAAGCGTAAGATTTGAAGTTGAATCTTTCAGCGTTTCTACGGTTTTGCCCGAGGCATCTTTCACCGCCCACTCGTATTTCAATTCGTCGCCATCAAAATCTTTTGTACCGGCCGATGATAGGGTTACTTTCAAAGGCACAACACCGCCGCTAACATTTGCCGATGCATTTACTACCGGAACACGGTTGCCGCTGTTGTAAGTGATGCGCACCAGCTTGGCGTTCTCGCTTTTGCGGAACCAGTTGCTGCCATATTCCAGTACATATAAGTCGCCGTTCGAGGCAAATTTGATATCGATAGGCTCCACAGGGTGATAATCGGGCAGGAATTGCTCCATGCTATCGTAATCGCCATTCTCCTTCATTTTTATCGACATGATCCAGCCGCGTGTTAGGTCGGCAGCTATCCATTTGCCTTCGTAGTAAGATGGGAAAGTAGTTTTTGCATTCTTGAAATTATCCTTATGGAATACTGGCCCGCCCACAGCGCAGCGGCCGCCCGTACCCACTTTAGGGAATTTTTCGGATACGCCGTAAGGGTATGATATAAATGCCGGTTGCGCGGTAGGTAATTCGGTTAGCCCTGTATTGTTTACCGACTTGTTAACGGGGTGCGCGGGGTCTTGCGGAGCACCCACTTTATCGGTTTTATAATCGTACATGGGGTAGCCCACATTCTCGCCAATAAAATATGGCCAGCCGAAGAAACCTGCTTTTCGTGCCTGGTTCAGTTCATCCCTACCTGCCCGGGTAGTTTTGCTGTCCTCGCTGGCATCGGGGCCAACTTCGCCCCAGTATAAAAAGCCGGTTTTACTATCAACGGATGGCCGCCATGGGTTACGGTCGCCCATTACATAAATTTCGGGGCGGGTTTTTGGTGTACCTTTCGGGAACAGGTTACCTTCGGGGATGGTGTAAGTACCATTTTCTTCGGGGTGGATGCGGAGAATTTTACCGCGCAGGTCGTTGGTGTTGCCGGCTCCGCGCTGGTCGTCCCAGCTGGTACGGTTAGGGCGCTCATCGGTTTGCGATTTATCAGCCACGTTGCCCGTGTTGTTACCAACGGTAATATACAGGTTGTAGCTCGCGTCCCAGGTCATGCCGCCACCGGTGTGGCAGCAAACTTCGCGTTGCTTGGGTATCTCCAGCAGTACCTTTTCTGAACCTTCTATCAGTTTATCATCGCGCAGTTCCCAGCGGCTCAATACATCTTTCTTTTCGGTTGGGTGCGAGTAGAAGAGGTATGCCCAGTGGTTTTTGTCGAAATTAGGGTCGATGGTGAAACCGATGAAGCCCTCTTCGGCTTCGGTAACTACGCCCTCGGCACTGGTGTATTTTGTATTTACGGGGATGGTTGAAACAAGGGTGATGGAGTTGGTTGATGGGTCGAACAGTTTCAAACCGCCTTTGCGTTCGTTGATATAAACACGGCCATCGTTCAGTACCTCAAAGTTCATGGGCTCGTCTAAATCACCTGTTTTGGTGAGGGCGATGGGGGTAAAGCGGTTGTCGTCGGGTTTTTTGCCATCGTCGGCAGCCTGGTTGGGGGAGCAGGAGTACATGAGCAAACAAGCAGCCGAAACCATCAGCGCCTGCACGTACCCGCCGCGAAAGCGCAGCTTGCGTAAAAAATGTTGCATATGTTTGGTTAAATTGGTTTATTGGTACGCCGCCCGGGTGCTGAACAGGCTGGGCATCAACCGAATTTCATTTGTTGAAATTCAATTAATGAACGAATGTATAAAATTGTAATTACATTTGTTGAAATTCAATAAATAATTTTTTGCGTGCAGAGTATAGAAGATATCCGCAACTTCTTTTTAAAGGGGTATATCGACTACCGGCCCAACCTGGTGGTTGATTGCGCCATATTTGGCTACGATGGCGAACAGTTGCTGGTGCTGTTGGTGAAAGACAAGATCGTGACCAAATGGTGCCTTCCCGGCGGCTACATCCGTAAAGATGAAAGCCTGGAGCAAGCCGCTGCACGCGTAACCGCCGACCGCACGGGCATTGCCAATTTATTTCTGCAGCAGTTTAAAACCTTTGGCGATGTGGGGCGCAACTGCAACAAAGGATCGTGGGATGAAGATAAACTGGCCGAATTGATAGGTGTGAAAATAGATAACGATAACTGGCTGAGCGGCGAAACTGCATCGGTTGGTTATTACGCCGTAACCGATATGCTGAATGCCCAACCCAGCACCGATTTCCTTTCGAGCGAGTGTAAATGGTTCCCGGTAACCGAAGTACCCAGCCTGGGTTTCGACCATGATGAGATGTTTCGCGAAGCCCTGCTGGCCATGCGTATGCACCTTTACCATTACCCTATAGGCAAGGCGCTGCTGCAACAAAAATTTACGTTGAAAGAGATAAGGTTTTTATACGAAGCATTATCGGGTAAAAAGCTGAATGCAACCAATTTTCCTATCAAGCTACAATCGCTTGGCCTACTAACCAAGCTCGAGGAAAAGAAAAGCATAGGCGGGCACCGCTCGCCCACCTATTATAAATTCAATAGCGAGACTTATGAGAAGGCGCTGGATGAAGGGTTAGTGTTGGTATAGTAATCATTTTTCCCTCGCTTCATCATTTATCTCGCGGATAACATCATCAAGCTTAATAATGGTTTCTTTCAGGAATTGTAATATCTGCCGGTTATGCTCGCCGGTAATGGCCTGCTCTTCTACCAGACTTATTAAACCCATTATGCTGGCTACGGGGCTGCGTAGCAAGTGCGAATTTTTGAAGGATACCACGTTCAACTGCCGTACTTTTTCTTTTAACTCATTTTCCAAAGCTACCAGTTTGGTAACATCTTCTACCTCGCGGATGATGGTACAGGTTCCGCAGCCGGGTGTACGCTCGTATATCATCTGCCGCGAATGCAGCCAAATGTAGTCGCCATTTTTTTTGCGCAGGCGCAGCGTCATTTCAAATATCTGACCGTTCTCCGCAGCAAGTATTTGCTCAACCGTATGTTGCACTTTCTCAAAATCATCGGGGTGGATGATGCTTTGGTAGAAATTGGTGCTCAGCGCATCGTATTCTTCCTGCGAATAGCCCAACAAGCGGCGCACTACGCCGCTGGAAAAAACTACTTTTTGGGTAGAAAGGTCGAACGTTTGAAATTCGACGTGTGCAACTTCGAAAAGAGAGTGTAAGAATTTAGGCCCGGTTTCCATAACCTAAATATAATGAGGTTTTTAGGATATCGCACAAAAGGCAAGTTATTTATTGCGGCTATCGCCTGATAAGGGGAGTGCTTGACGATAAAGGCTTTTTCAGCGTACCGCCCTGTTACGCAGCATGCTTAAAAACACAGGTGTAATACCAAGGTAAGACGCGATGTGCTTTTGGGCAATGCGTTGCTCTAACCCTGGGTATTGTTTTTGGAAAAGCGCATATCGTTCTTCGGCTGTTTTAGATAGGTTGGCATTGAGGCGGTATTGGAACAGGCTAAGCCCGTTTTGCGACAGGATGCGAAAAAAGCGCTCGAGCTTAGGTACATCAACGTACAATTGCTCGAGCGCCTGGTAGGTAATGGCAAATACTTCGGTGGTTTCTAATGCGCTGATTCCATAATAGGCAGGCGCATGGTTGCTGAAACTGGCCATATCGCTGGCCCACCAATTTTCGGGGCAAAACAATACGTTGTGTTCTTCGCCATCCTTATCGCGGTTGAATACCCGCAGGCAGCCTTTGTTCACAAACCAAACGTGGCGGCAAACGCTACCCGGCTGTAGCAGGCTGTCGTTCTTCTCTACCACGTGGTGCTGCAAAACCGATACCAGCCGTGCTGTTTCGGCATCGTTCAGTTGCACGTGTATGGCAAAGTTGGCAAGGATGTAATGGAACATGAACGATGTTACTACAATGCAGGCAGAAATCCTACAATCTCCACTATTTTGTTTTCTTCGTTATACACCATATAATCTCTGCCCGCTACATCGCCGGTGCCGGGTAAGAACATCCCCCATGTATAATAGCAATTGCCCTCAAAGTATTCAGGGGAGGTTAGTACCGAAAACCCGATGCCCGGGAATTTTTCATGTGCGCTCAGTATAAGTGCCACTAAATCGTCTATCCCTGTAAACTTGGGTGTGTTTTTGTCGGTATAAGTTACCTGCGGATGGCAGCATGATGTTATTGCGGCTTTTATTTCATCAGCTGTTGTGGTGTTCCAGGCGCTTATGTAGCGCGTAATGGTTTCTGTCATGTTTTTCATAAACCAAAGGTCCGGGTATGCAGCGCCAAAAACGTTAAAGTAGTTTAATAAATGGCGGTTGGGAGCTAAAATTCATGGCTAATTAACCCATCGGTAAATTCGCGTAGAAATACGTGATTGCAAAATATTTCATAAAGGTTAACTGCATCGTATGTAATTTTATGATCTACATCCACAGGTTATGAATACGAACACCCCACAGTTGAACAACGCCGGGCATTTTTATATGGCCGATGTCGACACATTGCTGCACGGCCCCTACAACTCGGCGCGCATGGCTGAAGAACTAAAAAAGATAGATGCGCATGTTGTTGAAGACGATGCTTTGATGAAGAACGCGATAACTTCAATTGCTGTAACGCTTGTGCTGGCGGTTGTAGCCTACATGTTTTATTTCCCTGTGATGTTTTAAAACGCTGCACTCGCTGTGAACTTAAATAAAAAAGCCTCGGGTCCTGGCTGGGACCTGGGGCTTTGTTGTGTTCGGGAGGGGCTAATTACCCTTTCAAATTCTCGGTGAAGAACTCAATTGTGCGCTGCCAGGCCAAATCGGCGGCGGGTTTATCATACCTCGGCGTGGTGTTGTTATGAAAGCCATGGTTCACATTCTCGTAAATAAAAGCCCGGTATGTTTTGTTGTTGGCCTTTAAAGCTTCCTCGTAAGCGGGCCAGCCTCCGGTAATACGGGTATCTAACGATGCATAATGCAGCATCAGCGGTGCGTTAATTTTAGGAACATCGGCAGCTGCAGGTTGCCCGCCGTAGAACGGAACAGCGGCGGCCAGATCGGGCACGCGGGTGGCCATCATATTGGCAATGCCACCCCCGAAGCAAAAGCCAACTACACCTACTTTGCCATTACAATCTTTATGTTTTTTCAGGTATTCAAAGGCGGCAATAAAATCTTCTTCCATCTGGCCTTTATCGCGTTTGCTTTGCATTTCGCGGCCGGCATCGTCGTTGCCGGGGTAACCACCCAGTGGAGTAAGTGCATCTGGCGCCAGCGAAATAAAGCCAGCTAAAGCCGCACGGCGGCCAACATCTTCAATATATGGGTTCAGTCCGCGGTTCTCATGTACCACTATAATACCGCCCAGTTTCTTTTTGGCATCCTTTGGTTTAGATAGCAGGCCTTTAATAGTACCGCCACCTTTGGGTGATGAGTAGTTGATATAACCCGAGCTTAAAGCCGGATCATCAGCTTTAACTTCTGCCGTTGTCTTATAATCGGGCATTAAAAAACTCATTATTGCCGGCACGGTCAGCCCGCCCACAGCGTATAGCGAAAGTTTTTGAACGAAAGAGCGGCGATCCAGCCGGTTGTGCGCATAATCGTCGTACAGGTCAAATACTTCTTGTTTAATGTCTTCTTTATTTATCTGGCTCATAGTTAAGTGGTTTATTCAAATGTAACTAAATGCGGCGCGCGCATACAAGCACAAACTGTAACAGTATCGCTACGCTAATAGTTTGATAGCCCGGGTACTTAGCGCCATAAATTTTAATTTAATTTTTAGGCAATATGCTGTTACAGTTCAGGTACTTAATTCGTAATAGATACAAAACACCACCAACACTATGAAACGACTATTACCTATTCTATCTTTATTGATATTATCATTGGCGGCCTGCATAAAAGAAAACGGTCCGAAAAATGAAACCGGAGGGCCGGACCCTATTCCACCTAAAATACTATCGAGGGATACTCTTACAACAGGCGGGCTTTGGGGGATAAACATTGGCCAAAACAGTGCCGATATTTATACTAATTTGCAAGCCATGCGGGTTGACCGTAGCCTGGGCGGCATGGGTATAGTAAACAATGTTTACAGCAGCCTGGAAGGTCTGGAGAATACGCTACCCTTATATACTTCTGTTTTTTTGGATGAGGCAAAAGGTACCTCTACCGGCGTGCAGATAGGTTTTGCCGATGATAAAGTAAAAACGATATTTAACAACAATGGTGTTCAGTTTAGCCAGTGGCCACAAGGGAATAGTGCTGATGCGAGGGTTACGGTAGGAGACCCGGTGACTGCTGTATACCAAAAATTAGTGAAAATTAAAGCGCAAGGCACCTATGCCAACAAATTCGAGAGGATATCTATCTTTTTTAAAGATATGGCAAAGGCTTACGATCCGCAAATGAGTGCTTCGCCGCAGTGGTATTTCGTTTCTGCCATATCAGAAAAACGCCACCAGCAGTTAACGCTTAATTTTACGGCGGGCAAGCTGGTGTCTATCTATTCGGTAGTTTACGAGTAACAGCCGGTTATTCTAAAATAATGGGAGCGGGGAGGTGCTAAGCACTTGCCCGTTTTTTGTTTAGGTACCTCCTAACAGGCGTATCGTATGCCACCATTACCAGCCAGGCAATGCCAAGTAACAGCAACATACTTATGGGGATGATGTAGCTTAGTTGCGCTATTGTTGGTTTGAATTTGGCGTTGTAGTTGGCAAACATCCAGATAAAGGTGTAATGCGTCATGTAAAGCGGGTACGAAATATCGCCCGAGAAAATGCATATGTTGGTAAGCTTCGGGCTAAGTACAGCACCGGCTCCCAGGGCAACAATTAAAGGGAAATAGATGATTACGATAAATGGTTCGGTAAGCCAGTTCCAAGTGCTGAAGGGGGAAATAAATGCCAGCATCAACAATGCCGCCACGCCAATAAAACCCAGCTTGTTTTTGATGATGATATTATAGCGGAAGATAAGCATACCCGCCAAAAACGAATAAGCGATGCGGATACCGCCATCCCAAAAGGTGCCGCCGCTCCAGCCGCCCATTACATTGCCCGATACTTTGGCCATATAGCAGATACCCACAGCTGCCAGCAGGGTAGGGATGATAAGCCATTTGCGGTTTATCCGGTACAACACCAACGCGTAAATAATATTGGCAATATACTCCCAAAACAGCGACCATGCCGGCGCGTTCAAATTGAACAGGTTGAACCAGCGTTCTGCCACCACCGGGTAAGGTATCATCAAAATACCGCACAGAAATATCAATGCCGTTTTTCCGGCACCGTATACCCCGCCCAACGGTGCAATAGGATCGAAGATGAAACCGATAATGGCCAATACCGAACCCATTACCACCATAGGGTGCAGGCGAATAAGCCTTGCCTTAATGAAACTGCCGAGGCTCATTTTGCCAATGCGGCTATCATAGGCATATGCAATTACAAAGCCGGAGAGGCAAAAGAAAAAATCGACCGCCAAAAAACCATGGCCAATAAAATCCTTACTATAATCGCTATACACCACTTCCATAAAGTGGAAGCAAACCACCGACAGTGCGGCCACGCCACGTAAGCCATCGAGAATGTGAAAATGTTGTTTTGCGGTAGGTACTTGCGGGCTTAATGTGCTCATGTTTGGTTTTTGGGTGCAAAACCAAAAGTATCATTAAAAATTAAAACCCCCACAAGCTAAACGTTGCGAGGGTTTTAAAACTGCAAAATGCCTCCGGCTTCTGCCTAAACAAACATTACATTGTAACGGCTTTTTAAACGCGCGGCCATATACTCAATTGCTTCGGCAGGCGGCGGGCCTTGTGGCGGGGTAATTTGCGGCGCACCTTCTACCGGTGCGCTAAACTCCTTGAAGAAGTTAACGAAATCACCGGGCGTAATGGTAATTATTATTCGTGCTTCCGGGGTTAATACTTCAAAAGCGTGTTCGAGGCCTTTGGGGCCAAAGGCCGCCTGGCCGGCTTTTAAGTACGTCTGTTTGCCGGCAACGGTAACCACTACTTCGCCTTCCAGTATATAAAATGTTTCATCCTCGTGCAGGTGTATGTGAGGCGGTGGTTCCGAACCTTTAGGCAAGCGCATATCTACCATGCCCAGGTTGCCGGCCGACTCTTCGGGGCTTATTAAAATTTCAAAGTATCCGCCGTAATAGCTGCGGAAGGTGGGCACTACGGCCGCTTGGTTCTCTGTTTGAATGTTTTCCATTGTGATGTGTTTTATTTGAACACATGACCAAAGGAGAAACGCTGGTGTTACATCAGAAAAAAATAAATGCCTATTGGCCTTCCAGCTCTATCCACACCGGGCAATGGTCGCTGGTTTTTTCCCAACCACGCACATGGCGGTCAACCGCGGCGGCTTTTAACCTGCCTTCAATACTCGGGCTGAGCAAGAAGTGGTCTATACGCAGGCCGGCATTCCTGCCATAAGCGTTGCGGAAATAATCGAAAAAAGTATAAATAACCTCGTCGGGGTAAAGTTTGCGGATGGCATCTGTCCAGCCTTGGTCTACCAGATTTTTAAAAGCAAGGCGCGTTTCGGGGCGGAAGAGGGCGTCATCCAGCCAGCGTTCGGGTTTGTAAACGTCAAGCTCGGTGGGCATCACGTTGTAGTCGCCCAATAAAACGGCAGGCAAGCCGGATGCTATCAACCCCGATGCATGGCTGGTTAGGCGGTTGAACCAATCGAGCTTGTAATCAAATTTTGGCCCCGGTGCGGGGTTGCCATTGGGTAAATACAGGCAGCCTATTACCACATCATTCACCAAAGCTTCAATATAGCGGCTCTGGATATCCTCCGGGTCGCCGGGCAGGCCTGTACGCAGCTCTTTTATCTCCATGCCGCGCGCCAGTATGGCAACACCGTTCCAGCTTTTTTGGCCGTGCCATATAGCGTTGTAGCCGGCATCGTTAATAGCTTGCAGCGGGAAGTTCTCTTGCGGGGCCTTTAATTCTTGCAGGCAGGCAACATCGGGCTTGGTTTCTTCGAGCCAGCGCAGTAGTACCGGCAGACGGCCGTTTACGCCGTTAACGTTATAGGTGGCAATTTTCATAGGCTTGTTGGCTCCGCTTTGCGGGGACGTTCAAAGCTATCAAAACGTGTTTAAAGATAAAAGCGCCCTGCACAACAGCTATGTAAAAACATTAGGGTATTCTGGCTTTTTTACGCATATTAGGGGTACTCCTAATTGCTATGCGAAAACACCTCACAACATACCGGGTATTGCTGTGCTTTTTTCTTTTATGCCCGTTTGTAACCTTTGGGCAAACCGAAACAACGGCATTGCTTAACAAGCTAAACAAAGCCCGCCTGCAAAGTAATTTTAAAACAGATACCGCCAGCGTAATACTGCTCAACTCCCTTACCGAGAAGTACTTTTACAGCAGTACCGATACCGCACAGTTATTTGTAAAAGAAGCCCTTGCTTTGGCAAAAGCCCAAAAGTTTGAAAAAGGGGTGGCGCTATCATACAACAACACGGCCCGTGTTTATTATATTTTAGGTTCGTATTTCCCTTCGCTTACTGCTGCTGATGATGCCATGGCGGTAAGCCAAAAAATAGGATATAAAACAGGCATTGGCGCTGCCTACAACAACAAAGGGCTTATTTATTTGGCGCAGGATAGGATGCACGATGCTATTTATGAGTTCGGCAAATCATTAAATTATGCGCAACAACTGAAGGATAGCGCCAAATTAGCAGCCAATTATTTCAACATAGGGCTTTGTTACGACGAGATAAAGCAGGTTGATAAAGCCTTCGATTACCTTAAAAAAGGGATGGTAGTTGCCGAAAGAACGAAGAACTGGCATATGTACCAGATGACCCTTAACCGGATGGGCGAAACGTACTATCATGCTAAGAATTACCCGCAGGCATTAAAGCACTACAGCCAGGCCCTCAACTTTAAGCGCTATCAGGACAATTGGGAAAAAGGCTTTGCTTACTCGGGCTGGGGCAAACTTATTACGAATTGGGCCGATACAACGAGGCCATTAATAATACCGAGAAGGGTTTGGCTCTTTCGCTTAGCCTTGATGCCGGCTGGGATGTGCAACGTGCCTACAATATATTGGGGAAAAGCTATGCCGCCATACACGATTATAAAAATGCTTACACAAACCAGGTGCTGTCGAAAAAGTATGCCGATAGTTTGTTCTCTGCATCTAAAGAAATTGAAATAAACTACCTGCATTTACAGGAGAAAAAGGCAGAGAACGTGCAATTGGTTAAGCAGAACCAAATAAGCCGGCAGGCCATTAACCTAAACCGTATGCTTATTGCGCTGATATTGTTAGTGGTGGTATTTTTGGTAGTGGTGTTATTGCTTATCATTCGTAGCAATAAGCATAAATCGGCACTGAACCGCGATTTGCAGGCAAGCAATACTGCCATAGCCCGGCAAGCAGAAGAGATAACCAAACAACGCGAAGCACTTATAGTAACCAATCAGGCCAAAGACCAGGTATTCTCAGTGATAGGGCACGATCTGCGTAGCCCTTTTGCATCAATATTGCAGGCCCTGGAGCTGATCAGATATGGCGGGCTGGAAAAAGAGGAACAGGATATTGTTTTTGAAGGCTTTTATAAACAAGTTACGCTGGTTACCGATATGATAAACAACCTGCTGGTTTGGGCGAATAGCCAGCAAATGGGGCTTAAACTTAGTTTCGAAAAGATCGATCTGACCGAAGCGGTAGCAGAGGTTGTATCGGTGTTTGCCTATTTTTCTAAAAATAAGGATCAGCAAATAAACCACCTGCCGGCAGGCCCGGTATTTATACAGGCAGACCTGAGCCACGTGCGCATTATTTTGCAAAACATTATTGGCAACGCTATTAAATTTACGCAGCACAACGGCACAATAGATGTTTTTTATACCGAAGCAAGCGGTCTATATGCCGTTCATATAAAAGACAACGGCGTTGGGATGTCTGAAGAAAAGCTAAGCAAGTTGTTTAAGGTGAGTGGCAAAGCGATATCGGAACAAGGCACCGATAAAGAAGCCGGTACCGGGCTTGGGCTAATGCTGATAAAACAATTTACAGAAGAGAACGGCGGCCACATGGAAGTGAGAAGCGTGGAGGGCAAGGGCTCGGAATTTATTATTTATTTTAAAGCCGCTTTGTAACAAAAGCAAACACAAAAGCCTCAAATGTAACATCCGAGGCTTGCGTTGGCGGCCATTTGAGGGGGAGACCACCATATATATTGAACCGGTGCTTATTAGGCGGCCAGCAGTTGTTTAATAAACGACAAGTTTTTTTGACGTTGCTGCTCTGCACGGAATTTTTGCAGGTCAGCGTCTATGATCTTTTTCAATTCAAGGTCTAATGCTTTTAGCAGGATGGTGGTTTGTACTGAAGTTTTCATAATTGTTTGTCAGTTTTAGTTTTTCGTAGATACCTAACTATACTAATAACAATGCCAAATTTTAGAGAACGCAAACTACTGTTGAAAATCCCGGTAAGCGTGGACTTTCGTCATTTTAATGTCTGCTAAAACATACACAGGCGCGTGGCGTTTTAGAACAAATGAATATAAATTAAATCAGCCGCCTCCGGCTTTAAACATAGATAACTACATTATGAAATACACAGCATCGCGCCTTTCGGAAGGCAATAAAGTATTCCCTGCCGAGATATATACCGAAGAGAACGGCATCACCATAAAAATACCCGGCTTGTTCAGTGGCGACACTACCACCATTGCTTACGAAAGCATATCGGCCGTGGAGATAGATACGCCCATGATAGGCTATTCCACCATTCGCTTTTACCACAGCGGCAATAAGGTAGAGGCGCACGGCTTTACCAAGCACGATGTAGAAGAAATAAAGGATTACATAGAGAACGGCCGTAGAAGGGCAAGAAGCAACGGTTAAACCAACAGCTACTTTTTTATAATGTGGAAGTATATGAGTTTGCGGGTGGCAAAACCAAGGCTCTCGTAAACGGCTATGGCCCTTGCATTATCGTGCCGTACATGTAATATCGGCACCTCTTCGGCCGCTATAATGCGGTTCACATGGAATTGAAGCAGCTGCTTTGCATAGCCGCGGCCGAGGTAGTCGGGATGGGTGCAAACGGCGCTTATTTCGGCATAATTGAAAATGTGAAGGCGCTGGCCCGCCATGGCTACCAGCTTATCGCCATCGAATATCCCGTAGTAATGCCCGAATTCGATGGTGCGTTCGGCAAAGGGGCCGGGGGCGGTGAGTTTAGTGAGTGCCAGCATCTGCGGGATATCCGCATCGGTAAGTAGCCTAACATTATCCGTCAAAATATCTCCGGGCTTGCCATTGTGTATCATTTGCGGGCATGCTATCGATGCCAGCACCGTCCACGGGGCAGGGATAGCTGTTGCTACATCTGATATATAGCCGAACACCCTGCCTTGGGGTGCTAATTGATACAGCTCATCAAAATCTGCTTCGGCATTATTGCAGAACCCCATGAACGGCGAAACCTCCGGTTGAAAATATTTGATGCGGTTATCTCCTGTTGCCAGATCGCTATTGCCGGATATCAGGGCATTCCAGCCGGGGTTATCTAAAACGTGCTCCATAAAACAAAACTGGCTGCAATACTACCAAAAAGATAGTTAAGCGGGCGGCGTGTAATTAAATGGCGACATAGCGATGACGCGGGCATAAATGATTACATTAGCCACTCTTCGCCCGCTGCCCCCGCAGGCATCAAGAATATCAACCATAAAACCATGAAGAAACTTACCTGCATTATTTTATACCTGGTTTACGCTCTGCAATCGAATGCACAAACAAAAACCCTGCCTGCAAAGCTGGCCTGGTGGAAGCATAACAACCTGCGGGTGATACAAACCAACCTGCCCGATTACGAAGCAGCGACGCTGAACCCCGATTCGCTGGTGGCGGACCTGGTAAATTATTCCGCCAATACGCTTATCATCAATGCAGGTGGCATTATGGCTTTTTATCCTACCAAGCTCGATCTGCAATACACCAACCCCTACATGAAACCCAACACGCTGGGCGATGTAGTGAACAAATGCCACCAAAAAGGTATCAAGGTTATTGTTAGGTTTGATTTTAGCCGCGTGCACGAGAGTATTTTTAAGGCACATCCCGACTGGTGCTATATATCGCCCAAAGGCGAGCGCATCATTAATACCAATATGTATGCGGTATCTATCAATGCACCATACGTACAGGAGGGTGCGTTCCAAATTATGAACGAGGTGATGGATATGTACCCTATCGACGGGATATTTTTAAACATGCCCGGCTACCAGGTAAACAATGCTTACGAGGGCAAATACCTTGGCATCGACCAAAACGAAGCTGATAAAAAACGTTTCTACGAATACAGCAAGGGCCTAACGTTGCCAACAGAAGAAAACCCCGCCGACCCAACCTTTGCGAAGTACCTCGAGTTTAAAAAGTTTACCGGCGATGATTGGTCCAAAAAGCTTTATGACCTTGTGCGGTCGAAACACCGGGATATTGCAATTTGCACTTATACCGAAAAGTATGTGGACATCATCCGCCACGAATCGCAGGCGAATAATGGTGTACCCTATTGGCCGTATACCGCATCGGACAATGTGAATAACGCTACACATTCCTTCCCCAAGCATATCATCAGCAATGCCAGCATCCAGCAGATAGGGTTTCAATCGCGCTATAATGCGGTAGAACCGGGCGAGGTTGCCATTCGTTTGTACGAGAACATTGCCAATGGCTCAGGCTTAGACCTTAGTCTGATGGGCGATATGCGCGGCTACGAAGACGAGCGCAATTTTGAAGTGATAAAAAAGGTTTACGGCTTCCACAAAAAGCACGAAGCTTATTTCGGCAACTACTCGTCCATTGCCAAAGTGGCTTTGATAGCGCCGGGACTTTGGCCGGGTGGGTTAACAGCGCAGGAGTACCGTGGCGTACAACTGATGCTGAAAGAGGCGCATATCCCTTTTGATATTATTGTGAGCGAGCAAATAGAGAACCAGGCCGACAAAATAAAAGGTTATGGCTTGGTTATCCTGCCCGAAACTACCGGGCTTACTCCCGAAGCCTTAAAGGTGCTAAAAGAAGCATTAGCCAATGGCACCAACCTGATAGCTACCAATACCGCCATGAGCGATAACCCGCAAGCCTTGCTGGATATCTTTGGCGCGAAGGTTATTGCTAAAGAATACGATGGAGGCGGCAATTACCTGCAGCCCGATAATGCCGCCATATTTAAAAGGCTGAAACAACAGCGCATGCTGATGTTAAAATTCAACCTCGCGCAATACGACTTTACTGCTGCCGATAGCCATTACCTGCCCATCCTCAGCAAAGGCCGCCCCGGCCCGCCCGAAATTATTGGCGGGCACGAGCCTACGGGTTACTATGCCATGGCACTGAAGAAGACAGGCAAAGGAACGGCTGTGGTGTTACCCTTCAACATTGGCCGCTTGTATTACCAAAACGGTTACCAGGAGCACAAGAACATTTTGTTGGATGTGATAGAGCGCATTTACCCTAAAGCCATGCAGGACGTAGTTACCAACGCCCCAGAAAAGGTTGAAGTAATTGTGCAGCACTACGGCAAAAATACCGCCGGCATGGGCGCTACCAATGATGGTTTAATAACCCACCTCATCAACCTAACCGGTTTTAGTGGTGCCAGTTATTTTGAACCATTGCCGGTGTACGGTATCAAACTAAAAGTTCGCTGCGATTTTAAGCCACGCCAAGTGTTTTCGTTAGCTAACCGCAAGCCTGTAATGTTTAGCTGGCAAAACAGGGTGCTGAGTTTTACGGTTGATAAGCTTGGGGACTATGGAGCGGTTGTGGTGAATAGGTAAACAAAAAACGATGTCATATCGAGGAAAGCGAAGCGACGAGATATCTTGTTGGATGATGCATGAACTCCATGCATTATCGCTTTGCA
Organism: Mucilaginibacter pedocola; assembly: GCF_002013915.1. Taxonomy (GTDB): domain Bacteria; phylum Bacteroidota; class Bacteroidia; order Sphingobacteriales; family Sphingobacteriaceae; genus Mucilaginibacter; species Mucilaginibacter pedocola. The sequence continues at coordinate 261,024 of NZ_MBTF01000002.1, forward strand.
TAATGGCATTGCAAGATTAACAAGTTTTCTCTTCGCCCTCTCGCGCGTTCCTCCCCGCTGCTCATCGAAATGACAATTTTTTATAAACTTCGCTTACACCACCTCCAGCAAATGAAACCCGTAAGGCTTTATAACAAGGTATTCCTCGTTATTGCCAACGGTAAATTCCTGCACAGTCCAATGGTCGTAAAGCTTTTCTAAATCATTGCTGTGTTCTCTAAAGGCATACCATGTTAGAAATGCTTCCCCGGCGCTGAAGTTGAAAACGCAGAATAATTGCTGCCCGTTCAGTTTGCGCAGGTAGCCGGCTACGTGTGTGTTGTAGGGTGTTAGCCAGGTGAGGTTTTTATAGTCGGCAACTACGGGTAGCTTGCGGCGGATGCCGGTGAGTTTTTGCGTGCCGCTGAATATGCGCTGCTCGGGCGTGCCGGGTTTGTCGGCTTTTTTGTTTTTCTTCCAATCTATGACGGGGCGGTGCATCCAGCGGTTGTCGTAGCTTTTGCCGGGGTCGGTTAGGTACGAGTAATCGTTGGTGTAACCCAGTTCATCGCCATAAAAAAGCATCGGCACACCGCCTAAAAAGAAGCTGTGCGCCTGCATCAGCAATATTTTATCAATGGCGGTATCGGTGGCTGTTTTGTCTTTATCGTTAATAGCTTTCTCTAACCCGCAAAGCGAAGCCAGCGAGCCGCTTATCCGAGCATCGCCTGTTTTGGGGTTGATGGAGAATAAAGCGCCAGTGCTCGGGCTTCCCGGAAATTTACCGGAATAGTATTCCCACAAATATTTGCGGTGATGGTAAGGGTCGTAACCACCCGCCTCTATCATATCATTATCATAAGCCAGCCCAATATCATCATGACAGCGGGTGTAGGTTATCCACGATGCCCCTAAGGGTTTTTTAGAAAGCTCGTGTTGAGCCGCCAGCATTACGCGGGTATTGCCCGTTGCCAGCATATCCCATTGCAGCGCCATTTGCGTAGCATTGTAAGCAAAATCGCACTCTTTGGCAGTAAACAGGCCCGTGCCAAAGTATTTCATTATTTCGCGCGGGCCAACAATAGCTTCGCCCAATACCGCCATGCCAGGCGTGGCTACGGTTACGCATTGTTTTATCAGGCGCAACAGGCTGTGGGTTTGCGGAAGGTTTTGGCAACTAGTGCCTATCTGTTTCCACATAAAGGCCGGTGCATCTATACGGATGATATCGACCCCCAAATTGGCGTAGTATAGCACATTGCCCACCATCTCCACCAAAACAGCTGGGTTGGTATAATTCAGGTCCCACTGGTAGCTGTGGAACACATTCATTACCCATTTATCCAATTCGGGCACAAAGGTGAAATTGCCTGGCGAACTTTCGGGGAATATCTCGGGCATGTGCTGTTCAAAAGCCGCGGGGATAGGGCTGTCGGCATCGTACATGTAAAAATAATCCTGGTATTTGGCGTCGCCCTGTTTGGCTTTCTCCGCCCATTGGTGGCGGTGCGAGGTATGGTTCAGCACAATATCCAGCATCAGGTACATGCCGTTATCCATCATTTTTTGCTGCAGGCCCTGCAAATCTTTAGTGGTGCCGAAGCGCTTATCCACCTTGCGGAAATCAGACACAGCATAGCCGCCGTCGCTTTCGCCCTCGGGGCTTTCAAATATGGGCAGCAGGTGCAAAAAGTTTACGCCCAGTTTGTCAAAGTGGCCCAGCTTGTTGCCCAGGTTTTTCAGGGTGCCGCAAAAGCGGTCAACATATAGGCTCATGCCGGTAATATCGTTGCTCAAAAACCAATCGCCCAACGCGGCTTTCTCTTCGTCTTTTTGTTTCAGTTGGGGCGAACGCTCAAGGTGGGTTTTTATTAACCCGTCTATCAGCGCTTCGAACATGCTTTCGCCTGCGGGATGCTTGCTGTATAACTCGCTGTATAGTTCGTAAATGGTATCGGCACTGGTGAGCAGGCGTACGTAAAAGGCATTATCGGTACCGGCTATATCCAGCTTGTTTTTTTGTACGGCGGCGTTAATAAGCCGGTGTAAATGCGCGTTGTACATGGTAACGTATTTTGTTGAACCATTAAAATTAGTGCCCGCCGCCAACCGGTATGGCTACCTCATCGGTATCGTTCACCACATCTTTTTTAATGCGGGTGGTGGCCAGTGCGGCAAGCAGCAGCAATACGCCCGCAAAGCTAATGGCGTTTGCCGGGTTATCGCCAAGCAGGTGTTTGTAAACGTAGCCAAAGCTAAGCGTTTGCAATATCATCGGCACTACTATCATCATATTTATAATGCCCATGTAAACGCCGTAGCGCTCTTTGGGGATGCTGCCCACCACCATAATATAGGGTACACCCATCATGCTGGCCCAGGCAACGCCAAAACCCACCATAGGTGCAAATAAAAGTGTTTTATCGGTAATGTGTACAAAGGTCAACAGTGCCAAACCTGCCATGGTGAGGCAGGCGATGTGTACATATTTGGCGCTGAACTTACGTGCCAGCCACACCAGTGCGAAGGCCGAGCAAAAGGTTACGATATTGTAAAAGCCATTTACTTCTCCTGTTAAAACTACCGCTTGCTCGTACAGTTGCTTATCTCCATCTGGTGTGGTATGGAATACCGATTTGGCTATGCTGAGCGATACGAATTGCCAGTAACAAAACATGGCATACCATTGGAAAAGGTAAACCAGCGCCAGCTTCCACATCACACCGGGCATATCTTTAATAGCCGAGAAAATTTCTTTTGCAGGTTCGAATAACCCACGCTTGTGTGCTTTTAAAACGGCGAGTTCTTCGGCGGTAGGCGGTATCTCGGGCGTGGTTAAAACCGACCATACTACCGAAACAATAGAACAAACCCCACCCACAAAGAACGACCCAAATACCCAATAAGGGATGCCCGATTGACCATCAGCTGTGGTAGTTTCTCCCTTAATAATGCTCTGGAAAAAGCCCAATGACAGGTTAGCCAGTGTAATACCCAAGCCGGTGAAAAAGCTTTGGGTAAGGAAACCCATGGCACGTTGTTTCTCGGGCAGTTTATCCGCAATAAAAGCGCGGTAGGGTTCCATGGCGGTATTGTTGGCAGCATCTAATATCCACAGCAGGCCCGCAGCCATCCAAAGCGTTTTGCTGAAAGGGAAGGCAAACAAACAGAGGCTGCAAAATATAGCGCCTATTAAAAAGAAGGGCTTACGCCTGCCCCAACGCGGGTGCCAGGTTTTATCGCTCAGGGCACCAATAATGGGTTGGATGAGCAGGCCTGTCATCGGTCCCGCCAAATTCAATAGCGGCAGGTCCTCGGGTTTGGCGTGTAAGAAAGTGTAAAGGGGATTAATGGCGCTTTGCTGCAGCCCGAAACTATACTGAATGCCGAAGAAGCCAACATTCATATTGATAATTTGCCAGAAGCTAAGCCTGGGTTTAATAAATGCCATAATAGGGGTATGGTTGGTTTTAATTGGTTGGAACAATATACGAACAGCTTTTACAGGATAAAATATATCGGCATTAAAAAGTATGAATTATCGCAATGGTCAAATTGTGCAGCAAGTCTTTACCGAATAATTAAAAGTGTTTCGGGGAACGCGCGCACAAGCGGAAGAAAGCAGTGTGCAATTTTTGCATGTTGCTAATTCAGATAAATAATTGGCATTTAAATAAGTACATTGGTCATACCAATTTAAGACCAAGTTTATGAAAAAGCTATTCGCGCAAATAAGCTTTTGTGCTGTGACGTTATGCCTTGCGCTTCCCACCACCCACGCCCAACAAGTGGTAAGCAGCAACGATGCTATTGCCAAAAAATGGTGGAAAGAAGCCGTAGTTTACCAGGTTTACCCCCGCAGTTTTATGGATAGCGATGGCGACGGCATTGGCGACCTGAAGGGCATCATCTCTAAACTCGATTACATTAAAAGCCTTGGCGTAAATGTGATATGGCTGAACCCTATTTACAGTTCGCCTAATGATGATAATGGTTACGATGTGAGCGATTACCGCAACATTATGAAGGATTTTGGTACCATGGCCGATTTTGATGACCTGCTTAAAGGCATGCACCAGCGCGGGCTAAAACTGGTGATGGACCTGGTAGTGAACCACAGTAGCGACGAGCACGAATGGTTCAAGCAAAGCCGAAGCTCGCGCAACAGCCCCTACCGCAACTACTACCACTGGTGGAACGCCGAAGACGGCAAGCCGCCTTACCGCTACAGTTTGTTCGATGTGAACCACGATGCCTGGAAATATGATAGCCTCACCAATGCTTATTACCTGCACTACTTTTCGCGCAAACAGCCCGACCTGAACTGGGAGAACCCCAAACTGCGGCAGGAAGTATATGGCATTATGAAGTTTTGGGCAGATAAGGGAATAGATGGTTTCCGGTTAGATGCCTTCCAGTTCGCGGCGAAGGATACTACCTGGCCAATGTTCCCGAAGGGTTTCGAGAAAAACTTTGTTCCTTATTACGCCATGCAGGGCAACTTGCACGGCTACCTGCAGGAAATGAACCGTGAAGTGCTCAGCAAATACGATGTGATGAGCGTTGCTGAAGGCAGCGGCAGCACTTTTGAAGACGGGCATAATTTGGTTGATGCCCGCCGCCGCGAACTGAATATGGCTTACGCCTTTGATGCGGTTGACCTGGCCAAACCCGAAGGCTACAGCGTTTTAAAATTTAAACAAACCTTTACCAAATGGGACAGTGCCTTTGTTGATGATGGCTGGCTATCCATCTTTTTGGCCAATCACGACCAGGCTCGCCTGGTAAACCGGTACGGTAACGATAGCCCCGAGTTCCGCTCAGTATCCGCCAAAATGCTCATGACCTTTTTAATGACCATGCGCGGCACACCCTATTATTATTACGGCGACGAACTGGGCATGACCAACGCCGGCTTCACCAAAATTGAAGATTACCGCGATGTACAAACCCTGAACGAATACCAGCGCCAAAAAAGCATCGGCGGCGACTTACCCGCATACCTCAAACGCATCGGTTTCGAAAGCCGTGACAATGGGCGCACCCCTTTTCAGTGGAACACTAAAGCTAATGGCGGTTTCAGCACGGGCACGCCATGGATAAACGCCAACCCCAATTACAAAACCATTAACGCCGCCGCGCAGGAAAAAGATGCCAACAGTACGCTCAACTACTTCCGCAAAGCGGTAAAGCTGCGTAAAGCCAACGAGGCGTTGATTTATGGGAAGTACACGCTATTGGATGAAGATAACCCCGATGTATATGTCTACACCCGCGAACTAAATGGGAAGAAGCTATTGGTGCTGCTGAACTTTCGCGCTAAGGCGTCTGCCTACAATATTGGTATGGATATAAGCAAAGCTTCGGTTTTATTGAGTAACTATGCTAAGCCATCTGCAAGCGGTACTTTGCAGCCTTATGAGGCGGTGGTTTATGAGGTGAAGTAGCCAAGGCTGTAGACATATACGCTGGTGCGCGCGTGCAGCGCGTTCCATTTAAAGTTGCTATGGGGTATACAAGTCTCTTATCTTAGAGGTTATAGCGGAAATAATATATACTTATAGGGGAACGCGCGGCACGCGCGCACCAACGAAGGTACGGCAAGGCGTTAAGCCTACAAAAAAATTATGCAAATACTTCTTGAAGATATAATCGTTTATACATGGACCGGCAGAAAGCACCTGTATAAACTCAGAGACAATAGCTATGGGCAATGGCTTGTTTTTAAGGATGGTTTACCGGTTTATTACCTTGATGTTTTTGATGAGCTATATGCGGGTCTTGAAGATTCTTTAAGATACGGTGCATTTCGCTATTTAGAAGAAAAATTTAAAAGGTCTAAAGATGGTTATAGTATGGATGCGAATATTAATGGTATATGGTCGTCGACTATTAATGATAAATGGTTCGAATTGGAAATGCTTCCTCTAAGTTTTTTTGAGTACTAAACAGCATGAGCGGAATAACCGATATACAAATCCTCCTGAAAGCCATGACGCCCGAACTGCACGCCGGGGAATATGTGTTTTGCGCTGTGGCTGCTTTGGATGGCATTGCTATGGAAGATATTATCTGCTTTTTTAAAGAGGCAGAAGCGATAACGATCATAGTAAGCAAAACCACCGCCGACACTTTAGACTTGAAGTATGATTACGTGGCTGCGTGGATAACGCTCACGGTACATTCCTCGTTACAGGCAGTTGGTTTGACTGCGGCGTTTTCAGCAGTACTTGCTAAAGCGGGCATTAGCTGTAACGTGATTGCCGGCTATTACCACGACCATATTTTCGTGGCCCATGCAGATGCGGAAAAGGCGATGAAAACGTTATTGGAATTGCAACGGGGGTAAGGAACGCGCGGCACGCGCGCACCAGCCATGAAAATTACTCGTTCCAATAACCTACTCCTTCACCCACTTACTCTTAAACCCCAACTTTTTCAATCCCTTTTGCACATCGGGGTTGCTCATAAATAGTTTCCATAGCAGCCCGCTGCGGTAGTTCTCTATCATTACCACGATCGGCCCCTGGTCTATAGCCAAATGTGTTTTGGCGTACCAGTTGCGCTGTTCGCTGAAGCCATCTGCAAAACCGTATGGCCCCCATATTTTATCCCCCAATTTATAATAAAAATGCCGCAGGGCTTGCATGGAGTATTCGGACGTGTAGGGGAAGGAGGATAGGGCTGCGGTTGGTTGTATTACACCCAGATCTACTTCGGGGCAATGGGCTACGTAGCCTTTATAACTGTCGCCTGCGGTTAAGCCCCAGCACTCGGGGCCGTAGCCTTTGTAGTGTTTTGGGTTTTCGATGCAGTAGGCGCGATTAATGAGGGTATGATTGCGGGTTTGCTCGGCGTAATCGATACCGTTGTCGTCCGTTAGTCCGTTCGGGTCGATGCCCATGTAGGTGTATTGCTCAAAGAAAAGCGGCCCGCCTTTGTCGAAATTGCCCAGCGGCAATACGCTGCCGTAATAGGTTTTGCCATTCTTCCAACTGCTGCTTTTTACCCAGCTGTTTTCGTAAAGCTCTTTAGAGATAGCATGCGTTGGCGATGATGCCGACATGATATAGGTTATCAATGCCTCATCGTACCCGTACACCGGGAAGTTCATGTCAAAGCCATTGCTTGGGCTCCAGTGCCAGTACAAAAACTTGTCGCTGCCGTTGCTGTGCCAGGTCCAGTTGGCAGCATCCCACATTTGCTGCACCCGTTTCTGGAAGTAGCGTTCGGGCAGGCTTTTTCCATTGAAGTATGCCTTGGCCGTAAGCATCCCCATCATCAGGTACGATGTTTCTACAATATCGGCACCGTTATCTACACGGTCGAACGGAATAGTTTTGCCCGTGGCGCCGTTCATAAAATGCGGGTAAATGCCATGGTAGCAATCGGCTTTTATCAGGAAATCGGCAATTTTGATAAGGAGTTTCAGGGCGGTATCGCGCCCTACCCAGCCGCGGTTTACGGCGACTACTGTAGCCATAATGCCCATGCCCGTACCGCCAATGGCGCAGGCCTCGGGGCCGAAGGTATGTTTGCTTAGGTTTGGTTCGTCGTAAGCTTCGTTAATGTAATCCCAATAGTATTCGGCTTTTACCGTGTTATCCCGCTCGCGGGCAAGCCCGCTAACCGGGTGTGCATAATGCCAAAAGAAACGGAAGGTTTGCCGCTGCACCACATCCAGCAACGCCGAGTCGCTAAGTTTGGGGATGATGCCAAAAGGCGCAATAGATGTTTTTTCAGCAACAGCCGCCTTCTTTTTCTGTGCCGAGGCGGTAATAGCCAATAGCACGCAGCAGGCCATTGCGCAGCAAAATATCTTCTTCATGATGTGGGTAGCGGGGCTTGGTTTAAAAGGGCTAAAGTAGCGTTTATAAAACCGAATGCAAATGCCCGTTACTCCCCTTCTTCCTGCAAGCGCTCTTCCTCCAGGTCGAGCCGGTTCTCAATAATGTTTATCACATCATCGTCGTAGTCATCTTTGGCGCGGAAGGTGTGCAGGGCGCAGCGCTCATGTTCGGTTACGGCTATCATCACCTGCTTAAACTCGGCCATCATTTGGTAGGCTTCCTCGCGTTTTTGTTCGTCATCGGGTGTGCCTTCAAATATATCCAGCTTGCATTTCAGCATTTCGTAGCGGCTTTTCAGCATGCGGTTGGCGGCAATTTGGCTTTTGTAATCCTTACCCATTTTGGCTGCGGCCTCTTGGTAAAGTCTTAATTCAATTTCCAATATCTGCTGCTCGTCGGGTTTGGCATCGGGGAGTCCGTAGGGTTTTATCCACCTTATTACAAAGGGCAGTGTAAAACCCTGCACCACAAGGGTGATAATAATGAGCACAAAGGTGATGAACAGTATAAGGTCGCGGTTGGGGAAGGCTTGCCCGTTCAACATGAGGGGAATAGAAAGTGCCGAAGCCAGCGACACCACGCCGCGCATTCCCGCCCAGCCTAATACCACCGGGTTGCGCCAGCCCGGCCTTGCCTGGGCAACGGTAATATACCTGCTGATGAATACCGTAAACACGCCCGAAAACTGTGCAGCAAGCAGGCGAACCACAATAACCACAGCGGTAATTATGAGCGCAATTTTAAAAGCCTCGCCCATGGATATACCGCTAACGCCCTTAATAATATCGGGCAATTGCAAACCGATAAGAAAGAACACCACCGCGTTGAGAATAAACACCACCGACGGCCAAACGGCATTGGCCTTTAGCCGGCTGCTATGGTTGAGCACGTAATGGTTTTTGTAAGATATGAATAAACCGCCGCTCACTACCGCTAATACGCCCGATGAATGCACAGTTTCGGCAGCAAGGTAAATAATGTAGGGTAACACCATCGAAAAGGCAATATCCAGGTTACTATTGGTTGGCAGCCAGCGGTAAATGGCGTAGAGCACCAGCCCTAACAAAAGCCCGATGGCTAAACCTGATATAGTAACCAGCACAAAGCCGCCCACGGCATTATACCAGGTAAAGCTACTGCTAATAATAGCAGCCAAAGCAAAGCGGAATATCACCAAGCTGGAGGCATCGTTCAGCAAGCTTTCGCCCTCGAGGATGGAAACCATGCCTTTGGGAAGTTTTATAAATTGCAATACCGATGTGGCTGCAGCTGCATCGGGCGGGGAAACGATAGCGCCTAATAAAAAGCCCTGCGCTAAAGTAAAACCGGGGATAAGCAAAACGCTTACCCAGGCAACAGCGCCGGCAGTGAGTAGTACAAATCCCAGCGCCAGCACAATAACTATACGCCTCCATTTCCAAAGCGCTTTCCATGAGGTGTTTTGTGCAGCATCATACAAAACGGGAGGGAGGATAACCAGGAAAACCAGGTCGGGGTCGATATGCACTGGCGGGATACCGGGGATGAAACTGATACCCAAACCGGCTATCACCAGGAAAATGGGATATGCAACTTTTAGCTTTTTGGCAAGTACCACTAAAAAAGAAACGCTGAGTATTAGCCCGAGGCAAAGCAATAAAATTTCGTGCATGTGTAGGCGATGTTGATTCGCCTGTAAGATAAAAGTTTATGGGCTGAAAATAAAATAGTGGCCCTTGCGGTGGTTTTTAACCGCAAAGGCCACAAAGAATGCGCGAAGTAACGCAAAGGCAGAGTTGGCTATTTTTTAGAATCTTGATGCAAATTCTTCGGCGAAGGTTTCTAAGCTGATTGCGCTTTTTTGTGCGGGTTTGTGGGCATCAAAATCTTCCCATATAGCGCCGCTGCGTACTGCTGTACCCATCTCTACAAAGTTTTTGCTCATTTCTTCGGGGATGCCCGCCTGTAATAACCCGGCTAAGGCCTGCTCGTCGTTAAATTCTACCCAGGGCAGTTCGGGTTTGCCAATGGCTTGGCCTATGGCTTTGGCGGCACCGGCGGGGGTACTCTCGTCGCTATACAGGTAACGTATGCTTTTGCCCTCGAAGTTGTTTTGTAGTTCTTCAAAAATAACGTCGGCAATATCTTTGGGGTGCACCATTATCAGGCGGGCGTCTGCCGGGTAGTTATTGCCGAGGATACCGGCGTGTTTTATCATATCCACATTGCCGTAAAAGTTGGTGTAAAAGAAAGGCGCACGCACAAATTTGATGTTAACGCCGTCAAGTTTGCTTAGTATACCCTCCACATCGTGTATGCCTTTTATCGGCCCAACGCCTTCGCCAAGGTGCGCGCCAATGCTGCTTAGCTGTACCACCTTTTTAACGTCTGCGTTTTTAATGGCTTGTGCATAGGCCTCACCGGCCTGGTTCATATACGCACGCAGGTTAGTTGCGCCAAAGTTTGGCGGCACCATGGTGTATATGGCATCGGCGCCGCTAAAGGCGGTTGTTAAAAAATCAACATCGGTAATATTACCAATTGCAGGTATAGCGCCAAGGGCTTCTATTTCTGCTGCTTTATCGGCATTGCTGCTTACTACGGTTACGGTGTGCCCTGCGGCTATCAATTTTTGAGTTAGTGGTTTGCTTATGTTCCCGGTTGAACCTTTTACTGTAATTTTCATGGTATTAAATATTTTGTTTTTGTTGATGACAAAGGTATTTTTGTACTTACTTTTTTACAAGTACATACCCCAAAGTAAGTATACCATGACAGCGATAAAAGAAAGCTCGACCATACAGGAGAACAAGCAATTTGCTTTTAACCAATGCCCCGTAACCTATATAATGCAGCGCATAGGCGGGCATTGGAAGCCCATCATTTTATTCCACTTATTAACCGGGAGTAAAAGGTATAACGAATTGAAGCGCGCCATCCCCACCATTACCGAAAAGATGCTAATACAGCACCTGAAGCAGTTAGAGAACGATAACCTGGTAGTGCGGGTGGCCAAGCCCGTAGTGCCGCCTTATGTAACCTACAGCCTCAGCGAATCAGGCGAACGCCTGCGCCCTGTTTTGCATGCCATGGCCAACTGGGCCATTGAAGATGCCGAGGTAAACGCAGGGAATATTTACGCGGATAAACGGATGAGTAATTTTCCGGAGTAATAAGCCTGTTGCAGAAGGGCTCGAATAGCACACTAATTTGTAAAAAATGTTGGAGTGCTTTAAGCCGCGCGCTTGGTTGATATATAATTTAGTATATTAGGTACACTAAATCGCCACAACCATGAAACCCGCAAAGTTGATAGCCCCCATTGTGCTTTGTGTACTCACCCTTGGCTTTTCGCCGCCACCAAAAAACGATAAATGGGAAGTCTTATTCAACGGCAAAGACTTAACCGGCTGGGATACCTACATTGGCCCCGACCTTGACGATAAAGGCAAATTCATCAACCCTAACCCCATCGGTCTCAATACCGACCCTAAGCAGGTTTTCACCGTAATTAAACAAGATGGCGATAAGGTCATCCGCATATCCGGCGAAAAATGGGGAGCTATATCTACCAAAAAAGCGTACAGCAACTACCACCTGCAGCTACAGTTTAAATGGGGCCAGCTTACCTGGGGGCAAAAAAAGGGGCAGAAGATGGATAGCGGGCTACTTTACCATTCGGTTGGTGCCTACGGTGCCGATTATGGCGCCTGGATGCGTTCGCAGGAGTTCCAGATAGAGCAAACCAACTGCGGCGATTATTGGGGCGTTGCCGGCGGCATGGCCGATATACCGGTAATAAAGCGCTACGATAAAGATTACATTTATAACGTTGGCGGTTTAATGAACACCTTTGCCGAGGGCAGCAAAACCGGCCGCCATTGTATAAAAGGTAGCGATGCCGAAAACCCCAAAGGCGAATGGAATACCTTAGACCTTTACTGCAATGGCGACACCAGCATACATGTAATAAACGATAAGGTAATGATGGTTCTGTACCACGGCCGCCAGGCGGATGGCGGTCAAATGAAGCCGCTTACCAAAGGAAAAATTCAGATACAAAGCGAAGGTGCCGAGGTGTTTTATAAAGAGATAATGTTGCAAGCCATCACGCAATTGCCATCAGAACTCATCAGGCAATAGTGTTTTCTTCCGGCTGCCGGCTTTCTACTTTTTCATAGCTGTAATTATGCGGAGGGTAAGGAACTATAAAAGTTTGCTCCACCCTTACCGAACGTTTAAAGTAGGATATCACAATGGCGGCCTTGATAATATCGCGGATCGTGCCCGATACCATATGTTCGCCCACATTGTCGGTTATTGCGCCGATGGAAATGCAGTCGGCAATCGCGAACAGTGCAGCGTAAGCGTAAAAGCCGATGATATATTGGGGTGCGATATCGCGCTTGTTCATCAGCAGAATGAAACAGAAAGCAGCATAAGCTATGAGGAGCACATTGCCCGCGGCCTCGAGGCTGAATAATGTTTTGAAGGCAATATCGTTTACGCCGGCGGTGTGAGTATTCCAGGTCCGCAGGTTAAAGTAATCGCCATCTATCATGGTATAGCCTACTGCAAATGGGGTTAGTGCAAGCCCAAGTGCTACCAGCACCAGCCAGCCACCAATGGGTATAAAGGTTGCCCCCCGTTCAAAAACGATACCACGCGTTTGGGTACGATAAAGTTTTAGCCCTATCAATGCGAGTATGGTTCCGAAACCAACCACAAAGGCCAGCATCCAGTAATTGAACTTAAATGGCAGCTTACTCGCATCGGGCGTGTAGGTAAAACTAAAGCTCAGCTCTTCATCTGCCATGCGCTTGAAATCGGCACGGGCTTCATCCAGCTTATTAACTGCTATAAGATCTTTACGGCTGTTGAAGTTAAAATCGAGCGTAAGCGTATCTGCTAATGCCGATACCTGCGATTTGAAGATATAACTCTCACGGTCAATAGTGGTGCTGGTTTTATCAATATTCCAACCGTTATTCATCACCACGTTTACCTTGTATTCGATATTGGCAGGGAAGTTTAACGATACCGGGAGTTTGGCGTTATTGGCAATATCGGGTAGTTGGTTGTTAATATAAGAGGCAAAAAACGAAGCGTAATAGCGCCCCTGCTCTTCCTTATCGGGCTTAAAATAATTAGGGATGCGGTAATGCTCAATGGTGGTTACCTCGTTATTTTCAGTATCATCCTTCACCGTAACAGAATCTGCTGCGGCCTCTATTTTGGGATATGTTTTGGCGTAATACTCCAGGTAGCTTTTTTCGGTTTCGGCCATACTGCCCGATGCCAGCTTATCGCGTATCCTATCGGCCTCGTTGAGGGTGTAGGTTGATATTACTTCCAGCTGCGCGGTGCCTTTTTCGTCTTCGGGTACTTTAAAATTCTCGGTAAGCAGCATCCTGCCCACTTTAGATGGCGCAATGTTGGTAAGTGCCGTATTACCTGCTTTCAATACTAAGCCTTTAACATAATCCGGGAAGTAAATGTTAGTTCCCGCTCCGCGCTGGTTGGCAATGGTAGCATCAATATAAACGGTTTTGCCGTTCAAAACAGCCTGGCAGGTGGCATGGTCAAAAACGGTAGGCGAGGGGATGTAGTCGCCAAGTGTTTTACCCGCAGTGCTGTTTATGAGTACCATGTGTGCCTCAATATCATTAGCTGTTAAAACTGCGGCCAGCAGCATGGCTTTATCTTTGCAATCGCCATAGCGTTGGTTGTAAACCCGTTCGGGCGTATTGGCGCGGTGCGAATATTCGCCCAGTTCGATACCCATGTACCGCACTTCGTCCTGCACCATTTGCACCGCATTGCGGAAGTATTTTTCTTTATCATTTCCCGCCTCAGCCTTCAGTTTTGCCACACGCGCAGCCAGTTCGCCGTTTAGTTTGGTGGCTATGGGGTTAACGCCCATTGCCCAGTTAATAACTTCCTGCCAGTTGGCATAATCGCTTACCTGTATGTGCTGGTAATTATCGAACCATTCGGGCTGGTTATCGCTGTAGGATGGCACTTTGGTTTGGAGTACATTCCACTCGTAGCATGTAAGCCCGTTTTTTACAGACACGGTTGCCGCCGGCGCGTTGTTGAAAGCTTTAAAATAAAGCTTACGCTGCGGCGAGGCAAACAAAGCTTTGTATAGTTGTGCATAAGGCTGGCCCAATTGCAGGTAAACCTCGTCGGTAAACTTATTGCCGAAGATGGGGTTGCGGCCGGTAATGGTGAATGAGTATTCGATACGGTCGCCTTTGCGGATATCATCCAATATGCAGAAGGCCGAATAGCTGCCCTGGTAAACAAAGCGTGAAAGCTCCTCTTCATCGGCAATTACTTTAAAAGCTTTTGCATTGAGGCGGTTTTGTGGTTTTCCATCGCGCCAAACGGTAATATCGTGTATATCCAACCGCTCGTACGATGGGTCGAACGAGATATTTATTTGCGAGCCGTTTTGTATGCCCGTTGCCGAAACAATTTCGCGCACCACATGGCGGTAGTCGGCTTGTTGCTCAATGTTTATCTGCTGCTCGAACAATTGGTAAAAAAAACCGTTATCAACCTGCCGCAGCGGTATCTTTTTATCAGATAGCTTAATTTGGTTTATCCAATTGGGGCGTGCGGATATATGTACGGCAGGGTTGGCGGCGTTAGCAACAAGGTTGTTGCAAAACAGCAGCAATAAAGCGCCGTAAACGGCAATTAATAAGGGGCTAATTCGTGTACGCATACCAGCCCTGAAAATACTAAAAACCTAAATTATTTACCAATAGTTTAAAAATTATTTTCCTCGCGAAACTTGCAGGATGTATTTCTAACCCGCTTTTAATAAGAGCGGATAAGAGTGAAAAATAAAATGCAGAAAAGGTTGCGCGATGCAAGTAATGTTAAATAAATTTTCATATTTGTTTACACATTTGCCTAAAAATAAAATATGCAGCCAACAAATGCCGATTTAAGCAACTGCGACAAAGAGCCTATACACATCCCCGGTAAGGTTCAGTCGCACGGCTTTTTAATAGTTATTGATAAGCCCGGCGTTGTGCGTTTCCATAGCGATAACCTGGCCGCGTTTATGCCCGATATCCCCGCGAGTATATTAGGCAGCCACATTAATACCGTGGAGCCGTTGATAGGCAAAAACGAACCGCCCGATTTTATAGCGCAACTTATCAACTTCGGTAAGGCTAACGGTTTCGAGCAAACCAATCCCTTTAATACGGATATTAACGGCAAGCCTTTTCACCTCATTGTATCGCCCACGCAGGATTATTATTTGCTGGAGTTTGAGCCCGCACGGTCGGATAGCAATACCGATGTGCAGCGTATGATAGGCCGCTCGATATCAGAGATGCTGGCCGATAAAAACCTGCAAAACCTGCTTAACAACAGCGCCATACAGGTGAAGAACCTTATAGGTTACGATAGGGTGATGATATACCGCTTTGCCGAAGACGGGCACGGCGAGGTAGTTGCAGAAGCCAAAAACGACAACCTGCCCACCTGGCTGGGGCTGCACTACCCGGCATCAGACATACCTAAACAGGCCCGCGACCTCTATAAACTGAACCTGACCCGGCTGATTGCCAATGTGCATACCGAGCCTGCGGCCATAGTGCGCGAAGATAACGGAGACGAAACCCCGCTTGACCTTACGCCCTCGCAACTGCGCGCCGTATCGCCCATCCACATTCAGTATCTGAAGAATATGAAGGTGGATTCGAGTTTCAGTATATCGCTTATCTATAAAAAAGAGCTTTGGGGGCTTATTGCCTGCCATAATTATACCCCGCGCTTTATCGATTTCCGCTCGCGCGAATCGGCAAAGCTTATTGGGCAAATTGTATCGTCGGCACTGGAGTTTAGGCAGGACGAAGAGAACCAGCACCTGCAGGAACGGTATAAAGGCGCGGTTGACCAGCTGAGCCGGCTGATGTTAAAGGATAATGATATCGATTCGGCGCTAACCGCCCATCCCGTAACGCTGCTGAATACTGTTGATGCAGGCGGGGCTGCGCTTTTCTTCGAGAACGGGCTTAAGAAGTTGGGCAAAACCCCGAATGATGAACAACTGAGACAGTTGGCCAGTTGGATAAAAGAGAACGTAAACGAATCGTTATACTACACCAACACCCTCCCGGCAGTATTTGCGGATAGCGAGGCATACAAAAATGTGGCATCGGGGCTGATGGTATTGATACTATCGCGCGAGTTGGGCGAATACGTAATGTGGTTCAAGCCCGAGCAATTGCAAACCATTACCTGGGCCGGCAATCCCGAAAAACCGGTAGAAACAACATCCGACGGAATGCTGCGTATATCGCCGAGAACATCTTTTGAGGAATGGTCGCAGACGGTGGTGGGTACTTCTAAGAACTGGAATGCCGAGGAAGTAAAATCGGCCATACGTTTAAAAAGCGAAATTACCTACGCGCTGAACCAGAAGGCCGGTGCCATACGCCTGCTGAACGAGAAGCTGAAACAGGCCTACGAAGAGCTGGATACCTTTAGCTACACCATTTCGCACGATCTGAAGAACCCCATATCGGCCGTGAAAAGCTATGCGCAAATACTAATGCGCGACCAGGATATGAAGCCTAATGCTATACGCATGCTGGACCGTATCAACGCAGGTGCCGATAAAATGAACGGCATGATACAGGAAGTGCTGGAGTACTCGCGCATAAACCGCTCGGATCTTATCCTTTCGCCCATAGATACCAAAGCCATTATAGACGACCTGGTCGCCGACCTGATAGTTGCCTATAATGCTGATGGTACCAAAATAATAGTAGGCGAAACCCCTGCTATACAAGGCGACAGGGTAATGATATCGCAGGTGTTCGCCAACATCATCAGTAACGCTATCAAGTACTCTATTAAATCCGAACGCCCTGAGGTAAGTATACACGGGGTAGATAACGGGCACGAGGTAACTTACTCCATAACCGATAACGGGCTGGGTATAGATATTAAACAGCTGCCCCGCATATTCGAGCTATTTAAACGGATGGATAACGTGGGCGATATAGAAGGCACCGGCGTTGGACTGGCCATTGTAAAGCGCATTGTTGAGAAACACAACGGCAAAATATGGGTAGACAGCGAACTGGGCCGCGGCACAACTTTTAATATTGCGTTTAGTAAGTAGGCCGGATATTTTATAGCTGCATGCCTTAATTACCCCTTTGTCATCCTGAGCGGTAGCCAAGGATCTATAGCGCCTTGTGCATTACCGCTGTGCTTTGTGGCTATCATTGAATTACGCTCAAAGAAGTTCCCAAACTTCTAAAAACGTATCATTACAGGCGGCTACCTTATCAAAAGCACCACCCACTTTCGCGCCGTCCAAAAATATTTTATCGGTACAGCGTATAGCCCTTGCTATTTAAAAAATTAATATCTACCATTGTGTAGTGTTGACACATAGTCTCTTTTTGTGTTGATAGATAAACCAATAATAAGAACTTGAATTTCATTAAAGTGGTAATTTAACCGCAAAGGGCGCAAAGTTTTCGCAAAGAGCACAAAGCCATGCAAGTGGTACTTTTTTCAAAACTTATAAAGAGCGATGCATATCCTTTGTATGCTTTGCGCTTTTTTCTTTGCGCCCTTTGCGGTTAGATAAACACGATGTTACTAAACCAAATAAACCAACATATATGAACAAAAAATACCTTTTGCTGATGGGGCTTCTCCCGGCCATTGCATCGGCACAAAACAAATACACCGAGAGTAAGAACGGCGATGTGGTGACCGTTACCAATACCGGCGGGCAAAAGCTGGGCTATTCGGCATCATCAGGCGTAAAGGTTTTAACCGTTGACGGCTTAGCTTTTAAGGACTTGAACAAGAACGGCAAGCTGGATAAGTATGAAGACTGGCGCCTGCCCGTAGATGTACGAGCGAAAGATTTAGCCTCGAAAATGAGCGTGGAGCAAATTGCCGGGTTGATGCTGTACAGCCGCCACCAAATGATACCATCTATCCCCGTTGGTCCTTTTGCCGGTACCTACAACGGCAAAACCCTGCAGGAAAGCGGCCTGAACGCCTGGGACCTCTCTGATCAGCAAAAAACATTTTTAAAGAACGATAACGTACGCCACGTGCTCATTACATCGGTACAAAGCCCCGAGGTTGCTGCCAAATGGAACAACAATGCGCAGGCCTATGTAGAAGGCGTTGGGTTGGGTATACCGAACAACAACAGTTCCGATCCGCGCCATGGCACCGTAGCTACTGCCGAGTTTAATGCAGGAGCCGGTGGCACTATTTCCATGTGGCCCGGTTCTTTAGGTATGGCTGCCACCTTCGACCCATCGGCCACGCAAAACTTCGGGCATATCGCCGCGCAGGAATACCGTGCGCTGGGCATTGCTACTGCACTTTCGCC
This sequence comes from Mucilaginibacter pedocola, assembly GCF_002013915.1. Taxonomy (GTDB): domain Bacteria; phylum Bacteroidota; class Bacteroidia; order Sphingobacteriales; family Sphingobacteriaceae; genus Mucilaginibacter; species Mucilaginibacter pedocola. The sequence goes on from NZ_MBTF01000002.1 coordinate 279,228, forward strand.
ACAGGTTGATATTGCTACCGACCCACGCTGGAATCGCGTTAGCGGCACTTTTGGCGAAGACCCGCAATTGGCTGCTGATATGGCAAGGGCTTACATAGATGGTTTCCAAACCTCAATGGGCGATAAAGAAATCAAGAACGGTTGGGGCTATAATAGCGTTAATGCCATGGTGAAACACTGGCCCGGCGGTGGTGCCGGCGAGGGTGGGCGCGATGCGCATTATGCTTTCGGTAAATATGCCGTATACCCGGGCAACAATTTTCAGCAACATTTTATACCCTTCACCGAGGGCGCCTTCAAGCTGAAAGGCAAAACCGGTATGGCAGCAGCCGTAATGCCTTACTATACCATCAGCTGGAAACAGGATACCAAAAACCACGAGAACGTAGCTAATAATTACAACAAGTACATTATTAACGACCTGCTGCGCACCAAATATAAATACGACGGCGTAGTATGTACCGACTGGCTGGTTACCGGCGACGAAACCGTGCTGAATAGTTTCCTCTCGGGCAAATCCTGGGGGATGGAGAAAGCTACGCTTGCCGAACGCCACTATAAAATTTTGATGGCAGGTGTTGACCAGTTTGGCGGCAATAACGATATGGTGCCCGTGCTGGATGCTTACAAAATGGGCGTGAAAGAACACGGCGAGGCATTTATGCGCGCAAGGTTCGAGCAGTCGGCTGTGCGCTTGTTGAGGGGCAGCTTCCGTACAGGGTTGTTCGAGAATCCTTATTTAGATGTAGAGGCTACTAAAGCAACCGTTGGCAAGGCTGATTTTATGGCGGCAGGTTACGCAGCGCAGTTAAAGTCGATAGTAATGCTGAAGAACAAAGGCGGCGCTTTGCCGTTGCAAACCGGTAAAACTGTTTATGTGCCTAAGCGTTTCACCCCGGCCGGCAAAAACTTTTTGGGCATACCATACCCTGAAAAAAATGAATACCCGGTAAATATGGAGACCGTGAAGAAGTACTTTAAAGTAACCGAAAACCCCGACGAGGCAGATTACGCGCTGGTGTTCATAGCCAGCCCTATAGGCCACGGCGGTTACGATGCTGATGATGCTAAGAATGGCGGCAACGGCTACCTGCCCGTATCATTACAATATGGTAAGTACACTGCCGAAACCGCCCGCGATACCAGTATTGCCGGCGGCGACCCATTGGAGAAATTTACGAACCGTGGCTATAAAGGCAAATCGGAAACATCTTCAAACGTAACCGACCTGGCAATGGTAAACGATACTTATGCCAAAATGAAGGGCAAACCGGTTATTGTATCTATCAACCTGAGCAACCCCATGGTGTTTAGCGAGTTCGAAAAACAGGCAAGCGCCATATTGGTAGATTTTGGCGTACAGGGCCAGGCGAGCCTCGATATCATGACCGGCAAAGCAGAACCATCGGCACTATTGCCGCTGCAAATGCCCGCCGATATGAAAACCGTAGAAGCCCAATACGAAGACGTTCCGCACGATCTGAAAGTATTTACTGACAGTGAAGGCAACGCCTATGATTTTGGTTACGGCTTGAACTGGAAAGGTGTAATAAAAGATGCACGTACAGCGAAGTATGTGAAAGCGGTGGCAAAACCATAAAGCTCTTTAATTAACCACGGAGTAAAAGGAGGCTTCGCGGAGGTTCGCAGAGAGAAATAGCAAACTCATAATATTTTGCAAAGCTCTGTGAACCTCCGCGCCACCTCTGTTAACTCCGTGGTTTATAAGCATCGATGCTTAATCATTATATTTACCTAACCAAAATTATAAATGAAGAACCTCCTAACCTTTCCCTTTGCACTACTATGCACCATTGCATTAGCGCAAGCGCCGTTTAAAACCGTAAAAACCGATGCCGGGCAAATTTCGGGTACCGAAAGCAGCGATGGTGTTGTGCATAGTTACAAGGGCATTCCCTTTGCAGCGCCGCCTCTTGGCAATTTGCGCTGGAAGGCACCGCAGCCTGTTAAACCCTGGACTGGCGTAAAAGTCTGTACCGATTTTTCTAAAATGCCGATGCAGGGTAAGCCCAACGAATTTGGCGTTTACACCCGGGAATTTTTGATAAAGGATGAACCGCTGAGCGAAGACTGCCTTTACCTGAATGTATGGACGGGCGCCAAAACCCCGACAGAAAAACGCCCCGTACTGGTGTGGATATACGGTGGGGGCTTTGTGAGCGGCGGCACCAATGTACCTATTTACGATGGCGAAGCTTTGGCGCGCAAAGGTGTGATATTAGTGAGCTTGAATTACCGCGTGGGTATCTTCGGTTTCTTCGCGCACCCCGAATTAACAAAGGAGTCGCCCAATAAAGCGTCGGGCAATTATGGTTTAATGGATCAGCTGGCTGCCTTAAAATGGGTGAAGAAGAACATAGCCGCCTTTGGCGGCGACCCTAATAATGTTACCATAGCCGGGCAATCGGCAGGTTCGTTCGGCGTAAATTATTTGGTGGCATCCCCGTTGGGCAAAGGTTTGTTCAACAAAGCTATTGCCGAAAGCGGTGCTGCGTTTTTAACCGGTCCCATCAGCGCAAGCGGCTTAAAACAAGCGGAAGAAGCTGGCGTAAAAGCGGCCGAGGCGCTGGGCGCACATTCGCTCGCTGAAATGCGCGCGCTACCAGCCGAAACCTTACTGAAACAAATGAACGCCCGCCCCATTGTGGATGGTTACGTATTACCCGAGCCTGTTGCCGCCATTTTTGCGGCTAATAAAGAGAACCAGGTACCGGTACTAACCGGCTGGAACGAGGATGATGCCTTCATTGGCAAGCTAAAGAACGCTGCAGACTACAAAGCGGATATCGAAAAAAGGTATGCATCAAACGCAGCTGAATTTTTAAAACACTATCCCGGCAATACCGATGCAGAGGCTGAGCGCTCGCAAATAAACATATCGCGCGACATGACCTTCGGCGTGCAGAATTATATCTGGGCCAACGTGCAAAGCGCTAAGAACAAAGCAAAAGTTTACCTCTACCGCTTTACCCGCCGCATGCCCGCTACCGAAGCATTTAAGCAATATGGCGCATTCCACACCGGCGAGGTGGGTTATGCTTTCAACAACTTTAAATTCCTGAACCGCCCCTTTGAGCCGGTAGACCAGCAGTTGGCTGATGCAATGTCGGGCTATTGGGTAAACTTCGCGAAAACGGGCAACCCTAATGGCGCGGGCCTACCCGTGTGGCCGGCGTATAATACCACCGGCAGGGAAACCATGTATTTGGGTGAGAAACCTGTTGCCAAACAATTGCCCGATGCTGCGGCTTTGGACTTTATGGTGATGGAAATGAAGAAGTAATTCTCCCGCCTTGTCATTCTGAGCGATAGCGAAGAATCTAATAACCACAATGCATTAACGCTATGCAAGTCGGCTAACAGATGCTTCGTCCCTCAGCATGACAAAAGCTCGCAACCAGCACAGTAAAGGACAGTATTTCCGAAAGCGAATTATATATTTAAGCCATCCAATTTTTACCTCCTATGAAGTTTTATGCTATTGCCGCTGCGGTGTTGTTAAGCCTTGGCTTATCATTAAGTGCATCTGCCCAAAACAGTAACCCCGACTTGCTATCCCAACCCTGGAAAGCACTTTGGGTAACTGTGCCGAAACAGCCTCAACATGGTTATGGGATTTACCACTTCGCAAAATCTGTCGACCTGCCCACCAAGCCAGCGCGATTTGTGGTGCACGTATCGGCAGATAACAGGTATAAATTATATGTGAACCATACGCTGGTATCGCTTGGCCCGGCCCGTGGTGATATCTATTATTGGAACTACGAAACGATCGATATTGCGCCTTACCTCATCGGCGGAAAAAACACCATCACTGCTTTAGTTTGGAACGATGGCGACGACCGCCCCGAGGCACAGATAAGCCACCGGACCGCATTTATCCTGCAGGGCGATACACCAATAGAAGAGGTTTTTAATACCGGTAATAGCTGGAAGAGTATCCGTAACGATGCTTATCAGCCTACACTTGGTGTTGGCTACGGCACCTACTACGTTGCTGGTCCCGGCGAATTGGTGGATATGCACAAAAGCGTAAAAAACTGGCAGGATAACGATAGCGGCTGGCAAAACGCTCAGCCAATAGATAGAGGTAAACCAAAGGGTATAACAGATGCTTTCGGCTGGATGCTGGTACCATCATCATTGCCGCAAATGGAAATGAAAATGCAGCGCATCGCTTCGGTGCGGAAATCGGCTGGTGTAAATATTCCGGCTGGCTTCCCTGTTACCAAGGCAAGCTTTACTGTGCCTGCCAATACTAAAGCATCCTTCCTGCTCGATCAATCTTTCCTTACCAACGCTTACCTCACCGCCAATTTTAGTGGCGGCGATAACGCCGGCATATCCTTCACTTACTGCGAATCGCCCATGAAGCCCGGCAGCTCCGCCAAACCCAACCGTAACGAGGTAGAGGGCTACCGTTTTGTGGGCCGTAAGGATAGCGTTATTTCCGATGGCTCGGCCAACCAAAGCTTCACCACCCTGGCTTTCCGCAGTTACAGGTATATATTGGTAAATATTTCTACAAAAGACGAACCGCTTACCATTGATGATATTTACGGCACCTTTACAGGCTATCCGTTTAAATTCAACGCCAAACTAACAACAGGCAACCCGGAGTTACAACAGATGCTGGATATCGGTTTCCGTACTGCACGCTCATGTGCTGTGGAAACCTATTTCGATTGCCCGTATTACGAGCAATTGCAATACATAGGCGACGGGCGTATACAAGCGCTGGTATCGTACTTCAACACCGGCGATGACCGCCTTGCCCGCAATGCCCTCAACCAAATGGACCACTCGCGTATAGCAGAAGGGCTTACGCTGAGCAGGCACCCATCATACAGTCCGCAAATTATTTCTACCTTCTCGCTTTGGTACATCAGTATGCTGCACGATTATTGGATGTACCGCAACGATGCCAACTTTGTGAAAGAGAAACTGGACGGGGCACGACAAGTGCTTGCCTTCTTCGCCAAATACCAGCAGGCAGATGGCTCACTGAAAAACACGCCCTACTGGAAGTTTGCCGATTGGGTGAGCACCAAAGGCTGGGATTACGGGCAGCCACCAAAAGATGCGCAGGGTAACAGCGCCCTGCTGGATATGCAATTGCTGTGGACGCTGCAGCAAGCCACAGAAATGGAAACCAAAATGGGCTCTCCTTTTTATGCCGATATGTATCGCGCACGTGCTGCCAAACTCAAAGCAACCATCCAAAAGAAATATTGGGATGCTGCTAAAGGCTTTTATGCTGATGCCGGCGACAAGCAAACGTATTCGCAACATACCAATGCGTTGGCCATACTAAGCGGCGTCGCGGGCACAAATGCAACTGCCCTGGCAAAAAAATTAGAGAAAGATAGTACACTGGTACAATGCACCATCTATTTTAAATACTACCTGCACCAGGCGCTGGTGAAAGGCGGCCTGGGTAACGATTACATCAACTGGCTTGATATCTGGCGCAACAACATCAAAATGGGCCTAACCACCTGGGCTGAAATAAGCGACCTGGAGCACGACCGCAGCGACTGCCACGCCTGGGGAGCCAGCCCCAATATTGAATTCTTCCGTACTGTGCTGGGTATAGATAGCTATGCTCCCGGCTTCAGCAAAATAAAAATAGAACCGCATTTAGGCACCATGGACAAAGCAAGCGGCGAAATACCGCACCCCAACGGCGTAGTAGCCGTAAACTATGCCAAAACCGGCAGCAAGTGGGCCATCAACATCACTCTGCCCATGCGTACCGATGGGGTACTGGTGTGGAAGGGGAAAAGCTACCCGTTAAAGGGCGGGAAGAATACGTTGAATATCTGAACCATCATTCGCTTGATCTGAGGATTTTCAGATGCTGGATTTCCAGTTGCGGCCATAACACGTTAGCAACATAGGAAATCAAAGAATCATTAAATCAAGCGAACAGCGAAGCCCTCTTGAGTGCCGATAAAGAACAATTACCCTACGAAAAATCACGGTTCAGAACTAATCGGTGTGATCATCTTCCAATCGGTGAAATCTCCTACAAAAAAAATCCTGCTTGATCTTTTAATCTTGAAATCCTGTTAAATAGCCCACACTGGTAAATCGTGTCACTTTTTCCACCAACATTCGTGTCTTGTTTACACAATGTCATAATGCCTTGTTAAAATATAGCAAGGCAAACCTTTTTAAAAATAAAGCGGTTAATTAGCCAGCACATTTATTATGCGCGAAAGTTTTGTGCTTTGTAGTATTAATGCAGGGTTAAGATTTAATAAAGTATAGTGTTTTAATATACATTTATACTTATTTATTATTAAAAATGTGATATTTACAAACTCTAAAACCAAATAACGAACTACCGTTAATATTACCTGTTAATGAAAACAACACCCTCGGCTATAAAGATCCTTTCCATCGATATCGGCGGCTCGAGCATCAAAGGAACTATACTGGATAGTAAAGGCAACCTGAAGATGGACTATAAAAAAGTGGTTACGCCATCGCCTGCCAATCCCGAAAATGTTATCAAGTCTATAAAAACACTGGTGCAAAATTTCCCGGCCTATGATAAAGTATCGGTGGGTTTTCCCGGTTATGTGCGTAATGGCATCGTGAAAACAGCCCCGAATTTGGGCAATGAGTTTTGGAAAGATGTAAACTTTTGTTCAAAGCTTGTAGAGGCCCTTGGTAAAGATACGCAAGTAGTGAACGATGCCGATATGCAGGGCCTTGGTGTAGTTAGCGGCAAGGGACTGGAGATGGTGATCACTCTGGGCACCGGTTTCGGCACGGCTTTATTAATGGACGGGCATTTGCTCCCTCACCTGGAAATTGCGCACCACCCGGTATCAAAAGGCCGCGACTATGACGAGTACATAGGCGACCGCGCACTTGACAAAGAGGGCGTAAAAAAATGGAACAGCCGTATTAAGAAGGTTTTCAAGATAATGAAGACCGTTTTCAACTACGACTACCTGTATATAGGTGGCGGCAATTCCGACAAGCTTAATTTTAAGCTGGATAAAAACATGAAAATTGTTACCAATGCCGATGGCATTAAGGGCGGGGCGAGATTGTGGCAGGAAGATAAACACCCGGTTACACACGTTGCCATGGCAACGCCTACTAAATAATTACCTTTTCTCTTTTTTAAATACATTACGATGGAAAAACCAAACGCAGCGCTTGAAACACTAGCGATCGATACCGTAAGGATCCTATCTGCAGATGCAGTACAAAAAGCAAATTCGGGCCACCCCGGCACAGCAATGGCGCTGGCACCTATGGGCCATGTTTTATGGACCAAGTTTTTGAACTATAACCCCAAGAACCCCGATTTTGCTAACCGCGACAGGTTTATCCTTTCGGCCGGCCACGCTTGTATTTTACAGTACAACTTTTTGTATTTAACCGGTTACGATCTTTCGTTAGATGATATCAAGGCTTTCCGTCAGCTAAACAGCAAAACCGCCGGCCACCCCGAATACGGTTTGGCCCCGGGTGTTGATGTTACCACCGGCCCGCTTGGCCAGGGTTTTGCCAACGGTGTTGGTTTTGCTATTGCACAAAAATATTTAGCTGCCCGCTACAACAAACCGGGTTTCGACCTTTTCAATTATAAAGTATACTCTATTGTGAGCGATGGCGACATGATGGAAGGTGTAACTTCTGAAGCAGCTTCTTTAGCAGGCCACTTGGAGTTGGGTAACCTGATCTACTTGTACGATGATAACCACATCTCTATCGAGGGCAGCACCAACATCGCCTTCAACGAAGATGTAAGCGCACGTTTCCGCTCATACGGCTGGCATGTACAGGAAATTGCCGACGTAAACGATACACATGCGTTAGAACTGGCATTGATCAATGCAAAATCTGAAACACAAAAACCATCGCTTATCCGCGTTCGCTCGCTGATAGCTTACGGTAGCCCTAACAAATCGGGTACTGCAGGTTCGCACGGTTCGCCACTGGGTGCCGATGAGATAAAACTGGTAAAAGAGTTCTTCGGTTTCGACCCTGAGAAATCGTTCAATGTGCCTGCCGAAGTATTGGAATATTACCATGCAAAAGGCGCACGCGGCGAAAAAACCGAAGCCAAATGGAACGAGCTTTTTGCTAAATACAAAGAGAAATATCCTGAACTGGCAGCTGAGTACGAAACCGCAGTAGCTGGTGGATTGCCAGAAGGCTGGGCTGATAAATTGCCGGTATTTAAAGGTACCGACCCTAAAATGGCTACCCGCCAGGCATCGGGCAAAGTACTTAACGCCGTTGCAGCAAGCCTGCCAACTTTGTTAGGTGGCGCAGCTGACTTAGCACCATCTACCGAAACCAACCTGAAAGAGTTCGACTCGTTCACATCTGAGAACCGTGCCGGCCGCAACTTCCACTTCGGTATCCGCGAGCATGCTATGGGTTCGGCCCTTAACGGTATGGCCTTAACAAAAGGTTTATTGCCGTTCGGCGCTACCTTCCTGCAGTTTGCTGATTATATGCGCCCGCCGATCCGTTTGGCGGCCATCATGAAGATAAGCCCGATATTTGTTTACACCCACGATAGTATTGGTTTGGGCGAGGATGGTACTACTCACCAGCCTATTGAGCACCTGGCAACCCTTCGCGCTATCCCTAACGTAACTGTTTTACGCCCGGCTGATGCCAACGAAACTTCATACGCCTGGAAAGTGGCCATCGAGAAAAAAGGCGGCCCAACTGTATTGATATTCACCCGCCAAGCATTGCCTATCCTCGATCAGGATAAATACGGTAAAGCAAGCGGTGTGGAAAAAGGTGCTTATGTAGTATCTGAAGCCAGCAAAGCTATCGACCTGATATTATTGGCAACAGGCTCGGAAGTGGCCCTGGCCATGCAGGCGCAAGAAAAACTGGAAGCCGAAGGCATATCTACCCGCGTAGTAAGTATGCCATCTTGGGAGCTTTTCGAAGCACAGGATGCTGCTTACAAAGAATCGGTATTGCCAAAAGCAAGCCGTAAACGTTTGGCCATTGAAATGGCATCGCCGCAAGGCTGGCACAAATACACCACCGACGAAGGCGATGTATTAGCCATGACCACCTTTGGCGAATCGGCCCCTGCAGACGAATTGTACAAACACTTCGGCTTCACGGTAGATAACGTAGTTAAAAAAGCGAAAGCTATTTTATAGATGTGAGATATTAGATATGAGATTTGAGATAAAAGAGGCTTCCTGTCTCACGTCTCAAATCTCACATCTCAAATCTAAAACAATGAGTTTAATCAGCGAGCTAAAATGGTCTTCCGAGATCATTAACCAAAGCGGAAAGCAAAAGGTAGCGCAGCAAATTGCCGGCATGGTTAAGGATGGCGATGTGCTGGGTATTGGCTCGGGCTCTACGGTATACATGGCATTGTTAGCGATAGCAGAACGCATTAAAACCGAAAAGCTGAACGTACTGGGCATACCAACATCGGTAGAAATATCGATGTTCTGCAGTAAGCTGGGCATCCCCATGACAACGCTTTACGAGCATACGCCCAATTGGCTTTTTGATGGTGCCGATGAGGTTGACCCGAAAAACAGCCTGATTAAAGGCCGCGGCGGGGCAATGTTTAAAGAGAAGCTGCTGATAGCCAGCAGTCCGCGTAATTACATTATTGTTGATGATAGTAAGATAGTGGAGAAGATAAACACCAACTTCCCTATCCCTATCGAAGTGTTCCCGCAGGCATTGTTGCATGTAGAGGCTGAACTGAAGAAGTTAGGCGCAAACAGCATTGTACTGCGCCCGGCGAAAGGGAAGGATGGCCCGGTGATAACCGAAAACAATAATTTGATTTTGGATTGCTACTTTAACGAAGTGCCCGACACTATGGAACGCGATATTAAAAGCATAACCGGCGTAATAGAAAGCGGGCTTTTTATAGGCTATTCATTAGAGATACTGGTAGCGAAGAACGAATAAGCAGGTTTTTACGCTGCTATAGCAAAAGGATGAGAATAGGGTTACACTATCCCCTTGTTTATTCATCAATTTTGCTGAAAATTAATACATCTACTAAAGAAAAAACGAACAATTAAATATTCCTGAATATGGCAAACAACGTTAAACAAATACATGGTTTTGGCCAAAGCATCTGGCTGGACTTTATCGACCGCGAAATTATTTCGTCGGGTAAATTGCAAAAGCTGATCGATGAGGATGGCGTAAGAGGCGTAACCTCTAACCCGGCTATTTTCGAAAAAGCGATCACAAGCAGCTCTGACTATAATGAGGATATTAAAACCTTAGGTGCTGAAGCTAAAACTACCGAAGAGTTATTTTTCGGCTTAGCTATAAAAGATATCCAGGCAGCTTGCGACCTGTTTTTACCCGTGTATAACGAAGAGCCAAAAGGTGGCGACGGTTATGTGAGTTTAGAAGTATCTCCGTTTTTGGCGCTTGACGCCGAGGGTACCGCCAAACAGGCAGAAGAACTTTGGCACAAAGTTGACCGCAAAAACGTAATGATCAAAATACCGGGTACAAAACCGGGCTTGAAAGCTATACAAGAATCTATCGCAAAAGGCATCAACATCAACGTTACTTTGCTTTTCGGTTTAGAGCGTTACGAAGAAGTGGCTCTTGCCTACATCGCAGGTTTGGAAGAGCACTTAGCTGCCGGCCATAAAATTGCACACATATCTTCAGTAGCCAGCTTCTTCCTGAGCCGTATCGACGTAGCCGTTGACCCGCTGTTAGAAGAAAAAGGCGAGAAAGCTTTAGTTGGCGAGGTTGCTATCGCATCAGCCAAAAAAGCATACGAAATTTACAAAAAAGTATTCAGCGGCGAGCGCTGGGAAAAACTGGCCGCCGAAGGCGCACAAACACAGCGTTTGCTTTGGGCAAGTACAGGTAGCAAAAACCCTGCTTTCAAAGACACCAAATACGTAGAAGCTTTGATCGGCCCTGAAACTGTTGATACCGTTCCGTTGGAAACTGTTGACGCTTTCCGCGACCACGGTATTGCTGCCAATACTTTAGAGTTAGGTTTAGATGAAGCAACCGCTACTTTGGCAAAACTGCCTGGCCTGGGTATTGATCTGGATGCCATCACCCAAAAACTGGAAGATGAAGGTATCGAGAAATTCAACAAGCCTTTCGAAAAATTGCTGAAAGCTATAGAAGAGCAAAAAGCGAAAGTATAAAGACAAATAGTTCCCCTCTTGAGAGGGGTTAGGGGTGTGTTAACCCGCTTGGCTAACACACCCCTGCATTTGCGCTCATTCCCGGCACGCCCCCTCTCGAGAGGGGAATTACCGTAGTACCTTTCATACATCTACAGGTTTAATTCACTACCAATGAAATACACCGATCTTAAGATACTTTTTTTTGACGTGGGCGGCATTTTGCTGACCAACGGATGGGGACACGAATCGCGTAAGCTGGCCGCCGAAAAATTCGGGCTGGATTACGAAGAGGTGAACGCCCTGCACAACTTCATTTTCAACGTGTACGAAATTGGCAGCATCACGCTCGACCAGTACCTCGATACCGTTATCTTCAATCATCCCCGCGAATTTGTCCGCGAAGATTTTAAAGAATTTATGTACGCGCAGTCGAAAGAGCTGCCGCACATGCTGGCCTACCTTAAAGAGTGGAAAAAGAATTGCGGCTTCCGCGTAATATCCATCAATAATGAAGGCAAAGAACTGAACGATTACCGCGTGAAGAAGTTTAAACTTCACGAGGCTTTCGACGCATTTATCTCATCGTGCGAGGTAAAAATGCGCAAACCCGACCCGGGTATATGGCAATTAGCCATGGGTATTGCCCAGGCCACGCCCGAGCAATGCGTGTATTTCGATGACCGCATTATGTTCGTAAAAACCGCCGAGAAACTGGGCATACGTGCCTTTCAGCATACCGATTTCGAGAAAACAAAAGAAATATTGAACCAACTAAAAGACGAAAACCTCAAGTAACATGAGCACAACAGATAAATATGCCTTCGGCATGATCGGCCTTGGTGTTATGGGCCGCAGTTTACTACTCAACATGGCCGACCACGGCTTCGCGGTAGCAGGGCACGATAAAGATGCCGGTAAAGTATCATCATTAAACGATGAGGCCGGCGAGCGCAAGGCCAAAGGCTTTGGCGATGTAAAAGAGTTTATACAAAGCCTTACCACGCCGCGCGCCATTATGATGCTGGTGCCTGCCGGCAAGCCTGTTGATAGCGTAATTGCCGAACTGAGCCCGCTGTTGGATAAAGGCGATATTTTAATAGATGGCGGCAACTCGCTGTTTACCGATACCAACCGCCGTGTAGAAGAGCTGGAAGCTGTAGGGCTGCATTTCTTCGGTATGGGTGTATCTGGCGGTGAAGAAGGTGCCCGCAAAGGCCCAAGCATGATGCCGGGCGGCGATAAAGATGCTTACGCGGTGATGAAGCCAATATTTGAGGCCATTGCTGCTAAGGTTGACGGTGTGCCTTGCGTAACCTATATAGGCCCCGGTGCATCGGGCCACTTTGTGAAAATGGTTCACAACGGTATCGAGTACGGTATTATGCAATTGCTTGCCGAAACCTACGAGGTAATGAAAAAAGGCCTTGGCTTGGATAACGATGCCATGGGTAAAGTATTTGCCGACTGGAGCGAGGGCCGCGCGCAATCGTTCCTGCTGGATATCACCAAAGATATTTTCAAATACAAAGCACCGGGTACCGAGCACCTGCTGATAGACGATATTAAAGACGAGGCCCGCGCCAAAGGTACCGGTAAATGGACATCGCAAAGCGCTATGGACCTGCAGGCACCCATCCCAACAGTAGATACCGCAGTTGCCATGCGCGACCTATCTAAATACAAAGCGCTGCGCACCAAAGCTGCCGGTATTTACAGCGGCGCACAAGCCATTGATGCTAATGCAGATGAGTTTGTTGAAGCTTTGGAGCAAGCCTTCTACTTCACCATGATCATCAGCTACGCACAGGGTATGCACATGCTGGCCAACGCATCTGTTGAGTATAAGTACGACCTGAAGCTTGACGAAATTGCCAAAATATGGCGGGGTGGCTGTATCATCCGTTCTAAATTCCTCGAGAATATTTACGGTGCATACGGCAAAAACCCTGCGTTGGAGCATTTACTGCTTGATGCAGATGTAGCTGCTTTGGTAGAGGCCGCATTGCCGGGCATCCGCAAAGTGCTTAGCGCAGCCGTATCTGCCGGTATAGCTATGCCAGCCTACGCAGCATCGTTAAGTTATTTTGATGCGTTCCGTAGCGAGCGTATGCCATCTAACTTAATACAGGCACAACGCGACTATTTTGGCGCGCATACTTACGAGCTGATAGGCAAAGAAGGCACCTTCCATACACAGTGGGTTCCTAAAAGTTAATAATAGAGTCAAGAGATAAGAATCAAGAGACAAGAATTCGGAGGGAACGATCAGGATGTTTGTCTTGAATCTTAACTCTTGCTTCTAAAAAAATCACAACCATGAGCACAAACACAAAATCCGACCCAACTATATTCATCATATTCGGTGGCACCGGCGATTTAAATTCCCGCAAAATTGCCCCGGCCTTGTATAACCTTTTCCTTGATGGATGGCTGCCCAAGCAGTTCTCTATTATAGGCACGGGCCGCACCAAGCTTACCGACGAGCAATTCAGGAATAACCTGCACAAGGATATCGACCAGTTTTCGCGCAGCGGAAAAAGCGACCCTAAAAAATGGGCCGAATTTGAACAGAGCATTTACTACCAGGTGTCTGATGCTACCGATGCCGAAACTTATAAAGAGTTCGGCAAACGTATAGATAAGCACAACGAAGAATGGAAAACCACCGCTAACGTGCTTTTCTACCTTGCGGTGGCGCCAAATTTCTTCCCTATCATTGCCTCTAACATATCTAAAGCCAAGCTGGCCGAGGATAAAAATAAGGTACGTATCATCATTGAGAAACCATTCGGCCACGACCTGGAAACCGCCAAGGAACTGAATGAGTTGCTGAAAGGCATTTTTGATGAGTGCCAGATATACCGCATAGACCACTACCTGGGCAAAGAGACCGTGCAGAATATTATGGCCTTCCGCTTTGCCAACTCCATTATGGAGCCGCTGTGGAACCGTAACTACATAGAGCACGTGCAGATATCCGTTACCGAGCAATTGGGCGTAGAAGAGCGTGGCGATTACTACGACGGCTCTGGCGCTATGCGCGATATGATACAAAACCACCTGCTGCAGCTGCTTTGCCACATTGCCATGGAGCCGCCGGTTAGCTTCAGCGCCGATGAAGTACGCGACCGCAAGGTAGATGTACTGCGTGCTATGCGCCGCTTTACACCGGAGGATGTGCGTAACTCGGCCGTGCGTGGCCAATACGGCAGCGGCTGGATGAAGGGCAAAGAAGTACCCGGCTACCGCGAAGAACCAAAGGTTGACCCACATTCGAATACCGAAACGTTCGCTGCCTTTAAATTCTTTGTAGATAACTGGCGCTGGCAGGGCGTTCCGTTCTATGTGCGCACGGGCAAACGTATGCACCAGTCATCATCGGTTATTACCATCCAATTTAAGGATGTGCCGCATTTGATATTCCCTACCGAAGCCGCCGAAAGCTGGCAGCAAAACAGGCTCATCATTAGCATACAGCCCGAAATGAGCATCCGCCTGCAGGTACAGGCCAAACGCCCTGGTATTGATATGGTACTCAATGTGGTTGATATGGTGTTCGATTACAAAGGCACCTACACCAACCAGGCACCCGAGGCTTACGAAACCCTGATACTTGATACCATGCTGGGCGACCAAACACTATTTATGCGCGGCGACCAGGTAGAGGCTGCCTGGGAACTGGTAATGCCGATACTGAACACCTGGCAGCATAAAAAGAGCCTGAATTTCCCTAACTATAGTGCCGACTCGTGGGGCCCTGAATCTGCCGAGGCCTTAATAGCCCGCGATGGTTTCAACTGGTTCACGCTGCCTGTAAACGGTAAAAAATAAGGAACTATGAAACTGAACGTATTTAACACCGCAGACGAAGTACTGGCAAGTTTGGCTGAATTCTTCGCAGAGAAAGCAGCCGAAGCGATAGAAAAACATGGCCGCTTTGCTGTGGCATTAAGCGGCGGCAGTTCGCCAAAAAAACTGCACGAACTGCTGGCGAGCGAATACCGTGATAAAATTGAATGGGAGAAAGTATGGTTCTTCTTCGGCGATGAGCGCGATGTGCCTTTGACCGATTCGCAGAGCAATTACCTGATGGCGAAGCACACATTGTTCGACCCGCTGGGCATTGATCCATCGCACGTTTTCCCGGTGCAAACTGAGTTGGGTGCCGACGAAGCTGCTAAGCAATATACTGCTAACCTCATTGATTTCTTCGACGGGCAAAGTGCCAGCTTCGACCTCATCATTTTAGGCCTTGGCGATAACTCGCACACCGCTTCGCTGTTCCCGCATACCTCGGTATTGCACGACGACAGCGCATCAGTACAGGCATTGTATATAGACGAGGTAAAGATGAACCGCATTACCTTCACCGCCCCGCTCATCAATAACGCGCATCACATCGCGTTCCTGGTATACGGCGAAGGCAAAGCCGAAGCTGTGAAACATATACTGGAAGACGAACAGGATATTGAACTTTATCCGGCGCAATTAATTGTAGAAACCAACGATGGCGACCTGCAATGGTTTATGGATGAAGGAGCAGCCGGGAAATTGGAGAAGAAGTAAAGACTAATAGGAAAAAAAGCTTGAGCAAAACTCAAGCTTTTTTATTAACCAAAACAACAAGCGACTTTTTATCCTTATATTTGGTAAAAAAGTCGCCATGGTTATTTCAGAGAAAAAAGACATATCATCCGGTAATAGCCTGCTTAAGCTTCTTGGGGGGGCTAAATTGATAGATGCACCGGTAACATCGGAGTTCGATCTTATAGGATTGAGTAACCGGGGGATTAAAAAAGCGTCGTTAGATGCGCTTATTGGCCACTTGGGCATCTCAAAAAAAGCTTTTGCCGAAAATATTCTAAATCTTTCGGTGAAAACATTTGAACGAAAAAACGACGACGACCTGCTGGATAGCCGCACATCATCTCACATCATCGAAATTGCTAAAGTTACCGAGCATGCGTTTGAGGTTTTTGGAGATGAGGCTAAAGCACAACGTTGGCTTAACACCGAAATAAGGGCATTAAATTACATGAAGCCGATAGATCTGTTTCACATACTTACCGGCTTAGTAATGGTAGATAACATATTGGGCCGTATTGAGCATGGGGTTTATTCGTAACGGAATATGTTGATATACAGGATTTCCAAGTCGAAAAAACATGCCAAAGACCTATCCGGATTTGGTGCATTTAAATTTGGCGGACGATGGAATAGTGCGGGTACTTACATACTATATACCAGCGAAAATAGCTCTCTTGCTTTTTTGGAGAACCTGGTACACTTCGATTCGGATAATATACCGCCCGAGTTATTTCTGACACAGATAGAAATAAACGTTCCCGAGAAATTAATATATACACTGCCCGATAGGCATTATCCTAAAGATTGGATGCAGCCTGAAAATATAGCAAACCAAATAATTGGTGATAAGCTTATGAGCGATGAAAAATACATTGCCGTCCGGTTCAGGTCGGTAATTAATCGCTTCGAATACAATTTGCTGTTGAACCCGCTGTTTAAAGAATATCACGATATGGTGAAGGTACGTTCTGTTGACAGGTTAATCATCGATACAAGGCTACTGAAGTAATGGCGCCACTACTAATGCCTTATCCCGAAATTGCTTAATGAGGTATTATAAGCATCAGGAAAAATACTTGCACCGGGTTTTAAAAAACCTCCATTTTACCGCTCTCTATATTCAAAACCTCCAGGCCGCTAATTGCCTTAGCTCTTTCGGCTGCGCCATGTAATGTTAATGCGCCGTTTTTATCGCGCCCTTCTTTAAACTGGCTTGGTTTGTAGCCCTCTTGCAAACTGGTTTCTTTTACTTTATCGTTCAGCAGGTCGCGCCTTACAAAGTATGAGTTATTACCCGCAAGGTTGCAGCCTATAAATGCATAACCTTTATTATTTGCCTCTGTGGCAAGCGCGGCAAGCGATGCACCATAAAACAGGTTGCTATGATGCGCCGCAGTACGATCGAACGATTTGTTGTAGGGTACGGTGATTGCCCTTTCGTCGCCGAAAGTGGCGTTATACTCCATGATGATGATGGAAGGGTTTAATTTAGAAAGCTCAACTTCTTTCAGAATAAAGTAGTCGTTACCATCAAGGTCGATGTGCAGGATACCTATATTGCTGAAGCCTGTTGCGGCCAGCAGTCCGTTGATGTTATCTGCATCAATAAAAACTGCTTTGCTGGTAAGGTTATATTTCCAATACCAGTTTTGCCTTTGCAGATGAGCCATATTGTTAACGCTGCCATCCATTACAAAGCCGCCCCAGGCATTATTCATCATCAAAAACCGGGTGTTCGATTCCTGGTAGTTTGATACGCCGAACTCGATGAACAACTTATTTTCTATAGCAACGTGTTTGATGAGGTATTGTATAATGCCATCGTCGCCAAACTGGCTGAATATTTTAAACTCGTGGTCGTTAATATTGGTTGATGGCAATAGCCATTGCTGTTTGGAGAGCATTGCACCGATGACCAAAATTTCGGTTTCATCATTCAGTTGCGATATGCCGGCTACACTATGGGCTATTGTGCCCGAAAGGCGTTTCACTAATCTTTTGATCACGTTGGATATATTTACGGGTAAATATAGGCCTTAACAGCTAAAAGCCTACTATGCCGGTTAAAAACCCGCCCTTGATTATTTTCTCACCTTGTGGATAACATCTCCACTACCACGTTATCGTCAAATTCTGCCATCCTGTAATTTTTCCCCTTTGCTTTCCCCTGTAAACATTTGTAATTTAGGCTAACATAAAAACCTGCCTATGCAAAACTACCAACAACAGCTCCTCGGTATGTTCGTGCCCGAGGATGAAATACCCGAACAACATCGTATTGAAGAGATACATCAGCGCGAATACCTGGTGAACGGCGAAATGCGCCCATGGAACGGCGAGGTAAGCGAAGTGTATTCACCCGTAATGCTGCCCGATGCGGATGGCGTGCTGAAACGCAAACTTATAGGCACTTACCCCGTTTGTACCGAAACCGAGGCAATGGAAGCCATGGAAGCTGCCCTGCAAGCTTACGATAACGGCCGCGGCGAATGGCCCACCATGAGCATTATTGACCGCATTAAGTGCATGGATAAATTCGTGTACAAGATGATAGAGCAGCGTACGCTTATTGTTAAGCTTATTATGTGGGAGATAGGCAAATCATACGCTGATTCTGCTAAGGAGTTCGATCGTACGGTGGAATACATTAACGCTACGATAGATGGGTTGAAAGATATAGATAGGCAATCGTCGCGTTTCGAAATGGCGGAAGGGTTGGTGGCACAAATACGCCGCTCGCCGCTGGGTGTGGTGCTTTGTATGGGGCCGTTCAACTACCCGCTTAACGAAACCTTTACTACGCTAATACCCGCCCTTATTATGGGCAACACTATTTTATTTAAACCACCCAAACACGGTACGCTATTACACTACCCATTATTAGAAGCCTTCCGCGATGCATTTCCTAAAGGTGTGGTAAATACCGTTTACGGCCGTGGTGCAGTAGTAACCCCGGGCCTAATGGCGACTGGAAAAATAAACGTACTGGCTTTCATCGGTAGCAGCAAAGTGGCCAACGACCTGAAAAAACGCCATCCTAAGATAAACCGCTTGCGCGCAGTGCTTAGCCTCGATGCCAAAAACGCGGCAATTGTTACCAAACACGCTGATCTAAAACTCGCCGTAAGCGAATGTATCTTGGGTGCCCTATCGTTCAACGGGCAACGTTGCACAGCCATTAAGGTGATATTTGTGCAGAAGCACGTGGCGGATGAGTTTTTGAAATTATTAAGCGAAGCCGTAAGCGCCCTTAAGCCCGGCTTGCCATGGACCGACGGCGTAAAGCTTACCCCACTGCCCGAGCCGCATAAGCCCGCGTACTTAAAGGATTGCATAGATGATGCGATTGCTAACGGTGCCAGCGTAATGAACGAGCACGGCGGTGTAACAGCCGAGTCGTTCGTTTTCCCGGCGGTGGTATACCCTGTTAACGAGAAAATGAAGCTTTATCGCGAGGAGCAATTCGGTCCGGTGATACCCGTAATTCCCTTTGAGGATATAGAAGAAACCATCGAATACCAGATAGATTCGCCACATGGTATGCAGGTAAGCATTTTCAGCAACGATGCCAAAGAGATATCGGCACTGATAGACCCATTTGTGAACCTGGTGAGCCGCGTGAACATCAACAGCCAGTGCCAGCGCGGGCCGGACGTGTTCCCGTTCACCGGCCGTAAGGATAGCGCCGAGGGAACGCTATCGGTACATGATGCACTGCGTTCATTCTCTATCCGTTCGCTGGTTGCTACCAAGCTTAACGAAAGCAATAAGCAACTCATCAACGAGATAGTGAATGATAACGATTCAAACTTTTTGAGCACAAAGTATATTCTGTAAAATAACCTAACCCCGATGTCATCTCGAACGAGCGGCGGGGATAGTGCGGGAAGGGGCGAGGAGAGAACTTAGAGGTCGCGCCGTGCGGCTATGCAAATCGCATAAGTTCTCTCCTCACGCTACTGCGAAGGAAGCCCCGGGGCGTTCGAGATGACATGGCGGTTTTTTCCGGCTATGGACTATGGGCTATCAACTTTTTTCTTCCAGTCTATTCACCCACTCTGCCACCAGCAAATTGGGCACCCAACTGGCAAATGCTATAATAAGGTAATTATGCTCGAAGTTTACGCCATGCCCAAAGGTGTTGAATAGAAATATGTAAAACCTCAACATTACGGCCCCAAAGGCAAGCGCATAACTACGGCGCATCATTTTCTTGTGATCGGTGATATTTCCTTTCATCACCAGCACCCATCCGGCTAATGTGCTGGCAACCCATAGCGTATTTTGTAGCAGGAAGGAAATGAACACACCCGCTCCGCGGTCGACGAACAGCGTCATTACATAAGCCCCCGGCGCTCCAAAAAATAATATGCCGAACACATAAATTTTACCCAGCAATTTGTGCAGCGGGCGGTTGCTATAAACCTTTTTGCTAAACTGAAAAAAGCCGATGATGAGGATAAGACTACTACCAAAAATATGGCAGTAAAAAGCAGGCAGATACCAGCCGGTATTTACGGCGTGTTGTTTTATCTGCAAGAAAAAACTATCGTGCTTAAAACTGAGGTATTGTATGAAGGTACCGGCGCTAAGCACCAGTGCCCAAAAGAAAGCGAAATACCACAATAACCTCCTTACAATTCTCATCTCAGCGCCACGGTGGCGGGCTTGGTTATTTTTAGTTTCTTATTTATCCACTCGATATTGTATTTGTCGATGACGGTTAACGAGTCGTCTACGTTATCGTGCCGGGTGGTATCGTTGTTGTTGTAAAAGCGGTATTCAAATATCTCTTTCCACCGCGGGTTTTTAAATTTGTAGTGATAAGAAGCGTATATCTCATTCTTCATATATTGAAGCATGTCAGGAGTAACGTGGTTTACTACCGTTTTCTTTTCTTTTTCGTCCCACATATTGTCGCCAAGGACATAGCATCCTTGCAAATAGCTATCATCTAACTTTAAAAATTGTGTCGGGAAAAAACGATCCGTCCTTAAAGCTTTGATATTCCCGTTCTTTACCTGTAAATAATGATAGTAGGGGCCCTCCATCAGGTTTTTTGTGGAATCGTACATCGGCATGTAGAAACTGGAGGTGGTTTTAAACTCGAATAGTGAATCATTTATCGCCCTTAACGTGTTCTCTTTGCATTCGCCCGACAATGGGCCGCCGCCTTCTTCGTCGCCCATATACACTCCCGAGCCGAAGCCGAGAAGCTTATTCTGCCGTTTATCAACAATAACGATCTGTTTATCCTGGTACAAGCCGCCGCGCCCGCCCAAGTAATCGTTAACTACCGAGTAGAATGCGCTTTGAAACCAGTTCTCTTCTTTGTTTTCATCGCCAGTGTGTTCCACTGCAATATAACCACTACCATTTCCGCCATCTTCTTCATTCATTCCCGTCCTTAGGGGGTTAGGGAATTCCATAAACTTAGGAAGCAGGCTTAGTTCTACCATATATGATGGAGATATCACCAACGAATTAGGAGTGTTTCGCGAGTTATACTCCATTATAGTCTTACTACTTTTCTCAGACAGTTTAGCCGAGCCAGACAAATATTTTATCTTAGAAAGTATATCGCCAATTTTAAAGTCTACCATGTCTTCGCCCATGGTAAGGTCGTTCTTTAAGTAAGCATAAGTGGAGCCCTTTTTCAATACTGCAAGGTTTTCACCGTCGGTCAATGGTAACACCTGGTCATAATCTACCGGTACTACTAATTTTCCCTGCATATTGTATAGCCCCTTTTTACCGCCTTTTTCAACTTCTATCAGGCTATCTATCATACCGCCAATATTATGTACCAGGTCGTATTCTATCGGTATAACCTCTTCCATTTGCGGGTTTACAAGCCCCATTTTAAAGTCCGACTTCTTTCTGTCCTCACTTGGTTGCAGGCGATCTTCGTAATAGTAAGTATCTTCTATGGTCCCTTTGATCACATAGAACCAGGTTTTATTATCGATATGCTGAAACCAAAGCACACTATCGTACCGGCTTTTTAATTGTTCTGCTGTTTTAAATGCAGCAAGCGTGATCGGTTTATAAAGTTCCGTTTCGGGTATGGTGGCGTTTATAACTTTGTTTTGATACCTTGCATAATCAGCCCGGAAGTCGTCAGTTTTTGCCCCGGATATCTTAAATTGTTTATCTACAGTTTTGTGTATGGTGAAACTGATGCTGCTAAGGCTGCGCTCAACTTTCGGGTGTTCGAAACTAACGGTAATGCGCGCCTCTGCCGAACCGGGCTGGGTAATATCTATACCCGCATTATCCACATCAAGCGATACTTTAAAAAGAGGTTTCTTTTTACCGCTCAAGCCGGTTTTGCCCGAAAGTACATTTACCAATATTTTATTAGCCTTATCGTTATCGCCATTATCAAAGAATGACTGGGCTACTTCTGTCTGCCCGCCTTCCAGCATCGAATTGAATGTTTTCAGGAATGCCATCAGCTCGCCTTTTTCGGGTTGATTAACGGTTTTGCAGGCGTTAAATAAAAAGCCGCAAACAACAACCGCCAGCGCGGCTGCTACTATCAGGACAGGTTTAGTTTTCATGCCATAATGATAGGGAAATAAAACCGATCAAAAAAGGCCTTCATTACCGTAGGTGCCCCGCGCAAATGTGCCATAATTGCCTATAATAGTGTGGCTTATACACTATAGTATTTCCCTATATGGTATAGAAAATTGAGATGAAAACACCGCCCTTTAAAACTGTATATTTGTTGCATAAATTTTAATAAAACACCCACTATGTTAACAATAGGACAACAATTCCCAAAGTTTTCTAAAATAGCCGTAACAGGCCTTGAAAAAGGTAAAGAGTTTGAAACCATCACTTCAGACTATTTAGTGAATGATGATAACGTTTGGACAGTAATGTTCTGGTGGCCAAAAGATTTCACTTTTGTATGCCCTACCGAAATTGCTGAGTTCAACAAAAACTTCGGCGAATTCCGCGACCGCGAAACCCGTTTGATTGGTGCTTCTACCGACTCTGAGTTTGTGCACGCTGCCTGGAGAAGAGACCACGACGATTTGCGCGACCTTAAATTCCCGATGCTGGCTGATACTTCTAAATCATTAGCTGAAGACCTGGGCATATTAGAGCCTAACGAAAAAATTGCTTACCGCGCTACTTTCATCATCGACCCTACCGGTATCATCCGTTGGGTAAGCGTTAACGACCTGAGCGTAGGCCGTAACGTAAAAGAAGTATTGCGTGTACTGGATGGTTTGCAAACCGACGAGCTTTGCCCTTGCAACTGGGAAAAAGGCCAGGAAACCCTTACCGTTTAATATTAATACCCCATCATATACCGCCCTCGCATCTGTAAGGATGCAGGGCTTTTTTATACCGTTATATTTTAACTACCATGAGCGAAAGCACCGAACTGATACAAGAGATATTACAAAGCTTAGGGCTTGATACTGCCTACCGTACTGCAAGCCTAACCCTGTTAGAAAAAGGCGAATCGCGCTATTTACGCGATTTTAAGCTGAACCACACCAGCACCCTTACATCGGCACACCTTACCGAAAAAGAATGCGCCCTGTTGGGTTTAAGCACCGCTATTAATAACAATAATACGCCGCTTACCAACTATTACACCACTTACGCCGAAGCACAGGGCGCTACCCCTGCCGAAATTGCTGATGCAGCGGGTTGTGCATCGTTACTGGCATCAAACAACGTGTTCTATCGTTTCCGCCACTTTACGCAGAAAGAGAAATACACCCAGATACCTGCCCGTATACGCATGCAGCTGATGATGAAGCCTGCTACCGGCAAAGAATTTTTCGAACTGTTGAGCCTGGCCATATCGGCTGTTAACGGTTGCGAAATGTGTGTGAACGCACACGAAGATTCGCTTATTAAGCTGGGAACCACCGAAGAACGTATTTTTGATGCCGTGCGTATTGCATCATTAGTTACGGCTACAGGTAAAATAATATTTTAATTTTTTCCTTAAACAAAAAAGGGGACGCTTTTGGCGCCCCCTTTTTTGTAACTACAGTTAACATGAAAATTAAGTGAAATAAAATTTGGGTTTGTTAATTAAAAACAACTAATTTTATAGCATAAGATTATAAAACCTCTCCTATTCATAATTTTTTTTAACTAACACTTTGTGAACCCGGAGGGGGATTACAAATTTAATTGTTGATTTTTTTGGAGAAACCGTTCAGCCTGCAAGCTGAACGGTTTTGTTTTTTAGTGGGCATCTGCCACTGCTTTCAGCTTTTTAAACGGCTGTAAATAAAGCAGCGGTATCGAAAACAGCATCACCAGCCCCGATATCCAGTAAGCATCATCGTAGGTTAGCAGCATAGTTTGGCGCGTTACCGTGCCTTCAATAGCTGCATAGGCCATGTGCATAGCATCTAAAGCGCTTTTACCTTTCGCCATAAAGGCATGCTGCAGCATGTTCAAACGCTCGTTAAAAGCATTGTTATACGGGTTAATGTAGGTAAGCAGATCGCTGCGGTGTTTGCCCTGGCGGATGTGGATGATGGTTGTTAAGGCAGCAATACCGAAGGAACCGCCAAGCTGCCTCATCATGTTGTTCAACCCCGAACCCTGGCCAATTTCCGGGCCTTTCAGGTCGGCCATGGCCAGTGTGGTTAAAGGTACGAATAGTAAAGCCATACCTACGCCACGGATAAGCAATGGTATCAACACATCTTTTTCGCCGGTAGCCAATGTGGAGTTGCTCAGCATCCATGTGAATACAAAGAACAGGAACATACCCGCAGTGGCCATAAATTGCGCCGGGATACCTTTGTTAAGCATTTTACCTATAAAGGGCATCATAAATATGGTACACAAACCACCGGGGAAAAGCAACTCGCCCGTTTGCTGCGCATTAAAACCAAGCAGGTTTTGGCAGAACACCGGGAATACGAACACCGAACCATACAAGCCGAAGCCTAATATGAACGAGGTGAACATACCCACAGCAAAACTGCGGTGCCGCATAATGCTGAAGTTTACAATCGGGTGGTCGGTACTCATTTCTCTCCATATAAATAATATGGTACCCAATACAGCGGTTACGGTTAAAACAATGATGTATGTTTTAGCGAACCAGTCTTCCGACTCACCTTTTTCCAAAATGGTTTGCAAGCTACCTACTGCAACGGCAAGTAAACCGATACCCCACCAGTCGATGGGTTTCTTCTCGGACTTGGGTGTTTCGTTAATGAACGTATAGGTAAGGAATGCTGCTAAAGCACCCACCGGAAGGTTCACATAAAATATCCACGGCCACGAGAAGTTCTCGGTTATCCAGCCGCCAATGGTTGGGCCTACGGTAGGGCCTACAACCGCACCTAAACCAAACAGCGCTGTTGCTGTACCGATCTGCTCGCGGGGCCAGGTTTCTATCAGGATGGTTTGCCCGGTTGATATTAAGCCACCACCTGCAATACCCTGCAGTATACGGAACACTACCAACTCATCAAGCGAAGTTGCATTACCGCAAAGGAACGAGGCAATGGTAAACACAATGATGGAGGTAAGAAAGTATTGCTTACGCCCGAAACGCCCGCCCAGCCAGCCCGACATGGGCAGGATGATAACGTTGGCTACGGCGTAGCCGGTAACCACCCATGCAATATCCTCGAGAGTTGCACCAAGGTTACCTTGTATGTGGGGTATAGCTACGTTTACGATGGTGGTATCTATCAGCTCCAGGAGCGATGCCATGATCACCGTAATTGTAATTATCCACTTTTTAAAGCCAGTTTCAGCCATGGTATTAGTCTTTAGTGATCACAGAAACGTCTACGCTCATGCCGGGGCGTAGTTTAGCAAGGTCTTCTTTGCTGCCCGATATTTTAATTTTAACAGGCACACGCTGAACAACCTTTACAAAGTTACCGGTAGCATTATCCGGTGGCAATAACGAGAATTTAGCACCTGTAGCAGGCGAGAAGTTGTAAACCTGTCCTTCAACTTTCAGGTCGGGGTAGGCATCAACTTTCACTTCTACTTTTTGGCCGTTCTGGATTTTTTCTAACTGGGTTTCTTTAAAGTTGGCAGTAACATAAATGCTGTTATCGTTAACGATAGAGAACAGCGTTTGGCCGGCTTGTACCAATTGGCCTATCTGCACATTCTTTTTAGATACCAGGCCCGATGCCGGTGCTTTAACATGGGTGTAGCTTAATTGCAGGTTGGCATAATCAATATCAACTTGCCTTTGGCTTACACCGGTGTTGGTAACCTTTAACTGGTTGCGGGTAGTTGCTACCTGCTCTAATGCAGCTTTGTATTTATCTTGCATAGCGTTGTAGGTAGCCTGTGCAACATCAAGGTCGGCTTTTGCCTGGTCGAACTGCTGGCGGGTAACCGAACCGTCTTTTACCAGGTTGGCATAACGTGCGTAGTCTTTCTGTACTTTTTCTAAACGGGCAGCAGCCGATGCTACATCAGCTTTTGCGCTTGATGAGTTGGCTATGGTTGATGATATTTGGCCTTCGCTTACGCCAATGTTTGCGCTTGCGCCAACTTGTGCAGCTTGTGCCTGCTCTAATTTTACTTTGTAGTCGCGGTCGTCAATTTTAACCAGCAGCTGGCCTTTGTCAACGTGGGTGTTTTCTTCAAAAGAGATGCTGTCTACATAGCCGCCAACGCGTGCTACTACCGGGCTTATGTCGCCGTCTATTTGTGCGTCGTCGGTATCAACGTGTTTGCTGAAGTATATATATTCTTTAACACCGAAAATAATGCCACCGATAAGTATTATCCCTAATATGATAGGAAGAACTTTATTGGGTTTCTTTTTGGTTTCTGTTTCCTGAGTTGCCATTGTATTTGCTTTTTAAGAGTATTATTTGTTAAGAGTTCCGGTTGATTTTAGTAGCGTGTAATAAGCTAAGCCTGCATCGGCTTTTGCCAGTTCCAGGTTAATTTGTGCCTGGTAAAGTAAGGTTTGCGCGTCGGCACGGTCAGTGGCCGATGATATGTTGCTTTTGTATTTCGATTCCAGTATCCTGTTGTTCTCGTTGGCCTGGTTTATCGATGTTTGTAGCAGGTTTATCTTATCTATGGCTGTTTTGTAAGCCTGGTAGTTTTGGTTTACCTCGTTTTTGATGTTATCGGTATAGATGCCTTTGTTGATCACAACTTCTTCGCGTTGCAAACGGGCCTCGGTAACCTTGTTCTTGTTGGTCCAAAGGGTGCCGAAGTTCCAACCTAAGGTTAAGCCTAATGATATCGGTGTAATAAAGTTGCCGCTTTTTGGTATTGGGTTAGCCGCTACACCAACATAGTAAGCACTGCCCGATGCCGAAAGCGTAGGCGATGCGTTTGCTTTGATGCTTTTGATATTGGTTTCGGCAACTTGCGTGCGCAGGTCCATTTGTTTTAGTTCGGCGCGGTGAGCAAGTGCTGTGTCAATATAGTTGGCCAAAGGTGCAGCCTCTGTATTAGCATCGTTTATTTGTGCAATGGTTAACTGCTCAGTTTCGGGCAGGCCAAGCAAAATATCCATATTATAGTTAATGATGCGGCGGTTGTTCTCCAGATCGATACCGTTCAGCTCGATGTTAGAGCGTTGCAATTGGAAACGCAATACGTCGTTCTTAGTAACCAAGCCCTGATCGAAGAAACGTTGCGATTGTTTTATCTGTGCATCAACAGTTGCTAAGTTTTGCTCAACAACTTTTTTGGCCTGCAATACTTTGTACAAGTTGTAGTAGGCGCTTATAACGTTGTAGGCGATCTGGTCGCGGTCATTCACGGCATCTAAACGGGCTACTTGTGTAAGCAGGTTAGTACTTTCGCGGGCGTAGCGCAGTTTGTTGCCTGCCCAAATGGTTTGGTTTAACGATACCGTACCCAACCATGCATTGGCACTGGTAGGCAGATTGATAGATTCTTCGCCAAAAGTTAGCTTATTGGCCGGTATTTGTGCGCGGTTATAACCAAAGCTGGCTTTGCCGGTAGGCAGCGCCTGGTCTTTTGCCTGCTCAAATTGCGATACCGCCTGGTCTATCTTCGATTGCGATAGCTTCAGCGTTTTGCTGTTTTCCAATCCCAGCTTAACGGCTTCGTCAAGCGTGATGGCTCTGTCTTGCGCCGCTGCAGGGTTGGTAACAAGTAATGCTGCAACTAATGCAGCAAAACCACCCGCGGCCTTAACAGCTCTTGTAAGTAGGTGAGGTTTCAAGGGACTATTATTTATTGTTGTCATTTTCGTTGAGTAAGTAAGCTTTAAAAATATCTTTCAGGTATTTGGTCATACGGGGTTTTAAGATTTCCTCCTGAATTTTGCCATCCAGCACATCATAACCCAATATGGCCGATGAAATATGCGGGGTATTAACGATATAGTTTTTAGTGCCGAACATGGTTGCTACCACCATATCCTGATCCACCGTTTTATTGAACGAATCGTTCTCAATACCCTCGGTAATAATGTTGCGGAAAACCAATACGTTCTTCATCACAATAGGGGTTATCCTGTCGGTAAGCTCGGTTTTTTTTGTTTTTGATATTTCGCGGTGCAGCATAATGTGGAAACAACTGTTATTTACAGCACGTTCTACATAGCTATCTATAAATTTTTCGAGTTTCTCCCAGGATGAAGTGGTTTCGTCGTTACCTATTTCGGCTAATAATTTTTGAAAGTAAGTAATGCGGCGCTCAAATATGGCCAGGAACAACCCTTCTTTTGATCCGAAGTAATAATTTAGCATGGCCATGTTCACGCCGGCCTCGCCCGAAATAGCACGGGTTGAAGCGCCATCGTACCCAAATTCTGCAAAGATCTTTTCAGCAACATCCAGGATATGATCCTTTTTATCTGTTTTCTCTTTTTCCATTGTGGTAATTATCACGGCACAAAATTAATCAATCGATTAATTAAGTCAATGGCGCTTTGTCAGTAAATTGTAAGACATTGATAATCATGCCAAAAAAATTAATCGATTGATTGGTTTTTGAAGAAATACTCCCTCCAAGCGGGAGGGGTGCGGCAGGCTGTGCGCAAATGCGGGGAGGGTTTAGCCGCAAAGCATTGTCGGATATGGTTCGTTAACCCCTTCCTGCACCTTCCCAAGGGAAGGAATCGTACATTCCCCTGCACTCTGTTGAACCAAACTCTTCTGCCCACCGTCACCCCCATATAATATTATTGCTACGTTTTACCCTGCTATAGCCCTTTGTAATATATTTGTTTTATGAAGCGTACTCTGCTGTTTACCATCGCCTTATTTATCGGCATCAACAATACAAAAGCGCAAACCGCTCCCCCGAGCGACCTGGGCACCATCAAACAGAATTTTAAAAAACTGAACGTACTGGGTAGTGTACTATACATTGCTGCCCACCCTGACGACGAGAATACCCGCCTGCTGGCCTACCTGGCGCAGGAGAAACATTACCGCACGGGTTACCTCTCGCTCACCCGTGGCGATGGGGGGCAAAACCTGATAGGCAATGAACAAAGCGAACTTTTAGGCCTTATACGCACGCAGGAATTGTTAGCTGCGCGTAGGGTAGACGGTGCCGAGCAATTTTTTAGCCGTGCTACCGATTTTGGATTTTCTAAAAATCCCGAAGAGACCCTGAAGTTTTGGGGTAAGGATAAAATATTGGGCGATATGGTTTGGGTAATACGCCAGTTTAGGCCCGATGTAATGATATGCCGCTTCCCTACAACAGGCGAAGGCGGGCATGGTAACCACACGGCATCGGCCATATTAGCGCAGGAGGCCTTTAGCGCTGCCGCCGACCCAAAACGCTACCCCGAACAATTGAAACATGGTGTTACAGTATGGCAGGCAAAACGTTTGCTTTGGAACACCTTTAGCTTCGGTAATGTGAATACCACCAGCGAAGACCAGTTTAAACTGAACGTTGGTGGGTACAACCCCACACTTGGCGAAAGCTACGGCGAAATAGCAGCAGAAAGCCGCAGCAATCACAAAACCCAGGGCTTTGGTTCGGCCCGCCAGCGTGGCGATGCCTTCGAGTATTTTAAAACCATTTTAGGAGATGCGCCAAAAACCGACTTGATGGATGGCGTGAATACCACCTGGGCACGCATCCCCGGCGGCGCGCCAATAGGAACAGAACTGGCAACGGTTAGCAAAAGCTTTAACGATGATGAACCGTCAGCTTCAGTGCCTGCATTGTTAAAGTTATTGGATAAAGTGGATATGGAATTCGGCCGCGATAAAGCTATGCAAACGGTAAGGCTGCGCCCCGAAGCGGTGGAAGATTATACCTATTGGCATAAGCAGAAAACTAAGGAGTTGAAGGACTTGATAGCCGCCTGCGCGGGATTGTGGTTCGAGGCGTATGCGCCCGAGCAAAGCTATGCCGTTGGTGATAAATTGGATTTGAGAGCGCAGATGTTTACACCATTCGCTCTTCCCATGAGCGATATGCAAATCTCTGTTGACGGCACAGTTCTCTATCTAAATATACCCGATAATGCATTTGTTTTAAGCCCGGGAAAGTTGAGCACAGAGCAATTACGACCTTTTACCTTAAAAAAGATCACTCAACCTTACTGGCTGGAGGCTCCGCACGGTATTGCCAGCTATGTATTGGCCAACGACACGCTTGCAGGCCCTCCTGAAAATACCGACGCGCCTACCGCGAAATTCGAATTTACTATGGATGGAAGGAAGCTGGCATACTATCGTAAAGTAATGTACAAGTATGTTGACCCTGCCCGTGGAGAGATCTATCAGCCATTGGAAATAACTCCACCAGTTACCGCTAACATTGCCGAGAAGACCTATGTTTACAATAGCGCCGTGCCCCAAGTTATACAGGTAAAGCTTAAAAGTTTTACCAACGCAAGCGGCAGCATTAGTATAAAACCAATTGCTGGCTGGAAAATAACCGGTGCGGCCAATTTTGCTGATAAGAAAAAAGGCGATGAGTGGACCGCCTCATTCACCGTTGCGCCGACAGACGGTAAATCTAATACGGCAAACCTTGATGTTGTTGTTACTGCCAATGGCAAAACCTTTTCGCAAGGTTTGCTCAATATCAGGTACACACACGTACCGGCTATAACTATTTTCCCTCCGGCGCAAGCTAAACTGGTAAACATAGACTTGAAAACCGCAGGTAAAAAGATAGGCTACATAGCTGGTGCAGGCGATTTAATACCGGATGCCTTGCGCGAAGTAGGCTATGATGTGCATCAGCTAAGCGAAAACGAAGTAATAAACGGCGACCTGTCTGCCTACAATGCCATAGTAGTTGGCGTAAGGGCTTACAATGTGAACCAACGCCTTGCTTACCAGCAGCCTAAACTAATGGAGTATGTAAAAAACGGCGGAAACCTGGTGGTACAATACAACAACAACAATGGCCTGGTTACAAAAAACCTTGGTCCGTACCCTTTCCAGCCGGTTAACCAAAGGGTAACTACAGAAGATTCGCCCGTTACCATTTTGGATAAGGATAGCCCGGTATTAAACTACCCTAACAAAATAACGCAAGACGATTTTAAAGATTGGATACAGGAACGCAGCGTATACATGGTGAGCAACATAGACCCTGAATACAAAACTCCGCTACAAATGGGCGACCCGGGCGAGCCGCAAAGCAATGGCTCACTCATCGTTGCCAATTATGGTGAGGGGCGTTTCGTGTATACCTCGCTGGTATTCTTCAGGGAGTTACCTGCAGGTGTGCCGGGTGCTTACAGGCTGTTCGTGAATTTGTTAAGCAAGCCGCCAAAGAAAGAAGGCGTGGGGTATAAAAGTAAATAGCGATAACAAAACGCCACACCGAAAAAAGTCTCGGCGTGGCGTATTTGTTCTTGTTGATAAAGCTTCTTAAATAGCACCTTTGTCATCCTGAGCGATAGCGAAGGATCTAATAACCACAATGCATTAGTCCGTTTGCAAATCGGCGATCAGATGCTTCGTGCCTCAACATAACAATTTTTTTGTCCCTGCAGGTTCTCCTGATAACAGAACCTGCAGCGCGAACGAACTATTGCTTAAACGCATCCTGCATCATTTGCTGCAGTTCTACCTGGTGGCCCTGTACAGCTTGCTGTCCCAATTCTGCTCCTTTTTGTAACAGTAGTGGCTGCTTTTCGTTCAGCTTTAAACCCAACGGCGAGCGATAGAAAACAGCAAGGTCTTTTAATTCCTTCTCGGTAAAATTTTGCGCATATAAACTGGCCATTTGGTCTTTCATGGTGTCCCAACTGATGTATTTCACCATGAATGCATTCATCACCTCTATAAATTTGGTGCGTTTATCTTCGGGTATGCTTTTGCTGGCTTGTGCAAGCATCGTTTCCATACTCGATTTAAACATGGCATCGGCCTTTGCGGCTAACAAAACATCTTCAGCGGCCTTTAAATGAGCCGGGGTTATTGTAGTGGTAGCGGCAGTTTGTGCTTTGGCAAATGCGCAAAACAATAACAGTACAAGGGTTAGTTTTAATTTCATGGTTAGATCTTTATAAATATCTTACGAATATAGAATACCCACATCACCAGCCAAAGTATCAGCACAATTAAAATTGCGCCAACCAATGAAGCGTTCACCGGCGAGAAGTGTGGCTCGATGAGGTGCTGGTAAATATTCTTATCGTCCCAACGAATAAGATTATAGTAATGTGGAATAAAGCCCGAAAGAACATAAGCCGCAATGGCATTAGTGCCGAAAACTACAAAAGGGTAGGTGAAGCGTTTACGGCCCTGCACATCTATCAGCCAAAAGCAAAGCGCCAGCCCAATAGTTGCCAGTCCGCCGGTGTATAGTACAAATGAGCTTGTCCACAAGGCTTTGTTGATGGGAAAGAACAGGTCCCAAAACAGCGCCAGCACCACAGCAATAACACCATAAGTGAACATCCAACTTACTTTTACCGTATCGTCTCGGTCTTTACGTTTTAGCCAGGTGCCCACTCGCATGCCGAATAAGCCTGTGCCAATGGCAGGTAAGGTACCCAGTAAACCTTCCGGATCCCAGGTGCGCGAAGAGCGCCAAAGGTGGTCGGGCGTAAGCAAGGTGCGGTCTATCCAGGCACCCAAGTTGGTTTCGGGTTCGAGGTTGGCATAACCCACGCCGGGCACGGGCACAAATGTCATTAACAAATAGTAACCGACCAACGCGATAACAAATACCCAGTCTCGCGTTTTTTGCGAGGTTTTTAAATAAAGCACGGTGCAAATAAAGTACACCATGGCAATGCGTGGTAACACGCCGGGCAGGCGTAGTTTACTCAGATCGAAATTCCAGCGGAGAATAACCTGCGTACACCAGGTGATGAGCATCATTACAAACATCCGGCGCAAGGCCGTCCATATCATCCTCGACTGATTCTCGCCCGATGCCTTCCGGCTTTCCATTGCGTAAACAATAGATACGCCCACCATGAACAAGAAGAAAGGGAACACCAGGTCGGTTGGTGTACAGCCATTCCACACCGAATGTTCTAACGGCGCATAAATGTGCCCCCAATCGCCGGGGTCGTTAACCAATATCATGGTAGCAATGGTAGCTCCCCTGAAAACATCAAGGGAAAGCAGTCGGGGGGATTTGGTGAGGGCTGCGGTCATTATCTAATGCTATTATTAAATAATGTCATTGCGAGGTACGAAGCAATCTCATAGGACAGGTGGCGAACTTTGCATACGCTAATATCCTATGAGATTGCCGCGCTATCGCTCGCAATGACATGGTGGTGAATGTATGATAACAAAAGAGGCGCGATGTGTCGCGCCTCCACGTAAAATTAAAACTTGTACCTCACAAAAGCCTCCATGGCTGCATATTCCGCCATACCGAGCTTATCATAGCAAACGGCAGTTTCGCGGTTACGGTCCTCGGCGCGTACCCAGAACTCGCGGGCATCATCGCCGGGGAATACCGGGGTATCTTTCTGGCTTTGGTGCTTGAAGATCGCATCGCGCTTGCGCAATACTTCGGCAGG
Organism: Mucilaginibacter pedocola; assembly: GCF_002013915.1. Classification (GTDB taxonomy): domain Bacteria; phylum Bacteroidota; class Bacteroidia; order Sphingobacteriales; family Sphingobacteriaceae; genus Mucilaginibacter; species Mucilaginibacter pedocola. Next base: position 312,915 of record NZ_MBTF01000002.1, read on the forward strand.
CGATAATGGTACAGCCATCTCAATCTCGTGGGTAGCAAACTCGTGCCATGCACCGCGGTACAGCCACATCCAGCAATCTTTTACCCACTCTTCGGTTTCTTTTAAGCGTTGCAGGGCAGCGAGGATAATGTTGAAGCAAACGATGTGCGTACCGTTAGGGTCGGCGAAATCGCCTGCTGCAAAAACCTGGTGTGGCTTTATTTTTTGCAGAAGCTCCATAGTTAACAGGATATCCTCTTCGCCAACGGCATTCTTCTTGGTTTTGCCTGTTTCGTAAAAAGGCAAAGCCTGGAAATGGATATTGCTATCCGGCAAGCCTGCGTAACGTGCACCGGCTATCGCTTCGGTTTTACGGATGAAACCTTTAACATTGCGTATCTCCTGCGTATCTACCTGGTTAGGTACTTTGTTCTCGATGAAATGGCGCATCTCGCCGTAAAGTTTTTTCAGCTCAGCAGCATCTTCGCCAACACTTTCTTTAAAGTCGATAGCGAACTCTACATAACGCAATACATCATCATCCCATACTGCAGTATTGCCCGATGTTTGGTATGCTACGTGTACATCATGCCCCTGGTCAACGAGCCTAATAAATGTACCACCCATAGATATTACATCATCGTCGGGGTGCGGGGAGAATACGATAGAGCGCTTGCGTGCCGGTTCGGCACGTTCGGGGCGCTGGCTGTCATCAGCACCCGGCTTACCACCCGGCCAACCGGTAATGGTATGCTGTACCTGGTTAAATATGTCGATATTGATATTGTATACCGGCCCTTGCTCCACGGCAAGCTGCGCCATGCCATGCGCATTGTAATCTTCTTCGGTCAGTTTTAAGATAGGCTTACCTACGGCGCCTGATAGCCAGATAACGGCTTTTTTAATTAAAGCATTTTCCCAAACGCAATCCTTAACCAGCCATGGGGTGTTAAAGCGCGTTAAGTCAGAAGCAGCACCCTGGTCCAATACGAATTCAACACTATCAGAAAGCTGCAGGAAGGTAGCAGGTACTTCGCCTGATATTTCGCCTTCTACAGCTTTTTGTACGATAGGCGCTTTTTTGGCGCTCCATGCCATCAGGATAATTTCGCGGGCTTTAAAGATAGTACCAACGCCCATGGTGATGGCTTTGGTAGGTACATTCTCTTTACCACCAAAATCGCGCGAAGCATCGCGGCGGGTAAGGTCGTCAAGCGTTACCAAACGGGTACCCGAGTTGGGTGCAGAGCCAGGCTCATTGAAGCCAATGTGCCCGGTACGCCCTATACCCAATAGCTGCAAATCCAAACCGCCAAGCTCTTCTATCTGGCGTTCGTAATCTAAACAGAAGGCAGCCACATCATCCTGTGCCAAGGTACCATCGGGGATGTGCACTAAAGCTTTATCGATATCGATATGGTCGAATAAATTCTCGTTCATGAAAGTAACGTAGCTTTGGGCAGCATCAGGCTTCATAGGGTAGTACTCATCCAGGTTGAAAGTTACTACATCCTTAAATGATAAGCCTTCTTCTTTGTGCAGGCGAATCAGCTCGGCATAAACGCCGATGGGCGTTACGCCGGTAGCCAAACCCAGAACGGTTTGCTGCCCTGCTGCCTGTTTGCCGCGTATCAGCTTTGCTATGCGTGCCGCTACCGCCAGCGATGCCTCTTTTTGGTTGGCATACACGCTAACGGGCAGCTTCTCGTACCTCGTCTCTTCCAATAAATTTAATCGTGCCATAAAT
>NZ_MBTF01000003.1 GCF_002013915.1 Mucilaginibacter pedocola
AACCGCAAAGATTCTGTGTTGATTACCAAATGATTTTTTACTTTTGTTGTCTAAGGCGGCTTTATGCCAGCCTGTTTAGGGTGGTTGGCTTTAGCTTTAACCACCCTAACTATTTTATGAGGTTGCTTCCTCGCTTTGTACTTGCAGGTAGCGGCTGTCGTACCTCTCGCCTGTTTTCCAAAGGGTGTAAACCAGTTCTAATAACTTCCTCTGCACCGCTACCGCCGCTTTCATTTTAATTCCATGTTTAGATACTAACCTCACAAACACTGCTTTGAAATGCTTGTCGCTACGTATAGCGGCTAATGCAGGCATATACATTGCCTTCCGTAAATAACGGTTCCCTCGTTTGGATATACGAGGCTTACTTTTTACCGAAGTGCCCGAGTCTTTAACTTTTACATCCAACCCGCTATACCCTACCAGTTGCCTTTTATTGCGGATCAGGTTGAAGCCATTCGTTTCTGCAAGGATGGTAACTGCCGTAAGCCACCCTACGCCGGGGATAGATGTAATAGTACGTACTCTTTTAGTCAATTCGGCATCTTGCTTTATCAGGGCATCGATCTCTTCTTTAACTTCTTTTTCCTGGCTGTTGAACAGCCCGATACGATCTTTGAGCCTGGCTACGCTCCTTTCGTTAGGGTATGCTTCTGCCTGCTCGGCGTGCAGCTGGTTCTTAGCCACCGTACGTTCTGCTATCAATTGCCCCCTTTCCCGGGTTAACTGCCTTAATGTTTTGAACCCCTTCTCCGGTTGCTGCCAGTCCTCCAGTTTTGTACCAAGCCCGAAATCGCAAATGCCTCTTGAAGCAGTTTTATCAGTAATGGTTTTGATATCCAGCGACCTTATATGGTTGCTGATCTTATTGGGTAGTACTATGCTAACCTCGTAACCGTTGTCGGACAGGTAGTACGCCAGCTTCTCATGGTAAACGCCGGTGGCTTCCATCACATACCTTACGCTGGTAGTGTTTACGCTATGCTTGCTTACCCAAACCAGCATAGCCTTAAAGCCCGATTCTTTATTGGCGAACGATTTACAAGCGTAAATATCCTTCTCAAGGGAGCTGCCTATCCTGCCTAACGATACTACTAATTCCTTTTGTGCCACATCAATGCCGGCAACTTGCTTTAAAACACTTGTCATCACCTGTTAATATCTATTTTAATAAGTGAATAACCCATCTTCGTTTTGTCTCCTGGTTGGATATCCAAGCTATACCGCTATGCAGTATGCCTTACATTCTGTTCAAACTCCAATGGGCAAAAGAGCATGAGGCCGTATCTTTGCGAGAACATACTTCATGAGTTGTTTGAGCACAAATCGGCTCTCATACTCCTTCACTCAATACAAAATTATTAGCTATATTAATTGGTAACAAACATAGGAGAGCACAAAGCCTTGCAAACTAAATAAGTAAGAAGGGTTAAATTACGGCGCTACTTCAAAATCTTTGCGCCTTAGCGTCTTTGCGTGAAAAAATCTTTGTGTTCTTTGCGCTAATAAAGCTGCAAGTCTCTGCGAACTTTGCGGTAAAAAATATAGAGGTAATAATATATTGCTACATTCGTAAAAACTAAAACACAACTATCATCATGAAACGTACCGCAAATGCACACTGGAACGGTAACCTGCAAGCTGGCGAAGGCACCATTACCACCCAAAGCACTATTCTTAACAAAACACAGTACTCGTTCAAAACCCGTTTTGCCGATGGTATTGGCACCAACCCCGAAGAGCTGATAGCTGCTGCACATGCAGGCTGCTTCACTATGGCGGTTAGCGCGGCTTTGACGCAAGCAGGTATCACCGCAGGCGACCTTACCACCGATGCTATCCTCGACCTGGATATGCAGGCGCTGGAAATTAAAGGCATCCACCTGGAACTGAAAGCATCAGTTATTGATGGTGTAGACGAAGCTAAATTTAAAGAAGTTGCAGAAGGCGCTAAAGCAGGTTGCATTGTATCAAAAGCTTTGAGCGTGCCAATTACTTTGAACGTTACCTACGCGTAAACAAATGCGCATATAACTTACATAAGCAGCGGCGGTGCAAACCATCGCTGCTTTTTTTTGTAGCTTAAATACATCAATTACCCCGTTATGGCTATCCGCTCCCGCTCCGTTATTTCCACCATATTTTTCCTGGTAGTTATTGCTTCTATTGGTTTTATGTTCATGTACCTTAAAAGGCAATTCGCTACCAAAACAGAAGTGAACCAGGATATTATGGTATCTAAAATAACCGCCATGGGTAAGCTGGAACTGGTAAAGTATTCTATGAAAGACGTGGTGGAGAAGAAAGAGGTGCACACCATCCTGCCCGATTCGCGGGTGCTGTTCGTAGCAGTAGGGGAGGTTACCGCCTGTATCGATCTCACTAAAGTGAAGAAAGAAGACATCGTACTCACAAAAGACAGCGTTACCCTCACGCTGCCGCAACCCGAGGTATGTTATGTAAAATTAGATCACCAAAAGTCGCGCGTGTACGATGTATCGGGTGTTTACTTCCCTGATAAGACCAAGGAGATGGTGGAGGACGTTTACAAAATAGCCGAACAGAAGATGCTGACCACCTCCCGCGAGATGAACCTGCTGGGTAAGGCGCGCGAAAATGCTACACTGATATTTATGCCTTTTCTGCAGAACGTAGCGGGCAAAAAAATTGCATTAAAATTTAAATAACTGAGGAAGCGCGCCCTCAAAGTAAATACTCAATAAAGTACCTAAACTGGCTTTGTGTTATTTGCGCTAACAGTCAGGCAAATCTCTGCGCCCTTTGCGGTAAAATTTAACCACAACAAAAAAACATCCCCCCGCAATTTGTTAAATAATAACTAAAAATTCAGTTCGAAAGTTATAAGCGGTATATTTAGGGCAAACAATACTTAAATTACATAGTACTTATGACTCCAAAATTATTTAAACTAATTGCGTTAAGCGCAGTGGGCCTACTATGCTCGGTTTGCGCTATAGCACAGCCTAGGCTGCCGCAAGGCTATTTCTGGAAGAAGCTTCCGAACGGGCTTGAGGTGGTGGTGATAGAGAACGCCAAAGTTCCGCTGGCCACAATCGAAATTGCGGTAAAAAACGGTGCCTACACCGAAGGCCCCGAATATAGCGGACTCTCGCACCTTTTTGAACACATGTTTTTCAAAGCCAATAAAGATTATCCCGATCAGGAGAAATTTTTGAAACGTACGCAGGAACTTGGCGCAATATGGAATGGTACTACCAGCGTAGAACGTGTAAACTACTTCTTTACCTTTGATAAAGACAGCCTGAACGCCGGGCTCAAATTCATGAACGCCGCCATCCGTTTCCCTATTTACCGCACCGAGGATATGGCCAAAGAGCGCCCGGTGGTTGATGGTGAGTTTCAACGTGCCGAAAGCAGCCCTTATTTCCAGCTTTACTATGAAGTAAACAAAGCGCTTTGGGGCGACCTTATCACCCGCAAAATTGCCATTGGCGTGCACGAGATCATCAACACCGCTACGCCTGAGAAAATGATGATCATTAAAGATAAATACTACTTTCCCAACAATAGCTTGCTAACCATTTGCGGCGACGTGAAGCACGAAGACGCATTTAAGAAAGCCGAAGCCATTTTTGGCGATTGGGCAAGCAGTGGCTTCAACCCGCACGAAAAATACCCTATACCGCCCTTTAAACCACTGGAAAAAAGTACTGCCTTCGTAAAAGAAACAACCATTGCCCAAACCCCATACATGGAAATTGCATGGCAGGGGCCGGCGTATTCAACCGATTCAGCAGCTACAGTAGCGGCAGATGTGTTTTCGTACGTTGTGGGCTTAAATTCCAGCAAATTGCAGCAAGCCCTGGTTGATAAAGGCCTGGCATCATCGGCAAGTATCAGCTACACTACTACCCATTACACCGGCGATATAAACTTCTTTATAGTACCCAACCCTAACAAACTGAAAGAATGCTACGCAGAAGCGCTGAACCAGATAAGCCAGTTTGGTAAGCCTGATTACTATACCGACGAGCAACTGGCCGATGCTAAGGGCATTCTGCTGCGCAGCCACGCCCGTAATATGGAAAAACCAAGCAGCCTGCCAAGCCAGCTAAGCTTTTGGTGGTGCAGCACCTCGTTTGATTATGGTACCGATATTACCGATAACTACCAAAAGATAACCCGTGCGGATATTTCTAAATACCTGGATAAATACATCACCGGCAAACCATCGGTAGCGGGTATGGTAATTAACCCCGAAGCTGCTAAAGCAAGCGATGCCAAAACATTTTTTGTTGCCAAATAACCATTAACACAATTAAGATGAAAAAGAGAAACTTATTTGCGCTGCTGGTAATGGCAGCTATATATAACGCAAACCCGGCGAGTGCCCAGGATAAAAAGCCTTACGAAACTACCGTGAGCGGTGTGAAAGTAATTGTACAGCCAAGCGGTAACGATATTGTAGAAATACAAACCGTAATAAAAGGTGGTGTAGAAAATTACCCTGCCGAGAAGGCCGGCATAGAAACTATGGCCATTAGTGCCCTAACGGAATGTGGCACCCTAAAACACAGTAAAAACGATTTCAAGAACGCGCTGGACAAAGTAAGCGCCGAACTTTGGGGCTATGATACCAAGGAATATGCTTTGATACGCATGAACTGCATCAAGAGCGACTTTGAGACCGTATGGCCGCTTTATGCCGAAGCCATTACCCAGCCTGCATTTGATGCCAAAGAGTTTGAGCGTATAAAACAGGACGCGATAAACAACCTAAAATCGAACGATGCACAGCCCGATGCAGCTATTGATAAATATGCCGATAAAATTGCCTTCGCAGGCCGCGATTATGCAAAGGATCCCGATGGTAAAGTTGACATCATTTCTAAACTTACTGCTGCCGAAACAAAAGCTTTCTACAATAAAATATTAACCAAATCGAGATTGGTAATTGTGGTAGTTGCCGATTTGCCTAAAGCCGATATAGAAGCCAAAGTAGCTGCAATGCTTGCCGGTGTTAAAGCAGGCGCACCGTTCGAAGCTAAAAAATCGTTCTTCCGTGTTTATAAAAATACTTTCTCGGCAGAGAAACGCGATTTGGCAACCAACTATGTAGAAGGTATAACCAGTGGCCCGGCTCCCGGTACGCCCGATTATAATGCCTTCAACGTTGCTATGCGCATATTTGCCAACAGGCACTTTTTAGATGTACGCACCAATAACGGTTTGTCGTACGCTCCTCAGGCCTGGTTCAATACCGGTAATACGGCTACAGCAAGGTTCTCGGTATCAACCACGCAACCTGATAAATACATAGCTGTGTTTGATAAACTGGTAGACAAAGTAAAAACCGACGGCTTCACCAAAGAGGAAGTTGCGAACAAGAAAGTGGAATACCTAACCGGCTTCTATTACAAAAACGAAACCAACCAGGCGCAGGCTGCAGCCTTGGTAAGCAACGAGGTATTGCACAACAATTGGATGCGCTCTGTCACCATGGTTGACGATATTAAAAAGCTGACTACCGACGAAGTGAGCAACGCCTTCCGCAAATACATTGGCAACATTGTATGGGTATACCAGGGCGATCCAACCAAAGTGAGCCCGTTGTTGTTCACCAATGGTACGCTAAACAAAGGCGCCGCACCGGTGAGCCATTAAATAGTCGATAGTTCATAGTCCATAGTAAAAGTAAAAGGCTCACAGTTGATATTGTGAGCCTTTTGCTTTTATATACTTCGTAATGTTTTGTCATTCTGAGCGATAGCGAAGAATCTATTAGCCACAAAGCTTTCGTCGCTATGTTTGGTCGCTAATAGATTCTTCGTCCCTCAGCATGACAAAGATTGCCATGATCTATCAATCATCAACTATGAACCAACCCCTACTGCTCCGTACTCGGCAGCACGGCTTTTCGTTTACCCCGGTTGCGCATCATATCGCCCAGGTGGCGGGTGGGGATGTTATCGCCAAGCAGTTTACCCCATGGTTTAAGGTCATCTATACGGTCGAAAACTATTTTTATGACGGCCACAAAAGGTATCGACAAAAACATGCCCGACAGTCCCCATAACTGATTGCCCAGCAGTACTACTACTATCGACATCAGCGCGTTTATCTGCACTTTTGATGATACAATACGTGGTACCAGTATATTGTTATCAATAAACTGGATAACAATGTAGGCTATAATAACGCCCAATTGCGTAGAGTAACCATCTTTAGTAACGGTAGCCATTAGTACCGGCAGGGCAATGGCTATAATACCACCAAGATAGGGGATAAGGTTTAGTATGGCACCTATGCAGCCTATCAGCAGTCCGTATTTTACGCCTAATAACAGCAGGGCGGCTGAGTTCATGGCGGCTACTATTACCATCTCTATCAGCAAACCCACAATATAGCTTTGTATGGCGCCTTTGGTTTCCATCAGCACCTCGCTTACTTTTTTTGAATTTTCTTCGGCAAATACCTCGTACAAAAAGTTAAGGATAAGCGGCTTGTACAACATCATGAAGAAAACATACACCGGCAATAAAAATATGATGCTGAGCGTGCCTAATACGCCCCCCAGCGTTTTACCCACCATGGATTGGCTATTGTGCAAGGCTTCCTGCACCATTTCGTTTTGCCTGGCTACGGTAATGCCGAACGAGGACTGTATCCAGTCTTTCAGGCTGATGGTTATTTCGCCGAATTTCTTTTGCAGCATAGGCAACGAATCGCCGAACTGAATGATCTGGGTAGACAGGAAGTAAAATACGCCTGCAACGGCTAATATGGCTATCAGCATGGCCAGTATGATTGCTACCACCTTCGGTATCTTCAAAAATTGCAGCTTTGTAGCAAGCGGGTTTAGCAATATGGCCAAAAATGCCGCGAAGCCAAGCGGTATTAAAATATCGGCCAATACCGATAAGGCATAAACCAGCAACACTAAACCGAACAATACGGCAGTAGCCTGGATGTAAAAGGGTTGGTCTTTAATTTTTACAGCAGCCATGTAGTTGTGTTTTCATATTAAACAGCAAAGGAGTATTTGGCGCAATTGTTTTAAATTTAAGCAAAACAATTATATGAGAACACCTATCCTTACCGCCTGCTTGTTATCCTTATTGTTCAATACCGTATATGGGCAAAAAAAGAAGAAAATGGAACTGCTTTTTAATGCCCCCGGCGGGCATACCATAAGGTTAGATACCAACCATATTTATTACGACAATAAAATTATTTTCAACCATCAATATCCCGATGAGGTCGCCATGAAGTTTAAAGAACACCGTTTTATTAAAAGCGGCCAGGCAGTGTTTTTATTTATTTGTGACAATGGCGCACCCAACGATGATGAGTTTGAAGTTTACCAGGTATTTCCGGGTAGTGCAAAATTTATAACAAAAAGTATAGCATCGCCTATAAAAGATTATGATAGCGATAGCATGCTCGAATTTGGCGGAAGTAATCTGACTGAAGTTCATCCCTCACGCGATTCTATGTATTACATCCCCTCTAAATACTTTGAGATAAATAATGAGAAAATTTTGTTTGACAAGCGCCTTACCGTACAAACGGATAAGGAAGTAAACGGGATATATCTGGCTCAACCTTTGGATAAAAAGGGGATTTGTTGTAAGGTTATACCTATAACAAAGGCTGAACGTAAAGCCGAACGGAAAAACTAATCTTTTAAAGCTCTTGTGTGATGGCGAAGATGGGTATCAATAAAAACAGCCTGTATCATCTTACAGGCTGTTTTTATTGATGTTAGGGTAACGGTTAATAGTTGTTTAGCTGCAGCGTTACATCCGCCCTATTAGGCGCAAAGGACTTAGTCGATAGGTAGGGCACCATAAAATTGCTGCCAAACCATAGTACCGATCCGCCATCTGCGTAATCACTATTGCCAATGTGTTTTTTAGACAGGTATTCCATTTTATCCCATTGCCCGGTACTGATATCCAATATTGATAAAATGCCACTGATGCTATACATACCGGTTTTGGCATTTGATAATATGTACAGTTTATTATTGTTGAACCGAAAGCTGGTTTTTAAATACCTGGTGGGGTAAATATAGTCCGAAGGGAGTACGTTCTGAAACTTCAGCACCAGGTTTTGATCGTAAGCATTTATCAGCATCGAGTTCTGTATCATATAAACGCCGTAGTTGTTTATGGAACTTGCACGTTTACTACGCGATGCTATAGCTGCCACAACCTTACCATCCAGCTCATCGAGGTATAAAAGCGTCATACCTTTTCCGTAGCCCATATCTACATCGTCTATCTTTTTATTTACGGGGGTAAAGTTTTTCTTGATGGCTTTCAGGCTTGCTTTATCAAGCGCTTGTGTGGCATACAATTTTTTATTGGTACTGAAATCGAACTTGCCTATACCCAGTTCGCCGTCGTTATCCTGGTTAACATACATCATGCCGTAGTATAGTACGTTGCTGTTTTCCGACGGTTTCAGCATAAAATGCTCGCTTGGTACAACGCTTTTATCCTCTTTAAAAACAACATCGGCAGATAACATGTTAGATGGCTTGGTTTTGCCGGCATCGTACTTGTAAACTTCAATAGTAGGGCCGTTTAGCCAGCCAATAAACATATCAGCGTGTTTGTTCCAACCTAACGAAATAAATGTACCGTTAGAAATTACCGGTTTAAAGGCACTTACCGAATCCAGTTTATCGTTATATTCTATCACCTGCAAGTTGCGGGTTTCATTATACTCGCGGGCATAGCTATTTGCGGTAAATAAACTGTAAAAAGGTATGCCTACATGTATTTTACGCGCAAAACCGCTTTGGCGTACAGCCAACTTAAAAAAAGCGCCGTCGCCGGTATACATCTGCGGAAATTCAACCAAATCGTTGCTTGATTTGTATACCACTTTTTCGGCCAGTACCTTGCCATTTGCCGGGTCAATTACATAAGCCAGAAAGGTGTTGGTGGTGCCTTTCATGTTGCTATGGTCGTTTGCAGCCAGCGCAATTACTTTATTCTGAAATTTATCGGTTTTTATACCGTAACCAGCCAGTGATGTCTTCCAAACTACCTCAAATTTGTCGTTTACGGCAACCAGGTCAAACTTGTCGTCGTCGGTTGATATTTGCATCACGTTTAAATGATCGTTAAACGCAAAGGAGTTGCTGCCTTTAATACTTTCGGCAAAATCTTCAATCACAGGCGCATCATTCTGGGCCAGTAAGGTAAGGGTGTTAAAAAGGGTAAAAAAACTAAACAGTACAATTTTTTTAATGTGATAAGTCCGGATTTTATTTCCGTATTAAATTACATAAAAAAATATAGGGGGAGCGTTTTTAATGCAAGTTAAAAGCCTTGTGTGCTATGGTTTTACGAGGGGCGGAGCCCAAGTGATAGTAAAATATCGTAATTGCCGATTGAATTTATACTCTTAATAACATCAAAAATGGCAGCGGCTAATTATTGATTTAATAGATAGTACGCCATTTTAGGCGGCACCTATGGAGCCTGCCCTTGTTTTTAATTGTTGCTATAAATACGTTACCCCGCTGGGGGCTATATTTTGATGCTGAAAATCAGCACTCCGATAGGAGTATCGTGTTTGTAGGCTGGCCGGTCATTAGATTGGGCTCCGTAGGTGCCCCGTGTTAATGAATATGTTAAAAGCGACTTCGGTAATGCCGGGCACCATCATTATTACTTATTGAATCGGCTCTTCCTTCTTCGCCATAGCGCCTTTTATCATGGCAAAAATGGGAGGGAGGATGGATATAAGCACTATTCCGATAGCTACAAGCGAGAAATTCTTTTTAAAGAAAGGTACATTGCCGAACAGGTAGCCGCCATAAAGGAATATCACTATCCACGATAGTCCGCCTACAATGTTATACAGGCTGTAACGCGCCATAGGCATACGGCCAACGCCTGCCACAAACGGCGCAATAGTACGTATAATGGGCATAAACCGGCTGAAGATTACTGCCTTGCCGCCATGCTTATCGAAAAAAGCCTGGGTTTTTAGGTAGTAGCTTAGTTTAAGTATCTTATTTTCTTCTTTAAATACTTTGGGGCCGAGGTAGTTGCCCAGCAAATAGTTTACAGTGTTACCGGCAAATGCCGCTACGATAAGGAAAACCGCCAGCAAATGCACATCTAAACCCGAAGCACCGCCTGCAATTAGCGCACCTGCTGCAAACAACAACGAATCGCCGGGTAGGAACGGGGTTACCACAAATCCGGTTTCAGCGAAAATAATGATGAAGAGGATTAGGTAAGTCCAGCTTTGGTATTGGCTGGTAATTTCGGCAAGGTGTTTATCAATATGCAGTATAAAATCTACCAGGCTGTGTATTATTTCCAAAATATTTCAATTTTATCTGCAAAAATAGCAACATAAAGCTAAAAAATGCCTTAATGTTACTTTTTATCGGGTATGGTGTTTAAAATAATACCCGCAGCAAACTTCGCGGTATCTGTGCGGTTGGGTAGCCCGTAAGCATAAATGGTATAAAGTTTACCATCGAGCACGGTAGTGTTTGGTAGGGTGTAGATAGTGGTTGCCGCCGCCCCGCTAACACTGAACCTGAAATTGTAGGTGCCCGACGTAACTTCTTTATAGTCGCTTACGCCCTTGTATGCAACGTTTGAAAACAGCGACGAATCATTAGCGGTGATATTGATGCCTGTGCTGCCCGGCGATGCATTTACCAAACGCACTTTGGCGCGGTTAATACCCGGCGTAGCGCCCGAATCTACCGTGAAAATATAACTGAACGCACTATCTGATTTTAGCCCGGTAAGAAACCACGTATAGCGCACATTTTTTTTGAGCGAACCGGCAAGCGTTACCAGGTTGGTTTGGTTGCTACCACTGGTTATGGCCTGGCGCACCTGCAAAGGCGTATCGTTAATATTCATTAAAAAATAGCCAGATGCGTTAGGGTAACGGTAACTGGTGGTACTTTGCCGTATAAATGATGCGTACAGGTTTACCGGGTTAATGTTGGGGCTTAGGTTTACCAGGTTAAGGTAACCATTGTCAGACCCTATGGAGGTGGTAGCATCTTTACCGCATGAAATTAGTTGCGGTACAATAAGTACCCCTGCAATAAACATGCACAGGTAACGCAATAGTCCGCTTTTATTATTTGCTGTCATTTACTATGTATCAAACTATCTGTTTACTACCAGGCCGGTGCCAAATTTTTGTCCGCCCGTGCCTGTAATGCGTCCCTTTGCAAACAAGGTATATTGCCGCCCGGCTATAAACGTGCGCGAGGTATCAGACAGGGCAACTGTGCTGCCTGTGTTGTATATCTGTACGTGCTTTATGCCCGCGCTTATGGGGATAAACACCGTTGTGGTTTTATATGCCCGTGTACTAAACCTTAAGGTATCGTTTATTACCACATTAAGGTTGCCCGAGCCGGGCGAAGCATTTACAAAACGTATTTTTGGACGGCTGGCGGTATCAGCAATCAGCGTATCGCGGGTGGTAAAAGTATCATCGGCATTTTCGCCGGCTATGTATACTGAATATACTTTGTTAGTATCCAGCGCCAGTTGCAGGTTAAATAATACATCAGACGAACGCGGGCGCTTAAATTGGTAATTTTGGTCTTCAAAAGGTACAGGCAGGTAACCCGTATAACCGAATGGGTATAATGAAGACGTGGTGTTTACCCTGCTGCCGTTGAGGTAAAAATTAAGGGTATCGGTTGTAGTGTTTACTACGTTTAGCGAAGTAGTAAGAGTAGACGAAGTGGGCACACTATCATCGCCTTTTTTGCAGGAGTATATGCCTGCCATAGCCAAACAAACCAATAAAACAAGTACTCTTACATTCATATCAAAAGCAGATGCAATAATAACTGTATAAATGCGGGTTTTGGTATTCTTTACATAAAAAAGTCCCGCCGTTTGGCAGGACTTTTTTATGTAAAGGTGAGTGGTGAATAGTGAGCTGTGAGTGGTTGTGTTGTGTTCTAACTATTCTCCACTCACAATTTACCATTCACCAACTATGCATAACTGTTAAGCATTACCGGCATTACCAGCATCAGTACGTCTTCGTTTTCGTCGCCGCCTTGTGGCAGTAATAAACCGGCACGGTTAGGGGTCGACATTTCGAGCGATACTTCTTCGCAGCTCAGGTTCTTCAGCATCTCTATCAGGAAACGGGCGTTGAAACCAATTTCCAGGTCGGTGCCTTCGTACTGGCAAGTAAGGCGCTCGTGTGCTTCGTTAGCAAAGTCAATATCTTCTGATGATATATTCAGCTCGCTGCCGCTTATTTTAAGCCTTACCTGGTGGGTAGTTTTGTTGGCATAAATGGCTACACGGCTAAGGGTACCCAATAACGAAAGGCGGTCTATAGCCAGTTTGTTAGGGTTCTCTTTTGGTATAACGGCTTCGTAATCAGGGTAACGCTCATCTATCAGGCGGCACACTAAATTAATGTTACCAAATTTAAAGAAGGCGCTGGTGCTGTTGTATTCAACGGATACATTTACATCGCTATCAGGCAGGGCAGATTTTAGTAGCGTTAAAGCTTTTTTAGGCAGAATGAAAGCGGTTGTGCTATCGGCCTTGGCATCTTTGCGGCGGTAGCGTACCAGCTTGTGGGCATCGGTAGCTACAAAGGTAAGGTGCTGGCTGCTAAGCTGGCAGTAAACGCCTGTCATGGCGGGCCTTAACTCGTCGTTACTAACGGCAAATATGGTTTTGTTAATGGCTTCGCCTAATACCGATGCGGGCAGGTTTACCGATGAGGCATTTTCTACCACAGGTATTTTAGGGAAATCTTCGCCGTTCTCGCCGCTCAGTTTGTATTTACCGTCGCCGGCGCTTATTTCAATGGCAAAAGTTTTTTCGTCTACCGAAAAAGAAACCGGCTGCTCAGGCAACGATTTCAGGGTATCTAACAATATCCTTGAGGGTATAGCAATGCGGCCATTCTCTTTTGCCTCAACAGGCAGCGAGGTGGTCATGCTGGTTTGCAGGTCGGTAGCAGAAATGGTTAAGTTCCCGTCTTTTATCTCGAACAAAAAGTTCTCCAGTATAGGTAATACGGTGCTGTTGCTCAGCGCGCCGCTTACACTTTGCAATTGTTTCAGAAGCGTTGTTGTAGAAACGATGAATCTCATAACGGGTTGATCAATTTAGTAACTCAAAAGTATAAAATTTAACGGGCATACTTCCGTTTACGGCTATAATGTTGAAAAATAGCGAATATCAACACTATGCCAATGGGCACAATGTTGTTTATTAACTGCCAGTTCAATTTCTCGCTGCGGATGCGGGCTCTGTCCAGCAGGCGTATTTGTATCTCTTTGTTGCGCAGTGCTATCAGTCCCGAGTCATCCGCCATATAGTCTGCAATGTTCAGCAACAGGCTTAGGTTGCCGTAGGTTTGTTTGCTAAAGCGGTCATACCCCAGCGGGTAGGGCGAGCCATCGGCACCAACCTGGTTGCGCAATATGTCGCCATCGCTTAGTACAACCATCTTAGTAGGTTTGCTTTCGCCTACGACCGGGATGTTTTCGCCAAGGCTATCGGGCACGGGGCGGTTAAGGAAATCGGACTTGAACTTGCCTTCTAACAACACACCGGTAATTTTTTGCGGGCTTTGGAACTCTTTTGGGTTTGGCTCTTCCTGCAAACTCATCAGCGAGATAATGTGCGGCGTTTTTATCTCCTTGTTATAGGGCGATGTGCTCAGCAGCACCGTTTTGTTTACATTCTTGATATCCAATACATCAATAGTACTGGCAAACTGGCTGGTAATGCCATCAAGGTTTTTCACAATAGGGTGCTTAGCCAGTGGGATATACACAGGGTAAAACAACCAGTTCAATAGTTGTATTTGCGGCTGGCCGCCTGCATCTCCCACGGTAACGGGTATTTGCGAGGAATTGATATCGGCTATCAGGTTGTAGTTAATGCGTATACCATAACGGAAAAGCTGGTCGTCAAGATTCAACTCTTTGTTAAAGGCCAGTGCTTGGTTACCCTTGCCGCGCAGGCTATCCAACTCGGCGCTTACCTGGTCAATGGCCCAAAGTATGCGGCCGCCGCGCATCAGGTATTGGTCTATTTTAAATTTTTCTTGCTCGGTAAAGGCCTTGTCGGGTTTAGCTATTACCAACAGGCGTATCTTCATCAAGTTATCAAACGGTATGGTAGCCAAATTAACACGGCCAACCTGGTACCCGTCGGCCAGGTTGCGCATGGCATCGTTCAGTTGCAGGTCGGTAAGTTCGTTATGCCCCTCGGTAAAACCTATGCGCTGTTTGCCGCCGCTGGTTACTTTTTTAATGGCCGATGTAAAGGCGTATTCGAGGTTTTGGATAGAGCTGTTCAGCTTTTCTTCGGGGGAGGTGTTGAGGTTGCTTTGGCTTTCGAGTAATTTTACGGGGATGGCTTTACCATCGTAAATTACCTGCGCAAAGGGTATCATTACCTTTGATTGTACGCCATCGTCGGTTTTTACGCTGAGGGTTTGGGCAAATACGCCCTGCGCCTCCAGGCTATCAACCATTTTCTGTTGCTGATCGGGCGATAGTCCCTTTAGTGCATCAACAAACACAAAACTGAGTTTGCCGTGGCTGTAGGCCTGCAGGTCGGCCAGCATATCTTTAGTAGCAGTTTGCAGGCGCTTCATGCCACCGGGGAAACCATCGCCCTGTAAATAAACGTTAACGTACACGGGTGCCGGCAGGCTATCTAATACATTGCGGCTAACGGCAGATATGGTAAAGCGTTTCTCTTTAGTAAAATCGAACCGGGTGAAAAGCTTTTGGCTGCCCAACGTTAAGGCGACCAGTATGCCAACGGTACTCAGGAATACGGTGTTAATAAACTTTTTTTGCTGCTGGCGGTGCAGTACAAAAAGCGTTATTAACAGAAACAATGCATCTACCAGCACAAAGTACATCAGGTCGCGGGTGTCTAATACGCCGCGGCTAACCGAGTTGTAGTGCTCGGTAATACCCAACGATTGTATACCCAAGCTTTGTAACGAGAGCAATCCGCTCAACGAATCGAACCCGCTGTAGAAAAAGAAGCAAAGGAACACTGCTATTGTAAAGGCGATAACCTGGTTTTTGCTTACCGAAGATGCAAACAAACCAATAGCCGTAAACGCCGAGCCGAGTAGAAACAAACCGATATACGAGCCGATAACCGCACCGGTATCTATATTCCCCTGTGGTGCGCCAAGGTTATAAACACTGTAATAATATACCAGTGTAGGCAACAGCGCGAATAATACGATAAATATGCCGGCAAAATATTTGCCTAATACTATTTGCAGATGTGTAAGGGGGCGGGTGAGCAAAAGCTCAAAGGTGCCTTCGCGGCGTTCTTCGGCCAGCGAACGCATGGTGATGGCCGGCACCAAAAACATAAACAGGTAGGGAGCGGTGCTAAAAAGGCTATCGAGCCCGGCGTAGCCATAAGCCAGTATACTGGTATCCGGAAATACCCATAAAAACAGGCCTAATACCAGTAAAAAAACACCAATGGTGACGTAAGCCACCAATGAACTAAAGTATGTGGTTATTTCTTTTTTAAGGATAGGGAACACTGCGCCGGGTTTAATTATTAAATGGCGAAGTTACGATTTGAAAAAGTTCTTATCGTACAAATATCCGCAGAATAGCTAAAAATGGGACAGATTAAAACCACTCGGCACGGTAGGCCACTTTAAGCACTGTAGCTTTAAGATTTTCGCCGCTGCCCCAGTTGTTGTAACCCACAGAAAAATCAAAGCTGTTGGTTTTATTTAGCCGCATTATATAGCCGGCGCTTGCTTCAATGGATAGAAATGCGCTTTTGTGAAAATCGGCCACGTAGCCGCCACCCACAAGGCCTTCAAAGTAAATCTTATCACCCAAAAAATACCGGGCGCCTGCGGTTAGGGGGATAAACGTAGCAGGTTTAGTAGGCAGCGCTTCACCTTTAAATTCGCTTTTATAATTAAACCTTGCTACTGATAATGTACCTATCAAGCTTAGGTCCTGTGCTATAGGCCATTCGCTTTTTACTGACGCACCATAGCCGTTTTTAAAAAAATTGCCATGAGGCAAATAGCCCGAGATGCCTATTCCGATCGCCCTGTTATTGGAAAATTTTTCAAAAACAGTTTTACGTTCCTGAGCCTTTGCGCAAAAACCTATTAATACCAAAGCGATAGCGAGTAGTTTTTTCATCATTTGTATTATTTCTTAAAAACGTTGGAAATATAGCGCCATTTTGCCAATTTTTCTATTAATTCTTTAAAAAAAAGCGTGATAGGTTTACCATGCGAAACGATAAGCCGCTCTTATACCGGTTTGCCTGATGCGGCCGCTGCCCCAGTTTTCGTACCGAAAGCCGAGGTCAATTGCCGTGTTTTTGCTTATTTCTATCAGAAAGCCCGGGCCAAGCGCAAAGGCAAATAATTTATCTTTTTCGTAGTTTGTAGCTATGGCGGTGCCGGCCTCGCCTTCAATGTAAAAAGCGTCGCCGAGGTAGTACTTTACGCCAGCCTTTAGGGGGATAAAGGTAGCCGCATCTGCCGATTGGGTGTTGCCAAATACCGAACTTTTATAGTAAAGGCTGGTAAAGCCTGCCGTAACCGTAATACTGGCTGCGCCCGCTATTGGTACCTCTGCCTTGCCCGAGCCACCGAAGCCAATGCTGTAAATGCTATTGGTAGGTATGCCTAAATCCAATCCAACACTAAAAGCTTTTTTAGGGGCATTTTGTGCCGATGCAGCGGCGTAGATGAACAGGAAAAATATGGGTAGCAGTTTCTTCATTATCAAAAAGTGGTTTTGGCAAATAACGCCGAAAATACAATTATAATACGCTTAACCGGCTGCAAAAACAATAAATACAAAAAGCCCCGGCGATGGATGATCGCCGGGGCCCTGATATATTTTGGTTTGTTTATTAAAAATTGAAAGCTAAGCGCGTTGCTACCTGGCCAATTGTACCGTTTTTAGACCATCCCTCGTAGCGGAAGCCTACATCGAACCCGCCCGCAAAAGTGTAGCCTACGCCCGGCGAGTAAGCAAAGAAAGTACCGCCGTGATCTTCGGTAGAAAAGGCTGCACCCAATTGCGCTTCGCCATAAAAGCCCTGATCAAAGTAGTGTTTCAAACCTGCTTTCAACGGAACAAAGCCGGCATCGCCTACATAGCGTTTGCCTTGAAAAGACGTATAACCTAACGATACGTTGAAGTTGGTGCCTTTTTCGATCGGTACATCGTATTTTAATGAACCGCCTATGGCCAGCTTATAAAAATCGCCAACGTTGCCGGTTGGTTTACCAAGTTCTAAACCGATGCTGAATTTGCCGTTTTGCGCAAAAGATACTCCTACTGATGCAGTGACGAAAAGGATCGCTAATAAAATTTTTTTCATTATGGTATTTGTTAAATGTAGCATCACAACCACCGATATATGAATATTGTTTTACAGTTAATAAAAACGCAGAACGCCCCGGTATTTGCTGGGCGTTCTGAACAAAAAAGATGTAAGGCCTATTTATAAACTGATCGCTATTCGGGCTGCTATCTGTTTTTGAGTGCCGTTTTTTGACCAGCCTTCGTATCGAACGCCTATATCAAAGCCGCCGCCAAAGGTGCATCCTATGCCGGGTGCATAGGTAAAAGCCGTTCCTGCTTCGCTCTCTGTTGAGAATGCTGCCCCAAGCTGCCCCTCCCCATAGAAAAACTGATCAAAATAGTATTTGATACCTACTTTTAAAGGAATGATACCGGAGCTAGACCTATCGATACCTGCGGTTTTAAGATAATCTTTGTATACATCCTTATAAAAGATTCTACTATAGCCGGCCGAAGCTGTGAAAAACGTGCCCTCTGCCAACGGTACATCGTATTTCAGATCGATGCCGGGAATAAACGATGAATAATCAGATGCAACGCCAACCGGAAGCCCAAGGTTTAAGCCAATGCTGAATTTTGCAGCGTCGCTGTCTTTTTGGGCCAGGCAAATAGCCGCGCTGCACGCCACAAATAGTAGCGAAAAGAGTAGTTTTTTCATTGTGTAATAGGCATTTATGGTTATTAATATTCAAAGCAAAATAATACTACTTATATTTCAAAATATGGCAACTGTAAATAATAAACTTGCGGTGTGCCCAACTAAAACCCGAAGCCAATCCGCAGCCCAATTTGCCCTATTGTGCCGTATACATCCCAGTTTTCGTAGCGCAGGCCAATATCCAGCCCATTATTAAATGCATAGCCTACACCGCCTGAGCCGGCAAAACCTGTACCGACACTTTTTGCAGCACTTATTACTGCCCCCGCCTGGCCCTCTGCATATAGGGCACCAATTAAATTGTATTTAAGCCCGGCCTTTAGCGGAATAAAACCTTTGGGCGACCAACCATCTTTTCCGCGTTGCGAGGTGTAGCCGCCCGAAAAAGTGACTGCCGTATGCTCTCCAATAGGCACATTATATTTTACCGAGCCGCCAATAGCATAATTAATAAACAGGTACCCGTCGGTTGTGGGCCTACCCAATTCGAGCCCTATGCTGAATTTTTTGCCGCTATTGGTGGTTTGGGCCATGCCCGCCATTGTTATGCCGATGGCCAATAGCAGCGTTAAAAGAATTTTTTTCATGATAATGCCTTAAACAAAAATGCCCGTAGTAATAACCCCGGGCATTATGTAAGTATGCTTGCAAATATTTAGAACCTGTAGCCTAAGCGCAGTGCTGCCATACCCGAATTGCTGCCATCTTGCGAAAAGCCTTCGTAGCGCAGGCCCGCTTCAAAGCCGCCGCTAAAGGTATAACCAACGCCCGGCGCGTAAACAAACGAGGTGCTGCCACCGCTTTCGGTAGAAAATGCTGCACCTGCTTGTGCTTCTGCAAAAAAGCCTTCGTTAAAGTAGTGCTTTAAGCCCGCTTTAACCGGGATAAGGCCCACGCCCGATTTATCTACGCCCACTGCTTTTAAGGCATCTTTAACATCGCCTTTAATAAAAAAGCGCTGGTAGCCAGCCGAACCTGTAATGAAGGTTGATGTGGCTACAGGATGTTCGTATTTAATAGAAGCGCCAATTGCTGTTGAATACAGATCGTGTAAGCTGCCTAACGGAAGGCCGGCATCTAAACCGATATTCCATTTGCCGCCTTCTGATGATGATTGTGCGAATGCACCTAATGATAAACCGCAAAGTGCGGTTAACACGAATAGAACTTTTTTCATGATAAAATATAAATTGTAATAAACATAAAAGTGGCATTGCAGGGTACCTGCTGCGTTGCCGGTTATGTTTGGTAGACGCAGAAAAAAAAGCAGTTGTTACGCCGGGAGCATGGAAAGAGTAAAATTTGATGGTTAAGGTGTTGACTTATAGCGCTAATTTTTTTATTTGCGAATGGGCGTTAGCTCCATCAAACGTTCCTATGGAACGTACAAAGGGTAGGGGATATCTGTTTTCTACCAACCAAACATCCCGATGGGATGAAAGAGAAGAGTAGCGTCCGGTACGGACGCCTGGTTGGTAGAAATAATAATAAATGACATTACGTTCCGTAGGAACGTTTGGTGCGAATACGCCTGGTTGGCTTATTTATTAGTTAACCCGATAAAGATATTCTCCAGAGTTTGGTTGTTATTTTTTGCGCGGAGGTTTTGCAGTGTATCGTCAGCCGCTATTTTGCCTTTGTTGATGATGATAACACGGTTGCATACGGCCTCTACCTCCTGCATAATGTGGGTAGACAGCACAATGGTTTTGGTTTTGCCGAGATCGGATATCAACTGGCGGATGCCTATGAGCTGGTTTGGGTCGAGGCCCGAGGTGGGCTCGTCCAGTATAAGCACTTGCGGATCGTGTAGTATGGCTTGTGCTAAACCCACGCGCTGGCGGTAGCCTTTAGATAGCTGATTTATCTTTTTATGCTGTTCGGGGCCAAGTCCGGTTTGCTCTATAACCTCGGCAATGCGCTGCTGCGGGTTGTGCAACCCATGTATGCCCGCCACAAAGGTCAAGCTTTCCTTCACATACATTTCGGTGTAAAGCGGGTTGCTTTCGGGCAGATAGCCTATATTGCGTTTTACCTCCAGCGGATCTTTGCTGATATCGAAACCGCAAACCGTTGCTGTACCGGCAGTTTGGGGTATAAAGCAGGTAAGCATTTTCATGGTGGTTGATTTACCCGCACCATTGGGCCCTAAAAAACCCAATACGCCCGGCTCGGCATTAAAGCTAATACCATCAACCGCTTTTTGCTGCCCGTAAGTTTTTGATAAACCCTGTACCGAAATGCTCATTTGGCAAATTTAGATGTTAGATGTGAGATTTGAGATATGAGAAGGAGGGAAAATATCGAACACCGAATGCCGAATGTAGAATGATGGAGTAAAACAGCCTTCGATATTCATTATTCGAAATTCGGTGTTCGATATTAATAACCTTCCGGACTTTCCGACTTACGGTCTTTCGCACTTTAATACTAAAACATATCTTTGCCTCATTATGAGCAATTCAACCGACGAACTTTTTAAAAATGTTATATCGCATGCCAAGGAGTATGGTTTTGTATTCCAGAGCAGCGAAATATATGATGGGCTTAGCGCTGTTTACGATTACGGCCAAAACGGCGCCGAACTGAAGAACAACATCAAAACCTATTGGTGGAAGGCCATGGTGCAGATGAACGATAACATTGTAGGTATCGATTCGGCCATATTTATGCACCCCACCGTTTGGAAAGCGAGCGGCCACGTAGATGGCTTCAGCGACCCGATGATAGATAATAAGGACAGCAAAAAACGCTATCGCGCCGACCAGTTATTGGAAGACCGTATAGCGACATTGGATAGCGAAGGTAAAACCAGCGAAGCTGAAGAGTTGCAACTGGAGATGGATAACGCCCTTAAAGCAGAGGACCTGCCGCGTTTGAAAGAACTCATCCTGGAGCAAAATATAAAATGCCCTATCAGCAATACTGCTAACTGGACCGATGTTCGCCAGTTCAACCTGATGTTCAGTACACAGGTTGGTGCCGTTGCCGATGAATCGGAAACTATTTACCTGCGCCCCGAAACGGCACAAGGTATATTTGTAAACTACCTGAACGTGCAAAAAACCGGCAGGATGAAAATTCCGTTCGGTATAGCACAAATTGGCAAGGCCTTCCGTAACGAGGTTATTGCCCGCCAGTTTATCATCCGCATGCGCGAATTTGAGCAAATGGAGATGCAATTCTTCGTGCGCCCCGGCACGCAGCGCGAGTGGTTCGACCAGTGGAAAGAGGCCCGCCTGAAATGGCACCTTGCCTTGGGTACCGATGCCGCTAAATACCGCTACCACGAGCATACCAAATTGGCTCACTACGCCGATGCTGCTTACGATATCGAGTTCGATTTTCCGTTCGGCTTTAAAGAGGTAGAAGGTATACACAGCCGCACTAATTTCGACCTGACTCAGCACGAGAAATACTCGCGCAAAAAAATGCAATACTTCGACCCGGAAGTTGACCCTGAGACAGGTAAGCCTTACGGTAACTACGTGCCTTACGTTATAGAAACTTCGATAGGCCTTGACCGTATGTTTTTGCTGACCATGATAAACGCCTACGAGGAAGAAGACCTGAGCACCGAAGAGAAACAGGATAGCCGCACCGTATTGCGCCTGCACCCATGCCTTGCACCGGTTAAGGCCGCTATATTCCCGCTTACCAAAAAAGATGGCTTGCCTGAAAAAGCCCGAGAGATAATGGATACCCTGAAGCTAAACTTTAACCTGCAATACGAGGAGAAGGATGCTATTGGTAAACGCTACCGCCGCCAGGATGCCATTGGTACGCCATTCTGCATCACGGTAGACCACCAGACATTAGAAGATAACACCGTAACCATTCGCCACCGCGACAGCATGGCACAAGAACGCGTAGCTGCCGCCGACCTCGAAAATATCATTGGCGATTTGGTTAGCTGGAAAAACGTGTTAGGGTAGGTTTGGCGTTTAATGCTTGGTGGTTAGCTAACCGCAAAGCACGCAAAGAAAGATCGCAAAGAGCGCAAAGTGGAAAAAAGGTCTGCTTTGCGCTCTTTGCGTTAACGGATATGCAAATTCTTTGCGGCCTTTGCGGTAAAATAGTCAGCAAGGTCGGCTTATTATTCCTCCCATTCTGAAATAAAACCCTTCCAAAATGAAAGCCTTTTATCCTCCTGGTTTTATTTTCTAAAAATTAATTTACTATCAGTTAAGTACTTAATTCGCTAAAAGCGTTGTGGTACCGGTTTTGTAATTGGCTTGCGGCTGGTTACCATGCCGGCCTAAACAATGCTATGAAGAGTTTAGCTGAATTGAATATGTCGCCGGCTGCTATGGCCGACATACTTTACGAGGACGCACTACAGTTGCTGCAAGCCATAGGCAGTAACACAGCGCCGGCAGATGTGATAATGGCCTTTATGAACGACTGTGGCTTAAGCACCCACAGGCAGGGCAATAACATTTGGTGCCTTAACCGCGCTTGCGATACCACCAAACCTACTATTTTACTTTACGCGCATTATAATGCCCTTGCTGCCGAAACAGAAGCATGCCGGTTGATGAACGGTGAGCTTTGGGGCCAGGGGCTTAATTATGGTGGCGGCAGCCTGGTAGCTTTAATGGCTGCCTTTAGGTATTATTACCATAAGAGAGATTTGCCCTATAACCTTTGCTTTTGCGCGGCTGAAGAACGCGAAAGCCATGGGGTGCCACGCTTGCCTGTAATACAAGGCCAAACCCTTAAGCCCGACTTTGCCATTGTTGGTGAACCTACCGATATGCAAATGGCCATTGCCGAAATGGGGCACCTGGTGTTGGATTGTGTGGCAAATGGAAAGGCAGGGCATGCGGGCAGAAGCGAGGGCGACAATGCTATTTACCATGCCCTGCGAGATATCAACTGGTTTGCTACTTATGAGTTTAACAAATGCGCTGCCTTTATGCCGCCCATACGTATGGCGGTATTGCAGGTTAATGCAGGCGGCGCTAATGATACTACACCGGCCGAGTGCAGCTTTACTGTGGACGTTTACTACAATACCTGTTATAGTATAGATGAAATATTGGCCACCATTGTACTGAATACGCGCTGCGGTATATCGCTCCGCGAGGATATCAGCCGCCCTGCCGAATTAAGCCGCGTGCATCCATTTGTGCAGGCGGGGCTTTCTATCGGGCTGGAAACCTGCGTATCGCCAACCAGTTCGGCCTGCGGGTGGCTGCAGGTGCCAGCCCTTAAAATTGGCCCCGGCGACCCGGCTTGTACCCGTTGCGCCGACGAACGCATTGCCGTACTGGAGATCCGCCGGGCAATTAATATCTACATCAAATTATTGGAACGAAGCCTAAGCAACCTCATTAATAAACCGGAAAGAGCGGCGTAGTTTTCTTCAACGATTCATTGACACCGATTTCACCGATTTTTTGCACCGATTTCACCGATTGATTTTGATTCCACTGATTGATTTGATTCCACTGATCTCATTTAACAAATACCATTATGAATAATTCCACATCTGCCGACCCATTACCCGGTGAGCTAACCGTAGAGAAAATAGGCGGCACTTCTATGACGGCGCTTGATGCCGTGCTGCAAAATATAATCTGTTACCCGCAGGGCAAGCCTGTTAGGTATAACCGCGTGTTTGTGGTTTCGGCCTTTTCGGGTGTTACCGATATGCTGCTCGAAAATAAAAAGACCGATGCGCCGGGCGTGTACCACTCCTTTAAGCACTACCGCGATTTTCATCGCCCACTGAAAAAACTGGTGGCTGCGTTGAAGGCTATCAATAAAAAATACCAAGCGCTTGGGCTTAACCTGCCCCTTGCCGATGCCTGGCTGGAAGACCGCATAAGCCGCGCCCGTAGATACCTGGAGAACCTTGCGGGGATACTATCATCCGGCTATGCCAATAAAGAGGGTATACTGCAGGCTGCGCGGGAGATACTGGCGTCTATAGGCGAGGCGCATTCGGCTTACAACCTGACACAGATACTACAAAACCGGGGCATCAATGCGCAACTGGTGGATCTGAGCGGGCTCGATGACCATCAGGAATTAACCATTGACCAACGTATACGCAAAGCCTTTAAAGCCATTGATACCCGTGGCGGCATTTGTGTGGTAACAGGTTATGCCAAGGGCACCGAGGGGATTATGCGCGAGTTCGACCGCGGGTACTCGGAAGTTACCTTCAGTAAAATTGCACAGGTGCTGAAGCCTAAGGAGGCCATCATCCATAAAGAATATCACCTTTCTACCGCCGACCCAATGCTGGTAGGCATGCACAACTGCCGGCCGGTAGGCTTTACCAATTACGATATTGCCGACCAACTGGCCGATGTAGGTATGGAGGCCATACACCCCAAAGCCGCCAAACCTTTAGAGGCTGCGGGTATTGCCCTGCGGATAAAAAATACCTTTGAGCCTGCGCACCCTGGCACATTGATCACCCGCGATCATGTTAGCGAGCATAAGCGGATCGAGATCATAACCGGTACCGATAAATTGCTGGTGATAGATGTTTACGACCCCAAAATGGTGGGCAGCGTAGGTTGCGACCTGCTGATCATGCAGCTTTTCGATAAGCATAACATAAGCTACACTTTTAAAACTACCAGCGCCAATAGCATATCCACCGTTATTTGGGAAAAATGCTATTCGCGCAAGCTGCAGCACGATCTGGAGAGTGCCTTCGAAAAGGTGGCCGTAGAGCCCGTTGCGCTGGTTTGCCTGTTGGGCTCAAATATGGACCGCCCCGGTTTGCTGGCCAAAAGCTCGGCCGCGCTTGCTGCATCGGGCATTAACATTAAAAGCGTAGGGGCGGCCTTCCGTAAGGTAAATGTTCAGTTTTTGGTAGACAGGCACCAGTACAAGCCCGCTATAATTGCGCTTAACCAAGCCATGCACCAGCATAGTTATGCCGATAATACTCTACTTTATGAAGAAGTATAAACGCTTGCCACAACACCCGCCCGAACAATTGAAGCGCTTACAGGAAATTGGCGAGTTGAAAAGTTGCCCGCTGGAAAAGCAGAAACCGAACGGGGAGAGCGAGGGGCAGCTTACCGACTTTGTTATCTGGCTGCGCTTACAGCATTATCGGCTGGAATATAGGTTACTTTACTATGATATGGCGGTTTGTTGTGCCTATATCCTGTTTATGTTCAGTGCGCTTAAACTTACAGCTGTGGTGCCGCAAACATGGTTCGCTGTTATTACGGTATTGGTGCTTTGCCTGTGCTGTGTACTATTTATAGCGGTGCACTTAATGCCAAATACAAGGGCAGATAAAAACCTAAAGCCCGGCGCATGGGGCAACTATTGCAGTACGCTGAAATATGGTACAGGCGCATACCGGGTTTATCTTATCGTGCTGATGCTTACATGCCTTTTATACTGGCATAACGAGCGCAACCTCGACGGGCAGCTTATTGTATGGATAATGCCTTTAGCGGCCATCCATTTTACCGCGGGTTTAAAAATGCTTAAAAGCAACCTGCAAGCTAAATTAACAACAGAGGAATACCTACGGTTGGCGGGGAAAAGTAGAGTTTAACTGCATGGTGAATTAACCGCAAAGTCCGCAAAAAAAAACGCAAAGGAGCGCAAAGTAGAAGGGTGTTTCTGCTTTGCGCTCTTTGCGTTAATAGATGTGCAAATTCTCTGCGGCCTTTGCGGTTAATTCGCAAAATATTAGGTGTTATTCCTTAAACATTATCCTCCCGCCATCGCTATGGGCATTAAACTCGGGGGCGTACATACTTTGCAGGCTGCTTACGCCGGTGGCGTAATTGCCGGGTTGTACCACGCGCAGTTCGTACTCAAAAACGTAGGTGCCTTTGTTCAAGCGGCTGAAGAAGAAATTGGTTGCCACATCTTTTGTTACCTGGTAGTATGATAGCCCGTCCTGGTATTTGTATTCGGATAGTTGGGTAACCGGTTCAGTGCCTGCGGGGCGCATATCTTTCAGGTGGATGTAATCGAAATCGCGATCCGCTTTTAAATTGAGCACTACTTTTAAAATATCGCCAGTTTTTGGCAGATGGCCGGCATCCACCACAACCAGCAGCGGGCCACTATCCGTTTGTTTTTTGATGTAGTATTTGCGCACCATCAGCACATTGGTGTTAGATGGTGTTACTTTATCCATCCGCTCGGTATACTGCCAGTACATAGCGCCCCAGTTGATGGTTTTGCCGGTGTTTGCTATCTCTACTTTTCCCAAAGCTGGTTTTATCTGCTCATCAACCCAGGTGGTTTTCAGGTACCCCGTGCCTGCATCAGCTTTAACTTCGGGTTTTAATTGTTGCAGCGGCTTGCCATCAAGCTTAATGTTTACCCCAGCGGTGTCTGATAATATATCTCCCCCTTTCAGTAGCAGGGCATAGCAGGCGGCCGCCGTAGCTTTGGTGGTTTTCCAGTTTTTGGTTTGCTTGTTACGCAGCAGCCATACCTTCATTTCGTTTACGGCGGCAGGGGTATTGGCGGCCTCGGTAAACAGTTCTATCATCAACGATTGGGTTTCAATAGGGGCTTCATACCAGTGGTAGCCGTATTTATTGGCCGCCCAGTACATCCCCAACTCGTCGGACTGCCGTGCCGTTTCGGTTAACGACTTGATGATGGCTGCCGTCGTTTCCTTATCGCCCGTACGGAACAGCGTTAAAGCCAGCATCCCTTTTTCAAATTCACTTCGGCTGGTCCATTGGGCAGCTGCGCGGGCGAGGTAATTTTTGCGCACTTCTTTTAATTCGCCATCTACTTTTGCATCGTTAAAATAGCTGCGGGCGTACCAGGCGTGTATCTCCAACCCGTGGAGATTGCGGGTTTGGTATTTCTTGTTGATCTTTCGGCTCTCTATTTCATCGTCGATAAGTTGCTTGTCAATGTACTCTATAGCGCGCGAACCTATCTGGCCGAGGGATTTAGCGTTATCCGCAGCAAGCCCCGCTTTGTTCAATTGCCCAATGCCCGCTACTATGTGCTGTGTAATGTACCTGTCGGCATAGTTACCGCCAAACCATGGGAAGGCACCATTTGGTAATTGTTTTTTTTCCAGCTTGCTTAGGTTTTGGCCAAGTTCGTAAGTGGTTTTATTCAGGTCGAACAATTGTGCTATGCGGTTTTTTTGCTCGGTTTCGTTGGTGGCATCCTGCAGCCATGGGGTTTCTTCCAGTAATACCGATTTCAATTCGGGATTCTTTTCGAGGTTGGATAGCAGCGCTTTCGAATCTGCCGTTTTCCATCTGTCGAATAACTGTTTTATTTTAGGGTATTTGTTTACGATGCCTGCCGCAAAGCTATTGGCATAAAAACGGCTGAACACCTGTTCGCTGCATTCGTAGGGGAATTCCATCATGTAGGGGAGGGCCTGCACGGCCAGCCATGCAGGGTGCTGGGTGTATTCCAGCGTAAGCGTCTTGTTTTGCAGGGTATTGCTGCCCGGGTTCAGTAGTTTATCAAAATTGAAGGTTTTGCTTTGCCCTGCACGCACCATCAGGGGCAAGGTTTCGGTAAGCAGCATGCGGTTGCTCAGTACGGGTAGCGTATTTTCTTCTCCATCGGTAAAATTACCTGCCGATGCCGTGATGCGGTAAGTTAATGCCTCTAATCCGGCAGGGATAATAAGCTTGAACGATACACCGGTTGTGGCCGCGCTATCAACCTTGAAGCTTTGTGTGCCATTCTCGCCCTTGGCAAATAGTTTAACCGGCTGCATGGTCAATGCATTAAAAAGTTCCAGTTTGGCTTCGCCCTTCAGTGCCCCGGGCGATAGGTTAGCCACCCTTGCCGAAACCGTCAGGGTATCTTCTTCCCGCAAAAAGCGTGGCATATTGGCGCTTATGCTCAATTGTTTTTGGGTTACAATAGTTTGCTCGGCATAGCCGGTTTGCAATTGTTTGTTAATAGCCAGCCCGCGGAACTTCCATTTGGTAAGCGCCTCGGGCACAGTAAAGCTGATGGTTACCTGTCCTTTATTATCGGTACGTAATTGCGGATAAAAGAAAGCTGTTTCGTTAAAGTTTTTGCGGATGGTGATGGGTTTAGAAGAAATAGCCACCTCTTCTAATTTTTTTAAAGCAGCAACCTTGCTTCTTAGCCTGCCATCGTAAACTTCGTCATACATCATATAGCCCCTTTTAGCTTTATCGGTGGGCGACGAAATAAAATTATTTAATGAGCTGAGTGTCGGTGCTTCTTCCATCGCTTGCACCACGTCCGAATTTCCCACAGGCTCGTCAATGCGTATATCGGCATTAGCGTCACCTGCCTGGCTTTTAACCCCCGGGTCGGCAAGTGATAATTCTTTTACGATTCCCAATGAGCGTCCGGGCAACAACAAAGATCTCATTTGCACAACAAGCTTTAGCCCCGTTGGCGGGCTTACTTTTTTGGTTATCCATCCTTTTGCGCTAAATAGTAACATGGCATTTGCAGGTACTTTTATTTTAAAATACCCCAGCGAATTGGTGGTTGTACTGATGTTTGTGTTGGCAATTCGAACTTTAACATCCACGGGACCGAAATATCCGTCGCCAACTACTCGCCCAACAACATCAAACCCGTTTTTTACAAGCGCTACATTCGCCTTGTATTTTGCTGCAATTTTTTTGTTGCTTAAAACATTAGGCCGTACTTGTTTGGCCGAGGTTTGAAAACTGTAATAATCAACGTTATAACTGCCGTAATAGTTAAAGCCAAGCATGTCTATTTTTTCGTAGTCTGTATTTGCTTGTGTCTCACGGTAGGGGCTATCCTCATCATTGTCATAATCGGTAATTGTATTTATCTCCCTGGAAACAGGGTCATTTCGCCATTCAAAATATCGTGTCACATATGGTATCCCGCCAAAGCTATATTGCCAACTTACCGATGGCGAAACATCATCCAGCGAGGCATCGTACATGCCGGCCAGTAATTCGGCTTCCTGCCTGCCTTCGCTGCCCGTTATTTCCAGTTTCCACTCGTCTTTTTCGCCGGGTTGCAGCTTATTGCGCATACTCAGGAATTTGATGTTTAGCGATTTAATAGTATCTGCCACTAAAATGTCTTGGTAATATTTATAAAGCCGGTTGCCTGCTACCATAGTAAACTGCACCATAAAACTGTTGCGGGTTGTAGCCGGTACCGGTATGCTTATTTTTTGCGGTTGGCCGGTACTTAAGCCTACGCTGCGGGCGCTAAGCATTTTTTCGCCGTCAAAAGTTTCCAGCAGTACTTTACAGGGTTTGTTTATTCCCATAAAAAACTCGGCGGGCTGGCCGGGTTTTACGGTGGTACTTAAAGGCAATACCCAGTGCTCTGTTTTTTGTATAGGCGCTTCGGTTGTTATATTGGTTATGTAGCTTGTTGCCGATACGGTATCTCCGCTTTCGGCACGGGCACTTATCACAAGTGCGTAAACGCCGGCCGGCGAAGCTGATAGTTTAGCCAGGTCGAGTTTTCCGGCGTCGGCTTTATTTAAGTCCAGTTCTATAGCATCTATTTTTTTCAGGCGTTGCCACTTTGCGGGGGCATCCTCGCCATCATAAGCAAAGCCCGGGAAGTTCTTATGGTAGTCGTCGCGGCTCATCAGCCATTTATCGGGTGCATCCCAAAACCGTTCCTTAAAAAACTCGCCGGGCGTTTTCAGTTCATAAATTTCTACCGTTGCTTTTCCGTTTTGGCGCTGATGGGCAGAATTGAATAGCATAGCTGTTGCGTTTGCCACATTTCCGGGCATTAGCATATCGGGTGTATTAACCTCCAGTTGAAGCGCTTTTTTACTTAACGATAATTGCGTAGATGCAGTTTGCGTTTCGCTGTTGGCATCGGTAACATCGGCATTTATAGCAAATACGTAGGTTGCATCCGGGCTGCCATCCCATCCCGGTGCAGCTAAAAACTTAAACTCAAATTTACCTTGTGCATCAGTGTTAATGGTATCGGTAGCAACCTCATCGGGCGTAGATGTGCCGGCATACCTGTTTTTACCAGTCGGGCGGCGTTCGTAGTCGATGCGGATATCTTGAGCCCGTTTCACGGAGTAAGCTACCCGTGCACCCGAAAGCCCGTAGCCCGAAAATGCATCTACACTCCCCTTAACGGTAATGCTATCGCCAAGCTTAATGGTTTTTGTAAAAGGTTCGAACGATACGCTGAAAGTTGGGCGTTTGTATTCTTCGGCCTTTACAATAGTTAAGCCATTTGCTGTAGAAAGCGAAATATTACCTCCTACAATGTTCTGTGGAATTACAAAGGACGATGCCGCAGAGCCAAACTCATTGGTTTTTAATTTCAGGGTGGCAAGCTGCTTGCTGTTTAAATCTTTCAGTTCAACTACAATATCAGCATTGGGCATTATGCTGCTTTTGTTATTTAAGGTTTGTAATTGCAAGGCCTTAAAGTAAATGGTTTGCCCGGGGCGGTAAATCTGCCTGTCGGTAAAAATTAAAGTCCTTAATTGCGGGATGCCAAAATCCATTGTAAGCGGCCGCGAATCGTAAATATATTGCTCGGGATTTGAAATATGGTCGCCTTTGTAGCTTATATCAATATCAAGTTCGGATCCGGGAATATCAAATATGAACGAGCCTGTAGCATTGGTTATTCCTTTTGCTATGACAGGTGTCTCTTTTTTGTTGGTTTTATAATTGTAAGGCCTGTATACCACGGTTATCGCTGCACCATTTATGGGTTCTCCATTTTCTCGGTCCACTACCTTTATCTCGCGCCGGCCATCGGGTAAGGAACGGATGATGTATGCCAGCCCACTAACCCTAAACGTATTAAGCTGCAGCAGGCTATCTTTAGCAATTGCTTGCTGTGCTACCAATACATAAGCGCCCTTGTTCAGGGCATCTATTTTAAATTCGGTGCTGTGTTCTTTATAGTCGTTTTCAAACGGGAGCGTTAGCACTTCATCCCGCAAGGGTTTTAGTTTTTTTAAGTAGGCTTCGGTTTGTTTGCCGGGCAATACTTGTCCATCGTGTTCATCCATTTTTTGCATCAGCTTAAGCTGAGCATCGGTAATGGGGTAAACACGGTAACGTGCTGCCTTAATGTTGCGGTAGGTGATGAGCGAAAGTATGGGCTTATCTAAAGGGTTAATATCTTCGAGCCTTACCAGTAGCCTTTTTTGCCTTACATCCAGCATAAGGTTATAGGCGCGTATCCAGGCGGGGCTTTTTGGGAGTAATTCAAAGGCTTGTTTTAAATAAACCATGGCCAAAGCCGGCTTAGCATTGTCGTTATAATGGTTGCCAATACTGTATAAAGCATCGGTCCTAAAATTACCTGCCGATGTATCGGCCGCAATAGCTTTTAACGCCGTTATATACAGCGTGTCTTTATTGATTAAATTTCCATGATTATAAATAAATTCCAACCTTTTCAGGTCGAGGTCGGCAAGTGCTTCATGGTTGTTTTTACTCAAATGGAAGGCAATGCTTTGTTGCAGGTATTTTACGCCGCGGTATAGTGTAGAGTTGGTATCGGTAGTAGTAATGGCTAACTGTGAAAAGGCTTTGGCATCGCCAAACAGGCGTTCATCGGTTAGCGCAAAGGGCATTTTTGGCCGGGTGATGGCAGGCTCGTCTGCCAGGAAGTATTCAAAGGCGCGATGCAGCAGCAGGTCGTAAAGGGTGGGGCGCAGGTAGCGTGTGTTTTTATCGCCTTCTAAAATACCATCCAATATGCCAATGGGCGTTGCCTGTTCGCGTTCAGCATCCTGCAACGATGCCGCATACAGCCGCGTAGTTTCGTCTATTAGGGTGGGCAGGCTCCAGTTGCGGAAATCGATACCCGGTTTCTCTAAACGACTGCGGTCGGCAAACATATAACGGTTTTGGCTATAAAACTGCCAATACATATCAGCCAAAAACGATTGCAGGATAGGCTTTACAGGAAAATCAGATTTGTCGATATCTGCTTTTAGCGTGGTAATTACATTCTCCAACGCATCATCTTCCAGGTAGGTTTGCAGCTTTAAATGGTAAAGGGTTGCCCGTATTATCTCGGGTGTTTTACCTTCTTGGCGTGCCAGCTCATCTAACTTGTTTACTTCGGCAAGGGCCGATTTGGGCAAGCCAACATTCACCAGCGAATCTATCTTAAATACAAGGTTATGGTAACGGTAATCTTTTTGTGCCGATGCGGTTTGCGCCAGCAGTAAAAAGCAGGCAATAAAAAAGCATCCAGCAATTTTGGGGAATTTATTTAGCATGAGATTTAGGTTTCTTTATACTACGCTAAATATAGCGCATTATTTTACCGTCACGTACATAAATTGCAGTGTTAGAATAATGTTGTTAAGAGAAACCTCTTTCTATTTCTTCAGTATTTGCAAGCGCGCTACTACGCTATCGCCAACGGTTTTTCCGTAGCCGCTTGATACAATGGTAGAGTTGCGGAAATGTATGCCGCCGTAAAACCGCGACCATGAAGTTTCATCGGCCGCCTGCCTGAATGATTTAAACGAGCGGCTGCGGATACCAAACTCCAATTCGGAAGTATCTTTATAAGCAACGTTATCCCCAAAAACACTGGTCAGGGTTTCGGCCGCAGCGGCAGATATAGTGCAATGCCCGCAAGTGTATTCGGGGAAGGGAGGCGTTTGCAGGTGCGGCCGCCACTCTTTATCAATGTATTGGTTAATAACTGTTTCGGGGCGGGCGGTTTCGTATTTATACTTGGCTGCCCAGCATTCAATAAAGGCATCAAACAACGCTATCGAGGTTTCGGCGTAGGCGTATACTGTTGTGGCAAAATCGGCTTTGGCATTGCCTGCTGCTATGCCGGTAATGCTTAACCAATGCCCCGGCGGCGAAAACTTTTTGGTAATGTATTGCGTGTGCCCGGTTACGTTGAGGCGGCCGGGGTTATCGTCCCAAAAATCGGCAATGTGCTCCTGCTCGGCGTTCAGGCTGTCTCCCGCGTTTTTTATATAAATAACCTCTTTGTAATACCGGCTGTTTTTATCAGTGATATTAAATGTCGGCGGCGGCACTACATCATATTTTTTGGCATCGCTCATTACCATCGGGCGTATATCGCGCCAGTTGGGCTCCACAGCATCGCCATACATGGGTGGGGTGGGTACCCAGCGGCCGGGGCTATCGGGTATTACATTGAACTTGCTTAGCGCGCGGGTTTTAAGGTAATTATCCTTTTTGCTCCAGCCAATAATGGCTTTGCTCAGCGTATCGGCATACAGTTCGGTATTTTTCACCATATCCTCGGGCATGCCGTGGTCCATTGCCAAATTGTGCAGGCTATCAGTATAGGCTTTCATACTACCCTTCGGGAAGGTTACTGCTTCGCCAACTTTGCAATAGGCAAGCAGGGCTGCGTATTCAAAATCAACATTGGCGGGCGCTGCAGGCACTGCCTTTAAGCCATTTAACAGCCCTACCAGCGAGCGGTATTTGGTTGGGTTACCCGCCGCAATGGCCTCGTAACCGGCAACCGCCGCATAGGCGTAATTGCGCGATGCTACCACCGGCGTAAAGTTATTCCCCATAACCAAAGCATTAAGCTCGTGCACGGTTTTGCTGTATAGAGTGGGGTTGTGCAGCACTTTTGCATAGTCGGGTGTTTTTTTGCAGGATGTTGCAGCAGTAAGAAAAAGAAAACAGGTCCCAATATAAAAGTACAGTATGGCGCAAGCCCGTGGCTTAGCAAAGCAGGTGTTGGTTGGCATTAAGGTTATAATTAACAGGAATATAATCCGGGTATAAAGCCGGGGTTACACTGCGGATAATACGGCTAACAAGCCACCCGCGGTACCGTAAATTTATAGGATATATTATTAATAACCACATTTTTTTCTGATATTCAACCAACCAATATTTCCTAATTATATTAAAATGCCTACACCCCTTAAGGATGCTTATAAGCTTTTGCTTATCATTTCTTGCTTTTCCATATTTACGGCCTGTAATAAACCCAATACGCTCTTTAATAAAATACCTGCCTCGCAATCGGGGATCGATTTTAATAATACCCTTACCGAGAACGATACCATTAACCCCATAAACATGGAGCACATGTATAACGGGGCGGGTGTTGCCGTTGGCGATTTTAATAACGATGGCCTTGCCGATCTGTATTTTACTGCGGGTATGTCGTCGAACAAGCTATACCTAAACAAAGGCGGACTGGCGTTTAAGGATATTACCACCGAAGCCGGCGTAGGCACGGTTAACAAATGGTCTAACTCGGCTACCGTGGCCGATGTTAACAGCGATGGCAAGCTGGATATTTACGTAAGCTGCACCAATAAAGATACCCCCGAAGGGCGCCGTAACTTGTTATACATAAACCAAGGGAACAATGCCGACGGCATACCGGTGTTTAAAGAAATGGCCAAAGCCTACGGGCTCGATTACTCGGGTTACTCCATCAACGTGGCGTTTTTTGATTACGATAACGATGGCGATTTGGATATGTACCTGGTAAATACCAAGTTGGTTAACCGCCTGGCCACCACGTTTGGTGCTACCGGCATCGGTAAGGATAATAACGATGTTGACCTGCTATACCGTAACGATTGGGATGCCAAGCTAAACCACCCTGTTTTTATCAACGTATCTGCCGAAGCGGGTATCATCAAAAGGGGCTACGGGCTGGGGATTGCCATTGTTGATATTAACCTCGACGGCTGGAAGGATGTGTACGTGAGTAACGATTACTACTCGGGCGACCACCTGTACATCAACAACCAAAACGGCACTTTTACCGATAGGAGCAAGGAGTATTTCAAACATGAATCCATGAACGCCATGGGCAATGAGTTTGTTGATATAAACAACGACGGGCTGGCCGATGAAATGACTTTGGATATGAATGCCGAGGATAATTACCGTAAAAAGAAGAACATGGCGGCTCCCACGTATTTTTCGTACCAGAACATGCAGCGCGAGGAGCTTTCGCTGCAATATGTGCGCAATACCTTGCAACTGAACATGGGCAACGGCTTAAAAGGGAACGATTCGGTTGGCGCGCCAATTTTTGGTGATATAGGCTTTTTTGCCGGCGTTGCACAAACCGACTGGAGCTGGACGCCCTCGATAGCCGACTTTGATAACGACGGGCTGCGTGATATCATTATCACCAACGGCTTTGCCAAAGACATCACCGATTTTGATTTTAAGGCTTACCGGGGTTCGTCAGAAAACCTGATGCAGCGGGCAAAATTAACGGCGCTTATCCCGCAGATTAAAATACCTAACTACGCCTATCGCAATATTACCGGGATAAAGTTTGAAGATGTTAGCAAACAATGGGGTATAGATGAGCCAAGTTTTTCTAACGGGGCGGTATATGTGGATCTGGATAACGACGGCGATTTAGATTATGCCATAAATAACATAAACGGCGATGCCGCGCTTTATGAGAATACGATAAATAAAGACGGCAAAATAGGAGCAAACTACCTTGATATAAAACTTACCGGGACTGATAAAAACCGCTTTGCGCTGGGTGCGGTAGTGAAACTTTATTACCAGGGCAAACAACAGGTTTACGAGAACTCACCATACAGGGGGTACCTGTCCACCATCGATACTAAAATGCATTTCGGGTTGGGGAAGGTTAAGTCGGTAGATTCGGTAGTGATACGTTGGCCGGGCGAAAAAAAGCAGGTGTTGAAAAATGTGGCGGTTAACCAGGTGCTTAAGGCAGATATTAAAGCTGCCAACCTGTCCGATACATGGGCTCCGCAGTTGGTAAACCATACCTCCTTACTTACTGATGTTACGGAGAAATCGGGCTTTAACTATTTTCATCACCAGGTAGATTATATTGATTTTAATAACGAATGGCTGCTGCCGCATAAGTTCTCAGAATCGGGCCCGGGTATAGCTGCCGGCGATGTTGATGGCAACGGGCTCGACGATATTTTTGTAGGTGGCACAACCGAGTACCCCGGCCAGTTTTTAATGCAGCAGGGCAATGGCAAATTCATACAGAAACTACTGCCTGCGGATGTAGCGCATAAACCCGATAATATGGGCGTGCTTTTGTTTGATGCCAATGGCGACAATAAGCCCGACCTGTACTGCGCAAGTGGCGGTAACCGCTATAAAGCCGAAACCGGTAACTATGCCGATAAGCTTTATATTAACAAAGGCAACGGCAATTTTGCGCCTGATACCACCGCACTGCCGCAAAACTTTACCAGTAAAAGCTGCGTGCGCGCTGCCGATTATAATGGCGATGGCAAGCCCGACTTGTTTATTGGCGGCCGCGTATTGCCGGGCAAGTACCCTTCGGCGGTAAGCTCGGCCATATACCGTAACGATAGCCAAAACGGCAAAGCCAAATTTACCGACGTAACGGCACAGGTAGCCCCGGGCCTTAAAGATATAGGCCTGGTAACCGATGCGCTTTGGACAGATTTTGACAATGACGGTCAGCAAGACCTGATACTAACAGGCGAATGGATGCCGGTAACTATTTTTAAGAATGATAAAGGGCACTTTAAAAATGTTACCGCAAGCAGCGGCATAAGCGCCGAAACCGGCTGGTGGAACAGCATAACCGCCGGCGATTTTAATAACGATGGCCTTACCGATTACATAGTGGGCAACCTTGGGCTAAACTCATTCTTCCAGGCCAGTAAGCAATACCCAGTATCTATGTACGTGAAGGATTTCGACAATAATGGCAAGCTCGACCCAATCTTAACCATTTATTTAAAAGACGTTTTGGGTGGGGTAAAAAAAGAGTTTACTGCCGGCAACCGCGACGAAATTATTGGTGAACTACCCGTTCTGCGCAAAAAGTTCTTAACCTATAAAGACTTTGCCAATGCCGATTTTAGCAAAATATTCACTCCCGAAGAATTGAAGGGTTCCATAAAACTAAGCGCTGTAAACTTTAGCAGTTGCTACCTGCAAAATTTGGGTAACGGTAAATTCAAACTGCAACAATTGCCTGCCATGGCCCAACTATCGCAGATAAATGGCATGGTTACCGGCGATTTTAATGCCGATGGCAACCTCGACGTAGCTATAGTGGCAAACGATTATGGTAACGAGGTTACCAACGGCCGCTACGATGCCATGAACGGGCTAATGCTGCTGGGCGATGGTAAGGGCGGTTTTACACCACAAAGCATACAGCAGAGCGGCTTGTTTGTGCCGGGCAATGCCAAAGCGCTGGCGCAAATAAAAGGCCCGGGTAATTCGGTATTGTTAGCTGCAACGCAAAACCGCGGTCCGTTAAAGATATTTAAGATACGTAAAGATGAACGCACCATTGCCCTGAACCCAACAGACGTTAAAGCCGAGTACAAACTAAGCAACGGTAAAACCAGGAAAGAAGAGTTGTATTTTGGTAGTTCGTTCCTATCGCAATCGTCGCGTTTTGTGCGGTTGAATAGTAATGTAGCGAGTGTAACGGTTACCGACAATAAGGGGGTGAAACGGGTATTGAATTAAGTATTAGCGGACTGAAGCGCTGTTTCGATGGAGGCTATCAGTTGGTATCGGTGACCAATTCGCCATTTTTATACTTGTGCATTTTTTGCCATGCCTTGGTGCTACGCCATTTGCGCCATTGCTGTAGCGTAATCAATTTGAAATTCAGCCCGTTGCCATCGTCATACTCGTCGAGGTAATAAACCCGCAACGTTTTTGGGTTTACAAACAAATGGAAATTAGTGCGTAGCATATCTAAGTTGCTTAGGCCTACCTGCACTTCCCAGTAGTTGTGCCAGGAATTATTTGGCCCATTTATGGCAGCAACGGGCTTACTGTTTTTTGCACTCGTTAAAAAATCTTTCACTTCCGGCAGCGCATGCACGGTTTTGTAAACTGCCTTGTAAGTTTTCGGGTATTTTATCTCTAAGCTATCCTGAGCCAGGGCATTTAGCCCAAGTAGTGCAATGAGTAGGGTGAGGCAGGCGGTTTTCAAGGGCAGTAAATTATTTCCCTAAAACTAACACTTTCCCGGCCCTGTAAAAAGCTTCTTCTTTATTTATCTGCTGCCTTTCTTCAATGGTTAAAGGCTTTTCAATCAGTTTATTCAGGTCGGGTTGCCCGGCATCTACCCATGCCGAAAACCAGAAGCTGCCTACGCTTAAAATAGACTGCCGCATTTTGCGCTGCACCATACCCGCCAGCATTTTGTGGTAGGCTTTGCTGTAGGCAACCGAGTATACTTTAACCATGCGTGTGCCGCGTTGTTCCATGGCGTATTTGGTGCTGTCGGTAAAGCGTTTATTCAACATACGTTCAAAACGAAGCACACTATCTACGCTCTTAAAACTGCCACGGCAAATGCTGAAGGCTTCGGCAAGCGGGTTGTTAATGTAACGCGCCTTGCCCACATAGTAGTTGTATTGGTTGCTGAAAAGTTCGGGCAGGCGGCTTTCCCAAAGCGAATGCACGCCGGTTTGGCCGGTAAGCTGCCCGTCGTAGTTTTCGGTAAGATGCAGCGGCGTGTACGCATCAGACACGTAATGGCCCAAGTAGGCAGATAGCGTAAGGATGGCAGTAGTATCGTGCCGTTTAAAGGCTTTTACCAGCCAGTAATAATGGGAGGCGATGGTCCAGGGCAGGGTGCCGTATTTGGTGAGTGTATCCGTGCTGTATTTGGCGGCGGCATCTATCCAGTGCTGCGGGATATTTTTAAATGGCTGTTTGCCGTAATGGTCGGCATCCAAAAAGTGGTGCGGCGCTTCGGTAGAATCTACATAGCGTTTTTTATCGGCACTAATGGCGTGCTCGGTAATGTAGTTGATATTTGCCCGGTAAAAGCCTGCCATGCCCTTGGGTAAAGTAAAAACCGCCAGCCGATGTATACGATGATGCGCAAAGAAGCCCCAGGAAGTGCAGAAGGATAGGATAGTGAACGCAGAAATAAGGAGTATGAGAGGGCGCTTCATAGAAGATGTCTGAACTCGAATTTTTCGTAGGTTAATTGTGTCTCATTAGGTACTCAAGAGGGCTTCGCCGTTTCAAATGTATTTGCCGAATTTACAGAATTAAGAATGCGACTGCGTTAGTTACTAAAGGAAATTCTAAAAATTCCTTGAATTCTCGTAAAATTCGAGTTCGGAAACTTAGCCAATAGGTAAAAAAACTCTGTGAACCTCCGCGAAAAACTCTGTGCACTCTGCGGTTAAATAGCCGCCATGCAATAACCTCACCTGTTAATTAAAAAATAATATCAACACTCTTGCAAATTAAAATATATCAACCTATATTTGCACCTCTAAAAATAAAGAATAACAAGCTGTAAAAGATGGCAAATCATAAATCATCATTAAAAAGGATCAGGTCAAACGCTGCGAAGCGTCTGCGCAATAGGTACCAGGCTAAAACCACCAGGAACGCTATTAAAAAATTAAGGGGTACAACTACTAAAGCTGATGCTACTCCATTATTGTCTAAAGTGATCTCGATGTTAGATCGTTTGGCCAAAAAGAACGTTATTCACAAAAACAAAGCTTCAAACAATAAATCGAAGCTTACCAAATTTGTTAACGGCTTAAGCTAATAGCTTAATTACCATATATTTTTGAAAAAGGGATAGTGCATTGCGCTATCCCTTTTTTGGTTTATACCATAGCGATGGGTTTCAAACCCATCGCTATGGTATAAAACTTCATACTCCATCTTCAAATTCTCAAATCGCGACTTTTTCAAATTGAAAACTTTTTTCCCTACCTTCCCATCACAAAACCTACACCATTGGAAGACTACGCCAATAATTTAAGTATAAAAAGTTGGGCCGAGGGTGATCGCCCTCGCGAAAAACTGAGCGGACAAGGGCGCCGTGCCTTAAGCGATGCCGAACTGATAGCCATACTCATAGGCAGCGGCAGCCGCAACGAAAGTGCCGTTGACCTGAGCAAACGTATCCTTCACCATTACGATAACGACCTGAACAAACTTGGCAAGGCAGGCATTGCCGAACTGTCAAAGTTTCGCGGAATAGGGGAGGCAAAGGCCATCAGTATTATTGCCGCTTTAGAGATAGGCCGGCGCCGCGGCGAAGCCGATTCTAAGGCTCCCGAAATACTTACCTGCGCCCGCGATATTTACGATGTAATGCGCCGCCACCTGGCCGATCTTAACCACGAGGAATTTTGGATAATACTGGTATCGGGCGCGAGCAAGGTAATAGCTAAAGAACTGATCAGTAAAGGCGGCCTTACCGGTACCGTTGCCGACCCGCGAACCATTTATTACGCCGCCATACAGCACCAGGCGACCAGCATTGTGTTGGTGCATAACCACCCTTCGGGAAACTTAAAGCCTAGTCGGCAGGATATTCATCTCACCCGTAAAATGCAGGATGCGGGCAGGTTGCTGGATATAACAGTAATGGACCATGTGATTATGACGGACAACGGATACTTTAGCTTTGGGGATCATGCGATGTTGTAGTCTGAACCATGATTCGTTTGATTCCGGGATGCCCTTGATGCAAAGTGTTGGATAGTATCGATGCGAAAATCTGAGAATCCTAAAATCAAGCGAATCAAGGTTCAGAAAAATAATCAAAACCATCCCTATCATAACCCTGTTCTACTTAAACAAAAAATAAAACCCGAGAACCATGATAGAGCCAGAAGATGATCAATTAGCGCAAGACGACCAATTGGCACAAACCGAGAACGACGACCAAATGAGCCAGCAGGATATACACTCCAACGGTTTCGACGAAACCAACGAACCTATTGGCGAAACCGACGAAACTTCAAAAGCGCAGCAGGCTTACGATGCTGCAGAATCTGCCTACACCCTCAACCTGGAGGATGACGGCGATGACCTGGATGAGGATTAACAAGGCATTGTCAGATTTGACAACTTTTTAAAAGTTGTCAAATCTTTTACGGCGTTTTATATATCCGAAATCTGAAATCCGACCTCCGAAATCCTTTCCCCTTTCCGCCTAAATCGTATCTTTGCCGATTATCATTCTGCTATAATGAAGATATCGTATAATTGGCTTAAAGAATTTGTCGACGTAAATAAAAGCCCCGAAGAGATCTCTGTAATACTTACCGGCACCGGGCTGGAAGTAGAGAGCCTCGAAAAGGTGCAGGCAGTACCCGGCGGGCTGGAAGGCCTTGTAATAGGTTACGTGCTCGAATGTACCGACCACCCCAACAGCGACCACCTGCACCTCACCAAATTGGATGTAGGCGGCACCGAACCCCTTAGCGTAGTTTGCGGAGCGGCCAATGTGGCTGCCGGCCAAAAGGTTGTGGTTGCAACCGTGGGCACCACCGTTTACCCTACTACGGGCGAACCATTTAAAATAAACAAATCGAAAATACGCGGCGAAGTATCCGAAGGGATGATCTGCGCTGAAGACGAGATAGGCTTAGGCAGCAGCCACGCCGGTATTATGATACTGGATGCTGATGCACCTGTAGGTACCCCCGCCAAGGAGTACTTTAAGCTGAACGACGATTACATGTACGAGATAGGCCTAACGCCTAACCGTGCCGATGCCGTATCGCACCTGGGTACCGCGCGCGATATTGCCGCTTTCCTGAAAGTGGGCATCACCAAGCCTGATGTTTCTGCTTTCAAAGTTGATAACACCAACAGCCCGATAGAAGTTGTGGTAGAGAACGAGCAGGCGGCGCCAAGGTATGCGGGCATAACCATATCGGGTGTGGAGGTAAAAGAATCACCTGCTTGGTTGAAAGAGCGTTTGGCAGTTATTGGCGTGCGCAGTATTAATAATGTGGTTGATGTTACCAACTATGTACTGCACGAGTTGGGCCAGCCCCTGCATGCTTTTGATGCTGCTGCTATTACCGGTAACAAGGTAATTGTGAAAAACGTAGCTGAGGGAACTGTTTTCAAAACCCTTGACGATGTTGACCGCAAACTAAGCGCCGACGACCTGATGATATGCAACACCGAAGAGCCAATGTGTATTGCCGGTGTTTTCGGTGGTGCAAAAAGCGGCGTGAGCGAAAGCACTACCAGCATCTTCTTAGAGAGTGCCTATTTTAATTCGGTATCGGTGCGTAAAACG
Source organism: Mucilaginibacter pedocola (assembly GCF_002013915.1). Lineage (GTDB taxonomy): Bacteria > Bacteroidota > Bacteroidia > Sphingobacteriales > Sphingobacteriaceae > Mucilaginibacter > Mucilaginibacter pedocola. Next base: position 41,991 of record NZ_MBTF01000003.1, read on the forward strand.
GCAAAAAGGCATGGCTTAAAAACCGATGCTTCGTTCCGTTTCGAACGTGGTACTGATCCTGATATGCCGGTATTCGCCCTCAAACGTGCTGCTTTGCTGATACAGCAGGTAGCAGGCGGCGTGGTATCATCAGATATATTCGATCATTACCCTGCACCTGTAGCGCCTTTCGAAATAGAGGTTACCTACAGCGGCATCAACAGGCTGATAGGTAAAGTTATTGGTAACGATACTATAAAGGCTATTCTTAAAGGTTTGGATATCGAGATCGTTGCCGAAACCGAAGAAGGCTTATCGCTGAAAGTGGCACCTTACCGTGTGGATGTTACCCGCGAGGTAGATGTTGTAGAAGAGATACTGCGTATTTACGGCTACAATAACATCGAGATACCTACACAGATACGTGCGTCGTTGAATAACTCCATCCGCCCGGAAAAAGATACCGTGCAGAACGCCATATCTGATATCTTGAGCGCCAATGGTTTCAACGAGATCATGAACAACTCGCTTACCAAATCGGCCTACTCGGATGACCTGGAGCATGCCGTGAAAATATTGAACCCGTTGAGCAGCGATCTGGATGTAATGCGCCAAAGCATGCTGTACTCGGGCTTAGAGGCTATCAGCTACAACCAAAACCGTAAGGCTGCCGATTTGAAGTTATACGAGTTCGGTAAAATTTACAGCTTTGTTGATGAGAAATATGTAGAGCAGCAGCGCTTCTCTATCTTCCTTACCGGTGCTTTCAAACTGGAGCAATGGAGTGGCAAAGCAGTAGCGGCATCGTTCTATAACCTGAAGGCTGTAGTAGATGGCTTGCTGAAAAAACTGAACATTACCGACTATACCACCGAAGAAACCACCGCTAACGGTTTTGCCTACGGTTTAGAATACCGCCGCGGCAACAAAGTGTTGGTAAGCTTTGGCTCGGTAGCATCAGCATCGTTGAAAAAGGCAGGTGTAGACAAAGAAACATTCTATGCCGATTTCGATTTTGATGCGATATTGAAGCTGGTGCGCAAAAATGTTATCGTTTACCAGGAAGTAAGTAAGTTCCCGGCTGTAAGGCGCGACCTTTCGATGTTGATCGATAGGTCGGTATCGTTCGGCCAGTTGAAGCAGATAGCCCTGAAAACCGATAAAAAGCTGCTGAAGGAAGTAAATGTGTTCGACGTTTATGTTGGCGACAAGCTACCTGCCGGCAAAAAATCATATGCCCTCAGTTTTATTTTGCAGGACACCGAAAAAACTTTAACTGATAAGGCAATTGATGCCACGATGCAGAAATTAATTTATAATTTAGACAAAGAAGCAGGAGCGGAGATAAGGAAGTAATTGGTGAGTAGTGAATGGTTGATTTGGTGAGTAGTTCGCATCTTCAACTAAAAGCTACTTAAACAACTTAATCTAACTTAATCAACCCAATCAACCATTAACCAGAAAAGATGCCTTCAGTAGCAGAACAACTTACAAAGGTCGTATACAGAACCGAGCGGTTGATAGAGCTTTGTGCTGCCCTGCAGGAAGAGAACGACCTGCTGAAACTGGAAAGCGATGCCCTTAACGCCGCGCTGGATGCCAGCAAAAACAAAACAAAAGACCTGGAAGAAAAGCTTCGTGTATTAAAACTTGCTAAGTCATTTTCAGAAACAAATGAAAAAAGTGTTGACATTAAGCAAAAAATTAACGACTTTGTGCAGGAAATAGATAAGTGTATTGTATTGCTTAAAAAGTAGTACAAAAAGTGAAAAGCTCAAATGGGAGAAATCTCAATAAAAATAAACATTGCTGACAGAGTTTACCCCTTAAAGGTAAACATGGAAGAAGAAGAGATAATAAGACGGGCAGCAAAGCTGATCAACGACCGCATAAAAGAGTACCAGGAAAATTATGCAGTGCGCGATAAACAAGACTTGCTATCGATGTGTGTGTTGCACTACGCAACATCGGCATTGAAGGCGGATAAAAAGGTAACCTCGGATGATTCTGAGATAACCGAAAAAGTTTATCATTTAGATCACATCCTGACCGATTTTTTTTCTAAACAATAAACGTTCTTTACATATAAGTCTGAAGTCGATAGTTTATAGTCTTAAGTAATTTACTTTCGACTTAGGACTTTGGACTTTTGACTTAAACAGAGCCATTAAGATTTAACCGCAGTTAAATTTTAAGTTTTCACTATTAAAAACTTAACGCTTCGATATCTAAGGATCAAAGAGGCATGCGTTGATCGTGTATTTTACGGTAACCCGTGATCCCGAACATCCTACCAGAAGTTTTAACAGTACATGAACACTTAGAAGTTTAGTTGCGGTTTTTTTATTTATATAACCTAAGAAATGAACTCATATTTGTACCTGATCATCGGGCTCCTTGTAGGGGTCCCGACGGGCATCGTCATAGGCCGCTTTCTACTACGAAAGCTGTTTAAGGACCAGGAAGTTAGTGCCCAAAATAAAGTAAAGAAGATCCTGAAGGACGCCGAAAATAATGCCGAGATCCTGAAAAAGAACCGCCAGCTGGAAGCCAAAGAGAAATTTTTGCAGCTGAAAGCCGAGCACGAGCAGGAAGTAAATGCCAAAAACAATGTGCTGAACCAGCGCGAGAACGGCATTAAGCAAAAAGAACAATCGCTGAACCAGAAAATTGAGAATACCAACCGTAAAGAAACCGAGCTGGATAACTCGCGCAAAAAACTGGAGGCCCAAACCGAATCGCTTGCCAAAAAGCAGGAAGAAGTGGAGCACCTGAAAGCACAGCACGTTGCCGAATTGGAAACCATTGCCGGCTTAAGCGCCGAAGATGCCAAGAACCAATTGGTAGAGAACCTGCGTGAAGAGGCCCGCAGCAAGGCCATGGCGCAAATAAAAGATATTGTTGACGAGGCCAAGCTTACCGCTACCAAAGAGGCCAAAAAGATCGTTATCCAAACCATTCAGCGTACCGCTACCGAAAGTGCTATCGAAAATACGGTATCTATCTTCAACATCGAGAATGATGAGATAAAAGGCCGCATTATTGGCCGCGAAGGCCGTAACATCCGCGCGCTGGAGGCCGCTACCGGTATCGAGATCATTGTAGATGATACCCCCGAGGCTATCATCCTTTCGGGCTTCGACCCGGTACGCCGCGAGATAGCCCGTTTGGCTATGCACCGTTTAGTTACCGACGGCCGTATTCACCCTGCCCGTATTGAGGAGGTGGTTGCCAAAACCCGCAAGCAGATAGAAGAAGAAATTGTAGAAATAGGCGAGCGTACTGTGATCGACCTTGGTATCAACGGGCTTCACCCCGAGCTGATCCGTATGGTGGGCCGTATGCGTTACCGTTCATCGTACGGGCAAAACCTGCTGCAGCACTCGCGCGAGGTAGCAAACTTCTGCGCTACCATGGCGGCAGAGCTGGGCCTGAACGTAAAGCTGGCAAAACGCGCCGGTTTATTGCACGATATTGGTAAAGTGCCTGATGATAACCCCGAATTGCCGCACGCTATTTTGGGTATGCAACTGGCCGAAAAATATAAAGAACACCCCGAAGTTTGCAACGCCATTGGCGCTCACCACGACGAGATAGAAATGACCTCGATGCTATCGCCTATCATACAGGTTTGCGACGCTATATCGGGCGCAAGGCCGGGCGCACGCCGCGAGGTGGTTGAAAGCTACATCAAACGCTTGAAAGAGCTTGAGGAGCTTGCCCTATCGTACCCTGGTGTTGAGAAAACATTCGCTATACAGGCAGGCCGCGAGCTGCGTGTGGTAGTTGAAAGCGAGAAGATAAGCGATGCCCAGAGCGAAGTGCTGGCGGCAGATATATCTAACCGCATACAAACCGAAATGACCTACCCTGGACAAATTAAAGTTACCGTTATAAGGGAAACCCGTTCGGTAGCTTATGCAAAATAAATAAAGCTTAAATTTGAGCCCTCTCCTGCAACGGGGAGGGCTTTTTTATTTTATGGCAAAACCAAAACCCAACACCATTAAACCCGTACTCCCCAAAAAGGATGTGCGCCCTATTGATGTTTACTTCAACAGGCTCGATGTAAGCCACCAAAACCCAAGCAACCGCCTGCTGCATTTTATTTGTGTGCCCTTAATGCTGTTCGGCGCACTGAGCATAGCCTGGGCAATACCCTTTCCGCATCTGGCGTTTTTAAAAAGCTACGAAAGCATGTTCAACTGGGCATCGTTTCTCATCGCTTTTTGCGTTTACTATACATTAAAACTATCGCCCATACTATCATACACCATGCTGCTGGTGCTGTTCATCCTCAGCTATGGCGTATCGCAACTGGCACTTTGGGAACAGGCAGGCGGTATCCCACTTATTTGGACGGGTACTATATTCCTTGCCCTTGCCTGGCTTGGCCAATACATAGGCGGCAAAAAAGAAGGGAACGAAGCTTCTTTTAATGAGGATAAGCAATTGGTATTGTACACGCCTGTTTGGGTGCTGTATAGCTTGTTTAAGAGGTTGGGGTGGAAGTATTGACCCGTTAAGTAATATCTTCTTACCAACACGTCATTGCGAGGAACGAAGCAATCTACGCGCTTAGTATGAACGCTTAGCATTACCGCAACAACATAACCGCTTGGTTCATCGCATTAATACGTGAAATTAAAACGGCGGTGGTTATACGTTATTGCGTCAGCAAACCTTCATATAGATCTTTCCATTCAGGATTTATGGAGTTGACCAGTTGCTTTTTATAGTCCCGGCTACTGCCCTTAATGGCTTTCTCCGCCGCAATAGCTTCTTCTATACGCGAGTAGAAACAATAATAAACAAGCTTATTGCAGTTGTATTTTGCAGTGAAACTTTCGGGGTGAGTTTTGTTTTTATGGTCCCACACACGACTGATGAGTTCTGACGATACGCCGGTATACAATACTGAATTGTATTTATTCGTCATGATGTAAACACATCCGCCCCCGTTGAAAAACCATGCTGTAAATTAGCGATTCAACACCAACAACGCAACTTAAATTACCACGTCATTACTGAGGTACGAAGCGATCTCCAGATATGCAAACTCACCATGCAAGGCGGTAATACTAAACTCGGAGATTGCTTCGTGCCTCGCAATGACGCGTGGGAATAAGCGTGCTTTGTCCGCTTATAAACTTGATGCCGTTGTTGGTGTTTTCACCAACAAACCCGCACAGTCTTTAGGTATGATATAAACGGGAGGGCCATGCAGAATGTAAGGGTGCTTAAAAGCACCCGTGTTGTTGGTGACAACATCAACAACGGCAAGAAAACGAAAAAGCGCTCGCTGTCAAAACGGATTATATCCGCTTAAAAAAACTCCTAAAGAGTCGTCTATGAATGTGGATAAGGTATATTCTAAGGAATGAAGCCCCGGCCTGTCTTCAAAAGGGTTGGGGTCCAAAATTATTTCGTAAACTATTGGGTCGGTTTGGCTTTCATCTAAATACACAAAAAGGAACTGGTTGCCGGCATTGTAAACATCGATGACGAAAAAGGGGCGGGGAATACTAAGATTACGTCTTCCCCTAACAAGCCACCCCCTTGCCTTTTCTTGCATTGCTGCTTGTGACCCATAAATTCCATAGTCTAACACATGGCAATGTTCTCCTGCAATATATAATAACTCCCGCAGAACAGTGGGGAATGGTTTTCCGCCGTTGTAAATTGCCTCCAATTCAATTATCTCCTCCATGGAGATGGGACTAATGCTAAATTTACCACCCGTGGTTGGCCAGGTTACAACAGCGTTTTCTTTTAATCTGGTCAGATATTTTATCTCCATGATCTATTAAATGGTCTTGTTCCGAGATATTTAGACACGCAACCACCGTGATTACAGGTGCTCAATTGCAGCTTTATCCATTTACAATCATCCGTGTCGTTGGTGATAACACCAACGAAGGCAGAAATCGGTCTAAGGCGAAATGTGTAGTCGGTAGACCCGCTTACGATAGCGTTTTCTTTTAGTCTATTCAGATATTTTATCTCCATAATTTATCAGCCGTCTTGTCTTACGCCTTTGTTGGTGTTTTCACCAACAAACTCGCGCAGTTCTTGGGTACGATATAAGCGGGATGGCCATGCGGAATTTAAGGGTTCTTACAAGCATCCGTGTTGTTGGTGATAACACCAACAACGGCACGAAATTACCACGTCATTGCTGAGGTACGAAGCAATCTCCAGATATGCAAACTCACCATGCAAGGCGGTAATACTAAACTCGGAGATTGCTTCGTGCCTCGCAATGACGCGTGGGAATAAGCGTGCTTTGTCCGGTTATAAATTCTTCCCCAATTTCTCCAGAATATCCTGTGGTACTTTTTCCAGGTCAAGCACCAGGAAACCGTCTAAACAATCAGAGAATTTCGGGTCGATGTTGAAGCTGATGATCTTGGCGTTGAGCTGAATGTATTGGCGTAGCAGTACCGGCACCTTCATGTTATGCGTTTCAACCTCGCTTATCAGGTTATCTAAGCCTTTAAAACTGTCGCTGTTGGCCAATAGCAGGTCGGTATCGATGTTCTCAAAATCAACCTTGAACTTTTTGCGGGGTTTTACATACTGCGCCATTTCGTGGTCGAAATGGTTGCGGTTAATGTAATCAACAATAAGCGATTTAGAGAATTGCGAGAACGAGTTGCTGATGCTCACCGGGCCAATAAGGTAGCGGTAGCGCGGGTTATCCAGCAAATACTTCAGAATACCTTTCCACAGCAGGAAGAGGGGCAGGGGTTTTTGCTGGTACTCCTTACGTATCCACGAGCGGCCCAACTCCAGGCTTTTCTTCAATACCGGGGTGAATTGCTCTTTAAGCTTAAACAGCTCGTTAATGTAGAAGCCCTTTTTGCCAACGCTGTAGAATATCTCGTCGCCAAGGCCTATGCGGTAGGCACCAACGATCATTTTTGCCTCCACATCCCAAATAAACAGGTGGTGATAGTAAATATCGTATTCGTCCAGGTCAGTAGCCTTGTTGGTGCCTTCACCAATTTCGCGGAAGGTAACTTCGCGCAGGCGGCCTATCTCGCGGATAATGCAGGGGATCTCGGACGTTGGGGCGATGAATACTTCGTAATTCTTCTCCGTCCACACTTTATAATGTTCGCGCAGGGGGGCAACTTCCTGCTCCAATTTATCGGCGGCGGTTTCGGGCACTATGGCCTCGGGCAGTTTCTTTATTTTGAACAGGTTACGCGGGCTGAAGAGCTTTTTCTCTTCTTCTAACCCGGCACCCAACGCATAAGTTTTGGCGCGCAGGTAGTTGAGCACTTTGGCGCTGTTGTTATTATCGGGTATATCGGTAACCTTAATGGGTTTGCCAATGCGCAGTTTAATGGTATGCCCCTGCTTGTTGAACAACTCCGACGGCAGCTTGGCCGTACGCAAAGCGGGGTGTATCATGCTCAGCAGGTTGAACAATATACCGTTGTTGCCGTGGAAGTAAATTGGTACAACCGGAACCTTAGATTTGGTAATGATCTTGCCCACTACCGGGTGCCAAAGGCGGTCGGTAACCTCTTTTTTCTCTATCTTGAAGGTAGATACCTCGCCCGCAGGGAAAATGCCTATAGGGGTACCGTTATTCAATAATTCGAGGGTGTTCTTCAACCCGCTGATGCTTGATGAATGCTCCACGTTCTCGAACGGGTTCACGCCGATGAAGTAGTCAGCAAGATTTGGTATTTTCTTCAGCAGGAAGTTGGCCATCAGTTTGGCATCGGGCCGGGCCATGCAAAGTATTTTAAGCAGCACCATGCCTTCTATACCGCCATAGGGGTGGTTGGCAATGGCTATAAAGGCGCCATCTTTAGGGATATTTTTTAACTCGCGCTCATCAAAATCTATCTCGATACCGCAGCCTTTTAAAATGGCGTCGACAAATTCGGGGCCTTGTTTGGGCTGGGCCTGGGCAAACAGTTCGTTCACCTGGTTTATTTTCATCAGTTCCATCAGCAGGCTGGCCAAGCCGGGCATTTTTAGTTTGTCCAGTTTTGTTGCTTTGGCAAATTCCTCGGTGGTTATAACTTTCATCCTTTTTATGGGGATATAGTGTTTATAAAATTACTACTTTAACGCTGCAAAGCATCGATATGAAAGCGCAGTTAAAACAACACCTCTCCCTCACCAAAAAAGAATGGAACGGGATGCTTGTGCTGGTTCTGCTGATAGCGGCAGTTTTAGCTGCGCCCTATGTTTATCAATGGCAACACAAAGATAGTATAATAAATGCTAAAGATGTTGATGCCGCGCTGGCTCAGCTTAACAAAGCCAACCCGGGTATGGCTAAAGCATCGGCCGGAAGTAATGTTTCGGCAAAACACCGCAGCCTCTTCAAATTCAACCCCAACAACTTGCCAGCTGCCGACTGGGCCAAGCTGGGGCTGAGCGATAAGCAAATTGCCATCATCAAAAATTACGAAGCAAAAGGCGGTAAATTCTACAAACCCGCGGATGTGAAGAAGATATACGGTATAACCGAAGCCGACTACAAAGCACTCGCGCCCTATATCGATATCCCGAAGGAAAGCATTAATAACATTATTGTAGAACTCAATACCGCCGATTCTGCCAAACTCACCCAACTAAGCGGCATTGGCCCTACCTTTGCCAAACGCATTATTTATTACCGCGAACGGCTGGGAGGCTTTGTAAATAAGGAGCAGTTGAAAGAGGTATTCGGGATCGATGATCTGAAGTACGATGAACTGAAAACGCAGATAAAGGTGGATGCTTCGCACATCAGGAAGATCGAAATCAACGCTATCACTTTTGATAAACTGCGGCTGATGCCATATTTGAATTATAAGCAGGTGAGTGCCATCATAGAGTACCGAAACCAGCACGGTAATTACGCTTCGATAGCCGATCTGAGCAACATTGCCATTATAGATGAAGGAATTTTGCGTAAAATTGAACCATATTTAAGCTATAAATGATAGAGCAGGCAATAAAGGGCGCTATTCGCGATATACCCGATTTCCCGAAACCGGGCATTATTTTTAAAGACATTACACCGATACTGAAAGATCCCGAACTGTGCGAGGGTATTGTTGATGCCTTTGTGGAAGGCTTAAAGGATACCAGGATAGATGCCATTGCAGGTGTAGAAAGCCGCGGCTTTTTATTCGGGCTTACGCTGGCCACCAAACTGGGCGTACCTTTTGTACCTGTACGTAAAGCCGGTAAACTGCCGCATACCGTAAAGCAAAAGGTATATGAATTGGAGTACGGTACGGCTACTATTGAACTGCATACCGATGCATTTAAACCCGGCGACCATATCCTGATCCATGATGACCTGCTGGCAACCGGTGGCACCGTTTCTGCCGCCAGCGAACTGATACAAGAGATGGGCGGCAAGGTGGCAGGCTTTACCTTTGTGGTGGGACTGGGCTTCCTGAATGGGTTAGAAAAAATAGAGCCTATAAGCGATAAGGTGATCGTACTGGCTAATTATTGATGAAAAAGGGCTAAAAACCGTCTATATAATGCCTTATATTTTTGAGGCTATTTTGAGTGCAAAAACCCGCTAATTTCTAAAATTAGCGGGTTTTTGCATTATAAAAATTTCATCACCGTCTATATCGGTTCGGCATGCAGCAAATTGGTTTTAATTTCATCCTTCGAAACCGGGCGTAAACCTGTCCGTCACCAATTATATAAAAACTATTTTCCCGAAAAGAAGAATGAAGATCGTAAACCGTTGTGTTGCCCTTGCCGTTTTATTGGCGGCCTGCACCCAAATGGCATATGCCCAAACCTTGCTGAAAAGGGTAGGGAAGGTTACCGGGGTAACCGTGAACAACCAGGAAGTTGATATAAAAACAGAAAATGCTTTTATAAAGCTGGCCGTATACAGCCCCAATGTAATAAGGGTGCGTATGGATAAAAAGCAGCTGGCGGATGATTTTTCGTACGCCGTTATTGCCAAACCGCAAACTACCAAAGTAACCGTTACCCAAAACGATAACGAGATAAACCTAACAACCGATTCGCTAAAGGTTAATATCAAAAAGAATCCTTATGCCATAACCTTTACTACGCTAAGTGGCGAAGTAATAAACCAGGACGAGCCGGGCTTAACAACCTCGTGGGTAAGCGAAAACGTAACCACCTACAAACACATGCAGGATGGCGAGCACTTCATTGGCCTGGGCGAGAAAACCGGCGGGCTTGACCGCCGCGGCAATGCCTATACTAACTGGAACAGCGATGTGTTCGGCTATTCGGCAGGGCAAGATCCCTTGTACTCTACTATTCCATTCTACATAGGGGTGCACCACAATGTGCAGTACGGTATTTTTATGGATAACACCTGGCAGTCTGATTTTAACTTTGGCGCCAGCAATAACCGTTTCTCATCATTCGCGGCGAAGGGTGGCGAAATGAATTACTACTTTATCTACAATAGCAAGCTGGCGGATATCATCACCTCGTACACCTGGCTTACTGGCCGTATAAAAATGCCGCCGCTGTGGAGCCTGGGTTATCAGCAAAACCGCTACAGCTATTACCCCGATACCGAAGTTTACCGCGTGGCCAACACCCTTCGCGAAAAAAAGATACCTGCCGATGGTATTACTTTAGATATCCATTATATGGATAAGTACAAAGTATTCACCTGGGATAAAAACCGTTTCCCTGATCCACCGGCGCTTACCAAAAAGCTAAAAGATATGGGCTTTAAAGTAACGCTGATCGTTGACCCGGGCGTAAAAGAAGAAAAAGGCTACGGCGTTTACGATCGCGGTATAGCTGCCGATATATTCGCCAAATACCCCGATAGCACCAACTACACCGGGCAGGTATGGCCGGGCTGGTGCAATTTTCCCGATTTTACTAACCCTAAAGGCCGCGAGTATTGGGCCAAAGAGATAAAAACCTACGCGGCCGATGGCGTAGCCGGTATTTGGAACGATATGAACGAATTTAGCACCTGGGGCCAAAAAGCACCGGATAATATCTTCTTCAACTTTGATGGCCGTGGAGCATCGCACCTGGAGGTACACAACGTTTACGGGTTGGAGATGATACGCAGCAGCTACGAAGGTTACCGCGCAGCCTTGGGTGGCAACAAACGCCCATTTGTACTTACCCGTTCGGGCTATGCGGGTTTACAGCGTTTTGCTGCTATGTGGACGGGCGATAACCGCGCAGAGGACAGCCACATGATGGCCGGCATACGCCTGATGAACAGCCTTGGCCTTAGTGGTGTGCCTTATACCGGTATGGATGTTGGTGGTTTCACCGGTGGCGCTTCGCCTGCGCTGTATGCCCGCTGGATGCAGATAGGTGCCTTTAACCCATACATGCGCAACCACACGCAGATCAACACCAAATCATCTGAGCCATGGGCCTACGGCGAAGAGGTGCTGGAGATAACCCGCAACTATATCAACCTGCGCTATAAATTATTGCCTTATATCTATTCATCGTTCTATGAAGCTAAAGAGAGCGGCAAGCCACTGATGCGCTCGCTGGCCATTGATTATACGCACGACGAGAATGTATACAACGGCACTTACGAGAACCAATATTTGTTTGGCCAGGCATTTTTAGTATTGCCTTTTGATAGCCAAACGCAAATTGGCCGTGTGTACTTCCCGCAAGGCAAATGGTACGATCTGTATAACGGTGCCGTGCAACAAGGAAATACCAAACTGAATATAGACCTGGGCATGAGCAAACTACCGGTGTTCGTAAAAGAAAGCAGTATCATCCCTATGCAATCGTTGGTGCAAACCACTGCCGAGAAACCTACTGATACCCTGGCAGTACACATTTACAAAGGCGACGTGAATAACAAATTTGTTTATTACGAAGATGACGGCGAAAGCTATGATTACGAAAAAGGCGAGTTCTACAAACGTACTATCAGCTACGATGCCGCCAAAAAGGCTATCACCTTTGCTAAACCCGAAGGCTCCGGCAAATCTAAATTCAACAATATCAAAGTGATATTGCACGGGTTTAACAGCACACCTGTTAAGTTGAATGGCAAAAGCTACAAAGCCGAAGACGACTTCAGCGCACTGATGGTGCCTATCTCCCGCTTCGACCCAACGGGCTTATCAAACCCGGTAGAAGGCGAGAAGGTGAAAAGCTTTGTGCTGAAGAATGCCGACAGCACTATTACCATAGGTTACTAAAAAGAATAATACTGATCTTACAGCAAGGGCTTGCGTATTTAAAACCGCAGGCCCTTTTTATTTGTGTTGGTTAAACAATTAATCTGAATTGTAATATTCTTAAGATGGGGCAATATACTGTTGAGTGTTCGATAAAAAATAATGGAGAATGCCACCATTATGGTAAAAACGCGGCAAGAATGTCGTAGATGTGTAGGGTTTAATTTTTAGTTATTAACTTTAATTCCCCTACAACACCAATTTATGAGGCCATTTTTACTGTTTTTATTTGTGCTATTTTGCTGTACGCCTGCGTTTTCGCAAAATAACGAAAGCTTGCTTGCCGAATTAAAAACAGAGATAGCCAAAAAGGAATCGTACGATAATGCCAAAGAGGCGCGCATTAAAAACCTGCGCGAGCAACAGCTTGCGGCTTCACCATCCGATTACGGGAAACAGTATGCCCTTAGCCTCAAACTCTACGAAGAATACAAATCTTACCAGTACGATTCGGCTTACGTTTATGTAAACAAGCTTAAAAATTTAAGCATGAGCATGAACGATATGGCCCGTGGCTACTACAGCCAAATAAAGCTGGGCTTCATACTACTATCGTCGGGCATGTTTAAAGAAACCTTCGATTGCATGAACCGCGTAAACCCCAAATTGCTGAACGATAGCATGAAGGCAGAGTACTACTTTATTATGTACCGCTGCAACAGTGACCTCTCCAAATACAACAACGATAAATACTTTTCGCCCGAATACCGTAAAGTGTCTAATGCCTATATCGATTCGGCTATTGCGTTGTGTAAGCGTGGCTCGGTAGATAGTATTTACTATGTTGGCTTAAAGCATATAGGGCTGAACGACCATCAAAGCGGAGCGAAGGAATTAAGTAAACTGGTAGGCCCGGGTATGCCTATCTCTATGCACCTCCGGGCCATGATCAGTTGTTCGCTGGGCCAAACCTACATCAATTCGGGCCGGCGGGATGAAGGGATAGCTTATTTGATAGAATCGGCCATTGCGGATATAAAATCTTCTACAAAAGAGAATATGGCGCTGTTTTTACTTGCCGAGCAGCTTTATAAAACAGGCAATGTAAAAGATGCGTACAATTTTGTGCAGATGGCCAAGGCCGATGCTGATTTTTATGGCGCACGCCAGCGCAAAATACAAATAGGGGCCATACTGCCATTGGTTGCCGCCGAAGAATTGAACCATACCGAAAGCGAAAAAAACCGTATGCTGATGTTTTTGCTGGCCATTACGGCCCTGGCATCGCTGGTGATATTGTTTTTGGTAATGATATACAAGCAGTTAGGTAAACTTAAGCACAAGGAACGTATTATTGAAGATAAGAACGTACTGCTAAAAAAGGTAAATTACCAGCTTACAGAGGATGCGCGTATCAAAGAAGAGTATATAGGGCAGTTTTTCAAACTTATATCCGGCTATATTTTAAAGCTCGAGAAGTTAAAGATGTCGGTAGATACTAAGCTGTCTATTAAAAAGTATGACGATATTAGGCTCATTATCAATGGTATAAATATCAAAAAAGAGCGCGAGGTGCTTTACCATAGTTTCGATCATATCTTCCTCAAAATATTCCCCAATTTCATTTCGGTGTTCAACTCGCAGTTCGAGGAGAAGGATCAGATATGGCCGCAGGAACACGAGGTATTGAATACCGACCTGCGCATATTCGCGCTGATACGTATGGGTATAAATGATAACGAAACCATAGCCAAAATACTGGAGTATTCGGTAAATACCATCTATGTTTACAAAATGCGCATCAAGGCAAAATCTAAAAATCCCGATCAGTTCGAGCACCGCATTATGGATATAAAAGCGGTGGACGAGGTTGAGTAATTCTCGCCCCGATCGGTGGAAAAAAAAACGCTTTTAAAAACAATTTAAGCTGTATCTACATTAAAAAAGCCGCAAAAACACCTAAAAAACGGTTATATTTTTCAATAGGTTTTTTTAATTAAATATCTTATTTTCAGTTACTTGTAAATTTATAGATCTATATTTTTTCTTAAATAAAGCAAATGCGTAGTTATTGAGGAAGAGTTAGCACATCTTTGTATGGATGTATATCGGTTTAACAAGTATTAACCTCTTGTAAAACCATAATACCGGGCCACCCGCGAGGCGGCGAAACCAATTTTATAAACCAATAGATTAATAAATTTTAGTGCAACATCGGCGCCTTGCGCCAACGGGGTTTTAAACAAAGCTTTAGTTTTTTGGCTATACGCTTTTTTTAGTTAAGCAACCATGTACAAGAACTTTTATATAACCAATTTTAATTAAACCACAAACTATGCAATTTAAACACTTACTCACCTTATGTTTTTTTGCTTTAGCCTGTTTGTTTGTACAGCCCGCACTGGCTCAAAACAAAGTAATAACAGGTAAGGTAACCGACAAAAAAGATGGTTCGTCGCTTATCGGCGTTTCCGTTGGTGCCGGTAATGGTATCGGCACACAAACCAGTGTCGACGGTAGCTTCCGTCTTTCGGTACCCGCAAGCACAACCTCATTAACCTTTAACTACATCGGTTACAATTCGCAAACCATTAGCCTTGAAGGTAAAACCTATGTAGCCGTTAGCCTCGAATCGGCAAGCAAAGCGCTTAACGAGGTTGTTGTTATCGGTTACGGCACACAGCGTTTACGCGATGCAACAGGTTCGGTAGCTTCATTAAGCCCTAAAGATTTCAACAAGGGGGTTATTGCTACTCCCGACCAGTTGTTGCAAGGCCGTATCTCGGGCGTAACGGTTACACCTTCAAGCGGTGAGCCGGGCGCGGGCGCTTCTATTAACATCCGTGGCGCCGGTTCTATCCGTACAGGTGATGGCCCACTGTACGTTATCGACGGTGTTCCGTTGGATCAGTCGGGCGGTACTTCTCCCGGTTATGGCGTAGGTGCAGGTGGTTCATCAGCACGTAACCCATTAGCGTTCTTAAACCCTTCAGATATCGAGAATATTTCGGTATTGAAAGATGCGTCTTCGGCGGCTATCTACGGTTCGCGCGGTGCCAACGGTGTTATCTTAATTACTACACGCAAAGGCCGCAAAGGGCAGGGTATCCAGTTCTCCGCTAATACCAGCATTGCTTCTACAGCTAAACGTTACGATCTATTGGGCCGCGACGAGTTTCTTAAAGCAGTTGCATCGGTAGGTGCCAATGCGGGCCCAGCATCAGCAGGCGGTGTTGATTACGGTGGCAATACCGATTGGCAAAAAGAGATTTATCGTACTTCTGTTTCACAAAACTATAACCTGGGTTTTGGTGGTGCAAGCAATACCGCCAGCTACCGTGCCTCTTTGGGTTATGACGATCAACAGGGTATCGTTAAAAACTCAGGCTTGAAACGTATGAACGCACGTATCAACGCCAGCAAATCATTGTTTGCAGATAGGTTGAAATTTGATCTGCAATCAACTTACTCTAACGTTAAAAACCAATATGCGCCTATTACTAACAATGCCGGCTTCAACGGCAGCTTAATTGGTGCGGCCATCCAGTTGAACCCTACTGCTCCTGTTTACGATGATCAGGGCCGCTTGTTCAACCTGAACGGTTACAATGCTGATGGTTACCCTAATGGTAACAGTTTCCGTAACCCGGTTTCGTTGTTGAACCAAATTGACGACAGGGATAATATCAACAGGTTCCTGAATAACATTACAGCCACTTTAAGATTATTTGCAGGTATCAGCTACAAAGGCAACTTCGGTGCAGATATGTCTACCGGTTTAAGAAAAACTTTCTACGACCCTAAAGTGATCGGCTTTACCGATGCTATTGGTATCAGGAACACAAACTTCCCTTCGCCAACAGGCAATGGTACTGCAATATACCAGCACAACAAAGTGCGTAACTACACCACAGAGCATACCCTTAACTGGGATAAAAAATGGGCAGATAATAGTTCGTTAACCGCTTTGGTTGGTTACTCATACCAAACTTTCAAAAACTATAACTACAACGAGTTTGGCTTTGGTACTAAAACAGCCGGCGTATTGGTTAAAAACTATGATGATTTTAAACAACACCTGCCTTACCCTGTAGGCGATACCGCCAGCTACAAACTGCAATCGTATTTTGCGCGTGTTAACTATTCTTACAAAGACCGCTATATCCTGACCGGTACTATACGCCGAGATGGTTCGAGCAAATTTGGTGCTAACCACAAATACGGTAACTTCCCGGCTTTGGCTGCTAAATGGCGCGTAAGCAACGAGAGCTTTATGCCAAAAGGTGGTTTCTTCGACGACTTGTCGCTTAGGTTAAACTATGGTAAAACAGGTAACCAGGAGTTCCCCCCATACTTATCGCAAACTGTAAAACAGGTGCAGAGCTTTAACGGCGGCATTGTTAACAGGTTGTATCAAGGTAATGCCGACCTGAAATGGCAAGCTAACACCACTTACGGTGCCGGTATCGATTTCACCATCATGAAAGGCCGCGTGTCGGGTTCGGTAGATTACTTTAACAAGTCTATTTCCGACCTGTTGTTTAATCAATACCTTGCTCAGCCGTCTTTCTCTACCAACTTGTACAACAACCTTGAAGCCACTGTGGAAAACAAAGGTGTGGAGTTCAACGTAAACATTGGTGCCATACAGGATAAAGACTTTAGTTGGGATATTGCTTACAACATGAGCTTTATCAAAAGCTCAGTAAATAACTTCAAGAGCCGTACCATTATTACAGGTAGTATAGAAGGCCAGGGTTTATCGGGTGCTTATGCGCAAGCTATTGTTGACGGCTACCCGCTGTTTACCTTCAACGTGCCTAACTATGCAGGCTTAGATAATAACGGTTTTGGTATATATCCACAAGGTATAGATGCATTAACGCTGCAAGGAAGCCCTAACCCTAAATTTGTGGCCAGCTTAACCAACAGCTTTGGTTACAAAAACTGGTCGTTCAGCTTCTTCCTGAACGCTGCTACCGGTTTCCAGATCTATAACAACACTGCCAACGCATTCTTTTACAAAGGCAACCTTGTAAGTGGCCGTAACGTAACAAAAGCAGTAGCTGCTACTAACGAGAGCCCGCTTAACTCGGGTGAGGTTTCTACCCGTTTCCTTGAGAAAGGCGATTTCCTGAGGTTAGCAAACACTACACTTGGTTATACCGTCCCGCTTAAAGGCAGCACCATAAAAACACTTCGTGTGTCTTTAACAGGCCAAAATTTATTCGTGATAACCAGCTATAGCGGTCTGGATCCGGAAGTTAACACAGACAAAGCAATTGGAGGCGTAGCGTCAAGAGGTATCGATTATACTTCGTATCCAAAAGCACGTATATTCACTTTAGGTATAAACGCAGGTTTCTAAAAATATGACAATGAAAAAAATAATATCTCGTGCAACTATTTGTGGTTTTGCCCTTTTAGCTGCTTCAGGTTGCGCAAAACTGGATGAGAAACTTTACGGATCTAAATCGTTAGACGATCCGAATGCAACAGCAGGCGCAGCCGACCTTAACGGCGTGTATTCTCAACTATATGGCCAAACAGACCAGGCCAATACTTATGCATTACAAGAGCACCCAACCGACGAAATGATGGGCCCGACCCGTGGTACCGACTGGGGCGATTTTGGTACATGGCGTAAATTGCATACCCATACCTGGACACCTACCCACAATCAGGTAACTGACACCTGGGACCAATTGAATATTGGTGTGTTCCGTGCTTCGCAGGTTATAAATGCCGCTTCGGATAATAATATCAAAGCGCAGGCCAGCTTTCTTCGTGCATATTTTACCTTCCAATTGGTAGATCTTTACGGGCAGGCACCTTTCCGCGATCCAAGCGCTCCGCCAAGCTCTATACCATCGGTAAAAACGCGCCCGGAAGCTACTGCTTTTATGATAGCAGACCTGGAGTTTGCCGAAACTAACTTGCCGGCAACATCTGCAAATATTGGCGTTGCCAACAAAGCAGCGGCTCAGGCCTTATTAGCTAAAGTATATTTGAATAAAGCAGTATACACCGCTGCTACGGTTGGTGGCCCTTTCACATTTGCTAAAGCAGATATGGACAAGGTTATTGAGTATGCCAACAAAGTAACCGCTGCAGGTTATACGCTTGAGCCTGCCGGTAAATACTTCCAGGATTTTGCCTGGGATAACTCAGAGCAATCTCATGGTAACATATTTGGTTTTTACAATACAACTACCAGCGCGCCTGCATCGGCAAAAAACCGTTGGAGAATGGGCTTGCACTACAACCAAACACCCGATGGCTGGAACGGCTTTACCACATTGGCCGATTTCTACAATTCATTTGAAGAAAGCGACGAACGCCGCGGTGTTGACTATCCGGGCCTGACAGACATTGTAGGTTTAAGGGCAGGTTTTGCTAAAGGCCAGCAATATGGCCCGGGCCACAAAGCCTTAACACAACGTAGCGGTAAACCTTTGGATTTCACCGAGAAAGTTGATCTTAACTTCTCTACAGAAGCACAAGGTATAAGGGTGTTCAAATACTTCCCGCAGCCAAATGCTAACGGTACAGTTAACGATGATAACTCATCTAATGACTACGTTATTCTGCGTTATGCCGACGTTGTATTAGAGAAAGCCGAAGCTATTATGCGTGGTGGTACCGATCCGTTGGGCCAAACAGCGCTTAGCCTGGTAAATTCTGTACGCACACCACGTGGTGCAACTGCATTTAGCACTATCGACGATGCAAAAATGCTTGCGGAGCGCGGCCGCGAATTATATTGGGAAGGTTGGAGAAGGAACGACCTGATCCGTTTCGGGAAATTTAACGACCCGGTTGATCAGCGCCCATTGGCAACTGATAAAACACGCACATTGTACCCAATTCCTCAACGTGCGGTTGATACCAACCCTAACCTGAAACAGAACCCGGGTTATTAATAAAAAGGAGTATTTTCAGTTTATATTTGATTTTGAACGTAGCGAAGTAATTCGCTACGTTTGTTTTTTCCTGCGTGCTCCAAATGCTAAAAAGAACGCCCCTTATATTTTTAACCCTCGTTGTTACCGCCTTGTTTTCATGCCGCGAGAGTAGTGTAGATAATACCTTATTTACCTTGCAGGATAACAGCGCCATTGGCGTAAATTTTGAAAACCGGTTAAACGAGCAAGACCGTACCAACGTGTTCACTTTCCGCAATTATTATAATGGCGGCGGTGTGGCCATTGGCGATATTAATAACGATGGGCTTAACGATGTTTACCTAACCAGCAACCAGGGTGGCAACCAGCTTTACCTGAATAAGGGTAACTGGAAATTTGAGGATATTACCGATAAAGCAGGTGTAAAAGGCACCAAATACTGGAGCACCGGCGTAACCATGGTTGACATTAACGGTGATGGCTGGCTGGATATTTATGTTTGCCACAGCGGCAACATTATTGACAGGAAAGGCAACGAACTTTTTATAAACCAACATAACGGCACCTTTACCGAGGAAGCCGCTAAATATGGCCTGGTAGATAACGGGCTTTCTACCCAGGCCATATTTTTTGATATGGAGAACGATGGCGACCTGGATTGTTTTGTACTCAACAATTCTTTCCGCCCCATTGGTTCGTTTGATTTTAGCAAGAACCTACGTGGTGTTGTAGACCCGCTTGGCGGCGCGCGTTTATACCGTAATGATGGCGGGCATTTTACCAATGTAACAAGTACAGCGGGTATTTTCAGCAGCGATATAGGCTTCGGGCTGGGCGTATCTGTAGCCGACGTAAATAACGATGGCTACCCGGATATTTACGTATCTAACGATTTTTTTGAGCGAGATTACCTATATATAAATCAACACAACGGCACTTTTAAAGAAGATATTCAAGCCGAAACAGGGCACCTAAGCCTGGCCTCGATGGGATCGGACATTGCCGATATAAACAACGATGGCAACCTGGATATTTTTACTACCGAAATGCTTCCCGAAGGCGATAAGCGCCTGAAGCAAATGACCTCGTTCGAATCATTCGACGTTATAAAACTGAAACAGCACGATGGTTATTTTAACCAGTACATGCAAAACTGCCTGCAACTGAACAATGGCGACGGCACTTTCTCGGAAGTGGCTTTTAATGCAGGTGTAGCCGCTACCGACTGGAGTTGGGGTGCGCTCTTTTTTGATATGGATAACGACGGCTGGAAGGATATTTTCGTATCTAACGGCATATATAAAGACCTTACCGATCAGGATTACATCGAATTTTTGGGCAACCGCGAGAACATGGATAAAATTGCGGAAAAGAAAAGCTTCGATTATAAAGATTTTACGGATAAGATGGTGAGCACGCCACTTACCAACTACGCTTACCAAAACAACCACAACCTCACCTTCACCAACAAGGCAAAAGAATTTGGGTTGGATAAGCCATCTTTCAGCAATGGCGCGGCCTACGGCGATCTGGACGGCGATGGCGATAACGACCTGGTAGTAAATAACGTAAACTCGCCGCTATACATCTACAAAAACAATGCGGAAACGCTGAAGAATAACTTTATTCAGTTGAAACTACAAGGCGAGGGGCAAAACCGCTTTGGCGTTGGTAGTACCATAAAGGTATTTGCTAAAGGCGAGGCATTGGTTTATTACCAACAGCCAACGCGTGGTTTTCAAAGCAGTACATCGCCAAACTTGATTACCATTGGTTTGGGAAAAGAGAACAAAGTTGATTCGGTGCAAGTAATATGGCCGGGCGGCAAATACCAACTGGTTAAAAACGTGCAAACCAATAAGGTTTACACTTATAAGCAGATCGACGCAAACCTCACTTATGACTTTAGGCCGAAAGTTGTTAAGCCCATGTTTACAGAGGTGGAGAAAACGCTTTTTGATTCGGTACCTACACATGCCGAGAATGGCTTTATAGATTTTGATAACGAGCGCCTGATGCTGCAAATGCTATCTACCGAGAACCCCTACATGACCAAAGGCGATTTGAATAATGATGGGTTGGAGGATTTTTACTTCGGCAGTTCTAAGGATAACCCTGCATCGCTGTACATTCAGCAAAAAAATGGCAGTTTCCATCAATACGTACCCGAGGATTTAGGCAAACAAAGCTATTTGGAAAACGCTGGTGCTGCTTTTGGCGATTTTGATGGCGATGGCGACCAGGACTTAATAATTGGAGTGGGTGGCAATGAAGAAAAGGCCGACGACCCGATATATTTCCCGCGCTTTTTTGAGAATGATGGTAAAGGCAACCTTCGTCGCAACGCGCAAAAAGCTATCCCTGCGCCGGTAAATGCATCGATTATAATGGCCTGCGATTATGATAAGGACGGCAAACTTGATTTGTTTATTGGCGGGCGCAGTGTGCCGGGTACCTATGGCGAGTCGCCAAAGTCGTATGTGTTTCATAACAATGGCGACGGACACTTTACCGATGTATCGGCCCAGGTGCTGGGTGCCGATACCAAATTGGGTATGGTTACATCGGCACAATGGGCCGATATTGACGGCAATGGCTACCCCGACCTTGTGGTGGCAGGCAACTGGATGGGGATTAAAATATTCAAAAACGATAAAGGCAAATTTACAGCCGATAACCAACTGGATAACTACAAAGGTTGGTGGAGCGCCCTGCAAATAGCCGACGTAAATGGCGATGGCAAACCCGATATTGTGGCCGGCAATATTGGATTGAACATTAAATTCAAAGCATCATTTGAGCAGCCGATGACGCTTTATGTGAAAGATTTTGACAAGAACGGCACTAAGGAATGCGTAACATCGATGTTTAAAAACGATGGTGTTGCCTATGTTTGGCACATGAAACCCGACCTGGTAGGGCAGATGCCGATATTGAAAAAACAATACCTAAAATATACTGACTATGCCGGTAAGCCCTTTAAAGAAATATTTGCCGACGAGATGCTGGAAGGGGCAGAGGTTCACCAAATGAACTACTTAGCTTCGGCAGTGTTTATGAACGAGGGCGGCAAATTTGTGGCTAAAGCTCTTCCTTACAACGCGCAACTGTCAAACGTAAATACCATTATTTGTGATGACCTGGATAACAGCGGCATCCCATCTATTATACTCGCCGGCAACTTTTATGGTTTTAAACCCGAGGTGGGGCGTTTAGATGCAAGCCACGGGCAAATTTATAAGTATACTAATAGTGGATTTACGTATATTTCGCCTGCCCAAAGTGGCATAAACCTAAGCGGACAAGTACGCTCATCGCTGATGATAAAAGACAGCCGGGGGCAAAAAAACTTTTTATTCGGGTTGAATGATGATAAGCTTAAAGCCTACAGGTTGCATTAAGCGGATCGGAGGATGTGATGAGTATTGAAAAGGTAAACATCGAGGATAAGTTATCGCAGTTTTCGGCACATTGGAGCCCTAAAATTGTGGGCGAACTAAACGGGCAGCATGTAAAACTGGTAAAGTTTGCAGGCGAGTTTGTTTGGCATAAGCACGATGACGAGGACGAACTGTTTTTTGTGGTGAAAGGCGCCTTTGAAATGCACCTGAGAGATAAGGTGGTGGAGCTAAAGGAAGGCGACTTTATCATCATCCCTCGCGGCACCGAACATAAACCCGTTGCTGCCGAAGAAGTGCAGGTTATGCTGTTTGAACCTGCCGGTACGCTGAACACAGGCGATAAAATTGGAGAACTAACCGTGGATAACCCGGACTATTTATAAAATGAAAAAAGCAAAGCGCAATAAACGCTTACCTGTTACTACCCCTAAAAAGCCCCGCATAGCTTTAAAATGGCCCACCATAGCCGTTTGCAGCGCTATTTTGGTGTGTATTGCTTTTTTCAATTCATGCGAAAAAAAGAAGGCCGGCGATGGCATTTTCAAACTGGTAGCCACCGGCGATAGCCACGTAGATTTCGTAAACCACAACATTGTAACCGATTCGGTTAACATTTTAGATTACCTCTATTTCTACAATGGCGCAGGTTTAGCTTCGGCTGATTTTAACAACGATGGCCTGCCGGATCTTTACTTCACCAGTAACCAGGGCGAAAACAAACTATACATTAATAAAGGCAACCTGTCTTTCGAAGATGTAACCGCCAAAGCTGGGTTAAAAGGAGCGGGGAACTGGAAAACGGGCGTTACTGTTGTTGATATTAATGGCGACGGTTTGAAGGATATTTACCTGTGCGTAGTAAGCAACTTCAAAGGCTTTAAAGGCAAGAATCAGCTGTTCATTAATAACGGCGACCTCACCTTTACCGAGTCGGCGGCCAAATACGGCTTAGATTTTTCGGGCTTCTCTACCCAGGCAAGTTTTTTTGATTACGATAAGGATGGCGATCTGGATATGTTCCTGCTCACTTCATCGGTACACAGTAACGATACCTACGGCGACAGCACGCAGCGTTTTAAATACAGCCACGATGCCGGCGACCATCTTTTCCGTAACGATAACGGGCATTTTACCGATGTTACCCAAGGTTCGGGCATTTACTCGGCACCAATAGGATATGGCTTGGGCGTAAGCATAGGCGACCTGAACAACGATGGCTGGGATGACATCTACGTAAGCAACGACTTTTTTGAGCAGGATTACTACTACGTAAACCAGCGCAACGGAACCTTTAAGGAGGAAATGAAAAGCGCCTTTGGGCACAGTAGCCTTTTCTCGATGGGGAACGCTATAAGCGATGTAAATAAAGACGGGCACCTTGATGTGATAAGTACCGACATGCTCCCTGAAGATATGAAGGTGCTGAAATCGACTATAAACGATGAGCCGCTTGACATTTACAACCAGGAAGTAAACGCGGGGTATTACTACCAATACTCCAAAAACAGCCTGCAAATTAACGTGGGCAACGGGCAAAAGTTTGTGGATGTGAGCCTATACTCGGGCATGTCGGCTACGGATTGGACATGGTCGCCCCTGGTGCAGGATTTTGATATGGACGGGCGTAAGGATATCTTCTTTAGCAACGGTATAAAAAAGCGCCTGAACGATATGGATTACCTGAAATATTTGGGCGACCCTAACGTGATAAAAGATTTTAAAACCAGCCGCTTCTTCGATAAAGAGAAAATAAACCTGATGCCCGACGGGCAGGTGCACAACTACCTTTACCACGGCGAGGACCTGCTGAAGTTTACGGATATATCTGCAGGCAATGATATGCGCGACACATCGGTATCGGCAGGTGCTGTAGCTATAGACCTGGATAACGACGGTGATTTGGATATGGTAACCAATAACATGGACGCCCCCGCATTTATTTATCAGAATACCACCATGGAGAAGATAAAGGAAGGCGATGCCAAGCCGCTTTACCTCAACTTCAGCGTAAAATATACCGCCCTTAACCCGGATGGCATAGGCACTAAATTCTTCCTCCGCTCCGAAAAAGAGTTAGACCACCAGGAGATACAAACCAGTACTGCTTACGAGGCAACGCAGAATAATAATCTCACGTTCACCTTTCTGCCCGACGATAAGCCGATAGAATTGATGGTGGTCTGGCCGGATAATTCGTACCAAATTATTAAAAACTTCAGCTCGAATAAAAAAACGCTGATTACCTACAACAAGGCGCAAACGCAAACCACTACGGATATGGTGGCGCTGATAACCGGTTACATAAAAGGCTCGGCGCAGTTTACATCAGTACCGGTTAAGGCAGATGTATTGGCTACGCTACAGCAATATGATACGCCCGATTTTAACTATTATAATCTGCTGCCGCATACTTATTTGCCGCATACCCCGGCTGTTGCAGTGGGCGATGCCAATAAGGATGGCTTGGGCGACATATATGTCGGCGGGCTTGCCGGAGATGAAAAGTATATTTTAGCCGGCAATAGCACCGGCGGTTTCACCAAAATTGCTGTTGATGCTTTTGCAGCCTTTAAAGATTATGGCGATACCGAAGCCCATTGGGCAGATGTAAATAACGATGGCCTGCCCGATTTGCTGGTAACCACAGCTAACCACCCGTTAGCCGAGCCGGATAAGCGTATGCCGCCGCGCCTCTATATTAACAAAGGCAATTTAAAATTTGAATACGCTAAACTTCCTATGCTCGAAAATACTACTGGCAAGCTGTTCGTTTACGATTTTAATGGCGACGGGCTAAAGGATATATTCTTTGCAGCAGCGGTATCATTCATCAACTATACCACACCAGCAAAGGGAACCGTGTTGCTAAATAAGGGCAACGGTACGTTCGCCTTAGCAGCGGCAAATGCTTATGAGCAGCTAACTACTATCTCTTATATTACTTCGGTATCGGCAAGCGATGTTGACCGCGACGGTAAAGATGATATCATTATTTCCTCGGAATGGGCACCCATACAAATATTCCTGAACAAGAATAAACAGTTAACTAAAGCAGAACTGCCCGTGCTTGACGATGCCAAAGGTTGGTGGCAAAGCGCCGCAATTACCGATTTTGATGGTGATGGCAAAGCCGACCTGATAGCCGGCAACTGGGGGCAAAACAATAAGTACAACGTCACCGCCAACCAGCCGCTTTATGCCTACAACCAGGATTTTGATAGCGATGGCAAAAACGACCTGATTGTTTCTTATGCTTATAAAGGCAAATATTATCCTTTCCGCCCTAAGAATGATCTGGAGCAGGAGTTGCCTTATTTGAAGAAAGAGTTCCTGAGTTTCCAAAAAATGGCGGATAAAACCACCGAAGAGATATTTGAAGGCTTGGATAAGGATAAGCGCATGGCCGCTAATCAGTTTAATAGCATATTGGTAAGCGATGTGCTGAATGCAAAAACTATAACCGAACTGCCCTACATGTATCAGCAGGCACCGATCCGTTCCATCAGCAGTTTAAATAAACAAGGCGATGTATTACTGAATGGCAATTTTTGGGGTGTGGTACCCTACGAGGGTAAGTACGACGCCTTAGGTTTGGTTGCTATGCACTACGATAAGCAGAGCAAACAAATAGCCCAGCCCGAGTATTGGGTAAATGCGCTATTCAACTTCCAGGAAATGGATGGCCCGAAGCCCATAAAAACATCTGCAGGAGATGCTTTTGTTGGGGTTACTTATGAGGGTAAATTGTTGCTGATCAGGAAATAGATACACCGTTACAATATTGGCCAGTACAACCTGGTAACCCATTTTGCGGTGTCTTTCTCCATGCTACGGTCGGTAACCATTAGTTCGAATGGCATGGCCACGCCGGTTAGCTTATAATCTTTGCGGAAGTTTTGCAACTGGGTA
Source organism: Mucilaginibacter pedocola (assembly GCF_002013915.1). Lineage (GTDB taxonomy): Bacteria > Bacteroidota > Bacteroidia > Sphingobacteriales > Sphingobacteriaceae > Mucilaginibacter > Mucilaginibacter pedocola. Next base: position 68,331 of record NZ_MBTF01000003.1, read on the forward strand.
AAGGCGTTATCTATGGATTTTCTTCCTCCCTTTACTTCGGTTTTCAGGATGTTACCGCCAACCGCCATTTTATTAACCACCGAATTTGCACCGGGTTTTATTTCTTTATTGATAGGTATGGCCACCATCACGTGATATTCGTTGTCATCTGTTTGGTTAATATTCAGCATGGGTTTATTGGTTTCGGCGGCATTTTGTACAGCAATTTCTTTACGAAGTCCTGCTACCATATCGTATACCTCGGTAACCGTTGGGGTTGCTTTGAACACCTTATTGGTTGCCAGCATCAGGCCGTCTTTCACATGCTCTACTTTTATGCGCAATCCGTATACATTGGTATCAGTTTGCATAAAAGTTTTAAAGCGGCTTAGTATGGTATCCATATTTTGCTGCTCTGCCTTAATGCGCACAAATTCTGAAATGCGCGTAAACGGGTTAAGGCTGCTTTGCATTTGCCCTTCCCAATTTATAGTGGTGGCTACTTCATTCTCGGCCAGGTAGTTTAGTTTACTATCCAGTTGAACTTTGCCGGTATTAATGCCCAATTCTATAAAGCTGTTAGCATCTTTTTTTATGGTGTAAGTAGTGCCGTTGTAGGTGAATATGTTGGTGTCTTTGGCGTTATGCTCGCCGGGCCACCACTTAGGCCAAGCCTTCTTCTGCACCAGGAACCTGAACACATTACCATCGGTGGCATCAACCGAGATGCTGCTTTTGGCAGTGATGTATTGCGGGATGATAAAGTAGATGCTGATAAAGGCCAGTAATAAAATGCCTAATACTAACAGGGCGGGTTTCTTCATAAAAATAACTAACAGAAATAGGGGCTTGCCTAATTGGTTTTGCGTTGCAAATTAATCAATTCAGCGGCTTAAAATCAAACGGTATTTATCGGCCGCAATTGTGGCAAAAGCCTTATATTAGCTTCAAAAACAATAGAAAACACCGCTATTGAGGCAAATGTGTTTTCTTGAAACCAATTAATATTTATGAACCGTTTCCTGCTATTGCTTGCCGGCGCTGCGCTGTTTTTTGCATCGTGTAAAAAAGCTGATTACCAAAAAGTTACTCACGACCCCGAACTATACCGAACCACCGTAAAAAAGCTGAACGATATAGTGCTTGAAAATAACTTCCCCCCGGTAATTGCCTCACGTAACTATGTATACGCCAATATTGCCGCCTACCAGGTAATAGCAGCCGGCGACCCGAAGCACTACCGCTCCTTATCGGGCCAAATAAAGCACCTGCCTGCCACGCCACAGCCGCCGAAGGATAAAGAGATCGATTTTCAGTTCGCCTCGCTATTATCTTTCTGTTTTGTTGGCAACGCTGTAACGTTTCCCGAAGGAAGTATGTCAACCTATGTAGATGATTTAAAAGAAAAGGCGAAAGATGCAGGTATGCCTTCGGAGGTATTTGAAAACTCGGTAGCCTACTCGGATACTGTGGCCAAGTACATTATGAAGTGGAGCAAGAAAGATAATTACGCCCAAACCCGCTCGGCCAGCAAGTACACCGTAAAACGTAGTGATGGACGCTGGATACCCACACCGCCGATGTATGCCCAGGCATTGGAGCCGCACTGGGGCGAGATACGCCCGATGGTGTTAGATTCTGCCTCGCAAGTGCCCGCCCCCGAACCACCTGCCTATAATATGACGGATAAGAACAGCGTATTTTACAAGAACGTAATGGAGGTGAAAACCTGGGTTGATAGCCTGAATACCGATCAAAAACATATGGCCGACTTTTGGGATGATAATGCCTTTAAACTTACCGTGGTGGGCCATGCCTCGTTTGGTACTAAAAAGTTTTCGCCGGGTGGCCATTGGATGAATATAGCAGGTACAGGTTCCATCATTAAAAAAGCTGATTTTAGTACTACCGTTGCGGCATATACGGAAACATCGATAGCCCTTTTTGATGCTTTTATAAATTGCTGGTACGTAAAATACAAAGCCAACAGCGTGCGCCCCGAAACGGTAATAACCAAATTGATAAACCCCGACTGGCGCCCTTACATTCAAACCCCGCCTTTCCCCGAATACATTAGCGGGCACGCCGTTATTTCGGCAGCTGCTGCCGAAGTACTCACGCACGATTTTGGTGATAACATAGCTTATACCGATTCGTCAGAGTCGGAATTTGGGATTGAGCCGCGTAAATTCCCATCATTCCGTGCTGCTGCCATGGAGGCGGCCATGTCGCGCGTTTACGGTGGCATTCATTATAAAATAGCTTGCCAGGTAGGTAACGAGCAAGGCCGAAAGATAGGACAACTGGTGAATGAGAAACTACAACTGAAGATAAAGTAAACCTCTTTTATGAAGAAAAATATAGCGCTGGGCCTTGTGCTTGGCTTATGTGCATCGCTTAGCCTGAAGGCGCAAAGCCCCTGGGTAATAAAAGCCGATAAGATAGACCCTGCAAACTATTACGGTATTACGGTTGCCAATGGTATGATAGGGGTGGTATCGTCGCCGGAGCCATTTAAGGTTAAGAACGTGGTACTTGCCGGTGCTTATGACCAATATGGCCGCGGGCGGGTGAGTAACTTTTTGAATAGCTTTAACCTGCTGAATATGTACTTAGAGGTTGATGGCCGCCGCATTGACGCCAAAATGGTAAGCAACTTTAGGCAGGAACTGGATATGCAGCACGCCGCCATGACCACTACTTTCGATTATGGCGATAAAGCGACCATCAAATACACCTACTACTCGTTAAGGCAATTACCGTTTACCGTTTTGATGGATGTGGCTGTTACCGCCAAAAAGCCCATCAATATTACGGCTGCCAGCGTAATGGAAGCCCCCGATGCGCTGAAACAGGTAGAGAACTATTATAACGAGATAGATAGGCCGCATGTAACCATCAGCTTGCTTACCTCAACAGCTAAAAGCCCTACCGGGAAGCTGCAGCTTTGTGCATCAACATCGTTTTTGTTTAACGAAGAGCACGGCAAAGAGCCCCGCGTGATACACGAAATGTGGGATAACAACATGCACCTGATGAAGTTTAGCCACAAAATGGATGCAGGGCAGACTTACAGCTACGGTGTAACCGGTTCGTCCATAACCTCCGCACATCACCCCGACCCATTGAACGAAGCTGAGCGCTTAACCATTTTTGCTTTGCTGGAAGGCAAAGACAGGCTAATTAAATTCCACAACCAGGCTTGGGATAAATTGTGGGAAAGCGATATACAAATAGAAGGCGATGCACAGGCACAGCAGGATGTGCACAGCATGCTGTACCACCTTTACTCGTTCTCGCGCGAGGGGACAGCCTTGTCGCCATCGCCAATGGGTCTCTCGGGTTTAGGTTACAACGGCCACGTATTTTGGGATACCGACCTGTGGATGTATCCTGCCATGCTGGTGCTGCATCCCGAAATTGCCCGCTCGATGGTGGAATACCGTTTTGAGCGTTTAGAGAATGCCCGCAAGAATGCTTTTTCGCACGGGTTTAAAGGGGCGATGTTCCCATGGGAAAGTGCGGATAGCGGGGTAGAGGAGACGCCTGTTTGGGCGCTGAGCGGCCCCTTCGAACATCATATTACCGCCGACGTGGCCAACGCCGCCTGGAATTATTACTGTGTAACGCAGGATAAAGAATGGCTGCGCGAAAAAGGCTGGCCCATACTACAAGCCACTGCCGATTTTTGGACAAGCCGTGTAGAACGCAACGGCCGCGGCCACTACGATATCAAGAACGTGGTAGCAGCCGACGAGTGGGCCGAGAATATAGATAACAATGCCTTCACCAACGCTGCAGCACAGGTGAACCTTAAGAATGCCACCGCCGCCGCCAAAATATTGGGCCTAAGCGCCAACCCCGATTGGATGAACGTAGCCAATAACATCCCTATTCTGAAGATGGATAACGGCGTAACCGCCGAGTTTGCCACCTACAAAGGCGAAGGCATTAAACAAGCCGACGTAAACCTGTTAGCCTACCCGCTAAAAACCATCACCGATCCCGCACAAATAAGAAAAGACTTAGAGTACTACGAAACCCGCGTACCAAACGAAGGCACTCCGGCCATGACGCAAGGCGTTTTCGCCCTGTTATACGCTCGCTTAGGCAATGGCGAAAAGGCTTATCATTGGTTTAAAGATGCCTACGAACCAAACCTTAACCCGCCCTTCCGTGTAATAGCCGAAACAAAAGGCGGCACCAACCCATACTTCGCGACCGGCGCAGGTGGCATTATACAGGCTATGGTGATGGGCTTCGGAGGGATAGATATCACGCCAACAGGCATCACCCAAGTGAAAAGTAAACTCCCGCCTAACTGGAAATCGTTGAAGATAAGCGGGGTAGGGGTTAATAAGGTGACTTATACGGTGAAGTAGTGTCCGCTTTTGGTTTGCGATTGGGGACAATAACTGGTCTAAGTTTAGCGAAGCGTAACTTAGACCTAAAACACGGCAAGCATTCTGCTTGCGGAACACGACAATGGGGAGAAAATACAAATTCCACGAGAACGACAGCCTTTACTTTGTAAGTTTTGCAACGGTGAATTGGGTGGATGTATTTACGCGCCGAATTTATTGTGATATTATTGTTGATAGCCTGAAGTACTGTATTGAGAAGAAAGGACTGGAGCTATACGCATGGTGCATCATGTCCAACCATGTACATCTTATTATTAGTACTGAGAAAGGTAATTTATCGGATATTTTTCGGGATATGAAAAGGCATACCTCTAAAGCTATTTTAAAGGCCATTGAAGAGAATGCACAGGAAAGCCGAAGGGAATGGATGCTTTGGATGTTTAAACGGGCAGGGCAACACAATCCAAATAATGAGGTGTATCAGTTCTGGCAACAAAATAATCATCCGATAGAATTGTCGACCAACGAAATGATGCAGCAACGGCTTGATTATTTGCACAACAATCCAGTGGAATCCGGTTGTGTAGAATATCCGCCTGAATATCTGTATAGTAGCGCAAAGGATTATTACACAGATCAACCTGGCTTGTTGCCGATAATTTTAATAAGTTGAAAAGAATTCCTGGTCTAAGTTTAGCGAAGTCTAACTTGGACCTAAATCTTCGTAAGCACCTGCTTGCGAAGCACAGTTATGGATACGGCAGTTTGCAATGGGCAGTTCCGTTAAGCTGAAAGCTTAAACAATTTTAGGTCTAAGTTACGCTTTGCTAAACTTAGACCAGTGTTCGGGCTGATAACTTATTCCCCCTTCTTCTCCTCAAAATTATAACTGTTCATCAACTTTAAAAGCACCCCATTCGTCCAGCCGAAACCGTCTTGCAGGGGGTATTCGCCGCCGCCTGCCGTTAGGCTGGTATCTACCACGTTATATTTCTCTAATAGCTTTCCGGTCTGCTTAAATACCCGGATGTTGAGGGTCATCCAGCGGGTGGCTATGTCTTTGGCCAGTGCGTGATAGTTATAGTTCTCTAAGCCATCTATAGCAATATATTGCAATGGTGCCCAGCCGTTAGGGGCATCCCATTGCTGCCCGCTGAAGTTGAGCGTGGTTACCAGTCCGCCCGGTTTCAGAAAGTTGGCTTTGATACCATCTGCAACTTTTTTTGCCTGTACAGCGGTAGCAATTTTAAATTCGAGCGGGAAAGTACCTGCCAGCGTAGGGATGGCGCTCTTTTGGTTATTGGTCCAGTTATAGTCCACAAACCAAGCTGTTTTTTCGTTCCAGCAATATTTCAGGATAGCTTTTTTGCGGGCAGCTGCTTTGGCGGTGTAGATTTTATATTGCGCCGTATTGCCTTTTACCTGGTAGCTACGGGCAATAGTTAGCTCCATGTTATACATCAGGCAGTTCAGGTCTACAGGTACCAGGTCGGTAGTTTGTATAGTGCCAATTTTTGCCGGGTCGGTAAACCAGCGGCTGCTAAAGTCCCAGCCCGAAGCTGCCCCCGCGCGGATGTGATGGTAAAACTCTGGCAGCGGCGTTTTGGTGGTTTTGGCGGCATCCACATCTTTTATATACGATTCTTCGCGTGGTTGGTCGCTCTCGTCCCAATAGCGGTTCAGCAGCGTGCCATCGGGCATGCGCACTGCACGGTGAGTGGCTTTGCCTTTGGCTAAAGTTGCTCCGCCAAGCATCCAGTAATTATATTCTTTGATGAGTTGAGGCTGGTATTTGGTGTAAATGGTATTGCCCTCGCTTTTGGCCAGCAGGTTCACCATCATGGCGAAGAAGGGCGGCTGGGAGCGGGTGAGGTAGTAAGCGCGGTTGCCGTTAGGTATAAAGCCGTAGGTATCTATCAGGTATGCAAAGTTATCTACCATGTTCTCGATAACCTTTTCCTGGTGGCTTTGCTGCAGGCCCAGCATGGTAAAATAGCTATCCCAATAATATATTTCGCGGAAGCGGCCGCCCGGCACAATGTAAGGGTTGGGCAAGGCGGCTAATGACGATAGCTTGCTGCCCGCATCGGGCTTGCGCTGCAACACCTGCCAAAGCGTATCTATATGTTTGCGAATACCTTCTTCGATATTGGTTTGAAACGCATGCGTAGGTGAGGCCGGCGGCGTAAAGTTAAACAGCACGAATTCCTTCAGGTTGAAGCCGGTTTTACCCTTTTGCTCGTTGAACGATTTCATGATCTGGCTCGGCTCGTACTTGGGTGTACAATCCACAAAAGTTTTATTGTCAGGGAATATATCCGACGATTGCACCGCCTCGAACAAGCCCGGGAACAATTGGCGCGGTGTTTTCTGCTGGGCATGCGCGTAAGTGCCGGCGAAGGCCAAAGCGATCAGAATGATTTTTTTAAGCATAGGATAGCCGTTTATATTGGTACTAACGAGCTATAAAATTAAGATATTATGCTTTAAACACAAGCTTTTTTAAGCGTTGTTGCCGACGGATTTCGGAGGATTCTGCAGCTTTAGGAAACGGTTGGTTATGAGGAATATGATATACACAAAAACCGGGGCAGCCAGTACATCAATGGTGTAGTGGATATGTTGGATAAGTAGCAATACCATAACGCTTATGGTAGCGATAAAACTGATGATTTTATCCCTTCGTTTTTCGAGGCAGAGGAAAACCAGCACCATGGTAGAGGTATGCCCGCTGTAGAAAAGATCTTTCGTTATAACCTTGTTCCCATAGAAAATACCGGAGATAGGATCTATAAGATAAACCATACCATGCGGCGGGTTTAGCGCGAATAGCAGGATAGTGGCCATGCGGGTAAGGTTCACAAAAAACAGCGTCCAGGCGTATCTGATGTAGATATTGGGGTTGTATAACGCGCGCGATACGATAAGCCCGCCCATGCCCCAGATAAGTGCAAAAATAATGATGGATACGTTGTATGAGGGGATGCGCGCCAACAGCCAGTCGTTTAGCACCACGCCATTGCGTTTTTCGATGTAACCGAAAAAGAAAGGCATGCCCGATAAAATAAAGATGGTAACTACAGATGCCAGCAGTATTTTTGAACGGGTTTTAGGCTCCTGCAGGGCCTCTACCCAAATCTCTTTAATGGTACGTTTATTATTTTGCTGCACTACTAATGCTCGAATTATCAGGGCTGCAAAGTTAAAAATTAGTGCCAATATTAAGCAGGAGTTACATTAATATTAGATTAGAATGCAGTGTGGCGCGTTTTGCTATGTTTAACGCACTATATTTTCGATAGCCGTTAAAAAATCGTACCTTAAAGGCACATTTAACTGATCGGTTTGGAAAAAGTAGACACATCGCAGCTCAAAAAGGTGCTAAAACCTGTCCATTTGTGGGCAATAGCCGTAGGATTGGTTATCAGCGGCGAATATTTCGGTTGGAATTTTGGTTGGGATGTTTCGGGTACTATCGGCTTTCTGATCGCTACCATCATAGTTACGGTTATGTACGTAACTTTCATTTTCAGCTATACCGAACTCACCACTTCTATACCTCATGCAGGCGGCGCGTTTGCCTATGCTTATCGTGCCATTGGGCCAATAGGCGGATTAATAGCAGGCTATGCCACTCTCATAGATTTTTTATTAGCTACGCCGGCCATCGCTTTTTCGTTGGGGAGTTATGTGCACTTTTTGCATCCGGGCATTGGCGTGCTGCAGGCGGCGGTAACATTTAACATCGCTTTTATCCTGTTGAACATTTCTGGCGTAAAGGAGTCGGCTACATTTTCAGTTTTCATTACCATTTTGGCCGTAGGCGAATTATTGATGTTTATGGGCATAGTTGGCCCACATTTTAAAATGGATAATTTCATGAGTAATCCCATGCCTTTTGGCTGGAGCGGCGTTTTTGCGGCTTTGCCCTTTGCGGTATGGTTTTATTTGGCCATAGAAGGCGTTGCCATGGTGGCCGAAGAAGTGAAAGACCCTAGGCGGAACATTCCCCGTGGTTATATTTATGCTTTGGCAACGCTGGTGTTTTTGGCATTAGGCGTAATGATACTAACCGGCGGCGTTACCGATTGGCGCAAACTCAGCAAACTCGATTATCCTCTTCCTGAAGCTATTGGCATCGTTTTAGGCAAAGGCAGCGGACTAACGCAGATATTTGCCAGCATAGGCCTGTTCGGGTTGATAGCTTCCATACATGGCACCATATTGGCCTCATCCCGCCAGGTGTTCGCCATGGCCCGCAGCGGATATCTGCCAAAAGGATTGGCAAGTGTGAACAGCAGGTTTAAAACGCCACATTGGGCTATTGTTGTTGGCGGGCTTATCAGTTTTATTGCGCTGTTTACCAGCAATACGAGCGATATTTTGGTACTATCGGTAATGGGAGCAGTTACGATGTATATGATGAGCATGATAAGTTTATTTATGCTTCGCAAAAAGGAACCAAATTTAGAGCGTCCATTCGCCGCGGTGTTTTACCCGGTATTCCCGGCAATAGCGCTGGTGATATCTGCGGTTTGCCTGTTGGCTATAATGTATTATAATTTAAAAATAAGCCTGGTATTTTATGCCGGACTGGGTATAGCGCTGGCAGTGTTCGTTTTATTAAACAAGCATAAAGCAAAAATTATGGACGATGAGATGCTAAATGGGCCGCAAGCTATTTCGCTTTAAAACCATTCACCACTCACTAATTACTACTCACCAGAAAAACATGTACCGCCATACTATCCTCGGCAAAGTTTATAGCTTTGGTTCTCTTCGCGAGTTGCTGGCTAAAGCTTCTCCGCATCGCACGGGTGATGTGCTGGCCGGGGTGAATGCTACCAGTTACGAGGAAAGGGTTGCTGCGCAGATAACCCTTTCGGATGTACCGCTCACCGACTTTTTGAACGAGGCGGTTATACCTTATGAAACAGACGAAGTAACGCGGCTGATCATCGATAGCCACGATAAAGAAGCTTTCAAACTCATCAGCCACTTGACCGTGGGTGGCCTGCGCGATTGGCTGCTGCTGGAAGAAACTAATGCCGCCATATTAAAAAGTATTGAGGATGCACTAACGCCCGAAATGGTAGCGGCCGTATCAAAGATAATGCGCAATCAGGACCTCATAGCGGTAGCGAAAAAATGCGAAGTAATTACCCGTTTCCGCAACACTATTGGCTTGAAGGGGCACTTTGCTACTCGCCTGCAGCCCAACCACCCAACCGACGATCCGCGTGGTATCGCCGCCAGCCTGCTCGAGGGTTTGTTATATGGTAGTGGGGATGCTTGCATTGGTATAAACCCCGCTACAGATAGCCCGGCCGCTGTACTGAAGATAGTGATGCTGATTGACCAATTGCGCGAACAATTTGATATCCCCACACAATCCTGTGTACTCAGCCACATTACTACTACGCTGGAGTTAGTGATTAAGGGGGCACCGATAGATCTCTGTTTTCAATCTATAGCCGGTACGGAAAAGGCGAACGCCAGTTTTGGTATTAATTTATCCCTGGTACAGGAAGCTTACGAAGCAACACTTTCGCTTAAACGCGGTACCATCGGCCAAAATGTGATGTATTTTGAAACGGGGCAGGGGAGTTGCCTTTCGGCTAATGCTCATTTCGGGCTTGATCAGCAAACCTGCGAGGCAAGGGCTTATGCGGTGGCTAAGAGATTTAAACCACTGTTGGTAAACTCGGTAGTAGGTTTTATTGGTCCGGAGTATTTATACGACGGGAAGCAGATCACCCGCGCTGCTTTGGAGGATCATTTTTGCGGCAAACTACTGGGTCTGCCCATGGGGATGGATATTTGTTACACCAACCATGCCGAAGCCGACCAGGACGATATGGATAACCTGCTTACCTTGCTTGGCGTGGCGGGCTGTAATTTTATAATGGGTGTGCCCGGCTCTGATGATATTATGCTGAACTACCAGAGCACTTCCTTCCACGATGCTTTGTACCTGCGCAAAGTACTGGGCTATAAACCGGCGCCCGAGTTTGAGCAGTGGCTGCTACGGCAGGGGATATTAGATGACGATGGTAATATCCTGAAGGGAGCAAGCGAAAGATTGTTGAACAAAACCGGGCAGCTATGGCTAAGTTGATCAAACATCAGCCACACCCTGACGAGCCTCTTAACTTTTTAAAAGAGTTTACTCAAGCTCGTATAGCTTTAGGTAGCGCAGGCAGCAGCATACCCACCAAACCTGCTTTGGAGTTTAAGCTGGCCCATGCCCATGCACGTGATGCCGTATATTCGGTAATGGAAGTGGAGACCCTGGCTGATGCGCTGGAACAATTCCACCTGCCTGTTTTACACCTGTATAGCCAGGCCGCCAGTCGCGAACAATACCTGCAGCGGCCGGATCTGGGCCGCTTGCTCGACGAAACATCTGTAAACCGCCTGGCCGATCAGATAGCGAACGATGGCATAGTACTGATACTGGCCGATGGCCTATCGGCAACGGCCATCAACCAAAACGCGGTTGAATTGCTGCAACTGCTTATCCCCAAACTACGTGCGGCCAAATTAAAACTGGCCCCGCTTTGCCTTGTAGAGCAGGGGAGAGTGGCCATTGCCGATGGTATCGCTGCTGAACTGGGCGCGTCATTATCAGTAATTTTGATAGGCGAGCGCCCTGGATTGAGTTCGGCCGATAGTATGGGCGCTTATCTTACTTACATGCCCAAGCCCGGGCTGACCGATGATTCCCGCAATTGCATCTCCAATATCCGCCCCGAAGGTTTGCCGGTGGCACAGGCGGCCGACAAGTTGTTTTACCTGATACAAGAGTCGTTGAGCCGTAGGTTATCGGGCGTTGCCTTGAAAGATAACGAGGGACTGCTGCCTGATAAATAATTTCAATTTGCTGCAAAGCCATAATAATGCTGTATATTACCGCATTATATCATCCCTATGCAACCTAACCCAGCCCTCGAGTTAACCCCTGCAAAGTTTCTTCAGCGCATTACCATCATTCATCTGGCACTTGTAGCCGGGCAGATACTTGTTGCTATAGTAGCATTGGTGCAAACCGATAAGCTTGTCATCAATGTGCGTTACATGAATGACCCATTGCTATTTGTTGTACCTATTGCCGCTATGGGCGGGTTTATTGGTAGTAATGTATTGTACAAAAAGAAGATAAGCGAAATAAACCGGAATACCGCGTTGAAAAGTAAACTTACAGCTTATATCACGGTATTCATTATCAGGATGGCCGTGTTAGAGGGGGCCTCGTTGCTGGGAATCGTTGCTTTTTTGGTGACGGGGCAATTATTGTTCTTGTTGATATCGGCTGCTATCATTATTTATTCTGTAGCGCTGCGGCCCACTAAGCAAAAGGTGGAAGATGTTTTGGAGATGGATTTTAAGGAGAAAATGGCATTTGGGCAGGGGGATAGGGTGTTGGATTAATGTTCTGCAAAAAAACAATAGGCATTTATTTTAATATATTACTCTAAATATAGCCCATTGAAGCTACTAATTGCCCCAAGTTATTGAAAATGGATTTCCAAAGTCTGAGGCATTTATAAAGCTTTAAGGCTAATTAAATGCGATATATTTGCGGCTATATTTACAAAATATATCAACCTCTTTTGAAAAGCATTACAAATGAATCTATCATTACTATATAAACCTTTACGTTTGGTTGAGAGAGTTGCACTTGAAATAAAACGTAATCGCCGTTTCAAAAAGCTAAAAGGTACGCCAGCGGCAACTCTTGGTTTAGGGCATATCGATTCGATGGAACTTTTGGAAATTGTTCGGGATAATGCTGCGCCTACTTTACGGTTCAATATTTTCGATGTTGGAAGTAATGTCGGTACATGGACTTTGTTAGCTAAGGCGATTTTCCCAAATGCCAGAATAGATGCCTTCGAACCGCTGCAGGATCAAAATTTGCAATTTGAGGAAAATTGCAAGCGATTGGATAACATATATCTACACAAATTTTGTTTGGGTAGCGAGGAAGCAGCGGGGATAATTAACGTCTCCAGTTACCCTGATTCGTCAAGCTTGCTTGAAGCAACACCGCTTGAATTTGAACACTTCAAAATAAAAAAGGAAAGTGAGCTTTCAGTTGAAGTAAAACGCCTTTCGGGCTTAATTGATAACAGCACTGTGCCCTTACCGGATCTTATTAAACTTGATGTACAGGGGTTTGAATTGGAGGTTTTAAAAGGGTTGGGGGAATATCTAAATTCAATAAGCTATGTCATTTGCGAAGTATCATTTAAGGAATATTACTACGGCCAACCTCAATTTTTAGAAATCGCCAATTATCTTGCTGCTTACAATATACAGTTGTTTGCATTTGGTAACAATACACCCACAGGTACTGAGTTGAATCAAATAGACGTTTTGTTTAAGCGCCGTAATTAGGGATGAAAGTTCCAGTTAGGATACTTACCGTTGCCTGTTTATTGCGAATTGCCCAAAAGCGATTCGCCGGTTGTATGTGGTACAAATTATTGATGATATTGTGTTAAACAACTATGTCTAAATCGGTAAAAGAGATATAAAGGTTTGCTTATGAACTGGCGTAAATTTTAAACTACATGTACCCCGAACTTCTTGCCCATATTAAACGCTACATCAGCCTCACGCCGGAAGAAGAGGAGATGCTGTGTGCCCGCATGGAGCTTAAAAAGTTTAAGAAGAAAACCATGATACTGGAGCCTGGCAAGCACTGCGCCGGTAATTATTTTGTTCTAAGAGGACTGTTGCGCCAATATTTGGTCAATAGCAAACTAAACGAGCAAATTATCCAGTTCGCGTTAGAAGGTTGGTGGATAGCCGACCAGGACAGCTTGCTGAACAAGATTCCCGCTACTACGTATATACAAACAATAGAGGAGAGCCACGTGCTTTTACTGCATGAGAAAGACAGGATAGAACTCTTTCAAAAAATACCCGCACTGGAAAGCTACTTCCGCATTATGATGCAAAAATCGTTTATTGCTGCCCAGCGTCGCGTGAGTTATATCTTTAACCAAAACGATGAAGAGCGCTACCGATACTTCAGCAGCCTGTTCCCGGGCTTTGTGCAGCGCATACCGCAATATATGCTGGCATCGTACCTTGGCTTTACACCGCAGTTTTTAAGTAGGTTACGGGCTAAAAAGGTTTAGTTTGTTTAGGCTGGTTAATTTCACCGCGTATACTGAGGTAAAAACATGGGGGGGCTGAGTTTTGCAAACTCAATTAAGCCTACACGTGAAAATTTAAACTAATTACCACAATAACTCATTAATCCATTTACAAATCTCTGTGCCTCTCTGCAGGTTGCTGTCGCTCGGTGATTAGCCCCCCCCCCGCAAATCAAATTCGTGAAATTAGTTTTAATTAGAAAAATTCGTGTTCCCCCGTTTTCTTAAACTCAGTTCATTTTTTGAGACGTCTCTTATCCCCAACTTTGTCTCAACAAAAACAATAAGAAAATGAGCAGATTAAAATTAAACACCGCAGAACCCGCCGCCTATAATGCCATGTTAGGTTTAGAAAAATATATGGCAGGCAGCATTTTATCACCAAAACATAAAGAGCTGATCAAAATTCGTGCATCGCAAATAAATGGCTGTGCTTTTTGTATTGATATGCACACTCGTGATGCGCGCAAACTGGGCGAGACCGAACAACGTATTTATGCCTTGAACGCCTGGCGGGATACCAACTTTTTCGACGAGCAGGAGCAAGCCATACTGGCTCTTACCGAAGAAGTTACATTGATAGCCGGCAAGCACGTATCTAACGAAACCTATGACCGCGCCGCTTCGGTACTCGGGGAGAAATACTTGGCACAGGTATTAATGGCCATAATCATTATCAATGCCTGGAACAGGATAGGTATTACCACTGAGTTAATGCCGGAGTTGCAGAAATAAAACGAATGTATCGGGTGAATATGAATTTCACGAATTGAGGAGAATTTTCGCAAATGTGGGGCAGCAAATATTAGGTTGTGCCGCTCTGAGGCGATGAAGCTTGTCAAGATTGGTGAAATTCTTATTTATTCCCTTGCGTTTTTACGGTAAGACTTTCTCACATATCCTAAACGGCTGGTTAGGCACATTTTTTGAACGCTGAAAGGGTAGATAATAAACATCTGCCCCTAAAACAACGTAGAATAGGGCAGAAGCAATTTTAATAATATGCATACTACCCCGATGCCCCAAAACGAGATGGGCCGCATTATCAGCCTGTCCGACTACGACCTTGATTACACCAGTTTTCAGGATACGTTTAAGGACTTGGCCAAACTGGCGGCCAAAGTTGCCGGTACTTCTATCTCGCTGGTAAACTTGATAGATACCTTTACACAATGGACCATCACCAACCATGGGTTGGACATTGACCAGATGCCGCGCGAGGATTCGGTTTGCCAATACACTATATCCGTGCCCGAGCCGCATTTTGAGGTTAAAGATCTTACGGTTGATGACCGTTTTAAAGACAAATTTTACGTGGTTGACGACCCCAACCTGCGTTATTATTTCGGCATTCCTCTTAAAACAGATGAAGGTTATAACCTTGGTGCGCTTTGCGTTTTAGACAAGGACCTTAAAACTTTGCCACCCGAGAAGATAGAGATGCTGAAAATAATTGCTGATGAAATTGTGAACCGGCTAAAAACGCATAAAACCATAACCGGGCTTAAAAGCAAATTGCATGATGCTGTTGAAACCAAAAAGAAAGTGGCGCACGATATACGTGGCCCGCTGGGCGGTATAATAGGGCTGGCACAGGTTATCAGTGAACAGGGACACGAAAACGAGATAGATGAAGTATTAGAATTTATTAACCTGATACAACGCAGCGGCCGCTCTTTATTGGAATTGGCCGACGAAATATTGAGCACCGATTTGCCTAAAACTAAAGAACTTAAGACCGATGAATTTAACCTCATTGTTTTTAAGGATAAACTGGAAAAGCTATACACGCCGCAAGCCATCAATAAGAAGATCGGTTTCGTTATCAATACTTCGGTAAACTCATCTACCATTCCGTTCAGCAAGAACAAATTGCTGCAAATTACGGGCAACCTGATATCGAATGCCATGAAATTTACGCCTGTAAACGGCAAAATAACGGTTGACTTAAGCCTGAAGGTTGAAGAAACACAAAACCTGTTGCAGATAAACGTAACCGATACCGGCGTAGGATTGAATCAAGAGGCGATTGACACTATCCTGAAAGGTAAAGCAACGTCTACAGATGGCACCAGCGGCGAAGTCGGCTATGGTTTTGGTTTGGCGTTGGTGAAACATTTAGTCGACACGCTAAAAGGAACCATGCATATTTACTCTCAGCCGGGGCAGGGGGCAAATTTCGAGATACTGTTACCTCAGGCACAGGTTTAAACACCCTGCAATTCGGCCACTAAGCATTTATGCAACACGGACATAGTAACATGCCTGTGTTGCGTTATTTAAACTTAGAGATATGTTTGGTTTTGATAGACAGCACCATGCTTTTTCCAAGTGATATTTTCACGTTTCGGCCTTGCAGTAAGGGTTTCGCGCGCTCATCGGTAGTGAGTATTTCATAAAGGTCGCGCGCTACGGCAGAGCCGCTGATGTTATTAGTGGCTTTGCCGTTCTCCATTTCTAAATTGAAAGTGTAGCCGCTTTTGCCGCGATCGCCCGCCGAATCAAAATCTATGGCATCCAGGTTTAGCGTTTGTTCGGTTTCGGCACTGGCTTTAAGGCGCATGCGTATAACCGGTAAGTATTTATTCCAGGCTTTTTGGTATTTCTTCTCTAAACTCATGGGGTAAAGGTAACAATGTATAGGCAGCTATTGCCAACAAATTAATATTTGCTGTACCGGAAAGCATCATGCCTGTTGGCGCGACTATTGTGTCGTGGTAACACTTTTAATACAAACTTTGCTGCTATCAATAAAGTGATAACTTTGGTTTCAACCAAATTATCCAAAACCAATTAACATTTATGGAAAAGCATTACTTAAGCAGGCGCAGCTTTATAGGTGGCGGCGCTATTGCTGCCACGGCGTTTTTATTGTCAAGGTCGGCATTTGCAGGAGCTACTTTAAAGTCGGCCGGTAAACCCAACTCGCTGGTTAATGGCGTGCAAATAGGCGTTATCACTTATTCGTTTCGTAGCATGCCGGGTACCGCCGAAGACCTGCTGAAGTATTGTATCGACTGCAATATCAACGCGATCGAACTGATGGGTGACGCTGCCGAAGCTTATGCAGGTGCGCCAAAGCGCGCGCAGGGCGAAGACTGGGCTACATTTGCCCCCAAAATGGCCGAATGGCGCGCTGCTGCGTCTATGGATAAATTTGAAGAGTTGCGCAGGATGTATAAAGACGCCGGTGTGAACATCTATGCCTGGAAACCAAATGCCCTCGGTAAAAAGAATACCGATGCCGAAATTGAATACGCCTTTAAAGCCGGGAAGGCACTGGGTGCCAATCATGTTACCGTAGAACTGCCCGACGATGAACAAACCAAACGCCTTGGCGACTTGGCTGCTAAGCACAAAATGATGGTAGGCTACCATGCTCATACACAGGCCACGCCCACGCTTTAGGATACGGCCTTAAGTCAATCTGAATACAATGGTATCAACCTCGATATTGGCCACTATGCCTCAGGAACAAGCAGCAGCCCCGTGCCATTTATTGAGAAGTACCACAAGCGCATCACCAGTATGCATATAAAAGACCGTAAGTTTCATGATGGTCCCAACGCTCCATGGGGACAAGGTGATACCCCGATAAAGGAAGTAATGGCGTTAATGAAAGCCAATAAGTATAAGTTCCCCGCCACTATCGAACTGGAGTATAACCTCCCCGCCGGCTCGGATGCCGTGAAGGAAGTGAAGGTTTGCCGGGAGTATTTGGTGCAGGCATTGAGCTAAGCCAGCTGCAATAAAAAAGGGAGTTACCGATCGGCAACTCCCTTTTCGTTAACAAATAAAACAGCTATTACTGTTTTGTAATTTCTACACGGCGGTTAAGCACGCGGCCTTCTTCAGTTTTGTTGTCGGCAATTGGCTTGCTTTCGCCCCAGCCTTTTACAACCAAATTATCGGCGCTGATGCCGCTGTTGGTTAAGTACAGTTTTACTGCAGTAGCGCGCTCTACAGAAAGCTCCATGTTATGTTGCTCGGTACCTTCGGCAGATGCGTTGCCATTTAATGTGAATTTAACCGAAAGGTCTTTCTTCATTTCAGCAACGGCTTTATCCAAAATTGGGTAAGCTTCGGTTTTCAGGATACCTGAGTTAAACTCGAATTGAATTTTGCTGAAGTTGTAATCCGGTGGCGCTGGTGCCGGTGTAGTTTCTGCCGGGGCAGGAGCTGGTGCAGGCGCAGGTGCCGGAGCTGGTTTTGGCGCTTCAGCAACAGGTGCCGGTGGGGCAACTACAGCTTTCTTTGATTTACACGCCGGGAATAATACAGCAGCCGATAAAATTGAGGCCGCAAGAACGGTTGTTTTGAATAGTTTCATACTTCGATAGGGTTTCCGTAAAAGTATAAAACGTTCGTAAATTATGCATTATTGTTTTCGATAAAGTATATATCGGAGTTATAGCCTTCTTATTAAGTGCTTATATTAAGTATTATAAATTGATAATAAGCTAATTAACTCTTATTTCGTTCGTTCGGTCTGTGAGGGATTTGAATATTAACAGTTGCTTTACGTAGGCTAAATATGATTTGGGGTGGCTTTTTAATGTCGGAAACACTCACCTGTCGGGTCATAATAAATAATAGACCAACCGGGGGACTTAAATATTCTATATTTATTATAGTGATATACAATATCAAAACTATTGCTACAAAAGTTATTGTAGTAGTGCGGTTTCTATGAAATCATCCCATTATTTAGCTTCGGTTACACTCTCTTCCTATTTCCTGATCATCGTTGCACAGCAAATTTATAAATCGTACCTTTGCGGCATTATTTGGCTGGGCTGATGGAGTGCTTATCTGTCTCATTTTCAAATGGTAATTTAAATTTAACGCAGAGATAACAGATGAAAAAGATAACAGATTACCGCAGGCTTTTAGGCGTTACCGAAAATGCTGAACTGCAGGAACTAAAAATGGTTTACCGCGGCCTAATGAAAACCTGGCACCCGGATAAGTTTCAGCATAGCGAAGAGGAGAAAGCAGATGCCGAAGAAAAAAGCAAGGCTTTTATTGAAGCCTATCATTTTTTGGTAAGCATAGCTCCCGAAACTCGTAACCAAACCATAGCCGAATACACTGCGACTACCACACAATCGAACATTGCTGATTTTGAGTACAAATCGCAGGTACTTAAAGTATGGTTTTTAGATGGTGCCGAATACGAATACTTTGGCGTACCACGCGCTGTTTACGTAAAGCTGGTAAATGCCGATTCGCCGGGCCGTTTTGCACGCAGGCATATTTTTAACGAATACATATACCGCAGCGTAAGCAAACTGGTGGCCAGCGCCTAAGCAAAATTACCTTAATTTAACTGGCCAAGTATATGCCCGGCTACTTGTTGCTGATCGGCCGAGGATAGTTTTTCGCCAAGGTAGCTCCAGTTACCTTGTTCGCAAATGCTTATTTCGCCCAGGTGGTCTTTTTGGTTAATGTTATCCAGCCCGGGCAGGTTGTCGCCAATTTCGCCGGCAATGCTCAGGTGGTTAAAAATGCTGTCGTTTTTTTCTTTAGAGCGGTAGATGGCATACACGGGCGCATTTTCGCAGTTGGCATGGCTGGTATTCATCGGCTCAAAATAAACATGAAGCGTTTTGCCCTTATCGGTAGTAAAACTTAAAGATGGGATGTTGAGGTGGTTTGCGGTTGCGTATTCCATAGCTGTTAGTTTTATACTATAAAGTACAATCGTTAGCTATAAATGGTTCTTAAAAATTACAAAAAGCTGACCACCGCAAAATAAAAGGCCCCGCTTGTTTAAAAGCAGGGCCTTTGTGCTTCCGATGAGATTCGAACTCATATCAACGGCTTCGGAGACCATTATTCTATCCATTGAACTACGGAAACAATGCGGCGCAAATATAGGATAATTATGTTAGTCGTGTCACGTCATCCTGAACTTGTTTCAAGACCCCATCATACATTTCCACTATGCATTTCTGCTGTTCATGTTCATTACCTGCCGTGTGGGGTTCCGAAATAAATTCGGAATGACGCGTAGGGGAGTCGATGCCTACCCATTCCCAACCCTGTCCATCTCGTCACCCGCACCGCCGCTGCTGCGCCTTACGGCTTTGTATTGCTTGCCAAAGCGATAGGTGAACGATATGCTGTATACCCGGCTATCCCTGCGCAGCATAAAATATTCGGTAGCATTTGGGAAGGTAGTGAAGCCTTCCATAGCGTTGGTGTAAAACACATCGCGTGCGCTGAGTTTAATGGTGCCCTTTTTACCTAATATGGGGCGCGATACCCCTACCGACATTTGGCCCGTGGGGTACAACAACTCAGCAATATCGTTACGGGCGCGGGTGGTATAAAAGCCCGATAGCTCTGCCGTGTATTTGCCAAAGCTGAACTGGTTATTGGCGTTCAGGTTCAGTTGGTCTATTTGGGTGGCGTATACATTGCCGTTAAAACCTTTCAGCTGTTTATGGTTGTACTGCGCCTGTGCCGTTACCTGCCACCAGCTTGCAGGGGCAGTTGTTAGCGTTAGCGAAGCGCCAAAGTTGTAGGTATTGCCTACGTTGCCCTGGGTGTACAGCAGTATGGCATCGTTATTTGGGTCGGACACAAATATTTGAGAGAAGTAGTTTTTAATACTGCTGAACGATACCGCCGTGCGCAGCAAGCTTTTGTATTGGTGGCTCAGCTCAAAGTTCCAGCTGAATTGCGGCAACAGGTACGGGTCGCCGGTGCTGTAGGTGTATTTGTTAATAATGAGGTAAAAAGGGTTCAGATTCTGGAAAGGCGGGCGGTCTATCCTGCGGCTGGCGGTAAGCGTAAAGCCATTAGCAGTATCGGCCTGGAAGCTTAAATACCCGCTCGGGAAAAACTGCCCGTAGGAGCGAGTGAACGACGAATCTTTTTGCAAAGCGTTACCCATTTGGTTGGCATCGTAACCTGTATGCTCGTACCTAACGCCAAATTGCCCGGTCACTTTACCGAATTTAGTGTCGTACGAACTGTAAAGCGCATTTATCTTCTCCTTATAAATAAAGTGGTTGTTCTTCACATTGTCTTCTACCCAGTTGCCGCCCTGCAGGTTTTGGTAATAGGCCAGGTTATCGGTATTGCTGAAAGATGATTTACCGCCAAATGCGAGTATATCGTTTTGGTTAAGTTTAATGGTATAATCTGCTTTAGCTGAACCTATACTGATGCTGGTGGGGATATTCCCGCGCGAAATTTCCTCGTAACCGTTCGGCCCGCTCAATTCATTGCGGAAGTTTTGGTCGGCTTTAATGTCGTAATGCAGGTAATCGGCATCAACGGCGAGGTCCTGGTCGGCCGATACCTTGTGGCGAAGGTTGAGGTTAATGGCGCCGTTCTTAAAGCGGTTCTTGTTGGTATTGCGGGTGTAGATAGATGAATCGGTTATGCCTTGCGGACTCTGCCAATCTGCATTGGCGCGGTTGCTGCCGTTGCGCCGGGTGGCTATGCCGGTAAGCGCAATGCCAATGGTGGTTTTATCGCTCAGGTAATAATCGAAACCCGTTTTAATGGTATTGTTAAAATTGCTGGCGGGCGAGTAGGAGTATTGGTCCAGCATAGCGGTTAGCTGCTGGTTGCTGTCGTAATATTTTCGCAGCGCAT
The DNA here is from genome assembly GCF_002013915.1 of Mucilaginibacter pedocola. Taxonomy (GTDB): domain Bacteria; phylum Bacteroidota; class Bacteroidia; order Sphingobacteriales; family Sphingobacteriaceae; genus Mucilaginibacter; species Mucilaginibacter pedocola. Next base: position 89,452 of record NZ_MBTF01000003.1, read on the forward strand.
AAATGCTGAAAAAGTTCTCGCTGTAGTTGAGGCTATAATTGAAAAATGTATTGAACTTTCCCGAACGGAAATTAAGTATCAGGCTGTTAAAAGTTTTGGCGTAAACGCCCTGCGCATAGGTATTGCTAAGCGAGCCATTAAAGCCCTTTATGGTGTTCTTTTTGGTTTTGATGTTGATGATACCCGCATTGCCGCTGGCATCGTACTTGGCGGTTGGGTTGGCTATCAATTCTATCTGCGAAATTTGGGTAGAGCTCATGCTTGCCAAAAAGTTGGCCAATTCGGTACCCGAAAGATAGGTAAGCTTATCATCTATCATCACTTGCGCGCCCGCCTTGCCGTTCAGCGCAATACCGCCATTACGGTCAACAGTTACACCCGGCGAACGCTCCAATACCTCCAGCACAGTGCTGCCTGTGTTGGTTACCGAGGCATTTACATCTAATATTACCTTACCTTGCTTGTAGCTCACAGGCGGCGTTTTGGCAGTAATGGTAACCTGCTGTAAACCCGTACTGCTGGCTTGCAGGGTAAGGGTATCAGCAGTGCTGCCGGGGAAATGATAAACCTTGCTGGTTTGCGCTTTATAACCGGTGTAACTAACTAAAAAAGTATAGTCGCCGGTTTTAATATTGTGGAATGTAGCAACGCCCTTCAGGTCGGTGATAATGGTTTGGATAACCGTGTTGGCTTTTTGCAGCTTCACGGTTGCCGCCTCGGCAGGCTGATTTTTTTCGATAGATACCTTCAGCGAAAAACTATAGGCGCCTGTTTGCTGGCTGTTGGCAGTAAACCCAAAAAGGCACAGCAAAGCTATGCAAATAATGCTTCGTAAAAATATCATCGATCAGCGTGTTTTTTGATAAGACAAAAGAGGGTTGCCCAACGTTACAAGATGCTGAAAAATATTGATACTAAACGCCGAACACCGAATCCTGAACGCCGAATTTCGAAGTAAAGCTACTTCATCATTCGATATTCAAAATTCGGTGTTCGAAATTCTTGCTCCCCCTTCAGGGGGCTGGGGGACTTTTACACATTAAACCTAAAGTGCATAATGTCGCCATCCTGCACAACGTAGGTTTTGCCTTCTACGCCCATTTTGCCGGCCTCTTTTATGGCAGCTTCCGAGCCGTTGTATTTTACAAAGTCGTCGTATTTAATTACCTCGGCGCGGATAAAGCCTTTTTCAAAATCGGTGTGGATAACGCCTGCGGCTTGCGGGGCGGTGAAGCCCTGCGTGATGGTCCAGGCGCGTACTTCTTGCACACCAGCGGTGAAGTAAGTAGCCAGGTTAAGCAGGCGATATGCTGCTTTGATCAGCTTGGTTACGCCCGATTCGCTTAAGCCAAGGTCGGCCAAAAACATCTGGCGGTCTTCGTATGAATCCATTTCCGAAATTTCTGCTTCTATCTGGGCAGAAATGATCAGCACTTCAGCGTTCTCTTCTTTAGCAACGGCCCTTACTTTTTCTACGTAAGCATTGCCGTTAACTACCGAGCCTTCGTCAACATTACAAACGTACATTACCGGTTTAGCGGTAAGCAGCCATATATCGGCAATGTATTCCTGGTCTTCTTCGGCAACGGCAGCAGTGCGGGCGTTTTTACCTTCCAGCAGGTGGTTGCGATAGATGGTAAGCACATCGTATGCTTTCTTAGCATCCTTGTCGCCACCGGTTTTGGCCATTTTCTCTATCTTCGATATCTTCTTTTCTATCGAATCAAGGTCCTTTAGCTGCAGTTCGGTATCAATGATCTCTTTATCGCGGATAGGGTCAACCGAGCCGTCAACGTGTATTACGTTATCGTTATCAAAGCAGCGCAGTACGTGGATGATGGCGTTAGTGGCGCGGATGTTGGCCAAAAACTGGTTGCCCAAACCTTCGCCTTTGCTGGCACCTTTCACCAAACCGGCAATATCAACTATCTCGATGGTGTTGGGTACTATGCTTTTAGGGTTTACTATTTCGGTAAGTTTGGTAAGGCGCTCATCCGGAACGGTTATTACGCCCACGTTTGGCTCTATGGTGCAGAACGGAAAGTTGGCCGCCTGTGCCTTTGCATTTGATAAACAGTTAAAAAGTGTTGATTTACCCACATTCGGCAAACCTACTATACCACATTGTAAACCCATTTGTTGTTTTTTAAGTCCATAGTCGATGGTCCATAGTCCATAGTATTCAGCGTATTTCGGCTATCGACCATGGACTATGGACCATTGACAAATCAGGCGCAAAGATAACACAAAAAAAGCCTTGAAATTTGAAAAAATAAACGACTTTTGCGGGCGTTACCGAAGGGTATAAAACAAGTATAAAACGATGTAAACACAAGGGGGGCTTTTTATGGAAGAAATGGTTGAGCAGGTAGAATTGCTACTGGAACAAGAGGATACAACACAGCTGCAAGAATATTTAAACAACCTGAATATTTCTGACGTAGAAGAACTTATAGGCGAACTGCCCGAACATGGCCCCAAATTCATCGCTACGCTTTCGCTTAACCGCGCGGTGAACGTTTTCCGTATTCTCGATTTCCCCACACAGGAACGCATCATCAAAAAACTCACCGGCGAAAAGGTCGGCGAGATCATAAACGCCCTGCCACCGGACGACCGTACCTCGTTTTTCGCTGAATTGCATGGCGATGCCGTAAAGAATCTCATCCTGCATTTAAGTCCCGCCGACCGTAAAGAAGCGCTGGTTCTGTTAGGTTATGAAGAAGACAGCGTTGGCCGTTTGATGACGCCCGATTACATCGCCGTTAAAAAAGGCTGGGACGTAACCCGAGTACTTTCGCACATACGCCGTTATGGTAAAAACTCCGAAACCATTGACGTTATTTACGTGATCGACGAGAACGGCGTACTGCTTGACGATATCCGTATCCGCGAAATACTATTGGTAAAACCCGAAACCAAGGTAAGCGACCTGATGGATGGCCGCCTAATAGCCCTTGACGCCAACGACCCGCAGGAAGAGGCCATCAACGTGTTCAGGATGAATAACCGCACAGCTCTACCGGTGACAGATAGCGAGAACATATTATTAGGCATAGTAACGGTAGATGATATCCTTTGGATAGCCAACGAGGAGTATACCGAAGACATCCAAAAGATAGGTGGTACCGAAGCGCTGGACGAGCCTTATTTGGATATCAACCTGTTCAAACTGGTGAAAAAGCGCGTGGGTTGGCTTATCATTTTGTTTTTGGGCGAGATGCTTACCGCAACCGCTATGGGCTTCTTCGAGCATGCTATAGAGAAAGCGGTGGTGCTGGCACTGTTCATCCCGCTTATTATTTCCAGCGGGGGTAATAGCGGTTCGCAGGCCTCTACCTTAATTATACAGGCCATGGCCCTGGGTGAGGTTACTATAGCTGACTGGTGGCGTGTAATGCGCCGCGAGATTATTTCGGGCCTGATGCTGGGCGTTACGCTGGGTATCATAGGCTTTTTGCGGATAGCAGCCTTCAGCATGTTTAGCGATATGTATGGCCCGCATTGGATGTTGGTTGGCCTAACCATAGGCGTATCGCTTATAGGGGTGGTGCTTTGGGGTTCGCTCTCGGGTTCTATGCTTCCGCTTGTGCTTAAAAAATTTGGTGCCGACCCGGCTACATCGTCTGCACCCTTTGTAGCCACGCTGGTTGATGTTACGGGGCTTATCATCTACTTTACGGTGGCCGTATTGTTTATGAGCGGGGTATTGCTGTAGGTTTATTCGGTGCTTTTATGTAGGTTTAAGAAATTTAAACTTAACACCTTATAATGGACACCACACATTTTCCTGATGCGGCCGACGAGCCGCAATTACTCATTTCTATTGATGCAAAGCAATACCTGCAAACGGCAGGCAAATGGGCAACCTTTTTAGGTATTGTCGGTTTCATCATGACAGGGCTTGTTGCCGTTATGGCCCTATTTATAGGCGCTATATTTGCGGCTATGGCGCAGTTTAACCCCATGATGGCCGCCATTCCCGCCGGTGTAGGCACACTACTTACGGTTGTTTACCTTTTAATGGCTTTACTTTCGTTTTTCTTTGCTTTGTACCTGTTCCAGTTTGGCAGCCGGGTAAAAAAGGCAATTGCGTTTAACGATACGGCAGAGGCAGCGCTCGCTTTCAGCAAACTAAAGTCGTTTTTTAAGCTTTGGGGGATAATTACCATCGTTGTTTTCGCCTTTTATATATTGGCGTTTGCGTTCGGCATTGTAGCAGGCATTGCAGGTGCAGCGGGTGCGCATGCATAAGGCTGTAAAACAAAAATACCCTGCCTTTTGGGCGGGGTACCTTTGCTTGTAATATTTAGGTTTAAAGTAGGGCCTAATATTTAGTAAGAGAAATCTTCGTCGGCCTTGGCAACTTCGTGGCCTTCGCTAAACTCGTAGCGTTTCTCTACAACTTCCTGGTGGTCTTTTATGTAATCTACCGTTTCTTTCAGTCCTTCTGCAAATTTTTCAAAGTCCTCTTTGTATAAAAATATCTTGTGCTTTACAAAAACACCGTCTTCTAAACGCTTTTTGCTCTCAGTAATAGTAACATAGTAATCGTTAGAGCGGGTTGCCTTTACATCGAAAAAATACGTCCTTTTCCCGGCTCTCACCTTTTTGGAGTACACTTCCTCACGTTCTCTGTTGTCAAAATCTCCCATAAATGCTAATCGTAATAGTTTTGGTTGGGATAAATATAAAGAAAAAATTAATGTGCAACTATTAATTGTAACAATATTAAATAAATATTAAACAATTGCGCAATAAGTTTGTATTCGTGTCGTTGCGACACAATTTCGTTTTGGAAAGAAATTCGTTATCTATGCATTCAATGCCGCGGGCATCTTCATTAACTTCCGCGACGCAACTGTATAAACAGTCGTTATTACTTCAACATCAATTAAGGAAATAATGGGACTTGACATTTCAATAGCAACTAACAATGATGAGGAAGTTTATTCTCCGGACTATGACGACGATATCCATGATTATTGTCATAAGCATGGTTTAAGCAGGGCTTTTTGTAGTTTTATATACAGGCGTTATCTAACAAGGTATTGTCCCGATCTCAAGCAAATTGGAGAATTGGTTGGAGTAGATATTACCCCGATTTATTTAATGCATGGTTATCCTGCTGACGTGGTGTTGGAATCTGCTATAAAGGTTGCCCAAACACAAGAGGAAAGGCAAAAAATCTTACATGACGCGGAGGCCTATAAAAAGAAATTAGAAGGGAATATTGATTTGGTAATTGCCGCCATCTCTGATTTGATTGCCAAGCTATCGGCCATTAAAGATCTGCCATCCATATTGCCGCAAATTGACTCTTTTTCAGGAGGCTGGGCCTTTTACTTTTCCGATTTCGAAATTGATAAAGGCGACGGTTATATTGCCAATAATTTCGGGCAGGACCTAAGAAATTTAAAGAGTTTCCTGGAATTTGCAAAAAACAAAAATGCAACAACTGTTTGGTTTCGATATGGTTAATCGTACAGGCAAAATGGGAACTTTACGCCTTCTCTGCCTCCTCCAGCAACTGCATCTCGTACAACTCAAAGTAAGCTGCTTTTAGTGCCATTAGCTGGTTGTGAGTGCCTTGCTCAATAATTTCGCCGCCATCTATTACCAATATTTTGTCGGCATTTTTTATGGTGCTTATGCGGTGCGATATAATGATGCTGGTTTTGCCCTGCATAATGCGGCCCAGGTTGCTTAGTATCTCTTCTTCGGTACGTGTATCAACGGCAGATAGGCAATCATCAAATATCAAAACCTGTGGCTGCTTTACAATGGCGCGCGCAATGCTAACGCGTTGTTTTTGCCCGCCGCTAAGGGTAACACCACGTTCACCTATTAGTGTATCAAACCCTTTTTCAAGTTCGATAATGTTATTGTAAACGGCAGCATCTTTAGCCGCTTGCTCTACGCGAGGCATATCCAGTACATCGGCGCTGAAGGCAATGTTGTGCGATATAATGTCTGAGAACAGGAAAACCTCCTGCGGTACAAAACCAATTTGCGAGCGGTAGCTATCCAGGTTTAGTTGGATGATGGGTTTATCATCTATCAACAGTTGGCCGCCCGTAGTATCATACATCCGCATGATCAAGTTGCCGATGGTTGATTTCCCGGAACCGGTGCGCCCTATTATAGCCACCATTTCGCCCGGGTTAGCCACGAACGATACATTTTTTAAAGCCTCTATTCCGGTATCGGGATAAGTAAACGATACATTGCTGAATTCGATCTTGCCTGCCAAATGCTGCGGCGCTGCCTGCGGCGACTGTATCTCCGGCTCCTCGTGCAGAAACTCATTAATACGTTTTTGCGATGCGGCGGCACGTTGTATCAGCGAAGTTACCCAGCCCAACGATATTACCGGGAAGGCCAGCATGTTTAGGTATACAATAAACTCGGCAATATTACCCGCGGTGATGTTGCCCTTCATTACCTCCACGCCGCCAATGTACATGGTGATCACGTTGCTCAATCCAATGAGTAATAACATAGATGGGAAAAACATGGCCTGCACTTTGGCCATGGCCATGCTTTGGGTTTTATAGTCTTCGCTTTCGGTAGCAAATTTTTCGCGCACAAAACTTTCCCGTACGTATGATTTTATCACCCTAATGCCCGAAAAGTTTTCCTGTACAAAGCTGGACAGAGCAGAGAGGCGCTTTTGGATGTTCTCGCTGCGGTGCTCTATTACCGTGTTTACGTAAAATATAATTACCGCTAAAACCGGAAGCGGTAATATGGAGAAAACGGTTAGCCTAAAGTTAACCGTGAGCATGGCGTAGATAACCAGTATAAAAAGTATTACCGTATTAATGGTATACATAATGCCTGGGCCCAGGTACATGCGCACGCGGCTAACATCTTCCGTTACGCGGTTCATCAAATCGCCGGTGTTGTGGCGGCGGTAAAAAGCAAGCGATAGGCGCTGGTAATGGGCGTATATCTCGTTCTTCATATCATACTCAATATGGCGCGACATGAGTATAATTGTTTGCCGCATAAAAAACAGAAACAGTCCGCGCAGCAAAGCCAAGATCAACACCAAAATACCGAATAACAATAGGCTGGAGCCAAAGATATCGTAGATCATCTCCTGTCTGTTAAAGCCCGAGAAAAGCTGATAGGTACTAATATTCTCAGTCACCAGGTCGAATGCCACCCTTACTACCTGTGCCGGCAAAACCGCAAATATGTTAGAGATGATAACGAACAGCACCCCCGGTACCAGCCGCCAGCGGTATTTATAAAAGAATTTATTGAGGTAGGCGAGTGCTTTCATTTGATTTCAGTCCGAAAGTCGGAGGTCGGGAAGTCCGAAAGACGGTACGCCAAAAGTATTAAAAGCTTTTGAAGATATTAGTTATTTGCCGCAAACAACCTTCTATCGAACCGGAAGGGGTGTGCTTCGGCTATTTTTAACGCAGCTGCTTCTGGGTGCATTGGGTTTATCAATACGTTTTTGGCCAGCGGGTCTATCACGCTGGGTATATAGAGTAATAAGGCGCTTTTTTGTCGCAGCCAGGCGTTACCTATTCGCTGTAAGCGCAAGGGGGCGGGGTAATCCTGCCAGTTAAGGGGTAATTGCGGAATGGTTACTTGTTGCGCGCTGGCGTCGTCTGGCACCAAAATGCCGGTCATCACCAAATCGTTGTGTATCTCGCCGGTTTGCATGTGCACTAATTTTTCCAGTATACTGGTTGATGAACTTAGTGAGGTGTATAAAACGGGCATATGATCGTGCCAGCGCGCGGCTGACAGTAAGCCGCCTTTGCCGCTAAGGTCGTAGGCGTATTTATCGCGGGCTATGCGGTATAATATCACGAGTAAAAACCGTATTCGATACTGGTGAGCAAATTATTTACCAAACGCAGGCCCTCACCGGTATCAAGCAGATCAACGGGGGCAACATTGCCAATAGCCAAATTGGGGCGGCTTATCCAATTGTTTATGGTAGCGGCATCGCCAAAAATATCAAGCCCGCGGGTGTAAATACGGGTAAACTCGTATAAAAAGTTTGACTGCTCGGGAGAGAGGCGGTCATCTTTTTCGTAACGATTTAGTTGGCGCGTACTGATATGCAGGATGTTAGAAAGCTGCGTGCGCGATATGTTGGTTTTCTCTAAAACGGTATCAATAGCCAGTTTTGGTATGCCATCCCTGATGTGCTCAATGGCGGCATCCCTGGCAGGCGGATTTGTATTATAGACTATTTCAGGCTCCCTTAACAGGAATTTTAGTACTTCATCACCCTCCGGCATTTCGTAGGGGAGTGATTCTACATTAAATATTTCGGGCTCTTTCATTTTATAACCTCCTGAATTATGTCTTCAAATGTACAGACAAATGTCTTCTTTTGGAAATTTGTTTTCATTTTTCCCTATAAAAAGTTTACGCTATGTTAGGCTGTTCAGACTTTCGGCTTTTTCCGACTTGCGGACTATTCAAAAAACCTCTATTTTTGCAGCAAAACCGGAAAAATACAAAATAGCCGTTCTGTAATGCCTTCACCACAGCCCACCGATAGTATTTTCAGCCAGCTTGATGCCCTCGGCCATAAAAAAGTTGTGTTTTGCAGCGACCCGGATACCGGTTTGAAAGCCATCATTGCTATTCATGATACTACTTTAGGACCCGCATTGGGTGGTACCCGCTATTGGGCCTACCGAAGCGAGCAGGAAGCTTTGCAGGACGTACTGCGGCTATCAAAAGCCATGACGTATAAGTCGGCCATTGCAGGTTTAAACCTGGGTGGGGGTAAGGCAGTCATCATCGGCGATTCGCGCAAGGATAAAACCGAGGCGTTGCTACGCAAGTTCGGCCGTTTCATCAAAAACCTTAACGGGGAATTTATTACCGCCGAAGATGTAGGTACCAACCCGCGCGACATGGAGTACATCCGCATGGAGACCCAGCATGTTACCGGCGTGCCCGAAAGCATGGGTGGCAGCGGCGACCCTGCACCTATAGCGGCATTGGGCGTATACATGGGCATTAAGGCCTGCGTAAAAGAACTTTACGGTAACGATACCATTACCGGCCGCTCGGTTATTGTACAGGGTATTGGCCACGTAGGTGAGCATTTGGTGAAACTGCTGCGCGAGGATAACGCCAAAGTTTACGTGAGCGATATTAACGATGAGCGCACCCGCCAGGTATCAAAAAAATACGGTGCCGAAGCTGTATCTAACAATACCATCTTCGATATCAACGCCGATATTTATTCGCCATGCGCATTGGGTGCTACCATCAATACGCAAACCATTGCCAAACTGCAGTGCGCCATTATAGCCGGCTCGGCCAACAACCAGTTGCAGGATGAGGCTGTACACGGGCAAATGTTGCTGGATAAAGGCATACTATTTGCGCCCGATTACGTTATAAGTGCAGGCGGCATTATCAATTGCTATTCGGAACTGATGGGTTTTAGCAAAAAACGCACTATGCAGCTTACAGAGAATATTTACGAGGCTACCCGCAATGTGTTAAAACTATCGGCAGCCGAGAAAATTTCCACGGTGGTGGCGGCAAACAAAATAGCCGAAAAACGTATTTCAGATATTAAAAAAGTAAAATCAACCTATTAATAATTATCATAAACAGCTCCAATTGTCCGGGGCATAATCGTTCTTACAAATGTTAAACAGAAGGCACCTTAGGGTAAAAGTATTACAATCTTTGTACGCGTACCATCAATCGAATTCGCGCGATATTAAACATCACGAAAAACAATTACTGAGCAGTATAGACCAGGTATTTGAAATGTACATCTGGATGCTCTCGCTTATCAGCGAAGTTATACTATATGCAGAGCGCGACGCCGAAGAACGTGCAAATAAACATCTGCCTACTAAAGAGGACCTGAACCCTAACCTCAGAATTTTAACCAACAAGTTTTACACCTCGCTTAACGATAATAAAGAATACCTTGTTGCTTTAAAGAAATACAAGGTAGAGTGGTCGTTCGATCCTGAACTGGCTAAATCGCTCTTCATTACACTGAAAAACTCATCGGAATACGCTGAATACCTGGCAAAAACCGATGATACCATCAGCACCGATAAAGACATCATCAAATTCATTTTCAAGAAAGTTATCCTGAAATCGTCGCTTGCCGAGCAGGTGTTTGAAGATAAATTTATTTACTGGCCGGTTGATAAAGAAGTGTTGCAGGCCCTGATAGCCAAAACCTTCAAAAACTTCGCTTCCGAAAACCCTAAAGAAAACCATTTGGCCGAGATAAGCGGTAACTGGGTAGAAGATAAAGAGTTCGTGCTGAACCTTTACGCACAAACCATCAAATTTGATGCCCCTTACCAGGAACTGATAGCTCAAAAAACCCAAAACTGGGAGCCGGACCGTATTGCCATGATGGATACGCTTTTGATGAAGATGGCCATTGTGGAATTTATTAACTTTACCTCGATACCGGTTAAGGTTACCATTAACGAATACCTGGAGATATCTAAGGAGTTTAGTACTCCTAAGAGTAACTCGTTCATCAATGGTATCTTAGATAAAATATTGGCCGAATTAAAAGCCGAGAACAAGGTAAAGAAAGTTGGCAGAGGACTAATAGAATAACCCGATAATGAAAAAACTAATTGTATGTGCTATGGTTGCCGCTACGTTATTGTCGGCAGCATGTGGTTCTTCAACCCAAAGCGGCAATGCAGCTACTGCCGAAAATGCAGGTGCTACCAATGCGCCGGTAATGAAGTTCGAAAAAGACACTCACGACTTTGGCAAAATTAAAACTGGCGACAAAGTAACCTACGAGTTTAAATTTACCAATACCGGCAAATCGCCCCTGATTATTCAGGATGCTATTGCTACCTGCGGCTGCACCAAGCCCGAGTGGCCAAAAACACCTGTGCAACCCGGTGCCGATGGCGTTGTTAAAGTAACTTTCGATAGCACGGGCAAATCGGGTTTACAGGATAAGCAAATTACGGTTACTGCCAATACCAACCCTGCCCAAACTATGGTGCACCTTATTGGCGAGGTAGCTACTAAATAATACATACACTATAAAATGACAGCAACTATTTTACTACAGGCGGCAGCGCAGCCTACTATTTTTGGCATGAACCCACAGATCATCATGTTTGGGTTAATTGCTATTGTGTTTTATTTCTTCATGATACGCCCGCAAATGAAAAAGGCTAAAGATCAGAAGAAATACGTTGAAGAACTTAAAAAAGGCGACAAAGTGGTAACCACAGCCGGCATACACGGTAAAATATACGAGATTTCGGAAGCGACTGCTACTATAGTGGTTGAGGTAGAGAACGGTGCACGCATCCGTTTCAGTAAATCGGCCATCTCGTTAGATGAATCGAAGGCATTGAATACGCCTGCCGTTGAAAAGAAAGCCTAATTGAGCTGAAAGCCGAAAGTTTAAAGCAGAAAGCAATTCAACGTTCGGTTCTTAAAACATAACAAATACAAAGCGGAAGGCTTAAAGCGCGAATAGAAAGTAGTATTTTTGTTCGATGCTTTAAGCCTTTCGCTTTCTGCTTTACGGGTAAACAAATGGCAATTATCAAACTATCGGCTATTGAGCGCAGGCGGTTATCCGCTTTTGTTACCTGCCTTGCCGTTGCTATTGTTGCCTGGGTATTTACGGTGCTATCAAACCCGCAAACCTATAAAGTAAAGCAAGCCATTGTTTTTAAAAATATGCCGCAGCGGCGCGCCTTTCACTCGCTACAGCCCGATACGCTTAATGCTACCGTAGTTGGCAGCGGCTGGAAGATGCTTTTTACACGTATGAGCGAGAGCAATGATAGGGTGACCGTTGACCTGAGTACGCTCGAAAGCAAAAACTACATTGTTTTAAATAACCAGCTAAGGCAGATAAACGCCCGCCGCGATGCCGAGCATCAAATTATCGGCTTCGACCCCGATACGCTTTTTTTCGATTTCTCTAACCGGCTAATTAAGCGCGTGCCCGTAAAGCTGGTGAACGGCGTAAAATATCAGAAGCAATTCATGCAGTCGGGCGCGATTGTTATTAAGCCCTCGCACGTAACCATTAGTGGCCCTGCCGAGGTATTGGCAAAAATATCGGCCTGGAAAACTGATTCGGTAAACTTGAAAGGGCAGAACGAGAGTTACCATAGCCGTGTAAACTTGCAGCCAAGTACCGAGGGTAACTTAACCGTATTGCCCAAAAGTGTTATAGTGAACATCCCCGTTGATGAGTTTACTGAGAAAACGTTACAGATACCTGTAAGGCTTATTAATAACCGCCATTATTACGATGTAAAGGTTTTTCCGCAAAAGGTGAAGGTTACGTTTACTACTGCGCTGAAAGATTTTGCGGATATTAACGAGGATGATTTTGAAGCCGTGGCCGATCTGGACCAATGGACGCAGGGTTATAGGGTGTTAACGGTAAGGCTTACGCATTCGCCATCGTACAGTAAAGTGGTTAAAATAGTGCCACAAAATGTAGACTTTATTGTTAAAAAATAATGTTTAAAGTAGGTATAACCGGCAATATAGGCAGCGGCAAAACTACGGTTTGCAAAATATTCGAGGTGTTGGGCATCCCGGTGTTTTATGCAGATGACGAAGCTAAAAAAGTAATGGTGAATGATGCCATACTTATAGATGGGGTAAAAAAAGCCTTCGGCGATGAATCATACCTGCCCGATGGGTCACTTAACCGCAAACACATTGCCGCTATAGTTTTTAATAACGATGAGGAACTGATAAAGCTGAACCGGCTGGTGCATCCCGCTGTGTTTCGTGCTTTTGATGTTTGGGCGCAACAGTTCAAGGGCCGGGCTGATATTCCGTATGTGATAAAAGAGGCTGCGATTTTATTCGAGAGCGAGTCTTACAAAAAAGTCCACCGCTCATTAATGGTATCCGCGCCGGAGAAGCTCAGGTTTCAGCGTGTGATGCTTCGCGATACTATAAGCGAAGAAGAAGTGCAGAAACGGAACGCCCGCCAAATGAGCGAAGAGCAAAAGACTGATATGGCCGACGATGTAATTTTAAACGACGATACCCAACTGGTAATACCACAGGTACTGCAAATGCACAAACTGTACCTTTCCCTGGCCAAGAGCGAATGATATTAGACGATTTCTTATCCTTTAACGCCAACGGGCTTTATTGCTCCTACGGCGATTTCTATTTAGATCCAAAGCAGCCCGTAACAAATGCCATTATCAGTCACGCTCACGCCGACCATGCGATTGCCAGCAATACTAGCGTTTACGCAACCGAAGCCACCATTGCTTTTATGCAGCTGCGTTATGGTAAATTGGCTGGTAAAGTGCTTTACACTGCAGCTTACTATGCCTCTTTCAATGTTGGTGGTGTAGATATTACCTTCATCCCTGCAGGGCACATGCCGGGTTCCGCGCAAATATTAATGGAGTATAAAGGCATCAGGTATTTATACACCGGCGATTATAAGCTGCAGCCCGATGCTACCTGCGAACCTATGGAATTTGTGAAAGCCGATGTGCTGATAACCGAAAGTACGTTTGCCGAACCCAATACCAGCCATCCCGACCCGGTAGAAGAAATAAAAAAGCTGAACGATATCAAAATAAATATCCTGCTTGGGGCTTATGCGCTCGGCAAAAGCCAGCGCCTCATCAGGATGATAAACGATTACGCCCCGCAGAAGAAAATATTGGTGCATCACCGTATTATGCCTATCAACGCCATTTACGAGAAGATGGGCTTTGCATTGGGAAAACACCAGATATACGGCCGTAAGCTGATGAAAACGCAAGAAGAGTGGGTGTATATAGTGCCGCCTTTTACCTTCGACAGTTATATCAGGGCGGTAGGGGTAAAGCGCTTGTTCGCCTCCGGGTGGAAAAATTTGCAGGTGAACACGCAGGATACTCTTTTTATATCCGACCATGCCGACTGGAACGATATCATCAAAACCGTTGAGCAAACCCAACCCCAACAAATTTGGACTTTGCATGGTGAGGGCAGGCATTTGAAGGAGCATTTTAAAAATGATATTTTTGTAAAGTTGTTGAACTAATGCTGCAGGAAAACGTAGACTACTACATTAACGCAGATGGCAACTTTGTTTTTACCGAAGCTTACCATTTAAAACGTGGTTATTGCTGCAAAAATAAGTGCCTGCATTGCCCATGGCATTATGCCCGCGAGGATAAGGTTAAACAAAAAGACAATAAATAAGTTATATTTGCATCAAAATCAAGCTATTGCACCACAATGGGAATAGAAGAAGATATACAGAGTACAAATTTTGAGGATAACTACCACAAAGCAGTAATTAACCTGTCGTACACCTACGGCTGGATAACCAACTTGTCGCGCCCCAAATTTGAGCAGTACAATTTAACGCAGCAGCAGTTTAACATCCTGCGCATTTTGCGTGGCCAGTACCCCAAACCGGCTACTGTGAACCTATTGAAAGAGCGCATGATAGATAAAATGTCGGATGCATCGCGCATTGTGGATCGTTTGGTACAAAAGGGCCTGGTATCGCGCTGCACCAATAATAAAGACAGGCGCGCCGTTGATATCCGCATCAGCGACCAGGGGCTCGACGTATTATCTACCATGGATAAAGAGTTCAAAACAAAGGATATGTTACAGGATAACCTTACGCTGGAAGAAGCGGGGTTGTTAAGCGATCTGCTGGATAAGATGCGGGGAGCTTAGCCTTTAAGTCCGAAGTCTTTAGTCCGAAAGTCCGAAAGATGAAAAATATAGGTGCCCGGTTATGCCGGGCATTTTTTATTGGTGGCAGTACGAGAGTTTGGCGGTGTTGAATTTGCTCCGTTAGGAGCTACCTGTTTGTAGAAAGAAATAAAAATATTTTTTGTGCGCCGTAGGTGCTACCCCTAAACATAAAGCTATGCCATAAACCCCGGCTGCCATTTCTTAAATGCCACAAAAAATAGCCACCCTACCAAACTCCCGTAAATAGCGCCGACGGTTACATCAACAGGGTAATGCACGCCAACATAAACCTGTGCAAAGCAAATTATGGCTGCCCACAATAGTATAGTTACACCGACCCATCTCCATCTTTTCCCAAATGCTAAACACAGAAACATGGCCATTGCAAAATGGTCGGTCGCGTGGGTGGAGGGGAAGCTATACCCGGGGCCGCAATCTATGCGGCTAATAACTGTTTTTGAGGTAACTGCATCCCGGCAGGGCCTGTCGCGCTGAACGGTTTTTTTGATGAGGCTGGCGCTGGTAAAATCGGCAAAGCCGGCACTTAGGGCAAGCATCAACACCAAAATAGCGCCTTGCTTTTTATAACGATAAATGCTGAAGCCGATGATGAAAATATACAACGGTATCCAAAACCTGGGGTTGCGCATCAGGGGCATTATCCAATCGAAGAACGCGTTGGCCAGACCGTGATTGATGAAATAAAATAAATGCCTGTCGAGCTGTAGGAGGAATTCGGGCATCGTGTTTTTAAACGGCTATTGATGTTTGCGCTTCAAATATAGCCATTTAATTGAGGCTTAAAAGTACAGCAATTTTACAATGCAATAAGTTAATTTACGTTATTTTTGCAGGCTAAAACAGGTACGGATTTGACACTGATAAAATCTATTTCGGGTATACGTGGCACCATAGGCGGCGCAGCAGGAGAGGGGCTTACGCCGCTCGATATTGTAAAATTTACTTCGGCTTACGGCAGCTGGGCGATTAAGCGCAGCGGCATAAAAAGGATAGTAGTAGGCCGCGATGCACGCCTCTCGGGCGATATGGTGAACAACCTGGTAATTGGTACTTTGCAGGGCCTTGGTATTGATGTAATAGACCTTGGCCTATCTACCACCCCAACCGTAGAAGTTGCCGTGCCTGATGAGCAGGCAGCCGGTGGCATCATCCTCACTGCCAGCCATAACCCCAAGCAATGGAACGCCTTGAAACTGCTAAACGCGGATGGCGAATTTATTAGCGATGCTGATGGCAAAGAGGTTTTGGAAATTGCTGAAAGCAGCGATTTCACTTATGCCGGTGTTGATGCTTTAGGCAAGGTAACCAAAGACGATACCTACCTGCAAAAACATATCGATAAAATACTTGCCCTGCCTTTGGTAGATGTAGCTGCCATAAAAGCTGCCGACTTTAAGGTGGTGATAGATTGCGTAAATTCTACAGGCGGCATATTTGTACCCGCGCTTTTGAAAGCTTTAGGCGTAGAAACCGTACACGAGTTGTATTGCGAACCCGATGGCCACTTCCCGCATAACCCTGAGCCTCTTCCCGAGAATTTGCAGGCATTATCGAAAGAAGTATTAAAGAAAAATGCCGACCTCGGTATAGCCGTTGACCCGGATGTGGACCGCCTTTGCTTTGTTTGCGAAGATGGCAATATGTTCGGTGAGGAGTACACGCTGGTTGCCGTGGCAGACTATGTGTTGAAGAACACTAAAGGCAATACGGTATCAAACCTGTCATCAACCCGTGCCCTGCGGGATGTTACCGAAAAGGAGGGTGGCGAATACCATGCTGCTGCCGTTGGCGAGGTGAACGTGGTTAATAAAATGAAGGAGGTAAATGCTGTGATCGGCGGCGAAGGCAACGGCGGTGTTATTTACCCCGAACTGCACTACGGCCGCGATGCACTGGCCGGTATCGCTTTATTTTTAACGCATTTGGCAAAATTCGGCAAGCCGGTATCGGTGTTGCGTAAATCTTACCCGGGCTACTTTATCTCCAAAAATAAAATTACCCTAACGCCCGAGATGGATATTGATGCCCTGTTGCTGAAAGTAGAGGAGAAATACCAAAAGCAGCCACATACCACCATCGATGGGTTGAAAATAGAATTTGACAAAGAATGGGTACATTTGCGCAAGTCGAACACCGAGCCAATAATCCGTATCTATTCTGAAGCAAATTCGGAAACGGTAGCGAATAACCTGGCCGAGAAGATAATAATTGATATTAAAGAAATTTTAAATTTATAAGGGTCGAAAGGAAGAGTCCGAAAGTCCGGAAGACGGCAAGTCCGAAAGATAAAACTATTCACTATTCAACCATTTACTAATCTCTACCCCCATGCGCGTTTACTTCGATAATGCAGCCACTACCGCCCTCGATCCTGAAGTTTTAAAGGAAATGTATAAGGTTATGGAAAGCCAGTTCGGCAATCCCTCATCTATCCATGCCCATGGGCGCGAAGTACGCACGCTGATAGAGCGTTCGCGCAAAACTATAGCCAACCTGCTGCATACCTCGCCCGCCGAAATATTCTTCACAAGTGGTGGCACCGAGGCAGATAACACAGCCATCCGCTGTGGCATTATAGACCATAAACTTACGCATGCTATCACTACCAAGCTGGAGCACCATGCCGTACTGCACACGCTACAAGCTATGGAGAAGGCAGGCGTTATCAAACTGAGTTATGTAGATGTAGACTGTAAAGGCAATATCGACTACAACCACCTCGAAACTTTACTGAAAGATAATGAGCGCAGCTTTGTATCGTTAATGCATGCCAATAATGAGTTGGGTACTATTACAGATATTGAGCGCGTAGGCGAGCTTTGCGAGGCCTACAACGCCATTTACCACAGCGATACCGTACAAACCATTGGCCACTACAGGCACGACCTAAGCAAGCTGAAACTGCATTTTCTGGCCTGCGCGGCTCATAAGCTGCATGGCCCCAAGGGTGTAGGCTTTTTGCACGTGAACCACAAGGTAAAAATAAACCCCATGATATACGGCGGCGCGCAGGAACGCAACATGCGCGGCGGTACCGAAAACGTATACGGCATTGCTGGCCTTGCCAAAGCATTGGAACTGGCCTACAACGAAATGGATGCCCACCAGGCCTACATACAAGACCTGAAAAGCTACATGATGACCAAACTACAGCAGGAAATTGCGGGCGTTGCCTTCAACGGCGAAACCGACCCTGCAAAAAGCCTGTATACAGTACTGAACACTTCTTTTCCGGAGATGGACATGGCAGATATGCTGCTGTTCAATTTGGATATTGCCGGTATTTCGGCATCTGGCGGTAGCGCATGTAGTTCGGGCTCGGATATTGGCTCGCACGTATTAACTGCCATTGGTGCCAGTGCCGATAGGCCATCGGTAAGGTTCTCCTTCTCTAAATACAACACGAAGGATGAGGTTGATTACACTGTTGCTAAGTTGAAAGAGCTTTGCATGGTGAGTGCGTAACGTCCCTTCTTATTTTTTGTCATTGCGAGCGAAGCGCGGCAACCTCGTAGCCAATGCATGAACGGTTTGCTTGCTACGAGATTGCCACGTCGCCCTCCCGCTCAGCCCTATGCCGCTCCTCGCAATGACAATGTGGTTGGAAAATTTCTTCTTTTGAAATTCTTGGCACCGATTTTGGTATTTATTAATTAACAATTAAAAACTAAATACCATGGAAACCAACGAAAGAAACCCGGAATACAATCCAAATTATAATCCGAACGAAACACCCGAAGAAGGCAAAAGCCACCAGGAGGGTTCGGGGTATCATCCGCAAACCGAGCAGGAGCAACAGCAGGAAGGTAACGATGCATCATACAGCGAACAGAACGATGTAACGCCTCCGAATCAAAAAGAATTTCCGTCGGAAGGCGTAGCTACTAAAACAAACTTCGAAAGTCGCCCGCATGGCCGCACAACCGGCAGGATGCTGGGCCACGAACCAGGTACCGAAGGGATATAAGCTCGAGCCCCCTCCGCCTCCGTTAGTTAACGGAGGAACTTTAGAAAGACATAGAAATAGTAAAGGCCCCAAGATGGGGCCTTTTATTTTTGAATGTCGAACATCGAATTTCCAATTTCGAATGATGAAGTGAAGATTTTTGAAACCTTTTTTACTTCATTATTGGGCGTTCGATATTCATCATTCGATATTATTCCTTTTTAACCACTACAGCGGTACCGTATGCCAATACCTCGGTGATGCCCTGCATTACTTCGTTGGCATCGTAACGCATGTTGATGATAGCGTTGGCGCCTAATGCGCGGGCGTGTTGTACCAATAGCTGGTAGGCTTCTTCGCGGGCGTTTTCGCAAAGTTCTACATAAACAGATAGCCTGCCGCCAAATAGCGACTGTATACCGCCTGCAAAATTGCCTACAACGCTGCGGCTACGCACGGTAATGCCGCGTACTACGCCAAGGTGTTTGGTAACTTTGTAGCCTTCTAAACTTGTGCTGGTGGTGATGAGTGAAGTGTCCATAGTATAGTGTTTAGTTTTTTTGTTCCTAATTTAGATACTATTTCTTCAAAAATGTTACCAAAGCGGGGTTTACTATGTCTTCCTGCTCAAGAAAAGGCAGGTGCCCGGCATCTTCCACAGGCAAAAATTCTGATTTTAAAATTCCGTTCAACTGATTGCTGAATGTAAAAGGCACAGTTTTATCATCTTTTCCCCATATCAGCATTACTGGCTTATGTAGGTTGTTGAGCTTACCATAACTTTCTTTCGGGTCGAAGTTATAGTTGAACTGCGTTGACACCAGTGCATGGCGGAAGCCTTTGTATTCCATTTGCGGGATATATTGGTCAACCCAGGTGGGGTGTTTATCGGGGTATTTAAAATCATCCATTTGGCCCGATGCTCGTTTATCTGCATTCAAAATTTCTTTGATGGTGGTTATCTGCGGCAAGGCATCCGGTTTCCCGAAATTAAAAACCGGGTCTACCAATACCACTTTGCTCACAATATCGGGGTAAGTGTTGGCAAAATCGGTAACAACGGCTCCGCCGAATGATACGCCAACCAGGCTTATCGGCTGTTTTAATTCCAGTTTGGTGGTGAGTTCTTTTAGCTGGTCGGTATACAATTCTTTATTGTAAACGGTATCGGGGCGGTCCGAATAGCCGCGGCCAAATTCATCGTAACGCAGCACGCGGAAGCCGTGGGCCACCAGGTATTCGTAAGTACCATTCCAAATATAGTAGGGAACGCTGAAACCGTGCACCAGTACCACCACGCGGCCGCTGTCGGGGCCATCCAGCTCGTAATGGGTAACGCCTCCGCTTAGTTCAACATAACTGCCGTTGGTGTTTTTGCGCAGGTTATAGGTAAGTTCTTTGGTTTCTTTGTTTTGAGTGAAGTAAATAACGGCAACTGCCGCAGCGGCAAATACCAGGATCACCAGCAGAAAGGTGACAATGCGTTTAACAAGTTTCATTTTTTAGGGGAGGATCACTAATCGGTTTCAGAAATAAAAGTAATAGAAATATTTAGTTTTGCATTATAAAATCATATTCGCCAAATGCGTATTTCACTCATAGGTTCGGGCAATGTTGCCACTCATATTGCCGCCGCTTTAAAAAACGCGGGGCACCGCATTGTGCAGGTTTACAGCCCTAATTTGCAAAACGCAGCTATGCTTGCTTACCATGTAGGCGCTACGGCGGTTGACGCCCTCAAAGATATAGATGCCGAGACGGATATTTTCATTATAGCCGTTAAGGATGACGCTATAACATCGATTGTCCCCCAATTGTCCACTTTTGGCAAGCTGGTGGTGCATACTTCGGGCGCAGTATCTTTGGATGCCTTATCGGCAGAAACTGCTAATGCCGGTGTATTTTACCCCCTGCAAACTTTCAGCAAAACCAAGGAGCTGAACTTTTGGCAGGTGCCCATGTGCATAGAAGGCGCTACCGAAACCATCACTAAACAGTTGGAAGAACTGGCCCGCACCATCAGCAATAATGTTTACCGGGTAAGCTCGGCGCAGCGGAAGGTGCTGCACCTCTCGGCGGTATTTGCCTGCAATTTTACCAACCATTTATACGGCGTTGCCGAGCAATTATTAAAAGAAAGCAATATGCCCTTTGATATGCTGCGCCCGCTGATAGCCGAAACCGCCGATAAAATAAAAGCGCATTCGCCTACTACGGTGCAAACCGGCCCTGCTGTACGTAAGGATGAGCGAACCATGCAGGCACACCTGCAAATGCTGGAAGGGAAGGAGGCCTTGCAGGAAATTTATTTGCTCCTCAGTCAGGATATTATCAAAAACTCCAACGCAGGCAACGGGGATAATTAACTTTTGTTACTTTTGCCAAAATGAATATTTTTAATGTAACGATAAACTTCGAAGAGGCCGACCACGAAACCGTGGTGCTGCCCATAGCCGAAGGAGAATCTGTTTTAGACGTTTGCCTGGAGAACGGCATCGAATTACAGCACAATTGCGGCGGCGTATGCGGTTGCAGTACTTGCCACATATACGTTAATAAGGGGATGGATAATATCCAGGAGATCTCTGACAAAGAAGAGGACTTTATTGACAGGGCCGTAAACCCGCGCATTACCTCGCGCCTGGGCTGCCAGTGCGTGGTAATTGATGGCGATATTGAAGTTACCCTGCCCGACCAATCGGGTTTTATGGGCCACTAATTATAAACTGAACTATTTAAGGAAGAAATGAACGACGATAAATTCGCCCTGCCCATACACTGGAACGATTACGAAGATATAGCCATGAGCCTGTACGAAAAGTTTGGCGACGATTTTGGCGAATCGAAAATATACCGCATCCGCTTTACCGACCTGCTGGAGTGGGTGCTGAGCCTGCCAAACTTTGCCGGCACACGCGAAGAATCTAACGAAGGCCACCTGGAGCAAATACAAAGCGCCTGGGTGTACGAGTGGAGAGATAACCAATAGGCAGTTCGCAGTTTGCGGTGGGCAGTTTGCAGTTTTTGATGTGCAGATGTACAAATTTCAGATGTGCAGATGAGTTCTAATCGGTGAAATCAATTTTCATCGGTGGAATCCCCTACAGTAATCGGTGGAATCATAAAAAATCGGTGTAATCCCAAAAAATAATGGAATCCTTTTTAAATAAGCTGAAAGATATTACCACATTTATTTTTGATGTGGATGGCGTGCTCACCGATGGCTCTATTATGGTTGCCGAGAATGGGGTGCAAAGCCGTGCCTTTAATATTAAGGATGGTTACGCCCTGCAGTTGGCCGTTAAGAGTGGCTACAATGTGGCCGCTATATCGGGCAGTAGGAGCAAGAGCGCCCTGTTCAGGTTGAATAGTTTGGGTATAAACGATGTTTACCTGGGCGCCCACACCAAAACCGAGCGCTTTAAGATATACGTAGAAGAAAAATCTATCAACCCCGGCAACGTATTGTATATGGCCGACGATATTCCCGACCTGGGCGTAATGAAAATGGTTGGCCTGCCTGTTTGCCCTGCCGATGCCTGCGAAGAAATAAAGGCCGTTAGTGCCTACGTATCGCCTTACCCCGGCGGCCGCGGCTGCGTGCGCGACATTATTGAAAAGGTAATGAAGGTACAAGGCAAATGGATGAACGAACAAGCGTACAGTTGGTAGGGTTTAAGTCAAAAGTTTAAAGTCAAAAGTCAAAAACTCGCATGGGCGTTTTTCCTCAACTAATTCTCGCATCCAAATCACCGCGCAGGCAGGATCTGCTGAAACTGATGGATATTGATTTCCGTGTGGTTTTGAAGGAGGTGGATGAATCTTACCCGGAGGGTTTAACGCCTGCCGAAATTGCCCTGCACATCGCTACCAAAAAAGCCGAAGCCTTTGATGAGGATATTACTGATGAGGTAGTACTTACTGCCGATACTATTGTGGCAATAGATGGCTTAATATTAGGCAAACCCGAGAATGCCGAACATGCAGTAGAGATGCTGCAACGCCTGTCAGGCAAAATGCACGAGGTTTATACTGGTGTGTGCCTGCTCCATAAAGGCCAATACAACAAATTTTACGACCGTAGCGAAGTATTCTTCCGCAAACTTACCGACGAGGAGATACGCAGCTACGTAGCCGAATACCAACCCTTCGATAAAGCCGGCTCATACGGCATCCAACAGCGCATAGGCCTCATTGGCATCGAGCGTATCAACGGCTCGTATACCAATGTGGTAGGCTTACCTACAGAGAAGGTGTATCAGCAGTTGAAGAAGTTGGGGATGTAATCCCATCAGCCATAACCACTATGTCATTGCGAGGAGCAGAAGGGCGGGACGGTGCAAAAGGGGCGACGTGGCAATCTCGTCGCATTGTATACGTTCATGCTTAGCGACGAGATTGCTTCGCCGCGCAAGCTCTCCCACAGGCATTCACTCGCAATGACAATTGGCCAATCGTGTTAATCGCTCAATCCCTAAATCGTGTCGTGTTATTTCCCCTGTTCACATCAGGCAGTGCATTATCCGGGTCAATAACCACGCTTTCAACATCACCTGTAGTAGGTATAATAATGGTAGCCACCTTTTGTTGCAGCCATGTCTCTACCGGAAAGTAGGTGCGTTGTTTGCTGCCGTTCTTCAGTTTTAATTCAACCGTAAAAGGCATAGCCATTAGCTCTTTATTGGCTATGGTTACTCTGATGCCTTTGCTGTGGTCTTTATCGGCGTATCGGGCGTCTATCAGCGCTATATCCAGCTTGTAATTGTTGTAGAACCAACCTTTCCAAAACCAGCTCAGGTCTTCGCCGGCGCCGTTCTCCATCGAACGGAAAAAGTCATCGGGCTGTGGGTGTTTGTAGGCCCATTTGTGTATATAGTTGCGGAAGGCGTAATCGAACCGGTCTTTGCCTAATATTTGTTCGCGCAGCAATATCAAACCAAAAGCAGGTTTAAAATAGGTATAAGGGTGGCGGTACTTTTCGGCGATGGCATCGGGCTGAGTCATCATGCTTGGTGCTTCCGGGTCGGTGATGAAAGGGATAATCTCATCGGCCGGGTTACCGCCTTTTTCGGCGTACTCGCTATCGCGTTTTGGTGCGTATTCGCCTTTGTTGAATATGTCGGAAGCATATACGTCAATAAATGTATTCAGGCCTTCATCCAGCCATGCAAAACGGCGCTCATCGCTGCCAACGATCATCGGGAACCAGTTGTGGCCTATCTCGTGCGCGGTAACCCAAAAAAGTTCTTTGCCTTTATCGGTAATACCGTCGAAAACAATACCCGGGTACTCCATACCGCCTGCAATGCCCGCCTCGTTAACGGCAACAGGGTAGGGATAAACAAACCATTTTTCGGAGAAGTATTCTATCGAGCCTTTCAAATATTCGGTAGCGCGGCCCCAGGCATCATTACCCGCGCTCTCTACCGGATAAACCGACATAGCCAGCGACTTTTTCCCGCCAGGCAAGTTCACTCTTGCAGCATCCCATATATAAGCTTTTGAAGCACCGAAGGCCACATCGCGCGTATTCAGCATTTTAAAATGCCAGGTAAGGTTTGCTTTACCTGCGGGGCGCGATGCCGGGTTGGTTACTTCTGCTGCCGTGCGTATCATTACGGTTTTATCGCTGTTTTTGGCAGCGGCCAGGCGGCTTACTTGGGTGGCGGTCAGTACTTCTGACGGGTTTACCAACTCGCCGCTACCCGCTACGATCATATCTGCCGGCAGGGTTACCTTGTAGTCGATATCGCCATACTCTAAATAAAACTCGCCGCTGCCCAGAAAGGGGGCGGTGTCCCAGCCGCGGGCATCATCATATACGCACATGCGCGGATAAAACTGGGCTATTTCGTATATCTTCCCGTTTTTGGTGTCGCAATAATCGGTGCGGCCGCCAAAATTTCCGGGGATGGTGTAATGGTATTTCACCACAAAGCTGATCTTGCCGCCCTTTGCCGTAACGGCGTTGGGCAGGCGCACCTGCATGCGGGTATCGGTAATTACATAGTTCAGCTTAGTCAGCTTGCCGTTTTGCAGCATCGAAACAGATTCGATATTGTAGCCTGTGGTATGCCCGCCTGCCGGGAAGCCGGTAACAAAATTAGAGCGGGCCTCTTTGCGGTAGGTATTCTGATCCAGGTGCAGCCACAGGTATTGCAGCGCATCAGGGCTATTGTTAGTATAGCTAATGGCAGCCGAGCCGCTGATGGTTTTAGCAACGGTATCCAGCTTGATGTCCAGTTGATAATCTACCCGGTTTTGCCAGTATTTTGGCCCCGGTTCGCCATTGGGCGAGTGTACTTCGTTACCGTTTTGCGAATAAGGCAGTGGCGAAAAAAGCAGCGAAGGTTGGTAATTACTGGTAACAGTATCGGCGGCGGTTTTCTTTTGCGCCTGGGCAGAAAGCATGGCTACGGATAGCAATGCAGCAGAGAGAATGGTAATTTTCATTGGGGCTGTGTAAAAAGCAGAGCAAGATACAAAGGCTGCGGCGTTATTTTATTTTTAGTTTGATATTGCCCCAATTGCCTACCTTTATTAAACACTAATACACGCCAATTTGCACTTTCCGGTCAATATTCCCATAGGTTCGGCAACCATTCCGGTTCATTTTGTTTGCGAAACGCTTTCGTACTTTTTGGGGTACAGGTATTATGCTTATTTGCGCCGGCACAGTAACGATGCTATCAGCGCGCATAACCGGCTGGTGATATTTATAGGTGCAGCGTTCGGGGCATTTTTAGGTAGCCATGTATTGGGAGTATTAGAGAACCCGGCTTTGCTTTCCAAATTCAACCTGCTGTATTTTATGGGCAATAAAACCATTGTAGGCGGTATGCTGGGCGGCTTGATAGGGGTAGAGCTTACAAAAAAACAAATAGGTGTTACCGCATCCTCGGGCGACCTGATGGTTTACCCGCTTATACTGGCTATGGTAATTGGCCGCACGGGTTGCTTTTTGGCAGGACTGGAAGACGGTACCTACGGCGTGGCCAGTACCCTGCCATGGGCCATCAACTTTGGCGATGGCATACGCAGGCATCCCACCAATTTGTACGAGATATTGTTTTGGTTACTATTATGGGTAACCCTGGCTTTAATAGAACGAAAGGGCGAATTGGCCAACGGCGCACGCTTTAAAATTTTCCTGGCAAGCTATCTGGTTTTCAGGTTGCTGGTGGAGTTTATTAAGCCTGCATACTTTTTTGGCTTTGGGCTCTCGGTGATACAGTTGGCTTGTATCGGCGGAATTTTGTATTATTATAAAGTATTTCTACACCCCTCAAAACTGATAAAAACCTATGCCTGAACGCCCGTATATATACTACGATTTTACTTTAAGCATTTGCTCTACCTGCCTGCGCCGGGTTGATGCCAAGATAGTTTTTGAAGACGGCAAGGTTTACATGCTGAAGAACTGCCGGCAGCATGGTTTCGAGAAAGTACTGATAGCTACCGATGTAGAATACTATAAAAACTGTCGCAACTATGCCAAGCGCAGCGAGATGCCGCTAAAGTTTAATGCAGAAACACATTATGGCTGCCCGTATGATTGTGGCCTGTGCCGCGACCACGAGCAGCACTCGTGTCTCACGGTAGTAGAGGTTACCGATCGATGTAATTTAAGCTGCCCTACCTGCTATGCCATGTCGTCGCCGCATTATGGCAGGCACCGCACCTTGCAGGAGATTGAACAGATGCTGGATGTGATTGTGGCTAACGAAGGCCAGCCCGATGTGGTGCAGCTAAGTGGCGGCGAACCCACCGTGCACCCGCAGTTTTTTGAGATACTGGATATTGCTAAAACTAAGCCCATCAAACACCTGATGCTGAATACCAACGGCATCAGGATAGCTAAGGACGAAAACTTTGTACAGCGCCTGGCAACTTATCAGCCCGATTTTGAGATATACCTGCAGTTTGATTCCTTTGAGGCAGAAGCGCTGATCAAACTGCGTGGAGAAGACCTTACGGATGTGCGCGCTAAAGCCATAGAACACCTGAACAAGTATAACCTGAGCACTACGCTGGTGGTTACCCTGCAAAAGGATTTGAACACGCATGAGATAGGCAAAATAATAGAGTATGCCCTGCAACAGCCCTGCGTGCGTGGAGTAACCTTTCAGCCTACGCAACAGGCGGGCAGGCTGGAGAACTTTAACCCGCAAACCGACCGCTATACCATGACGGAGGTGCGCAGCGCTATACTGGAGCAAACCAACGTTTTTAATGCCAACGACTTGATACCCGTGCCCTGCAACCCCGATGCACTGGTGATGGGGTATGCATTGAAATTGGGCGGCGAAGTGTTCCCGCTTACGCGGATGATAAACCCCGATGACCTGCTGGATAACTCGAAGAATACCATTGTTTACGAGCAGGACGAGCGCCTGAAAGGCCATTTGCTGAATATGTTCAGCACCGGTAACTCGGTTGATAAGGCCAAAGAGCACCTGCACTCAATAATGTGTTGCCTGCCCGAAATAGATGCCCCGCAGTTAAGCTACGATAATCTGTTTCGCATCATTATCATGAACTTTATTGATGCGCAGAATTTTGATGTACGCGCCATCAAAAAATCGTGTGTGCACATTGTTAATAAGGATATGCAGATCATCCCCTTCGAAACCATGAACATTTTTTACCGCGACGAGAAGCGCGAATACCTGGAACAATTACGTACCGAAATGGCTGCAACATTTTAAGCTATGGAAGAACCAAAGAAAGCCCCCGCTAACTATAAGGTGATAGGTATAAACGTTGCCATATTTGCCGTTTACACCCTTGGGTGCAAGCTGATATACGACGATATATTTAACGCCATACCGGTATATGCCATACATGTGTTAGCATGTTTTGTACTGGCCATTATATACAGGCAATTGGTGTGGGTACTATCGGGCATGCTGCTTTTGTTAATTGGTTTTTCTACTTGTGTGGCAATATTTACTTTAGGTTAGTTATGGAAGAGATAAATGAAAATACGCCCGCGCCTAAACCAGCTGCCAGCTATAAGATAGTGGGTGTTAATTTGGCAATACTGGCTGTCTACACCATAATTTCAGCCATACCGCAAGAGGGCATATTGTTCGATATGTTTGTCATTTTCTTCCACGTTATCACTTGTTTGATCCTCACCTTAACGGGCCCTAAGCGTTTGCAATGGCTGCTAAGCGCAGTATTGGTATTGGTGATTGGTTTTTCTACCTGTGTGAGTATAGGTAGTTTTAGAGGAGGCCTTTAACTATGCAAGAAACCGGACTAAGACCGCAACCCGAACCCCAATGGATAGTGGTAGGTATAAACATAGCTGTTGTGATAGCCTACACGATTTACCTCAGATATGTTGACAAAGGGCAATATAATATCATTGGCGATGCTATGCTCATAGGTATGCACGTGGTAATTTGCCTGTTGCTGGCCATATTTGTTTTGAGCAAAGAATTTTTAATGAGCGCCGCACTGGTGCTGGTTATAGGTTTTTCAACCTGCTGGACGGTGTTTGCTACAAAAGTTTTTTATAAATAATTTATGGAATTGTGGGCTTAATGGCATCCTGTAATAAAACCCAGCGTTATGCCACGTATCAAACACATCAGTATCTCCACACCCTGCCACGAAGATTGGCAGCAAATGACAGCAAACCAACAAGGGAAGTTTTGCCAAAGCTGCTGCAAAACGGTAGTTGACTTTAGCGAAATGACTAATGCTGAAGTGATTGCCTATTTGGCATCGCATAAAAATACTTGCGGGCGCATTCCCGCCCTGAAGTTGGCTGCCATTAACCACCAATTAGAAATTGATAACCGAAAACGCTTTACCTGGAAAGGGCTAATTGCGGCTGCATCATTAAGTATGTTGTTCCCGGTTATAAATGCCAAAGCAAAACCGGCGCATAAAACCGAGCAAGCACCTGTTGTACCGGCAAAAGCTAATATAATAAATAGAGTAGCAGACAGCGTAACTTACATAACTATAAAAGGTGTGATAAGGGCTAAAGAAGATGGCCAGCCACTACCGGGTGCATCTATTAAGGTAAAATATAGAGGTAAGTATATAGAGGGAATAACAAACGTGAATGGTTTATTTAGCTTACGCGTGCCGGCTAAGGCTAAGCGCGTGTTAGTGAGCTTTGTAGGTTATCAATCCCAGGATATAACGCTAAAACCCGGCGAAGAGGAGAAAGCAATGGAAATAATGCTACAGATGAACTCTTATATGCTGGGTGGATTTGGGATGCATTGATCAAGCTTCTACCAGCTTATCATTTAAATCTTAACAATAATCATTACGGGCTTGTCGGTGATAACACGCGACAAGGGCATAAAGCTATTTTATCCCGCCACTGTTGAGTGTTATCACCAACAGCTCCGATGCTTGTAAAAGAGGAAGGCCGTATGCTATTCAATTAATCCCGGCTTTTCGTTCAAATCGTAATAGAAGTAATTACGGGCTTGTCGGTGATAACACGCGACAAGGGCTCTTTGGTCATTACGGGCTTGTCGGTGATAACACACGATAAGGGCGGATGAGATGCCCTTGGGGTAAAAGGAGCTTTATCTACCCATCATCTCAGCCAGCACCCCTTCTTTCAATGAATACGTAGACATCCACACATCCACCAGCCCCAGCTTTTGCATCAGGTAAATAGTGAGCAGGCTTGCCGATACGATCATATCTACCCTAACGGGGATAATGCCTTTCATGGTGGCGCGTTTGGCGTGGGTTGATTTGATGAGCCGCTCTATCAGGTACAGCAGGTCGTCGGTGTCGAACTCGTAGCTTTTGGTGGATTTGAGATCGAATTTGCGGCCGGCCTCCAGCTCTATCACCTCGGCAAAGCTTTCGAATGCGCCGGAGGAACCTATCAAAAATGTTGGCTTGTACTGCATGGCCGCCTGGAATAACGGCACTAATTGCTGGTTGAGGTAAGCCGTCATGGCTTTTATAGATACTACATTCATCGGGTCGACTTTGTGGAATTTATCCATCAGCCTCGCCGCACCTATCTCGAAACTTTGTTTCCAAAGGGTTTCATCTTCGTTGCCTATGATGAACTCCACGCTGCCGCCGCCAATGTCTACTATTAGCGAATTTTTTTCGGTAAGTACGCCGCTGGCTTCTATCCCTTTATAAATAAAAGCTGCTTCCTTCGCACCGTCGATGATTTCTATCTGGATGCCTGCCTGCGCTTTTACTTCTGCTATAAAATCATTCCCGTTAGCAGCATTGCGCAGGGCAGAGGTGGCTATGGCACGTACCTCTGTTGCGGCTGCCTCGTCGATATGCTTTTTAAAATCCTGCATGGCCTTAATGCCACGGCTGAAGGCCGCTTGCTGGATAATGCCCTTGTTGATGCCGCCCTCGCCAATTTTAACCGCTTCGGTTTGCTGGTGGACGATGCGGAAGCCTTCGGTACTTTTTTCGGCAATAAGCAGGTGGAAGGTATTGGTACCAAGGTCCATCACGGCGAAGCGTTTGGCGGAAGCGTTGTTTTGTTCGGGCATGGGCAGAAATTACAAATCCCCGCAAAAGTATGGCTTTTGCAAGGGATTTTGTGAATTATGATGTGGTTAAGGAATTACTCTTTATAAAAGAACCATTTGGCCAACTCCTTAAAGCTGGCTTTTTTGCCATACATCAGTACGCCAACGCGGTAAATACGCGCAGCTACGTAGGTAGTAAACAGGAAACCGGCTATCATCAACGCCATCGATATACCTAATTGCCAATCGGGCACACCGCCAAATGGTATGCGCACCATCATGGCTACGGGGGCGGTGAAAGGTATCATAGATAACCACACTGCCAGCGGACTATCAGGCGCCTGGAACAATACCGATACCGATAAAATATAAGTGAACAGCAAGGGCAAAGTGATGGGGAACATGAACTGTTGTGTTTCGGTCTCACTATCTACCGCCGACCCTACGGCTGCAAATAAGGCGCTGTAAAGCAGGTATCCCGTCAGGAAATAAAAAATAAAGCACATTAAAATATAACCGAATGGGATTGTGCTCAATACGGCTATGGCACCCGCCATAGGGCTACCCGGTCCCGAAAAGGCATGGCCAGCAATTTTCGATGATACTACGGATAGCAGTATCCACGCACCGAATTGCGTTAAACCAACCAGCCCCACGCCGATGATCTTACCCAGCATCAGTTGAAATGGTTTTACCGATGATATGATAACCTCGATGATACGGTTGGTTTTCTCCTCGATAACGCCACGCATTACCTGCGCACCGTAGATGAACAGCGATAGGTATATCAATATAGCACAGGCGATACCCACACCCATGGTAGCACCCAAATTGGCATCTTTGGTACCTGTGGCGGTTACTTCCAGTGCGTTAACTTCTATATGGGTTTTGTTAATTGAGTTTAGCAGTGCGGTATCAATATGGTGCGCTACCAGGCTTTCGGCCGAGGCTATAGCGTTCATTTGTTTTTCTACCTCGTTGGTAACCTGGTAAGTAGGTTTCTTTTTCGAGAGTATCTGCACCTGCTTTTTAGTATAGTCAGCAGGTATCACCAGTACCGATAGGTTTTCGTCTTCCTGCAAAGCTGCTTTGGCCTCGGCAAGCGGTTGTTTGCCGGTTTCGAATTTGATGTGTTTAACGTTATGCAGCTTGCCTTCAAAAGCCTTGCTATCGTCGATCACTTTTACTACCTGGTCGTTGCTTAGCTCCTGGCTGTTTTTGGCAACCAGGCCTATCACTGCCGACATACCCAGTATCAGCATCGGTACTACAAATATCATCACTATGAAAGCCTTTTTGCGCACACGGGTAATGTATTCGCGCTGTATAATAAGTAATACTTTGTTCATAGCTTAGGCGTTTTGGTTTACTTTTTCAATGAAAATTTCGTGCATGCTGGGTATAACTTCCTGCAGCATATTAATGCGCGTTTTGGGCAGCAGGTATTGCAACACATCGTTGGCGGTGCTGCCTGCAGTAAGCTTTAGCTTTATAGTGTGGCTGTCGTCATCGCCGGCGGTTTCGCTTACAACGTTAAATGGCAGTGAACCGCTAAGGTCCAACTTGCCGCCGGTGTATTCTACCAGGTAGGTTTCGTTTTTGTAAGAATTACGGATGGTTTTCACTCGACCGTCCAATATCTTGTGCGACTTATTGATAAGCGCTATCGAATCGCAAAGTTCTTCTACTGATTCCATGCGGTGGGTAGAGAACAGGATGGTAGCGCCCTGTTTGTTTAGCTCCAGTATCTCGTCTTTGATCAGGTCGGCGGCTACAGGGTCGAAACCGCTGAATGGTTCGTCCAAAATGATCAGGTCGGGGTTGTGCAGCACGGTAGCCACAAATTGTGCCTTTTGCGACATCCCTTTTGATAGTTCCTCTATCTTCTTTTTCCACCAGGTCTCCATCCCCAGTTTCTCGAACCAGAATTTCAGCTTGGCGGTGGCTTCGGCGCGGCTAAGGCCTTTCAGGCGGGCCAGGTATATCATTTGTTCGCCTATCTCCATTTTTTTGTAGAGGCCGCGTTCTTCGGGTAGGTAGCCAATGCGGTTAATGTGGCTTTGGTCGAGCCGTTTGCCGTCGAAATAGATCTCGCCCGAATCGGGAGCGGTAATTTGATTGATGATACGGATGAGGGAAGTTTTACCGGCGCCGTTAGGGCCAAGCAGCCCGAAAATTTTGCCGCTTTCTACTTCCAAACTTACATCGTCTAACGCGCGGTGCCCGGCGTATTGCTTCACAATGTTGCGTATGCTTAGCATGTGTTTTGGTGGGTTATATGCCTGTTTAGAGTAGGCATGGTTAGTTTTGTTACAAATATTCCTCTTCGGCAGGAGCCGGTTCTACATAACCGCTAACTAAAGGGGTAGTACGTTTTAAAAGGATGATGATGGTGACCGGTATTAACAAAGAGAATATCGCGGTATAGTACCTGCCTAAGCTATATAAGGACATACTAAAATATTCGCCTATATAATTAAGCGCAAAAGGTGATGCGATGCGAAGCAAAGCCAGCGCCCCCAGCATAATTGCCAATATACGGTAGTATTTAGCTATTATGGGATGCTTTAAGCGGAAGACCTTTACAATTAAAAATATGTATACCGCCAGGCTAATAACACCTAATATAAGAGAGTAGGCCCTGAGTTGGACAAGATCTTGGATGAACATAGTGGGGATGCCCAGTATATTTATTGCACAATAGAGCCAAAATGAAGTAACCGCGGCGCGCGGCTGGTCTGATGCCGCTAAAAGCAAACCCAAGTATGCGAATAAACTAATATAGATGATTTGAATAGCCAATGAATTTAACGTTCCTAAAGGGCCGGATATGTAAGTTTCGGCCATGTTCAGTACAAGTGTAAACGCGAACAAGCCAATGTAAACACAGGCAAGTATTACAGCGTATTGGTGCGTTTTAACGGTAATTTTCATGCGATAAAGGTTTGCTTATACAGCTCGATTTATACTTGCGGGCAACAGAACTAATATAAGCTTTTACTATGTTAATGTTGCTCAGCCTTGTATTAAGTTTTACCTGGTATTTATTTGAGCATGTGGGCGTTTCGAGATGGAAAACCTGGCGCTAAAGTGTATAAGACGACGCATTTAATAAAAAATGGAAGTATTGTAAAACATATTTATAAACTGATAGTTACTATTGCGTGGTAATATTTCTTTACGGGCAATATTATTGCGATAAATAAAATATTTTTTTGTTCATCTAAATCACTTTCATGAAAAAAATTCTTTTGTTAGCTGTTGCCGGAATGTTTTATTTTGCAAACAGTGCCAGCGCCCAAACTTCTGCCGGGTTAGCTGTCGACTTCGGGGATGGTGCAACTTTGGTAGGCCCATCTATCAGGCACATGTTCACTAAAAATGCTGCAGGGCAGGCCGAATTAACTTTTGGCGGCGATCAAACTTTTGTTGGCGCTTACTACCAATACCAAGCGGGTATTAAAAATTCCGGCGGGTTAAACTATTACCTGGGCATTGGGCCGCAGTTAGGTTTTGGGAATGGCAGCACAGATTTCTACATCAGGCCAATGGCCGGGTTAGACTACAAATTAGGCACTGCGCCTATTGATCTGTCGTTCGATTGGCGCCCCGCATTTTACGTTGGCGATAATTCAGACTTTACCGCCGCAAGGTTTGGTTTAGGGTTACGCTTTTCTTTCTAAAGAAAAACCTTTATTGTTGAGTAAGCCGCAACGAATGTTCGTTGCGGCTTTTTTGTTGGTGTGTTTTGGGGTAATCCAATTCACCAAACTAATTGCCTATCAATAGAAATAGGATAATGCAAGGTTAATTGTATGCCAAACAAAAAAGCCCGGAGTCTAACTAACCCCGGGCTTTCTCTTATCTTTTCGGACTTTCCGTCTTTACCGTCTTTCGGACTTCAAATACTATTCAAAGTACTCTTTCATCCTCTCGAAGAAACTTTTCTCGTTCTTGCCGGGGTTTGGTTTGAAGTTTGGTGAGCCTTGCAGCTTTTCCAATATCTCGCGCTCTTCGCGGCTAAGGGCTTTTGGTGTCCAGATGTTTACGTGGATGAGTTGGTCGCCGCGATGGTAAGAGTTCACCTCCGGTACGCCTTTGCCTTTCAGTCGCAGTATTTTACCACCCTGTGTGCCCGGCTCAATTTTTATTTTGGCTTTGCCATCAATGGTAGGTACTTCTACACTTGTGCCTAAGGCGGCATCCACAAAGTTTACGTGCAGGTCGTATATCACG
Source organism: Mucilaginibacter pedocola (assembly GCF_002013915.1). Lineage (GTDB taxonomy): Bacteria > Bacteroidota > Bacteroidia > Sphingobacteriales > Sphingobacteriaceae > Mucilaginibacter > Mucilaginibacter pedocola. Next base: position 123,847 of record NZ_MBTF01000003.1, read on the forward strand.
TTGTTGCCATCGCGTTTCAGCGTTTCGTGCGGTACTTCCTCTATCAGGATGATCAAGTCGCCGGGTACACCGCCGCGTGGGGCTGCGTTACCTTTGCCGCTCATACTCAGTTGCATGCCTTCGCTAACTCCGGCAGGTACGTTTATGGTAATGGTCTCTTCGCCGCGTACAACTCCGTCGCCGTGGCAAACAGTACATTTATTGGTAATGGTGCTGCCTTCGCCGTTACAGGTAGGGCAGGTGCTGGTGGTTTGCATCTGGCCCAAAATGGTATTGGTTACCCTGCGTACCGAACCTTGCCCACCGCAAGTTTTACAGGTGCTGAAAGATGATTTATCCTTAGCGCCGCTACCATCGCAGGTTTTGCAGACTACCTGTTTATTTACTTTTATTTTCTTTTCGGCACCGTTGGCAATTTCCTCTAAAGTTAGGCGCACTTTAATGCGCAGGTTGCTGCCACGGGCTACACGGCGGCCACCGCCACCTTGCCTGCCACCGCCGCCAAAGAAGCCATCGAATGCACCGCCACCGCCGAATATATCGCCAAACTGGCTGAATATGTCGTCCATATTCATGCTGCCACCGCCATAACCACCACCGCTGGCCGATGATGCATTGGCCGCGTGGCCAAACTGGTCGTACCGCTGGCGTTTCTCGGGCGAGCTAAGCACCTCGTAGGCCTCGGCAGCTTCCTTAAACTTTTCTTCGGCAGCTTTGTCACCCTCGTTTTTATCGGGGTGGTATTTAATAGCCATTTTACGATATGCCTTTTTTACCTCATCGGCACTTGCGCCTTTGCTTACACCAAGCACATCGTAATAATCTCTCTTAGCCATTGTATTAATTAGTGAATTTTTGAATGAGCGAAAAACACGCCCGGAAATATTATATGTATTTTTGAATCAGTAAGATAGCGATTTTAACAGAAAAAACCGAATCAGTTATTCACTAATTCAGTCCTTCCTTCATTCGCTCATTGTGAGGCTTACGCGCCTACAATAACTTTAGCGAAGCGTACCACGCGTTCGTTAAGTTCATAGCCTTTTTCCATCTCGTCAACCACCTTGCCTTTTAGGTCGTCGGTAGGGGCGGGGATGCTGGTGATAGCCTCGTGCAGGTCGGCATTAAATTCGGTACCTATCGATTGCATTTCTTTCAGGCCTTTTTGCCCTAAAATATTTTTCAGTTTGTTTTGTATCAGTATAACACCGTCGCGTACCGATGCTACTTCGGTAGCTTTTTCAGTAGCGCGCAGGGCGCGTTCAAAATCATCAAGCACGGGCAGCAGCGCAACAATTACATCCTTGCCTTCGGTTTTGCGTGCTTCTTCGCGTTCTTTTATAGTACGGCGGCGAAAGTTATCAAACTCGGCATATAAGCGTAAGTACTTATCATTTGCCTGCTGTACTTCCTCCTTTAATTTATCTTCTGCCGAAGGGGTGTTTTCTGCTGCTTCGGGTTGAGGGTTTAGTTCCTGTTTGTCGGTGTTTGCGCTCTCGTTTGCCATTTCCACAGTATTTTCAGGAGTTTCAGAATTTTCCTTCTTTTTTTTCTTCAACATGTCGTTAAAATTCATGAATAGTGCCAAACAAGTATCTTGCCATCGCTGTAAATGCGACAGCCTGTCAGCAGGGTATTCGTTTTTATGTAAAGTTTGTCGTGATTTATCTTTCAGTTGGCAGTTCTTGGTCAGTTAGCAGTTCCCGGTGCGCAGTTCGCAGTTAATAAAACCACAGCAAACTGTCGATTGCCCGTTGTCAACTGCAAACCGTCAACTGCCCACTGCAAACTGAACCTATGCTATTTGCACATCCTCCAGCACTTTGCCGTTCTCGCATTTAATGATGCGCGATGGGAAGGTGCGGATAATATGGTAATCGTGCGTAGCAATTACCACAGCGGTGCCCATTTGGCTGATCTGTTTTAGTAACAGTACAATTTCTTCGGAAGTATCCGGGTCGAGGTTACCGGTAGGTTCGTCGGCCAATATAATTTCGGGGTTATTAAGCAATGCACGGGCAATTACCACGCGCTGCTGCTCGCCGCCTGATAGTTCGTGCGGCATTTTTTTAAGTTTAGAACGCAGGCCTACTTTTTCTAAACAATCCAATATACGGTCGGCAATACCTTGTTTATCAGTCCAGCCGGTGGCGCGCAATACAAACTGCAGGTTTTGCTCAACCGACCTATCCGTTAACAATTGAAAATCCTGGAAAACGATGCCCAGTTTGCGGCGCAGGTAGGGTATCTCTTTGCTGGCCAGTTTACTCAGTTCGTAGCCGCAGGCATGGCCCGTGCCGCTGGTAACCGCAAGGTCGCCGTAAATAATTTTCAGCAAACTGCTTTTGCCCGATCCTGTTTGGCCTATCAGCCATACAAAATCGCCTTTATCAATATGCAGGTTTACGTTAGATAGCACCAGGTGCTTCTGCTGAAAAATATCAACGTTGTTTAGTTTTATAATGGAGTTGCCTATCATTTGTTAGATATCCAGTTTTAATATTTTGCCGAAGGGGAGGTCGCGCACCACACCCATTATGTAATCGTATTTATCGCCAAGCCCAATTTTATCAAGCGATTTTTCGGGCCTATCAACCCTAAAATAAGCCAGCAGCGTAAACTTATCATCGCGCAGCTGCACATAATCGGGTATTTTGGCAACGCCTTTTACTTTTATAAGGTACATGTTAAGCTTAAAGTCTAAAATCCAAAGCAGAAAGCTTTCAGGGCAAATTTATCTTTTTTAGTTGACTTTCTGTTAGTCCGGAAGTCGGAAAAGTCCGCAAGTCCGAAAGAAAAGCTCGGCTTTATTGTTAAAATTTGTCTTTCGGACTTACCTCACTTTCGGACTTTCCGAATAAAGAGCGTTAACTCAGCGTCGAAAGAAATTCCATCGTATCTACGCCATCGGCATAATCCCAAAGTTGCGGGTGCTGGCTTTGGCCGAATGGTACCTGCTGGTTTTGGGTTTTGATGGCCGCGGTGGTTACAATGCACTGCAATTGTTCGCTTTGCTGCAGCAGCGTTTCCTGTGCCGAGTCGAGGCTTTCGTAAATATCGTAAAACAACACAGCAAGCGGCGAAGTAAGGCGCTCATCCTGTTTTAGCATCAGGAAGCCGTTATCCAAATGCTGGTCTCCGTTTACCAGGTAAATGGATTTATTATAATCGTAATTGTTGTTGTATTTGTGGTGGTTAATAATGGGGTGGAAATCCTCTATCGCTTCAAAAAAACTGTTGAAATTATACCCCGCAGGCACCAGTAACTTTGAAACATTGCGGCAGCCAAGCCCAAAGTAATCGAAGATATCGTTGCCCAAAGCATGCAATTCTTCGGTGCTTTCGTTACCGGTTAACAAGGCAATGCTGTTGCGGTTTTTACGGATAATGTTGGGTACCTTGCCGAAGTAGTACTCAAAATAGCGCGAGGTATTATTGCTGCCGGTAGCTATAATGGCGTCAAAATCTACCAGTCGTTCTACAAAACTGGATTTGTCGGCATAGCTGCTATCTACTTCTACCAGTAAATTTAAAACGTATTTGATCAGCCTTGCATCCTGCGATGATGCTTTAATAAGCGCATGGTTGCCACTCACCAATACGCAAAGTACATCATGGAAACCTACCAAAGGGATATTGCCCGCCAATACCAGGCCTATGCGTTTGCCTTTGGCTTCAGTAATGTTATATTTTGCCAGCCACTGGCTTAAGTCGGTACTGTTGAGCATTTCACCGGTGGCTTTTACAGCACTCAATACACTTTCGGGTGTGAACCATGCATTGTATTGCCGCTCGGTGTTGATGATGCCCATCAAAGCCTCATCGGGGTTGGCAAGGCGTTTCCCCAGTTCGGCAAAGGTATTTATGGTGTTATTTATATCTATTTTTGACATATATATGTTGACGAGCCAAACGCTTGGCATGATTTTTTTGTTATATTTGCACGTTTCCCGTTATGTGGGGCAAAGTTAATTGAGAATATAAGAATATTTAAAAAAATATGGCGATCATAATCACCGACGAATGCATCAACTGCGGAGCCTGCGAACCAGAGTGCCCGAATAATGCAATTTACGACGCTGGTGCCGCCTGGCGTTTTTCTGACGGTACGGCATTAAAAGGAGTAATTGATTTTGGCGATGGCAACACCCTGAATGCTGAAGAGTCTCAGGCTGCCCTTTCTGATGATATATATTACATTGTACCCGATAAGTGTACCGAGTGTGTAGGCTTCCACGATGAGCCGCAGTGTGCTGCCGTTTGCCCGGTTGATTGCTGCGTAGATGACGAGGATGTGCGCGAGACAGACGAAGAACTGCACGCTAAAAAAGACTGGCTACACGCCAACGGTTAATTATAGCGCTGAAACAATATTGTTACAAAAGGGGAGGCTAAACAAGCTTCCCCTTTTTTTGTTACTTTACAACATTTATAAGCCGAAAACGTAATATAGATTTTTTGCTCCCGACTTGATGGAATACGGTATTTGTAATCTTGCTATTGTGCCTATGCGCGCCGAACCGAGCGACCGCAGCGAACTTGTTTCGCAGCTTTTGTTTGGCGAGGCTTTTGAAGTAACCGAATACAATAACAAATGGGCCAAGATACTTACCGCCATTGATAGTTATACCGGCTGGATAGATAGGTTACAGTTTACCCAACTGGGCCACATTGCCTATCGCGACTTGCAAAGCAAACCGGCGCCCATAACCTACCGCCCGGTTACACAGGCCTGGAAAATAGCCGATAATTCTATCGTTTTTTTACCCGCGGGCAGTTCCCTGGCTTTTTTGCAAGGGACTACCAGCTATGTGGGCAACAATAAGTTTGAAATAATTGGAGAAATTGGCGAAACCGACCATATAGCTAATGTGGCGCGGTCGTACCTTAATGTACCATATTTGTGGGGCGGGCGTACGCACTTCGGAATTGATTGCTCGGGCTTTACACAGGTTGTTTACAGGCTATGCGGGCACAATATTCAGCGCGATGCTTCTATGCAGGCGCAGGAAGGCACGGACGTAGAAAACCTCGCCCAAACCAAACTTGGCGACCTTGCCTTTTTCCATAATCCTGAAGGAAAAGTCACCCATGTGGGCATTATCCTCAACAACGGGCAAATCATCCACGCATCGGGCAAGGTAAAAATTGATATGATAGACAATGAGGGTATATGGTCTGAGGAGTTGAAGCGCCATACCCATAAATTGCACTCGATAAAGCGGTACTTTTAATTACTTAATATTTTTGCTTTCGTTGAGGCTCTTTGCGGCTCAGGAAAACCAGGTAGTTTACAAATACCAATGCCGCAATTACCAGCACTTTAATAAAACCGTTTGAAAACACAGCTGCAAGGCGTTCACCTGTGCCCGGCATATTCTGGGCATAAGTTGTTAGTGGCAGGCAAAAACATAAGAACAGCAAAACGAAAAAAACGCGCCATCCGGGCACCATCTTTTTGAAACGAATCTTTTCCATCTTTACAAATAATTTATTCTGCAGCAGGGGTGGCTGCCTGATCGGTTTATAATTATAAAACAAAAGGTATGCCGCGCGCAATCTTTTGCTTTATAGTTACATAACTCAATAATACCGAACTTTGTTGTAAGAGGTTATGGTTTTGTTAATAAAATGGCCAATGTTTGTAAAACTAACAGTTGTACGGCCAAGGGTAGTATCTTAGAAGCTTACCTGCCAGCGCATTATGGTTTTGTCGTCGCTAACAGATAACAGGTCATCGCCGGCCCAGGCCAGTTTGTTAATAGAGAGGACGTGGCAGGGGTAACCTTTTTCGCGGCTGATGATTTTGCGGAGTTTAAAATCAACAGCATCCCATATTTTAATGCTTTTATCCATACTGGCAGTGGCAAAATATGGACGGGTAGGGTGGAAGACGATATGGTTAACCGCAAACATATGCGCGGGGATACTTTGTATAAGTGTATAAGTTTTATTATCCCATATTTTTAACTGCGCATCGCGCGCCCCCGATACCAGGTACTCGCCATTGGGCGAATATTGAAGCGAGAACACCGCCATGGTATGCCCTACGAGTGCCTTAATGGGCGTATAATCCTGCGCATCGTACACCATTACCGTATTATCGCGGCAGCCAAAAGCAATGCGGTCTTCTGCCGGGTTTACGCTGATACAACGTATTGTATCATGCGACACCTGTATGGTGTGCAACAGCTCCATCGTTTTCAGGCTCCAAACGGTAACCGTACCATCTTCTGAGGCTACCAGCAACTCATCCTTGCTTTGGATAGATTTGATATCGAATATAGGCTTGATATGCTTGCGCAGCCTATGGGTTATCTTCTGCTCGATGAAATTAAAAACCAATACCTCGCCGCTGCGCAAACCCGCAAACATAAGCGGGTAACCCACTGGGCAATGGATGGCGTATATAGACGTGGGCACAGGGAACATCACTTTTATAAAAGCGTTATTCTCCAGCCCCCATTCCACCAGCCCCTTATCGTTACCGCCGGTAAAAAATATACCCGGCTTCTGCGAAAGCTCCAGCGTGAAAATAGGGTTGCTATGCCCGGTAAAGTCGGCGGTTTTTATTGCGTGCATCTTTTTCAGTTTGCAGTTGGCGGTGTGCAGTTAGCAGTCAGTAAACAGTTTGCGGGATGCAGTTAGCAGTCAGTTTTCAGTTAGCAGTTAGCGGTGCGCAGTTAGCAGTCAGTTTGCGATGTGCAGTTAGCAATTAGCTTATGATCGGCTTCTAACTGCAAACTGGCAACTGCCTACTGCAAACTACTTATGTCTCTCTTCCAAATTCTTGGCTATCCGCTCCAAAGTTAGGTTCTTTTCGCGAAGCAAAACCAACAGGTGGAAAACCAGGTCGCTGGCTTCATTAATAAGGTCGGTTTCGGTTTCGGCCAATGCGGCTATAACCGTTTCTACGCCTTCTTCGCCTACCTTTTGGGCTATTTTGTTAAGCCCTTTGTTGCGCAGTTTGTTCACATACGAGCCTTCTAACGGGTTGGTGTACCTGTCGGCTATGATGTTTTCCAACTGCATAATAAAGTTTTGGTTGTATTCGGTTTGGAAACAACTGCGCGCGCCGGTGTGGCAGGTTGGTCCATCGGCACTGGCTTTTATCAGCAGGGTATCGTTATCGCAATCGATATGGATGCTTTTTACATGCAGGAAATTGCTACTGGTTTCGCCTTTGGTCCAAAGGCGATTTTTAGAGCGGGAGAAAAACGTTACTACCTTTTCGGCAACGGTTTTCTCATAGGCTTCCTGGTTCATATAGCCCAGCATCAGTACTTCTAAAGTTTGCTCGTCCTGTATTATCACCGGCACTAAGCCGTCGGTTTTATCAAAATCGATGTTCATTTTCTCTATCATTTGTTGGCGGTGGGGACACCGCCAACGGGGTACTATTAATTACGTCATGCCGAATTTATTTCGGCACCCCACATGCAAAGTTAGCGACTATGCATGCGGCTCAGCGCGTGGGGTGCTGAAACAAGTTCAGCATGACGTTTGGGTAAGCTTTGGTGGGCTTTTACACCTCCCTCACCTCAATATCATTCTGTTTCAAAACCTTCTTCAGGTCGGGTATTAATATCTCACCGTAGTGAAAAACCGATGCTGCCAAAGCTGCATCTACATTGCTTTTCTGAAATACATCCACAAAATGCTGTACCGAACCCGCACCGCCCGATGCAATAACGGGAATATTCACTGCATTGTTTACCTGCGTAAGGAAGGGGTTATCAAAACCTGCCTTGGTGCCATCATGGTCCATCGAGGTGAGGAGTATCTCTCCCGCACCGCGGCTTTCGGCTTCCAATATCCACTCGAGGGTTTGGCGCTCGGTTGGCAGGCGGCCGCCGTTGAGGTGCACAATGTTTTTATCGCCCATTACGCGGGTGTCAACCGCAACGATCACAAACTGCACGCCGAATGCCTTAGCCAGGTCATCGATCAGTTGAGGGTTGCGTACCGCGGCTGAATTGATCGATATTTTGTCAGCACCGGCATTCAGCAGGGCGTCCGCATCGGCAATTTCGGTTATACCTCCACCTATGGTGAAGGGGATGTTTATTTGCCTTGCAACGGCTTTTACCAGTTCTACAAGGGTTTTGCGTTTTTCTACCGTAGCGCTAATATCCAGGAAAACCAATTCGTCGGCACCTTGCTGCGAGTAGTTCCAGGCAAGTTCTACCGGGTCGCCGGCATCGCGCAGGTCAACAAAGTTTACGCCTTTTACGGTACGGCCGTCTTTAACGTCTAAACAGGGTATAATTCTTTTAGAGAGCATGGGTTGTCTGTTCTGGTAGCCTAACAAACTATGTCATTGCGAGCGATAGCGTGGCAACCTCATAGGACGTTCGGGCATGCAAAGCGGTCATGCAAGGCTACGAGTTTGCTTCGTCGTATCTCCTCGCAATGACATATCTTAGATAGAGATAAGCGAATCCAAATTCCAGTTCTTAATTTCTTCGATGCTGATGTGTCCTTCGTAGATGGCTTTGCCAACTACGCACGACTCTACTTTGATAGCGCTTAGCTGTTCGATATCTTTCATGGAGCTTACACCACCCGAAGCGATCAGTTTGATGAACGGCGAATGATCCAGCAGTTTTTCGTACAGATCCACACCTGCGCCGCCCAGTTTGCCGTCTTTATTAATGTCTGTACACAGGAAACGGAAGAAACCTAACGCCAAGCACTTGTCAACATAGTCCATCAGTTTAATGGGCGAACTTTCCATCCAGCCCGAGTATTTTATTACCTCGTCCAATACATCGATAGCGATAACTACCTGGTCGCTGCATTTATCGCGGCCGCAGATAGCTTTGCTGAGTTCCTCAAGGAAGGCAGGGTTAGTGATGGCTTGCGTACCTACTATTACGCGGTGCACGCCGGCATCTATCAGTTCTTTCACCTTATCAATGCTGCGCACGCCGCCGCCATATTGCACCTGCATGTCTGTTTTGCGTATTACATCAAACAGGTATTGCTGGTTGCTGAAGTCGTTTTTAGCACCGTTAAGGTCGATGATGTGGATGAAGTTGGTACCATTGCTTTGGTAACGCTCTATCATCTCTTCCAGGGTAACGTCGTATTCGGTTACCTGCGAGTAATCGCCTTCGCGAAGCCTAACAACTTTTTTATTTAAAATGTCAATGGCGGGGATAATATACATTGCTATCAGATTTGTGAAAAGTTCTTTAATAATTGTTCGCCGTAGGTGCCTGATTTCTCGGGGTGGAACTGCACACCATAAAAATTATCCCTCCAAATTGATGCCGAAAACGGGTGGATATAATTTGTTGACGATAAAGTATATAACGGTTCATACTCAATAAAGTATGAATGTACAAAGTAAAAGTGTGAACCGGTTGGAATATTTGTAAAAAGCGGGTTTTCTTTCTCCGGAAAAACTTGGTTCCAGCCCGTATGCGGTACTTTAAAACCATCAGTTTGTGGGAATTTCATGGTTTTGATGGGGAACAATCCCAACAGATTGCTGTCGCCTTCTTCGCTGTACGATGTAAGCAATTGCATGCCCACACAAATGCCCAGCGTTGGCTTATCAAGCGCCTTTATTGCAGGCACCAGCCCGGTGCTTTCCAGCTTGTGCATAGCAGCACCAGCGTGGCCCACGCCGGGGATAATATACCGGTCGTACTGTGGCAGGTCGGCCTCGGTGTTTACCATGCCATAGGCAATGCCCAGCCTGTCTAAAGTGGCCGTTAGCGAGAAAATGTTGCCTGCGCCGTAGCGTATTATTCCTATCATTTTTTATTAGAATCAAGAACCAAGAGATAAGAATCAAGAAAGAGCGCATTGTCTTGTCTCTTGATTCTTACCTCTTGACTCTATCTTACAAAAGTCCTTTTGTAGAAGGTAAAACCATTTTATTTACGTCTCTTTTTACCGCCACTTTTATCGCTTTGGCAAAGGCCTTAAATATAGCTTCAATTTTGTGATGTTCGTTTTGGCCTTCTGCTTTTATGTTGAGGTTGCTTTTTGAAGCATCGCTGAACGATTTGAAGAAGTGGTAGAACATCTCGGTTGGTACATCGCCCACCTTTTCGCGCTTGAACTCGGCATCCCAAACGATCCAGTTGCGGCCGCCGAAATCGATAGCTGCTTGTGCCAGGCAATCGTCCATAGGCAGGCAGAAACCATAGCGCTCAATGCCCATTTTGTTGCCAAGGGCTGTTGCCATTACCTCGCCAAGGGCAATGCCGGTATCTTCAATGGTGTGGTGCTCGTCTATATGCAGGTCGCCTTTAGCGGTTATCTCCAGGTCCATGCTGCCGTGGCGGGCAATTTGATCCAGCATGTGGTCGAAGAAGTGCAGCCCGGTTGATATTTTGGCATCGCCGGTTCCGTCGAGGTTCAGTTTAATGTATATATCGGTTTCCTTGGTAGTGCGGCGGTGTTCCATCACGCGCTCGCCCAGTTTCAGAAACTCGTAAATATCTTTCCAGCTCAGTGTTTGCAAGGCGATAACATCTGCCAAATTGCTTTCGTTTTCGGGAGTGAACTCGCCATCGCCCAAACCGGAGTTGTTGTTTATCCAGATAGCTTTTGCGCCAAGGTTTTTGGCCAGCAGCACATCGTTCTTGCGGTCGCCAATGGTGAAAGAGTTGGCAAGATCGTATTTAGTGGTATCGAGATATTGCGTTAACAGTCCGGTCGCAGGTTTGCGGGTAGGGGCATTGTCTTTAGCAAAGGTGCGGTCGATAGCCTGGTAGCTGAAGTGAACGCCCTCGTTCTCAAATGTTTTCAGGATGAGGTTGTGCACGGGGTGAAACGTATCCTCGGGGAACGATGCGGTACCAAGGCCGTCCTGATTGGTTACCATTACCAGTTCGTAATCGAGTTCAGCGGCTATTTTTGGCAGGTATTGCAGTGCGCCGGGGTAAAAGGTAAGCTTGGCGAACGAATCTATCTGCTCATCAGTAGTTTCGTTGATGAGTGTACCGTCGCGGTCTATAAACAGTATTTTTTGCAGCTTGCTCATTTGTATTGCTGTAGGGTTTCTATAAGGGTGGTGTTTTCTCCGGGGGTGCCAACGGTAATGCGCAGGCAGCCTTCGCAAAGTTCTACATTGGTGCGGTTACGAACGATGATGCCTTTATCTACCAAATAATTGTATATGCCGGTAGCATCGGTAGTTTTTACCAAAATGAAGTTGGCATCAGATGGGTAGATATCCAGCACAAATGGCATGTCTTTAAGTGTTAGCACCAATTTATCGCGCTGGGCAAGGGTTTCTTTTATCCAATCGTTCACCTGCCCAACGTTTTGCAGTGCTTGCAGCGCTAATTGTTGCGATGCTTCGTTTACGTTGTAAGGCGGTTTTACGCGGTTCATCACCTCAATGATCTCTTCGCTGGCAAAGGCCATACCTACACGTAAGCCTGCTAAACCCCATGCTTTAGAGAGGGTTTGCATCACCACCAGGTTAGCATATTCGGTAAGTTCCTGTATAAAGCTTTTTTGGCGGCTGAAGTTGATATAAGCCTCATCAACCACTACAATGCCTTTAAAGTTGGCCAGCAGAGTTTCCACATCCTCGCGGTTGATGGAGTTGCCGGTAGGGTTGTTGGGTGAGCAAATGAATATCAGCTTGGTATGTTCATCAATAGCTTCGGCAATGCCATTAAGGTCGAGCTGATACTCTTCGGTAAGCACTACCTTTTTGGTTTCTACATCATTAATATTGGCCGATACCTGGTACATGCCGTAAGTAGGGGGCACAATGATCACATTATCAACACCCGGGTTGCAAAAGCTGCGGAACAGGATATCGATGGCCTCATCGCTGCCGTTGCCTACAAAAATATTGCGCACCGGCAGGCCCTTTATCTCTTTTAGGCGCAGCTTAATAGCATGCTGCATAGGATCGGGGTAGCGGTTGTACGCGGTAGGCAGGGGCGAACCGAAAGCGTTTTCGTTCGCATCTAAAAACACGCTGGCCTCGCCCTGGAACTCATCCCTTGCGGACGAGTAGGGGGTTAGGTTTTTAATGTTTTTACGAAGAAGGGTATTTATATCGAACATGGTATTGCGTCTGTATTAGATTTGACAACTTTTAAAAAGTTGTCAAATCTTGTTTGTCCTTTTTGTCATTGCGAGCGAAGCGCGGCAACCTCGTCGTTTGCATGGCGTTCATGCTTAGCTAAGAGGTTGCTTCGTCGTTCCTCCTCGCAATGACATTATTTATTTATTGTTAAGCCTCACGGAAACTGCATTCCGGTGCGCATGCAGTCCTTCCATATCTGCCAGTATCTCTACGGCCGGGCCTATGTTTTGTATGCCTTCGTCGGTTAAAAACTGGAAGGTCACTTTTTTTACGAACGAATCTACCGATACACCTGAGTAGGCTCTTGCATAACTGCTGGTAGGCAGCGTATGGTTTGTACCTGACGCATAATCGCCCACACTCTCGGGCGTTAAATTGCCCAGAAATACCGAACCTGCATTTTTGATGCCGGCAGTTAGCCCCTTCCAGTTGGTTGTGGCCAATATCAAGTGCTCGGGGGCGTACACATTGCTGAAGTCCATCGCCTCGTCCAGCGTGTTGGTGATCACGATGTACGAGTTATCTATCGCCTGTTTTGCAATTTCGGCACGCGGTAATACGGTCAGTTGTTTTTCCACTTCGGCAAGGGTAGCATCGGCAATGGTTTGCGATGTGGTTACCAAAATGGCCTGGCTGTCTACACCGTGTTCGGCTTGTGCCAGCAGGTCGGCTGCCACAAAGGCCGGGTTGGCAGTTTCGTCAGCAATAATTAATACTTCCGATGGGCCTGCCGGCATATCAATCGCCGTGGTAGTTGTGCTTTGGATGATGGTTTTAGCCTTGGTTACGAACTGGTTACCCGGGCCAAATATCTTGTCCACTTTACTGATGGTTTGCGTACCATAGGCCATAGCCGCAACGGCTTGCGAACCACCCACAAGGTACACTTTATCTATACCCAGCAACAGCGCCACATAAGCTATAAAAGCATTCACCTTACCATTTTTTTGCGGGGGCGAACAAACTACTATCTCATCGCAGCCGGCAATGCGGGCGGGTATGCCCAGCATTAAAAAGGTTGATGGCAGCACGGCCGTTCCGCCGGGTATGTACAGGCCTACTTTTTCTATGGCCCGCAATTCGCGCCAGCAGGTTACACCCGCCATAGTTTCTACCTTGTCCTCGGTTTTTAACTGCGACTGGTGGAATTTGTAGATATTATTATAAGCCGTTTGCAGAGCTTTCTGCTGGGCAGGGGATACAGCGGCGGCAATTTCCTCCAGCTCGGCTTTATCTAAATAAAGCCTATCCAGTTCTACCTTGTCAAACTTCAGGGCATAATCATACAAAGCCGCGTCGCCGTTTTGCTTTACATGCGCTATCACATCCTCCACCAAAGTACGTATCTCGTTAGCCGGGTCAACGTTGCGTTGGGTGAGGGAGTTTACGTCGTCTTTGCTTAAATTTCCGTAGTTATAAGTTTTCATTCCACTTACAATTATCTTTACAGTGGGCAGTTTACAGTTGGCAGTTTGCTTTTTTAGTTCGCAGTTTACGGTTGGCGGTTTGCAATTTTGTTTTCTGCAAACTGATCATTGCTATCCGCCCACTGCTAACTGTGAACTGCCCACTGCAAACTGTCAACTACAATATTATCTTCTCTATCGGCATTACCACAATGCCTTGTGCGCCGGCTTGTTTTAGCTGGCTTATGCGGTCCCAAAAGTCGCGCTCAGGGATAACGGTGTGTACCGCTACCCATTCCGGCTCGGCCAATGGCACTACCGAAGGGCTTTTTACGCCCGGCAATAAAGCTGTAACCGCGGCTAAGTTCTCTTTCAAAACGTTAAGCACCACGTATTTAGTTTCTTTGGCACGCAGTACCGATTGTATGCGCTGGATAAGTTCCTGTATCAGGTCGTCGTTCTCGTTGCCTTTGTTGCTTATCAATATGGCTTCGCTGCTCATTACATCAGCAAAAGGTTTTAAGCCGTTGCTTTTTAAAGTGCCACCGGTAGATACCAGATCGCAAATGGCATCGCTTAAACCTAAGCCCGGCGAAATTTCTACCGAACCCGAAATAGTGCGTATCTCCGAGTTGATGCCTTTTTCTTCCAGGAATTTTTTCAGGATAACGGGGTAGGTGGTAGCAATGGCTTTGCCGTTGAGGTCTTCAAGCGTAGCTATGCTGTTGTTGTTTGGTACCGCTATTTTAAGTGAACATTTGCCAAAGCCAAGGCGCTGCAGGTAAGCAACGTCCACTTCGGTTTCTTCTATCACGTTTTCGCCTACAATGCCCAAATCGGCAATACCATCCTGAACGTATTCGGGGATATCATCGTCGCGCAAAAAGAGTATTTCTAACGGGAAGTTTGATACCGGGGAGATAAGCGAGCTCTTGTAATTTTCAAAATTAAGGCCGCAATTCTTTAATAATTCAACGGATTTTTCGTTGAGCCGACCCGATTTTTGGATCGCTATTTTTAGTGTTTTCACAAAATGAGATTAAGGTACTATAATAAAATGGGGCTGTTATTTCACGTAGAAACATACATTATCTATTCATCACCGGGCGGTGATGGTGCAAATGCAGATGATGTTGTTTACGTGCGTCCATTTATTGTATAGTAAAACTATAGATTAGCGCTGCAAATATAAACACGAGAATGTTAAATCAAAATAATAACTCGTTTTTTTGACAGGATTAAGGGATTTAGGGATTATTGCAGGATTTTTTTTGCACCGATTCCACCGATTTTCTTTGATTTCACTGATGAATTTCATTGTAGAGACGCAATACTTTGCGTCTCCCGGTTGCAAGTCCACAATGCTTTTTTGACAGGATTAAGGGATGGGCACGATTTAACAGGATTTTTTTGTCACCGATTCCACCGATTTGTTTTGATTCCACCGATTTTACTTAGATTTTTTGTCTGAACTCGAATTAAACGAATTTTAATAATGGGCAGAATGGATTGTGGATATCGCTTCTGGCTATTCCTTAAATTCCTTAAAATTCGAGTTCAGAAATTACCCTTAATCCGTCCTCGTTTCGTCCTTGCTTTTATCGTACTCGTATATAGCGCCTTCGGGGAACTGTTTCAGCAGTTTCAGGTTGCGTACTTTTTGGATATCCTTAATGTTGATCAACTCTGGGTTTTCGAGGTTGTTGAACCACACGAGGTAGTAATGGTCGCGGCGGTAGAATAGGGCAACATCGTTTTTAAAATACCTGTGCGGTAATAAATAGGCCGACATGCCCGAGAAGAAGTAAACCGCCTCGTGTGCATCGGTATAAATAAGCACCTTGGGGTCCATGAATTTTTTGCCCTCGTCGCTGCGTAGAAAGTTGGCAAATTCGTTTTCCTGCCAGCTGCTGTCGGTATAGCCGGGAGCGCCGTAATCATCGGCCACCTGGTCCATGTAACGCTTATAATCTATATAGCCCTCTTTGCCAATAAAGCCCAGCATTATTATAGTAGCTATGGTGCCAATGATTTGGCGGGTGCGTTTGGTGTCGACGCTCTTTATCCACAACAATACCCAACTGGTATATCCCCAAAGCGCTGTTATATATAAAGGTGAGAGTAAACGGCTATTGATACGCTCGTACCGCGAGAAGGTGCTGGATAGGATGATGAACAAACCATAAACCAACGAGAAGGTGATGGCCAAATTCTCGTAGCTGTTCAAACTCCTGCGGAAATAATTAATAGCAAGTGCTACGATGAAACCTAATAGTATAACCGAAGCAATAGGTATGGCCAGGAAGTATTGTTCGGGCGTGAAACCCATCCAATCGCACATAATAGTGCCGAAGTAGTACAGGTTTTTAATAAAAGGGGTAATAGATGGTTCGCGCGGGCCGGTTACTGTGCCTGTTGCAAAGGTATTAAAGGTAAGGTTGGCCACCAGCAGCGATATACATATTATACCATATATAAATATATGCCCTATCTTCTTTTTAATAGGCAGCGATCTATCTAATAATAAAAGCAAGCCTCCCGTGCCTACTATGGTTACCGCTGCATATCGGGTAACGCAGCCAATGGCGGCAATAATGGCGGCCAATACCAGCCATTTGCCGGCATGCGTATTTAAATACTGGCGAAAAGCAACAATAAAGAATAATACCTCTAATATAAACAGCGTTTCCGACCATAAATACGAATATATCTGCAGTAGGCCCGGGCTTAATGCGATAGCCACCAGTAGCAACCATTTATACAATTGCGATGATGGAGCAAAGCGGTTCATGATCCAGCCGGCCGTATATAATAAGGAGGCGAATAACGTTCCGTTTAATATTACACCAAAGGCGGTAGGGTCTACCCGGGTGATCACCTTAATAATGCCCAAAAACAAAGGGTAAAACATCGGGAAATCGACGATAGGGATGCCGTTAAATGTTTTCAGGGTGCCTTCGGCAGAAAAGCTGCGGGCCGCGCTAGTGTACATAATAGAGTCGGGCGAAATGCCGATGCCGCTGTAACTGGTGTACAGGCAAATTAAAAAAAAGCCAAGCCCGCAAGCTATAAGCGTGCTGATATCGTGTATGGGTTTCGGTTTTACCATTACCGTGTAAAAGGAAAAAAGCTATAAATTGTTTTTATTGGCTTAATTATGGTGGCTATTTAACCGCAAAGGGCGCAGAGATTTGCAGTTTAGTTAGCGCAAAGAGGCACAAAGCCTGTCCTGCTAATTTATTTCACGCAAAGGCGCAAAGCCGCAAAGAAAAATTGTAACAGATGATAAACTTTTTGAAAACTCACTCCTTTAGCTCTTCATCAGTTTGCAAAGCCTTTGCGTTCTTTGCGCTCACCGCCGCGCTAATACTCTGCGTGCTTTGCGGTTAAATCCGCCACAAAGCAAAATTATGCTATTTGGTCCAGCACTGTTGCTATAGGCTGGTCGCTATCAATTAATATACCTTTTACGCCGGCGGCGGTGCCTGCTTCTACGTCGCGTTCACGGTCGCCAATGAAGTAAGATTTTGATGGGTCGATGTTGTATTTCTCTATACCTTGTAATAAAAGGCCCGGTTTTGGCTTGCGGCAATCGCAGTCGCCGGTAAAGTTGGGGTGGTGGGGGCAGAAGAAGAAATCGGTTATCTCTACACCATGCTGTTGGTATACCTCTTTTAAATGAGCGTGCATTTTGCCCAGTTCGGCCAAATCGTACCAGCCTTTGGCTATGCCGCCTTGATTAGTGGCCACCAGTAACATGTAGCCGCGATCTTGCAATTCTTTCAGTGCATCAAAGTTGTCTAAAACGTGGAAATCTTCGAACTTGCAAACGTAGTCGCCCATCTCGCGGTTAAGCACGCCGTCGCGGTCTAAAAAAACTGCTTTATTTTTATCTGCCATAAATATTACGCGGTGTTATGCGTGGGGCAAAATTACTGCAATATCATTATTTACTATGTGTGCATATTAAACAAACAATAAAAATTTAAAATTTCGTATAGAAAGCCTACGATTTTTGTCGACTTAATAATATTTTAATCTTAAATGCGCATTGTTTTAATAAATTTCAAAAAGTTAATGGCGTCCTTATTAAAAATCTGATAATTTGTTAACTTCGTTATTACCCGAATTACAAAAACTCGGATAATAAAATGGATCAAACCGAAGGCTACCAGCAAGGCCTCTACAGGCCGGAATTTGAACACGATTCTTGCGGAACTGGGTTTATAACCAATATCAACGGACATAAATCTTACCATATCGTTGACGATGCTTTAACCATGTTAGAGAACATGGAGCACCGTGGCGCATGTGGCTGCGACCCTGAATCAGGTGATGGTGCGGGTATTTTAATTCAGCTCCCCCACGAATTTTTAATGGAAGAATGTGCTAACCTCGAGATCAACCTCCCCGAACCGGGAGAGTATGGCGTAGGTATGATATTCCTCCCAACAGAGCCTGCCGCTAAGAAGGCATGCCGTTTAATTATTACCAACGCTATTGAGAAGATGGGCTTGCATAAGCTCGGCTACCGTAAAGTGCCGGTAGATTCGAGCACTATTGGCGAAACCGCCAGGCAAGTAGAGCCGCATGTGGAGCAATTGTTTATTGCCCGCCCGCACCATATTACCAACGCCGAAGATTTTGAGCGCAAGCTGTATATTTTAAGGCGTTATATTAACAAAACCGTAAACGAAACCGTAGTTGGCGCAAGTGATTATTTTTACTTCACTTCGCTTAGCTGCAAAACCATAATTTATAAAGGCCAGGTTACTACTTACCAATTGCGTAAGTACTTTACCGACCTTAACGATACGCGCGTTGCATCGGGCCTTGCCGTTATACACTCGCGTTTTTCTACCAATACTTTCCCGTCGTGGAAGCTGGCTCAACCGTTCCGCTTAATTGCGCACAACGGCGAGATCAACACCCTTACAGGTAACCTTAACTGGTTCTACTCGGGCCTTAAATCATACGTATCTACCTACTTCACTGCCGAAGAAATGGAGATGCTGTTACCGGTGATAGATAACAACCAGTCGGATTCGGCTTGTTTAGATAACATCATTGAGATATTGCTGCACACCGGCCGCTCGTTACCACACGTAATGATGATGCTGATACCTGAGGCTTGGGATGGTAACGTACACATGGACCCTATTAAAAAGGCCTTCTACGAATACCATGCTACTTTGATGGAGCCATGGGATGGCCCGGCAGCTATATCATTTACCGATGGTAAAATAGTTGGTGCCGTGTTAGACCGTAATGGTTTACGCCCGCTGCGTTATGTAGTTACCAGCGATGGCCGCGTTATTGCCGCATCAGAAGCAGGTACTTTAATTATCGACGAAAGCACCGTATTGCGCAAAGGCCGTTTACAGCCGGGCAAAATGTTGCTGATCGATACCGAGCAAGGTAAGATCATTACCGACGACGAGATCAAAAAAGAAATTACCTCGCAGCAGCCATACGGCCGCTGGCTGGATAATTATAAGATCCGTTTAGGCGAACTGTCGGAGCCGCGTTTGGCCTTCGCCAGTTTGTCGCCAGATTCTGTTTACCGTTACCAGCAGGTATTCGGCTACAGCCGCGAGGATATCGATACCATTATTAAACCAATGGCATTGGATGGTAAAGAGCCTGTGGGCTCAATGGGTACCGATGTGCCTTTGGCCATCCTTTCTGATAAACCTCAGCATTTATCAAGCTATTTTAAACAATTCTTCGCCCAGGTAACCAACCCGCCGATAGACCCTATCCGCGAGCGCTTGGTAATGAGCCTGGCTACCTTTATAGGTAACAACGGCAATTTGCTTGATGAAGATAAAATGCACTGCCATTGCGTAGTGCTTGATCACCCGATACTGAAGAACCACCAGCTGGAGAAACTCCGCAGTATTGATACCGGTTTGTTCCACGCTAAAACCCTGCAAACCTACTTTAATGCCGATGGCAACCCGGGTTCGCTGGAAAAAGGTATAGCAAGGCTTTGCCGCTACGCCGAAGATGCTGTGGATGATGGCTTTGAGGTACTGATACTGAGCGACCGCGCCGTTGACTCAGAGCACGCACCTATACCAATGCTGTTAGCAGTATCGGCAGTGCACCACCACCTCATTAAAAAAGGACGCCGTGGCGCTGTAGGCTTGGTTGTAGAGACGGGCGACGTTTGGGAAGTACACCACTTTGCTACCTTGCTGGCATTCGGTGCTACCGCCATTAACCCGTACCTGGCGCTATCTACCATTGAAACATTGAAAAACAATGGCAGCCTGGAAACCAACCTGGATCTGAAAACCCTTTACAAAAACTATGTAAAATCGGTTAACGACGGCTTGTTGAAGATATTCTCTAAAATGGGTATATCTACGCTTCAATCGTACCATGGTTCGCAGGTATTCGAGATACTGGGTATCAACAAATCTGTTGTAGATAAATATTTCTCGGGTGGTATTACCCGTATAGGCGGTTTAGGCCTTGACGAGATTGCACGCGAAGCTTTGTGCAAACACAAAATTGGTTTCAGCAGCGGCAAATCAGAGGTACGCTTACTGCCCGAAGGTGGTATCTACCAATGGAAACGCAGGGGCGAAGCGCACTTGTTTAACCCGGATACCGTTCACTTATTGCAGCATGCAACCCGTAGCAACAGCTACGCGGTCTACAAAAACTATGCAGCTAAAGTAAACGAGCAAACCGAAAAGCATTACACCATTCGTGGTTTGCTTGATTTTGCGCACCACCGCGAAGCTATCACTATTGACGAGGTAGAGCCGATAGAGAGCATCATGAAGCGTTTTGCTACCGGTGCCATGTCCTTCGGTTCGATATCGCACGAGGCGCACAGCACCATGGCTATTGCCATGAACCGCATTGGTGGCAAAAGCAATACCGGCGAAGGCGGCGAGGACGAGATACGTTATGACAAGATGCCAAACGGCGATTCGATGCGTTCGGCCATCAAGCAAGTGGCATCGGGCCGTTTCGGGGTAACTTCTAATTACCTTACCAATGCCGATGAGTTGCAGATAAAAATGGCGCAAGGTGCAAAACCGGGCGAAGGCGGGCAGCTGCCGGGCCACAAGGTTGACGACTGGATCGCTAAAACACGCCACTCTACACCGGGCGTAGGCCTTATATCGCCTCCTCCTCACCACGATATTTACTCGATCGAGGACCTGGCACAATTAATTTTCGACTTAAAGAATGCTAACCGCGCTGCACGTATCAACGTGAAGCTGGTATCAAAAGCAGGCGTAGGTACTATTGCCGCGGGTGTTGCCAAAGCACATGCCGATGTAATATTAATTGCCGGCTACGATGGTGGTACGGGTGCATCGCCAATAAGCTCTATAAAACACGCAGGTTTGCCATGGGAGCTTGGCCTGTCTGAAGCGCACCAAACACTGGTACGCAACAAACTGCGCAGCCGCGTAGTATTGCAAACAGACGGCCAGCTAAAAACAGGGCGCGACTTAGCTATAGCTACTTTATTAGGTGCCGAAGAATGGGGCGTAGCTACTGCTGCCCTTGTTGCCGGCGGCTGTATCATGATGCGTAAATGCCACCTGAACACCTGCCCTGTAGGTGTGGCCACGCAAGACCCTGAACTGCGCAAACTGTTCAGCGGTAAGCCTGATCATATCGTAAACCTGTTCCGCTTTATGGCAGAAGAGTTGCGCGAAATTATGGCCGAGCTGGGTTTCCGTACCATTAACGAAATGGTGGGCCGTGTGCAGTTCCTGAAAGTAAGGGATAACATACAAAGCTGGAAAGCCAAAAAAGTCGACATGAGCGGCATACTGCACCCGGTGAACAACACCAAAGGCATGACGCTTTACAACAGCGAAAGCCAGGATCATGGCATGGCCAATATCCTCGACTGGAAACTGCTTGAAGCTGCTAAACCTGCTTTGGAAGATAAAACACCGGTATTTGCAACCTTCGATGTAATAAACGTTGACCGTACTATTGGTACCCTGTTATCTAACGAGATTTCGAAAGTATACGGTGCTGCAGGCTTGCCCGATAATACAATCAACTTCAAATTTAAAGGGTCGGCCGGCCAAAGCTTTGGTGCATTCAACACCAAAGGTGTATCGTTCGAACTGGAAGGCGAAGGTAACGACTACGTAGGTAAAGGCCTATCCGGCGCGCAACTGGCGGTTTACCCGGCAGCGAACGCAACCTTCAAACCCGAAGAAAACATCATCATAGGTAACGTTGCCCTGTATGGCGCAACCAGCGGCGAGTTGTTTGTACGCGGTATGGCAGGCGAACGTTTCGCTGTGCGTAACTCGGGCGCAACCACAGTTGTTGAAGGTATTGGCGACCACGGTTGCGAGTACATGACCGGTGGCCGTGCACTTATCCTTGGCGAAACAGGCCGCAACTTTGCCGCCGGTATGAGCGGTGGTATTGCATGGGTATACAACCCTAACGGCACTTTTGCCGAAAACTGCAACATGGAAATGGTGGACCTGGATCCGCTAAGCGCGCAGGACGAAGAGCAAATAACCGCCCTGCTTAAAAAGCACATCCACCTAACAGGCAGTAAAGTTGCCCAGGGATTACTTAAAAACTGGAAAGAAGCTTCGGCCCAGTTTGTTAAAGTGTTCCCAAGAGAGTACAAAAAAGTTTTAGAGAAACAACAATTACAAGCTATAGGATAACATGGGAAAACCTACAGGATTTCAGGAATTTAACAGGGAACTTCCCCAAAAGCTGCCCGTGGGCGAACGCTTAAAAAACTATAACGAGTTTGTTGGCTTGTTTCCCGAAGAAAAATTGAACCAGCAAAGCGCGCGCTGCATGAACTGCGGCATACCGTTTTGCCACAGCGGCTGCCCGTTGGGTAACGTGATACCGGAATTTAACGATGCCGTGTACCGCAAAAGCTGGGCAGAAGCTTACCAGATACTATCATCAACCAATAACTTCCCCGAATTTACCGGCAGGATATGCCCCGCACCATGCGAATCGGCATGCGTACTGGGTATTAACAAACCACCGGTTGCTATTGAGGAAATAGAGAAGCACATCATTGAGGTGGCTTACTCTAAAAATATGGTTAAGCCTACCGCTCCGCTTATTAAAACAGGCAAAAAAGTTGCCGTTGTTGGGTCGGGCCCTGCGGGTATGGCCGCTGCTGCGCAATTAGCTAAAGCAGGCCACAAGGTTACCGTTTTTGAACGCGACGACCGCCCGGGTGGTTTGCTGCGCTACGGTATCCCCGATTTTAAATTGGAAAAATGGGTGATAGACCGCCGCGTACAGATCATGGAAGAGGACGGCATTGTATTTAAATGCAATACTGAAATTGGTAAAGATATCCCTGCCGACGAGATTGTACGTACGCATGATGCCGTAGTGCTGGCGGGTGGCTCTACCATTCCGCGTAACCTGCCTATCCCGGGCCGCGAGCTAAAAGGTATCCATTTTGCAATGGACTTTTTAAAGCAGCAAAACAAACGCGTTAGCAACACGCCTGTACAGGGTGAGGATATCCTGACTGGTGGTAAAGATGTAGTGGTAATTGGCGGTGGCGACACCGGCAGCGACTGCGTAGGTACATCTAACCGCCAGGGCGCCAAATCGGTAAGGCAATTTGAGGTGATGATGCAGCCACCGGCTGAGCGTACCGCTAATATGCCTTGGCCTACTTACCCAATGGTGCTAAAGACTACCAGCAGCCACGAAGAAGGCGTTGAGCGTTTTTGGGGTATAAACACCAAAGAGTTTTTAGGCGACGAAAACGGCGAACTGCGCGCTCTGAAGGTTGCCGATGTAACTTGGGAGATAGACGTAATGGGCCGTCCCATCAAATTCAGCGAAGTACCGGGCAGCGAGCGCGAGTTACCTTGCCAACGCGTTTTCCTGGCTATGGGTTTCGTTAACCCACAGTTTGAGGGCGCATTGGAGCAATTGAAAGTTGCTTTGGATGGCCGCAATAACGTGAATGCAAAAGAAGGCGTTTACCGTACCAACGTAAGTAAAGTATTTGCTGCAGGCGATATGCGCCGCGGGCAATCGTTGGTGGTTTGGGCCATATCGGAAGGCCGCGAAGCCGCCCGTAAAGTGGATGAGTTTTTAATGGGCCATAGCAACCTCGAAAGTAAGGATGCCGTGAACCAGTTTGACCAGGTGTTTTACTAAGCCCTAATCCAAACCCCATCATAGTTAAATTTGAAGCGCCCCAAAAGGGCGCTTTTTTTGTGGCGCGATAGTGGCTAATTTATATATTTGGCTTTAAACACATTTTTACTAATGCTTACAAAAAGTTTTAAATATAGCTTCGCAGTTGCGATGGTTTCGATTTTCGTTCTGTTTGCTAATTTTTCAAGGGCTAACGACCGTACCATTGAACTTTCCGGTTTAGTAGTTGATGCCGAAAACCTGCAACCGCTTGATGGGGCAGAGATATTCGACTCGAAGAATACACTGCTGGGCGAAACGGACGATAAAGGCTACTACCACATCACGCTAAATTGCACCTCTAAAGGCGACCTTGATTTTAAATTCAGTGTACGTAAACGGGGTTACAAAACCATTAACGAGCACGAGCACTGGGGCGAAGCCAACGCTAAAGGTGTGATATATTTCGGGTTAGAGGCCGGCTTATCGGGCGATAAGGAGTTTTCGGTATTGGGCGATAACAAGAATGCGCAGGAATATGCTGATGTACTGAGCAGTTTCGACAAAGTAAAAGTACAACAGCAATTTAACGCCGACCTGCGAGCGGCGAAAGAGGGGAACGAGGACGTTTTTATCAAACTTCACGACAAACTCTACATTGTAAATAACAGCGGCTGGATACAACTACAAACAGAAACCGACCCGGTAGCAATTGATAACAAACAAATAGTGCCTGCCAACAAACTGAACTATGTTATCAAACGTAAACAGATCAAAGGCATGACGCCGGTTGATGCTGTGGATAAGAAGTTTGTGGTGTATACGAAGTAAAATAGTAAGATTTGTCATGCTGAGGGACGAAGCATCTATTCGCGGATTTGCATAGCGTTTATTGCATCGTGGTTAATAGATTCTTCGCTCTCGCTCAGAATGAAAGGGGTTATTTTGTCGTGCTGAGGGACGAAGCATCTATTCGCAGACTTGCATAGCGGTTATTGCATCGTGGTTAATAGATTCTTCGCTCTCGCTCAGAATGACAGGGGTTATTTTGTCGTGTTGAGGGACGAAGCATCTATTCGCGAATTTGCATAGCGTTTATTGTATTGTGGCTAATAGATTCTTCGCTATCGCTCAGAATGACAAATGGTATTTTGTCATGCTGAGGGACGAAGCATCTATTCGCGAATTTGCATAGCGTTTATTGCATTATGGCTAACAGATTCTTCGCTATCGTTCAGAATGACAAGTTGGCTAATTATTGTCTTTATTACTTATCCGACGGATTCTTTTTCCCCGCTGCCAGCATCTCCGCCATTTTAGCTACACGGTTAAGCCGGGTTTGTTCCTGCCTGGCGGATAGCACCCAAACTACGTATTCTTTACGGTGCGAGTAGGCGAGCTTGTTGTAAGCTTCCAATGTACCGGGCGCGGCACTTAGCGCCTCCGCAACATCGGCAGGGAGTATTACGGTTTTAGTTTCGGGGTTAATGTAATTGGCGAAGTCGTTAGTTTTAATGGCCTCGTTGCGCGATTCGGAATGTTTTACGAGGTTCTCCGGACGGAAACGGAGCGTGGTCCAAATATCGTTTACCGCTGCCGACGCTACGGGGCGTAACCCATGTTTTTTGGCAACCTCCCAGCCACTCATCATCTCCAGGTCGGTATCTATGCCCTTATTCTTTTTGGGATAAATGCACCAAAGCACGGTTTCTGGTTTCAGTATTGGTGCCATGCGATCGAGGCTGATGGCTAATTCCGAGCTATTTCTCACGAAAAATTGTATGCCATCAACGGCTTCCTTCAACTCAAAAGTAAGCGATACAGCATCAGGCAAGGGCTCCAGTGCGGCCAGGTAGTCTTCGGGCGGGTCTAATATCAGCCAGTTTTGGCCGGGTTTCATGAGGAGTTTTTTAGCGAGAGGGCTCATTGGTTTATAGTTAAAGATTCGTAGTTGATATCAGATGAATAGCTATTCATCAAATTTAAATAATCTATGAACCATGAACTATTATCTATGAACTTATTTTCACCAGGAAGTCCCAAAGTACGATGCCTGCCGATACCACGATATTGAAAGAATGCTTAGTACCGAACTGCGGTATCTCGATACAAGTGTCGATCAATTCCATCGCCTCGTCGCTTACGCCGTTCACTTCGTTGCCGAATATAAGGGAATACTTTTCATCCGCCGATGGTGTGAATTTATTCAGCATTACGCTGTTCTCGGCCTGCTCTATGGCTACTATCTTGTAACCATCGTCGCGAAGTTTTGCTATGGCAGCTACTGTATCTGCAAAATATTCCCATGCTACTGACTGTGTGGCACCTAAAGCTGTTTTCTCTATCTCTCGGTGCGGAGGCTGCGCCGTTATCCCGCATAAATAAACAGCCGTTACTGCCAAGGCATCCGAGGTACGGAATATGGAGCCTATGTTGTGCATGCTGCGCACATTGTCCAACACCACTACAACCGGCAGTTTTTCCTGTTCCTTAAATTCTTCTACTGTTGCCCGGTTAAGTTCGTCTAATTTTAGTTTGCGCATCGTTGGTGAGTGGAGAATAGTTGAATGGTGAGTGGTTGGAGATAAGCGAAGTGGAGAATGGTTAACTAGGTTAAAACCACTCTCCACTCTCTATTCACCACTCACTAAAAGTTAAGCATGCGCCAGTTCCGGCAATAAGCCAACGCCATCGCCAATAAGCGAGCTGTATACCGATGGTGCGTAGCCAACTTCTTTGGTGTAATATTCGGTTACTTCGGCACTGAATTTATCAAAGGCATCCTTCTTAACTAAAGCAATAGCGCAACCACCGAAGCCGGCACCTGTCATGCGGGCACCTATGACATCGGCATTTGGCTTGCAGAAGTTTACTACGGTATCCAGTTCTTTACCGCTTACTTCGTACAAAGTGCTTAGCGAGTGGTGCGAGGCATACATCAATCGGCCAAACTCAGCAAGGACGTTATCATTAAGTGCTTTGGCCGCCAGTTTTACGCGGTCATTTTCTTCCACAACGTGGGTGGCGCGGTCTAATACTACTTTATCAGTTATAAGATGTTTGTGCTTGTTGAAAGTTTCGGTGTTTATATCGCAAAGATAGTTGATGTCTAATTCTTGCTTTAACGCAGCAAGGGCGGCATTACATTCCTGTACGCGTTCGTTGTATTTAGATTCGGCTAGCTTGCGTGGTTTGTTGGTATTGATAATGGCCAACAGGTAATCGCCCAGGTTACTATCTACCGCCTGGTAATCCAGCGTATCGCAATTTAACATCAGGGCTTTGTCTTTCTCGCCGAAAGCTACTGAGAACTGGTCCATAATACCGCTTTGCAGGCCAATGAAAACATTCTCTACCCATTTTGCAAGCTTTACCAATTCCAGCTTAGTGTAACCACCGTTGAACAAGTCGTTCAAAGCATAGGCAGTAACCACCTCGATAGATGCTGATGACGAAAGGCCCGAAGCGATAGGGATATTACCGAAATACAGCATATCTAAACCCTGCAACTCTTTACCATCTTTATTAAAATGTTCGATAACGCCAATGGGGTAGTTAAACCAAAACTGCTCTTTTTTTACGTTAGATGAGCCTACAGCCACTTCGGCCGTTTCCTTAAAATTAACGCTTTTGAAGCGGAAAACGCCATCGTTGTTCGGAGCCACCAACAAATAAGTACCCATAGTAACGGCGCATGGCATAACCAGGCCGCCATTGTAATCTATGTGTTCGCCAATAAGGTTTACCCTGCCCGGCGAGAAGTAAGTGTGTTGATGTTCTTTACCGTAGTGCGTTAAAAAGTCCTGCTGCAATTGCTCTCTCATAATGGTGTAATGGTTTAAGCAACAAATATTGTAAAACTTACAGTTAAAAGCTAAACCATTGTGCATCATTTTAAATTAATTTGCACCAAAAGGGCGTATACTTGTTACCGTAATATAAACCAACTTAAAAATGAACCAATACCTGATAACCGCATACGATTTTACCGACGAGCACGCTCTTGAACGCCGCATGGCCATACGCCCTCACCACCTCGATGGTGCATCGGCATTAAAAGCCAACGGTAACTTTATTTTAGGAGGTGCCATGCTGAACGATGAAGGTAAAATGATAGGATCTACCATGGTGCTACAATTTGAGACTGAAGAAGAACTGGAAGCCTGGAAACAAGGCGAGCCTTACATTACCCAAAAAGTATGGGAAACGGTAGATGTAAAGCCGTTTAAAGTAGCGACGGTGAGCTGAAGCTCAAAATTTAAATCCTAAAGACTAAACTCTAAATTCTAAGAAGGAAGAACTTCAAAAGTCGAAATTGCAAATTCTATAGGGGAGGGTTGGGGTTGTAACCTGTAAAGGCCCAATTCTCGTTCTCCCCCTTAGTATAATTTACAGTATAGCCTTTCCCGTTACTCCGAATATCAAAAGATAGGGTAGTAATGCTTTTATCGTGCGGGATGAACATCTCCAGTATGCTATCTGCCATTAGTTGGATGTTTTCTGCTTCGGATGGTTCGGGAGGAGGGGGGATTGCAGCCTGTAAACTGGCCTTGTATTCTGCATAGGTTGCAAACAGGTCTTTCCCGCCAATTACATCATCTTCGTATGCCTTTGCCGCGTTAAAGGCAGCTTCTTCGGCCTGTTCGCGGTACTCTTCCATGGCTTTCAGTAAACCATCGGCAGCTATTTCGGGCATGCCGTCGGGGCCTTGCGTGTAGTATTTGGCCAGTATATCTTCTTTGCTTTTCATCCGCAGCAAAAGTAAGCATCAAAATAATTATTACAGCTAATTTTCGCTGCTGACATAGGGCTGTCATGTGCGCCCCGCACCTTTGGGTAAAACAAAATATCATGACAAACACCCAAATAAAATTAACGCCCCAAGGTTACAGCACGGTAACGCCCTGGATAGTATCGCCATCAACCGCAAAACTGATAGACTTTTTAACCGGTGCTTTCGGTGCCGAAGAAATACCCCATAGCCGCATCACAAACGAGGAAGGCTGCATTATACATGTAGTAGTGAAGATAGGCGATTCGCTGATAATGCTTTTCGACTCGCGCAAATGCTGGGGGCCAACGCCCGCATTGTTGAATTTATACGTAGCCGATGTAGAGGATACTTATAATAAAGCATTGGACTTAGGCGCAACGTCGGTAACGGATATCACTACCCTGTACTTCGGCGAGAAAGTATGCCGCATCATCGACCCATTTGGCAACCTGTGGTGGCTGAACCAGCGTGTAGAAGAAGTAGATTTTACTAACGCTGAAGATATGCAACGAAGGGCATCTACACCTGAAGCCATTGCCGGTGTTGCCTATATCCAATCATCTTTGAACGATGCGATGCTGAGGCAGAAAGATTTCTTTTAAAGCGTTTATCTTTTTGAGTGAACACGAATTACACGAATTTTACAAATCATTTGGTCTAATTTAATTTGTGAAATTCGCATCAATTAGAAAAATTCGTGTTCACTCAAAAGTAAATTTATCCTACCGGCGGCGAAATACCATCCAGTTCGTCCATGTCTTCGGCATCCAGTACAACACCTTCGGTTTTCATGTTCTCTTTCAGGTGGGCTACGCTTGATGTGCCGGGGATGAGCAATATGTTTGGCGAGTGGTGCAGCAACCAGCTTAATGCTATTTGATGCACGGTTGCACTGTGCTTGGCAGCTATTTTTTGCAATATCTCCTGGCTGGCCACATTGCCGGCGCTTAGCGGATACCATGGTATAAAGGCAATTCCCTCGTGCTCGCAAAACTCCAGCACGCCTTCCCATTTACGATTATCTACGCTGTACATGTTTTGTACCGATACTACTTCAAAATACTCTTGTGCTTTTTTGATATCGTCTACATCTACTTCAGATAGGCCGATGTGTTTTATTTTACCATCCTGTTGCGCCTGCTTTAAAAACTCAAAAGTTTTTTCGACGGGCACGGTTGGGTCTATGCGGTGCAGCTGGTACAAGTCTATCTGCTCCAGCTTCAGGCGTTTAAGGCTGCCTTCTAAAGCTTCTTTTAAATGTTCGGGACTGGCATCAACGGGCCATTGGTTGGGGCCGGTGCGCAGCAGCCCGCCTTTGGTGCCTATTAGTAGATCTGCAGGGTAGGGGTACATTGCCTCGGCAATCAGTTCTTCCGATACATGCGGGCCGTAGCTGTCGGCAGTGTCAATAAAGTTTACGCCCAGTTCAACGGCGCGTTTTAGTACGCGGATGGCTTCGTCGTGGTCTTTTGGTGGCCCCCAAATGCCGGTGCCGGTAATGCGCATAGCGCCGTAGCCAATGCGGTTGATGGTGATATCGCCACCAAGGCTGAATGTTCTTTTGTAGGATGAATTACTCATGGTAGATACGGATTTATTTTTCGGTGCTAATGTAACGCTGCGGCTTGCGCTTTGTTCCACATGGGAGTGTCATCTTGTATTACTCGCTATTTTACCCCAGAGAACACAGAGGGAAAAACACAAAGGGGCACAGAGAGCTTTGCATGCGGACTAAGGAGTTGCAAAGCGTAATAAATTTGCTCAAAATGGCTAAGGCTCACATAAAACTCAATTAAACAGTTTGCAAAGCTCTGTGCCTCTCTGTGTAAAACTCTGTGTTCTCTGCGGTTAAAAAAATCACCTCCACGCCCCTAATATCAACCCCATCAGCGTTAACGATACAATACTATACCCGCCGTTAATGAAAATATGCCGCCACGATTTCAGTTCGAAAAGGCTGTGCGTAGCTATGGCGCCAAAAGTCCATATCCCGGCCAGGAAACCTGCGGTAGCGCCCCATGCCATATCGGTTTTAGCATCGGCTAAAAACATGGCCAGGTTGGCCGACATAATGATAGAGAACAAAGCTGTGAAACCGAATATTTTGCCTTTGTTGCCGGCCTTTATTTGGTCTTCGGTGAGCCCGCTGTCGGTCATCCAGGCGTTGCCAAAAAGTGCACGTGAATACCAAATACCGCCAACAGCAAATGCAGATAGGCCTGCCACTACCACGGCTGCCCAGTTTACGAGGTTCATGTCCATAATTAAATTGTTTAAGGTTTGTATAAATTTAAACAATTATGCAGGATAAATGCAAGGGTAGTTTCGCCGTAAACCATCTGGCTTAAAACAGGAAGAGCGGCCATAAAAGCCGCTCTTCTCATCATACTTTTTTAAAGTATTACTTCACTGTATAGCGGTAAACATATCGGCCCAGGTTGCCTTCGGCATCCATACCCTCAATGGTAGCGCGGTAGGTGCCATGGCCATCGGCATTGTAAAACTCTACAAAGGTAGCGCCGGTGGTTTTGTCGGTAGCTACTTTAGGGCTCCAGTAAATGGTGGTGCGCAGGTCGCCGCCCAGTGTACCCGGTTTTGGTACATCGTATTTAGGGGCATAAAACTCGCGGTTTACGGCATAGCCCACAGGCGAAATCTTGAGGATGTAAGGAGGGGGCATCAGTTCCTGCAACTCGGCCAGCGAAATTTTGGTGCCTTTTACTTCCTTTTTCAGGTTTATCTCAACTATACCATTTGTGCCATACATATCATCGATACCGCTAAGCCCCTGGTTTTTGAAAACCTCTATCGATTCGATGTTGTTTACCTGCACCGAGTTGAGGTACGAAATATCAACAGGCATACCGTTCACAAATATTTGTATCGGTTTTCTATCCTGTGCGGCATAATTTTTCATGAAGTACAGCTTGTTGTCGGCTACCGTAGTACCAAGTATAAAGCCCGAGATACAAACGTATAAGTTGTTACACCCGCGTAGGGCCGCGGCTGATACCTGTTGGTCCGGCATCATGGGTAAGCCCGTAAGTACCGAAAAATCTGTATGGCTTACTTTTTTTACAGGGCCGGCTTTAATAACAACTTCTTTTAGTTGGTGCATGTTGTTGTATTGCCTAAGACTGTTTACCAGGTATGGTTTAAATGTACTGTCGATATTGGGCACCTCATCTGCCGCGAGGTTGTTTTTTGATGGGTAGGCAAACGATTCGGGGTTGGCTGTTACGCTTAAGTTTTTGCCGTTTACATTAGTGCGACCATTGATGATCACCTTTGCCGAATCGGTAAAGTTTAGTTTAGAGAAACGGTAGTTGCCCACCATATCTGTTGTGGTTTCGGCATAAAAATTACGCGATGGTATCTGTAGCTTCAAGTAACCTTTGGCTATGGCCATACCGGTATTATTGCGTAAAACGCCGGTTATTTCTAAACCATTTTGCTCGGGCATAACGGTTATCTGAGGCACTTTATCGGCTATAACGTTACGGTACGATAAGCGCCTATAACCCTGCGTAAGCATTAATATATCCAGGTTGTCCGTCGCATCTGCATCTTTGCTGATGAAGTAGTAGTTTGGTTTTTCAATGTAACCTTTCAAATCCGAGGTAAGCAAGGTGCTGCTTAAAATGGTTGTTTCGGCATTTTCATCAAACGGAACCTTGGTTTCGTCAACAACCGATACCGAGAAAGAGCCTGCCACCGGCAAGGTTTTGTTTTTAGCAGTAATATTGAGCCTTACTTTTTGGCGGATGTTGTAGGCCTTTGCCGCGCTGGCCATTGATAAGTTTAACGCATCGTTACGTTGTATAAAGGTTACGCGTTCGCAAAGGGCAACACCGCGGTCGGTAAGCAGGGTAAGCTGCAATACACCTGTGGGGAATTTGGCTTTGAGAATAGAAGCGCTGTAACTTGCATCGGTTAAGATGGTTTGGCCAGCAAAATACACCGCGCCGCCATTTTGGGCTATTATATAGTATAGCTTACCCTTGTTAAGCTGCAGGTAAGGCTCGTTAGCCGAAAGCTTTATTTTTAGTTCGGCCGGGTCGTTGTTAAAAACAGAAAGGTTAATGCCCGATGCTTTAATGCGGGGCAAATCGTACACGCTTTTGCTGCCATCGGCGTATTCTATATTTGCTTTGTAGGTTTTACCTGTTTCGGGCATTAAAGCAAAAACGCCCATGCCCAGGTGCTGCGATTTTAGCTCGGCCACAACAGCGCCTGTGTTATCGGTAATGGTGCCTTTCACATCTATCCCCAGCCCGGCGCTGTTAATGGCTTTATAGGCCACTCTCGAGCGCACACCCGTAATGAGTTCGCCGCCTTCGGGGAAAAATTGAATATCCTTACCGCTTGCAGCCGTTTTTAGCGGGAAGGTACTGGTAACGGTTTTGCGGTTGCCAAGGTCAATAATAGCTATTAAATCGGCACCTTTTAAGGCGGCGGGGGCACCACTAAAATCTGCTTTAAAAAAGCCGTTATCATCAGTAGATCCTTTGCCTTTGGCTATTTCTTCGCTGTTGGCGCCTACCACGGTCCAGCTTATTTTTTTATTAAGCAAAGGCAGGCTTTCGCGCGGCTCTTTATAGGCAACCTGCGCTACCACCCGCGTAAGGCCCGCTGCTGCCGACGAACTGAACGACACGTTGGTCAATATATCCTTATCAACCGGGTTGCCTATTATCAGGTTCTTGTTAAAAAAGTATTCGGGGTCGTAATTGCGCATGTAGGCCGTGTAGCCGCGCAGGTGGTAATTGCCTTGTTTAAAATCTGCCGGGGGCAGGGGAATGTTACCACTGGCTACGCCATTTACTACCGGTAGCTTCAGGAAGCGGATCGCCGAATCTTGCGCATTGTAAATATCAACGTATACAATAGTGCTTAATACGGTAGGCGCATGCTGATCGATAGTTACGTACGATTTAAACCAAATGGTATCGCCGGCCGAGTAATACGGCTTATCGAAATGCATATAAACCTTCTCGAAAGGGTAGGTGCTGATGAGCTTTGTTGTTTTATTAACAATGGTGGTAAGCCCTACGGTGTCCTTTTGTGCAAAGGCGGGTAAAAAAAATATGAGCGATAATAGGAAAAGTACAGATTTTTTGAAGTTCATTTGAGCTATAAAATGATACCGGGCTAATATAAACATTTAGCTTTACGGCGTGTTGAAAGCTGTGGTGTTTTAACATTTTATAACAGTATTGTTAGATAAATAGTATGGCTGTAGAAATAGAACGTAAATTTTTGGTCGACCGCGAAAAATGGGAAGCACTCGGAAAGCCCCAAGGCAAATTACTTAAACAGGGCTATATTTTAAGCGACGACAAACGCACCGTGCGCATCCGCGTAACGGATGACGCCGCCTACCTCACTCTAAAAGGCAGCACCACAGGCATCAGCCGCGCCGAGTACGAATACACCATACCTATACCCGATGGCAACGAAATATTAGCCGGTCTTACCGTATCCAAAATAGAGAAGGTACGTTACGAAATACCCTATGCCGGCAACATTTGGGAGGTAGATGTTTTCAGCGGAGATAATGACGGGTTGATAGTAGCCGAAATTGAATTAGATAGCGAAGAGCAAACCTTTGATAAACCAGATTGGGTACTTGATGAAGTAACAGATGATTTTAGGTATACCAACGCCAGTTTATCAGTAAATCCGTTTAAGAATTGGGGCGGGGTGAGTATCTGAGGCATCGTTTTGCGCCCGGTCGGGCGTCCACGCCTGACTGTAGAATGGTTGAAGCGTCCACGCTTCATTTTATAGAAAGGTATCTTTTATAACTTACATGGCCGGCGCAGACGCTGGCAAGTTATTTCGGCAGGCGAGGACGCCTGTCGATGCGGAATATAATTAAGCATTGCTTTTTAAATCCCCATAAACAACAAAACCCGCCTCTCGGCAGGTTTTGTTGTTTTATAGCGTCAGTAATATTTACCAGCCAGAACCTTTTTTAGCTGCGCCAGAAGCAATGTGGCCTTCTGCTGTAGCTTTGCCCATTATAGCGGCCATTTTGTTTCCGTCAGCATCGGTACCTGTGGCAATATAGCGGCCAGATTTTACATCGATAACCGGGTTGATCATTGGAACATTTTTGGTTTTGGTTTTTACTGAATAGGCGGTAATGCCTGCTGCTTGTGCTGCCATGTCTTTAAAGTTTTTTTAGTGTAAACTGTATTAATTAATTTTTGTTTGCGCCCCTGTTTTAATAATTTAGGTTATGGGCGGGGCAATTGGTTTTTTGCGTGGCAAGTTATGTAATTATACTTAACTAACAAATTTTATACAGGGTTGTTATTTTTTTGTTGTAATTAAACTGTAGACCGCCGAATCAACAAAGGTTCCCTTATAGTTATAATTCTCTTTAAAGCAGGCCTCGCGCACAAAACCACAGCGCTCCAGTAGGTTTATCGATGCAATATTATCCGGGTTTAGGTTAGCTTCTACAGAGTGTAGGTTAATGTGGCCGAAAGCATAAGCAATAGCTTCATTTAAAGCTTCTTGCATAAAGCCTTTGCCTTGGTGTAGCGGGCTTAACATATAGCCAACTTCGGCGCGGTGGTGCTGTTTGTTTATATTCCAAATGCCAATGCTGCCTATCATTTCGGTACTTCCCTGCAAACTAAGCGCCCACATTACACCCTCATTTTTTTCGTGGATGCCCAGTATCATTTTTATCCAATCGTATACTGCTTCTATGGCTTTTGGCTGGTTTATATCAATGTATTTTAGCACATCAGGGTCGGTTCGCAGCGTAAAAAGGGCATCAGCATCGTCAAAATTTAATTCGCGCATGGTCAAACGTGCCGTTAGCAGGGTGGGGAAGGGGTGCAAATTTACATCGAGCATGGGGCTTATATTGGTTGCGTAAATATAACTTAAATTGCCGCCGGTGCATTTTGGTGCCGATAAAAAGGCATGAACTATTTGCCCGCAAAATTGTAGTATAGCAAAACAATAAAAGAGAAAATTATGAAACCTTATATGATAGTTTGCGCCCTTGCCCTGGCAGGTTGCGCGGGGAATGGTAATAAAGGTGCTGCCGATAGCGCAAAGGCTGATAGCCTGAAGATCGATAGCGCGGCGGCTTCAACAAGCGGAGCACCGGCTCAAAATATGGAATACTGCTTTGTACACACCGATGGCACCGCCGGGCAAGATACTACGGCCGTACACTTGGCCATTAACGGAAAAAAAGTAACAGGCGAAATGAGCTGGCTGCCTAAGGAGAAAGACCGCCGAAAAGGCACGCTTGAAGGTACTATTGATGGCGATAAAATAAACGCCGTTTGGAGTTTTATGCAGGAAGGGCAAACCGATACGCTTGGCGTAGCCTTTAAGCTGTCATCACAGCAATTAGCACAAAAGCCGCTAACGGTTGATACCAAAACCGGTCGCCAGTTAACCGACGGCAAAGCCGATTACACGGTTATATATAATATGGATAATTGCGATAAGTTTAAAAAGTAACCATTGCGGCAAGGCAAACGCTAAGTTTTAAATACTATCGATTTCGATGCACCGGGCAACCCCTGGTGCATTTTTCGTTTTCGGGATTATGCTGAAGGCTTAATTAGTCTGCCTGTCCAATGTCTTTTTTAGTGTCTGCTTGTCCGATATCTTTTTTGGTGTCTGCCTGGCCGATATCTTTTTTGGTTGCCGGTTTGGTGGTAGTGGTATCGCGTTTTACGGGAGTTGCTGCGGTGAATGCTGATACTACGCCGGTAGTTAATATAAGGGCTGCTGCTACAATTGCTTTTTTCATGGTGTTGAGGGTGTTATTCTATTTGTTTAGGGGTGATGTATGTTCTGTGCTTTGTTTTATATGCTGAAGGCTTAATTAGTCTGCCTGGCCGATATCTTTTTTAGTGTCTGCTTGACCGATGTCTTTTTTGGTATCAGCCTGGCCAATATCTTTTTTGGTAGCCGGTTTGGTGGTAGTGGTATCGCGTTTTACAGGAGTTGCTGCGGTGAATGCTGAAACTGCGCCTGTGGTTAATATAAGGGCTGCTGCTATAATTGCTTTTTTCATGGTCTTGAGGGTTATTTTGAGTTTGTAAGGGTTTGTTGTTTACTGTGCTTTTGTTTTATGATAGAGGGCTTAATTAGTCTGCTTGGCCTATATCTTTTTTGGTATCTGCTTGGCCAATGTCTTTTTTAGTATCTGCCTGGCCGATATCTTTTTTGGTTGCCGGTTTAGTGGTGGTGGTATCGCGTTTTGCGGGAGTTGCTATGGTGAATGCAGATACTACGCCGGTAGTTAATATTAAGGCTGCTGCTACGATTGCTTTTTTCATGATGCTTATGGTGTTGTTGGTATTATTAAAATTGATGATTGTGTTGATGTTTAATTAGTCTGCCTGGCCGATGTCTTTTTTAGTATCTGCTTGGCCAATGTCTTTTTTGGTATCAGCCTGGCCGATATCTTTTTTGGTAGCCGGTTTAGTAGTAGTGGTATCGCGTTTTACAGGAGTTGCTATAGTGAATGCAGATACTACGCCTGTGGTTAATATAAGGGCTGCTGCTACAATTGCTTTTTTCATGATGCTTATGGTGTTGTTGGTGTTTTTAAAAATGATGATTGTGTTGATGTTTAATTAGTCTGCTTGGCCTATATCTTTTTTGGTGTCAGCTTGGCCAATGTCTTTTTTAGTATCAGCCTGGCCGATATCTTTTTTGGTAGCCGGTTTAGTAGTAGTAGTATCGCGTTTTGCGGGAGTTGCTATAGTGAATGCAGATACTACGCCTGTGGTTAAAATTAAGGCTGCTGCTACAATTGCTTTTTTCATGATGCTTATGGTGTTGTTGGTGTTTTAAAAATTGATGATTGTGTTGATGTTTAATTAGTCTGCCTGGCCGATATCTTTTTTAGTGTCAGCTTGGCCGATGTCTTTTTTGGTATCAGCCTGGCCAATATCTTTTTTGGTTGCCGGTTTAGTGGTAGTGGTATCGCGTTTTACAGGAGTTGGTGTTTTTACAGTGAATGCTGATACTACACCGGTGGTTACTATAAGGGCTGCTGCTACAAATGCTTTTTTCATGATGAGGGAATTTTTATATTGTGTTTGTTTTATGCTTTAAAATTTATTGTGTTTGCTGTAAGCTTAATCGGCTGTGCCAATGTCTTTAATGTATGGCGCGGTGTTGTGCTCAATAACAATGGCAGTAGGTTTTACAACTTCGTTTTTACGGCACGATAGCGCCATGCCTGTGCTAATTACTATTGCTGCTATGACGATCTTTTTCATGTATGTACGCTGATAGGTTAGTATAATAATTTGAAATTAGTCTGCTGTTGCTATGTCCTTACGGATGCCTACCGTTGGCTTCAGTATCACATCAATGGCCTTGGTTGTGGTGGTCTTGACGCAAGAACTGATGATGCCCGTTAACAGGATAAGTAAGGCAAGGCAAACTTTTTTCATTGTATTGTTTATTAGTTTAAAACTTTATTTTATTTAACTATGCTGCAAACGCCTTTTGCAGCCATTTTTGCTTTTGGCCACAGGCTTATAGCCTGTAGTTTTTAACTTCAGTTGCTTAATTATTCAACTTTTTGGGCAATATGAAATCGCAACAAATAGTTTATAACGTATTGTTAGTCAATTAATTAAGCGATTCAAATATATAGATGTTTTTTAATTATCAGGAAACTTTTTCCATATTTTTTTTAGTATTTTTTTCTAAATTTAGTACAATAGCTATTAGTAACTAATTATTTTATAACTTTCGGCGCATTTACACGTATATATCCCCCGATGAACAAGATTTATGCCCTGGCTCTACTATTGATATGGTGCTGTTTGGTAACTGCTGTGCCCGCCCACGCAGCCATAAGCGCACGCGATACTGCCGAGGTTATAAAACTAAACAAACAAGCCTACGATAACCGCTACACCAGCCCCGAGCAAACCGTTGAGGTTGCCGAAAAAGCCCTTGCCCTTGCTACCGAGCTTAACTACACCCGCGGCGTTGGCGAAGCTTACCGTGTAATGGGTATTGGTAATTATTACCTTAACCAGGCCGGCAAAGCCATTGATAATTACCTTAAAGCCCGCGATGTTTTCCAGTCTATAAACGATCTGCGCAGCCAGGCCAAAGTGCTTAACAACATTGGCAACCTTTATCTCGATAACAATAAGGACAAAGCGCTGGAGTACCTCAATCTTGCGTTAGATATTGTCCAAAAACTAAAAGACGAAGACCTGAAAGCCTCGCTTTACATGAACATTGGCAACGTTTACTATCGTAACAAGAGTTATAACCAGGCATTAAGCTTTTACGATAAAAGCAACGTAATGTTTGCAAAAAACGGCGATTCGATAAATTTAGTTCAGGTGCTGCAAAACAGGGGAGTAATTTACTATAACCTGCACGAGTATGATAAGGCCGAAAGCCTGTTACTTGCGGCCAATAAGGCCGGTAAAGAGCAGGACCTTAACAAGCCCGTAGCCAGTACCAACCTCACGCTGGCTTCGCTGTACATTGCCCAGGGTAAGTTTGAAGCAGCCGGCAGCGTAGTTACCGAAGGGCAGGCTTACGCCAAGGTTTTAAAAGACGAAAAACTGATAAACGATTATAACTATATAAGCTATCAGCTGGAGCTAAAGCAACGCCATTACGAAAAAGCGCTTGGTTACCTGCAAACCATATTTAAGCAGGATAGCCTTATACACAGCTCTAACGAAAGCACGCAGATAACCATGCTGCAAGAGCAGTATAAACAAGCTGCTACACAGCGCGAGAAAGATGCCATTATTTTACGCCAGCAAAACGACAGGATAAAGTTTTGGGCTGTAACCGCCGTGGCGGGCCTGCTATTGGTGGTAATAGGCTTGCTTTATACCAACGTAAAACGCAAGGCCAAAACCAACCTGCAGCTTACCGAGCTTAACGGTGAGGTACTGAAGCAAAAAGACAACCTCGACCGCGTGAACCATCACCTGGAGGAGATCATTGACGAGCGTACCAAAGACCTGCAATTTAAGAACAAGAAATTATCTGAGTATTCATCTTACCTATCGCACCAGATACGCGGGCCTATAGCTACGCTGCGCGGGCTGATGAACCTTGAAAAAGAAGGGCTGGTTGATGAGAAAGAATGCATCCGTATGATGGATAAATGCGTTTTCGATATCGACCAAAAGATCATCGAAATGAGCGAGATGCTTAACGATAACGGCAAAACCGTTTTTTAGGCCCGCGGTTTAGTGCAGCGCAGGCCATGTGCTGTGTATCTGCGCCTCAATAAGCCCCAAATACATACAGTACCACGATATCATGTGCAGTATAAGCAGTTGCCTGTGCCTGCGGTAGCCCTGTGTTTCAAAAGCAATGGTTTCTTCGCCGGCGGTAACAAAAAATTGTACTTCGCCTTTACGCGGCTTAAACCTCGAGCGTAACATATCAAATGCCTTTACTTTTAGCTTGCTGCGCGGATCGTGAATGGTAGCATTCTTTAGGGCTTCGGCATTGGCTATGGATATCATGTAGTTGCTCATACAATTCTAATTTTGTTCGGTATTGGTAATACAATTTTGTAACCAAATGCCAAACTCTATCAGAAAGGTAGACTAAAAACAGCCAAAACACAACGAAAATTTCACCTTGCTCAATTCAATTAATTTTTGATTAATAAAATTGATCAAGGTGAAAATATGGCGCTGTCTATAAAAAAGTAATTGTTTTGTTTACCAAACAGTTATACAACTGCGGTAAAGTTTTACGAGTTATTTTTATTCAGCAGTTCTTCGTACAGCAGTATTACTTTGCGCTGCAGCCCGGTGATCTCGTTCTCGCGGTCGGTTAGTTTTTTCTGGAGTATATTAAGGCTCGCGTCCTGAACGCTTGGCTCTTCCACATATTCCAACGAAAGCAGGTTCACTACGCTCACTTCAAAAATGTTTGCAATTTGTTCAAGTCTTGATAAATTGATGTCGGTTACACCGGTCTCAATTTTAGAAAACGCAGGGATCGAAATGCCCAGGCGGCTTGCAACATCTTCCTGGCTCCAGCCACGTTCGTGGCGTAAAGTGCGGATGTTCTTACCTGCAGACTTGTTCGTTTTCTTCTTTATAGTCTCGCTCATCATGTACATAAAAAATTAATTAAGAGAAAAGGGTATTAACCCTTAACCAAATCAAATGCCACTGATGAAAAGTGCCCCTATTGCGTTGTATTAACACATAGTTAAGCACAGGTGAAGAAAATGTGTGGAATTACTTCTACAAAATAGTGGGAAAACCGGGTAGTTCTACTCGTTTACGATGCTCAGTTTTGCAAATTTTAGCAGCAGTTGTTTTTGCCCTATTTCCTTAAAAAAGATGGTTGCTTTAATATCCGGCTTGGTGCCTTCCAGGGTTAACACTTTACCAAAACCAAAGCGCTCATGCTCAACCTGCATACCTACCTGCAGGTTGCTTGTATCAGATACCTTAAAGTCTTTTGATACCACGTGTGCCTTCGCCAGTATAGATGTTGTTTTTACCGGTGCGGCACTGGCTGGCTTGGGTTTAGAGAAGGTATCGCCTCCACTACTTTTGTTAGTGTCTTTACGGCTCCACGCACTGCGTTCATCATCAAAAAACGAGCTTTGAGCAGGTTTTGCCGAATAATCAAGCTCAAGGTACTTCGCATCTATCTCGTCCAGAAAACGGCTTGGCTCGCTGTTTATAAGCGTTCCGAATTTGAAACGAGAGGTAGCGTAGCTGATGCTCAGCTTGCGCTCGGCGCGGGTAACGGCCACGTAAAACAGGCGGCGCTCTTCCTCCAGATCGCTACGGGAATTGAGCGACATTTGCGATGGGAAAAGATTTTCTTCCAGCCCCACAACGTACACCTGCGGAAATTCCAACCCTTTTGAGGAGTGGATAGTCATGAGCGAAACCGTGTCGGCATCCTTGTTTTTATCCTTATCGTCGTTGGTTAAAAGTGCAACATCCTGCATAAAAACATCAAGGCCTTTTTCCTCAATATCCTCTCGTTCCGAAAACTCTTTTATACCATTAAGCAACTCCTGTATGTTTTCGTATCGGTTAAGTCCTTCTACCGATTTATCGGCATAAAGGTCCTTCAATACGCCGGAATGCTGGGCTATGTATAAGGCTGCATCGTAAGCACTTTGGTTTTTTGCCAGTACCTGGAAGCTTTGTATCATGGTGCCGAAGGCTTGCAAAGCAGCAGGCGCCTTGCCATCAAGGTATTGCGCAGGTTGCAATACAACCTCAAACAAGGTAATGTTATGCTGATCGGCAGCAACAACAATTTTATCAACCGTAGTATCGCCAATGCCACGTTTCGGGTAATTGATAACACGTTTAAGCGCTTCTTCATCATTAGGGTTAAACGTGAGGCGGAAGTAGGCTATTAAGTCTTTTATCTCTTTACGCTGATAGAAGGATAGGCCACCGTATATTTTGTAAGGGATGTTCAGCTTACGCAAGGCCTCCTCCATAGAGCGCGACTGGGCATTGGTACGGTAAAGGATGGCGAAATCGTTCCACTTCATGCCATTGCTGCTGCGGTCCTGCATAATGCTTTCGGCCACGGTTTTGCCCTCCTCGTTATCGCTGTAGGCGCGCATCACCTTTATTTTATCGCCGCTTTCTTTTTCCGAGAAAACGTTTTTCTTCAGCTGGTCTTTATTGTTGGCAATAATGCTGTTGGCAACGTTTACAATGTTTTGGGTAGAGCGGTAGTTTTGCTCCAGCTTAAACACCTTCAAGTCTGGGTAATCCTTCTCAAAGTTGAGGATGTTTTGGATGTTGGCCCCGCGGAAGGCGTAGATACTTTGAGCGTCGTCGCCCACTACGCAAATATTTTCGTTAACGGCTGCCAGACGCTTTACAATCAAGTACTGCGAAAAGTTGGTATCCTGGTACTCGTCCACCATCA
This sequence comes from Mucilaginibacter pedocola, assembly GCF_002013915.1. GTDB lineage: Bacteria > Bacteroidota > Bacteroidia > Sphingobacteriales > Sphingobacteriaceae > Mucilaginibacter > Mucilaginibacter pedocola. Next base: position 166,148 of record NZ_MBTF01000003.1, read on the forward strand.
GGTATTTAAACTTCTGCTGGTATTTATTCAGAACATCCGGGTGCAGCTTAAGTAGTTCGTTGGTTTTGTATAGCAGGTCGTCAAAATCCATTGCGCCTGCGCGGTAGCAGCGCTGTACATAGGTTTGATAGATGACGCCCAATTTGCCGCGGCCGCCGCTTTGATCGTCGGCCTGTATTTGCGGGTTTTGTTGGTATTCTTGCCAGCCAACCAAATTGTTTTTGGCGGCGGATATGCGGTTAAGTACAAAGTTTACGGCGTACAGCTTATCGTCGAGGTTCATTTCTTTCAAAATGGCACGCAGAACGCTCTTGCTGTCGTCGGTATCGTAAATGGTGAAGTTGCTGGGGTAACCAATTTTTTCGGCTTCAACCCTTAATAATTTAGCAAAAACGGAGTGGAAGGTACCCATCCAAATATTTTTGGCTTCGGGGCCGCAAATATGGTTTATACGCTCGCGCATTTCGCGGGCGGCCTTGTTGGTAAAGGTAAGTACAAGTATGTTAAACGAATCTACCCCGCTGTTAATGAGGTGGGCAACCCTGAAAGTAATAACACGTGTTTTGCCCGAGCCTGCGCCCGCAATAATCATTACCGGGCCTTTAGTTTGCAGTACGGCGGCCTTTTGTTCGGGGTTTAACCCAGCTAAATAATCCAAATCCAGTTCCTCTTTTGTTAAGGGGCGAAATTAGGGAATTGAGGTTAAAGCTGAAAGATTAAAGCTTAAAGGTTTTCAACGCGATGTGTTTAAAAGGTAAATTTATTATTTAACCACAGAGGTCACGGAGTTTTACACAGAGAGGCACAGAGCCTGTATAGTGGTAGGGAGAAAGAGTTTATATTAACCGCGGAGATTGCAGAGGTTACGCAGAGATTCGCGGAGCCTATATAGTTATTATTGAGTTTTGCATAGGCGACAAATATATCTCATCACCACCATGCAAAGCTCTCTGCGAACCTCCGCGTAACCTCTGTGTTCTCTGTGGTTAAATAGCCACCCTCACTAAAACTTTTTCTTCATCGCCATAATAATCACCCAGCCGAAAGGCAGCAACCAAATAATATCGTTCCAAACATTTACCCAAAAGAAAGCCGGAGCAAGTTTGCCCATTACTATGTAGTAAACCGAGCCAATAGGTCCCAAGAGTTTGCCTATCCATCCCACCAATATCAGCGGCCAGTAAGTCTGCGGATCGCGCGAGGCAAAATAGTACGCAATGCCGTAAACGCCCACCAGCATACCCACGCAACGCAGAATGATGAGCAGGAAATCGGTAGGAGGGTTGCTGAAAAGAAGTATCTGCGGCCAGGCAGATATTATCAATCCCCAGAAAATGTTATAAATGGCCGCCAAAAGCATAATTGCTTTGGCGTATTTGAGTTTAGTTGCCAAAATAGGTGCAGGTGTTTTTTATGGTTCTAACTTAAAATGAATAGGGATGGAGTATTGGGTGCGTACCGCCTGTCCGTTCATTTTGCCGGGTATCCATTTTGGCGAAGCGCTTACCACACGGGTAGCCTCTTTATCGCAATCGGTACTTATGCCTCTTATAACTTTTATATCGGTTAAACTACCGTCCTTTTCAACTACATAGCTCAATATAACACGCCCTTGCACATTGTTTTCTTTGGCACTTGCGGGCATCTTTAAATTGTCGGCAACATACTTTTCCCAATTACCGTTAAACTTTGGCTGTTCTTCTACCGCCGTGTAAATACGTTTGGGGTCTACAGTTCGGTCAACGGTTATAACAGGGTCTCCCGCGCCAATTGGTTCGTCTATCCTTACATCTGCAAAACTGCCGCGGGGTATCTCCGGCGCACTAAATTTTTTGTATTCAGGCGTGGTGTAGGCATCCATGGCATGGGCCTGGTTGTAGGCTTTCTTTTTGTTCCACTCCGCTATGTATTGGGCAGAATACGCCGAGGTAAGGTCGTTCAGTTGAATATCCAATGCCTTTTGCTGCGGGCTTACTTTTACAACTACCTGCGGATCCTGCTTATTATCTATACTGATAAGTACGGGCCTGTCATTTGGGAATACGAAGCTGAATTTACCCGCTCTATCGGTTGTTGTGCCAATAGTGCCGCCAAATAACGATATACTGTAACCGGCCAAAGGCTTATTGGTGATATCGGTAATTTTGCCGGTTACTTTGCGGTAGGCTATTGTTTGCGCTTGCAATGCTGTTGTGAAGCTAATAAGTATAAACGATAAGGCTATAAGGTACTTCATAACTTAATTAGTGTAATAATTGCAAGCTAAAATACACCTTTGTTAGCTTTTGGCATTAATTTTATCACATTTGCGCAGCTAAGCACCTACCCGTTATGAATCGCCTCGCCAATTCCACTTCGCCATATTTATTGCAGCATGCCAACAACCCGGTTAACTGGTACCCATGGGGAGCCGAAGCCCTGCAAAAAGCTAAAGACGAAAATAAACTGATACTAGTGAGTATTGGCTACTCAGCCTGCCATTGGTGCCACGTAATGGAGCACGAAAGCTTTGAGGACGAGCACGTAGCTGCGGTAATGAACGAGTATTTCGTGTGCATTAAAGTTGACCGCGAGGAACGCCCCGATGTTGACCAGATATATATGAGCGCCGTGCAACTGATGAGCGGCCGTGGCGGCTGGCCGCTTAACTGTATTTGCCTGCCCGACCAGCGCCCTATTTATGGTGGCACCTACTTCCGTAAAAACGACTGGACGAGTCTGCTTTTCAACCTTGCCGATTTTTACAAAACCAAACCCGAAGAAGCTGAAGATTATGCTGTTCGCTTGACGGCTGGCATTAAACAATACGAATCGGTAGCCTTTGTTCAGGAACAAGCCGAATACGCCAAAGCCGATTTTGAGCCAATACTGAAAGCCTGGGGGCGGTATTTTGATGAAGAAGAAGGTGGCTTTGGCAATGCGCCAAAATTCCCGATGCCCAATAACTGGCAATTTTTAATACGCTATGCGCACCTGATGCAGGATGAGCATGTGGCCAACCTTGCGAAACTGACGCTTAACAAAATGGCCTTTGGTGGTATATACGACCATATTGGCGGCGGCTTTGCCCGCTACGCGGTTGATGGTGTTTGGCATGTGCCCCACTTCGAAAAAATGCTTTACGATAACGGGCAACTGCTTAGCCTGTATGCCGAAGCTTATACCTGGCAGCCCGACCCGCTTTATAAAACCATTGCCGACGAGATCATCAGCTTTGTGGAACGTGAACTTACTTCGCCCGAATATGGTTTTTACTCGGCATTAGACGCCGATAGCGAAGGGAAAGAGGGCAAGTACTATATTTTTACCAAAGACGAACTGGAGGGGATATTAGGCGAAGAAGCACAGCTGTTTTGTATTTATTACCATGTAACCGATATGGGCAATTGGGAAGAAGAGTATTCCAACGTATTCTTCCGCAGGGAAAGTGATGCGGAACTGGCGGCTACTTTAGGGGTATCTGTTGAAGAATTAACCGCCCGTATAGATCTTGCCCGGCAAAAGGTATTTGATGCGCGGGATAAACGCATCCGCCCGGGCTTGGATAATAAAATACTGGCATCGTGGAACGGCTTGATGCTAAAAGGGCTTTGCGATGCCTACCGTGCATTTGATGAGCCAGCATACCTCGACCTGGCCTTGCGGAATGCCGATTTCCTGACCAATAATATGCTCTCGGGCGATAAACTGCTGCGCATATTTAAGGAACCGGTATTGCTTTCCAATGGCGACCATGAACCCATTGCTACCTTTTTAGATGATTATGCCAATGTGGTTGATGCTTTTATCGCCCTGTACGAAGTTACTTTTGATGAGCAATGGCTTACCCGTGCAAAAGGCATTACCGACTACGCTATACTTCACTACCATGATAAACAAAGCGGCATGTTCTTTTACACTGCTGATGACGATGAGCACCTGATAGCCCGGAAATCTGAGATTATGGATGGGGTGATACCTTCCTCAAACTCCGTAATGGCGCGCAATTTGAAAAAGCTTGCCCTGTTTTATGATGAGGAGCGATACCACGATATTGCCGCCCAGATGCTGCGCAACATTGTGCCGCACCTTGCCAAATACGGCACCGCTTACAGCAACTGGACGGCTTTACTCTTAGATGAGGTGTTTGGCGTGTACGAAATTGCCATTACCGGTGAGGCTTCCACATCATTGCGTAAAGAATTGGAACAAAACTATATTCCTAATAAAATAATATTGGGCGGTACAAAAGGAACATTACCTTTGCTAGCAGATAAGCCTATGGACATCAGCCGCATTTACGTATGCAGTAACAAAACGTGCAGCCTGCCGGTTGATAATGTAGGCCAAGCGTTAAAACAAATAGATAAGTAATTGCTTTTATTTTAGGAGCAGAAAGCAAAAAGACCAAAGCAAAAGCTTTAAGCTTTACACTTTGAGCTTTAATCTCAAAAAAACATCATAATGAAAATAGAACCAAAACACGTAGTATCATTAACCTACGACTTGTATGTAAAAAAAGAAGACGGCGTTGAAGGCCTGGTAGAAAGCGCTACGCAGGAGCAACCCTTAACCTTTTTATTCGGCGCGGGCCAAATGATACCAAAATTTGAAGAGAACCTGAGCACATTGTCTACCGGCGATACTTACGATTTCCACATTGCTGCTGCAGATGGTTACGGCGAGTTTGACGAAGAGGCTGTAGCTAATTTGCCAAAAGATATGTTCAACGGTACCGAGATACCTGAAATTGGCGAGGTGTTGCCTTTGCAGGATAACAATGGTAACCGTTTTCAGGGCCAGGTTGTATCAGTTACCGAAGATTCGGTAATTGTTGACCTTAACCACCCTATGGCCGGCCAGGACCTGCACTTTAAAGGCGAGATATTAAACGTTCGCCCGGCAACTCCGGAAGAACTGGCTCACGGCCATGCACACGGCCCGGATGGCCATCACCATCATTAAGCCGAAAGCTTAAAGTCTAAAGCAAAAAGCCAAAAGCCAAAAGATAATTATAGAAAAGGCGCATTACCCGATAGGGTTTTGCGCCTTTTACTTTTTTAATTCCTGAAGTCGAGGTGCCCGTCTTCGGTGATACGCGCCTCTATAATAATACGGCAGGCTATAGGCTGGCCGTTTTTTGTTGCGGGGGTAAATACGTTGTCGGCAGGGTCGGGCAACTCCAGGTTCATGCGGAATACTCTTTCGTAATCGTTAATGCCGGTTAAGCGTACCCAGTAATAAGCAAGCCGCCCCAGCGGACTTATCAATAATTCTACCTGCGCGGTGTTGGTTATCCTGTTTATATTCCAAATATCGTTGGGGAGGGTAAAAAGCCTTAGGTAAGGTAAAAAGCCATAATACCTGCCGCCGATTTTTATGGGCTTGGTAACCACATCTGTCGAGTCTATATCCGTATCGGCAAAATAATGAAGTTTTGAATTGGAATACTCCGGCGCTTCGAATAATAGTTTGCTATTGCTGAAGTCGTAGGTTTGCATTAAAACGCCTCTTGAATCATAAAAACGCCATGGGCCTACTCGTTTGTCGTGATCGTAGGTGCCGGTTGCTATTGGTGTTTTTTTTCTAAACATGGCCGTATAGCTACCCTGCTTAACGTGTTTATTGGTTTTTAATACGGTGTACGTTTCTTTTATAGAGTCGGTAAGCCAATTGGTTTTGGTTGTGGTTTCTTCCTGGGCTTGGGCGCTTGTGATAATTATAAATAAAAACGATGCGAGAAGCTGTAATTTAGTTTTGAGCATGAGCGCTGTAGATATTAACGTAACACTTTTACAATGGCACAGCAGGTATTGTTTTTAATACTTAATGCCGGGGTTTATTTTTTGCAGTTCGGTTACAAATATGGCTTTATCCGCGGGCGATATTACTACCGAATCGAATTTGTTATAAAATATTTCCATCCTATCCATTGATAGCGCGGGGGCACTTAATATCGAATTGGTGTTTTCTACCCGGGTAATGCTACCAATTGGTATTTTCAAGTTAAACAGTAACCCGCATTTCACTTTTAAAATACCAGTCTCACTAATTTCATAGTAGGTATTAAAAAACATAGGCAAAACTAAAGCCGACATTATTATCAGTATCACAACAGCGCCTTCGTAAAGCCCGCCTGCTAAAAAACCAAGCTCAACGGTGATCAAAATGATCAGCGGGATGTATATAACAAAACCCTTTTTCGACGGGAATCTTTGCATACGGTTTAATGTTGGCTAAAAATAAGCAAAAAGAGCTTTATTTAATCCGGCCTGCCACCACCACCGCCGCCAAATCCACCGCCGCCTTCGCCGCCCCTGCGGCCACCGCCGCCTTGCCTGCCGCCACGTGCACCGGCAAATTTTTGCAACCTTATGGCAAAGGTGAGCATAAAGTAACGCCCCAAACGGTTGGTGCGGGTATCGATGATCTGGTTGCCGCTTACGCTTCGTGTTACGCCCGTGTTTTGGTTAAACAAATCGAACGCCTGGAAGCGTAGTGCGCCTACATTGCCTTTCAAAAATTGGTATTCTACATACGTGCTCAGCAGGGTGGGGTTGGCCTTTACCGTTGCGCTAAAGCCATGGTTTATGGTTTGAGTAAGGTTGTAACCCAATACCCAGTTCTTAAAAAAGTAGCTGCGCCCATCTAAACCGAAGGTCCAGGTTTTGGCATCGGTGTTTATGCTTTCCTCGCTGCTGTACCGGGTGGTATTGATACTGTAGTTGCCGCTCACTTCGGTATCCATTAAGCTATCTATATCGATCCGAACTTTCAATCCCTGGTTAAATACCCAGTTTTTGCCCACGTTGCGTTCGTCGCGCGCGTAAAACACGTTGTTATTAAAAGTTGCGCCCCCATTTAACGTTACGGTGTACTTGCGGTTGGCAAATGGTTTTGAGTAGGCGTAATTACCATTTGCGGAGTAAAAGCCGTTAGTATTTATATAGCGGGTTTCCTGCACGGTATTGTTGGTATCGCGCCCGGCGGTAATTACGGTAATGGGTTTCGAATTGGTTACTATCTTATCCTGCGTAGTAGTGAACGAAAGATTGGTGAATAAAGAGTTGCCGCTGGTGAGGTCGAACTGGTTATAACGCAGGCTGATGTTGTTGCTAAACTCGGGTTTCAGGTCGGGGTTACCGTAAATACGGTTTTGCGGGTTGCTAAAATCGGGCTGTAATTGCAACTGTGTAAAGCTTGGCTGGTTGTTGCTGCCGGTATAATTGATAGACAGCGAATGGTTGCGTTGGAAATTATAAATGAACCTTGCAGTTGGGATGTAGTTGAACGTATGCGTACTGGTGCTGAAGTTATGCGACTGCCCGTTGAGTGATGTAGGCTGCACTGCCAAACCCAATGTATAATTATACTTAGCCTTTACGCCGCGCAGGTTAAGGCCAAACCTATCGGTAATAAACTGATAGTTGTAAAGCGTACTTAACGAATCTACATAGGTTTCCGTTTTGGTATCAGGGTCTACGCGGTAATTGAGGCGGTTATTATCGGTATTGGTATAGTTGTGGCTATAGTTGGCCTCCAAAAAGTTGCCGTTGCCCAGTGGCTCGGTGTATGATAGGGCTATATTGTATTTGTTGCTGCTATTATCGGTGTTTATTTGCTGGAACAGGGGCGTGGTGATGTTGTTTCTTTCGGTTGTGTATTCGTCATAAAGCCCCTGTGTGGTTTTAGAGTAACTAAGCCCTGTGTTGATGCTGAAGTTACGCCCTTTTTTGCGGAATTTATGGTTATACAAAACCGATACACCGCCGCTTGGTGCCGAGCCGGTTGTAAGCGCCAGTTCGTTACCGTTTATGAGGGTGTTCTGCCTGGTGTTGCTGAATACATCAGTAGTATTATCGAACGACGAATTGTAGCTGAAGTTGGGGTTCACCTTCAGGTAGTTCAGCGTATCTATCCGGTATTCGACATTAAAATCGAAACGGTGGTTGATGTTATGGGTTTTACTGATGCTGTTATCGTTGCTTAAAAGCGTATCACCGTTAAAGTTGTTTTGTGTTTGCGAGGTACTGTTGCCCACTTTATCGCGGTCGGCAAAGCTGTAGCTGCCATAGGCAGTAATTTTCTTGCCCCATTCGTTGCGGTAGTTAAAGCCTACCGAGCGGTTAGTAGTAATGCCGTTGGCCGTACTCACTCCGCCACTTGCGCCACCGCCGCCGCCACCACGGCCACCGCGCCCGCCACCACCACCGCCTGCACCCAGGTTAAAAGAGTTGGTATTGGTGTTATTGATGGTACCGATGAGCGATATCTGCTCATCCTCTTTAAAAGCATTTGCCGATACACGGGCCAAATACCGGTCGTCATTCCCGGCACCCACCGTAGCCTGCCCGAATTTGCCCGTGCGCTTGCCTTTTTGTATAGTGATGTTCAGGATTTTCTCCGGGTCGCCGGTTTTTATGCCGGTTAGGTTGGCCTGGTCGCCGTAGTCGTCTATCACCTGTACGTTCTCTACAATCTCGGCGGGGAGGTTTTGGGTTGCGGTTTGCACATCGCCGCTGAAGTAGTTTTTGCCGTTTACACGCACTTTGGTAACCTGCTTGCCATGAGCAGTAACATTGCCATCCTTATCAACGGATACGCCCGGCAGTTTCTTCAACAAGTCCTCCACCGGCGAACCGGCACGAACGGGGTAGGCCGATGCTTTGTATTCAACCGTATCTTCCTTAATAACTATAGGCACGACTGCCGCTGTTATGGTCACCTGCGATAATGCGTTGGTTGCAACGGTGAGTTTTATAGGGTCGAGTTTGATGGCGGTTTTGCCATCGTCCATCGTATATTTCCGGCTTATGCCCTGGTAGCCTAAACCGGTAACGGTTATTTTAAAGTTTTTAGCGAACACAGCGCCGAAGCTGAACACACCCTTGGCATCGCTGGCCACAACCATGCTATCCTTATCAGATGTTAGCTTCACCGTCATGCCCGGCACGGTGCCAAGGCTGTCTATCAATGTACCGCTAACCGAGCGGGGAGGTTGTTGTGCAAATGCTTTTGTAGCAAGCATAAACAGCACTAAAAACAAGGGGGCAAATTTTGTCATAGCAATACGGTAAACTGTGCTAATGACGGGTAAAGTATCAAGAAGTTTAATTGTAATGCCAATGTCATACAAATGTTGCAATGAAAGTGTTAATTCACTGTTAATTTAATTATATATTAAATTTTTTAACTGTTTTTATAGGATATACGAATCATGATCCATATCTTTAAGGCAGCCCCAATTACTAAACATAAATTGATAAACTAATCTCCCCAAAACACTGATGGCATTCATCCATGATGTGCTCGAACAACCTTCCTATGGCTGGAAGGATGCTGATGGCAACCTTTCCAAACCCTCAAACAGCCAGGTATTAAAAGAATTTCTTTCGAGGTTAAACATTGTTAAAAGCAAAAAGAACTGGCTCTCGTTTATGAGCTGGGCCATGGTGGCAACACTGGGTGTCTTTTTTTACCTGTTTTTGTTCGAGTATTTTTCGCTGCAAGGCCTCATTATTGCATTTGTATACAGCATGATTGTGATGGGGACGCACGGAACCATTTGGTACCACAGGTATTGCACCCATGGTGCTTATAAATTCAGCAATAACTTCTGGCGATTTTTTACGCAGAACCTGACGCTGAAAATTATCCCCGAAGAAATTTACGCTATATCGCACCACGTGCACCACGCCCTATCCGACCAGCCCGGCGACCCGTATAATGCGCAAGGCGGCTTCTTGTACTGCTTCCTGGCCGATGCCAACCATCAGCCCGTTAACCGTAATATGAGCGAAAAGGATTATTGCCGCTGCCTTACACTGATGAAACATACCGGCGTAACTACAAACACTTATGCGCAATACCAAAAATGGGGTTCCATTGCAAACCCCTTTCATACCATTTTAGGCGTAATAGCTAACTGGGCTTTTTGGTTCGCGGTATTTTACTTGCTTGGCGGCATGGCACTGGCTTGCGCTATATTTGGCGCAGCAGGCTTTTGGGCAGTAGGCGTGCGTACCTTCAACTACGAAGGGCATGGCAAAGGCGAAGACAAACGCCGCGAAGGGATAGACCATAATTACAAGGATATGTCGGTAAACCAATTGTGGCCGGGCTATGTGGCAGGCGAGTGGCACAACAACCACCACCTGTTCCCAAAAAGCGCACGCTCGGGTTTTAAACCGCACCAGGTAGATATGGCTTTTGTTTATATCAAGTTTATGCACATGATTGGTGCCGTAAGCAGTTATAAAGATTCGAAGGCACAATTTATTAAAGAATATGTTACGCCTTTTGTAGCGGTAGAACCTGTACCCGTTTTTTGCCCGGTAACCGGAAAACAAATATTTGCAACGAAGTAAACCTAACCGTATAATAATGTGAGTAGAAGGAGGGCCATGGCTCTCCTTTTTTATTTGGTGCGAACGTATGTTTCTTTTGAGTGAACACGAATTGCACGAATTATGCAAATTTTCACAGATCGAATTGGTAGAATTTTAGCACGCAAAGGCGCAAAGCCGCAAAGAAAAAATAGAAGAGAATGCCGCTCAATCCCGATGGATGTAAAGTTTAATCTGAATTAAAACTCTCTAACCCGTTTGCCAAGCTCTCTGCGAATCTCTGTGTAACCTCCGCGAACTCTGTGGTTAAATAGCCACTTATCCCCCTCCAAAACAACATTTTTTATATTAAAAGCAACTTTTATAGTGTAGTTTTTACAAAATGAAATACATAACTTAGTAAACCAATTTTGCCAACCTAATAAACTGTGATGCATAAAATATTTACCACTCGCTTTTTCGCCGTGGCGTTTGCCCTATGCCTGTTCGCAACTAAAAGTTTTGCGCAACAAACGCCCATCGGAATTTTCGACCAACATAGTGATGTAGGCTCCGTAAAGAAGAAAGGCGATGTAAAATACGATGCCAAACTGCAGCAATACACCATAAGCGGAGCAGGTACCAATATATGGGCTAATACCGATGAATTTCAGTTTGTGTGGAAGAAGGTGAAAGGCGATTTTATCCTGCGCACTAATGCTGCTTTTATTGGCAAGGGTATCGAACTGCACCGTAAATTCGGCTGGATGGTGCGCCAATCATTAGATGGCAATTCGGCACATGTAAATGCCGTAGTACATGGCGACGGGCTTACCTCGCTGCAATACCGCAAAACCAGCGGCGCGGTTACCGAGGAACAAAAATCTGCCCAAACCTTTGCCGATGTTGTTCAACTGGAACGCAGGGGCAAAACCTTCACTATGTCGGTAGCTAAAAACGGCGAAATGTTTGGCCCGGAAGAAAAGCTGGAGCTTGATTTAGGCGACGAAGTTTATGTAGGCCTTTTTGTTTGTTCGCACAATGCCGATGTAATGGAGCAGGCAGTATTTAACAATGTGCGCATTGTTAGCCCCGCCCCGGCAGACCTTGTTCCGTATAAAAGATACCTGGGCAGCGCTATCGAATTGTTGGATATGACGAGCCATAACAGCCGTGTGGTTTATCAATCCCCAAAATCGTTGCAAGCTCCAAATTGGACGGTAGACGGCAAATCGCTTATCTATAACAGCGATGGCACGCTTTACAAATTCAATATCGCAACATCAACACCAAAAGCGTTAAATACAGGTGCTGCCAAGAATAATAATAATGACCACGTGATATCCTTCGATGGTAAAATGTTAGTGATCAGCAGTGGCGATGGTGGCCCGTCAATCGGCTATACTGTGCCTCTTGATGGTGGCGAGGCTAAAGCCGTTACCAAAAAAGGGGTGGGGGCAAGCTATATGCATGGCTGGTCGCCGGATGGTAAGTATTTGGTGTTTTGCGGCGAACGCGGCGGCGAGTACGATGTTTACCGTATCCCGGCAGAAGGCGGCCCCGAAGAACGCTTTACCGATACCAAAGGTTTAGATGACGGCCCCGAGTACACGCCCGATGGCAAGTACATTTACTTCAACTCGGTGCGCAGCGGGCTGATGCAGGTTTGGCGCATGGATGCCGACGGCAAAAACCAAACGCAGATAACTAACGACGATGCCAACAACTGGTTTCCGCATATATCGCCCGATGGCAAATGGATAGTATATATCACCTTCCTGAAGAGCGAGGTTGCCCCCGGCGATCATCCTTTTTATAAACATGTTTACATCCGGGTAATGCCCGTTGGCGGTGGTCCCTCAAAAGTGGTTGCTTATCTGTACGGCGGGCAGGGTACTATCAATACGCCATCGTGGTCGCCTGATAGTAAGCATATTGCCTTTGTCAGCAATTCCGACTGGTTGTTCCCCGTTTTCCCAATCGCAAAAAACTAAATCTAAATACACCATGAATTCATCCCGCAGAAGTTTCCTCAAAACCGGCGCCGTAGCTGTAACCGCAGCAACGTTAATGCCTAAAAGCATTTTCGCTGCCGGCAAAATACAACACGTAGGCCTGCAGCTTTATTCCGTTCGCGACCAAATGCGCACCGATCCATCGGGCACGTTGAAAAAGCTGGCCGATATGGGCTATGTTACTGTAGAGCACGCCAACTACGTAAACCGCAAGTTTTACGGCTACACCGCTAAAGAATTCAGGAAACTGCTGGACGACCTGGGTTTGGTAATGCCAAGCGGGCACACCGTAATGCTGCCATCGCACTGGGATACCGCTACTAATGATTTCACCGATGCCTGGAAATGGACCGTAGAAGACGCTGCCGTTTTAGGCCAGAAATATGTTTTCAGCCCGTGGATGGATGAGAAAGTGCGTACCGATAAGGCGGCGCTCGACCGTACAATGGAGCAGTTTAACAAAAGCGGCGAGCTGTGCCAAAAATCGGGGATGAAGTTTGGTTACCACAACCACGATTTTGAATTTACCACCATGGTAGGCGATATGCGCCTGTTCGATTACATTATGCAGCACACCGATCCTAAATTGGTATCGCAGCAGCTGGATATTGGTAACATGTATGGCCGCGAGAACGACGCGATAGGCATCCTTAAAAAATACCCGGGCCGTTTCGAATCGATGCACGTGAAGGATGAGATAAAAAGCGCCGAGCACCCTAACGAAGGTACCGGTTATGAAAGTTGCATATTGGGCAAAGGCGTATTGCCGGTGAAAGAAGTGCTTAAAGTTGCCAAGAAAATTGGTGGAACAGGCTATTTGATCATCGAACAGGAGTCGTACCAGGGCATGGACCCGATGGATTCTGTAAAAATTGATTTACAAACCATGAAAAAATGGGGTTATTAGGCTTTAAAACCTACCTTAACCCGCGCATTTATACTTGGCGGGATATTGTTTGAGCGCAATATCCCGTTATAAAAGCATAAACTTAATTATCTAAAACTTTGGACTATCAAATGAACAGGCGGATAGCTATCCGCAACATGGCTTTGATCCTGGGCAGCGTGGCCGTACTGCCATCTTGCCTTAACGATAACAAAGGCAAACCCGTAGTAAAGCTTAACCACTTAAACGTGGATGCTGAGCAGGAAAGCCTGGTTAACGAACTTACCGAAACCATCCTCCCCAAAACAAAAACACCCGGCGCTAAAGACTTAGGCATAAACCTGTTTGTTTTTAAAATGATTGACGACTGCTACGATAAAAAAGGGCAGGACGAATTTATGGCCGGGTTGAAAGAATTTGCCGATGCCGTTGATAAAAAGCATGGCAAACCATTCCACGAACTTACCGCAGCAGAGCGCACCGCTTTTGTAAACGATATAGAAAAACAAAGCAAAGACCCTAATAACAAGGATAAAGACAGCAAGGCCAATGGCTTTTACTGGACCGTGAAAGGGCAAACCGTATTTGGCTACACCACCTCCAAATACTTCATGACAGAGAAAATAGTATACGAATTGGTACCGGGCAGGTATAATGCCATGTTCCCGGTTAAAAAGAAAGCTTCGGCATAATAAAATGGCTAATTTAAATATAGATAGTGTTAAAGACCGCACCTACCAGGCCATTGTAATTGGCTCGGGCATGAGCGGCGGCTGGGCAGCCAAAGAACTTGGCGACAAAGGCGTAAAAACCCTGATACTGGAGCGCGGCCGCGATGTAAAGCATAATAAGGATTACCCTACCACCAATATGTTCCCTTGGGAGTTCCCTCACCATGGGCAAATAACCGATGAACTGCGCGAGGCCAACCCCATAGTAAGCAAGTGCTATGCTTTTGGCGAAGATGCCCAGCATTTTTTTGTGAAGGATGCCGAACACCCTTACGTACAGGAAAAACCATTCGACTGGATACGCGGCTACCAAACCGGTGGTAAATCGTTACTATGGGCACGCCAAACCCAGCGCTGGAGTGATTTCGATTTCCAGGGCCCGGCGCGTGACGGCTTTGCTGTAGATTGGCCTATCCGCTATGCGGATATAGCGCCATGGTACAGCCATGTAGAGAAATTTGCGGGTATTTCCGGTAACCTCGATGGGCTTGCCGAACTTCCGGATGGCGAGTTCTTACCAGCTTTCCCTTTGAACGCCGTAGAGCGCCGTTTCAGCGCACACGTAAAGCAGCATTATAAAAACAGGCACGTAATAAGCGCGCGTTGCGCACACTTATCAATCCCTAAACAAATACATTTTGACCAGGGCAGGGCACAATGCCAGCGCCGTACGCTTTGCCAGCGCGGTTGCCCTTTTGGTGGCTACTTTAGTGCCAACGCAAGTACTATACCTTGGGCATTAAGGTCGGGCCATGTTACTTTGCGTCCGTTCTCGGTGGTAGAATCTATTATTTACGATGAGAAATTGGGTAAAGCAACGGGCGTTCGTGTTATTAATGCTAACACCAAAGAGGCTATAGAATACTATGCCGATGTAATATTCCTGAACGCAGCTGCATTAAACAGTAACCTGGTGTTGCTAAATTCTACATCAAGCCGTTTCCCTAACGGTTTGGGTAACGATAGCGGTACACTGGGTAAATACGTAGCATTCCACAACTACTCAGCACATATTAATGCCGAGTGGGAGGGCGATAAAGAATGGACAACCGATGGCCGTAACCCGGCAGGTGGTGGTTATATTCCGCGTTTCCGTAACGTGTACAAACAAGAAACGGATTTCTTGCGTGGTTATGCAGCCGGCTTCTACGCATCGCGCTACCGCCAAACCAATAGCGATGGCATTGGGGATGACCTGAAGGCCAACCTGGTGAAAGATGACCTGGGCCTGTGGCAGGTAGGCTCGCACATGATGGGCGAAACTATACCGAAAGAAAGCAATTACGTAACACTGGATAAAACGCTGAAGGATCCATTCGGTATACCGCAACTGAAAATATCGGTAGAGTACGACGATAACGATGCCAAAATGAAGAAGGACTATGTTGAGCAAATGACAGAGATGTTCACTTCCGCAGGGTTCACCAACATTAAAGCATCAGTAGATAGCCGTGCACCGGGTTTGGATATCCACGAAATGGGCGGCGTACGTATGGGTAACGATCCAAAAACATCGATGCTTGATAAATGGCACCGCCTGCACGCCTGCCAAAACGTGTACGTAACCGATGGCGCCAGCATGACCTCAACCTCATGCCAAAACCCATCCCTTACATACATGGCATTTGCAGCAAGAGCGGTAGACCATGCGGTGAGCACGAAGGGGAAAAGTTAGCAGTTCCCAGTTAGCAGTTATCAGTTGCCAGATAGCAGTTTGCAGTTTGCAAACCAGTTTTCAAAACTGCAAACCGCCAACCGAAAACTGCAAACTGAAAAGGAACTGCAAACCGGCAATTGTGTATAAAAAACACATTGAAAAAAGATTTGAAAAATAATTATTATGCCTACATTAGGCGAGACAACCAATACTAAACAAATTTTATTTTAATTCAATACTACTATGTCTGCAAACACTTATGACGCCATCGTCATTGGTTCAGGGATATCGGGCGGCTGGGCTGCGAAAGAACTGACCGAGAAGGGCTTAAAAACCATAATGTTAGAGCGCGGTAAAAACATCGAGCACATTAAGGATTACGTGAACGCGAATAAAGGCCCATGGGAATTTGAACACCGTGGTGGCCGTACTCAAAAAATGATCGAAGATTACCCCGTTTTAAAGCGCGACTACCCGCTTAACGAGACAAACTTAGACTATTGGGTTGATGAAAAAGAAAGCCCTTACACCGAAATTAAGCGCTTCGACTGGTTCCGTGGGTACCATGTGGGTGGCCGCTCGCTGATGTGGGGCCGTCAATCGTACCGCTGGCACGATACCGATTTCGAGGCCAACTTAAAAGATGGTATAGCCGTTGACTGGCCTATCCGTTATAAAGACCTGGAAAAATGGTATAGCTATGCAGAAAAATTTGCCGGTATATCGGGCAACCGCGATGGCGTTCCAATTCTGCCGGATGGCGATTTTATGCCGCCAATGGAAATGAACGTAGTAGAAAAAGATGTTCAAAAACGTTTTAAAGAATTTTATAAAGATACCCGCCACTTTGTTATTGGCCGTACCGCCAATATCACTGTGCCGCATAATAACCGTACCAACTGCCAGTACCGCAACAAATGCTGGTTAGGCTGTCCGTTCGGTGCATACTTCAGCACACAGTCGGCTACTTTGCCTGCTGCTATGGCAACCGGTAATTTAACCGTTCGCCCATGGTCAATTGTTAAAGAGATCATTTACGACAAAGACACCAAGAAAGCAAAAGGCGTACGCATAGTAGATGCCGAAACCAACAAAACTTACGAGTTCTTCGCTAAGATCGTTTTCGTTAACGCATCTGCACTAAACAGCGCCTGGGTGTTAATGAACTCGGCTACCGACGTTTGGGAAGGCGGCTTAGGCAGCAGCAGCGGCGAGCTTGGCCACAACGTAATGGACCACCACTTAGGTGTTGGCGCAGGCGGCCGTATAGAAGGCTTTGAAGATAAGTATACATTCGGCCGCAGGGCTAACGGTATTTACATACCGCGTTACCGCAACCTTAATGGCGAAAAACGCGATTACATCCGCGGTTTTGGTTACCAGGGTGGGGGCAGCCGCGCCAACTGGAGCCGCGATATTGCCGAGTTGAGCATAGGCGGTGCCTTTAAAGATGCCTTATCAGAACCAGGCTCATGGAGCTTTGGTATGGGCGGCTTCGGCGAAACATTGCCATACCACGAAAACAAGATCACTCTTGATAAAGAGAAAAAAGATAAATGGGGCCTGCCTACATTAGCTATCGATGTTGAGGTAAAAGACAACGAGCGTAAAATGCGTGTAGACATGATGAACGACGCAGTAGAAATGCTGACTAACGCCGGCGTTAAAGATGTAAAAGGCTACACCAGCGAAGGTATCTTAGGCCGTGGTATACACGAGATGGGTACTGCACGTATGGGCCGCGACCCCAAAACATCGGTACTGAACGAGTGGAACCAGGTTTGGGATGCCAAAAACGTATTTGTTACGGATGGTGCCGCCATGACTTCGGCCGCTTGCCAAAACCCATCGCTTACTTACATGGCGCTTACTGCCCGCGCAGCCAACCACGCGGTAGAAGAACTGAAAAAAGGTAATATTTAATCGATTAGCATCTATAAAAAATGACTGAGAAGAAAGAAGAAACCCCGGTAACGGGTACCTCCAGAAGGGACTTTTTAAAGAACACCTCGCTGGCCGCTGCCGGTTTCATGATCGTTCCGCGTTTTGTGCTGGGCGGTAAAGGTTACACTGCGCCAAGCGATATGCTGAATGTAGCAGGTATTGGTGCCGGTGGTAAAGGCGAAAGCGATATTGCTGCCTTTGCAAAAAGCGGCAAAGCCAACATTGCATTCCTTTGCGATGTGGATGACCGCCGCGCTGCTAAATCACGCGCATCGTTCCCTAAAGCAAAATATTATAAAGACTGGCGCGAACTGTTGGATAAAGAAGGGAAGAATTTTGATGCCGTATCGGTTTCAACCCCGGATCATAACCACGCTATTATTGCTTACGGTGCTATGCAACTGGGCAAGCACGTGTACGTACAAAAGCCATTAACGCACGACTTGTGGGAAGCTCGTTTGCTAACCGAGGCAGCCAAGAAATATAAAGTGGTTACCCAAATGGGTAACCAGGGTGCATCTAACGATGGTACCCGCTTAATGTCGGAGTGGTACGATGAAGGCCTGATAGGCGATGTACATACCGTTTACTGCTGGACAAACCGCCCTGTGTGGCCGCAAGGCATTAAATGGCCCGATCCAAGCCAGAATATCCCTAAAGAATTAGATTGGGACCTGTGGTTGGGTACTGCCCCTAAAAAAGACTACGTAGAGAAACTGGTACCTTTTAACTGGCGCGGCTGGTGGGATTACGGCACCGGCGCCCTGGGCGATATGGGTTGCCACTTAGTTGAGGCTCCTTTCCGCGTATTGGGTATCCGCTATGCAAAAGATGTGCAAGCCAGCGTTGGTAGTGTATATGTAGATGAGTTTAAACAAGGCCGCTTCCCTGAAAGCTGCCCTCCATCGAGCCACATTACTTTAACCTTCCCTAAAACCAACAAAACCAAAGGCGATGTAACCCTGCACTGGATGGACGGCGGCATACAGCCGGAACGCCCTATAGAGCTTGGCGCTGATGAGAAATGGGGCGGCGAAGAAGGCAACGGTACCTTATTCATCGGTACAAAAGGTAAAATGTACGCCAGCACCTACTCAGATGCTGCTACCTTATTACCAAAAAGCCGTATGGAGAACGTTAAAGCAAAGCAAAAATATGCCCGCGTACCGGGTGGCGCAAGTGGCCACTACGCACAATGGGTTGAGGCTTGTATAGCTGGCTACGGTAAACAGGAAGTAAGCTCTCCATTCGAGATTGCTGGTCCGTTGACCGAAGCTTTGCTGATGGCTAACCTTGCAGTACGCGGCCACGACCTGAAAGGCGGCACCATTAAAATGCTGTGGGATAACGACGCTATGAAGGTGACCAACTTTGCCGAGGCTAACCAATTTGTAAAACGCGAATACCGCGAAGGTTTTGTTTTAAAAGCCTAAGGTATAACTAACAAGAAATCATTAATTCAAAATAATTGATAAAATGAACAGAAGAGACGCAATTGGCCGGGTGGGTTTGATCCTTGGGGGAACCATCATCGGCGCAGAGTTCTTTATGTCGGGCTGTAAACCTTCAGGCAGCTCTGCAAGCAACATCGAGGATTTGGCTAAACCCGAGATAACTGCTTTTTTAGATGAAGTGGCCGAAACCATTTTGCCTGAAACCAGCACTCCGGGCGCTAAAGCAGCCAAAGTTGGTGCCTTTATGAACGTAATGGTGCGCGATTGCTACACCGAGGCCGACCAGAAAGTTTTCCTGGAAGGTATTGGCAAGCTTGACGAGGCCAGCAACAAAAAGTTCAGCAAAAAATTCATGGAAGTTACGCCTGCACAGCGTACCGAACTGTTAACCGAGCTGGATAAAGAAGCTAAAGACTACGCCAAAAAGAAAGGCGAAGATGCTGAAGCTGATAAAGCTAAACATAAAGACGAAAAAGATTACAAAGCACCGGATGTGCCAAACCACTACTTCACCATGATGAAGCAATTGACCCTGTTGGGTTACTTCACATCAGAAGTAGGTGCTACCAAAGCATTGCGCTACTTACCGGTACCCGGTAAATACGATGGTAACTACCCTTACAAAAAAGGCGACCGCGCCTGGGCATTATCGTAGGCCAAAAATCAAAACCCTCTCCGTTTTATAGCGGAGGGGGCTTTTTTATTTAGTAAGCAATCGATTGAAATTGCTTAAGAATACTTAAAATTACATCACACTTTAATATCAAAACTAAACCCGATGCTCTCTGCTAACCGGCAGAAAGAATTAAACGGGAGTTTACTGTTATCACTTATGAGCAAAAGAAAATTACGCATGGGCATGATAGGCGGCGGTAAGGATGCCTTCATTGGCGCTATACACCGCATTGCCGCTAACATGGATGGCCAGATAGAACTGGTTGCCGGCGCGCTTAGCGTTAACCCCGAAGTAGCACAGGAAAGCGGCCGCATCCTTTTCCTGGATGAAGACCGTACCTACAACAGCTTTGCCGAGCTTTTTGAAGCAGAAGCAAAAATGCCCGAAGATAAACGCATGGATTTCGTGACCATCGTTACGCCAAACTTCGCACACTTTGCACCGGCAATGGCAGCTTTAGAGAACGGCTTTAACGTGGTGATAGAAAAACCCGTAACCTTTACCTTAGAAGAAGCTTTACAACTGAAAGCCAAAGTAGAAGAAACCGGCCTGATGCTGTTGCTTACCCATACCTATGCCGGTTACCCGATGGTAAAACAGGCAAGGCAAATGGTTAAAGATGGTGCTTTGGGTAAAGTGCGTAAAATATATGTTGAGTACATACAAGGCTGGTTGAGCCGCCTATCGGAGCGTGAAGGTAATGCACAGGCCTCATGGCGTACCGACCCGTCAAAATCGGGCAAGAGCGGTTGCATGGGCGATATTGGTACCCACGCTGCACACTTGGCCGAATATATTTCGGGCAAAAAAATTACCCAGCTGAATGCTTCATTAAACATTGTGGTAGATGGCCGTATGCTGGATGATGACGGCGCGGTGTTGCTGCGTTTTGAAGACGGCGTTACCGGTACCTTAACCGCATCGCAAATTGCTGCGGGCGAAGAGAATGCCCTGAAAATACGCGTATATGGCGAGAACGGCAGCCTGGAATGGCGCCAGGAAGAGCCAAACACCCTGAACGTAAAATGGCTGGATAAACCTGCCGAAGTATTACGCGCAGGTGCCGGTTATACCGACAGGCTTTCGAGCTATGCTACCAGCAACTGCCGCACACCGGGAGGCCACCCCGAAGGTTACCTGGAAGCATTTGGTAACCTGTACCGCAACTTCGCTTTGGCACTGAGTGCTAAAATAGAAGGCGCAGAGCCACAGTCCGAATGGCTGGATTTTCCGTCTATCGATGATGGTATCCGCGGTATGGCATTCATCAACAACGTGGTGGCATCAAACACCAGCGAGCAAAAATGGACCGATTACGTTATCTAAACTAAAAACATGAATACTATAAAAGGGCCGGCAATATTTTTAGCGCAGTTTATAGGCAACGAAGCGCCTTTTAACGATTTAAGCTCCATCTGTAAATGGGCGGCGGGGCTTGGTTATAAAGGTGTGCAGTTACCAACTAACGATGCGCGCTTCATCGACCTGCAAAAAGCAGCCGAAAGCAAAACTTACGCCGACGAAATAAAAGGCATTGTAAACGCAGCCGGTTTAGAAATTACCGAACTATCAACCCACTTACAGGGCCAGTTAGTAGCCGTTAACCCGGCTTATGATTCGCTATTCGACGCTTTTGCGCCGGATGCCGTGAAGAATAACCCTGCCGAGCGCCAAAAGTGGGCCGTACAGCAACTGAAGTATGCTGCTAAAGCATCACAAAATTTAGGCCTGAACGCGCACGTTACTTTCAGCGGCGCGCTCATCTGGCAAACCGTTTACCCATGGCCACAGCGCCCTGCAGGTTTGGTAGATACTGCCTTTACCGAACTGGCGAAACGCTGGGAGCCTATCCTGAACGTTTTCGACGAGAACGGTATCGACCTTTGCTACGAGATACACCCCGGCGAGGACCTGCACGATGGTATCACTTACGAGATGTTCTTGGAAAAAGTGAACAATCACAAACGTGCTAACCTGCTGTACGATCCATCGCACTTTGTGTTGCAAGCGCTTGATTACCTCGAGTACATCGACATTTACCACGAGCGCATCAAGATGTTCCACGTTAAGGATGCCGAGTTTAACCCTACCGGCAGGCAGGGCGTTTACGGCGGCTACCAGGACTGGATAAACCGTGCGGGCCGTTTCCGCTCATTGGGCGACGGGCAGGTGGACTTTAAATCGATCTTCAGTAAATTAACGCAATACGATTACACCGGGTGGGCTGTGCTGGAATGGGAATGTGCGTTAAAACATCCTGAAGACGGTGCGAGAGAAGGCGCACAGTTTATTAAGGACCATATCATCCGCGTTACCGACCGTACTTTCGACGATTTTGCGGCCTCGGGTTCCGACGAAGCCTTTAACCGTAAGCTTATCGGCCTCGATTAACAATACTAAAAACCAAACCAACTAAACCAAACCTAATTATGACAACGAAGACTACTATTAACCGTACGCAATTGTTCAGGGCGAGTTGCCTGGCATTGCTTGTAACCTCCTTATCGTTCGGTATCCGCGCGGGTATCCTGAACAAACTGGGGGTAGATTTTAACCTTGATAAAGCGCAACTGGGCACTATCACCGCAACAGCCTTTTGGGGTTTCCCGCTGGCCGTGGTAATAGGCGGGGTTATAGTAGATATTATTGGCATGAAAAGGCTGCTGGTGCTGGCATTTATATTCCACCTGGCGGGCATATTGTTAACCATATTCGCAACCGGCTTTTGGCCGCTGTTTTTATCGACGTTATTGGTGGGCCTTGCAAACGGTACTGTAGAGGCCGCCTGCAACCCACTGGTAACATCGCTTTATACCGAAGAAAAAACTACCAAACTTAACCACTTTCACCTGTGGTTTCCAGGCGGTATCGTTATCGGTACGGTGATTGTAATGCTGCTCACTAAGCTTAATTTAGGCTGGCAGATACAGGTTGCCACCATGCTTATCCCGACGCTTATCTACGGTTACCTGTTCTCTAAACTGGATTTCCCGGTTACCGAGCGTGTAGCATCAGGCGTAAGCACTGCCGATATGTACAAAGCGGTGGCAAGCCCGCTATTCATCTTTATGTTCATTTGCATGCTGGGCACCGGTATCACCGAGTTGTTTACCGGCCAGTGGATAGATGTATTGCTGAAGAACGTAAGCGATAACGCCCTGCTGCTGTTAACCCTCGAGACCGGTATCATGGTAGTGGGCCGTGCCTTCGCTAAACCTATCCTGAAAATGGTAGAGCCACAGGTAGTATTGCTGATATCAACCATATTGGCCGCTACCGGTTTATACCTGCTGAGCACAGCATCGGGCAATACCATCTTCTTTGCCGCAGTTATCTTTGGTATGGGCGTTTGCTTCTTCTGGCCAATGATGCTGGGTTTTGTAAATACCAACATCCCACGGTCGGGTGCATTGGGCTTGAACCTGATGGGCGGCGCGGGTATGTTCGCGGTATCTATCTACACCATGTTTATGGGGTCGTATTACGATCAGATAGTAAAAGAGGCCAATGGCGATAACACCCTTGCCGGCGTAAAAGTGTTGCAGGCGACGCTCATCATTCCTATTGTGTTAGTGGTAGCTTTTGCCGGGCTGGTGCTGTATATGCGCGGCCGAAAAAAAGCAGTAATTATACCCGAAGTAGCTGTTTAAATTAGCAAAAAATCGTACTTTTCGGGATTGAAAAAATCAAACAATTAAACTCCATGAAAAAATTATTTCTCGTTTTAGGCATCAGTGTAGTAATTGCAGCGTGCGGTGGCCCAAAACCAGGCGAAGCCGAAGGCGGCGAAGACACTACAGCTGCAGCTAACCAAACTGCAACGGCAGCAACAACCAATGCTGATACGTCTGCCACCAAAACCGGTACCGAACCAACTGCTGCTGCTCCTGCAGGTAAAGGTGCAACTTTAATTGCCGGTAGCGATTGCGGTACCTGCCACAAAGACCACCAAAAAATTGTAGGCCCTGCCTTTGAAGATATTGCTAAGAAATACACCGATGCTGACGTTGATAAACTGGCCAAGAAAGTTATTGCCGGTGGTAGCGGTAGCTGGGGCGATATTGCCATGAGCCCGCACCCCGCACTAAGCGAGGATGATGCAAAAGAAATGGTGAAATATATTTTAACCGTAAAATAAGCATCGCGCAACCCCGAACAACCAATTATAAACTATAAATTATATGAACTTAACTACACGCGTTAAGTTATCAACCATGATGTTCCTCCAGTTTTTTATCTGGGGCGCATGGTTTGTAACAATGGGAACCTACCTTGGTAAAACTTTAGGCGCAAGCGGCACGCAAAATGCCACCGCTTATTCAAGCCAGTCATGGGGGGCCATTATAGCGCCATTCATCATCGGCCTCATTGCCGACCGTTATTTTTCTGCCCAAAAAGTATTAGGCGTGCTGCACTTAACCGGTGCTGCTTTGCTTTACTACATCACTACCATCCCAAATTTCGATGGCTTTTTGCCGGTGATATTTGCTTACATGATCGTTTACATGCCAACACTGGCTTTGGTGAACTCGGTATCGTTCAAGCAGATGGCCAACCCGAGCAAGGAGTTTCCGCCGATCCGTATTCTTGGTACGTTCGGTTGGATAGTGGCCGGTACCGTGATAGGCTGGCTGGGCTGGGAAGCAAATAATACCCTGGTATTAACCTTCCAAATGGCGGCCGTAGCGTCGTTGATATTAGGCTTGTTAAGTTTCACTTTGCCATCTACACCTCCGGCAAAAAAAGGCCAGAAGAGCAGCATGAGCGATATTTTAGGCCTCGATTCTATCGGTTTGCTTAAAAACTCGTCGTACCTGGTGTTCTTCCTTGCTTCCATCGCTATCTGCGTTCCGTTGGCGTTTTACTACAACTTTACCAACCCTTTCCTTAACGAGGTGGGTATGCAAAAAGCGGCTTTCATACAGTCGTTCGGCCAATGGTCGGAGTTGGCGTTTATGGCGCTGATGCCTTTGTTCTTCGTTCGTTTAGGTGTTAAAAAGATGTTGGCCGTAGGTATGCTGGCATGGGTATTACGTTATGTATTCTTTGCTTACGGTAACGTAGGTTCTAACTATTGGATGCTGATAGCGGGTATCGTACTGCATGGCGTTTGCTACGACTTCTTCTTCGTAACCGGGCAAATTTATACCGATAACCTGGCAGGCGAACGCTTCAAAAGCGCTGCACAGGGCTTTATTACCCTGGCTACTTATGGCGTGGGTATGCTTATCGGCTCGTACATTTCGGGCCCGATAGTAGATAAATGGAAAGTGTCTGACACTGTACACAACTGGCAAACCATTTGGTTGATACCGGGAGGTATTGCCGCAGTAGTTTTAATAGTGTTCCTGCTGTTCTTTAAAGATAAAAACCAGATACAAACCAAATCGGGGTTGGAAATTGAGGATGAACCTAAAGGCCGTTTAGAAGTATAACACATGGCAACAAACCAAAACCGCAGATCGGCCATTAAAGGCCTTATTGCCGGCAGCGCCGCCATTGGCGCGTCGGGCGTGCTTTCATCATTTACCACAGCCGAACAACAGCCTATGGACGATAAACTGAAAGGCAATATTAACCACGCCGTGTGCCAGTGGTGCTACAGCGACATCAGTGTAGAGGACCTGTGCAAGGCCGCCAAAGAGATCGGCATAAAAGGTATCGACCTGGTGGGCCCTAAAGATTGGCCAACGCTTAAAAAGTATGGCCTGTACAGCAGCATGTGCAACGGTGCCGAAATAAACCTTACGGATGGTTTCGGCGATAAAGTTTACCATGCCGAACTGCACAAACGCTATACCGACATGATACCTAAAGTAGCCGAAGCCGGTTACAAAAACCTCATCTGCTTCAGTGGCAGCCGCCGCGGTAAAACCGACGAGGAGGGATGGAACAACTGCGTGGAAGGCCTTAAATCAATGGTTGCCCTTGCCGAAAAGCATGGTGTTACCCTGGTGATGGAACTGCTGAACAGCAAAATAGACCACAAAGATTACCAGTGCGATAGGGTAGAGTGGGGCGCCGAACTTTGCAAACGCCTTGGCTCGGAGAACTTTAAACTGCTTTACGATATCTACCACATGCAGATAGACGAGGGCGACGTTATCCGTAACATTGGCGCTTACCACCAGTACATTAACCATTACCATACGGGCGGTGTACCGGGGCGTAACGAGATCGACGACACCCAAGAGCTGTATTACCCGGCCATTATGAAAGCCATTTTGGCAACCGGCCATAAAGGCTTTGTAGCACAGGAATTTATACCGAAATATAAAGATAAACTGGCCTCGCTGAAAAAGGCCGTCCACATTTGCGACGTTTAAACCTTAGGCGGATATAACTGTCTGACGTTCTACTTACAAACAAACACATGACTACAACCAGGAGACAATTTTTGGCCCAGGCGGGCATCGCTTCGGCAGCAGCAATGCTGGCACCGCAATTATTATCGGCAAAAGGCAAAACAGGCGTGGGCATACAGCTCTACAGCCTGCGCGATTACCTGCCGAAGGACGTTAAAGGCGTTATTGCCAACATTGCCAAAGCAGGCTACAGCGAGGTAGAAACTTTCGGCTACTCTAAAGAGGGCGGCTTTTGGGGCCTTAGCGCAAAAGAGTTCAGCGCCTTGCTGAAAGCTAATGGATTGACCACCCCGAGCGGCCACTATGGTTTAGATGAGTTCTTCGGTACCGGTAAAATGGACCAGCTGAACAGCTATATCGACTGTGCACTGGCTACCGGACAGACTTATATCATTATCCCGGGTATTAACCACGAGTTCATTAAAACCAAGGCCGATTTCCAGACCGTTGCCGGTAAAATGAACAAGATAGCCGAGATACTGAAACCAAAAGGTTTGAAACTGGGCTACCACAACCACAACTTTGAGTGGCACGAAACCGAAGGCACTACTTTTTACGATACCATTTTGAACGAAACCGACCCTAAATTGGTGAACATGGAGATGGACCTGTATTGGGTGGTACGCGCCGGCTACAAACCGCTGGAGATATTTGCCAAACATCCCGGCCGTTTCACCTTTGTGCACGTAAAGGATATGGATAAAACCAACCCCGAACTGAACACCGAGATAGGCAGCGGCTCTATCGATTTTAGATCGATACTGGCCCAGGCGAAAAAAGGTGGCATTAAGCACTTTATTGTGGAGCAGGAAAACTTCACCAATATCGACCCTTATGTGAGCATTGCCCAAAGCGCTAAATACGTTAAAAGCATTATCCCCGCATAACAAACAAGCGAACCAATAATTCTCCAATAAATATGAAACACCAGTTAATATTTACCGCGCTTTTCTCGGGCTTCGCATTAGCGGCCAGCGCACAGCAGGGCGCAAAGCCCGAAGACACCGAAAAATGGGAACCGGTACCAAAAGTAGTAGCCAGCGCCAAAACCATTGGCGATGCCCCTTCTGATGCCATTGTACTGTTCGACGGGAAGAACCTCGACGAATGGGTTGACGTTGCCAGCGGTAACCCCGCCAAATGGAACGTGAACGATGGCGTACTTACCGTAAACAAAGCTACCGGCAACATCGAAACCAAACGCAAATTTGGCAGCTACCAGTTACACATTGAGTGGAAAGTACCCGCCAACATTACCGGCGAAGGCCAGGCACGCGGCAACAGCGGCGTTTTCTTAGCCTCGATAGGTAAAGGCGATATGGGTTACGAACTGCAGGTGCTTGATTCGTACAACAACAAAACCTACGTGAACGGTATGGCAGGCAGTATTTACAAGCAGTTTATCCCGCTGGCCAACCCAACCCGCCCTCCCGGCGTATGGAACGTTTACGACGTTATCTGGACCGCCCCAACCTTCGATGGCGACAAAGTAAAAACCCCTGCCCGCGTAACCGTACTATTTAACGGCGTACTGGTAGAGAACAACATCGAACTGCTGGGCCCAACCCAATACATTGGTGCCCCCGGCTACCGCGCCCCTCACGGCCCGTCGCCTATAAAGCTACAGGCCCACGGCGATAAGAGCGAACCGCTAAGCTTCAGGAATATTTGGGTGAGAGAGTTGTAATAAACTCGATCCTACTGATATTAAAAAGCCGGCTTCCCGAAGGGGAGCCGGCTTTTTTTGTGGGGATAGTTTGGTTATTTCGACTGTATATTATTGAGCGACTATTTAATAATTGATAAATCATAAAACGCGTGGATATATGTCTTATTTTTGAATAAATATCAATATTCCAATGTTATTTATCTATTCTTATTTCGTCTCTATTATTGCATTTTGTGGTATGCTCTTTATTAGAAAGTTTAGAGCGTTTTTCTATAAGGAGTACCCTAACGATGTTGATCAATTAAGTGAAATAGACTTTTACCAACAATTTGAAAAGAAAATTGCTAAAGGTAAAGGTGATGAAAGGTGGAAAGAATTGTTGGAAAAGGCCTGGAAGGTTAGAGATTTTGAAATTGAGTTGTATTGGAAAAGAGCGAATTATTTTTGGTTATTCCAGTTACCTGCTTTTACGGCTTATTTTACTCTTGCGAGTAAAGTAAGTGAATCTCAACGTTTGCCAGATGAAGTTTTAGTAATCACGTGTTTGGGTATCGTTTTTTCGACGGCTTGGTTTCTTATAAATATTGGAAGCAAGTCTTGGCAAAGGCACTGGGAGGTATATATAGACTTATTCGAAGATAAATATTACGGGCCTCTTTATCAAACCATAAACTCTCCCAAAACGTTCTCTGTTTCAAAAATAAACGAGGTGGTAAGTCTGTCGTTTATTTTTGTCTGGATTTTATTCGCATTTAAAACCATTTCTTTTAACAAATATTTTATTGATTCAGATTGCGGAATAGAATGTTTTAATCCAGTTGTAGCTTATAGTATAACTTTTACTATACTTATTTTAATAGCGATGTTTTTTGGCTACGGGCGGGGGTATTTTAAAGATAGGGAAGTAAAAATGTTCAAAAGAAAATACCATTACGAGGATAATTAAGGTTAGACGGCTTTAAGATGTTTTTTTATGTACTTCGATACACCATCGTAATGGATTTTTAATTTTCGACCACTAAAAAAAACTTCATATCTGTATCCGGCTGTCAAATAGTTGCGTTTCGATTTGTCAAGTACGTTATCTGGATTGTCAGCCTCAATAAGTACAGCTTCAATTTCTGCATCTTTTCGTATCATTCTTGACAGCAACTGTTTAAATTCAAAATCTGCTTGGGGTAGAGAGTATCCTAAGAACACAACTTTAGAAGCTTCAGATAATTCAATTCCTGCGTTCTGCCAAATAAGCTTATTTTGAATATTGTTGAGGTTTTTGAGAAATGTCGGTGTTATTAAATTAACATCTAATTTATTGGACTTGTCTTCATTTTGATGAAAATTTAGTTCACAGTGGCGACAAAACTTTTCATCAAATACATAACCTCCATTAAAAGTAGTATAATACTTAACATATAATCTCTGGCATTTTGGACACTGCATCCAATTTAAAGAACCATGAAGCTTTAGGATTTTTAAATTATATCCTCCCTTTCCAATGGCATATAAACCAGGTTTGATACTATGGTCATCTTCATCCAAAGAACTCATGTAGCAGCAATAGTCCACAACCCCACAAAAGGTTGCAGTTTTAATTGGAGTTTCTTTTTTCATGAGTGAATTAACCCGATTGTCCAACATTATGTCCCAGTTTGTTGTAATTACGGAAACCAAATCAGACTTTTCACTATCTAATTTCATTCTGGCTTTAGAAATTAAATACTCAGCAAAAATATTTATTGTTTCTTTTGATTTTCGACTGTTTTGTATTTCCTCTCTAACTGCAAGTATTATTAGCCTATTTAAAGTATACTTTAACTCCAGCAGATCAGAAACCGTGTAATTTTTAAAAGGGATTCCGTCGCCAATCGAGCGGTCTATAGGGGTGTAAATATCCTCCAACGAATACCAATATTTGTTGGTATCATCAACTATTAAAGCCTCTTTTAAGAATAGATCAAATTTGTCTATCCAATTTTTTACTATATCAGATGATTTTTTAGCGTACGATGTTTTTAAATCATAAATAGCTTTTACAAGTGCAGCTTGTGATGGAGCACCTGCGTCCATAGAAAAGCCAGCGCCAAGTACATAAACAGTTTTCTCACTCATGATTTTGATTGTGATAAGTCGGTTAATGAGAATAAATTTAGTGTTTCAATTTGATAATAGAGAATATTTATAGCTTATCCAACTAAACTTCAATAATTTAAAATATATATTTAGCTATTCAACCAAATTAAATCATTTAAACCTAAATTTTGCACACATGGGACTTGGCGCACCTGAACTTATTCTGATACTTGTTGTCTTACTTCTTACGTTCCCGCTTTACTTTTTGCCTTCAATTTTAGGTCGGAAAAAACACAATTCTACTTCGATATTCCTCTTAAATCTTTTCTTAGGGTGGACAGCAGTCGGTTGGATAGTTGCTTTGATTTGGGCGCTCTCTAATGATGCACCGCCAGTTATTTTCAATAACATTCCGCCTCCACAAGCACCAAGGGAGAAAAGCAAAGCAGACGAATTAACAAAACTGGCGCGATTGCATAGTGATGGAGTGCTTACACAAGAGGAGTTTGACACAGAGAAAAGAAAACTGTTGTCGCAATAATATTTTATTTCACCTCATACCAACCAATATCCACCCCACCATAATTGCGTAATACATCCACGGCTTCCTGGGCGAGGCGTTCGGTGGCGGTTTTGATGTTCATGATAACCTGCGGTCCGCTGGCGGCGGGGATGAGGGTGATATCTTCTTCTAAAAATTCGTTTCCTAAAAGGTATTCGCGGGCGTCGTCGGCGTGGGCCTGGTCGGAGAATGTTGCGGTGGCGATGTGTGGTGTCATGGAGATTTAACAGTTTGTTGGTTCATTTGTTCACTGGTTCAATAGTTCATTGGTGGGGAGAGGTTAGGTGTTGGTGGCTATTGCATCGTGGCTAATAGATGCTTCGCTGCGCTCAAGCATGACAAAGCCGGTGTCGCTGGCGCGCGCCTGTGGCGCGTGTTGTGCTTTGCTAAGCATTCGGTTGTAGCATTGTGGCTAAACCCCACCCTGCCTTTGCGCACGGGCAGCCGCACCCCTCCCCGAGGAAGGAATTAGAATACTCCAAGCATTTTCTTCCCCGTCAGCAGAGGAGCTTCGGGCGAAAGCGGGCAGAACGTGGTGGGCGTGTGCGGAGGGAAGGACATTGGGAATGTTTGCTGAAGTGCGGGGAAAGGGCGGCGCAGCAAGGGGCTCCCGATAGCTATCGGGATTCCCGGTCCGTGAGTTCTGCGCGGTTTGTCCGTAGGACTCCTTCGGAGCAGGGCAAAGGCCTGTGCGGCAAAGAAGCCTTTCTGCTGACTTGATTTTTTGGTTACTTTTTTAGCAAGAAAAAAGTAACAGCCCAGCGGCAAATGAGCGGCGGATGATTTTATTGTAGTACAAGAAATTGTAGAACCCACATAAACGAGAGTCTTCGGCAATTGATAGCGTCCGTGTCGCTGGTGATAACACCAGCAACGGCATCAAATACCAACGACGGCATGGCGGCTAACACACCCCCGCCTTTGCGCACATTCCTCCCGCGCCCCCTCTCAAGAGGGGAATTTGTTGTGGCTACGGCAATTCGCTTTCCGCTTTATTCTTTCTGCTTTTCATCTTATCTTCCTAAGAAAAACCCTTAATTATCAATTTCTTTTTGTAATTTATGAACCAATTAGCCGCGTACTTCGTATACCTGCTATTGTTATAAACCAATTATACTTACCCTTTCTTAACCCCTGATGTATAAGTACTTTATACTTGCCCTATTCGTGTTTTTTGTGCGCGATGGTTTTGCGCAAAACCAAAGCATGAAGTTTGAGCATTTGGGCAAAAAAGAAGGGCTCTCGCAAATCAACGTGGGCTGCATTATACAAGACAGCCGCGGTTTCATTTGGGTAGGCACGCGCGACGGACTGAGCAAGTACGATGGCTACGGTTTCACCAACTATAGGCACGACCCGCAGGATCCCGGCTCTATCAGCAGCAGCATGGTATCGGATATTATTGAAGACCACGAGGGGAACATCTGGATGGCCACCATTATTGGCCTCAACAAACTGGATCGCCGCACCGGCACTTTCACCAAATACCTCCATAACGATAAAGACCCTAACTCGCTTTCGGATAACATACTGAACAAACTGGCGGTTGATGATAGAGGCAACCTGTGGGTGGCCAGCCAGGGTGGTTTAGATTATTTTGATACCAAGGCAGGTAAGTTCACAAAACATTTTAAGCATAACCCTAAGGATGATAGCAGCCTGGCGAACGATAAGGTGAGCTTTATTTACATCGGTGCCAACAAACAATTATGGGTAGGCACCACCGGCGGCGGGCTGGACTTGTTCGACGCTAAAAAACAAGAGTTTCGCCACTATCGGCACAACGCCACCGACCCGCGCTCTATCTCGGGTAACGATATCAGTTGCATTTACGAAGACGGCAAGGGGCGCCTGTGGATAGGTACCCTGAACGATGCGCTGAACCAGCTGGAGCGTAATAGTCAAACCTTTGTGCGCTACCCATACCGCAATGGCGCGCCAAACACCATCAGCAGCAATACCCTATACGCCCTCAATAGCGACGAGAACGGTAACCTGTGGATAGGCAGCGAGAACGGCGGCCTCTGCATCCTCAACCCCGAGACGGGCAATTTTTACACCTACAAGCACGACGATATCGACAAGAATAGCCTAACGGGTAACTCCATCTACGGCATTGCTAAGGATAGGCTGGGCAATATGTGGCTGGGAGCTTTTGCAGGCGGAATTAACCTGTTCAAGCGCAGTACCGAAAGCTTTACCCATTACAGGCACAGCTCGTTGGAGAATAGCCTCTCTAATGATTTTGTGCTGGCCCTTTACGAAGACCCCGAGCGCAACGTATGGGTAGGCACCGATGGCGGCGGCGTAAACAAGTTCGATTACAAGAACGGTAAGGTAACACATTATATGCAGCAGCCCGGTAAAAACAGCATCACGGGCAACTTTGTGCTTACCGTGAACCAGGACCACGAGAATAATTTTTGGTTCGGTACCTGGGCAGATGGTATCAGTGTGTTCAATGCCAAAACGGGTGTTTTTACCAATATTAAAAACCAGCCGGGCAACCCCAATAGCCTGCCGGGCAATAATATTTATGCGCTCACTCATACTAAAGACAACACCACCTGGATAGGCACCTATAACGATGGGCTGAGCCATTACGACCCTAAAACCAAAAAGTTCAGCAATTATAAATACGATGCTGCCGACCCGCACAGCCTCAGCAGCGATAGGGTGTACAGCCTGCTGGAAGACAGCCACGGCAACCTGTGGGTAGGCACCTTTGATGGCGGCCTGAATTTATATAACCGCAATACCAATTCGTTCATTCGCTACCGACACAAAGCGGGCACCAACAGCATCAGCGATGATAACGTGCCCGACCTGTACGAAGGCCGCAACGGCAGCATCTGGATAAGTACCTTCACGGGCCTCAACCTGTTCGACCCGATAACCCGCCACTTCACCGTTTTTACCAAAAAGGATGGCTTACCCAGCGATATAGTTTACGCTGCCCGTGAGGACGACGACGGTAAAATTTGGGTGAGCACTAACAATGGCCTATCTATGTTCGACCCGGTGAAGCGCACTTTTAAGAACTATTCGGTGGAAGATGGCTTGCAGGAGGATGAATTTAAATCGCACTCGGCCTACAAAGGGGCATCGGGCAAGTTATACTTTGGCGGGGTGAACGGCTTTAACGCCTTTTCGCCGGGACAGATACTGAAGCCCGAAGGTTTTTCGCCGCTGGTGATTACTTCGTTCCAGGTGTTCAACAAAAAGGTGGCCGCCGCCAAAAACAGTAACGACCCTTCGCCGCTGAAACAGGATATATCTGATACCAAGAGCATCACGCTCAATTATAAGCAGTCGGTAATTTCGTTGGAGTTTGCCGCGCTGGATTTTACATCCGCCGATAAAAAGCAATACGCTTACATACTGGAGGGCTTTGATAAGGAATGGAATTTTGTAGGCACGCGCCACACCGCCACTTACACCAACCTGCCTGCCGGTACGTATACTTTTAAGGTGAAGTACCAAAACATGGTGGGCCTATGGTCGCCGGTTACGCCGGGGCTAACCATTATTACGCAGCCCCCGTTTTGGCTCACCTGGTGGTTTAAAACGCTGGTGGTGCTTATTGTGGTAGGCATTGTTTTGGGCATATTCAGGCTGCGCGTGCGCACCATTAAAGCGCAAAAGGCCATTTTGGAGCGGCAGGTAGAAGACCGCACCCAACGCCTCAACGAAATGAGCAAAGGCGAGCGCATATTGCGCGAAGAGGCCGAGAAGGCCCGCGAAGAAGCGGAGAAAGCCAATCGTGCCAAAAGTATTTTCCTGGCCACCATGAGCCACGAGATACGCACACCCATGAACGGCGTAATGGGTATGGCTACGTTACTGGCCAACACCCCGCTTAACCGCGAGCAGCAGGAATATACCGAAACCATAAAAACCTGCGGCGATAGCCTGCTAAATGTGATAAACGATATCCTCGATTTTTCGAAAATAGAATCGGGCAATATGGAGCTGGACGAACACGATTTCGACCTGAGGGATTGCATAGAGGCAGTGCTGGATATTTTTGCCGAAAAAGCCGCCCGCACCAACCTCGACCTGGTTTACCAGGTAGAACACAATGTGCCCGCGCAGATCATTGCCGATTCGTTACGCTTGCGGCAGGTACTTATTAATTTGGTGGGCAATGCCGTTAAGTTTACAGCCAAGGGCGAGGTGTTCATCTGTGTGAAACTGAAGAATACGTTGGATAATGCCTTTGAACTACAATTTGAAGTGCGCGATACGGGTATAGGTATACCGCCAAATAAGTTGAACAAGTTGTTCAAGGCATTCTCGCAGGTAGATAGCAGCACCACCCGCAAATACGGCGGCACGGGGCTTGGTTTGGCCATCAGCGAGAAACTGGTTGCCCTGATGGGCGGCGAAATTGGGGTGAAGAGCCAGGTGGGTAAAGGCACTACTTTCTTCTTCAATATTACCGTGAAGCCCGGCAACAAGGCGCAACGCAATTACGTGCACCTCAACCTTGCCGAGATACAAAACAAGCGCATTTTAGTGGTTGATGATAACCAAACCAACCGCGATATACTGGAAGAGCAGTTGAAACAATGGGAGTTCATCCCGGTGATGGCCGAATCGGGCACCGAGGCTTTGAAACTTTTGGAAGATAAAGAGCAGGTGCACCTCATTATATCCGACATGAACATGCCCGAGATGGATGGCATTACCCTGGCGCGAAAGATACGAGAGTTAGATGGCGGCATCCCTATTATCTTGCTTACCTCCATGGGGAACGAGCAGAGTAAAAAGAACAAGAGCCTGTTCAACGTGGCGCTTACCAAGCCTACCAAGCACCAGGTGCTGTACAAACATATAATTGAGCAACTGAAGCTGACCCACGAGGTGAAGCACGAGGTGCAGCCGGTGAAAACGCCGTTCTCGGAAGATTTTGCAAATCATCACCCTATTAATATTTTGATAGCCGAGGATAACGCTATTAACCAAAAGCTGGCCAAATACATCCTCAACAAAATGGGCTACAAACCCGATTTGGTGGAGAACGGCCACGAATGCCTCAACGCGCTCATCAACAAAAAGTACGATATGGTGCTGATGGATGTACAAATGCCCGAGATGGACGGACTGGAGGCCACGCGCTTTATCCGCCAGAATATGGAGCACCAGCCCGCTATTATAGCCATGACGGCCAACGCCATGGCCGAAGACCGCGAGCAATGCCTGCAAGCCGGTATGAATGATTACCTGAGCAAGCCCCTGAAACTGCAGGAAATTATGGCCGCGCTGGAAAAATGGGAACCAAAGAAAGCTGCACTTTAGCCTGCGCTATGTAAGGTTATTTGAATAACTTTACCACATGCGTGTTTGGAAGCTTGAAAGCGGAGGCACGTGCGATTCCCCTCTTGAGAGGGGTGGAGGGGTGTGTTCGCTAACTTTGCTTTGTGCCAATTGCATAATGGCTAACACACCCCTGCAGCCGCACATCCCGCCGCACCCCCTCTCGAGAGGGGAACTTAGAAAAGCATTCGGACAGGTGTATTTTAAACAAACCAAATCATCATTTTATCATGTCGTTTTTAAAAAAGCTCCCCCGCTTAGTTGGCTTTGCCTTGTTTTTAATGGCCGTTTTGCCGGTTAACCAGTTGCGCGCTGCGGATAATAGCGTTTACCAAATAAAAGTATACCATTACAAAACTGTCGCGCAAAAGCAGGTGATAGAAGATTACCTGAAAGATGTTTTTGTGCCCTATATCCACAAAAGCGGTATCAGTAAAGTGGGCGTATTCCGCACGCTGGAAGCTGATACCGCCGACAGGCGCATTTATGTGCTGGTGCCTTTCAAATCACTCAAACAAATGGACCAAGTGAGCGATGGCGTACTGAAAGAGATAGCAGCATCGCAAGGCAACGCCTATGCGAATGCCGACTACAAGAACCCGCCATACACCCGTTTGGAAACTATCGTGCTGAACGCATTCTACAAAATGCCAGCCCCGGCAGCACCTGAACTAAGCGCGCCAAAAAGCGAACGCATTTACGAACTCCGTAGTTACGAAAGCTCTACCGAGAGCTATTTCATCAACAAAGTAAAAATGTTCAACGTGGGCGATGAGGTGGCGCTGTTCAAACGCCTAAACTTCAACGCGGTTTTCTATGGCAGCGTAATAGCCGGCAGCCGTATGCCCAACCTGATGTATATGACCACCTTTAACAATAAAGCCGACCGCGACAAACATTGGGAAGCTTTTAATACCGATGCTTACTGGAAAGAACTTTCATCAAAAGCGGAGTACCAGCACAACGTTTCAAAAGGCGATATCATCTTTTTGCAGCCTGCCGATTACTCAGACTTTTAATTTCACCTATACCATCTGCCTGTTATGAGAACAAAATCGATACTGTCGCTCGGTATTGCCGTGCTGCTGTTCAGTGCTACCTTCGCGCAGCAAAAAAACAGTTTTAAGCCGCAAAAGGCGCTATTGAATACTATTGCACGCAATTTGAAGGATGCCGATGCGCAGTACAAATACATGGCTACGCTGCTAAAGCCCGAAGAATTCCCCAAGGCATTCCACCCCGAAACAGGCAAACTGGAAACCAGTAATTCGGGCTGGTGGTGCAGTGGCTTTTACCCGGGCACGCTGTTGGAACTGTATCGCCAAAACCATGATGGAGCCTTAAAAACCGAAGCTGACCGCATAATGCAGGTATTGGCAAAAGAGCAATACAACACCCACACGCATGATCTTGGCTTTATGATGTATTGCAGTTTCGGAACGGCCAACCAATTAGAACCAACGCCGGAGTACAAACAAATCCTGCTGAACAGCGCAAAGTCGTTGTCGACGCGTTTTAATCCTAAAGTAGGCTGCATCAAATCATGGGATTCAAAACCATCGGATTTTTTGGTGATAATTGATAATATGATGAACCTGGAACTACTGTTTTGGGCCACCCGAGAAACCGGCGACTCCAGCTTTTACAAACTGGCGGTAACGCACGCCAATACCACTATCAAAAACCATTACCGTCCGGATTATAGCTCGTACCACGTCATCAACTACAACCCTGAAACCGGCGATGTGCAGGATAAACGTACTGCCCAGGGTTATGCCAAAGAATCGGCATGGGCAAGGGGGCAGGCATGGGGGCTATATGGCTTCACGGTGGTGTACAGGGAAACCAAAGACAAAAAATACCTCGATCAAGCCAATGGCATCGCCAGATTCCTGCTGAATAACCCTAACCTCCCGGCAGATAAAATACCGTACTGGGATTTCAACGCGCCAAATATCCCGAATGCGCTGCGCGATGCATCTGCCGCCGCCATCACGGCTTCGGCTCTGTTGGAGCTTTGCCGATATGCTGACAAGGCCGATGGGCAAAAATATTTCAAAACAGCAGAAACGATCATCAAAAACTTGTCCTCGCCAACTTATCGTTCTAAACCAAACACCAACGGCGGGTTTATTTTACAACACAGCGTAGGCCACTTCCCGGCAGGTACCGAGATAGATGTACCACTAACTTATGCCGACTATTATTTTGTGGAGGCGATGGAGAGGTATAAAGAATTTGCGAAGTTGAAATAGCGTTGTTGTTTAACCGCAAAGGGCGCAAAGTTTTGGCAAAGAGCGCAAAGGCGGGTTTGCTTTTAAGCTTTGAAAACTGTTGATGATTATGCAAGGCTTCGTGTCCTTTGCGCTCACCGATAAGCAAGCCTCTGCGTATTTTGCGGTAAAATTCGCCTATAACTCTAATTCACAATCTTAATTTTTAACGGAAGTTTTATTTCAAGATATGCTCATCGATAGCTGATTCATACCCTCTGCCTTTACTTGCTTTAGCCATCAGCACCAAATAAGTGGAGTTATTCCTCCGGGCAAAAATTATTCGGACGGGTTGATATGGGGCTTTTTCCCTACGGATATAAATATCCTGTGTGCTATCCTTGAAGTACTTTAGCCCGAATTTTTTTAGTTTACCTTGGTAAATTAGGGTAGAATCATTTTTGCTTATCTGTGATAATCCATCGCCAAAAATGGTCACGTAAACGTGAGCGCTGCTTTCCTGGTTTCGATGCGCAAAAAGGGATTCAACGGGAAGGCGCGAAGATGTACCTGTATAAATAACATTTTGCGACATTCTGGTGTCTTTAAAACTTACGGATATCAGAGAGTCTAAAGGGCCATCGGCACTACAATTTAGCCTCGAGATCTCAATGAAGTGATCATTGCCATATGTAAAGTCAGATACTGGGTTGCGCCCTTTCACTATGGTTGTTTCTGCATCAGATATATTCTCTTTCGCATTAAAAAGTCCGGAAAAACTGGTGTCTACGCCAGCAGGATAAGTGATTGGATGTTCTTTGGCGGTTTCGTCTACGGCATTAGATATTCGGTTGCAGGTTACCACCATGGCTACTATGTAAGCAAACGCTGCTACAGATATTATAATGGCGAACTTTTTCATTTAGTAGAATTGTGAATGAAGGATTAGGTTATATTTCTTTGTGTTCTTATTGTCTCCGCAAGTTCTACCACTAAGAGAACCTGCGGAGATGAATGCTATTAATTCACTGCCTTTATCTTTATCACCAATTTCTTCTCCTTCCCATCTGCCCTTATCCCCGGTGCATGCAACTCTCCCGGGAAGAATAAGAAGAAGGCATCGGGTTTGGCGGTATAGCTTTTGCCTTTGGTGAAGTAGTTCTCTACATCTTTAGTAGCATCATAAGGTTTAGTTACGGCTGCAGGGTCGCCTTTGCCTTGTGCATATATTTTCTCTTCGCCTTTTATAACATAATGCAGGTCGATGTAGTTTTTGTGTATCTCGTAGCCGGCACTGTCCAGTTTCTTGGTGTCGGGTTCGGTTACTATGGCAAATACGTTGTCGCCATCAATGGGGTACTTGCCGGGCGCTATCATTTCCAGGTTACGGTCGCGCAGATAGGCAATAGCTTTATCCCAGGCAGCTTTGTTGGCTTCGTATTGCTTGGCAAATTCTATCACGTTCAGCGGTTCATTCACTTTCAGTTTTAACCCGTTTGCCCATACACGTTCCTTTAGCCAGGCTTTGGCGCTTTTTTCGGTCCAGGCGGTGTGCTGGGCTTCGCAAACGTTTGCGAGGATTAAAAACATAATTAGGGTGCCGATGCTTTTGAGTGCTGATAAATGTTTCATAGTTTAGTTTTATAATTCAGGTACACCGCCATTGAACGGTGTTATGAATTGCTTTATTGGAAAGCCTAAATATAAAAATATTCTGCCTTGAAAGTATTACACAGCGTACACCCCGAAGATTTTAAAAGCTACCAAACCCAACAAATTCGCGACCGCTTTTTACTGGACAATCTGGTACAAGCCGATGCGCTGAACTGCGTGTACACCCATTACGACCGCATGATCATTGGCGCGGCTAACCCGGTAAGCCAAACGCTCGAATTGGAGAACTACCCGAACCTGCGGGCAGAATACTTTTTGCAACGCCGCGAAATTGGCATTATAAACGTTGCCGGAGACGGCATTGTAACTGCCGACGGCGTAACTTATTCGCTTAAAAAACTCGATTGCCTTTACGTTGGCAGAGGCGTGAAAATAGTAACCTTTGCAAGTGCCGATGCGGCATCACCTGCGGTATTTTACCTACTATCATCCCCGGCGCATAAAGAGTACCCCACTGCGCTGGCCACGCAAGAGGATGCGGCTAAGGTAAATGCCGGCACGCCCGAAATGGCCAATGTGCGCACTATCAATAAATACATACATGCCGATGGCGTACAAAGCTGCCAGCTGGTAATGGGCCTAACCATATTGAACAGCGGCAGCGTTTGGAACACCATGCCGCCCCACGTGCACGACAGGCGCATGGAAGCCTACTTTTACTTTGATGTACCCGAAGGGCAGCGCGTGTTTCATTACATGGGCGAGGGGCACGAAACCCGCCATATTTTGTTGGGTAACTACGATGCCGTAGCCTCGCCGCCATGGAGCATTCACTCTGGCAGCGGTACATCGGCCTATAGCTTTATTTGGGGAATGGCAGGCGAGAACCTCGACTATACCGATATGGACGCTATAGCCATCACCGACATCAGGTAATCACAAAAGAAATCGATAAGAAATTGGAAAATAAATTTTCGCTGGCCGGCAAAGTAATAGTAGTAACCGGCGGCACGGGCATTTTGGGTAATGCATTTGTAAATGGTATTGTAGAAGCAGGCGGCATTGTAGGCATACTGGGCCGTAATGCAGAAGTAGCCGAGGCGCGTGCCGATGCCATCAATAAAAACGGCGGACAGGCTATTGCGCTGATAGCGGATGCTATGGACGAGGCGCAACTCATTGCCGCAAAAGATAAAATCATCGCAAAATTTGGCAAGATAGATGGCCTGGTGAACGGTGCGGGCGGTAATATGCCCGATGGCGTTCTGCAGCCCGACGAAGACCTGTTTGCCATGAAGATAGATGGCATGAAAAAAGTTGCCGACCTGAACCTTTGGGGCACGCTGATACCCACACAAGTTTTCGGCCGCGAAATTGCCAAAACCGGCAGGGGCAGCATCGTTAACATCTCCTCCATGAACTCTAAAAGCGCTGTAACCAAAGTGCTGGGCTATAACATGGGTAAGGCCGCGGTTGATTGCTATACGCAGTGGTTCGCGGTGGAGTTGGCCAACCGTTATGGCGATGCTATCCGCATGAATGCGCTGGCCCCGGGCTTTTTCCTTACCGAACAAAATCGTAACTTGCTCACCACTCCCGATGGTGGCTACACCGCAAGGGGCGAGGCGGTTATCCGCAAAACTCCCTTCAAACGTTTTGGCCACCCCGATGAGCTTATCGGCGCATTGGTATGGCTGCTTAGCGATGCCTCGGCATTTGTAACCGGCTCCATGATATGCGTTGATGGCGGCTTCTCGGTTTTCAGCGGGGTTTAGATTACCATTGATGAATGGCCATACAGGAGGGGTCAACACATGGCTAAATTTTTTGAAGAGATAGGCCCGCGGCACCGCGAGTTTATTGAAGCGCAGAAGATATTCTTTACCGCATCGGCACCCTTAAGCGGCGATGGGC
Source organism: Mucilaginibacter pedocola (assembly GCF_002013915.1). Lineage (GTDB taxonomy): Bacteria > Bacteroidota > Bacteroidia > Sphingobacteriales > Sphingobacteriaceae > Mucilaginibacter > Mucilaginibacter pedocola. The sequence goes on from NZ_MBTF01000003.1 coordinate 207,541, forward strand.
ATGTAAACCTTTCACCAAAAGGTATGGATGCCTTTCGCGTTTTATCGCCCAATAAGGTGGCTTATATGGATATCAACGGCAGCGGAAACGAAACGTCGGCACACCTATTGGAGAACGGGCGTATTACCATTATGTTCTGTGCTTTCGACGGGCCGCCTAACATATTGCGCCTTTACGGAAAAGGATATACAGTATTGCCTGGTACTTCGGAATGGGATGAGTTATCGCCTTTGTTCCACTTGCCTCTTTCTTCCCGGCAGATCATCGTAACTAATGTAGATATTGTACAAACGTCCTGCGGGTATGGCGTACCTTTTTACGATTACAAAGGTGAGCGCGACCAGGCCATTAAATGGGCCGAAAACAAAGGCGAAGAAGGCATTGAAAAATACCAGGCCGAGAAAAATCGCATAAGTTTGGATGGTTTGCCTACGGCGATGTTCGATAGGTTTTAACAAGTTGATAAGATGTGCAAAGGAGCTAAAGAAGCAGTGGCAACGTGCGATTCCTTCCTTGGGGAAGGGAGGGTAGGGGTTAGGCGCTATGCAAATTGGTAAACCCCTCCCCGCCATTACGCTACAAGCCATCGCACCCCTCCCGTAGGGAGGGAGTTGTAATTTCTACATCAACTCTTTCATCAACTTATCAAAAGCTTCCCTCAACTCAGCCAATTCTGTTTCAAGTTTAGTTACACGTGCCTCTAACTCACCCGATGAACGGCGAACAGGTTCGTCTATAGCATCGTCTTCGGGTATAGTACCGCCCAACAAGTGGCGGTAACGCACTTCTTTTTGGCCCGGGCGTTTAGGCATTTGCTCTACGTAGGCAATTTCGTCGCCGGTGGCCAGTTTCTCTAAAATGGTTTGCACTTCGTCCAGGTCGTCGAACTCGTACATACGGCCCGAGTTGGAGTTTATCTCGCCGGGTGTAAGTGGCCCGCGCAGTATCAGTAGGCATATCACCGTAACTTCTGAAGGCACCACCGGGAATACGATGCCAAAGTTGTGTTTGTATTTAATGGCACGGCTGCTGCCGCCGGTTGCCGTTGATATCAGTCCTTTACGTTTTAGGGTATCCAAAGCCAGCGTTACCTCGTTCTCGCTATAATCTACAACCGGCTTGCGCGACGATTTTTGGTTGCAGGCAGCGGTAAGGCCGTTCAGCGTCATGGGGTAATAATCGGGCGTGGTTTTGCTTTTTTCCATCAGCGAACCCAGCACGCGCAGTTCGGTATCGTTTAAAACAGGTAAGGCTTGTGGTGTATCCATGTAGCAAATATAGTATTTGTGGTGAATGGTTGATTATGTGAGTGGTGAGTAGTTGCTACCATTCTCCGCTGCCGCGAGTTACGCTTCGCAGAACTCACGGCAGCGAATAGATTTATTATCTTCGCTTCGATATGACGGTTAGTATTTTAGGTTGCGGATGGTATGGTTTAGCGCTGGCAAAAGCGCTTGTGGCAGATGGTTTTACGGTAAAAGGTTCTACTACCTCGCCCGATAAACTTCCTTTACTTCAGGAAGCCGGTCTTATTCCCTTCATTGTAGACCTATCGGCTGATACCGTTGCAAACTCAGGCTTTTTTACTTGCGATGTGTTGGTTATAGCCATCCCGCCAAAAGCACGTAGCGGGGCAGGAGCGGAGTATGTGCCGAAGTTAGAAAGAGCTATCGAAGCCATCCATCACGCAGGGGTACAAAAAGTTATCCTTATCAGTTCCACGGGTGTATATGCCGACCTAAATCAAGAGGTTACCGAACTCGATACCCCAAACCCTAATACACCAGCCGGCGAGGTACTTTTCGAGGCGGAAGAACTATTCCGTAAGCAAACGGCTTTTAAAACCACTATCCTGCGCTTTGCCGGCCTCATCGGTCCCGGCCGTGACCCCGGAAGGTTCTTTGCCGGGAAAAAGAATATCCCTAACGGATTGGCACCTGTAAACCTTATCCAACGTACCGATTGCATCGGTATTACGAAGGCTATTGTCGCGCAAAATTTCTTCGGCCACACTGTTAATGCCTGCGTAACCCACCATCCAACAAAAATGTGGTTTTATACCAAAGCGGCTGCCGAAAGTGGCTTGCCATTACCCGAGTTTATTCCCGAACTGAAAGAGTGGAAAACCATTAGCAGTAAAGTAACAGGCGACACTCTGCAATATAGCTACGTTGTTAAAGAATGGTACCCCGCTGTTTAGCTGCGCTCTTTCCCAAACTGAACTTTTTTGCTATTTTAGGCTCACCATGTCGCAATATATCATCCCCCTCAAGTACCGTAAAATGGAGAATCTCCATATCGTTTTCTGGCTGTTTAAAGATATCGGCTGGTGTTTGGTGTGGAAACCCCTGGGTTTAGTGATGATTGTACCTACGCTGGTTATATCTATCGTGATAGCTTATCGTACAAGAGAGCATATGTCAGAACTGTGCCACAACCTGGCCATTACCTTTTGGATAAGCGCCAACTCATACTGGATGATAAGTGAGTTCATGAAATTTGATGCGCTCAGCTTCTATGGCGAGATTACCTACAAACACCTCGCGCTAATACCATTCTTTTTAGGGGTATTTTGCCTTGCTTTTTACTACGCTATTTGGCACCCGAGGCATCCTGAAGAGATAGAGACTTTGTGAGTTTTAAGCTTGGTGGCTAACACACCCCTGCACCCCTCTCAAGAGGGGAACCGCACTTGCCTTTGCGCGCATTACTCGACGACTACTGGATACTAAACCTGTTGCTTTTAAAATAAGCAATCTTCGCCTGGAACATCTCCGCCATTTTGCCGGCGCGCCATTTGGCTTCTTCGGCTTTTTCGCCCTCAAATAATTCGTCTACGGTTTTGGTGAACAGTGCCAGCCATTTATCAAAATGCTCGGCACCCACGGGCAGGTTAGCATGAGGCGGAAAGGGGCGGCCAAAGTAGGTATGCTCGTTCAGTAAAACGGTTTGCCAAAAGCGGTACATCTTTTCCAGATGCACCGCCCAGTTATCTTGTATCACGCCATTAAACACCGGGCCAAGCAGGGCATCTGCCTTTATGCGCTCGTAAAAGGTATCAACAAGCAGCTTGATATCTTCAATGGTGAATATGCCCGGTTTGGAGTTCATGTTTTAGTTTATGGTAAAACGGTAAGTGCCCGCGCTTATTTCAATTGCTTTGGCTGTACTAATAGCTTTACCGTTTAATGACGCTTTTTTGCCTTGCGGCAGCACAACGCCTGCCGTTGTATTGGCGGGTATGGTAACGGTGTATTCAACCGCATTGCCGTTGCGTTTCCAAATAGAAGTTATTTTGCCGTAAGGGCCGGTATGAGAGCCGTCGAACTCGTTCAACCCTGCAACAAAATTTGGCTTAAGTACCACATGCTTAAAACCGGACTGCTGCTCATCAGGCTGAATGCCACCTATGCCGCGGTACAGCCATGCACCAATACCGCCGAACATGATGTGGTTGAGCGATATATCCGATTTTGCGTCGATGTCCCAGTTCTCGTAAAGTGTAGTAGCGCCATTTTTGATCCACCAACCCCATGATGGGAAGGTTTCCTGCGAAGCTATTTTATAAGCTACATCGGCATAACCATTATCGCTTAGTGCGTTCATAATGGCTTTACCGCCCAATATGCCCACATCCAAATGGAAGTTATCGGCAGCAACGCGGTCGGCCAGTTTGGCGGCTATTTTGGCTTTAAAGTTATCAGGTACGATACCCATGAATAAGGGTACAGCCAGTTCGGTTTGCAGGCCTTTGTTGTAGTTCGCGGTTTGCTCGTTCAGGTATTTATCGTTAAATGCTTTTTTGATTTTGGCTTGCAGGGTAGTGTATTTGGCGTAATCGTCGGTTTTGCCCAGCAGTTTGGCTGCCTTTGCCAGGATGGTTACATCGGCATAGTAATAGCAGGTAGAAGTAAGCTCTACCGGCGAAACTGACTTAACGGGTACCCAGTCGCCTAATCCCCAGCTGCAAAGCCCCGATGGGTACAGGTCGTTAATGTGGTTTACGTAGCGGCGGATATTGTCATAATTATCTGCCAGTATTTTTTGGTCGCCGTAGAACAGGTAAACGTTCCAGGGTATCATGGCAATGGTGCTGGTCCAATCCGGCCCGTTGCCCCATTCGTAGCCCCAGCCAGCGGTTGGGATAATAGAAGGCAGAACGCCATTAGGTTGTTGCTCGTCGCGGTGGTCGGCCATCCATTTTTCGTAAACGGTAATACCGTCAAAGCTGTATAAGCCGGTTTCGGATGCAATAATGGCATCGCCCGTCCAGCCATTCTTTTCGCGCTGCGGGCAATCGGTAGGGTAGCCAAACAGGTTGCTTAGGTACGAGTTATTGGTGGCGTACCATATTTTGTTGATGGTAGGATTAGAGGTAGCAACAGTACCCACAGGCGGTACATCGCTATGCATAAAATACCCGGTAAGGCTTTCTTTATTCAATTCAACAGGTTCGCTGCTGGTAACTTCTACATACTGGAAGCCCTTGTAGTTGAACTTCGGCATAAAGCTTTCCTGCCCTTTGCCGCTCAGCGTAAAAATATCTACCTGGAAGGGGTCTTTATCATCAGTAGGGCGGTAGTGCAGGTCGATATTAGATAGGTCTACATGCCCGTTTTTATAAAGCCTTTCGCCGTGTTTCAGGCGGATAACTGTACCTGCTTTACCACTAACGGTTATTTTGCTCACGCCCGATATATTCCTCCCAAGGTCGAACACCACGGATTCATCATCAAGCTTGGTTATACTTTTTGCAGGTATAGTTTCAACTGCACGGACCGGCACCACTTGCTGCGAAACAATGTTTTGCGATGGAGTAGGGCGGGCAAAGGCCGGTTTCCATTTCTTATCGTCGAAGTCAACAGTGTTCCAGCCGGGCTGATCAAGCTGCGCATCGTAATGCTCGGCGGTATAAATGCTATTTAGGGTGATGGGACTTAGGCTGGTTTTCCATTGCTCGTTAGAGGAAATGGTTTCGAAGGTGCCATCATCATAAGTTATCCTGAAGTCGAGGCAAAAAGTAGGGCGCGCGCGCCATGCGGCCAGATGGAAATCCCAAACGGCGGTGCTTTGGTGGTTATACCAGCCATTGCCCAGCAACACGCCAATAGCATTCTTGCCTGTTGCAACCTGCGCGGTTACATCATAGGTAACATAAAGCGTGCGCCTATCGAACCGAGTGTACATCGGGTCCAGGCGGTGGTTGCCAATTTTTTCGCCGTTCAAATAAAGCTCATATAAACCCGCCACAGCAATATATGCTCTTGCCGATTTTACTTTCTTTTTAGTGCTGAAGGTAGTGCGAAAATATGGGGCAGGCTTTACGTTAACGCCATTATGGTCGCTTATCCATGTGCCTTTCCAGTTGCCCATGCCCATTAAACCGGTTTCGAAACTGCTAATAGCAGATGGAGTTGTTTTTACGCCATCCTTATCCCATGCTTGCACACGCCAGTAATACTTGGTGTAGGGTTGCAGCCCTTTGCCCTGGTAAGTGGCCAGTATGGCGGGTGAGTTAACTTTAGCAGTGCTCCAGGCATTACCAATGCCACGGCTCACTTCTGCCGAATCCAAGCCTACAATTACCTGGTATGCGCTCTGTTTGGCACCCTGCCTTGCATCAGCCAGCATCCAGGTTAAACGCGGATGAGGAGCATCAATGCCTAAGGGGTTTACCAAATATTCGCAACGCAGGCCAACAGGCTGGGCAGCAAATGCACTTACAGATAAAAACAGGGAAGCAACGAGCAGTTTGGTGTATAATTTCATGGGACAGCTAATATCAGCAAACGTTAAAAAGCAGGCAAGGGTTATTTATCGGCAATGGGGTTTTTACCAAAAAGTGTACAAGAAAGGGCAAAAAAGATAAACACGAATTATTTCGAATGAGGGCGAATTTCACAAATGGTTTGGCGCTAATTAACCGCAAAGTGCGCAAAGAATTTGCACGTTTGCCAACGCAAAGAGCGCAAAGGTTTATTTTGTAGGTTAATGTTATCAATAAAGTGATGATAGCATACTTATTTGATGCCTTTGCAAAGCTCTGTGATTCTTTGCGTTTTTTCTTTGCGCACTTTGCGGTTAACTTAACCACCACGCTGATCAAACTATAGTTTCTTAATCTTTATATCCCTAAACCACACATCCGCCCCATGGTCCTGCAAGGCTATATGTCCCTTGGTAAACGTTCCAAACGCCGGCCATTCTTTAAATTTGCTGCCTGCTATTAATTTCTTCCAGCCGTCGGTCCATAGTTTGGTGGTGAGTACCTGCTCGTCGTTCAGGAAGATATTGAGTATGCCCCCTGTTGATAGTACCACTGTTTTGTTCCACTCTCCGGCGGGTTTTACCACATTTTTGCTGATCGACATCAAATCGTACAAATCGCCGGCGCGGTGTTTGGGTATTTGGCCGTTTTCGTTCTCTTTGTTATCGGCCACCTGGGTTTCTATGCCGGTTTGCCAGCAGTAGGGGTATTTTTTGGGGTCTTCGTTTACATAGAAGATGATGCCGCTGTTGCCGGCACGTGATATTTTCCACTCTACGCTTAGTTCAAAATTTTCGTATTCGCCATCGGTTACCAGGTCGCCACCGTTTTTGGTTTGCCAGCCACCTTTTTCAGATGCATCTAAATGCAATACGCCATTCTTTGCTTTCCAGGCACTGCCGACCTCGGTTTTGCCGTAGGTATGCCAGCCTTTGGTGGTTTTACCATCAAACAAGGGCTGCCAATCGGGTACTTTAATAGCTGCTGTATCGGTAGCGGTAGCAGCATTGTTTTGCGAAGGCCCGCAGCCGCTCATCGCGATGGCCGCTAATGCCAGTAATAGTAGGTTTTTCATAATGCTTAGATAGGGGGGCTTATCAATTGGTTACAAATTTCCTTTTTTGATCTCATCTGCCGCATAATTTGCGGCCCGCGCGGTTAACGCCATATACAGTATAGATGGGCTTTGATTACCCGTGCTGGCCATGCAGGCACCATCGGTAACAAACACGTTTTTGCAATGGTGCAACTGGTTCCACTCGTTCAGCAACGATGTATTGGGATCTTTCCCCATGCGCACGCCGCCCATTTCGTGTATATCCAGGCCCGGTGCCTGTTTGTTGTTATACACCTCGATATTCTTACACCCGGCCTTCTCCAGCATCTCGCTCATTTGGGTGTGGAAGTCTTTGATCATCCGCTCGTCGTTATCATCGTAACTTACGGAAGTTACCAAAAGCGGGATGCCCCACTGGTCGGTTTTATCTTCACTCAGGCGCACGTGGTTGCTCTCTTTCGGTACGGTTTCGCCCTGCAGGTAGGCAAACACGTGCCAGCTGCCCGGTTCGCAAAGCTCTTCTTTATATTCTGCACCAATTTGTCCTTCATTATCGTTCTCTGCCGGATGCTGATCGCGGTAGGCGTTCATGAAAGTTGTATAGCCGCCAAAAAAGTCGGTTTCCTGTTTATGCAGGTTGCGGAAGTTTACGAGTATCAGGTCGGTAGGGTTGCGGCCAAAATAATACTTATCTAAAAAGCCATCGATATCTGCCGAAACAGAAGCGCGATAATTATGGAAGGCAATGTATTTACCCAGTAGCCCACTATCGTTACCCAAGCCGTTAGGGAAGCGTTTCGATTTAGAGTTAAGCAGCACCAAATTGCTGTTGAGTGCGGATGCGTTCAGGAAAATAATGCGCGACTTGTAAATAATCTCTTCTTTACTATTGGCATCTATCACCTTTACGCCCGATGCCTTGCCCGTAGCTTCATCATAAATAATAGAATGTACCACCGAATGCGGGCGGATGGTGAGGTTGCCGGTCTTTTTGGCCCAGGGCAGTGTAGAACTTACTGAACTAAAGTATCCGCCAAAGGGGCAGCCGCGCATACACATATTACGCGCCTGGCATTGCCCGCGCCCCTGGTCAAGGTGTATTTGTTTGGGGTCGGTTATGTGGGCCCAGCGGGCATGCACCAAATGGCGGTCGGTATAGTTTTTATTCAGGCTTTCTTTGATGTGTACCAGCGGGGCATTCATATCAAAGGGCTTCATAAACTCGCCGTCGGGCATGGCTTCTAAACCATCCTTATTACCGCAGATGCCAATGAATTTTTCTACGTGGCTGTACCAGGGGGCAACATCTTTATAACCAATGGGCCACTCAATACCATAACCGAAACGTTTGGGCGCGGTGAATTCAAACTCACTCCAACGCTGCGTGGCACGGCCCCAGGTGAGCGATTTGCCACCAACCTGGTAGCCGCGTATCCAGTCGAACGGTTTTTCCTGTACGTAGGGGTGGTCGGCATCTTTTACAAAAAAGTGGTCGCAATCTTCGCCGTAGCCGGCGGCTTTGGTTATCAGTGGGTTTTCGTCGTGCTGTTTTTGGCTGATGCGGCCGCGGTACCTAAACTCCCAGGGTGGGGTGGTGGCGGTGGGGTAGTCTTTAATATGTTCCACATTACGGCCGCGCTCTAATACTAATGTTTTTAATCCCTTTTCGCAAAGCTCTTTAGCTGCCCAGCCGCCGCTGATGCCCGAACCTATCACGATAGCATCGTACGTATGCGATGCATCATCCATCAAATTTGCCGACATGTATTCTTTATAATTGGTACTATAAAGATGCAGAAATTAATTGAGAAATGTAATTATCCAACACAGTTAACGAAGGGCTTTCGCCGCTTGTGATGTAACAATTTGATGTAGCGTTTGCGAGGACGAGCGAGGCCCCTGCATCGAGCCCTAAAAGCTGCCCGATGCAATAGCCCGCATTAAAATTATCACCCGCGCCGGTGGATATGGTTGGATTGGGGATGAATACAGGTATATCCTTGTAAGTACCCTCCGCATCCCATGCTAAGGATGCTTTTGAGGTATGAATAATGAGTGTTGCCACATGAAGCAACGGATAAAGCTTATCACCTACAGCTTGCAAGTTATCGGGCACATTTTCCGCGGCAATTGTTCTGTAAAGAATACTTGCCTCGTTGCGGTTAAGGCTGAGGGTTACCCTGCCATGCTTGCCAAATTGTTTAATGAGGCTAAGCGCAAAAGCTATACTTTGCGCGCTGCGTTTTGAGCAATCCGAAAGGTCAATAAAAAAGTTCCGATTATCCGATGGACTACCCGTCAAAACATCTTCTATTAAACCCTGCCACATATCGTTGGAATGATCGGGTTCGCTCCAGTTTACGAGGCAAACCAGGTCGGTATCGGCAAATATCTCCCGCAGCTTTGACAGCCCCACAGTCGTTTTAATGGTGTCCCAGTCGGCGTGGTTAAGGTCCGTCATCTGCGCCAGCATAATTTTGCCATCTGTAAACTCCATGGCGGTGGTAAACCCGGGATTGGTATAACTGTGCAGTGCACAATTTGCATGCATACCGGCGAATGCAGTATGGGGGGATGGTATACCGAAGGCCCCCACGCAATTAATGGTAACGCCCGCTTGTGCCATTGCATTAGCCATAATGGGCATATTGCCACCGAGTTTCAACAGTAATTCTTCGCTCTCCAAACTAAAGCCCGAACCGCTTTTTGCGGAAATATAATTGCCGAATTGCTTAATGGTTTCGAAGAATTGGGTTGCACCGCCTTCGGTTTTGGTGTTCACCACCTTCACAATAGAATCTACAAAACCATCGAAACCCGCCACTACCTTTTTAGTAGCGAGTACCTCGGTTGCGCTTTGCAGTCTTTGTTGGATGTGAAGCAGCTTTTCCTTCATTGCTTACGAAGCGTGTTCTAATTTAGCCGCAGCACCTGCATCAAGCAAAATACGTGCATGCGACATGTTTTGCAGGATAGACGCCGGTACATCGGTACTAATATGCCCCTGTAAACTTTCGGCAATAATACCCGCTTTGTTTTCGCCGGAAGCGATCAGTACGGCCATTTTTGCTTCTGTTAAATGCTGTAGTCCCAGCGTTATACCCTGCGTTAAAACAGTAGCCTGCTGAAAGTACTTTTGGCCAACTTCTACAGTAATAGGCGCTAATTCGGATACGTGGGCGTACAGATCGAATGGTGTACCCGGCTCATTCAAACCAAGGTGGGCATTCATACCTATGCCAACGATCATTACATCCAGGCCGCCGTGGCTGCTGATGAAGCTGTTCATGCGCGCGCATTCGGCTTCCAGGTCTTCTGCCTTGGCATCGAACATTGCTACGCGTTCGGGGTCAAAATCCAGCAGGTTGAAGAAATTGGTATGCAGGTAATGTTTGCAGCTGCCGTAATCGCGCTCGTCCATACCTACCCATTCGTCAAGCCCTATAATGGTGCATTGGCTGAAGTCAGCTTTGCCTTCTTTGGCGTATTGTACCAGATATTGCAGCATCCCGGTTGGTGATGAACCCGAAGGGAAAACAATAAGCGATGTTGGTTTTTCGGCTAACTGCGCAGCAACCAGATCGGCCGCAGCTTTCGACATATCGTCGGGGGTGGGGTATATGGATATTTTCATTTTGACGTATTTGTTTTTTAACCGCAGAGAACACAGAGGTTACGCGGAGGCTCACAGAGTTGGTTTGATGGCAATATTTAGCATACGATCTGAGCGAACACTAATTTTTCTAATTGAATCGAATTTCACGAATCTTTATTGGCTGCTTTTTATAAGATTCTATCGAACCTGATTTGAGAAATTCGACATAATTCGTTGAATTAGTGTTTGTTCAATTCTCTTTATTATCTAACCACAAATCCACAGGTTTACTTACTTGCGCTGTAAATGGCAGGTTTATTTTTTTGCCTTGCCCGGCAGATGCATAGGCGGCATAAATGAGTTCCATTACGGCGCGGCCGTCGTCGCCGGTTACTAATGGGGTTTTGTTTTCGCGGACGCACTCTATAAAGTGTTTTAACTCGTGCGGGTAGCCCTGGTTAAATACTTCTTCGAACACCGTGAAGCTCCAGCCGGCAGTGGTATCGGCTTTTTCCATAGCGTAGCCGTAGCCCAGGCGGCTGTAGGTAATGGCGGCATTGCCCATGAACAGGTCGGCGTAGATTACGCCACCGGTGCCGTAAATTTCGCATTTATCGTCCATACCGCCGTGTTTGGCCCAGCTGCTTTCGGCAATGCAGGTTACGCCGTTCTCAAATTCTACTATCACCACGGCATTGTCTTCGCCTTTGGTGCGTCCTTTATGGAAAACGGTATCCATAGTAGCAAAAACGCTCTTCACTTTGGCGTGGTTGGTCATCCAGCGGAACCAGCCTAAGGCATGGCAACCCATATCCATCAATACGCCACCGCCCGCTAAATTAATATCGTAAAACCAGTCGGTATGCGGGCCACTGTGTTTTTCCGATTGCTTTAGCATATACACCTCACCCACGGCGCCCTCGTTTACCAAATGCCTTGCCCGCTCGTACTTTGGTGCAAAACAAAGTTCTTCGGCATACATCAGTTTTACATTGTTCGCCTTGCAGGCGGCTATCATTTCGTCGGCTTCCTCCAGGGTAACGGCCAGCGGTTTTTCTATAATGATGTGTTTACCGGCATTGGCAGCTTTTATGCAGCACTCGGCGTGCAGATAGTTGGGCACGCAAATATCAATAACCTCGGCGTCGGTATTGGCCAGCAATTCGTCTACATCGCTAAACCATTGCGGTATTTTAAATTTTTCGGCAAAGACTTTGGCCTTATCGGGGTTGCGGGCATACACGGCCACAACTTCGGCCTCGGGAATAAAACGATGGTACGATTCGAGGTGGATATCCGATATAAAACCGGCACCCAAAATGGCTACTTTGGTGCTGTTCATTACGTATAATTATAGGTATTTCAATTTTTTAAGATAGTCAACCCAAATTACATAGGCTTCGGGTTTCAGGTGCAGTCCCTCGTAGGTATACTCATCTTTCAGGCGGCCGTTGGCATCGGTAAAAAGATGGGTGAGGCTTACGTAGGTGTAATTCATTGCTGTGGCATTGGCCTGCAGCATGGCGTTCACAATGGGGATATGCTCCGCTTTGTTATAATGCTGCGGAAAGTTTTTGTGCAGCGGGTTTAGCGGCAAAATGCTTTGCACATATATTTTGGTGCCCGGGCTTTTGGCGTGTATGTAACGGATGGCTTTAAAGTAATTGTAGGCGATAACCGAATCGGGGATATCCTTCCCGATATCGTTAATGCCAATGAGCATAAAAAGCTTTTTGGGCTCGCGGTTGGTAATGTCATCCAGCCGTTTCAACAAGCCGAAGGTAATATCCCCGCCTATGCCGCGGTTGAGTACGGTAGTATCGTTTAGCAATTTGCCCCAGTTGCCCATTTCGGTAATACTGTTGCCTAAAAATATGGTTACGCCTTTTATTACGGGCTGTTTGGCGAAGATAGCAAGCCGCTCGGGCGTATGCTCGGGGATGAAGGGGATAGTATCGAATAACGATTGGTTGGTCGGTTTTTTTTGTGCGCAAGCCATTATTGGGAGCAGCAGCAGGGCAAAAAGGTATTTCATGGTTTTTATAGTTGGCAGCTAAATGTACAATAAAATGTCTGAATCAGGATTTTTCGCGGTTGTTTATTAGTTGGCGCTCAAGAGGGCTTCGCCGTTTACAGAATTTTAGAATTTGCAGAATGAGCAGCTATTTGCGATAGGCGGAATACACTACCTTTACGGTTGTCATTTATGTACCAAATACTTAGAGAACATATCGAAAAAATAGTGCCGCTTAGCGATGAGGAGTTTGCTTTTGTTGCCCGGCATTTTACGGCGCGGAAGTATAAAAAACACCAGTTTTTGGTACAGCCCGGTGATGCCGTAAAGCATTATTACTTTGTAGTTTCAGGTTTGCTGAAGTTAGTTTATACCGATGAGGATGCCCGGCAGCACATCGTTTCTTTTGCGATGAAAGATTGGTGGGAAGGGGATTTTTATGCCTTTTACACACAAACCGAAGCCACGCTATCGGTAGAATGCCTGGAAGATACCGAGGTGCTGTGTTTCTCTCTGCAAGATTACCGCGACCTGTGTAACGGCTTGCAAAAAATGGAACGCTTCTTTTTGGAAAAAGTGAACTTTGGTTTTCTGGCCGCCCAGCGCCGTATTATTTCTATGCTAACATCGAGTGCTAAAGAGCGTTACGAGCAATTGATAAAACAATATCCTTCTTTGGTGCAGCGCGTACCTAAAAGCCAGTTGGCGGCTTATTTGGGTGTATCACGCGAAACCTTGAGCCGTTTATACCAGTAGGGGTGTGATGTACCTCACTTCATATTCGTGAGGTAGGTCAACAGTGGGTTTACCGGCTTATGCCCAGTTTTGCTTTTGAAATTTTACAACATCAAAAAGCAAAAAGTAATGGAAATAAGAAGCATAAGCCCATGGAAATGGCAGGACGAACGCAGCTACGCACAAGCCGTAGAAGCAAAAAATGTAACAAGCACCTTATATGTATCGGGCCAAACAGCCATCAGTGCTGATGGTGTATCAAGCGATGCCGATATGCAAACGCAACTAACTCTTGCCCTACAAAACCTTGAACAGGTAATTACTGAAGCCGGTTACGAATGCAAGAACATCGTACGCCTGAATGTTTACACCACCAACACAGCCGAGCTTTGGCCAAACTTCCCCATCCTGCAGGCATGGGTAGCCAAACACGGCACTAAACAGGCAACAACTTTATTGGAGGTGAAAAGCTTGTTTGAAACTTTGAGCGTTGAATTGGAGGCTACGGTGGTGAAGTAAAAGGGGGCATTAGCCGCCATTATACTTTTGTCATTCTGAGGGAAGCGAAGCGACGAAGAACCTTGTTGGATATGCATAGCCACCATGCACGGCGGTAATGCTTAAATGAACAAGTTCTCTCCCTCGTCCCTCGGTTCGAGATGACAAAGAAGTTTGTATAAACGTAAAACGCCCGGGCATGCCGGGCGTTTTACGTTTATGATGCTAATTTAAAGCTCATGCATTTTGTACCGAATTGTTCCAATCATCGGCAGTAGCTTTTGCTTTAGATTTTGCAGTGCTTGCTACATCTTCAACAGTGCCACGCGCGCTGTCGACCACTTTGTTGGCTTCGCCAACCAGGTCGCTATATTTCGATTTTACCGAATTAACGGCATTGCTACCATATTCTTTCAGGTTATCAGCAGTAGATTGTGCTTTGTTTTTTGCCGATTCTACCAGGTCGTTCACATAATCAGCTATATCGCCTCTCAGATCTTCACCTTTTTCCGGAGCTAACAATAAGCCTAATGCGGCACCTGCGGCGGCACCAATTAAAAGCGCCGCGATAATTTTTCCTTGGTCTTTCATGTCGTTTCTTTCTTTTAGTAGATGATTTTCTCAATAGTTAACAAAGCCCGTGCCGTTGTGTTTAAATAAAAGTAAAATAGTTTCACAACGAGGTTTTGTATGAAAAACACATCGTTTTTACAATTAATAGCCAACAATGCGTACCAAATTGCTGTTAAACCCGCAAGCGAATAACAAAATTTACATGCAAGAACTCCTGCGATCTATACACTTTCGGAAAGTATTTTACCTGATATGCCTCATTGTACTGGTTATATTATTCATCGTAAAATTCACCGTACTACCCGTTATCACCCGCCGCGAAGCCGAACCAAAGAGGATACTTAGGCATATATTAGATACTCTAATAGGGGCTATAATTGCCGGTATGGTAGTTGGCGGCATTTTGTTTTGGGTGAGCGGGAACGAATAGCCTTAGCAAATAAAAAACGCCCGCTGATCACTCAGCAGGCGTTCCCGATTTTTACAATTCCTTTATCCGGATATTTTTAAAATAAGCTTTATGCCCGTGGTCTTGCAGGGCTATGTGGCCGGTTTTGGCAATACCGTATTCGGGGTGGTCTTTCCATTTGCCTTCGGCTTTTTTCTTTTGCCAATCGGGGCTCCAGGCGGTAAACTCCAGTATCTTTTTGCCATTAAGCCAATGTTCAACATGCCCCTTGTTAAAAACAATTCGGCTGGTGTTCCACTCGCCAACGGGCATTAGTTTTTTGTTGCCGTTGGGTATGGTCATGGCGTAATCGGCACCGGTTTTCTGCCAGTCTTCTAAAATATCGGGTACCCAGTTTATGTCGTCAATAATCTGGTACTCGGGGCCGGTTAGGTAGGCTGCAGTAAAATTAGGCCCTTCCTGCACGTGGTATAGCACGCCGCTGTTGCTGCCCTTATCTATCTTCCACTCCCAGGCCAGCTCAAAATTGGCGTATTGCTTATCGCTCACAATATCGCCGCCGGTATCGGTACCTTTTACAGCGCCAAGGCAAACCAGCGCGCCATCCTCCACTTCCCAGTTTTGCACCGGCGTAGTTTTATTGAAGCCGTGCCAACCCTTTAAATCTTTACCATTGAAGAGCGGCACCCAGCCTGCTTTTCTAACGGCAGTTTTCTTTGGTTTTGGCCTCTCCATGCGCGAGGCATAGGTTTGCGCTCCCACAAAGCAGGTAAGCGCGGCGGCAATGCCGAGTATAGTTATCGGGTTTTTCATCAAAGCTATTAATTAAGCCTTTACTATTTTCATTTTCTCAGGATCCCAAAACATTGGGGCGTTTTTAAAGTAGCTATCGTTACACAGCAGTGCAGGGGCGGCGGCGCGGTAGCCAAAAATGGCATCCTCGGCAACCTTACCATTGTTGCGTATGGCGGTAATCCAGTTATTCATGTGATCGTACGGGCCGCCCAGGTAGCCTTTTTCTGCTTCGAAAACAATTTCTTCCGGCGGCATCATTTTTTTGCGGGCGCTTACGGTTTGCCCCATCGATTTCATTTTTTCGATGTAGAAAGGGTCGTTATTATCAACAGTTTTATTGCGTTTAAGCGTAACGCCATCCCAGGTAACATCCATCGAGCCTTCGCTACCTACCAGTTTTAGGTAAGTGGTGCCGCTGGTGCCATCAACAAAGTTGCAACGTAGCGACAGGTTGAAGGCCGGGTGAGCCGCTGCTTTGGCATAATCAAAAGTGCCTAACAATACATCCGGTACTTCACGGCCATCGTTCCAGTAACGTAAACCGCCCGATGCGTAAATTTTGTTTGGGCCCATAGAGCCGGTAATAAAGTGCAGGCTGCTGAACAGGTGTACAAATAAGTCGCCCGCCATGCCGGTACCGTAATCTGTATAATTTCTCCAGCGGAAGAACCTCTTGCTATCAAAGGGGCGTTTTTGGGTGTTGCTTACATAAGTTTCCCAATCAACCGTTTGGGTAGAAGCATCATCGGGGATGGGGTATTGCCAAACTTCTACAGCGCCGCGGCGGGCCCAAAAACCTTCGGCATAATTAAGGTCGCCAATGGCACCGCTTTTCAGCAGTTCTTTAGCTTTTTCGTTACCTAATGATGATACGCCCTGGCTGCCTACCATAAATACCTTGCCGGTTTCTTGCTGCGCTTTTATTACGGCCGGGCCTTCCATTACCGAGTGCACCATTGGCTTTTCGCAATAAACATGCTTGCCGGCATGCATCGCATCAACAGATATTTGCTGGTGCCAGTGGTCGGGCGTAGCTATAATTACCGCATCAACATCTTTGCGGTTTAGTATCTCTTTGTAAATTTTGGTGGTATAAATATCGGCACCCCAGCGCTTTTTGGCATCGGCAAGGCGGCCATCGTAAAGGTCGCACACAGCAACCAGTTTCACGCCGGGTACTTGTAGGGCTGTCTGCGTGTCTGATGTTCCCATGCCACCCGCGCCTATCAGGGCAATATTCACCTGGTCGTTAGCGGCAACGCGGTTATATTCTTGTTTAAGGTAGTGGAAACTGCCGGGTTTATCAGCAGCCAAAAGGCTGTTGCCAACGGTAGCGGCTGCAGCTGTAGTAGCCAGTTTTTTAATAAAGCCTCTGCGCGATGCTTCGGTATTTTCTTTCATGGTGTGAAATTATAGGTGGTTCGTTTGGAATTGATATGGATGGGTAAGATAGAAAATAACAATAAATATTTAGCCTGTAGGTGATAGAAAGTTTATGTGGAATTTAACCTTGGCAGAAAAACTAGGAGACTTACTTCCACGAAAGCGTATTTATCAGCCCGGTTACATTACTATTTGATGTCAAAAGATAAAATCAATATTACTGTGTAACTAATTAATCTCAATTGCGTTATATTTGTATTGTATTTTAAGGTAACAAACCATGGCAGTTAAAAAAATAGTTATTTCTCCTGATAACAATAAAGCCATTGCATTCTTTGAGGAATTGGATCGCAAGAAGAGCGATACGTTCAAAAAGATAGATAGCCTTGTAAAGTCTAAATTCCCACCAGCCAAAAAATAATTTTTTGGATCAATTCTATTCTTTTATAAAAGAGGAAGATGAGGATGGAAGTATATTCTATCTTTTTGTTACCCGCTATAATTTTGTTTATGCGGTATATTTCAAGGTAGATGAATATTCTGATTATGTAGAAAACTTCCCTCTGCTTTTACAGAAAGGTTTTGCTTTTGGCTTTCGAAAAAACTCTTTGAACGATAGTCAATACAAACGCTCAGAGGATGCGCAGGTATTTACCACTATGTATCATATCATCAAAGACTTTTTTAAAGCGAACGGAAACGAAACCGTGCTACTATACCATTGCGATTCGGCGGACGGCAGGCAATTTTTCAGGAGTAAACTTTTTGACAAATGGCAAAGACAAGTTGAGGAAACCAATTTTGAAAGGCATGCCATTAATGTATCAATAGCTGATAAAGATTTTTATCTCGGCTTTATAACGTTAACAGATAATCCATCAATTAACCAGCTTCGGGAAGAATTTGAAGCCTTCTCTTATTTTATCATTCAACCAAAAAACGAATAGCAGGTATGGTTGCTGTTCGTTTTTGAATGTACTTACTTATCTCATGCATCGAATGGCCATTTGACCAGTTGGGAAAACCATCATCTATGAACTAAAAACCACTATCTTTGCCCTCCTACAAACATGAGCAAAACTGTAACACCCTACCAGCACAACCAGGGCACCAAGAAAGAACAGGTGGCCGATATGTTCAATAATATCTCTAAAACCTACGATTTCCTTAACCATTTTATGTCGCTGGGGATAGATATCATCTGGCGTAAAAAAGCTATTAACGAGCTTAAGGCCGATAAGCCGCAACTGATACTGGATGTGGCTACAGGTACAGGCGATTTTGCTTTTGAGGCTTTGGGTATCCTGAAACCAGAGAAAATTATCGGTGTAGACATTTCGCAGGGGATGCTTGATATCGCAAAGCAAAAAATAGCCAAACGAGGGCTGGGCGATAAATTCGAAGTAAAACTGGGCGATTCGGAAAAACTGCCTTTCGAGGCTGAGCAATTCGACGCAGTTACAGTAGCCTACGGTGTACGCAATTTTGAGAACCTGGCTGACGGGCTTGCTGATATTAACCGTGTGCTGAAACCGGGCGGTAAAGCCGTAGTACTGGAGTTTTCTAAACCTAAGGCATTCCCTATAAAACAGCTTTACGCTTTTTACTTTAACTACGTTACGCCAACTATAGGTAAAGTGTTCAGCAAAGACGCGCGCGCGTACACTTACCTGCCCGAATCTGTTGCGGCTTTTCCCGATGGTAAGGCGTTTACCGATATTATGACGAAAGCCGGTTTTAAAAATACCAAAAGCCGCCCTTTGGCGTTTGGTATCTGTTCGATATATACCGGTATCAAATGATAAAACCTTACCTCGCTACCTTACTGGCCCTGTTTTGTTGCAGCACTTTGCTGCATGCGCAGCAGTTTTCGCCGGCATGGGGTGGGGGAGCCGACCAAACCGACCTGAGTTTTGGTTTCAGTTTCAGCTACGTAAACAGCGACTTCAAGATAGTAAAGCAGCCTAACTGGCGTGCACCTTTTTTCGATAGGGAGAACAACCAATACGTTACCGATTCGCTCAATAGTATAGGCAGCCTTAATACGCCCGGCTTTGCAGTGGGTTTTGTTACCCGCTACCGCCTCACCGAACATTTGGAGGTACGCACTACGCCTTCGTTGGTATTCTCCGATAAAAAGCTGCGTTATATTTACGCCAATACTACCGAACCTGTTGATAAGCAGGTGCAAACCACTACGGTAGATTTCCCGCTGTCGTTAAAGCTAAAATCCGACCGTGTAGGTAACCTGCGTGCATACCTGCTTGGCGGGGTAAAGTTTTCGGCGGCAATTGGCGGTAAAAAGGATGGCGAGAATACCGCGCCTATGGAGCGTTTGTTGAAGAATACCAGGAGCTATTCGTCATACGAGGCGGGTTTAGGTTTCGATATTTACTTTGAGTACTTTAAACTCTCGCCCGAAATTAAGGTGACCAATACCTTCGGTAACCTGTTGGTGCCTGAGAATCATCCTTTTTCATCGCCCATCAGCAAGCTATCGTTGCATACTATAATGTTTAGTTTGTATTTCGAGTAGATTTTTTTGGATTCCACCGATGGGGATTTGATTTCACCGATTGATTGTGGCGAATTTTACTGCGAAGAACACAAAGAATTTTCACCGTGGCTAACGCAAAGAGCGCAAAGGCCGGGTTTCGTCTTTAAATTAAGTGTTTAACTTTTATCGGACCTCCTTACTGCTTCTGTTTTCTTTGTGGTTAAATAAGTCTTTGCGTGCTTTGTGTTTTTTTCTTTGCGCACTTTGCGGTTAAATAGAGAATTATCCTATCTCTCTTATCCAAAAATAAAAACATAATTTCGCTGCCGATAGTTAATTACCTATGGCTAAGATAGCATTGATAACAGGGGCCACCGCCGGTATTGGCGAGGCCTGTGCACATACTTTTGCCCGCGAGGGTTATAACCTCATACTTACCGGCCGCCGCATGCAACGTTTGGAGCGGCTTGCTGAGGTACTGAACGATAAATACAACATCGACGTTGCCATCTCCTGCTTCGATATTCGCAGCAAGGCGCAGGTGATAGAAAACCTGGAGGGGTTACCCGCAGAATGGAAACAGGTAGATGTTTTGGTAAACAACGCCGGCCTAAGCCAGGGGCTCGACCCCATTGACAAAGGCGACTACGACGATTGGGAAACCATGATAGATACCAACGTGAAGGGCTTGCTATATGTAAGCCGCGTGGTAAGCAACTGGATGATAGATAATGGTTTTGGCCATATTATTAATCTGGGATCGATTGCCGGTAAAGAGGTTTATCCAAATGGGAATGTATATTGCGCTACCAAGCACGCGGTTGATGCCCTGAGTAAAGGCATGCGTTTAGATTTGCTTAGCCATGGCATAAAGGTTACGGCCATACATCCCGGCGCAGTAGAAACCGAATTTAGTGAGGTGCGTTTTAAAGGCGATAAAGACCGCGCTAAAAAGGTTTACGATGGTTTTGAGCCGCTGGTAGCGCAGGATATTGCCGATACCATTTGGTTTGTGGCATCGCGCCCGGCGCATGTAAACATTAACGATATTTTGATAATGCCAACCGCGCAGGCTTCGGCAACAAATATATTTCGCCAATAAGTCTGATGTCCGGAAGTCGGTAAGTCCGAAAGACGTAGGCTGGGTATACAGCACAATTGAATAAAGAATAAACATAAATCTTCCGGACTTTCGGTCTTGCCGGACTTTCGGACTTAAAAATAAAACCATGTCACTCATTACTCAAATAGACCAGGATATCAAACAAGCCATGTTATCCAAACAAGCCGACCGCCTGAGGGGGCTTCGCGCTATTAAATCGGCTTTACTGCTGGCTAAAACCGAAAAAGGCGCTGCCGACGAATTAACTAAAGAAGCCGAAATAAAGGTGCTGCAAAAACTTATTAAGCAGCGTAAAGAATCGGCGGATATTTATAAAACCCAGGGCCGCGAAGACCTTTACGAAATAGAAATGGCCGAAATGTATGTGATAGAGCCTTACTTGCCGCAGCAAATGAGCCGCTTTGAGATAGAAGGCTACATACAGGAAGTTATTGAACGCCTTGGTGTAACATCGGTAAAAGATATGGGCCGCGTAATGGGCGTTGCCAATAAAGAGCTTGCCGGCCAGGCCGATGGCAAAACCGTATCAGAAGTGGTTAAGCAGCTGTTGGGATAATTTAATTGCCAAAATTGTTGCAGGTAAAACCTAATAAACTAATTTTACAGTAGTATTTACTGCTTTTTATACCCGAAAATTAAACGGTATAAAGTATGTAAATGCCACATTTTAAGCAGGAACTATGAATTTTGTACTGAAAGAAGAGAAGGGTTTTACGTATATAGAAGAAGGACAAGGCGAACCATTACTGCTTTTACACGGGCTAATGGGCGCATTGAGCAATTGGGAGGAAGTGATCAAAGAATTTAGCCCTCACTACCGTGTACTTATACCTATTTTGCCTATTTACGATCTGCCAATACTCACGACCGGCGTTCGCGCGTTATCAAAATTCGTACATAAGTTCATCAAGTTTAAAAAACTGAACAAAATAACATTGCTGGGTAATTCGCTTGGCGGGCATGTAGGTTTGATATATGTTTTGGCGCATCCGGGGTATGTAAAAGCACTGGTATTAACCGGTAGCTCGGGCTTGTACGAGAATGCTTTTGGTGGCTCGTTTCCGCGCCGCGAGAACTACGAATTTGTGAAAGAAAAAGTGGCCTACACTTTTTATGACCCTGCCGTAGCTACAAAAGAATTGGTCGACGAAGTTTTTGAAACTATTAACGACCGCGCTAAGGTGATACGCATATTGGCCATGGCAAAATCGGCCATCAGGCATAATATGAAAGACGACTTGCGCAAGATAACTATGCCTGTTGCGTTAATATGGGGTAGGGATGATAAAATTACTCCGCCTGAGGTTGCCGTTGAGTTTAACCAATTGCTGCCTAACTCGCATTTAGACTGGATAGATAAATGCGGCCACGCGCCAATGATGGAACGCCCGCAGGAGTTTAATACCTACTTAAAGGCTTTTTTAGAACGAATAAAACAATAAACTATGCTTGCAATTGAGCTTGTAGCAGACACTATTCCGCCGGTACACACCTCTGATAGTATTCAGAAGGTGTTCGACCGTATGGCGGAGTTTCGTGTTCGCCACTTGCCAATTGTGAACGAGGAACAGTTTTTGGGCCTGGTATCGGAAGATGACCTTATTGAGGAGCCCGACTATAATACCCCGATAGGCGCGCTTGCCTTATCATTGGTGAACCCCTACGTACTGGAAGAGCAGCATATTTATGATGTGATACGCCTGTTTTACGAGCAGGACCTGAGCGTGGTGCCCGTGCTTGATACCAAGAACGAGTACCAGGGGCTGATATCTATCAACACCATGAACGAGTACTTTGCCAAGCTTACCTCGGTGAGTGAGCCGGGCGGCATTATTGTACTGGAGATAGGTAACAAGAATAACTCGCTGGCGCACATGGCGCAGATAGTGGAGTCGGACAATGCACAGGTGCTTAGCTCGTACACGCGTACCTTTCCTGATAGTACCCGCATGGAAGTTACCCTGAAAGTAAACAAGCAGGACATCACTAATATACTGGCTACCTTTCAGCGTTATGAATACGACGTGAAAGCCACCTTCAACTTCACCGACAGGAATAATACAGCCAAAGAGCGCTTTGACTCGTTGATGAATTATTTGAATTTGTAGGGCAGTAAATATTATGTTAATGTGAAACTTTACCGCGAGAAAATTATTTAACTTTGTAAAGTGTCGTTATTTAATGAGTTAACAGACAATAAAATGGGAATTGGCCGCATCATATTTCATACTAATGAACTGAGGTACAAATCTAAATTTGGCGCTGTGAGTATTATTTCAAAGCCATCGTCTGATGTTCCAAAAAACACTAAATCTCAATTAGTTATAAGGTCGTCTTCTGACTTGAAAAATTCGCGTGTTTCCGCATATACTTACTTAATACCTTAATGCCTTGTTAAACTATGTTTAACGAGCATTATACATTCCATAAAGCTAATATTGAACGCCCCATTAGCGACAAATACCTGATTTGTACCCATAACTACACTTTTAAAACTGAAAAAACGCAGTATATCGCAAAAGTAGAACAGTACATTCATAACATTTACATCATAAAATTTTTCAGGAAGCAGGACAAAAACCGTAAGAATAGATATTCGCTATTAACTAACGAGCGTAAATGTACGCGGATAGTGTCCACTTGTATCCACATATTAATTTCTATTCTTAAAAACGATGAGCTTGCAAGTTTCGGGTTTTTAGGTGCCAATACGGTAACTAAGGAATACGAAGAAGGCAAGAGTGATACCAAGCGTTTTAGGATATATAAACAAGCGATGGAAAACCTTATTGGTGATAAAGTTTTTGCACATAGTATGGATAAACAGCATAGCACTTATCTTATGGTTAATAGAAAAAATGTCTCGGTTGAGGACTTTACCGACCAGGCTAAATTGATGTTCGACGATATATTTCCTCAATTGAGCGAATAATTCGATGCTGTGTCTCCACCTAAAAAATCTCAACAAATATCCCATCACCCAAGCTATTTTTTTAGCTTTGCAACCCCTACCACGCTAATCGCCGCTCATGAAAAACCGTTTTTTCTTGTTCTTTATCGCTATCGCTGCCATTTCGTGCACCAAAAATGCCGACCTCCCCGAAACAAAACTTCTCAATAAATATGCTGCCGGTTATGTTCGCCTCGGGCTTGCCATTGGCCAGTACGACGAGAGTTTTGTGGATGCTTATTATGGCCCCGATTCGTTGAAGCCTGCCCCGGTAAAGGATAAAGAGGATTTTCCGCGCGATAGCTTGCTGGCATCGGTAAACAGTTTGATGAATGATATTAAGATAGTAGCCACTACTGCCGAGGTAGATTCGAACCGTATGCGCGCCAACTGGCTTTACGATCAGCTGGCATCGTTCAGCGGGCGCATCAAAATATTTTCGGGCGAGTACAGCACCTTTGATCAGGAATCGAAACAACTGTTTGGCGTTGCAGCACCGGTAAACACCGAAGACTATTTTAAAAGCCAACTGGTCCTGCTCGATAGCCTGCTGCCCGGCAAAGGCAACGTGAACGACCGCTTTCAAAAACTGGCCAACAAGTTTGTTATCCCTAAAGATAAAATAGAAACGGTTATAAAAGCCGCCATTGCCGAATCGCGTAAGCGCACGTTGGCCCATTACAAGTTACCAGCCGGCGAATCGTTCACTTTAGAACTGGTTACCGATAAACCCTGGAACGGCTACAACTGGTACCAGGGCAAATACAAAAGCCTGGTACAAATAAACACCGACCTGAAGATATTTATTGATCGCGCTATTGATGTAGGAAGTCATGAGAGCTACCCCGGCCACCATGTGTATAATATGCTGCTGGAGAAAAATCTTTACCACGATAGGGGCTATGTGGAGCTTTCGATGTACCCGCTGTTTAGCCCGCAATCGCTTATTGCGGAGGGGAGTGCCAACTACGGTATTGAGATGGCTTTTCCGGGTAACGAGAAAGTGAAATTTGCCAAAAGCGTGCTGCTGCCGCTTGCGGGCTTAGATACCACAGGCATCGATAGCTATTTTAGAGCCTTGGTGATAAAAGGCAACCTTAACTATGCGCGCAACGAAGCCGCCCGCGGGTTGATTGACGATAATTGGAGCAAAAGCAAAGCGAGCAATTACCTGCAGAAGTATTGTTTGATGAACGATGAAACGGCAGATAAATCGGTAAGTTTCATCAAGAAATACCGGGCCTATGTGATCAATTACAACTACGGGCTCGACCTGGTGAAAAACCACATTGAAAAACATGGCGGTACCGCTAAAGATCCGGTTAAGCGCTGGGAACTATTCGGCAAACTGCTGAGTAACGAGGTTACGATGGACGAGTTGGCCAAGTAATACACGATTTAGGGATTGAGCGATTAGCACGAGAAATGCCTTTTCGCTTTATACCATCGTTTCTACTGCCAGTTTGCCCGTTAACTGTTATTCAGCCTACAGCAAATTATACGCCTGTGCAAATTTCACCGCGTCGTAGTTGTTTTTCAGGTTTAGTTTATTGCGGATGTTGCGGCGGTGGGTATCTGCCGTGGCAGACGATATGTAAAGCTTTTCGGCAATCTCTCCCGAATTACTTCCCATCGCCATATGTTTTAATACCTCTTTTTCGCGCTTAGTTAGTGTTAAAAATAAGGGGTTGTTATTCCGCAGAAAGTTTATTTCTTCCATTACGCGGTTTACTTTGCTGGTAATGTGGTGTACCGGGTCTATAAGCCCCGCAGTTGTTATTAGGTAGGTAGCTTCGCCTGCCTCGTTACGTGCAAAAACCTTGGTATTGCTTACAAATAATTGCCATTCGGTGTTTCGTGGTACGCGCACCTGCTGAAAGTACGAAACCTGGTCGTTCGCGTTGCTTTTTATAATATGCATTATTTTGGGCACGTAATCGTTACTGTCCTCGGTATTAAAATATTTCACGTAATACAATTCCGGGCCAAGTGCCTGTAATTCTTCCAGGGTGGTTTCCAGTATATTTAGCCCTGTGCTGTTCATATATACAATCTCGAGCGATTGCGCATCGTGTATTATTAATGCCGAAGGCAATTCATCGGCAAACGCCCTGATATTATTGAGGCGCTGTTGTAGGTGGTGGTCCATTTGGCTATTATAGGGGGCGGGGTACTGCTGCAAAATACCTAATATTAAGTATTTTTTGTAGGCCCGGATGTGCTGATATTCGCGTTGTAATTATAACTATTTTATAATTAGTTAAATAATTTTAAAATAGATAGCCTGATCCTTATCACATTTATCAAATGAATGTGATAACTGTTTTGAATAATTCATAAGCGGGGTTGTACCCGGTTTGGGGAAACAGGTTGTGTTTTAAGTGGTGGGGGCCATTTACTTCATAATCCCTTGAGCCACGGCAGGGCCTTTATTTTAAAGGCTTTGCCATACACCCGTTTTACTTCGCCTTTCTCCATTTTGGCAACCTGCAACACTCTATCTATCAATAAAATAAAACAATATTGCCGCATATCGCATTCAATAAACGATATTCGCTTTTTTATTACGGATGAAAATAGCAGTTTACGGCCGTCAGTTTAACGATCCGCAGGTATTTCCTTACATACGGCAAGTGTTTGATAGCCTCGTGCTGCATAATGTAGAGGTGTATGTACACCATCAGTTTAACGAGCACCTGCAAGGCAACGTTGATACATCTGCCTACAAAATCCTGAAAGCTAACGATACCCTAAAAGGTTTTATCGATATTTTCATCACCATTGGCGGCGACGGTACCCTGCTGGATATGGTTACGCTGATACGCGATAGTGGTGTGCCTGTTATAGGTATAAACTTTGGCCGCCTGGGCTTTTTGGCCAGTATTAATAAAAACGATATATCAGCAGCCATTCATGCCGTAGTAAACGGCGAATACACGCTTGATTGCCGCGAATTGCTGATCATAGAATCAGATGTAAAGCTTTTTGGCGATGATAACTTTGCACTTAACGATGTCACCATCCACAAGCGCGACGACTCGGCCATGATTACCACGCATGTATCGCTAAACGGTGAGTTCCTGAACTCGTATTGGGGCGATGGCATCATTATATCTACTTCAACCGGTTCTACAGCTTACTCGCTTAGCTGCGGTGGCCCCATTATTTTCCCCCAGAGCAATAGTATTGCCCTTACGCCGGTATCGCCGCATAACCTTAATGTAAGGCCCGTTATACTGCCCGATACCAGCGAACTTACTTTTGAGGTAGAATGCCGTGGTACAAATTACATCGTATCGTGCGATAGCCGCACCGCTGTTATGGATAAAACCATGCAGTTTAAGGTGCGCAAAGCGGATTTTAAACTCAATTTGATCCGCATGAATAATGAAAGCTATTTACAAACGTTAAGGACTAAATTATTATGGGGACTTGATGCCCGTAATTATTAAAACCAACGGATGCTTAAACTTTACGCCGCCTTATTGCTTACTTTTTTTTGCTGCACAGCCTATGCCCAGGCTACCTGGGAAATTGGCGGTTCGGCGGGCGGTGCGGGCTATATTGGCGACCTAAACCCAAGCCCTTTTAAACCCAGCGGCGGTTCGGGTGCTATATTTATCAAACGAAATTTTAACGGTTATTTATCAGCAAGGGCAAATTATCAATGGGGTAAAATTGCCGGGGCCGACAGCACTTCGTCAAGCGAGCAATTACGCAACCGCAACCTTAGCTTTACCGATAAGCTGAGTGAACTTAGCCTGATGGCCGAGTTTAACTTTATGAAGTATATACCCGATGCGGGTAAAAACAAATACACACCCTACATTTTCCTGGGTATTGGTAGTACAAGCTTTTCGCCCCGGACGATATACCAGGGCAACGAGATAGAACTACGCGAGCTACGTACCGAAGGGCAAACTTCGGCCTATAAAACCAATACGCTGGTAATACCTTACGGGGCCGGCATCAAATACAATATTGGCGGTAAATGGACAATGGGCGCCGAAGTTGGCTACCGCTACACCCGTACCGACTACCTGGACGATGTAAGCGGCCTGTATGCTTACCCCGGCACACTACCCAACGCAACCTCATTAGCCCTTGCCGACCGTAGCGGCGAACGCACCGGCACCTATATAGGCCGCCCCGGCACCCAACGCGGCGACCTGCGCAGTAAAGATATCTACGCCTTCTTCGGCTTTACGCTTAGTTACACTTTTGTAACGGAGAAGTGTTATTACGAACAATAGATTCGGCTATGTTAGGCGGTGAATTTAACCGCAAAGTTCTCGCAAAGCTTTTACGCGATTATTTTTCTGAACCATGATTTTCCTGATTAGAAGATTCTCTGATGATGCTTCTACCATTTAGAAAAGTACCATCCAAAACGTCATCGGCTAATCCTAAAATCAAGCGCATCAGGGTTCAGAAAAATAAAAGCTTTGCGCTTCTTTGCGCCCGCCAATTTGCTAATCCTTCGTGCTCTTTGCGGTAAAATAAACGATAATTGATATTATATTCTGTAAAACAAAATAAAAACAAAATATAATTTGTTAAAATAAAACATTTGTTTACTTTTATACGTTGAATAACCAAAACCAATTGTTTAACCCTAAACGTATAAAGCCATGGCCGAATTAAACTCTGCTCCCGAAAAACAAGGCAAAAAAGTAAGGGCTCAAAAGAAGCCGCTGAAAGTAGACCTCACCGCAATGGTTGACCTTGCCTTCCTGCTCATCACGTTTTTTATGCTGACTACAACGCTGAACAAGCCTAAAATAATAAAGGTAGCCATGCCGACGGATTCGGAGCCGGGGCCACAGGTTGCATCGCGCACCATGACAATATGTTTGGGGAAAGGCAATACAGCGATGTATTACCTTGGTATGGCTGATAAACCCATTGTGCCTGCAACCATTACCGACTACAGTAAAAAAGGGTTACGCAGGGCAATTATGGATATGCAACAGAAAGTAGGCGCAGTATCAAACAAAGGATTGATGGTGATTATTAAACCAGGCAATACATCGAAATATGAGAGTTTGGTGAACACACTTGACGAGATGACCATTACCGACATTAAACAATTCGCTATAGCGGACATAGATAGAGAAGACGTTAGCTTGCTAAAAAGCAAACAAGCCTATTAAAACGCATTACCTAAACCTCGTTCTTATATTCTGTTTTTTGTTTAACCCTTAGCCTGCCGCCTCTAACAAGGTGGCGGGGGAGGGAGGAAGCTTTAGTTATAAAACCTAAACCCCATAATAAATTAGTAGTAGCCCTCTTTGGCATTTTGCCGGGAGGGCTTTGTTATAAAATAAGCGCGTGTGTACGCATTCGGGCATTAAAAATTTTAAGCCGGAGCATAATTGTGTGCCGTTTAAATAGCCGGGGTTTATTTGTAAGGGCAATAAAAATCAAAGCCCTCATTAACAACATCTCCCCAACAACTGCCGCATATTTCTTTTTACATCCATACTAAAATAATACAAAGTAAGTTTTACCTTTGTCACCTTAAAAAAGAAGCGTATTTAGTATAACGCTTTGCTTAAAACAAGGTGTTTTTTAGCAGAGCCCTATATTTAACGGCCGTACTGCGGTTGTTAAAAGTGCACCAAAAATGAGTTTAAAGGATCAGATAGATTTGCAGAGGTTGCCCCGCCACATTGCAGTTATAATGGATGGTAACGGGCGTTGGGCAAAAGGCAAAGGCAAATTGCGCGTGTTTGGCCATCATAACGGTGTGCTATCCGTACGCGATGTTGTTGAAGGCGCCGGCGAGCTCGGCGTAGAGTACCTTACCTTATACACTTTCAGCGCCGAGAACTGGAACCGCCCAACTTTTGAGGTTAATGCCATTATGGAACTCCTCATCAGCACTATTAATAAAGAAATTAATAAGCTGATGGCCAACAATGTGCGCCTTAATGCCATTGGCGACCTTAACCTGCTGCCAGCCAAGTGCCACAAAGAACTTGATAATGCTATTAGCCGCACAGCCGCCAATACCGGGCTGGTGCTTACACTTGCCTTAAGCTATAGCAGCCGCCGCGAAATAGTGCACTCGGCAAAGGCCCTTGCATTAAAAGTGCAAAACGGTGAATTAAACCCCGCCGATATTGATGAACAACTGTTTGAAGATAATTTATATACGGGCGGCATGCCAAACCCCGAATTACTGATACGCACCAGCGGCGAGTACCGCATAAGCAACTATTTGCTTTGGCAAATAGCCTATGCCGAGCTGTACTTTACCGCCAAACTATGGCCCGATTTTAGGCGCGAAGACCTATACGAAGCCATATTGGACTACCAGAAACGCGAGCGCCGGTTTGGGATGACGAGCGAGCAGGTAAACTAAATTTTTTCTTTTAACAAAATTTAACAACTGTATAAATTACTTTTAGCCCACTAAAATATTCGGATGAATAAAGTTTTTTTTGCTATTCTTTTCTCTATTATAAGCACGGCTGCCATTGCCCAGATACCGGGCCAAAGGCGCGCACCGCTTACCAAGACAATACCTGCCGATAGCCTTAGCTACCTTAGCCCCAAAGATTATATTATTGGTGGTGTAAGTATCAGCGGAGCCAAATACCTGGATAAGGATGTATTGTTGCAAATATCGAAACTGAACAAGGGCGACAGGATCACACTCCCCGGCGAAGCTAATGCCAACGTAATAAAAGACCTTTATAAACAAGGCCTTTTTGACGATATACAGCTTAACGTTACCGGCATTACCATGGATACCATTTATCTGGAAATAGCCGTGGTAGAACGCCCCCGCTTATCGAGGCTTAAAATAACCGGTATACGCAAAGGCGAGATAGAAGACGTTACCAAAAAACTGAGCGACAAAACAGGCAAAATTGTAAACGAAAACTTGCTGAGCACCACATCGGCTATTATTAAAAGGCATTTTCAGGAAAAAGGCTTTTTAAACGTTACCGTTACCATGACCCAGGTAAAAGACCCCGGCGACCCCAACAGCGTAATACTTAACGTAGCGGTTGATAAGAAAACCAAGGTGATGATAAACGATGTTACCTTTGAGGGCAACAAAGCATTTTCTCAAAAAAAGCTGCGTAAATACCTGACCAAAACACGCCGCCGCCATTGGTACAACTTGTTTGGTTCAAAAAAATTCAAGCAGGATAAATACGACGAGGATAAGCAAAACCTTATCGATAAAATGCAGGGGGCAGGTTACCGCGATGCCGAGATATTGAGCGATAGCGTAACCCACCACAGCGATAACACGGTTAACGTAAAAATAAAAATATATGAAGGCCGCAAGTACTATTTCGGCGATATTAAGTTTAGCGGAAACGCCCGTTACGGCTCGGATGTATTAACCCGCGTACTTTCTATCGAGAAGGGGCAGGTGTTTAGCGAGGAAGAGTTAAGCAAAAGGCTTAGCGGCCCAACGCCAAATAACGATGACGTATCGTCGCTTTACCTTAACGATGGTTATTTAACCTTCAATGCCGACCCGGTGCAAACCCGTATCCACAACGATACCGTTGACTTGGATGTGCGTATATACGAAGGCCCGCAATACACTATTAACCGCGTTATACTAAAAGGTAACGATGTTACTAACGATAAAGTGGTAATGCGCGAGATACGCACCAAACCGGGCCAAAAATTCAACAAAGAGTTACTCATACGCAGTGCGCGCGAAATTGGCCAGTTGGGTAACTTCGACGAGCAGAAGACCGAACCAAGGCCAACCAATATTAACCCTGCCGAGGGTACTGTAGATTTGGTGTACAACGTAGTTGAAAAGCCTTCAGACCAAATCGAACTTTCGGGTGGTTTTGGTGGTGGCCAGTTAGTGGGTACCCTGGGTTTAACATTCAACAACTTCTCGTTGCGTAATATTTTCAACGGTAAGGCTTACCGCCCGCTGCCAAAAGGCGATGGTCAAAAGCTAAGCCTGAGGGGCCAATCGAGCGGCCGTACTTACCAAAACTTCTCGTTTACATTTAGCGAGCCATGGTTAGGTGGTAAAAAACCTATTTACTTTGCAGTATCGGCTTACACACAGGGTAGCTCTACCGGGCAATATTATCCAAAAACAAGCCCCAACTACAACAACCTGCGTATAAACGGTGTGGGTGTAACATTGGGTAAACGCTTAAACTGGCCTGATAACTACTTCCAGTTAAACTACTCGTTAAACTTCGACCACTATAATTTGGATAACTACCCGGGCTACCTGTTCAACAACGGTACTTCGTACAACATTAAGTTAACGCAGGAGCTTAGCCGTAACTCTATTGATATGCCGCTTTACCCAACTGCAGGTTCAAATATTAAATTAACCTTGCAGGGTACGCCGCCATACTCGTTGTTCAACAACATAAATTACAGCGTGGCAACGCCCGAAGAACGCTACCACTTTGTAGAGTACTTTAAAGTGAAGTTTGATGCGCAATGGTTTACCAAAATTACCGGTAAGCTGGTATTAATGAGCCAGGCACGTTTAGGTTACCTGGGCCAGTATAACAGCAAGGTAGGCCCATCGCCGTTCGAGCGTTTCAAACTCGGTGGCGACGGTATGCAAACCTACCAGTTTTTACAGGGTACCGATATAATTGGTATGCGCGGTTACGAGAACTTCTCGGTAGTGCCGGTGGGTTCAAGTTTTAATGCTAACACCAACCAGGGTAATGCCATTTACAATAAGTATACCTTCGAGTTAAGGCACCCGGTAATTGCAAGCCAATCGGCAACTATATATATGCTTGCATTTGCTGAAGGTGGTAACGTATGGGATAATATTAGCCAGGTAAATCCGTTTAACGTTCGTCGGTCGGTAGGTTTGGGTGCCAGGATCTTTTTACCGATATTTGGTTTGCTGGGGCTTGATTATGGTTACGGTTTTGATAAATTGCCGGGCCAGCCAACAGCTAATAAAGGGCATATCCACTTTACCATTTCGCAAAGCTTGCAAGGCGGGTTTAATTAATATCGAACAAGTATTTTATGAAGAAGATAGTTTTAGTACTTTTTTTAACATTCACAGCAGCAACCGCCGCCATGGCGCAACGTTTTGCCTATGTAGATTCGGATTACATCCTGAAACATGTACCTGAATATGCTTCGGCCCAAAAGCAACTGGCAGCCTTATCAGACCAATGGCAAAAAGAGGTTGACGGCCGTTTTCAGGAGATTGACCGCCTGTATAAAGCTTACCAGGCCGACCAGGTGCTGATGACACCTGATATGCGCAAACGCCGTGAAGCTGAAATAGTTGATAAAGAAAAGATAGCTAAAGATTTCCAGCGCGATAAATTTGGCCCCGATGGCGAGCTGGCCAAGAAAAGTACAACCCTGATTAAACCAATACAGGATAAAGTGTCAAAAGCAGTACAGGCGGTTGCCGAAGGCGATAACCTCGACATGATTTTCGACAAAAACAGCGAGGTAATAATGCTTTACGCAAGCCCCCGTTACGACAAAAGTGCCGATGTTATCACAAGGCTTGGTTTAAAGCCCGGCGTTTTTGCCAAGTAAAAAATTTATTTAAATTCGCATACTATTAATTAAACACCAGAACAGGACAAAAAACAATGAAAAAATTATTTAAAGTTGCTTTAGTTGCAGCAGGAATGTTATTTGCAGGCAACTTTGCCCAAGCTCAATCTAAAATAGGCCATATTAACTTTGAGCAATTGGTTGGTTTAATGCCCGAAACCAAAACGCTTAGCGCGCAGATAGATGCTTACAAACAAACATTTGTTACTCAGTTAACAACTATGAACACTGAGCTGCAGGCTAAACTAAAAGACTACAACGACAAAAAAGCAACCATGACAGATGCTGTACGTGTTGCTAAAGAAAACGAATTGCAAGACCTTAACAAACGTTTCCAGGATTACCAAAACACTGCTCAGCAGTCGGTAGAAACAAAAGGTAACGAGTTAACTAAGCCACTTGTTGATAAAGCACGTGCTGCTGTTGCTGCCATTGCCAAAGAAAAAGGTTATGCTTACGTATTAAACTCGTCTCAAACAGATTTGATCGTGTCTCCGGATGCTGATGATTTGATGGCTGCTGCAAAACTGAAATTAGGTTTGAAATAAGCCTTAACAAATTGTAATAATTTATAAAAGCGCCTCCAATACGGGGCGCTTTTTTTAGTTTTGGTGTATTATGGCAGCAAGCACACCCATCGGGATATTTGATTCGGGCATTGGCGGTTTAACAGTTTTCCGTTCGATAGTAGAGGCACTGCCGGGGTATGATTATTTGTACCTGGGCGATAATGGCCGCGCTCCTTACGGTAACCGTTCGTTTAAAACAATACACCAATACACCTGGGAGTGCGTACAGTGGATGTTTAAACAAGGCTGCCCGCTGGTTATTTTGGCTTGTAACACAGCATCGGCAAAGGCTTTGCGTACAATACAACAGCAAGATTTGGCTGCACACCATGCCGATAAGCGCGTGCTGGGCGTAATACGCCCCACTGCCGAAGTAATTGGCAATTACACCCAAACCGGGCAAATAGGCGTGCTTGGCACCAAAGGCACGGTACAAAGCGGATCGTACCTGATAGAGATAAACCATTTTGCCCCCGACCTGAAAGTTTACCAGCAGGCATGCCCGTTATGGGTGCCCTTAATTGAGAATGGCGAGTACGATAAACCCGGTACCGATTACTATGTAAAAATGTACCTTGATGAACTGATGGCTCAATCGCCGGATATTGATACCATTTTGCTGGCTTGTACTCATTATCCGTTGTTGGCCGATAAAATAAAGGCACAACTACCGGCTGGCATAAATGTAGTAGCGCAGGGCGATATTGTAGCTGCCAGCCTGGTTAATTACCTGGAACGCCATCCCGAAATAGAAGGGAAGCTTACTAAGACAGCGAATCGTAGGTTTTATACTACTATAGATGATACTGCGGATTTTGACCACCACGCCTCTCAGTTTTTTAAAGACGAAGTGAAGAGCGAGTTTGTAGATGTGCGCGAAGGATGCGATTAGCTTGTAACAACTCAGCGTCAATGAGCAGCAACTAATAAGTAGGCTATAAAAACAAAAGTCCCCCGGTATTACCGGGGGACTTTTTAGTAAGGCTGATGATTAATATATAAATTAAACAACTTTTACGTTTACTGCGTTTAAGCCTTTTCTGCCGTTCTCAACTTCAAACTCTACGCTGTCGTTCTCACGGATCTGATCGATAAGGCCTGTTGAATGTACAAAAACTTCAGCACCACCGGTAGATGGGATAATAAAGCCAAAACCTTTTGTCTCATTGAAAAATTTTACTGTTCCTTGTTGCATTATAATATTTATTAATAAAGTGCGCAAGGTAGGTATAATAATCGGCATTTCAACAAAATGTAATTGCCCGCTAATTTATGCGTGCTGTTTATCAGGCAACTATAGATAAGCGGTGCCCCTTCAAAGTATCTTCCGAATCTTTCACAATACCGCGTATCTTTTCATCAAGTTCGTTCACGGTGAGCTCCATCATATCAAAGTAGTTGAAGTAGATGTT
Source organism: Mucilaginibacter pedocola (assembly GCF_002013915.1). Lineage (GTDB taxonomy): Bacteria > Bacteroidota > Bacteroidia > Sphingobacteriales > Sphingobacteriaceae > Mucilaginibacter > Mucilaginibacter pedocola. Next base: position 242,470 of record NZ_MBTF01000003.1, read on the forward strand.
CTCCATCTTCATCAGGTCCATAATACCCAGCAGCGATGCTACGGGGCGGCGCAATTCGTGCGATTGCATCATGGCTATGCGCTGCAATGCCTCGTTCTGGATGTTGATATAATCTTCCTGCCTTTTGCGGTGAGTGATGTCTGTAGAGTTGAGGGATATACCTATTACCTCGCCATTGTGGTCGCGCACGGGTACAAAGGCGGTTACTTTCCAGCACTCTAAAGGCGTGCCGGGCATCAGCAGCCATTCGCGGCGTATAGAGCGGCCTGTAAGGGCTATGCTGAAGTATTTTTTAAACTGTTCGAGCAGGGCGGGTTCGGTATAATCGAGTATCGAATCGCCATGGGCCAATTTGTGGTTATATAAGCTGCGGATAAATACTGATGCTGAACGATTGAACGCCAGCACCTCGAAGTTGCGATCCACTAAAATGTGTGTATCGTTAGAGCTATCAAAGATGGCTTTTAGCTTTAGGTCTGATTCTTTGCGCGCCTGGCTGTGTTCCTGCTCTTTTTTATGTTGTTCTTCAAGCGTGTTCAGGCTCCAGTTAAACTCCATCAGGTTGGCCACCTGTTTTGCCAAAATACCTATCGATTTTTTTTGATGTGCGGTTAATTCGCGGGGTTTTACATCAACTACGCAAAGGCTGCCAACAGCAAAACCATCAGTAGTAAAAAGTGGTGCACCTGCATAAAAGCGTACGTTTGGGTCGCCGGTAACCAGCGGGTTACCGCTAAAGTCGGCATCTATAAGGGCGTTGGGTACAATATATAATTCGTTTTGCCTGATGGTATTGTTGCAAAAGGCAACGCTGCGCGGGGTCGATTCGAGCTCAGTGCCTACTGCCGACTTAAACCATTGCGTGTCCTTATCTAAAAGGGTGACAAGGGCAACAGGCGTTTCGCAAATTTCGGCTATTAGTGATACTAACTGATCAATATCTTTTTTTATACCGGCATCAAGGTGGGTAAACCTTTTTACTGCATTAAGGCGTTGGTGCTCAGTATATCTCATCATATGGGGGAAAGACAAATATTTGCAGAATTGGTTTTCACAAAATGGTGTAAAACAACTCTTTCTACGTAACAAAATTGTAATATGTTGCTCTATTTAAACTGTAGCGATAAAAAACAAAACAAATAGTTGAATTTTTATCAATAACTATAAAATAGCGCTCAAAAGTGCTAAAACGATTTCTAAAAAACGCATTCGATGCCTGTACAAATCGGGGCTATTTGCATCAATGTGTTTTAGTAACACATACGTTTAAACTTTTAATGTGGATTGTACGGTTAATAATTAATTTTACAGCCGATGAAAGCATTTATATTCGACCTGAACGGCACCATGGTAAACGATATGCCATACCACGCCAAAGCCTGGACAAACATTATAAACGGAGAGTTGGGCGGTAGCTTTAGCGATGATGAGATAAAGCAAAATATGTATGGTAAAAATGCCGAGGTTTTGGTACGGATGTTTGGCGAGGGGAGGTTTAGTGCCGAAGAAATGGATCGAATTTCTGAGGGCAAGGAAGAGCAATATCGCCGGGAGTTCATCAGCGAGCTAAAACTATTGCCCGGGCTTGCAGAGTTTTTGGAACGGGCCTATCAGGCCGGAATATTAATGGCAATTGGCTCCGCTGCTATCCCGTCCAATATCGATTTTGTGTTGGATAACCTTAACATCCGCCATTACTTTAAAGCCATAGTAAGCGCGCACGATGTTACCCGCAGCAAACCAGACCCTGAATCGTTCACCAAGCCGGCGGCTTTATTAGGCGTAAAGCCCGAAGATTGCATAGTTTTTGAGGATGTGCCCAAAGGCGCCGAAGCAGCGGCCAATGCAGGCATGAAGGCTGTGATATTAACCACCACACACCCGGTAGAAGATTTCATCAATATGGATAACATTTTGCATTTCGCTGCCGATTTTAATGACGATTATATCAAAGCTTTGGTTTAACTTGTGGGCACAATTATAGCCCCATTGAAAAACCTATACACCTTGTTTGCGATAGTGGTTGCGGTAGCAGCCCTGTCATCATGCACCACCCGTTATTACGCGCCCGGACTTTACCAAAACGATGTGCAGTTTATGATAAAGCCACACTCAAAAGATTCGGTTAAAACGCGTATTTATGCTTCGGGTACTTATTTAGCACAGAGTGGTGCAAACGGGCAGGGGAGTTCGGGCAGTGGCATGCTGAATGTTTACCAATCGCGCACTATACCGCATTTTAACTTTAGTTATGGGGTAATGGGCTATACAGGGGTATATTCGGTAAGCGAGTTAAATACATCCGGCACAAATGCCCAAAATGTGATCGTCAACAAAACCTTTTCGGGCTATGGGTTTAATGGCTCTACTTCTTTTTACCTGAGTACTAAAAAGACCGATTTCAGGATCATTGGTGTGGACCTATCCTACACACATGAAGGTGGCGATTATCTGGCCTTTCGCAAAGCGCAGGTGGGGCAGCCCAACGTACGCAGTGCTGCCCAGCCGCAATTATTCAGCTATGGTATTTTTACCGAATTTATTGTGAGGCCAAATGATGCCACAAACTTTGGGTTCAAGTTTTTTACCAACCATACCGCAGGCAATATAGCCCGCGACTTGCGCCGAACCGACGGCTTATACAACTGGAGCGGAACCGGCACATACGGTTTCACCAGCTTTGTTGGTTTTAATCACCTGAACTTTCACACCACATTCGCGCTGGCTTCTTCCAACTCCATATTAGCGGGTTCGTCGCAAATAGGCGTAGCTTACAAGTTTTAAACCGAATATACCGACGGCACCGCGTCGCGCAGGTTATAGTTAGATGCCATTACCTCGCCGTAGGCACCTGCGGTACGTACAGCGATAAGGTCGCCGCGTTGCGATTCGGGCAGCTCAACGTCCTTCCTAAAGCAATCCGTACTCTCGCATATCGGTCCAACTACGTCATAGTTTAAGACTTGAGAAGAAGCTCCGTCTTCCGGACTTTCGGACTTACCGACTTCGGACTTCCGACTTAAATTTTCGATAGAGTGATAAGCCTGGTACAACATCGGGCGCATCAGTTCGGTCATACCGGCATCCAGTATCAGGAAGTTCTTTTTCTGCCCTATTTTAACGTATAGTACACGTGAAATCAACGAGGCTGATTGAGCAACCAATGCACGGCCCAGTTCAAAGTGTACTTCCTGTCCCGGTTTTACGCGCAGGAATTTTCTGAATACGCTAAAGTAGCTTTCAAAATCGGGGATGGTGTTGGTATCGGGGTTGTAATAATCTACACCCAGGCCACCGCCGGCGTTCAATACCTTTATAGCGAAGCCGTGGTTCTCGAACCAGTCCTGCATATCGTTTATGCGGGTGCAAAGGTTTTTATAAACCTCCATATCAGTTATCTGCGAACCAATGTGGAAGTGGATGCCCAAAAACTTCAGGTTGGTGCATTTGCGCAGGGTTTCGGCAACATCCTGCAGTTGCCAGGTGTTTATACCGAATTTGTTCTCGTCCAAACCCGTAGTAATAAAGTGGTGCGTATGGGCATCCACGTTAGGGTTTATACGGATAGCAACGCCTGCAACTTTGTTTTTAGCCTGCGCCAGCTCGTTGATAATTTCCAGCTCCTGTATCGATTCTACATTGAAGCAGAAAATATCCGCATCCAGCGCCAGGTTTATCTCTTTATCTGATTTACCCACGCCCGCAAAAACCACCTTGCCTTTATCAAAACCACCGGCAATGGCAGCTTTTACTTCGTTACCGCTTACACAGTCGGCACCAAACCCATAGCGCTGTACCGCTTCAACCACTTTCGGGTTAAAGTTGGCCTTCATGGCATAATGCACATGGAAGTTATGTTTAGCAGAAGCATCGCGGCAAGCATCAAGCGTTTGCCTCAACACATCCATGTTATAGTAATAAAACGGGGTCTCTATCCCCTTAAAGCGTTCTATAGTTTCCGGTTTGAACATTTTAGCCCCCTCTAAATCTCCCCCTGAAGGGGGAGACTTCTAATATCGTATTGTAATTTAAATCTATTTCTTAAAGCCCTTCCGCTAACCAGCGGATATGGTTTGGGTGGGGCTCAGAATAGCCTGTTATGCAAACTCCTCAGCGCCTCTACTTTATCTTCGGTTTTCACCAGCAGGCTCATGTTGTGGTCGCTGCCGCCGTATGATATCATGCGTACCGGTATATGCTTAATAGCTTCCAGCACGCGGGCAGCATAGCCATGTTTCTCGGCACCAAAATCGCCCACTACGCAAATAATGGTATGGTTCACGTCTATATCTACCGAACCGTAAGCAGCCAACTCTTTGGTTATCTCGCCCAGGTAGGTGGTATCATCAATAGTAACCGATACGGCAACCTCCGAGGTGGTTATCATATCAATACTGGTGCGGTAACGCTCGAACACTTCGAATACCTTGCGCAAAAAGCCATGCGCCAGTAACATGCGGCTGCTTTGTATCTTAATGGCGGTGATATCGTCTTTAGCGGCGATGGATTTAATCCTGTCCTTCTCGCTATCGGTAGTAATTAAAGTGCCTGCGGCCTGCGGGTCCATGGTATTCAGCAGGCGCACAGGTATCTTATACTTCTGCGCCGGGAATACGCTTTGCGGGTGCAATATCTTGGCACCGAAGTAGGCGAGCTCGGCAGCTTCATCAAAACTCAGCTGAGCAATAGGCTTGGTGCCTTTAACAATGCGCGGGTCGTTGTTGTGCATGCCGTCAATGTCGGTCCATATTTGCACCTCTTCGCTGCGGATGCCTGCACCAATAAGCGATGCGGTATAATCGCTGCCGCCGCGGCGCAGGTTATCTATCTCGCCAAACGCATTACGGCAAATGTAGCCCTGGGTAATGAAAAGGTTAGTATCCTTGTTCTTCTCCAGCAGCGGCGTAAGGTGCGAGGTAATATGCTCAACCACAGGCTCGGCATCCTCATCGGTTTTCATAAATTCTAAAGCAGGCAGCAGCACGCTGCGTACGCCAATTTCCTTCAGGTAAATATGATAGAGCGTGGTAGAGAGTAATTCGCCCTGCGCTAAAATAATTTTGTCTTCAATGGGCGTGAACAGGTCGTTAGCCAAACCGCTCAGCAGGCCGAAGTGGTAATCAATAACCTCTTTACCCTGTGCGTAAAACTCGGGCTTCTCTAAAAGTTCCTTAATAAAAACTTCGTACTTGTCTTTTAAAGCGGAGATGAGGCTTGCTGCCTTAGGTTTATCGCCGGCAAGGTATGCCTGCCCAATTTCTACCAAACTGTTTGTAGTGCCCGATACGGCCGACAGCACCACAATTTGCTGCTCGGCGGGGTTGATGATATCCAGCAGCTTTTTCATACGAGCGGGACTACCCACCGATGTACCGCCAAATTTTAAGACTTTCATTTTATGTACTTCCTCAGCAAAAAACGCGGTAAACATGCACCGGCGTTAGAGGCGCTAAAAATAGGATTTTATAGCTAATATTCGACTGGTTTGGTAGATGTTTTTGTTTGAAGGGTTCTTTTTAGATAAGCAGGGAAGCTTCGGGCGAAAGCGGGCGAAACTCGTGGGCGGTGCTTTCAGCCCGGGCTATGCGCTCATACGCCTGCAGGCATTACACACGGGCCGGTATCCGCTCCTATCCCTACCGCGAAGTTATCTGAACTCGAATTTTAAAGAATTCTAAGAATTTACAGAATGGGCTTATCGCAGCTCAATTTCTGCTCATTCATAAAATTCCATAAAATTCGAGTTCAGAAAAAAAAATCGCCACCTTCGGGTGATATATCGCCCGAAACCTGCACTTACTATTAAACGCAGAAAGAAAATGCCGGTAAACAACACACCAACCGAAACAGAACAGCTGATAATGCGCCTTTACCAAAGCGCATTCCCGGCTGTGGCGCGCTACGTGAGCAAAATGGGCGGCAGTTTTGACGATGCCCGCGATGTTTTTCAGGATGCACTGGTAGTGTATTACGAAAAAGCCGCCGCCGGAACATTGGAATTGCAGAAAAGCGAGCAGGCATACTTGCTGGGTGTTGCCAAATATTTGTGGTTTAAAAAGTTTAAGGATGGCAAATACGATACCTCGATTGATGAGTTTGAGGGCTTAGACCTGCCTGACGAAGCCGAACCGCAACCCATGGCCGATAAGCTGATGCATTACCTCGAAACCGCCGGGCAAAGGTGTATGCAGTTATTAAGTGCTTTTTATTACGATAAGCTGCCCATGAAAAAAATTGCCGTGCTGTTTGGCTACGCCGGCGAACGCTCGGTAACCGTGCAGAAGTATAAATGCCTGGAAAAAGTGCGCGAAACCATTAAACAAAACGCTTTGCAGTATGAGGACTTTATTGACTGAGATACAAGCCATAGACCAGCATGTGCAAGGCAGCGCCGCACCCGGCGATAAGTTGCTGTTCGACGCTAAACTACTGCTGGATGCCGAACTGCCGCAAAAAGTGCAATGGCATAAGCAAACCCTGGCTTTGGTGAACCAGTACGGGCGTAAAAATTTAAGGGGCGTTATCAGCGATGTGCATAACCAGCTTTTCACGCAGCCGGAGCATCAAAGTTTCAGGCAAAAAATTCTGCGCTTATTTAGCTAAGCAATAATTAAAATTTTATGGAAATAACTACTAACGAGTTCCGCAAATATGCGGTGAGGCATCGCCATGTCAATAGTTTGCATGTTGATAGGTTTATCAGCCGGGTGAACAGCGCGAATTTACCCACCGCCATGACGCCCAATATATTGGAAGAGCGGCAATTGAATATATCGCAAATGGATGTTTTTAGCCGCCTGATGATGGACCGCATCATCTTTTTAGGCCAGGCGGTTGATGACCACATAGCCAATATTATACAGGCGCAATTGCTCTTTTTGCAATCAGCAGATGCCAAGCGCGATATCCAAATCTACATCAATTCGCCGGGTGGGTCGGTATATGCCGGGCTGGGGATATACGATACCATGCAATTCATCTCGCCCGATGTGGCAACGATGTGTACAGGCATGGCGGCCTCGATGGCGCAGGTACTACTTTGTGCAGGTGCAAAGGGTAAACGAGCTGCCTTGCCACATTCCAGGGTAATGATGCACCAACCATCTGGCGGGGCGCAAGGCACCGCTGCCGATATTGAAATAGCCGCCATACAGGTAAGCAAAATGAAGCGCGAACTATACGAGATAACCGCCCACCACTGCGGCCAAACCTACGAGCGGGTATACCAACTATCCGACCGCGACCACTGGATGATCGCCGCCGAAGCACTGGAGTTCGGGATGATAGATGAGGTGTTGATGCCGAAAAGCTGAACCATGATTCGCTTGATTTGGGGATTCTCCGATGGATTAGCTTATAAACGTAAAACGCCCGGCATGCCGGGCGTTTTACGTTTATAAAAAACTATGTCATTTCCAGGGAAGCGAAGCGACGAGAAATCTTGTTCAGCTAAGTATGAAAGCTATGTATTACCGCTTTGCATTACGGCGAGCCTTGCATAATGAACAAGATTTCTCCCTCGTGCCTCGGTCGAAATTGACAAAAATGGATTGCCTATTTCACCACCCAGGTATTATCCCCCTTAGTAGCATCTACAAAAATACCTGTTTCCAATGTTGCCGATTTCAGGCTTTTGCCCGGTTCGGCTTTAAAGGTTACGAAGGTTTGTTTTTGGTCGGCTTCCCAAACTGCCGGGGTTTGGTGAAGGGTTTTTGTTGTACCATCGGCATAGGTTAATACTACATCGAACGGAATAGCAAAACCGCCAACGTTGGCAACAGTTAGGGTGTAGCCATCTTTGCCTATCACGCCGGTAACCGCAAGGTCGTTATAACCATTGCTGAAGAACCAGTTGTTGAAGAACCACGTTAAATCCTTACCCGATACGTTGCTCATCGAATTAAAGAAATCCCATGGGATAGGGTGTTTGCCGTGCCAGCGGTCCATATAGCCGTGAAGCGACTTTTTGAATAGATCGTCGCCCAGCATATCTTTCAAAGCAAGGTAGCTCAGCGATGGCTTGCCATAGGCGTTGTTGCCGTACCCGTTCTTTTGCTCGCTGCTCATGGTGATGATGGGTTGGTCTTCGGCGGTAGATTTATCACCTATCCAACCGTTTATGCGGAACTGTTTGTAAAAGTTATCCGCTTTTTCTTTACCGTTCTCGGCGGTGCCTATCAGGTATTCTAAGGTGGTTGCCCAGCCTTCGTCCATAAAGGCGTATTTACTTTCGTTGATACCCATGTAGAAAGGGAACCAGGTATGTGCTATCTCATGGTCTTGCACCAATTGTGCAAAAGTAGCATCGCCAAACTGGCTGTCGTTCACCATCATGGGGTATTCCATATCGGCAAAGCCTTTAAAGGCGGTCATTTTAGGGAAAGGGTAGGGTACGCCCGGCCAGTTAGCACTGAACCATGCCAATGCATTACGGCCATATTGTACCGATTTTTTGAAGTCGGTAGCCGCTTCGGGGTAAGCGGCCTGCATACTGCTGCGGCGGCCTGTAGATTTATCAACTATAACGCTGGCGGCATCCCAAATGTAATGGTCGCTTATGCCTACGGCCATGTCGCTAATGTCATCAGCTTTCCAAACCCAGGTGTTAGTTTCCTTTTGGGCAGTTACTTTTTTAGCGTTAAGCTCGGCAAGGGTAGCTATGTGGATAGTCGAATCGCTCTTCATCGAAGCGGCCAAACGTTTAGCGTATTCTTTCTGTAATACTTCAGTAGGGTTTTGCAGGGTGCCGGTTGCCCAAACAATATAGTTTTTGGGTACGGTTACGCTGAGGGTGTAGTTGTTAAAATCGTTATAGAACTCTTTGCTATCTACAAACTCTACGCGGTCCCAGCCCTGGTAATCATCATAAACCGAAATGCGGGGGTAAAAGTATGCCAGGTAGAACGAAGTAGAATCTACAGCACCCTCGCGGCCGCTTTCTTTACTTAGGTCGTAATGCCAGGTAATGTTCATGGTTAACGAGTCGTGCGGCATCAATGGTTTCGATAACACCAGGCCCTGGTTGGTAGTGGCTGCGGTTGCGTTATTCCATTTCTTTTTCTCGTTGTTTACCAATATACTGTCAACTAAAATACCTGTGCTAAGGTAATCCAGGCTGGCACCACCATCGCGCGAGGCTCCGGGGCGGTGCACGTTCATGATGAGTTTCATGTTCAGCCTTTTCAGCGTATCGGGGCTATTGTTAAAGTAGGTTATTTTTTCTACGCCTTGTACGGTGCGGCCCGGAGGGGTTACGCTAACGGCAATATTATACTTGCCAAAGTTTTGCCAGTATTTGGCGCCGGGTTTTCCATCGGCAGAACGGGTGCCTTTGGCGTATGCCTGCTTAATTTCGCGGGGCATATACAGGTTTTGAGCTTGTGCCTGTAATAGGATCAAGCCGCATAATGCGGTTAACGCAATGGGTTTCAACATAATGCTATCGGGTGTTTAATTAATATGGTTGGTTTGATGTTTAAGCACGCAAAATAAAGATTATCCCTGTAATAGCTGAGACGAGGATAGTAAACGAATTGTTACAATAACAAGGGTAGTTTAATTTGCGTAGCGAAGATTAATTCTGTTGATTTGTTCAAAGTTATTTTAGTAGGGGTATTAAATAACTGTGCAAAGCCGGGCTTTATGTCCGGCTTTTGTTATTTAAGAGATTTTGGTAGTTGATGGCGTGGTGATTTTTACCGCAAAGAACGCAGAGATTTGCAGCCTTATTAGCGCAAAGAGCACAAAGCTTTGCAAGCTGAATAATAAGAGAAATTGATAAATAGGTAAAATACGTTTGGATAGCTGATTCAGCCTTCAACTGAATTACGTTTGCAAAGCTTTGCGCCTCTTTACGAAAACTTTGCGGTTAAATATAAAGAGCCAAACTAACCTCTAACTCGCTATATACTCCTTCGCTATCAAAGTAAACAGCTTATCGTTCTCTTGCGATTCGTCGAAGCTTTCTTGCAGCAGTTGTTTTATGTTATCGTACTTCAGCGTTTTGGCTACCATAATAAGCATGCGGTACGATGTAATGTTCACATGCCCAAGCACTTGTATGTAGAGCATCAGGTCGAGGTCGTTCAGCAGGGGGATGGTTTGGGTTTCATCCAGGCAGAACTCATCTTTTACGATGTTCTTGATAGGGTTGCAGTCCTCGTTCAAGGGGACGCGGCCAACGGCCACATAAATAGCTTCCAGGCGCTCTATTTGTTTGGCAACATCATCAGTAAATTCATCAATGGCCAGCTTAAGCCCTTCGAAAGAGGCAAGTTCTTTTATGCCCGGCAGGCTTTTAAGTAAAAAACATTTTCCGTTATATATGCGGGTAAGGTGGTGTATAAATACCTCTTGCAAAAGTGCATCGTTAAGGGGGGCAGGGGTAGCAGCGGCCATGTTGTTTAAATTAATTGTGTGAGAGTTGGGGGTAAAAACTTTTGGTTAACCATGTGGTGTTAACATTGTTTCGCTGTAAATATAAGTTTAATTACGGCGCTTGTGCTATAATGGTACCTTTGTACCCAATTATTATACCCATGAAATATAAGTTAGGCGATTTTGTAAGATTTGTTGACGAAAAGATGGAGGGTTACGTAACCCGAATTATCGACGAGCAAATGATAGGCGTTACCGGCGAGGACGATTTTGAGATACCCGTTTTGGCAAGCAAGGTAACTTTTGTGCACGGCCATGCCAAACTGGTGGGCGATGAAGAGGAGGCAGAAGTTGCGCAGGTTACTATTCCAGCAGGCGAGTTTAAAGGCAAGGGTGTACACGTTGCCGTAGTGCCCGATCAACGAGCCAATTCCGTGGTACATCTGCATGTGCTCAACGAAACTTCATATCAGTTATTGGCATCGGTAAGTACTGAGCAGAATAAGCAATATAAAGGCGAGTATGCCGGTATTGTAGAGCCGCGAAGCCATGCAAAAGTATACTCGGCAAAACTGGCCGACCTGCAACTTTGGCCAAAACTTATCTTCCAGGTATTGTTCCACACTAAGCAGAACCAGCCCGTACTTGCCCCGTTGAATATTACGGAGCAATTTAAGGCGAAGGATTTTTCAGGCACGAAGAAGCTGGTACCTTTTATTAACCAGTTAGGTTGGATGATACAGCTTGACGAGCCTGAACTGGTGATAGATGCCCAAAAGCTGAAAGAAAGCTTTTTTAAGCCTGCCGAAGAAAAGCAGGAAGTTGCCAAACCCAAAGCTGAAATAGATTTGCATATAGAAAAACTGCGCGACGACTACCAGTTTTTAAGCAGCAGCGAGATGCTGAACATACAGCTGAGCAACTTTAAGCACGCGCTTGATGCTGCCATTGTACACCAAATGCCCGATATTACTTTTATACACGGAACAGGCAACGGCATACTGAAACACGAACTGCATAAACTGCTGAGCAAAAACAATAAGGTGCAAACCTTTATGGATGCCCGTAAAGAGAAATTTGGCTACGGCGCAACCAAGGTGGTGCTGAAATAGCCCACCTGATATTCGGCTAAGCCAAACGCAGATATGGCTAAATTTTTGAATGATAGATGAGGCACCTTTGCATTGTTCATCTATTTAAACATTACAAAAATTTAAACCATGAAAGTATTTCTTACAGGAGCCACAGGTTTTGTAGGTTCCGCAATAATCCCCGAATTATTGAACAACGGGCACCAGGTATTAGGCTTGGCACGCAATGATGCAGGTGCCGAAAAATTAATTAAAGCAGGTGCCGAAGTACATCGTGGCGACCTGGAAGACCTCGAAAGCCTTAAAAGTGGTGCCGCTGCTGCGGATGCGGTTATCCATACTGGTTTTATACACGATTTTAGCCGTTTTGCTGAAGTATGCCAAACAGATGCCGACGCTATTGATGCCATGGCCTCGGTTTTGGTGGGTACCAATAAACCGCTACTGGTTACATCAGGTACCGCATTGGTAAACCCGGGCGGCCTGGCTACCGAAGATATTATCCCGGCAAGCCATCCGCATATTCCCCGTAAATCTGAACAACGCGCCGATGCTGCTGCCGCGCTTGGTGTTAATGCCGGTGTAGTGCGTTTGTCGCCATCGGTACATGGCGAGGGTGATATTATTGGCTTTGTGCCCATTTTGGTGAAAACCGCACGCGAAAAAGGTTTTTCGGCCTATATAGGCGATGGCCAAAACCGCTGGAACGCCGTACACCGTTTAGATGCGGCGCAGGTATATCGCTTGGCCTTGGATAAAACCCAGCCTGCCTCACGCTTCCACGCTGTTGCCGAAGAAGCTATCACCTTTAAGGAAATTGCTGAGCTAATTGGCAAAAAGTTAGGCCTGCCTGTTAAATCCATAACAGCAGATGAAGCTACAGCGCATTTTGGCTGGTTCAAAAACTTTGCTTCGATAGATGCACCGGCATCAAGCAAAGCTACACAAGAACTTTTGGGTTGGACCCCGACCCACAGTACACTGCTGGCTGATATTGAAGCAGGCGTGTACACTAAGTAAGTGATACAGAAATGTTGGCCTCAAAAGAGGAACCTAGGGTCAGTCTGAGCTTGTTGAAAAGCGCGCGGGGGTAAAATTAGATAGCTTACATAAAACGTTCCTATGGAACGTACTATCGGTCTTTGTTGAGTTCTACCGATAAATCGTTCCATTGGAACGAGCGCTTTTTCATCCCATCGGGATGTTTTATGGGTAGAAATAGGTAAGCGAATGTCTCACGTTCCTTAGGAACGTCTTATAAAATAGGCGTTATGCCTAAGCTATTAGCGATTGCACGGGAAAATGCCATGCCCGCTATGGTTCGACAAGCTCACCATGACCCATCGCACCAATTTGTCATGAGCAAAACCAAACTGAACAGGCGGGCCGAAACCCGCCTGTTTTGTTTATTCGGCAGCCGAAATAGTTACGGGGCCAATTAAACCACTGTTGCGAAGTGCCGAGCCTTTTTCGGGGCCGCTGACGGTCCATGTTTTGCGCTCGTTTTCGGGTAGTGCCGCATCGTAAGCCAGGCGGTTGAACCATGTGCCGGTAACTTCTACTTCCAGTTTGTTCTCACCCGAAACAAGTGCGCCGGAAATATCCACCTTATAAGGCGCGCACCACACCGTGCCTACATCCTTACCGTTAAGTTTTACTTTGGCTATCATATCTACCTCGCCAAGGTTAATAGAATAGTTTGCACCGTTTTTTACCTGCGGAATGTTGAAAGTGGTTTTATAAATTGCTGTGCCCGAAAATGCTTTGGCCTCGGCGGGCATATCCAGGTCTTTCCATGGTTTCAATTCGGTAATGCTAACCGCTTTTGGTGCCCCCCAGCCTTCAGGGAAGGAGAGTGTCCAAGGATTGTTAATAGTCGAGAGCGTGTTTTCTTTTGTGGGCGAAACCCTTTCTGTACTTGCTTTTTTATTATGATTGAAAACTACAAAGCAAGAGCCAGCCTGCGGCAAATCGAGTGAAATGGTCGTACGCCCATTATTTTCAGTGCTTGCGATAGTTTTAACGGTGCCACTTACCGGGTCCCAAAGTTCTGCGTTGCCGGTATTCCTGAAATTTAGTTCGCCTTTAAATGAGCCGCCTTTTGGTGCGGTTACAAAATACCAATCGGCACCGTTTACTTTACGGTGCGCCCAAAGTGCATCGCCGCCGCTAACATCGGGTTGTAATTGTAATTTGACAAATGCATCAGCAAGGCTTAAGCCGCTAATGAGTGTGCCTTTGCCAATACTTTTTATGCCACTTTCCGTTTTGTTTCCCCAAATGGCGTTCACTGCTTTGTTGAAGCGCAGTTGAGATGCCGAGCCTCCTGTTAGCGTAACCAATGCCTGCGGGCGGTTACCTACTATGGTAGCACCATCGGCCAATAGCTTTTGCAATTTCTCAACCGTTTGCGGCAGCATGTGGAAGTTCTCGGGCAGCCAAAGCAGGCGGTATTGTATGCCTTCGGGCGTTACCAACAGACCGTTGGCCACGCTCAGCCTTTTCAGCAATACATCGGGGTTACAGTAATCGTACTTAAAGCCTGCGGGGAAGGGGGCGTTTTGGTCGGGTTTGTGGCCTATCTCGTCGCCGAGGTACCAAAGTACATCCGATACGGGCTTGCCGCGTTCCAGCATATAACTGCAGCGGGCAAAATAGGTGTTCAGCAATGGCATGTGTTTCCACCAGGTTTGGCCGCGTAAAAAGGGCGTGCCTATCCTCGCTCCGAAAGATGTGCCGGGCAAAAGTGAATCGGCTTTAGGGTTGTGGGTGTAGGTATGATAAATTAAATGCGTTACGCCTTCGGTGATATTTACGTCGGCTACTTCTTTCAGCATCTGCCAGTGCTCGTCCCAGGTAAGTTCAAAGGAGGTGAACGCCTCAGAACCCAACCGTGGTTTACCATAAAGCCTGGCGGCAGATGCGGCGGGTTTTATCGGTTTAAAATTTGATGAACCTACAAAACCGTTTGTAAAGGGCTGCCAAAACTCGCACATGGGTACATCGGCAAATTTGTAATACTCCATAATATCCGCAGGGAAAACATCCCCTGCTGCGGTTTCGTACGATATGTTGAGGTTGTTCTGTTTAGCAAGCGTAGCCATGCGCCCGTAAAATTTGTTGGTATACAGGTTGTTTATGGTGTAGCGCCAATCGTGCAGGAATTTAAATGTGGTTTCTTCATCCTTAAGCACATAACCGAACAAAGCAGGCATCCATTTACGCAGGGGGTACGCCGAAATTCGGCTGAACTCGGCCTCCATATTATCCGTCCAGGTTTGGGTTTCGCATTCCCAGCTATCCATCAGCATGCCGTTGAGCATACCTGTGCCCAGCACACCGTTTGCTCCGGCAAGGCGGCCAATATAGCCTGCAAAATGCGCGTTAGCTCCGCTTTCCGATAGCTTGTTCGATTCCCAACCCGTGCCTTCCTTGGGCGCGGGTCCGTTTTGTTTGCCGCTGTTTACGTGCCCTACGCGCAGTACGGTCCATTTGCCGGCGGGAGCTTTCCATTGCAGGTTGCCTTTGGTATCCATCATTTTGCTGATGTCGATAATTTTAGCAGGGTCTACAAAGGTTTGCGCCGGTTGGTTGTATTGCTTGCCGCTACGGTCGATATTGCGCAGCGTCCATGCCGCTTCCGATTCCCAATTGTTTTTACGCGCTGCCGAAAAGAAACGGATAAAACTTAGTTCGATGTCGTGTTTATTCTCTATCCAAAGCTTTATTTTCTTAGCGCCTTTTACCTCGTGGCAGGCAAGGGTGAGTAATTGGTGGTCCTGAAAGTTGGAGGCCGGTAATGTTGTGTTGAGTATTTCAGTGCTTTTGCCATCGGCGGTAATAGCTTCGGCTTTTACTTTCACGCCCGGTTCATAGCTCCATATATAGCCAATGGTGCTCACCTCGGGTAATTGGATGGTGCGTACGGTAACCGCATCTTTAAAACTAACTTCTGCCCAATAAGGCTTCCCAGCGGCGGCAGGTTTAAGTTTGACTGCCTGTTTGCCCTGCGTAATAAAGCAGCTATCCCACAAAACGTTTTCGCTGCCCTTTACCGATGATACCGTTAAGGGCTTCCCGGTATCATCCATTGGGGTTGGGAAGGCCAGTACGGTAACATCTTTATAATCGCGCCAGTCTTCTTTGCTTGGTTGCGGTTGCTCTAAATGTGTGCTGATGAGCTTGCCGCCTCTTACATCGGTGCGGCTCCAGGCCAGTACGCGCATGGCGTTCGCTGGTGTTATCCAGGGCCCACCCGCCATGGCCCAACCCGGGCAATTTTGCATGGTAAAACGCAGCCCAAGCCTTTTACATTCGGCGGCGGTATGGCGTATGGCATCGTCCCAAAGCGGACTAAGGCAGGTTATCTGCGGCGTAACACCCGGCCATGGCCCGCCAAACTGCCCGTGAAAAAGTTGTATACCCGATATGCCCGAAGCTGCGATGGCTTCCAAATCTTTCGTTATACCATCCTTCGATACGTTGCCACCAATAAAATGGAACCAGGTCTCGGGATAATATACCTTGTCCGGCTTGCTGAATGTAGCCTTATCCCAATCGCCAAAGTTGCGGTTAAGCTGTGAGGCGGGCGGTAGTATTGGTGCCGTTTGTGCCGAAGCGTTAGTTATGCCTGCGCATATTATAATCAGGACCAAAAAAGCACGAAAAATAGTTTTGCAGAAACGTGGGTTTATATCCATGGTTAGATTTGTGGCGGAATATAAGCATTCGCACTCAACTCACTGTCCTATCCTGTCCTGCTCCGGCGAGCTTGTTTTTTGCCTTTCAACTGCGCCTCTATTCCTTCCGCCGAACGTACGTGTATAGCTCAGTTTAAATATTGGCCTGCGGGCCGATTCGGGATGGAAATCAACATGCGTATTCAAATCAAAGGCCTCGCGGGTAAGTACACCGTAATAACTGGTTACGGTGCCCGACATGAGCAGGTCGGTAGCAGATAATTGCAGGGTGCCGCCGTTGTTTTTTAGTTCCATTTTCAAGCCAGCGTTCAGTGCACCATAACCATCTACTTTTTTGGAGCCATTGTATGCCGCAGAGTTATAGTAGCCCGAAACTTCGAGCGACAGGTCGGGCGATAATTTGAAAAGCTGCGTACCATGCAGGTTGTAAGCAAAGTAGGTTTTTTGGGCAGGTACGGGTGTATAGTCCAGCGCGAATTTGCGCCAGCCGCCGCTGATGTCGTAATTCATATCCCACCAATTACTTACCCGCACCGGCGCACTTAATTGCAGCAGCAAGTTGTTTTGATAACGCAGGTTTTGCGGCGAAACCGCCATTTGCAAACTATCGGGCGTGTAAACGCTTTGGTAGCGGGCAATGGGGTTATTATCCCTGCTGTAAGATACCGATGCCGAGTATCCCGCTCTGCGGTAACCCAGGCGGATGGCGTTAGTAATGGTCGATTTTAAATTAGGATTACCTGTATTAACAGATTGCGGGCCGTTATAGGTTACGTACGATGCCAGGTCGCTGAACGAAGGGCGGCTGATGCGGCGATTGTAAGACAGGTACAGTTCGGCTTGCCCGGGGAGCGTTCTCGTCAATAATACATTCGGGAATAAGGTGCCTACTTTTGACCCCGTTACCGATCGGGTGGCGTACTCGTACCGCAGGCCGGTTTGTATGCTCGTGAGGCTGTCGGGTTTCCAGTCGGCAGCAACGTAAGCTGCGCCGATGTTCTCTGTAAAGCGGTTATTGCTTTGAGCGAAGGGGCGGGTAACATACCCGGCCTGCAAAAGGCTTTCTATGGCCGAGGATGTATTGGTTTTAGTGTAGGTTTCCTTTAGCCCGGCGTTTAGGCTTAATTGGGGACTGAGCTGTGCGCTATAATCGGCCTGTGCCGCAAATTGGTGGATGAGGGTATTGGAGTTGCCTTTTTGCCGCGGCGAGAACAGTGTATCGTTACTGTTAACCGGCCTGCCGGTGCTGCTTAAAAAAGTACTGTTCACATCAATGGGGTTGCCGCTGCTGTAACGGGTGTAGTCGGCATTAAGGTTCAGCTTTTGGTCCTGGTTTATTTGTTTGTTCAGGAAGAGGTTGTAGTTCATACTTTGCCAACGGCTTCTCCCTGCAATATCCGCGTTCAGCCTATATACCGAATCGCCAACAAAATAAACACCCCTGTTTTGGGTTGCATTGCGGAAGGTGCTTTGGTTGAAGATGATACCTGCACCCAGCGTTGTTAACGAATCTGGTATTAACTCGATGCCCGCCGTGCCGTTTTGGCTATGCGCGGCACCGGTAGTAATGCTTTTATAGTCGGACTGAGCAGGCCCGCCTAAAAAGGGTTCCTGCTCGGAGCCTGTAGCGTGGAAGTCGCTGTAGGTATTGTCGCGGTTAAAATTGTAGGATGCGTAGAGGTTGGTTTTGCCGTTGTTATGGGCAATGCGCCCGCCTATGCCGCCCTTTTCGCGGTAGCCATAACCTGCAGTTGCAGTAAGGCTGCCGTTAGTGCCGCTTTTGCGGTTCTCTTTTAACACGATATTGATGAGCCCGCCGCTACCTTCGGCATCATAAGCGGCAGAGGGGTTGGTCAGTAGCTCTATGCGCGATACATCATTGGCGCTCATGCCGTTCAGCATGGCCACTACCTGCGCTACGGGCATGCGCGTAACCTTGCCGTTCACCATTACCTGCACGCCGCTTTTACCGTTGAGGCTAATGCCGCTGTTCTGCCTGTCGATAGCCACACCCGGCGAACGTTCCAATACTTCCAGCGCCGAACTGCCTTTGGAGAGGATGCCGGCATCCACATTTACAATAGTACCATCTGCCCGCTGCACGGTAGCAGGTTTTGTAGCGCGGATGAGTACCTCGTTTAGTTGCCTTTTGTTTTCGGTTAGGGTGATGGTGCCCATATCCCTGGCAGTTTGCGCTGCGGTTAACGCGAACGTAGGCGTGCTATAAATTGCATACCCCACGGCGCTTATGCGTAGCAGGTAGCTCCCGGCTTTAGGTGTTGCGAATGCAAAAGTTCCCTCCATGTCCGACTGTACGGTTTGTACCGAAGTGCTATCTGCACTGTTCAGCAAAGTAACCGTAGCAAAAGCAACAGGCTGTCCTTTACTATCGATAATTTTGCCAGATACCTGCGCCATTAGCGCTGCCGGGATAAGTAGCATGATAAAAATGATGAGCTTTTTCATGGCCGTTTCTGTTTTGGTTTGTGGCAGCAAAGGAAGCCGGGGCTTGGCAGCGTTAAAAAAGCGAATAATAAGGCGCAGGTTTTTATTGATGACGGGCGGATATCCCTGTTAACTGCCCAAAGCTGCCATTCATCAGTAGTTTAGGTGCTTTCAGCACAGTTATTTCGGCGAAGCAACAAATAGCCCTATCTTAGTTATTATTAAAAAAAGCCAGCGGAAATGAGAAACTTTTGGGACGATGGGCCGGGTCAGCACTGGTTCTTCAAATACAAGCTTTACCATATTCCATTTTGGTGCCTCTACCACTATGTATGGTGGACGGTAGCCTTCGGCAATCCTTTTAAGGCCGCTGCCAATATTGTGCTGTTGCCTTACGGGCTCAAATACATTTTCTACGTAGTATTCGAAGCAATGGCGGCCTATTTCAACTTATATTTTTTGCTGCCGCGATATTTCGATACCAAACGCTACGCTGCCTACTTTTTTTACGTGATGCTTACGGTGGTAGCTTCGGCATTGCTGATAGTGGGCGGATATTATGCAAGCTCTATGCTCAGCGGGCGCTCACTGCACGACTTGTATGGCAACGGCTCCAACTGTTTTTATTATTTTATGGGCTACGCGCTGCCCTCGGCTTTTGCCAGTATGAGTTTGGCTATGGTGATAAAACTCATCCGCACGCGCATGCAGCAGGAGCGTAAACTGGAGCAAATAGAAAAAGCAAAACTCGAAACCGAACTTAAATTTTTGAAAGAGCAGTTCAATCCGCATTTCCTGTTCAATAGCATAAACTCTATCTTCATCCTGATACGAAAGAACCCCGAAAAGGCTTCGGCAGCACTGGCTATCTTCTCCGACCTGTTGCGCCACCAGCTTTACGATTGCAACGCCCCCGAAATAGCCCTGAGCCGCGAAATAGACTACCTGAAGAATTATATAGAACTGGAAAAGATACGCCAGCCTAAAGGATTGAAGGTGAATTTTGTAGCCGATGAATTTTACACCGGGCACCTGGGCATTGCCCCCTTTGTGTTAATGACGTTTGTAGAAAATGCTTTTAAGCACGTATGTAAAGATGAAGGCAGCCACATCGATATCCGCCTGAAACTGGAAGGGCAGGCATTAGAGATGTTGGTGATAAACACCCGCGGTGAAAGCACTCTGCCAGGGCATGAGGGTATAGGACTAAAAAATGTACAACGCAGGCTTGATTTGGTGTATCCCGAGAGGTACAACCTAAAAATAAACACCAGCGGCGAAAACTTTGAAGTGAGCCTGCAGCTTGGCCTTAACGAACTGGCACCCGAGCCGCAATTGGTAAATGCATAAACGATGATGAATTGCGTAATAGTTGATGATGAGCCGCTGGCCCGTGAAGGCCTTGCCGATTTTGTAGAGGATGTTGATTTTCTGCAACTGGCCGGTATGTGCGAAAACCCGGTACAGCTTATCAATTTCCTGCAGGCCAACACCGTAGACCTGATATTTCTTGATATACAGATGCCTAAAATGAGCGGGATGGATTTTTTGAAGATAACTAAAAACCCGCCCATGGTTATCCTGACAACGGCATACCCTAATTACGCCGTTGAGGGTTTCCAGTTGAACGTTTTAGACTACCTGCTAAAACCCATCACGTTCGACCGCTTTTTTATGGCGGTGAATAAAGCGAGGGATTACCAGCGTTTCCTGCAATTTTCTTCGGGCCAGCAGCAAGCGCCTGCCGTACCGCAGGCAGACTATTTCTTCATTAAATGCGGCGGCAAATACGAGAAGTTATTTTTGGATGAAGTGCTGTACATCGAAAGTATGCAGAATTACATCAACATCTTCACCACAAAAAGCAAGTACACCACCCAAACCAACCTGAAAAGCCTGGAGCAGTATTTTGATAAAGGGGCCTTTATGCGGGTACACAAATCGTACATGGTGGCTCTGCGCAAAATAGAAAAGCTGGAAGGCAACGAGATATTTATCCAAACCCACCGCATACCGCTAAGCCGCAATTACCGCGATGAGGTTATAGCCACCATCAATTCCAAATTGTTGGATAGGAGGGGGTGAGTGCTACTATCGCTTATCTATCAATCGTTTAAAAACCACTTTCTCCAACACCATATCGCGGTAGCTGCGGCTGATGGGGATACGGCTGCCTGATACAAAAATTTCATTGCCCTCAATTCCATCTATCTTACCAACCGCCGCAATAAACGATTTGTGTACACGGATGAAGGCATTGGCCGGCAGCTTTTCTTCGAGATTTTTGAGCGACAGCATGGTAACGTATTTGCCTTTGATGGTGTAAATGGTTACGTAGTTCTGCATCCCCTCAATGTATAAAATATCCTCAAAAACTACTTTTTCGTACTTCGTTCCGCATTTGATGAAGAAGTAATTATCGGTAGCGCGCGGCGAATCGGCGTTGACCAATTGGTGGTAATCGCGGGCCTTAGCGGCGGCTTTAAAAAAACGCTCGAAGGTGATAGGCTTCAGTAAATAATCGAGCACATTGAGTTGGAAACCCTCCAAAGCAAAGGTGGGGTAGGCTGTTGTAATAACTACCATGGGCGGGCGCTGCAGCACCTTCAGAAAGTCGATGCCATTCATTTTGGGCATCTGTATATCGAGGAATATCAGGTCGGTGTTTTGTTCGTTCAGCAGGGGGAGCAGTTCCAGCGGGTTCTCGCATAGGCCCGTCAGGTTCAGGAAATCTACTTCTCTTACGTAGTTGGCCAAACCCTCGCGGGCCAGTGGTTCATCGTCTATTATAGCGCAGTTTATCATGTTTTATTCGGCCATTAAATAAGCAGGTGATGCGGCGGCGGTTGAAGCACTCAATTCCAGCCCCAGGTTTACAGTAAAGCTATCTTCGCTACGGTTTATTTCCAATTGATGTTTGCCGGGATAAATGAGTTGCAGGCGCCGCTCTACATTCTTCAACCCGATACCGCTGTAGTGTATCAGTTCGGTAGAGGCATCGGTACTGGCGGTGTTAGCTACCTTGAACCATAAACGGTTATCGGTAACTGTTAACGAAATGTGTATCCAATTGGCGCGTTGCTTATCCTTAGATACATGCTTGAAAGCGTTTTCTACAAAAGCCATCAATATAAATGGCGCTATGTCAAGAGGGCAAAAGTCGCCTACATTGGTATCAAGCGTAATTTCTAAAGCGGCGTTTTGGCGCAGCTTTTCCAGTTCGATAAAGTTTTTGAGGTAGGCCAGTTCTTTTATCAATGGTATCTCATGGTCGTTACAATCATACAACTGGTGCCTAAGCAATTCCGAAAATTTGGCCAGCGATGCCGACGCCATATCCGGGTTTTTGTGGATGAGGAAGAAGATGGAGTTGATGCTATTGAACAAAAAATGCGGGTTGAACTGGTACTTCAGGAACTTTAGTTCGGTTTCCAGTTTTTCTTTTTCCAGCGCTTGCTGGTGCCTTTTACTTTCTATCCAATTTTTGGCCAGTTTAATGCTCATGGCCAGCGTGGTAGCGGCTACGGTAGAGCGGAAGGGTTCTTCTTTTATTAATTCGTATAGGCTCCTAAAATTGGTGGTGAAGCCGTATATCTTCTCCACGCTGCTGCCAGCCAGCCAGGAGGTGATATAGTAGCCCGGCGCGATTAGAATAGAAGATACTACTACAGTAAGAGCGAGGTAGGTTAAGTACAAAGTATATCGCCCTTGTTCCAAATAGCGCGGTACCAGGTAATACAAATTAAAATACACCGCAAAGGCGGGAAATATGATATAGAAAGCGCTCTTAAAAAAATATACCGACATGAACATGTGCCGGGCGGCATCGGAAATGCTATCTACCCGCAGTGCCCAAAGCACATAATCGTACAATACCCAAAACGGGATGTGGTACAGTTTGTACCTGATAAACCAGTTCTGTTTGGGTTTTGCAAAGGCCATAGGCAATAAAGTTACGCCTAATCATCAATAATATAATGTGCTTTATCTGAACGGCGGTATTTTATTGACCACCTGCACCGCCCTGTATTCCAAATGCAAAAACGCTGGTGGATGCCGCGATTTTAGAGCTAATGGCCGCTGTAGCTGCTGTTCGTCAAGTATAAGCTGCGGCTTGGCAAACGTATTTTTTGATGCGGCGGCAGGGTAATTCTTTTGCCGGTATGAAACCAATCATCACCACCATAATGGCCCTGCTGGTAACCTGCTCTGCCATGGCGCAGGTAAGCGGCCGCGCCCAAACTTCCGGCGGGCAAGCTGCAAGTTTTGCAACAGTAACCTTGCATAGCAATACCGATAGTACCTTTACCCGCAGCGTGCTCAGTAACGATGCAGGCGAGTTTATTTTTAGCGGGATAAGCAAGGACCTCTACTTCATCAGCATAAAAAGCCTGGGCTACCAAACTGTACGTTCGGTAGTTTTTCAGTTGGATGATGCGCACCCTACTTATAACACGGGCACGCTTACATTGCAGCCTGCCGACAGGCAATTGAGCGAAGTGGTGATACGCGCAAGCAAACCTGTGGTGCGGCAGCAGGAGGGCGGTTTGGTGGTTGATGCGCAGGCGAGCATACTCACCAAGGGCAGTACGGTTATGCAGGTGCTGGCGCGTTCGCCGGGTGTGTTGGTTGATGTGCAAACGGGTGCCATAAGCCTGAACGGCAAAAGCGGCGTTATGCTGATGATAGATGGTAAACTGCTGCGCATGCCCGCTGCACAGGCAAACGCATTGTTAGCAGGTATGCAGGCAGACAATATTGATAAGATAGAATTGCTGAGCACCCCACCCGCCAAATACGATGCTGATGGCAATGCAGGGCTCATCAACATCGTCACCAAAAAGAATAAAAAGCGGGGTATGAGTGGTTCGGTATCGGTGAGTGCGGGTTATGGCCGGGGCGAAAAACTCTCCGGCGACGCCAATGTCACCTACAACGCAGGTAAACTAAGCCTGAACGGCGAATACGGCTATTACCGCTCGAAAGGCTACGGACTTTTGCTGGCCGAAGGCACCGAGAACGTGCCCCTGATAGGTGGGCAAACCGAGTTTCATTACAATGGCCAGTGGAAACCAACTGCCAACAGCCACAACTTTGGCGCAGGTGCCGATTACCGCCTAAGTACCAAAACAACCATCGGCGGCAGGTTTTATGTTTCTAAGAGCGCTGGCCAAAACAAAGGCCACAACTTTGGCAATTACTTGCTGCCCGATTCTAACCTCGTTTTCGATTCGCAACTGCTGGGCAATACGCATAGCACCTACAGCCACCAAAACGCTTACCTGCAAAGTATTTTGTCAGCTGCCCAACAACTGAGTATCGACCTTGACCACTTCGGGCACCAAAACAATGGCATAACTTCGGTGCAGAGCAATTTTAGTAACAGCCTGTTCGCGCCTACCCAGCGCAGTTTGGCCAATTCCAACATTAATGTATGGGTAGCCAAAGCCGACTACAGCGATGCGCTCAGCAAGAGCCTGAAACTGGAAAGCGGTGTAAAAGGCACCTTCACCTCGAGCAAAAGCGTGGCAGGTATTGAAAACCTGGTGAATGGGCAATGGCAGCCCATAGGGGCGGGTACCTCTAACGATTTGGGTACTCGCGAGAACATTTTAGCCGCCTACACCACGTTGGCTTTGCAGGTAGATAGCCTCACCAAAATAAGCGCCGGCGGCAGGTACGAGTATTCGCATAATTATACCAGCCACTCGCTCAATGCGGAGTTCGCGGTTGACCGTAAGGTGAAAAAGCTGTTCCCAAGTATATTCATCACCCGTAAACTTAACGCTACCGACGAACTACAGCTTTCGTATACCGAACGCATTACCCGCCCCTCGTTTAATGACTTAGCCTCGTATGTTTCTTATAACGACCCTGTTTCGGTATTTACAGGTAATCCCGCCCTCAAACCCACCATCACCCGTAACTTAAAGTTGGGCTACCAGTTGCACGATTATGTGTTGAATCTTGTGTACAGCCACGATACCAACCCCATATTGGGCGTGCAAGCTTTAACCGGCCCTACCGAGGGACTGGTGTACCTGAAACCCGCCAATGCCGACTGGCAGCGCAACCTAACCCTGCAAGCGGTAATACCTGTAAAAGTTGCCAGCTGGTGGGAAATGAATTACAGCTTGCTGGCGGGCTGGCACCAATACCGCGTTAGCTTTTTCCCCTCGCTGCTGCAAAAAGGTTACACCTCATGGTCCGTTAATTTTACAGAGAGTTTTAAGCTGCCTAAAAGTTTCAGTGCCGAGTTATCGGGCAATTATTATTCATCGGGTTACGATAGCAACCTGAAAATCGGCGGCAACGGTGTAATAAACCTGGGGCTGAAGAAAGAGTTAGGCAATCAAAACGGTACGCTACAACTCAGCGTGGCCGATGTGTTTGGCACATCTTTTTTCAGAAGCCACATGGGCACGCTGGTTACCGATAGTTTTAACAGTAATGTGCACGTACAGTATAGGCCCGAAAGCAATGGCAGGCCCATATTCAGGTTGAGCTATACGCGCCCGCTGGGTATTTCGGTAAAAAAGCAGGAACGAAAGGATGGTGGGAACGAGGAGAGGAGCAGGATGTAAGGGGGGATGAAAAACACTTCTATGTCCCGGAGGGACTATCTGTTTGTAGCCTGCAAATACAAACCCGATAATTGCCCCGTTAGGGGTTACCTAAACACAATATTGGTGGCCACAATGCAAATTGTGGGTAGCACCTACGGCGCAAGAATTTTATTATTTGGACTGCTACAAACAGGTAACCCCTAAAGGGGTATGGGAAGGTACTTTAACCCACCGAGCTCAACCTCCGCATATATTCCTTCCTGTACTCTGCGGGACTACTGCCGGTACTCGTTTTAAACACTTTGTAAAAGAAGGCCAAATCTGTAAAGCCACACTCGAAACAAATATCCGTAACGGTTTTGTGTGTGTTTAGCAGCTGCTGCATGGCATAGTTGAGGCGGTAGGCCACAATAGCCTCGGTAAAGGTTTTGCCGGTTTGTTGTTTGTAATACTTGCAAAATGCATTTGCCGACATCTTAGCCACGCCTGCTATCTCGGGCAGCGTAATTTTATTGCGGAAGTTGCCGATAATAAAATCCTGCACGGCATTAAGGCGGTGATGGTGGTGCGGGGCGGCGGTGTATACAATGGCTTCTTCGTTCAGTAACTTTTGTTGCGGTATTTCGGCGAGCATATCAAACACCTCCAGCAAAATGATGAGCTTTTTGTAAGGCGTGCCGGCCGAGGCCATATCGTGCATACGGCCAATAACCTGTTGCGTACCGGCACCGCTAAAATGTATGCCGTGCACGCTGGCCTCCATTAACTGCGCAACATGCCGTGCCCGGTGCCGCTCGAAAAAGCCATCCCCCAGCAAGGTTTTATCAAACTGTACCACTATCGATGCAGCGTTCACCACTTCGCCCTGCGTAGTGTTCTTCCAGCAATGGGGCACGTTTGGTCCCAGCAGCACCAGGTCGCCTGCCGCATAGGCCGACATATTATTCCCCACGAACCTGTTGCCCTCGCCCTTGGTTATGGCCGTTAACTCATACTCCGGGTGAAAATGGTAGGGCGAATGAAACTCATCCAACTCGAAGGTGCGTACCAACAGCGGGTGTTCGTTTTGGTGCGGAAGTGGTTCTAAAGTTGGTTTTAACATATGGCTGCCCTGCCCGGCGTTTAGGCAAAATTAATTGCTATGCTGATGAGTTTGGCTATATTCTTTTGATTTAGAATCTGTGATGAATTTGCTGAGCAGCGTTATTTCACTTTCGTCATAGGGTTTAAAGTCGCCATGGTAAAGGTCGTGCTGCCAAACTTTTTGTTCCGGGTCGCCGGGGCGGTGGCCCCAGGGTAGCTCGGTTTGGGTTTTGCCATTCACTAAGCCCCAAAGCGTGCAGCCTATCTTGTTTTCGTAAAACACGTCTAATACTTCGGGAATGGTAGACTTGAAGGGACGGTTCATCCATTCGGTGTTGATCAGCGGGCGGTTGTATTTTTTGTAGCGTTCTATGGTTTTCAGGAGGGTTTCGCGGTTGCCATATTCGTGGAAAGATATTACGTCCGAGTTTTCCGTAATGATATCATTAAGGCGCTTGTTCATATCAAAAGCTCCGATGGTTAGCGGTTGCGAAGGATTTACCTCGCGTCCCCAGGCTATTACCTTTTTCAGCAGGGGCAAGGTAGTGTTGCCTAATCCACCGTTGGTGGGTTCATTATACAGGTCCCACATCAGCACCCTATCATCATTCTTAAAGCGGCTGATAACGGCCTTTACATATTTTTCCAGCTTGGGGTAGGTGGTGGTATCAGTAACCATACTGTGCCCCGGGCTTGGCGACCAGGCCCAGGCATACCAGCCTTTCAGCGGTTCGGGTTGTTTGCCAATGACAGGGTCGGATTTGATACCGAACGAGCAATCATCGAACAGCGCGGGAATGAACTTGATATGGTGCTTATCGCAAAGCTTCATGAAATTATCCAGCGTAGCCAGGAAATATTTCGGGTCGTCGGCATATACGGCATATTGCAGTACGGCGCGCAGGGTGTTCATGCCGCTTTTTTCGGCGAGGGCAAGTTCTTTGTCAATGGCCGCCGGGTCGTAAGTGGTTTTGTCCCACATGGCGGTGTAGTTAATGGCGTAGGCCGGTATGTAGTTAAAGCCGCAAAGCCAGGGCTGTTTGTTGTACCATTCCCAAATGCGTTGTTCGCTCCATTTATTGGCGTTGCTTTGGCTGTAACTGTTCAATGCGCCTGCCATAAGCAGCGCCATCAGTATCAAAATTCTCTTCATGTATCGGTAGGGTTGTTATAATATCAATGGGTTAAGCGGCGATGCGGCTACGCTGCCTACGGGCAACCCGCTGAGCCAGCGCTGGCGGTCGTTCTCCTGGTGTTTGTTTTGCGGTTCGGTAACGTGCGCGCCATCAGCATAAAAAATAATGGTCATTACCTCGCGGGTTACGTCCGCGTTATTGCCCGGGGCGGTGTGCAGGGTCCAGCCGTAATGCCAGGTAGCATCGCCCGCCTGCATGGTAGTTGCCCGGGTAACCAGGAAGCCTTTATCGCGAATGTATTTTTGAAGCGATGTTTCCGATTCGTCAGAAATAGGGATATTCTCGGCGAAACCACCCCTGTGCGAACCTGAGGCGAAGGTGAGCATGCCCATATCCTCGTTAATATCCATCAGCGGCATCCACATGGTTATGGTTTTATCGGTATCCAATGGCCAGTAATATTGGTCCTGGTGCCAGGGCGTAAAGCCGCCGCCGGGTTCTTTAAACAGCGCCTGGTCGTGATACAGGCGTACGTTCTCTACACCCAGCAGGTTCGCCGCTATTCGTCCGAAACGCTTGGCCAATGTAAACCCGCGCACCGGCTCATCCTGCTCCCAAAGGTTCATCACCTGCAAAAAGGCTTTGCCGTAGGTGTCGCGCTCCTCTAACTTACGCTGTTCGGTATTGTAGCGGTAGGCAGCATCGTTAATGGCTTTGCGGTAATGCGCAAGCTCTTCGCCCGACAGCAAGCCCGGCGTAAGTGTATGCCCATCGCGGCGGAAAGCAGCAACCCGTTCGGCGCCCACTTCTGTGCCGGGCAGCGCGGTGTTCAATGATGTCATAAATTTAGGTTTACAATTGGTTTATGATATCAAAGTACGGGAAATTAAAAGAGGCGTGCTATGGATATATTGGATAGTTTGTAGGATATGTTATCCAAATACCTGGATGGTGGATTTTATTATGGGATAAATGGAATATATTCAAGGGTGTTCGATATCACTTTTTAATATTTAGTGCGATACTGCTTTCAACCCTATGATAGAGCCAATAAGGGTGGTCAGGAAGAATATCCTTAACAATGTTGCGGGTTCTTTAAAAACTAAAATGCCTACAATTACACTTCCAACGGCACCTATGCCCGTCCAAACGGCATAGGCAGTACCGAGGGGTAAGGTTTGCGTGGCTTTCATTAAAAAGCCCATACTCATGCAAAGCGTTATCAAAAAGCCGGCGTACCAGCCATACATTTCGTTGCCCGAGGTAATCTTCGCTTTCCCGAGGCAAAAGGTAAATGCTACTTCGCATAAACCGCCCAATACCAATATAAACCAATTCATAATGCTTTGTAAGTTCGATATCCTGCTTAATTTGCTACTTCGAACCCATCCTTTTTTGTCGGCCCGAATTTAAGTTCGCTTATCAGGCTTGCTGCAAATATCAGGCCTCCGCCTAATAGTAAGCGCCAGGTCAGGTCCTCATTAAGAATAAAAAAAGCAGCAATTGAACCGAATACCGGCTCGAACAAATAGATGATAGATACCCGCTCGGCACTGATGTAGCGTTGCGAAATGTTTGATACCGTGTACATATAGGCTGTGGAGAAGAGGGCGCAGAAGACGATGCCCATCCAAAATGTGGTATCCGTCGGCAGCCAGTTGCTTTGTTTTTCGGTTAAGGCAAAGCCGAGGGCAAATACGGCGCATGCCGCAAACATGGGCACAATGGTAGGGAGGAGGCTTTTGATGGCAGCTTGCTTTTCTACCTCTATAAGGTAAACGGCAAAGGCCAGCGAGCCTGCTATGGTGAACAGGTCGCCAGTGCTGATGCTTAGGCTGCCTTTAACAGCGATAATAACTAACCCGCACAGGGCTATAACTGCGGCGAGCCATATTTTAAAAGGGGCTGCCTTGCGGTAGAAAAACAGTTTTAGGATAGGTATAATGATAACACAAGTGCCTGCAATAAAAGCACATTGCGATGCGGTGGTATATTTGATGCCCAACGTTTGCAGCGAAATACCCAGCATCAAAGGGATGGCCAATAAGGCACCCGTAATTACCGATGCTTTGCTTACATTTTTAACATGTTTCCAAAAAATAAGGGCAAGCACCGCAGTGGCCAGCACAAAGCGGTAAAACAAAAACAGGAAAGGCGAATTATGCCCGATGGCCAGTTTGGTAACCGGAAACGATAAGCCCCAAAAAGCTGTGCCGAGTATCAATAAAAATAGTAAAGTATGTTTCTTTTCCATGGTTTGCGCGTTATAAGGTCTTTTTCATCATGATATCGGTCTGCTCGTCGCTGCCCAATTTGAAGATGTGTTTATCAAAAGGTTCGAAGCCATTTTTGGTATAAAAGCGAATGGCTTTATGGTTATCCTCCCATACGCCGAGCCAAACGTATTTTGCCTGCATAGTTTTGGCCATATCCATAGCACGATCGAATAATAGCTGCCCCACCTTTTTGCCCTGGTAAGCCTTCGATACGTAGATACGCTCTACCTCCAAGCCTCCGCTATCCTTTAATTCCGTTTGTGCTCGCCCGGTATTTACCTTAAGATAGCCTGCTATGGTATCGGCGTCCATGGCAAAGAAGAATTGCGATCCTTCGTTTTGGAGTTCGGCGGTTAGTTTACTGATCGATAAGTTCTCGTTGAGGTAATGGTTCATATCCTCCTCGGTATTGAGGTGCGCAAAAGTTTCCAGGAAAGTTTCCTGCGCTATTTGTTGCAAACGAGTTACATCGGCCTCGGTAATTTTATCGATCCTTATATTCTCCATGCACCAAATTTACCGCTATGTTAAATGCAATAAAATGCTATTTTATCATCTATTGATGCGTATATTGCATTAATGGATCTTCAGCAGATAAAATATTTTTTAGCCCTGGCGCGCGAACTTCACTTTTGGAACACCGCCGGCAAAATGAACATCACCCAATCGGCACTTACACGGCAAATACAATCGCTGGAAGCGGAGTTGGGTATACAATTGTTTGAGCGGAACAAACGCAATGTAAAGCTTACGCCCGCGGGCAGGTTTTTAAAAGAAAAATGGGAAGTTGAGCTTAACGAGCTGGAGTTTTTTCACGAACACGCCCGACAGATACAATTGGGAGAGAGCGGCACCATCATTATTGCGCACCCCGATTCAATCTCGGCCTCCATAATGCCCGATATGATAAGCCGAATTGCCACGGCATTCCCAAAATTAAAGATCGAACTGATGCAGGTGCGGTACGAAGACCAAACCGAATTTTTGAGAAACTACAAAGCCGACCTGGCCATAACCCGGGATATTACTACTGCGGAGGACATACGATCGAGGAAAATTTATACCGATCACCTTGCCATTGTAGTACCCGATGCGCATCCCTTCAGGGATGTGAGCGACATCACCACCGAATCGCTTGCCAGCCAGAAGTTCATTTTACCTATTAAAGACGAGGGCAGTAGCTACAGCGATATCATTCAGCAAATGTTCAGGCATTTTGATGTGGTGCCCGATGCCTACCTGCATTCCGAATTTGGTTCGGCCATTACTGCGCTGGTGCGGAAAGGCCTTGGCATAGCCATAATGCCCGATTCGTATATTCATCACCAAATACCGGGCATCAGGTTCATCAGCATGCCCTTTAAAACCGACCTGTATTTGAACTGGCGGGTAGAAGAGCATCACCCCGTGCTGGATAATGTTTTGAAGTTGATATTGGAGTAGTAAAACCTATTGCCTCTTCCCAAACCCATGCTTTATCAGATAATCAAATCTTGCCTGGCTGCCGCCGCCATTGTCAATTATGCGGCGGATGGTCATTAGCGGGTATTGCGGATCTCGGGGCTGGTCGAGCGAGAAGGCGGCGGTGTAGCCAAAGCGCTGTACTTCGGGCAGCAGGCGTTTGTTCCAAACGCCGAAAGGGTAGGCCAGGTATTTTACCGGCCGGCCGGTGAGCAATTCCAGTTTTTGTTTGGGCGTTTCCAGTTGTGCGGCAAGGTCGGCGGGTTTTACTTTGGCCAGGCTAGGATGGTCGAGGGTATGGCAGCTGATGGTGTTGCCTTCGTCGGCCAGCTGGCGTATCTGCGCCCGGGTCATGTAATATTTGTTTTTGTTGATGTTGTTGAACGTGATAAAATACACGCCTTTAAAACCGTATTTGGCCAGTTCGGGGCGGGCAATGTTATACTGGTCTGCGTCTGTATCGTCAAACGTTATCATGATGGGTTTGGCCGGCAGTGGCGTACCTTTGGTGAGGTGCGCGTAAAGTTCATCGGGCTGTATGGTGTGGTAACCGCTGTCGGCCAGCATTTTCATACGTGCACGGAAGGTTGCCGGCGGCATAATGTATTCCTTGTTAACGCGGCGGTCGGTGGGGCGCCAGTCGCGTATTTGGTGGTAGCACAATACGGGAATTTGCGGCGGTAATAATAAGGTTAGGCGAACCAAAAGCGAGGTTATCATGTTACGAAGATATATTAAGCGTTATCAATTTTCTTAATTTGCATCATGAAAAATTTGCTCCGCACATTATTACTCCCGCTGCTTTGGTTGCCGTTCAATGTATTGGCGCAGTCGGCAGGCGATCTGCGTATCGTATTCATCCGCCATGCCGAAAAACCAGCCACGGGCGACCAGCTATCCTGCGCGGGACTGAACCGTGCGCTGCAATTACCAAAGGTGCTGGTGGCTAAGTACGGTGTTCCCAATAGCGTATATGTACCCACTATATCGGGCGGTAAAGCCACCAAAGCTGCGCGTATGCTGGAAACCGCCTGGCCGCTGGCCACAAAGCACAACCTGGCTATTAATAGTAAGTTTGATGTGGACGATAAGGAGGGGCTTGCTGCCAACCTGCTCAAAAAGAGCGGTACGGTATTGGTAGTGTGGGAGCACAATGCCTTGCCGAAGATCATGAAAGCCCTGGGCGTTCACGATAAGCAACTGAACTGGCCGGGCAGCGATTTCGACAGTATTTGGGTAGTAACCATCCACAACG
This sequence comes from Mucilaginibacter pedocola, assembly GCF_002013915.1. GTDB lineage: Bacteria > Bacteroidota > Bacteroidia > Sphingobacteriales > Sphingobacteriaceae > Mucilaginibacter > Mucilaginibacter pedocola. The sequence goes on from NZ_MBTF01000003.1 coordinate 274,860, forward strand.
GCAAAGCAAAACTGGCTACCGACCGCGAGAACATCCAACCCGCCGCGAACTGCAATTTCTAATTATTCTATGCAGCAAATAGGTTTTGGCGGCAGCTGCCATTGGTGTACCGAGGCTATCTTCCTGTCGTTAAAAGGCGTAGGGCAGGTGCTGCAGGGCTGGATAGCGTCTGATGGGGATAATACGAGTTTTTCGGAAGCGGTTATTGTGGAGTTTGATGTGGAGGTAATTAGCCTCGAAACTCTTATTGCAGTACACCTTTACACGCATAGCTGCACCAGTACGCATAGCATGCGTGGCAAATACCGTTCGGCGGTTTATATTTTTGGCGAGGGGCAGGCTGCACAAGCGGAGGCTGCCATCTTAAAGTTACAGTCTGATTTTGATGAGCCTATCATTACGCAGGTATTGCCTTTTAAGGAGTTTAAACCGAATAAGGAAGAATACCTGGATTATTATTACAGTAATCCCGACAAACCCTTTTGCCAAAACATTGTGAACCCGAAGTTGCGGGTGCTGTTAGAACGGTTTGGAGATAGTGTAGATAGCGAACGCTTGAATCATTTGGGTAGATAAATTCCCTCCTTGGGGAGGGCGTGCGGTTGGCTGAGCGCAAATGCAGGGAGGGGTTTAGCCACCTCGCTTATCAAGCATAGGCCACTAAACCCCTTCCTCCTCCTTCCCCAAGGAAAGAATCGCACCTTCCCCGCGCTTTTTATTCTAACTTTTATATGCCTATCGCCAGCCGCCGCCAAGTGCGCGGTACAAATTCACTACGGCTTGCAACTCCTGCAACTTATCATTCACGCCGCTTAGCTGGGCGGATAATAAAGTTTGCTCAGATGTCAATACGTCGGTGTAATTGGTTGCCGAACTGTAGCGCAACAACTCCTGCGTATACTCTACCGATTTTTGTAAGGCGGCTATCTGTTTAGCCCGGGCATCTGCCTTTTCTATAGCGGTTTGGTGGGCGTACAACGCGTTTGATACTTCTTGTCCTGCGGTTAATAGTGTTTTTTGGAAGGTATTCAACGCTTGCGCTTGTGTGGCCTGGGCATTACGTAGGCGTGCTTTGTTCAAACCCTGGTTAAATATGGGTTGGGTAAGCCCGGCAACAGCGTTATAAAATATCGACTTATCAAAAAAGTTTTTCAGCTGCAAAGTAGATAAACCACCCTGCGCCGTAATGGTGAACTGCGGGTAAAAATAGCTTTTGGCCACATTGGTGTTCTCGAAGGCCGAACGGAAGGCCAATTCGCTTGCTTGCACATCCGGGCGGTTGGTAAGCAATTGCGCCGGGAAACCGGTTTGCAATTCAGCGTTTATTTTTTGTTCGGCCAGGGTAGCACGGCTAATTGGGCCTGCCGGGCGCGAAAGCAGTATTGAAAGTGCATTCTCGGTTTCGCGGATGCTGCGTTTTATATCGGGGATAGAAACTTCGGCGGCATAGCGGTTGGCCTCGCTTTGTACTACGGCCGCGCCGGTAACAACGGCACCTTCCTTCAGCTGTTTCATGGTTTCCACATCCTGTATGCGGTTCTTCAGCGTTTGCTGGGTTATCTCCAGTTGTTTATCCAATGCCAGCAGGCTGAAATAGTTGTTGGCAATATCTGCTATCAACTGCGTTTGTACGGCGCGTTTGGCGGCATCGCTTTGTAAAAAGCTGGCCAATGCCGCGCGTTTGGTACTGCCGAATTTACCCCATACATCTGCCTCCCACGAAGTACTTAACGATGCCTGGTAGGTGGTAGTTAAGGTATTAAATGCAATGCCCGAAGGAAAGTTTAGCCCCGCCTGCGATTGCTTGCTGCGCGTTACAGTTGCGCCGCCGCTAAGGCTCGGGAAAAATGCCGCCTTGCTTTGCGCCAGAGTGGCTTGTGCTGCTAAAATGCGCTGCACTGCCGACTTCAGGTCGAGGTTGTTGGCTATGCCTTCCTGTATAAGCGCTTTTAAAGCCGTATCGGCAAAAAGGCTCTGCCAGGGCAGGGTAGCCAGGGTGGCGCTATCGGTCACGGTTGTGCCGCGGTACAGGTTATCCGTACTTACATCCGGCTTTTGGTAGGGCTTGCCTACACGGCAAGCCGATAATACCCCCGCCAGCAGGGTAAAAAGGGCTATATATTTAATGAATGCTTTGTTCATGTTACAGTTCTTTTATTAGTGAGCGGGCGTTATTTCCACCTCGTCGTCATCATTATCATGGCTTTTATCGCGGCCTACCTTTTCCTGCAAATGCTGGAAAATGATATACAGCACCGGTATCACAAATACACCGAATACTGTACCTACCAACATACCGCCCACGGCACCAACACCTATCGAGCGGTTACCATTGGCACCCGCGCCGGTAGAGAACATTAGCGGCATAATACCGAAGATGAAGGCAAAGGAGGTCATCAAAATAGGGCGCAGGCGCGATTCGGCACCGGCGATGGCCGATGGTATCAGGTCCATACCCCCGCGACGGCGCTCCAGAGCGAACTCCACAATAAGGATGGCGTTTTTGGCCAACAAACCAATGAGCATGATGAGCGATATTTGCAGGTAAATATTACTGCCTATGCCAAATATCTGGGCAAACAAGTAAGTACCCGCCAAACCCACAGGCAGCGAAAGTAACACCGCCAATGGAAGGATATAGCTCTCGTACTGTGCGCTGAGCAGGAAGTATACGAACACCAAACACAGAATAAAAATGTAGGCAGATTGCGAACCGGTGCTCAATTCCTCGCGGGTTAGGCCCGAGAACTCAAAATCATAACCTGCAGGTAAATTAGTTTTTGCAACTTCCTGTATGGCTTTGATAGCATCACCGGTACTGAAACCCGGATTTGGCGAACCTGTTACCGATATTGAAGTAAACAGGTTGAACCTGCTGATAGCTTCGGGGCCGAAAACCCTTTTCAGCGTGATGAAAGTGGTGATGGGGGCCATAACGCCGTTAGCGTTGCGCACAAATATTTTGCTCAGCCCATCCTCGCGGGCACGGTAATCATAATCGGCCTGCACCATTACGCGGTATTGCTTGCCAAACTGGTTAAAGTTAGAGGCGTATAAACCGCCGTAATAACCCTGTAAAGTACCTAATACCGAGTTTACGGTTACGCCGGCCTCTTTACATTTGGCCACGTTAACATCTACCTGGTACTGCGGGAAGTTAGGGTTGAAGGATGAGTTCAAACTCTGTATCTCGGGGCGTTTGCGTAATGCTGCCTGGAAGTTGTTGCTCACTTTATAAAGCTCGTCAACCGTGTGTCCGCCTTTATCCTGTAGCTCGAACGAGAAACCATCGCTGTTACCAAAGCCCTGCAGGGTAGGGGGCGAAAAGTAGAACACCGTAGCTTCGCGCAGGTCTTTAGTTTTATAGAATAGCTGCCCTATAATGCTTTCCAGGCTTTGCGTTTTCTCTTTACGCTGGTCCCAATCCTTCAGTTTCAGGATTACCATGGCGTAGGCACTACCCGAACCTGCCAGGAAGTTGAAGCCTACCAATTTCAGCGAGTTCTCTACTTCGGGGAAGGTGCGGCCAATGCTGTCTATCTTGGTTGCCACGGCAATGGTACGCTCGGTAGACGAAGCAGGCGGCAAGCTGATCGCAGCAAATATGGTACCCTGGTCTTCATTAGGCACAAAGCTGCTTGGTGTAGTTTTCACTAAATAAAACAACACAGCCGAGAACACAGCAACAGCCGCCAGCGCTATCCACTTTTTGTGCGACAAAAAGTTTACCGACTTTTTATACTTACCGCTTACCGCATCAAAGGAAGCGTTGAATATCACGTAAAAACGGTTCAGGAAACCATGTTTTGCAGTTCCTTTTTCGTGTGGCTTCAAAAACAGGGCACACAGTGCAGGGCTCAACGTTAAGGCGTTTACCGCCGATAGGATAATGGCCACCGCCAGCGTGATACCAAATTGCTTATAGAATACCCCGGTAGAACCCGAAATAAAAGTCACCGGTAAAAACACCGCCGACATTACCAAAGTAATGGAGACAATGGCGCCCGATATCTCGTTCATGGCATCAACCGACGCTTTACGTGCCGATTTATAACCCATATCCAGCTTGGCGTGCACGGCCTCCACTACCACAATGGCGTCATCCACCACAATACCTATCGCCAGCACCAATGCAAACAGCGTAAGCAAGTTGATGGTAAAGCCGAACAGGTTGAGGAAGAAGAAGGTACCCACAATGGCCACGGGCACCGCAATGGCCGGGATCAAAGTAGAGCGGAAATCCTGCAGGAAAACGAACACCACGATGAATACCAGTATAAAAGCTTCTATCAGTGTGCTGATAACCTTCTCTATCGAGGCATTTAAAAACTCGTTGGCATCAACCAGGTAAGCTATCTTAACCCCATGCGGGAATTTTGCCGAGGCATCATCCAATATTTTCTTTGTATTATTAATTACATCGCGTGCGTTGGAGCCTGCTGTTTGGCTAATAGCCACACCTACCGATTCGTGCCCGTTGGTTAGCTCCTGGAAAGAATAATCCAACGCACCCAGTTCTAAGCGCGCCACATCATTTAGGCGCAGTAATTGCCCGTTGCCTACCGATTTAATAATGATATCACCAAATTCCTTGGCCGATTGCAAACGCCCTTTATAGCGTATTACATACTGAAATGGCTCGTGGCTGTTCTCGCCGAATTTACCAGGCGCAGCTTCTATGTTTTGCTCGTTAAGTGCGGCGGTAACATCATCAGGTATCAGCCCGTAGCGCGACATTACATCAGGCTTCAGCCAAATACGCATCGAATAATCTTTAGAACCAAATACCATGGCATTACCCACACCGGTTACACGCTGTATGGCGGGCACCAGGTTTATTTTGGTGTAGTTCTGCAGAAAGGTTTCGTCGTAAGTTTTGTCTTCGCTGTATAGCGAGAAGATGATGAGCTGGCTGCTTTGGCTTTTTGATACCGATACCCCGGCTTGTGTTACCACCAATGGCAGCAAACTTGTAGCGCGCGATACACGGTTTTGTACGTTAACCGCGGCCAGATCGGGGTTGGTGCCTACCTTAAAATATACGGTGATGGAGGCCGAACCATCGTTACTGGCGCTGGAGGTCATGTAAGTCATGTTCTCCACGCCGTTTATTTGTTCTTCCAGCGGGATGATAACGCTTTTAAGTACCACATCGGCATTGGCACCGCTGTAGGCGGCCTGCACCTGTACGGTAGGCGGGGCTATATCCGGGTATTGCGAAACGGGTAGGGTAACCAAACCCAGCACACCCAGAATTACCAGTATAACCGATATTACGGTTGATAAAACCGGGCGTTCTATGAATTTTTTAAGCATGGTATTGCTTTATATAATGTACGGATGTTGTCTGTTGAATTATTTAAGGTTACCGTAAACCGATGCTGCGCTAACCGGGTTTGGTTTTATTTCGGTACCATCGGGTATATTGCCCGAGCTTTCGAGGATTATCTTTTCGCCGCTTTTAACGCCACCTGTAACCACATAAAACGGCCCGGCGGTGTTTTCCATCACCTTTACGGCTACGTTCTTCACTTTATTTTGTGCGCCAACCACGTAAACAAAACGCTTATCCTGTAATTCGTAAGTCGAGCTTTGGGGTACCAAAATGGCATCTTTTACCACATGTGGTATGCGTACGCTTGCGCTGCTGCCGCTGCGGATAAGGCCTTTAGGGTTCACAAAATCGGCACGTACGTTGGCAGCACCGGTGGCGGTGTTTATCAGTCCGTTAACGGTTTCTACACGGCCGGTATGCTCGTACACGCTGCTATCGGGCAGTATTAAAGATACATTGGGCATTTTGGCAATAACGTCTTTCAAAGGCTTTGTGCCGCTGCCATCGCGGTTTAGTTCCAGCAATTGCTTTTCGTTAATAGCGAAGTACACATACACGTTGGCTGTATTGTAAACCGTTGTGAGCGGTTCGGTGGTAGTGGCGGTTACCAGGCTACCCAGTTTATAAGGCAACGAACCAATAACGCCGCTAACCGGGCTGTTAATAGTAGTGTAACCTAAATTAACTTTTGCATTGGCCAAAGCAGCCTTTGCCTGAGCCAGTGCAGCAGCTTTCGATTGTTGTGTATACTCAGCCGATTCCAGCTCATATTTGCTAATGATGTCTTTCTCTACCAATGGCCTCACTTTGTTTACCTGCATGCGCGCAAGGGCCAGGTCGGCTTCGGCAGTTTTAATACCGGCCTCGGCGGTGCGTACTTCCTGCTCGTATTGCGGGGCGTTTATTTTAAACAACAACTGGCCTTTGGTAACAATGCTACCTTCGTCAACAAATATTTTTTCTACATAGCCATCTACTTTGGGGCGAATTTCGATGTTCTGCTGCCCTTGTATGCTGGCAGGGTAATCAACACTCAGGGTAGCGCTATGTGGTTGCAGTTCAAGTACTTTATAATCCAGTACCTGCGCACCGCCGGGACCACCCGGGCCGCCTGCGCCCTGTTCTTTTTTGCCTCCGCACGATGAAAAAAGAATTGCTGCTGTAAGGCCAATAAGGCAAGTGTTTTTAAGCGTCAGATGGGTTTTACCTAAGAGAGGTGTTCGGGCGTTTATTAATTTCAGTTGCCTTATCATTATTTCTGTTTATATCATTATTATAATATCAGGCAAATGTAATTATCAAACCGTCAATAAAAGCTATTGGTGCTTGTTAATTTACATAGGACAATTTGCCTTGTTTAATGCCACTTACCCTGATCATTGATAGATGGTGAAAGGTGCTTAGATGTTACAAATAATGGCATTCCAAATTTGTTTTCTGCCCCAAATCGACGAAACATATATCTAAAATCGACCAAAAGCAGGATTTAAACGATGGGGTAAGTGTTCGCCAACGGCATGCGTAGCTATGAAAAACTACTTCATCCCCATGACGGTGCAGGATGCGCATACCATGTGCCTTTTATAATTTAAGCCCCTCATAACAGGCTCCTCCTGTTTTAAACCTGATTTTTTTGATGCCACTAAAACACACCTGCCTACTGTTAGCCGGCCTCGCCATTGGCGCGCTGCAAGCTAATGCACAAAGCAAACCCACAAGTAAGGCTTTGCCTCATCGTTCATCAACTTTTAAAACCCTCGAAACAGATTTTGCTACCATCCCCGATTCGGTACAAACCAGTGTTTACTGGTATTGGATATCGGGCAACATCTCCAAAGAGGGTGTGGTGAAAGATTTGGAGGCGATGAAGAAAGTGGGTATCAACCGTGCTTTCATCGGCAATATCGGTTTGGATGAGGTGCCGAATGGTAAGGTAAAAATGTTTTCGCCGGAGTGGTGGGAAATAACCCACGCTGCGCTTAAAGCTGCCACAAGGTTGAATATCGAGATAGGTATTTTTAACGGGCCGGGCTGGAGCCAGTCGGGCGGGCCATGGGTTAAACCGGGGCAGTCTATGCGGTATTTAACATCATCGCAAACTATGGTGAAGGGGCCAATGGTGTTCAACCAAAAACTGCCCGTGCCTAAGGCCGATTTTCAGGATGTAAAGGTAATTGCTTATCCTGTAGCTAACGATTATCAGTCGGATATAAGCGCCCTAAAGCCCACTTATAGCTCGATGCCAAAAGTAGATTCGCTGGATAATTTATTTGATGGGAGCGATGCTACTGCAGTGCCGGTAAAGGAAGGCAAACATTTAGCGGTAGATGTAAATGTGTCGCAACCTTATACGCTCCGCAGTGTAACCATCAACACCAGCCAACATCCTGTAATTTTGCAGGGCGAGGTGCAGGCAAAAAACGATACCGGTTACGTAACCATCAGGCAATTCACTATCGACCGCCGCAACCCGGCGCTCAATACAGGCTTCATACCTTACGGGCCGGCTACCATATCAACACCTGCAACTTCGGCAACAAGCTTTAGGGTGGTGTTTAACAAGGTGTCGGGCAATTCGGGCGTGGCAGAGATAAAATTTTCGTCGGTGCCGATGGTAGAAGACTACCTCGAGAAAACTTTAGGCAAAATGTGGCCAACGCCGCATCCTTTCTGGACGGCCTACCAATGGGATGTTCAACCCAACGATAAAAACAGCTACGACATAGACCCCGCAAAAGTGCAGGATATATCAGCTTCGATGGCTGCCGACGGCACGCTTAACTGGAACGTGCCCGCCGGCAACTGGATAATTGAGCGCACCGGCATGGTACCAACTTTGGTAACCAATTCGCCTGCGCCAAAAGAGGGGCAGGGGCTGGAAGTGGATAAGATGAGCAAGGAGCACGTTGCTGCCCACTTTGATGCCTTTATGGGCGAGATATTAAAACGCATACCCGCTGCCGACCGCAAAACCTGGAAGGTAGTGGTGCAGGATAGCTACGAAACCGGCGGCCAAAACTGGACCGACGGCCTTGCTGCCGAGTTTAAACAGGTTTACAAATATGACCCTATACCATACCTGCCCGTTTTACAAGGTAAAGTGGTAGGCAGCCGCGATATGTCTGACAGGTTTTTGTGGGACCTGCGCCGTTTAATTGCCGACGATGTTTCTTACAAATACGTTGGCGGTCTGCGCGATGTAAGCCACAAATACGGCCTGCACACCTGGCTAGAGAATTACGGGCATTGGGGCTATCCCGGCGAGTTTTTGCAGTACGGCGGCCAATCCGACGAGATTGGGGGCGAGTTTTGGAGCGAGGGCGACCTGGGCGATATTGAGAACCGTGCGGCATCATCATCGGCACATATTTATGGTAAAACTAAAGTGTCGGCAGAATCATTCACGGCGGCGGGTGCACCATTCGGGCGTTACCCGGCCATGTTCAAAAAACGTGGCGACAGGTTTTTTACCGAGGGTATCAACAATACCCTGCTGCACGTTTACGTGGCTCAGCCCGGTGATGATAAAACGCAACCCGGCCAAACGGCTTGGTTCGGGGTGGAGTTTAACCGCCAGAATACCTGGTTTTATGATATGGATGTGCTGATGAAGTACCTAAAACGCTGTAACATGATGCTGCAGCAAGGGCGCTATGTGGCCGATGCAGCTTATTTCATCGGCGAGGATGCACCAAAAATGACTGGTGTTACCGACCCTGCCTTGCCCGAAGGTTACTCTTTCGACTACATCAACGGAGAGGTTATCAAAAATAGGCTATCGGTAAAGAATGGCAAATTTGTACTGCCTAACGGCATTACCTACAGCGTGTTGGTGTTGCCAAAGCTGGAAACCATGCGCCCGGAATTGTTAGTTAAAATAAAAGAGCTGGTGTTGCAGGGCGGCGTGGTATTGGGGCCAAAGCCAAGCCGTTCGCCAAGCTTAGCGGGTTACCCTGCAGCTGACGGGCAGGTACAAAGCCTTGCTGCCGAAATGTGGGGCGAAGGCGCCGAAGCCAAAGTACACCATTACGGCAAAGGTATGGTGCTGAGTGGTATGGGTATGGAAGAAGCCTTTAAGATAGTGAAGGCTGGCCCCGATTTTAAAGCGCGGAATGCCGAACAGGTATTATTCATCCACCGCAAACTGGCCGATGGCGATATGTATTTTGTATCGAATCAGAACGAGAAGCCGATAAACTTTACCGGGGAGTTTTCGATAGCAGGTAAACAGCCTGAGTTGTGGGATGCGATAACCGGTAAAACGCGTGCCTTGCCAAATTATACGCAAACCGCAACCACTACTAAAGTGCCAATGCAATTAGCACCGCTGGAAAGCGCTTTCATTATCTTCAGGAAGCCCGGCAAAGGTGGTAATAAAGCTAAAACCAATTATCCTGTGCCGGCCAAAAGCATCAGCATTGAAAAACCATGGACGGTTAGTTTCGATAAAACCATGCGTGGCCCCGTAAAACCTATTGTTTTTGATACCTTGGCCGATTGGTCGAAAAGCGCGAATGATAGCATTAAATATTACTCGGGCACGGCATGGTATCGCAATAGCTTTAAAGTAGAGAAGCTGCAGCAAGGCGGCAAATATGTTATCGACCTTGGGCTGGCACGTTCCATAGCTAAGGTGTACGTAAACGGCAAAGAAATGGGTGGCGTTTGGACTCCGCCTTACCGCGTAGATATTAGCAAAGCTGTAAAAGCAGGCGAGAACAAACTGGAAGTGAAAGTAGTGAACAACTGGGTGAACCGCCTGGTAGGCGATAGCAAAATGCCGGTAGGCACGCGCCCGACACAGGTTATTTATGGCCCGGATGCTAATACGGGGTTACAACAGTCGGGTTTGTTAGGCCCGGTTAAAATTGATGTGATAAAATATTGATGATGAAGATTTTTTTTAATTCCTCTCTTGAGAGGGGGCGCGAGAGACTGAGTGAGAGCAGGGGTGTGTTAGCCATTATGAAAAGCGTTATGCATAGCACGCAAAACACACCCCTGCACCCCTCTCAAGAGGGGAACCGCACAAGCCTTTCCGCGCTTTTGGCTTTGACGAAGGATGGTTTTAGTTCCCCTCTTGAGAGGGGGCGCGTAGGTAAGAGCGGGAGCAGGGGTGTGTTAGTCCGTAATGCATTAACGCGAAACACAGGCTCGCGCTATTATTCCTTTACGCTTTTAGCTTTCACCTTTCTGCTTTTAGCTCAAAACACCTACGCCCAACTCCCGCCGGTATTTGCGGGCGATAAACGTGCGGTACAAAAAGAAGAAACGGTACGCACTTACCTTTCGCCAACCAAAATACTGTGGCAAAGTACCACCGATGCGGCTAATATTAAAAATGCAGCAAGGCTGCTGAAGACAGGCGACGGGCAGGCCAACCTTTCGGGAAAAGACCTGTGCATTTTGCAAAACACCGCGACAGCAAAAGCAAGCCTCCTGCTCGATTTTGGGCGCGAACTGCATGGCGGGCTGCAACTGGTTACCGACCAATCGCGCGGGGGCAAGCCCATTAGGGTGCGCATCCGTTTCGGCGAATCGGCGAGCGAGGCAATGAGTAATATCGATACCGTAAAAGGCGCCACTAACGACCACGCCATGCGCGATTTTGAAATATCGCTGCCTTGGCTGGGTAAGCTGGAAGTAGGCAACACGGGTTTCCGTTTCGTGCGGATAGACCTGCTGGGGGATAATGCAGAACTGAAGCTGAAAGAAGCCCGGGCGATATTTATCTTTCGTGACATCCCGTACTTGGGCTCGTTTAAAAGCAGCGATACCCTGCTCAATAAAATTTGGATGACCGGGGCTTACACCGTGCACCTCAACATGCAGGATTACCTGTGGGACGGCATCAAACGCGACCGCCTGGTTTGGGTAGGGGATATGCACCCCGAAACATCTACCATTGCGGCGGTATTCGGCAACAGCAACGTGGTACCCAAAAGCCTCGACCTGGCAAGAGATATTACCCCGCTGCCCGAATACATGAATGGCATGATATCCTACTCGATGTGGTGGCTCCTCATTCAGCACGACTGGTACATGCATAACGGCGACCTGAAGTACCTGCAACAACAGAAGCCATATATGATAGCGCTGCTGAATTTGTACCTGAAACAAATTGACGATAACAACAGCGAAGCGCTGAAAGATGGCACGCGCTTCCTGGATTGGCCAAGCAGCACCGACCCGAAAGCCATCCATGCGGGTTTGCAAGGAATGCTGGCCATGACACTGGATGCTGGTGCCGAGCTATCAACCATTTTAGGCGACCCAACAACTGCTGCTAAGTGCAAAGCCGCCGTTGCCCGCCTCAAAAAGAATGTGCCCGATCCGGGCAAGTCTAAACAAGCGGCAGCGCTTTTGGGCCTATCCGGTTTAATGCCTGCCGATAAGGCGAATGCTGTATTGTCGGCCGGTGGCGTGCACGATTATTCTACCTTCTTTGGCTATTACATGCTAATGGCGAAAGCCAAAGCCGGCGATTACCAGGGTTCGATAGATGCTATAAAAGATTACTGGGGCCCGATGCTTTCATTAGGGGCGACCTCCTTTTGGGAAGATTTTAATATCGATTGGTTGCCCAACGCTTCGCGAATAGACGAACTGGTGCCCGCGGGTAAAAAAGATATCCATGGCGATTACGGTGCATTCTGCTACAAAGGTTTCCGCCACAGCCTTAGCCACGGCTGGGCATCGGGGCCAACACCATGGCTAACCCAATACGTATTGGGTGTAAACGTAATGGCCCCCGGTTGTAAAGTGCTGAAGATAGAACCGCATTTGGGTAACTTAACTTATGCGGAGGGCACATTCCCTACGCCATTAGGCATTGTTAAAATAAAGAATACCAAACTGGCTAACGGGAAGGTGAAGATAGATGTACAAGCACCGAAAGGTATTATGATCATTAAGTCGGTAAATTGATATTTAACCGTATAATTGATCAAAACATATAACATCGGGTATGGCATTGTTAAAAAGACTATTTGTTTTCCTTACGGCAGGGTATTTACTTACCTCGTTTAAGGAAAAAGAGACTACTTGGGTAGCCATAGGCGATTCGATAACTTATTTGAACGACCATCTCGACGAAACGGGCAACCGTGTCACCAAAGGCTATTTAACACGGGTAACAGAGCAATTGCCCGGGCTGCAATACATCAATAAAGGTTTCAACGGGTGGACATCGGGAGGCATCGCCAAAAGGATAGACAGCTTGGGTTTAACTAAGGCAGACATCTATTCGGTGTTTTTAGGCACCAATGACTGGTGGCAGGGCAGGCCCGTAGGTACCCTTGATGATTACAAGAACAATAAGGGTAACATCTCAGTATACGGCTCTTACCGCATCATCATTAATAAACTGCGCAGCCTAAACCCGGAAGCCAAAATACTGCTGATAACGCCCATGCAACGCGGCGACTTTGTTTACCTGGCCGATCATAACAACAATGCCTATGGCTCCTATAAAGACAAAAACGGGCAGTCGCTGGAAGCCTTTGCTAATGCTATCGATTCAATTGGCGCATTCGAGCATATCCCGGTTGTTGACCTTTATCATAACAAACAGCTGAAGCCGGAGAACATGGTAAAGTTCAAACGCCTGAAAGACCCGCAAACAGGAGTGTACACCAACTATAAGTACCCGGAATATACACAACCTGCCTACAACCCTGCAACTGATGAGTACCCATACCCATTAGAAGCTATCAACCTAACTTATGATGGTTTGCATCCGTCGGACAAGGGCAATGCTATAATTACGAAGGCTATTGTTAAAAAGTTGAAATAGCGCCTCACGTTGTCGCTCCAACCATAGCGATGGGTTTCAAACTTATCGCTATGGTTTCATAAAATAATACATTCCCATTTCCCTGCCCCTTCAGGCGTCCACGCCTGAAGGTAAAATTCTGCCAGCGTCCACGCTGGCGAAAGTCGTGAGCGTGGACGCTCAAAAATGTTCTCATCCAGGCGTGGACGCCTGGACGGGCGTTAGGGCATATGGAACCATAGCGATGGGTTTCAAACCCATCGCTATGGTTCCATAAATAATACATTCCCAATTCGCGTAAATAACCTATCAATATACCGTAATCACGGTATATGCCGGATGCGGTATGCTATCTATATTGCATTGCCAATTAAACTTCCCGGCATATTAAATATTTGTTCTTTTTTTATGAGTAATGTGTATCATGTAGCTTAATATCAGTAGGCTGTGTTTTGGGAGGGATGTTGGTATTGCAAGCGTAAGCCGCAATAATAATATGAAAACCCAAATCCACACTTAATATGAAAGTTGCCTCCTTATTCACAGTACTTGCTGCATTAAGCTTAAGCGCCAACGCCCAGCAGCGCGGCACCGGCGCGGTTTTCAGTGCCGAAAGCATTGCGGCCACACCCCAAAAAGTAACCTTATCCTTAAGAAGTTTTCGCGGATTACCTGCCTCTGCCAGCCTGGAGCGCTTTGCCCCAACCCCCGGCGACCAGGGTAACCACGGCACCTGCGTGGCCTTTGCCAACGGCTACTCGGTAGGTACCATTTTATACAACAAAACCCATAACCTTACAGATCAGGCCCTGAAGGACAAGTATGCTTACTCGGCCACCTACCTATACGAGCAAATAAAACGCGCCGGCGATAGCGATTGCCAGGAAGGTACCGACCCCATAAAGGCGTTGGTTACCATGATAACCGGAGGCGATGCCCTTTACCGCCGCGTACCTTACGTTTGCAACTACGTAGTAACCGACCAGATACGCGCCGAAGCCGCAAATTACAAAATACAGGATGCCGCCATATTGTTCGCCGCCCAGGGGATGATGAAGGACGATAAGTATGTAAAATCTAACGAAGATATGGTGGCTTCGGTTAAGAAAGCATTGGCCGAAGGTTCACCGGTATCGGGCGGTTTTCATATACCTGAAACATTCTTCCGCATCAAATCAGATGTTTGGTACCCGGATGCTAACGAGGCGGCCGGTAACTGGAAGCACAATGGCCACGCTATGGCTATTATTGGTTACGATGATAACAAAGCGGGCGGTTCTTTCCGCATTATGAACAGCTGGGGCACCGGCTGGGCCGATGGTGGCTTTGTATGGATGCGTTATTCGGATTTCACCCGCTGGTGCGTATTGGCCCTGCAGGTATTTGGCAATCCCAACACCCAGCCTCCTGATGAAGCGCCAAAACCACAACCAAAACCCGTTCCGCCGCCAACACCTGCACCAACACCAACCCCTGCACCAACTCCGGCTCCTGAACCTAAGCCCGAGCCAAAACCACAACCTGTGCCCGATGCAGGTACTTTCGCGCTCAGCGGCAGCATGGAATTTAAACTAAATACCGGCGACGATATGCCCGTGAACAAGATATCGACCCGTAACCTTACGGTAGAAGATGACTCGAAAGATGCTAAGGAAGATCTGGTAGCCTACACCATGGCCAATACTTACAGCAGCGGTACTAAATTCCGCTTCATGATGAATATTGATGCCGAAGCCTATGTATACGCATTTGCTACCGACTTAACCGGTAAAGTGAACCTGATATTGCCATATGATGCATCGGTATCAACCCACGTTGGCGCTAACAGTACCATTGCCTTCCCATCGGATACTAAAGTGATACAGATGGATGAGCAGAAAGGTGTTGATTACCTGCTGGTGCTTTACTCGGCACAAAAACTGGATGCGCCTGCCATTGTAGAGAAAATGAACAGCATGAAAGGCGGCCTGAGCCACAAAATAAAAACCGTGCTGGGCAACAAACTTATCGATAAGAGCAAGATAAATTACGCCGGCGATAAGGTAGGTTTCAGCACCAAACCATTATCAACCCGCAACCTCACCGTAACCGACGATGACGACAAAAGGCCAACCACAGGCAGCGTAGTGCCCCTGATGGTTGAGATAAAACACCAGTAATTCATCTTCTATTAAAACCCCTGAAGGTATGAAGAAGGGCCTTTGGCTGGCGCTCGCCCTGTTGGGCAGCGCCTTGGCCGGTTACAGCCAAACCGGCAATATCGTTATCCCGAACGGCAATGCCGAACAGATAAGATTTGTATTGCTTGATAAGCAAAGCAAATACTTATACACGGTAGAAAGCCCCAAAGCGGTGATGTGGGATGCCAAAACTCATGAACAATTGTATAGCTGGCCACTGGCTATGGAATATATAAAAGATGCTCAGGTAAGCCATGACGGCACTATACTGGCTATTGCCGGGCTTAGCGATGTTACTTTTTTCTCCACCGTAACAGGCAAGAAGCTATTCACTACCGATTCTTCTCTGGGCGGCAGAAACTGTAAATTCTCTGCGGATGATAAAACCATATACCGCTACAAGAGGGGGATTATTGCTGTTGATATAGCCACTCAAGCAGAAACAGAGTTGATACCCGACGACGGTTACGACGATCCCCAACTGGAACTGTTGGACGATGGCCGCATCATAACCCATAGCGACAGGGGCTGGAAGATATGGAACCTCGCGCAAAAAAAGAAAGAGTTCGAATACAAGTATACCAGGCAGGCCAAGGAGACTTACTTGCCGGCAATGAAAGCAATAGCCGGACCGGCCGAAGGCTCGGGCATAGCCTTCCGGGATATGAATACAGGGAAAGTGCTGAAAACGCTGCCGGTAATGACCAACAATTACAAGTTGTTCCCATCGGTAAACAACAAGGATTTCATATTTAACGATGGGGCTTTCGAAAGCTACCTGTACACCGTTTACAACGGCGAAACGTTTTTGCCTGTCAAGAAATTCGACGCCGGCGGAAATTTAAATGAGGGGTATTTTACGGGTGCACAACATACTATGTACGCCACGCATTATTCGGAAGTTTTTTTGCTGAATACAACGACCGGCAAATCAGGAGCGGCGTTTAAAAAACTGGTGTCGGACCTGGGGCGCGATGTGTTCTCGAGCATGGAGTATGATTTCAGGACCGGCATCCTGAATATTATTACAGACGACTCGGTGTACAGGAGCATCAACATGGTGAAGCTGAATCCTTTCAGGCGTAAGCCACTGCCCATTTTTACCGATATGATAACCTTTAGCCCTACCGGCGATACCATTGCAGTGTTCGACGATCACAAGGGTTATATCAAGGATATCAAAGCCAATAAATTCATCCAACCGGCTATAAAACTTATAGATGAAGCTGCATCTACCGAGCGCAAGAATTTCTTTTTCGATGCCTCGGGCACGCAGGTATACTTTACCACCTTTAATGTAAAACGGCAGCTGTATACGCTGAATAAAATAGGAGTGAAGTCGGGCTTGATAACAAAGGTCTTCGATTTTACCAACCTGTTGTTCCCTTACATTCATCCTGATAAGAGTATGTTGGCGGCTATAGAAGCTGGCAGCCCTAAAGTTTGGAACCTGGCGACGGGTAAGGTAATATTCGCACCAAAGATAGCAGGGGGTAATGCGGAGTTTATTTCACTCTCGAATGATAAAAAACGGGTACTGATAGTGCACGATAGCGCCACCGAGATATATGATATGGCCACAGGGAGCATGCTGTCGCGCTCGGAAGGCTATGCGCCTTTAACCCAGTTTGCAATATACGCCTGCACGCCCGATCTCTCCATGGTTTTTCAGTGCCGCGCCGACGGGCAGATAGATGCTATAAATGCGCAGGGTAAATATGCTTACAGCAGGCACGAACACACCTCGTCGGTACGCCGGGCTTTGTTTTCGCCCGATAGCCGGATAATGTACACCATCTCCGACGATGAATCCATTAAAGTATGGCAGCCCCAAACCGGCAAATTGCTGGGTACGTTGTATCTGTTTAACGATGGTAACGACTTTGTTTTTATAGACCCTTACGGCCGTTTTGATGGTACCGAGGGCGGCATGAAACGGATGTACTACTTCCGTAACCGCGTGAAGGTATCGTTGGATGTTGTTTACGAACGTTTTTACACGCCCAACCTGTACCAGCGCTTGGTAAATGGCGAAGATTTTCCGCCGATAGATATCATCATCAATCCGCAGCCAAAAGTGCGCATCAGTTATGCAGAGGTCTCCCGTAACCTGAACGTGGTAGAGGATAAAGTGCAAACCTATAACAACACTACCGGCGTGGCTGAAATAACCGTCAATGCCAGTGCCGAGAATGATAAGGTAGACGAGATACGCCTGTTCCACAATGGTAAAATAGTGAACCTGGCCACGCGCGGTTTGTTTGTAACCGATAACAATACAGGTACCGATACCAAGAAGTACACGCTGAATTTATTGCCCGGCGTAAATAACATCCGCGCGGTGGCCCTCAACAGCCAGCGCACCGAGAGCGAGCCGGATGAGATACTGGTAAACTATAAAGTAGCAGGCCAGCCCGATGCGCCTGTGCCAGTGAACAATAACAAAGCTATAATTGCACAGGTAGACAAAAATGCCACCATGCATTTGGTGGTGATCGGCATCAACGCCTATAAGAACCCGAAAATGAGCCTCAACTACGCGCTGGCAGATGCTACGGCTTTTAAAGATGAAGCCGAGAAGGATGCTAAAACCATCATCAGCAACTTAAAAACATACTTTGTTACCGATGATAAAGCCGATAAAAATGGCATAGTAGCTGCCTTTACCGAAGTGCAGAAGAACGCTAAGCCGCAGGACGTATTTGTGTTCTACTACGCCGGGCACGGCGTCATCAGCGAGAAGAACAAGGAGTTTTACCTCGTCCCCAATAACGTTACCGACTTGAAGAACGTGGATGAAGCGCTGGCACAGAACGGTATCCCCTCAAAAATGCTGCAGCAGTATGCCATTGATATCCCTGCGCAAAAACAGGTTTTCATATTGGATGCCTGCCAGAGTGCCGGGGCATTTCAGCAACTATTGGCCGCAGATGGCGACCAGCAAAAGAACCTTGCCGTTGTTGCCCGTAGCACGGGTACGCATTGGATAGCCGCCAGCGGCAGCCAGCAATTTGCGCAGGAGTTCGCACAGTTAGGTCACGGTGCTTTCACCTACGTATTGCTCAAAGCCATGCAGGGCGAGGCAGCGAGTAATAAAATGATAACCATAAACGGGCTGAAAAACTTTTTGCAGGTGCAGGTGCCCGGGCTGATGAAGAAGTATAACGGCGCCCCGCAATACCCGGCTACTTATGGCTATGGGAATGACTTCCCGGTAGAAGTAATGAAATAATTATCGAATGAGATGAAGAGAATTATCCTGATCATTTGCCTTTGCTTTTTTGTCGCAGTTTCTGTTATGGCTCAAACGGGCAACATCATTATACCAAGCGGGCATGCAAAACCCGTAAGCAGTATTGTGGTGGATAAGCAGGGCAAATACATGTATACCCTCGAATCGAACAAGGTGATCATGTGGGACGTGAAAACCCACGATCAGCTTTACACATTCGAAAATGGGGGTAAGGATATCATACTGAGTAACGACGGTACCAAAATGATACTCTTTGGTAGCTGTTATTCAACAGTGACGGGTAAGCTACTGTTTAAGATGGGCGGTTCTTCTAACACGTTCGCCTTTTCGCCGGATGATACTAAAATATACATTATCGGCAGCAGCCTTATTATTGCCGATGCCAATACAGGCAAAGGCGAAGAAATATTAAAAACGCCGGGGTTTGGTTACTCCCTCAGCGCCTTCGTTTTGGAGGATGGCCGTTTATTAGCGTACGACAACACTGCCTGGCGAATTTACGACCTTGCTCAAAAAAAACTGGACTTTGAGTACAAAGCAGAATATCTCAACTCCATGGTTTACTTGCCAACCCTGCACGCCATGGCTAACTACCTACCCGAGAAGCCCGTAAACATCAGGGATATTTATACCGGGAAAGTACTCAGCACACTAAAGCATACCGAGAGCCAGCCTCTGCTTATCCCATCTGCAGATAACACGGAGTTTATTTATTACGATGGCAATATGATCACCAACACTTTCACCATTTACAATGGCGAAACCTGGCTGCCAGTAAAACGGATAACAGCGCTTTCCACAGGTTATTACAATGGCAGTACCGGGCGGCTTTTTGCGGTTAAAGGTGTTGATATTGATGTGATAAATGTAAAAACGGGGGCAAAGTTGGCAACGTTCAAGCGCCAGGTGGCAGATCTGGGGGGCGATATCTTCAGTTCTCTGCAATATAATTACTCAACGGCCACGCTCAATATCGTTACCGACGATTCGGTTTACAAAAGCATCGATATGGTAAAGCTAAAACCCTTTAGGCATAAGCCTATTGCTAACATGAGCGTTATGGCTTTTAGTACCACGGGCGATACCGTTGCTATATTCAGCGGGTATAAAAGTTTGACATTGAAGAATATCAAAACCGGGAAATTGCTGTTGACCGTTAAGAAACTTATTGATGAAGCGTCTACCAACGAGCGGGATAACTTTTTCTTTAACGAAACGGGGACAGAGCTTTATTACACCCTTTTTAGCATTCCAAAACAACGCTGTACCATTTACCGGATGAACACCAAAACAGGTGTTACGGTGCCCCTCATCAGTTTTATTGGTACCCGTAACCCGAAACTTACTCCGGATAAAAGCATGCTTGCCGCGATAGATGAAGGTTACCAATACGACCATGCCAAAGTTTGGGACATTACCTCCGGTAAACTATTGTTCGATAAAAATATGGGGGAGGATAGCCATAACTATATCTCTGTATCTGCTAATAAAAAACAGGTGTTGTTTACCCGCAACGGCACGCCCGAATTATACGACATTGCAGCCGGAGCACTGGTAAACAAATTTAAAGTTTCGCTTGGGCACGATGTGGTAAACGCCACGCCTGATCTCTCCACATTTGTCACGGGTAGTGTTAACGGTTTTATAACCGCCTATAAAGCCGATGGTACACAACTTTATAGCGTATCCGGGCATTTGGCGCAGGTACGACGAATTTTGTTCTCGCAGGATGCCGCCTTGATGTACACCGTAGCCGAAGACCAAACCATAAAAGTTTGGCAAACCCAAACGGGCAAACTGTTGGGTACGCTGTATTTGTTTAACGATGGCGACGACTTTGTTTTTATAGACCCCTACGGTCGTTTTGATGGTACCGAAGGGGGGATGAAGCGCATGTACTACTTCCGCAACCGAATAAAAGTATCGCTGGATGTGGTATATGAACGGTTTTACACGCCGAATCTTTACCAGCGCCTGGTAAATGGCGAAGATTTCCCGCCGATAGATATCATCATCAACCCGCAGCCAAAAGTACGCATCAATTATGCCGAAGTTGCCCGTAACCTTAACGTGGTGGAGGATAAGGTGCAAACCTATAACAACACCACCGGCGTAGCAGAGATCACGGTAAATGCCAGCGCCGAGAATGATAAGGTAGACGAGATACGCCTGTTCCACAACGGTAAGATAGTGAACCTGGCCACCCGTGGTTTATTTGTTACCGATAACAGCACCGGTACCGATACCAAAAAATATACCCTTAACCTGTTGCCGGGCGTTAACAGCATCCGTGCGGTAGCTCTTAACAGCCAGCGCACCGAAAGCCGCCCCGACGAAATAACCGTAAACTACAAAGCCGCCGGCCAGCCTAACCTTCCTGTGCCTGCAAACAATGGTACTAACGGTGTGCTTGCTCAGGTTGACCGTAATGCTACTATGCATTTGGTGGTAGTGGGCATCAATGCCTATAAAAACCCCAAGATGAGTTTGAACTACGCTTTGGCAGATGCTACGGCATTTAAGAACGAGGCCGAGAAAGATGCCAAAACTATTATCACCAATGTAAAAACCTATTTTGTTACCGATGCACAGGCCGATAAAAACGGCATAACCGCAGCCTTTGCCGAGGTGCAAAAGAACGCCAAACCGCAGGACGTATTTGTTTTCTATTACGCCGGCCACGGCGTTATCAGCGATAAAAACAAGGAGTTTTACCTGGTACCTAATGATGTAACCGACCTGAAGAATGTGGACGAGGCGCTTGCTCAAAATGGCATCCCGTCAAAAATGCTGCAGCAGTATGCTATAGATATTTCGGCGCAAAAACAGGTGTTTATTTTAGATGCCTGCCAAAGCGCAGGAGCCTTTCAGCAACTGATGACCAACGATGCCAACCAACAAAAGAACCTGGCCGTTGTGGCACGTAGCACGGGTACACATTGGATAGCCGCCAGCGGCAGCCAGCAATTTGCGCAGGAGTTTGCGCAACTGGGGCACGGCGCATTCACCTACGTATTGCTTAAAGCCATGCAGGGCGAGGCCGCCAGCAACAAAATGGTAACCATAAACGGGCTCAAAAACTTTTTACAGGTACAGGTGCCCGACCTGATGAAGAAATACAACGGCGCGCCGCAATACCCCGCCACTTATGGCTACGGCAGCGATTTCCCGGTAGAGATGATGAAATAGAAAATTGACCTATGAGAAAAATATTATACATCCTAACCTTATTTATAAGCACCGCAGCATTTGCGCAAACAGGTAATTTGGTTGCACCCACCGGCGGGCAGGTAAGCTATGTGGTTGCCGATAAACAAGGTAAATACATTTACACCGTTGGCGGCGGAAAATTAATTATGTGGGACAGGAAACGCCACATTCAGTTACGCACCTTTCAAAACACAACGATAACAGATTACGCCGAAAAGTTTTTTCCTGTTTCGGTATCAGATGATGGCGAAGTATTGATAGATAATTCAAAATCGCAGTTTGGTTTTTCTACCGTTACCGGGGAGAACCTGAAGTTTGATTATGGTAAAATTAAAAAAGGTACTAACGAGGCCTACAGCTACGATGTAAGGGGCGTGATGAGAACCGACTTGAAAACCCTGCAACCTGAACTGTACATACCCGACCCCGGCGCAAAATTAGGGCTTGCGGTAACGCGGCTGCTGAACGGCGGTACGCAGATGATGGCTTACGATAATGAGCAATTTAAGCTTTGGGATCTGCAAAAAAAAATACTGCTAAGCAGTTTTAAGTTTGCTCACTATAACAAAGAAGCGCATTACATTGAACGTACCGGGCGTTTTGTTACGTTGAGTAAAAATGGCTCTTTTTATGATGTGTATGATGTAAACACAGGTAAACTGCTTACCAGCAACAGCCTCGAAAAAACCAACGAGTTCTCCTTTTGTGTATCCGAAGAAGGTAATCAAGCGATAACCCTTTCGGAAGATTCGGAATCGCCGGCTTTTTTAAAGATTTATGATATCGAAGGCTGGGTGCTTAAGAAAACTATTTCGATACCAAAGCGCCACGAGATATACTTTTTTTCGGAGAAAGAGAACAGCGTTTTAATAGGAGACTCGCCCATCAGCACCACACTCTCTACGTTCGATCTGGCCACGCGGTCGATCAAGCCAACCTATGAGAGCCGCCTTGCTGATCTCTGGCGGCCGCTTAAAACTTATGAGGGCGTAGATGTTGCCGACCGGAAAAAACAGTTCAACCTGCAATATTTCGCCAACAATACTTTACTCACGCTGGATACCCGCCGCATGATGCCGCTTAGTATCAAGAAACTGAAGCCTTACCCTGAGGATTGGTATTTGCGCAGCAATAGCGGAGACACCGTTGCCTATACCGTGTATGGTGAGGGTGCGTTCCTCAAAAACATATCAACCGGTAAGCTATTACCAAAAATGGATGGCAATTGGGATGTGATAGGCGATGATGTTCCGATGTTTTTTAGTAATGATGGTAATTGGATATACTATCAGGCAGAAGACCGTGTAAAAGAGAAGAAATATTTCAGGAAATTGAACCTGAAGACTGGCCTCAAAGCCAACGTGCTTACTTACAATAACGCCAGGATGGCTTTTATAACCGAAGACCAGAAAGCAATGGTGGCGCACGAATGGGATGATAAAGGTAACCGCATTACGGGCTGGAACCTGCAAACCGGGCAGGTGATGATGAGCATACCATATAAAGAAGGCTTTGATGACCCTAAATTGGAATACCTCGCCCTCTCGGCAGATAAAAAGCGGTTGATGGTAATTATAGGCTCATATATAAAAATGTATGATGTAGCTACTAAAACTTTGCTATCCACTTCAGAACAATTAGCGCCTTCCGACAAATTTGTTGCCAACAACGACCTCTCTTTACTTGTAGATATTGACTACCGTGGGTATATAACCATCCATGATGCCTTAGGCAAGCGGCTGTTCTCTGCGCAAACCTCTACACAGGTAAATAACGTTAGCTTTTTAGATGATAAAAGAACAATTATCACTAACAATGCTGATGGCGCTGTACAAGCGTTCGATATCCCCTCTAAAAAACTTTACGGTACTTTTTACCAATTTAAAGGCAGTAACGATTGGGTATTTATAGCACCCACAGGCCATTTTGATGGCACAGAAGGCGGGATGAAAAGGCTTTATTACCTCAGCGGCCGTAATGTTATCCCGCTGGATAAAGTTTACGAAATGGCCTACACGCCTCACCTTTACGAGCGCCTTTATGCTGGCGAAACCTTTAAGAATATCGATGTCAAATTTAACGCGTTGCCTGTTGCGCGGATCAGCTACGCACAAGTAACCCGTAATTTAAACGTGGTAGAAGATAAGGTGCAAACCTATACCAACACCACCGGCCTTGCAGAAATTACGGTGAACGCCAGTGCCGAGAATGATAAGATAGACGAGATACGCCTGTTCCACAATGGTAAGATAGTGAATTTGGCTACACGCGGGCTGTTCGTTACCGATAACACTACAGGTACTGATACAAAGAAATATACTTTGAATTTGCTGCCCGGCGCAAACAATATCCGCGCGGTTGCCCTCAACAGTCAGCGCACTGAGAGCGAGCCCGACGAGATACTTGTTAACTATAACAGCGGCGCGCAAGCCAATACGCCACCTGTTTTGAACAATGGTGCCACAGGTCCCGTAGCGACGGTGGATAAAGATGCCACTATGCATTTGGTGGTCGTAGGTATCAACGCTTATAAAAATCCCAAGATGAGCCTGAACTACGCTTTAGCAGATGCAACGGCGTTTAAGAACGAAGCAGAAAAGGATGCCAAAACCATCACTACCAACCTGAAAACCTATTTTGTTACCGATGCGCAGGCCGATAAAAATGGCATCACCGCCGCCTTTGCCGAAGTGCAGAAGAACGCTAAGCCGCAGGATGTATTTGTGTTTTACTACGC
>NZ_MBTF01000004.1 GCF_002013915.1 Mucilaginibacter pedocola
CTCCTATGTTTGTTACCAATTAATATAGCTAATAATTTTGTATTGAGTGAAGGAGTATGAGAGCCGATTTGTGCTCAAACAACTCATGAAGTATGTTCTCGCAAAGATACGGCCTCATGCTCTTTTGCCCATTGGAGTTTGAACAGAATGTAAGGCATACTGCATAGCGGTATAGCTTGGATATCCAACCAGGAGACAAAACGAAGATGGGTTATTCACTTATTAAAATAGATATTAACAGGTGATGACAAGTGTTTTAAAGCAAGTTGCCGGCATTGATGTGGCACAAAAGGAATTAGTAGTATCGTTAGGCAGGATAGGCAGCTCCCTTGAGAAGGATATTTACGCTTGTAAATCGTTCGCCAATAAAGAATCGGGCTTTAAGGCTATGCTGGTTTGGGTAAGCAAGCATAGCGTAAACACTACCAGCGTAAGGTATGTGATGGAAGCCACCGGCGTTTACCATGAGAAGCTGGCGTACTACCTGTCCGACAACGGTTACGAGGTTAGCATAGTACTACCCAATAAGATCAGCAACCATATAAGGTCGCTGGATATCAAAACCATTACTGATAAAACTGCTTCAAGAGGCATTTGCGATTTCGGGCTTGGTACAAAACTGGAGGACTGGCAGCAACCGGAGAAGGGGTTCAAAACATTAAGGCAGTTAACCCGGGAAAGGGGGCAATTGATAGCAGAACGTACGGTGGCTAAGAACCAGCTGCACGCCGAGCAGGCAGAAGCATACCCTAACGAAAGGAGCGTAGCCAGGCTCAAAGATCGTATCGGGCTGTTCAACAGCCAGGAAAAAGAAGTTAAAGAAGAGATCGATGCCCTGATAAAGCAAGATGCCGAATTGACTAAAAGAGTACGTACTATTACATCTATCCCCGGCGTAGGGTGGCTTACGGCAGTTACCATCCTTGCAGAAACGAATGGCTTCAACCTGATCCGCAATAAAAGGCAACTGGTAGGGTATAGCGGGTTGGATGTAAAAGTTAAAGACTCGGGCACTTCGGTAAAAAGTAAGCCTCGTATATCCAAACGAGGGAACCGTTATTTACGGAAGGCAATGTATATGCCTGCATTAGCCGCTATACGTAGCGACAAGCATTTCAAAGCAGTGTTTGTGAGGTTAGTATCTAAACATGGAATTAAAATGAAAGCGGCGGTAGCGGTGCAGAGGAAGTTATTAGAACTGGTTTACACCCTTTGGAAAACAGGCGAGAGGTACGACAGCCGCTACCTGCAAGTACAAAGCGAGGAAGCAACCTCATAAAATAGTTAGGGTGGTTAAAGCTAAAGCCAACCACCCTAAACAGGCTGGCATAAAGCCGCCTTAGACAACAAAAGTAAAAAATCATTTGGTAATCAACACAGAATCTTTGCGGTTAAATAACCACCACTGCAAAGCACCCCGGCAATTATTTGCTAAACAACAACTCCCTCAACTTAGGCAACGGCCAAATGTTGTTATCAACCAGTTGCTCCAGTTTGTCTACATGGTAGCGGATAGGAGCAAAGTAGCTTTTTACTTTTTCGTCGTAGCTGATGGCGCGCTCGCGTATATCTTCAATAGCGTTGGCTTTTTTACGTTCGGTAACCATCTCATCAACATTCGTTTTAATAAAGTTGAGGTGGGTAGATATCCTGCTGATGATATCCAATTGGGCAGCATAAGCGGTTTGCTCCAAGCCGATATCCTTTAAGCCTTTTACATTAGTTATCAGTTTGCTTTGGTACTCTACCGCGGCCGGGATAATGGTATTTTGCACCAGCTCGCCAATTACGCGGGCTTCTATTTGTAGTTTTTTGTAAAAGCTATCTAATAGTATCTCGTGGCGGGCGTGTGCTTCACGCTGGGTGAATACCCCTGTTTCGGCAAAAAGCTCAGCAGCTTTGTCGGTTACCAGGGCATCCAAAGCCTTAGGTGTAGTTTTTACATTGGCCAGTCCGCGTATCTCGGCTTCTTTTTCCCATTCGTCGCTATAGCCATTGCCCTCAAAGCGGATATTGCGCGATTCTTTAATGTAGCGTTTTATCACCATCATTAAGGCTACATCCTTTTTCTCGCCTTTTTTGATCAGCTTATCTACATCAACCTTAAATTTCTTCAGCTGGTCGGCTACAATAAGGTTAAGTATGGTCATCGGGCTGGCCGAGTTGGCTGATGAGCCCACGGCGCGCAGCTCGAACTTATTACCAGTGAAAGCAAAAGGCGAAGTGCGGTTACGGTCGGTATTATCCTTTAATATCTGTGGTATTTTAGGGATGCCCTGCCAAAGCGAGTTTTCCTCTTTTATTTTTTTGCTGAGGCGCGAGGTATCTATCTCATCCAATACCTCGGTAAGCTGGCTGCCCAAAAATATCGAGATAATAGCAGGTGGCGCTTCGTTGGCACCCAGGCGGTGGTCGTTATTTACCGAAGCTACCGAAGCACGCAGCAAGTCGGCATGCTCGTGTACTGCTTTAATAGTGTTTACAAAAAAGGTAAGGAACTGCAGGTTGTTCTTTGGCGTTTTGCCCGGCGATAGCAGGTTTTTGCCGGTATTAGTTATCAGGCTCCAGTTATTATGCTTACCCGATCCGTTGATGCCGGCGTAGGGTTTCTCGTGCAGCAATACCTTAAAGTTATGGCGTGCGGCTACACGGTCCATAATATCCATCAGTAGCTGGTTATGGTCAATGGCGAGGTTTATTTCTTCGTAAACCGGCGCGCACTCAAATTGCGATGGTGCAACCTCATTGTGGCGTGTTTTTAAAGGTATACCTAATTGCAGGGCCTCGGTTTCCATATCCTGCATAAAGGCATACACACGGCTGGGGATAGAGCCAAAGTAATGGTCTTCCAGTTGCTGGTTTTTTGCCGATATATGCCCGAATAAGGTTCGTCCGGTTAAGTACAGATCGGGGCGGGCATTAAATAAGGCTGTATCAACCAAAAAGTATTCCTGCTCAATACCCAGCGATGCATTTACTTTTTCAATGCTTTTATCAAAGTAATGGCAAACATCTACCGCAGCTTTATCTAATACGCTTAATGCCTTTAATAATGGTACCTTATAATCTAATGCTTCGCCGGTGTACGATACAAATACCGTTGGGATGCAAAGTGTACGCGCAATAACAAAGGCGGGCGAGGATGGGTCCCAGGCGGTATAACCGCGTGCTTCGAAAGTATTACGTATGCCGCCGCTTGGGAAGCTGGAAGCATCCGGCTCCTGTTGTGCCAATGCATCTCCGCTGAAACGCTCAATGGCGCCGCCATCTGCAGTGGGTTCAAAAAAAGCGTCGTGCTTTTCGGCAGTGCTGCCGGTTAACGGCTGAAACCAGTGCGTGTAATGCGTTGCACCTTTACTCATGGCCCAGCTGCGCATGGCTGCTGCTACCTGTTCGGCCAGGTCGCGCGGGATGGTTTCGCCATGTTCTATTGAGTTTACAATGCCTGCGTACGCTTCCGACGACAGATACTCCTTCATTTTGTGCTTATCGAACACATTTGCACCGAAATAATCGGAAATTTTGGTTGAAGGGGCCTTTATTTCTGGGATTTCGCGGTTAAGTACTTCGCGTAATGCATGAAAACGATTGTTTGGCATAACAAATAGAATTTTATTATGCCAAAAGTAGGAAATCCTTTAAAAAATATGATAAAAAGCAGGGTATATAAAGGTGTATGCTGCATGTTGGAAAATGAAGTATTTTGCCGAATAAAATTTGTTGATTACCTAAATATATGCCTCAAATTTTAAGAATTATGCACGCATAGTATGTTTGGGTGATTAAATTTGTTTAAATATTTGTAAATTTTATGAAATGCTTAAAATATTAACCATGATTATTAATCAAATTGACATATTTATAATATTTAAGCCTTGAATTTTTGTTTTTAGAAATAAAAAACTGGTAATAAGATTTTAATAATTAAAAATTTGATTGAAATAATTGAAATTTTAGCACCTATAATTTGTTTTTATTAAAATATACTCATATTTTCATGAAAAAATTAATAATTAATACCAATTCTATAGAGATTATTATAATTAGGGAAGTGCTGTCGGGATCTTAGTGGAGATTGGTGTTTAATTGTGGCTTTGTTTTAAACGTGAACGGTTGAAAAACCGATTAAAATATTAAAGAGCAACACAACAATTAACAAAAACAATAAATTTAATTCCTTATCCATGAAAAGAAAACTTTTACTCTTCTCATTCTTCGCAGCAGCGGCAACTTTTACGGCAAAAGCACAAGAGGCGCCAAAAGCAGATCCGCCATTGGTAATCTTCGGTTCGGTAGACACTTACTACAAAAACGACTTCTCGGGCTTCAGAAATTCTGCAGGTAGCTCAAACATTCCAACCAGCTTCGCCAGCGACCAAAACTCTATCTCGATAGGTATGATTGACCTGGGCGTTAAAAAGAAAGTTGGTAAAGCGGCCTTCGTTGGCGAAATGAGCTTCGGTCCGCGTGGCCAGGCACAGTCAATACCTCAACCGGCAGGTGATTCTTACCACATCCAGAACTTATACGTATCGTACGATGTTACCGATAAATTCAGCTTAACCGCTGGTTATATGGCTACATTTGTAGGTTACGAAGTAATTTCTCCGGTTGGTAACTTCAACTACTCAACTTCGTACCTGTTCACCAACGGTCCGTTCCAAAATGCAGGCTTTAAAGCTACTTATGCTTTCTCTGATAAAGCAAGCTTAATGGCCGGTATATTCAACGATGGCTGGAATGGTTACTCTTCATCTAAAGATGTATCAACCTTTGGTGCGCAGTTATTTGTTAGCCCTGTTAGCGGCTGGACAGCTTACCTTAACTTTGTTAGCGGCAGCTACTCTGGTACCGAGGTTGACTTCACTACTGCTTACCAAATTACCAGCGCTTTCAAATTAGGTTTGAACGCTGCTGACTTCAACGCTCCAAACAGCCCGGGTGGTTTCCAGGGTGTGGCTTTATACCCACAACTTGCTGTTAGCCCAGCCGTATCGTTCGGTTTACGCGGCGAGTTCTTCAAATGGAAAGATACCGGTGCCGGCAGCACAAATGTTAAAGCATTTACTTTAACTTCAAATATCAAAGCAGGCCCGCTTACTTTCATACCAGAGGTAAGGTTAGACCATGTTAGCGATGCCGTATTTGTAAACAGCAATGCTATGGCTTCTAAAAAAGCTTCGCAAATGGTATTAGCAGCTGTTTATTCTTTCTAATCTAAGTATCACACTTAATTAAAATTTCGGTAAGCCATCCATATTTGTTTATGGATGGCTTATCTTTATTATATGAAAAAATTATTCCTCAGTATAGCTTGTTTCCTGGCCGTACAGGCCGCCATGGCACAAAAAGAAGTGTTGCAGTTTGACGAGAACAATAAGTATGTAGTATACCAGGTGGTTGATAAAAGCGGCATGACGGCTGATACCCTTTACCAGCGCGCCGCAGGCTTTGTGGGCAAGAGCGGCTCTAAAAAGAATGGCGGTACCGTCACTCAAAAAGATAAACTGGTAGTTTACGCCAGCGGGTTATTAACCAAAAAAGAAGTAGGCGAGGTAACCTACGTATTAACCATTGAAACCAAAGACCAGAAATACCGCTATAAATTTGCCGATTTTGTGTTTAAGCCTTATAAACGTAACCGCTACGGCAATATGGCCACCCAGCCGGGTTTAGATGTGCCGCTTGAAAAACTTTGGACTAAGTACGACGATAAAGAAACCGACGGTATGCTGGCCCAGGTTGGTACTTTCTGCAAAACCAACGCAGCCCAATTAATGCTGGTGATGGATAAGGTGCAAATCCTACGTAAACCCGAAGATAACGTAAAGCGTGTTGAAACCGATAAGTGGTAAATTGAGGCTTTGCCAACCCGATAAATATTTCAATAAACCGCATTTCGCAATATAAAATTTTGAATAATTTGATTTAGCCAATAAATATTCTGTAAAAGATAAAAAATACACAACATTATGTATTGCTGTAACGTTATATAGAAAAATTTAATTCTAAACGTTATGCTAAACACAAAATTTGATTTGTACAACACCGAGTGGCTTGATGTTGTATTTGGTAACCGTAACAAAGCCTATGGTGCTTACGATCTGCGGAACCATTATGCGGGTACACTTAATAAAGCAATGGCTATAGCCTTTACGGTTGTTATATCCGGCGCAGTTGGGTTAAACTTCGCTTTTAGGTCGGCCCCGCCTGAGTTGGTTACTGTAGTAGAAGTAAAAAACGATCCTAATATTATTCACGAGCTAAAGCAAGAACAACCCAAACCGGAGCCGCAAAAAGCAGTTGAGCCGCCAAAGGCACAACCCCAGGTTAAGACCATTAAGTCGCTGCCGCCGGTAGTGGTGCCTGATGAAAAGCCAACAGAAGAACCGCCAACCATTGATCAACTAAAAACTGCCGCTGTTGGGGCTGAAACAAAAAATGGAGACGAAGTAAAACCCGGCGAGAATGCCCCCGACCTTTCAAAAGGTACAGGTGACGGTCCGGGTAAAGAGGCATCTAAAGGCAACGGTAACGAAATTGAAAATTTCGGTGCTATAGAAGTAAACCCCGAGCCGATAGGCGGTATGGCAGCATTCAGCAAGTTTTTAGGTAGAACCTTAAGATTCCCGGGGCAAGCTTTAGATGCTGGCGTATCGGGTAGGGTAATCATGACCTTTGTAATAGAAAAGGACGGCCAGATATCAAACATTACTGTAGATAGGCCCGCCGGTTACGGTTTCGACCAGGAAGCAACCCGTGTACTCAAACTGGCTAAAGCCTGGAAACCCGGTATCCAAAACGGTCAGCCGGTGCGTGTAAGGTATTCTATCCCTATTAATTTTCAATTGCCTACCGAATAGTTATTAAGTACAGTGTTTTAAGATAGAGTGTGTTTTGAGTTGTGAGGGCCGCAGCGGGAACGAAATTCCGCTGCGGCTTTTTTGTTTTTATTCAAACCCTTTTGTCATCCTGAGCGATAGCGAAGGATCTGTTAGCCACAAGGCTTTCGTCGCTATGCTTTGTGGCTAATAGATGCTTCGTCCCTCAGCATGGCAATGGCGCGTTATCCTATCTTATATCCAATGCCTCACATCTCATATCTCAAATCTCCATCGTTTTTGCCCTTGTTGGTGTTATCACCAACAAGCCCGTGATGCCGTTAGATAGGTGAAAAACGTGAGGCCATTTGCTTAAAGATGATAAGAGGGTTTTACAAACATTGGAGTCGTTGATGATAACACCAACGACGGCGGGAAAAAGTCTAAAGCGGTATTCCAATAAAAAAGCCTTGCCTGGTTAATACCAAGCAAGGCTTTTTTTATTGCTTTATTTGGCCGCTAAACTTCGCCTTTAAGCTTTAGTCTTTATGCTTTCAGCTTTCCCTGCTTTTTCCTAATTTTGCGCATCCTTTCAACATAAACAATTAAACATTGGAGAACCAGGAACTAACTACCGTTGAAACCGCCAAAGACCTTGGCCTTTTACCCGAAGAGTTTGCTAAAATACAAGAGATACTGGGCCGCGTGCCAAACTTTACCGAGCTGTCTATCTTCGCGGTAATGTGGAGCGAGCACTGCTCATACAAAAACTCTATTACCTGGCTAAAAACATTGCCAAAAGATAGCCCCCGTATGCTGGCCAAAGCAGGCGAAGAAAATGCCGGTTTGGTTGACCTTGGCGGCGGTGTAGGCTGCGCTTTTAAAATAGAATCACATAACCACCCATCGGCGCTGGAACCATACCAGGGTGCTGCTACAGGCGTGGGCGGTATCAACCGCGATATATTTACCATGGGTGCACGCCCAATTGCCCAAATGAACTCGCTTCGTTTCGGCGACCTTAGCCTCGATAAAACCAAATGGTTGGTTAAAGGTGTTGTAAAAGGTATCAGCCATTACGGTAACGCCTTTGGTATACCAACGGTAGGCGGCGAGTTATTCTTCGACGAATGTTACAACATTAACCCGCTGGTGAACGCTTTCTCGGCAGGTATCGTAAAAGCCGGTGAAACGGTTTCTGCAACATCATACGGTGTGGGTAACCCGGTTTATATTGTTGGTTCGGCTACAGGTAAAGATGGTATACATGGTGCGGCCTTCGCATCAAAAGATATTACCGAAGATTCGGTTAACGATCTTCCGGCCGTACAGGTAGGCGACCCCTTCCAGGAGAAATTGTTGCTGGAGGCTACTTTAGAAGTAATTAAAACCGGTGCCGTTATTGGTATGCAGGATATGGGTGCGGCAGGTATCATCTGCTCTAACTCAGAAATGAGCGCCAAAGGCGAGCACGGTATGATCATCCACCTGGATCGTGTGCCTATGCGCCAGGAGAACATGAAGCCATACGAGGTATTGCTGTCTGAATCTCAGGAGCGTATGCTTATTGTGGTTGAAAAAGGTAAAGAAGCATTGGTTGAGGCCGTATTTGATAAATGGGACCTGAACTGCGCCATTATAGGCGAGGTGACCGATACCAAACGCCTGGAGTATTACATGAACGGCGAGAAAGTGGCCGATGTACCCGCAGATGATTTAGTATTAGGCGGTGGTGCCCCGGTTTACACCCGCGAATACCGCGAGCCCGCTTACTATGCCGAGAACCAGAAATTCAAGATAGAAGATATTGCCGAGCCTGCTAATTTAGTAGACGTGGCCGAGCATTTGATTGCTCACCCTAACATCGCATCGAAACGTTGGGTTACCGACCAATACGATTCGATGATTGGTACTGCCACCATGACCACCAATCGCCCAAGCGATGCGGCCGTGGTTGCCGTGAAAGATACCGAGAAAGCCATTGTACTTACCTGCGATTGCAACTCGCGCTACGTATACGCCGATCCGCAAAAAGGTACCGCTATTGCCGTTGCCGAAGCAGCGCGTAACATTACCTGCGCCGGTGGCGAGCCTGTGGCCATTACCAACTGCTTAAACTTTGGTAACCCGTATATCCCCGAAGTTTACTGGCAATTTGTGGGCGCTATAAAAGGTATGGGCGAGGCCTGCCGCAAGTTTGATACCCCGGTAACCGGCGGTAACGTAAGCTTCTACAACCAATCATCAGATGAAGGCCCGGTATTCCCGACCCCAACTATTGGTATGCTGGGCGTTATGGACGACCAAAGCAACCTGATGACGCTTGACTTTAAACAACCCGGCGACTTGATCTATTTGATAGGCGAATCGGTTAATGATATCGCGTCTTCGCAGTACCTGGCATCGTACCATAAAGTATTGGCGGCACCTGCTCCGTACTTCGATATCGATAAAGAGTATGCTATGCACCAGGTGGTGAAAGAACTCATCAAACATAAAGTAGTTCAGTCGGCACATGATGTGGCTGACGGTGGTTTATATGTAGCTTTAGTAGAATCGAGCCTGCCGAATGGTTTAGGCTTTGATATCGAAACCGATAGCAGCATCCGTAAAGATGCCTTCCTGTTCGGCGAAGCACAGGGTAGGGTAGTGGTAAGTATAGCACCTGACGATCAGGAGCGCTTTATCGAGATGATGGCCACCAGCGAAGTTGAATTCAGCCTGTTGGGTACTGTGAACGGTACAGGTAACACTACTATCGACGAAGAACTGTTCGGTAATATTACCGACCTGAAGATGGTACACAGCAACGTACTGCACGCAAGCCTCGGCGAATAATGCTGAAGCTGAATAAGATACAACACGTAGCGATCATATGTTCGGACTATGAAAAGTCGAAGCACTTCTACACCGAAGTGCTCGGCTTAAAAATAGTCTTGGAAACCTATCGCGAAGCAAGAGATTCGTATAAACTCGATTTGGAGGTAGGAGGGCAGTATCAGATAGAACTGTTTTCTTTCCCAAATCCACCCGCCCGTGTATCGCGCCCCGAAGCTGCCGGTTTAAGGCATTTGGCTTTCGAGGTAGATAATATTAATGAAGCGGTTTTCCATCTGAACGAGTTTGGCGTAATAACCGAACCCATCCGTATAGATGAAACTACGGGTAAACGCTTTACTTTCTTCTCCGATCCTGATGATTTGCCCTTGGAGTTGTACGAGCTGTAACAAACATTAACAATACTGTAGAGACGCGATACTTCGCGTCTTTTTTGTTTTAGTTATTTTTAACCGCAGAGTTCACAGAGAAAAACCACAGAGTTCACAGAGAGCTTTGCAACGTCATCAGAGAGTTTTTTGATCATCATATTTGTTAAATTTAATTGAGTTTTTTTATTACGCGATTTAAATTACCGAAAAACAGGCTCTGTGCTTCTCTGTGTAAATCTCTGCGCCCTCTGTGGTTAAATAGCCGGCCTGACAGGAAAGTGACGCTAAAATTCGTGCAATTCGAATCAATTCGTGCAATTAGTGTTATTCATTTTTGTAGCTTTAAAAACTTAATTATAACCAATATGAAATTCTTACCCCGTTTTGCCGGTAAACGTATGTTCCGGGTTTTAGGCGTGTCTGTTATAGCGGGCTTGCTGCTATCGTCAACTTTAAAGGTTTCGGCACAGGTTGCCAAAGATCCCGATGTAATTGGCCGTTGGGATATTACGATGGATAAAGACGGCGTTACCCAACCGTCGTGGTTGGAAGTGCAGAAGTCGGGTACGCATACGCTTATCGGGCGTTTCACCTATGCCTTTGGCAGCGCACGCCCTATATCCGAAGTTAAACCTAAAGATGGCAAATACAGTTTCTCTATCCCACCGCAATGGGAGCAGGGCGACCGCAATATGGATTTTGAATTTGAAGTTGGCGGCGATGTGATAAAAGGTACCATGGTGTACACCGATGGCAAAAGCTACAGCTTTACCGGCGTGCGCGCACCGCGTATGTTGCCTACCAAAACACCTGTTTGGGGTAAACCTATCAAATTGTTCAACGGTAAAGATACCAAGGGCTGGCATACCGATGGCAGGCCTAACCAATGGGTGGTAGAGAACGGCATTCTGCGCAGCAAAAAATCGGGTGCTAATTTACTTACCGATAAAACCTTCGGCGATTTTAAACTGCATATTGAGTTCCGTTACCAAAAAGGCAGCAACAGCGGCGTATACCTGCGCGGCCGTTACGAAGTACAGGTGATCGATACCAAAACCGGCGAGCCCGAGCCTATTAACAACCAATTCAGTTCGATATATGGCTTTTTGCCTCCTAATAAAATGATGGCTAAAAATGCCGGCGAATGGCAGAGCTATGATATCACCTTAGTAGGCCGCCTGGTTACTATAGTAGCTAACGGTACCGAAGTAGTTTGCCGTGCCGAGATACCTGGTATCACCGGTGGCGCTATCAACAGCCGCGAAGGCGAACCCGGCCCGCTAATGATACAAGGCGACCACGGCCCTATAGATTTCAGGAATATTGTGATAACGCCGGCTAAGTAAGAACGCCCACCACATTCCTCCTCCGTGTCATTTCGACGAACAGCGCGCAGGGAAAGAGCGGGGTGTGAGGAGAAAACTTCGACACAACAACTTTCAGGCTATACAGGCGTTAATGCTTGGCGTTCATACTAAGTTTCGAAGATTTCTCACCCTCTTGCGCACCATGCCAGCGCTTCAGGGTTCGAAATGA
This sequence comes from Mucilaginibacter pedocola, assembly GCF_002013915.1. Lineage (GTDB taxonomy): Bacteria > Bacteroidota > Bacteroidia > Sphingobacteriales > Sphingobacteriaceae > Mucilaginibacter > Mucilaginibacter pedocola. Next base: position 11,567 of record NZ_MBTF01000004.1, read on the forward strand.
CATAGTGTTTAAAAGAAAGCTCGTTGGATGCATCCAACGAGCTTTCTTTTTTGCCCCGTTTTACGACAATACGCTTACAGTCTATTTTCTGCAGGATGAGTATATTACGGCTTCAAATTATACCTCATGAAGAAGTGCGCTGTTTTGATATTGATGATGTTGCCTCTAATTGCCGCTGCACAAAAGGCTTTTACTATAAGCGCCGCCAACATACCATTCAAAGATGGCGACCGGATATTTTTGGTTTATAAAGAGAACGGCGTTAAGCATGCCGATTCTACGGTCGTGAAAAATGGTTCATTTTCTTTTTCCGGCAAAACATCTTCGTTAGGTGAAGGCTACATCTGCCGTAACGACAACCCGTTTTTTGCTGCCTACCTGCACGATTCTGCCAATATTTACATCGAGCCCGGTAACATCATTATCACTACGCCCGATTCGCTTATCAATGCCGCTATTACCGGTACTCCCAATAATAACGATCAAACGGAGTTAGATATAGCGCTGAAGCCCTTCGAACTAAAGCTACGGCCTATTAACCAATATTACGATGCATTGAGCCCGGCGCAACAAGAGGATGCCGGTATTATTGCGGAGGTAAGGGCCAAAACCAATGTGGTGCTCAAAGAAATGGAGCCTGTCAAGCTCGATTTTATCCGGAAACATCCCGCGTCTTATGTTAGCCTCGAGACATTGCAACGCATGCTAAACAATGCCGCCCTGAACGATGTATCGGATGCATATGCGGGCTTGGCCCCGCAGTTGAAGAATAGCACTTCAGGAAAAAAACTTGGCGGGATGATAGCCGACGCAAAGAGCGCAGAGGTGGGGGTAATGGCACCGGAATTTACCTTGCCCGATAAAACGGGTAGACCGATAAAATTATCGTCATATCGCGGCAAGTATGTGTTGGTTGATTTTTGGGCCTCGTGGTGTTTCCCCTGCAGAAAAGAAAATCCTAACGTACTGGCGGCCTATCAAAAATATAAAGCAAAAGGTTTTACGGTATTAAGTGTTTCTATTGACGATAAAGATTCAAAAGCCGCTTGGCTGCGAGCCATAAAAGCCGACCATTTGCCCTGGACACAGGTGTTAGACCGTGCCAAACCCGCTAAAATGGTTAAAGAAAGTTATGGCGTTACCACCATACCGGTCAATGTATTGGTTGACCCATCGGGCAAAATAATAGCCCGCAACATACGCGACAGAACGCTGGAGAGCACCTTGAAGCAGGTGTTTGGCGAATAATACTTTTTGCAAAGCCGCAATCTCGGCATGCGTAAATTGTATGCCGAGATTGCCGCGTCGCCCTTTTCCCTCAGTGCCCTGCGCTTCTGCTCCTTGCAATGACAAGAGGGCTATTATTGCGGTGTTTTTTACTTCAACCCATTGCCCTTTTATCAGCGCGTTCACATCATGATTATACATCGCTTCGCAATAGGCGGCAGGCAGGTAATATTTGCCGGCGTAGGCCGCGTTCAGCATTACGTAGTAGGTAACCTCGACGTTTTCGCTCAGGCTGAAATAAGTGTTCACCCGGTCGTCGCGGATGTCGCGGTAATCGGATGGGGAGGATTTGAAGGCCTCGTCGTTATTCAGCATGCGGGTGTTTAGTATTTCCCAGCCCGATGGGAATATTTGCGTGAGCGCTAGGTTATCATAACGCCCACGTTTGCCCGGGTTTTTAATGTTTACCTGTGCCACAAAGTCGGTACCCTGTTTCAGTTTTGTTGGGTCGATAGGTTTGCCGCCGAGGCTGAAGTAGCCCACACGCATTTGCAGAACATCGGGGTTAATGTATGTTTTCACATCCTGGCCCGATGATGGCTGCCCTTGCTGTATCAGCCTTACATAAAGCCTGTTGCTGCCGTTGTTCTTCATCACCACGTTGCCACCATTAGCCGCAATGGCCGACGACCAGATGTACGAACCCGAGCTGACATTCGCTTTGGTACTGTTTGCCTGGTAATTGAACTGCAGCTTACCGCCCGATTTGTTAACCCCGCAATATTCGGCAATGGCCACAAGCGAGTAGGCGGTGGTTTGGGTGCTGTACCAGCTATCAACAGATAACCGCGCCGCTACCGAGCGTAGTAAACCCGCCGCCCTTTGGTGTTGGCCAAGCAGCGTAAGAGTTTCCAGTATCATGGCTTCGTCGCGCAGGTCGGAGCCGTAGGTGCCGTACATGGCATTGTATGGCGCAATATCGGTCGACAGGCCGTTCACCATACGCGCGCCAACTTCGGGTTGGCCAGCCAGTTTGTAAGCGGCCGCTAAGCGCCAGCGTGCTTCTACGCTTAGGTATTGATATTCCTTCAGGCGGTTCATGGCACCCAGCTCAGGCGTGCCGGCCAAAGCCAGCAGGAACAAACGGTAGGCTTGCACCAGGTCGGTATAGTAATAATAACCGTGTATGTTGGTACGCGGATCGGGCGACCAGTTTACCGCCTTTTGTTTTTGGTAGCGTTTCCACTCGTTCATTAGCCCGGCGGGTAGTGCGTAGCCCTTGGCCTGTGCCGCCAGCAGGAAGTGCCCCGCATAGTTGCTACCCCATTCGTCGGCTTTGCCTTCGCCCGGCCAGTAGCTTAAGCCGCCCTCGGTAGTGCGGAAGCCATTAAGCCTTGCAATGGTATTGCGGATGTTACGGTCGGTCTCGGCCTTTTGGCGAGAGGTTAGGTCGAGCAATTGGCTCAAACACAACTGCGGGAAACCCGACGAGGTGGTTTGCTCCACACAGCCATGAGGATAGGTAATGAGGTAATCCAGCCTTTTGCCCAGGTTTAACGGCGGGATGCTCGCCACCTCTAAACTGGCTTTGTTGGTACCATTGATGCCAACAGCGGTATAAGGCGTTGCCCATGTTTCGCCCGGTTTCAATTCTTTCTCTATCACGCGGCTAACGGGAGGGTTAGGGTTGCGTACATTCAGCTCAACATCGTAGGCCGTACCTTCGCCGCCCGATTTGGCTGTTACCTTCACCTTGCCCACACCTACAAAATCCTTCACATCCAGGTCAAAGGTTACCAATTGGTCGCCAGGTTTGGCGAAAGTGATGGTTTTGGTATTGTTGCCGCCCAAATTACTGAAAGCGTTAGATTGTACCTGCACCGTAACCGTTTTAATGTTATTCTCCATAGCAAATACCGTAACCGGTAGCTGCACCTTCTCCGATGGGCCAAGCACCCTCGGTAGTGTGGCCAATATCATCAACGGCTTTTTAACAGGTACAGCTTTTTCGGCAAAGCCGTAGCCGCCATCGTGCCCGGCTATTACCATGGCCTTCACCGAACCTACGTATTGCGGCAGGGTGAATTTAGTAGTTTGGCTTGCGCCTTTCTCTAAACGGAATGGCCCTAAAAACTTCACCACAGGTTTAAAGCGGTTCACGGTTACGTTCTTGTTAACACCGCCCGTGCCATCGCCACCAATACTTAGTATACGCTCTAAACCACCGCCGAAGGCACCTATTACATAGTCGAACAGGTCCCAGGTTTTTACGCCGAGGGCCTCGTGTGCATAGAAGGCCTCGTGAGGGTCAGGAGTTTTATAGTTGGTGATATCCAACAGCCCTTCGTCAACAATAGCAATGGTGTAGGTCATGGCCTTGCCGCTGGCTTCGGATACCGTTATGGCCGACTGTGTTTCGGGGCGCAACTTATCCGGCATGCTGATAACCGGTTTCAGGATGGTTTCCGGGTCATCCACATTCAGCGGGATGGCGCCGTACATGCGTATCGGCAGGTCGTTTTTGGTTTGGGCGTGGCGCTGCAACAGCGTTACATTCACAAACACGTTTGGTGCCATGGTTTCGTCAACCTTAAAAGTGTAGCGTGTTTCGCCTTTTTTGGTATCTATCCAGGTAGTTTTTAAAACCTTGCTGCCGTTCTCAAAACTGATGAGCGCATGCCCGTCGCCACCCGTAGGGATGGTTAGGGTTGCTTCCTCGCCGACTTTATAATTGGTTTTATCGGACGTGAATGATAGCATCGCCGCTTCGGTAGGAGCGGTCTGCTGTAAACGTTCCGACCAGTTTGGCCAATCTACATACATGATCTTGCCGGTAGAGTGCCCCGTTTCAGGGTCTTTTATGCGGATGAGATAGCGGCCCCAATCGGCTTTTGGTATGCGCAAGGTGTACTTTCCACGGCCGTTGTTTAGCGTAACGGTGCCGGTACGTATCAGTTTGTTGTATTTATCCTGCGTAAAATTGCTCATCTCATCGCCGGTTTCGTCCCACCACCAGCGCCATTGTATTTTGTAAAGTTCCAGCTCCACATCGCGGCTGCCGCCGAAGAGTTTGCCCTTGCTATCTACATCAGCAATTTCTATCACCTGGTCTTTATCCGTTACCAGCATGCCCGATAGTTCGCTGCCTTTTGGCGTTTTTAAGCCTACGTAGCCCGAGTACACATTATAATCGATAGCCGATTGCTGCAGGCTAAAGTTGCCGCCCGGTTCAAATACTTTCACCACAAAATTGGCGCGCAGCTGGCCCGGTGCCTGTTTTTCTACGTTGATGTCAGGGTTAACATCGGCAAGCCCGTTCTCGTTCAGGCGGCCATCAAATACGGTTTGCGTTTGGGTGTTGAAAGCCAATATTGGGTCGTCAAATTCGTAACCCTCAAAGCCATCGAAAGCCGTTTTCTTTGACGATACAAAGGCATCTACCTTGGCTTTTAAATTCTGCGCCGCACCGCCAAACAGCCATTGTGCACTTAGCCTGCCATTTACGCCGCTGCCTTTGGTGAACTCGGTAGCCCCGCCAAAATCAAGTTTAAGTTTCAGGCGGTTCGGCATAATGGTTTCTACCTTTATTTTCTTCTCGAAGGTAGCGCCACCCACCTTCACCGTTGCCGACCAGTTACCCGTTGGCGACGAAGTTTCAGTAGCGGTATGGAAGCTGTAAAAGCCATCTATCGAACTTGTGCGCGTTATCTTTTTATACAGCTGCCCGTTAGGGTTAAACAGCTCGAATTCTACTGGGTGGTCTTTAGGCAGCGTATGCAGTTTGTCCTCCAAAATAAAGGTGGTGAATATCGAATCGCCGGGGCGCCATACGCCACGTTCGCCGTAAATAAAGCCCTTCAGCCCGTTCTGTACCTGTTCGCCGCCTACGTTGAAGCGGGATAGAGGTAACGAACTACCATCGTCCAACTTCAGGTAACCGCGCTCCTTACCGTTTTTAGCCACCAGCAGGTAAGGTTTGCGTTTCATTTTTAACTGTGCCAGGCCGTCACCATCTGATGTGGTTTTGCAGATGATTTGTTTTTGGTAATCTAAAAACTCCAGTTCCACGCCTTTCATAGGTTCGGCGGTGAGGATATTGGTTACCGCAACGGTGAGGTTATTATCGTTACCGCGCTTAACAATAAGGCCAATGTTTGATGCAATGATATTGCGCGTGGCCCAGCGGTCTTTTGTAAAGTAAGAGTTATTGCAAGGGTCGTCGCGTTTGCTCCAGTCATAACCGTCGGGGTAATAATTATCATAGCGCGACCAAAAGTCGTCGTCCTCATCGCTTACGCCGCCTGTATTGCCATTGCCGTAGTATTCGCCGTCGCTGTAATCGTCCTCGTCGTCACTTTCGCTTTTAATGACGCCGCCACTACCGGCATTGCAATTGTACAACGAGTACTCCTGCCGGAAACCGATCACCACGCGGTAAATAGCACCGGGTTCGGCGCGGAAAAGCTTATTTACATCCAGCATAAAGCGGTTCTTTTTGCGGAGATTGAGGCCTTTATCTACGGTGAGGTCGATGGTTTTCTCGAGGATAGGTTTGGCCACCTGGCGTAGTTCGTACCCTCCATCAAAACCATTACCCTGGAAGTATTGCGGCACGTTGTTGGCGTAAATTTTTATAATGGTTACGTCCACCTTTTTCAGGTTCACGGCCTCGAATGGCATCAGCAGCTTACCAGAATCGGGTAGGATAACGCCTTTGCCGGGGATGGTTACCGATGGCAGGCGATTCTCGAAGAAAACGTTGCCGGTATATGATTTCTTGATCTTTTTATGGAAAGCGCTCTCGATGCCGGGGTTAACCACCACGCCAAAACTACCTTCCAGCCGCTCGGGGGCGTAAACTTTTATCACGCTGCCATCAATAGTATATGCAGGATCAGTAAGGCTGCCAAGAGTGATCAAACCGCTCAGGTCCTGGCCCACCATTATAGGGTCCGAGAATTGCACACAAACAAACTGGTCGTTATCCTGTACGGCTTTTATGTCAAGCACCTTAAAATCGCCAATGGCGGGCACATCAAAGCTCTGGTTTCCGCTTTGGTCGATATCCAGCCCGCTGCCATCCCAGGCCACTTTAATGGGGGAGGAGATGTTGGCGCGTTTTATGCCGGTAATAACAAACTTATGCGTTTTGGTGGCCGGGTTATGCTGCCAGCTTATTTTAACCGGGCTTTCGTAATTGGCGGTTAGCACCTGCTCAATTTTTTCCTGGTTCTCCACATCTGCAGTTTGCAGGCTGCCCTTCAAATTCATCATGTCCGCCGAGTTATTGGTAGCGCTAACCAGGCCAACGAATGATACGCTGAAATCGGGCTTAATGGTTTGGAAATCGAACTTAAATTCTTCGAAATCGTCCTCCACTTTGATCACTTTGCCAAGTTTAAACACGGCATCGTATTTCTTATCAGGGTCAAGCTTGCCCTCGGGGCGGAACTCGATGGTGCGCTCATCAACCCAGTAAGCTTTACCTTTTATGGATGGAGAAAAGTCGAACACCTTGTTGCTTAGCTCTTCGCCTTGCTCGTGCGTTACCTGTACTTCGCCTGCTAATTTGATGCGGATATTGCTTTGTTTAGAGATGATGCCCGTGGTATACGATTCGATATAGCGGCTAAAATCGGGGCCATTCTTTTTATGGCTTCGTGCACGTACCAAATAAATAGACAGGGCAACCAATAAAAGTGTAGCCGAAATAATGGCAGGGCCTCTTCGCGAACGGAACAGGCGTGTGATGTAGCTCATGGGAAATAGGTAGATTATTTTCCTATGAATTTAAATAACTTTTATTGAATAAAGTGTTGGGGGTAAAAAATATTTCTTGCGGTGAGGGTTATTTAACCGCAAAGGGCGCAGAGGATTAGCGTAATGCTGAACGCAAAGAACGCAAAGTTTTGCATGTGGATTAATAAGAAAACTTAATGAGCGTAGGTAGATAGAAATAACAAAGTGGTAAACTTTTTTACTTTTAACCACATTGCAAAGCTTTGCGCTCTTTGCGAAAACCTTTGCGGTAAAAAACACCAAAACAAAAAGAGGCGCTAATATCGCGCCTCTAAAGTTCTTTACTGTTTCACTGCCTCATCCAAACACTTCTGCAGAACCTCTGCAAATTGTTTGTCGTTCGGCGGTGCGAAGATGGTATTGTGTTCGCCGGGGATATCGTGTACACGTACACCTTTTAGTGCGAAAGGTGTCCAGCCCAGGTTTTTAAAATCGTTCATGTAAAACGTCTTCTTTTTGGCGCGGAACAGCTCTATCTTAATATCTACCGGCACCAGCATATAGTTGCGTTGTGCGGCCTCGCTTTTCTCGTGTATCTCATTGGTGTAGGCGGCAAAACCTTCTTTCTTTTTCACCTTATGAGGGAACATTTTTTTGTACACCTTTTGTATCCTGCGGCCAATTTCGCGGCTTTTGTATTCTACGGTACGTTTTGGGTCCTGAACGAACAGCACAGGGGTATAAGCTATCTGCTTTATCAGGTGCCAAACATCTTTTACAAAACGTATTACGGGCGGGGTGTGTATTTTGGTTTGGTCGGCATAGGTATCAAACATGGCCAGCATTTTTACGTCCTTGCCCATGGCCAGCATTTGTTTGGCCATTTCGTATGCTATCATACCCCCCAGCGAATAGCCCGCTACAGCGTAAGGGCCAACCGGGTCGTGGTTAACAATTTCTTCCACGTAGTTGGCTGCAATTTCTTCCATTACGTCCAGCGGTTCATCAACGCCATTTATGCCCCTTGCTTGCAGGCCGTATACGGGTTGCTCGTCGTCCATATTCATGGCCAGTGCGTTGAACAGCAATACGTTCAAGCCGGCACCATGTACAATGTACAGCGGCATTTTGCTGCCTTTGGGTTTAATTGGCACCAACGAATCCCAACTGATAACATCTGAATTAGAATCGAGGCGTATGGCCAGTTTCTCCACCGTAGAATGCTCAAACAAGGTGGCCAAAGGCAGGCGAAGGCCTGTTTTTTCCTCAATTTTGGCCATTATCTTCACAGCTACCAGCGAGCGGCCGCCCAACTGGAAGAAGTTATCGTCCATGCTTATTTTTTCCAGGCCCATCATCTCCTGCCAAATTTCAGATACAAGCCTTTCGTTGGCGGTACGCGGCGCTATATAAGCGTCGGAACGTACAATGTGGCCATAATCGGGTTTGGGCAGTGCTTTGCGGTCAATTTTGCCATTTGGCGTAGATGGGATGGTATCCAGCAACACAAAGTCGTCTGGTACCATATACTCGGGCAGTTCGGCCAATAAGGCATTTTGCCAGGCATTCTGTTGTTCTGCATCCGGGTGCCCTGTTTGGCCGTTGCGTAATGTAAGGTAGGCCACCAGCCTTGGGTAACCCGGGGTATCTTCGCGGGCTATTACTACAACGTCTTTAATGTCGGGCTGTTGGCCTAACTGGTACTCTATCTCGCCCAGTTCTATACGGTAGCCACGCACTTTCACCTGGTGGTCTATACGGCCAAGGCATATTACTTCGCCATCGGGGCGTAGCTGGCCAAGGTCGCCGGTGCGGTATATTTTAGGGCTTTTATTGTCAAAAGGGTTATCGATGAATTTTTCGGCGTTAAGTTCGGGGCGGTTAAGGTATCCTAATGATACGCCTACGCCGCCTATCAGTATCTCGCCAATTTCGCCATTCGTGAGGTTGTTCATAGCCTCATCAACAATGTAAATCTGCGTATTATCAACCGGCCAGCCAACGGTAACGTCTTCGGCATCGGTAACATGTTTTATAACCGAATAAACCGTAGTTTCGGTAGGGCCGTAAAGGTTCCACACCTCGTTGCAGCGGTCAATAAGTTTTGCGGCAAGGTCTTTTGCCAACGCTTCGCCACCGGTGAACACCTTCATGGGGAGCTTTTCTTCCCAGCCTACCTCCAGCATCATGCGCCAGGTGTAGGGGGTGGCTTGTAAAATGGTAATGCCTTGTGTACGTACAATATCTAAAACCGCACGGCCATCTTTAGCCACTAATGAATCGGCTACAACTAATTCGGCCCCTACGCTAAGCGGCAGGTAAATATCCAAACCGGCAATATCAAACGAGATGGTGGCTACTGCCAAAGTTTTATCGGCACTGGTAATGCCGGGTTGCTTTTGACAGCTCAGTAAAAAGTTAACAAATGCGTGGTGGACTATTTGCACACCTTTTGGTTTGCCGGTAGAGCCTGATGTATATAGGATATAGATAAGATCGGTACCTCGAACGCCTGCATCCGGCTGTGTAGGTGGCAACGATGCCGATTCGGCAAGGGCATCTTCAATTAATATCTCGGTAGTGTTAGCCGCGTAATGGCCGGCATATTTCGTTGATGTAATGAGGATTTTCGCCCCCGAATCCTCCAGCATAAACTCTATACGGTCTTTCGGGTACTCCGGGTCAAGCGGTACGTAGGCCGCGCCCGATTTCATGATGGCCAGTAGCGTAATGATCATCTCGGCAGAACGGTCGAGCGCCATACCAATAATATCGCCTCGTTTTATGCCTTTTTGTACCAAAAACTGAGCTATGCGGTTGGCCGAGGCTTCGGTTTCGGCGTATGTTAGGGTGCGGTCGTAAAAACGGATAGCAACTTTATCGGGATAAGCCTGCGCGCTCTCGTTAAACAGCTCAAATAGGGGCTTGTCTTTAGGGTAGTCTACCGTGGTGTCGTTCAGTATTGTTGCTTCCATATTCAATTAGCTAAGGCAGGGGATCTTTTGCTAAAAATTAATTGTAGTGTGTGTTTAGTTTCAATTATGTGTACAAGGTACACAACATACGAGTGTTAGTGGCTTGTTGGATTATGCGGCGTATGAATAAATTTCTTATTCGCGCCCTTCAATTTAAACAACAAGGCCAGCATGGTAAAAAATATCAATGGTATCTTCAGCACAGCTCCCAATAATTTGCCATTAAAAAACTGCCCAGGTACCGCCACCAAAATGCCTATATAACAAAGAGCGGTAGCCGTTAGCCACATTTGCCACGAGGGGCCTACGCCCGGTGTTAGTAACGATACTAATAGCATAAATGGCATAAGCCCCAGCATCAGTATCCTTGGTAATATGGCAGTTTGGTATATCTCGTTAAAGTAATCAAAATTGCCTTTGCCAAAGAGTTCTTTAAAGCCCGTCATGCCATACACTTTCAGCAGGTTAAACTGCGCCGAAAGCCAGCGGCGGCGCTGCTTTTTAAACACCTCGGGGTTACTTACCTTTTCGTCGTATATCAAAGCGGCATCGGCATATGCCACGTGTATGTTTTGGCGGGTGAGCACCAGGCCCATCTCTTTATCAAAACCACCTACTGCATCTATCTGTGCCATGGTATCCTTAAATAAACGATATTCAAGAGCCATGCCAGAGCCAATTATGGCTGCGCTAAAGTTAAAAATACGTTGCGCCTTACGAAATATGTGGTTATTTATTTCCTCACTTATGGCATCTAATATCGCAACCGGGGTTTCGGTGTTTTTAGCAACGCGGTGGCCCTGTATTACGCGGTCGCCGGCGTGCAGGTAATTGTTTATGTGGCGCAGGTAATCGGGCGCAGCAATGTTGTCGATATCGAACACCACGGCCGCATCAAAATCTTCATAAGTTGCGGCAATAGCAGCGTGCAGGGCTTTTGATTTGGTGCTGCTCTCGAATACTACCTCAACCACCTGCAAAGGCATTTCTTTCAGCTTCACAATGGTTTCGGGCTGCATCGAATCGGCTATAACGCATACATGGAATTTATCCTGCGGATAATCAATAGTTAAGGCCTGAGCGGCAGAGTTAAGGATGATGGCATCCTCTTTATAGGCGCATATATAAATAACAAATTTGCTGAAGCTTTCAGCCACGGGCGGTGCCTTTTTGATGATTAGCTTACCCAATACCGAAAACACAAAGAGGTAAAGGCTATAAATGCCCAGGTAAATAAAAACGAGGGTAAAAATTATCGAGAATATGAGTTTAATAATTTCCATTGCGGGGCCTTTTTATCATCTGTAAATTTAACTAACAGTTTTGCCTTTTTCAGCCAAAGCATCGGCTAATATTTGTTTTATATCGCTTATCCGGTGTTCCCAAGTGTTATTTGCTGCCACGGCCACGCGCGCCTCCACTTTTTCGGGTGCTTGCGGGTTATCCAATGCATCGTTTAGTGCCCGACTAAATTCTTCGGCAGTGCTGCAAAATGGCACTAACCCTTCGGTGAAATTAGCCAGGTCTTCGTTAAAATCCGTCGCAACCACGGGTTTGCCGGCACCTAAATATTCAAATAGTTTAAGCGGGAATATGTTGTTGCTCACCTCATCTTTTTTAAAGGGGATAAGGCAAACGTCGAAGCCTTTTAACACTGCGGGCATTTGATCGTATGGTACAGGGCCGGGCAGGTAAAGGTTTGGGGCTTGAAAGTTTTCATGCTGAAGGTAGTCCTGGTCAAGTGGCCCGATGAACACAAAGTTTTTGTCGGGGTTGACAGCAAACACCTGCTTCATCATCGTGTAATCCATACGGCGCTCTACGGCACCAAAGTAACCTATAACAGGCTTTTTAATGCCCGATAATACTTCCGCTATTGGCAATGCGGGGTCTAAAGCTTTTTGGCTGTGGGTGATATAGGCCGCGTTAGGCACAAAGTAGGAGCGAGGATTTAATGCCGATTGCTTTTTGGCCAGCTGGCGGCTGGTAGATATTACCATATCAACACTTTTAACCAATATTTCCTCGTTGTTTACGCCGTGTTTAAGTTGGTATGCCTCGATGATTGGGTCTACGCAATGGTAAACGTTCAGCGCTGCTTTTGGCGCGAGGGTTTGGTGCAACTGCGGATACGAGAAATTGTACGAGTTGATGTAAATATAATCGGTAATGCCCTTTTGCTTAAATACTTTCTTCAGGCGCGATGCTACCATCCACTCGTTAAACTTAACAGCCAAACGGTAGGGTTTACCCTCGGGCAGCATATTGATGGATGGCACAGGCGGGCATATAACAATTTTTAGGTTGGGGAGGTCCGACTGAATGATGGCGTTCTTCGCGTCAAAAAAATGCGGCTTGCGCACGCGGTAGGCATCAGTATCCTTAAACTTAAAATAATCCTTCCAGGTGAAGGGCCTATCTACAAACCACACGTAGTTATCTTTAGCCAGCAACCGCGCCATGGTGTAGGGCGTCGATTCCAGTTTGTTATCAAACTGCATCTGCGAGAAAACCACGATATGTTTGCCGGTTAAACTCATGCTTTTTGCACTTTTCGTTTCTGCATCAGGTTAGCTACCATCGCTTTCAATTGGCTCCAGCCCAGGCTGAAAAGGTCGTTCAGCGTAAAATCAAGATGCTTTTTCAGGGTAAAGTAGCCAAATAATACACCCGAGTAGTAGGTGAATAACGATGCAATGGCCACGCCATATAGGTTATGGAAAATGGCTATGCCTGCAAAATCGCCAATTACGTTTATACCCAACATTAAAAACACCTTCATCATGTTAAGATGCGGTTTGTTCAGGATATCCAGCGTAATGCCAAAGAACCTGTCGATAGGCATAATGATCACATAGCACATAAATATCCGGAAGATGTTGAAGGCATCGGTATCAACAAATTTATCGCCAAAAAGCAGGTGTATAACCAACCCGCCCAGTATACAAGCACCTACAGCTACAGGCAAAAGCAATACCGTTAGCAGCCCACCATAACGTTTCATTATTTCGGCCACAGCGGGCTTATCATCGCGCTGGGCAGCGGCAGATAGTTCGGGCAATGCAGTAGAAACAAAACTCCGCATAGGTATCTCAAATATCTCCATCAGGCGCTGTGGTATGTAATAAACACCAACCAAAGCCGTAGGGAACATCATTTTAATAATGAAGGTATCCGAGCTGCGCAACAAAGTAGAACCCAGTGAGGTGCCCACGCTGTACTTACCAAAATTGGCAAGCTCGCGCATTGCGGCTACTGATTTATGCCTGATGGTATGTGCATGGGACCAGCCCATGGCCAAACAAATTACGCTGGTGATAATATTGGTGCCCAGGTAGCTGTATATCACGGTATCAAAGTTGATGTCTTTATAATACATCCCGATGAGTACCAGCGTTAGAAAGCCGCCCTGGTTGATGATTTGGATGATGAACATCTTATCGAAACGCTCTTCGGCCTGTAAAATCCAACCGGCAATGGCCGATGGGAGGGTACAGATATAAATTATCCCAAACCATTTCAGCGTATCTTCCAGGTCCGAATTTCCGCTTTTAATAAAGAAGTATATTATCCAGCTGATAAGCGCCACCCCAAAAGTGAGTATAAAACCCACCCACCAGGCCGAGCCTGCCACGTTACGGGCCCTATCGATATGTGCACCCGAGTAAAATTTAACCAGCGATGTTTGCAGGAAACCCGTGCGGAACATATCTGCCAATAAGAAAGTTTGCAGGAAAAAGATGTAGTTACCAAAGTCGGTATCGGGTAACTGGTGTGCAAGCAGCGATAGCACCAGCATACCTATTAAGGGCATGGCAGCGCTGCTGGCTAAATTGATGGTATGTTTGTTTACTATCTTTTTAAAAAACGACATATAAGCCAATAAGTGTTATACTTTCTCCCAGGTGCCGGTATCGAAGTTGTACTTTTTTATCACTTTGGCGGGGTTGCCAACAGCAACGCTATACGCCGGGATATCTTTAGTTACCACGCTGCCCGCACCAATTACGGCGTGTTGGCCAATAGTAACGCCAGCAGTAACTACGCAGTTGGCACCAAGCCAAACATTATCATTTATGGTGATTTGTTTGGTTACCACTTTTTGGATACGCGGAGGGGTGTTGATATCCTCGAAGCCGTGGTTAAGGCCCGATAGCACAATGTTTTGCGCCATCATTACATAATTGCCCAGCGTAACCGGGCCTATAATGGTATTTGACAGGCCCACGCCAACGTGGTGCCCTATTAAAATTGCACCTACGCCATTGTTAAGCGCGGCAAAATCTTCTACAATACTGTGCTCACCCAGTTTAAAATCGTTAAACGGAAACAGGTCCATACGGGCATAGCGGCCTACAATGGCTTTGCCGCTGCGTTCGTGAAAAAACGGGTTTACAAACCAGCGCACCCAAATGCGCGGCCTGGAATGGCCCGACCTTACGATAAGCCAATGGACAAATTTTTTTATACGGGGGTGAGATTTAATTACTGCAAGTAACGACATCTATAAAAAAAATTAAATCAAGCTATCAATTTTTCAACGCTCTTATCGCCTTGCGCTTTCCTCTCTGCAATATCAAGCCGCAGGGTTACATTAAGCAACGCGCTGGCCATGTAGAACAGGATGTTCGATGGGTATTGTACGAGCGCCTGCTGCGGATAGTTACCTATATTGTATATAAATATGGTAAGCACCATGGCCAAACAATACACCTTTAACTCGGGGTTCTTGATCAGGAAATAATGGTTGATCCCCGTGTATAAAATTACAAACAATAACGTACAAAACAAGAGCAAGCCAATCCATCCCATCTCAACCGCTACGCGTACGAAACCACTATCGGGCGGGAATTTAGCAAGCATAGAGTTTGGCGCAAACCTGCGCCCCCAAATACCTACCGAGCCAAGGCCGCCTCCTATAGGGTGCGACAATATATACGGTTTTATGCGCCGCTGGTTTTCGGCCCGCACATTAAACGAAGCATCGGCGCTTGGGTTGAAGGCCGATTGGAAACGTTTAATTGTAGGGTTTGAAGTTGGCATAAATACAACTATAACCAGCATAAACCCTGCCGCAAGCACAGCCATAAGTATTTGCTTGTTAAACTTTAATATAGCAAGCAGTGCCAAAGCGGCCGGTAGCAATACATAAGCGCCCCTGGTACCGCTGTAAAGCATGGTCAAGATATAAAAAGGGATTATACAAATCAGGAATATTTTTTTGCCGGTGCTTATTTTGAGCATTAAAAAGCAAATACACATGGCAACAGCCACCACCATGTTGTAGGAAAAAGTAACCGGATCGGGGAAAATTGCCACCTTGCGCAAGTGCCCGTTAATGTATAAGAAGCTGAGGCGCAGGGGATCTGAATAGTACCATTTGCGCTCGAACTCCATTAGCCCGAAATTCTCTTGCTGAAAGCCTGACGCGGCGGCGAACAAGCAGAGCCCTAACCATAGTTTAAATAAAAAACGGATGTATTTGATATCGTTTATCTGGTAAAGGAAAACGAAGTACATCAGCATAATAAAGCCCACCGTACGCACGGTGTAAACCCATGCGAGGATAGATGGTGATGCAGGGTTTACCGCCTCTAAAAAGTTATAGCCCAGCCAGGTTATAATGAGGTAGGTAATGGGGTTTTTAAAATAATCCCAGTTGCCGTCAAACTTCTTTTTAACAAAAAAACCGAAGATGAGCAGGTAGGTGATCACATCGAGCAGAATACCGGTAGGTGCATCGGGCGGCAAGGGCTCCGATACATAGTTGAGCATAAAAGCCGTAACCATAAACGCGGCTATGCCGAATTTTGGGTAAGCTATAATGCCGAAGAGTATGGGGATGCCAAGGGCTATAACAAATACTGCGGCTATGCCCATAACGCCCAGTTTGGCTACCAGTACGGGTATAATTACGGCAACCGGCAGCAGCATTACTATCAGGGTATTGGTAGTAATGTTGCCCAGCTTCAACTTATTGCGAAGCGTGCCCATAAGCCCGTTATTTTGTACCTGGTTTTCAAGCATTGGCAATGCAGGTTTTATGCAAGAAACAAAATTTTAACGGCCCAAAAAAATACGCCAACAAAAACAAAGGCTATGGCCACCTTGCGGGTTTTGTTTTCCAGCGGGGTGAGGTCCTCGTATGGGTCTTTCTTAATATTTTCCTGAGGCAATATTTTCATACGGGCGAGGTAAAGTAAATAAATTAAACGGCAAGCGTTATCAATTCTTAATCTTCGGGCAGGCTTGCTTTGTTAAGCACCCAACCTGCAAATTTACCCTCCAGGTTGCGCAGGTAGTTAAGGTCTTCTTTCTGCGATTTTTTAACAGGCTTGTTGGCCTCGAAAACTGCAACCACTTTATTGGCAAACAATATCCACTCTTTTGATTTATTCAGGGTAGATAGGGCAGGGGTTTCTACAATAATAACATCGTACTTATTCTTCAGCTCGGCAAAGCGGGTGCTGATGAATTTCTCGTCGCTCAGCTCCAGCAGCGTAACATCGCCGCCATGGTTACCAATAACGGTTGTAGTGCCCGATACGTTTTCGTAGTTTGATGGCGTATTTTTAAAGTAATCCTCCAAATACAAATGCGGCTGGGCGGTATTGGTGATGGTTGGGTTATAAAAGTTACCATCAATAAGCAGCACCTTTTTATTGATCATAGAGTAGGAGTAAGCCAGGCTTAATGCCAATACCGTTTTACCCTCGTGGTGGGCAAGGCTGGTAATGCTTATCACTTTTTCGCCTTTTAACTCCTGGTCAATCTCAAACCTTATAGAGCGGATAAGCTCTTTAAAGTGCTTCATTTTATCGCGGTGCTCTACATCCCAAAGTTTCCTCAGATCGAGCGTGCCGCCGGTTACCGTGTTAAGGTAGCCTAATGAAGGCAGGCTGGTTTGGGCAACCAGTTCGGTTGGTAGTTTAATAGTTTCATCGAAGAAGTAGATGGCAAACAATATTACCACGCAAATAACCAAAGCACCCATGCCCGCCAGAATGATCAGCAGCATCTTTTTAGATGGCTCGGCGGCATCAGGCGTTGCCAAATCAACCTGGCGTAATTTAATAGAGAAGGTTGATTTCAGATTGGTTTCGTTGTACTTGTTCAGTACTTCCAAATACTCCTTGCTGGCAATATCCAGCTCAAAGCTGTAGGTTTTTACGGTAGCGTCAAAAGGCACCAGGCGGTTAAACTTGGCATTTAGCTCGCCCAAAGCACGGTCAATAGCGTTAAGGCCGTATTTGGCAAGGTCGCGTGCTACTTCTAAAGTAATTTTTTGAGCAACAAGGGCATCTTTACCGGTAAGCGGGTTGGTGATATACTTGTCTGATGTAAGGTTTATCTCGCGCTCCAGCTGACGGGTAAGCGAGTCTATCTGTACTTTGTATTGTGGTGCAAAGTTACTGCGCACATACCTGTCGGTAAGGGCATGAAGTTGTTCTTGGGTACCTACTACTGCGGTATTGTATTTATTTAAAGTAGCCTCAATGTAGCTGCGGTCCTTTGGGTCGAATTTGGCATTGATAGCAGCTAATGCACCGTTGTTAGAGGCAACATCTTTTTCGGCTTGTTGCTTGCGGTCGTTATAAACCATTATCTGGTCGAAGATGCCTTTTGATTGTTCTTCGAGGTTTAGTACGCCGTTCTCTATCTTGTAATTTTGTAATTGAGCTGTTTTACGGTTCAGGGCCTCGCGCTTTTCGTTCAGCAGGTTACCCAAAAAGGTTACCGCATCGGTTTCGTTTTGCCTGATGGTATTGGTGTAATAGTTGATAAACTCGCGGCAAAGCACGTTCACCACAAAGGCCGATAGCTGCGGGTTGGCCGACTGGAAGCTTACCGAAATAAAATCGCTATCCTCGTCGCGTACGATGTTTAGGTCTTCGCGAAGGTTGCGCTCATCGTATTTCATTTCGCGTAACAGCTCGTTAAGCCCGTTTTGGTCTTTATTATAATAATCCAAAGGCTCCATGCGCTGAAACTTGCGCTTGAACACTTCTATGGCATGCTCACGCGCGGCCTGGTTCATGCCCTGGAACAGCTTGCTCGGCTTTTTAAATGGCGTATTGCTGGTAAGGTCGTGTAGTATAAGTTGGTATGAAACCTGGTTAATGAGCTTTTTAAGCTTCATTATCTCTATCAGGTTACTAAAGCTTTGGGCTATTTGCTGCTGCTGGGCAGAGCTGTTGGTTTCTTTATCCAGCAAATGGCGCGATTCATCAATGATACCGGTAGCTATCTGCGATTTAGAAACGTATGTATCGGCAAGGTTTTTTACGAGAAAAAAGGAGATAATAACAGTAACCAGCGGAATAATGATCAGCAGGTTTTTATGTTTCCATAAAAATTTCAGAAAATTTATAAACTCCATTTTTTACTTAACCTCTTCTAATTTAACGCCCAAAACCTCCTCAAGGTTGGTTTTTGCGGTTAACATGGCCAGCTCTGCCGTCACTTTAAACCCACCCTGCTGGTAAAGGCTGGTTAAAGCCTCGTTATATACCTGAAATGTTGTTTCGCCTTTTTGAAATGAGTACTTCAGTTGTTTTACGGCCGTTTGCCCGTCAATCACCGCGCCCGAACGCAGGCGCAGGTCGGCCTGTGCGGCCAGGTACTGAAAGTAAAAACGTTTTACAATAGCTGCCAATTGCAGGTCGTACTCCTGCTGTTGAAATTGTGCTACTTTCACGGCCTCTTTAGCTGCTTTTGATGCAAATGGTTTTGCCAAAAATTGCCCCAAATTGATAGATATGCTTAGCTGGTAACCGTTAAAAATAGTGGGCTGTATAAGATTAAGCGAGCTTTTGGGGCTATAAATATAAGAAGCGGTAAAAGCATCCAGCCATGATACATTGGCCTGATGATAGGTTGCCCGTGCAGCATCTACCTGTGCCTGGCGTACTTTAATTTCGGGGTAGTTCTTTTTAGCTGTGGCTATTAGTTTTTCGAGGTACCCGTAATTAATATCTGGTATTAAGGTTTCCTGCGCGCGCACTTGCTGCACAAAAAAGGAACTAACTAATAATATACCTAACAGTTTAAGTTTGAAATTCATAGATAGTTAAACTTTCTCTTTTTGGAACAAAGCAGGTACAGTACCTAAAATAATTTTAACGTCCAGC
The DNA here is from genome assembly GCF_002013915.1 of Mucilaginibacter pedocola. Lineage (GTDB taxonomy): Bacteria > Bacteroidota > Bacteroidia > Sphingobacteriales > Sphingobacteriaceae > Mucilaginibacter > Mucilaginibacter pedocola. The sequence goes on from NZ_MBTF01000004.1 coordinate 30,639, forward strand.
CAGAACGAATATTTCTGTGCATAAAAGTTGTCGAGTTTTTTACGCTCGCGCTCGCTCATATCTTCTTTGCCGCGTTTGCTTATCTGCCATAAACCGGTTAAGCCGGCAGGGCCTAAAAAGCGCATCGACCATTCGTTTGATGTTAGCATCTCGGCTTCGTAAACAGGCAGCGGGCGGTTGCCTACTACAGACATATCGCCACGTAGTATGTTGAACAACTGCGGCAATTCATCTAAGCTGCTTCCACGCAAAAAGTTACCCAGCTTGGTAATACGCGGGTCGTTTTTAATTTTAACAAAGGCCGATTTGGTTGCGCCTTCTTCTTCGGCAGCGTACTGGTTATTGGTTACGGCCATTTGTGCTAACAGCTGGTCGGCATCGGTACGCATCGAGCGGAACTTATAAAAATCGAACACCTTGTAACCCGTACCAACGCGTTTGCTTTTGTAAAATATAGGGCCTTTAGAATCTAATTTGATGAGTATGGCCACCACCAGCATTACCGGCGAAAGCCCGATGAGCATGCTGCCTGCAATAAACAGATCGAGGAAACGCTTGCCTGCGGGCATTTGGTAGGTAATGTCAACCTCTTTAGAAAGCTCCAACAGACGCGGTTTTATTAGTTTAAAACGCACCAAAAAGTTGAGGCGCTCGCGCAGGTCGGATGTAGAGAAAGGGTAGGTGTAAAAATCGTGCAATTTCATTTGCATGGCTTTTTGCACCAGTTTTTTATCGTTACGGGTAGATAGCATTACAATAATTACCCCGTTCATGAGGAAATTTTTGCGAAGTTTTTCTACCAGTTCAAAGCATTTCTCGTCTTTATCAACCTCCACCAAAATAATTTCGGGGATGGTAAGGATCGATTGGTTGCCCAGGTAGTCTTCCAGCGCGCCCAGCGTATCGTTGAAAGCCACGCGGAAGCTATCGTGCAGGTCGTTAGCAATCAGGTCTTTAAGTTCAGTGCCCGCGTAGGCAACCCTGATCTGCGATCCCGAATTTTCGTTCCAATCAGTTGCTGTCTGAAGCGTCATAAACTTGTAAGGCTTGGTTAATGGCGGTTTTTAAGGTTGTGGGGTTAAAGGGCTTATGTATATAAGCCTCAACTTTAAACGGCATATTAGCTACTTGTTCTTCCAGATCGTGTGCTGCGGATAACATAATAACAGGTATGTTGCGGTAAAAGCCGCTGATTTTCACGTTCTTGATAAATGATTGGCCGTCGAAATAAGGCATCTGCAAGTCGGATATAATGAGCTTTGGCATATGCCCGTCTTCCAGCCAGCTAAAGGCCTCAATACCATTGTTTTTAACAACAATTTCATAATCCTTGCTCAAAATAAAGTTGAGCAATTTTAATATGCTTAGATCGTCATCAACAATTAATAAAGTTTTCTTCATGCCGATAGTATGGGGGTTTTCTGCTATAAATATGACACTTTTAAATTAAAAAGCATTATAAAAAGTTTTCTTGATAATGTATGTGAACAGTTTAAATTCATTATCAAATAATTAAAAGTAGCTTATAAAGCAAAAACCTACGGCCTATATTTTTATTAAAATTAGCCTAAAAATTTATTGCTTAACGGCTTCGCCACTGATAAGTTCCAAAATGTTGACAAATAGTGCCAATGTGGATTACTTTATACAATAACTTAGCCAGCGTTTTATTTTTTTAATGCTTGTATGCCGTACGCCAACACACATAAATATTACATCGGGGTTGACCTTGGCACCGGCAGCACAAAAGCTGTTGCTGTTGACGCGGAAGGCACTGTGGTAGCCACATCCCAACAACACCTTTCAACGCAAAATCCGCGCCCCGGTTTTGCAGAACAGGACGTAAATTTGATTTGGGACGCATTTATTTTATGCGTAAAACAAATAGTTGTAAAAATGGGCACTTCACCCGTTGCAATTAGCTTCAGCGCAGCCATGCATAGCATTTTGACGGTGGACAAAAAGGGGGACGCACTGGCAAATGCCATACTTTGGGCCGATGCCCGCAGCGGGGAAATTGCCGAAAATATCCGCGCAAGCAAACAGGGTGAGCAAATTTACCACAATACGGGGACGGCAATCTACGCTATGTCGCCTTTGTGCAAATTGATATGGCTGCGCCAAAACCAACCCGAACTGTTCGGGCGGGCGCACAAGTTTATTTCGATAAAGGAATTTATATGGCATAAGCTGTTCGGCGTGTTCGAGGTGGATCATTCCATTGCCTCGGCTACCGGTATGCTGGATATTTTAGAGAAGGAATGGTACGCGGGTTCGCTTCAACTGGCAGGAGTAACTGCGGATAAGCTATCGGTACCGGTAAGCACAGGGCATATGCGTTACCTAAAGCAGCCGAGTGATTTGCTACCCGGCATAGGTACCGAAACTGCCTTCGTAATAGGCGCAAGCGATGGCTGCTGCGCCAACCTTGGCGGCAATGCCGTGCGCCCCGGCGTGGCTGCGCTTACCATTGGCACCAGCGGGGCCGTACGTGTAGGCAGCAGTAAACCCGTCTATAACTACCACGCCATGACGTTTAACTACTTGCTAAACGAGCAAACCTTTATTTGCGGCGGCGCAGTAAACAACGGTGGGGCTGCGGCGGATTGGCTGCTGAAGAACTTTTTACAACTGGAGGCAGCGCCCGAAAATTACGATACCCTTTTTGATAGGATAGAGGCTGTACCCGCAGGCAGCGAAGGGCTTTTGTTTTTACCTTACCTGTTTGCCGAACGCGCACCTATTTGGGATACCAAAAGCACCGGCACGTTTGCCGGCATAACTTTTAAGCATCAGCAGCAACACTTTTTGCGTGCAGGGCTTGAGGGAATTTGCTTTGCGTTGTACCACGTGCTGCAGGCGGTAGAAGAATCGGCGCAGGAAACAGTGAGCGAAATTGTGGTGAGCGGCGGCTTTATCAACTCCCCGGTGTGGGTGCAGCTACTGGCCGATATTACGGGTAAGAAACTTGTGTTGCTGCCCGGCGGCGATTCTTCTGCCATGGGTGCCATTTATTTGGCTATGCAGGCATTGGGGTTGGATGTGCAAGACATACTTTACAGGGAGACTGCCCAAAGCAACACGGTAATGCCCAATGTTGCAAACCATACGGTTTACAGTAAGGTGTTCCCTATCTACAAAAAGCTATACGAGGATATGAACGGCAGTATGCATGCCCTGCACGCTTTAGGCTTATAATATCATCACGCCCGGCTTGTTTACTACAGGCAGTTTGATAAAATTGGCATCAATGATACTCTCAGGCAGAAAGATGAATTTTTTGTCGTAGATCTGGTTGCCGATGTAGTAGCTTAGCCAGTACTCGTTATTCAGCCCGAAGGTAGCTTCGTCTATAGGCTCTATCAGTTTAAACGATTTAGGCGCAACTTCAGGGAAAGCATGCCTAAGTACAGATGTTTTTACCTGCTCGCCATCCTTTTCTCCATAGCCTTTAGATGTTACCAATACCGTCTCCAACGCAACATCTTTCAGGTTAATGAGGTATACATACCAGGTTTTGCTTTCTATGCTTTCGCCTTCCAGCGCAACAGCAATGCCTATATCTTTAACGGTATTTTGGGGGAGGTCTTTTAACATTGTTCGATGGTGAGTGGTTGATTGAGTTGATTGGTGAATAGTTATAAAAGCAACCACTCACCACTTAACCCAATCAACCAATAACTATTTCTTCTTCGCCGGTGCTTTCTTTTTAGCTGCCGGTTTTTTAGCAGGCGCCGCAGCCTTAGCTGCCGGTGCTGCTTTGCCGAAACGGCCTTTTTTTACATCCTTCGGTGCTGCATCAGCCAAAGCCTTGCAATCCTCGTAGGTAAGCGAAGCCGGGTCTTTATCCTTTGGTATCTTAACGTTCAGTTTGCCAAATTCGATATACGGGCCCCAGCGGCCATTCAAAACTTTTACGCTTTCATCCTCGGGGAACGATTTAATAAGTTTCTCGGCATCTTTTTTACGTTTGGCCTCTATCAGTTCAATAGCCTGCTCTTCGGTAACGTCGAGCGGATCGATCTCTTTTGGTAACGATACAAAGGCGCTGTTGTGGCTTATGTATGGGCCAAAGCGGCCAATGGCCACTTTCATTACTTTGCCTTCGTATTCGCCAACTACTTTTGGTAGTTTAAACAGTTCTAAGGCTTGCTCCAGCGTAATGGTCTCTATGCTTTGACCTGTGCGCAGGCTGGCGTACAGCGGTTTCTCCGGGCTGTCGTCGCTGGCGTTTTCGCCTACCTGTACAAAGGGGCCATAGCGGCCAATGCGTACCGACATTTTTTTGCCGCTCTCGGGGTGTACACCCAGTTCGCGTTCGCCGGTGGCCTTATCCGCTGTTTGTATAGTGTTTTCTACGTCGTTATGGAAAGGGTCGTAAAAGGTGCGGATCATTTTGGTCCAGTCTTTTAAACCCTGAGCTATTTCGTCAAATTCTTTTTCTACGCTGGCGGTAAAGTTAAAATCAACAATACCGTTAAAGTGCTGCACCAAGAAGTCGTTCACCACGGCACCAATATCGGTAGGGAACAGTTTACCGCGTTCGGCACCGGTATTCTCGCTTTTTTCTTCTTTGGTGATGTTTTCGTTTTTCAGCGTCAACACCCTGAAGTTACGTACACGCCCTTCACGCTCTTCCTTCACCACATAACCACGGTTTTGTATGGTGGATATGGTAGGAGCGTAAGTAGACGGGCGGCCTATGCCCAACTCTTCTAACTTCTTCACCAAACTTGCCTCGGTGTAACGGGCCGGCGGGCGGCTGAAACGCTCGGTAGCGGTCATTTCCTGCAATTCCAGCAGCTGGCCTTTGGTCAACGGCGGCAGTATAGCGTTGTCGCCGTCGGCGTTTTGATTATCGTCCTCATCGTCGTTGCTTTCCAGGTATACCTTTAAAAAGCCGTCGAATTTCATTACCTCGCCATTGGCCACCAATTCTTCCCTACGGGTTGATATGCCAATTTTAGCTACCGTTTTCTCAAACTGTGCCTCGCTCATTTGCGATGCTATGGCGCGTTTCCATATCAACTCGTACAGACGTTTCTCTGCCGATTCGCCATCGATGGTATGATTGTTAAAATAAGTAGGGCGTATGGCCTCGTGCGCCTCTTGTGCACTGGCGCTTTTGGTTTTATACTTACGCGGTTGGTGGTATTTTTCGCCCCAGGCGCTGGTAATTTCGTTTGCCGCTGCGGCTAAGGCTACGTCCGACAGGTTTACCGAGTCGGTACGCATATAGGTGATATACCCCGATTCGTACAGCCTTTGTGCCACCTGCATGGTACGCGCAACCGAATAGCCCAGCTTGCGGCTGGCTTCCTGCTGCAGGGTAGAGGTGGTGAATGGCGCTGCCGGCGAGCGTTTGGTTGGGCGGGTATCTAACGATTTTACATCGAAGATAGCCTTCACACAATCTTGCAAAAACTTCTCGGCATCATCCTGTTTGGCAAAGCGTTCGGTCAGTTCGGCCTTGAATGCGTTTCTGCCTTTGCTAAATATGGCTACTATTTTAAATGCCGCTTCCGACTGGAATTTATTCACTTCACGTTCGCGGTCAACTATCAACCTAACGGCTACCGATTGTACACGGCCTGCCGAAAGCGATGGTTTTACTTTTTTCCACAACACGGGAGAAAGTTCAAAGCCCACCAAACGGTCTAAAACGCGGCGTGCCTGCTGGGCATTTACCAGGTTATAGTCTATTTTACGCGGGTTATCTATCGCTTTTAGAATGGCCGGTTTGGTTATCTCATGAAAAACAATGCGCTTGGTATTGCTGTCTTTCAGGCTCAATGTATCAAACAAGTGCCATGATATGGCTTCTCCCTCGCGGTCCTCATCGGATGCGAGCCATACCGTTTCGGCCTCCTTTGCTAATTTCTTTAATTCGCTCACTACCTGCTTCTTATCGGCAGGTACCTCGTATTTTTGCGAGAAGTTGTTGTTGATATCTATCGCATCTTCCGACTTTACCAGGTCGCGGATATGCCCGTAGCTCGACTTCACGGTGAAGTCTTTCCCCAGGTACCCTTCAATGGTTTTGGCTTTCGCCGGCGATTCAACTATGAGTAAATTTTTGGCCATTAAGCATGTTGTTTTTTGCAAAGAAAACATAAAATGCGGTAGAAACGCAAAAAGATTTTCCAAGTGAGTGTCTTAAACTTGCTTTTCAGAAAGAGTTTTCGAACGTAATGGTCGCTTTGGCGAGCAGGATTTTTAGTAATGAGGCAGCTCGATTTTCTTTATCTTCTCGTTTAAAGATCATTCGTAAAGAAGTGTTGATTTAATTTAGGGAGAGTTTAGTAGTGAGGAAAATTATTATGGCGTTCCCTGCGGGCCGGGCTTTCCGCTGCAAGTCCTCGCCCTTCCCATCCCGCTTTCCTGCCCGCGGCTGTGGGCTTTCCGCTGCAATCCCTAACGCGGAGCTGCGGATTTCTTACAATAAAAATCCGCCACCCAGCAAATCGTTGCCCTCGTAAAATACCGCTGATTGGCCGGGGGCTATGCCCGATACCATGTGATCGAAGGATACCTTCATGTGGTCGCCTATTTGCACTATTTTGCTTTCGGTACCGGCATCTTTATAACGTATTTTGGTTACGGCCTCTATCGGCTCGGGGATGCTTTCGTATTTTACCAGGTTAAGGTTACGCACCCAGGCTTCTTTCTTCTCCAGTTCGTCGGCAGTGCCTAAAACCACGGTGTTGGTGTGCGGATCTATTTTGGTAACAAACATGGGTTTGCCCAAAGCAATGCCTAGGCCTTTGCGCTGGCCAATGGTATAAAAAGGATAGCCCTGGTGTTTGCCTACTATGGTGCCGTCGGTTAGTACAAAATTGCCCGGGCCAACGCGCTCGTCAAGGTCCTCAACCTTATGGCGAAGGAAAGAGCGGTAATCGTTATCGGGCACAAAGCATATTTCGTAGCTTTCGCTTTTGCCGGCAAGTTCAAGCTGGCCCATGTCAACGGCCATTTGGCGTATCTCCGGTTTAGAGAAACTGCCTAACGGGAATTTGGTACGCGCCAGGTTGCGTTGCGAAACGCCCCACAGCACATAGCTTTGGTCTTTATTTTCGTCTTTACCTTTTGATATTACGTAGCGGCCATTATCCTGCAGGCGGATGTTGGCGTAGTGCCCGGTGGCAATAAATTCGCAATCGAGTTTATCGGCACGTTTTAGCAGGGCTTCCCATTTAATATGCGTGTTGCACAGTACGCATGGGTTTGGCGTGCGGCCGGCAAGATATTCGTCAACAAAGTTATCAATCACAAAATCGCCGAACTCGTTGCGGATATCCAATATATAATGCGGGAAACCGTAGCCAACTGCCAATGCGCGGGCATCATTAATACTATCCAGGCTGCAGCAGCCGGTTTCTTTAGAGCTGCCGCCCGATGAAGCGTAATCCCATGTTTTCATGGTAAGGCCTATCACCTCGTAGCCCTGCTCGTGCAGCATCACTGCTGCTACCGAACTGTCAACTCCGCCGCTCATGGCCACTAATATTCTTCCGTGCTTGCTCATATTGGGCGCAAAGATAAGGCTTTAGCTCTTATGATGGGTCAGTAGAGGGTAAAATGGTTGATGGTGAGTGGTGAATAGAGAGTTGTGAGTGGTTGTTAAGCTTATTATATCTATGCAAAAGGCGCCGGCATCCGTCCTGTTAATATCATATCCAGCGTTTGCTGGCGTATACGGCGTGGTTTGGCAAAGTAAGCGTTCTTTATAAAGCCGAAAAATAGAGTTGATAAAGCAATGGGTAATATGAAGATCAGGAAAACGCTCAAGAAATTCACGACCGGTTCAAAGGCCCGCTTTACGCCCGGATCGGGCAGGCCGAATAACAATAGTTCGGCTACTACCATCAAAAACCAAATACCCCAGCCCATGCCAAAATACTTCCAAAATGTGCGCCAGCGTGTTGGTGGCTTTGCGCCGTAGGCAAAGGGGCGTTCGCCAATAAGTTCGCCCGTTACGCCATTGGTATAAACAGCATACTCAATGCGGTTGTACTTAAATTCGATGTAATAAAAGGGCAGGCCGATACAACTCATTTGTTGGGTATCGTATTTAAGGTAGTGGCTATATTCTTTGCTGCTATCGCGGGCCATAAGTTGCTGGTAAACCTGGTCGGCCGCCACTAAGCTGCCCGAACGTTGCCAGGCGGTATCGGGTTCAACGGCTTTTATTTTTATTACCTTGGTAGCCGAGCTCGCTTTGGGCGAGGGCGCAGCAGTGCTGAAATCAATAAAAGGAATATAAGCCTCCGCAAACCCCAGCTCTTTTTCGGGCTGAGTGCCGCCATAGCAAAGTACCTCGAACTTGCCGCTAATGGGGATGTCGCCCTGCTCAACCCTGCCGCTTCTGCTCAATACATTATATTTGCCCTCATAATCGCCGGCAAAAAAATAAAGCGGGATGTACCGCTGTTCAATTACATAAGGCTTTTCGGGCGTTAGCAGGTCAACGGGGGTAAAGTCGCCATCGGCCAGCCAGTGCATTACCTGGCTTTTAAACTCCTCTTCGGTAAATTTAAAGGGTATAACTAAGCGGTATCTTTTGATCGCCCGATTTTACTTCTTCAACTACAGCTTCATACTCGTTGCCGCAGTACTCGCATTTATTGCGGTTGGTTTTAAAATTATAACTGAGTTTGCCGCCGCAGCTTGCGCAATTGGTAATACCTGCTGATGTTGCCGTTGCCATTGGTATGATAAGGTGTAAAAATTAAGCCCTTAAAATAGGGTATAGGCAGCAGTTGCACAAATAAAGTATTTAACTTTTGCAACCACTCTCCACTCCCCAAATCAACTACTCACCAACACAACTAATACTTATCAAATATCGGCGAATCCGCGGGTGTCCACAGGCAGGCTTTCTGTCCGCAGACTTTTAATGCATTGTTTGCCCAGGTGTTGCAGGTGTAAAACAGGTTGTATTTGCGGTGCGCTTCGTAAAAGGCATCTGTAGTGCCGTAGTTGGCGTTGGTTTTTATGTTGATGAAATGCCCTGCGCTATCGGTTTTAAAACTCTGTGTGATGTAGGCAATAAGCCTTGCGTATTGAGCTTTGCTGATGCTTATCTTTTTGCAAGACGAACTTTCCTGCAATTCTTTATGGTAAGTAACGTGCATGGCCGATGTGCTCAGCGCGAACGCCGCCTTAAAGGCCGTGCTGAATTTAAGGTCGGCCCAGGTAGGTGTGTTGAGGTAAAAGCCTTTATCGCCCCAGCCCATGCCTACATAGCTGGCAACGGTATCTTTACCGGTGGTATTCTCAAATTTTAATTCCCTGCTCCAATCTATTTGGTCGGTTTTTACGGGCACTACAATATCGGTATGCACGCCGTTGGTGAGGATGTACATGGTTACATCGTTGCTTTCGCCCGGCTCGGCATCCACCGTTATTTTTGATATGCCCCATGCCGATAAAAGGTACAAAGCCACAAAGGCAATAATGCCTAAAACGATGCGCAGGGTTATTTTGAGGAATTTTTTCATTTAAGGTTTACTGCTTGGTTTATTAATATAACAGATGGCCAATGCCCGGGTTGGGAAATATAAATAATATAGTGCATTAATTATATCTTTATACAAGCAATATCCCGTTATGCCTGTAAATAGAAATACTATAGAACTACACATCACCCTGCAAAAGCCACCCGCCAACCTGGTTTACTCGTTGCAAAAAGGCAGCGGCGCCAACTACGAACCCGTGCAGGTGCAGCCGTCAACAGGGGAGGACTTGTATTTTACTTTGGAGATAGAAATTAAAGGTTCGCCGGCAACTTTGGAAACTCCCGATTTCCGAGGCCCCTATGTGCAAGGCCCCGTTGGCGGCAGGTTCATTTATTTAGATATCGGCAGCTATGCGGGTGGCGGCGGCTGGAGCGGCCGGCTCAAAATACCCCTGACCGGCATTAGCTGGCAACAAGTTGAGGCAGGGCAGCAATTGCGCAGCACGGTACCCGGCACGGGAAAAAACGGTATGCCCAATTGTGCAACCGTGAAGCCCTTTGAGGGCTGGAAATAGGGACGGGGTTAAAGTTTTATTTTCCAGGCCAGATCTAAACTGATGAGGTGCTCATACCGGAACCTTTGTAGGGTGCCAAAACGGATAAACGATGGCCGGTAAATAAGCCCCAGGTTAAAGCTTGGCCCAAATTGGTAATAGGTGGTGCCCACAAGGCCAAGCACATTGTGCTTTTTTGTTATGGAATGGTCTATAGTCTGCGAACTATCCCGAAGATAGTTGACCCTCCATTTGTTTTGCCCGTAAAAAAGCCCGTAGCCGAACGAGAAGCGCTCTATCTTATGGTTGTTGGATAAACTGACGAACATAGAAGACATGGTTTTATAGCTGCCGCCGAACCGATCATACGGAGCCGGAACAGGCACAACGAAATCGGTAACCGCGCTTGCCGAAAGGTTTATGAATTGCGAATAGGTGTGGTAATAGTCTAATCCCACCGATAGCCCCAGGAATCCGCCGTTCGACTGCAGCTTTTCTCCATCAGGCTTAAACACAAATTGGTTGGCGTGGGGTAGGGAGAGGTGTAATAAAAACTCGCCGTAATGCCCCGTTGGGCCGCAAATGTAGAAATCATTCATCACATCCAACGGGTCTATATAAATATTAGGATAAGTATATCGTTGGGGCGCGTTTTTATCGATCAGCATCCCGATGCCAAAATTTGTTACGATATTGTAATACCAGGCAAAGGAATTTTTAGCGGGGATGGTTACTGTTCTGCTTGAATTATCGCTAATGGCAACTACAGTGAGCGGTTCTGCGCTACGAGGGGTTTTGATAGAAACTTTATTTTTTCGGGTCGATAGCGTATCCTTATTTACTACTATTTTGGAAGGCTTTGTTGTGCGAATGGTGACTGTTGTTAGGCGCTCGTTCATTACCCGTGCGCAGGAGCTTAACAGGCATAAAATAATTGCAGCAGCAAATAGGTGCTTCATAAGGTTAAGGCGGTATATAGCGTAATATTTACCCAAGCAAGTTACGCAAAAATGCTGTTAATGTGTGGGATAAACCTTCAAAAGTCGAAGATTGTAACATTGAGTTAACGATATTTGAGACCGGACAAATTAAGAAATTATGCAACGGACCTTTGTTATAGGCGACATACACGGTTGTTACGACGAACTAATAGCATTAACCGAACAGGTTGGTTTAACCGATGAGGATAAGCTCATCTCGCTTGGTGATATTGTTGACCGCGGCAATAAGTCTAAAGAGGTTTATGAGTATTTCCGTAATCGCCCAAACTCGATAGTGCTGATAGGTAATCACGAACGGAAGCATATTAATGGTATACTCACCTATGCGCAGGATATTGTGAAACTGCAATTCGGGCCTGATTACGAAGGATTTGTAAAATGGCTTAATACGTTGAACTATTTTTATGAAACAGGCGATGCCATTATTGTACATGCCGCCTTTGAAAATGGTAAAGCTTTGGCTGAACAAAAGCAAGAAGTGCTTTGCGGTTCTACCGCCGGCGACAGGTATCTGGAAAAGCTTTACGGGGCAGATATGTACTGGAATGACCATTATACCGGTAGTAAACCGATCATCTATGGGCATCACGTTGTAGGAGATCACCCGCTTTTAAAAAACAACACTTACGGAATTGATACAGGTGCTTGCCATGGTGGGTATTTAACGGCAATTGAACTCCCGGGTTTTATTATCCACCAGGTAAAAGCTAAAGAAGATTACTGGAAAAGCGAGCGGGCTATTTGGCAAAAGGCTGTATTGCAAGCAAAGGATTGGCACAACATGGAATTTGAAGCAATAGATAAGTTGTTGGCAAAACTTTCGCATGTTAATGATGGCGAAGCTGCGGCATTTTTAACCAACCTTAAAAACTCAGTAACGCAACTTCAAGCCCTGCTTCCTCAAATAAAAATTGAAATAGATGCTTTTACATCTAAACTCGCAAACGAACACGGGGATGATTTCAACGCAGTTGCGAGCGTATATTCTTTTAAGACATTCATTTTCAAAAGCAGGGCAAATAATCTAAAACCGGAGGATTTGGTTAAAAGTTTGAATACACCTCAGAAGATAATAGAGGTTGCAGTGCAATTAGAATTAACAACACCAATTTTGCAGACATAGTATTGCTAAAAGGCCCTCAGGATAAGCGTGCCTCTTAGCAATAAGCGCTCACTACAAAGTCGCCATATCTATAACAAACCGGTAACGTATATCGCCTTTCAACATGCGCTCATAAGCGGCATGTATATCTTTAATATCTATCAGTTCAATATCGGCAACAATATTGTGTTCGGCGCAAAAGTTTAACATCTCCTGTGTTTCGGCTATGCCGCCTGCCGCTGAACCTACGATGCTTTTGCGGCCGCCTATTAACGAGAAGGAAGCGTTTACATGTATCCCCGTTGGCGGCACGCCTACACAAATAAGTATACCATCTACTTTTAGCAACGACAGGTAAAAATCGAAATCAACTTCGGCAGCAACGGTATCCACAATAAAATCGAAAGCAGATATTACTTGTTTCGCTTGCTCTGCATCAGTGGTTACTACAAAATGATGTGCACCCAAGCGTTTTGCATCTGCTTCTTTTTTGGGCGATGTACTCAGGATGGTTACCTCGGCACCCAAAGCAACGGCAAATTTAACGGCCATGTGCCCTAAGCCACCTAAACCCAATACGGCCACTTTATGCCCTTTGCCAACTTTCCAGTGTTTTAAGGGCGAATAGGTAGTAATGCCTGCGCACAGCAGTGGTGCTGTAGCAGCAATATCCAGGCTTTCGGGAATATGTACCACGAAGCTATCTTTGGTTACGATGGTATTGGAATATCCTCCGTAGCCCGGTGTGCCGTCGCCAAATTTGTCGATACCATTGTAGGTTACCGATACGCCTTCGGCGCAATAAGGTTCCAGACCCTCCTCGCAATGTTCGCATTTTCCACATGAGTTTACCATGGTGCCTACACCGGCGCGGTCGCCAATTTTAAAATTGGTTACATGGCTGCCTACCTTTGTTACGCGGCCAACTATCTCGTGCCCCGGCACCATAGGGAAAATGCCCGGGAACCATTCATTATTGATCTGGGCCAGGTCGGAGTGGCACACGCCGCAGTATTGAATTTCTATCTGTACATCGTGCGGGCCTACTTCCCTGCGCTCGAATGCCCAGGGTGCTAACGTATCATTAGCCTTTTGGGCGGCATATCCTTTTGCTTGTATCATGGTTAAATGTTTTTTGTTCGAAGCAAAAGTATGTTCGATTGAGCCCTGAAAAATTGCCGCAATCAAAGGAAAAGCTGCATAAATCAAACAAGAGTAAATGTTTGATTTTTACAATTTTCTGTTTGATGTAAGCAACTTTAGGGCGATGGCTTTTAACTAATTTTGAATTTTATAATGGGGCAATATGAGTTTAACAGGGCAGCATGATGATCTGAAACAGGACGACCGCGTTTGGATGCCAGCGGACATTAGTAAGGATGCTCAGCATTTTAACGTATTTTATGTACGGCACGATAACGACGAGCGTTTTAATTGCAAGCCATTTAACCGCCGGGCTTTATATAAAATTAGTTTATTGACGGGCAAAACAAGGTTGTGTTATGCCGATAAAACCATTGAGTTTGACCGGGGGCTTTTATTTACTAACCCCAATATTCCCTACTCATGGGAACACCTCGAGTCGGAACAGACGGCTTATTTTTGTGTGTTTACCGATGAGTTTTTCGGGCAGTTCATCAATATAAAAGATTACCCTGTTTTTAAACCAGGCAACGTACCCTTCTTTCATTTAAACAAAGAACAGTATGCCGGTTTTGAGGTTATTTTTAAACAGATGCTGAACGAGATAGGGCTGGAGTTTAGTTACAAATATGATTCGTTGCGGGCGATGGTATTGCAACTAGTGTTTGCGGCATTGAAGTTAGAACCGGCAGCCTTTACGCCCTATAAAGATTCGAATGGCTCGCAACGCCTCGCATCTATCTTTATGGAGTTGTTAGAAAGGCAATTCCCTATCGAGTCGCCCATGCAACGGCTGGAGTTTCGGCACCCTACGGCATTTGCCGATCAATTATCGGTACATGTTAATCATCTTAACCATTCGCTGAAACAGGTAACGGGTAAAACCACCTCGCAACTCATTGCCGAACGGATAATGCAGGAAGCCCGAAGCCTGCTGCAACATACCGACTGGAATATCTCTGAAATTGCCTGGTGCCTCGGCTTTGACGACCTGCCGCATTTTATCAACTTTTTTAAACGAGGGCAGCAGCTTACGCCAAAAATATACCGCAGGCAGCAAGCGGTGTAGCTTACTTCCTCACCTGCCCGTTGCCCCTCACCACCCATTTATAGCTCGTTAATTCCTCTAAGCCCATAGGCCCGCGGGCGTGGAGTTTTTGGGTGCTGATGCCAATTTCGGCACCGAGGCCAAATTGTGCACCATCGGTAAAACCTGTTGAGGCATTCACGTACACGGCTGCGGCGTCTACACGGTTCAGGAAAGTTTCTATATCATCTTCATTCTCGGAGATGATGGCCTCGCTGTGTTTAGAACTATTTACGGCGATGTGTTCCAAAGCTTCTTCGAGGTTGTTAACGGTTTTTATGGCCATCTTCATAGATAAAAACTCCGTGCCGAAGTGTTCGGGAGTGGCAGCGTGCAATAATTCAGCAGGGTAGGTGCTTTTTAATGCGGCGAACGATGATTCATCCGCAAATATTTCTACGCCTTTTTCGGCTAACGGTTTGGTCAAAGCAGGCAGTTCGGTTAAGCGGGTAGTGTTGATGAGCAAACAATCCAGCGCATTGCAAACACTTACACGGCGGGTTTTGGCATTATCAATAATGGCGGTGGCTTTCTCCAGGTCGCCTGTTTCATCCAAATAAGTGTGCACAATGCCTGCCCCGGTTTCTATCACGGGTACTTTAGCGCTGTTGCGCACGTAGTTTATTAGCGACTGGCTGCCTCGCGGTATCAACACATCCACAAAACCCACAGCGTTTAGTAAGGCCTCGGTAGCTTCGCGTTCGGCAGGCAGGAGGGTAGCGGCATTGGTATCGATACCATGAGCCGATAGCACGCCGTGTATCACGCTGATGATGGCGCGGTTAGAGTAGTCGGCATCGCTGCCGCCTTTTAATATGCTGATATTGCCCGTTTTAAAACACAGGGCAAATACATCAAAGGTTACATTTGGTCGTGCCTCGTAAATTACGCCCACCACGCCAAGTGGTACGCGCACTTTTGATATCTGCAAATCGTTGGGCATAGTTTTATCGGACAATACAGCACCCAGCGGGCTTGGCAAGCCGGCCACGCTTTGTATATCGCCGGCAATGGCGGCAATGCGCTCGGCTGTGAGCATCAGGCGGTCGTATTTTGGGTCGGCCGGGTCCATGCGGTCCAGGTCTTTTTTATTTTCCTGCAGCAGGTAGTCGGTTTGCTCTACGGCGGCTTTGGCCACATCAAGCAATACGGCATCAATGGCAGCAGGGGCGAGGCTCAGGTTTCGGCCAGCACTTACGGCGTTCTCAAAATACGATGTATATCCCATGGTTCTATCCCTGTAAATAAAGGTAATTATAATGCACCAGCGCGCGCTCTTTCTTTTTGCCGGTAAATTCGCGGGCTTTTTCAGCGCCGTATTCGGCAAGGCCCAGGCCTATCAGTTTTTCATTCTCATCAACAATGCGGATGATCTCGCCCTTTTTAAAATCGGCCAGTACCTGTGTAATACCCACAGGCAACAGGCTGGATGCCTTGCTGGATAGCAGCGCGGTTTTTGCCCCCTCATTCACCTGTACCGTACCGGTAGCTGCGGTTTCCGAATGGGCTATCCATTTCTTTTTGCCCGATGCCTTTTTGGTAGGCACAAAGCGGGTGTGGATGGTACTATTATTCAGCACGTCGGTAAGGATATTATCCTTTGTACCGTTGGCAATATGCACAGCAATACCCAAAGCAGCTGTTTTTTGCGCGATGGTAGATTTGGTGATCATGCCCCCGCGGCCGAATTGCGAACGCCCGGTGCTTACGAACGTCGAAAAATCCAAGCTATCGCCTACAACTTCTTCTATCACGGCCGAGCCGGGCAGTTTGGGGTCGCCGTTGTAGATACCATTGACGTTGCTGAGCACGATGAGTGCCTCGGCATTCAGCATAGAGGCGATGAGGCCGGCCAACTCGTCGTTATCTGTAAACATCAGTTCGGTTACAGATACTACGTCGTTCTCGTTAATAATAGGTATCACCTGGTGCTGCAGCAGTATCTCCAGGCAGTTGCGCATATTGAGGTAGTGCAGGCGGTCCCGGAAATCCTCTTTGGTTACCAGCACCTGCGAACACAAAATATCGTACCCGCCGAACAAATGCGAATAAGTATTAATGAGTTTTACCTGCCCGATAGAGGCCAGGAGCTGCCGTGTGGCAACAGCATCATATTTATCAGTAACGGTTATCAGGCTTCGGCCCGAGGCTACGGCACCCGAAGAAACCAAAATAACTTCTTTCCCTTGTTTTTTGATGGCGGCTATCTGGGCAACCAAATGGGCTATCCTTTCGGTATCGGGTAAACCATTTGCTTTGGTAATAACGTTGGAGCCTATTTTGATAATGACCCGCCGGTAATTGAACGACATTAAAGTATATTAAATTAGTAGACAATTATAAGGATTTAGGAGGGAAAGTGCATTATATTTTATAGCAAGTTGGTGAATTTTACCGCGGAGCACACAGAGAGAAAACGCGGAGGTTCGCAGAGTGCCTTGCAAACTGTTTAAGTGAATAAACAACCGATTCCACTTTTCTTCAGGTTTTGGCGCCTTTGCGTGAAATCAATTAGCCGACTTAAAAATCTCTCCGCGAACCTCCGCGTAACCTCTGCGAACTCCGCGGTTAATAGAATGTCGTGTTATTTTACCACTGAGGACACAGAGTTTTACACAGAGAGGCACAGAGCCTGTATTACGGCTAAGTTTACAGCGGATGTAACTCATAAAGTTAGAATTAATAGCCACTATACAAACTCTCTGACCAGTATGCAAATCTCTCCGCGAACCTCCGCGTAACCTCTGTGAACTCCGCGGTTAAATAGCCAATATCATACTAATTCTAAAAAATATTTGCACACTAAATATCTTTTGATAATTTTGTCGACAAATTCTATAGACAATGTATTTTTTAAGTACCCCGACATCAACCAAAACTCTACAAATGCAGTGCCTGTCTGCATGTTGTTGTTGCTAACCCATTCAGTAACAACTTATCACAATTCACTTATTACTATTTTCTCAAATCACTTCATGAAACATTTATATAAACTATTAGCCGTAGTAGCGTTCTTTTTGTTGCTTACCCCGGCCACTTCATTCGCCCAAAACGTAATTAAGGGCGTTGTTAAAAATTCCACGGGTGTGCCCCTGCCGGGAGCTACTGTAGCCGTGCGCGGTACCACTACAGCTGTTGCTGCCGACGATAACGGGCAATTCAGCATCACCGTTAACCTGGAGCCGCCTTTCTTTTTGCAGGTGCGTTCGGTAGGTTATAAAGCGCAGGATTTCCAGGTTCTAACATTTCAAACTACTCCGTTAGAATTAATATTGGTAGAAAATAATGAGCTTGCCGAGATCGTGGTAACCTCGCGCCGCCGTAAAGAGTTGCTGCAGGATGTACCTATCCCTATTTCGGTAGTGGGCGGTGCACAGGTTGACCAGGCAGGCGCTTTCAACGTAAACCGTGTTAAGGAGCTTATCCCGTCGTTACAGCTTTACACTTCTAACCCGCGTAACACGGGTATCAATATCCGCGGTATTGGCTCACCATTTGGCTTAACTAACGATGGTTTGGATCCCGGTGTAGGTTTTTATGTAGATGGTGTTTATTACGCACGCCCCGCAGCTGCTACGCTTGATTTTATCGACGTAGAGAGCATCGAGGTATTACGTGGCCCGCAAGGTACTTTGTTCGGTAAGAATGCTGCTGCAGGTGCTATTAATATTACCACTCGCAAAGCCAGCTTTACCCCGCATTACGCCTTCGAAACCAGCTTTGGTAACTTTGGTTACATACAGGCAAAGGCATCGGTAACTGGCCCATTGAGCAAATATTTCGCCGGCCGTTTATCGTTCTCGGGTACACAACGCGATGGTTTGATCCAAAACGTACGTACCGGCCGCGCTACAAATGATATCAATAACATTGGTTTCCGCGGACAGTTACTGTTCCAGCCATCTGATAAAACTTCGATCACTTTATCGGGCGATGCATCGAGCCAGAAACCCGACGGCTATGCACAAGTAATTGCAGGCGTAGCGCCAACTTTGCGCCCTGCTTACCGCCAGTTTAATGCTATTATTGCTGATCTGGGTTACTCGCTGCCAAGCCAAAACGCTTTCGACCGTAAGATAGACCACGATACCCCGTGGCGCTCGGGCAACAAACTGGGCGGTGTATCTTTAAACCTCGACCAGAAAATTGGTAACGGTACCTTAACCTCTACCACCGCTTGGCGCTACTGGGACTGGGACCCATCAAACGACCGTGACTTTACCGGCCTATCGGTATTGGCCAAATCGCAAAACCCTGCAAAACACCATAACTGGAGCCAGGAAGTACGTTACGCAGGCGATTTCGCTAAAAACCTGAGCGGCGTGGTTGGTGTGTTCTACCTCGACCAGATCGTGAGGATAACCGGTACCGAAGAATCGGGCTCGGCACAATGGCGCTTTGCACAAAGTTCAACCAGCTCGCTTTGGAAAACACCGGGCTTGTTCGAAGGGTACGGTATTTACACCAATGCCTACATCAAATCGAAAAGTGCTGCGGCATTTGCTAACGTAGATTGGACCATTGCCGAGAAATTCCACATTCAACCCGGCGTGCGTATCAACTACGATAAAAAAGATGTTGATTACAACCGCGTTGCCAGCGGTGGCCTGCAAACTACCGATCCTGCACTTATTGCCTTGAAGAACGGCGTCTACAGCAGCCAGGCGTACGCTTCAAAAGCCGACGAGAAGAACTTTACTTACAACATTACAGGTTCGTACCGTCCAAGTCGCGAGTTTAATGCCTTTGCTACCTACTCTACCAGCTACAAACCGGTAGGTGTGAACGTAGCAGGCTTGCCAACTGTTAACGGCCAACCTGCTGTCGACCTGGCCGTAATTAAGCCGGAGAAAACCAAACACTTCGAAGTGGGCTTTAAATCGTCTCCGGCTAAAAACGTAACCTTTAATGCCGTATTCCACAACTCGGATATTAAAGATTATCAAACCAACGTACAATCGCCCGAGCTTGGCGTAAACCGTGGTTACATTGCCAATGCCGAGAAAGTGAATGTAAAAGGTATCGAAGTTGATGGTACCATACAGGCAACCAAAACATTATCAATTTACACCTCGGTTGCTTATACCGATGCTAAATATGTAAAGTTCACCAATGCGCCGCTTCCTTTAGAAGAAACAGGTTTAACAAACTCAAGCAACCAGCAGGTGGCATTTAAAGATGTATCGGGCACTGCGCTGCCGGGTGTATCTAAATGGGCAGGTTCGTTTGGTGGCGAGTTTGCTACGCCTTCGAAGTTCATCAGCGATAACACCAAATTCTTTATCGCTACAGATGCTTCGTTCCGCTCAACGTTCTCGTCGAGCCCGTCGCCTTCGGCTTACTTAAACATCAGGGGTTACGGTTTGCTTAACGCCCGTACAGGTTTCAAAACGGTGCATGGTGTATCTGCCTTTATTTGGGCGCGCAACTTGCTTAATACTAACTACTACGAGCAATTGTTAGTAGCAGGAGGTAACGCTGGCCAATACGCCGGCGTACTGGGCGACCAACGTACTTATGGCATAACACTGCGCTACTCTTTGTAGTCGATAGTCGATAGTCCATGGACGATGGTTCATGGCAGGATAGATAATAGAAAAACGCAACAAGAGTTTTTTTAGGTTTAATTTAGTTTTTAAAAGGCGGGCAAGCGAGTTGCCCGCTTTTTTTGTGGGGTTTTAGTGCAGTACTAACGCATTTTTTGCCACTTCGCTCTAATCCCACTGTATTTTTCCGAATCTTGAGATATATGTCCGTTTTCTGATAACTGTCGATAATCAGGATTAGCAACTTTTAAACAAACTCTTAAAAGACCAATCTTATTTAGGGTAGGCCTTTTTAAGAGTATATCATCAATGATATTTGACGTAGTATCCAGGACGGATTTTAGGTCTTTAACTGTCAGAAATTTATTTAGATTTAACTCAACGATGTAGTGAACGCTCATTTTTTCAATAGTTAACTCTTTCATGACGGCATTAAACGGCTTGTAAGAATTAAGAAAATGTAGAAGTGAATCTTTATTAAGTATGATATCAGTGTCCAGTTCTTGCTCTATCAAAGATTCGAAGGATGTTTCAAAGAGTTCCCCGAACAATCTTTCTGCATTTAGGATAAAAATTATTTGCTCAGTATTTAAGTAGAAGTTCTCTACGTAATGAAAATGAGTTTTGCCATCTTTTCTCAGCCAATCCCCTTTTGCGGTGTCGTTAGTCAAAAAAATAACATCTGTATGATGTTTTTTAGCATACTCCATCATTTCATGGAAGATGATAAAATCGCCTGTTGGATCATCTTTTCCGCCTTTTTCAGCACAACCTGGAAATGTATTTATGTTATATACATCAGCGCTACTTTTATATTGCGGCAATAGTCTACCATAGTCCTCCTTTATTAATTTTAAATGACTGGAATCTAAAGATTCCAGTAAATGAGTCTTAGCCAATATATCCATAAATTGGTCATCCAACAATATTGAATTGGCACTCCCTTTTTTGTCGTTAACTTTGTCTTGAATATCCGTTTGGAGCGACATAATATTTTCTTCAAGTTTTTGAAGTTTTTCTTGTATATCGGGATAGTCTTCGAGCTTTGTTTTATTACTATTGTTAAAGCCTATGAGCTTATTTAAAACCTCTCCTTTGAAATTAGTAGGTAATTGCTCTGTTACGTCAGACTGAAAAGTGTTTATCACCTTTTCGCGATTTTTAATAAATTCAAATTGTACTTGGCGTGTTAAAACAATTCGTTTTTTATGGCTGGTTAGAAATTGTTTTATCTTTTCTCTTGCATTAAACGAAATTTCATAAATACTTAAAATAACGCTTGTATCTAAAAAAATTGGAGTATTTCCAACAAGTTTTGATGCCTCGCCAATTTTACTTTTATATTCTTTAAGAATATGGGTATGTGAACTTAAAGTTTGATTGAATTGTTGAGTTGCGAAGGAAGTTTCTTGTTTAGGTTTATTATCTGCCATAAATAAAGATAGCATTTTATAATTTCTTTTTAAAACAACAAACCCCGTACGAGTTGCACCTCGCACAGGGTTTTTCTGCTCACTTAACAGAATATAATTGGTCAATTATATTTAATCTACGGCCTGCCTTAGCATCAGCGCGCCTACGGTTACATTGGTACGGCTATCGATGATGATAGCACCACCGTTGGCTTTGTTTAGCTGGTAAGGGTCGAAGGCAAGGGGTTCGGCGGTTTTGATAACAATGCGGCCGATATCGTTCAGTTTAAAATCCTCTTCGTAATCTTTCTCGAGGGTGTTGATATTAACTTTGTACAGCACCTCGCTTATTTTGCAGCGGATGGTTTTGGTATTATGCTGCACCAAATAGGTAAGCGATGTATCCATAGGGCGGGTATCCATCCAGCACAGGTCGGCTTCTATCAGGTTTGATAGTTGCGGTTGGCCGGCGCTGTTTACGATGATATCGCCGCGGCTGATGTCGATATTATCGGCCAGGTGCACGGTCACCGATGTGCCAGCTACCGCTTCGGCAAGTTCCTTATCGTAAAATTCTATTTTAGAAATACTGCTGCTAAAGCCCGATGGCAATATGGTAACCTTATCGTTTACATGAAACGAACCGCTGCTCACGCGGCCTGCATAGCCACGGTAATCGTGCAGTTCGTCCGTCTGCGGGCGCACTACCCATTGTACGGGCAGGCGGGCGTGTGATGAGGTATCATCAACTTCCAACTGCACATTCTCTAAATGGGTAAGCAAACTATCGCCGGTGTACCAGCTAATTTTTGCCGATGGGTAAACAATGTTATCGCCTTTAAGCGCGCTAACCGGTATATAGGTAACATTTTGCAGGCCTACTTTGCCGGCTAACACTTTGTAATCGGCCACTATTTTGTTGAACACATCTTCGCTGTAATCAACCATGTCCATTTTGTTTACGGCAACTACTACCTGCTGTATCTGCAGCAGCGATACCAGGAACGAGTGACGGGTAGTTTGCTCGATAACGCCTTTACGGGCATCTATCAAAATAATGGCTAATCCTGCATTGCTGGCACCGGTAACCATGTTACGGGTGTACTGAATGTGCCCCGGCGCATCGGCAATAATGAACTTGCGTTTATCAGTTTCGAAGTATTTGTAAGCAACGTCAATAGTGATACCCTGCTCGCGCTCGGCTTTTAAACCATCGGTAAGGATGGCCAAGTCGATGCTGCCATCGTCGTTTTTACGGTTGCTGGCATGTAGGGCCTCTAACTGGTCGGCCAGGATGGCTTCGCTATCGTACAGCAGGCGGCCTATCAATGTGCTTTTGCCATCGTCTACACTACCTGCGGTTATAAATTTTAAAATGTCCATGTTCTCTCGTAAGCTATGGTTCCCCTCTTGAGAGGGGTTAGGGGTGTGTTTCTTCGTCTGCATTGTGCGCTAACACACCCCATGAGCGTTAGTGCTATTTGTTCTCCACCTCATGCTGAACTTGTTTCAGTACCCCATCATATAAGCCACTATGCAGATTGGATTTGCATTTACGTTACCTGCCGTGTGGGGTGCCGAAATAAATTCGGCATGACTTGTTTTTTATTTTCTTCCGTAGCGATGGGTTTGAAACCCATCGCTATCGTTAGTGCGGATACTTAAAAATATCCGCCCTTTTTCCTTTCTTCCATCGCGGCTTCGCTTACTTTATCGTCCATACGGGCGCCGCGTTCGCTTATTTTAGAAGAGGCTATTTCGTTAATGATATCGTCCAGTTCAAAGGCGTATGATTCTACGGCTGCGGTGCAGGTCATGTCGCCTACGGTGCGGAAGCGTACGTTCTTTTTTTCGATGATATCTTCATCATCCATATTTAAAAACGGCGATGCTGCCATCAGTTGCCCGTTGCGGGTAATGCAATCGCGCTGGTGGGCAAAGTATATGCTTGGCAAAGGGATGTTCTCGCGGCGGATGTAATTCCACACATCAAGTTCGGTCCAGTTGCTTATCGGGAAAACACGTACGTTCTCGCCTTTGTGTATTTTACCGTTGTAAATGTTCCAAAGCTCGGGGCGCTGGCGTTTTGGGTCCCACTGGCCAAACTCATCGCGTACCGAAAAGATACGTTCTTTGGCGCGGGCCTTTTCCTCATCGCGGCGGGCACCACCTATACAGGCATCGAATTGATGCTTGGCAATAGTATCCAGCAGGGTGACGGTTTGCAGCGCGTTGCGGCTGGCGTTCTTGCCTTTTTGCTCAATTACCTTTCCTTCGTCAATGCTATCCTGTACGTGGCCGATGATGAGTTTTTCGCCAATGCGGGCTATCATCTCATCGCGGTAGGTAATGGTTTCTTCAAAATTGTGCCCGGTATCTATATGCACCAGCGGAAATGGAAATTTACCGGGGCGAAAGGCTTTCAGCGCCAAATGCACCAGGGTAATAGAATCCTTACCGCCCGAAAACAGCAGTGCAGGTTTTTCGAACTGCCCGGCTACTTCGCGCAAAATATAAATGGCCTCTGCCTCTAACTCGTCCAGGTAATCTAACCGGTTCTTACTCATTCTTTCAAATCATTTAGTTCAGCTGCCGGTTCGTGAACATGCAGCCCGCATTCTTTCTTGCTTTGGTCTTCCCACCACCAGCGCCCGGCCCTGAAATCTTCGCCTGGTTGTACGGCGCGGGTACAAGGTGCACAGCCTATGCTTGGGAAACCCCTGTCGTGCAAGGTATTGTAGGGTATATTGTATTGTTTAATGTATGCTTTTACATCGTCAAGCGTCCAGCTAAAAATAGGGTGGAACTTGAAGAGGTTATTGCCGCCATCCCATTCCACATCGCGCATATCTTCGCGGTTGGCGCTTTGGTCGGCACGGATGCCGGTGATCCACATTTTGTTGCCTGCAACCGCGCGGTGCAAGGGCTCTATCTTGCGGATGCCGCAGCATTGTTTACGGTTCTCTACCGATTCGTAGAAGCTGTTGGGCCCTTTGGCGTTCACCATGGCCTCTAAAGCGGTATGCTCGGGATAGTAGGCGTGTATGGGTTTGCCGTATATCTCCATGGTGCGGTTCCAAACGTAATACGTTTCGGGGAACAGGCGGCCGGTCTCCAGCGTGAAAACCTTGATGGGAATATTATGGGCAAATATCATGTGGGTGATCACCTGGTCTTCCCAGCCAAAACTGCTCGAAAAAACAATTTCGCCCGGAAACTCCGCTGCCAAAGCCTGCAGGGCCTCAACAGGGTCTTTCCCCGATGTTAATTGCGATATGTATGTAGTATCTGCCAAGTTTAATGAACTAGGAATTTGAAAATGCTGCGTATACTTATCGCGATAACAATTACAGCGACCGCGAACATAATAGCTTTTGCTGATATTTTATTGGAAATTCTCGCAGCAATTGGCGATGCCAGCGCGCTGCCTATCACCAGGCCCGAAACGGCTTCCCAGTGTTTGCCGTTCAGCATCAGGATAAAGGTTGCCGAGCTTACCAGCGCTATAAAAAAGCGCGAGAGTTTTACCGTACCCAACGAAAAGCGCGGATGGCGGCCACCTGCTATTAAAGTTGATAATACGATAGACCCCCAGCCACCGCCGCCAACAGCATCAATAAAGCCACCACCCAAACCGAGCAGTTGAATGCGTTTGATCTTAGCGGTAGTGCGTTTTTTGCTGATGTTGATGGCTTTATTCAAGATAACGAAACCCAGTATCAGCGTGTATAGCGATACCACTGGCTTGGTGTAAACGGCATAATGCTCCAAAGATGATACTAAGTATGCACCGGTCGCCGCACCAATAATACCCGGGAATAACAGCAGCCAGAATAACTTCCAGTTTACGTTACCCATGCGGTAGTGCATCCAGCCGGCGATACCATTGCTCATGATCTCCGAAAGGTGCACACCCATACTTGCCGAAGCAGGAGGGATGCCCATAGAGAGCGAAAACGTGGTTGAGGTAACCCCGTACGACATGCCGATGGCACCATCTATCATGGCGAACACAAAGCCCGCGCCTAAAAAGTAGTAGAACAGCGGATCCACATTTTCTACGAACGACTGGAAGCGCGGTTCCCTTGCCCAAAGCAAGCCTATTACTACAGCAAAAAACGCTACAGATAGGCCCCATATCAGCAGTTTAAGGTTGTTATTGCTCGGAGGCGTTTTAGCGCCAACTAAAATAGCGGTAACCCTGTTCAGTTCTTTTACTTTGTGGGTAAAATCGCCGCCGAGGTTCTCGCGTATCTGGCTCATTTGCTGTAGGGTGGTATCTATCTCATCGGGGATGGCCTCGGTTAAAACTTCTTTTAAACGTTTGGCCACAGTTGGCGATTTGCCATTGGTAGATATGCCTATCTTCAGGTCGCCTTTTTGTACTATCGAGCCTAAGTAGAAATCGCACAGATCAGGTTTATCTGCCACGTTGATGAGCAGCTTACGATCATGTGCCGATTGGCAGATGTACTTGTTCAGTTCCGCATCGTTGGTGGCGGCTATCACAATATCGGCACCATCTAAGTCGGTATCGGCAAATGCCTTTTCAATAAGGGTAAGCTTTGGTGTGCCCGCAGCCAGCGCTTCTATTTGCGGCAGGAAAGTTTTTGAGATGACCGTAATAGCCGCGCCGGTGCTGTTGTTGAGCATGGCCGTTAGTTTCTCTAAACCAACTTTACCACCGCCAACAAGCACGGTATGCAAACCATCCAGCTTCAAAAAAACAGGGAACAATTGGTTACCCTTTGATTTGACAGGAGGCGTTTCGGTTAAACTATTATTCCTGGGCAACAATGTCATAAAACTCCCTGATGGGTTGAAACTTCGGATGCAACGATACCACTTCGCCAAACACGATAAGGGCAGGCGAGTTAATGTTGTTTTCTTCGGCAAGCTCGGCAATGGTATTGGCCACGCCAATTACTACCTTCTCGTTATCGGTGCTTCCGCTTTGTATTACGGCAACAGGCAACCTGCCTTTGCCTTCGTTCTGAAATATCTCCGCTATTTGCGCCAGCTTGTGTATGCCCATCAATACTACCACGGTAGCATTGGTTTTGGCAGCGGCATAAAGGTCGTTTGATATGCGGCCATCGCTGGTGGTGCCGGTAACTACCCAAAAGCTTTCGCTACGCCCGCGGTGGGTAACCGGTATGCCCTGTAAACCCGGAACGCCTATTGAGCTTGATATACCAGGAATGACCTGCGCCGGTATGCTGTAATCGGCAGCGTGGTCCAATTCCTCGTACCCACGGCCGAACACAAATGGATCGCCACCTTTCAGGCGTACTACGTGGCCATAGTTCAGCGCGTAGTCTATCATCAGTTTATTGATGTTCTCTTGCGAGAAAGAATGGTCGCCGCTGCGTTTGCCCACGTACACTTTGGTAGCGTTCTCTGGCGCGAACTCCAATAGTTCTTCGTTAACCAATGCATCGTACAAAACCACATCGGCGGTTTGCAGTGCTTTTATGCCTTTTATGGTGATCAGTTCGGCATCGCCGGGGCCTGCGCCAACAAGGGTAATGCGTGGTTCTTTTATAGCCGTTTTGGTTTGTGTTTGTATCATGACTGTAACACCGCCTCTCTTTTGTCTTTAACCGTTTGTAAGAAATCTGTTGCCTGCTGTTTGTAAGCAGTAGCAAACGCTTCCGATGGTTCGTTCTTGTTTATTTGCAGCACCAGGTCGTTAAAGGTACCTTCTAAGGCAACTTCGCCGGTGGCTACGTAAGTATTGTCAAATTCTTTAATAATGCCCGATTGTGTGCTGGCGTTGATGCCTTTATCCAGCAGCAAAGCTTTTGCCGCGCTTATCATGGTATTGTACGAGTGGTATATGGCATCGCTCCAGTAACCTTTATCGTACGAACCGTTGGCCCAACCCAGTTTCTCATCGCTTTCGAAGAGCAGGGTAGCAACTAAGTCTATCACTACACCGGCGCATTCGCCCACGCCAATAGCGCTTACGTAAGTTTCCTGGTGGCCCCAGTCAACAAACTCGTCTTCGGTTAGGGTGGTAAGGTCGGCGAGGGGTTTTAGCATACGGTAGAAGTAATCTTTACCCTGGCGGTCGTAGTACGCATGGTAAGTTTCGTCCTGTTCCGATTGGCTTTTGTAATCGTTCAGTACCAGCCTCAATACATCGGTAGCACGTTTAGATGGTACTTTTATTACACGCTCGGCAGCGCGGCCTTCGCCGTTGCCTACGGTACCGCCGCCCAGCATTACCTGTACAGATGGCAGTACTTTAGCACCCGCTTTAAGCGAACTGCCGTGGAAGCCAATATGCGCCAAGCCGTGCTGGCCGCAGCTATTCATACAGCCGCTTATTTTAATTTTTATTTCGCGGTTGTATATCAGGTCTTCGTACTCGTTGTATATCACATCTTCCAGCACGCGCGCCATGGTCATGCTGTTGCTGATGCCCAGGTTACAGGTATCGGTACCGGGGCAGGTGGTAACATCGGCAATGCTATCAAAACCCGGTGCAGCAAAATCTAAAGCGTGCAGGCCTTCATAAAGGGCAGGCAAGGCTTCTTTGCGTACATATTTTAACAGCAGGCCCTGGTTTTGGGTGATGCGTATCTCGTCGCCAACATAAGGGCGAATAGCGTCTACCAATTTGCGGGCAACATCAGTTGGGATATCGCCAACGGGTACTTTAATGTACACGCCATGGAAGCCTTCTTGCTTTTGCTCGAATACGTTGGTTGCTAACCATTGCTCGTAACGGAATGGGTTGGCAATTTCAACAGCAGGGTATTCGGTAGTTTCGGGCAGGGCAGGGGCGGGTACCGTTTCGCGGTTAATAGGGTAGGTTTTTACCTTAATAGCTGTGCGTTCTTCTTTAGCCAAACGCAATACTTCTTCTAAACCTAACTTCTGTACCAAATATTTAAGACGTGCCTTGTTACGGTTGTTGCGTTCGCCATAACGGTCGAACACTCGAATGATGGCTTCGGCATAAGGTATCAGTTGATCCTCGGGTAGGAAATCTTCTACCTGGTTGGCCAAAATTGGCTGTGCGCCTAAGCCACCTGCCAACATCACTTTAAAGCCGCGTTCGCCTTTTTCATTCAGTTTTGGGATAAAGCCCAAGTCGTGAATGTAAGAGAAAGCGGTATCGTCGTCGTTCGCCGAGAAAGCAATTTTGAATTTACGGCCCATCTCCTGGCAAATAGGGTTGCGCAGGAAATAGCGGAACATGGCATCAGCATAAGGCGAAACATCGAAAGGTTCTTTCGGGTCGATGCCGGCAGTAGGCGATGAGGTGATGTTACGTACAGTGTTACCGCAAGCTTCGCGCAGGGTGATATCGTCGCGCTCTAACTCCGCCCAAAGTTGCGGGGTGCGATCAAGGCTTACGTAGTGTATCTGGATATCCTGGCGGGTTGTAAGGTGCAGGTTGCCGCTGCCGTACTCGTCGGATATATCGGCTATCTTCAGTAATTGTTTAAAAGTGACCTTACCGAATGGGAGCTTGATGCGCACCATTTGCACACCGGGCTGGCGCTGGCCGTAAACGCCGCGTGCCAAACGCAGGCTGCGGAATTTCTCGTCGTGTATCTTTCCTTCGCGAAAGGCACGTATCTTCTTTTCAAGATCGATGATGTCCTGCTCAACTATCGGGTTCTCCAGTTCGGTCCTGAAGCTCTGCATAATGTCTAATTTAGTTTTGTATAAAAAAGCCCCTTCGCTGTGGCTGAAGAGGCAAATATTATTAATTCTACTGTCTTACAACCACGATTTTTTGCTCCGCATACAGCAGAACATCAGGTTGGTTTGATATGTAAAATTTGTATTCATCATTTCGATGTTTCAAATATATACAAAGTATAGGGGATTAGTAGAATTTATTTAAAAAAAAATGATTTGATGACATAGTGATTATTTTACCGCGGAAAACACTGGGTGTTTTAGCCGTTTATGATATCAGGTAGCGGATGGAGTGAACACGAATTTTTTCTAATTAAAACGAATTTTACAAATGATGGCTGACAGATGTTAACTGGTTGCGTATGGAGTGAACACGAATTTTTTCTAATTAAAACGAATTTCACAAATGATGGCTGACAGATGTTAACTGGTTGCGTATGGAGTGAACACGAATTTTTCTAATTAAAACGAATTTCACAAATGATGACCGGCAAATCTTTACCACGAGGACGAAGCTGAAAATTCGTGAGATTCGATCTAATTAGCGGAATTAGTGTTCATTTAAAACACAAAAGCACCGCCTTGCGGCAGTGCTTTCAAATATTTGAAGTAAGAAAATGCTTAGGTAGTATAACCTAATATCTTCAGAACCTGTTTACTGTTTTGTTCTTCGCCAAATACCTCGAAGTTGAATGTTTCATCGCGGTTGCGGCGGATGATCACGTGCTTTGGCGATGGCAGCAGGCAGTGGTGTATACCGCCATAGCCGCTTAATACTTCCTGATAGGCGCCCGTGTTGAAGAAACCAAGGTATTGTACCTTACGGGTTTTCGGCATGAACACGCTGTTCATGTGGGCCTCCTGGTTGTAATAGTCCTGACCGTCGCAGGTGATACCGCCAAGGTTTACGCGCTCGTATTCGCTATCCCAGTTGTTTACCGGCAGCAGTACGTATTTTTGGTTCAGTGCCCAAACATCCGGCAGGTTGGTAATGAACGAGCCATCCAGCATCAACCAGCGCTCGCGGTCATTCTGTTGTTTGCGGCCCAGTACTTTGTACAATATGCCCGATGCTTCGGCCACGGTGTATTTACCAAACTCCGTAATAATATCCGGTTCCATGGTATCGTGCTCGGCGCAGATCTCTTTTATACGGCTCACGATCTCGTTGATCATGTATTCATAATCAAAATCAAACACCAGCGAATCTTTAAAAGGCATACCGCCGCCAATATCAAGAGTATCCAAATGCGGGTTCACCTTTTTGAATTTGCAATACAGCGTTACGTATTTCTCCAACTCGTTCCAATAGTACGGGGTATCAGATATACCCGAGTTGATGAAGAAGTGCAGCAGTTTTACCTGGAAGTTAGGGTTGTCCTCTATCTTGTTGTGGTAAAAATCTATCACATCTTCCATACGCACGCCAAGGCGCGAGGTATAGAACTGCGAATCGGGCTGCTCTTCTGCCGCTATACGTATGCCGAGGTTGCATGGGGTGTCCATTTCTATCTCGTCGTCGTACAGGTTAAATTCTTCTTTGTTATCCAGCACGGGGATAATATTTTTATACCCATCGTGCAGCATATCGATGATATAGGTTTTGTACTGGAAGGTTTTAAAACCATTGCAGATAACCGTAATATCTTTATTCACTACACCTTTTTTCTCCAAAGCTTCGATCATCGGCATATCAAAGGCCGACGAAGTTTCGAGGTGGATCTCGTTCTTCAGCGCTTCTTCTACAATATGGCGAAAGTGCGAGCTTTTGGTGCAATAGCAATATTTGTAAGTACCGCGATAGTTATTTTTGATGATGGCCTGCTGAAACAACAGTTTGGCCTGCTGTATCTTTTTGGTTATCATGGGGAGGTAAGTGAAGCGCAGGGGCGTGCCATACGTTTCTATCATCTCCATTAAATTTAGGTCCTGAAAGTAAAGTTCATCGTCGATGATCTCGAAACCATCCTGCGGGAACCCAACGCTTAAGTCAAGAAATTCCTGGTAACTCTGCATTTAATAAAATTTTCGCAAAAATGTAATTTTAAAACGGATTATTTACGAAAATGTTGGGCTAATTTATGAGCGTATTGTAATTTGTTTGTGAGTGTTAAGTTGAGGTTAATATGATGTTAGCTTTATTTAACCACGGAGTTGGGGGAGGTTGCGCGGAGGTTCGCGGAGAGGGTTTGGTGGTTAATTAGTTATCACGCAGAGACGCAAAGACGCAAAGTTTTTTGAGATAGTTGTTGCGAATTGAGTTAACACGAATGGCACTAATTAAAACGAATTTCACGAATTTTAGGCTTTACGCTGCCGCAAGCGTCCTCGCTTGTGGTCCGAATGCAAAGTGGAGATGTATTTTATTTACCTGAACTAATTATGCTTACCGAAGAAGAGAAACAGATCATCCTGAATACTTACAAATGGATTAAAGTGCCGCGTTATGTTGACGACGAAAGCCTGAGTTGGGAAGAACGGTACAAGAGGCTTGATGAGCACCATGTGCGCGAAACTTCTTTTTTGATAGAGAAGATAAGGGCGTTGGTGGCGGGGATGTAGAGGTAAGCTGGAAGCTTAGATCATTTTGGGTCCAAGTTACGCTGCGCTAAACTTGGACCAGTGAAGGGGAGGATTTACCTCAATATTATGCTTACCGAAAAAGAGAAACAAATCATCAAAGCCCGGCGCGAGTATGCAGCGCTTGGCAGTGAGGTGGAGTATTCGTGATTAACCAGTCCGCTTAACTACACCGTCAACGCTGCCGGGTAATTAATTTCTTTATTTCTACCGCTACGGAAAGTGTTTATCAGTATCAAAACAATGTTGCCGAAATAAAGGACTACAGCAGTTACTAATAATGTTTCTGCTTTACCCAATTGCCCTATGGAGAAAAATGGTGAGCCCGTGAGCAGTACCGAATAAAGATAACCTACGAATAAACACCACACGCTTTGTATGAGTAACGCCCTTTTAGCTACCCTGTCGATATTTGGTATTTGCCCTCGTTTGATCATCCATAATATAAAGGGTATCACTAAACCCAGCAATGGGAATATTATAAAACTAAGTGCCGATAAATCTAATGTGGCCAGGTATGTTTTACCTTCCGGCACAGGCTGTGGTGTAATATGTTTTTCTGTTGTGCCGGCCAATTGCTCGGGTGTGGTTTCCAGTGCTGCCGCAATTTGTTGCAGGCTATGGCCGCGGGCCTCCGTTTCGCTGTTCTCTATGCGCTGAACAGTGCGCAGGCTTATCTTAGCCAGTTCGGCCAGCTTCTCCTGGCTAAGGCCTTTTAGTATGCGCAGCTCTTTAATGTTTTTGGCAATGTTGTTTTTCATGTGCTTTGTTTTGATGAAGCAAATGTAGAGGGCTATGGCTAATTGCGTTAAGAAATGTTTACGTCATTTATATGACATATAGCTGAATTGGCTTCGGAAAAAGAAAGTGTATACCCTGCTTTCACTTTCGCTGCATATCCACATGCCGGTAGGCGGTGGTGGCGGAAATGTAGAGAAATATTTAATAAGTTGAATCTATTGTGTAGATTTATCTAACCCCTATCATCATGAACACCCCCCTACAAACCATTACCGACGGCCTTACCTATGCTGGTGAAGTAAAACACATCATCATCAATTACCTCGCCTTACTTATCACGGTTGCGCCCATTACTATGCTACCCGCTAAGGCTTTAAAAATTAAGCAGGCAGCTTACCTGGTTTTGTTTATTATGGCCGTTTTCCAGGTTGTGTTGTGGTTTGTGGTGGCGGCTACCGGTATATCGGTAACATGGTGTGCGTTGAGTGGCGCCATTGTTTTAATTGTGGCGCGATACCGGGAGTATAGGCAGCCTTTGTTATTTGTTGCAATTGCAGCAACCCTGATTGCAATAATATATTATGCCCTTACATTACCGATAGAAACCACTATTGCCCACGCGGCAGCTGTTGTTTTGGGAGCAGGCTTGTTTTGGGTATTTGCACCGAAGCGGAGAAAATAGGTGGCGGCTTTCCACTATTGATCAGCAGCTAACTCGTCCTTTGGCCTGCATATCCATAGTATCGGTATCAGCATAAGCACCGCTATGGGCAATATACGGAGGTATAGCAGCACTTCAAACGCATGGCTCGATATAACATCCCGACCTATGATTGGGGAAAAATTTACGCCGATAATGAACAGGATGATCCATAAAGGAATGCTCATTTTTTGTTTAACCACCTCCCAGTTTTTAATGAAATAATACGACAGGTACACAAACGCGGGTATGATGTAAACAAAGGCATATTGCTGTTGGTGGGGGTACAGCAAGGGCACAGCGATAAAAATATAACTCATCTCCCAAAATTGCCTAAGGGTGCTTTTAACTGCTTTAAAGGGCCAGGTTCTTAAAAATGCCAGCGTGAGCAGCACTACGCATAACCTTACTATGTTTAAAATTAAAGAAACCTGTTGGAAAGGCAGGTTCAAGAAATTCCGCTTGAAGGATAATACACCCGTGGTGGCCATTAAGTAAACCGGTATCAGCGCTACCAGGCTGCTGGGGCCGTCTTCTGCTTCAACCGTCCACTCTTTATTGCCGGGGTTCAGCAGGGTGAACCAGTTGTGTACCAGGTCCAAGTTTCGTTGCCAGCCCAAATACAAGGCTGGGATAAAAAGATAGATCAAATAAAATACACACGTGAATGACGCTGCCTTTAACTTGTTACGATAGACCAGGTAAAACACAAAGGCCAAAGGCAATAGTTTTATATTAATGGCTAAAGCAAGTAAGGCTGCCCCAGGGATGTTGCGGCCCCGATTGATGAGTTGAATACTTTCTAAAGTGGCCCATAACATAAAGATGGTCATTTGCACATAACCAACATCAACCAATATAAAGCGGATGGACAGGAGCAAGCTTATGATAAACCATAGTTGCAATTGCTTCTTAGAAAACTGTGTTACATCAAAATATACCGCAACCAATTGCCATATCCGGTAGAGTAAAAAGTAGGAGACCGTGAGCCACAAAAGCTGAGAAATAATGATAGGAAGCCCCGAAAGTGGTGCCAGTAGCAATGCAAACAGCGGACTATAGTAATACTGAAGACCCTGAGCGAAGGGCGGCGCGTAAATATTTTTGCCCTGGATTATTTTACCCCCGGCATCTACAAACACCTCAAAATCATGTGCGTTACGTGCACTGGTATAAGCATAAAAAATACCGGCGATGATAAGGAAGACCTTGAAATATTTATTGATAACCATAGCGTAGCGTAGAGGGCGCAAGATAAGTTTTTACGGGCATTCGCTGTGGGTGTATTTCATGTTAGTTAAACTGAAGGGGGGGAGCGTGGTTGGAGTTAAGCTGGAAGCTTAATTCATTTTAGGTCCAAGTTACGCTACGCTAAACTTTGACCAATGGGGGGAATTGGGAAATCATATCACTCTTGTTTCTTCTTAAAAAACGGTTTAAACTCTTGTGTGTAACAAGAGTTATCCGTTTTAAATAAACCTTTCTCAAATGCTTGCTTGTGTATTTTCGGTAGCTGATCGAATCTCCTCATTCGAATTCTATTTATCTTTTTAGGGGATTGAAAGTCATACGTATAGCTTGCTAACATTACAACCTCAACTTCATTGCAATTATCAGAAAGTTCTATAATAGCAGGCTCGACCCCCAATGAAAAAAATAATATTTTTTTTACGGAAACAGGTATTGTTATTTTAAAAAAACCATTTAGATCTGTTTTTCCGACTTCAAGCGTATCGTCAACAATAATTAAAACCGCTGGTTCCGTTTCATAAAGATCAGAGATTACTCTACCTCTAATCGTTTTATTTTGACCATAAAGGTTATTTACAGAAACAGCCAGTGTAAAAAGAATAAATAATATTTTATTCATATCATTAAGGTTTATACTCGTGAGGATAATCGTATTCTGATGGCACATACCCGCCGCGGCAGGCGTCCACGCCTGATGCCATAAAAAATTGAAGGGTTCACGATTCAGTGCGCAAAGTAAGCATGGACACTTACAAATTTTTGCATCCAGGCGTAGACGGCTGGAGGGGCATGTAAACTTGCCTTTTTTATGTGTAAATTTCTGTATATGAGTGTGTTATTTTGTTTAAATCGGTATGGTTAACACATTGTTTGCGCCGGTTACAATTAAAGTGCTTATTATCAATTTATTATGCAAGTAAAAAGCGTTAAATGTGTTAAGTTATGTTAACCTTTTTGCGTTGTGAGGCTTTCCCTAAACCTCGGCCAAATGCACCTCCGCCATCATACACCGTGCACTGCCACCGCCATTTATTTCGATGGTGCCGATATCTGCATAAACCAACTTGCCAAAAACCGATAAGGCACTGCGCTGTGCATCAGTCAACGAACCATACGCCGTCTGCGACATTACAATAAGTGTTTCGCCCTGAGCGTTTTTTACCTCCAGCATATTGCCTGCAAATTGGTTCATTTGCTCAAAAGTAATTTCGATAACTTCTTTACCTGTCGACTTTAGCGACTGAATAACCGCCAGCTTTTGGTACAGGTCGGTAATGCTATCGAGGCATATAACCGCGAACTTGCTGCCTACACACATCAGTACGTTGGTGTGGTATATAGCCTTGCCCTTTTCGTCGAAGGCATCAAAGGTTACGGCTTTGTAGCCGGTGTAGTCGCAAAAGGCTTGCAGTACTTCGGCATCGGTACGGGGCGAAAGGCAGGCGTAAGCTATTTTGTTCTCCCTATCCAGCACCATACTGCCGGTACCTTCCAAAAATTGGTTTTTAGCCTCGAAGCGACTCAGGTCTACCAAGTGTTTGGCGGCAAAGTTTTCTTCCAACTGGCGGATGATATCCTCGCGGCGTTCCAACCGGCGGTTCTGGGCCTGCATGGGGTAGAGGATAATATCGCCGGTGTCGTGGAAAGATACCCAGTTATTCGGGAAGATAGAGTCGGGCGTATGCGGTTCCGGCGTGTCGCTAATGACGGTAACATTAACGCCATTGTCGCGCAGCACCGCAACAAAGCCGTCGAACTCGGCCACAGCTTTTTGCTGCACGGCCTGCTGGTCGGCTTGTTTGGTCTGGAAAGCATTGCTCTCCGCCGTTTGCGCATTGTACCCGAAATTCACCGGGCGTATCATTAATATATTGTTGGTCGATTGGTTCATTAGTTCATTGGTCATTAGTTCATTTGCCATTGGTTCATTTGTTTATTATTTGCGCTGGAGATATTTGCTTCCGCAAACACACCAATGAACTAATGAACAAGTGAACCAATGAACTAAACAGCGTCTCTCTGCAACGGCATGCTCATGCAATGGAAGCCGCCGCGTGCGCGGGATAGTTCAGCCGATGGCATCAGTATAAGGGTGTCGGTTATGGTTTCGGGGTTCAGTTCATCTGCCTCAAATTTTTGGAGCAGGTCCTGCACCTTGATGATGTCGAAACCGCTTTGTTTAAAAGCTTCTACGGTTTTGTCGTTACGGTCGTAGCCCAGTACCACACCTTCTTTCAGGGCCAACAGGTTGCAGCTGTCAGTCCATTGCTCGCGGGCATCGTAAGGGAAAACGTTATTGCCCGAATAGATAAAGCGGGTCGGCCCATTGCTGTGCAGGTCTTTCTGGCTAATGTTATCCAGCAGAGCTTCCAGCGTGGCAAATGTCTTAGGCTTTTTTCCCTTGCGGAACTGTACTATCTCGGGTTTGTCCTTATTCTTTTTATCAGCGAACCAGGCGATAGGTTCGGCTTCGTCCTGCCCGGCATCTTCAATAGTAAGCGAACGCAGCAGCACCCACACATTGCGTTTTACCTGGGTAAATACGGTATCAA
Organism: Mucilaginibacter pedocola; assembly: GCF_002013915.1. Classification (GTDB taxonomy): domain Bacteria; phylum Bacteroidota; class Bacteroidia; order Sphingobacteriales; family Sphingobacteriaceae; genus Mucilaginibacter; species Mucilaginibacter pedocola. The sequence continues at coordinate 67,424 of NZ_MBTF01000004.1, forward strand.
TGTGCATATAATCGCGCTTGTGAGGAATCTTTACGATAGTTACTTTCTCCACCACATCGTTCTCGAACAGTAGCTTAATAGCCTCGTTGGCACCACTTACCGATGTGCGTTCGCTCCAGCCTATCAGCAGGTGGTTGGGAGCAACCATCATTACATCGCCGCCCTCTAAAGTGGTTTTGCCTTCGTTGTCTTCGCCCGGGCGAAGGAAGTGTTGTACGGTGTCGGGTATCTCCAGTATGTTATCCCGGTAGCCGGCGAACAGCGGGTGGTTAAAAAATATGTAGCGCACCAGCAGGGTCTCGCGGGCACGGGCCTTTTTAGCCGGCTTGTTCAGCAGCATGTGGTTGTTAATGGCGATGCCAATATCCCGCGAGAATATCATGTTGGGGATAGGGGCGAATATCATTTCCTCATCGTTCAAAGAGCCCGAGATGAATATTTTAGCCAGCTCCACCGGTTCAATATCTATCAGTTGCAGTTGCAGGCGGTAGGTGCAGCCTTCAATAGCGCACACGGCGGCCACCAGCTTTTTGCGGATGTCTTTTTGCTCGAGGATATCGCTCAGCAGGGTTTGTATCTCTACAACTTTTGATGAATTGTGGAAGCCTTCGTTATCGGGTTTAAAGAAGTTGCGCTTACTGTCGGGGTTATCTATATCAGCCAGTTTGCCTTTTATCTTATCGGGGTCTAAAAAGTACATCAGCAGCTTAATGTAATAGTCGTACTCGCCGCTGCGCATGGTATCCAGGTGCACTATGTCTTCAAAGAGCCAGTCCTGCGCTTTAGAGGGTACCACTTTGCCCAAGCCGCTATCGGGGCTATGTACCAGGAGCACACGCAGGGTGCCAATTTCAGATGTTACATCCAGCTTAAAATCATCGGTATTTAGTAGCATAAAAGGTTATAAGCTAACAAAGCTATTAATTTAAGTCCATAGTCCATAGTCGATGGTCCATAGTGAAAAGTTCATGTTCAATAGTATTTGATGTATTATATATGGCTGCAACTACAAGCCTCTTTCTATGGACTATTGACTATGGACTATCGACTCTTATTACTAATTTTGCCTCCGATGGAATTTATCATAGAGGCTGTTGTAAAAGCCGTAAAAGAACTCTACCAAACCGATATTGCTGCAAAGGATGTAAACCTGCAGGAAACCCGTAAAGAATTTGAAGGCCAGGTTACACTGGTTACTTTCCCCTATACTAAAGTATCGCGCAAGGGTCCCGAACAAACCGGCGGCGAAATTGGCGAATACCTGAAAGAGAACGTTGCCGAAATTTCGGGCTTCAACGTAGTAAAAGGCTTTTTGAACCTAAGCTTTTCTGATGGCTTTTGGCTGGATAAACTGAAAGGCGAAATAGCATTGGATGATTTTGCTGTTGCCGTGCCTAATAGCAAAAAAGTAATGGTAGAGTATTCGTCTCCCAATACCAACAAGCCGCTGCACCTGGGGCACATCCGCAACAACCTTTTGGGGTTTTCGGTAGCACAGATATTAGATGCTGCCGGTTATGAGGTGATAAAAACCAATTTGGTGAACGACAGGGGTATTCATATTTGCAAGAGCATGCTTGCCTGGCAAAGGTTTGGAAACGATGAAACTCCGGAAAGCGCAGCTATAAAAGGCGACCACCTTGTAGGTAAATACTATGTAATGTTCGAGAGCAAAATGCGCGAACAGTTAAAGCCTATTTTGTCTGCCGTTTATGATGATGGCGATTTATCTGCTTTTACTGATATTCAAAAACCTAAGGTACAGGCTTTACTAAGTAACATTGCTAAACTTAAGGACCTTGTAGTACAAACACCTGATAATAATACTAAAGCGCTTAACGACCTCAATGCTAAGATAGCGGCAGATGAAGATAAGGTAAAAGAGATAGCCAAAACTGCTACCGAACTGATGCAGCAAGCCCAACAGATGCTACAAAAGTGGGAGGCGGGCGACGCGGAAACCATCAAGCTGTGGGAAATCATGAATGGTTGGGTTTACGCAGGTTTCGCTGAAACCTACAAAAGCCTTGGCGTTGCCTTTGATAAATTTTACTACGAAAGCAACACCTATTTATTAGGAAAAGATACGGTAGAAGAGGGGCTGGCAAGCGGCGTTTTCTTTAAAAAAGAAGATGGTTCGGTTTGGATAGACCTGACTGCCGACGGGCTCGACCAGAAGCTGGTTTTGCGTGCCGACGGTACTTCGGTATACATTACCCAGGATATTGGTACCGCGCAGCTGAAGTACGACGATTTTAAGATGGATGAATCCATCTACGTGGTAGGCAACGAGCAGGATTACCACTTTAAAGTGCTTTTCCTGATACTCGAAAAGTTAGGTAAAAGCTGGGCCAAGGGTTTATACCACTTAAGCTACGGCATGGTTGATTTGCCGTCGGGCAAAATGAAATCGCGCGAGGGTACGGTAGTTGATGCCGACGATTTGATGGCTGATATGTATAAAACGGCTGCCGATACCACCGAAGAAATGGGTAAGGTTGAAGGCTTAAGCGAGGAAGAAAAAGACAAATTGTTCCGTACCATCGGTATGGGTGCTTTGAAGTACTTCCTGCTGAAGGTTGATCCTAAGAAACGTTTATTGTTCGACCCTAAGGAGTCTATCGATTTCCAGGGGCATACCGGTCCCTTCATTCAGTACACGCATGCACGTGTAAAATCAGTATTGAGTAAAGCCGGCTACAATGCCGAAACCAGCACAAGTGATGTAGAAACCTTAGGCGCGGCCGAAAGAGACTTAATAGTATTGCTGAGCAAATTCCCGCAAACTATTCAAGATGCAGCTGCTACCCATAGCCCGGCAGTAATAGCCAACTATGTGTACGAGGTAGCCAAGAACTACAATAAATTTTACCACGAAAACCCCATTATGCAGGCCGAAACCGAAAGCCTGAAACAGTTCCGACTGCAATTATCTGCAGCTACTGCCAAGGTAATTAATAAAGGCATGGGGCTGTTGGGGATAGATGTACCGGAGAGGATGTAGTTAGCCCCCCGACCCCCTGAAGGGGGAGAAGAAGTTTAATTAGCCTATAATCAAGAAGCCCTTTGATGAAAGTCAAGGGGCTTCTTCATATGCATTTCAAAAGTTCCCCCTTCAGGGGGCAGAGGGGGCTTATCTCCAGTGCCCTCTTCTCCAAACGTAGCCGCGGTTGCCGCGTATCCAGTTGCCTTGTACATAAACACGATTGGCACGCGGACGCACGTAATAGCCATTGCGGTAAACATAACGATTGCCGCGCCAAACCCATTCGCCGGGTACCCAATAAGCATTTGCATAAGGCGCCACGGGGCGGGTGTATACAGGTTCAACAGGTTGTTCGGTAACATAGGCCTCGCTTGCGCACGAGCCCAGGAACACTGTACCCGCTAAGGCGCAAATAATTCCCAATTTTGATATTGTTTTCATCTGTAGTATATGTTAAAAAAATATAGACAGACGAAAATGGAAAAGGTTTAGAAGCCATTGGTTCCGAGGCCCCCTAACCCCCTGAAGGGGGAACAAGAATAATATCGAACACCGAATGTCCAATATCGAATAATGAAGGAAAAACTTCGAAATTGGATATTCGAAATTCATAATTCGATATTGACTTTTCAGAGGCTTCCACTGAAGGGGGAATAGAAATAATATCGAACACCGAATATCCAATATCGAATAATGAAGGAAATACTTCGAAATTGGATATTCGAAATTCATTATTTGATATTGGGCATTCAAAGGCTCCCCCTTCAGGGGGCTGGGGGGGCTTGGGCTGGGGGGCTAAACTTTCTTGCCACCTTCACATCCTTACTCCCCGGCGTATACTCATAAAACCCGTTGCCCGATTTTACACCCAATTGCCCGGCCATTACCATGTTTACCAGCAGCGGGCATGGCGCATATTTAGGGTTGCCAAAGCCGTTGTGCAATACCTTTAGTATGGCCAGGCAAACATCCAGCCCAATAAAATCGGCTAACTGCAGCGGGCCCATAGGATGGGCCATGCCCAGTTTCATTACTGTATCAATTTCGGCTACGCCGGCCACGCCTTCGTACAGGGTGTATATGGCCTCGTTTATCATGGGCATTAAAATGCGGTTGGCCACAAAGCCGGGATAATCGTTCACCTCAACAGGCTCTTTACCTAATTGTACCGAAAGCTCCATAATGGTTTTGGTGACTGCATCGGTAGTGCTGTAGCCGCGTATCACTTCTACCAGTTTCATTACCGGTACGGGGTTCATAAAGTGCATACCTATTACTTGCCCGGGGCGGTTAGTGGCCGCGGCAATTTCGGTAATGGAGATAGATGAGGTGTTAGATGCAAGTATAGCTTCGGGCTTACATATGTCGCTTAGCTGCTTAAACAGTTTTAGCTTTATATCGCGGTTCTCGGTAGCGGCTTCCACTACCAAATCGGCATCTGAGGCGCCTTCATAAGCATCGGTATACGTTTTTATATTGGCCAGGGTGGCAGCCTTTCCCGCATCATCAATAGTGCCTTTTTTAACCTGCCTGTCCAAATTGCCGGCAATTGTTTGCAGCGCCTTTTGCAAGGCATCGGTGCTGATATCTACTAACGATACGTTAAAACCATTTTGAGCAAAAGTATGGGCAATGCCATTACCCATTGTGCCCGAGCCAATTACAGTAATATTTTTCATTTAGGTAAAATTATGATCACGGTGCTATATTAAGCAATAAATATGTTTGATTTACAGTTAATAATGCATAATTTAAGCGCACAATACCAGTTGTAAATAAACCTTTTCTAAAATATTATCCGTCATGAAACACATTAAGTTACTGGCTGCGGCCTTTTGCATTTCGGCTGCTATCAACACTGCACATGCGCAATTGATAAACGAACGTGACTATAAAGTAATTACGCCCAAAAGCTACATGAATGTAGAAGGTACGCCGTATTTAACCGACGAGTGGCAGCCCGGTGACGTAAAGCTCGTTAATGGCGTAACAAGCCAGGAAAAGCTGATGCTAAAGTATAACCTCGTAGATGACATGCTGTTGTTTAAGGAGAAAGGCAGCGATAACGCTATGTCTTTCGTGGTGCCTGTTCAGGAGTTTACCATTAGCCCCGCCGGCGACGATAAAGTGTTAGTTAAACATTTTCGTGCCGGATATAAAGATATAGAAGGCAATACACCCACCAGCTTTTACCAGGTTTTAAGCGATGGTAAAGTGCAATTGTTGCGTAAAGACACCAAAAAGGCTTTAGAAACGCAGGAGATAGGCTCGGCATCTAAAACTACTACGTTTATAGAAAAAACCAAATATTACCTTGTGGTGAACGGTAAAACTACACAGGTAAAAAACGATAAAAAATCGTTACTGGCCGTTTTGGCTGATAAGCAGGCACAACTGGAAGACTATATTAAAACTAATAAGGTTAACTTTAAGGATGATGCCCAGTTAGGTAAACTGGTAGACTATTATAATACCTTATAAATAGCTATCTTCAGGCTTTATTGCTGATATGAATTTTAAAAAACTATTTACCCTTGCGTTCTGCTTATCAGTTTTTGCTACAACCGCAAGTGCCCAGTTTATGCACCAGCGCGACTATCGCCTCATTACCACTTCGCAATACACTGATGTAGAGGGTTCCCCTTATTTGTTTGAGGACTGGGAACCCGGTTCTGTTACCCTCGTAAATGGCGTAAGTAGCACCGAGCAAATGCAGCTTAAATATAATGTTGTAGACGATGTGCTTACTTTTAAAGACAAGGCAAGCGGTGAGGAGATGGCCTTTGTGCAAAAAGTAAAAGAGTTTAAAATAGCTCCCAACGCCGGCCTAACTGATGCTAAGTATATGAAGCTCTACCGCAGCGGCTTTACCGGTATAGAGGGCACCACCGCTGATTCGTTTTTTGAGGTACTGGCCGATGGGAAAGCGCAATTGCTGAAAAGGTTTACCAAAGTGGTTTTCGAAAGCCAGGATATTGGCTCAGCCAGCAAGAAAAAGACTTTTTTAGAAAAAGAGAAATATTATATCATTATGGGCGGTAAAGCCACAGTGGTGAAAAATGATAAAAAGTCGATATTGTCCGTGTTAGCAGATAAGCAGCCCCAATTAGAGGACTATATAAAAACTAATAAGGTGAGCTTTAAAAGCGATGCCCAGGTAGGGAAGCTGGTGGATTATTATAATACTTTATAAACCGGTATGCTTAATGCCGAAGATATCAGCTTCTACCTGTCGGCCTTTAAAGGGCTCGATTTGAAGGATATCTACGATGTAGTTAAGCTTGCCCACAGCAAGAAGTTGGCCGCCGGCGATATTTATATTAATAAAGGCTCCACACAACAAAAGCTCGGATATATCCGGAAAGGGCTTATCCGGGCTTTTCATCTTAAAGAAAACGGCGACGACCTTACACTGCTGCTACAGTGGGAAGGCAAATTCATCGCCTCGCACGATACCATCATTCTGCAGCAACCTTCGCGCTTTATTTACCAGGCACTGGAAGACACCGTGCTGATGGAATTGGACTACGCCAAAGTAGAACCCATCCTGAACCATAACCCCAGGCTATCGGCCACACAGGCAACCTTCCTTCGCAGCATGCTTGCCGAATCAATGGCGCGTGTAGAGTCGTTCGTGCTTTTATCGCCAGAAGAGCGCTACTTGCAATTGGTACGCGAAAAGCCGGATATCGTAAACCGCGTTCCCGATAAACACCTGGCTACATTGCTGGGTATTACGCCGGTGTCGCTAAGCCGCATCCGCAAGCGCATTTCTTCGGCAGGTAAGCGTTAATTATCTTTTGTTAATTTTTCCCGGCATCATCAGCCTTTAAATTTGATACATCAAAACCAAAGGCGGGTATGGAAAAGTTAGTGCCATTTTTTTTCACCATTTTTAGTGTAACGGCCATCAGGTATTTTGTATTGGCGGGCATTCCGTTTTTGGTGTTTTATAAACTAATAGCCGGTTGGTACGCAAAGGGCAAAATACAAAACAAGCAAGCTACCGCTAAAGATTTCCTGCGCGAAGTACTGCACTCTATGCAAACCTCGGCCATTTTTGCAATTATAGCTGTTGTGATATTGTATACCCCATTGCGGGGATACACGCAGTTATATGATTCTCTTACCGATTTCCCATTGTGGTACCTGCCTGTAAGTTTGGTGCTGAGTTTGGTAATACACGATACCTATTTTTACTGGATGCATCGCCTCCTTCACCATAAGGCGCTATTTAAATATGCACACTTACTGCACCATAAAAGTACCAACCCGTCGCCATGGGCATCTTACTCATTTCATTTTTTTGAGGCCTGGGCCGAAGGGCTGGTATTACTGGTTATTGTAATGGTAATGCCCATACACCCCATGGTAGTTGTTTGGTTTACTATTGTGGGCTTTGTAATAAATGTATACGGGCACCTGGGCTACGAGGTGGCGCCCCTCTGGCTGCGTGGCTCGTTCCTGTTCCAAATAGTTAATACCTCGGTTCACCATAACATCCATCACAGTAAATTCAGGGGTAATTACGGCTTATACTTTAGGGTGTGGGACAGGCTGATGGGTACCGAACATCCCGATTACGTAAAAGAATACGACAGGATACAAGCGCAAAGATCTGCCCCGGAACTTAAAAGCAACACGATATTGAGCAATAATTAAAAAAAATATTGGCTGGCATTAAACCAATGTGTACCTTGAAGGTCAAATACAATATCATGAAAAAATTATCGCTGCTGCTTTTACTCGCATTACCCACACTACTGTTTACACAAATGGCAAACGCCCAAAGAACTATCATGCTTGGGCGCGATGGTGTGCCTCTTGCTAATAAGGATTATACCGATGTAGTTGGGTCGCCGTACCTTAATAAAGAATGGGGCGACGGAACAGTGTTACTGGAAAACGGAGAATCGCTTAAAGACCTTAAGCTGAAGTATAACGTAATGGAAAACATCTTGTCGTTTACCGACAAGCCCGACGGTTCTGAATACGGATTTAAAGAGCCCATAAAAGAGTTTACCATAACCTATAACGACGAAGACCAGTCGGTTACCAAGCGTTTCCGCAGTGGCTATAATGGTATTTATAAAACCACTCCTAAATCTTTCTTCGAGGTTGTAGCAGATGGCAAAACACAACTTTTAAAGCGGAACAATATGGGTATTGTAATGAGTACCGTATACAACTCGGCAAGTGTTACCAAAAACTTTAAAGACGATTACAACTATTATTTAGTAATTGACGGTGCCGCGCAGCCCATTAAAAATGATCCTAAAGCTATTATTGCCAAATTGCCTGAAGCGCAACAGGCTAAGCTTACCGAATATGTGAAAACTAAAAAGTTGAAAAAGGCTGATGCAGACCTGGCAGAGCTTATCAACTACTATAATACCTTATAAGGCTGTGGTTAAATAGTTTGCTGCCTGCAAAACAGATGCAGGGCTAACCTCGGTAAGTTGCGGTATATGCCCCAGGCATTTAATTTTGCTGTAAGATAATATAAACGTCTCCGACGATTCATCGGGCGTGCCATTAAAGATAATTCCCTTTATTGGCACGCCTTTTTGTTTTAATACCTCTACCGATAGCAACGTATGGTTTATGCTACCAAGGTAGTTTTGCGATACAAGCAATACCTCGGCCCCAAGGTTTTTTATCAAATCTACCATCAGGCAGGTATCGTTTAGCGGTACCATCAGGCCGCCTGCTCCTTCTATAATTAACTGATTATCTGTTTCCGGGGCGATGATCTTTCGCTCGTCTATAATAATGCCATCCAGCTTTGCCGATTTGTGGGGCGAGTAGGGCTCGGTTAACCTGAAGGCCTCCGGGTGGAAAACCGTTTGGGTATTGCTTACCAGGCTCTGCACCTTCATGATGTCTGATTGATGCAGGTCGCCCGATTGGATGGGCTTCCAGTAATCGGCTTTTAGTTTTTCAACCACTATGGCCGATATGATGGTTTTACCAATGCCGGTACCAATACCGGTAATGAATATGGGTTTGTTAGGCATGTTGTAGTTTAATTAGGGTAGATGTAAGTAGCTGTATTTCTTCGGTAGTATTAAAGGCATGAAGGCAAATACGAATACGTTCGGCACCTACAGCTACAGTAGGGCTAAGTATAGGGCGAACATCCATCCCCGCAATTTGCAATTGGTCCGCGGTGTGTTTTGCTTTATCGTTACTGTGCAGCAACAGGCATTGTATGGGGCTATTGCTATTTATTAATGCAGGCTCGTTTAATGCAGCCAGCGCACCTTTAAACAAGTCGATGTTTTGATTTAGCGCCTCAATCTCCGCATCTGCGCCCTGCAATAACCGATAAGCCATTTTTACTGATGCCAATTGATGAAAGGATGCTGCTGTAGTGTAAATAAAAGAGCGTGCAAAGTTTATAAGATAGTTGCGTAGCGAATTGCTCCCCAAAACGATGGCTCCGTGGCAACCCAATGCCTTCCCGAAGGTTACCAAACGAGCGAAGGTTTTATCTGCCAAACCTAATTCGGCTACAAGCCCTTTTGAATGAAGGCCTACGGCATGCGCTTCGTCTACTATTAAATGTGCGCCGTATTGTTCGGTAAGTTTTAAGATATCGGCTATGGGGGCTGCATCGCCATCCATAGAGTAAATGCTCTCTATGGCTACGTAACAGTTGCCTTTTGCTTGTTTCAGTTTGCTCTCCAGGCTTTCCAAATCGTTATGGCGGAAGGTGTAGCGGTTGGCGTAACTTAAGCGTGCACCATCAATAATGGAGGCATGGATAAGTTCGTCGCAAATAATTGTATCGCCTTTTTGCGGGAGTGAAGAGAATAAGCCCACATTGGCATCGTAACCTGAGTTAAATATCAGCCCCGATTCAGCATCATGAAACAGCGCTATTTGCTGCTCCAGTTCCTCGGCATACTGCAGGTTGCCCGATAACAATCGTGACCCTGTTGAACCGTTAAGGCTGTGTGGGTGATTTTTAATTTCCTGTTCAACGGACTCTTTCAATGCAGCCGAGCGGGCAAAGCCAAGGTAATCGTTGCTGCAAAAGTCAATGAGGGTGTTTTCGGGTTTTAGCGTGCGGTAGCTGCCGGCGGCTTTGCGCTCGTTCAGCCGGTTGTTCATAAATAAGTCTGCCGCCGTCATCCCTTTAAATTTTCGGCTAAAATAAATAAAGCGGCTCATCGCCGCTTTATTTATTTCTTCACAGATAATTATTTCTGTGGTGGGGCACCACCGCCGCCTTGTTGCATACGGGCACGGCGCTCATCCATTTCTTTCTGCCATGCAGCAGCCTGCTCAGCAGTTAAAATGGCTTTCACTTTCTCGTTAGTAGCCTGCATAATAGGGCGGAAGGCCGACCTGTCGCCACCGGCGTTGCGCAAGCTGTCTATCTGTTTGGTTTGCGCTTCGTAAATAGCGGTAATTTTGGTAGCCTGGTCGTCGGTAAGTTTTAACGATTCTTTCAGAGCTTTCACCCTGTCGGCCGGGCTCATCATTCCTCTGCCACTACCACCTTGTGCGCGGCTCACTGCTGATACTCCAAGAAGTAACATGCAGATCAACATAATTTTTTTCATCCTGGGAACTTTTTAGTTTTTAATTGATGTTTTGATAAAGATAACGTGCAAGGGTTTAATAAAGTTCGATGTAACTTAATTGTTGCCTTTTTAAGTTGGGAAAAGTTCCGAGAAGTTGGAAGGGTTGGAGAGGTTGGTAAAAGTTGAAGAAGTTGGAAAAGAGTTGGAATGGTTTAGGAGAAGTTAGAAAAGCTGAAAAAGTTGAAATTGTTGGTGAGAAGTTGAAAAGGTTGGAAGAAGGCCTTATACAATGATTCTTGTTTTAAAAAGAGGAAAGGTTGTAAATTTACTATTAAGCAACTTTTACAACCTCTCTAACTTCTTCAACTTTTGCTAACTTAATTACCGCCCTTTAAACCCGCTATTGAGCGCTGCATTTGGGCCATCATGCTGGTTAGGCTTTCCATGGTTGGCTCTGGTGTTGGCATAGGCATGTGGGTAGATATATAGGCTTTTGCCCTCCAAATCTCCAATACATCTTCGCCGGCAATATCGTATGGCTCGTATACCGGGTTATCTGATATCAGTTTTAGCTTTTTGCTGTCTTTAAATTTATTGCCTGCGCGTTTGTAAACCACGCCTTCGCTTTTTGATACGATCACGTAGGTTTCGCCGGCTTTTACATCGGCCCAGTTCTCCTGGTATTCGCCTATTATAATAGTGCCCGATTGTAGCGGCAGCATCGAATCGCCTTTTATCTCGAAACCACGGTAGGTTCCTTGCTTAAACATAGGCAAGTACAGCTTTGGCAATGCGGCTACGTATTCGGTATCGGCGTAACCATTTAAATAACCGGCGCTGGCCTTAACCGGCACCAGTTCAATATTTTCGTTATCTTCTTTATCTACAGAAATACTTAGTATGCGCAGGTTGGCAGGGTTGCCTTTTGGCTTTGGTGCCCATTTCTCATCAATAGTTTCGTTTATAAAATCGTCTATCGATACATCGAAGAAGTTTGCTAATGTTTTTAGTAGTTCATATTTGGGCTCTGCACGCTCTTCTTCGTATGCGCCTACTAATGAGCGTTTTATGCCTACTTCATCGGCGAATTGTTGTTGTGTTAAGCCCTTCTTTTTGCGTAAAAACTTAATATTTTGAGAAATATTTGCCATAAAATTTGGAATTGCTAAATTTATTAGTAATTTTATGCTCATAAAGTTAGTAATTATTTTTTAACCGCCAAAATTATTTATCAAATGAAGAGGTTCGTATATATCATCACCGACAGGAACAGGAAGAATTTACACGTAGGCATGTGCACCGACCTGCTGAAAACTTTGAAGTTTTACGGCGAAATGCCCACCCTATTTTTCGACAGCGCGCAGCAACTAAACCGTTTGGTATACTTTGAAGAGATAAATACCGAAGAGCAGGCTATGGACCGCTTTAAACAAGTAAGCACTTATACCCGTATGCAAAAAGAGAAAATGATACGCCCGGTAAATCCTGATTGGGTTGACTTGACTATTGGTTTGAAACACGAGAGCGGCCAAAAAGTAAGGCCATCCGTTTTTGCCGGACGGCCTTCAATAATGCCAGCACGCAGGGCGGTTACTTTTTAATAAACTTAAGTGCGCCCGAGTTCATGCAGAAACGTTTGCCACCGCGATTGGCGGGGCCATCGTCAAACACGTGCCCCAGGTGCAGCCCGGTGCTTTTTTCGATAACTTCATCGCGGCTCATGCCGTAGCTGTTATCCTGTACAATTTCTACTTTCCCGGCATCCACTGCTTTGACAAAGCTTGGCCAGCCGGTGCCACTGTCGAACTTATCGGCAGAGCTAAATAAGGTGTCGCCTGTGGCAGCGCTTACATAAACACCGGTTTGGTGGTTATTGTAATACTCGTTATGATACGGCGGCTCGGTGCCGCTCTCCACCATTATATGGTACTGGTTTGGCGTTAGTATAGCCTTCCACTCCTCCGCCGGTTTACTTTTAGGGCGGTTAGCACTTGGTTTTTTTGATTGTCCGTTTATGTTTTGGCAACTAATAATGCCAAACAAGCTTACGATGAGTATTGCTAAAATCGACTTTTTCATTTTGATCTTCTGATTTGTTTATTGCTCAGTTAATTACGCTGAAGCATGCCTATATAAATTTACGAAATATAGTGCCAGAGCGTTTGTCAGCTCTTGGTCGTAATTAGGCGAGATTCCTTACAGAAGTTTATGTAATAAAAACGGGTTAAAGCTTTTTAGCCTTAACCCGTTCCGGATATTGACGTTTTATTACGTCTTATTTCTTGATTCTGATATCTTGACTCTAAACTACCATCCCGGTGTAAAGTTAAACCCAAATACAGGTTTCTTCACGTCTTTGCGGTTAATTGGGAAGGCGTAAAAAGGTTCTAATATTAAAGCTCCGAATAAGTTTACCCTTAAAGAAAGGCCAACGCTAAGCGACGGAACGCGCGATAAGTTATACAGCGTAACAGGTTCTCCGGTGTTTGGGTCAGTAACTGTTGAGGTTGATAATACTTCGGGTTGTGTTTTAAACAGGGTGATCTTATCGCCGCTGTTCCATGCTAAACCGGCATCAAAAAATAGGTTTAAATCAGAAAACAAGAATTTAGATGGTAATGCTGCTAACTTTTCGGGCCCGGTAAATGGCAAGCGGATCTCGAAATTGGCTACTGCAATACGTTGGCCGCTTAGTTGGTTGCTGTTCCACAAACTGGTTGTGCTGGTACTGGAAGAGTTAAGGCTATACAGATCGAAACCACGCACCAGCCATGGGTAGCCAACAGATAGTGGGTACAAATTATTGTTGTTATCGCCAAAACGGCCGGTACCGTAAAGCCTTGCTGCAAATGTTACTGGTTTGGTACGTACATACCCGCGTAAATCAATATTTGGCGAGTAATATTTATAAGTGCCAAAGTTGTAGTCGGCACCTATTTTAAAGCGGTAACCGCCAAGCGGCGCTGCAATACCAAAATAAGAGTCGTCGCCGGTGAGTGATGTCCCAACAGTATACACGCTAAATGGGCGGTAATCGTACCCTGTTTCGTCACGGTATTGCTCTCTTGATATTTTGTGTTTCCTAAATTGAATCGGTACGTAATAAGTATTGCCATCTGCGTCCGTTCTTGGTTCAAAATAGTTGCTGTACCTGTCTATCCTGAAACTGTTTCGGGCCGCGCTTGCGCCAATTTCATACCGCAGTTGTTTAGATATAGGGTATTGCATAAAGCCCTGTACTGCATCCTGAAAAATACGGATGATATCGGTATGCTCATCAATTACATTTACGGGTTTGCCGTCAACTTGTATAGTGGTTGGTGTAACGTTATAATTACCAAATTGGTAGGGGATGTGCGATAAGCCGAAGCCCCAGTTCCATCGGCCTTCCTGGTTTATGTATACGCCCTGTGCGCCAAAATCATACACTTCGCCGTTAACAGATGCGCTTGCATAGATTTGATTACGGCCCAAAATATCGCTGAATACGCCCATTATACCGCTCGATAAGCCGGTGCCGTATGTGCCTATTTGCGCACCCACGCCATTGCTCGCTAAGGCATCCAGTTTAAATTTAGGCTTGTAGCCAACACAGTGGATAGAATCTGTAGATAGTTTTGGGTATGCCAGGTAGTTGTTCAGGTTAGAGTTTATCAGGTCGACGCCTACTGCGCGGGTAGGGGGGAGCATGGCTACTGTAAAATCGGTTTTGCCGCCATCAACTACTACCGGTGTAAACTCTGATGCTTTAGCGTTATACACGGTGTATTTCTGCGAGCGGTAGTATGAGTAAACAACATCATCGTTAGCCGAAATACTCAGCGCCGGCGAAAACTCGGTAATACCGCAAATACCGGTGAAAAGGTCGGTCATTTGCTCTACCTTGCCGCTGGCTATAGTATAACGGTACATATTGCGGAAGCCATCGCGATTGCTCAGGAAGTATATCTGCGTGCCATCTGCCGAATAAAGCGGGTTAAGGTTATTGGCATGGTTAAATACGTTTATGTTGGTGATGGCGCCGGTAGCAATATCAACTTCGGCGAGGTTGAAAGTGATCTCCTGCGATAATACCTGGTCGTAAGTAGCACGATCGGTAGAGAAGACGATCTTTTTACCATCGCGCGAGAACATCGGCTGGTAATCTGAGTACTTATCGTTAGTTAATTGTGTAACCTTTTTAGTGTCGAAGTTGTACATGTACAAATCGCTCTGCCCTTCAGACAATGCCTGGAAAGCTACATTCTTTCCATCAGGCGACCAGGTAAGGTTACTAAACTGCTCTGCCTTACCCATCGAAATATCGTTGAGCACTTTACCATCGGGTACCGAAACCACCAGCATGCGGTTACGGCCTTTGGCAAATACACTATAAGCAAACTTTTTGCTATCGGGGCTCCAGGCACCTGCCGACTCGATGAAATTGAACTCATCTACGTGCGAGTTGGCCGTTTTGCTGGTAAGCCGTGTAATTATTCGCCCCGTTCGGGCATCGGACAGGTAGAGGTCGATACTGAACAGGTTTTTTGACGACAGGAAAGAAATGTATTTACCATCGGGGCTTACGGATGGTGCCACCGTCATATCGCCGCCAATTTTATCGTCGATCACCTTTAGACCCACCGGTTTTTGAACGGTATCTTTCAGGTAAGCCTTATAAGTGTTCTCGATAGAGTTTTTCCAAAGGCGCGAGAGGGTTTTATCATCGTAGCCAAAGGTGCGCCTGATACCGTATTGCAAACCAAAACGAGCCGTATTTTTAAAGAATGGCACTATAACGGTATCGCCATAAGTTGAACCCAGGAACGACCAAAACGCCTCACCATAACGGTAAGGGAAGTATTTATTGCCGTTGGTAAGTGCTTCAACCGTTGGGATATCGTGGTTGAGATAAGCATCGCGTATCCACATGGCGGTGTAAGCATCTTTTTTACCTATAGAAAGGTATTCTGCCATACCTTCAACCATCCACAGTGGGATGTTGCCAATGTTCTCAAAATTAGATGAATCGCGGCCCAACAGCATATGGTACTGGAAGGCGTGCACTAACTCGTGGCCTAATACGTGGCGGGTGGTTTGGTTGGTTTCCATTACAGGCATTACCACGCGGTTTTTCAAGCCTTCGGTAATACCGCCCGTACCCACGCTTATCTCGCCATCAATGGCCGTAGTCTGCTGAAACTCGGGGTGGTTGGCGTATAGGATGATGGGGTTGGGTTTGCTGAACGTATCGCGGAAAACCTGCTGGTGCAGTGTGTACCAAAGTTCGCTCTCCTGCGCAAAGCGTTTCATCATACTATCGTTTTTAATGTAATAGTATATCTCGAAGTGCGGGGTTTTATAGATCTTAAAATCGAGCTTTTTATAGCGCACTTTGTTTTGCCCGAAGTATTGGGCCTTTGCTTGCGGCGCAAATAATAGGGCAGCAGCAAGCAACCACAAAACGAAAGGTAATTTTATGCAGAATGGGTAACGTTTATTCATAAGTTAATTTAAGAATATGGCGTAATTTAAATAAAAGCCGGCTTAACAGCAAACGCAGAAAAATGCTAATTATTAGGCGTGACGGGATTATTCTCCGGCGCTGGCTCATTGGTGGCCGGAGTAGTAACGCCGGAGGTATCCATAGGCATTTCCAGCGTACTATCCACCTCCGTGGTATCGCGCTCGGTAAACCTTGGCGAGGGGCAATTATACTCCTTGGTTATCTTCACCCATGGCCTTGGGAACGGCCCGTAAGTATAGCCCGATTTGGGGTCGGCATATACCTTTTCCATAAACTCGCCAAATATAGGCAGCGCGGTGTGCGAGCCTTCGCCGGTTTCGGAGCTGGTGAAGTGCACGCTGCGGTCGTCGGCACCTACCCAAATGCCCGTTACCAGGTCTTTGGTGATGCCCATGTACCAGCCATCAACATAATCGCTGCTGGTGCCGGTTTTGCCGCCAATTTCGTTGCCTTTTTTCCAAAGCCCGTTGTATTCCCAAAGGGCTTGCGAGGTGCCGCCCGGTTCTTCCATACCACCGCGGAACATGTATAGCATCAGCCAGGCAGTCTCTTCGCTTAGTACCTGTTCGGTTTTCAGCGTGAACTCCTGTATCAGGTTGCCTTTGTCATCGGTTATTTTGGTTACCAGCAATGGATCAACCTTTTGGCCTTTGTTCAGGAAGGTGCTGTATGCGCGCACCATCTCAAATACCGAAACATCATTAGAGCCGAGCGATACAGATGGTACTGCCTTCAACGGGCTTTCGATGCCTATTTTATGGGCATAATCAACAATTTTATCCCAGCCCACATGCTCGGTAACCTGCGCCGTAATGGAGTTTACCGATTTACCCATGGCCCAACGTAACGACATTTCGCGGCCTGAGAAATTGAAGTCGGCATTGTTGGGTTCCCAAACTTCGTCTTTGCCATTCTCTTTATACTTAATGCTTACGCGTTTATCGGTAAACTTATCGCAAGGGGTAAAGCCATTATCAATAGCAGTCACGTAGGCAAATGGCTTAAAGGTAGAGCCCGCCTGTCGTTTTGCCTGGTTTACGTGGTCGTAATTAAAGTATTTGTAATCGATACCGCCCACCCAAACTTTTATTTTGCCGGTAGTGGGTTCCATGGTCATCATGCCGGTGTTGAGCAGTTTGGTATAGTATTTTATCGAATCTACACTGCTGAAGGTGGTATCCTGATCGCCTTTCCAGGTAAAAACGGTCATGCGTTTTTTCTTCTCGAAGTAGGCTTTTATCTGCGTGGTGTCGCCATTGTATTTCTTCACCAGCATTTTGTAGATGGGCAGGCGTTGTTCTGCTTTCAGCAGGAAATCCTTTATCTCTACACCCTTGCTATCGCGCCATGGGTTTTTATCGCCCCAGAGGTTATTAAAGCGCCTTTGCAGCATTTTCATTTTATCGGCAACGGCTTCCTCTGCGTATTGCTGTAGTTTGCTATCTATAGTGGTGTAAATTTTCAGCCCGTCTTCGTACAAATCGTAGTTGTTTTCTTCACACCACTTGTTCAGCCATTTCTCTACCGCGTGGCGTATGTACGAATCGCCCTGGCCGGTTTTGTCGATATAGCTAAGATCTAACCCGATGGGCAATTTTGTATTTGCATCGTAATCAGCCTTGTTCAGGTAATTGTATTTCAGCATTTGGGCCAGCACTACGTTACGGCGCTCTACCGCACGCTTAGGGTTAGTGCGGGGGTTGTATGTTGATGTAGCTTTCAGCATCCCTATTAGGGTAGCGGCCTCAGCAGGGGTTACCTGGTTTGGCATTTTGTTGAAGTACTTCAGCGTAGCTGTTTTAATACCGAAGGAGTTGTTACCAAAAGGTACGGTATTAAGGTACATAGTGAGTATTTGCTGCTTGTTGTACTGGTGCTCCAATTTATAAGCCGTAAGCCACTCTTTACATTTAAATACCAGCGTTTTTACTCCGGGAATGTATTTTACTAATCCCTGCGATTTGCGTTTACGCGTATTGAAAAGGTTTTTTGCCAACTGCTGCGTAATGGTACTTGCGCCACGGCGGTCGCCTTTGGCGGTTGAAACCAAGCCGCTAACAAAACCAATGAAATCTACCCCGCCGTGTTTGTAAAAGCGTACATCCTCGGTTGCTACAAGGGCGTTTACCAGGTTAGGGGAGATGTTTTTATATTCAATAGGGGAGCGGTTCTCTTTATAAAAGCGGCCGATAAGTTTGCCATCGGCAGTGTAAACTTCAGAAGCAACGGAGAGGGTAGGGGTTTTTATGTCGCGCATATCCGGCGAATACCCGAACAGCCAAAGAAAATTTAACTCGATGGCGCAGAAAAAGATAATAACAAAGTAAACAAAGATGGTAAGGTATCTCAGGTATCGGTTGCTTATGCTTCTGAACATTGGATAAAGATGGAAATTTATGCCGCTAATCCCACAACGGCACCATAAAAAGTTATCAACGCAATTTTAGCAGTTAAATTTTATTTAGGGCGATGTTAGGGTTAATTATTTTTTAATAATGAATTAAAGAGGTTTAAAATTGGGTTAAAAGGTAAACTAAATAAGCGTTTTAGGGTATTATTTAAAAGCCCTGCTTAGTAATAATGAAAAAGATACTGTTTTATATAGCCACCATGGCAATAATGTTGAAAGCCACCGCCCAAACCGACGAAAAACTGATCGAAGTTGCCTCGTTCGATAAAAACCAGCCCATAGGTGTTACCGTTGCGCCGGCATCAAACCGCTTGTTCGTTTCTTTCCCGCATACCGAGCCTTACTTGTATGGGCTTACCGAAATTGTGAACGGCAAGCGCGTACCCTTCCCCGATGCAGAGTGGAACCAGTATAAACCCGAAGAACCCGAAACGCACTTTGTAAACGCGCAGGACTTGTATGCCGATGACCGCAATTGCCTTTGGGTGCTCGATTCGGCCCCGGCGGGCGCTGCAGCAGTTATTGGCAATGCCACCGCCAAACTGGGCCAGTTTAAACTGATACAGATAAGCCTTGATGATAATAAGGTAAAACGCATTTACACCTTCGAAGGCCTGCCGAAAGATAAAAGCGCCCTGAACGATGTTTGTGTGGATAACAGCCGCAAACTGGCCTACCTGTCCGACCCCGGACTGCATGCGATTATTGTACTGGATCTGAATACCGGCAAAAGCCGCGTGGTGCTAAAGGATGATAAATCGACCATAGTGGAGCCGGGTTTTAAACTAAACCTTGATGGTAAGGATGTGGTGGATAACAACGGCCGCCCTTTCGCATCGAATGTGAACGGCATTGCCCTTAGCCGCAACTACAAATACTTTTACTTCCGGGCCATTAATCAAACCAAGCTGTACCGAATAGCTACCGAACTTTTGGCCGATACCACGCTGAAAGACGCGCAACTCTCGCCCAAAGTAGAAATGGTTGCCGAAACCGGCGTTTGCCACGGCATGATAGCCGATACCCAGGGCAATATTTACCAAAGCAGCTCGCCCGACCACTCCATAAAATATGTATCTCCCGATGGCCAACTGCACACCCTTGTAACCGATGAACGCCTCAGCTGGCCCGATTCCTTTGGGATTGGCAACGATGGCTACCTGTACCTCAGCGCCTCGCAAATGAACCGCCTGCCCAAATACAATGGGGGAGAGAATAAGGTGGTGTATCCGTATAGGATTTATAAGGTTAAGTTGCCTTAGGGAGGTGTTGATGGTTATTTAAACCGCGGAGTTAACGGAGGTTACGCGGAGATTCGCTGAGAAGAAAATAGTATTAACGGCCTGTGGGGTATTGCCCAATTGATAAAAAACTCTCCATCCATTTGCAAAGCCCTCTGTGAACCTCCGCGTAACCTCTGCGAACTCCGTGGTTAAAAAATAATTAAAAATAAACTTTCAATATATTTTGAAAGTTAGAAAATAATATTCACATTTGTACATGCGTTCGCAAGGCGCATTTATTTTTAAATAAATCTTTCATTTTTTATTGAAAATTCAAAACAAATTTAAATCTTAGGAATCATGAATTACTTTATCACCACCTACGCAGTTTACCTAACCGTTAGCATTTTATTAACCATTTGGGTAGCCAAAGTTTTATTTAACAACGGCCGCATTTTTCTGGTCGACATTTTTCACGGTAATACGCCGCTTGCCGATAGCGTGAACAAGCTGTTGGTAGTGGGCTTTTACCTGGTAAATATTGGATACATGTGCCTTGTGCTGAAAGAGACCGAGCCGATACAAAATGCGCAGGAGGTGATAGAGGTGCTCAGCTACAAAATAGGCACTATTATCCTCATCCTTGGTGGTATGCACTTCCTGAATGTGATCGTCTTCTTTAAACTCCGTAACAAAGCACAGCATGCAACTACCGTAGGCGAGAAAGCTAACGTAGTATTCGTTCAACCCCAATAATCTTCACTGCCATGAAAACGCTGAATAACCACCTGATACTATATGATGCTGATTGCCCTATGTGCAATGCCTACACCAAAGCATTTACCCATGCAGGTATGCTTGATGGCAGGGCAAGCTACCAAGATATGCCCGAAGCGGCTTGTCCGCTGGTTGACCGCCAGCGCGCCGTTAACGAAATTGCCTTGGTCGACACCCAAACCGGGGAAGTGAGCTATGGCGTGCAAAGCCTGTTCAAGGTTATCGGTAATAGCTTCCCGGTGTTTGGCCCGCTGTTCAGGTTCGCGCCTTTTGTTTGGCTGATGAAAAAGGTATATGCCTTTGTATCTTATAACCGCCGGGTAATTATTCCTGCTGCGCACGATGTGCAGGGCATACAGCCAAGCTTCAGGCTGGGGTACAGGTTGGCTTATTTAGCGTTTACATGGTTTATTGTAGGGAGCATATTAACTGCTTATGCGCATCACCTTACCCCGCTGGTGCCCTTGGGCGATAAACTGCGCGAGTATTACATCTGCGGCGGGCAGGTGCTGTTTCAGGGCATCGTCATCAGCTTTTACCGCCCCGAAAAGCGCTGGGAATATCTGGGCAACATGATGACGATTTCTTTGGCCGGTGCCCTATTGCTGCTACCCGTATTATTGCTGGCCAAGTTTGTCGTGCTTAGCCCCATCATTTGTACCTTGTGCTTTTTGGGCGTGGCCGGACTGATGTTTTTAGAGCACATCCGCCGCACCAAACTGATGAAGCTGGGCTGGCTACTCACCATTACCTGGGTAGTGTACCGGTTGCTGTTGTTGCTTGTAATTTTAAATTGAACGTATTATGAAATACCATAAAATAGTTTTGGCCGGCGGTAACGGATACCTCGGCACCGTGCTGGCCAAATATTATAAAAACCTTGCCGAAGAAATTATACTGCTTAGCCGCAAGCCTGCCGCAACCATTGGTAACATTAAAACCCTTGTTTGGGATGGCGAAACCGAAGGCGACTGGGCCGAAGCGCTGAACGGTGCCGATATGCTAATAAATCTCTGCGGCAAAAACGTGAACTGCCGTTACACCGAAAAAAACAAAGCCGAAATTATCCGCAGCAGGGTAGTGCCCACAACTTTATTAGGCAAGGTAATAGGCAAACTGGCGCAGCCGCCAAAACTCTGGATAAACCTGGCATCTGCCACCATATACCGCCACGCCGAAGACCATGCGCAGGACGAGGCCACCGGCGAAATTGGCTACGGTTTTTCTATCGACGTGTGCAAGCAATGGGAGCAATGCTTTTTTGATGCCGATACACCCAACACTCGCAAAGTAGCCCTGCGCCATGGCATAGCCCTTGGCCGAAGCGATAGCGTTTTTCCACGCCTGTTGAATTTAGTGAGATTTGGTTTGGGCGGCAAACAAGGTGACGGCGAGCAATACATTGCCTGGATACACGAGTATGATACCGCCCGTATCACCGAGTTTTTAATAGAGCACACTGAACTGGATGGTGTTATCAACTGCGCCGCCCCCGAAGCTGCAAAGAATAAAGACCTGATGCGCATTATCCGCAAAGCCTACGGCGTACCCTTCGGCCTGCCTGCACCGCAGTGGCTGCTGGAGATAGGCGCCAAAATCATCGGCACCGAAACAGAACTAATATTGAAAAGCCGCTGGGTAGCGCCCAAACGTTTGCTGGATGCAGGCTTTGTTTTCAGTTTCCCGAAGGCTGAGCATGCCGTGCACGATGTTTTGAGTTTAAGGGTGTAGTGCTGTAGATATTTGCCCCGTAGCGATGGGTTTGAAACCCATCGCTACGGTTACGGATACATAAAATTACTATCAATTCACCATGGCAATCATCAACCTCAGTACCAAAATAAAAGCTCCCGTAGCTACCTGCTTCGACTTATCAAGAAGCATCGACCTGCATATAAGTTCCATGCAGCACAGCAAAGAAAAAGCCATAGCCGGCAAAACATGCGGGCTCATCGGGCTCAACGAATGGGTGACCTGGCAGACCAACCACCTCGGGCTAAAATTCAACATGACCATCCGCATCAGCGAGTTTGCCGCAGCCGACTACTTTGTTGACGAAATAGTAAAAGGGCCCTTTAAAATGCTACGGCACCTGCATCAATTTAAACAGGCGGGCAGCTATACCATCATGACGGATGAGTTCATCTTCAAATCGCCATTTGGATGGTTGGGCAAACTTGTAGATAAGTTTTTTATGGAGCGTTACATGCGGAAGTTGTTGACGCAGCGTAACGCCGTAATAAAAGAAGCAGCAGAAAGATGATTTATATAAGTAAAGGCAATAAAAAGATATTGGTTGTTGTTGCTTTGTGCCTTTTTGCAGTTGCAAATATTGGATATGTGGCTGTTAAAGGCATCTTAGTGCAGCGTGGCATTGCTGTTACAGCTGTAGTTTTATTCACGGCAGCTTTTGTTATTGGGTTATGTACTGTATTATTTTCTTGGCCAGAAGACATAACGAGCTTTAGATACCGAGTTTTGCGCCCTTGGCTTTTTGTAACCATAGCCACCATAATTAGCTTCGTCGTAATTTATTTGGGAATTGTAGCGGTAATTTTCTTTCCTACTCTTATATTCTTAGGGTCAATGGGAGGGCTGATGGGAGGACGCTTCAAGTTAAAACTTAAGAACTGATAAAGAATCGGAACGGAAACTATCATCACCCCTCCATATTTAACTTCTGAAAAACCTTATCCCGATAGGATTGCCCTATGGCGAGGTCTTGCCCGGCTACGCGCAGGAAATTACCCTCTGCAAATTGAATGTAGGCCGTGTTTACCATAGTGCTGCGGTGTATGCGGATGAAGTTTGCAGCGGGCAGCAGTTGCTCCAGTTTGCTAAACGTCATGTAGGTAACATAGGTTTGTGCCGCGGTATGTACTTTCAAATAATCGCCATAGCCCTCAATATGGCTGATGTCGGCATGATTTATTTTGATAAGCCTGCGGTCGACTTTCAAGAAGATGAAGCTGTTTTCGGCAGCAGGGGTGGGGATAACCTCGGCACTTGCTTGTTTTAAATTTACTTTCTGTACGGCTTTTATAAAACGCTCAAAGGTGATGGGTTTTAGCAGGTAATCTACCGCTTCCAGCTCAAAAGCATCAACGGCATAGTCGGCATATGCGGTAGTAAAGATAACCTTGGGGGCGTTTTTCAACGAGCGCAGGAAGTTTACGCCCGTAATGCCGGGCATTTGTATATCTAGAAACATTACATCAACCTGCTGCTCGTGCAGTACCGAAAATGCTTCGATAGCGCTTTGGCAAACGGCCACGCAGTTTAACCCCGGCGTTTGGGCAATGTAGCCTTCCAGTAATTGCCGGGCCAGCGGCTCGTCGTCTACCACAATGCAGTTGGTCATATCTTAATTTAGCTGTATGGTTAAAGTTACGGTAAAAATGCTTTCGCCCCGATGCACATCCAGTTGATGGCTTTCAGGATACAGCAGTTGCAGTCGCTTGCGCACGTTGTTTAGCCCTATGCCACCTTCCCCGTTGGTTATGGTGCCTTTTTCGGCTACGGGGTTGCTCGTTTGGAAAACCAATTCGTCTTCATCAACGGCCAGCGCAAGCTTTACCCATTTGTTCGTTAAGTTTTTTTGCAGCGAGTGCTTAAAGGCATTCTCTATCAGCGGTAAAAAAAGCAGGGGTTCTATCTCCAATGCCCCTACATCGCCCTGTACCGAAAACTCGATGGCCTCGGAGTTATCATGCCTGATGCTCTCGAGCTTGATGTAGCTGTGTATAAAATCGACCTCTTGCTGCAGGTGTACCTTATCTTGCTGGGCATTGTATAGCACATACCGCATAATACTGCTCAGCCCGGCTATCATTTCCGGCGCTTTGGGCGATGCATGCACACTCAGGGCATAAAGGTTGTTCAACGTATTAAAAAAGAAATGCGGCTGCACTTGAGATTTTAGGTGGTTCAGTTCCAGTTTTAGTTTGTCGGTTTCGGCGGCGAAGAGGTTATGCTGGTTTTTGAATAGCAGCCTGATCACATATATGGATGTAGCCGCTGCCATCACCAAACAGGTATAGCCGAGGGTTTGATGGAAAAGTCCGTGTTCATAATCCCAGGGGTAAGCGGTGTACAGGTTATCGCGGTAACCTTTGGGGATAAATGGCATAGCCACCATGGCCAGCGCGGTAAGCCGGTACCAAATCTCGTAAAGCAATATGTAAACTGGGAAGAGCAGCGCAAAAAGCCAGTATCTCTTTTTGCCTACCGTATATGGGAGGTACAGGCGGTAAAAGATGATGATGACCGGCAGGCCCATAATGTTAAGCAACACGAGGCTGAGGGTGAAAGAGGGCTTATCCCATATCTGGCTGCCGGTAGCGAATGGGCTTAGCACGCCTACAAATAGCAGGTACGATAATTCGGCAATAAGGCTTTTTTGCTTGTATGTAAGCATGCGTGAAGAAAACGGCATGCCTAAAGGTAAGGTTTGCCTGCGGGATACTCATGCATTTTTCGACGAACATAGCGTTTTGCACGGTGAATTTTTTGCGGATGTTTTAGCCGAGCCGTTCGGCAGCTTCATCTAAAACTTTTCTAACGAGCAATAAACGCACGCACTTTTGGCGTATGAAAAAGATAACCGCCATCATCGCCGTATTGCTGTTGGGTGCCGCAGTGTTAAAAGCGCAAAGCAAACAGCAAATAGAAAACCTTACCGCCTACACCAAGGTATGGGGCTTCCTTAAATATTATCACCCATCTGCCGCAAAAGGGCAGCCGGATTGGGATGCGGAGTATATTAAAAACGTACCGGCTATTAACAAAATAGCGGAGCGCGGGGCATTCGATAAATTTATTACTGAATGGTATAATAGTTTACCCAAAGCGAAACTTAGCGGGGAGGTAACCCGCTTGCAGGGCGATTCGGTAATTAAGGTATTTGATGAGAAGGATATCGCTCGTTTCGGCATCCCTAAGGTATTGCAAAAAAGCCTGGAGGAATTGTACCTGTACCACCTGCCCGATTCGAGCAAATACATTAACGATTTTGATGGCAGGTATAAATACGACCATGTGTTCCATAACGAGGACCCGATGGCTGCTCCGCTCTATCCCGACGAAGCACACCGCCTGCTGGCGCTGGCTCGTTTCTGGAACATCGTCAACTATTTTTATCCGCATAAAAAAACCAACGCGCCGGGCTGGGATGAGGTGCTGGTAGAGTTTATTCCGAAGTTTAAGGAGGCTCGCAACGCTGACGAATACCGCGAAGCTTTCCTGCAATTAACAACACGTATTCACGATAGCCACTCCTGGTTTTTACAAAAAGAATGGAACGCCGCCCACGGTGATTTCCTGAATATGCCCTTTGATACCTATTATGCTGAAGGCAAATTTTTGATAGGTTACAGCAAGTACGATTCGCTGATGCGGGCTGCCGATTTGAAAGTAGGCGACGAGATAGTAGCCATAAACGGCCTACCGGTCCTCGAAAGGGTAAAGCAAATAGCGCCGCACACTACCGGCACCAACGCCTCGTCGTATTACCGTGAAATAGGCCGCAACCTGTTCCGTATCGATTCTAATAAAACTGTTCGCATTACTTTAGATAGGAATGGGCAAAGGCTGGAGAAGCAATTAAAACTTTATACCTACGGCGAGCTCTTTCAATACCGTGTAAAGCACCGCCCCAAAATTGCCACTGATATGGGGCATGGTGTGTGGTATGTGCGCTTTTGTGAAATTGGCGATGTGCGAACCCTTAAGAAAATGTACACCGATATAGCCAATGCTAAAACTGTGATATTGGAAATGCGCGATTACCCAAGCTTCCAGATAGTGCAGGCCATGTGGCCGGGGTTGGTGGCCAAGCGCCTGCCTGCTGAAGTTAATTATAATGCAATACTGGGTTTTCCGGGTACCTTCAAGGCTAATATATCAGAAATTCCTGCCACGCCCGATACCTTGGGGCTACCGCTTTACAAGGGCAAACTGGTGGTGCTGGTGAACGAGCAAACCCAAAGCCTTGCCGAAAGTGTTGCCGCCGAACTGCGCATGCGTCCCAACACTATTATTATAGGCAGGCAAACGGCGGGCACCACGGGTAATATGGTGCGGGTTGATATTCCGGGTGGCATCGAAGGCTCGTACACTGCCGTGAAGGTTTTGGGTATTAACGGCAGCTTTGAAGAAGGCAATGGCGTAAAGCTGGATAAGGAAGTAAAACTATCCCTGAAAAATATCCGTTCGGTCCCCGATTACCTGCTGGAAAAAGCTTATCAGGAATCATTATAAATAATTGGTAGATAATGTTATTTTTGTAGCACATCATCTTTATAAAACCAATATTAACAATATGAAAGCCACAGCATTATTCATCATCTGCCTTTGCTTTTCGGTAGCATCGTTCGCACAATCAACTATAACACCTGCCGAGGCCGGCGTAACCTATGGTAAAACCGTAACTGCCGATGGTGCTTTAACCACCGCCGCATTAAAAACTACCCTGAGCAGCGATACCACCTACGCAGGTAAAGTAACCGGTACCGTAGTTGATGTCTGCAAAAAGAAAGGCTGCTTTATGAAACTGGCGCAGGAAGATGGTAAAACCATTATGGTGCAGTTTACCGATTATGCCTACTTTATGCCGCAAAACATTGTAGGTAAAACCGTAGTAGTAGAAGGCCTGGCTAAAGTGAAAGAACTTTCGGTAGAACGCCAGAAACACTACGCCAAAGATGCCAACAAAAGCGAAGCAGAAATTGCTGCCATAACCCAGCCTAAGAAAGATATTTCGATAATGGCGGATGGGGTTTTAGTGGTGAAATAAAACAAGCACGAATTTTACGAATTGTAGAGACGCGATACTTCGCGTCTTTTTTATTTGGTGGTTATTTGAGTGAACACGAATTGCACGAATTATTCGAAATTTTCTCAAATCAAATCGGTTGAATTTTAATGAACCTGCAAATTAATTTTTGTGAAATTCAACTTAATTCGGATGATTAGTGTTTACTCAATTCGTGAAATTCGCACAATTTGATAAAATTAGTGTTCACTCATTTTAAATCTTTGCGCTTCTTTGCGTTTTTCCTCTGCGTCCTCTGCGGTTAAATCACCACTACGCTATCGTTTTCGTGAATAAATTTTTACTATTCGGCAGAATAACCCTATAATTACAAATCCCGGATAATAACCCCATGAAGACCTTTCTCGACGAGGATTTTTTGCTGCAAACCAATACGGCCAAACGTTTATACCACGATTTTGCTGCCGACATGCCTATTATAGATTACCACTGCCACTTGCCGCCGAACGAAATTGCCGACGACATCAGCTTTGATAACCTAACCGCCATTTGGCTGCACGGCGACCATTACAAGTGGCGGGCCATGCGTGCCAACGGGGTAGATGAGCATTACATTACCGGTGGCGCCAGTGATAAAGAAAAATTTGAGCAATGGGCGGCAACCGTGCCTTACACTCTGCGCAACCCCCTTTACCATTGGACGCACCTGGAACTGCAGCGCTACTTCGGCATTCATTCGAGGTTGATGCCTTCTACCGCCAACGATATTTATGCCGACTGCACGGCACAACTGCGCAGCCCGCAAAACAGCGTGCGCAACCTCATCACCAAAATGAATGTGGAGGTGATATGCACAACCGACGACCCTATTGATAGCCTGGAGCATCATGCAAAACTTCGCGCGAGTAACTTTGGCGTGAAAGTGCTGCCGGCGTTCCGCCCTGATAAGGCAATGGCGAGTGAAAATATAGTTACGCTGAATAAATACATCGACCAGCTGGAAAAAGTTGCTGATGTAGCTATTGGCGACCTGTACAGCTATTTAACCGCGTTGAAAAAACGCCATACTTATTTTGCCAGCAACGGATGCACCGTATCTGACCATGGGATAGACCAGGTTTACGCCGAAGACTGTACCGAAAAAGAAGCAGGCGATATATTTGCCAAAATACGCACCCAGCAACCGATCAGCGGGAGCGAGAATGTGAAGTTCAAATCTTTCATGCTGCACCAATTTGCTATTTGGGATTACGAGAAGGGCTGGGTACAGCAGTACCATATTGGTGCCATGCGCAACAACAGCACAAGGGGCTTTAAAGAGTCGGGGCCCGATACGGGGCGCGATTCTATAGGTGATTTTCACCAGGGGAGAAGCCTTTCTAAGTTTTTGGATAGGTTAGATACCGATGATAAACTGGCTAAAACCATTCTATACAACCTTAACCCTGCCGATAACGAACTGATGGCCACTATGGCGGGTAACTTCCAGGATGGCTCGGTAGCGGGTAAGATACAGTGGGGCTCGGCATGGTGGTTCCTTGATCAGAAGGACGGCATGACCAAGCAATTGAACACACTCTCTAATATGGGACTCATCAGCCGGATGGTGGGCATGCTTACCGATTCGCGCAGCTTCCTGTCGTTTCCGCGGCACGAATATTTCAGGCGGATATTGTGCAACCTGTTCGGCGAGGACATAGAGAATGGCGAACTGCCCAACGATATGGAATGGACGGGGCGAATTATACAGGATATTTGCTATTATAACGCAAAAAACTACTTCGATTTTGATAAGAAATGAGCGGTTTGCTATCTAAAAATTATAAACAGGGCGCTGTACTGTCATTCGGCGAATTATTGTTAAGGCTTAGTCCGGATGCTGGCGGGCAATGGTTGGCAGATAGTGCGCTGCCCGTATTTGTTGGTGGTGCCGAGTTCAACGTAGCTTCGGCGCTGGCGCTATGGGATGTGCCATCTAAATACTTTACCGCTCTGCCAAAAAACGGGCTTTCCGAAGAACTGGCAGGTTATGTAAATTCCCGCGGGATAGATACCTCCAAAATATTTTATGGCGATGGCAGGATGGGCCTATACTTCCTAACGCAGGGGAAGGATCTGAAGAACGATGCCCTGATATACGACCGCGCCAACTCCGCCTTTGCCGAACTGAAACCCGGTATGGTAGATTGGGATAGCGTGCTGGAAGGTGTTAGCTGGTTCCACTTTACGGCTATATGCCCCGCCATTAGTCAGCAAACTGCTGATGTTTGTTTGGAAGTGTTGCAAGCGGCGTCGGCAAAGAGCATCACCATATCCGTCGACCTGAACTACCGCGCCAAGCTATGGCAATATGGCAAGCAGCCGCAAGAGGTGATGCCGGGTTTGGTAGAATACTGCGATGTGGTAATGGGCAACATCTGGGCCGCCGAAATGATGCTGGGTATAGAAGTTTATGGCGATATACACGAGAGCGGGCAGAAAAGCATCTACCTGAAAGAGGCGCTTTCCTCATCTGAAAGGCTGATCGAAAAGTTCCCGAAGTGCAAGGCCGTAGCCAATACCTTCAGGTTTGATGGGCGCGGAACCATAAATTACTATGCGGCGTTGTATGCTGATGGCGGTTTCTACAGCTCGAAGGAACATACCGCAGATAGCATTGTGAGCAAAGTGGGCTCTGGCGATTGTTTTATGGCCGGGCTGATAAATGGCTTTTACCATAACGATGCCCCGCAGCAGGTGCTTGAATTTGCTACCGCCGCTGCTTTTACGAAACTTTTTGTGGCCAGCGATGCCACTACTAATACAATAGAAGATATTACGAACGCAATTACCAATGGCCAATAAAGAGCAGGTTTTAGATACCATATTAGCACAGGGCATACTGCCATTATTTTTTTATGAAGATGCGGAAGTGAGCGTAGAAATAGTGCGCACACTGTACCGCGCCGGCGTGCGGGTATTGGAGTATACCAACCGCGGCAAAGAAGCGCTGCAAAACTTCAGGCTGATAAAAAAAGCAGTGGTAGAAGAAATGCCCGGCATGTACCTGGGCATAGGTACTATAAAAACGGGCTTAGAGGCCGAAACCTTTGTAGATGCAGGTGCCGATTTTTTGGTATCGCCAATCGTAGATAGCGATGTGGCACTGGTAGCAGCAAACTACAAAATGCTATGGGTGCCGGGTTGCATGACGCCCACCGAAATACACATTGCCCAGCAATACAAAGCATCGCTCATTAAACTATTCCCGGCTAATATTTTAGGCCCGGCCTTTATGTCGTCCATCCGCGAATTATTCCAGGGTCAATTGTTTATCCCAACAGGCGGGGTAGAGATAGAGGCCAGCAACATATCGGGCTGGTTCCGCTCGGGGGTATGCGCGGTTGGCTTGGGCAGTAAACTCATCAGCAAACAAGTGCTGGAAGAAAAGCTGTACGAGCAATTATATGCCGATACCGTTAAGGCTTTGGAATTGGTGCAAATGAGTAAATAGAATAAACACGAATTCCACGAATTATATCGAATTTCACAAATCAAATTTGATAGTGATCAATTGATATTATCGGCCAAGATTTGTGAAATTCGTTTAAATAAGAAAAATTCGTGTTAACTCAAATCTTTGCGCTCTTTGCGGAAACTTTGCGTCCTTTGCGGTAAAATACAACCACCAAAATGGATCAAAAACCAAAAGACCCACTCCACGGCAAAACATTAGAAGCTATCATTAACGCATTGGTAGCGTATTTTGGCTGGGCGGAGTTGGGTTACCGCATCCGTATCAATTGTTTTTTAGATAACCCGAGTGTAAACTCCAGCCTCAAATTCCTGCGTAAAACACCATGGGCACGCAAAAAGGTAGAGGATTTGTATATCCAGTATCACCAGGAAATTAATAAGAATGAGCGTCAATAGCAGTACACGTTGGCAGGTGGCACCTACGGAGCCTAAAATGCGGTTTTATAGTGCTATAAACACGGTACTCCTAACGGAGTGTTATGTTAGCGGTAAATAATACCCCAGCGGGGTAGCGTGTTTGTAGAAAATGCTCCAAAAGCAATTAGGGCTCCGTTAGGTGCCCCCTCTGGCTATAATCACGCTGAAAGAAAACCCTTAGTGGTTTTTCTTCTTATTCATCTTCGCTTTCTTGTTCGCGCTGAAGTTGTAGGTTTTAGCGTTTTCCGGTTTTTTCTCGTGGAAGGCTTCGCCTGGTACGTATTTGTTGGGGTCAACACGTTTGGGTTTTTCGGGTTTGTCAGCTTCCTTTTGGGCGCGTGTTTTTTCTATCACCAGGTCTTCCGGCAACTCGGCTAATTGCATTTTTTGCCCGGTTATCTGCTCAATTTTACGTACCTGGTCCAGTTCAATATCGGTAGCAAAGGTTAATGCCAATGTTTCTTCGTCTGCTACGCCACTGTCGGTAATATGGGCTATATAATCCTCTTTCTCCGCAGGAATGTCGAAATGCAGTATAAAGGGAATACCCTGCACGTTGATACCCGCTTCAATACTTTCCTGTGCTACAATCAGCACACGCAGCGCGTTGTTATTAGTAAAAGCTTCCACATCTTTCACCTGGTTGTATTCAAAAAAGGCAGGCGCCAATAACGCTACCGACTTGCGCAGGCGGTTGGTCAGGCTTTTGTATAGCGTTTCGGCAGTCGTTTTGGTGTTAACGAATACTACGGTTTTAGTAAATACCTCGTCATCCTGCATAAACAGGCTCAGCAAGTTCAGCTTGGTGCCAAAATTGGGCACATGGTAAAGCATCTGCGGGTAGGTGGCAAGCTTTTCTTCGGGCAGGTCGTCTACCTCAATAGTGGCCGGGTTTACCATGAACGAGCCAATCATTTTCTCCAGCCTATCGTGCATCACTTCGGTAAACACAATGTGCTGGCCTTTATCAATGCTGGTGGCCAGTTCTACCACGGGTAACTGCAAACCTTGTTTAACTATCAGGTGGGCATCGTCAATGGCCAGGTAAGTCACCTTGTTCAGGTTCAAACCCAATTTCAGGTAAATAGCTCGGGCACGGTCGGGGGTGGCCACTACTATGTCGGCACCATCGGCCAGGTCATCCATTTGCTGGTCGATAGGGCTGCCGTTGTGCAGGCTAACAATGCGGATAGAAGTATTGCGGTTAATGCGCTCAAGCTGCGCTACAATTTCGAAAACGCGTTCCTGGTCGGGTGCCAATACCAATGCACGGGGCACGCCATCGGCTTTGTAATTGAAACGGTTAAGTGTGCCAAGCACCAGCGTAGTGGTTTTGCCTGCACCTTCGGGGCCAATGCCAATAACATCCTGCCCGCCCGTAATGCGTGTGAGCGTTTTAAGCTGTATATCCTTCGGTGCGCCGAAACCAAGTTCGGTTACCGTTTTTATCAGTTGCTTATTCAGCTTAAATTTTTCTGCCCACACCATTGTATCAAAACTTTGAGGGTGCAAAGATACGGTTTTTTTAGTTTGCAGTTGGCGGTGGGCAGTTTGCAGTTTTTTGATTTGCAAATAGTTGATGGATCAGTTTGCAGTGGGCGGTTCGAGATTTTAAATAAGAGCATAATAACTACTCATTTAAGCAAACTGCAAACTGCCCACTGCAAACTGCGAACTGGCAACTGGTTAAACTCTGCCCGGATACGTCCTTAACCCTTCGGCAAGGCATTCCATAGCTTTGTTCAGGTCGTCGTTATTCAGCACATAAGCCATACGCACTTCGTTGGTGCCTGCGCCGGGGGTGCTGTAAAAGCCTGTTGCTGGTGCCATCATTACCGTTTGGTTCTCATGGCTGAAGCTTTCGAGCATCCATTGGCAAAACTTATCAGCATTATCTATCGGGAATTTTGCTACCACATAGAACGCGCCGCCCGGGTTAGGGCAGTATACGCCATCTATCTTATTCAAAGCATTTACCAGTGTATCGCGGCGTTTAGTGTATTCGGTGTTTACAGCGGTGAAGTATTCATCAGGGGTATCAACTGCAGCTTCGCCGGCAATTTGTTCAACCATACCCGGCGATAAACGGGCCTGCGCAAATTTCAATCCCGCAGCAATAACTGCTTTGTTTTTGGTGATAAGGCAGCCCAGGCGTGCACCGCAAGCACTGTAACGTTTGCTCACAGTGTCCATTACTATAACATTCTCGTCCAAGCCATCGAGGTGCATGGGCGAAATAAAGGTGCGGCCATCATAGCAAAACTCACGATAGGCCTCGTCGCTAAACAGGTACAGGTCGTACTTTAAAGCTAATTCTTTCAATGCTTCCAACTCCTCGCGCGAGTACAGGTAGCCTGTAGGATTATTGGGGTTGCAAATAATAATGGCCTTGGTTTTCGGTGTTATCAGTTTCTCAAACTCGCTGATAGGGGGCAGGGCGAAGCCATTATCGATGTACGACAGTATGGGTTTTACCACTACATCCGTTTGGTTGGCAAAGCCATTATAGTTGGCGTAGAAAGGCTCGGGGATGATCACCTCGTCGCCATCGTCGAGGCAGCTCATCATGGCAATGGTAATAGCTTCCGAGCCGCCGGTGGTTACAATGATGTTTTCGGGCGTGATGTTATAGCCCAGCTTGTTGTAATATTCGGTTAGCTTTTTACGATAGCTCAAAGTACCTTCTGATGGGGTGTAGGCCCATACTTTAAAATCGATAGTTTTAATAGCGTTCAGCATGCCTTCCGGTGTTTCTATATCCGGTTGGCCGATGTTCAAATGGTAAACTTTCTTGCCGTCGAGCTTAGCTTTATCGGCAAAGGGGGTTAGTTTACGTATAGGCGAGGCAGGCATGCGCTGCCCTTTTTGCGAAATTTTTGGCATGGGGCAAAATTAGTAAAAGTTTTTTAGGTGCTTTTGTAGCGATGGGTTTCAAACCCATCGCTGTTGTTGGTGAACTCGCCGCTTGGTTATTTAACTCACCCCGGGCGCGCTATCGCTGCCCGACCCTCTCTTCCTGCGGAAAAGAGGGTGAGCTCCATTTTTAAAACCCTCTTTACGAAGTAGAGAGGGTGGCCCAGTCCCGTAAACATACGGGATCAGCCGGGTGAGTCAACTCGCAGGCTTTGAATTTCCAACCATCACCTAAACAAAAAAGGCACCGCTATTGCAGTGCCTCAATATCTGTGTAATGTAATTGTTACTTATCTGCTGCTCGCCGTTGCTGGTTTTGCAACTACCTCGCCCACAATATTTAAGTATTTGGTAGGTGTTTTAGCGTTTGATGTAACAACTATAGTTTTGTTAAATGCCGAAACTACAGCTGCATTGTAAGTGATTTTGATAGTGCCCTTACCACCCTTTAACACAGGGGTTTTGGTATAATCGGCAATGGTGCAGCCACAGGTAGGGCGTACATCGCTTAATATAAGCGGCTCCTGGCCAACGTTGGTAAACTCAAAAATGGTAGTTACAGGTGTTCCCTGCGGTATTTTACCAAAATCGTGTTTCTCCTCGGTAAACTTAAATTCAGCTTTGGTATCATCCTGAGCCTTAGCTGTATTTGCAGTGAAGGCCAGGCCTAAAAACACCGCACAAATCATCATTATTTTTTTCATAATTACCTGTTTGATTATCACAAATATAAAAGGTTTAATGTAAAACAAAAACTATTGAGTAAACTATATGTTTTGACCTTACCCATACTAAAAAACAAAATAGAATTTTATACTTTTACCGCCTTAACAGAATTTTCTATGCCCGAAACCCTGATAAATACCGGCAACGAACTTACTGCCTCCGAGCTTAGTTTTGATGATTTCAAGAAGATCGTGATCAGCGATTACCGTGTGGGTTACCAAAGCCGGCAGGCCAGCCTGTTGGGCCGTAAAGAGGTACTTACCGGTAAAGCCAAGTTTGGCATTTTTGGCGATGGTAAAGAGGTGGCTCAACTGGCCATGGCCAAGGCCTTCCGTAAAGGCGACTGGCGCGCAGGCTACTACCGCGACCAAACATTTATGTTTGCCGCCGGCATGGTTACCATGAAGGAGTTCTTCGCCCAGCTATATGCTCATCCTGATATTGAAAAGGAGCCTGCATCGGGCGGGCGCCAAATGAATTGCCACTTCGCTAACCGCTTTGTTGGCCCAGATGGCGACTTTATAGACCAAACCCAAACTAAAAATACCGGGTCCGATCTTTCAACCACCGGCGGGCACATGCCGCGTTTGTTGGGCCTGGCTTTTGCATCGAAACTATACCGCCAAAATAAAGAGCTCGATTACCTTAAAAAGTTTTCGGTTAGCGGTAACGAGGTAGCATTTGGTACTATTGGCAATGGTGCAACTTCAGAGGGGCTTTTCTTCGAGGTGTTTAATGCTGCCGGCGTAATGCAGGTGCCTATGGCCATTTCTATTTGGGATGATGCCTACGCCATATCGGTACCCGCAGCACTGCAAACCACTAAAGAGGACATATCTGAAGTGCTGAAAGGTTTTCAGCGTGATGCCAAAGGTAATGGTTTCGAGATATTTAAAGTGCGTGGGTGGGATTATGTTGCCCTTTGCGAGACTTACGAAAAAGCCATCAAAATTTGCCGCGAAGAACACGTGCCGGTAATGATACACGTAATAGAGATGACCCAGCCACAAGGGCACTCTACCTCGGGCTCGCACGAGCGTTACAAATCAAAAGACCGCCTTACCTGGGAAGATGAGCACGATTGCCTGCTGCAAATGCGCAAATGGATGATCGAATCGGCCATTATTACCACCGAAGAAATTGATGCCCTGGAAGCGGAAGCTAAAGTGTTTGTGCGTAATGCCCAAAAAGAGGCCTGGGCCGAAATACAAAGCGAGATAAAAGCCGAGTTGAACGAGGCTATTGAACTGATAGATAACGTAGCCGAAAGCTCGCCAAAGCATAACCAGCTTTACGAGATAACCGAGAAATTGCAAGGCACGGTGGACCCGGCCCGCCGCGATTACCTTTCGGCCATACGCAAGGCCTTACGCCTTACTCTTGGCGAAACCAGCCACGAGCGTAGCATGCTGGCCGAATACCTGAAAGAGGAGTTTGCCAAAAACCGCGAACGCTATAACTCGCGCCTGTTTAGCAATACGCCATTTTCGCCCATGAAGGTGCCGGCGGTAAAAGCCGAATATGCCGATGATGCGAAACTGATGGACGGCCGCGAAGTGCTGAACGCTTGCTTTGACGCGAACTTTGCGCGCGATAAAAGCATTGTAGCCTTTGGCGAAGATGTAGGCGCTATCGGCGATGTAAACCAGGGCTTTGCTGGCTTGCAAGCTAAATACGGCGACTTGCGCGTTACCGATACAGGCATACGCGAATCGGCCATTATAGGGCAGGGGCTTGGGCTGGCGATGCGTGGCATGCGCCCAATTGCCGAGATACAATACATCGATTACCTGATATACGCCCTCACCGTTTTAAGCGATGATGTGGCCAGCATGAGCTACCGCACTATGGGCGGGCAAAAAGCGCCGATAATAGTACGTTCGCGCGGGCATAGGTTAGAAGGTATATGGCACTCGGGTTCGCCTATGGGTACCATCCTTAACTCCCTGCGTGGTATGCACATTTGCGTTCCGCGCGATATGACACAGGCTGCCGGTATGTACAATACCTTGCTGCGTGGCGATGAGCCTGCGCTGGTGGTAGAATGCCTGAACGGGTACCGCCTGAAAGAAAAAATGCCAAGCAACGTAGGCGATTTCACGGTACCATTGGGCAAAGCTGAAATACTGCGCGAAGGGACGGACTTAACCGTAGTAAGCTACGGCTCAACCCTGCGTATTGTAATGGAAGCCGCTCCCGAATTGGAGAAACTGGGCATCCATATAGAGGTGATAGACCCGCAAACGCTTTATCCGTTCGATACCGAGAACGTTTGTGCGAACTCGTTACGCAAAACCAATAAACTGCTGGTGGTTGATGAGGATATCCCCGGCGGTGGCGCAGCATACATCCTGCAAAAAGTGCTGGAGGCCCAGAAAGGCTACTACTCGCTTGATGCACAGCCGCGCACCCTTACCGCTGCGGAACACCGCCCGCCATACGGCTCAGATGGCGACTACTTCAGCAAACCCTCCTTAGATGATGTGATAGAAGCCGTTTACAACATCATGAACGAAGCAAATCCCGGCAAGTTTCCTGCGATATATTAAACTCCTCATACATACAGGCAACTCACCGAGTTGCCTGTATTGTTTACCGCAATTTATAGCCGTTTAGTTTTGTGATGATAAATTGTGTATTTTTGTTTACAAAGGAATTTAAATGAAGGCGTTGGACAGAATAACACTTAACCCCGGCGTGATGGGAGGGAAGCCCTGCATCAGAGGCTTACGGGTAACCGTAGGTACCATTGTTGGGCTTTTTGCTACTGGCGGTACAACCGACGAAATATTGAAAATGTACCCTTACCTTCAACAAGAAGATCTGATGCAAGCTTTGTCCTATGCTGCCTGGCGTTCAGAAGAAATTGAAGTGCCTCTAACTTCTGCATGAAGATACTTATTGATATGAATTTATCTCCTGAATGGGTTCAGGAATTTAAACTTCATGGTATTGAAGCCCTGCATTGGTCAACTGTTGGGCAACATACAGCGGCTGATAGTTTGATTATGGAATGGGCAATGGAAAATCAATATATCATTTTCACACACGATCTTGATTTTGGAACTGCGCTTGCACTCACCCATGCCGATAAACCAAGCGTTATACAGGTAAGAACTCAAAACGTAAGGGTTTCGCATTTGAGTAAACTTGTTATTCCTACACTTTTAACATACTCATCTCTACTTGATCAAGGCGCTCTGCTCACAATTGATGATGATAAAAAACGAATTAGAATACTTCCTTTGTAGTATGTGTAATTTCTGATGAGTCAATTCGAAAACATCTATCCATTCCTGAATTTATTTAACCTCGTTTTTATAAAAGGCTCATTTATTAGCCTTTTGCTCATTATCATCTACCGTTTAGTTTGCAAAAAGAAATTTCACGCCCAAATACCTGTCACAATTTTTAAATGGCTGCTAATTATTAACTCATGCCTTTCTCCGGTTTTTTATATAGCTGAATTTGCGTATGCGTGGTATGGCGGAGTAGAGTATCAGCAATACGCTTTTTCGGAGAGGATGACCGGCCCTTATGCAGGTTTTTATTGGTTTATGCTGATTGCCCATTTCTTGTTGCCATTTATACTTCTTGTGCCAAAATTAGGAGGGAATATTTATTGTGTTTTAGTAATTGCTGTATTCGTGAACACAGGATGGTTGATGGAGTCCCTTGTTATCCATACCAATATCATGTACAGGGATGGTGTATCTTCAGGACAACCCTATTTGCCGTTTAGGAGTGAATTGTGGACTATAGGCTACGGTTTATTGTGGGGAGTAGTTTCAATTTTAATAACGCACTATGTAAATATTCGGAGTCGAATAGCTATGTCTGCAAACAGATAAGGGCGTTGCATTTTATTATCAATAAAACCTAAATTGCCGCATATTCATCCCTGCTAAGATGCCTGATCTTATCTCAAAACTACAATACAAAAACTACGAACGCGGTGAGTTTTCTCACGAGTGCAAAAGAAGCCTGCAGGAAACCATTCAACTTATTAAAGACTTTCCATGGGAAACGCAACGAATCCATACCGATATACAAGCGACCGGACCGTCGGTTACCGTTCAAAATGATAGGGGAGAGTATTTGAAGGTAGGGCTTTATTTTAATGATAAATACTGCCTTTATTTGTTTGACCGCTACGGCCACGTATTAGAGTTTCATACACCTGATCTGGATAGCGTGTGTAGGTTAGTGGAAGACTTTTATAACGGTTGTTTAGACGCCACTAAATTTGAAAAGCAGGTTTTTGTAGTAGCCGGCAGAGGGCACTTCGCAACTAACGATTTTATTTATAAGGCGAGTGTTTGGCGTATGCTTGCGTTAAGCTGGCCGTTTATAGCATACTTCCTGATGTTCGTTTATTTTTTGATACTCTCGCCATTTGAAATAGCATGGATTCCCGCGTTATTCGTCCTGCCAATTGCGTGGCTATTGGCGCGCATTTTTGTAAGGTATCTGCATTACAGAAAATGTTTCTTGCAGGTATCTAATGCTAACAATATCTTTAAATTCGGAATTGCTCCCCACATAAAAACCTATGACAAGCGAGATATTGAAAAGATAATTTCATACATGCCCGGTGGAAACAGGAATCCGAACTTGTTTTGCGTGTTTGAAATATGTTTTAAAAGCGGCGAGATTATAAAGGTCTCTAATTTGATAATTTCCTCAACTACGTTTCTCGGGAAATTTGAGGGGATAAACTTCGAAGACGGGAAGCGTAATTCGTTAAGGGTTTTGTAGGTGAGTATCGCTAAGGTCAGGAAGCTCATTTTACCAGGTCCAATCAGTTCGGGTTGTTAAGTAACTTAACCGGGCGGGTTTTATTTCGCCATCGTGTTATCAACCTATACAAAATATACCCTACGCCCAACAAGTTTACAAAATGCCATATGTACCATGCTGTAAACACCTTTTTATCAAAAGCAGATAAGGTATGCCAGGCACCCCATTCATTGGGATCGCCCTTGTAAAAGTCATCATACGACATCATAGCCATGCCAATAGCCATGTATATCCATACGTCGAAGACAACGACAGTTGTCGCCATTACCCCAATTTTCCACTTCGCCATATAAATTATCTTTCTCTTTATCCTAACTTAAACTGAAATTAACCTCTTTTCCCCAATAAAATTTGGTTCGGTCTTTATTTTTAACAAAAAATAAAATTATCTCTTGACAAGTAGATTTTTACTTGTACATTTACAGCATAACAACAACAATGAACAATTCACGTGCATACTTTTATGGTTTCTACTTTTACTTTACCAGTAAGAGCCGGGACTAATATGCACAACAAAAGCATAAAAAACTAAAAAAGTCCCGGCCCAAAAAGCCGGGACTTTTTTGCTTAATAGCGTTTATGAAAACCGAAAGACCGAGAGTTGCCATACAGGGGATACGCGCTTCCTTCCACGAGGAGGCCGCATTTAAATATTTTGGCGAAAACATCCAGACTGTAGAATGCAACTCGTTTAAGCAAACCTTCGAGGCGCTTAAAAATGGCGAGGCCGACTATGTTGTAATGGCGATAGAGAACAGCATCGCCGGTAGCATATTGCCCAACTACTCGCTGCTGATGAGCTACAGCTTCCCGGTGGTGGGCGAGGTATATGTACCCATACAATTACACCTGATGGCTTTGCCGGGCGTAAAATTTGAGGATGTGAAGTACGTAACATCGCACCCAATAGCCATACGCCAATGTGTTGATTTTTTTGACGAGTATCCTAACCTGAAGATCGTTGAAAGCAATGATACCGCTGCCTGTGCCAAACGCATCCGCGATGAGCAATTGCGCGATACCGTGGCCATTGCCAATTCGCTGGCAGCACAGATGTATGGGTTGGATGTACTGGAGCGCAGGATAGAATCGAACAAAAAGAATTTCACCCGCTTTTTGATTCTCACCACGCACGA
This sequence comes from Mucilaginibacter pedocola, assembly GCF_002013915.1. Classification (GTDB taxonomy): domain Bacteria; phylum Bacteroidota; class Bacteroidia; order Sphingobacteriales; family Sphingobacteriaceae; genus Mucilaginibacter; species Mucilaginibacter pedocola. The sequence goes on from NZ_MBTF01000004.1 coordinate 108,138, forward strand.
GAACGCTAAAAAGAAACCGGGCAATAAGGCTTCGCTTTGTTTCCAGGTGAGCAACGAGGTGGGTTCGCTGGCCAAAGTGCTCAACATCTTCGCGCAGGAGAACGTGAACATGAGCAAAATACAAAGCATGCCGGTATTAGGTAAACGCAACGAGTATAACTTTTATGTAGATATAGAATGGAACGAAACCAAACATTACGATGCCTGTATACGCCAGATACTTAAATACACACACAACTTTAACATACTGGGCGAGTACGAACGCTACGAAGAAGAAGTAGCCCCGTTACTACCCAAAGCACAAAGGCCAAGGAAGTATATCACGATAAAGAAAATAGAGTAAAAGTCCGGAAAGTCCGTAAGTCGGAAAGTCCGAAAGAAGGAGTGGGCCGGCCGATGTTAAATTTCGGTAAGCCCCCAAATAACAGCCAAAAACAATAATTAATATAATAACACAACAAAAACACTTCCGGACTTTCGGACTTTCCCGACTTTCGGACTAACAAAAAAGAACATGAAACTGAATTTAAACATACAACCGCTGAATACCTGGATCAATAAAGCCGGTATCGAACCACTATTAATTGCCGGCCCATGCAGCGCCGAAACTGAAGACCAACTGGTAGCTACCGCGCACCTATTAGCCAAAACCGGCAAAGTGAGCGCCCTGCGTGCAGGTATTTGGAAACCACGTACCCGCCCGGGCGAGTTCGAAGGTATTGGCAGCATTGGTTTAGAGTGGTTGAAACGCGCTAAAGCGGAAACCGGCCTGCCAACTGCGGTTGAGGTTGCTACTGCAAAACACGTGGAAGAAGCTTTGGCTGCAGGTGTAGATATCCTTTGGGTAGGTGCACGCTCTACGGTAAACCCTTTCACCGTGCAGGAAATTGCTGATGCACTACGTGGCGTGGATGTGCCGGTAATGGTTAAAAACCCGGTTAACCCCGATCTGTCTTTATGGGTAGGTGCTTTAGAGCGTATCAACAATGCAGGTATCACCAAATTAGCGGCTATTCACCGCGGTTTCTCATCGTACGAAAAATCGGCTTTCCGTAACGAACCAATGTGGGATCTGGCTATCGGCCTGAAAACACTGGCTCCGCACTTGCCTATCATCAACGATCCGAGCCACATCACCGGTAACCGCGATCTGATCGGCTACATCTCGCAAAAAGCGTTAGACCTGGATATGCAGGGCTTGATGATCGAGTCTCACATCGACCCGACTGTAGCCTGGACAGATGCTAAACAACAAGTTACCCCGGCTGCGCTTTCGGATATCATTGATAACCTGCACCTGCGCAAACCTGAAGTACGCGATGCTGCGGTTAACGATAAACTGCACGAACTGCGTAACCAGATAGACAAGATAGACGACCTGCTGATCCAGAAAATGGCAGAGCGTATGCAGATAGTAGAAAAGATCGGTAACTACAAAAAAGACAACGACATCACCATTTTGCAGGTAAACCGTTGGGACGAAATACTGCAAAAACGTATAGGTTACGCAAAAGCCCTGAAACTAAGCGGCGAGTTCACCGAGAAGTTTTTGGAACTGATGCACAGCGAATCTATCCGCAAACAAACCGAAATAATGAACGAAGGCCAGGAAGCAGCTCCTGCCGAAAAATTAACGCACGCGTAATACATCCTCAATAGTCCGCTTTATCCAATATGTCATTTCGATAGAGCGGAGGGAGAGGGAAAGCGTTGGGGCGAAAGAGAAATCTTGTACGATATGCAAATCGGATTTGCAACCTGTTCAGGATTTCTCCTCGTACCTTGTTAGAAATGACATTACAGCTTATGGCTTTTACTTATTTAAAAATGGGTAGGAGCAAACAGGACTACAAATGAAGCATAACATCATACTTACTAAAACCGGCAAATCGGCAAAGGGCACCATACAGCTAACTGGCTCAAAAAGCGAGTGTAACCGTGCCCTGATATTGGAAGCGCTGGGTGGCGGTAAGGTAAAGGTTGAAAATATTTCTGATGCGGCGGATGCCGTTTTGTTAGCGGGTATACTGAGGAAGTCTGAAGACGAAAGTCTGAAGTCGAAAGTTGAAAGTCCGCAGGTTGTTGTGGGGGATGATGAAGTTCATGAAGTTGAAGTTATTGAAGACAAACTTCCTGCTTCCGACTCAGAACTTCCGACTCAAGGCTTAAAAACTGTAGACATTGGCCCCGCCGGTACGGCAATGCGTTTTTTAACAGCGTATTACGCCATTGGCGATCAAGAAGTAGTATTAACAGGCAGCGAGAGGATGAAGCAGAGGCCAATAGGTTTATTGGTTGATGCATTGAGGGCGTTGGGTGCCGAAATTGATTATGAAGAGCAAGAGGGGTATCCCCCTATCAAACTAAAAGGCAGTTTTGAGCAGCGTACTCGTAAGATCAGTATAAAAGGTAATATCAGCAGCCAGTATATCACTGCGCTATTACTCATCGCTGTCAAACTGCCTTTTGGTTTGGAATTACATATCGAAGGCGAACTTACTTCGCGCCCTTATGTAGAAATGACGTTAGCTATGCTTAAGGAAGCAAATATACTGCACACCTGGGAGGGGAATGTCATCTCTATACCAAATCAGGCTTTTGCAACTACTTCGTTACACATCGAACCGGATTGGAGTGCCGCAAGTTACTGGTATTCCATAGCTGCACTGAGCGACGAGGCAGAACTGTTCCTGCCGGGGCTTAGATCATACAGCCTGCAGGGCGATAGCGTGATCACCGAGATAATGGCAAACTTTGGTATTACCTCGCAGTTTAAAGACGGCGGCGTGTATTTAACCAAAGAAGTAAAGCCTATTGGCCGCAAGGTATTCGATATGAAGGAATGCCCGGATTTGGCGCAAACCGTAGTGGTAGTATGTGCAGCATTAGGTCACGAAGCCAGTTTCACAGGCTTGGAGACTTTAAAAATTAAAGAAACCGACCGTATACTGGCCCTGCAAACCGAACTGGCAAAAATTGGGGTGAAGCTGATAGAAGACAACGAAGTGTACACGCTCGATTGCAGCCAGAAACAACTGCCGCAGCGTATGTTCATCAGCACCTACCACGATCACCGCATGGCCATGGCCTTTGCACCATTGGCTATTCTTATCCCCGAATTGGAAGTAGAGGACGCCGACGTAGTAGAAAAATCGTACCCGGCGTTTTGGACAGACCTGGCAAAGGTGGGGTTTAACTCAAGCCCCCTAACCCCCTGAAGGGGGAACCGGAGTTCTTTAAAAACGTATAATCTTAACATTTAAACAAAAATTCCCCCTTTAGGGGGGTAGGGGGCTTATGGCAGGCAACTCATTCGGGCAATTATTCAGGATAACAACTTTTGGCGAGTCGCATGGCGAAGCTATCGGCGTAATAGTAGACGGCTGCCCGGCGGGCTTAACGGTGGACCTTGATTATATTCAGGGCGAACTTGATAAACGCAAACCCGGGCAAAGCAAAATAACTACCCAGCGTAAAGAGGCCGATACCGTAAAGATACTTTCGGGAACTTTCGAAAGCAAAACCACCGGTACGCCCATTGCTATGATCATCCCGAATGAGGATCAGCGCTCTAAGGACTATGGCCATAATGTAGATATTTTCCGCCCATCGCATGCGGATTATACTTATTTCACCAAATACGGCATTCGCGATCACCGTGGTGGCGGCCGCTCATCTGCCCGCGAAACTGCTGCGCGCGTAGCTGCCGGCGCATTGGCCAAACTGCTGCTGAAAACGCAAGGCATCGAAATACTGGCGCACGTAAGTAGCGTAGGTAAAATTGATGCACCCAACGTGAGCATTACCAATGCCGAAGAATTTATAGAACAACGCGAGCAGAATATCGTCCGCTGTGCCGACCCTGCAACTGCGGTTGAAATGATAGAATTTATAGATAGTGTACGCAAAGATGGTGATACCGTTGGCGGCAAGGTAAGCTGTCATATTCAAAACTGCCCCGTAGGCCTCGGCGACCCGGTTTTCGATAAACTGCACGCCGACCTGGGCAAAGCCATGCTGAGCATCAACGCTGTTCATGGTTTCGAATTTGGTTCGGGATTTGAAGGGAGTAGCATGCGCGGCAGCGAGCATAACGATGTTTTTGTTACCGATGCCGATGGCAAAGTAAGCACCATTACCAACTTTAGCGGTGGTATACAGGGCGGTATCAGCAATGGTATGCCTATCGAGTTCAAGGTTGCCTTCAAGCCTGTAGCTACCATTATGCACAACCAGCAAACGGTTGATAGCACAGGCAAAGCTGCCGAAATATCGGGCAAAGGCCGACACGATCCTTGTGTGGTGCCGCGTGCGGTACCTATTGTAGAGGCAATGGCCGCATTGGTATTAGCCGATCATTGGTTACGGAACAAGAATTCTAAGCTGTAACACGATCAGTACTGTGTCTTGTCTCGTGTTAATCGTTGAATCGTGTCTTTAACAGGATTTAGCGATTGAGAGATTAGGACAGGATTTTTTTGTTGTCGGGATTCCACCGATTTGTTTTTGATTCCACCGATCTTATTGTAGAGACGCAATACTTTGCGTCTCCCGTATGCAAATCCATAACGCAACAGGATTAAGGGATTTAAGGATTAAGACAGGATTTTTTGGTTTTGATTCCACCGATTTGTTCTGATTCCACCGATTTTGTAGAAACGCAATGCTTTGCGCCTCCGATGTGCAAATCCACAATGCAATTCCATTGTGAAATAATTGACTATCCTATCAAAGACGCAAGGTATTGCGTTTCTACGCTGTTGCCTTGTGGTAATAATTTATCTGCTTCGATTTATTTCGTGCAGTAAATCTTAAATTAGCGATGATCTTAAACGCGATCGCTATCCTTATAAACCGTGCCGATATTACAATTATACAAGCAAGCCTACAGCGGGCTATCCCGCAATAACTGGTATTTGAGTATTGTTATGCTCATAAACCGTAGCGGTACTATGGTGGTGCCTTTCCTTACCATTTATTGTGTTCAGCAGCTGCATTTTTCGGTTACACAGGCGGGTTATATTATGGCTTTGTTTGGTGTTGGCTCTATCATTGGCGCTTACTTTGGTGGTTGGCTGTCAGATAGAGTAGGCTTTTACGATATGCAAACCGGTGCATTGCTAACGGGCGGGCTCATGTTCATCCTGTTGGGCTTTCAGCATACGTTTGTTACCTTGGGTATCGGCACTTTTATACTCAGTTTTTGTAACGAATCTTTCCGCCCGGCAAACTCTATGGCAATTGCTTATTACAGCAAGCCCGAAAATAAAACGCGCTCATACTCATTGCATCGCTTAGCGGTAAACCTTGGCTGGGCAGTTGGGGCGGCCACGGGTGGTTTTTTGGCATCCATCAATTACCATATTTTGTTTTGGGTTGATGGTTGCACCAATATTTTGGCCGCCCTTATATTGCTGAAACTGATGCCGCGGTCGGGTTATCAAAAGCCAAAGAAGGCTGCCCGGGCCGCCTCCGGCAACTCATCTGCCTATAAGGATAAAACCTACCTGTTATTCATTGGGCTTACTACGCTGTTCAATATCTGTTTCTTCCAGTTTTTTATCATCGAACCGGTATTTTATAAACTCGAGTGGCATTTCAACGAGAGTTTTATCGGCTTCTTGCTGGCGCTCAATGGTATCATTATAGCCATGGTAGAAATGGTAATGATCAACTACCTTGAGGGTAAAAGGCATCCGCTTATCTATATCGCAAGCGGCGTAATGGTTACTGCCTCCGGCTTTGTGTTGCTTAATTTTTTACCGCCTGTAGCTGCTTCCGGTATTTTGGTCGTAGTAATTATCACACTGGGCGAAATGCTGAGCATGCCTTTTGGTACATCTTTTTGGGTAGCCCGCTCGGCAGAACATAATCGGGGGCAGTACGCGGCTTTGTATACCATGTCGTGGTCGGCAGCGCAGGTAATTGCACCAGCTTTGGGCAGCCAGGTGATACGTTTGGCGGGCTTTAGCAGCTTGTGGTATCTATTGGGTATTATTTGTGTTGCTGTTACTACAGGTGTTTTGCTGATGTACCGTTTTAATGCGGAAGATAAGGTGGTTGAGGATATTAAGTTGGCCGAAGCAGAGATGCGGGAACAAGCCTAAAAGCCTCTGACACTCGTGCCCACTGCCAATATTATAAAACCTATGGTTACCAGTGTAAAGCTGTATAGCGTAAGGTAAGGTACCAATAATACATGGCCAATAATGCCTGCTATGCCGCAGCCGAGGCCGATAAGCCACGTAAGCCGTTTGGGGGATGAAGGGTTTTTCATTTAAGGGTGAGTTGATTAGTTGTAAGTGTGTTAGCCTGATAACGCCGGTAGCAACAAAAGGTTTCACAAACTCCTACTATGGCAAGTTAATATCGGCAGCCCTCAATTATCTTTACCAATTGCACGCTGCTCAATAGCCTCAACCTTCACAATTCTATAACATTGCCTAAAAATTAAAAGCGGTTGTTTTGTTGCCGATGTGTTTGTATTTTACAACGCATCTTTCTTATAATTTAAATTAACAGACCAATCTGCTAATGCCTTACTATCAGCACTACTCGTTCGATTTGTGGTTAACGCTTATTAAATCGAACCCCGAATTTAAAGCCCAGCGCGCCCGTTATTTCCAAAAACACCACAACCTGTTTAACAAAACCGAAGAGGAGGTGGCCCGTTTATTCCGCCGGGTAGACCTGCTGGTTAACGCCGTTAACGAAAAAAGCGGCAAAAATATTGATGCCGACGAAATGTACCTGATGGTTATAAGTCTGCTTAACAACGGCGAGGCCAACCTTGATGATGTGGATATGCCGCACCTGGAGGCCAAAATGGAAGAGCTGTTGTTCAGCTATCCGCCGCAGTTGTTCAGTCGTGTAACATTTAGCTCGTTGCAGCATCTAAAAGAAAACAGCGGGGCAACATTTAGCCTGCTGAGTAATACAGGTTACATCACCGGTAAAACATTGAGAAAAGTATTGGCATTGCACGGGCTGGACAATTACTTCGATTTTCAGCTATATTCAGATGAGGTGGGGATGAGCAAACCTAACCCCGAGTTTTTTAAAGTGATGCTGAAGAACGTTGATATTGTAAACCCCGGTACTACTATTCCGCTGGCGGCTATCATACACATTGGCGATAACCCGAAGAACGATATTGTACCCGCCGCCGCTATCGGAATTGACGGATTATTGATAAATTCGAACAAAAATACCATCCTAAGCCTTATTAACTAAGAAATGAACACCACGTATTCGTTACATCACATTAACCACGACCGGGACTTTGGCTTCAGCGCCGATGATTACAGCCGCTTTAAATTTGGCGATGGGCAGGTATCCAAGGCATTTGGTACTGCGTTGGCCGACGGATTTATTGTAGACAGGCTTGCCGTAAACCCCATCCGCCAGCAAATTGTGGTAATATCGAGCCCTTACTCTTTTATCCCAACGGCCACTTTCGCCATGAAAGACTGGTTTGTGTACCGATTGAATCATTGGTTGGCGCAACACGGTTTTCCGGTAGCGCAGGAGGCTAAAGTACACCGAACTATTACCTATAAAGAAGATTACGGCGAACTGGATGCCGAACAGCGCATGAAACTGATAGGTAACGACCGGTTCCACATTGATAAAGATTTCCTGGACGGTAAAACGCTCATATTCCTTGATGATATACGCATTACGGGCAGCCACGAACGCATGATCATGAAAATGGTGGGGGAGTATGGCCTAAGTAATGATATTTATATGCTTTATTTTGCCGAACTGGTGAACAAGGATATTCATCCTAACGTGGAGAATTATTTGAACTACCACCATGTAAAGAAGATAGCCGATTTGAGCGATATTATCGGCGGGGGGGATTTTTGCATCAATACCCGCATTGTAAAGTATATCCTTAATTATCATTTCGATGATTTTTCTAAGTTTATACAGCAGCAAAACGATACATTTACAGAGCAATTGTATTACATGGCTATAGGCAATGGCTACCACACTATTGATGCCTATGCCCAAAACCTTAACTTTATTAAAAACCGCTTACAATTAGACAATTATAAATTAATAGAATATGGCAATTAACCTTCAGAAAGGGCAGCGCGAAGCTATAGATGCCCCTAAGTTTATTATCGGCCTGGGCTGGGATACCAACTCCTCGTCAACCGGTTCGGCATTTGACCTTGATGCTTCTATCTTCATCATGGGGGAGAACAAGAAATTAGTGGCCGATGACTTTTTTGTGTTTTATAATAACGTAAATTCTCCCGATGGCGCTGTACAGCACACCGGCGATAACCTCACCGGCGCAGGCGATGGCGACGATGAACAGATAAAGATCGACCTGACTAAGATTGATTCGCGCGTAAGCGAGATATGCGTTGTGGTAACCATTCACGAAGCAGAAGCACGCCGCCAGAATTTTGGGCAGGTGCGCAACTCGTTCATCCGCATTGCAGATGCGGGCACAGGTGCCGATATTTTGAAATATGAGCTGGAAGAAGATTTCTCGATAGAAACCGCTGTAGAGTTTGGCCGCATTTACAAACGCGATGGCAAATGGAAATTTGAGGCCGTAGGCGCCGGCATGAAAGGCGGCCTGCAGGATTATTTGAATAAATACAATTAGTGAATGGTGAGTAGAGAATGGTGAATGGTTGTTTTAACCACTATTCCAACCACTCTCTACTCTCCATTTACCACTCACTACTAACAATAAACATAAGATGGCAATCAATCTTCAAAAAGGGCAGCGCATAAGCCTCGAAAAAACCGATGGTAACAAGCTGCAAAATATATGTGTAGGTATAAACTGGGGCGCAATTGAAAAGAAGGGCCTGTTCGGCTTTGGCGGCGGCAAAGAAGCTGTTGACCTTGACGCAAGCTGCGCTTTGTACGACGACCAGAAACGCCTGCTGGAAGTAGTATACTTTGGCAACCTTAAATCGAAAGACCAGGCGGTACGCCACAGTGGCGACGACCTTACCGGTGATATGGGCGGCGATGATGGTTTGGATAACGAGGTGATCACCGTTGATTTTTCGCGCCTTAACCCGGCGGTAAACCACGTGGCCTTTGTGCTGAACAGTTTCCGCGGGCAGGATTTTGGCGATATTCCTTTCGCTTCTATCCGTATTTACGAAGGCACCCCAAAACGCGTTACCGAGATATTTGCTAAATATGATATTGCCAATGGCGCAACCTTTAAGGGGCACGTGAGCATGGTAATGGGTGTATTTTACAAACGCAACGGCGAGTGGAAATTTAACGCCATTGGAGAGCCAACCCGCGACCGTAAACTGGAAGAAACAGTAAAAACTGTTACACAAAATTATTTATAAGCTGTAACCAGCAACAACATTAAACAAAATGGAAAATACACCAGGCATTAACGACCAAAGCTTGAATTTGCCGGATATGAACCTGCCGCCGCAAGCCGCACCGGGCACCACAGTGCCGGTTAAATTGGCTAAAGATGGCACGGTTGACCTGAGCACCATGACCCCGGCAGAGGAGCAAAAGTTTAAGGAGATAGGCAAAGCTATCGACCCTAAGGACGTAAACTCGATACTGAACTACGGTACCGAGGTGCAAACCTCTATGGAACGCTACAGTAACTCGTTCCTTACATCGGTACGTACCTATAACTCGGGCGAGGTGGGTGTGTTAATAACCGATCTGCTTGCTGAGCTGAATTACATTGATGTGGATGAACTGAACCAAAATGGGTTCACCAGGTTTGTCTCCAGCATTCCCTTCCTGAAAAGGATAGTGATGGATACCAAGAAGCTGTTCGCCAAGTACGATACTGTGGTGAACAATATTGATAAAATTGTTACCAAGGTAAAAGCCGGCCGTGTAAACTCGCTGAAGGATAATGCATCGCTGCAAACCATGTTCGATAGCAACGTTACCTACATCCACCAGATGGAGGAGCTTATTATATCGGGCCAGTTGAAGTATAACGAACTGAATGAGCAGCTTGCCGTAATGGATGGCAACCCCGCTGCGTATGAAGATTACCAGATAGCCGACCTGCGCGATTTTGTGAACCGTTTGGACAAACGCCTTGCCGACCTGAAGGTGGTGCGTTTTATTATGTTGCAATCGTTGGCGCAGATACGCGTGGTGCAAAACAACAATACTACCATTGCCGAGAAGGCGCAATCGATAGTATCAACCACTATCCCGGTTTGGAAGAACCAGTTGACTATTGCAGTGGCGCTGCATCGCCAGAAAGAGAACGTGGAGATGCAGAAGAAAATATCGGATACTACGAACACCATTCTGCAAAAAAATGCCGACCTGCTAAAGCAAAACAGCATTGAAGTTGCAAGGGAGAACGAAAAAACCGTAGTTTCGTTAGAAACTTTAAAACGCACCACAGCCTCGCTGATAGAAACACTTACCGAAGTGAAACGTATACATGACGAAGGTACGGCCAACCGCCGAGTATTGAACACCGAATTGCAGAACCTGGAATCGGAGTTGAAGAAGAACGTGGCCAATGTGAGCTAAACTAAACTATGGATGAAACCAGGAAAAATATTATAAATGAATCTACCCGAACCATCAGCAAGCTGCAACTGCTAACGGTTTTTTTTAATAACGATACCATTTATAAAATTTACCTGCGTACACAGGTCATCCACCAGTTATTTGTTACCAATCCCGAACTCGATATCAGTAAACTGGAGTTGTTCCACATCCAGTTTACTGATACTTTGATAGACCTGCTAAAAAAGATAAAGAAAACCAACGAAAGCCGTACCGACCTGCTGCTGGATGAAGTTCAGTTAAACAACGAACTGATAAACCAAATGGACGATACGGTTTTTACCGAGAACGATTATAACAACGATAAGCAGCGCCAGGCCCTTAAAATGAGCCAAAGCCTGCGCAAACTGTTCGAGGTACTCTCTAACAACCTGGACGATTACCCGTTTGCCAAAAACATTAACCTGTTTAGTTCGCGCTACGCAGCCGATTACTTCGCCGAAATACCCGTGCAGGTGCTTGATGAATTGCTGCAATACAACCCCGCCGACTTGTATACCGATAAATATGCTACCATACAGCGCAAACTGATGGGCAGGTTAAATAAGTACGATTTTAAGGTAGTTTTTCACTGCGGGTTGAAAACCGGCAATGTAACGCTGGAGGTATATAAATTCAGCGAATTAGAGGAGTATTTTTTATATTCACCCGTTAATAATATTTTCCTGTTTTGCGATATAAAAAAAATAGGGAATACGGCTACGGCGAGCAACTTGTCGAAGAAAGAGCGGGTGATGCAGGAACTGCTGGATAAAAACGTTAGGCTACAAAGCAGCGCCGGCGTTATGAAAACCCATCTGCCTACCGAAGTGCTTAGTTTGCTGGAAGATAACTATAAAAAGATTGCAGGAGTTGATTTCCTGCAGCAAATGGATAATTTTGATATTCAGGCCAACATCCTGAAACAAATGCTGAATACCGACATAATTTAACCCTTATACATGGACATTTTACACACCCTGCTTGGCGAAGATATTAAAGCTGGCCTACTGGTAATTTTAAACCTTATTGTTATTGAAAGCTTGCTCTCGGTAGATAACGCTGCCGTGCTGGCCACCATGGTTATCGACTTACCGCCTCATCAACGCAGCCGGGCGCTCAAATACGGTATTATAGGTGCTTATGTCCTGCGCGGTGTTTGTTTATTCCTGGCATCGTGGCTGGTGAAAATATGGTGGCTTAAACCTTTGGGAGGCTTGTACCTGATGTACCTTGCTTTTGGTTATTTTAAAGGCAAACTGAGCGAAAAAGAAGAAGGCGGCGAGGATGAAAACGTTGACAAAGAGAAAAACTGGCTGTATAAGGCTACTGTAGGCACTATCGGCACCTTTTGGGCCACTGTTGCATTAGTTGAACTGATGGATCTTGCTTTCTCGATAGATAACGTATTTGCTGCCGTAGCCTTTACCGACCATGTGTTTTTAATATACACCGGCGTGTTCATAGGCATACTGGCCATGCGTTTTGTAGCGCAGGCTTTTGTGAAGCTGATGGAGAAATTCACTTTCCTGGAAACCGTTGCCTTTATTGTGATAGGCGTTTTGGGTATAAAATTAACTTCATCGCTTTACGTACACTTTTACCCCGAAACGCCATTCTCTAAAGTAATGGAAAGCGAAACTGCTGATATCGCAGTATCGGTATTCACGGTTGCAATCTTCCTGATACCCGTTATTACTTCGTTACTATTTAACTTCCCCAAAAAGCATACTATTGAGCCGGAAGTTGCCGAAGCGGCAGAAGATGTGTTGGATAAAAGCTAAGCTGCAGGCATGAACAAACTTATTGCATCTATTTTCGGCATTGGCTATGCAAAGGGTGGCGGCACATTGGCCGCCATTGTTACCTGCCCGTTGATATGGGCTATATGGCAGTTGGATATTTACCCCGCATACTTCTTGTTTATAGCCACTGTGCTGGTAACCTTTTTAGGCATTTACGTTGGCAACAAAGTAGAGCCCGAATGGGGGAAAGATAGCTACCGCGTGGTGATAGATGAGGTGGCCGGCATGATGGTTACCATGCTGTTTATCCCCGCCAACTTATACTTGTTGCTGGCGGGGTTGGTGCTGTTCCGTTTTTTTGATATTGTAAAACCCCTGGGCATCCGCAAAATGGAGGCCCTGCCCGGTGGCACAGGGGTAATGATGGATGATGTGTTGGCCGGCGTTTACGGTAACGTTGTGTTGCAAGTAACTGTAATTGTGCTCAACTTTTACAACCTGCTTTAATTCACCACTTCCGGATTAACAAATATGGCGGCGCTGATACCACGGTCGCGCAGTATTTTGTTGTAATCGTATTGCACTTGTTTTTGCAATTGAGGGTCGGTTAGGGCTATGTCGCCATTGCTTTGCAGGTAAATAGCCATAAATAGCCGCGGCAACACTATACCTGTTTCCTGCGAAATATCTGCCTGTATCTTTAAATAAGCTGCTATTGGCCGGTAGTTTTTCTCTAACACAGCCAGCTTTATTTTAGATGAGTAATAAGTCGAACGCATGTAGGGTGTGCCGCCATCAGCCTGATCTTTGTAAATACTATCTAATATGGCAAAGCTGTTATTAAATTCTTCGGTGTTGCCCAGCATGAAGTACGAATCGGCCGTTAATATCTCCATAAAAAAGCGGTCGACGCTTGATGGCTGGTTGTAGGTTTGATACACCTGTTTTAATGTGCGAATATAACGTAGCGTTTTACGGGGGCTTCTGCCAATTGCAAGCCCATACCCTGCTATCAGTGCCACAATATCGGTTACTTCCGGCTGTTTAAGCTCCCCGTTTTTCACCGGCGGGTTAAATACAAACTGCGTAATATCATTAAAAAATCCCTTTTTAATAACGCCATATTTAAAAAATTGGTAAATGGCATCTATACAATGCAGCGGGTTAATATCAAAGTGCAGGTACTCTTCTGCCTCAATACTTTTTAGTTTGCCCAGGTATTGCTCCAACTGCTCAATATCAAGTTGCAGGGCGGCAATAGTTGCCAGCGAAGTGTAGGTTAATATCTTCTTTTTATTACTTAGCTTAAATTTCAACAGCGTTTGCATTGCCTTTTTATACTCGGCGCTGATGAGCTCTATGCCGAAGAAGTAGTTAAAAAGCCCGTCGCTGCAATCTTTTTTAAAGTATTGCACAATATGTTCAGACTGTGCCACAGGCGAGCATGCTTTTTCTAACAGTTCGCCCAGGAAAACCAGTAGTTCTGATTTTTGCGCGGGGCTTAGGTTAGCTTCTGCCAGGCAGTCGAAGTTTTGTAATTGCCCTGTTTTAGCAGCATACACCACGCACCATTTAATAACCCGTAACCGCTTTTGCCCGTCGGTAAGGTTATTGTTAATGGTGGCTACCATTTTGCAATCGAAGATATTATCATTTTTTTGAAGTAGGTCGCGGGCTATAGAAACATCGCAAAAGTTGCTGTTGCCAAATTGTATAACCGTGCGGAAACGCAGGTCGGCGCTTATATTCAGTTCGCGTAAAAAGCCAACACTCAGCAGGTCGTTATAAGCTGCCGGGTATTGTTTAATAAGGCTGTTTACTTTTAGCTTGTCAAATTCAAAAATGCCGGCTTTTAAATCCAACTGGCCTATCAGCGCATGCATCAGCAATATTTTCTCGGCCGAATGCGCACCCATATAAACTTTATTGAGCAGGAAGGTTGATATTAAATCGTAAAGGCAAACATGGTTGGCGTTGCTTAACGAAAAATCATCCTTGTATTGTTTATAGTAAAATTGAAAGTATAGCGGGTGGTTAAAATTGTCGGCAATATCAATGGCCATAAAGTTTTGTATGGCCGGGTTTATTTTAAGGCAGAGTTCTTTTATCTCATGGGTGCTAAAGAGCGGTACATTGGTTTCGGGCAGGTTTTTGTTATTAATAAAACCGGTGAACCAAACATCAGGGTTGTGTTCTAACTCGTGCCTGTTATTTACCCATGTAGAGGCGCGCATGGTAAGTATCAGCTTAAACCAATTGGTGTTTTGGTGCAGCGAGCAAACATCGTTCACCTGGTTAAGCAGCAAGCTAAACTGTTCTGATTTATAAGAGTGTTCATCTAAGCCGTCTATGATCAAATAAAAATTGCCTTCGCGGCGGCCATCATTATCTATTAACGATTGCAGGTCTTTATCAGTAGTGTAGCCCAGCAGCCCCAGCATCCAGTCGTTCAGGTCGCGCCCGCTTAAAAAAACGTTCATAAGCGCGCTGCTGCTAAAAAATAAAACTACATCGTTGTTCACCCCGGCAGATGTTAGCGCCAGTTGCTCTTCAACCCAATGGCAAAGGGCAATGGTTTTACCATAGCCGGCAGGTGCAGCCAGTACCGTAGCTGTATAGTCGCCCTGCAAAAATTCGGCGAGGTGTTGGTCAATAAACTGGCGTTTAATGGTTTGCGTGTAAGGTATGCCCGATTTGTTTTTGAGGGCCTGCAGCGTAAAGTTGGTTATTTTTGCCGCGTTGTGCTTTAGTGTATCCCAGTTTACGTTAGGTTGAGGTGTGTTGGCGCGTAATGCTTCTTGTTTGGCGCAAAAATCGTCCCAACCATCGTAGCCGCAATATTTGGCCATGGCATCAATAGTGAATAACGATGGGCGAAATTTGCTGTAGGCGAAGCCATAAACCCTTTTCAGGGTGGTTTCGCTTACACTGTGTTTAGTGTTATCGAATATTTTGTAAGATATAACCCTGCAATCGCCGGGCGCAATACTTTTAAAACCCGATTTTTCGAGTACGTTTTGCTTTAATATTTCGAGATAATAATTTAGGAATGTAGTCATGAACGGTTAAACTCGTTTTGGGGGGCCTTAAACTGTTACTCATACTATAACTAACTCGATGCACTGCCTAACTGTAAAGTTTTTCGATACTGCTCCGTACGATATGCTCCTGCCGGTGTGGTATTCATCGGCAACAAGCTGTAGTTTGTATTCAAGTTCTCTGCACAGTTCGCTCTCATCGTAGCCAATTGAATATAGGGGAGTATCGGATAATAAGTTGTATGCCCGTATGGCGGGTTTGCCGCCAACGGTTAAAATATCATACTTTATTTGGTTTATAATATAAACAATATCCATCTTACAACTTTGTAGAATGTTTCCTTGTACGTAAATATATAAATTAAGTTTACAGATTTTTAAAATGTATAAAGTAAGAATTGGTTCTAAAGGGTGCGTTTTATATTCGGTTTGGTTGAAAAATTATCTTAAAGATGAATTATTGTGGTATTTTAATTAAAAATTAACCAATAGTTACAAGTGTAGGGGATTCTTGTATATTCACCTGATTTAAAAATCACGTAGTTCTACTTGCCTTTAAAAAGGTATTTCGAACAGTCCGAATTTAATGGCAAAAAGCACCAAACCCGCGGTGTTTCTACAGTTAGTTTTCGAAATTAAGTTATTCCGGTGCCCTTCAACTGTGCGCACACTCAAAAAAAGCTGGTCGGCAATTTCGGCGTTGTTGTATTCTTTGCATATCAGCTCCAGTATCTGGCGTTCGCGTTTGGTAAGCGATATCTGCAAATGGCTGAGCAGGCTGTTGGAGTTACTTTTGTGGTTGGCACTGTTGCGTATAGCATTTAATGCCTGGTTATTAAAGTAAAAACCGGTTTTGTAAACGGTGTTTATGGCCAGCACCAATTCGTCTTTATCGCAGTTTTTGGCCAGGTATGATGCTGCGCCGGCGTTAACCATTTTGGTAATAAGTGCCTCGTTTACATGTACCGAAAGTACAATTACACGTATATTGGGGTATTGCTCGTGCAGCGCCTTGTTCAATTCAATGCCGTTCATGCCGGGCATATCCATGTCAATTATCGCTACATCAACACTGTCCTTCAGCGCAGGAAGAGCATCCAGGAACTCGCGTCCGCCGGCGCTGTCATTTAGCAGGTTCAGTTCATCAACCGAATTAATGAGCATAGCCAAACTCTGGCGGAAGAGGTTTTGGTCGTCTACAATGGCAACACCTATTTTATTCATTGTCCTATTTATATGTGGTTAAGCAGCGGGGCATTTTACCTGCAAAGCAAAGCCCTGCCCCGGGCCGCTGGATATATCATAAACAGCATTGATATTGGTTAGGCGGCTTTCGATATTTTGCATACCCATGCCTTTTTTAAACTGTTCGGCACTGCCGCTAAGGCCTTTGCCGTTATCGCTGTAATTGATCTGTATGTTATCCTGCGCCTCGGTAAAATGTATTTTAGCTTCACTTGCTCCTGAGTGTTTTATAGTATTGTTCAGTAACTCTTCCAGCACACGGTAAAGTGCTGTTGCAACAGGCAGCGGCAACTTCTCCAGCTTTTCTTCCGCATCGTTTACCACATCAATGGTTAACCGGCCCGATTGATTAATAATGTCGCTATGCTCTAAAACAGCAGCGGCCAACCCGTAGTAGCCCAGTGTGGCAGGTGATAGGTTGTGCGATATATGCCTTACATCCCTTACTACCTTGTCAATAGTGGCTTTGCTTGAGCGTATAAAATCCAGGTACTGCGGGTCTTTAACATCGGCAGGCTTAAACATTTCTATAAGCAGGCGCAGGCCCGATAGGGTTGTGCCTACATCATCGTGCAGATCTTGCCCTATACGTTTGCGTTCGGCTTCCTGCGATTGTATTACCGCGCCCAGCAATTCTTTTTGGTGGGCAATCTCGGCCTGTTGAAACTGCTGGCGTTGCCTTAACAGCCGGTTTTGATTGCGTATGTTAAATAGGATGAACGATACTACCAGGATGAGCGCTCCGCTCATCCCTAATATCATTTGGATATAGATATTGCCTGTTGTGCCCTGCATTTGTTAAACCCTACTGCAAATAAAATATACTCGATAGCTAAAATAGTAGCGTAAATGTAAATGATGATATCAGACATGATGCCCGCCTCCGTCATTTTGTTGAAAAATATGAACATGAATAACGAGCAACTATAATATAATAGAAGCCCGGCCGTTATCCAGTTGCTTGCATGGTCAGCCCAACGGCTATCCAAATCATTGTTATTCTTGGCAAAAAACAGCATACAGCAGGCTATAAGTATTATGGCATCTACAGAGCGTGCATTGCCATCCAGCTGCATCATGCTTTCCAAGTAAACAGTATTAAGCACGCAAAAAATAGCGAATGCCGCTATAAGCACATATAGCATATTACGAATTTTTGTGTTGTAAAATTCGGCAAAGAAGGCAATAACAAAAGCAAATTCAAATGGGGTATAAACGTGGAAAAAACCAGTGGTTTGCTTGTGGAAAACACGAGCTACAATCGTAGAACTGGTATTCATAAAGGCAGAAAAAATAATAAAGGCTAAAATTATTTTAAATGCGCGGGGTAGGTTACTGTAGTTTTTAAAACCGTAAACTATTGGTATTAATACTGTAAGGGGGACTACGAAAGTAGTATAAATAAAAAATAACATTACCTGGGGGGTGTTTGTAAGCCTTAAAGATACCAAAGCTTACAAACATCTCAGGCGTAAATTTTAATTAGCTTTCTAAAGTTGGGCCGTTAGTTACCGGGCAGTGTGGCGGGCAAACGGTAACCATATCAACCGGGCCGTAAGGGCCGTTGTTGCCGGTGCTTCCCGGTAAAGTAAGTACTTCGTCGCCACTAACTACTGCAACCATCACCAGTTTAGCGCTTAGCGGATCGGTTTCGTCTTCCAGCCCAATGTACGCGCGTACGCCTTCAAGGTTTGGGCTGTTGGCCAAAAGGTTGTTAATAGAATCTATAGGGATAAAAAATGACCTGCCTTCGAAACTTTGTTGGGTTGTTGATAAAAAAGTGCGCCAGTTTGCTGCCCAGGCTTTGGCGGTTTCTAATGGGATGCTGTTGTCGGGAGTTGAGTTAGTGCTCATGTTTTTGTTTAAAGGTTAACTATTAGGGATTTAGGTTAATTACGTATTAATTAAATTAATACCCTGCAGGGGGGATGCTACTTGCCGTAAATAAGTACGCCTACAGTGGTAAATATAGGCGTTTTGTGTTACCCGTGAATCAATTTTCTGAAATGCATATGCGGTATTTAGCTGTGAATAATAATGAACAAAATGAACAAGCTTTTTAATGCTGAACACAGGCATTAATTATAGCTTAAGTGAATGAAGTGCGTAAATCTGCTTTTAACCCGTCAACGTACTTTAGGAAACTAAGCGGCAACGATTTAGCATCGGAGTCTCTTTAAACCCTAAAACCTGATTGGTTTAAATTCATAGACTGTTTGTAACTGATACGAAATATTAATTATTCGCTAGTTCATTTTAACCTTTAAAACCATACACACTATGAAAACTCAAAATGTAGCACTCACCCGGCCCAACCTTAAAACCAAAGGCTTTTCAACGCTGCACATCCAAATTTTTATGATGATACTCGTGGGGAAAACCAATCGCGAGATCAACAGCATTTTTGGCTACACCCAGCGCTCGCACGCAGTAGTAGACCATTCGCGCAAAGTAATGTTTAAATTACTGGCTATGGAAAACCTGCCCAAACGCGAAAACCTTGAGCAGGTGGTTTATCCGCGCAACTACCAGTTTTGGTGGAAAAAAATATTTGACAAACATCATAAAGACCTGCTGGCCATTGCCATATCTCCGGAGTTCTACGATTAAAGAGTAAGCGCTTCGGCCAGTTAAAAAAACGTTTCGGAATGAGGGCCGAAGCGTTTTTTTGTTTTTAGGGGCGATGCATTTGAACAACAGGCGCATAGCATTTTTATTTTTTGGACTACCGGATAGCTTTTGTTATTCACAAAATTTGAATATCATTTAAAACTTTATAACAATGCCAAGCCCCGAAATTACCTACCAGCGTGAAGAAACGCTTGACCCCGAAGAATTTGTTGATGTACTAAAACGCAGCACCCTAAGCGAACGCCGCCCCGTTGACGATGCCGAACGGATAGCACTGATGTGCCAAAACGCCAACCTTATTGTAACCGCCCGGTTAGATGGCCGCCTGGTGGGCATAGCCCGCAGCCTTAGCGATTTTGCGTTTTGTACTTACTTGTCGGATCTGGCAGTCGATCAGTCGCTACAGCGGCAGGGGATAGGCATACGCCTGATAAAAGAAACCAAACGCCATACACCTAAAGCCAAGCTGATATTGCTTGCTGCCCCGGCCGCGGTTGATTATTACCCCAAAACAGGGATGACGCGTTTTACGCATAGTTTTTTGCTGGATAACATTGATGATCTGAAAGTTTAAATACACTTTTGTGTATAAACCCATCAAATGAAAGCCTTCCTTTTTACTGCCGCGGCCCTGGCCTGCCTTGCATCTTGCACGCCCAAGCAAAAGGGTGATGCACTTTACAGTTACAATGAACAAGCGGAAACCCGCTGGAGCAGCCCCGAAAACTTTAACGGGCAAAAAGGGCAGGGCGGTAAAGAGAACAACACAGCCAAAGGCCACCCGGCCGATTCGATACCAGCCGGTGCAGCTAAAGCGCTATTAGATATACAAGGCGAAGGCGTTATTAAACGTATCTGGGTTACCATTAACGACCGCTCGCCGCAAATGCTGCGCGGCCTTAAAATAGAAATGTTTTGGGATGGCGAAACAAAGCCGGCGGTATCGGCACCCTTTGGCGATTTTTTTGGTGCGGGGCTGGCCAAAACCAGCGCTTTTGAGAACGAACTGTTTGCCAACCCCGAGGGGCGCTCGTTCATTTGTTATATACCTATGCCTTTTAAAACCGGGGCAAAGATTGTGGTTACTAACGAGTCGGGCGTTTCGCTGCACGATATTTACTTTGATGTAGATTATCTGTTAGGCGCAAATGCCGGTAACAGCCTTTATTTTCATACCTATTGGCATCGCGATACCTCTACCATGCTTGCTAAAGATTTTGAACTGCTGCCTCGTGTAGAGGGCAAAGGGCGTTTTTTGGGTGTGAACATTGGCGTGAATGCTAATCCTCAATACCGTAAATCGTGGTTTGGCGAGGGGGAAGTAAAGATGTTTGTTGATGACGATAAAGCCTACCCAACCCTAAATGGCACCGGTACCGAAGACTATATTGGTACAGGTTGGGGGCAGGGTAAATACATTACCCGTTATAGCGGCTGTACCATAGCCAGCGACAGCCTGCTGCAATGGGCATTTTACCGGTATCACGTGCCCGACCCTGTTTTCTTTAAAACCGCCCTACGCATAACTATGCAACAAATTGGAGGTGCTATGCGCGATAGCGTGATGCGATATCAAAAGGAAGGTGCACCGCTTATCCCGGTCACCATATCGTCGGGTAAACTTTATCATTACTATAAGCCGGGGCAGGTAGTTACCCTGAATAAGAATATGCCCGACGGCTGGACGAATTTTTACCGCCGCGATGATATTGCATCTACCGCCTATTTCTATTTGGATAAGCCCGCAAATAACTTACCTGCTATTCAACCCGCAGCTATCCGTAAAACCCAATTACGCGAGGCTAAATAATTAGTTAAGCTACGATGAAAAAAGTACTGGTAACCTTAATTCTTCTTGTTTCTACAATGGCGGCCTTCGCTCAGTTTACGGTTGACGGCAGCAAGCACTATATATTAAAGAATGGTAAACCATTCTTTTGGCTGGGAGATACCGCCTGGGAACTTTTTCACAGATTGGATAGGGAAGAGGCCGACAGATACCTGAAGCATAGGAGCGAGCAAGGCTTCACAGTGGTACAAGCAGTTGCGCTTGCCGAGCTCGACGGTTTGCATACCCCAAATGCTTACGGCGAAAAGCCATTGATAGGTGATACCCCCACCAAACCCAACGAAAAGTATTTTGAGCAGGTAGACTACATAATTGATAAGGCGAACCAATATGGCATTGCCATAGCCTTGCTACCCACCTGGGGCGATAAGGTTTTTAAAAGCACCTGGGGGCAGGGACCAGAGATATTTAACCCCGCCAATGCTGCGGTTTTTGCAACATGGCTGGCCAAACGCTATCAAAACAAAGCCAACATTATTTGGGTGCTCGGTGGTGACCGACAACCACGCGGCGAAGCTGATATTGCTATTTGGCGCGCTATGGGCAAAGCTATTATGCAGGCCACGAATGGGAAAGCGCTCATCAGTTACCATTGCCAGCCAAACCAATTGGGTTCGGCAGAGTGGTTTAGGGGCGAGGATTGGTTCAGCTTTAATATGTTCCAAAACGGGCATTGCCGCGATACGCCGATATATGATAAGATAATAGCGAGTTATAATGCGCTGCCTTTGAAACCGGTAATAGATGCCGAACCAATATACGAGGACCATCCTGTTTGTTTCAACGCTGCAGACTTGGGAACTTCCAGCGCTTACGATGTGCGCAAATATGCCTACCTCGATCTGTTTGCCGGTGCCTTTGGCCATACCTATGGCTGCCATGATGTATGGCAAATGTATTCGCCAAAGCACGAGCCGTTGAACGGGCCGCTCCACTACTGGTATGATGCGCTCGACTTACCCGGCGCCAAACAAATGAGTATTGTACGTAAACTGATGGAGGCATTCCCACTAACAGACAGGGTTCCTGATCAATCTATTATAGTAGAAAATAACTATGGCCCCGCGGATCGTATACAAGCCACCCGTGGCTCCGATTATTTGTTGGTATACACGGCAGCCGGCAAACCGTTCACCGTACTTCCCGGTAAAATAAAAGGCCAAAAACTAAAAGCCCTCTGGCTCGACCCACGCAACGGAAAAATAACCGAACTCCCACAAGTAGCCAACCAACAACCAAACAAATTCACGCCACCATCAACGGGCTACGGGCAAGACTGGGTGTTAATATTGTTTGATGATACCAAGGGTTATAAGATGTAAAAACAGTACCTGATGGTACGTGCATCGGTGAAATCAAAAAGAATCTGTGGAAGCCCAAAATAGTCCTGTTTATATCCATCGATCCCTTAATCCTGTTAAAAACGCCACCCCATTATTGCCATAATTCCTGTCCATCGTGTCAGTTGTTAATAACTTTTTAATTAACCGTACCTACCTTTTTAATTATTTGTATAATTTTTGACTTTTTAAGTCGGTATGCACCTAATGCGCTTGTTTTTTTCTGTTGTAGGCTGTTTTGTAAGCTTTGCGTCGTTAGCGCAGGTGCCTGCGCAATTAAATTACACTATAGCGCCATGGTTTCATAACAGGCAGGCAGCAGTAAGTCTTACTTTTGACGACGGTATCCCCGGTCAGTACAGTATCGCTGTTCCGTTGCTTGATAAATTTGGCTTTAAGGGTACATTTTTTACAGTGGTTGCTATTGTTAACAACCAGCGTATCAGTTGGGAAGATATCAATGAAACAGCATTAAAAGGCCATGAAATCGGCAACCACGCCCTTACACATCCGCACTTTATAAAGATACCCCTTGATGCTGTAAGGCGCGAAGTTGCCGATGCCAGCAAACACATGAATATGTTGGTGCCGGCGCAGCAGATGATTACACTGGCCTATCCATATGGTGAAGGCGGCGGCTATTCTGCTAAAGATCAAGCCATACGTAAAACTATAGCGCCATACTTTATTGCGGCACGTGCTACACAAAACAAACTACAACCGTATAACGCCTACAATTTTGCCAAAACCAACGAGGATTATTATATGATCAACAGTCAGATGATAACTGACGCTGAAACCATGAATAACTTCGGAAAGTATATCGACGAAACCATTGCTGCCGGCGGCTGGTTTTGCCCAACCTATCATGGTATAGAAAACGGCTGGATAATTACCCCCGGCAAAGTTTTCGAAAAACACTTGAAAGAGCTTGATAAACGCAAGGCATCGCTTTGGATAGCTCCTTTTAAAAACGTAATACAATATCACAAAGAGCGCAACTCGGCTAAGCTGAAGTTGGTGGAAAGCGAAGGCTGGCGCTGGAAACTAAGCCTTACCGATACCCTGAGTAACCGTAAGAATTTCGACCAACCGCTCACCATCAATATAAATACCAATGGCTATTCGGTTTACCGCATATTGCGCAAAGGGCGAAAAATGCCATTTAAACAAACCGCCAATATGCTGCTGTTTGATGCCGTGCCCGGCCCCGAATACATCACTATTGATTTTGTGCGCGTTAAGCCTGTTAAGTCCGCAAAATAGGTAGCCAGTACGCGCGTAAAGCGGTCATTTTGTATTATCATTTTATCAAAATCCTACCTAAAAATGCTGTTGATAGGCTTGTAATACTTTGTAATAAATCCTACCTTTTGCCTTGCCATTTATAAACCCCGGCGGCAAGGTTTATTGCCGTTTTATACCAACACATGAGAAAGTTTTTTGCCCTCGCCATCCTCTTCGCCTGGAGTGCCGCTTGCGCATATGCACAGGTTTCGGTAAGTAAAATATTAGTAGAGAACCGCAGCAACCCCATCGGGTTGGATATGCCTGTGCCGCGTTTTACCTGGGAGTTAGCCTCGCCGGTGCGTAATGTTACGCAAAGCGCCTACCAGGTAAGGGTAAGCACCCATGCCGATTTTCGTAAGCTGGTGTGGGATTCTAAAAAGGTAGCTTCAGATTCGTCGGTACATATTGGTTACAAAGGAAAAGCGCTGGCATCGCACACCAAATATTATTGGCAGGTACGTGTTTGGGACAACAACAAAAAAGCTTCGGCATGGAGCGAGGTAGGGTATTGGATAACATCGTTGTTTAATGAGAGCGAATGGCAGGCCAAATGGATAGGCCCCGGCTACACTGAAGATAGCCTTCGCGCTTCGCCAATGTTCCGTAAATCGTTCTCATCGGCAAAAAAGGTGAGTTCGGCAATTGCCTTTATCACTGCGCACGGGCTGTACGAAGCGCAGATAAACGGGCATAGGGTAGGCGATGCTTACCTCACCCCGGGTTGGACGAGTTACAAAACGCGCCTGCAATACCAGGCCTACGATGTTACTGATATGATAGCCGCCGGCAGCAACACCATCGGCGTTACGCTGGGCAGCGGCTGGTATCGTGGCACCATCGGCTTTACCAATGCTGCCAATAAGTACGGTAAAGATATTGCCCTGCTGATGCAATTGCACATTACTTACACCGACGGTACATCGGAAGTTGTGGTTACCGATGATAGCTGGAAATCATCTACCGGGGAAATAACCTACTCTGAAATTTACAACGGCGAAACCATCGATAATCGCAAAATTAAAAAAGGCTGGGCGCTTAATGGTTATAACGATAAGGGTTGGAGCGGGGTACAAGTAGCCGATTATGGTTATAAGAATCTATTAGCCACTTATAACGAACCTATCACCAAACACGAAACTTTTAAGGCCCTGCGCGTTATCAAAAACAAAAAGAACGAGCATATAGTAGATTTTGGGCAGAACCTGGTAGGTTGGGTTAAGATCAGGCTGAAAGGCAAAAAGGGGCAAACCATAACCATATCGCACGCCGAGGTGCTGGATAAGGATGGTAACTTTTATACCGATAACCTCCGTTCGGCAAAAGCGCAGGATAACTTTATTTTAAGTGGAGATGGCGAGGAAGTGTTCGAACCGCATTTTACTTTCCATGGTTTTCAATTTATTAAAGTAGAAGGCTACAACGGCGAGCTTAACCCCGATGATTTTACGGCGATTACGCTTTACTCGGATATGGCACCTACGGGTACTTTCACCTCATCAAATGCTTTGGTTAACCAATTGCAGCACAACATACAATGGGGGCAAAAGGGCAACTTTTTAGATGTGCCAACCGATTGCCCGCAGCGCGACGAACGTTTGGGCTGGACAGGTGATGCGCAGGTATTTTCGCGCACGGCCACTTTTAACATGAACGTAGATAACTTCTTCGCGAAATGGCTGAAGGATATCCCTGCCGACCAACGCCCCGACGGAGCAGTTCCTTTTGTGGTGCCCAACGTACTCACTAAAAATGATGCCGGAAGCGCAGGCTGGGGCGAAGCTGCTACCGCTATACCCTGGAATATGTACGTGGCCTATGGCGATAAACAGGTATTGGCCAACCAATACGCCAGCATGAAGGCCTGGGTAGATTTTATGAAGAACCGCGCTAAAGACGACCTGTGGAACACCGGCTTCCACTTTGGCGACTGGCTGTTTTACAGCGTGAACGACGATACCGATGGTACATCTGCCGTAACCGATAAATACCTGATAGCGCAATGTTTTTACGCTTACTCTACCCAGTTGCTGATAAACGCTGCGCAGGTATTAGGCAAAACCGACGACTACGAGGCTTACGGCAAAAACCTGAAACGCATTAAGGAGGCCTTTATGCGCGAATATGTTACGGCCAACGGGCGCATGGTATCGGGTACGCAAACCGCTTATGTTTTGGCATTGAACTTTGATATGCTGCCCGAGGAGCTTCGCCAGCAAGCGGCAACCAGGCTGGCCAATAATGTAAAGGCTTACGGCGACCACCTTACTACCGGCTTTTTGGGAACACCGTACCTGTGCCAGGTGCTCAGCCGTTTTGGTTATACCGATGTTGCTTACAAACTGCTGCTGCAGGATACTTACCCAAGCTGGTTGTATCCTGTTAAGATGGGCGCTACCACCATATGGGAGCGTTGGGATGGTATAAAACCCGATAAAACTTTCGAAACGCCTACCATGAACTCCTTTAACCATTACTCGTATGGCGCCATTGGCGATTGGATGTACCGCACCATGGTTGGGTTGGATACTTACAACGATGCGCCCGGCTACAAGCACATCAAAATAATGCCGCACCCGGGTGGTGGTTTCAGCAATGCATCGGCAAGTTTGTTAACCTATTACGGGAAGGCAAGCGCCGCATGGGCCATAAGCAATGGGCAACTAACGCTTGATGTTACGGTGCCTGTAAATACAACGGCGTCGGTTTACATCCCCGCCAAAGATGCGGCAAGCGTAACCGACGACGGGCAGCCGCTAAAAAGCGGCAAGCCTTTTCAGCCAACATACGGGCAGGAAAGTTACGTGCTGGTAGAGCTTGGCTCGGGCACGTATCATTATACTGTGCCGATAGACGTGAAAAAGTAGGATTTGTATTTCTCTTGTCATCCTGAGCGAGAGCGAAGGATCTATTCGCGAACTATGCATTACCACAATGCAAGTCGGCTAATAGATGCTTCGTACCTCAGCATGACAAGAGGTAACTTACAATTGCGCAGTAAACGCAAACCCTACCACACCATTATTGAACGTTGGCATAATAAGCGTTTGCTTTTTAGAATTATCGTCGTGGAAAAGTTTATTCCTGAATAGGGGGTACAATGCGTAGGCCGCCTTGGCAGATAATATACCAAAGCCGGCACCGGCAACAATATCGCTAAACCAGTGCTTGTGGTTGTAAACCCTTAAAATAGCGGTTGCCGATGCACAGGTGTAGCCCAATACACCATACCAGGGCGATTTATCACCATACTCCTGCGCCATAAATTCGGCGGCTACAAACGCGCTGCCAGAATGCCCCGAGGGGAAAGAGAGGCGGTCGGCGCCGTTGGGTCGCAGCCTGTCTGATGAGCTCTTCAAGCCAAAAGTTACCAAACCGAATATCCCTTCAGACATCCCTAACAATATCGACCTATCAATGAAAGTGTTTTTGCCATGCACACCTGCAAAGTTTAAACCGTAAACCAGGGCGATTGGAGCATATTGAAGATAGTTTTCTACGGGGTATAGGTTGCCCGGATGGTCTTGCTGTGCATCGCGATCAATACTGAAGTCGAGGTCGCGGATAGCTTTCACTTTAAAAGACAAGGCGCCGTAAGTAACAAAAACTGCCGGGGGAATAAACGATGGCCATTTACTCCGCAAGGGCTTTACTGTATCGGGCAAAGCCAGCAGGTTGGCAGAATCTGTTTTGAGGGAATCTTTGGTGCTAACCTTTATTTGCGCATTTGCGGTAAGTGTTGAAATGCTTAAGATGATAAAAAGGGCCTTTTTCAAACCAGTGTATATGGGGTATAATTTAAAAATGCTGCTATTTATAAAAACAATCTGTAGAAAGTTTGGATGCATAGCCGTAGGGAAATGACATCCGTTTTCACGATTTGTTTTCAATAAGTTAACATGAACGGGTATTTGATCGATTAAGTATTTGCAGCATTAAAAATATGCCCGGGGGTACCACAAAATAGGGCTAATAAAACAAAATGCAAATTTTTTGTAAACAATATGCGTTTATGCGGGGTTTATCTAACAGTTAATAACTAATAAATACTTTTTTATATACGATAAAGCTTTACGCATTAAACAAATATTTATAACCGAAATCTAAAAAGACAGGAACACCTATGAAACGATCGATTTTTGCAGCGGCAGCTTTATTAATACTGAATGTTACAGCAAGCCGCGTTTTTGCACAGACAACACCAACTACAACCACAACTACAGATACAACCAAAAAAGTTGCACAGGATACTGCTAAAGTAGAAAGCGCAACTGACGTGGTAGGCGCACTGGCCAGCAATGCCGATTACAGCGATGCTTTAACCGCAGTAAAGGCAGCCAAGCTCGATTCTACCTTAAAAACAGGGGGGCCATACACCATATTTGCGCCGCATAACAATGCGCTTAGCCCCGCCAAGGTTGATAGCTTAAGCAAAGACCCCGCTAAACTGGCCACTATACTTAAAGGCCACGTAGTGAATGGTAAATACGGTAAAAAAGAAATTATTGCCGCCCTTAAAGCGGGTAAAGGTAAAGCTACAGTTACCACTATCGACGGGCAAACACTTACGCTATCACTAGCAGGCAGTAAACTGCAAATAACCAATGCAGCAGGCAGCTCGGCACAGGTAACCCTGTTCGACCTGATTGGCGCTAACGGCATTGTGAACGGCATAAATGGCGTACTGTTGCCCACCAAGTAAACCTACAAACTAAAACTATATGCAAAGCCCGGCCTTCAGTGCCGGGTTTTGTTGTTTATACAATAATGATGTTCGGCACATATTAGTACATTTGGGCAAAACACCCGCACCATGCAAACACCCGATGCCGCTTACTGGATAAAACATTTATCGTTACAGCCACATCCCGAAGGTGGTTATTATAAAGAAGTTTTCCGATCAGAGAAACAGGTGAACAGGGTAGGGGAGGCAAAAGTATTACAGGCATGTACGTCAATTTACTACCTACTGGAAGGGGAGGACTATTCGGGCTTCCACCGTATAGCATCTGATGAGATTTGGTATTTCCACAAAGGTTCGCCGCTTACGGTGCACATTATTGCGGAGGATGGCAAGCCCGAAGCACATGAACTGTCCGACGGCCCTAATGGAAGCCTGTCGTTAGTAGTGCCTGCCGGGCTTTGGTTTGCTTCCGAGATACCCTCTAAATCGGGTTACGCTCTGGTTAGTTGCGCAGTAGCACCGGGTTTCGAGTTCAGCGAATTTGAGATGGCGGAGAAAGCTGAGATAACCGCGGCATATCCGGGCAACGAGGAACTATTTGACAGGCTTTGCCGATGAGCGGGTAGATGTGCAGATTTCAGATTCCAAATGTGCAGATGATGCTCAAATGCACTAAGAATTTGAAGTATCTAATCACTCTTACAGAATTTATTTTTTCATCTGCACATCAATAAACTTATCCTGTATCTTTCCAAAAAACACCACCATAACTATAGCCCCGATGGTAGCGAAAAGCATATCGCTTTGCGTATCCCAAATATAACCTTGTGTACCCAGGAAGGCATCGCCGCCCTCGCCCGTCATTACCGATACCAACCACTCTATAAACTCGTAGGTAACGCTGATGCTCATGCAAACGCATACCGTTAAAAAGGCCAGCCAGCCCCGCTTTTGAATAACCTGCTTGCGGATAAACAATTCGCGCACGATGAAAGCCGGTACAAAGCCCTGCGCAAAATGGCCAACCTTATCATAGTTGTTACGGGTTTGGTGGAAGGCATCGCGTATCCAGTTAAAGGCCGGTACTTCGGCATACGTGTAATGCCCGCCAATAAACAGTATATAGCAATGCAGTAGTATGGCCACGTAGGTGAAATAGGTGAATTGAAAGCGTTTGTAGGTTAGCATCAGCACTATAAAACCTACAATGGCAGGCAGTACTTCCAGCATCCAGGTAAAATAGTCGTGCGGGTTTATGGCGGATGCTATCAGCCCTATAAAAAACAGGATAACTAAGGTTAGGTGCTTATTCATGCCTGTAAATTATAAAATAATTGCATGAATTTAAGCACCTTGATAATACTGTCCCTGATTATAAGTCCTCAACAAAATTAATTTCCTGCCCTTCATCAAAGGCTACGTAAATCCTTTTCCATGGGTCCTCGCCATGCATTTTCCATTGGTGGGCGGTGCCGGTGGTGTCCATGGCTATCAATAGTTCGCCGGGTTTAAGCAAAAAGGTTTCGCCCAGCGCGGTCTCGAACTCTAATGTTCCAGTGATGGTAATTACGTATTGCGTAGTTGGCGCATTGTGCCAATCGTAGAATGAATGCGGGGGCGATTCCTGGAAACGGATGCTTGATGCCTGGTTGAGTACACCTTGCGCAACCGTTCCTGTTTTGATGTGCGAGTGCCCGTCTTCGCCGGTATATAGTTTGTAAGCTTTTATCATAACTGATCTTTGCCCGCCAAACTAATAAAATAAACCCGGCTACGGTGTACTGAGTTTAAATCTTAACCAGAAATGGCCAAAAGATAATCCATACTTAAGCCGGCAACGGTACCCAAAAGCAGGTTTTGATAATAAGGCTTCCCCGCCAAACGCACACGCTGGTGTTGTTCAATTCCCTGCAAGGTTACGGTTTGGTGCCCGGCCGATAAGTGCTGCTGCCCGAGGTATTGGTAAGCATACTCGGATATCAGCAGGTCGTTATTCAGCTCCTTGGTTTTTGCCTGTAAGCGGGCTGCTATGTTAACGGCCAGGCCCATTACCGATAGTTTTGGTGTGCCTTCCAGCGCAAATTCGTCTACATAAACGTTGCCCGCATGCAAGCCGGCACCCATTTCTAAAGGGGCGTTCTCACCGCCTTGCGTGTACGAATCGTTAAAAAGGCCGATGGTTTTGAACATGGCACCTGCTGCCTGGTAAGCGTTGTTTACGGCCTCGCGGATATCATCCTGCAAACCAAATACAGCATACAGGCTGTCGCCGGCGGTTTCTACCACCTTACCACTAAAATTTTTAATGATCTGGTTAAAGGCAGTAAACAGGCGGCGTACCACCTGTATCACTTGCTGCTCTGGCTGGGCTTCCATTAAGCCGGTGAAATTCCGGACGTCTAAAAATAATATGGCGAGTTCTTTTTCCTCGGGAGGTGCGGCCGCCGTAGCGCCTGTAACCGGTGTATATGTTAGGTAATTGTTTTCCATGAGTTTGTGAGTATATACCTATCAGACGACCAAGTGGCGTTTACATTTCAAACAAAATGGCAAAAAATGTTTTCGTGATATTGGGTTGACACAAAGAGCCTGTTTAGCACTAATAATGATATTTTTGATGCTGATGAGATGCCGCCTATTGTTGTTTTTATTATGTATGCTTTGCGCCTGCAACCGGCCGCATAACGTTAATGTGGCTTTTTATTATTGGAAAACCAATTACAAAACCACGGCGGTTGAACAAGGCTATTTGCAGCAGCTAAAAGTGCGCAACTTGTATGTACGCATAATTGACGTATACAGGGATGCACAAAGCGGCGCGGCTGTACCGGTGTCGCCCGTTACATTCAGCGCTGCTTTGCCCGACAGCATTAATATAGTGCCGGTAGTTTTTATAGTGAATAATATACTGCGCAGTGCAGGTAAACCCGAACTGAACAGCCTCGCTGCCAAAATAAGCACCTTTGTGAACGGTAAAGTAAAGCAGGCCGGTAAGCAGGGCTATCACGAACTGCAAATAGACTGCGATTGGACCGCCACCACCCGCGATAATTATTTTTACTTGTTAAAAGAGTTGGCCCGGCAGCCGGCGCTTAAGGGCATCAGGCTATCGGCAACTTTGCGCCTGCACCAACTGAAAAATTTGAAGCGCAATGGAGTACCGCCCGTAAGCAGGGTGATGCTGATGTGCTACAATATGGGCAACCTGCGCAAGTATGGCAATCAAAACTCGATACTGGATATGGTGGAGTTGAAGAAGTACGCTGATCAAAATGTGGGCAGTTATTCCTTGCCTATGGATGTAGGCTTTCCGCTTTTTAGCTGGGCCGTTGTGTTTAGGGATAAGCAGTACGCAGGTATCTCAAAAAGAGTAAAAATTACAAACCTGCAGAATAAAAAACAGTTTATATTTATAGGGAAAAATATGTACCGCGCGTTGGATAATTTGCCCGAATACGGCTTATTGCGAAACGACGAAGTACGATGGGAGGATGCCGAAACGGGGGACTTGAATAAGCTTGCCGGCTACCTTTCGCCACTAATAAAAACTGATTCCCTGAACCTGATCTACTTCCACTTAGATGAAGATATCCTTAAAAAATATACGCCCCAACAACTGCGGGAAACTGCTGAAATACTGCGTTAGTTTTATTGCCGTGTTTTTGGCAAGTACGGCCATTGATATAGCCTGCGGCCCCGAGCCCGACCCTTACGATTATTACATTTCTTTTTTTCATAACAACCTGGCCGATAATAACGATTATAAGCCCTTTAACTTTTCGGGCTATACCTTTTTGTATGATGAGGCCGAACCCGGCAGCGAGGCCGCCATTAACAGCGCCGAATGGGCAACGTATTTAGGCGGAGGAATAAAGGCGGCCGATATAGAAAGGGCTATGTATGGGCTCGATAGAAAAGCTGATAGCCTGTTGCAAATAAAATACCTGGCGGGCAAGGGATCGCTGCCTGATAGCTTACGCGGCAATAGCTTTTTAATAGGTATTCGTGCCAAACAACGTAAAGATGTATTGGCCTACTACCGTTTTGCTAAACAAGCCGAGCGCTACGCCGCTAAAACCGATTATTGGGACCCAATCCCGCGCGATACCACAGCATTGGCGCGTTTAGGCAACGAGGCGTTAAAAAGAGGGGAGGCTGTTACCGATGGCTTTTTGAAACTGCGTTATTTTTATCAGGGGCAAAGGCTGCTGCGTTACGCCGGTGAGTTTAAACCCGCAAGCAAAATTTATGAGCAGCATATTGCGGGCGTGAAGTCGGTAAGCCACGTAAAGGGTTGGGCACTGGCATTACAGGCAGGGATGGAAGCGGATAGCGTGAAATCGGCTTACATGTTTTCGCAGGTGTTCGAGAAATACCGCGAGCGCAGGGTGCAGGCCTATCGTAACTATAATTACACTAATGCCCGGCCCGAGCAGGTATTGAACCTGGCAAAAAGCGACCACGAAAAAGCCGTGATATACGCCATTAACGGATTAGGCGACCCACATTTTAATGTACAGCACCTCAAAGATATTTACGGCTGCGAACCTGCTTCGCCTGTGGTGGGTATATTGTTGGCCCGAGAGGTGAATAAACTGGAGGAGGCTTATCTGGATCAGAAGGTAACTAAAGGCCTGCCACCAATAGCAAGCCCCGTAATGTCGTTCAACGGGTATTACGATGTAAATGCCGAGAGTTTAAGCAAAGCAGCGTTAAAGGATTTTAACGGCCTTAACAAGTTTTGCACGCAACTTTTTAACGAACGCCTTAACCCCGACTATGGCTTGGGTAAATTGGTGCAGGCCTACCTGGCCTGGATTAAGAACGATACCAAAGCAGGGCAACAATACCTTTCCGAACTGAATAATGTGAAGCTACGCAGCAAACTGCAAGACCAAAAACAGATAATCAACCTGCTGCTCATAGCGCAAGGCATACAAAAGTTTGATGAGATGGACGAAGCGGCAATGCTACCCTCATTAAAGTGGTTGGACGAGAAGGTAAAGAGCGAACGCTATCGTGTTAATCATATCGATAATTATTATATCTGGAGTTTTTATTCTGAACGCCCCTTCAGCGCATCGGCGCGTAATTTTTATCAAACCATATTAGCACCTGCTTATTACAAAAAAGGGTTTGTAGCTAAAGCAGCGGCAGCCATGGCCAAAGGAGATGCGCCTGGGGATAAAGGTTATTATTTCGGCAGTGTGACCCTCGACTTTTGGCGAAATTACCTGCACCCGGCCTCGGTTAGCACCCTTATCGCCTGGAGAAACAACCCACCACAGAACGCCTATTTAAAACTGCTTTCGGATGGGTTGCGTTTACATAATGACAAAGAACTTTACGACCTGTTGGGTACAACTTACCTACGCCATCATCAATACGACAAGGCCGCCGCGGCTTTTAAAAAAGTGGGAAAACCATATCTTGATAGTCTGCAAACTAACCTGATTTGGAATAACGAAAATCATGGCTCCGACCCGTTTATCGACAGGTTGGCAGACTATCCAAAGGTATGGCTCATCGACAATTCGAAGGGCTATTCTAAATTAGGCTTTGCCAACGCCATGTATGCTTTGCAGCAAAAGATGAAAGCATCGCCTAACGACCCCGCCAATTATTATAAATATGCAACAGGCTTATACAATACAGGCACCCACGGCAATTCCTGGAGCTATATCAGCTATGGTTGGGCAGCAAGCGATGCAGGCAGGCGTAAAGAGCATTATTACGACGAAGATTACATACAAAGCGCCAATGCCGAAACTTACTACCGTAAAGCACGCGACCTGAGCAATAATGCCGAGTTTAAAGCCAAATGCACTTACATGCTGGCAAAATGCAGGCAAAAGCAGATAAACTATGAGGATCTTGGTGAAGACCGTTATGCTTATGAAGGCAATAATAGTAAATATCAAAAAGCTCTAAGGCAAAACCCTTTCTTCAACGAGCTGAAAAATAATTACGCTAACACCAAGTATTACAAATTAGCTGTAAACGAATGTAGCTACCTGCGCGATTTTTTGGGCATTAAAGGTAAATAGATTCGGCACTATTTCAACCAAACCGTTTGCGTAAATGCGCCGTTTACGGCAGCATCCCAAACTTCCAGCCGTACCCATGTCCTGCCTTTCAGGTTGAGGGTTTTGCTGAAGGTTTGTACGCCGAAGGCTTTGGTAGCATCAAGGTTTATGCGGTCGTGGTAGACCTTTTTACCATCGCCCGATATAATGTCGGCGTATTGCATTGGGAAGGTCCAGTCCAGTTTAAAGCTGATATTGGCGTTGCCGTTCGCAGATAGGGTAGCCGTACCGCCGCTTTGTTTGCCGTTTACCGTAAAGTCGTTTATTAAAACTTCGCCCGTGGTAGAGAAAAAGCTGCCCTGTTGCATGGCATCCACTACAGGTTGCCAACCTGCGTTGAATTGTGGCTGCTTGTTCATGCGCAGATAATTGATGTTCATGTGGGCGTACATCTCGTTTTCGTGGGTGATGGTGAACCGGTCGGCTTCGGATATTACTTTCTTTTTCAGGCCCCAGTTGTTCATATCATCCATAAGGTCAAGCACGCGTTTGCCAAGGCGAGGTTGCGACAGGTCGGCCGGCATGGCTTTCCAGGCGCCGCCTAAAAAGGTTGGCGATTTAAAGAACTCTTCATCTTTATATTTATCCGGATAGCCCGTAGAGCCTTTGGTGCGCGGGTGTGCGGTCCATGCTAAGCCGTTCTCGGTTTTCAGCAATTGCAGCATATCGTTCTTGTCGCCTATATGGTATACCTTGCCATGCTCGGTATCTTCGGTAACAAAAGGCTTGCCTGCCTCGCGCGACATTACCCAATACACCGGTTTTGGGAATATCTGCAGCCAGTGCCCGCCGTAAAATTCGTTGGGCTCTTCGCCGGGCATCAATAGGAAATCATTGGTTGATGAGCGCTTGCACAAGTCGAACAGCGACTTTAGTTCCAGCAGGCGTTTGTCCTCCGGGCCCTTTGGATGTGCAGTGTAGTGGAACTCTGCCAAATGCACCATGTTCACATTCATTTTTTTGAACACATCTACAAAGGCGGGTTTCTCGGGCACGGGCTTGCCGGCCAGCACCACGCTCATAATAAACTCGTTGTGGAAGTGGCTCGCCATGGTTTTGTAACCCGGTATGACCTTGTAAACATCGTTATGGGTAAAACGTTTTACGTTTTCCAGCAGTGCGGCGGCATCGCCGGTGCCCAACAGGCAGAAAAAGTTGAGGCGCTGCTTAGTGCCCGGCGGCGCATTGAACCAGGGGACAAAGCGGTTATCGCCTTTCAGTTCTTGCCTTATGCCCATACCAAAACCAGCCAACGTTTTGCGGTAGTTGTTGCCGTACCAAACAAACTTCAGGTTAAAGGCCTCATCCAGCGGATAGAAATATTGGTGCGGAGCGGGGAACACCGCTATGCTGCCGCCGGCATTGCTACCCAGCACCGTGCGGTATTTTACGGCAAGGTTGGTTGCGGTATCGGCCGCGGCAGCGTTATCGCTTTGTACTTTGCCATACACATCGCTCCAGCTTACTTTGCTCACGGGCTTTTTATCTGCCACCAAACCGGCATCGTACAAAATAGCTGTGGAATCTATCGCTGTAGAAATTACCGCCGCCACATTGAACAATGGCTGCCCGGTGTAAAGGGTTATTTGCAGGTCGCCACTAAAGTTTGGCGCTTCCACACCGCCAATACTAATAACCGTGCGGCTGCCCGACGTACTGATATTGAACGAGCGTTTATCCAGCGTTACTTTATACGACTGGTGAGGTTTCAGGGGCACCTTATCAAAAAAGATATTCCAGCCGTTTTGCGATATCAGGTCGCGTTTGCCTTCGGTGAGGATAAACTCGGGGTTCACATTTTTGATCACCTCGCGATAGGCGGTACCTTTAACTAAACCAATACTGCTGAACAGCGGCTCGCCTTTTTTGAGGTTTATCAGCATCCGCCCGGTACCATCTGCACCCGCGGGCCAACTTACGGTAACTATTTCTTTATCCTGTTTTACGCTTACGCCCGCTTTGGCATTAAAGCCTTTACGGCCAACGGTTATGTTTTGAGCGTTGAGGCCGGTAGTTGCCAGCAACAAAACAGTGGCGGATAAACAACAGAAAATGGCGCGCGCAAATTTTTGCGGGCTGCGGTGTAGCGTTCCCATAGGCGTGGTAGATGTAAATTGGTTTGCCAAGATAGGAAAGTTTTGTAGTCGCAGCGTCTCAAAAATTAGCACCAAAGTATCGTTTTTAGCGTTTTAAGGGGCTTTTTGCAGTTTTTTACCTCAAAAACGGCAGCAAGGATAAGCTGAAATTCACATAAGGTACGTTGCTCAGTTTGTTGTTGATAAAATAATCGCTGGAGGTTTTGTTACGGTCGAAAACGCGGGAAGAAAGAGGCGTTAATATGCCGCCGCTTACGCCGAATATAAACTTCTTGGCAAAGCGGTATTCTATACCCGGGCCGGTTTTGAGGTCGATAGTAGTGTAGTTGACATCGTTGGGCAGGGTGGGGTTATTGATATTAAAGAAAGCTACCGAACCGGATAACGAGGTGCCGAACGTACCCCAGAAATTATCTGAGAATGCTTTACGTAAACCCAGCTGGCGCGGCAGGTTTACATTCAGTTCTATATCGTTATCAAATTTATGCCAGTAGGTAAAAAAGGGGACAACAGGCACTTTCAAAGATGGGTCGATGTTGATGATCAAGCCCACCGAGTAACGTGTTTTCGCTGTTTGCTTCAGCGGGAATATGGCTGTACCCAGGTAGCTAAGCCGTTTGATGGAGCTTGCCTCGTTGGTTACGCCTAGCACGCTGGCCATTAAAAACACCGGGCGCCCAAATAACGAATCCCTCCGCTGGAAGGCAGCCGAGAAACCAACGGTAGATTTATTGAAGATGCGGTCTTCGTTACCAACTATCGGGTTAAAGCTCTCCACATCGGTTATCTCTATCCGTTGCTGAAAATAATTCAACGATGCCGAAAGCGAGTTTTTACCCCAGGTTTTCAGCGGGATATTGAAGGCCATATTGGTGCGGATGGTGCTGGCGCGGCCTTTAAACAGAGGGTCGCCGTAGAGTTTGCCATTGATATCGCCCTGCGAAATAATATCTGTTGAAATATGCAATTGCCGCAGCATGGGGTTTGCCTTGGCGGCCTCGGCAATGGCAGCGTTGCGTATCGAATCTATCATTTTTTGCCTTGCAGCATTGGGCGCGGTTTGAGCAAATGCCATGGCAGACATCAGGCATAATGCCGACATGGTAAAGAGTGTTTTTTTCATAATAAGTAGTAGGGTAGGATGGGCTAAAAAATGGAGCGGGGCAAATCAAGTGCCCCGCTCCGGGATATATTTAATTGTTGTTAATGGGCTTCCAAGCTGAGTTGACCGCTATTGTTAGCGGGTTTCTTTTTAAATTTCAGCATCAGGTTTTCTACAATGAGGTACATGGCAGGGACCACAAATAGGGTAAGTATCATAGAACTGGTTAAGCCGCCTATAATAACCCATGCCATGCCGTTCTTTATTTCGGCACCGTCACCGCTGGCAATTGCTATGGGGAGCATACCTAATATCATGGCCAGGGTGGTCATCAATATGGGGCGAAGGCGTTCTTTACCGGCTTCTACCAGGGCATCCTTTACATTGTGGCCTTGTGCTTTCAGGTGGTTGGCAAAATCTACTATCAAAATAGCATTTTTAGATACCAGCCCCAATAGCATAATTACACCAATGAGCGAGAAGATGTTAAGCGTTTGCATGGTAAGCGCCAGTGCCAGTAAAGCACCAACCAGCGCTACAGGGACAGAGAAGAGCACCACAAAAGGGTAAATGGCATTTTCGTACAAGGCCACCATAATAAGGTACACCAGCACAAAGGCCACGCCCAGCGCAAAGAACAAGCTTCCGAAAGCATCCGCCTGGTTTTTGGCATCGCCTAAGAACTCTACCGTGATACCCGCAGGCAGTTTCACCGATGGGAGTTTTAGTTTGATATCATTAGTAACCGAACCCGTTGGCCTGCCTGCAACGTTAGCGTTCACGGTGATAGAACCCATACGGTCGCTGCGTTGCAATACGCTTTCGCCAAGGCCTTCGGTTACATCGGCAAATTGGCTCAATACAAAGGTTTGGCCATCGTTATTGGTGAACGACAGGTTGCGCACATTGTTGATGCCCGAGCGGTCGTAACTATCCAAGCCGATGAGGATGTCGTACTCGTTGCCATCCTGCTTAAATTTGCTTTTATCGTTACCGCTAAAGGCGTTTTGCAGGGCAGCACCAACTTGACTGGCATCAATACCCAATAGCGTCATTTTCTCGCGGTTCAGGTTTACTTCCACCTGTGGCTTTTGGTCTTTTACCGATAGCTCTACAAAGCGGGTACCCGGTACCGAGGCTACGATGTTTTTATATTTTTCGGCTACTTCGCGCACGGCTTTCAGGTCAACACCCTTAATGGCTATCTGTATAGGTGTTTGGTTGGCTCCGCCCGATATAGAGGTTGGTACCGATGTTATTTTTGCCCCCGGGATAACTGCACTCAGTTTCTTTTGCATCTTCATCCCGAAATCCTCGGCAGAAATATTCCTATCGTTCTTATCCACCATAGCAATGGTAATTTCGGCGCGGTTACTGTTATTGGTAGCACCGGCAACGCTGCCCGTTACAAAGCCCACGCTCGAGAATACTTCGGTAACTTCGGGCTGCTCCATTATCATTTTTTCGGCACGCTGGGTAAGCATGTTGGTTTGATAAACCGATGCCGATGGCTCCAGTTCCAGCGAGATGATGAGTTCGCCCTTATCCGCAGTAGGGATGAAAGCAGCACCGATAAAGCCCGCAGGCACCAAGGCGATAGCGCCAATAATAAGCACGATAGCCCCGCCCAGCAGCCAGCGTTTTTTGTGCAGTACAACGGCTAATATTTTACCGTAATCTTCTTTCAGGGTATCTAAAAAGCGCTCGAAACCGAGGTTGAGTTTACCCCAAAGGCTTTTTTCGTTCAGGTGCTCTACCTTGCCGAACTTGCTGGCCAGCATAGGCGTAACCGTAAACGATACGAACAAGCTCATCAGCGTAGAGAATACCACTACCAGCGAGAACTCCTGCAATAGGTTACCGATGATACCGCCAGCAAAAGCGATGGGCAAAAACACCACCACATCCACCAGCGTAATGGCCAGCGCAGTAAAGCCAATTTCGCTACGCCCTTCTAAGGCTGCTTTTTCTTTATCGGCACCCATTTCTAAGTGGCGGTAAATGTTTTCCAATACAACAATCGAGTCATCCACCAAAATACCTACCACCAGCGACATAGCCATCAGTGTCATCAGGTTTAACGAGAAACCCATAAAATACATCAGGATAAACGTTGGGATGATAGACGATGGCAGCGCCACCAATACGAACATCGAGCTGCGGAAGCTGTGCAAAAAGGCAAGCATCACAATACCTACGATGACTACGGCCAAGCCCAAGTCCTCCATTACACCATCTGCCGAGCGCAGGGTGTAAATACTTTGGTCGGACGAGATGCTGAACTTCAGCTTTTCGTTTTTGTATTGTGCTTCTATCTCGGTAAATTTCTTTTTCACCAGTTCGCTTACATCTACGGCGTTTGCATCGGTTTGCTTAACGATTTGCACACCTATGGATGGTATACCGTTGATGTGGTTAATAGCCGTGGTTTTGGCGGTCGCATCAACCACTTCGGCAATATCCTTCAGGTAAATGCTGCCTGCTTTGGGGCGCTGTTGTATGATGAGTCCGCGTATCTGCTCTACCGAAGTTACGTTGGCATCAAAGCGGATGGATAGCTGCTGGTTGCGCGTTTCGATACTACCTGCCGGGTACGATTGATTGGCTTTTGCCAGTGCATTGGTCACCTGCTCAATGCCCAATCCGTAGGCTTTTAGCTTATCCTGGTTAATGTTTACCTGTATCTCGCGCTCGTCGCCGCCTATGATGTTTACCTGGCCTACGCCGGCAACGTTTTGCAGCAGGGGCAGCAATTGCTTATCCACAAAATCGTACAATTCGCGCGGCGAGCGTTGCGATGTTACGCCGGCTTTTATTACCGGTACTTCTTCCAGGTTTATTTTGTTTACGATGGGTTTGTCTATCCCGTCGGGCAGGTCGTTTTGGGCCTGGTCGGCCTTGCGCTGTATGTTGCGTTCGGCCTGGTCAATGTCGGTACCACTTTTCAGCGACACTACCACGCTTGATACGCCTTCCTGCGAGGTGGAGGTAATTTTATCCAAACCTTCTACAGATGAAAAAGCATCTTCCAGCTTTTTGGTTACAGATGTTTCCACCTCGGCTGCTGCTGCACCGGGGTATATAGTGGTTACGGTTACGGTGGGCACCTCTATCTTCGGCAACAAATTATAGTTGAGGCTGAAGTAGGAGCGTGCACCAAAAATGAACAGCACCGTAAATATTACTATGATGAGTAGGGGCCGCTTAACGGCAATTTCTGTTATAGACATGGCTGCTCGTTTTATTTAGAAATACTTACTTTGCTACCGTCCTTCAGGTTTATCTGGCCCGATGTTACAACCACCTCGCCGGCCTTTAAACCATCTGTAACCTGTATCATGTTGTTAAACTCTACGCCTGTTTTTATGGGCTTTTGATGCACCACGCCATTTTGCACTACGTAAACGCTGGCATCCTTAATACTTTCCGTTAAGGCTTCGCGTGGTATCAGCAGAATGTTTTGGGTGGTTTTGCGCGAGAAATCGGCATACACGAAAGTGCCCGAACGCAGTACCGCGCTCTCTTTATTGTCGGCAATTATTTCGGTTTTGTAGTTGTGCGTTTCATCGGCCTGCGGGCTGATAAAAGTTATGCGCCCATTGAATATTTGCCCCGGATAAACATCGGTCGTTATCTTCACTGGTTGCCCTTGCTTCACCTGGTAAACTTCCATCTCGGTAAGGTTAAGCTGCACCTTGGCTTGCGACAGGTTCACAATAGTAGCTATCTGCGTGCCCGCATTGGCAAAAACACCCTGCTCTACCAGTTTCTCAGATATGGTACCAGCGGTTGGGGCTTTTATAGCGCCATCGGCAATTTGCTTTTTAATTTGGTTTACCTGGTTGGCAGCATCGGTATAGTTCTGCCTTATCTCGTTCACCTTTTCCTGCGTGGCGGCTTGCCCCTGCAATAGTTCGGTATAGGTTTGCAGGTCGCGTTTAAGGCGGGCGGCATTGCTTTCGGCTTTTTGCAGGTCAAGCTGGGCAAGGCGGGTATCAATTATGGCTAATACTTGTCCTTCGTCTACATGGTCGCCCAATTCAAAACGTAGTTGCTGTATGGTTCCGCCTGCGGTAGCCAGCACCTTGGCTTCTTTAAACGGAGCAAGGCTACCGGTTTTTACCAGGCTAACTTCCTGCGGTTGCTCTTTAGCAGTAGATACCTTTACGGGGATAGATACTGCTGTAT
Organism: Mucilaginibacter pedocola; assembly: GCF_002013915.1. GTDB lineage: Bacteria > Bacteroidota > Bacteroidia > Sphingobacteriales > Sphingobacteriaceae > Mucilaginibacter > Mucilaginibacter pedocola. Next base: position 149,962 of record NZ_MBTF01000004.1, read on the forward strand.
CCAGTTCGGGCGCTTTCTTTTTATCTAAAGTGTGTTTGTTTGATGCCAGCCTCCATACAATAAGCGCCAGTATGATGAAGATGATAAGGCCAACGGTATATTTCTTTTTCATGATGTTAAAGTGAGTTATAGTATGTTTTAAGGCTGCCATTCGCTTTCTCGAGGTCTAACCGGGCCTGGTAAAAGCTGTAAAGCGAGTTGAGGTAATTATTCTGTGCGTCTTTTATAGAGTTGCGTGCGGTTATCCAGTCTATGAGGGTGGTAACGCCTTTTTTGTATTGCAGGTCGGTGGTCCTGAAAACTGATTCTGCCAGTTCTATATTCCGTTTATCGTTGCTCAGGTTGGTTTGCGCTTTTAATAACTTGGTGCGCGAATTCTCAAACTCCATCTGGTATTTGCCCTCGTCAAGCTTCAGGTTTTCGGCCGCGTTCAGGGTTTTGTACTTGGCCTGATTGTACTGCGCGTTCCGTTTAAAAATATCGAACAACGGAATGGTCAATTTCAAACCAACTGCCGAGAAGGGGTTCAAATCGCTAAAAGCGGGGCCTAAAGTATTACCGAAACCTACTGCACCGTAACGAACGTAACCGGTTAACCTTGGCAGTGCGCCTGCTTTAATACGTTTTTCGTCAATCTCTAAAAGTTTTGAATTTACCTGTGATAGTTGGTAATCGGTACGGTTGGCTACTGTAAATGAATTATCGGTAGTAGCAATTTCGGCAGGCACCACGGCAGCATCCTGTTGCGATACGCTATCTACCGGTAGTACATCGGCAATGGGGTAGCCCATTTCGTATTTCAACTGGTTTTGGGCAAGGGTAAGGTTACTTTCGGCAACACGAATTTGCGAGGTGGCATTGTTATAGTCTACCGTAACCTTATCCAGGTCTTTTTGCAGGGTAACGCCTTTTTGCACCTGCAGTTTAGATATATCCATCTGCTTGCGGTAGCTATCGAGGTTCTCTTTCAGCAGGCGCAGTTGCTCGCGGTAAACATATATCTGGTAATAGGCGTTGCTGATGTTGTATATCAGCGTTTCCTGATTTTGCTTTACGTTAAGGTCGGCTTGCTGTTTGTTGTATTTGTTGGCTTTCAGTCCGTTCAGCAGCGCCTGGTCGTAAATGGTTTGGTCGAGTTGGGCGGTACCATTGGTGTTGAACTTTTGCGTAAAGGCCACCCGCACCGGGTCGGGACCGAAAACCCCTGCAGGGATAATGGATTGCTGCACCTTCAGGTTGTCGTCGAAACTACCCGTTACACTTACCTTGGGCAGGTAATCGGCCAGGGCTTCTTTGGCTTTGGCGTCGGCAATGCGTTTTTCGTTGTCGTATACCGCGTTGCTGCGGTTGTTTTTTAAGCCGTAATCTATACACTCTTTCAAATTCCATTGCTGCTGGGCAAGCAAGGGGAACGGAAAAAGACAGATGATGGCAATTGCTATTCTTTTTCTCATGATCGCGCTAAGCATTTATTTGTGGCTTAGTGCGGGCAAAATTACCGGGCGATGCGCCTGCTATAGAGAAATTGAGAATGAACGGGACAAAAGGGAAGGTGAAACGGACAAAGGGGGGAGGGTATATCGCTTGGTTGGTTGACTCACCTCTAAGCGCATTCGTGAAAGCGCGATATTGCTACATGTTTTATATACCCCGTTAGGGGTTACCTGTTTGTAGCCCTGTCGTCAAAAGGATAGTTGTGCGCCGTAGGTGCTACCCCTGAGCGTGGAAAGTAGCCGTCTAATTGGGTAACCCCTAACGGGGCAATTATTGGGTTTATTTTTTGTGCTACTACAAACAGGTAGTCCCTCCGGTACATTGAAGCTTCTTTTGGCTGATGCACACTTTCTACAAACTCACGCACTACTGCTCCATCCAATTCAAAAATGCCGGTGCTTTCACTTTACTGATGATAATACGCTCCGGTGTATCATAATTGGTGGCTACAAAAAGCTTACGGTTAAAATAATGCTCAATGTTTTTTATCACATCCCGGTTGATGATGAACTGCCTGTTGGCGCGGAAGAACTGCCTCGGGTTCAGCATGGTTTCTAACTGTTCAATAGTATACTGCACAGGGTAACTTGTGTTTTGCCCGGTGTGGATGTGTACATTCCCGTTTGATGCATAGATGAAGTGCACATCCGCCACCTTTACAGGTATAATTTTTTCGCGGTAATGCACCAGCAGGCTTTGCTTGTAGCTGGTATCCATCTGCGCCAGCACGTTGTTGAGGTTTTGCGCATACTGGTTATTGCCGATGAGGTGCCCGCGGAAACGGCGGTATTTCTCCAGCGCACGCTCCAGCATATCCTCGGTTACGGGTTTCAGCAGGTAGTCCACACTGTTTGATTCGAAAGCGCGGATGGCGTACTCGTCAAAAGCGGTACAGAAAATAACCGGGGCATCGGTTTGCACCTCGCGGAATATCTCGAAGCTCAAGCCATCGCCCAGTTGTATATCTGAAAAGATAAGTTCGGGTGCCGGGTTTTCGCGCAGCCATTTGGTGGCAGCAGCTACCGAAGGGAGCATGGCGAGCACGTTGAGGTCGCTGTCCAGTTCCTCCAGCATGCCTTTCAGTTCTTTGGCGGTTTTGCTTTCGTCTTCAATAATAACTACTCTCATTTGGCTAATAATGGTAAAGTAACCGAAAATTTGCCCCCGGTGTTTTCTACTTCGATAGGTTTATTCATCAGCAGGCGGTAGCGCTCTTTTATATTCTTCAAGCCCGTTCCGGTGCCTTCTTCGGGTGTTTTCTTGGGCTGAAAGTTGTTCTCTACAATTAGCGATGGCGCATTGGTAGTAGTGATAGTGATATGCAGGGGCTGGTCGGGCGATACGGTGTTGTGTTTCACGGCGTTCTCTACCAATAATTGTAAAGATAGGGGCGGTATCTGGTATTGCAGGTGCTCATCGGGTATGGTAATGGTTACCTGCAATGCCTCCTCGAAACGCTGGCCAAGGATGTACAGGTACGAGCGGATAAAGTTGAGTTCGTTTTGCAAGTTGGTGAGGTAATGTTCGTTAAAGTTGAGCACATAGCGGTAAACCGATGCCAGCTGCACGATGTAGTTTTTTGTAGGCTGGTCGGTAGCAATGGTTTTAAGCGTACTCAGCGAATTGAACATAAAATGCGGGCTTATTTGCTGCTGCAGCGATAGGAGTTGCGCCCGCAGGTGAGCTTGCTCTAATAGCTGATTTTCTATCTTAGATTGTTGCAGCGCCGCGTTGGTGTTAACACTGTAGAAAACCACGTAGCAAATAATGCTGAGGAAAAACGCCCTCATAATATGCACCAACAAATTGGCAAGCGGATTTGGCGACGTTGGCGCATCGTGAAAATGCATTTCGGGCAAATAGCGCGTGAAAAATTCTGCCATAACCGATACCGCTGCCATAGCCGCTAAATTGCTTACTACCACCTTGAACTTGTTGATGGCCGGCATGTTGTGCAGCAGGAAATACCCGTGTATCAGCCAGCAAACAAAAGTGGTTGAAAACAACCTGAACAGAAAACTGATGTATTCCCATGCAGCAATTTCAACCGGGTTTACCTGCCTCAAAAGCAGGCTGCTCACCAGTATAATAAAGCAAAGCGTTATGCACCAGCGTATGTGGTAGGTTTTATACATATACAAATGTATCGTAAAAAAACGTAGCTACAGGCAGCCGGAAAGCAGGCGGACAAATTGAGGAATGAAACGGACAAAGGGCAAGATGAAAGGGGAAGTCGTGTTTTGCGCAGTGTTTGCCCTACGGGTTGCGAGCAGGCAGAGGAAATTGCATTATAGCGATGGGTTTCAAACCCATCGCTATAGTCAATTAATGTTTGTAAGCTATGTCCGGTTTCTAAACTGTTAACCGCCCATTCAGGCATCCACGCCTGAATGTTATTGTCTGCCAGCGTCTGCGCTGGCGAAATTCGTGAGCGTGGACGCTCACAAGTGTTTTCATCCAGGCGTGGACGCCTGGATGGGCGTTCCAATTATAGCGATGGGTTTTAAACCTATCGCTATGGTCAAATAGTATTAGTAAGCTATGTTCCGGTTCTATGCTATTACCTTTCTCCTCGATACCTTGAAGTTTTCCGTTTCGTATTCCGCCCTGCCCGCCTTATATTTAAGCCCATACTTTTACCCGTTCCCAAAATGAAAAAATTAGCCCTTCTGATACTGCTGTTATCGCCCGTTGCCGTTTGGGCACAAAATGCCGATTCGCTTTGGTTGGTGAATAATTACACAAAAAAAGAAGTAAGCATCCCCATGCGCGATGGTGTTAAGCTGTTCACCTCCATGTATATCCCTAAGGATAATGCCGAGAAGCACCCCATATTGCTTACCCGTACACCGTATTCGGTAGGCCCGTATGGCGAAAAATTCAGAGGGTATTGGGGCAACTACATGATGCGGTATTTCCGCGAAGGGTACATCATCGTTAACCAGGATATTCGCGGTAAATTTATGAGCGAGGGTGTTTTTGAGGTGGTGCGGCCCTTCAACCCCAATAAAAAAACAAATAAAGATATTGATGAGGCCAGCGACAGTTACGATACCATCGACTGGCTGGTGAAGAACGTGCCCGGCAACAATGGCAATGTTGGCGCTATAGGTATATCATTCCCCGGCTTTTATGCTACTATGGTGGCTTTAAGCGGCCACCCGGCGCTAAAGGTGGTGAGCCCGCAAGCACCGGTTACCGACCGCTTTTTTGGCGACGACGACCACCATAACGGCGTAATGATGCTGACGGATGCCTATGATTTTCATGTTGGTTATGGCTTCAGCGCTCCAAGCAGGCAGCCTTCGGTACAGCCGCGCAAAGGTGTGCCGCTTCATTATGCCGATAATTACGCCTGGTACCTTAAAATGGGTGCAATGCCCAACCTTACAAAACTTAGCGGCGATACCATGAAGTTTTGGAGCGATATGATGGAGCACCCTAATTACGATGCCTGGTGGAAGGCACGCGATGCCCGAGCCGGGATAAAAGATGTAAAACCCGCCATGCTGATAACCGGCGGCTTGTTTGATGCCGAAGATGGTTACGGTGCCTGGAAAACCTACGAAGCGCTGGTGCAAAAAAGCCCGGCAACCACCAGCAAACTGGTAATGGGGCCATGGTACCACGGGCAATGGGCAAGTAAAGATGGTACGCATTTGGGCAACGTGAAGTTCGATAGCAATACATCAACCTATTACCAGGACCTGGAAGTGCCGCTCTTCAATTATTACCTGAAGGGCAAGGGGAGCGATACGCTGAGCAAAGCCACCATATTTTTCTCGGGCGAAAATAAATGGCACTCGTTTAAAGAGTGGCCGCTTAGCAACACCAAATCTACAAATTTATACCTGCAGACGGGTGGCAAGCTGTCGTTCAAACCGGTGGTTAACATAAGAGCAGGTTACGATACTTACGAGAGCGACCCATCTAAACCTGTTCCGTACGAGGAACGGGTGCGCTCGTACCGCACGCGCGAGTACATGGTAGACGACCAACGCTTTGCCGCACGCCGTACCGATGTGCTCAGTTATGAAACCGATGTTTTAGATAAAGATGTTACCCTGGCTGGCCCGCTTACTGCCGACCTGATGGTAGCACTTTCGGGTACAGATGCCGACTTTATTGTGAAACTGATAGATGTATTGCCTGACGATGCCCCTGCCAACCCCGATACCAGGTACACCATGGCGGGTTACCAGATGCTGGTACGTGCCGAAACCATGCGCGGCAAATTCCGCAATAGTTTTGAAAAACCCGAGCCTTTTGTGCCCGGCAAGCCAACACAGGTAAAATTCAGCCTGCCCGATGTGGCGTACACTTTCAAGAAAGGGCACCGAATAATGGTGCAGATACAAAGCACCTGGTTCCCGCTAACCGATCGTAACCCACAAAAGTTTGTGGATATAAACAAGGCATCGGACAAAGACTTTGTAAAGGAAACCATCAAAATTTACCAAAACAGTTCTAAACTGGTAGTGCCGGTTCTGAATTAAAAGATATCGCTTTATGCAACGACGAGATTTTTGCAAAAATACCCTGCTAACCGGTGCCGCTGCGCTTGCTGCGCCATTGATAGGCAAAGCCGCGCCCATGAACTTTTTACAGGGTAACGAACCGCTGCAACTGATGGGCAACCGCTTTGTCACCTTTTGCATCATGATACGCACTTCGCCCTGGGAGGTATCGCGCGATGTTAAACTCATTAAACGCGACGAGGCCTTTGCGCATACGCTTGAAGTGGTGCGTACCCTGCGCGAAACCTTTGCCAAAAACGCACCGGGCGGCCGCATTACCTGGGGCTTTACGCTGAACGCGTTGGAAGATAAACGCCAGAATTATGTAGATATCCGCAAGTATGTTGCCGAATGCCGCCTGAAGTATGGTGACGAAATATCTTACTTCCCCGGCTATTTTCCGGCCATGTACCTGCCACGTGAGCGCGTGAATAAAGAAATGACCGAAGCCCTGCAACGCATAACAGCTGTAGCGGGCAACGGTTATCGCCCAAAGGGTATAATCGGCGGCTTTTTATCGGCCAACAACCTGGCTTACCTTGCTGAAAAAGAGAATATCCACGTGGCGCATGCGGTGATATGGAGCCAGCACGAAACCGATGGGGGCGGGGCAGATGGTTCGCCGTCGTACCCTTTCTATCCCTCAAAAGAACATTTTTGTAAACCCGCGCAAGGCAAAGCCGACTTCATTGATTGCGTGAATTTGGATGGTTGGAGTGTGGATTTCCTTTGCGCACTACAAAGCGGCAACGTGTGGGGTACCACGCCTTTTAATGGTGCCGCCAGTAGGCGTGGCGTTGGACCTATCGAAAGTTATGGCGATTGGGGGCTGGATATAGGCCACCTGTCGGTAATGCATACGCAATCTCTGCACTTCGATAAGGGTTTTGAGTTGAACGGCTTCGGCTGGATACCCAATATATGGGAAGCTGCCTTGGTGAAGATAGCCGAACGCAAAAATTGGGACGATACCCTGGCTTACCGGGCTTTAGATAAATGGATAAGCGGCACCGTGCAGCGCTGGCCCGACGTGAAGTTTGTAACCTTTGGCGAGTACGGCGAATTATGGCGCGCCCACTACAACGACAATAGCCAATGGAATTACCGCTTCGAAGAGCGCGGGCTGGGCATAGGCAACTCCTGGGGCGATAAGGAAATAAAATGGTACATGAACCGCGAGTTCCGGCTGGCAACGGTGCGCAACTGGCATAAAGAAGGCCCCGAAATGGTGGTAGACTTTACCCGCTACGACCTCCCGGCTACCGAACCCGCCGACCCATCGCCCGAGAAGCCCGTAAAGGATTGGAGCCTGATGAACCGCCTCAACCAAAAAGGTGTGCGCCCGCAGGATAAACCGGTTTTAATAAGTGAACTAACGAACGGGGAAAAGGAATTGATAGGGAAGTATTACCCGGGCTTGTTGAAGTAGCGAAAGGCTGTATTTGAAATCCTTAACAATTTCATAACACGTTATTGCTTAACCGCCAACACGTAATTACGTATAATGCTTTGTGCGAGCATTATTTATTTCCTTAATTAAATCGTTCCGGATACGGCTGTTAGGCAGCTTCCTGTCCTTTCTGTTCATCCTTATTATTTGGGTGCTTACCTATTTGTGGGTAGACCACCATCAGCAGCAATTGCGTTTATACGGCAACCGCTTAACGGCCGTGCAGGTGCAATACCTGGCCAGTACCGCTCATCTGCAAAAATTTATGCTGTCGGGTTATCATGAAGCGGCTTTCTACAAAAACGGCGCACAGCCGGATATCGACCGTTTTCTGTCTTCGCAACGTAATTTGCAAACGCAATTAAAACAGTTGCAGGGCATGGCTAACACCAACGATATTCCTGTTGGCGGGCATTTGGAAAAACTCAGCCGGCTTACGGCATCAACCTTGGCATCGGGTGCCGAATTAAAACAACTATATTTTCAAAAAGGCTTTGTAAACTATGGCATGGAAGGGCAAATGCGCAAGCATGCCCACTGGCTGGAGGATTCGGGCAGGGTGGCCAAATATGATATTTTGCAATTACGCCGCCACGAAAAGGATTTTATGCTACGCGGCGAAGACGATTACGCCAAACAGTTTTATGAGCTCATTGAGCCGCTGATAGCCAAAGCGCCTACAAACGACGAAAATACTATCGCTCTTAAGGCTTACCGCCAATGCTTCTCCGCACTGGTAGGTTATACGCATGCATTGGGTATCAACACCGCTCATGGAGTAGTGCCGCAAACATTACAGGGCATAGCCGAATTTAACCGTGAGTACCTCGCCGCCGACAATGTTGCTCAGGCATCAATCGCCGAACTGATGGACTCATTCAAAGCGATACTGATCGTAGCATCATGCCTGTTGCTTTGTTTGGTGATATGGATGAGTTATATGCTTTCTAAGCACCTTACGCAGGATATCAGTAAGCTGAATAAGGTGATGGCCGATTTCATTAAGTCGGATTTTCATGATATCCGCCCTGTTACTTCTGATGCCGGCATTGTGCCCAATAGCTGGGAGATAGCCAAACTTTATTCTGATTTCAACCTGTTAAGAACCACGCTGCGCGACCATATCCGCGAACTGGATCAGCAAACATCGGATATGCAGGCCATGAACGAGGAGTTGCAGGCACAATCGGAAGAGTTGCGTGATGTGAACGACGAACTGATGAGCCAGCGGGAACAGGAGCACCGCCTTCGCGAGGAAGCTGAGAAGGCCAACCAGGCAAAAAGCATCTTCCTGGCCACCATGAGCCATGAGATACGCACACCCATGAACGGTGTATTGGGTATGACCGCCCTGCTGCGCGAAACCGAATTGGATGCCGAGCAAAGCGATTACCTGGAAACCATCCGTAACAGCGGCGAAAACCTGATGACGGTGATAAACGATATCCTCGATTTCTCGAAGATAGAATCGGGCAAGTTGGAGCTGGACCCGCACGATTTTGACTTGCAGCAATGTATTGAAGAGGTAATGGATATTTTTGCCGGCCCCGCAGCCCGTAGCGGTATCGACCTGATATATCACATTGATCCGCAGGTTCCGCTAAACCTGGTAGCCGATAGCCTTCGCCTGAAACAGGTATTGATAAACCTGCTGAACAACGCGCTTAAGTTTACCCACAACGGCGAAGTGTTTTTGAGTGTGGAAGCAGAGCAAACCGGCGAGGGCCGCGTGCAGCTGGCCTTTGTAGTACGCGATACGGGTATTGGCATCCCTGCGGATAAACTTCCGGGCTTGTTCAGTGCCTTCTCGCAGGTAGATTCTTCTACCACCCGCAAATACGGAGGCACCGGGCTTGGTTTGGCGATATGCGTAAGGCTGGTGCAATTGATGCAGGGCGATATACATGCCGAAAGCACTTTTGGCGAGGGTACGGCCATGCATTTTAATATTAGTGCAGAAGTTGGCACAACACCCGCAACCGGCGAGGCTATGCTTACCATGCATAGTATTGCCGGCAAGCATATTCTGGTGGTTGATGATAACGAAACCAACCGTAAAATACTAAAACTGCAACTGGAGCAATGGAAACTGCGCGTAACGTTGGCTACATCGGGCGACGAAGCGCTGAAGCTGGCATCGTTGCTACAGTTCGATCTGGTAGTGAGCGATATGCAAATGCCTGAGATGGATGGAGCCATGTTGGCTGCACAATTGCACAGGCAACATCCCAAGTTACCGATTGTTTTACTAAGCTCTATTGGCGACGAAAGCAAGCAACGCTACCCAGGGCTGTTCTCATCAATACTCACCAAGCCGGTCCGCCAGCAGCAGCTTGGGAAATCCATACTGCAGGCGCTTGCCCATTACGAAAGCGCACCGCAGCAGCCCGTGCAAACCCTGCTCGATGCTTCGTTCGCCCTGCATAACCCGCTGGATATTTTGGTTGCTGAGGATAACGCCATCAACCAAAAGCTTATCATCCGTATCCTCAATAAATTAGGTTACGAGCCTGCACTTGCCGAGAACGGCGTAGAGGTAATGAGCATGCTGGAGCTAAAACCCTACGATTTGATACTGATGGATATCCAAATGCCGGAGATGGACGGTTTGGAGGCTACGCAGCTCATCCGCAGCAGTAACGTTGATCAGCCGCTGATAGTAGCCATGACGGCCAACGCCATGCACGAGGATAAAGAGGAGTGCCTTCGCGTGGGCATGAACGATTATTTGCCCAAACCCGTAAAGCTGGAAGCGCTGCTGGAGGTACTGGGCCGCATGTCGCAATTGGCTACGGCAAGCTAAACATTGGCTTAACAATAGTTTTGTAACTTGCGGGCATGCAAAACAACCCTAAACGTTTGCCCCGCCCGGTATTTAAGTTGAACGTGCCGGATGATTCTTTTAAATTCCTACCCGTACCGCCGCCTACAGGCCAACACCCATACCATTTAAGCCACCCCGCCACAGGTGCCGATAAACTGGTTTTCCACATGGTGGGCGATACGGGGGGCTTTCGGGATACAGGTTTTCAGCATAAAGTAGCCTCGGTTATGGCAGCGCAATGCGAGGAATTAACAGGCGATGAGCGCCCGCAATTTCTTTTCCACCTGGGCGATATTGTTTATAACCACGGCGAAGCAAGCCAATATGCCGAACAATTTTTTAAGCCTTACGAGAATTACGCCGGCCCGGTTTATGCCATTGCCGGCAACCATGATAGCGATGTGAACCCTGTTGCAGCGCAACCTTATAAAAGCCTCGATGCTTTCAAAACCGTTTTCTGCGCTACCGAACATAAAGCTGTTCCGTTCGGAGGCGATACCAAACGCCAAAGCAGCATACAACCCAATATTTACTGGACGCTGGAGACCGAACTGGCCAACATTATTGGCATGCACAGTAACGTGCCCAAGTTTGGCGTAGTTACCGATGAGCAACGCAACTGGCTGATAGAAGAGCTGAAATGGGCAGATAAACAACGCCCCGGCAAGGCTATGATATTAGCCATACACCACGCTCCCTACACTGCCGATTTTAACCACGGTTGCAGCCTGCCGATGATAGAATTATTAGAAGGCGTATTTGCCGAAACCGGCATCCGCCCCGACTTGGTAGCCAGTGGCCACGTGCACAATTACCAGCGCTTTCAGCACAAATATCCCGAAGGTAAGCCGCTTACTTTTTTAGTTGCAGGTGCCGGAGGGTACGACGAGCTGCATTGGCTGGTGGGCGAGAACGACCCTAATTACACACCCGATAGCCCGCTGTTAACAAATGTTGAATTACAGGATTATAGCGATGATAAACATGGCTTCCTGAAAATTGCAGTGGAGAAAACAGGGCAGGGCGTAACCATTAAGGGGGAATATTACCTGTATACCGGCGAGGTGGCAGACAGGTTCGAGATAGCGGTTAGTTAATGGTAGACGCGGGTAAGGAATCGAACCTATAAAATGCTGCCGGCCAGCCCCGCTTTAAATACTTCGATGTAAAAGTAAGCAGAAATTTAAGGTTAATAACACTTGTTAACAACATTTAACCGAAGCATCACACGGGGTTTATGTTGGCGGCGATTGCCCGCGATACTTTCTTTTTTGTTAACGCGGGGCTTATCATTACTTTTTATTGGGTGGGTAACTTGCATCAGTTTACCTAAAAGGATATGCAACGCAGATCGGCCCTTAAAAGCATCGGCGCGGCTTTAATGCTGCCGGCCTTTAACCCATCAATAGTTACCACCCCGGCAAAACCCGTCCTCCGGGTGGCTCATATTACCGACGTCCACCTCAAAAACGACCTCGGTGCTCCCTCCAAATTTACCCGCTGCCTGCACCATATTCAGCAGCAGGATGCTAAAGTGGACTTTATTCTTAACGGCGGCGATATCGTGTTCGACATGAACAAGGAAAACATTGGCACCATTAACAAACAATGGCAACTACAGCGCAGCCTGATGAAGAACGAGAACGGCTTGCCCGTTAAGTACTGTTTGGGTAACCACGATATTTGGTGGTACGAAGATGGCAAAGGCGAGGCCTTATACGGCAAAAAATATGCGCTGGAACAACTACAGATGCCTAAGCCTTATTACAGTTTTACGCAACAGGGCTGGAAGTTCATTATTCTCGATAGTGTTCACCTGGATGTAGACGATACCTGGTACATTGGCAAACTGGGCGATGAACAATTTGCCTGGCTGGAAAACGAACTGAAAGCCACACCTGTAGAAATGGCCGTGCTGGTAATGACGCATATCCCCATCCTCACAGCCACTAACCTCATCGAAGACGAAATTGTAAACAAATGGACCATGCTGGGGGGCGATATGCATACCGATACCTCCAAGATCATCAGCCTTTTTTATAAATACCCCAACGTAAAGCTATGCCTCAGCGGGCACATCCACCTGCGCGAAAAGCTGGTATACAACAACGTAACCTATATCTGTAACGGCGCCGTAAGCGGCTCGTGGTGGGAGGGCAATCGCCGCGAAACTTATCCGGGATATGGTTTGATAGACCTTTATGCTGATGGTAGTTTTGATGAGCAATACGTTAAGTATTAAGTCAAAAATCAAAAGTTAAAAGTCAAAAATACGAAGTTGCAAGTCCGGGGAGCTGTCGTTCAAGGATAGAGACGGTTTTGTTGCAGATCAGGGGTTATCACGAGCGGGTACTGTATATCGATGTTATTAATGTGATGTTGAAGCCATTGCACCAGCGGTGCAACAGGTCGGTAGATCAATAATAGAAAACATTATTAGCATGCCGTTAGGTATGCAACATCGCCAGTTTCGCACCCAACGGCGCGATATTGAGGGGCTGTATTTCTACCGACCTTTCATCCCGATGGGATGGTCAAATTAATTACGCCAAATTAAGCTTCTAACCCAACTTTCACCAACGGTATAACTTCCTTCCCTATAAGTTCAATAGAATGCATTAGTTGCTGATGCGTTAATCCCGCATTGTCCATCTGAAAGGTGAACCTGTCAACTCCACCGAGTGCTTCGCTGTGGTGCAGAAGTTTTTCGGCAACCTGTCTTGGTCCGCCAACCATCAATACACCTTCGGGTCCAACAAGGTGGTCGAACTGGTTGCGGGTTACGGGCGGCCAGCCGCGTTCGCGGCCAAGTTTGGTCCATAGTTCGGCGTAGCCGGGGTAATATTCGTTTACGGCTTTTGCGTTGGTATCAGATACAAAGCCCGGCGAATGCAGCCCTACCGTTAATTGCTCGGGTTTAAAGCCTGCACGTGCGCCGGCTTCGCGGTAAAGATCTACCAAGGGGCGGAACCGACTGGTATTGCCGCCGATGATGGTTACCATCAAAGGCAAACCTAAAGTACCGGCTCTTACAAACTATGCCGGCGTGCCGCCAACGCCCAGCCAAACCGGTAGTTTCTGTTGTAAAGGGCGGGGGTAAACAGGCAGATTAGGGATAGGCGCGCGGAATTTTCCATTCCAGTTCACAAACTCATTATCGCGTATTTGTAAAAGCAAGTCAAGTTTCTCGCTAAACAGGGCATCATAATCATCCAGGTCGAAACCGAAAAGAGGATAAGCTTCTACCGACGAACCGCGGCCAACAACCATTTCGGCGCGGCCTTTGGATATCAAATCGAGCGTGGCAAAGCTTTGGAAAACACGCACCGGATCGGCGGCACTTAATACGGTTACGGCGCTGCTGAGCCTGATGCGCTTAGTGCGCGCCGCAGCGGCAGCCAATATTACGGCCGTTGCCGAATCTAAAAACTCTTTACGGTGGTGTTCGCCAATGCCGAATACATCCAGGCCAACCTCGTCGGCCAGTGTAATACGATCGAGCAATTGCTCCATGGCATCAACAGGTGTTAACGCATTAGAACCATACATCGCCGAGGCGAAACTATCTACTCCAATTTCCATACTGCAAATTGCAATAATTTTTGGCCAACAATGGTAATTGCCGGGTCAATTTCAAGCGGTCGTCGAGTTGCCTGAAACTTTTAGGAAAGCGGATGCTTTAATTTATTATGAACACAGATAACAAAACTATATTAACCCGGGCAAACGAGTTTGTAACCAACGGCGATAACGAAGGCTTCCTTAATTTTTGTACAGATGACGTAATATGGGAATTTGTTGGGGATAGAACTTTGGAGGGAAAGGAGGCCGTTCGTGAATACATGAAAGCCAATTACATAGAACCGCCACAATTTAACGTAGAACAATTAATTGCAGAGGGAGAAATGGTAACCGCCATCGGCACCATCAGAATGAAGAATGAAAGCGGAGCAATGGTAAATTACGCTTACTGCGATGTATGGCGCTTCCGCGATGGTAAAATGGCGAGTTTGAAAGCCTTTGTTGTAGGGGTTGACTAAGAAGAACTGCCCGTTCTTCCCTCAATCAGGGCATAATAAAACATCTGAATCAGTTGAAAACTATTGCCTAAGCAATTTAATTTTCTCCCTACAGATATAATATGTTGCTCAATTACGCTATAAACCCACGATGCCCTGTTGTTAGTACAAAGTGTATCTCTTTCAATTCCTTTATCTTCTTTGCAAACAGGTTTACTATAGTGCAAGACTCGTTTTTTGCGGGTTTTGTTTTTTTGAATACTACTTTCATACTTTGGGTTTAACCAAAGTTGTGCCAAAAGTATTTCGAACATAATTTAGATTATCTGTTTATGTTCGAAACATAAATAAAGCCGGATAAACGTTATATTTGACTATAAAGCGAAACACATGGATACAGTATTGCTTCAGATAAATAATGAGAAAGCTTACAAATTGATCGAAGATTTGGAAGCACTTGATATTATTACTGTGCTCGAAAAGAAAGTCGGTGCTAAAGAAAAACTGTCAAAACGATTTGCCGGTTCACTCAATCTTTCAGATAAAGAGTATCAGGAATTTCAGGACGCGTTAACGCAAGGCAGGAACGAATCGGAAAGAGATATTTGATCGATACCAATGTTGTTATAGGTTATCTTGATAACAAGTTACCGGCTGAGGCGATGGTCATGCTAAACGACGTGGTTGACGATGTCTCGAACTTATCAGTGGTCTCTAAGATCGAAATATTGAGGTTTAACGCTACACCCGGCGCGTATAAAGTATTGGAGGATTTTATAGGCGAAAGCAATGTTATAGGGCTAACCGAGGCTGTGGTAGAGAGAACTATATTAGTGTGCAAAGCTCATCGTATAAAATTACCCGACGCTATTATAGCAGCTACTGCACTAACGCTTGATTACACGTTGCTAACCAGAAATATTTCAGATTTTAAGAATATTTAGGTTTGGAATTTATAAACCCCTGGGAAATGTAAAAAGCCCTGCATTCCTTCAAGAATACAGGGCTTTTCAAGTTAGTTATTTCTACATCCCGTCAAACGCAAAAACTTCTTTCGCTAAAGGTTTGCGTGGCAGCATCTCCGGTTTTATACTTGCCTGGTAAACAAACGATGCTACTATAATGGCAGCTTGTTTCAGGTCATCTATCTGCAGGTGGTCGTAGCTATCCATATTGCTGTGGTGGGTGCGGGTTTCGTAATCAATAGGGTCCTGTATAAACTGGAAGCCCGGAATGCCCGCCCAATCGAACGACAGGTGGTCTGTAGAGCCCGTGTTTTTGTTTGCTACTGTGCTTGCCCCAAGATCCTTGAAAGGCGCGAACCACTGCTCGAACATCGGTTTAACTGCCGTGTTGCCCTGGGTATAAATGCCGCGTATTTTGCCGGTGCCATTATCTAAATTGAAGTAAACAGATACTTTCGCCTGCTCGGGTTTCAATTTAAAATCGGTACCCATAAAGTGGTTTTTAACATAGCCGTAAGACCCGTAAACACCCTGTTCTTCGCCACCCCAAAGTGCAATGCGTATAGTGCGCTTAGGTTTCAGCCCCAGCGAATCTAACAAGCGCACGGCTTCCATCATCACAATACAGCCAGCAGCGTTATCGGTTGCACCGGTTGCGGCAGTCCACGAGTCGAGGTGCCCGCCCAGCATTACCAGCTGCGATTTTAGTTTAGGGTCGGTGCCCGGTATTTCGGCAACCACATTGTAGCCTTTGGTATCTTCGGTAGAAAGCGTTGCTTTAATGTTTACCGCCAACTCCACCGGCTGTCCGCCGCTTACCAGCCTGCGTATCTTCTGCCCGTCTTCAACCGATATACTTATCCTTGGCAGGTTCTCCGGATCAGTAGTTTTAAAACCGCCGTTGGCTTGTACAAATACCGTCCCGTTTATGTTGTTGCGCCCGGTGCTGATGATGGCTATAGCTCCCGAGCTTTTCAACAGCGCATCAACCCGCGCTAATATTTTAAAAAAGCCGGTGTATTGCTCTATCTCTGCGTGCGATACCATGTAGGTATCTTTGGTATTGGCCAGCGCGGTATCGCTAAGGCGCTGGGCCGACGGTTTAAAGTTTGAAGAAGTATTTATTTTAGCCCCATGTACCAATATAAATTTGCCTTTATAGTCGGCCAGGTGCTGTTTAAGGTAAACGGTATCCATCATCTTTTCGCCCGGTAGCAGAGCAACCTGTGCCTGTTGTGGTCCGTTGGTTGATGGGCTCCATGGGTCGGGGTATGCCATAATACTTTGTGCGTAAGGCACACGCATGCTGATGCTGAAATCCTGCAGGTCCCATTGTTTGCCAAACTCGCCCCATGGCTCCATGGCGGCATTAGTTAAACCCCATTTTTTCATGGTTTCTATGGCCCAGGTGGCCGCGCGTTTATAGCCCGGAGAGTTGGTTAGCCTCGGCCCCGAAACATCGGTAAGGTAATGCGCGATTTGTTCAATTTGCGAGCTTGATAATTCGGCCTTGCGTATCTTGTTAAATGCAGCAGTATCTACCTGTGCTAACAAAGGCGAACTGCAAAGCAGGC
Organism: Mucilaginibacter pedocola; assembly: GCF_002013915.1. Taxonomy (GTDB): domain Bacteria; phylum Bacteroidota; class Bacteroidia; order Sphingobacteriales; family Sphingobacteriaceae; genus Mucilaginibacter; species Mucilaginibacter pedocola. The sequence goes on from NZ_MBTF01000004.1 coordinate 166,805, forward strand.
AGGCCGCTGCAGCTAAATTTTTATAAAAGTTTTTCATGTTTTGTGGTGTAAGCGGTTGTTTGCGTGAAGTTAGTTAATAAATGTGGGATTATTAAAATGGCTGAAAAGCGTTAAGGTTGAAGCGAACTAATTTCATAAACCTTTGGTCATATTAAATGCCCAACAAGGGCAACTGCCCCAATAAGTGCGATAAAATTTATACCTTTCACCATTGCCGGCAGCGGCCACCATTTACTTTATGAATAACTGGATAAAAAACTACAGCAGTATAATTTGGCTACTAACGGGCATTTTGGCCGGAACGCTGGTAGGGGTAATATTCGGTAAAGATGCCGAAATACTAAAACCCGTTGGCGATATCTTTCTGAACCTACTATTCGTGGCCGTAATACCGCTGGTTTTCTTTGCTATAGCATCGGCCATAGCCAATTTGCAGGGCACGCAAAAGCTAAGCCGCATTATGTGGGTAATGACGGCGGTTTTCCTTGGAATGATACTGATGGCAGCCATATTAACCATTACCGCCATGTGGATATTGCCGCTGGATAACAGTATGGCCAAAGCAACAGCCGACCTATCCAAAGAAGCCGGCCAAAAGTTTACAGGCGATTCCATTGTTCAGCTATTCACCACCAGCGAATTTTTCAACCTGCTTTCGCGTAAGAATATGTTGGCCATGATCATCTTCGCCATACTGGTGGGATTTGGTTCGTTAAGGGCAGGGGAGAAAGGGAAGGCTTTCAGCGAGTTCTTAAATGCGGGTAACGAAGCCTTTAAACAAGTTTTCATCATCATCATGAAAGCCGGGCCTGTTGGTTTGGGTGCTTATTTTGCCTACCAGGTTGCTGAATTTGGCCCCGCTTTGTTTGGAACCTATGCGCATACATTGGGTATTGGATATGGGGTAAGCTTGTTTTACTATGCAGTATTTTACAGTATATATGCCTTTATAGCAGGTGGAGTTAAAGGGATAAAACGCTTTTGGCGGAATAACATTATCCCTTCGGCAACAGCAGTAGCCACCTGCAGTAGCATAGCTACCATACCTGCAAATATAGATGCAGCCAAAAAAATGGGTGTGAGCGATGTGATAGCGGGTATAACCATTCCGCTTGGCGGGCCATTGCATAAAGATGGTTCCAGTGTGTCGTCTATCCTGAAAATGGCGGTGGTATTTGCCATGTTCGGCCGCGGGTTTGATGGGCCGGGCGTTATTGCCGTTGCCCTGGGCATGACGGTGCTGGTAAGTATTGTAGAAGGCGGTATTCCTAATGGCGGTTACATAGGCGAGCTGCTTTTTATCTCGGCTTACGGTTTCCCGCCCGAAGCATTGCCGCCTGCTATTATCATCGGTACATTGATAGACCCTGTAGCTACCTTGTTGAATGCTACAGGCGATAACGTAGCGGCTATGATGATTAACCGCTTTGCGGAAGGGAAATTGGTGCCGGAGGATAAAACTTCTGTAAGTTGATGATTTAGCTCAAATATTCTAACGGATGTTTTTGCGATAATAATTTTGCAACATCTCCGGTAACATCTAAAATAAGATTGTCAAACTCAATGTGCTTTAATAAAAAGAAGTCATCAAGAGACAGTTTCCCATCCATGTTCAAATCTGTCGGGGTTTCGTTGATGAAATCTATGATTGAGTTTATTAAAAAGACTAAGTAATACTTTAAGTGTGAGGTAATATCCAACATGTCATAATTGTTGTTGGCTGCGTGCACTATTGCATTTCGTTGACGATAAATTCTTAGAAGGTTCCATTCGAGTTTTTGCGCATGCCTAATCAAATTTGTATTGATCGCAGACTTATCTTTTATTCTCGTTTGAAGTTCGTGAGCTCTCCAAGCTATTCCTGGAGTGCTTATATTATTTCTAATCAAATTAAAGTTGGCAATATCTTTCAGATAATCTAAGTTACTTGCGTAAGCCGGTATTAAATCTGTTAGATTATATAATTGTATGTTTTTATGGAAATCTATTAACAGTCTTTTGAAATATGTTACAGCATGAATTTTCTTCATGTAGTCACGAGCTCGTTTTACTTTACTATGCTTTGCATCTCTCGATGAAAAAAAATATTCAATTGCTATCCAAAAATTAAGAAGCTTATTTTCAATTTCTTTGGCCTCGGAGCCACTTCTTAAATAGCGTAAGGCAGCTTCAATTTTATTAATAGTATCGGTAGATACATTCTTAGTTTTAATTGAACTTATTTTATTTGAAAATGTATCGTAAAGAATTTGCTCACTACGAAAGTGTCCTTCCAATTGAAAATCAAGATTTTGAAGCGAGGCTAAATGCGAGCGTTCGCTACCGATAACAACACAAATTTGATGTATGTTGAAGTCATCATTATTGTATCCCATGAATAACACATCCAAAGCTAGTTGTAATTCTTTTCTCACCAAATATGAAGCTTGATAATAATCCAACGCTTTTACGGGAACTATATAAAACACCAGTTTAGGATTATCGGAAAAATATTCCCGTATTCTAGTATTGGTTTTCTTTATGATTGCTTTTATGGAAATTGAATCAAGCTTCTTTAGGACTGGATCAAGTATAACAAGTTGTGCACCAATACCAGGGTTGAGTTTGAATCCAATAACGACATCAAAATTCTCCGGCGCACGGTTAATTAAACTTTTTATAATATTGAGTCGTGAGGGGAAATTAGTAATAGATTTTGAGTAGAAAATTTGATTAATAAACTTGTAGATATATCTTTTAGAATAACCCCTATCTCGAAGTTCTATTAGAAAGAATGGAATGAGTTGATTGAGCTTTGCTAATTCGTTTATTAATATGGTTCCAAGGCTATTTAAACGCGTAATTTCTGCTGTAATTAAATCAAATAAATCCGACGAATAATTTTTATTTTCCTCTATGACAAGATTTACCGTGTAAAAGATTTCATTTGGGTCTTTTTTCTTTAAAATAGAATTGAAATATTTTGTACTAATCCTATTGAACTTTAGATAAGTTTCCTTTTCAAACAACGCTTGAATTTCATCTGATAAAAGCGTTATGTGCTCTACATTGGTTATTTCTTCTAAATTTAGACTTTTAGTAACTTGAATAATCTCTTTTAAAATTGTTTTAGGATTGTGCAATGGAAGCCTATATGATTCTATAGTGCTATGATGTAACAACTCCAGGCATTTCTCGACAAAAAAAATTTCCGCAATTTGAGGCGCAGGTGTCGTATTTATTTTAGATATTTGCATAAACCTGAATTAAAGCATTTTTTATGCTCAAAGATACATAAAGGGAAGGGCAAGATCTAAAAGAACTTTGTTCTGCTGTGAGCCCGACCCTAGGAAATTTAAGCCCGGAAATACCGGGCTTTTTCTTTATCTTATTAATCTATTATCACAAAATGGAAAATGATGAAATAAATGACCTTGCAGATGAGCATGCAAAATCTTTTACCCAATTAACCGAAATTGAAAGCGTGGTTATTCGCGGGCAGGTTCTTGTTGAAAAAAGTTTAAATCGAGCAATCAGACTGATTATCTTAGAGAAGGAGGAATATAAAGACGAAAAGTTCGGCTTTTCGCAAATATTAATGCTTGGTTACATGTTAGGAATATGCACAAAATTTAAAGCTGAATTGAACGCACTTAATAAGTTGAGAAATCAAATTGCACATGGTACCGAATTTGACGATAAATTTGTGCATATTATAATAAAGGGTATACAAGCGCGTAGTCCAGACGTTATCGAAAAAAATCTAAGTTTAAGCAGAAAACTTAGTGCCGCCATCTCTTTTATCTGCGGCGCGATAGCTGTAACCCCTGAATTTTTAGCCAGTGGGAAACTTTTAAGTGTTGTGAAAAAAACTTACGATTATCTAAATACATCACAGAATCCCATAAAGTGAGTTGGTTTCTAATGATTTTTAATTTTTCACTAGCCCCTTCTTATACTCCCGCTGCAACATCCTTGCTGTTTGCGTGCTGCCATCATGGCTCCAGCCGGGTGGGTTAAAAAAGTACAGAAATTTGTTTTTGATGCCCGGCGCATGTTTTACATCGTGCAACAGGGCTTTCCACTCATGGAAAAGGATATTTACCGGGCCAAGGTTCTCGGGCTGATGGGTGAGCCCGTATTTTACGGGTTCGTCATCGTCTTCATCATGAAAGGTGCCAAACATACGGTCCCATATGATGAACATCATGCCCATATTTTTATCCAGATAGGGTATGTTTGATGCATGATGCACACGGTGGTGCGCCGGCGTTACAAATATAAAGGCATACCATTTTGGTAGCGGTATGCGGTATTGCGTATGCACAATGTTGCCGTAAAGCTGTGTAAGCAGGTAGGCATATAAAATATCCACAGCATTAAAGCCGAACAAGGCCAAGGGCATGTAAAAGAAGGTGCGGTATAACGGCTCGAAAACTGTTGAGCGAAAACCCGTACTGAAGTTAAAATGCTCCGACGAGTGGTGTGTTACGTGCATGGCCCAAAACAGGCGGCAATAGTGCCCGGTATAGTGCAGCACCCAATATAGAAAGTCCTGCGCTACTACCAGTATAAACCAATAGGCGTAAGGGTTGGTTATCTCGGTAAACTTAAACCTGTAGGCAAAGCTGAGCAGGAAGAATGAGGTACCATTCACCAGCATATTCATGAAGAAGGCCAGCGTGGTGAGGTAAATATTGGTAAGGGTATCGCGCTTCTCGTAATAGTGCCGGTTATCGCGGTAGCTGAACCACATCTCGGTCAGCGTTAAGCATACCAGCAGGGTGATCAGTACAATTACGGCTTCGCTACGTGCATCTAATGAGGGCATTTTTAGAGTGTAGTGTAATATCTCAAACTATCGCAAAGTTCGTCCTCTGTGCAGATATTATCAATACTAAACTGGCCAATGCGCGTCAGCAGGGTGCAATTTATTTTATTGCCCTGGTTTTTCTTATCTTTCTGCATCAAAGTAAATAAAGCAGGATAGCTGTCGTCGGCAATTTTATGTTTAGGGTAAAGCTTTCCAAATACTTCTACTATCTCAGCCAGTTCGGCATCAGATAGGCCGGCTTTTTTATTTGATAGCCAGGCTTCGCACACCATACCTACGGCAATAGCTTCGCCATGGGTAAGCGGGTCGCTATCGTGCAGCATCGAGTAAGTTTCTACCGCGTGCCCAATAGTGTGGCCAAAGTTTAGGGCTTTGCGTATGCCGTGTTCGTGCGGGTCTTCGGTAACTACTTCGTTTTTTATCTCTACCGAACGGTGTACCAACTCTAACGATGGCAGGCTCAGGTCGCTGGTTTTTAGCTTATCCCAGTACGCTGCATCGCATATCAGACCGTGTTTCAGCATCTCTGCCAGGCCCGATAGTATCTGGCGATCGGGTAGGGTTTTAAAGAACTCGGCAGCCATAAACACCGCTTTTGGCTGTGTAAAAGTGCCAATGATGTTTTTAATGCTATCTAAATCCACACCTGTTTTGCCACCAACCGAGGCGTCAACCTGCGAAAGGAGGGTGGTGGGTATTTGTACAAAGTCGATACCGCGTTTGTAGGTTGAGGCCACAAAACCGCCAAGGTCGGTTATTACGCCGCCGCCCAGGTTTATCATCAGGGCTTTGCGGTCGGCACCAAAATCTATCAGCATTTTCCAAACGCCTACGCAAAAATCAATGTTCTTGCTTTCTTCGCCGGCGTTTATCTCTATCAGGTCGTAATTGCCATCTTCGCCCAGGTATTGTTGCAGCAGGGGCAGGCAGTGAACAGAAGTATTTTCGTCGGTTAAAACAAAGCTGCGCGAGTATTTGCCTTGTTCAATAAATTTAACCAGTTGGGTAAGGCTATCTTCGAAGTAAATGTTGTAGCCGTTGCTTTGTATCGTTTCCATATTAAATAACCTTGACAGTAGTACCCCTGAATTCAACCAGGTCGCCTGCTTTTACTTTCAGGCGTTTGCGGTAGTCGATAGTGCCGTTGTAGCTTACTTCGCCGTATTGCACAGCTATTTGGGCCTCGCCGCCGGTTTGTACCAGGCCTGCCGCTTTCAGCAATTGTATCATAGGGATGTAGTCGCCGTCTACCTTAAATTCTATCATGGTGGGCAAAAATAAACTATTCGTACAATAATGGGTTATCAATTTATTAATTTTGCAGCCGTTTGGCAGTTCATAGTTAATGGTTCATAGTTCATAGCAAGCGCGACGCTGTCATGAGCTATCACCTCCGAACCATGAACTATCATCTATGAACTATGATCTAACGTACATGAACAACAAACTCTCCTTCGAAAATACCGAGATAGCTTTTAAACATTCGAGCAATACCGACCTTAACCGCGCCTACTGGCTTTTTAAGGTAATAAACGTGAACTTTTTAGTGAAGATAGGCCCTCCCATTACTAACTTTTTTATGAAGATAGGCATGCCTATTAAGAGCCTTATTAAAGCCACCATATTTAAACATTTCTGCGGAGGCGAAACCATTGAAGAGTGTAATAAAACCATCAAAAACCTGGCCGACGGCGGCGTGGGTACTATATTGGATTATTCTGTAGAAGGGGAGGAAGACGAGACCGTTTTTGATAACACCCGCGACGAGATCATCCGCACCATTATAAAGGCCTCTAAAGACAAAGCTATCCCGCTAACGGTTTTTAAAGTGACCGGCGTAGGCCGTTTTGCTTTGCTGGAGAAACTGGACGAGGGGCTGAAGCTGAATACCGACGAGCAGATAGAGTGGCAAAAGGTGCAGGACCGTGTGCTGGAGATATGCGAAATGGCGCATAGCGAAGGCGTGCCTGTAATGATAGATGCCGAAGAAAGCTGGATACAAAAAACGATAGACCATTTGGCCATTAATATGATGCGCTTTTTTAATAAAGAGAAAGCCATCGTATACAACACCTATCAGCTTTACCGCCACGATAAACTGGCGTCGTTGATAAGCGATTTTACAGTTGCCGAGGATGAAGGTTTTATTTTGGGAGCGAAAATAGTGCGCGGTGCCTATATGGAAAAAGAACGCAAACGTGCCGAAGAACGTAGCTATCCATCGCCTATACAGCCTGATAAATTTGCTACCGACCGCGATTATAACGATGCCCTGGTATTTTGTGCCGACCACGTAGAAAAAATTGCTATAGTAGCCGGCACCCATAACGAAGACAGCTGCCGCCTGCTGGCCGATCTGTTAGATGAAAAAAAGATAGCCCACAACAATCCGCACATTTATTTTTCGCAGCTACTGGGTATGAGCGATAACCTGAGCTTTAACCTTGCCGACTCGAAATACAACGTAGCCAAATACGTTCCCTATGGCCCTATAAAAGCGGTATTGCCTTACTTGTTCCGCCGTGCGCAGGAGAACACCGCCATTGCCGGGCAAATGAGCCGGGAGCTGAGTTTGATAGTGAAGGAAAAGAAACGTAGAGGTTAAAAGTTTTAATATCGAACACCGAATGCTGAATATCGAATAATGAAGTGAAAAACTTCGGTGTTCAGTATTCGAAATTCATTATTCGTTATTATTCTCTCACCACATCCGTATCCACCGGCGTGTAGCCCAATTGGCGGCTCATGTTTACTACCTGCCCTTTGTGGTGAAACTCGTGCGTTATAGCGTGCGTGAATATCTCGAAAGGGGAGCGGGTAAGCTGCGAACCATCGGGGCGGGTGATGAGTAGCGGAACATCCAGCGAATCTTTAAAATGATTTAAAAATTCATTCATTAGCAGGTCCACCTGGCCGTAGACATTGCGTACAGCTGTTAAATCAAGGTGCTCATCTCCCTTAAAGTAAGCATGTTTCTCCTGCATTACACTGTTGGCCAGCCAAAATACATAGCAATTGGCTACGTGCAGTAGCAGGCTTGCCATGCTCTCGTTATTGATGGTAGCAAGGGGCTTTAGTAGATCCTCTGGTTTTACCGTCTCGCAATAATCAAAAAGCGCATTGCGCGATGAAAGTGTTAGCTGGTATTGGTGCAGCAGGGTAGTGTACATGTTTTGCCTATATTAAGTGTTCGCGTTGGGCGAAGGCCTGCAGGGTATCGGGCGCTGTCATTAAAAAGGTTTGTATACCTAATTTTTTAGCGGCCTCCAGGTGCTGCGGGCTATCGTCAATAAACAACGTTTCAGCGGCAATAAGGTTGTTCTCTGTTAACACTTGTTCAAAAATATGCGGCTCGGGTTTGCGCTTGCCCATCAGGTGCGAGTAGTAGGCCTTTTCAAAGAGATGATCGTTACCATCAAAGCCAAACTCATCCTTCAGGTATTTCATGATATAAGTGTAGTGGATATCATTAATATTGCTGAGCAAAAAGGTGCGGTATTTATCTTTCAGTTGCAGCAGTAATTCGTGGTTGCCGGGGGCTATGCCTAATAGCAGGCTGTTCCAGGCGTCGGTTATTTGCTGGTCGGTAACATCGGCGTTGCCTATCTTTTCTTTCACATAGGCACGGAACTCATCGGCGCTAACTTCGCCACGATCGAACTTATCAAATATCTGGTCTTGCGCGCGGTGCCCAAAAAACTCCTCGGCATCGGTAATGCCCAGTTTTTTAAATTCCTGCTGCGCTATGCGGAAATCGATGCTGAAAATAACGTTGCCGTAGTCGAATATGATGTTTTTGATGTTCTCCATACGGCAAATATGTGTAAACGGCTTTACATTGCCGCCCGCTTCATCAAAAATTAATACGTACGAAACCTTATTCTTTCAATAGTCCGGCAAAAAAGGGTTTTAGCTGGTCGGCCAGTATGGCGTGGTCTTCCACACTGGGGTGGGCGCTGCAACCATGCGGTTCCATTGGTTCGAAAAAGAAAGTTGCCACCTTTTTATCCGTAGGGTACAGGGCATCTACCTTGGCTTTTATTGCGGTAAGGCAGTTTTGCAAAACGATGCGTTCTTTTCCTTTTATCATGGGGCTGCTTAGCAGGGCAATTTGCGCTTTGGGGTATTTGCTTTTTACCAACTGCACAAATTTTACATACTTGTTGGTAAAAGTAGTAGTATCAAACGGAGCGCGGGCATGTACGCCATCGCCTTTGCTCATATCGTTGGTGCCAAGGGCAATGCTCACTATCTTAGGGCTGTATTGGCTAAAGTTCCATTTATTGGAGCTATTCAGTTGAAGGTCGGTGTTTTCGTAAACCTGCGGCATCGATAGTCCGTCCATATTCCAGGTGCGGTAAACGCCAATGCCGCTTACGCTGGTTAAAATATAGTTTGTATTTAATGCGCGGGCCACCCTTGGCCCGTAAGCCATGTAAGCATTGTGCTGGTCTATATAATCGCCGCCGCCGCAAACCACGTCCGACGCATCTGCCGCGGCGCCGCAGGTAATGCTGTTGCCAATAAATTCTATCAATGGCGCGTTGGTAACGCTTAGGGGCGCAACCTTATCGGCCGCTACTTTTGAAATAATTACGGCGCCTGTTGTTGCCTCAGTAGTTTTGTAAACCCAAACAGTGTGGTTGCCGGCAGATGCATTAATAACTAAGGGTTGGTTAGCACTGCCGCCTATGCGTACGCGTTTTTGGTAAACACCGTCAAGCTCATATTGCAGGTAGCTATGCCCGTTGGTGTCGGGCAGTTCGGTATAAATGGCGCATTTGGTGCCGTTGAAGCTAAAACCAAAGTGCACGGCCGAGCTGATCAGTTCCAGTTTGCGCTGTTTGTTGAACAGGTACCTGCCATAAGGTTTTAGTTTTGCGGCATACAGCGTATCGGTTTTGGCGAAGGGGGCAGCGTTGGCCGAAGCAAGAGAACTTAATGTTAAAAATACACTTAGAATGGTGCAGATGCGCTTATTCATTACGATGCAATTGGTTTACGCAATTATACGGCAGCGAAGTTTAATAGCCAACTTTTAGTGTTTAATTAGCAATTAAGTTAAAAAGCGCAACAGGAGCGCCCAGGCAATAAAAACTTGTTTATAAAAATGCCTTGGTTAACTATTATTTAAAGCGGGTTATTTTATTGGGTGGCTAAACGTGAACTTAATATTAAATTTAGCTTAGAATGATATTAGAAACGGATGAGAATTTGTGTTTGTAATTATGATTTGTGTTAACAATGTGGCTTATTATTACAATATCATTAAATATAGTTCATTTTTGCTGAATATATCCTTAATACTGCAAAGGTAGTTTCGTGAAAAAAAATATTCATGAAACAAAATCTACTCAAAACTTGTTTTTGGTCGATTTTAGCCCTCGTAACATTTGTTATACCGCAGCTATTATTCGCCCAAACCGGTAACCCTATAAGGGGTATCATTATCGACGACCACAACCAGCCAATCCCCGGTGTAAGTGTTATGGTTAAAGGCACAACATTTGGTACCACCACCGGTGTTGAAGGCCGTTTTACAATTTCGGCTGCTAAAGGCCAGGTACTGGTTATTAAATCTATCGGTTACGTTACCGAAGAAATAACCATAGGTGCCGAAACAAACATCTCTGTTCAACTGAAAAACGATTCGAAAGCCTTAACAGAAGTTGTGGTTACAGCTTATGGTATTAAAAAGGAAGTTCGTAAGTTAGGTTATTCGGTACAGGAAGTAAAAGGTGCCGACCTTGTAAAGGCGCGCGACCCTAACCCTATCAACTCATTAGTAGGTAAAGTTGCAGGTTTAACCGTTGGTGCCAACGCCGAAATGCTTGGCCGCCCCGAGCTGGTACTTCGTGGTAGCAAGGATTTGCTTTTTGTGGTTGACGGCTCACCGGTTAACTCTGATACCTGGAACGTTAGCCCCGATGATATCGAGTCGTACTCGGTATTAAAAGGCCCTAACGCCGCTGCACTTTACGGTGCAAGGGGTATTAACGGTGCTATTGTTATCACTACCAAAAAAGGTTCTAAAGATGCTAAAGGCTGGCAGGTTGATTTTAACAGCAGCACGCTGTTCGAGCGTGGCCTTATCGCATCGCCGCAGCCACAAAACGAGTATGGCCGTGGTAACGGTTACCACTACGAGTACCAGGCAAAAGATAACTCTAACGTATACCTGCCTGCTGCAGATGTATTGTATGACAACGCTAACCGCTTAGGTGAGTACGGCCCGCGCTTTGAAGGCCAGCTGTTGCGCCAGTACGATAGCCCTTACGATCCCGTAACAGGCAAACGTACTCCTACGCCGTGGTTAGCGCGTGGTGTTAATAACTGGGAGAACTTCATACAAACCGGTATGATATCTACCAACAACTTATCTATATCTGCCAGTGGTTCTAATTACGCTTTACGTACATCGTATACCCACATGTACCAAAAAGGTGTAATGCCAAATACCAAGCTTAACTCAGATAACTTTAACCTGGGTGCCAGCTATAACATTACTCCCAAATTTTCTGTTGAGGGTAACTTAAACTTTAACAAACAGTACACTCCCAACATTCCTGACGTGAGCTATGGCCCCAACAGCTATATCTACATGTTTAAAGTATACGGTTCTGCCGATTATGATGTGCGCGACCTTACCGATATTTACAAAGGCCCGCAGGGTGTACCCGGCCTGGTACAGTACGCACAAGAGTATGGCCGTTTAAATAACCCGTGGTTCATGGCCGAAAAATGGCTGCGCAGCCACGATAAAACCGATATTTACGGTTACTTAAGGCTGAACTATAAAATTACCAACGACCTGAATGTTGCTTTACGCACACAAATTAGTACCTGGAACCAGAAACGTACCGAGCAGGTGCCTTCATCGGCCAACTTAAATGCTTATACTTCATGGTATAAATTTGGCTGGTACGGTGACTACCGCGAGGATACCCGCGATCTGTTCGAAAACAATACCGACTTTCAGTTGAACTACAACAAAACGGTTGGTAAATGGTCGTTTAATGCTTTGTTAGGTGCTAACCAGCGTTCGTTCAAATACAACTCTTTTTATGGCACAACCAGGGCATTAGCCATCCCTAACGTATATGTATTATCAAACTCAGTACAAACCCCGCTTACCTATACCTGGGGTTCGAAGATGCAGATATACAGCTCTTTTTACTCGTTTGATATTGGATACGATAAATACTTCAACATCAACACCACAGGCCGTTATGATAACCTGTCTACTTTCAGGCCGGGCAAACGCGGCTATTTCTACCCATCGGTGTCGTTATCTTCGGCTATATCAGATTATGTGGAACTGCCTACAGCAATCAGCTTCCTGAAAGTAAGGGGTTCTGCCGCTATGGTGAAAGGTGGTTTAACTATACCTACCGTTGGTACAGCTTACCAGCAGGTTAACTTTGGTACCACAAATACCGCTGCGTTATTAAACTACGGTACAGAGTTATACAGCTCTTACGATGGCCCAAGTTATGATAACCAAAATACTGTAAGTTTTGCAACTTACTATAACAATATGCCTTCGGTTGCTTACAACAACAGGCTTGCCGACCCTAATCTGGAATCATACAAACGTATTTCTTACGAGGGTGGTTTAGATATCAAATTCCTGAACAACCGTTTAGGTTTAGATGCTACCTACTTTGATACCGAGAACGGCCCGCAAATATTCCCGTTACTTACCGCCCCTTCAACTACCTATTCATCCAGAAATGTTAACGCGATCACCACAAGGCGTTCGGGCTTCGAGGTATCGTTAAACGGTGCTCCGTTCCGTAACCCTAACGGTTTCTCGTGGGATATTAATGCCAACATCTCTACTTTCAAAGAAACCATTACCGATATTGGTGTAGAAGGCCGTACCGACCTTGCTTTGGGTAACCACAACTATAAAGTTGGCGACAGGGTAGACGAGATCTTCGGTACCAAATACCTGCGCGATAAAAGCGGCAATGTGGTATACGATGCAACCGGTAACTTGTTAAAAGCTACAGGTGGTAACAGCCAGATATACGGTTCGCTGGGCCATCTTAACCCCGATTACTCTTTCGGCATCAACAACAAATTCTCTTACAAAGCCTGGAGCTTTAGCTTCCAGTTTGATGGCCGCGTAGGTGGTAAAATTTACGACTACAACTACTACGCTGCACGCCAGGGCGGTACCGATCTTTCAACTGTACAAGGTGTTATTGGTGCAGCACGTTTAGCTGAATGGAACTCTACTAAACAAGGTACACAAGCGCCAACCCCTGCCTTAATTGGTAACGAACTTGGCCAGGGTGTTAAGATAGTAAGCGGCACGCCAAAATACGAGAACGGTGTTATCTCTAACCTCGACGAGCTTACGTTTGCTCCTAACACAACGCCAATAACTGTTCAGGGGTATTTGAACGGTACCATCAAATCAATCGACGAGGCGTTCATGATCAGCAGGACCTACGCTAAACTGCGTGAGGTAACTATCGGTTACACCTTCAACAAAACCTTCCTGCAAAAAGCCGGCATCAAATCGGCAACATTATCACTGGTTGGCCGTAACCTGTTGTACTTCGCTGCACGCAAAGATTTCGATATCGACCAGTACGCTTCGGGTTACAACTCTGCCGACAGAACAACAGGTGGTGCCCCTGCAAACGGTGCTCTGCAAAGTTCAACCTTCCGCAGGTTTGGTTTCAACGTTAACCTGAGCTTCTAAAGAGACAACCGTGTATAAAAACATTAAAAGAAATAAAATGAAAAATATAACAGTAAAAATAATTTCGGCCTGCCTCTTGCTGGTACTTTCGGTATCAAGCTGCCAAAAAGGCGAGCTTGACGTTAACCCCAACGCGGGCAACGCCAACTCGGTTGTGCCGGTATCGCTGATAGTTAACCACCTTACTGCTACGATGATAAGAGCGGATGAGATGCCTTTTTCGAGCAGTGATTATATTCCGTACAAATCTGCACAGATGCAGATATCAAACTATGCCAAATACTGGAGCACCAACGAAGACACCTGGAACTATAGCGCGCATAGCTACGAGATATTAAAATATGCTGTGCAGTTAGAGATACAGGCCCAAAGCCAGGTTGGCGCAAATAGCAAATACCTTGCGGTGGCTAAATTCTTCCGTGCTTATGCGGCCGTATGGTTATCGCAGCGTGTGGGCGATATCCCGATGACACAAGCCGGCGACCCTGCCTTCCAAACCCCGGTTTTCGACAGCCAGAAAGATGTTTACAAAAACTCGCTGAAATTGCTGGAGGATGCCAACACCATCATGACGGCTACAACCTCGGGCCAGCCGGGAGCTGCATTTGATAGTGGCGACATTTTTGGTTTCACTAACCTGCAATGGCAAAAACTAATCAATACTTACCGTTTAAGGATATTAATAAGCCTGAGCAAAAGGGCAGATGACACCGCCGACCTGAATGTTAAAACTCAGTTTGCTGCAATAGTGGGTAATGCTACAGCCAACCCCATCATGACAGGGAATGCCGATAACATGGTGTACAAGTGGGTAGCCTCTAACCAGTACCCGCCGTTTGCTACCGGTAACAACTCTTATAACAACTTCCAAAACGTTGGTAAAGCTTTCTTAGATATCACCACATCTACCAAAGACCCTCGTACTTTTGTTGTGGCAACGCCTGTTACTGCTGCGGGTTACGCTTCGTTCAGCAGCTATATAGGTGCCGATCCGGGTACAGCGCTGGCTACCCTGCAAAACACAGCAGGCAGCTACTCTGGCTTTAACGGCGCACGTTATTTCACCAATAACCTGGGCGCTACCGCCGAGCCTTTCTTTTTTATTGGTTACCCGGAGCTTTGCTTCAACATTGCCGAAGGTATTAACCGTGGCTGGGCTTCATCCTTATCGGCTGCCGATGCAAAAGCATGGTACGATAAAGGTGTTACAGCATCATTTGCAAACTTTGGTTTAAATACCGGTGCAAGCTCAAACGTTACTGTATCTGATGTGGGTGGTAAAGCCCTGGGTACTGTAGCTACAGATAATGCTACTTTCCTTGCCAATATTGCTTACAATACTGCTGATGCTTCAGCAGCGCTTGCGCAAATATTACAGCAAAAATATGTGGCCTTCTTCATGAACTCGGGCTGGGAAGCCTTCATGAACCACCGCCGCACAGGCCTGCCTGCTTTCAGCGAAGGTGGTGTAGGTATTGGTACAGTAGGTGGCAAGATACCTCACCGCTGGTTATACCCGTTAGACGAGATCAACGCTAACAATGCCAACTATAAAGCCTCTATCACCAGCCAATACGGCGGTACCGAAGATGTGTTTAAAGATATGTGGCTGATCAAATAATTATCCAAAACAACAACAACGGCAGGGGCACATTTTAGTGCCCCTGCTTTTTTAATTGATAGGAAATATGAAAAAACTACTAACCGTATTGGCCTTTGCAACGCTGTTTGCAGCCAATGCTTTTGCCCAAATTGCCGATAGCACCAAACGCCACGTTACCCTGCAAGGGGCAGCAAACTTCCGCGATCTGGGAGGCTATAAAACCAAAAGCGGTAAAACCGTCAAATGGGGTAAAATATACCGCAGTGCCGATATTAGTAAGTTAACTGATGCCGATATTGCCGTATTGCAAAGCAAAAATATTGCTTATGATATTGATTTTCGCGGCAACCAGGAATCGGCACAGGCCCCTGATAAACTTATACCGGGTGTAAAATACACTTTGTTGCCTGCCGGCAGCGATAGCCTGGGCAACTGGATGAAAGAAATGGCTGCTGCGCCAAAAGGCAAAGATGTGGGCGATTCGTTGCTTACTTCGTTTTACGGTAACACGCGTTATTTAACGGCAAGGTATAAGCCTTTCTTCGACCAATTGCTTACCGTGCCCGATAACGAGAGCCTGATGTTCCATTGTACTGCCGGGAAAGACCGTACGGGTATTGCCGCTGCCTTGTTCTTATACAGCCTGGGCGTGCCTTACGAAACCATTGTAGAAGATTACACTGCCACCAACTACTACCGCACTGCCGAGAACAGCCGCTCGATAAAAGGTATGATGGCTATGCTGCATGTTGAGGAAGCAACTGCAAAATCAATGATGGCGGCTAAAAAAGAGTATCTTGATGCCACGTTTACGGCTATAAACAAGCAGTACGGTTCGGTAGATAACTTTATTAAAAACCAGCTGGGGCTGAATAATAAACAGCTTACCGTGCTGAAAAGTAAATACCTGGAATAGGAACAATACTAATATATTACAGATGAAGAGGAGAGATTTTGTAAAGAATGCCGGGCTATCGGTCCTGGGCGTATCGTTGCTTGGCCCCGTAGAGGCTTTGGCCGAGGGTAACGTTACGCATTTAGAGAGCGACGAACTTTCGCCATCGGCAAGCATGGCAGATGAGTACCCGCTGCACTTTATTGCCCTTGGCGATTGGGGCCGCAGCGGCGAATATGGCCAGGCCGAGGTAGGTAAGCAAATGGGCGATTGGGCACGCAGTAACCCTAACAAATTTGTAATATCGGTAGGGGATAACTTTTACCCCAAAGGCGTCGTAAGCGAGCACGACCCGCTTTGGAACTTCACTTTCGAGAACATCTACACAGCGTTTTCGCTGCAGTGCGATTGGTACCCCGTGCTGGGCAACCACGACTACATGACCGACCCCGAAGCGCAGGTACGTTACAGCAAAATTAGCCGTCGTTGGCGCATGCCATCGCTATATTACAGTAAGGAGATGAGCCTTGGCCCAAATGCCAAAGCGCTGTTTGTAATGATAGATACCGACCCCTTCCTGTTCGAAGAAAAAAAGGACTATGTGGCTAAGCAAATGGAATGGATAAACACCACCCTGGCCAACGCATCGGCAGATGTGAAATGGAAGATAGTAGTTGGGCACCACCCGTACTACACCGTTGGCCCGCGCATAAAAAACTACGATACGCTAACCATGCGCAAAGCGCTAACCAACGTTTTCGAAAAGCATAAGGTGGACGTTTACCTTTCCGGCCACGACCATTCTTTGCAGCACCTTAAGCCCGAAGGTTTTACGCACCAGTTTATCTCGGGCGCAGGCTCCGAGCTTACACCGGTTACCGATGGCGTACCGTACAGCAAATTTGCAGCCTCGCAGCATGGCTTTATGTATTTTTCGGTAGCTGCCAATAAGCTGAGAGTAAAAGCTATAAACGACACCGGTGCTATGCTGTATCAAACAGAACTTACTAAATAAGGCCTTACATTTACTAAACACAAAGCCGCCCGTTTTATGCAGGTGGCTTTTTTTGTTCCATTTTGCCGATGAGGAAAATAAACATGCATCTTGTAGGTATTAGTTAATGCAAAATTGTCTTTTAACAGGATAAGCAATATCTTGGGGAGGCGTATGCCTGCCTTACGGGCAGGCTTTGTTCATCAATTAATTTAACCGATATTACCGTAGTGTTGCACTTGTTGGCCAATATATTTTTGGTATTCCATTTTTTTATGCCTTTGCCCGGTGGAGCTGTAGCTGCAGTTCCACAGTCGGTTAATGGCGAAATGCGCACTTTAAGTTTCATTGGTACACACGCCGATGATGCGCCCGTTGTAACTATTGCGGCCGATGATATGTACCCCTGCGATGGTACAGCGGTAAATTTTACAGCCTCAGTAGAAAACGGCGGGGTTAATGTATACCAATGGCTGGTAAACGGCAGGGCGGTTGGCGGCAGTTCGCCAACGTTTAGCCTTCAAAATGCCAACCCCAAAATAGCCGCCGAAGATGAGGTGCAATGTGTGGTTACCAACCTGCAAAACGGATTAGTGGGTTCATCTAACAAAATTATGGGCATTCACACCCGCGAGTACCACATACCTACCATCGAACTTTATTTTATTACCAATACCAGTTCTACCGGTACCAAAGCATTTTGTGCGGGTACAGAAGTAACAATAGGCACAGCATTGCACCTCAATTACCAGGATGCTACGCTTAACTATACATTGCAATGGCATGTAAACGGTGTAGATGTACCTAACCGCAATAACGCCTTTGTTACCAGGGATCTGAAAAACGGGGATGAAATAACTTGTACCTTTCATATCACCGCGAAATGTGTAGGTGTAGCCACTGCCGAATCGAATACGTTGAAAGTGGAGATATTACCCAACGAGGCACCTTCGGTAACCATTACGCCTGAAAGCGATGTATGTATTGGCCCCCCAATTACTTTTACTGCCAGCCTTACCGGCACGCCCGGCGTGGTTAATTACCAGTGGCGCGTAAACGGTAACCCGGCCGGCAGCAACTCCGCCCAATTTAGTAGCACCAACCTAAAAAATGGCGATGTATTGAGTTGCGGCATAACCAATACCAACGGCTGTGGCATAAGCACGGCGGTTTCTAACGAAGTTACCATTGATGGCGCACCCTCGGAAAGCAACAGCGTAAGTATCACGTCATCAAAGCCGGATAATATTATAGAGGAGAATGAACTGATAACTTTTACAGCCCACCCGCAGTATGCGCAAAATTTGAGTTACCAATGGACGGTTAACGGAAACAGTGCTGGCACCAATAGCGCAACATTTTCGTCGGCAACGCTTACCCTTGGCGATAAGGTTGCCTGCACGGTAACCACTGCCGATAAATGTGTATTGCCGCGCATGGCTGAATCAAATGTAATTACTGTGGTTATGTTGGTACCCGTGGTTATTCCTAATACTTTTACGCCTAATGCCGATGGCGTTAATGACACCTGGAAAATAAACGCCCTGTTGGCCTACCCCGATTGTGTTATAAATATTTATAACCGTTATGGCAGCATGGTGTACGATGCTAAAAGTTATACCGGCGGTTGGGATGGTACATATAAAGGCACAGCGTTGCCGGCGGGTACCTATTATTACATCATCAAACCCACCAAAAAAGGCCCAAAATATTCGGGGAATGTTACCATTATCAGGTAATATTTTTTTGGTATTGCTTCCCGGAAAAGGTATTAGTTTTTACGTTACAGATATGCTGAATATTTTTATATTTGGGATACTATAGATGGATATGTGCCTGAGCCTTACTGCATGAAGAAACCTTTACTTTTATTACTATTCCTGTTGGCTGCCATTGCGCCCTGCATTACCAAAGCGCAGGAAAGCCAAACCGTAACCGCCGGCGAGTTTACTAAACCCATAGAGTTTCCGGGAGGCAATTGCGTTTACCGCTGGACAAACAGCAACACTTTTATCGGGCTGAATGCAGTAGGCGGGGTTGGGAATATAGCGCCTTTTAAAACCGTTAACCCCTTACCGGTACCGGCCATAGCTACTTTTACGGCAGAACCCATCTCTTCTGACTTTGCGTATGTCCCGGTTACCGAAACAAAAAGTATTGCGGTGGTAAGCACGGCAACAAATAGCGTAGTGGCATCCGTCCCAGTGGGCGATATGCCCTTCGGTATCGCCATAAATCCGCAGGGTACTTTAGTTTATGTTTCTAACGGCGGTACAAACACTATATCCGTTATTAATACTGCCACCAACAAAGTAGTAGCCGGTATCTTTGTTGGCGAAAACCCACGCGGAATTACTATTAATGCCGATGGAAGCCGGGTTTACGTGGTAAATTCTTCATCAGATAACGTATCGGTGATTGATGCGGCCATTAACGAAGTAATTGCCGTGATACCAACGGGGCGTACACCTGTCAAAGCACTTTTAAGCCCCGATGGTAGCAAATTATACACAACAAATTCTAATGGACACTCGGTATCGGTAATTTCACTGGCAGACAAAGGCATTATCGCTACCATACCGGTGGGTCAATATCCACAGGATTTGGCCTTGCGCCCCGACGGTGAAGTACTTTACGTTACCAATTTAGGCAACAACACTGTATCCGTTATTAACACAGCGGGAAATTACGTAGCCGGATCTATAGCGGTTGGCCAGGGGCCTTCGGGAATTATAATAAACCCCGATGGCAACAAAGCTTATGTAACAATGCCCTCGGGTTCTGCTGCAATAATTGATCTTGCTGACAATACGGTAACTACGCGCGCCATGCCGGGGCGTCCTTCAGGGCTATCGTTCGCGCCCGATGGTACTCTGTACATTATTAATGGCCAAAATGCAGTACTGGATCATTATAATGCCGACCTCTCTTTTATAGGGCAGGTACCGGTAGGCATTTCAACATTATCGCTTGGGAATTTTATAAGAAAAGGCGGGCCCTGCACCGCCGATCCTATATCGTTCACAATTACGGTTAACCCACCATCACTTGGTACAATTAGCAACGGACCGGTCTCCGGCGATATAACTTCCTGCGTTGGCACTGCTTCTGCCAGCCCCGGCATAAAGCAGTTCAAAGTATCGGGTACGGGTTTAGCAGATAATATTATTGCTACGGCACCGGCCGGCTTCGAAGTATCGCTTACCCCGGCCGGCGGCTATGGTAATATAGTAAGCCTGGTGCAAAGCGGTGGAACGGTGAATGACGTAAGGGTATATGTTCGTGCATCTGCTACGGCTCCCGGAGGGTACATATCAGGCTCGGTTAAACTTACAGCTACAGGTGTATCCGCAAAATATGTAGGTGTGAACGGGTTTGTGACCCAACTACCCGCAGTTAATAACCCCGGAGATAAAGTTGCCGCTCCCGCTGAGAATGTGCCGGCCATTAGTTTAACAGGAACTGCCAACATTTACCGATGGACGAACGACAACCCGGCCATAGGTTTGCCGGCAAGCGGCGAAGGCGATATTCCAACTTTTAAAGCTTTGAACGCAGGTGGTACAGCTGCCGTAGCCAATATAAGGATCACGCCCGTACAGGCGCAACTGGCATATGTTGCTAACTACGACGATAATACGGTATCGGTAGTGGATATTGCCCGGAGCCTTGTGCTAAAAACCATCCCCGTGGGTAAAGCGCCTAATGCTGTAGCCGTTAGTCCCGACGGTAACCTGGTATTTGTCAGTAATTATTTTTCCGACGATGTATCGGTGATTAGCACTTCTTCAAATACGGTCATTAAAACCATTCCTGTTGGGTTGAGCCCTTCGGCCGTTGCGATATCGGTTGATGGAACCAAGCTTTATGTAGCAAATAATGGCACTAATAAAGTTGCTGTTATCAGTACCGCTACATTTCAACCACTTGATATCATAACAGTGGGCGACAACCCTAACGGGCTGGCAGTAAGCCACGATGGAACCCGGTTGTATGTTTTAAATTACAGCAACTTTTCAGTTTCTGCGGTAGATCTGTCATCCAACGCAGTGATAGCTACCATGACCGGATTATATACAGGCGCACCCACCGGAATTTGCATAAGCCCTGACGATAGCCGGCTATACGTAGCAAGTGTTGCTCGTAATGATATAACCGTATTTAATACAGCAACATATGCCGTGGAGAAGAGGCTGAGTGTAACCTACTCTCCCAATTATATAACCGCTAGCCCCGATGGGGCCACCTTGTACGGCACCTACTATGCGAGTAGCATATTTACAATAGATCTGGCTACCGGGGTTGTTAAAGATAACCAGGGAGTGGGCAGCGCACCGGTGGCCATAGCCGTTTCTAAAGATGGTAACCAGCTTTTTGTTGCTAATACTTTAGATAACAACTTAGTGGTATTGAACGCTGCTAACAATGCTATTATAAGTAAAACACCGGTTGGAAAGAACCCATTTACCATGGGCAATTTTATTAAGGAAAGTTCGGGCTGTTCGGGCGTGCCAATAGATTTTAAAATAACCGTAAACCCAACTTCTGCTGCCGGGGTAATAACGGCTGGCCCTGTAATTGGCGATATATCTGCATGCGTGGGCACAGCTTCCGTTAGCCCTAAAATTCAACGCATTAGCGTATCGGGTGTAGCCCTAATAAGCGATATTACCGCAAGCGCACCTACGGGTTTCGAGGTATCGTTGTCTGCAACCGGTGGTTACACCGATAAAGTAACTATTGCCCAAAGTGGAGGGAAGGTAACAGATGTGGTGGTATATGTGCGTTCATCAGCTACGGCCGCTGCCGGCTATATTACGGGTAATGTTACTTTGGCATCTGCAGGCGCAGCCCCGCTATTGGTAAACGTGCGTGGCATTATCAATAATTTGCCAACTGTGGATAAGCCTGCCGACATAGTGCTTGACAATGCCGAAACGGTTAACCTTATTAGCTTTACCGGCACCGGCAATACTTATACCTGGGTAAATAATAATACATCAATAGGGCTCAGAGCCGGTGGTAGCGGTAATATAGCATCGTTTACTGCAAAAAATACCGGCACTACCCCCGTGGTGGCTACCATAAGGGTTACGCCTGTATCATCGCAACTGGCTTATATCAGTAACTTCAACAGCAATACGGTATCGGTAATAAACACAGCAAACAATGCGGTGGTAAAAACTATACCGGTAGGCTGGAACCCTATTGCCATAACAAGAAGCCCCGACGGCGCTTATGTGTATGTGAGCAATTATAAATCGGGTACAATATCAGTTATCAATACTTACAGTAACACGGTTACCGCAACCATTACGGTGGGCACCAACCCTGCGGGCCTGGCAATTACTGCCGATGGGCGTACTTTGTATGTGTCTAACAAAGGGTCTAATAATATTTCGGTTATTAATACATCTACCTCGCAAGTTACAGCTACTATTGATGTTGGTGAAAACCCGCATGGCATTGCTTTAAGCCACAGCGGTAAGTTTTTGTATGTGGTTAATTATTCTGATAATAATGTGTCGGTAGTAAGCACGCTCACAAATACCATTGTAGCAACCATAGCTGTAGGTGGCAAACCCGGTACGGTATGCATCGGCCCCGATGACGCCTTTGTTTATGTAACCAACCAAAATTCCGGGACGGTTTCGGTGATCAACACGGCCAGCAACCTCGTTGTTGCCGAGGTTGCCGTAGGCAGTGCCCCTGAAAATATCACTATTGGCCCGGATGGAAGACATGTGTATGTAAGCAATGTAATGTCGGGCACGGTATCTGCCATTAACACGGCGACCAACGCTGTCGTATCCACTATACCCGTAGGCAGGAGCCCCATGGGTGTTTCGGTAAGCTCTGATGGTACGCGGCTGTTCGTGGCCAATACGCTGGATGGCAACGTTTCTATCATTAATACTGCCGATAATACTGTTGTATCTACCATAACTGTTGGCAATTACCCCTATGCCGAAGGTGACTTCATTAAAGAAAGCACCGGGTGCCCGGGCGTACCTATGGAATTTACCATAACGGTTAACCCGACGGAATCAACCATTATGCCATCAACAGCCACTGTTGCAATTAATGCTTGTACAGGTAGTAACGCAACAGAATCGGTGCAAAACTTTACCGTATCGGCCAAAAACCTTACCGCCGATGTTACAGCTACAGCACCGGCGGGTTTTGAAATATCGCTTAGCGAAAACGCGGGTTTCGGTTCAACGCTGGTTATCCCGCAGGCTGCCGGGAAAATTAACAACACCATAGTTTACCTGCGCTTGGTAAGTACGGCAACTAATGGTACGGTAGCAGGTAATGTTGTACTGTCTTCGGCAGGTGCCAATATTAAAAATATTGCCGTAACCGGTATAAAGAGCGCCCTGCCGCTGGTTAATAACCCCGGCAACCGGGAAGAAACCAACGGTATAGCCAGCCAGCCGATTAACTTCGAGGGGAGCGGTGGGAGTTTTACCTGGGTAAATGATAATCCATCCATTGGCCTGGCCGCCGGTGGTAACGGAAACATTCCGGCGTTTATGCCCGTTAACAGGAGCCGCACACCTGTTACTGCAAATGTTAGCGTTACACCGCTTGCCAGCCAAATGGCCTATATAGCTAATTTAGATGATAACAGCGTATCTGTGGTCGACCTCGCGAGTAATTCAGTTGTGAAAACTATCCCGGTAGGTAGAAACCCCAATGGCGTAGCTATAAGCCGCGATGGCAGCAGGGTATACGCAAGCAACTATTCGTCAAATAGCATTTCGGTTATCAGCGCATTGTCTAATACCGTTACAGCAACTATCCCTGTACCGGATGCTCCGTTGGCCATGGTGGTTTCTGCAGATGCCGCCACTTTGTACGTGGCCAATAACGGCACAAATACGGTTTCGGTAATTAATACTGCTACACTGCAAATTACCGGCACCATCGCAGTGGGGGAAGGCCCCGGGGGATTGGTGCTTAGCCATGATGGAAAACGGCTGTATAGTTTAAATCAGTCCAGCGGTTCTGTTTCGGTGATAGATGTGCCGTCGAATACCGTATCAGCCACTATAGGGTTAAGTGCACTGGCCGTGAGCTTCTGCATCAGCCCTGATGATAGCCGCATATATGCCACCGATGCGATAAGTGGCGATATTGTGGTTGTGAATGCAACTACCAATACCATCGATTCGAGGATGAAACTTGGTCAAACGCCACGGTTTTTAACCATAAGCCCCGATGGTAAAACATTGTATGCCAATGATCAGCAAAACTCTGTTTTGGTAATTGATATTGCAACCCAAGCTATAAAAAACGTTATGCGGGTAGGCATTTTGCCATTAAGTATAGCCTTGAGCGACGACGGAAAACAATTGTTTGTTACCCTTGGGCAGGATAACGCCCTGGCTGTGTATAATACAGCCACAAATGCACTAATGGCAAAAGTACTGGTCGGTAAAAACCCTTTTACCGTTGGCAACTTTATCAGAGAAGCAAGTAGCTGCAACGGTGCGCCGGTTACGTTCGATATTACGGTGAATCCTCCTGTGCCGATAATTACAGCAGGGCCGGCGACTGGGACAATATCCGCCTGCGTAGGCACGACGTCGTCGGCACCTAACGTGCAGCGTTTTTTGGTATCGGGTAAGGACCTTTTCGAAGGCATTGCCGCAACGGCTCCGGCAGGTTTTGAGGTATCATTAAGTATCGCGTCGGGATACGGCAATAACGTGCTGATTCCGCAAGCTGCAGAAACCGTTGACAATGTAACGGTTTATGTGCGTGCAACAGCCTCGGGTGTAGCAGGTACTACAACGGGCGATGTTACGCTAACAACTGCAGGCGGGAGCGACAAGCAGGTACGCGTATCCGCATTTATAAATGCACTGCCAACGGTAAGTAAACCCGGCAACCAATCGGTTGATAACGGCGTAACAACAACTGCTGTTAACTTTACGGGTACCGGCAATAGCTACACTTGGGTTAATGATAACCCATCTATAGGCTTAGGTGGAAGCGGTACAGGCGATATACCGGCTTTTAATGCCGTAAATACAGGCAGTACACCTGCTGTTGCCAAGGTTACGGTTACACCTCAGTTAAAATCGTATATCTATGTAGCTAACTCTTCCGATAACGCTATATCTGTTATTAACCCTGAAGGCGGCGCTATTATTAAAACCATACCCGTGGGCACCTTGCCGTATGGTATAACTGTTAGCCCCAACGGAACAAGGGTTTACGTATCAAATATTTCTGATGGCTCGATGTCTGTGATCAACGCTGCATCAAATGCCGTTATCGCTACTGTACCCGTTGGTAGCCGCCCGTTTGGCATCTCTGTAAGCCCCGATGGTAGCCGGGTTTATGTAGCAAACGAAACATCTAATACCGTATCTGTTATTGACGGTGTTTCTAATTCGGTTATTGCCACCATCCCTACCGGCCAATACCCGGTAGCAACGCTGGTAAGCCCCGATGGCAACCGGTTGTATGTGGCCAACCAAAACAGCAGTTCGGTATCAGTATTCAACACAAGCAACAATACGCTTGTTGCCGAGATACCTACCGTAGGGCAGGCACCGGCGCAAATGGCTTGTAGCCCCGGCGGTGGGGTTTTGTATGTAGTTGGTGTTGGTAACCAAAATACATTTCAGGCCTTTGATGCTACTACCTTCCGGCAGTTAACGTCTTTGTCTTTCAGTAAAGATGCCCATGCCATTGCCGTTACGCCCGATGGCAGCAAGATATATGTAACTGATAATACGGAAAATAAGGTATGGGTTTTAGACGGAACGCAGTTAGCCTACACGGGCAGTATCCCTGTTGGTAATTACCCTAACGGTGTTTCGGTATCCCCGGATGGCAATTTTGTTTATGTGGTGAATGGCCGTACAGGCGTTGCCGGAGGCGGACTGTCGGTTATTGGTACTGCTATAGATCAGGTGCTTTATACGCTTTCTGCGGGCAACGGGCCTATATCTATTGGCAATTTTGTAGGCCCAACAACCAATTGCCCCGGCGATGCAATTAGTTTTACTATAACGGTAGCACCGCCACCACCGCCGGTGTTGTCGTTATCTGCCACGCTTACGCCATTAACTACTGTTTACGGCACACCGTCGACAAGCCAGAGTTTTAGCGTATCGGGAGCTAATATAGTTTCACCTATTACAATTACGGCACCGGCAGGTTTTGAGGTAAGTGCCGATAACAATAACTTTAGCACAACTGCCACTATAACGGGCAGCGGTACGGTGGCCGCAACTGCTTACATCAGGCTTACCGCAAAAACAGCTGTAGATACTTATAATGGCAACATCGTCATCAGAACCCCAAACGCCACTGATGCAACCCTGGCAGTGCCCAACAGCACGGTAACCCCGGCAATGCTTATCATTACTGCCGATAATAAAACCAAACTGCTTGGTGCCGATAATCCTATTCTTACGGTAACTTACAACGGTTTCGTAAATAACGAAAACGAGGCAGTGCTTAGCCGCCGGCCCGATGTAAGTAGTACGGCAACCACCACATCCGTGGCCGGCGATTACCCTATAACAGCAGGTAATGCCCTTGCGCAAAATTACAACTTCAGGTACGTGCCGGGGGTGTTAACTATACAGCGGTCGTTGGCTATGGTTACCATACCCAATACTTTTACGCCCAATGATGACGGCGTGAACGATACGTGGAACCTAACCTTTTTGCAGGGCTATAATAAGGCCACGGTAAACATATTCGACAGGTGGGGAGGCCCGATATACTCGTCTGTTGGGTACGATCGGGCATGGGATGGAAAGCGCAACGGTGCCGTTTTACCAGCGGGTACCTACTACTATATCATTAACCCCAAAGACGGGCAGAAACCCCGCGCAGGCTGGGTATCTATAGTAAGGTAAGCTATTGTGCTATGCTGTTATCGCGGTTGAAACGGGCTTTATAATCAAGCGGGGATAGGCCTGTTATTTTCTTGAATACTTCTCGGAAGGCCTTGTCATCTGAGTAGCCCACTTCGTTCATTACTTCGAAAATGCTCTTGCGGCCTTTCTCGAGAGTGCTTTTTGCGGCTTCCACTTTTACGCGTTGCAGGTATTCAACCGGTGTATTGCCGGTAGCTTTAATAAAGCGCCTGTCGAAATTGCGGCGGCTGATAGCCAGTTTTGAGGCAAGGCCTTCGAAAGATATCTTTTCGGCCAGGTTTTCTTCGATATAGGTTTGGGCACGGCCAATGAGCTCGTCGCCATGGCTCTTTTGTTTTTGGAAGATCTGGAAGGGCGATTGTGAATCGCGATCGTAATCTATCTGGAAGGTTTTAGAGCAAAAGATGGCGGTATCCCTGTCGAAGTATTTCTCTACCAAAAACAGCATCAGGTTAAGGAAGGAGTAAGCACCGCCATTGGTATAAATGCCGTTATCGGCAGTGAGCAGTTTATCGGTTTGCAGGTTAACGTTGGGGAACAGCCTGCGGAAATCGGCCTCGGCATTCCAATGGGTAGAGCAGCTTTTACCATCCAGCAACCCGGTGGCCGCTAACAGGAAAGCACCTGTGCAAATACTGGCTACTTCGGCACCGGCTTTATACTGCTCCTTTATCCAATCGATAAGTTCGGCATTGCGTTTTAATACGGCGGTGTATTCGTGCGATACGGAGGGGATGATTATCAGGTCGCATTTATGAATACTCGTTAAATCGACTGGATGGATAGAGAACAGCCCGCCATCCAGTTTTAACTCGCCGCCAAGGCCAGCTATTCGTACTTCCATCAGAGGATGGGCATGTTGCTTTTGCCAATACCCGTTGGCCCGCATCAGGATATGGAAAGCTCCTGTTACACTAGGCAGGTTGGCAAACTCTTTAGGCACTACTATTACTACCTGTTTCATAACCGATAAAATTTACTCAAATATAACGCTGGTTGTTGTCCAAATCAACCCGTTATAAAGTCTATTTTGCACCGTTCCAGAGGTAGCTTTCAGATGGTACATTTGTTTTGTTGGATGATGGCATCCGGCAGTAAAAACTCGATTATGAATACTAAGAAATTATCCATCAAATGCTTAGCCTTATTAATGCTGAGCATGTTTGCGTTTATCAATTCAGCTTCTGCGCAGGAACTGAAAGGCAAAATACCTGCTACCAGCCTCGGGCAACGTATCGAACAGGATTTTGGGCTGGGTACCGTATCGGTAAAATACTACCGCCCTAATACCAAGGGGCGTAAAATATTTGGCGGTATTGAGCCTTATGGTACCGTGTGGCGTACCGGTGCCAACAATGCTACCGTAATAACGCTCACGGATACCCTGCAAATGGAAGGGCATACCGTTGCGCCGGGCAGTTACTCATTGTTCAGCATCCCGGGTGCTACCGAGTGGACCATCATCCTGAATAAGAATACCCAACAATGGGGTGCATATACCTATAACGAGAAGGAAGACCTGCTGCGCTTTAAGGTAAAGCCGGTGAAGCTGCCTGCTAAAGTAGAAACGCTTACCATACAGTTTGCGGATGTAACCGCTAATAAGGCCCTGCTGCAAATTCTGTGGGAGAACACAGGCGTTAATGTTAAACTGAGTACTGATATTGATAAGCAGGTAATGGCCAATATACAGGAGGCACTTAAAGGACAGCAAAAGCCTTACTTTGCCGCGGTGTGGTACTACAACCACAATACCCACCTGCCCGAAGCTTTGAGCCTGATGCAGGAAGCTGATAAGGCCCAGCCCAACTTTTACCCTACCAAATATTGGCTGGCAAAACTGTATCTCAAAAACGGCAATAAACCCGCTGCCATAGCTTCGGCCCGCGAAAGTTTAAAACTGGCAACCGAACAGCACAGCCAGGAATATATACGCAAGGCCAGCGAAGTACTTACTGAAGCAAGCGTTAAATAAATTCGTTTACCAAAACTTGAAACCATGAAAGATTACGAGAAAAGTATAACCGTAAGCAACAGCTCCGAAGAAGTGTACGCTGCTATTACCCAACACATACCCGATTGGTGGGGCGACGACTTTGAAGGCGCATCTGCCGAGGTTGGCGATACTTATAACATCGCGTTCGGTAACACCAAAAAGACTTTCGAAATAATAGAAGCGGTACCCAATAAAAAGGTAACCTGGCTTTGCCTGAAGGCGTATATTGATATGGATGGGCTGGAAACAAAGGACGAGTGGGTAGGCACCCGCATCATCTGGATGATCAGCAGCAATGCGGAAAGTACCCAACTAACCATGCTGCATCAAGGCCTAAACAAAAGCGTAGAATGTTATAACATCTGCGAACCCGCCTGGGATTATTTTATGGCTAGCATCGAAGCTTATCTAACTATCGGAACGGGTACGCCATACAAGAAAAAGGTGGCGAAACTGGAGTGGGAGGGATAATAATGTTAAAACGGCGCTTGGTACGAATACTAAGCGCCGTTTTTTATTGGGATTGATTACATTAATTCTGCGCAGGCGGCGGTGGAGGAGGAGGCGTACCTGCTGGGCCACCCGGAGGCGGCGGAACACCTGGCCCACCAGGGCCCGGGCCGTGTTTAGGCGGTTTCACAATTTCGGGGTGCGAGGTGCCGCGGTGGCAGGTGTTGCAGTTAACACCTGTTTGCATTACCATGCCCAGGCTATCTTTTTTAGCGCCAAAGTATTTTTTATTGAGGGCCGCGGTCATTTTAAACATATCGCGGGCCATTTGCTTTTCGGGCTTGGCATCGCTGGCGAAGTCCATTTTGTTGGTGCTTTCGTTGCGCGCGTGGCAAAAGTTGCAACGCACACCGAGGGCCATATTCCAGCCTTCCATAACGTCGTGCAATTGTTCGCCCGTTATTTTCTTAGGCAGCACTTTAAGGTTTTCAAACTTATGCTCCTCGGCAGGAGGGGCGGGGGACATGGCCATAAACGCCACTACAGACAGCAGCGCAGCCACAGCGGTTAATTTTTTGTTGATCGTCATTTTCTTGGAGCGGTTTAAATTACTACTAAGCTAACCCAAAAAAATGATAAAAGTTCGAATCAAAACATAAATGTTACAGAAATGTCATTTTTTGTGCGTTGGAACATCAATGGAGCCTGTTATTGAATAAAGGGCTCTATCATTTCTTCGCTAATCTCCCATAATTTAAGCCTGGCGGCATCGTCGGTTGCCGTGGCAGAAGGCGTTTTTACCTTCATATCGCTAAAATATTTACCGCTTTTTGCGTCTATACGGCTGCCTGTTGCCAAAAAGATGCTGGTTTGTGCGCCTTGCTCTGCTGTTATCATAAAAGGGGTGCCCAGCCACAATAGGGTTTTGCCAAAACCGGTGAGCCCTTCGCCAAAGGCCGTGCTTACCATGCCCGGGTGCAAGGCGAATGATGTAACGCCCTTTGTTCCAAATTTTACGGCCGCAGTACGTGTGAAGTAAATATTGAAAAGCTTGGCCATGGCGTAGGCTTTAATGGGCGAATATTCGGTATGGTCCCAATTAATGTCTTTAAAGCGAGCCTTGCCAATGCGGTGGGCATCGCTGCTAACGTTGATGATGCGCGCCTGCCCGCGTTCGAGCAGTGGGAGCATGGCGTTGGTAAGTAGAAAGTGCCCGAGGTGGTTTACAGCAAACGTCATCTCGAAACCGTCTTTAGTAGTTTCTCGCTGGTTGAATATACCGCCGGCGTTGTTGATAAGTACATTTACCGACATCAGGCTGCTTTTCAGCGTATCGGCAGCGCTGCGCACGCTGTCCATATCCGCCAGGTCGCAAAAAACGGTGTATATATTATTGTTTTTGGATTTGCTGATAAGTTCTTGCTTTACCTGCTCACCTTTGTCCATATCGCGTACCAGCAGGTACAGGGCGTGGTCTTTTTTTGCAAGGGCAAGTGCGGTTTCTTTTCCTATGCCGGATGTTGCGCCGGTGATAACAGTGGTTGTAATTGGCATTGTGATAAATACTAAAACGGGAGAATTTACTACCCAAAACTAATATTTTGGGCGGTATTTGCCAATAGCGTGGGGTGGTAATGGGGGGTTATTTCACGCAAAGGTGCCAAGCCGCAAAGAAAATTGTTTGAACGACGTGGTTATTTTAATTCCAAAAACAACAATAGCTCATCTATGAGCGGTACCTGCGCAGGCACTAATTTCTGTTTAGCAGTTTCGGTATCAAACCAATCGGCCCGGTCAATCTCTGCAAAGCTTGCCGTTTTGCCCGAGCGGGGCGGCCATTCCATCTCAAAGTAATTGCTTTTGATATTGCCCGCATCTATATCGGCCTCAACTGCCCAGGCATATACTACCTTGCCGTTTTTATATTTTACCGGTGTCAAAGCCACAAATTTTCCGGCGATGTTATGGCCGGTTTCTTCGGTAAACTCGCGTTGGGCGGCATGCAGTGGTTCTTCATCATCTTCAAATTCGCCTTTGGGTATGCTCCATACGCCCGCATCTTTATTTTTGAAGAAAGGCCCGCCGGGGTGCGCCAAAAATACCTGCAATTGTTTATCGCTGAATCTGTAGGCTAATATCCCCGCGCTTTGTTTTGGCATCCTGATAGTTTTTATGGCAAAATAGCAAAACGCAAAGTTTTATACTTAGTTTTATCTGTACCAATTAACTGTATTATGGAAGATAACAGGTGGAAACAATTTAAGCTTTGCGGCGACTACAACGTAGACCTGCGCAGCCTTTATATGGCCTGGGCAACACCCGCCGGGCTGGAGAAATGGTTTTTACGCAAAGCCGATTTTTATACCCTACCCATGCGCCATCGCGATGGTGACGAGCAGATAGGCAAGGATGATACCTACACCTGGTACTGGCATGGTTACGATAATAACGTTACCGAAAAAGGCGTAGTGCTGGAAGCGAACGGTAAAGATCTTATCAAATTCACCTTCACTGGCAAAAGCGTGGTAACGGTAGCATTCAGCACGCGGAATGGGCTCACCATCATCGACCTTACCCAAGAGGATATCCCCGAAGAAACCGACCCCGAAAAGAACCTGCTGGTGCAATGCCAAATAGGGTGGACATTCTACCTCACCAACCTAAAATCGGTAATGGAGGGTGGTAAGGACCTGCGTAATAAAAGGGTGGAGTTGATGACTTGTTTTAAGTAATACAGTGATATTTTATGCCTCGCCTGTGACAATCACCTTATCAAATTCCATCTTCAAAAACACTAATTTTGCGCCATGTTTACAGGTATTATAGAAACTTTAGGCAAGATAACCGATCTGCGTGCCGAGCATGGTAATTTGCACATCACTGTAGAATCTGCCATTACCAACGAATTGAAAATAGACCAATCGGTAGCGCATAACGGCGTTTGCTTAACCGTGGTTGGGCTTACCGATACCACGCATACCGTTACGGCCATTGAAGAAACACTAAATAAAACCAGCCTCGGCCACCTCAAAGTTGGCGAACCTGTTAACCTGGAGCGCTGTATGCAAATGAATGCCCGGCTTGATGGGCACATCGTTCAGGGCCATGTAGACCAAACTGCCATCTGCACCAAATATACCGAACTGGATGGTAGCTGGGAATACACTTTTCAGTACGACTCATCCATCGGTAATGTAACGGTAGAGAAAGGTTCGATCTGCGTGAACGGTATCAGCCTTACGGTGGTAAATTCAGGGCCAAATTATTTTTCGGTTGCCATTATCCCTTACACTTACGAACATACCAACCTGCATAACGTACGCGAAGGCAGTGTAGTGAACCTGGAGTTTGATATTATAGGTAAGTATGTGGCGAGGCTGATGAACAGATAAATTAGCCGTAGAGACGCGATACTTCGCGTCTCTTTGATTTGCAAACGGGAGACGCGCAGTATCGCGTCTCTACGGTTAGAAAATCTTATTCGCTTACCCGTGCCTTTGCATACGCTATATATTGTTTCTCCCCGGCAGAAGGCTTTGCCGCCAAATATTTCCTGTAATACTTTACCGCCGTTTTCTTATCCTTCAAATGCACTTCATACAAGCTGGCCAGCGAATAATACAGCATAGGGCTGGCATCAAACTGCATCCCTTTTTGGTAGGCCGCCACGGCCTTTTTATAGCGGGTTAGTTTCTCGTTGCTATCAGCGATTTCGCCGTAGTAGGAGGCTATGCTTTCTGATATACCATCCTTAATCGCTTTCTCCAATAACGCTATAGCCTGCTTGTTATCTTTCAAGGCTTTAAAACACATGGCCGCATAATAATAGGTATATTCGTTTTGCATGAGCGGGGGGATATCGGCAAAGGTTTCGGCGCCGCAGGTGTAGTTTTTGGTATTGTAATAGGCAACGCCAAGGTTGGTACGTGTAAGCGTAGATTCGTTTCCCTTATGCAGCAGTGTTAGGCAGGCATCAATGGTTTCGGGCCATTTCTTTTGCGCATAAAACAATTTCATCAGGCTTTGCAACAGTACTATGTTTTCCGGGTCGGCGGCTATGGCTTTAGTGAGTACTTTCTCGGCCTGTGGCAGTAGTTTTATATCGATATAGCGGTTGGCCAGGTCGGCTGCTACATCGGGTTCGGCAGCGTTTAGTTTATTAGCGCGCTGCAGGTAAGCTATCTGCGAGCCGAAGTCGGCATTGTCTTTACTTATCTGCGCCAGTTGTTTGTAAACCATAAAATTGGTGGTGTCTTTAGCTACAATGCGTTTATAATACATCTCGGCTTTTGCCGAATTACCACGGCGCAGGTTGATGCTTCCCAGGCTAAACAGTACGGCCGTGCGGGTAGAATCGAGCACATAAATGCGCTGATAATAGCCCTCAGCTTCGGGCAGGCGACCGGCCATATTGGTAGTGTAGGCCAGTTGCGACAGTGCCTTGATATCTGATATAGGTTCCGTGTAAACGGTTTTCAGATAGTCGGCTGCATCTGCAAAGCGTTGATTTTGGTAATAGTCTAATAGCCGGGCATCATCAGCTTTGGTTTGGGCAAAAGATGTGTTTAGCACAATGCTTAACAGTAATATAGGCAGGATGTATTTCATATAACTAAATTATTAGTTATAAATCAAACTTCCAATTATTTTTTGGATCTCACCGATTTTAGGGCACCGATTCCATTGATTTTTATCAACGATTCCACCGATTAGGTCTGATTTCACCGATTGGGAAAATAGGGGAGATGATTGTTTGGCACGGTGCTTGAATGTAGTTAGGTACATTTACTAAAAACACAAATTATGGATAAGTTGAAGAAATTTGGATTGATGGAGAAAATAGTACACGAGCTGGAAGACCTGAAAAACAGCCAGCAGGCCATCATCCAAAAAATAGCAAAAATAGAGGTAGATAACATTGATTTGGGCGATAAACGCCTGGAAAAAGACCTGCCCGATATGCACCAGCGTGTGGCCGATAACCTGGACACCATTGCTGCCATACTGGAAGATTTTGCAAAACAAACCGACGAGTACAGCAATAAAAACAATATAGCTGCATTAAAAGAGCAGGAAGCGTTAGCTAATTAATTGAGCTACGCCCCCTAACCCCCTGAAGGGGGAACTTTTTTAAATACTAAAATGGCCCCAGCGATGGGGCTATTTTATTGTCTCGTCATGCTGAACTTGGTTCAGTACCCCACTCGGCAGGTAGCGTTCATGCAAAGCGGCTTTACGTTGTGGCTTGTATGATGGGGTGCTGAAACAAGTTACAGCATGACGTTAGTTGTTTTTTATTTCAAAGCCGTCTCAAAAAACTTCGCAGCCACATTGCCCACTTGCTGATGTACAGCTTTGCGGTTTACGCTTGCATTATCGTTAAAATATACCTCGCCGGCTGCTTTGGTTTCTTCTGTCGCTTCGTTCAGGAAAACGTAATGCCCTGTTTTACCGGGGATGATGAGCAGTTTGCTTTTGGGTATGAATTTGTGGTAATAGACCGCATTGGTTTTGATAGGGGCAATACTGTCGCTTTGCGAACCAACTATATACAGTGGCGCTGTTATACGTACCAACTGCGCTTTGCTTTTAAATGCCTGCCCTATGGCCGGGCAAATGGCAAAGAAAGCTTTTATGCGCTTATCCTTAAGGTCGGGACTGTTACGGAATGATTGGTCTGCTGCTTTTTCGTCTACCTGTTCTAAAAGGTTCGGGAACTCGGGGATGGTGGTTTCTTTAATGCCTTCCGGGGTATTGCTAAAGGCTTTTAAAGCATTAAAGTCCATTTTACCGCCTGCAAGGGCAATTACCGTGTAGCCGCCTATGGAGAAACCTGCAGCGCCGATTCGGTTGGCATC
This sequence comes from Mucilaginibacter pedocola, assembly GCF_002013915.1. Classification (GTDB taxonomy): domain Bacteria; phylum Bacteroidota; class Bacteroidia; order Sphingobacteriales; family Sphingobacteriaceae; genus Mucilaginibacter; species Mucilaginibacter pedocola. The sequence continues at coordinate 202,038 of NZ_MBTF01000004.1, forward strand.
AATGGCTTTACCCCATTCTTTATCGTTCAGCAAACCGGTAAGTACAAAGCTGATATCCTGCGGGCGTTGCCATGGGGTTATAAAGTTGATGGCTATTTTATTATCGTAAGTGTTGCCCCAATGATCTACCGAGGCTACAATAAAGCCTTTCTGCACCAGCGCATCTGCCAACCACTCTAAAGTAATACGGCCGCCACCTGTGCCGTGCGATAGCATGATGAGCGGATGTTTACCTTCGGGTAGCTTAGCATCCCGAACGGTTGAGGTATGCACAAAAGGGTAGTGGGGTATCACAAAAGGTTCGCGGCTATCGGTTGTGGGGTACCAAACTTCGGTAACCAGCGGGCGTTGCCGGGCGGTATCGTTATACTTAATAGTACGCTGGCCTATTTTGGTGGCTTGCGCGCCGGCTATCAATGGCAGTGCCGCCGCCGCTACAATTATGATGTGTTTTACAATGCTTTTCATACAGCAAAACAAGGCATTAACCGCCGCTTGAAATTTGACAAATGTCAAATAATTTACTTTTTCGATTTCAGGCGGCTTAGGGTTTCCTGCGAGATGCCCAGGTAGTCGGCTATGATTTTATTGGGCAGCCGCCGGATTATTTCGGGGTTGGTATCCATCAGGTGCCGGTAACGTTGGGTGGCATCCATGGTGATGAGGCTTTCGATGCGTTTGATGGAGGCAATGTAGTCGCGTTCGAGGCTGATGAGGTACACGCGTTCCCAACCGGGGATGGTATCTAACAGTTCACGGAAATCGTGATGGTTAATGTACAGCGCCTCGGTAGGTTCGATGCTTTGAATATAGGCCAATGAAGGCTCCTGTAAAGTAAAACTGGGGAATGCCGTACCGAAACGCCCCTCGGTGATCAGGAATCGGGTAGACTCTTTACCGTTCACATCCATCATATACACCCGCAGGCAGCCCGAGTTTACAAAATAAATGTAAGGGCATACATCGCCTGCCTGTAATAATATCTCGTTCCGCCCGGTCTTCTTCAGCCTGAATTTTTGGCAAAACTCATCCAGTGCAGCTTCATCGGCAACCATATTGCGGGAAAGATATTGTTTGAGCTGGGTGTACATTGATGAGGGCAAGATAACAAATCCCCTTGTCATGCTGAGGGACGAAGCATCTATTCGCCAACATGCAAAGCGGCTATTGCTTTGTGGCTATCAGATCCTTCGCTCGCGCTCAGGATGACAAATTAAAAAGGTTGTCATGCTGAGGGACGAAGCATCTAATCGCCGATATGCAAGGCGGTTATTACATTGTGGCTATTAGATCCTTCGCTGCGCTCAAGGATGACAAATTAAAAAATGTTGTTATGCTGAGGGACGAAGCATCTAATCGCCGACATGCAAGGCGGTTATTGCATTGTGGCTAATAGATCCTTCGCTACGCTCAAGGATGACAAATGGGAAGAACCGCTTACTGATACTGTATATATACCGGCATCGGTTTCAAACTCAAAACCTCTTTTGGTGTAAGCATACGGTTCGGCGCGTTCTTGATGTCGTTTTTATAGAATAGCTTAAAACCGGTGAATTGTACGGGTTCGCCCTGTACAAAGTATTTGTAAGTGCCGCGTTTCAGTTCCGGCGGGCCCCAGCCGTCCATGTCCATTACAAATTGTACGTTATTGCGCAGTTTTATATCCTGGTAATTGGTAACCATGCGCTTAGTAAAGCGGTGTACCACAAAAACTTTTGGCGGCAGGTTGTATTTAATGCAAAGCTTGCTCAGGTAATCGGTAACGTAGTTAATATCCGTAGCATCAAAGGTACCTATGCGTTTGCCAGGCACGCTGCCTTCCTTCATTGAAAATTCCGGGTCGATGCCGAAGTGCACGTTGGGCATTTTTAAATATTTTTCCAGCAGCGGGAGTTCGGTTTGTACGGTGCTGTAGCCTACCTGTATATCTAAAAAAACCAAAGCATTAATAGGCTTTGCCATCTCAATAACCTTATCTATCTGGCTAAAAGGCATGCGCAGGTTATAGCGGCCGCCTGCACCGGCATCGGCCTGCGCGGTTACGCATATATAATGCAGGGCCGGGACAACGGGTGTTAGTGTATCTGCAGCTTCCCAAACTTTCACTTCGGCCATTAACCTGCGGCGCATCTCCACGGGTTCGTACTGGCCTAATGCACCCATGTTTTTGCTGTACATATTGCCGTAGTAAGCCACTATGCGGTTGAACGGCAAAATAGCACCGGGCAGGGGATAAGGCGCCTTTTTAACCGGCCAGCGTTTATCGCCATTGGCCATACGGTTCATCAGCGAATCATATTTAGCGGTATCGATAGCAGCGGGTTTGGCGGTGGTGTCCTGCGGAGTGGTTTGTGCGAAGGAGCTTGCTTTAAAAGCGATGAGGAGCAGTAGGGTGCAGAAGATGTTTTTCAAGTGCGTTATTTTAGATGGTATTAACGCGCAAGATAGCTTTAGGTTCTTAAGTGCCGAAATAGAATTGACAACTTTTAAAATTTGTCAAATCTTAGTAGGGTTTAAAAGCAAAATAGCGATGGGTGTTAAACCCATCGCTATTAATAATATTTCATAATTGTCATCCTGAACTTGTTTCAGGACCCCATTATACAAGCCACAATGCAAAGCTGCTTAGCATTACCGCTACCTGCCGTGTGGGGTGCCGAAATAAATTCGGCATGACGTGTTTGTGATATTACTGTCATAGCGATGGGTTTCAAACCCATCGCTATGTAGGCGTGTTTTGAATCTTAATCCACGCTCTTCCCCCGCATAGCGGTACCAATGGCAATATCCATTACGCGCTCGGCAAAGGGGCGGGTGAAGTTATTTAGCTCGTCTATCTTGGCGTGTATCTGGTCCTTGTCCTCGGTACCTAAAGCCACCTGCAGGTTGGTTACATGCAATTTGGTTTGTTCAACTTCTTCGGCTGATAGCAGTTGACCGTTCTTTTCTAAAAAGCGCTCTACGGTGTAAACCATTTGTTCGCCCTCGGTTTTGGCTTCTATCAGCATGCGGGCGGCTACGTCGTCTTTAGCGTTGGTAATGCTATCTATCAGCATTTTTTCAACCAAGTCGTCGTTTATGCCGTAGGCGGGTTTTACTTCTACCTCCTGTTTTACGTCGCTGCGCAGTTCAATAGCCTGCACTTTTAAAATACCGTCTGCATTCAGGATGAAGTTTATATCCACCTTAGGGAAACCAGCCGGCATGGCGGGGATGCCTTTCAATTCAAATTCGGCCAGTTTGCGGTTCTCTTTGATCAGGTCGCGCTCGCCCTGGTAAACGGCTATCTTCATGTTCACCTGGCCGTCTTTGCTGGTGGTGTATTGCCTGCCGGCCTTGGTTGGTATCTTACTGTTACGGGGGATAATAGTGTCCATCAGCCCGCCCATAGTTTCGATACCTAAGGATAACGGCGTAACATCCAACAATAAAATATCGCTTCGGTTGCCTGCCAGTACGTCGGCCTGTATGGCTGCGCCGAGGGCAACTACTTCGTCAGGGTTAACATCATCGTGCACCGGGCGGCCGAAAAAATCTGCCACCATCTTTTTCACCAACGCTGTACGGGTACTGCCGCCAACCATTATCACTTCTTCAATATCGGCAACGGTTAGTTTAGCATCCTTTAAGGCATTTTGGCAAGCGGTAATGGTTTGTTGTACTTTCGGGAGGATAAGTTCTTCGAAAGTATTGCGGTCGATAGTGCACCATATATCGCCTATTTGCTCGTTGAAAAGGCTTTGATGCGCAAAAGCTTTTTTAGCTTCTTCGGCCTTCAGTCGTAATTGCTGGGTGAGTTCGCGGTTGTTGGCCAGTTCCTCTTTGTCGATGTTGTTTTTCTCTATCCAGTAATCGGCAATGGCGCGGTCGAAGTCGTCGCCGCCTAAAAAAGTATCGCCATTAGTTGATAGTACCTCGAAAATGCCGTTCTGTATCTGCAGTATCGAAACATCAAATGTGCCGCCGCCAAGGTCGTACACGGCAACGGTTTTGGTTTCTTCCGGGTCGAGGCCAATACCGTAAGCAAGGCTGGCTGCGGTGGGTTCGTTCACAATGCGCAGTACATCCAAGCCGGCAAGCTTACCCGCATCGCGCGTGGCCTGGCGCTGCGAATCGTTAAAGTAGGCGGGCACGGTAATTACCGCACGGTTCACGGGCGTTTTTAGCGCGTGTTCGGCACGGTCTTTCAGTTCCTTCAGTATCATGCCCGATAGCTCGATAGGGGTGTAGAACTTATCGCCCACCTTTATTTTTACCAGGCTCTCGGTATCATCATCTATTATTTTGTACGAGAAGAAGTTTTGATAGTTCTTTACATCTGCATACGAGCGGCCTAACAGGCGCTTTACCGAGAAAACGGTATTCTGAGGATCGGTTATTAAAAACTCTTTGGCTTCGTTGCCCACCTTAATATCGCCGGTTTGGCCAAAATGTACCACGCTGGGTACCAATACGCCTTTGCCGGTATCGTTTATTACTTTCGGGTTTTTATCAGGATCGATAAAGGCAACCAGCGAATTGGTGGTGCCCAGGTCGATGCCTACAATAATATCTTCTTTCTGGATAGAGCCTGTTGCCAGGTTGATGGAAACTTTAGCCATGGTATATGCAATAACAAGGGGCAAATGTACTTAGTTTTGAGGGAGGAAATGTCATTTGGATTTCGGAATTCGGATGTTCGATTTCGGAATCCTTGCAAATTATGTCTTTGCGAGGCTTCTGCGAGGGCATCGCGCGGAATGCGAGCCGTGGCAATCTCATAGGACAAGCCATCATGTTTGGCAATTGATGTTGTGCCCATGCATCTGAGATTGCCACGTCGCTCCGCCCACCCGGCTGCCCGTCGCTCCTCGCAATGACAATGGGGCTTGCTTTCTCAAAAAAAGCCATTCCCAAACTCCAAATCACACAAATTTTCCTACTTTCAACCCCAATGAAAAAACTGCTGCTGCCACTGCTACTTATTACCGCCACTGCCGCAAAGGCACAGCAATTTGGGGGCAACCCGCCCTCCATCAAATGGAAGCAGGTGAACACACCCGAAACTAAGGTGATCTATCCGCAGGGAATGGATTCGGCAGCGCAACGGGTGGCCAATATCATCCAATACATTACGCCTAAAATAAAGCCCAGCCTTGGGTACAGGCAGAAGCAGATAAGCATTGTACTGCAAAACCAAACTACTATATCTAACGCTTATGTAGGTTTAGCACCATTTCGCAGTGAGTTTTATTTAACGCCCTCGCAAAATAGTTTCGAACTGGGTAGCTTGTACTGGCCGGGGCAATTGGCCATACACGAGTTCAGGCACGTGCAGCAATACAATAACTTCAATGTTGGCTTGTCGCATGCTTTACGGGTAGTTTTTGGCGAAGGCGGTCAAGCACTGGGTAATGATCTTTCTATCCCTAACTGGTTCTTCGAAGGTGATGCCGTTTACAACGAAACCCTGGTGAGCCAACAGGGCAGGGGGCGGCTGCCGTATTTTTATAACGGCTTCCGGGCGCTTTGGGCTGCCAACAAAAATTATAGCTGGATGAAGCTGCGCAACGGCTCGTATGTAGATTACATACCTAACCATTATCCGTTAGGCTATATGATGGTTGCGTACGGGCGCGAAAAATATGGCAGCGATTTTTGGGGGAAGGTAACGCACGATGCAGCATCGTATAAAACGGGTTTTTATCCTTTCCAAACAGCTATTAAAAAATACTCGGGGAAGAATTACAGGTCATTCAGGGATGGTGCGTTCGATCATTTTAAGAAACAGTTCGCTAATGATGACATCGTTAACGACAATGCACCCAAGCATTTTGTAGCCGACCAGGAATACCCTGCCTTTGTAAACGATAGCACACTGATCTATTTAAAAACAAGGTATAACCATATCCCCGAGTTTGTGCTAAGCAGCCAGGGGAAAGAACGCACCATAGCCGCACAATCCATAAATATGGATAACTATTTTACCTATCATGACGGTAAGGTTGTTTATGCCGCTTATCGCCCTGACCTGCGTTGGGGCTACCGCATCTACAGTGAGCTGGTAGTATTGGATATAAACACCGGCAGGGAGCAGCGTATTACCCGTAAAACCAAATATTTTTCGCCCGCTTTTAGCGGTGATGGTAAAACCATTGTAGCTGTTGACGTAGAGCCTTCCGGCAAAAGTGCGCTGCATTTATTAGATGCCGAAACAGGTAAGCTATTGTCGGCAATACCTAACACCGAAAAACTTTTCTACACCTATCCTAAATTTTATGCTGAAGATAAGATTGTATCTGCCGTACGGAACGGGAAAGGGGAGATGGCGTTGGCATCGGTTGATACAAAAAGCGGGGCGGTTAAATACTTTACGCCATTTAGTTTCGAGCCTATAGGGTTTATTACCGTGGCTGATGGCCGTGTGGTGTTCAGCAAAACCACCGGTGCTTACGATAAGCTGTTTATCCTATCCTTAAAAAGCGGTAAGGTTTATTTAAAGGATACGAGCGACGAGAATATGAGCCCGGAAATAGGCGCTTATCAGCCCGCTGTTTTTGGCTCTAAAATGGCCTGGGTCGGCTTTACGCCCTACGGATATACTATCCGTAAAGGTACTTTGTCGGAAAATGATATTAACGAAACGCCTTTACGCGAAGCTGAGCCGTTAACTAATATGGGCATTGATAAATTGGAGAAAGACTCAGCCACTAACTTATTGCCATTGGCTCCCAATACAGCTCTGCCGGTAACTAAATACAGCAAAGCACACGGGCTGTTCAACTTCCATAGTATTTTCCCTAACATTAACGACCCTAACTATTCGCTGGAACTGGCGGGGGAGAACGTGCTGAATACCTTCCAGTCGCGCGTGGCATTTAACTACAACCGCGACGAAGGCTACAAACGCATAGGCTACACCGGTATTTATGGCGCACTATTCCCGTACCTTTCGGCAGGTGCCAACTACACGTTCGACCGTAAAGGCTTTTATAAAGGCGAAAGCATCTACTTTAATGAAACCGACCTGCACGGCGGGTTCGAGATACCGCTAAACTTCACCGGTGGCAAAACTATTACGTTCCTGTCTGCCGGGAGCGACGTTTACTACAGTCAGCGTCGTTTTCAGCAGGCTTTTCGCAGCCGTTTCGAGGATAGCCATTACACTTACCTCAATAATTATATCAGCTTCAGTAACGAGATACAGCAGGCCAAGCAACAAATAAACCCGCGCCTGGCGCAAGCTATTTACCTGAACTATAAAACCGCTATAGCTGGATTAAGTGCCACCCAATTTTTGGCCAATGGTTCGTTCTATTTTCCCGGCCTTGGCATCAACCATAGTTTGGTTATCAGCGGGGCATTCCAACAAAAGGGGAAGGATAACAGCATAGGTTTCTCTAACGATTTCCCTTTCTCTAAAGGTTTTACCGCCGAAAGCCTGGATAAGATGCAAAAGTTTGGTGCCAGCTACCATTTCCCAATTGCCTACCCTGATGCCGGCTTTGCTAACCTGGCCTACCTGCTGCGCGTACGCGGCTACCTCTTTTACGATCATACCCACGCTACCGATGGCAGCTTTCTGCTGAATGGCAAACCCTTCAACGCCAACTTCCGCTCGGCAGGGGCGGCGTTATTTTTCGACGGAAAGATATTTAACCAGGCAGCAATATCATTCGGTATACGCTACAGCCACCTGCTGGATGATGACCTGTTCGGCGGGAACGGCAGAAACAGGATAGAATTGGTGCTGCCGGTGAGTATATTTTAGAAGGACTTATCTGTAAGGATAGGAAACGTCATGCCGAATTTATTTCGGCACCCCACATGGCAGGTCGTGTTCATGCAAAGCCGCCTTGCATTGTGGCTTGTATGATGGGTTCCTGAACCAAGTTCAGGATGACGATTATGAGCAGTAAGTAATTTAACTATTTGCCGCTGCGATAATACCCTTTACCACTTCTGCATCGGTAAAATACAGTGTGTCTTCGTCGGTTAAGTTATTGTTGAGCAGGATATGATCGTTGTGATACTCCATTTTGCTTTTTACGCTGGTACGTGCCGAACTATGTACTTCGGTAACGCCGGTAAAGCGCACCAGGTCGGCAACGTTATGGGCATTTACACCGCTGCCCGGCATAATGGCTATGCGGCCGGCGGCTTTCTCTACCAAATGGTTCAGTACGCTTGCGCCTTCCATAGCGGTGCTTTTGCCACCCGAGGTTAGTATACGGTCGCAGCCTAACTCGATCACATCCTCCAATGATTGGTAAATATCCTTGCACATATCAAAAGCTCGGTGAAAGGTAACGCCTAAGCCATATGCCTTGGCCATATCAACCAGTTCTTTGCAACGCGGTTTATCAATAGTGCCATCGGCATTTAGTATACCTATTACAATACCATCGGCACCAGCCTCTATGCAATTGCGTACGTCGGCTTTTATTACTTCAAACTCAAGGTCGGAATAAAGGAAATCGCCGCTGCGTGGGCGTATCAGTACAAAAACTTGTATATGTAAAAGTTTACGGGCCAATAGTAATTGCCCGAATGATGGGGTGGTGCCGCCTTCGGGCAAGTTCTCGCAAAGTTCAACCCTTATTGCGCCGCCCTCTTGTGCTGCAACTGCTGATGTTACCGAATTAGAGCAAACTTCTAAACTAACCGTTTGGTTCATAGATGATAGTTCATGGTTCATGGTCGCTGCGGGTTAGGGGATAGAGCAGCTACCAATGAAAATAGTTCATGGATAATAGTTCGTGGCGGTTGCCGATAGAACTGTGTGCAGGACAAATATAAAAATATGCTGCTAATCTTTATAGTCCATAGTCGATGGTCAATAGTCCATAGCAATTTAATTTCGAGCTATCCACTATAACTATCGACTATGGTCCATGGACTATAGACTATGGCCAACCGACTTCCGACTATTTCTCTTTCTTCTCGTCTTTGTAAAAGCTTTTGCCGTCTATTAGCAGGTCTTGCTTATCGGCAGTGCATACGGCGAATGAGAAGCCTTCCTGCAGGGCATAGGCACCGTATTCGCCTTTTTTGTTAATGGCTAAAAAGCCCACTTGTATCTTCTTAGCAGTTTCGGGTTTCTTTTTAATAATACGGGCAACAGCCTCTTTACAGGCATCTTCGGGCGACATGCCCTGGCGCATCAGTTCTACCACCAAAAAGCTGCCTACGTTGCGTATCACTTCTTCGCCCACGCCGGTAGAAGTAGCGCCGCCAACTTCGTTGTCAACATATAAACCGGCACCTATAATTGGGCTGTCGCCCACGCGGCCATGCATTTTAAAGGCCATGCCGCTGGTGGTGCAGGCACCGCTTATATTGCCTTTGGCATCAATGGCCAGCATACCAATGGTATCGTGGTTGTATTTGCCGCCGGGGCGGTGTTGTTCGTTCTCTATGTTTATCAGGGGCGAGTACTCGGCTTTCTTTAGCCATTTTTTCCAGGCCTTTTCCGATTCAGGGGTAAGCAATTTTTCGCGTTTAATGCCCTGCTCTACGGCGAATTGGCTTGCGCCATCGCCAACCAGCATTACGTGCGGGGTTTTATCCATCACCAAACGCGCTACCGAAATAGGGTGGGCTATATCTTCCATAGCAGCTACCGAGCCGCAATTGCCAAACTCATCCATAATGCAGGCATCCAGGGTAACAAAACCGTCGCGGTCGGGGTAACCGGCGCGGCCAACGGTATGGTTCTTCATGTCCTGCTCGGGTATTTTTACGCCTGCTTCTACGGCATCAACGGCGCGGCCGCCTGCTGCAAGGGTCTTCCATGCCTCTTTGTTTGCGGGCACGCCAAAGTCCCAGGTAGATATTACGATGGGCAATTTGCCGCCTTCGGCCCTGCCTGTTGTATTTTGAACGGTTTTAGCTACGCTGTATTTAGAGAAGGCTGCTAACGATGCGCTTGCGGCGCCTGCTTTAAGGAATTTTCTACGGGTAAACATGTGGCTAATATAAATTAAACGATAATTAATACCGGGCTGTGTAATAGCTTTGATACAGATGTCACCAATTTGTCACCCCCTTAAGCCGTCGTGTTTTAAAGAAAAAGGATGAATAATATCGAATAACGAATTTCGAATATCCAATATCGAAGGTGTATCCGCGCCAATGGCCTTTATAACATCAGAATGTTTTTCATTCATCATTCGATATTCGTTATTGGGTGTTCGATATTATTCTTCTAATTCCCCATCCTCCGCCAATACCTCGCGGCAGCGCTCCAGGTCGCGTTCGAATATTTTCAGTTTGATGCCGCCTATGGCCTGGTTGTAAAAGGGCTGTGCCACTAAGGTGTTTTCGTCGGCAATAAAGCAGGGGATGCCCGCATCTTCTAACCGCGTACGGATGATGTGCGCCAGCATAGGGTCGTAGTATTGTTCGAAAGTGATTATCTTATCGTTGATTGGTTCGATCATAATTATTAAACTGGTTTTAGGCCAAATTAGTTTAATTTCATTTATTTTGAAGCATGAACCGTATCGACCGTATCTCCGCTATCCTTATCCAACTGCAATCGCGCAGGGTGGTAAAGGCCAGCGATATTGCCGAGCGGTTCGGTATTAGCCTGCGCACTGTGTACCGCGATGTACGCTCGCTGGAGGAAGCCGGCATACCCGTAATAGGTGAGGCCGGCGTAGGGTATTCACTGGTAGATGGCTACCGCTTGCCGCCCATAATGTTCACCCGCGAAGAAGCCACCGCCTTTTTAACAGCCGAAAAATTTGTAGAGAAAATGACGGACGCCTCTACGGCAGCGCAGCACAAATCGGCCATGTATAAGGTGCGGGCTATCCTCAAATCGGCAGAGAAGGACCTGCTTGAAAGTATTGATAACAGTATAGAAGTACTTAAAAGCCGCAGCCAGCGTCCCGTGGCAACCGATGGGCACTTACAAGCTATCCTGAACGGCATTGCCCATAAAAAGGTGCTGAATATAGATTACTTTGCCGGCTACAGCCAGACCAAGACCAAGCGGGATATTGAGCCCGTAGGTATATTTTATTTAGATAACTACTGGCACCTGATAGCCTATTGCCGTATGCGGCAGGATTACCGCGATTTCCGCATTGACCGCATACGCAGCCTGACTGAAACCGGCGATACATTCGAAGGTAAACACCCCACATTAAAGGAGTACATAGCCAAAATGGCCTACGAGCACAAGCTGGAAACCATTGTAATGCGCGTGGATAATAAGGCTGCAGTTTACCTAACCGAACAGCGGTACTACAATGGTTTTGTATCAGAAGTGCAACTGGAGGGGCAGGTAGAGATGACCTTCCTCACCATATCGGTAGAAGGCTTCGTCCGCTGGTTTATGATGTACGGCGACCAGGCCGAAATAGTAAGCCCGCAGTTTGTAAAAGACAGGATAAGGGAACTCGCCAGCGAAATAGCGGGGCGGAATTGAACTAAGTTCACTATTTACTCACCCCGAACGCGCTCCGCTGTTCGACCCTCACTTCCTGCGGAAGAGAGGGTGAGCTGCAATTTTTAAATCCTCTTTACGAAGTAGAGAGGGTGGCCCAGCGATAGCGAAGGCCGGGTGAGTCAACTCGCAGACGGTACTCTCAAAAAACAGGTTCTGCCCATTCCTTAAACCTCAGAAAATAAGTGCTCCTTTGATTTCGCAGTTGCGAAAATGATAGCTTACGGCAACTATTCTCCATTCAACAAATCTCTATTCTCTAAAGCGCTCCTGACATACCCTTGTCACTCACCCTACCTTTCTTTGCCAAAAAACAAAAACGAATTACCCTAACACGCGTTAATTTTATATGGCATCAGCAACCCGATACTGGATAGTAGTGGCCGCTAAAGACCACGTGGCCCGTGGCGTGGCCGGTGGTTTTATGCAGGCCAACCATGGCAAACCCGGCCCGTTGAAAAGGTTACAAAAGGGCGATGGTGTGGTATTTTATTCGCCCAAAGACAAGTACGAGGGCGGTGAGGCATAGCAGGCTTTTACCACAATAGGCAGGGTGAGCGATGATGAAATTTACCAGCATAAAATGAACGAAGGGTTTACGCCGTACCGCCGCAATGTGGAGTTTTATAAAACTGAGGATGCACCTATTGCCCCGTTGATAGATAAGCTAAGCTTTATAGAAAATAAAAAGCAATGGGGGTATAAATTCCGCTTCGGCTTATTTGAGATAGGCGAGGAGGATTATAAACTGATCGAAGCTGAAATGATAAAAGATAGACCAACAAAAACAACCAGCATATAAACCAATGGAAAACTTAAAATTAGAAACCCAAATTACTTTTAACGCCCCGAAAGCCGCCGTGTGGCAAGGCCTAACCGACCCTGATGTGGTGAAGAAATACTTCTTCGGTACTATGCAGGAGAGTGCCTGGATGGAGGGTAGCCCCATTACCTGGAGCGGCGAATGGGAGGGTAAAACCTACCAGGACAAAGGCACTATACAGGAAATAACGCCCGGCGAATATGTGAAGTACAGCTACTGGAGCAGCATGAGTGGCTTGGAAGATAAGCCCGAAAATTACCAAATAGTAAGCTACAAATTGAGCGAAAAAGACGGCGTTACCACCCTTTATATTACACAGGAGAATGTGAAAGACCAGGCATCCAAGGAGCATTCGGAAAGTAACTGGCAGGCTATTTTTGGCGGCTTAAAGAAGCTGCTGGAAGAGCCGCAATAGGGTAGGGCAGGGGCAAAAATATTTATTACCGCCTTGCATTTTTTACTGCCGGTACATGCTATATTTAAAGCATGTATTTTGTTTCGGTAACACGTTTACGGGTTCGCAGCATCAGGTTTTTGCCGGCGTTTTTGCTGGCGAACGGGGGCATTGTGCGCTACATAAAAACCGTAAATGGCTTTGCCGGGGGCATGGAATTGCTGGATAAAAACCTTACCTTTTGGACGGCAACGGTATGGCATTCGGAGGCAGATATGAAAGCTTTCCGCAGTGGCGAGCCCCACAAAAAAGCCATGCGTAACCTGCCTCATTGGTGCGACGAGGCCGCCTATGCGCATTGGCAACAGCAAGAAAATACCCCGCCCGATTGGGATATTGTGCACGAAATGCTGCTTGCCGAAGGGCGTTTAAGCAAGGTAAAATACCCCTCTATTCAGCAAGGTGTAATGGCCTATCCGCCACCCAAATGGCGTAAAACCCAGCGTATACTTGCGTCTAAAGCTTTAGCCTGAATGTAGCTTAGATAAGTTTATTAAATATTTGATTATAAATTATTTATGGGTCATTATAATAAAATGTTATACAGGATAAAGCTTGATAACAACTAATAGGTGGTTACAATCCCAATAAATTAAACTTTTTATTTATATAATACATGTAAATAATTGTAAATAAATATTTTAAATAGGCATTATAAAAAATCGTTATGGTAATTATATACTATCGCAACCCGCCAAAAACTCCCTAAAGAACTTTCTTTAAAAGATTAACTGATGAGGCTTTAATAGCCGAAACGAGCGATGCTCGTCTTAATCACAAATGATTAACGTTACTCCTGTCATACGTGGCAGAAAGGTTGTGTGGTGATACCAAAAACTACAGGCACATGGTAAAGCTGTCCCATGGTGAACGCAAATAGCGGGATCGATTGATAGATGTACAAGAATATTGCACGGTTGAGCCGCAAATATTGTACTACCTGTTGTTAGGTATAATGCAGCCAAAGGCGGTTACAAGCCCGATTGAAAAATGCAGAGTATAACCTAATAATTGAGTAACTTTAATTAGCAAATTGTTTACCCAGTAATACTTCTACCCCCATGCTAAACAATACAGAATTTAAAACCATCATTGATGTAGTCACGCGCTTTCCAAATGAGAAAGCATGCCATGAGTATTTAGCCTCGCGCCGTTGGAGTGATGGCGTTATATCTTGCCCCCATGAGGGCTGTAGCTCTGAACGTGCGTACGTATTCAAAGATGGCATACGTTACAAGTGCTGCGAGTGTAAAAAGCAATTCACAGCCAAAACAGGCACGTTCATGGAGGCAAGCAATATATCTACCATGAAATGGTTTGTAGCTATCTATTTGTTCCTCCATAAGAAAGGCGTTAGTAGTATTCAATTGGCTAAAGACGTTGGCATCACTCAAAAGAGTGCATGGTTTGTACTCCATCGTTTACGCCTTGCATTAGGCAATGAGGAGCATGAGCAATTAGAAGGCGTTGTAGAGATAGACGAAACGTTCGTTGGTGGCAAAGCGCGCTTTAAACACAAGCGTAAGCGGTTGAAGCATAATCCAGGCAGAGGATGGAGGGATAAAACACCAGTGTTGGGTATGCTGCAAAGAGGCGGTAAATTCAAGGCATTTGTTGTGCCTGATGTATTGATGCTCACCCTAAAGAAAACGGTTTATAAGCACGTTAAAGGTGGTTCAGACTTAATGGGTGATGGCTTTACAGGATACAGGTCATTAGAGCGCATATACAACGTGCAATGCGTTGACCATGGCAGAGGGCACTACGTAGACGGTGACGTTCATACGAACACCATAGAGGGCGCGTGGAGCCAGTTTAAGAAAGGTATCTGCTCTACATACCACAAGACTACGCCAAAGCACCTGCAGGGCTATGTAAATGAATTTGCATTCAGGTATAACTACAGAGGGCTAAGTTCACAGTCGCAATTAGATAATGTTATCAAGAACATGAAATGCAGGCTCAAATACAAAGATTTGATAGCAGCATAGTTTTTTGGCACAAATACTGTAACTTCGCTATTAGACATCACATAATCTCACAGTCATGAAGCATACAGATAAAAAAGAGCTTGCCTGCGCACCAGTGCAAAATCCTGTGCCGGCTACTCAACAGAAACAAACAAGCGGGGATAGTAGGTTTGATGCAGCAATAGATAAATTGCTAAAGAAGCCAACACCACACGTACCTGCGAAATAATTAACAGTTTAATATTCACACGAACGCCACTACCTTAACTGGATAGTGGCGTTTTTAATTTTACAGCTATGTGGTTAGTGCGTTACATTGCCAAAATGGCTAAGGTTTACGAGTCGAGTCCACACGTAATGATGGTGGATTTCCTTTTGTTTTTGGTGTTTTTTCCTCTTTCTGTTTTTGCTCTTGTTGGTGGATTGGAGTTGTTGTTTTTTTACTTACAAATATACTTAGAGATTCGGAAATAGTTTTGGGTAGGGCTAAGCAAAATGTTACAACAGCCAACCCAAGAGTCAACCAAACATTCCAAAAGCTAATCCTATTTGCTTTTTCTTGAATTTTGGCTTGATTCCACGAATTATAGAACAAAAGCCCCGATGGCTTTATTGAAGCGAAAACGGTCATTACATCAAACCAGTTATTGGGAGGTTCGACAATTTCATTTCCCACCTCCCAAATAGTATAGTAATGGATATATCCCAGCTCCTTTAATTCGCCTAAAAATATATTTGGCATTTCTCTCCAATTTACAGGCATTGTGTCCAACATGTTGTCTTTTCTGAGAAACGCTTTAAACTCATGGGAAACGTTGACGCTGTCACCTATTCCCTTTTCATAGCACTTTTTAAGAACTATGAACAATAAATCATTATCCATTTGTGAGATGATTGTGATGTTTTAGTACCTGCTACCGCCGCCCTCTTGATACCCCCGTTTTTCTTCACTGGTTAGCGTGTGAGATTTTTTAATGCCATGTAATATACCAACTATACACGAAATATAAAGCAACATGAATGCCCTGTAAACGTGGTTCATATCGGGTCCGTTTTCGCCATCGATATAAGAATAGTAAACGAATGAGATAATGGCACAGGCGGCAGCAAAACCACCAAATAATTCAATTTTAACAAACAGGGCATTCCTTTGATTATCCATGTCCACAAATATGGCAATAGCTATTGATTTTGATACCTTGTAAAAAAACCACAGCACCACCAAATAAATCAGTGGCGTTAGGTAATACATTATCATGGCAGCTTTATATCTGTCACTTTTTGCTCTGAGCTTATAAAGCCACCCATTGAGCCACGGCTTTCACCATTGTAGTAAAACGTTACTGTACCAACGCCATCTCCATTTGTGCTGCTTGATATATTGGTGCGGTAAATGACACGTATCACGTCGCCATGAGTTACAGGAGAAGCTTTGTATGTAGTGTTACCCGATTGCCCGTCTACCTTTAAAAGTTGTTCGCTCTTTTGATTACGAACCTCAATGTAGAATTTGGTGGCATCTGTGAAACCCTTTACTTCGACCCTAAATTCGGTTGCTAATGTGGGGTCAACTTTTGATTTTTTGCAGCCTGTACAGAATAGCAGGCACAGGGCTATAAGCCCGATGAGGTTTAGATTTTTGTTCATTGTGTGAGAATTTGGATAAAAAAATAGCGTGACTGAAAAATCTTTAGCTACCCAGGCTTCTCACGGCCTACACGCAAAAAGATACAGCCACGCCATTGCTGGCGCACTCATACCTCGGTTTGCGTGTTGCTGATGTTGTGAGAATTTGGGCAGCACTCCGATTATTAGTACAATACTTTAAACAGCATAAAACTAAGTCATAAGATTCGTATAACAAAAAAGAAATTAAAATGGACGAAGATAACTTCTATACAGGACGGCTTAATGAGCCACAATTGATAATATTGGATAGGGTTAAAAAAGCAGTAGCAGGGCTATCTGTTTTAGAAGCCAAAGAAGTGTTAAGTGCTGCTATACATGAAACAGAAAGGTTGGCTGTTGCGCCTTATCCTACCTCACACCCTTCATAGCATTAAATACAGATGAACCAATTTCATCTGGTAGCCTATCCAGCTTGTTGATTAACTCATGGATTAAAATAGCATTATACTGCATTATCTTATCACTCATTCGAGCATTAAAATACTGAATGTAAAGCCCCATATTGTCAATAGCAGACATACCTGTGTCGGTAGAAAAATCATTCATTAATGATTTGAAATTGTTTTGGATTTTGTTAGGCATAATTGTGATGTTAGTGATGTAGGCAGCAAATTACATAAAAAAACAAACAACAGGCAACCTATAACTTTTTGTTATAATACAGATAAATAAAGAGGGTTAGGATTGTATATAATTACCATCGTTATACAGCAAAATGGACCATAAAACAACCCAAATCGATACCTTTTTAGTAGCAGGCATTACTGTTCGTACTATAAACAAACCCGGCCATGCCGATAAGGATATCGGGGAGTTATGGCAGCGTTTTTTTCAGGATAATGTTGCTGCTAATATTCCGGGTAAACTCAGCGATGATGTTTATTGCGTTTACTCAAATTATGAATCGGATTACACCGGACACTACACCACTACCCTGGGTTGCAAGGTTGAGTCGATAGAAAATTTGCATGATGGTTTTGGAGGTGTAGAAGTGCCGGGCGGCAGTTTCCACCAGTACCAAACTGAAGGCGAAATGCCGGCTGGAGTGATAGCCGCGTGGCAACATATTTGGACCAATGAAAACGCGCGGAGATACACCGCCGACTTTGAAGTTTATCCCGCCCAACCAGAAACTGAGGGACCGTGCATGCCGCAAATTTTTGTTGCGGTTTAGAGGGCGTTCATACTTTCCGGGATAAAATTTTAATTACGAATTATGTATATACATTTTTACATTTTTTCGCATTGAATAATGTTTTGCTTTAACTACATTTGAAAAAGCGAACCCGCTGTAAACCCTTTTTTGTTGATCTATGTTCCGGAAGTTGTACCTCGTTTGGCTGTTGATGGCCGGTTGCGTTTTGTATACCCTGCATGCCTGTAATTCGGCGGGGCAGCAAACGGCCGAGGAGCGGATGCCCGATACCATCAGTTACAATTTTAACATCCGCCCCATCCTGTCGGATAAGTGCTTTAAATGCCATGGCCCGGATGCCGCTCATCGCGAAGCAGGGTTGCGTTTAGATATCCCCGAGATGGCCTTTGCCGCCCTGCAGGATAACCCTACTGCCCATGCCCTCGTCCCCGGCGACCCGGACCTGTCGGAGGTGTACCGCCGCATTGCTACAAAAGATACCGCCGAGCAAATGCCGCCGGTATCATCTAATCTAAAAAAACTTTCCCCTTTTGAAGTGGACCTGGTGAAGGCCTGGATAAAGCAGGGTGCCAAATACGAAAAGCATTGGGCTTTTGTTGCACCCCGCGTAGTAGCCGTGCCCAAGGTGGATAATGCCGAATGGCCAAAGAATGCGATCGACAACTTCGTACTGCAAAAAATGGAGCAGAAGGGTTTTGAACCCAATGCCGAAGCGGATAAAGAGCGCCTGCTGAAACGCCTTTCACTGGATCTTACCGGCTTGCCGCCTTCGCTCAAAATGATGGACGACTTTATGGCCGACAAAAGCCCCAATGCATATGAGAAAGCAGTGGATAAACTAATGGCTGCCCCTCAGTATGGCGAAAAGATGGCCTTGCATTGGCTGGATGTTTCGCGCTATGCCGATTCGCACGGTTACCAGGATGATAACTACCGCAGCCAGTGGCCCTGGCGCGATTGGGTGATACATGCCTATAATGAAAACCTGCCCTACGATAAATTCATCACCTGGCAACTCGCCGGCGACCAAATACCCAACGGCACCAAAGAACAATTGCTGGCAACGGCCTTTAACCGTAACCATAAAATTACCGAAGAAGGTGGCGTGATAGACGAAGAGTACCGCGTTAGCTACGTAACCGACCGCACCAATACCTTCGGCAAGGCCCTGCTGGGCATGACATTGGAATGCGCCCATTGCCACGACCATAAGTACGACCCTCTATCGCAGAAAGAATACTACCAAGTGCTCGCCTTCTTCAATAGCGTGAAGGAAGCGGGCCTGCAATCGGTAGTTGGCGGCCCCGAAACTTACGCCAAACGCCCCATGATGCAGATAAGCAATGATGAGGCCAAGAACGTGCTGAAATTCATCAACAAACAGGATACCGATAAACTCATCGTATCTATAATGGCAGATAGCGAGTATGTGCGCAAAACCTATGTGCTTAACCGTGGCAATTATGATTCGCACGGCGAAGAGGTGAGCATGGGCACACCTAAGTCGATCTTGCCGTTTACCGCTAACTATCCTAAAAACAGGCTGGGCTTGTCCGAGTGGTTGTTCAACAAAAAGAACCCGCTTACCGCCCGCGTTTTTGTGAACCAAACCTGGCAGGAGTTTTTCGGCAAGGGCATTGTGAAAAGCTCGGGCGATTTTGGTATGCAGGGCGACCTGCCCACTCATCCCGAACTGCTTGACTGGCTGGCCGTTGACTTTATGAACCACGGCTGGGATATGAAGCGCCTGGTGAAACAAATTGTAATGTCGGCCACTTACCGTCAGTCGGCAGCAGTAACTCCTGATAAACTAAAGAACGACCCTGATAATATTTACCTGGCGCGTGGCCCGCGTAACCGTCTGCCTGCCGAGTTCGTTCGCGACCTGGTGCTGGCCAGCAGCGGCTTGCTGAACCCTAAAATAGGCGGGCCAAGCGTAAACCCTTACCAGCCGCCGGGCCTTTGGGAAGCCGCCACATCGGGCAGGGGGCAATTGGCAAACTACAAACAAGTGCACGGTCCCGATTTGTACCGTCGCGGTATGTACACGTTAATCAAACGTACTGTGCCGCCGGCATCAATGGCTATTTTCGATGCCAGCAACCGCGACCAGTGCGAGGTGAAGCGCCTGCGCACCAATACGCCGCTACAGGCATTAGTAATGCTGAACGACCCAACCGTGCTGGAAGGCGCCCGCGTATTGGCCGCAAAACTTTTGCAGGATAACAGCAACGCGAACGATAAACTCACCAAAGCATTCAGGTTGATCATGTGCCGCCATCCGCAGGAAAAAGAACTGGCGATATTAACGGCCTACTATAACGACGAGTTAAAAACCATGACCAAGGCGGATGCTGCCAAATTGCTTAAGGTGGGCGAGTACCCCATACCACCGAATGCCGATAAGGTGAAACTGGCCGCTATGATGAAAGTGGTTGATGCGATATACAATTTAGAAGAAGCGATAACAAAAACCTGATATGGAAAAGGAATATTTAGAGAATCGGTTGAATATAAACCGGCGCAGGTTTCTTTCGAGGCTTAGTTTGGGCATTGGCAGCGCGGCATTAGGCTCCTTGCTTATCCCCGATCTGTTTAGTGGCAAGGGTAGCGAGAGCGAAGCCGATTTTATACCCGGCATACCCAACTTTGCACCAAAGGCCAAACGGGTGATATACCTTTTCCAGGATGGGGCACCATCGCAGTTAGAGTCGTTTGATTACAAGCCTAAGCTGCGCGAAATGATGGGGCAGGAGTTACCACCTTCGGTACGCGGCAACCAGATATTAACCGGCATGACGGCCAAGCAGGCATCATTCCCGCTGGTAGGTTCGTTTTACGATTTTAAGCAATACGGCGAATCGCGCGCCTGGATAAGCGACCTGTTCCCGCACATTGGTAAAATAGCGGATGATATATGCATCATTCGCACCATGAACACAGATGCCATAAATCATGACCCTGCGCTTACTTTCTTTCAAACCGGTGCCCAGCAAGGCAACCGCCCCAGTATGGGCTCCTGGGTGAGCTATGGGCTCGGCAGCGAGAATAAAAACTTGCCTGCCTTCACCGTGCTGCTATCCAAAGGCAAAGGCAACGGCCAGGGGGTGTATTCTAAGCTTTGGAGTAACGGCTTTCTTGATTCTATTCACCAGGGCGTGCAGTTCAGCAGTGGCGAGGACCCTATTTTGTACCTGAACGACCCTGAAGGATTGAACAGGCACGAGCGCCGCAAAATGCTGGACAACTTGGCCGCGCTGAACGATATCAGCTACAAAGAGTTTGGCGACCCTGAAATAAACACCAAGATACAGCAATACGAGATGGCCTACCGCATGCAAACCGCGGTGCCCGAGATAATGGATGTATCAAAAGAATCGGACGATATCGTAAAAATGTATGGCCCCGAATGCCTTATTCCCGGCACCTACGCGGCCAACTGTTTACTGGCGCGCAAGCTATCAGAAAACGGCGTGCGATTCATACAACTATACCACCAGGGCTGGGATCAGCATAGTAACCTGCCGCAGGAAATGGCCGGTCAAGCCAAGGATGTTGACCAGGCATCAGCAGCATTGGTAACCGACCTTAAACAACGCGGCCTGCTGGATGAAACCTTAGTGATATGGGGCGGAGAGTTTGGCCGTACCAACTACAGCCAGGGCAAACTGGAAGCCGCCAATTACGGCCGCGACCATCACCCGCGCTGCTTCAGCATATGGATGGCAGGCGGCGGCATAAAACCGGGCATAGTCTACGGCGAATCTGACGAGTTTGGTTACAACGTGGTAAAAGACCCCGTGCACGTACACGATTTCCACGCCACCATCCTCAACCAGTTAGGCATCGACCATACCAAGCTCACTTTCAAGAGCCAGGGTCGCAGGTATAGGCTTACCGATGTGGCAGGCAATGTGGTGAAGGGGATAATAACGTAGGTGCATAACCTCGAGCCCCTCTAAATCTCCCCTGAAGGGGGAGACTTGAAAAAAGATGTTGCCAATAAAAATCCTGTAAAATCATATAATCCTTAAATCGTGTCAATGGAGAGAAAAGAATTTATAAAACGTACCGCCGTGCTATCAGCCGGCCTTATCATCACAAAAAATATGTTCGCAAAAAATGACGGCCCCGTTTACGGGCATGGCAATATGCGCTATAAACTGGATAAACAGTGGGCTAAAGCCGACCCGCTGAAGAACCCCGTGAACGATTGCCACGAGATGGTGCAGGATAGCAAGGGGCGTATTTTGTTGCTGACCAATGAGACGAAGAACAATGTGATGATCTTTAACAAGTCGGGTAAGTTGCTGAGCACCTGGGGTCACGATTTCCCGGGGGCGCATGGCTTAACCTTGTTTAACGAGAACGGTACTGAATACCTTTTCATTACCGATACCGTAAAGCACCAGGTATACAAAACCACACTTGATGGTAAACTGCTGATGACTATTGACGTACCGCTGGAAACCGGCGTTTACAAAAAAGCAGAAGAGTTTGTGCCTACCGAAACGGCTATAGACAGCAACGGCGATATTTACATTGCCGACGGTTACGGTGCGCAATACATTACCCATTACGATAAGGATGGTAAGCTGAAAGGCTTTTTCGGCGGCAAAGGCGAGGGCGATGAGCATTTGGATAACGCCCACGGTATCGTGATCGATCGCCGTTACGGCGCACCAACTCTGCTGATAACTGATCGTACCCGCAATTGCTTTAAGCGCTTTAGTATGGATGGCAAGCTGCAGGAGATCATTAAACTGCCCGGTGCCTGCGTGTGCCGACCCGTTATAAAAGGCGACCATTTGTATGCTGCTGTACTGCGCTCACCGGATCTGGGCAAAGAGAACTCGGGTTTTACCACCATCCTTGATAAGAATAACAAAGTGGTATCTAACCTCGGTGGTACCGAACCCGTTTATACCGATGGTGTATTGCAACCCATGGCTCAAGCCGAAAAGATATTCCTGAATCCGCACGATGTATATGTAGATAACGACGAGAACCTGTACGTGGCGCAGTGGGCATCGGGCAAGGTATATCCTTACAAATTTACAAGGGCCTAATCTTTTAGCACCACGCAGCATATATGAAGAGCAGCCATAAAGGTTTTGCCGATGGGGCACTATTTGCCCTCAATATTTTCATTTTGGTTTTACTGCTGGCCGGCGATGCACTCGCCGTGCCGCAATGGCTGCAGCCTGTTGGGCGCATGCACCCTCTGGTGCTGCATTTCCCAATTGTGATACTGATGCTGGCCATGCTGATGGAGTTCTTCCGTTTCCGGGCCGAATTTGCTAACGAGCGGCTTTACCAGGCCTTTACCGATTATTTGCTGGTGCTGGGCGCGCTGTTCTCATCCATAACTGTTATTATGGGGCTGCTGCTATCGCGTGAGCAGGGTTACGAGGGTAGCAACCTGCAATGGCATAAATGGTTCGGTGTGGGTGTAGCTTTTGTCGGCTATGGCGTTTACCTTATCCGCAATCGGGAACGGTATACGACAACTATTGCCAAAACGGGCGCTTTGGTCACTATTTTCTGCCTCATTATGGCGGGGCACTTCGGCGGTAACATTACCCATGGCGACGATTTTGTTTTTGGCCCCGTGATGGATAACAGCAAAAAGCAAGTAACCATGAACGAGGCACTGGTATACCGGGATGTGATAGCACCCATCTTCGAGGCCAAGTGCCAGAGCTGCCATAATGCTGATAAAACCAAGGGGGGATTGAAACTGACCGACGAGGAGTCGATACTGAAGGGCGGAAAAAAAGGAAAACTATTCGTTGCCGGTAACCCTAAGATAAGCCTGTTGCTGCAGCGCATTCACCTGCCCGAGGGCGATAAAAAGCACATGCCTCCGGTAGGCAAACCCCAACTCACCGAAGAAGAGCAAATGCTGCTTTATTTTTGGGTGAAGAACAACGCCGGTTTCAAAAAGAAGGTGATAGACCTGCCCGCTACAGATTCGCTGCGTATCGTCGCGGCATCTTTCCTGAAGCCTGCCGAAAGTACTGAGGAGCAATACGATTTCTCGGCAGCGAACGAAAGCGATATTCAAAAACTGAACAACAACTATCGCGTAGTTTACCCGTTGGCCAGCGAATCGCCAGCACTTGGGGTGAATATCTACAACAAAAGTACATACAACGTAAAAGCGCTGGAGGAGCTAAGCCCGGTAAGCAAACAAGTAGTATCGCTGGACCTGAATAAAATGCCCGTAAAAGATGCCGACCTGAAAGCCGTAGCCAAACTGCCAAACCTGCGCAAACTGGTGCTTAACTTCAGTGATGTTACCGGCAAAGGAATCAAAGAGTTAAGCGGGTTGAAATACCTACGCTCGCTATCGTTAGCAGGAGTGAAGCTGAAGCCGGAAGATGTTAAGCAAATAGCAACCATCAAGAGCCTTACCGAGCTTGCCCTTTGGGATACCGGCCTGCAACCTGCCGACCTGAAAGCCCTGCAAGCGGGTAATAAGCAACTAAAGGTATTGACCGGCTTTAAGGATGATGGCAAGCCCGTAAAACTCACCAACCCGCAGCTGAAGAACAAAGCCGTAATATTTGCTGATACCTACCCGCTGGAGTTAACAAACCCGATAAAAGGCACCGATATCCGATACACCACCGATGGTACAGGGCCTGATAGCCTCAAATCAACATTTTATAAGCCCGGAGCAGTAATTACACAAAGCACAGTTGTAAAGGCACGGGCATTTAAAACCGGTTGGCTAAGCAGCGATACGGTGCAGTTCAATTTATATAAATGCCGTTACACGCCTGATAGCGTACTGTTTATTACAAGACCAGATGATAAGTACAAAGCCGACGGTGCCAAAACCCTCATCGATAAAGAGCTGGGCGGAACGAGCTTTGGCAACGGCAAATGGCTGGGTTCGCAAAAGGACCTGGCGGTAATGATGTGGTTCAACAAACCTATAGAGATGCATTCGCTGGAGGCCAACACCATGCGGAATATAGGCTCACAGATATTTTTGGCTGATGGCATGGAAGTTTGGGGCGGGGCAGATGCAGCGCACCTGAAGTTATTGGGTACCGTTAAAACAGCCACTCCGCATAAGGAAGATCCGTTCGGGTTGGTGCCCTTAACTATTAAACTTAAAACAGCCGAAACCGTATCCTGCATTAAACTGGTAGCCAAACCCATTAAATCAGTACCCGAATGGCACCCTTCTAAAGGTAAACCGGGCTGGGTATTTGTGGATGAGGTGTTTATCAATTAGTGAGTAGCGTCCTGCGTTGCTTTAAAATACGGCTTAACACACCCTGCCAACACATCCCATCTCTAAGGGGGGAGGCTGAGCCTGGTTAGCTTTGGTTCCCCTCTTGAGAGGGGTTAGGGGTGTGTTTGGAGACGATGCAAAGCGGATTTGCAAGTTCGCTAACACACCCCTGCAGCCGCACGATACCTTCGCACCCCCTCTCAAGGGTAACTATATAGCAGCTGGGACAAAAGTTATTTAGCTTTAGTTTTATTAATGTAAACGCCAATTGAAAATTTGATTCTATTAGCATTGCTATTTGTAGTTTTTTGGTCTTTATTTAACCCTACATTAAATACATTGGCCACGCTAAGTTTACCACCAGCGCCAGTTGTATTTGTATCATCATAGGAAACATTAATATCGAAATCAACTACTATTCCTTGTTCAGATATATAAGACCAGTTATCCTTTTTGATTTCGTCACTGCCCTCTCTGATTCCTATAGTTATTTCGGAAAGTGTTTTTGATATAAATTCTTTAAGTTCCATGATGATACTTGTTTAAGTTATTGGTAATTAGTATTTTTGTATTGGAGTTAACCCTCTCGTTGACCGAAATTAGTACGGTGTACAACGGAAAAAAGTAGCGAGAGAGGTGTTTAATTCGACTATTGCAAATTGTTTCTAAGTATTCCGCTTGTGTAGTGCTTTATTTTAGATATCTCCTTATTGAACTGGTCGATGGTATACTCCATAACTTCTGCTTTATCCCTAAAGTTAACTAATCTAATAGCGAAATTCTCGCGCTTATCTGCCAAATGATAATGCGCAAAAGCGTTCCGTATAACCTGCAATTTTCTAATCTCTTCGACTATTTTACCGCTTGGATATTTCTTGGTTCCAGTTGGCTTAAACCCCGTGGAATCCATTCGTTTATCGAGTATCGTTTTTAATGCGGTCCTTTTAGCATCAAACGATAATCGCTCAATTATCACCTCTATCATTTCATAATTTTTAGCAGGGCTCCCCATGAAGTAATCAGCCAAATAATATTCTATAGCTTTTTCGAGGGTGGCGAATTCAGATATAAAAATACCCCTATACTCATCTTGCGTCATATCGGTTTAGTTTTTCAGTCCCACAATATGCATAATTATTTTCAAATTTATTTGTCCCATATTGTTATTAATATTATATTTGTAGTGTTAAAACGATACAGCAATGACAACTCAATTTAAAAGCCTTATTCAAGTGTTAGACTACTTCAAAGAAGAAAGCACTTGCATTGCGTACCTTGCTAAAAGCCGTTGGAACGATGAGCCAGCTTGCCCACATTGCGGTAATGTTGGTGCATATATCACCAACAGGGGCTACAAATGCAAGGCTAAAGAGTGCTATAAAAAGTTTACTGTAACTACTGGTACTATATTCGAGAATACCAAAATCTCTTTACGCCTTTGGTTCGCTGCTATGTATCTATGCACCGCCCATAAAAAAGGTATTTCGTCATTGCAATTAAGCCGCGACTTAAACATTACTCAAAAAACTGCATGGTTCATTTTACACCGTATTCGTGAAATGCTGAATATCCGCAACACCGAAAAATTAACTGGAACTGTTGAGGTTGATGAAACATACGTAGGTGGTAAAACACGTAATAAACACGCTAAAAAACGTGAATTAGATAATGCAAAAGGTACAGGTTCGGTTAACAAAGTGCCAGTAGTTGCTATGCTGCAACGGGATGGTAGGGTAGTAACTGTAGTTAGCCCTATTGCAAATGGTGAAACCATTAAACCGTTTATCTATGCAAATGTTGAAGCGGGTGCAACCGTTTATACCGATGGCTTTGGTGCATACAAAGGCCTTGATAAAGTTTATACACACGAGGTTGTACGCCACGACGCTGGCGAATACGTTCGCGAAAACGGCATACACACCAACACTATAGAGGGCTTTTGGAGCCAACTAAAACGTGGTATTATCGGAATTTACCACAACGTAAGCCCTAAACACTTACACCGCTATTGCCATGAGTTCGGCTACAAATACAACACCCGTAAAGCAAAAGATGTTGTACGATTTGAAGATGCTGTAAAAAATGTTAACGGCGTGCGCTTGACTTATGCAAATTTAATTAAGTAACTTTGAGACAATGGATAAAAAAGAGCCTGAAAAAAAGCCGCCTAAAAAGCGAGCGGAAAAATACGACGAGAAAGTTAAATTTGAGGGTACGTTGGAACAGATGATTAATATAGCTGTTCACACACAATTACCTAAAAAAGAGACTAAATAATACTGTACTGTTACTTTATTGCATCCTTAAAATACCACAATTAGCGATGCTCGCAATAAAGGCCATGTACGTCCGAAATGGCGTAGCTGTGTCTATTTGCGAGCATGGGGAGTGGTATCCCTTAGGGTGCGAAAGATATTCGGTTACGCCATATTTTTTAACCCTTAAAATACCACAAAATGAAAACAATCCTAACCTTGTTACTGGCATTCGTATGCCTTGGCGCGTCTGCGCAGGGTGTTAGACACCTCGTTACCGAAACAGCAAAAGTTAAAGATAAGCCCGAACCCATAGGCAATGTATTGGGAGAGATAAACAAAGGCGATACGGTCAACGTATTGGGTTTTTTTGAGGGCTATTGGATACTAAATTATAAATCTAAACAAGCCTATGTAAGTGAACTGTTTTTCCCTGCCACGCCCGATATAGTAGCCGCTAAAGATGATTGGGATAAACGCCACCACGTTGTTAAAGTAGAAAAGCCGACGTTCATAAAATTGGGAATAACCACCGATGACATGGTACGGCTTGCCGGCCGCCCAACCGATATTAATTCCACCTACACCAAGGATTATATCCATCAGCAATGGGTATATCAGAAAGAGGGAGAGAAAACAAAATACTACTATTTTGAAAACGGTAAATTGACAGCTATACAGGATTAAAATCCCACAAAGTGTTATATTGGTATCATATTAATTTATTATGAGCCAACCATCACAAGAGGATATCTTATCGGTATTAAAAAACAAACATTTAAACCTTACAAAAATTAGCACTCCAGAAGAACAGTACTTATTTGAATGGATGAGTGCTAATGGTTTAATGCATCCCAAAAACGATACTTATCAAAGCATTACAAATGAAGGGTATGCTTTTATAAGAAACTCTGCATATATAAACCCAGTTCCCATTTATAAAGAGGACTGGGTTTATCAAATCATCTCTGAATTAAGCGAAAGAGAAAAGCAGTTGTATTATACTGGTGATTTATTTCGTTCAGCATATAACGAATTAATAGACGATGGATTTATAACCAGGGGCAGCAACTCATTAACTACAAAACTAACAAGCAAGGGTCGTTTATTTGTTAATAGTGGAAAGTCAAGGTATGAATTTTTGAATGAACAACATATGCCATCTATTCGAATAGGGCACAATATAGGCGGCAGCGTTCACGGCTCCGACCTAAATATAAATCTTCCAAGCACTCCAAACAACACGAATAATAAAGAAAAAAACAAAACCCACATACTTCAAATTATTTATTGGTTAATAGGAATAGCAACCGCTATCGGCGGCCTTTATACATATTTACATTCTAAACATGTATGGATTTTCTAATATACGAAATATATCGTAAATTAGTGTATGCGAACAGATTATATAGCATTCATGAACAGCATTGACCGATTAAGCGGGTATTTGCGCATTAAACTCAACCATGAGCCGTTGCGTAGCTTCTTTAAACTGAAAGGTGACGAACTGATATTTACTAAAGAACTGCCGTCCGAAATAAAGGAGAACGTAATCAACACCCACAAGTACATTTATTTTGTGCAAGAATAACATATAATGTTACTATTTGTTATAATTGTAATAACCATACTAAATTGTATTTCTAATATTTAAAAAGCAGTATATTTGCTAATAAATTTAGTTTTTAAACAGTATTAACATGCCATATTCTGCAATCACCATAGCCGCCGCGTTTGTTCAAAAGGGCATAGATGAGGGCAACCCCATGACCCAAATGAAATTACAAAAATTGGTCTATTTTGCGCATGGTTACAATTTAGCAAAAAGAAACGAGCCGCTCATAAATGAAGAGGTTCAAGCATGGAAATTTGGACCTGTTATCCCTGCCATATACAATGACTATAAAAGATACGGGCGCGAGCCAATTTCTTCATTCGACCAAGTAGAGTCTGTTTATTGTTTTGGTTTTAATGACTCTGTATTGGATAAGGATGCGATAGAGGCATTGGATTACACATGGAAAGCCACAGCCCACTTATCTGCATCAGACCTATCTGCATGGACTCATAAACACGGCTCACCGTGGGCGGAAGTTTATAATCCAAAAGACATGTCAATTCCAATTAAAAAAGAGTCTATAAGACAATATTTCAGAAATTTTTTATTCCCGAATGAGTGACCCGGTAAATCCAAATCAATTAGATTTCAATACCGACGTGCCAGAAGATACGGTGGGTATTGAGGGGGTGTTTGTTGATAACAATCAAAAAAGAACATTAGAATCAGAGAAATTAAAAAGTAGAAAGCAAGACAGAAAGGAAAGAAAATCTTATGCTCATAAGATTTTTGTGTTAATGTGTATGTGGCTTTTTTCTGTTGTAATAATAATCGTTGCATCTGGTAATGGTAGCCTGTATTTTACCGATTCGGTTTTAATAGCTATACTAACAACCAGTAGCGCAAATGTTATTGGATTATTTATTTTAGTTTCTAAATACTTATTCAATCCTAAGTAAGCCACCTGTTTGGGTGGCTTTTTTATTCCTGACTTTGTCCCAAGTTGTATATAGTTACCCTCTCAAGAGGGGAACTTTAGCTACAATGCATTCGTGAATATGCTTTTGAGATGATGTTGAATATTAATCCAAACCTAATCTATCGGCTCCCAAAGCTCAATAGCGTTCCCTTCCGGATCGAGGATGTGGACGAATTTGCCGTAATCGTAGGTTTTAATTTCGTCAGTGATGGTAACGCCTTCGGCTTTTAGTTCTTCTACTAAGGCTTCCAGGTTTTCCACCCGGTAGTTGATCATGAAATCTTTTGTGGATGGCTCGAAGTACTTGGTGTCTTCAGCGAAGGGGCTCCATACGGTGCTCGCTTCCTTGTCGGGGTTGTCGGCATCGCGCCAGTTGAACACCGTGCCGTAGTTAGATACCGGCAGGCCCAGGTTTTTGGCATACCATTCGTTCAATGCAGCTTTATCTTTGCTTTTAAAAAATATGCCGCCGATGCCTGTTACTTTTTTCATGAGTATTTGAGGTTTTAAATTGCCTCCAAAATAATCAAATTCTCCTAAAGCAAAGTATACTTTCAATAACTACCGCACAAAGCTCAACCGTTTACCGTAAATGCTGTTTTTCCCTGGCAAGCTGCATTTATGCATCCCGGGCAGAAGCTTGAGGCTACTATGCAAAACGTTTACGGGAAGGAACTGGTCAATTGGCGGAACAACTCGTTCCATTTTAATAATATAATGCTGATAAATCAGCGTCAAAACATGTTGTAACATGTTTTGATAAATATTTGATATGTAGGTATTTGTGTAGAATTATTTTTGAAATGTGTTAAGTTATGTTAACCCTTATTGCCCAATAACGTCTCCGCAGGGTCTCTTTGCAAAAGGACCCTGCGGCACACGGATGCTGTCAAGCCCCTTAAAGCTTATCGCAAAAAACTCATGCGCTGCCCGAAGATACCATCGGCAACCTTACCACCTTCGTAAGCCACGTTACCCGATACAATGGTATGAGTAACGCTTGCATCAAAAGCCTGCCCCTCAAATGGCGACCAGCCGCACTTGTATAAAATATTATCCTTCTGTACGTTCCATGGTTTATTCAGGTCGACCAGTACCAGGTCGGCCCAGTAGCCTTCGCGGATATAGCCACGTTTTTCTATCTGGAAACAGCGGGCAACGTTGTGCGCCATTTTTTCGGCTATCTGCTCTAAAGTGATCTTGCCTTGTTTGTGTAGTTCCAGCATGGCTACCAAAGCGTGCTGCACCAATGGGCCACCGCTTGGGGCTTGCAGGTAGGCCTGGGCTTTCTCCTCGCTGGTGTGCGGCGCATGATCGGTTGCGATTACGTCTATGCGGCCATCAAGCACGGCAGCTAAAATACCGTCGCGGTCGGCTTCGGTTTTAACGGCAGGGTTCCATTTGATAAGGTTGCCTTTGGTTTCATAATCGGCATCGGTAAACCATAAATGGTGTATGCAGGCCTCGGCGGTTATTCGCTTCTCTTCCAGCGGGATATCGTTCCGGAATAAATGCGTTTCTTTCTCGGTTGATATATGCAAAATATGCAGGCGGGTGTTGTGCTTCTTTGCCAATTCTACCGCCATGCTCGATGACAGGTAGCAAGCCTCGGCACTGCGTATTTTGGGGTGCAATCCTATCGGGATGTTCTCGCCAAGCAGTTGCTTGTAATGTGCTAAATTGCTTTTAATAGTTGCCTCATCCTCGCAATGCGTTGCTATCAGCATAGGCGAGTTGGCGAACAAATTCTCCAGTGTGGTAGGGTTATCCACCAGCATATTGCCTGTTGATGAGCCCATGAACACTTTGATGCCGCATACGTTTTTGGTATCGGTACGCAAAACCTCTTCCAGGTTATCGTTACTGGCACCCATGTAGAACGAGTAGTTGGCAGGGGAGTTCTGCGCCGCTATGGCGTATTTATCCTCCAGCAATTCGCGGGTAAGCGTATTGGGAACCGTGTTGGGCATCTCCATAAAAGAGGTGATACCACCTGCCACAGCCGCGCGCGATTCGGTATAGATATTCCCCTTATGCGTCAACCCAGGCTCGCGGAAATGCACCTGGTCGTCAATAGCGCCCGGGAAAAGGTAAAGCCCTTCGGCGTTAATTTCCCTGTCGGCAGTGGCGTTTATGGATGCATCAATGCGTTCGATGTAACCATCTTTTACAAGTACATCGGCAACGGTTTGTGTGCCTTCGTTAACTATTATAGCGGATTTAATGAGGATAGTGGGCATAGGGCAAAGATAGTTGCTTGTGTATTAGAATCAAGAATTAAGAGCCAAGAATCAAGAGTAGAGGCCAATGCATAACGAACATACTTCTGCTTCTGTCTTGATTCCTGATTCTAAAAGTCTTGACTCTAACGGCTTCCCCAATAATAATTCAGCCCAAAACTAAAATTGCTGTTCAAATTCAGGTTAACCGTAGCGCCGTTAGTTTGGTAGTTGTAATTGTAGTTGAAGTAACCGAAGCCCATGTTGATGCCCAGTTTTTGGGTAGGGAAGAAAACCACGTTTGGCCCGCCGCCTACGTTGAGCGAACCTACTGTAAAGTTGTTGAGCACATGGTTGCTGCTGATGCCCATTTGCGGGTAAATACCGAATTTATCGCTCAGCATCCAGTAATAGCGGGTGTAAATGCCGAGACCAATAATATCGGTATGGTATTTACGCACTGTGCTGTAGTTGGTTGCGGGAGCACTGGCCGAGTAGTAATTATTGGTTTCGGTACCGGATACCCGCGAATAGCCCGGTTGTATGCCAATGGTCCATTTCTTACCCAAAAAGAAACCGAACTCGGGGTTAAGGTTTAGTGTGAGGATGCCGGTATTGTAATACTGCGTAACGCCGAGCGCATAGCTAACGGTTTGCGAATAGCCAGCCTCGTCATAGTTGAGGTACAGGCTACCCCCAACGTATTTGCCGCCTTTGCCAATTTGGGCGGATGCCGCGCCGCCAATAAATAGAACTGTTAGAAGAGTAAGTAGATGTTTTTTCATGTGCTTGCGAAGATAAAATATTAGTCCGGTAAGTCCGAAAGTCAGTGAAGTCAGAATGACGGAAAAAAGCCGTAGAATGTTACAGAGAGGAGTCCGGTAAGTCCGAAAGTCGGTGAAGTCCGGAAGAAGAAGGCATTGTTGTGTCATTAAGCTTTCGTCTTTCGGACTTCCCGGACTTTCCGTCTTCCGGACTGAGAAATTGCGCTTCGCGCAAAATCTGTATCTTTGCCGCCATGGGCCAACCCTTCGAAGAATTTAAATTTAACAGGCAGATATTGAATGCCATTGCCGATGCCGGCTACACCGAGCCTACGCCGATACAGCAAAAGGCTATGCCGCCAATATTGAACGGGCAGGATGTAATGGGCATTGCACAAACCGGCACAGGCAAAACCGCTGCCTACGTATTGCCCCTGCTCATGAAGCTGAAATATGCTCAGGGCGAAAACCCGCGTGCGCTCATTGTATCGCCAACGCGCGAGCTGGCGATGCAGATAGAAGAGAACATTAAAACCTTTGCGGTAAATACCGACCTGCGTGTAGTAGTACTTTATGGTGGCCTTGGCCCCAAAACGCAGATAGAGCAAATAAACAAAGGGGTTGATATTATCGTTGCCACTCCGGGCCGCTTTCTGGATATCTACCTTGCCGGGCACATTGTTACCAAAACCCTACAGGTGCTGGTGTTGGACGAGGCCGACAAGATGATGGATATGGGATTTATGCCGCAAGTGAACCGCATTTTAGAGGTGGTACCTGTTAAAAGACAAAACCTGTTGTTCTCGGCCACTATGTCTGATAAAGTGCACCAGCTTTCGGCTAACTTCCTGGAGTTCCCTACCGTGATAGAGGTTACGCCACAGGCCACCACCGCCGAAACGGTTGATCAGCAATTGTACCATGTGCCCAACATCAAAACCAAAATAAACCTGCTGAAGGTTTTGCTGGATAGGGATGATGATATTAAGAAGCTTATCGTATTCTGTAAAACCCGCGCCGCTGCCGAAGATGTTTACAAGTTTTTGGAGCGCAAATATGGCGAGGAAGGGGTGAAGGTGCTGCATGCCAACAAAGGACAAAACACACGTATCAACTCTATCAACTCGTTCAAAAATGATGAGGTGAAAATACTGGTGGCTACTGATGTGGCTTCGCGCGGTATAGATGTAAGCGATGTGAGCCACGTGATAAACTTTGATGTGCCCGTGGTGATTGAAGATTATGTACACCGCATTGGCCGCACAGGCAGGGCATTCAACTCGGGCGTGGCTATTACGTTCGCTATACCTTCTGAAGAATATTATATCAACAAAATTCAGAAGCTCATCAGGCAAACCATCCCGGTGCATGATATCCCCGAGGGCGTATTTATAGAAGAAACCCCGTATGCCGAGCGCCAGGAGCAAGCTAAGGAGATAGACCTGCAAAAGCGCAAAGAGGACCCTGATTTTAAAGGAGCCTTCCACGAGAAGAAGTCGTTATCGCAAGTGCGAAAATTCGAGGCTAACAAAGCCAAAAAGAACCCTAACCATCCATCAAACAAAAAAGCTACAAAAAATGGCGGACCAAAACGATCAGGCCGTAAACGCTAACCAGGCGCCCCGTAAATTCAGGGTGAGCCCTTTGAATTTTGCTACCGCCGGCTTCTTAATACTGGCAGGCTATATCTTTATTAATGGTGCTAAAATTACGGGCAGCCCTTACGAACATTGGAGCGGCACCATTGGACTCATCTTTGTGTTGTTCGGGATCGTTGTGTCATTTTTGGATATAATTTTCCGTAATTTCTTTACCCAAACCAAAAAGCTATGGATTGTAGAACTAAGCTTTATAACTTTGGTGGCTATAATATTTTTACTTGTAAAATAAATTTCTGTTAATGAAGACCGCTGAAATAAAGCTGACCGTACAACTCGACGATAATAACGTACCCGAAAAAATAATGTGGGAATCTACCGATTCTGCCAACAAAGATGCCCTGCCCGTGCAGGCCTTTATGCTTTCGTTATGGGACAATAGTTATAAAAACACCCTGAAGATAGACCTGTGGACCAAAGACATGCCGGTTGACGACATGAAGCGTTTCTTCTACGAAACCCTGCAAACCATGGGCGATACCTTTTTACGTGCCACCGGCGAGAAGAATATCATAGAAGATCTGCGGGACTATTGCGCCCACTTTGCCGATAAAATGGATATCACAAAATAACAACATACCCATGCGCCTGCCCTCACTCTTATCACTCATTGGCTTTATAATACTTATTGCCGCAACTTATTGCCCCATGCTAAGCGCCTTTGGCCTGCTTACCATGAACGTTTATAAAATGAACCAGCCTTTCGGCTTTTTGCTGTTGTTGGTGGGCGTTATTGGTATATTAACTACTTTCTTCAATCAAACAAAAGTAGCGCGCTTAACCGCCTTTGTTTCGCTTGCGTTGGTTGCTTTGTTGTTACTGGCCGCCTTCCTGAAGGTGAAAACCAGCTTCAGCTTTATACCTTTTAAGGGCATTGCCGCTTACCTAACCAGTAAAATAAAATTCCGCTGGGGATGGATCCCACTTTTTGTTGGGCCGGTATTGGCGGTAATAGGTGCACTGTCATCGCGCAAAAGCCTTATTGTACCGCCGCAAGATACTACTACTGCGGTTTAACTACTCCAAATGTGTTTAAGAATGCCTTTCGTTATAATATATTTAGTTAACGAAGGAATTTTTAAACATATTTGTGCATTACATTAACCACATTCTATCTAAATGTTAAAGCTTTCCTTTCGTAACCAGGTATTAGCGGGTTTCGCCGTTTCTATCATCCTTGTTTTAGTGGTTGGGGTGCTGTCGTTCACCAGTATCAGGCAACTGGAGGACGATACCGTTATGGTTGACCATACCCAAAAGGTAATTAAAACCACCAATAACATCCTGCAATATTTAATTGACAGCGAAACCGGTATGCGTGGTTATGGCGCAACGGCCAATAAGGATTTTTTAGATCCCTATAACGTAGCTGTGCCGCGTATAAACGAGAGTATATCGCAATTGGGTGAAATGATATCTGACAACCCTACGCAGGTAAAGCGGGTAGATTCGTTGAAACAACTGGTTGCACGCCAGTTGGCTATACTGAAGCTGAATATTGATACTCGCGAAGCAAAAGGTTTGGAGTACATGGTGGCCAATCGCATGTTTTTGGCCGGTAAGGGTAATATGGATAGCATACGCGGTATTAATAACCGTGTAATAGAAACAGAGAACAGCCTGCTGGCCATCCGTAAGGCAAGTTCAGAGAAAGCATCTAAACAAGCCGTTTTAATTATAGGCCTTGGCTCGTTTATGTTCCTGGTTATTGTGGTGATTATGTTTTACTACATACAGGGCACTTTTGCAAGGCAGAAGAAAATAGAAGAAGAAGTAAAAATTGCCAATATAGAGCTGGAGAAAGTACTGGCCGAGAACGAGGCCAAAAACTGGCTGCTTACCGGTACCGGTGCTTTGAACGAAAAAATACAGGGCCAGCAAAGCGAGCGCGAACTATCGGAGAATATCCTGTCGGAAGTAGCCAAATATTCTCACGCGCTTACCGGCACCTTTTATTTGTTTAACGAGGGGGAAGAAAGGCTCGACCTGTATGCATCGTACGCTTTTAATGACCCGGCTTCTATCAAAAAGTCTATCCGCATATCCGAAGGCTGGATAGGGCAAGCCGCTAAAGACGAACGCGCTGCGGTAGTAAAAGGTAAACTTAACGATAAAATAGAGATAGGCTCATCCATCATCAGCGAAGAAATCATAGAAAGCTTTGTGGTGCCATTCTTCTTTGATAAAAAGCTGAAGGGGGTAATGGAGGTTGGTTTCCGCGGCGAACTGCAACAGCATATTAAAGATTATATTTTGCTGGTGGCTAACGATATTGGCGTAGCGGTAAATACCGCCCAGGCCCGTACTATAATGCACGACCTGTTTGAGGAAACCCAGCAACAGGCCGAAGAGCTGGAAGCACAACAGGAAGAGATGCGCGTTACCAACGAAGAGCTGATGAACAAAACAGAAATGTTGCAGGCATCGGAAGAGGAGTTGCGCGTGCAGCAGGAAGAGTTGCGTACCATTAACGCCGAATTGGAGGAGAAAGCCAGCTTGCTGGAAGAGAAGAACCAGGCCATTGAAGAGGCACGCCAAAACATCACCCAGAAGGCGAACGAACTGGAAGTTACCGGTAAATATAAATCGGAGTTTTTGGCCAACATGAGCCACGAGCTGCGTACACCACTCAATAGTATTTTGGTGTTGGCGCGTATATTAAAAGACAATAAACCGCTAAACCTGAGCGAAGACCAGATAAAGTATGCCAGCGTAATTTTCAATGCCGGTAACGACTTGTTGGCGCTGATAAACGATATTCTTGACCTCTCGAAGATAGAATCGGGCAAGCTGGATATGCAGAACGAGGATATCCGCGTAAGCGAGATATTGGGCGATGTGCAGAGCTTGTTCGCCGAGATGGCCATGAACAAAAACATTAAGTTCAAAACCGAAGCTTTCGATCTGCCGGCAACTATTTATACAGATAAACAAAGAGTAGAACAGGTTATCAAAAACCTGCTTTCTAATGCCTTCAAGTTCACGCCGGAGGGCGGTTCCATAAGCGTTACTGCAAAGCCGGGCGCAACAGCCAAAACCATCAGCTTTAGTATAAAAGATAGCGGTATTGGCATCCCGGCAGAAAAGCAGAAGATAATTTTCGAGGCTTTCCAACAGGCGGATGGTTCTACCAGCCGCAAATACGGTGGTACGGGGCTTGGCCTGTCTATCAGCCGCGAACTGGCTTCGTTGCTTGGCGGCCACATAACGCTCACCAGCGAACCTGGCGCAGGGAGCGAATTTACCCTCACCTTGCCGTTAGAAGCTGCGCATATACCGCAAGAAACCGTACCAACGGTAGAAACCTTTGTTGCCCCTGCCAGTGTACCGCTTGCGCCTGCTAAAAAGGCTGAAGACGGACGCGAGCCTACGGTGGTGATCGTAGAAGACGATAAAAACTTTTCTATTATTTTGCAGGATTACGCCAAAGAGCACGGCTATAAGCCAATAATGATACACGAGGGTACAGGCGCTTTCGAAATTATTAAAGAGAAAAAGCCCGATGCGGTAATACTGGATATTATGCTGCCCGGTAAAGACGGCTGGCAGATATTGAAAGAACTGAAGAACGACGAGGAAACCATCGGCATACCGGTGCACCTGATGTCGGCAGGGGAGGCGGCTGCTAACCGTGTCCGTAAAGAGGGCGCCATAAGCTTCCTGAAAAAACCGGTAAGCACCGAAACGCTTGATAAACTGTTTACCGATATTATGGTGAACAGTGGCATGCGCTTTAAGCAAATACTATTAGTAGAAGATCATAAAGCCCAAAGCCAGGCCTTGAAAGACCTGATGCAAACGCAGGGCATAACGGTAGATCAGGCCTTCGATGGCGAATCGGCCTTCAGGATGCTGCACGAGAACGAGTACCAGTGCGTGATATTAGACCTTAACCTGCCCGATATTTCGGGGCTTGACCTGCTGGATAAGATAAAAGAGGTAGATAAATTTGCCGCCCTGCCGGTAATTATCAATACCGCTATGGAGCTTGATAAATCATCTGTGAACAGGTTAATGCAATACGCAAACGCCATGGTGGTAAAAACCAGCAAATCGAGCGACAGGCTGATAGACGAGGTGAACCTTTTCCTGAACAAGATAAGCGAAACCGCCGGCGCCGGTGCGCAGGCATCTGCGCCAATATCGCCCAAGAAAACCATTACGGCCAGCAAGGATAACCTGAAAGGCAAGAAGGTACTGGTTGTGGATGATGATATGCGTAATATCTTCGCCCTGAGCAGCGCTTTAGAAGGTTACGACCTGAATGTAGTAATTGCTAACGATGGGGAAGAAGCCATACAAAAACTGGAAGAAGTAACTGATATTGATATTGTGCTGATGGATATTATGATGCCTAAAATGGATGGTTACGAGGCCACCAGGCATATCCGCAAGCAAAACAAATGGGCTAAATTGCCCGTTATTGCCTTAACTGCAAAGGCCATGAAAGACGACCGCGAGAAATGTATTGCGGCCGGCGCTAACGACTATATTACCAAACCGGTAGATATGGACAGGCTTATTGCGCTGATGCAAATGTGGTTGGAGAAATAAAATGAGCGAAACTTTAAGTAAGGATGGCGGGCTAACGGGGGCGCAATTAACAGAACTGATAGACCTTGTAAAAAAAATACACGGATTCGATTTTGGCGATTATACCAAGGCATCGCTTAAACGGAGGCTGGCGCGTATTATGATGCTTAAAAAGCTCTCGTATTACGACCTGAAGCATATTTTGGTGAACGACCCTGCTTTCTTCCAGGAGTTTTTGGAAGAAATAACGGTAAACGTTACCGAGATGTTCCGCGATCCGGCCTTTTACAAGGCACTTAACCAACAAGTGGTGCCATACCTCTCCACCTACCAGCACGCCAAAATATGGTGTGCCGGGTGTTCTTCAGGCGAGGAAGTATATTCAATGGCTATCTTACTGAAAGAAGAAGGGTTGGGTAAAAAATCGTTCATTTACGGTACCGACATCAATACCGAAGTGTTGAAAGAGGCCCGCAAAGGCATTTACAGCCTGCGTAAAATAAAAAGCTATGCCGAAAATTACCTGTTCACAGGTTTGCCCGGTTCTATAACTGACCATTTTACTATTATGTATGATGCGGCGGCTATCCATAGCGAATTGAAGCAGAATACATTGTTTTCGGTACATAACCTGATATCTGATACTATTTTTAACGAGTTTCAGATGATCAGTTGCCGTAATGTGTTCATTTACTTTGAAACCGAATTGCAGGAGCGTATTCTTGATCTTTTTTATAAAAGCCTTTGCCCGCTTGGTTATCTTTGCCTCGGAAATAAAGAAACCATCCGCAGCGATAGTTTCCGTAAGAAGTTTAAAGTGATCAACCAAAAGGAAAATATATACCAGAAAATTGGTGCTTGATACAAAACTGATACAACGCTTCAACCGGTCGAAGATGCTGCTGTTGGGCGGCTCGGCAGGTTCGTTTAAACTGATGTTCAGGTTGGTGAAACTGTTGCCGCATGATTTCAACAAGACGGTTATCATTATCATTCACCGAAAAAAAAATTTTTTTAGCGAAATAGAGAAACTGTTTGCCGAAAATAGCCGTATGTACCTGCGGGAAATTAGTGATAAGGACCCCATTGAACAAAACGCTATATACATAGCACCGGCAAACTACCACACCCTCCTCGAAAAAAGGGGGTATTTTAGTTTAGATGTATCAGAGGCAATATGGTATTCAAAGCCATCAATAGATGTGACATTTGAAAGCGCTGCTGATTCATTTGGAAAAAGCTGTACAGCCATATTATTTTCGGGAGCCAACCAGGATGGGGCAGAGGGGCTGCTTAAGCTGCGCAATTGCGGCGCGCTTACTATTGCCCAGCACCCCGAGGATGCCGAAATGGCCGAGATGCCAAACGCTGCCATCAGCATAGATGGTGCCGAATATATATTACGTACTACTGAGATATTTGAGCTTTTACAAAACGGCACTTAAACCCCCTACACTGAATGACCCCAATAAACATCCTTATTGTTGACGATAGGGAAGAAAATATAATAGCACTTGAAGCGCTTCTGAAAAGGAGCGATATTAAGTTGTTTACCACAACATCGCCCAATGAGGCGCTCAGGATAGCCTGGGAGAACCACATATCTATTGCGCTGGTAGATGTTCAAATGCCCGAAATGGATGGCTTTGAGCTGGTGGAGATGCTAAAATCGAACCCGCGCACACGCGATATACTGGTGATATTTGTTACCGCCATTTCTAAAGAAAGCAAGTATGCCGTAAAGGGCCTTGGTGCCGGCGCGGTAGATTACCTGTACAAACCACTCGATCCGTATATAACATCGGCTAAAGTTGACTCCTTCGTGCAACTGGCACGCCAGCAAGAAGATATTAAAGCAAAAAATACCGAGCTGGAAGATTATGCCATTGTGGTAAAAAACAGCGCCGATATTATTTGCTCGGTAGATGCTACTACACTTCGTATTAAAACCATAAACCCGGCTGTAGAAAAGCTTTTGGGCTTTAAACCGGCCGAAGCTATGGGCCGCAGTATAGTCGACCTTGCTATTGAAGCCGATAAGAGCTCCTTTAAAAAGAAGCTGGGCGAGATCATTCGCGAGAACCAGCAGTTCTCGGTATTCGAGTTTCAGTTCGATACTTTTGATAAGCGCACTATTTGGGTGGATTGCCGGGTTTCGTACCGCAATAAAACGCTGTTTATGAACATCAGCGATTGTACGCCACAGAAAAGCTATCAGCAGCAACTCATCAAATCAAAAGAAGCGGCAGAGTACGGCAAAAAAGTAAAAGAAACCTTTTTGGCCAACATGAGCCACGAGTTGCGCACGCCCGTTAATGGTATTATAGGCTTAAGCAACTTATTGCGCAAAACAGGTGTTACCGAGCAGCAGGGTAACTTGCTGGATATGCTGGAAACATCGTCGCGCTCATTATTGGGCGTTATAAATGATGTGTTGGATATTTCTAAGATAGAGGCCGGTAAGTTCAATATAGTACGTGCGCCAAATAATATCCGTAACATCGTCGAATCGGTACATGGTTTGCTTAAATTCAGCGCCGACGAAAAAAGCATTGAATTTGAACTGGAATTGGGTGATGACCTGCCGGAGGCCATTA
Source organism: Mucilaginibacter pedocola (assembly GCF_002013915.1). GTDB lineage: Bacteria > Bacteroidota > Bacteroidia > Sphingobacteriales > Sphingobacteriaceae > Mucilaginibacter > Mucilaginibacter pedocola. The sequence continues at coordinate 243,376 of NZ_MBTF01000004.1, forward strand.
TGGTAGATTCGTTGCGCATTAACCAGATATTGATGAACCTGTTGAGTAATGCCATTAAATTTACCGACAGGGGCACCGTGAAGCTGAAAGTTGCTGTGCAAGATAGAAAGCAAGACAAAGTTAAGCTTAAATTTACTGTTGAAGACAGTGGCATAGGTATCCCTGCAGACAGGTTGTCGAGCATTTTCGAATCGTTCGAGCAAGCCGAAGATAGTACTGCCAGCAAGTATGGCGGCACGGGTCTGGGACTTACTATTGTTAAGAAACTGATAGAACTGAAAGGCGGCGAGCTTACCGTAAGCAGCCAGATAGGCAAGGGGAGTGTTTTCAATTTTACCAACTGGTTCGATCTGGCACAAGTGCCCGAGCATAAAGCTGTTAAACCGGCTGCTGTACTTACGCCTTTTGATGGGTTGAAGGTATTGGTGGCAGAGGATAATATGATAAACCAGTTTATGCTGGTTAAGATGCTGAAGGATTGGGGTATTACCGTAATGGTAGCCGATAATGGCAACAGCGCCATTGAGAAGCTTAACGAAGATGATTACGACCTGGTACTGATGGACACACACATGCCCGGCATGAACGGCTACCAGGCGGCCCGTGCTATCCGTATGGATTTTGCCGAGCCAAAACGTAGTGTGCCTATTATATCACTTTCTGCAGCTGCTTACGAGCACGAGCACAAAGAGGCCATATCTGCAGGGATGAATGATGTATTGTCTAAGCCTTTTGAGCCGCAACAATTGCACGCTAAAATTGCCAAGCTGGTAGGCGGGAAGATCAGAAAAACAGTTTAGTTTGCCCAACGCCCATAATGCGGGCTTCGTGGTCTAATAGCCATTGTTTGCGCCATAGGCCCCCAGCATAGCCGGTTAAGCTGCCGTTGCTGCCAATTACGCGGTGGCAGGGCACCACTATCCACAAATTGTTTTTGCCGTTGGCTGATGCTATAGCGCGTATCCCCAGCGGGTTATTCATAAATTGCGATTGCTGCCCGTAGGTAATGGTTTTGCCATAGGGAATAGCCAGTAGTTGCTGCCAAACCTGCTGCTGAAAATCGGTACCGGATTGGTTAAGCGGCAGGTCGAACTCGCGGCGGGTGCCTTCAAAATACTCATCCAGTTGTTGCAGGGCAAGGTTGATATGTGGAGAGTCCGAAGGTGTCTCCACGCATTCCTCATCGCGTATGCTAATGGAAGTTATACCGTCCTCATCCGCTCGCACGCGCACAAACCCAAGCGGTGTTTTATGGAAGGCCTCGTACATCGGTTTATAAACTTTCGGCCTTTAAAAGCGATTTGTAATAAACCTTGCCCATGTTCTTGAGGATGAATTTTCGGGGTATAAAATTCATGAAAACATTGCCCACACGGTTCAGAAAGCCCGGAACGTGTACCTGCTTACGCGATATAAAAGCGTTCAAGCCTTCGGTTGCGGCCTGGCCAACGGGCATCAGCCAGCCTTTCAAATCGTTAAAGTTTTTGCCCTCCGTCATTTCTGTAGCAATGCCGCCCGGCGCGTAAATAGAAAGCGATAGTGCCGGGTTTTTTATCTCGACAGACAGCGCATTGGCAAAAGCCATAATAAATGCTTTGGTAGCCGAGTAAACCGCCTGGTAAGGCACAGGGAAGAATGCCGCCATGCTGGAAACGATCATTACACCCGCTTCGGTGTTGGCCTGCTCAAAATGGGCTATCAATCGGCTCGTCATGTACACCACGCTGTTTACGTTGGTTTTCATGATGTTTTCGGTTTGCTCCCAAGGTAGGTCTTTATGGCGCCCGAAATAAGTAATGCCGGCGTTCAGTATAGCGCCGTAGAGTTGCCCGTCGGCTAGGCAGGTATCTATCATACTCACTACATCTGCATGTACCGACAGGTCGGCAACTATTACTTTTACCTGTATGTTGTGGCTGGCTTCCAGTTCGGCTTTAAGCTGGTCGAGTTTATCTTTACGGCGGGCGGCAATTATGAGGTTGGCTTTATGTTTAGCTGCCAGTTGGCGTGCCATTTCCTGCCCAAGGCCCGAGGAGGCGCCGGTAACCAGCACCCATTTATTAGCGAAGTTGAGTTTGTTCATTGAGGAGTATAGAAAATGGGTAATAGAAATATTAAAGTTTTTCTATTACATCAACAAAAAGCTTGGTGGTTTTAGCGATAAATTCAATTGCCAAACCTTCTTTTTTTAATTCGCGGGCGATAGCTAAGGCTTCTTCTAATTTACCTTTTTCGATACCTTCAGTCATGGCGTAGTTGAGGGTGTTTTGATTATCCCACTTATATTTTTGGCTGCTATCGTACATGTCTTTTTCTTCCTTGGTAAAATTAGCGTATTCGGCAATGTTGAATAGAAAACAGGTAATAGAAATATTAAAGTTTTTCTATTACGTCAACGGAAAGCTTAGTTGTTTTAGCGATAAATTCAATTGCCAAACCTTCTTTTTTCAATTCGCGTGCTATAGCTAAAGCTTCTTCCAATTTACCTTGTTCGATACCTTTTTGTATTCCTTCGGTCAAGGCATAGTTGAGGGTGTTCTGGTTATCCCATTTGTATTTTTGGCTGCTATCGTACATGTCTTTTTCCTCTTTGGTAAAATTAGCGTATTCGGCAATGTTGAATAATTTCTCAAAAATAGGCTTTCGCAAATAAGCGGGAATTTTTCCCATTTCGCTCATATGCTTTAAAACGTAAAGCCATTTATCCAACTCTGTTACCAGCTCGCTTTCTGTTTTAACAAATTTACTTAATTCTATATAGGTAAAACCTAATTTATCGTAAAATATTTCACCGGTATCAGTATCACACAAGTAAACTTCGTGCAAATATTTTGGATAGGGGCCGGCGGCGGATGTAAAATCTTCCAATAATGCGATGAGGTATACTTCACTGAGATTATAGGCCCATTGGCTTCTTTTACCTTTTGGTGCCTGGTTGCTTATCAATCGGGAGGTATAAAACAACGCCCTTTCTTTAAAGTAACCCTGCCTGCCTCGCTGTATCTCGATGATGAATTGCTCGCCTTTGTCGCCTGTGCATTGCAGGTCGAATATCGCGGCGCCCTCGTGTTTAAGGTCGCCATGATGCTCGTTCTTGTTGTAAGTAAGATTAACAATGACCTTACGGCCTCTGAATACTTCATTCAGAAAAGCAATAAGCAGGTCTTTGTTAGGTTCGCTGCCAAAGATCTTTTTAAAGGCAAAATCGACTAAAGGGTCGATGTATCTACCTACGGAGGGCGGTTGTTGGTTAGGCATAATCCAAAGATAATTAACATCGCCAAATTCAAGCGGTAAATCCACTATCTTTGCCACGCAATGCGGCTTTTTAACGAAACCTATAATTTACTCAAGAAAGAGATACTGCTGGAGTGGCGTTCTAAGTACGCTTTCAATGGTGTACTGCTTTACATCGTTTCTACAGTTTTTATCTGTTACATATCCTTTAACCTTAATCCGGGGTTCCGCAGCAGCCAGGGGTACCCCATTGTTTGGAATATCTTGTTTTGGATAATTATGCTATTTGCCTCAGTAAATGCCATTGCCAAAAGCTTTATGCAGGAGAGCAAAGCCCGTTTGCTTTACTACTACACTATTGCCCGCCCGCAGGCCATCATCCTATCCAAAACCATTTACAACGCCATGCTGATGGGTTTGTTAAGCGTGCTGGCACTCATCGTATACATGGTTTTCTTTACCAATGATGTAGGCGACCTGCTGTTTTACTTTATTGCGGTGCTTTTGGGAAGCATCAGTTTTTCAACCGTGTTTACCATGATATCGGCGATCGCATCAAAGGCAGGCAATAACGGTACGCTAATGGCTATCCTGAGTTTCCCGGTTATCGTACCCGTGATATTGCTGTTAATAAAAGTAAGCAAGGCCGCTATGGATGGGCTGGATAGGGCGGAGAGCTATGGCACCATGGGCGTGTTGCTGGCTATTAATGCCATCGTTATCTCTACATCGCTCATTCTGTTCCCGTATTTGTGGAGGGATTAAGGGCTTGTATCTTTTTAATTACCATCCGTTTTTTCATCTCTCGTTCATAAATTATATCTTTATTAGCACCCTCTAAATAAATTTAAATATACATGCGCCGCTGTTGGTTTGTAGTGATGTTGTTATGCCTGCCGTTATTTGCAGCGGCACAGGCCGGTTTCATAAGCGGTAAAATTACGGCGGCAGGCACCCAAACACCGGTGGTTCGTGCCAGCGTTTTTTTGAGTAATGCCAGTTACGGCACAGCAACTATTGAAGACGGTACATTTACCCTGCGCGGCGTTAAACCCGGGCAGTATAATTTAGTAGTAACCACCCTCGGTTACGAAGAGTACAGCAAAGAGGTATTGGTAGGTAGCCAGCCCATAAACCTGGTGATAGAAATGACGCCCAAGGTAATGATGATGCGCGCCGTTACCATTACCAGTAATGCCGACTGGAAGAAGAACTACGAAATGTTCAAAAAGGACTTCATCGGCGTTAACGAAAATTCTAAACAATGCAAGGTTGTAAACCCGCATGTTATCGACCTTAACTACTTTCGCAGGAAACAAACGCTGGAGGCTTCGTCTGACGAATTTTTGATTGTAGAGAATAACGCGCTTGGCTATCGCACCAAATTTTTGCTGAACAGCTTTACAAGCGATAATATAAACCACACCATATCGTACTCAGGCAAGGCGCTTTTTGAGGAATTGCCGGGCAGCGAATCGCAGAAAAAGAAATGGAAGGCAAAACGCGAAGAAGCCTACTATGGTTCGCCGCAGCATTTTTACCGTTCGCTTTATAAAAACAAACTGGCCGATGATGGCTTTGTGATATACAACTACACACGCGCTTGGAACCCTAACCGATACCCGGAAGCCTACATCCAAAAGAAAATAAAAGAGTTTAACGGCGTAAGGCGCGATTCGGCCATGTATTGGATAGACCAGCAAAATGTGCCCAAATGGGCCAACGAAAACCTGGTGAAACCGCCATTGCGTTCCGTTGACGTAGTGCGCAATACGCGGCAGGAGGGGATATTTGCTATTACCTTTCCGGCGTACTTATATGTGGTATACACCAAAAAACACGAGGAAGAACAATTCAGGGATATTTTTCGCCCGCTGGATATGGAGAACTTCGAAACCAGTGTAATTACCCTCAACAAACAACGCTATGCTATTTTTGATATGAACGGCATTGTTATAGCCGAAAGCCCCCTTTACGAAGGCACCTGGAGCAAATCTAAACTATCTAATATGCTGCCGGTTGATTACGAGCCGGGGGATTAAGTAGTTCATTGGTTCAGTAGTTCATTTGTGTAGAAGTGGTTATGCAACCTGCATCGGCGAATCCATCAATCAAGCGAATCATGGTTCAGGGACTGCAAATTTTTCAAACCTATTACTTCATTAAAAGCAACTTTATAACCTTTAGCACCTCTTACTGCAACAATACTAAATGTGTGTAAAAACACATTCTATCAATAAACATATTGCTACCTTTGCCGCACAGTATGAAATTTATTTATCAAACCTGGTGGAAAGTGTTGGCCGTAGTGCTGATATTCTACACCCTGATAGCCGGTTTTTTGATAGGGGTACCCCGCCTGCCCATCCTGCACGAAACGATCAGGAACACGTACTTCCACGTGCCTATGTGGATAGCCATGTTCACGGTGTTCACCATATCGGTAATATACAGCATCAAATACCTGCAAACAGGTAAGGAAGAATACGACCTTTTAGCCGTAGAATGCGCCAATACAGGGCTTTTCTTTTTTGTGATAGGGTTGGTAACCGGTATGCTTTGGGCTAAATATGCCTGGGGCGCCTATTGGAGTAACGACCCTAAGCAAAACAGTGCAGCCATCGCCTTTTTGCTGTATTGCGCTTATATGGTATTGCGTAACTCGATAGACGAGGAGCAAAAGCGCGGCAAAATATCGGCCATATACAACATATTCGCCTTCCCTATAATGGTGGTACTTATAATGGTATTGCCGCGTTTAACAGATTCGTTGCACCCCGGCAATGGTGGCAATCCTGCTTTTGGTAAGTTGGATCTGGATAACCGCATGCGCATAGTGCTTTACCCGGCCTTTATTGCCTGGTCGTTAATGTCGGTTTGGATAGCTACTATCCGTTACCGCATCCGTTTAATTGAATACAAAAAGAACTCGATAGATTAAGAGATGAAGAGATCGTTATTTTTAGTACTGACCCTATTGCTGAATTTTGTTACTGCATTTGCCCAGCCGGGTAGCGATGTAGAAATGGCGGATAAACTGCGTGTATCGGGCATGATATACGTGGTGGTTATCACCGTTGCTATCGTTTTCATCGGCCTGGCTGTATACCTGTTCAGCATCGACCGCCGTTTGAAAAAAATAGAGAAAGATAATTAAACCAATACCCCCTGATTGCTGTTTAAACTTTAGCGTACATTTCTTTACATTTTAAACAGATACCCGATCTGTAAAAATTTGCATTATTGGCAAAATAACCGCCATATTTGCACTGTTTTTTACGAGATCAATTTTATTTACCAATTCTAAATTATGAATATTACTAACCCGACTGCGACCCAGGAAACGCATTTCTTTGGCGACGTGTGCAAGAATTTCGACCACGCAGCGCAGTTTACCAAGCACGATGCCGGTCTGCTCGACCAAATAAAATCATGCAACAGTGTTTACCGCTTCCGTTTCCCTATCCGCAAGGGTAATGGTTTCGAGGTGATAGATGCCTGGCGTGTAGAGCACTCGCAACACCAAAGCCCAACCAAAGGCGGTATACGCTACAGCGAAATGGTTAACGAAGACGAGGTAATGGCACTTGCCGCCCTCATGACTTACAAATGCGCCATTGTTAACGTACCCTTCGGTGGTGCAAAAGGCGGTATAAAAATTAACCCTAAAAACTATACTGTAGGCGAGTTGGAGAACATTACCCGCCGTTACACGGTAGAGTTGATAAAAAAGAACTTTATAGGCCCCAGCATTGACGTACCCGCCCCCGATTATGGCAGCGGCGAGCGCGAAATGAGCTGGATAGCCGATACCTATGCTACCATGAACCCCGGCCAGTTGGATGCTATGGGCGCTGTAACCGGTAAACCAATTGCACTGCACGGTATTGCAGGCAGGAGAGAGGCTACCGGCCGTGGTGTAGCAATTGCCGTGCGCGAATGCGTTGGCGTTGCCGAGGATATGCAGAAGTTGGGCCTCACAACCGGCCTTAGCGGCAAAAAAATTATTGTACAGGGTTTGGGTAACGTAGGTTACTATTCGGCAAAATTCCTGTCGGAGTTTGGTGGCGTTATTGTTGGTATCTGCGAATTTGAAGGTGCTATTTACAACGAAGATGGCTTAGATGTGGAGGCTGTTTTCCAGCATCGTAAAACAAGCGGCTCGATATTAGGTTATGCCGGGGCTAAAAAGGAATTTAAAAACACCATGGAAGGCCTGGAGCAACCATGCGATATTTTGGTGCCCGCCGCTTTAGAGAACCAGATCACTATCCAAAACATTGGCAACATACAGGCAAAAATTATTGCCGAAGGAGCCAACGGGCCAACTTCACCCGAGGCTGAAGAAGCATTTTATGCAGCAGGTGGTATCATTATCCCCGATATGTATGCCAACGCCGGTGGTGTAACGGTATCATACTTCGAGTGGTTGAAGAACCTGAGCCACGTGGCTTTTGGCCGCATGAACCGCCGCTTTGAAGAAAACTCGAACCTTAACCTGGTGAATATGGTAGAAGGTATTACCGGTGTAGCTTTAACGCCTATACAGCGCTCTACCATTATCAAAGGTGCATCGGAGTTGGAGCTGGTAAACTCGGGCTTAGAGGATACTATGATACGCTCGTACCACGAGATACGCGAGATATATAAAAACACCCCTGCCATTGGCACCCTGCGCAACGCGGCCATGGTGGGCGCTATCAATAAAATTGCGGTATCGTACCAAAACCTGGGTGTTTGGCCGTGATCTTTGAGTTATAAAGTGTTTAAAATCGAAAGGTTGAAGTGTTCGCATTTCAACCTTTTTTGTTTGTTGGCAATAGCAGCGTTATATTTATTGCCATGAGGCGTTTACGCAATAGATCGAGGCGCGAGTTGCAGGATATAATAGATAACAAACCGCCCGAACCCCGAATAACCATCGCAAAAACTCCGGTAATTGCTTTTTGGTGTTTTTGCGGGCTTTGTTTTTTCTATAGCGTTTTTAATTTCCGCGACGTTATTGCCGACCCAAAACTGCCTTTGTTATTGGCCGCATTAAGCGGACTGGTTGGTGTTTTATTGGTAAAGAGCCGCGAAAATTATTTTTACGCTTTTGTTGGTTGTGCTTCGCTTGTTATTGCTATACCGCTTTTTATCAATATCGCATTTGCCGATAGAAATACCACTACTCTTAAGTTGGAAATTGTAGAGAAGCATCGTGGCAGCTACAAATCCGGCCCGTATGTAGATGTAGTATACCAAGGTCGGGAGATTTCCTTCGGCTTTACGAACATGAAGGAAATACAGGCAGCATCTTACGTTATTCTGAAAGTCAGCGAAGGGCTGCTGGGGTATTACGTAATAAGAGATTACAAATTAAGCAGGCGATAATTTAAGGATGCGGACTAAACATGTTGACATTAAAACAACGAGAAGCAAAACAGGCTCAAAAGAAATATAAACAGAAAGAAAGTAGAAGTTTACACCGGTTAAACCTTATTGTAGGCTTGTTATCTGCGGTAGCGGCTATTTATCTCCTGGTAAGTTTTCGGGATATTGTTTTGCAAGGTAAGTGGCTTTTTATATCCGCTGTTGTTTTCTGCATCGTTGTGGTGCTTTTTTTTAGCAGGCAAAAGTATTACCTTATGTACTATTGGTTTTTAGCAGCCGGGGCATTTTTCTTTTTTAATAGCGTTTTTGCCCAAAAGGAAGTCTTCGTAGTTCAGAGGCCTATTGAATATAAATATTATAGGCGAAATAAGTCGAACTCATCTGCAGAGGTCACTTATCACCGTGTGGGTTTAAGAGTGTTTGCCGACGACTATAAAATGCTGGCAAACGCAAATTATGCGGTGCTGTATTTAAGTACAGGTTTGTTCGGTATTGAAATAGTGCGCGATAGCAAAGTTATTCCATGAGGCACTATATCTTACCCACCCTTATTTAATGTTAACTAATGTTAACAGATAAAAGGCGGTTGCAAGGGGCAAATTACTTTTACCTCAAGCAATTAAAATCATGAAAAAGAAACTACTTATCGTATTATTTTTAACTACCGTGCTATTGGCCGGTATTGTCATGCTCCAGCTTTACTGGAGCTTTACGGCATATAAACTCAGTAAAGATAAATTCGACGGTGATATCAATACCGCCATGCAGCGCGCATTGGATAGCTGCAAAAAAGATTATTTCGATTCGATACGGGTGGTGATGGTAAGGCGTTTATCGGACCCGGGTACGACGATCAGTATAGACACTTCAAAAAAGGGTAGCCCAAGTACCGCCTGGTTTAAAATATCGCTTAAAAATAAGTATCTCGGTATTGGTGAACCTATACAACTATCCGAGGCTGATTTTGATTTTTACCGGTCGAAAATAAATCACAAAGCAACAGTTCCCGAGGTGTTAACGGAGATGTCGTTTTATGTACCCCGGGTGATGGATGATTTACTGCTGTTATTAGGGTTTGAAGACGCGAGTAGGCAAATAAGCGAAGAGCACAAGGCGGCAAAGCCTGGGGATAATAAGGCCAGGGTTATATTGCCTGATAGCGTTGTTCATTCCGGTATTTTTGCTTTCCCACCTAATTACCGCGCGGCAGATAGTACAAAACTGCATCACTATTTTGAACAGGTGCTTCAGGAAATGCATCCGCGCATGCGCCGCTTCGACTTTGACCTTGCAGTGTCAGATAAACCAATACCCGCTGCTGAACCCGATCCGCATCTCATATCCCAATTGCGATACAGCGAAACTGAGCAGTTCACCTATAAGTACCACGGCTTTGTATTTTTGCAGCATACAGATAAAGATAAAGATACCTTGCACGTGCGGGCTAAATTTGATAAGCCGCAAATAGGTATTCTGAGCGAAATGATCATCATACTCGGTTTATCCGGTTTCCTCATCGTGTTTACCTTATTTTGCTTTATCTACATCATCCGTACCATTATTAAGCAAAAGAAACTGGCAGAACTAAAGGACGACTTTGTTAACAACATGACGCACGAACTTAAAACTCCCATTGCCACCATGACGGTAGCTATAGAGGGGCTGCAAAAGTTCAACGGGCTAAACGATCCCGAAAAAACGCAGCGTTACCTGCAAACCTCGCGCAACCAACTAAGCCGCCTGGATGGATTAGTAACCAAGGTGCTGAATATTGCCGCTTTTGAAGGCAGTTCAGTTGCCCTAACCAGAGAAGTTGTATTTGTTGATGAGCTGGTGAACGACGTAATAGAAGCAGAAAAGCAGAAAGCCGAAAAAGAATTGCACATTAGTTATGTAAATCAGAGTGGCATTACGGATATAGTTGCCGATAAACTACACCTGCGTAATGTGATGCAAAACCTTATTGATAACGCCATTAAATACTCTACCGAACCGGTGGATATCAACATAGTGGTTACTAAAAATAAAGAGAAGGCGCTATTCAGCATAAAAGATAACGGTATGGGCATCCCGGCAAAGCATGTAAAGCATGTGTTCGATAAATTTCACCGCGTGCCGGCCGGTAACGTACACAATGTAAAAGGGACGGGTTTGGGGTTAAGCTATGTAAAATATATTGTGGAAGCCCACGGCGGTAAAATTACCGTAGCCAGCGAACTGAATAAAGGCACCGAGTTTACTTTAACCATACCGTTGAACCATGGATAAAATAAAGGTATTACTGGCCGAAGACGAGTTGGCGCTGGCTCACATTGTGCGCGAAAGCCTGGAAGAAGCGGGTTTTGATGTTGTACTGTGTGCCAACGGCGAGCAGGCTTTGCAAAAGTACAGCGAGCGAAAACCCGATGTACTGGCGCTTGATGTTATGATGCCCAAGCTGGATGGTTTTGCAGTAGCCCGTAAAATACGCGAGGCCGACGAACGGACGCCCATCATATTCCTCACCGCCAAATCGCAGCCGAAAGATGTGGTTGCGGGCTTCGAGAGCGGGGCTAATGATTACCTGAAGAAACCCTTTAGCGTAGAAGAACTGATCGTGAGGATGCAGGTGTTGCTGAGCCACAACCGTATGCTCGAGCGCAAACCATCGGCAAAACCTGCGGCAGAGAATTACCAATTAGGCAGCCTGTTTTTTAACCCGACTAAAAATAGCTTGCAACAGGGTATTAACGTTTGGAGTATAACCGCCCGCGAGAGCGATATTTTAAACCTGCTATGTAAAAGCCGCCACGAAGTGGTGCAACGCAAAACCTTACTCGATACCATTTGGGGCGACGATAGCTTTTTCAACGCCCGCAGCCTGGATGTATTCATCACCAAACTGCGCCGCCACCTGCGCGCCGACCCGGATATACAGATCATTAATGTACGCGGAGTAGGGTATAAACTGGTGTGGTAAAGCCGCGATGTCATTTCGATGAGCACGCGGGAGAGAAAGAGCGAACGGGCGAAGAGAAATCTTGAACGCAATACATACGTTCATGCAAAGCGTTCATGCTCAGTCGTACAAGATTTCTCGTCGCTTCGCTCGCTCGAAATGAACTGTGTTTAAAAGCAAATAATATTTGAATAATTTTCCTGATATGTTGAGTTAGTTTTAGCTATTGCAAAAGCTTGCTTTAGCAACTTATTTACGACTGCGATCAAAGCAACTTTTTTGGCTTTTCCTTTTGCCAGCAAGCGTTCATAAAGCTCCCGGCAGGCTTTATTGCAGCGTTTTGCGCTCCATGAGCATACATACAATGAGGCCCTGATCGCAGACATGCCCATTTTACATATTCTTGGCCTGCCTTTTACACTGCTGCCCGATTCGAACAGGCGCGGGCATGTCCCAATGTAAGAGCTTAATTTACTGCAATCGCCGAAACGCTCGAAACCACCGCTTACCAGGATGAGCATTATCGCTGTTTTTTTGCCAATGCCAGGTATGCTTTTCAGTCCTGATAGCATTTGCCCATAATGTTCAAGAACGATCTTTTCCATGTTAGCTGAAAGCCGTGATATAAGTTGTTTAAGGTGGCATAGCTCTTTTTGTATCGTCTGCCTCAGTGCTTTTTGCATCATTCCTGTAGCTGTAAAGCTTTCAAGCTGGTTGCTTAACACAGTATGCTGCTTGCTCAATCCTGATAAAATGGCTTCTGTTTGCTGTAATTCTACCACATGCTGCTGTGGTGGGGCCCATTGCTCCGGCTTAGCCATGGCACCATACTCTGCGATCAGGAGTGCGTCTTTCTTATCTGTTTTAGCCCGGGACATACGCATTTGGCTGTAGCGGCGAATCACCAAAGGATTTACCACACTTACCTTAATGCCCTTCGTATGCAGGAAGCAAGCAAGCCTTAAATAATATGGGCCGGATGCTTCCATCACGATATGGCTATCTGTATCCAATAGCTTTAAGAAGCCGTCGAAGCCTGTAGTTTCGTTGCTGAACTGATAATGGCGTCGGCCGGCTGATACGTCAAAGGACGCTTTTGAAATGTCTACACCAATGTAATTTGCATGAGTTTCCATAACTTTGTTTTGAGATAAATACTGTAGAAGAACCTGCTTTACTGCTTATCAATCCTACATACAGGCTCTTGTGGCCTAATGAACTGTTCAAGCTTGTAAGCAAAGGGGTAAAGTGATCTGCATTTCGAACGGCTTCCTACAGCCAATGACAACTCGTGATCTTTCTCTTTACCCTTTTTCTTCTACTTTAAATTTACTCTAAACACTTAACTTTTTCCTATAAGCAAACATAGGATGACA
>NZ_MBTF01000005.1 GCF_002013915.1 Mucilaginibacter pedocola
CTCCTATGTTTGTTACCAATTAATATAGCTAATAATTTTGTATTGAGTGAAGGAGTATGAGAGCCGATTTGTGCTCAAACAACTCATGAAGTATGTTCTCGCAAAGATACGGCCTCATGCTCTTTTGCCCATTGGAGTTTGAACAGAATGTAAGGCATACTGCATAGCGGTATAGCTTGGATATCCAACCAGGAGACAAAACGAAGATGGGTTATTCACTTATTAAAATAGATATTAACAGGTGATGACAAGTGTTTTAAAGCAAGTTGCCGGCATTGATGTGGCACAAAAGGAATTAGTAGTATCGTTAGGCAGGATAGGCAGCTCCCTTGAGAAGGATATTTACGCTTGTAAATCGTTCGCCAATAAAGAATCGGGCTTTAAGGCTATGCTGGTTTGGGTAAGCAAGCATAGCGTAAACACTACCAGCGTAAGGTATGTGATGGAAGCCACCGGCGTTTACCATGAGAAGCTGGCGTACTACCTGTCCGACAACGGTTACGAGGTTAGCATAGTACTACCCAATAAGATCAGCAACCATATAAGGTCGCTGGATATCAAAACCATTACTGATAAAACTGCTTCAAGAGGCATTTGCGATTTCGGGCTTGGTACAAAACTGGAGGACTGGCAGCAACCGGAGAAGGGGTTCAAAACATTAAGGCAGTTAACCCGGGAAAGGGGGCAATTGATAGCAGAACGTACGGTGGCTAAGAACCAGCTGCACGCCGAGCAGGCAGAAGCATACCCTAACGAAAGGAGCGTAGCCAGGCTCAAAGATCGTATCGGGCTGTTCAACAGCCAGGAAAAAGAAGTTAAAGAAGAGATCGATGCCCTGATAAAGCAAGATGCCGAATTGACTAAAAGAGTACGTACTATTACATCTATCCCCGGCGTAGGGTGGCTTACGGCAGTTACCATCCTTGCAGAAACGAATGGCTTCAACCTGATCCGCAATAAAAGGCAACTGGTAGGGTATAGCGGGTTGGATGTAAAAGTTAAAGACTCGGGCACTTCGGTAAAAAGTAAGCCTCGTATATCCAAACGAGGGAACCGTTATTTACGGAAGGCAATGTATATGCCTGCATTAGCCGCTATACGTAGCGACAAGCATTTCAAAGCAGTGTTTGTGAGGTTAGTATCTAAACATGGAATTAAAATGAAAGCGGCGGTAGCGGTGCAGAGGAAGTTATTAGAACTGGTTTACACCCTTTGGAAAACAGGCGAGAGGTACGACAGCCGCTACCTGCAAGTACAAAGCGAGGAAGCAACCTCATAAAATAGTTAGGGTGGTTAAAGCTAAAGCCAACCACCCTAAACAGGCTGGCATAAAGCCGCCTTAGACAACAAAAGTAAAAAATCATTTGGTAATCAACACAGAATCTTTGCGGTTAAATAAACGCCGTTTTTGTGCCCTTTGCGGTAAAATGAAGCTAAAAAATCAACAAGCTATATAAACCCCAACCCCGCAAAGCTTTTATTCAGCACATCTTTATTATTTACTTCTAGCCATTTATCAAGCAGCGTGGCGTAAACGTCCCTAAAGTCTACTTCGTATTTCAGGTCGCCGTTATCCAGTTGGGCAAGGTTGGGCGCTTTGTTGTATATGCCTTGTTTTTTTAGTTTGCCGCCAAACAGCATTACGTTGTTGGCGGTACCATGGTCGGTGCCGTTGCTGGCGTTTTGCTCTACGCGGCGCCCAAATTCCGAGAATGCCATCACCAGTGTATCGTCAAGCTTGTTGTTTTGCTTGAGGTCTTTTACGAACGCCGCTACCGCATCGCCATAAATTTTTAGCTGCCTGCCCTGCTGGTTCTGCTGCCCGGTATGGGTATCAAAGCCGCTGAGCGATACATAATACACCCTTGTTTTCAAGCCCGAGTTGATGAATTTGGCAACGGTTTTCAACTGGTTAGCAAATGGTGTTTGCGGGTAAGCAGCGGAGGTATTATAGGTTTTGCTGGTTTGCTGTATATAGTCGGCAGAGGAATAGGTTTCTGCCATGGTTTTATACAGGTAGCCCAGGTTATCCTCGTTAAGGTGGGCATCATCGTGCTCGTGCACCAGTTGTTTAAAAAAGGGCTGGCGGGTTGCCTGGTAAAGCTTGCCCGGGTCCTCAACGGCAATGCCTTTCATTTTAGCACCTTTCATGGCAAGCGAAAGCGTATCGTCTACCTCAATAGCCGTATAAGGGTCTTTGCAGGTAGCGCAATTAGAGTCGAGGTAACGCCCTATCCAACCCGTTGTCAGGAACTGGTTGGCATCGCTGCCGGTTTGCCAGATATCCATCGAACGGAAATGCGACCTATCCGGGTTAGGGTACCCAACGGAGTTGATAATGCTCATCCAACCCTGGTCGTAAATTTCTTTCAGCGCACCAAGGTTGGGGTTTAAGCCCTGCATATCGGTCAGCTTAATAATGTCAGGCTGCTGTATAGCAATGGTTTTACGCTTTTGGTAGTATATATCGTTACCATAGGGCACAATGGTGTTCAGCCCGTCGTTACCGCCCGAGAGTTGAATGATGACCAGGTTTTTGTAGCCCGAAAGCTGCCCGGCAGCCATTGCCTCGAAAGGCTTCAGGAATGAGGGTATCAAAAATGCCCCCGATGCCAATGCCGAATTTTTTAAGAAATCCCTGCGTTTCATAATTCCTTATTTTAATGATACGATTAGCAAAGCTGATACTCCGGCGTAGAAGCCAACTCTATAGCCAATGCTTTTATATCAATGGTTTTATTAATAATTTGGTTAATGTTGCCCGTTGGTGCTACCGCCAGCAACGTTTGTGCAATGGTAGCATTGGTACTGCCTTGGGGGATACTTGTCAAAAATTTATCCCAATCTGCCGATGCCTGTATTTTGGTGGCAACGGCTTCCTGCTGCCTGCGGGTGGTGGCAATAAAGGCTTCATCCTCGGGATCAACTTTGCCGCTAAATTCTATTACTCCGCCATTCAACACGGTAGCGGGTATTTTTATACGGTACATTAACGATGAGCTGTCTATCCAGTTTTTGCCGCCCGGCCAACCGGCTACATTTGGCGGGTAAAAGAGCACCTGCCCCAGCGCGCGCTCAAATTGCAGGACTACATCGGGGTTTTGGTAAGTGATGTAAAACTGGCGGTTCAACCCAACAATAAACTCAACGGGTGCTTTTATCAGGTTGCCGATGTTTTTTTCGGCGTAAAACCAGTCGGCAGTAAACAGGTATTCCAGCAGGGGCTTTATCTCGTAGTTGGCATTGTAAAAAACATCCGCCATGGCGTTAACGTGCGCATCATCCGGCGTTTCGTTCACAAAATATTTGTAAAGCTTTTTGCTGATGAAGCGTGCTGTTTCCTTTTTCTCTAAAAGGATATTGATAATATCCTCGCCGCCAAAGTTGCCCGTTTTACCCAGGAAGGTTTTCTGCCCTGCATCGTGCAAATTAGGGCGTGCTACAAAACTGCCTTCTTTATTAAAGCCCCAGCCGGTAAATGCCCGTGCCGATTCTTTTACATCCTGTTCGGTATAGTTGCCGCGGCCAATGGTGAAAAGCTCCATCAGTTCGCGGGCAAAATTCTCATTGGGATGGTTCTTTTGGTTTTGCTGGTTGTTGAGGAATTGCAACATGGCCGGCGACTGCGATACCTGGAGAATCAATGTTTTAAAATTGCCCAGTGCATTGCTGCGCTGTATGTTATTCAGCTGCTGGGCGTACCAGGCATTTTGGGTGCGGCATGCAAAGTGGTTATGCCAAAACAGCGCCATCTTTTCGCGCAGTTGCGTATCAGTGCTGCTCATTTGCGTCATCCAGCTAATATTGAGGGCTTTTTCTTGCTGGCGCTGTTCCTGCAAAAACATCTTCTTGGTGCCCTCGTTAGCCAATAGAAAATCTTTGTAGCTAATGTTGCTGGCTATCATATTGAGCGGGTTATCAGCTTCCGAGGCTTTAAAAAGTCCCGCTACTGCCTGCTTTATGCTGAGGTTAGCAGTGGCTTTTGTATCCGCAAACCGCAGCCCGAAACCCGCCCGGGCATACAAATGCCTCATTTGTTTTGCGTTGGCTATCATGTAAGTATGACAGATAAGGAGCCGCAGGGTTTAAATAATTTTATTTTGAGTTAAAAAGAGTGGGCGTTAGGCTCTTGATAATATCAAAACCTGTTTTTATATTAGTGCTGCCTTATCACGATTTGAACTATATGAAAAAAACCTTAGCCCTCCTGGTTGCCTTGGCTGCTACATTTGCAGTTAATGCCCAAACCCCAACAACACCCGCAACCCAACCTTTCGGAAAAATAGATAAAGCCGACCTTGAGCTAAAATCCTGCGATTTTGAAAAAGATGCCAACGCCATGATACTGTTTGACAAAGGCGAGGTTTATTATGACACGCAGGCCCAGGTTATTGAAAACCGCCACAAACGAATAAAAATATTCAATAGCAGCGCAAAAGATGAAGCTAATATTCGCATAGAATATTACAGTGCAAACCGGTTGGAGTATATAAGTGGCCTGCAAGCACAAACTATTAACCTGAACAACGGCAACGTGGAAATTATAAAGGTTGATAAAAAGCAAGTTTTTACCGAGACCGTAGATAAATACCATTCGGCGCTCGTTTTCTCATTTCCTAATGTGCAGCCCGGGTCGGTAATTGAGTATAAATACACGGTTACTCATGCACTATTTTACGATTTTCCGGATTGGTATTTTCAAAGCGACCTGCCTAACCGCTATAGCGAGTTAAAAACAACTATACACGAGGCCCTTTATTTTAAAAACCTTGAAAACAGGGTGCAGCCATATGCCGTAAATAAAACAGAAGGCATGGGCACGCAAACCCGTGCAATTGCCAATATCCCCTCTATACCGGATGAGCCGTTTATGACCACGCGCCAGGACAATGCGCAACGCCTGCTTTTTCAACTATTAAGCATAAAAGGGAGCTTTACGAAGAGCTTTTCGGATAGCTGGAGTAAAGTGGGCGCCAATTTTATGGAAGATGAAGACCTTGGCGGCCAGTTAGGCAAAAAGTTGACAGGCGAAGAAGCGCTGATTGCAAAGGCTAAAGCCATGAAAAGCGATGATGAAAGAATAGCTTACCTGTTTGGCGAGGTGAAAAATACCATGAAGTGGAACGAGAAGTATTACAAATACTCGGAAGATGGCGTAGGAAAAGCCTGGGAAAAGAAAACCGGCGCCTCTGCCGATATCAATATTATGCTGTGCCATTTGCTAAAGAAATCCGGAGTTAAGGTTTACCCTATGATGGTAAGTACCCGCTCTAATGGCAAAGTAAACCCGGGTTACCCAACAGAATCGTCGTTTAATAATGTTGTAGCATACATCCCTGTCGATTCGGCAAAAGTGTATGTGCTCGATGCTTCTAACAAGTATAATTTATATAACCAGGTACCTGGCAATGTGCTCAACTCGTTTGGTTTGCTGTTAGATAAAGAAGCAAATAATTACGAGATGGTATTTTTGCAGAACGATAAACCAATACGGGGCGTGGTGCTGGTTAATGCCGAAGTGAAACCCGATAGCAAGGTTACCGGCAATGCAAACTTGATCAGTTATGGTTATAAAAAAGTTAAGGCTGTAGAAAGGTATAAAACCGGTGGCGAGAAAAAATACATCGACTTTTTAAAAGCAGATGATAATACGCTGAAAATAACCTCGCTAAAAATGGAGGATATGGATGTTGATACATTGCCATTGAAACAGTCGATAAATTTTGACCTCGACTTAACAGGATCTGACGATAATTACATTTATTTTAACCCTAACGTGTTTGGCCTTTCTAAAACCAGCCCGTTCCTGAGCCTTAACCGCCTTACGGATATTGATTTTGGTTACCGCGACAATTTTATGCTGGTGGGTACCTACAAATTGCCGGCGGGTTACAAATTAGAATCGTTACCTAAAAGTGCATCAATGGCACTACCCGATGCCAGTATTACATTCAGGCGTATTGTTGCGGAACAGGATGGCAGTGTAGCCGTAAGGTATGTTTTAGACACCAAGAAATCCATATTCTTTAAAGAGGACTACGCCGATTTTCACGAGTTCTACAAAAAGATGTATGAAATGATTAACGAGCCAATAGTGCTGAAGAAATCGTAATAATGAAAGCTCCGAAATTTATACTTGCTGCGGTAATGGCATTTGGCATTGCCGGTAATGTGCTTGCGCAAGACAAAAAGATATTACCCGAATTATACGTGGCATCCTCCATCCCCGATTCGTTAAAGGACGGAGCACATGCTGTAACCCGGTATGAGAACCACGAATACATTGTGAAAGGTGTAGGCAAGGTGCAGGAGCGTTTCCATAGCATTGTAACCATCCTTAACGAAAAAGGCGACCATAACGCAGCTTTTGGTGTAGGTTACGACAAAAAGTTTAACAGCGTGGGTAGCTTTGAGATGGTGATATATAACGCTGCCGGGCAGAAGATAAAGAAATACAGCAAAAGCGATATGTACGACCGCTCGGCGACTGATGGCATGTCGATAATTACCGACGACCGCGTGCTGTCTATCAGGCATACTATTGCCTCGTACCCAACAACGGTTGAAATAATACTCGAAACCAGTAAGAACAGTTATTTAACGCTTGGCGGATGGTCGCCGCAGTCGGCAGAAGAATCTACCCAAAATTCGATATGTTCGGTTACGGTAGACCCTGCAATGGGTTTCAGGTACGCCAGTACCAACACCTACATCAAACCAACAAAAACCACCTCTAACGGGCTCGATACTTACACCTGGACAGCAAATAATATAAAGGCTGAAAAACTGGAAGAGGATGCGCTCGACTGGCAGGTGTTCCCGGATGTAACTTTTGTAGATAATTCGTTTGTGTATGATGGCCGCCCCGGCGACCTGAGTACCTGGCAAACTTTTGGCAACTGGATAAAAACGCTGAAAGAAGATGTGGGGACCTTATCGCCAAAACGTGTTGAAGAAATACAAAAGATGACCGAGGGGCTGAAGACGGATAAAGAGAAAGCCCGATTTTTGTATGAATACATGCAGCAAAACATGCGCTTTGTAAGTATTCAATTGGGTATTGGCGGCCTAAAGCCTTTCCCGGCAACTTTTGTTGACGAGAAAAAGTACGGCGATTGCAAGGCGCTGTCAAACTATATGTCGGCCTTGCTGAAGGCGGTTAACATACCCTCGTACTACGCCGTAATAAAATCGGGTACCAATGCCGAGCCGGCTAACCCCGCATTTGCGGCAAATACATTTGACCACGTAATTTTATGCGTACCCTTTAAGGGCGATACCACCTGGCTGGAATGTACCAGCAATACACAACCCTTTGGTAAACTGGGCACCTTTACCGAAAACCGTAACGCCCTGCTGATTACCGAGGACGGCGGCAAATTGGTAAACACGCCTAAAAGCATAAGTGCCGATAACCAGTTTAACAGCGAGGTGCATATAACGCTTAGCCCAGAGGGCACCGCCAAAGCTGTAGCCAAAGTACTGGCAAGCGGCGTTTACCGCGACGATTATATTTCGCTGGGCTATCTTAAAGCCGATGAGCAACGCGAACACTTGATCCGCAGCCTTGGTATGAAACAACCCAACGATGTACAATATACTGCAGAAACCGATAAGGATGGCGTGAAACAAATTGGCATTACAGCCGAGTACGAAAAGTTTTATGACATAGCGGCCGGCAATAAACAATTTTTAAAGCCCCGCTTGTTTGATCTTTGGCACTCAACCTTGCCTGTAGTTGAAAAACGTAAGTACGATTTTTATTTTGAACAGCCGCTGCAAAAAACCTGCGTTACCACCATCGATCTGCCCGAGGGCTTTGAGGTAGAAACCCTGCCAACAAACCAGGCGCTTAAATTTACTTACGGCAATTATGAGGTTAACTATGTTTACAACGCTGCCAAAAACCAAGTGGTGAGTACAGCAAAATTCAACTTAACAAACCATGCCATACCTGCAGCAAAATACAACGAAATGCAGGCCTATATGGATGCCGTGGCCAAGGCACAAAATAAAAAGCTGGTGATACGAAAGAAGGCATAAATTTGCCCCGATGATATTCAGGATCGACGAACGTATTGTATTTCCCGACCCTGCACTTGCCGAAGAAGACGGGCTGCTTGCCATAGGCGGCGATTTGTCTTCTTCGCGCTTGCTGCTTGCCTACGCCAACGGCATATTCCCCTGGTATAGCGAGGATGACCCCATCCTTTGGTTTTCGCCGCACGAGCGTTTTGTGCTCTATCCCGAAAGGCTTAATGTTTCTAAAACCATGCGCAAGGTGTTGCGCTCGGGCGTATTTACTATTACTACCAATAAATGCTTTAACGATGTTATAGAAGCTTGCTCGGTTGCCCCGCGCGAAGGGCAGGATGGCACCTGGATAACCGCCGATATGAAGGCTGCTTATAACGAACTGCACCGGATAGGTGCTGCTCATTCTGTTGAGGTATGGCAGGGTGATGCTTTAGTGGGCGGACTTTACGGCATAAAAGCAGGCAGGGTGTTTTGCGGCGAGAGTATGTTTAGCCGGGTAAGCAACGCATCTAAAACCGCCCTGATATGGCTTTGCCAAACAGGGAATTACGATTTGGTAGACTGCCAGGTGTATACCGAGCACCTCGAAAGCATGGGCGCCGCCATGATAAGCCGCGAAGAATATATAACCATACTGCATAAAACCATTGCCTAAACCGTAGTTTTGTAGCCGAAGATGAACGAGGCAAACAACAAGGAACGCATTATATTAGGTATTGACCCCGGCACAGCCGTAATGGGCTACGGACTGATATTAGAGAAAGGCAATAAGGTGGAGTTGATAAGCCTTGGCGTGGTGAAGATGGAAAAGATAGACGACCACATGCTGAAATTGCAGCGCATCTTCGAAAAAACGGTTGCCTTGATAGATAACTACAAACCCGATTGCCTGGCCATTGAGGCGCCCTTCTACGGTAAAAATATACAGGTAATGCTAAAACTGGGCCGCGCACAGGGTATGGCCATAGCGGCAGCATTATCTCGTAATATCGATATCACCGAATACGCTCCCCGCAAAATAAAACAATCAATCACCGGTAACGGAAGCGCTACCAAAGAACAGGTAGCCGCCATGTTGCAAACCCTGCTGAAATTTAAAGAAACACCCGAATTTTTGGATGCTACCGATGGTTTGGCTGTAGCCGTATGCCATTCGTTCCAAAGAATACCCACCTCTGCAGGCAAAAGCAAAAAATCTTATTCGGGCTGGGAAACCTTTGTGAAGGATAATTCTTCGCGCGTTAAGGGTACAACCAAATAAGTTAAACTTTATTTATAATTATTCTAAATAATTTGGACGATGTGTCATTTTGCTGTATTTTCGCAGCATTGTTTATAATTAGTCCAAATAAAATGAGGAAACCTCAACTTAATCTTTTACAATTGATTACGGCTCTCGTGGTCATCATTTCTTTCATAAATCCAACAAATATATTCGCACAATCGCGCGGTACTGTTGCAGGTAAAGTAGTTACATCAAAAGGCGAAGTTGCCGATAACGTATCTATCGGCTTGGTGGGTACCAGCTATGGTAGCAGCACCAATAACGCCGGTGAATTTTCTTTTAAAGCCCCGGCTGGTAACTATACTTTAATTATTTCGTACGTAGGTGTGCAGCCCGTAGAGGTTCCGGTTACTGTAAATGCAGGGCAAACCACTGCTGTCCCACAGATCACTATAAAAGCAAGCCTTTCGCAACTTAACGAGGTAAACGTTATCGCCAATCGTGCAAACCGTTTCACCCGTAAAATAAGTGTTGATGCCGCTAAAATTCCTTTGGCTAACCTGGAGAATGCACAGAGCTACAGCACTGTAACCAGCGAATTATTGAGAGAGCAGCAAGTATTCAATGTGGAGGATGCAATACGTAATGCAAACGGTATCCAGAAAATGTGGGATGCTACCAATCGCGCAGGCGATGGTGGCGGTTACTTTACTCTGCGCGGCTTTGTTACACAAACCCGCCTGCGTAATGGTATTGCCGGTTTAGTTACCAGCGGTATTGATGCAGTAAACATCGAGAAACTCGAAGTAATAAAAGGCCCTTCAGGTACCCTGTTCGGTAGTGTGGTAGCATCGTACGGTGGTTTAATAAACCGTGTCACTAAAAAACCTTTCGAAACTTTTGCTGCCGAAATTGGGCACTCAGTAGGTAGCTACGACCTTAGCCGCACCACTTTAGATTTGAACACGCCGCTTGGCTCTAACGTGGCTTTCCGATTAAATACAGCTTACAATTACGAAGGCAGTTTTCAAAATTACGGTAAAAGCCGTTCGTTTGCTGCTATGCCAAGCCTTTCCATCAAAGCGAACGATAAGCTATCGTTTTTGGTAGAAGCTGAATTATACTATGGCCGCAATGCTGCCAAGCCTTTCTTCTTCTTTTACAATACCCCGGCGCAGATGGGTATTACCGATGTTAGCCAGTTGAATATCGATTACAAGAACGCTTATTCTAACGATAACGTTACCTCGTACGCCCGTAGCAGCAACTACTACGCAGAGGCTAAATACAAGTTTTCTGATAAAATTACATCGCAAACCGTTTTCTCTAATACACACAGTTTCTCAAACGGCCCAAGCCCTTATTATTACCTGATAACCGACGAAACAGCTGTTGCGCTTGACCCATCAAAACCAAACCTGCCGGGCAATAATAATTACATCTTCCGGAACGACCAATCTACTGCAAACAGCAAATTTGCCGCTACCGAAATACAGGAAAACCTCAACGGCGATTTCAATATAGGCGGTATGCGCCACCGTTTTGTGGTTGGTTTAGATTTTCAGCGCCAAAACTCGCGCCAGATATATTACGGTAACCAATACGGTATCGTACCAATAAACGACCCAACTTTTGATTACGGCTCGTTCAACAAACAGCTGGTTGATGCTACAGTGGCAGCAAATCCCTTAACCAACGCAAATACTTATCCCTACATCTACCGTACCAATACCTATAGCGCTTACGCCTCGGATGTAATAAACCTTACCGAAACACTAATTGCTTCGTTAGGCGTACGTGTAGATAGCTACCAAAACAAAGGTTCGTATTTGCTGGATGGTACGCAATCGGCAAAACCATTTAACCAAACCGGTTTTTCGCCAAAGTTTGGCCTAATATACCAGCCGGTTAAAGATCAAGTTTCGTTATTTGCCAACTACCAAAACGGTTTCTCTAATCCGGGCTTATTTACCAACGCAAGCAACGAATCGGTAATTGCCAAATTGCAGAACGCTAACCAGGCAGAAGCAGGTGTTAAATTATCCTTGTTCGATGGCAAACTGAGCAGCACGTTAAGCTACTACCGTATTAAAGTAAACAACCTCCTACGTTCGGTAGCCGGCTTGCCTTATTATGCACAGGTACAGGATGGTACACAGGTGAGCAAAGGTTTCGAAGCGGAACTTATTGCAAACCCAATACCATCGGTAAACATAGTTGGTGGTTTTGCCTACAACGATTCTAAATATACCGGCGGCGATGCCTCTATCATTGGTTACCGCCCCAATACAGCGGGTTCGCCTTACTTGGCTAACTTCTACGCAAGCTACCGTTTACCGGGCAGTGCGCTTAAAGGTTTAGGCCTTGGCCTGGGTGGCAACTATGTAAGCAAAAACAAAATTATCAACAGCGCAACCGAAGGTACTTTCTCACTGCCGGCTTACACCATCCTGAACAGCAACCTGTTCTACGAGAAATCGAAATATCGTTTTGGCTTGGCCGTGAATAACTTAGGCAACAAAAAATATTACACCGGTTACACCACCATTAACCCGCAGCGTTTGCGCCAGGTTGTGTTGAGTGCCAACTATAAATTTTAATTAGTTAATTTCCCCCGGGCACCCCGCACCACCAGGCGGGGTGCTTTTTTTCCAGATCTGATGACGAAATTCAAGAAAGTATTACTTTTTTGCCACCGCTGGCTCGGATTTATCTCCGGGCTTGTGGTGTTTATTGTGGCACTCACAGGCTGTATCTTCTGTTTTCAGGACGAGATACAGGATGCCATGTACAGCCACCGCCACTTAGTGCGCCAAAGCAGTGGCTACCTGCCGCCATCGGCAATGGTAGCTTCTGTTAAGAAAGCGTACCCCAAGGCTACCTCCGATTTTATTTATTATTTCGGCGAAGAGCGCCCTGCAGGGGTTTATGCCAATATGGGTAAGGATGGTTTCGAGATCGTATTTCTCGATCCCTATACCGCCAAGATCACCCATCACGAGAAGCCGCAGAACAACTTTTTTACCATTGTAGAATACATTCACCTGTATTTGCTGCTACCGCCTGCTATTGGTAGCTGGGTGGTAGGCGGATCTACCATTGTATTCATCGTGATCATGATAACGGGCATCATCCTGTGGTGGCCCAAACGCAAAAGCGACCGCAAACGCAGCTTCACCATAAAATGGGGTGGCCGCTGGCGCAGGATAAACTACGATCTTCATAACGTGCTGGGCTTTTACGCTACCTCGATAGCGATCATATTAGCGTTAACCGGGCTGGCTATTGCCTTTCAACCCGTGAGCCGGGCGATATACAATACCGCGAACCTTGGCAGTGTAGATTATGATAAGGAAGTAACTGAACCCAAATCAGATTCGCTGAAACGTTCGGGATTAGCAAAAGAGCCTGTTATAGATATTGCCTTTGCTTACGCCCGTAAACATGTACCCGAAGCAGAGATGTTTTTGATACATAACGACCCTGCAGTATCAGGTGCTATCGGTGTTGGCGGCTATGCAAAATCGATGCATTACTCGCATGCTACAGGCTTTGAATTTGATAAGTATAGCGGTAAGCTGTTGAAAGAGTACATCTATGAAAAGAAGAGCGCCGGTCTGAAGCTGAACGAAATGAACTACGATATACACGTAGGGCAAATAGGCGGCATCACCACCAAAATAATAGCTTTCTTGGCAAGCTTGATATGCGCCAGTTTACCTATAACAGGCTTCATCATCTGGTTGGGGAAACGCAAAAAAACAAAGAAGGCCAAAACTAAACCCGAGCGCACAACATCGCACCGTAAAACGCACAGGCATTTACAGGTGAAGCCGGGAGCGTAGGTAAATGAATAAAAAAAGACCGTAGAAGATATATTTCAACGGTCTTTTTTTGAAATCTTTAAAGAGCTTATATTGGCAATTTCATGAGTTGTCTTTTAAAACTCGTTTCTCAATCAATTGAATTAGTTCTAATATGATCTAGTAGTTCTAATTATAAATTCATCAAACGATCGTTTTGAGTGTTCTTTTATGTTTACAATTTTCCCTGTACTATAAGTTTCTTTATTAATATTATTTGACGGGAAAATAATTTGAGTTTGAGCTTTCAAATCAGTTTTTATCTTTTTCATCTTTTAAACATTTAATAAGCCTGTTTCGGTAAGGGAATGTATAGCCTGTATTTCCAACGTTGGTAATGCCTGCAAAGTTATTCTTGTTTTTGGATTTATTTTTGAAAATTTTGACTTTATTATATTACCATCATTGTCTTTCCTTTGTTTCGATAAAGTGAAAAACTCTAGATATCTTCTTGGCGCTACTCCATCGTACATTAAAATTTTTGTTTTTGTTGTAGAGCTTTCTTCTTCAGTTATTGCGTCCTCGTGAAGTTCTATGCAAAGGCTCTTTTTGTACGGTTCAATATAATAAATTTCAGTTATTCCGGCAACGATAATATGCCTGGCGCAATTATGGCAAGGATAAGTGGTGCAAAATAGCTTCCCTCCAATCATTTTATTGCCAGATAATTGACTCCCCATGATTATAGCATGCATTTCTGCGTGAACAGATCGGGAGAATTCGATCAAATCCTTAACTTTTGTATTTTTCCTAATTATATTCAATAATATCTTGAAAGTGGAATCATTAGCGGCCATTTCGCCTTCACCAAAGAGTTTTGATTTGATTTCTGGATTAGCTGCAAATGCTTTAATAATATCTTCAGCAACTTTAAATTTTGTAATATCGTTACTACAAAATCCTTTGTTTTTACACCTAACATCGACGGTTTCACCTTCTTTATATAAGTTTCCGCCAAACTTTGGTACATCATTCCATCCTCTTGAAATTATTTCACCTTTACTATTGGTAATCGCCGCGCCAACTTGTCTTGAAAGACATGCTGAATTACCTGCGGCAGATTTAGCCTCGTACATAGCGATTTCGTCTGGCATTGGGGTTATTACGTCGCTCTCAAAAATTATATTAAAATATCTTTCGATTTTTTTTGAAAGCTTATCCAAGTTTGAATTAGATACCCTAATAAAAAAATCACCCTCTACGAAAGTATTTCTCACGTTTTGCCCATGGGAGTTATTCTCGTATTCATCTGTGTTAACTACCTTTTCTACTTCGGTTGGTGTAAGATCTTTCTTTGTTAAGTTATCTTTTCTCTCCTGCTCTGGTGAAAAAACACTGAAGCAGTAAAAAATATCTCCATACACAGCCCTTAATAAGTTTAACTCTTCAAGGTTTTTTAAAGAATCTATAATATAACAAATTCTTCTTGGCTCTACTAAGGGAACTTGATCGTTAAAGCTTAAATCTTTTTTCTGCTGTTCTTCCATTCTGTCATAATGGATATCCCTTATTGCCAACTCAACTAAACAAGATGGATTATATTTATCACGCAGATAGTCACCTCCCTTTATTTTATTCATTAAGTAAGTGTAACTTGTAGATTGACCTATTTCTGCGGTCGTATTGAAATCGTAATATTTTTCAATAAATGAGCTAAGTTTGATTCGCTTTACAATATATCCATATTTAGTATCTAATAAGCTTTCTATATTATCTATTACATTTTCTTTGAATGATCCAATGGGAGTGCAGATACCTATTATGATTTCTGATGTTAGAGTATTTGATACTTTTTCTCTAGTTGTTCTCCCGTGAGAGGTGTTATTTACAACTTGGTCACTAGCAGCTACGGCTTTTAAATTCGTCATATGATGATAAAGTAGGTTGTTATTAAAAAACAAAAAATATCAGGTAAAATATACTTATTCTATTTAAAAGTACTATTTATTTCGAAATTTATTTCCAAATCCCCCGTCACCGCATGCCCTGTACAGGTAAGCACCAATCCTTTTGCAATATCCTCATCGGTTAGCACTTCATTCTTCGCCATTTCTACCTTGCCGCTTTTGCAATGCGCTACACATGCCGAGCAAATACCGTTGCGGCAACTGTAGGGAAGGGGTATATTGTTTTGCAAGGCAGCTTGCAGGATGGATTGGTTTTCGCCGGCTGCTATATCATAACTTTCGCCGCGGTAATTGATGCGGATAGTTTGCGGGGGATAGGTTTTGTGCGGATTGCTTACGGACACGGTTTCGAGCACGAAGTTCTCTTTATGAATCTGCCCCGCCTCGATACCCATATACATCAGCGTGAGGCTTATCATACGCATATAGGCGAACGGACCGCAGATGTAAAACCCCGCATCCACAGCACCAAATTGCAGCTGCTGTTTTACCAATAGCTCTACTTTGTAATTGTTGAGCCGGTTGGCGTCGCTGCTGAGTAAATGAGTTATGTTTAGCCTGTCGGGATAGTTGGCAACAAGTTCATTCAGCTCGTTATGGAATAATACCGAAGCCTGGTTTTGGTTGCTGTAGAGCAGGTGTAATTTGCTGCCACCCTTGCGGTTGAGGATGTATTTGATGTGCGACAAAACCGGTGTTATGCCGCTGCCTGCCGCGAAGTAAATAATATCTTTTTCCGCCTCGAAATTACCCACCGTGAACACGCCCGCAGGTTTCACGGCTGTGAGTATATCGCCAACCTTTACCTTGCTCAGCATAAAGCGCGATATCTCGCCGTTGCTGATGCGTTTTACGGTGATGGCAAGCCTGTCGTCATCCGGCGAGGAGCTGAGCGAATAGGAGCGGCGTATCTCTTCGTGGTGATGCCCGAATATAAAGGTGAGGAACTGCCCCGCGCGGTACGGCACCGGACGCAGCAGTTTCTCTACCAAGTAAAATGTAGCGGTATCAAGGCTTTCCCATTTGATACCATCTACGCGTAGTTCTAATAATTCAGGGTACATATATTTTAGCTAACCCTAATTACCAGCTTGCCGAACTGTGATGATGCCGCCATTTTATCAAAAGCTTTTTTGCCTTCACTCAGCGGGAAAACCTCATCTATCACCGGGACTATTTTATGCTCGTTCACCAAGGTCAGCATCGCTTTAAAATCGTCCTGAGTACCCATGGTGGTGCCCAGCAATTGCAGCTGTTTCCAAAATATAGTGCGACCGTTCAGTTCGGTAATGTTGCCTGCCGTGGCACCAAAAAATACGATACGCCCGCCCGGTTTGCACAGGTCGGGTATCTTATTAAAATCTGACCCGAGGGCGCTATCAACCACCACATCAAAACCACCGCTCGATAGGTGCTTCAGTTCTTCTGCCCAGTCCTGCGCTTTGTAATTTACACCGGCTGCTGCGCCCAATTGTTTTGCTTGCTGCAGCTTATCGCCACTGCCCGATGTTACAAATACCTGCGCACCTGCCGTTACTGCCCATTGCAGCAGAAAAGTGCCTGTACCTGCACCCACGCCTAAAATTAAAACCTTATCTCCTTTTTTTAAATGCGCCTTGGTGAACAACGCGCGGTAGGCGGTTAAGCCCGCTAAAGGTATAGCTGCTGCCTGCTCAAAGGTTAAATGGGCAGGTTTGGGGTAAAGGTACTCGGCGGGCACTTTTACGTATTCGGCAAGGGTGCCATCATCGGGCAGCCCCAATATTTTAAAATCTTTGGATTGAAATTCCGGGTACTCGCCCCAGTTATGCGACGGGTTGATGATAACCTCCTTATTCAGCCATTCTCCGGCACCGTCGCCGGTTTCGGCTACTATGCCGGCACCATCGGCACCTAAAATGGTAGGGAACTTAATGCCGGCGTATTTGCCAACGGTTATCCAATAGTCGCGGCGATTTAGTGCGGCGGCTTTAATTTTCACCAGCACTTCGCCCGGCCCGGCGGTTGGCTTTTCAACTTCTTTATATACGATAGGGTTTTCGGCAGATTCGAGGACGATAGCTTTCATAGGGTAGAATGTTATTGAAATAAAAAAGCGGCAGAATTGTTTCCAAACTGCCGCTTTGTATAATGTGTTACTCCGTTTTGCGGAGCGTTGGATTAAGCTATAGCTTTTGCGTATAACTCGGCAACGTGTGCCCAGTTAATTACATTCCAGATAGCAGCCAAATAGTCCGGGCGACGGTTTTGGTAGTGCAGGTAGTAAGCGTGCTCCCAAACATCGATACCCAAAATTGGCGTGCCTTTTACTTCGGCAATATCCATCAGCGGGCTATCTTGGTTAGGGGTAGAAGTTACGGCTAATTTTTTATCGGCAGTAACAATTAACCATGCCCAACCCGAACCAAAACGGGTTGCACCTGCTTCTGATACTTTAGTTTTCAGGTCGGCAAATGAACCGAAAGTGCTTTTGATAGCATCAGCTAAAGCACCAGTAGGCTCGCCACCGCCGCTTGGCGAAAGCAAAGTCCAGAACAAAGAGTGGTTGTAGTGGCCACCGCCGTTGTTGCGAACAGCAGCAGGGTACTTAGAAATATTTTTAACGATATCTTCAATTTTTGCATCAGCCTCAGGCTTGCCTTCCAACGCTTTGTTCAGGTTGGTAACATAAGCCTGGTGGTGCTTGCCATGGTGAATTTCCATGGTCAGTTTGTCGATATGCGGTTCAAGTGCATCAGTAGCGTAAGATAACGCCGGTAGTGTAAATGCCATAATATTCAGTTTTAAGTTTTACTATGTTGTGACGAGCAAATATAAGACCGTAAACGGCTTTTTGTTCTAAAAGAATGTCATTTGTTTGAGTCTTTTAGTCCGAAAGTCCGTAGTCGGGAAGTCCGAAAGATAAAATGCGTAAAGCCAATTTGGATATGTCCGATTTGCAAAGTCCGTCTTCCGACTTTCGGACAGTGGACTTTCCGACTCGAAACCTATCGCTTCGATTTAAAAAAATCCTTCACCAACTGCGAGCATTCGTTTTCGTGCACGCCGCCTTTTATTACCGTTTTGGGGTGGGTGATGGTTTGGTTAAGCCTGCCGAAACCGCGGCGGGCATCATAGGCACCAAAAACTATTCGCCCTATCTGGAACCAGTACGATGCACCGGCGCACATTACGCAGGGCTCCATGGTTACGTATAGCGTGCACTCGGGCAGGTATTTGCCGCCCATATAGTTGGCAGCAGCGGTGAGTGCCTGCATCTCGGCATGGGCCGATACATCGTTAAGCCGCTCGGTAAGGTTATGCCCTTTGCCAATAATTTGCCCCTTGCAAACCACTACGGCGCCAATGGGTATCTCATCTTCCTGCCGGGCCTGGCGGGCCTCTTTCAGGGCTTCGTTCATAAAAAACTCATCAGGCGATATGGCCGGCTCGTCGCCGAAGGTGTAGTACTTCATTAGTTTTTGTTAGAAGGTAAATTCTTCAGGTGCCGCTCGGTAAGCCTGAAAAGGTTAACAGTAATAAAGCCCGCTCCGAAAAGCATCAGCCCTACTTTGGTAAGTACAAAGGCATTTTCCTCCATGTGGAATTGCATCAGCAGCACCGTTAGGGCAAAGCCGCCGAGCAACATTACCCAGGCGTATTTTATCATCAGCGCGGTAGAGTAGCGGTTGCCCTCGTCCCAGGTTTGCTGGTTCTTCATCGAACTATCGGTGCGGTAGCCGTAAAGCGCATTTATCTTTTTGGGCGGATAAAGCTTCTGAATATAGCCGGCTATCAAAAAAATGATAGCTAAAAGCTGTGGCCCAATTATCCAGTTCACAAAAAACATGTTATATCAGTTTACTGCCGTTGGGCACAGGTTTATCAATAGCTGCTAATACAATGTCGCCGTTCTCATCGGCAAAGCCGGTAACCAAAAACTCCGACATAAAGTTGGCTATCTGTTTTTTGGGGAAGTTCACCACACCCATTATCTGCCTACCGAGAAGTTCTTCTTTGGTGTAATGTTTGGTTATCTGCGCGCTGCTTTGTTTAATGCCCAGAGGACCGAAATCGACCTTTAGTTTATATGCCGGTTTCCGCGCCTCGGGGAAATCAGATACCTCGAGGATAGTGCCCGCGCGTAGCTCTACTTTTTCAAAATCGTGCCAGGTGATGGTTTCCATAGTGCTGCAAATATAATGAAGGCGAATGTGAGTGAACACGAATTGCACCTAATTAAGCGAATTTCACGAATTGAGTGAACACGAATGGCACTAATTGAATCGAATTTCACGAATTTGAATGAACACTAATGGTACGAGTTGAATCGAATTGCACGAATTTTTTAAAAAATGAAGCTATGGCTGCCGCAAGCCTCCCGGCTTGTGGCCCGCGTGCAGGGTAGCCACAATGCAACCAACCTCCAGCCTCTGCTCTCTAACCTCTAATTCACAATTTTCCCAGACAGATCCACTTTCCTCGAAAAAGGGTTGAGGTACTTATTAGCCAGCACCACAAACTCGCGGCGGGTTACGGGGCGGCGGGTATCAAAGGCTACGGTGAAGTTGTACTTGGTTTTCCAATTGGCGCGCATGATGCGTTCAAGGGTTTCCGGGTCGGTGAGCGACATTTCGCTGATGTAGGATAGCAGGTTGCCTACCGTAAAACTTTCGCCGGGCTGCGTTTTGTTGAACCACAGAAACGAACGGGCAAAGGTTTCGTTGAGATACGGTTTTACCTCGGCGGTGTACACTGTAGTATCGGGCTTGAACAGCATCTGCGCCGTATTGCCCGTTACCGAGCGGAAGCCGTTGAGCATACCTGTTGCGCCAACTTGCTGCACGGCGCGGTACGCCGGGTCGGATTTTGGGATATCGTTGAAGGGCATTATGGAGCCGCCATATATCAGTATCTCATCCTGTATATGGCGCACATCAAGCTCCTTGGTAGTTTTGCCGTAAAATGCGCACCATGCCGCCGAAGCCCCAACGCCCTGTCCTAATGCCATCTGCACGGCAGGGTCAGTAATGCTGCCGTTCACCAGGTGGGTAACCGACATCGCCTTCTCCGTCACGAATAAATTAACAGCATCCTTCACCACAATAACGCCCATCGGCACCGAGTAGGGCGGGAAAGGCGGATACTTTATTTTTGGCGCGCCGGGTATAATGTAATGCTGCCCGGGTATAGCATCGCCAATACCTATAGAGGTACGGTACAGCCGCGAACCGCGGGTGTAAGGCGTATAAACATCATCTAATACCATGCGCACCTCGCCATAAGCGCGTTTGTTCTCGCGGATGTAGGGGATGAGCGGCAATTTATCTTTGGTAGGGAAATCTTCGGCAAGCCCCAGGTTTTTATAACCCAGTTCGTTTTGCAGGTAGTAGATAAGCCCGAGGGTATGCAGGCGCGCCTTGCGGAAGGTTTCGGCGCGGTTTTCGGGCGAGAGGTCATCTGAGGTAACGGAGAACTGGTTAGCGCAATCATTCCAGTTCACCATGTATTTATCGTTAATGAGCGCGCCCCGCTTCAGCATCGCTTTTATGTCTATCTTTTTGAGGCAGGCGTATTGGCTCGCCTCGTAATTGTCGGGGCGGGCAATGGTTTTGTCGGCCGTTCGGCCGTAATCTTTCAGTATAGCAATGTAGCTGATGTCCTGTATCTGGTTGGTTGGGTCGGCAGGTGCCTGCGCTTCACCGGTCTCCTTTTTGCTATCAAAACCGGTGTTGAATATAGCACCGGCCTTAGTGGCCACATCGGCATACTCAGTAGCATCAACAACGGATTTTGCTTTTATCACATCGGTTTTGCCATTAACAGTAATGCTCACTTCCCAGCCCGTGCCGTCTTTTTTAATGGCGGTGAAGGGGGTGTTTAGTCTAACGGTAAGGTTTTTAACGGTATCGGTCAGTTTTTTTAAGATAGATGCGCCTATGGATGGCTCGAAGTTGAGCACGGCGTTAAAAGTAGTATCGTACCCCAGGCGTACTTTATAATAGTTCTTTACGCGCTCCCTAAACTCGCCGTAGAAACCGTTAGGCAGGTTGCGGTTGGCTTCTAAAATGCACATACCGCCCGAGGTCATGGCGCCGCCCAACCAGGGTCCCTGCTCTATCAGCATGGTTTTTACATTGCTGCGAGCAGCTTGTATAGCTGCCGCTACGCCGCTGGCGCCACCGCCAACTACCAGTACATCGGTTTTTATAGTATCAGCAAAGGATATGGTGGATACGAGTACAAGTAGCAGCGTTAAGAATTTTTTTATCATCAGTTTACAAAACAAGTACAAAACGCTAATTTAGGGCAAATCCTTATTGATACACCAAATTTTTATTGCCCCATAACATGACAGACGAGCAGATGCGCTACCCCGTTGGGAAATTTGAAGCCCCGGTTTCTTACATCATCGAAGATAAACGTAAATGGATAAGCGAAATTCGCAACTTGCCCGGAAAAGTGCGAGCCGCTATTATGCCGCTTACCGATGCCCAACTGGATACCCCATACCGCACCGGCGGCTGGACGCTGAGGCAGGTTGTGCATCACCTGGCCGATAGCCACATGAATGCGCTAACGCGTTTCAAGCTTGCCCTTACTGAAAACAACCCGACGATAAAGCCCTACGAAGAAGCCGACTGGGCACTACTGCCCGATTACCGCCTACCGCTGGAGCCATCGTTGAAAATGCTGGAAGGCATCCACACCCACATGGTTACCCTGTTTGAAAGTTTCACCGAAGACCAATGGGAGAAAACCTTTGTTCACCCTGCCTCAGGCGATACTGTGCCATTGAAAAAAGGCTTAGCGACGTATGCGTGGCATGGAAGGCATCACCTGGCGCATTTGACGGAGACGATAAAGAAGTTTTAAAATGAATTGATGGTAGGAAAATATTAAATTTGTTTATGGAAACATTCATTGTATATCCGGAGAGCAAAGAACAATCTGCTGCTGTTAAGGCATTTTTGAAAGCTCTTAAAATCAACTTCGAGAAAGAAGAAAAGAGTCCGTACAATCAAGAATTTGTTGACAAAATTAAACGTGGTGAGCAGGCAGCGAAGGAAGGTAAAGGCGTTAAAGTAGACGTCGATAACCTATGGAAATAGAGCTGTTTGCTGATGCTATCGAAGATTTGAAGTACTGGAAGAAGTCTGGTAATCAAATCGTGCAAAAAAAGATTCAACAATTGTTTGTAGACGTACAAGCGCATCCTTTCGAAGGAATAGGAAAACCGGAAGCATTGAAATATAACTTGTCCGGAAAATGGTCGAGACGAATAACATCCGAGCATAGGATGGTTTATGAAGTTGTGGATGAGACCATACGCATCTATTCTCTTAGGGGACATTATTAATAAATCAGGCGGGTAATTACCCGCCTGATTTGTTTTACATACTCATTTTCTTGCCGCCCATCTTCATCAACGCCGGCGTAACCCTCAAATAAACCTGGAAACCTATTGGCGTATTACCATACAAAGGCTGCAATGCTGATGGCGAAAAGTTGGCTGTTGCCTGCAAGCCGGCGGTTAGGTTGGTTTGCTTGTAAGTAGCAAAAATATGGTTGTAACCCAGCGTTAGCGCGTTGATATTAAAGCGCGGGTGGTTGGGGAATAGCGCATGCAGGTCAAGTTCATCGGCATCTTTTTGCACATACTCATACCTGCCGTAAACAGCATTTTTGTTGAACTGGTAGGCATGCTCTAACAATACCGCAGGTTCGTTATGCCCGCCAATGTGGTGGTTTTGCCCGAATACCAGTGTGGTGGCTACATAGCTGTTATCGTTCAGCATTTTGGTGTGGATGGCTGATGCAGTAAAACGGTTCACGTTATCCTGCGGTTCGGCTTCTTCGGGGCTTTTAAGCCATCCGTTAGATACCTGCAGCGCCCACTCTTTTGATGGGTTTACCGACAGGCGCACCGAGTACGAATCGAACTTGGCTTTATCGAACCCATAGCGGAACTCATCCGGTTCGCGCCCGGTAAATACCGAACCTTCCAGCTTTACATTTTTGTAACGGAAGCCCAGCGTTGCGGTACCAAAGGTGATGTGCGTAGCATCGGCATAATGGTGGCTCAGCGGCGCATCAGGGTTGTTCATGGCAGAAAGGCGGTGCATAAATACCGGCGGACCTAATGCCGGTTCGCCGGGGTAACCTACCGATAGGGATATATCGGTGTTCTTAGCTACGCGTTGGGTGTAGGCTACGCTTAGTTCGGCAAACAGGTCGTGCGGGTGTTGGCGGTCAACCAGTTTATTGCCTTTGTACGACTCGCCGGTTTGATACAGCAGCGGGTATCCGCCTGCGCCCACGGTAAATGGGTCGAACGAGAACATGGTATTAATGGCGAACAAGCCGTTTTTACCCACCTTGCGTTGTGCCATATACATCAGCCAGTTAGGTGCATCAACCTTGTTGCCGCCGCGGCTGCCTTTGTTAAAAATATCCTGATTGTTATAGCGTAAGAAAACGCTGCCATGCACCATGTGCATCCACTTTTTGCCGTGTATCATGTACATATACATCGGCGTTTCATCGGGCACCCACGATGTTCCCGAACCGTCGCGGTTCATGGGCAGGTCGAGCGAGAACTGGCTGGTCATCATCCCCATTTTGTGGGTGGTATCGTGCTGCATATTGCGCATCATGGCGGCATGGTCGTGCTGCATGGGTTTCTTGGCAGCGGTATCGTGTTGCATATGCTGCATGTGGTTCATATCCTGCGCGCCTGCCGTTATCACGAACAGCGAGAGGGCTATAAATAAAATGTATTTTTTCATTTGAGGATGTTTATTGAGTGAACACTAATTTTTCGAATTGAGTCGAATTTCACTAATCGGAATGAATAAGTTTAGCAGCGAATTTTAACGACTTTCATTTGTAAAATTCGCCTCCTTCGTGAAATTCGTGTTAACTCAAATCTTTGTGCTCTTTGTGTTTTTACTTTGTGTTCTTTGTGGTAGAAAAGCCCTCGCTATAGATTAAAGAAATTATACTCGAACCGCACCAGATACATGTTCTTGCTAAAGCGGTCCATAGAATTGTATAGAGGTGCGCGGTACGAAAAGTCTAACCTGCAAACGCTGTTGAAGATGAACTGAACAGCAGGTGCCACATCCAAATAGCTTTGCGCATAGCCGGGGTTGCTTTTACCCAGCAATTCGGCATATACGTTCATGTTCACCTGCTTGTAACTGGTATAGCGTTTCGGGAATAATAAATACCCTGCCGATAGGCTGTACGCCACCGCGTTCTTCGCGCCCATTATAGGCATAGCATTGCCGCTGTTATCGAACCCGCGTAAGTAACTTGCCGAGCCCGATATCGCCAGTTTATGAATGAGTTTGGTGAATATCACCCCACCCTGTACGCCGCTGTTATCGCCCTCTAAAGCAATTTCCTGCGTGTTGAATGGGTTGCGGCTGATGGCTGCCTTCCCGAAGAACGCCCCGCGAAAATGAGACTGCACGCTATCTACCGAATAAAAACGGTACTTAGCATACACACTGCCGCCTTCCAGCCGCTGCGAGGTTTGGTAAAAGTTGGACAGGTAGCCCGAGGCATGCACCATTAGCTTGCCGCTGGCACCGTACATCAGTTCCAGCGTGGTACGGTTCTTAAATTCGGGTGTGGTGAAGAACTGGTTCTCTACCCGAACGCCAAGCGAGTGCGCTGCCATGTTGCTGGCGGGTTCGGTATTTACATACAACTCTTGCGCACGCACAACACATGCGCATGCCACAAGGCAAATTGCCAATACAATAGCTTTCATAAAAAATGCTGCTTTTAATGAAGCTCTGTTAAATAGCTAAATGGTAAGTTTTGCCCGATGCAGCGGGTGCTTCCGGGTTTTTGCCCAGGTACTTTTTAGATACCGAGTTTGGCGCAAAGCCTTTATCTACAATGGTGAGTACCACTTCGCCGTTCAGCGGTTTATCGGCATTAAGTACTTTATAGGTGTCGCCGCCTACGGTGAAAGCATTTTCGGCCACGGTGGTGTTGGCGAAGTTGTAGGTGGTTTTAAAGTAATTCACAAAAAAGCCTGCGCTTTTTATCTTCTTGGTTATCTGCTCAAAATCTACCGGAACGCCTTCTTTAAAGGTGATGTTGTAGATGTTGCGCATCAGGTCGGGCTTTATTTCGCTCACAAAGGGTAGCGCTTTAATAGCCTTCTCGGTAGAGTTGGCGCACAGCGAGCAGGTTAAACCGGCAACTTGCAGTTCGGCTTTGGTGAATTGTGCTTTGGCAACGGTGATGGTTGCTATAAAGAGGATGATATATACTTTTAAGGTTTTCATTGTTTTCTGTTTTAAATTGAACTTTGGGATTGAATTGACTAATTACGATAAGGTAATTAGCGGCTCAAATCCTAAAGGTGCAATTCTTCAGGAAAACAGAAATGGCATTTGCCGGCGGCTCGTCGGGTGGCCCACGGTCGAAAAGTTTTTCTAAAACCGATTGCTGCGACGAGAACAGGAAGTCTGCCCAGGCGAACTTTGGCAGCTCGAAAGCAAAAAGGCGCGACAAGAATGAGGTGGATTCCTTTTGATGGTCGTCCTTTACTTTTACGTCCAACCGGCTATCCTTACAGCAATGCATTTTGCTTTTTGCCATGGGCTGTGCGCAGGCTTCGGCAGGTGCATTTATTTTAACATCGGCAACGTAATTGCCGCAATAATGCAGGTTAAGCGCAAAGCCTGCCACCGTAACTATGTACAGTAGAGCCAATACCAATGCTGCCTGCCTTTTTATCATAATACAAAAGTACGATTTAACAACGTTGGCGCAACTATAAAATTTTGTGATAAATTGTTGAAATTTCCTGAATTATTCTTTTTCTTTGTGTTTAGAATTAATCTAAATAAAGATGAAAAAACTCTCCCTATTTTTAGCTATTTGCGCCGTTTCCCTCGGTGCATCCGCCCAATCGAAATTAGAGCAAGACAGGCAAGCCATTAAAGCTTTGGCGGGCTACTATAAAGTAACCTTCAACTATGCCGAAACCTTTGCAACCGATACAGCTTATAAATTTTACCCGCGCTACAGCTCGTGGGGTAACGAGGCAGCTATTATCGTAGAAGACTCGCCAAAGAAAATAGTTATCCAGCACTTATTACAGGTTGATGATACTACCGTTATTAAGCACTGGCGCGAAGACTGGGTTTACGAAGCCCCATCGTTGATGAACTACGATAAAGATAACGCCTGGAAAAAAGTTGCCCTTTCGCCTGCCGAAACTAAAGGCCGTTGGGTACAAACTGTTTTACAGGTTGATGATAGCCCGCGCTACCAAAGCATTGGTACCTGGGTACATGTAGATGGCCGCCACCAATGGCAAAGCGAAGCCGATTCGCCACTGCCACGCCGCGAGTACACCAAACGTAAAGACTATAACGTACTGCGCCGTGGTAACCGCGTTATCCTGACCCCTAACGGTTGGATGTTCGAGCAGGACAACAAAAAGATATTACGCACTGCCGAAGGCGATAAATTAATTGCGCAAGAAAAAGGTTACGAAGAGTTCACCAAAATTGATGAGAGCAAATTTGCTTACACTAAAACCTGGTGGGCAAGCCAGCAAAAATACTGGGGCGATGTTCGCGCCGTATGGGATGGCGTATTCGCGAAAAGCGGTAACCTGAAAGTTTTGGAGAAAAAAGATGGCAAACGCCTGTATCAACAATTATTCGACCTGGGCGACCAATCGGTTAAAGAGAAATGGAGCGCTGCTAAAAATAAAGAAGAAGCTTCGAAAATTATCAATGCTTACTTAGCGTCGTAATTTTAGGCAACGGGTTTAAATAAGAAAGCCTCCGTGATGTAATTCGCGGAGGCTTTCTGCTTTTTTGATGGTTTGTATGATAGATCCGATGGAAGCAAGCGCAAATCGCTTCCAACGTACAGAATAGTAAACCAAATTGCTTGTATATTGGTTAAAAAAACAATGGCAAGCATTCCCGACACCCTAAACGCATCGCTGCAAAGCATCCTGAGCGGCGACCCATGGTATGGGCCTAATACCTACAGCATTATCGATAGCATCACTTTCGAGGATGCTTACGAAATGCCTCCCGGCGCGGTACACAGTATTGCCGGCATACTGTTGCACATGCTGGGCTGGGCGCAAGAAGTAACCCAACGTATGCAAGGGCAACCTGCAGGCGAACCTGCCGCCGGCGATTGGCCCAACCCCGGCAACCCTGACGAGGATAAGTGGCAACAACTCAAAGACAACTTTAAGCTGGCAAACGTTACGCTGCAAAGTGTAATTAATAGCCTCCCTGCCGATAAATGGGATGCCCCCACTAATGATACCCGCGACCCTGCCATGGGCACCGGCGTAACCTACCGCCAACTGATAGAAGGGCTTATTCAGCATCATATATACCACAGCGGGCAACTGGCTTTAATGAACAGGCTGCTCAGTTAGCAGTTAGCAGTTAGCAGTTAGCAGTTGCCAGTTTGCGGTGTGCAGTTAGCAGTGGACAGTTCTCAGTTTGCAGCATGCAGTTTGCATAGCCGATTTGTTTCTACCTTGCAAACTGCCAACTAAGCAAACTGCCCACTGCAAACCGCCAACTGCCTACTGAAGTTCCTCGCAGCTGAAACCTGCCATCCTGAGGATGTGTTTGATGGTTTGCGATTCGATGCGGGTGCTTTCTATGCGGAGCACGCGGTCGCAGTCTTCCAGGTCAAAAGTGTAGCGCTTTATGTCGGCAAGGGCGCTCAGCATGGGTTGCAAACGGCTCGCCTGGCTGGGCGTTGCTACACTTGTTTTAAATATCAGCACATCCATAGGTGGTGGGGTTTAGCCAAACGTCATGCTGAATTTATTTCAGCAACCCATCATACAAGTAGCCACAATGCTAACGGTTATGCATGCCGTTTACCTGCCGCGTGGGGTGCCGAAACAAGTTCGGCATGACGTTTAAGGGATTATTTATCTTTTTCTTCCTGCTCAAAATCCGCTTCCGGTTTTGGCTCTTTAAAGGGCTCTTTGAAAGCATCGCGGCCGCCCATCCAGTGTTCGCCGCGGCGGCCCCAGCTGCAACGGTCTTTCCATTGGGCTTTAAAGTTCTCGCGTTCTTCGGGGCTCATGTTACGGAAACGTTCTTCCATCATTTGCTTGCGGCGCATCCATGGCGCACCACCCGGGCCGCCTTTGCCGCCAAAACCGAAGAGTATTTTACTCAGTATAAATATGCCCATTGCCTGCCAGTAGGTTATTGCGCCAACGTGCAGTATCTCGGGTAAAAGGGCGTTCCAAAGCAGCATAACTACGTAGCTTACCAGGGCCAATATGGCAGCTATCCCGAACGGAATAAAGAATAGCTTTTTTTTATGTCGTGTGTTCATTGTTATAATCTTTACTAATAATTGTTTATCTCGACGTACAATTGCTTCAGGCGTTTGCGTAAATGTAGTACCGCGTAGCGCTTGCGCGATACCAGGGTGTTTACGTTTTCGCCGGTGCGTTTGGCAATTTCCTCAAAGGGGATATCGTCAAGCTCATGCCATACAAATACCTGCCGCTGCTGTTCGGGCAATTCATCAAGGGCTACAAAAAGCTCCTCCCAAAATATGTTTTTAATGTATTCGGTTTCGGGGGTGCGGGCTTCGGTAAGTAATAAGTCCCGCAGGTCTAAAGTATCTTCGTCGCCGTCTTCATCGTTGCCTGCCATATCATCAAGCAGGGTTTCGGTATGTTTTTTATGCTTATCGAGTATTTTGTTGCGTGCTACGCGGTAAAGCCAGGCGCTGGTTTGCTCAATGGGTTCCGTGTTTAGTACGTTGCTAAACTGGTACCACACATCCTGCAGAATGTCTTCGGCATCGGCATCATTCTTTACGCGCTTGCGGATAAAACCCAATAGGCTTTTACCATACTCCTTTATAGTGTGTATGATGTGGCTGTTTTTATCCTGGGGCATTACTACGCTTTGCAATTGTATATCTGTTTATAAAGATATAGACGACTGTGTTTTTAAAACATTTTAAACAATTTTATTTTTTTGGATGTGGGTCAGAAGGATACAGTCGGCAATACAGTCGCGTTAGCGACAAAAGCTTTGTAGAAATATTATAAGGAGCGATACTGCCCTGTAGGGGCAATGCAGCCGGCTCGACATTTGGAGTAGCGTGCGGCGTTTTGCACCTACGGCGCAAACTTTGGTTGTTGATGTATTTCTACAAAGCTGTACCCCCTAACGAGGTAAGGTAGCCAGCCAATTCGCGATGGGGTGGCTATCCCCTTAAAAAACAAAAGGGATAAGCTAATTAAAGCCCATCCCTTTAAAGCCGTGTTTCGCAACAGGGCCTGAATGTTTTGTTATGGTTTGCTTACATAAGCCGGTACGGTTGCCGGTTTTGGTTCGTCTTTCTTTTTCATGAATTTGCCGAACAAGCCTTTTGCCTTATCCCACACGCTGCTTACCGAATCTTCGCTGATGTAGTGAGATGCTTTTTGCGATAGTATACCTACCAACGTTTTCACTAAAAAGTTCGATTTTTTGAATATCGTTTTATTCAGTGTAAGCGGTAGGGCAATGCGCGATATTAGCCCCAGGAAATCCTGGCTAAAGAAGCTCTCGTTCTTCACCCCATCAACCGTTGGCGATTTTGGGAATAACGACATAGCGGTTGATAATATAGCCGTAGGGCTGGCAAACCGTGCTTTTAAAGCCACGCTTTGCTCCACCTCCAGGTTTTTAAGCCTTGCTATCTCTACCTTCAGGTCGTTTGCGTTATGTATCAGGATATCCATTGTTATTTAAATAGCTTGCGTACCAAAATATTAACAATTGGGCGCTCTATTGGTTTTTTAGCAACCATTAAAAGTACGGCAAAAAGCAGGTAAAGTACCGCTACCGAGCCAAAGCCCTTCCAGTTAGAGTGGAACACATCGCCAAGGAACAATGCCAGCGTAAAACTTGCGAAAAGAAAGGTGAGCACCAGGCTTATTATTACAATAAGTTCTACAACTATATTGGCAATAATAGAGGTGCTGCGCTCTATTACTTCTAATTTTAGAAGCCTAACGCGGGTTTCAACGTATTCCTGTACTTGCTCAACAATTGGGCGTACTTGTTCTTTCTCTTTCTGTGGTTCCATAGGTCGGTAATGTGTATGCTTAAGGGCCTAATTAAACCCGCGATGATAAACTATGCGTGCTCCAGGTCGTCCTGGTATTCTTCTTCGGCAGAACGTACTTTGCTTTTAATATTATCAACAACCGAATCTTTAAGGTTCAATAACCTATCCAACTCGTTAGATGCTGTTTCCTTTATCGAGTCGCCAAGGTTTTTTAATGAATCTGAAAGTTTATCGCGTGTTTCGGTACCTCTTTCAGGGGCAAATAAAATTCCAAGGGCTGCACCTGCTGCTAAACCTGCCAGTAGGGCCACAACTACTTTTGTGTTATCGTTCATATTGTATTAATTTTTAAGTTGAATAATTGTTTTGTTAATTATAAAATTTCTCGCTGTGATAGATTTCTATTGGTATTGGTTGCAATATATAAATAAACGCTTACAAGCGCATATTGTTACATATCCATCCCCGTTCGTATCCGCTCCAGCCTGTCGGCAGCAAGTCGGTTGGTTTCGTATATCTCCAGCAATAATAAGAAATACGATAACAATACCGGGCCAAAAACAAGCCCTAATATGCCAAAAAGAGGTATGCCGATAAACACCCCTATCACCGATATGATGGGGTGCGTATTGCCTACCCTCTTGTTGATGATAACGCGCAGGGCATTATCCACATTGCCGATAAACAGCAAGCCGTAAGCCAATAGCAATACGCCCTTCAGGTTTTGTCCGTCCGCAAAAAATATAAGGCTGGCGGGTATGCACATAGTTGGCGCACCTACCACAGGCAAAAACGACAAGAATATCCCCAGCACACCCCAAAATATAGCATCGGGTATTTCAAAAGCATAAAAGCCCATTGCCAGCAATACGCCTTGTGTAACCGCTATAATGCCTTGCCCCAGTACGTTGGAATAAGTAGCATCGCGTAGTGCTTGTGCAAACTTAAGCGCATGCTGTTCGCGGAAGGGGGCGTATTTAAGTAAGCCGCTCTCGAACTCGCGCATTTGGGTGAACATAAAATACATCAGGAAGTACATCACCAATAGCGTAAGGATGATGTTGGCAGCGCTACCTAACAGCGACGGGAACAGGTCGGCAACGTAGGCACCCAGCTTTTGCAGGGTATCTTCGGCAAAGTGAGGCTGCCCCAAATTTTTATCGGTAAAGGCATCAATCTTGGCAGTCCATTGGTCGATATGGATAGACTCTTTGTTGATGCTGGCTATTTTGCCTATCACCATAATACTCAACGACAGGAAGGGTATTACGATGACAATAAGCGATATAAAAATGATGATGAGGGCGGCTAAAGTGCTGTTAAGGCTCTTTTTCTCCACCATCCACATATAAAAAGGGCGGAAGATGGTGAACAGCACTATGGCACCCAGTATGGAACTAAATAATTCGCTAAGTGCATACAGCAAAAAACAGCCAAGCACAATTATGCTTACCAATACAATGTTGTTGCGCTGCTTATAGTTAAAGATAGACATGCCCGTGAAAAGCTTTTAGATGCTATATAAAC
Source organism: Mucilaginibacter pedocola (assembly GCF_002013915.1). Taxonomy (GTDB): domain Bacteria; phylum Bacteroidota; class Bacteroidia; order Sphingobacteriales; family Sphingobacteriaceae; genus Mucilaginibacter; species Mucilaginibacter pedocola. Next base: position 31,641 of record NZ_MBTF01000005.1, read on the forward strand.
AAAAATGGGGCGAAAAGTTTTAAGGCTGAGCGGCTTATTTATTCTTGTTCTTCTGCCTGTATCACATCCAGCAAACTATCAATTTTTTTTGCCGATTGCCGCACGCTATCGATATACAGAGCGAAATCGCCCGGGGTATCTTCCAGCTCGAAACGCAAGCCTTCTATGGCAAGCGTGATGTTGGAGAGCTGGTTTTTTATATCGTGCTTCAGCGTTGAAAGCGCCTCGGCATCGGGCGTGTTGCCGGTGCTGCCTGCCATGTTATTTCAGGTTAATGGCTTTCATTTTATTGTAAAGCGTTTTGCGGTCGATATTCAATATCTCGGCTGCCTTGGTTTTGTTGAAGTTCACTTCGCGCAGTACACGTAAAATGGTTTCGTGCTCAGCACCCAGGGCGGCGTTCTTTAGGTCGTGCTTTGGCGCTTCCGGCGCAGGTGCTTGCGCGGCTGCTGCTAACGGACCGCTGCCGCTGTAACTATTGCTGTTATTGCTTTCGTAGGCGGTTACCTTAAAGTTAGATATTTCCAGCGGAAGGGTTTTCATGCCTACCTCGGTACCTTCGGTTAACAGGGTTGCGCGGCGTACCACGTTCTTCAGCTCGCGGATGTTGCCTTGCCAGCGGTAGTTCATAAAGCATTCTACCACCTCGGGCGAAAAGGTAGTAACATTCCGGTCCAGCTCGCGGTTGGCAATTTTCAGGAAGTGCTCTGCCATCAGCATAATATCGGTACCACGATCGCGCAGGGGCGGCATGTAAATACTGAACTCGTTGAAGCGGTGGTAAAGGTCCTCGCGGAAACGCCCTTTGGCAATACCATCCTGCAGGTTCTCGTTGGTGGCTATAATAATGCGTACATCAAGGTCAATCTCCTTGGTGCTGCCAATACGTTTTACTTTACGTTCCTGTACGGTGCGCAGCAGTGCGGCTTGTATCTCGTACGACAGGTTGCCCACCTCATCCAAAAACAAGGTGCCACCGTTAGCCATCTCAAAATGCCCAATTTTGGTAGCGAATGCACCGGTGAACGAACCCTTTTCGTGCCCGAAGAACTCGCTTGCGGCAAGCTCTTTGGTGAGCGAACCACAGTCCATAGCAATAAATGGCTGGTTGGCGCGGGTGCTGTTGAGGTGGATGCTTTTAGCAACCGACTCTTTACCCGTGCCGCTTTCGCCCAATATAATTACACTGTAATTGGTGGGTGCAACCAGTTCTATCTGCCTCAAAAGCTCTTTAGAAGCGCGGCTGGTGCCTACCACAAATTCGCTTGCCATTACCTGCTTTTTAGCCTCTTTTTGCGGCTTTTCGGTAGTGGTGGTATAATCGTTCTCAGCCGCCTCGAGCAGTGCGTACTGCGTTTCGATGGCTTTATTAATGGTGTTTAATATCTCGTCGGGGTAGAGGGGTTTGGTAATGTAATCGTAAGCGCCCATCTTGATGAGCTCTACCGCCATTTTAATATCCGAGTAACCTGTGATGATGATAACGCCCGTTTTTGGGTACATCGATTTGATGTTTTTGAGCATCTCGCGCCCGTCGGTATCTTCCAGCCTGAAATCGCAAAGCACTAAATTGTACCCCTTGTTTTTAAGGCATTCCATACCGTTGCTGCCGTTCGCAGCGGTATCTACATCGAAACCGTTGCGGGTTAAGAATTTAGACAACAATAGCCCAACGTTCACTTCGTCATCAATGATGAGAATTTTCTTCATAGCAGCAATTACAGATTACAGGTATTGTATTACGATGTGGTAAGGTACAAATATTTGCTATTTTTTTTGAATTATTTAATGTGGAAGAAAAAAATTACAGTTGAGCGGATGGGGTAAAGGCTCTGTTTTTTGAGTGAACACGAATGATTTCGAATTAAAACGAATTTCACAGATCAGGGTGAGGATGGTTGATATAGCTAATTCTTATTGGTTAGCACCCACATCTTATCCGCCATCATTTGAGAAAATTCGCCTCATTCGTGTTCACTCAATTTGTGTTAACTTGTTTTAAAAACCGTAAGCCACACGAAAGCCTATGAAGCCATACTTGCTTGCGGGGGTACTTTCTTCAAACTTGCCGCTGCCCTGGTATTGCAGGGCAATATCTACAAAATTTTTATCGCCTGCGCTAAGTAGGAAACCCATTTGCGGTGAATAGATAAATGCGTTGGAATTATTGAAACCCACCCCGCTTCGGTTGAGGAGGAAGGCTACGCCGGCATCGCCTTGCAGGTAGAAGTTGGGTTCGAGGAAATAGCGTAAGCCTGCTTTTACCGGTAGCACCTGCATAGCGGTTGAACTGGCGTAAGACGGGGCATCCTGCAGTCCGTCATAGTAAACTGTTTTGCCGAAAAAGTTAAGGAAGCCAGCATTGACTAACACTTGCAAAGGCGCAGCCACTTTAAAGCCGACCTGTGCCGAAGCACCCAGCACTATTTTGTGGGTTTGCTGTAAGCCGCCTGTGAGGTAACCACCATCAATACCGATACTGAACTGTGTTTTTTGAGGGAATGTTTTCTGGGCGAAGGTTGCAAATGATAAGGCGATGAATGCCAAAAGGATGGTAAGTGTTTTCATAAGGTTTAGCGTTTATAATATATTACGGGTAAAGTACCCCTAATGCTACAGGCAAAGCTATTAGCTTTTTGTAAACTGAACGTTAAGCCTGCCAAATAAAAAGGGAAGCCTTTGCGGGGCTCCCTTTCTATTGTTTTTCAAATTGCTGTAAGTATAGGGCGATAAGCTTAGAAACCGTAAGCTAAGCGTAAGCCAACAAAATTAATTTCGCTGGCATCCTCATTCCTGCTGTATTTGGTAGTAGTTTCATGACGTATACCCACATCAACAAAGTTGCCGCTTGCGCTGAGTGGGAATTGAACGCCAAATTGTTGAGTATAAACAAAGGCCACTGAGTGATTATTGTAAAAATCAGCTTTGTTAAGTAAGAACGATGCACCGCCTTCGGCCTGAACATAGAAATTAGATGTCGGGAAAAATTTTAAGCCCGCTTTTACAGGTATTAATTTAAGATCTGGCACTTTAAAGGCCAAGTCAGGGCCGCCGACAAGACCTTTAACGCTCTCGCCAATATGATTATTGAAACCCGCATTGAGGGTAATAAACAACTGGTTTGCAACAGGGATGTCTGCTTGTATCGATCCGCCCAATGTCAATTTTCGGTAATCGCCAAAGGCAGCGATAGGAATACCTGTTTCAACGCCTATGCTATAGCGGATGGCACTTTTTGTAATAGTAGATGTTTGTGCATTCGCAGCTAACGAAATACCCGCGAATGCTAAGGATAGAGTTAGGGTCTTAAAAACGACTTTCATGATGTGAATTAATTGTGATGGTTTTTGGGTTTAGTATACGACAAAGAAAAGCATAAAAATACTCGTTTTTCCTATTGTTCGTAAGCATAATAGGCCGGCAGGGTAAACTTACCTGATGTGGCATCAATAAGAAAGGGAAGCCTTTGCGGGCTTCCCTTTCTGTTGTTTTTCAAATTGTTGTAAGTGTAGGGCGATAAGCTTAGAAACCGTATGCTAAGCGTAAGCCCAGGAAGTTTACTTTGCTGCCATCAGCACCGGCAACGCTGCTGTATTTGGTAGTAGCTTCGTAACGGATGCCAGCATCAATAAAGTTGCCACTTGCGCTAACCGGGAACTGAACACCAACTTGCGGAGCATATACGAACGCAACCGATTTATCATTAAAGAAATCAGATTTGTTCAGTAAAAATGCTGCACCGGCTTCGCCTTGTACGTAGAAGTTAGCTACCGGGAAGAATTTTAAACCCGCTTTTACAGGTATTAATTGCACGCTTGGTACTTTAACAGATGAGCTTGTGCCACCAACTAAACCGGTAAGGGTTTCGCCGAAGTGGTTGTTAAAGCCTGCGTTAACGGTTACGAATAATTGGCTTGCTACAGGGATATCTGCCTGTACCGAACCACCCAAGTTCCATTTGCGGCTATCGTTAAAGGTACCAACCGGGATGCCGGTTTCAACACCAATGCTGTAGCGGATGCCGCCATTAGTTGTAGTAGTAGCTGTGGTAGATGTTTGTGCTTTTGCAGCGAACGAAATGCCTGCGAATGCTAAGGCAAGTGTTGCGATTTTGAATACGTTTTTCATTTTGGTATGTAAATTAATTGTTGTGCTTTTTTTGGTTTAGCACGGGGCAAAGTAAAGGAGGAAATCCGTTAAGATTTTTCATCCTATTGTAAGCTTAAATTAATCGATTGATTAACAATTAATTATTTTTTGACTCGATTGGGTAAATAGTCAGGGCTGTGTAAACTTAATGTTAAATGGTTTGGTGTGGGTAATTTTTGAGTGGAGAGAATGGGAGTGTTGCGGCGAATTTAACCACAGAGGGCACGGAGGTTACGCGGAGATGCGCAGAGCCTGTCGCTTGGTTAAGTTTTTTTACTAAGGCACTAAGAAGATTTTTTTAAATCTAATAACCACCTTAGGAGCTCTCTGCGAACCTCCGTGCAACCTCTGCTAACTCCGCGGTTTAAAAAATAATCTCTATATTCCTTTAAACTCCGCTTTCCTCTTTTCCATAAAGGCACTCACTCCCTCTGTAAAATCCTGCGTGCCGAAGCAATTTGCAAATTCTTCTATCTCTATCGTATAACCGTTTACCCCATCTGTAGCGGCGGCGTTTACCGCTTTTATGGCTGCGGATAATGCTAATGGTGCGCGGGTTAGTATCTTATTTAAGAGTTCTTCGGCTTTGCTTAATAATTCCTCTTGCGGTACAACATGGTTTACCAAACCCGACTGTAGCGCCTGGGCGGCGGTTACCATATCGGCGGTCATGATCATTTCTAAGGCTTTGCCCCTGCCTACCAACTGGGTAAGGCGCTGGGTGCCGCCATAGCCGGGTATCAGCCCGAGAGTTACTTCGGGTAAGCCCATTTTGGCATTATCTGATGCGATGCGGATGTGACATGCCATCGCCAGCTCCAACCCTCCGCCAAGGGCGAAACCGTTCACTGCGGCTATTACAGGTTTGCTGCCATTGGCTATTACATCAAAAACTTGGGTTTGCGCCTGCTGGGCAATTGCCCTGCCGCCTTCTACATCTACGCCAGTAAACTCGGCAATATCGGCACCGGCTACAAAAGCTTTTGCGCCTGCGCCGGTGATGATGATACCACCAACTTCGGCATTGCTGAATGCTTCGGTAAGGGCAGCGTGCAGCTCCTGCAAGGTTTGCTTGTTGAGGGCGTTGAGCTTGCTTTCGCGATTGATGGTGATATATTGTATACGTCCGTTTGCTGTTATGAGGAGGTTTTGATAGTCCATAATGTGTGGTGTTAAAAGTTACGGTTGGCGTGTACCCAATCGGTGATGTATTTTACAATGTCCGCCGTGCTGGTGCCGGGGGGGAACAGTTCGCCAACTCCTATTTTTTTGAGTTCAGCCATGTCATCTGCCGGGATAATACCGCCGCCGGTGAGCAGCACATCGTCCATCCCTTTTTGTTTGATGAGCGCCATTACCTTGGGGAAGACCGTCATGTGCGCGCCCGAGAGTATGCTGATGCCAATGGCGTCCACATCTTCCTGCAGGGCAGTGTTCACCACCATTTCGGGTGTTTGGCGCAAGCCAGTGTATATTACTTCCATGCCGGCATCGCGCAGGGTGGTGGCTATTATGCGTGCGCCACGGTCGTGCCCATCAAGCCCAACCTTGGCAATTAATACACGTATGGGGCGGTTGAATGGGGTTTGGCTCATGGGTAAATGCCGTTTGGTTGGTGGTAAATGTAAGAAAATTGTTTTTGAAAGGGTGGAGGCATTTAAAAGCTTTGGTGCTTAAATGAAAGCATTGGCTCGCTCATTCGCCGCGAGAGGGCTGTCACTTTTTCTTGATAAAAAGTAACCAAAAATCAAGGCAGCAGGGAGGCTTCTTTGCCGCACAAGCCTTTGCCCTGCAAACCGTGCAGAACCACGGGCTGGGATAATTTGCCCCTTGCTTCGCCGCGCCAGCCCTGCGCTTCAGCAAACAATCCCTATGCCCTTGCAGCCGCACATACCCACCACGTTCTGCCCGCTTTCGCCCGAAGCTTCCCTGCTGCCGTTCTAAATACATCTTGCATCTGTGACAAAACGAAAAACAGAGAATCCTTTAATCAAGCAAATCAAGGTTCAGACATATCAGCACATTTGAAATCCTGTTAATCCTTCAATCGCTAAATCCTGTTAAAATTCCGTACTTTTGCAGCCTGTTTGATATACCATGAGCGAAGAAAGGTCACTTAATTTTATAGAGGAAATTGTTGAAGGCGATATTGCCGAAGGTAAGCACGGCGGCAGGGTTTTAACCCGTTTCCCGCCCGAGCCTAATGGGTATTTGCATATTGGGCACGCAAAGTCGATATGCCTTAACTTTGGGCTTGCCCAGCGCTACGGCGGGCAAACCAACCTGCGCTTTGATGATACTAACCCTGTAAAAGAGGACGTAGAGTATGTTGACAGCATTAAGGAAGATGTAAAATGGCTGGGCTTCGATTGGGCTGAAGAGCTTTACGCCAGCGATTATTTTGATAAACTGTACGATTTTGCCGTGGTGCTGATAAAACAAGGCTTAGCCTATGTGGACGATAGCACCGCCGAAGAGATTGCTGCACAAAAAGGTACGCCTACCGAACCGGGTACGGGTAACGAATACCGTAACCGCTCGGTAGAAGAGAACCTACAACTGTTTGCCGATATGAAAGCCGGCAAATACCCTGATGGCGCAAAAGTGCTGCGTGCCAAGCTTGACCTGGCATCGCCAAATATGCACCTGCGCGACCCTCTGATGTACCGTATTAAGCACGCGCACCACCACCGCACGGGCGATGCCTGGTGCATTTACCCGATGTATGATTTTGCACACGGGCAAAGCGACGCTATTGAAGAAATTACCCACTCGATATGCACGGTGGAGTTTATCCCCCACCGCCCGCTTTACGAATGGTTTATTGAGAAACTGGAGCTTTTCCCGAGCAAGCAGTACGAGTTTGCCCGCCTTAACCTTAACTATACGGTAATGAGCAAGCGTAAGCTGCTGCAACTGGTTACCGAAGGGCATGTGGATGGCTGGGACGACCCGCGTATGCCTACCATTAGCGGTTTGCGCCGCCGTGGTTATACGCCTGCCAGCATCCGCGAGTTTTGCGAGCGTATTGGTGTTGCCAAGCGCGAGAACATGATAGACGTTGGTTTGCTGGAGTTCTGCATACGTGAGGACCTGAACAAAACCGCATGGCGCCGTATGGCGGTGCTGGACCCGGTGAAGGTGGTAATAACCAACTATCCCGAAGGGCAAACCGAAACCTTTAGCGGCGAGAATAACCCTGAAGCAGAAGGTGGCGACGGAAGCCGCGAGTTTGGCTTCGGCAGGGAAGTGTGGATAGAGCGCGAGGACTTTATGGAAGTGCCTGCCAAGAAATATTTCCGCCTGAGCATTGGCGGTATGGTGCGCCTGAAGAACGCATACATTGTAAAAGGCGAAAGCGTGGTGAAGGATGCTGAGGGCAACATTACCGAGATACATTGTACGTACATCCCCGAATCGCAAAGCGGGAACGACACCAGCGGTATTAACGTAAAAGGTACCATCCACTGGGTGAGTGTTGAGCATGGTAAAACCGCCGAAGTGCGCCTGTACGACCGCCTCTTCCAGGTAGAGGACCCAAGCAGCGAAGACGGCGACTTTAAAGACTACATTAACCCTAACAGCTTGCAGGTATTGCATACTGCTTACATAGAACCCGATTTAGCCAACGCCAAAATTGGCACCCCGGTGCAGTTTATGCGTAAAGGCTATTTCACGCTCGATAAAAACTCTACCGACGATAAGCTGGTGTTTAACCGCACGGTTACGCTCAAGGATGGCTGGGTGAAGAAGTAGTATGCAGTGGGCAGTTTGCATAGTTTGCAGTTTTAGATAAAATAGCAGCCCGTTTGATTATTTCAGACGGGCTTTTTTTATTACGGCTATAGGCAAAAATAAGATAAGTGATGCCTATGCTATTAAAGTGCAGATTAGTGCCTTCTTAGAGATTCCTATTTTCATGGAATTGATGAGGGTTTATTAGCACTTATCCAATCCTCTAAAACTTTAAGTTTATCCGGATTAGCCACCAGCCACTTGGCGCTTTCCGGCTTAGCACTTTGGCTAATGTAACGCGCAAAAGCAGGCATGTTATCCGTAGTTGAAAGCTTTCCGAAATAACTATTTAGTATTCGGTCATCCGCAACAGCACTAAATATCGCCCCAAGTTGTGCTGCAAGCAGATCACCAGTTGAAGCATAACGCCTTAGCGCGAAAGGGGCAAGAGCTTTTTTAATTGCCGTATTTTGTTTAACCGCGTCTGCCAAAATTGCTGCCGACGGCTTATAGCCGGCTTCGGGTTTTAGCTGCCCGCCTTGTAAAATATTTTGCAGGTTGCCAAAGGCTTCGGCGCTACGGTTGCTGTTAGGTTCGAGCAATAAAAACTTGCTAAAGCCTAATATGGCATCCGCACGTTTATTTTGATGGAAAGCACTTAGGGCATACATACGCGCACTACCTGCATCGCTATCGTCTAACTTTATAGCCTGTTCAAAAGTACCTTGTGCTTTATCGTACTGTTTATTTTTAAAGTAGGCTATCCCCAAATTGTAATATATCCGCTGATTAGCGCTATCTGCCTTTATCGCATTCTGATAAGCCGATACCGCATCGGGCAATTTGTTCAGGCTTTGGTTGATGCTGCCCATGAGGCTGTAAGCAGCAGCCGTAAACTTGGCATTACTGCCTTTGGTCGCTTTATCAATATAAGGCAGCGCTTCAGTATTCTTTCCTGCCGAAAACAGGGTAAACGCCATTTGATAGTTGGCCTGTGTGTTATCGGGCTCGGTAGCTAATGCAGCTTTGTATTTGTCGGCAGCCTCGGTATATTTCTTTTGGTTGTTTAATTCGATGCCTTGTTTTATCAGATCTGTTACGCCGGTGTTATCCTGGCTATAAGCGTTAGTACAACTTGCTATCAAAAGCAAAATCGCCAACGCTTTGTAAATTACTTTCATATGTTAAAATTAACCCCATTTTAATTGTGTTGAAACATTATTTAAACTTTTATATTATACCTTCTATATATTTTCTCATTTTCGCTTTCGTTTAAAGAAGATTTATTTACCTATGAATTGTGTCCTGAAAGCTGCGTTTGCGGCTTCGTTGTTCTTTATTTCTGCCTGTTCTGATGGCGCGGGCGATAAAAAAGCGGCCGCCGCTGCTGCCGAAAAACCCTTCGACCCAACTGCCCTCCTGAAATATAACCCGAAAGATGCCGATAAAAAAGTTGACGAGTTTATGCAGCACCTGCATAAGGTTAGCGGTTTTAACGGCAATGTGCTGGTAGCCAAAAAAGGCAAAATTGTTTACGAAAATTCCTTCGGCTGGGCCAACCACCTTACGCGAGACAGCCTGAAGCTCGACTCGAAATTCGAACTGGCTTCCGTTACCAAAACCATGACGGGCACCGCCATTATGCAGCTTTGGGAACGCGGCAAACTGAAGCTTGACCAAAATGTAAAAGAGTTCTTCCCCGATTTTCCGTACGATGGTATCACCATTCGTTTGCTGCTTACGCACCGCTCGGGCATGATGAACTATGTATACTTTGTTGACGGCATTTACCGCGCCGAGCACCGCGACCAAAAGAAAGGGCTAACCAACGCAGGCGCTATGGAAATGATAGCCCAGTACAAACCCGCGCGCTACATTGCTCCCGATAAAAAATTCCACTACAACAACTCAAACTTTATGGTGCTGGGCGCCATTATAGAGAAGGTAACCGGCAAAAGCTACGCCGAGTACATGATGGAGAATATTTTTAAACCCGCCGGTATGACGCACACCGCCGTATACTCTAAAGCCGTGTATGATAAAATACCGGTGGATGTAGTTGGGCACGACCGTAACAGCTGGCGCTACTCGGTAGCACAAAACTTTTTAGATGGCCCTGTTGGCGATAAAGGTATCTACAGCACCGTGGGCGATCTCTTCATCTTCGACCAGGCGCTACGTGCAGGCAGGCTGATAAAACCCGCCACACAAGATTCGGCATACACACCTCGTAACCCTATGCTACGCGGGCACTTTAGTTATGGCTACGGCTGGCGTATATTTGAAGCGCCAAACCAGGAGGTAGTTTACCACACCGGCTGGTGGCACGGTTTCCGCCACATTTACCTGCGCGACCTGAAGAACGATGTAACCATTGTGTTGCTGGGCAACCTTGTGAACGGCAGCCTGCTGCACCTTGATGACCTGTTTAAAGCCACCGGCATGCCTGTAGTGCGCAAAGGGGCATACACGGGTAGCGGGGAAACTGAGGAGGATTGATATTTAGTGAATGGTTGATAAAGTGAGTAGAGAATAGTTGCAAAACGACAACCACTCACTACTTAACCGAATCAACCAATAACCATAAGCATTATGTTCGACAAAATAATGGAAGCCCAGCAGAAGGCTGGCGAGGTAAAAAAGAGGCTGGATGCTATAAGCGTTACCGGCACTGCCGAGGGGGGTAAAATTACTGTTCAGGCTAACGGCAATAAAGTTGTTCAGTCGGTTACTATTGACGAGGCGTTTTTGAAGGAAGCCGATAAAGAAGAACTGGAGGAGTTAATGGTTATAGCTATTAACAAAGCTTTGGAACAAGCCGAAAACGTGCATCAAGCTGAAATGGCAGCTATGGCGGGCTCTATGTTCGGCGGAATGGGTGGCTTGGGCAACCTGTTTGGCAAGTAAGTTTAATGCTTGTGTAATAAATACGGTACGCGGCAACTAAATATTTGCTGTTGCCGTTTTGTAAGCAGTACTTTTACCACAACAAAAGATCAACTTATGAAAGTTACCTATTTAGGGCAATCGACCATTGAACTGGTTGCCAATGGCAAAAAACTCCTGTTCGACCCGTTCATTACCTACAACGAACTGGCTAAAGGCATTGTAGATGTTACCAGCCTTAACCCCGACTACATCCTGGTATCGCACGGGCACGGCGACCACGTTGCCGACCTGGTGCAGGTGCAAAAACAAAGCGGTGCCAAAGTTATTTGCATAGCCGAAATTGCAGGCTGGCTGGGCAAACAGGATATTGATAACGTGCACGGCATGAACATTGGCGGCGGCTTCAACTTCGATTTCGGCCGTGTTAAAATGGTGAACGCCGTGCACAGCAGCGCCCTGCCCGATGGCAGCAACGGCGGTAACCCTGCCGGTTTTGTTATTTATTCGGAAGGCAAAAAAATATACTTCGCCGGCGATACCGCGCTTACTTACGATATGAAATTGCTGGAAGATGAGAACCTCGACTGGGCTTTCCTTCCGCTGGGCGATAACTACACCATGGGCCCGGATGATGCCATTAAAGCTGCAGCCTTTATCAACTGCAAAAACATCATCGGTATACATTACGATTCGTTCCCGGTTATCAAAATAGACAAGGAAGAAGTAAAAGAGAAATTCATCAAAGCAGGGCTGAACCTGAAACTGCCTGCTATTGGCGAGAGTTTAGACTTGTAATCTCCAAAGCTCCAATAAAACAGAAAGCGCATTTGCCCGATGGTAAATGCGCTTTCTTATTTATAAGCCCTGTCTCTTATTTCTGTGGAGCCAGTTCGCCGTACCAGTAGGATGCGGTTACACCGCCATCCATTAAAAAATCGCTGCCGGTTATAAATGCGCCATCGGCACCCATTAGCAGAGCGCCTACGTTGCCCACTTCATCGGGTGTACCTGCCCTGCCTGCGGGCGATAGGCACAGCATGCGGCGATAGCCATCGCCACGCGGGCCGCTTAGTTCGTCATTCGCCAATGGCGTTATAATAATGCCCGGGCTTATAGTATTTACCCTTGCACCACGCTTCCCCCAACGCACCGCCTCTGCCATTACACGCAGCGAATTACCCTTTTTCGATATTTGGTAGGCATTCAGCGGATCGGTTACCTTATCGGGTTGCAGCCACGGGAGTGATAGCAATTGTTCGGTAGGCGTGGTAGCCAGTTCGGCATTTTCCTCCAAGGTAAGCGGCGGTAACCTATGCCCCGATTGCGATGCAATTACCACGCCTGCGCCACCTGCGGCTATTACGTTGCCAAATTCTTCTAACACAAGGGCGGTGCCATACAGGTCCACCTTTAAAATTACCTGTGCGGGCGCCTGCGATGGCGATACCCCTGCAGCATGTATCACCCCACAAACATCGCCCAGCGAGGTAGCCAGCTCCACAAGAGCATGTACCGAGGCGCGAGAGGTTACATCTACCACTGCGGTAGTCACCATAAAGCCTGCATCGCGCAGGGTTTTAGCAGCAGCTTCGGCATTCTCCAGGCGAATATCCGCCAGTAAAACGTGCTTGCCTGCGCTTACCCGGCGCACTATGGCTTGCCCTATCGAGCCTGCGCCTATCACAACATTTACATTTGCCATCTTTAAATATCTTTTACAAATACAAATCTCCGCTATTCCTCAATACCGCCACTTATACCAAACACGGTATTGCTTACCATTATTACAGTTGCCTTTAAACACCAACGGCTCCGCAATACGGAGCCGTTGTGTATATGTTCAACATTGTTTAAATAACGGTTCCGTTAGGTATAACCGCGCGTTTTTTAACTATAACTATACCATCAACCACGGTGTGGGTCGGGTAGTCGCCATCCGGCAGTTTAGCGCCACAGTTTATTTTCACATCATCGCCTATATAGGTGTTTTTATCGATGATGGCGTTACGCAGGGTGCATCTGTCGCCAATACCCATTATAGGCTCGCCGGCGGCTTTTGCAGCAGCTATCTCATCAAGGGTTTGGTAATTATCGCTACCCATTACGTAGCAGCTATCAATAGTGGTGTACAAGCCTACGCGGGTACGTATACCTACAATAGAGCGGGTAATTAAGCTGGCATTGATGATACAACCATCCGCAATTATCGACCTATCCAAATGAGTGCCCGATATTTTGGTTGGCGGCAACATGCGTGCACGGGTGTAGATATGGTTTTTATCGAACAGGTTGAACTGCGGGATATCGTCTGTTAAGCCAAGGTTAGCTTCAAAGAACGATGGGATGGTACCAATGTCGGTCCAGTAACCTTCGTATTGGTAGCTTAGTACTTTGTGCCCTTCGATAGATTCCGGGATAATTTCTTTACCAAAGTCGGTACGCTCGTTGCCTTCCAGCAATTCGTAAAGCAGTTTGCGGTTGAAGATGTAAATACCCATTGATGCCAGGTAGATACGTCCCTGCGCCTTCATCTCGTCGCTCACTTCTGACACCCAGTTCTCGAAACCTGATTTTGGTTTTTCGATGAACGAGGTAATGAGGTTATTCTCGTCAGTTTTCAGGATACCGAAGCCCGGTACATCGTTTACGTGCACGGGGATGGTAGCTATAGATATATCAGCTTTCTTTTCGATGTGCTGGGCTATCATTTCCTCAAAGTCCATCTGGTACAGCTGGTCGCCCGATAGGATGAGTACGTACTCAAATTCGTGCACCGCCAGGTGGTGCAAGCATTGCCTTACCGCATCGGCAGTACCCTGAAACCAGCCTGCGCTTGTTGGTGTTTGCTCGGCAGCCAAAATATCTACAAAAGCAGTACTGAAGGTACTGAAGTGGTAGGTGTTTTTGATATGCTTATTAAGCGATGCCGAATTGAACTGCGTAAGCACAAATATCCTGTTGATATTGGAGTGCAAACAGTTCGAGATAGGAATATCTACCAACCGGTATTTACCGGCAATAGGTACGGCAGGCTTAGAGCGGGTTTGCGTTAGCGGTGCCAAACGGCTTCCCTGGCCGCCGCCAAGTACAATGCTGATTACTTTTGATGTCATAACTTGGGAATTAGAGTTTCGTATAGGTCGTTATATTCTTTTGCTGAGCGCCCCCACGAAAAATCGAGGCTCATCATGTGTTTGCGTAGTTGCTGCATTTTTTTAGTGTCGGCGTATAGCTCAACAGCACGGTTTATAGAGTGGGTGATATCCGCCACACTTACATGGTTAAAACGGATGCCATAACCGCCTTCGTCGCCAAAATCGATAACCGTGTCTGACAAGCCGCCCGTGCTACGTACCACAGGAATAGTGCCATAACGGATGGCGTACAGTTGGTTCAGCCCGCAAGGCTCCACGCGCGATGGCATCAGCAGGAAATCTGCCCCGGCGTATATATGGTGCGCCAGCGATTCATCATACCCGATGAAAACGGCGCAATTGCCCGGATGGAAATCCTTCAGCTTTTGCAGCGCCATTTCGGTTTCGGTATCGCCCGTGCCTAAAATTAAAAAGTTAACATTATCGCCATGCTGCTGTATGCTGCGTTCTATGGCGTCGGGCAATACGTCGGCACCCTTCTCAACAACCAAACGCCCTATGAATACGATCAGCGGTTTATCTGCCGAAAGGTTAAAGCGCGAGCACAACAATTCTTTATTTTTCTGTTTGCCTTTAGCTACTGTGGTTAAGCTATATTTAGCAGGCACCATTGGGTCGGTAGCGGAGTTCCATACATCGGTATCGATACCGTTGATAATGCCGTAGCCTTTGCGCCCTTCCAGGTAAAAAAGATACTCGAGCCCGTTAGAGTTAATGGTAAGTTCGTGCAGGTAATTGGGCGATACGGTTGTGTAACGCCAGCTGCATTTTACGGCGCTTGCCAGCGGGTTTATACCACCTGCCCATTCCAGTAAGCCGGTTTTGTAAAAATCTATCTCGGGCAGCAGGTTCAGCCTGTCCCAGCCGAACGCGCCGTGGTATTGCCCGTTGTGGATAGTAAATATGGTTGGTATTTGCGCCAGGCGTTTATACAGCGATGAGTGGTACATCAGGAAAGGTACCAGCCCGGTATGGTGGTCGTGGCAGTGCACCAGGTCGGGTGTTTGCCCGCTCCAGTTTATCCAATCTAAAAAGCATATCTGGAAGGCTAAGAACTGGTCTTTCTCATCTGGGTAGCTGTACACGTTCTCACGGTCGAGCAAGCCCGGTATCTTTATCATGAACAGCTCGAAGCCCAGCTTATCGGTAGTTTCTTTCAGTATCTCGAAGTAGATGCGGCGGGTGCCCAGCAGCGTAGTGCCCTGGAAAACCATATCAAAAGTGTTCTCGTGAACAAACTTGCGATTGTAGAACGGCATTACTACCGCTGCGTTTTGCCCCGCCTGGTTTTGGTATTTAGGCAGTGCGCCAACAACATCGGCAAGCCCCCCAACCTTGGCGATAGGGTAGCATTCGGCACTTAGGTGGTAGATTCTCATTAAAGGATTATATAGTGGTTAAGGTACTAAACATTTCCCCAAATGAACAAACATATAATTTGAAAAATGTGTTTGAAATGGTGTTATTATTTGATTAAATTAAGGTTATAATTACCATTTCGGTATTTATCGAAACCAGACAGTAGCTTTTGTTGCCGATTTGGCAATGATGTAGTATAAATAGGAAAGAAAGCAGTAAAAACGCCTGCTTAAAAGGCAATATCGCAGCCCAGCAATGCCGACCGCAACACACCCGGCGCTTCGTAGCTCTGCTGATAAACGCCCGCATCATCAAGCGTAAGCAAAGTGGTGAGTTTGTTCTCCGGGTCTATCATGAAGTATTCTTTCACGCCGGCTTTCTCGTAGAGGGCACGTTTCCGTTTAGTATCATAAGCGCGGTTAGAGGATAGTATTTCGATAGCAACGTCCGGAGCGCCGTAAATGCCATCGGTTTTTATCATGTCGAGATTGTTGTTCAGCAACACTATCATATCCGGTTGCACTACCGACTCTAAGCCCTCCACATAAACGTCTACAGGCGAAGGTACTACCTTACCAACATTCGCATCCCGCAGGAACATGTACAGCAGGGCATGCAGGTCCGAAAATAGAAGCTGGTGTTGAGGTGTAGGCGCTGGAGACATAATTAGTTCGTTAAATAACACTTCACAGCGCGTCCCCTCCGGCAACATGCGGTAAATATCTACCGCCGTACGCGGTATTTCGGGTATCACCTGCTGATATTTATGCTTTTCACTCATAACCTTTTTAAAAGCGCTCTACACAAATATAACGAATGCAATAATTAAACCAATGCGAAAGCTTTATTCCAAACCCCACTTTGCGAAAAGCTTTACAACTTCTGCATGCGGAATCACTTCGCCTCGGTCGGCTTCTGCAATACCTTCTAAAACATCTTGTTGTTGCGCTTCGGTTAGTTCATCGAACCAATCCATAGAGCTACTCAATGTGTTTCCCAATTCTACTTTAAAGTTCATTACAGATTAACTTTACTTGTCCACCTGATTAATATCTTATGTAACTTAGAACTTCTTTACTATTAAACTTGTAAGGCTTATTGCAATCCCTTTCCATCTCAAAAACAATTCGTACTTCGTTTTCCTTTTTAAACGACTCTGGTTTTACAAAAAGATTTGGGTAGACCAAATATTTCTGTATTAGGTCAAGGTAATAAGAGGATAAGATATTTTTTGAATGTATGGCTTTATCAATCGTGATTGAATCTTTACAGACATACAACTTTAAGGAGTTGTACTCCACATTTTGTATGTAATACCTTTTTGCATTGATGCTTTTACAAATTCTATCCGCGAAAGACTTGACATTTGGGAAAAATAGCTTTCTGGTACCGAACTGATTTTCTAAGTCTTCTGAATTCGGTGTTTTGGTGCCACAAAAAATAAGATAATTAAATCCCGATGTTACATATGAACTAATGATTCGATTATTTACTGTAAAATTCAAGAATGAGCAACCTTCAAGTTCATCTCGTTGATTAATATTCTCAATTGTACGGTATTGTTGGATGGTTCCCAACTGCCAATCTCCATTTATAATATGTTTTTGAAAGGTTGATTCCGGAACATATTTATAAAATGGAGAAAAGTCGTTTATAATGTCATTTGACGATACAGGTTTTTTGAATGTAGAACTATGTATCGGTAGATTTTTTAGTTTACCAACAAGTTCCCCAACGGCTTCGGCATATTTAACATACTGGTCTGCTGTAAATGAAGCATCAGGATGCGTCATAGATAGATATCTAAAAATAACTTTTTTGTTTTTATACACAGCAGTTGTTCCATCACTACTATGAAAAAACTTCAAATCTTTTGACTCAATAAAAGATAGGTCTGACATAATAATATTACCATTAATGCGCTTCCAACCAATTCACACCCGTACCAATTTCCACCATAATAGGTACCTCGGTTTTAATGGCGTTCTTCATGTTTTCGATGATGATAGGTTTTACTATCTCTACCTCGTGATGCGGCACATCGAAAACCAACTCATCATGCACCTGCATGGTCATGCGGGCATCTAAGTTTCTGGCTTTAAGCTCGCGGTGGATGTTTATCATCGCAATTTTTATCATATCCGCTGCCGAACCCTGTATAGGGGCGTTAATGGCATTTCGCTCAGCGAAACCGCGCACGGTTTGGTTAGCAGAGTTTATATCGCGCAGATAACGGCGGCGCCCCATCAGCGTGGTTACGTAGCCGTTCTCGCGGGCAAAGTTCATGGTGTCTGCCATGTATTGTTTTATGCCCGGGTATTGGGCAAAGTAGTTCTCTATTATCTCGGCAGCTTCTTTCCTTGGTATGCCCAGGTTTTGTGATAAGCCAAATGCCGACTGTCCATAGATAATACCAAAGTTTACCGCCTTGGCATTGCGGCGCTGGGTGCTATCCACCTCGTCTATACCTACACCATATACCTTGGCAGCGGTGGCTGTGTGGATATCTATACCTTCTATAAATGCCTGGCGCATGTTCTCGTCCTTGCTTATTTCGGCTATGATTCGCAGCTCTATCTGCGAGTAATCCGCCGATACAATGGTGTGGTTCTCATCCCTTGGGATAAAGGCTTTGCGCACTTCCCTGCCACGCTCGGTACGGATAGGGATGTTTTGCAGGTTGGGGTTATTGGAGCTTAAGCGCCCTGTTGCTGCCACTGCCTGGTTGTAGCTGGTGTGTATACGACCGGTTTTTGCGTTCACCATAGTAGGCAGGGCATCTACATAGGTAGATTTTAGCTTTTGCAACTGGCGGAAATCCAATATATCCCTTACGATATCGCTCTTGGCAGCCAATGCCAGCAATACATCCTCACCGGTTTGGTATTGCCCGGTTTTGGTTTTTTTGGCTTTAGGGTCGAGCAGTAACTTCTCGAAAAGCACCTCGCCCAATTGCTTTGGCGATGCGATGTTGAAACGAACGCCGGCTTTCTCATACACTACCTTCTCCAGTTTGGCAATGTCGGTTTCCAGCTCCTTGCTGAACTCTTTCAGCGTTTCATGGTCAATGCGTACGCCCTCGTGCTCCACATCTGCCAGTACGTATATCAGCGGGTTCTCTATCTCGTGCAATAGTTTTTCGGCACCTACTTCTTTTATCTTCGGTTCGAAAACAGTTTTCAGCTGCAGGGTAACATCGGCATCCTCGGCTGCGTAATCTTTTATCTTCTCTATCTCCACATCGCGCATATTACCCTGGTTTTTGCCTTTGGGGCCAATAAGCTCGGTGATAGAAACGGGTTTGTAGCCCAGGTAATTCTCGGATAATACATCCATCCCGTGGCGGGTATCGGGGTCTATCACGTAGTGCGCCATCATGGTATCGAACAGGCTGCCCTTCATCTCCACATTGTACCACTTCAGCATCAATATGTCGAACTTCAGGTTCTGCCCTATCTTACCAATTTTCTCATCCTCAAAAACGGGTTTAAACTCGGCAACAATCGCCATGGTTTCCTGTTCGTTGACAGGCACGGGCACATACCATGCCTGGTAGTGCTTCACGGCGAAGGATAAGCCCACCAGTTCGCAGTTATTGGCATCGGTACCGGTGGTTTCGGTATCAAAGCAAATTGCTTCCTGTTGTTTTAGTATGCTGATGAGTTCGGCGCGTTTCTCAAAGGTGTCTGCTAAAATATAATCGTGTTCAACGGTGTTAATGTTTTTGGCTTCGGCAGGAGTTGGCGGTTCGTATACGTCCTGCACATCTACTGTAAGCGTAGTGCGGGCACCAGCTACAGGCTCGCCGAACAAGTCGGTTTGTACCGATACGGCGCGGGTTTCGGTAATGCTGAAATCATCGCCAAACACACGTCGCCCCAGTGTCCTGAATTCCAGCTCGGCAAAGAGCGGCTCCAGCAGGTCTTTACTTGGGGCGCACATTTCTAAACCAGCCTCATCCAGCTCTACCGGCGAGTTCAGGTTGATAGTAGCCAACCGTTTCGACATTAAGCCCTGCTCGGCAAATGCCTCTACGTTCTCTTTCAGTTTGCCTTTCAGCTCGTGGCTGTGGGCTATAATGCCCTCTACCGAACCGTATTGTTTAATAAGCGTTTTGGCAGTTTTCTCGCCAATACCGGGGATGCCGGGGATACCGTCCACCGCATCGCCCCAAAGCCCGAGGATATCTATCACCTGCTCAGGGCGTTCTATTTCCCATTTGGCAAGTACTTCCTTAACGCCCAATATCTCCATCTCGTTGCCCATACGCGCGGGCTTGTAAATGCGGATGTTATCGGATACCAGTTGTGCAAAATCCTTATCGGGCGTCATGCAATATACCTGGTAGCCTTTGGCTTCGGCTTTTTTGGCGAGGGTGCCAATAATGTCATCAGCTTCGTACCCGTCGGATGTGATGAGCGGGATGTTGAAACCCAACACTACTTTAAATATATAGGGCAAAGCCTTGCTCAGGTCCTCGGGCATAGCCTCGCGGTGGGCTTTGTAGGCTTCAAATTCGGTATGGCGTTCGGTTGGCGCATCGGTATCGAACACTACCGCCATGTGGGTGGGTTTTTCTTTCTTCAATACATCCAGCAGGGTATTGGTAAAGCCCATTACGGCAGAGGTATTCAGTCCGCCCGACGTAAAACGCGGGGTTTTGCTCAATGCAAAATGCGCCCGGTAAATAAGCGCCATGCCATCCAATAGAAAAAGCTTCTTCATAATTTAATTTTTACACCGATTGCACTGATTTAGATGATTTCACCGATTGATGACGGTCGTTACTCAAATTAGGCGTCGATGCGTGTTTTCAAAAGTACGATTAATGTTTACGAAGAGGCAAAATCTGCTTCATCATTTTTTATCGGTGAAATCAATTGAATCGGTGAAATCTGTGAAATCAAAACTATCTAAACGAACAGGAAGGCACGTGGTCGTTCACCATGCCTGTGGCTTGCATAAAGGCATAGCAGATGGTGGTGCCGAAGAATTTGAAGCCGCGTTTCTTCATGTCCTTAGCTATCGCATCAGATTCGGGGGTGCTTACTTGTGCGCCGTGATAGGTGGTGATAGGCTTGCCGCCCGGCATAAAGCTGTACAGGTATTTATCGAACGAGCCGAACTCCTTTTGCACATCCATAAACAATTGCGCATTGCGTATGGCTGACGACACCTTAAGTCGATTACGGATAATGCCTTCATCCTGCAACAGGCGCTGTTGGTCTGCGTCGGTAAAAGCTGCCACCTTCTCCACATCAAAATCGGCAAAGGCTTTTCTATAGTTTTCGCGGCGGCGTAAAATGGTTATCCAGCTTAAACCCGCCTGCGCAGCCTCAAGCGTCAGGAACTCGAAGAATACCTTATCATCGTGAACGGTTTTGCCCCATTCTTCGTCGTGGTACTTTGTGTAGAGTTCATCGGTTCCGCACCAGCTGCAACGTGTTATTTCTTTGGTAGACATAGGTTTTTTGGCTTTGTTTTTCGCCGCCTAAGTTAGCAATAAAAGAATATTTTGCTAATATTTTTAGATTTTAAAGCTTTTGTCATTTGGTATCGGTTACAAGGGCAACGTGATGAATTTTCCGCTCCACAAGTATATCCAACACCCTTTTTATCTGTGCAGAATTTGTACGATAGTCAGCCAGCAATGCCATCCTTATCGGGCGTTCTTTCATTGCAACGTGCGCTTTATTTGCCGAAGCTATCCAATCGCCCAACTCGTTGGCTTGCGGGCTTATTGCTATGCCCTGCTGGGCGTAAAATGCAGCACCCTCAAATTTATACGCAGCAAGGTAGGGCTTTAGCTTCGCGAGAGGCACCCCAAACACACCTATGGTTTCAAATTGAGTAAGCTCGGCAGCGGTAAATTGCATACCGTGCTTTTTGCCCATATTTATTAAAGTTTGCCTGCGGATACGGTTATCCAGATCTAACATCACTTTGCCCTGCCCCACTAATATCATCCCTTCGCCAAAGCCATCAATACTGCAACGAAACCCCGTAGATGCGGGCATTTGAATACCCATAGGTTCGGTATATCTTCCCCCTGCATCAGATAGGTATATAAGCAATAGTATAAATGCGGCAGAGCAAACTGCGGCAAGTTCTATAGGTACATAAGGGTATAACCGGCGGCTACGCATGTGGTTAGGTTTAGCTTTTTAAAGCTACAGAATATATTTCGAGAAAACCAAACTGCCTATTGCTAACCGCGCACTGCTCCGAAGGAGTCCTGCGGACAAACTGCCTACTGTGCATTCAACTCATCCCAATATTCCACCGCCCTGCGGTAATGCGGTATCACTATAGAGCCACCCACCAAATTGGCTATCATAAATACTTCGTTCATTTCGTCGTGGTTTACGCCGGCTTCGTGGCATTTGCCCAGGTGGTATTTAATGCAATCGTCGCAGCGGAGTACCATGCTGGCTACTAAACCCAGCAGCTCTTTGGTTTTTACATCGAGGGCGCCATCGGCATAAGTGGTGGTATCTAAGGCGAAGAAACGCTTAATGTTGGTGTTGGCGCTCTCCATTATCCTGCCGTTCATTTTGCTGCGGTAGGCTTCAAAATCGTCTATCAATTGTCCCATAGGTGGTTTAATTATTTTGCTATTTTATTTAGCAATAAAGGTATAAATGTTTTACCTTTATCAGCATCATCAAACACAATTTTACCATTTATTAACCGCCTTATGGAAAGCCTCTCGCCCAATATTTTTGTTGCCGACATTACCAAAACCATCGAGTTTTATAAAATACTTGGCTTTGAAGTAGCCATGAGCGTACCCGAAGAAGGGCCTGACTTTGTTTGGGTGATGATGGTGAAAGGCAGCGTTACCATGATGTTCCAGACCATGGAAAGCCTTGGCGAAGAACTGCCCGAAATTAACCGCAGCAACGGTGGCTCGCTGTTATTATATATAAAGCTTAGCGGCATCCGTGCCTTTTTTGAGGATATAAAAGAAAAAGTTACTGTATTGAAGGGGCTGGAGAAAACCTTTTATGGCGCTACTGAGTTTTCCGTATTGGATAATAACGGTTACGTATTAACTTTTGCCGAAGACGAAGCGGAATGATAACCTTTAAACGGCTCGACCATTTTCATGTTTGCGTACCGCCCGAACGGCTGGAAGAAGCTCGCCTGTTCTACACCGAAGTGCTGGGCTTAAAACTTATTTACCGCCCCGACCACTTGTTTTCTTCCGAAGGGTATTGGTTCGATATTGGCGACCTGCAACTCCACATTGGTGTAGAACCCGCCCTGCCACGCACCATTCGCCATGTAGCCATGGAGGTTACTGATATTGCTGCTGCCCGTAAGCATCTGGAGGCTAATGGCGTTGAAATTGTGGAGGAACCCGTCATCCCCGGCAGAACCCGCTTTGCTTTTATCGACCCGTTCGGCAACAGGATGGAGTTGCTGGAGATAGATGCCTGAATTTCCTGAACTCGAATTTTAAATGAATTTAATGAATGGGCAGAATGTTAGGCTGCTTGTCCATTCTGTTAAATTCTAAAAATTCCTTAAACGGCGAAGCCCTCTTGAGCGCCTCCTAAAAACAAACACCCGCGAAAAAATTCGAGTTCAGACAACCCACTTGGGGATATATTTCCTGAAAACGCCTTATTATGGGGACGCTATTTAAGCCTGATAGGATTTAGCGCGATTCCTCATCTCGCCACATTACACACTTCTTTTGCGTTAGCAAAACCGCGTTCCTGATGCTGTGAAGGCACATTTTGCCCGCATACCTATGCCTTGCTCATTAGCCTAACCACACGCCATGCCTCCTTTGGCTTGCTGTTTGTATTACTCTTTACAGATATTTAATACCCCTAACTAATTTATTCAATTTAACCGAGCGATTTATGAAAGTACTATCCCCCTCTAAACACATTTATGCCGATTTTATGCTGACGTTGTTCTTATGGGCAGCGCCTACCATTTTTGTTTTACCGGGCAGTAGCGGCCAATATGTTTACCTGATGGGCTTTGCGCAGTTGTTACTTGCGGTTTGCACCAATAGCACGGGCAGTATATTCCGCTTTTTTTCGATGCCGGTGCATGGGCTGATAGAGGTTTGTACCGGTGTGCTGCTGGTAGTGCTGAGCTTCACCTGGAGCGAGTACGACCTGCGCATGAAACCCTTTTATATTACTTACGCTACCCTATTGTTCGTGCTGAATTTTGTTACCGACCATAAGGACGTAGCCGCTAAAACAAGGCGCTTTAAAAATGCCTCGCCGTTGCAGGGTACACGCACCATGGCGTAAATATTACATTGGTTTATATTCCCCTAATTAATAGCCGGGCAGAAACGTGTAATGCGATTCTGCCCTTTTTTGTTGCACTGCCCCGCGTTAACTAAACCCGATAGTAGCGGAAAGCCCCGAAGGTACGAGGGCTTGCAGCGGATAGCGGGGCTGGCGGAGGCTAAAAGCTACTGCATTTGCTTTTCAAACGACCGCTACCCCTCCCTGCCTTTGCGCACGAACCTACCGCACCCCTCCCCCCCGCGGGAGGGAATTTAAGGCGCATCAGAGAATCCACTAATCAAGCGAATCATGGTTAATACCCTATAGCCATCAGGAATATTTATTGCGTTTGCATACACAAACCACTATAAAACGAAACTTTGAGGCACATTTTTTTATTTAATAGAAAAACCAAATTACCCTTGCCGCCGTATTAGTGTTCGATATACTACTATGAAGATACTTTCCCCCAGCATGCACGCTTACGTAGACTACCTGATAGTGCTATTTTTGTGGACGGCGCCCACTACTTTCATAATGCCCGACGACCTTGGACGCATTGCTTACGCCATGGGGCTGGCGCATTTGTTTTTTACCGTTTGTACCGATACCAACGCTACTATATTCCGCTTTTTTTCGATGCCGCTGCACGGGCTGATAGAGCTTTTTGTTAGCATATTAATTGTAACCCTGTGCTACACCTGGTTGCGGTATGACGACCGTTCGCGCGCGTTCCTGCTTACTTACGCTGTAATATTGCTGGTGATGTTCGTGGTGACGGATTACACCGATTCGGAAGCCGCCAAGATGGTACGCCGCCCTAAAGGCTCAGCTCCACTGACGGATCCCAATACAGCTGCTTAAAATTCTGTATCTTATCGTCTTTAACTTCTATACCCTCGGCTGCCAGCAACTCTTCCATGGTGTTGCCACCGAAATGGAATTTACCCGTTAGCAAACCCTGCCTGTTTACCACGCGGTGCGCCGGCACGGGGGGCTTTGCGGTACCTGCCGCCATCATGGCGTAACCCACTATTCTCGACGAGCCCTTGTTGCCCAAATACGCAGCTATGGCACCATAGCTGGTTACCCTGCCGCGCGGTATGAGGCGCACTACATCGTACACATTGTCGTAAAAGTTATAGTCGGGCATGTTGGGTTAAAACGAGAACTTAAGGTAGTTAATGTTTTTGTTATGCTGCAAGTACTTTTTTTCGTAGTAGGTTTTTATAGATAGCACCTCGTTGGCAAATTCGGAGTGGTACAGGTCTTCGGTGCGTACGTGGAGGGGCAGGTTAAGTTCTGCAATTTTTTCGGCAGTGTAGGCGTGCAAGCCGTCGTTATCTGTTTTAAGGTTCACGAAGCCACCGGGCTTTAGCAGGCTGCGGTACTTAACCAGAAAGCGGGGCGAGGTAAGGCGTTTCTTCTCGCGGCTTAGCTGGGGCTGCGGGTCGGGGAAGGTTATCCAAATCTCGTCCACCTCGCCGGGGGCGAAGTAGTCTTCGAGGTTCTCTATCTGCATACGCACAAAAGCCACGTTGGGTACGCCCTCTTCCAGCGCGGTTTTAGCGCCGCGCCAAATGCGGTTGCCCTTATAGTCGATGCCGATAAAATTCTTCTCAGGGAACATCTGCGCTAAATTAACGGTGTATTCGCCCTTGCCGCAGGCAAGCTCCAGCACTACAGGGTTGTTATTCTTAAAGAAGTCGGCAGCCCATTTACCCTGGTAAGGTTTGCCTTCATCAAGCTGTAGTACGTTGCTAAAGGTCTCTATCTCGGCGAAGCGCCTTAGTTTATCTTTTCCCATGAGGGGGCAAAATTAAGAAATTTTTGGAGTTGATTGTGGGGTGGCTACGCGACGGCGATTTTACCACGGAGGGCGCAGAGGTTACACGGAGGTTCGCAGAGGAGATTGTGGCTATTTTTTCTGAACCTTGATTCGCTTGATTTTGGGATTGTCTGATTACTGGGTTCGATGGTGGGTGGAAGATGTTTTCAGAACCGGCAGCAGGGAAGCTTCGGGCGAAAGCGGGCAGAACGTGGTGGGCGTGTGCGGAGGGAAGGGCATAGGGATTTTTCTGAACCATGATGCGCTTGATTTTGGGATTCTCTGATTTCTGTTTTGTAAGGATAAAAGATACTTTCAGAACGGCAGCAGGGGAGCTTCGGGCGAAAGCGGGCAGAACGCGGTGGGCATGTGCGGTGGGAAGGGCATAGGGATTGTTTGCTGAAGCGCGGGGAAGGAGCGGCGAAGCAGGGGGCAAATTATCCCAGCCCTTGGTTCTGCCCGGTTTGCAGGGCAAAGGCTGGTGCGGCAAAGAAGCATTTCTGCTGCAAGCACTTTTTGGTTACTTTTTGGTGCTTCAAAAAGTAACAAGCCCCCTCGCGGCGAATGAGCGAGCCAATGCATTCATTTTGCACCGAAGTTTTTAGCCCCCCTCAAAACCGAAAAGCCAAACTGTAAACCCAAAGTAAAAAGCAAACCGCCCACCGCCAACTGCAAACTTTTCAATATCCTTGCACGTTATTACACCATGCCCAATAAAAAAACACTCATACTTGGCGCTACGCCCGATGCCAGCCGCTACGCCTACCTTGCTGCTAACCGACTGGTAAGCTACGGGCACAGCATTGTGAACGTTGGTATAAAAACCGGCGAAGTAGCGGGCGTACCCATCGAAAAGCCCGAAACCATCCACACCGATATTGATACCATTACCCTGTACGTTGGTCCGCAAAACCAACCGCCGCTGTACGACTATATCCTGAACACCAAACCCAAGCGCATCATCTTCAACCCCGGCACCGAAAACGCCGACCTCCGCCGCATGGCTCACGAACACGGCATTGCTACCGACTACGCCTGCACGCTGGTGTTGCTGAGTGTGGGGCAGTATTGAGGTTTTAAGTCGGAAGTCCGCAGTCGGAAAGTCGGAAGAAGAAAACGTAAAGTTACTGTCCTCGTTTGTGCTTGTTGTGCTACGCAGGTTTAGTAACACAACTTGCACAGCGTGCACAAGCATATATTGTTTAGGATAGTTTTTATACCTTTATTAATCGTACCTAATAAAGTATCCTTTGGCAATCAACATCACATTTAGTAGTTTAACTATTGGTCACTCCTACAGCAGGAATGACTTGACTGCGTTGTGGGGGTACGAGGGCAGGCAGGCAATTAGCCGTGGCGTAGTTACGCCGGCAAACTCCAAGGCTATTATTCTGTTCGTTACAAAAGAGAAACAAAAATCTTCTACCCCATACGTTGATTACATAAGCGATAATTTTCTTTATTGGGAAGGTGAAGAAAAGGGTTTAAATAACAATAGGATCATAAACGCCGACTACTACAACCACCCGATACATTTATTTTACAGATATAAACACCATACCGATTTCATCTATATGGGTGAAATACGTTTGGAGCAGCACATTGCCAGAACGGACAAGCCTTTTGAGTTTGTATTTAACACCGTACTACAAGACGAAGTTAGAACCGACATGGTAAGTGAACCTGTTTACAATTACCAAGAAAGGGAAACAGAGAAACAATCGCTCAGGCTAAGTAGAGTAGGGCAAGGCAAATACCGGGTGGATTTGTTAGACGTATGGGGATCATGTGCCATAACCGATGTAAAGGTGCCCGAAATTCTTAAAGCATCGCATATAAAACCGTGGAAAGACTCAAGCAACTTGGAACGGTTAGACCCCTTTAATGGCTTAATACTTACGCCAACATTAGATACCTTGTTTGATAAAGGCTTTATTAGTTTCGAAAACAATGGGCACATTTTAATGGCAAAGGAGTTAGAAAGCTTTTCAAAAAAACTGAACCTATCTGCCGATTTAAAACTGAGAAAACACTTCGATAGCAATAACCAATACTTGGAATACCATAGAGATATAATTTTCTTAGACAGGTACAAAGCCCCAGGCATATAACTCTATCAGCCCACCACATCCCCAAAATCAACCCCTCTTTCGCGGTCGGTTACGCTTGCCATTTGCTCTAAGTAGCGGTATACGGTAAACCTTGTGCCGGGCATTAATTGGCGCAAAAGGGTTGCTTGCTTTTCCCATTTTTCGTACGCGTTCACATCCGGAAATAAAAACACGCTGCGCCCTTGCAACACTATGCATTTGTGGGCTTGCAGGTTGTGCAGGCTACCGGCTGCAAGCCACACAAATTGGGGCAATATGGCGTTGCCTATAATGGCGTTTTTCTCGCTTTCGGCAATGGCAACGGGTTGATGTAAGGGCGCATCGGCAAGCAGGTGTTCGCCAAACAGGCATTGCTCAAGATGGAATTTGGGGAGTTCGGATGCGGGTATTGGCGCTTTCCCATTATTGGGTAGCACCACACCTACCGAGGGTTGCCCATCGCAGCATGCCAACTGCTTACTTATAAGCGTATGCGCCCAGGTGATGTGGTTAAAAGGCTGCTTTACGCGTTTGCCTGTTTCGGTATGGTAAAGCATTATTTTGCCCGTACGCACCTGCCCCAATATATCCAACTGCCAAAACACGGTTGCACCCTGCCAATGGTTACTGGTGCCGATACGGTAACGCCCCACCAACTCGTCGGCTTTATTAAACCCGAACCTTTTTATTAGATACTGCACAAAGTTGTTTTGGTGATAGTTTACAAAGCTATCATTCACAATATCTGCATGGATGCGGTTGAGGGGAGGGCTCATGGGTGATAGTTCATGGTTCATAGCCAAAGTGATCATGGATGATGGTTGATAGTTCATAGCCG
This sequence comes from Mucilaginibacter pedocola, assembly GCF_002013915.1. Classification (GTDB taxonomy): domain Bacteria; phylum Bacteroidota; class Bacteroidia; order Sphingobacteriales; family Sphingobacteriaceae; genus Mucilaginibacter; species Mucilaginibacter pedocola. Next base: position 59,945 of record NZ_MBTF01000005.1, read on the forward strand.
AAAATCTGGCTTTGGGCTTCTTTGCTATCATCCATGAACTATCAACTATCAACTCCCCAAAAAACTGCCTCGGCGTAAAATGATATCCGCAGTTATCTTCGCGGCTGCAACGCCCTACGTGCGGGGCAATGTGTTGGTTGGTTTGTGTATCAATATAACGGCTAAAGGTTTTGGTGCGATGGTTGCAAGCAGGGCAATGGTAGCGGCTGCTGGGGCTGCTATAGGGTTGTAATATGTAACGATGCATGGCGGGGTTTTGAATTGGCTTGTGCATGTTGTGCACGGTGTGTCACACAAAACCCGTAGCACAAGGTGCACAAAAGAGGGAGTACAAGAATTTAGGCTTTGTCGCGCAGAACGCGGGCTGCTTTTGAGAAGGATATGCCTAACTGCTCGCCTATTTGCCGCACGGTTAAACCCTGCTTGCGTAGGTCTACTATCTCGTCTTCGGTTTGTTTTTGGCTTTCATCCGTACGTTGCCTTAGGTGCTCGCCCTCGTAACCAAAGCTCATAAAATCGTAATGCAAAAAATTGCCAGGCTTTACTATTTGATATTGTATAACATTATGGGCACCATAAAGCTCTTCGGTGTTGCGTTGTTTTATTTGTTTAAGATACCTTATAAAAGGGTCTTTAGTACTCTCGCCAATACTAAAAGCGCTATCGCAAAAATTGATAAGCATTTTGCTGCCCTGCAAATCGTTGCGCGATATGGGTTGGCTGCGGTCGCGCTTGGGGGTGTGGGCAAGGGCAAGTATGCTAAGGTTATGTTTGCTTTTAAGGGCTTTAAGCTGCTTCATTAGCGGCAGGGCATCTTTAGCCTTTTCGGTTTCGCTACGCAGATAGGTAATATTATCAATAATAACTATCTGTGCCCCACGCCTTATTACTTCATGCTCTATACAATAACATATATAATCTTCAAAGCCATCAAAGCCTTCGGGTACCATATGCTCGTGGTTAAGTTCGGCACGTAAAAAGTTGCCACCAAAGTTGTATCGCTGCTTAGCCCCATCTACATAACGTGTCTCAAATTGCTTGCCCGATAGTTCGAAATCGAAATAAATTACCTTCTGCGCCTCGCCCTCAAATGTGAAAGGCGCTATAGCTTCGCCCCGGGCAATACTATCGCCAATTTGTACGGCAAGTATACTTTTGCCCACATTGGTATCGCTAAACAAAATACATAATTCGTTCTGATGCCATATTTCGCCAAATAGCTTTTTGGGCGTTGGGCGGCTGCTTTCGTGCTCCAACCATTCGGCACCCGTACGGGTAATAAAAGCGTTGTTTTCGTTTTCAGCATCAGCCAGCATTTGGTTAACGCTTTGTTCAAACTCCTGTACCGACATACGGAGCGGTGTGTTGTTGGTGTTTTGCATATCTACTTATTTATCTCATAAGTATTATTTGCCCGTATGCTGTTTACGCCTTGTGGATAACTTGTTGTGCATACTGTGCACGTTGTGCTACTGAAAAAGGTGTAGCACAACAAACACAACGTGCACAAACCCTTCCTAATTTTTGGTACAATGGTTGCTTTACACCAAGCATCTATCTACCATCTGCATGAAAAAAGTACTTTACACCGCCTTGTTGCTGGCTTTAAGCTTCGGGGCAAAATTATCTGCCGAACAGGTGCGCCATCGTTTCGAGGTGCCCGTACACCAAAAGATACAACACCCTAAACAAGCCATGCCCGACGAGCAGGCGCACGCCATCCTCGCCGCCATGCAGCAAAAAGGCAGCGACGGCGATAAAGTGCTGGTGCTAACCGCCGGCGTAAAAGATAAAGGCATTACCACCAAACAGCTCACCCCGCTGCTCAAACAGTTCGCCGCCGACCCGGGGAAACTGGTAAGCGCCAAATTTGCCTACCCCTACACCGTAGACTATAAACAATACGATAAACTAAAAGACCTCTTCGCCGACGAAGACAGCAAACGCGAACTGGAAAGCTATGTGAGTAAGCACGACCGTTGAGTTGTCTGAACCTTGATGCGCTTGATTTAAGGATTGTTTGATGCTTTGCATATCGACCAACGATTTCTTAGAACGGCAGCAGAGAAGCTTCGGGCGAAAGCGGGCAGAACGTGGTGGGCGCGTGCGGCTGCAAGGGCATAGGGATTGTTTGCAGAAGCGCAGGGAAGGAGCGGCGAAGCAAGGGGCAAATTATCCCAGCCCGTGGTTCTGCGCGGTTTGCAGGGCAAAGGCTGGTGCGGCAAAGAAGCCTCCCTGCTGCAAGCACTTTTGTTTCTTTTGGTGCTTCAAAAGAAATAGCCCCTGCGGCAATGAGCAGCACCATGCGCTCATTTAAGAACAAAGCTTTTCGATACGAGACGACCGCGACATCGCCAATATTACTACCTTTATAAAACACTACGCCTAAACGGGCGTTACAAAAACGCATCGGCTCACACCATGCCAAACAGCTCATGAAAAACTACCTCTTCCCCCTGCTTGTTATTATTATTGCCCTCTCTTCCTGCTCTAAAAAAGTAGTACCCTTTGCGGCTACCAATAAAGTTTACACCACCCAAACCGATAGCCTTATTGCCGTGGTGCAAAAGCAGGACACCGTTGCCCTGTTGGATAGCCTGGGTAAACCTATTGCCAGCGAATGGGTGGGCACTGTAAACTTTAACCTGCGGAAGCCCAACTATGTTATTATACACTACACCGCGCAGGATTCGCTGGCGCAAACCTTGAAAACCTTCACGCTGGTGAAGCCGCAGGTGAGCGCGCATTACGTGATAAGTAAGGATGGCAAAATAGTACACATGCTGAACGACTACCTGCGCGCCTGGCATGCGGGCATCAGCAAATGGGGAAGCGTTACCGATATGAACAGCTGCTCCATCGGTATCGAACTGGATAATACCGGCAAGCAGCCCTTCGCCCCGGCGCAAATGAACAGCTTGCTGCTGCTGCTGGCGCAATTAAAAAAGGTGTATAACATCCCCACCAATAACTTCATTGGTCACGGCGATATAGCCCCACCCCGCAAACCCGACCCGGGTATACTGTTCCCCTGGGCATTGCTGGCTCAAAAGGGTTTCGGGCAATGGGCAGATGTAGAGCAACAACCCGCCCCCGAAGGCTTCGACTATGTAACCGCCCTAAGGCTTATAGGTTACGATACCAGCAACCTCCCCGCCGCCATCAGCGCCTTTAAACGCCACTTTGTACAATCCGATGATTCGCCGGTGCTCAGCTGCTGCGATATGGATGTGTTGTATAATGTGTATAGGAAGTATTAGTTTGCCCCCCAGCCCCCTGAAGGGGGAGCAGATAGCCATGCTTTGCGGCGACTATGTTTTTAATATTTCTTTTACCTTATCCCTGTTTAATTTGCTTACAGGTATTTTGGTTCCATCGTTCAGCAATAAACTGCCCCCATCTTCGCGCAGCCAGCTTTTAACGTGAAAAGTATTCACCAGGTGCGATTGATGCGTGCGCACAAACAGATGCTCGCTTAATACATCGGTATATTCTTTTAAGGTTTTAGATACCAGTATTTCTTCGCCGCCTATCAGCATAAATTTGGTGTAAGTATTGTCAGCCTCGCATCTTACAATATCATTGACTGCTACGTAACGTGTTTCGTTAAATAGGGGCAATGCTACACGGGGGGCTGGTTTAGTGGCGAATTTGCTTATTTCGTTTTGGATGATCTGGCTCTGTATGCCCGCCAAAGCAGAGAATAGTACTTGCGAATCGGGCTGCTTGTTCATATGTTGCAGCTGTAAAGTAGCGGCATCTTTTTGCAGCGTTAGTTCATTAAACTCATTTTGTTGCCGCTTTTTTTGGCGATAGTAAAAAACGGAAGCGAGCAATATAAATACCATCATTAAAATAAATGGGATGGTTTGCGAATGCAGGGCAATAATGATAAACGTAGCCAGCGCGTAAACAGCAAGTAAGATCTTTTTCATAGTTCTGAATATTTATGCAAGAATGAGGTGAAAAGGCACAACAAAAAAATGCCGATTGGCAAGTTGCCGTATTGGCTTAGTAAAATAGCTATTTGGGGCAGAAATGTGCCTTAAAACACTGTATTAATTTTATTGCTAATGGCTCAAACCCATTTAAAACCATAAATTTGCCCCCGCAAAACATACTATCAATATGAGTTTCAGAACCGAATATGATACCATGGGCGCGGTACAGGTACCGGCCGACAAATACTGGGGCGCACAAACCGAACGCAGCCGCAACAACTTCAAAATTGGTCCCGAGGCTTCGATGCCGAAGGAGATTATTGAAGCATTTGCTTACCTGAAAAAGGCAGCCGCCTTCACCAATACCGATTGCGGCGTTCTCCCTGCCGAAAAACGCGACCTGATAGCCGCCGTATGCGACGAGATATTAGAAGGTAAACTGGATGCCGAGTTTCCGTTGGTGATCTGGCAAACCGGTTCGGGCACACAATCTAACATGAACGTGAACGAGGTAGTGGCTAACCGTGCGCATGTATTGCAGGGCAATGCACTGGGCGAAGGCAAAACCTTTATCCACCCGAACGATGATGTAAACAAATCGCAATCATCTAACGATACCTACCCCACAGCAATGCACATTGCTGCTTACAAAATACTGATCGATGTTACCATCCCGGGCGTCGAAAAACTGCGCGATACCCTGCAGGCAAAAAGCGAAGCTTTTAAAACTGTGGTAAAAATTGGTCGCACGCACCTGATGGATGCTACGCCGCTTACTTTGGGTCAGGAGTTCTCGGGCTATGTATCGCAACTAAACCATGGCTTAAAAGCCCTGCGTAATACTTTAGACCACCTTAGCGAGCTTGCCCTTGGCGGTACTGCCGTGGGTACAGGCATTAACACCCCTAAAGGTTACGATGTAAAAGTTGCCGAGTACATTGCACAGTTCACCAACCTGCCGTTCATCACTGCCGAAAATAAATTTGAGGCTTTGGCAGCGCACGATGCTATTGTAGAAAGCCATGGTGCTTTGAAACAAATAGCCGTATCGTTAATGAAAATTGCTAACGATATCCGCATGCTGGCTTCAGGTCCGCGTTCGGGTATTGGCGAGATACACATTCCGGATAACGAGCCGGGTTCATCAATTATGCCGGGTAAAGTAAACCCAACCCAAAACGAAGCGGTTACTATGGTAGCTGCACAGGTAATGGGTAACGATGTTGCTATCTCGATAGGCGGCAGCAACGGGCATTACGAACTGAACGTGTTTAAGCCCGTAATGGCAGCAAACTTCTTACAGTCGGCACGTTTAATTGGCGATGCCTGCGTATCGTTCAACGACCATTGCGCCCTGGGCATAGAGCCGAACTACGATGGTATTAAAAAACACCTCGAAAACTCGCTGATGCTGGTAACCGCCCTTAACCCGCACATTGGTTACGATAATGCAGCTAAAATTGCTAAAACAGCTCTGAAAGAGAACTTATCGCTTCGCGAAGCTGCCATAGGTTTAGGCTTGCTTACCAACGAGCAATTCGACGAGTGGGTTCGCCCCGAAAATATGATAGGCTCGCTAAAATAAGCCTTATACCAAACCCCTCTCCGAAAGGAGAGGGGCTTTTTTGTTTAATATGCAGAAAACTTTCCGCCGATACTTTTTGGGTTTTACGCTACTGCTAACTGCTAACTGCCTACTGCAAACCGCCTGCAAGTTCAACCCTAATATGCAAAAACCCGGCGAAGCGGCTTTGCAGGGCGAGTGGCAGCAGGATACCGTTGCTTTGCAGAAGAAATTGCTCAACTATTCGCTTTATCACTTCCGTTTCAGTTGCGATTCGTTTTTTGTGAGTGTTAACTATCACAGCAAAGCTAATGGCGGTTACCCCGATAGCTGCGTGAAGAACGGGCAGTGGGCAGAGTATGCCAAGGGCGTGTACCGCCAAATGCACGATACCCTGCAACTGAAAGGCTTGTTCTGCAATGCCGATTTCAGTTACAAAAACGAGGGCGGCTGTTTCCGCTCGGGTAATTACAACGAGGTGTTTACGCTACGCAAAAAAACAGATTCGGTAATTCAATTTTTTCCAACAACAAGCGTTATCCCCTTTAACGGGCGCTTGATAAAACGCAGTACTTGCATCCCCAAACCACTTTAATATGAAGAACTTATTTAAAAAGCTGTTACTGGCCGCCGCCATTATTTACCTCCCGGCAACAAGTTTTGCATGGGGCACACAAGGGCACCGCATCACCGGGCTAATTGCCGAAAGCTACCTTACGCCAAAAGCAAAGGCAGCTATTAAAGCCATCCTGGGTAACGAATCCTTAGCCTTAGCGGGTAACTGGGCAGATTTTGAACGCTCGAACCCCGATTATAAATACACCGAGGTTTGGCACTACATCAACCTTGATAAAGGCTACACGCCATCGGAAATGCAGGCATACCTGAAAACCGATACCGTTACGGATGCCTACACCAAACTGGTATTCCTGATGGGCGAATTCAAGAAAAAGAACCTTACCCAGGAGCAGAAATTCTTTAACCTGCACATGCTTATCCACCTTATTGAGGATATCCACCAGCCTATGCATACTGCGCACAGCTTTGACAGGGGCGGTAACGATGTAAAGGTTACCTGGTTTAATAACCCTACCAACCTGCATACTATTTGGGATTCGCAACTGATAGATTTTCAGCAGATGAGCTATACCGAATACGCGGCTGCCATAAACTTCAGCACTGCGGCACAACGCGCCGAGTGGCAAAAAGCCCCCATCAGCCAATGGCTGTACGAATCGAACAAGATATGCCAGGACATTTACGCCTACTCAAAAGACGGCGATAAAATAAGCGGCTACACCTACAATTTTAAATTTATCAGCGTAGTAAACCAGCGTTTACTGCAAGGCGGCGTAAGGCTTGCCGGGGTGCTGAATCAGATTTTTGGTTAAATGGAGAATGGTTGATTAGGTGAATGGTTGCTTTTCTAACTACTCACCTAATCAACCCAATCAACCACTCACCCCACATGAAGATACTAATGGTTTGCCTGGGCAATATTTGCCGTTCGCCGCTGGCAGAGGGGATAATGCAGCACCTGGCCGATAAAGAAGGTTTAGATTGGCAGGTTGACTCTGCCGGTACGGGGCATTGGCACGTAGGTTCGCCGCCCGATAGGCGCTCCATCCGTGCCGCTGCCGACCAGGGCGTTGATATCAGTAAACAGGTTTGCCGCGTTTTTCGCCCCACGGATTTCGATGAGTTCGACCTGATACTGGTGATGGACCGCAATAACCTGAGCGATATAATGGCAAAAGCCCGTAACGACCGCCAGCGCGCCAAAGTGAGGCTGCTGTTGGATAACGACATTGTGCCCGACCCGTATTATGACGACACCCAGTTTGCGCCTGTTTTTAAACTGATAGAAGCGGGCTGCAAAGAAATTATCAGGCAATATAAAAACAAGTAATTCGTATATTTGAGTAAAACCAAATGTTATGGATAGGATAATTTTGGAAGTTGATGATAACGCTGCCCGAAATTGGCAGCACATTTCAAAAGAAGAGCAAGTTGGGTTTTCAAATGCTATAAGCCGCGCGTTAAACAGTGTTGTAGATAACAGTGATGAGGACTTTTCGGATTTTTTAGAACGCTTTGGTCGTAAAGCGGAAGCAAACGGGCTAACAGAGAATGTTTTGAATAAACTGTTGAATGAAGAATAAGTTCTTTGTTTTTGATACAAACACTTTAATCAGCGCATCTATTGCTTATACTTCAAATCCCAAAAAGGCTGTTGATAAAGCAAGGCGGGTTGGAAAGCTATTGTTTTCAAATGAAACCTTAAACGAGCTCTCGCTTGTTTTGATGCGGCGGAAATTCGACAAATATATCTCTTTAGAAGACCGCTTGGTATATCTTCAGCGGGTTGAAAAAGAAGCAACGATACGGGTAACCACAAGCAACTTTACGGACTGCAGGGATGTGAAAGATAATATTTTCCTGAACTTAGCATTTGATTGGAATGCGGAGTGCATTATATCTGGCGATACAGACTTGTTAATATTGAACCCATTCAAAGAGATACCAATTATTACACCAACTCAATTTTTAGAGCAATACTCATGAAAGCACTTTTTTTAAGCCTCATTTTCGCGTTCAGCGTAGCAACCGCCGGCGCGCAGCAAATAAACAATGTAGATAAACTGGCAAGCCATTACATCAGCCTGAAAGAGGCATTGGTGAATGGTAATGCCGAGTTGGCCAAAAGTAAATCGGCGCAGTTGCTGAACAGCTTAACAGCCTTCCCGGTAAAAACCTTGCAGCCTGCACAGCAGAAAACCTTTAACGCTTATGCTATCAAACTAAAATTTGATAGCCGCCACATTAGCGAAACAACCGTTATCGACCACCAGCGCGAGCATTTCGAAAGTTTATCAAAAAATATGTACTCGCTATTATCAGGCTTGAACCTGAACAGTGCACCGCTTTACCAGCAATATTGCCCCATGAAAAAAGCATCATGGCTTAGTGAATCTACCGATATCCGCAACCCTTACTACGGCGAGGATATGATGGAATGCGGTAAGGTTACAGCTACTATAAAGGCGGCGGGTAAATAGAACTAAAATAACTTTGTCATTCCGAGGGAAGCGAAGCGACGAGGAATCTTGTTGGATAATACACGAACGCTATGCATAGTGGATTTGCATATCCAACAAGATTTCTCACCCCTTTCCCCACCAACCCCTCGCCTCATGGTTCGAAATGACATCGGGTGGGATTTTTATCCCAAATACGCCTTCACCCCGTTCGCACAATTCACCCCATCAATAGCGGCAGATATAATACCTCCGGCATAACCAGCACCTTCCCCGCAGGGGAATAGACCGGCTACTTGCGGGTGCTGATAAGTTTCCCTGTCGCGCGGCACTTTTATGGGCGATGAGGTGCGCGATTCTACACCTACCATTAACGCCTCGTTGGTGTAATACCCTTTCATTTTACGCCCGAAAACGGGCAGGGCTTTGCGCAGGCGGGCATGTACCCAGTCGGGTAATACTTCCAGCAGGTCTACACTTTTACAGCCGGGGAGGTAAGAGTTTTCGGGTAAGTCGAATGATACACGCCCTTCCACAAAATCCACCATCCTTTGTGCCGGTGCAACCAAATTACCACCACCAGCTTTAAAGGCAAGGTGCTCTGCCTGTTGCTGAAAGTTCAGCATCCTGAACGGGTCGTTCATGTCGCCTTTCACGTCTTCCATGTTTATTTGTACCACGGTGCCGCTGTTAGCAAAGGGGTTATTGCGTTTGCTGGGGCTCCAGCCGTTCACTACAATTTCATCGGGCGCAGTAGCGCAGGGGGCAATAATACCGCCGGGGCACATGCAGAATGAGAATACGCCGCGGTCGTCTACCTGCTCTACCAGGTTATAGTAGGATGGGGGCAGGTCGGGCCCGCGGTATTCGCAATGGTATTGGGCACGGTCTATAATTTCCTGCGGATGTTCTATGCGTACACCAAGGGCAAAAGGTTTTGCTTCTATCAAAATGCCCTGCGCATGCAGCATCCTGAAAACATCGTGCGCCGAGTGCCCGGTAGCCAATATCACGGCATCAGCTAACAGCTTTTCGCCATCGGCTAATTGCACACCTTTTATCTTACCGAACTCCACCAATAGCGATGTCACTTTGGTGTCGAACAACACTTCGCCGCCTGCATTTTGGATGCTCTCGCGCATGGCGGTGATGATCTGCGGCAGTTTATTGGTGCCTATATGCGGGCGGGCGTCTACTAAAATATCCTCGGTAGCGCCATGGGCAACAAAGGTTTTCAGTACGCCGGTAACATCGCCGCGTTTGGTGCTGCGGGTGTAAAGCTTACCGTCGGAATAAGTGCCCGCGCCACCCTCGCCGAAGCAATAGTTCGATTCGGGGTTTACCAAGCCTTGTTTATTGATATTCGCCAGATCGCGACGGCGTTGTTTTACGTCTTTGCCGCGCTCGAGGATGATGGGTTTAAAACCTTGTTCGATGCATTGCAGCGCGGCAAATAAACCGGCTGGCCCTGCACCAACAATAATAACGCGGCGGGCATCTTTCACGTTTTTATACTCGTGGTTATAAACTTCGGGCACAAAAGGCTCGTCGATGTATACGGCGACTTGCATACGGTAAACCACCTTGCGGCCACGCGCATCAATAGAGCGCTTGAGTATTTTAATGCCTTTTATACGTTTCTGCGGGGTGTTGGTAGCGGTTGATGCCAGTGTGGTTAAAACGGCTTCGTCTTCGTGCTGCCCGGGAGGGCAAACAATTTCTGCTTCTTTTATCATGGTGTTGCCGGGTTTTTATCCCGGATGTAGGGCAAAGATAATGATTTGCAGGGTGATTAGTGCGGCGGCAAGTTTTACCGCAAAGAACGCAAAGGATTTGCAAGGTAGTGAGCGCAAAGTCCGCAAAGTCCGCAAAGTTATTGCTTATGATCGTAGTTATTTAGGCAATTACAGATTCAAATCCGCTTAAAAATCTTTGCGCTCTTTGCGTTTTTTCTCTGCGGCCTTTGCGGTTAAATCAAACACAATACTTAAAATGATCAATATCAATTGGCGTTCGGTACAGAACGATGTACTGTACGGAAGCGGACGGTTTTAAATCTTCTTTTAAATTTAAGTAATTGATAATTAATTACTTATAAAAATGGTTGAGTTTTGGCATATATCCAAACAGTTACAATATCACGCCATGACACCGAACACCGACACAAAACTAAGCGCCCTTTGGGAAGGATGCTTACAGAACGACAGGAAACAACAGGAACAGTTGTACCGTATGCTTGCCCCTAAAATGCTGGCCGTTTGCATGCGCTACGCAAAAGATAAAGATGAAGCACAGGATATCCTTCAAGAGGGCTTCATCAAAATGTTCAAAAACATGAAGAACTACCGTGGCGAAGGCAGCCTGGAAGGGTGGATACGCCGCATTATGGTTCACAGCGCTATCTCTCGTTACCGCAAAGCAAAAACCATGGTATTGGTTGATGATTTTGCTGAAGAGAATATACCCGTAAGCACCAGCCGCAATGGTAATGGTTTAGAAGCACAGGAGCTAATGAAAATGGTGCAGGCCTTGCCAACCACTTACCGCTCGGTTTTTAATATGTATGCCATTGAAGGTTACTCGCACCAGGAGATTGGCAGCACGCTGGGTATGTCCGAATTATTATCGCGCACTACATTACACCGCGCCCGTGCTATTTTGAAAGATAAACTGAACCAACTGGCAACCCGCGAACTGCGCTGCCTGGTAGGATAATTTCTACTCTCCTAAGATCGACCTTAAGTACACCGATCTATTGATCTTTTAACCGGCATGCCCGCCGGCACGATCAATAGATCAACGTCAGCGGCAAACTCCCCCACGCCCTGCTTCGTTCGCCCCCCCCCGATATATTTCCCGACAATAACTGCGCTTTTTATTATCAGTGCTTTGTGATTACTTTTATATCAGCGTATGAATAAATTTATCACCGCCATAAAAAGCCTGGATATAGCTGCCATTGAGCAACTGCTTGCCAAGCACCCCGAATTGGTGCACTGGCAGGAGGACGATGGCAAAAATGCCCTGCATTATTTATGCGGCGTTGTGATAGCTAAGCATCTGGGTAAAGAAGTACTTAGCCTGCAAATGCTGAAGCTTTTTATTGATAAAGGGATGGCTATTGATGCCGTTCATCAAATAAAGGATGGCTGTGGCTCTTTCCCGGCGCGGCCGGTGTGGTATGCCTACACCCGCGGGCGCAACAAAACGCTTTACAGCTGGCTTTTACAAAATGGCGCCAATCCGCAAAATTGCATGTTCGCCATTGTTTGGTACGATGATGCCGAAGCTGCCGTCTTGTTTAAACAACACGGTGCCGATATTGACGATAGCAGCATTGGCGTTACCCCGCTGCTTTCGGCAGTAGGGTGGAAGCGTTTTGTTGTTACCGAATGGTTGCTGCAAAATGGCGCCAATGTTAACGCTGCCGATAGTAAGGGTAACACCAGCCTGCACATTGCCGTAAAACAAAAATACCCCCTTGAATTTATAAAGTTATTGCTGCAACATGGCGCTGATAGCAGCCTGCAAAACAACGAAGGCGCATCGCCAAAAAGCATGGCAGCCCGGCAGCGGCCCGATGCCTTTTCTCATCTGTTTGTATAAAACTATATCATAATAGAAAGTTAACAACGCCGTAAAACTAAGCCGCTACCTTTATGGTAGTTAAAACATTACAATTATGGAAGCGGGATACAGCACAATTGACCTGGTAATGCTGGCTATAGCTGCATTTATAATTTGGGCGGCCACGCGCGTGCCAAAAAAAGAGGCTTCATCAAAAGAAGTTTTATCAAAAGAAGAAAAATTACAGTACAAGATACGCCGCAAGGGCCGCCGCAGCCATCCGGTGCCGTTTTAAAAAGGGAGCAACTATGATAAATGAGTGGCCTGCTTACGAGCCGGGCCCTGCCGCCCGCATAAGGGTAGCCTTTTTTGCCGAAATACTTACCGAAGGGCTGGATGGTGCCGTGCGCACCATGTACCAGTTGATAAACCGTATAGATAAAAGCAGGTTTGAGTTTCTGTTTATTTATGGTGATGGTCCCGATGCTATTGATGGTTTTGAGAGCATACAAGTACCCACACTTAAATTACCCAGCCCGGGCTATTCCCTTGCCCTGCCTGCCCTTGCCGAGCATAAAGTAAAAAAAGCCTTACAACAATTTGCACCGCAGGTTATACATATTGCCACGCCATCAATGCTCGGGGTGTTTGGCCTTAACTACGCTACGGCCCACAGGGTGCCCGTTATTTCTATATACCACACGCACTTTATATCCTACATTGATTATTATTTTAAATACGCGCCTTTTTTGATACGCCCGGTCAAGGGTATGGTTGAAGCCAATCATCGTGGCTTTTATAACCGTTGTAGTAAAATATACGTACCATCTGAAAGTATGCGCGGCGAATTGAGCGAAATGGGGGTAAAACCCAACCGCATGCAATTATGGAAGCGTGGGATAGATACGCAGCTTTTTTCGCCCGCTAAACGAGATAAAGCCGCCTTGCATAAGCTCACCGGTAATACCCTGCCAACTATTTTATTTGCCAGCCGCCTGGTATGGGAAAAAAACCTCGAAACACTTTTTGCGGTTTATGACCTTTTTAAACAAAAAGGCCCGCGCGTAAATTTTGTAATAGCCGGCGATGGCGTTGCAGCAAAGGCCAGCAAAAGCCGCATGCCCGATGCAGTTTTTACGGGTAAAGTAGGGCATAACCAGTTAGCAGTGCTATACGCTTCTGCCGATGTTTTCTTGTTTCCTTCCGTATCCGAAACTTATGGTAACGTGGTGTTAGAGGCAATGGCATCTGGCCTGCCCTGCGTTATTGCCGATGGCGGCGGCTCTGCCGATTTTATTGAGCAAGGTGTAAACGGTTTTAAATGCGAACCTTATAATGCACAGGGCTATGCCGATAAAATTAACTTATTGTTGGCAGATGATGCTATTCGCGCGCATTTTGTAAAGCAAGGGCTGGCGTATAGCCAAAGCTTTAGTTGGAACGAACTCGCCACACGCTACTTCGACGATTTGGCATTACTTGCCGAGCGGAAAATATTAGCTGCTGTATAAGTGCGGCTTATATAACCGCACTTGTGGCTGTTAACAATTTGGTAATGCAATGGCTATGTTATGGTAATGTGTTGGTAACACATCGCTAACACGTGGGTAATATTTTTGCGGTGATTAAAACCACACACGTGAAAAAAATTATCTACGCAACCGTTGTAGCTATTATTACAACATTTTATGCCAGCGCCCTAATGGCACAAAATACCGGTAAAATAACCGGTAAGGTTATAGACCAAAAAACAAGCGAAACTTTAATTGGCGCCACTGTAAGCATACAGGGTACCACCAAAGGTGTTGCCACCGACGTGGAAGGCCACTACTCGCTTAGCGGTATTGCGCCGGGCCGTTACACTATATTGGTACGCTACATTGGCTATCAGGCAAAATCGATATCGGATATCGAAGTAAAAGCCAACGCTGTTACTCCTTTAGATGTAGCCATGTCTGCGTCGGCAACAACAGCGCTTAACGAGGTAGTTATTAAAGCTACTTATCGCCAGGAATCGGTAAACGCGCTGTATGCTATTCAAAAGAATAGTGTTTCTATTTCGGATGGTATTTCTTCTGAATTGATACGCCGCTCGCCTGACAGAAGCACAAGCGACGTGTTGAAACGTGTAAGCGGTACTACCATACAGGATAATAAATTCGTTGTAGTACGTGGTTTGAGCGACCGCTACAACACCGCTTCGCTTGATGGTTCGCCACTGCCAAGTACCGAGCCTAACCGTAAAGCTTTTTCGTTCGATATCGTTCCTTCTAACCTTATCGATAATATCATTATCAGCAAAACCGCAAGCCCCGATCTTCCTGGCGATTTTGCAGGAGGTAACGTACAGATTCTGACCAAAGACATCCCCGATCAAAACTTTGTTACCATTGGTGTGGGCGCAGGTTACAACACCAAAAGTACCTTTAAAGATTTCGAGAGCGGTTACCGCGCTACAAGCGACTACTTTGGTTTTGATGATGGCAGCCGCGCATTGGTGAGCAATTTCCCAAGCACCGATCGCATTGTAAACAACCAGTTGACCAAAGCGCAGGAGATACAATCGGCGCGCAGCCTGAACAATGACTTTAGTATCTACCGCTCAAAGGCCCTGCCTACGCAAAACTACCAGGTAACCGTGGGTAACATTACCGAGATTGGTAAAAACAAGAATCGTTTTGGTACAACTGTATCCCTTACTTACCGCAACAGCCAAAACATAACGCCAAATTATATACAGCGTTACGATAACTACGATTATACCAGCCAACTGAATAAATTCTCTACCAACATTGGTGCATTGGCAAACTTTGCATACAGCTTTGGTAAGAGCAAGATCACTTTAAAGAACTTGTACAATCGTATTCTTGATGACCAGTTCACTTACCGCACAGGCTCTAACACCGCTACTTCATCTAACGATAACCGTTTCTACGCTTATGATATGCTGGAGAAAGGCTTGTTTAAAAGCACGCTGGAAGGTGATCACGGTTTGGGCGCAAAATCTAAACTAAAATGGAACTTAGGTTTCAGTAACATCATTAACGATCAGCCCGATCAGCGTAAAGTAAATTACAAACAGAACAACGCCGGCGACCCTTATATTGCTACTGTAGAAAGTTTGGGTAAAGAGAACGCACGTTTATTCTCTTATCTGAAAGAAAACATCTACTCAGGTAAAGTAGATTACTCTATGCCGGTTGGCTTGTTCAAATCAAGCACTTTAAAACTGGGTGTAAATTCTCAATACCGCGACAGGAATTTTAACGCTCGTTTTATTGGCTTGCTGGCCGACCGCTCTAACCAAAACATAGATTTTGATGCTTTACTGCAAAGGCCTATTCAAACATTGTTTGGCCCAAGTGCTATCTCTGCCGGTGCTTACGATCTGCAGGAGCTTTCTAACCTGTCTGACAGGTACAACGGCCATAGCTACACCAATGCCGGTTACGCTATGTTGGATAGCAAAATGGGCGAAGCCGTACGTTTAGTATACGGTTTACGCGTTGAAAAATTCGATCTGGACCTGAAAACGCTTGACCCTACCAAGCCGGAAGTTAAATTGAATACTACCGACTTCCTGCCATCGGTAAACTTTACTTATGCCTTAACTCCGAAAGCTAACTTCCGTGCATCGTACTACCGCTCAGTTGCCCGCCCCGAGTTTAGGGAATTGGCGCTGTTCTCGTATTATGATTATGAGTTGCTTGCAAGTGTACAGGGTGAACCGAACCTGAAACGTACCAGCATTGATAATGCCGATATCCGTTACGAGTTTTACCCCGCTGCCGGCCAAATATTCTCGGTATCTGCATTCTACAAAAGGTTCCAGAACGCTATCGAGCCAAACTTTGACGACCGTAACTCTACTACAACTATCAGCTACTTCAACTCTAAATCGGCTTATGTATACGGTTTCGAGTTAGAGGCACGCAAAGCCCTCGATTTTGTTAACGATAGCAAATTCATGAAAAATACTACGGCTTATGCCAACGTATCTATCAACAAATCGAAAGTTACCAACCCGGATGATGGTATTACCAGGTTAGAAAAAACCCGCCAGCTGGTTGGGCAGTCGCCATACGTAATCAACGCGGGCTTAACACACAGCGAATTGGATAACAAGTTATCGGTTAACGTGCTGTTCAACCGCCTTGGCAAACGCATCTTCCTGGCAGGTGGTGCAAGGTTCTCGAGCGTGTACGAAATGCCGCGAAATGTGCTTGATGCCCAGGTAGCTTATAAGGTATTTAAAAACAAAGGCGAGTTTAAATTAAGCGCTACAGATATACTGGCAAACAACTACAACTTCCAATATGAATTGGATGGAAAGCCTTATATCCCATCGGGTACGGGGTATACTTTCAGGAAGTACAATATTGGCTCAACTTACTCATTATCATTTAATTATACATTCTAAAGGAGGCTATTTGTTATCACTTACGTAACATTGGCTTAACACATTTAACATTACTTTGTAAAAAATCTGAAAGACTTCATTATGAAAAAATCATTATTGTTTTTAGCATTAGGCGCATCGCTTGCTTTCGCGTCATGTTCGAAAAAAGAGGCTGTTATCGACGAGAATCCTCCCGTTGTAAACCCTCCTGCATCTACATCTGTTGAAGTTAGTGGCGACATCACTACTAACACTACCTGGACAGCCGACAAAATTTACACCCTTAAAGGTTTCGTTTATGTAACTAACGGTGCAGTTTTAACTGTTGAGCCCGGCACTATCGTTAAAGGCGATAAATCTACCAAAGGTACTTTGATCATCACCCGCGGTTCACGTATAGAAGCTGTTGGTACTGTTGATAAACCAATCGTATTCACTTCATCTTTCGCTGCCGGTACACGTAACGCTGGCGACTGGGGTGGTATAATCCTGTTAGGTAAAGCTCCTGTTAACCAAGGCGACAACGTAGGTATCGAAGGTGGCCTTGATGCAAAAGGCGATGCTGCTAAATACATCCAGTACGGTGGTAGCGTAGCTAACGATAACTCTGGTACTTTAAAATATGTACGTATTGAGTACGCCGGTATTCCTTTCTCACCGGATAACGAGATCAACGGCTTAACTATGGGCGGTGTTGGTTCGGGTACTACTATTGATTATGTGATGGTGTTCCGCTCTGGCGATGACGCTTTCGAGTGGTTCGGTGGTACTGTTAATGCTAAACACTTATTAGCTATCGGCAGCCTTGATGACGACTTTGATACCGACTTCGGTTTCTCTGGTAAAGTACAATTCGGTATCGCTCAGCGTTACCCAACAGTTGCTGACGTATCGGGTTCTAACGCATTCGAGTCTGACAACGACGGTTCAGGTTCAGATAAAACTCCAAAAACTTCGGCTGTTTTCTCTAACATGACTTTGGTTGGCCCGGTTATCCCAACAGGCGGTGCTACTACTATCCCATCTGTTAACGCTAACTACCAACATGCTGCTCAGATCCGTCGTAACTCATCACAAAGCATCCTGAACTCTGTATTCGCAGGTTTTGTGGATGGTGTTTACATCGACGATTCTAAAGTAACTACTGCCGGTTCTACATCAACAAACTACACTTCGGGTAGCCTGGTATTTGCAAACAACATTGTTGGTAGCGTGCGTAACACTGCTAACGCTGTTAAAGGCGAAAACAAAGCTTTGTTCGAAACTGCTTTACGTGCAGCTAATACTTTCGATAACACTATAACTGCTGCAGTAGTGTTAAACGATCCGTACAAATACGCTTCAGACTTTGCTAACCCTGGTACACCTGTATTTACAGTTAAAACCGGTTCAGTTGCCGAAACCGGTGCTGATTTCACAAATGCAAAAGTTACTGACGCTTTCTTTGATAAAGTTACTTACCGCGGTGCAGTTGGTGCAACTGACTGGACTACCGGTTGGACAAACTTTAACGCACAAGTTACTCCTTACACCACTCCTGGTGCTGTAAAATAATTTGCAACAATACGAATAAACAGAAAAGCCGTTCCATTATTAGGAGCGGCTTTTTTTGTAATAATGAGAGGGGATTAATAATAGATGAGCTTACACATACACCTTGCCGAAATAGACACCCAGATATCTGCCTTTGCACGTGCAATTGCTTTGCCTATACGCGTTTTTATCCTCCGGATGATTGCCATGAATGGCAACAGCCTTAGTAAAGATGCCATTGTAACTACTGCATATAATGCCAAAACGCTTAATAAACACCTGCTCGAGCTGCGCTCGCTGGGTATTATAAAAGCCAAAACGGTAAAGGCGCAGGTAACGTATTATATTGATGAGAAGCTGTTTGGTGAGATGTCGGCAAACTTTAGCTTGTTTTTTGGGCAGGAATTGCTTAACCCTGCCGGCGATGCTGATAAGCCGGAGGATAAAGCAGGTGTTGATACAGCACCCGAATCGGTTATTACACACGAGCACTTTGGCGCGCTAATAAAATGGCATCGGCAAGAACTTAACCTATCGCAGGCGGCGCTTGCCGAAAAGATAGGGATAGACAGGGCCTTGCTAAGCCGCATAGAAGGCGGAAAAAAGCCATTTCCCGAAAATAAATTAACTTTGCTGGCCAAGGCCGTTTACGAACCTGCAGAAAACCTTACACAAGCCTTTATTAAATTTGAAGCAGCCCCGCAGCGGGTTACACAAGTGTAAACACGGGTAGTTAAACATAATCTTTCGTTAACATTGGGTTAACATTGTAGCTGAATCTTTGTGGTGTAAAAAAATACACATGAAGAAGTTATACTTTATACTCATTGCTTTGCTGTTTGCCGTAGTTGCAAATGCGCAAATAACTACAGCCGTTATCAGCGGTAAAGTAGTTGATCAAAAGGGCGTTTCGCTGCCGGGCGTATCTATATCGGCAGTAAACACCAGCACCGGTACCCGCTACGGTGCACAAACCAACGCCGATGGCCGCTACACCATCCCTAACCTTAACGCCGGTGGCCCCTACACCATTAGCGCCACTTTTATAGGTTATAAAAAAGACGAACGCACAGATATTAACCTGCAACTGGGCAGCGCCACCTTCAACTTTTTACTGGTTGACGAAACTACCTCGCTGAAAGAAGTAAAGGTAATTGCCAATAACGGTGCCAGCAAAACCGGCGCAAGCACCCGTATCAGCCAAAGCCAGATACGCAACATGCCTACCATTAACCGCAGCTTGCAAGACCTTACCCGCACCACGCCGCAAAGCAATAACAACTCGTTTCAGGGTACTAACTACCGTTACAACAACGTAACGTTGGATGGTGCTATCAATAACGATGCTATCGGTTTCAGCCCTTCATTGGGCGGTCAAAGCAATGCATCCGGCCAGGTGGGTAGCAGCACCCGGACCAGCCCGGTATCGTTAGATGCTATACAGGATATACAAGTACTGGTTGCCCCTTATGATATTAAAATTGGTAACGTATTGGGTGGTAGTATTAACGCTGTAACCCGCAGCGGTACAAACGATTTTACAGGCGCTGTTTACGGTTACGGCCGTGGCGCATTTTTGGTAGGCCCAAACAATGCTAAAGCCGCTTCGGGTGGCGATGGCACCAGCTTGCCTTCATCATTCCACGATTACCAGACTGGTATCCGTTTAGGTTTCCCTATCGTAAAAAACAAGTTATTCTTCTTCACCAATGCCGAGATTGCCCGCAGGCAAGATCCGGTTATCCGTGGCTTAGACCACAACGGTTCGGCTAACATATTAAGCCAGGCCGATGGTGATAAAATTGTAGCTGCATTTAGAGCATATACTACCGATGCTGCACACCCTAACGGTATCGATCCGGGGACTTATAACAATACCTCTATCTATTCGCGCAGCAACAAATATTTCAACCGCCTGGATTGGAATATTGACGACCATAACCAGTTAACCCTGCGTAATAACACCATTACTTCAACCGCTACCAACTTAGAGCGCGATCAGCAGAACTTCCGTTTCAGCGGTATCGATTATACATCGCACAATAACTCAACCTCTACCGTTGCCGAGTTGAAATCGCGTTTCAGCAACAGTGTAAACAACAGTTTGGTATTGGGTTACTCAAGCGTTCACGATTTCCGCGACCCTAACTCTAACCCTGCTTTACCGCAGATTGAGATAACCGGTAACACCCCTGGTACTACCATCTTTTTAGGTACCGACCGCGAAGCCGCTATATTTGATATGCGCCAAAAAACTACCGAGTTTACCGATAATCTTACCCTGATAAAAGGTAAGCACACTTTCACTTTCGGTACACACAACGAGTTTTACAACATCACCTACAACTTTGTTAACGCCTGGAACGGCCGCGTTGCTTACAGCAGCATTGCCAACTTCTTGGCAAACAACCCATCGCGTATACGTGCTAACTACAACTACACCAACAACACGCGCGATTATATAATGGCTAACCCATCGGCTAAGTTTAATGTAAACCTGCTGAGCTTATACGGCCAGGACGAGATACAACTTACCGATAACTTTAAACTGACTGCAGGTGTACGTTTTGATTATGCCGATGTGCCTACCAAACAGCCATTGAGCACCAAAACAACAAATGCTCCTGTTGATCCTAATTACGGTAATACCTTTACCTACACTAAACCTGCAGATATTAAAAACAACTATTTAGGCAATGTGCAGATAAACCCAAGGGTATCGTTCAATTACGATATCAACGGCGACCAAACTGCTATACTGCGTGGTGGTACTGGCTTGTTTACCGGCCGCGTTCCGTTTGCCTGGTTTGGTTACGCATTCTACAACAATGGCGATACTTATGGCGCTTACGACAAAAAGCCTTCGGCAACTTCGCCAATTACGCCGCTTACCAACCCGGTACAGGCACCAAGCAATGGTGGTTTAGGGTTTGTTAACCAGCAAGTGCCTGCCGTTAACACTTCGGCAAGTGGCCCAACACAAGTCGACCTTATCGATAATAACTTTAAAATGCCGCAGGTATGGCGTACCAACTTAGCGTACGATTATACCACTGCCGATAAATGGAAATTTACGGTAGAAGGTATTTACACCAAAGTTATCCGCGACCTTAAATTCCAGCAAATAAACACCACCGACCAGGTAACTTACTACCCGTACGATGTGAATAAACAGCAGCCAATATTTGTTAACAAGCCTGTTAATACATCATACACCAACGCTTACCTGTTATCAAACACCAACCAGGGTTACCGCTACAGTGCAACTGCGCAGGTGGCTAAAACATTCCCTTTTGGTTTGAATGCTTCGGTAGCTTATACCTATGGCCACTCAAAAGATATTACCAACGGTATACGTAACTCAATGGAGAGTAACTGGCAACTAAACCAGGCGCTTAACTCAAACAGCCCCGTATTGGCCAACTCGAACTTCGATATCCGTAACCGCATCGTATCAACCGTTAACTACATGGTTAACTGGGGCGGTAATACCAACTACACTGCAAACTTTACCTTCTTCCTGAGTGCACAATCGGGTAACCCGTATACTTACGGCTTCCTGCCAAACTCAATAAACGGTACAGGCCAGCAAGTTAGTTTAGCTTACATCCCTAAAGTTGGCGAAACGGTTAACTTCTTTAGCGATATAGCAGGTGGCGCAACTGCGGTACAACAAGCAGCAGCTTTTGATGCCTTTATTGATAAAGATAAATACCTATCTACCCGCCGTGGCCAGTTTACCGAGCGTAACGCAGCGTTTACACCATGGAACAACAACCTTGATTTCCGTTTCTCGCAGGATTTTAAATTTGGTAGCGGCAAACGCAAACAAGTTTTAACCTTTACTTACGATATAGTAAACTTAACCAACCTGTTAAACAAAAACTGGGGCCAGTACTACTTCTCGGCTAATACCTTCAACTCAACATCGAGCGTAGGTTTAACCGCAAAAACTACTCCTGCATTCACAGCAGCATCAACAACTTATCCTAAATATACTTTCGCAGACCCGGGAGTACCATATTCGGTTGATTTGTTTGCCTCACGTTGGCAGATGCAGTTTGGCTTGCGCTACGCTTTCTAAACATCAGATAAATTTTTTCGGTTTTTTTCTCAGCAGGCGCCCGGTAATTCCGGGCGTTTGCTGTTTATAGCTATGTTAATTTATGTTGTATGTAATATTATCAATACAAATACACGTTAACAATTACATAATATTTGGCTAATGCTCGCATTATACCGGAGGGGTTTCTTTGCGGAAAATTTAAAATTTGATGAAAGCCCTCCTCACCTTTTTAAGTTTTATCACCCTAAGCTATGCCTCGTTGGCAGGAACTATAAAAGGTGTGGTAAACGATAAGCGCACCGGCGAACAACTGGTTGGTGCCACCGTAACCCTCAAAAACAAAACCACCGGTACCAAGCGCTACACCAGCGTAGCCTTAGATGGTTCGTACGCTTTTAAAGATGTTGCCGTTGGCAGCTACGAAGTAGAAGCTAAGTATGTAGCCTACAAAGAGGATGATAAAGACGTACAGGTAACAGGTGGCGGTATAATAACCGTAAACTTTAGCCTCGAAAGCAAATCGCGCGACCTTGGCGAAGTAAGGGTAACCGCAAAAGGCGGCCGCGAGAGCGACCAAAGCGCCCGCCGCGCCGAGCAACGCTCAGATAGGGTGTTGAACGCCGTATCTGCCCGCAGCATTGAAACCTCTCCGGATATAACTATTGCCAACGTTACGCAGCGTATTTCGGGTGTGTCGGTGGAGCGCAGTAGCAACGGCGAGGCACAATATGCCATCATTCGTGGTATGCCGCAGCGTTACCAGTATACGTTGATAGATGGTATAAAAATACCAAGCCCGAGCAATACCAACCGCTACGTACCGCTGGATATTTTCCCGGCAGACATTGTTGACCGTTTGGAAGTATACAAGTCACTAACACCAAGCCAGGAAGGAGACGCAATTGGTGGTGCCATTAACTTAGCATTGAAGGATGCCCCTGAAGACTTCACCCTGCGTGTGAATGTAGGTACCGGTTATGCCGAAAACTTCTTTAATAACAGCTTCACCAAATTTGACCATAGCGCAAGCTTAAACCGATCGCCACGTAGTACAAATGGCAATAGCTACGTAGCTACACTGAAAGATTTCCCAACCAACCCTTTTAACTACGGCAGCAAAAAAGTGCCATTGGCCAGCATATTGGGCCTTAGCATTGGTGGCCGCAGTGCCGATAAAAAGTTTGGTGCCTTGTTGGCCGCCAGCTACCAAAACACCTACCGCGAAACCAACAGCTTGTTTTTTAACACACAGGTTAACTTAACCAATAACGAGCCACAGGTAGAAGATTTCTCGCGCCGCCAGTATAGCATACAGCAGCAGCGTGCATCGTTAATTGGTAAATTGGATTACCGCTTCAATTCGGCCAATAAATTAACGCTGAATGGTTCGTACATTAACCTTACCCAAAACCAATACAGGTTTACTTCGGATACCAGCTTTTTGGGCCGTACCGCAGTAGGCAATGGCCGCGTTACGCAAAGCTACCGCAGCTACCGCGCTATCCAGAAAATATACAATACTAACTTACAGGGCGACCACCAGCTTGCACCTTGGGTGCGCTTCAACTGGATGGCCGTATACTCAAAAGCTATAGCCAACGAACCCGACCGCGCACAGATAAACCTGAACACCGGCCTTACTGCCCAGCCCGATGGTTCGGTGCAGCAGCAGCCAACCCGTTTTGATGGCTTGCAATCGGTAGTACACACCTTCAGTTATAACTCTGATGAGGATAAAACAGGTTATGCCAACCTGATATTCTCGCCAAAATTGTTCGGTACTAATGTAGAGCTGAGCACCGGCGGTATGTACCGCGATAAACAGCGCCGCAGCGATTATGATGCTTACTCGTTACGTGTAAGCGGTAATACTGCACAGGAGTTTACCGGCGATATCAACCAAAACACCTTCGAAGTATTTAACGGGCAGGGTACAGCTGATAACGCCCTCAACTATTCGTTCAGCGAAAAAATTGGTGCAGCTTACGGCCAGTTCAAATTCACTGTGGGTAAATTGCAAACCATTGGTGGTTTACGTTACGAGCATACCAGCCAGGCATACCAAACCAGTGCATCAAATGTATTGGCAGGCACCAGCGGCGATAATAAATATTACGACCTGCTGCCAAGCCTTGCTTTTAAATACATGCTGAGCAGTAAAGAGAATTTGCGTTTAACTTATTACTCGGCCATTAGCCGCCCTAACTTTTACGAGATAGTGCCGCATACATCGGGCGATGCCGATGCCGACGAATACATGGAAGTAGGCAACCCTTACCTGAAACGTACCACTGCCGAAAACTTCGACCTGCGTTACGAGTTGTTCCCTAAAGGTTTCGACCAATTGTTGGTAGGTGTTTTCTATAAAGAATTGAAGAACCCTATAGAAGCTGCCTTAGTGCGCCAGCAGAACGGTACAGGTGGTACAAGCACCAACATTGTGTTGCAACCGCAAAACTTTGGTACGGCACATAACTACGGTTTCGAGTTGGAGGGTACTAAATACGTAGGCAGAGTTGGTGTACGTTTAAATTACACTTTCACCAATTCTAACATCACCACAAGCAAACTATACGCCTACCGCGACGACAATGGTTTTGTAACTAACCGTTTAGAGAACCAAACCCGCCCGCTGCAGGGCCAGTCTAAACACATTGGTAACTTCTCGTTCCTGTATAAGGATACCAAAGCAGGTTTAGATGCGCAATTATCGATGGTGTATACCGGCTCACGCATTAACCTGGTATCGGGTTATTTGGATAACGATGTATGGCAGAAAAGCTTCACCACATTGGATTTCTCTACCGAGAAAAGGTTGTTTAAAAACCTGTATGGTTACTTTAAAGCAACCAACCTGCTGAACACGCCTTTCGAACTGGAGATAAAAAGGCCATACCCAACAAGCGTAACCGTTTCTTCGGAGTTTCAGAAAGCGGGCGAAAACGCATTTGTGCGCCGCGACAACTACAACCGCTACTATTTATTGGGCCTACGTTACAGATTATAATATACCACAACGATGAAAGCATTAAAATTATTAATTCCCGCGTTTTGCAGTATGTTATTGCTTAACGCCTGCCACAAGGCAGAAACCCTGAATATATCAAAAGCCGTTATACAGGTAAGTAAGCCTATCACTAACGAAAACCTGGAAGGTGCGGTAAAGGGGACGCTGCTTGCCGGCAAAACTTATTACTTCAAATCAGACATTACCATAAACGATGGCGATACCCTGCAAATGCAGGCAGGCGTAAAACTTATTGCCATTGGCGATGGTAAAACGGCCGAAACCAGCCCCGAGATCATAAACCACGGTACTTTCATCAGCCTGGGGACTAAGGATGCGCCAAACTACATCACGGTGCAAAACTATGCAGATATTCACACGCAGGCTGCCGGTGGCGATTTCACAAACGTATTTAAAGGCTACTGGGGTGGCATAGTATGCTCACCATCGGCAGCTACGCCAACCAATGCTTCGCCTAACGGTGGCGACCTGATACTGAAATGGACACACCTGGAAATGGCGGGCGGCCCATCGGGCAGTAATAACGACCCGGCTATTTACGCAGCCGGTGACCCTCGCTACATCATCTACTTCGGTAATATCAAACACAACTTCATCATCGAAGATTCGTGGGTGTTTGGTAGCAAGGATGATGCTATCCGCGTAGTAGGTGGTAAAATAAGCGTAATGCGCAACACCTTCGAGCTTTGCGGCCAAGGTGGCGGCGAGTTCTTCAACATGAAGAGCGGTACCGTTGGCGATATTGCCTATAACCTGTTAATAGGTGCTGCAACCAACGCTTTAAAAGCATCAGATTCGGGTAGCTCGGGTACGCAAACAAACGTGAGTATGTATAACAATACCATGGTTAACTGCGGTTTCCGCCAAACCAAATCGGGCCGTGGCGGCTCTATCAACTTTGAGAAGGCTGCACGTGGCATGATATACAACAACCTGATTGTTAATTGCCGCTTTGGTACCCGTTTTGTAAGCGATGCCGATATTGCCAACATCAAATACAATAACCAATTGTACTATGGCTCATCTGCCGGTATTGTTGGCCAGTTTTTATCATCAGACGGTGTTGCTGCATTCCAATCGGCAGATATACATTCGGCTACCCCGAAAGAAAACGCACCGCTGTTTATAAGCTACGATGTAAACCAGTACGATTATGTTGCTAACCCCGGTCCATTAACGGTTGCCAAACAAACTGCGGCTACTGTATTAGTAGGTGCTAACAACTTTAGGCTGCAAACTGGCTCGCCTGCTGTGGGTAAAGGCAAAACAGATTTTGCACCTTTTGGCTTTGTAACCGCTACCGGCGACCTTGGTGCCAACATTACTTTACCCGGTAAAGACCTTGGCGCATACCAGGTAGATGGTACCGGTAACCAGCACTAATTAATGGTTTAATACTATTAACAAATATAAGGATTGGCTTTTACGGGCCGATCCTTATATATTTATACGCAATTTTACCCCTATGCCTAAGTTATTGTTAACCCTTTTGCTGCTTTCGGCGGCATCGTTTACTGTGCGCGCCCAGCAATGCGATGGCGATTTTTTGGGCACTAAAACCCTTTACACCGCCCCGCCCGCAGCTTCCGTTAAAATTCCGGATGGGTATAAGCCTGTGTTTATTAACTATGTAGGCAGGCATGGTGCAAGGCACCTTACCAAGGCACCATCAGTTAGCTATTTGTATAAAATATTGGCAAGTGCCGATAGTGCCAAAGCCTTAACCCCGATTGGGCAAAGCCTGCGTAAAATGGTGCTCTTGCTTGATAAGGTAGAGAAGGGCAATACCAAATCCATCTCTGCCGAAGGAGCTACCGAACTGATGGGCATAGCACAGCGCCTTTATCAGAACAACAGCGCTGTATTTGCCGATAAACCTAAAATTGCGGTATCGGTAACCAAAGAGATCCGCACCCGCCAAAGTGCCGATGCCTTCATGAAAGGGCTGCAACCATTGCTAAAGAACCTTACTGTTATTGAAAAAGGCATTAACGATACCACCCTGCGCTTTTACGATTTGGCACCCGCCTACCTCGAATTTGAAAAGAGTGGTAGCTGGATGAAGATAGTTGCCGACCTGAAAGAATACCTCAGCATAAAAGAAACCAACGAAAAGGTTACTACGCGTTTTTTTACCCCCGAGTTTACTAAAGCGATGAAACCCGCCGACAAGAATACTTTTGTTGACGATCTGTTTGGCTTTGCAACCATTGTATATTCGCTTCAGCAGGAAATAAAACAAGCCGGCTTTAACATACAGGACCTCAACTTCCAGGGATTTTTTACTTGCGGCGAACTGGCCTCGCTTAGCAGGATAGATGTTGCCGAAGATTTCTTTCTGAAAGGCCCCGGTACCGATATCAATGGCATACAGGTGAAAATTGCGGCTCCGCTACTTGCCGATTTTATAAAGACAACAGACGAATACATCAAAAACAAAAAAATAAACGCTAACCTGCGTTTTTCGCACGCCGAAACTATTGCGCCTTTTGCCGCCCTCCTGAATATGAACACCACTAACCAGGTGGGCACCTATATTCAGCTTATCAACAAAAAATGGGAATCGGCAAAGGTGATACCGCTTAGCGCCAATATACAGTGGGTATTGTATAAAAACGATGCGGGCAAATATTTACTACGCTGCCTGCTTAACGAAAAGGATGCCAATATCCCCGGGCTAAAGGCTGCCAGCCCCAATTTTTACACTTGGGATGAGGTTAAAAAGTATTACCTGCAAAGGCTAAAGGCCATTGGTGCCAACCCCGCAGGCAATATGCTGCAATACCTAAAAACGGTAAAGTAGCCGGCGCTTAATTGCTAATGCGGTAAATTCTGCCTTTGGGCATATCGGTAAGGGCGTAAAGCGCACCATCGGGCCCTTGTATTACCTTACGCATGCGCTGCCCTTCCGTTGCAAGCAGGCGTTCTTCGCCAACAACTTTGTTATTACTTATTACCAGCCTGATAATGTGCCTTCCCTTTAGCGCAGCAACAAAAAGGTTGTTTTTCCATTCGGGTACAAGGGTACCGGTATAAAATGCTATAGCGCTTGGCGCAATGGCAGGGTCCCAGTAATAAATGGGTTGTACCATCCCGCTTTGTTGGGTGCCATTGCCAACTGTTGTGCCAATAAGCGGGCCGCTGTTTTCCAATCCGTAGGCAATTACAGGCCAGCCATAGTTTGCACCACGTTTTATCAGGTTTATTTCGTCACCAGCCATGGGGCCATGTTCTGCTTCCCATAGTTCGCCGGTAGCGGGGTTAAATGCCAGTCCTTGCGGGTCGCGGTGCCCTAACGACCATAACTCGGGTATTACTCCTGCTTGCCCCGAAAACGGGTTTCCGGGTGCTGCACTGCCATCTTTTTTTATACGTACTATTTTACCTAAAGGAGAATCCATTGCCTGTGCCTTTATGCGTATACCATCATCGTAACGCTCGCCAAAACAAGCAAACAGGTAGCCGTTTTTATCAAACAACAACTGCGAGCCGGGGTGCTGCACACCAGTGTACGATGGGGTAGCGCGATAGATAATGGTTACATCTTCAAAAGTGGTTTCATCAGCCGATAGTTTGGCCCGGGCAATGCTGGTTATAAAATCGGTTGCCGTTAATGGCTCCACAAACGACCAAAACACCAGCCTTGTAGTGGCAAAGTCGGGATCGAGCACAATATCCTGCAGCCCGCTGTCGCTTCGGTACTTTACGGCGGGTACTCCGTTTATTTTGTTGCCGATAGCCCCGGAAGCGGTAACAATACGTATGTTGCCGGGTTTTTCGGTAACCAGCATCCGCCCATCAGGCAAAAACGCCATCGACCATGGGTACGAAAGATCGGAGGTTAGGATTTTTACGTTAAGCGGAGTTGTAGTTTGTACCGAACCAACCCGTGTTTGAAAAGGGAACGATGGTATTTGTTCAGGAGCAACTTTTGGCAAGGTTTCTACCGGCGGTAATAACGATACAGGTATTTCTTCCGGTGGAGGATCAACTTGCACCCGGTCTAACTTTTTTGCACAAGAAGACATAATGACAATAGCACAGCATCCAACAATAACATCCGCAAATTTCATCATGTGAGGTATAGGAGTTTAGTATTGCCAATTTAAGCAATTTCTCCGGAATTAATTCAGAATTTCTCCAAAATTAACCCGCTAACTTACGAATGATGAGTGCTTTCCGCTCTTGCCAGTTCATTTAATTCTTTAAGATTGGTGTCAATTGGGTGTTGTTTTAGCAGCCTTGCAAAGAACAATAGGTTAGCCACCGTATAACGCAAGGTTTGGTTGGTAAAGTAATGCTGTTCGCCGCCTGCCTCTACATAATCTTTCCCCCGGCCGGCAAGCCCTACCCAATAGGCATTCACGTTAGGAGGGATAGTGAAGCCAAACTCTTGCATGGCCCACAATATTTGTGCTGCGCAGGAGTGCGCCCCATCTTCGTTGCCGGTTATTAAGCAGCCGGCTACTTTGTTATAGGTAAAGTACTGCCCGGTTTCTTCATCTGCTTTATCCTTTTCATGAAATATAGCATCAAGCCTTTCAATTACCCGCTGCGCAGTTGATGCCAGCCGTCCCATCCATATTGGCGTAGCCAAAATGAAAATATTGCAGGTGCGTATCTTCTCTAATAAAATGGGCCATTCATCGCCGTTGCCCATATCGCTTTCGGTGCCGGGCAAAACGTTATGGTCTACCAACCGCAGTACCTCCGTTTCGGCACCCTGCTCCTGTAGTTGGGTAATCGCTTTATTGATGAGCGCTTCGGTATTCGAAAACTCCGGCGAAGGCTTTAAAGTACAATTCAGAATAAATGCTTTCATAAAAAAGGCAAGCTGTTTTAATTTCAACAGCCTGCCTTCAAATAT
Organism: Mucilaginibacter pedocola; assembly: GCF_002013915.1. GTDB lineage: Bacteria > Bacteroidota > Bacteroidia > Sphingobacteriales > Sphingobacteriaceae > Mucilaginibacter > Mucilaginibacter pedocola. The sequence continues at coordinate 89,948 of NZ_MBTF01000005.1, forward strand.
GTTGCGGGGAATTACAATTAAGCCATGCGCCCGGCTTTTTCTACCAGGTTTTTAACGGCAGTAGTTCCGGCATAATCGTCAAGGTATTTGGCATCCTTGGTATACATTTTAAACAGGCCGCCTTCGTATTCAATACTTATCCAGCCTTTAAAGCCCGAGGTTTTAATAATCTTCATCATCTTGTAGAAATCGGTTTCGGGGTCGTCACCATTCTCGGCAAAATAGTGCGATTTGGCGTGCACGCCTTTTGCAAAGGGCATCAGTTCGGTCATGCCTTTATACTTATCGTATTCTTCCAAACATTTGGTAGCCATATAGCCGGCAATATCATTAGTTGCAGGCTTGGTGCGGTTGATACAGAAGTTTCCAAAATCGGCCAGCACGCCACAGTGTTTATTGTTCACCTGTTTCATTACATCGGCCAGCCATGCGCCATTGCACGATATACCCACGTGGTTTTCTACAATAACATCAACATTGCTCTTCCTGCCATATTCTATCAGTTTGCCCAGGCTGTCAACCGCCGCAGTAGCTACTGCCTTAGGGTCGCCGTCGCCTTCTAAGTTTACGCGTATCATGGGGCAGCCAAGGGTGGCGGCGGCATCTATCCATTTATAGTGGTTCTCTACGGCTTTAAGGCGGGTTGCCTCGGTAAGGTCGCCCAGTATGCCTTCGCCATCAATCATAATGCGCAGGTTGTAGCTGCCGTTATCGGCGGCGCGTTGTTTCAAGTCGGCAAGGTATTTTGCATCTTTGGCTTTATCGGCAAAAAACATCGAGCAGTAATCGAGTCCGCTTATGCCAAGTTCTTTTGCTTTCGCCGCAAAATCCAAAGCGTTCAGCTTGCCTGTCCAAAATTGGCTGGCGAACGAGAATTGCGACACGGCAACTTTAAAAAACAAATCTTTGCCCGTGTTGGCGTACAAATATTCGGGCACACTGGCGGCAAGCCCAATGCCGGCGGCACCCATAGCGGCCTGCCTGATAAAATCTCTGCGATTGGTTTTCATGATATTGGCTTATTGATAATTGGTTTATGAAATTGAAGGTAGACACAATATTTTATTATTTAGTAAATTTCACTAAATAAATTTAAAATACGTTTTTTTATCAGGGAATGTTAATTTTAACCCGATGGTACGGCAAGAGCAAATAGAAGATTTTATACTGAACGGGCATAAGGAGTATATTCCGCACGTATCGTTAGATTGTGCCATATTCGGCTATCACGAACAGCAGCTGAAGCTTTTGCTCATCAAACACAAAGCGATAGATGGCTGGTGCCTGCCCGGCGGCTACATTAAGCGAACGGAAAAACTTGTTGAAGCCGCCGCGCGAAACGTGAGAGAGCGCACTGGTATAGATAACCTGTTTTTGCAGCAATTTAAAACCTTTGGTGACCCGAACCGCGCCCGTTTTGAGGAGTTTGACGAGGAACGATGGTACGAGGCGACAGGCGTACGCGTAACGCGCGATAACTGGCTGATAGACCAAACTATCTCCATCGGCTTTTATTCGATAACCGATTTTTCGCGCACTACTTTACAGCCTGATGTAATGAGTGTAGAGTGCGAGTGGTTTGATATAGATGCCCTGCCACCGCTGGAATTTGACCATGATGAGATGGTGCAGGAAGCCCTGCATACCATGCGCATACACCTGTACCATTACCCCATTGGCTACAATATGCTGCCTGAGAAATTTACGCTTACCGAGATACACGCCCTTTACGAAACCCTGCTTGGCAAAAAACTTGATATCAGTAATTTCCCCAAAAAACTTATAGCGCTTGGCTTGCTCACCAAGCTTGACGAAAAGCGTAGCATTGGCCCGCACCGCTCACCACATTTGTATAAATTCGATAAGGAACGGTACGATGAAGCCTTGAAAAACGGGGTAGTGTTAAGTTAATAAACCAAACTTGTTGCCTCAATTTCCCCTTTATTAGCATCGCCCGGCTCTATCATGTAAATATGTAAAGGCGTTTGCCTTACCCTGCTGCCGGGTGTTTGCACGGGTGCCTGGTAAATGTATTTCACTTTTATTTTGTGCAGGCCTTCGGCTAATGGTAACATGTATTCGGTTTCGGTTATCTTTTCGCCATCTATAAAAAGCTGGGTATCGGTGTATGAGGCCTGCGAGAAGTTATAGGCGCCATCGGTGGGGATATCGATGTAGCCATCGTAAACCACCCCAAAGTAAGGGTTGTCTTTCTTTAACGGTTCGGCGTTCAGCTTATCAGTAGTTGCCGAATCGGTGAGGGCAACATAGTCCAGTTGATCCGGCGAGGTGAAGCGCCCTTTCACCATTTTATATTTCAGCCCTTTTTTGCCATTGGTGTACACGGTTGCAGGTATCAGCGGACGGTTATACATCAGCACGCGGGTTGCAATACTGCGGCGGCCTGTGGGGGTTATTACTCGGGCTTTAAACTCGCGCTTTTCGCCTGCCGGGATGGTGATGGTAACCGGCGAGGTATATTCCCAATCGGTATCCAGCGGGTCGCGGCCGTTTAGGGTGTAATAGATGCGTGCACCCGGAACGACCGAACTCGGTGTATAGGTAAACTTAGGGCCAAACACAATGGTATCTATCACCGCAGACGGCGTTGGCACCCTGTAGTTATAGCCCATACTCTCCAATTTATCGAAATGCCCGGCGAGCCTCACATTGGCAAAGTTATCGTAGTTTTTGTTCTCAGGTTTACTCCAGGCTACTTCCGATAAGGCGAACAATCGTGGGAATATCTGGTACTGTAGCTTAGCCATGGTGGGTACGTACTCTGTCCACAAGTTGCCCTGGGTGCCTATCACATATTTGCGTTCATCCTGCGCTAATTGTTTCGATACCGGGTCGTAATCGTAAGTTTCCTTCAGCACCGCATAGCGCCCGAACGATACAGGCTCTTGAGGCGAGCCGCTTTGGTAATGGTCGAAATAGTTGCCGGTGGTTTGCGGCGTCATGATAACATTGTGGTGCTGGCGCGCAGCGGCAATACCGCCATCTTCGCCGGTCCAGCTCATTACGGTAGCATTAGGTGCCAGGCCGCCTTCTAATATCTCATCCCAGCCAATAATGCTGCGGCCTTTGCTATTGATGAATTTCTCCATCCGCTGGATGAAATAACTTTGTACTTCCTTTTCATCCTTTAGCCCTTTTTCTTTCATGAGGCTTTGCACAAAGGCCGATTCTTTCCAGGGCTGTTTATTAGCCTCGTCGCCGCCTATGTGTATGTACTTGCTGGGGAACAAGTCCATCACCTCGGTAAGTACGTTTTGCAAAAAATTAAATGTTTCTTCGGTAGGGCAGTAGAGGCCATTGATGCTACGGGGTGGATTATTAGGGTCGGCAGGTTCGCAGCGCAGTTCGGGGTAGGCGCGCAGGGCAGCATCCGAGTGGGCGGGCATCTCAATTTCGGGCACTACGTTAATGTAGCGGTCGGCCGCAAATTTTACCACATCGCGTATCTGGTCCTGTGTGTAAAAGCCGCCATAGCTTAGGCTGTCGGGCCAGTCGCGGTTATTGCCATACATGGTTTGCAGGCGAAAGCCGCCCACATCGGTAAGTTTGGGGTATTTTTTTATTTGGATGCGCCAGCCCTGCCCATCAACCAAATGCCAGTGGAAGGTATTCAGCTTGTAAGCAGCCAGTACGTCTATCACCTGTTTTACCTGCTCTACGGTAAAAAAGTGGCGCGATACATCCAGCATCATCCCGCGATAGCCAAACCTTGGTGCATCTTCTATAGTTACGCAGGGCAATTTGCTGCTCGCCCCGGCTTCAACAGGGAACAACTGTATAAGCGTTTGCAGTCCGTAGAACAAGCCGGCGCCTTTGCCTATGATGGTTATCTTTTTTGGAGTGATGGTAAGTTTGTAGCCTTCTGCAGGCAGCTTATCGGCACCAACCGAAGTAAGTACCAAGCCTGTTGCGGGTTTGGCCTTGTGGTTGTATTTAGATATTTTATTGTTAAGATGGCGGTTATCCTTCAAAAAGCTTTTCAGGAAAAGGATGGTTTTGTCCTTCGGCTTATCTGTCTTTATTAAGGTTTGCCCGCTAAAGGTAAATGTGCCCGATGCTTTTTTTACCGATGCCGGCGCCGGTATAATGCCCAGGTATGGGTCGGCAGCAGGTGTTTGTGCTTTGGTAGATAGTGTTGACGCTATGAGTGTAAAGAGCAGTAATGCCGCTTGCAGGCGCAAAGTTTTAGTATTCATTACGAGGGAGATGTGGTTGCCCGGCTAATTTAATGATTAAAAAAGCATTAGCGCAATATGGTAATGTAACCTGTTTGTGGCTTTCGGCCATCAGTTCGCAAATCGATGATATAATAGTAAACGCCCGCGGGCAGTTGCTTGCCGCCGGAGGTGCCATCCCAAGGTTTTTTGTAGCCTACCGAATGGAAAACCTGCAGCCCGTACCGGTTATAAACATTAACCCGTGCCTGCGGGAAAGCAGGCAGGAAGGTAAGCGCCCAGGTATCGTTCACCCCGTCGGCATTTGGCGTAAAGGTGTTGGGTACATTCATACTTTGGGCAACACTAACGGTTACTTCAGCCGAGTTTTCGCACCCGCTGGTACCCACAACAGTTAGCGTGTACACGGTTGTTTCCTCCGGGTTTGCCAAAGGGGTTTTAACTGTGGCATCGCTCAACCCCGTAGCCGGCGACCAGCGATAACTTGTAATATTACCCGTAATAACAGGCTCTATCTGTACGGCCTTGCCATCAATAGCTACAAAGCCTTTGTTAAACGTAATAGTTGGCGATGGGGTAATTTGAATAATAATAGGGTCGCTTATGCCTACCGGCGGGACGGTACATTCGCGTGTTGCGGTTAACCGGCAGGTAATGCGGTCGCCGTTTTCAAGGTTGTTTGCACTATAGGTTTTGCCTTCGCCAACTTTGGTATCATTACGGTACCAGTCGTAACGGGGCACTAACCCTTCATCGGTACCGGTTGCGGTAAAGCTAATAAGCGTACCTGCACAAACAGCTACCTGGGTGTCGCTGGTTATTTCAACTTTTGGGTTAAGGGGCGGCTCCACCGTAACGGGGATGGGCACTGTGGTAGTGCAGCCCGTGGCATCGGTAAGGGTTAAATTGTAGGTACCGCTGGCCCTGAAAGTATTGGTAGGCCCTATGGGCGTTTCGCCGCCATCCCAAACATACTTTTCCCATCCGCCCGCCGTAACGGTTGTAGATCCGCAATCGCTCACGCGTATTAGCGTAGGGTAGGGCGGGCTTATGGTAACCTGTTGGTTAAGCGTAGTTTGGCATCCATTGGCAGTGGTGATGGTGACGGTATACAAGCCACCTACTATAAAAGTATTAACCGCACTGGTTGGCGATTCGCCGCCATTCCACAAATAGGCTACACCTCCGCTTGCTGTCAGGGTAACTCTTTCGCAACTGAGCGGGTTGCCTGTTATGCTTACCCCGGAGTTTGCTATTTCAACAGTTTTGGAAACGGTAGCGCTGCAGCCATTAGCATCGGTAGCAAAAAGCGTATAGGTGCCGCTGGTGGTAAAGGTATTAGTGGCATTGGTTGGCGTCAGCCCGCCGCTCCACAAGTAGTAAGTTGCTCCGCTTGCCGTTAGGGTAACCTGGTCGCAACCTTTTGTATTACCGGTTATGGTAAGGGTGGGAGCTTCAATAGTAATGGTTTTTGATGCAGAAGCTGTGCAGCCATCGGCATTAGTTACCAATACGGTATATGTACCGCTTTGAGTAAAAGTATTACTTGCCGAATTGGGTGTATTGCCGCCATCCCAAAGGTAAGTTTGCCCGCCGCTTGCCGTAAGCGTTAGGCTGCCGCAGCCGGTGGAGTTGCCGGTAATGGTTGCCCCAAGTGTTACTTCCTGCTCGGCGTAGGAGGTGCAGCCATTTTCCTGGGTTATTATTACCGAATATTTGCCGCTGGTGGTGAAAGTGTTTTCGCGTTCGGTTGGCGTTAGCCCGCCATTCCATTGGTAAGTTTGCCCCGGGCTTGCCGCAATGGTAATACTATTACAACTTGTTGCAACAGTGGTTAAGTAGGCTTGTGGCGAGGTGGCAACAGGTAATGCAAAGCCACGACCGTAAAAGTTACTGCAGCCGTTGGCATCGGTAACAGCTACGGCATAAAACCCGCTTTGGTAAACATGGTTTATTTGTGATGTTGGCGAATCGCCGCCGCCATACCATTTGTATGATACGCCATTGCCGCCCACGGCTTTGAAATTAGATACGCCGCAAGGGCCCGATGTATACTCTATATCAACCGGTGAAGTTACCGGGGCTAAGCCCCAGGTAATGTTCGAATAAAATTCTTCATTATCAGAGCCGATATCAATGCACTCGAACTCGCCGGGGAACAGAACGATCGCGAAACCTTCATGCCCCGTAAGTTTCGAGTCGTGGTTGTACGTCATGCCGCCACCGTCGTATAAAACTATGTAGGGGGCCGAAAAATTTAATGCAGTAGTATTATTGCCAACATCGCTGCCGAGCGACGATATCAGCATCACCGGGTTGGTTACCTTGCGCGAGAAACAAACGGTACTGCGTCCTCGCTGCCCGCTGCCCCAGGTAGTTTGTGGCACCATGCCATTTGGCGCCGGATAAGGCGATGCATCAAATTTAGCACGGTTAAAAATATCTGTTTTGCCGGCAAAATACGAAGTAAGGGTTACCCTTACATTACCTGTCGACGTTGCTATTTCACCCTCAGCCACATTACTGTTAATATTGCCCCAGGTAGCCCAATCGATACCGCAGTTTGCAGCAGGCATAGTTTTTAAAAGTTTAAGGCTATCGGCAGTTGCAGGTACGGCTAATACTTTTGTTGCTAAAGACAACAACAAGCAGTAAAATATAAGAAGTGAACGCTTTTTCAAAAACAGGTTATTAGGCCGCTTGAAGATACATTTTTTTTCGTCTCATGAAACTTAAATATTATCCCGCCTAATTGCCTAAATTGCACGCCTCAATTTCTGAATGTAATATGCTGGATATTTGCTGTATTGGCCACATCACCCTCGATAAAGTTGTAACTCCGCGTGCTGTAATGCACATGGCCGGTGGCACTGCCTTTTACTTTTCGCATGCTATGCGCCATATGGATGTAAAGTATGGCTTGGTTACGGCCCTCGCCAAAACCGAAATGCAAAGTGTTACTGATCTGCGCGAATTGGGCATTGAAGTAAAAGCCCTCGATAGCAAGCATACCGTATACTTTGAAAATATTTACGAGGAGAACCAGGACAACCGCACCCAGCGCGTATTACAAAAAGCCGATGCTTTTAGCGTGGCCGACCTTGCTGATACCGAAGCAGTGATATTCCACCTGGGGCCTTTGCTGGCAGATGATATCCCAACCGAATTGATCAAAAACCTGTTTGGCCGGGGCAATGTGTCCTGCGATGCACAGGGCTACCTGCGCGAGGTAATAGAAAAAGGCGTACATGCTATTGACTGGGCCGACAAAAAAGAAGCCCTGCAATACATCGACGTATTGAAAGTGAACGAGCACGAATTGGAAGTACTCACCGGCATTGCCGATATACGCGAAGGAGCCAAAGTATTAGCCGAATGGGGCGTTAAAGAAGTGGTAGTAACCTTGGGCAGCATGGGCTCAGTAATATTATACGATAGCGAGTTTTACGAAATACCCGCCTACAAACCTACCGAGGTAGTTGATGCCACCGGTTGCGGCGATACCTATATGGCTGGCTACTTATACCGCCGCATAAAAGGTGATGCCGTGCCCGATGCCGGTAAATTTGCCTCGGCCATGGCGGGGCTGAAAATAGAGAAGGCTGGTCCATTCACCGGCACTGCAGAAGAAGTGCGGGAGATGATGAAGAGGTAAGGAAGGGTAAGGGCACGCGGCAGAACCATACGATGCATTATTTTAGTGCCAGGCGCTTGTTGTATTGCTGCAATACCGCAATTACGCACTTCTCGGTAAGGTTTTAACTATTAAGCCCCTTTCAACTTGCGTAGAAAAGGGCTTATTAATGTTATAAGGTGATGCTGTTAAAACCCTTCGCTCAGCACTGCTTCCTGCTCGGGTATCACCACTTTTTTACTTTCCATTTTCTTTTTGGTAAGCTTATCAACGCGCAGCATTCCTAATATGCTCAGTACAGATATTACAACTATTACATAGCCCACTATATCGTAATGCTCCAGCGGGCTGTAATCTGTTTTTTTGGTTACTATGGCTCCTGCTGCTACAGCTGCTACGCCGCCGGCAATTTGTTGTAACGATGAGTTGATGCTCATGAAGGCGCCACGGTCGGCCATATCGGGTATGGCGCTGGTGAGTGCGCTCGATGGTACCATGCGGCTCATTACGCCCATCATCATCATTACGTTTAGTATCATTACCAGCCAAAGCGGGGTAGGGCCAAGGTTGGTGTACACTACGCACATGATCATGGTCCATATAGATGCGGCCATAAATATTTTAAATTTATCTATCCGGTCGCTTAGTTTGCCTATAAGGGGCATAATTACCAGGGTGCTAAGGCCCGATACCATAAAAAGTTTGAACAGATCGGCATTGGGTATCTTCAGGTTATTTACAGCGAATGCAGTACCGAAGGGCATCATCATAAACCCGCCGATAGATAGTAGCGCCGTTGCAACAAAGCCCACCTGGTAATCGGGCTTGGCGGCAGTATGCCATAGGTGCAGCAAGGCCGATTTATCTTTCTGAATGGCCAAGTGCGCCGTGATAGGTTTCAGGTAAATGGCTATGGCTATAAGCGCAGCTACGCCAATGGCGGCTACCATCCAAAAAGGAGCTTCCCAACGCAAATGATCGGCCAGGTATAAAGCCACAGGTATGCCTAAAACCTGGCTGGCACCAAAACCCATTTGTATAAAACCCATTACACGGCCGCGTTGTTGCAGGCTAAATATATCGGTAATAATAGCCATAGAGATAGAGCCAATAACCCCACCAAACAGGCCGGTGATAATACGCGCTGCCAAAAGCACAGCGTATGATTGCGCAAGCCCGCAAAATATGGTACCGATAATAAACCCGCAGTAAAAGAATAGGAGGAGTTTCTTACGGTCGAATTTATCCGCGAAGCCTGCGGTGAGCAAGCCGGAAATACCTGCGCTAAAAGCATAAGCCGATACCGCAAAGCCGAAGGCCTGCGGTTTTAAGCTGAGCGATTTCATGAGCATATCGCCCAGGGGGCTCATCACCATAAAATCCAGTATCACGGTAAATTGGGTGAGAGCTAAAATAAATATTACAAATTTTTGATAGCCGGTGAAGGCTGTTTGGGGCTGTTCTGTTTTCATTTGGTTATATTAATTCACAGCAGTTGTAGCCGTGATAGGTTATCAGTTCAATTATTTGTTGGTGGCAATAGCTGTGCGATACTATGCGTAGCACGCGATCCTCGTCCTCCAGGTCTACACTCCATTTCTCAATTCCGGGTGTATTGCTCAGCATGGCATATACCAGCGCCTTATCGGCATCACAGGCTATGTTGGTTTTAAAAAGCAGTATGTGGCTAAAGTCTTCCATGGGTACATTATTTATCCGCATATCTATTATCAAATGTATTATTGGACAATTATTTAATTAATTCAGTAAACCGATACCTACACATGTTGACGAATATTACCGGCGAACATTTCAGTGCCAACCGAATATTTATTTTTTCAATCCCTTCACTACCCGTTTAAATGTCTCCCACAAAATTTCTTCGGTTAAAACAAAAGGCTTACCACTGTGGCTGCGCCCTTCATAATCGAAACGAGCCAAAGCATACAAAGGCGAGTAAGCTATAGACCAATAGCTCTCGAAGGGCATTTCTTCAATTTCGCCTCGCTCAATAATGTTGCACATAAACTTGCCCATCAGTTGCCTAAACTCCTGAAGAAAACCCGACAGGAATTCCTTTTGATAACTCGAGCTTCGCAACTGATCAAAAAACATGGCCAGGTGCGGGTGCTGCTTGTTGAACTGGTAACGGTTTTGCCATTGCACGCGCAGCCCTTCCTCAAAGGAGGCCTCCGGATCGAAGCCTTTGATAAGCGCATCGTTGAACATTTTGCCGCCTTCTGATGCAATGCTGATGATGAGTCCGTCGCGGTCTTTATAATAGATGTACAAGGTAGCAACCGATATACCGCACTCTTTGGCCAGCTTGTTCATGCTGAAGCCTTCCATGCCGTTTTTCACAATCATTTTAATGGCTGTTTCTTTTACCAGTTCTTCTTTGTTATTATCTCTTGTGCGCATAGTTGTTAATTACGCCACAAATATAAATGAATATTCATTTATTTATAAAGTGAAAAAAATAAATTTTTGCGGGGCAGATATTTAAAAAACTTAATGGGATAAAGCCGGAGCGATAATTACCGGCTGATGGCTTGCTTGAGTTTTATTAGGGTGTGCCGAAGGGCTTCAGCTTCTTTATTCATCACAGCCCGTGGTATCTATTAGATTGTGATAAGGTTTAGGGGCGCAATAAAGATAGGGTGAGATCGCCGAATATCATATAGGTACTACTACCCGATTTTCACCCTAAAAAATAGGGTGAAAACACGGTATGAATTTCAAATTAAATTTTTTTCAAAGTGGGATAGAGGATGTCACTTTATCGCTACAGCTTGCTGTCGGTTGTTTTTATATGCTATATTGGCTTTTGTAAACACCTCAACATCAACCTTTATGAAATTTATTGCATTGCCTTTGTTTGCTTTTATAAGTTTTGCAGTAACAGTAAAAGCGCAAAGCCCCGGGCAAACCACCATATCCCGCTGGCCGGGTAATAAGCGGGGCGCCGTATCTATCACGTTCGATGATGGCTCGGTAAACCAGTTTAAGCAGGCCTTACCCATCTTAAATAAGCTTAATGTTAAAGCTACTTTTTTTATTATTACAGGGCAAATCCCGGGCTCAAAATTCGCCGGGAAATTTATAGGGCGGCCGGTGAAAACCATTATTGCCGAAACTGCCACCACGCCTACCAATAGCACAAATTTTTATGAACGCGCTGCTGCTGCGGGCTACCTTGGGCTTATTGGCCCGCTGGATTACCATTACAAAGCAGGCTCGCTGATAGACGCCGGTAAACCTACAGAAGCTTACAAGGTAATTGATGAGCTATACCAAAAAGTACGCAACAACGATTTTAAAGAAGGCATACAACACAACACCGAATATTTGGATGCGCACGGCACCACCTGGGCCGATATGCGCAAATACGCCGCGCAGGGCCACGAGTTTGGTAGCCACATGGTAACCCACCCCCGCCTTGCCGCGCTTGATGAAGCCAATATGCTGTATGAAATGCAAAGCAGCCGGTTGGATATTCTGCACGAACTGGGCCCGCGCTACACCTTTTCGGCCGAAGGCCCCTTTGGTACCGAGAACGAGCGCGTAATGGGGTACCTGCATAAAGTTTACCCGGCCTTGCGTAACCGCATGCCCGAACCATGGCTTAAAGAAATAAGCCGTAGCAACCCGGCAAACCCCGGCAATACCGATAAAGAGTATATCCAGTTTCAGCGCGGGGCAACTACCAAAACCCCTATGCCCATGATGAAGGCCTGGGTTGATACTACCGCCAATAAAGATAATACCTGGCTGGTGCTCACCTTCCACGGGGTAGATGGCATTGGCTGGGAAGCATTAACGCACGAGCAATTGGCCGAATACTTTGGCTATATAAAAGCAGCCGATGATAAGCTTTGGATAGCCACCTTTGGCGATGTTACCCGTTATATGCGCGAACGGCAAAGCGCCAAAATATCGGCAAGCGCCGGTAAAGCTGCCATTACTGTCAACTTAAGCCATCCGCTCGATAAGAATCAGTACAACCTTCCCCTCAGCCTGAAAACCTACATACCCGCCAATTGGAAGATAGTAAAAATGATACAGGGCAAAAAAACGTTGAAACTGTTGCCTGTTACTGATGCAGGAGGAAGCTATGTTTTATATAGGGCTATGTCAAATACTTCGCCGGTTAAACTAAGTGCTATGTAGGCCTCTTAGCCAATAGGGTTGCCGGTACTATAAGTGCCGAATACATAAGAACGGCGGTAACAGCTGCCACATTCGTAACGTTTTATGGGTAGCCAAAAAAGTAGGGTTTTCATCCATAAGGGCCTTTTGGCCCTGCGCGTTAGGTGGCCCGTTTGGCATTTAGGGCATTTGGGTTTGGTTTCTTTTGTTTCCATGGGGTTAGTGTAAACGTTAGAAATAATTATGTAATAAAACGCCATACACTTAGGTTATCCTAAGCATCGCACGTTTAAAAACAGGTTAGGTGTATCGACATGTTTTAGCCATGTATGCATGGCTAAATTAAAATGAGCGCCATGGCTGGCATACGCATGCAAACAAGGCCCTTGTTTTAATCAGGCATAGTGCATTGCATACAACCTGCCAGGGCATGCTGCTTGCATTGTGCTTTAAACAAAACCAATGGCTTGTTTAAAAATTAAATCGAACAAACAATTAATCGGGAAAAGGGTTCCCAAATATGGTGTATTACAGCGCTTTTAAGCATGTAACTGGGGTGGACAAAAACAAGACAAATTGCGCAATGGTTAACAATTTGCGTTACAATTTGTCTACAATGTCTTCAATTTCGCCGCCGGCATCAAGCCCAACTTTCTTACGGAGGCGTTGTTTGGCTTTCTTCACACCATCTAAGGTTATACCCAACATACCGGCCATCTCGCGGTTATTCAGATTTAGCTTTAGTAATGCCATTAGCCTTACATCTGTATCGGTAAGGTGCGGGTGGGCGTTGCGCAGGCGGTAAAAAAAGGCAGGGTGTACTTTGGTGAACAGCTTTTTAAATTCGTCCCAACTTTCGTTGGTCATAATATGGGCCTTCATCATGTTATCCAGCTCGCGGGCATCACCTTCGTTGGTAAATTGCAGGTGCATTTTCTCCATCTCCTGCCTTATCTCATCTATCACCAGGTTTTTTTGTACAAGGCTTTCGGTATACCCATGCAGCTCTAAGGTGGCGTTCTTTAATTCTTCGTTCAGCCGTAGTTGTTCAGATGCAGCTATCTCTTTATCTTTTTTTGTTTTCAGCCGTTGCCGGTTAAATATCAGCCCGCCAATTACTATCAGCAGGGCTAACGTTACAATAACCATATTGCGCTTATATGCACCAATTGCTGCATTGGTTTTAATCTCGCTAAGCTGGGCTTTATTTTTCTCCAGCTCCCATTGCAAACGTACACGCTCTACCGCGGCAACATTATCGCGGCGCTCGAGGCTATCTTTAGCAGCGTTGTATTTTTTGTTAAATAAGTTAGATTCGGCAATGTTACCCAGCCGTTCGCTCAGGCGTGCTTTTAGCTCGTAAAACTCTACACGGTAATTTAATGCGTCTTCGCGCGCCTTAGCCAGTAAGGTATCGGCAGTGGCTAGCTGTTGCCCTGCCAATTGCAGGTTGCCGCCTTCAAGGTTTATGCGTACCAGCCGCAGCATGGCTATGCCCGCATTAAGCATTTGGTTATACCGCAGCGATACTTCGTAATCGTTTTGTATAAGAGGCAGGGCTTTATCGTATTTTTTTTGGATGAAGTAGATAGAACCGATGTTGCCTTTGGTTATGCCTATCCATACGCTATCGCGTTTAGCTTCTGCCAGTGCCAGCGATTGGTTAAAGTATTGCATGGCCAAGCCAACGGCACCGCTGTTGCGATAGGTAAGCCCCAAGGTATTCAGCACGTTTATCTTGGTACGCGCACCCGATTTATCGTACGTTAGGGCCTGCAGCAGGTTTTGCCGTACGTTTTCGTAATCGCCAATGGCATAATAAAAATCTGCGGCCTGTATAAAGTAGCCTGCCATATCGGGCACATTATTATAACCAATTTCGCGGAATTTATCCTGCGCAAACAGGAAGTACCTGCAAGCCTCTATATTCTTTTTATAGATGAGGTAGTAAACGCCAAGGCGGTGCGTGTAAATAGCTTCTTCCAGCGCCAGCCCGTGGTCTTCGGCAAATTGCTCGGCAGCCTGGTAGTATTTGGTGCTTAGAGGATTAAAGCCGCGGTTTACCGAATAGTAATCGGCACGCATATCAAACACGGCGCACTCCAGCGGCAGGTCGTTCAAATCGCGGGCAATTGCGTCAAGTGTGTCGAGGTTGCGCATGGCCTCTGCCTCTGGCATTTTGCGGCAGTAGGTTTTGCTCAGTTCACGCGCCTCGGCAACCCGCTTCTCGGGTGGAAGGTTTTTTATGCCGGCAAATATATTATTGGGTGATTTGTTTTGGGCACTTGTGCTGTAGGTGCACGCCATTAGCAGGCCAAAAATGAAAAACACTTTCAGCAGCAAGCAGTACGGACTATTTAAACATTTAGGGGTCAATGCGTAAATCCAATTAGCCAACTAAAATAGGGTTTTGCACTGTTCTTGAAAAATAAATTTTAAAGCAATTTTTTAATTGTTAGTATATATCAAATTGCACACCATCAATTAAAAACAGCGCATTAACTTATAGTACGTAAACGGTAGCTATTGGGTTTCTATTGCGGCCTTGGGATGCTGTATTTCATCCAAAGATAAGGGTATAAGTTTTCGCGTTTTAAAGAAAGTAAAAGTTACTATAAGCAGTGTCATGGTGCCGCCAAACATTACTGCCGGCAAGGTGCCCAGCAAGCTTGCCGCCATGCCCGATTCAAAGTCGCCTATCTCGTTAGATGAACCAATGAACATTGAGTTTACTGCAGACACACGGCCGCGCATTTGGTCGGGCGTGAGCAATTGCATTAATGTACCTCTTATCACCACGCTTACGCTATCAAAGGCCCCTTGGAAAAACAGGAACACCAGCGAAAGGTAGAAATTGCGTGAAAGGCCAAAGCCGAAAATTGTAATACCAAAACCTGCCACCACTATTAACAAGTTACGCCAGGGCCTGTTCATGGGCGAAAACCGCACCATGGCAATTAGTGTAAGCGCCGAACCTATAGTAGTAGCCATACGTAGCATGCCGCCGCCTTCGGGGCCAACG
The DNA here is from genome assembly GCF_002013915.1 of Mucilaginibacter pedocola. GTDB lineage: Bacteria > Bacteroidota > Bacteroidia > Sphingobacteriales > Sphingobacteriaceae > Mucilaginibacter > Mucilaginibacter pedocola. The sequence goes on from NZ_MBTF01000005.1 coordinate 104,949, forward strand.
TGCAAAATATCAAGGGCAAATACAGGTATAAGCGCAACAACACCGCCAAATAAAACCGAGAACATATCAAGGCTCATGGCGTATAGCATTATTTTGTTGTTGAAAACAAATGCAAGCCCCTCTTTTACACTTTGCCAAACATTTTCTTTGGGGATATAAACCGGTGGGAACTTGCGCAAGCGGTAAGCAAGCAATAACGATATCAGCATGATCACCAAAATAACAGCAAAAGAGGCCGTGATGCCGCTCAACCCCGGAATAAAGCGGCCGGCAAATGCATAGATAGAGCTACCCGCAGCCAGCCCCAATATAGATGCTATTTGCCAGGTAGAGCTGCTCCAGGTGCTGCCGTTCGGGTAAACTTCTTTGGGGATACTTTGCGCATAAACAGTAAATGTAGCGGGGCCGTAAAATGCCCTTGCCAGCCCGTTGCAAAATATCATAGCATATAGCACGGGTAATACCCAGCCCGATGCTATGTAAGGGCGCATATCATTCAGGGTTACCAAAAACATGGTAAGCGCTGCCAGGCAAACGCCCGAGAATATAATGAGCAGCATTTTGCGCTTTTCGTGCTTATCGGCTATATAACCGCCATAAATAGCGGCGCATATGGCTGGCACGGCTTCGGCAAGGCCAACGTAGCCTAAAGCAGCTTTGCTGTGTGTAAGTTCGTAAATGTAAAAGCCTAAAACATAGGTTTGCATTTGGTAGGCAAACGTAAAGCAAAAGCGCATGCCTACATAAGAGCGGAAATCTTTATACCGCAGCGCGGCGAACGAATCTTTTTTAACGGGGAGGCTACTACCTTCTTCGGCCATGTGTATGGTATTTGTATTGAGGGCTGCAATTTACAACCTGTTTGCGCTTAAGGCAATTGCAATGTGTATTTGTTACGTTGCGCGTACAAAAAAGGCGCGGTGTGTGCCGCGCCTTTGGGTAATGTTTTTATAAGCCGTGTTGGTCTATCAAATAAACCAGGGCCGATATAGCTGCTGCGCCCAGTTCCAGTTCGCGCTTGTTTACGTTCTCAAAAACGTCGTTAGGCGTATGGTGGATGTCGAAATAACGCTGCGAATCGGGGCGGAAGCCGATCAACACAATATCCGGGCGGGTTTCTTTCAAGGGGCCAATATCGGTACCGCTGCCACCAGCTATCAGCCTGTCAGCTTCGTACGGTTCAAATAAGGCTTTATATTTGGCATTGATCGATTTTAATCGCGATGCCGGGATGCCGTCAAAGCTAAAACCACGCGGGGTGAAGCCACCCTCGTCGGTCTCGATAGCTGCAATGTGGTCTTCTTTATTTGCTGCGGCAACTTCGGCGTATTTTAAGCCGCCTTTATGGCCGTTCTCTTCATTCATAAAAAATACAGCACGTACCGAGTTTTTAGGTTTGTACCCAACAGCTTTGAATATGCGCAGTACTTCTACAGATTGCATTACGCCCGTGCCATCATCATGCGCACCTTCGGCAAGGTCCCACGAATCGAGGTGCCCGCCAACGCTGATGAATTTGTTAGGGTTCTCGGTACCGGTTATTTCGCCAATTACGTTGTACGATTTTACATCGGGCAGTGTTTGGCAATTTTGTTTAAAGTAGAATTTGATCAACGGCAACTTGCGCAGCTTCAACATTGCGCTCAGCTTGTTTGCTGCCAATGTAGAAATAGCAGCAGCCGGAATTTTAACGCCGCCTTCGGCATAAACGGTGCCGCCTGTGTGCGGGTAATCGTCTAACGCAGGGGTAATAGAACGCACTATAGCACCCACTGCACCATATTTAGCAGCAGCCGAAGGCCCTAAAAAACGCTGTATGCCTGCCGCGCCATAGCCGGCACCTGTTTCAATAAAGCGCTGATCGAACGGGCCGTTGAAGAAAACTATTTTGCCTTTTATTACCTTCTCGCCAAGGGCATCCAGTTCTTTAAGGCTTTTCACCTCTACTATATTGGCTGTTATACCTGCTGCCGGTGTAGCTACCGACATGCCCAATGCCGCAATTGGCACGGGTATACGGGTTTTGCCATCAATTATATAACCTTGTTCTTTGGCGCCGCGCACCCAATGAGGTACCATACACTCCTGCAGGTAAACCTTGTCGAATCCGTAGCTATCCATCAGCTTTTTGCTCCAGGTAACCGATTTTTCGGCGCCGGCAGAACCACTCAGGCGCTGCCCAATGTTTTTGCAAAGGTAACGCAGGTTTTCGTAGCACTGGCCGTTCACCAAAGCTTCGTCGTACAGCTTGCGTATCATCAGCGAATCTTGCTGCGCTTTAAGCGAGCCTGCCGCGAATAGTAGGGATAGGAAGAGTAAAGATTTCTTCATTGTGGATGGGTGTTTTAGCAAAAATAACATTTGCACCCGAAATACCGCTACGTTACGATATCTTATCCCAACTCAATCCTTCGTTTTTGCTCTGGAAGTTTTGGTTGAGCAATTGGTTTTCGGGATGGGCAAGCTGCGGGTCTTTCTCCAATATGGCTTCGGCGCATTTGCGTACCAATACCAGCAACTCCTGGTCGGTGGCCAGGTTGGCTACTTTAAGGTCAAGCACGCCGCTTTGCTGGGTGCCTTCTATATTGCCCGGGCCACGCAGTTGCATATCTATCTCGGCTATCTCGAAACCATTGTTGGTTTTCACCATAGTGTTGATGCGTATGCGCCCGTCGTTACTTAATTTGGGGCCTGTCATAAGTATACAATACGATTGTTCGGCACCCCGGCCCACACGGCCGCGCAACTGGTGCAATTGCGATAGCCCGAAGCGTTCGGCATTTTCGATGATCATTACCGAAGCGTTGGGTACATTCACGCCAACCTCTATCACCGTTGTAGCCACCATTATCTGGGTTTCGCCTTTAATAAAGCGTTGCATCTCAAATTCCTTATCAGCAGCCGCCATTTTGCCGTGCACAACGCTAATACGGAATTGCGGCAGCGGAAACTCACGGCTCATGATCTCAATACCGTCCATCAGGTTCTTCAGGTCGAGCTTCTCACTTTCGTTTATCAGCGGGTAAACTACATACACCTGCCGCCCCTTGGCAATTTCCTGTTTCATAAAGCCGAACATTCGCAGGCGCTGATTCTCGTAGTAATGCAGGGTTTCTATAGGCTTACGGCCAGCGGGTAACTCGTCAATAACCGATACATCCAGGTCGCCGTATAGCGTCATGGCCAGTGTGCGGGGGATGGGCGTGGCTGTCATTACCAATACGTGCGGCGGCACTACGTTTTTACGCCAGAGTTTGGCGCGCTGTTCTACACCAAAACGGTGCTGCTCGTCTATAACCACCAGCCCAAGGTTTTGGTATTGTACCTTATCTTCTATCAGGGCATGCGTACCTACTAATATTTTCAGGCTGCCGTCTTCCAGCTTTTCATGTATAACACGGCGTTTTTTTGCAGGTACCGAGCCGGTAAGCAAGGCTATCTCCACAAAGCCATCACCCACCAGGCTGCTGATAGTTTGAAAATGCTGATTGGCCAAAATTTCGGTAGGGGCCATTATGCAGGTTTGGAAACCATTATCAATAGCTATCAGCATACTCATTAGCGCTACCACAGTTTTGCCGCTGCCTACATCGCCCTGCAGCAGGCGGTTCATTTGCACGCCTCGCTGGGTGTCGGTACGTATCTCTTTTAATACCCGCTTTTGCGCACCCGTGAGCGGGAAGGGGAGTTTACTGTGGTAAAAATCATTAAAGTAAGGGCCTACTGTGCCGAAAACGTTGCCCTTGAATTTTGCATTATTGCTGAGTTTATTTTTGAGCAACTTAAGTTGCAGGAAGAACAGCTCCTCAAACTTTAAGCGGTGCGTAGCCTCGTTCAATTGCGCGGCATCGTTAGGGAAGTGGATGTTGCGGTAGGCATTAGCACGGCCTATTAGCTTAAAGCGGTTAAGCAAATAAGCGGGCAGGTTCTCTTGTATCTCGCGGGCATACTGGTCGAGCAGGCCGGCTATTAGCTTTTGAAGGCCTTTACTGTCTAACGTAAACTGTTCCAGCTTTTTGGTAGAGCTGTAGGCTGGCTGCAGTGTAAGTGCACCGCGTTGCTGCTGGTTTGCCGAGCCCCAAAGGTCCATTTCGGGATGAGCCATTTGTGGGCTGCCGTTAAAAAAGCCGGGCTTGCCAAAAAGTATGTAGGCCTTACCGGGCATCAGGGTTTTCTCTACCCATTTTATGCCCTGAAACCATACCAGCTCTATAATTCCTGTATCGTCCTTAGCCTTTGCAACAAGGCGTTTGGTGTGCTTTTCGCCAACAATTTCTTTTGATAGCAGGCGCGCTACCACCTGCACATGGGGCATATCGGGCTGTATATCGCGTATCTTATAATACCGCGTACGGTCGATATACTTATACGGGAAATGCTTCAGCAGGTCATCGAAGGTGAAAATTTGCAGCTCCTTTTTCAGCACCTCGGCACGGGCAAGGCCCACGCCCTTTAAATATTCTATAGGTGTTTGAAAAGGCTGGCTCAATTTCTACCTATCAGGGTTTTAATACAATTACCGATATCTCTACATTAACGCCTTTAGGCAAGCCCGATACCTGCACTGTTTCGCGCGCCGGGAAATCAGCAGTAAAGTACGAGCCATACACTTCGTTAACCTGCGCAAAAGTGCCCATATCGGTTAAAAAGATGGTGGTTTTTATAATGCTATCGAAGCTTACGCCGGCCTCGTCCAATATCCCTTTCAGGTTTTCCATTACCTGTTTCGCTTCGTCGGTAATGCCTGTAGTAACTATCTCGCCTGTTGCAGGGTTCATGGGTATTTGGCCCGATACAAAAAGTAAACCGTTAGCGGCAACTGCCTGGCTGTAGGGGCCAATAGGAGCAGGAGCATTGGTAGTATTAATGATGGTTTTCATGTGCGGTTGTGGTGTATAAATAATAGGGGTGGGTAGTGTTATTTCTTTAAGATAAACCAGTGGATGAGTTTATAAATAATGCCTGCCAAAAACATAATAATGGCCGTAGCATTAATGGCGTGCATCACCTTAAGGTTAAAACTGGTTGGCCGGTTAGGGTCCTTTTTCCTGAAGAAGTACATAGTACAAAATTAGCAAAAAAAAGAAAGCCCCGGGTTATCCGGGGCTTTCGCATAATATTATTTAAAGAATATTATTTTTTGGTGAAAGAAACACGACGGTTAAGTACGCGGCCTTCTTCAGTTGAGTTGTCAGCAATTGGGTTAGTTTCACCGTAAGCTTTAACTTTTACTTTAGAAGCAGATACACCAGAGTTAACTAAGTAAGTTTTTACCGAGTTAGCACGGTCGCGAGATAACGACATGTTGTGAGCAGCAGTACCTTCAGATGAAGCGTAACCGTTTACCTGTACAGTTGCACCAGAAGCACGTAAGTCAGCTGAAGTTGCATCTAATGCAGGGTAAGAAGAAGTACGCAATACTGAGCTATCAAACTCGAACTGGATGTTAGAGTAAGCAGCACCTGTACCAGCGTTCATAGTAGTGTCTTTAGGGAATACGATAACGCAACCAGAACCATCAACTACGCTACCGGCAGGAGTGTTAGGGCATTTGTCGAATTGGTCAGCAACACCGTCGCCGTCTGAATCTTTTTTCAAGTCGTTGATAGCGCCTTCAACAGAAGTCATACGGTCTTTCAAAGCAGCAACTTCTTTACGTAAAGTTTCGTCGTACAATTCGTCGTACATCATAGCTACTGGGTTAACCCAATCCAAGTTTGGTTTGCCTTTGCCACCTAAAGTGAACTCTAAACCAGCGTAACCGTAAGAGAATTTATCACGAGTGTCGCGCTGAGTAGCAGTACCGTCGAAGTTGTAACCATCAATGAAGTTCATGGTGTAACCTAAGTTAAGGGCAACCGCGTCAGTTAAACGGAATTTAACACCGGCACCAATCGGGATGATCAACTCTTTTACAGTACGTTTGCTGGTACCGCTACCTGGTTGGCCAGGAGTAGTTGGGTTACCGTTAGCATCGTTCAGGTAAAAATCAAAAGCATCGGTACCTTGGTTGTATTGAGCAACTGTTTGTGCGTAGCTTGGTTTGTAGAACGCTAAACCAGCACCACCGGTGATGAAGAAGTTGATAGCGTTTTTACGACGGATGTAGTCGATAGTAGCAACGTTAACAACACCGCTTAAAGTAGCTGAATAGAATTTAGTAGCGAAAGCTGTACGTGAGCCAATTTGCTCTGGGTTGCCGTTAGCATCTTCGTTACGGCCTTTAACTTGTCCGCCGTGCAAATCTAATTGCAAGCCGAAAGAGTGAGCCAATTGTGAACGGAAAGATAAGCCGTAACCGATACCGATTTGAGCTTTTTCCCAGTCGTTAACACCGCCAATTGCAACGAATGGCGAAGTGATACCGCCGTTGATGCCGATGCTAAAAGTTTTGTACTGTCCCCTGCCGCCAAATACCTTAGCGCCTGTGGTGCCAGATGACATTGTGGTGTCTGATACAGTTGTTGTTGTTGTAACGGTTCTGGTGCTGTCTTGTGCACTAACCATTCCAGCAGTCAACAAAGCAGCAAACGACAAGGCAGCTGTTTTCTTCAATGTAGAATAATTCATAGTTTTAAGATTAAACGATTTAATTGTGATTTTTTTCAAAATTAGTAATTATGTTTGAAACGATTACCAAACTTTGTTCCAAAAAACACAAATACTACTACAAATAATAAAAATAAATGTTTTTTATTTAAAACATAGATCCTGTACTTATGAAATATCTACCTGTAAATGAGCAACTATTTACATTAAATAGAAAAAATTTCGTTTCGCGACTTAAGCCATCTTCTATAGCTATCTTCCATTCTAACGATGAATACCCCCGCAGTGGCGATCAGGGCTTCATTTTTAAGCAAAACCCTGATTTTTTTTACCTTTCGGGTATAGATGAGGAGCAAAGCATACTGGTTTTATTTCCTGATTGTCCTAATCCGCTGTACAAAGAAGTACTGTTTTTAAGACAAACCAGCGAGCATATAGCTATTTGGGAAGGCCACAAGTATACAAAGGATGAGGCACGCGCTACATCGGGCATACAAACCATCTTATGGCTGCAGGATTACGAAAGCGTACTGCATACCATTATTAACTATGCTGAGAATGTTTACATTAACACTAACGAGAACGACCGCTACGTGCATACCGTACCTTACCGCGATATGCGTATGTACGAGGCGCTTCGCCTGAAATATCCCCTGCATAAGTATGAGCGCTCGGCACTGATAATGCGCGATTTACGTGTGGTGAAATCTGACACTGAGATAGAACTTACCAAAACTGCGTGCGGGATAACGCGCGATGCGTTTGTACGTGTACTGAAATTTGTACAGCCCGGCGTAACAGAGTACGAAATAGAGGCCGAAATTATCCACGAGTTTATAAAACAGCGTGCAACAGGGCATGCTTATAACCCTATCATTGCATCGGGCAACAATGCCAATGTGCTGCACTACATAGATAATAACCAGCCTTGCAAAGACGGCGATGTAGCCCTGCTTGATTTTGGTGCCGAATACGCCAACTACAATGCGGATATGACGCGCTCTATCCCCGTAAGCGGCCGCTTTACCAAACGCCAGCTGGATGTTTATAACGCCGTACTGCGTGTAATGAAGGGCGCCACAGAAATGATTGTGGCCGGAACCATCTGGAACGAGTACCACGAAGAGGTTGGTAAAATAATGGAAAGCGAACTGATTGGCCTTGGCTTGCTGGATAAGCACGATGTGGCCAAGCAAGACCCTAAAGCGCCATTGTATAAAAAGTATTTTATGCACGGTACATCGCACCACCTGGGTTTAGATGTGCACGATTACGCCAGCCGTTACAAACCATTCGAGGTTGGCAACATCCTCACCTGCGAGCCGGGCATATACATCCCTGCCGAAGGTTTGGGTATAAGGTTAGAGAATAATATCCTGATAACCGACGGCGGCAACATCGACCTAATGGCGGATATACCTGTAGAGCCGGGGCATATTGAAGAGATAATGAATAGTTAGAGAGGGGTTGCCTGGTGAGTAGTTGATTGAGTTGAAAACCACTAACTACTTAACTTAATTAACTACTCACCGCGCATAGCGCTCAATAAACTTATACAGGTTAAAATCCCCATGTTCTAAAGCTTCGGCAATTTGTTGCTGAAGCTTTTTTTTGTCTACATCCGCCATGCGGTTTTGTTGGATGAGGTTGTATGCTTTTTGGGTGAGCAATAGCTGGTGGCGGTACGTGTTTTCGTTTCGGGGCGATAATATTAATTCCGCTATCTCATCAATACCCTGGTTTTGTGTGGCCACGGCACGTATTAGCGGTATTTCGGCACCTTCTTTTTGATGGATGATCTTTTTAAGGTTATTAATAAATGCATCGGCGCCATCCCTGTCGGCTTTGTTGATGATGAAGGCGTCGGCAATTTCCATCAGGCCCGATTTGATGTTTTGTATCTCGTCGCCCGCCTCGGGTACTAATACTACCAGCGTAGTGTTGGCAAGCCCCGCAATTTCTACTTCGCTTTGGCCAACGCCTACGGTTTCTATAATAATATGATCGAAGCCCGAGGCCTTCAGTACATCAGCCATCTCGATGGTTTTTGCTGATAGCCCACCAAGTGATCCACGAGTGGCCAGCGAACGGATAAAAACATCGGGGTTATTAAAATGCGGGGCCATACGTATCCTATCGCCCAGCAGCGAACCAAAGTTGAAGGGCGAGGTAGGGTCGATAGCCAGTACGGCCACCTTTTTTCCTTTTGCCAATAAAGCGCCTATCAAAGCATTTACCAACGTACTTTTTCCGGCACCCGGCGGACCGGTTATGCCGGTTACAGGTACATTATTATAGGTAAGCCCCTGCAAAAGCTCGGCAGCGCCGGGCAGGCTATTCTCAACCATTGTAAGCTGCCGCGCTACTTTACGGAAGTTGATACTGCTTGTTATATGTTTATCGGGGGCTGCCATTGCTGTAAAGAAACAAAAATAGAAGTTAAATAAACACCATTATATTGCAACCGCTATATAAGTATATTTGCCCCGAATGAAAATAGCTGGTTTTACATTTATACGCAATGCCGTAAAAAACGATTACCCCGTTGTGGAGGCTATAACCTCGGTGCTTCCCCTGTGCGACGAGTTTGTGATAGCGCTTGGGCAAAGCGATGATGGTACCCAAGCGCTTATCAACAGTATTGGTTCGCCAAAAATAAGAGTAGTTAATACCACATGGGATAACGGGCTGCGCGATGGCGGGCGGGTGTTTGCTTTAGAAACCGACAAGGCCTTTGACGCTATTTCTCCGGATGCCGATTGGGCTTTTTATATACAGGGCGACGAGTGCGTGCACGAAAAATATCACGCTACTATAAAACAGGAAATGCAGGCCTGCCTTGCCGATAAGAGCATAGAGGGGCTATTATTTAAGTACCTGCATTTTTATGGCTCGTACGATTTTTATGCACAATCGCGCAGGTATTACCGCCGTGAGATACGGATAGTACGGAATGATAAAAACATCCGCTCGTACCGGGATGCACAAGGCTTCCGTTGGTCCGACGAGCGCAAGCTGAATGTGAAATTAATTGATGCCTATATTTACCATTACGGTTGGGTAAAATCATCGAAAGGGTTGATACAAAAAGGACAGAACTTTACGCAGTTTTATAATCCCGAATACGTGCCCGACGAAAAAGCTGCTGAAGAAAGCGAGTTTGATTATGGCAATGCCGATAGGCTGCTGCGTTTTACAGATACGCACCCGGCTGTTATGCAGGCGCGCGTGGCCCGGGCAAACTGGAAACTGAATATCGACGTTAAGAAAATGTCGCGCATGGACTTCCGCCGCAAGGCACTCCAATGGATAGAAGACGTTACCGGCTGGCGAATTGGCGAGTACAAAAATTATAAGATAGTTAAATAAGATAAATGCGGCAGCCAAAGGTTTTAGTCACATTCGATTCGATGAAATACCCAAACTCCGGGTTTTTCTACTTTGGCAAAAGCCTGGGCGATTGCCTGCTACATCAAAATAACGGCCGCTTCGATCTGACGTACTATCTGCATCGCCGTGCTATTTACCAGTTTGAGGGGCGGGTGAAAGTTGAATACCTCTCTAAATTGCATAAAATACTTTTTCTCGGTTCGCGCAGGTACGATTTGGCCCACTTTACAGATCAATACCTTCGCCTGCGCCCGCATAGGGTAAAGGGCAAAAAAATAGTGACCGTGCACGATATTAATTTTATGCACGAGAACCTGCCTGCCAAAAAGGTAAACAAAAAGCTGAACCGGCTAACCCGATTTATTGGCATGTGCGATAAGGTGGTAACCATCTCTCATTTTGTAGCGCAGGATATTGTAAAGCACATTCCATCGGCGCAGGGCAAAATAGAAGTTATTTACAACGGTGCCGATAAATTGGTAGTTGCCGAAGGGCATGTACCTGCATACACCCCGGCAAATCCGTTTTTATTCACCATAGGCCATGTTGCACCAAAGAAGAATTTTGCGGTACTGCCCGCCCTGCTGCATGGCAATAATTACGAACTGGTAATTGCCGGTATTGAAACGCCTTATAAAGATGAGATATTGGCAGAAGCCAAAAAATGGAACTGCGAAGACAGGATAAAAATTGTAGGTACTGTAAGCGATGAGGATAAGGCCTGGTACTATAAAAACTGTTTGGCCTTTGTTTTTCCTTCGATAGCCGAAGGCTTTGGCCTGCCCGTGATAGAGGCCATGCATTTTGGTAAGCCTGTGTTTTGCTCTACCCATACTTCGCTGCCCGAAGTTGCGGGCGATGCTGCGTACTATTTTAAAAGCTTTGATGCTGAAGATATGCAGCAAACCTTTGCCGAAGGGTTAAGGCATTTTGCCGAAAACAACGGTGCCGAAAAAGCCATAGCCCATGCTGCCAAATACAACTGGGACGAAACCGCGAAGCAATACCTGGCGCTTTATGCCGAGGTGCTGGCAGGCTAACTTTTCTTTTTAAGTTTCTCTTTAAACCGACGGAAACGGTAACGCATCCAGATTTTTAACCCGAAGTTTTTGAGGATTATTTCCTGCCGGTCGCGCTCAAAGGCAGGGTCGGCAGCGTGCGATGATAAGCCGGTGTGGCTGTAATTGGCAATAATTAAGTCGCGGTATGTAAAGGTAAAGCCGCGTCCGTAGCATTGCATATTGAAGGCCCAATCGGCAAAAACGCGGTAGCGGGTATCGTATTGGTGCCCTGTAAAGGCAATGGCAGGGTAAATAATAGATTGATGGTAAATGCCAACTTTGGCCATGTAGTAGGGGGTAACCTCGCCGGCGCGCTTTACGCCGCGGTGCAACACATTGGCGTAATATATAGCATGCCCGTCGTCGAGCGCGGAGGCAAAATCCGAGAAGGCGGGCAGTAATTCATCATCGGCACCTAAAAAGTAAACCCATTGGCCGGTAATATGGCGCAGCGCTTTGTTCATGGCATCGTAAATGCCTTTGTCGGGTTCGCTTTTACAATAAGCGATGCGCGTGGTGTTCGCTTGTAGAATATCAACGGTACCATCGGTGCTGGCACCATCTATAACAACCACTTCTATATCCGGGTAGCTTTGCGCAAATATGCTATCGAGGCAAGCCTGTAGGGTTGCAGCGGCATTGTAGGTAACCACTATAACGGATACCCTGCCGGTTTCGGCCGTAGCTTTTTGTGCAGCATTCATAAATATGGTTAGCTATATTTGGCGATTATAAGCTAAAATAGCTGTTTGCCGAAATTTATACCGCAATAAATGCCAGCCAAAATTTCCGTCATCATCGTAACCTTTAATGCTGCCCCTGTTTTACAAAACTGTTTGGATAGCATTTTTGCACAGGCCTACCCCAACCTGGAAGTAGTGGTAAAGGATGGCGGCAGCACCGACGGCACGCTGGATATCATTAAGGCAAATGCCGGTAAAATAGCCGTTTGGAAGAGTGAAAAGGATGGAGGCATTTACGATGCCATGAACATTGCTTTAAGTTATGCCACCGGCGATTGGGTGTATTTCATTGGTGCCGATGATGAGCTTTACCCGGGTTTTTCGGATTTGGCGAACGAGTTACAAGATGCATCCAAAATATATTACGGGCGCGTGCTGATAAAAGGCCAGCCAACCCCCGGACCGGTGGATGCTTATAAGCATGCTAAAGATACCATTTGCCACCAGGCTATTATTTACCCGGCATCGGTATTTAAAAAGTACCAATTTGATACACGGTACCCCATAGCCGCCGACCATGTGCTGAATATGCAATGCTGGGCCGATAAGAATTACAGTTTTGAGTTTGCAGACCTAATGGTGGCGCACTTTAATGATACCGGCGTATCCATGACGCAAACCGACACCGCCTTTAAACGCGACCAGGCTGCATTGGTATTAAAATACCACGGCTTTAAAATATGGGCCCGCTTTAAATTCAGGAAACTGAAGGAAGACTTGTTCCCGAAAAAATATAAACCTTAATAAGCATTGAAAATACTATTCGATCATCAGAAGTTTTCGCTGCAGCGTTACGGAGGGATATCCCGTTATTTCGCGGGGCTGAACGAGGGACTTAACCGGCAGCCCGGCGTGGGCAGCCACATTTGTGCGCTTTATTCTGAGAACGAATACTTAAAAGACTACGATCTTCCGTTTAACAATGCCTTAGGCCATCGCCTGTTCAGGCATCATCGTAACCGCATCATCCGTTGGAATACGCGCTACTGCAGCTGGAAAATTAAAGCGGGCAAGTTCGATATTTTCCATCCTACTTACTACGATACCTATTTTTTGGATGTGCTGAGAAAGCCGTTGATAATAACGGTGCACGATATGATACACGAACTCTTCCCCGGGTTGTTTCCTGATGCAGAGCAGATCATAGCGCAAAAAAAACAGCTGATAGAGCAGGCTAACGCCATCATTGCCATATCGCAGCATACCAAAGCCGATATCCTGAAATTCTTCCCGCAGGTGGCCGATAAAATATCAGTAGTTTATCATGGTTACATGCAGGCAGATATTGCCGCTGCTACCCTGAACCTACCCGCCCATTACCTGCTTTTTGTAGGCGAGCGCTGGCATTATAAAAATTTTAAGCTTTTTGCACAGGCCGTGGCTCCTTTGCTAACAACAGGCCAAGGTCTTCAACTGGTATGTGCCGGTGGAGGGCCTTTTGGAAACGATGAGCAATTACACTTGCAGCAACTGGGCATTTGGAAAAAATGCCGGCAAATATCTGCCTCCGAAGCCGAACTGAAGCAATTATACCGGCAGGCATCTGTATTTGTATTTCCATCATTACAGGAAGGCTTCGGGCTGCCCCTGCTGGAGGCATTTGGTAATAACTGCCCCGTGGTTTGCAGTAAAACCACCAGCCTGCCCGAAGTTGCTGCAAACGCCGCCCTTTATTTTGACCCGGAGGATGAGTTTAGTATTGCTGAAGCTGTAAGTAAAGTTTTACAAGATAAGGCTTTGCGGCAGAACCTTATAAACGCGGGTGCTGAACGCCTTGAACAGTTTACGGTAAAAAGATGCGTTACCGATACTTTAGGGGTATATAGTTCTGTTTTATAAGTTTAGTGATATTATGCAAAACACGCAGATGTGCCTTAATGGCTAATTTTGCCTAATTTTGCGGCTTAATAATTTTAATGAAGACATATTTTCGTCTGCTGTCGTTCGCCAAGCCGATCGAGAAGTTTGCTATCCCTTATATATTTACCACGCTGCTGGCCATTGTATTCGGTACGCTCAACCTTGCTTTGCTTGCGCCCTTACTGCAGACCCTCTTTTCTGATACAGGCGAGGTGCTGAAGCCGCTTGGTGCACAACCTTCGTACCTCGATGTAATGGGCACGTTTAAACACTACGTGCAGTATTGCATTAACAGTTACGGCGCATGGGGGGCGTTACAGTTTGTTTGCGGAGCCATCGTATTATCGGCCTTTTTGGGTAACCTGTTCAAATACCTTTCGCAGCGCATTATGGAGAATATGCGTGTGCATACATTGCTTAACCTACGCCGCACCGTTTTTGATAATGTAATGAACCTGCACCTCGGCTTTTTCAGCAACGAGCGTAAGGGCGATATTATCACCAAGGTAGCATCAGATGTGCAGGTGGTGCAATTTTCGGTTACGGCTACCTTGCAGGTGGTTTTTAAAGAGCCGCTTACGCTCATCGCTTACCTGTGGTGGCTGTTTGCTATATCGCCAACGTTAACGCTTTACTCGCTTATTGTTATACCGGTATCGGCATTGGTTATTTCGCGCATTGTTAAAAGGCTTAAACAACAGGCCGCGGCTATGCAACAATCTGCCTCTAACATGACGAGCTACCTCGATGAAGCGCTATCGGGTATCAAAATCATCAAAGCTTTTAATGCCGTTGAGTTTATAAAAAACAAGTTCCACAGCGAGAACCGCAAGTATTCATCAATCACCCGCGCCATGGCCAGGCGGCAGCAATTGGCTTCGCCGGTGTCGGAGTTTTTTGGTGTATCAATGGTTGCGGGTATCGTGTTATACGGCGGGCATTTGGTGCTGAATAAAACATCAACGCTATCGGCTCCCGAGTTTATTACCTACATCGCCCTGTTTTCGCAGGTGATGCGCCCGGCAAAGGCCATGTCCGATTCGTTCAGTAATATTCACGCGGGTATTGCCGCCGGCGAACGCGTGCTGGGGCTGATAGACGAGAAGCCGCTGATAACCGATGTTGCGAATGCCGAAGTGTTAAATGACTTTACGCAAGAGATAAAATTTGAGCATGTATCCTTCGCTTACAACGAGCGGCAGGTACTTTCAGATGTAAACATTACCATCCCGAGCGGCAAGTCGGTAGCCTTGGTAGGACCCTCGGGCGGCGGTAAATCGACCCTGATGGATATGATACCCCGTTTTATGGACCCCCTGGAGGGCCGCATAACGCTTGATGGGCACGATATTAAAAACGTTACGGCCGATTCGTTACACGGGCTGATGGGGATAGTAAACCAGGAATCGCTTTTGTTTAACGATACTATTTATAACAACATAGCCTTCGGTAAAAAAGATGTAAAGCCCGAGGAGGTAGAAGCTGCGGCCCGTATTGCTAACGCCCATAACTTTATAATGGATACCGATAATGGCTACCAAACCAATGTAGGTGATAGGGGAGCCAGACTTTCGGGCGGGCAAAGGCAGCGTATTTGTATTGCGCGTGCGGTATTAAACAACCCGCCTATAATGCTGCTTGATGAGGCTACCTCGGCATTGGATACCGAATCGGAAAAACTGGTTCAGGAAGCCTTGAACAACCTGATGAAGAACCGGACCTCGCTTATTATAGCGCACCGCCTCAGCACTATCCAAAACGCTGATATTATTATTGTACTGGAAGGCGGCAAGGTGGTAGAGCAAGGCAGACACCAGCAACTAATGCAGCAAAACGGGCTTTACCGCAAACTGATAGATATGCAGGCATTTAATGCCGAATAACCGGAATGTACATTAACCCCCACATCTATGACTGACCATAAAGTAGTTATTGTTATCCCCTTTCATAAAAACACGCTGTCGCCGCTGGAAATGGTATCGTTACAGCAGTTAAAAAAAGTACTGCCCAATTACCCCATGGTGGTGGTAAAGCCCGAATCGCGCGAAATGCCGCCGGAACTTACCGAAGCGCCTTTTTTAACGGAGGCGTTCGACGATAAGTATTTTAAAGACCCCAAAGGCTACAATAACCTGGTAATGACTACCGAGTTTTACGAGCGGTTTTTAGCGTACGATTTTATGCTGATATACCAGCTGGATGTATTCGTTTTCCGCGACGAGCTACAGCATTGGTGCAACCAAGGTTACGATTACATTGGCGCCCCATGGATACATAAGTACGATTACCCGGATGTGGTAAAGGCAACCAAATCAAAACTCATCAGCTATTTGCACACGCGCTTTAATATAATGAAAGATGACCTGCCATCGCTAATGCAGTTGGAGAACAAAGTAGGTAACGGCGGCTTCTCGTTGCGCCACGTACGCAAGTTTTACGATGCTACCATTAAGATGCAGGCAGAAATAGCACATTATTTTGAGCGCCCGCATCACCTGTATAACGAGGATGTTTTTTGGAGCATTGAAGTTAACCGCAAACGCAAGGTTTTAAATATCCCCGGCTACCGCAAGGCCATGCAGTTTGCCATAGAAAACCACCCCGAGCGCGGGCTGGAGCTCAATCACAACAAATTGCCCTTTGGTTGCCACGCCTTCGATAGGCACCTCGATTTTTGGCGCCCGATATTTAAGGGTTATGGCTATGATATTTAAAAATTAGCTATAAACAGAGAACGCCGGCAACAAACCGGCGTTCTTTGTTTTATAATATTTCAGTGCTTTTACTGGAACTTAAAGCCAATACCTATCTGGAATACCTGGTTGCGGTAATCGGGCAGGCTGGAGTTGTAGTCGCCACGGTTTTGATTAAAGTCTAAGGCGTAGCGGAAGCGTAGTTCGGTATTGCGGTTGAGATCGAAACCAACACCCACTAAGCCCGAGATATAGCTTTTATCGCGCAGCCCGTCGTAGTTATCCTTGTAAATGGTGCTGAAACCATCATCGTAAGTATTACGGGTTGATGTTTGGAAGGTAAGCTGCGGGCCAACCACAAAATTGAAGCCCCTTGTTACGCGGAATTTGGCTAACAGCGGGATATCGATAAAGTTGGTGCGCTGGCGGAAAGTTCCATCCGGTGTTTGAGCTTTATAGCCTTTCTGCGAAAATAAAAACTCAGGTGCGAAGGAAAGCGGGTAGGCAATAGGTACCTCGAATGTTAAACCTACATGCGCGCCGGCAATGCTGCTGGTACTAAAATCGGCATTGTAGGCATCAACCGTATTGCTAATGTTGAGGCCGCCGGCAATACCTACTTTGGGTTTGTACCAATCATCAACCTGGCGGTAACGCTGCGGGCGCTGCCCGGGAGGTAAGCGCCTAACCACACGGCGCGGATAACGGCGGGGGCCATCCTGCGCTTGTACCGAGCCCGCAATGGTAAAGAGGGCTAAGGCTAAAAAGAGTAATTTTTTCATGTTTTTTTCTGATGTGTTTTAATTGGGGCGGCACCGCACAATTCCGTTATGCACGCCCGGTTCTGTTGTTGATTTATAGCCTATAGAGTGATTTTTTTCGTCAAGGTTTATTTGGGGCGATGGGATGTAGCGTGTTTTTTACAAATGCGCCCCTCCCTCCCCACGTCATGCTGAAATCTTTTCAGCACCCCATCATACAAGCCACAGTGCTTGAACAAGAGCCCGCCGTGTGAGGTGCCGAAATAAATTCGGCAAGGCGTTAGTCCTCTCCAAACTTTTCTATCCCTCCAAAAAACAATTACCCGTTTTTACAATTTAAGCTACATTTACATCGCCATGCATTATAAAAAATACATCCTCCGCGCCTTTGCCCTCGTCCTTGTTTTGTTAGCCGATAATAGCTTTGCCCAAAAGGTAAGTTTTATTGATGCCATGCAACAGCAAAATCATTGGGTAGATTCGGTTTTTCATAAACTTAGCCGCAGGCAGCGCATAGGTCAGCTGTTTTTTGTGCGGGCGCATACCAACCGCGGGCAAGCCTATTCCGATTCGGTAGGCAAAGTGATCAAGCACGAACACGTTGGCGGACTGGTATTTTTCCAGGGCGGACCGGGCAGGCAGGCTATTCTCACTAACGAGTACCAGAAACTATCGCGGATACCGCTGCTTATTGCCATGGATGGCGAGTGGGGGCTGGGTATGCGCTTAGATTCTACCATATCCTACCCCTACCAAATGGCATTAGGTGCCGTGCAGGATAATAACCTCATTTACAAAATGGGGCAAATGGTAGCTTATGATTTTAAAAGGATAGGTGCCCACATCAATTTCGCGCCCGATTTTGATGTGAATAACAACCCCAATAACCCGGTGATCAATTACCGCTCATTCGGCGATAATAAATACAACGTTGCCCGCAAAGGCATTGCCTACTTTAAAGGCATGCAGGATGCGGGGCTTATCACCATTGCCAAACACTTCCCCGGCCACGGCGATACCAATGTTGATTCACACTTCGATCTGCCGCTGCTGCCCTTCACCCGCGAAAGGCTCGATTCGCTGGAGATGTACCCTTTCCACGAAGCAATCAATGCAGGCATCAGCGGCGTAATGATAGCCCATATGAACATCCCCGCGCTGGATACGACGAAGAATTTACCATCGACACTATCCCGCCCCATCATCACCGGCATATTAAAAGATTCGCTGCGGTTTAAAGGGCTGGTGGCCTCTGATGCTATGGAAATGAAAGGCGTTACCAAATACTTCCCCGACGGAGAAGCCGATCTGCATGCTTTTATGGCCGGTTTGGATCTGTTGGAATTATCAGAAAACTCCAAAAAAGCCGCAAGACTGATACGTATAGCTGTACGCCATAAAGAAATTGCACCGGAAGAATTTGAGGCGAAAGTGAAAAGGATATTAGCTGCCAAATACTGGGCCGGGCTGAGCAACTATACGCCCGCCAATACCGACAACGTGGTGCAGGACCTTAACCGCCCCGAGGCTACCCAACTGGTGCAGCAGCTAAGCGATGCCGCCATCACCCTCATTAAAGGCGATAGCCGCTTGTTGAAACAAGACACGACTAAAAAGACCGCCATCATTAGCATTGGCGTAACGGGGCAAACCGTTTTTCAGCAGGAGCTATCAAAAAGCTACCCTAACAGTATGTTGTTTTTGGTAGGTAAAGATACCCCCGTACCTGCGTTGAACAAGATGCTGGAAAACCTGAAGCAATACGAGCAGGTGTTTGTGGGCATACATGATACCCGCCTGCGCCCCCAAAGCAAGCTCGATTACAGCAGCGATGTGAAGCTACTGATTGCCGATCTGGCTGCCAAAAGCAATTCGGTAATCAGCGTGTTTGCCAATGCCTATACCATTGCCGGCCTGCCTGGTATAGAAAAAAGCGGTTCGATACTAGTGGCCTACCAAAAAGATGATGCCATGCAGCGCGCTGCAGTAAAGGCTATTACCGGTAAAATAAAACCGACCGGAAAGCTGCCCGTAAGCGTGAATACCTATTTTACAACGGGAGCCGGCGCAAGCCTTTAAACACCAGTGGTTTAATTGCGATTTTTTTGGTTTGTTTGTAGCGTTTCGCCGGGCATGGGCGTAATGCCTTTTATAAACCAATTATGATCATGAAAAAAGCCCTCCTTTTTTTAGTATTGCCTTGTATACTCGTTTATGCCGCATGCAAAAAAGCCCCACTGGGCGAAGATGGCGGCTGCATAAGCGAATATGTGCGCCCTTTAAACCCCGTTGGTGTAGCAACCTATGCCCGTATCAAAACCGTTTTCCAAAACAATGGCATCAGTACCGAGAGCCTGAGTTTTTATGGCGCTATCGAGAACGACACCATTCACCTCGACGGGCAAACCAATATTTACTACCACTACACCGCTCTGCAATACTTTAACGGTTTGCCGGTGCTTAACGGCGATATTGGCTACCATTTCAAAAATGGCCAGTTTACGGTGGTTATCGGTACCAAATACGATGGCGTTAACTTAAACACAAGTAAGCATTTAAAAGTTGCACAGGTACGTAAGCTGTTTCTGAACGAAATAGAAAAAGATGGTTTCACAGAAAACCATTCGCTAAAAGATTCGTGCTTTAAAGCCGAGTTTGGTTATTTAAACCTCGATCATTCTTCGGTTTCCACAAAACCCGTTTGGGCAAAAGTTTGGAAAGTTACGCCAGCTAACCGCGAATACCCGGTTGCTTATTTTAAAGATGACGATGCCGCAACCATTTCTTATTTCAACGGCATCATGACGGTAACTAATTAATTATTGTTCCGCTGCTTTTTTAAAGGTTTCGTCGTTCTCGTTCAGTACGCGGAAGTAGGCGTTGTTGCCCCATTTAAAGCGTGCGGTGTTAGCTTTCAGCAGGGTTTTAATGGTGTTGGATGATATCCGCAACTCGCGTGCATCAAGTAGGCCGGTAGTTTTTTCGGCATAGCGTACAAAGGCCATCAGTTCGTTATCGCTGATGCTGAACTGCCTCATAAAATCGGCCTCGCTTTTAAAGTTTTGTAATTCGGCTTGCAGCTTATCTATCACATAGGCCGAAAATAATTGCTTATCGGCCAATGTGCCTATCAATTGCGTTTCGCGGGTGGTATCTGCCGGTACAAATACATCGGGCATAATACCCCCCGCGCCAAAAACTTTGCGCCCCTTGGTGGTGTGGAAGGTTGATGCGCCAACAAAGGCACTATCGGCAAGGCTGTTCCCGGCAGAAAGCAGTTCGCCCTTGCGGATGCGGTTGGCCAGCTCCGCATGGTAACTGCGTATGCCGTTCTTATACGATTTTTGTATCGACCTGCCCGAAGGGGTGTAATACCTTGCCACGGTTAGGTTAACGGCCGTGCCATCGCCAAACGGGAATTGCTGCTGCACCAGGCCCTTGCCAAATGAGCGGCGGCCTACAATGGTGGCGCGGTCAAGGTCCTGCAAGGCACCCGCCAGTATCTCGCTGGCACTTGCCGAATATTCGTCTATCAGCACGGCCAGGTCGCCCTGCTCGTAACTGCCCGAGTCGGTAGCGGTGTAGTCGGTACGTGGTTCGTGAACGCCGTCGGTATAAACTATCAGTTTGCCTTTGGGTAAAAACTCGTCGGCCATAGCTGTTGCGGTGTTTAGGTAACCGCCGCCGTTGCCGCGCAGGTCTAATACCAGTTTCTTCATACCATCAACCTTTAAATTGGCCAGTGCTTCGCGGAAATCGGCATCGGTAGTGTAACCAAACTTGCTTATTTTGATATAACCCGTAGTGCCGCTTAAGTAATAAGCATCTACACTGCTGAGCGTAACGCGCCCGCGTTTGAGTAGGTAACTATGTTTTTGCCCGTTGAATTTGATAACGCCAAGCGTTACCTGCGAGTCCTTTTCGCCGCGGAAACTTTTGCTGATGCGCTGTTGGGTGAGTTTGGTGCCCGAGAAAGGTTTACCATCTACCGTCAGCACCTTATCGCCGGGGCTAAGCCCTGCTTTTTGCGCTGCGCCACCAGCGTATGCCTGTGTAATTACTAACGTGTCGCGCAGTACCTGGTACTCCAGCCCAATGCCGTTAAAGCCGCCGCCGAGTCGTTCGCTCATGTTTTGTGCCTGTTGGGCGGGCAGGTAAACCGAATGCGGATCGAGGTTTTGCAGCATCTCGTTAAGGGTTACGCCTTCAATGCTATCAACGTTTACCGAATCCACATAGTTTTCGCGCACCAGCTGCAATACGCGCGATACCTTATCATCGCCCTGCGAAAAACCAAAGCCAAAGCTGCGCCCGGCATTGTTGTTTTTGCTGATAATGAGCCCAATGCATATCCCGATAAGGATGAGTATAAGTGTACGGAATATTACGCCGGCGGTTTGTTTCATGTAGGTAATACCTGCAAATTTAAATAATAAGCTTTATTGCCTATAATTATATATGATGTTGTTTATAATACATTGTATTAAAGACTCAACAGGCCTATTTGTTTTATTTACGGAAATTCACACCTGTTGAATTTTACGCAGCGTAAATTTTAATGCTTTTGGCTGCTTCTTCTTTGCTTTGATGTTTTTTGTTCAATTTTGTTAAAAATTTGCTGCCTTAAAATGGAAATAACTACCGAGAAGGAATCGAAATACAATAACCTGGAGAAAATGCCTTTGGCAGATATCCTGCGCAATATCAACAACGAGGATAAAACCGTTCCCCAGGCCATTGAAAAAGCCATGGAGCAGATAGAGGACCTGGCAACCATCGTTACCGAAAAAATGCGCATCGGCGGCCGCCTGTTCTACATTGGCGCAGGCACCAGCGGCAGGCTGGGCGTGGTTGATGCCTCAGAATGCCCCCCAACCTTTGGCGTACCCTTCGACTGGGTGGTTGGCATTATAGCCGGTGGCGATACCGCTATACGCAAAGCCGTTGAGTTTGCCGAAGACGACCGCGAACAAGCCTGGAAGGATCTGCTGGAATTTAATATAAACGAGAACGACGTAGTGGTGGGCATAGCAGCATCGGGTACTACGCCTTATGTTATTGGCGGCCTGCAAATGGCTAACGAGCATAATATTGCCACAGGCTGCATTGTATGTAACGGCAAAAGCCCGGTAGCCGCCGAAGCGCAATACCCGGTTGAGGTAATTGTAGGCCCCGAGTTTGTTACCGGCAGCACCCGCATGAAGGCAGGCACCGCACAAAAGCTGGTTTTGAATATGCTGAGCACAAGCGTAATGATACAGCTGGGCCGTGTGAAGGGTAATAAAATGGTGGATATGCAGTTAAGCAATAACAAACTGGTAGCCCGCGGCACCCGCATGGTAATGAACGAAACAGGGCTCGATGAAAAAACCGCCGCCAAACTTCTGCAAGAGCATGGCAGCGTACGCGGCGCTGTAGATTTTCATTTTAAGAAGTAGTTGCAATGAGATCGATACCGATTTTCGCTCTTTTGCTTTTGTGTTTGGTTTTTGGATGCAGCCAACCCAATGCTCAAAAAAAGACGCCCCGGGCGCAGGCATCTTATGAAAAAGCTGACAAAATGGATGAACAGGAATTTTGGAAGATCATTGATCACTCCTACTCGGTGGCTGGCGATAACAAACAGAAGCAAGACGACATCATCACGCAAAAACTATCAGCCTACACGCCGGAGCAGATAATTGAGTTTGAAGTTATCTTCAGAAAGAAAGTAATAGAGGCCGACGACTACAAAGTTATGGCTGCTGCTAAAATAATTGATGGGGTAGTTACCGATGACCCTTACCTTTATTTCAGGTTTTGGTTGATTGGTTTAGGTGAAAAAACCTTTAAAGAGGCATTGAAAAATCCCGACTACCTGGCGGACGTTGTTGATAGTGGAGTAGAGCCGGATTTCGAAAGCTTGCTCTATGTTTCTACCAAGGCTTACATGAAGAAAACGGGTAGGCAAAAAGAAGACGAGTCCTTCCCGAGAGATGTAGCCTACGAGAAGGGGCTCGATTATGATTTTGGGGCGCCACCGACTAAGGGCAAGGACTGGAAAACAGAAGACCTTTCCAAGCTTTATCCGAAGCTTTGGGAAAAGTTCAATTGAGAAAGAGAAGAAATGCACGAGATAGAACCATATTACAAATGGCGCGATGATTATGTAGCATCGGAAGACGAGTATTCGCCTTTTTATGCTACGCAATACAGCGAATTTGAATTTGATAAACAGATATACAATTACCTGTTGCACCCGCAGTGGGATTCGTTCGGCTCTAACACGCTTTACCTGAAGGTGCTTTTTGCTGATTACGACCGGGGGTACAGCATCATAGAATTTATTGGCGAATGGAACGATGCCATTAACAACGATATTATGATGCTGAAGCGCGAGATACTGGAATTGATGATGGATAATGGCATCAATAAGTTTGTGCTGATAGGCGAGAATGTGCTCAATTTCCACTACTCCGACGATAGCTATTACGAAGAGTGGTTCCAGGAAGTAGAGGATGGCTGGATAGCCGGCGTAAACTTCCGCGAGCATGTGATAGATGAGTTTAAACGCAGTAATATTGATTACTATATTAACTTTGGCGGGCAATTGGATGAGCTGAACTGGCGTTCGCAAAAGCCTATACAGGTATTTAAACTGGTAGAAGAACAATTGACCAAACGGCTTACTTAAGTTGCCTGCATCTGTAAGGGCATTGTAAAATAGGCGCTAGACTTAAAAACATTTAAACCTTAAAACGTTACAACAATCACTATATTCGAACTAATTAATTTTCAATAAAAAATGGAAACCAAATCAACTGATTTTATTTACGATAGTGTAAGCCACGTAGAAAACGCCGAGGCTTCGCGTAAATTTATAGCTAACGTATTTATGTGGATGTTTGTGGCATTGGGTATATCTGCCCTTTGTACTTATACATTCGCTTTTGTGCCCGAACTGAGCAACGCACTGCGCGATCCTGAAACCGGCAGAAATAACCTGTTGGGTACACTCACTATGTTCGCGCCGCTTATTTTTGTTTTGATCGTAAGGTTCAGCTTTAATAAGCTTAGCTTTTTCGCGCTGGCGCTCATATTTATCGCCTTCTCGGCTGTTATGGGTATTAGCTTAAGCTACATATTCCTGATGTATTCTATCGGTACTATTTCGGGCGTGTTCATCACTACTGCCATAGTATTTGGCGTAATGGCCATTGGTGGTTACATCACCCACCAGGACTTGACAAACTTCGGTTCTATCATGATCATGCTGTTGGTAGGTATCATTGTAGCATCGATACTTAATTTATTGATCTTCCACAGCAGCGGCCTGGATCTGATCATTAGCTATGTAGGTGTTGCCGTATTTGTAGGCTTAACCGCTTACGATGTGCAAAAACTAAAACGCATTGGTGCCGGTATAGAATACGGCAATGCCGAAGGCAAAAAGATAGCCATAATGGGCGCTTTAACCCTTTATCTTGATTTTGTGAACCTGTTCCTGATGCTGCTCCGTATATTCGGTGGTAACAGAAGGTAATAGCCTTGCATAACGATATTGAAAGAGCCGCCTTGTGCGGCTTTTTTTATATATCGCCATGTTATTTGTCATCCTGAGCGATAGCGAAGGATCTAATAGCCACCAAGCAATTGCCGCTATGCTAATCCGCGAATAGATGCTTCGTTCCTCAGCATGACAAACCTTTTGAAATGACGGCAATCTTATCTTATGGCAACTTTATTTTCCCTCTGTTGCACACCCTTGCACTTTACAACATTAATATTCATATTTGTATTGCTTATGGAGAAAGGCGGAGGGATTAGACCCTGCGATGTCTTAGCAACCTGTGCTTACAAGGTGCTACATTCTACTTAACCAACAACAAAAACAGGTTAGGACAGATAAGCGAAAGTCAAAATACTAACACCTGACTTTTCGAGATAAGCTATATACCAGTTTGCAGTTATCAGTGTACGGTTGGCAGTTTTGCTATGCGGTATTTTATAACTGCCCACTGTAAACCGGCAACTGCGCACTGAAACAATGAATATAAGAGAAGAATTAGAAAAACGCATCCTGGTTATTGATGGCGCAATGGGTACCATGATACAGCGGTATGAGCTTACCGAGGATGATTTCCGCGGCGAGCGTTTTCGCGATCATGCCAGCGACCTGAAAGGCAATAACGACCTGCTGAATATCACCCGTCCGGATGTGATAAAAGCCATACATGCCGAGTATTTGGATGCCGGCGCAGATATCATTGAAACCAATACCTTCAGTACCCAAAAAATATCCCTTGCAGATTACCACCTGGAGGAGCTTGATTACGAACTAAGCTACGAAGGCGCCCGCATAGCCCGCGAAGTAGCGGATGAATACACGGCTAAAAACCCGGCAAAACCGCGCTTTGTGGCAGGTGCCGTTGGTCCGACAAACCGTACAGCATCACTATCACCCGATGTGAATGACCCGGGATACCGTGCCGTTACCTTCGATGACCTTGCCGAAGCTTACTACGCGCAGGTACGTGGCTTGGTTGATGGTGGTTCGGATGTATTGCTTGTTGAAACCATCTTCGATACGCTGAATGCCAAAGCGGCTTTGTTCGCTATCGACCGTTATAAAAAAGAATGTAAAGAAGCAGGGAAAGATTACCCTGCTTTCCGCGATAGCGGTGGTGTGATGATATCCGGTACCATAACCGATGCTTCGGGCCGTACGCTTTCGGGCCAAACGGTGGAGGCTTTCTGGAACTCTATTCGTCATGCGAACTTACTTTCGGTAGGTTTGAACTGCGCTTTGGGTGCACGCGAAATGCGCCCGCACTTAGAAGAGCTTTCCGAAAAAGCAGGCGTTTATATTTCTGCATACCCTAATGCCGGTTTACCCAACGAGTTTGGCGCGTACGACGAAACCCCGCACGAAACCGCCCACCAGGTTGATGATTTTATTAAAGCCGGCCTGGTGAACATTGTTGGTGGTTGCTGCGGCACCACGCCCGACCATATCCAGTGCATTGCCGAAAAAGCCGCCAAACACGAGCCGCGCAAAAAGCCCGAGGTAGAGCCTTACCTGCGCCTGAGTGGTTTGGAGGCCGTAACCCTTACGCCCGAAACCAACTTTGTGAACATAGGCGAGCGTACCAATATCACCGGTTCGCCAAAATTCTCCAAACTCATCCTCGCCGAAGATTACGAGGCAGCCCTAACCGTTGCCCTGCAACAGGTAGAAGGCGGTGCGCAGGTGATAGATATTAACATGGATGAGGGGATGATAGACTCTGAAGCCGTTATGGTGAAATTCCTGAACCTGGTGGCCAGCGAACCGGATATTGCCAAACTGCCCATCATGGTCGATTCGAGTAAGTGGACCGTACTGGAAGCAGGTCTGAAATGCTTGCAGGGGAAAGGTATCGTAAACTCTATCTCGCTGAAAGAAGGGGAGGAGAAGTTTAAAGAGTACGCCCGCAAAATATTAAGCTACGGTGCTGCTACCGTAGTAATGGCTTTCGATGAGACCGGCCAGGCCGACTCGCTGGAGCGCCGTAAAGAAATCTGCGAACGCAGCTACCGCATTTTGGTTGATGAAGTAGGCTTCCCGCCGCAGGATATCATTTTCGACCCGAACATCCTTACCGTGGCAACCGGTTTGGAAGAACATAACAACTACGCCGTAGATTTTATTGAAGCTACCCGCTGGATAAAACAAAACCTGCCCTACGCCAAAGTGAGTGGCGGGGTAAGTAATATTTCTTTCTCGTTCCGCGGTAATAACGTGGTGCGCGAGGCTATGCACTCGGCATTCCTGTACCACGCCATCAGGGCAGGCTTGGATATGGGTATCGTAAACGCCGGCATGCTGGAAGTTTATGAGCAGATACCAAAAGACTTGCTGGAACTTGTAGAAGACGTGCTGCTGAACCGCCGCGAGGATGCTACCGAGCGCCTTGTGGAGTTTGCCGATACCATAAAAAGCAAAGGCAAAGAGGTGGTGCGCGATGAAGAGTGGCGCAAAGGCACGGTAGAAGAACGCCTGTCGCACGCGCTGGTGAAAGGTATCGTGGAGTACCTTGACGGTGACGTGGAAGAGGCCCGCCAGAAATTTGCCCGTCCGCTTGAAGTGATAGAAGGCCCGCTGATGGACGGCATGAATGTGGTGGGCGACCTGTTCGGCGCCGGCAAAATGTTTCTGCCGCAGGTAGTAAAATCGGCCCGTGTGATGAAAAAGGCCGTGGCTTACCTGTTGCCCTTTATCGAGGCAGAGAAAGCAGCCAACCCCGAAGGGCAAGGCAAAAGCAATGCAGGCAAAATATTAATGGCCACCGTAAAAGGCGATGTGCACGATATTGGTAAAAACATTGTAGGCGTAGTGCTGGCCTGTAACAACTTCGAGATCATTGACCTTGGGGTGATGGTGCCTGCGCAAAAAATTATAGAAGAAGCTAAGAAACAGGATGTAGACATCATCGGCCTGAGCGGTTTGATCACCCCCTCGCTTGATGAGATGGTGCATTTTGCCAAAGAGATGGAGCGCCAGGAATTTACCATTCCGCTGATAGTAGGTGGTGCTACCACATCGCGCATACATGCTGCCGTTAAAATTGCGCCTAATTATTCGGGTGCAGCCATACACGTGCTTGATGCTTCGCGAAGTGTTACCGTGTGCAGCAACCTGATGAACAAAGACGGCCGCGACGCTTACATACAGGGCATAAAAGACGAATACGCCAAAGCACGCGAGGCGCACGCCAATAAAAAGAATGATAAGCGCTTTATCAGCATAGAAGAGGCCCGCGCTCAGAAATTCCAGATCAGTTTGGATGGCGATGTGGCACCAAAGCCTGCCGTAACCGGCACCAAAGTTTTCGAAGGCTTCCCGCTGGAAGAGCTGGTACCTTATATCGACTGGACGCCATTCTTCCATACCTGGGAGTTGCGCGGCAGCTATCCAAAGATATTTGAGGATAAATACGTAGGCGATGAAGCCAAAAAGCTTTTTGATGATGCGCAGGTACTGTTGAAACGTGTATTAGACGAAAAGCTGCTTACCGCCAATGGCGTGATAGGGTTTTGGCCGGCGAATAGCGTGGGCGACGATATTGAGGTGTATACCGACGAAAGCCGTACAACTGTACTGACCACCATTCACACCCTTCGCCAGCAGGCAGAAAAGGTGAAGAACGATCATTACTATGCGCTGTCGGATTTCATCGCACCGAAAGAAAGCGGCGTACCCGACTATTGGGGCGGCTTTGCCGTAACCACCGGTATTGGCTGCGACGAGCTGGTTGCTGAGTTTGAGGCCGACCACGACGATTACAACAGCATTATGGCCAAAGCCATTGCCGACCGCCTTGCCGAAGCCTTCGCCGAAAAAATGCACGAACTGGTACGTAAAGAATACTGGGGCTACGATAAAGATGAGCATCTGAGCAACGAGGAGTTGATAAAAGAAGGCTACCAGGGTATACGCCCGGCACCGGGTTATCCCGCCTGCCCGGATCATACCGAGAAAACAACGCTATTCGAGATACTGAATGCAGAAGACAATGCCAATATGCACCTTACCGAAAGCCTGGCCATGATGCCGGCCGCATCGGTAAGCGGCTTTTACTTTGCCCACCCGCAATCGAGGTACTTTGGTTTGGGCAAAATAAGTAAAGACCAGGTGGAAGATTATGCGGTGAGGAAAGGCATGGATATTGAAACCGTTGAAAGATGGTTAGGGCCTAACCTTAACTATTAAATAAATTTGTCATTGCGAGGAGGGACGACGAAGCAAACTCGTAGATAAGCATGAACGCCGTGCATACCACGAGGTTGCCACGCTTCGCTCGCAATGGCAACGTGTAAAATAAAATTAAAACCAAAATTCCCCCTTCAGGGGGGTAGGGGGCATGAAAATAACCGAACATATTGCCAACGCGAACGGCAAAACCTTATTCTCTTTTGAACTGATACCGCCTTTAAAGGGCGAAAGTATACAGGGCATTTATAACGCCATCGATCCGTTGATGGAGTTTAAACCGCCTTTTATAGATGTTACGTCGCTCCGCGAAGATTACATTTATAAGCAGCACGATAGCGGCCTGCTGGAGAAATTGGCTTACCGCAAACGCCCGGGTACTATTGCCATTTGCGCGGCTATCATGAATAAGTACAAGGTAGATACTGTTCCGCATTTGCTGTGTGGCGGATTCACCAAGGATGAGACAGAAAACGGCCTCATCGACCTGCAATTCCTCGGCATAGAGAACGTGCTGGTGCTGCGAGGCGATGCCCGCCGTGGTGATGCATCATTCGTACCAACGCCAAACGGCCACTGCTACGCTACTGACCTGCTGCAACAGGTAACTAACATGAACAAGGGTATTTACCTGCACGAAAACCACGAAGGTATCCTGAAAACAGATTTCTGCATAGGCGTTGCCGGTTACCCCGAAAAGCACTTCGAAGCACCGAACCTGAAAACAGACTTTAAATACCTGAAGCAAAAGGTTGATATGGGTGCAGGCTTTATTGTAACCCAAATGTTCTTCGATAACCAGAAGTACTTCGATTTTGTGAACGCCTGCCGCGCGAACGATATCCATGTGCCCATTATACCGGGCCTGAAACCGTTAACTACATCGAAGCAATTGGTTAACCTCTCAAAAACTTTCCATATCGATATCCCGGACGACCTGAGTGATGCAGTACACGCCGCCAAGTCAGAAAAAGATGTAAAAGAGATTGGCATCGAGTGGACCATCAACCAGTGTAAAGAGCTGGTAAAATTCGGCGCACCGGTATTGCACTTCTACACCATGAGCAACCCTGCGGGGCCAACCAAGAGGATAGCGCAGGCGATATTTTAGGGATAGCTATAAAACTTTGTCATTGCGAAGCCCTTAGGTGGCTTGGCGCGATGGAGGGCTGTGGCAATCTCGTCGCTAAGCATTACCGCTATGCATAACGACGAGATTGCCGCGTCGCCCCACTACACAATTCCCTTCCGCTCCTCGCAATGACATTGCGGGGGGAGGAAACCAAAAAGAGCCGGCTCATACGATCCGGCTCTTTTCATTTTAGGCTTAGCGCAAATCTATATCCCTGCTCTTTCGCCTTTTAGTTTCGAAGCTATAACCAAGGCTTTGTAAGCATTAACAATGCCACCTGTTTTTGATAGCGTGGTAAAATCAACTTTCACCTGTTCGCCGGGTTTATTCACCATGGTGCCATTAAGCGGCGTGGCCGATTCCAGTATCACTTGCTTTAGTTGTTTGGCGCTTAGGTTAGGGTAGTATTCCAATACCAACGCTGCCACACCTGCTGTGATAGGCGAAGCAAAGCTGGTACCATCTGCCGTATTAAATTCAGCATCGGTATCTACCGACGTTACTTTTACGCCAGGCGCAAATACATCTACATTCTTTTTACCGTAGTTGCTAAAGCTGCCCGCAAGGTCCTCGCCCAATTTTGGTCCCGAGGCACCTACGCTGATCACGTTATCTGCATCAGTAGCCGAGCCATCCTCGAACATATCGTTCGGGAACTCCGGTTTCGCATCTACATCCTGATTGTCGTTACCCGATGCCTGTACCAACAGCACATCTTTAGATGCTGCATATTTAAAGGCAGCATCAACCCAATCCTTATGCGGCGACAGCTTTTTACCAAAACTCATGTTGATGATCTTGGCACCATTATCAACCGCGTAACGTATCGCGTTAGCAATATCTTTATCGTACTCATCGCCGTTAGGTACAGCTTTAATGGCCATAATGCGCACGTTATCTGCCACACCGTTTATGCCGTAGCCATTGTTACGCACGGCGCCAATTAAGCCGGCTACGCCCGTACCGTGCGATGCATCGGCAAATTTCAGTATACCATTACCGTAAGGTTTGCCATCCTGCACATTGGGGTCGTCGCCTACAATGCGTTTGCGGGCGTCCAGGTCGGGGTTTACATCGTTATTTAGCTTGGCCATGTATTCGGTCCAGTCTTTCAACAACGAGGCATTATCGGTGCCGCCGCTTTGCTCAAAAATAGAGGCCCATACCACTTTACTGCGCCTAACGGTATCGTTGGTGGTTTTCAGTTTATCGAGGTCTTTGGCGGTAAACGAAGCATCTGCCTTTAAGCCCAATGCGCGTTTAATGTAGCCGCTGGTAGCCATCAAAATGTTCAGGTTGGGCTGCATCTGCGTGAGCTCTTCCGACGATTTCTTGAAGGTAGTTTCGTAAGTAAGTTTTACCTTCTCCCAGTAAGCAAACTCTTTTTCGCTGCCTGCAGGAGCGCTTGCCACGTTGCCGTATTTTTCTTTCAGGCGGTTGTACTCGCGTACCTCTTCGGTAGTTTCGGTAAAATCGCACTTACCGTCGGGGCCACCCAAAAAGTCCCAGCCATGTATATCGTCAACGTAACCGTTATGGTCATCGTCAATACCATTACCCGGTATCTCTTTGGTGTTTACCCAAAGGATGGGGGCTAAGTCCTTTTGCGCAGTATCTATCCCGCTATCAATAGTGGCAACTACTACTTGTTTGCTTTTTTTGCCGGCGAGGTGCAGGTAGGCTTGTTTCAGGCTGATGCCGTAGTAACCATCGGTTTTCAGGTCCATCATGTGCCAGGCCTTTGGCGGCTCGGGGGCGGCGGTTTGGGCAAGCCCGTTAAAGCCGCTTAATAACAGGGCGCTGCACAATAAAGCGCCCGGGAATATCTTTCCAAATTTGTGCATATAACAATTTATCGGTTTATAAATATTAAAGGTCGAATTTGATACCTTGTGCTAAAGGCAACGTTTTTGAGTAGTTAATAGTATTTGTTTGGCGCCTCATGTACACTTTCCAGGCATCCGAACCCGATTCGCGGCCCCCGCCGGTTTCTTTTTCACCGCCGAATGCGCCGCCAATTTCTGCGCCTGAAGTACCAATGTTCACGTTGGCAATGCCGCAATCAGAACCCGCTGCCGATAAAAATGTTTCGGCCTCGCGCAGGTTTTGCGTCATGATGGCTGATGATAGGCCTTGTGGCACGCTGTTCTGCAATTCTATGGCTTCCTCTAAGGTTTTGTATTTAATGAGGTAAAGGATAGGCGCAAAGGTTTCGTGCTGCACTATTTCATAATGGTTCTCCACTTCGGCAATGCAGGGTTTTACGTAACAACCCGATGCATAAGCATCTCCTTCCAGTTTGCCGCCTTCTACCACAAAGTTGCCGCCTTCGGCTTTGCATTTTTCTATCGATGCTAAATAAAGGCTTACAGCGTCCTGGTCTATCAGGGGGCCCATGTGGTTGTTCTCGTCCAGCGGATTGCCAATTTTTATTTGTTTGTAGGCATTAACCAGTTTTTGTTTAAAGGCATCGTAAACGCTCTCGTGAATAATAAGTCGGCGTGTACTGGTGCAGCGTTGCCCGGCGGTACCCACAGCGCCAAAAACGGCACCAATGAGCGACATATCCAGATCCGCCTGCTCGCTAATAATGATGGCATTGTTACCACCCAGTTCAAGCAGGCTTTTGCCTAAACGTGCGCCAACTGCCGCGCTAACAGCCTTGCCCATGCGGGTAGAGCCCGTTGCCGAAACCAAAGGCACGCGGGTATCGTTGGCCATCAGTTCGCCAATTTCGCGGCCGCCAATGATCAGGCAGCTTACGCCTTCATCAATATTGTTTGCTTTAAAAACTTGCTGTGCTATATGCTGGCAGGCAATGGCGGTTAAAGGTGTTTTTTCGGATGGTTTCCAAATGCAAACATCGCCGCAAACCCAGGCCAATGCCGCGTTCCAGCTCCAAACCGCCACCGGGAAGTTGAAGGCCGATATTACGCCCACAATGCCCAGCGGGTGGTACTGCTCATACATGCGGTGGCTGGGGCGCTCGCTGTGCATGCTAAGCCCGTATAATTGGCGGCTAAGCCCAACGGCAAAGTCGCATATATCTATCATCTCCTGCACCTCGCCGTAGCCCTCTTGCAGGCTTTTGCCCATCTCGTAGCTTACCAGCGTGCCCAGCTCTTTTTTGTTGGCGCGTAGTTGCTCGCCTATCTGCCTTACAATTTCACCACGCTTGGGGGCGGGGATGCTGCGCCAGGTTTTAAAAGCCTTTGCCGCCGTTTCTACAACACTATTGTACTCATCTGCCGTAGCAAATTTTACTGAAGCGATTTTTTTTCCGTCGGTTGGCGAAAATATCTCTTTCACCTCAGCCTCAGGGCTGCTGCCCCAATTACTGCTTGTACTAAAGGCCTCGTTTGTGTCGTTGATATGTAAATGATCAAGGATATCAGAAATTATCAGGCTCATAATTATTACTTTTGTCAAAGGTAAAAATCTTTAGGGCAAATTAAATTTCACCAACCGCCCACGCCGTCAAATGCTTCCTATTTATTATCAGGCACTTGTATAAAACGGTGTTAAGAATGTGCGTATGTTGAAAACTTAATTGTTTTAAAGCCGCTTATTGTTGTAATTTGAACTCATTCGATCAAACCTTGACGGCCCCTAAACGTCATAACATGGTAAATGGTGTTCTGCTAATAAACTTGAATGGAAGAAGAATTTGAATTTGGTTTTACCGAAGATCCAAAGTTTTCGGTAGAACGTTACGAAGAGATGATCCGCAACCACGATCAATACTTTTTCGACGCGCAGGCCTTTGAAAACATCATCGACTACTACATCGAAAAGAACGATCCGGCGAAAGCCTTGCAGGTATCAGAATACGCACGCAACCAGCACCCCTTTGCCGCGGTTTTTTTAATAAAGCAAGCGCAGCTACTGGTTGTAACCAACCGCACATCGGAAGCCTTTGCCGCCCTTGATAAGGCAGCCATGCTGGAAGCCAGCGATGCGGATATCTACATTATCCGCGGCAACCTGTACGAGAGTATGGAGCGCAACGCCGAGGCCCTGGAGAACTACGAAAAGGCGCTGGACCTTGCCGAAGAAACCGACGAAATTTTACTGCATATAGCCTACGTGCACCAAAACATGGGCGATTACGATACGGCCATAACTTACCTGAAGCTGTGCCTGAAACAGAACATGGAGAACCAGGATGCCCTGTACGAACTGGCCTTCTGTTATGATGTTTTGGATAACCAGCAGGAGAGTGTGCAGTTTTACCAGCAGTATATTGATAACGAGCCTTACAGCTATGCCGCATGGTATAACCTGGGCAACGCCTTTACCAAGCTGGGCCTGTTTGAGAAAGCTATTGATGCTTACGATTACGCCATACTCATTAAAGACAGCTTTGCATCTGCCTACTTTAATAAAGGTAATGCATTGGTGAATTTGGAGAAGTATGCCGAAGCGATAGAAGTATACCGCGAGACTTTTGAGTACGAGCAACCCAATGCTGATACTTATTGCGCTATTGGCGAGTGCTACGAAAAGCTGGAGCAGATGGATGAAGCGCGTTCGTTCTACAAAAAATCGGTTAAGATGGATCCTAAACTGGCTGATGCCTGGTTCGGGATAGGCGTAACGCTTGATTTTGAGGAACGCTACTTTGAAGCCCTGCACTTTTACAAAAAAGCTTTAGACCTTGATATTGCCAATGCCGACTATTGGTTTGCCATTGCCGATGCTGAATATAAACTGGGCCACCTGCCCGAAGCGGAGTCTGCCTACGAAAAGGTGGTAGAACTAAATCCGCTTGATGTGGATGCATGGTTGGATTATTCGTCGATACTGTACGAACAACAGCGGTTGGATGTAGCTATCGAGATCATGGCCTCGGCTATAAAAAACAATCCTGAAGCGGCAGAGCTTTATTACCGAATGGTGGCTTACCTGTTCGCCCGCGGCGAGTATAACGAGGCCCTGAATCATTTGGAGATGGCTTTAACCTCCGATCCGGAGAAGCATTACATCCTGTTCGATTACCTGCCCCAATTGCAGGAGAACAAGGTGATCATTGATATTATCAATAGGTACACGAAGTAGTTATTAGAGAATGGTTGATTGAGTGAGTAGTTCTATTCCTCAATCAACCATTCTCTTAATCAACCATTCAACCACTCTCATTCTAATTTTTTCTTATCGCTTTTTTTTGGCAATTTTGCGCCGTTAATACTTTTAGTTATAAGCTATAACAAATAAGCACATCTGCGATGAACTACGAGATAAAAGGATTGCCCGAACGTACCGCCAAACCACGCAACAGCGGCCTTACCATGGTAATGGATAAAGGCCTTAGCCTGCGCCAGGTGAAAGATTTTATTGAAGTAGGCGCGGGTTATACCGACTTGGTGAAGCTGGGCTGGGCAACATCATACGTTACCCCCAACCTTGATGCTAAGCTGAAGTTATACAAAGAAGCCGGTCTGCCGGTGTATTTCGGTGGTACGCTTTTCGAAGCGATGATCGTGCGAGGGCAGTTTGATGATTATTGCCGCATACTGGATAAATACCAAATGGAGTACGCCGAAGTATCTGACGGGAGCATCACCATTGAGCACGATGAGAAGTGCGAATACATCCGCAAACTGAGTAAACTCACCACCGTGATATCCGAAGTAGGTTCAAAAGACGTACAAAAGATATTCGCCCCTTATAAATGGATAAAGCTGATGAGCGCCGAAATTGAGGCCGGCAGCTGGAAGGTAATTGCCGAGGCCCGCGAAAGTGGCAACGTAGGCATCTATCGCGATTCGGGCGAGGTAAGGCAGGGCTTGGTCGACGAGATACTCACTCAGATACCTGAAGAGACCATTATTTGGGAGGCCCCCCAAAAGGCGCAGCAGGTATGGTTCATAAAGCTGATAGGTGCCAACGTGAGCCTGGGGAATATTGCCCCGGCAGATATTATCCCGCTGGAAACACTGCGTTTGGGTATCAGGAGCGATACGTTCGAGCACTTTTTGAAATAGAATTACAGCCGGCAAAATAAGCCGGCTTTTTTATTCGTAATACGCTATGGAATAGTAACGTTCAGTTTTTAATTCCCCGTTTAGCTTTTCGGTAATTGTTGCTATATGACCGTGGCTGTCGTAAGTGTACGCCCGCTCAAACTTCATAGGGAGAGGTGTGCGCGAATTAGCATCCGGAATATTTAGCTCCTTAGTAAACTTAAGCCAGTAATTGGTCTCGGCATTTATTTTTACCAGTTTGTTGCCTTCGTATTGGTAGGTGATGTGCCTGTAAAGGGTATCCTGTTTAGCCATCGCTTCTGATAACCTGTTTTGTGCATCGTAAGTGTAATCAACGGCAATATATTTCCCGGCTACTGAGTAATCTGGATAGCGTTCGTTTACCAGGTTTTTGCCTTTATAAGTAAAGTAAGTTACCTGTGCCGGGTCGGGCTTGCCATATCGTATAAGCGAATAGCTTTTTTCTACAGGCAGGTGATCGCTGTTATAAGTATAGCGGTATTCCTGGTGGAAATCTTGCGGGTCGAAATTCGAGCGCACCTGCGCCAGCACCATATCTGTACCCTTGTACTCGAATGTTTTCCGGAGCACTAATTTGCCATTCCTGAAATCATCGCGCTTTATCAATTGTCCCGAAGCATTGTAAGTAAAAATGGCGTCGCCGAAACTCATGGTATCACCATTCATAATATCGCGGTTATGGTACATCAGGTCTTTCCCTTTTGCGTCTCGTATCGATTGGCTTACTGATACCCTGTTTTTGTCGTTAAAGCTGGTGCTTTGCCACTGCCATACCTTGTTGTTGTAAAGTGTTTGAAAGTTAAGTTCACCAGTACGCCTGCCGGCCGAGAAAGAATAACTTTTTGTTTTGTTGCCAGCCTTGTCGTAAAATTCAAGCCTCGAAGTATCTACCCGGCTACCTTTATATTGGTCGAGCTTATTAATAAAAACAAGCGTTTTTATATTCTTGATAGATTGCTGTGCAGCGTACAGGTTAAATTCTACCGATTGTGGTTCAACTTTTACATCGATCAATTCTTGTGCATACAATTCTGTTTTCATTATCAAAAATGCAGCAACAAGTAAAAGGTATGGTGCAGATCGCATGGGCGTTAATTTTTTATCAAATATAACTAATTCGGGTAAGGGGCGTGCCCTGTATATTCAAACAACAACTATTGCCACGCGTTATCCCTAAAAACGTAACACCCATGACCGACCCTAAAGATAAAACCCCGCAATCCCAACCAGATGCTACGCCCGAAGCATCAGAACAGGAAGTGGTTACCAATGCCGAAGAAGCGGGCAAAATTGTAAATACCGATGAAGTGCCCGCTGAAGAGGAAGCCGCCGAAAGCCCTGTAAGCGAGGCCCAGCCGGATACTGCACTGAATACCGATACTGCTATTACCAATACCGATGATGCCAACGGCGACGAGCCCGTGGTGAATTGAAATAATAATTAATTTTTCGGGATGGGTTTTTGCGCGCCAAAGTGGCGTACGAAAACCCGTTTTTCGTTTCGGGAAAGCGCAGCTTTAAATACCCTGAATACGGTATATAGAAAAATGCAGGCGAGGCTAATTTTATAAGCATACCGGTGCCCCTTTCGGCATCGCTCTACAAGGTATGTTTAAATTAAGACGCCCCCTGCTATTACTGCTCCTCTGCATGCTCGCGAACAGCCTTTTCGCGCAGGATAAGCATGTCATCGATTCGCTGTCGGCAAGGCTGAAAATTACGCAGGTGGATTCTTCACGTGCGCGGCTTTATTATAAACTGATGATGGCCGTTGTTGATGCGGATAGTGTTGCTGCGGTGAAATATGCCACTAACGGGCTTGCATTGGCCACTAACAGCAAAGCTTATAAACTGAAAGCAGACATCGAAAACAACCTTGGCACCTTCTACAATTACCGGGGCAACCGCCGGAAAAGCGATTCGCTTATCAATTCGGCACTCAAAATAAGGCTGGCCATTAAAGATAGTATGGGGGCCGCCTATTCGCTCATGAACCTGGGGCACAACAATTACGACCAGAATAATTTTGTGCCCGCCTTGCGGTATTATACTCAGGCGGCGCGCATCCGCCAGCGCATAAATGACCAAAAGGGACTCTCGGGCTCATACATCTGGATCGGTAATGTTTATCTCGAGGGCATTGTTAATTATCCGCTGGCATTGAGCTACTACCAAAAGGCACTGGATATATCGTTACAAATGGGCGACGAGCTAAACCAAAGCTACATATACTCCAATATTGCCAACGTATTAATGTATCAAAAGGCTTATGACGAAGCCTTGCGGTATTATTTAAAATCGCTACAAATCAAACTGAAATTGAATAATGTGCGCGGATTGGGCTCGCTTTATAACAATATTGGTAACCTGTATTTTTATACCAGCAAAATGGAAGAGGCCTTGGCTTACTATAATAAGTCGTTGGCCATACGCCGCGAGCAGGGAGATAAAGTAGGCATTGCTACCTCGTATATTAATATTGCCAATGTGTACCGCCAGCAAAAGATATTACCCAAAGGCGAGAAAATGTTGCTGGAGGCAATAGAACTTTCAAAGGCATTTAATTTTAAACAAGGCCTGCGCGATGGCTACCTGGGCCTGTTCGATCTGTATAACGATAAGAAACAATTTGAGAAGGCTATCAGCTATTACCGCCTTTACGATGCTTATAAGGATTCTATTTTGAACGAAACATCGGCCTTGCAAGCCGCCGAGATACAAACCAAATATGAAACCGAAAGAAAAGAGCAACAGATAAACTTGCTTAATAAGCAAACTGTTATTCAGCAACTTCAAATAAATGAACGTAATACTACTATCATTATAATTTGCATTATATTTATTGCAGCAGTGGCCTTTGGCTACCTGTTTTATAACCGATACCGCCTAAAACAATTAGCTATATTACAGAATGCGGTGATCAAACAGCAGGATATTGCCACAAAGGGTATTATTGATGCTGAAGAGAACGAACGCAAACGCATTGCAGGCGACCTGCATGACGGCGTGGGGCAGCTATTATCGGCCACGCGCATGAACCTTGACACTTTACTGGAAAGGCTGAAGCATAATAACGACGAGAACCTGGAACTGGCCTACAAAACAATGGCCATGGTTGACGAGAGTTGCAAAGAAGTGCGTACTATTGCGCACCAGATGATGCCGAATGTGCTGCTAAAGATGGGGCTGGTATCGGCCCTGCGCGATTTTGTGAATAAGATAGATTCGCAGCGGTTGAAGATAGTTTTAGAAACATCGGGGCTGGATAAAAGGCTGAGCAATAATGTAGAGGTGGTGCTTTACCGCGTGATACAGGAGACGGTGAATAACGTGATAAAACACGCCAAAGCCACTTTGCTTGATATACAGCTGATGCTGGAGGGCGACGAGGTATCGGTTACTATTGAAGACAACGGCATAGGCTTCGACAGTAACGACAAGGAGAATTTTGAAGGCA
Organism: Mucilaginibacter pedocola; assembly: GCF_002013915.1. Classification (GTDB taxonomy): domain Bacteria; phylum Bacteroidota; class Bacteroidia; order Sphingobacteriales; family Sphingobacteriaceae; genus Mucilaginibacter; species Mucilaginibacter pedocola. The sequence continues at coordinate 144,331 of NZ_MBTF01000005.1, forward strand.
TAGGGCTTAAAAATATAATTACAAGGGTAGAGTACCTGAAGGGGACGGTGGACATTTCTTCATCGCCGGGGGCCGGGGCGTTGGTAGCTATCCTTATACCATTGAACTAAACCATGGGCAGCACCAAAACTATTTTTATTGTGGATGACCACCAGATGGTTATCGACGGGTTAAAACTCATCATCAGTACCATAACCGGCTTTGATGTTATTGGCGAAAGCGTTAGCGCCATACGGGCTTTAGATATGCTGGCCACGGCTAACCCCGATATATTGCTTACCGATGTAAGTATGCCCGAAATGAGCGGCATTGAGTTTACCCGGCTGGTGCGCAAAAAATACCCGCAGATAAAGGTTATAGCCCTAAGCATGTTCAGCGAGAGCCAGGTAGTTGCCGAAATGATAGACGCAGGTGTATCAGGCTATATCCTTAAAAACACCGGCAAGCAGGAACTGATTGAGGCCTTGAGCAAGGTAGCTACAGGCGAAAACTATTTTGGGCCGGATATCACCATGCAGCTGATGAAATCATTCAAACGCAACCAGGAGGAAAGCCGCCTTACCGACAGGGAGATAGAGATCATCAGGATGATAGAGCAGGATTTTGGTAATAAAAAAATAGCGGATATGCTTTTCATCAGCGAGCGCACGGTAGAAACTCACCGCAAAAATATCCTCCGCAAAACCAACACACAATCGGTAGTGGGGTTGCTTAAATACGCTTACGAGCGTAAGATCATTTAATCCTCAAGCCCTTTACATGTTGCCACATACGTGTTAGCACGTACTTAAATATGCCCGTATGGCGGCATTGTAGCGCACAGCTTTCTTTGGCAATTTTGGTGTACACTAACACCCACAAATACACCATGAAAAAGCTTAAAAGCGCAATTTTATTGGCACTGATAGTTGCCACCACCGGTTTCTCTTCTTGCAAAAAAGATAGTAACGGCAATACATCAGGCAAAGGAGCAGCCACCGTGAAAGCATCACTTTACGGTTTCGACGGCACCAGCGGAACAACCTTTTCCAGCACAGCTGCAGGCATTGTAAAAGTAGGCAACATGCTTACCATTACGGCAATAAAAGAAGGCAGTAAAGAATCTATTACCATTGTGTTACAAAATGTAACCGGTACAGGTACATTCGGCCTGCTGCAAGACAATAGCGCAGGCCACGGGGCAATACTTTCTAAAGATTACACCCAACCGGCAGATGGCACATTAAATTACTCTACCAGCCTGCCAAGCCCTACCGGCGTAAAAGGTGGCGGTGAAGTAAAAATTACCACCTTAACCAGTACTACTGCAGAAGGTACTTTTTACATTGTAGGGCATAACTCGGCAGGTAAAGACGGCTTTGTTGAGAACGGAACCTTTAGCGGCAAGGTAAACTAAAAGCCTTTGTTTAGTTGAGTTTATAGTTTTTATGTAAGAACGGCCCCGAGTTTTCGGGGCCGTTGCTTTTTTATTTTTTGTTGTGCGAGAATAGCCAGGGAATTAGCCCGGGCTCGGCAAATGCGCTGTCCCAGCTGTTGTGGTTGGCATCGGGATAGAGTGTGAACTTTGGCTCGGCACCAGCCTCTTTAAGGGCTGCTACCATCACTTCCGAATGATCTGGCGGTACTACATCATCTTTGCCGCCATGGAATATCCACAGAGGTACTTTCTTAGCATACTTTTCGGCATTGTTAGTATTATCGCCACCGCAAATGGTAAACGCAGCTGCAAATACTTTTGGCTTACGGCGCAGCATCTCAAACGTGCCCATACCGCCCATGGATAGGCCGCCTATGTAAACCTGCTTTTTGTTGATGTAGGGTTTATCCAGCATTTGGTCTACCAGACCAAGCAATGTGGCCATAGCAGCCGTAGGTTCGCCGCCTTCCTGGAAATGGAACTGGCGTTTGCCAAATTGGTTGGTATCGATTTTTACATTGCTCCAGTAGCTGTTTTTGGGGCATTGCGGGTACACTACAATAGCGGGGTATTTATCGCGCACGGTATCAGCCAAAAATAGCTTAGGGCCATAGGCTAACTGTACATTATTATCGTTACCGCGCTCGCCTGCACCATGCAATACAAATAGCAGCGGGTATTGCTGCTTTGGGTCGAAATTGCGGGGGAACAGGATGCGGTAGGGTAGGGTATCGGTTTTGTTGATGAAGGTGCCCCTGTCGAAAGCAGAGTTGTCCTGTATCTGCGCCTGCGCAAAAAAAGGAAATGCCAGGTACAAAGCACCCAGCATTCCGGTTATTAATAGTTTCTTTAGCGTCATGTTATCAGTTTAAGGTAAGCTGTATATGTTTATCCCAGCCCGATATAAACCACGTCATGCTGAACTTGTTTCAGCCCCCCATCATATAAGCCGCATTGCACTTCCGATTTGCATGCGGGCTACCTGCCGTGTGGGTTGCCGAAATAAATTCGGCATGACGTATCTTCTTATTTCAGGGCCTCGGACATGTTTAGTAAACGCAAATAAATTGAAATTAATCTACGCTACCTAAACATTTAAACCGCCGGCACCTTAAAACTGCTTACTTTTTGCTGATATACGGGCTTTGGAAATCCAGTTTCTTCAAACCGTTCTGTACTTCGGGGCAACTCATGAAAAGGTTCCAGAGTAAGCCGCTGCGGTAGTTCTCAATCATTACCACTATCGGCCCCTGATCGATGGCTAAGTATGATTTGGCGTACCAATCTTTCTGCTCGCTGAAAGCATCGGTAAAGCCATATTCGCCCCAAATCTTATCGCCCAGGTCGTAATAGAAATGGCGAAGTGCCTGCATCGATTGTTTTGGCGTGTACGGGAATGCCGATAGCGCTGCCGTTGGCGTAATTACCCCCAAATCGTTAGTGGGCGAGTGGGCGTTGTAACCCTCGTAATTATCGCTGGCGGTTAGGCCCCAGCAGTTTTCGCCGTAGCCTTTAAACTTTTTAGGGTTATCTACGCAGTAATCGTGATTGATCAAAGTATGATTAAGGTTTTGTTCCCAGTAATCGGCATAGCGGTCTTTAAGCCCGGTAGGATTTAAGCCCAGGAACGAATACTGCGAGAAGAACAGCGGGCCCCCATAATCGAAGCCCAAGGGTAACTTATGGCCATAAAAAGTTTGCCCGTTCTTAAAGAAATCGCTTTGGGCCCAGCCGCGGTGGTAAAGGTCGGCACTCACAGGGTAGCGCTCGCCCGATTCGGCAAGGATGTAGGTGATCAAACACTCGTTAAAGCCACGGATAGGGAAATTCATCACCCAGCCGTTGTTGGGGCTCCAGTGCCAATAAAGGTTATCGCGGCCGCCCTGGGTATACCAGCTCCACTCAATTTCGCCCCACATCCAGCTTATTACATCGCGTATGTGGCGTTCTTTTGGTGTATTGGCAGTGAAGTATTGCTTAGCGCATAAAAGCCCCTGGAACAGGTACGATGTTTCTACCAGGTCGCCGCCATCATCTTTACGGCCAAAGCGGATGGTTTTACCCGTTTCGCCATTTAGCCAGTGCGGGAAAACGCCGTGGTAAGCATCTGCCTTCCATAAAAAATCCACCATTTTGGTCATGCGGTCTACCGCCTGCTCGTGAGTGATGAATTTGCGGTGGTCGGCCACGATGAGCGACATAATGCCGAAGCCCGAGCCGCCGGTGGTAATTACCTCGTTACCATAATCGAAAGCAACGTTGCTGCGTTCACGCGCAAGCCCGCTGGTGGGGTGCCCAAAATCCCAAAAATAACGGAAAGTTTGGCGCTGCACTACATCTAAAAGCGCGCTGTCGCCCAGGTTTTTTATAATGCCTACCGGCTTAATGCCATCGGCGGCTTGTTTGGTTTTTTGAGCAAAACCGCCCAGTGCTATCAGCGATAGCAGCAATAAGGAGGAAATTTTTTTCATAACGTTTTTTTAAATTATCAGAGGTTAGGGCTGCTAAAGCCGAGGCCTTTCATACCGGTTTTTACTTCGGGGCAGCTCATGAACAGGTTCCACAATAAGCCGCTACGGTAGTTCTCTATCATCACTATCTCGGGTCCCTGGTCAATAGCCAAATACGAGTTAGCGAACCATGGGTTGCTCAGGTTAAAGGCATCATAAAAGCCATAATCGCCCCAAAGCTTATCGCCCAGCTTGTAATAGAAAAAGCGCAGTGCCGCCATAGATTGGGTTGGCGTATAAGGCAGCGATGATATTGCCGCCGTTGGTGCAATTACCCCTACATCGTTATTAGGCGCGCTTGCCGTGTAGCCGTTTTCAATGTCGCTGGCGGTAAGGCCCCAGCAATTGGCGCTGTAACCGTTATAGCTTTTGGGGTTGGCCACGCAGTAGTTGTAGTTGATGAGCGTATGGTTTTTGGCCTGCTCTTCGTAATTGGCATAAGCATCGGTAAGCCCCGTAGGGTTTATACCCATGAAAGAATAATGCTCGAAGAACAACGGACCGCCCTGTGCAGGGCCTAAGGGTAGTTGCACACCGTAATAGGTGCTGCCATTTTTCATGCCGCCGTTTTGTGCCCAGCCGTTATCATACACTTCTTTAGGGATGCTGTGGGTTGGAGATGCCGCTGCAAGGGCGTACACCATAAGCGCTTCGTTCCAGCCGGCAATTTTCATGTTAATGGCCCAGCCGTTGCTTGGGCTCCAATGCCAGTACAGTACGTTTTGGTTGCCTTGCCTAAACCAGTCCCACTCTACATTTTGGTAAATGGTGTTGATATCGGCACGCAAAGCGGTTTCATCAGCACCGGCACCGTTAAAATATTGGCGGGCAGTAAGCAATCCTTCTATCAGGTAAGCTGTCTCTACCAGGTCGGCGCCGTTATCCAGTGCGCTGAAGGGTTGTACGGCACCTGTAGCGCCGTTCAGCCAATGCGGGAATGCGCCATGAAAAGTAGCAGCCTTAGTTTTTAAAAAGCCCACTATCTTTTGCATACGGGCCAAACCATCGGCACGGCTAATGAAGTTGCGGTTAACGCCAACCACCAAAGCCATAATGCCGAAGCCCGAGCCGCCGGTAGTTACAACATCGCCGCTGCTGTTACGCTCACGCGCAAGGCCGCTGGTAGGGTGCCCAAAATCGTAAAAGTATTTAAAGGTTTGCTTTTGAACGAGCTCAAGCAGGGCATCGTCAGAAATGGTGGGGAATTTGTCGTTAGGGTCAACAGCGGTGGTCAGGCTAACATCAACACCCGACTGCAGAAAACCGCCTTTGGTAGACTTTAAGGCCGTAGTAACGCTTAACGTATATTTTTGGATAGCACCAAGAGTAGGTGCAACTACCACCGTGCTATCGCCGTTTTTGTAGGTCACCATAAAGGGGGCCATTGCGCCACTACGGTCTTTTAAAGTCAATGCGTTGTTAACCGAATTATGGTCTACTGCTGCCAGAAACGAAATTTCGATAGAGGGGGCTTTGCCAACATTGTTGTAAGTGAGCCCGTTGGTAACCCCATCAACCTTTAGCGTATTAAAGCTGAACGAGGTAGCCGTTGGCGGGTTTACCGGCGGTGTTGGCGTAGGCGTACTGCTTTTACCGCAGGCGGCCAGCGCAAACAATAAACATATCCCGGCAAATTGCTTTAATTCTCTCATCTCTCACGTGTTATATTAACCGGCCGCAGCCTCAAAAAGTTCATAAAAAAAGGCTGCCCGGCCATTACGCCGGGGCAACCTACAAATTAACCCAATATTACTTTCCGCGGCCTTCCAGTTTTACGATGGCACTAACTTCCAGATCTGTTAAGGCTTTGTTATATATCCTTACCTCATCAAGTTTACCCGTTAAGTAGCTTGCCCAAGGTTCGGCACCATGCGATGTTGTTTGGCTTGGTGAGGTCATGAACTGCACGCAGCCAAATACAATTTTGCCGGTGTTTTTGAAGTTTAACGGACCGGTAAGCCCGCCAACCGTTGCTTGTTTCACCCGCGAACCGTTAACATAAAGTTTGCAGTTACCGGTGGCTTCGTCATACGATACACCGATGTTCACAAACTTATCAAACAGGTTTGGCACATCGTTCACCTCAAAGGTTTTATCATCAGTGCCGTTGAACATGTGTATTCTTAATTTACCTGCAGCGTTAGTACTGCCGTTCTCAATAAATATTTCCAAATTACCCCAAAACTGGGTTGTGTTAGCCAGGCTGAATAAGCCGATAACACCGTTTGATGGCGGGGGCGTATTTACCCATTCGGTAAGTGTAAAGCTTTTAAGGCCTGTTACGCTTGCCGATGGATCGGTAAGCACCCAGGCGTTGCTGGCGCCTTGTAAGGCGCTGCCTTTAACACCTGTATTGAACGTGGTGCCGGTAGCGGTGCCCGCTGTTTTAGATACACTGTCTACCAAATTATCGTCGAACGACCATTTTGCCACCAGGTTTGATGTGGCTACTTCATTAGCGCTGGTGTAACCGCCAATATCCAGCGGCGGCGCATAAGTTGAAGCGTCAAATTGTTTTTGGCATGATGCCAACCCAACCCCGATAAGTGCCAGGGCCATCAATTTTATATTTAATTTTTTCATGATGATCTTTTCTGAATGATTAATAACCCGGGTTTTGTGTTAAAACGCCTGTTGCAAGGTCGATCTCGTTTTGCGGTATAGGCCAAACTTCGTTTTTATTAGCCTTCCAGCCTTTAGGGCCAAATATTTCGGCCGCGCGGCCCTGGCGTATCACATCGAAGTAGCGGTCAAACTCCATAGCCAATTCAACCTGGCGCTCGTGCCATATGGCGGTACGTAATGCGCCCTGATCGGTAGTGGTTACTTTTGGCAATATTGCCGCGTTGCCTGCACGTGCACGTGCCCTTACCACCTCTAAGGAAGCGATTGCTTGTGCAGCGTTACCGGTTTCGTTGGCCGCTTCTGCATTCATCAGTAATACTTCGGCGTAACGTATCACCCTTACGTTTTGGTCTTCGCCCTGGTTAGAGGTAAAAGGCACGCTTTTAGGTACGTACGATTTTTGGTTGTAACGTGGGTTTGGCCCGGTAAGCTCAATTACATCGCCTTGCGGAGTAGTTTCGCCACGGAAGATGATGGTTGCATCCATACGCGGATCGCCCGGCTCAAATGCGGCTACCAAAGCATCGGTAGGTACATTGAAGCCCCAGCCCAGGTTAAGGTTGCCAGGTACACCTTGTATTTGCGAATACTGGCTTGTTGAAGCACCCGGAATACTGGCCAAATTTTGGCATTGCACCTCGAATACCGACTCCGAATTGTTTTCGTTGGCAATGCGGAATGATTTTTCAAAATCAGGGAACAATGAGTAACCCATGCCCATTACCTGGTTGGTGTAATTTAAAACGTCCGCCCATTTTTTAAGGTACATGGCCACTTTTGCATGTAAGGCAAGTGCTGCCCCTTTTGTTGCACGGCCTATATCGGCTGCACCATAACTTTGTGGCAGAACAGCTGCGGCTTCAGTAAGGTCTTTCTCAATAAAGGCGTAAACATCTGCTTTGGCTGTGCGAGGCAAGTTATATTCGCTTGCATCTACAGGCACATGGTCTCTTAAAACTACATCGCCAAAAGCGCGTACCAACCTAAAGTAATTGTAGGCGCGTACAAATTTTGCTTCGGCCAAGTATCTTGACTTCAGGTTGGCATCCATGGCAATAGCCGGAACGTTGTCCAATACCTGATTACAAAGGTTTATACTTTGGTATTGGCCTTTCCAAAAGTCTTCTAATTGGCCATCTGTTGCGGTTACGGTAAAGTTATCGTAAGCGTTCATAAAACTGGCATCTGCAGGCGTGCTGCCTTTTTCAGTTTCGTCTGAGCCAAGGCTTTCTACGGCCATGGGCGCAAATGCGGTTTGTTTCCATTCGCGCAGGTTACCATATATTGAATTTACTGCCTTAGCGGCATCTTCAGGAGTTTTAAAAAATTCCTGGCTGGGCAATTGGCCCTGAGGTGGGACATCTAAAAAATCTTTTTTGCATCCCTGCGATATCATCAGCACCGCGCAAGTACTTAAAGCCAGTGCGTATTTAAAGTTTTTGTTAAGCATAACTTAGCGTATTTTTACGGTTAAAAAGAAACATTTACACCAAAATTGTAGGTTGCATATAGCGGGAATGCGCCATTATCGATACCTGCATTGGTAGGCGAGCCGCCAACTTCGGGGTTGAAACCTTTGTAGCTAAATGAATTGTAAATGTTTTGAGCGCTCGCATATACTCTCACCCGTTTCATGAACATTTTTGTGGCCAGGGCCGATGGCAAAGTATAACCCAACTGCAAGTTGCGGATACGGAAGTAAGCGCCGCTTTCTACAAAAAATGAGTTTGGTTTATAGTTGTTGCCACCGCCGATATTGGCAGATGGGTAGGTATTAGAAGTACCTTCGCCATGCCAGCGGTTGTCATAAAAATCTTTTGTAAAGTTTTCAGAACCGTAACGCAGGCCTTTATTGGCATTATAAACATCAACACCGGCAACACCTTGCAAGTCGATGGTAAGGTCGAATTCCTTATAATTCAAGGTTGTGTTTAAGCCATAAAGGTATTTAGGGTTAGGGTTGCCAATAACCGCGCGGTCTTTGGCATCTATAGCGCCATCGTTGTTCAAGTCTTTATACCTGAAATCGCCTGGTTTTGCATCTTTTTGGCTGGATGCAGCTATCTCCGCAGCATTTTGGAATACGCCGTCTACTACCAAACCATAAAACTGGCCAATAGGCTGGCCTAAAATGGTACGGGTGCTCAATTGGCCACCTGTTGCCGCTGCGCCACCGCCATAAATAGGGTTTTGGCCTGTAATGGTAGATAATACTTTGTTGTTATTGATACTAAAGTTACCGTTGACGGTGTATGAGAAATCGGCATTTATTTGGCCGCGCCATCCGGCAGAAAACTCAAAGCCTTCGTTTTGGAAGGTGGCCTGGTTGCCAATGATGGTGCCACCGCTTGTACCTAACGACCCTAAAATAGGTATGGCAAATATGCCTTGCTCCGTTTTCTTTTTGTAATAATCGGCCTCGAAGGTTAAGCGGCTATTCAGGAAGGCCATTTCAAGGCCTATATCTGTACCAACGCCGCGCTCCCAATAAGTAACCGGTGGTACAATAGTAGTAATGTTAGCACCTGTAGAAGCTACGCCATTATAAATAGCGGCAAAACCTGCCGAATTGTTAACAGTTTGTACCGAAAGGTTGGCTGGCACCGATGCGTTACCAATTTTACCCCAGCTACCTCTAAGTTTCAAATTGTCAAAAATGTGCTGGTTTTGCATGAAAGGCTCGCTGCTGATAACCCAGCCGGCACCTACCGACGGGAAGTACCCCCAGCGCTGGTTGCCGATGAATTTAGAAGAACCATCGGCACGCATAGAGGCATTAAGCAAATACCTGTTTTTGAAAGAATAGTTTATTCTGCCAAAGTAAGATTGATAGGTTGCAAGGTCGCCGCTATCAGTTACCGTGTTAGGGAATTGCTGGTCGTTAGAACCAACGCGAAGGTAAAGGTCGGCATCGCTGGTGTAAGGTACATTTTGTGCGGTAGCAACAATGTTATACGATTTGTAACGCTGAGAGGATTGGCCGGCAAGCACGGTTAGGTGGTGGTCTTTAAACGTTTTATCGAAAGTAAGCGTGTTCTCCTGTATCCAATTCCTTACCTCTGCCCTTGATACGTTGAGGTCGCTGTTGTCATTGAATTGTGCCGCCGTAGCTTTATAAGCCGGGCTGTAACCCAACACTTCGCCTTCGCCAAATTCGCCACCAAAGCTGCTGCGTAAAGTTAAAAAGCTGGCCAGCTTTATCTCGGCGAACATATTACCTGTAATGCGGTAGTTTTTAGAGCGCTGATTAAAGAAATCTAACTGTGCTTTGGGGTTGTTGGTAGCGTTGCCAATAGGGAAATCGGCAGGGTCGCCGTAAGTGCCATCGGCGTAAAATACCGGTACAACAGGTGCGGCTGTAAACGCTTTGTAAATAAGGCCGCCCGGTGCATCTTTAGAGAAGCTGTGCTGAATAACAGCGTTGTAGCCTAATTTTAAAAACTTAGTTGCCTGTACATCCTGTTGCATATGGGTAGTAAGGCGGTCGTAATTGTTACCGGTTACTACGCCTTGCTGTTTAAGGTAGCCCGCTGAGAACGAATAGCTCGATTTGTCGGTGCTTCCGCTAACGGTTAGGTCATGCTTCATGGTAAATGCGTCGCGCAGAACTGTATTAAGCCAGTTGGTGCCCTGCCCAAACTTATTAGGGTCGGCAAAGGTTAGCGGATCATTTGGGAACTGTATTTTATTCAGTTCGTTTATCATGGTTGCATACTCGGTGGCATTTGCTAACGCCGGTTGGTTGGTTACTTTTTGCCAGCCTGCATATGCGCTGTAATTGATGGTTGGTGCACCCTTACCTTTTTTAGTAGTAACAAGTACAACACCATTGGCGGCGCGTACACCGTAGATAGATTCAGAAGAAGCATCTTTAAGGATGCTCATGTTCTCGATATCGTTAGGGTTCAGGAAGCTGATATCATCAAACCATACACCATCTACCACATACAGAGGGTTGGCGTTACCGTATACTGTACCAACACCGCGAATGCGAATCTCCGGTGAAGCACCTGGATTTCCATTATTGGTGATTTGTACGCCGGCAACTTTACCCTGTAACGAGCTTATTGCATTGGTAGATGCTTGCTTAGATATGTCATCCCCCTTCACAGAAGCAACAGATCCGGTAACATCCAGCTTGCGCTGGGTACCGTAACCTACTACCACTACCTGCTGTAATTCGGTGGCTGATGATTCTAATTTAATATCGATGTTGGTGCGCCCGCTTACAGGCACGGTTTGGGTGGTATAGCCTATATAAGATACCTGGAGTGTTGCGGTAGATGCGGCATTTACCGAGAAATTGCCGTTAACATCTGTTTGGGAACCTGCTGATGTACCTTGTACGCCAACTGTAACGCCAATAAGCGCCTCGCCGGTTTTAGCGTCGGTAACTTTACCTTTTACGATAATGTTTTGCGCTGAAGCGAAAGTTGAGAAAAAAGTAAACAATAGAAGTAACCCTGAGATTTTGTAAATTCTCTTCATAGTGGGTAATTGGTTTGTTAGTACTTGGGTTAATTGGTTTTTTGTGAGGTCGAAATTGCGGAGTTAAAATAATTTTATCAAATAATGTTACTCTACATTATTACATCATCAACTGTTTACTTTCTCATGAAATTCTAATGAAAAATATAAACAAAAGATAATCAACTATTTGAACTATAGATAGTGTATAAAATACATACTACAAACTTATTAAAAGATGTATTTTTTACACTATGTGCTATGAGAGGTAATGATGTAGTGTTATAGCTCGATGAGAAACTCCACAAGGTTCTTATCGTGCTCCAGATTGAGCTTCTTACGCAGCCTGTAACGCCGAATTTCGACCCCGCGGAGCGAGATATTGAGCAACGAGGCCATTTCTTTACTGCTCATGTTCATGCGCAGGTAGGCGCATAGTTTAAGGTCGTTGGGTACCAGGTCGGGGTGGCCTGTTTTTAGCTTTTTAAAGAAGTTTTCGTGTGCTTCGTTAAAGCTGCGTTCGAAAATGTTCCAGTCGCGCTCATCGCTCATGCCCTCGTCTATTACGTGATGTATCTTTTTGAGCTGCTCTTCAGGAAGTTTTTTGCCGGCGTTATCTTTCAGCTTGTTTATTTCTTCGCTCAGCTTTTGCAGGAGCTCGTTTTTGTAAACAATGTTCATGGCGCTGTTGGCCAGTTCGCGGTTCTTGCTGGCCAAGTCGGCCTGCAATTGTTCGTTTTTTATGGTGACGATGTGCTGCTCATTGGCGATGGCTTCGCGCTGCAAAAACTCTTCGTGCTCGCGTTGTAGCTTTTGCTGTATCTGGGCCTGGTGGCGGCGAAGTTTGAGGCGGTAATAATGCCTGATAACATAGTAAGCCAGTACCGCCAGCGCAGCATAAAACAAAAAGGCAATCTTGCTTAAATACCACGGGGGCAGAACGGTAAAGGTGAGCGTAGTTATTTCGGATACGTTCTCATCGTTAATTTTTGCACGGGCTTTAAAGCTGTAGGTGCCTTGCGGCAGGTTTGTAAAATCTTTTTGGCTTTGCAGCGTCCAATCGCTCCATTGGCGCGAATAACCATCAAGGTAGTATTGAAATTTTACCTTGCCCTGCCGGTAATAAGGCAAGCTATAGGATATGCGGATGTTGTTTTGGTTGTAAGGTAACTCAAGGTTGTTGTTACCGGCACCAATATCGCTTATCACGGTAACCTTATCGGTAATGTTTTCTATCTGCCTCATCAGCACTGCCGGTAGTTTTTGGCGTTGCTGCTGCCTGGCGTCTTCATCATTTAAAATAACAAAGCCATCATCCACGCTGATGAGATACACCTGGTTATTAATAAGGTTGATATTCTCGTAATTGCGCAGCATCTGCCCATCTAACATACTGAAGCGGGCCGAATCGATATTCAGTTTGCCGGGGACTGATAAGTCGGCAAGTGCTACTTTGCCATGGTTGATGAACCAGTACTTTTTGCCAACAGCAGCTATTACTTTGTTCGATGATGAGAAAGTATGCAAGCTGTTGTTGAGCTGGGTGTATTTGTAAAAGCGGTCGGTAATATCATCGTAAACGTAGAAACCCGATTCGGACGAGAATACCACGCGGTTATCTAAATTGAAAACGCCGATGTTGTAGCTATCGGGCAGGCCCGAGTTTTTGTCGTAGTACTTTTTGCTGGCTACGCGTTTCAGGTCGGGCGTAAGGGTAACTTTATAAATACCTTTGTAAGCGTGGCTCACCCATATTTGACCTTTACTATCCTGTTCTACATAGCGCGATGGTTCGCCGAAGCCTTCTATTTTATTTTCGAAAACCCAATTGCCGGCGGCATCTTTATGGTATATGAGCAAGCCGGTGTAGGTGCCCTGTATCAGTTTATCGGTATTGAATTTTTTGAGCGTCCAGCCGCCGTTGAGCGAAGATATTTTGGTGATGCTGCCTCCATTTACCTGGAAAGTGCCATCATTATGGCCGCAAAGCAGGCGGCCGTCTTGTAGCGATAATTCCCATACCTGCCCCTGAGAACCGGGTATCAGTTGAAAATCGAAGCTTTGGAACAAGCGTTTGGCACCGGCGCCCGGCCAATCGCTATAGAACAAGCCTTGGTTGGTGCCCAGGTATATTTTGTTGTTGAAAATAATGCTGGAATACACCGTACCAAAGCGGCCGCTTTTATCGAAATAGAAATAGAGGGGTGAGTTTACCTCTATACGGTCGATACCGTTATCCAGGCCGGCCCAAAGGTTTTGCTGTGCATCTATATAAAGGCTCAGCACCGTATTGTTTTGCAGCCCGCCCGATTTGTTGATGTGTTGCACCACGTTGCCCGCACTATCTATGATGACAATACCATTCAGGATGGTGCCGTAGGCAAAGTACTTGCCTGCTATTACTACGCCATTGTTTAGTTGCGCATTCTTCAGGAAATCAGTTGCCTGGTTTTGCCATGGAGTTACTTGCTTGCCATCGTAAATAAACAAGCCGTTTTTTGCTGTGCCAATGAGGTATTGGCCGGGACGGAAGGGGAGTACCGAAAGTACGCGACTACCTAAAATATTACTGCCCTCGATGTAAGTGAGCTTTTCGCCTTTTAGCTCGAACAGCCCTGCATCCACTTCCTCAACAAAATATCTTCCCGCCGTGCGGAACAGGAACAGGAATGGTTTAGGTGCCTTTACTACGCTTATTTTGCCGCCGGAATAGATGTATAAAGAGCCGAAGGATTGGAAGATAACGCGGTTTGGTTCGATGTATATTTTCCAGGTTTCCTCGTTAACGGGCTGGTATTTTTTAGGGACGAGGTGTGTAAGCGAACGGTATTTCAGGAAGCCATTTTGGTTTTCCCAATAACCAAACTCGCCAAAGCCACCCGAATATATTTTGCCTTTGCCATCGGCCGCTACCGAACGTACGATGAGCCCATTGGGCATACGGTTTAGCTGCCAGTATTTACCATCGAATGAGAGCAGTCCCTCATCGTTACCAAAATACATTACGCCATGCTCATCCCGTGTTACCGACCAGTTTTGGTTGCCGCTTTGGTATTGCGCCTTGGTATAATTTTGTACATAGGGCACACCAATACTTTTTATATCGGTAGCAAACGCGCCAATAGCAATGAACAGAGAGAGTATTAACGGCAGAACGTATTTACGCATAGGCTTATGCAGCGATGGGTTGCTGCCATTTACAACACGAAAATACAGTTTTGCGATTGAATAAAAAGAAATAAGGGGCTAAGCTTCCCTGCCGTTTCGGTTAAGCCCAATGCGCTTCCTTTCCTAAAGGGAAGTTTTACAACAATGGTTTTAAAAAATGAACCACCCCCATCACTCCTTCAAAACTTATATCCTCCATCTCGAAAAGTTCATCTATCTGCTCCGAAACTTCTATTAATTCTACACTCATGGCACTTGTATTTTATTATGCAAGCATAGTAAAATTATACCAAAAACCAAAATGGTATTTTGTTTTTCATCTACCCACGATACCGCTTCTGCGGGCCTTTCGGTTATTTGTTTGATGGTTTTTCGGTATTTAAATATCATTTTACGGGTGAACGAGTTAAAGGTATTGCCACCTGCTATGAACAGCCTGCGGTGCCCCGCCCAAACTACGCAGGCCGTTGAAAAGAAGAAGGCCTTGTACGCAAAGTTCCGCCATGCTTTCGACCATGCCGCTTTGCCCTCGTATATAATGGCCAACCGCTCGGTTTGGAAAGTGATGTGCGGCGCTTCGTCTATTAAAATATCAGTGCAAATTTGTTTCAGTAGGCGGCAACCGGTAGCATCTTTTAATGCCTGGTAAAATATCTGGGCGGTACTTTCCACTACAATTACGGCCAGGGTCCATATTTCCATATTGGTGTTGTAGTAGCGCACTTTACGGAAAAGCGTATCGCCCCAATCTTTTTGTATACGGGTTTTGCCAATGCCATCAATATACCTGCCCAGGTTGTTGCCGTGCTTTTGCTCTTCTTTTATAAACAGCTTTACGGCCTCCACATAATCCGGGTCGCCAATTTTGGCGGCGTATTTGGCCGATGCAGCTATCAGGTGCTTTCCTTCAGAAGTTTCGCCGAGTTGCCAGGCTTGCAGCGATGGCAAGATAATGTCCATTTCTTCTTTGCTGAGCTTGGGGTACAGGTGCCAATCAATCCGCTGATGGCGGGCATTTTCCCTGAAATGCCTTATCCAATAATTACTTGTATGCATGGTAAAATAGTTTGTTAAGGTTAATTAGCGCCCGCATGCAATTGCAGCGGCGGGCGCAAGGTTTAGGTGATAGGGTTTAGGTAAATTTTTATTGGGCATCCCAGTTTATCTTCCTCGAGAAATACATTAGCGAGGCCACAATAATGAACAGTGCAATTGCACCAACCAGCAGCGCATAGCTTTCTAACTGTATAATGATGAAAATAAAGCCGTAGAAAATGCTGAGGATAAAGGCGAACAGTGCAGCGGCCGCCTTATTGTGCAGCAGCGATGCCGTGAACGTAGCAATGAGCCCTATAGTAGCTACCGATGAAATGAGGTAAGCATAGTTATAACCTATTTTTTCGGCCAGCGACAGCAGCAATATGTAATATACAATCATCGCCGCCCCTATCAGCGTATAATTGAACAGGTGTACCGGCTGCTTGCGTATCAGTTCGGTTAAAAACAGCGATACGAAAGTTAGCACAATGATTAGCGTAGCATACCGGTTGGTGCGGGTGACTTTACGGTACTCATCTACCGGGGGCTGCAGCTTTACGCCAAAGGTGGCTTCGGCAATTGATTTGGGGTTATTCAGCACCGAGTTATCATTAAGCCATTGCTGCGGGAAGGGCCTGTTGTAATACAATCGGTGCCATTTGGCGCCCGAACCGGTGGCGGTACTGTCGCGCATGTCGGGCAGGTAATGCCCGGTGTATTGCGGCGTTGGCCAATCGCTCTTGAACTGCACATCGGTAGTTTTACCCAGGTGCAGAAAGTTGATATCATTGCTCCCCTTCAGGTCGAGGTTATAACTAAAAGCGATGTTTCCGTTGGTTGCGGCGGTAAAACCCACCTGTAAGGCCTGCTCGAAAGGGTTGTTATCTGCCGGCGCAGATTCGGGCGTATAGGTTTGCCCCTGTATCTTCACCGAAGGGTTATTCAGCAGCCCTTTAATGTCCGATATTCCGAATAACAACCTTGCCTTATCGTACATCACCTGCCCCGCATCTATACCCAGCTTGGCTAGGTCGGGCTGCGCAAAATTGCCCTGCACTTCAATTGCCGAACCATAAACCGTTACATCGAACACGCCCTGCGTAAAGGGTTGTGTTTTTAGTTTGGCGTTTATATACAGGTTATCGGGCAACAAATAAATGTATCCCGTAGCATTGGCGATCGCCCCCGGGTTTTTATTATAGGGGATGATCAGCACAGGCCCTTGCACCAACTGGCTGCCCGACCAGCTATCAGCTACCCCGCTCAGCATTTTGGTTTGGATATCCTGCCGCTCATCTACCAGCCCCTGTATCCATGTAGATGGAATGAGCAGGGCAAGCGTTATCAGCGTCATCACTAATAGTTTCACAAAAATGGAACCCTGGTACCATTTGTTTTTCGGAGGTTCGTAGTATTCTATCATGATTTAATTTGAAAGTTCTTTGCAGTTCAAAGTATACATTTAAAAATATACCGCTCATGGCAAAGCGGCTATTCTTCTAATGATATAAAGTACTTTGAATAACAAAGTAAATAAATCAAAATCATACTTCCTAATATTTTTAATACTTTAGTTGGTATGGCACTCAGGGGGCAAATAGTAAACTGGCTTAGAAACGCTTTCTCGCAATCCCCTACCTATTTTACCGAGTTGTATTATTTTGATAAAAGAGAGGCGGTATTCTTCTCCATACACCTTTGCGATTATTTCATGTTCGACGAAAATCTTGATCTTGCAGAAGGTACAGTGTCTGGCTATTCGCCTGGTTCTGTTGAATTTATTCAGGATAAGATTAGGCTCTTAAAAGCCGGGGATGTATCAATACTGGAGTTGCCTCGTCTTGGGGAAGCATATACAGAAGAAGAACTTGTAAAACAGATAGATTCCTTTTTGAATGTAAATGCTATCGATACCACGAATTCATGGGTTTGGTTGCCGGAAGGCGAAACAGTTACTATTGCACTTCCGCTGCAGGATACTACACCAATATCGCCGCCTTTACCAAATAAGGCAATATCTCTTTTTGGAAGGATACGAAGTTTTTTCGCACGTCGCTATCGCTTACCGAGGTAAAGGCAAAGCTGAATACGATGCTTTTGCTGCACTTGATCAAAAAGCGGATGCGTTGCTGGTAGGTTTCGTGCTTGCGGATACCGGCCAGTTGGGTAAAGCTCATTACCAGCAGGTCTTCCAGTTCGTTCGATAAGTTTTTCAGGAAATCCTGCGAGTTGGTGCTCTCGCGGATAAAATCCCAACCGATAAATTCGTTGCAAACGGTGTACGAGAGGCGGCAGGTTTTCATGATGAGGTTATTCAGTTGTGCCTCCTCATCCATCTCGGGGATATTGGTATTCACCAGGTCATCTACACTGGCTTTAATATAATCCATAAGCAGCACATGCAAAATGGCCTCTTTGCTCTCGAAGTACTTATAAATAGTGGCCTTGGCAATTTTTGCGCGCTTGGCTATTTCGTTTACACTTGTTTTATGGTAACCGAATTTGCGGAACAGATCCTGCGCTGCCCGCTTAATACTTTCTTTAATTTTATCGGCTTCCATGCATCAGTTAGATACAAATATCTCAAATTGCGTGGTATTTACAAGGTACGAGCGGAGATATTTGGTGGCGGGCGCCTTAACGGGGCTCCCGTCCGACAATGAAAATTTTGCTCCGCTGCAGGGGTCGGTAGCTGTAAAACCCGTTTCGTCCGGCGTTATGGCGCAGAGTTTTTCGGGCTGGTAGCTGCTGCAACGGTCGTAGCAGGATATCGTGCCGTCGGCCTGTTTGTACAATAACAAGCCGGCCACTCCATAGCCTGATATTACAACCGACCCGCCAACGCTGTTCAATGCAGTGAAACGCGGGTCGGTTCTTGAGGCCCGGAAATTAACAGGCACGCTTGGCACTACACCTTCAACTTTGCCACAGGCGGTAAACAACATAGCAGCAAAAAAGATGATAAGTGCCTGCCTCATATAATTTCGGTTTGGAATTGTTTCAGGAAACGAACGTCGTTCTCAGAGAATAAACGCAGATCGCGTATTACATATTTTAAGTTGGCAATTCTTTCCATACCCATACCAAAGGCAAAGCCGGTGTATTTCTTGCTGTCGATGCCGCAGTTCTCCAAAACGTTAGGGTCAACCATGCCGCAGCCCAATATTTCTACCCAGCCGCTGTATTTGCACATATTACAACCACTGCCCTTGCAAATGGTACACGAGATATCCATTTCTGCCGATGGTTCGGTGAACGGGAAGTACGACGGACGGAACCTTACTTTGGTGCCTTCGCCGTAAAGCTCCTGCACAAAGTGGTAAAGGGTTTGTTTCAGGTCGGAGAAGCTCACGTTCTCGTCAACATATAAACCTTCTACCTGGTGGAAGAAGCAATGTGCACGTGCAGAGATAGCTTCGTTACGGTAAACACGGCCGGGCATAATGGCGCGAAACGGCGGTTTACCATTCTCCATCATGCGCACCTGTACCGATGAAGTATGCGTACGCAAAGCGATATCGCCCTGTTCTTTATCACCTTTGCGGATAAAGAAGGTATCCTGCATATCGCGGGCGGGGTGCTCCTCGGGGAAGTTAAGGGCAGAGAAATTATGCCAGTCGTCTTCTATCTCCGGGCCTTCGGCAACCACAAAACCAAGGCGTTTGAATATATCGATGATCTCGTTACGTACCAACGATAGCGGGTGGCGCGAACCAACTTCCAAACCATCGCCGGGCAAAGTAAGGTCGATATCCGATTTAGTATCAGCAGTCGCTGAACCCAAACCTTCTTTCACTTCTTCGTAACGTGCTTCGGCCAGTTGTTTAAACTGGTTAAGCACTTTACCAAAGGTGCGTTTCTCATCGCTGCTAACAGTTTTGAACTGTTCGAAAAGGTCCTTAATGATACCCTTGGTGCCTAAAAATTTAATGCGGAAAGATTCCAGTTCCTCCGCCTTAGCAGCGGTGAAAGCTTTTATCTCGCTGGTATATTGGTCTATTATGTTTTGCATTACTTATATTCTATTATCTAAGCTAATAAGATAGCTCCTGAACTTGTCTTCAACTAATCGCGAAACCGTAGTTTTATTGGCCTTTGCCAAGGCTTTCAAATACTTGATGGTCTCCTCCGGTAGATCTAAGACAACTCGCTTTTTCATATTTGCTTTAAACCTGCAATTTACGAATTTATTTAATCACCCTAAGCTCCTTACCTACCTTGGTAAAGGCAGCAATAGCTTTGTCGAGATGCTCCCTATCATGAGCGGCAGATATCTGCACCCTTATGCGGGCTTTGCCTTGAGGCACCACCGGGTAGTAAAAACCAATAACATAAATACCTTCGTCCAGCATTTTGGCAGCAAACTCCTGCGCCAGCTTAGCATCGTAAAGCATTACCGGTACTATGGGGTGCACGCCCGGCTTAATATCAAAGCCGGCGGCGGTCATTTGCTCGCGGAAGTATTGAGTGTTGGTTTCCAGTTTATCGCGCAGGTTGGTAGTTTCGCTCAGCATATCCAGTACAGCTATCGAGGCACCGGTAATAGCCGGAGCCAACGTGTTGCTGAACAAGTACGGGCGCGAACGCTGGCGCAGCATATCAATGATCTCTTTACGGCCCGATGTAAAACCACCCGACGCACCGCCAAGGGCTTTACCCAGCGTACCGGTGATGATATCTATTTTGCCCATTACGTTATGGTGTTCGTGCGTGCCGCGGCCGGTTTTGCCCATAAAGCCGCTGCAATGGCTCTCGTCTATCATTACCAAAGCATTGTATTGCTCGGCCAGTGCGCAAATTTTATCCAGTTGGGCAATGGTGCCATCCATCGAGAATGCGCCATCAGTAACAATAATACGGTGGCGAAGCTCCTGCGTTGCTTTCAGTTTCTCTTCCAAATCTGCCATGTCATCGTGCTTGTAGCGGTAGCGCTGAGCTTTGCACAGGCGTACGCCATCGATGATAGAGGCATGGTTCAACTCATCCGAGATAATAGCATCCTGATCATTGAACAAAGGCTCGAACACGCCGCCGTTGGCATCAAATGCTGCTGCATAAAGAATGGTGTCTTCGGTGCCTAAAAATTCGGCGATCTTTTGTTCCAGTTGTTTATGTATATCCTGCGTACCGCAAATAAAGCGTACCGACGATAAACCGTATCCGTGCGTATCCATAGCTGCTTTGGCCGCATCTATTACACGTTGGTTGCCCGATAGCCCCAAATAGTTGTTGGCACAAAAATTTATAACTTCTTTACCGCCTTGTACGGTAATATCTGCGCCCTGCGGCGAGGTGATGATACGTTCGCGTTTGTAAAGCCCTGCTTCTTCTATCCCGGCAAGTTCCTGTTGTAAAACCGGCTGCAATGTTGTATACATAAAATAGCTGTTTAGGCCGCAAAATTAAACATAATGCCGAAAGGAATGCCTACCTGCAACATTTTTAATATATTACCATTGTAAACAAACATTTTGCGCTAAAAGATATTAAAGTAAAAACCTATGAAAAGATATCTACTCCTCTGCGTTTTTATACTTGCCGCCCTCAGCGTATCGGCGCAGCAAAAACAATATACCCTATCGGGAAAAATAACGGGGCCTAAAAACGAAGCGGTATCTTTCGCGTCAGTTTATGTGCGCAACTCAACTTATGGCACAACCGCTAATGAGGAAGGCGTTTATACCCTAAAGTTAGCCCCCGGCACTTATACGGTAGTTTACCGCCTTGCGGGCTATGCGGTACAAACCGACCAAATTACCATAGGTGAGCAGGATGAGCTGCACAACGTACAAATGCAGAGCGAGGAGTTCCGATTTACACAGGTATCGGAGAGGTGGCGCAACAATACCGACCCCGGCGATACCATTATGCGCATGGTTATCAAAAACCGCCTTAAACACCTCAACGAAGTAAAAGGCTATTCCTGCGCGGTATATATTAAGGGCGTACAGAAATTGTTGAGTACTCCAAAATCTTTACGCAGTGCAGCCGTTACCCGCGCGCTCGACCTCGATTCTCTGGGCCGGGGCATCCTCTACCAATCAGAATCACTTTCTACCTTCAATTACGAAGAACCGGATAAAGTGCACGAGGTTACCATTGCATCGCGCAATGCGGGTATCAATACCGCCTTTGGCTACAACAAGGCATCGGACTTGCAGGCAAATTTCTACCGAAACATTTTCAGCATACCGGGGCTAAGCACACGCGGTTATGTTTCGCCGGTGGCATCAGACGCCTTCAGGTTCTACCGCTACAAACTCATCGGCAGCACAGTACAAAACGGACTTACTATAGATAAAATTCAGGTTATTCCGCGTAGCGAACTGAGCCAGTGCTTTAACGGCAGCATTTACATTGTAGAGGGCGATTGGCGCATTTATAGTGCCGACCTGCTTTTGGAAGGTAAGGCCAACTCACTTAACCTGGTGGATACCCTGCAGGTGCGCCAGCAATTCATCCCGATAACCGATAGTGTTTGGATGCCGGTTTCAACGCTTTTCAACTTTAAAGGCTCGGTGCTGGGTTTTAAATTCGGCGGGTATTACGAGGGCATTTACAACAACTATAAAATTAACCCAACTTTCCCGGAAGGCTTTTTCACCGGCGAAATACTGCGGGTTGATACCGCTGCGAACATGAAGAACGCCGGCTATTGGTATGCCAACCGCCCCGTACCGCTTACCAAACAGGAAACACGCGATTTTCAGAAAAAGGATAGCGTAGCAGCTTACCATAAAACCGAGGCCTACCTTGATACGTTGCAGCACACTAAAAATCACATTAACTATCCCGGGTACCTGATATTCGGCTACAGCGCCAGCGACCGCACCGAACGCGACTCGCTTTACATTTTCCCTTTCCTGCAAACGTTCTACTACAATACGGTGGAGGGTTTCGGCATAAACGCCAAGGTGAGGTATACCCGCACTATAGACGACTTCCATTCGCTGGCTATTACGCCCGCCTTGCGCTATGGTTTCTCCAACAAAATATTCAGCGCTAATATGCTCGCCGAATATAAGAACGACCCTTTCCATAACGCTAAGTATTGGGTAAGCTTCGGTAGCGATGTGCTCGATTTGAACAACGTGGGTACGCGTTCGCTATACTTCAACACGCTGAGTACCATCTTGAGCGAGAACAACTACGTAAAATACTACCGTTCGCACTATTTTGGCGGCGGTTACCAGCGCGAGGTGGCCAACGGTGTATTATGGAGTGCCAGCCTGAACTACTCAAGCCGCAGCCAGTTATACAATACCAACCTGGGGCATTTGGTTGATGTAAAGGACCGGGAATTTACTTCCAACAACCCATTGGTACCGGCAGGTACGCCACCTGACGACCGCACGCCATTGTTCCCCGAGCACCAGGCACTATCCTTCACAACGGCGGCTACCTTTACGTTCGATCAGCAATATATCACCCGCCCTACCGGCAAATTCAACCTGCCATCAAAATACCCAACGCTTACGGTTACCTACCGCAAAGGCTTCCAGGGGGTATTAGGGTCGGATGTTAATTACGATTTTGCCTCGGCCGATATTTCTCAATACAACATGCGTATCGGCCTATCGGGCTTCTCGTCGTTCAAGCTAACCACAGGCGGTTACTTCAATAACAAACGCGTGTACTTTATGGATTACTACCACTATTTGGGTAACCAGGGTACCACGTTCGACCCTACCTACATCGGTAGCTTCCACTTCCTGCCGTTTTACACCTATAGCACCAATGGCGGCTTCCTGGAGGCGCACTACCAGCATAACTTCGCCGGTTCGCTGCTCAACAAGGTGCCCTATCTGCGCCGCCTGAAACTGGAAGAAGTAATAGGTGCCAACTTTTTAACCACCAAAGGCAACCCCAACTACCGTGAGTTCTATGTAGGCGTACAGCGCCTGATATTCCGTGTAGATTATGGTATATCCTACGCCGGGAACAAAAAGTACCTGCAGGGATTCAGGATATTTTATGGTATAAGGTAACGTTGAGTGAATGGTTGATTGAGAGAGTGGTGAGTGGTTGCCATAACCACTAAACCATGCAAACCACTCACTTAATCAACCATTTCACCATTCACTAAAAACACTTATCTTTGCACCTCATTTAACACCGTTTGCAGCGGTATCAATGTATTTATGGCAAAGTATAACACACTACTGTACTATTGTTATTCAACAATAGCCAATGCGGAGCAATTTGCTGCCGATCATTTAAAATTTTGTAAAAGCTTAGGGTTAACCGGCCGCATTATAGTTGCCGAAGAAGGTTTGAACGGTACTGTTTCGGGCACGGTCGAGGCTTGCCAAACCTATATGGATGCTGTGCGTGCCGATGGCCGTTTCGGCAGCCTGGAGTTTAAAATAGATGAGGTAGACGAGCCTTCGTTCGTTAAAATGCACTGTCGATATAAATCAGAGATCGTACACTCGGGCCTGCGCGACCCTAACGTGATAAACCCGCAACAGCAAACCGGCAAACACCTGGAGCCTGCCGAGTTTTTGGCCATGAAAGACCAGAAAGATGTTGTGGTGCTGGATGTACGTTCTAACTACGAACACAACCTGGGCAAATTTAAAAACGCCGTAACCCTGGATATCGAGAACTTCCGCGATTTCCCGGCCATGATAAACGAGCTGGCCCAGTATAAAGATAAAAAGATACTCACCTACTGCACGGGCGGCATCAAATGCGAAAAAGCATCGGCCCTGCTGCTGCACGAAGGTTTTAAAGATGTTTACCAACTACACGGCGGCATTATTAAATATGGCAAAGAAGCCGGCGGTGAAGATTTTGACGGCAAATGCTACGTTTTCGATAACCGCCTTTCGGTTGAAGTGAACAGCGTGAACCCGGTGGTGATATCTACCTGTTTCAACTGCGGCAAGGTTACGCCAAAAATGATCAACTGCGCCAACCCCGAGTGCAACGAGCATTTCACCCAGTGCGACGAATGCGGCACCGCCATGGAAGGCTGCTGCAGCGATGCCTGTAAAGAGCACCCGCGCAAACGCCAATACGATGGTACGGGCTATTATGTAAAAGTTCCTCAGCCGGTAAATACTGCTAAAAAGGGTAATTTGCAATTGGCAGATTAACTTCCAGGGGCTGTATTATGCTTGAAACTTGTAAGCATTTTCTAATGGCGGTAAGCACATTTAAAAAATAATAATTTCCCTTACCTTTGCACCCTTATGGGCAGATCGGGCAAACCAAGGGTAAATAAAGTATTTGAGAACGTTGAGGTTATTGATATAGCCGAAGAGGGTAAAGGCGTAGGCAAGGCAGATGATTTTGTTTTGTTTATAGAAAAGGCCGTACCCGGCGATGTGGCAGATATTGAGGTTTACCGCAGCAAAAAGAACTTTGGCGAAGGCAAGATCATAAAACTTGCAAAGCCATCTGAATACCGCACCGATGCCTTCTGCGAACATTTCGGTATTTGTGGCGGCTGCAAATGGCAGCACATGACCTACGAGGCACAGCTGAAATTTAAACAAAAAGCCGTGCACGATGCCCTAACACGCATTGCCAAGATAGAAGTTGGCCACATGGACGCCATAGTACCATCGCCTGCCGACCGCTACTACCGCAACAAACTGGAATACACCTTTTCTAGCAAACGCTGGTTGTTCGATGGCGAGAACCGCGAGGACGAAACGCTGGATATGAACGCCCTGGGTTTCCATATCCCCGGCAGGTTCGATAAGATATTGAATATAAACCATTGCTACCTGCAGGCCGAACCATCTAACGATCTGCGCAACAGCATTAACGCCTTCGCCAAAGAGCAGGGCATTGATTATTACGACGTTCGCCAGCATACCGGCGCGTTGCGTAACCTCATTATCCGCACGGCATCAACCGGCGAAATAATGGTGATCGTAGTTTTTGCCCATGCATCCGAGGAGCAGGTAAGCACGCTGATGACTTTTGTGGATGCTAACTTCCCGCAGATAACTTCGCTGCTGTACATCCTGAACACTAAAATGAACGACACCATTTTCGACCAGGAGGTAAAAAGCTGGAAGGGCCCCGAATACATCCACGAGGAAATGCCCGCTGCTGGCGGCAAAGTGGTGCGCTTTAGGGTCGGCCCCAAATCGTTCTATCAAACCAACTCTATACAGGCATTAAAACTTTACGAGATAACCCGCGATTTTGCCGAGTTTAAAGGCGACGAGCTGGTTTACGATCTTTACACCGGCGCGGGTACTATTGCCAACTTTGTGGCCGGCCACGTGCGCGAGGTAGTAGGGGTGGAGTATGTACCAACTGCTATTGAGGATGCCAAGGTAAACTCGCAGATAAACGATATCACCAATACAAAATTCTACGCCGGTGATATGAAAGATGTGCTGGTAGCCGATTTTGTGGCCGAGCACGGTAAACCCGATGTGATCATCACCGACCCGCCTCGGGCCGGTATGCATGCCGATGTTGTGGCCCGACTGATGGAAATTGAAGCACCAAAAATAGTTTACGTAAGCTGCAACGCCGCCACCCAGGCCCGCGACCTGCTGGTGCTAAAAGAGAAATACGACACCGTAAAAATTCAACCGGTTGATATGTTCCCGCATACCCAGCACGTGGAGAATGTGGTGCTGTTGAAATTGAGAAACGACAATTAATAAAGGGAGTTTTCAAAACTCCCTCCTCGGGGAGGGGTGAGGCCGGATGTGCGCAAAGGCAGGGAGGGGTTAGCCACAACGCAAGCGTAATGCCTGTATTTACTTAGTTAACACCTCGCAAACTTCCTTCACCGTCTCACTCACCGGCTTAAACTCGAACCCGATGGCCTTCTTTATTTTGCTGTTATCAAACTCGCGGGTTACAGATGCGGCACGGGCGCTGGTTTTATCAATAGCAGGTGCCTGCCGGGTAAGCCTTCCCCAGAAAGCTGCGCCGCGCCAGGCCAGTTCCATCATCCAGGGTTTGGCTAATGTTGCCGGCGCCGGTACGCCAAGGCAATTGGCTATCTCGGTAAATATTTGCTGATAGGGGCGGTTCTCGCCGTTAATAATGTAACGTTCGGCGGTGATATCGCTTTCCATCAGGGCTATCATGCATTTGGCCACATCCTGCACATCAACAAAGCCAATAGTGCCGCGGGTATAAAATTTTAAGCCTTTGCGCACAGTCTCGAATATCTGCCCACTGCCCTCGATGCCGGCGCTTGGGCCGATGATGATGGTAGGGTTTACTATGACGGCATCTAACCCCTCGGCAATGCCGCGCCATACTTCCATCTCGCTTTCCAGTTTGGATATGGCGTAACCATCTTCTTCCAGCGTTGGGTCCAGATGGTGGTTCTCGGTGATGAGTTCGCCGGGTTTTGCTTCGCCCACGGCTGCTACCGAACTGGTGTGCACCATGCGGATGCCGCGTTCGGTACAAAGATCAACCAGGTACCCTGTGCCGGTAACGTTGGTGCGTATCATGGGCTCTTTGTCGGCAGCTTTGAGCGATACCCAGGCCGCGCAATTGTAAACTTGCGTAACATCTTCCAATGCAGCTTCCAGAGCAAAGGCATCCATCAGGTCGGCCTCTACCCATTCTATTTTGCCGGGGTAGGGTATCAGTATTTCGGGAATGGTAGAACTTGCCCGTTTGGTACAACGGATAGTATTGCCGCGCAGGATAAGCTCCTTCGCCAGTTCGGCCCCTAAAAAACCTGTTGCACCAGTAACTAAGATCATATGTGCAAATATGTAAATTAATGTGCAGATGTGCGAAAGATGTGCAGGTGTGCAGATTTCAGATGTGCAGATGTGCAGATGAAAGCGCAACATTGTTAGTGATAGGTACACGCAATTAAAACATCCACACATCGGCACGTCCAAAAAAATCTGCACATTTGCACATCCGCATATCTGCACATTAAAAACATATGTCTCTATCCGATTTTTTTACACCTATCGACCTCAAAAAAATAACGCCCAAGAATGGTTATTACACCAGCCAACTGGGCGACAGGATAGAGCACCATTCGGTAGCCTTCCCCGATTTGGAGCAGAAAGTGGATATTGCCATTGTGGGTGTACTGGAGGATCGCAACGCCATTGGAAACCCCGGCTGCGCCCTCGGCCCCGACTATGTGCGCGAGAAATTATACCAACTGAACGAAGGTGCCTACAACACTAAAATAGTAGACCTGGGTAATATAGCCCGTGGCGAGAAAGTTACCGATACCTACATCGCGCTAAAAACGGTGGTAGAAGAGCTGATCAAAAAAGACATCGTCCCTGTTATCATCGGCGGTGGGCAGGATCTTACTTACGCCCAATATATGGGTTACGAAGGGCTGGAGCAAAGAGTAGATGTAGTAGTGGTAGATTCGCATTTCGACCTGGATGATGATGGACTTGGCGCTACCATCGAAACAAACTCGATAGCCTACCTTAACAAACTCTTCCTACACGAGCCTAATTACCTGTTCAACTTCAGCAACCTGGGTTACCAAACCTATTTTGCCAGTCAGGAAAGCCTGCGCGTGATGGATAAGTTATATTTTGATGTGCATCGCCTGGGCGAGCTTACGGGCAATATGGCCGTAACCGAACCGGTGATACGCAATGCGGATATGCTGAGCTTTGATATGGGCGCTATCCGTTCATCAGATGCGGTGGCCAATGCCAATGCCAAACCAAACGGCTTTTACGGGCAAGAGGCCTGCCAGCTTTGCCGTTATGCAGGCTTTAGCGATAAGCTTACCTCGATAGGTTTTTACGAATTTAACCCTGCTTATGATAACAACGGGCAAACGGCCATGTTGCTATCGCAAATGGTTTGGTATTTTATCGATGGTTTTTATAACCGTAAGAAGGACCTGCCGCTCAACCCCAAATCGCAATATTTGATCTACAAAACCAGCCTGAAGCACGAGGAGCACGAACTGGTATTTGTAAAGAGCAAAAAAAGCGACCGCTGGTGGATGCAGGTTCCCTACCCAACCGGCGGCTCTAAAAACGAGCGCTTCCATTTGGTGCCCTGCCGGTACGACGATTATAAGATGGCCCGCAGCGGCGAAATGCCCGACCTGTGGTGGCGGACCTTCCAAAAACTTACCTAAACGCAATTAGCAAAGGCTTTTGCCGTTATAGAAAATTATTACTGGTTTAATTAAATGAAGAGAACATTTTTATGCCTGCTGGCAAGTTTACCGGCGCTGGCATTTGCACAAACCGCCGCGCCTTTTACCATAAAAGCAAAGGTGGGTAAATACAATACGCCTGCACAGGCATTTTTGGCCTACCGTTTAGGCTCTAATACCATTACCGATTCGGCAAAGATCGTTAACGGCGAATTTACTTTCACCGGCACCATTACTACGCCGGTAAATGCAACGCTGTTCATCGATTCGAAAGGCATAGGCTTCCAGAAATTTGTAGCGCAAAACTTTAAAGAGAATAGTGGCCCGGTAAAGGGTACCGACTTTTTAGGCATGTTTATAGAGCAGGGGAATATCGGCATTACCGCGCCTGATTCGCTTATCCACGGTAAAATAACCGGCTCTAAAGTGAACGATGATGATGCCAAATTAAAAGGCATGCTAAGCCCCATTATGGCAAAGGCCGTGGTTTTGGGTAAAGAGGCACAAGCTGCAACACCAGCGCAACAGCAGTCGGCAGCCTTTCAAAATGCCATGCAAGCAAAGTATAAAGCCCTGCAGGATGAGCAGCGTAATGTGTTAAAAAGCTACATTACCGCTAACCCCAACAGCTTTTTAAGCTTACTGGCGCTCACCAGTGTTAGCGGGCCGTCGCCGGATGTATCTGAAGTTGACCCATTGTACAATTCCCTGTCGGATGAGCTGAAGAACTCGGATATGGGCAAAGAGTTTAAGTATTCGCTGGATAAGTTGCGCATAACGGCTATTGGCTCTATGGCGCCCGATTTTATACAGAACGATGTAAACGGCAAGCCCGTTAGGCTGTCATCGTTCAAAGGTAAATACGTGCTGATCGATTTTTGGGCGTCGTGGTGTGGCCCCTGCCGCCAGGAGAATCCAAACGTGGTGCGCACCTACCACAAGTATAAAGACAAGAACTTTACTGTATTGGGTGTATCGTTAGATAAAGAAAGCGGTAAAGAAGCCTGGTTGGCCGCCATCAAAAACGATAAACTGGAGTGGACCCAGGTATCCGACCTGAAATACTGGAACAATATGGCTGCCGCCCTTTATGGTGTGCAGTCTATCCCTCAAAACTTCCTGATAGACCCGCAAGGCAAAATCATCGCCAAAGGCTTACGCGGTGATGACCTGGATGCCAAGCTGGAGCAGCTGTTGGGGAAGATATAAATGGTGAATGGTTGATTAGGTGAGTAGAGAATGGTTTCTGCAACCACTCACTTAATCAACCACTCTCTACCCACCAACTCCTTTTGTCACAAATCGGTGATATTTCCTGAGGCTATTTTTCATCTGCCTCATTTTGCCGTTATTAGTGTTTTAACACCTAACACATCTGTAATGAAGAAACTCGCACTAAGTGCATTTGCATTTATACCCGCTGTGCTGTTTGCGCAGGATACCAAATATACCGTACAAGGCAATGTGGGCACTTTTAATAAGCCTGCTAAAGTTTACCTGCAATACCGTAAGGATGGCAAAACCATTAGCGATTCGGTTACGCTGAACAATGGTAAGTTCGAATTTAAAGGCGATTTGGGCGCTACCCCTGTTAATGCAAGGTTGTGGTTTAACCCTAAAGCATCGGGCATGGGTGCGGCAGAAGATTCGCATTCGGTTTATTTAGAGCCGGGCGTAATTACCGTTACTACTGCTGATCTGCTGGAGCATGCTAAAGTAGATGGTACTAAAACCAATGCCGAGAACAATCAATACCGTGCAGCATTGAAACCGATAGATGATGGTTACGATGCGCTGGATGCCAAAGAAAAAGCCGCCGGCGAAGCAGCCAAATCTGAAGCTTTTATAAAAGAAAGCAAGGCAGAACAAAAGAAACTGATGGCACAATGGAACGCTGCTAACAAACAGTTTGTGTTAGATCACCCCGATTCGTACGTGAGCCTGAATGCGCTGCAATCATTTGCTTATAGCGCCGATTATGCCGATATCGCCCCAATGTTTGAAGCCCTTACGCCGGCTATAAAAGAATCGGCAGCGGGAAAGAAATTTGGCGAGCTGATGCCTGCTATTAAAGCCGTTGCTTTGGGTGCTACCGCGCCGGAGTTTGCCGAGCCTGATACTGCCGGCAAAATGGTTAGCCTGTCATCATTCCGTGGTAAGTATGTGCTGATAGATTTTTGGGCGTCGTGGTGTGGCCCTTGCCGTGCCGAAAACCCGAATGTGGTAAAGGCCTACAACCTGTATAAACAAAAAAACTTTACCATTATAGGCGTATCGTTGGATAGATCTACCGCCCGCAAAAACTGGATAGATGCCATTAAAAAAGACGGCCTAACCTGGACCCAGGTATCCGACCTGAAATTTTGGGACGATAAAACCGCCGCCATGTACGCAGTAAAAGGCATCCCTCAAAACTTTTTGATAGACCCGCAAGGCAAAATAATCGCCAAAAACCTACGCGGCGACGATCTGGATGATAAACTGGCGGAGTTGTTTGGGAAGATATAGTCTTTAGTCCGAAAGTCGGAAAAGACGGAAAGTCCGAAAGAAGAAGCAATAGCTCAATTCTTTCGGACTTTCTTTTTATGATCTTGATTCAACAGCAACCTCCGTCTTTCGGACTTTCGGACATCCGACTTTCGGACATCCGACTTTCGGACTACATCTTGGTTCAACAGCAACTTCCGTCTTCCGGACTTACGGACATCAGACTTTCGGACTACATCTTGGTTCAACAGCAACCTCCGTCTTTCGGACTTACGGACATCCGACTTTCGGACTACAGCAGGTCGAAACCAATATCCCTCCTGAAATACACGCCATCGTAGTAAATACGGGCGGCATCGGCAGTGGCTTGTTGCAGGGCGTTGAACATATTATCCTGCAGGGTAGTAATTGCTAATACACGGCCGCCCGTGGTGATTACATCTTCGCCACTTGTAGAGGTACCCGCATGGAACACATGCGAACCGCGTACATTCTCTATACCGCTTATTACTTTATTTTTTAGGTATTCGCCGGGGTAACCGCCTGCTACGCAAACTACGGTGGTGGCTACTTTGTTAGATATAACCAGTTCTTTTTCGTGCAGGTTTCCTTCGGCAACGCCTTGCAGCAGGTCTACAAAGTCCGATTCGATGCGCGGCATAACGCTCTCGGTCTCCGGGTCGCCCATGCGGCAGTTGTATTCAATAACCCATGGCTCGCCGTTGGTATTCATCAGGCCGATGAAGATAAAGCCTTTGTAGGGGATGCCTTCATTCTTTAAGCCCTCAATAGTTGGGATGATAACCTTTTGCTCCACCTTCTCCATAAATGCAGCATCGGCAAATGGTACAGGCGAAACCGAACCCATACCGCCTGTATTTAGGCCTGTATCGCCCTCGCCAATGCGTTTGTAGTCTTTTGCTTCGGGGAGTATTTTATAGCTGTTGCCATCGGTCATCACAAAAACCGAAAGCTCAATGCCTGTTAAAAACTGCTCTATAACCACCTTGCTGCTGGCGTCGCCAAACTTGGCTTCGGTAAGCATTTCGGCAAGTTCCTGTTTGGCTTCTTCTAAAGTAGTGCATATCAAAACACCTTTACCTGCGGCCAAACCATCGGCTTTTAATACAATAGGCAAGCCAGCGGTTTCCAAGTATTCGAAGCCTTCCTGCAGGGTATCTTTAGTAAATGTTTTTGAAGCAGCAGTAGGCACATTATTGCGCTGCATAAAATCCTTGCTGAAATCTTTACTGCCTTCCAGTTGCGCGGCCTGTTCCTGCGGGCCTATAACCGGGATGCCTTTCAGTTGCTCATCCTTCAAAAAGAAATCGTGTATACCTTTTACCAGCGGTTCCTCGGGGCCAACCAATACCATATCTATAGCGTTGGATAGTACAAAGGCCTTAATGCCGGCAAAATCGGTAACTTTAAGGTTCACGTTGGTGCCATACTGCCCGGTGCCGGCATTACCGGGGGCAATAAAAAGGTTTTCGCATTTAGGGCTTTGGGCAATTTTCCAGGCGAAGGCGCTTTCCCTTCCACCCGAACCAAGGATGAGAATGTTCATGAGGCCAAAGATACTCAGCCCCCTCTAAATCTCCCCCTGAAGGGGGAGACTTTTTTTTAATAACCCGTTGATAGCTATATTTACCCCATGTCGAAACGAATGAACAGGCTGATGAACCTGCCGGTGTATAAGAAGGCCGAGGAGGTTTACGAATTGGCAAAGGCCATGGTAGAGGTAATGGAAGATACCGACAAGCGCGAGGCCGAGTGGTTCAGTAACGAGATCATGAGCAATGCCACCATGATATTGGGCAAAATTGCCAATGCCGAGGGCGGCGGGCTTTACTCACTGCGGATGTATAATGCGGTGCGCATCAGGTTGGGCATACAGGATATGATGACGGCCGTGATCAGTACCGAAATGTTCGGCATGAACGAGGATGACTATGTGCAGCTAATGCGCGATAAGGTGGAAGAGTTCAGGATAGAGTTTGTGGCCTGGATACGCGGCTTCGATAAAAGCAACGATATCCCCGACGATTGGGCCATCCGTTTCGATACCAGCACCCCCGAGCAGGAAAAACTGGAAGAACTGATGTTCGACGAAGATAAGTTCTTCGAGAGTTTCGACGATGGGGATGATTGGTTCGATGATGAGGATAGCAAGGAGGGCGATGACGAAGACGATGCCGATAAGCCTAAATAATTAGCCGGGCTTACTTTGCGTCTTCGCGCCTCTGCGTGCCAAAATAGCCACTCAAATTCATCTGCACATCTGAAATCTGCATATTTGCACATCGGTTTACATCTGCATACCTGAAATCTGCACATCTGCACATCATTTTAAGGCTTAAAACCTTACCTTTGCCTGTCAATTTGACTTTATAATTACTATGGCGCAATTGTTGAGTTCGCCGTAGTACCATAATAAAAGAATATGTTAGACTTTTTTAGTAAGCTTTTCGGAAGCAAATCAGAACGGGATGTAAAAAGCATACAGCCTATAGTTGAAAAAATTAAGGCCGAATTTGCCAAGTTGGGCGAGCTGAGCAACGACGAGCTTAGGGCTAAAAGTATCGAATTTAAAGAAACCATTGCCGCAGGGCTTTCGGGTATCGATAGCGAGATACAAGCTATAAAAGACCGAACCGAAAACGAGTTGGATATGGACGTTAACGAAAAGGTTACGCTGTACACCCAACTGGATAAGCTGGAGAAAGACCGCAATAAAGAACTGGAAGAAATACTAATGAACATATTGCCGCAGGCATTTGCTGTTGTAAAAGAAACAGCTAAACGCCTTGCTGCAAACCCAAGCCTTGAAGTAACCGCAACTGATTTCGACCGTGAACTGGCGGCGCGTAAACCTAACGTTGTTATAAAAGGCGATAAAGCTATACACAGCAGCACCTGGATAGCTGCCGGCAACGAGGTTACCTGGAACATGGTACACTACGATGTGCAGCTGATAGGCGGTACCGTATTGCACCAGGGTAAAATATCTGAGATGGCAACGGGTGAAGGTAAAACGCTGGTAGCCACGCTGCCTGCATACCTAAACGCGCTGGCCGGCCAGGGTGTACACATTGTAACCGTGAACGATTACCTGGCCCGCCGCGATAGCGAGTGGATGGGCCCGTTGTACGAGTTCCACGGCCTGTCGGTTGATTGTATTGATAAACACGAGCCAAACTCGGAAGACCGCCGTAAGGCTTACCTGGCCGATATTACTTTTGGCACAAATAACGAGTTTGGTTTCGACTACCTGCGTGACAACATGACACGTAGCCCGGAAGAACTGGTGCAACGCAAGCTACACTTTGCCATGGTGGATGAGGTTGACTCGGTATTAATTGACGATGCCCGTACGCCGTTAATTATATCAGGACCTATCCCGCGCGGCGACGAGCACGAGTTTTACGAACTGAAACCGCGCATTGAGCGTTTGGTGAATGCGCAAAAAGCATACGTGAACAGCGTATTGAATGATGCTAAGAAAGCCATCAATGAAGGTAAAACCGGTGTTGATGAAGGCGGTTTGGCTTTACTGCGTGCACACCGTGCATTGCCAAAAAGCAAAGCGCTGATAAAATTCCTGAGCGAGGGTGCCAATAAATCTGTGTTGTTAAAAACAGAGAACCACTACATGCAGGATCAGGGCAAGGATATGCCTAAGGTAGACTCAGAACTATTCTTCATTATCGACGAGAAAAACAACTCGGTAGAATTGTCAGAGAAGGGTATCGAACTGATAACCGCTTCGGGCGAAGATGCCGGTTTCTTTGTGATGCCTGATGTAGGTACCGAGATAGCCAACATAGAAAAATCGGGTTTACCTGCCGAAGAAAAAATTGCGAGGAAAGATGAACTGATGCGCGATTTCTCAATCAAATCGGAGCGTATACACTCGGTAAACCAATTGCTTAAAGCTTATACTTTGTTTGAGAAGGATACCGAATACATCCTGGATGAAGGCAAAGTAAAAATTGTAGATGAGCAAACCGGCCGTGTGCTGGATGGCCGCCGCTACAGCGATGGCTTACACCAGGCCATTGAAGCAAAAGAGAACGTGAAGGTAGAAGATGCTACCCAAACCTTTGCTACCATTACGCTGCAAAACTACTTCAGGATGTACCACAAGCTTTGCGGCATGACCGGTACCGCCGTTACCGAAGCAGGCGAGTTTTGGCAGATATACAAACTGGATGTGGTAGAGATACCAACTAACAGCAAAATAACCCGCGACGACCGCCAGGATCTGGTGTACCGTACCGTGCGCGAGAAATACAATGCCGTTGCCGAAGAAATACAGAAACTAACCCAGGCAGGCCGCCCGGTGTTGGTGGGTACTACATCGGTAGAGATATCGGAATTATTGAGCCGCATGCTAAAACTGCGCGGCATTAAACACAACGTACTGAACGCCAAAATGCACCAGAAAGAGGCTGATATTGTGGCCGAAGCAGGGCAGGCAGGCACCGTTACCATTGCTACCAACATGGCCGGCCGTGGTACGGATATAAAATTGGGTGCCGGTGTTAAAGAAGCTGGTGGTTTGGCCATTGTAGGTACCGAACGCCACGAAAGCCGCCGTGTTGACCGCCAGTTGCGTGGCCGCGCCGGTAGGCAGGGCGACCCGGGTTCGTCGCAGTTCTTCGTATCATTGGAAGATAACCTGATGCGTTTATTCGGTTCGGAGCGTATATCTAACCTGATGGTGCGTATGGGTATCGAAGAAGGCGAAGTGATACAGCATTCAATGATATCGAGCTCGATAGAGCGTGCGCAGAAAAAGGTTGAAGAAAACAACTTTGGTATACGTAAACGCTTGCTGGAGTACGATGATGTGATGAACTCGCAGCGTACCGTTATTTACGCAAAACGTAAGAACGCTTTGTTTGGCGAGCGCCTGGAAGTAGATTTGAACAACACCATTTTTGATGTAATTGAAGATGTGGTTACCGAATACAAAGAGGCCAACAATTACGAAGGCTTTAAACTGGAAGTGCTGCGTTTGTTCTCGATAGATGTAGAATTGACCCAAGACCAGTTCGCCGGTACATCAATAAATAAACTGGTTGATAGCACCTTTGGTGAAGTTATAGAATTTTACAAACGCAAATCGGAAGCGGTGGCCCAGCAGGCATACCCTGTGCTGAAAGACGTTTACGAAACCCGCGGCCAGTATGTAGAGAACATCGTTGTTCCGTTTACTGATGGTGTGCGCGGTTTGCAGATAGCCGTACCCTTGAAGAAAGCGGTAGATAATCATGGTGCCGAGGTATTCAAATCGTTCGAGAAGAACGTTACCCTGTACCTGATAGACGATGCCTGGAAAGAGCACCTGCGCGAAATGGACGAGTTGAAACAATCGGTACAAAACGCCGTTTACGAACAAAAAGACCCGCTGTTGGTTTACAAGTTCGAGGCTTTTGAATTGTTCCGCCAGATGTTGGCAACCGTTAACAAGGATTTGGTTAGCTTCTTGTTCCGCGGTGGTATTGCCGTGCAGCAGGAGCCGGAGCAGGTTCGCGAAGCAAAACCGGAGCCTAAAATGGATTTGAAGAACATCCGTACTTCGAAACCTGAACTGGCTGGTGAAGCTAACGGCATGCCGATGGAAGATACCCGCGAGGTACAAAAGCCAACTCCTGTAAAGGTTGAGCAACGTATAGGCCGTAACGACCCATGCCCTTGCGGTAGCGGCAAAAAGTTCAAAAACTGCCACGGCCAGGGAATGAATTAAGCCCAACTCTATTGTCATCCTGAGCGAGAGCGAAACATCTGATAGCCCGTATGCATATCGGCGATCAGATGTTTCACTCTCGTTCAACATGACAAAACTTATAAAGTTAATAAACTATGAAAAGAGCAACATTTGATAGCGTAACCAAAATCACCCTCATCAAATTTTGCTCTTTTTTTATCCTGTTGTTTTTATCTGCAGCAGCATCGGCACAAACCCGCGGTAAGGTACAGGTAGTGCGCGACCCTTTGTTTGATACCCTGCTGGCCAAGCGTGCTATGCTCAACAAAGGCGGCGGTGCTTCGGGTGGCTACTCTTCGTCATACGGTTACCGGGTGCAGATATACAGCGGCTCTAACCGCAGCGCGGCCTTTGCGGCGCAGGCAAAGTTCAACCGCGAGTACCCCGAATTGCGTACTTACATCGGCTACCGCGAACCCAACTTTAAAGTAAAAGCAGGCGATTTCCGCACCCGTTTGGAGGCGGAGAAAATGAAAGCCGAATTGAAGAATACCTTCTCGGCCATGTTCATTGTTTCAGAAAAGATAAATCCCCCTAAAACAGTTATCAATA
Organism: Mucilaginibacter pedocola; assembly: GCF_002013915.1. Taxonomy (GTDB): domain Bacteria; phylum Bacteroidota; class Bacteroidia; order Sphingobacteriales; family Sphingobacteriaceae; genus Mucilaginibacter; species Mucilaginibacter pedocola. The sequence goes on from NZ_MBTF01000005.1 coordinate 181,464, forward strand.
ATGATTAAGGAAAAGATACAACAGCTTTCGGCAGATATTTTTAACGATGTAGTGGCTAACCGCCGCCATTTGCATGCTAACCCTGAGCTGTCTTTTCACGAGGTGCAAACTTCGGCCTACGTGGCAGGTAAACTGGATGAACTGGGGCTGAGCTACACTCGTATGGCAGATAATGGCCTGGTAGCGCTTATAGTAGGCGATAAACCATCGGACAGGGTAGTAGCCTTACGTGCCGATATGGATGCCCTGCCCATTCTGGAGGCCAACGATGTTCCCTACAAATCGCAAAATACCGGCGTAATGCATGCTTGCGGGCACGATGCTCACACCTCATCATTATTAGGTACCGCCAAAATATTAACCGAGCTGAAAAGTGAGTTCGGCGGCACGGTGAAACTGATATTCCAGCCCGCAGAAGAAAAGCTGCCCGGCGGCGCTAACCTGATGATACAAGAAGGTGTGTTAGAAAACCCCAAGCCACAAGCCGTGTTGGGCCAGCACGTAATGCCGCTGATAGATGCCGGCAAGGTGGGTTTCCGCGCAGGTAAATACATGGCATCTACAGATGAGTTGTATGTTACTGTAAAAGGTAAAGGCGGGCATGGTGCACAGCCGCAACAGAATGTTGACCCGGTTATCATCACCGCCCATATATTAACCGCCCTGCAACAGGTAGTAAGCCGCTTTGCCGACCCTAAGAGCCCGACTGTACTATCCTTCGGTAAGGTAATTGCCAATGGCGCTACCAATGTTATACCCAACGAAGTTTACCTGGAGGGGACCTTCCGTACCATGGACGAAAAATGGCGTAACGAGGCCCACATCAAAATAAAGAAAATGGCCGAAGGTATTGCCGAAAGCATGGGCGGCAGCTGCGAGTTTAACATTATGCGCGGCTACCCTTTCCTGATAAACGAAGAAGTATTAACCAACGCCACCCGCGGCCACGCCGAAGATTACCTGGGCAAAGAGAATGTATTAGACCTGGATATTTGGATGGCAGCAGAAGATTTCGCCTACTTTTCGCAGGCGGCCGATAGCTGCTTTTACCGCTTAGGCACGCGTAACGAGGCCCGCGGTATCACTTCATCGGTACACACGCCAACCTTCGATGTAGAAGAAGATGCGTTTAAAATAAGCACCGGCTTAATGGCCTATTTGGCTGTGAAGCAGTTGGGGAATTAATTTTTTTCAGTCCATGGGCCATAGTCGATGGTCCATGGACGAACCTTTTGCCGGCTGTAACGTTAGCTTTCTAACTATGGTCTATGGACTATCGACTATGGACTTCCTCATGAAAAAACTTCTAATAGCTTTCTGCTTTCTTCTTTCCGCTTTCGCCTCAAAAGCGCAGCAAATAAACCGCTTCAACCCCGATACACTGCGTACCATTGTTATTGATTCGCCGGTAAACATTGTATCGCATAAATTGCGCGCGCAGGATTTTATTGATGCCGTAATGCAGGATACCAGTTTTTACCTGGCCTTCCGCAACATGAAAAGCTACCAGTTCACGGCCGAAAACCGCATTTTTACCTACGATAAAAAGAATAAGGTAGACGGCCGTATATACCGCAAAATACAGCATAGCAATGTAGCTGGTGCGCATAAGCTGCAATACCTGGCCAAAGCCGATAGCGGCAATGTGTTCAAGAAGAACGGTAAGTACCAATTGTACACCGTCGAGATGTTCGATTACATTTTTATGAACGCCTACAACTCCGATTTTGTAGCCGGTCCGCCCGCAACATGCGAAGCTAAAACCAAAAACGAAGGCTACAAGGCCAAACTGAAAACGCTCATTTTTACACCCGGGCGCAAGGTGAGCGGCATTCCGTTCATCAGCAGCAAAACAGAAATATTCGGCCCTGAGCTAAGGCAGTTTTACCGGTATGAATTTGCGCGGGGTAAGTACCTTGATACAATCCCTGTATACCGCTTTAAAGTTATCCGCAAACCCAGCAGCACGGTTGATGATGTGATGATACAGGAGATGACCACCATTTTTGATGAGCGCACCTTCCAGATACTGGGCCGCTACATTGATATGAAGTACGGCAATATGTTCTTCGATTTCGACGTGCAAATGAACATCGAACTAAACCGCTTCGACGGCGAACTCCTACCCACCAAAATTACCTACCAGGGCAACTGGGACATCCCCTTCCACAAAGAAGAACGCGCGAGTTTCCTTATTCTCCACAAAGATTATAAGAAAGAATAAACAGGATTTTGAGGATTTAATAGGATTTGCAGGATTGGTTAATTTCAATCAAATCAAATCGCCCATCAAAAAAAAAAATCCTGCCTCAATCCATAAATCCCTTAATCCTGTTAAAAAAGAGACACGATTAAGCGATTGATGGATTGACAAGATTGAAATTAATAAGAAAGCCTTGCTAATATCTCCATCAGCAAGGCTTTTATCGTGTAAATCGATGAATCTTTAAATCGTGTTAAAATTCCGCATTCTTCGGGAACCTTGGGAAAGGTATCACATCCCTGATGTTGCCCATGCCGGTTACGAAGAGTACCAGGCGCTCGAAACCAAGGCCGAAACCAGCGTGCGGGCACGAGCCGAAGCGGCGGGTATCCAGGTACCACCAAAGTTCATCTTTAGGGATGCCCAACTCGTCCATACGGGTTTCCAGTTTATCTAAACGTTCTTCCCGCTGTGAGCCACCAACGATCTCGCCGATGCCCGGGAAAAGGATATCCATAGCGGCAACGGTTTTGCCATCGTCGTTCTGGCGCATGTAGAACGATTTTATCTCTTTAGGGTAATCGGTCAGGATCACCGGTTTTTTAAAGTGTTTCTCCACCAAATAGCGCTCGTGTTCCGATTGCAGGTCGGTACCCCAGCCTTCAACCGGGAACTGGAATTTCTTCTTTTTGTTCGGTGTCGATTCGCGTAGGATCTCTATCGCCTCGGTATAAGTTAAGCGCTCAAAATCGTTAGCTAAGCAAAACTGCAGTTTATCCAGCAGGGCAAGTTCCGAACGTTCGTTCTGTGGCTTTTGCTTTTCTTCGTCGAGTAGGCGCTGGTTCAAAAACTGCAGGTCTTCCTGGTTTTGCTCCAATGCATAGCTGATCACATATTTCAGCAATTCTTCGGCCAGGTCGGCATTGTCTTTTAGTTCGTAGAAAGCCATCTCCGGCTCTATCATCCAAAACTCCGCTAAGTGGCGGGTAGTGTTAGAGTTTTCGGCACGGAAGGTTGGGCCAAAAGTATAAATATCGCTCAGGGCCATAGCACCCAGCTCGCCTTCTAACTGGCCGGACACGGTAAGGTTGGTAGACCTGCCGAAGAAATCCTTCGAGTAATCTACCTCACCGCTTTCGGTACGCGGTACATTGGCCAGGTCGAAGTTAGTTACGTGGAAAGCCTCGCCCGCACCTTCAGCATCAGATGCGGTGATAACCGGCGTATGCAGGTACACAAAGCCTTTCTCGTTAAAAAACTTGTGTATAGCGAACGACAGGGTGTTACGTACACGGAAAATAGCGCCAAAAGTATTGGTGCGGAAACGTAGGTGAGCGATCTCGCGCAGGTACTCCAGGCTTGGGCGGTTCTTTAATTGCAGCGGATATTTATCCGGGTCGCAATCGCCCAGTACCTCAATAGTTGATGCAATTACCTCAACAGTTTGGCCCTGGCCAAGGCTGGCCGCCAATTTACCGGTAACGCTAATGGCGGCACCAACGGTGATGCTTTTCAACAACGTTGGGTCGGTGTTCTCAAAATCTACTACGATTTGCAGCGTGGCATTAGTAGAACCATCATTTAAAGCAATAAAACGATTTTGACGGAATGCCCGTACCCATCCTTTTACCGTTACATCAATACCGGTTTCCCCGCTTTGCAGTAATGCTTTAATTTTAATTCGCTGGCTCATATAAAAAATATTTTGAGCGGCAAAAATACAATTATTTGTCTGAATCAGAATTTACAGGATTAGAGAATGAACAGAATCTAATTGAGGTGATAGTTTTATAGGTTACGCGTTTTCTTTTGAAACTAAACCGCTATCATTCTGAAAATTCTAAAATTTTGCAAATTCTGATTCAGGCGCTTACCCTATGCCAATAAATTCTGAAAATTCTAATTCAGACATTATCTAAGTTTGCTTCTATGAACCCAAGGTTAGCCCTCGCCATTGGCATTTTATGCATTTCTTTCTCGCCCATTTTTGTAAAGCTGGCGGGCGTATCGCCTTTGGGCGCGGCCTTCCACCGCGTGGCCATTGCCTGGCTGTGTATGCTGCCTTATTGCCTCATCAAGAATAAACTGAAGATACAGCGCAAACAATTGATAGTAGCCATTGCGGCGGGTATGGTATTCGCTACGGATATTGCGGTTTGGAATATATCGCTGCTTAAGATCAGTGCAACGGTATCAACGCTTATTGCCAACCTGGCACCTGTTTGGGTGGGGCTGATAGGCTACCTGTTGTTTAAAACCAAGTCGGGCAAGTTGTTTTGGCTGGGTACTTTTATAGCCATTACGGGCATGGTGGTGCTGGTAGGGTATCAGCATATTTTGCACCTCGAGTTTAACGTCGGAATTTTGCTGGCGCTGCTGGCCAGTTTTTTATATGCCAGCTACATCCTCATCAGCAAAAATATTATGGCGGGGATAGATGTGTTTACCTTTATGTTTTACAGCATGGCCAGCTCGGCCATATTCCTGCTGGCGGTAAGCGGCTTTACCGGTGACAACTTGTTTAGTTTCCCCTTACCCGTGTGGCTATGTTTTATAGGGACAGCAATAATTTGCCAGCTTGTGGGCTGGCTCACCATCAACTATTCGCTCCGCTACCTCGAATCAGCACGGGTAGCCATTGCATTGCTCAGCCAAACCGTATTTGCCGGAGTGTTGGCTGCCTTTCTGCTTAACGAGCATTTAGCATTTAACGAAATTGCCGGTAGTGTGATTGTGCTGGCGGGTATTGCAGTTACATTTTTGAAGCCGAAGGTTGCTGCGGTTGTTTAGGTTTCTGTGATTTGCCCGATAATAATTAAATTGCAGCGAAGCAATTAATTATGCCGAATAGCTACACCCAGATCCATATCCAGTTTGTTTTCGCGGTAAAGTATCGTGCGGCGTTGATAGCCGACGAATGGAAAGATGAATTAATGATGTTTATTACCGGTATTTTTCAGCATAACGATCACAAAATGCTTCAGATAAATACCATGCCCGACCATGTTCACATTTTTATCGGTATGCGGCCACATCAGGCGGTGTCCGATCTGATCAAGAATGTTAAAACGGAGAGCAGTAAATGGATCAAAGCAAAAAAGTTTTGCCAGGGCAGTTTTGCGTGGCAGGAGGGCTATGGAGCGTTTTCTTATGCGAAAAGCCAGGTGCCGGATGTGATCAGGTACATTCAAAATCAACAGAAGCATCATCAGAAGAAAACATTTCTTGAGGAGTACCGGGAGTTTCTTACCAAGTTCGAGGTGGAATGGGACGAGCAATACATCTTTAAAGAGCTTGAATAGCATTGCGGCCATTCATAAAATGTTCCTATGGAACATGAATCTTGTTTGCTTTTTTTCTACCCATAAAGCGTTCCTATGGAACGCGGCCCGGTCAGCTTTCGGTTCCATGTAAAGTATTTTGGGCGTTAACCTTGTCCCAGCGGGACATCTTATCGGTAGAAAAAATAAAACGATCAAATTGGATGTCCCAGCGGGACATTTTATGGGTAGAAAAAAATGCAAGGAAACCATGTTCCATCGGAACATTTTATAAATAGCCAATACGCAAATCCCGATGCCTCTAAAAGAACGATTATTTGTTCAACGATAATTTTCTATCTTTAAAGAACAACTAACGCCCGCAAACCTTTACTTTTGCAGGCTCGCTTGTTTTTATCTATGATCACCAAACCCACCATCGACCGTATAATGGAAGCCACAGATATTGTGGAGGTGATAGGTGAGTTTGTACAATTAAAAAAACGCGGGGCCAATTACGTAGGGCTTTCTCCCTTCGCCAACGAGCGTACGCCATCGTTCACGGTGTCGCCGGCCAAGGGCATTTTCAAAGATTTCTCAACGGGTAAGGGCGGCAGCGCGGTTACCTTCTTAATGGAGCTGGAAAAGTTCACCTATCCTGAAGCGCTTAAATGGCTGGCCAAGAAGTACGGCATCGAGATAGAAGAGACGCAGATGTCGCCCGAGGATAAGGCGGAAGATAACCGCCGCGAAAGCCTCATGATCGTATCGGGCTATGCCGCCAAGTTTTTCCACGAGAGTTTACTGGATACGGATGAAGGGCAGAGCATAGGCCTAAGCTACTTCCGCGAACGTGGCTTCACCAACGAAACCATCAAAAAATTCGAGCTGGGCTACTCGCCCGATCAATGGGAGGCCTTTAGCAGCAGCGCCATCCGTAATGGCTACCAGGAAGAATTTTTGGTAGAGAGCGGGCTATCGGTAAAACGGGATAACGGTACGCTGTATGATCGTTACCGTGGCCGGGTAATGTTCCCTATACATAGCTTTACCGGCAGGGTAATAGCCTTTGGTGGCCGTACCCTGAAAACCGATAAGGCAGTACCCAAGTATGTAAACTCCCCCGAATCGGAGATATACCATAAATCAAACATCCTCTACGGGCTGTACTTCGCCAAAAAATCCATCCGCGACGAAGATAACTGCTATCTGGTAGAAGGCTATGCCGACGTGCTCTCGGTTTCGCAGGCAGGCATAGAGAATGTGGTAGCCTCATCGGGTACCTCGCTAACGGTGGAGCAGATAAAACTCATTAGCCGCTTCACCAAAAACATCACCATTTTGTACGATGGCGATGCGGCGGGCATCAAAGCATCGTTGCGCGGGCTGGATATGATATTGGAGCAGGGGCTCAACGTAAAAGTAGTTTCTTTCCCCGACGGGCACGATCCCGATTCGTACGTGCGCAAGGTTGGAACCGCTGCCTTCAAAAAACACATTGAAGAGAACCGTAAGGACTTCATTTTGTATAAAACCACGCTGCTGTTGAAAGATGCAGCGGGCGACCCTATAAAACGCGCCGACGTTATACGCGAGGTAGTAGAAAGCATTGCCAAAATACCTGATTCTATCAAGGCATCGGTATTTATTAAGGAGTGCAGCCATATTATGCAGATAGATGAGCGCGCACTGCTATCCGAACTGAATAAGATGCGGATGGCTAAGGCCAAAAAGGATAGCCAGCAACAGGCCAACCAGGCCAGCCGTAATCAGCCGCAGTACGATGATGTAGCCCCGCCGGATGAGCTGATGTACATGGAGGAGATGCAGGGAGCTCCTGCCGATCCCAAAACGGCCATCATTGATGCACAGGAGAAAGAAATAGTGCGCCTGCTGTTGCTCTACGGGAATAAAATGATCAATTGGGATGGCATTGCCAACACCTACATTGGCCCTTTTATGATGCTGGAGCTGAACGATGTAGAGTTTGATATTGCCGCCTGCAAGCAATTTGTAGAAATATACCGGCAGGAAATGGATAACGGCGTACTGCCCGATGAACAGCATTTTATCCACTATCCTGATAAAGCTATTGTTGACCTGACGGTGAACCTGCTGGCCACTAAATATATCCTGAGCGAAAACTGGTACGAGATGCACAAGATACTCGTGTCCGACGAGCAGGCCAACATGAAGGCCACCATCCTGGGTGCTATCTTCCACCTTAAAATGCATAAAGTAGGTAAGATACTGGAGAACCTGCGTAACGAACTGCAAAAGCCCAACAGCGATGCCGACCAGGATATTCTGCTGAACCAATACATGCACCTGAAAAAGGTAGAAAAAAGTATTTCGGATTACTTAGGCTCGGTGATATTAAAGTAGATGCGGGAGACGGTTTTCATATTGGCCATTGTTTTAAATGTGATGCTGCTTCTTGCGCTCGGTCCTTATATAGATAGCTTAATTTTATTAGTTATACCATCTGTTTTTATTTTAGTATTTGGCGCCTTTTTGTGGTATTCCCCTTATGTTAAAAATGAAAATTTAAGAAACATTGGATGGGGTGTATTTGTGGGCAATCTGGTAGCAATCGGTATTGAAGCGATAATGCTCGCCGCCCTTATGTTTAAATTTCGCGACATAAATTAATGGCAACCCACAACGACCTTGGCCGCAAAGGCGAAGCTATTGCCAAAGCCCATCTGGAAGCCAATGGCTACGAAATAATGGACGAGAACTGGGTTTTCGGCCGGGCGGAGATCGACCTTATCGCCTATAAAAACAAAACCATTATATTCGCCGAGGTGAAAACCCGTACAGGGAATAGCTTTGGCGAGCCGGAGGATTTTGTGGATGCGCGTAAACAGCGTTTACTGGCCGATGCCGCCGACGAGTACATTTATTTGATGAACCACCAGGGCGAAGCACGCTTTGATATCATCTCCATTTTGTACGACCGTAATAACAATTATACATTAAAACATATAGAGGATGCCTTTTGGCCCTCGGCTACATAAACCATGAATAAGAGAATATTATACTTTGCCCTTGTAGCGCTATTGGCTTTTGGCTGCAATGGCTGTAAAGATAAAACGGATACTGCCGGGGATATTATGATCAGCCCGGATGCCGGTACTACCTACAAATCGGGCGATGAGGTTTCGGTTAGCGTAAAATACCCTGCTACGGTAAAGCCCGATTCGATAGTTTACATGCTGGAGGCACAGAAGCTGGGTACTAAAAGAGATTCGACAGCTATTACATTTAAGACCGACACATTGGTTTTAGGAGCACGCGTTATCACTGCAAAAGTATACCAGGCAGGCAAGGCCGATGAGGTAACCACCAATATTGTACTGCTTGCTGCCAAGGCCCCCGAAGAACTTACCTTTAAGGTAGAGAAAGTTTTCCCGCACGATACTTCATCGTATACCGAAGGCCTGGTTTACCAGGATGGTGTTTTGTACGAAAGCGATGGTGGCCGCGTTGCGGAAGGCACTGGCCAATCGAGCATTCGTAAAGTAGACCTGCAAACCGGCAAGGTGCTTAAAAAAACAGATATCGACCCAAAAATCTTTGCCGAAGGTATAGTGGTTATTGGCAATAAGATAGTACAGCTTACCTACACCGAGCGTATTGGTTATGTGTACGACAAAAATACCCTGCAATTGCTGAGCACCTTTAATAATAACGTGGGTATTGAAGGCTGGGGGATGACTTATGATGGTAACAAGATTTACATGGATGATAAAACCAACCGCATCTTCTTCTTAGATAAGAACGATTACCACCAAACAGGTTTTATTGATGTATACGACGATAAAGGTGCTGTAAGCCAGGTGAACGAACTGGAATACATCGACGGGAAGATTTACGCCAACGTTTACCAAAGCGATGATATATTGGTGATAGACCCTAAAACCGGCGCTGTACTGCAAAAGATAGACATGAAAGCCCTTTACCCCGAAGCCAGCCGCAACACCAATGCCGATGTGCTGAATGGCATAGCATACGACAAAGCCACCGGCCGCATCTTTGTAACCGGCAAAAAATGGGATAAATTATTCCAGGTAAAGTTTGTGAAGAAATAGGCTTTTCGGTTTGCAGTTTGCGGCGGGCAGTGTGGCAGTTTGCGGAGCGCAGTTTGCACATTACTATAGTGCTTTAATAAACGATGTCATTTCGAACCCCGAAGCGCAGGATGGTGCGGAAGAGGGTGAGAAAACTTCGACACTGCGCTAATCGGTAATGCAAAGCCGTAATACCGTTTATTCAAAGCGTTAATGCGTAACGTTCAGGATTTCTCCTCACCCCGTTCTCTGTCCCGCGCTTCTGTTCGTTCGAAATGAACTGTGTTTAAAAGCAAATAATATTTGAATAATTTTCCTGATATGTTGAGTTAGTTTTAGCTATTGCAAAAGCTTGCTTTAGCAACTTATTTACGACTGCGATCAAAGCAACTTTTTTGGCTTTTCCTTTTGCCAGCAAGCGTTCATAAAGCTCCCGGCAGGCTTTATTGCAGCGTTTTGCGCTCCATGAGCATACATACAATGAGGCCCTGATCGCAGACATGCCCATTTTACATATTCTTGGCCTGCCTTTTACACTGCTGCCCGATTCGAACAGGCGCGGGCATGTCCCAATGTAAGAGCTTAATTTACTGCAATCGCCGAAACGCTCGAAACCACCGCTTACCAGGATGAGCATTATCGCTGTTTTTTTGCCAATGCCAGGTATGCTTTTCAGTCCTGATAGCATTTGCCCATAATGTTCAAGAACGATCTTTTCCATGTTAGCTGAAAGCCGTGATATAAGTTGTTTAAGGTGGCATAGCTCTTTTTGTATCGTCTGCCTCAGTGCTTTTTGCATCATTCCTGTAGCTGTAAAGCTTTCAAGCTGGTTGCTTAACACAGTATGCTGCTTGCTCAATCCTGATAAAATGGCTTCTGTTTGCTGTAATTCTACCACATGCTGCTGTGGTGGGGCCCATTGCTCCGGCTTAGCCATGGCACCATACTCTGCGATCAGGAGTGCGTCTTTCTTATCTGTTTTAGCCCGGGACATACGCATTTGGCTGTAGCGGCGAATCACCAAAGGATTTACCACACTTACCTTAATGCCCTTCGTATGCAGGAAGCAAGCAAGCCTTAAATAATATGGGCCGGATGCTTCCATCACGATATGGCTATCTGTATCCAATAGCTTTAAGAAGCCGTCGAAGCCTGTAGTTTCGTTGCTGAACTGATAATGGCGTCGGCCGGCTGATACGTCAAAGGACGCTTTTGAAATGTCTACACCAATGTAATTTGCATGAGTTTCCATAACTTTGTTTTGAGATAAATACTGTAGAAGAACCTGCTTTACTGCTTATCAATCCTACATACAGGCTCTTGTGGCCTAATGAACTGTTCAAGCTTGTAAGCAAAGGGGTAAAGTGATCTGCATTTCGAACGGCTTCCTACAGCCAATGACAACTCGTGATCTTTCTCTTTACCCTTTTTCTTCTACTTTAAATTTACTCTAAACACTTAACTTTTTCCTATAAGCAAACATAGGATGACA
>NZ_MBTF01000006.1 GCF_002013915.1 Mucilaginibacter pedocola
CTCCTATGTTTGTTACCAATTAATATAGCTAATAATTTTGTATTGAGTGAAGGAGTATGAGAGCCGATTTGTGCTCAAACAACTCATGAAGTATGTTCTCGCAAAGATACGGCCTCATGCTCTTTTGCCCATTGGAGTTTGAACAGAATGTAAGGCATACTGCATAGCGGTATAGCTTGGATATCCAACCAGGAGACAAAACGAAGATGGGTTATTCACTTATTAAAATAGATATTAACAGGTGATGACAAGTGTTTTAAAGCAAGTTGCCGGCATTGATGTGGCACAAAAGGAATTAGTAGTATCGTTAGGCAGGATAGGCAGCTCCCTTGAGAAGGATATTTACGCTTGTAAATCGTTCGCCAATAAAGAATCGGGCTTTAAGGCTATGCTGGTTTGGGTAAGCAAGCATAGCGTAAACACTACCAGCGTAAGGTATGTGATGGAAGCCACCGGCGTTTACCATGAGAAGCTGGCGTACTACCTGTCCGACAACGGTTACGAGGTTAGCATAGTACTACCCAATAAGATCAGCAACCATATAAGGTCGCTGGATATCAAAACCATTACTGATAAAACTGCTTCAAGAGGCATTTGCGATTTCGGGCTTGGTACAAAACTGGAGGACTGGCAGCAACCGGAGAAGGGGTTCAAAACATTAAGGCAGTTAACCCGGGAAAGGGGGCAATTGATAGCAGAACGTACGGTGGCTAAGAACCAGCTGCACGCCGAGCAGGCAGAAGCATACCCTAACGAAAGGAGCGTAGCCAGGCTCAAAGATCGTATCGGGCTGTTCAACAGCCAGGAAAAAGAAGTTAAAGAAGAGATCGATGCCCTGATAAAGCAAGATGCCGAATTGACTAAAAGAGTACGTACTATTACATCTATCCCCGGCGTAGGGTGGCTTACGGCAGTTACCATCCTTGCAGAAACGAATGGCTTCAACCTGATCCGCAATAAAAGGCAACTGGTAGGGTATAGCGGGTTGGATGTAAAAGTTAAAGACTCGGGCACTTCGGTAAAAAGTAAGCCTCGTATATCCAAACGAGGGAACCGTTATTTACGGAAGGCAATGTATATGCCTGCATTAGCCGCTATACGTAGCGACAAGCATTTCAAAGCAGTGTTTGTGAGGTTAGTATCTAAACATGGAATTAAAATGAAAGCGGCGGTAGCGGTGCAGAGGAAGTTATTAGAACTGGTTTACACCCTTTGGAAAACAGGCGAGAGGTACGACAGCCGCTACCTGCAAGTACAAAGCGAGGAAGCAACCTCATAAAATAGTTAGGGTGGTTAAAGCTAAAGCCAACCACCCTAAACAGGCTGGCATAAAGCCGCCTTAGACAACAAAAGTAAAAAATCATTTGGTAATCAACACAGAATCTTTGCGGTTAAATGAGTTGGACAGTTAAACGAAGCGGGCGGCTTAATACTGCCACAAGCCTAGTTCCCAGCCGCGGAGGTTTGCTTTTTGGCGTTCAGCTTCGTAGAGTTTATCAATACCTTTGGCGTAATCGCGGATGCGTTCGTCGCGGTCGTTGCTTTGTTTGATAATGTAGCTGGTGAAGATGCGCTTCATAAACACATCATCAAAGCTCAGCGCGGTGGCATCGTTGCTGCGGTTCATGGCTTCGCGTGTGGCTAAAATGCTGCGTGCTTCGGGGAAGTAAATCCAAAAGGCGGGCTGAAATTCGGTATTGCTGATACCTGCTGCTTTAACCTGTATCAGCGGAGCAAGGCCTACTATACGTGGTTCGAAAATGCCACGTTGTTTATCGTACAGCCAATCTTCTTTTATCCTAAACTTCAATACATTGTCGGGGTTAAAATCGCCGGCAACTACTTTGGAGCCTTTTTTCTCGCCCGTTTTTTTATCGAAGATGTCTACCACCGTGCTATCGGCAAGGCGGCTAAGCGCTTGTTCAACGGTTAATCGTTTGGTAAACCCATCGCCATTAGGGTCGTCTTTGCTGGGTGTAGGGTCGTAGGCAATAATGTCACGCGCTTCAACGGCAGCCAATAACACATCCATCAGCCTCCTTTTTGGCGATGCCAGGTATTGGTTCATCTTTTCGCGCACATCAATTTCGCGCCAAACGCGTTTGGCAAATATTACATCGGCTTCGCGGGCGCTGGCATAAGGCGTGGTTTTGGTAGAATTGGTAATGTTATTTTTACGATAGTACCCATCCATCGGGCGTAGGAACGCGGGCTTCACAATAGTAAACTGCCCGGGCGTGCAAACACTGGTGAGGTATTCTTTGCCGTTATAAGAGCGTTCGCTGGTCCAGGTGCCATCGATAACAAAAAGCGTGTTTAGCGAGTCGACCATGAAGGTCCCCTTCATTTTTTTGAGGCAAAACTCATATTTACCCGCCTCGCAATCGCAGCTGATACCTTTGTTTTCTTCAAGCGTAACGGTTTTACCATCAATGCTGCCGGTTAACGCAAAAACAACTTTATGGTTATCAATGGTGCTGAAGGTGGATGTACCGGTGAGCGTTTTACCGGTTTGTACCAGGTCAATCTCCAGTTTAAACTTTACATCACGGTTGTTTTGGGGCAACTCGCCGAGCCATTTACCGGTAAGGTTTTGCCCGAAAGATATATGCGTAAACAGGAAAGCGGCTACAAAAAACAGGTATTTCATTTGCAGGCCAATTTGCAACAAAAAAAGCCTCTCTGCAATATGCAGAAAGGCCTTAATATACAATTATGTAAATTAAACGCGTTTTGACTTGATACGGGCTGCTTTACCGGTAAGGGCACGCAGGTAGTAAAGTTTAGCGCGGCGAACTTTACCAACGCTGTTTACTTCAATTTTATCAATGTTTGGAGAGTTGTATGGGAAAATACGCTCTACACCAATACCGTTTGATACTTTACGTACGGTAAAAGTTTCGGTGTTACCAACACTGTTGCGTTGTAAAACAACACCTTGGTAAAGCTGTATACGTTCTTTTGCACCCTCTTTAATTTTATAATACACGCTAACAGTGTCACCGGCTTTAAAAGCGGGGAATTGATTCTTAACTACTGATTGCTCTTCTACAAATTTTACTAAATCCATGATTTTTAGCCTTTAAAGCGACTTTTAACCCGTAAAAATCGGAGTGCAATAATAGGGAAATTATTTGAAATAAAAAAGTATGTTTTAAAAATTTCCACATTTTGTATTTTATGCACAATGTGGCAGCGGTTTTTGGTTCATTGAGTTGATTCAGAGAGTGGTTTTGAGGCGTTAACTATTAACTGAATCAACCACTCACTACTCACCAATTAACTTCTAACAGATATATTCTCCGTCATGGCGAAGATAATAAAAGCAGCAATAATGGCCACACTAAGCGCAATAAGTGCGATGTTCCACCAACGGATGCGGATGGTAAAGCTAAACTCGCGGTACTTGTAACCCTCGCCTGCCTTTTGGGTTTGCACATGGGTAATGGCCAGCAGGTTGATGATAATGCAAATTATTGGCAGAATGAAGAGCACTATCGGCGCCAAGAAATCAACCACCGGGCTGCTATCGAGGCTGATGATGGTATTGAACATAGCCTCGAACCAGTTACTGTTGGCATGCGAATAGTAATAAACAAACACACTCAACAGAAAAAAGCAGGGCAGGGCAACAAGCCATACGCCAACTTTTGCCGAACGGCTGGCGTTCAAAATAGCCATCTTGATAATTTTTTGGTGCTGCGCCGACGGATCGGCAGCGGGTACTTGCAGGTTTTCCATTTCTTTTAAAAATTCGTTTTTATCTTTCATTGTTATATCTCTATAATGCCTGAATGTTAATTGGTTGCAGTATTAATGCATCATTCGTAATTTTTCCAGCCCGCGCGAGAGGAGCGACTTTACGGTACCTTCGTTTTTATCCAGTATCTGGCTTATTTCGGTATTGGTTTTTTGTTCAAAATAGCGCAGGGCAATTACTTCCTGGTATTTTACATCAAGCTTAAGCAGGTTTTGGCGAACCTTATTATAGGTTTCCAAATGCAGCAATTCTTTTTGGATGATCTCGCGTTCGTCGTCCGCGCGTTGGCGCAGCAGCTTTTCCATGCCGGGCTCCTCCAACAGTTGCTGCAACGATTCGGGTTGGTACTTTTGCTTGCGGTAATATTGGTTAAGCTCGTTGGTGGCAATGCGGTACAACCATGCCGATAGGCTAACACCCCGCCATTTAAAATTGCCAATGTTGAGGTAGGCTTTCAGGAAGGTTTCGGCGGCTATGTCGCTACTCAGGTCGTAGTCGGCAGTGCGGCGGTATATGTAACCGAATATAGGGGCATACCAGGCATCAAACACTTCACCAAATGCTTCGGGGTTTTCCCGGCATCGTTGTAAAAGTAGTTGTTGCTGTTTGGTATCCACTATAGGGTATAATACAAAAAGCAGTTTTGGTTGCAGCGCAGTTGCAGTGAATGGTTGAATAGGTTAAGTGGTGAGTGGTTGAGTTGCTTATTTAGGCTTTACGAAAAGAACCACTCTCCATTCACTCATTCAACCATTCACCAACCGCTACTCCAACAAATCAGGCCGGCGCTGTTTGGTACGCTCTATGGCTTGCTCAAAGCGCCATTGTTCTACTTTGGGCGTATCGCCGCTTAGCAGAATGTCGGGTACTTTGTGGCCATTCCAATCTGCAGGGCGAGTGTAAACCGGTGCATCCAGCAGGTCGTTTTGGAAAGAATCTGATAATGCAGATGTCTCATCATTTAATACGCCCGGTATCAACCTAACAACGGCATCTACTAAAACGGCAGCAGGCAATTCGCCGCCCGAGAGTACATAATCGCCGATAGAGATCTCGCGGGTAACAAAAATATCGCGTATGCGCTGGTCGATGCCTTTATAATGCCCGCAAAGGATAATGATATTGCCTTTGATAGATAGCTGGTTGGCTATTTTTTGGTTAAGTGTTTCGCCATCGGGGGACATGAAGATGATCTCGTCGTACTCGCGTTCGCTCTTTAGCTTTTCTATGCAGGCCGCAAAGGGTGGTATAGCCATTACCATGCCGCTGCCGCCACCATATGGGTAATCGTCAACACTTTTTTGTTTGCCGGGGGCGTAGTCGCGCAGGTTATGCACCACAATTTCGGCCACACCCTTTTTTTGGGCACGCAGTAAAATAGAGTGGGCAAAAGGGCTTTCCAGCAAGCCGGGCAATACAGAAATGATATCGAAACGCATGGCGCAAAGATACGGAATTGGCGGATGTGCAAATATGTAGATTTCAGGTGCGCAGATGATGTCCGTTTCTCCATGTTATTTTCATAAGAAAACGTTCTACGAGGGTCAAGCAAGGGTAGTTTGAATTGGGGCCTTGCTCCGGAAAAACCTCATCGCATAATATATAATGAAGAATACTGTCTGCAATGATACCATCAGGTATACCAATGCATCCCAATACTGCAAGCCATATAATACCCAGGTAAATGTTAGTACTAATACCGCGTTAATAAATACACCAAAAGTCATGGCTGTTAGCCGGGTACTATCGTTAGGTTCTTCTTTTTCTTTGGACGCAATTAGTAAAACTACGAAAGGAAGCAAGGCGATAAAATTATCGGAGAAAGAACTGTAGGGAATATCAAATATTATGGCCACCGAAATGAATATAGCAAACAAAAGAATCCCGGTTTTGGCAATAATATTGTACGGCTTGTATGGTAATAAGTTTAATTTAACGGAATTGGTTTTATTCGATAACACATAGTAGAAGCGGATAACAAACACAAACAATAACGTGGCGAAATTCAATTCGAAAAGAAAGAAAAACACGCTGTCTGGTAAAAGCTGTTTTATGCTTTCGGGCATTGCTGATACGATGGCTAATAAACACATACACCCCGCTGTAATAGTGCATACTACAATTACAGACCAATACAAACTGTGTAAACGTAGTTGGTGGGTAAGGTTATTCTCGTTTTTTAGCCTTGAGAACCCGATAAGTATTGCGCCCAACACCATCGCGGTAGCGCCTGTCTCGTCGGTTAGGTTGCTCATTTGATTTGCAAATGGTTTTATGCTCTGGGTGCGCCCTCCGTAATTTAACCACGGAATTACGTATTCGGCAAACTGAACTAATACAGATAATATTATTCCAGCGGGTAATAGCACCCATCCAATAAATTTAAAATATCGAGGCAATAACATGGTTCAGCTTAGGTTTGGTTAATATAAAAATAGCGAGCCGTAAAGCTTTCTTTTACAAAGGCATAACGCAAGCCTTAAACATTAAATTATTCGTAGGCCAAAAAATAAGGCCTAAACGGTATCCGTTTGCGGAACGCCATTTGTAGCCTTATACCGCATCCAATAAAACACTACCAAAAATATCAGCTGGCTGGCTACCACGCTGCTGCCCAGTGCATCGGCATAGTCCCAGCCGTAAACCAACCAATATACAAGTACAAAAGCTATATAATGTATAAATAAACTTAACTGTGCTGCCTGTAACCGCAGTTTGAATAACTCCGGAGTTTCGTTCGGTTCTTTGCTGCAAAGCCATAAAGCAATAGCCAATGGGAAAAATGTGAGCAGCACATGGTAGTTGTTATTTGATGCGAAGAAAAGCCCGGTAACCATACCAATGCCCATGAATATAATGGTGGCGTATTTCCCCGCAAGGTTTAAATAAGGATAAGGCAATAGGTAAAGCTGTTTTAGCGGCAAGCCCTTTAGCGCCCTCCGCCTGAAGTAGCCAAATATGGGGAAAAAGATAATTATAGGTATGAACACATTGTAGGCCACAAACAGGTTGCTGATCTGGAAAAAGAAATCGAGCCAACGAGAAGGGGCATCTATCAGTTCAAAAAAATTGATAATAATAAAATATAAGCCTGTGGATAACCAGGTGATAACGGCCGCCCAATAAAAGGCATGCAGCCTTGCAGTGGTTGTTAAAGCCGTTTCGTTTTTCCGCTTACTAAAGGCTATCAAAACCAAAACAGCAACCAGCAATGTAACGCTCGCCTCGTCAGAAAAATCGTAGGTACGGCTCAGGAATATGCCCGCCTCGCCTGCCTGCTTGTGGAAATCTAAAAAAGGAATTACAAAATGGCCGAATTGCACGCAAAAGCACACAAACGACACAGGGAACAGTAATATACGGCCTATGAGTTTGCAAATGCGAGGTAGTAACATTGCCCTAAAGATAGGGATTTAGGATGTGCAGATATGCAAATGTGCGGATGTGCAGATGAAAAATTTAGCGGGCTTCATGCAACGTTATCCGCCATGCTGGTATATCGTCCATACATTGCCGCTTGGGTCGGCAAAGCGGGCTATGGGGATGCCTGAATCCGGATCGAACGGATCTACTATCGTGCCGCCTGCCGCAACAATTTCTTCCAGTGTTTTTTGTGCGTCATCTACCATGATGGATACCCGCATGCCCGATGTAGTTACCGGTTCATCAACCTTAAACCACATGCCGCTAACGCCGCCGGTGCCATCATCAAAGTTGGCGTTGCCCTGGTTATCGCTGCGTATTTCCCAGCCAAAAACTTTTTGGTAGAAAGCTACGGCGGCATCAATATCCAGTGCGGGTATTTCTACATAGCATATTTTGCCATGCCCGAAGATAGGTTCGTTACTTGCCATAGGTTATATTGCTTGTTGTATTTGCCATATATGCCCAAAAGGGTCTACAATATTTCCCTGGCGGTAACCATAATCGTAATCCTGCACGGGTGACGATAATGTTGCCCCCGCAGCTATTGCCTGCGCCACCACCGCATGTACATCATCAACAAATAAGCCTATCTCTACGGTGGTATGCCCTCCTGTTGCTTCAGGGTCGCGCGCGGTAGAATTTGGGGTTAATTCGTGCAGGTGAAAGTAGGCTTCGCCCAGCATAAATTCTGATACATGTATGCTGTCATCATCATTGCCAAACCTGCGTAACTCAACCGCGCCAAAGGCTTTTTCATAAAAGCTTACGTCTGTAGTCCCGTTGGGGATATACAACATGGGCGCAAAGCCGCTTTTGGGCGGGGTGCCCTGTTTAAATACCTGCACGTTCATAGCCGTTTAATTATTAATTGGTTATGCTAATATAGGTATTTGTAAACAGCTTCTGCCTTAATCAATCTTCTTAAAATCGTAAGGGCCGTATTCCACAAAGTCGGCCACTTTTACACGTACGCCGGATACTTTATTATTGGTAACAAAAAACGGGAAAACGGCTTTGCCTAATGTTGGGTCGCTAAAGGTTACGTAGAAGCGGTTGCCGCCCAGTGCCTGTAATTTGGCGTACATTTTAGGGTGATGCTCAAAACGCATCTCCAGTATATTGTCCTCGCCGCGAACTATTTCCATATTGCCGTAAAACTCGTTGTTGTATTTGCCGGTATAATCGCCCAGAGATTTTTGCGGTTTGGGCATAGTAGCAACGGTATCGCGCAGGCGCTTATCGGCCTGTAGTTCGCGGGCGGCATCGGCTTTATACTCGGCAAGGTATGCGCCGTTATAATTATGGAATTTCTGCTTAAAGTAAGCATCCATTATATCCCAGCGCAGTGCATCGTAAAAGCCGTTCTTATCGGTATTGGTAAGCACAATTATGCCCAGTTTATCCTGCGGAACTAAGGTCACTGAGGTTACAAAGCCGTTCACCCCGCCATCGTGCATTATAATACGGTGGTTGCTGTAGTCCTGTATCATCCAGCCCAGGCCATAAAGCACATAGTTGGTTTCGCCGTTAAGGTGTTTTTCGCTGCCCATAATATCCTGGGGCTCTCGGGTTGCTGCTATAGCGGCTGCGGGAATTACTTGTTTGTTGCCCACCTTGCCGTTGTCTAATAAGGCCAATACCCACTTGCTCATATCATTTACCGACGAGCTGATGGCGCCGGCAGGTGCCATGCCGTCTAATTGTGCATAAGGTATGGCCGTTAGGCGGTTATCAACCAAAGTGTGCGGTACGCTACGGTTAAAGGCTTTTGGCATATCCGCGCTTAGTGCCAGCGTATTCCCCATACCCAGTGGCGCAAAAATATTTTCTTTCATATAGGCTTCCCATGGCTTGCCTGCTACACGGGGGATAATTTCGCCGGCGGTTAAGAAGGCTGCGTTGGTATAGCCCCATGTAGTTCGAAAAGGATACACCAATTTCATTTTACCCAAGCGGCTTATTACTTCGCTACGGCTTAGATTGGTGTTGTAAAAAGTAAAATCGCCCTCGAAAGTCTCAAAGCCCAGGCGGTGACTCAACAAATCTTTCACTATAGCCAGTTCGGTAGCGGCTTTGTTCTCCAGCTTAAATTCGGGGATGTATTTAGTTACTTTCTCATCCAGCGAAAGTTTTTTATCGGCCTGCAGCATGGCCAGTGCGGTAGCGGTAAAGGCCTTGGTATTACTGCCTATCATGAACAGGGTATTTTGATCTACCTTGTTCATCATCCCCAGCTCTTTTACACCGTAGCCTTTCATTAAAACAATACGCCCATCTTTCACAATACAAACGGCCGCGCCGGGTATGCGCCAGTTGGTAAGCGCGCGGTTTATATAGCTATCGAGGCTATCGCGGATGAATTTGCTGCGGTCGGCATTTTGGGCTTGGGTGGTAACAAAGGCTAAAAGGCTTGCGCAAAGCAGGTATATTTTTTTCATTCGGCGTGGTTTTAATTTAAAGGCATTAAAATGCTAATTTAACGCAAAATTTATCAGGGCCGGTACAATTGCTAAATTATCGCCGCCCCGCATTCATAAACTATTGACTATGAAAAAATTTAGTTGGAGAGCCCCCGCTCTCGCACTTTCGTTATTGCTGATGGCCGGGCAAGGCGCATTGGCACAAATACCATCAAGCCATTGGGCTGCCGATGGCTACCAATACTACAAAGCCCAAAGTGGCGAAGTAGTAATGCTTGATGCCCGCGATGCCGCCAAAAAAACTGTATTATTGAGCAAAGAAATGCTAACGCCGCAAGGCGGAAAGGCTATTACGCCGCGCAACTTCTACTTATCGGCCGATGGCCAAAAGGTACTGGTGTATACCAATGCCAAACGTGTATGGCGCTACCCTACCCGCGGCGACTATTGGGTTTACGACCTTACCGCCAAGAAACTAACTAAAATTGGTGCGAAGTTCCCGGCATCGTCACTGATGTTCGGCAAATTCTCGCCCGATGGTACTAAAGTTGCCTACGTAAGCGGCCACAACATTTATGTAGAAACCCTTGCCGATGGCAACATTGCGCAGTTAACCAGCAATGGTACAGATAAGATAATCAACGGTACTTTTGATTGGGTTTACGAGGAAGAGTTTTTCTGCCGCGATGGTTTCCGTTGGAGCCCTGATAGCAAGCAGATAGCCTATTGGCAAATAGATGCCAGCAATACCAAAAACTATTTGATGCTGAACACAACGGACTCGATATACCCTTATATAATACCGGTAGAATACCCTGTTGCCGGCGAAGCGCCGTCGCCATTTAAAATTGGTGTAGTAAGCGTTGCGGGTGGCAGTACAAAATGGATGGATATACCAACCGATGCGGTGCTGCAATCATATGTGCCGCGTATGGAGTGGGCAGCCAACAGCACCGAGCTTATTATTGAGCACATGAACCGTGCGCAAAACCACACCGAAGTAATGTTGATAAACTCTGCGAGCGGCAAGGGCAAAACCATTTACCAGGAAAGCGATGCAGCCTGGATAGATATTTTGCCTGAGTGGGAAGGCACTTATTATTATGGTGGCTGGGATTGGTTTAAAAACGGTGCGGATTTTCTGTGGGTGAGCGAGAAAGACGGCTGGCGCCACCTGTACCGCATAAGCCGCGACGGCAAAAAGCAAACGCTGATTACCAAAGGCAACTACGATGTAATGCAGATAAACGCTGTTGACGAGAAATCGGGTTATGTATACTTTTCGGCTTCGCCGGATAATGCTACACAGAAATACCTGTACCGTACCAAATTGGATGGCAGTGGTAAAGCTGAACGCCTGACCCCAATGAACCAACCCGGCACACATAATTACGATGTATCGCCAAATGGTAAAGCGGCTACGCATAGCTTCACCAATTATTACTCGCAGGGTGCAAGCGAGGTGGTATCGTTACCGCAGCACAAAACCTTTAGCGGCGAAGAGCAGGCAGCCAAGGCCATTGCAGCTTCGGCAGATGCTAAAGCAAAATCTAATGTAGAGTTCTTTAAAGTGAAAACAGAAGAAGGCGTAGAGATGGACGGCTGGATGCAGAAACCCAACAACTTCGACCCATCAAAAAAATACCCGGTTGTATTATATGTATACGGAGAACCATGGGGACAGAATGTGAGGGATGTGTTTGGCGCTACCTATAACTCTTTATACGCAGGTGATATGGCAGCCGATGGCTACATCTACATGTCGATAGATAACCGTGGTACCCCTGTACCCAAAGGGCGCGAGTGGCGTAAATCTATCTACAAAGGCATTGGTACCCTTAACATCCGCGATCTGGCTTTGGGCACTAAGCAATTGCTGAAAGAACGCAGCTACCTCGATACATCGCGCGTGGCTGTTTGGGGCTGGAGCGGCGGCGGTTCATCAACCCTTAACCTGATGTTCCAATATGGCGATATATTTAAAACAGGTATTGCCGTAGCTGCAGTAGGCAACCAATTCACCTACGATAATATTTACCAGGAACGTTATGCCGGTGTGACGGTGGATGATGCGGGTAAAGCGGCCTATATTAAAGGCTCGCCTATTACCTACGCCAAAAACCTGAAAGGCAACCTGCTGTACATACATGGCACCGGCGACGATAACGTGCATTACAATAACGCCGAGCAATTGATAAACGAACTGGTGAAAAACAACAAACAGTTCCAGCTGATGCTGTACCCTAACCGTACCCACGGTATATCTGAAGGGCCGGGTACTACGCAGCACCTGCGCACTATGTATACCAATTACCTCAGGGCCAACTGCCCTCCCGGAGCGCGTTAACAAGCGTTTGAATATCCAATGTTGAAGTCTCTTACTTCATTATTCGAAATTCATCATTCAGTGTTCTATATTAAATAGAAAACGCCCGAGGCAACAATGCCCCGGGCGTTTTTATATTTAAGTCGGTCGTTTTTTATTTCAGTGTGAATGAGCTTTTACCCATGGTAAAGCCATCAGCATATAAAATAACTGTATAAGTGCCTTTTTGGAAAGGCGAATACTGCCAGTCGATGGTGTAACCGCTGCCATCATCTTTAAAATCGATAGCGGTTTTGTAAGTGTATTGCAGGTCTTGCGCATCGGCGCTGAACGTGCCACTATCTGCCGGGGTTATCAGGTTGCCGGTTGGGTCTATTACACGTACGTAAATATCGTGCAGCCCTTTTTCGGCTACAGTGTTGCCCGCTACAGTAAAGTTTACTTTTATTTTCTGGGTGTTTTTGGCTTTCTTCTCTTCAACCTCTTTTCCGCTGTTTTTAATTTTGTAAGCCACTACATCGGCGGAGCCAACCTTCAAGGCGGATGCTTCTTTCACCTTGGCATCCAGTTCAACGGTTTTCTTTTCTAAGTCCGCAGCCTTGGTACTTACTGTGGCCAAATTGGTTTTTAGCGTATCCCGTTCAACGGTAAGGTTGGTGTTTTCCTTCTTCAGTTCCTCAATATCGGCGGTGTACTTGGTTACAAAATAACGGAGTTGCTTAATGTCTTCCTGCGCGTGCGATAGTTCGGCTTTGGTTAGTTTGCCCTTGGCCAGTTCGCGCCTCAGTTCTTTAATTTTTGCGCGCAACGAATCGTTTTTGGCCTGCATCTCGGTGGTCATTTTTGCACGGCCCATGTTTACCTGCTCTATCTGTGCTTCCAGGCTATCCAGTTCGGTTTGCAGGCGGGTTTTCTCGTCGTTTTGGTAAACTATCTTCGTGTCCGATTTATTTTTCTGCATGTACAGGTATACATCGGTGCCTAACAGAGCCACCACTACCGCAATTAAAAAATAAATAACGTTCGAATTTTTCTTAGGCGGCTGTTGTCCGTATTGGTTTTCCATCGTGTTTTCTAATTAAAGTTTGCCGGGTTTAAACAGCTATAAAATCCGGGGTTTTTTCATGGTTGTTAAATAAAAGTAGTACTTTTTTTAATACTACGGTACAAAAATCGGTTTAACCACGTAAAATTAACCGCTGCGTTAACAAATTAACAATATGGTTAAAACACAAAATGCTTACAATTATTATATGTTATAATAAATCTGCTTGCTATCGAGTTTATATCTTTGCACCTTTTAATTAATACTACTGCTTAATGCGTTTATATAAATATCTGTTTGCCACTGTACTTTCGGCCATTGCAACCACTGTAACTATTGCGCAAACCGTTACTGAAGCTATCGCGCAAACTGTTGCCGAAGAGGATAGCGTACTGATACAACCCAAACGCGAATTTCGCGCGGTTTGGATAGCCACCGTAAGCAACCTCGATTGGCCGCAAAACGCCCGCGCTACCGCCGAATTGCAAAAACGCGATCTGCTGAACCAGCTTAATTCGCACCAGCAAACGGGTATAAATGCCATTATGTTCCAGGTGCGCCCTGCCGCTGATGCCTTTTACGCCAAGAGCCGCGAACCATGGTCAAAATACCTTACCGGCAAACAAGGCGATGCGCCCGATTACGACCCGCTGGAATTTGCTATTGACGAGGCCCACAAGCGCAATATGGAACTCCACGCCTGGTTCAACCCTTACCGCGCAACCTTCGATGGCAAGTTCAACCTGCTATCGGCCGACCATATAACCCGCACAAAGCCCGAATGGTTTTTTATTTATGAAGGTATAAAGCTTTTTAACCCGGGTATACCCGAGGTGCGCGAGTATATTGTGCAGGTAGTGCTTGACGTAGTGAAGAACTACGACGTAGATGGCATACATATGGATGACTACTTTTACCCTTACCCGGTAAGAGGGCAAGTGATAAACGATGCCGACGCTTTTGCCGAATACGGCGCAGGTTTCAGCAACGTAAAAGACTGGCGACGCGATAACGTGGATAAGCTGATACACATGCTGGCGGATAGCATTCATAAGTATAAGCCAACTATGAAATTCGGCATTAGCCCGTTTGGTATATGGGCCAACAAAAGCCAGCACCCCGATGGTAGCAATACGCACGGTGGTTCATCATACATCGAGAACTTTGCCGACACCCGCAAATGGATGAAGGAAGGCTGGATAGATTATATTTCGCCGCAGATTTATTGGCAAATTGGTAACCGCGCCGCGGCCTTTGATACCCTGTTGGATTGGTGGAGTAATAACACCTACAACCGCCACCTTTATGTTGGACTTGCACCTTACCGCTTTTACGAGGCGCGAAGCCCTGCTTTTAAAAACCCATCCGAAATCCCTAATCAATTAAGGCTGATGCGCGATAACCCGCGGGTGCAGGGTGGTATTTATTTCCGCTCGCAAACACTGGTGGCTAATGCCAACCATTTGGCAGATACGCTGAAGCAGGATTTTTATCAGTTCCCGGCATTGCCGCCGCCGATGCTCTGGCGCGATTCGGTACCGCCTAATGCGCCGCAAAACTTTATTGCCCGTGCCGAAAGGAAAAACATTGTGCTAAAATGGTCGATGCCTTTGCCTGCGGCAGATAGCGAACCCGTTTACGGCTACGTAGTTTACCGCTTTACCGAAGGGCAAGCCTTTGACCTGGGTGACCCGGAAAACATTCTGCATATACAGTACAATACCGAACCGGTTTATGTGGATACCAACGTACAACCCGGCAAAACCTACTTTTACGTAGTTACCGCGCTGGATAGGATGAAGAACGAAAGTGAACGAACGCCAACGGTAGCCGTAAGCTTGCCTGCCTTGTAGTTATTGTAATTTTACCAGGTTTCTTTCGGTTAGCGTTTGCAGGTAGCCATCCAACTGGCTATCGCCCATGCCGTATATTTTTTCGGTTTTCCAAAATTGAGGATATATGGTGCTTTTGGTATGGTTGCCGCTTTGGTAAATGTGCAGCAAGATTTGGTGGATATAATTGAGCCCATCGCTATCCACTTCAAGGCGTTTTACATGAGCTTCCAAGGCGGGTTTCAGGTTATGCATATTGCCCCAAAAGGTTGTTTCGGCAAGCCATGTTTTTAGTTTTGCCGCGTCGCCTTCCACATATAATTGCCATGCTTCGGCAGCCAACACAAAATCGTATTCGCTCAGGTGAACTCTGATATTATCGAACAGGTAGTCCATTTCTTCGCCGTTCAATTCGCCCATGCCCATAAAATCAGGCTTATCAGGATACTCAGCGGGGCTTATCAAATATACTTGGGGGGCAGATAAATTGGTTTGCTGGTTTAGCAGCATCATGGCGCCAAGCAAATTCACCTGGCAATGCAGATCGAACTCGAACCACAGGTTTATTTCTTCGTAAGGTTCGCTCAACTTTTCCAGCGGGACTATCATGTTGTGGTGATAGCCGTCGGGTGTTTCGCCATAGGTGCGGCTTATCCAACCCGAGCGTAATTGCCAAAATTCTGCTGAAGCAATGTTTTGCTTAAGCGGGCCTTCTGATAATACTTCGCGCCATATCATTATATCGCCATCAAGCCCGGCATCGGTAAAACCGGGCAGGGTGGCATCGCCATTCAGGATGTGGAGAGTTGAGTTCATTTGCAGGTTAATCTAATAGTCCGTGAAAAATGTATCGTTCATCATAATCAACCTCCTAGTTATTCAATAATTTGAGGTATTCCTCTTTAAAAGGCGTTTTTAGGTGATGTTGTTTTGGGCTTACGACATATCTCACCCCACCATCGGTTTACGATTTACTTCCCTTTCAACGTTTCTTCAAATAATTTGTAAATACGCTTATACTCATCCGTCCAGCTGCTGGGTTGAACAAAACCATGGTCTTCTACCGGGTACGATGCCAGCTCCCAGTTTTCTTTATGCAGTTCTATCAGTTTTTGGCTGAGGCGCACAATGTCCTGGTAATTCACATTTTGGTCTACCATGCCGTGCAGCATCAGCAGGCGTCCTTTTAGCCCGTCGGCAAAGTAAATGGGCGAACTTTGGCGGTATGCCTTATCATCTTCAAATGGTTCATTCAGGATATTGGAGGTATAGCCGTGGTTATAATGTGCCCAGTCTGTTACCGAGCGGATAGCGCCGCCGGCGGCAAAAACATCGGGCTGGGTAAACAGCGCCATCAGCGTTATAAAACCACCGTACGATCCGCCGTATAAACCCACATGTTTGGGGTTCACGCCGTACTTTTCGACCAGGTATTTCACACCGTCGGACTGGTCGGTTAAGTCCTTACCACCCATGTGGCGGTAAATGCCTGTGCGCATGTCGCGCCCGTAACCCGAACTGGCGGTGTAATCGATATCCATTACCGTGTAGCCATTATCCGCCAGCATATTGTTGAACATGTATTCGCGGAAGTAGCTGCTCCACCAGTAGTGCACGTTTTGCAGGTACCCTGCCCCATGCACAAATACCACCGCGGGCCTGGCCGGGTCGGGGTTCTTGGGCTGATATACGCGGGCATAAACATCGCTTCCGTAGCGGTTTTTAAAGCTGATCACTTCCGGTTCTTTCCATGCGTAGGACTCAAACTCGGCAGTGGTCGACTTAGTAACCGGCACAGCTTTCGCACCCGGTTTGTTGGCTTGTACGTACAGTTCCCAAGGTTTATTGGAGTATGAATAACGAATGGCCAGCCATTTTTCATCGGGCGACAGATCTACCTCGTTGCCCCCCTTCATCGAAGTTAGCTTAACCGGCGCGCCGCCAGTTACGGGTATTTTGTAAAAATGCGTAATACCCGGATGCTCGATATTAGCCGTAAAGTAGAACGTCTTTTTATCATTAGATAAGCGCAAGGTTTGCACCTCCCATTTGCCCGAGGTAAGCTGTTTTTTATCGCCGCTTATTACATCCACCACATACAAATGCGAGTAGCTGCTGGCTTCGCTTTGGTAATAGAAGTGCTGGTTATCAATAAAACCTAAAGTGCCATTGGCAAAGAAACCGCCGGTACCCGGGCCGCCTATCCAGGCCTCGTCGCGTTGACGATCCAGCAGCGATAGCTTGCCCGAAAAGGCATCCAGTTTCATTATCCAGCGGTCTTTATTATCCTGCGATTCTACCACCACTACCGCGGTTTTGCCGTCCTCGCTCCATATAACGGAGCCTATATCCACCTTGCGGTCGGCATTTGCCTTTTTGCGGTCTTCCAGTAGTTTGGGGTAATCTTTCAGGTAATCGGGCAGGTCTTTTATACCCGGAATTTCTTTAGTGGAAATGGCATACACACTATCCCTTTTCTTATCGTACACATAACTTACCGACGATGATTGCGGCGCCCCAACCTTGGTGCGGTTCGGTATATCTTCGGTAAAGCCCGAGCCGGTTACATAATTAGGCACTATACCACTGCGCGCGCCTTCGGCGGCTTGTATCAACCGGTAAGTAACATAGCGTCCGTCGGGGCTTAGCTGTACACCGCTTACACGCTTATCGCCAAAAGCTATCTCCTTTAATTTCGGCAAAGCCATTTCCGCGCGCTCTGCACTGTCCAGCTTGCGGTTTTTATCCTCCACTTTAATAATATCGAACAACTCCAGTTGCTGTTTCTTCAGGTAAGTTGTTTGCTGGTTATCGGTACTTTTTTTAGCGGCGTTGCTTGCAGTTTTTACAAAATTGGTTAGCTGCACCAATTCGCCTTTTGCCAGGGTAAGCTTATATAAGTTATTCTCTTTTGAAAAGAGTACGGCACTTTCGTCAGCAGTAAAAACGGGGATAGCCTCGCGTTCCGTAGTGCTTGTTAGCTGAGTCACTTTGCCTGTTCGCACATCCGACAGGTAGATATCACCATTCTTCTCAAATGTTTTTAGCGTATGCTTTTTATTCCAGCTGCCGCTTTCGGGTGGCATGCTGCGCTCTTCTTCCACACCAACTTCCTGTGGTTTAATATTGGTTGGGGTAATGGAGAACAAGGGGCTGCGCTCTGCTGCTTTTGGGTTCCAATCGAAATATATCTTCTTGCTGTCGTCGCTCCAGCGGATATCTGATGGCGATGTACCCATCCATTTGGGGTCGCGCATTATTTTTTCTACCGTGAGCGGACCAAGGGTTTGTGCCGATGCAGCAGCAGATGCCAATAAAAGTATGGGGGTAAAAAATTTCTTCATGATGAGATCAGTGGATAAAGCGCCGCAATTTAGCAGTTTAAGTAATATTACTAATTTTAGCACACGTATTGTTACAATGGAAGATATCAAAGGCAGCAATTTTACCCTGCGCCACTGGCGCGAAACCGATGCAGTTACCCTGCAGCGCCTTGCTGATAACCCCAAAATCGCCGCCAACCTGTACGACCGCTTTCCTTCGCCATACTCCTTAGCCGACGCAGAATTTTTTATCGGGTTACACCTTGGCAAAACACCTGCAATATCGTTGGTGATAGATATAGACGGCGAACTGGCCGGAACTATCGGCATCAATTTCCGAGAGGATGTATTTGCAAAGTCGCCCTTGTTCGGCTACTGGCTGGGCGAACCTTACTGGGGCCGCGGCATCATGTCGGAAGCCGCGATACTTGCTAAAGACTACGCCTTTACCAATTTTGATATTATTTGCCTGCAGGCGGGTGTATTCAGTTATAACCCGGCATCAATGAGGGTGTTAGAGAAGGCCGGGTTTGTGAAGCAAGGCATACTGAAAGCCGGAGTGTACAAACTGGGGCAGGTTATTGATGAGCATATTTATATGGCTTACCCGCCCAAATAACTATTGCTGCTTTGCTGTAGGCGCATGCCCGAACATCTTTTTAAAGGCTACTGAAAAATGCGATAAACTTTCGAAGCCTAATTGAAGGTAAATATTACTCGGGTTCTTGCCTTCGGTATTTATATTAAAGTAAGCTTCCTGTAAACGTTTCCTGGTTAGCCAACGGCCCGGCGAATCGTTGAATATTTCCTGGAAATCGCGCTTGAATGCTGAGAGGCTGCGCCCTGTTAGATAGGCAAAGCGGCTCATGCTCACATTAAAGTTAAAGTGCCGGTTCATGAAAGCCTCGAGGTTTATCTTTTCGGGCGGGGCAAAATCGAATAAAAGCCCACCGATATAGGGGTTGGTTTTCAGCAGGATGATGAGCAATTCTTCATACTTCAGATCTTCAAAAGCCTCATCTAATTGCATCACTTCTGTTTGGTATGGCTTTATAGATGCCATAAAGTTTTGCAATAATTCGCTGCCTTCTATCGCAACGAAAGCGCCCTCGGTTTTAGCCCTCGTAACAACCGGCTTATATTTAGTTTGAAAAGAGCGTAGGAAAGGTTCATCAAAGCAAAATAACACCGGGTCGAAACCTTCCGCGCTATCTGCTACAGCAAATTTAGCGAGGCTATTTTTACGCACTATGCAGCTATCGCCTGCAGACAAAACCCGGGTATTGCGGCCATCAAAAAAGCTTACCCCGCCCTGCCTGATGTATACGAACACGTGGTCGGGAATGAACTGCTCGCGCAGGATGTTGGCCTGTGTTTCTTTTGCTATCGCTCTCATTTAATAATTCCGTATTGGGCCATGCTGTCCACCGCCGCTAAAATAGCTTCCTCCAGCGTTGCCCGCGGTTGCCAGCCCAAAATGTTTTTGGCCTTTGCATTACTCACATTCCTGTTCATGCGGATGAACACCGCACCTTCGCTTGCCCGGGCGTTAAACAGTGATGCTAATTTAATAACCCAGGCGGGAATTACCTTGTTTGGTATTTTGCCGGCAATGGCGGGGCGGTTAGCTTTTGTAAAAGTGGCTATCTCCGGCATACTGATTTGCCCGTCGGCGGTGGCAATAAAGCGTTGGCCATTTGCCGCCGGGGTTATCATGGCACGGATATGCAACTCGGCCACATCGCGTACGTCAACAATATTCAGAGGGATATCCGGGATGGCCTTCATGCTGCCATCGAACATATTGCTGATGATATGGAAGCTGCCCGAAACATGCCCGTTGAGCGATGGGCCTAAAATAGCTACAGGGTTTATGGTAGCAAACTCCAACCCTGCGCCTTCGCGTTTTATAAATTCCCAGGCCGCCCGCTCGGCAAGCGTTTTGGATTTTTCGTAGACCGATAGCCCGCGCAGGTTAGTGTCGGTCCAGTCCTCTTCGGTGGTGAGCCTGTTTTTATCGGTTTGGCTAAAACCAACCGCACCAAAATTTGATGTCATAACCACGCGTTTCACACTGGCTTGCTTAGCAAATTTCAGTACGCGGCGTGTCCCCTCAAGTGCCGGGCGAATGGCTTCCTCTTCGTTTTTGGGCTGATGGAAGAAGACAGGCGAGGCTACACTCAATACATACTTGCAGCCTTTCATGGCTTCGGCCCAACCGGCGTCGTTGGTCAGCTCGGCTTCGGCAAAGGCTAATGCATTTATATTGGTGATGCCCTGCGCTTTTAGTGTATCTATGAGTTTTGTTTTACTGTTTAAACTGCGCACGGTGGTACGCACAGGGTAGCCTTGTTGCAGCAATTGCAAAATAATATGCATGCCCACAAAACCGGTGCCGCCGGTAACCAATACGGTTTCTGTATTTTCCATAATTGTAGTATCAAATTTATTAATACCACAAAGGTCGTGGGTTACGATGCCGGAAGGTTTATTGAAAAGCCCGTATCTACTTTATCCAGAAGCCCAAATTTGTACTGGTTTAGTATATCTTTCTATAGATCTCTTTAACCGCTTCGCCGGGATCCAACGACAAGTTAATGGCAGACGATACCGCAATGCCATAAACGCCCGCCGCCAGCAATGGCTCTACATCGGTTATTTGGATGCCGCCAACGGCTATAACCGGGATATCGATAGGATGCTTTTGCAATTCGCGGTAGCCGCCGTAACCCAACAGAGGTTTAATATTGGGTTTGGTATCGGTATGGGCAAAGGGGCCGTAGCCGCAATAATCAATCACGCCAGAGTTTTGCAAGCGTAACAAGGCTTCTACATTTGTTGCCGACGCACCAAGGGTTTTATCATCATCAATCACGGCACGGATGGCGGCAAAGTCGGCATCAAGGTCCTCTATATGTACACCCTGCGCATCTACCTTATCCAGCAGATGGTAGTGGTTAGCGAGTATCAGTGTTGCGCCCCAATCATCGCAGATGGCAGCGATTTGGTTTATCTCGTCAATAAGCTCCTCATCGCCTTTACTCATGCAACGGTATTGCAGCCAGTTTGCACCGGCCTCGCAAGCGATCTGTGCTTGTTCTGCATGGCTGCGGTGCGGCAGATCCTGCGTGAGGTAATGGAATTTGGAGATGTATTTGCGCATAATGATAGTCCGTAAGTCCGATGTCGGAAAGTCCGAAAGTCCAATGTCGGAAAGTCCGAAAGATAAGAAGAAGTCGGGATGCCCGAATGTATAAAAGTCCGAAAGATAGGTCGCTAAACACGATTCTTCTTTCGGACTTCCTGACTTTCCGTCTTTCGGACTAAGATCTTATTTCAATACCTCGCCAATGGCATCGCCAATGCTGCCGCTTGGGGCTTGTATATGCAGCAGGGCGGCGATGGTTGCGGCAATATCGGTCATATGCGTCTCGCGTACCAGGCTGCCATGTTTAATGCCCCAGCCCATAAATACCAATGGGATGTGCGCATCGTATGGGTTCCAGGTGCCGTGGGTAGTGCCTGTACCTCCGTGGCCGCCGTAGAAGCCCGGTTTTAAAACTATTTGCACGGTACCGCTGCGCTCAACATTGTAACCGTTGGTAATACGGGTACGCAGATCTTCGGGGATGTTGGCGGCTTGTACGCGTTGCATATCAACCACAAAGGCTACGCCCGCTTGCTTTTGCAAATACTGTATGCTTTCCGCTTTTATAGCATCTTCGCTTAAGCCTTCTTTTTTAATGGCAGCGTTGTTATAGTTAACCTGGTAGTTACCCAAATTTAGCACCAGGTTTTTCACTTTGAATTTCTCTTCCAGCAAAGCATTCAACCCGGTGCGTGCGGCCGACTCGTCAAAGTAACCTGCCGGGATATTGTGGTCTATCAAAAAGTTGGGGTTGTGGGCTGCGCCATGGTCGGCAGTTAAAAATACGGTGTAGTTGCCTTTACCCACTTTAGCGTCAAGGTAAGCGAAGAAAGCACTTATGTCTTTATCCAGACGCAGGTAGGTATCTTCTACCTCTACCGAGTTTGGGCCAAATTGGTGGCCGATATAATCGGTTGATGAAAGGCTCACGGCAAGGAAATCGGTCAGTTGGCCGCCACCTAAATGCTCATTCTCTACGGCAGCTTTTGCCAGGTCGAGCGTTAAGGTATTACCATAAGGCGTGCTGCGGATCATGCCCACGCGGCCTTTATACAATTCAGATGTTTTTACCGGGAATACAGGAGCTTCCGCGCCGCCAAACTTACCTTCGTATTTCGGGCTGTTATCGTCCGCGCTTTGTACGTAGGTGTTTATAGGGTAAAGGGTGTTCCAATCCTGTTTCAAGTATTTCTCCGCATTTTTTTGTGCATTGAAAGCAGTAACCCAGGCAGGCAGGGCATTCATGTAATAAGTACTGGTTATCCAGTTGCCGCTGGCATCATCAAACCAGTAAGCTGCATTGGCAGCGTGGCCAGCAGGGAGGATACCTCCGCGGTCTTTCAGTGCGATACCAATAACTTTCGAACGGAAGTTGGTAGCCAGTTTCAGCTCATCGGTAATGGTGCTTGCCTGCAAGTTACGGGGCGACATTTTACCCGCTGCCGAAACTGCACCAACGCTGGTAACCGTGCTATCATCAGTGCAATACATCGACTTGCCGGTGGCTTGTATGGTAAAATCGTTACCTGCAATGCCATGTATAGCCGGTACCGAACCAGTGTAAACGGTAGAGTGGCCAATGGCGGTTACTGTTGGTATATAAGGGATCAGCGTATTCTCGCAGGTGAAACCTTCGTTCAGCATGCGCTTAAAGCCGCCGGCTTGGTAGCGGTCGTAATAACGGTAAAGGTAATCCCAACGCATTTGATCTACCACTATACCAACCACCAGTTTGGGACGTGGCAGGGCAGTTGCAGCAACAGTAGTTTTTTTATTTTGAGCAGATGCGCCGGTAGCAAGCAGCAACGCGGCTAATATCAAGGGCCTTATTTTCATGCTAAAAAGTAATTTTAATGCGCAAATATGGGCATTGCCCGCCACTTTTGATGTGATATTTGCGTTACGTAAAGGTTAAAATACTTGCCCTACTATTTCATCAGCCCGTTAAAAATGGTTTTGGCCATCAATTCGCTGCCCACATCGCCGGGGTGCTTACGGTCGGGCGACATAATATCATCATATATAGATTGCTCGCTGAAATGCGGGAAAACCTTAGCAAAATCAATGTACGCCGCCTTGTTTTTTAATGCCAGTTTAAAAAGCGCGTCGGCATAGTTGCCAATGTTGTACGTCCTCGGGTCTTCGTTTTCATAAAGCGTTTCTGGCGGGCACATGATCATAATATCGCAATTGGGCTGTATGTGGCGCAGCCTGTCAATAATATGCTGCACATTTACGGCCATATCTGCCGGCTTTACGTTAAAATCCATCTCGTTAGTGCCGAACATAATTAATGCGCCCTTAGGGTTCAATAGTTTTATCGACTGCTCCCACAGGCCGTTGTTAGCAAAATAGTCGGCAGTGGTGCCGCTGCTCCCAACCTTGTGCATATTGAGAATATCGCCGGTGCGGCGGGCCAGTACGCCGCAAAATACCTGCCCTTCTTTAAGTGCTTCTATCTCCATGCTAATGTTATCGCCTTCGTTCTCTACATTTACTACTACGCTGCCGATATCCTCCGCAGCGTTTTCTTCGCTTACCACCGTCCAGGCGCCGCCATTTACACGGTACCTGAAATTGCCTGCGTTGGAGTGCCGTTCGTAAATAATGGTCATGGTGCTCAGTTGCACTAACGATTGAGCAGTTATTACTGCGTTGGGCGTATTACTGGTTACATTGCCGCAGGGGCCGTAATAATTGCTCTGCGCGGGGTCCCAAAGTAAGGGGTCGTAATCAAAGGTGAGCTCGTTCAGGTCCATCGATGCATCTATCGAATACATGCCTGTTGGGTCCCAACGCCCAAAGCTATCGTAGCCGGGCCCGCCATCGTTAAAACCATTGCTAAGCAACTTACCACGCAGCCTCCAGCTGTAAAAGTTCCCTTGTGTGTACGAGTCGCCAATTAGTAGCATATCATAAGCGCCTGTTTTGCTGGACTTGTATGCTTGCCAGTTTATCAGCCTGTTAAAATTGGCAGTGGCGGGAGTTATGGTATCTTTTATAACAGTATCGGTGTTACCCGTAACGGGCGGCGGGGTGGTAGGCGTGGTATCGGTTTTGGTAGTATCGGTTGGCGTGGTTATTACCGGCTTTTCGGGGAATACCGGGGCATCCAGTTTACAGCTTTGAAAAAACGAAAAAGCTATTGCAATTACGAAACCGCACGACAGGAAACGGACGCGAAGCTTCCGCTTGGGCTTAGGGGTAGAGTAGATCATTTTATTAGGGGCTTATGCAACACAAAACAACTGTATTACACACAGATAAAAATACATAAAAGCCATACCCCAGCCGTGCGTGCAACAAGAATGTTACAACCTGCAACCCTTATAATTACTCCATGAAAGTTAATAAAGCATGCTGGCCGGCGGTATGCAGATCGCGCCAAACGCGATTGATCTCCGTATCGGGCGATGCGGCAAGCAATCCGCAGTAAGGGTATAGCGCATCTACACTTTCGCGCGCGGTTTTGGCAAGCAACCGGCTCGTAAAACTTACTTGTTTTAAGAGGGCGGCATCGGTAGGTTTTAGCCATGAAGCCTCAACAGCTCTAAAGAA
The DNA here is from genome assembly GCF_002013915.1 of Mucilaginibacter pedocola. Lineage (GTDB taxonomy): Bacteria > Bacteroidota > Bacteroidia > Sphingobacteriales > Sphingobacteriaceae > Mucilaginibacter > Mucilaginibacter pedocola. Next base: position 24,839 of record NZ_MBTF01000006.1, read on the forward strand.
TTGCTTCCTTATACCGTTAAGCTCCTCAACAGCATCCGCAAGAGCCTTATCCATAACGGCCACGTTGGCCGCATTTACTCTGCGAATGTTAGTTGCTTTGTGGGCAAACGCAGGTACGCAAAGGTCCATAAAATGCACGGCCATGCCCGATAGATTTGCCGCAAGGGTAGCTTCTGCCAGTTGCAAAAATGGGTAAGTATATAGCTGCTCGTTAATAACAGTAGCATGGGCATCTATTTTAAAGCAGCGGCTTTTATCTACCAAAAGCTCTTTCACCTCATAAGCATCGCTGCCTGTAGCTATCATGCCCATGTACTTCCAGCCGGGTAAAAGGTTTACATCGGCTCTGTCGAGTATGAAGGGTAATATGAGCTGCGCACCGTCATCCCCGAAAACAGGTTCTCCGTTATGAGTAATAACACAATTGACAGTTATGTGTGTAGCATGATGCACACCGCTGGCGTATTTCCAGCTGCCGTTAATAATGTAGCCCTCGCCGCTTATTTCGGCGGTACCGGTTGCTGCGCCACTGCCCGCTATGCAGGCGCGGGCATCAGCATATACCTGCCGGGCAATATCGGGTTGCAAAAACCCACCGAACCAACCCGCACCGCAGCATAAGGTAACCACCCAACCCAGGCTGCCATCGGCCCAGGCTAATGCTTCCTCCATTAATACGGCCTGTGGCAGTGGAGCTTGCAAGCCGCCATAAACCGCAGGCGATAACAAGTTGAACCATTTTTGTTGATACACCAATTCTAACTGCGCCGGGTGCAATTTGCCCAGCTTTTCGGCATCTGCCGCATACTTGCGTATAGTTTCTACCCAGTCGGCCTGCAACTGTGCGGAGGGATGGGGTATGGTTTCTATGTCAGGCATCCTGGTTTGATAAACGTTCGTTGATGATGATCTTGCGCCAATCGTAATAACCAAAAATGGCCACGATGAATAAAATGAGGGTAAGCACGGCGAACATCGCCAGGTCTTTATGGTAAAGCAGTGGAATAGCGAAAAGGTTACTGATGTTCAGCAACACCCAGTTTTCAATTTTACGCCGTGCCAGCAGCCACATACCCGCCCATGCCGTTGATGATACCCAGGCATCCCACAGCGGCACTGTCGACTGGGTGAAACTCACCAGCAGCCAATACAAAAGCCCCCAACCCGCAAAAACAATAAGCAAAGTGGTTATCCATTCGCGCCGGTTGGCATAAGCTACTTTTACGGGTGGTTGGCCGCGCTTTTTTATCCAGTGGTACCAGCCGTATACACTCATCACCACATAATAGCCATTCAGCAGGCATTCGGCGTAAAGGGCTACTTTCAGTAACAGGTAAACCGAAATTAAAGTGGCGGCTATACCTGTTGGGTATAGCCACACTTTGTTTGCCCGCGCCAGCAATACTTCGGCAACGCCTAATATTACGGCTGCCCATTCCAGCCAGGTGGTAGCTTTTAGCTGCTCTAAAAAAAGAGCTATCCAATGCTGCATGGCTTAAAAGCTTAAACTAACCGAAGCCATAAAGTTGCGCGTGGCCTGCGGGAAGTAATAGTTGTAGTTTACTACCTGCCCGCCCTCGATATCCGGATAGGTAGCACCATTGGCCTCGTACTTTTTGTTGAATACGTTATTCACCTGCAGCCCCAGCCCAATATTTTTCACCGAGCGTACGCTGAAGTTGTACCGAACCCTTACATCACTCACAAAGTAGCTTTTCAGCAACCTATCAGTAACGTAAGCGTTATTGCCCGATACCGGGAAGCCTACCGGGTTGGTGTTTGATGTATTATCTAAATACTGCTGACCAATGTATTTGCTGATGAAGGCTATCTCGCCGCCTTTAATTGGCGTAAGGCTCAACTCGCTTGAGCCAATGAACGAAGGCGAAAAGGCGATATTAGTTTTCTTCAACAGGATGAAGGCCTGGCTGCCGTCATCGTAATTGTTCAGGAACTGGCCGTAGTTCTTAATTTTATTACTGCTGATGGTTGCCGTAGCTGCCCAGCTTAGCGCTTTGGTAATTTTCAGTCGGCCATCCAGCTCAATACCCGTGCGGTAGCTATCCTTTACATTGCTTCGTATTTGCGCACCAACATCGTTAAGCGAACCTGTTAATATCAACTGGTTTTTATATAGCATATAAAACAGGTTAATGCCTCCGCGGAATGCAGATGTAGCAACGCGATAACCCGCTTCAAAATCTTTCAGGTTCTCTGCTTTAGGGCGGCTGGCAGGTGTACTGTTTGTGTAATCGTCGCGGTTGGGTTCGCGATTGCCTACGGCGAAGGATGCATACACATTATTCTGCCCGTCGAACTCGTAGGTAACGCCCACTTTAGGATTGAAGAAATTGAGCGTAGCGTTCTGCTGAATGTTGTTCAAATTCCTGTCGAACCCTAAGAACGAGTAGTAAATTCGGCGGTACTGCATATCGGCAAATACGGTGGTATTACCGGTTTTCAACTCGCCACGGCCAAAGATGTTGAAATCGTTCTTGGTTGCATCGTCGCGGTAGTACTCGTAGTTCGGCGGTATACCGGCGCTCTCGCGGGTGTAAATAATATTACCAAAGTGCGCGCCTTTATAGCGGTTGTACGCGCCACCGAGGGTGAAATTCAGGTTATCTTGCGGCAGGTATTTCAAGGCATAAGTAACGCCATAAAAATCGTTATCCAGCCAACGGCGGCGGGCTAAGTCGGTATTGGTGATGGTGGTGCCGCCTATTACAACAGGGGTTAAGCCGTAATCCTCTACGCTGGCATCCGCTTTATACTCTTCGTAATAGCCTTTGCCTTTGGTGTAGTGCAGGGCACCACTGAAAGATACTTTGTCGGATAGTTTTTGGTCGTAAAGTAATTGGTAGTGGTTTTGCAGGTAATCGTCTACCTGGTCTTTATAAAAGCTGCCATCGGGCAGTATGCCCAGCTCGTTGTAAGTGCGGTTGTTTGGCAGGCTGTTATCGCTGATGATATAGTCGGGCACGCCGTTCCAGGCCTGGTAGGTGCGCTCGTAGCCCGAGAACACATTCGCACGCAAGGTGCTGTTTTTGCCGTAATAAGCACCGCTCACAAAAAACGACTTCAGTTGCGACGATGCCCTGTCGATGTATCCATCGGATTTGATACGCGATAACCTTCCATCCACACTAAAGTGGCCACCTAACAAACCTGTACCCAGGTTAATGGTGTTTTTTACCGAATTGAACGAACCCATAGAATTACTGATATCGGCATAACCTGTATCTCGCCTGGTTGTGGTTTGAATGTTGATACTCCCGCCGAACGCACCTGCGCCATTGGTAGACGTACCCACGCCGCGTTGCACCTGTATGTTGTTTACCGATGAAGCGATATCCGGCAGGTCGACAAAGAACGAACCCTGGCTTTCCGAATCGTTGTACGGGATGCCGTTAATGGTTACGTTCACCCGGCTGCCGTCACTTCCGCGTATGCGGATGCCGGTGTAGCCAATGCCCGCGCCTGCATCAGAAGTAGTTACTACCGATGGGGTTTGGTTAAGCAGGTAAGGCAGATCCTGCCCGAAGTTGTTCTTCTCCAAATCCTTTTTGCTCAGGTTGGTAAAGGCCGTTGGCGAGTTGCGGCCCGCACGGGTGGCGGTAACCACCACTTCTTCGGCACTGAAAACACCGTTGGCAAGTGTTAAATTGATAGTTTGGCTGCTGTTTAGTGCAACCGTTTTTGTTAATAGCTGGTAGCCCACATAACTGGCTTGCAGCGTGTAATTGCCTGCGGGCAGGTTGGTTAAATTGTAATTGCCATTAACATCGGCTTGTGCGCCACGGTTTAATTTGATGATACTGATGCTTGCGCCGGGCAGTACTTCGCCGGACTGGTTGATGATTTTTCCGCTGATGGAAAATTGTGCCGATGCCACATACGGCAACAGCAGGGCGATAAGCGCCGCTAATAAATTTTTCAAAATTGTTGAACAAAAATGAGTTAAACCATCTGCCGCCAGGGTAAAGCGTCAGTACACTTAACTTGTTACCTCTCCCTACGCCGGCATTACCCGGATCAGGTGCATGTTTTTTGGAGTTGAGAGTTGATGTTTAAAGCTTAAGCTATCGCTTTTGACTTTTTACTTCTAACTTTTGACTTTGCAAAACAATGGGTTTGATCTCAGCCTGTCTTTCAGTTTGGTAGAAACAACCTGCAGTTTATTTCTATTGGCCAAAGCAAGGCACCCCTTGAGAATTATAGGGCAAATATATTGTTTTTGTTATGGGAATAACAATATCAACTAACATATATTACAATATCGGCATCCCGAGGTGTTAATATTATTAGCTTTGGTGTGCATGGCAACCATTAAACAGCTCGACCAGGGGCGCAACAACAACTTCGACCTTCTCAGATTCATGGCCGCCGTAATGGTTATCTTTTCGCACAGCTACTTAGTTGCGGGCACATTTGAGCAGGAGCCATTGGCCACAGCCATCGGCTTTATGGACTTTGGAGCCTTGGGTGTGCGCGTATTTTTTGTTATTAGCGGCTTCCTCATTACCAAAAGCATGTTCAGGCAGCCAACCCTGGGCAGTTTTGTGTTGGCAAGGGCGTTGCGCATATTCCCGGGGTTGTTAATAGCAGCGGTATTGTGCGCTTTTATTATAGGTCCGCTTTGCACTACGCTTAGTTTAGCAGATTATTTTGCCAACAGCCGTGTATACGATTTTGCCTGGAGGCTGTTCACGGTGCATAACCTCAACAATACCCTCCCCGGCGTATTTGAAACATTGCCCTATAAAGCGCAGGTAAATGGCTCGTTGTGGACATTGGCTGCCGAGCTTTTGTTCTATGTGGCGGTTTTGTTGTTAGGCATTATCATTGTAATATTCCGCCGGCAATTCCGGCTATTAGCGGGTGCATTTCCGGCTATACTTTTAGTGGCGGCTTTCTTTTGGGGAATAGTGTATGCCCCCTGGTATATGGATTTTGTATGGGCCTGGGCAGTTTTGTTTCTGCTTGGCGGGTTGGCTTATCTTTTTTCCGGCAGAATCATTATTAATATACCCGTCGCAATTGGTATGCTTGTTATTACTGCCTTGCTTTTCCATTACCGGTCGCCGTTGCTTATTAGTTCTTTTAACATAACCCTCGCCTATGGCATTTTCGTATTTGCTTATCACCCCAAATTACAGGTAGGCTGGTTCCACAAGTTGGGCGATTACTCTTACGGGCTTTACATCTATGCCTTCCCCATACAACAATTCCTCAAACTGAAGTTTCCATTGTGGAGTGCCGCGCTTAACTTCGGTACTTCGTTTTTACTCACGCTTATATTGGCTATCGTATCCTGGTATTTTATTGAGAAGCCCATGCTTAAATTAAAATGAAGCCAAGCCCCAAAACGGCTTAGTAGTAAATAAATTTACAACAACCCTTTCATATGTTTTAGGCCCTGCCGGACACCGTTCAGGTATATAATCGGCCGTTTATGTAAACTTCTTTACGCTCAATTACCATATCGCATAGCTGGTATGTCAAAAAAATGTACTTTTGCAGACTTTTTAAAAAGGAATTATGCTTAGAACACACACCTGCGGGCAATTAAATATCAGCAATTTAGGGGAAACTGTTACCCTTTGCGGATGGGTTCAAAAATCGCGCGATTTGGGCGGTACTACTTTTATTGACGTACGCGACCGCTACGGCCTTACCCAGCTTGTTTTTAACACCGATACTGATGCGCAACTGCGCGATGCCGGCCGCGAACTGGGCCGCGAATTTGTGATAAAGGTAACCGGCAAGGTGGTTGAACGTTCTAACAAAAACACCAAAATTGCTACCGGCGAAATTGAGATTACAGTTACCGAACTGGAAGTTTTGAACGCCGCTAAAATACCTCCGTTCCTGATCGAAGACGAAACCGATGGTGGCGAGGAACTGCGCGCGAAATACCGCTACCTGGATCTGCGCCGTAACCCTATCCGTAACAACCTGGTGCTTCGCCACAAAATGGCGCAGGAGATACGCCGCTATTTATCAGATCTTGATTTTATCGAGGTGGAAACCCCGGTTCTGATCAAATCGACCCCGGAAGGTGCGCGCGACTTTGTAGTACCAAGCCGCATGAACCCGGGCGAGTTTTACGCTTTGCCGCAGTCGCCGCAAACCTTTAAGCAATTGTTGATGGTGAGTGGTTTCGACCGTTACTTCCAGATCGTAAAATGCTTCCGCGATGAAGACCTGCGTGCCGACCGCCAGCCGGAGTTTACACAGATAGACTGCGAGCTATCGTTCATTACCCAGGAAGATATCCTGAACATATTTGAAGGCTTAACCCGTCACTTGTTCCGCAACGTAAAAGGCTTGGAACTTGGCGATTTCCCACGCATGCAATATGCTGATGCCATGCGTTTATACGGTTCGGATAAACCCGACACCCGCTTTGGGATGCAGTTTGTTGAACTGAACGATGTGGTAAAAGGCAAAGGCTTCGGCGTTTTCGATAATGCTGAACTGGTTGTAGGTATCAACGCAAAAGGTTGCGCCAACTATACCCGTAAACAATTGGATGAACTGACCGAGTGGTTGAAACGCCCGCAGGTTGGTGCAACAGGTTTGATCTATGCCCGCCATAATGAGGATGGTACCATCAAATCATCGGTAGATAAATTTTACAACGAAGAAGAACTGGCGAAATGGAGCGCTGCTTTTGAAACCGAAAAAGGCGACTTGATACTGATACTGGCCGGCCAAACCGATAAAGTGCGCAAACAACTGAACGAACTGCGTTTAGAAGTAGGCAGCCGCTTAGGCCTTCGCGATAAAAATAAATTCTCGCCACTGTGGGTGCTTGATTTCCCGCTGCTGGAGTGGGACGAAGAAACCGAGCGTTACCACGCTATGCACCACCCCTTTACTTCGCCAAAACCTGAGGACATCGCCCTGTTGGATACCGACCCTAAGAACGTACGCGCCAATGCTTACGACTTAGTAATAAACGGTACCGAAATTGGCGGCGGCAGTATCCGTATTCACGATAGAGAATTGCAGGCCCTGATGTTCAAGCACCTTGGTTTCTCTAAAGAAGAAGCGCAGAAACAATTTGGCTTTTTGATGGATGCCTTTGAATATGGTGCACCTCCGCATGGAGGTATTGCTTTCGGGTTTGATAGGTTGGCATCGATTTTCGCCGGACTGGATTCTATCCGCGATGTGATCGCTTTCCCTAAAAACAATTCGGGCCGCGATGTGATGATCGACTCACCATCAACCATTGCCGAAGCGCAAATGACTGAGTTAAAAATTAAAACAACTGTAGCATAATAGCGGCTTTTGCCGTTACCTGTGATATGAAAAGATACTTATTGATCATTAGTTTATTGGCTATCGGTTTGTCGGCTTGTAAAAAAGACAAGACAGTTAGTGTAGAAGAGCAGGCAAATATTGACGACAAAGCAATTCAGGCTTACCTTGCCGCTAACCCAAGCATAACGGCAACTAAAGACCCATCCGGCGTTTATTATCAAAACATTACACCCGGCACGGGGAGCAATCCTACTGCGGCGTCTACAGTATCTGTTAACTACGTTGGCAAATTGCTGTCGGGTTCCCAGTTTGACTCCGGCACTTATACCACCGGCTTAGCTGCAGGCAGCCAGGTTATTGAAGGCTGGAAAATAGGTTTGTTGCACGCGAAAAAGGATGGCAGAATACTGCTGATAATACCGTCGCGCTACGGATATGGTCCATCCGGTTCGGGCCCTATTCCGGCAAACGCGGTAATTACATTTACCATAGATGTATTAAGTATTACCAACTAATAGTTTATACTTTAAATAATTAAGAGCGCTATATAACCTATAGCGCTCTTTTTGTTTTAGGGGCCTACTATACCAATACGCTACAACCCAACAACCCTACCATATCGAAATTTCATTTAAGTTAACTACTGTATCAAAACAAGGTTAACACAACTTAACATATTTTAAATTTTAAAAATTATAAACTATTGATAATTAATATATTATAGTTTAAAGAATTAACGATGGCAAAAGCTCAAATTTTTCGCATTGGTTAACAACCCTCCATTTATGCGAGTTAAGCACTTCGGCGAATATTTTATACGGCAAATAATTATATTTAGAAAAATTACCAAAGCCATAGCCAATGAAAAAGTTTTTACCTTTTGTATTCACCGCCATTTCATTAGCCGCATCGGCTCAAAACAACTCCTCCAATAAAATTATCAGCAATAAAGCCGATGCCCTAAAGGATAAAATTATTGCCTGGCGGCGCGATTTCCACGAGCACCCCGAGCTGGGCAACCGAGAAGTACGCACGGCAGATATTATTGCAAAACATTTAAAATCGTTGGGGATAGAGGTGCAAACGGGTGTGGCTACAACCGGCGTAGTGGGCATACTCAAAGGCGGCAAGCCGGGCCCCGTAGTGGGGTTACGTGCCGATATGGATGCATTGCCTGTTACCGAGCGCGTGAATATTCCCTTTGCATCAAAAGTAAAAGCGCAGTATAATGGCAACGAAGTTGGCGTAATGCATGCCTGCGGTCACGATTCGCACATGGCCATAATGATGGCGGTTGCCGAGGTATTGGCCGGCATGAAGAAAGATTTGCATGGCACCGTAAAATTCCTGTTCCAACCGGCAGAAGAAGGCGCACCAGCAGGAGAAAAGGGCGGAGCAGAGCAGATGATAGCCGAAGGTGCTTTGGAGAACCCTAAGGTTGATGTGGTATTCGGCTTGCACATCAACTCGCAAACCGAAGTGGGTAAAATTGTTTACCGCCCGGGCGGTACTATGGCCGGTGTAAGCGATATGCAGATAACTGTGAAAGGCCGCTCGGCACATGGGGCTTACCCCTGGAGCAGTATTGACCCGGTAGTGGTATCGGCACAAATTATCAGCAGCCTGCAAAGCATCGTTAGCCGCAACGTAAACGTGACCGAAAACCCTGCCGTGGTAACCGTTGGCGTTATACAGGGTGGCTCACGTTTCAATATCATCCCCGAAAGCGTAAAAATGCAGGGCACAATACGCTACTTTACCGAATACGATGAAAAGTTGGTTACCGATAACGTACGCCGCATTGCCACCAAAACAGCCGAAGCCTATGGCGCTACCGCCGAGGTATTAATACCCTACAGCAACCATTACCCGGTTACCTTTAACGATGTTGATTTAACGGCCAAAATGCTGCCATCGCTGCAAGCCGCAGCCGGTAAAGAAAATGTACTGTTACGCCCGCCGGTTACAGGTGCCGAAGATTTTAGTTTCTTCCAGCAGAAAGTGCCTGGGCTATTTTTCTTTTTGGGAGGGATGCCCAAAGGCGGCAGTCCGCTTACCGCTCCATCGCACCACACGCCAGATTTTTATTTGGATGAAAGCGGCTTTACACTTGGTGTGAAAGCACTTTGTGATTTAACGCTGGATTATATGGCGGGGAAAGGGAAATAGTTTTAAAATAAACAGGCAGGTTTTAGCCTGCCCATTTTGTCGCGGTGTCTACTTCTGCCCTGCTATAACATCTTCGCCCGGCACTTTGCTGTAGGCATACTCTATTACAATAATCTCGTTAGTAGCAGTATCGTGGCTTAAACGCAGCCAGCCGAAGTGCGGTTCACCGTTCATTTTGAGAGCAAAGCCGAGGTATTTGTCCTGCTTGTTTTTCCACAGGCCTTCCAGATCGGTTTGGGCATTGGTGGTTACCACGCTCATGATAAAGGCCTTTTGCTGTAGCGCTGTAAACGCTACCTGGTTGGCCTCGGTAGGCTCTATTACCTCATCCTTATTAAATGGGTATGCCCATTGCGCGTTGATCACCTGCTCAGGCCCTTTCTGAATGAAAAATTTATTGCCCGATGTGCTTTTGGTATAACCCGATAAGTATAAATGCTGCTTACCATCGTGGAAGATGAGCGTCCCGCTGAAGCTTAGGTCTACAGTGCCATCGTTATTGGCATCTAAAAAAATGTGCTTGTTATAGCCTAAGCGCAAATTCAGCGTGCGGTAAACCATGTTTTCTGACGATGGCTGGGTTACGCCTGTTACCGGGGCAGCTTCAACCGGGTCGGGTTGTATTATAACCTGTGAGTTATCGGGTTTGTTATTATCCTTTTTGCAGGCCTGCGCAAACAACAGTACGCATGCGCCTAATAGTAAAAACTTTTTCATAGTAACGGCATGACGGGTAAAAATGTCGTGGTGTTACAATGTTCTTGAGTTTTAATGAGATTTAAAAAGCGACGAAATTTAACCGCAGAGGCCGCAGAGTTTTACGCAGAGGTTCACAGAGCCTATATTGTGGTTAAGTTTTGAGCACAGCCACGAAAAAGTCGGCTATAAAAGTCTCTTGAAAAGTTTGCAAGGCTCTATGTGTGTCTCTGCGGTTTTCCCTCTGTGCGCTCTGTGGTTAAATAGCCACCCAAATTAGTCCCTACGTTTAACCGCAGAGGACGCAGAGTTTTACACAGAGGTCTGCAGAGCCTATATTGTGGTTAAGTTTTGAGCACAGCCACGAAAAAGTCGGCTATAAAAGTCTCTTGAAAAGTTTGCAAGGCTCTATGTGTGTCTCTGCGGTTTTCCCTCTGGGTGCTCTGTGGTTAAATAGCCACCAAAATTAGTCCCTACGATTACCCACCAAGAACGATGCGTAATACACCAGCGTAGCCAGCGAACCAAGGGCGGCTACCACATACGTCATGGCGGCCCACCAAAGGGCATCTTTTGCCTGGCTATGCTCTTTACTGGTTTGCATAATGTTGTAATTATTGTTCAACCAGGCCAATGCACGGTTGCTGGCATCAAACTCTACAGGCAGGGTAACAAAACTGAACAGCGTTACCAGCGCGAGTGCGCCAACGCCAATGGCCAATACAAAGGTAGAGTGCGCAAATATCAGCAGCATTATGCCTATCATAATAGCTACCTGGGTTATCCGCGAAGCAATGTTCACTACAGGCACCAGCGACGAACGCAAGCCCAGCCAGCCATAAGCTTTGGCGTGTTGCACGGCGTGCCCGCATTCGTGTGCGGCAACGGCGGCAGCGGCCACGCTACGGCTGTGGTAAACATCGGGGCTAAGGTTAACGGTTTTATCGGCGGGGTTGTAGTGGTCGGTTAGTTGGCCTTCTACAGATATTACGCGTACATCGTAAATACCGTTATCGCGCAGCATCTTTTCGGCAACCTCGCGGCCCGAGAGGCCCGACAGCAGCGGCATCTGCGCGTACTCGTTAAACTTACTCCTGAAACGCGCCTGAACTAAAAAGCTCACCAGCGCAATACCGGCCATCAGCAGCCAGGCCGAGCCGGTGGGTATAAATGTAAATATCATCGACAAGTGGTACATGTTTATATGGTTTTATATGAAACGGCTATTTCAAAAAGCATTCCAATTGCGGGGGAACGCTTCGGTAAAGGAGGGCTGATATGATAACGTTTTTACTACATTTGAGTTTGGAACAAAATTTTTCATACTGGGAGCGCACCGCCTTTATAAATAATGCCGATGTAATTATCATTGGCAGCGGCATTGTAGGACTAAGCGCTGCCCTGCACCTGAAAACCCGCGAACCCCAGCTAAAGGTACTGGTGCTCGAACGTGGCTTCCTCCCCAGCGGCGCAAGTACCAAAAACGCGGGATTTGCCTGTTTTGGAACCGTTTCCGAGCAATTATCCTATTTATCCGACTCTTCGGAAGAGGAAGTTGCCCGCCTGGTGAACTACAAATGGCGGGGCTTACAAAGGCTGAGGCAAAACCTGGGCGATGATAATATTGATTACCACCAGCATGGCGGTTACGAATTGTTTATGCAGGCCGAAGAACAGCACGCCGACGAATGCATTGAAAAGATCGGCTATCTCAACACCCTGTTAAAAAACGCCATCAGCGGGCATGACATTTATTCAGTAGCGAATGAAAAAATTGCAGCTTTTGGCTTTAGCAAAGTAAGCCGAATGATATACAATCCCTTTGAGGGGCAGATACATACCGGCAAAATGATGCGCGCACTGCTGCATAAATGTTATGAGAAAGATGTAATGGTTTTGAACGGATGTAGTATTAACCGCGTTGCACAGGCCGATAACCACATCCGTCTAAGTACTTCTCAGGGCGAGTTCAAATGCGGCAAAGTGATATTAGCCACTAATGCCTTCGCTAACCAACTATTCCCCGAATTAAAAGTGGTTCCTGGCCGGGGGCAGGTATTGGTTACTAAACCCATTCCCGGCTTAAAACTGCAGGGTACCTATCATTTCAACGAGGGGTACTACTATTTCCGGAATATTGACGACCGGGTGTTGTTCGGCGGCGGCCGCAACCTTGATTTTACCGCCGAAGAAACCGCAGCGTTCGGGCATACCGATGCTGTGAAACAAAGCCTCATCACGTATCTTAACGAAGTTATCCTCCCCGGGCAAAATGCCGAGGTCGACTACTGGTGGAGCGGCATTATGGGTTTTGGCGAAGGCAGCGGCCCTATAGTAAAACAAGTTGAGCCTAACATATTTTGCGCCGTACGCTGCAACGGTATGGGGGTTGCCATGGGCAGTTTGGTGGGTGAAGAAGTAGCTGAGTTGTTGCTGGAAAGCTAAGCTTCGTGGACTGTATTATTGAGGGGGCTACGCTGTAGCCAAAATGCACTTTTACTGTTTCTACAAACACGGTGCTCCTACCGGAGCGCAAAGCCCAAACATACGTTGAGGCAATAATTAGCCGGCAAAACGGCTACAGGGTAGCCACGCGTTTGTAGAAATGCAATAAATTAATTTTGGCCTCGTTAGGCGCCTCCTTTCGCGTACAATGCCGTTAAGTTAAGCCTTCCGCTACCCCATTAGGGATAAAAGCTTTGTAGAAAATCCCGCCCCTAAGTTTGGAGTGCCGTAGGTACTCAACAAATCGGGTTCAACACCTAACGGCGTTTTATTTTTTTACTGCCTTTTTCTGTAGCCAAAATGCGCTTTGGATACCGTGCAGGGAGATCGTTTTTAAAACATACGCCGCAGTTTGGCTAAAGCCTGCGCAATCCCAACACCAAACCGTCCCATAAATGGGGACGACAATTAAGCTTGAAAAGTTGAATTCATTGCCGTTCGGCTTCAGCCAACGGTTTATGAGTTAACAAACGACGGCTTCAGCCAAATTTGAAGTAGCGATAATTTTCAAAGCGATTGCTCTCGGCTACAGTGTAGCCACGTGTTTGTAGAAATAGGATGAACTAATTTGAGGCTCCGTAGGTGCCTCCTTTCGCAAACATTGCCCGATGCGACTTTTCACGCACAAACACATTAAAACCCTCTTTTCCTGTTCCCTCCAATTCTTCTTGGCCTCGGTGACGGCTCGGGCACATCATCTTCATCGGCACCGTAGCGGCGGGCCATTTTGGCAATGCGTTCTTCCAGCGTTTCGGTAGTGAGTTTTTCGCGGCCAAGGCTGTCAACCATTATCGGGAAGGCAAATGGCGTAGGGCGTTCAATGGTTTTTAAAACGATGCTTTGGGTTTGTATGCGCTGCAAAGCTGCCCGTAGCCTGAACTCTTCCAACTGAAAAGCCAGTGCTTCGTTATAGGCCTGCCGCACCAATAGGTTATCCGGCTCGTACTCCTGGAAAACCTCGAACAGCAACGATGTAGATGCCTGCAAGTGCTTGTTTTTTACCTGCTGCCCGGGATAGCCTGTAAACACCAGCCCACCAATGTGGGCAATATCCCTGAAACGGCGGCGTGCCATTTCGTTCGAGTTCAGGCTGTTTTGGATGTCTTCGATCAGGTTATTGATAGAGAAGAAGTCTGCATCCTCTAAAGCCTGCTCAATAGGGATATCTTCATCCGTCAGCAGTTCAAATCCATAATCATTCATGGCGATGGAGAAACTTGCCGGTTTTATTTTGGAGATACGGAAGGCCAGCAAACTTGCCATCCCCTCGTGCACCAATCGCCCCTCAAAAGGATAGAACAGCAAGTGGTGCCCCTCGCGCGATTTGAAAGACTCTATTAAAAACTCATGGCTCTGCGGCAGGTGCGATAAGCGCGATTGCAGATCGAACAAGGGCTTCAGGGCTTTTACCTCAATATCTTCTTCACGACCGTGCGCTACCTCATCCAGCTTATCACGAAAAACAGCTGATAACTGCGACGACAACGGCATTCTTCCCCCCGCCCAGCTCGGTATCATCCCCTTGGTTTTGGTCGATTTTTTTACGTAAGCGGTCATCTCCTTTATTTTGATGAACTCCAGGCTTCGCCCGGCAAACCAAAAGGTATCACCGGGTTTCAGTTTCGATATAAAACCTTCTTCCAGCGTGCCCAGGCTGCCGCCGCTGAGCCATTTCACGCGGATGCTCAGCTCGCTGGTAATGGTGCCTATACTAAGGCGGTGTCGCATAGCCACGCGGCGATTATTCACTTTAAACAAACCGTTTTCTACCTCTACCTTCAAAAACTCATCGTACTGCGCAAGGGTTTTGCCACCGTTGGTAATAAAATCTAACAGCTGGTTAAACTCATCGCGCCGCAAGTCGGCAAAGGCAAAGGTGCTTTTCACCTCTTTGAATAATTCATCCGCCCTGAAGCCCTCTGATACCGCCAGCGTAACCATGTATTGTATCAGCACATCCATAGTAAGCAGCATAGGGTCGCGGCTTTCGAAAACGCCGTTTTGTATGGCTTGTTTTAATGCCGCACCTTCCAATAATTCCAGCGAATGTGTAGGTACAAAATAGGCTTTAGAGATGGCACCGGGGTGGTGGCCGCTCCGCCCGGCACGCTGCATAAAACGGGCAACACCTTTTGGGCTGCCTACCTGCACCACGGTATCTACCGGTCGAAAATCTACACCCAAATCAAGGCTAGATGTACAAACCACAACCTTCAGCGCTTCGGCGTGCAGGGCAGCCTCTACCCAATTGCGCAGTTCGTTATCCAGCGAGCCGTGGTGCATGGCCATTATCCCCGCATACTCAGGGTAATTATCAATAATGGCATGGTACCATATCTCTGCCTGCGAGCGGGTATTGGTAAAGATGAGCGTGGTTTTGCTTTTGGATACTATCTCCATCACCTGCGGCAGCAGCTTAACGCCTATATGCCCCGCCCAGGAGTAGTTCTCGATATTCGGCGGAATAACCGATTCAATCTGCAGCCGCTTGCTGATATTCGCCCGCACCATGCGTATCTGCTCCGCCGGAAAATCGTTACCCAACAGCACTTCGGCAGCTTGCTCCAGGTTGCCTATAGTGGCGGAGATACCCCAGACTTTAAGTTTGAAGTCTGAAGTTTGGAGTCTGAAGTTTGGAGTCTCGCCGCTTTCGACTTGAGGCTTCCGACTTAAGACTTTCAATTTACTTAAACCTAACTCCACCTGTACACCGCGTTTGGTGCCCAGTAGTTCGTGCCATTCGTCGCATACTAAAACCTGCAGACCGGCAAATACTTTGGGGTATTCTTTTTGGGCGAGCATGAGGTGCAAGCTTTCGGGGGTGGTGAGCAAAACCTCGGGCAGTTTGCGTTTCAGGGCAGCCTTTTCTGCTGCGGAGGTATCGCCGGTGCGGGTCATTACACGCCAGGGTAGCCCTATCTCGTCGCAAACCTCCTGCATGGCCTTACGGATATCGTTAGTTAGTGCGCGCAGCGGCGTTATCCAAAGCATCAGCAAGCCGTTGTTACTTTTGGTTTGGTAATTATCCGGGTGCTTATTGATGTAATCAGCCAAAAAAGGCAGGAACAAAGCAAACGTTTTGCCACTACCGGTTGGGGCATTCAACAGGCCCGAAAAGCCCGCAAGGTAGGCTTCCTCCATCTCCTTTTGAAAGGGGAACTGTTTCCAAGCCTTTTGCTTATACCATTGCTGTATTACCTGTTGCCCCTTTGTTGCCATTGCCCATAATATACAATGCAAATTGTAATAAGTTGCAATAGCTTCAAAACTCTACGCTTTATTTTATGCAGCACAAAACCCGAGCCCAACAAAAGCAACGTATGTTAGTTATAGTATATAACCAACCATAAATAACTTGATATGAAGGCTTACGTGCGTTTGATGATATTTTTTGCCATAGTGCTTATAGCTGCCTGCAAGCAAAAAGGTAACGGAACAAGCGATGCAGCTGACACAGCAGATGCACCCGACCTTCCCGACACTACCGAAGTACGCGCCATCCCTGCTGAGCAATTGATAAAACCCGGCGAAAGCATTGGCAAGATTAGGGTGGGAGAAGCTTTAGATTCGGTGATACTGGTGCTGGGCAAACCCGACACAGGCGATGCAGCCATGGGCAGCCAACTAAGCACATGGTATGCCAACCATGATACCACCGGTTATCAAACCAGCGTATTCAGCCACCGCAATATGGGCGGTAAGGACGAGAACAAGAGCCATATTAAGAAGATACTTGTCACCTCGCCATGGTTTAAAACTGCCGAGTACATCAGCACCGGCAACAACATGAAGGATATTGGTAAGTACTATAAATTAAAAGAGGGAAACAGCTACAAAGACAAAAACGAGCAAACCATTAAAACATACTCCGATATTGCCCGGGGTATCTCTTTTGAGATCGATGGCGCCGGCGAATGCGTGAGCATACTGGTACACCAGCCTAATTCAACGGCGGATACTTATTTGAATATGCATTAATGTGTTTGTGGCTATTCCTTGTTCTTTATTTAACCGCAAAGGGCGCAAAGTTTTCGCAAAGGAGCACAAAGCCCGGCATATTAAAAAAGAGGCATTTACCTTGTTTTTTTCTTTGCGGCTTTGCGTGAAATGACTTTCTAACACAAAAAATGCCCGGCTACTCACCGGGCATTTACATTCTTAATCCGTCGAATTTACTTTTTCTCCGGCATCAATATCAATTTGATGAGGTTGCTGGTGTTTAAGTATTTCGTAGCCGTTGCTTTGGTGCTTTCTACGGTTATTTGTTCCAGGTTGCTTACGTGTTTCAGTATGTCGGCAGCGTTTTCGCCATTTTGCGATGAACCGCCAAGGTAGCCTGCCCAAAATACATTCTCTTTTAACTGCACCTGGGTAGAGCGTGCTTCCTCGGCTACAAACTTTTGTATATCGGTAGCGGTTGCGCCGTTCAGCTTCAGTTTGCTTATTTCGTCCATGGTGGCGGCAATAAGCTTATCAACATTAGCGCTGCTGCAGGTAAAGTAAATGGTTACGGTATACCTGCCTGCCGGTATTTTGTTGTAAGTTATACGTACACCGGGTGAGTAAACGCCACTTTCCTGTTCGCGCAGGCGCTCGGTAAGTTTTATGTTCATCACCTCTTCCAAGGCATCCATCTGTATGTTGTTGGCTTCGCCATATTGGTAATCTCCACTGAACAGCATCTGTACCGAACTCTTATCATCCTGCCCTTTGTATACAGTTTTGGTTAACTGGCCTGCAGGTGGGTATATCTTCAGGTCGCGGTATGTTTCTTTTTTGCGGGTAGATGGCAACGACCCCAAATATGCCTCGATGTAAGGTTTAATTACGCCAACATCAAAATTACCTACAAAGGTGAAAGTAAAGCCGCTGGCATCGGCAAACCTGTCTTTAAAAAAGCTATAGGCCTTATCTAAAGTGGCTGCATTGAGGTTTGGCAATGTGGTAACCATAGCGCGCATGTTGTAGTTGCCCAATACTGCCGAAACCGTATCCTGGTAAACGCTCGACGGGTCTAAGCCACGGTTAGTCAGTATCGATCGTGTTTGGCTGATGTTGCCTTTCCAAATATCTTCATCCTTACGCGGCTGGGTAAAGTACAGGTAAATAAGCTGCATGGCGGTTTCAAAATCGCGCGGTGAGGCGCTGGCGCTTATGCCCTGCGTAGCATCTGCTATATACGGGCTCACGTTCACGTTTTTACCTGCCAGCATTTTCTCCAATTGTCCCTGGTTAAAATCGGCAATACCGCTACCGCCAATAATTGGCGCTGCCAGGTTAGCCGAAGTAAAATCGGCATCGCTGGCCAGCGATGTACCGCCAAAACTATAGCCGTTTATCAGTATCTGATCGTTTTTAAACTGCGTAGGTTTTAGTATTGCGGTAAGTCCGTTTTCCAGAACAAGCGTGGTAGTACCAATAGCCTCATCGGTTGTTTCGCTGGCTATTTTGCCCGGTGTGGGTAACTTTTCCATCAGCGGCCTAATGGTAACGTTATCCACATAAGCCGTAACGCCGGCACCGGCGGTATTTACCCAGGTTAAAAGTGTTTTTTCGTCGGGCAGTTTATCCTTGTCTTTTTCGGGGCCTTCAACAATTATAACGCGGTTTTGTTCGGTAATCACCTGGGCAGCCATGGCGTTCATATCGGCAGTGCCAATTTTATTAATGTTGCTTGCAATAAAATTGTACTCGAAATCGATACCCGGGATAGCTTCGCCGGTAATAAAGTGCTGGCTATACTGGCGCACAAAATTTGCCGAGTTGGTTTTATCGCGTTCGTTAAAGGCGTTTTGCATTTGCACAAGCGTAGCTTGCTTGGCACGTTCTAACTCGGTTAACGTAAAACCAAATTTGCGTGCGCGCTCGGTTTCGCCAACCAGGGTTTTAACAGCATTTTGCAGGTCGCCGGGTTTGGCAACCACTACTGCCGAGAAAGCATCCTGCTTGGCCACCAATGCTGAGTAGCTGGCCCTGGCATACAAAAATGGTGGATCGGGCTTGCGCTGCAACTCGTCTAAACGCTGGCTCATCATGTAGTTGAACAGGTTTACACGTACATCGTGCATATAATCTGTAGTAGTTTTCACTACTCTTGCCGGGTGCTTAACCACAATTTGCGCAAGTGTGTATGGGAACTCAGCATCGGTAGCGATCTTCACTACAGTACCGGGTGCTGCAGGCACGTTATATATTGCCCTTGGTTTTTCACCGGCAGGGTTAGTAAGCCCCGAAAATTTGTTTTTTATCAGTTCTTCAACCGTCTTCACATCAAAATCACCCACGGCAATTACCGCCTGCAAATCGGGGCGGTACCAATCGTGGTAGAAGCTTTTAATGGTAGCGGCATCAAAGGTTTTCAATACACTCTCCTGCCCAATAGGTAAGCGCGATGCATAGCGCGAGTTGTTCAGCAACACAGGCAGGGTTTGCAGGCTTAAACGCTCTTGCGCGTTTTTACCGCGCAGGCGTTGCTCTTCCAGCACCACGCCACGCTCTTTATCAAGCTCACTTTGGTCGAAGGTTACATAGCCGGCCCAGTTAGCCAAAATGTTGAAGCCATTTTTGAATACTTCGGCGCTATCAGTCGGTAATGGCAGTTGGTATATGGTTTCGTCGAAAGATGTACGCGCATTTAGATCGGCACCAAAACGTACGCCCGATTTTTGCAGGTAATTTACCAATTCGTTCTTCGGGAAATCGCGCGTGCCGTTAAAGGCCATGTGCTCGGTAAAGTGGGCAAGCCCTTGCTGGGCATCGGTTTCCAGTATAGAGCCGGCTTTTACTACCAAGTAAAGCTCGGCGCGGTTTTTTGGTTGCTCGTTGTGGCGTATGTAATAGGTAAGGCCGTTGGGCAGTTTACCTATGAGTACATCCTGATCGGTTGGTAACACGGTTGGCTTTACCACCGGTACAGCGGCAACAGGTTTGCTTTTTGGCGAAGGCGTGGGTTTTCTTTTAACCTGGGCAATGCTGCTTGTTGCAGCAACCGCAACAACTGCCAGGGTAACAGAAAAGTGTTTACTAAGGTTCATAAATCAATTAAGAATGAGAATGCTAAGATGCGAAACGAAAAATGGCTTTACAAATGGTTTTGAGCCTAAATACACTAAGCTTAAACCCAAGCCGCACGATTTAACATTTTTTAACAAAACAAAAACAAGCAGGGCACAAAAGCTTAACATAGCTTTGCCAAAGCATAATTTAACAAATTGAATTAGGCACCAACCGTTTAATAATATAAATTTGCGGTGAAACATTTAATAACGAATACCATGTCGCATCACGAAGAAGAAAAAAACTTTGATTACATATTTTACCTGGTTGCCCTTATCAGCGGCGTATTTGTAGGCGCTATAGTTGACCGTGGCTTTATCTGGATACCTGTAGGTGGCGTTTTCGGCTTGCTTACTGCTGCTGTATTCATCAAATTCCTCGTAAGAGGCCGTGAAGAGGTATAGCGAAAGCCTCCCGTCATTCATAAAAAACTGGAACCAGTTTTACGGCATTGTGCTTGTATGGCTGGTTTTTTTAATTATTGTATTTTCGCTCATTACCAATTATTTTGAATGAGCCTTACCGACTGGATAGTTCTTGCCGGCACCTTGCTGGCCATAGTTATTTATGGCGTTTTTAAAAGCGGCGCCAATAAAAATATCGACGAGTACCTGGGCAGCCGTTCGTTGCCCTGGTACCACGTTGGGCTATCGGTAATGGCCACGCAGGCCAGCGCCATCACTTTTCTTTCGGCACCCGGGCAGGCGTATACCGATGGGATGCGCTTTGTGCAGTTCTATTTCGGGCTGCCGCTGGCCACTATAGTGCTTTGCGTAACATTTGTGCCCATCTTCCACAAACTGAAGGTTTACACGGCCTATGAGTTTTTAGAAAGCAGGTTCGACCTGAAGACCCGCACGCTCACATCGCTGCTGTTCCTTATACAACGCGGGCTATCTACCGGTATCACTATTTACGCTCCTTCTATTATCCTGTCGGGTATATTGCATATCAATACTACCTACACCACTTTATTTATAGGCGGGCTGGTGTTGTTTTACACCGTTTATGGGGGCGCCAAGGCGGTATCGTACACCCAGCTACTACAAATGAGCATTATTTTTGGCGGGATGTTTTTGGCGGGCGCTTTTGTAGTGATGCTGATGCCGGGGGATGTCGGCTTTATTAAGTCGATAAAGCTCGCGGGTAATTTGGGTAAGATGAATGTTATCGACTGGAAATTTGACCCCAATAACCGCTACAATATCTGGAGCGGCATCATCGGCGGTTTCTTTTTACAATTGGCCTATTTCGGTACCGACCAAAGCCAGGTTGGCCGATACCTTACCGGCAGCTCGGTAGAGCAAAGCCGGCTGGGGCTCATTATGAACGGGCTGTTGAAAATACCCATGCAGTTTATGATACTGCTGGTTGGCGTGCTGGTTTTCAGCTTTTACCAGTTTAACCAGCCACCTGTTTTTTTTAACAACTACGAGGTTGAGCAAGTAAAGCAGAGCAATTATGCGCCGCAGTTTAACAAACTGGAAGCCGATTATAACAAAACCTTCGATAAACGAAAAGCCAAAGCCAACGAACTTGCCAAAGCTATAGACGGCCACGATGCTACAAAAATAAGCCGTGCCAAAACTGAACTGATGGGTCTTAACAAAGCCGCCGGGCAGATACGTAACGACGCCATTGCCGTTATAAAACAAAACAACAGCAAAGCCAATACGGATGACACCAACTACGTATTCCTCACCTTTGTTACGCAGTATTTGCCGCAAGGGTTAATCGGTTTGCTGATAGCCGTTATATTTTTAGCCTCCATGGGCTCCACCGCAAGCGGGCTAAACTCGCTGGCATCAACTACCGCGGTAGATATTTATAAGCGCATTGTTAACCCCAACGCGTCCGATAAAAGCTATGTAAACGCATCGCGCGTGGCAACTATATTTTGGGGGCTGTTTTGTATTGGCATGGCGCTGTATGCAGGTAAAATTGGCAACCTGCTGGAAGCCGTTAACCTGCTTGGCTCGTATATTTATGGCACAGTGCTTGGCGTTTTTGTTGTGGCCTTCTTCTTCAAAAAAATAAAGGGCACGCCTGTTTTTGTTGCGGCGGTACTTAGCGAGGCTATTATTTGTTACATGGGCTATAAAAACACGGTGGCTTATTTATGGCTAAACCCCATAGGTTGTTTTATGGTGATCATATTGGCGGCTATAATTAACCTGTTTATGAAGCCTAAACCACAAACGGCCTAAAACAAAAAAGGCGCGAAGTATCGCGCCTCTATAAAGATCAATCTTTTATTCTCTTAATTTTTAGCCTGGTTAATTACCGCCTCATTCAATCGAACGTACTCATCATCATTGGTCGCAAGGGCAATTTTAACACCTTCCTGGGCGGTAGCTATGGCTTTTGCCTTATCACCCATTTTTAACTGGATACGGGCTTTCCATAATTTATACCAGGGGCCATTGGGCTCCATTTGCTCGGCCTCTAAGGCCCATTTCATGGCCAGGTTAAGGTCCTTATCGTTTTCGTAAAAGTATTGTATGGCATTAAAGTAAGGGCGCTTAGCTTTATCGCCCAGCATTAATTTTTCGATGTTGGCAGTAATTTGCGCATCGTCATCGGTTTGCATATGGATAGGCACAGCGGTGTGGTCCCAAACAATATACAAGTCGGTAGATTTGGTGGTAGAGTTTGCAAACTGCATGGTAAGCGATTCACGTTTCTCATCAACCGGGCGCGACTTTACTTTGAAACGCAGCAGGTCGTCTTCCTGTTTGTAGCTATACGCACCCCATTGCCTTGCGGTTTTGTTCAGGATGATGGTCCACTCGTTTTCTTCGGGAATGCTGAACAGTGCGTAGGTACCGGCGGGTACTTTGTTGCCTTCTACAATTACATTTTCGGTAAACGTAATGGTTGTTGCAGCATTTGCACCCGTACGCCAAACCTGGCCAAACGGGTTTATGCCACCGAATATTTTGCGGCCTTTTACGTTGGGGCGGGAGTATGTAAGGGTTATTTTACCAAGGCCAAAATCCTGTATAATGGTTTGCGTAGAGCTGGCTTCGGGTATACGGAGTTCCTGTGCAAGGCTGCTGAAAGAAGTAAAACAGGCAAGCAAAATTGCACAAAGGCAACAATAGGCGTTCTTCATTAGTGGCTTAATTTAAACACTAAGGTAACAATTGTTGTATGAATTTTAAATGAAATGAATTTTGCGACAGTGTAGTGCAATACAGTAAAAGTAATACAAATGGGAGGGCATCTTCTTTCAAAAACATTATTAGTTCAACTCTCCACAATGGGCGTTTGAACTAATAATGCCTATTCTTAAATCGCTCCTATATTTTTCCAACTGTTAGTATCAAAAGCTATTAACACCGCGCACTACCCCGAAATAAAATACTCCCTTCGTTTCGATTTGTAGCTTTGCCGGTTAAAATGCGACGCGATCCAAGAATTGTCAGGTTTTAAATAGCCGGCATCAGGGTTGTTTTTGTTATTCTCTGTAAGTTTTTTGAAAATGTAGCGGGCATAATGATGGTCAAATATCCTCATAAATTCGCCAAAATAAATATCTGCCACTCGCGTATCTCCTCGTATAACCAGCATATTTTCATCGTTGATCCGCTGAGATGGCCTACTGAAGTTGGCTGAACCAGTAACTACTATCGGGTCTTCGCTTAGGGGGTCTATGAGCATAAACTTATTATGAATATAATCGTTTACGTTAAGTGGGTTATCCCGCTCTTCCCGAAAATTGAATAGTGATTTCTTGCCAAAGTGTCCTCCTGCAGCAAAAAGCACATCGTTGTCCTGGCCAATAATTTCATTTTTGCCAAGGTCGTCATCCTTTACGATATAACGCAACACATCATTTTGTTTTTGTATTACCTTTTGAAACACTTCGTCGATATTAAAGGCGAAAGTTATACACATTAATTTTTTTGCACTGTCCATCAAATCGGCGTACCATTGAAGGGTTGTATTATCGTCGTCTTCGTCCCTTGCACTGAATACCGGAAAAATCGAATTCCTATCCGGTAATCCTTTAGGTATGGGTGAATCTGCTTGGTTAAGTGCCCTTATTTTCCTTGAAGGGATGTTTTCTGAAAGATGTTTCCAATATTTCAAGTATGATCGAGCTATATCACTGTCCCATACAATATGGCCAACATTCGATTGTCCAAAAATCCCCCCCGCTGAAATATTTGTCGACCCGGTCCATACTGCAACTGGTTCATCCTTATGTAATAGCACTATAAATTTATTATGCCTTATACCTTCTGAAACAGTTCTTTTTATAACCGCTTTTATTTTGTCGAGGCCGGCAGCTTCGATAGTTTCCAAGCTACTCACCTTATAACTACTTTCGGCATCATATACTATTTTCACATCAGCCCCGGCTTCGGCACTTTTCGCAAATGCAACAGCTACGGGGAGGTAATGAAATTCATACAAGGCAGCCCTAAGGGAGTATTCTTCACTCTTTGCCAATGCAATGAAGCCGGTTAAAGCTTCGAATAAGCCTCGTGAAAGCCATACCATCTCTTTTGAAAAGGGCTCATTTTCATCAGGAGGCGCATTGCCGAATTCCCTTGCATAGGCCTGAGAACCAATAACTCCGCGATTAAAGAAAATATCATGGCCTTTTTTATTATCAATAGAATTGCCTTCCGCTTCCATTTCTAACTCCGTATTTATCGCAATTTCAAGAGAATTCTCATCATCAAGTTTCATAAACTTTACCGTGCCGTAAGCAGGAACTATTCGAAATGAATAATGATGATTTGCTTTAGCTGTATAATCACACCATTGAAACGATTGTATCGGGTGGTCTGAAGTATTAACAGGAGTACCCGGCGCAAGGCCTACGTCCTTATTTTTAAATCGTTTGATACCTTTCATCCAGTAGCGCTCGGTAGGTACGCCATTTTTATACTCAGTTCGCTCGATTTAGAAACCAAGCAAATTATCGGTATTTACCTGATTAGGCGTTAAAAAGTCCCAAGCAAGGACTACAACATAAGTGCCGGCATACGCGCGCCCCTTTAACATCGCGTTGGTAATTAATTGTGATCTCATAAGGTTTTAAATTTGCCTGTTAAGTTACTCAACATTTTCTTTGATTTAGCAAATAATTTTTTATAACATATTAATTTTCTGCGATTTAAATACTTATCAAACTTTATTTCGCAAAATGACTGCTACAGGAATCAAAATTACTTGTCACCATAAAAAATAAAAGCCCCCCAGACTTGCTCCGGGGGACTTTCAACCTAAACCTTATCACAATTAACCGGCAGAGTCGCCGGTCCGTGAAGTATATTACAAATACTATACCAAAATAAAATAAATGTTTAACCGTATTTTATTTGTTACTTAACATGCTGTATTTGCAGTATTGACAGCCTTGCTTAGTGTAATTTTTACAGTTAATGTCAGTGGTGTCAGCAAAAACGTCCACACTTGTACACAATTAGTGTTGCTTAACGTCTCGTTTTCTACGCAAATAAGCATCAAACAAAAATAATCCCATTACCACATCAAAAAACAGGAAACCTTTTACAATGCTTCCCGAGAAGAAACTTTTTACGTGCGTGGCATCTAACTGCTGGGGTATTTTAACATCAAAAGTGGTATTTCCGCCCCGCACCGTCCAATCCATACTACCGAAGGCAACGCCCAGCAGCACCAGTATCGAGACGATGAAAAATGCAGCTATACCCCATATGATACGCTTGTTGATAGTTGCTTTAAGCGGTTGCATGGCATTTTCGGTACGGATGCTTTCCATCACATTGTAGGTAAACGCCATAGATGGCTCGTCCAGTTCCATCGTGCCGAACTCTTCGTTCAGCTTTAGCAGCTCAGCGTACTTTAAGCTATAAGCTTCATCCTGTGCTATGAGCTTTGTAATGGCCTGCTCCTCGGCGGGTGTGCAGGTGCCATCAATATAACTCCAAAGTTGTTCTTCCATGTGGTTCATATCAACTCCTTAACTTCGTGTTTTAAATTGCGCTCCAGCTTTTCTTTCAAACGCTGGCGTGCCCTAAATAGTTTCACCTTTACGGTGTTGGCTTCCATACCCAATGTTTGGGCAATTTCTTCCAAACTCTGCTCGCCTTTGTAAAATAAAGTTATTACGGCGGCATCGTCGGGCAGCAACTGCTCAATAGCCTGGTTTAGGTAAAACGACCTCGATTTGTTCTCGATGTTGTGCGCATCGTAGGCGCTGGGTTTACCCTCTATCTGTATATAGCCTTCATCATCGTCTATAGATGAAGTATCCACGCGCTTCTTTCTCAAGAATGTCATGGAAGTTGTATACACTATGCTATACAGCCAAGTACTGAATTTGCTCTGCTGCTGAAAGCTTGCCAAATTGCGGTAAGCCTTCACAAAGCAATCCTGCGCTATCTCCTCGGCATCTTCGCGGGTCTTTGCAAAACGCATGGCCAGTGTAAACACAAAGCGCTGGTGCCGTTTAACCAGATCGGCATAGGCCGCCTGGTTACCCGCCAATGTTTGCTCTATCAATTCTATATCCGAAAGCTTGCTTTGCATATACAACCTCTCTGACTACACGATGGAAGCTTAGGTTACACTCTAATTTACGATTTTAGATTTTCGAATTACGATTTGTATAAATGTACCTCTATTTGAATTGCTTAGCAAAGGAAAAAAAGGCTAACCCTTCAGGTTGTTGTTCACAAAGTTTTGGATGTATTGGCGTATCAGCTCGCGCACGGCGCGGAATTGTTCCATCACCTGTTCTTCGGTACCTTGTGCCTTGGCCGGGTCGGGGAAGTTGTAGTGTAATTTAACTGCCCGCGTGGGGAAGTAAGGGCAGCTTTCTTTGGCGTTGTCGCAAACGGTTATTACAAAATCGAAATCGACACCGAGGTATTCGTTCACATTGTTGGAGGTGTGTGAGGAAATATCGATGCCGTCACGCTTCATGATCTCGATGGCGCGCGGGTTAACGCCATGGGTTTCTATACCCGCGCTGTAAATGTTGGCTATGTTGCCTGCAAAGTATTTTAAATAACCCTCGGCAATTTGGCTGCGGCAGCTATTGCCGGTGCATAGTACCAGTATATTTTTCATGTAAAGCTTTATACAAATAACCAGATGATGTTAATGATGCAAAACTTGGCATCCCAGCCAAATAATAATTGAAGTATGAGTACCGAAGTTGTTATGATCAGCGGTTTACGGTATTGATAACCTTTAGTACGCAGCCAGGCCGAAGCGTGGCCGGCACCGTTAAGTGAAGCATTTTTCATTATTATACTATTGGCTTTTCGGCAAATACGGTTACGCTGAATATTCCTGTACTACCTGCCTTAAAGCTTTCCAGCTCCGGTATATCCAGGTATTTGTTCAGGATATCATCGGGTATTACAATAACCTTTTCTTTCTGGATGGTTATACCCTTAAAACCATTGTTGGTTATCAGCTGCAGGTAAGCATCTTTCTGAATAGCACCCGCAACGCAGCCGGCGTACATTTCGGCATCTTGGCGCAAGGCATCAGGCAGGGCGCCAACCAATACAATGTCAGATATACTGAAGTGTCCGCCGGGCTTTAATACACGGTAGATCTCTTTTAACACTGCATCTTTATTGGGCACCAGGTTTAATACGCAGTTGCTAACAATTACATCTGCCATATCAGATGCTACGGGCATTTCTTCTATATCGCCCCGGCGGAACTCCACATTATCAAAGCCCAATTTTGCGGCATTTGCAATGGCTTTTTCTATCATAGCGGGCGTAAAGTCGATACCGATAACCTTACCTGTTTCGCCGGTTTCGGCGCGGGCTATAAAGCAATCGTTGCCTGCACCGCTGCCAAGGTCTATCACCACATCGCCTTTTTTTATTTGTGCGAATTGCGTGGGCAGCCCGCAGCCCAGGCCAAGGTCGGCATCCGGGTTATAACCTTGCATTTCGGTGTAATCGTCGCTCATGATATTATACACCTCGGTTGAGCAGCCACCCGCGCCGCAGCACGATGCCTGGTTGGTTTCTTTATCCTGCAAAGCAATGCTGCTATACTTCTGCCTTACAATTTCTTTTAGTTTGTCGTTAGCTTCCATATTCATTGTAATATTACGATTGATTTGTGTAAAAAATTTTAACAGCAGGTATTACTTACTTTATACGATGCGAAAAGCTTATTTAACTCGTTTTGCAATGCTGCCCATGCCTTTGGTTCAATACAGTAGCAAACGCTTACCCCTTCAATAGTGCCCTGTATCAACCCTACTTTTTTTAGTTCTTTTAAGTGCTGCGATATGGTAGCCTGCGCCAGGCCCAACTCCAAAACCAGGTCGCCGCAAATACAGGCATTAGCTTTTATCAGTTCCTGCAAAATGGCAATGCGGGCAGGGTGTGCAATGGCCTTTAATTGGTTGGCCAGTGTGTTCTGCTCTTCGGTATATATTTCTGATTTAGTAACGCCCATATATCTATCGCAATATTACGATTAATATTTTAAATGCAAGGGTAAAAGTCGCTTAAAATAAATAACAGGCTTATTCTTCTGAGGATCGCATGCGCTGGGACGCGCGCAAAGCAGCTTTCTTCGCGTTTTTATCCGCTTCAAGCTTTCTAACCAGCTCCAACACGCGCTGCGAAGGGTTTTTGATATGTAATACTTTGGAAGCCATTGCAATATAAAGATAGCATTCGATAGAGTAACACAAAGTCAGCAGCAAAGAAATATTCCGAAATTATTTTCACTCAGGGTGTAACCTGATCAAAAAACGTGTGGTCATAGCTTACAAATACACCGTGGTGGTGGTTTTGAAAACAAAAATTACACACTTATAAATTTAAAATATCATGGAAACCGCAAACTTAGGCATACTGGCAGGCATCATTGCCATTATAAGCTTCTTCGCTACCATATTTGGTGGCATCTATTTAAGCCGTCGCGAAAAATTAGCGATGATAGAAAGAGGGATGGACCCTCGCAGCTACAAACCGCAACCTGCTCCTTATCAGAATTTAAAATGGGGTTTACTGCTGGTAGGCGCAGGCCTTGGGTTGTTCCTGGCCTTCTTGCTCGACCGCACCGTATTTGCCGGCGCAAACCGTTATGAAGACGGGGAGAATGCGGCCATCTACTTTGCTTTAGTAGCTATCTTCGGTGGCCTGGGCCTGGTTCTTTCTTACCGCATCGAGAAGAAAGAGCTCTACACTAACGAAAAAGAATAAGCCCGCGCAAAACCTTTACAAAACACAAATGCCCCGAAATTTTCGGGGCATTTGTTGTTTATAAATATCTTTCCTTCAATATCCGCAGGTGGTGCAATTCGTGCCCGGCTGCCATGTAAACCAGTGCGCGGACGGTAATAGGGTTGTCGTTAGATGTACCCCAGTTGTTTATCTGCGCTTCGGTTAAATTACGGAATACATACAGGTTAGATAAGCGGGTGATCTTAAATTCGTCTGCAAGGTCCTTTAAGCTACGGCTGTTGTAATCGGTGCCGTTCACGTAGGTATCCTGGTCGAAGCCCGGCAATACGGCAGGCTCGCGCGATATGCAAAAGGCACGGAAGGCAAATACCCTTTCGGTATCTATGATGTGGCCCAACACTTCTTTAATGGTCCACTTCCCTTCGGCGTAAGCATACAGCGCTTTCTCTTCAGGCAGGTTGGTAAACAACTCGTAGGTGTCAGTAAGCGAATCGGTTAATAACTGCATTACATCAGCACCATCGGGTACCATGTTTACATACGTACCGGCAAATACCGGGTACTCGTTAGGTTGCGGGCGTGCTATCATCATTTAAACTTTTTAATACTATCCTAAAGGTGGTGCCTTTTCCCACTTCCGAGTCGCGCACAAATATCTGCCCGTTGTGGTAATTATTTATCATACGCTTGGTGAGCGATAGGCCTAAACCCCAGCCCCTTTTGCGCGTAGTGTACCCCGGCTGAAACACGGTTTCGAACTTAGAACGGGGGATACCTTTGCCCGTATCCGACACATCTATAAAAACCTGTTTTTTGGCGCGGTTGCCGCTAATGTTTACCTTAATGCTCCCCGTGCCGTCAATCGCGTTAACGGCATTCTTTAGCAAATTCTCCAACACCCAATCAAACAGGGGTACATTCAGCCCGGCGAATAATGCCTGGTTGCCCGTAAGCTCAAAACTGATCTTGTCGCTCACGCGTACTTTAAAGTAGTCTACAAAATCTTTCACCACATCGTACACAGGCTGGGTTTCCAGTTTGGGTACCGAACCTATCTTGGAGAAACGGTCGGCCACTATCTCCAGCCTTTTTACGTCGTTCTCCATCTCCGCCATCAGCGGGTCGTTTTCGGCGTCGAACTTATCTTTTATCAGTTCTATCCAGGCCATCAGCGATGATATAGGTGTACCCAACTGGTGTGCGGTTTCTTTAGCAAGCCCCACCCAAACCTGGTTCTGTTCCGATTTGCGCGAGGAGCTGAAGGCCGTATACGCCACCATTAAAAATATAGCGATAACGGTAAGCTGTATATACGGGAATATCTTTAACTGCGTAAGCAGGGGCGAGTCTTTATAGTAAACGAACCAAGGTTCCTTCAGTACCGTAAGCTGTATAGGTTCGTGCTGGCTTTTCATGTATTCCAGCTCCTGCTTAAAATATTCAGGGTCGTATTTCTGGTGTTTTTCCTTTAGTTCGGCTTCGTCTAATTTAATGAAGGTTTTAGTGGTATCGAGCCCACGGGTAAGCTGAAACTCGCCTTTAGAATCCACCACCAAAGCCGGCACCACCGAGCTATCGCGAACGGCCAGTACATAGTTCAGGAAGTCGTTATCGTCCGACGATAGCATCTGCCGCATACTCATGGCCCATACCTGTGCGCGGGTACGCTCAGATTTGGCAATGTTTTTTACAAGATAGCTGGTATATAGCAACGAACCACTGGCAATAACTACCGCAAATGCAAGCAGCGAATATTTCCATCGGCGTTTTTGTTGGTATGGATTCATTTTTTAAAGTCGGAGGTCCGAAGTCGGTAAGTCCGAAG
Source organism: Mucilaginibacter pedocola (assembly GCF_002013915.1). Taxonomy (GTDB): domain Bacteria; phylum Bacteroidota; class Bacteroidia; order Sphingobacteriales; family Sphingobacteriaceae; genus Mucilaginibacter; species Mucilaginibacter pedocola. The sequence continues at coordinate 55,532 of NZ_MBTF01000006.1, forward strand.
AAGCGGCAAAGTACGTAAAATGTTTTTATTTGAGAGTCCGAAGTCGGTAAGTTGGGAAAGTCCGAAAGATGAATAGTGTCGTATTCCTGTCCTTTCTTTGGGCTTTCGGACCGCGGACTTTCCGACTTCTGACTTCCCACTTAAGACTTTCCGACTTAAAACTTATCTTTGCCCCACTATGCCTGAAAAGAAAGTAAGAGTCCGTTTTGCGCCGAGCCCTACCGGTGGTTTACACCTGGGTGGTGTGCGTACCGTTTTGTTTAACTACCTGTTCGCCAAACAGCATGGCGGCGATTTTGTGCTGCGTATTGAAGATACCGACCAAACCCGTTACGTAGAGGGCGCCGAAAAATATATTAACGATTGCCTTGCCTGGTGCGGGCTGATACCTGATGAAAGCCCGGCAAAAGGTGGCCAGTATGCCCCCTACCGCCAAACCGAACGCAAACCCATATACCGCGAATACGCAGAGCGCCTGGTAGCCCAGGGTCACGCTTATTATGCTTTTGATACGCCCGAAGAACTGGATGCTAAACGCAAAGAGATACCAAACTTTCAGTACGGGCATGCGCACCGTAGCACATTGCGTAATTCGCTGAGCCTGCCGTTGAGCGAAGTAGAAACCTTGCTGCATAATGGTACGCCGCACGTTATCCGTATAAAAATGCCGGAAAACGAAACAGTGAGCTTTACCGATATGATACGCGGGCACGTGAGCTTTGACACCGCGCAGGTTGACGATAAAGTATTACTGAAGGCAGACGGTATGCCTACCTACCACTTAGCCGTGGTGGTCGACGACTATTTAATGAAAATAACCCACGCTTTCCGCGGCGAAGAATGGCTGCCATCGGCACCGGTACATTTGCTGCTTTGGGAGTATTTGGGCTGGAAGGCCGATATGCCGCAATGGGCACACTTGCCGCTGATATTAAAACCCGACGGGCACGGCAAGCTAAGCAAGCGCGATGGCGCGCGCCTGGGTTTCCCGGTGTTCGCCATGAATTGGTACGATGCCAAAAACGATGAGCTTACCCCGGGTTTCCGCGAGTTGGGCTTCTTGCCCGGCGCATTTGTAAACCTGCTGGCCATGCTGGGCTGGAACGATGGCACCGACCAGGAAATATTTACGCTGGATGAACTGGTAGAGAAATTCTCGATAGACCGCGTGAGCAAGGCCGGCGCTAAATTCGATTTCGAAAAAGCCAAATGGTACAATGCCGAGTGGATAAAACGCTCACCGGCCGAAAGCCTGAAAGTAAAAGTAGCCGAGGTATTAACCGCCAACGGCATCACTATAAATAAAGAAGCATACCTGCTGAAGATAATTGATATGGTGAAAGACCGCTGCATAATGGTAGCTGATTTTTACCAGCAGGCCGGTTACTTCTTCCGCGCACCGTTAGAGTACGATGTAAACTCGGTGAAACCTAAATGGACAGATGTTAAGACGGATTTCTTCATCGAACTAAAAGAAGTATTCAGCAACACCGATACTTTTGAACCAGCCGAACTGGAAGCTAAATTCAAAGCCCTTGCCGAAGCAAAAGGATTAAAAATTGGCGATGTAATGTTGCCTTTCCGTATTATGCTGGTAGGTGGTAAGTTTGGCCCGCATGTGTTTGATATAGCAGCCTTATTAGGCGAGGCAGAGACTTTAAAAAGGATAGATTTGGCGCTGGCGGTGTTTACCGCTTAAGGTGGCTAATTAACCGCAAAGGCCGCAGAGAAAAAATGCAAAGAAGCGCAAAGCTTTGCAAACTTATTATAAGGCAAAACTTTTCTTCTTTGCGTCTTAAGGTGGTGAGTGTTAAAAACTTTGCGCTTCTTTGCGCTAACCGACATGCAAATCCTCTGCGTACTTTGCGGTAAACAACGAATTATAAAGGCGGAAATTTAAAGGCTCTTCCGCATCACATAATCGTTCATCCAATAATCCCCTATCGGGATATCCTCCTCATAAACCACCTCGAAGCCCATTTTTTCGTAGAAAGTTTTGGCCTTGTTGTAGCGGTTCACGTTAAGGTCTAAAGTATGTTTGCCGGCCTCGCGGGTTTTATCGGCAACGGCGTTTATTAGTATTTTGCCATAGCCTTTGCCCTGGGTTACGGGCAGGCAATATAATTTGTGTAGTTTGTATATCTCAGCGTCTTCTTCGCGTGGCGAGTAGGCTGCAAAGGCAACCGGTTTGCCCCCTTCCTCCAGCAATAAAAAGGTTTGCTCGTTATTCACGATCTGACCGGTAATTTTATCGCGCGAGTAAATGGTGCTCAGCATATATTCTACCTGCTCTTTACCCACTAAATGCTCGTAGGTTGGCCACCAGGTAGCTTCGGCTATCTGCAAAATGGTATCAACATCGGCTATGGTTGCCTCTCTTATGGTATACATGCAGCAATATTAATGATTTTCTTCCGGGTCGATAACCGGTGCCGAAGAAACGGTTTGCCCCACACCGAAGTACTCTTCCAGTTCGCTTAGGGTTGATGAGTTGGTAGCTATATCTTTAATAATAACGCCTTTCTCCATCAGCAAAATGCGGTCGCACACATCGGTAACGTGGTTAAGGTCGTGGCTTGATACTATGGTTGCTACACCGTGATTTTTGTTCTCTGCCTTCAGGATATTCTTCAGGCGGAACTGTGTGCTTGGGTCTATGTTAGCGAAGGGTTCATCCAGCATCAGCAATGTTGGCTTTTGCAGCAGGCAAGCGGCAACACCTACTTTACATTGGTTACCCTTGCTCAGGTCGCGGATGTATTTGCCTTTTTTGAGTATTTCGCCATTGAAAAAATCGTTCAACCCCAATAAGGTTTCGTCCACCTGCGCCTTATTCTTTCCATGCAAACCGCCGATAAAATAAAAGTATTCTTCGGGGGTGAGGTAATCTATCAAAAAGCCTTCATCAAGGTAGGCCGCGGTGTAGTCTTTCCAGGCTTCGGCACCGGCTACGTTAGCGCCGTTTGATAATACTTCGCCGCTTTCGGGGCGTATCAGGTCCAATATCATCCTGAACAGCGTGGTTTTACCTGCGCCGTTGTTGCCTACCAGGCCAATGCTTTCGCCTTTTTTTATCTCCAGTTGCGGCACGTTTACTACGGTAACGCCGGCATAAACTTTCTTGAGGTTTTTTATCTCTATCATCTTATTTATTTCTGAAGCCCTCGGCTATTTTAAATCGTTTTGAATTGAAATCGGCTTCCAGTTTGTTTATCCAGAAGTTACGGGTTAGGATAAATATTACCGCCACAACGGCCAGCGCTGCAAAACCGGCATCGGCCATGCCGAAGAGTTTAAACGGCCAATAAACCACATAGGGCAAAATCAGCAGCGGGAACGATAGCAGTAATTGCGTAGCGCCCACGCCTTCCCAATTGAAGGACGCTCCTTTCGATAGGTCGATACGTTTATAATTGCGGTTGGCGAAAAAGAGCACGATGGTTGTATTTACGCCGAGGTTCCAGAGGTACATAATAAAATGTATCATCACCACGCGCCAGCCAAAGTATACGTAAGGCGTTGTAAGGATAAAGGCGGCTGTTGATACCAGCGTGAACAGCAGGTATTTGGCTTTCAAAAAGTCCTTAAAATTTACCTTGCTCACCAGTATACCATCAAAATGCCCGGCCTGCCAGCTGAACATAAACTGCCCGTAGCTGATGATGAAAATCCCCGTCATAAACATGCCCACAAACACCTTCATACTTTCGCCGTAAACTTTTTGGGTGTAGAATATCAGCCCGTAGCATAAAAAGAAAAGCCCCATAATGAGCGCCGAGCGGGGGCGCTTGTTGCGCAGGATGAGTTTTATTTCGTTAGCTACCAAATCGCCTATGTGGCCAAAGCGGCCAAGCAATGGTATCTCGGTACTGCTTTTATATGCCGATGCCTTGCGCGAACCCAATTCTTCGAGGTAGAGGTTGCCTTTTAAATAAACAAAGTTGAGGTAGAACATCGCTCCACCTAAAATTATGGGGAGCAACACCAGGTAAGGCTTGGTTAATAGTGCCCCGAAAAAAAGGTACGATAAGTTGCGGATAGAATAAAAATGCCACAGGTAATCGCCGCAGCAAATAAGGGTTAATATAGCGCCGGCCATCAGGAATATCCACCCGTTAAGGTTGGCTTTGCGCTTGATGTACATAGCCAGGTAGTTGTTAAATACCGACAAGGCCAGTATCGCAACAAAAAACGCCAAAGCCGCCACAAAGCCCGATGCTGCTAATATTTTGGTAAAAATAAAGGGCGAGAACAGGATGATGGGCCAAAGGTTGAAGAAGGAAAGCAAAGCCGTCAGGGCCAAATAGCCTACTACACTATTGCGCTTTACAGGCAAATGCAGGTAAGGCTGCACCTTCAGCGTGGGTAGTTCCTGCAGTTGCATACGCATGAGCAAGTCGAACAGGAAATAGACGAGGATGATGCCGCAGAATACAACCGTGGTATCTTCATTCGGGGAAACCTTCTCTAATATCAACCCTAAAAAGATTCCCAGCGCCACCACATACGACAATAAAATGAGGATAAGCACCCCCATTATGGCCTTTACCGCTATGGTTTTGCCGGTGTTTTTTGAGCGCCAGAATGCTTTGAGCTCATGGCTAAAGAAGGTTGATATCATAGCTGAATTATTGTGCGGTTAGTGCGTACAGGCACCCCGATTGCGGGAACGGAAAAATAGCCTTTTTAAACTATCGAGACAAGCATTAACTAATAATTATACCGCGTGCCCCAAAGCCGTTTCAGTTTCTCTTTCGACTCGTTTTCTTTCGGGTTGTTACCGGGTTCGTAAATTTTTGTACCGCGGAGGGCTTCGGGCAGAAAGTCCTGGTCGGTAAAGTTGCCCTCGTAGCTGTGTGCGTACTTATAATCTTTACCGTAGCCTATGTTCTTCATCAGCTTGGTGGGGGCGTTGCGCAGGTGCAGCGGTACGGGCAGGTCGCCGGTTTGTTTTACCAAAGCAAGGGCAGCACCAATGGCCGTAGTTGCCGAATTACTTTTTGCCGAGGTAGCCAAATAAATTACCGTTTGCGAGAGGATCAATTGGGACTCGGGCATACCGATCACTTGTATGGCGTTAAAGCAGCTTTGCGCCAGCAGCAGTGCATTGGGGTTTGCATTACCAATATCTTCTGATGCCAGGATGAGCATGCGGCGGGCAATAAACAAAGGGTCTTCTCCACCGGCTATCATGCGGGCAAGCCAGTAAACGGCGCCATTAGGGTCGCTGCCGCGCATGGATTTGATAAAGGCCGAAATGATATCGTAATGCTGTTCGCCGGTTTTATCGTACAGCGCCATATTTTGCTGCACATGCTGCAGCACCACCTCATTCGTCAATTCGATATCTTTCGTGTCGAAAGCGTTTATCAGCAGTTCGAATATATTCAGCAGTTTACGCGCATCGCCACCACTTAGGCGCAGCAAAGCTTCATGTTCTTTTATGCTGATGTTCTTTTCTTTCAGCACCACATCTTCCTTTTGGGCTTTTTCGAGCAGGCCCAACAAGTCATCTTCCGATAGATGCTGCAAAATATACACCTGGCAGCGTGAAAGTAACGCGGAGATGACCTCGAAGGACGGGTTTTCGGTAGTAGCGCCTATTAGTGTAACAATACCGCGTTCTACTGCCCCCAGTAATGAATCCTGCTGCGATTTGGAAAAGCGGTGTATCTCGTCGATAAACAGAATGGGTAATACATCGCCCTGCCTTTTCATGATAGAGGCTTTCTCTATTACCTCGCGCACATCCTTCACGCCCGAATTAATGGCACTTAACGAAAAGAAAGGCCGAGAAAGCGACTGCGAAATAATATAGGCCAGTGTGGTTTTACCAACACCCGGCGGCCCCCAAAACAACATAGATGGGAGCGTGCCGCCCTCAATAGCCTTGCGCAATACCGCGCCGGGCCCAACCAAATGTTTTTGCCCAACATAATCGTCCAACGATTTAGGGCGCATGCGTTCGGCTAATGGCGGGAGGTTGTTCATAAATGTAAATTTCGGGAATTTAGAAATAAAATCCTAAATTTATTAGCAAACGGGGCGGCTCGCTTCAAATAATACAATAGAAGCGTTTACAAAAGCCCGGCGTCTTTGAGTAGTTGTTGCAAAAGCTTATCCGCTATGTCTGCCTGTTCGGATTTATCGTAAATTGAGATGAGGGTGATCTGCTCATTTATAACTTTAACGCAAGTGATGACTCTTGAGCCACCGGATTTGCCTTTACCCTTTGAGCTAATCTTCATCCTTACCTTATAACAATCCTTACCTAACCCGTCTCCCTGAAAAGGGTCATCAGATAAACTATTGATCAGCTGTAAAAGGTCTAATTTAATAGAGGGGTATTTTTTTGCGAGCGCCTTCAACTCCCTGTCGAAGTTTGGAAGGGTAGTAATTTTAAAGCTCATCCAGCAATTCTTGTATTGGCCGGGCCTTAAGTTTACCGGCTTCTGCAAGCTTCAACTCTTCAAAACCTTGCTTTACATTTTCCCATACTTCCTTTTGCTCAGAGTTGAGCTGTTCTTCAGGTTTGGTGGCCGGCTCAACTACTTTCACAAAATTGAGCGACTGCATCAATTTCATAAAAAAGGGAAATTTCTTTTCGGGAACGCTTATGGTAACCTGTTTCATTTCTGAAGAATTAAAGCCTATTACAAATATAATAAACAAATTGCATTGTATAATATTGTACCATTCTGTAAAATGCCACACACTTTCACCCATTCCACCTACCACTCCATTTGCGACGAACTCGGCAAAATGGACGCGGACTTCGCTACCGTTATTCAAAACCATGGCTACCCACCCATGTGGACGCGGCCGAATACTTTTGAAACTTTGGTGCATATTATCCTGGAGCAACAGGTGTCGCTGGCATCGGCACTATCGGCATTGAATAAGCTACGCGAACGCATACAGGAAGTGACACCCGCGCGAGTACTGTTACTCACCGATACCGAGCTGCGCGAATGTTATTTCAGCAGGCAGAAAACCGCTTATGTGCGCTATTTAGCGGAGGCTATTGTTAGCGGACAAATAAACCTCGAAGCGTTTGAACAAATGGAAGATGAGGATATCCGCCGCGAGCTTTGCGCCCTTAAAGGCATAGGCAACTGGACGGTGGATGTGTACCTGATGTTCGTACTGCAACACTCGGATATTCTACCACTCGGTGACCTTGCCATTGTTAATGCCATTAAACGGTTGAAAGGCTTACCTAAAGAAACCACAAAAGAGGAACTGTTAATTGCAGGCGAGCAATGGAAACCTTACCGCACGGTGGCCAGTATGTTATTGTGGCAACATTATTTATCGAGCGCGAAGCCCCCCAGCCCCCTGAAGGGGGAGCCCTTGAAAAACAAGAAGGCTCGATGAGTTTTTCACCGAGCCTTCTAAATTCTGCTCCCCCTTCAGGGGGCCGGGGGGCTAAACGTTAAACGTGCCGTTTCGTTCCTGTTCCATGTAGTTTTGTACGGTTTCTATTGCGTTATCTACCACATCGCTAAGTGCGGTAATGAATGTTCCCGGTTTGGCCAAGCTCATGGCGTGTTTAATAGCGTCTATTTCTTTGGTTACAATTTCAAAGCCCTTATCCGGATCCACCGATTTAATACCCTCGATCAAGAGGCTTAAAATATTCTCTTCGGTGCGGCCGCGCAGGTGTTTTTCCTGGCGGAGGATAATATAGTCGAACATTTCTGCAGCTATTTTGCCCAGCTCTCGGATATCCTCGTCGCGCCTGTCGCCCGTGCCGGCAACAATACCTATCTTCAGCGGCGAATCTATGTGGCTCAGGAACTCCTTGATACCATTGTACCCGTCCGGGTTATGCGCAAAATCTATCATGAAGCGGAAATCCTTGAACTCGAAAATGTTCATCCTGCCTGGTGTTTGCGCCGCCGACGGTATAAAGGTTTCCAGCGATATTTTTATATCCTCAGTTTTAAAGCCCTGTAAAAATGCTGCAAGGGTAGCCGCCAAAACGTTATCTATCATAAAGGCAACCGTACCGCCAAAGGTTAGCGGAATAAGTATGGTACGCTGTACGCGTATCTTCCAATCCCCTTTTTGTATAGTGATAAAACCGTTCTCGTGTATACAGGCAATGCCGCCTTTTTTGCAATGCGCTTTTATTACCGGGTTGTTATCTGTGCGGCTAAAGTAGGCTACGTTGCAATCGGCTTTTTTACCTATGTCCACGCAATGCTTATTATCGGCATTCAGCACCACCCACCCGTCTTTTTTTACCGACCGGGCCACTACGCTTTTTACACGGGCAAGGTCGTCAAGCGTGTGTATGTCTGATAAGCCGAGGTGGTCTTCCTGTATATTGGTGATCACGCCAATATCGCAGGTGCTAAAACCAAGGCCCGAACGTAAAATACCACCGCGGGCAGTTTCCAGCACGGCAAATTCTACTGTTGGGTCTTTCAATATAAATTCGCTGCTTACAGGGCCGGTTGTATCGCCCTTCAGCATCATAGTGTTTTGTACGTAAATACCATCAGATGTGGTATAGCCCACGCGGTAGCCATTGTTTTTTACAATATGCGCTATTAAACGGGTAGTGGTGGTTTTACCGTTAGTACCGGTGATAGCTATAATAGGTATACGTGCCGATTTGCCTGGGGGGTACAGCATATCTATCACATGCCCGCCCACGTTACGCGGCAAACCCTCGCTTGGTGCAATGTGCATCCGGAAGCCCGGTGCAGCATTCACCTCCAAAACTACGCCACCATTTTCGGTAAGCGGCTCTGTAAGGTTTTTGGCCATAATGTCTATCCCGCAAATATCCAACCCTATAATTTTAGATATACGCTCGCAAATAAAAACGTTCTGCGGGTGCACATGGTCGGTAACATCAACCGAGGTGCCACCGGTGCTGAGGTTAGCTGTCGATTTTACAAACACTTTTTCGCCTGCTGCTGGTACCGTTTCTAACGTGTAATCTTTTTTTGCCAGCAGGTCTAAAGTATCGCGGTCAACAGTTATCAGCGTCAATACATTTTCGTGCCCATAGCCACGGCGCGGGTCGGTGTTTTCTTTATCGATGAGTTGCTGAACCGTAAGCTCACCATCGCCAATTACGTGGGCCGGGTCGCGCAGGGCGGCGGCTACCATTTTATTGTCTATCACCAGCACGCGGAAATCGTACCCGGTAATATAACGCTCCACAATAACACGGCGCGATATTTTAGCAGCATGCTCGTAGGCCGCAATGGCATCTTCGGTAGTGTTAATATTGATGCTGATACCACGGCCATGGTTACCGTCAAGCGGCTTAAACACCAGCGGGAAGCCGATTTTCTTGATGGCTTCTTCCACCTGTTCGGTGCGGCTAATGGTCATGCCCTTAGCAACGGGGATGGCTTGCTCCTGCAGCAGGCGCTTGGTTTCGTCTTTATTACTGGCAATATCAACGGCAATGCTGCTGGTCTTTTCGGTCATGGTAGCGCGGAAACGAACCTGGTTTTTGCCGTAGCCTAATTGCACGAGCGATTGGTTATTCAACCTTATCCATGGGATATTACGGGCAATAGCTTCCTCTACAATAGCGCCGGTGCTCGGGCCCAGGCGGGTATTCTCGCGTATCTCGCGCATTTGCTGAATGTCTTTCTCCAGGTCGTAATCTACACCCTCAATAAGTGCCTCGGCAATGCGCACGGCCGATTCAGCAGCAAAAACACCTACTTTTTCTTCGAGGTAAGCAAATACTACGTTATACACACCCGGCGTTTTGGTTTCGCGGGTGCGGCCAAAGCCGGTTTCCATGCCCGCAAGGGTTTGTATCTCTAAGGCTATGTGCTCTATTACGTGGCCCATCCAGGTGCCCGATATTACGCGCTCGAAGAACCCGCCAGGTACGCCCGGCGAACAGCGATGGCTATAAAGCGAGGGTATCAGCGCTTTCATGCGCTCGTAAAAGCCGTCTATCTCGTTGGTTGGGCGCTGCTCCATCTCCTGCAGGTCCAGCCGCATTTGTATCAGTTTTTTGCGGTTCACGCTCCAAATATTGGGGCCGCGCAGCACTTGTATATTTTCTATTTTCATAAGTAGTTTTTCAAAAACGGGTATGCTTTATAATATGTTTTAAATCTAAACAACTTATTATTCTAATAAAACCCCCGCACAATAAAATGCAGTTTTATTAATTTATTGAGCAGGTTTTAACGTTTTTTATTTTAATTTGTATAAACTGATAGCGTAAATAATGGATAACCCTAAAGGAAAATTGGTAATTATTGGTGGTGCTGTGGATATGGGCAGTAACGTTAGTGTACTGGAACATATCATGCAACCCCAGTATATCAAGTTTTTCGAAAAAGGCATCCTGCGCCGCATCATCAACGAGTCGGCAAAGCAGGAAGGCTCTATTGTTGAGGTAATTACTACCGCCTCGCAAATACCCGAACTGGTGGGCAACGAATACATTAAGGCCTTTAACCAGCTTAATGTTACTCATGTGAACATCCTGCACATTAAAAGCCGCGAGGATGCCGCTAATCCTGAGTACCTCGACCGCATTAGCCGCGCCGATGTAGTAATGTTCAGCGGTGGCGACCAGCTACGCCTAACCGCCATCTTCGGCGGCACCCAATTTTTGCACATACTAAAACGCCGTTACCAGGACGAGAACTTTGTAATAGCAGGAACCTCGGCAGGGGCTGCGGCTGCATCAACCCACATGATATACCGCGGGCAAAGCAACGAGGCCCTGATAAAAGGCGAAGTGCAGATAACCGCCGGGCTGGGTTTTATAGATTCGGTTATTGTTGACACCCATTTTGTACAGCGCGGGCGCATTGGCCGCTTGTTGTATGCGGTTGCCACCAACCCGGGCATTTTGGGCATTGGCCTTGGCGAAGATGCCGGGCTGCTAATAACCGGGGGCACCATGATGGAAGCCATTGGCTCGGGCCTTATCATTTTGGTTGACGGTACTAATATGGTTGAAACCAACGTTTATGATGTAGAAATAGGCGACCCGGTTTCTATAGAGAACCTGAAGGTGCACGTCATGTCGATATTTGATAAGTACGACCTGCAGCAGCAGCGTATGCTCATCAAAAAAGCAGTTAAGGTAGAGGAGGGCGTATTTATTAACGCCCAGGACAGTAACGATCTGCAATGAAACTAATTATTCACGGGGGCTTTTTCAGCGAAAGCGCCACCAACCAGGAAGTAAAAAAGGCCAAGCAGGATGCCCTGCTGGAGATAGTAACGCTTGGGCATAAATACCTGGAAAGCCATACCGCCGCGCAAACCGTAGTTTACACCGTGCGCCTGCTGGAAGATTGCGACCTGTTTAACGCCGGCACCGGCTCGCAGATACAAAGCGATGGCAAAATACGCCTAAGCGCTTCACTGATGGATGGCAAAACACAAAAGTTTTCGGGTGTGATCAACATCGAGGATATCCGCAACCCGATCTGCGTTGCCGAAAAACTGATGGACTACGACGACCGCGTGTTGAGCGGGCAAGGCGCCTGCGATTTTGCCAAACAAAACGGTTTCACCTACTTTAACCCCGAAATACCCCAACGCCGCAGGGAATACGAAAAGAAACTAAGCGACTCTATACGTTTGGGTACCGTGGGCTGCGTAGCTTTAGATATTTACGGCGACATAGCCGCCGCTACTTCTACAGGTGGCAAAGGTTTTGAGATACCCGGCCGCGTGAGCGATTCGGCTACAACGGCGGGCAATTACGCCAATGCCTTTGCAGGTATATCGTGCACCGGTGTAGGCGAGGATATTGTAAGCGGGTCGGTAGCTACCAAAATTGTTACCCGTGTTACCGATGGCGTCCCACTATCAGCCGCCGCCGATAAAACTCTTGATGAAATGAAACCTTACGATGGCTTTGCCGGCATTATAGGCATCAGCCAAAACGGCGACATTTACCATGCCGATACGCACCCCTACATGGTTTGGGCCCTGCACGATGGTGAGGCGGAAGTTTTTGAATAGCCTTTTCTTACCTCACAGAGCAACCCGCAATATTTGATGAAGGCAGGTTAACTTTTTTAGGGTATAAAGATCGATTTCTGTTGCGGTAGGCGCGTTTTTTTTTCCGAAGATTGCAGTTGCCAATATATACCACTACATGAATAAAAAGCTTTTACTGCTTAGCTGCATTTTTGTGCTCGGGCTTTCGCATGCCTTCGCTCAAAGTAACCAACTCACACAAAACAATATTGTATGGCATTCGCCGAGCACGAACTCAGGAGAATCGATGCCGGTTGGTGGCGGCGATATTGGGCTGAACGTATGGGTGGAAAAAGGCGACCTGCTGTTTTACATTGCCCGCAGCGGAAACTACGACGAGAACAATGCGCTACTGAAATTGGGGCGCGTGCGTATTAAGTTATCATCAAACCCGTTCGAGGGTGGCAGCTTTAAGCAAACCCTGAATCTGTACGATGGCTGCATAGACATAGAAACCAAAAAAGCCGGCATTACAACTACCATTAAAGTTTGGGTAGATGTTTTTAGTCCAAATATTCATGTAAAGGTGCTTAGCGGCGTTCCTGTAAGCGCCGCGATCGCCTATGAAAACTGGCAGTACCTCGACACCCAAAAAAGTGGCTTAGAGAATAACGAGAACGGCTTTAAATTCGGTGCCACCAAGCCCATAAAAGGCTACCGCGATTCGGTTAGGTTCGATAACAACGGCATTCTGTTTTACCATCAGAATAAAGGGGACGAAAACATCTTCGACCTTACGGTTAAACAACAGGGGCTGGAGGCGGAAAAGGCGCAACTGTTCAACCCGCTTAAAAACCTCATTTTCGGCGGTATGCTCAAGGGCAATGATATGTGCGCGGCGGGCACCTATAGTGGTAAGTATTTAAACACCATCTACAAGGGATGGAAGATAAGCAGCACAGGAAAACACACCACATACAACTTTGATATAACGCTGCATACCAGGCAGCAGCCTACTGTTGCGGCCTGGCTGAAAGGCTTAAACCAAGCAGGGCAAACTATAGCACAGGCTACCAAAGCGCGACAAGCAACCCTTAATTGGTGGCATCGCTTTTGGGACAGGAGTTTTGTCCATATCAATACCGCAAAGGCAGATACGGCGGATGTGGCCTGGCAATCGGGCCGTAATTATCAGTTGTTCCGGTATATGCTGGCTTGTAATGCGTTTGGCAGCTATCCCACCAAATTCAATGGCGGCCTATTTACTTACGACCCTGCTTTGGTAAACACTACCATGCCCTACACGCCCGATTTCCGTAATTGGGGTGGCAGCATTTTCACCGCGCAAAACCAGCGGCTGGTTTATTTCCCCATGCTCAAAAATGGCGACGGGGACCTCTTACAGCCCGAGTTCGATTTCTACCTGCGGATATTAAAAACTGCCGAAATAGCCACCCGTAAATATTGGGGACATGGCGGCGCGCGCTTCCCTGAGCAAATAGAGAACTTCGGTTTATCCGACCTTGCCGAGTATGGCATAAACCACCCCGCCACTTTAGACCCGGGGGTAGACGATAACCGCTGGCTGGAATACCATTGGGAAACCGTGCTGGAGTTTTGCTACATGATGCTGCAAACCGAAAGTTATGCCGGTAAAGATGTAAGCAAGTATGTGCCATTCATAGAAAGCTGCGTTGACTTCTTCGACCAACATTACCAATACCTCGCCCAACGCGCCACGGGCAAACCGCTGGATGGAGAGGGGCATTTGATCTTATTCCCGGGCTCGGCTGGCGAAACATTCAAAATGGCCAATAACTCTACGCCCACCGTGGCGGGGCTACGGACAGTAGTCGCCATGCTGATGAATGCTAAAACGGCCGGGCTAAGCGCAAAACAACGCGAAAAATTTAGTGGGATCCTTAAACGCATTCCGCCCATCAGTTACCAAACTATAGCAGGCCATACAACTATTGCCCCGGCGAAATCGTGGGAGCGCGTTAATAACGAGGAAAGCCCGCAACTATACCCTATTTACCCTTACGGTATATTCGGCATCGATAGGCCGGGGCTTGATACCGCGCTTAACACCTGGAAATACGATACCACAGTAGTAAAATTCCGCAGCCACATCGGTTGGAAACAGGATAACATTATAGCCGCACGCCTTGGCTTGACCGATGAAGCAAGCCGCGTCACCTTCCTGAAGTTGAAGAACTCCGGCAGGCGTTTCCCCGCGTTCTGGGGGCCGGGCTTCGATTGGACGCCCGACCATAACTGGGGCGGATCGGGTATGATAGGACTGCAGGAAATGCTGCTGCAAAGCAATGGCGATAAAATTTACCTGCTCCCCGCCTGGCCCAAAAACCTTGATGTGCATTTTAAATTGCATACCGATAAGCAAACCACGGTAGAATGCACTTTTACAAACGGGAAGGTAACGCAGCTTTTGGTGCTGCCCGCATCACGAAGAAAAGATGTGGTAATGCCCGGCTACTGAAAAGCACGGCGTTGATCAGGATGAACTAACTTCTATTCAAAATCGAAATTCAAGGTCATTTCGCTGAAAAAGCTTGTGTGCACCCGGAAGATATTTTTGTTCAGATCATCGCTTTGCGTTAACTGATTAGCCCCGCTGTACCAATTATTGAAAAGCATGTACTCTCCGCTTTTGTTTTTGGCGATAAGGCTTAATACGTAACCACGTTCATCCAAGATCGCCTTCTCCAAGATCACTTTTCCGGCTACGTTAATAAATAGCGGCGTTGTGGTGTTTTTAGAAACCTTAGCTATCACGGGGCTGGTGTATAGAACCGGAGAATTAGGGAAAAAGCCGGTCGGTAAATAAGAATCGCCGGGCACCCGTTTTTGTATCTGTACATAAACCTCGGCGCTATCGGTTAAGGGCCAGTATGCTTCGGAGAATCTTGGGTCGTCGTTTACCCAAATTACTTTGTCTATCACAATATTCTTCAATACCCTATCTAATACGGTCACTGTTTTGGTAGAGCTTACCATTTTGCCATCGCTGCCTTTGGCCGTAAGCGTTACCCGGTAAGTACCCGAACTTTGATAAGATAGTACGGGGCGGCTTTCTGTTGAAGTGCGCCCGTCGCCCAGGTCCCAGCTAATGGATGATGCATTGGAAGACATGCTAATTACCGATGCAGTATCACCAACACCAATGCGAATAGCATCATTAGTAGTACTTGCGAAACTGAAGTTTGATGTTGCGGGGGGCGGGGTGTGCTCTTTTTTGCAAGAAGTTAATATAGCGGCAAATGCGAGTGCGAGTAAAGTTTTTTTCATAGGTGATGAATCTCTTAGCCAAGATAAGACTATGTTTAAAGCAAACGTTTAATTGAAAGGTAAAATTTTGCTTACAAGAGAGGTGGCAGTAAATGGTACTCCTTGAATAGAACTGTTTATTATGCTAATAAAACAATAACTATCTTGCCGGTAAATGAACAAAGATTTGCTTATCCAATTCCTGCAAACCGGCGGCATTGCATCGCATGCCATTGCTGTAGAAATTGCAGAAAAGTTTCAACATAAAACCATCATCAAAAATCAGCCACAACTCGTGGAGGGTAAAGTGTGTGATGAGTATTTGTTTTTGGAACAAGGTTTTATGCGCGCCTTTGCGCATGATACCGAGGGTGCCGAGGTAACTACCAATTTATTTTCGCCGGGGCAGATGGTTTTTGAGGTATCATCATTCTTCAACCGCACGCGCTCTAAAGAAAATATTGTAGCACTCACCGATTGTGCAGGTTGGTACATCACCTTTGCCGAGTTGAACGGGCTTTTCCATTCGCTGCCACAATTCCGCGAGTTCGGCCGCTCCGTATTGGTGAAAGGTTTTGCTGAGTTTAAAAACCGTGCGCTGAGCATGATAACCGAAACTGCCGAGGAGCGCTATGCTACCTTATTAAAAACAAATCCTGAAATATTTCAGCATGCCGCGTTAAAACACATCGCCTCCTATTTAGGCGTTACCGATACCTCGCTTAGCCGCATCCGTAAGGAGTTTTCAAAAAAATAACAAGCGGTATATTTCTTGCCAATTGGCAAGATGCCGGCGTTTTTTATACCCCACATTTGCTTTATAAAAATTAAGCAAAATGGAAACTTTACCACTTTATGTGCCGGTAATATTTATCGCCACAACTATACTCACCCTCGTGCTGTTTTATAAGGCAACGGCATTTTCAAAACCGGTTATTATCCTCACACTCACCTGGCTGGCCATACAGGCCGCATTAGGACTCAGCGGTTTTTACCTCAACGAGAGCACTACACCGCCAAGGTTCGGGCTGGTGTTATTGCCGCCCATGGTATTTATTGCAACGCGCTTCCTCACCCAAAGCGGGAGAAGCTATATCGACAGGCTGGATATCAGAACGCTTACGCTGCTTCACATCACCCGCATACCGGTAGAGCTTACGCTTTACTGGCTATTTGTGCACAAAGCCGTGCCGCAGGTAATGACTTTTGAAGGCCGCAACTTCGATATCCTATGCGGCATTACCGCACCTATAGTTTATTACTTTGGTTTTGTAAAACCAGTGTTTGGCAGAAAAGTATTGTTGGCATGGAATATCATCTGCCTGCTTGTACTGGCCAACATAGTAACAACAGCAGTACTTTCAACCCCGCTACCATTTCAACAATTCGGGTTCGAGCAACCAAATATTGCGCTGTTTTATTTCCCTTTTGTTTGGCTGCCCGGCTTTTTAGTGCCCGTAGTATTGTTCTCACATTTGGTAGCCATTAGACGATTAATGACTAAAAGGGCTGCACCACAAACTCAAATTTAAGCGCGGCGAACGGACCTATCTTAAAACAACAATATCATGCTTTGGAAGCTATGAGTTCCCCCTTCAGGGGGTTAGGGGGCTTTGGCTTTTACTTGGCACCTAAACCCACTCCAACATATCCACATCAAAACCTATCCCTATAGCACGGTTTATAAATTGCGCTTTTATTTCATCGGGCAAGGTGGTTTCGCGCGAGAGTACCCACAGGTATTCGAGGTTGTTGGTGCATACCAACGCATGGCGGTATTCGGGGTCTATATCTATCACATTATAATTGGCATAAAACGGCCCGAAGTATGATACCTTCAGCATGGCCACATCCTCTGCACCAACAAATTTCATTTTGCCGGTTGCACGTATGGTTTTATGCTTTTTGTAATTGTAGCCTGTAGTAACCACTCTTATATTACCGTAGGCATCTATTGAATAATCTTCTGTAACGTGCTTCAAATCCTTTTCTATGCGGCTTTCAAACCGGGCCAGCTCATACCATTTGCCCAGGTAGCGGTTAATGTCGAAATTCTCAACAGGCGTTGCCCATTCGGGAATATCGCGCCTGGTTAATAATTTATAAGCAACAGCCGCAACGCCTACACCCGCGGCCGCAGCAATAAGCAGTTTTTCTTTTTTCATTCACTATAAAAGGCTTACGCTTATTTTTTGTTTGAAGAAAATAAAGCAACTATTTTAATTTTAACGCATTATACCAAAACCTCCCGGCCTTCGTTTAAAAGCAACGCCCAATTTTAACAGTAGTATCGGATTAATTAACCCATTTGGAAATGCTACTTTTTGTGGTATCTTTACGTACCAGTTAATTTTACTATATCCGGGCGAAAAAAATCTTAAATGAGATATCTTTTTTTAGTTCTTCTGTGTGCACTCAACCTCACCGCCAATGCGCAGTGGTGGCGCTTAGATTTTAAGAAGCGTGAGCGCCTTCAGGCAATTTCGTCTCCCAAGGGTTTAATCATACTTCCACGCCATGGCAAGCCCAAAAATCTGCAATTTAGTAATGCTCTGCCCATGAGCGCTTACCTATTGCTGGAGCGCGAAAAAGCGGTTATGAAAGCGGCACAGCACCATATGCGTTTCCACCAATATTACGAGGCCAGCTATAATTTCAGTGCCCTTGCCGAACTTTATGTAATGGAGAACCGCCTCTCGGAAGCTAAGTGGTATTACCTGCAAAGCCTCCTGCTATCAAGGCGGCAGGGCGACCAGTGGCACACTTTTAAAAACCTATCTGCCCTGGGCCTGATAAAGGCCGACCTGGGTGATATTGGGCAAGCACAACAAGACCTTTCTGAAGCGCGTAGCATTGCTGTTGCTATGGGGCGAAAAACAGATGTTGTGGATGTAGACGCTAAGATATACTACGTTAGAACTAATAAAATTTGGCTGCCAAAGTCTGAACTGCGCTATGCAGATGCAGCCGAATTGCCTGTGAAAATAAAATAATCGTCTGCTTGCCGCGTTTATGTAACATTTACGTAAAATGCGGGTCGTATAATTAAAACAACCCAAACATTATTGTAATATTGATTATTCAATATATTAGCGGGATGGCTTAGCGGCTGTCTCTTTTTTTATTAGCAGAGTTAAAACAGGCACAAGTATTGATGTTGCACCTTCATCCCGATCTAAAGACTGTAAAAGATATGTCGAAAAAACTTTATTTAATGCTGGTGTTAGCCGCTGCGCTGGCCTGCAATGCATCCCCATCTAAACCAACGCCGATGAAAAAGGCGGGCCCTAACGATCTGCAGCCCGATGAGCAGCAGAGCGTGGTGATGAAAACCGTGGCTGGTATGGTGGGTAGCTACAACTATAAAAAGGTACCCCTTAACGATTCTATTTCGGCAATTATTTATACCGAATACCTGAAGAAGATAGACGAGAACCATAACTACTTTACCGCCGGTGATGTAAAGGAATTTGAGCAATACAAAACCGTATTGGACAACGATATTAAAAACGGCGACCTAAGCCACGTATTCTATATCTTCAACGTGTTCCAAAAAAGGTACACCGAGTATGTGAATTTCTCATTGGCGCAGTTAGGCAAATCGGTTGATTTTAACAAGAACGATACATTTACTTACGACCGCGAGGGCGCGCCTTACGCGGCATCAGATAATGAACTGCATGAGCTTTGGGCCAAACGCGTAAAGTACGACCTGCTGAACCTGAAGCTTGCCGGTAAAGAAACCGATGCCAATAAAGAGACATTGAAAAAGCGTTACAGCAACCTGCTGTCGCAATCGAACAAGTTGAACAACCAGGACGTGTTCCAGGTATTTATGGATGCCTTTACCGGGGCTATCGATCCGCATACCAATTACTTTATACCATCGGCTGCGGCGGCTTTCAATATCGATATTTCGCGCTCGCTTGAGGGTATAGGTGCTACGCTGCAATCGCAAAACGAATATGTTACCGTAACCTCTATCGTTCCGGGCGGCCCTGCCGACAAAAGCAAGCAGTTAGCCGTTGACGAACGCATAGTTGGCGTTGCACAAGGCAAAACAGGCGAGTTTCAGGATGTTGTAGGCTGGAGGATAGAGAACGCTATAGCACTTATCCGCGGTACAAAAGGTACTACCGTGCGCTTGCAAATATTGCCAAAAGGTACTGCCAACGGTAAACCACGCGTACTGGAATTGGTGCGCGAGAAAATTATCCTGAAAGATATTTCGGCCAAGAAAGAGATACGCAACTATAACTACAACGGTAAAAACGTTAAGATAGGCATTATCAATGTGCCTGCCTTCTACCTCGATTTTAACGATTATAAATCGGGCAACCCTAACTATAAAAGCACCACACGCGATGTGAGGCTGATATTAGATACGCTGAAAAAAGAAGGCGTTGACGGCGTGGTATTAGACCTCCGCCAAAACGGCGGCGGCTCATTAATGGAAGCTACCGAACTTACCGGCCTGTTCATTAAAACCGGTCCCGTAGTACAGGTGCGCGACCCGCGTAATTCTATAGAGGTTGAAAAAGACGACGATCCGGCAATTGCCTACGGTGGCCCGCTGGCTGTATTGGTTGACCGCTTTAGCGCATCAGCATCGGAAATTTTCTCGGGTGCTATTCAGGATTATGGCCGAGGCTTAATCATAGGTACCCAAACTTATGGTAAAGGTTCGGTACAACGCATTATCGATTTAGATGAGGTGATAAACCCGTCGATCAAAGAGCGCCTTGCGAAACTGATGGGTAAAAGCACTTCTGTTGCTACCGGCAGCCAAAACAAATTTGGGCAGCTGAATCTTACCATAGGCAAGTTCTACCGCATCAGCGGCGGTTCTACCCAGCATAAAGGCGTACTGCCCGATCTGGAGTTCCCGTCGGTTATCCCTATGGATAAATATGGTGAGGATACCGAGCCATCGGCTATGCCTTACGATGTTATCCCGAAAACAGAATATACCAAAATTGGCGACTTCACCACCGTATTACCACAGTTGAAAAAGCTGCACGACCAACGCATGAGCAGCAGCGACAGCTTCAAATACCTGATGGAAGACATTGCCGAAATGAAGAAACGCGATGCCGAAAAAAGCGTAACGCTGAACGAAGCGCAATTAAAACAACAACGCGATGCCGACGAAAAGAAAGCATTCGATAACACCAACCTGCGTCGTATAGCATTAGGTTTACCAGCCTTAACCAAAGGCCAGGCCAAACCTAAAAACGAAGACCTCGACTTCCTGAAGCGCGAAGCAGGCCAGATACTGACGGATTATATTACACTTGATAATAAGGTGTCAACCATTATAAAATAAGGTAATACCATATTGATTTTGAACGCTCATCCGAAAACCGGTTGAGCGTTTTTATTTTTGTAGAGACGCAAGATATTGCGTCTCCCGTTTGCAAATCCAATATGCTTTGCGTTGTTGCCCGTCCTGCGGGAGACGCAACATTTTGCGTCTCTATATTAAAAAACCTTTGCGCTCTTTGCGTTTTTCCTCTGCGCCCTTTGCGGTAAAAATCTAACCACCAAACCAATCGCCACAATAACGGTTATTCCCTTATGGCGAAACCACTCCTCGAATTTACCGACCGCGGCATATACTGCCCGCAGGGCCGATTTTACATCGACCCCTGGAAACCGGTAGACGATGCAGTGATAACCCATGCCCATGCCGACCATGCCTACTTTGGGCATAAAAATTATTTGGCGCACCACTTGTCTCGCGAGGTAATGTTGTACCGCCTGGGCGATATCAACCTGCGCACCATCGAATACGGCGAAACGGTTACCAAACACGGCGTAGATATTTCCATGTATCCGGCAGGGCATGTGATCGGCTCAGCGCAGATACGGGTGGAATACAAAGGGCAGGTATGGGTAGTAAGTGGTGATTATAAAACTGAGGATGATGGCATATCTACGCCATTCGAACCGGTAAAATGCCACCATTTTATTTCGGAATGTACCTTCGGGATGCCCGTTTACACATGGAAACCGCAAAGCCAGATATTTGCAGATGTGAACAACTGGTGGCGCGGCAATCTGCAAAACGGCGTGGCTACCATTATTGTGGGTTATTCGTTGGGTAAGGCGCAGCGAATCCTGCAAAACCTCGACCTGGGTAACGGAAAGGTATATACCCATGGTGTGATAGAAAATACCAACGAAGCCCTCCGCCGGAATGGCGTAATATTAAATCCAACGGAACGCATAACCTTTGAGTCATCAAAAGAAGAAATGCGCAAAGGCATCATATTAGCACCGCCATCATCAGTAGGTACGCCATGGATGCGCAAATTTGCGCCATACAGCTTTGGCTATTGCAGCGGCTGGATGGCCATACGCGGAGCCAAGCGTCGGCGGGCTGCGGATAGGGGCTTCGTAATGTCGGACCATGCTGATTGGAACGGCTTGGTGAGCGCCATTGATGCTACCGATTGCGAATGTGTTTACCTCACGCATGGTTACACCGCATCGTTCACCCGCTACCTTAATGAAATTGGCTTTAATGCTAAAGAGGTTCATACGCTGTACGGTGGCGAAGAAGAAGATGCCTCGCCCGAACCAACCGCCGATGAGCGGGAGAAAATAAAAGCAGATGAAGCCCCTGCCGAAACAGAGGATGTAGCAGAAGTAATATCCTTTGCTGAAGAAAAAACGGAGGACGCCGAATGAAAGCCTTCGCCCAACTATTCCTCTCCTTAGATGAAACCAACAAGACCAACGAAAAGGTAAAGGTTTTAAAAGAGTACTTTACTAAAGTGCCGGATACGGATAAGATGCATATGCTGGCCTTGTTTACCGGCAGGCGGCCCAAACGGCAGATTAATTCCACACTGGTACGCACCTGGGCCATGGAAGCATCCAATATACCGGCATGGCTGTTCGAAGAAAGCTACCATGTGGTAGGCGACCTGGCCGAAACCATGAGCCTGCTAATGCCCGAGAGCCAAAACAGCAGCAGTAAAACCCTTACCGAATGGATAGCGGAAATAAACGCCCTTGCCGACAAAACCGAAGAAGAGAAAAAGGATTGGCTATTATCATCATGGGCCATGCTGGATAGCCAGGAGCGATTTGTATTCAATAAACTGCTTACCGGTAGTTTCAGGATAGGGGTATCGCAAAGTTTGGTGATAAAAGCTTTGGCCGATATAACCGGTATTGAAGCGCCCGCCCTTACCCACCGCATAATGGGCAGCTGGATGCCCGAAGATTACACCTACGAACAACTGGTGCAGGAGCAAACCGCATCGGATGATATATCGCGCCCTTACCCCTTCTTTTTAGCTTATCCTATACAGGAAACTTCCGAAAAACGCAAATCGGCACAGGAGGTGGGCGATGCATTGGGCAACGCGGCAGACTGGCAGGCCGAATGGAAATGGGATGGCATACGTGCGCAGCTCATCAAACGCGATGGGCAAATATTCATTTGGAGCCGCGGCGAGGACTTGGCGACCGAGAAGTTCCCCGAACTGCACCCCTTTTTGGAAGCACTGCCCGATGGTACTGTATTGGATGGCGAGATATTGAGTTTTCAGGATGGTTTGCCCATGTCGTTCAGTGTGCTGCAAACCCGCATCGGCCGCAAAAACCTTAGTAAAAAAATATTAGCAGATAGCCCCGTGGCGCTTATTGCTTACGATTGTTTGGAATACGCGGGCGAGGATATACGCCATAAAACACAATCGGATAGGCGGGTGATATTGGAGCAATTGCAGCAGGCAACGCCTTTCTCGGAAGTGTTCCGTATATCGGCATTAATAAATTTCGGGAGTTGGGAAGAATTGGAAACAATCCGGGAGCAGTCGCGCGCCATGATAGCTGAAGGCATTATGCTGAAACGCAAAAGCGCCACCTACCAGGTAGGGCGTAAACGCGGCGATTGGTGGAAATGGAAGATAGACCCCTTATCTGTAGACGCGGTAATGGTGTATGCCCAAAAAGGCCACGGCCGCCGCGCCGACCTATATACCGACTACACCTTCGCCGTTTGGGACGGCGATAAACTGGTGCCTTTTGCCAAAGCCTACAGCGGGCTTACCGATGCCGAGATAAACAAGGTGGATTATTTTGTAAAGCGCAATACCCTGGAGAAGTTTGGTCCGGTGCGTACGGTGAAGCCGGAGTTGGTTTTTGAGATAGGGTTTGAGGGAATAAATAAATCGAACCGCCACAAATCGGGTATTGCCTTACGTTTTCCGCGTATATTGCGCTGGCGGCACGATAAGCCCAAAGAAGAAGCAGATACCATAGAAAGTTTAAAAGCTTTGTTGAATGAGTAGAGCAACGGCGATTGGAAAAAATCCGCCGGCTGGTTAAGCAAAATTTACAATAGCCCATAACGATACCCCCGAAACCAACAACCAAAGCATGGTACCTTGCAAGAGTGGTTTAATGCCCACCTGTTTTACCGCCTTAAACGATAGGCTGGTACCGATGAGGAATAGCGTCAGAGTAAGCCCCGCTTTTGATGCCGCTGTTAAATAAGGCACTAAGGGTTTCACAAAGGGTAAAAAAGTATTCACCAGCATAGCCAGCACAAATAGCGCTATGAACCAGGGGAGTTTAACCCGCTTGTTCCCTCCGCCATATAATAATGCAGCGCCGAAAGCTACGGGTATTATCCAAAGCGCGCGGGCAAGTTTTACGGCGGTGGCTACCTGCAAAGCTTGTTCGCCATATTTGGCGGCTGCGCCTACTACCGAGCTGGTATCGTGTATGGCAATGGCGCACCATAAGCCAAACTTTGCCTGCGAAAGGTGCAACGCCTGCCCTACAGCCGGAAAAATGAATAAGGCTGCCGCGTTTAAAACAAACACTGTACCCAACGCTACCGACACCTGTCTTTTATCGGCAGCAATTACAGGCGAAACGGCGGCTATGGCACTACCCCCGCAAATTGCCGTGCCGATGGTGATGAGCAGCGAGGTTTTCTTATCGGTTTTAAATAACTTCCCCGCCAGTAAGCCAACTAACAATACGCCTGTTATGGATGCTACGGTAAATATTAAACCCTCCCGGCCAGCCTGGGCGGTGCTGTATATATTCATCCCGAAGCCAAGCCCTACAACAGCAGCCTTTAAAAGCCAATTGGTGGCTTTGTGCGTGAGCTCCGGCTCGGGGTTCTCTGCAAATTGTGCAAGTACTATTCCTGCAAACAGTGCAATAGGTGGCGTTACTACCGGCAGCAGGCAAGCAAGGGCTACAACTGCGTAAATTACCTTTCGGGTATTTGCAGGGGGTATAAAAACAGTATCGGGGTGTGCGGTAATCGTATCCATTTCTTTTGTGTTAATGGCACAAAAGTGGAGTCGCTACCCCCGGTAATCAAATCGTTAAAAGTGATTTCCCATTACTTTAAGTTATGGTTTGATAGGGCAAAGCGCTGAAAAAGCTCGGCAAGCCCGCCTGTTTTGCCTTGCGGGTGTATCAGGTACAGGTTTCGTTCTATAGTTAACCCGGCTACATCAATTACTTTAAGTTTACCACTTGCAACTTCATCAGCAATAGCATAAACAGATAAAAAAGCCATGCAGGGCGAATGCTGCAGGTAGGCTTTTATGCTTTCGGTATTACCCAATCTTATTTCCACATCAAGTTCTGCCATACTTATTCCGGCATTCTTCAGTGCATGGGCAATAACATCCAGGCTGCCCGAACCATGTTCGCGCAGCACCATTTTTAGCGATGGTAGTTGTTCAAGTTTCAGGCTGTTTTGGCGGGCAAGCGGGTGTTTGCTGCTGCAGGTTAGCACCAGTTCGTCTTTCAAAAACTCGTGGTAGCTTATTCCGCTTTTGCGGGTATGCCCTTCAATAATGGCTACGTCCACATCATGGGCAAGCAGGGCATTCTCTATTTGTTCAGTATTCCCGGTGATGAGGTTTAGCTGCGCATCCGCGAAACGGGTTTTAAATTTAGCAAGTATAGGGGCTATAATGTATTGCGCAACCGTGGTGCTGGCGCCTATCCTTAATATACCGGTGTGATGGTTGTTGAGGGCATTTATCTCGAAGGCTACATTGCGGTTCAGTTCAAAAACTTTTTCGGCGTAGGCCAGCAGTAAATTACCCGGTGCTGTAAGGCTAATGCGGTTGCCCGTGCGGTCGAACAATTTGGCTTTGTATTCCTCCTCCAGTTCGCGTATGTGTTTGGTAACGGCCGGTTGGGTAATAAATAGTTCGGCGGCAGCTTTGGTAAAGCTCAGCCGTTTTGCAACGGTATAAAAAACTTCGAGCCTGAAATCTGCCATGGGGCTAATATACCGCGTATTAATTATACACCCACATCAACATTTTTTTCTTTTGCTTTTTCAGCAGGGCATCAACCGTGCGCATGGTTTGGTTTGATACTGCGGGGCAGCCCCAACCCTCGGGCGTACCGTTGGGGTATACTTCGGTTTCGCTGACTTTCTCCCAAGAGTGGAATACGATCTGCCGGGCGTAGGCATTGCTGTTGGTACTCTCCAGGCCGGTTAAAAAGTATTTTACGTTGATGCCCCAGGCGCTGTAGCCACGCCCGTCTACACGATATTTGCCCAGCGCGGTGCAATGGCTGCCGTCGGCATTGCTAAAGGCGGGTGTATCCTTGCTCCACTCACCGGCCCATGGGCTTCGGCCGCAACCATGGCTTACCAGTCCCGATGTTTGTATTTTGCCGCCTTTCTGGTCCCATACCATAAAACGTTTGACTCCGCTGGGTAGGCTCATATCTATTAAAATACAATAGCGGGTGTTATAACCGCGCTTTTTAGCAAAGGCAAGCGCTTGTTTGGCTTTTTCTTTAGTTCGGGCGAGGTTGATATGCGGGGTTTCGGCTATGGCAATGCTGCAAAAACATAACAGCGCTAGCGCTAATAATATTATTGGTTTAGGTTTCATTAAGTGGTTGAAAAATAAATGCGAATGTAGCGCAGATCGTGGTTAAGTTTGTACAACGCAGGTTAAGTACCGTAATTATATCATGAGAAAATTATTTGTTTTGCCGCTTTTGCTTTTTGTTGCCTGTACCCCCAAACCCCAACCCAATACTATCAGTATTTCCCTCGCTCCCAACAAAAAGTCACTCCAATTTGAAGGCGTGGATGCAGGCATCGTTGGCGAAATAAGCCGCGATTCGGTTGGCGAAGGCTGGCAAACCCTGGTGCCCGTTTACCGCATGCCTGCCGATACCGAACTAAAAAGCTACCAACCCGTGCAGCCCGGCAAATATGTGGTGGCCGATAGTACGGTGGTTTTTACGCCTGATACCCCTTTCGCCGCAGGGCAAACCTACTTTGTGCGTTGGTATCATTTCGATGAGGGTAAGAAGGCATCCGACTATCTAAAAGGGCGGCAGCGCCCGGGCCAACAACATTTTACCGATTTGATTTTTAAGCAATAAGCACTTGTAATAAAATATTTTTCTTATATTTGCATTCGAATTTCAAAAGAGGGGGCATTTGTCCCCTCTTTTATTTTATCATTCAAATTTTTCAGCGCAGGTAGTGAATATCGAGAAAAGAGTAGCAGAACTGGTTGAGGAGAAAATTGCCGACATGCCCAACCTGTTCCTGGTTGATGTGAAAATGCACAGCAATGGCAAGCTGATCGTACTGGTTGATGGTGATAACGGCATCGGCATTGCCGATTGTGCCGCTATTAGCCGTCATGTGGGTTTCCATCTGGAGGAAGAGAACGTAATAGAGCAGGCCTACAACTTGGAGGTATCATCGCCGGGTATTGATACACCGCTTACTTTGCCAAGGCAGTATACCAAAAACATTGGCCGTACGTTGGGCATAAAAATGGATGATGGCGCTAAGCGCGAAGGTACATTACTAAGCATTGGCGAAGGCACCATAACCATTGAAGAAACCATCAAACAAAAAGGAAAAAAGGCAGAGATAGTGGAAAGCACCATCCCAACCGAAAATATAACAGAAACAAAAGTTTTAATATCATTCAAGTAAGAAAATGAGCAATATTAATTTAATTGATTCTTTTCAGGAATTTAAAGATTTCAAGAACATCGACCGCCCAACCATGATGAGCGTACTGGAAGACGTTTTCAGGAGCATGATCAGGAAAAAATATGGTACCGATGAAAATTGCGACGTAATTGTGAACACCGATAATGGTGACTTAGAGATATGGCGCACACGTAAGGTAATGGAAGATGGCTTTAGCGAGGATGATGACCTGGAGATAGAATTGGCAGAAGCTCACCTTTACGATACCGACCTGGAAGTGGGCGACGATTACGTAGAGCTGATCACTTTAGAAAGCTTTGGCCGCCGCGCTATTTTAGCTGCCCGCCAAACCTTGGTTTCGAAGATATTAGAACTGGAGAAAGACGAAATATTTAAGAAATATAAAGACCGCGTTGGCGAGATAGTTACCGGCGAAGTTTACCAGGTTTGGAAAAAAGAAACTTTGGTTCTGGACGATGAAGGTAACGAGCTTTTATTGCCTAAGACCGAGCAGATACCTGCCGACTACTTCAAAAAAGGCGATAACGTAAAAGCCATCATCAGCAAGGTGGATATGCTGAACAGCAACCCTAAGATCATCATATCGCGTACTGCGCCTGAGTTTTTACAGCGCCTGTTCGAGTTAGAGGTTCCGGAGATATTTGATGGTTTAATTACCATTAAGAAAATCGTTCGCGAACCGGGCGAGCGCGCAAAAGTTGCGGTAGAAAGTTACGATGATCGTATCGATCCGGTGGGTGCCTGCGTAGGTATGAAAGGGTCGCGTATACATGGTATCGTTCGCGAGTTGAAGAACGAGAACATCGACGTGATCAATTATACCAACAACATCCAATTGTATATACAGCGTGCATTGTCGCCGGCCAAGATCACTTCCATTAAACTGGATGATGAGAAAAAAACGGCAGCAGTTTACTTAAAACCCGACCAGGTATCGTTGGCAATTGGCCGCGGCGGGCACAATATAAAATTGGCAGGTAAATTGACAGGTTACGAAATTGATGTTTACCGCGAGGCTGACGAGCACGATGAGGATGTGGACATCGAAGAGTTCTCAGATGAAATTGATAGCTGGATTTTGGACGAATTTAAGCGTATTGGCTTAGATACTGCCAAATCTGTTTTAGCGCTTTCTGTTGGCGAATTGGTAAAACGTACCGATTTGGAAGAAGAAACTGTGAAAGAAGTACTATCAATTCTGCAAGCTGAGTTCGAATAAACAGAATAAGCAAAATTAAAATCGTATTTTTGCGATAATTATAGCAGAGAAATTATAATAAATGTCAGAAGACAAATCCATAAAATTAATTAAGGCAGTAAAGGAACTGAACATTGGTATGAATACCATAGTCGATTTCCTGGCTACTAAAGGGTACAAAGTTGACAAGCACCCAATGGCGAAGCTGGATAACGACATGTATACTACATTGTTGAAAGAGTTTGCTGCTGATAAAGTTATTAAGGAAGAGGCCAAGCAAATAAGTATTGGTAAGATTAGGAAAGAGGAGGTGCCAGCCACCCCCGAAAGGCCTGTAGAATCGCCACGCCGTTCGCGCGACTTTGAGAACGAGGAGATACTTATTAAAAATGCCGGGCACTACTCTTCGCCGCAGGAAAAGCCGAAACCGGCAGAGCCTGCCCAGCCGAAAGTTGAAGACCGCCCAGCAGTTGGTTTACCTGGTGTTACCGTTGTAGGTAAAATTGACCTGAACAATTTAGGTGCAAAACCGGCCGAAGCGCCAAAAGCACCTGAACCGGTTAAAGAAACACCTGCTGCACCACCAGTTGCACCGGTAGTTGCAGAAACGCCAAAGGCACCCGAGCCGGTGAAGGAAACTCCTGCACCTGTTGCGGAAGCACCAAAAGCGCCCGAGCCGGTTAAAGAAACGCCTGCGCCTGTTGCCGAAGCGCCAAAAGCACCCGAGCCGGTTAAAGAAACGCCTGCGCCTGTTGCCGAAGCGCCAAAAGCGCCCGAGCCGGTGAAAGAAACGCCTGCACCTGCAGCCGCAGAGGAAACCGACGAGGTTATTCGCGCCAGTGCCGAACGCCTTAGCGGACCAAAAATTATTGGCAAAATACAGTTGCCGGTAAATAACCCGCCAAAACGCGGTGGTGGCCCTGTGGCTTCATCGTCAAATGCGGCGGGTAACGCAGCCGACCACAAGCGTAAGCGTAAACGTAAAGACAACCAGGGTGGTGGTAATAATGGGCCGGGCCAGCAGGCTCCGCTTACAGGGTCTATTAACCCTAACCGCCCCGATTTCCGTAACCGTCCGCCTGTACCGCAAGGTGGTGGCCAGGGCAACCGCCCCGATTTCAGGGGAGGCAACAATAGGAATGTACCGCCAAGTACAGGGCCTAAAGAAGAGCCATCGGAAAAAGATATACAAGACCAAATTAAGGCAACACTTGCCCGCTTAAGCGGTGCAGGTAAATCGGGCAAGTTTGCCCAGCGTGCAAAATTCCGCCGCCAAAAACGCGACGATGTTGCCGCAAGTGCCGAAGAACTGGCAATGGAACAAGATGCACAATCAAAAGTGCTGAAAGTTACCGAGTTTGTTACCGCAAACGAGCTGGCATTGATGATGGACGTACCTGTTACGCAGATCATCTCTACCTGTATGAGTTTGGGTATGTTCGTATCCATCAACCAGCGTTTGGATGCCGAAACCTTAAGCATTGTTGCTGATGAGTTTGGTTTCCAGGTGGAGTTTGTAAAACCGCAGGATGAGGAAGCCAACCTTGATCAGGAAGACCCTGAAGGCAGCCTTATACCACGTGCGCCAATTGTAACTATAATGGGCCACGTTGACCACGGTAAAACATCGTTGCTGGATTTTATACGCAAAACCAACGTTATAGGCGGCGAAGCGGGTGGTATAACCCAGCACATCGGCGCTTACGAAGTAACCCTGCCGGGCGATAAAGGTAAGATCACCTTCCTGGATACACCGGGCCACGAAGCGTTTACCGCTATGCGTGCAAGGGGTGCACAGGTAACGGATATTGTTATCATTGTAATTGCTGCTGATGACAGCGTGATGCCGCAAACCCGCGAGGCCATAAACCACGCACAGGCTGCCGGTGCACCTATCATATTTGCATTCAATAAAATGGATAGGCCGGGCGCTAATGCAGATAAAGTGCGCGAGCAATTATCGGGCATGAACATATTGGTAGAAGAATGGGGTGGTAAATACCAAACCCAGGAAATATCTGCCAAAACCGGTTTAAATGTTGAGTTGCTGTTAGAAAAGGTATTGCTTGAAGCCGAGTTATTGGAACTGAAAGCTAACCCTAACAAACGTGCAGTTGGTACGGTAATAGAATCGGCATTGGATAAAGGCCGTGGTATAGTAACTACTGTATTGGTACAAGCCGGCCGCTTAAAAGTGGGCGACCCAATATTGGCAGGCTGCTACAGCGGTCGTGTTAAAGCGTTAACCAACGAGCGTGGCCAGCGTGTTGAATCTGCAGGGCCGTCTACACCGGTACAGGTGTTGGGTATGCAGGGAGCACCAACCGCGGGCGATAAATTCAACGCGCTTGATAGCGAGGTTGAAGCACGTGAGATTGCCAACAAACGCCTGCAATTACAACGCGAGCAAGGCTTACGTACACAGAAACACATTACACTTGACGAGATCGGCCGCCGTTTGGCAGTTGGTAACTTTAAAGAGCTTAACATTATTGTTAAGGGTGACGTGGATGGCTCTATCGAAGCATTGTCAGATTCGTTACTGAAACTTTCTACAGAGCAGATACAGGTTAACATCATATCTAAAGGTGTTGGGCAAATATCAGAAAGCGACGTATTGTTGGCCTCTGCATCAGATGCTATCATCATCGGTTTCCAGGTACGTCCTTCTGGAGGTGCGCGTAAACTGGCCGAGGCAGAGCAGATCGATATCAGGCTTTACTCGATCATCTACGATGCTATCAACGAGATAAAAGCTGCGATGGAAGGCATGCTTGCGCCAACCTTCGAAGAGAAGATTGTTGCAAACGTAGAGATACGCGAAACCTTCAAGATCAGCAAAGTGGGTACCATTGCAGGTTGTATGGTGCTGGATGGTAAAATTAACCGTAACAGCAAAATACGCATCATCCGCGATGGCGTGGTAGTACACACCGGCGAACTGGCATCACTGAAACGCTTTAAAGACGACGTGAAAGAAGTTTCTACGGGTTACGAGTGCGGTTTGAACATTGCCAACTACAACAACATCGAAGTAGGCGACATTGTAGAAGCTTACGAAAACGTAGAAGTAAAACGCAAGCTGTAATAAGCTTTAGTTTACAGATAAACACAAAGGGACGGCGAAGGCTGTCCCTTTTTTGTTTTAACCCAAATTGTCATTTCGAGGGAAGCGCAGCGACGAGAAATCTTGAACGCTTGCTATAAACGCTATGCATTACCGCTTGGTTCGGCGGAGATCCCGTTATAATGAACAAGTTTTCTCCTCACGCCCCGCTTTTATCCCTCCCCACTGTTCGTCGAAATGACATAGTGAAGTATATTTACCCCACGCCTGGCGCGAGTACGCAGCGAGAGCCAGCGCGGTGGGGTACTCGTGCCTATCGCGTTTAAAACAACCCAACCAATCGCTCCAGCGCCATACCGCCCCCGCTGGCGCGAGTATGCAGCGGGGGCCAGAGTGGCTGTGTACTCGTGCCAATTACGAATATGCCTAATGGCCTTACATTGTGGCTTGCGTGATGGGGTCCCGAACCAAGTTCAGGATGACGTTTGGGTTGATACGCGTTTAAAACAATACGCCTGGTGAGGCGAGGTACTCGTGCCTATCGCGTTTAAAACAACCCAACCAACCGCTCCAGCGCCATACCTCTCGAGCCTTTAATAAGCACAGTTGAATTAGTTATAGGATGTGCCTTTAACCCCTCAATAGCATCCTCGGCGGTTAAATAGAAAGTAGCATGTTCAAGCCCTTCACTTTTTTGTGCTGAGAAATCTTTGCCGATGAATATTCTTTCGTTCACCTGTGCTGCCATAGCTTTTTGAAGCACGGCGGCGTGTTCTGCGGCAGATTCGTCCCCCATCTCAAACATATCGCCCAATATTAAAACCTTGCGGCCACTTTGCATTTTGTCGATATTCTCTATCGCTACGAACATGCTGCTGGGGTTAGCATTATAAAAGTCGCAGATGAGTGTATTACTTGTGGTTTGCAGTATTTGCGAGCGGTTGTTTTTGGGTTGATAGCCGGCAATGCCATCGCTTATTTCCTCCGGCGTAAGCCCGAAGGTTGAGCCGATGCAAATAGCCACTAAAATATTATCGAGGTTGTAAGCACCGGTAAGATGCGTAGGCACGCGGTAGTTACCGCCTTCTAAATTATCGCTCCATTCCAACACTAACAATGGCGAACTATCCAGTAGTTTGCCACTGATGATGTTAGCCGGGTTGCTGTTTTTGCCGTAGTAAATTACATTGCTCAGCCCACGCTCGTTTTTCATTTCCATCAGCACGGCATCGTCGCTGTTTACAAAGGCAACACCGTTTTTGCTTCCTGCGGGGCGTTCTTCTTCATTCTTCGCGGCCAGGAAATCGTACATCTCGCCTTTGCCTTTGCGCACGCCTTCTACGCCACCAAAACCTTCCAGGTGTGCCTTGCCTACGTTGGTTATTAAACCGTGCGTAGGGTGGGCTATACTGCACAGCATGGCAATTTCGCGCTGGTGATTAGCTCCCATTTCAATAACCGCCATTTGGTGCTCAGCGGTTATCTTAAGCAGCGTAAGCGGCACGCCAATATGGTTATTCAGGTTACCCTCGGTAGCCAGGGTGTTAAAACGTTGCGATAACACGGCATTTATTAACTCCTTGGTAGTAGTTTTGCCGTTGGTGCCGGTAAGGGCAATAATGGGTATATCCAACTGCCTGCGATGGTGCGCCGCCAGATTTTGCAGAGCGCTTAAACCATCATCAACTAAAACGAATTTTTCGCCCAGTGCATACTCCGGGTTATCTACCACAGCATAGGCGGCGCCTGCTTCAATGGCTTGCTGTGCGAAGGTGTTCGCATCAAATTTGTCGCCTTTGAGGGCAAAAAACAGGCTGCCGGGGGCAATTTTGCGTGTATCGGTACTGATGACCGGGTGCTGCAGGTAAAGCTGGTAGAGTTCTTCGGTAGTGGCCATGGTTCGTTTGTGAATATCCCGTTAAAAGGGTGCCTCAATATTAAGCAAACTTAACTGCGCCTACAAATTCGCTACTGCTGTGGGCTGCGGCTCATCCAGGCCACAACGGCGCGTATTTCGCCGTAGCTGTAATCCTCGCCCAAAACGTCTTTAAGCGGTGTTAAGCGTTCGGGACCGTATTTTTCAATAGCATCTTTTATAGCTGGCAGTTTCTCTTCCTTAACAAATGATAGTACATCAAGTTCGCCGGTTTTAATAAAATAACTCAGGTGCCCTTCTACAGTAGTTATAGCCAGTTCGCGCTCATGCGCAATTTCTTCAATAGTTAAGCCGCGTTTGAAAAGTATAAAGCTGGTTTTAGCGGTATCGGGTATCTTATCTGTCTTTGGTTTACGCTCTCTTTTCGGTGTTTTTTGGCCGATGCGAGATTTGAGGTTTTTCGCCGACGCGTATGCCGCTACAATGGCCAAAAACTCCCGCCCGTATCGTGCCAGTTTCACATCGCCAAAGCCGGATATCATTCTTAATTCTTCCATTTTTTGCGGAAGGTAGGATGCCATTTCCAACAAGGTAGCATCTGATAGTACAATGTAGGCGGGCAGGTTCTCCAGCGTAGCAAATTCAAGGCGTTTTTTGCGGAGCTGTTCCAATAGTTCTGCTTCAAAAGCGAGTGTTTCTTTCTCTTGCTCTTCTGTGGTTTGTGATGCGATGAGCTCTACTTTCTCTAAGCCCTTCAAAACGGAATCGCTTTTGGGCGTAAGTTTAAGCGAAGCATAGGCATCATCAGTAACGCGTAAATAGCCCATTGCAATCAGTTCGCGTACATAGCGTTGCCAGTCGGCTTTGCTGATATCTGCACCTGCGCCATAAGTTTTCAGCAGTTTATGTTCTGCCCATATTTTCTCGCTTTTAGAGCCACGGAGAAAATCAACTAAGTAAGTTACACCGAAACGTTCTTTCAACCGCGCCACGGCCGACAGGGCT
The DNA here is from genome assembly GCF_002013915.1 of Mucilaginibacter pedocola. Lineage (GTDB taxonomy): Bacteria > Bacteroidota > Bacteroidia > Sphingobacteriales > Sphingobacteriaceae > Mucilaginibacter > Mucilaginibacter pedocola. Next base: position 89,892 of record NZ_MBTF01000006.1, read on the forward strand.
TTTTGGGCGATGAGTGTACCATCAAATTTTACGAACTCGCTAAGGCAGTAATCGCAGGAACCGCAATTGTCCGGGAAATCCTCATCAAAATAGCGCATTAAATACTGGCGGCGGCAGGCATGCAGTTGAGCGTAGTTCACCATATCGTCCAGCTTTTTCAGCATAATGGCGCTTTGTTCGGCATTGTTTTCTACCATGGCAAACTTCTTCAGTTGCACGGCATCGCCTGTAGAAAATAGTAGCATGGCTTCGGATGGCAGGCCATCCCTGCCCGCGCGGCCGGTTTCCTGGTAATAACCTTCTATATTTTTTGGCAGGTTAACATGCACCACGTAGCGCACGTTAGATTTATTGATACCCATCCCGAAGGCTATGGTAGCCACGATGATCTTTACCTCGTCGCGCAAAAATGCTTCCTGGTTTTTTGCTTTTAACTCGTTGCTTAAGCCTGCGTGGTAGGCCTCGGCAGCATAGCCTTCGCTCTTTAAGTCCTCGGCAAGTTGCTCGGTCGACTTTCGCGACAGGCAATATATAATACCCGATTCGTCTTTATGCTTATCTAAAAAGTTAATAAGCTGAGTAAAACTGTTCTTCTTAGGAAGAACGCGGTAGGTGATGTTTTCGCGGTTGAAGGATGATACAAATACAGCCGGCTTTTGCAGGTTGAGTTTTTCGAGAATGTCTTTCTGTGTGAGTTTATCCGCAGTAGCCGTAAGCGCAATAACGGGTACGCCCGGAAACTCGGTTTTTAAACCCGCCAGCATCAGGTATTCGGGGCGGAAATCGTGCCCCCATTGAGAAATACAGTGCGCCTCGTCAATAGCTATTTGCACAACTTTCAGCGTTTTGAGAAACACCATTAGCCGTGGGTCCGACCCAAAAAGGCGCTCCGGTGCAACGTACAGCAGGCGCAGCTGGTTATTTTTTAGCTGTATGGCAATTTCCTTTTGCTCCTCGGGCGATTGACTGGAGTTGAGAAAGGCCGCCGGTATGCCGCTCAAATTCAAGCTATCTACCTGGTCCTTCATCAACGCAATAAGGGGCGATATTACTACCGTAAGCCCGTTCAAAAGCACGGCAGGCAATTGGTAGCAAAGCGATTTACCGCCACCGGTAGGCATCAGCACCATTACATCTTCCTTGTTCAATACATGGTTAATAATGGCTTCCTGCGAAAGCCGGAAGTTGCTGTAACCGAAATATTTCTGAAGCGCTTCTTGTGGAGTCATGGTTTAGATGTGCAATGGCTATGCTGATGCTTATCGGCATCATGTGCGCAAATTAAAGAAATCAAGCTTGAAATGCTAATATTTTTAGATTTTTATACTTGTGTGCCCTTGGGTTTCTGTAACATTTATCTAACTCTAAAAATGTGTGCCCGCACATTTCTAAAAATTTTCTGCATATTAGCCTTTATATCCTCCCCAATATTCATTTATATGATAAAAAGGTTACTCATCCTTATTCTTGCTGTGGCGTGTTGCTCCACATCCTTCGCACAAAACATTCAATCGCCCGAGCAATTTTTGGGCTATAAACTTGGCGAACAATTCACGCCGCACCACCGCATTGTAGAGTACTTTAAGTATGTTGCCGGTGCTTCAAAAAACGTAAAACTGCAGCAGTTTGGTACCACTAACGAGGGCCGCCCGCAATTGGCCATGTTCATCGCATCCGACGAGAACATTGGCCGTTTAGAGGAGATACGCCATAACAACCTGAAACTTGCCGGTATGGAAAGCGGCGCAGCCAATCTTGCTAACACTCCTGTAATTTTATGGCTGAGCTACAACGTACATGGTAACGAGCCGGCATCGAGCGAAACATCGATGTGGACGCTGTACGACCTGGTGAACCCCTCCAACAGCCAAAATAAAGAATGGCTGAAAAATATGCTGGTGGTGATAGATCCATGCCTTAACCCCGACGGCCGCGACCGCTACGTAAACTTTTACAACTCGGTTAAAGGCCAAAGCCCCGACCCAACGCCCACCGCGCGCGAACACGTTGAACCATGGCCGGGTGGCAGGGTAAACCACTACTACTTCGACCTTAACCGCGATTGGGCATGGCAGGCGCAAAAAGAAACGCAAAACCGCGTTGCTTTATATAACCAATGGCTGCCCGAGGTACACGTAGATTACCACGAACAAGGCTACAATGCTCCATATTACTTTGCGCCCGCGGCCGAGCCATATCATAAGGACCTAACCCAATGGCAGCGCGATTTCCAGGTGACCATTGGCCGCCATAACGCCAAAGACTTTGATAAAAACGGCTGGATGTACTTCACCAAGCAGATATTCGACCTGTTGTACCCATCTTACGGCGATACTTACCCGCTATATAATGGCGCCATAGGCATGACGTACGAGCAGGGCGGTATTGGCGCAGGCCTTGCCGTACAAACCCGCATTGGCGATACGCTTACCCTGGTTCAGCGTGTGGCCCACCACCACTCCACCAGCATCAGCACTATAGAAACTACTTCGGCCAATGCAACAAAATTGCTGAGCGAGTTCAAGAAGTTTCATGATAACGGCATCAGCAACCCGCCGGGGCAGTTTAAAACTTATGTTATTAAAAACGATAACAATGAGAAAACCCGAAAACTGGCCGAAATGCTTAGCCGTAACGGCATACAGTTTGGTTACGGGCTTTCGGCTAAAAGCGTAACCGGCTTTAGCTACTTTACCGGTAAAACCGAGACCACCGCGGTTGATGGTAACGACCTGGTGATAAACGCAGCACAAGCAAAAGCGGTATTGCTGGATGTGCTGATGGAGCCCAAAACGGACATTGTAGATTCCGCCACCTATGATATTACCGGCTGGGCATTGCCTTACGCTTTCGGCTTGAAGGCCTATGGTTTAAAAGAAACCCTGAAACCATCAACCACCAACTGGAACGTGATAAAACCGCAGCCGCTGGCCAATACGCATGCTTATGCTTATGTATCGGCATGGCAGAGTGTTGCAGATGTGAAGTTTTTGGCTGCTCTGCTGAAGAAAGGTATTAAAGTGCGTTACGCCGAGCAAGCCTTCGAAACCGGAGGTAAAAAGTTTATGGCAGGCTCGTTGCTGATAGCCAAAGCAAGTAACAACCGTGCCGATTTTGACCAGGTGGTAACCTCTACCGCCAACGAAATGGAGCACGAACTTACCCCTCTGTTGACGGGATTTGTTGATAAAGGCTACGATTTTGGCTCTAACATGGTGCATGCGCTTAAACAGCCACGCGTAATGCTGATAGCCGGCGATGGCGTAAATTCAGAAGCGATGGGCGAGGTTTGGCATTTATTTGAGCAGCAAATTGGTTACCCTATCAGCCTGGTACGCTACCAGGACCTTAACCGTACCAAGATATCTGATTTCGACGTAGCCATTTTTGCCGATGGCCGTTACGACAACTTCCCGTCGGAAAAATTGCAGAGCTGGGTGCGAGATGGAGGTAGGTTAATCGCCATGGAAAATGCAGTATCGTTATTGGCTGATAAAAAAGACTTCGGTATCAAACGCAAAGAGGGTAAAAAAGACGATAAACCAGCCGGCGCAAAAGCAGATGCACGCGTTTATGCTAACCGCGAGCGTGATGCCATTTCATCGAACATCCCGGGTGCCGTTTATAAGTTAAACCTGGATACTACGCATCCTTTGGCCTTTGGTATGCCAAAAACATATTTCACAATAAAAAATAACGACGAGCTTTACGATTATTTTACCGATGACGATAGCTGGAACGTAGGTACACTAAAAGCAGATGGTTATACATCAGGCTTTGTAGGCGTAGATACCAAAAAGAAACTGACTAACGGTATGCTCATCGGCGTACAAAGCATGGGCCGCGGTACTGTAGTTTATTTGGCAGACGATCCGCTATTCCGCAGCTTCTGGGAGAATGGTAAGCTGCTGTTTAGCAACGCTGTGTTTATGGTGGGGCAGTAAACTCAGTTGGCAGTTTGCGGTGTGCGGTTAACAGTTCTGATTTTGCATGAGGTAGTTAGCAGTTGGCATGGCGACTTTGCAATAAAATCAGAAAAGCGATAAGATAACCTTTATCGCTTTTTTTGTTCTAATGAGATGCACTATTGCAAGCTAACAACTGCAAACTGAAAGCTGCCCACTGCAAACTGACTAATTAGCTCCTTTCACCCTGTTGCTTTCGTCATCGGCACCGGTGCGGCGCTGGCGGCTTTTTATAGCTTTGTTACCGAAGTTGTAGGTAAGCGTAAGGCGCACTACGCGGGTATCGTTACGTTGTTTTATGTCGAAGTTGTTGCCGGCCACGTGGCTGCTCAGGTCGTTGCGGCGAAGGAAGAAGATATCGTCGCAAGCAAGTTTCACGTTCAACTTTTTGGCCGCGAATGAATGGCTCACACCTGCATCTATCGAATAACGCGCTTTTATTTTATATATACCATAAGTTAACGGCGAGCGGTAATCGCCCAGTACCTCAAATTTATAAGTGCCAAAGGTGAAGGTTTGGGTTAATTTACCCTGTGCAGCAAACTGCCCGTCGTTAAAGTTCACAATAGAGGTCGAATCGGTTGTGAAACCCAGGTAAAACGCGTTAACGTTAATGTTGGCTGTCCACCATTTGGCGATGGTGAATGGTGTGTTCACGTTAATGTTGTAGCTTTTCTGCGTATTCAGGTTGGCGTGTGTTTCAAATGAGCGGTTGCCTTGCGTTAATATCAGTTCGGTAATAACGTCTGTAGTCAGGCTGTAACCCAGGCTTACGTTCAGGCTGTGGTTGTAAGTGTAGTTCAACTCAAAGTTTTGGGTATACTGCGGGTTCAGGAAGGCGTTACCCTGACTGTAGGTGTATGGGTCGAGGTAATAGATGAACGGGTTAAGGTTATCGTAGCTCGGGCGGTCGATACGGCGGCTGTACGAGAAGTTCAGCTCATTCTTATCGTTTATAGTTTGGTTAATGAATACGCTTGGGAAAAAGTTGAGGTAGCTGCGTTTCACAGGCGTGCTGCCTATCAGGTTACCATTAGAGCGGGTTTGCTCGGCACGTAAGCCTATCTGAATAGATGTTTTCTTGAATTGCTTATTCAGGTTAAGGTAACCCGCGTTTATTTTCTCCTCGTATATAAAGCGGTTGGTGCGCGATGTATCATTAATGTACCCGCCATTGCTGAATATCTGTGCCTGCAGGTCGTTATCCGTTTTCACGCTGCTGAACTTGGCACCAGCTTCCAGTTTAATAGTTTTGGTTAACGGTTTGGTGTAATCAACTTTGCCGGTGTATATAGTAATGTTTGATGGGGTTTGGTTGCGCAATATCTGCGGCAAATGCTGCTGGCTGCCATCGGGTAAAAAGTAGTCGGTATGGTAGTTGGCGTTGTTATTATTGCGGAATTTAGAGTAATCCAAATCCACACTTATCTCCTGCCCCAGCGTATCAATTTTATAGCGGTCGTTCAGGTTCAGCGCAATGTTTTTGTACGATTGGTTTACAACCGAGGTTGTGCGCAACGATGAATCGATACCACCGAAAGTTTGCCCGATAATGGTAGAAGTATTATTATCGTCGCGGCCGCTGTTGGTGTAACCGTTCACAACAAAACCGATGGTGTGTTTTGGCGTAAGGTCAAGGTCGGCACCCAGGCGGTAATTGTTGTAGTGCGTTACGCTCGGCATGTCCGATAGCTGGTTGAAATATGTTTTATCGCCCGCGCTATTGGTGATAATACGGTTGATGGCCAACTCGTGCCCGCGTTTGATATCGCCACGGCTGAAAGTACCAAATACATTCAGATTGCCTTCCTTGTGGTTCAGGTTAAGGTTGGTGCTTTGGCGCCAGTAGTCGCTTTTGGCAATGGCCTGGGTTAAGCTACCGTTAGTGCCGGATTGCGTATTCTTTTTCAGTTTGATATTGATGATACCCGAATTGCCTGCCGCATCGTATTTGGCAGATGGGTTGGTAATAATTTCTATTGATTTAATGGTGTTGCCATCGGTAGAGCGCAGCAAGGTAGCCAGCTGCGCTGCCGAAAGATAAGTAAGCTTATCGTTTATCATAACGGTAACCCCTTCTTTGCCTTTCAGGCTGATGTTATCGTCTTTATCTAAAGATACACCGGGGGCGCGTGCCAGTATTTCCAAAGCGGTGTTGCCCGCCGCCAGTACGCTGTTCTCCACGTTCATTACTGTACGGTCTATTTTGCGTTCTATCAGCGGTTTTGTACCTGTGATGGTAACGGTTTGCAGGCTCCTGCTTTTCAATTGCATTTTCAGGGCAGGTACGGCAACCTTTTCGCCGTTAACTGCTATTGGGGCACTAACAGCCTTTTCATACCCAACGGTGGTAGCTTTTACCAAATAATCGCCGGGAGTTACTTTATCAAACGTATAGATCCCGGCTTCGGTGGTTAAAGTACCTTTTACTACCGATGAATCTTTAGCGCGTAGCAGGGTTACTGTCGCAAAGTCCATAGGTGCACCTTTTTCGTTTAATAGCGTGCCCGAAATGGTGCCATTATCAGGCCTATGCCCGGGTTGCGCGAATGCCGTGCCGGTGATGCATACCAGCAGGATGATATATAGTTGGTGGATGAGTGTTTTCATGGTTTAGCGAATTTTGGGCAATAGAAATCCCGAGTGGGTTGCCCCTCCAAATTTTTAAAGCCGGTAAGTTTTGGTGTTTAGTAAACTGCTATCAAATAACAGCAGGGTTTAGTGGAACGGATGGGTTATATATGTTTTGCATGATGGGAGCTTTTTAAAATTACTGTCGGTATTAACAGCAATGTCATTTTATAGTAAGATGCAAAATGGTCCCCTTTGGTTACACACTATTTTAAATTTGTTAGGGCAGGCAGCAGGATCGCTGCTATTTCGTGGTAGATATAGGGCAATATGTCGATGTTGTTTTCAGCAGGAAGGGAAGCTGTTTTTACCACATCAGATGGCGTTGTGGTAGCCGGGTTTTGGCTGCAATGAGTATAAAAAGGTAATATAAGCCCGCTGAAGATCAGCAGGCTTATATATTTAATAATGGGTTTCATTTTATTGAACAGTTTTAACTGTATCGGTAGTAGTATCGGCTTTGGTTTTTAACACCTGTTGGGTGATAACTAAAGTGTCAACCTTGCATTGCAAGCCATTTTCGGTCATGATGAATTTTGCCGAAGATGAGCCTTCGCGTTTGTTGGTTTGGTTACATTCCCAAATGCTGGCGGAGTGCATAAACCTGTCGAGGCTTTGGTCTATCACCAGTTTATAGTTCAGCGGAACTTTCAGTGTAAGGTGAAGCTCCTGTGCGCGCCAGTAGTCGCTTTCGCGTTTCTCCATACGGCGGTTAAACTTCAACACATTGCCTTCCTGCACAAACTGGTAGTTTATGCCACGCGCGTTCAAAAGGGCTTCTTCGTAGTCGCGGCCACGGGCGCTGAATGATTCTACCAGTACAGGCTGCGGAACATCGGCTTTTTCAATATAGATATCGATGTTTTTATCCGGCATATCCATATTGTTATCGTCATCGTCATCTAAAATAACACGCCCGTCAAATTTGTCCTTTATCTGCAGGTGCACGCTGTCTTCATGGGTCAGGTATTTTATATCGTTCAATTTTAAATAGAAGGTGCTGTCGGCTTGTGGCTTCAGGCTAATAGTTTGACTAAAGCTTGCGCCCTCTCTAAAATTGGTAGTGGCTTTTGCTGTATAATATATTACGGTGCTTATAGCAACCACCCATACCATTAACAAAGCTGTACCCGTAGTGCGGCCAATAGTATTGCTGCGGAAAACCGAATTGATGATAACCAATATAATAGCCAGTAGCGGCAACGCCAGTGTAAGAAAGCCGCATACGAAGAACGTCATGTTGGCTTCGCGGTTTACGATATTGAATGGGAAAACATGGGTAAGGGCGTTGTTGCCGTACACAAGGAAGGTAATAATGGCAATAACCAAGCCCACCATAGCAGCAAAACAGCTTACCAGCAGGGCTATAGCAATAACTTTAAAAAGCAACTTGGCTGTAGCGCCAATAAAGGTACCGGTGTGCGAAAACACATCGCCGGCAAAATCGCGTGTTTTGTAGGCTAATGGTTTGGCCTCATAACGCAGAGCCTCTAAGTTTCCTTTTACGGTACCCAGTTCCTGCTCAAAGTTCATTTTAAAGCCTTGCAGGTCCAGGCGCTGGCCCTTCATGGCCATACGGTCGGCACGGGTAATGGCTTTGGGGACTACTATCCATAGTATTATATACAGCATCAGGCCAATACCGCCGCCTGCGCTAAGTATAACAAAGGCCAAACGCACCCAAATCGAATCAATATCGAAGTAGTTGGATATACCCGCAGCAACCCCGCCAACCAAATGGTTATCGGCATCGCGGAAGAGGCGGCGGTTAGCGGGGGCGTAACCGTAAACACTACCCGGTTTTTCGCCGGCTTCTTCGGCCTCAAAATCTTCTACCGAGCCCATTTGGCCCACAACGGTATTCACATCCTGCGCTACAATAACCTGTTTGCCTTCTGCCGCTAAAATTTCTGTAAACATTTCGGCAATGCGGTTTTCAATGTCTGTAGTTATTTCCAGGCTGTCGGCCGAGTTCATAAAGTGGCGGGTTACGGCCGTCATATAACCCTTCAGTATTTCGTAGGCATCCTCTTCTATATGAAAAACGGTGCCGTTTATGTTGATGATGATAGTCTTATTCATGATATTGTGGTGATAGTTGTTAGGGGGTTAGTTTTTGCGGTCGCCAATGGCGGTTTGTACGGCAAAGGCAAGCTCCTGCCAGGTGGCATCGAGCTGCTCGAGCACCTTACGGCCCTCATCGCTAAGTACATAGTACTTTCGTGGCGGGCCCGAGGTAGATTCTACCCAGTTATAGGCCAGCAGGCCATTGTTTTTTAATCGGGTTAGCAGGGGGTATAATGTACCCTCAACAACAAGCAGGCGGGCCTTCTTTAGCTCAGCAATAATGTCTGAAGCATATATCTCGCCCTTTGCAATAATGGAAAGTATGCAATACTCCAGTATGCCTTTCCTCATTTGGGTTTGGGTGTTCTCAACAATCATAATGCAAAGATATATGTTTAAGAATGTATTATGCAATACATAGTACTATAATTATGACATTTTTTACATCTTTTAACTTTTTTTAACAAAAGGCTCCTTTTTTTTAAAAATTATTTGATTTATTGGCATCGTAACACTACTTTTATGATTAATTAACTATTAACTGATCTTATTATTAACAAACATGAAAAAACTTCTACTAGTAAGTTTGTGTTTCCTGATGTTATGCGTAACACAGGTGTATGCACAAAATCGTACGATTACTGGTACAGTTACCTCAAAAGATGACGGCCTGCCGTTGCCAGGGGTAAGTGTTACAGTAACAGGAACTACAATTGGTGTTCAAACCAATGTTTCGGGTAAGTTTACCCTGTCTGTGCCAGCCACAGCAAAATCATTAACCTTCTCCTTTATTGGCTACTCTAAATCAACAGCTAATATCACAGGCGATGTGGTTAACGTTTCTCTTGCTTCAAGCGCAGCCCAGTTAACCGAAGTTGTGGTTACGGGTGTTGCCGGTATCAAGCAAAACTCACGTGCTAACTCAACTTCTGCACAGGTGGTTGGTGCTGCTGCACTGAACACTGTACGCCAAACAAACCTTAACAACGCCCTTGCGGGTAAAGTTGCCGGTATCCAGGTTCGTAGCCAGTCTACAGCTGCATTGGGCAGGCAAACTGAGGTTCGTTTACGTGGTGCAACCGGTTTTGGTACAGGTAGGGGTGCTTTGTACGTTGTTGACGGTACTGTGCTTCCTAACTCTGATGACTTGAACCCTGATGATATCGAAGACGTTTCGGTACTGCAAGGCCCTGCTGCTTCTGCGCAGTTCGGTTCTCAAGGTGCTAACGGTGTAATCGTAATCACCACTAAAAAAGGTAAGAAAAACGGTGGCCTTGGTATCGACCTGAACCTTGGTGCTCAGTTTGATAAAGTGTACGTATTGCCTAACTACCAGGATACTTACATGGGTGGTGCTAACGCCGACCTTACCGAGTACACCTGGAAAGTTGGTGACCCGGAAGGCTGGAAAGCTTTGAGCGGCGCATACTATCCGGATTATAGCGATGACTCGAGCTGGGGCCCTAAAATGGTTGGGCAACAGTACATTCCATGGTATGCATGGGCTGCCGGTACCCCATACTCTTTCAAAACTACTGCTTTAACGCCGCAACCAAATAACATTAGAGATTTCTTCCAAACCGGCGTATTGTTGAACAACAACATTACCTTCAACAAGGCAGCTGACGATTACAATTTCAAATTAGGTTACGGTAATCAATATGTTCAAGGTTTGATCCCAACTCAAAACCTGAAAAAGAATACTTTGAACATCAACGCTAACGTTGACCTTAACAAACACTTCACTTTATCTACTAACATTAACTACGTCAACCAAAAAGTTAATGGCCAGATTGATGACGGTTACGCTAACCAAAGTGCCGGTAACTTCAACCAGTGGATGCACCGTGATATTGACATGGGCATCATGAAAGAGTTGAAAGACCTTAAATCTCCTGATGGTACTTTAGTGAGCTGGAACCACTTGAACCCGGGTTCATACAACCCTGCAAGCCCAAGCGCATTTTACGCAGGTAACTACTGGTACAACCCTTACACTTACCAGGATTACTACAAACAAGTGAACAACCGCGACCGTTTATATGGTAACATCGCTTTGACTTACAAAATCAACAGCGACCTAAGCATCAGGGGTACTTACCGTAAGAACCAAACAACTACCTGGGGCGAGATCAGAGAGTACTCAATCCTGAAATACAGCCAAACTCAAACCGGTCGTAAAGGTGCTTACTCAACAAGCAACTCTTACTCTAACCGCGAGAACTACGAGTTCCTGGCAACTTACAACAAAAAGGTAAGCGATTTCTCTATCAACGCCAACGTTGGTACTGATAGCTACAACTGGACCTACAAAGATAACGGTGGTAACACCGACCAGGGTTTAGGTGTTGATGACCTGTTTACCTTGGGTAATTCAGTTAACCCAGCACAGGTATTCAATGGTAGAACAAGAGAAAGGTACAATGCCGTTTTAGGAACTGCTTCATTTGGCTGGAAAGATATGATCTTCCTGAACGGTACTATCCGTAACGATTGGTTCTCAACTTTACCTAAAGACGATAACGCGGTATTATCAAAATCATTCGGTGGTTCATTCGTTTTCACCGAATTGCTTAAAGATAAAGTTGGCAGCTGGTTGAGTTATGGTAAATTGAGGGCATCTTGGGGTGAGATTCCTAACGCTCTGGGTGAGCAAACCGAAACTTTTGGTTTTGCCCGTTATCCGGGTATGGCCTATGCAGTTCCTTCGAACAAATTCAATGGCAACATCCTGATGGGTACGCCAGACCAATTTGTTGACCCTGCTATACATGGTGCAGTATCTACTCAGAAAGAGTTGGGTTTAGACTTGCGTTTCCTTAACGACCGTATTGGTTTAATGGCTACTTACTGGGAAGGTACTGACAGAGATTTCCCTACTACGCTTAGTGTTAACGGTGCCAGCGGTTTCTCTTCTATCTTAACTAACATCGGTTTGATCAAACGTAAAGGTTTAGACCTTAAATTGGAAGCAACTCCGGTTAGCTTAACTAACTTCAGGTGGTCTTTCAACGCTACTTATTCTAACCTGATCAGGAATACAGTTGTTGAAGTTGCTCCTAAATACAACACTAACCGTATCGTAACAGGCCAGGGTGTAACATTCTCTAACTTGCCACAACTTGTTCACCAGGCTGGTAAAGAATGGGGCCAATTATATGGCGGTGGTATCCTGCGCAACTCAGCAGGTGTGCCAATCCTGAATGCTAACGGTTTCTATCAGCAAGATCCTAACGTTTACTTTGGTAGTGTATTGCCAAAGCACACCGGTGGTTTGCAAAACTCGTTCACTGTGTTTAAAGACTTCACCCTTAACGTAAACATCGACTACCAATTCGGTGGTAAATTTGCTTCGTTATCAAACGCCTTCGGTTCGTTTAGTGGTTTAACTGCTCGTACTGCAGCGCTTAACGATAAAGGTAACCCTGTACGTGATGCTGTTGCTGATGGCGGTGGTGTTCATACAACAGGCGTTGATGCTAACGGTAACCCAGTAAGTTTCTATGTAGATGCAAAAGCCTACTACCAGGGTATCTTCAACAACAAAACTATAGACGAATTCATTTACGATCTTACCTTCGTAAAACTTCGTGAGCTTTCAATTGGTTACCGTATCCCGGTTGCTAAATTGGGTATTGCTAAATACATCAAAAATGCGAACTTCTCATTAGTAGGCCGCGATTTGTTCCTGCTTTACACCAAAACGAAAGATTTCGATCCTTCGCAAGTTAGTGCTGTTCAGGGTGAGTCGGGCCAGTTACCTGGTACCAGGGCCTTTGGTTTTAACTTAAGGATGAGCTTCTAATTACTTGAAACAGGTAAAAATTAAAACAAAGAGAAAAATGAAAAAGATATATATATACGCGCTTACAACCGCTTTGGTATGGGGTGCTGCAGGCTGTAAGAAATTTGGGGATACGAATAACAACCCAAATGCAACAACTACCCCGCAGGTTGGTGCGCTATTAACCAACGTAGAGGTTAACATTACCACCTACGCAACTACGGGCACAACGGCCATCTCTGGTGGCCAGTACGCACAGTATTTTGCTGAAACACAGTATTCGAGCGTTTCGTTATATGCTTTGCCGCAAAATGCCTTCACCGGCTCTTACAACGGACAGCTTTACGATTTGCAGAATATTATTAACCTGGGTACCAGCAAAAACACCTCTACTGTTGCTAAAATATTACAGCAGTACATTTTTTGGGTACTTACAGATTCGTGGGGAGATATTCCTTACACTGAAGCGCTTAAAGGTTTGGAAGCAACTGCTCCTAAATACGATTCACAGGAAACCATTTATAAAGGTATCCTTGCCAAATTGGGCGAAGCTGTGAATGAGTTCGATGGTTCAACTATCTCTGGCGATATTATTTACAACGGTAATGTGGCTCAATGGAAAAAAGCTGCAAACTCGTTGAGAATGTTGGTTGCTATTCAATTATCTAAAAAAGTTCCGGGTGCTGCCGATTATGCAGCAACAGCTTTTAAAGAAGCACTTGCAGGCGGCGGTATAACCAGCAATGCTGACAACTTGGATGTTACTTACACCGGTGCGTATTTTAGCCCTTGGTATAACCTATACAATGGTCGTACCGACTTTGGTGTTGCTAACACGATGACCGATCAGTTAGTTAGTTTAGCTGATGGAAGGTCGCAGACTTACGGTGGTAACAACCAGGAAGAAGTTGCTGGTGCATTTGTGTCTTCTACAGTTGGTGTGCAATACGGTTTGGAGCGTAATAAAGCTATTGATTTTACTACGAACAACCCTACCTGGGCTCGTATTTTGCGTGGCGATTTCCGTACTAACAACAACGCTACTGCCACTATTATCACTGCTGCTGAGGTTGCTTTAGCGCGTGCAGAAGCAGCGCACCTTGGTTGGACGAGCGAGAACACGACTGCTATGTACAACGAAGGTATTAGATTGTCGTACGATCAGTGGGGCTTAGTTCCTGCCGCATCTTACTACACCCAATCTGCAGTTGCATTAGCCGGTAATGGTTCGGAAGCAGATTTTGGTAAGATCACTCTTCAAAGATGGATCGCAAGTTTTCCTGACGGCCACCAGGCATGGAATATCTGGCGTAAAAGCACTACAGCTGCTGCACCAAAAGGCTACCCTGCCCTTAACCCAGCTCCGGATGCTCTTCCCACTTCGTCGGGTAAAATTCCATTGCGCTTTATTTACGATACTAACGAAGACCAAACCAATGGTGCTAACGTGGCCGCTGCAAGGGCTGCAACGCCTAACTATGGTCCGGATGCACCACTTTGGTGGGATGTAAATTAATCATTTGATTATAGAATAAGATAAAATTAAAAATCATGAAAAATACTTTAATTAAATATCTGGTTCTTGCTTTCTCTGTAATGATCGTCTTCAGCGCTTGCCGCAAAGACGCTTATGAAGGAACGCAGTCTCAGGATAAAGGGACGTCTTTTTTTAGATTGACCGAAGGCAAAATAAGGGCTCAGTTTTTTTCTCCTTTTACCGATAAGAAGGTAGTAACGATGTTTACAGCAAGGAGAGACGCAGCAAGCAGTGCAGATCTCAACAAAGCGGTGACAGTTGTATTGAGTGGGATAGACCTGACTGCTTACAATACAGCGCACCATACTAATTATACTTTACTTCCCAGCGACGCGTATACTTTGGTGGCCCAACCCGGAGTGAGCCAAAAAGGTACCGGTGCCGAATTAGCTTTTGCTCCCGGCGACTTTGCTAAGAAATTTATGGTAGAACTTGATGGTACAAAGCTTGACCCATCCGAAAGCTATGCGATCGCATATGCTGTTTCTGATCCGGCTGGTTTAACCGTTAATGCAGGTAAGGATACCATTATTTCTACAATTGGTATCAAAAACAAATGGGATGGTACATATGCATTTACGGGTACAATGGTTGATGCAACAAATTCTAACCTTACCCATGTTAACGATTACCTTAGCGCACATGGTGAAGCTGATGGTACACCCGCGCCAATGCAATATGAGCTACGTACAATTTCGGCTACCGAGTGCGAGGTTTACGATAACTATTACTACGGCGGTAACTATATGCTGATAAACAACAATGGTGCTATGAGCAACTATGGCTCGTTCGCGCTTATTGTTCAGTTCGACCCTGCAACCGATAAAGTTGTAGCCGTTAGGAATTACTACGGCCAACCTGCTGCTAATACCCGTTCTGCGGCATTAGACCCTTCGGGTGCTAACCAATACGATGCAGCAACTAAGGTAGTTACTATAAAATACTTCATGAAACAACCAAGCGTTGTTACAGCTGCTCCTAACGTTCGTACAAGTTGGGATGAAAAATGGACTTACCTCGGTCCGAGATAATTCTCGAACTGGTTTAGTTTACCTTAAAGAAGCCGCTCTGATATAGAGCGGCTTCTTTTGTTTATATATTAGTTTTTGATTTGGGGGCGCGATGGTGTATAGATCGGCGATTGTTGCTTCGGCATTTGGAGCGCACCGGTTGATGTAAGCACTATATTTCAGGTTTACCTTGTTACAGGGGCGCTTTATAAAACGCAAACTGATAATAAAGCAGATATTGGGAATTAGCTTTTGTAAAAACCCAATTAGGTGCTCTTACTACTTTTATCGGTAGTGAAAATTGGTTTACGCCATATTTAAGTATCGTAAAAGGAAATTATTTTTTATCTACACTATACTTGCCCGGGCCAATAAATAATAAACCGGCAAACACAATGCCTAATTCAACAGCATGTGATGCGCCGCCAAGCCCGTCGCCCTGCCCAAAATGTGATGCTGCAGCTACTATCATATTAATGATAAGCACAAGGCATACCGGGCGAAACGCTAACCCTAAAATAAGCAATAAACCACCCACAGCTTCTGCAAGTGCTGCCAGTAGCCCCCACATCATTGGCAAAAATGTTATACCAACATATTTCATGGAGCCGCCAAGCCCGGTCCATATTTCTTTACCGCCCATTAGCTTGGGGTAGCCATGATAAATAAACATGGCGCCTAAACCAACGCGCATTATAAGTAAGCCAAAATCTTTGTATTTGTTCAGCGAAGTAAAATATGCCATATATAGGGAGTTTTGATTTTAATAACTTAAAGTAGCGCCATCTTGTTTTACGGAGAGATTTGCGGTTCGCCCCAACACCAGGCTGCAATTATTGGGGATATGCCCTGCAGGGAAATCGAAACATACGGGGTAAGTATATTCTTTTACTACATCCAGGATAATTTCGTTGATGGTTTGCCCGAAGGGGATATCGTTATCCTTCATGTCGGTAAAACCGCCAACTATTAACCCGGCCAGTTTTCCGAGTTTACCGGCACGTTTAAGGCAGCGTAACATGCGGTCGGCCGAGTAAAGGTATTCGCCAACGTCTTCAATGAAGAGTATCTTACTGCCGTAGTCCACATCACTTACCGAGCCATTGGTGGCCACCAGTAATGATAGGTTGCCGCCTATTAAAATGCCTTCGGCATCGCCGGGGCGGTTTAATGGTGTATAGGGTAATTGATAGCTTAGGTTTTCGCCAAATAGTGCCAACCGTAACGTTTCTAACGAATAAGCAGAAGCATCGGGAATATTCAGGGGCATTTGTCCATGTATGCAGGCAATATTATAATTACTAATGAGGTGGGAGTGTAATAAAGTAATATCACTGAAACCAATCACCCATTTCGGATTAGCAGCAATATTGCCGAAATCAACCATATCTATCATCCGGATGGTGCCATAGCCCCCGCGGGCAGCAAAAATGGCTTTAATGCTGTTATCATCAATAAAGCGCTGCATATCTCGCGCGCGCAATTCGTCGTCGCCGGCAAATTGGTTATAAGAAGCTGTTACCGTTTCGCCCAGTACTACCTCCAAACCCCAGCTTTGCAGCAGGGCAATAGCATCTGTCATGGGGAAAGGGAGCTTTTTAGCTGGGCAAGTGATAACTACTTTATCGCCTTTTTTGAGATATGGTGGAATGATGGTTGAGTCCGAAAGTCCGGGAGTCCGCATAAGTCCGAAAGAATAATTGTAAGTAGTGCTTGTATCGATCTTTTAACTTCAGTCTTTCAGACAATGGTCTTTCGGACTTTTCTGACTTAAAAGATTTATCTTTGCAAATTAATAAACATACCTGCTTAATGCCGCAACTTAATAAATATAAAAGATATACTATTACCTCGGCCCTGCCCTACGCAAACGGCCCGCTGCACATTGGCCACCTGGCCGGTGCATACCTTCCTGCCGATATTTTTGTACGCTACCTGAGGCTGATGAAGAAGGATGTGGTATACATTTGCGGGTCCGACGAGCATGGTGCTGCCATTACCATCAAAGCAAAAAAAGAAGGCACCACCCCGCAGGCCATCATTGATAAATACCACAACCAAATAAAGAATAGCTTTGAGGAGTTCGGTATCGCGTTCGATATTTACCATCGCACCTCATCGGATATCCACCACGATCTATCGCAGGAGTTTTTCTTGAACTTGTATGAAAAGGGCGAGTTCGTTGAGAAGTTTTCGGAGCAGTATTATGATGAGGAGTTCGACCAGTTTTTGGCCGACCGCTATATTACCGGTACCTGCCCGGTTTGCAGCAACGATAGAGCCTACGGCGACCAATGCGAAAACTGTGGTACGTCGTTGAATCCAACCGACCTGATAAACCCAATATCGACCCTCAGCAACAAAACACCCGTGCTGAAACCGACTAAACACTGGTTTTTACCGCTCGATAAATACCAGCCATGGCTGGAAAAATGGATAGACGAGAAAGAAGGCGAGTGGAAAGTAAACGTGTTTGGGCAATGCCGCTCATGGTTAAAATCGGGGCTTCAGCCGCGCTCTATGACGCGCGATTTGGATTGGGGTATTGACGTACCCCTTGCTGAAGCCAAAGGCAAAAAGCTTTACGTTTGGATGGATGCGCCTATTGGCTACATATCTGCCACCAAACAATGGGCCATTGACAACGGTAAAGATTGGCAGCAATACTGGAAGAAGCAGGAGAACAGCGATGACGATGCCTGCCTGATGCACTTTATTGGTAAGGATAATATTGTATTCCATTGCATTATTTTCCCGGCGATATTAAAAGCACACGGCGATTATATTTTACCGGAGAATGTGCCGGCCAACGAGTTTTTGAATTTGGAAGGCGATAAGCTTTCCACCTCACGCAACCACGCTGTTTGGTTGCACGAGTATCTGGAGGAGTTCCCGGGCAAACAGGATGAGCTGCGTTACGTATTAACATCGATATTGCCCGAAACCAGCGACAGCGAGTTTACCTGGAAAGATTACCAGGCGCGTGTGAACAACGAGTTGGTGGCTATTTTGGGTAACTACGTAAACCGTATACTGGTGCTGATGCACAAGTACTATGATGGCAAAATAGAAAGCAGCGAAGCCGTTATTAAACTTACCGACGAGAAGATAAACGAAGAACTGGGTGGGTACTACGATGAGCTGGGCAAAAATCTGGAGAGCTACCGTTTCCGTGCTGCCTTACAAAACGTAATGGATATGGCACGTATGGGTAACCGTTACCTTACCGAACAGGAACCATGGAAAGCTATTAAAACCGACCCCGAAGCCGCTAAAATAGCACTACACAACAACTTGATATTGGTTGGGCACATCGCTACATGCCTGCAACCCTTTTTGCCGGCTACTGCAACAAAAATATTCGGTATGCTAAATAAGGATGCGATAGCATTTGACCAGGAGATGGAATTTGCCAACGGGCACCAATTAAACCCTGCAGTATTGCTGTTTGCCAAGGTAGAGGACGAAGCTGTTGAAGCACAAATACAAAAATTAGCAGACAAGAAACAGGAAGCTGTTGCCAAAGTAGTAGCGCCGGTTGCTCCTGCTAAGGCCAACATCAGCTTTGATAACTTTGCCGCCATGGATATCCGCACCGGTACTATCCTAACCGCCGAGAAAGTAGCCAAAACAAAGAAACTGCTAAAGCTAACCATTGATACCGGCATCGACCAGCGCACCGTAGTATCGGGCATTGCCGAGCATTACGAGCCCGAAGCCATCATCGGCCAGCAGGTAAGCATATTGGTAAACCTGGAGCCAAGAGAAATAAAAGGCATCATGTCGCAAGGGATGATACTGATGGCCGAGAATGCCGAGGGCAAACTAAGTTTTGTAGCGCCTATAGACAATATGCATAATGGTGCGGTAACCCGATAGATGTTCGGGTGTGCAAATTTCAGATGTGTAAATGATTTTGGCAAATCATCTGAAATTTGCACCTTTGCATTTCTTATAATAACGGTCCCGTAGTTCAACGGATAGAATAGGAGTTTCCTAAACTCTAGATATGAGTTCGATTCTCGTCGGGACCACAAGAAAGTAAAAAGCCCTCCGACATAAGTCGGAAGGCTTTTTACTTTTAATGCTGAGGCTATTTATCCCCTCCTCAACGTAACCACCGCCACTTCCGGCCACATGCCTATCCTTCCCTTAAGACCTAAAAAGCCGAAGCCGCGGTTAACATATAAATACTTACCGGCTTTTTGGTATAGCCCGGCCCACTGCTTGTATACGTATTGTATAGGGCTCCATTTAATACCTAAAAAATCGATGCCGAACTGCATGCCGTGCGTATGCCCGGATAGCGTTAAATGGATATGTTTTTGATGATCTAACGTTACTCCTTCCCAATGCGAGGGGTCGTGCGACATTAACACTTTGAAAGCATCTGCAGGAACGTTAGCGGTTGCCTTATTCAAATCGCCATATTGGTGGAAACCGCCCTTGCCCCAATTCTCTACGCCTATTAGCGAGATGGAATCATCGCCTTTTTTGAGGTTAACGGCTTCATCGAGCAATAAACGAAAGCCAATTTCGGTGTGGACTTGTTTAAGCCTGTTAAGGTTTGCTCGTTTGGCTTCGGCGCTTTCCCATTGGGTGTAGTCGCCGTAGTCGTGGTTGCCAAGGATGGAAAATTTACCCATTGGCGCTTTTAATCCGGAGAAAGCAGGTATCCATCGTTCCATTTCCGACGCGCGGTTATTTACCAGGTCGCCGGTAAAAAGTACTACGTCGCTGTGTTGGGCATTTACCAGGTCGAGCCCCTTTTGAACGCCCGTAGCATCGGTAAAACTGCCGGCATGCACATCGGTTATTTGTGTGATGGTGAAGCCGTCGAATGCTTCGGGCAGGTCGGGAAATGTAATGGTTTCTTTGCGTAACCGGTAAAAATGTTTTCCGCGGGTAATGCCAAACAGTACAACCGAAAATACAATGGCCGAAATGCCAAAGGCCAGTTGGCTAACCCAAGTACTTCGGGCGGGGAAGCCGCGGAATATGCGTGTGATATCTTCGAGCAAGAGAATCGGCAATGCAACCAACCGCGGAATAAAAGCCAGTAGCATTAAGCCCATTACTATTGCAATTAGCCTTTGCTGAAGTTTTGAGCCACGCTGGATAAACATTGCGGCAATTAGGCCGCCCATCAACGCAAAATCGATAGCCCAGTACAGGCTTAACCATGGGGCTTCGCCAAACAAAGTTTGTAATGCGTGTAAGAAATAAAAATCGGTAAAAAACCAAAGTAAAAATATTAGGGGAATGCGCTTTGCCATATTGTTATGTGGTACAAAAAGGTACCTGTAAGTACGCAGACGATTGAGCAGGCAAAATATTTTAAATGAAAACAGGTCATCAGGCTCCAAATGCCATATTGCTTATATTCGTACTCTACAATGGCCCGTAAACACCTTATATTGCTTCTTATCTTAATTGCAATAACCTTGCTGGTTACTGCCACACTCCACTATCCCGGCGGCTCGCAGGTAGATAAACACTCGATAGGGTACAGTTGGGGTAACAACTACATCAGTAACCTTTTCGGTCCCACTGCAATAAATGGTAGCGACAATGGTGCACGCTGGTGGGCCGTTGCAGGTATGATTTTTTTATCGGCGGGCTTTGCTACATTTTTCGTGGCATTTTCGGAGAGGATACCCACAAAGGGCGCTTCTAACATCATAAAATATGTAGGCGCCAGTGGTATGATATTTACTTTTTTAATAGCTACACCTCTGCACGACGCCATGATAACGGTGGCGAGTACCATGTACCTCATCAGCATATTTTACATCACAGTTTTTATACTCCGGTCGCGATTGCATGCGTTCAAAGCCCTGTGTATTATTTGCCTGGCGATATTTTCCGCCACCCTTTACATGTACGGAACGCGAAGTTTAACTTATCTGCCTGTGATGCAGAAAATTACCTTCGCCACCATGATATTGCTGGTTTTAGCACTGCATTACTTTACAAATGCTGAAGACTTTCAACCGAAGCAAGCAGAACGCCAGAGTTAAGGCATTGCTTATCGGCAACAAATAAAGGCCGCGCCCTCCACGGCGCGGCCTTTCTTACAAACTCAAACCAATTATCAAATTATATCAACTCTGTTGTCACGGTAACTTCCCGTTCGGCCAGTAGCGGGACTATTTGCCCTACCACTACTGTTTGGAAATGTTCCGAACTACGGTGTGCCGCCAGCGCCTCTTCGTTGGCGTAACCCTCAAAGAGCACGATGGTGTTGGCATCGGTAGTACTTTGGTGCAGGCGGTAAAAAAGGTTGCCTTCTTCCTGCCGGCTTTGGATTGCTGCCTGGTTAAGTAGAGCAAGCACGGTATCTAATTTGCCATCCTGAACACGCCATTTGGCAAATACATGTATGGGTTGCTGTTCCATTTTTATGATCTTTTATAGTGATGCAATAATTTATAAAACTTCAACAGCCTCTAAAACGGCTATCATTTTTTCGGCGACGCCTGTGGCCGATGCCGGGTTTTGGCCGGTAACCAGGTTGCCGTCGGCGATGCTGTATGGCTGCCATACAGCAACTGAGCTGTAATTGGCGCCGTTATTCCTCAAAGCGCTCTCTAACAAGAAAGGTACATCATCTTGCGCATAGTTT
Organism: Mucilaginibacter pedocola; assembly: GCF_002013915.1. Classification (GTDB taxonomy): domain Bacteria; phylum Bacteroidota; class Bacteroidia; order Sphingobacteriales; family Sphingobacteriaceae; genus Mucilaginibacter; species Mucilaginibacter pedocola. The sequence continues at coordinate 111,511 of NZ_MBTF01000006.1, forward strand.
TCTTCTTCTGCATTGCTGAACGAAGTGATGTTTTTACCGTTGATAAGGTAGCTGCCATCGCTTAGTTTAACATTAAGCAACGATACCGGCCCATGACAAACCGCGCCCACAACACCGCCGCGTTCGTAAGTGGAGGCAATGGCCGCTTGCACCAATTTGTTATCGGGCATATCAACCATAGGTGCCAAACCGCCGGGAACGAAAACGGCATCATAATCGGCAACGTTTACTTCGCTAAGCGGAAGGGTATGCTGCATTTTTTGCAAACCGTCGCCGGTAAGGAAGGCAGTGTTTAGTTCTTCATCTTTTTCGAACATGCCATCCAGCGAGGCCTCGCCGCCGTTAATGCTCACAATGTCTATATCGTAACCTTGTTTTTTAAAGGTTTGGTAAGGGTGGGCAATTTCGGTAAGGAAGCTGCCTGTTTTGCGGTTATTGGGGCCAATTGTGTTGGCGCTTGATGCAATAATCAATATTCTCTTTTTCATGGCTATAAAATTTAAAATGTTCAATTTGTTGTTTTGATATTTCAAATTTCGCCATTTGAGGTACCCTGCTACGAGGAGGCAAATCACTAAAAAAGTGTGACAAAAGTCACAGCGGTAAACGTACTATCGGCCTTTGCTGTTGGTATACAGCCTGCTCAGCGTTTCGCGGCTTACGCCCAGGTATTCGGCAATATATTTTTTGGGAATCTTTTGCATCAGGTGCGGGTACAACAGGCCAAACTCCTCGTAGCGTTGTTGCGGCGTGCTTGATAGCAGGGAGATAATGCGGCGGTGCTGGGCGGTGTAGCCCTTGGTGAGTTTTACGCGGAAGAAATGCTCCATCTTATGCAGGCCGGCAGCAAGTTTCTCGCGGCCGGCAAGGTTTAGGCAAAGTACTTCGGCATCTTCCATGCAGGTGATGTGCAGGGTCGCTTTCTTCGCGTTAAAATAGGCCTGGTAATCGGCCATCCACCAGTTTTCGCCCGCAAATTGTACAATGTATTCTTTGCCCTCGCTATCGAGGTAAAACATCCTGAAAATGCCCGAGAGAATGAGGTATTCTAAATTTGCCTGGTCGCCTTCCTGTATGAGGTATTGGTGCTTTTTCACGCGCTTAGGTACAAAGAACGTTTTGATGTACTCAAATTCCTCGTCGCTAAGGGCAATAATTTCTTCCAGGTGTTTGCGTAGTTTGTCCATAGGCGATTAGTAACCTAAGGTAGCAAATTCGGCCGATACAACCATTATAAGTAAAACGGGCAATACCTGTACGGTACTGCCCGCCGGGGGAATGCCCTACGCTACCATCACGCTGTCAATACCTTTTTCCAAAGCATTGTCTTTCAGATCGGGTACGTTGGTGCCTTCTGCTCTCACAAAGTCAACATCCGTCATCCCTATAAAGCCCAGCATACTGCGCAGGTAGGGTTCAATAAAATCCATTGATTTCATGGGCCCGTCGGAATACACAAAACCCGAAGATATGGCCACGTATACTTTTTTGCCGGTGACAAGGCCGGTGGCGGTATGCCCTTCTACCTTAAAGGTTTGGCCCGAACGTACTACATGATCAAGCCATGCCTTCAGCGCCGAGTGGATGCTGAAGTTATACATGGGCGCACCAATTACAATTATATCTGCATCCTTAATTTCCTGTATGGCCTGGTCGGAGTGCTTTACGGCTTCAACATGTTCCGGCGTGCGGGCATCAGGCGGGGTGAAAAATGATGCCAGGTGGCTTTCTTCCAGATGTGGGAAATGCTCGTTTACCAGGTCGCGCTCAGTAACGGTACTGCCCGGGTAGGCGGCTTTAATTTTTTCTACAATGGCGTTGCCCAACTGTATGCTTACCGAGGCGGCACCGCGCGGGCTCGATAGAATATGCAATATTTTTTTCATGGCGTTATTGTTTTAATACCCGCAAATCTACCTACCTTTGCTAATAAAAAGTTAGTAGTATACAAAAGGTTAGTACTAACCTTTTGTATACTTTTCTTAATATCAATTACTTATGAGCCAAGAGTGGGGAAGGGATGCTGTGAAGTGCAACGCAGCCATGACATCGGTTGCCGATGCATTATACGTTATTGGCGGCAAATGGAAGCTGCGCGTAATTGTTGCCCTCCGCGAAGGGTACACGCGTTTTAACGAGATACAGCGGTCTATCGATGGTATTTCGGCGCGGGTATTATCTGCCGAATTAAAGGAGCTGGAGTTGAACGGCTTTGTAAAGCGCGAGGTGATAGCCCAAACACCGGTGGTGGTAGAATACCATATTACGCCTTATGCCGATACACTGAGCGATATATTAAAGGCCCTGATGGAGTGGGGCACCATGCATCGCGACAAGCTGCGGAGCGAACGGTAGTTTTTTGTAACATAATACCGATATTTGCCCCTACACTAAAATAACGCGTATGCCAGCAGCCGATAAGCCCGCCGAAAAGGAAAGTTTACACCCAAGGAATTTACACCGTGCTGGCTACGATTTTGCCGCGCTGGTAAAAGCCTCGCCGGCATTGGCAGATTTTGTGCGCCCTAACCCTGCCGGCGTAGAATCTATAAACTTTGCTGACCCTGATGCGGTTAAAGAACTTAACAGTGCATTGCTGAAAAGCTATTACGGGTTAAGCTACTGGGATATCCCCGACGGTTACCTTTGCCCGCCCATACCCGGCCGTGCCGATTATATACATTACCTTGCCGATTTGTTAGCCGAAGGAAACGGTGGTAATATACCTACCGGAAAAAGCATCCGTGTATTAGACGTAGGTGTTGGGGCCAACTGCGTATACCCTATTATTGGGCACAGCGCATACGGCTGGCAATTTACCGGTACCGATACAGATGCCGAAGCTATCCGCTCGGCAAATAAAATTGTGAGTAATAACCCAACGCTTAGCGGCGCAATTAAAATTCGCCCGCAGAGCAATAAGGCCAATGTTTTTAAAGGTGCTATTACGCAGGGTGAATTGTACGATATCACCATGTGTAACCCGCCTTTTCATGCTTCGGCACAAGAGGCACAAGCCGGTACACTCAAAAAACTGCAAAACCTGAATAACGGCCGCCCGCAAAAGGCGCAGCTAAATTTTGGTGGTAAAAATGCAGAGCTTTGGTACCCCGGCGGCGAGATTGGTTTTATACGTTACATGGCCGAGCAAAGCCTGCTGTTTGCTGATAAGGTGCTTTGGTTTACCACGCTCGTATCAAAAAAAGACAGCCTTGCTGCAGTATACCGTGCCTTAAGCAAGGTAAAAGCTTTAGAGGTTAAAACTATTGAAATGCACCAGGGCCAAAAGGTAAGCCGCGTAGTAGCCTGGACGTTTTTGAGCGAGCCCGCGCAACGCACCTGGCGTAACGCTAACTGGAAAACAGGAATACAAAAGATTTAACATCGTCCGGCTAAAATCTACGGAACATTCTTAATTTTATGGGTACCAATTAACCCATTTACGTGAGGCCCGGCTTTGCTGCACCTTTTATTTTATTGCTGTTGTGCATTTTTGCCTTTACCGGCGAGGGCTATGGGCGCAATATGCGTAATAGCGCCCAACAACAGGATACCACCAAAAAGGAGCGCCCAAAGCGCACTAATGCCTGCACCGCTATTGGTAACCTAACCGGCACCACTTGTATAGGCAGCGAGCTGAAGGCATCGGTAAGTACCGAAGCTTTTGCACCCATAGCAATGGCTCAATGGTTTACAGGCAATAATACTTTGGTGCTTACCCAATCGGCGGGGCCATTTGTTTATACCCCACCCGTAACCGGAACCTATTACGTGAAGATCACAACAACCGAGGGATGCCAGGTTACAACCAATTCGGTTACTATATCGGCACTTAAAGAGCCGCTTATTAAAATAACTACGCCCTCTAATGTGGTTTGTGCCGATTTTCCTACACCATCGTTTACCGGTGTGCCTACTTATAACGGTGAACACCCTACCTACCAATGGAAGGTTAATGGTATGGCGGTTGGGCCCGTAGTTACCGAAGTGCTTACCCCTTTTAAACCAATAGGGTTAAAAAAAGGCGATAAAGTAACCTGTGAGATGACCAGTAGCGATGATTGTATTACCCGCCCGGTTGTGGAGAGCGCCCCCATTTTTATTGAAGACGTGCCCAACCAAAATCCCTCGGCAACTATAGCCCTGCTTACCACTACACCTTGCGAAGGAAGCGCGCTTACTTTCGAAGCTTTTCCCATTAATACCGGGAATGTTACTGTTTATTTATGGTTTGTAAATGGCGTAGGCGCAGGCAATGGCGATAAAAAGACATTCACATCTTCAAATTTGAAAGATGGAGACGAGGTAAGCTGCACCGTAATAAGTACAGCAAAAGTCTGCCAATCTTTTACATCCTTCATGAGCGATCCGTTGACAGTGCATTTCACCCCAACGGTTACACCCGAAATAAGCATAGCATCGGTAACTGCTGAGATCGATGTTTCAGTTACCTACAAGGCAACAATAAAGCATGGCGGCAGCGCGCCCAATTACCAATGGCATATAAACGGCCAAAACGTTGGTACCAATGCAGATACTTATACCGCTTATAAACTTACCCCCGGGGATGTGCTTACCTGTACACTAACGAGCAATGTTGATTGCACACTTAGCAACACTATCACCTCCGATCCGCTTACTAATAATGTCACCCTTCCCGTTAGGAGGGTTATCGTAAACATGTTTACCCCCAATGGCGATGGCGTAAACGATACCTGGGCGTTTCCGGGTGTAGATGCCTTTAGGAATGCTAAAGTAAGTGTGTATAACCGTTACGGAAAAATTGTATTTAACTCAACAGGCTTTATTGTGCAATGGGACGGAAAAACAAATGCCGGAGGGCCATGCCCATCCGGCGTGTATTATTATTTCATCAACTTCGGCCAATCTAAAACACAGGCCGGGTCAGTTACCATTATACGGTAAAAGCGGGATGGTTAAGCACTTGCTTTTTCAGCTTCGGGTTTAGCAACTTTGGGGGCTTTTGTTGCGGTGGCTTTTGCAGGCTCGGCAGCAGCAGGTTTTTCCGCAACAGCTTTAGCCTCGGCGGCTTCGGCAGCTTTTGCTACTGCTCCTTTATCAACCTTTATTTGAGCAGCTATTTTTTTTGCCAGGCTTTTAGCGGCTTTTTCTATTTCTTTATTGGTTTTTTTAGAAGTTGCGCCTAATTTTTCGGCAGTCTCTTTTAGTTGGATAGCGAGTGAAGCCCTGATGCTTTGGGTTGCAGCTTTACGTGCCGATTTAATTAAGACTTTAAGTTTATTTTTCTTCATAACAGCAAATTATGCTGCAAAGATAGGTTATCGCAAAATTAAACCAATGTTATTATTATGTTAACAGTTGCGTAAGTGCTTAACATTTACCGCATTAGGCATGGCTATTGTGGCGCTAAGTTATATGCAAATCAACGGGTTAGAAATAGGGATAATAGTGCTGCTTACCATTGGTTTGATCATTTGGCTAATAGCGCGCAACCGCAAAGACAAAAAAGCCTTTGAAAAGGATCAATTGGAAAACGACATCCAATCGCCCGATCCCGAAAAGAAAGTTTAGCCTATTGGTTTTTGATGATGATACTCTCGATAACCACAGCAGCATGCTCACATTTATCGGTAGTGCGCTCCAGCGCCGATAGTATTTCGGTATACTTAAGCAACTGGACCGAATTTTGCTCGCTTTGCATTACGGCGCCAATAGCGGTAGCCGATACCAGATCCGCCTGGTTTTCCAGCAGCCTTACCTTAGTACAGTTCTCTTTTATAGCATCAGCAGTGCTTAAGTTGGCTAAACCCGATACGGCCGATTGTATGGCCTTGCAGCTTTCTATGATAATACCTGCCAATTCCTGAATAGCAGGGTTGCCCGGCTCTGATTGCAGCAGGCTATAACGGCGCGACGAGATGTGCAGATAATCGCAAATGTTGTTGATAGATGAAGCCAACTCATACATATCGCTACGTGCGAAGGGCGATACAAAGGCTTTTGCCGAGGCAAGGTATACTTTGTGTTTTACTTCGTTGCCGGTTTGTTTAAGGCGGCTTATTTGGTTAAGCTCTATATTGGCATCGGTAGAATTACCGCTCACCAGCTTACATAGCAATTGTGCCATTTGCGCGTTTATTTCGCACGACTGGTCGAACAGGTCAAAAAAGGTACGGTCCTTAGGAGTAAAAAACTTTAGTAGTGTAGATGCCATTCAACAAATGTTTATGCAAACGTACTAAAACCAATATTAAGGCAGTGTTAAAATTTGGCTATATGTAAACAAAGAGAGTTGAATTTACACTCCCGGTATAAATATCTCTATTTGGGTGCCCTTTAATTGTTCGCTTTGCACCTCCATCTTACCATCAAGCAGGTTTACGCGGGCAGCAATGTTTTTCCAGCCTATCCCCTTCGATTCATCAATTTTGCTGGTATCAAAGCCTTTGCCGTTATCCCGGATGCTTAAAGTAAGATTCTTTTCTTGTTGAACAATATTAATATCGATATGTGTGGCCTGGGCGTGTTTAATCATATTATTCACTACCTCCTGCACAATGCGGTAAATAGAAAGTTCGTTGGGTTTTGCAAACTGGTATTGGCGTATATCTTCGGGTACGTTCAGCATCACCTCGGTACCGCCTGCCGAGTTTATCTTCATGCACAGATCTTCCAGCGCAGCAAACAACCCAAGGTTTAAACCTTCGGGTATCAGGTTGTGCGATATATGCCTAACCTCCTGTATGGTTTTATCAACCAAATTAAGGGCATTATCAACCGCCGGGGCTTCCCCCTCCTCGGGCTGCAGTACCGATATATTCATTTTTATAACCGATAGCATTTGCCCAATACTATCGTGCAGGTCGCGCGCTATACGGATGCGTTCTTTCTGCTCGCCTTCGAAAAGCGACTTATTGGCTATTTCCTGTTGCTTAAATACTTCGGCTTGTAATTGTTTCTCCTGCTTGTATTTGTTTTTGCGGATGATAAAGTAAGCCAGCGCAGCCCCTAATATGGATAAAGCTATCGACCCGAACAGCCAATAATTTTTCCTGCTTATCTCAAACTGTTGTTGCTGTATCAGCTTTTGCTTCCGCTCCGTCTCAAATTTTACGTTTAGTTCCGATAGTTGGCGGGTATTATCCAGGTTAATAAATTTATCCTTGGCTCCCATAAACAGCTTGTTGTACTTCAGGGCATTGTTGTAGTCGCCCGTGCGCTCATAAGCATCAGCGAATGATTCATAAGCAGCTTCCTCAATTTCAATAGCATCAATTTTTTTGGCAAGTGCGAGGCTTTTTTCGAGGTAAACCAAAGCCTGCGGATGGTTGCCCATTTTGCTGTACAGGTCGCCAATGTTGTTGTAGGTTGCGGCCATCATCCACTCGTCGCCGGTTTTGGCGGATAGGTCTATCGCCTTAAAATTGTATTCAACGGCCGCTGTATAGTTTTTTTGTGCTTTATAAATAATGGCCACATTGCTAAGTGCCATTGATATTTTAGCAGGGATGTTTTTTTGGGTATAAACATCAAGCGCGTTTTTGTAGGCCAGCAGCGCCTTGTCGTACTTCAGTTGCTGCTCGTAAACGGTGCCCTTATTGTTTTGGCAATCGGCAACCAGTTCGTCTTCGCCAATTTCGCGGGCCAGTTTTTCGCCGCGTTCGTAATAGGCAAGGGCATCGTCGAATTTCTTCCAGCTGATGTATAGCGCGCCAATACCTTTATAAACATGGGCGGTAGAGCTTTTGTCGCCCACCTCATCTGCCTTTTTGAGCGCGCGCTGGTATATCTCCAGCGATTTTACATTCTCTCCCTTATCCGCATACATGCGGCCAAGGGCAATATTGGCTTGTATAAAAGCTTTGGCATTTTTGGCAGGCCCGGCAGCCTGTATTATTTCGTTCAGGAAAACCTCGGCAGTATCGGCACTACCTTTTTTTAGGTAAGCCTTCGCGGCATCCATTTTCAGGGCAAGATCATCAGGATGTGTTTTTAATTCCTGTAGTACCTGGGGCAGCGTTTTCGCCGGTGCGGGGCTTTGGGCAATGTTAATAAAAGGCAATAAGCATAAAGCCGCGCAAAATAATACCGGCTTAAGGGTACGCATAAATACAGGCTTCATCATCAATTAAGGGATATAATTCAGCATAATAATACGGCTAAATTATACCAAACTCAAATTAATAATATTCTTTAAGTGTGTAGCAGCCTACCTCAGCCCCGCCATATCCTTATTGTATTTATTGCGGTATTCTACAGGCGATACGCCGGTTATTTTTTTGAAGGTTTCGCGGAAGGCCTTGGTATCGGTATAGCCTACGTTGTACATTACCTCGTTCACATTTTCGCGCAGGGTTTCCAGGCTCATTTTGGCGGCCTCTATGCGTACGCGCTGCATATATTCTACCACCGTGTTAGATGTTGCCTTTTTAAAGCGGCGTTCCAAATGGCGGCGGCTCATGGCCAGGTTGCTGGCCAATTGGTCTACCGTTATTTTTTCGGCATAGTTTTGCTCTATATAATCCTGCGCTTTTTTAATGGCTTCGTCCTCGTGGTTCTTCTGCCCGTGGAAAATGATGAACAGCGACTGGCTGTTCCTCTCAATATCTATCTCGAACATTTTAGAAGACTTGATGGCCATATCGCGCCCCGAGAATTTCTCTACCAAATAAAGCAGCAGGTTGAGCGAAGAATATGCGCCGCCGCTGGTGTAAATACCGCCTTCGTCGGTTATTATTTTGTAAGGCATCAGGTTTACATCAGGGTACATCTGCCTGAACTCTGCCGCGGCCAGCCAGTGTGTGGTGCAGCTTTTGCCTTTGAGTAAACCGGTAGATGCCAGTATGAATGCGCCGATGCAAAGTGATACCACTTCTGCCCCGCCTTTGTATTGTTTTATTATCCAGGGGATAGTATCGCTGTTGTCTTCTACCACTTTGCCCATATCGCCATGCACGGCGGGGATGATGATGAGGTCGGTTTTAGATACCTCGCTAATGGTTAGTTCGGGTTTTATAACGAATAAGCCGTTGCCCAGTGTGGCCTCTTTATTAAGCCCTACCAGCTGCACCTTAAACAAAGGCGCCTTATTCATGCGCATAAAGGCGTTGTTTACCTCGGTAAACATTTTGTACGTGGCCTCTATGTTGCTGAGGCTGGCATTCCCCTGGGGTATCAGTACCGATATATGTTTCATGCTACCAAAATTAAGCCTAACAACCGTCGCAATCAACCCCTTACATTGTCGTAATTACACCCTTGGCTTTCGCTTCGAGCGCCGCAACTTTGTAATACCAAGCCCAAACGGTATGATAGAAGTTTTTAAAACCAACGTATGCGATGCGGGCCAGTCGGCAAAGCTGATAGGCATTATAACCACAACATTTAACCTGCGGCGCGTAAACTTCGAACTGGAAGACTGCGATAAAGTGCTGCGCATAGAGGGTGCCGAGTTTTGCCCCTGGCGGGTGATAGAATTACTGAAACTAAACGGGCACCACTGCGAAGTGCTTATATAAAAACATATATTTATTTAACCAATTTATAAAGCCATGCCTAAAATTAATGCCTACATCAATTTTAACAACACCTGCCGCGAGGCCATGACCTTTTACCAGGAATGCTTCGGTGGCGAACTTTCGCTGACAGTAGTGGGCGAATCGCCAATGAAAGATATGTTCCCGGCGGAACACCAAAATAGTATACTGCATGCCGACCTCACCGGCGGCGATTTCACCCTGCTGGCCACTGATTTGCCCGGCCCAAACAAAGTTTTCTCGGCGGGTTCGATAGTGTTAACCCTTGTGTGCGATACCAAAGCTGAGCTTGAACGCTTGTTTGGTAAGCTAAGCGAAGGCGGCAATGTAACCCACCCTGTTATGCAGTTTTATGCCGGGAGCATGGGGAATGTGACCGATAAGTTTGGCGTGGCATGGGGTGTTTTTTCGGCCGAAAAATAATTATCTTCAACCGATAATTATTCAATTAAAACCCTCACAATTATGCACGTTGTATTCATTATCCTTGCCATTGTAGCAGCATTGGTAGTATTGCTGCTTTTAGCCGCCGCCTTCACCAAAAGCGAATATTCTGTTGAACGCCAGGTAACCATTAACAAACCTGTATCGCAGGTATTTGGCTATGTGCGTTATCTCAAAAACATGGATAAGTACAACAAGTGGGTTATGGTTGATCCGCAAATGCGTAAAGATTACCGGGGCGAAGACGGTACCGAAGGTTTTGCCTACGCCTGGGACAGCGACAACAAAGCAGGCCAGGGCGAGCAGGTGATAAAAAAGATAGATAATGGAAACCGGGTGGACGTGCAGATAACCTTCATCCGCCCAATGAAGGCGGTGTCCGACTCATACATGGAAACCATCCCAACCATTGATAACGGCACTATAGTGAAATGGGGTTTTGCCAGCAAAATGCCTTACCCGGCAAACGCGGTGATGATGTTTATGGATATGGGCGAAATGCTTGGCAAGGATTTGGAAATAAGCCTGAACAATCTGAAAACGATATTAGAGAAACAACCATAAAAACTAAAAACATGGCAACATTTAACGTGTATTTGAATTTCACAGGCAACACCGAGGAGGCCTTCAACTTTTACAAAGAGGTATTTGGCGGTGAGTTTGTAATGGTGCAACGTTTTAAGGATACTCCGCACGGCGATCAGATGAGCGATGAGGATAAAGAGAAAATGATGCACATTGCCCTGCCGCTTGGTAATATCACCCTGATGGGTACTGATGCGTTGGAAGGCTTTGGCCCTGCGCTAACATTCGGCACCAATTTTTCGCCATCGGTATCGCCCGAAAGTATGGAAGAGACAGAGAAGATATTTGCCGGGATATCGGCAGGTGGTACTGTACAACAACCCTTAGAGAAAATGTTTTGGGGTGCTTACTACGGCCAGTGCACCGATAAGTTTGGCGTGCAGTGGATGGTGAACTTCGAGATAAAAGAATGATAACACTTTAAACCTGAATATTATGAAAATCGCAATGATTGTTGTACGTACGCTGATGGGCTTATTCCTCCTTTGGGCCTCTATAGCTTACTTTTTCGACTTAATGAAGGCCCCGGCCACTATGCCCGATGCTGTTATTACTTACAATAAGGGTATAGCTGTAGCGCACATCCTTACTATTGTAAAAAGTATAGAACTGATATGCGGCTTATTGCTGGTAGCCGGTTTATTTGTACCGCTGGTTACGGTGGTAATATTCCCTATCACCATCAATATCGTGTTGTTCCACTTTTTTGCTGCGCCCGAAACCATTGGCGGTGGCGTGTTACTGTTAGTGCTTAATTTGTTTTTGGCCTGGTACTACCGCAAAAACTACGCGCCGCTGTTTGCGGTGAGGTAGTTTGCAGGATTAGAGCTTTGACAACTTTTTAAAAGTTGTCAAAGCTTTTTTAGCCCTATCTTTACAGCATGAAAAAACTATTGCTGTTCGTCTTTTTCCTGTCGGTGGTTTCGGTTACCGGTAAACCTACGCATCGTAACGATACCATCCCCGAGTTTATGAAGGGAAAGTTTAAGGACGATTACGGCATTAAGTACGAGATTAACGATACCCTTTGGTTCCAGCTTCCTAAAAGCAAATACCGTATCATTAAATGGAACCTGCAGGAGCAATACCTGGTTGCCCGCAATAACGATGGCAATCCCGGCGAAGGCGGACTATATACCCGAATAGATTTTATGGAGTTTAAGAACATGTCGCCATGGAAATGGGGCTATTGCTTAACCGCCTACGATGCCAAAACCGATGTAATTGCCGAAAGCATGGCCAAAGCCGACCGTAAGCATCCCAAGACTGGCTGTAACGGTTTTCCTTTTTCACGTATGAAGGAAAACTATTAGAATGTTTATTTAACCGCAAAGTGCGCAGAGTTTTTGCAAAGAAGCGCAAAGCCTTTGTTAGGCACTAAAAGATAAAGAGAGGTACACGCGAGACTGTTAAGAATCAAGCTTTCTTAATATTATAATACAAAGGGCGCAAGTTTTAAAACTCTGCGCCCTTTGCGTTTTTTCTCTGCGTTCTTTGCGGTTAAGTTACAGTCGCGCTATTCAAAACTGCTAACTGCCCACCGCAAACTGCCAACTATTTCCCTAACCTTTTCTTCAGCTCATCTATCGGCATTATTAAAAAGCGCCCTACCTGCTGTTTGCCTTTGTAAGTAACTACTTTTAGCTGCGTAGCATCAATAGGCACGGTAAGCGTGCTGGTGTATTTAGGATAAAATCTGTCGGGTTGTGAGTTATCAAAGCTGTAGTAAATATCCAGCCCCGGTATTTCGGGGGTAAGCACAACACCCAAAGTACCATCAGGGTTACGTACGGGTTTAAAGCTTGGGTCGTAAACGCTGGGCGAAAATTTGGTTTCCGATTGATTAAAGCGCTCGAACTGTTTCTCTACCTTAGGGAAGAAAACCGAAAAATTCTTAGGACGCTTAGGCGACCATACCGACTCCGAAACTGCCAACGCACGTGGCCATATCATATACTCCACCTGGCGGAAGTTATAAACCTGCTCGGTCCAAAGGTTGGCCTGCCCGCCTTTTATCAGTTTGGCATCAACGCTATCTGGTACCGGTTCAAACTCGTAAGTTTTGCTGAGGCGCAGGGTGGCGTATACCGGTGGCTCGGTTATTTTATCGCTCTGCATATAATCAAGGTATACATAAGTGGTTGGGCTCATTACTACTTCGTGGCCAAGTTTGGCAGCTTCTATGCCGCCTTTTATGCCGCGCCAGCTCATCACTGCAGCGTTAGGGCCAATACCGCCTTCCAGTATCTCATCCCAACCCATAAATTTTTTGCCTTTGCTCTCTACAATTTTCTCCAGGCGCTTTTCAAAATAGCTTTGTACCTCTTCCTGGGTTTTCAAATTTTCTTTAGCCATCAGCGCTTTCACCTGGTCGCTTTGCTCCCAGAAGTTTTTGGCGCACTCGTCGCCACCCATGTGTATATAGCCGAATGGGAATAGCTGAGCCAGTTCGCCCACCACTTTATCCAAAAAGTCGTAAGTGTATTCGCTGGCAGGGTTCAGGGTGTTATCCACCAAAGCTGGGTGGCCGGGTTTGCTCCAATCCATTATCTTCTCGCCCGACCGCACTTTGTATTGATCTGCACCTGGCGTGGCCGATAGTTGCGGGTAAGCGGCAACAGCTGCAAGGCTATGACCCGGTACATCTATCTCAGGCAAAATATCAACAAAGCGGTCTTTAGCGTATTTCACCAGTTCGCGTATATCATCTTGGGTATAAAAACCGCCGTAGGTACGTGGCTCATCCGGTTTCGGCGGGATAAAATCGCCGAAGGCACCTTCACGTTTTACGTTGTATGCGCCAACGGTAGTTAAGCGCGGCAAGCTTTTTATCTCGATGCGCCAGCCCTCATCATCGGTAAGGTGCATGTGCAACAGGTTAAATTTGTATTTAACCATATCATCAATAAAACGCTTTACTTCGGTTTTGGTGAAGAAGTGGCGCGATACATCGAACATCAGCCCGCGCCACTCAAAGCGTGGGTAATCGTAAATATCAACAACCGGAGCTGCCCACAATACGTTTTTGGCTACCTCCAACCCTTCAATTTCCTTTGGCAATAATTGCATTAGCGTTTGTGCTCCCCAGTATAAGCCCGCAGGCTGGTTGGCACTTATGGTAATACCGTGTTGTTTCACCGAAAGGAAGTACCCTTCTTTACCCAGTTTAGCATCCGCTGTTTTGTTCAGCTCCAATTTAATAGTGGCGGTTGGTGCATGGGCTTTCACGGTAATGGCTTTGCCTGCCGCGGTAGAAAATTTTTTCTTCAGCAGGTCGAGGATGGAAGTCATTTCCGGCGAGGAACTGCTTTGCACTACTACCACATTTGGCAATATAAACTGCCCCGTGTGTTTGGTGATCTTCACCGGTTCGGGAATGATGGAAATACCCGGCGATGTTTGTTGCGCAAAGCCCAACGAGCCAACAAGGCAGGACAATACCAGGAGCGATAATTTTTTCATGGATAACAAATTGATGGTTTATAAGGGGTAACAGCAGGCAAGTTATAACTTTTTAAATAAAATTAATAAGTTTTTTTACAACCAACGGTTACAGTATTTTAGGATGATTTTTTATTACCTTGCCCGTATATCTCACAATTGCGCCTGCAATTTTTATCAACCAATTTTTAAGCTTAATTAATAACCATGTCAACTGATCGCAGAAAATTCCTCAAGCACTTGGGCACATCCGTTTTGTTAACCTCGGCATCGCTCAATAGTTTTGCCGCCCGCGAAGAAAATGAAATAAGGCTGTTACGCGCCCAAAAACGCATTACGCCAAACGATAAAATACGCATTGCTACCGTTGGTATGGGTATTATGGGTTTTAACGATACCAATGCGGCGCTAACCTCACCCGGAGTTGAGCTGGTTGGCGTTGCCGACTTATATAAAGGCAGGCTTGCCCGTGCTAAAGAAGTATATGGTGCAAGTTTGTTTACCACCGATGATTATCGTGATTTGATTCTCCGTAAAGATATTGATGCCATTATAGTGGCCACCAGCGATAACTGGCACAGTCAGATATCGATAGATGCTATGCGCGCCGGGAAGGCTGTTTATAGCGAGAAGCCCATGGTGCACCAAATAAGCCAGGGGCTTGCCGAAATACAGGCGCAAAAAGAAACCAAGATGGTTTTCCAGGTGGGGAGCCAACGCGTGAGCAGTATTGCTTACCGTAAGGCCAAGGAAATGTACGAGGCGGGTGCTATCGGCAAGATAAACTCCATCGAGGCATCATTTAACCGGCAGGATGCTTTGGGCGCCTGGCAATATACCATCCCGTTAGATCAATCGGTACAAACGGTTAACTGGGCGCGCTTTCAATCGAACGCTAAAGAGAAGGTAGATTACGACCCTAAGCGCTTTTTCCGCTGGAGGAACTACCGGGAATACGGCACCGGCGTGGCAGGCGACCTTTTCGTTCACCTGCTTAGCGGCATACATTTAATAACCGGCTCTAAAGGGCCTGAAAAAATATATTCGATAGGCGACCTATCCTACTGGAAAGATGGCCGTAATGTACCCGATGTGATGAGTGCCGTTGTGCATTACGGCGACACAAAAGAGCACCCTGCCTTCCAGGTAACGCTGCGTGTGAATTTTGTTAGCGGCGACGGCGGTAGCAGTACTACTAAGATAGTAGGCTCGGAAGGTGTGATAGACCTTGGCGGCGAGGGCGAAGGCTTCACCATCCGCAAAAATAAATTACCCGAAGCGCCGGGCATTGGTGGCTGGGATTCGTTATTCACTTACACCGAAGCGCAGCAGAAAGCCTTGCTGGATGATTATAACAAACGCTGGAAAGAAGACAAACGTAATCGCCAGAAATTTCCGGATGTGGTTTATAAGGCACCGGATGATTATAATGCCTCAAATGACCACTTCGCCAACTTCTTCGATTCGATGAGGAACGGTACCAAGGTGGTAGAGGATGCCGTGTTTGGTTTTAGGGCTGCAGCACCCGCATTAGCCTGTAACGATAGTTATTTTGAAAACAAAGTTGTGCGCTGGGATGCCCACAATATGAAAATAATAGTTTAAGCCTGACATTATTAAACAAGAACGGCCGTGAGTACAAACTCGCGGCCGTTCTTATTATATAGCGTGTTGTATTATTTGATCTTTCTGGCGGCTACACCTTCATTGGTAATTTTTACCGGCTGAATAAGCCCATCAGCATCAAACACCATTTTCTCTATACAGGTTTCGCGGTGGTTGCCATCGGTTTCGGTAAGCGGGCGGCGGTGGTATATAATGTAATACTCATCGGTACCCGGTATGTTGATCACCGAATGGTGGCCCGCTCCTCTTGCTACGGCAGGGTCTTGCTTTAAAACGGTGGCAATGCGTTTAAACGGTCCGTTAATATTATCGGCCATAGCATATGCTACACGGTAATCGGGGCCTGTCCAGCCCCCTTCCGACCACATAAAGTAATATTTGCCCTTGCGGATGAACATCAGCGGGCCTTCTACATAGCCTTCGGGTGTGATAGAGCGATAGGTAGTGCCATCTTCAAATGGTACTAAACCTGTAAAATCATCTTTCAGCTTGGCTATGTTGCAATGGCCCCAACCACCGTAAATAATGTAGTACTGGCCATCCTTATCGTGAAACACAAATTGGTCGATAGGTTGTGCGCCGTTGATGATCTTATCGATAAGCGGTTTGCCTAACAGGTCCTTGAATGGGCCTTCGGGTTTGTCGGCAACGGCTACGCCAATACCGCCTACGGTTTCGTTGTTTTGGATATCGTTGGCACCAAAGAAGAAGTAATATTTATTCCCTTTGTGCACAATGGCTGGTGCCCACATAGCCATTTTTGCCCATTTTACGTTGGAAGAATCGAGCACGTTAGCGTGCTTGGTCCAGGTAACCAGGTCTTTCGACGAGAAGGCATCGAAGTGCACCTGTTTCTCATATTTGTCGGAAAATGTGGGGTAAACCCAGTATTCTTTACCGAAAATGGTGGCCTCAGGGTCGGCATACCAACCAGGGAATATGGGGTTGCCGGATGTTTTTTTAGTTTGCGCTTGTGCGTTTGGCAGGCAAAATGCAGCAAGGATAGATAGTATAAGCAGTCGTTTCATAATCATTTCAATAGGGCTACAATGTAGCCAATTAACTCTTTAATATAAGTATTCCAGGTGCCGTAAACTACAGTATCGGGCAATAGGTCCCAAAAGGAAATAGCGCCCCGGTTGGTTTTATAATAATCGCAAGGGTAAGCCACAACGGGTATGCCCGCCTTTTTAAATATCAGCAGCGAACGCCTCATATGGAAGGCCGATGTTACCAGCAGGTAAGGCGGCTTTAAAGTTGTTTTTTGCAGGATGGCTTTAGAGAATGCTGCGTTTTCGAAAGTGTTGCGGGCGTTGCTCTCTATCAGCACAGCACTATCGGGTATACCGAGTTTACGTAATTCGCCCTGTACAAATGTGCCCTCGCGAAAGCCGCTGGGGTTTAAGTTTCCGTTGCCGCCGGTAACCAACAGGTGCGATGCTGTGCCGTTCTGCAATAGTTTAACAGCTTCGGTATAGCGGTCGGCAGCGTTATTAAAAAAGCCGTGCCCGGTAGCATCTTCGGATACAAAACCACCCAGTAAAATAATACTGCTGAATTTGTTATTGCCCGGATTGTAAGCCTTAATATCCCACATGTTTGAATACAGCCGCATGGGGATAGGATTGCCAAAGAAATACAAGATTATCACAGAAGTAATCAACAACTTGCGGGCCCTCTTCGGTTTTTTGGTGAAAATGGCATACACCAGCATACCAAATATCCACAAAAATGGCAGGATAAGAATGTAAAGTACTTTGGAGAGTATAAAATACATGGGCTTTATTATGGCGGTACAAATTAATTCATTTTTATTTATTAGCCATGTAACCATCCATTTATTCTGCGCGTCAGACCCATCAAAAACCTACAATTATGACACGCCATATATTTGCCACCCTGTTTTTATTAGCGCAAGCGGCGGCAGCTTTTGCACAGCAGGCCCCCGTTAATAAGGCTTTACAACTTACCGAAAAGCAAAAGGCCGAAACCATTGATAGTATTATTACCACCATAAATAACCGCTACGTTTTTGCCGATGTGGCTAAAAAGATTGAGACACATTTGCGTAAGCAGCAAAGCAAAAAAGCGTATACGAAAATTACCGATGGTAACCAGTTTGCGGCCGTTTTAACTGCCGATTTGCAGGCTGCCGGAAATGACAAGCACCTGCGCGCCATGTTCTTTGAAGACGAACTGCCTGTAGAGAAAGAACGCGAACTGATGAGCATTCCCGACGAAGAACGCGAAGGCTTAAACAATATGCTGATGCATACCAACTACGGCATCAACAAAATTGATGTGCTGAAGGGCAACATCGGCTACCTGGATATTGGCGTATTTGTAACGCCCGAACTGGCCGGCGAAAAGTATGCCGCCATGATGGCTTACGTGGCCCATACCAATGCACTCATCATCGACCTGCGCAACTGCGGCGGCAGTATGTCGCCCGATGCTATACCTTTTATTTGCAGCTATTTTTTTGAGTCGCCGGTGCATTTGAATGATATACAATACCGCAAGAATAACAAGCTGGTGCAATCGTACACCTACTCTTACGTCCCTGGCAAAAAGTACCTGAACAAACCGATATATGTACTCATCAGCAAAAACACATTTTCCGGTGCGGAGGAACTGGCCTACGACCTGCAAAACCTGAAACGTGCTATGCTGATAGGCCAGCCGACGGGGGGCGGCGCTAACCCGGGCGGCGATATCAGGGTGACCAACCACTTCAGGATATTTGTGCCCGTGGGGCAGGCTATAAACCCCATCAGCAAAACCAACTGGGAGCATGTGGGTGTGCAACCCGATACGCTGATAAACACCAAACTGGCGCTGTATAAAGCACAGAAACTGGCTATGCGAGCTACCATTGCAACTACCAAAGAGCAAATTTGGAAAGATGCCCTAACTGAATGGGTAAAAGAGCTGGATAACAATAAGCCGCAGATAAAACAAGTAGCGTTTGAACTGAAGGGCTACGACAACGCCAAAGAAGTATATGTTGCAGGCACCTTTAACGATTGGAGCAATAGCGCTGCCAGGCTACAACGTAAAGGCGATAAATGGATGGGCTTAGCCGAAAGCGAGCCCGGCAAAATACGCTATAAATTTATTGTTGACGGGCAATGGATAACCGACCCCGCCAACATCCAAACCGAAAGCAACGGCCCCAATACCGATTCGGTAAAAATAGTGGAGTGAAAAACAGGTGAGTGATGATAGGCCCGTGGTGTTTGCATGCACCCGGGCTTTGTTGTTTGGGGCTGTTTGCGGGCCGAAACAGATTTGACAACTTTCAAAAAGTTGTCAAATCTAATTTTAATCTACAGGTACATAAATATCAATTGTAGTTCCTTTGCCTGGTGCCGAGTGGTACTTAATGCTCCCCTTTAAATAGGCTATGCGCGTTTGGGTGTTTTTTAGCCCGATGCCTGAAAATGTTTCGGCTTTATTGGAATCAAAACCTACGCCGTTATCCCTTATGCTTGCCTCAATACCTTCGGCGGTTCGTATAAGGTTGATGTGCAATTTAGTGGCTTTGGCGTGTTTGATAACATTGTTGATGCTTTCCTGTATAATACGGTAAAGCATGTTCTCTACATTGCTTTCCATACGGTTTTTAAAACCCGATGTTTCCAGTGTCATCTTCAAGGTGCCCGAATCTATCTTGTCGATAAAGCTTTGCAGGTCGGCAGCAATACCCGAGCGCAGCACCATATTGGGCATCATTTGGTGCGAAATCTCGCGTACCTCTTTGCAGCTCTCGTCAACCAGCGCTAACGTGTTTTCGGCTAAAAAGCGGTCTTCTGCGCGGTCCATGGTAATGCGGTCGAACAGCCCGCCGAGGTTCATCTTTACGGCCGAAAATAGCTGCCCCACGCCATCGTGCAGGTCGCCGGCAATGCGTTTACGTTCGTTCTCCTCGGCTTCTATTACCGCTTTGGCCAGTATGTCTTGTTGTTTAAGCATCTGCTCCTGCATCAGTGCTTTTTGTTTCAGTTGCCTGCGGTTGTAAAACAAACCCGCCACTATGGCCGATAGCAGAAACAAGCCCGCAATAATACCGATGGTTTTATTACGGCCCGCTATAGATAGTTTTTGGATGGTGTTCTCTTTATTAAGCAGCGCTATTTGCTGCTCTTTCTTTTCGGTTTCGTATTGGGTTTGTATGAGTGCCTGCGCTTTTTTTGCTTGTAGCCCTTGGTTTTCTTCACCCGCTTTTACCGCCTTTTGGTAATACAATAATGCCTGCTGATAATTGCCTTTGCCCTTGTAGTAATTGGAGATATTGTTGGCCACGTAGTTTACAAAGAAGGCATTTTTTATCTGTTCGAAATAAGCCAGCGCCTTTAGGTAATAAGGCAGCGGGTCCTGTTTTTTCACCTCGTAGTATTCGCCAATGTTTATCAGTGCCTGGTTTACGGTGATAGGGTCGTTGGCCTCGATGGCAAGCAGGCGGCCCATTTCATAATATTTGTAGGCATTATCGTAATCGGCGAGGTAATAGTAAATAGCACCAATGGTGTTGGCATTGCGTGCCCGGTTTAGTTTTAGGCCCAGTTTTTTGTCAATGCTGTCAACCTTCAACGCGTAAGCCAGCGCGGGTTTTAACTCCCCGGTTTGCGTGTAAGCCAACGAGTAGTTAGCATACACATAGGCCAGTACTTTATCCAGTTTATTGGCAACGGCCATGTCTTCGGCTTTTTTGAGGTAGGTTAAGCCATCCTTGCTTTTGCCAAGGGAATTG
This sequence comes from Mucilaginibacter pedocola, assembly GCF_002013915.1. Classification (GTDB taxonomy): domain Bacteria; phylum Bacteroidota; class Bacteroidia; order Sphingobacteriales; family Sphingobacteriaceae; genus Mucilaginibacter; species Mucilaginibacter pedocola. The sequence continues at coordinate 131,878 of NZ_MBTF01000006.1, forward strand.
TATACGCGCCCAATGTTGTTCAGCACCATGGCGGTGCCGTAATGGTCGCCGGCTTTTTCGAAAAGTTTCAGTGCATCGTAATGCCCGCCAAGCGCTTTCTGAAACTGCCCCTCATCTGCATAGATAGCAGCGCTAACGTTTAGTGCCGAGCCCTGCAGCCTAAGGTTCTTCAACTCTTTCGCACGATTATAAGCATACGTTATTAACAGCATAGACTTTGCCGGGTCGGCCTCCTTATGGTCGAAAACGCTATCGATTAGCGCTTTTACTGCTTCGGGTTTTGCGTATTTCCGGCTATCAAGTGCCAGTGTATCTGCGCCGGGTTTGGGCTGGCATACCGCCGTTAAAGGCAGGCAAATGAGGGCAATTGCTGCAATAAGTTTCATCGTGTGAAGGCATTGAGGTTTATAGTACGAACTAAAGCTACACTAAAACCCCGATAACTTGTATCTGCTTGATGGTAAATGCGTTGATAGCTTGATAAAATACCGCCTTTAGGGTATGCCATTATACTACATATGCGGTATTGATGCCGGCAAAAAATACCCCGTGCTTAGTGCTGTTAAAACTTTCAATTATTCACCTAACACAAATCCTTACAACAATGAAAAAATTATTAGCCGTGGCCGTTGTTATGCTGGCTGCATTAACAAGCTCTAAACTTTATGCGCAAGACGATTACAAGAAATTCTCATTAGGCATTGGGTTGGAAGCCGCGCTTCCGGTAGGTAACTTAAGCAATGCTTATAGTTTTGGCGGTGGTGCTACTATCCGTGCAACCATCGGGCTCGATGCATCCAGCGCTTTCACCATTACATCGGGTGCTTTGGCTTTTGCGCCTAAAGACCTTGGCGGTGGTTATAAACTAAAAACACAAGTAAACATCCCAATTAAGGCCGGCTACCGGTATATGCTGAGCGATAACTTTTACGCTATTGGCGAGGCCGGCGTAACCATTGCTAAAACCTATGCAAGCAATGGTAGCGGCGGTACAGTATCAGCAAGCGGTTCGTCATTTACCTACGCACCCGGTATTGGTTTAAAGCTTGGCGGTGTCGACCTGAGCGTGCGTTACGAAGGTTACAGTGGCGCAGGCTTTATTGGCGGCAGGCTGGGCTTTAACTTCTAAGATAGCCATGAACACCCTGGTTTGGACATTGATAACCATTGGCATTTTGTGCATTGGTTACCGCAAGCCCGATACGGGTGGTAGCCGGGCGTAAGCCGCCCAATAATACACCCGTTTTACTATTGCAAAACGGGTGTATCAATTAAATAGATATATTTTTCATCATTCAATAAATTATTTCTATATGGCAATTCAAATAGCTATTGTTGATGATAAGCGCATTTTGCGGCAATCGTTAAGCGCGCAAATTGCCTGGTACCAAGAGATAAGCATTGTACTACAGGCTGCGGATGGGCAAGCTTTTTTAGAGGGTATGAAAGCCCTGCCAGCCGACGAACGCCCGCAGGTAGTGTTGATGGATATTGAAATGCCCGGCATGGATGGTATAGAAGCTGTGATGATAGCCAAAGAAGTTTATCCCGAGGTACATTTTTTAATGCTTACTGTTTTTGACGATGATGAGAAGCTCTTTGAGGCCATTAAAGCGGGTGCCAGCGGCTATCTCCTGAAGGATGAGCGTATCCCCAATATTGTGAAAGCCATAACAGAGATAGTTTATGATGGCGGTGTGCCTATGTCGCCCCGCATAGCCCGCAAGGCATTGGGTTTATTGCGTAATGTTCCCGAACCTGCCGGGCAGCATATGGAGCCAACCGACGATTGCAGCTTATCGTCCCGAGAACTGGAGATACTCAACCGCATTGTAGACGGGCTAAACTATACCCAAATAGGCGAGCGCTTATTCATCAGTCCGCATACGGTGCGTAAGCATATTGCCAATATTTATGAGAAACTACATGTATCTAATAAAGCATCGGCCATAAAAATTGCTATCAAAAAGAAGTGGTTTAATTAAGGAATTACGCATATTAACGCGGTTTCACAAATGCGCCATAGGCGCTAAAGCTATGTAGAAAAACGATTACATAAAACAAATTGCGCCGTAGGTGCAATCCTTCAAGCACTTGCTGAGGACTGCACCTACGGCGCAAAATTATTTTAATTGATGTGGCTACAAAGCTATTGCACCTAAAGGTGCAAGCAATCTACACCTCGTAACCTTCAAATCCGTACTGCTTCAATACATCCGCAGGCACGCCCATCCATTTGGTGGGTGAGTTGCCGGCGAAGCCTAAATCGGTTACGCCTATTTTGGTAGTGAAGAAGCCGGTGGCGGTTAGATCGCGCATGCGGTTGAAAAAAGCTACACCCTGTTGCATTTCGGGTTTGGCTTTTGCCGGGTAAGCAATATCATCAACTACCTCTATCTGCTGCGCATGGCTACTTGCTATAAAGGTTTTACCAAAGCGGTTAAGGCATTGCAGGTCCAACCATTTCAGCCCGCCACGAAGCGGCAACTGATGGTCAGGGATATCCTTCACAATAAACTCTATAAATTCAGGTACCTTGGCATCCGTAGCACTGCCCGACTTATCATCCTTCGGGATAATAATATCAACCAGTACAGTTATGGTAGCCATCTCGTGTTCGTTAAAAAACTTATCGGCAAGCAGTTTCTTTTCCCGTTCCAGTTCGTCGGGCTGGCGGCCGGGAGTAACGCCAGCTACTTCGGTAGTTTCGGGCGTGGCGGTTTTATCCGCAGGGGTTTTACAAGCCTCAAGCAGGGCCGTTGCCGATATAGTGCCTATGCCCAGGGCTTTTAAGGAGTCGCGTCTGTTCATGATGCGTTATACGTTAAGTTTTTTACGTTGAGCCAAAATGTATTCTGCGGTGCGCATGCTGAGGGCCAAAATGGTCCAGGTAGCATTTTTATCGCCTTGCTGCACAAATGGTGCGGCATCTACCACAAAAAGGTTATCGCAATCGTGTGCCTGGCAATATTTGTTCAGGGCCGATTTGGTGCGGTCGTTCCCCATGCGGATGGTACCTACCTCGTGGATGATCTTGCCGGGAGCCTCTAAGCCGTAATTGGTATCGGCACCTTTTTTAGGCCCGTGTATAGCGCCCATGTTATGCAATATTTCCTCAAAGGTATCCTGCATGTGCTTGGCCTGGTTTATCTCATCGTTGTTCCAGGTGTAGTTGAAGCGCAGTACCGGTATACCGTATTTATCAACCACGTTGGGGTCTATCTCGCAATAGTTCTCTTTACGGGCAATAGCAGTACCACGGCCGGCCATGCCTACCTGCGTACCGTAGAAACGGCGGTAATCATCTTTAAGCGATGCACCGTAGCCACCCGCTTCTTTCACTTTACCATCCCTATCAGGCACAGCGCCGTTCATGTTATGCATACCGAAGCCGAAGCCATAACCAGGCATACCCAAACCGCCACCGTATTCGATGTGGTAGCCGCGCGGGAAGTTCAGTTTTTTATTATCCAACCACCATGGCGAGTAAATGTGTACGCTGCCTACGCCGTCTTCGTTGTAACGCTTACGGTCTAATAATTGCGGAAGGAAACCGCCCGCGCTGGAGCCGGTAGAATCGTGCAGGTATTTACCTACTACGCCGCTGCTGTTGGCCAAACCGCCGGGGTGTGCTGATGATTTGGAGTTGAGCAGTATACGTGCCGATTCGCCTGCGCTGGCACCCAGTATCACAATTTTACCATTCACCTGGTATTCCTGCATATCTTCTTTACTCACGTAAGATACGCCGGTGGCCTTGCCTTCTTTATCAGTTAACACCTCGCGCACCATGGCGTTGGTTATTACCTTAAGATTGCCGGTTTTCACGGCCGGAATTACGAGGCACGATGATGCCGAGAAATCGCCGTAAACTTTACAACTACGCCCGCATTGCCCGCAGAAGAAGCAAGCGCCACGGTCTTTATTGCCCGGCAAAGCTTCGGTAAGTACCGAACCTCGGCCCGGGATAACCTTTACGCCTGCAGCGCGAGCGCCTTTAGTAATGAACAGTTCGTTCAAGCGCGGCTTTGGCGGCGGCAGGAATATACCATCAGGTTCGTTCTCTAAATTTTCTTTTGTGCCGTATACACCTATCAGGCGGTCAACCTTATCGTAAAAAGGTTTTACATCATCGTAAGTGATAGGCCATGGGTCCGTAAGCCCGTCGGTGGGTTGAAAATCGAGCGGGCCCATGCGCAGCGATATACGCCCCCAGTGGTTGGTGCGCCCGCCCAGCATACGCGAACGGAACCACCAAAATTCGGTTTTATCTTTAGTGGTGTAAGGCTCGCCATCTATCTTCCATCCGCCAAAAGCGGCATCAAAATCACCGAAGGGGCGTGTTGTGCTGGCGCCGCGCCGTGCCGACTCCCAGGGCCACTTCAATTGCATCGAATCTGTCTGCGGGTCGAAATAAGCGCCTGCTTCCAGCATTAATACTTTAAGGCCCGCATGTGCCAGCACATATGCCGCCATACCCCCGCCTGCACCCGAGCCAACAATTACAGCATCGTACGTTGTGCCCGATTTCTTTATCTGTATATCTTTCATCGAAAAAAATAACCCCGCGCAAGGCGGGGTGTATAGGTTAGCTTAAAGTTGTTTTATTTTGATGTTTTTGTAGCTCACTACAGCGCCGTGGCCCTGTAAAGCAATGTGGCCTTTAGGGTATTTGGCAAAATCTTTCCAGTCTTTAAACTTGCTTTTGTTCAGCATTTCGTTCCATTCGGGGCTGCCCATTTGCACGTTAACAGTTTCAACGCCGTTTAGCCAAAAGGTAAGGTGCCCGTTCTCTTTGCGCAGTTTTACTTTGTTCCACTGGCCGGCAGGTTTTGCTGCAGTGGCAGGGGCGGCTTTCATATCGTACAAGCTGCCTGCAAGGTGCGTAGGGTTTTTATTGTCTTCAGCTTTTACGTTATCCAATACTTGCATCTCAATGCCGGTTAGGTAAGTAGCGCCCAGAGCAGGGTCTTCGTGTACGCCGAAGATGATACCGCTGTTGCCTCCTTCGGCAATTTTCCAGTCGATAGTTAATTCAAAGTTTTCGTATTCGCCGTCGGTAAGCAGGTCGGCAGCATCGTGCGATGTTGGGTCGAGCTGCAAAGCACCATCAACAACCGACCATGAGCCTGCGCCGGTTTTGTTGTACACATGCCAGCCGGTGGTAGTTTTGCCATCAAATAATTTCACATCTTTTTGTGCCGAGGCGGTAAGGCTAACGGCCGATAAAGCTAAAGCGCTTAAAAATAGTTTTCTCATACTGATTCGTTTTAGCAGCGCCGGGAGCGGCGGCTTTTAATTTGTTTGGGTAGTAAAAGTAATATTTATTTTGGTTGATGCCTTGTTAACCTTAAATCAAACGAAATTTTTACAGCAGCAAAATTTCGTAACAGTTGAGGTAACATGCAGTCCAATTGGTACACACTAAACAACGCGAACATGAAACAACTATTACTTAAGGCATCATCAATTTTAATATTAGCCGCTACGCTGCAGGCTTGCGACAGGGCACAATCAAACGTGCAAACTTTGTATACCGATAACTGCGGTGTATCCTGGAAGCTGATAAAAGCCGGCGAAACACTGCCAAAGGGTATAGGCATGTGCTCGTACAAAGTAACCGTGCCCGATTACCCCATGCAGGGCGAGAGTGTTTTTAAATCGGCTTTTAAAAACAGGGTAATGGCAAAAATTGAAGTGACTTACGATTACTCTATAACCAATGCCATACAGTATATAGGCGAGGCCAAATACCTGGGCAAGATAAACTCTGATAGTGATAACGAAGCAAACTCGGCCAAAGCTTACGAAACCGCCGAAAACTCGGTAATTGATAAACGTATTAAAGAAATTGCCCGAGATCTGCTCATCAACGAAGACATTGTTGATTTTTCGCAGGCGGATTTCGAGACCAAACTATTGGATGATGTGAACAAGCTGCTGGCCAGCAAAGGCGTGAAGATAAACTTCCTGAGTTTTGTGCCCATCCCCGAAGAGCAAACCCGCCAGGCCATTGATATTGTTACCGCCATGAAAATATACGACAGCAAGGGCCTAACCGAAGTAGGTAAGGCTGTAGCCGCTGCCCGTGCAGGTGCAACTAAAGTGAATGTAACTACTGCCGAAGCTGCGAAGAAAGAAACCGATACAGAAGATTAATAGTCTTAATATGCGGTAATCATAGCGATGGGTTTTAGACCCATCGCTATAAGCGAAGTTATAAGTTCTACCTGCTCAGCAGAAACGATAACCCCGAGGCCACCCCTATCATGGCGTACCCGTAACTGCTTTGGAAGGATATGTTATAATCATCCTGCCCACGGTAACCACCGCCTGCCATTACAGATACATCGTAAAGGAAAGGCAGGTGGTAATAGTATTTCAGGCTAACGTTTAGCCGCTTTTTTAGATTGAAGGCGTTGTAGTTCTCGTACTTGTCGGCTATATAAGTAAAGTCGAACTGCAGGCGCTGCCAGTTAGCAAACAGTTTACGTTTTTCTTTAATCGGGTCGTCGTAAGCACGGGCGAGGTTGAGCATATAGGTGCCGTTGACCCGTACCCAGCCATAGCGCCCCGGCAGCCCCGCCGCCGAGCCTTTACCGAATAGACCGCTATGTAACTCTACTCCAATGGTTTTGTATTGGTTTATCACCATGTCGGTTTTGTCGGTACGTTTGCCCACGGTGTAGTTTAGCGAGTAGAAGTTGGTAGAGAATTTGCCGCTATCCACATTAAAACTATTATCGGGTAACAAAGTTGGGCCGCGTACCCCATTAGAGTGGTGCGTGTATCCTCCCGAGAGAAACTCCGGGTGGTATACATCATTATTAAGGCGGTAAAATAGTTGTATCCCCGGCATATAGCTGGGCGATTTTACTGGCGCCCCTGGGGTACTCAACAGGCGTATTTTCACCCGCGTAAAGGCGTTTACGAACAGGCGCGATTTGGGCGTATTGTATACCACAAAGTTGGCCACCACATCGGCCACCAATTGGGTTTTTATGGGCTGAAAAAGTTCCTGGCCGAAGAAAGAGGTGCGCAGGTTTTGGATATAGATGTCATTAAAATCGCGGTTGATGAGTCGCGATGCAATTAGCGAAGTAATAGTATCCTGGATGACCGGGGTACCTTTTACTTTAACTGTATCGGTATCGGCAGCGCGGCTGGTTTGATATGCGAGGGGTATTAAAATAATTAAGCCTGTAAGTATTTTAAATAGTTGTTTTGCATAGATGAACATTGTTGAGTTATACTGTGTTTTTTAGTAGGTAAATAATAACTACGCGAAATAACAGCCAATGTTTTGTATATAATACACTAAGGCTAAAACAAGACTTTGAGTTGACATTATGATGTTTACCAACGCTTTTATAAACAAAATGCCTACCTTGCGTAATTTACATACAGAATATAGTGACATTTCAGGATTTCAATTTCAACGAACAACTATTAGAAGGCGTGCTGAGTATGGGCTTTACCAAAGCCACCCCTATTCAGGAATTAACCATACCGGTTATTATGAATGGCGACGACCTGATAGCTTGCGCACAAACAGGCACCGGCAAAACAGCATCATACCTGCTGCCGGTTCTAAATTATATAGCCAATAACAACGTACACCAAACTACTGCCCTGGTACTTGCCCCAACGCGTGAGCTGGCCCAGCAGATAGACCAGCAGGTAGAAGGCCTTGCCTATTTTACGGGCATAAGCTCGCAGGCGGTATTTGGCGGCGGCGATGGTATTGCTTACGAGCAGCAACGCCGTGGTATACAAAACAGCGTAAACATTATTATTGCCACACCGGGCAGGCTGATAGCCCACCTTACCTCGGGTGTGCTGAAGCTGAACCATATCACCCATTTGGTGTTGGACGAAGCCGACCGTATGCTGGATATGGGTTTTAGCGATGATATTATGCGCATCATCAGCTACCTGCCCAAAAAGCGCCAAACGCTATTGTTCTCGGCTACCATGCCGGGCCGCATACGCAATTTAGCAAAAGCCATTTTACACGAACCGCAGCAGATAAGCGTTGCCATATCTAAACCTGCCGAGGGGATAGACCAACAGGTTTACCGCCTGCACGATCAGCAAAAAACGCCGCTGATAAAAATGATATTGAAAGATGGCGGTTTCCAGAGCTCTATTGTATTTGCTTCGCGGAAGGAAATTGTAAGAGCGCTTTATAAAGAATTGAAGCATGCCCATGTTAATACTGCCGCTTTCCACTCAGATTTGCAGCAGAGTGAGCGCGAAGAGATATTGCTGAAGTTTAAAAACAAACAGCTTCCGGTCATCATTGGTACGGATGCCTTATCGCGCGGTATCGATGTGGAGGGGATAGACCTGGTTGTCAACTACGATGTTCCCGGCGATGCCGAAGACTATGTACACCGCATTGGCCGTACAGCACGCGCCGCCACAACAGGCACAGCGATCACCTTTGTGAACGACCGCGACCTGAAGCGTTTGAAAAGCATTGAGCAACTCATAGACAGGCAAATCCCGCAAAAAGAACTCCCCGAAGAGTTGAAAAGCATTGAGCCAATTGCACAGGAACGTCCCGCCGGCGGCCCGCGTAAAGACAAGCGCCGCAGGCCGAATCGTTACAAAGGCAACAAGCCAAAACCGGCGGCAAATTAAACCTTGTAAAATTTATGTGGTCTATTGGTTTGAAATAACTAATGTGTTACATTTACACAATAAACCAATTAAAATAACCATACCATGACTTCCAGACGTTCGTTCCTCAAAACCTCAGCGGTGTTGGGTACCGGCCTTTTAATGGCCCCAAACCTTTTTGCCCGCGATAAAAAAGCAATTGGCGTGCAGTTATACACCGTGCGCGATGCGATGGCAAAAGACCCTGTAGCAACACTTGCCAAAGTGGCCAAAGTGGGCTTTAATACCGTAGAAGGCGCAACCTACACCGGTACACAAAAATTTTATGGCATGGAGCCGGCACAGTTCAAAAAAGTTTTGGGCGATAACGGCCTTAAAATGGTGAGCGGCCACTACATGTTAGGTGAAGGCATGCCTACTACTAAAGGTACTATTGTGAACGAATGGGCAAAAGCGGCTGATGATGCGGCAGCTGTGGGCTTAAAATATATGGTTTGCGCCTATTTGCTTGATGGCGAGCGCGGCAACCTCGACCACTACAAACAAACCGCTGATAAACTGAATACTGCCGGCGAGATCTGCAAAAAAGCAGGTATACAGCTTTGTTACCACAACCACGATTTTGAGTTTAAACAAGAAGACGGCAAATACCCATACGAAACCCTGCTTACCGCTACCGATAAGGACCTGGTAAAAATGGAGATGGATATTTACTGGATATACCGCGCCAAACAAGATCCTATTAAACTCTTCAACGAGAACCCCGGCCGTTTCCCGCTATGGCACGTAAAAGATATGGATAACACTCCTAAACAAATGTTTACCGAAGTAGGTAATGGTGTTATTCCGTTCAAAGAGATATTTAAACACTCTAAGAAAGCCGGCCTGCAATACTTCTTCAACGAGCAGGATGTTTGCCCCGGCGATCCGTTTGATAGCATTACCAAAAGCTACAGCTACATTAAAGCTAACCTGGTTTAATTACCGGATCATAGATATAGTTATAAGCCGGACCCGAAAAGGGTTCGGCTTTTTTCTTTAATTCCCTCGTCATAGTAATAGCATCGGGTTTGACAGGTCATATAAAACGTTCCTATGGAACGTGAAAATTTGTCTTTTTTGAGTTCTACCGATAAACCGTTCCGCTGGAACGAGTGTTTTTCATCCCTTAGGGATGTCTTATGGGTAGAACCACATCAATGAATATTTTACGTTCCATAGGAACGTTTTATAAAATCGACGTTCTGTCTGATAATGTGCTATTACTCGCAAGAAGTGAACGATTGTTCACGACGCTGTTCGCTAAAATTATATCCCTCAAAACAAAATCGTTCCCTCCCGCATTCACCGTATATTCAATTATTACAAGCCAACTCCAATTGAATGATAACAGCCCTCAAAATAATTTTTAGCATCATCTTTTTATGGGTGTGCTATACCGTAATTACCACCAGCCTGCAAAGCAATTTATTTGAGCAGTGGGATTACCTTGGCTCTATTCCCTGGATGCGCGCCACCCTTTGGGACTTTTATGCCAATGTATCGGTAATATACCTATGGGTGTGTTATAAGGAAAAAGGTATCGCCCTAAAGATAGTTTGGCTTATCCTACTGGTGCTGTTGGGCAGCATAGCCAGCACGGCGTTCGTGCTTATACAGCTCTTCCGTTTAAAACCCAATGAAGGCTTAAAAGAATTTTTCACCTCGCGCAATGGATAATTACAGCGTTTGGCAGCTCGCCCTGTTTAGTTTAATAGCCTGCTGCGTTATTATGGCGCTGGTATGGGTTTGGAGTTACCGCATCAAGAATGCCGGTGTGGTAGATATTTTTTGGTCGTACAATTTTCCGGTAATTGCTATTATCCTGTTTTTGCTGGCGCCGGGTTTCGAACTGCGCAAGCAACTGATATGCGGAATGGTATTTTTAGCAGGCTTGCGTTTGGGCACACATTTGGCCATCCGCATTACCAAACACCTGCGCGAAGAAGAGCCGCGCTATGCCCACATCCGCAAAGAATGGGGTGCCAACGCCGAACCCAAAATGTTTGGTTTTTTTCAGATGCAGGCTGCATCCAATGTATTGCTTGCTATCCCCTTTTTCATCATCGCCATGAATACCGAGCCGCAATTATCGGTATTTGAATACGCAGGCTTAGTGCTTTGGGCCGTCAGCGTAATTGGCGAAGCTGTTGCCGATAAGCAGTTGGCCAACTTTAAAAAGGATACTGCCAATAAAGGCAAGGTTTGCGATACGGGGCTTTGGCATTATTCGCGCCACCCCAATTACTTTTTCGAATGGTTAATATGGGTGTCGTACTTTGTTTTTGCGCTGGGTTCGCCGTATGGGTATCTGGCAATTGTAAGTCCCGCTATAATTTTATATCTGTTGCTAAAGGTTACGGGCATACCTACATCCGAGCAGCAGTCGCTCCGCTCAAAACCCGAAGCTTATAAAAAATACCAGGCTACAACCAGTGTGTTTGTGCCCTGGCCAAAAGCAAAAACATGATCGGGTATCGGCTGAAAGATTTCCTATTAGGCGAAGTTTTGTTTAATACTTAATTGCAGATTTCATCACACTTAAACTGCCAAAAAAGAGCCTTGCCAAAAATCCGAGTGGCTTATAAACACGTATAATTCTATAAATTAAAACAATACTAAGCAGCACCAATTAGCGCTTCCCCCTCAAAATGTGGTACGACAAATACGTAGAACAAGATAAAGTTCCTGACTTTTTATTGCGGAAAGGTATCCGCAAGCTATTACAGCAAAGGCTTGATGACGAGAAGAAACCCGATGTAGAAGCGCAGCAGGCTCACCTGATGCGGCTGATAGCCGAGTTAAAAGCATCTCCCATTGCTATAAATACCTCCGATGCTAACGAGCAACATTACGAGGTGCCTACTCCGTTTTACCAATACTGCCTTGGCAAGCATTTAAAATATAGTAGCGGCTATTGGAAGCTGGGCGTAACCGATTTGGACACAGCCGAAGCCGATATGCTGGAACTTACCTGCCAGCGCGCCGGTTTGGCTGGTGGGCAGCATGTGCTGGAACTGGGTTGCGGATGGGGTTCGCTATCGTTATTCATGGCGGCAAAATATCCCGACAGTACTTTTAAAGTGGTATCTAACTCGCGTACGCAAAAAGTGTATATCGATAAGCAGGCAAAACAGCGCGGCATTACCAACCTTACAGTACTTACTGCGGATATGAACACCTTCGAGATAAAGGAGCAATTCGACAGGGTGGTATCGGTAGAAATGTTCGAGCATATGCGTAACTATCAGTTGCTGATGAAAAAGGTAGCGTCGTTTTTAAAGCCCGATGGCAAGCTGTTCGTGCATATATTTACGCACAAGGAGTATGCTTACAAATTTGAGGTGAAGGATGATACCGACTGGATGAGCAAATATTTTTTCACCGGCGGTATGATGCCAAGCGACGACCTGCTGTTTTACTTTAACGACGATATGGTGGTAGAGAACCATTGGCAGGTAAGCGGTAACCATTACGCCAAAACCGCCGAGGCATGGCTTGCCAATATGGACAAACATAAAGCCGAAATTATACCTATTTTTAAGGAAACCTACGGGAACACGCAAGCGTTAAAGTGGTGGGTTTACTGGCGCCTTTTTTACCTGGCCTGTGCCGAGCTTTGGGCATTTAACAATGGTAACGAATGGATAGTAAGCCATTACCTGTTCCACAAAACCATTGCATGATAAGGCTTGTTATCCTCCTAATTCTTTTCCTGGTATCGTTATTATCGGTTTTTAAAGCACCTGCTTATTACCTGTGGATGCTGGCCATCGGCGTAAGCGAGTTTCCCTTGCTTTTTGCGGGCATCACTTCGGTTGTGCTGGCAAGTGGTATTTGGTTTCAAAAATACCAGGCGGCATCAACGCTTATTGGTGTAGTGGCGTTGTTGCTTTTCTTGTCGCCCATTGTGCGGTCGTATATGGTAGCATCTTCTCTCAAAAAAGAGTTTGTAGAAGCCTTTGGCCCGGGCAGTGCTATTGTTAATGGTGATAGTACGCAGGCGCCGTTCAGCTTTTTCAGGATGTTCGAGACAAAACCAAAAGTTGCTTTTAAAACATTCGTTTATAATAATGATAGGGGTGTACCCCTAAGCCTTAACTTTTACCCGTCTGCCTTTGATGGTAAACGCCCTTGTGTAATATCGGTACATGGCGGCTCCTGGGCCGGGGGGGATAATTCTGAACTGCCCGAGCTGAACAGTTACCTGGCAAAGCAGGGTTATCAGGTGGCGGCTATAAATTACCGCCTGGCACCACAATACCAAACACCCGCCCCGGTTGAAGATGTTGCCGAAGCCTTTGCTTACCTGAAGGCGCATGCCGATGAGTTGAATATAGACACTAACAAATTCGTACTGCTGGGGCGCTCGGCCGGTGCACAAATAGCTCTGCTTTCTGCCTACACTCACCCTGAACCCGGCTTGCGCGGTGTGGTAGATTTTTATGGCCCGGCGGATATGGTTTGGGGCTACTCTATACCATCGAACCCTTTGATCATGGATTCGCGCAAGGTAATGGAGAACTACATTGGCGGCTCGTACCCTGCGGTACCACAAAAGTACGCAGCCTGCTCGCCGTTGGAGTTCGTGAACAAACAAAGCGTACCCACGTTAATGTTGCATGGTGATAACGACGTGCTGGTGTCACCCCAACATAGCCGCAGGTTAAATAAAAAACTGGCGGATAACGGTATCAAACATTATTGGCTAAAACTACCCTGGGCAACCCACGGTTTTGATTATAACTTATATGGCCCGGGCGGGCAACTATCAACCTATGTGGTAGAGCGTTTTATAAACACGGTAACCAAATAACATGCATAAAACAGCAATAATTGGCACCGGCATTGCCGGTATGGGCTGCGGGCATTTCCTGCAAAACCAAACCGACCTTACCTTTTACGAGCAGAACGACTATATAGGTGGCCACACCAATACCGTTACGTTAGAGGAAGATGGCAAGCCCATATACATGGATACCGGCTTTATGGTGTTCAACTATAAAACCTACCCTAACCTTTGCAAGTTGTTTGCCGAGATAGGTGCGCCGGTGAAGAAAACCGACATGAGTTTCAGTGTGCAGCACGTACCCAGCAAACTGGAATATAGCGGCAGCAGCGTAAACCACCTATTTGCCCAGCGCCGTAATATCCTCAATATTCCTTACCTAAAAATGCTTGGGCAAATAGCCCGTTTTAACAAGGAAAGCGTTAAGATACTGGACGACCCCAAGTATGCCGATTATTCCCTCGGGCAATATATTAAAGAGTTTGGCTACAGCGAAGATATGCTATGGAAGTATTTGGTGCCCATGAGCTCGGCGGTGTGGAGCACGCCAATGGAGCAAATGCTGGATTTCCCGGCCGTATCGCTTATTCGCTTTTTCCTCAATCACGGTTTCCTGGGGCTGGATACTCAACACCAATGGTATACCCCAGTGAACGGCAGCCAGAGCTATCGCGAGATATTGATAAAACCCTTCAAACATAAAATGAAGGTGAACCGCAAGGTGGTTAATGTATCGCGCCTGGCAGATGGTAAAGCACTGGTATTGGCGAGTGACGGCTCACAGGAAATATTCGATAGGGTGATCATCGCCTCACACGGCGACCAGGCGCTAAAAATGCTGGAAGCCGCAACACCCGATGAGCAACGCCTGCTATCATGCTTTAAATACCAGTACAACAAAGCCACCCTGCATACCGACGAAGGCATTATGCCCCGCAAAAAACTCGCCTGGAGCAGCTGGAACTACCGCATACAAATGCAGGATGGCAAGCTAACGCCGAGCACCATCTACTGGATGAACAAACTGCAGGGTGTATCCGATAAAAACAATTACTTCGTATCCATCAATCCGCATAATAATATCGACGAGAAGAAGATCATCCGCGAGATCGATTACGAACACCCCCTGTTCGACGTTTCCGCCATGCAGGCGCAGGATGAACTGCACAAGCTAAACCAAAGCGGCCCTATTTATTTCTGCGGAAGCTATTTTAAATACGGTTTCCACGAGGATGCTTTTGCCAGTGCAGTGAAATTGTGTTCGCAGATGCTGGGGCGAGATGTTTATGGAGATATACAGAGGTAAGAAATATACGTAAAAGGGGATTGCTCTTTTTGGTATATTTACACAGCCAAAGCCTATATCCAATGAAGCTAAACATACTTCCTGCGTTAATGATCTTCGTTTCGGTGCTCGGTTGCATCCAATCTAAGCCAACAACGCTCAGCAATACTCCTCAGCAATTAATTGATACATCGAAAGCTATCAAAGTCAGCGGGCAATGGGTTATACCCAATAACTTGATAGATCAAGATACCGCTTGGGTGACGGGCGATACCTTAAAATTTATTACATGTAATGATTTTGTTTACAATCCTTTTGGGAAAACTACAACACGATCCGATCTTCGAAATACACTATTGAAGAAATTTACCATCAGCGATAAAGTGGTAGAAAGTAGGTTCGGAAGTTTTAAGTTGAATATGCTTAACTACAAATCCAGTAAGTTGGCTTTTTTTCTCGATGATGATGACACCTTAACTCATTCCAATATAGCCAAAGGGGAGATCTATGATAGCGAAGCGGAGTTGTTGAACGGAATAAAGGTTGGAATGACCGACGAAAGTTTTTACAAGAAGTTTTTTAAGTTTTTTCCTGATGAGCTTAGGGTCAAATATAAAGTGGTGGCCCTTAATGCCTGTGTTGATGATATAACTCATATTTATAGCTTTGAGTATGGTAAGCTAAAGTCTATAAAATTCACTAATCAATACGTTTTCAACGTAGAGTTTTGATGTACATACCGGGCTAAACTAAGTAGCCCTTTTCCCCGTATATTTATATATGCCCGGCCCCTATATCAATTCCTGTTTATACAAAGCCAAAGTGATGCATCATCGCCTGGCGCCCAAAGTGCATAGCTTCCATTACGAGGTATTTATGTTCTACCTCGATCTGGATGAGATAGACGAGCTATCCCGCAGGCTAAAATTCATGAGCCGCAACCGGTTCAATCTGTTCAATTTTAGGGATAAAGACCACCTGCAACTTCCGTGCGAAAAACCTGATACTGCCAAAACTACCCGCGAACATATTAACGCTTATTTAGCGGAGAACAGCATTGCCATACCTCCCAAGCGTATTATGGTGCTCACCAACCTATGTACGCTGGGTTACCAGTTCAATCCCGTGTCTTTTTACTATTGTTATAACGATGCCGATGAGCCCTTTTGCGCCATAGTAGAAGTATGCAATACTTTTTTGGAGATAAAACCTTATTTTTTGGGTAGCGATACCAAACAAAACGCTGGCTTTAAGCTTAATACGGAGAAGTATTTTTACGTGTCGCCATTTATTGATATGGATACCTGTTTCGATTTCGACCTGCAGGTGCCCGGCGATAAATTACAGGTGCGGATAGACGACTATGATAAAGCCGGCAAGCGGTTTTTTATCAGTACCCTTACCGGCATCCGCAAACCTTTAACCGATAAAAACCTTTTGCTGTACTTTTTTAGTTTCCCGCTTATCACCGTAAAAGTGATAGCCATGATACACTGGCAGGCGCTGAAGTTATGGCTGAAGAAACTGCCTTTCCACCGCAAAGGCGACAATGCGGATAAGCAACGGGGCGTTTATCGCCCGTATAGAGCAAATTAGGATAAACGCGGTAAAACTGTTTGCCGCAAATACTACGTACGTTAATAAACAGCCCCAAGTTAAAAACCAATAATGGCCAACTCGTTATCTTTAAATAATAAAAGAACCGCTTTATACCAGGATATTGTACTGGGTTTCCTTTATAAAATGGATAAGGGTTTCCTTAACCTTACGCTTGCCGATGGCGAAGAGATAAGTATTGGTACCGGCGAAGGGAATATAACCGCCAACATTAAAGTAAACAGCAACGAGTTTTTTAAACGTGTAATACTTTACGGCGATATTGGTTTTGGCGAAGCTTATACCGATGGGCTTTGGGATACCGATAATATTACCAATGTAATAAAATGGGTGCTGCTGAATATTGAGAACGCACCGAGCGTATCGGGTGGTAAAACCCAGGCTTTGGCGCTCAACCTGTTCAAATGGTTCAATAAGCTATCGCAATCTAAACGCGCGAATACGATGGATGGCTCACGCAAGAATATATCCGAACATTACGATTTGAATAACGATTTCTTCGCCAGCTTCCTCGACCCTACCATGACCTACTCCAGCGCGTACTTTTTCCGCGACGGCTTATCATTAGAAGAAGCGCAGATAGCCAAGTACGACCGCCTTTGCCGCCAACTGCATTTAAAACCTGCCGACCATGTTTTAGAGATAGGTAGCGGATGGGGTGGCAACGCTATTTATATGGCAAAAACTTATGGTTGCAAAGTAACATCGCTCACTATATCTGCCGAGCAGCACAAACTGGCTACCGAGCGCGTAGAAGCCGCCGGTCTATCGCATAAAGTAAGTATTGAGATGCGTGATTACCGCACACTTGAAGGTCAGTACGATAAAATCGTATCAGTAGAGATGCTGGAGGCCGTTGGCCACAAGTTTTTGGATGTTTATTTTAAACAATGCCACAACCTCCTTAAGAAAAACGGACTGCTGGCCATACAAGTAATAACCTCACCCGATTGCCGCTACGATAGCCTGCGCAAAGGGGTAGACTGGATACAAAAACATATTTTCCCCGGCTCGCTGCTGCCCTCGGTAGCAGCCATCAATGGCTCCATCAACCGCACCGGCGATATGACCTTAGTGGACCTTAAAGATTTAGGAATAGATTACGCCAAAACCCTGAAACTTTGGTACGAGCAATTTAACCTCAACTTAGGCAAAGTAAAGTCGCTGGGATTTGATGATACATTCATCCGCAAGTGGAATTACTACCTCTGCTACTGCGAGGCGGCCTTCGCTATGCGCAATATCAACGTAATGCATTTGGTGTATTCAAGGCCGAATAATATGAGTTATTAATTCAGTTGGCAGTTTGCGGTGGGCAGTTTGCACATTGGACTTTACTTCGGCCTTTCTGAAAAGCTAAATCCGCATAGTGGCTATTTTACCGCAAAGAACGCAGAGAAAAAACGCAAAGGGCGCAAAGTAAAAAACTTGCGCCCTTTGTATTGTAATAATTAGGAAAGCTTGATTCTTAAAAATCTCGCCGTTTAACTTTCTTTAGTGCCTAACAAATGCTTTGTGTTTCTTTGCGAAAACTCTGCGCACTTTGCGGTTAAAAAGAGGCAACGTAGGGTCACTGCAAACTGCCAACCGGAAACTGCAAACTGTTAAAGCATCTTTAGCATCTCCATATCAAACTTCGGCATTACGGTGTAGCGTATTTGCACCAGCCCAGTATCGTAAATCTGTTGCCCGGTAACTTGTAGCTTTATCCTGTCTTTAATACCTGCGAACAGTGGCTTGCCTTCGCCTAAAACAATTGGATGAATAGATAACAACATCTCCGTTACCCAATTTTTATTCAGAAGTGCCGATAGCAAACTTGCCCCACCGAACAGCCAAATGTTTTTGCCCGCTTCGTTCAGGATGCCTTCAACAGCATGTTCAAAATCGGCAGATGATATAACCTCTACGTTTTCGTTCTCGCCGGGTACGAGTGTATCCGAAAAAACGTATACCTTTTTACCGGCCAGCATTTCGGGCATGGTGCGTACGAGTTCGTAGCTTTTGCGACCGATGAATACAGCATCTATCTCATCAAAAAAAGCGGACATACCGTAATCCTGGTCCACAAAGCACCAATCGTATTCGCCATTAGGCCCTTCAATAAGCCCATCAAGGCTTACCGCAACATTCAATATAACTTTCCGCATTAGTCTTTTTCTTCTTTCTCGGGTTGGTTACGCTCCACCCATTGTTTGGCAAACGATTTTTCGGCAACTACCGGCATCTCTTTAAAATGTCCCCAGGTACCTTTAAAGAAAAAGCGTAGCAGCCAGTTCTTCACACCACCGCCAAAGAAATCCGTTAGCTTGCGTTTCATCATGCCTTTGCGCCAGAGTGCCCAGCCCCACTGTTCTTTTTTAGGGATAAGCCCCTCGGTAACGGCATCGCGGCGGTTAAGCAGTAACATTTTGTGGATGTCGATTTTTACAGGGCAAACACTGGTGCAGGCACCGCACAAACTGGATGCGTAGCTGAGGTGCTTAAAATCTTCCATCCCGCGCATGTGCGGCGTAATAACCGAGCCTATTGGCCCGGTGTAGGATGTTTCGTAACTATGCCCGCCTATGTTTTTATAAACCGGGCATACGTTTAAGCAAGCCCCGCAACGGATGCAGTAAAGCCCCTGGCGCTGTTCTTTTTGCGCCAGCAGGTTGGTGCGCCCGTTATCAAGCAATATCACATACATTTCTTCGGGGCCGTCGGTTTCGCCGGGTTGGCGCGGGCCACTTAAAATGGTGTTGTAAACGGTAAGGTTTTGCCCCGTGCCGTGGGTAGATAACATGGGCCAAAACAGGTCGAGGTCAGCAATAGAAGGGATGAGTTTTTCTATCCCCACAATAGCGATGTGTATTTTAGGGAAAGATGTGCTCAACCTCGCGTTGCCTTCGTTCTCGCTGATGGCAATACTCCCCGTATCGGCTAACAAGAAGTTGGCACCGGTTATGCCAGCATCAGCACTTAAATATTTCTCGCGCAATAGTTCGCGGGCTTTTGCGGTAAGTTGCTCGGGCGTAGCATCTATAGGCGTGCCGAAGCGTTCGTTAAAAAGTTTGGCAATATCATCCTTAGAAAGATGCATGGCCGGTGTAACAATATGGTATGGGCGCTGGCCAAGCAGTTGCACAATGTATTCGCCCAAGTCGCTTTCCAGCGATTCGATGTTGTTGCTCTCCAGGAATGAATTGAGGTGTATCTCCTCGGTAGCCATCGATTTAGATTTGATGACCGATTTGGCATTCGCTTTCGTAAGAATGTTCAGTACCTCGCGCTGCGCTTCTTCGGCATCGTTTGCCCAAATTACTTTGCCACCGCGTTTCTGAAAATTTGCCTCAAATTCGGGCAGCAGCTTATCCAGGTTCTCCATCACTTTCCATTTGATGGCATGCCCCTTCTTTTTAGAGTTATCGAGGTTTATCATGCGCGATAGCCCGCGCGCAACTGAAGCATCGTACTTGCCAATGTTGTAGTTGATGATCTTACGGTGCCCTAAATCGAACGCCTTAAGTTCCGATGCCTCTAAAAACTCCTTTGCAATGTTTCCCATTAAATGCGAAATTAAATAATCGCAATTATGTTTTAGGGTGTAGTTAAAAATATTGCCTTTTTAAGCAGGGTTTGTAACACCCGTATCAGCGCGCCCGTCATGCGGGTATGAAAAAGATACTTACCCTCATCACCTTAATTGCAGCATTGGCATCGTCCTGCTCGCACGAAGTTTATAATAACAAAGGCTATTTGGCAGCACACAATATAGTCGGCAAAACGGTGGCCATACTGCCTGTAGAAGTTTACTACGCCGGCAAGCAACCCAAAAATACCGACTGGTATACCCAGGAGCAAGCCACCAGTCTGAATCTGCAAGCCCAACTGGAGCAAGCCTACCTGTTGCATAAAGAAAGAAATCAGCCTAAAAAGCATCAGTATAAAGTGGAGCTGATGAACACCAATACGGTTAACGCCCGCCTGCGCAACAAAATGGTGGACCTGCGTACCGCCTGGACAATGGCACCCGATAGCGTTGGCCGCATCATTGGTGCCGATTTAGTGTTCAAAGTCCGCATGTCGCGCGAGCGTTATATGGATGAGAACCTGGCTAAAGGCATAAACGCAGGTGCTTTTGTGCTGGAAGGTTTGCTGAACTCGAATAAGAAAAATAAAGATGTGGTGTTGCTGCCACGTGTAACTGCCGAAGACATTGGCTACGAGGTTTCGTTAATTGATGCCCATACCGGCGAAATAGTATCGCGCTACGTTGGCGACCCGAACAGCGAGAACAGCAAGAGCATTAATGGCATTAACAAAGCAATGGCATCGCGTTCGGTAGTGTTCGCGGCAAAATAGGTTAGGCTGTTTTGTCACGCAAAGGCGCAAAGCCGCTAAGTAGAAAATCAAAAACTTTGCGCCTTGGCGTCTTTGCGTGATATTAATTATGGTCTTAGCTTAATATTTTTTTATCAGATAATAATAACGCTAAACTTCCGCCGTATTGATTGCATATACCTAATATGAAAACAATACTACCTTGCCTGTCCATCGCATTATTAATGCTACTCTCATCCTGCGGTAGCAGCGGTGTTTATATCAATAAGGCTTATCTTAACAACAATAATATCGATGGGAAAACCTTAGCGGTATTACCTGCGGATGTTTACTACAGCGGCAAACAACCCCGCAAAGAAGATTGGTACGAGCAGGAGCAAACCGCCAGCCAGGATCTGCAGTTTGAGGTGCAGCAGGCGTTGTTAGATTTTAAGAATGTGCATACCCGTCGCGATAAGCAATACCCTGTTGTATTGATGGATGCTTACACCGTAAATAAAACATTGCTTACCAAAATGGCAGACCTGCGCACTGCCTGGACAATGCCGCCGGATAGTGTTGGCCGTATGTTGGGTGCCGACCTGGTAATAAAAGTGCGGATGGACAGGGAGCATTTCATGTCGCAAAGTGCCGCCACCTGGACGAATATAGGGTTGACCGTTTTAAGCGGTGCGCTTTCGGCTATCAACAATGGCTACCCGCCGGAGGTAGAGTATGTTAAAGCCAATAATTTCGATTACGAAATATCGCTTATATCTACCGCCACGGGCGATACCATATCGCGCTACGCTATTAACCCGCGCAACCGCGATGATATCACCGGCGTTAACCACATGATGGCATCCAAATCGGTAGTGTTTGCGGGGAAGTAAGGGAGGCTTAATCTAAATACACATCCAGCAAGCCTTCGGGCAGGTCTACAGTTACGATGTCCTTCACGCGGTCTATCCCCTGTATGATGCTTTCGTTCAGCGGGAATAATACCTCTACATCTTTATAGGTCACAGTAGCTATCAACTGCTGCGGATATTCCTGTATAGCGGTTATCTCGCCCAGTTCGCCCTCGTGTATATCTACCGCCGTGAAGCCCTTCAGGTCTTTCAGGGTAAATTCTTCGCGTTTCTTTTTGGGTTTGGCTTTGTTGGGCAGGTAAATATCCTTACGCACCAGTGCCGATGCTTTTTCGATGGTGTCGATATCTTCCAGGTAAAGGTAGGCGCTGTTCTTTTGGTTATGCTTTATCGATTCCACAAAAAACGGAACAAGCTTACCCGCAATATCCAAAAATATCGAGGTTATCTTAATGCGCTCTACATCTTCAAAATCCATGTATAGCTGCATCTCGCCTTTAAGCCCTTTGGTTTTTAATACCGTACCTATCCTGAAGTATCCTTCTGTTGCCATCTCTCAAAAAAAATGTTGTTAAATAACAATGGCGAAGAACCGTTGGGTTGCTTCGCCATTGTTCAGAATCAAGAGTTGAGAATCAAGAAATAAGATCTTTGTCCTGGCTCTTGATTCTTTACTCTTGCCTCTCAAATAATTATTCAGCGCTTTCTGCTTCCGGTGCTGCTTCTTCAGCAACTTCTTCTGCAGGTGGCGTGTTTTTAGCAGCAATAGCAGCGGCTTTTTCTTCTTTCTTTTTAGCTTCAGCAACTAAAGCAGCTTTGCGTGCTTCAACTTTTGCAGCGTTAAGGTTAGATTTTTTGCCGGTGATTTTGCTGTCTTTCTGGTCAAGCCATTCAGCAAATTTAGCATCTGCCTGCTCTTCAGTTAATGCACCTTTTTTAACACCGCCTTGTAAGTGTTTTTTGTATAATACGCCTTTGTAAGACAGTATTGCACGGCAGGTGTCGGTTGGCTGTGCGCCATTGTTCACCCACTCAAGGGTTTTGTCGAAATTGATGTCGATAGTAGCAGGGTTGGTGTTAGGGTTGTACGAACCAACACGCTCAATGAAACGGCCATCGCGAGGTGCGCGGGCGTCAGCTACTACAATGTAGTAAAAAGGTTTGCCTTTTTTACCGTGTCTTTGCAGTCTAATTTTAGTTGCCATTTTTTAAAGTTATGTATTCAACATTGTCCCCGGAGTTCTTTCTGCGGGGATGCAAAGGTAAACATTTTTATAATAAATTAAAAGCCTAATTATTAATCGGATATAATTGATAATTAGCACATCTAAAAGCGCTAAACTTTATTTGCGTAACATTTAATGTTTAATTTGTTATAACTTTATAACAGCACCTTAACCACCGAGTATGCAAACCAGCATTTTGCCCATCATAAGCGAATGCGTTATAGCATTTAACCTGCCGTTGAACCAATACATCACTATTGGCCCCTGCATTGGTATGCTCTCGGGTTATGCTGATAACGAGGTGCCCGAGGGTAAAGATTTTTGGTATACCATCATTCACTCGTCAGACCTACCCGCTGTGCGCAAGGCTACCACCGAACTGGTAGACGGGCAAACCATCGAACTTAATTACCGCATTTTACCGCCGCATAGTTTAGAGGTGCGGTATATAACCGAGCGCCGCAGCATGTATACAGATGCGGTTACCGGTCAGCAAGTGGTACTGAGCATCCTGAATGAACATGCGCCCGATATATTGAATGATGAGGATGGTGCGCAGACAGATGCCCTGAAGCGCGAGCAATTCCTGTTATCGCTCATCAACTCGCAAACCAACTTTTTGATGCGCCTCAATAAAACGGGGCATTTCACTTTTGTAAATAAACAGTACTGCAAGGTTTTTGGCTACACTGCCGATGAGCTGCTTGGGCATCACTTCACCATTAATACCGCACCCGAAGACCTGGAGCGCTGCGAACGCGCCTTTAACGAATGCCTTGCAAACCCCGGTAAAATAATACCGCTGGTGCGCGATAAGATGGATAAGAGCGGTGCGCGCCACCCTTCCGAATGGGAATTTATTTCGATAGTGAACGAACGGGGAGAGGTTACCGAGATACAGGGCGTGGGGTTGGATATCAGCGAGAAACAGCTTCGCGAAGCCGAGGCAAAGCGGGCTGCCGAGCAATTGGATAACTTTATAGAGAGTATTACCGATTCGTTTTTGATATTGGATAACGACTGGCGCTTCATCAAAACCAATAAGGCTTTCGAAAAAATATGCAACCGCACGCAAACTGAGTTGGTGGGTAATTCTATTTGGGACGTGTTCCCGATACTGGTTGGCGGGCAATCGGAAAGGCAGTTTAAGCTTGCCGCCAAAATGCAACGAACGGTGCAGTATACCGAGTTTGTACCTACATCGGGCTTATGGTTCAGGATAACCGTTTACCCGGCTGCCGAGGGATTAACCGTTTTTGTTAAAGATATTACCGAACAGAAGGTTGCCGAAGAAGAGCTTAACCGTACCCGCAATAACCTGGAGGCACTTATAAATAACACTACCGACCTGATATGGTCCATTGATACTAAGGGGCGGTACATATATATGAACAATGCCTATAAAAATGCCGTTTATAAAGAAGCCGGCATTATACCCGCCACCGGGGAAGAGGTAATTGTATACGGGCCCGAAAAAGTACGCGAAACATGGACTGAATTTTACCGCCGCGCACTCCATGGCGAAACTTATTCGGTAGTTTACGAGAATACGCACTCTATCCCCGGTAGGGCCCTGTATTACGAGGTGAACTTTTACCCCTTGTATGATAATATTGGTGGGGTGGTAGGTTCGGGCTGTTTTGGCAGGGAGATAACATCGCGCCTCGAATCGGAAAAAGAGATCATCGACCAAAACGAACGCCTGCGCCAGATAGCATCACTAAGCTCGCACGAATTGCGCCGCCCGGTTGCCAGTATGCTGGGGCTTATTAATGTGATAGATTTTGAGAATTTTAACAACCCCGAAAACCGCGAAGCTATAAACCTGCTGCATGCCGTAAGTAACGAAATTGACGAGGTGATACGCACCATTGTTGATAATACCTTTACCGGGCAACAGCGCAACAACTAAGCATTGGGCGGCAGCCGGTTAAGCCTAAAAATATTTCCTTATTTTTTTGTAACAAGTGTAATTGCCAATAATCATATGTAACGCTATACAGCCAAGGTCTCATAAAGCTGTAAGTTATTGTGAGGAGCCCGCACCTTAAGGGCCCCGGTAAATTAATCAAAAACAAAAAATGTCTGATTCTATTTCAATTCTCCAATTCTGGTGGGTATTGCCGCTGGCTGCTGCCCTGTTGATGTACAAATTTGTACTTCAGGTTTTCTTTGGTATGATCATCGTTCCGGATGACCGTATTGGTTTGGTTGTTAAGAAATTCTCGCTTTATGGCGCAACGCGGCTGCCCGATGGCCGCATTATAGCCATACATGGCGAAGCCGGTATGCAGGCCAAGCCGCTTGCGCCGGGTTTGTACTGGCGTATGTGGCCCTGGCAGTATGCCATTACCATGGAGCATTTTACCGTTATCCCGCAGGATAAACTGGGGCTGGTAAAAGCTAAAGACGGTGCACCCATGGATATTGGCCGTGTACTGGGCCGCCCGGTAGACTGCGATAAATTCCAGGATGCGCAAGCCTTCCTCGAAAACAAAGGGCAAAAAGGCCCGCAAGCCGCCTTCCTTACACCGGGTAGTTACCGTATCAATACCTATCTGTTCGAGATAGAGATGGTGCCTATCACCCGTATTCAGGAAAACAAGGTGGGCATTGTAACCACATTGGATGGCGAGCCGCTTGATAAAGGCGAAATTGCCGGTGGTTCGGTACCGGGGCACCGTAACTATCAGGATCCTATGGCCTTTATCCAGTCGGGTGGTAAAAAAGGCTTGCAGGAAGACGTGATACTGGCAGGTACCTATTACCTTAACCCATGGTTCGCCATTGTGGAGCAGGTAGAGATGGTGCACATTCACATCGGTTACGTAGGCGTAGTTAACTCCTTTGTGGGCCCCGAAGGTATAGATACCAGCGGCGTAGGCTTTACCCACGGTAACATTGTAAAGAAATTTGAAAAGGGTGTTTGGGACGAACCGCTGGACCCGGGCAAGCACCCCGTAAATATTTATACGCACACGGTAGAAATTGTGCCTACCACCAACATCGTACTAAACTGGGCAAACAGCCGCACCGAATCGCACGAGCTGGATAAGAACCTGTGTACGATCAGCGTAAGGTCGTCTGATGGTTTTACCTTCAACCTCGATGTGTCGCAAATTATCCATATCCCGCGTAACGAAGCGCCAAAGGTTATCGCCCGTTTCGGTAACATGAAAAACCTGGTATCGCAGGTGCTGGAGCCTACCATTGCCAACTACTTCCGTAACTCGGCACAAAAAAGTGGTGTTATCGAGTTCTTAACCAACCGTTCGCAAAGGCAGGAAGATGCCCGTGCCCAAATTGGCAAAGTACTGGCAGACTATAACGTAGAAGGTGTAGATACGCTGATAGGCGACATTGTGCCTCCCGAAGCATTGATGCGTACCCTTACCGACCGTAAAATTGCCGAGCAGGAACGCGTTACTTACGAGATACAAAAGAGTGCACAAATAGAGCGTAAGGAATTTGAAAGCGCTAAAGCCGGTGCCGATATGCAGCCCGAGGTTGTAAAATCTACCCGCCAGGTGGAGATAAACACCCAAATGGCAGCCTCAAAAGTTGCTGCCGCAAAAGGTGACGCCGAAGCACGTATTATTAATGCTAAGGCTGATGCCGAGAACAAAACCATTATTGCCAAGGCAGATGCCGAAGCCAAAACTATTAACGCCAAAGCCGATGCTGCTGCAACCGAAGTGAATGGTAGCGCCGAAGCCGGTAAAATTAAAGCGATAGGTTTGGCAGAAGCCGAAGTAACCAAACAGAAAACCGAAGCCATGGGTACTGAGCAATATGCTATTGTGCGCGTAGCCGAAGCTTTGGCCAGCAACGGTGTAAAACTGGTGCCCGAAATTTTGGTAAGCGGAAAAGATGGCGGCAGCAACGGTATGATAGATGCCCTTATAGGCAACGAGATGCTGAAAAAACTGCAACGCGAAAGCACAGCAAGCAGCAAATCTGCACAGGATATAGAATAATAATACACCTAAACCATATCACACACACCAAGGAGTGCCGGCAAACCGGTGCTCCTTTTTTTGTTCACCCCGCCCCGCTTACATAGCCGGAATGCCGTTGTGCCGAAGATTTCTCTTCGCACCTCGCACCTGCCTTGCTACTGCTCATCGAAATGACATCGGGAATTAATTACCCGGCGCATTTGCCAATATCCTTATCTCCTTAGGGTAATAATTATTAATACGGTTAGGCAGCAATTTCGCCCAGCCCAGGGCAAGCCCCTCGTATTCCATCAGGCTCCAGCCTTTATCGGCTATTGTTATATCTATATTATCGCGGCGCAGGTACTGTATCGCCTGGTCCTTATTTAAAGGAGTAGTTAAAAACTCATCTTTATTAATAATAAGGCTTTGCGCCAGTTCATGGTCGGGTATCAAATCGCGCCCCGCCAGTTTACCAATACGCACGCCCGACTTTTTGATATAAAGGTGGCGGTGCAGTGCGTTTAGGCTCTCCTTATGTTCGCGGTTTATGGCAAGCCAATCTTCAGCAACCTTAAACAGGTAAAAATCTTCCGGGCTATTCAGGTATGTTTTTATCTGCTCTATCTCCTTCATTGGCAGTTTTTGCTGCGCATTGCTTTTATAATTACTGCCGCCGCTGTTTTCGCGCTTGCGCAGGCAGGCAGCAAATAACCCTTCGCCCAAAACCTGCCCCGGGTAAAAGCGGTAGCCCCATGCTTTTTGCTGCGGCGATTCGGTTTCTACTATCCCCCACTCCTTATATATAGGTATACGTACGCTCTCCATATCAAACTCGGCGCACAGCCAATCCAGTATATCCTCGTTCTCCTGGTGCGAGTAACTGCAGGTGCTATATATAAGGTAGCCGTCTTCTGCTATGGCGGGGTAAACGTCGGCAAGTATGCGTTCCTGTCGTTGGTGGCAAAGGTTCACGTTGGCTTCGCTCCATTCGTTCATGGCGGCGGGGTCTTTCCTGAACATGCCCGAACCCGAGCAAGGCGCATCAACCAATACTACATCAAAGAAACCTTTTATGGCAGAGAAGTCGCGCGGGTCGTTATTAGTAACTATAGTGTTCGATGTTCCCCAGCGGGTGAGGTTATCTGTTAATATAGGTACGCGGGTTTTAATAATTTCGTTTGCCACCAATAGGTCCGCAGGCTCCAGAGCCGAATTAAGCAACGTGCTTTTACCTCCCGGGGCAGCGCAAAGGTCTAATACCTTAATCGGTTCTTCCTTATCAGGGCGTATAGTTTGCAGGATATGGGCAATGAACATAGAAGATGCTTCTTGCACATAATATGCCCCGGCATGAAACAAAGGGTCGAAAGTAAAGGAGGGTCGTATATTAATATAGCGTCCTTCGGCACACCAGGCAACCTGTCCGTCCGTTTTTAGGGGCGACAGTTTAAAAGGGTTGAGCCGGACAGAGGTAATCGACGTATTATTTTGGTGTGCTTCTATAAAAGAAGCCTCGTTGAAACCCGGTTCGGTAGCCAGTTGTTCTAAAAAGTGTGGTGGAAAAGCGTAATTATCCATATCAGTTTCAAACTTACGCAAAAAATATTCGGGCGTTTGGGCAGTTTTGGGAAGAATTTTGCTTCGCGATGTAATGGTTACGCGCATTTTAAGCGTTTGTAAACTTGCCCGTTTTGAGGCTTAGTGTACCAAATGGGTGTTGCAACCCATACCATGGAGCCTTGGTTTTATTTAGCTTTCAATGAGTTATAAAATTGTTTTAATTATTTGAAATTTCTTTTGGGCCGAAAGGGCCTTTCTCCTTACATTTGTATCCGCTCAAACGAAAAGGGCGTTGTTTTTTGAACATCAGGCAGATAGAAAAAAGTTAAAGAAAAGTGAGTTTTTCACTTGATATGAAACTAAATAATCTGCACCTTTGCAGCCCGCAAGACCGAAAGGAAAGCGGGTAGTACATTGAAGGGAAAGCAAACGAAAAAATTTAAAAAATAAAGTTTGCGAGTGAAGATAAAAATTCGCTACCTTTGCAGCCCGCAAAAGCCGAGAGGTTGAGTGGGAAAAGAAGGAAAAAGAAGCCAAAAATTATTTGAAAATAAATTTTGGAAAATAGAAAAAAGCTTCTACCTTTGCAGTCCCAAAACGAGGGAGCGGAAACGCGGAAAAACGTTAAGAAGCCGAGAGCAATTCGAGGTTAAAAAAGATTGAAAGTTTAAAGTGTTGAAAGGCACAAAAACATAAAACAGGCGCCTGCGACGGGTTAGCCGATAAAGTTCTTAAAGAGACAGGAAGACAATAAAAATGCAGCGTAACAACCGCGAGGTGGTTATAGCTAAAAAGAAAGAAGCTTGAAGATTAGAGGGGCTTTGTAAGAGAATATTTTTTTTACAAGTTTCTATTGATTGAGTTTAATAGGGCTTGGATTTGAACAACACATTATACAATGGAGAGTTTGATCCTGGCTCAGGATGAACGCTAGCGGCAGGCCTAATAC
>NZ_MBTF01000007.1 GCF_002013915.1 Mucilaginibacter pedocola
TCGAAATGAACTGTGTTTAAAAGCAAATAATATTTGAATAATTTTCCTGATATGTTGAGTTAGTTTTAGCTATTGCAAAAGCTTGCTTTAGCAACTTATTTACGACTGCGATCAAAGCAACTTTTTTGGCTTTTCCTTTTGCCAGCAAGCGTTCATAAAGCTCCCGGCAGGCTTTATTGCAGCGTTTTGCGCTCCATGAGCATACATACAATGAGGCCCTGATCGCAGACATGCCCATTTTACATATTCTTGGCCTGCCTTTTACACTGCTGCCCGATTCGAACAGGCGCGGGCATGTCCCAATGTAAGAGCTTAATTTACTGCAATCGCCGAAACGCTCGAAACCACCGCTTACCAGGATGAGCATTATCGCTGTTTTTTTGCCAATGCCAGGTATGCTTTTCAGTCCTGATAGCATTTGCCCATAATGTTCAAGAACGATCTTTTCCATGTTAGCTGAAAGCCGTGATATAAGTTGTTTAAGGTGGCATAGCTCTTTTTGTATCGTCTGCCTCAGTGCTTTTTGCATCATTCCTGTAGCTGTAAAGCTTTCAAGCTGGTTGCTTAACACAGTATGCTGCTTGCTCAATCCTGATAAAATGGCTTCTGTTTGCTGTAATTCTACCACATGCTGCTGTGGTGGGGCCCATTGCTCCGGCTTAGCCATGGCACCATACTCTGCGATCAGGAGTGCGTCTTTCTTATCTGTTTTAGCCCGGGACATACGCATTTGGCTGTAGCGGCGAATCACCAAAGGATTTACCACACTTACCTTAATGCCCTTCGTATGCAGGAAGCAAGCAAGCCTTAAATAATATGGGCCGGATGCTTCCATCACGATATGGCTATCTGTATCCAATAGCTTTAAGAAGCCGTCGAAGCCTGTAGTTTCGTTGCTGAACTGATAATGGCGTCGGCCGGCTGATACGTCAAAGGACGCTTTTGAAATGTCTACACCAATGTAATTTGCATGAGTTTCCATAACTTTGTTTTGAGATAAATACTGTAGAAGAACCTGCTTTACTGCTTATCAATCCTACATACAGGCTCTTGTGGCCTAATGAACTGTTCAAGCTTGTAAGCAAAGGGGTAAAGTGATCTGCATTTCGAACGGCTTCCTACAGCCAATGACAACTCGTGATCTTTCTCTTTACCCTTTTTCTTCTACTTTAAATTTACTCTAAACACTTAACTTTTTCCTATAAGCAAACATAGGATGACATTTTTTTATTTATTCGCAATAAACGGTGCCTGTTTTACAAACTCGTCGTTATCCAACTGCGCTATCATCCATCGCCCTAAACTTGATGCGCTGATAAAGTCGCCCGGGCAATCATAAAGGCTCGTGGTTATTTCCGGTAGCTCGTCGGTTTGTTGGATCATGGGCAGGCGCACCAGGGTCCAGTCGGCGTTGCTTGCAATAAGCAGCTCGTACTCTATCTGTTTATCCGAAGTGGTTTTAGGATAGTTTTGATACATCCACTCGGTGCCAAATTTGGTTTTAGGTCCTTTATCATCGTATGGGGTATCAACGTTTAGCCCTGTGGCTACTATATACCTGCGGATGCCCAGATGCTCCATTGCTCTTAAAACGTTAGCGGTAACGGTACTAAATATAGGTGCCTCGCCCGCAGTTTGCCCAATGGTGCTGATGACTGCATTGCAATCGTTTAGGAGTTGCAATATAGTATCATAATCACGCGCATCGCCGCTTATAACTTCTATCAACGGGTTGTCTTCCTGCTCCGAAGTGTTAACTCGCTGCAATAGTTTAACGGGGATGTGTTTGGTAAGTAATTGTTTAACAAGGTATTTCCCGGCTTTGCCGGTGCCGCCAATTACGGCAACTTTTATGTTTGCTTGCATGGTTTGCTTTATAAAATATGGGTATAGGAAATTATGTTATGCCGGTGAGGCATATTGGGTATTGCCTTTAGCAGCAATACAGATGGAAGGGATATTTTATAAAGCGAGTTTAATGAGATAAAGATAGGTTTTTTCTGAACCATGATGCGCTTGATTTAAAGATTATTCGATGCGACAACCAGCAAAAATCAATCAGAGAATCCTCTAATCAAGCGAATCATGGTTCAAAATGCGTTAGGGATAGGAGCGGAAACCCCACAGCCGCGGGCAGGGCATGAGCGGGGCAAGGCGAGGAGTTGCAGCGCATAGCCCGACCCGCAGGGAACGCCCAAGAAAATGTCCGAACTCGAATTTTAAAAGAATTTGAAGAATTTTCAGAATTTCAAAACAAGGGTGTGTTTAAAAAGTTCCTTTCCAACCTTTCCAACCTTTCCAACCTTTCCAACCTTTCCAACCTTTCCAACCTTTCCAACCTTTCCAACCTTTCCAACCTTTCCAACCTTTCCAACCTTTCCAACCTTTCCAACCTTTCCAACCTTTCCAACCTTTCCAACCTTTCCAACCTTTCCAACTTGCTATCAATAACAATTCTAAATAACATATATCCCTTGTAATAAAAATTATTAGCTCATCGTTTTGTATTTTTGCAAACCGGATTTACCGATAAACTAACGCATGAAAAAAAGTTCGATTTTTGGCCTCGTTGTAATAGCCATCGCTATAGCCGTTATTATTAGTGTTTACTCAAATACAAGCAGTTACGGAAATTTTGCCGATGCGGAGAAAACTACCAGCGAATTGAAAGTGGTAGGCCGCCTTAACAAGCAGAAAGAACTGCATTACGATGCCACTAAGGATGCCAATTACTTCTCGTTTTACATGCGCGATACTTTGGGCACCGAGCGTAAAGTAGTATTTACCGGTACCAAGCCCGAGGATTTCGAAAAGTCGGAGCAGATCGTACTTACCGGTAAAATGGTTCGCGGCGAATTTCATGCTTCCAGCATCCTGATGAAATGCCCATCAAAGTATACCCAGGATAAGATAGATACCAAAGAGTTTAAGGCCAAACAACAGGCCAGCATATAAGCAGTTTTAATGGATACAGTTTTTAAAGGTGAGCACCTTTTGCCGGGGCAAATAGGGCAATTTTTTATTGTTTTAGCTTTCGGCGCAGCGCTTCTTTCGTTCATAAGTTACCTTTTTGCCACTACCGATGATGCCGGTAAACCTAAAAGCACCTGGCAAACCCTGGGCCGCATTGGTTTCTATATCAATTCGGTATCTATAATAGGCATTGGTGCCTGCCTGTTCTACATTATTTACAACCACTATTTCGAGTATCATTACGTTTGGGCCTATACTTCGCGCTCATTACCCGTACGCTACATTATCTCTGCGTTCTGGAACGGCCAGGAGGGTGGCTTTTTGCTGTGGATATTCTGGCAGGCTTTGTTAGGTTTATTCCTGATATGGAAGAGTGGTAGTTGGGAGCGCCCGGTGATGACGGTTGTGGCCCTTTCGCAGGTTACTTTGGCAACCATGGTGTTGGGCCAAAACTTTTTGGGTATACACCTGGGGAGTTCGCCGTTTTTGTTGTTGCGCGAGTTTATGGCAGGTGCACCTATCTTCCAAAGTGCCGATTACCTTTCGTTCATTAAAGACGGGCAGGGCATGGTGCCATCGCTGCAAAACTACTGGATGATCATCCACCCGCCAACACTGTTTTTGGGTTTTGCCGCTATGGTGGTACCTTTTGCATATGCGGTTGCCGGGCTTTGGCAAAACAAATACAAAGAGTGGGTAAGCCCTGCTATCCCTTATGCGCTGTTTGCCAGTATGATACTGGGTACCGGCGTAGTAATGGGTTCGTTTTGGGCCTACGAGAGCTTAAACTTTGGCGGCTTTTGGGCTTGGGACCCGGTAGAGAATGCTTCTATCTTCCCGTGGATAACCATGGTGGCTGCTTTGCACGTGCTTATTGTGTTTAAAAACAGCGGGCACTCGTATTTCACGGCTACGTTTTTGGTGCTGATAAGCTTTGTGCTTACCTGGTATGCATCGTTTTTGAACCGTAGCGGTATTTTGGGAGATACTTCGGTGCACTCTTTTACCGATTTGGGTATGTTTTGGCAGCTGGTTACCGGCATCATGATATTTTTGGTAATGTCGGTTTGGTTGCTGGTTTGGCGCCGTAAAGAGTTGCCTATTACCAAAAAGGATGAAGAAACCTACTCGCGCGAGTTTTGGATGTTCGTAGGCTCGGTATTCCTGGGTTTGTCGTGTTTCCACCTTATTGTGGTAACCTCTATCCCAGTATGGAATGCCATGTTCGGGATGAATATCGCGCCACCGGCTGATAAAGCAAGG
The DNA here is from genome assembly GCF_002013915.1 of Mucilaginibacter pedocola. Classification (GTDB taxonomy): domain Bacteria; phylum Bacteroidota; class Bacteroidia; order Sphingobacteriales; family Sphingobacteriaceae; genus Mucilaginibacter; species Mucilaginibacter pedocola. Next base: position 4,237 of record NZ_MBTF01000007.1, read on the forward strand.
CTGATGCACTACAATGTGATACAGTCTTCGTTTGTGTTTGTGATAACCGTACTTACGGCCTTCACCCAATTCCTGAAATATAAAAAGACGGATGTACACCGCTTCCTGATCACCAACGCCGTTTACCTCATTTTCTCCATACTGGTAACCGCCCTGGTGGTTTATACTTCAGGCTTGTACAAGCTCAACTTTGTATTTACGCTGGTAATGTGCGGCTCGGTTTACTCTACCATTGCTAATGGCAAGGTACTGGCCGATGCTTTCCGCGGTAAATTTAAACTGGCAGGTGCTGCTGTTGCGCACATCGGTTTTGGTTTGCTCATTATTGGTGCGCTGATATCTGCGGGTACAAGCACCGTGATATCGATCAACAACACCGGCGAAAATTATTCGGAGGAGTTTGCTAAAGAAGAGAACCCGCGCGAAAATATTTTGGTGTACCGCAACGAGCCGCAAAAAATGGGCGATTACACCGTTACCTACCTCGGCGACTCGCTAAACCTGCCCGACCATTTTTTTAAAGTAAACTACCGCCGTGTAGATGCTGCGGGTAAAGTGGCAGAAGATTTTACGCTTTACCCTAAAGTGCAGGTAAATAAAGGTTCGCTGGCCTCATCGCCCGATACCCGCCACTACCTGTTTCACGACCTTTATACTCACATTACCATGACCAACTCGGCCAGCACCAGCGAAGAGAAGGGTGCTGCAGGTGAGGAAGAAGGCGCACCAAAAGACGACAGCAAGGATTACGACCCGGCCGTACCGCATCAGGTTGCCGTGGGCGATACTATCCGCTTCCGCGAAGGTTACATGGTATTTAAGCAACTGAACAATGGCGTTAAGCTGCAAAATATAGCGGCAAGCGAACTACTGGTTTCGGTAGGTGCCGAAATGGAGATACACAGCCACGGGCAAACTTACCACAGTGCACCGGTATATATGTTGAAGAAAAATGGCCAAGTGTTCGATTTCCCAACGAAAGTAGAGGAAGCAGGCTTGAAGCTGCAGTTCACCAAAATAATCCCCGAGAAGAAACAAATAGAGATAAACGTGTACCAACAGCCCGAAAGCGCTAAAAAGTACATTGTAATGCGTGCTATTAAGTTCCCGTATATCAATTTCTTCTGGGCGGGTACTATCATTATGGTTATCGGTTTCATCTTATCTATCTTCCGCAGGAATAAGGAAGTGAAAGTGGCTTAATAACAGCAAATTTTTATATTTGGCTATGCAAAGCAAAACCTATGCGGCATTGGGCCTGCTGTTTACAGCAGGCGTATTAGCTGCCTGTAACCAAACACCAGAAAAGCCGGCCATTGATAAAAAAGCACAATCGGAAGCGCTAATACAGCAGCACTTCCAATTGTTGAATGATCACGACCTGAAAGGCCTGGTGAGCCAGTATGCCCCAAAAGCGCCAATAACCAGCAGCGATTGGAAAGGTACTACCAATGGCCCCGAAGGTGCCGACCAGATATTTCATTTAGAATTTTTTGTATCGCCGGATGCCAAGTATTTGGTAGATAAGGTGATCAATACCGATAGCACGGTAGTGGTAGAGTACGATGTAATAGGCCTGCGCGATAAGGCAAATGGCGGCGTACGTTACGATCTGCGTAAATGCAGCGTCTTCCGTATAGATAGCCTTAACAAAATAGCGGCAGAATCAACTTATGCCAACGGCATGGTTTATCATACAGGCAACTAAAGCCGTAAGCGTATATCAAATAAAAAAGAGGCTGTTTCTTTACCGGAGACAGCCTCTTTTGGTATCAGTAGGATTATACTTGCTATTTAATAGAAACAGGTACTTCAAACGTATCCCATTTCAGGCTGAAGCCTTTTTTAGTAATGGTGTATTTAAGGCTTTCCGCTTTAGGCGCAGTTTTACCTTTAACGGTTACGCGCAGTTGGTCGTTCTCTTCTTTATAGGTGTAAGCACCCCATTGCTTAGGGTTTTTATCGAAGATGATAGTCCAGCTGCCGCTTGCAGATGGTATTACAAAAAAGGCGTACCTGCCTGCCGGTAAAGGCTTGCCTTCTACTTTAATGGGTTTGCTTGTAGTAAAGCTGGTTGCAGAATCGGCACCGGCGCGCCATACCTTATCAAATGGCACCAGTTCGCCTAAAATTTTACGGCCTTTAACGTAAGGGCTGCTGTACTTAATTTTAATTACCGAGCCCGCTACTGTAGCGCTGGTGCTATCGGCCGGGCTGGCGGGTTTCTTGTCCTGCGCAAAGGTAAGGCTGCTTACAAACAGGGTGAATACCAAAAGCAATGTTGCTTTGATAGGGTAGGATGCTTTCATAATAAGTTTGATATTTTGTTTGGGATAAATATAGAACGAAATAATATGACTACCACATTGATGTTGAACAAAACTTACTTGCAGATAGGGACATTAATGCCGGTAGCTATTAAACAACAAAAGCCTCCCGAAAAGGAGGCCTTTGCATTTATCAAAAGAAATTTGTTAAACCTTACAGTTTACCAACTTCTTGTACAAGGTCGATCAGTTTGTTTGAGTAACCCCACTCGTTATCGTACCAAGATACAACTTTAACGAAGTTGTCATTCAAAGCGATACCTGCTTTTGCATCGAAAATAGATGTGCGTGCATCACCTTTGAAATCTTCAGATACTACTTCGTCTTCAGTGTAACCCAGGATACCTGCTAATTCGCCTTCAGAAGCTTCTTTCATAGCAGCTTTGATACCTTCGTATGAAGTTGGAGTTTTTAAGCGAACTACTAAGTCAACAACAGAAACGTCGGCAACCGGAACACGGAAGCTCATACCTGTTAATTTACCTTTTAATTGTGGCAATACCAAGCCTACAGCTTTAGCAGCACCTGTTGATGAAGGGATGATGTTTTGGTAAGCACCACGGCCGCCTCTCCAGTCTTTAGCCGATGGGCCGTCAACTGTTTTTTGAGTAGCGGTTACTGCGTGTACAGTAGTCATTAAACCTTCTTCGATACCGAATTTATCATCCAATACTTTAGCAATAGGCGCTAAACAGTTAGTAGTACAAGATGCGTTAGAAACGATAGTTTGCTCTGCTTTTAATTCTTTGTGGTTTACACCCATTACAAAAGTAGGGGTATCATCTTTAGCAGGAGCGCTCATTACTACTTTTTTAGCACCTGCGTCGATGTGTTTCTGAGCAGTTTCGATAGTTAAGAACAAACCGGTTGATTCGATGATCACTTCGGCGCCTACTTCGTTCCATTTAAGGTCGGCAGGGTTCTTCTCAGCAGTTACACGGATAGTTTTACCGTTTACTACCAGGTTACCGCCTTCTACAGCTACAGTACCTTTAAACTGGCCGTGAGTTGAGTCGTATTTCAACATGTAAGCCATGTAATCAGGCTCTACCAGGTCGTTAATACCTACTACTTCAACGCCTTCGCGCTCAATTGCAGCCCTGAAAGCTAAGCGGCCGATACGGCCGAAGCCGTTAATTCCTATTTTCATGATTTTTCTAATTTTTATTTGAATAATAAGTCAACAAATTGTTTATAGGTTCTTTTACGATGCCTGCTATCTTAATATCTGCTGCCTCCGCCGCCTCGGCCAGGTAATCCTGGAAATTTGACGCTACCGACCCGGCGAAATATACAGGCGCCCCCGGGTGCTCTTGCAGCAAAGGTAATAAATAAGTATCTATCAGCTTAGTAAATCCTGTTTTAATGATATTGCGCAGATAAACGTCGTTTTTGTTCTCTAAATAGAAGTCGGTAAACGAGCTGAGGTATAGTGCAGGCTCTTTTTTGCGGTATACTTTCTCCAGTAACGTGGTGCGTTCGGCATCGTACTGGTGCACAAATTTTTTGCGCAAGTGAGCAGGCAGGGTTTCGTTCATGTAGTTTTTCAACAGCTGCCGGCCCAGCCAGTTGCCGCTGCCTTCGTCGGCCAGTATATAGCCCAGCCCGAAGTTGTTTGGCGCTACTTTTTTACCATCGTACCAGGCGGCATTGCTTCCGCTGGCGCAAATACTTACAATGCCCGGTGTATTACGGCAACAGGCAATGGCAGCAGCGGCAATGTCGTGCTCCACGTTAACCTTAGCAAACTTAAAGAAGCTTTCTAAGGCATCTTTCACCACCTTTTTACGCTCGGGAGAGGAAGCGCCCGCGCCAAAAAAGTAAATGCGTTTTATTCCTTCGGCGTGGTGTATGAGGTTTATATTACGGTTTAGCAACTGGGTAATATAGTTGCCATCGTTAAAATAGGGGTTTATGGCCGCCGTGTTAAACGAGGCAATGGTGCGCCCTTTGTCGGCCAAGCGCCAACCTGCATTGTTACTTCCGCTGTATACTACTGCTATCATTTATATGGATAAGATCTCCGACATCTGCATCAGGTCATCTTCCAGTTTATAAGTATGTTGAGTTAAGGCTTCTTCCAGGTCGGTTAATTTAATGTGATTGGCTTCCAGGCCTACCATCATGCGCGATTTGCCGTCTATAAGCGCATTTACTGCTGCAAAACCTAAGCGGCTACCCAATATCCTGTCGAAGGCCGAAGGGCTTCCGCCACGCTGTAAGTGGCCCAAAATAGTAACCTTAATATCGTAAAACTTAATTTGGCCGCGAACGCGTTCAGCAAGATCGTATACACCGCCGCTTTTATCGCCTTCGGCCACAATTACTATGCTCGATGATTTTTTGTTGAACTGGCCTGCTTTCAGGTTCTCTATCAGTTCGTCTATAGCGGTAGCACGCTCGGGCAATAAAATAGCCTCGGCTCCGCATGATATACCGGCACGCAGGGCAATAGCGCCCGAATCGCGACCCATTACTTCTATAAAGAAAAGGCGGTCGTGCGCATCCGCAGTATCGCGTATTTTGTCTATGGCTTCAATTACCGTATTGGTAGCGGTATCGAAACCAAGGGTGTAGGTAGAACCGTAAAGGTCGTTATCGATAGTACCGGGTACGCCCATTACTGCGATGTCCGGAAAACGTTTAGAGAAACGCAGTGCGCCGGTAAAGGTGCCGTCGCCGCCAATAACTACTATACCATCAATGCCTTGGGCTTTAATGTTTTTGTAGGCCAGCTCCATACCTTCGTCGGTACGGAAGGGGAGGCAACGTGCCGTTTTTAATATGGTGCCGCCCAGGTTTAAGATATTACTAACCGAGCGGGTGTTCATATCATACATGTTATTGTCTATCATGCCCTGGTAACCCTGGCGTATACCAACCACTTCGAGGTTGTTGTAAATGGCTGTACGCACTACTGCGCGTATGCAGGGATTCATGCCGGGAGCATCGCCCCCCGAAGTAAGAACGGCTATTTTTTTAAGTTTACTCATCTTTACGTATGTAAATTTGGAGACGCGAATATAAGGTGTCGAAATTACACCACTAAATTTAATTTATTATTTTTGAAATGAATTATAAGGTATATATTTAACCCTTAAACCTAAAAATAACGACTTTTGGAAGTAAAGTTACCTACATTTGATTCGGTATTCTCTATCGACTGTGTAATTTTTGGCTTCGAGGCAGGCGAATTGAAGATATTACTCATTGAGCGTAATGAGGAACCCTTTAAAGATTGGCTGGCCTTGCCGGGCTATATAGTTTCGCAGGATGAGAGTATTGATGATGCCGCAGAGCGTATATTGTACGAACTCACCGGCCTTCGCGACCTGCATATGCAGCAGTTTCACACATTTGGCGAGGTGAAACGCCACCCGCAAGGGCGCGTTATAACCGTTGCCTACTATGCGCTTATCCGCATAAACGGGCAAAAAGAGCTTAAGCCGGTAACGCAGTATGCCAAATCGGCTTTCTGGCACCCGGTGAACGATCTGCCAAAGCTTGCCTTCGACCACAGCGAGATCTTTAACACGGGCTTTAACAAAATTCGCCGCAGGCTAAATTACCAGCCTATTGCCTTCGAATTATTGCCCGAGAAATTTACGCTAACCCAGCTGCAATCGCTTTACGAAGCGGTGCTGAATAAAAAGCTGGATAAACGCAACTTCCGTAAGAAGATGCTGAGCTACGGCTTTTTGAAGGAACTGGACGAAAAGCAAAAAGGCGTATCGTACCGAGCAGCCAAACTATACAAGTTTGATAGGAGGAAATACGCGAAGATATTCCAGAACGAGTTGAATTTGGTTCAGTAGTTGGCAGTTTGCAGTTGACAGTTTGCAGTACCGCTGGGCGGTTTGCAGTAAGCAGATGTCATAAGTCTATCCAAATAAATAAAGCAGAAAAGCGAGGATTTTCCTCGCTTTTCTGCTTTTATAGACCAATTTGTCATTGCGAGGAGCGGTGCGAATGACTTGAGGGAAGGGGCGACGTGGCAATCTCCTCGTATTGCATAGCGTTCATGCTTGGCGACGAGATTGCTTCACCGCGCGGGTCTGCCCACAGGCTTCGCTCGCAATGACACAATGGCAAAAGGCCGGAAAACTTAAGTTTTCCGGCCTTTTTTATGCGTTTTTGCAAAAGCAAACCGCCCACTGCAAACTGAATTACAAGCTCGAAGGCGCTAACTCCAGGTGGTATTTCACCAGGTTATCTATAGGCGAGCGGATGATGTTGCCAACAGTCATGCCGTTTTCGGTGCAAACTTCTTCCAATACGTTGCGGAAGTTGTAACCAACCGAACCTATGCAGTTGAAGGTATATTTTTGATAGTCGGGGTAGTGGGTAACCAAATTCTTGAAGAAATCTTCGAACGAGGTACGTACCAGGTTGCGTGAGTATTCGATGTTCACGTTGTTATCGTAAACAAATTTGCTGAAGCTTGCGCAGAAACGGTTTGCACGTGGTTGGGTGTAAACAATCTCGTTGATATCATCAGGAGTGTATTTAAACTCTTCCCAGAATGCTTTACGCACAGCCTCGGGCATGTAGCCGCGCAGGTAATCGGTTAATAGTTTTTTGCCGATGTAGCAACCGCTGCCTTCGTCTCCCAGGATGTAAGCACCCGAATCGATATTGTGGGTTACTTCTTTACCATCGTAAAGGCAGGTGTTGGTACCTGTGCCTAAAATAGCTGCAAAGCCTTCGCTGTTGCCCAATAATGCGCGTGCAGCAGCTAATAAATCGTGGCCAATGTTCACCTTAGAGTTAGTGAAAACCGCCGACATAGCCTCTTCAACGATCTTGCGCATCTCGGGGGTAGAGCAGCCGGCACCGTAATAGTTTACTTCAGTAATGTTTTCTTTATCCAGGTCGGTTGGTAAACTTTCGTTTAGCGACTGTATGATGTAATCTTTTGGAGCGAAATAAGGATTGTAACCTTCGGTATTAAAGTAAACCTTTTTACCTTCTTCAGTAACCAGGCACCAATTTGTTTTGGTTGAGCCCCCGTCAGCAATTATGATCATATAAATAATGAGGTTTTAAAAAAAAATTCGGTTAAAAGTATGATTAACTTATTGTAAAAAAAACACTTGGTATCTTTAATGCTATTTTTTGTTAATTAGATAGCATAAACCGCGTTTTTATGCAAAAAATTAAACTTTTTAAGGTTTTTGCTAAAAGTTTTAAAGGTGAAAATTACATGTCGTTTTTACATATAAAACAACTTTTTCGCCGCCGAAGCCCTGCAAAGCCTATCTTACAAGTATACTTAATATTTTAACATTATTAATATCATATGATGGCTGGGTTAAATTGGATGCCATTTTACTTTGCTACTACCAATTTGATTTTAGAGTAGCTTTTTTATGCAATTTTATCCGGAAGATTTTCAGAAGCGGTTCGTACTTTAGTAGCCTGAAACCTTATTATAAATGCCGCAATACAAAAATAAGCCCGAAGGATTTGGCGCAGTAAAATCACAATTGTACAGAAAAGGGTTGCCCGTTATGCTCATAGCCCTTGTAACCGGGCTTTCGATATCCTATGCTACGCAAAAGGGAGTTGCTGAGGAAATGTATACCACAATGTTTACTATCTTATTTTTTGCCGTAGTGCTCGCATTTAGTTTTTGGCGGGCTCTGCAAAAACAGAAGGCCGTTTATAACAGTTACCTGCTTACGATAGATGATGGCTATATAGTTAAAGAGCAAGCCACCTTAAATACCGGCAGGCTAAAACTTGGCCTGATAGAAATTATAGAGCAGGACGAGTTTGGGAATTTGTTTGTTAGCGATGCTCAAAAGCAAAGCATAGTAGTGGTTTCCGCGAATATTGAGAGTTACGCGGAGGTGAAAGAATTACTTGGGGCGTTTAAGCCCATTACTACCCGCAAAAAAATAAATATATTCCAAAAATATTGGTTTGTTACCGTGTCGGTGCCATGTATATTAATGGTGGTGGTTTACATTAGCGATAGCAAAATAATCGTAGCTGCGGCGGGTATTCCGCTAATTGCAGTTATGATTTGGGGGATATATAAAATACGCACCAATAAACACTTTGCCAATAAGTCGAAACCGAGTATTTGGATGTTGCTAATCGTAATACTGTCAATAACTGCGATGGTTTATTATAAGCTATTTGGATAAATTACATCCGCAGCCGTAGCGATACCGAGCGGCCGAGCGCCTGCACCAGGTTTGGGTCTAATACGATGCCGCCGTCTTTAAGTGTCCAAACCATCCGGGCGTCTTTCACAATTTCTACTTTTTCGCCGTTAAGCAATAGTTCCAGTTCGGTAGTATTTGGGCCAACCAATTTGCTGTTAACAATTTGGTAAACATAGTCTTTATCATCAAAAGTAATCCGCAGCGGTAATCCCATATTCACGTTTATCGGGGCTAAAGATAGGTTTTATTACCTTTAACGAAGTTTTATTAATTATATAGTTAATAACAATTGGTAAATCCCTAACGCTGCTATTGCCATTTTCAGTATAAATTTGCATATTTGCAGCGCAAAAAATTGCATGGTCTCATAGCTCAGCTGGATAGAGCAACAGATTTCTAATCTGTCGGTCTCAGGTTCGAATCCTGATGAGATCACCCCTCGGGACAAACGATCTAAAACATTGTTTGTCCCTTTTTTTTGCCGTGTTAACTCCTTGTTTATCAGGTATATAAAGTTGAATATTTCTCCCAAATTTGCGGTTCGAACTTTCAAATCTTCTAATGTGAATTTTTCAGGGTATATCGAACCAATTAATTTTCGCTTAGCGTAATGGTCAGATTTACAATACAATGCATCTATAGATGTAAGCTTCACCAATGCAGAATCGAGCGTTTTTTCAACTTGGCTTATACTCATGTTTTTGCTTGTCAGATCGCTGATCTTACTTTCGAGTAGTACTATCTCCCTCTCGGATTCTAATTTTACCGCACGGAAATCAGCGGCATCTATATCGTCATTCAACAACAGCTCCCTTGCCTTGGTAATCTTGTTGTTTAATGTAGTTATACGGGCTATATATTGTTTCCTGCTATCGCCTGCAGTCTGGTGCTCATTTTTATAAACATCCAGTATAACCGATTTAAAAAGTATCGCGGCATCTGCATTTAAATTATACTCTTTTAAATGGTTCTCAAAGATGCCGTTAGCTTCTTCCGCTCTTGTCCTGTAACCACAGGTAGAATTACAATGATAATAATGGTAATGAGCGTTGCGGCCTTTTGATGCGCTGCCTGTTAATACTTTGCCGCAGGTAGGGCAGCAAATAAAGCCTTTTAAGGCAAGCATATCCTGTGTTACTATCTTGGTCTTCAAATTCCGTTTACGCCCTTCCAATATATCCTGTACCTCGTAGAAAACGCTCGGTTTGATAATGGGTTCGTGCAAGCCGTCAACCATATAACTTTCTTCGTCTTTCAATTTGGGGATAACGATCTTACCGATATAAACCGGGTTTCGCAATGCATGCCAAAAATTATTTTTGTTACAAGGCAAGCCCCTCGTTTTTGCCTGCCGGAAAATTTCAATTACAGTGTGCTGCCCGGCGCTCAACTCGTTGAACGCCCATTGTAAGGCGGATGCTGCCGGCTCATATGGAACTATAGTTTTCCTGCCTCCGTCTAATGTCCTGTTTTTATAACCTAGGGGCGCGGTAGCCATGTAGCGCCCTTCCTTCTTTGCCCTGCGCATACCGTAAAATACATTTAAAGCCCGCCTGTCGTTCTCAATTTCTGGGGCCTTAAGATAGATCGCCAGCATCATTTTATTTTCAGGGACTTCCATGTCAAGCGGCTGCTCGATGGCTTGTGGTTCTACACCCAGTTTTTTCAAGGTAGCGATCATCTGATAGGCATCCGGTGCGTTACGGCTGAAGCGGTCCCATTTGGTGAATAACACCAGATCGGTCTTGTTCTTCTGCTGGCGCAGCAAGCCGAGTAGTTTCGTCCATTCTGGGCGGATGAAGGTTTTTGCGGAATGATCCTCGAATATAATCTTACGGACCTGTATATTTTTGATCTCGCAATATTTTAACAGAACCTCTTCCTGATTTCTTTGCGAATATCCTTTATCGGCTTGTTCATCGGTGCTTACCCTGATATATAAGTCGGCTATTCTCATGTTTTAAAATTCTGATTTACAATTAATTTAGATAAAAAATACATCAATTCCAAGACTTCTCCTGCTTTTTTTTCACCTATTTCAATCCCTGATTTTTTCAGGATCGTTACTGCATCGGCAGAGGTTATTTTCCGCTTTTCTTTTGTTCCAGTTTCCATTGTTTCCGGTTAAGGAACAATAATGGCGGATTTGGTGGAAGCCTTATGACAAGCATTTCGGTACTACAGAACAATAAGCTGATGGTTTCCAAGTCAGGCGGCTTGAATTATAAATCCTTTAAAAAGCAACAGCAGATAATTTGTGCAGATTGCTTGATTAATTAGACTAGTAATTCATAAGATTTAATTAATAGGAATTGATTTTTTTTCAGCCAGCTTTTGTTATTTTTATTTTAGGTGTAACGAGGTATGAGTTACTCGTACTCCGGCAGCGAGGCTGGCGGCGCAATGAGTATAGCGTGCATACGCGTTAGGTAGTGAGTTGCTTTCCGCAGCTGCAACCTAAAAGCAGGTTAAAGGCTGCTTTTAAGTTTATGATACTCTTAACCCTTTTTTGTACCTAACAAAGATTTCAATTTCCCCGACAAAATTGATATGTCTGAATGTTCAACCAGACGCCTTTCTTCATAACGGACATATACGTAGGCGTGTTATCTTGGAATTAGAATATATCGCAATAAAAAGATAGTGTTATATTCGTTGTGATACGCAATTGGTAAGTATTTAAATAATAGATTGTCAGCGATATAAGTGAATGGGTTCTAATCCCTTCTTACAGAATGTTCCTATTTGTAAGTATTGTTAATCACACCAAAACCAATTATAAGAAAAAAATAATACTTAATAATAATCATTGGATTTTACAACCTATATGTTTAAATTACACTCGTCTTAAAACCAAATCTTTATCACAATATATGCTACTGTTTAGCTATCGTAGCAGCTTGTTGACATTGATTATAAGCAAATTTAGTTCACCTAACCGACCTCTATCGCTATGGATCAAACTGTTTTTTCATTCAGGCCAGCATGGCTTTGGGCTTTCTTATTGATTAATATCTTTACTTTACCTTTCAGCGCAAGGGCACAGAAATTTACCGGCGAGGGAGTTTTTGAGCCGCTCAATAAAGGCTATATGTATGGGCGGAAAGAAACTATCGATTGCGATGAGGGTAAGATTAGCGATGGAGCATTTCAAGTGATAAAAGAAAGATTGTTAAGCAGGGTCAATGCATCTATATTTAACCTACAGGATGATTCACTAAAACTGAAATCAGCATACACGGAAATATGGGGCTCAACATTCTTCGACAATTATCTTTTTGACCTTCAAGAACTAAAAAAATTCCTGGTATCAGGAAGTGCTGCGCCTCAACGGTTAAAAGTACTTCCTAAATATTCTGAAATAGCATCGTTTGCAACGAAAGAAATCTATAAAGTTGAAAAAGACGATAAATCAGCTAATGCGAATATGCAAGTGTTTGTTCTGGTCAGAACAGACCCCTTTGATAACTGGCTGGTTACGCGGTATAACGGGTCGTTAGGTAAGGATCCGATTGCTTCGCGTGAATTGGATTATCAATATGTGGCAGATTGGCGGCAGATCGAGGCGTGGTTCCTTACCAGTAAGGAAATCGAAGCATTCGCTAATGCCCGAAAAAAAGACATCTTTAATTTTAGCCAAAAGGATATTGATAAAGCCTACGAACAATTAAAGAAAATTGATCCAGACCGAATTGTACTGGTCCAAAACATTAAGGCTAGTGAATTTATGAAGCATTGGCTTTGGTTTACCAACGCGATTCCTGCGGTAAATCCCTTACTAACAACAATACCATCTCGTCGTTATCCAGTCAACGAGCCCAACTTTTTTTTAACCAACTTTAAAAAACGTGTGCAGGATTCGCTTGACCGATCTAGTTGGCTAAAAGAGTTTAGGACTGTTTCCAAATCCAAAAATTTGTTATTCCTTCCTGTCAAAGATATCACAGATAATGCAGACTATTATTTACAGGAATACAATGGAGATGTTAAAGTTAATTTTGTGCCTGTTAAGCAGCTGCCTGAAAATACACTTGATAACAAGCAACTTTTGAGAATCGCTGCTTATAATATCCCCGCAGATAAAAAACTATTGTTCACTAGTTCCACCGAAGCATTTGTCTATCAAGGAGAGCCATCAAAAGCATTGGGTAAAAGTTTGGAACAACTAGGGCTAATTACATCTTTGGCTTCAGCCAATATAGCTGTGTTTAACAAGTTGACCGGATTACTCAATCGCCCCAGCCTCAACCATGTCCAGTTAAACTTTGGCTATGAGACGTTGTCCTTAGAGGGTATCGATTATAGTAAACGATTGCCTATGCTTAACTACATGGTACAAATGGAGAAGTTTGAACTGAACAAAGACAGTAAAGGAATCGAAGGACCGGCAACACCCCCTTCAGCCCTGCCGGAAAAATCACCGAAACCGGCTAAGTCTGTTATCATTAACGATAAATGGGTGCCGCTAACCGGAAAGGATTTTAATGAAGATAAGAAGCGTATCTTGTGGGTAGGTGCTGTAAAAACAGGCACCAATGACTTGGATTCCCCAGACCCGTTTTTTGCCTCATTGCTTGACCAGTTCGTTAAGGAAGACCAATATGTTTTCCTTGATTATAATAAGATGGGGGAAGAGGTCGACAAGCTTCAGGTGCGTTTCAATTATTTTCAGGACGTTATAACTGCGCGGATTAAAAAGCTTGATGATTTAGCTGATGCTGCTGAGGTTGTTTATAATAAACTTACGCCCTATGTAAGCATCTCCGTCCGATCCCTACCGCCCACTGAACTAAAAACGCTCAATGATACTATCCCGGAATTGCGGACCGCGCTATTTACGCCAAAGGTGCCTGACCCGCCTGTGAAGTTAACCTACTCGGCTAATTTGCAGGACGCGGATGGGAAAAATATCAGAGAGGTAATAAGGGCGACCAACAAAGTGATACAGACTCAACGTTTTGACTTCAGTGTTGGGTTGGCCTACACTTTTGGCAACTACGATGTGGCTCAGGATACCCAGCCACTACCCACAACTGCGATAGGTGACCAATATCAGTTTACTGCAGGGTTGCATTGGTATTTTATAAAACCACTTAACAGGCTTCATGACAAATTTTTCGCAAACACGAAAGAACGCATTTCCCTATATGCAGGTTTAAGTATAGCACATGCATTAAGTAATGTTTATACAGGTATTTCTTATGACCTAACACCAGGCATACGAGCCATTGCTGGGTGCCATTTTTATAAGAATTATCGTTTCCAGGTTATTAATAACGCCGTTGCTAGTAAAGCTTCCGGGTTTTCCCCGGCAGGTTTTTTCGGTAATTATATATTACTTTACACCAATTATTTTTTAAATTTCTTGCAATTGGTGTAATTAACTTCTATATTTACATTGTAATTCAAAAGGCAATGATAAATACAGAGTTCAAATCAATCAGAGAGTTAATCAAGGCATTCCCAACCGAAGAGGCTTGCATTAAACATTTAGAGCAACTGCGTTGGAACGGCACAGTTGTTTCTCCTTTTGATGAAACTTCTAAAGTGTACGTAACTGCCCGTGGTTACAAATGTAAGAACACTGGCAAATACTTTAACGTACGTACCCAAACTCTATTCGATAACACCAAAATCGAATTACAAACTTGGTTCCTTGCTATCTACCTTGTAACCGCCCACAAAAAAGGTATATCTTCACTTCAATTAGGCAGGGACTTAAATGTTACCCAAAAAACTGCTTGGTTCATGTTGCAACGCATCCGCAATTGCTTCGGTATCGAAAACGTTGAAACAGATGCAGGCAACAACAATAAGTTAGGTGGTTCTGGTACCGTAGTAGAAGTTGACGAAACCATCGTTGGCGGCAAGGTTAAGAACATGAGCAATAAAAAGCGCAAGGTTATAGCTGAGAATAAAGCCGACAGGCACAACAATAAAACCGTTGTGGTGGGTTTTGTTGAGCGCGGTGGAAACTTGCGTATGCAACCTGTAAACGCTGGCGATTTTATCCCTAACATTGTACGCGCAAACGTTGATAGCGAATCTGTATTGATGACTGATACCGCTAACACTTATGTAAAAGTAGGTGCTGAATTTGCGCACCACGAAGTTGTAGACCACGGCAAAAAAGAATACGGCCGCGATGGTGTATATTACACCAATACTATCGAGGGTTGTTTCTCTTTATTTGACCGTATGGTTATCGGTATCTACCACAACATATCTGCTAAACACATTCAGAAATATACCGACGAATTTGTATTCCGCTACAATAGCCGTAAAGATACCGAAAGCAATCGTTTTAACACTTTGCTTTCAAATTGCACCAGTCGTTTAACCTATAATAATCTTATCAAATAATGCAATTATCAGTTTTTAAATTCGAAGACAACGAACAGGTAAATGATTTTACCACAATCGAAATAGACGGCGAACCCTGGTTTCGTGCAAAAGATGTTTGCGATCTATTAGAAATAACTAACGGCCCTCGCGAAATTGCATCATTAGACGATGACGAAAAGCTGCTATACGAAATCCGTATAGCAGGTCAAATGCGAAAGGTTAACTTTGTAAATGAGAGCGGTTTATACCGTTTGGTTTTTAAAAGTAAAAAATCAAACGCGGCTAAATTTAGAAAATGGATAACTAAAGAAGTTATACCGACAATTAGAAAGACTGGCGGATTCGGAAAAAATCAAGCTGCTATTCCTAATTTTGTTGTAAGGTTTAATGATAACTGGGATAGAACAGATAGGGGGTACTTTTCAGTCATTAGTGAGCTTTTTATAAGGCTATACGGGCGCTTTGAGCAAGTGGGATATCAGATACCAAATAAAGCCTTTGACGGGAAGGAAATACGCCCTGACGTTAGCGTAGGTAAACGCTTTGCTTCATTTCTAAAGGATAAGCATCCCGATTTGGAAGACCATTTTAAAATGTACAAACACAAATTCCCAAATGGTTTGGAATTTGATGCAAGGCAATATAAAAATGATTACTTGCCCTTATTTATAAAATTCGTAGATGAAGACTGGATGCCTAATTGCGCAAGGCAATACTTTTTAGAAAGGGATAGGAAAGCTATAGATTACTTGCCTCATATACTATCGGGCGGTAAGGAGCCATTACCTGTGGCATCGGCAGAGCCTAAGTTATCGAACTTTAATAAAAGCTTAAAACAAGCTTTAAATTACAACCCTAAAAAAGGAGAATAATACTTGTTGTGGTATTGGATTTTGTTTTTACTTTTACTTGAAACAAAACCACACCTAAATGACCTTTATTGCAAGCGTAGTTGCTAAAAAAGGAGTTGCCGTTATTGCCGACTCTCTCGTAACATCTGAATCTCCAATTCTCCATTACGATAAATTTGTAGAATATTTAAAATCGCAACCCGATAATGACGATGGCGATAAACTAATAAATCCAGATAAAATAATGGAATTATTTAAATATGAGCCTGCTTTTACAAAAGATTTCGAAGAGAAATTATTTGAGTTTGATAAATTTACAGCAATTACGACAACTGGAGAAGCGTATGTAAATTCGAAAAATATCGCTGACATTATTGAGGAATTTCGAGCTGAAAACAAGGCGGCTATTGATGATTTACAACTACCAATAACAGAAAAGATAAATTTCTTTATTGATTTTATAAATAAAAATATTAAAGAACATATTGGAAAATTTGGCTCAATAGGATACTTAGTCTTTATTATTACTCATTATACGCCAAGCACCCATAAAACAACAATATATAAAGCAATAATTTATCCAGCCGATACTAATACATTAGAATTTGCAGATCATGATTATGTTCAGCTCATTACAGAAGAAGATTGGAATAAAGTTGTTTGCGATGGTCAAAACAAAATAAGTGAAAAAGTGCTTTTAGGTATAGGAAAAGAATTGTACGATATATTTCCTACTTTTGTTAACAATATACTATCAGTTCTTGCAATACCTAAAAATGTAATTCCTGAAGATTACATAGCCCTATTATTAAAAGAACAGTATTTTAAAGATGTGTTCTTTAATGATGTTGCTATGTTTAGTTTGAATAATTTAAGTTTACAACAGGCTGTTGATTTAGCAAGTTTATTAATGAGATTAGAAGTCGACTTTCAAAAGTACACTAACAATATACCATCCGTCGGAGGCGTTATTAAATTGGCTGTAATTGATAAAGAAGGATTTAAATTTATATCAGGAGATAGCATAGAACCACCTAAACATATTAATTACTAATCATATGAAAGATACAAAGACCGTTGCTCAACAAGAGGAACTAAGCAAAAATCTTAATGAGTTTTATTTAAACTCAAGTTTGATTGCTACCAAGAAAAAGGCAAGTGAAAAAAGAATAATGGAAAATCAAATGTTGAAAGCCACTGGAGGCAAGTCTATCGTTTTTTCAAATAGATGTCGATAGAAATATTTAATATAAACAACTAAAAACAGGTTGCATAATTCAAATTATGCAACCTGTTTTTTTTAAAACCCAGTTAGTGTAAACTTGTATATAGTTACCAAAATTACTCAAAACAACAGTTCTTACGCGTGTGATATTGTATTGGTAAGTGATGCGGGCAATAATGTCCCCTTCGATAAATTTTATAAAAACACCTTCACTTTGTTACTTCGTACTGTAGAAACATTTATGGTTCGCATCAAGAATTTTCAAATGATGCAAAATATGTATAGTCCCGGTAACAGAAGGGAGATCGCTTACCAGTCTTTAGGATGGGACTTGGAAAATTGCCTCACAGGATTTTATGATAATCTAAAAAGTGGAAATATATCATCTGAACTGAGCAAAGCACACAAATTAAATCACGAGTGGGTTGAAGAACCATATAAGTTTAAGTCGGAAATTTTATCGTACATTTCATCAAACTGCCAGTATGAGAAGATGTCGGCGAAATTCTTGCCCGATGATCGGCTTAAAGCTATACGGAAGATCGGAACAAATTTGACAACAATAAAAAAAACGTTGATTAAAGATATGATTGTTCATGCCGAAAATCTCACTGAATTACAGTTACGCTTATATTGCCCCTCGCTTTTTATAAAAGAAGCAGAATTGAACGGTCAGGGAACTTGAGTTTTACATTGTCTTAAAATCGACGATATTTTGGTGTTTCGGGTACGAATTGCGTTACCAAGGACTTTGCAGAACTCGTGCCCGAAAATTTTTAGGACAAATCACGACGAATTAATAACAGTCAGGTTACTGCTAATTGGCAGTTCCTATTTCATGATGTCGAAGCCTCGCAGAACCGTAACAAATGTTTTATAGCAGAGTTCTTTTCGAGCTTTTGAATTGTTGGTAATAAACACAACGGAAAGGCCGAGAGCTGGGGCACCGGCATGTGAAAACAGCTCAGCGTGTACCCGGTATCCAATTAGTGACAGTGTAAGTAACCGTATTTTCGGCAGAGCCGAACTTGCGATGGTGAGACAGTATAATGGCGTGAAGGTTTGGGCTGCCACTTGTTTACGTTACTTCTTAATATCGATTAACTGGTTTAAACTACATGCAATATCATCGCTGATTGTAAAGTTATAATCCGCAATAGAAATTTCTCCTCCATATTCATAACGATTGGATAAGATTTTTTTTAGTAAGTAAGGTGCTATTTCATACGACGCGAGTTCCTCTATTTGTCCTTTAACATCCCTTCTGTAAACTTTATTATATATCGTATCTGTGTTATTTCCGGCCTTTAAATAAACGCTATACATACTACCGGTTCTGTCGACAAATTGCACTTGATTTGATTGCGATAAAAAAACAAGTTTTATCGTCGTATCATTGTAGTTTTTACTTCCTCTGAAGTATAGCTTTAACGGGGAACTATTTTCATACACAACTCTATTTTCAAACCCATAATAATGCCCTAATGCATTATTGTATTCTTTTACAAATTGTTGCTCACATTCTTTTTTGCAACCGTTCAAAAGGATTGCAGTTGCCAACAGGCTGTTTAATATAGGTTTCATCTTTATTGATTTAAATGGTTTACAATGTGTTTGTATGTAAGCGCGGTAAAAGCTAATTAATTGATAAATACTCCTAACGGATTTGCTTTATCGACCCCAATCTTGAACAGGGTCCTTGTTCTTGCATCCGTCAACAGGTCACTAGCTTCCTTCGATCCTTCCGTTACCACCGGAACTAGTTTTATCACCACATTATGCCTGTTTATTTTAATTGGGGAATCCAAATAAAATATTTCTTCTAAAAGCGCAGAACTTTCTAAATCGAATACTTGGAATTTTAACCTGCAGTATGTGGCAACGCGCAATTGTCCAGGTAACGGCGAAGAGGCATTTATTTCAAAAGGCAAATTTGATTTAGGGTTGTTCATATTTATTTGGTTCGGATCCCAATAGTCTGAAAAAGTATATCTTCCCTCTAATTGATAAGTTTTTAGAACTGTCCTGATTGTATCAATTGCGAGTGGTTGATAGGATAATGATGAAATATTAATTCTTCGCGGAGCAGCTTGGGTAAACCAGGCCGTTATTGTTGGATCGAACGTTGGGGCATTATATTTTGAAAAATCAATATTACAGGAGTTTAGATTGTTCATACACCTCCTTGAATCACGATCAATTTGTTTCAATTTATTTCCAGTAACTTTTATAATAGAATCAAACCCCTGCTGTTCGGATTTATCAAAGAAACTTGAATATGTTTTTACATAATTAGCATCGTTCATGAACTGTCTAAGACTATCAATTCGTAGTGCAAATTCCTCTAAAGCAAAGCTTTGTTCTAAGAATGAGTCAAACATTCTTCTTTTGCTTATGAAAGAAAGGGTTTTAATGGGATTAGTAGTTATATCCGTTATGACGGGATGTCCCCCGTTTAATTTAACTTTGGCTGGAAAATCTTTTATATACTGAATTAATTTAGATGTCTCTAGATCAGGTAGTGTATCTTTAAATCCTGATCCGAATATTGTGACGTTCGTTTGTTTAAAGGTTTCCAAATTCCGCAGATCATGCTCTATACTTAAATCAATTGCTGCTTTCGAAAAGAGTGTTTTCACTTTCGCACTCAAAGCTTGCGTTGTTTTTCGCTTATCTTCAGAAGAAGAAGAATTGTATTCATAAAGAATATACATTGTCCCCCCAGTGCTCATACCGTAAGCGAATTCATTTCCAAAGCTTTCTTTAAATTGAGTCGTGTCGTCCTTTAATCTTTCTGCTTCATGCGTCAATTTATATTTCTGCGCATTTAAGATTAATGTTGGGTTAGTAACCTTCAAAGAAATAAGTAAATAAGTAGATAGCCGACTCATGGCTGTTTCGTTAAAGGCTTTATATTCAGACGAACCTGAAAAAGCCCCAATTTTAAGAGAGGCTTTAAAATCGATCCCAAGTTTGTTTCTAAAATCCGTGGTACTTTCAACCAAATTAAAGGATAAACTTATCTTCTGCCCATATTGGGTGCCATTGTATGGGAATGCTGTTATATATGGCGTTTCAATTAATACCGCGCTCATAAAATCGCCTGTGAGGGTATTGAACCCCTGACCAAACGCTAGTTTGTCTGTGGTTCCTCCGCCATTAGTAGTGTAATTTTGCAAACCTCTTATTCCACTATCTTTTAGGTTAACCGGATTTCCTCTAATGTACTTAATTGAAGGAGCATGTCTACATGAAAACAGAGCAATTACCAAAATCGTAGAAAATAGAAGCGTTCCAAAAAGGATTATTTTTTTTACAATTATCATAACTTATGTTTTTTCTAAATTTAGAACATAAATCATTATAGATGAGCGCGTTCTTCGGTCATTTGTATACATTATATTACCATGTTTTTATCGAATATCTATATGGAAGTATTTTCTTTTTTGCCAGCCTACTCTCTTTCGATTTTAGAGGTATGGGGAAAAAGAAAGCAAGTAAGCAATACCCGGAATAGTTAAAAAAAAACGGAATAAATAGAGGGGCCCTTGAGGAGAAAGGTTTTTATGCCGTAGTCTTTTGCTGTCCCCCCGCAAAAAAAGTTTGGCCGGGTATGAACTTAGCTCCCAATTAAGCCCGTTGGATAAGATATCAGGGAAAGATGGGATCGAAATGGATAGCCTGCAATCTTGAAGCATGCCCTTTCCCGAAACAAAGGTTTGAAAATTAAGTGGAGCGGGAGGGGAGCAAATGCCAAACTTTCGTATCTGCTGGGGGAAACGGCCAGGGTAAGCATCGAGGTCTGGCCATTTCGGATAGTGTGGGTGAATACGAAAATTTGGCTTTTGCTGTGGTGCCCGGCCTGGTGAAGATATGCAGCAGAGCGAAATAACTGAACCTGGCAAAGGGCACAGGAGGCATCCTTCAAAAGAAGATAAACCGGATCAGCCCGGCTGTGTTTGCGAGGCAAATAGGGGATGCTAAAAAGAAGGTTTCGGAAATACTGCTATTCGTCCATGCGATTAACTAACCACTGGCAAACATTTTTACCGGGGACATGAAATAGTAAATTATGATTCATCAGATTATTGGAGTATCATGATCGTTATCAACCTTAATAAAAATCATAGCAGCGTTTATTTCCCATGGTATTCCTCGCGTCACCACGATGGTCCTGAAATGTAGTTTCATAGCTCAGTGCGCCTTCCGTGGTGCCCGAGGTTTTGGTGTACGGAAGCTTGGAAGTTGTTGCATCATGGCTGGCACCGAAACGCACCTTATCATTGCTGCCACCGGTAAATACGTCGAATATAAAAGATATAACGAGGGCATCCTGCTGTTTGCCGTCACCGCGGTACCATACCCCCACGTTCACATTCCGGTGTTTGTACTGCATGCCTGCACTAAATGAAGTAATGCCTGCCTGGCGGTACAAGACCACCGAGGGGATAACCGAAGGGAGGTTGTCATCGTACCCATTGTCTATCTCGAACTTATAACTCATGTAGCCGTTAAATCGCATAGGTAGGATAGATGTAGCGCCCGTAAGCGTCTCGTTCGGTTTATTCAGGTGCTGGCCCGCCAGCCCGATCATGAAGTTCCCTTTAACCAGGTTTATGCCCGTGCCTGCATCAAAAAACATTTTATTATTGAACTCCACAGGGGATGCTCCTGATACTCCACCCGGGATGATGCCGCCGGAGTTCAGTTGGTCTAAAAAAACGAGTTTATCGGCATCTATCCGCCGGTTCGTAAAACCTGCCTGAAGCCCGAATGAAAGCGTGCTGTTGCCGAACTCCACACTGTAACTATAAATGCCGGACAGGTTCATTTTATTTAAATAGGCCGTGCCTTCGCTCGATTTGGAAAACATGAGCCCGATGCCGCCGTTTAACGCCGGCAGGTTCAGGTCAGCCGAGAAGGTATAATAATTGAGCGGTCCCGGCAAGCTCGACCATTGGTTGCGGTAGATCATGTTCAGCCGCAGGTCGCCTTCAAACTGGCCGTTAAGCGCCGGGTTAAGGTAATTGGGCGCATTATAAAATTGCGAATATATATGGTCCTGCGCCGCAGCTCCAAGGCTTACGCATACCGTTAGGATAGCGAAAATGAATAATCTTGTTTTCATAGGCCTATCGTATTAAATGTAGAATACCTGTTTGTGAAGGTTTGTCCCCCGTTTTATATTTCATACCATGCCACTCGGTGCCATCTAAAAAGCGTCCGGTTATTTGCCAAACGTATACACCTGTTGGTGCATTACGCCCCGCCATATCGCCCGCCCAGCCTTTCATGGGCGTACCTTTACTATCCAGCTCCGTGGTCTGGAACAATAGCTGCCCCCATTTATTGAATATTTTTAAGGAATAGCTCACGAGCCCCGCTGCCCTAACTGTAAAGGTTTGCAATTCGGATCTGGAACTGCCCGGTTCAAAGGCATTCGGCACATACAAGTATTGCTCCACAACAGCCACTTTCACCGTGCGTGTACGTGATGCCGTGCAACCGTCTGCATTGGTTACGGTAAGTTTCACCTGGTAAGTACCCGGGTCCTTATAAGTGTGGGCCGGGTCTTTATCAGTAGCGGTTTTGCCATCGCCGAACTCCCACAGATACTTCACAGCGCTGCCCGTTGTTTCATTTTTGAAATTGAAAGTGTAATTGGGTATCTGTACCACGCTATCGGGCAATGCCGCAAAATCTACCACGGGTGGCGCCGAAACCGTAATGTAATTCACAATTACGGTGGAGTCTGCACATCCGAACTCGCCATAGGCAACCAGTTTAACGGTATAGGGCGATTTGGTGTAAGTATACTGGTGTGTCGGGTTCTTGCTGGTAGAGAAGGTGCCGTCGCCAAAATCCCAAAGGTAAGTGCTTGCATTTACCGATGTGTTTTGAAACACCGGCGAAATACCGGTACAGCCTTTCAGTACACTCGCCACAAATGCAGCCTTTGGCGGCGCTGCAATATGCACCTCATGCGTTGCTGTATCGCGGCAGGTACCGTTAAAGGCAACCAGACTTAACCTGTAAACGCCCGGTATGCCATAGGTGTGGGCGGGAATGCGCCCCGTTTGTTCCGGGCTACCGTCGCCAAAGTTCCAGGTGTAGGTAGTAGCCCCGCTTGTGGCGTTGGTTACCCTGATATCCAGCCTGCCATTGCAACTTACCGAATCTGCAAGGCTAAACGCGGCCACCGGGCTTGGATAAGTAGAAACCGTTTTCGTGATGCTATCTGCCCGGCAGGCGTATATGTTGGTTGTCACCAGTTTTAAGCTATAGGTGGTATTGGGTTTGGTTAGGATAATGTTTGCAGGAACTCTATCCGTACTTACAAGTACATTATCTACATACCATTTAAAGCCATCGGAATAAGTGGATGTGTTGCTGATTACCGGGCGATAAGGCGCACAACTAATATTAGCACCCGCACTAAATGCAGCAACCGGTATGGGGTTAAAGCGCATCGTATGCTCAACCGTATCCGGGCAGCCAATAGTACTTGAGGCGATCAGTTTTACGCGGAACGTATAAGGCAGGATCACAGTGGAGGGCGTACTGAAATTATAGGTGAGGTCTTTTTGAGCCGATACATAAGTGTCGTTTACATACCATTTATAGTTTACCTGGTCGTTTCCGCCATAGGTGCTTTGGTTTTTAAACGCAACCGTAGCGCTGTTACCGCAAAGTACGGTATCTGCCGCAATAAACCGGGCAAGCGGTGTTTCGGTTACACGCACCACCTGGCTGGTAGAATCTACGCAGCCGCTTTGGTTGTAGGCACGCAGCGTGACCAAGTACAGGCCCGGCTTGGTAAACCTGTGCGATGCCGTATAGCCCGAAGCTGTGTTATCGCTGCTGCCGGCATCGCCGAAGGACCACGATACACCGCCCGAGGCATTTGCCGGTGTGCTGCTTACCGTTAAGCTGAACGGTGCACAATTCAGCGTTGCCGAATTGCTGTTGAATGTGGCTACCGGCAGCGGTAATATCGTCACGGCCCGGCTGGCCGTGCTGGCGCAGGTTGCACCATTGGCCGCATTTTGTACAGCGGTTAACTTTACCGTATAGGTGCCGGGTGTTTTATAAACGTGCTTGGGAGCAATGCCATTGGCGGCGCTGCCGTCGCCAAAATCCCACACATAGTCAAAAGAATCGCGTGCGGCCGTTGTATTGGTAAATGCAACCGAATCGCGCACGCAGTATTCTAATTTAACGGGATTAAAACTTACCGCAGGCTGGGCAATAACCGTAATGGTTTGCGTGGTGCTTTGGGTAGAGCAGCCGTTAGATGCCGTTAGTTTGACTACATAAGTACCGCTACGGGTAAAGGTGTGGAATACGGATTCGGGCGCGGAGGTAGTGGTTGCGGTGTTGCCATCGCCAAAATCATATTTAAAGGTATTGGCGCCGGTAGAGTTATTATCAAACTTTACTGCAAATGGCGCGCAACCGAATTTGTTATCACCGTTTACCACCAGGTTTGCTTTTACGCTGTTGGGGTACACCACTATTTTGTACGAAGAAGAATCTTTACCGCATTCGTTCTCTGCTACGAGGGTCATGGTTAGGGTATCAGTTTTATCGGTTATGTAAGTATAATCGATTGGGGAATTATCAGATTTGGCCACCTGTTGGCCGTTACCAAACTTCAGGATATAGGTATTCGGCAAACCGGTAGACTGGTTAGTGATATGCACGGTAAACGGCGAGCAGCCGATTGTTTTATCGGGCGTGAAAACTGCTCGCGCCCTGGCGCGCACCGTTACCGAATCTGTATATACCGTGCTGCTGCAATCGGTAGCCGCAGTAAGGGTAATGTGGTAAGTGGTATCCCTGCCAAACGGGTTAGGCTGAAAGGTAATTACGCCCGGTTGTACCAACGAAGATGTTTGCCCGTCGCCGAAGTCCCAACGATAAGTAGCGCCATTTAATGGTGCCGAGGTATTGGTGAAGCGTACAGGAAGCGGCCCGCAGTCTTTCACCTTGTCTTTGGTAAAGGCCGCAACAACGCTCTTTGTGGTAGAGAAGGTTAGGGAAACGCTATTGGTATCGCAGCCGAATTTGCTGATCGCTAACAACCTGATGGTAACACTGCCCCCGTCGGTATTGAGGATGTAACCCGGAAAGTTTGCCCCTGTACCGATAGGCGTACCATTAGCGAACCACTGGTATTGGCCGTTAGCCTCTTCATGCGGAACAGATGTGATGACCGTATTTAGGTCAAAAGGTACGCAACCTTTTAGCTTGGAGGCATTAAACTCAGCTTTGGCATTAGGGTTAACCGTAATGGTGATAGGCGCACTGATGTTTTGCTGGTTGCCGGAACACATGGCGGAAGTAACCATACGGCGGTAATAGGTGGTAACCAACAGTGGCTGCGGCTGGTAATTGGGCTGCGTGGCCTGACCGATATTTACCCAGTTAGTATTATCGGCACTTTGTTGCCATTGGTAGGTATAGGTACCATCCCCACCGGTAGGGCTGCTGCCAGAAAGTACCGGTACGGGTTTATTTATACAAACCTGCTGGCTGGCGCTAATAGTATTGTTGCCTATAGCGGGTAAAACTACCACGCTTGCAGATGCGCTTGCCAGGCTGCAGCTACCGGCAAATACAATACGGCGGTAATATAACGAGCCGGCGGGCGTAACCGTCAGGTTTTGCTGGCTTTGGCCGGGTATGCTTTGCCAGTTGGTTTGGTTGCTGCTGCTTTCCCAGGCAAAGGTGTACGGTGCGGTGCCTCCCGTTGGCGTATTGCCCGTTATGGTAAGGGTTTGCCCGGCGCAAATGGTAGTTGTGGCGGGGCTAACTTGGTTGTCTATAGGTAACAGGTTGTCGAGAGTAACATCCGAAGAGGTAAAGCCGCAACTGCTGCTGGCAATGGTCCAGGTAAGCTTGTAGGTACGGCCGGGAACCAGCCCACTTACGGTAGCATTGTAAGTGTTGGCATTGGGGCTAAAAGTTAAGTTGCTAACTTGTCCTGCAGCGTCCGTCCAGGTGCCGGTGAAGCCGGCGCCCGGGTTATTGGCTGCCAATATAGTTTGCGTTTGTGCGCATAAGGTTTGCGTGCTGCCCGCGTTGGCTGCCGGCGCGGTGGAGTTAAGCGTAACAGTAATTACATTACTAATAAACTCGCATTGCTGATAGCTTTTCACTTTGCGGCGATAGTAAACTGTTGCCGATGGCGATACCGTAAGCCCGGGTTGGGTTGCGCCGCTAATGGTTTGCCAGCCGGTACTGCCATTTGCCGAGCTTTCCCATTCGTAAGTATAACTGGCGGCCACCACGCCGGTAATATCCCCGCCTGTTAATTGTGCGGTGCTGAGGGCGGCAGATTGCCCCGGGCAAATAAATGGAGCATCAACTTTTATGGTATTGGTGATGTCGTTCAATACATCAATAATTACGGGCGACGTGCTCGGCGTACAACTGCCGTTGCTTATGGCCCAGCTAAACTGGTAACGGGTGCCTTTAACGAGGTTGCTCAGGGTCGCGTTGGGTGCACTTGCCGACGAGAATGTTGCTGCCGCGCCCGCGGTTTGCGACCAGGCACCCGTACCGCTTACCGGCGCGTTGCCCTGTAACTGGTACCCTGTACCACAGGTTTTCGCGTTTGGCCCTGCCTGTGCCGTAGTAGGCGCGGCATATACGGTAACCGTATATGAAACAGGCGTGCCGCTGCAAATCATGCCCTGGTAATTGTACTCGGGCGTAACGGTTATAGTTGCAATGCGGTCTGCCGTTCCGGTATTTGTGGCCGTGAAAGAAGGTACCTGGCTACCGCTGCCGTTGCTTATTCCTATAGGCGCATTCGAGTTCCAGCTGTAGCTTACAGAACTACCGGCGAAGGCGGCGGCATCATGTACCGGGATAACCGCCGGGTTAAGGCTCCCCGTACAAACCGTTTGGCCGGGCAATGAGGCTAAGGTGATGGTAGGCAGTATTGTTATTTTGAAAACGAGTGGTGTGCCGGGGCAGCTTTCGCCGCCCGACGTGTATATCGGCGTAACGGTTATATTAGCTGTTATTGGTGTTTTGCCTGTATTGGCGGTAACAAACGAAGGAATGTTCCCCGCGCCGGATGACGCCAGCCCGATAGCAGTATTATCATTAACCCAATTAAACGAGGTATTAGCCGTTGGTGCGCTAAAGGCAATACTCCCCGATGGTGAGGCATTACAAAGTACCTTATCGGAAACAGGGTTTACAACAGGCTTGGGATTAACGGTAACCGTAACCACATTGGAGGTAGCATTACAGGTGCCGCCAAAAGTTACCCTGCGGAAATAGGTTGTTGCAGTTAAGGCTGCGGGTTGGTAGTCGATTGCGGTGGCGCCGTTTATAAGGTTAAAAGTACTGCCGTTGGCGGAACTTTCCCACTGAAAAGTAAAACTGCCTGACGCGCCGGCAGGGTCTTGCCCCTTCAATAACGCCGGAACAGCGTCCCGGCAAATGGTTTGATCGGTACTGATATTGAAATTGGTAAGCGAACCTTGAACGGTTATCGTTACCGCATTAGAGGTATTGCTGCAATTACCGCTGGTAATAATTCGCCGGAAAAGGGTGGTGGCCGTCATGTTGCCCGGGTTGTACGATGCTGAAGTAGCGCCGGTAACGTTTGCCCAGCTTGTACCATCGGCAGATGATTGCCATTGGTAGGCATAGGTACCGCTCCCGCCGCCCGGTGCGCCCGATGATGTCAACGCAGCGGCACTTGTATTAGCGCATAAAGATTGGTTGCTGCTAATGGTATTGTTAGTAATTGCAGGGTATACATTTACCGTGATCGCAGTAGCGGGGCTTGGGCAACCACCAGCATTGCTTTGGGTAACATAGTATTTTACTGATACGGCGGCAGATGTAGCCGGCGTAGGGGCCGTAGTGCTGCCGCCTGTTAACGTTGCGTTGTTGTACCAGGTGAGGGTGTTGCCGGCAGATGCGGTTGCTGTGAGTTGCACCGGTGTATCATTTATACAGTAATTAATTAGGGCATCGGCTAGCGGTGCCGCAGGGATAGGATAAACCGTAATTTTAAAAGTAGCAGGTTGACCCGGGCAGCTGCCGTTGGTTGGTGTAACTGTTATAGTTGCTGCAATGGGGGAGGTGGAAGTGTTTCTGGCAATGAAGCTGCCGATATTGCCTGTGCCGGAGGCAGGCAGGCCTATGGCAATGTTGCTGTTCGTCCACCTAAAAGTTGTACCCGGAGAACTGGTGAAATTAAGCGGGCCGCTATTCGCACCCACGCAAACTTGCTGGTCGGCGGGAGCGGTCACGGTTGGGGTTTCGTTTACCGTAACTGTTTGTGTTTTGGTAGTTGTACCACACTCGTTGGTAACAGCAAGGGTAATGGTATAAGTACCCGGCGCGTTATAAGTAACTATACCCGGGTTTAGTGACGAAGAGGTAGTTACCGAAGCGCCTGGCATTGTCCAGGCGTAAGTGGCTGTTACAGTGGAATGGCAATTAGATACCGTGGCAAAAGGTGTATAAGCCGCAGCCTGGCAAACCGATTGCGCTGATGTGAGGGTAACGATCGGTTTATCTTTTACCGTTACCGTTTTCGTTATGAAATTCGAGCATACACCGCCGGGCGATGTGGTAGTGAGCCTGATCGTATACCTACCGGGATTAATAAAGTTAAACTCTGGGTTTGTTGAATTTTTGTTGGTGCCGTTCGCAAATGCGAAGTTGGATGTGCTACCCGTGCAGCCGTTGTTGTTATAAGTTACCTCCCACAAGTAAGTATTATTTCCACAAAAGGGCAACAGGGAGGAATTTGTTGCCTTAACAGCCATAGGTGCACAGCCGGTTGAATTATCAAGGTTGAATGCAGCAACCGGTGTTGGGTTCACGCAAACTGTTTTGGTAATAGAATCCAGTCCGCAATTAGGATTACCGGCTTTTAATTTAATGGTATAGGTACCTGCTTTTTTGTAGGATAACCTGATCGCATCATCTCCTGACGTCCACAAGGATGGATCGCTCGACCCTTCATCTGTTCCAACGTCTCCACTTACCGTATAGTCATTGTTGGAAGGACTAACTCGCCATACAAATTTATTTAATGTGCTTTGCCCGGTCGTCGAGATATAGTAATTTAAAGCATTGGCATTGCTGAAGGTTTGGCTGGTGCCTATACAAACGGTGTCACTCGGAGTAACATTTATTTTTGCTTTAGGTTTATCGGATACATATATAGGAACCACGGAGGCAGAGGTACTGCCGCAGGGATTTTCCGCGTCGATAGACGCCGAAAAAGCGTTTAGGTAGTCTTTTGTGCCATTGGTGCCTATTTTGCCATTTGAACTGATATTGAAAGTATGGGATATGGTATCGGGTGCAGTATCATAAACTTTCACAAACCCGTCACTATAAGTTACGGTATAAGTCGTTCCGGGAGGGTTAGTGCCGCCTGCCACCTGGAATGTTAAAGTACTACCAGTACAAATAGAGTTGTTTCCTGTAGTACCCATGGATATGGCCGGCGTCCCACCAACGAAAGCATGGTAGGTTTCAGTACTCGAACAACCATCCCCTCCTGTAACCGTGTAATTTATCATATAAACACCCACGGGGTATACATGAGATATACTGCTTGCGAAAGTATTCCCATCGAAATTCGGGCTGCCGTCTCCCCAGGAAATCGTATAGTGCGTATTGGTAGCTTTAGTCGTTGATTGATTGACGAAATTAAAAGTTGCCGATGCCGTAACGCATTGCGTAAAATATTTTGAGCCATGATATAAAGTTGAGCCCGTGCCGCCAAGTTCTGTACTGGGTATTTGCTTAACGGTTACAACTGCGTTCGTTGCCGCAGTACACCCCGAATTATTTTTTACAATTAATGTTACGTTAAATGATTGTGTTCCATTGCCCGGGTCTCCAATGAACGTATGCGAGGGATTAGCAGATGTCGAAGTGTTATTGCTGCCCGAATTCGGGTCACCAAAATTCCATGAATAGGTAAGCCCGTCACCACTTGAAGTACTGGTGAAAGTCATCGGCACGTTACTGCAAAGGTTGTTAGCAGAATGCGTAAAGCCCGCGACAGGTACCGGCAATACATTAATTGTGATAGCAGGATAAGTTTCAGAAACGTTATTTGTGATGACAGTTAGCCCGTAATTACCGGTCGCATTCACTGTTAATGTTGATCCGGTACCTTCAGGAGCAGCAATCGGGCTGTTGTCCTTAGTCCACTGGTAGGCCGAACCACCGGGTGGCGTTGGGTTGGTACTGAGAATGAGTGAACCGCCCTGGCAAATTGTCGTTCCGCCCGTGGAAGTTACGATTGCGCCTGCAAAGGTTGACGAAAGATCTTTTAATCCCCGAAAATAAATTTCAAAGCGAATATCCGGCGTAGCCTTGCCCGGAAGCTTATACGGCCCGAATGCCATGGCACTGCCAACCCCGGATAAAAACCCAAAACAAATAATATAAAGAAAAGCAAAGTGCTTGAGTATAGTTTTCACCATTCAATAAAGTTTAGGATTTCAGCAACCGAACCGGACCAACCGGATCAGTCTTCTAATATTGCGAAAAATATCGGAATTATCCGAAACCCATGAAAAATTAAGCCCTCTTGAATATTAAAATACTTACGTTTTATGAATTTACGGTTATATGGATCATGTCAGTAATATCAAAAAGATGATATTTTTGGGGTGGCCCCATATTAATGAATTCAATAAGTTGATAATAATTACGCTGCGGAGGCGATTAAGTGGCAGCTAATCCTATTTTCTTTTCAGCGGATCTCCAGAATTCCTTTTTCGCTTTTATTGATGCTGCATCCGAACAGACAGGCTTTTTTGACAAGCCAGATCCGCTATGGGCCTTTGGGTATGGCCTTTCGTATACAAACTTCAAATACCGGTCTTGCACGCTCACCGACTCGGTTGTCGCGGCCGATGGTACCATACAAGTAGAGGTTGAGGTAGAGAATACCGGCGCACGCGACGGTAAGGAGCTTGTGCAGCTTTATATTCGCGATAAGGTGAGTTCTGTTGCTACACCGGTAATGCAGTTGAAAGCATTTAAAAAAGAACTGATAAAGGCCGGCAAAACGGCCAGGATAAAACTTGAAGTGCCGGTAGCCGAACTGGGTTTATATAACGATAAGATGCAGTATGTAGTGGAGCCCGGCGAATTTGATATACAGGTGGGCAGCTCCTGTGATAATATTGCCTTCCACAAAACCTTGTTAGTAAAGTAAACCTGTTTATTCTCATCTTTTCACGATCCGGCCGAAGTATTTTGGCCGGATCGTTTGGTTTTAAGTAAACCTGTTTAGCCAGTTATTGCTAATATTAGGGTGTGATAACAGAGGGGTTTGTAATGTGCATTAAGTATTGATTTACAGTAGATAACGTGGTTTGTATTGAGGGCGGTAGGTTTTTAGGCCTTCAATGTAGTTGCTAATTTGCGCTATTTCGGATAGCTGGCCGTAGATATACGGTATTTCGTAAGTATTTGATAATTACTTAATTAATTGGTAATTAGATTGTTATGGCTTTGGTATGGTTTTGCGATAGATAGGTTACTAAACAAAACTATCATGGCAGCAACTAACAAACATGGGCGGCAAGGCAACGGTCTTATCCGGAGGGTGACAGAACTTCATCAACTCGGCTATGGGTTCGATTTTTCCCTCAACATCAACAAGCAAATTCTGTGTGTGCAAAATGGCTTAGCTTTTATTCAGGAAGCGTTATCAATTAAGCTTATAGATCAGGTTTACGACAGCTCTTCCCGGCAGTTTAAATATATACATACGGTTGAAACCGATACAGGACAGAAAGGGATATTACTGCTGAATCATATTCTATTCGGGCAAATCATTAATTGAGCCGGCATAAAGTGTCGGCCGTTAATTCGATCATCATTACCATTCTTTAAGCCTCCTCACATGGACATAACTCGATTATTACCGATCACCGTAGCGGTGCTTGTAGCGGCTTGTTTACCCAGCAAGCTTAACGCGCAAAATTTAGTAGATATTTATGGCATTGTGCAGGATGCTCGTTCGCAGGCGGCTTTGGCTGGTGTCAGAGTAACCGTGGCCGATACGATGATTGACACTGTTACTAATGAACAAGGCAAGTTTCATTTAACGGGAAATTTCGAAGGCATTCTTCTTGTTATAGATAATGAAGGTTACAAAACACAGCTTCGTAATTTCAGGGTAGGTAAAACCTATTTTTATCCG
This sequence comes from Mucilaginibacter pedocola, assembly GCF_002013915.1. Lineage (GTDB taxonomy): Bacteria > Bacteroidota > Bacteroidia > Sphingobacteriales > Sphingobacteriaceae > Mucilaginibacter > Mucilaginibacter pedocola. Next base: position 36,372 of record NZ_MBTF01000007.1, read on the forward strand.
ATTTACTTAAAGCCCTTAGGTAGGCGGCAAAATACCAGTGATACTAATAATATCACTAAGGTTGCTACACGATAGATAAGAAGCGTGATTTAAAGCATTAGAAGTAGAGGCCATAGCACTTTTGGAAAAGCGATAAGCATTGTTAGATGAGGAGCGGGAGGGATTTTAATCGTTTTTGATAATGGTTGTAATACAGTATGTGCCAACTTGCAAAGCATGTACATTAAAGTATCTGTTACAAATAAAATAGAACTGCTTACAAAATTTTAAAATTAAGGGAGAGTGTGAAAATCATTGTTTTGTTTGCTTTCCTTATATTTCAAGACCTGTATATGAGCAGCTGGGCTAAAGCTTAATTTTACTAATGCAGATAGAATTTGTACCCTATTTCTTTCTGCAAGCAAATGATATAACGAATAATTCTACAGTTGACAGATATCTAAAGTACTCGTACCTTGCTGTAAAACTTTATCATTTAAATGAAAACTGTAATCTACACGGCAGCTAGCCCTTCAAACGAAAGGGCCCCTTATGCCTAAGATATTAGCTATTCACGGAATCGGTCAGCAGTTCAAAGTAGATGTGGTCCTATATGGCGAGTGGTGGCTATTATTATCAAGAGGTTGCATCTAGCGGATAGGCAATTGACTCCTCTGGATCTTACCTGCGCATTTTATGGCGACACATCCCGGCCAGGCGGGGATATAGGTTCTTATAGCGTCCATAGTTTGACATCTTTGACTGAAGAAGAGTAAGTGCTACTTAATTTGCTTTGGCCGGACGCTGTCCAAATTGAGCCGGATTGAGTTCCTTTGCTTACAACTTATGTTGAGGACTTTGCAGTAACCCCAAAGTTCATTCAGAGAGCATTAAGTGCGCTATCCTAAGGCAAATTTTTCGCTAACATCTCGCAAAATGCCATGCAGGGGGGACCCGAAACAGGCCGTCGGCTATATAAACAAACATTGGCTACTGGAAACTATCGTTCAACGTGTTCTTGAAAAGCTAACCGGCAACGTTCAGGTCGTCATTGGTCATTTTGGGCTCATTGGCCACTTAGAAAGCTCTTTGTCGTAAAGAGCGCACGATTATTATGCTTTTATCACGCTTGGTTCACCGTTAGCGAACCGGAACCAAATTTTCGAATGGTTCCAACCAGCTCCGGCCGATGGCCTGAGTGTGTGGCCACCCGTTAAATGCTGGACGAATCTAGTTGATGAGGGTGATGTCGTTGCGCTATTGAAAAAATAAGCTGCTTGTTCTTGATTCTTTTTCGGCAAAGAAAAAATATATGGCGATATTCAAAGCAGAGTTTATGTCAAAAAGAACTGTCCTCATCCTATTTATTTTATTTCCTTCAACTTGCTTTAGCCAGTATTTATTGAGTGGAAAAATCTACAATTCTGTAACCAGGCAACCGTTACAGGATTGCAGCGTGTTTATTGAAAATACGACGACAGGAAGCCTGACGAATGTTGACGGTGCCTTTAGCCTCAAAATTATCAAGAATGGCACTTATAACCTGACAGTATCAATGCTTGGCTTTAGATCGTATAAACAGCCGGTGACCGTTAACGGTAATAACCTCACGATTACAGACATATATCTTCAGCCAGCTCTTCGTGAGCTCAAAGAGGTCATCGTTGGAGATGATTCTTTCCGACAGCAAAACCTGGAATGGTTTAAAAATGCTTTTATCGGCAATTCGCCCATCGCAGAAAAATGCAGGATCCTTAATCCTGATATTATCGATCTCAGGTATAACAAATCAAAAGGAATATTAAGCGGAAGTTCTTCTGATTTTATAGAAATAGAAAATCCCGAGCTGGGATATAAATTAAAATATTGGCTAAACGAGTTTAGCCTCGACCGGAATAGTGCAGGCCAGAGTCTTCACTACGACGGGTCCGCACTTTTCGAGGAGTTAACCGGCTCGGGGGAAGATGTAAAAAAATGGCAAAAACGCCGCCATCAAGTTTATGAAAACTCACCTTCCCGTTTTTTTCGTGCGTTGCTCCTTGAAAAAGTAAGCGAACATTATTTAGTGCGGCGAGTACGCGACGAAAAGAAAGATGGAGAAAGAAAAAGATCATTCCATCCGGGCCAACTTGATAAAAATGACTTGCTTCTCCCGACAAATGAAACCGGCATCTGGGCATTTGGTTGCGAAAAAGATACCTTACAAATTGACTATGACCCACGCGGCCGTTTTTATAAAAAAGAACTATATAACGAAAAAACAACTCTTCTTTATTTCAATTCGCCTTATGTCCTTCTGGATGGGAATGGTACGGTAGTTAACTCAAAAAGTATTTCATACAACGGCGCTTGGGGCCATAGCCGCATAGCTGAATTGTTGCCTATCAGCTACAGTGAGCCGGGCGAAGAAACATCCGGAGCAGGCTTGAGTGCACAGGCAGAAGGCCAGGCATCCTCCCCTGGTTTTGCGATGGCAAGCCGGATGCAAGCGCTGGCACTACACGCTGACAGTATTTACGCGTCCGCAGCTCCTGAAATTATTTACCTGCAACTCAATCAACCATATTATGCCCTAAATGATTCCGTCAGGTTTAAAGCATATGTATTAAACTACACTATCCTTCTTCCTACAGAGAATAGCGGCGTACTGCATATCAGTGCCTTTTCAGCGGATGGCAATATGATTAGGCAATATAATTTCAAGATGGAAAATGGCATGGCCCAAGGCAGTATCAGTTTGAATGAAAAAGAATACAACGCAGGAACGATTACGTTCAAAGCTTATACCAACTGGATGTTAAATTTCAATCCGGACCATTCTTTTATCAAAAATATCCTTATCAGCGATCCTGGCGAAAGTGCAATACTTGTACAGTCCTCGCTAAGCGGTGCTCCAAACGCGCAACGGCTAAAATTATATTTGGCGAATGTGAACAAAGAACCGCTGCGTTTATCGGCAATTAACATAGAGATACTGAAAGATAAAAGGCCTGCTTCATCACAAAAAAGAACTACGGGTGTGGATGGTGGTTTAGAATTGGAAATCCCGCAAGGAGAGTACAAAAAAATGGAAGTACGGTTGAAACAAAATGGAGCCCTTGCTGCAACACTGCCTTTTAAAATACAGGATTACAACGCAGCCGATATCCAGTTCTTACCGGAAGGGGGCAACGCTATTACCGGGCGTATTACAAGGATGGGGTTCAAAATTCTGGATCAAGATGGTTATGGTGTGGCTGCATCAGGTTATGTAACAATAGCTGACTTCCGTTCGGCCCGAAACGGTATGGGTAGTTTTGAGATCACTTACCTGGCTAATGAACGGTATGTTGCCCATCTTAAATTTCCTGATGGGGCGGTTGTCATAAGAGTACTTCCGGAAGTGAAAAATGACGGAACATCACTGTCGGTAAGAAATGAGTTTAATAAAGACTCGCTGACGATAATTGTGAGGGCCGGAATCGGTACCGGCGGTCAGTTTTTTTTAACCGGAAGCCTAAAGGCAAGGTATATTATGCGGCTCTGCTGACTTTAAAATCCGGAACACCGATCTCAAAAAACATTGCAAAGAACCGATTTCCGTCCGGGGTCACCAGCTTTGCTTTAGCTACGGCCGAAAACCAAACAATAAACGAGAGAATGGCCTTTATTGACCACAAGGATCGTTTAAATATCAGCATTGATGTAAAAAAATACAGATCTTCAGATAGCAGCAAAATTAACATAAGGGCAACAGATGAGTCGGGTAGGCCTGTAGCTGGCGTATTTTCTGTTGCTTTGAATAATAGTAGCCGGATAAAAACGGATTCCCTTGGGGAAAACCTTGTAACAAGATCGCTGCTCACTGCTGAACTTTCCGGCTATGTCGAAGATCCGGGGAGATATTTTTCAAGAGTAAACGAGGAGGTTTGGAAAGAGTTGGATGACCTCTTGATTACGCAGGGGTGGAGCTGTTACAAAGAGATACCGGAAGCTTTTAACCACCGGAAAGAAACGGGGTTAATGATCAGTGGTACCGTCCTCGACCAATCGAATAAACCAATCCCGGGGGCAAAAGTAACCCTATGGTCAAAAAGCCCTTCGATTTTAAGAGATACCATTAGCGACAATTTGGGGAGATTTGTATTTGAGGGTTTCCCTAAGATCGATACACCTGTTTTTATACTTAAAGCCACTGGCAACGAAGGGAAAAACCTCGAATTTCTTATCAAAATGGATGAGGATAAGCAATTGGGGCAGCCCCTCAGAGTTGGGCCGGAAAAATATCAACGCCCCTGGAATGTAAATCCGGATACCATTTTCGCTAAGTTCACGGGTACAAAGGCTGAGCAAATTGCTGCGGAGGAAATGGCAGCTACTACCCGGCAGCTAAAAGAGGTTAAAATATCATCTAAAAGGATCGTTCAGGGATCAAAAAATCTTAACGGCCCTGGTAATGCCGATATCGTTCTTAATGAAAAATCGCTTGAAAAAGAAAAACAAGGCGGATTATTTGACCTTTGGGTTGAAAAGCTCCAGATTGTTCCGGGAACTCAGGGTTACCAGATAGATGGCAGGGTGCCCATAATTTTCATTGATGGTATTGACCTTTTCAAGGTTATGCCATTTCAAGGTAATTCAATGAGCGAAATACTCCTTGATATAAAAGGCTATTTGAACTCATTCAGGGTGAAAGATATAAAAGGCATTGAATTAAGCACCAGTCTTCTCTACACCAGTACATACAGAAGCCGCTATCCCGAATACTTTGGCGTGCCTACAGGAAAACAATTCATTTTTCTTGACATTACTACCCGGTCAGGTGTTGGCCCCGGTGCCGTACATAAAGATGGTGTATTCGTATACAAGCCTGAACGGTTAACCTGGTACCGGAGCAGCTATAAGCCTCTGTACGTTCCTACAGGCGCCCATGCCACAGACCTGAGGACGACTGTAATGTGGTTGCCTGAAGTCATGACCGACAATAATGGCAACGCTTCATTTAATTTTAGCCATGATAAGGATTCCCGATACCAGCTTATCATCGAGGGCACAGATCTGGAAGGGCACCTGGGCTACTTGTCTGTTCCTGTCAACAACAACCTTAATAGGAAATCAGGAAAGGATTAACCTATCAGATCAACGCGATGATGCCGGCCCGCAGTGCTAAAAAATAATGTTGCGGGTATCCTCAATTAAAAGGCTATAACTTTAAAGAAATACAATAGCGAATTTCACAAAATGCAGTGTGACCAAAAGGCCCTTCAAAAATGAGATTTCCATTATTCAGGCAGCAGGAGCAGATGGATTGCGGCCCAACCTGCCTGCAAATGATCTGCAAATACTACGGCAGGTTTTACGAGCTTGAATATCTCAGGAAGCTTTGCGGTATCAATCGTGATGGCGTTTCGTTACTTGGTGTTAGCGATGCTGCAGATAAACTTGGTTTCCGGTCGTTAGAGGGGCAGGTAAGTTTAACCGATGTGAAGAACGCAGATCTTCCGTGCCTTTTAAAGTTGCGCTGTTTGTACCTGGAGCCCAAAAGCTACCGAAACAGAACACCTTTGACGATGATTTGAAGCTTTTGATACATCTTGCGGAGGATGATTTCAAGACGATCTGATGTGAAAATAAAGCGGCGTAAGGTATTGCGCCGCTTTATTTTTTGAGTGTTTATTCGTATGAATTGTCATGACGGAATCGATGCTGTTTAATCTTGCCTAGACAATGTTTTTCTTCAACACGCTATTCAATGCTTGGTCGTTCTAATAGATCCTCCACGCCTTTGGTAAGTTCGCTTCTTTAGGAAACTAGGCTTAACGAATCCTATTGTATATGCTTATTTTCGTTGGGTTAAACAATTTCGCTGATTGCTTCACCAATTGGTGTTTCCTGCCGAATGTTTAGCGGGTTGCGTCCAATTTCGGCAGCAATATTTTATAAGATGAGAGAATATTTGACCGCGGAGCGATATACACAAGAAAGGGGTATCAACTCGCAAAAATGATTTTATCAACGTTAATAGATTAAGCTCAAGTCTGATATGACACATTCCATAAACCTATCACTCCGTAAACAACCGAAAAACTTGTTCCATCTTTTAGAATGGCCGGACAATTGCCGTTATGGGTCTCGATTAGGCCTGCTTCCATCTTTTGCAAAAGCTTTGCGGATACCACCTTGATTCAAGCGCTCAGGACAAATACTGTTTTGAGAAGGCTGCATTTAGGCCAAGCGGTGCTTCGGGAACCGTAGCGCCGCTTGGCCGACCCTTCGCAGGCGTGAAACAGTCAACTGCCTTTCCGAAATAATTCGGAACGGGCACCCGAAGGGCAGCAAGGTTCGCCAGGGCGATCCTTGCTGGTTGACGGTTGAAAGGCTGAATGCGATACCAATCTATAGGGGTTCTTTTTGGTCTTTGTTAACGGCCTGCAGAGCGTTACGGATAGTAGCGGCATCCCGCGGAGCGGATATAGTGGATAGCCGGACCCGGTGGGAACCGGGGAACGCCCAACTACAGAGAATTTTAATAAATTCTCATGATGCTGTGGATCTTTGAGGTTGCATTTTGGATAACAAACAAAAAGCCGCTGTTTAGGCGGCTCCTTTGATAAGAAAAGTTAGGATAGTTAAAAGCTTGCAGTATCGCGCAACGCTTTGATTTGGTCATGTGCTGCTTTAATATCGATCGCCTGGGTCGTTACAACCTGTATTGCATTGGCAGGAATGTTACCACTGCTTATCGCTTCATCATAAGCTTTTTTGATGGCGTCTTCCCCGCGTTCTGCCTCTGATAAAATACTTTCGCGGTCGCTACCTCCAAACAGCGATTTTACATCGATCCATGCCCGGTGCAAGGTGCCGGAAATACTGTTGCCGGTTTCAACTTCTTCAACAGAGCCAACAATAGCCGCAAGCTCCTGCCCATTTTTACGGCTTTGCTCGGCATAGCCCTGGAATAATTGTTTTAAATCGACATTTTCATCTTTGATATCGGCAATCGCTTTTTCAAAACCGGCTACACGGTCGTTGTTAATCTCGATCAGGTCGTTGATCACGCCTGTTGCGTTTTCTGTGGTCGTCATAATGTTTTTCGTTTTTGTAGATTAAGGAATGCCCTAAAACTGTGCCAGTCTTAAACTAATAGATTTTTAAATTATTCAACTTCGGCGGCAGCCGCTTCGTTCACGTAGTTTTCCGCAACTTGTGTTAGCAAGCTATCAGCGTTTTTTTCTTCGGCGAGGGTTTCATCCAATAAACTCTGTGCTTCACTGTAGCCTAGCGTACCGGCTAACGTGCGCAAAGTGCCATAAGAGGCGATTTCGTAATGTTCAACTTTTTGTGCAGCCGAGATTATCGCAACATCGCGCACTTCGGTGCCTTTGTCTGTGTCGCCTAACAATTCGGTCGCTTCTGCCAGTAGGCCTTCCATTGCCAGGCATTTTTTTGCCGATGCTTTTTCACCAATAGAAGCAAACACACTTTCGAGGCGCGTCACTTGGTTTTTGGTTTCTTCAAGGTGTGCCGTAATTGTCTGTTTCAAATCTTCTGACGTTGCGCCTTTGATCATCTTGGGTAAGGCGGTTGCAAGGTGTTTTTCAGCCCAATAAATGTCTTTAAGTTCGTCCACAAATAATTCTTTCAAAGCGCTTTCCGCTTCACTCGTGCGGCTGGGAGTATTTGCAGCCGCTTTTTTGCTTTTTGTTGTAGTAGCCATAGTATAGATAGTTTTTATGTTTTCAGCCTGTGAAAACGCTCTAAAGTTTGGCGCTTCCACAACCTTGATTATAGAACCTTCCTACAACTAAAATGTTTGAGATATTTTAATTAAAAAGAAAATATTAAAATTAAAACTATATTTTTATAGCTTCTATTACTGGTGGCGTCCGCCACTATTGTGATAAGGTTTAGGTTAAAGCCCCAATACAGCGAGTGTAGCGGAGCTTTGTTTTTCCGTTAAGAAATGATTTTGTCTATGACGTTGTGCACCAATATCAAAACGGCTTAATCGACAATTCTCTTTTGCGTCTAACGTAGCCCCAAACTCCTAAAAATAATACGGCCACACCGCATATAAGCCCAATAGTGGGTGCTGGAGTGATAGCCATCATCCACCCTGAAAGGTAGGCACCGACTACATCGCATAAATTAACGAGAGCCATGTAAGCTGTAAATTGTGAACCTTCAACTTTTTGAATGCAGAGTGACATAAGAATAGGCATTGCTGCAACACTAAACATTGGATCTGCTAGATTCCAAAGGATCAAACCCGTCCCACTGTAGGGTTTAAAAAGCCACAAGTTATGGCTCAGGCCCAAAATAATTAGAAAGAGCCCGATACCTATCATTACCCTTAATTGTAATATCGTGGGCACCAATTTATCGGCAATGATCCCTCCAATAACTGTTATTGCAATGGTAGCAATAGTACACCAGCCCCCCTGCAAAACCGATACATCATTATATTGCCACTTTAAATTATGAATGAGATAAAATGAAAATGACCTAATAAAAACCCCGTTACAGGTGTAGACGGTAGCAATAACGATAAACGTATTGAAGTTGTCTTTTTTCATTAATCCAGAAAATAATTGCCTGAATAGCCATCCTAACTTTGGGTTTTCTTTAACATTAGTTTTGTCGCTCGTTCTTTGGCGAAAGTTTGGCAAATACCTGTCAGCAGGGTCTAATTTTGTGAAGAAAGTAAATGTGGTCAAAATAAATAACAATGCTGATTGCGATAGTACAGCAGCATGAAAGCCGTAATGATACAGGACAAGCGAAAGCCCGGCAGAACCCAAAGCGATACCGGCTAAAAACCCGCCGCGCATAAATGCATTCACGCGGCCACGCTCATTCTCTGGGACGATAGAAATTGCTAACGCATCAACACTTGCATCCTGGACACTTGCAAAAATACTATGGATAAAGAAAGCGGCAGAGACGGTTGTCAATTCCCCGATTGGATTATTAATGTATAGTAGGCCGAGGGACGCAATCAACGCCATCAATTGTGTAAGGACGATCCACTGTTTCCGATGCCCGATAACAGAATATTGATACCTGTCAATGATCGGCCCCCAAAAGAATTGCAGCACCCAAGGTATCCCAACAATAGCGACAAAGCTGCCAACACTTTGTGAAGAAAGGCCTTTACCGGTAAAGTAATTCGCCATCGCCGTAAGTGCAAACCCTGCAGGTACGCCTTGCATCACGTATAAGTAAAGAAACGTTACGTAACGCAAATTTCGATTGTTGTTTAACGCCAGCGAGAGTTTCAAGGTTATAATTGAATTCTCTAATATAATACTAAAATGCTCAATAAATGTATATTTTAGATATTTATGTACTATTTCGCGCAGGCAACAAATTTATATGATGAAAGAAAAGTATGACGACCTTTCTATTCTTTGCAGTAAGATCACTACACAGTTTTACAGTACAAGTTTTTCGTTAGGTATCCGATTTTTATCTAAAGAGGTTCGTCCGCCTATTTTTTCCATTTACGGCTTTGTAAGGCTTGCAGATGAAATCGTAGACAGTTTTCACAATTACGATAAACGTTATTTGCTAAGAAAATTTGAGCATGATTGTTTCGAAGCGATCGAGCAGAAAATAAGCCTCAATCCTATTCTAAATTCTTTTCAACGGACGGTTAATGATTATGCGATCGACCATGAACTGATCCGGCTTTTTTTAAAAAGCATGGAAATGGATTTGGAACGGAGTCAATATGATTCGGAAGCCTACGGCCAGTACATATTAGGGTCAGCACAGGTTGTAGGTTTAATGTGCCTTCAGGTTTTTACAGGAGGGAATAAAGCAGAATATGAGAAATTGAAAATTCCTGCGATGAAGTTGGGGTCTGCTTTTCAAAAAGTAAATTTTCTTCGTGACCTGAAGGCGGATTATGAATCGCTTGGCAGGACGTATTTTCCTGGGGTTGATTTCGACGATTTTTCGGAAGCCGAAAAGACAAAGATCGAGCACGAAATAGAAAGCGATTTTAATGACGCTCGAGAGGGGGTTCTTAGATTGCCAGCACGGGCAAAGAAAGGGGTTAGCTTAGCATTTGCGTATTATTACAGGCTCTTTGAGAAAATCAAGGGGCTCAATGTTAATGTAATTCGCAATAACAGAGTGCGGGTATCTGATGCCCGCAAGTTTATAATTATGATCAGAATTCTTTTAACGCCGGATTCAACTAACCACTTCATGCTAAGCAATTATGAAGAATAGTGTAATGCTGGTAAACGAGCATGACCAAATGTATGGTACCATGGATAAATTGGCCGCTCACCGTACCGGTAAGTTGCACCGCGCGATATCGGTTTTTATTTTCAATAATAAGGGTGAAATGCTGATCCAACAAAGGGCAGCAGGTAAATACCATTCAGGAATGCTTTGGAGCAATGCGTGCTGCAGCCATCCCTATTTAGGCGAAGCGGCATCAGCTGCTGCTAACCGGCGCTTACATGAAGAAATGGGTATCAGTACCTACCTACACTTTGCCTTTACGTTTATTTATAAAGCTGAAGTAGGAGCAAGCCTTACCGAGCATGAATTTGACCACGTATTTATAGGCATTTGCGATATAGACCCGATCATCAACCATTTAGAAGTAGCTGATTTTAATTATATCCCTTTAGCTCTACTCGAATTAGATATACAAAAACACCCAGAGTACTACACGGAATGGTTCAAAATCTGTTTTCCTCAAGCCGTGGCATCCTACAATAAATTATCGGCACCATCAGCTTAACTAAGGCATTCCTTTAACTGTAATTTCGCCCAGCCTTGATTGTTGACAGGTTTTAGAGCTACTTATTTTTACCTATCTTGAGTGAAATACTAACAATTATTATTTGTCACCATATGCTGTATATTTGACTAAAATGAAGTCATACGCATTTGTGCATGAATTGCTTTCCCTTCTCGAAGATTTCGAGAAGGAGAATGAACGCGAAATTACCTTGCCGGACTTTGTTGGTTTTCTTTTAATTAAGCTCAGCGAAAGGAATGGCCTTTCTAACCGTTCTGAAGTACGGTTCGGTAATAGTGAACCAAATGCTCAAGATATTGCCTTCAACATTGATAACAATATTTCCCGCCTCTTGATCTTCATGTACCGGTACGCCAAGTCATATATAAAAAAGGCCCTTGACGGCACGCCACTTCAGACAGCAGAAGATTTTACGTGCCTTGCGATTTTGTTGACGCATGACAGTATCTCCAAAACAGAATTAATACGGCATAACATTTTAGAAAAAACTTCAGGAACAGCAGTAATAGCCCGCTTGATCGCTGCTGGCCTTGTTGATGAGTGGCAAAATAAATCGGATAAACGAGGAAAGCATATTGCCATCACACCCAAGGGCAGGGAATTATTGTATAAAGTTTTTGAGCACACCAGCAATGTCGGTACTATCGTAACGGGCAAGTTAAGCCTTAACGAAAAACTGACGCTGCAATACCTTTTACAAAAATTAGAGGAGTTTCACTATCCAATACATGTTAATCGGATGGTTAGTTCCCAAGACGATTTAAATACCATCGCTAAAACGATCAGTAAATGACGCCATCGTTTTTTATTCATTTTTTAAGCTGTTAATCGGATTTGCAATAGCTGCCCTTATGGCATGGAAGCTTATCGTCAGGAGCGCAACAAGTGCTGCAATTCCTCCACCTATTACAAATATCCACCAGCTGATTTGTATCCGGTAGGCAAATTCCTGTAGCCAGTGGCTCATGAAATACAGCGCTATAGGAAAAGCAATAACTACTGCGAGAGCCACGAGAGATAAGAAATCTTTTGTGATCAAAAGCGTAATTTTAAACGCTGAAGCACCGATAACTTTTCTGATCCCAATTTCCAATTTTCGTTGCTTTACACTGAATAAGGAAAGCCCAAATAAGCCGAAACAAGCTATTGCGATCGCTAAACCCGTAAACAGGCTAAAGAGTTGCCCGAATTTAATTTCGGCTTTATATTGTTCATTAAATGCATTGTTTAAAAAGGTGTACTCTAACGGCCTTTGCGGCACTATGTTCTTCCATAGTTCTTCGATCGCCTGGACCGTAGCCGGAACATTTTGAGGCCCAATTTCAACTGAAAACAAGCGGAAATTTCCAGGGAGGATGCGCATAGCCAAGGGGCCTATTTGATGTTGTAACGATTCATAATGAAAATCTTTAAAGACGCCTATAATTTTCGCGTCATTCGGGTACATCCCCACCTTTGCGCCAATAGCTTCTTCTGGGTTGTTGAAGCCAAGTTTCTTTAAGGCTGTTTCATTAATAACCATAGACTCTACGGTGTCAGCAGCGAATTGAGAGGACAATCCCCGGCCAGCAACCATCGGGATATTGTACTGTCTCATGAAGGAAAAATCAGTTAAGTAAATTGGAAGTTCTGCATGTACGGTATCGCCATTTTTCTTTGCAAAATCCATTGACCAGCCAGAGATGAGGTTGCCTGGGACAGCAGATGAGGCTGATACGCTTTTCACACCTGGTTTTTTTAGGATTTCAGACTCAATATATTTATAGTTTTTTTGAACCGAATTATCACCTTCAAAATTTATTACCATCGTTTGCGCAGTTTTAAATCCAAGGTCATGCGTCTGCATATATTTAAGCTGTGTAAAGACAACAATGCAGCTGATAATTAAAATTATTGAAACCGAAAACTGAAAAACGACTAATGCTTTACGCATACCGATATTGAAACTGGATGTTCGAACTCTTCCTTTTATTGCTGCCACAGGATTAAAGCCAGAAAGAATTAAGGCTGGGTATATGCCCGAAACGGAACTGACTATTATAACAGCTGCAACTAAACCAACTATGTGAGCAGGTTTAAATAATGCAAATTCTATCGTTTTGCCCGAAAATTCGTTGAATATTGGTAATAGTGCCGCTGCCGCAAAAATTGCAATTAATGCTGCGACGCCCACCATTAAAAATGATTCAAAAAAGAATTGAGCCACTAATGCAGGACGGCTAACGCCGTTCACTTTTTTTATACCAACCTCTTTAGCTCTTTCTGTCGCCCGGGCAGTCGATAAGTTAATAAAATTGATGGAGGCTATTAAAAGCACAAAGAATGCAATCGCAGCAAAAACATAAAGGCTACGAATATTTCCTGTTTTACCAATTTGATTTTCACGGTCACTATGCAAGTAAATGTCATTAAGTTTTTCTAAACCATAATGATGGGTTGTCCCATTTGTGTTGGCATTATGCCGGTTTGCAAATGCCGCCATTTGTGAAATTAACTGTTCATTATCTTCAATTTTAGGCAGTAAGATATACGTATGGAAGTTATTAGAATACCAATTTGTAAATAGCCAGTCATAACCCGAGCCCTTGGCTTGCGCCGTAGCCATGGATGCAAGGATATCAAATTGAATATGCGAGTTAGAAGGAATATCTTTTGCAATGCCGGTAACTCGGTAAGTGTCACCATTCATGGTAACGATTTTTCCAATAGCATTTTTATTGCCGAAGTATTTTAACGCAGTCGTTTGGGTCATAACAACCGTCCGAGGCTCATTTAATGCTGTCGAAGGATCGCCATAGACAAGTGGAAATGAAAACACGTTAAATACTTCTGGATCAGCGTAAAATATATGCCTTTCTTCGAATGCCTTATTTTCGTATTTTACTAATGATTCCCCATCAATAAAACGTACAGCGACTTTAACCTGAGGGAAGTCGTTTAATAGAGCCGGAGCCAATGGGCCCGGGCTTCCTGCACCATGCTGAAAAAGAGCATTAGTCTGCTTGTCATCAACAACTCGGTAAATTTGCTGAGCGTTTTTGTTGAACGTGTCGTAGCTCAACTCATCTTCAATATACAGCGCCATAAGTACAACTGCCGTTAAACTTATTGCTAAGCCTGCAACATTTATTGACGTGAAGAGGCCTGAACGTAAAAGGTGCCTCAATGCGAATTTTAGTTGAGTTATCATGGTGGTTTTGAAGTAAAAGAGGTTGTAGCATTATGATAAAAAGAATAGTCCGGCAATTCTATATTTGCCTTGGCGAAATGCATGCCAATTAAATAAAATATTCATTGTCAGATTTTTAAGATATGTTTAAATTGGCGCCGTCCGCATACGATACAAATTTACGTACGCATTTGATACATCAGCCAGGATGCTGCGATGTTAAGCCCTTGCGATCCATAACGGAATATATTTGCCCCTGTATTTTATTAAAGACATTGCTGCCCAAAAAACATGTGCAGGAATTACGGTCATATGTCATTTACATCGGCAACTTTTACCTAGAGTTAATTGAACTGCAGAATTAGGTGAGTTTAAAGAAAAATATTAAAATATCGAGTCTGAATAACATGCTGGCAACTAATTTGCTAAGTTGATGGAAAATAGAAAGGGCCATGAATTGGACAGCTTAAATAATGGGGAATTCACTTTCTCCAATGATACTTTGAAACAAGACCTTTCGCTGCTGATGAAGGCTTTAGATTCTTCCATTTCCGGTATCATCCTTACAGACAATCAACAACCGGATAATCCGATCATATACTGCAATAAGGCTTTTGAGCGCATAACCGGCTATCAAAGGCACGAGATCATCGGGCACAATTGTAGGTTTTTGCAAAAAGAAGACCGTAATCAAAAAGAGCGTGCGGTTTTGCGCAACGCCGTTAAAGAAGGCAAAGAATGTGTCGTTGAGATGCGCAACTATCAAAAAAACGGTACGCTATTTTGGAATGAACTTTATATGTCGCCCATAAAGGACGAGCAAGGTAATGTTTGCTATTTCATAGGAGTTCAGAATGATGTTACGCGCAGGAAAAAGGCAGAGCAGGAACTACTGCACCAGCAAGACGTAATGGAAGCCCAAATATCAGAGCGGACAAAGAGTTTGAAGGAAAGCGAAGATTACCTTTCAAGTATTGTTCAAACCGTAAGAGAAAGCCTGGTCGTTTTGAACCCTGACTTCAAAGTACTCAGTGTTAACGAGCATTTTCTGAAAACGTTTAAAGTAGGAAAAGAAGAAACAGAGGGGCGTCTGCTCTATGACTTGGGCAACGGGCAGTGGAATATACCGCAGCTAAAAGAATTGTTAGAGAATATCTTGCCGACCAATAATCCTGTTGAGGAGTTCGAAGTAGAGCATGATTTTCCGCACATCGGAAAGAAGCTGATGTTACTAAATGCCCATCGTATCGAACTGGAAGGGCAGTACAAAGACAGGATATTGATAGCGATAGAAGATATAACAGACAGGCGGGAAATTGAACGCCGGAAGGATGATTTTTTGTCTATCGCAAGCCACGAGCTCAAAACGCCACTAACAACAATCAAGGGTTATGTACAAATCATGCAACGCCTTCTGCCAAGTGACATTAGCGATAAATTTAAAGATATCCTGAAGAAAACGGGGATATATGTAGAACGGTTAAATACCCTTATTGCAGATTTACTGGACATGTCACGTATTCAAACCGGCAATATTGAATTGCACCGCGAGACATTTGATTTTGATAAAGCCATACATGAAGCGGTCGAAAATATACAGGCTGCCACAAAAACACATCAGATTATTATCAAAGGCAGTGCAACAAATAGTTATACCGGCGATGAATCGCATATCGTGCAGGTTATTAATAACCTTTTATCGAACGCAATTAAATATTCGCCGGAATCAGATGAGGTGGAGGTTTATTTATCAAAAGTGAGCAATTTTTTAAAAGTCGCTGTGAAGGACAAAGGAATGGGTATAAAGATCGAAGACCAGAAAAAAATATTCGACCGCTTTTTTCGGGTCGGGGAGATCCAGCAACGGTTCCCGGGCATGGGCATCGGGTTGTACGTTTGCGAACAGATCATTAAAAATCATGGCGGTACCCTTTGGGTAGAAAGTGAGTTTGGCCAAGGTTCAACTTTTAGTTTTACCCTGCCGTTAGATGAAAGGAAGTCAAATGTACAATAAAACTATTTTGATCTGTGACGATGATGAGGGCATCTTAGATATGCTCGAATTGATACTTGAAGAGACCGGTTACCGCATTATTCCTGTTAAGAATAGCTTACTAATTTACGAGGAAATAGAAAAACAAAGCCCCGACCTGATCTTACTTGATTTATGGATGCCTGTTTTATCAGGTGACCAGGTATTGCGGACTTTGCGCAAAAACCCGGAAACCAATAATATCCCGGTTATCGTCATATCGGCAAGCAGGGAAGGGCAGCGCATTGCTAACGAAGCAGGTGCTGACGACTTTATCGCTAAACCATTTGACCTTGACCAGTTAGTTAACCGCGTACAAAAATTAATTGCAGCCTGATCAATAAGTTTCTAATAGGCCGATAGCCGTTTCGTTACCTTGCTGTGCAGCAAGATCAAAAACGGAAAGCCCGCGGCTATCCAATATAGTTTTATCAGCATCATGTTCTAATAAAATTTTTACAATATCATTCCGGCCGAACATGGCTGCGAACATCAATGCCGTTCCGCCATTACCATGTTGCCGGTTCAGGTCAGAGCCACTGGAGATAAGTAACTTCACGATATCTGTGTAGCCCTTGAAACATGCGCCCATTAGCGCGGTGTTTCCACCAGCATCGGCAGCGTTTACATCTGCCCCGTGACTGATCAACCATTTTGAGGCATTATACTGGCGGTTGTAAGTAGCGATGATGAGCGGCGTAAAGCCTTTTTCATCGTGTGCATTGATATCTGCCCCTTCAGTTATAAGGTTTTGGAGGGTATCAATATCTCCGTTGCGGGCTGCGTCTATGAGCCCGATTGTTAGTTTATCCATTTATTATTCTTATAAAAGCGCCCAGGCGGGTGGCCCGGGCGCGGTATTACTAAGCCGGTACCAAGCGCGGCTTTTCTCTCTCCCAAAAACGGTGCTGTGCGATCATCTTTACGAACAGATCTGCATAGTTACTGTCCACCTCGCCCATCAGTATACCCTCAGACAATACCGTATCTTGTTTATAGTCAGGCGGCAGCTTATTGCTAAAGTAGGTAGCCTCTATTACCTGCATAGCGTCTTGATGTGCTGCAATGGGTTTGCAATGTTTGAAAGCTTCATTTAAGAAATGTACGGCGTTCGCTTCTGCTTCCAGTGTCGCTACAGCGTTCGCTCCGCCTGCTACATATACCGCATCAAATAAAACCGATGCTGCCGTTAAAAAACTTTGATCTGCTTCAAATTGCTCATCATTTTCTGCGGTAAGCATGCCGCCTCTTGGTGCGATCAGCTCTACAACGGCACCTTCAGCTTCCAGCTTATTTTTAATTACACTTATCGAATCAGCATCGGCACCATCGGCTACCAGGATCGCCACTTTGCGGCTTTTTATGGTGTCCTTAACAGTATTGGCCATGCTCAACGCATCCGATTTACCCAGGCTACCTTCAACTTGTACCGATTGGTAATCGGCCGGGGCACCATCTGCAGATACGCTTTGGTTTGCCGATATTTCCGTAGGTAAATGTAAGCCCAAGCCATAAGCGACTTGCGTAGCCAACCCTTTATCGATTTGCGCCAATATGCCGAGCATACGTTCGCGCACAGCAATGGTTTTCACTTTGCCTAATTCAAAGGTAAATGCGTCAACGATGTGGTTTTTCTCCGGTTCCGACTGGCTGTTGAAGAATAAGCGCGCCTGGCTGAAGTGGTCGAAAAAGCTTTTATTACGTAAACGTTCTTTACGCGCCTCTATCCGCTCGCGGTAGGATACAAAGCCACCCTCTGCCTCTTTTACTTGCTGCGGGTCATTGTTCCCCAGGGAATTTGGGCTATAGCTGGTTTTGCCTTTGTTTATGGTTTGCCGCATAAACCCGTCGCGCTGGTTGTTGTACACCGGCAATATGGGGCGGTTAATTGGTATTTCCTGGAAATTAGGGCCACCCAATCTTGTCAGCTGTGTATCGGTATAAGAGAACAGCCTGCCTTGTAATAACGGGTCGTTCGTAAAATCGATGCCCGGCACGATATGCCCGAGGTGGAAAGCAACCTGTTCTGTTTCTGCAAAGAAATTATCGGGATTACGGTTAAGCGTGAGTTTGCCGACGCGCTGCACGGGGACCAATTCTTCAGGTACCAGCTTGGTAGGGTCGAGCAAGTCGAACTCATATTTGAACTCGTCCTCTTCAGGAATGATCTGCAACCCTAGTTCGTATTCAGGAAATGCGCCGCTTTCAATAGCGTCCCAGAGGTCCCGCCTATGGAAATCCGGGTCTTTGCCCGAAATATTTTGCGCTTCATCCCAAGCAACTGCATGCGTACCTAATAAAGGTTTCCAATGGAATTTTACAAAGCTGGATTTACCCTCAGCATTTATAAGGCGGAAGGTATGTACACCAAAACCTTCCATCATTCGGTAACTACGCGGAAGTGCACGGTCGCTCATCGCCCACATGATCATATGCGCCGACTCGGGCATCAGGGAAATAAAGTCCCAAAAGGTATCGTGGGCAGATGCTGCCTGCGGAATTTCATTGTCAGGTTCAGGCTTTACGGCATGAATAAGGTCAGGGAATTTAATGGCATCCTGGATAAAGAACACCGGCATATTGTTTCCTACCAAGTCAAAATTACCTTCCGGTGTGTAAAATCTTACCGCAAAGCCGCGCACATCGCGCGCTAAGTCGCTTGAACCTCTCGAACCGGCTACGGTAGAAAAGCGCACAAATACGGGTGTTTCGCGTTTGGGGTCATTTAAAAAGCCGGCTTTAGTAACATCTGCGAGGCTTTCGTAAACCTGGAATACGCCATGCGCACCCGAACCACGGGCGTGGACCACTCTTTCGGGTATCCGCTCATGGTCGAAATGCGTGATCTTTTCACGAAGGATAAAATCCTCCAGTAAGGTCGGGCCACGGTCACCGGCTTTTAATGAATTTTGGTCGTCATTGATCGGTAGGCCCGTATTCGTATTCATTTTTTCGCCCGCGCCATCGGCGGTATGGGCAGCAAGCTGTGTAGTTTTATCATTTTCAGGCTGAGGCGCTAATTTCTTATCGATCGCGCCTTCGGTGCCCAATTTGGGCGATGGTTTCTTTTTGCTCATGGTTATGCCTCTTCTGCTGCCTGGTAATTAATATCGCTTTCCGCTACATCCGTTAATTTTTGATCCGCGGCTTTTTCTTCTGTTAAAGTTTGGTATAGCAACTCTGCTACATCATACAATCCAAGGGTTTTGGCTAATTGCGTTAAGCCGCCATAGGTCGCGATCTCGTAGTGCTCCACCTTTTGGGAGGCAAGAATTATGCCTACATCGCGCGTCGCAGTGCCGGGTTCTGTGCTTTCAATGATGCCTTCGCCTTCTTTAGCTAAACCTTCCATGGCATCGCATTTTTGTGCCTGCACTTTTTCATCAAGCAATTCGAAAACTTGTTCGAGGCGTGCCACATGCGTTTTTGTTTCTTTTAAATGGTTTTCAATGGCTGCAACGAGCGTTTTGGAACTCGCTGCTTTCTGCATTTTAGGCAAGGTTTTCACCAAATGGTTCTCAGCCCAATAGATATCCTTGATGCCATCGGTAAATAATTCCAATAAGGCCGGCTCAGCCTTAGGTGAAGTTTTAGTACTGAATTTAGGTTCCCCTGTTTCTTTAGGCATAGTTGAATTTTAGTAAATTTGGTTTGATGAGGGACTGCTAAGAATTTACAGGACCGGCTAAGTATGTAATTAAACCACCTTTAGGAATAATTGTTCTTACCTTTTAATAATTTAATTAGAAGGAAATTGCTATCGGGGAAATGATCTGAATGAGTTTTAGCCTTTATACATGATCGCCTCGTTACTTGGGTTGACGAGGGAAACCCTTAGCAGTATCAGAAAACAAACGGCAAAAAAGCAACTTGTGGCAGACCTGCATTGGTTATAATTCAGGCAAAAAAATGTGAACCCCGAAAAATTCACATTTTAACGCTTATTATACCCGGTATAGAGAAATTACTTTAGCAGAACTCAACTTATTGATCGATAGTTAATTCTCAGGCATTACAAAAAGTCATTCAAAATGACTTTTTGAGATGATGTGCCGTCTTACTGCCGGAGTGCACAGCGATTTGGCGCGGTGTGCCCTGCACAACAATTTTTCCACCCTTATCACCCGCACCTGGGCCAATATCCATAACCCAGTCGCTTTGGGCTATCACATTCATATCGTGTTCTACAACCACTACAGTATTACCTTCATCTACTAAGCGGTTGAGCTGTGCCATCAGGCGTTCAACGTCCGAGGGGTGCAGCCCTGTAGTTGGCTCGTCGAGGATGTAAAGGGTGTTGCCATCTTGCGCGCGTTGCAATTCCGATGCCAGTTTTATACGCTGGGCTTCGCCGCCGGATAGTTCCGTGGCGGGCTGCCCGAGCCGCAAATAACCAAGCCCTACTTCGCGGATAACTTCCAGGGCGCGGGATATCTGCGGTTCTTCGTCGAAGAAATTAGCAGCGTCGTCTACGGTAAGGCCCAATACTTCGGCTATGTTCTTGTCTTTGTATTTTACTTCAAGTGTTTTTGGGTTGTAGCGTGTGCCGCCGCAGGTAGGGCACGGCGTGTATACACTGGGCAGGAAAAGCAATTCTACCATCACGACGCCTTCGCCTTCGCAATGGGGGCAACGCCCTTTGGTTACGTTGAAGCTAAATCGCCCGGCATCGTACTTCCGTTCGCGCGCGGTTTTAGTGCCGGCAAATAGTTTTCGCACGTGGTCAAAAAGGCCGGTATAGGTAGCTAGGTTAGAGCGCGGCGTACGCCCGATAGGCTTTTGATCGACAACCACAAGGCGTTTGATGGCTTGCATACCACCGGTAATTTGCCCGCCTAATGTTTTTACCGCGGTTTGTTCGAGCTTGTCGCCCTCGTCATCCCCAAGATCCATCTTTAACCCCAATCGTTCTGAAACCAACTCCACCAGAACCTGGCTTACCAGGGTACTTTTGCCCGACCCGGAAACTCCCGTAACACTGGTTAATACGCCGATAGGAAACCTTGCATCCAGGTTGTTCAGGTTATTGCGGGTGATGCCTTTTAGTTCAAGAAATGTGGCCGGCTCCCTGGTTGTGCTATCTTCGTTTTTCCTATTGTTGGATAAATAATGCCTCGTTACCGAATCTTCAACATCCGCCAAGCCTTCCGGTACGCCGCTATATAATACATAACCTCCTTTTTCACCCGCCGCCGGCCCTACATCTACTATCCAGTCGGCATGGCGTATCACATCTATCTCGTGCTCCACAATAAATAATGAGTTGCCG
Source organism: Mucilaginibacter pedocola (assembly GCF_002013915.1). Lineage (GTDB taxonomy): Bacteria > Bacteroidota > Bacteroidia > Sphingobacteriales > Sphingobacteriaceae > Mucilaginibacter > Mucilaginibacter pedocola. The sequence continues at coordinate 57,583 of NZ_MBTF01000007.1, forward strand.
GAAGCTTTCAGCTTATCAAGCGCTCGCAATAGCGCTTCGGTATCAGCAGGATGCAGCCCTGCCGAAGGTTCGTCCAATACATAAACCACTCCGAACAAATTCGACCGCACCTGCGTGGCTAAGCGTAAGCGCTGCAATTCGCCGGGAGATAGGGTAGGCGTGCTGCGTTCAAGGGTTAAATATCCCAACCCTAAGTCGAGCATTACATTCACCCGGCCTAGAAAGTCAGCAGCGATCCTTTGCGTAACTATCGCTTTTTCGGGATGTGCCTGATCCGGAATAAGCGTGGCGTAGGGCTCAAAAATATTTTTTAATTGTGATAACGAGAGCCGCGCGAAATCGGCAATGTCGTACCCCGCAAATTTAACAGACAATGATTCGCGTTTCAACCGTTTGCCATGGCAAAGCGGGCATTCGCTGCTGAGCATATATTGCGATACGCGCTTCTTCATGAGCTGGCTTTGTGTATTGGCGAACGTATGCCGCACATATCGCCGGGCACCTGTAAACGTCCCCATATAATCGGGCTGTCTATTATCTTTAATAAAGCGCTGCACTTCCTCCCGGTTATAACCGGCGTAAACGGGTACGGATGGCGTTTCCTCGGTAAAAAGTATCCAGTCGCGGTCTTTTTTAGGTATATCCCTCCAGGGGATATCAATATCGTACCCCATGGTGGTGAGTATATCCCGCTGGTTTTGCCCTTGCCAGGCAGAAGGCCAGGCCGCAATGGCTTTCTGCCTGATGGTTAAGGAATCATCGGGCACCATGCTCTGTTCCGTAACTTCGTAAACACGTCCCAGCCCGTGGCATTCAGGACAAGCACCCTCCGGCGTGTTAGGGGAGAAGGCTTCTGCGTAGATGATATTTTGCCCTTTAGGGTAATCTCCGGCGCGGGAATAAAGCATGCGCAACAGGTTAGACAGTGTAGTTACGCTGCCCACCGAAGAACGCGTGGAGGTAGCACCCCGCTGCTGTTGCAATGCTACAGCGGGAGGTAGGCCCTCTATCTCGTCCACTTCAGGAATAGCCATTTGGTTGAATAAACGCCTTGCGTAGGGCGATACCGATTCGAGGTAGCGCCGTTGGGCTTCGCCGAACAGCGTGCCAAATGCCAGCGAAGATTTACCCGAACCCGATACGCCGGTGAAAACAACAAAAGCATCCCGCGGTATATCCAGGTCTACATTCTTTAAATTATGTTCACGTGCACCCCTCACTTTTACAAAACCACTGAATTTCATGATAGCGCAACAGCAGAAGCTGGGAACTGTTTAGGTGGTGGGCAAACTTAGGCCGGTAATATCCGCGCACGAGCGCAGAAATAACTCTTGTATATCCACATCGTCTGCTTTCAGTTGATAGTCGGCCTCCCGCTGGTGATGGAAGTACTTGCCGCTCACCAATGCTTTTGGGTCATCACTTACAGCCAGCCAAACCTGCGTTAGGTAGCCTTTTCTTAAATTATCAGGTGCGCCTTTTCCACCCATTTTGGTCGGCACCCAACCGGGATCCACCGAGTTGGCATAAACTTGCGGCCATTTTCGCGCTACGGCCTTGGCCAGGATGAGGTCGTGGAGTTTGGAGTCAGAGTAAGAAACAATTGGCGGGGCCGCTCGCAAGCCACCCATGGAAGTATCGCCGCCGGTATGCATACCCGAACTCAAATAAACCAAACGTTTTGGCGGGCGAATGAGGCAAGTAAGTATGTATGGCGCAATGGTGTTTACATTCAGTATTTGCCCGGGTGCCTGGTAAACACCGGCGTTGTGAATAATGGCATCAAAGGCACCCATTTTGTTCACCTCGCCCGCGAGGCGTTTTGTTTCGCTGATATCTGATAGGTCGGCGATCAGTACCGTGCCCGCCTTCGGGACTTTGGCTAATGCTTCTCTTGCACGTTGTTCGTTGCGGGCGTGTAATACTACCTGATGCCCTTGTTCAATAAGTTCAATTGCTGCAAGCTGACCCAGGCCATCTGCCGAGCCGGTGATAAATATTTTTGCCATTTATATTATATGCGTAACAAACCATGCAAGACGCTTTTTTGTTAGTTTCGCCGCATGAAAAATTTTGTGTTAGAGGTGGAGGGGACGACATTTCAGTTTATTTCGATGAACAGGCGGCGGGTGCAGTTATTCCAGGTACATGGGGTAGTTGACGATAAGGCCATACGTTTTCACATGCAGATAAACGAAGCGAGCGGAGATCTCAAGATCACGGAACCATCGCAATGCCCGGAACAATACCGTGGTGCGGAAAAGCTTTTTAGTGATGCCATCAAGATACATGGTAAAACGGAAAAGATACCTACCTGATAAATTGGCGGCCAGGATTTGGCTGACGATCTTGTTTTTGGCCGTCGATAAACCGCCCGGCCAGAAAAAAACTTTACCGTTTTTTTCCTGTTCATTTTTTAATGGCTTCATTTCACTACCGCCCCGAAACTTCATATTTGCTTGATGTACTTCAGTTAGCTGATGAAGCTACAGCAATATATACCGGCGAAGAGCTTACGATCCAATTTGCTAATGCAGCTATGCTGCAAAAGAATGGATGCCATTTGGTACTTAACGACAACGCCCATGTTAAAGGGAACTGGTCGGAGGCTTCCGGCCGGGGAGCAGAAGCCGGCCTTAAAAAATTCGCCTGGATATACTCGCCAAGTACTTTTAACCGCATTGCAGCAAACAAAAGTTTACCATCGGTATATGATGCTGTTCAGGTAGCATTTTTCAATGACCGAGAAGAGGCATTAAACTGGCTTCGCCAATAGTCTCATCCATTCATTCGATTATCGAATAATAATTATTAATAAAAATACTTAACTAAGATAACAAATACTTTTAGGGGGTGTTGCTTCAACAAGAAAACATATAACACTCCTACAAATGAAAAAGAGATCAATTACCTATGCGGCGCTATTTTGCATGATGGGCGCCGTAGCTTGTAAAAGCAGCTCATCTTCGTCCACGTCGGATAGCCTGGCTACAGATACCACCCAAATGGCGCCAAGCGCCGATACCGCCAAAAGTGCCGGGATAAAACCAAAAGGGCCGGCTCCTGCCTGGGCACCGGATATCAAACCTGAGATGCAGGCCGTAATAGAAAAATTAGCCAGCTATGGCGATAAACCGATACCACAGCTAAAGGCGGTTGAAGCCCGCAAGAACCATACGCCAACCGATGCGGTGATGGACCTGATGAAGGAAAATAACGTGCCAAAGCCGGTATTTAACGTTGATACGGTTGGTAAAGATATTACAGTACCCGGCGGCAGCATACACGCCCGTGTTTATATCCCCAAAACCGGTAAAAGCGCGTACCCGGTAATTGTATACTACCACGGTGGTGGCTTTGTAATTGCCAATCTGGATGTTTACGATGCCTCGGCAAATGTATTGGCCGATAAAACGGATGCGATCGTAGTATCGGTTGCTTACCGGCTGGCACCCGAGCGTAAATTCCCTACAGCGCATAACGATGCTTTTGACGCCTATAAATGGGTGTTGGCCAACGCTGCCTCGTGGCAGGGCGATCCTAAAAAGGTTGCTGTAGTTGGCGAAAGTGCGGGAGGTAATCTGGCCGTAAACACTGCTATCAAAGCCCGCGATACCAAAGTAATGCTTCCTGCCGCAATTGTTGCCGTTTACCCGGTAGCCGGGTCGGATATGACAACGGCATCATACGTAAAAAACGCTGCTGCAAAGCCTTTGGATAAACCTATGATGGAGTGGTTCGTGAAGAATTACCTGAACAGCATGGCCGAAGGAAAAGATCCGCGTATCAATTTAGTTGCTGCTAACCTGAAAGGCTTGCCGCCAACAACTGTTATCACTGCTGAGATAGACCCGCTGCAAAGCGATGGGATGATGCTGGTTGATAAACTAAAGGCCGCCGGTGTAACCGTGGATAGCAAGAATTGGGACGGCGTGACCCACGAGTTTTTTGGTATGGGAGCCATTGTACCACAAGCTAAAGAAGCAGAGATGTATGCAGTGGATGCTCTGAAAAAAGCGTTCGGGATATAAATTTGTTGTTGAATTTCTGGAAGGGACGGCCGCCTGCGAGGGTGGCCGTTTTTGTTTATGAAATTTCCGTAAAATTAATTGATCAGCAAAAAATATTTACGCCGACTTTATCGCGGGCTGTAAAAGATCATACAGATCGGTTTCCATGATAGTTGATAACTGAACCAACCTGTTTACGGAAACAACCGTTTGCCCTAACTCAAGTTTGCTGTAAGCATTTTGCGACATATTTAACCGGAACGCGATATATTCCTGCGTATAATTAAGATGAAGCCGCCTGGCCCTGATAGCCATTGCTAATGCTTTTGCGTTGAACATTTAGCGTGAGTTTATAATTGAAAATATTATGATATTTTATATCAAAGGTTTGGCGGACGGAAACCTTGAGGACCGTGATGATTCTATCTGTCATTTAATCAATTCATCGCAAATTTGAATAATGTTGTCATAATATCTTTTGATATTTGTCAAGAAATCAATGACGACCTCACCCTGCTTAAGGTTTCTGGCGCCATATTAAGATAAGAAGCAATGTGTATGCCGGCAACTTTCCTACAGATTTCCGGGGACATCTCGGAGAACGCCCTGTAGCGTTGTTTTGCAGTGGTTATTCGTAGAATATTACACCTGTGATCTGATCCTATCCATTCTTTCTCCATCAACCGCCTGGCAAGTTCATTTAACTGAAAGTTATTTATATAGGTAATTTTTGTTCTTAGTGAACTTACAGAAAAGACAATGCTTCTTTCGAGGAATTGTACATTGTAACTTGGGCCTGAAAGATCCGAAAATGGAAATATAAGGTTAAAGAAGTTGCCTGCCTCTATAAAACGGAGGGTTATTTGTTTGCCTTTAGAATTGATATAGTATGATCGCGCAAGCCCTTTTTCAAGAAAACACACACAGTTATGATCAAGGTTAGGCAAGATTGAAGATGCCCTTTTAAACTCGTTCTTTACGATCGTATTGCCGAAATGAAGTTGCAATTCGTTAAACGCTTTGACGTGAAAATCGTTATCTGTGTAATGACTGTAGCTTTTCATAGTACCGAAGTTAAAATTCGGGGACAAAAATTTAGTTTAACAAGTATTTCATTCCCCTTTTTCTTTAGCTTTGATCACCTATTATTCCTTAAATACGAGAGGTTTACGCAGCCAGGCCCTTCATTAGGGTAAAACTATCCTGTCCTGCTGCCGGTAAAATTTTATAAATATTACATGCAGCCTTAAGCCACGACTTGTATTTGTTCGCCATGGAAGAAAATACCGGAATAATATGCTGGAAGTGCAAAACACCTTCGCCATACCTGCTTAAAAGAAATTTGATCGGGAGGACTATTTTGAGTTACCTTCCCGTCAAAAAGATCTTCTGTACAAAATGCCTTACAACCAGGTATTCACTTCGTCCGTCGAAATAGCGGCATTTCATATGATGCTATCGAAAAGCTGTACGACCCTGTAATCAATATGGCGATAGGAGCAAAGTATATCGTGTAATGGTTATTTCGTGGGCTGGTTTGGAAAACGTGCTATCTGCGCTGCCAGGACAAGTATATTGATCAGGAACATTACAAGTGTTAAATTTGAATTCATTGCAATATTACTTAATATTTAACTTGATGTCGCTTCGCGGAAAAGTTTGTGCCTGTTTTCGAGTTGAATATTAGCTATTACAAAAGTATGAATTAGCCGGCAAATTCCCTTTAGGTACCAAGCGTTTGGCAGCACTCAACACAAATCCATCCAATAGGAACGCCAGATAAGGAAACAGGCGCTGAATAACATCGACCAAAGGCATATAAATGCGTAAGTCATAAGCCCTTTGTGGAAAAGATAAACCGTCAGGTAATTAAATAATGGAACAATGAACAACAGCACCTTATAACGTTGGTTAATTCTTGCCTTTCTTTCTTTTTTACTTAAGATAAGTTGCCCCGCTGCAACTGACGGCCTGTTTTTGTATGCCTCTTTCTGGACTTCCGCTAAACGGGCATTTTGCGCTTTACTTTTGAAAGCGTCATAAAAATGGCGTTCAATTCCGGCGTTTCCCTGCTTAAGTGCCTCATTTATTGCATTCTCCATGCATCTACAAGGCTCCGGATTAAAAATGGTTTTAATTTTTTTAATTAAAAGAAAACTGCTTGGAGCGTATGGTAAATTAATGCCGGGAAAATGGCATTGAACGACCGGGTGCGGACAAAGTTGTGTGAGAATTAAACTAATCACAGGAGTAAAGCCCCGGCACTCTCGCAGTTCCGGGGCTCTGGATCAAAAAATCTTATTTCCTAATGAAATGTATTATAATAACATTGAAAAATATAGTTTGTTTTCCATTCCACGTTAAAGCAGAGTTTGTTAATGGATATTGGTATGGAGTGAATATATTATGTAATAATATGTTCGGTTTATGATCCTGTTATAAAATGGGTTAGAATTCGAATTTGAACTCGTCCATAGGCAGGACATTTTGATAGAGCGTTGCAAAACTTGTGTTGTCAAGCTTATCACAAATGGATTGCTTCAATCTTTCGTCTGATAGCGCCCCTTTAAGAATGAACCATTTTCCCCGGGGATTGCGTTTCTCCAGCAAGATGGAGCCACCTCCCATTATCTGGACGAAAAAGAAGATCTTGTCATTATCTATATTGATCAATGTCGTTAACGTGAAGTTCAATTGGTGGCCATCCAACATTATTTGAAACAGCATAAAAATGAATTGCTTAGATAAGTGTCAAACGTAAATATGCCTCAGCGGTTTGAATTTTGCGGCAAAAAAAGGATGTCAGTGATCAAACAACGCCCCGGAATAATTCCGGCATGGCCATGTCCAGCGTTTTGGCAATGGCGATCAACTCTCCGACAGTAGGTTCGGACTTACCGCTTTCCAATTCGATGACCGTCAGCACATCCAATTTGCTGCTTTCAGCTAATTCCATCTGGGACATACCTTTTTCTTTCCTCAGCTCTTTGATCCTGTTGCCAATGGTTTGTGAATCGCCCTGTTTGCCCATTAGTTAAAATTAAAGCCTAAAACTATCAAACCTTTTATAATATTTAGCTATATTTGAATAACCAGTTTGCCGTAATAGAGAAGAGAGGCTTTAATTCTTATACTTCTGCTTATGACTTCGACCCCCACAACGAAAACGGCCGGTAAACCGTGCATTTGCGGCACCTCCCACTGGATCAGGGCACCACGCCCTGCCATTGTCAAATTCCTTTTTTGGTGGCTACCGCTCAGGCGCTACAAATGTTACCATTGCGACCGGGTCAGTTGGAGGATAGGAAGCCGCAACAATGGTTAAGTTATATTCCAAAACGAACGTTTTTACGGCTTGTAGCTGCGGGATCAAGCCGTTGGCAAGTTACAGGGAACTGGACTTGCCGATACTGGTGCGGGTGGTGTTTTTTTGGCTGCCCATAAAGCGTTACCAATGCCGCCACTGTAACAAAATACGATGGATGGTACCCTAGTTTTCGTGAGGAGTAATCTTCTTTAAGATGAAGGAGAGGAGAGAGGCAAAGGCCACATAACCCGCAAATATGAAAAAACCGGCTTGCAGGGAACTGCCGTTAGCGGTTACCACGTTCAACGATGGCGTATGAAAGTTTAACGCGGATAACTGGCTCTTCAGGATGCCGTTCAAGCCGATGTACGTCATCAGCATCCCGACGATCATCACATCCGCCATATCCCATTTGGCGGTCTCAAAAGTCAGGTAGCGCATTGCCGGGTGGCCGGCAATGGTTTTAGGGCATAGGATATAAACGCCTTTAGCGATCAGCCTGACGAGCGGCAAAATTAAAATGAACAGCATCACCAGGGAGCCGATGACGACCGCATCGGGCTTTTCCTGCCCCATTAACGTGCCCACGATGCCTACGATACTTTTACTTTGATAAAATAACACCTGGTTCTGAAAATTTACCTTTTCGCCCATCAGCAAAAGGTCCAGGCTTTCGATGCGCGCATCCACCTCGATCACCGGGAGGATGCTCCCTATGATAAGCAGCACCAAGGCAAATAGTAGTGCGAATATAAACAGCATCGTTTGCAGGTGGACTTGTTTTCGCAGGGCGAACCAAAGTAATAGTGCTGCCAAAACGCATCCCAGCATGCAGATCACCGACTGCTTAGACCGCGTATGGATGCCGGCGAGCTCATCGTTGATCTTTTTATTAAAAGTGATAGGATCCGAGACCCGGTATTTTTTATAAATATATTGCGTGACGGTGTAATTGGCCACCCTCGTGCTGTCATACGTTTGTGCTTCCAGTTGGTGAAACTTACTGCTGGCTATAGATTTTAGCCTTGCTTCGCTTTTCGGGCTGCTCACTTTCGTGACGATCGTTTTCGCAAAGGGCTTTACTTGCGCCTGTATTTCGGCGGAATCTGCCAGCGCGTTGAAAGCGATCTTCTTCAGCTTGTTCAATAGCCCTTTTTGAGGTTTATTGATCTCGGCCACGGTTTCGCTTACCAAGCCATGAAGCTGCTTTTCCACAGCTGCCTGCATAGCCTTACGCTGTTTCGGCGTGATATGGTAATCGTCGATCTCCCCGCCAATGACTTCCGATACCCGGTCGCGCCATTGGTCCACCGAGAACAGGCCGAAAGTTACGCTGTTGGATAAGCTGTAGTCTTCTTTGATGTTTTCGCGCTGCAAGGCAAGCCTGTGCAAGCGCAAGCCCGCCCAGCATGTACCTACGAGCAAAATGCTGAGCCCGGCAACGAGTAAGATATTTGCGGCAGTAGGTTTCATTTAATGTGCATCGTGCGAGGTGATATATTTGAGTATGGTCGACAGCACCAGGCCATATAATACAAAGCTGATGAAGATAATGTAGCCCGGCTGCAGCGCTGTATTGTTCGTGGTAATGATGGTAAGCGAATCGCTCTTGATGTTCAGCAATGCCAGTTGGCTGTCGAGCAAGCCGTTCAGCCCGATAAAAACCATCAGGATGGCGATGACGATCACATCGGCCATACTCCATTTGCCGGACTGGAACGCGAAATATTTGATGATCCGGTTTTCGGCGATCTTCCGTTTACTTAACAGGTGGATACCCGTGGACGCCAGCTTGGTAATGGGGAATAAGATGCTGAATGTTAAGATCAGTATGCCAACCGCAATGGAATCTGCCGCGGGCTGCTTTATCAATACTTCCACAACGCCAAGGATACTTTTACTTTCGTAGAACAAGACCTGATCTTTGAAAGATACCAGTTCGCCTAACAGTACAAAATCGAGTGTTTGGATGCGGCAATCTACCTCTATCATGGATGCACTTAGCCCCACGGCCAATAAAATAAAGGCGAAAAGCAGCGATAGGATGAAAAGCGTGCCATGCAATGCGGTACGTTTACGCAAAACCCACCACAGCGTCAGTACAACCAATATACAGGCGAGCATTCCAAAGCAATAGCGGTACATCAATATGTTGACATCTTCCAGGTCTTTAGCCAGCTTATGATTCAGTTCATTGACGTTGTTAACCTGGTATTTTTTATACATGCCATCTAATAACGTATACTTTACCTGCAGGGTGCTGTCAATGGTTTTGCTATGCTGCGCCTCTTTGAACTTGGCCATGGCCAAATTGCTGAGCTGGTTCTTTTGTTGGGGGTTATCTACCTTAGCAATAATGGTTTTCGCAAATTGGGGTACCCGGGCTTTTATCCGGTCCGTTTTTACAAAGGTTTTTACGGCGAATTTCCTGATCTTTCCTTTCAGGCTTTGCGGCTTTTGGTTGGCCATGGCTTCGGCCTTCGTGATGAGGGCGTAGATAACCTCTTCCACCTCGGTTTGGAGCTGGCGCTTTTGCTTTGCGCTAAGTTTAAAGTGCTTGACCTGGTGGTTGACAATGGCCGCGACCTTATCCTGCCATTGGTCTACCGATAAAAGGCCCAAGGTAATGCTGTTTACGCTGGAGTGGTCTGCTTTGGTTTGTTCCTGTTTTGCGGAGAGTTGGTGTAATTGTAGGCCGAAGTACCCCTCGCAGGACAGGAGCATCAGCAGCCCTAAGATCAGGGCCAGTTTTGCGGTATATTTTTTCTGCAGGGCCAAAGTGGGTATAGAACTTCAGCGCAACCCAAATTGTTTTAGATGATCCTTGATCATTGGCATTCCATACGAACGCCTGCGCTTTTGATCATCTGCGTTAATTCGATCTCGAAAAAGCCCCGGTCCATGATATCTGTCAGATGGGCGTCTCCCTTGCAGTAGAACTTCAACAGCACTCTGATAAAGGATTCTGTTTGCATTTGTAAGACAATAAGTTGCAGCAAGGCAGATCTGTCAACCACAGGTTGCGACCTAAGTTCAGCAACATCATCCGCAATTGAATTTAGTAACGTGCTTAGCTCACGCAACGTTGAAGCGATATCCTCTCTTCGCATGATATTGATCTTACTATATATTTAAGCCTTCGAATAAATGGGAAAGGGTGACGCCAAGCCGTTTGGTAAGCAATACCAGGTCAGTTAACGTTGGGGCCTTTAACCCGGCCTCGAGTTTAATGATCTCGGTTTCGGGTTCACCGATCGCTTCGGCAAGGTCGCGCGGCATTAAATTTTTTTCCACGCGCAGTTCTCTTAACCTGTTACCTAATGATGCAAAGATCAGTTCTTCTTTCATGATATCGTAAAAATACCATTCATAAATTATTTATGATATTTTAAGGCATAATAAATTTTAATTATGGCCACAGATACCCCCCAGGTCCCACATAAGAGAAGTGCTCATCTAAAATTCTTTCAGCTGTTCCAGTAATACTATTTATGCATAAGCCCCGGCGATCTGCCAGGGCATTACAAGAAACTTGCACTACTTATCCTGCGACAAAATGACCGCTGAATAAGCTCCTATGTTGATCTTGGCAGAAGCAGCATAACCATCGCATTCCAATTCCTCCGCTTCTGTGTCAAAAGCTTTAAGATCGCCAAATTCCTCGTCATACCCTCTCCAGTCACTATTGAACCGTACCTTCCAAAGCCCCGGCGCAGGCATACCGATACGATAGTCCTCATAAACCTGTCCCGAAAAATTCAGGACGATCACGGTAGTATCTCCCGGGCCGCCTTCCTGCCAACGCTGGTAGGCCAGGGCCTTCTTGTCATTATCTACCCGGATCACTTCTGAATGCTTCCCGCTTAAACCTTCTGTGTGCCCATCATAATTCAACCGTAAACGGATAAGATCGCGGTGTAAATTTACAAAACCATTAAAATCTTTTTTTCGGTTCCAGTCGATCGGATCGGTATCCGAGAACCACTGATCCTCCAGCAGTTCGTGGCCCTGGAAGATCATGGGAATACCCGGCGCGGTCAAAACCATCGCCATTCCGAGCGCAGCACGCTTTTTGGAGTAGTAATTATTGACATCGCCATCAGCAATCTCTTCGGCCACCCTTGCTTGACCATTGGCTACCTCGTCATGGCTTTCCGTGTATACGATCCGGTGAAAAGGATCGCCGCTATAACGCCTGATGAGCGCGGCTTCCATGGCGAACATATCACGGCCGCCGTCGTCCGGGGTAATGATGGCCTTGCGTACAGGATGGACAAAATCCCCATCCCATTGAGCACCGAAACCTAACCCGCCATCCTCGACGCTGTTCGTAATCTCGTCCAGCCCGTGCAGGTCTTCCGCGATCGTCAATTTCCAGGGGAACTTTTCAGCGATCTCCTTATTGATCCAACGCAATAAACTCATGCCATCTTCCAGCATGCTATCCGGGCTTTCATCAGCATGTACATTACGGATATAAGGGATCATATCCATACGCAGGCCGTCTACCCGGTATTCCTCGAGCCACATCATGGCATTATCACGCAGGTACTGGCGGACCTCACCGCGGCCATAATCCGGCCGGGTGTCTCCCCAGGGCGTTTCAGATCGCCAGTCATTATAAAAATAGATCCCGCCTTTACCATTTTCTGACCAGCCGTCAAATTGCCAAAGGTCAAGGTCACTGGGGCCGAAATGGTTATAAACTACATCCAGGATCACGGCAATGCCTAATTCATGTGCGGCCTTCACCAAGTTCTTAAAAGCATCGGGGCCGCCATATTCCGACTCTATCGCAAATGGTTGCGAAGGGTTGTAGCCCCAGGAAAAACCGCCCGGAAACTCAAATGGCGGCATGACCTCGATCGCATTGACCCCCATTTCTTTCAGATAGGGCAACTTTTCGATCACGCCATAGAGATCACCGGGTTTACCTTTTTCCTTTACATTGAAAGTGCCTACGTGTAGTTCATAGATGACCAGTTTGTTCCAGGACGGCATGTTATATTCCACGTCTCCCCAGTCGAAGCTGCCGCTGTCGTAGATCACCCCGTTACCCGCAGAATTGGTCATTTGCCGGGCATAAGGATCATTACGAAAAAACTCCCCGGAAGGCGTTTTCAGAAAGAATTTATATTCGTCGCCGGCTTTGGCATTTTCAGCATATCCCGCCCAGTATCCGTTGCCTTCATTTTCAAGCGGACACGCCTGCGTATCAAAATCATTAAAGCTTCCGGCCACAAATACGGCTTCGGCGTTCGGTGCCCAAACCCTGAAGTGAGTGCCATTATCAGTTATTACCGCGCCCATTCCGGCGGCTTTATTCTGCGGAGGTAAAGTATTAGTTTCCATATCGAGCTATAAAAGAGATCCGGCGATAAATTGTTTAGGCCCGGCCGCCATTTTTACAAAATGCTAAAAATATTAGTAATTTATGAAAATTCTATTTTATTTTTGATGCGCTAAATGAAGGGGGCAGATATGTTGCGATTGAAGAAACACCGGCAGAAAAGAGATGTATTAGGGTTCAGGTTGCCTATGCTTACGCATGAAGAACCAGAACTCGATATATCGGAGATCATCGTTATCGATCCCGATAATACTTTTTATATGCGGATGGGAAGCGATGCAATGCGCGGGCACTGCATCGAAGAAGGGCATGTGCTTGTTATCGACCGCACATTAAAGCCGGTCACGGGCAGCATAGTGGCATTTTTCCACGAAGGTAGCTTTTACGTCCGCGAGTACCAGCCTCAGCAAAGCAGGCTTTTGCTTAAAGCAGATAAACAAGAGGATACCATCAATATTGCAGATGGCGAACACTGGGTTTGCTGGGGTGTCGTGATGCTTACGTTGAATCCTGTGTTACAGCCACAGCACCGAACAGGGAGGTACGGCCGTGTTTGCGCATGTTGATATCAATAACTGCTATGTGAGCTGCGAGCGTTTATTCGATCCTGCGCTTGAAGGCCGCGTCGTGGTCGTCCTGTCGAATAATGACGGCTGCGTTATTGCCCGAAGCAACGAGGCGAAAGCCATCGGCATCAAAATGGCAGACGCGGAGTTTATGGTGCGGCAAAACCTCAAAGAAAACAACGCCGTTATTTTCAGCAGCAATTACCCGCTTTATGCCGATATGAGCGCAAGGCTCATGAATAACCTTGCACGGTTCACTTATATGCTGATGGTCTACAGCATCGACGAAGCTTTTTTAGCATTAGGTAATATTCAAAGCATCGACCTGGAAAAACACACCAACGCGATCAGTGAAAACGTGATGCGGTTTACCGGGCTACCCATTACCGTAGGAGTTGCCCCAACTATGGCATTGGCCAAGCTTGCCAATAAAGCCGCCAAGAAGCAGAAGCGTCCCTATATGGTGCTGGCTAATGAAGAAAAGATAAAAGCAGTCGTTAAAGATTTTCCCATCGAAGATGTATGGGGTGTCGGCCTGCAGTATTTCAACAAACTTACCGAACTTGGCATTAAGACCGCGCACGATTTCCGTGAACTGAAAGCTGACCTTGTCCGCCAGCACATGACCGTCCAGGGCTGGCGTTTACACCAGGAACTTTGGGGGAAACCCTGCAATGTTATTAAAGACGTTGCCGAGCGTTCTAAGGGTATCGAAAGCAGCCAAAGTTTTAATACCTATCAAACCGAATTGAGTGCTGTTGAAGAAGCCATCTCCATGCACGCGGCGACCGTCGCCTTAAAACTGCGGCAACAGAAAAGCATGGCGCTGCAATTAACGATCTACCTGCGCACCAACAAACATAATATTACACACGACCAGCATTACCCGAGCATTACGGTTAAAGTGCCTTTTGCAGCTAACAGTAACCATCAGTTAACACGAATTGCTGTTCAGGCGATCAGAGCGATATGGCAGCCCGGATACAATTACCTTAAAACGGGCGTCAGGGCGACTGGCATCATTCCCGCCGGCGAAGTGCAGTATAATATGTTTTGCGATTACGGGCACAGTAAAGAACAGCAATTATCGGAATTGATGGATAGCCTCAATGACCGCTATGGACGCGGAACACTGCGCTTGGCGGCAGATAGCTTCGAGCGCAAATGGGCGATGAAACAGGAATTTTTAAGTAAGCGGTATACGACGAATTGGAAAGAAATTATCGTGGCAAAATGAGTTACAGCACCGGCCGCTTTAATGATTTACTGAAAAAAGATTTGATGGATTGGGTTTGGAATAACCCCAAACTATTACACAAGATCACGAAACGCGAACTGGAATTTCTATTCGAGGTCGACCCCCAGCGCGGGCTTTCCATCGACCTGCGGCGTTTTGAGATCGATTATTATAAGGCTACTTTCTACCCGCCTGAAGAAAAGAAAAAGCATATTGACGAATTTGTCCGCAAGGTTTGCGGCGTTATATACAAAACCCTTAAAACTTCAGGGCGTGAGGATATAACCATCACGATTACCGTCCGGCATATGATCTCAGAAGTCAGCCATTGGAAAACGTTCTTTATTAGCGAGGCCTATGATAACAGTAAGCTATCACCGCTGAATAAAAAAGACCAGGACTGGTTTAATAAATTTTGAATGCCCACCGTCAGTAATTTACTACCAGGAAATTTTATTAATTACTAAAATAATTAGTATTTTTGTTCGTTTACTAAGATTATGTGCGGACACGTTGAAATAGGGGAGCAAAAGGATATTAAGATCATTAAGCGCGATGGCAGTGCTTACACTGCAAAAAACAGTGCGTCGGGAAACCCGGGTAGTATGCTACCCGTGGTCACTGATGCATTGCCTGACAAGGTTCAGGAATTCCGCTGGGGCCTGCTTACCGCCGATGATAATAACATCCACAGTAAAAATAAACATGCACGGGTCGAGTCGCTCTTCACCGTCGGCTTGTGGCGTGAGCGCGTCGGGCGCAAACATTGCGTTATTCGCATACAGGCGTATTTTGAATACAATCGCCAAGAAGAGCGCACGTACAAGATCGAGCGAACCGATGGTAAACCATTTTACATCGCTGGATTGTGGGAGCACTGGCTGGATGTAAAAACGAATATTTTATTGCCGACCTTTGTGATGATCACCATGCCACCGAACCGAACGGCAGCTGAGATCCACGACCGTATGCCCGCGATACTAGAGCGGGCAAATATTAAGCATTGGATAAACCCGCACCTCTCAGGCCCCGAGCGCGTGAGCTTTTTAAAGGGCCATCCCTGCCCGGCAGAAAGTTTGAACATCAGCCTGCATAAAGGCCATAAAGGCGGTTAATGTGAGTTATACGCGGAGGATTTTATTATCGTTTATGATCTTCCAGTGTTATAAGGCCGTAGTACAATTTCCAACTGTTGATGCTTAGCATCAGGCCAAGATATTTACGAGGCAAAGATCTTTCCGAACGGCACATTTTTTGTTAAGATGGCTGTGCTGCAAGTCGAAGCATTTACGGCAATTTCGATAGTCGGGCGTCAGCAAATTATTTTCAGAAACAACAAAACATGCGCATCATTCCCGTTCAACAGCGGTTCGATTTTCAGGAAGTCAGCAAAGAGGTTTTAGCTTTATCGGCCGCGCTTAAAATGCCCACGCTCAAACAAACCCAACTATTGACGGCCGCCAGCGAATTAGTCAATAATATGATCAGTTTTGCGAAGGGTGGACTTGTGTACGTGAGTACTCTTTCAGGTGGTTCGAAGGGGATCTTGATGGTGTTTGAGGATAAAGGGCCCGGCATCGATAATGTGGACCTGGCTATGGTAAAAGGATTTTCAACGATTGGAAATGCGGGGTTGGGGTTATCTAATGCAAAGCAATTATGCGATGAATTTCATATTAAAACAACATCAGGATCAGGCACCATCGTTACCATCGTTAAACAAGGGTGACACGTAAATCGGACATCTGGGCCATAACCGCCATATATTGTGGTAATTTCTCTACAGCGTAAAATATCCCGGGGTATTATTACCACTAAAGCTTCTTTCAGTGCATTCGCTATCATTCAAAATGCTGTGATAATTTATCGCTGAATTCTTTCACCGACCTCCGGATATATTCTAGGTCATTCTCTTCACTTGCTTTGATCATTTCCTTGAAAACCTCGGGATGATTTTTCCTTAGCCAGGCCAAGATGAAAGCTTGCTGCCGGGCGAACTCTTCATATTTTGTTTTTAGCCACCGTATCTCAGCATCAGGCCCGGATAGCGGTTCGTTCTTTTGCGCGCTTTCTTTCATTTTAAGATAATCGCTTAAAATTAAAGAAAATATTGTTAGTATGAATTTTCAATTCATACCTTGCGGTTTCTATTACTGGTATGTTTTTACCAGTTAATTACGATAAGGTTTAAGTGAATGCCCTGCAGCTGCGAGAGTGGCGGGGCTTTTATTTTGCTGCATTCAAGAAAACTAAAAGAATCAAATATTATGTATGACGAGGTTGCGATCGCCAAGGCGATACGCGAGCGCAGGTTGCAATTAAATTATTCGCAGGAGTATGTCGCCGGCGAGTTGGGCTTATCACAGAATGCCTATAGTAAGTTGGAGTTAGGATACACCAGCATAACTCTTTTCCGGTTTTTTGCTATTTGCCTAATTTTGAAGGCCGATACCCAAGAGCTGCTTAAGCCATGTTTACCATCGTAAAAGCATATCTTTGCGAACTCAAATAAATGGGGAGCCCTTCAAAAGGGACAGTCAAAGGCCCTGCAGCTGCGATAGCATCGGGGCCTTTATTTTGTAACTTAGTCAATTTCTTGTGTAGACATAGGCAGTGCCTGGTTCTACAAATAGTTTTCGGTGATCTGCCGGAACAGCTCCTTGTCCTCTTTTGCTTCATCGTAGCATTCTATCAGTAACTGTACAACTGCCTTATCGGGCAAATGATCCGCAACGCGCAGCATGGTTTCGAAGGAGGCAGTTTCGATGCTCTCTATATTATGCATGTAAAACAATATGGATAGGTCGCGCAGCCCAACGCTTTCACCGGGGGACCCGGCCGATTGAAAAGCTTCGTCCAGCATCCCGATCAGGCCCACGCAGCTTTCCGGCTGATAAAATGCATCCAATCTAATATAAACCTCCTGCATGCGCTTGATCTGCGATCTTACAACCTCGACCGTTTCACTGATCGCCTGCTGGAGGTCCAGGTAGTGGGAGCGGCTTTGCAATTGCGGCAGCTTTTCCACCAACTGGCTTTTAGCGCAATAGATACGGTTCAGGTGGGAGACAAAAAATTTGCGGAGTTCTTCCTCGCTTAAGACCATCAGGGGGTTGCGGCTGTTATTTTCCATGTAAAGAGAACCTCGAACAGCCGGGTTTTGTTTAAAGGCCTTGTAAGTACATAGGCCGCCATTTCCCCGGCAGGCCTTATCCGTCGTGTCAATGGCCAAAGCTCCACACTAAAGCTATATAAAGATAAAGCCCCGGGCTATAAAATTCCCGGGGCTTTCCAGATACTGTTTTCAAGTACCTGCTTATGCTCCCCTATGTTTAACACTATTAGGAATAAAATTGTTTGAGGCTCTACCTTTCACAGTATTTTGCCATCAGGCCACTCACGGGCTATGCGGGTTCTGTTTTCATACCGAGTAACCGCTCTATTATCTTACCCGAGGCTGCCTCGCCAAAATCCAGGCCCGAGTAGTCCGGGTTAAAACCGGCAATGAAAGGCACCGCCATAACGTAAATTCGTTCGTTAAGGCCATTGAACTCATCCATTAATTGGAAGTGGCCGTTAATGGCTAAGCCGGGAACAGTGAGGTAACAATTGCCCTGTCCATCCTCCGTTATCCGCTGGTCTCCGTCTTTGAGCAATTCCCGCCCGGCATTCGGGTCCCGGAAAGCCAGCCTGGCAGGGGCGCCGGCATCACGCAGGCCTTCGAAAGGAATATGGCCAAAAGAGATATGCGGCTGCCCGATACAGTCGATGAATACCGGGTAGTGTACTTCGGCATAATTTGCCCCGCCGTTCTCAGCAGGCTCCGGCTCTTCATTTGCATCTACCATCACCATTTCCAGTTTTCCGGCGGAATGCAGGGCCAGCAATGTTTCTACAGAGCTTTGCGGTACGAAAGCGATCACCACAGATATGAGCGGCATGAGCGTCTTTTGCAGCCGCAGCATATCTTCCGCCGAAAAGTATTTAGCAGGGTAGTTCATGGCAAAACTCAGGATGGCCAGCATTTCTTTCCAATATACCGAACGGCGTTTTTCAATGGATCTCTGTGCTTCCGCATACTCTGCTTTCAGTAATTCAAAAGGGTCACGGGCCTCCCGCTTGGCCATCATGTATTCCACAAAAGCCTCCATGTTCATCCCCCTGATCTCTTCATAACAGGCCGTGTCATGTTCGCGGATACCTTTTTTAAAATTTTCTTCGAAAACGTAGTCCAGCGATAAGAAGCCACCATTTAGCCGGCGGTTAGCTTCTATCTGTTTGGGAGACAATATGCTGTCTTTACCGAGGTGGGTGTCTTCCAGGTGGAAACGTACAGCGGGGAGCAAACCATTTCGGGTATGCATCACGATCTTAAAGTTCTCACTGCCCGGGGCCGCATAAAAATGCAGGATGCCTTCATCATCCTTTTCGAACCGGCCATTATGCCGCGCCAGCGTCTTGATCGCGTCGATTGCCGTCAGCGAAGCGCCGCGGACCGCGACCGGATGATTTGCCTGTTCAGCGATTTTCTCGGGTGGATAAGGCGAATCGAACCAACCGGCGAGTTTCCCTTCGTGTTTTCTGGGCCAGTGGTGCCCTGTGCAAATAACGGCCCGGTCATATTCCTGTCGGCCCTCGGCTGTAACCACAACAACGCATTCTTTTTCAGGCAGGTCTTGAATATCGCTCACCTCGGTATTAAATAATACCTTGGTGACGATGCCCTTGACCCGGCCCTGGTGTAGCAAGGTTTTGAACTGGGACGCGAGGTACTGCCCGAAAAGCAAACGGGGCAATACTTTATAATCATTGAAACGGTCAGGGTCGATGTGGTACTTGTCCAGTGTATCACGAGGGGCTTTTTTCACCCATTCGGCGACGCCGCCGGCCAGTTCGGGTATCTCGTTGCCCGAAACGTTGGTTACATGCTCGTCGGCAGCACCATTGTGGCTATAGGGCATCCCGCTGCCCAGCGTATCCGTTCTTTCGTAAATATCAACTACAAGATGCCCGGGGTAATTACTTTCTATCAGGCGTTTGTACATGAACAAGGCACTCGGGCCACCGCCGACCAGGGCGATGCGCAGTTCAGTCATAGTGAGTATTGGTTTTTAAGGTAATGGTTGTCATATATGCAATATAAAAGCGAAAGCCTCTTGAGAGGCTTTTGCTGCGCTTACTTCTTAGGTGAAGATTTGCTTTTAGTTTCGGTGCCGGTTTTTTTGGCGGCAGTTGTTTTTTTTGGTGCTTCTGATTTTTCTGATGTTTTTTTTGCAGTAGGCATGATGTTAAATTTTAAATGTAAATAAATAATTAATTAACTTTTTTTCTTACAATTAAAATTGTGCCAATTTTCGGAGTGCCCTGAACATGCGTATTGGGTAATTGCCATTGTTCAAAAAAATATTCATCGTATGCCGGATTTTGCTACACAGGGCTTTGGGAACTATTGTGAAAGAGGCCGATCGTCGTTCTGATGGCCTCGGCGGGGTCCATACGTTCTGCCATATGGAGGGCTTATGAAGCTTCCCGGAACCATTCATCTAGATGTCCGCGGTATTCGGGTAGGGAGAAGGTTTTGCATTTTAATGCTGGATAGCAATTTCCTCGAAAATTAGAATTACCTTGCCGTCATAATTGCACGGGGTGCTTTTGCTGAAAAGCAAGGCTGAGATGATACCCGAAAAACCTGATACGGATAATACCGGCGTAGGGATGCATGGCCGGTCTTGTCTATTGACAGCTTATGCTGTCCGTTCAATAGGAAAAAGCCTTGTTCCTGCTACCCTGCCGTAGCCTGGAAGCAAGGTTTTTACATTTAACACCTATTGAAAATGGAATTGAAAAAGCAAGGCGATTTTGGCCTGATGACCCAAAGCCTGGCCAACTGGCAGGGGCGCAAAGAATGGTTCTTCAACCGCGAACACACCGACACTTATGAGCAATGGTATGAAGGCCGGTACAAACGTGCGGAGGTCTGGCAGAAAAAAGTTATGGCGCAATTACTCGCCAAAGATCCTGAAGTAAAAGAACTGTTGGAGTTCGGTTGCGGGACGGCCCGTTTTACCCGGTGGTGGCACGAGATCGGCATCGAGGCCACGGGAGCTGACCTGTCACCATTCATGCTGGGCCAGGCGGTGCACCTATTTAAAGGCGGCCTGGCCAATGCGGATTCTCATTACATGCCTTTCAAGGACAATAGCTTCGATACGGTCGCCTTCATTACCACTTTTGAATATTACCGGGATCCTGTGCAGGTGATCAGGGAAGCAGCGCGGGTAGCACGCCGCGGTATCGCCTTTGGTATGATGAACCGGAATTCACCAAAAGTATTGCGCCGGCGGGTGCAACAGCTATTCGGTAAAAATCCTTTTTATGTGACCGCTACCTTCTACACACCGAACTTACTTATCCAAAAGATAAACGAGGCATTAAAGGGAAGGAATTATAGCCTGGAATGGACCTGTACCGGCTTGCCAAAGTGGTTCCCTGTACAACAATGGAGCGTACCGGTGGGGGACTTCTTTGGCTTGTATGTTAAATTCAACGACTGATCCGCTGGTTATGTCTCAGTTTTCAGGAAAAATATCCGGCGGAGGGTTCGATGAACTTATCTTGCCGCGCCTGGGTTTTGACAGGCCGAACGTCACCCAGGGGCCTGCATTTGGCGTTGATGTATCCGTTGTGGATATCGGCAGCGGTATGGGCCTGGCGATGACAAGTGACCCGCTGTCCTTGATCCCTTCATTAGGTTTAGCCGAATCGGCCTGGCTATCGGTACATCTTATGGCAAATGATATGGCTACCACGGGGCATTCACCGATGTATGCCCAAATGGTCCTCAATTTACCTACCACCTTGACGAGCCGGGATCTCACCACCTATTGGGAATATGTCCATCGCTATTGCAAAACGATAGGGGTGGCCATTACCGGCGGCCATACCGGAAGTATCGAAGGGCAAAACTCTACGATCGCCGGTGGGGGCACGATGCTGCTTACCGCGCCGCTGAACGAAATTTTGATCAGCAGCAGTGCAAAGCTGGGTGATGTAGTCATTGTCACTAAAGAATGTGCGTTGTCGGCAGCCGCGATCCTCGCCCTGAGTTTTCCGCGAACAGTCAACGATCGTTTAGGTAAAGAAGCCTATGATCAATGCAGCGAACTGTTTTACCAAACCTCGTCACTGCCCGATGGAATTACCGCGGCAGCGACCGGCGAGGCCAGCGCCATGCACGATGTAACAGAAGGTGGTGTCCTTGGCGCAGTTTACGAAATGGCTGTTGCATCAGGCTTGGGTGTCAGCATTTATAACGAATCCTTGCCTGTTGGCCATGCTCAGCAGCAGGTGGCCGGTTTGTTCGGTATCGATCAAAGATCTTGCATCGGTGCCGGTTCAATGGTCATTGCGGCCAAAAGAGGCGGCGAGGGCAAAGTATTGAACGCCCTCTCTGCCAAAAACATCAAAGCCACCGTGATCGGTGAATTCACGGAAAAAGCGGCCGGACGATCACTGATAACTGCCGGGCAAAAAGAGGAATTGCCTTATTATGAAAAAGATCCATACTGGGCAGCCTTTTTCCGGGCCTTAAAATTGGGATGGAAATGAAAACGAACCTAAAAATTACCGGCGGGGTATACCTGGTGATCGATCCGTCAATGGACAGGGACTTATTGCTGTCAAGGTTGGGCAAGGCATTGAAAGCCGGCGTGAACGCCGTGCAGTTGTGGGGTAACTGGCCACCCGGGGCTGACAAGCGATCCTGCATAAGTGCAATTGCCAACCTTTGCCGGGCTTATGGCGTTCCTTTACTGATCGATAATGACTGGGAGTTATTGATCGGCCTACCGGACCTCGATGGGGTGCATTTTGACCAGATCCCTTCAAATTTAAACGATATCAAAAAGATCGTTGGGAGGCCTTTTGCAACCGGCATCACTTGTTCAGGCGATTTAGAGGTGGTGAGGTGGGCCGCCGCGAATGGAATGGATTATATTTCTTTTTGTGCTATGTTTCCTTCACCATCCGCAGGGAGCTGTGATATCGTGACGCCCTCAACGGTAAAAGAAGCCCGGGAGGTCACCACTTTGCCCTTATTCGTTTCGGGTGGCATGACACCTGAAAATATCCTTTCACTTCGCCTGCTAACGCCTTTTGACGGGGTAGCTGTCATATCCGGCGTTATGAGCCATGCTGACCCATACGGGAAAGTTAAACTTTACCAGGACGCTTTAAACACGATGATCCAATAATTATGAAACTAAAAACGATAGAAAAACTTTGCTGTCCGTTCGACAAGCAGGAATTACAATTACAGATCCTTGCCCAGGACCTTGAACAAAATGTTATGGAAGGCATACTAAGCTGTGTTACCTGCCAGCGCAAATACCCGATCGTTTATGGCGTGCCTATCATGGCTCCGGATGAGTACCGCCAGCTCAGCCTTGAACAACCGGTTATCGAGCGCTGGCAACTGGAGTATCAGATCGACCCTCTAAAGTTACTACCGGAATAAAGTTCCATCGCCAAATACATCAATGAGTTCAATCGAAACAGTTCACAGGTTACTAAACAAAATGTTGATCTAAACCCACTGTAATGTATCATACACTTCCTGCGCTGCATTTAACACGCTCACCGCCAAAGCATCCAGCTTCTCCACCGTTTGTTCGTCCACTTCAAAGCTGCTCATATACCGCGAATGGCTGTAGGCCGACCGTAGTGTTTCAAAAAGCTGCGCGCCTTCCGTAGTTTCCAGTGCAATACCTCATTTTACCTGGTTGGTAAACAGCAGCGAGATACGCAGCATCCTAATTGGGTTATACACGCTTATTTTTATAGCCTAACAAGGCCCTGATGAGGGCGATGAAAAATACTTTCTATAGCCTGGTTAAAATTGAAGGCCGCTATGCTGTGATTTTTGAGTTTCTCGTAACAACGAGTGCCGCGCAGGGTATCCTGCCGCAAGTACCATTTCTTAATGTTGCGTTGCTTTTATTGGCTCCTTAGCTTTAAAACAGAATATTCATTTTTATTCTTGATCGGTAGCCTCACCAAACCTTTCTGTTTCAAATGTAATATTCATGGTGCATCCTTGTTCATTGCTGAACTCCAGCCTTGCGCCTAATTGCTTGCACAAACCGCGAATCAGGTTAAGCCCCATGCTGTCGGCTTGTTTAAGATCCAGGCTTGCCGGAAAGCCGGGCCCATTATCTGCTATCGTCAATTGATTACTGTCATTTTCGATTTTGACCAGGGTAATGTATATCGTGCCTGTTTCATCTGCTTTGTAGGCGTATTTGATCGCATTGGTCACGGCCTCATTCAGGATGAGGCCAAGCGGAACAGCTTGTGCTACATCCAGGCTGATCGGTTCCACATATTTTTCAAAAACGATACGGTTCTCTATTCCACAGCTATCTGCTAAAAAACGGGTCATTTCATCGATATATTCAGGCATGCTGATCAGGTCCAGGCTTTCTGACTGATATAATTTTTGATGGATAAGAGCAATGGCATGCATCCGGTTTTCGCTATTCTGAATAGCGGCAAGGGCCTGGTCGTTATTTATGTAGGCTGATTGCCTTTGCAAAAGCCCCGTCACTACCTGTAAATTATTTTTAACACGGTGATGTATCTCCTTAACCAGCCATTCTTTTTCAACAACCAGTTTTTTAAGTAATGTATTGTTATGATCTATGGCCTGGGCATTTTTTTTATTCACGCGGTAACTATACCCCAGCATTAACATCAGTATCAGCGTAGCGGCGAGGCCTGCTTCAGTGATATTCCGGATCAAATTGGCCTGCCTCACTTTCTCTTCTTGTACCTGCGCATCTTTCTGCAAAGCTCGGATGTCATTATGTTGCTGCTCGGATTCATATTGGATCTTAATTTCTTGAATTTGCTGATTCTTTTTAATGGTAAATAAAGAATCTTTAAGGCGTGTATATAACAAATGGTCATTTAGGGCGTCTGAAAAATTGCCCGCTAAGGAATCGACTTTATAGGCATACAGATAATAAGTTATTTTGCCGGCTATAACCTTCTTTTGAATAACCTTATATTTTTCCAAATTTATGCGGGCGTCCTTCACCTGCTTTGTAGCGATAAAATACCTGATAAGCGCGAGTTGTACCGAGGTGTCATCAAGTTTTAACGCCTCGGACAATTCCTGTATTTTTCTACATACCGGCCCTGCCTTATCCAATTGTTTGCCTACGACATAGGCGTTCAAATAAGAAGCCATTATCAGCACCCGGTCTCTTTTATCTTTTGTCGGGAATCTTTGGGAATAATAATTTAATTGACGGATGGCATCGGTTGGCTTGTGCATGGAAAGCAATGCCGATACATCGCCGATAAGAATAGTAACAACGCTGGCGGTATCTTTATACTTTGCCGCAATGTCCAGTGCCTGCTGATAGTAAGGTTCTGCCTGGCTATGGAGCTTTAAAGCACTATAAGTAAAAGCGATGCGATTGATGATCGTACAAAGCTGCAGGGTTGTATCCTGATTAGCCCTCGCCGTTTTCAAAGCAGATAAGCCGTACCGCAATCCGGTTTCATAGTCGCCTTTTTGGCTGGATACGAACGCGATGAGGTCATATAATCCCTGCAATGCCGTGTATTTCGTTTCTTTGTACAAGGCCAACGATTCTTTGAGCGCAGCAAGGGACTGGTCAAATTTATCCAGAAGCTGGTAATAATCACCCAAGATCTTTAAAGCATCTGCAAGGCGGTCCGTGGAATGCGACTCCCTGAAAAGTGCTATAGCTTTATCATAATAAGCTATTCGTACATGGATATCCTGGCCACCCGTAGCTATATACAGTTCTTCTTTAATTAACCAGGCCTCGGCCTCATCCCTTGCCAAATGAGCAGCATGCAATATGCTTATGGCCTGATCGATCAGGGTTTTGCTTTGATCAGGTTGTTGATGTTGCCTTCGATAACGTGCTATTTCCAATAAACTTAACCCTATTCCTCTGGAATATTTGAGCGACCGGCTTATACGATATGCTTGAAGAGCACATAACAAGGCCGAATCTTTTTGACGGTCAAGTTTTCCGGAAGTGAAATTATAATACCGGCCGATCGAAACCAATAGATTAACGCGACTCGTGTCAGCCTGGCTGGCCTTTAGCTGTACATAGAGGCTATTTACCTCCTTCGGTATACCATGTTGGCCGAAAGCCATAGTGTTGGCAAGGAAACAAAATACAAACGTTAATATTACTAGTTTTGACAAATTTGAATTGATAAAGTTGTGATCAAAAGGCCTCTGGTATTCATTGAGGTAGCCGGTAGAATAGGCAATTCATAAACCTTGCCATGAATTATGAAAACTTGTGTATAAAAGCCTGGCCACAAGATAAATATATTAAAATATATACTGTGATATTTTATCCGTCGTTATTTTGGATAATAACAACCGTATTTCGTTGCGCACCCCGAAATACAGCTGTTTCCCACCTACTTTAAAGTATCATACACCTCCTGCGCTACACTTAAAACGCTCACCGCCAATTCATCCAACTTTTCCACGGTTTTTTCATCCACCTCATAGCTGCTTACATACCGCGAATGGCTGTATGCCGAACGCAGCGTCTCAAAGAGCTTCGAGCCTTCAATAGTTTCCAGTTGTAATACTTCTTTTATCTGGTTGGTAAATATCATCGAGATGCGCAGCATCCTGGAGAGGTTATGCACGCTTATCTTATAACCGAGTACGGCCCTGATAAGCGCGATAAAAATACTTTCTACGGCCTGGTTCAAATTGAAGGCGGCAAGGTTGTAATTCTTTAGTTCTTTGTAATAACGCGCACCGCGCAGGAAGTCCTGTGCCTGTACGTTAAATTTGTTGAAGTCGAGTTGTGCTTTGGCTTTTATTTGTTCTGCAGACAGCGTAGGCAGTTCAGGCATCTCGAAGTCCTCTGCTTGATAAACAATTGTTTTTGTGGTCAGTGCATCGATGAAGAAACGCCTTTCGGACTGAAGGGCTTTTTTCAGGCCGGATAGTTTATGGGCAAAGATGAATACGCTGGCCATGGGTTTTAGTTTATCTTCTATCTTATTGGCTATCTCATGCTCCTGCAGGGCTTCGCCGGACGATACCAATAGCAACAGGTAATAGGTGAAAGGCTCCCTGTGGGTATGTATATGTACGATCAGTTTTACGGTGGGCATTGCTTTGACGATAAACCTGCTCACTTCTTGCAGGCCCAGGCCTTCTGCCCATGTTTTAGTTTCGGATTTTACCGGTACTATTTCTACAGTATTTGCTGCCGGTTTTTCCGGGGCGGCTGGTACAGCAACGGGTACGGGCTGAACAGTTTTCACATCTTTCAGGAATGGTGTACTGCGGTTCCGTTGGCAGATCATCCAGGCGGCGGCATACAGCCTGCGTATATTATCGTATACGCTGATGACGTCTGCAGGGTCCATGCGTTCGTGGGTATGGCGGGTGTATAAGGCTTCCTGGAACCATTCGTCTAAATGGTCGCGGTATTGGGGTAGGGAGAAGGCTTTGAATATTTTTTTGACGGCAAGAAAGGGGTCGAGTAGTTCTGCTGTAGATAGGTTCTTGGGGAAATGCTGCCATGTAGCTTTTTCCTTAACTAATTATTCTTCCAGAATTTTTTCGGGTTTCCATGCCGATTCATGTTCCAATAACAGCAGGTACATGGCTTCTAAAAGGTTGAGGTTGATCTTGTAGGTATATACCAGATTGCCCGGGCCGAACACCTTATGGTTGTAATGCTGTTTGCTGATAGCATATTTCCGCCATTGCTTTAATTTGTTCTTGTGCCCCTTGGGCCTGTCTGCATGGAAAAATTCTACAACAACACTGAAGGGGTTCTGCACTTCATAGTGGCGCAGGGTTTTAGGGTAATGGTCCCATGGAGCATATTCACCGCAATACATCATAACATTTGAATTATCGCCGACCGGTATTGAGCGGCAACACAAAAGAATAGCAGGGGAGTGCCGTACCGAACCACAGCGCTTTGTACTTTACATTATTGCGGTTGTTTTGTACCTTTACAGCAGACACCTACATTTGACCTATGGCAGAAGCATTACACATCGGAAGAAAGATCAGCAAAATACGCGAGCTACGCGGAATGAAGCAAGAAGCTTTGGCAGCGTTACTTGGTGTTAGCCAGCAAGCTATTTCAAAAATTGAACAAAGCGAAGAAGTTGAAGAACTTGCATTAGAGAAAATTGCGGTAGCGTTAGGGGTGACCACTGATGCAATTAAAAATTTTAGTGAAGATGCTGTGGTGAATTATTTCAACAATACGTTTCATGGCAGTAACCATGGCCCTTTTTATCACTGTACGTTTAATCCATTAGATAAGTTGATAGAGATGGTTAACGAGAATAAAAAGCTTTATGAGCAGTTGTTGGCGAGTGAGCGAGAGAAGTTGGAGATACTTAGAAATTCGAAGTGATATTTAAGATCGTAAATAGATTGGGCCCCGCGAAGCGGGGCTTTTTTGTTACTAGTACTGCTTTATACTATGACCTTTGAGCCGGAGCTACTTTATTATTATGTTAATAATAACACTATTTTTCGGTATGACCAACGATTTGGCATTCCTATCTATGATATAAAGTTTTGACCTATATAATGTTATCTTTACAAATTATGAATCCTAAATCTTCATATGAGACAAACATTAATAGATTTAATAAAAGAGACAATCATTTACGAGTATGATTTACCTAACGCAAAGGTCGGGACTTTAAAAACAATCTATTCTACTCATAACGATCAATGCTATAGCGCTAAAGATATAAACAACATTGCTAAAATAATTTACAACTCAATTGTGGATTATGCCTATAATGAGTTTGATATTGCTGGTAAAAATTTAGATGCCCTACATGTCGGGGCGTTAAAAACTAAACTTAAATATAATCCCTCTGCTGATGCCACTACCAAAATAAAATATGGCTTTTTTGGCGAGGTATTATTATACAGTATTCTTATAACGCTTTATCATGCCAAGCCCCTGATTGCAAGGGGGTATTTTTATAACCCCTTGGAAAAAGCTGAAACGAAAGGTTATGACTCCTACCAACTGGTGGATAATAACGGCAGTATAGAGTTGTGGTTTGGTGAAGTGAAATTTCATGCGAATCATACTCAAGGAATTGATAGCGTTATGGATAATATCGAGAAGGCATTATCTGATACTTATTTGGAGACAAATGTTTTAGCATTAAGTAATCATAGAAATAATTTGAACATTGCAGGTTCGGTTATAGAAACAATTCTGGATAACTGGGAAGCTAACCCGACCATTAGCATACCTGCTGAAATCAAGAAGTATAACATGACCTTGATTTATCCCATCTTAATTTTATATCAGCATGACGGAGGTGACTACAACGCCAATATCAAAAAAATCCCGGATTATATTACCTTGAAACATCCGTCTAAAACCTTTACGCTTTCGGTTTCCCACAAAGTATTTTTCATACTCCTGCCTTTAGATAAGGTTAAAGAAATCAAACAAAATGTAATTCAATGGATAGAATCAAAGAAGCCGCTGATCTTATAGTTGATATAAATAAATATCGAAGGCAACAAATACAGGATTACCAATTAATACGCTCTGCTTGCACGTATTTCGACCGGATTAAAAATGAGCAAATCACACAAGCAGATCTCAGGTTTTTAAGGTGCGTTGCAAATATTATCGGCGTGCCGCATTTCTACGACGTATTATCCAAATTTGGTAAAGAGTTGGAATTGGAAGAGCATGACTTAAGCACAATATCTTCCTTAATTTCAGAAGCAACGTTGCATACCAGTGATAGCAACAAAGTTCATCGATACCAAAAAATCATATTGGATAGGTTTCAACCATCTAAATTAAATCGCTTCTTTTTATCTGCAAGTACCTCGTTCGGTAAAACACATATTGTATTTGAGATTATCAAAAAATTAGCCTATAAAAATGTAGTTCTAATTTTTCCGACAATCGCCTTACTATCTGAGAATTTAGAAAAAGTAATTGACGATCCCAATTTCGAATATTTTAAGAATAACTATGCGATTCACACTTTAAGCGAGGTTGAATCTTTCGGAGAACGTAATCTTTTCATTTTTACACCTGAACGATTTCTTTCCTTTATTGATAAGAATGAACATTTGATCGATTTCGATTTTGCTTTTATAGACGAGGTTTATAAAATCGATAACGACTATCTTATTGATGACGAGGTTAGAGAGAATGAGCGCGACGTAGCATATAGGTTAGCGGTATTTTACACTTTGAAACCAAGTGTTAATGTGCTTTTGGCCGGCCCTTACATCGACTTTTCAGATGCATCTGCAAAAAATTACAACGCGTCTTTTGATAACTTTTTGAGTGATAATAACATTGAGCTGCTGGACTTTAATAACTATGAGATAGTCAACAAAAGTTTTACTGATATACGCGGGGCGAAAACAGCAGTAGCTGATGAAGATTTGAATTTTAAATTCGCAAGCAATAATAAAACTGCTCGTTTGGTGGACATTGTTAGAGCGATCAACGGAATCGGCGAAAACACAATTGTTTACTGTTCGGCCCGGAGTGCTACCGAGTCGTACGCAAAAACACTTATTAACTCCAATATTTTTTCTGACCATAATTACCAACCCTACGTTGATTTTGTCACTCACATCAAAAAATATTTTGGCGATGATTGGGTAGTTTATCGTGCTTTATTAAATGGTATTGGCATACATCATGGTTTAGTGCCAAAATATATTCAAAAAGAGATTATTAATCTGTTTAATAATGACCGGCTGAAAGTGTTAATTTCCACTACAACAATTACTGAAGGAGTTAACACTTCTGCTAAAAACCTAGTGGTACTTCACAATAAAAAGGGGGACAAAGATCTTAAAAAATTTGACGCTAAAAATATTGCTGGACGGGCGGGGCGCTTCCTTTATCATTATAGCGGCAGGGTATTAGTATTGCAAAACAAATTCATGGACGCTATTAATGCGGTTCCTGATGCCATTAAGCATAAGAATTATGATTTTGACTCCCCTAAAGATGAAATCGATATTTACTACACGAGCGATGTTTATCTAAAGCCGGAACACCGTGCTACCATTGCAAGTATTGCACAGCGACAAACTGAAAGAGCGATTCCAGACGAAGTGTTCAATATGTATAAAGTGATCAGCAGATCAGATAAAATAGCCATCTATGACCGGGTCGCCGCGCTAACGGCTAACCAGTTTCTGTCTATTAGGATGTTGATCAGCAAACTTAATTACGAAATGGATATTGACAGCGATGGGTTTCAGGTGGTAATTGACGTATTATTTCCAATCATTAAAAACCAGAAACTGATTTTTCTAATCGAAAGAAAAGATAAGAATAACCGTTATTCAATTTTGACACACTTTGTACACTTTTACTTAGATGGAGGTTTTATTGGCTCCATGAATTTTAAATTGAGAACCAAAGGAAAAACTAAAGACGAAGCCATTAAAGAAACTGCTGAATTTGTATACAATACGTTAAAATATCAGGTCGTAAAATATTTGGGCGTGTTTAATATCATGTACAAACTGTATCAATCCAAACAACAGCAGGTTGAGATAGATCAAATCACCGGCATTGATCGCTTATTGACAAAGCTTGAATATAATGCCCTAAGTGAAAATGGACGAATAGCAAGTGATTATGGAGTTCCATCAAATGTTGTCGAATATTATGAGAACTTAGAGCAAGGTTCGCGAATAAGAGCAAGTTTTGATAACTATGAAAATTCCGTTTTTGATAAAATCGAAAGGATTGTAAAAAAAGACAATAGGTAAGAGTTTTAACAGGTAATCTTTGACCGCCTCTTACGGCTATTTGAAATATGGTCCGACGCTACAATATCCCCCCCCCAAAAAAAAAACCTAGCCTGCACGTTTCTCAGCTATGGCGGCCAGCATTTTTTTGAAGGGCTGGTTAAATTTTTCGATGGCTTCTTCTTCCAGTTGCCTGCTGATCTGTTGCATGTCGATACCGGCGTGGCGTATTTGGTTTAACGTATCTTCCGCAGCGTCCAGCCCTTGTTCCAGGGTGTCGTTCACTATGCCATGGTCGCGGAACGCATCGATGGTTTCCACCGGCGTGGTGTTAACAGTGCCGGGCCCAATCAGTGCTTCCATATATTTGGTGTCCCTGGCAGCGGGGTCTTTACTGCTGGTACTGGCCCAAAGCAGGCGTTGCGGCCTGGCGTCGGCATCAGCCAGTTTTTGCCAGCGTTCTGAATGGAAGATCTGCTTATAGGTATCGTATGCTTTTTTAGCCGAGGCTATGGCAGCCTCGCCTTTCGCTGCTTGTATGGTTTAGTAAGATCGTGTATTTTGTCGTTTTGGTGCACGAAGAACCAGACGGACGCTGCCCAGTCGTCCATTGTTTGTCAGCCGGTGTAGTGGAGGTTGTTGCTTATGAAGCGGAAAATGGTATCTGTGGTGCTGAGTTCCATGTGGGCGCCTTCGCGCTTGCCTGTGGTGTCGGATATGATAGTGCCGATCAACGGGGCGGCTATAAGCGGGCGGGCCATAAAAAAAGTTGGGCATTTTCGATCAACGAAAAACGCATTTGAAAATTTAGATTATAAATACTATATTTTACTCAAAATGAAAAAGGCCATATTACTTCTCTGTATCTGTTTAAGCTCAATTGTTTCATTTGCGCAATCAACACCTGCGGGTCAGCAGCAGGCAGATACCTATAGGCCATCTGAGAGAAGGTTAAAAGCAGCGCGCGCCGTAAACTATGATGCTGAATTTGACGGAGACTTTGGCCAGTTTTTGTCAAGATCAGTGCGTTACCCTGATGAAGCACGGGCCAAAGGGATAGCAGGAAAAGTGGTCGTTCAGTTCACTATAAATAAAAATGGGAACCTGGAAAATATCCAGGTACTTAGTGGCCCCCCTGAATTACATGAGAGTGCTTTGAATGCTATTCGCAGATCGGATGGAAGGTGGATCCCAGGAAGGCAAAATAATAAATTCCTGGATCAGATTTATACTGTACCCATCAGGTACGCCGCCCCAAGGAAGTGATGGTAAAGCCTAATAGATACGAAGCACTACAACAGGCTAATAGGCGCTGGTAGGTTTTGGATAACAGGGCTATAAACCACGGGGTGATATGATAACACCAGCTTGGCAATATTTAATTGCTTAATATTGAAATCGATGTTGGTGGCTACGGCCGGGCAAGAACTGCTTGAATAAGTTTTCCTATATTTAAGGAATTATTACTGCTGATCAATGATCCCCTCAAGTAAAAGATCACCGCTGCCACCTTGCTCGTGCGGAACCGCGCATTGGGTGAGAAGCCCGCGTCCCGGAATGGTCAAGGCTTTGCTGTTTTGGTTGCCCATTAAATTTTATAAGTGTTATATGTGTGACCGGAAGACCTGGGTGTTAGCGCGGTAATGGCGGCTGTTCCTTTTCGAGTTCCTTTTCCAGGCAGTCGGCTTTGCGCTGCAGGATAGCGAGTTCTTCTTCGCGGACAGCGATCCGCCGTTGTATGATAGCGATCGGCTCGCTGTCGGGGTCCCTGGCATTGGCCCCGAACAATTGCAGTACATCTGCTGCTAAGGCAAGGGCGATGGCCTCGATGCGGGAAAGGCTTGGGTCTGTAGTTCCGGCTTCGATCTTGGAGATGGAAGCGGTGGATATCCCGGTCTTTGTTGCCAGCTCTTCTTGCGTCATGCGTGCTTTTTTACGGGCCTCTTTGATACGCAGGCCCACTTTTTTTCGCACATCGGTATTCAAAGGCTGTTTCATAAGGTTCGGAATAGAAAACAAATATAGCTAAAAGGAGTAAAGGTGGCGTTAGCGCATATTTCCGTTCAAATGAAGGGCGATCGTTGCAAGGGTTTCGTCAGTGTAGTAGCCATTACCCATGTGCCGGTAGGTGCCGTCTTTGCGGCGGGCGATATAGCCTTTGAAGCAGCCGTTTTCGCTGATCATGTAGCAGGGGCCGGTTTCGCCGGGCATGGCGTTTTTGCCTCACTGCAGTTCGGTTACAGATCTTGCTGATTTTTACTTTTGTTCGCTGGCCTCATGACCAGATAATTGGCCAATGCCCTCAAAAACATTATTGATCCACAGCTGTTTAAATTTTTGTAACTTACGTTGCACTCCAGCATGACATATTCCTTTAAACATTCGTTATGGAAGAAAGATCTACATTTCCTGACCTATCGGAAGCCGAACGTAAGGCGTTAGAAGAATTGATGCCCGATGAAATGGGCGAGATCATCTCTTCAGGGATCAAACGCCGGCATTTTTTAAAGCTGTTCGCCGTTACCGGTACAAGCCTGCTGGCCGCCAATCTGTTAGGTATCGAGCAACTAATGGCGCGCAGCGTGCCGATCGAAGAGCAGCCGCCCGTGCTGATCGAGAACGGTATCAATGTTTCGTTCCAGGTCAATGGCAGTACCCAAAAGCTGACGGTAGATTCTCGGATGACGCTATTGGATACCCTCAGGGAACGTTTAGGGCTTACCGGTTCAAAAAAAGGGTGTGACCACGGGCAATGTGGGGCTTGTACGGTTATTGTAGATGATAAACGTGTGCTTTCCTGCCTTACGCTTGCTGCTACCTGCGAGGATAAAAAAGTGACCACGATAGAGGGGCTGGCCATTGGTAATGAACTGCACCCCATGCAGGCTTCTTTTATTAAACATGACGGCTTTCAGTGCGGCTATTGTACACCCGGGCAGATATGCTCGGCCGTGGCTTTAATGGGCGAAGCAAAAAATGGCGATGCCAGTTACGTAACCGCCAACGTGCGTAAAAAAGAGAAATCTGTTAAACTATCGAATGAGGAGATAAGGGAACGTATGTCGGGCAATATCTGCCGTTGCGGCGCTTATCCAAATATAGTAAACGCGATCCGCGAAGTGCATGGCGACCAAGCGGTAGCTCAGGTTTGGCAGTTTGCCGATGGTACTATCTAACCGGGTTTTAACGAATTTCCTTTTATTTAAAAACAAAGCGTGTGATATGAGGCCATTTAAATACTCAAATGCATCCGGCCCTGCAGCGGCGATCAAGGCCGTAACGGCTAACCCCACAGCCAGGTACCTTGGTGGCGGCACCAACCTTGTCGACCTGATGAAGGAAGATGTGATGCGCCCTTCCGAACTGATAGAGGTTACCCGTTTGAAATTTTCAGCAATTGAAAAAAAAGCGAACGGCTTATCCATCGGCGGCACGGCTACTAATGCAGTTACGGCCAACCATGGACTGGTCCGTGAAAATTACCCTTTGCTTTCAATGGCGATACTGGCGGGTGCAAGTGCCCAGATTAGGAATATGGCGACCAATGCCGGCAACCTGAACCAACGCACCCGTTGTACTTATTTCTACGATGTGAACATGCCCTGTAACAAACGGGAGCCGGGAACGGGTTGCGGAGCATTACACGGCATCAATAAAAACCATGCGATATTAGGATGGTCGGAAAAGTGCGTGGCCACTTACCCTTCTGATATGGCGGTGGCCCTGGCAGCACTTAACGCGGTAGTACACGTTGAAGGGGCAAATGGCGCTAAGCGAAGTATTCCCTTCGCGGAATTCCACCGCTTACCCGGGAACCATCCGGAGATCGATAATAACCTGAAACACGGAGAGTTTATTACATCGATAGAGCTGCCGCCTAACCACCTCGCCGACAAGTCCTATTATTTAAAGATCCGCGAACGGTCGTCATATGCTTTTGCCCTGGTCTCGGTCGCGGCGGCTTTAGAAATCAACGGGAATAAAATTAAAGATGTAAGAATTGCCCTCGGGGGAGTGGCTCATAAGCCGTGGCGCGCCACGATAGCTGAACAGTTGCTTATGGGCAAAGAAGCTACAGAAGCCAATTTTAAAGCAGCGGCATTAGCTGAATTAAAAAACGCGAAGCCCTTGGGGCAAAATAAATACAAGGTAGGTTTGGCCGCCAAAGCAATTGTGCGAGCCCTTGAGGGCGCCATGCAGGGCGGCACTTACGGTGCCATGGAAGCAGGTTCGACGACCACTAATCAAAATTAAGACCATGAGTGAAACCGGTAAACCCATTAGCCGCATTGATGGCCGCATGAAGGTTAGTGGCAAAGCAACATATGCTGCAGAGTTCAACCAGCCAAATATGGCTTATGCCTTTCCTGTACGGGCTACCATAGCCAAGGGAAAGATCTCCTCCATAGAAGATGCCACTGCCCGGAAAGAGCCTGGTGTGATAGCGGTGATCAGTTATAAGAACGCCTATAAACTCAAACCGCTTGATATGCAGGCGCAGATGAAAGCAGGTGCGGCCTTCCTCGGCGAGAACCTTCCGCCTTTGCAGGATAACTTGGTACACTATCCCGGGCAGTTTGTTGCGGTAATCGTAGCTGAAACTTATGAACAGGCCCGCGCAGCAGCTTATAAATTGCAAGTGAAGTATATTGCAGATAAGGCTGCTGTTGACCTGAAGACGGAACTTCCGAGAAGCACAAAACCCAAAATGTTCATGGGCGAAGAGGCCCAGGTCAATGAAGGTAAAGCTGCCGGCGTGCTCGCTGCCTCAGCCCAAAAAGTAGATCATACCTACTCGACGCCGGTTGAGCATCATCATCCGATGGAGCCCCACGCGACGGTTGCCGTTTGGGAAGGTACTGATAAACTCACTTTATATGATGCCACCCAGGGTGTTGGCCTCACCAGTGCCATCGCTGCCTATTTTTTCGGTCTACACCAGGAGAACGTACGCGTTGTAGCGCCATTTGTTGGCGGAGGCTTCGGTTCCAAAGGCCTTTGGCTGCATACTTTGTTGGTTGCCATAGCTGCCAAGGCGGCAAACCGTCCGGTAAAACTGGCACTGACCAGGCAAATGATGCAGACCAACGTCGGCCATCGCGCAGCAACTATTCAGCGTGTGGCCATGGGCACCGATAAGGCCGGGCAATTAAATGTACTGCGCCATCATACAGATACCTACAATAACCTCACGCAGTTCTTTGAACCCAGCGGAAAACAAACCCTGGTTTTATATAAGGCACCGCTTCGAGAGGTTACTTACAACGTGGCTCACCTGGACCGCAGCACGCCGACTTTCATGCGCGCGCCGGGCGAAACCCCTGGTACTTTCGCATTGGAATGTGCTATGGATGAAATGGCTTACCAGCTAAAAATGGACCCTGTTGAGTTCAGGATCAAAAATCATACGGCCAAAGACCCGGTAAAAGGCCATGAATTTTCGAGCGAGTTCCTGGTAGAGTGTTACCGTACCGGCGCGGAACGTTTCGGTTGGGCATCCCGCAGTATGGAGCCGCGTCAAAAGAAACATGGCAAATATTTGGTAGGTTATGGAATGGCTACGGCAACATATCCCGGCGGCCGAAGCGCAGCCTCTGTTAAAGTAGTGATGAATGATAAAGGCAATGTTACGGTAATGACCGCATCGATCGATATCGGTACCGGGACTTACACCGTGCTGGCCCAAACCGCAGCTGATGCGCTTGGTGTACCCGTAGAAAAAATTGATGTAAAGATCGGCGATTCCAGCCTTCCGCCCGCCCCATTGGCCGGTGGTTCGCAAACGACAGCGAGCATCCATCCCGCGGCATTAGATGCCTGCATATTGCTGCGAAAAGAACTGGCCTCGCTTGCTATTGCCGATCCGGGTTCCAAGTTAAATGGCAGTAAACCTGAAGATATCGGTTTTGCCAGGGGTACGCTTTTTGTAAAGGGCAATGAGGATAAGTCAGACACTTATTTGAACATACTAAACCGTGCAAAGCGTAACGAGATCGAAGCTTGTGCAACAACTTTGCCGGTTTCAGGTGCGGGCCTGACGGTTCCCAGCGCACTTTGTACCCCAAGCCAAACCCCTCCGGAACAAAACAGCGATATCAAACAATATGCCTTCCACTCTTTCGGTGCGCAGTTTGCAGAGGTTTGGGTAGACGAAGATTTTGGCACCATACGTGTTAAACGGGTGGCCAGTGTACACGATGTAGGCCGGATCATGAATGAGAAAACCGCCCGCTCGCAGATCATCGGCGGCGTTATTTTTGGAATAGGAGCAGCATTAATGGAAGCAACGGAGTATGATAAGCGTTGGGGTAATCCTGTAACCCGTACCCTTGCGGATTACCATGTACCGGTGCACCTGGATGTGCCGCCTATCGATGTGCATTTCATCGGTAAACCTGATCCTCACATATCGCCTATAGGAGCCAGGGGGATCGGGGAGATCGGGATCACCGGCGTATCTGCAGCGATAGCAAATGCAGTGTTCAATGCTACTGGTAAAAGATTACGGGATCTGCCATTAACGCCGGAAAAGTTTTTGGAAACATAAGTTTTAGGCCTGCCGGCTCATTTTTTTAGTATGGAATACCTGTGGTTTTAGTTGAATTATTTCGATCTTATTTATGCTAACTAAACATACCGCCCTTTCGATGGTTACTTCATGATGAAACTAAAAAGCTGGGAGACCGGCCTCGCTGCTGGCATCAGCGCTGTGGCCGTTTTGGTATTATTTAATTCCTGCGCCACCATCCCAAAGGGGGCGAGCGCAGTGCGCCCTTTCGATCAAAAGCGCTATCTGGGTACCTGGTATGAGATCGCGCGCATGGACTTTGAGTTCGAAAAGAATCTATCGGATGTGAGCGCGGCCTATTCGCTGAACGCCGACGGCTCGATCCGGGTGGATAATAAAGGCTATGATTACGTCCGGCAGAAATGGAAAGAAAGTATCGGCAAAGCAAAGCCGGCCAAAGACGCCGGCACAGGCCGCCTGAAGGTATCTTTCTTCGGCCCGTTCTACGCCGGTTATAATGTGATCGCCATCGATCCGGAATACCGCTATGCTTTGGTGGCGGGAAATAACCTGGACTATTTGTGGTTGCTGTCGCGTGAAAAAAGCATTCCTGCTGCGATTCGGACGGCCTATCTGAAACAGGCAAAGGCCTTAGGCTACGATGTATCCAAACTGGTTTGGACAAAGCACGCACAGAGCAATTGAAGAGTTGCTTTTGGCAGATTATCTAAGCGGCCCAGCCTTCCACATCGATATCTTTCATAAAATATCACCGGCTTATCCCGGCATTATTGATCATCACATCAAGTTTACCGAATCTTTCTACCGCCAGTGCCTTAAGCTCCGTTCGGTCGCCCCGGCGTGTCACATCCACTGCCAAGAATGCGGCCTCACCGCCGTTCTGCTGAATCTGATAAACGATCCGTGCTAAATGATCGCTCCTGCGCGCGCCGAGAACCACTTTAGCGCCAATGGCAGCTAATAGTTCTGCTGCCCGCACCTGTGATAGCAACGACTTTACCTGCAATTCTGTTTTCCATGATGCAAAGGTCAGGCAATGGACCGGAAATCATGAAGCCGATATGGCCATATGTGTAGCCCTTTTGGAAGCGATAGCGAAGGACATCCCGGACCCTGATATCCGCACGGTTTTATATACCGCTGTCTTTTCACATCATAATCAGGAAAGCCGGTGTCCCAATGTAGCTTGCAGTATGTTTTTTGGGCTATCGATAACGTCACAACGAAAATATAGATAAAGAAATGAAGGAACAGCCGATAAGTCTGCGGGAATACCGTGCTTTTGATCCGCTCTGTCATTCCCATCGCATTAGAAAAATTCACCTGCGTTGAATTGATCTGTACATGGCTGAATAATTCCAGGCTTCCTTCATCCCGCAGCTCTGTTAATTGCAGCGCATTAAGCTGCAAAATTGCCAGCGGTTTGTTATATGCGTGTTGATCTTCTCCAGCTCGGCCGCTGACAGGTATTTATGAAGGTTCGCGGTAGGGTCGAGGCCGCGCAGGCTTTGCCCTAAACTATAGCACCACGCGATCTGCCGGTGGGCCATCATCCTGATCGCCTCTTGCTTGTCCTTAGAAACAAAAGATTGCAACTGTAAGATGAAGTTGCGGCTTTCATTGACGATACTTCCCCAAACTTTCCGGGCCTCCCACCAACGGTCGTAGGATTGATTGATCTTAAAGGAAAGGATGACCGAGATCGCTGTACCGATAAATGTAGGAATAGCAATGGGCATTATCGGGATCAGGTTTTTATAATGGCTCGTCAGATAGTTGACCAGCAGGCCTACCACCAGCACGTAAGGGAGTTCGTTCTTAACTTTCCCAAGGATATAATGTACAGGGATGCGTTTCTTTAACAGCATGTATCTTCAGATTTTTAGCACATAACAAAATGCGGGAAAGTGGTTTGGCGTTGTAATGGCTTTACAAGGGGCAGGTAGCGCTGGGAGATGTATAGCGCTCGATTCAGGTCGCCTCTTATTTTTCAAATTCTTCAACTAGTTGAACTTTTTTCCGATCCAGGCAGGGGACCTTTGCGCTATGCAAGAGATCAAATTTCCCGATATCACCAAAGGCCAGGGGCCTGTGGTGATGCTGAACCTGATCAGGTTCAAAGATAAAAAAGTTTATTTTGAGCAGTACATACCAGCATTCGGCCAGGTGGTCAAAACGTTAGGTATAGAGGGCGTAAAGGTCAGGTTCGTCAGCGAAGTCGTGGCCAACATTGTAGCCGATGAGCACGAACAATGGGACGAGGTCGTTCTGGTGGAATACCCCAGTGCAGAAGCTTTTATGTCCATTGCACAAAGTGAGGCCTACCAATCCATCGCTAACCCGCTCCGCGTCGCGGGTACGGCAGAACTCAAATTGATCATGACCAGGGAGGCCGGCTTTTAAAGTTTAAGAAATGATCCCGCTTAATTTTAGTTTACGTGTTGTACCTGCTCCTAAAGAACAGGAGCAGGTACTTGCTTCATGCAGCGCCGGCTGAAATAGAACGGCACGTTTACTTTGTTGGCAAGATCTATCAGTTAACAAGCAAACAGATTTGAGCTGCGCTGCGATAGCTGCACATTTAAAGGCTTGACAATGGCCGAAATATCAACGGGCCAGCATAAATATTGCGTGTGTACATTTTAATTTACAAGGCGTACATTTCCTTTCTTTAGACTAAA
Organism: Mucilaginibacter pedocola; assembly: GCF_002013915.1. GTDB lineage: Bacteria > Bacteroidota > Bacteroidia > Sphingobacteriales > Sphingobacteriaceae > Mucilaginibacter > Mucilaginibacter pedocola. The sequence continues at coordinate 98,079 of NZ_MBTF01000007.1, forward strand.
AGATTTAAGTTTTCTTTCTCTACTTCGCTCCGGGATCACCAATTATCCCGGCCCGTTCTCGGATGCGCTACGCAAAGCGAGCCTGATGCCATGCATTAACACCTAAAATGAATATTATGAGAAAGAAAAACTTTTTGAGGAAATGCGCCGGCGGGATCACGCTGGCTGCAATGGTCTTATGGTCGGCCAGTTGTAAAAAGAATGATCCTGTTGCCGGGCAGTCACTAAGCGGCAGTTCCGCTGAGGCCACTCAGCCAAAGTCCAAACTCAGGGCAAATGAAATCAATTCTCAGGCAGATGCCGCTTTCAATGCGATCACCTCGGCCTTCCTGGTCACCTCCGGATCGGCCCAATATTTTAAGGCGGCATTGAACAATAATGAGAAGGATTACTTTTGGCAGCAGGCGCTGGATATCCAAATGGTTGAAGACACCTATCTGCGGACCAAAAGCGCAGCACACAAGACACTGGTCACTAATTTGCTTAACACGTTCATTCAGCAGAACCAGGGTACCGGAGGGGCGTTGGATTGGTCATGGAACCAGTACAATGACGACTTGCTTTGGGCTGGTATCGCATTTGCAAGAGGATACCAGATCACCGGAAATGCGGCATTTCTCACTCAAGCAAAATATGCATTTAACTATGCTTATGACCGTGGCTGGGATAGTGCATTAGGTGGAGGGATCTGGTGGAATGTGGGCCATAAAGATAAATCAGGACTGAGTAATAATACGGCCGTTATCCTGGGTTGTTATATTTACGAAGCCACTAAGGAAATCGCCTACCTGACAAAAGCAAAAGCTTGTTACGACTGGGTATGGGGCCATCTTTACAATAATTCGACAGGTGCACTTGCTGAGAATATGCTGGCAGATGGCACATTATCGTCCGCGACAAATGTTTATAATGCAGGTGCGTTCATCAGTGCTGCCAACCATATTCACAGGCTGATGGGACTCACATCGGTTTACAATGATGCTAAGCGGGCCGTAGATTTCGTTAAAAATAATCTTAACACAGGTGGTATCCTGAATAATAATATTGATAACGGGACCTGGGCTTCGGAGTTTGCCCGCGGACTCGGTGAATTTGTGAGAGACAATAACCTATGGAGTATCTATTATCCCTGGATGAAACAAAATGCGGATGCTGCCTGGGCCAAAAGAAGGACTGATTACAACATAACCTGGAACAATTGGCTATCCAACACACCAACGGTTAATAACACCATGGCCGTTGCGTGTATCAGCGCAGTGGTCATGCAGCAAGTTACCCCGGCCACACAGCCTGGCTTAACTGAGAATGGCATCTATCGCCTGACCCCCAAAATTGCTACCGGAAGCGCATTGGATATCGCCATGAGCACAAGCCTGGCGGACATATGGGGTTGGAATGCCGGTAACAATCAGAAATTCAAGATCGTTCCGGTCAATTATGGTTATTACCGCCTTGTGCCGCAAAGCCTAACTACTTCCTCTTTGGATGTTAATGGTGGCAGTAACGCGAACAACACACCGATCCAGATCTATGCGGCCAACAATAATGCATCGCAATACTATAAACTTGTTTATGATTACGATGGCTATTATAAACTTAAACCTCGTTGCGCCCCGAGCAGTTGCGTTAATGTGCAGGGAGGCGCGACCGCCAATGGCACCAAATGCGTTTTGTGGCAGGAAAGTTTCGGCGACAATGAACGCTGGTCAATGCAGTTGAACCCCTAATTTGACCGGTCCCGGGATAAACCCGTCCCGACATCAAGAGGCTGCCTCATTTCGTTCAGCCGATCGCGGAGCATAGCCCCCGGGGATATCCCGGGGCTTTTGTAGTTGAAGTCACCTATACCGTTGCAGGCCGATCTGTTGGGCAAACGGCTTTACAAGCTTCGGAGGCAGCATGCGCCAATTCCATTCCAAAGGACTGCGCCTCCAGCATGATCTGTTTTTTACCCCAGGCATGAAGATGAGCGATGAATGGGATCAATTCCTTTCCGGTTTCGCTCAGCGAATACTCAACTTTGGGCGGTACTTCATGATACATTTTTCTGACGATCAGCTTGTCATCTTCCAATTCCCGCAAAGTTTGCGTGAGCATCTTTGTGGTTATGTCAGGGAGCGTACGGCTCAACTCCCCATACCTGAGGATACTTTTCATGTCAAGATACCACAGTATTCTCGCCTTATACTTACCACCGATACGCTTAAAGGCATAATCGACTGCGCAAAGCTGGCTGCTTCGCGTCACTGCGTGATCATTTTTCATTTACGATCAATTTGTAATTCGTTGAAGATCATTAATACATACTTTTTGGTATATAAGATACAAAAAAGTACATACTTGTCAAAAGTAAGTATTTGTTCGACAATTGTGCCATTATTAACAGGCCAAAAATAGCCATTAACTATATACAATATGAAAGATCAACAAATTGCGGCCGGACATACCACAAGAGCTCTTATGAAAGCAGTCAGGTTACACGAGTTCGGCGGACCGGAAGTTTTACGATATGAAGATGCGCCGATGCCGGAAATAAAAAAGGGTGAAGTTTTGGTAAAGGTCCACGCATCCGCCTTAAACCCGCCGGATTGGTATCTTCGCGACGGTTACCGTTCCCTGCCGCCTGAATGGCGGCCAGAAGGTGATTTCCCAATGATCCTGGGTACAGACATTTCAGGCGTCGTTACCGCCGTTGCAGAAGATGTTAAAGATTTCAAGGTAGGCGACGAGGTTTATTCTATGGTTCGATTCTTTAGCATCGGCGAAAGTAAGGGCTATGCAGAGTATGTAAATGTTCCGGTAAGTGACCTTGCGATCAAACCAGGCGGGATAGATCATATACACGCTGCAGGAGCGCCTATGTCATTGCTTACTGCCTGGCAGTTCCTTGTAGAAGTTGGCCATGGCCATCCTAACCCGTTGCAGGATCATCCTCATGTACCCGTGGAACTGAGTGGAAAGACCGTACTCGTTAATGGTGCCGCAGGTGGCGTAGGCCATTTTGTTGTACAAATAGCGAAGCTTCGGGGCGCTAAGGTCATCGGTGTAGCTTCGGGTAAGCATGAGTCCATCGTACGTGGCCTTGGAGTGGACGAATTCTTTGATTATACTCAAACAGCGGCTGAAGATATTGTCAGCGGGCTTGATCTCGTAGTTGACACCATCGGCGGGCCATCGGCGGGCAGATTCCTCAAAACGCTTAAGCGCGGCGGAGCTTTATTCCCGATATACCCACTTGGCTTTGCTGACGGAGAAGCGGCGGAAAAACTTGGCGTTACCGTTTCTTCACTTCAGGTGCGTTCCAGTGGTGCGCAACTGGCGCAATTAGCCGGCCTTTTAGATGATGGCAGCATCAAAGTTATCATAGACAGCACTTTCCCATTATCAGCTACGCGTGAGGCACATGAGCGAGCTGCGAAAGGCCATATTCAAGGGAAGATCGTCCTAACCGTAGCTTAAGTATGACGAATGAGCAAAATATTGCGGACCATCTTGAGCTAAGGGCCCTGGTGGACCGGATATCCGTATTGGCAGACCAAAAGGATTATAACGCGCAAGTGCCGTTATTTACGCCTGACGCTGTGATAGAGATAACCGTAGATGGAGAAATTATAATGCAGTTATCCGGGCGGGCCTCCATGGTGGAAGCTTTCAAAAGTTTCAATCAGAGCTTTACAGCATCCTATCACCTCAATGGGCAGCACCTGCTCAAAATAAACGGCGACGTGGCTGAGGGTACGCTGTATACCCAGATCTCACTGTCCAGCCTGAAGGATGGCAAAAAGGCCAGGACGATAATCGGCGCGGTTTATCAGGATGAGTATACCAGAACAAGCGGCAAATGGCTTATAAAAGTCAGGCGCGGGGCCTTTCTTTGGCAGGAAAAGGCTATCATCGAGTAATTACTTACAAGTGCGGCATGACAATAATGGCTATTTCGAAAGTTTATAACTGCACCTCCGGCAAAGTTATCATAGTATACATACCGTATGCTAACATACCGTATGCTGTCAAAATACCTGTTTGATCATGATGCCCATAACGGCAGCTATTACAATGACATGCGGCTTGATGGGTTGGCTATTAGCCGGAGACCAGGTCAGTAGCGGCCAGTTGGGGGCGCTGGCATTGATATTGACAGGTGTTCTGATCACGCAAAAAAAGCAGGCTGACCGGCCGCAGGTTTGATCACGGCATTTCACCGCTAACAGGGGAAGCAAGCTTGTATAAATATCGAAAAGAACTGCGAAGCCCAATTAAAGAAATTCTGACACGGGAAAACTGAAAAAAAATCATATTTTCTGCAATTTTTTCAGCCGAAAATACGCACAGGTCAATTGGCACATAGCTTGTTCTTCACAATCTGGTTTAATTAATCATTTGTTCAATCATTAAAAAACATTTAAGGAGGACAACCCATGACACTGGTTAAATTTGATCCCGCCAACAAAAACAATGGTTCATTACTGCGAGGCTTTAATGACGTATTCGATTCGATCTTCAACGACACATTCTTCAACGACCGAATTTTAGCTCGCGTCCCTGCGGCCAACATCAGCGAAACCGAGAACAACTACCATGTGGAACTGGCGGCGCCGGGCTTGAAAAAGGAAGACTTTAAGATCAGCCTTGATCGCCAGTTACTGAGCATTTCGGTAGAACAGCGTACCGAAAACACCAACGAAGGAAAAAATTACAGCAAACGTGAATTTAGCTACAATTCATTTGTACGTTCATTCACGCTGCCGGAAAGCGCCAATGCGGAGCATATCGAAGCCGCATACGCCGACGGCATCCTGAAGATCGATATTGCCAAGCGGGAAGAAGCTAAACAGGTCCGCCGCCAGATCGAGATCAAGTAAACAGTATGAAAGCTGAGTTCGATCTGATGATCAGCTTCCGGACGCCGGATGGGTTCAAACAATGCGGCCAGTATTTCTTAGGCCATGACCGCGAATTCGCAGATTCTGTATTCAAGCGGCTGGCAGGTGATGAAGATATTATGGATAGTGCGGTACTCCATATCGACCTGGTGGAGACATCAGGTTCATTGCCCGCAAATATCGTCACTATTGGCTGCAAGTTAAGCGAGTTGAGCGCGAATTGCGAATTGGTTACCCGTGAACTTTTCCGTAAGCATGCGATCCGTGAAGATGAAACCTGATATGAACGGGGCATCCGCCCCGTTCATATTTCTATAACAGCGATCTTTAGTATTAATATTTGGAACAATGGCCTACAACGAGGAAATAATACTTGCCAATATACGTAAGCGGAGACTAAAGGTAAATTATAGCCAGGAATTCGTGGCGGCTGAATTGGGTATTTCTCAAAACGCCTACAGCAAAATAGAACTCGGGTACACCAAACTAACGCTCTTCAACTTTTTTGGGATATGCGAGGTCCTTCATATAGGATCGGATAAAATGCTACGGGAGTATTTTGAGCAGGTCCGCCGTAACTAATAGGTATGGCCGGGCGCTTATGTATGCCGCCAAACGCCTATAGCCGCCTGGCGTTAGGCCACAACTCGATCACACCTGATCGCTTGGCCATGATCTGCGGAGTGTTAAATACTGATATTTCGACATGCTTAAGCCGGGGTCACGAATAGCTTAATTATATTTGCTGCTATATTACTCAACACCTAACTGGCGGCTACGCTGTATTTGAGAAGGTCAGTCAAAAGCCCCCGAGCAGCGAGTGCTAGGGGGCTTTATAGTTAAGAACAATATTTTACCTTTTAGTTATCAATCGGCCGTCCGACCTGCGAATAGCATTTAACGCAATTTTGATGGTGATCGAACAACCACATTCCTGCTGCGCCTTTAGGCATATTTCGCAGGTTTAACGGTCGGTCAGGTCTGTTAATTGAGCCTGGATACCTACAAAGCAAATAGGGCCAAGCGTTCGTTGGCGTTGCTGGACCGGTTCTTATTGCCGGCTCTAAGATCGATCGGTTGTTGGGCTTGGTAGGGGGAAGTTACTTAAGGCGTTCATGATAAAATACGAAACACCCCACACTCGCTGCTCGGGGGCTTCAAACTAAACCTTATCACAATTAACCGGCAAAGTAATCACCCGTAATAGATGGTGTGAGTTAAAACAAAAACCGGTTAGCTGTCAAGTAAGCTACTATTTCAGGCAACTTTTAATACCGGCCGCAAGAGTTCGGCGAGATCAATGCCCAAAATTTCACAGACGTGCAAGGCACGTATTAGTGTAATATTACATTGCCCCATTTCAAATTTACTATAGGCGTTTTGGGAAATACCGAGTTGTTCGGCCACGTACTCCTGTGAATAATTTACTTTCAGCCTTCTTTGGCGTATGGCAGCGGCGATGGTGTATCCGTTATATGGCATAAAAAGAATGAAGCAGGTTCTAAAGTTTTGAAACCTGGTTGTTTTCTATATACGCTTTTGCGGCATGAATGGTTCAGTTAAGATCGCATTTATTAAATGGGCGGGATAAGGGCCTGTTTTAAGATGAGCAAGCGCCCTTAGGGAATCGAGCTCGTTCGTTTGCGGATGCGGCTGAGTGTTTCCCTGGAAACGCCCAGGAAAGAAGCGATCATATTCAATGGTATCCTGTAGAAGATATTCGGATAGGTATTCATAAAGTTCAGGTACTTTTCTTCAGCGGAGTAGCTGATATTGCTGAGTATCCTTCGCTGGCTTGCGTCAAAACTTTTGGCCTTCAGCTCTTCGATCAGCTTTCTGAATTTTGGAATAGTGGCCTGCAGGCCGAGGTGATCGGCTTTACTGATCAGCACCACCTCTGTCGCTTCCAGCGCATCGATATTAAACGCGATGGAGTACCATTGTTAAGGCTTTCCTGGTCGCTCATCCACCAGTTCTCCGCCGCGAATCTGAGCATGTGTTCATTACCGTTCTCATCGACATGGTACATCCTCAGGCAACCCTTTGCCACAAAGCAGTTGTTAATACAAATATCCCCCTCCTGAAGCAGGTAGTGTTTTCTGCGGAGTTTTTTCTCCACGCTGACCGCACGGACGGCAGCTATCTCCTGCTCGTCCATTCCGGCCTTTTCGATCAGGTATTGTTTAAATTCTTCGAACATCTTTTGCGTGTTGAACAAAAATATCTTAAATACCGGATGATGTGAAAGATCCTAAAAAAATGCGATCGCAATGACCGGTGCTTACTGACAATGTAGTTTTTCTGCGTATTGATCGGGCACGCGTGATAAATGTCACAGGTATTTTGCGCCAAATGCCCTCTTTCGGGGCTTCGCGCTAATACCACATTGCGTAGCAGGAGGCCTGCGATCATTTAATTAAAATGGAGAATATATGTCAAAAACAATTTTGATCACCGGCACAAGTGCCGGATTTGGAAAACTAATGGTATTGGAACTGGCCAAAAAGGGGTATAACGTAGCGGCAGCTATGAGGAACGTGGAGTCAAAAAATGCCGCGGCGGCAGCCGAACTGGATGCCCTGCCGAATGTGACGGTCGTGGAAATGGATGTTACCAGTACGGCGTCTGTCGATGCTGCGGTAAAGCGAACCATCGCGAAGTATGGTACTATCGACGTATTGGTGAACAATGCAGGCATTACAGGTTTCGGTCCCCTGGAAGCTTTTTCAGTGGAACAGATGAAGCGGATGTTCGAGGTCAATCTTTGGGGAACCGTAAGAGGCTATCTGGCGGTATTGCCGCATATGCGTGAGAAACGCTCGGGGCTGATCATCAATATTACCAGTGGCCTGGGCCTTATTTCCGCACCGTATATTGCGCCGTACATAGGCACAAAGTATGCTGTTGAAGGAATGACGGAATCTATCCGTTATGAAGTAAAGGAATTCGGTATTGAAGCCGTTACCCTTCAACCGGGTGCATTTCCGACCGGCATCACGGAGAAAGAGGTGCACAGGCGGACCGCCCGAAAGTACTAACCGCATATGGCGAAGGATCTACTGATAAACTGGCCAAGTTTGGCAGTATCATGTTCGGAAAGATCGATGAGTACAAAATGGACCCGCAGGAAGTTGCGGACGCCACATTAAAACTGATAGAGATGGCTCCGGGCACCAGGCCACATTTCACAACGGTCAATCGCGTGACTGATAACTTGGAACAGGAATATGCAGATGCCAAAGGCCCGTTAAGCGTAGAATGGATGAAGCGGATGGGTTGGGAAGAATGGTTATAACTCCAATGACATCATCTATGCTATTCTGAACTTACGCGATACTTACCTTATCAAAAGAAATGGCGGCCTTGAAAAAGGCCGCCATTTCTTTTAGTGTGCAAAAGTGATGCCTACAACTGTTGCCAGCCGCCGTCCATCACGACCTCTGCACCTACCATGAACGATGAATCCTGGCTTGCCAGGAACAGGTAGCCATTGGCCATTTCTTCAACGGTGCCGCCGCGTTTAACGGGCACCGTATTCGCCAGGTTCGCCCGCAGTTCTTTGACCTGCTCATCAGACAATCCTAAGCGTTCGTGGATCGGTGTTTCCACATGGCCCGGTGACAACACATTCACGCGGATACGCCGCGCTAACAGGTCTGCCGAGATATTTCTTGCCAATGACCTCACGGCCGCTTTACTGGCCGAGTAAGCGGACGCACCTTCCAGGCCGGCTTCTGACGCGGCAGAACCGGTGATCACTATCGAGGCACCGTCGTTAAGATAAGGCAATGCCTTTTGGATCGTGAAGAAAGTCCCTTTGAAATTGATATCCGAGATCTCGTCAAATAATTCCTCGGTGTAATCTGCCAAAGGTATGCCTTTAAATATTCCGGCGTTCACGATCAGCACATCAATGTTGCCAAAACTGTTCTTTACCTGCTGGTAGGCACTGTCCAAAGTGGCCAGGTTTCGGATGTCCGCCTGTATGGCAAGCGTTCCTTCCCCGATCTTTTCGGCTGCTTGTTTTAAAGTGCCGGTATCACGGCCGGTGATGGCAACTTTGGCTCCTTCACGCGTAAATAGTGCAGCTGTTTCCAGGCCTATACCACTATTGCCACCTGTGATCACCGCTACTTTGTTCTTTAATTTTTCCATTTTCCTGATCTGTTTATTTGCCGGTAAAATTAACCATGATCGAAAAGGCGAACAAAAAGTAGGGTACATACAATTTAGTTCGTGTAATTTTCGTGCGTATATTTGCCCCATGCGTAAAACAAATTCGACCAATAGTTTAAATGAGCAAGTGTTGGCCGCTCATTGCGGCGTAACTTTTGCCATGACCCTTTTGACCGGGCGCTGGAAGATCAACGTCCTTTGGATGCTGAAGAACGGTGTGAACCGATATGGCCAGTTGAAGAATAAGATAGCGGGCATTTCTGAAAAAATGCTGACGGAGCGCCTGAGGGAACTTGAAGCGGAGGGCCTGGTGATACGCAAGGATCTTCAAACCATCCCGCCACACGTGGAATATGAACTAAGCGAGGCAGGCCGCTTACTTGCGCCAATACTGGACCAGCTTTCGGACTGGGGCGATGAAGTCAGGTTTCTGGTTCCAGCCCAAAGTACTAATTAGCCGGTCTTAAATGTACGTACACCGGGAAGGCTACATATCAAATATTGCGGCTACATGGCTTTCCTTGGACACGCGGCCGGAAAGCGAGTAGCGCTTTAGGAGCATCTTGAATTCAAATCGAGCAAGTTATTACAATTATCAACTCCGTGTTAGAAGCGGAACAGCGCAAAAATGATCTTGTGGCCACGGCCAGCCACGACTGAAGCCCCCGCTGGCCTTACTCAACGGCTTTTAACAGGTGCTGGAGATGCAGGCAAAAAAGAACAGCAACAGAAAGGCCTTGATATTGACGGATAAGGCCAGAAAGCAGATTTGGAAAATGACCACGATGGTCAACGGCTTTCTGAATGTTTCCCGTTTGGAGGCCGGCAAGATGTAGATCGAACGCCAGCGGTTTGATATGAAAGAACTGGTCCGGGAGATCGAGGAAGATGCCGTGACTGCCAATTCCACGCGATCTGTTGTATTTGATCCGGTACTCACCACTTGTATAGAGGGCGGCCGGAATGAGATCGAGCAGGTGATCTCCAATTTTATCAGCAATGCCCTGATCTTAGGATTGATATTCTACTCCGCCAAAGGATATTTTTTCGGCCTATGAAGGATAATTTTGATCGGGTAAGAATCGATGCAAAGCGCATGGGATCCAGGGTGTATCACGTATAAAGAACAAAGCCCCGTTACTCTCGCAGTTTCGGGGCCTTCTGTTTTGGAATCTTATTTATAATATGAGTAATATCACCACAATAACATGGAAAAAAAAATGTTGTTTAGATTCGCTGCAAAATTTTTTACTAAAATAAAGAAGTATTCGGCTTTAGAAAGCTAAAGCATTACGTATCCTTTACGTGCGGATTTACACCTGTTGACGCTGCAGAAGGCCAGAAGGTGAGCGAGATGGCCTTTAATGGTGCCGATCTGAAGATAAACCCGAAAGTCATTGAACGGTTATTTGGCATTACGCCTATGAAGTTTGTCCATCACATCGCAATTTGGTTATGCTTGCAGATCATTGTGGATACAGAGATCGGATCAATTTTATGCAAGAAAACAATTTTGGGTAAACATACAAGTGAAATTACTGCAATTAAGGTTGCCATAGAAGGCCCCGCTACACTCGCTGTATTGGGGCTTTAACCTAAATCTTATCACCATGAGCGGCGGACGCCACACGTGTATATGCCCTAAATATTGAGGTTTATTATTTTCTTTCTAATTAAAATCATTCAAACTTTCAATTGCAGGCAAGTTTTATGATCGATCTAATATACTGGCACGATTTAGTGGGTTGTTGTTTCTTCTACAAAAACGAAAAACATTATGACGGCTACCGAAAACGCAATAGGGGTGATCAACGGCCTGATCGAAATTAACAACGACCGCATAGCGGGAATTGAGAAAGCCATCGCTGATATTAAAGACGAGAACATCGACCTCAAACAATTATTCCAGGGCTATGCCGAGCAGAGCCGGAAGAACGGGCAGGAACTTGCCGCCATTGTCGGTTCGACCAAGGAAGTTGAGCCCGGTAATAGTATATCAGGCACCTTGCACCGGGCATGGATCGATGTAAGATCGCTGTTTGGCGGCAGCGGCCGTAAAGTATATTATCGGAAGCGGAACGCGGCGAAGATGCCATTAAAAAAGCTTACGATGAAGCTTTAAGCAGCGGTGATCTCCCTGCAAATGCTGTACAGGTAGTGACTACCCAGGCAATAGATATTAAGGCAGCGCACGACCAGATCAAAGCGTTACGTAATACTGCGAACCTTTAACTATCCTAACTTTTCTTATCAAGAAAGCCGCGTCACTGCGGCTTTCTTGTTACCGGCTCATCGCAGCGGCGGCAGGTGAATATTCATTTCATGAAGGAGATAACCGATCTTCAACTGATGCAGGTGTTCGTCAAATTTTTCGATCTCATCGGCAGATGAGCCGTAAGTGATCAATAGGTTACGCAGTTCGGAATAGAGTTGCAGTTGGTGCTCTATCAATTTATTTAGAGGCAGCGGAGTTTCGTTACTGCAACGTAGTTCAATGCTGATGATAGCAGTAACAGCAGCGACTCTTTTCCTCAGGTCGATAATTGATAAATAGAGTTCATCTCGGTTCATTGCTAATATCAGGAATCGAACAATTTTACGCAAAAGTCTGTGTTATTGGAACTGCTAAAAATAAAATGTATTTAGTTCTAATTTAATAGTATCACTTCGCCCAGAACCATCTTTTCCCGTCACAGGCATCGCATTTGTAGTATTGAGCAAGGAGAAAGAAAAAAAGCGTTTCGAGCAATGACGGCCTTGGTTGTAGGGTTGGGGGACTTTGACATGAGAAACACTTATTTGTTTCTCACAATTTTGGCTTTGATCGGTATCAAACATAAAAATAAGTGGCGGCAAATAAATTAAAAGTTAATTTTCCATTTGATCGTTTTCTTAACATGCCTACGATGATGCTATAAATTACTGTATTTCTTGAGGCCAACCGAGGTCACGCGCAATGATTCGCCATGATGAAGGCCATTACTACAGAAATATGAGTGCGGCCCTTTGTCGGAAAATTATTGCCAATTGCTCATTAAACTAGATTTGGAAGCGCTGTTATCCCGCAACGATTTGACGCTGCAACCGCCATCTAAACCTGTTATAATAGCGTTCTTAGCGCTAGATTATGCTCAAAAAAACAATTTTCATTAGCCTGAGGAGTAGGCGCTATAATTGCAGAAAAAAATTTCAAGTCTATGCTCATATCATCTAGGTAGCGGCACATTTTTTGTTCCCGGACGATTGTTTTTTTGGGGGAGTAATTGCTTGTTTGCCCCGAATAGGTTTGATATTTTTTAAAGTTTAGTTTGATCAGATACGTTATCATATGCGCGTTATAAGTGTTACTGAAAGGGCAGATTTCCAACTCATAAAAACCGAAGTTTCAAGATTGACGGCGCGCTCCAAATGACGGCGCTAAAAGAGACTCAACTCTTGACCGCAGCCAGCGAATTGTTGGCCAACATGGTCTTGTTCGCAAAAGGCGTGCATGTTTTTATCAGTTCAGTTGCAGAAGGGGCGAAAGGCATTGTGATCGTATTTGAAGACCGGGGACCGGGAATAGAAAATGTGGCACAAGCGATGGCTAAAGGCTTTTCCACAAATAAGGGGCTGGGGCATGGATTGCCAAGCGCTAAGCAGTTATGTGACGAGTTCTACATCAACACTTCGGTAGGCAAAGGCACAACCATAACGATCACCAAATATTGCTAAAATTTGCAGGGCTATAGGCAGCTATTGAGTCATCTCCATTCAGCGTAATTACCTGAATTCCCTGCGCATTTGTGGCTAAGTCGTGCTGCGCATTTTTTGTTTAGGATGTCTTATGATGTGAAATACATTACAGCGGAAAGCAGTGGATCACGTATAAGCTACCGCAAAAGCATTAACTTTAAGTTATTATCTTTACGTCCCTTATTAAATAAACATGGCAAATCATAACAGCGCAACTGTAAGGCATGTCGGCAAGCGCATACGTGATACCCGAAAAGGTAAAGGATTGAACCTTCACGACGTTGCAAGGTTGATGGGCATCTCCGTTCCTGCGGTCTCAAAGTTAGAAACAGGTACGACTGACATCAATCTTTCCCGGTTGCAACAGATCGCAGATATCTTAGAAATAGATATTTGTTTTCTCCTGGCTGGAACTGAGAATGCAAAACTTGTTAACCAGCGTATCCAAACAGAGGCGGCAGAGAAACGCCTTGCCTTATACGACGAGGAGATCGTGCTTTTGCAACGCAAGGTTATCACTTTATATGAGGAACTGCTTATGAAATGATCATTATTTTTGTTTGCACGGCATTAGTTTGCCTGACTGGTGGAATTTTCAGTTGATTTTTGCGGTCAGCAAAGCAGATATCAAATTACCGTAGCTATTGTAGGCATTGGAAAAGAAATCGTATATCTTCGCTTTTTTTCTGAAAGTTGGGCTTAAAAAATTCTTCCGTAAACAGGGTATTCCTGATTGGCAACATCATCGGTGATCGTCAATATGATCCGCAACAGGCAATGTTTAAATTCAGTTTTGTTACAACCGAAAAGATAAATAATGGCGCTGGATTCGACATTCACAAAGAGCATCATAAGATCGCAATTATCGGCGCTAAAGCGCATGTTGCCAAAGAAAAGCTTAAAATCGGCGACCTTGTATACCTTGAAGGTAAGGTAATCACAAGACGTTATAAAGATAGCGATAACGTACTTCGTTACGATACCGAGATCAGTGTAAGCCACTATGAAATTTTAGCCTCCATTGATACATATTGTACAACTTGAACTTTTCGCCTAAGGAAATCGATATTGCTATTTGATAAAGTTCTTGCTCAATTTTTTTTGAGCAAGAACTTTTCGTTGCCGGCTTGTTCACGATCTTTAAACGGCCACCTTTAGCACATTTCCGCTAAAATTCTGCATGTGCGATTTTTTCTCAACGATATTACCCATACGGTCCATTTTGGCGGTTGCATAAAATAATTGCCCGTTTACACGATAATAAGCCTTTACTTGGTATTCTCCCCATTTCTTCACTTTAAGTATATAGCACTCGGGTTGGTAATGATCGGCTATAGATAGCGATGCCCGTATAGCATCGGCCAGTGGCAAGCATTCCGTTTCATTGCAAAATTTGCTCTCAAAGTAAAGTTTTTCGGTATTCATAGGTTGTCATTAAAGGTGAGCTATAATGCACGAAAAACCACAATTATTATGCCCTGAAATTGGTAACGTTGCTATTTTAATCGAAATATTCAGATTTATTGTAAACTTAACTGTTTAATATTCGGATGCGGCCGCCATAAAGCGCTCACCCGAGGAAATAAAATGTTTTGCAGGATGAGCTGGGGTGGCGTATTTTAGCATGATGGAACAAGTACTTAAATGCCTGGTGATAGACGATGACCCCGATGTCAACGCCTACGTTTGCGACATGGTCGTGCAGACATCGTTCCTTGATTTGGCCGGAAGTTTGGACAATGCGCAAGCTGCACTAAGCGAAATGGAAAATGGTGCGATCGACTTATTGATCTTAGATATTAATTTGCCGGGTGTAGACGGCGTGACTTTTGCCGGTACGTTAAAAGAACTACCAGCCCGGGCGGCGCCCCGCGTTATCCTGATCAGCGGGTCGGGAGAACACGCCCTGGCCGGTTATAAGGTAGATGCTATCGATTACCTGCTTAAGCCTTTTACTTACGAAGCGTTCTACAAGGCCGCGCTTAAGGCCAGGAACCTCTCCAAGGCGCCAGCTGCGGCCGTTGCCAATGATCATCTTTTTCTGAAGGTGGAACATGACCTGGTGCGTGTCGATATCAATGAGATCAAATACCTCGAAAGTGCCAGAGATTATGTAAAGGTGGTCACTAATGGATCAACGATCATTGCTTTGTCGACGATGAAAGCCCTGGAGGAAAAGTTAAAAGGGCATCGTTTCATGCGCGTGCACCGAAGCTTTATCATCAATCTGGACAAGATCGATGCTATTCAGCACCTCACCGTCCGCTTTGGAAAAACAGTGATACCGGTGACCGAACAATACCGCGATGCATTTAAAGCAGTTTTTAGTGACTGGCTTTAACGTCCGGAAGAAGGTTTTCATCGTATCATAACAGCATTCTGTCGAACCGGTTTCGCCTGGTTCGCGAAACTGCGTTCATTTGGATCAAATTTAAATGAACTGCTATGAAAAACTTGATATTGATCATACTACTTGTGGGCCTTAGTGCCTTGTCGAAAGCTGCAGGCTTTGCAGATACCACTAAGAAGGATACAGCCAAAATAAATGGCCAGGCCCGAAAGCTAAAAGAAAAGCTGGAAGGCCTGCAAACCGAATTGGCTAAGATTCAAAACCGTTTGCCGGAGGAAGAATCCGCTGCTGCCGAAGCGGCCAGCGAGTCCGGCGACGCGCAGGAAAAAAGCCGGAAACAAGCAGCGTCCGCAGTGGGCGGAGATGCAGGTGACGCACGGAAGGCGGCCAAAGCGGCAAAGAAAGCGGCCAGGGAGACCAGCGATGCTGAGGACGCTGCGGAGAAGGTCAAAAAAGATAAAGACAAGATCAAAGACATCAATAAAGATATCGATAAGATCAACGAAAAGATCGCCAGGCTGCAGCAGGAAGCCGAATAAAACTTAAATACCGCTCATACGTTTAGGTCAGATCAGTCATGACTAAAAGACCAGGTAATTTTGCCAGAATAATCAACCGCATATTTATTATTTTCCTGTTGTTCACCTTTCTGGTAACAACAGGATCATTTTTTTTGAGGCATACCATCAATCAAAAGCTGGAAAGGCTGAGCATGCAAGCCGCTGCCCCTCCTCCTCAACACCAGATCAGTGCTTTGATTGTTGAACTGGACCTGGCCGAGAACAGTTTTCAAAGAGCCAGTGCCAATGGAAAAGCAGCTGACCTTGCAACCTATAAACAGCGCCTCGATACCATTTTCCGGAGCCTGGATTCGGCCATAGGCCGTTATCAAAAAGGGAGTAGTGCCTCTTTGCCCGATAGCCGCCATCAGATCGAAAAAAGCTTGCAACTTAAGTTACAGCTATCCAAACAATTGTTGATCCTGCGCTCGAACTTTGATTCGCTACTGCGTGTGACCACGATGAACAATATCCACCGGGGCACCGGTAAAGAAAAAATGCCCGCGCTACCTTCATTAAAGGCAGATACGGTCATATCGACCCAAAAAGAAGCCAACAGGTCAGGCTTGATAAGCCGTTTGAAAGAGGCGCTTCAGGCCACGAGGTCTGTAAAGGTTCTTACTGTCCGGGAAAAAAGCAATAACAAGCCCCGTTATTCCAAACACGATAATAGGGCCTTACTATTGAACTTGAGTTCGGAATACGGACGGATGGCCGCGTCGGGGCAGGCGCTTATACTGGCCAATCTAAACCTGTTAATCAAATTGCGCCAACTTACCCGCCAAGTGCAGGATATCGACCGCATCGCTTATGAAAAAAGCCGGGCATCAACGCTGAAAGCCTATGCGTTGACCACCAAGGACCTGAATACTTTTACGGGTATCGCATTAGCTGCCGTGCTTATATTCATCGCCTTATTGCTGGTATATATCCGCCGTGCCGGCTGGGCCGAACGTCGTTTGGTCGTGGAGAGCGACCGTGCCATCAAACTGGCCGGCCAAAGATCGGAGATCCTGGCGATCATGAGCCACGAGATCAGAAATAAACTGATGGCCATCAATGGTGCAGTTTTTACTTTAAAGCGAACAGGATTGTTGCCTCCGCAGGAACAAAAGGTGGCTGCTATCAATTTGGCTTCAGGTTTGATACTGGAAACGGTCAACAATGTACTCGACGCCAGCAAACTGGAACAAGGATATTCGGATACGCGTAAATGCGGGCCGTTCGTTCCCGCCGAAGCTATAATTGAAGCCGTAGAGGCCATGCGTTTTATGGCCGAGAACAAGGCCTTAACGTTGGATCTGGAGTTAGGCCCTGAAATGAAGCAGACCATCCTGGGGGATAGTTTTCGCTTGAAACAGGTCTTATTGAACCTTTTAAGTAATGCTATTAAATATACCGACAGCGGTTCTGTCCGTATCGCCGGCCACCTGCGCCGCCAGGACAGCCATTGCCGGTTGAATGTTGAGGTAGGAGATACGGGTAGCGGTATTCCCAAACATTTGCAGGCAAAACTTTTTACCCCTTACTACCAGGCTGCCGGCAAAAAGCCGGGCACCGGTTTAGGATTGTATCTATGCCGGGAATTGATCAGGCAGCAAGGAGGCGAGATCAGTATCGAAAGTGATTCAGGGGCTGGTACCGTTATCAGGTTCTTTATCGTTTATAATCTTCCAATGTCATGAGGCATGGTGTAAGTCTGGTCATGGGGCCTTTTAACGATAACATCCCCAGCGGCATCCGCTGCGTATGTAGTGTTAGATACTTGAAATAAGAACGAATGGCCTTGAATAACGCTAAACCCAAAGACCTGGCGCTGCATGTTTTAGAAAAGTTGCAGCATAGTAATTTGTTATTACCTATCCCGCCCGTAACGGTACTGGAGGAGCTTTTCGATCTCATCTTCTTCGCCAGTATGCGCACAGAGGAAGGTGAATTGATCAAGGTAACGGTCACCCTGATTGACCCTGCCGACCCGGACCCGAAACCGCCACGAAAGACCGTCCATGAAAGATGGAGCAGTATAAAATTCGAAACTCCGATCGAGTTATCGATCAAAGCACTTGTTAAGCTTTCCAAGGCATCTGACCCGTCCAGCACGTCTTTAGCGGTTTATTATGATGACCAAGGTAGATTGTTCATCTGGGGGATGATCGACCAGGCGCTGCATTACCAGAGTTTCCTGAATTACGAAACAGAATCGGGCTCCGAGCAGCCCGGGCTGTTCCAGGCCACCATAAGTGATATCGGCACACTTGACATACTTTTTGATTATGAATTATTAGCGACCTTGAAGCAGAATGTTCTCGTGCCAAGATACCTTGATGTATTTACCATAGGGCCGGTCTCCAAGATATTAAGGGCTAATGCTCTATACCTCAGGTCCGATATCAAATCCTTCCTGTCAACCGCCCATGCCGGTGAATCTTTCGAGGAATGGGAAACTTTCGTAGACGGGTTATGGATCCAAACCCTTTCCAGGTTATTGCTGCGTATCCAGAAATACCATCATGGCGGCGCGATACTGATCACAGAACAGACCCGCGATGTCGACATGAAATATAAATTGAGCTACGGCCGGCTCAAAGATTCTGTAAGCAAGTATGCTAAAGAAACGATCAATAATTATGTGGCGGAATCGCTGATCGATGCACATATCAACGCCGGGAAGAAAGTAATTTCCAAAGACTGGTACATAGAAGAATCAAGATCTTTATTGGCCAAACAAGGCATTGCCGACGAGATCAAAGGCTGCATATCTTTCCTGGCTTCGCATACCTGTGTGGACGGTGTATTGGTATTCGCAACGCATATGGTTTCCAGAGGATTCGGCGGTGTATTAAAAGCCCGCAAAATGCCAGGGAAGATATTCGTCTCCCCAACGGCCACCGCAACACCCAAGTCGCTGGTGCCGGCTGATCCGAAGCATTTTGGAACGAGGCACCGTTCGATGATCGCCTACTGCTGGAATTATCCCGGTAGCCTGGGCCTTGTCGTCTCGCAAGATGGGGACATCCGGGCTTTCTACAGAATAGAAGAAAAGCTAATCATGTGGGAGAATATCAAAACCCAGCAATTTCTGAAAAGCAGAAAGCTAAAACGGGCCACTAATGCCAGTTAGCGCCCTGTTTTGTTTTGATGAGTTACGGCCGCTCGGCTCATTTGTCTAAAGTGTGAAGATAAAATTGATCTTTATATCGATGCTCCTTGCAGTTACAGCAATTGGCCAGGATATTTTTACCTGTGAAGAACAGGCAGCTCTGTCGGCCGCCCCCTTTAGTAATAATGACATGTTTTTTGATCTGGGCCACATAACCTTGATATGAAAAAAAAGAAGCCTGCATGCAAAAAAAAGTTCCGCTAGCCGCCTTGTTCGTGCGGAACCGCGCTTTGGGTGAGAAGCCCGCGTCCCGGAATGGCCAAGGCTTTGCTGTTTTGGTTGCCCATTAAATTCTATAAGTGTTATAGGTGTGACGGAAGGCTTGGGTGTTAGCGCGGCAATGGCGGCTATTTCTTTTCGAGTTCCTTTTCTAGAAAGGCCGCTTTGCGCTGGAGGATAGCGAGTTCTTCCTCGCGGACGGCGATCCGCCGTTGTATGATAGCGATCGGCTCGCTGTCGGGATTCTTGGCATTGGCCCCGAACAATTGCAGTATATCTGCATCTAAGGCAAAGGCGATGGCCTCGATGCGGGAAAGGCTTGGGTCTGTAGTTCCGGCTTCGATCTTTGAGATGGATGCGGTGGATATCCCGGTCTTTGTTGCCAGCTCATCTTGCGTCATGCGTGCTTTTTTACGGGCTTCTTTGATGCGCAGGCCCACTTTTTTTTGCACATCGGTATTCAAAGGCTGTTTCATTGGGTTCGGAATGGAAAACAAATATAGCTAAAAGGAGTAAGGGTGTGTTGTAAGCGCACATTTCCGGTCAAGTGAAGGGCAATCGTTGCCAGGGCTTGGTCGGTGTAGTATCCATTGCCCATATGCCGGTAGGTGCCGTTTTTGCGGCGGGCGATATAGCCTTTAAAGCAGCCGTTGTCGCTGATTATGTAACAGAGGCCGGTTTCGCCGGGCATGGCTTTTTTGTCTAATTATAGTTCGGTTTCTTTGCCGTCGATGCGGCATTTGATGTTGATCCTGCCTATAGCATTTGGGGGTAAGATAATACGGGGTTGGGGTGTATGGGGAGTTTGGCGAATTTGAGCACTTCGAGGCCGGGGACGCCGAATTCGGCGACGACTTTGCCGAGGATGAGGTAGCAGCCTTTGCCCCGGAAGGGGTAGTGGGGCGTGCGGTTCGGGGAATGGACGGTGTCGAAGGTGTTTCCTTCCACGTCGAGGAAGTCGCCGAACCACATCTTTTGGTTCGTTTTAGTGAGTACCGTTTTTTCGCAGACGTATAGCCCCACCATTTTGACCACCTGCCCAATTTGGTTAATGAGGCCGTTCGCGTAGATCTCGCCGCGGTATTCCGTTTTAAGCAGTTCGAACAAGGTCATGCTGAGGGGGAAGCCGAGCAGTTCCAGTTCGTGGTAGGCGTTCTCCAGCGGCGTGTTGGCCAGTACGGGAAGTGCGTAGTTTTTGGCTTCGACGGCGAATAGTTCCCTGTGGTTGTTCGGTTTTGTTTTGCTGCCGAAAGCAAGTGTACCTCCCATAGCAATGCTTTTTTGCTTTTGCCGGTAAAGCGCAATGCACCAACTCGGATGAGCGTGATGGCCTGTTCCAGGCCGATGCCCGTCCGCTTGACAAGGTCATCGAGGCTTTGGTAAGGGCCGTTCTTTTGGCGTTCTTGGGGGATGCCTTCGATAGAAAGGAGTATGCAGCATCTGAAGTTGCACACTCCTTTCCCGGTTCATTTTCTAATCTGTAATATGTGCCGTTATCCCGGTTCTATGGGGATCAATATCCGCCGCCAGCACATGCCTGTCCGGATAATCGCCGCCGTTTTGCGCCCGGTATGCGATCGGCGCATCAGTAAACAGATCTTCCAGCCGCTCTTGCCATTTCCTTTTTTCATCTTCAACTTGTTCTGGTTGTATAAATGTCGAACTATAGATGACGTGGGTCGGCATTACCTCCATGCCAGGATAAAACAACGCCCCGTGCGTTAACGGAAAAAGCAATTGTTCAATAGGCCCATTAATACCCCTGGGGCCATAATCCGCTTGCGGGCCGCCTGCGTATACTGATACTAAAGCTCTTTTGCCTTTAAGGATTCCTTCTCCAAAACGAAATTGATTTGTGCCGTTTTGATAGCCATAGGCAAACCCAAAAGCGTAAACTCTTTCTATCCATCCTTTCAAAATAGCCGGCATGCTATACCACCATAAAGGGAACTGAAGGATGACCGCATCCGCTGCCAGCAATTTTTGCTGTTCGGCCAGCACATCTGCTGTTTGAGTTTGCGTGGCATACGCATTGCCGGACTCATGGATGAACGAGAGCCGGTCTCCATTCACCCTTTGCGGAAAATCATGCTCGTCATAAACGGCCTTCCATTTCATGCCATACAGATCCGACAACATGACCTCGTAACCTAACTGTTCAAATTTTTCTACGCTTGTATTTACCATCGTCCGGGTAAGCGAAGTGGGCTCAGGATGGGCAAACACGATCAATACTTTCTTTTTAGAGGTACTGCCAGAACCGCCCGTTTCGGCTGCTTTGTTATTTTTGAAGTTTTGCATGTTCAATTAATTTTATGATCAACAGAACACAAAATTCCGACAGTAAATGCTGTTTAAAAATCAGCTATATAAAGAAATTTGCTTAAAGTAGTTTAACTTTTTCCGGCCTTGTGATTGCGAAGTTGCGATAAATAAACCGGTGTAATACCCAAAAAGGATGCTATCGCATATTGTGGCACCTTCTGCATGAATTCGGGATATTGTTTAGAAAATTCAATGTAGCGTTCTTCTGCGGTCTTGCTTAAGTTGGATAATATTCGTCTTTGCAGATAGGCAAATCCGCGTTGGGTGAGGATGCGGAAAAAACGTTCGAATTTCGGGACCTCTTCTAACAATTTTTGCTCGTCATCATACGCTATTTGAAATATTGTGCTGTTGCTCAAAGCCTCGACAAATAGCGTTGCAGGCCTTTGATAAATAAAACTATTAAAGTCAGAGATCCACCAATCGTCAATTGCTAAAGCTATGGTATGCTCTTGCCCATCGTTACACATAATGTATGAGCGCAGCGCACCATTTACTACGTAACTTCGGTATTTACAGATAAAATCGGGCTGTACAATAAATTGCTTTTTTTTAATTTTTCTTACCCGGAGTTTTGAAAGAAATACTTTTTTCTCATCTTCGGTAAGGTCAATATACTTACCGACGCAGGCAAGTATCTGGTCAAAATCTCCCATCTTACAAAAATAGAAAAACGAACAGAAAACAACTGAGGCCTTTAACGTTGTTGTTTTTTCCGGGTTTAGAATTCAAAACTGCACGGATGATTGGCCGCTCGCTTCATGGCGTGGTTTCCGACGGCCGGAATCGTTGTGAATGTCAATACAGCTTCTTCAGGAAGCCTGCTTCAATTTGGCTTCCATACACATGGTCGTATGTGGTACCGCCCGCAGCCTTTCCGCCGGTATCAGCTTACCGGTAACGCGGCAAATACCATAGGTTTTATTTTGGATGCGCAAAAGCGCGGCTTCGAGTTGTTCGATGAATTTCTTCTGGCGGACGGCCAATTGGTTGATTTGTTCCTTTTCATATGTGGCCGAGCCGTCTTCCAATGTCTTGCCGGCGATAGCAGCGTCGTCACCGTTGCTGTTCGCCAAACTTAACGAAGCCGCTAATTCGCCCAGTTCTTCCCGCGCCAGCGTGATCTTATGTTCTATGAGGGTTTTAAATTCCTGTAGTTCATTATCGCTGTAACGGGTTTTGTTTTGTTCATTAACCATGTAGCATCAACAAACTTTGCTGTGAATAGTTTGGGCGGAGCCTCTGAGGCCATCAGCACGACCGCACAAGGGCAATTGCCTCCGGCTTTGCAATATTAACGTCTTCGAACCAGGGGGCTAAGGTGCTTAGCGGGTCCATCTCCAAAATATTACATATAGCTACAAAGCGGCTTATACTAATTTTAGTGGCACCACTTTCGATCTTGCTATAAGCGTTTTGCGAAATATCAAGTTTTGTAGCAACGTATAGTTGCGAGTAGTTCAACTCTTCCCGCCTGCAGCGAAAAGACATTGCTATAAATTTTTCTAATGGCATTTTAGGGGAATTTAGTTGTACTTATTTTTACAACAATAGTGCCTGAAAAGTAAAAAACCGATAAAGCAGGCAGAGCCGTTTCCACTTTTTTATTAGATTTATGGCATGGGCAAAGACGCTGTATACCTGGCAGTTTTAAATATGCGCGCTGAAATAACCAGGCAGCAAAAGGAAATTGTTTTAACACTGCTGGAGGAAGAAGTGAGCTTAACTGAATTAAGGGGGAATATTGAAAAACTACAGCAGCTCTATCATGGCATGAGGAATTTGATATCGGAATATGATGATGACAGCCCTTCATTGGAACAATACGATCAATTGCTTTTTAAACTGGATCTGGAAGCTTTGCTATTCAATAACGATCTGAGGCTAAACCGGCCCGCTAATTTTTTTTAACAAACAATTTCTCATAAGTCCCCGGTTGCAGCTAATGCAAACATTTACCTCCTTATTTTATTTATGCTTAGCGAGCGTTTTTAGAATTGCTTGCAAATAGCTATTTATTTTTGTAAGCGAAACGAGCGCTTAGTGCGACGTTTAACGTTGCCTTGTAATAACAAATATCCAAACATTTTGACGCCACTATACGCCATTATGAATGAAATACCGAAAGAATTGCTTCCTAAACAAGTCGGGGAAAAAATACGCGCTTTAAGGGAAGCAAAAAAAATAACACAATCGGCTTTCGCAAGACAGCTTGGTATATCGCCGGCAGCCCTTTATAAAATTGAGGCTGGGCAAACAGATATCAGCATTTCCAGGTTAGCACAGATCGCCGGCCTCCTGCATATAACGCCTGATCAGTTACTTACCAGCAATGCTAATGCGCCCTCTGCGCTTGAAACCGCATATGCTGCCATGAAAAAACGAGTCGATAACCGCGAAGAAGAGATCTCCCTCTTGCAAACAAAGCTTGCCCGCTTGTATGAGGAAGTTGAAAGAAAACAGAGCTATTTTTATCGATTCGAATAAAACCTTATGGCTTCATTTTGGTATAGTATTCGTCACGATTTAAAAGTGGTAAGGTTAAGTATCTAAAAAAAGCCCCGGGTTGTTCGCCCGGGGCTTCCGTTCAATATAATAGGTGTAGGATAAATTCCAGTATTGGGATCTCATTTTACCGCTCTTTCAGGCATGTTGCGCCGAAATCCTTCTATTGGCAAAGGCCGCAAGATGATCCTGCCAATAAATTTCTGCCTTAAAAGATTTCTGCGCTTGCCCGACTTGGTTTATTCGCACAACTTCTTTCTTCGGTCACTTTATATAAAACCATGTTTTCCGGTCGCACATATAACATTTATAAAATTTGATCGGTAACCAGCTCAAAAATGTTTTCAACAAATAGGGGCGTTTTGCCCGGTGCCAGTTCGTTGTTCCGCAAACACAAGGCTTGAATGACAATTTTCTAGTAGGGGGATTCGTAACCATCATTTAAAAATAAAAGTGAAAATAACACTTCTCTTTAGGCGCCAATTGGTTTTGTAAATGTAATAAACTCGTTCGACTTTCTTAAGGCGTAGGGAACTTTTCTTAGTATTAAAATCGGCATTGCATGTCATAATAATTTGTGATAAGTGTAACAATCGCTCAGGTGTTGCGTAATAGTTAATCATTTAACTCATGCAGTAAATGCTTTTAAAAACTACGGCACAGGGCTCTGCCTTCCAATTTGAAGTAACACCACTTGCCAATGACAACAGGATCTTTTTCCATGTTCAAGTGGCCGGGGGAGGTTCGATATTGCTAGAAAAGCGCAACCCCGGTGGGAAATGGCGTTTAATAAAAGGCGGCACGCTTGAAAAAAGCCACTATGAGGCGATATGCCATGCCATCGACAATGCCAGTGCTGTAGAGTTACTGAATGAAATCATGCCGCTAGATGGTAACGCATGGCCGGACCAATAAATTCTGTAGGATCAAGGTGCGCTATTACTTGATCTGGGGTTAGTTACGATGCATCCGCGGCGAATCTTTTACGATAATACCGCTTTGTTTTTTGGCTATTACCGCAAGAGGCCATCGAGCACCATTTTTTGCGTCCGGAACGGCTGCGATCGTAAAACAGCCATGCGCAGCCCGGGCATTGCCTGATCGCACTTAATTCCCCTGTGGCCAGCAATTCATACGATTGGCCAGCGATCAGCCACAACGGCCCATTCAGGCCGGCTCTATCGTAATCAAATCCCAAGCGTATTTTATTATCTTTCATCACCGGCCGCCTGCAAACCAGCGCCCGGCTAAATACATCTTCCAGGTATTGCAACGGCTCTTGCCCTGGTAGCTCCCCTTTGGCTATCCGGCTAAAGGCCTGGTAAAGCCTATCCCGTACTTCCCTTGCATTTTCAAGTGCATCTGCGGCATCAATTTCTTTTTGTGCGGCAAGCCCAGATAAATTTTTAAAGTATTCCTCATCTACCAAACCTAACCTTTGGCTTAAGATCAGGAGGTCCTGATAGGTATGGAGGCGCTCAGTGATGATGCCCGGTTCGCGGTCGTAACCGGAATTCACAAAGTCCAAACAGGGGTTCCCGCCGTCCAGGGTCATTGTTTTGCTTGTGCTGAGTTTTGTCATTACCCAAAAGTCGATAATTCACACCATTAAAACAATTTTATATGGTGTGATATTTAATTGGTATGCAAAATAACGGAAGAAATTGGCTCGCGGCATTGGCGCTGTTCGCTATCTATTTTATATGGGGGACCACTTATCTCGCCGGAGCTTATGCCCTTGCCGGGCTGAAGCCCTTCACGATCTCGGCATTGCGCTATCTGTCTGCAGGAGTACTGCTTTGTGCCTGGCTATGGTGGAAAGGTATTGGTTGGCCGGAACGTAAACATTTAGGGGTGCTTGCCGTCAGCGGCATTTTAATGTTAAGCGGCGGTTCCGGGCTGGTGATCGTAGGCGAGCAGTATATTCCGTCGGGTGCTGCGGCGGTGATCATGGCGGCCGAACCATTGTTCTTTATCCTGCTGGACCGGGCACGCTGGGGGACGTATGTACGTAACAGGTACCTGCTGGCCGGACTGGCCATCGGTTTTGCAGGGCTGGCGCTGTTCACCCACTTTTCTCCCGTGGCAGACACGCCCGTTGCCTCAAAACCGCTCCTCGGTACGATGATCACTGTGCTCAGCGCGGTTTGCTGGGTGGCCGGTGCTTTGTATATGAATAGCAAAGTGCCGAAAAGCAAAGGCAACCTGGCCAATAGTGCTGTACAGCTGCTCGCGGCAGGCGTTTTCAGCGGGTCGATCGCAGGTTTTTCGGGCGAGTATCAGCAGTTTTCCATTATTTCTGTTCCGGCGAATGCCTGGATGGGGGTGGCATACCTTACCGTGATGGGCTCGCTCGTGGCGTTCATTTCTTTTAATTGGCTGATCACCGTCAAACCTCCCGCGGTCGTAAGTACCCACACCTATGTCAACCCGGTGATCGCCGTTCTGATGGGCTGGCTATTAGCCGGAGACCAGGTCAGTAGCGGGCAGTTGGGTGCACTTGCATTGATATTGACAGGTGTGCTGATCACGCAGAAGAAGCAGGCTGACCGGCCGCAAGTTTGATCGCGGCATTTCACCGCTAACAGAGGAAGCATGGTTTTATAAATATCGAAAAAAGACTGCTAAGCCCAATGAAGAAACTCTGGCACAGAGAAACTGAAAATATGCACCGAGAATTGGCCCATAGCTTGTTCTTAATGCTACCATGCAGAACAGGCCGCGCCGGGCTTGAAAAAGGAAGACTTTAAGATCAGCTTTGACCGCCAGTTATTCAGCATTTCGGTAGGACAGCGCGCCGAAAACACCCGCGAAGAAAAAATAATAGCATGATAAAAATACGACCCCCCCTAACACTCGCTGCTTGGGGCTTCAAACTAAACCTTATCACAATTAACCGGCAAAGTGATCACCGGTAATAGATGTTGCGAATCAAAAAAAAAGGTTTGATGTCAAGTTAGCTACTATTTCAGGCAAATTTTAGTACCGGCCGCAAGGGTTCGGCGAGGCCGATGGCCAAAATTTCACAGACGTGCAAAGTATGTGTTAGTGTAATATTACTACAATACGCGTTTTGGGAGATACCGAGCGATTTTCTTTCAGCCATCGTTGGCGTATGTCATCTGCCTTTGGTCTTAAGTAGGCACTAATAAGCTGATTGTTATTGTTTGTAATGGGGGGTGCAGGGGGGGGTAAAAACCAAAAAGTTTGTGGATAAGTTATAAAAAAGGCAGGGTGAACTTTTGTCATCTCTGGCTTAGTAGAGCCATTCGTCGTATTAGTTCCCTGCCTTTTAAAATTGCCCAAGGCCCAACTAGAATTATTCCCTTGAAATATCAAAGGTGATTAGGAAAAAGGCAATTCATTAACTTATAAAAACACGAACGTATGAAGTCATGGAATTTTTTTTAGGTGTTGATGTATCAAAGAAGACGGTCGACATCTGCTGGGCGGAACAAAACCTATTTGTTAAGATAGATAACAATAGCTCGGGGTTTCGCAAATTCAGAAAATGGTGTAAAGAGAACAGTATCAATTTGCAGGAGGTGTTCATCGTACTGGAGCACACCGGCGGCTACGAGTACCGTTTTATGCAGTTCTGCGAGTCGCAGCCTATTGCTTACAAAAGGGTACCGGTACTGGAAATAAAGCAGTCGATGGGCATGTGCAGGGGGAAGAGTGACAAGGCCGATGCGTTCCGTATCAGCCGTTACGGTGAAGAAAAGGCTAAAAAGCTTCAGCCTGACGGGCCACTGGATAATAGGTTTTTAAGCCTGAAACAGCTGCTTTCACTCCGTAAGAAACTGGTACGCGAGAGTGCCGGGTATAAGAATGCAGTGGGTGAGCGGAGGCATATGTACCAGGTAGATGATACTGATATACTCATCCGTATCTCGCTTGAAAAAATAAAAGCTAATGCAAAGTATACCCGGGAGATAGAGGGCGAGGTACTCGCCCTGATCAAAAGCGATGAGTCTATGTACCTGAACTACCGGATCATTACAAGCATCAAGGGCATTGGGCCTGTAAATGGCTGGATGACGATAGCTTATACAGAGAATTTCACCAGCTTCCCGGACGGGCGGCACTACGCGGTATATGTCGGTGTTATCCCGTTCGAGCATACATCAGGCACAAGCAAAAGAGGGCGCAGGCGGACGAGCAACCTGGCAAATAAGGAACTGAAACAAGAACTGAACCAGGAAGCTAAAATTGCGATACAGCATGACCCTGAATTAAAGGGCTATGCGGAACGCAAGTTAAAATATAAAGAGTACGGCTTGGTGCTGAACAATGTCAAATTCAAGCTGATATTGCGCATGTTCTCGTTAGTCAAGAGGCAGGAAATGTATGTGGAAAACTACAGGAGAGCAGCCTAACAAAAGCTATTTTAAACTAAATTTGGAATTGTTGGAAACCTAGAATACGATGACGCATCTGTTATATATCTAAAAATAATGAAGCAGGTTGGCGGATAAGAGCCTGCTTTAAGATGACTAACTGACTTCCGATCCGGTTTCATGATCCAGTGGGTACCCCGTATTCGTGCATGGTAAACTACTATCCGTTATTTTTTCCTGATCAAACAAGCGTGTAGCTTACTGCCTTGAGCCATAACCTCCAGCGCGATAGAGTCTTGATAAACTCTGCCGGTATGCGGAAAATTTATACCCTGTATATTCAGTCCGAATGATAATGAGTCTCCGGATATTCTGCCGTTTTCGATCATGAGTTCGCCCTGGGGGGAATCAACTGTCCCGGTAAGCTTTTCGCCGTCCTGTTTAAAGCTATATGCCAAAGCGATGGAACCCCCATCGGCAAGTCTCAAGTTGCAGGCCCAAACGCCGGATATATCGGTGATCGCAGATGCTAGTACAGAAAACGCAAGACGTGGTAAGATAATGGATGTTAAGATGGACTTTTTCATTTTTATTGTTTTAATTAAGTTGAAGTGAATATTTTATATGGCCTTATAAGCCTCGATAATACCTGTGTAGTATTTTTCCAGTTCTTTGTCTTTTCCCCGGCGGCGTGCGATGCGCGCGATGATCCCGAACACGCCGCGCTGTAGCCCAAGTGGCATCCCCGGCAGGTAGCTTTCGCCGATCTCGTAGATCAAGGCCAGGTGAAGGATGCTTTTAGGCATCCCATTGGGTTTTAATAAACCGTCGTCTCCTAATCCGTAAATGATGCGCAGCAGCTTTTCGAATCGGCGTGCCGGGGTAATGCGGCAACGGAACCTGACCGGGGCGTTACCCGGGTTAAAAAAGCGGTGAACGGCTTTCACCGGGACCAGGGCAGGGGCGTCGCCGGGGCTCAGATGAATAATAGTTTTGCCAAGTGTAATGCCGAGTATGCCCTCTAATGCCTCAAATTCTTCAGTAAAGTCGAGGTGGTAATGTTTACCGGTACCTTCCCCGGGTGGCAAAGTTACTTCTACAATAGTGTAAGCGTTGCCGTTCTCCGAGCCGGATACGACGAAAGTTACGCTGTAGCCATGGGTCGGGTTGACGATCGTGCGTGGTAATTGTTTTGTTGTCATGATAATAATGCGTGAATGATGTGGTAAACTATTTCGGAGTCCTGTAAATGCTTTGTGGTTCCGGCGGAGCAGGCTGCCCAATAAAGGCCTGCCGGTAGGATGATCAAGACGCCTGCTGCAAGAGCCAGAGCTATGGAAAATATCTTGAAATTGCGTAGGTAATAGGATAGGTGTTTCATGCCGCAAACTTACCCTATCACTTAGTTAAGGCTCGTTAAGCATGGTTAAATAAGGTTAAACCTGACAGGTACAGGTCTTTCGCCTTTCAGATGTTAAGCATATCTGCTGTTTCAGCATGTAAAACCTCGGAAGTAATATATAGGCCAATAGGACAGAAGGAGAGCCGGCTCAATGCTTGAAACTGCGGATAAAATGGCTTTGGCCAGTGAAACCGCAAGCAAAGTCCATCTCGGTAAAGCTTAGCGAACTGCCTTTGATTGATCGCAAAGCCTTTCCGCTTTTAGTTGACTTTGATATCAAAGTTACTCATTAGCTCTTGCCCGATCTCGATATTGATATGCCTCAAATCCCGGCTGGCATCGATGACCTGATGAGGTTCGCCGCTATGATAGAAAGTCAGATGCCCCGGTCCGCGCTGGGTAACATCTTTCTTCTTCCCAGCGCAATAACCGTTAAGGACCAAACTGAAATGGGCGTTCTGATGATAAGCCGCGCACTATTGAAACGTTCGGCCAAATAGGACGTATGACAAGCAAATAAGGCAGGTCTGCTCGCTGCGTTCAATGATATTACCGCAATGATCTCCCATGGCCAGTTGCTGCATGTCACAAGTTTACCGAATTCCGGGCAAAAAGAATCTTACGATATCTGATACACCTCTCAAACTTTGGAATTTTTGGGATCATTGGTCCGCTAAGATCATCATCGATCATTTTGGCTGTGGAACGACCGGCTGGATCAAGGCTGCGGTTCCGCAGGTGGCCGGCAAATACCGGCGACCAAGTTCAACAGCTGGTGCATGTCGAATGGCTTATGCAGCACGCCATCCGCTCCCGCCTCACGAGCCGTTTCTTCCATATGCATTGCCGCAGAGACCATGACTACCGGAATATTCTTAGTAGATGTATCAGATTTTAACACGCGGCAAATATCGGCGCCCCAACCGGTCTGAAGCCGATGGTCCAGTAAGATCAGGTCCGGCTTTCCTGTAATCGCTTGGTCCAATGCATCTTCTCCTGAAGAGCGCAATACCTGGTAACCCTCGTCAGAAAGCATGTAAAACATGATATCGAGAATGTCTTGGTCATCTTCGACCAGCAAGATAGTTTCAGGCATGAATTTAAATTCTGCCAACAAAAATACATAATTGAAATTAAAAATATAAATTAAAAGTAAAATCAGGAATACCGGCCGCCTCAACGATAGAAATGGCCACCGGCAGGCTACAAAGAGCAGCATCCGCAATGGGGCCGGTTTTCATTCCTACAATACGCCATTAGCCGGCGCTTACACCTTGTATCAAGTAAGCCTGTGAAGCGTAACCGGGCACGCGATCGCACGGGCGTTAATGATCTCGTTTTTCCCGCGGTAAAAAATAACACGGTCGACTTCCGTTCTCCCATAACCCGTTCCAATACCGGTCTTCGCGCTATCATGTGTTATCGAGTTAGCTATATTCCGTTTCAGTATCTTACACCTGAACTCAAGTGCGACAACCTTAGGGGGCGCAGACCGTTAAGTATGAATTTAATTTATTGTTAAATTTTTTTACCGATCAATGCGCCTTTGGAAAACTTTTTGATAGCAATTTTTAAAAGCCAGATAAGATGAAACGTATACTAGTGATCGATGATGACCAAGACATTTTGGAGATATTCAACATTATTTTTCAGGATGCGGGTTATAATGTGGTGGTTTCGAACCATAGCGAAACAGCGGAACATATTTACGAGATCGGGCCTGATCTGGTGATCCTGGATATCCGGATCGCAGGTTCTGATAAAAATGGCGGCCAGATCTGCACCGAGATCAAGGAGAAGTTCAAAAATGTTCAATTACCGGTGGTGCTGGTCTCCGGAGAGGCCGACATCAGTAGCATTGCCAGTCAATGTGGCGCCGATGGCTTCATCAGGAAACCGTTCGATATTGGCGCCTTGCTTCATCGGATCACTGATATTTTAGGGGAACCATAGAAAAAGTGATCAGGATAAGCCCATTGCGTAACACGTGCAAAATAATTACGGAAAGGTACTGTGGCCGATCCGAAGGGTTTACATCATGTTAATATACTAGTAAAGCTATTCATCACACTGATCTTTCGTTTATTCGGTTTAATAGAACAAGCCTATGATGCGTAGTGAAAAAAGTGTAGATTAGGGCTTAATCAATTTCTTACAATTGTGCATCTCTTATCCCGAAATTTTTGCAATTTGGTGGCTTCTTTATGCCTGTTTTGGGGGAGTAAGGTAACCGCGCAGCAGGTACAGGCACCCGTTGCACCAGCCGTTTTACCCGGCATAATGTCGATGCCGGACGACACGTCCATGGTGCGGGCTTTTTTAACGTTCTCGGATACCAGTTCGGCGCTTTCCTCTCAGGAACGCTTGTACGTCACCAGCGCTATGCGTGTGGTCGCCGTAGCAAAGAGGATCGGTGACCAAAAAGGCCTCATCAGTTTATACGACCAGCTATTCCACTACTATTATTTTACGAAAAACGATTTTAATACGGCATTCGACTATATTAACTATTCCCTACAGATAGCAAGAAAGCTCGGCGCAAAGATCGAGACCGTGCACGCACTGGCACATGTAGCGGATTGTTACATTTTTATAGCCGACTATGCCGCGGCCCTGGAATCCTACCAGGAGGCGTTGCGTATATTAAAGGGCGTAAAGGGTAGTTACCGGCTTCATGGAGAAGTATTCATGGCCTTGAGTATCGGCCGCCTGTATGCCGTAGATATGAAACATTTTGGTCAGGCCTTGCCCTACGACCTGGAGGCGATCTCATTGGCGGCCAGTATTAAAGACACGACCTTGCTGATCAGGGGGTACGACCAGGCGGCAAGAGATCATTATGCATTAAAGGACTACCACGCCGCCTATCGCTATTGCCGCATGGCACTTTCCTTTAAAGGAGCCGAGGAGGCTGGTTTTTTTAGTAGCGTGAACAATACACTGGGCGCGGTCTACCGTGACGCGCCGGATAGCGTACTGGCAACGCTCGGGGTGGCCTCAGCCGACAGGATGCGGAAAACGTCTATGGCTTTCAAACTGGCCTTAAGCTCAGCAAGGAGAAGTGGTTATTTGCCCGACATTGTGGAGAGCCTGGGTAACATGAGCGGGCTGATGGCAAAAACTAAGGACTTTGGTAAAGCCTATTACATGCATGTAGAATATCTGGCTTTAAAAGATAGCCTGGAAAACGGGTCCGCTAAGAGAACGATATTGCAAAAACAACTTCATTCCGAATTTAACAGGCAGGCAGATTCACTTAAGTTCCGCCAGCAATTGGCCAGTGCGGAACTTAGGGCCAAAAAAGCCCAGAGTTATTATTTCATCGGAGCTCTTTTTATTTTACTGGCCTCGCTGTTGCTCGTCTGGCGCAGTTATATTAAACAACGCAAATCGAATACGCTGCTGTCCAGGGCGAACGGGCTGGTTTCC
Source organism: Mucilaginibacter pedocola (assembly GCF_002013915.1). Taxonomy (GTDB): domain Bacteria; phylum Bacteroidota; class Bacteroidia; order Sphingobacteriales; family Sphingobacteriaceae; genus Mucilaginibacter; species Mucilaginibacter pedocola. Next base: position 131,163 of record NZ_MBTF01000007.1, read on the forward strand.
GAGGCTAATGCAGAATTGAGCAGGAAACAAGCGGAGATCACCGGCCAACGGGACCGGCTTACAAAAACCCTGGAAGATCTTAATGCGGCCCAACAACAATTGATACAGGCTGAAAAGATGGCTTCCCTGGGCGAGTTGACCGCAGGTATCGCCCACGAGATCCAGAACCCACTGAATTTCGTGAATAATTTTTCCGATGTCAGTGTGGAGATGATAGGGGAGTCTCTGACGGAATTCGAAAGGGGCGAATTTGAAGAGGCCAAGGCGATCATTAAGGATCTTCAGAAAAATATCGAAAAGATAAATTTCCATGGCAAACGTGCGGACGGGATCGTAAAAAGTATGCTGGAGCATAGCCGGCCTTCAGCAGGCAGCCGGGAACTCACGGATGTCAATAAACTTATAAGCGAAATGATAGAATTAGCCTATCAGGGTTTTCGCGCCAAGGATAAAATGTTCAGCGCTGAACTGGGCGTGGATCTTGACGAAGGCTTGCCATTAGTGCCGTTGATCTCTCAGGATATCGGCCGGGTAATAGTGAACCTGCTTTACAACGCTTTTTATGCTGTCCGCAAAAAAAAGGTGGCATCAAGTGATGGGTACGATGCGCGAGTCTCCGTTAACACGTCTTACCATGACGGCATGGCCTTCATAAGCGTGATCGATAATGGAGATGGCGTGCCGGAAGTGATACGCGATAAGATCATGCAGCCGTTTTTCACGACAAAACCTACAGGGGAAGGCACCGGGCTGGGGCTTTCTTTAAGTTATGATATTGTTGTAAGGGCCCACGCAGGAAAGCTTTTTCTTGATCATCGACACCTGGGCGGAACAGAAATGGTCATGGCGCTGCCCGTAACGCGTTAATGGTCATATATATTCATTCAACTCCCGGGTTGGGATGCCGCGCCTGGACGAGATCATTTACTTGCCGTTTTTAACAGCCCAAGCTGCCAAAATAATTCCGCACTGCCCTGTGTCGAACGGTGGGAGGCTAACCTTCCCTCGCTATTTAATACATAAATGTCTACATCATCGAATTTAAATGTTTTGTTATTCGGTGCAGTATCATGAAAAGGCCTAACGAATTTTCCACTCCAGGTACCAGTGACCAGTACGGTATCTCCCGATGCATAAGCTTTAAAGTCTTCCCCCCTAATATCGAAAACCGTAAAACCATCCCCGTATACTGTTTTGATGCTATCCAGATCGGCCATGGCCGGGCCACCGTTAAAATACTCCCGGTAACCCGGGGCGCATTTATTTAAGAACTTATCGAAGTCCTTGCTATTGATATATCCCTGGGACCGCAGAACCACGGCTTTATTCCGTTCCAGCTTATCTTGTCCGGCATTTTTCACAGGCCCGTTATTACATGCAGCAATGATGGTAACCAATATTAACAGATATTTTTTCATCTTGGTATTATAGCTTAAGTGCTTAAATATAACTGATTTTCGTTACCACTTGCAGGAGTAAGCGCTATAATTTAACTTAGCCAGGCCATGGCCTTATCAAAGAACACCCGCATAGATATTTTAGACCAGATCAGGGGTATCGCCCTGCTGGGTATCTTGATATTCAATATTCAGACCTATAGCTTTTACGCCCTTTTGCGCCCCGAGCAGGTTTACGCGCTGGGGATCGACCGGCCTGAAAGTTATGCACCGGCCCAGTTCCTGATCCATTTATTGATAAAAGGGCAATTCTATACCATCTACAGCTTTTTGTTCGGGCTGGGATTTTACCTGATGTGGCAAAAGAACAACGCTGCCGGCCTGCCGGCCGACAGGCTCTTCAGGCGAAGGTTATGGGCATTATTGCTTTTCGGGCTGCTGCACGGCCTTGTGCTGTGGTTCGGTGATGTGCTGCATAAATATGCCCTGCTGGGTTTTAGCCTGCTCTATTTTAACCGGAAGCCTGTGCCGGCACTGCTGAAATGGATAGGTGTTTTTCTCGGGCTGCTGGCGCTGATACAATTTTTTAAAGTATTTTTCTTTCCCCAGACAGCGGCCTCGGCCGCTCAAAGCCATGAGCAGTTCGATGCTGTCGTCATGCAGGTGCTGGATGCCTGGCAAGATGGCTCGGTACTTAGTGTTATGGGGTTTCAAAAGCTTGGGATGCTAATGGTATGGGTACAGAACATTAGCGAAGGCCTGGTAGGCGTCATCCACTTCCAGATCATGTTCCTGGTGGGCCTGATCGCCGGTAAGGCCGGCATCTTTTATCATCTGCCGGAATGGCGTAATAAACTATCTAAATGGGCTTGGTGGGCATTTTTGGTGGGTTTGCCTATTAAATGTATTTCCTGCCTGGATGTCTTTGATATTCATTTTGGAAGCCTGCCTTATGCCTGGAGTACCTTTGTCGTCAATGTAAGTTCCGGCATCGGCACACTATTGTTGGCGGTAGCTTACCTGGTCGCGCTGGCCCTCGGCCTCAACGGCAGGCGGCCATCAGTTCAACAATGGATCGGTAATACGGGCCGCATGGGGCTGACCAATTACCTCGGGCAATCGTTGCTTTGCGCTATCCTATTTTACGGCTACGGCTTTGGCTTAAGCGGGCAGCTGACACTACTGCAAACGTTTCTGCCTGTGCTGTTGATCTACAGCTTACAGGTCATCTTCAGCAACATTTGGCTGCGTTATTACACATCAGGCCCGATGGAATCCCTTTGGCGGAGGATGACGTACTTCAGATGTTAAGTGTTCGCCGCTCGGCGATCTTCCTGAATGATCAAACTATATTACCGGCCTGTTGTTGGACACTCATGCAAAACGAATACAGCGATAGCGAGCCGCATGAATTTGAGCAACTGATAGGAAACAAGATCAGGATGGCCGGTGAAGCTTTGGGTGAATTAGCTGCCTCCTTGGGTTAAGATCAATTAAGAAAAATCGTTTCTGATCCGGCGTATATTGTAAACATCCGTTACACAAGGAGCATTGTGGATCTTTGCTTTTTTATCGTAAATGTAGATGACTTGGAAGTGACGCCCGTTATTGCCTGCGGCATACGCCTTTCTACTACACCCCGGCGACATTTGGATACATTCGGGAACAGGCAGCAGCCGAACTTTGCTTCAACAAAAGCAAAGGGAAATGGATCTAAAAAACAGCACTATACTCATCACCGGGGGAACCAGCGGAATCGGCCTGGAACTGGTCAAACAACTTACGGAGCAGGGAGCAAAGATATTAGCGACCGGCCGCAACGCCGAAGCCCTGAACGAAACGAAAAAGCGTTTTCCGAACACAGCGTTTTTCCAAAGCGATGTCAGTGACCCGCGCGACATTAAGAGCCTGTTCGTGCAGGTGACACAACAGTTTCCCGAATTGAATGTGATCATCAATAATGCCGGCGAGATGCGCCTGCTCGACGCGCAGGATACCGGCAAAGGCCTGGAGGACATGACCCGCGAGATCGACGTCAATTTATCCGGCACGATCCAAATGGTGCATCAGTTCCTGCCGCACCTGATCGCCCAGCCGCATGCCGCTATCGTCAATGTATCTTCAGCCATCGCATTCATGGCCTACTCTTCGGCACCGGTCTATAGCGCATCAAAAGCAGGCGTGCATGCTTACACCCAGGCGCTGCGGCTGCAACTCAGCAAAACCAGCGTAAAAGTGATCGAACTCATTCCGCCGGGGGTAAACACCAACCTGCAAAACGACTGGTTGCTGCAGCCTAACCCGGCGCAGATGATGGATGTGGATAAACTGGTGAATGTGGCGGTCAAAGGACTAAAAAATGACAGCCCCGAGATCAGGCCGTTTTTGGTGAGCCTGATCAAATTCCTCAGCAGGGCCATTCCGGGCCAGCTCATAAAATTCGGGCATCGGGAATTCGAGAAATTTCAGCAACTCAATAACAATAAATAACGATCAGGCATGAAAAAAACAATATTAGCGGCGGTTATGCTGCTCATTTCCGTAACGGCATTTGCCCAGAAATCATCTGCTGACCAGATCATCGGCACCTGGCAATGTGAAGAATATAGGATAGAGGTCTTTAAGGTGGGCAGCAGCTACTCGGCGAAACTATTATGGTCAAAAGAGATGTTTGAGCCAGACGGCAGGACCTCGAAAAAAGATGTCAAAAACCCCGATGAGAAATTGCGAAGCAGGCCGGTGCAGGGCGTCACGCACATTACCGGGCTTATTTACAGGGACGGCGAATACCGTGACGGTAAATTATACAGCGTGCAGGATGGCAATACATACAGCCTGAAAGGGAAATTATTAAGCGCCAACAACCTGGAGGCCCGTGGTTACAAGGGTGTGCCCATGCTGGGCAAAACGTTCAAATGGAAACGGGTCGAATAATCATCATCACTGAAAATTAAGCAATATAAATAAAATGAACAAAGATGAATTATCAAGTTTTTGGTTCGTGGTATCCAACGCCTTGCCACCGGTAGGATTTTTCCTGTACTTTAAACACCGGCAGCAATTTCCCAATAAGGCAAAACGGGCGCTGAACAGCGCGCTGATCGGGGTACCGATAGCGCTGGCCGGAGGCTATATCATGAATACCTTTATCCTGAACTGATATGGTGAGGAATATCATTGTGATCCTGTTACTGATCATATCTGTAACACTTAGTTTTAAACATGGGCTGGATACGTTCAATTATAAGAACGACCCGGGGCTGTGAAGATGATGGAGCTGTTGGGTCTCCCTGAAAAACTGGTACCAGGCGTAGGGGCATACACCATTCTAGCAGGGCTGTTTTTGCTGATCCCTCAAACCTATTTTCTGGGGAATCTGCTGAACGCGGTTTCGATCGTGATCATTATGTGCCTGGCGGCCCGGGCCGGGAACCTGAAGATGGCGCTGATCGAGATCCCTTTTTTAGCACTGCCCATCGTATTGATATGGTTAAAATATCCGTTAAAATTTAAATAACTTGCAATATGCCAAATGCCAGGCCATACCGAATAGGATCGATCACGGAGATACACCGCCTGATGGGGCATCCCAAACCGCATCATCCCCTGATCAGCATCATTGACCTGAAGGGGTTGAAGAGTGTTCCCGGCATTGATGCGGTGGTGTTCGATCTGTATGTGATCTCGATGAAGCGTGGCTGCGATAATTTATTTTACGGGCAGCAGAAATACGATTTCGATGAGGGGCTGATGGGCTTCATGTCGCCGGGGCAGGTCCTCCGCGGAGAAGAAAATGGCGTACCTCCCAAACTCGAAGGCTGGATGCTGTTCGTGCATCCCGACTTCTTATGGAATACTACACTAGCCGTCAAAATAAAGAAATACGATTTCTTTGGTTACGCAACAAATGAGGCTTTGTTCCTTTCCGATAAGGAAGAGGCGGTGATCAAGGAACTCATCAAAAATATCAGTACGGAATATCATTCCAATATCGATAAGTTTAGCCAAGATATCATCATTTCCAACCTGGAAACGCTGTTGAATTACGCCGAGCGGTTTTACCAGCGCCAGTTCATAACCCGGAAGATCACCAATCACAAAGTATTAGAAAAGCTGGAAGGCCTGACCACTGCATATCTGTGCGATGAAGCCTTGCTTTCCAAGGGCTTACCTTCCGTTCAATACTTTGCTGACAAGCTGAACATATCTTCGAAGTACCTGAGCAGTTTGCTGAAACAACTTACCGGGCAAACTACCCAGCAGATCATTCACGGGAAGCTGATCGAAAAAGCCAAAGAGAAACTGTCGACGACGGAACTATCCGTTAGTGAGATCGCCTATCAGCTGGGCTTCGAGCATCCGCAGTCGTTCAACAAGTTGTTCAAAAGCAAAACCAGCCAAAGCCCTTTGGACTTTCGGCAATCCTTTAACTGACCCACCATGAATACACCAAACAGTGCTTCCCTGATACATCGGATCAGGCAGAATGATAAATTGCCGATCAGGATCGTCTCGCCTGATTTTGGCCATCTTTCGGCATCAGAGGCTGCTGGCTACGTGTCCCCGAAATATACGCCCTATTATTATTTCCTGTTCATGCTGGAGGGTAACAGCCGGCATGAGATCGATATGCAAGCCTATGAAGCAGGCAGTGGGGAACTGGTCTTTGTGCTGCCGCACCAGGTTCACCGACATCCGGCCATGAGCCCGGAGTCCAATTTTGTGAAGCTCGGTTTTGATGAAAGCTGCCTGGCATTCTTGCCGAAACAATATCCTTTCCTGATCGGCCCGCTGAATCATCAAAAAGTAAGATTCGAGCCATCCGCGGCTTTAAGGGTGAAAGCAGTATTTGTTATCCTGCTCGGCCTGCTCAGACGCCGGCAAACTGCTCCCGAACTGATACTGGCGCACCTGAACAGCTTGCTTGCCGAGATCAATGATGCTTATTTTAAGGAAGAGTCCGGCCCGGCTGACGGAAAATTACCTGAGTTCATGGCCTTCAGGCGTTTTATCGAAGAAAATCTCACAGCTCATTTGCCGGTCAAGGATATAGCCCGGCAGGTGGGCGTTAATACCAATAAACTTTACCAGGCAGTTATGCATTGCACCGGTATTTCCCCCAAAGCATACCTCAATAAACGGTTGATCCTGGAAGCGAAACGCCGGATATTTTATCATGAACATATTTCGGTCAAGGAACTGGCTTACGGGCTTGGTTTCAATGACCCGGAATACTTCTCCCGTTTTTTTAAAAAGGCCAGCGGCCAGACGGTCGCTGGCTATGCTAAGGAAATGTCAGGGTTTTAATTCTTTTAGTCCGGCTGTTCTTTCCGCAGTTAAGTGAGCTTTGTATTCATAAAGCTTAGTAAAATGAAAGAAAAAAAAGGTAAGATACTAGTTACCGGGGGCACCGGACTGGTTGGCGCACGTTTGCTGCCAAGATTGGCCGGTGCCGGTTATAACTGCCGCGCGCTTGTCAGGGAAGGAAAAGCAGCTCCGGCCGGGGCGGCGGGTATTACAGGCGACCTGTTCGACCCATTATCGCTGGCGGGAGCCGTAAAAGAAATCTCGGCCGTTATCCATCTGGCAGCAGTGTTTCGTACAGCGGACACAGAATTGATCTGGAAAAGCAATTTGGAAGGCACTCGGAACCTTATCGAAGCCGTGCGGTTACATGCACCCGGTGCAAAATTCATCTTTGCAAGTACGAGCCATGTTTACAATAAAGATAACCCGCATCCCGGCCGCGAGGACGATGAACCGGCTCCTCAGCATGCCTATCCGGCAAGTAAAGTTGCCGCAGAAAAAGCATTAGGTGAAAGCGGGCTGAGCTGGTCTGTCCTACGTTTCCCCTTCGTTTATGGTGACGGGGACGGGCATTTGGAGGATCTGCCGAAACATGCCATCGCCGCTAAATTTCATCCGGCAATGCGGATGAGTACTATTCATCATCGCGATATCTTTACGGCGGTAGCTATGGCTTTAGAAGGGAAGTTGGACGGCCGCATCGTCAACATTGCTGATGAAGCACCCTTAACACTTTACGAGATCCTGCAGCTTGCCGGTGAAACGATGCCTGCCACATCCGAACCCCTGGCCGATCCCTGGTATTTGCATGCCGATGCCTCACTTGCCCGGAGCCTGGGATTCAAAGCTTCGGTCAGGACCATTCATCAGGCGAAAGAGGAAGGCATGCTTTAGAAACGTATTTAGTTTTTGTTTAGCATATCACGCCGGAACTGCACCGGCGTGATATGGGTACGCTGCTTGAATAATTTATGGAAGGACTGTGGGTGCTCAAAGCCCAGTTGATAGGCAATCTCAGCGGTCGTCAGACCGGTGCTATTCAATAGGATTTTTGCTTTTTCTATCAGCGCCAGATGGATATGCTGCTGGGTCGTCTTACCGGTGAGCGATCTGAGCATGTCAGACAAATAGCGCTGCGATACATTAAGGTGCGCAGCAATATCCTGTGGCGAGGGCAGGCCATTGACCGTGGCACAGGAGCCATCGAAGTGGCTTTCCAGGCAGTCATTCATCCGGGTGATCAGTTCATGGTGCAGATTCTTGCGGGTATGGAACTGCCGGTGATAGAACCGGTCGCTGTGATCGAATAATAATTCTAGTAGCGATACCAGCACCTTATCACTGAATTGGTCGATCTGGTTCTCCAGCTCGGAAGCGATCGCCTGGAAGACCATTTCCACCGTCTGTTTCTCTTTATCAGAGAGGTATAAGGATTCGGCTACGGTATAATCAAAAAAACCATATTGGTAAATGTGTTGAGCCAATGGCTGCCCCGTCAAAAGCGACGGATGGAAATAGAGCGCATAGCCCTGGTAATCCTCTCGGTCACCCGGCATCTGCACCGATTGGCCCGGTGCTAAAAATGCCATTCCGCCTTCCTTAAAATCGTAAGTTCCCGGCCCGTACTTCACGCTGCCGTTAAAATCCCTTTTAAACGTTATCTTATAGAAATCCAGCAGGAACCAGTTCCCGGCATCGCGCAGGCTGATCGTGTCCTTGTCGTAATTGACCAGGCTGATCAGGGGATGGGCCGGCGGAGCCAGTCCCAGCCTTTTCATCAGATCGGTGATATTTTCAAACTTTAAAGTGTTCAAATCATGTTTTGTTAAGCTATTGAATTAACTCTGCACAGCCGGACGGATCACAATATCGCCGACATCTACATTGTCCGGCTGGTCAATAGCGTAAGCGATCGCGCGGGCTATAGCCTCTGCCGGGATCGCCATTTTTTCAGCATTTTTCTGAATGTTCGCCCGTAAAGCATCATTCTTAATTTTACCGGCAAATTCGGTGGACACATAACCTGGCGATACACCTGTTACGCGCCAGCGTCCCTGAGATTCCTGACGCAGGCCTTCGCTGATCGTACGCACTGCATTCTTCGTGCCGGCATATACGCCCATGACCGGAACGATGGTTATACCAGCGGTAGGGATCACGTTGATAAAATGTCCTGAGCCCGCTTCTTTAAATATGGGCATTGCAGCTGCTATACCATACAAAGTGCCTTTCAGGTTGACATCGATCATCTGTTCCCAGCCTTCCACATCAATGTCTTCCATCGGATATAACTGGCTTATCCCGGCATTATTGATCATAACATCAAGTTTGCCGAACTTGTTTACCGCCAATTCGGTTAGCCCTGTCAGGTCTTCCCGGCGTGTCACATCCACTGCCAAGAATGCTGCCTCACCGCCGTTCTGCTGAATTTTTTCAACGATTCGTTCTAAATGATCGTCCCTTCGAGCGCCGAGAACGACTTTAGCGCCCATGGCGGCTAGTACTTCGGCTGTAGCCTGCCCGATGCCGCTGCTCGCACCTGTGATCGCAACGACTTTTCCTGCAATTCTGTTTTCCATGAT
>NZ_MBTF01000008.1 GCF_002013915.1 Mucilaginibacter pedocola
CGGCGAGTTGACTCACCCCGACACCGCTATCGCTTGTCGACCCTCCTATGTTTGCTGTTAGAATATAAGCAAATAGATTTGTATTCGAAAGTGAGGAGGGATGAGAGCAGATGACGACCCAAACAACCTGTTGGTATGTTGACAGAGAGAAGCTGCCTCATTCCTTTTTACCCATTGGCGCTTGAACAGAATGTAAGGAATATTGCATAGCGGTATATCCAGGATATCCAGCAGGAGAAAAGGCGAAGTTGGGTTTTCACTTTTAATAATTTATTAAAAGGAAACGATGGCAAACATTTTAAAACAGGTTGTAGGGATAGACGTAGCACAAAACGAACTAGTAGTTTCCCTTGGCAGGATGGATGAAACTGCGGAGAAAGAAGTTTATGCATTCAGGCAGTTCGCAAATAAGCCCTCCGGCTTTAAAGCGCTGGAGTCATGGGTAAAGCAAAGGGCAAACAAAGAAGTCCCGGTACGTTATGTTATGGAAGCGACAGGCGTTTACCACGAGAAACTGGCTTACCATCTATCAGGGCAAGGGCATGAGGTAAGCATATTGCTGCCGAACAAGGTGAGCAACTATATGAAGAGCCTTGACCTGAAGACCGTTACTGATAAAACGGCATCGCAGGCTATCTGCCAGTTCGGGCTGGAGAGGAAGTACGAACTATGGCAACAGCCAAAAAAGGTATACCGCGACTTAAAGCAGTTGACGCGCGAACGGGACCAAATAGTAGCAGAGCGTACAGTAAGCAAGAACCAACTGCATGCAGAGCAAGCCGAAGCTTTCCCGAATGAGAATAGCATTGCCAGGCTTGAACAGCGAATCGGGCTATGCAACATTCAGGAAAAAGAGATAAAGGTAGAGATAGCAGGATTGATAAAACAAGATAAGGAACTGGCAGCAAGGATAAAGAACGTTGCTACAGCGCCGGGAATAGGCTGGCTTACCGTGGTAATAGCAGTAGCCGAAACGAATGGGTTCGACCTGGTACGGAACAAAAAGCAATTGATAGGCTACAGTGGGTTGGATGTGGAAGAAAAGGAGTCGGGGACATCTGTAAAGAAGAAGCCTAAGATATCAAAAAAGGGGAACCGTCATTTGCGTAAAGCAATGCATATGCCTGCTTTAACAGCCATTCGTGTAGATGAACGCTTTAAAGCTATCTATGTAAGGCTGGTATCGAAACATGGGATAAAAATGAAAGCAGCAGTAGCGGTCCAAAGACGGCTATTGGAACTCGTTTATACGCTATGGGTTACCAACAAGCCTTATGATAAAAAACACGTACACCGGTCTGTTGAAAATATCAAAACCCTATAAATGGGTTAGGGCAGCCATCAATGACGGACTGCCCTAAACAGGCTGGCATAAAGCCGCCTTAATGAAACAAAATTAAAAAGAATACTTGACAGTTAACACAGAATCTCTCTGCTTCGCAAAGAGGGTTTTAGAAAGAGAATGCAACTCACCTTCTTTTCCGCAGGAAGAGAGGGTCGGGCAGCGATAGCGAACCCGGGGTGAGTAAAATAGCGACGCGGGGCGCGATGTGAAGCTTCGCCCTGTAATGACGTAGAATTTTAATAAAGTAAATAATAATATATGAGCATAACATGGAAAGGGGTTTTCCCGGCGGTAACAACCAAGTTTACCGATAACGACGAATTGGATTTTGACGCATTTGATGCAAACATTGAGGCGCAGATTGAGGCAGGTGTAGACGGTATCGTACTGGGCGGTTCGCTTGGTGAAGCAAGTGTGCTAAGTGATACTGAAAAAGATGCCCTGCTGGCACATGCTGTAAAACTGGTTAACAAGCGTGTTTATGTGATCATGAACATTGCTGAGCAAACTACCAAAGCTGCCTTGCAATGCGCTGCCAATGCCGAAAAATTGGGTGCCGATGGTTTGATGATGCTGCCGCCGCTGCGTTATAAAGCAGATGATGCCGAAACCGTGAAATACTTTACCGATGTGGCTAAAAGCACCAAGCTGCCTATCATGATATACAACAACCCTTACGATTACAAAATTGAGGTTACGTTGGATATGTTCGAGGAACTTGCCAAATACGAGAACATACAGGCGGTAAAAGAATCAACCCGCGATGTAAGCAACGTTACCCGTATGATAAACCGCTTCGGCAACAGGTTCGCTATCATGACAGGTGTAGATACCCTGGCGCTGGAAAGCTTGTTTATGGGTGCCGATGGCTGGATAGCCGGTTTGGTTGATGCCTTCCCGAAAGAGACCGTTGCTGTTTACCGTTTGGCTAAAGCCGAGCGCATGAAAGAGGCTTTGGCTATTTACCGCTGGTTTTTACCGGTGCTGGAGCTGGATATCCACCCTAAACTGGTACAATACATTAAATTGGCGGAAAGCGTAACCGGCTTAGGTACCGAAACCGTTCGCCTGCCACGCCTTAAAATTACCGGCGAAGAGCGCGATAGGGTATTAGGCGTTATCAAACACGCTGTAAAACATCGCCCGGAATTGCCTGTTGGTAGCTGGGGTGTAGAGGTTGAGGCCGAAGTGGATGTAACCGGCGTTAGTTAAGCTTTAGCTTCAGAGTCAAGAGATAAGAATCAAGAGACAAGAGGCGCTCTGCCCAATACCACAAAACTTAACCATCATGTCATTTCGAACGAACAGAGGGGGAGGCATAGCGGGAAAGGGTGAGGAGAAATCTTGTTCAGTATGAAAGGCGGTCGCGCAAAGTCGTTACGCATAGGCACAATGCGTAACTGCTCATCGCTCGTACAAGATTTATCTTCGCCCCCTCGCTCATTTTCCTACCCGCATGCTCATCGAAATGACATGGCGGGTTATTGTTATTAGATCAACCATATGAACACACAAAACATAATAGGCTACAGCTTTTTGCCGGCGACAGGCAAAAGCTTTAAAGCGGTAAACCCGTCTACGAACGGCCAACTGGATGGCGATTTTGCTGTTGCCACCGTTGCTGATGCTGATGCAGCCATGCAATTGGCCGCAAAGGCATTTGAAACCTACCGCCATACCGATGCCAAAACAAAAGCCGCCTTTTTACGCAGCATCGCGGAGGGTATTACCGCCCTGGGCGACGAGCTGCTTAACCGTTGCTCTGCAGAGAGTGGTTTACCTATTCCGCGCTTAACGGGCGAACGGGGCCGCACCACAGGCCAGCTAAATATGTACGCCAACCTGCTGGAAGAAGGCAGTTGGGTAGAGGCTGTAATAGATACCGCTATTCCCGACCGCACGCCGCTGCCACGTATAGATATCCGCAAAATGATGGTGCCAATTGGTCCGGCAGTTGTTTTTGGGGCGAGTAATTTCCCTATGGCGTTCTCGGTTGCCGGTGGCGATACCGTTTCTGCGTTAGCTGCAGGTTGCCCCGTGGTGGTAAAAGCACACCCTGCGCACCCGGGTGCCAGCGCATTGGTTGCCGAAGTAATTATGCAGGCCGCTAAAAAGCACAATTTGCCCGAAGGTGTTTTCTCGCATTTATTCGACGATGGTTACGCCGTTGGCGAAGCATTGGTGAAACACCCTCAAACTAAAATAGTAACCTTTACCGGTTCGCTTAAAGGCGGTATGGCATTGGTGAAAATGGCGCGCGAACGCGATGAGCCAATCCCCGTATTTGCCGAAATGGGCAGCATAAACCCCGTGGTACTATTACCGCAAGCATTGCAGAACCGCGCCGAAGAATTGGCCAAAACCTACGCCGAATCTATCACCATTAGCGCAGGGCAGTTTTGCACCAATCCGGGCTTGCTGCTGGCGGTTAAGTCGGAAGGTTTGGATAGGTTTAAGGAAGCCCTGGCGCAAGGTATTGCTAATGTTGGCTCTGCCACTATGCTTACCGCGGGTATATGCAATAATTACCAAAAACTGGCTACTGAAAGGCTGGGCGATGAGGCGGTTACCGTTATCCGTAAATCGGACAAACTGAATACCGAAAACGTTAACCAAGCTTTAGCGGCTGTCAGCGAGATATCTGCTGCCGATTTCCTTGCTGACGAGAAATTTAAAGAGGAAGTGTTCGGCCCATTCAGCATACTGGTAGTGGCCGATGATATAGCGCAACTGGAGCAGGTGCTTGATAGTTTGCAAGGGCAACTTACCGCTACTATTATGGCGGAGAAAGAGGAACTGGCTTTATATGGTGAGGTCATCAATAAGCTATCATTCAGAGCCGGCCGCGTTATACTGAACGGCCCGCCAACGGGTGTAGAGGTAGGTAATGCTATCCAGCATGGTGGCCCATTCCCGGCAACATCTGATAGTCGTTTCACATCGGTAGGTACCGGCGCTATCAAGCGTTTTGTACGCCCGCTGGCCTGGCAAAACTGGGATAACGCCCTGCTGCCCGATGCCCTGAAAGAGGGTAATCCGCTTGGTATTTGGCGCTTATTTAATAATGAATGGACGAAATAGTGAGTGGTGATTGGAGAGTGGTGAATGGTTGTAAAATCGCATATCATTCACCACCACACCAACCACTCACCACTTAACCATTTACTACTCACCAACCATGAATAAAACATTCTTCTGTATAGATGCACACACTTGCGGTAACCCCGTGAGGCTGGTTGCCGGTGGCGGCCCCAATTTAACGGGTGCCAACATGAGCGAAAAACGCCAGCACTTTTTAAAAGAGTACGATTGGATACGCAAAGGCCTGATGTTTGAGCCGCGCGGGCACGATATGATGAGCGGCAGTATACTGTACCCGCCGCACGACCCTGCTAATGACGTTGCGGTATTGTTCATCGAAACCAGCGGGTGCCTGCCAATGTGCGGGCATGGTACCATAGGCACCATCACTATCGCGGTAGAAGAAGGGCTCATCACTCCAAAAACTCCCGGTATTATCCGTATGGAAGCGCCGGCGGGTTTGGTACTCATCTCGTATAAACAGGAGGGTAAAAAGGTAAAGTCGGTAAAGCTGGTGAATGTACCTGCTTATCTCGATTCGGAAGGTTTAGAGGTAGAATGCCCCGACTTAGGTACCTTAACCGTAGACGTTGCTTACGGCGGTAATTTCTACGCCATAGTTGACCCACAGGAGAATTTCGGCGGGTTAGAAAACTACACTGCCGACCAGCTCATCTCCTGGAGCAGGGAATTGCGCAAGCGTATCAACGAGAAATATACTTTCGTTCACCCCGAAAACCCAACTATCAATACCTGCACACACATCCTTTGGGCAGGCAAAACCATATCGCCGGATGCCACTGCTCGTAACGCGGTGTTCTATGGCGACAAGGCGATAGATAGGTCGCCCTGCGGTACAGGTACATCGGCACGTATGGCGCAATGGCATGCTAAAGGTAAACTAAAGAAGGGCGATCAGTTCGTTCACGAAAGTATCATCGGCAGCCAGTTCATCGGCACGGTAGAGGATGAGGTAACATTAGGCGGCAAGCCCGCCATCATCCCCGGCATAGAAGGCTGGGCGAAAGTATACGGCTACAATACTATCAAAATTGATGACGAAGACGATCCGTATGCGTTTGGGTTCCAGGTGATATAAAGGCGCAAGCCCCACCCAAACCCTCTCCGCTGGCTAGCGGAAGGGCTTTAATAATAAGCAACATAATTAATAAGTAAATCAAAAAGTTCCCCCTTAAGGGGGGAGGGGGCTGAGCATGAGATCGATCATCATAGGCGGAGGAATAATTGGGCTGTTTTCGGCGTATTACCTTAAAAAAGCAGGTTGGGAAATAGAGATTTTAGACCAGGGCGATATGCAGGATAACTGCTCGTTCGGTAATGCGGGGATGATAGTGCCGAGCCATTTTGTGCCCTTGGCAGCGCCGGGCATGATAGAGCAGGGCATCCGCTGGATGTTCGATAGCAAGAGCCCTTTTTATGTAAAGCCATCACTAAACAGCGAACTAATAGGCTGGGGACTGAAGTTTTTAAAAGCAGCCAATAAAAAGCATGTAGAGCGTTCGGCAACCGTGCTGCGCGATCTTTCGCTGCTTAGTAAACAACTCTACAACGATTTCAACCAAACAGCAGGCTTCGATTTCGAACTGGCAGAAAAAGGCATTATGATGCTTTACAAAACTGCTAAGGTAGAGGAAGAGGAACACCATACCGCCGATAAAGCACGTTCTCTGGGGCTGGATGTACAAAACCTTACTGCTGCCGAATGCCGCGCCCTGCAACCCGATGTAGAACTGGATGTATTAGGTGCCGTGCTTTACCATTGCGATGCACACCTCTACCCAAACAAGCTGATGCCGGGGCTTACCAAATACCTCGAGGCAGCAGGTGTCAAAATTCACCGCAACACCCCTGTAACCAATATCGAACGTGAGAATAGTAAGGTAACTTCGGTATATAGCAACGATAAGCAATTTAAGGCGGATAAATTTGTATTAGCAACAGGTTCCTGGTCGCCGGCGGTAGCTAAACTGGCAGGCGTAAATGTACCGCTGATGCCGGGTAAAGGCTACTCGTTCATGTTTCCCGAGCCGCAGGGGCGCCTTACTATACCCGCCCTGCTTTGCGAGGCAAGGGTATCGGTAACGCCTATGGGTAACAACATCCGCTTTGGTGGTACTATGGAAATAGGCAAAATGAACGACAAAATAAACATGAACCGTGTAGCGGGTATAGTAGAATCTATCCCGAAATACTTCCCCGGCTTTCAACCAGCTTTGCCGCAGCAAAAGGATATCTGGTACGGTTTCCGCCCATGCTCGCCCGATGGTTTGCCTTATATAGGGCAGTCGGCAAAGTACAGCAACCTCACTGTAGCCACCGGCCACGGCATGATGGGGCTGAGCCTTGCACCGGCCACAGGTAAGCTGGTAGAAGAAGTGCTGAATGAGAAACCAGTATCAACGGATATCAATTTATTTTCGCCAAACAGATATTAAGCAACAAAACTAACCTCTGCTCACCACTCACTAATCTCTAATTGAAAGTCCTCCCATTTACCATACCGGTGCCGCATGGGCAAACTATTATAGTGCAGGAGGAACTGTTGCCGCATTTTTACCCGCACCTGCATCGCCATGCCGAAATACAGGTTACTTGGGTGCAGGAGGGTGAGGGCACTTTGCTGGCGGGTAACAGCATGCATCCTTTCAGTGGGGGCGAGGTGTTTTTATTGGGTGCCAATCAGCCGCACTTGTTTAAAAGCAGCCCCGAGTATTTTGCTGAAGGAAGCGAGAAGCAGGTAAGAGCCGTTAGTGTGTTTTTTAACCCTAACGGTAAATTGTTATCGCTTTTTAACCTGCCCGAGATGCAAGGCGTGCAGGCGTTTATATCCCAATGGAAGAACGGGTTTAAAATCCCCGACGCTGCGGCAGAAGCATTTGCCAAAAAAATAGAACAGGTGCAACATGCCACAGGTGCCGGGCAGTTAGCTTTGCTGATAGATATGCTGAACGCCATGAGCAGTACCGAAGACCAGGTACCCTTATCGGCAGATAGCCTAACTTACTCTATGACTGACCCAGAGGGGGCACGCATTGCGTCGGTATATAATTATATCATGCACCACTACAGTAGCGCGCTCACCTTGGATGAAGTTGCACGGCTGGCGCATTTAACCCCCAATGCATTTTGCCGCTATTTTAAAAAGCACACCCGCACTACCTTTGTGGCTTTTGTAAACAAGGTGAGGGTGAATGAGGCTTGCAAAATGCTGTTGAACGGTAACCTCAATAACATAGCCGATGTGGCCTACAGCTGCGGTTTCAGCAGCATCACCAACTTTAATTACGTGTTCAAAAATGTGGCGGGGAAATCGCCGAGGGATTATATTAGCCAGTACTCGGGCGCGGTAAAAGCTACGCGGTAGGTTAATTAGGTGTTGGGTAGTAATAAATAGGAGCGAACACGCCCTCACTGGTGGTGTAGTAACCTTTTCCATCGGGCGTAAAGCCTATAGCTTCGCCTTGTTTCTCCTGTTTGTAGGGCAATTCGCGCGCGGGGCGTTGCATGGCCTGCCAGGCATGCTCGTTAGGCTGGCGGTTCCAGTAATAAACTTTCTCGTAGCTTTTCAGCAGTATTTTCGAGCCGTCTTTTGATATATCGCCGGCGGTTACCCATTTAAACGGCTTTATGCCTTTAAAATAAAGTTTGGCTCTAAAGGTCATGGTAACGGTATCGTCGTACTTGTATTTCAATGGCGAGGTGAAAACTTCTACCGTATCGCGGCGTTTGGTTACAATGTAAAATAGCTTTTCAATAGGGTCGATCATTAATGTCTCACAATCCTTGGCACCGTCGGGGTATTGCAGGTTAATGGGCCATGTTTTGGTATTGGCCACACTGTCGCGCCCCCATGCCTTGCTTTCTTCGGCGCGGTACACGGTTATAAATTTCCGTTGCGAACCGTTATCGCCTACATCGCCTATATAAACATAGCTTTTGCCTTTAGCAGGGCCGGGGCCAACAGCAATGTCCTCAACATCCAGCGCGCCGAGGTGCTGCTTATGCCCCTGGTAATATATAGTGGTGCGTAATTTACCATCAGGTGTAATGGCAAAAAAACGGCTGGTGTCGCCGCTATCGTTATGTACGTAGTAAATGCCGTTGTTTAAGGTAGATGCTGTAATGCCCGATGTTTCGTCCATTTCCTTATCCTGCAGGCGGCCTTCAGGTTGTTCCTTCCTGTCAATAAGCCGGTGCTTGGCATAAGCGCCCACAAACATCAGCACAACCACGGGTATCAGTATATTTAATTTTCGTCGTCGGCTCATGTCTTTTTCGGCATTATTAACAGCTGGTTGCTTCATTTATTATCAAGTTAGTAGCAAATGTTGCAATATGTTAACAAAAATAGCATAAAAATGCCAATGTTATGCAAAGTGCTACGCATAGCGTACTTGTGCTTCAATAAAAAAGCCGTCCGCAGGGTAGCGAACGGCTTTCGAATATTTGGATGCAAAAGCGACCGTTTAGGCTACTGCCGGCGTGTCTGTTTTTACGTTTTGAGTCATTTCAATATCCGGTTTGCTGGTATCGGTAATAGCAACTTTACCACGGTCGCGGCGCAGGATACGGTTGAATAACGATATCTCCCTGTCGAACAAAAACTGGAAGAACAGCTTGGTCCACGAGGTGTGGTAGTACAAAGTATCGTAGAACTCCGGAGCAGCCTTTTTAATTTCCGGCAACTTGTTCCATGGGATAGAAGGGAAATCGTGGTGCTCGTTGTGGAAGCCTACGTTGAAGGCCACTGTGTTCAATGGGCCGTAGTAGCTGTAAGTTTCTTGTTCAACGCTATGGGTAAGGTAATGCTCCTGTATCCAGCGGGCGCCAAGCGGGTGCAAACCAACCGAGAATGAGAAGCTTAGCAGCAGGAAAACCAACGAATGCGCACCCATAAAGTACACAATGGCGGTAGTAAATGCTGCTTGCAGCAACCAGTTGGTTAATATCCAGCCATCAAAAGGGTGAATTTCGCGCAGGCGCGATAAACGGAACAACTGGAAAATAGGGAAGAACAACAACCAAATGGCTTTGCCGAAAAATGAATTGCTGATGAGTTTTGCTTCCCAGCGGTTTGGTAAGTCGGCATCCAGTTCGTGTACGCCCTGGAACGAGTGGTGTTTAATGTGGTATTTCTCGAAAGAGATAGCGCTTGGCAATATTTGCGGCAAGTTGGCAAACATGGAGGCCCAGCGGTTGGCATTGCGGTTTTTGAATAGCAGTTGGTGAGTACATTCGTGTATCATCACAAACAGGGCATGGTCGGCAAAGGCGCCAAGGAAATAGGCGGCTCCAACTACCAGCCACCACGACTGATCGCGCAGGAACCAGGCCAGTATCACCTGGAAAGCTACCAGCCCAATAATGGCAAATATGGTGTTAGGGTTTTTACCTATAAGCTTCCGCAGTTCGGGAAACTTCTTTAGTATTTTTTTCGTTCGGATGCGGTGCGGTTCAGACTCGCTCGAATAAACAAAATCGGTTTTCTTCATGTTAGGGTTAAAACGATGAAGATAGGCAAATCGTGCCATAAAAAACATTTTATTGTAAAATTTTTATCGCTTTAAATTTCCGAAAAGTAATTTTTATTTCGTACGGGGAAAATTTCTACTTCAGTTTTTTCACAGTTTTCCCTGAGATATTTGTATTAACCCGATAATAACAGTTTGTAAAGTTTTAAATTATGTGGTGGATATACGCCCTCTTATCAGCCCTGTTCGCTGCCCTCACAGCCATATTTGCCAAAGTTGGCATAAAAGGAGTAGATACCGACCTGGCCACGGCCATACGCACAGTAGTGATATTGCTGATAGCCTGGGCAATAGTTTTATACAAAGGCGCAGGTGCCGGAATGAACGGCTTAACCAAGCAAAACTGGATATTCCTTTGCCTTTCGGGATGCGCCACGGGGCTATCGTGGATATTTTATTTTAAGGCACTGCAAGCGGGCAAGGTATCACAGGTGGCACCTGTCGATAAGCTGAGTGTGGCGATCGCCATAGCTCTTTCGGTAATTTTCCTGGGCGAGCCATTAACCCTTAAATCTGCATCGGGCGCAGCGCTTATTATAGCAGGCACGCTGGTGTTGATATTTTGATGAAGAAAATGTAGTTGTTCTTAAATTCCCTCCTTGGGGAGGGGTGGGGGAGAAATGTGCGCAAATGCAGGGAGGGGTTTAGCCACAAAGCATAACCGTTGCATTGTTCGCTAAACCCCTTCCTACACCTTCCCCAGGGAAGGAATCGCACATTTCCCCTGCACTTTGCTCGTTTGTAATTTACGCCGTCAATTCCTCATACGCCGCCGTTAAACTGCGTTGTATGCCATCGCCCTGCCAAAGTGTTACGCCGGGGATAGCTTTTGCTGCTAATACTTCATCCTTTGTTTTACCGGCTTTTATGCTGCTTTCTACAAAGGCTACCAGTTTCTCCATGTAGTCCTGCATTTGCTTAACATCTTCGGTGGTACCAATAACCTTTAATGGTTCAAAAGCGTGGCCGAAAACGTATTGCGTGTTTTTGTCGAAATGTTTGGTAGCGGCTTCCAGCGCCAGCGGCCAGTGTTTGCAGGATGCACCTGCCGAGCGGTCGATGTACGGGTGCATTTTGTTGAACACCATATCGCCGGTGTGTACTATGTTGGCATGTTCAAAATGTATAAAGGCATCGCCATTGGTATGCCCCGCGCCAAAGTAATTGCCGCTGATGGTTTCATCACCTACTTTTACTTTCCATTTATCGGTAAAGGTAGTGTCGGGGTAAAGTTGCTGGTCGGCCTTGCCTTGTTTTTCGGCTGCAGCTTTTTGGTTTGTTAACGAGTTGGCATGCGCGGCCACATTTTTGGCAATAACTTTAAAGGCGATGTTGCCGCTGGTATGGTCGCCGTGGTGATGGGTGTTCACCAGCCATTGAAAAGGCTTGTCGCTTTTCTTTTGCATTTCGGCTATCAGGTGCGGCGCCGTGTTCGGGAACTGCGCATCAACCACCACAATACCTTCTTTATTCACCATCCAGGCAATGGTGCCGCCCTGTTCAATAAATATCCCAACGTTGTTGCGTAGGGGGATGATTTGGTAAGCCGGGTCGGCCAGTAAAGCAGCAAAACTGCGGTTGCCAAAAAGCGCCAACGCGCCGGCGGTGAAAGCGGTGTTCTTTAAAAAGTGTCTTCTTTGCATTTTTTGAGTGCTGTTTTTTAGTCCATGGTCCATAGTCGATGGTCCATGGTAAGATATGATGAAAGTTATGGTCCTGCCATGGTCTATGGACCATCGACTATGGACTCACTAATACTGATGAAACGCCTGCGACACAAACTCCAGTACTACAGGCAGCGATGCACGCCAGTAGGTCCAGTTATGGGCGCCGTCGCGTATGCGGTACTCGTGCGGGATGTCTTTCTTACGCATCAGGTTATGCACCAGTCCATTCCCTTCGTACAAAAAGTCGTCGTCGCCGCAATCAATAAACCAGCGAACGGCTTTCTTGTTGGCATCCGTCATGTTGTTTATCAAAGGCAATACGCTGTACTTGTTATAATAGTTGCTTACGGTGCTATCGGCAAGCGTAACATTTGGGTTCATTTTGGTGATCGCTCCCTTGGCATCCTCCAAAGTAAGGAAACCGGTAGCCGCGCTCAGCGGACAAGCAGACGAAAACAATTCCGGGTGGTGCAAGGCGTAAACAAAGCTACCGCCGCCGCCCATACTCAGGCCGGCTATGGCACGGAAACGTTTCTCAGCTTTTACATGGTATTTCTTCTCTACATAAGGCATCAACTCGTTGAAAAAGAAATCCTCGTAATTCCAATCACCTTTTATATCGTTATAATAGCCGCGGCGGCCGGTGTTGGCATCTGGCATTACAACGATCATTGGTGTTGCCACGCCATCTCTGATGGCCTTATCGGCAATGTTTTGTATCTCGCCAAATTGTACCCAGCCGGTCTGGTCGTCGCCGGCACCGTGCAGCAGGTATAATATAGGGTAGCTGCGGCCGCTGGTTTCGTAATCGGCGGGCAGGTAAACGGCAAACTTGCGTTCGCTTTTCAGTATTTTACTGTTTACGGTTAAGTTATCGAAAACCTTACTGTTTTGAGCGAACAAAAAGGCAGGGCAAAGCACAAGCAGTACAGATAGCAGTTTTTTCATCAGGATAAGTTTTTAGTTTGGTTAGGCGCAATTGGGGTTTATTGCGTGGCTTAAAAATAGGGAAAAAATGCGGGAATGCATCCGTGTAGATTTGACAACTTTTTAAAAGTTGTCAAATCTTTTAATGTTGTGGGCGTTCCCTTCGGCCGGGCTATCCGTTGCAACTCCTCGCCCTTTCCTTCGCACCTGCCTTCCCGCGGCTCTGGGGTTTCCACTTCTATCCCTAACGCGGGTTTTCGGGATATAAATATATTTTCCGCTCCCTGTATCATCCTAAAAACCAACCGCGTAATGCTATTATAAACCAGGTGAAAATATATTAATACTGATCTTATGAAACGCAAATTTCCGCTGCTGCTTTGTTTGGCAATTACTGCCCTTGTTTCCTGCAATAAAAACGATGGCATTGATACCAATGAGGGTAAGAGCCTGGCGCTTACCCCCGCCGAGCAACAAAAAGCAGCAGCGGACAATGCGTTCACCCTGAAACTTTTTAAAAACATTGCCGCCTCGGGCGACGAAAACAAAAACCTTTTCCTCTCTCCCCTAAGCGTAAGCTTCGCCGTAGGCATGACGGCCAACGGCGCCAAAGGCGAAACGCTCGATGGTATCAACAACGCCATGAACTTTACGGGTTTCGCCCAACCTGCTATCAACAGCTATTACAATAAGCTCATTACCGAATTGCCCAATCTGGAGCCTAATACTAAACTCAGCGTTGCCAACTCTATTTGGTACCGCCAGGGGCTGGAAGTATTGCAGCCCTTTATCGATGTAAATACCGCCAGCTACCAGGCCAAAGTGCAGGCGCTTGATTTTGCCAGGCCCGAAGCAAAAACCACTATCAATAATTGGGTGAGCGAGAAAACCAATGGCAAAATACCTTCTATCGTAGACGCCATCAGTGGCGATGCGCAGATGTTCCTCATCAACGCCATCTATTTCAAAAGTATCTGGAAGGCTA
This sequence comes from Mucilaginibacter pedocola, assembly GCF_002013915.1. Taxonomy (GTDB): domain Bacteria; phylum Bacteroidota; class Bacteroidia; order Sphingobacteriales; family Sphingobacteriaceae; genus Mucilaginibacter; species Mucilaginibacter pedocola. Next base: position 13,558 of record NZ_MBTF01000008.1, read on the forward strand.
AGTTTGATGCGGCCAATACCAAAAAGCGTGCGTTCACCCTGCCCAATAACAGCACCGTGCAAACCGATTTTATGTCGGCAAAAATTGAGTACAAGAACAATATTGTAACCGATAACGACAAAACCGTAACCATTGCTGAGTTCCCTTATGCGCACGACAGGTTTAGTATGGTGGCTATTTTGCCTGCCGAGGGTGTGTCGGCCAAACAACTGTTAGCCGGTATCGATTCTGCAAAATGGAACAGCTGGATGGCCGGGCTGGGTACCCAAACCAGCGAGATATTACTGCCCAAATTTAAGTTCTCTTGCTTCACATCGCTAAACGCCCCACTTATAAGCCTGGGTATGGGCAAGGCCTTTAGCAATACTGCCGACTTTACCGGCATACGTGCCGCCGGTGGCCTGCAAATAACCGATGTAAAACACAAAGCCTTTGTAGAGGTAAACGAGCAAGGTACCGAAGCCGCCGCCGTAACATCGGTAGAGATAGGTGTTACTTCCTCTGCACCCAGGCCAACGCTGGAATTTAACCGCCCCTTCATCTTCGCCATCCGCGAGGTTAAAACCGGGCTGGTACTGTTTGCAGGTATAGTAAATAACCCAACGCTGACGGGCGAGGAGTAGGGTTAAGTCTGAAGTCCGCAGTCGGAAAGTCTGAAAGACGGAATGTTTTCACCGCAATTGCGAGCCGCAGTGGGCAGGGTTGGTGATTTGGGGCGGCGTGGCAATCTCGTAGCGGCGGTTGTAGCATGTGGTTAGGCCGGCGAGAGTAAGGGTTAACATAACTTAACACATTTTAGCTTTTTTGTATTATTAAGTATTTGATTATTAGTTATTTAATATTTTTGGTAGCTGTTTTTGTGTTAGTCTTAGTGTTTTTATTCTAAGTTATTGATTATAAATACTTTATGAGATATTGAAGTCTTTTGGTTTTATCATCGTTGTGGTTGGGCACGAGTACGCCCCCGCTTTTACCCCGCGCTGCATACTCGCGCCAGGCGAAGAGTAGTCTTAAGTCCGCGGTCTGAAGTCGGAAAGTCAGAAAGACGAACGAGAGATATGCAAAAAATAAAAGGCCGTAAATCCATCTTCGGGATTTGCGGCCTTTTTATCTTCCGGACTTTCGGTCTTGCCGACTTCCCGACTTAAGACTTAATACTTCGGACTTAAGACTTCCTGTTTACACCACCCCACCCATCAACGGATCGGTAAAGCTATGCCTGCCGGTTTCTACACGACCGGCGTAGCGCTTCTCGAAGTTGGCGAAGCCTTTTACGCGGATGGTAAAATCGTACCAGCCGTGGCTTTTTTGCAGGTTGAGCACCAGCGGGGCAAAGCGTGCTGCATTGAATACATTGCGGCTAAGCGGCGCGGCTTTGTAGGCGTTATCAATAATTTCTACCGTGAGCGGTTTGCTGCTGCCCGAGCTTAGCATTACCTCGATATTGCCTGTAAGCTTTTTGCCTGTAACGTCTTTTTGGTATTGCACATCAATGGCCACATCCGGGTTTTGGGCACTGCCTTTGTATTCGCGGAAGAAACCGTTGGGGCCATAGGTGCGCAGGTGGTATATGCCGTTCTCAAAATCGCTCAATGCCCATTCGTCGTTAAGGGTATCGCCGGCAGTGAGGGCATAGCTCCAGTTGCGGGCGGTTTCCATGGTGCCGGGTTTCAGCAAGCTGGTGTGCTTGCCGGGTGCGTATACGTTGAAAGGTGCGCCAATTGCTTGTTTACCAAAGGCTGCATCGCCTGCCTTAAACTCAATGCTGAAAGTTTTTTTATCGTCGCTCAGGCGGCCATCGGCATACAATTCGTAAGGCAGTGCGTACGAGTGTTTAATGCCTGTTTCCTGTTTCGGCATCAGCGACGATGCGTGGCGGTTGCTTTTAATCAATGCGACGTCGGCTGTGTTCAGCTTTTTATAGGTTGGTAAGCCTTTAAATTTCGCTTTGTGGATGCCTTCCGCAACTTTATCCCTGTCTAAAAACACAGGGTTGGTTATCGGCTCGCCGTTATATGGGCGGAAGGCCGAGGTAAGGTCGCCGCAAACGGTACGGCGCCAGTCGCTGATGTTGTGTTCTTTTACTTCTTTACCGGTTTTTACTTTCAGGAATTTCTCCAGGAACTGCAGGCTCGAGGTGTGGTCGAACACTTCCGAGTTCACCCAGCCGCCGCGGCTCCAGGGCGAAGCTATCACCATAGGTACACGGTAGCCCAAACCAATGGCGCTTTCGCGGTCGTAATGCGTCGGGAAATCTTTGCGTTCCTGTTCTTGTTCCAGCGTTACAAATTCCACGCGGGTATCTATCCCTTTTGATACTTTGCCGGTACCTTCTTTATGGGAGTGCGGCGCAACGAATGGCGGAATATGGTCAAAGTAGCCATCATTCTCGTCGTACGTTAATACAAATATGGTTTTCTTCCATACCTCTGGGTTTTGGGTAAGGATATCTAATACTTCTGATACATACCATGAGCCATACCATGGCGCGCCGGGGTGGTCGGAGAAGTTTTCGGGTGCTACCAGCCACGATACTGTAGGCAATTTGCCCGTTTTTACATCCTCCCTAAACTGGTAAAGTACATCGCTTTTGGGCACCTGCATTTCGCGGGCGGTGCCGTTATCATCGTACTTCAGCGTAGTTAGTTCGCGGTAATGCGCATCGTTGCGGTTGGTATCAAACCCCTTTTGGTGTATGGCTTTTTCTTTGGCCGATAGTTTATCAAAGGCACCCGGCTCCATCAATTTTGGATTTGCCTTGATATCTGCCAGTTGTTCCTGCATCCATTGCAGCTCGCGTTTTAGTTGTTTGGCTTGCTTATCATCGGCAGGCAGGGCGCTTATTTTCTTTTCGGTTTCGGCAATTCTTGCGGGTAGCATCTCCGCCATTTTCTTACGGAAAACGGTATGCTTATCGTGCAGCTTTACATTGTATTGTTCAAAAAACTCCAGCGGGTTATCAGTAAAGTTCGATAGCCACGAATCTTCCTCGCCCTCAAAACCGCTTGGTATGCTCAGTTCGTTTTGGTAGCATTTCCAGCTAATGCCGGCCTCTTCCAAACGCTCGGGGTAGGTGGTCCAGTTCAGGGTGCCAAAATCTGCATCCTCGTTCCAAACCCTCGGGCGTACGGTTTCGCTTTGCTTTTCGCGTATGGTGCCCGACCAAAAGTACAGCCTGTTGGGCGTAGTGCCCGTAAGCGACGAGCAGAAGTTTTGGTCGCACACGGTAAAGGCATCTGCCAATGCATAGTTAAAAGGCAGGTCCTCGCGGGTGTGGTAACCCAGGGTGAGCGGCATATTCTTATACTCCGGATTGCCCGACTTTTTCTCCTGCAGCCATTGGTCAAATTTGCCATCGTTACGGGCATTCACCTGGTTGGTCCAGCTATGCGGCAACGAACTCATCCAGGTAGATTTGGTATTCTTAATATCCAAATGGAAAGGGGCGAAGGTTTCGCCCTTCTCGTTAGTTTGCAGCCAAACCGGGTTTTGGTTGGGCAGGGTAATGGCCCGCGGGTCATTATAGCCGCGTACGCCTTTCAGCATACCAAAACAATGGTCGAACGAGCGGTTCTCCTGCATCAGGAAAACTACGTGCTCGGCATCGTGCCAGGTGCTGCCCACAGCAGGGTTTATTGCCAATGCTTTTTGAATAGATGGGGGTAGCACGCTGCTAAGGCCCGCCGCGCCGGTAAGCAGGGCGGCCTTCTTTAAAAAATCTCTGCGAGAATCTATCATGTGGTAAATATATCAAACAAGTTTAAGGATACTAAAAATTCCCTCCTTGGGGAGGGGTGCGGCGGGAATGAGCGCAAAGGCAGGGAGGGGTTAATGGATATGCAATGCGTTTTTGTATTGTGGCTAAACCCCTACCTCCTCCTTCCCCAAGGAAGGAATCGCACATTTCCTTCGCTCTTTCATCCTCGTATCATAGCGATGGGTTTCAAACCCATCGCTACCAAAACAATTCCAGCCACAACATTACCTATCCACTATTAACTACAAATAATATAAACGTAAATCTTACGCTTAAACATAAAATACCTAAATTCCCTGCCTAAAACAAAATACACTATGCTACGGAAGATTACCCTCGTTGCCGCCCTGTTTTTGGCGCTCAATGCAAACCTATTTGCCCAAACCGCGCCATATCAGCCCACTGCCGATAACCTTGCCGCCCGCAAGAAGTTTCAGGAACTAAAGTTTGGCCTGTTTATCCATTGGGGTATTTACAGTATACTGGGTGCCGGCGAATGGGTAATGTACGAGAAAAAGATACCTTACGATAGCTACAAGCGCCTGGCTGGCTTTTTTAACCCGCAGGACTTTAATGCCAAAGAATGGGTTGCATTTGCTAAAAAAGCAGGGATGAAGTATATCACCATCACTTCGCGCCACCATGATGGTTTCAGCATGTTCGGCACTAAACTATCGCCCTATAATATTGTGGATGCCACGCCTTACCATAAAGACCCATTGATGGAGTTGGCCAAAGAGTGCGAGAAAGAAGGCATCGAACTGCATTTCTATTATTCGCTGCTGGATTGGGGCAGGCCCGATTATGCTTTTGGCAGCAAAATAGTGAACGGCAAACCCGAGAAAGGCGATTGGGATAGCTATATCAACTTTATGAAAGGGCAGCTTACCGAGCTTATTACCAAGTACCCGGCCGTAAAAGGCATCTGGTTCGATGGGCATTGGGAACGCAAGGAAGTTAACTGGCACTACAACGAAATTTATGGCTTGATACATAAACTGAACCCTGCCATATTGATAGGTAACAACCACCACGAGGCGGTGATAGACGGCGAAGATTTCCAGTTATTTGAAAAAGACCTGCCCGGCGCCAACACCACAGGCTTTGCGCCCGACCAAAAAATTGGCACCCTGCCACTGGAAACCTGCGAAACTATTAACAATAGCTGGGGCTTTAATATTACCGACCGCAGCTTTAAATCATCCAAACAGATCATCCATTACTTAGTGAACGCCGCCGGCCGCGATGCTAACTTTTTGCTGAACATTGGCCCAATGCCAAACGGCAAAATACAATCGGAATTTACCGATACGCTGGCCATTGTGGGCGACTGGATACAGAAGAACGGCGAAAGCGTTTACCATACCCGCGGTAATGCCATACCACCACAACCATGGGGTGTAGCTACTGTAAATGGCAAAAACATGTACGCCCACGTAACAACAGCACCCGCCGAGCCTTACGTATTTATTCCGCAGATAAAAGAGAAGGTGGCTTCGGTAGCTTTGCTGAATGGCGGAACTGCACTGAAGTTTAAGCAACAACCCGAAGGGATATTTGTGTATACCAACGGCGTTAAAATGGACCCGGTGGATACGATAATAAAACTGACGGTGAAGTAGGCGTTGTGTTGGTGGTTATTTAACCGCAAAGTGCGCAGAGAGAGAACCGCAAAGTTCGCAAAGCCTATCATGTTCATTTAAAGAAAAACGCCAAGTCGCGTGAAGTTTTAACTTCTTTGCGGCTTGGCGTCTTTGCGTGAGATAAAAAAACTTTGCGCTCTTTGCGTTAAACGGCACGCAAATTCTTTGCGGCCTTTACGGTTAAATAGCCACTGCTATTATCGAACGCTATTATCTTCCACCACCATCACCCTGTGGCATATTGTTATTATCTTCCCCTTTGTCTTTATCCTTTTTAGAGAACTCCAGCTTGCCGAATTTATAGCTCAGCGTTATGCCGAACGACCTCAGCGGCATCTGCCTGATGTTTACCTGGTTAAAGTTGGTGCCGTAAGTTGTGCCCTGTTGCGTTATGTAGCGGTTGAAAGGGTTAGCGGTAACAAAGCCAATACTTGCTTTTTTGTTCATGAATTGCTTGCGGACGGCAATATTATAGAAGAAGAAATGCGGGCGTGTTCCCTGCAGGTTCTTCTGCGATGAATTGTAGTTGGCAAACGCCTCGGCCATCAAATCGTGCGGGAACTGGTAGCTGGCATTCAGGTTTATGCGGTAGGCAAAGCCTGTTACTTTTGCAATGCCCGGGTTGGTGTTGGTACGGCTCACAAAAAACATATTGGTACGCAGGTTCAATTTCCCTATAGGCAACGAACCCGAAAGGTTACCGCCAATGCTGGTTTGCGTGCCTATGTTGCTGCGCTGGTTCAGCAATACGTTGGGGTATACCCGCCCGTTAACGTCCAGCGAATCGAAAGGAGTGGTGTACTGCTGTATATCGTCAATATTGTGGCGGTAAAAGCTACCGATGTAAATATTGCCCCCGCTATCGAAAGATCGGTTGTAGCCCATCTCTATGCCATGGCTTTTCTCGGGCTTCAGGTTGGGGTTACCCGTGCTGATGTTGTGCGGGTCGCTGATGTTGAAGAAGGGGTTGAGGTCGCCATAGTCGGGGCGCTCTACGCGGTAGCTGTAGCTGGCCTTGATGGTTTGCGTGGCGCTTAGTTTATGCGATAGCGTTAACGATGGTACTATGGTGTTATAACCCGGAATAACCACACCCGGAAAATCTGCTGAGGTATTGGTGTACTCGTCCCTGAAGCCCGCCTTTACATCTAAAAACTCTTTGAATAACGAGGTTGAAACCGAAAGGTAACCCGCGTAAACCTGGCGCTTGTAGTTGAAACCGTAGGTTTGGTCGAGGTTGTCAACAAAGCTGCCATTGTTCAGCAGCGTATCAGTATTCACCACGTTTTTGATGCTTTGCAACACTACCTTGGCACCGGTTTCCAGCGTGAATTTTTTGCTGAAGGGCTGCACGTAATCTATCGAAATATTGGTTTCACGGTCGTTACCCGGGTTGTTACTTTGCGAGCCGCTGGTAGGGTAGCCACCTGTTAAATATTGCTGCTGGTTAAAGTACGAGAAGGTGTTTTTGCCATAGCTGGTGGTGTATAATACATCCAGCTCCTGCCCCTCGGTTTTAAACTGTTTTTTGTAGCCGATGCTGATATCGGTAGCGTTCACTTTAAAGCGACTGTCGGATGTTCGCTGGCTGAGCAGTTGCGATATGGTGCTGCCATCGGCCATAAACCTTTGCTCATCCTGGTTGCTTAGTCCGCTGTTGTGGTTGCCAAAGTGGTTAAAGCCAATGGTAGCGGTAAGCTCATCTTTTGGCGAAATGCTCCAGTTAAAGCTTAAGCCCGATTGGTAGCCGCTGCGTGTTTGCGTATTGTTGCCGCTTTGGGTCAAATTGGTAAGATTGCCCTGCGAATCGGTAGAAGATCGGAAGTTTCTGTTCAGCCCTGTAGTTTTCAGTTGCGCATTGCCGCTAAAGAACGCATTCACCCCGAAGTTGCCTTTACGGGCGTTGAGGTTAAAGGAGCCATTCTCGAACCTGGTACCTGCCGAGAGGTTCACGCTGCCGTTGATGCCTTCCACCTTGCTATCTTTCAGGATGATGTTTACGATACCGCCTGTACCCGCAGCATCGTATTTAGCACCGGGGCTGGTAATAACTTCGATGCTTTTTATCTGGCTGGCGGGAATAGCTTGTAGCGCATCGGCCAGGCTGGCACCGAAGATGCTTGATGGTTTACCATTGATGAGAAAGCGCACGTTGGCATTGCCCTGCAACTCCACGTTGCCATCAATGTCGACAGAAATTTGAGGTACTTTCTTTAATACATCCAGCGCAACGCCACCCTGTGCGGTAAGGTCGTTAGCGGCATTGTACACCATTTTGTCTATGCGGTTTTCAATGATGGGGGCTTTAGCCGTAATGGTTACACCTTTTAGTTGTGTTTGCAGTGGTTCCAGCAAAATGTTGGCCAGGGCAGGTGTTCCGGTACCATCGGTAACTGTTACATGATCTATGGTAGTGCGTTTGTAGCCAATAAAATCAACTGTAACCTTATAGTCGCCTGCCGGTATATTATCTATACTGAATGTGCCTTTGGCATCGGTGCTCATGCCGTTGAAGGGGCTGGTTGCGCCTTGTTTATATACCGCAATGGTAGCGTAATCAACAGGGAGCTTGGTAGCGGCATCGGTAACTTTGCCGTTTATTTTGCCTTTGCCGGTGCCTTGTGCAAAGCTTGTTGCCGAAAATAAGAGAATGAAAAGTAGTGATAATACCGTTCGCATGCAGATGTTGTGTTTTTTAGAACCACAAATCTGACAAACAAAATTGGATTAAAACTGAGTTTAAGCTTGCGTTACGGAATTGTTACAGAGCCCGTAGCGGTTAATAAGGTACGTATTCCTTTTGTTCTATCACCACCGAGCCTTTGTTTTCGGTAGTGCTGATGTACATTTTTACATGGTAAAAATCGTTGTCGAACACATAGATATTATTATCTGCATCTGCCCCCTGAAACTTCAGTATCAAATGGCTGCCTCGGGTTTGGGCTATCAGGTTCAACATATGCTTAGGGCTGCGCGTAGTGTAAGTAACACTTCGCAGCACAGCACCATTGCCCAGCGTTTTGCTTTCGCCAATGGTAACGGTTTGTTCGGCCACCGAAGGGCTTATGGTACGGAAATGCTCTATTTGCATCCCATTTTTTTCTTCGATGTACTGGTGCTTAAATACTCTGCCCAATACCAGGTAAGTACGTGCCTGCCCTTCCGATAGGTTGGTTAGGTTAGTAAGATCGTAAAAGGTGATGCTTTGCGCATTGGCACTCGCTCCCAGGCAAAACAAAGCTACAATAAACAGGTACTTCTTCATTGCTCAATAAACTCCTCACCAAATATAATTTATTTTCGGCATTGTTTGTTTAGCACAGGTTATAGCTTTAAAGAATATGGTTTAACCCTTTTTCAATACAATGGGCTCGTTTAGCAATTCGTACATGGTTTTGTAGAACCGGTGTAATTCCGGGTAGTCATCCCGGCTGTATTTGGTTTTATTGAAGGCGATGGTATAATTTATAATTACAACACCATCAAGTTCGCCGGCACTTCGCCTTAGGGTAATGCCCTTGTTTTCGAGGGCAAGCGTGGTTGATTTTGGCAGCGCTTCTATCTTATACCCTGCCGGCACCTTGTAACGCCCGTTTATGGAATAAGTATTGCGGTAAATAAGATCTATGTCGGTTAGGCGGGTATCGCTGCTGAATGGGTTTTTACCCAGCCCTGTAAAAAGATTAGGGTTAATAAAGGTGTAACTACTGTCTGATGCGGCAAGGTCGAGCTTAAATCTAAAATCTTCGCGTAGCGGGATGGTGTCTGTCTCGGTGCCCGAGAACCGGTGCCCGGTTATAATAGCATTCAAATTGCCCTCTTTTAATTCGTTGGCCACGTATTTTTGTTGGCCCGCCCTGTCGAACGTTTCCAATTTGCTGATGCGTTTATAGTTGGAACTGGTTTTTTGTACACTGCCTTCCAGTTTGCCATCGGTGGTTATTTCGGCATCAATAAGTACCGCTTCTGCCGAGGGGGTGGTAGTTTTAAGCGCTATGATATCCGTTTTTCTTGCCTCCGGGTCAATTATGAGCATAGTGACGCCAAGCAGCGAATACGGTACGGTATTATAGGTATTGTACTTGCCTGTTGCATCCATTACGTAGTAAGTAGCCGAATCGATAGGTACCCTTACAATAGTTTTGTTGAGGCGGCTGAGGGTAGGGTTTTCGGGCTCAAGCTCGCCTTCGTTACGTGTGCCAAAAACCAGTAGGCTTGCCTTTATGCCGGCCTCTTTCAAAAAATGATAGAGAAGAAGGTTTATTTCGCCGGAGTTGCCCGTTTTATTTTGCCATGCCTTTTTCAGCCCATCCTCGCTATTCCAGCTATCAACCCTATTCCATTTCATGGTATTTTTTACCATATTGAAAATGTAGGCTATCTTTTCGTTCCGGTTTTTTATGTCTTTTGCGTTTGCAATAATGTCCGGGCCCTTGTCGAAAGTAAACTTAGGTTGGCCGCTTATATCGGCATCAGCTAATATCTTATCAGCAACTGATTGCCATGTGGCGAATTTGAATGCCGGCTTAAAGCTAATCGACTGCATATTGTCTGCCACAGAATGCATATGTGGCTCGGGCCTGAAGCCCGGTATTTTAGACATGCTGAAGATATGTGTGCTTACTGCCTTGCCTTTGGCAATGTAACTCGTATCTACATCCAGTTTTTGAGTTATTCTTTTTACGAAATTAAACGAATAGCCGAAGTTTACATGTGCTTCTACCTTGCTGTACCTGCTTGGCAGCGGCCCCTGGAAATACCAGTTGGGGTAATTATACCCATAGCCGGTTTTCCAGGTGTACCGGATGTCTAACACCGAACCTGCTTTTACGTTGGGCATAGTAAATACCACTGCGCGGTGCATCTTGTCTATCTTTTCGTTATAAATAAGCTTAGGGTCAAGCGGGGTTACTGTAATGGTTTTGCCTGCCAGGTTTATGGTTTGGGCCTCAATGTCTTTTATTTGTTCTGCATCATATCCGCTAAAATATTCCAGCTTTATGTTGGCCTCGTTGTTAGCTTTATCGTTAAATATCTTGATGCGGGTATGCCTCTCCATTACTACTGATTCTGTTTTGCTGTAGCCTATTTTACCTACATCAAACAGAACCATGGCATTGGCGCCCTTTTCAAAATCGCAGTATGTTAACTTAAGGTCGGCGGTATCAACCTTACCGAATGTAAACGTTTGGGCATTTGCCTTAGCAACAAATACTGTTAAAATAAGAAGGAGGCGGAGAGTTTTCACAGGATCCGGTTTAGTGCAGCTAAGTTACCAAAAAGGGGGTAATTAAGGATGATAAGTTTTTACCGCATGCTTCAGCACATCTCCCTTGTAGAATAACACATCCTTAAATTTCCCATCAATAAAGCCTTGCGCCTGGTCGGTATAGTTAGGGGAGCTGGCATCATAGGAGTGCCCGCCGGGGATAATGCTTTTTGCTTTAACCACCGGGCCAAACTCTACGGCAGCAATAAAGCTATTGCCCGAGAAGCCATAGCGTTTTTGCGTGCCGGGCATAAGCTTACTTTGAAAGGATGGCAGTTGCCCCAACTGAGATGCTGTAGCGCCTACAGGCAAGCTGGGTAGTTTATCATCAAAAGTAGCACCATCTGCGGGGCGCTGAAAACGGTTTATGTCGCCCCAGGCTATCTTCCAGTTACCGTAACGGCTTTGCAGGCCGGTTACCGTTTGGTTAAACATGCCCAGCAAGGTTGCCGGTGGGGTGGTTTGTAAAAACTCGTGGAAGCGTTTAACAAGGTAGCTGCTTTCGCCGGGTGCGGGCGGTTTAAGGCTGCGCAATACAACAGCGCCCCATTCTGCTGCAAGCGTTGTGGCAACCGATGTTGCCGAAGAATTTTTATCCCAGGATGTTAGTATGGCTATAGGTTCGGCCAGTTTAGTTTTAAGGCTGTCGGGCGCGGCTTTATATGCATCAAATAGGGGTGGCAGCAAATCGTCAAAGGCGGCTAAGTAATGGTTGTAACCTATGGTTATCAGTCCATCAAGCGTTAATTTATTAGCATCTTTTAGCAAGCGGGCTGCAGTTAATCCGCGGTAATTCTCATCATCGGGAGCCATATAGCGCGGGTATTTGGTTTTATCGGGGCTTGCCGTGCCCGATGCCGTGTAAACCGACGAATTGCAGTTTTGTATATAGCCGGTAGCCGGATTTACTACTTGCACTATCTCGCTTAATGGATGCAGCCCTTGCCATTCGGTAGCAGATGTGCTGCCATCTACCGGGTTGTTCCAATCATATTTGGCATCGCGCCGTGGCATAAAATTGCCGTACCAAAATATAGTGTTGCCTTGTGCATCGGCATAAACGGTGTTATTGCTGGTATTGGCCAGCAAGTCCATTGCTTTTTTGTACTGCGGCAAAGTGTTGGCTTTGGTGATCAGCCATGACTCGAGCAGCGCTTTGTACGAGCGGTTGTAATGTTTAAGCGCAAGCCATTTGCCGTTGCGAGCACCTAATACAGGGCCGTGGTGGGTATAATAGCCGGCGATGATTTTGTTTACCAGGCTATCGCCCTGTTTTACCTGCAACGAGAGTTTTTTCACGGTAACCGGGCGTTGTTTGCCATCGTACTCGTAATACCATTTGCCATCTTTTTTACTCACCTTTTCGGCATAAACATCGCCTACGTCGCCATAGCTGCTGGTGTGCATCCAGCCGCAGTTTTGGTTAAAACCCTGGTAAATAAAAAACTGCCCCCAGGTAACCGCGCCATAAGCATGCAGCCCTTCGTCGCTCTGCAGCCCAACTTCGCTACGGAAATAAAAAGGTACATGCGGGTTTATGTAGAGCATAGCGTGCCCGCTTGCCGATAGCTTTGGCGATACGGCAAATCCGTTCGATCCAAGCTCGCGGTCGCCACGGGTGTTGGTTATGGTTTGCCGATTATATAGTTGTCCAATAGTGTTGTCGGCATCGCCATAAAAGGCTTGTGTTTCTTTCGGGGTAATATCGCCGGTTTCGGTAGCGGCCACGCTGCCATCGGTAAACATGAGCGCGTACCATGGTTTAAATTTTTTAAATACTACCGGTTTTACTTCGGGGTGTTTGTACAGGTAGTAATTTAACCCGTCGGCAAAGGCATCCAGTAGCTTTTTGAAAAAGGGCGAAGCTGTGTTATAGTCTTTTATGGCATCAGCTGTATCGGCTATTAACTGTAGCTGCACATCGGTGTACAAGGGCGTAGCGCCATCGGCCTCGCTTTGGCGGCCCATTTGGTAAAGGTAGTTGCGTTCAATACCCTTAAAGTTTTCTTCGCACTGGGTATACATTAAACCGAATACCACGCCGGCATCTGTTTTTGAGTAAATGTGCGGTGTGCCATAATTATCGCGGATGATGGTTACCGCCGCTGCCTGTTTTTGATAACGTGCAACCTCGGCAGGCGTGTATTTTTGGGCGGTGGCTAATACAGGAAACAGGGATAGGGCGAGCAGATAGAGTGTTTTCATAGATTGTTTTGCCGTTGTGCGGCCTCTACTGATGAAATGCTTAAGTTTCTAAGATAGCAATAATTAATTATTCCTTTAAAAAGGACAGGCAGAGCGAATTTAAAGGCTCATTGATTTAATTAATTGTTTAATTGACGGTTAAGCGATGTGTTTTATAGTTACAAGTTTTTATTTTTACATATAGTTAAAAAGCTTGAATACACTTGCTATGATAATTTTCTGCGATTTATTGCCCTAAAGTAGTTTAATACAATGTTTTGAAAAAAATACTTTAAAAAGTTTTGTACACTATGCTCCTAAAAATGGCTATATTGCAGCAGATTTGAGAATATGTTACGGATAGCGCTTTTATTTTAAAAAGAAGCAAAATAAAGTTCGCCCACACTGTAACATTTAGCATCAATTCCGCGTCTTTTTTATGAAAAGGATTCGCGCAATAAAACAACGCATTCGGCGTTTGTTGTGCTGTTCTTACATCTGCTTTATGAGCTTGCTAAATCGGTATAGTATTTGTGCCGCAAAAAGTCTCTAAAGCTATTTCAGGGAAATTCACTAACCGCAAGGTTATGTAAATAAAGAACTTGGGTAAACAAGCATGTTATCTGAGATTTAGTTGATTTAACATTATTTGAGAGATGATGTTATTAGGCGTTCCGGGGTGAGATACGGAACGCCTTTCTTTTACACGATTAAATCTTAGCGCGGTCTTTTGACAGGATTTAGCGATTAAGAGATTAAACAGGATTCTTTTACCACCGATTCCACTGATTTTTTTGATTCCACCGATTTTAACAGGATTTAGCGATTAAAGGATTTTGCAGGATTTTTTACGGCAGGTACTGAAATCAGCTTACACTTATTTGTTATTAGCCTGATAGTTGTTTATCAGTACTGATGTCAAGGGAATAGACGATTGAAGAGTTTGGAAGTATCTTCTCCAAATTAAAATGAAGGGGGCACCAATAGAAAATTATCCATCGGTGAAATCGTCTCTCGATGCATGGAATTAAAAAAATCCTGTGCTAATCTTTTAATCCTTCAATCCTGTCCCAATTTCTGCGAGGGTGTTGTTTAATCGTGTTTGCCATTACCAGGTTCACCATTTGGTTATACGTGTCTAAGCCTTGCGGCTGATTGTTAGCTTTCAGGAAATTATCGTAGAAAATTCCGGTTATTACGTTTGCCCGGTTTTGGTATTTCTGCCAGTAAAGGCGTTCCTGTTTAAAGTCGGCGCGTACCTGCGGCGATATACGTTTCTTCAGTTGCTTGTTTACCAAACTATCGGCCATGTATACACTGAACATAAATTCGCGCACAGCCAGTTGGTAAGCCGAGTAGCGCAACAGCCTATCTTTTGATGCAGTTGCCGCCAGGTAGCCTACAAAATTTGCCTCGTCTTCGGCGCCGTAGCCCATTTGGTGGCTCATTTCGTGGCAGGCCACAAAAGGGCGCACAAATACGGGTTGCTGGTAATTTAGCTGTGCCTCGGTACTAAAAGGGTTGTAATAGCCCGATGTGCCAATGTAATTGAGCAGCGGTGTTAGTAACGATGGCTTGATACCGGGGCTGTAGGTTTTAAAATTGGGCGAAGTAGTACCTAATTGCTTTACAGCTTTTATGGCGGTATTGTAAATGGTATCGTTGGGCTGCTGCAAGTCGGCAGGGGTAACGCGGGCACGGGTTGCGTTTGCGCTATCTATCAGTATTGCCGTTACGGTTTGCAGTTGGGCGAAGGTGAATTTAGGGGCTTCCAGGTTTAGCCGCTCGGCAGCCGATGGGCGGAAGTAGTTGAGCCCCCAAAGCGTGTAGAAGAGCAGCAAGGCGGTTTGTACGCCTATCACCACCCCGGTAACCAGCAAACCGGCCTGCAAAAACTTTTTCCGAAATAGGAGTTTAACCAACCTGATAACCGCATAAATGAGATAGGCAACAACCCCTATATAAACTACATCGCCAACACTGAAAGGGAAAATATTGAACACCGGATGCAGCACGAAGCATAGGACGGGGTATAGCCCCTGCGAATAGTATTTTTCTACCGCCGTGGGGTGGGTAGCAAAAAGCATAAGCAGGTATATGGCCAATGCCAGCACGGCAATTATGGCCAGCCTTTTTAAAATGGGTTTGCCGGCAAAATAGTTTTTCATCTGGATTTGGTAAATATAATGCCTTACCTGCGGTTTGGGAAATATCCCCATGTAAAACAAAAGCCCCCCGGTATGCCGGGAGGCCTTGCTATTAAAAATCACAAAGAAATTATTTTACCGATACCGGAACAGATAGTTTATCCCAGTTTAATGAGAATCCTTTTGCTGTTATTTTATATACCAGGCGCTCGTTCATGGCCGAGGCGACCGGTTTTACGGTTACACGCAGGGCATCTTTACTTTCATCATATTTAAATGCGCCCCATTGTTTGGCCACTTTGTTGAAAATGATAGTCCATGTTGTTGCGGTTGGTATAGCAAAAAAGCCGTAGGTACCCGCAGGCAGTGTTTTGCCTTCTACGGTAATATCTTTAGTGGTGGTAAAAGTAGTGGCTTCGTTTGCACCGGCGCGCCATACCTTGCCGTAAGGCTCTAACTCGCCAAATACTTTACGGCCCTTTACCGACGGGCTGCCGTAGTTGATAGTAATATTTGAGCCGGCAACTGCTGCACTAACGCTATCGCGCGGACTGGCGGGTTTTTGCTGCGCAAATGCAAAGCTGGAGATAAACAACGCGAATACAAAAAATGCTGCTGCTTTTAACAGGAATGTTCTTTTAGCCATAATGGTTTGTTCTTTTTAGTTTTTATAGATAAACGCTTACAAGGTTATTTATTGTGCACAAATATAGAAGCCCATAGCTTGTAAATGCCTTTTTACCTCTAAAAACCTCTGCTATTTTTTATAAAAAATATCTTTCGAGTTTAAAAACTTTCGCCGATTGTTAGCGTTCTATATAAAGTAGAATTCGCATTGCAGTTCGGAATAGCCGAAAGGTTAAACAATTGTTGTGAGTTTTTAGCCCTCTTGCTTCAACAGGCAAGGGGGTTTTTATTTCAAAACAATTTTAGCCGTAATAAGCACGTAAGAAAATACATGCTTAAAAATTGCATGGCGCTTCATACGATAAGTAGCTGGTTCAATAAAATTTTCGGAAGAGATAATCCGGGTTTATAATTGGCATATAAATGTACTGGTTTTCAGTTCACTAATGCAAATAAATTATAACATTTATTGCACGCACTATTCCTCGCCTTTAATTTCTTCCCAATAAAGCGTTTCCTGGTAAACGTCGTTTTTAATGGCCACCTGTGCCTTCACTTTATCCAGTTCGGCTTTTACTTCCTCGGGGCTTAACTTTTTGTCGAGCGAGTGGTACTGTATTGCATTGCCGGTGCGGCTGTTAATGCATTTGAAATGTTTGTCAGCAGTATTCATGGTTGATAATGCTTTATAACCTTAATAATATAAACTGCTGCCGTTTTGTTTTAGTATATGTAGGGTAGGGACGAAGAATTGTCAACTTTTCAAAAGTTGACAATTCTATCGGGGTTTTATTAAATACTTCCCATGTCTCCGCAGGGTCTCTTTGAAAAAGGACCCTGTGCTGCCGGAGGTTATTACGCAGTTTCCAATATTTCTATCGGTTCAAAAGTTTCATCGGCGCTTGGGCCGTAGCTGCCGGGGATAGGTACATCAAGCAAACGCAGGTAAACACCCAGTTGCGCGCGGTGGTGTATAATTTGCGACATGGCCATACGCATTACTTCCCATTTAGCATCGCGGCTATAAACCTGGTTGCCGTTGCGCAAAGTCCAGGCTTTATCAAGCACGGCCTCGTTCTCGGGCACTAAGGGCTCTAAGCCTTCCGCCAGCGATTTTTCGAATAGTGCCATCAGGTCTTCGGTGTTGTTAATAACGGTTGGCGTATATTCCATGGCAGCAAAATCCAGTTCGTCGGTATTAATGGCCATGGGTATCCACGTTGGCAGTTCGGCAATGTGGGTAGCCAGGTTGCGCAGTGGCATGCTTTTAGGGTGCGGTTTGTAATCGTAAGCATCGTTTGGTATCCGGGCCAGCATTTTGCGGGTGGTGATAGATTCGTCGTTGAGTTGTTTCAAAAAGAATTCGATAGTTGTCATGGCTTGTTGTTTTAAGTTTACAATTCAAAGAAACAAGGCGCAGATGACAGCCCTATGTCAGTAGCCTGAAAACAAATCGAAAATATTTTCGTTAGAAAAATACTATGCATGCATAGTATTTTTTATTACCTTTACTTCAACCAATTATAGATCTGAATTTTTCTGAAATGAGCCACTTACTAACCGATGCCCCTGCTGGCTTCGACTTTTCGCACAGCGAAAACCAAAAAATGATAGGCCAAATGGCCCGCGATTTTGCCGAAAGGCACATAAAACCGCATGTTGCCGAATGGGACGAGCAACAGCACTTTCCGTTGGAATTATTTAAGCAATTAGGCGAAATGGGGCTAATGGGCGTGCTGGTGCCCGAGGAGTACGGCGGCTCGGGCTTTGGCTATGCCGAATACGTAACTGTTATTAGCGAGATAGCAAAAGTTTGCGGCGGCATAGGCCTATCGCTAGCAGCACATAACTCGCTTGGCACCGGGCATATTTTAGCTTTTGCAAACGAGGAGCAAAAACAACGCTGGCTGCCCAAACTGGCCACCGGCGAATGGCTGGGCGCCTGGGGCCTTACCGAAGCCAATACCGGCAGCGATGCCCTGCGAATGGCCACTACTGCGGTGTTGGATGGCGACGAATACGTTATTAACGGTGCCAAAAACTGGATAACTCACGGCAAAAGCGGCGATGTGGCGGTGGTGATGGTGCGGACGGGCAATAAAGGCGATTCGCACGGTATATCTGCTTTGGTGGTAGAGCGGGGGACGCCCGGTTTTAGCGCCGGCAAAAAAGAGAACAAGCTCGGCATGCGTGCTTCCGAAACTACCGAGATGATATTTGATAACTGCCGTGTGCCCAAAACTAATTTGCTTGGTGCCGAAGGCGAGGGCTTTTTACAGGCCATGAAAGTACTTGATGGCGGGCGTATATCTATAGCGGCCCTTTCATTAGGTATTGCCAAAGGGGCGTTCGAGGCGGCAGTGGCTTACTCCAAAGAGCGTCACCAGTTCGGGCAGCCTATCAGCAGTTTCCAGGGCATATCTTTCAAGTTGGCGGATATGGCTACTGAGATAGAAGCAGCCGAGTTGTTGGTTATGCAGGCTGCCGACCTGAAGAACCGCCACTTGCCGGTAACCAAGCAATCGGCCATGGCCAAATACTTTGCATCGGAAGTTGCCGTGCGCTGCGCTAACGAGGCGGTGCAGATATTTGGCGGCTATGGCTACACCAAAGACTTCCCGGTTGAGAAATTTTACCGCGATGCCAAGCTGTGCACCATAGGCGAGGGCACATCCGAAATACAGAAAATAGTAATAAGCCGCGAAGTGCTGAAATAAAAGCAGGTACTTCTACTTGCTTTTAACGATAAGCAGGAGTATTCGAATTATTTCAACAGGAAATAACCTATCTAAATAGCTAAATTATAGGGGAGTTTAGGGCGCGAATTTTATATTTGAGGGCGCTAAATTCCCCTGTATTGAAGAAACTTTTATTTTTATTCTACACCCACTACAATAGCGGGCGCCGCCGCTCATCGGCATATGCAAGCGCTTTATGGGCGGCATTAACCCTGGGCATGATAAATGCTTTCTCGATAATGCTCTTTGTTAACTTTACCCTCCTGAAAAAATACAGCTATTTAAACCGCCGCACTTGGGAGCAAAACCTGCTGGTAGCAGTAATTACCTACTTTATTTTAGGCTACCATATTTTATGGATGCTTTACAAAGAGCAGGAGTTGGAGGCTATGCAATGCCCGCCTGATGCCCTTCGCAGCGGCAACCGCAAATTGGTGTTCTACATTATTTTCTCTATAGCTGTGCTGGTTGCAATGGCCGTTAGGTATTATACTTTATAAGCCAGCCGGCGGCGCGTCTACAGCACATCCTTCCACGTAGCTTTGTCTTTCAACAGCAACTCGCGCAGCAGGCCTACTTGTGGCATACCGTTATCCAAAACCGCATCGTGGAATTTTTTGAGCGAGTAATTAGCGCCTTCCTGTTTTTTATAATCCTCGCGAAGCTTTAATAACTCCAGTTTGCCAATGGTGTAGAACAAGTAACCCGGGTCGAATGTGCCGCGGATAGCTTCCTGGCGCGATGGCTTATCGCCCTGGTACCAATTATCCATAAAAAACTTGGTGCCTTCATCTACCGAGATGCCCTGGGTATGCGTTTTTACCGATACGCACAGGCGGCAAAGCCTCAATAATGCCTCGCCCGATTGTGCCAAACGGTATTTAGCAGCCGTTACAGCATCTCCGTTGTTACCATAACCTTCATCAACCAGCATTTTTTCGGTATAGTGTGCCCAGCCTTCTACAAAAGCATAGCTGGCAAATATTTTTTCGAGCCTGTTAGCGTTCGACGCATTCAGGTGCAAAAACTGCGTGTAGTGGCCGGGATAGGCCTCGTGTATGGTAACAATATCGGTTGAATAATAGTTGAATTGCTTCAGCCAGTCTTCTTGCTGTTTGGCGGTCCATTTTGGGTCAACAGGGGTAATGTAATAGTATGCCTCGGTAGCCTTGGTTTCGAAAGGGCCTGGCGTATCCATAGATGCCGTGCTGGTTTCGCGGGCATATTGCGGCGTTTCTTCAGCCTTCACGCGTACTTCCGATGGCATGGTAAGGATACTCTTATCGATCAGGAATTGCCTTATCTTCTCCAGGTTCTTGCGGGCATCTGGCAATAAACTTGCCGCGGTAGGGTGCTCGTTCTGCAGGTCGTTATAAACATCAACCGGTTTTTTATTTGGGTTGATAATTTTAGCAGCCGCGTTGAACGATTCCTGCTCCTTCTTCAGTTCCTTTAAGCCCAGCTCCAGTATTTGTGCCGGTGTTAACGTAATGCCCTCGTTGTAAAGTAGCATTTTTTGATAATTGGCGGCACCTATGGCGTATTTATTGGTGGCTTTGGGCAGTTTCTCTTTAGTGAGGTAGTCGGCATAACCGTTTATAGCAACAATGGCGGCATCGTTAGCCACGTTGAATGCCTTCATCAAAGTATCGTTCTTTACATCCTTTAGCGCAATTTTCAGGTCATTGCCTAAAAACGATGCCGAACCACGCGCTATTAAAATGGCGGTTTCTATAAAAGGCTTTGGCAGGGTATCTTTAAGGTTGGCCTTTGCATCGGCCATTATTTTGCCTGCTTGTTTTTCTATAGCTATTATCGACTTCACGCGCTCCTCAATCGGCGCAAAATCGCGCTTTACGTAAATGCTCACATCAACCGCCCCGGCGTAGGTCATGGGGTTATCGGTAAAGCTGTGCATATCCTCAAATGAAAATATCTCCTGCTTAATGGCCGAGCGCAGCATACGGTAATCGTAAAAAGCGCGGGTGCTCAGCGCGGTAGTATCCGTTGCGGCAAGTTTGCTGTCAAAATCCTTCAGGCGTGCCAATTCCTTATCCAACGATGCCTTGCTCACATCCGTCACTTTACCATCATATTGATGGTAGCCCAGGTAAACGCCATTCGCCGGGCGCATAGCCAGGTAGCCCTCTATATAATCGTCTGCCAATTTTTGGAAAGCGGCATCGCCGGCGGCGGCGCTATCGGTTGCGGTTTTGGGTTTGCAGGCAAAAAGTGCGCAAAGGCTAAATAAGGCAAGGGCTGTTTTTTTCATGCGGATGAGGTTTTATTGAGACAGCCTAAGATAGTTATTTAGGGTGTGAAAAAGAAGTTATTCCGTTTCCCGCAGGGTCCCTTTCAGGAGACCCTGCGGTGACGAGAAGGGACCCCACGGCGACGAAAGCCCGTCCCTCGCAGTCCATTGTTATTCCTGCTGCACCGTTATCCCCTCCATATTCATCATCCTTGCTGCAATGCCCCAGCCGTAGAAATAGGCGGATACACCTATCACCAGTTCGTTATCGCCTTCCTTTAAAGGTATCTCGAATGTGGAGTTGGCAATATCCATCCGCCCGTCGGGGTACTTGCGTATGGGTTGCGGGTATTGGTTTTTATCGGTGTAAATTAAGCCGCCGTTTATAAATACGTATACCTCATCGCTGAAACCCAGTTGCATTTTAACCGTTTGGGCTTTGGCGCAGCGTATTTTGGTTTTGAGCCATACGTAACGGTTTTTGTTTTGCACGCCGCCGCCACGGTTTTCTATACCGCCATATACGCGGGTAAGGTTTATTAGCCCCCGGCGCTCGGCTACAATGGGTTGCCATTTGGTGGTGTCGGTCGGCAGGTCCTCGCGCAGTAATTCGCGCCCTTTTTCAAGGAATTGCGAGGCCGTTACATCCCAGCGGCGGATATAATTAATGTCGTGGTTGGTTAGATCGGCGCCTGGCTGGGGCGAGAGCCATTCGATTTGGTTGGGTTTTATAACCAGGTTGGCAAAGTAGGCCTGCCCATCGAAAGCCAATCCACCAGCCGTGGCATTGCTTTCTAACCGCGGAATTTCTAAAACAGGTTTCTCCATATTGTTGAGGTAAACCTTCATTTGCTGGCCTGAGATAACGAGTTTGAAGTGGTTCCAGTCCTCATTCTTAATAGGTGCCGACCCCTGGTAGTGGGGCATCAGGTCCCAAAGGTTTACGCCGTGGATGATGGGGGCATATTGTATGGCATCGTTACGTTGCGCAGTTTCATCCTTAGCGCAACGCAGGTAAACCAATTCGCTCTCTTTGGCGTCCTGCCTGCGGAAATAAATACTCAGGAAGCCCGATTTGGTAACGTCTACGGGTTGGGTATCAAACTCTATGGTGCCATTGGTGAACGTTACATCTTTTAGCAGTACCTGTTTATTGCCGGGCAATATCTTCATGGCTTTGGCGCCCTTGTAAGTTGTAAATTCTACCTTTTGCATTGTGGTGTCCCATCTGGCGGGTTCAAATGGGATGTTTAAGGGCTTTGCTGTTTTTGTTTGCGCGAAGGTATTTACTGTAATAAGCAGCGCAGTAATTACCATTAGCAGGGCATGTTTAGGGAAGTTCTTTTTCATAATTAATTTTTAATTTTAGGCTAAATTGATGGGTGCCTGCCACACCGCCATATTCAAGTCCATTCAAATACATTCAAGGCATTTTAGCTATGCAAACCGAGGCTTTTTACATATCACGCTGGCGCGAAAAAGTCGAAACGGCACTGGGTTGGGGCGAATGCAGCAACTGGAGCGACCTTGATTTTGAAAAGCTAAGCGCCATGTTTTTGGAGCGTACGGGTACTATGCTTAGCATCACTACGCTGAAAAGGATTTGGGGAAAAGTAAAGTATGATAGTACGCCCAATGCCGCCACGCTAAATGCCCTTGCCCGTTTTAGTGGTTTTGATGATTGGCGAGCTTTTAAGCAGGATGTTGATGTGCAACTTGCCGAACCTGCAGTAATAACTTCGCCGCCTGTTGCTAAGAAAAGAAAAATACTCCCTGTTGCATTTGCGCTGGTAGCCATTTTTGTGGTGATAACGGCTATTTTGGCCTGGATAATAAAGCCCGAAAAAACCATGCGCGTGGCATCAAATGCCCCTGTAAAATTTGAGGCGAGGGTGGTAGCCGAAGGCTTGCCCAACTCGGTTGTGTTTAATTACGATGCCTCATCATTACCCGGCGATAGTGTTACGCTACAACAAACCTGGGACCCCCGGCGCACCGAAAGTATAGCCACTATCGGCACCGAGCATACATCGCTTTACTATTACCCCGGCTACTTTACCGCCAAACTAATAAGCGGCGGAAAGGTGATGAAAGAAACACCTGTATACATTAAAACCAACGGCTGGCAGGGCATAGTTGAAAAAGAACCCGCGCCGGTTTATTTAAGCAAGGCAGATATTAGTTTGCCCGGTGCTATGGGCGTATCAGCCAAAACCTTTGCGGGCAAAACAGGCTCTGCGGTTTTTACGGGCCGCCATGTGAGCTTTTATAACGTAAAAGAGTTCGGTATAGATGGGGGCGACTTTACTTTAGAGGCAACTTTGCGAAATACCTCCACGCCCGAAGAAGCGGCTTGCCGTAATGTGATGATATACGTTTTGGGGAAACGCAATGCCATTATTATCCCGCTTACTAATCCGGGCTGTATATCTAACCAGATCATGTTCACCTCGTCCGACTGGATACGGGGCAAAGACCATGACCTAAGCGCCTTTGGCTGCGACCAAAACCAATTTCAGCATTTTAGTTGTAGCGTTAAAAATATGCTGCTTACCGTAAGCCTGAATGGCAAGCAGGTATTTAATACGCCCATTACCCAAACCATTAAAGAGGTTGCAGGCCTGTGCTTCCGCTTTGAAGGAACAGGCCAAATAAAGCACGTTAAGCTAAGCAACAGTAGCAAAACCGTGCTCGACGACGACTTTACCAAAATCCCGTAAAACAGAAAAGCAGGCTTGGCCTTGCGCTATACCTGCTTTCGTTCAATCTTTAACTAACTATTAACTAACCGGTTGTAAATTCGATTAATTAGGTAGATAACTCTAATTTTATATTTATAGTATAATAATTATATTAAAAATTAAATAAAATTCTGATTGTCAATTTCGTTGGTTCTTCTGCTATGCTTAGTTTGCCGAATTTTAATTTATACAGAGTGTTTTTAAATGATAATATTAAATTAATATTTTGATTATTTATTAATTTATAAAATTTAATTTTGTTATTTCAAAATTTAGATATATTTGAAAGGTGCCTTTAATACACCTTTCATGAAAAATATCCTTTGTTTCCTTTTTTCATTCTTAACCGTCGCTTCGCTAAAAGCACAAACGGAAAAGCAACTGCAAACCATTTTAGAAGATAACGGCTTGCCGGGCATTCAGCTCGCCTGTACTGTTAATGGCAAAACAACCGCATACAACCTTGGCACGGCAAAAGCAGGGCTTAAGAAGCCGGTAACCAGTGCCACTATCTTTCGCGCAGGCTCGTTGGGCAAAACGGTTTTTGCTTATGCAGTACTAAGGCTTTGCGATAGGGGAGTGTTATCATTAGATACACCTTTAATGCGCTACATCGGCAGCTACAACCGCTACGACCCGAAGGACCCGCGCTACAGCATGATCACCGCGCGCATGGTACTTAGCCATACCAGCGGACTGGCCGAGTTCCCCGACTTTGAAACAGGCGAGCCCGTGCGCTTGCTTTTCGCCCCGGGCAGTGGTTATTCTTACTCGGGCGAGGGGTATTGGTTCCTGCAAAAAGTAGTGGAGAAAATTACCGCTATGCCTTTTGAGCAACTAATGCAGCAGGAAGTATTTAAGCCGCTGGGCATGCAAAGCAGCACCTATGTGCAAAGCAACAATATGGATGCCGAGGTGCTTGGCCCCGTAAGCCCCGACCTGGCGCCCATGCTACCGAATGCGGCCTTCAGTTTGTTGACCAATGCACACGATTATAACGTGTTTCTGCAAAACCTGCTTGCCGGCAAAGGTCTAAAGCCCGCTACGCAAAAACTCATGTTTAGCAGGCAAACCAAAACGCCTTCGGCAGCCGATACGGACAAAACTTTTAACTGGGGGCTGGGCGTGGGCCTGGAGCAGGGTAATAAACAAAACCTGATATGGCATTGGGGCAAAACGGATGATTTTATTTCGCTATTCGTAGCTAACCCGGGCAAGGGGCAAAGCCTGGTATTTTTCACACGCGGCAAAGCGTTAAAAGCCGCCGACCAGATCGTTAGCCTGTTTTTGGGCCGACAAACGGCGCTCACCATGCGCGCACAACATTTCCGCTACGATAATCCCGATGCCATGCCCGAACTTTTTGCTGCTTTACGAAAACATGGGTTTGATGATGTAAGCAAGATATTTAATGGCCTGGCCCGCAAAGGCAAGCAATTTTCGGAAGCCGACCTTAATTATTATGGGAATGTATTGCTAAAGCAGGGCAAAAACAGGGAGGCTTTAGCTATTTTCAAACAACAGGCGACGTTATTCCCTCAAAGCCCGCTCGCCTATAGCAGGGTTGCCGCTGCCGCAGAAAATTTAGGCGGGGCAAACTTAGCATTGACCAGTTACAGAAAGGCCCTAATGCTCGATAGCACCAATGTAGCTACCATTAATCATATAAAAGCGCTGGAGAAAGGCGCACCCACTTCAACTGCTCATCTGAAAATGTTTGAAGGCAAGTACAAGCGTGCCGATAACGGGATGTTTTTGGACATAAGCGCCGTAGGTAATAAACTGGTAATAACCCAATCGTGGGATGGCGGGCAACTGGAGTTTTTCAGGGTTGATGAATTTGATTTTTATAACGAAGAGCCGGGCTTTACGCTGAAGTTCACAAAAGATGAACAGGGAAGGATATGGAAGGCATTTGTGAATGACAGGCCGCTGGAGTGGGTGAGGAAGTAGAGGTCTATAGATCTGACAACTTTATAAAGTTGTCAGATCTTTTCATATGCAAGGGCGAAAATAAATCAACACTACACTGGCCTTTTAAAAAAGCAGAAACTTGTTAGTATTTTATCGGGAAAACTCCTGAGTTTCTACCGTATGATACAAACTTCCATTCTGAGTTACATCGTCCTGGTAAATTAGTACAAGCTTATTGGCTGTAATGGATTTTACCTCGAGGTGCTCTGTAAATGCAACCGCAACAGCGCCATCAGGCATAGGCACCTCCTCAAAGTTGAACGTTATGATATTCTCGCTAATGGAGTACGTGAATTTACGTGGCAGCGAGTCTTTCCATAATTTGGTGCCGGTTCCGTCATTCTTAAATGTAAGTGATACGTAGCCGGGTATTGTAAAGGTGTTCCAGTAGGCACCATCTTTTGTTATCACTTCAATATCAGACGTAGAGGCCCATGTGGCTACTATATCATCTTTTAAGGGGATAACAGGTGTTTCATTATTGTTTTTTGAGCAGCCAACAATTAAAAATGCGGCAATTGCGATAAGGAGGTTTTTTTTCATAAAGCAAAAATAATAAATACTATCTAAGCTTAAGCCGTGCCGGTAATATTCTTTGAAAGGCTCCTTCTTGGGTACTTCCATCCTTTGGTGCTTTTATACCGCCTTGGAAATTTGTTTATGAAATTGCTTGTAAGTAAACCACAATCCTAAAATATAAGGCCACGTATTTATTGCTGCCAAAATGAAAGGGTTTTCTATAAGATCTTCAGAAGCCGAATAATCCTGGCTGCTTACCCAGAAGATGAACATATGCCAAGTGGCCGGTAATAAAAACCAGCTTAGCAAGCGTAACAGCGGGTTGCTGTTTATAGAGGGATAGGTATTTAAAAATATCGGCAGCGAAAGAATGCCTATTACAACTGAGTTAAAAACACCGAATATCAGCATATACTTCGCATTTGAATCGGCCGTTTCCCACTCACTTTTGTAATTGCTAAGCCGTGCGTAGGCTATTGCGTAAATAATGTTTGCTAGCAGTACAAATACTGACGGGCCGATGACGGCTTTGCTATAGAATTTAAATAACATATACGAGGTTTAGATATACCGCCAAATATAGCTTTAAAGCGTTTGAAAATAAGATATTACGGGTTTTATCGCCCTCAATTACGACGGAACCGCTCTTCCCAAAAACTTTTTTACGCAAGCCCTTGAAAATCACAAAATAGTACCTACCTTTGCAGTCCCGAAAACCGGGATTAAAAAAGTAATTACAAAAAAGCAAAAATGCCTACTATTCAGCAATTAGTTAGAAAAGGTAGAGTAGCTCTGGTTGACAAGAGTAAGTCGCCAGCGTTGGACAGCTGTCCACAGCGAAGAGGCGTGTGCACCCGTGTGTACACCACTACCCCTAAAAAACCAAACTCAGCAATGCGTAAAGTTGCACGTGTGCGCCTTACAAATGGTAAAGAAGTT
Source organism: Mucilaginibacter pedocola (assembly GCF_002013915.1). Lineage (GTDB taxonomy): Bacteria > Bacteroidota > Bacteroidia > Sphingobacteriales > Sphingobacteriaceae > Mucilaginibacter > Mucilaginibacter pedocola. Next base: position 40,347 of record NZ_MBTF01000008.1, read on the forward strand.
AACGCCTACATTCCAGGTGAAGGCCACAACTTACAGGAACACTCAATTGTTTTGATCCGTGGCGGCCGTGTTAAAGACTTACCAGGTGTACGTTACCACATCATCCGTGGTGCATTGGATACATCAGGTGTAGCCGGCCGTAACCAACGCCGTTCTAAATACGGTACTAAACGCCCTAAACCAGGTCAGGCAGCAGCTCCAACAAAAGGCGCTCCAGCTAAAAAGAAAAAATAATTAAAGGAGGATAATTAATAATGAGAAAGTCAAAACCTAAAAAAAGAATCCTTCTTCCTGATCCAAAATTTAACGAAGTTTTGGTAACCAGGTTTGTTAATAACATGATGTTCGACGGTAAAAAATCTACCGCTTACACTATTTTCTATAACGCGATCGAGATTGTTGAGAAAAAAACCAACGAGAACGGTTTAGATAGCTGGAAAAAAGCCCTGAACAACGTAATGCCTGCTGTAGAAGTAAAAAGCCGCCGTGTAGGTGGTGCTAACTTCCAGGTACCTACCGAGGTTCGTCCGGAGCGTAAAGTAGCTTTGGGTATGAAATGGTTAATTAGCTATGCACGTCGTCGTGGCGAAAAAACCATGATGGAGAAATTGGCCGGCGAGATCATCTCAGCTGCTAAAGGCGAAGGTGCTGCTGTTAAAAAGAAAGAAGACACGCACAAAATGGCTGAGGCTAACAAAGCGTTCTCTCACTTCCGTTTCTAAACTAAAAGGATTACACCGATTTAATATTGGATTACACCGATTTTGTTATGATTGCATTATCGGTGTAATCATTTGATAACATCGGTGGAATCAAAAAAAAATTATAATGTCAAGAAATCTTAAATACACAAGAAACATAGGTATTGCCGCTCACATCGATGCCGGTAAAACTACTACCACCGAGCGTATTCTTTACTATGCGGGCGTTAGCCACAAAATAGGCGAGGTACACGAAGGTGCCGCTACAATGGACTGGATGGCGCAGGAGCAGGAGCGTGGTATCACTATTACCTCGGCTGCTACTACCGTTAACTGGAAATACCGTGGCGACAACTACCACATGAACATTATTGATACCCCCGGCCACGTGGATTTTACCGTAGAGGTAAACCGCTCGCTGCGTGTATTGGATGGTTTGGTGTTCTTATTCTCGGCTGTTGACGGTGTTGAGCCGCAGTCTGAAACCAACTGGCGTTTGGCTAATAACTACAACGTACCACGTATTGGTTTCGTTAACAAAATGGACCGTAGCGGTGCCGATTTCTTGAACGTGGTAAAACAGGTTAAAGAAATGCTGGGCAGTACAGCTATCCCATTGCAGTTGCCAATTGGCGCCGAAGACCAGTTCAAAGGCGTGGTTGATCTGATCAACTTCCGTGGTATCGTATGGAATGAGCACGATAAAGGTATGACCTTTACCGAAGTGCCTATCCCTGCTGATATGCTTGACGAAGCTACCGAGTGGCGCGAAAAATTACTTGAAGCTGTTGCCGAATTCGACGACTCGCTGATGGAGAAATTCTTCGAAGACCCAACTACTATCACCGAGCGTGAGGTATTAGACGCATTGCGCCAGGCTACTTTGGCCGGTAAAATTGTGCCTATGACCTGTGGTTCGTCTTTCAAAAACAAAGGCGTACAAACCATGCTTGACTACGTAATGGAGTTGATGCCTTCGCCGCTTGACTCTAAAGGTGTTGTGGGTACTAACCCTGATACCGGTGCCGAGATATTGGTGAAACCGGATGTGAAAGAGCCATTTGCTGCTTTGGCATTTAAAATTGCTACCGACCCATTCGTAGGTCGCCTTTGCTTTATCCGTGTTTACTCGGGTAACCTTGATGCGGGTTCATACGTGTACAACATGCGTTCTGAATCAAAAGAGCGTATCTCTCGTATATTCCAAATGCACGCTAACAAGCAAAACCCTATCCCTAACGTAGGTGCAGGTGATATTGCTGCGGTAGTAGGCTTTAAAGATATCAAAACAGGTGACACCCTTTGCGACGAGAAACACCAATTGGTGCTGGAGTCGATGGTATTCCCTGATCCGGTTATCGGTTTGGCTATTGAGCCTAAAACTCAGGCCGACGTTGATAAATTGGGTATCGCTTTAGGTAAACTGGCCGAAGAGGATCCAACCTTCCGCGTACAAACAGACCAGGATACCGGCCAAACCGTTATCAGCGGTATGGGCGAGCTTCACCTTGATATTTTGATGGACCGTTTGAAACGCGAATTCAAAGTTGAGGTTAACCAGGGTGCTCCGCAAGTAGCTTACAAAGAGGCTATCACCGGTTCTACTCAACACCGCGAGACTTACAAGAAACAAACTGGTGGCCGTGGTAAATTTGCCGACATCCAGGTTGTTATTTCTCCGGGAGAAGAAGGTAAAGAGGGCCTTGAGTTCGTTAACGAGATCGTTGGTGGTGCTGTACCGCGCGAGTTCATCCCATCTGTTGAGAAAGGTTTCAAATCTGCAATGGATAACGGTGTACTGGCTGGCTTCCCGCTTACCAACTTAAAAGTAAGGTTGATCGATGGTTCGTTCCACGCGGTCGATTCAGATGCTTTATCGTTCGAGATCGCCGGCCGTTCGGCTTACCGCGAGGCATTGCCAAAATGTAAACCGGTATTGTTAGAGCCGATCATGAAGATCGAGATCTTAACTCCGGAAGAGAACATGGGTGATGTTATTGGTGACATGAACCGTCGTCGTGGCCAGCTGCAAGGTATGGACACCCGTAACGGTGCACAAGTTATCAAAGCAATGGTACCACTTTCTGAGATGTTTGGTTACGTAACTCAATTACGTACCATCACTTCGGGCCGTGCAACCTCAACCATGGAATTTGACCACTACGAACCGGCTCCGCGTAACGTACAGGACGAGGTAGTAGCTAAATCAAAAGGCCGTGTTAAAGGTTCTGTAGAATAATAACTTTTAAGATTACACCGATTATGAAGTGATCTCACAGATTAATCGGTGTAATTAAAGATAAACGCCATTACCTAATAAATAGCTCTTAGGAATGGTGAATTAAACAAATCGGTGAAATCGCCAGTGAATCGGTGAGATCCCATAAAAAACAATAAAATGAGCCAAAGAATCAGGATCAAATTGAAATCTTACGATTACAACCTGGTAGACAAATCTGCCGAGAAGATCGTAAAAACTGTAAAGCCAACCGGCGCTGTAGTAAGCGGACCGCTGCCTTTGCCAACCGAGAAAAAAGTATTTACTGTATTACGTTCACCACACGTAAACAAAAAAGCACGCGAGCAATTCCAACTGTGCTCTTACAAGAGGTTGTTGGATATCTACAGCTCTAACTCAAAAACTGTAGATGCTTTAATGAAGCTTGAATTGCCAAGCGGTGTTGAAGTAGAGATCAAAGTGTGATAGTACCGGAAGATCTGAAACGAAAGAGCCATTTTTGCAAAGGAGTGGCTCTTTTGTGTTTAATAGAATTTTAATTAAATTTGGATATGGAAGCGTATATAGTTTATCCCACTAAGGAGCAGGAAAGTGCTATAGAAGCATTTTTCGAAGCTTTTGATGTTTCTTTCGATAAAAAGTCTGACGGGAAGTTGCCTGATCATGTTTTAAAAGGAATAGCAGAAAGCGAAGCCGAATTTGACGCCGGACTAACAATTTCGATGGAGGAATTCAAAAAGAACTTTCGTACAATCAAATGATTTATGAAGTAACTTTTACTAAGAGGGCAAATAGTACTTTTATTTCAGTTCAAGATCAGCTGTTTGATAAATGGGGGCAACGTACTTTATCTAAATTTGAGAAGCGCACCGAAAAGGTTTTAAAAACACTTTCTCATTCCCCGTTTAGTTATCAGGCACTCGAGGATAATCCCAATATCCGCAAGGCTTACATTCACAAAAACTGCTCGTTATTTTACAAAGTAAGAGATAATAAAGTTGCGATATTGTTCTTTTGGGATAATAGACAGGATCCTATTTTATAAGTTTATGTCAACTCGGTACGGATTCATCTTCTTTAAAATACTCTTTTGGTTAATGGCGATGAGCGCCATCGTCGCCTGCAACAATAAGAAGCCTATGCTAACCCAGGCGCCTCAAAACCCTGCGGAGACACCCACTTCTCAACAAACCTGGAACTACGGCCAGTTAACCGACACCATTCGCAACGCAAAAGTAATAGCCCACGTTAAAAACGGCATCTACTGCGGCCGGGGAACTTGTGCATCGGTAAGCATTATTGAGGTTGATAAAAAAGATACCATTCGCGTGCTGGAACTATCAAGTATGCATAGCGATTTCGTACAAGGGGAAAAAGTAAGTATCAAGCCTGGGAAGAAGCCGCTTTCGTCTATTTCGTTACCCACCATAGCAGCTTACGATAGCAAGAACTATAAGACTTACTACGGTACCATACTTGCCGCCAATTAATGCAGCGCCCGGGGCAAAGCTAAACACAGACGCTGCTTTAATTATAGGGCCTAATTATTGATGCTGCGGCATGCCATTAGGGTCCATCCAGGCGTACTCCCATAAGTGCCCGTCAATATCCTGAAAACTACAGCTATACATCCAGCCGTAGTCTACTTTATCTTTTGGGGCGATAGCACCTGCAGCCAATGCTTTATTTAAAATTTCGTCAACAGCTTCGCGGCTTTCGGCCGAAAGGCAAATTATAGCTTCTACAACCTTTGTTGCATCGGCTATTTCTTTAGTGCTGAAAGTTTGAAAAAACGGCTCCACAAGTAGCATCACGTAAATGGTATCGCTAATGATCATGCAGGTAGCCTGTTCGTTGGTAAATTGAGCATTAAAGGTGTAGCCTAATTGCGTAAAAAACTCAACCGACTTGTTAAGATCTTTAACCGGTAAATTCACAAAAATTTGAGTTGCCATATTTTAATTTGTTTTGATAAACCAAAGGTAGCGTAAATAAGCCTCGCTGTAATGCGTAATAACGACGCGTTAGCGGTGCGTATGCGACATGATAAAACACATAGGCGCAGATAGAAAAAAAGATTTGCTAAATCGATTTTATAGTTATATTTGATTGATAAACCTATCAACAACCTAAGTTATGAAGCCCTTCTATTTTATAACCTTGTTGGCCATGCTTTGCTTTGGCTGCGGGAAGAATAACCCGGTTACTCCTGTGCCGGAGAAACCTCCTGTTCTTAATATATTATCGGCCCCAACGGGCTTATCTGCAACTAAGGGAGCGTACGACGATAAGGTTGTTGTTAGCTGGGCTAAGGTAACAGGGGCAAAAAAATACCAGGTATACCGTTCTGCAAATGCCGAAACAGGTTTTGAACTTTTTACTGAAACCGCAGATACAACCATAAACGATGAAGCCGGCGAAGCACACGTAAACCGTTACTATAAAGTAAAGATCTACAACAGCGCTGCTGAGTATAGTGCGCTAAGCCCCGCAGACTTCGGTTTCAAGCTATCTAAAACTTACTCACTTTGGTACAGCTTTGGCAGCATGGGGCGCGATTCGGGTAAATTCGTGAGTGCCAAACACGTGGCTACAGATGCCGCGGGTAATATTTTCGTTGCCGATGAGGTTAATTCATTGATACAAAAGTTTAGCCGCGATGGCAAGTATATCACTAACCTGATGATTGCCCCTGTACCCCGCGGTATGTTGGCCTTACGCAACGGAAACTTGTTTACCACCAACGTTTCGCCAAGCACAGCTTCTATTGCCATTTTTAATCCCGAAGGTTTTTTAGTTGGCCGATGGGGCTGGAGTTTTCAGTACGACGAAAAACTGGAGAGCGCCGAGGAAGTTGCCGAAGATGATGAAAGGAAATTATATATAGTAGATGGGCAAACCAATTTGGTAAAAAGGTACGATACAACAGGGCTGGTAACCCTTAAATTTAATGGTGCCATAAAAACTCCCGGGCAGGCCACTGATGCTTATCCTTTTGGCGTTACTTGCCTTAATGGCGAAGTGTTTGTTACCTCGCCCAATAATACCATGGTGAGGGTTTATGATAGGGACGGTAACTTTAAACGCACATGGGATGCAGGAGCGCCTTGCTATTCTGTTAAAGCATACAACGGTTGGTTGTTTATTGCGGCGGGGAATTATGTTTTAAGAACAGATGTTAATGGCGCCGTTAAAGAAAAAATAGGTGAGGGGAGTTTCGTCGGGCATAGCGCAATAGGCCTTGCCGTGAATACTTTTGGCGAAGTTATAGCTACAGATGTTTCGGTAAGTAAGGTGCTTGTATTTAGGCGTTGAGAGCTATCAGTTGCCGCGCTCGCTCAGGAAGTATTGCCAAACGCCTTCCAGTTCGTCTACCAGTTCGGGTTTAATGGAAATACCCGAGCCTTGCGGCGACCATGTTTGCATAGCCAAGTCGCCTGTTTTTAGGATGTCCATACTCAGGATGGGTTCTTTATCAGGATTGAGGAGCGTGTCGATGGATATCTCGATGCGGTGGTAATGTCTGCCTTTGCGGAATGCTACATAGGGTTCGCCCGCTATAATGCCCGATGCAAATATGCCTTTCGGCTCAACCCCAAGCCTAACAATGTAAGCCCTATCGCCGGGGCGGATTGTTTTATGGCTGGCAACGCTCCAGTTGTCTACCAATTGCCCCGTGGTTTTTAACTTCTCAATGTCGGCATCAAGATTTTCCCAGGCAAATTTCTGCGGGTTCCAACCAAATAGATAAGCTTTCATATAATGTATACTGCTCCCCCTTTAGGGGGTAGGGGGGCTTACCCTCTGCCCAGCAACTCATCCAGTTTATTGCGTTCGGTTTGCAATTCGCGGGCAAGTTTCTTTTCTTTCTCGTTGGCTTTGGCTTTGTAGGTTTTATAATCTTCTTCCAACTCGTTGTACAATTTGGTGCGGTAACTGGCCTCGCGGCTGTGCGCGCCCGAGCGGGCAATTACAATAGCAGCAATTACACCAAAACCTATTACCAGCCCCCACATTATCCAGTTGTAAGTGGCTTTGGTAAGCGGCATACCCAGTAGGCTCACGCTATCGGCCACCGCGTTTGATGCTGATAGGTTTTGCTCTTTAGTAGTTATCTCGGTTTGCAGCGAATCGGCTTTTTTTGTTGATACGGTTAATTTGCCATTGGCCTCGTTCAGCTTGCGTCGGGTGCTGGCCAGCGTGTCTGTTACGTTTTTCCACAAGGCCATTATCAGCGGTTGTTGGTAGTGGTAAACCTTGGTAAGCAGGTATTGGTATTGGCCGTTAAGGCTTTTATCCGTTAGTATCGCGGTATTTTCCGGAGCGTATTGCTGCGCTGGTTTTACGGGTGCAGCGCCGGGCGTTACCGGCGTTTGCCCTGCCGGTGTTGCGGTAGTGGGCTTATAAGTTGTTGCCGGTTTGGCAGCGTAAGGGTTATATTTTACGGGAGGCTTAACCGCGGCGGGCTGCGTTGCTACGGGTTTTACAGCTGTGGGTTTGGTCTTTTTCAGGCTATCCTGCGCGTAGCCGTTTGCAGCAATGCCGGTTAGGGCAAATGTTAAAATAAGGGCGGTTAGTATCCGTAACTTTATCATATAACGTTGTGTATCGGGGGTAAACAAGTTTTCAGCAGGAGCGATGTATTACTTTAAACGGTAAAATATAACCCAAAGTTTTCAAAATTAATTTTAAGGAACAAATACTAATAAATATTCTTAAATTTTCTCTTTAGGCAAGTTTCAGATTCTAAAAATATAAAAAAGATGCAATTTGCAGGCAACAACGTGTAATTAGTAAAGCATATATTAGGCCTTTTATTTGTGATATGCATATAGGTTTTATTGGTTTGGGCGATATGGGGCGGTTATACGCCAAGGCGTTTGCGGCAGCAGGCTACACCGTTTGCGGCTGCGACCTGCCCGCCAACCGCGAAAGTTTAGAAGCAGAACTTGCGCCATGGGGCATCACCATGATGGATAATGGCAAGGATGTGTCGCGCGTGAGTACATTTATTATATACTCGGTAGAGGCTGATAAACTGGAGCAGGTGGTGGCCGAGTGTGGCCCATCAACCCGGTTTGGTGCAGTTGTAGCAGGGCAAACTTCGGTAAAACACCCCGAGATAGCCGTGTTCGAAAAATACCTGCCTGCCGATGCGCAGATCATCACTTTTCACGCTATGCATGGGCCGGGTTTTCAGCCCAAAGGGCAGAAACTAATACTGATCCCGCATCGTCATCAGGGCGATTCGTACCGCGAAATAGCAGAACTATTCAACGCTGTTGAAGCCGATGTGGTAGAAATACCCGATTACCACGAGCACGATAAAATAGTGGCCGATACGCAGGCCGTTACGCACGTAGGTTTCGAAAGTATGGGCACGGCCTGGAAATCGGCCGGTTTTTTTCCATGGGAGAACGCTTCTTACGGTGGCGGTATCGACAATGTAAAAATATTAACTACCCTGCGCATTTTCAGCTACAAGGCCCACGTATATGCCGGGCTTGCCATCCTGAACCCTTATGCCAGGCAACAGGTAAAACAATACGCCAATTCCGAATCGGAACTGTTTAAGTTGATGATAAAAGAAGAGGAAGCGGAGTTTCGCGAAAGGCTGTACCGCGCGCGCGATTTTGTTTTCCACGAAAGCCGCAAACCTATTATGTTTACCGAAGAGGTGATGCGGGAGTTTTCGCTGGCCAAGGATGCCGGGCACCAAAAGCCAAACTCGCACCTGAGCATATTAAGCATGGTTGATGCCTGGTACCACCTGGGCGTAAACCCTTATGATAACCTGATATGCCAAACGCCGCCCTTCAGGCTAAGGCTGGGTATTGCCGAATACCTGTTTAAAAACGAGGCCCTGCTGGAAGAATCTATCCAAACAGCCCTATACGATAAAACCATCCGCGGCGACGATTTGGAATTCCATTCCGCAGTGCGCGAGTGGAGCGCCATTATAGGTTATGGCGATATGGAAGGTTACAAAAAACACTTTAACGAGGTGCAGGCCTTTTTCCAGGGAAGGCTGGAGGAGGGCAACAAGCAAAGCGCCGCTATGATACGCCGGTTGATGGAATAAGCAAGGCTGAACTATTTGAAATGCCAATATTGCCCTAACAAATACGTTAGTTTAATAACTATTTGGTGTATTTATTGGTTTTGATGATAGCAAACCGCTCTTTCAGTTTTAAAAATTGCTTCTCGTAAAATTCGTAAGAGACATACGATATAAGCATTGCCAGAAACAAGGCTACCAGGCGAAATGCAACATCTTTTAAAAATGTATCCATTTTTACGCCCGGGAATAAACGCCCTGCTACGTCGGAGGTTATCATTATCCCCATGATGTGCAACAAGTATAAACCGTAGGTATATTTACCCCATTTGCTGGCAAACTTATTGTTAGCCAGGTTAAAGAATGAATTTTCGCAAAAGCATTGTTCGGCAATTATGAAGGCAAAGAACACGCAATTAACAAACCTGCCCAGCGCTGTGAATAATACGCTGTTGTGATGTATTTGAGTAGTATAGAATATCCATAAAAATCCCGCTATATATACGCCTGCTATAACAGCCCTGCTTAAACCTTTTAGCCATAGAATAAATCCTTTTGAGGTATAAGCATAGTAACCTAAAAGCCCCCCTATGGCCAAATCGCCAAACAGGCAAAAGGTATGGAAATACAAAAATAAATTATCGCCTGCATGGGCTATCCTGAATGCGTAGCAGGCAATAATAATAACCGGAAATATGAACTTATAAGCTTTTTGAGGGATAAAGTAAAAGAGTAGGGGTAGTACGAGGTAAAATTGCTCTTCTACCGCTACCGACCATGATGTACCTAATAAACTATATTTAACGGTGCCATGGCGAACGATCTCTAAAAAGTTAAAGTTTGAAAGGAAGGTTATTACATACAATGGCCGGATATCCTTTGCAATGTCCCAGTGTAAATAGTTAGCTACGGTAGGTAATGTGGTATATTCCAAAAACACCAGCAGGAAATAGAGCGGCCAGATACGCAGGCACCGCCTTATGTAAAAATAAAGTACGTTAATTTTCCCGCTCTCGAATTTTTCTTTAACTATTAAGTAAGTGATCAAAAAACCACTTAGTACGAAGAAAAAGGAAACCCCATCTCCTGCTGAATATAAAAATATCTTAATTACCCTCAGCCACACATGGCTATAAAAGTCGATGTTACTAATCCAAACGGAATTACTATGCTGAATGAATACAGCCAAAAAGGCGAAGAATCTCAAACCATCCAGATTTGGGAAAAACACCCGCTTGGGGTGTACAAGGTCAGGTTTCATTAAATGGGGCTTAACTTTTGCTAAAATAGCATTTTTTTTCTTTATGCCCTCCGTGTTATTTGCTTTTCAGCGTGTCTTCAAACAATTATGCGCACCACCGAGCATAGAAAAAAGATTCAGCCCTCTGTAAAACGTTGTTTTTTACGAATAAAGTAAAGCCAGGCTTATTCAAACCCCGGGAAAACTACGCTGAATATGGTCCACCAGTCGTATTCATTAGAGAGGTAAATTTTAAACGGGCCTTTCTTTATCACTTCTTCGCCATTCTCTAATATTGCGGTGTATTTTACAAGCCCTTCGGCGTGGCCCATGCCTGTTTCGCCTTTAAATTCAAAACGGATGTTGCTAATTACATACTCGGCATTGGTAAATGCGCGGTAGGAGTTAAAAATATTTTTGAACCTCTGCACAACCTGCTCTTTATTAAGCTCAATATTACCTGCTACAATAAACCCGTGCGATAAGCCTTGCCCGCCCTTCATATCGCGTTTAAACCATCCTCTCAAAAAATCCTCGGTACGGTTACGGATGTCCAGCTCGTGGTTGGGGTGAAACTCTTCGTAAATAAAATGCGTAGTCATGCCGGGCATCATCATTCCATTGCCTTCGTGCTCAAACAATTCGTCTATAATAAAAGCATATTTAAGGCGGTTGGGGTATTCGCCCAAAAAGTCCAGCGCAATATGGTGTTCTGCCAGCAGGGAGGTCACTTTTTCCAGTTCGGTATCAATGGCACCGTCGCTCAAACTATCTGCGTTTGGGAATTGCGGGTTGCCTAAAATCCCGGCTATTTTTGTGCGCTTGTTGCTGGCCCATGCACTTTCAAATTCCATAATGTTCTTCAGGAAACTGTGCTCTACTTCGGGTGGCAAATTGCCCGAGGTGAACGACTGTGCGCCATGCTCGGCCTGTAGCTTTAGTTTCAAAAACTCATTTTCCATGCGCAGGGCTTCCTGCTCATCGTGGTGGTGGTTTTGCTCGTCCGGGTTCATATTATATAAGGTAAGGTTGTTAATTTTTCATCACTACTAAGTATACTTCCTTTTTATCGGGCATGGCATACCTGGGGTTGTCGCCATCATTATAAAAAGGTTCGGCAATTTTTACATCTTCTGATCGGAACGATCTGCCGATAATTTCCTGCGCTTCGTCAAGCGTGTAAAGCTTGTCTTTTATATTAAATACAAAGCCATAATTAGAAGCGCGCAGTTCTTTCATAGATACCTTGCCTTTTTCAACAGAAAAGCCAATGGGTACATAGTATTGAACTCTTACCGGCCGGCCGCTTTGAAAGCCCGGTTTCCAGTTGGGCGATTCTTGCAACACCTTCACCGCTTCGGCCTCGCAACCTGCACCGATACAGTTAACAGGGGTAATGTCGGTTATTTTACCATCTCGGCCAACAACAAAGCTAAGTATAAGCTTACCCTCAATACCAATCATTCGCGCCACCTCAGGGTACTTTAGGTTTTTGCTGATGTATTTGCTAAAAGCCTCGGTGCCTCCGGGGTACTCGGGCGGGTTATCAACTTCCTTAATAATACGGTTAGGTGGCGCTGGTGGAAGCTCCTTAACAATGGGCGGCGTTTTACCTGTAGTATCGGGAGTAGTTTGCGCAATAGCTACAGAGAATGCTGAGAGCAAAATGGATAAGGCGATAAGGCGTTTCATATTCGTAAAGGTAAAATTTCCCCAAGTGTTTTGCCAGTTTTGCGCAGAAAAATGGATGTGTTGTAATTTAACGCCACACCGCTTGCTTACTTGCCGGCGCTACGGATAGGGCCTAAGATGTTATTAAATGATATTGAAAATGAGCCGAATTAAGGGGTTGTTTCCGTGCTTTCTTTATCTTTTACCCTGTTTCAAATATTTATTTAAAAATAACTTGCTAAGTATTTGAAAATTAATACAAAGTTCCTATCTTTGCCGTCCCTTTAGGGGAGATCATATGCCTTGAACGAAGCCCTACTGCTTCGATGGGCACTAATAAAATAAAGAAAATGTCAGGATTAATTGGTAAAAAAGTAGGAATGACCAGCATTTTCGATGAGACAGGGAAGAACATTCCTTGTACTGTTATCGAAGCTGGCCCTTGCGTAGTAACTCAGGTCAAGTCTGTAGATACAGACGGATACGCTGCTGTTCAGTTAGCGTATGGCGAGAAGAAGGAAAAAAACACTTCCGCACCTCAAAAAGGCCACTTTGAAAAAGCCGGCACCACTCCTAAGCGTAAGCTTGTAGAATTCAAAACTTTCACGGACGAAAAAAATCTTGGTGACACCGTTACCGTAGATATTTTCGAAATTGGTGATTTTGTTGATGTGGTTGGCACTTCAAAAGGTAAAGGCTTTCAGGGTGTGGTAAAGCGCCATGGTTTTGGTGGTGTGGGTATGCAAACTCACGGTCAGCACAACCGTTTACGCGCTCCAGGTTCGTTGGGTGCTTCTTCATGGCCTTCGCGCGTATTCAAAGGCATGCGTATGGCAGGCCAAATGGGTAACGTTCGTGTTAAAGTACAAAACCTTCAAGTGGTTAAAGTATTCAGCGAGCAAAACCTTATCGTAGTTAAAGGTTCCATCCCGGGAGCTAAGGGTTCATTCGTAATATTGGATAAATAAGATGGAAATCAACGTATTAAATCTATCAGGTAAAGAAACAGGAGCCAAGGTGCAACTGCCTGAATCCGTATTCGGTGTAGAGCCCAATGATCACGCTATTTACTTAGATGTAAAGCTGTTCTTAGCTAACCAGCGCCAGGGTACGCACAAAGCAAAGCAACGCAACGAAATTGCCGGTTCAACCCGCAAATTGCATAAACAAAAAGGTACAGGCGGCGCCCGTGCAGGTAGCATCAAATCGCCATTATTTAATGGTGGTGGCCGTGTGTTTGGCCCGCAGCCGCGCGACTATAGCTTCAAGCTGAACAAAAAGCTTAAAGCACTGGCTCGTGTATCAGCTTTATCATATAAAGCAAAAGATAACAACATTTTGGTTTTGGAAGATTTCAACTTCGATGCTATCAAAACCAAAACTTACGTAAAAATGCAGGAAGACCTTAACGTAGCTAACGACAAAACGTTATTGGTGCTTGCAAACGTAGAGAACAACAACGTTTATTTATCAAGCAGGAACCTGAAGAAAACTAAGGTTATCAACGTAACCGAGCTTAACACTTATGATGTGTTGAACGCCGGCAAACTGATCCTTACTACAGGCGCTGTTAAAACTTTGGAGGAAGCATTAGCTAAGTAATTATGGAAATTTTAAAGAAACCCCTACTTACTGAAAAGGTTGCTCAATTAACTGAGAAGCTTAACCGTTATGCTTTCAAAGTTGATCACAGGGCCAACAAAATTCAGATCAAGAGCGCTATCGAAGCTATGTATGGTGTTAACATTACAGCAGTTAACACAATGAAATACGTAGGTAAACTAAAAACCCGCAACACAAAAGCAGGTGCAGTTTCGGGCCGCTCGGCTACTTACAAAAAGGCCATCATTACGCTGAAGGATGGTGAAACAATAGATTTTTACAGCAATATATAATACGAAGATGGCAGTAAAGAGATTTAAACCGGTAACCCCGGGTACCCGCTTCAGAATTGATGTATCTAATTCGGATATCACCACTAACGTTCCAGAAAAATCGTTAGTAGTAGCAGCGAATAAAAGATCAGGCGGCCGTAACCACAGCGGTAAAATGACCATGCGCTATTTAGGCGGTGGCCACAAGCAAGCATACAGGTTAATTGATTTTAAACGTAATAAGTTTAACATCCCTGCAAAAGTTGCAACAATTGAATACGATCCAAACCGTTCGGCACGTATAGCCTTGCTACACTTTGTTGATGGTGAGAAACGATACATGATAGCTCCGGAAGGCTTAACTGTTGGTACAGTTGTAGTATCGGGCGAAACTGCTGCACCAGAGGTTGGTAACACCCTTCCTTTGAAAAGCATCCCACTGGGTTCTATCATCCATAACATTGAGCTTAACCCTGGCCAGGGTGGTGTTATAGCACGCAGTGCAGGCACTTACGCTCAACTATCAGCGCGAGATGGCAAATATGCTATCATCAAATTGCCTTCAGGCGAAACCCGCATGATACTGTCAACTTGCTTGGCTACTATCGGCACCGTTTCAAATGGCGAAAAAGCAAACGCTGTATTAGGTAAAGCCGGCCGCAAACGCTGGTTAGGCCGTCGCCCAAGAGTTCGTGGTGTTGCCATGAACCCGGTAGATCACCCTATGGGTGGTGGTGAAGGCCGTGCCTCGGGTGGGCACCCACGCTCGCGTAAAGGTTTGTTAGCTAAAGGCTACAAAACTCGCGACAAGAAAAAAGGGTCAGATCGTTACATCATTGAAAGAAGGAAGAAATAGTAATGGCACGTTCAATTAAAAAAGGACCTTATATAGATCATAACCTGGAAAGAAAAGTTCTGACCTTGAATGATACTAATAAAAAATCAGTTGTTAAAACATGGTCGCGCCGTAGCATGATCTCTCCTGATTTCGTTGGTCACACATTCGCAGTACACAACGGTAATAAATTTATCCCGGTGTACGTAACAGAAAACATGGTTGGTCATAAGCTGGGAGAGTTTGCACCAACCCGCACATTCCGCGGTCACGCAGAAAAGAAAAAATAATTAGGCAATGGAAGCAACAACAAAAATTAAAAAGTCTGTACTAATCAGGCAACAAAAAGAAGCTGCTAAAGCTATTGTTGGCGGCCAAGCAGTTGCCAAGTTAAATGACTGCCCAACTTCACCACGCAAAATGCGCCTGGTGGTTGACCTGATCCGCGGCGAGAATGTATTTAAAGCTTTAAACATATTAAAGTTTACCAATAAGGAAGCTGCTGCCCGCGTAGAAAAGCTGTTATTCTCGGCCATTAAAAACTGGGAAGCTAAAAACGAAGGCAAGAGTGTTGACGAGAGCAACCTGATAGTGAAAGAAGTTTCAGTAGGTGGTGGCCGTCAGCTAAAAAGGTTACGCCCTGCTCCGCAAGGAAGGGGTTACCGTATACGCAAACGCTCTAACCATGTAACACTGATAGTGGATAGTAAAAACGATAACAACTAATTTGAAATGGGACAAAAAGCACATCCAATAGGTAACAGGTTAGGGATCATCCGCGGTTGGGATTCTAATTGGTTCGGTGGAAACAACTACTCCGACAAATTAGTTGAAGACGAAAAGATCCGCAAATACTTATCAGCCCGTATTAACAAAGGCGGTGTATCTAAAGTAGTTATTGAACGTACTTTAAAACGCATCACCGTAACCATCCACACTGCCCGTCCGGGTATTGTAATTGGTAAAGGCGGCGCCGAGGTTGATAAGATCAAAGAAGAGCTTAAAAAATTAACCAAGAAAGACGTTCAGATCAACATCTTCGAAATTAAACGCCCTGAGCTTGATGCTCAGTTGGTAGCCGAAGGTATTGCTAAACAGCTTGAAGCACGTATCTCTTTCCGCCGTGCCATGAAAACTACCATTGCTGCAACCATGAGAATGGGTGCCGAAGGTATCAAAGTAATGACCAGCGGCCGTTTAGGTGGCGCCGAGATGGCACGTACCGAACAGTACAAAGAAGGGCGTATACCATTGCACACTTTCCGTGCCGATATCGATTACGCTTTGGCAGAAGCCTTAACTACCTACGGTAAAATAGGTGTTAAAGTATGGATCTGCAAAGGCGAAGTTTACGGCAAACGCGACTTGTCTCCAAACATTGGCGGTACAAGCAGCGCAAGCGGTAAAGGCGGCAGGCCAGAAGGTAATGCCGGTTTCGGTGGCCGTGATGGCGCAAGAGGTGGCGAACGTGGCGGCGAACGCCGTGGCGACCGTAAACCAGGCGGTGACCGCCGTGGTGGTGGCCAGGGTGGTAACCGTGGCGGACAAGGTGGCGGTAACCGCCCCGGTGGCCCAAGGAGATAATAACAATAAGTAAAGAATAAGAATATCCGTGAGGATATAAAAGCTTAATAAAATGCTACAGCCAAAAAGAACGAAGTTCAGAAAGATGCAAAAAGGCAGGATGAAAGGTTTAGCCACCCGTGGTGCTGAACTTTCATTCGGATCTTTCGGTATAAAATCACTCGAAGCAGCATGGATTACCAGCCGCCAGATCGAGTCGGCCCGTATCGCTGTAACACGTTATATGAAACGTGAAGGCCAGGTGTGGATCAGGATATTCCCTGACAAACCGGTAACTAAAAAACCTGCAGAGGTACGTATGGGTAAAGGTAAAGGTGCTCCTGAGTACTGGGTTGCCGTAGTACGCCCGGGCAGGATGATTTTTGAAGCAGAAGGCGTGCCTTTGGAAGTTGCCAAAGAAGCTCTTCGCCTTGCTGCACAGAAATTACCGGTGCAAACCAGATTTGTAACACGTAGGGATTACGTAGAGGCATAAACGCGGAGTTGAGAGGTTGTAGGGTTGAATGTTGAAAGTGATAGTAGCTTTTCAACCATAAAAGAAGCATTACAACTTTAATACATTCCAACATTACAACAAACAGTATAGAAAATGAAGAACTCAGAAATAATAGAGCTATCAACCGAAGAATTAGTAGCCAAGCTCGGCGAGGAAAAGGCCCAGTTGACCAAATTGAAATTTGCTCACGCGGTTTCAGCTATTGAAAATCCAACACGCATTACTAAAGTGCGCAAAGATATTGCTCGTTTAAACACTGAACTGACTAAGCGCAAAGCTGAAGCAGCTTCTAATTAATTTTTAAGCGTCGGAAAACAATGGAAAGAAATTTAAGAAAAACGCGTACCGGCCTGGTAGTAAGCAATAAGATGGAAAAATCTATTGTGGTGGCTGTAGAGCGTAAGGTGAAACACCCTATCTACGGTAAATTCGTAAAGAAAACTACCAAATTCATGGCTCATGATGAAACAAACACCTGTGGTGTTGGCGATACCGTTTTGATAATGGAAACCCGCCCGCTGAGCAAAAACAAAAACTGGAGATTAGTTCAAATTTTAGA
Organism: Mucilaginibacter pedocola; assembly: GCF_002013915.1. Classification (GTDB taxonomy): domain Bacteria; phylum Bacteroidota; class Bacteroidia; order Sphingobacteriales; family Sphingobacteriaceae; genus Mucilaginibacter; species Mucilaginibacter pedocola. The sequence goes on from NZ_MBTF01000008.1 coordinate 57,604, forward strand.
AAGGGCTAAATAACATGGTACAGCAGGAATCAAGATTAAATGTAGCCGATAACAGCGGAGCTAAAGAAGTTTTAGTGATACGCGTATTGGGCGGTACCGGTAAAAGATATGCTTCTATCGGTGATAAGATTGTAGTAACCGTAAAAAGCGCTATCCCATCGGGTAACGTTAAAAAAGGTTCTGTATCTAAAGCCGTAGTGGTAAGAACCAAGAAAGAGATCCGCAGGAGAGATGGTTCATACATCCGCTTTGATGATAACGCTGCCGTGTTATTGAACAACCAGGATGAGCCAAGGGGCACACGTATTTTTGGCCCTGTTGCCAGAGAACTGCGTGAAAAACAATTTATGAAAATTGTATCATTAGCACCGGAGGTATTATAATATGGAAAAGAAAGTAACAAAACCAGCTAAGTTGAAGATCCGCAAGGGCGACTTAGTGAAAGTTATAGCCGGCGACTCTAAAGGCACTCAAGGCAAAGTTGTTGAAGTTATAATTGAAAAGAACAGGGCGGTTGTTGAAGGTGCCAACATGGTATCTAAACACACTAAGCCTAACGCAGCCAACCCTAATGGCGGGATTGTAAAGCAGGAAGCTGCTATACACATCTCGAACCTGGCGCTGGTTGAACCAAAAACAGGGAAAACTACCCGTGTTGGCCGTAAATTAAACGATGCCGGCAAACTGGTTAGGGTTTCAAAAAAATCAGGGGAGGAAATTAAGTAATGACTTACATACCAAGGTTAAAAACCAAGTATAAAGACGATGTGCGCACTGCACTGAAAGATAAGTTTCAGTACAAAAGCGTAATGCAGGTGCCTAAATTGCTTAAAATAGCAATTAACCAGGGCGTAGGCGGTGCTACTACCGACAAGAAATTGATCGAGAACACCATCACCGAGCTTACCACCATTACCGGCCAGCAAGCAGTAGCTTCACGCTCTAAAAAAGATATCTCGAACTTCAAATTGCGTAAAAACATGCCGGTAGGCGTACGTGTAACTTTGCGCGATAACACAATGTACGAGTTTTTAGACCGTTTAATATCTGTAGCATTGCCACGTATCCGCGATTTTAAAGGTATTAACGATAAAGGTTTTGATGGCCGTGGTAACTACACTTTGGGTATTACCGAGCAGATCATCTTCCCTGAGATCAACATCGATAAAATCAACAAGATACAAGGTATGGATATTACCTTCGTAACTTCTGCTACCAATGATGTGGAAGCATTAGAGTTACTTAAGCAATTTGGTTTACCATTTAAAAATCAAACTCCAGTTAACAATGGCTAAAGAAGGCGTAAAAGCACGCGAAGTAAAACGTGCTAAATTAGTAGCAAAATATGCTGAGAAAAGGGCAGCTTTAAAAGCAGCCGGCGATTACGTTGCGTTAGACGCATTGCCAAAAGCTTCATCTCCGGTAAAACTGCACAACCGTTGCAAACTAACCGGCCGCCCACGTGGTTACATGCGCCAGTTTGGTATTTCGCGTGTTACATTCCGCGAAATGGCATTGGCCGGTAAGATCCCGGGAGTGAAAAAAGCAAGCTGGTAAGCATAAAATACTGAGAGCTACGGAAATTCAAAACATATTAGCATATGTTTTGAATTTTTTTGTAATTTCGCGGCTCTAAATTTTTAAGAATTCACCGATAGAAGGTCGCCCGGGATGTTACCGGGAGGAAACCACTATCATAATCAATAATAATGAATACAGATCCAATCGCAGATTATCTTACACGAGTAAGGAATGCTATTAAAGCCAACCATAGGGTTGTTGAAATTCCTGCATCAAATCTGAAGAAGGAAATCACAAAAGTGCTTTTCGACAAAGGTTACATTGCTAATTTCAAGTTCGAGGAAAATGGCCCTCAGGGCAGCATCAAAGTTGCTTTGAAGTACCACCCGGTAACTAAAGTTTCTGCTATACGCAGCCTTTCACGTATCAGCAAACCAGGTTTGAGGAAATACGCCGGTATGGACACCATGCCACGTGTATTAAATGGTTTAGGTATCGCCATCTTGTCAACATCTAAAGGTGTTATGACAGATAAAGAAGCTCGCGCGTTAAACGTGGGTGGCGAAGTTTTATGCTACGTATATTAATAGGAGGAAATTAAGCAATGTCAAGAATAGGAAAAGCACCTATAGCAATTGCAAGCGGCGTAACTATTACCGTATCTGCAGATAATGTAGTTACTGTAAAAGGCCCAAAAGGCGAGTTGCAGCAAGCAGTTGATAAGGATATCATCATTGAGCAGGCCGATGGCCAATTATTGGTAAAACGCCCTACAGACCAAAAACGCCACAAGGCATTACACGGTTTGTACCGCTCGTTATTAAACAACATGGTTGTTGGTGTAACCGAAGGCTACAAAGTTCAGCAAGAGCTTGTAGGTGTGGGTTACCGTGCAACTAACAACGGTAACACTTTGGACCTGGTGTTGGGTTACTCTCACCACTATGTGTTCGAATTGCCAAAAGAAATTAAAGTTACAACCACTGCTGATAAAGGTAAAAACCCAACTATCATCCTGGAGTCTAACGATAAACAATTGATTGGCCAGGTAGCAGCGAAGATCCGCTCGTTACGTACGCCAGAGCCTTACAAAGGTAAAGGTATCAAGTTTGTTGGCGAAGTATTGAGAAGAAAAGCAGGTAAATCAGCATCTAAAAAATAAGCGCCATGAAATTATCAAGAAGAGACAGGATTAAAAAAGGTATCCGCAAACGCATTTCGGGTTCTAACGAGCGCCCACGCTTATCTGTTTTCAGAAGCAACAAGGGTATTTATGCGCAGATCATTGACGATGTAACCGGCAAAACTTTGGTATCAGCTTCATCGCTGAGCAAAGAGTTCAATGCTGACGGTTCTAAATCTGATCAATCAGTAGCTGTAGGTAAACTGGTAGCTGAAAAAGCTATCGCTGCAGGTATTAAAGATGTAGTGTTTGACAGGAATGGTTACTTGTACCACGGCCGTGTTAAATCACTGGCAGAAGGTGCACGCGAAGGTGGTTTAAACTTTTAATCGAAACAGGAAATGTCAACAATCAACATAAAAAGAGTAAAAACCAGCGAGATCGAATTAAAAGACCGCCTGGTAAGTATACAACGCGTTGCCAAAGTAACCAAAGGTGGCCGTACTTTCAGCTTCTCTGCCATTGTGGTAGTAGGTGATGAGCACGGTGTAGTAGGTTACGGCCTTGGTAAAGCAAAAGAGGTTACTGAAGCTATTGCTAAAGGTATAGATGATGCTAAAAAGAACCTGGTAAAAGTTCCTATCATCAACAACACTATCCCTCACGATCAGATCGGTAAATTCAGCGGTGGCTTTGTTTATATCAAACCAGCTGCTAACGGTACCGGTGTAATTGCTGGTGGTGCAATGCGCGCAGTATTAGAAAGCGCCGGCGTACACAACGTATTGGCAAAATCAAAAGGTTCATCAAACCCGCACAACGTGGTTAAAGCAACTGTATCTGCCCTGGCGCAACTGCGCGATGCTCATACTGTAGCTCAACAGCGTGGCGTTAGTTTAAGTAAAGTATTTAACGGATAATCATCATGTCGAAAATCAAAATAACTCAAATCAAGAGCGTTATCGACAGAACCGAGCGCCAGAAAAAAACTGTTGCGGCCCTGGGCCTCAAAAAAATTAACCACAGTGTGGAAGTTGAAGCAACTGCAGCTATTATAGGTATGGTACGTAAAGTAAACCACCTGGTAGCGGTAGAAAACATTTAATATCATGAACTTAAGTAATCTTAAACCTGCAGAAGGTTCAACCAAAAATAGGAAAAGAATTGGCCGTGGTACAGGTAGTGGCCGTGGCGGTACATCAACCCGTGGCCATAAAGGTGCCGGTTCACGTTCGGGTACATCTACTAAGGTAGGTTTCGAAGGTGGCCAGATGCCTTTGCAGCGCCGTGTGCCTAAGGTAGGTTTTAAAAACCCTAACCGTGTAGAGTACGTTGGTGTAAACCTTGATGTATTACAGGCATTAACTGAAAAATTCTCGTTATCAACTGTTAACTTTGATACCTTGAAAGAGCATGGTTTAGCTTCGCGTAACGACCTGGTGAAAATCCTGGGCCGTGGCGAACTGAAAGCCAAGTTAGAAGTTACAGCACATGCATTTACTGCTACTGCACAAAAAGCTATTGAAGCAGCCGGCGGAACTATTGTAAAGTTATAATTCTCGATGAAGAAATTTTTCACCACATTATCCAATATCTGGAAAATTGAGGACTTAAGAGTGCGTATCACAAACACACTCTTATTTCTTTTGATTTACCGTGTTGGTTCGTTTATCGTGTTACCGGGTGTAAACGCGGATACATTAAACAACTCAAAAGCTAAAGAAGGCCTTGTTGGTTTGCTGAATATGTTTGCAGGAGGTTCGTTCTCACGTTCGTCCATCTTTGCATTGGGTGTAATGCCTTATATTTCGGCATCTATCGTGGTGCAGCTTTTAGGTATAGCAGTGCCTTATTTCACCAAATTGCAAAAAGAAGGTGAGAGCGGCCGTAACAAGCTAAACCAATGGACCCGTTACCTAACTATAGGTATTACTGCTTTGCAGGCCATTGGCTACTTAAAATCGCAGATCCCTGCTGATGCTATGCTGATAGGCAACCCATTGTTCCTGGTGCTGAATACATTTGTGCTTACCGCAGGTACTTTATTTGTAATGTGGTTGGGCGAGAAAATCACCGATAAAGGTATTGGTAACGGTATATCACTCATCATTATGGTGGGTATTATTGCCCAGTTGCCAGCTGCGTTTGCTACCGAGTTTCAATCTCGTACAAACGGTGCCGGTGGTTTAATTACCTTCATTGTAGAAATTGTAGCCTTGCTGGGTGTGGTTATGTTCACCATCCTTATTGTACAGGGTACCCGTAAAATTGCTGTTCAATACGCAAAACGTATAGTTGGTAACAAACAATACGGTGGCGTTCGCCAGTACATTCCTTTAAAAGTGAATGCTGCGGGTGTCATGCCTATCATCTTCGCACAGGCGTTGATGTTTATTCCTGCTACTGTTGCTCAGTTTTTCCCTAATGCAGCGTCTAACAGTATACTGATAGCTTTATCGAACTACAACTCATGGCAACATAACGTTGTATTCGCTATCCTTATCATCCTGTTTACCTACTTCTACACTGCTATTACGGTTAATCCTAAGCAAATGAGCGACGATATGAAGAAGAATGGCGGCTTTATACCGGGTGTTGCACCAGGTAATGCTACCACTACTTACATCGACGAGGTAATATCAAAAATTACTTTACCGGGTTCTATATTCCTGGCTATCGTAGCTATCATTCCGGCTTTGGCCAGCATGGTAGGTGTTAGCAGCTTGTTCGCAAGGTTCTTTGGTGGTACTTCACTTATCATCCTTGTGGGTGTTGTGTTAGATACCTTACAACAGATAGAAAGCCACTTGCTGATGCGCCACTACGATGGTTTAATGAAAACCGGTAGGATCAAAGGGCGTTCGGGAGTGCCGGCAGCAGCAGGTACCACGCCTACGGCCATCTAATATTAAGCATGTCGAAGATAGTTTATAAGTCTATTGAACAAATAGAACTGATAAGACAAAGTTCGTTACTTGTTTCTAAAACACACGGGGAAATAGCTAAGGTTATAGGCCCCGGTGTTACAACCCTCGAATTAAATAAACTTGCCGAAACCTTTATCCGTGATAATGGAGGGGTTCCGGCATTTTTAAATTATGGGGGCTTCCCATACTCTTTGTGTATATCCCTTAACGACCAGGTGGTGCATGGTTTCCCAAGCAACAAACCCTTGGTTGAGGGCGACCTTGTATCGGTAGATTGCGGGGTTATCCTGAATAAGTACTATGGCGACTCTGCCTTCACCTTTGCTATTGGCGAGGTTGATGAGCAAACCAAAAAGCTGATGCGCGTAACCCGCGAGTGTTTAGACCTTGGTATTGAGAAAGCCGTTGTAGGTATGCGCATAGGCGATATAGGTTATGCGGTACAGGAGCACGCCGAGAAGAACGGATTTGGCGTAGTGAAAGAACTGGTAGGGCACGGGGTAGGCACACGCCTGCACGAAAAGCCCGAGGTACCTAACTACGGCAAACGCGGATCGGGCATAAAGCTGGAGGAAGGAATGGTAATTGCCATTGAACCCATGATTAATGCAGGCCGTGCGGGTGTGAAGTTTTGGGACGATGGATGGACGGTTTCTACCGTTGATAAGAAGCCATCGGCACATTATGAGCATACGGTAGCTGTAAAAAAGGGGAAAGCGGATGTTTTATCAACCTTTTCTTACATAGACGAAGTTTTAAAAGAAAAAATTAATAATTAAAATATTTTTATTAATTTTGCATCCCGTTTTAGGGGCAGATAATTAAGTAATAATCAGTAAAATATGGCAAAACAATCCTCGATCGAGCAAGATGGTACAATTCGCGAAGCGTTATCTAACGCTATGTTTAGAGTTGAACTGGAGAACGGTCACGAGATTATTGCACACATATCGGGTAAAATGCGTATGCACTACATCAAAATTCTTCCTGGCGACAGGGTGAAATTAGAGATGAGCCCGTATGACCTTACAAAAGGAAGAATAACCTACAGATATAAATAACAAACGAGATGAAAGTTAGAGCATCCATTAAAAAACGCAGCGCTGATTGCAAAATCATCCGCCGCAACGGGAAACTTTACGTGATAAACAAAAAGAACCCGAAATTCAAACAACGTCAGGGATAATTAAAAGACAATTTGTAATAGTCCGTACAACGGTGGCCCGCCGTTCGGTATTACGTTAAAAAAACAACAAATATGGCAAGGATCTCAGGTATTGATTTACCAAAGAACAAAAGAGGTGTAATTGGTTTAACTTACATCTACGGTATTGGCCGCTCTACTTCAGAGCAAATATTGGCTCAGGCTGGTATCGATGAAAGCGTTAAAGTACAGGATTGGTCGGATGATCAGTTAACTGCTATACGTACTATCATCAACGAGCAAATTAAAGTTGAAGGTGCATTACGCTCAGAAGTTCAACTGAACATCAAACGTTTAATGGATATTGGTTGCTACCGTGGTACCCGTCACCGTAAAGGTTTGCCTTTGCGTGGCCAGCGTACTAAAAACAACTCTCGTACCCGTAAAGGTAAACGTAAGACAGTTGCTAACAAGAAAAAAGCTACTAAATAATAATTGATTAGTGAGTAATGAGCAGAGAATAATTTCTATGCTCGTTACTTATTAGGAATACATTAAAAAACAATTACGGGTCCGGGGTTATGTATTAGCCCGAGTAATTCGTAAACAATAAAAAAGAAAATGGCTAAAGCTAAAAAAGTTACCAAAAAACGCATTGTGATTGTTGAGCCGGTTGGCGAAGCACACATCAATGCAACTTTTAACAACATCATCATCACCCTTACCAACAAAACAGGCCAGGCTATTTCTTGGTCGTCTGCAGGTAAAATGGGTTTCAAAGGTTCTAAAAAGAACACTCCGTACGCTGCCGGCCAGGCTGCTGCTGATTGCGGTAAAACTGCCTACGATTTAGGCTTGCGTAAAGTAGAGGTGTTTGTTAAAGGCCCGGGTTCTGGCCGCGAGAGTGCTATCCGTACCTTGCAGACTACCGGTATCGAGGTAACTACTATTAAGGACATCACCCCGCTTCCGCACAACGGTTGCCGTCCATCAAAACGCAGAAGAGTTTAATTCACTAATTTTTAAAGCTAAGATTCGGCAGCTACAGGCTGTTTGATACTTTAAAACACACATACAATGGCAAGATATACAGGCCCAAAATCAAAAATTGCACGTAGGTTCCGCGAGCCAATCTTCGGTCCGGATAAAGCATTAGAAAGAAAAAACTACGGCCCTGGTATGCACGGCGCTTCTAAAAGAAGAGGCAAGCAATCAGAGTACGCTGTACAGTTGATGGAAAAACAAAAAGTTAAATACACTTACGGTGTATTAGAGCGCCAGTTCGAAAACTTGTTCCACACTGCATTGGCTAAAGAAGGTATCACCGGTGAAAACCTGTTGAAATTCTTAGAAGCTCGTTTAGATAACGCTGTTTACCGTTTAGGTATAGCTCCTACACGTTCGGGCGCACGCCAGTTGGTAGGCCACAAACACATTACTGTAAACGGTGAAGTGGTTAACATTGCTTCTTACCAATTAAAAGCAGGTGACGTTGTTGCCGTACGCGAAAAATCAAAATCTCTTGAAGCTATTACCAACTCGGTAGCTGGCCGCAAGATCAATAAATATAGCTGGTTAGAGTGGGATGCTGCTGAATTGACAGGCAAATTCCTGAACTACCCTAACCGCGATGAGATCCCTGAGAACATCAAAGAGAACCTCATTGTCGAGTTGTACTCGAAATAATAAAGAAAACTTTCTGCGGGATGGTTGGCATGTTATGCCAGCCATTTTCGTGGTTAAGATAAAATCAATTATCAAACAATAAACAAAAGATATAAATGGCAATTTTAGCATTTCAAAAACCAGACAAGGTTATCATGCAGAAATCGAATGATTTTGATGGCACGTTCGAGTTTCGTCCGTTAGAACCAGGCTTCGGTGTAACCATTGGTAATGCTCTGCGTCGTATCTTACTATCTTCATTAGAAGGTTATGCTATTACCTCGGTACGTATATCGGGTGTAACGCATGAGTTTTCTACCATCAAAGGCGTAGTTGAAGACGTTACCGAGATCATCCTGAACCTGAAACAAGTGCGTTTCAAAAAAACAGGTGAATCGGGCGATAACGAGAAAATATTTGTGATCGTTAGCGGCCAGGATGCGTTCAAAGCCGGCGATATCACCAAGTTCTCAAACAACTTTACTGTATTGAACCCTGAGCTGGTTATCTGCAACATGGATTCGTCGGTAACTTTGGAAGTTGAACTTACCGTTGCTAAAGGCCGTGGCTACATCAGCAACGAAGAGAACAAAAATCCTGATGCTAACGTAGGTGTGATTGCTATCGATTCGATCTTCACCCCGATCAAAAACGTTAAGTATACTCTGGAAAACTACCGTGTAGAACAAAAAACGGATTACGAAAAACTGATCCTTGATATTTCTACAGATGGTTCTATCCACCCTGAGGATGCGCTGAAACAAGCTGCAAAGATCCTTATCCAGCACTTCATGCTGTTCTCTGACGAGAACATGATGCTTGAAGCACAAGCTAAAGAAGAAACTAAAGAAGTTGACGAAGAAATTCTTCACATGCGCAAGATCCTGAAAACCGAACTGGTTGATCTTGACCTGAGCGTACGTGCCCTGAATTGCTTGAAAGCTGCTGATATCCGTAGCCTGGCTGACCTGGTTTCTTACGATGTTGCTGATATGCTTAAATTCAGGAACTTTGGTAAAAAATCATTAACTGAAATTCAGGACCTGGTTAAATCAAAAGGCTTATCTTTTGGTATGAACCTGGCTAAATTTAAGTTAGACGAAGAATAATAATGACTGGAGGTTAGAGACTTGAGAATAGTCTTTAACCTCTTTTTATTTTATAACCGATAGGAGACGAAAAAGCGACTAATCTCCTGTCATTAATTAACCAGTCGCTTGTACACCGGCATAATTCCGAGGGCTTGACGTTAACCCGCCGCCCAACGGTATGCACGTGCCACAATAAAAAAACAAATGAGACACGGAAAAAAAGTAAACCACTTAGGCCGCACCAACAGCCACCGCAAAGCAATGATGGCTAACATGGCCTCTTCGCTAATCACTCACAAACGTATTACTACAACTTTAGCAAAAGCAAAAGCTTTGCGCGTTTATGTAGAGCCACTTTTGACTAAATCGAAAGAAGATACTACTCACTCTCGCCGTACAGTATTTAGCTACCTGCAAGATAAAGAAGTAGTAAGCGAACTGTTCCGCGATGTAGCTGCTAAAATCGCTAACCGTCCGGGTGGTTACACTCGTATTGTTAAGTTAGAAAACCGTTTAGGTGACAACGCTGAAATGGCGATCATCGAATTGGTTGACTACAACACTGTTTACGGTAAAGACGTTGCCGCTAAAACTGAGAAAAAATCAACTCGCCGTCGTGGTGGTGCTAAAGCAAAAACTGCTGCTCCTATCGAAGTTGCTCCGGTTGCTGAAGCTCCTGTAGTTGAAGAAACTGCTGCTCCTGCTGTAGAAGAAGCTCCTGCTAAAAACGAAGAGAACGCAGAAAAAGGCGAATAATTAGGCTTTTTTATTGATATTGAGAACGGCTTCCAGCAATGGAGGCCGTTTTTTGTTTGTGGTAATTTTACCGCAAAGGCCACAAAGGATTAGCGCGATGGTGAGCGCAAAGAACACAGAGCTTTGCCACTTCATTAATAAGTTTAATGTCGGCGGTGGCGGCGGATTTTTACCACTAAGTTCAAAGTGAAATCCAAAGAAGCGCAGAATTTGTATTAACCTAGAAGTTTAACCATTTGCAAAGCCTTTGAGTTCTTTGCGCATTACCACAATGCAAATCCTCTGCGCCCTTTGCGGTTAAATTAAACTATACTATTATAAACCAAAAAACTCCGCAAACATATTAGCCGCCTCGGGTAGGGTATTCAAAGGTACATACTCGCATACCTCTGCAAATTCGCCCCACATTTGGTGCACTACCGGGTTGCTGTGTGCTTGTTGTATAGCCTCGGCAGATAGCCATTCAAATACCTCGATGATGGTGCCGTCCGCAGCTTCCATAATGATGGGCTGCCTGTCGGTTACCAAATTTTCTGCTTTGAGCCTTGGTACGTGTGTTTGTACCAGTAAATGCAAGGCATCGGCTTGCCCTTCTTTTGGTTTATAGGCCACTATTACAATTCGTCCCATGGTGATGTTTTATTTACAAGATAGCATTCCGCATGCGTATCAGCGAAAAATTCAGGCTGGAGTTTTTCACTTCTTCAGCTATGCCGACGAGCGATGGCATAAACCGTAGTTCGACATCCCGGCTTTGCAATGCGCTCAATACATTATCAATGCAGTACTCGGCTATAGGTGTTACTTGTTGGTATGATATGTGATAGCCGGCGCATTCATCAAGCAAGGTGAAATCCTCTGGAGGGAATTCATAGCAATACAAAACCGATTCGCGGATGCGTTGCTCCCAGCCATCCTCTACAATTACAATGTGCGATGCTTTAGCACCGCCCATGAATTTGTCCTTATCAGCATCAGTAGTTTGCTCGCCCGCATAGTATGTCACCCTCGGGCAATCGCGCGGTAGTAAGTAATTGTGAAGCAATTTATCGGCGATGGCAAACACAACATCGCCCGTAATTGCTGCAAAATAGGAGGGAGAGGGGCGGGGTTGAAATAGTTTTATGCCGCCGGTTTCGCTAACATGAAATAGTCTGCCGGTGTTTTTTGTGTTGGGCATTGCTTAGGCTAAGATACAAGCAATGACTTTATGATGACGGCTTTATTGCCGAAAATTAAAACCCCTGCGCGCTTATCAGGTTTAGCTATTATAAAAACCCGAAATTGTATGGCAAACGTGGCAGACCAACTGGTAGCAATGCTGGTGAACGCAGGTATTAAAAGAATATACGCTGTAACCGGCGACAGTTTGAACGAGGTGAACGATGCCGTGCGGCGCGAAGGCAGCATACAGTGGGTGCACGTAAGGCACGAGGAGGCGGGTGCCTATGCCGCAGGTGCCGAAGCCGAGCTTACCGGTAATATTGCCTGTTGCGCAGGCAGCAGCGGCCCCGGGCACGTGCATTTGATAAACGGTTTGTACGATGCCCACCGTTCGGGAGCACCGGTGCTGGCCATAGCATCAACCATGGCTACGTTTGAGTTTGGCACCGATTATTTCCAGGAAACTAACACCATAAAACTGTTCGACGATTGCAGCCACTATAACCAGGTAGCCACCACGCCCAAACAATTGCCGCGCATGGTTCAGTCGGCTATACAGGCAGCGATCCATCGTAAAGGCGTATCGGTTATTGGCCTGCCCGGCGATGTTACCGCCATGGATGCCGAGGAGATTACGACTGCTACCGATAATTTTAAACCGCAGCCTGTTGTCCGCCCCTCAGATGAGGATTTAGCTAAGCTAGCTGAGTTGGTTAACCATCATAAAAAAATAACCATATTTTGCGGCATTGGCGCTGCAGAAGCGCACGATGAGGTAGTGCATCTATCGCAATTGCTGCACGCGCCCGTTGCTTATTCGTTCAGGGCCAAGATGGGTATACAATATGATAACCCGAACGAAGTAGGCATGACGGGGCTGCTGGGCCTGCCATCGGCGTACCATAGCATGCACGACAGCGATCTGTTGATATTGCTTGGTACCGATTTCCCTTATACGCCATTTATGCCTACCGATTGTAAGATCGTTCAGGTAGATATAAAACCCGAGCGCATTGGCCGTCGCGCTAAGGTGGATGTCGGGCTTTGCGGCGATGTAAAAGATACTTTGAAAGCTTTGCTGCCATTAGTTAGACAGAATGAGGAAGATAGCTTCCTAAAGGCACAATTAAAATTTTACGAGGGAGTAAAAGAGAACATGCATACCTATGTGGAGGATAAGGGCGATACCGAAAAGATACATCCCGAGTTCATCAGTAGTTTAATTGATAAAATGGCGGCAGATGATGCTATATTTACGGTAGATACCGGCATGTGCTGTGTATGGGGAGCGCGTTATATCAACGCTACTGGCAAACGCCGGATGATTGGCTCGTTCAACCATGGCTCAATGGCCAACGCCATGCCGCAGGCAATTGGCGCGGCGCTGGCTTACCCTAATAGACAGGTAATTGCCTTTTGCGGAGACGGCGGCCTATCAATGTTAATGGGCGATTTGGCAACTATTGCGCAGTATAAACTGCCCGTAAAAATAGTGGTGTTCAACAACCGCTCGTTAGGTATGGTGAAACTGGAGATGGAGGTAGCGGGCCTGCCCGATTGGCAAACCGAAATGCACAACCCCGATTTTGCCATGGTAGCGCAGGCAATGGGCATAAAAGGCGTAACCGTAAAAGAGCCCGCCGAGGCGGAACAAGCCCTGCGCGACGCGTTGGCCTACAATGGCCCTGTGCTACTGAATGTATTTACCGACCCCAACGCGCTGGCCATGCCACCAAAAGTGGAATTGAAACAGGTGAAAGGCATGGCGGTATCCATGACCAAAATGATGCTGAACGGCCGCATGGACGAGGTATTAGATACTGTAAAAGCCAATTATAAACATTTAAAAGACTTAATATAAAAACATGAACCAACGGAGGCAACGCATACTAAAGTTAGTGCTCATCATTATCAGCATTGGTTTTGCTGCGCTTACCGTTTTGGTGATATTGTACCCCAATTCTTTTATCGATATCAAGTTCTCTAAAGAGATACAAGAGCACCAGAATAAGTTTTTAGATACGGCGATGTACGTAGTCAGCGTACCCGGTTATATGCCCGAGGCGCCCATCATGATAGCCTTCACCAGCTTAGTGCTGCTGCTGTTCAAATACAAAAAGGCTGCGCTGTATGTGCTCTTTACAACCTTGGTAGGTTTGATAAGTACCATTGTGAAAGCTTTGGTGAACCGCCCCCGCCCCAGCGACGATGTGGTGCGCATTGTATTAAAAACCACCCAGCAAAGTTTCCCCAGTGGGCACGTAATGTTCTATACGGTTTTCTTCGGCTTTTTGGTAGTGCTGATGTATCAACTGGAAGATGTGCCAAAAATTGTGAGCCGCTTTTTGATCGCGCTAAGCCTGCTCATGATATTCCTGATACCCATATCGCGTATATACCTGGGCGCGCATTGGTTTACCGATGTTACAGGAGGATTTTTGCTGGGGCTGTTATGCTTGTATTTGCTATCGTGGTTATACCTACGTAAGCCTGCTCAGAAGAACGAGGCACCGGTAGCAGAGAAAAGGTAACACGACCGAGCAGGATTTGCGAAATCGTTTGACAGGATTTAGGGATTGAAAGATTGTTCAGGATTTATTTTTCTGGGATTTCACCGATTGAGGAATGATTCCACCGATTTGATTTTCTGGGATTTCACTGATGAAGCATGATTTCACCGATTTGTTTTTTGGGATTCCACAGATAAAAAATGATTTCACCGATTTGGTTTCAACGAGTCTCAATTCATTGATAAGTAATTCGGCTATGAACCATGAACTATCATCTATGAACCAGAGCAACTACTTAATGTACTGTTGAATTACCTGTTGTAGTTGCGCTGCCTGCATTACGCCGCTTTGGCGCCATTTGCTTTGTCCGTTTTGGAAAACGATTAAGGTGGGCACGCTTTGCACGCGGTAGGCGTTGGCGGCTGCGGGGTTTTTGTCGATGTCGATCTTAATGATAGTCACCTTATCACCAAGGGCATCTTTTACCTGTTTCAGTATCGGAGGCATCATTTTACACGGACCGCACCATTCGGCGCTGAAATCAACTAAAACGGGTTTCTCTGATGCGATGATATCCTGGAAATTTGCCATGGCCTGTTCTATTTTATTTCTACAAATAACGGATGAATTATTAAAACGTTTTGGAGTAGCCTGCTATTTTACTAAGGGATGGCAGTTAGTCATTCAGGCATCACGATAGCTCTTATACTAAAAGGCTTGTGCCCTCTTTCTAAAAGTTTATCTAAACCATTCCCTGCAAAAAAATCACTAAAAAAATCCCAACTGCTTGCGTTTACCGAACCGTTGCCGTTCATGAGAAGATCGCTCACTATATTTAGGTTGCCGATCAATTCAAAATTGCCTTCGAAAGGTTTAAGATCTACATTCCAAATTGTGAGGCCATAGGAGCCAAGTATGTAAGGCTTTATTTCCGGGTGCACTTCCCACATTACATTTATAGCTGTTTGCGGGTACGGAAAAGAGCTGCTTTGGGCATTTGGCCTGCCGTAAAAATCGCATTGGAGAATGTTATCTAAAGTGGGTAAGTTTTCGCTGCTGTATGTTGTTGCCGCAAAATCGCAGCTATGAGGGCTGCGGTCTTTTTTTACAGCGGTACATAATATCGCTTTGTATTTGTTATCAGCCGCTACAAAACTCAGGATATCGCCCTGTACTAAATTTTTGAATTTAACCATATATGATGATGCTTGGCAATATCAAAGGTATAAAAGCCAAGGGCATTTAAGCTACTATATGTTTGTATTGAATTACCTGTAAATGGCTTCTTTTTACCAGGGAGATTAACAGTAACCAAAATTGCTATGTGCCGATACGCACTACCTGTTTGTAGAAGCATATCAAAAAAAATAGTTGTGCCCCATCGGGGCTACCCAATTGCGAATCGACGGCGACAATGTAACCGCAGGATCTCCTGAAAGGAACCCTGCGAGACGAATGCCTTACAGGATACCGCAGGATGCCATACCGAATTAATGTAGTTATATTGCTTCCTCTTATCTCCAACCAATGGCCAGGCATTTTATCATCTTCGTATTAATAATTTTCAGCATAAACGGTTACGCGCAGGACCCATACCGGGCTAACCGTGCGCAATGGCTGGCCCAAGCGCAGCAACTTACGCCTAAATTTAACGAAACCTTGAAGCGCCCGGTTAATACCGTTGTTTTAGTGAAGGATGCCGGCGCTTTCCAGGGTTGGAAGGCACAGCCTACCGACTCGCTTACTGCCTTCTACTCCGGCTCTTTTCAAAAGAAAAAGCAGGTAGTACTCGATTTTGGTGAGCACATTACTGGCTACGTTAGCTTCAGCCTGAAATTACTGCGAGGTTCATCAGATGCGCCAACGCGGTTTAAACTTACTTTCGGCGAAGTGCCCGCTGAACTTGCTACGCCATTCGACCCATACAAAGGTGGCCTAAGCCGTGCCTGGCTGCAGGACGAGGTAGTAACCGTTATGGATATCCCCGAAACGGTAAGCATTGCCCGACGCTTATCTTTCCGATACGTGAAGATAGAGCTGATGGGGAGCTCGCAATATTTTGATTTCGCGGTATCGGATATACAATGCAAGGCGGTGAGTTCGGTAAGTACAAAGCCTGCTCCCTTGCAGGCATCTGCAGCTTCTGATATCCGTGCCATCGATTCGGTAGGCTTGACCACCCTGAAAGAATGTATGCAAACCGTTTACGAAGACGGCCCCAAGCGCGACCGCAGGCTGTGGATAGGCGACCTCTACCTCGAATCGCTCGCCAATAGCTATTCCTTCAAAAACTTCGACTTAACTAAACGCTGCCTCTACCTGCTCGCCGGCCTAAGCGGAGAGAAAGGCTTTTTAATTGGTACGGTATTCGAAAAACCCGAACCCCATCCGCAGGAGAACCAGTACCTGATGGATTATGCCTTCCTGTATAACGCCGCCTTAAAAGAATACTTAGCCGCCACTAATGATACCGAAACGGCTAACGACCTGTGGCCCGTAGCCAAACGCCAATTGGATATCATCCGCAATTATTTATTGCCAACTGGTATGATGGATTACCCTCGCGCCAATAAAGAGTGGTGGCTGTTCTTCGACTGGAAGGACGGGCTCGACAGGGAGGCCGCTTTACAAGGCATTGCTATTTACACCTTAAAACAAACTTACGATCTGGCCAAAGCCTTGCATAAAGAAGGCGAGCTGAATGACGTGCCCGCCTTAATAAAAAAGATGAGCACTGCCGCGCGCAAAAATTTATATGATGCCAAAACTGGCCTGGTTTACAGCGGTAGCAGTAAGCAGGTATCTTACGCTTCGCAGATATGGCTAACGCTATCGGGTGCCTTGAGTAAAAAGGAAAGCCAGCAAGCCCTGCTGAATGTAGCCAAACAAAAAGATGCCCTTTACCCGGGTGGGCCATACCTGTACCACTACTATGTGCAGGCATTGATAAGCGCCGGGCTAAATGCCGAGGCAAAAGCTACGGTTACAAATTATTGGGGAGGCATGGTAAAAAAAGGTGCCGATACCTTTTGGGAAGTGTACGACCCGAAGAACGAATACCTATCGCCCTATGGCTTTTTCCCGGTGAACAGCTACTGCCATGCCTGGAGCTGCACCCCGGTTTATTTCATCAGGAAGTACCCGGAGGTGTTTCAGGAGTGAAATAGTCGGAAGTCCGCAGTCCGAAAGTCCGTAAGAAGAAGTATTAGATAAAACGTTAAAGGTTTTTTCCATCTTCGGACTTTCCGACTTACCGGACTTTCGGACTCAAAAATTAAACAAGCACCAACCCCTCTTCCAGCGCTTTTTCGTACGCCTCCTCGTTAAACTTATAAAAAGTGGGGGAGCGGTGCCCGCCTATGGCTTTCTTTTCATCTAGTTTCTCCAATAACCCCAGTGCCATTAGCTTATTAGGGAAGTTAGTTGGGTTTAGCGTTTTGCCCGATAGTACTTCGTAAAGCCGTTTGATCTCTTTAAGCGTGAATTTAGGTTGCAGTAGGTTTTTGCCTATGGGGAAGTGGTAAAGGTCTATTCGCATACGGTCGAGCGCTTCTTTGGCTACTTCGTTATGATCGAAGGCCAGATCGGGTATTTCATTTATCGGGAACCAGCGGCAATCTTCGGATATAAAATCTAAAATGGGGCTGGCGTTCACAATATCGGTGATCGAGTAAAAGCCAATGGTAACGGTTTCGCCCAGCAGCCAGCTGTCGGGTTCTATTTTAAAACCCATTAACTGGATAAAGGCTATCTCGTCGAACATTTCGGTGGTGGTATTGCGGCCCACATCGCCAAAAGCTTTGGCCTGGCGAAGGAAAAGGCGCTCCAATCCCGTACGTTCCATGGTTATCCGCGCTGCGGCATCATCAAGGCTTTCGGTTTTTTTAACAAAGCCGCCCGGCAAATGCCATTTACGCATCAGCTTGTTCTTCATCAGCAAAAGCTTCAGTTCCTCATCATGATAGCCAAAAATGGCACAATCAATACTGAGGTTAGGGCGGTACTCGAGGTGCCCTCGTTCAAAAAAATCGCGTGCTTGCTGTAAACTATCCATAACGCTAACTCTTCAAAAAATTTATTTCTTAAAATTTAATAAATGTATGGAATTAATTTATACCTTCATTTATTATTTTCTAATAAAAGCTGCGGGCTAACCAATTATAAACCAAACGCATGAAAAAAGCTTTAAAAATTATCCTGTGGTCGGTACTGGCCATTGCAGTTTTGCTGGTGGGGGCGGCTATGCTGTTCTCGTATAAAGTAACTCATGGCTTCCCGGTATCGTACGAAACCGATGTGCCGGCCATCAGCTTTCCCGAGGGGAAAACTAAGGTGCTGTTGTTCTCTAAATCCACAGGTTTCCGCCATGGCGAATCTATCGAAGCAGGTAAAAAAGCCTTTGCGGATATGGCGGCCAAAAACAACTGGTTTTTATATGATACCGAGGATGGCGGTGTGTTCAATGCAGAGCAACTTGCCAAATTCGACGTGGTAGTATTTAACAACTGCACCGGCCGACTATTGAACGATGAACAGCAGAATGCATTAGCAGCTTATGTAAAAAATGGCGGCAACTGGATAGGCATCCACGGCGCTGGCGATAACTCGCACCAATGGCCATGGTACGAGCAGAATTTGATTGGCGCTAATTTCTCGCATCATCCTATCGAGGCTCATTTGCAGGAAGCTACCGTAACCCTAAATGATGCGCCCGATACCCTGGTAGAAAATGCCCTGCCGCAAACCTGGCAGCATACCGACGAATGGTACGTGTTTTTTGATAACCCGCGCAAAAGCGGTTCCCACGTAATCTACAATATCGATGGCACTAAAATAAACCCGAACGGCAACATCATGTTTGTGAAAGATAAGAACTTCGGTATGGGGAAAGACCATCCCGTGGCCTGGTACCGTAATGTAGAGAAAGGGCATGCCTATTACACTTCTATAGGGCACGATGCTACCGCATGGGCACAGGCACCATTCCTGAACCTGCTGCAAAACGAGGTGGAATGCTCCGCCAAAAAGAACTGACCCAGTAAATAATTAAACCAACTATATAACCCCAACAAACAACCAAAACATGAGAAAAATTACTTTAGCAATTGCCGGCATTTTTGCCTTTATGCTATTCACTGCCAAAGCGCAGGCACAAACCGCACCATCGTTCTATGCAGGGAAATGGGATATCCTGATAAAAGGCACCCCTAACGGCGATGTACACCTGATGTTCACGCTTACCGAAAAGGACGGCAAACTGGATGGTACTTTTACTGATCCTGAAAGCAAAAAAGAGGTACCCGTAACCAAAATCGAAACTGCTGATGGTAAAGTGACCCTATACTTCACCATATCTAACTACGATGTTAACCTGGCGATGGAGAAAGTTGACGATACGCACATCAAAGGTAGCCTGATGGGTATGTTCGAATCTACAGGCGAACGCGTGAAGCAATAAGGAAATTCGCTTTTTACACACTGATCTACCGTGGCAGGCTTTGCTTGCTGCGGTTTTTTATTTAACGCCCTTTAAAGCTTTTATCATGGTGTTTTACAGAACTTAGCCTATCTTCGCAGACATTTTTTAGAAACACATTACATGGCAAAGGCATCTGAAATTAAAGTAGGAAATATATTACGCTATAATGGCGAACTGGTAATTACTACCGAAGTATTACACCGCACCCCGGGCAAAGGCGGCGCGTTTTATTTGGATAAATTCCGCAATATTAAAACCGGTCGTATTGTTGAGGCCCGCCTGGGTACCGATGAGCAGGTGGAAATTTGCCGCGTAGAAACCAACGATTACCAATACCTGTACGAAGAAGGCGACTACCTGGTGATCATGGATAACACCACTTACGATCAGCACAGCATCCCTAAAACATTGTTTGGACCGCAGGTTAAGTTTTTGAAAGAAGGCATGAACGTGATCGTATCTTTCGAGAGCGAAGAGCCTATAATGGGGCAAATGCCGAACAGCGTAGAACTGGAAATTACCTACACCGAGCCTGCCGTAAAAGGCGATACCTCATCGGGCGCCATGAAGAACGCTACTGCCGATAACGGTGTGGAGATAAAGGTACCCCTGTTCATTAACCAAGGCGACAAGATAAAAGTAGATACCCGCACCGGCGAGTACATCGAGCGCGCAAAGTAATAACCCGAGCCTCCGCCTCCGCTGGATAGCGGAGGAACTTTTGATTTGCATAAGGCATAAAGGCGATGAACCTCAAATTCATCGCCTTTTGCTTTGCAGGCTTATTTCCGCTTACTCTCCAGCGCTATGGGCGTAACCTCCACCAACTCCAGCGACTTCACCATATCCTTGGTGCCGGTTTTGTATTTCTTAAAATGCGGAGTTTGCAAATGGCTGAGGTAAGCCGCTTGGTTAGCGTATATTTCAAATACCGTTACATTGGTTGGTTTCGCCTTATCATATACTGCATATAGCGTAATAACGCCCGGCTCTACCCGCACCGCAACTTCGGCGTGCTCTTTCAGCATAGCTTTGTAGTTATCCAACTGTGCGGAATCTATTGTTAGTTTAGCTATCCGCACCACCTGCCCGGCATCCTGCGCAAACGCTTTTTGAAAGGGTATAAGCGATAGGGCGAACAAGGCGGCAATAGTAAATAAAGCACGCCCGGCGCCGATGTTGTTAGCGAATAGTTGGATAATTTTCATGATGATATTGATATGTCCTTAGCCAAATATACGATTGGAATATGTTCATTCGCTTATATCAATTCCTGTTTTGCTTACCAATATTACAGGGGGGGATTTTAGGTGATATCCGCTTTCCTGCTGGCCACAATGCGCTTGCGGTGGCTTATGCCCCAATCTTTAAGGGCGAACAACACGGCATCTAACGATTCGCTGTAAGGCGTTAGTCCGTAAGTTACCGTTACCGGCGTGGTGGAATACACATTACGCACAACAAACTCGTTCAGTTCAAGCTCCTTCAATTCTTTCGAGAGTATTTTAGGCGTTATATCGCCGAGCGCACGCTGAATATCTTTAAAACGCATAGGCCCATCAGTAAGTGCGAACAGGAGCGGCAATTTCCATTTCCCGTTTAAAACATACAAAGCATCCCTGATGCCTGCCATACCCGTGGGGCAGGTGCGTTTGCTGCAACTTTTTGCGGTTATTGTTTCCGGTTCGGCAAGTGTTTCCATCGTATACAAAGGTAAACAGTATCCTAAACCATACCGGTATCCTTTGGGATAGTAGTATCTTTTTGAAAGGCAGGGTAATTACGTTTGCTGCAGATATAAAACAAAAACAAATTACCCTGATGAAAAAGATATTGCATATCATCTCGAGCCCTAAAGGCGAACAGTCATTCAGTATAAGACTTGGAAACGCTATCATCGAAAAAGTAAAGGAAGCCAACCCGGGGAGCACGGTGCGCACCCGCAATTTAGCGCAACAACCGTTTCCTCATTTAGAGGAAGCCACACTTGCCGCATTTTACACCCCCGCCGATAGCCATACCGAAGAGAATAAAGAAGCGCTTAAAAATTCCAACGAAGCTATTGCCGAAATTTGGGACGCCGACATTATTGTAATAGGAGCCCCGCTTTGGAATTTTGGCATTCCCTCGGTACTGAAGGCCTGGATAGACCACATAGCTCGTGCCGGCGTTACCTTCAAATTCAGCGCAGCGGGTGCAGAAGGACTGATAAAAGGCAAAACGGTTTATGTGGCTATGGCATCGGGCGCTATTTATTCCGCCGGGGCTTACCAGGCTTTCGATTTCGTATCTACTTACCTTAAAGGCTTTTTAGGTTTCCTTGGGATGACAGACCTGAAGGTTTTCCGTGTGGAGGGTTCGGCATTTCCTGGCCAGGCCGAGTTGGCTTTGCAAAGGGGAATTGATAGTATTGTGTTATAAAGAAAAAGTCCTTTTCGTTCAGGTGGGGACACCTGAACGGGAGGGGCTTTAAGCAAGCCTGGTACGAAACCCAACTTTTAAACTTTTCTCAATGCAGCACCTTCTTCAAATCCTTTTCCGGCTTCAAAATGTGGCTGTCTTCCAGCCAGTCGGCGAGGCGGTCGGGCCAGTGGTTTATGGATTTGAGGTTGCGGTTGGTACCCATATTGAAAGCGTGGTCGCCCTGAGCGTACATGTGCAGTTCTACAGGTACTTTGGCTTCGCGATAGCGTTGCAATAGCTGGATGAGCGGGAGCGAGCAGCAGGCATCATCATTGGCAGCTACCAAAAATGCAGGCGGTGCATCAGTATTGATGTGCTCGGGGACGAACAGAGGGCCGGGATAAACCTGTACAATGTAATTGGGTTTGGCGCTGGCTCGGTCGATAGGATCAGTGGCTTTTGCATCACCGTCGTAACCGCCAAAGGCTACCATATCTACCACTTCGCCACCTGCCGAGAAACCCATAATGCCAATGCGGTTGGGGTCGATACCGAACTCAGCTGCACGGCTGCGTACCAGGCGGATGGCGCGCTGCCCGTCTTGCTTGGCATGAACATCAATTTTGTAAGGGGACAAGGTATCGCGGCCGAGGCGGTACTTCAGTATAAAAACGGTAATGCCAAGGCTGTTGTAGAATTTAGCGGGTGCCACACCTTCCGAGTTGTAAACCAGCAAACGGTGCCCGCCGCCGGGGCAAACAATAATGGCTGCACCGGTAGCTTTATCGGCAGGCGGGGCATATACGGTAAGCGAAGGGTTGTGGATATTCTTCACCCAATAATCTTTGGCTTGCTCGGGCTCGTTGCGGCGGTTTTCGAAACCCGGTGCACCTTTTTCCCAAAGGGGGATAACGGTTTGGGCGGAAGTACTTAATGCGCAAAACAATAAGAATACAAAAGCAGAACAGCGAATAATAACTTTCATAAATAAAATAAGGGCTGAATAACAACGGTTAAAACGTCATGTTGAACTTGTTTCAACACCCCATCATGTAAACCTCCATGCATGTCCGCTATGCGCAAACACTACCTGCCGTGTGAGGTGCCGAAATAAATTCGGCATGACGTTTTGGGTAGCTAAATATCTGTTTTATAAATTGATAAAGCAAAATTAAGATAGGGCTATCTGTGGCAATAAGCAAACTGATAACCTGTATAGCTGTCGGCATAATGGCTAACCCCTCCCCGCATTTGCGCACTTTCCCAGCACACCCCTCCCCGAGGAGGGAATTTTATTTAACTCATAAACGCCTTCCACCAATTGCTTACTAATGGTGCAACCTCGGTGGGTTTGCCGGGTTCGGGTAATAACAGTTGGATGTTTTTTTCCTCGGCATATTTTACCAGGCGCTCGGCAGGTTCGTACCAGGCATGGGGTGCGAGGTTAAAGGTACCCCAATGGATGCCCATCATAATATTGCCTTTCAGGTCGAGGTGGGCGTTAGAGGCATTATCGGGGCCCATATGTATATCGGGCCAGTATTTACCGTAGGCACCTATCTCCAGCATCGTTAGATCGAACGGGCCGAAAGCTTCACCAATTGCAGCAAAATCGGGCGAGTAACCCGAATCGGCACCAAAGTAAATATTATGTTCGGGCCCTTTTATCACAAACGACGACCACAGGGTTTCATCGCGATGGGTAAGCCCCCTGCCCGAGAAATGCCTTGCCGGCGCAGCGGTAATATTGCAATTGCCTATCATTACGCTATCGCCCCAATCCACCTCGTGGATGATGCCTTTATCAACGCCCCATTCCTCCAGGTAATCGCAAACGCCTAGTGAGCAAATGAACGGTATATTTTTGCCCGCAAAGTATTTAATGGTGGCTTTATCAAGGTGATCATAATGGTCGTGCGAAGAAATGATCACATCTATCTTAGGTAATTCGGAAAGTGCAATAGGCGGCTGAAAAAAGCGCTTTGGTCCGAACGATTGTGAAAATGAAACACGCTGGCTCCAAACCGGGTCGGTAAGGATGCAGATGCCGTCTATCTCTATTAACAAACTCGAGTGCCCTACCCAGGTAACACGCAACCCGCTTTTGGGGGGCGTATCAAAAATGCTTATATCCGTTTTAAAAGGGCCAAGCGGTATTTTGGGTGTATTCTCTTCTTTGTTGTTGCTGTATTCTTTCAGGATGGGGAGCATTGCGCCAAACCCGGCAGAATCGGTAGGGATGGTATTGATAAATTTTCTTCCCTTTTTGCGGGAACCGGACAAACTCATGGGCAGTGTTATTTAGTGCAATAACGCAAAAAATACCCTGAATGATTGCAATAGCTGACTTATTCTTTCAAAAATTCAATAGAATCGTTACAAAATTGCAAAAGTGTGGCAGGCAGCGTATCGGGCAGGTAGGGGTGCGAGGCATTGAATACATGGTCGGCACCCGGTATCACCACCAATTGCGCGTTGGGCTGAGCCGCATGCAAATCTTCTGCCTGTGTTAAGGGCACGCTGGTATCGGCATCGCCGTGTACTATTAGCCAGGGTTGTTTTATTTGCGATGCCTTTGCCCGGATGTTCAGCCGCTCGGGATTCTTCTCTACATCCTGCAGCATGCTCACCTTATAAGGCATGTTTTGCCCGGTGCGCGAGTTGCGCATATACATTACGCCCTGTAGTTTCCATTGTTCTTCCGAGCCTTTTGGCCAAAGCGTGTCAAAATGCGATATAGCCGCCATGCTAACCAGTTTGGCAATGCGTTTATCTTCCGCAGTTTTGATGATGCTGATGCCGCCGGCCAGGCTATGCCCAATAAGATATACCTGCCTCACGGCCGGCAGGAACGAGCCGCCACAGGCAAAATCGATAATGGCGTTCAGGTCTTCCAGCTCGATGCTGAAGGTATTGTCGCTAAAGGCTATTAGGTCGGCAAAATCTGTAGGGTTATCGGTAGTGGTGCCGTTGTGCGAGAAGTTGAATTTAAGGAAACGGAAACCGTTCTCGGCAAAATGCTGCGCCACCAGGTTATGGGTGCCCCAATCCTTAAACCCGCGTATGCCGTGCGCAAAAATCACCAACGGTGCTTTGGGATGGGCGGTATGGTAAGTAACATCGGCCAGCATGCCACGGCCTTTAGCCCCCGGGATGGTGTAATAGTTTTTGCGGATCATAGTAGCCCGAAATTACTAATGTTGAACCGAATACCGCAAAAACTTTGCATCTTGTATTAAATTTTTACCATGAAGCTAAGTGTCGTCACGATATTTTTATTAATAGCTTTTGGCGCATCGGCACAAAGGAAACGGATCATATTTCCGCCGCCGGTTTTAGGAATTGATAAGCCCAACTTTATAGTGTTTTGCAACGTGCCCGATCATAAAAACGAGCGTGTTTACACCAGATCCTATTATGCCGGGGTTGATGAGTACTGGAGTTTAAAAGCGCCCGACAGTAAAGAATGCCCCACTGTAAAAGCAGAATTAGATCTTCCTGATTCGTTGGAGATCCGCCCGGAGTTTCTTCAACTTCTTAGGGAAGTGCATATTAATTATACGACCAGTTATTTAATTATCGACGCTATAGGCGTTTATAGTGATAGCAATAAAGCTGGTTATGGGCATTTAGGCAGCAATAAAGCTAACTTTAAAGTGGAGCGGCTGGTTGACGTGCAATTAGTTAAAAAGAAAAGGTAACGGCCTTTAGCCCCCGGGATGGTGTAATAGTTTTTGCGGATCATGCCTGCAAGTTAGTAATGATGGCGCAATGAAAGGAAATTATTCTACCCACTATGTCATTCCGAGGGAAGCGAAGCGACGAGGAATCTTGAACGACTAAGCATGAACGCTTTGCATGGTGGCTTTGCATAATGAACAAGATTTCTCTTCGCCCTCTCGCGCTTTCCCTCCCCGCTGCTCATCGAAATGACATTTTTGATCATCACACTTTCTTCCCGTTATACATAATCCCGTAAAGATCCGTCCGGCGGTCTTTTAAATTCTGTACGCTGCCATATTCGTGCAGGGCATCCAGAACCGATAGGTCCACATCTGCAATAACAATCATCTCGGTATTCGGCGTAGCTTCTGATTGTATGCCGTTAGTAGGGAATCCAAAATCCGAGGGGGTGAACACTGCCGATTGCGCATAAGAGATATCCATGTTATTTACATTCGGCAAATTACCTACGCAGCCGGCAATAGCCACATAACATTCGTTCTCTACTGCACGGGCCTGTGCACAAAACTTAACACGGTTGTAGCCGTTCTGCGTATCCGTAAGGAAAGGCACGAACAGTATCTGCATATCCTGGTTGGCCAAAATGCGCGATAGTTCAGGGAACTCCACATCATAGCAGATCAGTATACCTATTTTGCCCGCATCGGTATCAAAAACCTTAAGGTCGTTACCGCCGCGCATACCCCAGGAGTTTATTTCTGATGGGGTGGGGTGTATCTTAATGGTTTCTTCCATACTGCCGTTGCGGCGGAAAAGATACGAGGCGTTGTAAAGCGAATCTTCCTTTATCACGGGCATGCTGCCTGCAATAATATTCACGTTGTATGATACCGCCAGTTTACTAAAGGCCTCCACTATGGGCTGGGTGTACTGCGCCAGTTCGCGCATGGCCTTTGCCGAATCGAGGTGGTTATACTCGGCCATCAGCGGGGTATTGAACAACTCGGGGAAGAGGATAAAATCGCTCTGGTAATCGCTCACGGCATCAACAAAGTATTCGGCGTGTTTTAATAATTCACTTAGGTTATTGTAACTGCGCATTTGCCATTGCACCAGGCCTATACGAACCACCGTTTTGTGGTTTATGGCGTTGGTAGGCTCTTCGTAATAAACGTTGTTCCACTCTATCAATGTAGCAAAACCTTTAGAGCGGCTATCCTCGGGCAGGTAATTGCGCAACACTTTACGCACGTGGAAATCATTCGCCAGCTGGAACGATAGGGTAGGGTCGTATATCTCTTTATACTTTACCTTATCAATGTATTGCCTTGGCGTAAGGTCGTTCTGAAATTTTTGGTAATTGGGTATACGGCCGCCGGCAATAATGCTTTTGAGGTTAAGGTTCTCGCAAAGCTGCTTGCGCGCATCGTACAGGCGGCGGGCCAAACGCAATCCGCGGTATTTAGGGTGTACAAAAATATCTATACCATACAGCACGTCGCCATCATTGGTATGGGTTTTAAAGCTGCTGTCGCCGGTTATTTGTTTGTAGGTATGGGTATCGCCAAATTTCTTGTAATCTACCACAATAGATAAAGCGCAGCCAACTACTTCGCCATTTACGGTTACGCAAATTTGCCCTTCGGGGAAAAGCTTTATCAGTTTTTTTATCGATGCGGCATCCCAGTAGTCTTCATCCATATCCATGTATGCCGACTTCATCGATTTTTTCAGTTCCTGGTAATCGTGTACCTCCAGGTTACGCAGTTCAATACTTTGCAGATCCATGTTGGGGTAACGGGTTTTCTGCGGGAATGTTTGTTTGTTGTTAGTCCGAAAGTCAGAAAAGTCCGCAAGTCCGATGACAAAAAAACGTTTAACTCCTTCTCTCGGACTTTTCCGACTGCGGACTTCCGACTTTAGAATGCCACCCCGCCCAAACAATAAGCAGCGGCTGAAAAACCAGCAGCCTCAGCCATGCTACAGCCGGGCTAACTGTTAGCGTACCTAATTGAAAGGGGGCATCCATTACCATTTTGGTGTGTACGGGGATAAAGGCCAACAACATGAGTATAATGCCGTATGAGGCAACCTTACGCGTTCGCGGGCGTATCATTAATAGCGCTAACACAATTTCTGCCGCACCCGATAGTGCGTTTAGCAATTTGGCGAAAGGCAATTGCGCTGGCATAATAGAATAATATACATCGGGCGAGCGAAAGTGGTTGATACCTGCCAGCAGGTAAAAGGCGATGAGGGCGATAAGGCTTAATTTTTTAAAGAATTGCATTATTTATAGGCAGCTTATTTTAAAAAATGAAATAAAAGCAGAATAAGAAGGATGTTATTGCAGATATATCGTAATTTATAAACATTCTAAATACTTCTGTTTGACAAAGCCTTGACATTGCATCTTACCATGTGTGCTATTTTTGTTCGGTCAAATTTAAAACTGCTTTGAAGTATCTAAAGGTAATAGCTTTTACGCATAAACAGATCGAGTTGAAGGAATTGGGAAAGTTGGTGATATGCCAGGAAGACCTTACCGATAAACTCCATGAAGTTAAAGCACGTTTTGATATAGGCGAAATTTTCTACCTATCTACCTGTAACCGTGTAGAGTTCGTTCTGTCTACCCAGCAAAAGGTAGATCGCGAGTTTGCCCATCAGTTTATTGATGCTATGGGTATTGGCCTTTGCCACCACTCAATGGGTACGTTTTTAGATGCTGCTTCTATTTACGAAGGCCACGCTGCGATGGAGCACCTGCTGCGTACATCATGCTCGCTGGAAAGTTTGATAGTTGGCGAAAAAGAGATATTGGCCCAATTACGTAAAGCTTACGATAGCGGCCGCGAAGCCGGCCTTACCGGCGATAAGCTGCGCCTGATAATGGAATGTGTTGTAAAAACCGCTAAAGAAGTTTATACGCATACCAACATATCTAAAAACCCCATCTCGGTAGTATCATTAGCTTACCGTAAATTAAAAGACTTGAAGCTTTGCGGCAACGCCCGTATCCTGATCATAGGCGCCGGCGAAACTAACCGCAACCTTTCTAAATACCTGCAAAAACATAAGTTCTCTAACTTCGCGGTGTTTAACCGCACCCTTTCAAAAGCGCAGCAACTGGCTGATGACCTGGGTGGCGAAGCTTACGAACTGGATGCCCTGAAAGATTACAAAAAAGGCTTTGATGCCATTATCACCTGCACATCGGCAGTTGAGCCTATCATCACACCAGAAATTTATACCTCGCTATTGAACGGCGAAACCGGTAAGAAAACGATAGTAGATCTTGCTATCCCTAACGATACTGCTGCCGAAGTGCTGGAGCAATTTGATGTGAACTTTATTGAAGTGCACTCGCTTAACGAAGTTGCAAAAAAGAACCTGCAGGAGCGATATCACGAGCTTTCGAGTGCTGAAGCCATCATCGACCGCAACATCAACGAGTTTTTGGTGATGCTTAAACAGCGCAAGATAGAGCTGGCCATGCGCCAGGTACCCGAAAAAATAAAAGAGATACGCAACACCGCTGTAAACTCGGTATTTGCCGATGAGGTGCAAAGCCTCGATAAAGAATCGCGCGAGATACTGGAAAAGGTGATGAATTACATGGAGAAGAAATATATCAGCGTGCCCATGATCATGGCGAAGGATATATTGATCAACAGTAATTAAAAAGAAGCTCCCCTCTGCTTCATTCCCCCCTTTATTCTATCAGTAAATTTCCTACTTTAGGGTATAATTAAACCCTATCATGTTCGAAACTGTTTCTGTCGACGAGGCCTTGTTGCGCGGCAAACGTGTGGTTAGCTACCCGGTATTGGCCATCATATTTATTCCTATAGTTTTAGTATTTGCCCTATTTTTAAAACTGGAGTTTAGCGGCTGGTTCATTGCTGTTGCGATCATATTGAGTATTGTGCTGGGCTGGCTTTATTGGAGCATATACATTACCAAATGGCGGCTTTGGGCATTTGAAAATGTGCGCAATGTGCACGAGCTAAAAAAACGAGCTGTTAAAGAGAAACTGATTTGGGCCGATGGAAGTTTCTGGGAAAGAACAGAAATATGGTCGCCTGAGCAAAAGGAGCAGTGGATGGGTTTACAGGCCAAGTTCAAGCAAAACGATATTTTTCACAACGACGTGCTGGTGCCTGCGCAGGTAGAGGTTTACTATTCAAAATTTAATGCAGCCGGTACTTTGCTTATCGGCGTGCTGCTTTTTGTAGTAGGTATTTACTCATTTATATCCAACGAAATGGGGATGGTTCAATGGATACTGCTTGTGGTTGGAGCATTGCTTGCCGTTATGGGCTACAGGCATTATAACAACCCGAACCCACAACTCATTTTAAGTAACGATGGGGTTAAACTTGCTGACGGCGCCTTTTACAGGTGGGAGGATATCAGAAATGAGGACACTAAAGTGGTATCGAGCGGTAAAAGCAGCAAAACCTATTTTAAATTTATGAGTCCCGATGGAGAACAAAGCGTAGAGATATCAGAATTAGATATTACGCAAGCCAGGCTCGATCACTTATTGCGCATCTATCGCGGGCGCAGCGATAACAGATTTGCGGATACCAGAAATTTTAACAATGCGTAGCAGACCGTTGTTTATAATTGCTACCTATGTTACTTTATTGCTGGCTTTTGCTATTTACTGGTCTGGCAATTACACACGATTCAGTCACTACAAAGGAGATGATATTGTAATAACTATCGCGGTCCCTTTTGGGCTATCGTATTTGTTTTTTCCTGTGCTGGCATTTAATGGTATTAAATTTAAAGTATGGCTAATATTGATGCTGCCAATAGCGATAACAGGCCTGAGCCTGACCGCAGGTATGTTAACGCTTTTTATCACACAACTCGGCGGGACTGAAAAGCAAATTACTTTAATTTACGTGGTTTGGTATACCGCCTTTGCAGTTTTGGCAGCATGGATAGAGATGAATAATAAAAGAGTCAAGGTATAAGTTGATATTCCAATGAGTTTCCTAACCCCCGAAATAATAGTTACCAACCCCATTCCGGACGAGACGAAGATATATTACTCTAAAGAAGACGCCCTTCTAAAAGCAGCCGGGAGTTTAGGGTTGTTAGGCTTCGGGATAGATTATCTTATCGTAGGTACTTGGATATTTGGCTTGGCATTTACAGTGGCCGGTGCATATTATTCGTTTTTGAAAATAAGGATGCTGCTAACCTCTAAGCCGCAGGTCATCATCAATAAGCAGGGCTTGCAAACGGCAGATGCGCCGTTTGCTACCTGGGAGCAGGTTAAAGGGCTTAACATATCAGGAAAGTTGGACACCAGGGGCGCGCGCCCTCGTTTAAATTACCAACATCCGCAAGGCAAAACCTCAGTACGGATAGATCATTTGAACATTTCCGCACACAGCTTTATTACACTCTTAACGTTTTATCAGCACCCCTGGGAGTTTAGGGAGTATAAATAAACTTAATTTGTTGTGGTGGCGAGTAGATGGAAGTTATCTTTTGCTCGAATTACATAAATTTGTATTACCCAATGGAAGAGGCTTGCATATATTACTCCAAGAAAAAAGCGTTGAATAAAATGATGTTTGCGTTGGGTATTGGCTTTGTGGGGGGCTATTTTTTATTGACGAATAATCAAAGTAAAGGAGATGATAGCACGGGGTTCGCCGTTATTTTTTCTTTGTGTTTGCTTTTCTTTGTTTATAAAAATTACCGTCGCTACCGAAGTGCCATTCCGCAAATAATTCTAAATAAGCGTGAGTTATTCACGGCACAAGCAGGAGCCTGCAAATGGGAACAAATACAGCACGAAGTTGTGTATGAAAAACAATTTGGGAAAGGCAAAGCTTATTATCTTGAATATTGGCACCCCGCGGGGCCCGTGTCTATACGCATATCAGATTTGGATATAGAGCCAATGGAGCTTCACATGCTTTTGATAGAATATCGTAAACAAAACCAAAACATACAATCGGCCGGAGTTTAAATAAAGGCTTAGCGTACTTAGTGCTGCACCACAAGTTGCAATTTGCTAAACTCGCGGCAGCGTTACAATTTTTAGCTTTCTGCTTTCATCTTTTGGCTTTCAGCTCTCCCTCTAAGTCATTTTCCTGCAATTCATTCGCCTCACATTCCCTATCATCCCCATAAAAAATTAAATTTGCAGTAAAAATAAGTTACCCCTTTGGACAGAAAAATAATTATAGGAACGCGTGGCAGCGAATTAGCTTTATGGCAAGCCAATTTTATTAAAGACAGCCTGGAAGCACTACACATATCCGCCGAACTTAAAATTATAAAAACACAGGGCGACCGTATCCTCAACCTCAGTTTTGATAAACTGGAAGGCAAAGGCTTTTTTACCAAAGAGCTGGAGGAAGAATTGCTGGCCGGCACTATTGATATTGCCGTACACTCACATAAAGACTTGCCTACCGAAAACCCTCCGGGTTTGATCATTGCCGCAGTATCTGAACGTGAAGACCCTGCCGAACTACTTTTGATATTAAAGGATTGTACCGATGTTCGCCAGCGCCTTTCGGTAAAATTTGGTGGCCTGGTGGGTACATCATCCAACCGCCGCAAAGCGCAGCTGCTTGCCGTGCGCCCCGACCTGGAGATAAAAGACCTTCGCGGTAACGTACCAACCCGCATTGGCAAACTGCGCGACGAAAAATACGATGCCATTATGCTGGCCAAAGCCGGCGTTACCCGTTTAGGCATCAATTTGGATGAGTTTCATGTAGAAGAGCTTGGCCCTACCGAGTTTATTCCAGCGCCCGCACAAGGTGTTTTGGCCATACAAATACGCGAACGCGACCATATCCTGTACGAGGCCTTGCAAGATCTGCACCACCCCGATGTGGCCGCTGAACTTGCTGTTGAGCGTAACGTACTGAAGTTATTTGGCGGTGGCTGCCATTTACCGCTGGGCGTTTATTGCCGCAAGGATGATGATAAATTCCAGGTGTTCACGAGCAAGGCTGAAGACGGCGAAGGCTTCCCCGACAGGTTGTTTTTGGAGACCGATACGTTGGAGGGCCTGCCCGAAAAGATCGTTGCCAAATTTGCCAAAGACCGCAAATTCCCGCTGAAGGTATTTATCTCGCGCGATATTTCTGCCGGTAGCTATTTCCGCCGTGCATTAGAGAAAAATAAAATAGAGATAGAAGCCCGTTCGCTGATACGCACTGTGCGCACCATCAACAGGTTCGATAGCTATATCCTGAAAAACATCGACTGGGTGTTTTTCACCAGTAAAAATGCTGTTGAATACTTCTTTCAGTTGAATCCTGCGTTTCCGAAGAAAGTGAAATTCGGGGTGATGGGTACAGGATCCGAAGATATGCTGCGTAAGAACGGCCATTTTGCCGATTTTGTGGGTGAGAGCACCGATACGGCAGACGTAGCTGCCGATTTTGCGGCTGTAGCAAATGGTTCGGCGGTATTGTTCCCGGGGGCAGTTAACCCAATGCGGAGCATTCAACAAGGCTTATCGGCCGAAACAAAGGTGATAGACCTGCCTGTTTACGAAACTGTATTAGAAGAAAACGTAGAGCCTACCGGCGCCGACGTATTGGTATTTACCAGTCCGAGCAACGTAGAAGCCTATTTTGTAGATAACCTGCTGCAACCGCAGCAAAAAGTAATAGCCATAGGCAAATCCACAGGTAAAAAGTTCGAAGAAATGGGCGTAAGCTACAAGCTCCCCTTCTCTCCCGACGAAATTGGCCTGGCAGAAGCCGTGTTTGGCATTTGAGCCCCCTAACCCCCTGAAGGGGGGACTTAGAAGGCACAAAATATAAAATTAATAATTCAAAGAACTCCCCCTTTAGGGGGCTGGGGGGCAAGATGCAACGACCAAGAAGAAACCGCAAGAGTGAAGTTATCCGCCAGATGGTGCAGGAAACGCATGTGAGTGCGGCCAACCTCATATTCCCGCTGTTTATTGTGGATGGCGAAAAGCAGAAGACCGAAGTGGCATCGATGCCCGGTATTTTCCGCTATTCGATAGATAACCTGCTGCGCGAAGTAGAAAGCTGTATGAATTTGGGGCTGAAGTCGTTCGACTTGTTCCCGAACATTCACGACGATTTTAAGGATAAATACGCTACCGAAAGCTACCGCGAAGGCAGCTTGTACCTGCGCGCTATCAGCGAAGTGAAAAAAGAGTTCCCGGAAGCTTGCGTAATTACAGACGTGGCAATGGACCCCTACAGCAGCGACGGGCACGATGGTATTGTAGAGAACGGCGAGATCCTGAACGACGAAACTTTAGAGGTATTAGGCAAAATGGCCTTAGCACACGCACAAAACGGTGCCGATATTATTGCTCCGAGCGATATGATGGACGGCCGCGTAGGCTACATCCGCAAAACGTTGGATGATGC
This sequence comes from Mucilaginibacter pedocola, assembly GCF_002013915.1. Classification (GTDB taxonomy): domain Bacteria; phylum Bacteroidota; class Bacteroidia; order Sphingobacteriales; family Sphingobacteriaceae; genus Mucilaginibacter; species Mucilaginibacter pedocola. The sequence continues at coordinate 91,473 of NZ_MBTF01000008.1, forward strand.
GGGTTTTAAGCATGTGTCTATCATGTCGTACTCGGCAAAATATGCCAGCGCATTTTATGGCCCCTTCAGAGATGCCCTGAACTCGGCCCCAAAATTTGGCGACAAGAAAACCTACCAAATGAACCCCGCCAATCAGCGCGAAGCTTTAATTGAAGCCAACCTGGATGAATTAGAAGGTGCGGATTTCTTGATGGTGAAACCAGCCCTGCCATACCTCGACGTGATTAAGCTGATAAAAGATAATACTGAATTACCGGTTGCTGCCTACAACGTAAGCGGCGAATACGCCATGATAAAAGCAGCCATACAAAACGGCTGGCTGAACGAGCAACGCGCCATCACCGAGGTGCTTACCAGCATCCGCAGAGCAGGCGCTACCGCTATACTAACGTATCACGCCAAAGAAGTGTTATTGAATAAGTGGCTGTAGGGGAAGTCCAAAGCTAAAAGTCTAAAGCGGAAAGCTTTGACTGTACATTATTATAAAAAGCTTTAAGCTTTGTGCTTTCTGCTTTAAGCAATAGAAAACATGCAAATACCCGATATAAGCAGAACCAAATCTGCAGAACTGTACGAAAAAGCAAAAACCTATTTCCCGGGTGGGGTTAACTCACCGGTGCGGGCCTTTAAATCGGTTTACGGCACCCCACTGTTTATCGAAAAAGGCGACGGCAGCCATATTTGGGATGCCGATGGTAACGAGTTCATCGATTTTTGCGGCTCATGGGGTCCGCTCATCTTGGGGCATAACCGTGCATCGGTACGCGAGAAGGTGATGGAAGTAATGCAGAAGGGTATGTCTTTCGGCGCTCCAACGGCTTTGGAAAACGAACTGGCCGAGCTTATTCTGAGCAACAATAAGTACATTCAAAAAATACGTTTTGTAAGCTCGGGTACCGAGGCGGTAATGTCGGCCATCAGGTTGGCAAGGGGCTATACCAAACGCGATAAGATATTAAAATTCGAGGGCTGCTACCACGGGCATACCGATGCTTTGCTTGTAAAGGCGGGCTCGGGCCTGGTTACTTTTGGCGAAACCTCATCAGCGGGCGTACCCAAAGCCTTCGCCGACGAAACCATTGTGGTTGCCTTGAATGATAAAGATGCGCTGCTGAAAGCCTTTGATGATTTTAAAGATCAGATTGCTGCGGTAATTATTGAGCCTATCCCCGCCAATAACGGCCTGCTACTGCAAACGCCGGAGTATTTAAATTTCCTTCGCGATACCTGTATCCAAAACGGTACCATGCTCATCTTTGATGAAGTAATATCGGGCTTCCGCGTAGGTTTTGAAGGTGCAGCAGCTTATTACAACATCCAACCGGATATTATCACCTATGGCAAAATTATTGGCGGAGGCCTGCCTGTTGGTGCCTATGGAGCATCGGCAGAAGTGATGGACCATATCTCGCCGGTAGGTTCGGTTTACCAGGCGGGTACGCTATCGGGTAACCCCGTAGCTATGGCAGCAGGTATAGCACAACTTACGGAGTTATTACAGCCGGGCTTTTACGAAGAACTGCATGACAAAACTGCAGGCTTTGTAAAAGCGATAGAAGCTTTTGTTGCCGAACGCGGTTATGAGTTGAAGGTATTTACCATCGGCTCCATATTTTGGTTCGCGTTCACCGGTAAAGAAACTATCAGTAGTGCCGACGATATCGATCCGCAAAGCATGCTTAAATTTAAGGCCATGCACCGCGAATTGATAAACCGCGGCATTTATTTAGGCCCGTCGGGTTACGAGGTTGGCTTTATATCGGCCGCCCATACAACTGCCGATTTGGAAACAACAAAAACTGCTATATTTGATAGCCTTGATATAGTGTTCGAGAAGTAGTTTGCAGTTAGCGGTGGGCAGTTTGCTTGAAGCTGCAAAAAATGCCAACTGCAAACCGCTAACTGAACTGCCAACTGTAAACCGCCAACTGCAAACTGAATAACTGCAAACTGATATGAGACGCTCACTTGTAATATTTTACGCCCTCCTCATTTACGCCATGGCCGAACTGGTATGGTGGGGGTATATGCTGGTGCACCTGCAGCCGCGCCGTTTTGCCATGATCATGGGCGAGGGCTCCATGTTCGTGCTGGTATTTGCTGTGGGAGCCTACTATATGCACACCTCTATGAAGAAGGAGCGTAAACTGATAGAACAGAAACGCAACTTCCTGCTATCGGTAACGCACGAGCTGAAATCGCCCTTGGCATCCATCAAAATATTGTTGCAAACCATCCAAAAGCGCGACCTGAGCAAAGCGCAGATATTAGATTTTATTGATAAATCGTTGCTGGATGTAGAGCGCCTTGATGATATGGTGGAGAATATGCTGCTGGCCGCCAAAATAGAGAACAGCTCGTATACCTTCCCTAAAGCACAGTTCAACCTTTCGGCACTGGTGGATAGTATTGTGAACCGCCTGCAAATAACTAAATGCGATTGCAACCAACAGATCATTAACGCCGAGATAGAGCCTAAGATAGAGATTACCGGCGATAAGTTCGCCTTAACATCGGTAGTGACCAACCTGGTAGAGAACGCCGTGAAATACTCGAAACCCTGCACAGCGGTAGAGGTGAAACTATTCTCGAAGAACGACAGGATATTTTTACAGGTGGCCGATCACGGTATCGGAATATCTGACAGTGAAAAAACACGCATTTTTGACAAATTTTACCGTGTTGGCAGTGAAGATACCCGAAATACCAAAGGAACAGGGCTTGGCTTGTATATTGTGAAGGAGGTACTGGATAAACACCAGGCCAGCATCAGGGTAAAAGATAACCGCCCTTCTGGTAGTGTGTTTGAAGTTGTATTTGCATAATAATCAAATTGATAGTATGATACCTACCAAAAAACGAATTTTGTTAGCCGAAGACGAGGAGCACCTGTTAGAGGCCATTAAACTTAACCTGGAGCTGGAAGGTTATAAAGTTTCTACAGCAAATAATGGTAAAAAAGCCCTCCAGATATTTAAAGAAGAGCGTTTTAACCTGGTTATACTGGACGTAATGATGCCCGAGATAGATGGCTTTGTGGTTGCCGAAACCATCCGCCTGGAAAACTCTGAGGTACCCATTATGTTCCTGACCGCCAAAAATACCAATGAGGATAAAATATCGGGCCTTAAAAAAGGTGCTGATGATTACCTTACTAAGCCCTTCAACCTGGAAGAGCTGATATTACGTGTAAACAACCTGGTAAAACGCAGCCTGAAAGGCGATGACCTGAAAGAGTTTAACAGCTATAAGATAGGCGAGAAAACCATCCACTTTAACTCTTTCGAGTTGGTGAACGAGGATGGCAGCATTACTGCGCTTACCAAAAAGGAAACCATGTTGCTGAAGCTTTTGATAGAGCGCCGCAATGAGGCCGTATCGCGCGAGCAGATATTGGAGACCGTTTGGAACTACGACGTGTACCCATCAACCCGTACCATCGATAACTTTATCCTCACCTTCCGTAAGTATTTTGAACCGGATCCTAAAAACCCGGTTTATTTCCACTCGATACGCGGCGTGGGTTACAAGTTTACCGATCTGCACTAAGGGATGTTTACAACACGCGCACGCATATTAGTGGCCGGCCTGTTTGTGGTAATGCTTGCAATAGTATTATCTATGCGTATATATCCTTTGGCAGCGGTATGCGTAATGTTTATTGCGCTGTTAATATGGGGCTACTTTAAGCAGGGAACCATAGTACTGGCGGCAAAGCATTTCCATAACAAGGATTACCGCGGTGCCGAGCGCCTGCTTAACGAGATAAGCCGCCCCGAGTGGCTGAGTAAACGCAGGAGGGGTTTCTACGAGTTTATTTACGGCGGCGTTTGCATGCAAAAAAAGGACTACGAAGAAGCCGAGCGCCATTATGAAATTGCCGCTCAATACCCGCTCCGCAGCGCTAACGACCATGTGGCTGCATTAATGCACGTAGCCAACATTAGCGTACGCAACGGTAATTACGATAAAGCACGCGCCTACCTGCAACTGGCCGAAAAGCACCGCGACCACATTACAGCCAAAATGAAGGATGTGATGGATAGGGTGGAGCAGGAATTGAAAAAACACTAAGCTCAGAATCAAGAGTTAAGAATCAAGAGCCAAGAATTAAGATATGTGTCTTGACTCTTGATTCTTAACTCTTGATTCTAAATAGACAAGATGAGAGATTCGTTATTTATAATAGCCGCATTTTCTGAAGCTACCGAGCGCCCACCTGTGTGGATGATGCGCCAGGCAGGCCGTTTTATGCCCGAGTACTGGGAAATAAAAAACAAGTATTCGTTTTTGGAAATGTGCAAAACGCCCGAGATAGCTGCCGATGTTACCATGTTGCCGGTAGACCTGTTGGGTATTGATGCCGCTATTTTGTTTTCGGACATATTGGTTACCGGCGAGGCCATGGGCGGCGACCTGAGCTTTACACAAGGTGTTGGCCCCAAATTCGCCAACCCGGTGCGTTCACAAGCCGATATCGATAAATTAAGCGATAATGTAGGCGATAAGCTGCAATACGTTGCCGATGCGATAAAAGTAATTCAGCAGCGTTTGGATGGCAAAATACCCTTGATAGGTTTTGCCGGCGCACCTTTCACGGTGATGAGCTATTTGGTTGAAGGCGGATCGTCTAAAGATTTTAAGCTGACCAAACTGATGCTGCACAACGAGCCGGAGATGGCTCACCAGCTATTGTCGAAAATTGCTACTGTGACTGCCGACTACCTTAACCTACAGATAGAAGCCGGCGTGAACGCTGTGCAGATATTTGATAGCTGGGCGCAGGCATTATCATGGGATGATTATACCGAGTTTTCGCATAACTATATACAACAGATCATCAGCAAGCTTAACCGTAAAGATATCCCGGTGATATCGTTCTGTAAAGGCAGTTCGGTTTTTGCGCCGCTGATGGCAGAAGCAAAACCGGATGTAGTATCTATCGACTGGAACGTAGACCTGCTGGATATCAAAAAACGTTTACCACAGGGCGTTGCCGTGCAAGGCAACCTGGATCCGCATATTTTGTATGCTGATAAGAAGGTTATTAAAGAACGCATACACCGCTTGTTCGAGCGTATGAAAGGCGAGAACGGCTTCATCTTCAACTTGGGCCACGGCATTATGCCCGATATCCCTTTTGATAATGTGAAGTACGCGGTAGAGGTGATAAAAGAATGGGCCCCCTAACCCCCTGAAGGGGGAACTATTAGGTAGGCGTTTTAATAAATTTGCAATTCAAAAGCTCCCCCTTTAGGGGGCATGGGGGGGTTAATTCAAAAAGTACCCCCTTCAGGGGGCGGAGGGGGCTCACCATTATGTATTTATACGTACGCGCCATACACATCATATTTGTGGTCTGCTGGATGGCGGGGCTGTTTTATATTGTGCGCCTATTTATTTACCATCGCGAAGCACAGGATAAGCCGGAGCCGGCTAAAACCATCCTGTCGGAGCAGTTCGAGATCATAGAAAAGCGGTTGTGGTGGATCATCGCAACGCCCAGCATGTACTTTGTGATAGCGGCAGGTGCTACCATGCTGCACCTCAACCCCGGCTTGTGGACCATGCCCTGGCTGCATGTAAAACTCACCTTTGTGGTAGGCTTAATTGCTTACCATTTTGTCTGCCAGAAAATAATGAAGCAAATGGCCCGGGGCATCTACAAATGGACCTCCATCCAACTCCGCCTTTGGAACGAACTGGCTACCATCATCCTTTTCGCCATTGTGTTTTTGGTAGTCCTGAAAAGCGCCATTAACTGGATATTCGGCGTTATCGGCATCATCCTTTTTAGCCTTATCATTATGTCGGCTGTGAAGGTGTATAAGTATTTCAGGGAGAAGAAATAAGCGTATCTGAAAATCCTTGTGTCCTTTGAGGTTATTTTACCGCAATGGACACAAAGTTTTCGCAAAGAGGCGCAGAGCCGGTATTAGTATCAAAAAGCTTAATAATAGCCCCAATACAAGCCTTTGTGTTCTTTGCGCTCACCATAACGCTGATCCTCTGCGTTCTTTGCGGTAAAAACGCAAGCACGCCTCTCAAATTATTTTACCACAAAGGGAAAACCAATCTTTTACTTCCCCCTTACCGCTATCAGCACACTATTCCTGCCATCCCTTACATCGGGGTTCAAGCCAACGGTCATTAAAAACTTGCCCGAGTAAGTTGCTGCGGCAATGCTGGAGTTGTGGCCCGGCATTAGGTTCACTTCGCTCACTTCGTATTGTTTATCTTCCTGCAGTCCTTTCATTTTGATAGGTAAATGGCTGCCAGCCTGGTAGCGATTGTTCACTAAATAGTTGAACATAATGGCGTTGTTTTTGGCGCTATCTACATACATTATCGATGCTGCATCGTTCGTGCGCGGGTCTTGCAGGCGGTACTGGTCGCCGTGCCAAATGGCTTCGCTGAACTCTTTGTAGGTTTTTAGTGCACCTTGCGCGTAGGCCAGTTCTTCGGGTTTTAGTTTACTCACAACAATATCAAAACCCAGTTTACCCATCATGGCCACATCCGTGCGGAATTTGATAGGTTGCTTGCCCCAATCGGTAACGTGGTTGCTGCTGGCAAGGGCAGGGTAGAAGTAAGAGTACTCCCATTGGATGAACACACGCTCTATAGGTTCGGTATTATCGCTTGGCCAATATTCGGTGAAGTATTTCAGCGCGCCATAATCAACCCGGCCACCGCCACCGCTACAAAGCATCATGGGTACTTTAGGGTATTTGGCGCGTAGCCTGTCTAACACGCTGTAAAGCCCGCGCACATAGTCGGTGTAAAAATTACCCTGATTTTTTTGATAAGGCGAATAGGCGTTATACATCAGTGCGTTGCAGTCCCATTTAATGTAGGCCAAGTCGGGGTTCTCTACAAAAAGCTTATCAACTACTCCAAATACAAAGTTTTGCACGGTGGGGTTGCTCAGGTCGAGCACCAGTTGGTTACGCATATAAAATTCCGGGCGGTTGGGTTGTTTTACTATCCAATCGGGGTGTTTTTCGTAAAGTTCGCTTTTAGGGTTCACCATTTCAGGTTCTACCCATATGCCGAATTTTACGCTGTTCTCTTTGGCAACTTTAACCAGGTTGCCAATGCCGTTGGGTAGTTTGGCTTTGTTCACCTGCCAGTCGCCCAGCCCGGCATGGTCGTCGTTGCGCGGGTATTTGTTGCCGAACCAACCATCATCTAACAGAAATAGATCGGTACCTAAGGTTTTGGTATCTTTTAATAAGGCTGTAAGCTTTGCATCATTAAAATCGAAGTAAGTAGCTTCCCAGTTGTTCAGCAGAGTAAGGCGCGGACCCTGGCCATCAACAATTTTGTATTTGCGTGCCCAGCTTTGCAGGTTGCGGCTGGCTTCGCCTTTACCTTTATTGCTCAAGGTATAAACAAATTTGGGTGTCTCGAAGGCTACGCCCGCCTTCAGCGTATAATTGGCAGCATAGTTGTTGGCTCCGGCTATCAGGCGCAAGCCATTAGCAGGGTCAACCTCCAGGTCGATGCGGAAGTTACCGCTCCATTCTAAATTGCCATAAAGTACCTGGCCATCATCCTCGCCGGCAGGTTTGTTGAGCGATACCATGAACACCGGCGGCTGAAAAATATCCGCACGTGAGCCTAATTTACTATCCAAAGTTTTTATGCCGTGGTTTAGTTGTTCGTCTTCGGGGCGCATTTCCTGTGCCCACTCGCCATGGTAATGTTTCAGCCAGTAGCTATCGGCCTGTACGTACAGGTTTGCCGAAGCGTATTTGTTAAGCACCACATCCTTTTTCTCGTGATGGGTAATTACGCTCCATTGCTCGGTTACGTTCTCGTTAAAGTAGGTTTGGTAGTTCAGTGTTACCTCAAAATTGTAAAGCGAATCTTTCAGGTTGATGCTCAGCAGCGATACATCATCATTCAGCTTGGTAAACTTATGGCTTACGTACTGCAACTCCAATGATTTATTACCATCGGCATGGGTTACTTCAATGGCAGGCTCCAGCAGGTTATGCGTGCCGGATGTGGTGTAGGCAGAATTATAAACGTTATCGTACCTGTCCAGCTTGGTTACTTTAGGTACAGCGCTGTATTCGCTTTGGTTGGCCAGCTTACCGCCAAAATAAACCATGCTGAGGCGTTTATCGTCACCCACGCGCAGTACGATGGCGTTGTTTTTGGTTTCGATGGGGATAACGGTAGATTGTGCGTCGGCAGTAAAAGTTTTCAGCGCAAGCATGCAGATGACCGCCGCGCGTGATGAGTAGCGTAAAAGTAAATTCATACAGGTTTTTGTTGGTTGGTTCTATTTTGTATCCGGCGGGTATACAAGGCCATCCTTCATCACAAAAATAACTTGCGTTACCGCTTTTATGTCGGCAGATGGGTCGCCGGTTACGGCTACAATATCGGCTAAATAATCGGGTTTAATATTGCCCAAATCCTTCAATCGAAAAACTTCTGCATTAACAGCGGTGGCAGAGCGCAGCACATCAATAGGTTTCATGCCGTACTCAACCATCAGCAGCATCTCCCGTGCGTTTTCGCCATGCGGAAATACGCCTACGTCGCCGCCCATACAAATGGTTACCCCTGCTTCCATAGCTTCGGTGAAAATTTTGTGTTTATTTTTTACCGCTTCTGGCTCCGGGTCTTTTCCTTTCTTCCAGCCACGGTATTCGTATATAGCTTCGGTAGCGGCCAAAGTGGCGCACAGCGCAATGTTTTTTGCCTTCATCTGCTTAAACAGTTCGGGTGTGCCGCCATCGCCATGCTCAATGGTGTTTACGCCAGCCTCTATCGAACGGCGCATACCCTCCGTGGTGCCCGAGTGTACCGCAACCTGCCTGCCGCTGCTGCTTGCTACCTGCACGGCAATTTTTAATTCATCGGCGGTAAAAGTAGGTTCATTGGTGTTGTGCGGCCCCCAGTGGTAATCGGCATATAGCTTTACCACATCGGCCCCGTGCCCAATTTGCGAGCGTACCGCGCGGGTGAGGCCTTCGCTGCCATCGGCTTCCTCGGCACCTTTTATCAGTTGCAATTCGCTTACTTCGCTTTTGGGGCCGTAACTACCTGTTGCTACAATAGCGCGGGTAGCCACCAGCATGCGCGGGCCGGGTATAACACCTTTGTTAATGGCGCTTTTTAGCCCCGCATCGTCATAAGCTGCACCTTCGGTACCCAAATCGCGTACCGTGGTGAAACCTGCCTTTAAGGTAGCCTTAGCATGTTCTACAGCGCGGGCGGTGCGTTCCGCTTGGCTCTCTTTCAAAACTTGGTCGTCCCAGCTGGTTTCGTTATAAGGGTGCAAAAAAAGGTGCGAGTGGCCCTCTATCATTCCAGGCATTAAGGTGGCGCCATTAAGTTCAATTACCTTTGCAGATGCCGGCGCTTTAACGCTTGATGGCTCGCCGACGGCAGCTATGTGTTTATCTTTCACCAGCACCCACCAGCCGCTGTGCATTTCCTTCCCGTCGAAAACACGGGCAGGTTTTAGCAATGTATAATTATCCTGTGCAAATAAGCGGAGGCTAAAAACGGAAATAGCGGCAAATAGGGCTGTAGTTTTTTTCATGATGTGGTTAGGTATTGGGTTGTAAGTTAGGAATTAATACCATTAAATAGCAATTGCACAACGCTTTAAAGCTGATTTTTATTAATCATTAAGCAATTGAGTTGAATTTATTAATTCTGTATTCTGTTTTTGGATGGTTGATTTCTTTATGATTAAAAATTCGCATAGTTTAAATAACATGTATAGCCATTTAATAGCTGGGTACATATCAGCTATATTAGCAACAGCGGTTGCCGGCGCTTCTGCTTTAAAAAAATGTTAAATTATTTTACACCCCATGCAACCATCTAAGTCCAAACTTCATCTTACCTATAAATGATGCGTTTGGAACCTAAGTTTACTATTGACGAATTGGTGCACCGGTGTAAAAGCGGGCAACGTAAAGCACAGGAAATGCTTTACAAGTTGCTTGCCTCTAAAATGATGGGCGTGTGCCTGCGCTACGCTGCCGACCGTATGGAAGCCGAAGACATGCTGCAGAATGGCTTCATCAGGGTTTTCCAGAAGATAGAGGATTACAGAGGCGAGGGTTCATTTGAGGGTTGGGTGCGGCGTATTATGGTACACAGCTCGATAGAATACTACCGCAAGCATCACCGCATGATGCAGGTGGTTGATATTGACGAAGTGGGCGAGGAACCATCGGTAAATGCCGCTGCAGCGGCAAGCCTGGAGGCGAAGGACCTGTTGTTATTAATAAAAACACTTTCGCCGGGTTACCGTATGGTATTTAACCTTTACGCTATTGACGGGTACTCGCATAAAGAAATTGCCGAAATTGTGGGCATAACCGAGGGTGCCTCTAAATCGCAATTATCAAGGGCGAGGGCCATTTTGAAAGAACAGATATTGAAAGCAGAAAAGAAAAGCTATGGATATGCAGGATAAAGAATTTGATGAACTGTTCCGCTCCAAACTGGGAGAGTTGGAGATGGAACCATCGAAAGGCGTGTGGGATAACATAGCTGCCGAAGTTGTAATGGAGCGTAAAAGCCGTTCGGCCTTACCTTTTATTAGTATACCTGCCAGCGTGCTGGTTTTGGTAGGTGCAGGCTTGTTTTTTATCCCGAAGTTTAAACAGGATAATAACGACGTTAAGCATCATGTAACAGCCGGTGTAAAACATGATGTTAAATCGAAAGTTGAAGTTGCCCCTGTAAAAATTGAACAGCCGATAACCGAGCCGTCAACCCAAATAGTAGCTACAACGGTTGCTTCAAAAGCACACACCGTTAAGCAAAGCATAAAAAAACAGAACAATAGCCTACCCGTTGTGAAAGTGGAAGAAGCGCAGAACACCCAACAAATTGCGCAGGTGGCTCCCAAACCAACAGCAGTAAACGATGCGGTTATAGCAGCGGTAAAACCTGATAACACACCAGCCCCGGCTTTGATAGCAGAGAAGATAACTCCTGCCATCGATAGCGAGGTGAAATTACCTGAAGTAAATGCGCTTGTAGCCCAACAAACGCCCGCTAAAACTGTTGCATCGGCGCAGCCAAAGAAACGCCGCATCCGTAGCTTTGGCGACCTGATAAATGTGGTAGTAAGCAAGGTAGACAAACGCAAAGACAAGCTGATAGAATTTAGCAGCAAAGACGATGACGAATCGTTGGTGACCGGCATAAACCTGGGCATCATCAGAGTTAAAAAAGAAGAAGTAGTAGCAAGTAACAAGTAAACAACATGAAACCAATTATATTTTCGCTGATATTAGCTTTTGCAGCAAGCACTGTGTTTGCGCAAACCGACACCATAAAAACCCGCCACACCGATGGCGCCGATGCTGATACCATCATCATTATCAAAAGCAAAAAGGGCCGTAAACTTAAATTCGGCTTTGGTAACGATGCAACCCAGGTGAACATTAACACTACCACATCAGACACCACTTACACAGCATCAAAACAACCGGGTTTTTCGATGGGGCTTACCTTTACCCGTTTTGATATCGGTTTAACTACGCTTAACGATAATGGCAGCTTTACCCTGCAGCCGCAGAACCAGTTCTTGAACTACCGCTCGTGGCGCAGTGCCAGCGTTGGCTTTGATGTTTTGCAGATAAGCTACCGTTTTAACAGTTCGTTCAGGATATACACCTCAGGTGGTTTCGACTGGCTTACCCTGCGCCTGCGCAATAACGGCACCATACAGCGCGATGGCGATGTATTAACCTTTGTGCCCGATAATATTCAATACACTAAAAATCGCCTGCGTGCAAGCTACCTGCGTGTGCCCATCGCGTTCGATTTCCGCACCCATGACGATGCCGACGGCCGCCGCTTCCATTTTGTAGGCGGGCTGGATATGGGCCTGCTATTAGGCAGTAGCTTCACCCAGGAAAGCAAAGAGAATGGCAACCAAATGCGCACCGGCGATTACCACTTCACCAAGTTCCGCTACGGCCCATTTGTACGCATAGGCTACGGCGGTATAGGCGTATTTGCTAAATACTACGTAAACGATATGTTCGACGATAGCCCCGCCCAGAAAGGCCTGAGGCAGTTTAGCTTCGGGATGAGTGTGGGCTGGTAACAAGATTATTTATTAGCGAGATTGTTTGACAGGATTAAGGGATTTAGGGATTGGGACAGGATTTTTGTGTGGGCCTCATTGATTTTTTGGAAAGATTTGATTTAAAGGAGCTGTTCGATTTGTATTAGTTTTTGATGAATTATCTCTACTTTGATGTATGGATAAATTTGAAAACATCAACGAACTAACGCATAAAATAATTGGCTGTGCCATGGAGGTACACAAGGTTATTGGCTCGGGATTTTTGGAAGCGATCTATCAGAAGGCCTTAGGGATAGAGTTAGCGTACCAGGGATTAGCATTTGAGCGCGAAAAAGAAATGTACATCTACTATCGCAACGAGCTCATAGGCACAAGGCGTGTCGATTTCTTTGTAGAAAACTTGGTGATGCTGGAAATTAAAGCCGTTGACAAGATAGAAGATATCCATAAAAACCAAGCCATTAACTATCTCGAAGCCTATAACATAGCCGATGGCTTACTCATCAACTTCGGCTCACTCAGTTTAGAGTTCAAAAGGCTATACAACAAAAAGCTGATCAAACCCTATAAACCCAACGGTAACTAACCAACCTGAGTCCCAATCGGTGAAATCAAAAAGAATCGGTGAAATCGGTTACAAATAAAAAATCCTGCTCAAATCCATAAATCCCTTAATCCTGTCAAAACATCAAGCAAGTCAACCAGCTCTTGTTCGTGTTAATAATTTTGCTTCCTGTTAAAAACTCTTTCATACATTCCTGATATATCGTGTTTATCTTGTCCGCCTATGGCAGATGTACCTTTTTTGCATGCGGTTTCGGTGAGTAAATTGTACCCGGGTACTACGGTTTCGGGTGTGCGCGAGATAAGTTTAGAGATTACGCCCGGCAAAATAACGGCCATCATCGGCGAAAGCGGCAGCGGCAAAAGTACCCTGCTGAAAATGCTTTACGGGCTGCTATCGCCCAACGAGGGTACCGTTTACTTTAAAGGCGAACGCATTTGGGGACCGGAAGAAAAATTGATCCCCGGGCACGACGAGATGAAGATGGTTACTCAGCACACTGATGACCTTAACCTCTTTGCCCGCGTGTGGGACAACGTGGCCGCCATGCTGCCCAGCACCAACGTAAAGCTAAAAGAAGAAAAAACCGAGGCTGTGCTGAACCAACTGAACATGATGCGCCTGGCTTACAAACGGGTTGCTGACCTAAGCGGCGGCGAGAAACAACGTGTTGCCATAGCCCGTGCCATTATTACACGCCCGCAGGTTTTGTTTTTAGATGAGCCCTTTAACCAGGTAGATACCTCGTTTAGGGAGGGACTGCAGCACGATATCCGCCAGATAGTGCGCGAGAGCGGCATCACGGTAGTAATGGTATCGCACGACCCCGCCGAAGTACTCTCTATGGCCGACGAGCTGGTGGTGATACGCGATGGTGAAATAGTAGAAAGCGGTTCGCCGAAACAACTTTACCAAAGCCCCGCCAATTTATACACGGCCGAACTGCTGAGCAATTGCAACGTACTCACAGCCGAAGAAGCCAATATTTGCGGCGTAACCGCTACCAAAGAAGCCATTGTGGTTTACCCCGAATGGATAAGGCTGAACGCTGCCCCCGAAGCCCTGCACTGGACGGTGCGCGAAGTGCTCTTTAAAGGCTTTTACGAAGACCTGATACTCGAGCGCCGCGGCATCATCATCCGCGTAGTGAACGGCGAGAACGAGCGCTTTAAACCGGGAGATATGATAGGCATTAAGGTGAAAAAGTGGTTGGAGTATTGAGTTTGGGGTTCATGGTAAAAGATATCGGAGCACGGTGAGGCACCATACATGGGATAAAGGGCCTCTCGCGGTTTTATTAAGCCGAACAGCTCTTTATTTCCACCGTTTTGATGTTCGCACTAAAACTAACGCAGAGCTTTAGGGTCCATTAAATTCCTGTTAAACAAAACGGCCCGATAAAACGCATTCATCGGGCCGTTACTGTTATGTTAAGATATTTATTTTATCTCGAAAGACGACAATTGCACAAACTGCTGCACGCGGGCGGCTACTTCTTCGTCGCTAAGGTTTTTAATTTTTTCGGTGCCGAATTTTTCTACACAGAATGATGCCAGGGCAGAGCCGAAGATGATGGCATTCTTCATGTTATTGAAGTTTACGGTACCTACTTTGGCCATGTAGCCGATGAAACCACCCGCAAACGTATCGCCTGCGCCGGTTGGGTCAAATACTTCAGCCAATGGCAGGGCAGGGGCCGAGAATATTTTATCCTCGTGGAAAAGTAATGCACCGTGCTCACCTTTTTTAATGATGAGGTATTTAGGGCCCATGGCCAATATTTTGTTAGCCGCTTTCACCAACGAGTACTCGCCAGATAACTGACGCGCTTCTGCATCGTTAATGGTTAATACGTCAACCATTTTAATGGTTTCCAGCAGATCGTCTAAAGCAATGTCCATCCAGAAGTTCATGGTGTCCATTACGATCAGTTTAGGGCGGTTTTTAAGGCGTTTAATAACCGTTTGCTGTACCTGTGGGGTAAGGTTGCCCAGCATCAGGTATTCGCAGTCCTGGTAGCTATCAGGAATGATAGGGTCAAAATCGGCCAATACGTTTAGGTCGGTAACCAGCGTATCGCGGCTGTTCATGTCGTTATGGTATTTACCGCTCCAGAAGAATGATTTTTCGCCCTCTTTTATCTGCAAGCCTTCGGTATCGATCTTGTGCGCATTAAAATCGGCAATTTCTTCGGCGGGGAAATCATCGCCTACTACGGCAACAATTTTCACCTTATCATAAAAGTAAGAAGCTGCCAAACCGGCGTAGGTTGCAGCGCCACCAACAATTTTATCTGTTTTACCAAAGGGGGTCTCAATTGCGTCGAACGCCACGGTACCAATAACTAACAAACTCATGCGGAAATATTTATATTTTATTTTACTGCAAATATCGCGAAAATGAATGGATAATGAGGTATGCGCGGCGAGGGTTTTCACGTTGCAAGGCGACGGGACTTTCATGTATGATCGAAAAAGCCGATTAACGCAAGCGATAGTCTGGAATGGCTTAATTTCCTGAAAAATTAATTCCCACATAATCAGCCACTAAGTTGCCTTTGGTTAAAATATTTGAAATTTTTGCTGAAAAAATTGTGAGTTATCCGCGGAAATGCTACTTTTGCACACTCCAAACCGGAAAGCACTACAGATAAGTTCTGAAGTGCGAAAGAAAGGAAAATTCCTGAGTAGCTCAGCCGGTTAGAGCATCTGACTGTTAATCAGAGGGTCGCTGGTTCGAGCCCAGCCTCAGGAGCCTCAAAATCAATGATTTAGCCCCACTTCGGCAAGTGGGGCTTTTTTATTTGCATAAAATTTGCATACTTTTTCTGTATTTGCATACTAGCTCCTTCCTGCTGTATGATAGCGTTTAGCCCTATTTTGATACTTCAACAAAAACTGCCTTTTTTCTTTCTATCACTAAACTCATCATTTTCCGGCCATTAACAATACCTCTTTATTTACGCTTATTTTGATTTTCTGATGTCCGAGTCGGACAATCTCGGAGCGCTGAAACTTTGCAATCAGATAGTTTTGCCTTCATAAACGAACCTCAAAATAGCGCTTATGGAAATAATAACATTTGATCAGCTACCTAAGGCAGTAAGTGAACTCTTAGAAAAAGTGTCCAAGATCGAAGATATCCTTAATCACGATCAGCAAGGCGAATCGAAAGACGATAGCTTATTCTCCATAAAACAGGCCTCTGCATTTTTGAATTTGTCGATCTCTACCATTTACGGTAAGGTCTGTCGCCGGGAGATCCCGGTAAGCAAGCAAGGTAAGAAACTCTATTTTAATAAGAGCGAGTTGCTGGAATGGATCAGAGCGGGCCGAAAAAGCACGTTGGCCGAGATCGCCGATAGCGTAAAACTTGGAAATTCACGGCGTGGACAACGCCGCTGAATATTGTAACTAATCAACGTTCCTAACTTAACGTATTTATCATGGCAAAGATAATCACATTAGCACATCAGAAAGGTGGTGTAGGTAAAAGCACATTGGCTTTAAATCTCGCCCTGAGCTTTAAAGACCAGTTAAAAGTCGCATTGGTCGACGCGGACCTTCAGGGCAGTATCTATCATTTAAAAGACGATCTTCCGGGGCTGGATATTCTTGCCCCCAATCTCATCAGCGAGATCCCCAAACTGGGCCACGACCTCATTATCGTTGATACACCACCTTATCTATCGAATCGTTTAAATGAACTCTTTAGCTACTCTGATCTGGTCCTGATACCGACCAAGGCCGGATTCTTTGATGTGATGGCCGTCAGGTCAACACTCGCCCTGGTCAAATTCGCACAGGCTCAGCAACCAAGAATAAAAGCAGGGATCGTGCTGAATATGATCAAGCCAAGGTCGGGCATTACCGCCGAGGTTACAGAGTTACTTAGAAGCCTTGGTACGCCGTTATTGGCCACTAAGATCTATGACCGGGTAAGCCTCGCAAGGTCGCCCATGACCGGCGGGGTTATGGCCGGCACAGACCAGAAAGCGATCGAAGAGGTCACTTCACTGGCTGCGGAGGTCGTTGACCTGATCAGTGTATAAAACTACAAATGAACAACTCGTCAATTCTCCAAATGGAGATAACTTCAATTGCAGGACTAGGTAATTGTTCAAATACACATAGATACAATTGGAGTAATGAACAAATATTCATCGCTACAAATGGGTAAATATTCAAATGTAGATATGCCGAAATATTCAATTCGTCAAATGAACATATGCCGGATAATTCATTTCTGCATTTGAAGTAATGTCGAATCGTTCACAAGTCGATAGGTTATGAATGATTATAAAAAAAAGCTTGGCGACCTCGCAAGTAAGATCAAGGCCGACCCTCCACGGACACCGATCCAACAGGTACAACCTGTTGATCATCCGCCCGAGGAGGCCAAGGAGGCCGAGGCTCGTTTCAATAATTGGATTCCCAGGTCTTTGAAGCGGAGACTAAAAGCTTATGCCGCTCAAAACGATGTATCGTTAAAGGAGATCACTATTAAAGCATTGGAGGGTTTCTTAGAAGAAAAGGATGGTCTTTCAAAATAAGGAGCTTCGGTTTTGAAGATGATGATAAGGAATAGAACTGCTGTCTTTTCGCAGTTAGCAAGATGTACGTTTGTACCACAAACGCATCTTGCCCTTTCCCTCCAAAGTCGGTTCGGGGCCATTGGCAAACGCTCCGGAGTCGGTTTGTTTAAAACTGTTACCAATGGAAAAAGATAATGAGAACCGGTCTAAATATTTGAAGATCCGCCTTCGCCCGAGCGAGGAAGAAATACTGGACAAGCGGTATAAAAAGTCGACTTTTCAAAGCCTGAGCGAGTATGGCCGTGCCTTGTTATTGGGAAAGCCGGTCACCATTATTTACAGGGACCGGTCGATGGATGATGTATTGGAAGAACTTGTCAAGTTACGTAGAGAATTGAACTATGTCGGGAATAATCTGAACCAAGCTGTCCGTAATATCAATAGCGCACATGGCTACGCGGATAATAGATTATGGTTGGATCTCTTGAAGGTCATTAACGGAAAACTAAGCCCTTCGATAGAAAAGATCAAGGAGAGGATACATAATTATGCGGATATATGGTCGCAAAGATCGAAAGCGGGAAAAGCCTGATGGGCGCATTGATGTATAACGAGCGCAAGGTCTCTGCCGGAAAAGCACAGCTTGTGAAAGCAAGAGGTTATGCGAAAGGGACCTCCGCGTTAAGTATGCAGGACAAATTGCAAAGGTTGACGGATCTCGCAGATCGTAACCACCGGACGAAAACCAATACGGTCCATATATCCCTGAACTTCGGTATCGGCGAGAACCTGCCTCCGGATCGGTTGGCACATATCGCGGACGAATACATGGGACGCATCGGTTTCAGCGCACAGCCCTACCTGATATACGAACACAAAGATGCCGGGCATCCGCATATCCATATCGTCACTACAAATATCCAGGCGGACGGCAAACGTATCAGTCTGCATAATATCGGGAAATTGAGATCAGAGCAGGCAAGAAAAGCTATAGAAATGGAATTCGGGCTTCTCCGTGCCGGACATAACCCACCGGATCTTTCCATTAAGAGAGCAGAAAAGTTAAAGCCGTTGCAATATGGCATTTCTGATACTAAACGGGCGATCACCAATATCGTGAATGAGATCACCAAGGCCTATAAGTACACCAGCCTGCCCGAATTGAATGCTGTGCTTGCTTTGTATAACGTCACCGCCTACCGCGGAGCGAACGATTCGGTAATGCACAAGAATGGAGGATTGCAGTATTGGGCCACAAATGAGCAAGGGCAGCGGGTCGGCGTGCCTATTAAAGCAAGCAGTATCTACAAAAAGCCGACCCTTCACCTCTTGGAGCGGAGATTCAAGTTGAACGAATACTTGCGAAAGCCGTTGCGCAATAGCTTGAAATCCCGCATCGAAAATAAGCTTAGCGCCTCGTGCTCTTTGGAGCAATTGAAGGACGGCCTGAAAAACGAGAATATCATCTTAGTAGTAAGGCAGAATGCCGATGGCCGTATTTACGGTTTGAGCTTTATCGACCTTAAAGAAAAAACAGTGTTTAATGGCAGTGACCTCGGGAAAGAATATAGTGCTTCGGCCGTTATGGCCAGGTTGAAATTCCTGGCCGCCTCCGGAGAGAACCGCCCGGCGCACCGTCCTGTTGTCGCCGCAAGTGCCGAGGTAATTTCAGCAGAGCAAAATGCGGACCGGTCAAGAGGCACTGACCTGCTGCACGAACTACTCGACCCAAATGACGGAGCCAATACCGCTGGAGATTTTGGCCCTAAGCGGAAAAAGAAGAAACGTAAAAAGTTGAACCTATAACAGCAAGATCATGCAAACCGGAGAAAATGAACAAGCGCTCAGGAAGATCATCGATTTTACAAGGTCCCTGGCCATCATCGTATTGGTCCTACACTTTTATTTTAACTGTTACCTCGCCTTTAGTGATTTGGGGTTGACCTACCAGGTGGTCGACAGAATATTAGGTACCATCGGTCGTTTAGGGATCTTTAAGAGTTCTCTGGCCGCGAAAACTTCTTCCGCAGCATTACTGCTCATCTCGCTAATTGGAACAAAGGGCAAGAAAACGGAGGGCCTTAAATGGCCGTCGGCTTGGGTTAAAACCTTGGCCGGGATCGTCCTCTATTATGGAAGTTCGCTGATCGACCGGACGCATCTGGGGCCACTTACTGCGGCATGGGCCTACATACTGATGACCACGACAGGCTTCCTGTTATTCCTTGCCGGTACCAGTATGATGTACAGGATCATCGATGTTAACCTGGCCAAAGACATCTTCAATACAGAAAACGAATCATTCCCCCAGGAAGAGCGCTGGTTAGAGAACGAATACTCGATCAATCTGCCTGCAAAATACCGCTTTAAAGGTAAACTCCGCGGCAGTTGGATCAATGTGGTCAATCCGTTCCGCGGGTCATTGGTCATGGGTACGCCGGGAGCAGGTAAATCCTATTTCGTGATCCGCCATATCATAACCCAACATATCAAAAAAGGATTTGCCATGTTCCTCTACGACTTTAAATACGATGACCTCACCAGGATCGCGTACAATACCTTGCTGAACCATAACAAAGGGTACAAGGTCAAGCCAAAATTCTATGTCATTAATTTTGAGGACCTGAACCGATCGCACCGGTGTAATCCATTGGACCCGGCCAATATGAATGACATCACAGATGCCATGGAATCTTCACGTACCTTTATGCTGGGTTTGAACCGGGAATGGATTAAAAAGCAGGGCGATTTCTTTGTAGAATCCCCGATCAATTTCCTGACAGCGCTGATCTGGTTCCTACGAAAGTATGAGAACGGAAAGTACTGCACACTTCCTCATGCGATCGAATTGGCACAGGTAGAGTACGAAAGCCTTTTTCCGCTTTTAAAAAAAGAGCCGGAGATAGAAGTACTGATCAACCCATTTATTTCTGCCTGGCAAAATGAAGCGTATGATCAATTGGAAGGCCAGATCGCTAGTGCCAAGATCAGTATGGCCAGGCTGGTCTCACCATCTCTTTATTACGTGCTCTCCGGGAACGACTTTTCTCTGGACCTGAATGACCCAGCGGATCCCAAGATCATTTGTATGGGTAACGACCCGATGAAACAGCAAGTTTACGGCGCGGTCCTTAGCTTGTATATTTCTCGTACGATCAAGCTTGTCAATCAAAAAAACAAGCTAAAGTGCAATCTGATCTTTGATGAGTTCCCGACCATCTACTTCAATAATATCGATAGCCTCATCGCTACCGCCCGATCAAATAAAGTAGCGACCACGCTGGCCGTGCAAGACCAAAGCCAGCTAAAAAAGGACTACGGCCGTGAACAGGCAGAGGTCATCATGAATATCGTCGGCAATATCATTTCGGGGCAGGTCAGCGGCGATACCGCTAAGCAATTAAGCGAACGGTTCGGCAAGATCGTGCAGGAGCGCCGCAGCCTTACGATCAATAGCCAGGATACCTCTGTGGGCAGGTCGACCCAATTAGATTTTGCTGTACCTGCTTCTAAGATCGCGACGCTTTCATCCGGGGAGTTCGTGGGGCTTGTTGCCGACGACCCCGGCGACAAGATCGATCTGAAGGTCTTTCATAACCAGGTCATCAATGACCACGATGCCATCAAAAGTGAAGAGGCTGCATATAAGGAGCTTCCCGCGATAAGGAAAATAGACGGAGACATGATCATGTCCAATTATTTAAGCATCAAAAGCGACATCGGCCTGATCCTTGCGAAAGAGCTGCGAACGGAAGAAGGCCAATGATCTACAACCAGGGGTGGTAAAAGGTGGTGGGGTTTTTACCCTTTTTGATAGCTAACGGCCGCTTTCTACAAGCAGCTGTAGTTCTAAAGATCATTAGGTTATATGATCGTTGATGCGTAGTAAACCGTTCCGGCGTACAACTATTTTACAACTGTTCCGGCCTGATCTATTGGCGTTACTTTACAATACCGGCCTGCTCAATGGCAGAACGCATAATAAAGTGCCCCAATGAAACCCGTAGAAGAGTATAGTTCAGACCTAAATGCAACGGTTGCTTTCACAAAAAGTATCGGGCCGGCTGCCAGCTATTCAGCATACATAGCGCCCTACGTCCTGCCTATCGCGGCCGTTCCTCCTTATATCTTCTTTGGTGGCCGGACAGACAAAGCCGGATGGTTGATACATATTTCGGTCGTCAGGCAACAGATGGCAGCGTTGCTCGACAAGCTATTGAGATACCTGATCGCAACGAATTTGCCTGTATCGATACCCACTGACCTCGAACAGCATTCCAGGATACTTGATGGCCGGTCCGGCCTTTCCAACGTTGCGAAAGTCCTGAATATCCATATCGTGGATGAGCCTGCATTCTGCAAAATATTGGCCGATCTCGTCGAAATGGTTACTGGCTTTAAAGGCCCAGCAATTTATGACACGATCTCAACTGGTACGCAGGTCTATATCTCCTGGGGGAGATTGCCGGATGGGCACCCGGAGCCGGCGAGCTTGGATGAGCGGCCAGGACATCTACCTGAGATCCGCGGCCTGCTAAAAAAGATAAGGTCAGCGACCTGTCATATGCCAGAGTTGCGGGCAAAGTTGCGTGCCTGTCAAAAAAGGCCCCGCAGGCTTTTGGGCCTGAAGTATGTCCCGTTACAGACCTTAAAAGCCGACCCCAAAGGTGCGGTACTGAAATGCATCAGGCTTAACAGGCTGTACAATATCGATTGGTGTATCATCAAACAGGCTGAGCGATACCAAAGTTTCGATGATGCCGGAAGGGATATCCGCGACCGTTTGACCTGGCAATACCGCTTACATCAAGAACTGGCCGGGAAGATAAACATTCCGAAAGCCTATGAATTGTTTTCTATCGGCGAACATATGGCGCTTTCCCTGCAACATATCACCGGGCAGCCGATGGCGGAGTATTTTAACGGCTTGTTGAACGGCGAGGCCTACGAGCATACAACCTTTGAAAACCGTGATAAGGTTCTGGAAGCCCTGATCAACGCTATTCGAATGATCGGTGACCTGCATCGCTATGGTTATGTTCACCGGGACATTAATCCGGAGAATTTTATGGTCACGGAGCAGCACGAAGTTTACCTCCTGGATCTCGAACTATGCTATTCATTAAAAAATGAACTCCCCGATCCCCCCTTTGCATTAGGGACAATTGGCTACATGTCACCGCAGCGAACGGCCATCGCCTTACCGGTTATTTCAGACGATATTTACGCCATCGGGGCATGCCTGATACGTGCATTTACAGGAACGTCCCCGGTAAGGTTCAATACCAGTGAACACGGTATGCTGGCGAAGCAATTAGGTTACTTTATAGCCGACCAAAGCCTCTCTCGGCTGATCGGCGCATGCCTCCACCCCGATCCGTCATATAGGCCTCACATAACCGATATCCTCCATTTCCTGAAAGCCAAAAGATCGCTCCCGCATTTGCCGCCGGAAGTACCCGCCATGGTAGGCCGGGATCTTTTAACAGGGGCGATCAGGGCCGGTGCCGCCACATTCCTGTCTTCCTATTTTACGGATGAGAACAAATGCTGGTATCCCAATGGCGGTGTCATCCCAAGTCCCGTGCATGTTTGCTTTCGTGTTTTGGCCAAGGCGGCCAGTCTTGATATAGAATTGCTGGGGGACCAGGAAGTGTTCGATAGCAACCTCAAGATCCTCGATGGGGCTCTACCAACCATCGAACATCAACCAAGCTTATCAGCGATGGATCAGGCCCTGGTAAATTGGATCACCTGGTTGGAACTGGAAAAAGCCGGCTTGGCCCGGATCGACCGCGCATTAACACCTAAGCCCGAAGGCACCGGGCCAGTGTCCGAAATATCGAAGTACGAAAGCGTTTCCGAGCTTTTGCGTCATGGACAATATATCATGGGCTATCTTGATCTCGCGCCATCCGTATTTCTGGAGAACAGGCTACGGGAGGTCATTGATACTTTGATCCGATCGCAGGATGCGGGTGGGAATTGGAAAATGGCTACAGGGGATGGATCGTTACCTTTCGGCCAGTCAGATGGCATAGCAGGTATCATCACTCTACTGATAAGATATGTTACGCGCTTCGGCCATGAAAATGCCGATACCGCGATCGCTAGCGGATTAGGCTACCTGGTGCAAAACCGCATCGATGCCAATGGATATTTGACATGGCCCGTAGCTAAGGATAAAGGCCTGATCGATCCCTGGATGGGTGCAGGTTTTACCGGGATCGCCTATGTATTCATTCTTGGATATGAACGCTACGGGGCAGAAAGCTACAAGCTGGCAGCGACCGGGGCTTTGGCCCTCCATCCCGAATATATCTCGAACGGTTCCATGGGAATGCAGGACGGGCTCACGGGCCTCGCCGGAGTTTACTTTGAAGCTTCGCGGGTCTTTCAGGACGTTCAATGGGAACGAAGGGCCCATCATATCGTTCAGGTGATCCTCCATACCGGCCGTGAGATCAATGGCTACCGGTTCTGGCCGGAAGAAGATAATGTCCCGATATCTATCCGTTCGCTTACTACGCATGCGGCCATCGTGTGTTGTCTGTTGAAATGCTTATCACCGGAGAAGGTCAGCTTCCCCTTTTTATATGAGTTACATATATGAAAAAGACAGCTATTTACGGAACAGCTACGGCCCTGCTGATCGTCTTACTGATGTATACAGGGGTCAGCAAATTGGCCGATCTCAGCCAATTCCAAAGATCGATCCATCTGCAACACTTTCCGCTTTGGCTGGAGCAGGTATTGGTTTTTATGCTTCCGGCCTCTGAAGTGATCGTTTCCCTGATGATGGTCTTCGAACGGTCCCGCTATCTGGCCCTTTGGCTTTCCTTGCTGATGCTTTGCTTATTCACGGTCTATGTTCTGGCGGTGATGTTACATGTTTTGAGCAGAACGCCCTGCCCGTGTGGCGGCGCGATAGCCACTTTAACATGGCCGCAGCACCTCTTATTCAACTTGTTGTTCATCGGGATCAATTTAGTGGCGGTAAGTCTTTCCGGGCACACCGGCAGAGCTTCCCTTAACGGACCTGAAAATGATATTTCACGCGCGAAATAAGGTGAATGCCGCTACCTGTAAACGCGGCGCAATTCAAAAAAAGTACCTTTTATGAAAAAGATCAGAATGGGCCTATTGGCCCTTGCCGCTATCGCCGGAGCAGGAAGTGCATTTGCGATCAATCATCCTAAACCACGCGTTGGCGCGTTGTACTATGCTAAATTGATCGCACCGGGACAGTCGGTTTGGACGACCACTCAGCCAGATGCGGACTGTACCCGTACCAGTGCGCTGGCCTGCACCATCACTTCGACCAGCAGTGGTGTTACTTCTTTGCCGGCCAACACGTTCCCTGCCCAGAAGACCATCGTTCATGGTAATGGCCTGGCAAGGGTAGCGAACCCTTAATTTCTATCCGCAAAAAAAGAACGCTGCCCGAAATGAGCAGCGTTCTTTTTATCGGGCAAGTTGTCCTTTAATGATCTCGATGATCCTCTTACCATTGTCCCGTCTTGCAGCCGCCGGTTCCGGCAGGTCGACAAATCGCCCTTGTTTGTCGAACAGGATGATCGTAGGGGCTCCGGTGATATCGAAATATTTTGTAATAGGGTGTTCGATACCCAATCCTTCCGTATACAGATCGACCTCTCCGGCCGTCGTATAAGCACCAGACCTCGCATTCTTCAACCAGATGGCCTTGGAACGATCAATGCTGATACTTAAATAGACGACCGGTTCACCTGCTAGCTTGGCCATTACATTTTTGATGACCGGCGGCATGTGGAGGCAGGACCCGCAGCCCGTGAACCAAAAGTCCAGGAACAATATCTTGCCTTTGTAGGCTGACAGGGGGATCTTATTGCCTTTTTTGTCGGTGAGGCTGAATTGATAGATAACATCGCGGTCCTTCCTTACTTTCAGTAGTGCTTCGAGGCCATCCCTGAAATCACGGTTCTCAAAATAGGTCAGCGCGTCCTTACATAGTCCTGCGATATCTGTTTCCTGCCGCTTGTTATTATAGATCAGCTCCATAATGACCCTTTCCCTAAGGTAGCCGTCATAATTCGATTTGAAGTAATGATAACATTTGGCAAGATCGAAGGCCTTGTTCGCAAGGACGACAGAGTCCAGCTGGTATTCCGCGAGAAGCCCGAAGGGATAGCTTGCAGAATAACCCATCACAGGTTCGTCATTAAGCCGGGCCGTATCCAATGATACCCTATTTTGTTGCCGGTAAGTGCTGATACTATCCTTCATCCATTCGCTCCTTTTCAGCGCGTTGAACAAAATATTGAACCTGCTTAGGTAGTTCCCGGTAACTTCCGCTTGCAATAGGGACCTCATTTCCGGGCTGATCAGGTCCCGGCTCTTTTTGACGAGGGCGACCTGCTCGAGAAATAAGGTGTCCCTGCTATCGAGATAAGCTTTGATCTTGCCATGATCGTTATAGGAACCGGGAGATCCGTAACGGGATGCGAGCTTGTTCAGTTCATCGATCAGTTGGATCTTTTCATACCCATGCCCGGAGCATTCGATGTGCCCGTTCGTTTCCCGGATCAGGATATCGTCGCCATTCTCCAAAAAATAAAAACTGGTCTGCAGGTTAAATAAACCCGGGCCATATTTGACCGCAGCGGGCTCTTTGCTGTCCAGCCGTATCTGGAATCTCATCGGATGATCGAATACAGGGATCTTGAATTGCGCGCTCTTCCCTTTCAGCGCCGCGGTATAAACCGCCTCTGTTCTGTCAGAGCGGGTGCTGAGCTGTCCATATCTTTCAGCGACGATAGAGATACTGTCACTGTTCGTTAAACTGGATAACTGCAATACGACCTTGGCTGATCGTTCCTGGGCCATTGTCAATGAGTTTATCATCAATAGGATAGCCATTAATATATTTGTTTTCATTGCTGTGGCCTATCTGGGGTTTTGAGGTATACCGCTATATGTGATCTCTATGTCGGGTATCGGCCAGGCGTAGCGCAGGTCTCCCGGCATCAGTTCGAACCGGGTACCGTTCAGCACGCGCGCCGGCGTAACGGCCGTACGGGCATCCTGGTTCAACCTGCGGAGGTCGGCCCATCGGAGGCCACGGAAGAGGAGTTCTTTCCTGCGCTCCTTTAAGACCTGCATCAATGCGTCCTCCGGCGAACTTGCGGAAAAATCAACGAACGTACCGGGTTTCCATCTCGTGGCCAGCAGGGTGTTAAGGTCTTTCATAGCCGCGGCCGTATTGCCAAGCCTCGCGCTGCATTCTGCCCTGGTCAGCAGTAATTCATCGGTGGCAAGGCCTGTGTACGGCTGGCGCTTGGGGTCATAGGTCCCGCGAAAATAGGGGCTGTTATTGCGGATCACAAAGAAGGCCGTTTTTCGCAGGTCATTGTCTGCGTAGGAACGATACAATAGGGTATCGGCGATGGCGACCGAGTTGATGGACGTGAGCGAGGTCACCGCGATAACGGAATGAAAGATATCCTCATTGAGATAGGCCGTGCTGATCGCACGTGTGCCCGGCCGCAGGGTGCTGTAATCCGTAAGGGTAGAATAAAGGGACAGCGCCTTATCGGCAGCTTCATAGGCCTTTTGATGTTCACCCATCGTAAGATAGATCCTGGCGAGCATTCCGTACGCTGCCGGTTGCGATGGTTGCGTTTTGTATGCGCTCGATACCGGTAATAACCCGGCCGCCTCCACCAGGTCGGTTATCGCCTGCGCATAACCATCCTTGACCGAAGAGCGGACGGACCTGATATTGATATCAGCATTGAGCCGTATCGGTATCCCGGGGGTACTTGCCGCCGTTACCGGGGCGTAAGGCAATGAAAAGATATTAAGCAGGTCGTAGAACGCCTTTCCCCGGAAGAACAAGGCATCGCCTTTGATCTCGCGAGCCTGGGCTGCCTGGGCATCCTGAACGGTCATTTTCGCCAAAAACTCCAGTACTGTATTGCAATAATAGACTTGGGTATATTTCAGTGACCAGTCAGGAACGTCCTGTCCGGGGTCGTAGACCATTTTTGCCCAGGTGTAGGCATTCCTGTCTATATTCGATGACAGGCCGTCGAGTACCGTTTTGGTGGTATATTGATCGTCACAACCGACCTGGCCGAGCGCGGGGTCCGCCATATTGAAAGCGCGCTCATCATGCATCATATTCGCGAGATCAGCCAGTGAGGATGGGACGAACAACTGCTGATCGGTCTTCGCGTCTAGAAATGCCTTTTCTTTCCGGCAACCGGTCATCAGCCACAACAGGAGTACCGCGAGGGTCAAGTATTTGATCGTTTTCATATTAGGGTGTTATTTTTAATCCAAGTGAAAGTGTTTTGGGAGCGGGAAAAGCCGTCAAGGCGGAACCGACCAGCAGGTCCGGGTCGAGGCCGTGGTGGTTGGCACGCCAAAGTATCCCGATATTGTTCGCATAAGCATACAGCTGCAAATGGCGGAATGGCAACTTATTGAACACCGCCTTATCCCAGTCATAGCTGAATGTGATGTCCTGAAGCCTGATATGGTCCCCTTTTTCGATGAGCGCCGAGGAAAGCGCATAAAAAGCATCCCGGTTATTATCGTATGGCGGCAATTGCAGGGAAGGGATGTCGGTGTGGGCCTCATCGCCCGGTTTTTGCCACCTGTTCAGGTAGTCTTTGTGCCCGGTCCAGGGCAGGCTGCTGGACGAGTAGGAACTACGCCTGAAATAATAATCGAATTTATAGACGATGTTCGCTGAGAGGGAGAAGCCTTTGTAATAGAAGGAGTTCCGAAGGCTCCCGAAATAACGGGGCCTGGAGGACCCCTTATTGTCCATTTGTTCGATCCCGGTCTCTGCCATGAGCTTGGCCAGGTCGCCGCTGACCGTTCCGTCCGCTAAATATCCCCTCGGGTTGCCGTTCTGCGGATCCAGCCCGGCCCATTTGTAACTATACAAGGCATACAGGTCCTTACCTTCCAGCGGGTAGATACTGCTGGCATTACTCAATCCGATATAACTGGCGCTTGTCATTGTCGCGTGGTAACGGGTTACGATATCCGAAGCGTGGCTCAGTAACAGGTTGGTGGTCCAGTTGAATTTGACGCCTTTGATATTATAGCTATTGATGACCAGGTCGAACCCTTTACCCTTGATATCTGCGGTATTGCCGAAAAAGGTCCCGATGCCTGTGGACGGTGCCAGCGGTGAGTATCCGAAGAGATCGCTTCCCTTCTTAAAGTAGTATTCGAAGCTTCCGGTGAGCAGGTTGTCGAACAGGCCAAAGTCCGCCCCAAGATTGATCATCCGGACCCTTTCCCAGCGCAGTTCAGGGTTGCCGGGATTGATGATCCTCGAGTATGGGATCGCGGAGAACCCGTTCAGTATCGGGTCGAACTGCCGGATCGTGGTAACGGCAGTAGCTCCCGTATTGATGTTGCCATTGTAACCGAACGTTGCCCTTAACTTAAGGTAGGGCAACCAGCCCGCTTTATAGAATGGTTCACGGCCCACGTTCCACGACAGGCCACCGGAATACAATGGGACCGCTTTTTGATTGGTATTGACACCAAAAAGGTTCGATTTATCGATCCTTGCGCTGGCCGAGGCCGTGTACCTGTTCCTGAAGGTATAGGCAGCGTTCGAATAATACGAAATGAATCGGTTGGTCAGTTTTCCGAAACCAAGCGTGGTCGGTATCCTGTCCGCGTTCCCGTTCAATAGGTTAAAATAGGTCGTATAGTCGACATTTCCATTACTGCTGACATTGTTCCGGTCGTAACCATAAACGGTATTCGTGCTGTTCCCGGTCACCGTACTGCTGACCTCGGCACCGGCTATGGCCGTCAATTCATGGATGTCGCCGAATTTGCCGCTGTAGTCGAGCTGCGCCCTTACCCTGTTCGAGGTCAGGGTCGAGTTCGACATTTGCAGTATCCCACCCATCGGTATCGGGTAGGCCGGTTGGGCACCTGGGATGAGCTGTGTATAGGCATTAATGAGGTTCCTGGCAAAGTAGCTGTCAGAATTGTGGTACTGGCTGTTGGCGATCGTTGAACCCTGGTATTGATAATTCACCTGCGCGCTGATGGCCAGCGGAAAAGTATATTTAAGGCCGAGGTTGATCCGGTCATCGGTCTGCTTGCCGGTGTTGTCATTGTTATGCAGTTCATTTAAGGGCCGGTAGGCCCAGTCCAGTAATTTGCCGTTCCCGACGGTATCGGTAAAGGAGGCCGCATAGTTCTTAACCACCGGCAGGGCATTACCGTTCGCGTCCGCCAAACGGGCATACGGGTAGGTCTTGATATTTCCGCCTGTGCGGATATCCTCGACCGGGCTGTTCGCCGCTGAATTCGACTGCGTATAGTTCAAGCCTGCCGAGATCTGAAGCGCCGGAATGGGGTAAAGCTCATATTTAGCGTTCACGGTTGCCCGTTGGTTCTTATTCCCGGTACGGTGAGCCAGGAAATTATCGTAGCCGAGCCCTAAAAAGAGTGTGCTTTTGTCGCCTCCGCCCCTGATATTCAGCGCATATTGCTGGGCCACCGACCTCCGGTAGAAATATCGTGCAAGGTCCTTGCGGACATCATTACCGCGAAGTCCGTTCAATTCTTCATCGAGCATCGACGCGGATATTTTGCCGGAACGCTGATCCGCCAGTAGCTGGACCACCGGGGATACTGCCGGATGCGACGGGCTATTGAGGCTGGCATCGTAATACCCAAGGCCGAACAATTGTTTTTCAAGCGCGATGAATTCCTCCGATGGCAGGAAACCCGGATTATAACCCAGGTCCGGTTTCGTACTTACCGTGATATTGGAATTGAGGTCGATGTTCAGCGATTGGTTACGTTTCCCTTTCTTGGTCGTGATGACGATCACCCCATTCCCGGAACGTACGCCCCATATCGACGCGGCAGCGGCATCTTTAAGAACGGTCACGTTCTCGACGATATTCGGATTGATGTTATTAAGGTCTCCGTCGTATGGGAATCCGTCGATGACGATCAGTGGCTGGTTGCCCGCAAACAAGGTGCTGGTGCCGCGGATGCTAATGTCAGCGGACCCGCTCGCAGCATTCACGGTGTTCTTGTTGAAGGCCAGGCCGGGTACGACACCCTCCAACCTCCCGAGCAGGTCCGCGCCTGTCCTTCGGTTGTACAATTGATCGTCTACCTGGGCAAATGAACCGGTCGCCCTTTCTTTGGGTAAGGTCTGGTACCCCGTCGAAACGATATTCACCTCATTCATCTGTGAGCGGGCAATATGCAGTACATAGTTCCTGGCCCGGGTTCCATCTGAGGCCTTTATGGTCAAGGGGGAATAGCCGATGTAGGAGATCGTGATGATATCATCCGGTTCGGCCTCGATGCTAAAGCGGCCATCCTGATCACTTATGGCCGTCCTGAACTTCCCGTTGATACTGATGCTCGCTCCGCGCAGAGCCACACCGGCGGTATCGACGACCCGTCCGGAAACGGTCACCGGGGTTTCGATCGGCCGGGCGGATGAGGCACTCGGCTTTTGTTGTTTTTTGGAAACGACCACGGTCTTGTCCTGGATAACGAAACTCAGGGGCTGGGCCGCAAAGATCATATCCAGTACAACCTCGATCTCTTCGTTCTGAACCGAAAGCGTTACGGGTTTTGCGCGCTTGAGGTCTTCTGTCGAAACGACGAAGTCATAGCCGGTCTGGTCATTTATCTTTTCCAGGACCCTGCTCAGGGGAGCGGCCTTTTCAGATAAGGTCACCCTGCCGTTGAACGGGGCGCTGTATCCGCGCAAGGCGATAGCGAGCATCAGGCCCATGGTCAGGCCTACGGCCTTTAGGATATTATAGGCACGGCGAGGTGGCCGCACCAATGTTTTTGGGTAAAAAGTGTACATTTGATGGAGCATGGTTTATGCGTCGCGCCTGTTCATTTTCTAAGATGTGTGGGGCGCTTCGCGGTATCGTTTAATTAATTAAAGGGTATAGCTAGCTTAAAGCCAGGTCACCGACTCCTATCGGTTCCCTGGCTTTTCATTAACTAACTGATCTGTGCTTCTACTGCATTACGGTGATCCTCCTTCCTTCCTGTTTGAAATGAACAGATCCTGTTGCCTCCAGTGCCTGGAGCACCTGGCTTAATTCCTTGCTGCGCGATATCCTGCCATTCAGGCCATGTTGGGGGGCATTTGCGTTGTAGATGACCTCGATGTCATACCAGCGGGCCACCTGCCGCATGATCTCGCGGATGTTCTCGTCGTGGAAATGAAAAGAACCTTTCGTCCAGGCGAGTATATCATCGGTGTCTGCCTGATCTACAGTGATATTTCCGTTCGTTAGTATCGCCTGGTGTCCCGGTGATATTGTTCGTGAGTTACCGGAAACGGTGGTGACCTTGACACTGCCTTCGGCCAGTGTCGTTCTGGTATCGGGTTCATCGGGATAGGCATTCACATTGAAGTGCGTGCCCAACACCTCGATCTGCTGTCCTGCGGTTTTGACAATAAATGGGTGGTTCCTGTCTTTAGCTACCTCAAAGTAGGCTTCGCCTTTAAGGTAGACCTCCCGGTATCTACCATTGATCAGGTTCGCCCGGTACTGTAATGACGAGGCGGAATTGATCCGCACCGTGGTGCCGTCGGGTAACTTGACCTGCCACTGTCCGCCCTTTGGCGTGGCGATGGCATTCATGCCCGTTGTGGTGGGTTCGTCCGTTCCGTGGATGCTCTTATAGATGATCAGGCCATTGGCCGCCTTTGTGATAGCGAACCCTTGCTGCCGTACGATATTCCCGTTGGAAGCCGTGTCGAGGCCGATCTGCTGCCCATTGGCCAGGGTAAGTAGCGCCGTGTTCT
Source organism: Mucilaginibacter pedocola (assembly GCF_002013915.1). Lineage (GTDB taxonomy): Bacteria > Bacteroidota > Bacteroidia > Sphingobacteriales > Sphingobacteriaceae > Mucilaginibacter > Mucilaginibacter pedocola. Next base: position 123,475 of record NZ_MBTF01000008.1, read on the forward strand.
TTCCCGGGAGGATCTTCGGCGTATTCGACATCTTTAGTTCTTCAGAAGCAGAAAAGAAAATGTTCAGCGCGATCGTAATGGCGATACCGATAGCGGCCGCGGCGGCTGCGAGTTGTAGCCCTATTTTGATAAAGGCATGCTCATTGCCGGGCAATTCCCGGAATATCCGTTCGCCGATCGCCTTGATCTTTTTTGATGAGATATCAAGCCCTTGTTCGTTGTACTGGAGATACCACGCTTCCAAAAGCGCTTTTTCTTCCTCGGTACATGTGCCTGCCTTGTATTTTTTAAATAGTTCTCTTAAGTGTTCCTTTTCCATATTCAAGCTCCTTTTACGGCCGATATGGAACAAGACGGGGATCTTTTAGAAATAGGAAGAAGCTTTCGAAAAAAGTGTAGGGCTATAGCATCAGGAAGCATTTCTTTTTCACTTTTGTGGTTTCTTACCAAGTAAAAATCTGTCCCGAACAACACCCGGGTTCCAAGCTTCTTTTGTTTTAGGGGCGTTTTCAGAAAATACTCGATAGGACTTCATGACTGATCAAATATTTCCGAACGAAAGACATGGAAGTTCTTGATATTGTGGTGAAAATATATTTATTTGGCTTTACACTTTGAGACCTAAGCCTGTCAGTATTATCAACAATGATCCTGATCAACTTACTATCCGAAGAGATTGATATAGCGGCTTTGTCAATAAAGCCGAAAGCGTCGCAGTAATTATTAATATTGAATAACGGATAACTGATTATTATCA
>NZ_MBTF01000009.1 GCF_002013915.1 Mucilaginibacter pedocola
CTCCTATGTTTGTTACCAATTAATATAGCTAATAATTTTGTATTGAGTGAAGGAGTATGAGAGCCGATTTGTGCTCAAACAACTCATGAAGTATGTTCTCGCAAAGATACGGCCTCATGCTCTTTTGCCCATTGGAGTTTGAACAGAATGTAAGGCATACTGCATAGCGGTATAGCTTGGATATCCAACCAGGAGACAAAACGAAGATGGGTTATTCACTTATTAAAATAGATATTAACAGGTGATGACAAGTGTTTTAAAGCAAGTTGCCGGCATTGATGTGGCACAAAAGGAATTAGTAGTATCGTTAGGCAGGATAGGCAGCTCCCTTGAGAAGGATATTTACGCTTGTAAATCGTTCGCCAATAAAGAATCGGGCTTTAAGGCTATGCTGGTTTGGGTAAGCAAGCATAGCGTAAACACTACCAGCGTAAGGTATGTGATGGAAGCCACCGGCGTTTACCATGAGAAGCTGGCGTACTACCTGTCCGACAACGGTTACGAGGTTAGCATAGTACTACCCAATAAGATCAGCAACCATATAAGGTCGCTGGATATCAAAACCATTACTGATAAAACTGCTTCAAGAGGCATTTGCGATTTCGGGCTTGGTACAAAACTGGAGGACTGGCAGCAACCGGAGAAGGGGTTCAAAACATTAAGGCAGTTAACCCGGGAAAGGGGGCAATTGATAGCAGAACGTACGGTGGCTAAGAACCAGCTGCACGCCGAGCAGGCAGAAGCATACCCTAACGAAAGGAGCGTAGCCAGGCTCAAAGATCGTATCGGGCTGTTCAACAGCCAGGAAAAAGAAGTTAAAGAAGAGATCGATGCCCTGATAAAGCAAGATGCCGAATTGACTAAAAGAGTACGTACTATTACATCTATCCCCGGCGTAGGGTGGCTTACGGCAGTTACCATCCTTGCAGAAACGAATGGCTTCAACCTGATCCGCAATAAAAGGCAACTGGTAGGGTATAGCGGGTTGGATGTAAAAGTTAAAGACTCGGGCACTTCGGTAAAAAGTAAGCCTCGTATATCCAAACGAGGGAACCGTTATTTACGGAAGGCAATGTATATGCCTGCATTAGCCGCTATACGTAGCGACAAGCATTTCAAAGCAGTGTTTGTGAGGTTAGTATCTAAACATGGAATTAAAATGAAAGCGGCGGTAGCGGTGCAGAGGAAGTTATTAGAACTGGTTTACACCCTTTGGAAAACAGGCGAGAGGTACGACAGCCGCTACCTGCAAGTACAAAGCGAGGAAGCAACCTCATAAAATAGTTAGGGTGGTTAAAGCTAAAGCCAACCACCCTAAACAGGCTGGCATAAAGCCGCCTTAGACAACAAAAGTAAAAAATCATTTGGTAATCAACACAGAATCTTTGCGGTTTTTCTTTGCGTACTTTGCGGTTAAATAGCCAACTATGCTATTACCACTGCGCCCTATCGTATTGATTGGGCCATTTTATCTCCACACCCAACTCGTGCGCGGCACGCAGCGGGAAATGCGGGTCGCGGAGTAATTCGCGGGCCAGTAAAACCAGGTCGGCTTGTTCGGTTTCAATAATTTCGTTGGCTTGTTCGGAGGTGGTTATCAAGCCTACAGCGCCGGTTGGTATGCCTGCTTGCTTTTTAATGGCTTCGGCAAATTCTACCTGGTAGCCGGGTTTTAGCGGAATGCGTGCACCCAGTACGTTACCGCCGGTGCTGGTGTCTATCAGGTCGATGCCTTTTTCGAGTAATATTTGGGCTAAGGCTACCGAGTCATCTATCGCCCAGCCGCCTTCGGTCCACTCGGTAGCGCTGATGCGCACGAACAGCGGGTACTCTTCGGGCCAAACTTCTTTTACCGCATCTATTATCTCTAACAACAAACGCACGCGGTTCTCAAAGCTTCCGCCATAACCATCGGTACGCTGGTTGCTTATTGGCGATAAAAACTGGTGGATAAGATAGCCATGCGCGCCATGCAACTCGATCACCTTAAAACCCGCCGCCAGCGCACGCACCGCCGCCGATTGAAAATCGGTTATCACCTTGGCAATACCTTCCCTGTCCAGTTCCAATGGCGACTCTTCGCCGGGCTTAAACGGTATGGCGCTTGGTGCGTAAGTTACCCAGCCATTATCCTCGGTTGAGGATATTTGCCTGCCGCCCGTCCAGGGTTCGGCGTGGCTGGCCTTACGCCCCGCATGAGCCAGTTGCACACCCGCAACAGCGCCTTGCTCCTCAATAAAATTGGTTATCTCTTTTAGTTTGGCTATGTGCTCATCTTTCCAGATGCCCAGGTCGGCAAAGCTGATGCGCCCCTCGGGCGATACCGCCGTTGCTTCGGTAATAAGCAACCCCGCACCCCCCACGGCGCGGGCACCCAAATGCACCAGGTGCCAGTTGTTGGCAAAGCCGTCGGTGCTGGAATACTCGCACATGGGCGATACTACGACGCGGTTTTTTAATTCGATACTCTTTATTTTTAAGGGAGAGAATAAGTGCGGCATGATGTAGATTTTGTACAAATATGCTGAGTAAACAGCTATGCACGTTTCACAGTTTTGTAAAATACTATAACAGGGTTAATACGAACAATTATAGGCGAAACGGTGTTACATCCTCTTTATTGCATATATTGTGTTACCCTAAGCACGTTATAATTTGACTACTTACGCTACGCTTATCATTCTTAGCGGACTGGTAATTTTCAGTTACCTGTTCGACCTTATTGCCGGGAAAACCAAAATCCCTTCGGTGATACTGCTGCTATTCCTTGGCATTTGCATCCACCTGGTCAGCGATTACTTCGGCATGCGGAAACTCAACTTTACACCTATACTCCCTGCCTTGGGTACGCTGGGATTAATACTCATCGTTTTTGAAGGTGCGCTTGAACTTAAATACAGCAAAAGCAAAAATGCCGTCATCAAGCGGTCCTTCGTTTCAGCGCTTACTATATTGCTTTGTACGGTAGCACTTATAACCGCAGGCTTTTACTATATCAGTGGCGAAAGCATTTACAAATGCTTCATCAATGCTATTCCTTTTTGCGTGGTGAGTTCGGCAATTGCCATCCCCTCGGCATCGGGCATGAGTAAGGATAAAAAGGAGTTCATCATCTACGAATCGTCGTTCTCCGACATCCTTACGGTGGTGCTGTTCAACTTTATGCTGAGTAACAATAAGCAAATCACGTTCGGCTCCTTTGCTACGCTTGGGGTAGAACTGGCGTTGATATTGGTTGTTGCCGCTGGTTCCTGTCTTTTATTGCTTTATCTTATCGGCAGGTTAACACACCATATTAAATCGTTCTTAATTATCGCCATACTGATATTGGTTTACAGCATAGGGCAATCGTACCATCTGTCGGCGCTTATTATTGTGCTGGCTTTAGGCCTGTTTTTGAACAATGCCGGACAGATAAAATTTCCCTGGTTCCGGCGGATATTTATTTACCCAACGCTTGGGCAGGATATTAAGCAGCTATTCCAGTTATCTGCCGAAAGCGCCTTTTTAATGCGGACGTTTTTCTTCATCATCTTCGGTTACACCATGGATGTTTTTCAGCTGCGCGATGGTTCGGTAATAGCCAATGGCGGTATGGTGCTGCTTATTATTTACCTGGTCAGGTTCATTTACATCAAAGCAGTTTTAAAAACCACCTTGCTGCCCGAACTAGTCATCATCCCCCGCGGCCTTATCAGTGTATTGTTATTTTATAACATCCCGGCCAACATCAAAATGCCGGCAATTGGTACAGGGATATTGTTTGTGGTGATATTGGGTACCAGTGTTATTATGAGCCTGGGATTATTGGGCACGCGGAGGCAAAGTAGCGGTACGCAGGAGTTTGAAGATGTGTAGGAGTGCTATGAACCCGAAGCTGAGTGGTTAATATAAAACGTTCCGATGGAACGTAAAAGGATAAATTTTTGATTTTTCTACCGATAAATCGTTCCGATTGAACGAAGCGCCTTTTCATCCCTTCGGGATGTTTTATGGGTAGTAGAAAGAAAGGACAGGAAAAGTTGTACGTTCTATAGGAACGTCTTATGAATATCCCGCTATGCAATCATTATTAATATTACAACATTACCCCTCCCCAAATTTCTCTTTTTCCTTTTTACTTACTACCAGCAACACTTCGTCATTCTCCAATAGCAGGTAACCATACTCGTAACAGAAAAAGTATCGCGCACCAGCCTGTGTTTTATAACTGCTGGTGAAGTAATCAAAATCGAAGCCGTTCTTCAGCATTTTATCGCGCGTGGTTTTGGTTTTACCCGATGGGTTTAGCTCCTCCATCACGCGGCGGTTGCGGCGCAATATGTTGTTAATATTGCGCACCAGGTTATAACTATTACTGTTGAGCTGGTTATTGTAGCTATTGCGGCACATGTCGTTACAGAATTTTTTATCTGCACGCCCATGCAGCGGCTCGCCGCAATCTAAACAGGTTCGTTGGGTATTCACTTCATAAAGTTAATGTATTATTTATCCGTTTGCAAACGCTTACAAACGGATACAATCGCTTATAAGTATTTACTATACGACTAAGCCCCTCGCCCCACCCCACCTTTGTACTATCAATTAAAATGATAACATAATTTAAAATTTACGATGATGACAGCATTAAAAAACAGCGTGAGGCTTATTGGTAATTTAGGTATGGACCCCGAAGTAAAAACCTTCGACAACAACCGCAAACTGGCGCGTATATCCATAGCCACTACCGATAGCTATAAAAACGATAAAGGCGAAAAAGTGACCGATACGCAATGGCACAATATAGTTTTCTGGGGCGCACAAGCCACCCTTGCCGAAAGCTACCTTAAAAAAGGTGATGCCGTAGCCATAGAAGGTAAACTAACCAGCCGCAACTATAACGACAAAGATGGCAACAAACGGTATATGACCGAGATAGTGGTGAATGAGTTTGTGAAGATGGGGAGTAAGGCGTAAAAAACTTTGTCTTCAATTTTACCACAGAGTTCGCAGAGGTTGCACGGAGATTCGCAGAGGCTTTGCAAATTGATTAGAGTTTTTCTCACGCAGATACAGATCCGATAGGGAAAAACAAATAGCCATTATGCAAACTCATTACCACATGCAAGGCTCTGTGTACATCTGTGTTTTTCTCTCTGCGAACTCTGTCGTTAAATAAGCATGCTGATCAAACTCAACAAGCCAAAATTACGGCGTTGTCACCGCCACCGGCAACACTTTCCCGTTAAAAAACCGGCTCCCGGTAACAGCAAAATCGGCAATGTATTTGCCCATTTCAAATGCCATTACCGGCGATTCGTAACCGGGGAAGGCTTGTTCCAGCATTTCGGTTTGTGCGGAGCCTAAAGCCAGGCAGTTTACCTTGATGCCCTGCGGAACAAGTTCCTGCGCCAGGCATTCTGTAAGCGTGTGCAGCGCGGCCTTGCTTGCCGAGTATGCTGCCAGTCCGTTGAATTTTGCACTGCCCTGGAAGGCGCCCATGCTGCCTATGTTGACGATGTGTGAACCTTCTACCATAAAGCCAAGAAGGGCTTGTATTATGCGTACATGGCCGATGTAGTTACTTTGCAGCATTTCTACAAAGTCGGTTTCTGAGAGTTCAATGAAGGGTTTGTTGATGAGCACGCCGGCATTGTTTACCAGCACATCTACCCGGTTATCAAAGTTGGATGCGATGAATTGCTGAAGCCCGTCGTAATCGTCGTGCACAATGTCGAAAGCGATGGCATATATCTCGCAATCGGGGTTTAGTCCTTTGGCTATCTCCAGCAATTTTTCCAATCTGCTTTGCGATCGCGCCAGTGCCATCACCTTATGCTTGCCCGATAAAATAAGTTCTAATACAGCTTCGAAACCAACGCCGCTGCTGGCGCCTGTTATAATGATATTCATAGGTTAACGTTCAATAGGGGGATCCAACTTACTGAAGTCCCTTTCCCATTCTTTTCTTATTTCCCGCTGCCACTCAACAGAGTCATCTATCTCAGCAAACGGATTTAAATGCTGATTATCCTCTATAAATTTCTGGAGGCGTTTAAGGCGTAACTGCCTACTTGTTTCTTCGTCAGTCATAGTTTAAAGGTACAAATTTATCTTAAACCACCAATTTCTCTTCCACCGGGTGTGCTATCAGATACAAGCCATCGGTTATCAGCTTTTTGTATTCCGGCTCGGTGGCGGCTTTGTTTTCCAAGAACTGCCTTATCTCTGCTGCAAGTTTTGGCTCGGCATCATGGTGCTCCAGCAGTTCCAGTATTTCGAGGGCGCAAAGCCAATCATCGTGATGGAATTTTTGCAGCATGTACCAAACGTTACCCAAATAGCCAAAGTCGCCGCCGCGGTGGCGACGGTTGCGTACTTGCTGGTAAAGTTTATGCAATTGCAGGGTACTTTCGTCGTACTCGGGGTGATGCGTTGCCGTGGCCGACCTGTAGGCTACCTCTAAAAAAGCATCTTTATCGGCAGCGCCGCAAAATACCGAGGTTATCTTCTCGCCCACAGCCATATCATAAACACCCCAGCTTGGGTCGAACAACAAGCCGCCATCGGCGTCCGTCACGGTGCAGTTAGTGAAAGTGATGATCTGAATTTTATCAGCTTCGATATGAATGCTTTTTATTTTACCCGATACTTTTATACCATGTTCAAATTCCAGTTCAATAGTTTTACCCGTTTCAATTCCGGCGGCTTTTAACTCTGTAGCGGTTAGGCCTTCCAAAGCTTTTTCTTGCCCTTTCAGCCTGCCTACCGGCGAGCTGAAGCCATCTTTATGGTAACCTTTGCCATGCCCTTTTAGTTGTTTGTTGCCTACGGCTAATGCGGTTGGCCCTGTGGTTTTCAGGAACGACACATCGCCCTGGGCATCGGTTTTAAACTCTGTAAACGTACCCGATACCTGCAGACCCGAGCTATAAACTGCCGTACAGGTATTTTTGCTATCGACTGCCTTCTGCAGACCATATGCCCCACCCCGCCTGAACGACATGGTATCGGCAAATTGCTCCAGCACATCTATCAGGTTTTGGAAAGTCGGTGTTACAAAAAGCTGCGGTTGGGTTTTGGTAATATCGTAAGTATAGTTAACGGCATCAATGGTATAAGGTAATTTCTTCACCTCATCCATCATACAACTGGCACTCTCGCCAATGGAAGATAGCAAACCCGCACCATATATCTTCGGTTCGCTAAGCGTTCCTATCAGCCCGTATTCCACCGTCCACCAATGCAGGCGGCTCAGCAGGGCCATTTCTGAGGGCTCGCCCATGTTTTCCTGCCTATGAGCAACCGATTCTTCCGCTTGTTTTATTTCTGCTTCGTCGGCATCGGGCATTTCTTTCAGGATAGATAGCGCCCGTATAGCCTCGTACAGTTCAAAATCCTGCGCGCTGAACATCGCCTTCGCCCCTATCGAGCCAAAATAACTGAGGTACTGATGGTAATCTTTGTCGGCAATAATGGGCGCATGCCCGGCCGATTCATGAATAATATCAGGCGCAGGCGTGTACTCGATGTGTTTCAGTTGGCGTATATCCGCAGCAATTACCAGTACCCGGTAGGCCTGGTACTCCATAAAGGCAGCGGGCGGTATAAAACCATCAACAGTGACCGCACCCCAGCCAATTTTGGCCAAAGCGTCGTTCATTTCCTGCAGGTCGGGTATTTTCTCTATCGTTAAACCCGCTTTTTGCAGGCCGGGGATGTACGGATAGTAAGCTACATCCTTTAAATAACTATAATTTTGGCGCATTACGTAACGCCACACGGCATGGTCTACAGGCGTGTAATGCTCGTAGTGCTGCGGAACAATAAATTGCTTTAAATGGGCAGGCAGCGCAGCTACCTGCGGGTTGTTAAAATCGGCAGATCGGCTCATTAAAATGAGTTTTTTGGTTTCTTATTGGTACAGAAACAGCAAATAACCGATTATGATTTGAGAGTTTTTGGTTTCGGAATATTATTATTTTTTGAAGCGTAGGCTACCGAATTTTATTCCGAACAGATGGCTTATTTGCCCTTCCCGGCGAGTCGACTCACCCGGCCGACGCTATCGCTGGGCCACCCTCTCTACTTCGTAAAGAGTGTAAAAAAATGGAGCTCACCCTCTTTCCGCGTAGCGAAGAGAGGGTCGGGCAGTCCCGTAAGCTTACGGGAAACACCGGGGGTGAATAAAATTAGCGGCGCGATTTGGCAATTCCTATTTGCCCGCCTCTTCCTCCACCGTAATATCGTGTTTAGGCAATCCTTCCTCTAACCGGCTTGGGCGGATGAGGTAGTAAATACCCGACAAAGCCACAATAACCGAAATAAGATAGAACGATATGGGCAGGAAAACCGCCAGGTCCATATCCATCGGGAAAACACGGCTCAGCTGTTGAAAAACGGTTTCGCGAATACCGGCACCACCAACGCTGATAGGGATGATAGTGGCCAGTGCCGATACCAAAAATGATAACAGGTATGGAGAGTACTTACCTGTAAAATCTTGCCCCATCAAAATGCAGATGATAGCAATAACCTGCATGGACTGCACGCCAAGCGCTTTCAGGTGCCCCTCAAAAAAATAGTGGGTATACTCGCGGAAGAATTTATAAGCAACGCCGTAGTAGATGATAGAAGCCACTGTAAATATCGACAGCGGAATACCTATGTGTACATCTATCTGTGGTATCAAAAATATCAGCGCTACGGTTATCAGCCCAATTGCCCACAAGCCGCTCAGCCTGTCGAACATGATAGCCCAGAACACTTTTTTGGCGGGTAATTTATAGTTTTTGTTGAGGAGGTATATTTTATATCCGTCGCCCCCTATGCCGCCAGGAAGCAGGAAATTATAGAATAACCCCAGCAAATACAAACGGAAGTTGAAGCGCGGATCGAGATTAAGCTTGATGGATTTGAAATAACTTGACAAGCGCCACGACGAAAACACCATTGAGGCGGCGTAACAAACCAAAGCAGCAAACATCCACCAGTAATTGGCATTCACCAGCCTTAGTTTAACTTTTTGCAGCGGTACCTTACTAAATACATAATACAACAGCACGCTGGTAACCGCAAATTTAAGCACCACCTTGGTAACGCTCCACAGGGTATCTTTCCAGGTTTTGGGCTTTACAGCCATTTCCGTTTCTTCTACCTCAATTTCAGCCAAATCTTTCATTCGGATGCAAAGCTATGTTTTTTTTGGATTACACCGATTTCGCAGATTTGATTTCACAGATTTTAACAATTATCCTTTTGTTAGCTCATTATCAACCCCATGTAATCATTCGGTGCAATCGGTGTAATCATTCCTTAAATCGGTGAAATAAAAGATAAAAGCGGTACCTTTGCGGCAAATTTCATAAACGCTATGGGAAAAGTACAAGTTGGTATAGTGCAAATGACCTGCACCAAAAACAAACAGGAAAACCTTGATAAGGCTATTGTAAAAGTACGCGAGGCTGCTGCCAAAGGTGCGCAGATCATTTGCCTGCAGGAGCTTTTTACGTCGCTTTACTTTTGCGATGTAGAGGATTACGACAATTTTGCTTTGGCGGAGTCTATCCCCGGCCCCTCTACTGATGCTTTATCGGCAGTGGCGGGCGAGCTTGGTGTGGTTATTATTGCCTCGCTGTTTGAGAAACGTGCACAGGGCGTTTACCACAACACAACCGCGGTTTTAGATGCCGATGGCCAGTACCTGGGCAAATACCGCAAAATGCACATCCCGGATGACCCCGGCTTTTACGAGAAATTTTACTTCACCCCCGGCGATTTGGGTTACAAAGTTTTCAAAACCAAATTTGCCACCATTGGTGTGCTGATTTGCTGGGACCAATGGTATCCAGAGGCTGCCCGTATTACCGCACTAATGGGTGCCGAAATATTATTCTACCCAACCGCTATAGGCTGGGCTACCACGCAAGACGAAGCTACCAACGTAGAGCAATACAACGCATGGCAAACCATCCAGCGTTCGCATGCTGTAGCTAACGGTGTTTACGTAGTAAGCGTGAACCGCGTAGGCGAAGAGGCCGGCGTAAAATTCTGGGGCGGATCGTTCTTTGCCAACCCGTTCGGCGCTATTATGCACCAAACTACGCCTGACCAGGAAGAGATAGTAGTAATGGAACTGGATTTGAATGAATCTGACTACTACCGCAGCCATTGGCCGTTCCTTCGCGACAGAAGGATTGATTCATATCAGCCGATCACGAAACGTTTAATAGACGGAGACTAATTAAAGAAGTCCGAAAGTCGGAAAGACCGTAAGTCCGAAAGGGAAAAATAGCTCTATGAGTTTCAAGTTTGAAAAGTTAATCGTTTGGCAAAAAGCTGTAGACCTATCTGCAGATGTGAGCGAGCTGGTTAAGACTTTCCCAAAGGATGAACTATTCGTACTAACGTCTCAGATTAAAAGAGCTGCTGATTCGGTATCATTAAATATCGCTGAAGGCTCTACCGGACAATCAAACCCTGAGTTTAATAAATTCTTAGGCTATGCTCTAAGGTCGGACATTGAAGTAGTTGGATGCTTATATCTTGCGAAAAGGCGTCATTTGATATCCGACGATGACTTTACCAAACTCTATCAACAATGCGAGGAGATATTGGCAATGCTTAACGGACTTCGCAATTCATTAAAATAAATACCATTAAATCAATGGCTAAAAACAATATTCGTCTTTCGGACTTGCCGACTTCCGGACTTTCGAACTCCAAGCTTCACTTTCCCGCCGAATGGGCACCGCAAACCGCTATGTGGCTTAGCTGGCCACACAAGGAGGCTTCGTGGCCGGGTAAAATCGACCTGATCTACCCCAAATACTGCGAGTTTATAAAAGTGGTAACCGAGGGGCAGTTGGTACGTATCAACGTGGCCGATGCGGCGATGGAATGGTTCGCTAAACAGCAACTGCAATTAGCAGGAGTTGACTTGAACAAAGTAGAGTTCTTCCACTTCGCCACCAACGATGCCTGGTGCCGCGACCACGGGCCTGCCTTTTTAGTGAATTACGAAACCAAAGAGAAAGCCATTGTTGACTGGGGCTACAACGCCTGGGGTGGCAAATACCCGCCTTTCGATCTGGACGATGTTATCCCAACCAAAATTGCCAACCATTTTAACCTGCCGGTGTACCACCCGGGTATTGTAATGGAAGGCGGCTCGGTTGATTTTAACGGCGCGGGTACGTTGCTTACCACCACTGCTTGTTTGCTCAATGAAAACCGTAACCCGCACCTTAACCAGGGCGAGATAGAAGGCTACCTGCAAAAGTATTACGGCGTGGAACAAATACTGTGGCTGGGCGATGGCATCATTGGCGACGATACAGATGGCCATATTGACGATATCACCCGCTTTGTGAACACCGACACCGTGGTTACCGTGGTAGAAGAGAACAAGAACGACGAGAATTACCACATACTGCAGGAAAACTTGCAAACGCTGAAAACCCTGCGCCTGCTCAACGGCAAACAGCTAAACATTGTGGAGCTGCCCATGCCCGATGCGGTGATTTACGACGACCAGCGCCTGCCCGCCTCCTACGCAAACTTTTACATTGGCAACTCGGCAGTTGTGGTACCAACCTACCGCAGCAAGCACGATGATAAAGCACTGGATATTATTCAAACCTGCTTCCCCGACAGGAAAGTAGTAGGTATAGATTCAACAGATATCATATGGGGATTGGGCAGTTTTCATTGCTTAAGCCAACAGGAGCCGGCGGTGTAATATCAATTTTTGAGCTGGTACCAAGGCATGCCTAACAAGCCCTGCCTTAGTTCTATCTCCGCATTATTGCCCACCGTCATCCGGTAAAATACATTTTCGGGAACTTGGATCGATTTGGATTCGTGCACCAATCCCCATGGACCTAAGGTTACATGATATATTGTCCTTTTCCCTCTTGTTATATATACATCATCTATCCTGGCGGTAAAGGTTTGTGGCTTGGCTGTATCAAACATACAGTTTATGGTTGTTGTAAACCCAACTCCAAAAACTAAGGCCACAAAAACCATCATTATTACCTGCCCCTTCATTGCGTTTGCAGCATCGGCTTTCCCTTTCCAATACAATGCTCCAAAAAACAGTCCGGCAATGATACCCATCGGCACCCAAACGGTGTTAAGATCTATGAGGTTATATTTGATCAGGGGTTTTACCACCAAAAAAATACAAGAAATGAACATAGAATAATACAAACTATAAATAGGGCTGGTTCTCTTCGTCGCAAATTTAATTAGCCCTTTTTTGGCCACCATAAGCACTATTCCCACTAAAGGATAAATTATGATCATTACCGAGTACAGATCGCTGAATATTACGGCTTCAATAAAAAAGACGGAGCCGATAAGTACTATAAGCCCAAAGATGTTATAAAACCTTGCTAAGCGCCCGGCAGAACTTAAACTGTCCCTCCGTTCATCTTCCGAAATGCCAAACTCATCGCTTTGCAAAATATCTGTCAGGCTGGCCTGGTACTCTATAGCGTTCAGATCAGGATACCTCGCTTCAAGCTCACCTATCATCTCCCGGCTGTTACCAATGGCGTCATAATCGTTTATCATTATCCTGCGCGTATCCGACTCTACCGCGTAAATTAAGATCGCTTTCTCCTCTACCCTGAAGCCTTTTACATCGCTGTTAAAAAACTCCCTTGTGCCCAAAATACCGCTTACGGATATGGCGTTTGTTGACATAACAACTTTCCTTTTAATAACGTAGAGGCCAATTGTAGTACCTACAGTAATAAGCACGCATCCCGATACGATGCCGCCGGCGAGATTGCCATTACTTCCAATTTTAATTAACAAAAAGATCCCGAATCCAATTAAGGCTAAAGAAAACAGCCCATAAAAAAACTTCCACCACTTCGATAATGTGTATTCCTTATCCATTGTAATTATTTAGGTTTTTAAAGATATACTTTTACAAAGTATCAGAAGCAAACTTTTTCACCGACAATTTATCCTCACTTACCGACATCTATACTTACATCGCCAATTAGGGGTTTGCATATCTCAATTGTTAGTTTAGTTTTGGATAACATTAATATTTACACATCATGAACACCAACATAGATCCAAAACCTAAAAAAGCCGATGGCAAAGCCATGGCTGGGGCAATTCTGCTCGTTATAGGCGGCTTTTTTCTGCTGAAGCAATTAGGCGTCCTTTTTTTACCTGATCGCGTAGACCTGTGGCCATTATGGCTGGTTTGCGGCGGTTTATGGATGGGCTCTAAAAGCAATTTTCAAAAATCAAACTGGGTTATATTAACCGGCCTTGGTGCAATATTTCTTATCACCGAGAATATTAACGATGCCGACGGTTTTGTTTGGCCAATTGCCTTGATTGCTCTCGGCTTCTGGATAATCATGCGCAAAAAGAAAACTACCGAACAATTTGGCGAACCCGATTTTTGGGACAAAAAATACCAGGCAGGTGCCTACAGTGCAGAAAAACCCTTGGCAGATTTTGGTGATGCAGCTTATAACCCATCAGCCGGTGTACCCCCAACTGATAGCAACACTACCGGCACAACACCGCCACTATCGCACGATGATATTATCGACGCTACTGCCATCTTCGGCGGAGTAAACAAGAGTATTTTCTCTAAAAACTTCCGCGGTGGCGATATCACCAACATCTTCGGCGGCACCGAGCTTGATTTTACCCATGCCGATATTAACCAACGGGCCATCATAGATGTAACACAGGTATTCGGCGGCACAAAAATTATCGTTCCGTCCAACTGGCAGGTGATTGTAGATATGACAGCCATCTTTGCAGGAACCGACGATAAACGCATGAAAAGCATACAAACTGCTAAAAGCGACAAAGTATTGATCATTAAAGGCGTATCGTTATTCGCCGGGTTGGAAATACGCAGCTATTAATCAGGAACAGCAAACCTCATATCAGTTAATATAAAACCTAACAGTAATGAATTGGTACGTAGCAAAATTAGTTTTCAGGGTGATAAGCGGCAACGGCGACCATAACGCCCAGTTCGACGAGCAACTGAGGCTGATAAATGCCGACAGCGAGATACAGGCATTTGAAAAGGCGAGCCTTATTGGCCATGCCAACCAGGACAGCTTTATGAATGTGCAAAAGCAAACCGTTAAATGGCAGTTTATTGATGTGGCCGAACTAAACCCCATCAGCGGCCTTGCCGACGGCACTGAGCTCTACTACAACATACACGAAGCGCCGGATCCTGACCTGTACATTGCCTGGGCGCACCATAAATCGGCATTACTTGGGGTGAAGAACTAAGTAAAAGTTCCCCTCTTGAGAGGGGTTAGGGGTGTGTTATCCCGCGCGTTGCCAACACACCCCTCCCATTACACTCGCCCAACGCGCCCCCTCTCAAGAGGGAAAAAAGAAAAGCACGTTACTCTAAATAAAATAAACCAAGCGTTTTGGCATCAGAACAATTATCAGGAAAAAAACTATTCGGCGGCTTTGCTATATGTGGTGTGGTATGGGCCGCATTGCAAGCTTACCTGCTGCATAGTTTTGGCTTTTTATGGATGGTGGCTTTGGCCGATGCCGTAGTGAGCACGCTGCTGCTATCGCTGGCCTGTTGGCTTATTAATAATAACCTGCGCTACTACCAGCCCGAGCGTGGCAGCTATGTTTACTTGCTGGTTTGGTGCGGTGCCCTGGCCGCCGGTTGTGCTGCCTCCAGCCGCTACCTATTGCCCTTCTTTGGGTTTGGTGTGGTTTATGATAACTTCCTGAAGCAATCGTTCATTATCCGTATGTTTACTGATTTTTTGGCCATAGGCTGGATGGCCATGATCAGCGCCCTATTCTACTCCCAGCTTGACCATAAGAAAACCGAGCAACGCAAAACCGAGGCCGAGAAACTGGCCCGCGATGCCGAACTTTATAACCTGCGCCAGCAATTGCAGCCGCACTTTTTGTTCAATAGCCTCAATTCCATCAATGCACTTATCGGCTTCAGGCCCGAAGAAGCGCGCAAAATGGTGCATCAATTATCCGACTTTTTGCGTGGCACCCTGAAAAAAGACGACCAACTGCTGGTGCCGTTGAGTGATGAGCTTGCGCACCTGAACCTTTACCTCGAAATAGAGAAAGTACGCTTTGGGCACCGCCTGCAAACCGAAATAAGCTGCCACGATAAATGCGGAAAAGCGCTGATACCATCGCTACTGTTGCAGCCATTGGTAGAAAATGCCATAAAATTTGGCCTTTATGATACTACGGGTGAAGTAACTATTAGCATTAGTGGCGAACTGGAGGATAACTACCTCATCATGACCATACAAAACCCCTACGATTCGCAAACATCGCGCCCGCGTAAGGGTACCGGTTTCGGCCTCAGCGGGGTACAACGCCGCCTCTATTTGATATTTGCCCGCAACGACCTCATGGAAACCCACGCAAATGATAATATATTTACAACCATTATAAAAATACCGCAGTTATGACACGCGTTTTAATTATTGACGACGAGCCCCTGGCACGCATGGTTGTACTGGAATACCTGATGGCTTACCCCCAAATACAGGTATTGCAGGAATGCGGCGATGGTTTTGAAGGCTTAAAGGCCATACAGCAACACCAGCCCGACCTGATATTTCTGGATGTACAAATGCCTAAAATAAACGGCTTCGAGATGCTGGAGCTGGTAGAAACGCCGCCTGCTGTAATATTTGCCACCGCCTTTGACGAATATGCTATAAAAGCCTTCGAAGCGCATGCGGTTGATTACCTGCTAAAACCCTTCAGTAAAGAACGCTTTAGCAAAGCCATAGAAAAATACTTGCAGCACACCGCCACGGCAACGCCGGCTGCTACGGCAAAAGCTACCGAAAATCTGTTGGAAGAAGCCGCCCAGTCGCCTGCGCAAAACGAGCGTATTGTGGTGAAGACCGGCACTAAGGTGAAGATTATATCGGTACAGGATGTAGAATACCTGCAGGCCGACGACGATTATGTAAGTGTAATAACCGCCGAGGGCGCCTTCCTGAAAAACAAAACAATGGCCTTCTTCGAGAAGACCCTCGACCCGCGGCATTTCGTTCGCGTACACCGCTCCTACATCATCGCCATACAACAAATAACGCGCTTGGACCCTTACGAGAAAGACAGCCATTTGGCTATTCTGAAATCGGGCGCCAAAATACCGGTTAGCAAAACCGGGTACGTGAAGTTGAAGCAGGTGTTGGGAATATAAAAACTCAGCTTAGATTGTTACCTATGCTATACCGGCTGCATAAGTTAAAGCTTATGGTGATGTTTTGTGCAGTGCTGCTGTTCGCAATGCCGGTGCGCGCCCAAAAGCTTATCCGCAGCTACGTAGATACCGCGACAAAAACCATAGCAACCATTGAGCCTGATTCTGTAAACTACTCCGATCTGGAGGTTATTGGCAATGCTATAGGCAATAAAAGGGTAGTAATGCTGGGCGAGCAGGACCACGGCGATGCCCCCACTTTCCTGGCAAAAACAAGATTGATAAAATACCTGCACGAAAAGAAAGGTTTCAACGTACTTGCATTCGAGGCCGACTTTTATGGTTTGAATGAAGGATGGGATAAACTGGATAAAAATAAGCCTGCAATAAGCAAATACCTGCTGCAAAACATATTCCCCATCTGGACGCTTTGCAACACCTGCGAAACGCTTTTTTACAAATACATTCCCGGCACTTATCAAACACCAACCCCACTACT
This sequence comes from Mucilaginibacter pedocola, assembly GCF_002013915.1. GTDB lineage: Bacteria > Bacteroidota > Bacteroidia > Sphingobacteriales > Sphingobacteriaceae > Mucilaginibacter > Mucilaginibacter pedocola. The sequence goes on from NZ_MBTF01000009.1 coordinate 16,701, forward strand.
GATATCGGGATTCGATAGCCAGCAATACCTCGGTCACCCTATTCGAAACCTCAATAAAAATTTAGATAGTTTGTTGAGGGCAAATGATCTGCCTATAACCAAACAACCCAATTATGTTGATGGTATATTGCCACTGATAGATTCTTCAAAACGTTGGGGTTTTAAAAAACCTGCAACTATCGGCAGGGTAAATGAGTGCCTCGAAGCCTTAAGATCTATAAGGGCGCAACTTGAGGCAAAGTTAGATGGGCAGAATGTTTGGCTGCTGGTAATAGATAACCTGATACAGCAGGCTAAGGGCATAAAGTTTGAAATGGAAACGGGCAAGCCCGACCTTGCGGGAAGGGATGCGCAAATGGCTATTAATTTAAAATGGCTGATAGAGCATAAATTTAAAGGCGAGAAAATTATAGTGTGGGCGGCCAGCTACCATATAGCACGATCGTTAGAAAATGTGGATGCATCAATATACCGTGATAAAAAAACCATGGGAGCTTTTTTGGCAGAGACATTGAATGCTCCCGGTGAAGTGTACAACCTTGGCTTTGCCAGCTACGAGGGCACCGGCGGCCGTATCTATAGTAAAGGGTATAAGGTATCTACCCGCAACAAAAACAGCTTAGAGGCCTGGCTAAATGCTAAAGGCTATAAGTTCGCGTTTACCGACTTTAACAACTTCAATAAGCAGTTCCCTACTGCCGACGAAAAGTTCCCAACAGCAGCCCTGGGCCACTACACCACTACCGGATTGTGGAATAAGGTTTTTGATGGTATTTTCTTTATTAGGGATACTTATCGTTGCGAGAAATTAGAAGACCCGCTGAAAGTAAATTGAAATAAAAATCTGTTTAAATTAACAATTAAGAATAAAAGTTTATTATTTAAAAATCTAAAGAATATTATTCTGTTTTTTCTTTGATAAAACTAAACTCTTAGGTATGTTTGGCTATCAGTTATAACAATATGCCTAAGTTATTTTTCGTCCTCTTCCTTTCGCTTTTTACGCTAAATAAACCTGCCGACCTGCCCGATAGCAAACGCGCCAGCGATGTGCGCAACACCGTTTGGCCAAAACTCCAAACCGAATTGGCCGAAGCGGGTTTTAACAGCAATTACCGTATTTATCTGCGCATATTTAAACAAAGCAATGAGTTTGAGGTATGGGCGAAGAAAGGAAGCACTTATGCCCTGTTTAAACGATACGATATTTGTTTTTACTCTGGAGGCCTGGGCACCAAAACTAAACGCGGCGACGGCAAAAGCCCCGAGGGCTTTTACACTATTGGCCCCAAACAGCTAAACCCTGTAAGTAATTACCACCTGGCCATAAACATTGGCTACCCCAACCAACTGGAGCAGCAAAACGGCTACACCGGCGATGCCATTATGATACACGGGCATTGCGCTTCGATAGGTTGCTACGCCATGACGGATGCACGGATCGAAGAAATTTACACATTGGTTTACAAAGCCCTGCAAGCCGGGCAGGATAAGGTGAGCCTGGATATTTTCCCTTTCCGGATGGATAATGCACACATGCAGGCCTTTGCTACCTCCACTGCCCTCCCCTTTTGGAAGACAATGAAACCGGGATATGATCTTTTTGAGAAGAAGCATGTACCGGCTGCGGCTAAGGTGGTGAGGAAGAGGTACGTTTTTTAAATTGTAGAGACGCGATACCTCGCGTCTCCCCGTGCAATTCCCCGTTACTGGTCGAAGTTTTCAACTTCGACCTAAAATATAGCAAGCATCCTGCTTGCGAAACGCGGCGCAAGTTCCTGTCAACAGCATCAAGTTAAGTGCTATTCTGAAGCTGAAAGCTTCAGGTATTTTAGGTCGAAGTTGGAAACTTCGACCAGTGTAGATTAGAGTAGTGAACAGAGTTACTTTTACATCAGCAACACCATCCAGGCCTCCATTACCAAGCCTTTATCAAGTAATTGCCTGGCATGCAGGTGCAGCTGCAGGTCACGGGTTTGGCTGTCGCCGATGGTAGCATCAAATAGTTCTTTTATCTCGTCGCGTTGAGCGTAGGCATCTATTTCTTCATCGGTAGGCAGAGATTCTACATTACCCAATTGACCAAGGTTATTACCCGTAAGCACGGTGGAATTACGGATGGTAGCCGGAATACTATCTACCCCAATACCCATGGTGCGTACAGGCTTAGCCACCTGGAAAAGGTTATCGGCCGTAACGTGGCAATACCAATCGCCACCGAGGCGGGCCACCAGATCCATTTTGTGCTGGTTTATTTTGCCGTCGGCATCAAGCAGATCATCCTTAATGTGTATCAGTTTAATTTCGGCAACCACCAAATTACCCGCGCCGGGGCCATCGCCAAGGCTTATTACATTAGTTACTAAGCACTCAAATTGCACCGGCGATTCAGCCACACAGGGCGGTTTAACCAATTCGGATGGCACCTCGGTTAGCCCCGATTTCATGAATTCGTTTACCCCGGCAGCATACTCCACACTGGAGAGCGATACCTGCTGCACCATATCGTAATTAACAATATTGATCACGCACTCGGGCACCTCCAATATATTCTCCAATGTATGTTTAGTGGTATTATCCCTCACCCTACGCGCCGGCGAAAACACGCAAACAGGCGGGTTAGTACTCATCATGTTAAAAAAACTGAAAGGGCTTAAGTTGACGTTCCCCTCTGCATCCACCGTAGATGCCAAACATATTGGCCTCGGCGCTATGGCATAATGCAGGTAGTTTTGCAGTTGGAGGGGAGTAAGGTCAGCAGTATTTAAGGTCTTCATATAGCTATTTAATAAACTATGTCTTTGCGAGGAGCGGTGAGGGTTTGAGCGCCGGGGCGACGTGGCAATCTCGTAGCTAAGCATTACCGCACGCACGGCAACCCGGCCTGACTGAATGTCCAATGAGATTGCCACGGCTCGCCTTTCCACACAAGCCCCCCGCGTGAGCCTCGCAACGACATGGTGGTTAGGCAAGTGGCTATTTCTTCAATTTAAGTATTGAAAACTCAATCTCACTCTTTTTAATAATATTCCCCAAAACGCCCAAACCGGTAATTTCCATTTCCACCAAATCGTTTGGCTGCAGCCATTGGGGTTGGTAGTTGGCGTCATTCAATAAACCCGTACCGTTTAGTTCCAAAAAGCAGCCGGTGCCTACCGTGCCCGAGCCTATTACATCGCCGGGGAGTACATCGCATCCGTAGGCGCAGCGCTCAATAATCTCGGCAAAGGTCCAGTCCATATCGGCCATGTTGCCGCTGCTCACTTCAATACCATTTACAGCGCACTTCATTTGCAGATTATAGGTATTACCGGTGTGGCCGGGTTTGGCTTCTACTTTGTATGGTTCCAGTTCGTCGGGCGTAACCAGCCATGGGCCAATTACAGTAGAAAAATCTTTCCCTTTCGCCGGGCCAAGGTTGAGCAGCATTTCTTCCATTTGCAGGGTGCGGGCGCTCATGTCGTTCATGATCATGTATCCGGCTATATAACTATCAGCATCCTCCGCTTTTATGTTGCGGCCTATTTTGTTGAGCACTACCGCTACTTCTAATTCAAAATCGAGTTTTTCGAAATGGTCGGGCATGCACTCTATCTCGCCGGGGCCTTGTATGGCATTGTGGTTGGTGAAATAAAATATGGGGTATTGATCAAACTCGGGTATCATATCTACCTTGCGATTTCGGCGGGCGGCAGCCACATGCTGGCGGAAGGCGTAACCGTCGCGGCAACTGCTGGGGTGGGGTACGGGCGCTATCAACTCGTAAAACAATTCTTCCTTACCCGTTAACTTACCGCTTAACAGATCTTCGTTAACCCTAAGGGCATGCTCCATCAGTTCTGGGCCTCCCCATAAAAACTCGTTCATACTATCGGGAATAAGTTTATCGCAACTATTGAGGTTGTATATATGCCCTTTAATGTAAACGCCCAGGTGCTCGCGGTCTTCGGTTTTGTAGGATACTAATTTCATAAGTCAGGATTGGTTTTATATGGTTTAGATACTTTTTGAGAAAGCATATTGAACACAATTATGAATGCGGCGGCAATAAGCAAATCGGCAAATAATTTAATGAAATCAATTTTGATACCGTACGCTAATGGATCGTCTGATTTTCCAGAAAAATAGCTGTAAAAGTAAAACGGGAAACCAATGTGGTCTGTTCCGTCGGAAGCAGAGTGGAACTCCGAGAAGATGAAAGTTATAACTACCCAAACCAGTAGCCCAAGCAAGGTTGTTTTTTTCCGGCTCATGGTAAATATGTTGGCTTTTCTGATCGGGTTTTCTTCTTCACATTGCGCTCCAAAAAAACATGGATGCCGTATATCAAAGCGGCAAGCGCGGTAAGGTCTAATATAAAATTACTCATGTTAAAACCGGTCTGGCTATGGTTAACATAGCCGGATCGGCCACTTGTATAGCGGTAAAAATTCCAGGGCAAACCTACACCCATATAGCCTTCGGTGGCGGTTTTATCGCTGGTAAACAGGTAAGTTAAAATAACGCAGGCAACAACTCCAATAATTACGGCTTCTTTCCGGATCATGTTGGTTTTTATAGATGGATAAGCCAAACATAGTTATTTTGGTTGATTAAGTAAGTGGTTGCGTGGAGAGTGGTTTGATTTACCACCTGTGATGCCTACGACGGCGAATCCATTTTGGAACCACTCACCACTCTCTAAATCAACCACTCACCAAATAAAATTTGCATCTTAAATTCCCGCCGCCTACCTTTACATCACCAATATGAGCATCCGAAAAGAATTTTATTTCTCGCTGGGCCTCACCTCCATGAGCAATGCCTCGTCCTTCAGGGATGCAGTGCTGGCTACTGCCGTTTTTGCGCAGTATTAGATTTTAGTTGGAAAAGTTTTAGAAGTTGAAATTGTTATAAAAGTGAACCTGTAGTGGTTAACTTTTATAAACGTTTCTAACCTTTTTTAACTTCTCTCAACCTTTCCAACTCCCCCACAAACCTTTCCAACTTCTCAAACGTTTCTAAACAAACCAATTTACCATGCCTGTTTACCATACTTTGGGGGATATCCCGCATAAGCGGCATACCCAATTCCGTAAGCCCGATGGCAGTTTATATGCCGAAGAGCTGGTATCTACCGAGGGTTTCTCCAGCCTGTATTCGCTGGTGTACCATGCTTACCCGCCTACTATTGTGAAGGCGCTGGGCGAACCCTATTCGGTTGAGCCCAAAATAGCGCGCGAAAAACACTTGAAGCATACCAGCCTCATTGGCTTTAACATTGCCCCGGCAGATGATTACCTGCAAAGCCGTAAACCCGTACTGGTAAATGCCGACCTGCATATATCCCTGGCTGCTCCGCGCCAAAGCATGACGGACTACTTCTACAAAAACAGCCAGGCCGACGAGGTGGTCTTCATTCACGAAGGTAGCGGTACGCTTAAAACAGGCTTCGGTCAATTGAAGTTTGCCTATGGCGATTATTTGGTAATACCGCGCGGTACAATCTATCAAATGGAGTTCGATACACCCGACAATCGCTTGTTTATTGTAGAAAGCTTCAGCCCCATACGCACGCCCAAACGCTATCGTAACCAATACGGTCAATTGATGGAACATTCGCCCTATTGCGAGCGCGATATACGCAAACCGGCCAACCTGCAAACGTTTGACGAGAAAGGCGATTTTAAGATACTTATTAAAAAGCAGGGCCTTATTTACCCATACATCTACGGCACTCACCCATTCGATTTTGTGGGTTGGGACGGCTACCATTACCCATGGGCTTTCTCGATACACGATTTTGAACCAATAACCGGTCGCGTACACCAACCTCCACCGGTGCACCAAACCTTCGAGGGGAACAACTTTGTTATCTGCTCGTTCGTGCCCCGCAAGTTCGATTACCATCCGCTTGCTATCCCTGCGCCCTACAACCATAGCAATGTAGACAGCGACGAGGTGTTGTACTATGTAGATGGCGACTTTATGAGCCGCAAAAGCGTAGTAAAGGGGCAAATAACCCTGCACCCGGGCGGCATACCGCACGGCCCGGCACCAGGCTCGGTAGAAAAATCGATAGGGAAAGAATTTACCGACGAACTGGCCGTAATGATAGACCCCTTCCGCCCGCTGATGCTAACGGAAGATGCCCTAAAAATAGAAGACGAAAATTATTACAAGAGTTGGGTGGTATAAGTAAAAAGGCAAAAGTAAAAAGGCAAAACTTTTCACTCCCTCATTCGCTAAATCACTCATTCACAAATTAAACCATGAGCACACTAACATTAGATAAAAAAACAACCGCAACAGATTTCCTGCCTTTGAACGGCACCGATTATGTTGAATTTTATGTGGGCAACGCCAAGCAGGCGGCACATTATTATAAAACCGCCTTTGGTTTCCAGGACCTGGCCTACGCCGGCCCCGAAACGGGCGTGCGCGACCGCGCCTCGTATGTATTGCAGCAGGGCAAAATACGATTGGTGCTCACTACGCCACTACACTCAGACCATCCCATTGCCGATCACATTAAAAAACACGGCGACGGCGTAAAGGTGCTAGCCCTATGGGTGGATGATGCTTTTGATGCCTTTGAGCAAACCGTTGCCCGCGGTGCGGAACCATACCAGCAGCCACAGGTAATTACCGACGAACACGGCGAAGTGCGCACCAGCGGTATAAAGCTCTATGGCGAAACCGCGCACCTTTTTATAGAGCGCAAAAACTACCACGGTGCGTTTCTGCCCGGTTATCAAAGTATGCAAACCCATTATCAGCCTACCGAAACCGGATTGCTATATGTAGACCATTGCGTGGGCAACGTAGGGTGGCATAAAATGAACCATTGGGTGAATTTTTATGAAGACATTATGGGTTTCCGCAACATCTTAACGTTCGATGATAAGATGATATCTACCGAATACTCGGCCCTGATGAGCAAGGTAATGAGCAACGGGAATGGCTACGTAAAGTTCCCGATAAACGAGCCTGCCGAGGGTAAAAAGAAAAGCCAGATAGAAGAGTACCTGGAGTTTTACGAGGGCGAAGGCGTGCAGCACATGGCCCTGGCCACACATGATATCGTAAAAACCGTAAGCGACCTGCAAAGCCGTGGCGTAGAGTTTTTAACAGTACCCACCACTTATTACGACGACCTCACCGCCCGCGTTGGCCACATAGACGAAGACCTTGAGCCCCTGAAAAAGCTCGGTATATTGGTAGACCGCGACGACGAAGGCTACCTGCTGCAAATATTCACCAAACCGGTGGAGGACCGCCCCACCCTGTTCTTCGAGATCATCCAGCGCAAGGGCGCCAAATCATTCGGTGCGGGGAATTTTAAGGCGCTATTCGAAGCGATAGAGCGGGAACAGGAATTGAGGGGGAATTTGTAGTTAGATCTGAGTCCAAACATTTCTAAACGACTCATCAGAGACAATTTAACCGCAAAGTGCGCAAAGAAAAAACGCAAAGAGCGCGAAGTTTTTATTTCGCGCTCTTTTTATATAACTGATGTAGGCGAACATCCCGATATCTATTAATACCACAACTTTGCATAATTAAAACGGCCACAAACCAGGCTTTGCGCCTCTTTGCGAAAACTTTGCGCCCTTTGCGGTAAAAATTAACATCGCTATCTTTATACAACATTTCCTTAAACCCCATTATTATGAAAAGAATACTCCTCCTACCCCTGCTACTCATTGGCATGGCTTGCTTTGCTCAAAATAAACCGGCTTACGATGCTGCCCTTGCCCAAAAAGTTGGCGCCGACGAGTATGGTATGAAGAAATATGTAATGGCTTTCCTGAAAGAAGGGCCTACCAAAATTACCGACGCCAAGCAACGCCAAGAATTGCAAATGGCACACCTGCGCAATATTATGAAACTGGCCGACGAGGGTAAGCTGGTAGTAGCCGGTCCATTTATGGACGAGCAGCCCATACGTGGCATTTTCATATTTGCGGTAGAAAGCGTTGAAGAAGCACAGAAACTCACCGCTACCGACCCTGCTATTAAAGCCGGAACCTTGGTGATGGAACTCCATCCTTTTTATTGCAGCGCCGCGCTGGTACAGGTAAACGCTATCCACAAAACCCTCGAAAAGAAAAGCGTTGCCGACTAAGCATGGATGAAGTACAGCACATCATCAACCTACTAAAGGCGCGCGCTAACGCTAAGTACCTGGCAGGCATGCAGCGCTTTGGTATCGATGACCAATATGCCCTTGGCGTAAGAATACCCGAGGTGCGCAAAATTGCCAAAGCTTATAAAAAGAACCACCAATTGGCGTTGCAGCTTTGGGCCACCGGTATACACGAGGCACGCATTATGGCATCTATGGTGGATGACCCGGCACAAGTTACCGCACAACAAATTGACGAGTGGACAGCACAATTCTATTCATGGGACCTGTGCGACCAAGTTTGCGGCAACCTTTTCGACCGTACTCCCTTTGCCGTGGCCAAGGCTTTTGAATTTAGCGCCCGAGAAGAAGAATACGTAAAACGCACAGGCTTTGTGCTGATGGCAGAATATGCCATCCACCATAAAAAAGCGACTAATGAAGAGTTAATGCAATTCTTCCCCATCATGGAGCGCGAAGCCTGGGATGGGCGCAACTTTGTAAAAAAAGCCGTTAACTGGGCCTTGCGCCAAATAGGCAAACGCAACGCCTTTTTAAGAGCCGAAGCCATCGCAACCGCCCATCGCATTTTGCAGCAGGATAGTAAAGCCGCTAAATGGATAGCTAATGATGCGTTAAGGGAGTTGCTGAAGCGTGATAATTGAGGCGGCTAAAAACATCTTGTCATGCTGAGGCACGAAGCATCTAATCGCGAATTTGCATAGCGGTTATTGCATTGTGGCTAACAGATCCTTCGCTATCGCTCAGGATGACAAGAAAAATAAATTGTCATAGCAAGCATCCCTCATCAACCCTGAACTTTTTGCAACAGCCATTGTTGTATCAACAATCATGACCACCCCGAAAACCACCAAATTTCAGCCCATACCTTTTGTTATCAGCTTAGCCATAACACTTGCCATCGGCGTAGTGGCATCGCTATTTACCCGCCCCCAAATTAAGAGCTGGTATGTAACCCTCAACAAACCCGGCTTTACGCCACCCAACTGGGCCTTCCCGGTGGCTTGGACAACACTTTACATCCTGATAGCCACTGCAGCTTATTTGGTTTGGAAACGCCGCGATGGCTCGCCACAGTACCGTATAACAGTTATTACCTATGCCGCACAGCTGCTGCTTAATTTCGCCTGGTCTATCGTGTTCTTCGGTATGCATCAAATATCGGGCGGGCTGGTAAATATTGTATTACTACTGGTGCTCATCATCCTTAATATGGCATGGTTTGGCAGGTTTAGCAAAGCGGCAGCCTGGTTGCTGCTGCCTTATTTATTATGGGTGAGCTACGCTACGGCGCTTAACGCGTTTATTTATATGATGAACAAGTGAGCAAAAAAATACTATTTTTATTGCAGGCTTTAGGCCGCACACTATACAGATGAAAAAATTATTACTTACCTGCTGCCTGCTCCTTGTTGCATCGGGTTTTGCCTTTGCAGATGCCATTTCCATTAAGCACTTTGTGGTAAAAGAAAACCCCTTTGCTAAAGACGAGATAGCCATAGTAGCTGTAGATACCGGCAAAAACATACAGGAAGATGTGAACGGCACCTTCAGCTTCACTATAAACGGCTTTGTAGAATCGTTAAAGTTCGAGAAAGGCACCGCCTTCTATCGCCATAAACTGGAAAAATCGAGCTTCATTTACGCCCGCCACCAAAACGACGAGAGCACAACTTCAATGCTTTATTACGTATACAGGCACGATAGCAAACTCACCCCGGTAAAAATAAGTTGGATGCTATTAATAGCTATTCCTGCCGCGCTGATACTTATCGGCTACATGTTTAAGCGATTCATCATCATCGCATTGGTAATCTTCTGCATATTCCTATACTTCAATTACCACAACGGGCTAAGTATACCAACGTTCTTCCAAAGCGTGTTTGATGGATTGAAGGGGATATTTGCGGGGTGAGGTTAAGAAAAAGTTGAAAAAGTTCGAGAAGTTAAAAAGGTTAAAAGCGAACCCTGTAATGATGGCGATGCTTTCAGCCCGGGCTATGCGCTCATACGCCTGCAGGCATTACGCTCTGGGCCGGTATCCGCTTCTATCCCTATCGCAATTTTCTGAACCATGATGCGCTTGATTTCAGGATTCTCCGATGCAAAGCGTCAATCATGATCCAATATGGCAGGTTACAAACCATCGAATCAGATAATCCTTAAATCAAGCGAATCAAGGTTCCAATCTGTGAAATCCCAGCAAAAAAATCCTGCCTCAATCCATCAATCCCTTAATCCTGTAAAACAACCGCGCTAATCAGTTAATCGTGTTAGAAGGGTAGCCCTATACCAAAGTTCAGCTGCATAAAGTTGTAGCTGTCGCCTACATAATTGCCTTTGGCATCTACGCCGGTGCTATTGGCTTTAAGATATGCTTTCTTGAAGTCGCCCGATTTAAACAGCTCATCCGAGTGTTTGATGAGCACCCATTGGTCGGAACCACTGAATTGAGGGTCTTTAAATTTAAAGGCAGCATCGAGGCGGAAGATAAAGAAGCTCAAATCGAACCGCAGGCCGGTGCCTATACCAATAGCTGTAGAATTCCAAAGATTGCTGAACCGGAACTCGCCATTGGGGTTATCAGCAGTTTTGTTGAGGCGCCATACGTTGCCCATATCCATAAACAGGGCACCTTTTAGCTTGGAGCCAAAGAAGTTATCTACCAGTTTGTACCGGTACTCAATGTTTGCCAGCATTTTTATCTCGCCAAACTGGTCGAGGTATTTGAGCCGGGCGCGGGTAGTATCCGCCACGCCGCCTACGCCATAGCTGGCACGGTTAAATTGGCCCGGACCAAGCGTACGCGGTAGCCATGCCCTGATGTCGTTAGCGCCACCGGTATAAAAGTTCTTCTCAAATATCAGCTGGTTGCTATTGCCGTATGGTATACCAATACCCGGGTTAAAGCGGAACACAAACTGCTTTTCGCCGCCGAAGCTTTTGTACAGGCGATAATCAAAATCGGTTTTAATGTATTGCGAAAAGGCGTTGCCAAAAATAGTGCGCTGGCCAAGGGTATCGCGCGGGGTGTTAAAAGCCTTACTAAGCAAATTAAGTGTACCGCCACCCATATCAAGGCTTCCGCGGAAGTAGAAGAAATCTTCGTAGGTGTTCAGTTTGATACCATTGTACTGGAAAGTATACTGCGTACCCGAGGTAAAGGTTGTGCGGCCAATAAGGTACACATAAGAGTAACGGTTTTGCCTCAACAACTCGGCTTTTGCCACAGCATCAATACTACCGCTGGCAAACTCTACGCTGATAGGCGTAAAAGAGTGCTGCTTGGTGCGGGTGTCAAAAAAGTCGTAGGTAACAGCATTAACCCAACTGCGGCGCTGCACCAACCCTTTTTGGTAAAACAACGAGAAGTTGGTAGAAAAAGTAGTATGCGGAACTCCGAATTTAGCCAGGTTAGGAAAATCAAACGGCGATACAATGCGCGGGTATATCAGGCTCACCCCCGCTTTAAACTCCTGGTTTTGGATACCCTTGTTATCGCCGGCGTTGCGCCCGCTGTCAAACAAAATACTCCAGTTAAGTTTCACCTGCAGCGCAGCTGCCTGTTTAAACATATTGCGGTTGGTAAAGGTGTTGCCCAGGTTATAACCATAACGCCCGCCATTAAATAGAAACTCGGCCTCCACCCTATCGCTCATACGTTTCAGGGGCACAATATCCAGCCGAGTATCCAGCCGGTTGGTACTATCGGGCAGTTTGGTATAAACGGGGCTGGGCACCGTGCGGAAAACATTTAGTTCCGACAAACGCGTTGTGGTTAGCGTTTGCATATCAATATCGTAAGTGCGCCCCTTCTTCTGAAAAATATAGTCGGTTATAGTGCGTGGTTTAAATTTACCCGAGTAATCAACATACCGAAATTGTGAATCAACCTGAATGGTATCGGGGTTTCCGGTTTTGCGGCCATTACTTTGCGATACGGTTATCAGCGTGTTATTGATGCTGTACACCTGGTGAGCAGGCTTATCGGCAGGGTTATCAATAGTCATCACCAAATCAACAATGCTTTGGTTGTAGCTCGAGTCGGGCTCGTAGTTGATATACTGGCGGTAAAAATCAAAGTAACCGTTGCGCTTCATCACCTGGAAAAACTGGTCGCGGTCGTAAGCCAAACTATCGGTATCAAACCTGCTGCCGGGGTTTACGTGCGAATACGCGGCCTTGGTGCGGCGGTAAAGGTCCTTCACCTTTGGGTCGGCAATACTGTCTTTATAATTACGGATATGGAACATTGGCCCCTCGGTAGCGGTAAAAACCAACTCCGCCTTTTGTTTTTTTACAACAATAGAGTCGGCAACTTTTGCTTTGAGATAGCCTTTATTGTGCAGGTATTTCTCCAGCTGCAGGCGCGAAAACTCTACCAGGCTACTATCCAAAATGCGCGGCGCCTCGCCTATGTTGCGTTTGCCTTTTTTACTGAAGGTATAATAAAATTGCAGGTTGAGCCAATTGTTAGGTTGCTGCTCTTTGTCAACATAATTAACGGCAGCTTCGGCAAATTCGCCATCAACGCCCTTTATGGTAAGCTTGCGTACAATAGCCTGATTGGGCTTAATTCCGCGGGTAACACTACAGCCCGAAATAATACCCACCAAAATACTTAATATTGCAATACGGTAATGGCCGGGTGTTAAATATGCTTTCAAAATCTCAGATCAGTTTACTAACGTCTTTACAACATAAAAAGTTTCGCCGGGAGAATGGACTGTTTTTGGTGGAAGGCCATAAGTCTATCACCGAATTTGCAAATTCTCCCTACCGCATTCATACCATTTACCATACGCCGGGTAATGCCCCAAAATTGCTCAATTTATCCCGAAAAATAAACTTTCAGGAGATATCGTTGAACGAATTGCAAAAAGTAAGTGCGCTAAAGAACCCGGCGGATGCCCTTGCCACGGTTTATTTACCCGAGGATACAGGCCTTAGTAACAAGCAACTGCAAAATAAGTTTACACTGGTTTTAGATGGCGTTCAGGATCCCGGTAATATGGGCACCATCATACGCACGGCCGATTGGTTCGGCATTACTACCATAATTTGCAGCGAAGACACCGTTGATGCCTACAACCCCAAAGTAGTACAGGCCACCATGGGGTCGTTAGCCCGAATGAGCATACACTACACCGATTTAAAGGCATTTTTACAAAGCACCAACCTACCCGTTTTTGGTGCGCTGCTAAATGGCGAGAGCATCTACAGAACAAATTTCGGCAACGAAGGCTTAGTGGTAATGGGCAACGAAGGCAACGGCATCCGCCCCGAAATTGAACCGCTGGTAAGCCACCGCGTAACCATTCCGCGCATTGGCGGCGCCGAATCGTTGAACGTAGCGATAGCTACTGCCATATTTTGCTCGGAAGTGGCTGGCCGAAGCCTTAAATAACTTAGCGGGCAACGGTGTCTGCAGTGGCCGGCAGCGGTGGCACTTTTGTTTTTCTCAATTTTTCATATTTATTGGCCAACAATTTCATACATTCTTTTCGCGCGCTTACAACGCAATCCCTAAATGCCTTTTCATCCCCTTTAGCTACCCCATTGGGGAACTGTGCTATTACTTTAAGTGCCAGGCAATCTACATACTCCGCTTTTACTGTATCCTTCAGCAGCTTCACTTCCGGGTAGCTGTAAAAGGTAAGCTTCAGTTGATTCACTATCTCGGGCTCCCACTTGTTAACACTGTTTCGAAAATCCTTTGCACAAGCTGCGCCCATTTTCATTACAGCTATTTTTACACTATCGGGCATATCGCCGTTAAAATCCCTTAAACCATTTGGGAACAGTACCTTCATATTACTAAGGCAGCACGCAGCGTATCGGTCCCTGGCTGCTGCATCAGCACCAAGCGCAGCCGACTGCTCGTAGAAAATATCATACATCTGCTGCTCGGTATTAGGGTTCCACCGCTCTTGCTCACGCTGCCTGTTTTTTTGCTTTTGGCATTTATTGCACGTAGAAATAATGCAGATCAGCGTTATTGCCCCAAAAATAAGTTGTCGGTATAAGGGTTGCATTGATGATGAAGTTTAGATACTATAGCATAAATGTAATGTTTTTAGCAGAAACTAAAGTGATGAGCCACTTTAATCACCCCATTACAAGCGCCCTACACTCAAACTTATCAACACTCTATAAAAAAGCATCAATAAAAATTGATTGGCAAATAATAATTACTATTTTTGCAGTCCTAAAAAAGGTCGGATGGCCGAGTGGCTAGGCAGAGGTCTGCAAAACCTCGTACAGCGGTTCGAATCCGCTTCCGACCTCAGGGTTAAAAAATTATTAAATAAAAAGATCATGGGCGTTACTCGTTTAAAAAGAAAAGACAGAAGGAATAAAACTTTCTCTCGCTTAGAAGTTCAGTTTTTGAAACTGGCTACCAACATTGAGTTGGGCAGCCGCTCTGCTGAGAAAAAAGACAGCCAGATAGCAAAAAACAATGCAGTTTTAGCTATCGCTGCAGGCAAATAATTCCTGCTTTCGCAAAAAGCCTTAAAGGTGTATCGAAGTTCGGTACACCTTTTTTGTTGAGGGATATTTGATAAAAGAGTTTATGAGTTCAGCAACCCCTTGTAGATATCCACGTTCTCATCATCGAAACAAATAAAAACCACCTCTTCTATTTCAGCACGCCCTTCCAGAAAATCACTTACCGTTTCTACAGCAATTTCGGCAGCCCGTTGTTTGGGAAAACGGTACACGCCCGTGCTGATGTTAGGAAAAGCGACGGTTTTAATATTGTTAGCTAATGCCAGCTTCAGGCTATTGCTATAACAATTGGCCAACTGCTCTTCTTCCTTAGCCACATTCTTCCCGCCATTGTAAATTGGACCAACGGTATGAATAACATACTTGGCCGGCAAGTTACCGCCCGAAGTGATAACCGCATTGCCGGTTCTGCATCCACCCTGACGATTCACTATCGCCTTGCATTCTTCCAGTATCTGCGGGCCGCCTGCGCGGTGTATAGCGCCATCAACACGCCACCACCCATCAGGCGGCTGTTGGCAGCATTTACAATAGCATCCACCTGTAGTTTGGTGATATCGCCTTGCTGGAGTTTTATGCGAATATTCATACGGGATTACTTTTTCTGCGCAGCAAAAAACAAAGCTTTCAGTTCGGTAGCATCATCGGGCTTCATTTTACCACCCAAGATAAGCCTTAACTGGCGGCGGCGAAGGGCACCATCAAAAAGTGCTATCTCATCCTCGGTTTCCGGCTGCAATTGGGGCACGTTAACCTTGTTACCATCCTTATCAAGCGCTACAAACGTGTAGAAGGCCTCGTTACTTTTATTGCGGATACCCAACGGTACGTTCTCGGCATACACATCCATACGTACCTCTACCGATGTAGTAAAGGCACGTGTTACGCGGGCCTCAATAGTGATCACATCACCCAATTTAATTGGCTGGTGAAAAGACACATTATCTACCGATGCCGTAACCACTACGCTGTTGCAGTGCTTTTGGGCCGATATAGCGGCAGCAATATCCATCCAGTGCAGCAGGCGCCCGCCCATTAAGTTGTTCAGGGTATTTGTATCGTTGGGTAAAACCAACTCATTCATAATGGTGTACGATTCTTTGGGCGCTTTAATTTTCATAGGGGCAAAGATAAGTTTTTCAGTTGGCAGTTGGCGGTAGGGACGTTGTGGCTATTTTACCGCAAAGAACGCAGAGAAAAAACGCAAAGAGCGCAAAGATTCTAAAGTTGGTTTGAGGTAGGCATGAATGGATATATACACATAAGTTTAACCCTCTGCGGTTCTTTGCGCTAACCATCTCGCAAGTCCTCTGCGGACTTTGCGGTTAATTAACCACCGTCGTTAATTAACCAACAGTACTATGGCCTCACCGTACGCAATAAACTATAGCCTACCAGTTCTTCCCAACGGGCACCGGCGGGGCGGGCGTATACCAGTAGCTGGTACTCGTTCTCGGTTTCGAAGTAATTGCCTTCCAGCGCGAAGTAGTCGGGTTGTTTGGTGGCGTTGTTCACCCATACGTACATATAGTCGTACACGCCTTGTTTCAGCAGCAGATCGGTATAAAAGCGGCCGCGACTATCGAACTGCATGCGGCTGGCTTCGTTTATCTTAAAATCGTTAAACTGGCCTATGATGTAAGGTGTGCCTTCCGTCTCGGGTTTATTGGTACCCACGTTGAAATAAACATGCGCGTAATCGGCATCCGTGCGCGAATCGCGGCCGTCCTGGTTTATTACGTAGTACTTACCATCGTTATCATACAGTAATGTATAATTGGGCAGGTTGCGGCTTGGGTCGCCCAGCAGCATTACGGTATTTGCGGTATCGCGATAGATGCGACCAACACGCTCTGAGTTCAATTTTAGCGTACGTGTATCAAAGTGCCTGAACTCATTCCCGCCGGCAAATTCGTTAATGTTAACATCGTTATAAACCAGTTGCGTACCGCGGATATAGGTGGGTAAGGTGTTCATCTTCCCGGTTTCGGGGCGGGTGTTCTGCATCACCAATACACGGATATCGCGGTTAGGGTTTTGCACGTTGATGCCGGCGTAATCTACCGTAAAATTCAGCTTTTGATTGGTGCGGCGGGTGGTTACATTATTTGGCGGCACAATGGTACCGCCGGCTGCCACGCGGCTATTGAGCACATACAGGCGGCGGGTAAGTATCATTTTCTTTTGGTCGCCATCTTCATAAATTTTCAATACATAGTTGCCCGCTATTTTGAGCGCGATATTTTGGTTGGGCAGCGTAAGCTCGTAATGGGTATACTTTTGATACGTGCCCGATGAATAGGTGTAATTGAAAAGCCTGTCGTCCATAAAGGTTTGCAGGTACTCGGCAGGCGACAGGCGCGAGGAGTTCCAATTGGCATCGCAATGCTCAAGGGTGTAATAAAAATTACGGCTGCCGCCGCTCAGGTCGTCGAAACCCAGAGTTACCTTATCGTCGCTATTGAGGCTGATCACCGGGAACGCAGCGGCCTGTTTATCTACCTTATAAAACTCCACACTTTTTATTTCGTGGCGGAAAACATCGTTGCCATAGGGGGATTGGGCGAAGCACAGAACACTCTGCAGAAGCAAGATCAGCAAAGTCGGGAATTTTAAAAAGCTGGGGCCTATGCGATCCCCCTCTTGAGAGGGGTGGAGGGGTGTGTTTATCGCCCTATACTTTGCGTTAGTTGCATAGTGGCTAACACACCCCTGCAGCCGCACCTGCCATCGCGCCCCCTCTCGAGAGGGGAACCACGCAAAACTATTTGATATTCTTGAGAGTATATGAAGGAAATACAGGTAAAGCGCTTTTTTCATTATCACAATAATAGCAGAAAAACGCGCATGGCAGGAATTTATTTCGATGTACTATCCAACCACGAGATTGCCACAGCCCGCCACCTCACAGTCCACCGCAAGGGCTTCGCAATGACAAAGTGGGGCAAAATAAAAAAGCCGCCTCGTTATGAGGCGGCAGCACGCTTTTCAAAAGCTCCCCCTTTAGGGGGCCGGGGGGCTTACTCCAATTCCATTATCTGTTCGGCAAGTGCTTCCCAGCGTTGTTGTTGAGCACCAAGTTCCATTTTCTTCAGCTGATAGTTATTGTTTACCTGCTTCATTTTATCGGCCTGGTTAAATATGGTATTGTCGGCCAGCTGGGTCTCCAGATCTTTTACATCCTTCTCAATAGCAGCAATGCTCTCTTCCAGTTTAGCAAGGTCCTGGTTCAGCTTTTTCAGTTGCTGATGCTTGTTGTCGCCTTGCTGTTTAGCAGGGGCAGCTTCTTTTTTCTCTTCCTTTTTAGGCTGAGGCGCTGGCGCTGCGGCTTTTGGCTCCAGTTTGCGTTTGGCGTTCCACTCGTCGTACTCGGCGTAGGTGCCGGGGTACTGTTTTATCTTTTGGTCCTCAATGAACCAAATCTTGTTGGCCACATTATCCAGGAAGTACCTGTCGTGCGATACTACTATCACTGTACCTTCGTACTGCTGCAAAGCCTGTATCAGGATGTTCACCGATGCCATGTCCAAGTGGTTGGTAGGCTCATCCAGTACCAAAAAGTTGGCATCGGCAGTAAGCGCTTTAGCCAGCGCCACGCGCGATTTCTCGCCACCCGATAATACCTTTATCTTCTTGAACACATCATCGCCTGTGAACAGGAACGAACCCAGTATCGACCGCAGTTCGGTATCGGTATGCTTCGGCGCAAAAGCCTGCAACTCCTGCAATATTTGATTTTCGAGGTGCAACGACTCCAGCTGGTGCTGCGCGAAGAAGGTTTGTGTAACGTTATGCCCGGTTTGCGATGTTCCCTTAAATTCGGTATCGGCACCGGCAACAATGCGTAACAGGGTTGATTTACCTTTACCATTTGCACCTATCAAAGCAATTTTATCGCCTTTTTCGATGATGGCCTCGGCATCGTCCAGAATATCTATGGTAGGATACTTTTTGGTGATGTGCTCCATGGTAACTACATGCCTGCCACTCTGCTTGCTGAACTTGAAGCTGAAGTTTACTTCCGGGTTATCATCATCCACGTCATCTATACGCTCCATTTTATCGAGCATCTTAATGCGCGACTGTGCCATTTTTGCCTTAGATGCCTTGGCGCGGAAACGCTCGATAAGGCGCTCCTCCTGCTTTATTTTCGATTGCTGATTTTTAAACTCACCGCGTTGTATCTCGGCACGCAATTCTTTCTCTTCTAAATAGAAGCTGTAGTTACCTGCGTAAACGGTTAGTTTCCCCTTGCGGCTTTCTACAGTGCGGTTGATTACCTTATCTAAAAACCACCTATCGTGCGATACAATAATGATAGCACCATTAAAAGCCTTCAGATAATCTTCCAGCCATTGTATCGAAGGTAAGTCAAGGTGGTTGGTAGGCTCATCCAGCAGCAGGATATCCGGAGCTTGTAAAAGTATTTTGGCGAGCATTACACGCATACGCCAGCCCCCGCTAAAAGTGCTAAGCTTGCGCTGGCACTCGGCATCATTAAAACCCAAACCCGCTAAAATTTCGCGCGCTTTGTATTCAATGTTATAGCCGTCCAGCAGTTCAAACTCGTGCTGCTTGTCGCTCAGTTTGTTTAAAAGGTCTTCGCTGTAATCGGTTTCCAGCTTTTTCAGCAGGGTCTCTATTTCATCGTGCAGTTGGTTTTGGCGCTCAAACGCTTCCATAGCCACGTGTACGATATTTTTATCAGATGAGTAAGAGAGCAGATCCTGGTTAAGGTAACCCATGGTAAGGTCCTTAGCCATTGATACCGTGCCCGAGGTAGGTGAGTAATCACCTACAATAATCTTTAGCAAGGTAGTTTTGCCAGTACCGTTAGCACCTATCAGGCCAATTTTTTCACCGGGTTTTATATGCCAGTTAGCCTCATCATACAGTGCACGCGCACCTATCTCGAACGTAAGATTATTTATAGCGATCATTTGGCCGCAAAGATACGCTTTTGAGGGGAAAGCGGAAAGTCTGAAGCCAAAAGCCGAAAGCCCAAAAGCTGACTTGATGCCTTACTTTAGACTTTAAGCTTTAGACTTTTACCTTTCTGCTTTTAGCTTTTAGCTCTTAACACAACTCAACCACGCCTCGCCCATCAGCCGCGAACCGGCTACGCTGGGGTGTACGCCATCGAGCGTCCAGTAATTGGCAGAACCGGTTTCGAGGGCTTTATCAAATACTTTCTGCAGCGGTATCAGTGGGGCATCAAATTTCTCCGCCAAATCTTTAGCCGCTTTTTGGAACAATGTGAAAGTAGGGTACCATTTATCGTCAACAAAGCGGGTACCTTTTAAAGCGAAAGGCTCGCCTATGATGAATTTTACGCCGGGCAGTGCCTGTCGGGTACGTTCCAGCAGGGCGGTATAATCGGTAATGTAGGTATCTATAGTACCTTTGTAGCCGCTGGTCAGGCTGTGCCAAAAATCATTCACGCCAATGTGAATGCTCAGTACGTTTGGTTTTATGGCCAGGCAATCGGCTTCCCAGCGTTCGGCCAGTTGATAAACTTTATTGCCGCTGATGCCTCGGTTGTATATCTTAAAATTCTTCTGCGGATGTTTTAACAGCAGTTCGCTTGCCGCATAGGTAGTGTAACCCGTGCCTAACATATCGGTTGTGTTGGGTTCGGTAGCTTTATGGTTGCGGCCCCAGTCGGTTATCGAATCGCCCTGGAACAGTATCACATCATTATCATTCAGCTGCACCTTTTTGCCCGATGCATTACCTGTAGCGGCTTCAACTATTTGCGGGATGGTAAGGCTGGCAACGGTGCCGATGGCTGCGCTTTTAAGGAAACTGCGGCGCGAGTTGGTGAAAATATTCTTCATAGATGTATTTACCCGATAGCTTGGGTGCCAACTAAAGTACAATATTCTGTTTGATGTTCGGCCTTAAAAGTTAAAACGGTAACTTCGCGGCATGTATCAACTGCTTAAACCCCTGCTGTTCAAGTTCGACCCGGAGAACGTTCACTATTTTGTTACCCGTAATTTAAAACGCTTTAATAAAATGCCCGGCGGTACCGCCATCAGCAAGGCCGTTTGGGTGAGCGATGATAAAAGGCTGGAACGCGAAGTATTCGGGCTGAAATTTAAGAACCCGGTGGGGCTCGCCGCTGGTTTTGACAAAAACGCCGAAATGATAGCCGAAATGGGTAACCTGGGCTTTGGTTTTATAGAAGTTGGTACCGTTACCCCCCTGCCCCAGCCCGGTAACGACAAGCCCCGCATGTTTCGCCTGCCGGTAGATGAAGCCCTCATCAACCGTATGGGCTTTAACAATTTAGGTGTAGACGTTGCGGCCGAACGCATTGCCGCGTACCGCAAAAGTTTGAAGGCGGGCCAAACCGCGCTGATCATCGGCGGCAACATTGGCAAAAACAAGGTAACCGCCAACGAGGATGCCGTGAGCGATTACATCAAATGCTTCGACAGGCTTTTTGATGTGGTTGATTATTTTGTGGTGAACGTAAGCTCGCCCAACACACCCGGCCTGCGTGCCCTGCAGGAAAAAGAGCCGTTGATGAACATCCTGAACACGCTACAGCAACGCAATAGCAAAAACGGCATCAGCCGCCCCATCCTTCTTAAAATAGCGCCGGATCTTACCAACGAACAATTGGACGATATAGCCGACATTGTAAAACAAACCGGCATTGCAGGTATTATAGCCACCAACACCACCATCAGCCGCGAGGGGCTAACATCCAAATTTAAAGAAGAGACCGGCGGATTAAGTGGCCGCCCGCTAACCAAACGTTCAACGGAAGTTATCAGCTATCTTCACAAAGCATCAGGTGGCTCATTCCCAATTATCGGCGTGGGTGGTATACATTCGGCAGAGGATGCCGTAGAGAAATTAAATGCCGGCGCTGTATTAGTACAACTGTATACCGGCTTTATTTACGAAGGCCCGGGATTGATCAGGAGGATATGTAAGAGGTTACTCTCGTAATAAACGATAAAGATTTGACAACTTTTTGAAAGTTGTCAAATCTAAACAAGATCTTCTACGCCCTCTTATTGCTCTGCATCTCCCCGTGCAATATATCCAACACCGTTGGCGATACATTACCGAAGAACGATATGCCCGCTGCGCCACGGCTCAGGGCGTTTTGAATACCGGTGCGTATCTCGGCATCATTCTTAAAATCCGACAGGTATAGCCCTGCATAAAGCGGGAATTTTCCTGCCAAAAAATGTACGCCTTCGGCAACGGCATCGCCTATCCAGCTTACGCCTTCTTTATAAAAACCGTGATATATCATGGGGCAAACGGCATCCAGATTCCAATTGGTCCAATCCTGCCTTACATTGCGGCGGGCAACCTCAGGTGTCGGGAAAACGGCTGCGGTTATCTGTTTCTTCTTTTTATGCGCAATAGCGGCAACGCTGTTCACCACGCGGGTAATGTTGTTATACCTAAACAAACGCCACGACAGGCATGCATCCGGGTATTGCAGTTTATCTACATCAATGCCGTAAGCCTCTTTAAATTTAGCCTTACAGGTATCGCAATAACAAAAATCATATTCGGGTAATTCGCGGGTTTCGTCGAGTTTGTAAAAGTCCCAAAGGTTTACGGGAAGTATAACATCGCAATAGCGCACATAATCCAGGTGGATGCCATCAACATAGTCGGAGGCCAAAATATCGGTTACGGTTTTCTCCAGGTATTCCTGCACTTCGGGGCGCGATGGGCACAACCAGCGGTAATATTTCACGTAAGGAGGGTTATCCACGCACGATTGGCCTTTGCGGCTCACACTATACCATTCGGGGTGCTCGGTTAAAAGTTCGGCGCGGTTAAAGGTCCATATCCATCGGTGAGCCTCTAATCCCTGCGCCTTTGCCGCGCGAAAATGGCGCTCGCTATCTGCCTCGAAGAAGATACCCGTAATACCCGAAGCCTTGTAAGCGGTGAAGCGGTTAACCAACTCTTCGTCGGTATCTTTCATGTTGGGGTTGGTCCACACCCAGTTTTTAGGGCCTTTCTTTTTCTTTTTGGCAACTTCGGCGTTGACGGCTACTGGTATTTGTGTTGCGGCAGCGGCGAACAAGCCGGCTTTTAAAAACTCCCGTTTATTCATGTTGATATTTTTGAGATTTAACCAAACCTGCCGTTTTAGGTGAACAGCATCAGGCATCTAAATATACTGCATGTTTTAATTATTTTCAAAACAAGTGGAGGCTTTTGAAAAAAAATTAAAAAGCGGGGTGTGGTGGTTATTTAACCGCAAAGGCCACAAAGATTACGCAATGGGACGCAAAGATTTTTGTTGGGATTTCACCGATGAAGGTTTGATTTCACCGATTTGTTTTTTTGTAGAGACGCAATACTTTGCGTTTCGCCCCTGCAAAGCCCCGAAAGGCTATTTCTCTGCCAGTTCCAGTATCCTGTCAAATTCTTCGCGTTTGAGGCTCATTACCGATAGGCGGCCCTGGCGTACCAGGCCAATATCCTTAAGGGGTTCGTCGGCTTTTATTTCTTCTAAAGTTACGGGGCGTTTCAGGCTTTCAACGGGTTCAAGGTCAACCACTACCCAGTTGGCATCATTCGTTGTTGGGTCTTGGTAGGCTTCTTTTACTACGCGTGCTATGCCTACAATTTCTTTACCCTCATTACTGTGGTACCACATCACCAGGTCGCCGGTGGCCATGGCACGCAGGTTATTACGCGCCTGGTAATTGCGCACGCCATCCCAAAAGGTGCGTCCCTCCTGGTTAAACTTTTCCCAGCTATATTTAAACGGTTCCGATTTTACGAGCCAATGATTCATGAGTGATGATGTATAAGCTACTTGAGTAATAACAAATAGTCGCCAAAAATAACAAGTTTTTATTTACCCGGAAGCATTGCGAGCTATGCATTAGGACGGGTACGCCTAAAAACGCTGGCTGGCTTTAATGTTAAATAAAGTTAAAGGGGACAATTTTCCATGTTTTTACCGTTCATGCTAATCAAAAATAACTCGAACTTAAAATGAACAAAAAAACAAAACTCCTTGCAGCATCATTAACGGCATTAGCGTTATTCGTGGGTACCCGATCAAACGCCCAATCAATTGAAAAAGGTAAATTACGGTTTGGTATAGGCTTAGATGGCTTAGCCCCTGTCGGCAACTTTACTAAAACTGCCAATTTTGGTTTAGGCCTTACTCCGCGTTTACAATACGGCATATCAAACCGTTTCGCCTTAACGTTCACATCGGGCATTTATCACTTTTTCCCGAAGGACATCTACCTAAACAGCGGCACACAAACCTATAAAACCCAATGGGAATTGAATGTCGTACCGGTTAAAGTAGGCTTTAAGGCGTTTGTAACACAGCACATTTACCTTGGTGCAGAAGGAGGTATAGGCTTCCAGGTAGATAATGGCGGAGGCGATAGCAAATACCTATTTTCTCCATCGGTGGGCTATGCATCAAAAAACTGGGACTTTAGCCTCCGCTACGAAAACTTCTCCGGCAATGGCTACCGCAATGGCGTAATAGGCGCACGTATTGCTTATGGTTTTGGCTTGTAACAAATCAAAATATCGAACCGACTGGTCAGCGCAGTCGGTTCGATATTTTCTTAAACTCCCCACACAAAAAACCCCGATCCACATTCCTGCAAACCGGGGCTAATTTAAACTCGCACCTCAAAAGGTCTCTTTATTAATGCACAGCTACTGCTTCGGCATTTTCAAATTCATATACATAGCCCAGGTTATGCGGGCTGCTGCTGGTTACTTTTAAGTCTTTTACAAGGCCGCTGCCCAAGTCTATCACCCAGCCATGTACCTCCAGATCGTGGCGATGCATCCACGCATTTTGTATGATGGATGTTTTGCATAGGTTATACACCTGCTCGGTAACGTTAAGCTCTACCAGGCGATTTACTTTTTGTTTCTCATCGGTAATACGGTCAAGTTCGTGGGCATGTAAACGGTAAACGTCTTTAATATGGCGCAGCCAGTTATCAATAATACCGAACTGCTTGTTGCTCAACGCAGCGGCAACACCGCCGCAACCGTAGTGGCCGGCAACAATTACGTGTTTTACTTTTAATACGTTTACGGCATAATCCAACACGCTCAACATGTTCATATCGGTATGGTTGCACACGTTGGCAATGTTGCGGTGTACAAACACTTCACCGGGTTTAGTGCCGGTTACCTCGTTGGCAGGCACGCGGCTGTCTGAGCAGCCTATCCACAACACTTCGGGGCTTTGGCCTTTGGCAAGGTTGATGAAATAATCAGGGTCTTCGCTGATGCGTTTTTCTACCCATTGGGCGTTGTTGGCTATCAGTTTATCGTAGCTGGCCTTTTGGGCGAGCGATATTTGGTTGGCTTCGGCAGCTTTGCCCTGGCCATTGTTCTTTTCTGTATTGCTCATGGTAATAGGTTTTTAAAACTTAAATACTAACTCTTTCAAGGGCGGTACTTCATACTTGTCCTTAATGTCGATAAGCTGCACTACTATACCCTTGGTGTAGGCGTTGTGGCGGTAATTCTGGATGATCTCCAGCACATCGGTATCAATAAACCGCGAGTTGGAGCCATCAATAATTACATCGCTGCCTTTAGGCAGGTTAGTAAGTGTTACCTGTATAGCCGCCTTGTTCAGGAACGATACTTCTTCGGCAAGCTTCAGGGTAATGGTTTTCTTATCGCCTTTGGTAGTTATCTGGTAAAAGTATGGGTTGCGCATGTTGGTACGCAGTATATAAAATATACCCACCAGCATGCCTATGCCTACACCAATAAGCAAATCAGTAAATACCACGGCCACAATTGTTACCACGAAGGGGATGAATTGATCGAGCCCTTTGTGCCACATGTGTTTAAAGAGGCTTATCCGCGCCAGTTTATAGCCCGTCAGGAGCAGGATGGCAGCGAGACAAGAAAGGGGGATCATGTTAATTAATGACGGGATGAACAGCAACGATAGCAGCAGCATCAGCCCGTGCGTAATGGCACTCACTTTTGTGCGGGCGCCTGCATTTACGTTAGCCGACGAGCGCACGATAACGGCCGTCATGGGTAAACCACCAAGCAAACCGCTCACTAAATTGCCAGCCCCCTGAGCAAGTAGCTCGCGGTTCGTCGGTGATATTCTTTTAATAGGGTCAATTTTGTCAACCGCTTCCAAACTCAGCAGCGTTTCTAAACTCGCTACAATGGCTATAGTAAAGGCTGTAACCCAAACTTCTTTATGTGTAATGGCGGCAAAATTGGGGCTTTTAAATAGCCCGAAAAACTCGGAACTACTGTTTACCAATGGTATGCTCACCAGTTGTTTCTGTTGTAATGCAAAGCCCGTGCCCGAGAATGCCAAACCCAGTATAACGCCTGCAATTACCACTAACAGCGGCGCAGGCACCAGGGCTACTTTTTTAATTTTTGGCCAATAAATCATAATAGCCAACGATACCAGCGCAATAATTACCGCACCGTAATTTATCTTCCGCATGGCGCTCATAATAGCACTGAAGGTGTTGTTGCCGTCGGCCGGCTCGTCAAAACCTTCATCGCCCTCGTAGTCGGCATCATAGCCAACAGCGTGCGGAAGCTGCTTCATAATAAGGATGATACCTATTGCGGCAAGCATCCCCTCAATAACCGGCGATGGGAAATAGTTAGCAATGGTACCCGCCTTTATAAGGCCCAATAGCATTTGCAACACACCGGCTATTACTACGGCAAGTATAAAGTTTTCGTACCCGCCTGTTTTGTTAATAGAGTTGAGTACAATAACGGTTAAGCCCGCAGCAGGCCCGGCAACACTTAGTTGCGAACCGCTTAAAGTACCTACTACTATACCGCCAACTATACCGGTTAATAACCCGGCAAACAGCGGCGCGCCCGATGCCAGCGCAATGCCCAAACACAGCGGAAGTGCTACCAAAAACACAACCAAACTGGCGGGCAAATCTTTCTTTAAATTTTTAGAAAGGAAATATTTTTTCAGGTTAAGCCCGCCATCAGCAGTGCTTACTTGATCGATTTGCATAATAAATTAATTAAAAGGGTGTGGGGACTTCAGCCAATGAAAAGCCGCGAAACGAACGCAGGCAAAACATGCTGTTTCAACCGCATACAATTATTATATACGGCAGGTTGCCCGGCTTGCTCGCACAAACCGGCAAAGTAGAATTATGCGTTGGGTGGAGGGGTGGGTACTACCGGGTGGTAAATTTCGGCGTACAGGGCGTGCTCCTGGTTATGCAGCACGTTAGTTTCGGCAACAAAGGTACGGTAAACAGTAAAATGCAGTTCGGTTTCATCAAAAACCTTTTTCTCTTTAAAGGCATCCTTTTCAGGATCCTCTTTCTCGGTTTTCGATTCGTGTTCCAGCTGCATGATCACCGCATTAACGGCCTTATTGTCGAGGCATAAAAACGCAGGGGCAATACTCATAGCCATTTTTGCAACAAAAATGCTGATGAACAATACCACTACAGGAAGTTTAAGATTCCTCTTTTTCATGCTCAGCAAATATAACAAAAACTTCAAATGCAAAAATAGCTGAAACATTTTCTTTGGATTTAATTGCTAATTTTAGCGCCATACCTAACAGGCTAATAGTGGACAAAAAGTTAGAATTACTACAGCAAAAGCGCCAACTGGCGCTTGAAGGGGGCGGCCGCACCCGTATAGAAGCACAACACAAAAAAGGCAAACTCACAGCACGCGAGCGCCTCCATTTTCTGCTTGATGAAGGCAGTTTTCAGGAGATAGGCATGCTGGTGGCCCACCGCTCTACCGATTTCGGAATGGAGAAAGAAAAATACCCCGGCGATGGCGTGGTTACCGGTTATGGCACTATAGCCGGGCGCACCGTGTACGTTTTCTCGCAGGATTTTACGGTTTTCGGTGGCTCGCTTTCCGAAACACATGCCGAAAAGATATGCAAGATAATGGAGATGGCCCTCAAGAACGGCGCCCCCGTTATCGGGCTTAACGATTCGGGCGGTGCGCGTATACAGGAGGGTGTAGTATCGCTGGGCGGCTATGCCGATATATTTTACCGCAACACCATGGCCAGCGGCGTAGTACCGCAACTATCGGCCATTATGGGGCCTTGCGCCGGCGGTGCCGTATACTCGCCTGCCATCACCGATTTTATACTGATGGTGGAGCACACCAGCTATATGTTTGTAACCGGCCCCAACGTTGTAAAAACCGTTACGCATGAAGTGGTAAGCTCGGAAGAACTGGGCGGCGCGCATACTCACGCCACTAAAAGCGGCGTTACGCATTTTGCCTGCGCCAACGAGATAGATGCCCTGCAGCATGTAAAAAAGCTATTGAGCTACATGCCCCAAAACTGCGAAGAACGCGCCCCTTCCCTGCCCTACCAACCGGGGGATGAAAGCCGCCCTGCACTAACCGATATTATGCCCGAAAATGCTTCGCAACCTTATGATATACGCGAGGTGATAGAAGAAGTGATAGATGCAGGCAGCTTTTTAGAAGTGCATAAAGATTTTGCCGAAAACATTGTGGTGGGCTTTGCGCGCCTTGCCGGTCGCAGCATTGGCGTAGTGGCTAATCAGCCTGCATTTTTAGCAGGCGTACTGGATAATCATTCCTCCGTAAAAGGTGCCCGCTTCGTTCGTTTTTGCGATAGCTTTAATATCCCCTTACTTGTATTTGAGGACGTTCCCGGCTTTTTACCGGGTACCGACCAGGAGTGGAACGCTATTATTACCAACGGGGCAAAACTGCTTTACGCCTTTTGCGAAGCAACTGTACCGCGCATTACCGTAATTACCCGTAAAGCTTACGGTGGAGCATACGATGTAATGAACTCCAAACACATAGGTGCCGACATGAACTACGCCTGGCCATCTGCCGAGATAGCCGTAATGGGTGCCAAAGGCGCTGCCGAGATCATCTTTAAACGCGAAATTACCCAAGCCGATGACCCGGAAGCCAAATGGCGCGAAAAAGAGCAGCAATACGCCGACATATTCGCTAACCCTTACCGCGCCGCCGAGCGTGGTTTTATTGATGAAGTGATAGAGCCATCAGAAACCCGCACCAAACTTATCCACGCCTTTAAAATGCTGGAAAATAAAGTAGTGAATAACCCTCGGAAGAAGCATGGGAATATTCCGTTGTAGAACACAAAAAGAGCAGAGGGCAAGTGCAATCCCCTCCCCCGGGAGGGTGTAGGGAGGGGTTGATACTGACTTTAAATGACGAATACAAAAAAGCAGAGGGCAAGCGCGATTCCCTCCCTTGAGAGGGTGTAGGAAGGGGTTGATACTGACTGTAAATGACGAATGTAAAAAGAGGCGGCGGCAAGCGCGATTCCCTCCCCTGGGAGGGTGTAGGGAGGGGTTACAGTGTTTTTTAATAAAGAAATGATCAAGATCATCCCATATAATTCCAACCTGAAGCCATTAGCAAGAAAGCTCCGTAAAAACATGACCTTCGGCGAGATATTGCTCTGGAACGAATTAAAAGAAGATAAACTTTGGGGACTGGACTTCGACCGACAGTGCTGCATTGATAACTACATTGTAGATTTTTATTGCAAAGAGTTAATGCTGGCGATAGAGATAGATGGCATGTCACACCACGGGGAGGAAGCTTTTGAAAAAGACGAAGTACGACAACGAAAGTTAGAAAGCTTTGGGATAACGTTTATTAGGTTTACTGAAGCAGAAGTGAAATACGATTTGCAAAATGTTATACGTAGTATTGAAGGAGCTGTGGTTGAGGTCATACGAAAGAATCCGGGCATCAAATTACCGAAAACTTCCCTGTAGAACTTATGCATGGTGGTTAGTTCTTGTGGCTAAACCCCTCCCTGCACCCTCCCAAGGGAGGGAATCGCACGGGCCGCCGCTTTTGCACATCATTATAGATCCTCGTACCTGAAATCATGAACACGTTATGACATCAATCCAACACCAAAAAGCCCTTACCTTTAAAGCCCTGCATCAGCGCAGCGGCATATTTGCTATACCCAACCCGTGGGATGCAGGCTCGGCGCGCATGCTGGCGAGCTTAGGTTTTGAGGCCTTGGCCACTACCAGTGCGGGGCTTGCTTATTCCTTAGCCAAACCGGATGGAGAGGGCGTTGTTACTCTAACAGAAGCTTTGGCAAACAGCGAAGCCATTAGCGCCGCGGTGCCCCTGCCCGTAGCTGCCGATCTGGAGAACGGCTACAGCGATACGCCCGAAGGCTGCGCTGCAGCTATCCTGCTTGCTGCAAACTCGGGTGTTGTGGGTGGCTCCATTGAAGATGCCACCGGTAAAGCCGATTCGCCCATATATCCGTTCGAGTTAGCGGTGGAACGCATTAAAGCCGCGGTTGAAGCTGCGCGAAGTTTAGATTTCCCTTTTATGCTTACTGCACGCGCCGAAAACCTCATCCATGGCGTTATCGACCTGAAAGATACCATCAAACGGCTCGAAGCTTACGCCGAAGCCGGGGCAGACGTGCTATTTGCACCCGGATTAAAAACAGCGGAAGAGATTGCCTTAGTGGTAAAAGCCGTGGCACCCAAACCGGTTAATGTAGTGATGGGTTTATCGGGGACAAGTTTTTCGTTAAGCCAACTGGAAGACCTGGGCGTGAAACGAGTGAGTTTGGGTTCATCATTAGCGCGAGCCGCTTACGGTGCTTTTATAAATGCCGCCACCGAAATAAAAGATAAAGGCACTTTCGATTTTGCTAACGGGATAATCCCTTACGGGGAGGTAAACAAACTATTAAGATAACCCCGGGTTGTTGATCAGGATCCATTCAAAAGAAAAGCTATGCTTACCAATACATTAAGAAAACTCTTCCGCCGCGACCTTGGCAAACTGAAACAAGAACTGGAATTATACAGCAACGAGGCAAACATCTGGCTTATAGACAAGAATATCCTTAACTCTGCCGGTAACCTTTCATTGCATTTAATAGGAAACCTTAACACGTACATCGGTGCCGAATTTGGCAAAACCGGCTACATACGCAACCGCCCCGAAGAGTTTTCTTTGAAGAATGTCCCGAGGCAGGAAATACTGGATAATATCGATAGCACCATTGAGATAGTTGATGCTGCATTAAGCATACTCACCGAAGACCAACTGGCTTCAGATTACCCGCAGGTAATAAACGATGAAACTATAACCACCGAATACTTCCTCACCCACCTGGCCATGCACCTTAGCTACCATTTAGGGCAGGTAAATTATCATAGGCGGTTGTTGGATAGTTAGATATCTGTAGTCGGGTAACCGGAAATCAACGGCAATGAAGTGCGAGCAAGGTTGTCAGTACACCACCTTCATTGCAGTCGATCTTTAGTCGACGGCGATGAAGGTTCTGCTGCCATGAACCATCTTCTATAAACCATGAACTCCCGGCTAAAACTCCTTCACCGCGTCGCTCAAATCATAAACCGGTACTGCTTTTATCTTAGCAGCAATAATACCGGCGGCAGCAGCCGAACGGTAACCGGCTGCGCAATGCACCACAATGGGTTTATCCGTCGGGATCTCCCCTACTCGCTCGCGCAGTTCGGGCAACGGAATGGTTAAGGCCTCAGTGAATATTTTACCGGCATTTATCTCAGCCCAGTTGCGGGCATCTATAATGGTGTAATCAGCAGTGCGGCTTTTAAATTCTTCTACGTTAATAGCCGGCGACTTTACGGTCGCGCTTTCAGGAGTATGCAGCGCTGCTTTAATGTTTTTCTCGTAACCTATTTTGGCAGCTTTGCGAATCATTACATCTAACGCATCATCTGTATCGGCAATTAAATAAAACGCCTCGTCGGGGCCAACAACAGAGCCTAACCAGGTCTCGAATTTCTCGCCGTCCTGCAAGTTAATGCTGTTTTTAACATGCCCTTTGCGGTATTTATCGCTTGGGCGGGTATCAATTACCAATATGCCTTTTTCTAATTCGATATCGTTAGCTGCTCTCGGCACGCTGTTAATACTTTCGGCAAAGCCGGGAGCGCCTGTTTTGTTCAGCTCTACATCGTAGCCGAAGTATTTGGGCATGAAGGGCTGGTCGGCAAGCAGGGTTTGTACGAATTTCAGTTCGTCCATAAGTTGCAGGGCGTAGTTATCGCGCAGTTCTTTACCAATGGTAGTTTGCAGATCGGGGCTCATGCTTTTGCCGCAAAGCGAACCGGGGCCATGGGCTGGGTAAACCGTAACATCGGCGGGCAGCACCATCAGTTTTTCGCGGGTGCTGCGGTACATAGCATGGGCAAGTTCTTCTTTTTTTGCGGTGATGTTACCCGCTGTTTCGCGCAGGTCGGGGCGGCCAACATCGCCGGCAAAAAGAGTGTCGCCGGTAAATATGGCGCGGTCCTTACCTTTTTCATCTTCCAGCAAAATGCAGATAGAATCGGGCGAATGACCGGGCGTATTAATAGCTTTCAGTTTTACATCGTCCAGTTGTATCACGTCACCATCGTCGAAGGTTTCGTGCGGGAAGGTACCGCCCGCCAGTTTGCTGGCGTATATCACTGCGCCGGTAGTTTGGTGTATCTCCAGGTGCGAGCTTACAAAATCGGCATGCGGATGGGTTTCTATCACGCCCAAAATATCGGCGCTGTGTATTTTGGCAAAATCGTAATAAGGCTGCGGATCGCGGGCAGGGTCTATCACCACCATACGCCCGTTACGCACAATGGCATAAGAAGCATGGGCCAAACCCTTATCATAAAACTGGTTAACTATCATAGTAAATAATGGGCGCAAAGATAGCGTTTCGGCGGGAATGGTTGTTGTGGGGAATGTTGGGCGGGGGTAAAAAGAAATGAGAAAGAAAGGTGCAATATTTTATATCTTTCTGCCATTATTCAGAATTGATAAATGGCCGCCGCACCTACCTTACGCACTCAACGGATCTGGTATTACATGATACCGCAGATATTGCTGTTAGTTACATTATTCTACTTATTTGATACCGAAGATGAAATTGCCGGGATTATCTGGGCCATTTTAGTTTACTATATCATTATTTACGCCGTTCGAACTTTAGTGGCCAAAGCGCACCGAAAAGCTATAAACGATCTTAGGAAAGGAAATTACGAAGCAGCAATTGGAGGCTTTAAAAAAAGCGTAGCATTTTTCACGAAAAATGCCTGGGTGGATAAGTATAGGTTTATAACTCTTCTCAGCGCATCTAAGCTGACCTACCGCGAAATGGGTTTATGTAATATTGGGTTTTGCCTAACTCAAACCAATAGAGGCTCTGAAGCAAAAGATGTGTATAGAGATGTATTGCACCAATACCCGGAAAACGAAATAGCTATCACTGCACTGAGAATGTTAGAATCCGTATAACTGTAAAAGACAACTTTAGGATAGTAGCCCTACCTGTTAAACCACCTCAACACAATCGCTACCCGCGATAATTTTAGCATAGCTGCCCACAAACGGTTTACCTGTATAGTTTTCATACCTCTGTGCTGTTGATATACTTTATAAACTTAGCCAGTTGCACATTATTGTAAATGAGCGTTATAAATACTCATTCTTAATAGTGATACCCCGCGTGGAGCATTCTGTATTAAGGCTTAACAATTTGGCGCAAATAGTTATTTTTGCGGGCTATGACTATTGCCAAAACATATTCTCCGAAAGAAGCCGAAGACAAGTGGTACAATTACTGGTTGCAACACAATTTTTTCCGCTCGGTGCCCGATGAGCGCGAGCCTTATACCATTGTAATTCCTCCGCCAAACGTTACCGGTGTGCTGCACATGGGGCACATGCTTAACAATACCATACAGGATGTACTCATCCGCCGCGCCCGCATGAAGGGCAAAAACGCCTGCTGGGTGCCGGGTACCGACCACGCCAGCATTGCTACCGAAGCCAAAGTTGTGGCCATGCTGAAAGAGCGCGGCATTAATAAAAAAGACCTCACCCGCGAGGAGTTCCTGAAATATGCCTGGGAATGGAAAGAGAAATACGGCGGCATCATACTGGAGCAGTTGAAGAAACTGGGCGCCTCATGCGATTGGGAACGCACCAAGTTTACCATGGACGACGACATGAGCGAAGCCGTTATCGATTACTTTGTTCGCCTGCATAAAAAGGGGTTGATATACCGCGGCGTCCGCATGATCAACTGGGACCCGCAAGGTAAAACCGCCGTTAGCGACGAGGAAGTTATCCGCAAAGAGGTTAACCAGAAGCTTTATTATATACGCTATGCTTTGAGTCCGGAGTCTAAAGCCGAAAGTCTAAAGTCAGCTTCGGACTCAGAACTTGCAACTTCAGACTTCATCACGATAGCTACCACCCGCCCCGAAACTATTATGGCGGATGCTGCGATATGTATAAACCCTAACGACGAGCGTTACCTGCACTTGCATGGCAAAAGCGTGTTCATCCCGTTGATAAACCGCGAGATACCGGTTATTTTAGACGAGTACGTTACCATGGATTTTGGTACCGGCTGTTTAAAGGTTACCCCGGCGCACGATCTGAACGACTACGCCCTGGGCCAAAAGCACAACCTGCAGATCATTGATATTTTAAATGACGATGGTACACTGAACGAAAAAGCACAGATACTGGTTGGCGAAGACCGCTTTGCCGCCCGTAAAAAAATTGCGGTATTGCTGGAAGAAGCCGGCTCACTGGCCAAAAGTGAAGATTATACTTCGCAAATTGGCGTTAGCGAACGTACAGGTGCAGCTATTGAGCCTAAGTTGAGCATGCAGTGGTTCTGCAAAATGAAGGAGATGGCGCAGCCCGCTTTGGATTATGTTTTAGAAGGCGATGTAAAGCTTATCCCCGACAAATTTATAAACACCTACCGCCACTGGATGGAGAACGTGCGCGACTGGAACATTAGCCGCCAGCTTTGGTGGGGCCAGCGCATACCGGCGTACTACCTGCCCAACGGCGAATTTGTTGTGGCCAAAACTATTGAGGAAGCGTTAGAAGAAGCAAAACAAACCAATCCGCAACTTACCCTTGCCGACCTGCGCCAGGAGGAAGATGTTTTAGATACCTGGTTCTCATCTGGCCTTTGGCCAATATCGGTTTTTGATGGTGTGCGTAACCCGGATAATGCCGAGATAAACTACTACTACCCTACTAACGATTTGGTTACCGCGCCGGAGATATTGTTCTTCTGGGTGGCCAGAATGATTATGTCGGGCCACGAGTTGCGTAACCAGAAGCCTTTCACCAATGTGTACCTTACCGGTATCGTTCGTGATAAGTTGGGCCGCAAAATGTCGAAACAGTTGGGCAACTCGCCCGACCCTATAGAACTGATGGGTAAATACGGTGCCGATGGCGTGCGTGTAGGTATGCTGATGTGTTCGCCTGCGGGAAACGACTTGATGTTCGACGAAAGCTATTGCGAACAGGGCCGCAACTTTGCCAACAAAATTTGGAATGCCTTTAAACTGATTCAAGGCTGGGCGGTTGACAGCAGCCTCACCAATAATAACAAAATAGCCATTGAGTGGTTCGATAGCCGCTTTAACCAGGCCATGGCCCAGATAGAGGAAGACTTCAAACAATACCGCCTATCGGAAGCCTTAATGGCCACCTATAAACTGGTTTGGGACGATTTCTGCGCCTGGTACCTCGAAATGGTGAAACCTGTTTACCAGGCCGGTGCCGAAAAGCAAAGCATAGATGCCGAAACTTACGCAGCTACCATAGGTTTCTTCCA
This sequence comes from Mucilaginibacter pedocola, assembly GCF_002013915.1. Lineage (GTDB taxonomy): Bacteria > Bacteroidota > Bacteroidia > Sphingobacteriales > Sphingobacteriaceae > Mucilaginibacter > Mucilaginibacter pedocola. Next base: position 52,001 of record NZ_MBTF01000009.1, read on the forward strand.
AAACATACTGAAGGCACTGCACCCATTTATGCCTTTCCTGACCGAGGAGCTGTGGCATGATGAGCTATTTGGGGAACGCGAAGCCCTCGATTGCGTAATTGTGGCACAATTGCCCCAAATTGGGGAAATTAGCACGCAGTTAATTGCCGAAATTGAAATTGCCCAGCAGGTAGTTGCGCAGGTAAGAAATATTCGTAACAGTAAACAATTATCGCCAAAAGAGGCCCTGCCGCTTGCTGTTAAAGCAAACTCGGGCGTCGACTATATTAAATATCAACCCATAATTAAACATTTGGGGAATATAAGCGACTTTAATATTGTTAATGAAGCGGTTGCAGGCGCAGTTAGCTTTATTGCCGGCACCGATGAGTTTTATGTTACCTTAAATATTGAAATAGACGTAGTTGCAGAAACAGAACGCCTGCAAAAAGAGAAAACTTATCTGGAAGGTTTCTTACGCGCGGTGAACGGTAAATTGGGTAACGAGAAATTTATGGCGAATGCGAAACCCGAGATCGTTGAAAATGAGCTTAAAAAGAAAGCGGATGCCGAATCGAAATTGAATACAGTGGAAGAAGCCTTGCGCAATTTGGCTTGTTAATTGCAATGATTTATGGCTGTTTATAACCTATGCGTAATTTATTGCGTATATTGAACGCCATATTTTTTCTGATTTTAATAATTTAACGGCGCGAAGTATTAAAGTGGATTTTTTCAACTTCTCAATTTATAAGATACTTTCCAAGGACCAGTCGATACTCGACCAGGCGCGCATTCGTTTACTTTATTATGGTTTCCTGTTGGTATTTGTAGCACTTGGGGCTTTGTTCCTAAGTGTTTACCTGCAAGGTTTGCCTTTACTTTCGGCTACGTCGGGCATTCTGATGGTTTGCGTTGCGGGTTTATTTAAGTATCTTACTTATAAACCACAGTGGCTGCAAATATCGCACATATTGCTGGCACTGGGCACGTTGGTGAACCTGTCTACCGTGTTTGTGGTGATGCAGGACGTGAATATCATCGTCATCCAAATCATCATCCTGGTAGTTGTTTTCAGCTTTTACATGCTCGGGGTAAACTGGGGCATGTTCTACTCGCTGCTTAACTTGCTGCCCGTGCTGCTGTTTTTAGTAATGGTTTACGATCATAACTATTACATCAGCTTCAAGCCCGAGCGCGTTGACGAAGCCACCATCATCATTGGGGTGTTCGCCAATTTTATCCTCATTATTTTTATCCAGAGCCACTTTTACACGGCCTTCCTTAAAAACATAAAGGAACTTAAAGATACCAGCGAAGAGCAGGCAGCGCTGAACATCAAATTTGAGAAAGCGATTGAGAAGGCAGAGAAATCGTCGCAGGTGCAATCGGAGTTCCTCTCTACTATGTCGCACGAGATACGTACGCCGCTGAATGCCGTTATCGGCATGACCAATTTGCTGATGATGAACAGCCCGCGGCAAGACCAGGGCGAAAACCTGGAGATACTCAAATTTTCGGCGAATAACCTGCTGGCCATTGTTAACGACGTATTAGATTTTAACAAGATAGAATCTGGCAAAATCGTTTTCGAGAAGATAAAATTCAACCTCGTAGATCTGCTGCACAACATCTGCGGCGGACAAATGATCAAGGCTGAAGAAAAAGGGCTGCTGTTCAAACTCGACATAGATAGCGCCCTGAGGCGTAAAGTAATATTTGGCGACCCTACACGCCTTACGCAAATCATTTTCAACCTTACCAGTAACGCCATTAAGTTTACAGCTGTAGGAAGCGTGGCTGTGCGTGTTACCTGTATAGAGGACAGGCACAATACTATTACGGTAAACTTCTCGGTAAAAGACACCGGTATTGGCATCAAAAAAGAGAACCTCGAGAGCATTTTTGAGCCCTTCACGCAGGAATCTATCACCACTACCCGCCAGTATGGGGGTACAGGTTTAGGTTTGGCCATTGTGAAACGCCTGCTGGAATTACAAGGGCTGCAAATGCATGTGCATAGCGTCGTAAACGAAGGGTCGGAGTTCTCATTCAATATGGAGTTCCCGGTATCTACCGAGGCAGTAACCGCACCTGCTCAAAAACAACAAATAGCTGCCGAAGCCGCTGCAGCCGAAGCCGATGCATTGAGCAGCCTACGTGTACTGATAGCCGAGGACAACCCGGTGAACGTAATGCTGATGAAGAAACTCTTCAGCAAATGGAAGATAGTACCCACCATTGCCGAAAATGGCGAACGCGCTGTAGAAATTATGCAGTACGGCAATTTTGATATTATACTGATGGACCTTCAAATGCCGGTAATGAACGGTTTTGATGCTACCATCGAAATACGCAAAATGCCGGATCCGGCTAAGGCCAATATCCCGATCATCGCGCTTACGGCTTCGGCACTGTTCGACATCAAAGACCAGGTAACCAGCGCCGGCATGAACGATTATGTGGCCAAGCCTTTCAAACCCGATGACCTGATGGAGAAGATCCAGAATTTGGTGGGTGCGAAGACGGTGTAATATGCCCTGTCATGCAGAGGGACTAAGCATCTAATCGCAAGCTTGCAAACCCGTAATGCATAGCTTATAGATCCTTCGCTATCGCTCAGGATGACAAAATTTTGGTATTTTACAACTCCTTGTAAGAAGGCAACTCCTCTAAAAACTGATAAGTTTCCTGCTCAAAATCTATCCGGCAATAGTAGTGCTGCAAGCCATTGGTGACTACCAACAGTTGCACTTTATGTACCATGTTATAGCGTGCGGCCTGGTCGAAGGTAGCCTGAGTAATGGCTACGGATGGGGCCTTGCACTCCACCAATAATATCTTCTCACCGGAGGAATTATGTACCACAATATCGGTACGGCGAGCCATGCCGTGCAGCTTTAGTCCGCCTTCCAGCTTTATCAGCGATTTGGGGTAATGCTTATGGCGGATGATATATTGTACAAAATGCTGGCGCACCCATTCCTCGGGCGTAAGGATGATCTTGCGTTTGCGCAATTCGTCGAACACGCTCAGCTGCCCGTTATCGTCGGTTAGTTTAAAAGGATGCGGGGGGAGGTTGAGCGGCTGTAACATTTAAGTCAAAAGTAAAAAGTAAAAATTCAAAAGGAGGCCGGTGTCGGCGCTTATCTTTCCACAAACTCCGCTTTTTACTTTTAGCGTCGCCGCTGGGTTTCCTGATAAGGGGCCCTGCGGAATCGAAGCCCAAAGCCTTATCTTTCCACAAACGCTACTTTTTACTTTTAACTTTTTACTTTTGACTTAGCATGACCGCTCTCGAAATACTGAAAGATCTTAAGGCTCGTAAATTTAAACCCCTGTACCTGCTGCATGGCGAGGAGCCTTATTTTATCGACCTGGTGAGCAACTACATCGAGCATAAGGTACTCTCTGATGCAGAAAAAGGTTTCAACCAAACCGTGCTTTACGGCAAAGATACCGATGTGATGACGGCCATTAACGCTGCCAAGCGTTATCCTATGATGAGCGACTACCAAATTGTGATGGTAAAAGAGGCGCAGGACATGAAGTGGGGAAAAGATGATGACGATAAAAAGCACATCAACCCGCTACTGGCATACCTCGAAAATCCGCTGCCAAGCACCATTTTGGTTTTCTGTTACAAATATGGCAAGTTCGATAAGCGCAAAAAAACATATAAGGCCATTGATAAGAACGGGCTCGTTTTTGAATCGGCCGCTTTGTATGATAATAAAATACCCGGTTGGATAGAGGGCTACGTGTCCGACAAAAAATATAAGATAGCCCCCCAGGCTTCGGCCATGCTTGCCGAATATTTAGGCAACGACCTCTCGAAAGTGGCCAACGAACTGGATAAGCTGATGCTGAACATTGCACAGGGCGAGGAAATAAGCCTGAAGCATATACAGGATAACATTGGCATCAGTAAAGAATACAATGTTTTTGAACTGCAATCCGCACTGGTAAGAAAGGATGCTTACAAGGTGAACCAAATTGTAAACTACTTTGAGGCTAACCCCAAGGCCAACCCTATAGTACTGGTTTTAGGCAACCTAAACAACTTTTTTACTAAGGTGCTGGCTTATCATTATGTAAAAGATAAGTCGCAACAGAACCTGGCGCGCGAGCTTGGCGTAAGCCCTTACTTTGTTAAAGATTACGAGCAAGCCGCCCGTGGCTACAGCCTCGGCAAAACATTTCAGGTAATAAGCAGCCTCCGCGAATACGACCTCAAAAGCAAAGGCGTTGATTCTAACACCGATCCGGGTGGTTTGATGCGGGAATTGATGTTTAAGATATTGCATTGATTGCGAGCGTAACCGCCAAATTTTCTGAACCTTGATTTTCCGATTCAAAGATTTCCTGATTGACTGTTTAGTAGAAAGTTTTTAGAACGGCAGCAGAAAAGCTTCGGGCGAAAACGGGCAGAACGTGGTGGCCTTGTGCGCGGGAAGGGCATAGGGAATGTTTGCTGAAGCGAAGGGCAAGAGCGGCGAAGCAAGGGGCAAATTTTCCCAGCCCGTGGTTCTGGCCGGTTTGCAGGGCAAAGGCTCGTGCGGCAAAGAAGCCTCTCTGCTGCCTTGATTTTTGGTTACTTTTTATCAAGAAAAAGTAACAGCCCCCTCGCGGCGAATGAGCGAGCCGATGCTTTCATTTAAGAACAGGGCATGTAAAAGCCTTCATAACCGCCTGTCCTATGAGATTGCCGCGCCGCCCTATCACGCCGTCCCACCCACTGCGGCTCGCAATGACATGGTGGTGAAATCATCTGAAACCTGCATATCTGCACATCTTCCTTATCTTCTGCACATCCGCTCATAAACATTTTACTCCTTTCTCCGTTTACCCTTCTGTAAAACATTAAACCCCTACTAAAAAGCATGTTAAGGCAACCGCAACCCAAACGTTCGTTAAAACAAAACCTGATGCTGGCATCGTCTACCGCGTTTGTTGCGGGGATAATAGATGTGGTGGGGCTGCTGGCCTTTTTGGCCTTTACATCAAACGTAACCGGGCACGTGGCCAACCTCGCTAAAAACATTTTACAGCAGGATCTTAGCGATGTGGTAATCTTCGGCGTATGGCTCTGTATGTTCATGATGGGCTCTTTCACCTCCAGCTTTACAGTACGATCATTAAAGCATATCAGCACTTATAAGGCACACTCCGCCCCTATTATTATCGAGATAGTGGTACTGCTGTTCGTGGCCTTTTATGGCAATCATTTTTACGACGAAACCATAGAGGAACGCCGTATTGTTATCGGGGCATTATTATTTGCCATGGGGCTGCAAAACGGCCTGGTATCTAACATATCGGGCGGGCTTATTAAATCAACCCACCTTACGGGCCTGTTTACCGACCTGGGTAGTGAACTGGCCGATTGGCTTCACCCGCGTACAGAAAACAAAGAGGTTGTAAAAAACAAAATATATGTGCGCGTAACAATCCTCACTTTCTTTATTTTTGGCGGCGTGGTTGGCGGGTATTGCTTTAATCTTTACGAGTTTAAAGTACTTTACTTTGTACCGGTTATACTACTCACTATATTGTACTACGATTTGCTGCCTGTATTGTACCACAAGGTTTTCCAGGTATTTTACCCTAAAAAGCAGAAACTATCAAAAACAAAATAAACATCATTAAACCTATATTACCATGTGCGCAAAAACACTGATACACGACACCAGCCACATTACCTACGAAAGCCTTTTAGAAGGTAACCGCCAGTTTGTGGCCGACACACTACAACAAGACCCCGACTATTTCACCACGCTTGCCAACGGCCAAAAACCGCCTGTTTTATGGATAGGTTGTGCCGATAGCCGCGTGCCTGCCAACCAGATAACGCACACCAACCCGGGCGAGATATTTGTACACCGCAATATTGCCAACATGGTAATACACACCGATATGAACATGCTGAGCGTATTGGACTATGCCGTGAACGTATTAAAGGTGAAACATGTTATAGTAACAGGGCACTACGGCTGCGGTGGCGTAATTGCCAGCATGAGCAACAAACAATTCGGGCTGATTGATAACTGGCTGCGCCACATTAAGGATGTTTACCGCGTTCACGCTGCCGAACTGAATGCTATTGAAGATGAAACCGAACGCGCTAACCGACTGGTAGAGCTTAACGTAATAGAGAACGTAAGCAACCTGTGCAAAACCTCCATTGTGCAAAACGCCTGGAAAAACGGACAGGAACTTAAAGTACACGGTTGGGTATACAGCCTGTCTACCGGCCTTATTAACGATATGAAAGTTAGTGCCGACAATAACTCTAAGCTGGACGAGGTGTTCAGATTCGAAAAATAGGGATTGAGAATCAAGAGGTAAGAATCAAGATTCAAGACGAAACAGTAAAGCCGCGTGGGGATGCCTATGCGGCTTTGTTGTTTTATTTAATTTCGCCGCCGAAGATATCTCGGCTCCAACCGCGGAAGTCGTAGTATTTTCCCTTGGGTTCGCCGGTTAGGCCGTTGATGCCTTTTTTGGGGAGTACTACGGCATGTATATAAATTACGGGCAATACGGCCAAAGCCAATAGGCCGAAAGCGTAAGCCCTGCCTAAATAGGTTGATATAGGTAAAATAATGGCAAGCGTCAGCAGGTATTTGGCCAGTTTGCGCCATTTAGGGCTTCGCTCCTCAAAATGCCCGAAGTAGATATGCCCCAGCAGGTAGAAAATTGTTACTATGGCTACGTCTACCCATAATGTATCTGTATTCCAACTCATTGCTTTTGGTTTGGTGGAATAAAGATACTACAGGCCGTGATTTTTTACCGCAAAGGACGCAAAGAAAAAACGCAAAGAGAGTGAACACTAATTTCTCTAATTGAGTCGAATTACACTAATTTTTACAGATCAGGCGGCAATGTAGCCGTATCGATCTGTAATAATTCTTTTTTAATTCGTGCAATTCGCGTTCACTCACTTTGCGGTTGATCAACCAATATTATATTTCTTTCTGCAAAAACGGATACCTGTAATCCTTCGGCGAATCAAACGTTTCTTTGATGGTACGTGGCGATACCCAACGCAGCAGGTTGATCATGGAGCCAGCCTTATCGTTGGTACCGCTGCCGCGTGCACCGCCGAATGGCTGCTGGCCCACTACAGCACCTGTTGGTTTATCATTAATGTAGAAGTTACCCGCAGCATTGCGCAGTTTGTAAGTAGCTTCGGCAATGGCATAACGATCTTGCGACAATACAGCACCGGTTAGCGCATATATAGATGTTTTATCGATGATGCTTAAGGTTTCGTCCCATTTCTCATCTTCGTAAACGTAGATGGTTAATACCGGTCCGAAGAGTTCTTCGCACATGGTAACATAATATGGGTCCTGCACTTGCAGCACGGTAGGCTCAATGAACCAGCCGCGGCTTTTATCGTAGTTACCACCGGCAATTACTTCAACGCCTTCGTCTTTTTTGGCAGCATCGATGTATTTAGCTAGTTTATCAAAGCTTACTTCGCTGATAACGGCGTTAACAAAGTTCTCAAAATCTTCGGTTGGGCCCATTTTAAAGGTGGCCATTTCGCGTACCATGTGCTCTTTTACCGCAGGCCACAAGCTTGCCGGGATGTAGGCACGGCTTGCTGCCGAACATTTTTGCCCCTGGTATTCAAATGCACCACGCAACAAGGCAACGGCAACCGCATCGGCATTGGCGCTTGGGTGAGCCAGCACAAAATCTTTACCGCCGGTTTCCCCTACTATACGCGGATAGGTTTTGTATTTGTGTATGTTGGTGCCAATAGTTTGCCAAATGTGCTGAAAAACTTTGGTAGAACCCGTGAAGTGGATACCCGCAAAATCGGGATGGTTAAATACCACGTCGCCAACTTCGGGGCCATCGGCATAAATGAGGTTGATAACACCATCGGGCACGCCGGCCTCTTTAAATATTTGCATAATTACGTTGGCAGCGTACACCTGTGTATCGGCAGGTTTCCAAACCACTACGTTACCCATCATGGCAGCACTGGCAGGTAGGTTACCCGCAATAGCCGTAAAGTTAAAAGGCGTAAGCGCGAACACAAAGCCTTCCAGCGGGCGTTGCTCTACGCGGTTCCAAACACCTTTGCCCGATACCGGGGGTTGCTGCTGATATATCTCTGTCATGTACTGCACGTTAAAGCGCAGGAAATCTATCAGTTCGCAAGCCGAATCTATCTCTGCCTGGTAAGCATTCTTGCTTTGGCCAAGCATAGTAGCGGCGTTTATTTTGTAGCGGTAAGGGCCGGCTATCAGTTCGGCAGCTTTCAGGAAAATAGCAGCGCGTTGCTCCCATGGCAGGTTTTCCCAGTCGGCTTTAGCAGCAAGGGCGGCATCAATAGCAGCCGTTACATGGCTTTTATCACCATAATGGAATGTGCCCAACAGGTGTTTATGATCGTGCGGCGGGCGAAGCTCTACCAGTTTGCCGGTGCGCACTTCATCTGCGCCAATGTACATAGGTATATCTAATTGCTGTGCGCGTGCATCGGCCAGTGCGGCCTGCAAAGCAGCGCGTTCCACACTGCGCGGGCCGTAGTTTAAAACAGGCTCGTTAACAGGTGCCGGAACATTAAAAAATCCTTTAAGCATAGGTGTTTAATTTAAAGCTGCAAAGATACGGGGAAATATGCAGATGTGCGAATAAGGAAGTACGCAGATGGGTTTTGTGACAGTAATGATACTGTTGAAGTTCCTGAACCTTGATTCGCTTGATTGAGGGATTTTCAGATGCGCGGCGAAGCTTCAAGTATGCGCGAGGTGTGTGGCTGGTGTGTGCACAAACGCAGGGAGGGGGCGCGATTGTGTGAAAAGCAAATGCAGGAGCGATTCTGAATAGTCTCCCCTCATTAAATGAAAAAACTTATACAAATCAAAATCGCTACATTGCTCTATCAATTACATAATCATGTTTTCATTATTCAAACGAAAAAATAAGCTGGAGGTACCTGATTGGGCATTGTTCCTGAATGCCGACGAATACGAAAGGTTTTTAAAGGCCGTTGAGAAATACTTCTACCAAAAAAATGTAACCTACACGCTTGGCGATGGTGTAATTAACGCCGGTCCGAACGACTTTGGCTTTAATGTACTTGGGCTGATGAACGTTGCACAGCAATGCAAGTTTAATGATGGCAGAAGTTATACCGAAATAGTTGATGAGCATTTTGAAACTATGCTGCGGGCAAACAAATTCGACAAAGAGTTTCAAAAAGTAATTGACGATTATGAGCAGATAGAGCAGTACTTGGCAGTGCGGCTGTACCATACTTCGTACTTTGACAGCGTAGGTTATGAAAACGTTATTGGCGAAGCACTTGCGGGCAACATATTTGCAGCGTTGGTTTTCGACTTACCCGACGGCATTGTTTCCATTAAACCCGAGCAGGCAGAAAAATGGGGAAAAAACTATAAAGAACTTATGGACGTTGGCAAGAGTAATGTAGAGCGGAACTGCTCCATAGAGTTATTAAAAGAGGATTTTGACGGATTAACAATATGGCTTGCACAAGGCGAACATTTTTTCACCGGCAACATTGTCTTCAACCTGGAAATTTACCCGCAATTCGCGGGCAAACATGGCATGTTGGTTGGCGTACCTCACAGGCATTGCGTAATTATGTATCCCATAAACAATCTTGAGGTTATCAGTGCTATCAACAAACTCATTCCGCTGATATATAACATGAACGAGGAAGGCCCCGGCTCAATTAGCAGTAATTTATTTTGGTATGCGAACGGTAAATTTGAATATCAACCTTACAAGATAGAAGAAGATAAGATCCAATTTACACCGACCGAAAACTTCCTGAATATGTTAAATATGCTGGAGGAAAAATAATTACTTGGCCCAAGCCATCCCCAAGCCTGGCGCGAGTATGCAGCGATGGAAGCGTGCGTGGAGTACTCGTGCCTAAGCATGTCTGCCCGTCCTATGAGATTGCCACGCCGCCCTCCTTCACAGCCCCATCCCACTGCGGCTCGCAATGACAAATCGGCTAATAGGAATGTCTGTTCAACGAGAAAGCCGCCCGGTTTCTCGGGCAGCTTCCTAATTCAATTCTATCTCTGTTAAAAATTCGCAGGCTCGCCTACCGTGGTTCCCCCACCGGTATATATGGCGCCGATAAAGTTTTTATCCTTGGTGCTCAAGTAGTAGTTCCAGCCAATGGCTTTGCCATCGGTAGTAAGTTCGGCCGGAACGGGGTATTGCATTATTGATAACGGGTCGAATTTGGTGTTGCGTACCTCGCTTGGTTTATACTTGTCGAATATGTTGGCATCTACCTGTGCGCGGGTCCAGTTGTTTGGCGGGCCCATGTAGTAGTCGTATACTTTGGGTTTATCCCAGTTTATTTCTTCAACCGGGCTCAACTGCTCGTGGCCTAAACCAAGGGCATGGCCAAACTCGTGGGTTATGGTGCGGCTAAATTCCTTTTCTTCGGTATTGGCATTGAACCAGCCAAAATTCATGGTTTGCAAACCTTTACGATACTTTTCGGCATCGGTACCAAAGTAAGACCATGAACCCTTATCCCCATTTATCTTAAAGCCAACTCGGATGTCCGACTGTGCTTTGTTATCAACCTTCAGGAAATGGATATTGGCATAGTCTACCCAGGCGCGGGCGTACTTCATTACTTTGCCTTGCAGGAATTCGCTGCCATTCATGAAGAAAACGCGCAGGGTTTTGCCGTTCTCCCATTTAGTGCCTTTCAGGAACACCGCCTCGGTTTGCGGGCCGCCGTCTTCTTTATCCATTATAATGGGTTCGGTGCCGGCAAATTTGTCGATACATACATGCGGTATGGCCGCGTCGGCAGCAAAGTCCAATTCATCAGATGGCGGCGTGCTTGCGTCGGTAGCAGTTTCGGTGGCGGCCAACATACCCGCGTCCTGGTTTTTGTTGCATGCCGATGCTATCAGAACGATAAGCGCGGCGGTTAGATAGGTTTTACGCATAATACTTCATTTAGGTAAAAAATGGCGTTATTTTATCACATATATAAAATGACAACCATATTACAGAAATAAAGTTTCGTATTAGTAAAAATTGAAGTGTATTTAGGCGGTGACTTGAATTTTCTGAACTCGAATTCAACGAATTATTTGAATCAACAGAAGCTTGTTTTGGCGGTAAAAACCTGCCCCAAATAACATCAGAGAATCCATAAATCAAGCGGATCATGGTTCAGACAAATACATGCACATCCCACTAAACATCCAACAAACCCGGATGGTCGCGGTAATGGCTAATGTTATCTATTACCTCCTTTACTTCTTCGGTTGAAAGATCGTGGTTGCCATCGGCCGTATAAGTGAATAGTGTTCCGGGGCGTTCGAAGGTGATGTAGCCCATATAGTTGGGGCTTGTTTTCTTATCCAACAGCAACTCTTTCTCTTTTAGTTTCAGCGTAGCGGCATCTTCAAAACCATTATCGCGGTAAATATTGTAGGTGTAAGTGAGTACGGCATGCCCGTCTAAATGGGCTTCGGTATTGGGGATAACCATTACCGGCAAATCGGCTCCAACGGTGAAAAACAAAGGTGTCATCGGCTACAAAATATATTTGTCAACAAGGCAGTTTTTAAATGGTTTGCCGCCTGCACTGTTGATAATAACTGTATATTAGCTACCATGGCAGCTACCTTCAGCTTAACGGGAAATAATCAGCTTCAAATTGAACCAAGCGGCAAAAAGCTGCGCCTGGTTATAACCAATGGCCCTCATGAGCTCGCCTGCCGAATGGAAACCTCCGCCAACATTAAATGCTTTCTTGCATCCGAAGAAACCCAACTATTTAAAGGCAGGCTGCAACTGCACAAACACGGCGGAGCAATTTTGGTGAAATTAAAAGGCGAGGAATACGGCGTAATAAACGCAAATGCATTTCTAAGCAGTTTATAAGTTACAGGGGTAATTTTAGCATAAAAGCGCTATCTTACGCTACCTATACACGCTTTATGACTAACACTGCCGACGAACCACTTTACTGGAGCCTGCCGCGCAAAATTGCCTGCCGCTTTTTCCTGGTATTTTTTATCCTCTACGTTACCCTTAACCCAAACGGCGTATTGCCCAAAGTTGATATGGTGTACGAGTATTATATCGAGCCCTTTCACTGGCTGGTAGTTTGGATAGGCGCGCATATACTGCACCTTGATGAACCTATCACCCGATTTACCGGCGGCAGCGGCGATACCACTTACGATTATGTGCTGCTGCTTTTTATGGTTTTTACTGCTGCGGTTAGCGCGGCCTTATGGTCGGTAATTGACAGGAAGGCGCGTAATTATAACAAGCTTTTTTATTGGCTTACGGTAATTGTGCGCTATTATGTGGCCATTACTATGGTGGTGTATGGCGGCGTAAAGATCATTAAACTGCAATTCCCCGGGCCCTCGCCGGACAGGCTGATACAGCCGCTGGGCACCATGTCGCCCATGGGGCTGGCCTGGACCTATATGGGCTACTCTACCGGCTTCAATTACTTCACCGGCCTTGCAGAATTAAGCTGCGGCTTGTTATTGTTTTTCCGCAGAACGGCTACGCTCGGCGCTGTGGTGGGTTTGGTTGTGGCCGGCAATATTATGGCCATAAACTATTGTTTTGATGTGCCGGTAAAGCTGCTGTCTACCATGCTGGTAATAATGTGTATATTCCTGCTGAGTAAAGATGCCATCAGGCTTATCAACTTCTTCTTCCTCAACAAACCCGCCGAAGCCGCCAACCTTGGCCCGCATAAGTTTAAAGCCCGCTGGAAGAATATTACACTATGCGTTATAAAATACGTGCTGATCATTTATACGCTTTTCGGCAATGCTATGAGCGATGTGCAGGCCATGAAAGAATACGGCGACAAAGCCAAAAAGCCGCCCTTATATGGCTTGTATAATGTGCAAAGCTTTGTGCGTAACAAGGATACCATTGCTCCGCTTACTACCGATGCCAGCCGTTGGAATAAATTCACCATTAACTACCCCGGTGCGGCGAGGATAAAGTTCATGAACGATAGCCTCACGCGCTATAATTTTGAGATAGATACCGTTAAGCATACCATCGTGATGAATACGTATGCAGATACGATCAATAAAGCGCGCTTCACTTATCAAGTGAAGAAAGACACGTTGAGATTAACGGGAACGTTCGAGCAAGATTCGTTACATATTGTAATGGAAAAATACCCGCTGGAGAAATTTATACTCATCAACCGGGGTTTCCATTGGGTGAACGAGTTTCCGTTTAACAGGTAGCGGGCGCCGCAATTATAGCTATGGGTTTGAAACCCATCGCTATAATTGCTGATTTTTTATATAATCGCCTTCTTCCGCCACCTACTCGGATCCAATCTGGTCAAGTACACCCCGCCTAGTATAATAAACAAACACCCTATTTGCCCAAGGATAATGGTTTCGCCATAATACCAACCCCAACCAAAGGCCACGAAGGGTACACCGTAACTGGCGGTAGAAGTAAAAACCACACTGGCACGTTGCACCAAGGCGTAAAACAACATCCAGGCCAGTGCGGTGCCTAACATGCCCAATGTACAAACAGCCAAACAGGCCTTCATATAACGGTACTCGTGCAGCGGCAAGCCGAAGAAGCCTGTCCGCCAAAGTATTACAATGGAGGGCAACGACACCGCAATTAAGCTAAACGAAGTGATCACCACCGAACTTACGCCGTTTAGGTGACGCTTTACGGCAATAATATTGAGGGCATAAAACACGGTGGCCAGTATAACCAGCGCAGCATAACTTATCTGGCCTACGCCCGTATGCTTCTTCACAAAATATAACAATACTATACCGCCAAAGCCGATGATGATACCCACTACGTGCATCAGCGGTATTTTATGCCTGAAGAAGATAAATCCGAAAATGATGGCGAATATGGGTGTGAGCGAGTTCAGCGTCCCGGCCAAGGCGCTGTCTATCCGTGTTTCGGCGATGGTGAATAAAAATGCCGGCAAAAAACTGCCGAACAAGCCCGAAAATACCAGCCACCCGGAAAGTTTAAAGGGTATTTTTTCGCGATGCCTGAGCAGCACGGGCGTGAGTACTATACCTGCGGTGATGATACGGATAGCGGCCACCTGCACTGCACTTAGCAAAGGTTTATGCTCATCATCGTACAAACCCAGCTTCATTAAAATGAACGAGCTGCCCCATATCAGGCAGATAGAAAGAAACATGAGCCAGTTGATCAATTGCGGAGGAAAAAGTGATTTTGGGGCGGTGGTATCCATTGCCCTGCAAAATAGTTTTTTTGTCCGAAAGTCGGGAAAGTTCGATAAGTCCGAAAGAAGAATAAAAAGTTGTACTGATACAAATATGCTTTTAATTCTTTCGGACATTTCCGACTTTCGGACTTTCCGACTTTCCAAATGATCATCATCGAACAAGTACGCCCCGAACATACCTGGAAACTGCGCCACGAGGTACTATACCCCAACCAAAAGCCCAACGAAATGGGCATGGAGGAGGATAACAATGGTTACCACTTTGCCGCGTTCAAAGACAAATGGATAGTTGCCGTGGTATCGCTCTTTAAACACGAAAGCGACTGGCAATTCCGCAAATTTGCGGTGGCAGAAGAGGTGCAAGGGCAAGGCCTTGGTGCGCAACTACTGCAATACATCACCGAATTTGTGGAGCGCGAACAGGGCGAACTGCTTTGGTGCAATGCCCGCTTATCAGCTATAGGTTTTTATAATAAATTTGGTTTCAGTGCCGTGGGTGAGGTTTTTCATAAGAACGGCTTCGATTATATCATTATGCAAAAGCACCTGCCGGCTCAATAAAGTAAAAGGGGCGGACCGCCTCGCGCTTCCACCCCTCTCAATTAACTGATCTTATTTTTTAACTGCCGCAAAGGTGAGCTTAGCATATTAATTTCATGTTAAGTAAAAAACATTATTCGCAATACCGCGTATAGGGTATTGCGGCTTTTTAAACCGCTTTACTATATTTGTGCATGGCCCTTTGCGGCCCCATACTCACTATCAATGGCTAAAAAGAAACCAGAAACCGAGCAGAAACCTGCAGTAGTTACCGAAACATCCCTCGCATTTTTCGAAAAATATATCAATAACCCTTCGCCTACCGGCTTTGAGTGGACGGGCCAGCAACTTTGGCTCGACTACCTGAAACCTTACATCGACGACCATTTTGTTGATAATTACGGTACCGCTGTGGGCGTGATAAACCCTACGGCCGAGTACAAGGTGGTAATAGAGGCCCACGCCGATGAGATATCGTGGTTTGTAAACTACATTACCAACGATGGTTTAATATATGTTATCCGCAATGGCGGTTCCGACCATCAGATAGCGCCTTCAAAACGCGTTAACATCCATACCGATAATAGCATCGTAAAAGCTGTATTCGGCTGGCCGGCCATACACACCCGTTTAGGTGGCGAAAAAGAGGAAGCTCCTACCCTTAAAAACATCTTTTTAGATTGCGGTTGCACCAGTAAAGATGAAGTTGAAAAATTGGGTATACACGTAGGCTGCGTTATTACCTACGAGGACGAATTTATGGTGCTTAACGACCGTTACTACGTTGGCCGCGCGTTGGATAACCGTGCCGGTGGCTTTATGATAGCGGAGGTTGCCCGTTTGCTGAAAGAGAACAACATTACCTTGCCATTCGGTTTATACATTGTGAACGCCGTGCAAGAAGAAATTGGCCTGCGTGGTGCCGAAATGATAGCACACCGCATAAAACCGCATGTGGCCATTGTTACCGACGTTACGCACGATACCAATACGCCCATGATAAACAAGATAACCCAGGGCGACCTGAGCGCAGGTAAAGGCCCGGTTATTTCTTACGCCCCGGCGGTGCAAAACAACCTAAATAAATTGCTGATCGAGTCGGCACAGAAGGCTAATATTCCGTTCCAGCGCCAGGCTTCATCGCGCAGTACAGGTACCGATACCGATGCTTTTGCATACTCTAACGATGGCGTACCATCAGCCCTGATATCGCTGCCATTGCGTTATATGCACACAACCGTGGAGATGATACATAAGGACGATGTGGATAACGTTATCCGCCTTATTTACGAATCGCTTTTGAACATAAAAGCAGGGCAAGACTTTAGATATATTAAGTAATTCTTAAAAAGAATATTTAAAATAACTATTATTGGCAACTTTTTAAGCTTTAATATAAACTTTTCTCAAAAATATGAAACCTACTCTTCTTATCCTCGCCGCTGGTATGGCCAGCCGCTACGGAAGCATGAAACAAGTTGATGGCTTTGGCCCAAATGGCGAAACCATCATCGATTATTCTATTTACGATGCTATCAATGCCGGCTTCGGTAAAATATCGTTCATCATCCGCGAGGAGTTTGCAGATGCGTTCAAAGCTATTTTTGAGCCTAAACTGGCCGGCCGTGTAGAAACGGATTACGTTTACCAAAACTACGACCTTACCCAATTTGGTATCGATTATGAGGTAGAGCGCGCAAAACCATGGGGTACTGCCCACGCGGTTTTAGCTGCCCGCAACCAAATAAACGAGCCTTTCTGCGTTATCAACGCTGATGATTTTTACGGTGCCGACGCTTTCCAGAAAATGGCAAAATTTTTAACTACCGATGTTGCCGATGATGCTTATGCCATTATTGGTTACCAGGTAGACCGTACCCTGTCTGATTACGGTACCGTATCGCGCGGTGTGTGCCAGGTTGAGGATGGTAAAATGGTTGCTATTAACGAGCGCCTTAAAGTATACTTTAAAGAAGATGGTAGCGTAGCATACGAAGACGAAGGTGTGGAATATCCGCTGGACCCGAACACCCGCGTTTCGATGAACTTCTGGGGCTTTACTCCGGCCGTTTTCAAACAAAGCGAGCCTATGTTCAAAGCTTTTGTTGAAGCTAACAAAGAGAACCCTAAAGCAGAGTTCTTCATCCCGCTGGTAGCAGATGGCTTAATTAAAACAGGCGAGGCATCTTTCGAAGTTATCCCTACCGATGCAAAATGGTTCGGTGTAACTTACAAAGAAGATAAACCAATTGTACAGGCAAGCATTTCCGAACTGGTAAATAACGGTACCTACCCGTCGAACCTTTGGTCGTAATACTGCACAAACAATAAAAAAAGATCCCGTCCAGCTTTTGGGCGGGATTTTTTATTTGGGCGTTATTTTTTTACCGCAAAGTGCGCAAAGGAATTGCGTGATGGCTAACGCAAAGAGCGCAAAGATTTTTCTTTTGGTTTAGCGGGTTTGATAAATTTAGCCATCAAGCAGGCTTTGCGCTTCTTTGCGAAAACTTTGCGCCCTTTGCGGTTAAATAATCAATAACGCTAAAGATGCATGTTATTCATTATCTTTATAACCTACACACCTCCAATATGAAATTAAAATTAACCTTCATCCTTTTACTTTTAGGCAGTTACGCATCTGCCCAAACCCAATACCTTTGGAAAACCGCCACAGCCGGCGGCTATACCTACAAATACGTAACCAACGACCCCACCCACTCGCGTTTTTACACGCTGAAAAACGGGCTTACGGTTATACTAAGCCCCACCAATAAGCAGCCGCGCATACAGGCATACATTGCGGTAAAAGCCGGCAGCAAAACCGACCCTGCCGACCACACCGGCCTTGCCCACTACCTGGAACACATGATGTTTAAGGGCACCGATAAATTCGGCTCGCTTAACTGGGCTAAAGAGAAACCGCTGCTCGATAAAATTGACGATTTGTACGAACAATACAACTCTACTAAAGACGAAACCAAACGTAAAGAGATTTACAAAGAGATAGACAAAACATCGGGCGAGGCAGCCAAGTTTGCCATTGCCAACGAGTACGATAAAATGATGGCCGCCATGGGCGGGCAGGGCAGCAACGCCTTCACGTCGTTCGAACAAACGGTTTATACCGAAGATATCCCCGCATCGGCAGTTGATAAATTTTTAACCATGCAGGCCGAGCGTTTTCGCGCACCGGTGTTGCGTATCTTCCATACCGAGCTGGAAGCTGTTTATGAAGAGAAGAACCGTGGGCTTGATAACGACGGCCGTAAAGCACAAGAGGCTATGTTCGAAGCTTTGTTCCCAAATAACAACTACGGTAAGCAAACTACTATTGGCACCATCGAGCACCTCAAAAACCCGTCGTTAAAGGCTATCCGCAAATACTATTACGATTATTACGTACCCAATAATATGGGTATCATTCTCGCCGGCGATTTTAACCCCGATGTAATGATCAAAAAAGTGGCGGCCAACTTTAATTACATGGCGCCTAAAACGGTTCCGGCTTACACTTTTAAACCGGAAGTACCCATTACAGCCCCTATCCAGCGCGATGTTTACGGCCCTAACCCCGAGAACCTCACTATTGCCTTCCGTTTCCCTGGGGCAAGCACTAAAGATGCCCGCATGCTTAGCCTGGTGGGTTCTATCCTTACCAATGGTAAAGCCGGCTTGTTCGACCTTGATCTTACCAAAAAACAAAAATTACTTGGGGCATCAGCTTTCCCTTATGTATTGAAAGACTACAGCGTACTAATGCTGCGCGGAACGCCGGTAAAAGGCCAATCGTTGGATGATGTAAAAGCTTTGATGCTGGGCGAAATAGCCAAACTTAAAAAAGGCGATTTCGCTGCCGACCTGATACCATCTATTGTAAACAACCTGAAGAAAAGCACCATAGAGCAAAACGAAAGCTATGGGCAACGCGCAGGTAACCTGATGAGCGATTTTACATCAGGCATCGATTGGCGTACCGACCTGGCCAACATCAACGAACTATCAAAAGTTACCGTGGCACAGGTGGTGGCTTTTGCCAACAAATACCTTACCGATAACAACTTTGTAATTGTATACAAACACCAGGGCGAGGACAAAAACATACTGAAGGTAGAGAAACCGCCAATTACACCTGTGGAGGTGAACGCCGGCGAGCAATCGGCCTACGTTAAAAAGATAAACGCTATGCCTGCCAACCCGGTGCAGCCTTTGTTTTTAAATTATGATAAAGATATTCAGCGCGCCAAAGCAGGCCCATTAGATGTATTATCGGTACAAAATAAAGATAACAGCATCTTCCGCCTCTATTACCGATTTGACATGGGTAGCTGGAACAACAAACTATTGCCTGTAGCTGCCGCCTACATCCAGTTCTTAGGTACCGATAAACAAACGTCTGAAGACATCAGCAAAGCATTTTACAAACTGGCATCAACCTTTAGCATCAGCGCACAGCCCGAAAATACCAATATCAGCATTGGCGGCCTGCAGGAAAACTTTGGCGCTACGGTTACCCTTTTCGAAAACCTGTTGGCCAATTGCCAGCCCGACGAAAAAGCCCTGGCCAGCTACAAAGCCAGGCTTAAAAAAGTACGCGAAAACCAAAAGCTGAACAAAGGCGCAATAATGCAGGGCTTGGTTAACTATGCACTTTATGGGCCAAGTAACCCTTTCAATAATGTACTTACCGATGAGGAGATAGACAACCTGAAAGCGCAGGACCTGGTTGACATTTTGCACAGCCTTGCCAATTATAAGCATACCGTTTTGTATTATGGCCCGCAAACAGCAAGCGAGGCGGGTATTACCTTAGCTAAATTGCATAAAACACCTGCAAGCTTTACACCAAACCCCGAAGCCAAAAAGTTTGTGCGTGCTAAACTGACCGAAAACCAGGTATTATTTGCCGACTATGATATGGTACAGGCAGAAATAAACTGGGTGCGCAACGAGGATGTGTACGATGCAGCTAAAACCCCTGAGGCCGAATTACTGAACAACTACTTTGGCTCGGGTATTAGCTCTATAGTATTTCAAAACATCCGCGAATCGAAAGCTTTGGCTTACTCTACTTACGCTTACTACAGCCAGGCATCTAAAAAAGGCGATAACGACAGCTTTACCGCTTATGTAGGCACCCAAGCCGATAAAATGAACGAGGCAATAAAGGCCATGAATGACCTGCTTACCACCATGCCCGAGTCGCCGCAAGGTATGCTGGCCGCTAAAGATAATATCCGTAAATCGATAGAAACCGAACGTATTACACAGGATGATATATTATTTAATTATTTGGGTGCTAAACGTATGGGATTAGATTACGATATCCGCAAAAATACTTTCGCAGCAGTTGAGAAGCTGACATTGGCAGATGTAACGGCCTTCCATAATGCTCAACTGAAGGGTAAACCATACACCTATTGTATTGTAGCATCAGAAAAACGCGTAACCGACGATGACCTTAAAAAATACGGTGCACTAACCAAGCCGGGCCTAAAAGCCATTTTTGGCTATTAAAACGCCGGCGTTTAAAATACGCAAAGAGGGGAAGTTTGCTCAACGGCAAGCCTCCCCTTTTTTCTTACAAACAGCAGGAATATTTTTATTTTAGAATATGAGCAACAGTTAAATAAATATTTTATATTTGTCATAATAATTAAAAGTGTATTTGATACAATAACCCCTAATTGTATTTAAAAATGACTATACCTCTACCTGAAAACACAGACAACCGCAAGAAAGCTATTCCTGTGTGTTCCAAATGCAAATCTCCGTTGGAGAGCCGCGCGCATCGTGGCTGGTTTGTAAAAACATTTCTTTTTTGGTTACCTATCCGCAATTTCAGATGCTATAAATGCAAGCGCACACAATACGCATTTATTAATCATTAGTTAAAAATACTTACATAAGTGTAATTCTTTTTTTACAATAACTTATTTGCACCTGCGTTGTAATTGGCTATAATTACATTTTGTTAACATAATTTTAGCCGAAGCCTTTGGAAACCCATACAAAGCCACTCAGTTCTAAGTGCCCTAAATGCGGCAAACACTTTCACCATAAACTGCATCGTAGCTGGTTCTACAAAAACGTATTATTTTTTATCCCATATAAAAAATACTTCTGCGCTAATTGCAAAAAAGCCTATTATATCATCAAAAAAGATGATAAACACAGCGATTGATCTTTTGGTATGAGTATTGCAGCGATACAGAAAATAACGTGTCATAAGCACGGTTTTGCAGATACTATTTAGACAAGAAAGAACATGAACATGGGGCGGATATTAGCTGTAGACGACGATTCAGACATACTGGAGGTACTACAGTTTATATTAGAAGACTCGGGATATGAGGTGGATACTTTATCAGACGGGCACTATTTACTGGACACTATTGAAAAAAATGCACCGGATTTAATACTATTGGATATAATGCTGGGCAATATGGATGGCCGCGAGCTTTGCAAAGAAGTAAAGAAAAAAGCCGAAACCCACGATATACCGGTGATATTAATTTCGGCAAGCCACAACATTTCGGGTACCTTAAGTCAGGATGGCGCGCCCGATGATTTCATTGCCAAACCATTCGACATCAACAACTTACTAAGTAAAATAAAGAATCAGTTGCGCCCCGCGGCCTGAGCCGAGCCACGGGTAATACCCAATTGCTGCAACTCTTTATCAATACGTTTATTCCATTGCTGCTGCTGGTAGGCATTTGTGCTGTGCGCTGTTTCGCCATCGTACTGTTTTTGCAACATATCTATTTCGCGCAGGGCATCAAAATAGGTCACATTAATAGGTCCGTCGTAATTGGCGGGTTCTAATCTCTCGGCCAAAAGCCTTTGCTTAACACGCTCGGCCACAATTTTTACAATATCAAAGTGGTGCTGTTCGTGCAATAAGCTGCTTGCATTCATGGCCTCGGCGCGTGCCCAACAGGCACTTTTGGGTAAATAAACCTTCATACGCAATTTCACTTTCACTATACCATTTTCTACCTTAGCTTCTTCGGTGTAACCCAGGCTGGCAAATACCTCGGCGGCGTACCGGCTTGGTTGAGGTTTCAGCTGAAAGTCGTCCCATTTTAGCGGGCGGTCAACATCATAGTAAATAGTATCGCCTTCAGGCTTTTCGTTATAGTCGGTAAAAGATAGCTGCACACTTTTAGCCAGCTTTATATTTGTGCCGGCCTGTTTATCCATCCATTTATCCAGATAAGTTAAGGCATTAAGCAAAGTGCTGCTCAGCATGGGCTCTATATTTTGAGCAGGCCCAAAGCTGCGTTGATAGGTGCTCGACGTACTATAGTCGCCAAGCTTCACGAAATCATCATATTGTTCGTACCCAAAGGTTATTGCGAACGCAATTCGCCCATCTACCCTACCGCTCGCACCGGCAGTTTCTATAACTTTAAAATTCTTGATCTTGATGATAATGGGGCGCAGGCTTTTATCGGTAGCTAAGCTTGCTGCAACAAAGTCGGTTATGGCTTTTTTAGCACCGCCCTTTAACTCGGTCTTTAGTTCCTCTGTTGGTTTACCGGTTATTATTTGTGCGGGCAGAAGAGTGCCTATCATAGATTTGTCGGTGCGTTCATAATCAACACGGCTAACGTAAAATTCTTTGGGATTGATAGTTTGCGCGGGCTTTTGCAGTTCTATGTAAACACCTGCTTGCCCAATTACCTTAAATGCCGAAGCAATTAAAAGTATAGCACAGCCTGATAGAAAGAATTTTACCGGAGATAGTTTAATGGGGAACATTCTGTAAAATAAAACGTTGTTATTATGCCAATATTTTAAATGTGTATTTATTAAAATGAAAAAATACAAAGCCATACTCAGCCTACTTTTTCACATTACTACCTAATTGCCAACATCTTGCATCCTCTCAAAATATTCTGTATAATTTTATTTTTTCCACAGGCATACCATCGCATATTTGCCGCCGTTTAAAAAAGTGTTTATTCACATTTGTTAATTACTATTGTGGATTGCATTTTTGCGATTAAGCTATTTTAGCACCATCATTAGTACGCACTTTATGATCAAATTGAAGTACATCACCTTTGTTGCACCTGTTTTTTTTGCCTTATCTACCCGGGCGCAGCAAAACCCCTCTTTCCATGTTAACAAGGTTTACAACACCGCCGCCGACCTGCTGGATAAGGGGAAATACGCTGCCGCTGCCGAACAATTCCGCCTGGTAGAAGAAACACGCTTAAAAACAGTCCCCCAATCAAAATTCGAAACCGAGCTTTCGTTGCTTAAAGAGAACGCCCAGTACTACGAGGCCTTTTGCGCCCTGGAGTTGGGTAACGACGATGCCGAAAGCATGCTGCTCCGTTTTATAAAAGAGCACCCCGAAAACCCGCTTACCAAGCTGGCGTTTTTCCAGGTGGGCCGCTCGTATTTTAAACAGGAGAAATATGAAGAAGCTTTAACCTGGTTCAACAAAGTGGAAGATGGCGAGCTTACCGGCTCGCAAAACACCGAGTATAAGTTCCGCAAGGGCTATGCCTACTTTATGCTGAACGATTACAAAAACGCGCAGCCACTTTTTGGCGAAGTAAGAAACAAGCGCTCGGCCTTTACCGATGATGCGATCTACTACTTTGCGTATATAGCGTACCTTAAAAAAGATTACGCCATTGCGCTTCAAAACTTCGAGCGTTTAAAAAACTCGAAGAAATACGAAAGCAGCTACCCATACTACATTACCGCGGTTTACTTTTTAGATAAGCGCTATAACGATGTTATCGCCTACGCGGTGCCTATCTTGAAAAACACCAAACAGCAAAACGAAACCGAGATGATGCGCATAGTGGGTGCATCGTACTTTGCCAAAGGTGATTTTGATAACTCGGTGAATTACTACACCCAGTTTCAGGAGCGCGATATGGGCAAAACCCAAAACACGCAGGATAGCTACCAAATAGGTTACGCCTTTTATAAAGTAGGCAATTACGCCAAAGCGGCCAGCGAACTGGAAAAATTGGTTGCCCAAAACGACAACTACAGCCAAAGCGGCAGCTACACTCTGGGCGATGTGTTCCTGAAAATGAACAACAAGCAAAGTGCCCGTAACGCTTTCCGCGTAGCCTCGAGATTAGATTACGATAAGCAGATACAGGAAGACGCGCTTTACCAATTCGCCAAACTATCGTACGAGCTCGATTTTAATAACGAAGCCCTTGTCGCTACCCGCGCATACCTTAAAAACTATCCGCGCAGCAGCCGTAATGATGAGGTGAAAATATTATTAGGCGAAGAACTACTTAACTCGCGCAACTATAAAGAAGCCGTAGAAATATTGGAGCCTATCCCCAATAAATCTGTAAGTGCGCAGGAAGCATACCAAAAAGTTACCTACTACCGCGGCTTAGAGTTTTACAACGAACGTGCTTTTGAGAACGGTATTGGTATTTTCCTCCGTTCGCTTAAAAACCCTATCGATACCAAAATACAGGCACTCACCTATTACTGGATGGCCGAGGCCATGTACGAGGTGCGCAAGTACGGCGAATCGGTTGATAACTTTAAGAAGTTTTTGGCCATGCCCGAATCGCAGGATACTCAGCTATCTAACTTTGCCAACTACGCGCTGGCTTATGCGGCCTTTGGTGGCGAGCAATACAGCACCGCAGCCAACTACTTCGAGAAGTTTTTGCGCGGCGATGTAAAAGATAAAAACAGCGAAAACGACGCTATCGCCCGCCTTGGCGACAGCTATTTTGTGATGAAGAGCTATGGCAACGCCATGGAAGCTTACGACCGCCTGATAGCCCGTCAAACACAGGACCAGGATTACGCCCTCTTTCAGCGTGGTATCATCCAAGGCTTACAAGGTAACCTGGACGCTAAAATAGCAACCCTGAATGATGTGTTAGCCAAATTCCCTAATTCGGATTATGCGGATGATGCTTCGTTCGAGATAGCATACACCTACTTCCTGAAAAACGATGGCGACCGCGCCAAAACCGACCTGCAAGCCATGATACAAAAGTATCCGCGCAGCAGCTACGTTCCGCGTGCGCTTACTACCGTTGGTTTAATTGATTACAACGCCGGCCGCGACGACGAAGCGGTTACCTCGTTCAAAAAGGTAGTTTCGGATTACTCATCGAGCGATGAAGCAAAAACCTCGCTGAAACAGGTAGAAAAAATTTATACCGATAAAGGCGATGCACAAACCTTTATCAACTACGCAGGCACAACCGCCATTGGCAACTACTCAACATCCGACCAGGAGAACATTATGTTTGCAGCCGCCAACAACCTGTACCTCCGCGCCGATTGGCAGGGTACCGTTAACGCCGTGGGCGCTTACTTCGATAAATTCCCAACCAAGCAGATATACGAGAAAGAAGCACGTTTTATCCGCGCGCAAGCTTTAGTAAACCTGGGCAAATATGACGAAGCGGTTGTAGATTACAATGTGATATTGAACGACTGGACCAGCGCCTACAGCGAAAAGGCCTTGATCAGCATGGCGAAATTATACATGTCGCAAAAGAAGTATAACGATGCCATTGTTTTCTTGAAGAGGTTAGAAACCAATTCAGAGTACAAGGCCGACTACTCTTATGCCATCAATAACCTGTTGTTCTGCTACGCGCAGATAAACATGCACGATGATGTGCTGAAATATGCTAACCTGATACGCGATAACGAAAAATCGGCAGAGGAAGATATAGCTAAAACCGGTACTTACGCAGGTAAAGCTTATTTAGCTAAAGCTGATACCGCATCGGCCATTACCGAGTTCAACTTCACCCTTAAAAACACCAAATCGGTTGCTGCTGCAGAAGCTAAATACAACCTGGCTTATATCGACTATCTGCGCGGCAAATACAAAGCATCTCAAAAAACGTGTTTCGATTTGGCCAAAGAGATGCCGAATTACGATTACTGGATAGCCAAAACCTTTATACTGCTTGCCGATAACTACGTTGGGCTGAAAGACAACTTCCAGGCCAAGGCAACGCTACAGAGTGTGATAGAAAACTACAAGGGTAACGACGATATACTGCCAACAGCTAAACAAAAGCTGGCGCAGCTAACGCCGCAAAAAGCGGGAGCACCAAAACTGGCGCCAACCCCTACAGCCCCTGCCGATACAACTAAACAAGCTACCAAAGAATAAAAGAGGAACAAGCAATGACCACGAAATACAATTATATACTGCTCGCTGTGTTGATGAGTTTCTTCTTTGTGGCGGCCAACGCGCAAACTAAGAAACCCGCCACCAAACCGGCGGCTAAAACAGCACAAAAGCCCGCACCAAAAAAGGCTGCGGCTAAAAAACCTGCCAAAGCAACTACTGCGGTGCAACAAAAGGCTTCGGCCAAAAACCTTGGCGATGCAGCCGCTACTGTAGCGGTTGATACCACCAAAAAAGGCGGACAAAACAATAACAATGCTAATACACCCGGCGCAGGCCTAACCGAAGAGATAGTAGTAACCACAGCCTACAAGCCTGTATTGGCCGAGGCTGTGAAAATACGCCGCAACCCAAATTTGGAAGAAGCCGCTACTTTTAAGGCGCCGTTGTCTTACACGCCTATCGACAAAAAGCTACTGCAAGACAATAACATTGGCGAACTGGAAGCCATGAAACGCCCTGCCGAACAAGATTCGGTATTGCTGAATAACTACGTAAAAGCAGGTTTAGGCAGCATGAAAACCAGCTATGCAGAAGGTTACTTTGCAAATGGCCGCGACCAGGCCCTGCAGGTTGGTGGCTTCCTGAAGCACTTTGCACAGGCAGGCAACCAACTTAAACAAAACGAGATACGCGATGAGATAGGCGTTTTCGGCAAAAGCATAAACCAGGATTATACCCTAAGCGGGCGCATTAACTACAAACGCCGCGGTACTTATTTCTACGGAGATAACACATCTGGCGTAGAACCTACGGGCTACACTTTTGATCCGCAGAAACAGGTTTTCAATAACATTGGTGCAGAAGGCGAAATTGCCAAAAACTACAAGGATGAGGAGAACGCCTTTACCTACGCGGCAAAAGTTAAGGGCTACCTGTTTAGCAACAGCTACAGCGCCAAAGAAAGCAACGTGGTAGTGTCGGGTTTTCTTAACCAAACAGTTAAGCAGTTTTACGCAGGTTTAGCAGCATCTTTAGATTTGAGCAGCCAAAAAGATGTGGCTTACTCGGTAAGTAACAGCATTGTTAGGGCCAACCCTTACATCAAATTCCAGGGCGAAAATTATAAAATTGATGCAGGTGTAAACATTGCCAAAGAGTTTGGCTTTTCCGATAGGTTCTTCATTTTTCCGGCAGCAAAACTGGAGTTCCAGGTGGTGCCAAAGTATGTGCGCTTGTTCGCCGAAGCTAAGGGTGATGTAAAACGCGCTTCTATGCAGGAGTATACCGATGTTAATCCATTTTTGGGCCCAAACATCGCTCTGCAAAACTCGGTTGACCAGTTGGATATCGCCGTCGGGTTGAAAGGTACACTGGCACCGGGACTGAGCTTTAAAGCATCAGTTTTCCGCAACCAGGTAAAAAACTTGCCATTGTTCGTAAACGATTTTGCTAACACCGGCAACCAATACGCCGTGGTTTACGATGGCGGCAAGGCACGCATCAGCGGTTTCAACGGCGAACTAAACTTTAAGGCCGCTGAAGATTTCGACCTGTTTGGCCGCGTGGAGGTTAAAGACTATAAACTGGCTACCGAAGCCAAACCCTGGAACCTGCCTACCTTTAAGCTAACTGCCGGTACGGTTATCCACATTAGCGATAAAGTTGACATCAATGGTTCGCTGCTTTTCCGTGGCGCAACGCAGGATAGGCCTTTGGTATTACCGGGCGGCACTACCCCGGCAGTAAGCTCAGCAATTAACTCTTTTGCCGATCTGAGCGGCGGTGCTACTTATAAAGTAAACAAAAAGGTATCGGTATTTGTACAGGTAAATAATATTTTAAGCACCAGCAACCAAACCTGGCTATATTACCCTAATTATGGGCTTAATGTATTCGGGGGTGTGGGCTATGCTTTTTAGGTTTTTCAAAATTTTATAATTATCCGTACTTTTAGCGCATGGACGTAGGCTATTACATAAGCGAACTGCTGGGGCTGCATGGCGATGTTAACGTACCCGGGCTCGGCTATTTCGCCCATACCCGTGTTAACGGTTATTACAGCGACAGGGAGGGCAAGTTTTATCCCCCCGGATATAGCGTACAGTTCGACCCCCAATTTTTGGATAACGACGACGCACTGGCGGTGCATATTGCCGAGAAAAAGAAGATATCGGTAGCATCATCAAAATACTTTACCGAAAAGTATGTGCTGGGCCTTAAACAACAAGCCGCTGCCGACGAGGCTCAACTGGCCGATTTGGGCTGGTTTACCATGCACAATATGCAGCTGCTTTTTAAGCCCAACGGCGTTGCCACTACCGACCCTGAGTTTTACGGCTACCCTACCATATCGCTTAAAAAGCTTGGCAGGGCAAAAACAATAAATCAACAGTACCAGCCGGAGCCTGAAACGTACACGCCCGAGCCGGCATATCAGCAACCCGCTTACCAGGAAGCACCGTATGTTGCTCCCGAATACCCGGAGTATGTTGACCAGGAACAGGAAGAATACCTGATAGCGCTAACCCGCAAAAAACGCCGCCGTACGCTTATCATATTTGTATTGCTTACGCTGTTAGTTACAGCTGTAGCCGTATTCATGATAAAAAAATACGACGCTAAGGCTTTCAACTTCTCGTTTGGGGCTAATGCCGAAAAAGAAGAACCACAAGCCGAAGCACCAAAAATTGTGATGGAGACGGTGGACACTACTGCTCGTGATAGCGGGAAGGTAATACGTAACCTTGAACCGGATTCGGTAACACAAAGTTCGCCTGCCGTAAAAGATACTGCATCACTTCCGCGTTATGAATTGATAGTGAAGAATGTTAAAACCAATGATGAGGCCGGTGCTGCTATTCTCGATTTCCGTAAAAAAGGTATACAGGCGCATGTAGTGACCGATTTACCTGGTAAACTGATACATATATCGGTAGGTATGTATCCAACACAAGGTTTGGCAATTGAAGCACAAAACCAATATATTGCTAATAAAACTTTTAAAGCAAAAGACATCTACGTTCAATCGGTAAAACCCAAAGGATAGACAAAACGATACTGCAAATAAGAAAGCCCGCATAGGGCATGTCCCCTCAATACAAACCCCATTAACAGCAAATGACTTTATTATTCGCTCAGGCAGCAGATACAGCACAAAAACTATTAGATACAGCGGCACAGGCCGGCCAGCAACTGGCAAAAATCCCCGATGAAGAATTACGCTTTGGCGACCTACTAATAAAAGGTGGCTGGGTAATGATACCCATTGGTATACTGGCCGTATTAGGTTTAGTGATATTCTTCGAACGCTTTTTTACTATCCGCAAAGCCTCTAAAGACGAATCGCACCTGATGATACAGGTTCGCGCCAGCATTATGTCGGGCAATTTAGAGTCGGCCGTTGCTATCTGCAAAAACAGTAACTCGCCGCTGGGTCGCATGTTGCAAAAAGGTTTGCTGCGCATTGGCCGCCCTATAAAAGATATCGAGGGTGCCATTGAAAACGTTGGTAAACTGGAAGTATCAAAACTGGAGAAGAACATAGGCATCCTGGGCATTGTGGCCGGTATAGCCCCCATGTTTGGCTTCTTGGGTACCATTGCAGGGGTAATTAAGATATTTTACGATATCTCTAAAACAGATAACATTAGCATGGGTGTAATATCCGGTGGTTTATACGTTAAAATGGTAACATCGGCAGCGGGCCTATTCGTGGGTATTGTTGCCTACGTATGCCACCACGTACTAAACATGATGGTTGATAAAGTAATTTTGAAACTGGAAACCGATGCTATTGAATTTATTGACCTGTTAGAGGAGCCGAGCAAATGAATTTAAGGAAAAGACAACGCGGTGCGGCGGCAGAGGTACACACCTCGGCCATGAACGATATCATGTTCTTCCTGCTTTTGTTCTTTTTGATAGCCTCTACCGTTACCAACCCCAACGTTATTAAACTGATGCTGCCCAAATCATCAAGCGGGCAATCGGTATCTAAAAAAACTATCAACGTTTCTATAGATAAAGACTTGCGGTATACTGTAGACAAAAAAGAAGTGCCCGTGGCCGACCTCCCCAACGTGATAGGCGGCTATAAAAAATTGGCAAGCGAATTGACCATAGTATTATACGTAGACCGCACCGTAGCTATACAGGATGTGGTAGCCGTAATGGATATAGCACAAAAACTAAATATAAAACTGGTACTGGCAACAGAACCGAAGGGATAAAAGCTCAAAGCCGAAAGTCTAAAGCTTAAAGCCTGAGAAGGAAAAGCTTTTGCCTTTATGCTTTAAGCTTTCAGCTTAAAAAAATGGAGTACAGGGAAGAAAATAATTATCCGAAAGCATTTGCTGCAACAGGTGTGATACTTGCAGTAGTGATCGCCCTGTGCTATTTTATTGTGTTTAGAGACCCACCTCCTGAACAGGAAGGCACTGGCGGTATATTGGTTAATTACGGTACTGTAGATGAGGGTATGGGCAGCGACTATATGAGTATAGATGAACCTTCAGTTGCCGAAAATGCCAATCAATCCAAACCCGATAAAGTAACCGAAACTCCGCCAACCGAAGAAAAGCCGGTTGAAGAAAGCAGCGACAAAAACGTTGTTACCCAAAATAACGAGGATGCACCCGAAGTGGCAGCAAACTCTAAAGCGCCAAGCAAAACAGTAGCTACCCAGCCTGTTAAAAAGCCGGTAGAAGCGCCAAAAGTGAACCAAAATGCCCTCTACAAAGGCAAAACCAACAATGGCAGCGGCGAAGGCGATGGTACAGGCAGCACACCGGGCAACCAGGGCAAAACCACCGGTACTACCCTCACCAATAACTATGATGGTACAGGTAGCGGCAATGGTGGCAGCCTCAATTTGGTACAACGCAGTTTTGTTAGCCGCCCAAGTGTGAGCGACGATAAACGCCACGCCGGCAAAGTGGTGGTAGATATTACCGTAGACAAAAACGGCCGTGTGGTAACCGCTCGCGCCGGTGCACGTGGTACCACTATTACCGATGCCGACCTACTGCAGAAATGTGAAGATGCATTGCTGAACTCGCAATTCAACTCATCAGACACAGCGCCGGACAGCCAAAGGGGGACAATGACCTTTGTGTTTAAACTCAATTAAGTTTAATCCATAGTCCAAGGACAATAGACCATAGCAGAATTTTATTTCTACTTTTGACAAACCATAGCTATGGACTATAAAGCCACCCTCGACTATCTGTTTAACCAGCTACCGATGTTTACCCGTGTAGGGGCTTCTGCTTTTAAGAAGGACCTTACCAATACACTCGCGCTTTGCGAACGGCTGGATAACCCGCAGCATAAATTCAAAAGCATACATGTGGGCGGCACTAATGGCAAGGGTTCAACATCCCACATGCTGGCAGCCATACTGCAAACTGCGGGATATAAAACGGGATTGTACACCTCCCCTCACCTAAAAGATTTCCGCGAACGCATACGTATTAACGGGCAGATGATAAGTGAGCAAACCGTTATTGATTTTGTGGCAAACCATCAGCAGGATTTTGAGGAGATAGAACCCTCTTTTTTTGAGATGACCGTGGCATTGGCTTTTGATGTTTTCGCCAAAGAGCAGGTTGATATTGCCATGGTAGAAGTAGGTTTGGGTGGAAGGTTGGATTCAACCAACATCATTACCCCGCTCCTATCGGTAATCACCAATATTGGTTGGGACCATATGAATATGCTGGGCGATACACTGCCGCTGATAGCCGGCGAAAAGGCGGGCATTATAAAACCCGGTGTTCCGGTGGTAATTGGCGAACATCAGCCAGAGGTGTCTGAGGTGTTTTTGAACAAAGCCAAAGCCGTAAACGCCCCTATAGAGTTTGCCTCCGAAGAATGGGAAACCATATCGCAAAACAACAATTTAAATCTCTTGACGGTTGAAGTGCAAAGGCAAGTGTTACCCACTTTTGCCTACTCGGATGAGCAAGTGCTTCAATTCCAACTCGACTTGCCCGGCAGCTACCAAATTAAAAACCTCAAAACCGTTTTAACCGCAATAGACGAACTGCGTAACCAAGGTTTCAACATAACTGATGAACACCTTGCCATTGCCTTAAAGCAGGTAAAAACCCTAACTGGCCTGCACGGCCGTTGGGAAACCCTCAGTTCATCTCCCCTCACCATTTGCGATACCGGGCATAACCCCGAAGGCATTACCGAAGTTCTAAAGAACATCGCCTCGGTACCATACAAACACCTGCATTTTGTAATAGGCATGGTGAAGGATAAAGATATTACCAAAGTATTGGGCATGCTCCCGCAAAAGGCAGTTTATTACTTCTGCAAACCCGATATCCCCCGCGGATTAGAAGCCGAAAGCCTAAAGGAAAAAGCCGACAGCTTTGGTCTGCATGGCGAAGCCTATATTTCGGTAACCGCCGCACTTGCCGCCGCCCGTGAAGCTGCAGATGCCGATGATTTAGTTTTTGTTGGCGGGAGTACTTTTGTGGTGGCAGAGGCTGTTTGAAAGTCTTGGTTAAATAAAAAACTTTTGTCATTCTGAGCGAGAGCGAAGAATCTGTTAGTCACAATGCTATAGCCGCCATGCCAATTCGCGAATAGATGCTTCGTCCCTCAGCATGACAAAGGTTGTACAAATGCGACCACTTGCTACATTCTGTTCATTCTAAAAATTACCTGAAATTCGAGTTCAGAAAAAGACAAATTCCTCTACCTTTAGCCACACAAACCAAACATTATGGCCTACCAACCAGCTAATACCCGTTACGACAAAATGGAATACCGCCGCTGCGGAAAAAGCGGCATTAAACTACCCGAGATCTCACTTGGCCTTTGGCACAACTTCGGGCATGTGGATGTAATGGAAAACTTCCGCAAAATATTACACCTGGCCTTCGATAGCGGCATTACCCACTTCGATCTTGCCAATAACTACGGCCCGCCTCCGGGTTCGGCAGAAACCAATTTCGGTAAAATACTGAAAGAGGATTTTGAAGGCTACCGCGATGAAATGATCATTTCTACCAAGGCCGGCTACCACATGTGGGCAGGCCCCTACGGCGAGTGGGGTTCTAAAAAATACCTGGTAAGCAGCCTCGACCAAAGCCTGAAACGCATGGGATTGGATTACGTAGACATCTTTTACCATCACCGCCCGGATCCCGACACCCCGCTGGAAGAAACCATGATGGCTTTAGACCTTATTGTTCGCCAGGGTAAAGCGCTTTACGCAGGTATATCTAACTACAATGCAGAAGAAGCCGACAAAGCCATCAGCATATTAAAACAATTAGGCACGCCATGCCTCATCCATCAGCCAAAATACTCCATGTTCGTTCGCGACCCGGAAGCTGGGCTATTGAATGTTTTGGAAGACGAGGGCGTAGGTTGTATACCATTCTCGCCGTTGGCCCAGGGTTTGCTCACCAACAAATACCTGCATGGTATTCCCGAAGATTCGCGCGCTGCAAAGTCAACCGGCTTCCTGCAAACCGACCAGGTAACAGATGAAGCCATAGCTAAAGTGAAAAAACTAAACGAACTGGCAGTTGAACGCGGACAAACCCTTGCCCAAATGGCCATAGCCTGGCTGCTGAAAGATAGCCGCGTAACATCAGTACTTATCGGTGCAAGCAAACCCGCTCAATTGGCCGATTCTTTGAAAGCGCTGGATAATAAGGCGTTTTCTGCTGAAGAACTGGAAAAAATTGAAGGAATATTGAAATAACTACTTCGTAACTATAGCGATGGGTTTAAAACCCATCGCTATAACAACATTTGCTCCCGCGAGTTTCCAACTCGTGGCCGGCATGAGGTCAGCTTTCAGCTGACGCAAGCAAAATGCTTGCTTTTATTAGTTGTTAATATCCCCGGCAACTTTTTTCCTGTCCCCCTTTAACAATAATTAACATTATGCATCTAACGTTTTTAAGGAATAAGGCACATCTTAGTGCCACCTATACGCGCCTGCATGAAACAACACCTTTTACTCGCCTTCCTACTACTGTTTACATCTAAAATTTTTGCCCAGGATATTACCCTTAGCGGCAATATAACTGCTGATGACGGCAAGCCCATCCCATTTGCTACCGTCTATATTAAAAACACAACCAAAGGCACATCCGCCAATAGCGATGGCGAATACAGCCTGAACCTTGCGCCAGGGAGTTATGAAGTTCAGTTTAAAGCCATTGGCTACAGACAGGAAAGCCGCAAGTTGGAGCTAAAGGCCGCACAAAGCCTTAATGTTTCTTTAAAAGCCGAAGACTACCAAATAAAAGAAGTTACGGTACGGGCAGGTGGCGAAGACCCTGCCTACGCCATCATCCGCAAGGCCATCAAAAAACGTAAAGGCTACCTCAACGCTGTTAACTCTTACACAGCCGAGGTATATATCAAGGGTTTACAGAAACTACTGGCCGCCCCAAAGAAGTTCCTGATGTTTGATGTGCAGAAGGCCACGCGCGAGGCCGGGCTGGATAGTAACCGCCGGGGTATTGTTTACCTGTCCGAGTCGCAATCCAAACTCAACTATATGCGCCCGGATAATATACGCGAAGAAATTATTTCCTCTAAAGTATCGGGCAGTAACCGGGCTTTCAGCTTCAACCGCGCGTCAGACCTGAGGGTGAATTTTTACGAGAATATGCAAACCTGGGACGGATTGAGCAACCGCCCGCTGGTATCGCCCATTGCGGATAACGCCCTCTTTTACTACAAATACCAATGGATGGGCATTTCGATAGAGAATGGAGAAACCATCAACAAAATAAAAGTAACGCCCCGCCGCGACCACGACCCATGCTTTAGCGGGTACATTTACATACTGGACGATAGCTGGCGACTGCAAAGCCTGGCACTCACCATCACCAAGAAAGCCAACATCAACTTTGTAGACACCCTGAGCGTTAACGAGGAATATGTGCCGGTAACCAGCAATGTTTGGATGCCAAGCTCTATCAAATTTGAGTTCACCGGTGGTTTATTCGGTTTCCGCGTAGGCGGGTATTTTATTTCGATCTATAAAGATTACGATATTAACCCTAAACTCGATAAAAAACAATTTGCAGAAACGCTGCTCATCACCAAAGGCGTAAACAAAAAAGACTCAGCCTTTTGGGAACAACAGCGCCCCATCCCGCTAACTGCCGAAGAAAAAACCGACTATCAAAAGAAAGCCGTGCTTGCCGCCAAGCGAGAATCGAAAACCTACCTTGACTCGTTGGACAAAGAAAACAATAAGGTAAGTTTTGATAAACTGCTCGTTAGCGGTTACCAACACCGCAACCGTTACAAGCATCAATATTATAACTTCAACTCCATCATTAACTCGGTTTATTACAATACCGTACAGGGGCTGGCATTGGATTATGGCATGTCATACACCAAGGGCTTAGACAGCGCCAATCGTTTCCTATCCACCAAATACTATTCGATATACGGCCGGGCGGGTTATAATTTTGCCAATAAAATTTTCACGGGCAGCGGCGGCTTTACCATATCAACAGGGACTACCACCTTCAACGTTGGCGGCGGTTCGGCTATCGAGGATATGAACAACCGACAGCCCATTACCCGTTTCATGAACACTGCCTATAGCCTGCTCAACCGCGAGAACTTTCAAAAGCTGTACCAAAAGCAATACGCGTCCTTCGGCATTAATACCCGCATAAGCGGCGGCTGGATTGCCAGCGGAACAGCAGAATGGGCCGACCGTAAGTGGCTGCCCAACATGGCCGATTACAGCTTGTTCCACCCCAAAGGCAACGAGTTCACCTCCAACAACCCCCTGACCCCGGCTGTAGATGCGCCGTTGTTTCCGCAAAACCAGTCGTTCAAAGTAGCACTGCGGACTTCCTACAACTTCAGCAACAAGTACGAAACCTACCCCACCGGCAGGCGCTATTTGCCATCGGCATACCCAACTATTGGCTTAAACCTTACAAAAGGCTTCAAAAATGTGTTAGGGTCAGATGTGGATTATACCCTGCTATCTGCCGATATATCTAAAACCGATATCCCGCTGGGCTTTTACGGGAAAACCAGCTTCTACCTTGGGGCGGGAAAATTCTTCAATGCCAATAGCCTGTTTTATACCGATTACAAACACTTCTCGGGCAACCAAGTGCTGTTTTACGATTCGGGCATCAATCACTTCCTGCTGCTCAACTATTACAACTACAGCACCGGCGACAAATACCTCGAAGGGCACCTCGAACATAATTTCTCAGGCTTCATCACCAACAAACTGCCCCTCATCCGCAAGCTAAAACTGCAGGAGATACTGGATGTAAATTACCTGTACACCCCAACGCTAAAACATTACACCGAGCTCGGCTTCGGCCTGCAAACCAATACCGGCATAAGGGTAATGTACGGGCTGGCGTTTAACCAGGGTGGCAGGGTTGATAATGCGCTGAGGATAGGGTTGAGTTTTTAGGGTTGGTGAGTAGTGAGCTGTGAGTGGAGAATAGTTAAAAGTAACGAACCATTCACCACTCTCTAAATCAACCATTCACTATCATTAAAACTTGCTTTATTACATGTTAATCAGCTAAATTTATCTCAAACTAAATAACCTTTGCCATGATATTTAAAAACGCCATCAGCTGGTTCGAGATACCGGTTGCCGATATTGATCGTGCCCAGAAATTTTACGAAACCATTTTCGATATCGAGATGATACCGATGGATATGGACGATTTTAAACTGCAAATGCGCATGTTCCCGCTCGAAAGCCCGATGGGTGTAGGCGGCGCGCTTTGCTACGCGGGCGATTTTTACAAGCCATCGGCAGATAGCGGCCCGCTGGTTTACCTGAATGCGAACCCCGATGTGCAAAACATATTAGATAAAATAGAAGCCGCCGGCGGCACTATCGTTGTGCCCAAAACAGAGATTTCGCCAAGCTACGGCCACATGGGCGTGTTTTTAGATAGCGAAGGCAACAGGATAGCCCTACATTCGCTGCCGGTGGAGATGAGTGAGGAATAGGTACTATCATAAACGTTGTCATTTCGAAAGAACAGAGGGGGGAAGGTGCGTTGTGTGAGGAGAAATCTTGTTCATTATGCAAAGTTCGCCGTAATGCAAGGCGTTCATTCATAGCGGTAATACTTTATCTAACAAGATTTCTCGTCGTTTCGCTTCCCTCGAAATGACATCGTGGTTTTAAACTTTTTTATTAAAAAACTTTCCTCATCCTTACTACTCCCAAAACCTCGCCATCGGGCAATACCGGATCCAAGCGTTCCAGGGCGGTGTAGCCCATAGCTTCGTAAAGGGGTACGCCGGGTAGTGTCGCACCCAGTTCCATTACGGTGAAGCCGTTGGCACGGGCGGCATCTTCGCAAGCGGTTATTAATACCCGCCCTATCCCCTGCCGTGCAAAATCGGGGTGTACGAAAAAGGCGCGGATGCGGGCAGCATCGGTAACAGGGTCAAGTAGTGGGTCTTCTACTTCTTTATGCTGGTCGCCGCCGTAGAGGGTGTTGCGTTTGCTCCATCCGCCGCAAGCTGCTATTACGCCCTCTTTCTCTACTACGTAATACGTGCCGTCAATAATCAATTGGGTATCTACACCAAAAATGTATTTAATGGCACTTTCAATTTGGGCATCGGTGTAATAATTGGTGCTTAATCCGCGTACCGACAGTGCTATCATCTGCCGGAGGTAGGATATATCAGAGAAAGTTGCGGGCCTGACCATGTGCGCAAGGTAGTTATCCTGATAAAATATTCCGAAATCGAAAATTCGAAATCCGAAATCACACAAAATTCCTATCTTTGCCCATGCAAGAAAAAATCCTCATTCTTGACTTCGGTTCGCAGTTTACCCAACTCATCGCGCGCCGCGTCAGAGAACTCAACATCTACTGCGAGATTCACCCCTTCAACAAAGTTCCGGAAGTTGACGAAAGTGTACAAGGTATCATCCTTTCAGGCAGCCCGTATTCGGTACGCCAGGAAGATGCCCCGCATTTTGATTTTGTGAAACACCACACCACGCTGCCTATTTTGGGCGTTTGCTACGGTGCACAATACATTGCCCATTTCCATGGCGGCGAGGTTTTAGCCTCGAGCACCCGCGAATACGGCCGTGCTAACCTCGATTATATTAAAGAGGGCAACCCGCTGTTTAAAGATGTACCGAAGGGTTCGCAGGTGTGGATGTCGCACGGGGATACCATTGCGCGTATTGCACCAAATTTTGAAATTATTGCCAGCACCGATAGCGTTGAAGTTGCGGCTTACCAAATTACCGGTACGCAAACTTACGCCATACAGTTCCACCCCGAGGTTACGCACAGTATTGACGGCAAGCAATTGCTGCAAAACTTTTTGGTAGACATTTGTGGTTGCAAACAAGATTGGACACCGGATTCGTTCATCGAAACCACCATCGCCGAACTGAAAACTAAACTTGGTGAAGATAAAGTGGTATTGGGTTTATCGGGCGGTGTAGATTCGTCGGTAGCGGCGGTATTGCTGCACCAGGCCATTGGCGCCAACCTGCACTGTATATTTGTCGATAACGGATTGCTCCGTAAAGATGAGTTCGAGTCGGTTTTAGATTCGTACAAACACATGGGGCTTAATATAAAAGGCATTGATGCCAAACAGCGTTTTTACGATGCATTGGCAGGCCTTACCGACCCAGAGAAAAAACGCAAAGCCATTGGCCGTGTGTTTATCGAGGTGTTTGATGATGCCGCTCACGAAGTACAGGGCGTAAGCTGGCTTGGCCAGGGCACTATATACCCTGATGTTATTGAGTCGGTATCGGTAAAAGGCCCTTCGGCTACTATTAAATCGCACCACAACGTTGGCGGTTTGCCCGATTTTATGAAACTGAAGGTTGTAGAACCGCTGAACACCTTGTTTAAAGACGAAGTGCGTCGTGTGGGAGCAGCTTTAGGTATCGATCAAAACATTCTTGGTCGCCACCCTTTCCCGGGCCCGGGCCTGGCCATCAGGATATTAGGTGATATCACACCCGAAAAAGTTGATATTTTACAACAGGCAGATGCAATTTACATCAACAATTTGCGTAGTGCCGGTGTTTACGATAAGGTTTGGCAGGCAGGCGCCATTTATTTACCGGTTCAATCGGTAGGTGTAATGGGCGATGAGCGTACTTACGAGAACGTAATATGCCTGAGAGCTGTGGAATCGTTAGACGGCATGACGGCCGACTGGTGCCACTTGCCTTATAACCTGCTGGCCAAAATCTCTAACGAGATCATCAACAACGTAAAAGGAATTAACCGGGTAGTATATGACATCAGTTCGAAACCGCCTGCCACTATTGAGTGGGAATAAGTGGTTATTTATAGTATTTGCACTGC
Source organism: Mucilaginibacter pedocola (assembly GCF_002013915.1). GTDB lineage: Bacteria > Bacteroidota > Bacteroidia > Sphingobacteriales > Sphingobacteriaceae > Mucilaginibacter > Mucilaginibacter pedocola. The sequence goes on from NZ_MBTF01000009.1 coordinate 91,233, forward strand.
TGGCGGGCGCTTGCTCGCCTAAAGTGCGTACTGTACCCGTTGCTACTAAACCTGCCGAAAAGCCCGCAGAAAAACCAAAGCCAACCGAAAAACCTCCGGTAAAAACGGTGGAGGCAAAGGCTTCGGTAGTATCGTTGATATTACCATTGAGCCTTGATAAACTGGCACCCGGGCAAAGCTACAGCCGTACCGACCTTACCCAGGCCAATATGGCGGTAGAGTATTACCAGGGCTTTAAACTCGCGCTTGATTCGGTTGCAGGGCAGGGTGCGAACTTTAAGTTACAGGTTTACGATAGTAAGGATGATGCTGCAATACACAGCCTGGGCTTAAACCCGCAGTTAAAAAATGGCGACCTGATAGTAGGCCCTATCTTCCCCGAAGATATACGCCTGTTCGCGGGTATGTTCAATTATTCGCGCAAGCCTATTGTTTCGCCATTGTCGCCCGCCTCCCCTACGCTGTTTAATAACCAAAATTTGGTTACCATGACCCCGCCGTTGGAATATCATGCCAAGGGTGCCGCTACGTACATTGTTGATAAACTGAAACCTAAAAAGGTATTTATCCTCAACTCCGGTTTTAGCGACGAGAAGCTTTATAACTCGCCTTTCAAACGCACTATCGATAGCCTGGGCAAGCGAAAGATACAAGTGATACCTTTCACCGTTACACGCGGCAACCTTACGCCATTGGTGGCCAAGCTTTCGGCGAAGGACCAAAACATATTCCTGGTACCTTCAACCAAGCAGGCATTTTTAATGGTGACGTTAAAATCGCTTGATACCCTGGCCAAAAAATTCCCGGTAACGGTTTTCGGGCATCCCAGCTGGGAAAAATACGCTTTCCTGAAAGCCGGGCTGCTCCAACGATTGAATACCCACCTTACCAGCTCGGATAAAGTGGATTACAAGTCGCCGGCTGTAAATACATTCATCCGTCAATACCGCCGCATTTACCGCGCCGACCCTACCGATTACGCCATAAAAGGCTTTGATGAGGGCTTGTACTTTGGCGAACTACTGGCTCGCGACGATGATAGCTACCGCCGAGTAGAGGACCATGATTTTAAAGGGCTGCACAACAACTTCCATTTTGAGAAAAAGCCCGGACAGGGTTGGATAAATACGCATGTAGACATCCTTCGGTACGAGAATTTTGAACTAAAAGAGGTAGAATGAAAGCCATAAACCAGCTTAAAACCTTTCAGCGAATTTTGGGCGAATACCCGGCCGATACCCCTTTAGGTAAATTCCTCCCCGGCTTTTACAGGCAAAATAAACAAATGGGCAGTACCGACCGAAAGGTAGCCGGCCGCCTCATATACAATTATTTCCGCTTGGGCAAAGCGCTTTATAACACGCCAACCGAAGAGCGGCTGATGGTTGCAGAGTTTTTGTGCAACAGCCAAACCAATTCTTTCCTGCAACATTTCAAACCCGATTGGGCGGCCTGTGTGGGTTTCAGTATCGATGAAAAGATAGCGATGGTAAAGGTTGCCCATCCTGATTTTAAACTCGCAGATGTTTTCCCATGGAGTGCGCAATTATCGGATGGGATAGATAAAGAAGAATTTCTAAAGTCGTTTTTTGTACAGCCCGACCTGTACATCCGGGTAGCCAAAGGCGCCGAAGCACAGGTTAAAACTGAACTGACCAAGGCCGGTGTGATATTTAAGGACGAAGGCAATAACTGCCTTTCACTGCCTAACGGCACCCGACTGGAAACCATCTTTCAAAACCAGCACTTGTACGAGGTGCAGGACTATTCGTCGCAACAAACAGCCAATTACTTTAAACCCCAAAAGTGGGATGCCTGGTGGGATGCCTGCGCAGCCTCGGGCGGTAAATCGTTGCTATTGCACAGCCTGCAGCCGGATATCAAACTGGTGGTGTCGGATATACGCGAGTCGATACTTGCCAACCTCGACGAACGTTTTCAACAAGCAGGCATACGCAAATACCAAAAGAAACTCCTGGACCTTACCGAGAACAACGAACAGTTGCTTTACCAGTACGAGTTCGACGGTATAATACTGGACGCCCCCTGCAGCGGCAGCGGCACTTGGGGCCGCACACCCGAAATGATCAGCCAGTTCGAGATACATAAAACCGACTTTTTTAAGCGCCTGCAGCATAGCATCATCCCCAATGTTGCCAAACACTTAAAGCCCGGCAAGCCGCTCATCTATATCACCTGCTCTGCCTTTAAAGCCGAGAACGAAGACGCCGTAAATTATATGGTGAACGAGTTGGGCCTGCAACTGGAAGAAATGCAGGTTTTGAAAGGTTATGAGCGCAAGGCTGATACGATGTTTGTGGCGAGGTTAAACCAACCCGAAGCCCCCCCCGCCCCCTGAAGGGGGAGCCTTTGAAAAGCTTATTCGAGAAACGCGATGCTATGCACCGCGTTTTTTGTTTAATAACAATTATCACAGCCGCGCTAATCAAAAGCTCCCCCTTCAGGGGGCTGGGGGGCTCCGCTTTTTGTTAAATAATGTTAATCCATTTCGGTATTGAATATCAACCGCCTACATTCGGGTGTTCAATAACGGCTTTCAACCTATGCTTCACAACTACTTTATTATTGCCTGGCGAAACATCGTCAAGCACAAGCTTTTTTCACTGATCAATATTTTCGGCTTGTCGGTAGGTATTGCGTTTACCCTGTTGGTGTCCGCCTATGTATGGCACGAAGCCGGCGTAAATTTAGATCTGAAGAACGCCGAAAACCAGTACATCATCCAAAGCAAATGGCGCGACCCTAATATGGGTAACACCCTTACGGCGCTGGCACCTTTGCCCAAGGCCTTAAAGGATGAGTACCCCACCTTAGTGGCCAACTATTACCATTGGGACGGCGTAAGTTCCAATGTATCAAAAGGCGATAAACACTTTAGGGAAAGCCTGCAGGTAGGCGATAGCACCTTCCTAACCACCTACGGTTTTAAGTTGCTGCACGGTGACGCCAATACTGCGCTTAATGATCCATTTTCGGTAGTGATTACCGAGGATAGGGCAATTAAGTACTTCGGTAAAACGGACGTGGTTGGCGAAACCCTCAACATTGAAAATTTTAAAGGCGAAAAACACGATTTTGTGGTGCAGGGCGTATTGGCCAAACTCGGCAAAAACTCGGTAACCAACGTTATTGATCAAAGTAACAGTACTTTCTTCCTGCCCGGAGCAGCAGCAAAATTTATGGGCCGCAGCCTCGACGGGTGGAGCAATACCATGATAGTTGGTTTAGTGGAACTTCGCCCCGGCGTAAAACCCGAAGCCCTTGATGGGCCTATGCGTAGCCTACTCAAGAAAAATGCTCCCGAACAAATAAGCGCCAACTTAACCCAATACCTTGTCCCGCTGAAGGACTACTACCTCGAAGCCAACAACGGACTGATAAAAACAATGCTTTACACGCTATCGTCCATCGCTCTGTTTATACTGCTGATGGCGGTTATCAACTTTGTAAATATCTGCATCAGCCGCTCTTCGCAGCGTATGAAAGAGATGGGCATACGCAAAGTTTTAGGCGGCTTGCGCAAACAACTCATCTGGCAGTTTTTGATAGAATCGGTATTGATGGTGTTCATCGCCACGCTGATTGCGCTTGGTATTTACGCAATAGGCAGACCGTATTTTGCAGCATTTTTAGATACGGACATTAGCGGCCTGTTCTCTTTCCCGCTTTATGTTTATCCGCTGCCGTTCCTGCTGGCTTTAGTTATCGGGCTGATAGCCGGGCTTTACCCTGCATTGGTGCTATCATCGCTTAAATCTGTCGACTCATTGAAAGGCAAACTGAACCAGGTGAAAGATAACGTGATATTCCGTAAAGCGCTTATTGCATTCCAATTTGCAACAGCCGCAGTAGTACTTATAGGAGCTATAGTAGTCTCGAAGCAAATAAACCTGTTCTTCAGCAAAAACCTGGGGTACGATAAAGACTACGTGGTTTACGCCCAGCTTCCGCGCGATTGGAGCAAACCCGGGGTACAAAAAATGGAAGGCATCAGGTACCGAATGGCACAATTGCCGCAGGTAAGCTCGGTAACATTATCATGGGAAATACCCGACGGTAATAACGGCGGCAGTTTCAGGGCGGCAAAAATAGATGCAGATTCGGCATCGGGTTTCGATTCGCAAACCCTGATGACCGATAACCAATATGCTATTACTTACGGTTTAAAAGTATTGGCCGGTCAGTTTTTTATGCCGCAATATACCCAAGCCGATTCGGCGAAAGTGGTTATTAACCAAACGCAGGCAAAACTCTTGGGCTTTAACGATCCGCAGCAAGCCATTGGCCAACAATTTAAAGCAATAGGCAGTCCCGATCCTTTGTCCATTTGCGGTGTAGTGGCCGATTTCCAGTTCGGGTCGATGCAGAGCAAGATACAGCCTATAACGTTCTACAACGTCAACCAAACCACCTTTTACCGCTATTTCTCTATTAAACTAAAACCGGGCAATATACAAAACAGCCTGGAAGTGCTGCAAAAGAAATGGGCAGAGGTAATGCCCGGCGCGCCGTTCGAATATGGCTTTATGGATGAGGCTCTTGCAAAAATGTATAAAACCGAACTTCAACTAAAGCAGGCAGCCTACCTGGCCACCGGGCTGGCCATCATTATTGTGCTATTAGGCGTGTTGGGTTTGATATCGCTCAGCGTACAAAAGCGCACCAAAGAGATAGGCATCCGCAAGGTGTTAGGTTCATCAGTAGGGCATATCATCTCCTTGTTCCTGAAAGATTTTTTAGGCACGGTGGCCATCGCCGCATTGGTTGCTTGTCCGCTGGCCTGGTACATCATGCAGCATTGGTTGAATAACTATGCTTGTAAAATAAGCCTTTCGCCTATGCCTTTTGCCATTGCTGTGCTGGCCCTGGCGGCGGTTACAGCGGTACTTATCAGTATACAAACGGTTAAAGCAGCGTTAGCCAACCCGGTGAAGAGTTTGAGGAGTGAATAGGCTAAGCCCCGCCCCCCAGCCCCCTAAAGGGGGAGCATTTGATTGACAAACAACTGTTGCAGATTTTATTTATTACCTATATCTTCCATGCAAGTCAAAAGCTCCTCCGCTAGCCAGCGGAGGCTGGGGGCTTGAGCTATGCATACCATAACCTACATCCTCAAAACAACCATAGTTTACATGCTGCTTTGCGTGTTTACGTTTTTAATGCTTCGGGGTATTGTGGAGTATTTACCTATGCGGGATGATATCGGTTTCCTTCAATTTAAGAAGGACTACCTGCACATCCTGCCCTGGAAGATCGCCTTTTACACCCATGTGTTCTCCGTTATCCTTTGTTTGTTGGCAGGGTTTACGCAATTCAATAACGATATACTGCGCGATCATAAAAAGCTGCACCGGGTGATGGGGCGCATTTATGCCTACGATATCCTGATCATAAATTTCCCGGCCGCTATGATCATGGCTATTTATGCCAATGGGCTGCTGCCTACTAAAACGGCCTTTGTGATACTGGACTGCCTTTGGTTTTGGTTCACCTACAAAGCGGTAGTTGAAATAAAAGCCGGAAATGTGAAGGCCCACAAAGAACACATGATACGCAGCTATGCGCTTACGCTATCGGCGGTTACCTTAAGGCTTTGGAAGATCATTATCTCCAGCATCATCACCATTGACCCACTGCCGCTTTACATGATAGATGCCTGGATGGGTTTTGTGCCTAATTTGCTGTTTGCCGAATGGCTGATAAGGAGGAACAGAAACAAACGACGCATTAACCTTACCGCCTAAACTGAACATTAGCAAGCACCAGGTACGACATCGCAGCTAAAATCAAAACAAAACTGAGCACGAAGGTGATCCCTGCCAGCAATTTGGGATGAGTGTTGCCATCTCTTTCTAATTTCTTGCGGGTGGCTTTTGCAACAAAAAAGCAGCAACGGCGGCTATGATCGGAAATATATAAACAACGATAAAAATTAGTCCCATACTGTCTATCTTTTAAATATGTAATTACCTGCGAAACTCCATCTGGCTTAAAATAATGATCACTATTATAAAGAAGATAGCCACAAAGCAGAATAAGAACGCCAGCACACCCGCCAACCCGGGGAACCTGTTACCTGCTTTCCTGAGCTTTCTGCTAATGACCCTACCCGCAAAATAACTCGGTACGGCAGATGCGATCAGCGTTAATATAAAAGCGATCTGTATCTGCCGGTCGGTGTCCAAAAAAAGCAAGATGGCGGGTGTAACTGATAAAATTGTGATCATGATCTGTGTGCGTTTACCTGTTAAGCTGAAGGTTTGTTGCAATAATGACCCATACAACAAACAAAGTAGCTAAAAAGCCGAATATAAAGGTTGCAGCGGCCCATATTATTGCCTTTGCCTTACCCGAATTTTTGAAACTCCGCCAGATGTAACGCGATGCAAAATAAGCCGGGAGAGCAAGGGCGATCGATACAACTACAAGTTCCACAGCACCAATATTGAGTAGAAGGATTGGAGCGGATATCAACAGAAGGTTCATGATAAGGTATCGTTTTATCTGCTTAACCTAAAATTCATAACAAAGGCAAGTCCAATAACGAAGAGTAAAATGAAACAAACCAATATAAAAGTTATTGCACCCCATACCAACGATAATTTATTGCCCGATTTGTTTAACCTGCGTTCAACCGCGCGCGCTACAAAATAAACTAAAAGTGCAACAAGGCTAAATACCGAGCTGTACGTTGCAAGCCATAATAATATATCTGATCTCATGGTTTAATGGATAATAGGTTTAGATTAAATGCCTTATGTTCAGGGCTTCTCTAAGTTACCAATTTTACCTATTCAAACTAAATCTTTACCGACATCAAAAGCAGTATTTATTCTCCTCTACGACCAGCTAAACCGCGTGTAGTAAATAATAGCAAAAGCTATCGCACAGAAAATAACAACAAAGCAAAATACAAACGTGAATATACCAATGGCACCGGCACTTTGATTGCCCGATGCCTGTAAACCTCGTTTAACTTTCGATGAAATAAACATGGCAGCCGCCATGGCAATTAATAAGATGATTATTATTCCTATGAATATCATTTGTATGTGTATGTGGTATTAAAGACCGCTATTACTCCTAAACAACTTAACAGCGATGGCCAGCAGTATCACCCCGAAAGCTTTGCGTAAAATATGCAAACCTGTTTTGCCCAAAAGCCTTTCGAGCCAGTGCACATTTTTCAGCACCAGGTAAACTACTATGGTATTCAACACAATGCCCACCACGATGTTTTGGGTTTGATATTGCGATTTCAACGAGAGCAAGGTGGTCATAGTTCCCGCCCCCGCGATCAGCGGGAATGCCAGCGGGACGATAGAGACAGCCTCAGGGGCTTCTTCCTTAAAAAAGTCGACACCTAGCACCATCTCCAATGCGATGATAAATATCACGATAGAACCCGCAATGGCAAAAGAAGCTATATCCAAACCGATAACCGAAAGCAGTTCTTCGCCCACCAACAGGAAGGTTACCATCAGTATCAGCACCGCAATGCTTGCCTTTTCTGATTGGATATGGCCCGCGCGCTGTCGTAATTGAATGATAACGGGAATGGCGCCAAGTATATCGATAATGGCAAAAAGGATCATCGTTACCGATAATATTTCCTTAAATACAAAGTGTGGCATAGGCGTTCGGCTTTTATTCGCTCACCTTTAAGCGAATACTTAACAAAAATGCAATTAAAATATAGAAAGCCGATAAAAAGAACACACTATGTACAGATATGGCCGAAACAAAACAGCCCAAAAACAAAAAAGGTTCTGCCATGGCAGAACCTTTTTTGTTAAAATTATAGCGTTGTACTATTCAACATATTTAGGGTTTACCGGATCAACGGCACCTTCAACAACACCACGGCGCACATGCGATCTTTTGATGCTGTAGCCGAAGTAGATAATGAAGCCAATCAATAACCAACCGATAAGCCTTGCCCAGTTTTCCCAGCCCTCGCTGGCAATCATACACAAGCAAATGATGGCACCCAACGGGCAAACGATCATGTAAGCAGGTGTTTTAAACGGACGGGTGATATTCGGGTCGGTTTTGCGCAGGATCATGATACCTAAACATACCAGTACGAACGCGAACAACGTACCGATGCTCACCATGTCGCCTACGTATTTATCAGGAATAAAACCTGCGAACAGCGATACGAACACGAAGAACAACCATTGCGATTTGTACGGCGTACGGAATTTAGGGTGCAGTTTTGAGAATACACTTGGTATCAAACCGTCGGTGCTCATGGTGTAGAACACACGGGTTTGGCCCATCAACATCACCAGGATAACCGATGAGAAACCAGCCAAAATAGATACGGTTACAAAGTTGGCCAACCAGCCGTAGCCCGGCATGGCTGCTTTAATAGCGTAGCTAACCGATGCTTCTTTACCGGCGATAAGGAAATCTTTATAAGAAACTAAACCAGTTAACACGTGCGAGAACAGGATGTATAACGCAGTACAAATAACCAGCGATACCAGGATACCTTTTGGCATATCCCTCTGCGGGTTTTTAGCTTCTTGCGCAGCAGTAGAAACCGCATCGAAACCGATGAAAGCGAAGAACACAACGCTTGCGCCGCGCAGTACGCCCAGCCAACCGTGATTAAAGGTTTCGGAGTAATCTACCGTACCGGCACTTACTTTTACCACACCGGCATCGGCAGGTATCATGTATGGGGTGTGCAGGGCTGGGTTAATGAACGACCAGCCTAAGCCAATAATAAGTAATACAATGGCAACTTTTACTACCACAATAATGTTGTTCACCACTGCCGATTCTGCTGTACCGCGGATAAGCAATAATGATAACAAGAACAAGATAAGGATAGCCGGCAGGTTTACGATACCGCGTGTACCCAACTCGGCAGCGTACATACCTACTGTGGTGTTAGATATTTCGAGTGGAGAGTGCGACCACGCATAAGGTATATGCACCTGGAAGAACGTATTGAGAAACTCGTTGAAATACTGCGACCAGCCTATAGATACCGTTGCGGCCCCCAGAGCGTACTCGAGCACCAAGTCCCAGCCGATGATCCAGGCTACAAACTCGCCCATAGTAGCATAAGAGTAGGTGTATGCCGAACCGGCGATAGGTATCATACTGGCAAACTCGGCGTAGCATAAACCCGCCAAAGCGCAACCTGCAGCTGCAATAAGGAAGGATATGGTTACCGCAGGGCCTGCGTGCTCACCTGCTGCAGCAGCTGTACGCACAAAAATACCCGCGCCAATAATAGCACCGATACCCAGCGCAATAAGCGACCCGGCACCCAGGGTTCGTTTCAGTGATTTGTCCGATTCCGCTGATGCCGCCATTAACTGGGCCAACGGTTTCTTGATAAATAAACTCATTTTTAAATTTTAGTAAGATCAGTAATAGTTTAAAACACTTACCCCAAACGTACTTAAATTTATTGAAAACTTAAAGTGCAGAATGTAACAAGGATATGTTTGTGGTAAACAGAATAAAAAGTTGATAATGAGAGTGCCCTGAGCAGATATTGGTAGCTATTTAACCGCAAAGTACACAGAGGATTTGCATGTAAGCGAGCGCAAAGAGGCGCAAAGTTTTGTAGTGGCTATTTTTGAGTGAACACTAATTTTGCAAAAAGGAGCGAATTTCACGAATTATTAAATTTATACAGCAGTATTCAGACAGCCAACAAACCGCGCCGAAAACCGAAGCTCCCTATTTGCTTCTCTATGTGTTAATCTCCGTCATCTTTAAGATTTGCTAATAACCATTTACCGCCTTCATAGTAGAAGTAATAATTAACATGCACACCCGTATCCTCTACCTGGTAAAGAATATTAACTTCCGTTTTACTGATCTGCTCTTTTGTAAAAATATCCGTGCCTTTACTTATTAGTTTTACATTCACCCATTCTTTAGCAGCCAGATATTTTACGGTATCGCCTTTTTCTTCTTGCACCTCAATTCGCAAAGGAAATTTCACATGCGTTTTTTGGTAAACCGAATCGCTGTTAAACCTGGCAAAAAACTCATCGAAACTCGACGTTATATTTTCCTGCTGTTGTCTTTTCAGCTTCGGTAGCTTTTTGTGTGCAGGTTTAACATTCGCCGTTACAGGCGTTTTTTTGCTATCGCCGCATCCCGACAATAACATTGCAGGGACGATGATAAATAGGATAATTTTCTTCATTTCTATGGTAATGCTTTATATAAAAACCACGGCGTCAATACCACGTTCAGCAGTATCATCGCCAAACCCAAAACCTTATTGAACCGTCCCTCCTGCCTGCGCAATAACAAGCCGATAATTAGCCCTCCAACCAGCATCATGGCGGCATCAAAATAAGTAAGCACATCCGGGTCGGGTGGGTAAAAGCGGATATTGAACATGCCTAAAACATCGGGCAGGTACAGGTAAATATCATACAGGCAAAGGATGTAAAGGATAATTCGAAAGATAGGCTTTGGCATACCGCATAAAGCTACTTATATCTTTCAACTTATAAAAAACATGCCGCAAGATGTTTTCTGCAGTGATATGCCTCATGCTTGCGGATGCCTGTGGTCAGGTGCCGGTCAGGCTCGCGGGAGTACTTTTGATCAACAAATCATTGTTATTATGAAAAATTTAAAACTATACCTTCTGGCACTGGCCATGTTCAGCGGCCTCGCCACCTTTGCTCAACAAAAAAATGAATGGGACATACGTGTACGTGCTGTTGCCGTTATCCCGCAGGAAAACGCTACCATCGGCGTTATTGGTGGCGGCGTTAATATTAATAACACGGTTATCCCTGAACTGGACTTTACCTATTACTTTGCCAATAATTTTTCTGCCGAACTGATACTGGGTACCACCAAACATAAGGTGCATACCACGGCATCAAACCTTACACCTATTGGCGGCCCGGCCGCTGCCGATGTTGATCTGGGAAGTGTTTGGCTGCTGCCCCCTACCCTTACTCTGCAATATCATTTGCCAACAGGCACAAGCTTTAAGCCATACGCAGGTGCGGGTATTAATTACACCATATTTTACAGTGCCAATAAAGGTGCAGTAGTACAAGGCATTAAATACCAAAACAAAGCGGCATTTGCGGCACAAGCCGGGTTCGATTATGATATTACCAAAAAAGTATTCCTGAATGTAGATGTAAAAAAGGTGTTCCTGAAAACCAATGTAAAGGTTGATGCGGCTAACCTTACACCTGCAAGCAACCCGGGCTTGGGCAGCAAATTGCAGAATATCCCCGCCGATGTAAACATAAAGCCATGGCTGATTGGTGTGGGTGTGGGTTTTAGGTTGTAGGAACGGTGAATTTTACCACAAAGTGCACTGAGAAAAAACACAGAGTGCACAAAGGGTAAGCTTCCAATTTAAAGCCGCAAAGTTTCGAAACTTTGCGGCTTTGCATTTTCGAGTGAATAATAATTAGCTTTATCACTCGAAACAATGATAATGGAATCGCATCTGGATTTTGAGGAGGGCAGATATTTTGAATATAATACCAAACGTACCCACGGTGCGGCAAGAGTATTAGAAGAATGCGTTATGAGATTAAAACTCATTGCCGATCTTACCGAACATTGTATTTGTCCGGTTTGCGGAGCACCCGATTGTGGTAACGAATTGATCTTATGGGCCCAGTTTGCTGATGAGAAGCTGGCCGTAATAATGGGCGGCGATACTTTTGGCAGTTTTTTGAGCCGTTGGCATTATGAAGGAATAAATGCAGATGACTACCAGAAGCTTCCCGAGTTTATAAAGCAAGACAATGAGTGTACGGGTTGGCGCTCAATACATGCACCAATTAACAAAGAAATTGATGCGGCGGATTTTTTAAGAAGCCTTGAGGTAGTAAAAAACTCAGAATATACTTTGCCCGGGGACGAATTCCTGGAAATTTATTATCCCGTTTTAAAGCAATTTGCCGATGCGGTTATCTCAAAAGATCTAACCTTGAATGTGTTAGATTAAATCTCTCAGGTTTGACTTTATGAACCATAGGCCAAGCTGCTTACTCTTGCTGCCGCGAGCGTCCCCGCTCGTGGCGCGTTTGCAAAGTTGGCACGATGCAAAGCGGACGTTGTATTGCGTTAATGCATAGTAGCTACCTGTCCTGCGGGCCATAAGCGGGGACGCTTGCGGCAGCCTAAAAACCAGCGCGTTGCTTACTGATACCTATTGCCCTCGCAATCCGCGGCCGGTTGTATCGCTGTAAAAGTATGGGGTACAAATTCAGAAAGATGTTAGTTATCAGTAGCGATAACGACTTTGCAAAACCGAATTGATTGGCCACATAAACATTGAAGCCTGCTACGATAATGAAAATGATGAGGTGCCCAAGTTCCGACTTTTTGGTGCGATGGTGCAGGTGTACTAAGGCATCTGTTTTCCTCTCTACCGGGGCGGCTTTTTTGTTTAGCTTTTCCCAGCCTATTAACACCAATAATTTGCGGTAGATGTTTATGCCGAGCGCGCGGTAAAGCTTCCCGCCTTTCTCCCAGGGCTGCTCGTTGTAATAGCCGGAATTAAATCCGTCTTTCACGTTTTCGGTGAACGACATTACGCATCCCATCAACAGGAAGTTCAACGCCCAGGCAAACGCAAAGGTGTCCATCTTCATAAAATGCGCAAGTGCATAGGTTAATGCAATGGTGATGAGTACAATAAAAATTAAGGTTAGGGTATTTCGCATCAGCTAAGTAATTAGGTACCGGGGCTGCCACTAAACTCGTAAAAAACAAGCAATGCTATTTAAACAAATAATTTTTCTTTTCTTTGTAAATTAATTGACTAATCAAGTATATGTCAAATATAAATACATCTTTAGAATTGTTGATGCAGCTATCGCGGTTCCAGGCTTTAGTGGCGCGGAAGTTCGATCAGTTGAGCGTACATGGCTTAGGTTTTAACGATCTGTTGGTGCTGCATACCCTGCAACAGGCGCCAAAAGAAAAAATGCGCAGGGTAGATCTTGCCGAACACATTGGCGTTACCGCATCAGGTATTACCCGTATGCTACTGCCCATGGAAAAAAATGGCTGGGTAAGCCGCGAGGTAAGTGAACGCGATGCCCGCGTGGGCTTTGCCGTGCTTACCCCGGCCGGCAAGCGGCTGTACACAGAAGCCATAAAAACCGCACAGCATATTGCGGAAGGCATTGCACCCGGTCAACAACTGAACGATGGCACCTTACAACCGATGTTCAACTTCCTGAATAACCATTTAAAATAATGCTTTCCGCTATATATCCCTTCCTACCCGAAACGCTTTTATCTGCCGTTGAAAAGGCCGTTCAACAAACCACAACTGAGCCTGTTATAAAGGCTTGCTTATTATCCGGCGGTCTTTCCGAAGCCTCGGTTTTTCGCATCGATACTGAAACAAACAGTTATTTATTGAAGATTTTGCCGGAGGAAGGAACAGATTTAAAAGGCGTACTCGCCAGGCATAAACTTGCATCAGCAGCGGGTGTTGCACCAGAGCTTTATTATGCCAATGATGTGCATGGTATACTCATAACCGCGTTCATTAATAGCCAACCCATTAGTTCGGCATTCTCTCCCGAACAAGCCATAATTGCATTAGCAAAACAGATAAAAACCCTGCATAACATCGAATACCCAGCAATCGGCGAGCAAACCGATTTGAAAGAAGTATTTGACAAAGCGGTGAACTCTTTAGCTGATAAGGGCTTTCTTGCTGACAACGCACCGAAAACATTTTTAAATACTTATGCAGCCATCAAAGACGCGTACCCCTGGAATCACACCTACAAGGTACTCAGCCATAACGACCTTAATCCGCGCAATATCCTATGCGATGGCAGCAAGTTGTGGCTGGTAGATTGGGACGTGTCATCCATCAACGACCGCTATGTAGACCTTGCCATGGCCGCTCACTTTTTTGTCTACACGCCTGACATGGAAAACCTGTTGCTGAACACCTATTTCGCCCGCGAACCATCGCTATATCAATTAGCCCGCTTCCGCATTATAAAACCCCTATGCCGCCTGGTATATGCAGAGATATTTTTACAGATGGTTTTAAAGCAACAATCCACGAACGCAACGTATAATACCGACCCAAACGAGACCAGCCTCGCAGCAGTAGGCCAGCTTTTAAGAACCGGAAACTTATCATTGGATACCTCGACGGGGCAATGGCTGTATGGCAAAGCTTTGCTGAATGCTGCTTTGCAGGCTATAGAGGAAGAGGCTTTCAAAGAGTATATTTCAACGCTCCAATCAGCTGCATCCGCTGCCACGAGCGTCCCCGCTCATGGCCCGCAGGACAGATAGGCGGTAAACATTATTCCAATAGCGATAACAATTGGGAAGCTATTTTATCGGTTTCATTAGCCGAAAAACACCGCTGAAAATAATTGACATGGTTTACCAATTTATTTAGGGTAAGCACTTTGACGTACTGAAATTCTTCAACAGGTTTATAATTCATTAACACAATTAGGTTCTTTACCGCAATTTTTCTATGTCCCCAATGATGACTATTGATCGATAAATTCCCCTCGGCGACCTGGCTGTTCAATAACTTGTACAATGCCGTTCCCGCTCTTCTAACTTGCTGCACCGGAGAATAAAGGTTCAAATTATTTATAGAATCCAAACTCCAGTTTTTTGTCTCTATTAGAAAAATTCCAGCAGGAGATATCAGAATGTGATCTATTTGCACAGAATAAATATAACCATTCGTATTGTGGTCATAGATCGGAGGGTTGAAGGTACAGCTAAAGTCATTTATCAAAACATGGTCATCAGGTAGTTTCTTTAATTCTTCAACCACTTTTAATTCTCCAATAGCACCATAGATCGAGTTGTTTACGTCATCGATCACACTCTTCTTCTTATCAATTTCGGCTAACTCCACCGCACCACTTTCCTGTGTCGCTTTTTCAAAGTTCGAATTGATATATTCATAACGGTTATTCGCAATGACACATGCCTTTTTAAGGTCTTTCAGTGCATTTCCGAACTTGCGATGAAAAGTAGTTTTATAATACCATATCTGAAGCCTGGTGATAACCCTTTTAATGAACGCAATAAATGCCCCAAAATCTTTCGAAGTTGTTTGCGACAAACTTGTTAACCTATCCTCCAAGTTATTCAGGAGTATTCTATGGATCTGTTTAAGCTCAGCTTCTTTTGCATGTATCAAATTTTCTAAAACCGGAATTTGCTCAGCAAGTGCACGCTTTTCCTCTTCGACCAGATGTTGATGCTTTGAAATTATGCCTTGACGATTTACGGAATAACTTTTTTGAAAACTGATCAACTCATTCAACAATATAGAATCATGAATGCCGTTTTCGCGAAAATGTGATTTGATAGTAGTTAAACAGCCTACTTCGTTATAAACCTTACACATCCAATTTCTATAAAATGCTTAATTAAAAAATATGGTACATAGGAGGCCTACAAAAAAAATCGAGCGGCTACAAAAAGACTACGTGCATGAAACACTTTTCTTTATGAGCTTATGCGTTAAGGCCTTCGGTTTCTAAAGGTAACTTTTTCCCACAAAAAAAGCCCCAACTTCCGTCGGGGCTTTCAAATATTCAAGGTAATAAATTACAATTTCTTATCAACCTGCACGGTATGCACATTCATCGATTGTACTTTCTCTTGTTTCTGCATCATTTTGTTGGTTGCATCGGCACTGTTAAGGTGCGGTGCTATAACTAAGGATACGATCGACATCAGTTTGATGAGAATGTTCATAGACGGGCCCGAGGTATCTTTGAAGGGATCGCCTACGGTATCGCCTGTTACAGATGCTTTGTGCGGGTCAGATTTTTTGTAGTAGATCTCGCCGTTTATCTCCACACCTTTCTCAAACGATTTTTTAGCGTTATCCCATGCACCACCGGCGTTGCTCTGGAAAATACCCATCAGCACGCCGCTTACGGTAACACCGGCCAATAAACCGCCCAATACTTCGGGGCCGAAAATAAAGCCGATAAGGATCGGGGTGATCAGTGCGATAAGCCCCGGTGCAACCATCTCGCGGATAGAAGCTTTGGTTGATATCTCAACGCATTTCTCATACTCAGGGCGTGCCTTGTACTCCATAATGCCCGGTATCTCGCGGAACTGTCGGCGAACTTCTTCCACCATGCTCATGGCCGCACGGCCTACTGCAGATATACACAGGGCCGAGAAGATGAACGGTATCATACCCCCCACAAATAAACCTGCCAATACGTTGGCTTTGTAAATGTCGATATGGTCGATACCTGCAACACCCACAAAGGCCGCGAACAAGGCCAGCGAAGTAAGCGCGGCCGAAGCAATAGCGAAACCTTTACCGGTTGCAGCAGTAGTATTACCAACGGCGTCCAGGTTATCGGTACGGTGGCGCACTTCTTCGGGCAGACGGCTCATTTCGGCAATACCACCGGCGTTGTCGGCAATAGGGCCAAAGGCGTCGATAGCCAATTGCATGGCCGTAGTAGCCATCATACCGGCGGCAGCAATAGCCACACCGTATAAACCCGCGAAGAAATATGAACCATATATACCGGCGGCCAAAACAATGATAGGCAACACGGTAGACTCCATACCAATGGCCAAACCACCAATAATGTTGGTGGCATGCCCGGTTGACGATTGCTTAATAATACTCAGCACCGGGCGTTTACCCATAGCAGTATAGTACTCGGTAATGATACTCATCAAAGTACCCACAACCAAACCCACCACAATAGAACCAAACACACCGTTTTTGGTGAACACCAGCGAACCTGCTTTAACAGCACCGGTGGCGTCCAAATCGCGGGTTAGGTATAAATTGCCTTCGGGCAGCATCCACATTACCACAAAATATGTAGCTATAGCGGTAAGCACGATAGATGCCCAGTTACCCATATTCAAAGCGTTTTGTACGCTGTCGGTTTCTTGTTTTACTTTTACCATGGCAGCGCCAACTATCGAGAAGATGAGGCCCAAACCGGCAATTACCATTGGTAATAACACCGGGGCTATACCGCCAAATTTATCGGCAGATACGATCTCGCGGCCCAATACCATGGTGGCCAACATAGTAGCTACGTACGAGCCAAACAAGTCGGCACCCATACCGGCTACGTCGCCCACGTTATCGCCTACGTTATCGGCAATGGTAGCAGGATTACGCACGTCATCTTCGGGAATGCCGGCCTCAACTTTACCCACAAGGTCGGCACCTACGTCGGCCGCTTTGGTATATATACCACCACCCACACGGGCAAACAACGCTATCGACTCGGCACCCAGCGAAAAGCCGGCCAGCACCTCAAGCGCTTTTTCCATATGTTCGCCATTTACGTTGCCGCCAACGCTGGTTACGTACATGGTGTAGAAAACGATAAATAACGAACCCAAGCCAATAATGGCCAAACCCGCAACACCCAGGCCCATAACAGTACCGCCGGTGAATGATACTTTAAGCGCCTGCGATAAGCTGGTTTTAGCAGCTTGTGTAGTGCGCACGTTGGATTTGGTTGCAATACGCATACCCAAGTAACCGGCAAAAGCCGATAGGAATGCACCAATAATAAAAGATACAGCGATAACCGGGCTGGAGGTTTCTACGGTAGTACCGCTCCAGGCCAATAAAATGCCCGCTACAATAACAAAGTAGCTCAGAATTTTCCACTCGGCACGCAGGAAGGCCATTGCCCCATCAGCAATGTAACCCGCCAGTTCGCTCATCGAAGCATCACCGGTTTCCTGTTTGGTTACCCAGGCAGATTTTACTGCCATTACGAGTATCCCCACAAGGCCAAATACCGGAATTAAGTAAATCAAGTAAGTGTTCAAAAGATCCATATAAGTTAGTTAGTTTATAAAAAATGAGCTGGTAATAAATAAACTACGCCAGCGCGCAGGTATAATTGGTTGGTGCAAAATAGTAAAATTAATTTCTTTACAATAGCATGTCAAAATTTAAAGTTTTTGAATAGATTAGGGACTTAAAATTTAACTATTGATGGCATCAGATTCTACTAAAGGTAAAATGAAGCACGAATTGAGCCTGCTCGACGGCACTATGCTGGTAGCAGGTTCGATGATCGGTTCGGGTATATTTATTGTGGCTGCGGATATCACCCGCAACGTAGGCTCGGCCGGCTGGCTTATAGCCGTTTGGCTTATAACCGGTTTCATGACCCTTACCGCCGCCTTAAGTTATGGCGAACTAAGCGCCATGTTCCCCAAAGCAGGCGGGCAATACGTTTTCCTGAAAGAATCGTACAACAAACTAACAGCCTTTTTATACGGATGGAGCTTCTTCGCGGTTATACAAACCGGCACTATTGCGGCGGTGGGTGTAGCGTTTAGTAAGTTTACAGCCTACCTTATACATCCGGTCAGCGAGGACAACATCCTTTTAGATGCAGGCTTTTTAAAGATAAGCGCCGCCCAGATTGTTTCTATCGTGCTGATTTTCTTCCTTACGTTCATCAATACCAAAGGTGTAAAAGGTGGCAAGCTGATACAAACTACTTTTACACTGACTAAACTATTGAGCCTTTTCGGTTTGATCATTTTCGGTTTCCTGGCCTTTAAACCCGAAATATGGAGCGCCAACTGGGCCAACGCCTGGGACCTGCATAAACTTGCTAAAGATGGTACAACAAGCGCTTACACGATGGATGCAGCATTGGGTGCCATTGCTATTGCCATGGTAGGTTCCATATTCAGCAGCGATGCCTGGAACAATGTGACCTTTATAGCCGGCGAAATGAAGAACCCGAAGCGCGACGTAGCACTGAGCTTGTTTTTCGGTACGCTCATAGTAACCATTATTTATGTATCGGCCAACATTGTTTACACCGGTGTTCTGTCGTTGAACGATATCGTAAATGCCGAAAAAGACCGCGTGGCCGTGGCAGCATCTTTGGTAATATTTGGCAGCAAGGGAGCATTGGTGATCGCTGTAATGATCATGATATCAACCTTTGGCTGCAACAACGGGTTAATATTGGCAGGTTCGCGCGTTTATTATTCGATGGCGAAAGATGGCGTTTTCTTTAAAAAGACCGGCACCCTTAATGAAAATGGCGTACCCGAATTTGGCCTATGGATACAGGCCGTTGTTGCATCGATCCTTTGCCTCAGCGGCAAATACGGCGACTTGTTAGATATGATATCATTTGTAGTGGTACTATTTTACGTGCTCACTATTATTGGTATTTACAAACTGCGTAAAAAACTACCCAATGCCGACCGCCCTTACAAAGCATTCGGTTACCCGGTGCTGCCTGCGATCTATATCTTAATGGGGCTTGCATTCTGCATGCTGCTTATCATTTACAAACCGGCGTTCACCTGGCCGGGATTAGGCATTGTGCTGTTAGGCATACCTATTTATTTTATATCGCAAAGTAATGTTAAACCCGAACACGATGCGGTAGTTTAATAATAAGGCATTTTACAAAGCGTTAAGGCGCTAAGTCACTTAAGTTTTTCTTTGCGGCTTAGCGCCTTTGCGTGAAAACCATTTACCGAATGAACATCAACAGACTAAAATCAATAGCCATTATAAGCCTGCTTTTGGCAGGGAATACTTTGCACGCCCAAAGCCTGCAGCAAAAACTGCAAATAGCTTTCAATAAACTACAGCAAGATAGCCAGTGCAAATATGCCACCCTTTCATTAACTGTGCTTGATGCCAAAACCGGCGAACAGGTATTTGCCGCCAACCCGGATATGGGTTTGGCACCGGGCTCTACCCTGAAAACCGTTACCAGCATCACCTCATTTTTTGTTTTGGGGAAAGATTATCAGTTTGAAACTCAGTTAGGCTACACCGGCAGTATCGATAAAAACGGCACGCTTACCGGCGATATCATCATCAAAGGCAGCGGCGACCCAACCCTGGGCAGCTGGCGCTATACCGCTACCAAAGAAGGCAATGTGTTGGCCACTATGGCAGATGCCATTAAAAAAGCTGGCATTAAAAAAATACAGGGTAAAATTATTGGCGACGATGGCGCATACAACCACCAAAGCATCCCCGATGGCTGGATATACCAGGACCTTGGCACGTACTATGGCGCTGGCATTGCAGGCCTTTGCTGGCGCGAAAACCAGTTCGATATAAAACTGAACACAGGTAGCGTTGGCCAACCCATTACGGTAGCAGGCACCGTGCCCGATACCTATTACCTGCAATACAAAAGCGAACTAATAACCGGCGCCCCTAAAACCGGCGACCTGGCTTACCCCTACCTGCCGGGCTTCAACAGCAAAACCATGTACCTGCGCGGCACTTACGCTATCGATCAAAGCAAAAAAAGTATCTCCGCCGCCATCCCCGACCCGGCCTACGATGCCGCCCTGCGCCTGAACGATACGCTGAAGAAACTGGGCATAACCATAAGCACCGAACCGGCTTCCTCATTAACGCTAAAAGAGAAAGCATTGGTTATACCTGCTGCAACCGGCAACTTAACGGTTATCAGATCGCCCGAATTGAGTAAGATCGTTTACTGGCTTAACCAAAAAAGCGTGAACCTTTATGCCGAGCAATTGCTGGCAACCTTAGCCACCAAACTTGGCAAAACACCCGTAACCAGCGATGGCGTGGAAACGATGAAAAACTTCTGGGATGCCAAAGGCATAGACCCGCGCAGCATGAACATTTACGATGGCAGCGGCCTCTCGCCCGAGGACAGGATAACGTCTTCTACCATTGCCCACATATTACAAGCCGCCCACCAGGAAAAATGGTTCGGCGATTTTTATGAAAGCCTGCCGGTTTATAACGATATGAAAATGAAAAGCGGCAGCATCAGCGGGGTACAAGCCTACGCAGGTTTCCAAAAAAACAACGGCCGCGAACTTTGTTTTTCTATTATGGTGAACAATTACAACGGCACAGGCAGCGGCATAAGGGCGAAGATGTTTGCGGTGCTGAATGAGTTGAAGTGAGCCCCCTACCCCCCTGAAGGGGGAACAGAAGTTTGATAAAAAATGTCGTTTCGACGAACAGTGGGCAGGGAAAAGCGAGGCGTGAGGAGAAAACTTATAAGAGCGATAGGCGGGCTTGCATTATGGATAAGTGAAGTGTCGAAGTTTTCTCTTCGCCCTCCCGCTCCTTTCCTGCCCACGTGCTCATCGAAATGAACTGTGTTTAAAAGCAAATAATATTTGAATAATTTTCCTGATATGTTGAGTTAGTTTTAGCTATTGCAAAAGCTTGCTTTAGCAACTTATTTACGACTGCGATCAAAGCAACTTTTTTGGCTTTTCCTTTTGCCAGCAAGCGTTCATAAAGCTCCCGGCAGGCTTTATTGCAGCGTTTTGCGCTCCATGAGCATACATACAATGAGGCCCTGATCGCAGACATGCCCATTTTACATATTCTTGGCCTGCCTTTTACACTGCTGCCCGATTCGAACAGGCGCGGGCATGTCCCAATGTAAGAGCTTAATTTACTGCAATCGCCGAAACGCTCGAAACCACCGCTTACCAGGATGAGCATTATCGCTGTTTTTTTGCCAATGCCAGGTATGCTTTTCAGTCCTGATAGCATTTGCCCATAATGTTCAAGAACGATCTTTTCCATGTTAGCTGAAAGCCGTGATATAAGTTGTTTAAGGTGGCATAGCTCTTTTTGTATCGTCTGCCTCAGTGCTTTTTGCATCATTCCTGTAGCTGTAAAGCTTTCAAGCTGGTTGCTTAACACAGTATGCTGCTTGCTCAATCCTGATAAAATGGCTTCTGTTTGCTGTAATTCTACCACATGCTGCTGTGGTGGGGCCCATTGCTCCGGCTTAGCCATGGCACCATACTCTGCGATCAGGAGTGCGTCTTTCTTATCTGTTTTAGCCCGGGACATACGCATTTGGCTGTAGCGGCGAATCACCAAAGGATTTACCACACTTACCTTAATGCCCTTCGTATGCAGGAAGCAAGCAAGCCTTAAATAATATGGGCCGGATGCTTCCATCACGATATGGCTATCTGTATCCAATAGCTTTAAGAAGCCGTCGAAGCCTGTAGTTTCGTTGCTGAACTGATAATGGCGTCGGCCGGCTGATACGTCAAAGGACGCTTTTGAAATGTCTACACCAATGTAATTTGCATGAGTTTCCATAACTTTGTTTTGAGATAAATACTGTAGAAGAACCTGCTTTACTGCTTATCAATCCTACATACAGGCTCTTGTGGCCTAATGAACTGTTCAAGCTTGTAAGCAAAGGGGTAAAGTGATCTGCATTTCGAACGGCTTCCTACAGCCAATGACAACTCGTGATCTTTCTCTTTACCCTTTTTCTTCTACTTTAAATTTACTCTAAACACTTAACTTTTTCCTATAAGCAAACATAGGATGACA
>NZ_MBTF01000010.1 GCF_002013915.1 Mucilaginibacter pedocola
CTCATCAGTGCATCGGTGGGATAAATGCAAATATCATCGCGGTAAACACCACTTACTGCATCAAAAGTTTTACTACCTGTGTAGGCTTCCTTCTTGTAAACCCATTTACCGGCTACCAATTCGTACCAGCTGATAAAATAGCTCTTACCTGCCGGCGGGCTAAAATTGACCGTATGTTCCCCAGACTTAGCGCGGGTGCCCGTGTGGGCCTCGGACGTTGGCACCAAAGTATTAGACTCGAAGCCGTCATAGAAAATTTCATTGTAAGCAGCATTTTTTGCTTCGGCAACAGGCAGCAAGCCGTCGTAACCCCACAGGTAACTACTTTTAGGCCCAAGGTATTTCGATTGGCTTTGCAGGCCACCGCTGGTGGTATAGCCATAGAACACAATGCGTGGGTCCCAGTTGCCCCCGGCAGCTTTGGTTTGTATGCCCGCAGGTTCAAATACCTGGTTCCCCCAATCGCCATAATCGGTTTTTACCGCTTGCAGGAAAGTTAAGTCCTTATAATAATCGTCCTCTATCTTTTTTTCTACCAGGTTGGCGGCAATCATAGCCGGGTAAGGTGCCCCTGCGCCATCGGCAACCATTTCGTGCGGGTATTTTGATAACACGCGCTGTACAATACCATCGCTCCCCCCCGTTTTTTGCTCGGTGACCTGCATGTGGGCGGGGTTGCCGTAGATGTTCACCTGGTAATTACTCACAGGATTATTGCCCTCCAGGTCGTAATTGGTGGTTGTTACCGTATCGGCATATATCCATTGTACATAAGTTTTGTAGCGCGAAACATCAAAAGCATCCAGCCGGAAATAAGCAGCATCAATAGGTGAACCAGGATCAAAATTTCTTCGTACCACGTTACTGCTGTAATTAACCTGCAGGCGTGGGTCGTTTACATAATGTGTAGTTACGTTTTTTACTATTTTCCAGGTGTAGGCGCCTGCCGATCCGCCATTTACAAAAAAGGCACCGCTTTGCCTTTCCAGCCCATTGGTCAGCCCATAGTTCTCTATCGGCGTACCTGGAATAGTGTCGCCGGTGATAATTTGCCCGTAATTATTAAACGTGTACAAGTATTCATGCTCTACCCCGCCATTAGCCCACTGGTCGCCCTGCATCTCAATAACCTGTTTATAAACGATATGCCCGCCCGAATAAAAATTCAATGAACGGTTGGGGCTGGAACTGGCTATATAGTATTGGCATAAACCGCCCGGGCAGCTGCTTGTTTTTTGTATGCCGTAATAATCAGCATTATCCGCCTTTTGCATCACGCGGCCCGAAGACTGGGTTTGAGCCGCTAACGACGCGTATACATATCTTTTAATAAGCGTTTTACCCGTGAGCGGGGTACTGATATTCCGGGCAAGGCGCACGCCGCCTACCTGATAGTTGGCAGTAACCCCGCCAGCCACCGGCTGATAATTTACAGTGGCGCTGGATACTGCGGCCGCACCGAAGGAACGCACCCTTAAAATAAAATCCCCTCCCGAAGCATTAGGCAGCGTGCCGCTGTAGCTTTGCCCGATATTGATCTGGTTGCTCCACATTACCTGGTTGGTAGCGGCATATAAAACCTCCACGATGGCATGCTGGTGTATCTGGTCATCGATGCCCGAACCGCTATAGGTGCATGACATGGATATCGTAATGGGTGCATTGGCTGAACTGAAGGCCTGGCTTACGGGAGTTTCGCCGCTGTTACCAAAGCCTGTGGCTGATTTAGTGAGGTTAACACGGGGCAATACCGGCACACGTGTTTCGTAAACCGTATTCGGTTCGTACTCCAGGCTATCGGTGCCATAGGATGGATAGGTAATTTTGCTTAATAAGCCAAAATAGGAATAAGCCCCGTTGGGGTTCCTGTCGGCCATGCCCGAAGGAAATTTCGCAGTAATTGTAGGGTCGGGGCTTGGCGGCACCAAATAGCTGTTGTTTACACCATTAAAATAGCCCCAATAATCTTGTGCGAAAGACAGCCTGGAGCCCAGCTGGTTAATGTTATAGTAATTCATCCGGTGCGTTTGCGCCTGAACGCCGGTATTGTACTTGATTACGCTTTTCAGGTATGGGCGGTTGGCCGTGCTGGCACCCGCAAACGTATTGGTGTAATTATTATTATAGCCGTAGATATAGGAAAGCTGGTAACTCTTCAGTATTCCGGAACCGTTAAAGGCCACGTAATCCAACAACTTGTCGCCCGGCACATCCAGCCTGTCGATATAAACAAAATCAACACTGGAATAAGAACCGGTGATGGATGACAATATTACACCGTTGCTGCGAAGCACACTACCGCATATCTGGCTTTCGTTACGGCTGCTGCATACTGTAGGGCTGCCGGGGCACGATACCGTGCTTAAGGTAGTTTGCGGTGTACGGATCAGCGTCTGGCTTACATCCGCTACATAATCGAAGGTGATTGGCTGGTAAGTGAACAATACCTGCTCGCCGCTGTAATGCTGTATTTTGGTAAGGTACCAGGCCGTGGCATTGGGTAAATTAAAATTCTTCCCGCAATCTTCACCTGCACCCTGCGGCACGGTTTTACTGGTTTCGGTAGCCTGAGTGCCACCGAAATAATATTTAGTCCCTTCCGGATCAGTTATCTTGATGGTCCAATCCTCCGGGATTTCCTGGTGGAAATTTGTTTCGATCTTCAGGTTCGTGGCTGCTAAAGGCACCGCTTTGGTCCGTTGCGCCGGGTCGAGGATAAACTGCCCGCTGTAACCATTAAAATCAAAATTAAATACATCTGTTTGGGTATCGTACAAAGAAGAACCCGAAGTGGCATTATATAAAAAATACCGGTAATCAGATCCGTAAGTATCAGTTGGGTAAGGCAGCCAGTTCGAATTCTCGTCCGCCACTCCTGCAACCGAACGGGAGATAACGCCCCCGGCATTCAGTACCCAACCGGTCCCTGCCCGCGAAGCAATTTGGTTCATCCGAATGCCGTTCCCCGAGTTGTAAGATAAATTAACAGGCACCTTAACCCGACCGGCAGTGATCTCGCCAAGTGGTATAGCCGCGCTTACCGAGCCCGTGGACATATTAACGGGCAGCCCCGCATACTTCGTGGTCTCGAAAGCATTGGGTGCGGGTGGTAAAACATTGGTTAAAGCGGGGGCATTGATACCCTGCTGGGCAAAAGCCAGCGAACACGCAAAAGAAAGCAAAAGGCCGGCAATAAAGGTCTTTTTTAGCATATGATAAGGAGGTTATAAAAGTGATCGGTAATTAGCGGCGAACGCTATTTGCAGTGAAAATATTTGATTCCGCCGAAACAAGCACCGGCGATCGTCGCAGAACGTTAAAAGTGTAGGGATCCATACGTGATAAGTACTAAAGGTTACGGTATAAAGATAGCGGCAAATATGTTCAAGGCAAAAAGAATATTAAAATAATATCAATAAGCAAATGCTCGAAACTATTTTACATAGGAAAAACCGGGCTGACCGTGATTGGAGATAACCTTACGGATCTGCTGCCGACAAAATCAATGCCAGGTTTATCAACATGAGCCCCGATGCCGCCCCCCCGGCATATCAATCGTATAGCACAATTTTCAAAGTCCTGCCTGCAAATCACCAATAGTTTTAATGCTTGCTATTTATAGATTCAAGGTCCAAACCCTCGAACCCTGCACTAAAGAATTCTTCCGGTGTCATTTTGAACGCCGCTATTATTTTCAACAAATTGTCGAAGCCAATATTCATCCCTTTTTCATAACGGAAGTACTGTGCCCGGGAAATATCATGTTCGTTAGCGAAGCTTTCATGGCTGGTATAACCCTGGCTGATGCGGATCGACTTGATCCGCTGGCCTAAAAGCCTCTGGTTATATTTTAAAGCCTCTTTTGACATATCCCGCAATCCTTTGCTGTAAAATAAAACAAAACACTGCGCATGAATAACTACTTATAAAGCAACATCTTTTAAGTATATATTTTTATCTTTACCATTGAAATTCAATTTAAAATGGACAACACTGCCCTCATTGACCTGCCCATAGCCAGCTTGGGGCTAAGCAAAAGTTTCGTTGAACGTTCCTTGTTGATGGGATTCGGCACACTTCGCCAGGCTATAGAAAAAGGGCCTCAGCGATTGTTGGAAGATGAGAATTTTTCGTACCACTGGCTTGCGGAACTCAGTTCTTTTTTGGAGGAAAAGGGGCTATTGGAACACTTGCAGCCTTTACCCGGAGCGGGCCGTTAACTTCAGGACGGATTTAATCCTCGCTTTGAACAAATGGGCGTTCCCCGGGAGACAGACAAAGCAGCTACTGCTGCCCGGGCTTCGACGTTTATTGATAGAACAACATAAGATCGATAAGTACGAGTACCGGAAAATAAGCCCGGTTCACGCGCGCCAGCATGGCTTGCAGTAAACCGCGGACGCGTGCCGCAGATTGCTGGCTCGTGCTGTAATATTCTTTACTCAGGCTTCCCGGAGAAATAGCTGGCTGCCGCTTTGTAGTGTAATTTGCGGAGAGAAATTTAAATATGGTGTTTAATGGCGTGTTCCCCAGCAGCCCCTCTTCCTGGAATAGCCGGGCCAGGTAGGCCAGGTGTGCTACCGAGAGGTTTAATGGCAGTTTTGGCGCAGGCAATTCCGGCCTGCACGATAATTTAACGGCTTCTTCGAGCCAGCCGCAAGCCATTGATTTAAGGGAGGGCCAGCCGGGATGGTAGATATAGCGGGACTGTACCGGTTGGCCGGCGTAATTCGCGAGCGTTCCGCGAAGATCAGTGGAGTCGTTCCATGAGGCCTGCAGGCTGGCAAAATACCCCAGGTGATTAAAGTTCATTTCGATCAGCATGCTGCGCATGCGTTTTTCGCAACGGACACCCGCCAGTGTTTCCAGGAAATACCGGTAATAGCCGATCGCACCATAGGCCATTGAATCCGCGGCACGGACGCTGTCCAGGTAGCTTAACAAACAAGTACCTAAACTTTGGGGCCATGGGCCATTGGCCAGGCTGTCCGCCAGTTGTGCGTGTGCACCCGCACATTCCAAAACGATGTGATCGATGAACAATTTTGGCGCAGCCACATCATGGTCAAAAAAGACCGGGTAGTAACGGCAGAGCCCGGAGAGGAGGCGAATCAACCCGCCCTGCATTTCGCCACTTGCGCACGCGGAAGAAAGTTCACTGAGGCCAATTAAATGAAAACGGAAATAACGCTGCAGCGCTTCGCCTCCCGCATCACTGAAAGCAGCCCTCTGCCATGCTTCCGCAATACGGATGCACTCTCCGGCGAAGGGGGATGCCTCACCTTCCGCAGCAAGCCTCTTTAGCCGGGCCAACTCATCTTTAAGCATGTTCGGTCTTTAAATTAATTGGAGAGGCCACGCTTTCTGCGGCTTTGCATGTTCAGTACTCAGGGTAATAAAAGCGGCCGGCCGCCTTGTTACCGGCAGGCCGCTTAAAATCGATTACTTTAACCCTTAAAAATATGGGTAGTGGTAAGGACGGTGGTCATTGATGTCGAAGTCGGGTCATTACTGGTCGGTTGCGGTAAGCCGTTCATAGGGAGGAACTGGTAAAGGGCTACGGCTTGTTTTTTTGGTAATTTGTTTTTGGGTTCTTGCATGGTTTTTATTGTTTTTACTAAAATATCCTTATCTTGTCTTCAACCTGACTTTATTACACGAACCGCAGTTTCCGCATGTCCAACACCATAAATGCATGAAATATCCCACAAAACTTCGCGCCCGTTCTATTATTCTGGGGAGGGCCTTTTGGTTGCACCTGTTTTGCTGGGCGCTCTACATCACTTATGAAATGAGCGCAATGCTGGCGACGCAGCAACCTTTTTTCCCATTCGCGAACTATATAGTTTACTACAGCGTTAACATCGGCCTGTTCTATGCCCATGCATATGTACTAACCCGTACCTTCACGCGCAGGCGGGCTGCATATTGGACAGGTGCTGGGCTGTTCCTGCTGAACTTCCTGTTTTTTTTAACATTAAAAGTGGGTATGGATCTCTTTATCAATGCAGGGAACAGCACCTTCGCAGCGCGCATACAAAGTGCTCTAAAGTATCTGCCCTTAAACGTTATGCGAAATTGCTACCTCATAATTCTGTCGACCTTTTACTGGGTGGGCGGAAATATCGCGGGGTACCGCAGGAAAGCGGAAGCTTCCGAAAAAGCGGAACTGCTGGCCCAGAAGGAGACTGCGGAATTGGGCGCACGTTTCGCGGAAAGCAGGAACGCTTACCTGCAGCAACAGGTCAACCCGCATATGCTGTTCAATGCCCTGGGCTTCATCCATACCCATGTATACCGTTCTTCACCGGATGCAGCGCATTGTGTCTGGCTGCTTTCCGATATCCTGCGTTTCGGTTTGGATGCGGCAGAGGCAGATGGCAAAGCCAGCGTGGCCAGGGAGGCGGAACAACTGGGCCATTTGCTGGAGATCAACCGTTTTCGATTTGACGGCGCTTTGCATATCCGGGTAGAAATAGCAAACGATCTCGGCAGTTACCGCATCATCCCGATGATCTTACTGACCCTGGCGGAAAATATGTTCAAGCATGGCGACCTGCGGAATGCGGAAGCCCCTGCCCTGCTCCGCCTTGAAGTAAACGGCGATGGCCGGCTACTGTTCCGGACGCGCAACCGCAAAAAGGCAGTGCCCCCAATGGCCCGTAACCGGGCATTAGGGTTACAGAATACACGCTTGCGGCTGGACTTTGCTTATCCCGGCGGCTATACATTAACCACGAAAGACGAAGGCGGCTGGTTCGAACTGGAACTGGCCATAACACTTAACTGATGGAATTAACTTGCCTGATCATCGATGATGAACCACACGCCCGTGAACTGCTTGCGGCCTATATCCACAGGACACCCGGATTAAGCCTGCAGGGAGTATATGCCGGCGCGCCGGAGGCCTTGCCCGAATTCAATAGCGCGGCCCCGCCTAACCTCACCTTCCTGGACGTGGATATGCCCGATATGAACGGGCTGGACTTCGCCTCGCTGGTGAATGGGGTGACAATGGTGGTTTTCACGACCTCTTTCCGCGAATATGCGCCAGAGGCCTTTGAAAAGAACGCGGTGGATTACCTGTTAAAGCCGATCGCTTACCCGCGGTTCCTGGCCGCTGTACAAAAGGCTTCCGGGCTTCATAAAGCCAGGGCAGCGTCGGAAGAACGCCGGTTTTTCTTTGTAAAAACAGAATTGAAAGGCAAATTCAGCCGGGTCAATACCGCCGATATCGATTTTATCGAAAGCCTGGGCAACTATGTGCAGTTGCATATGGGCAAGGAAAAAGTTGCGGCATACCTTACACTAGGAGAAGTGCTGGAGCACTTGCCTGCGGGGCAATTCGCAAGGGTGCATAAATCCTTCGTGGTGGCATTGCGGGCGATCCGTACCATGGAGCAGGGCCAGGTCAAGCTGCACGACGGTTCGGCCATTCCCGTCGGGCGGGCCTATTCAGCTGCTTTTATGTCGGCAATGAAACCTTACCTGCTGATCAGCAAGCGCAACAGCTAGGTCTGTTACGGTTGAAGGCGTTTTGTCAAAGAACGTAAATATTTGCTTAGGCTGTAGTATACCAGCAGTTCCTGTTTGCGCTGCTCGGCAGGGAAACAGCGGTTGAGGTGCATATGCACGAGGCTGCCCAGCAGCTCCTGCTTTGCCTGTGCACCCAGCGATGTAGCCGCATCCCGGATATTGGACATCGTTTCAATAAGGCCGTGAAAGGCCGGCTCCTTTACCGGGGTACCGCCCAAGAGGTTCCGGAGGCCGCGGAATTTGTTGCCCAGCGCTATTTTCAGCGCTTTATCTGCCCGGTGCTCCTGCAGAAAGCTTTCGGCCATGATTTCGCAAAAAGCTGCACCGTCATTTTCCAGGAAGGCCACGATCATGGCATGGGCAGAGGCCAGTGCAAAATGAAAGCGTTGCGTATCCCCCATGCCTATAAAACTTATCGCAAGCCCGCTGCTTTCCCGGAAAACATCTTCCGCCAGTTCCATCAGTTTCGGGTGGTAACGTTCGAGTTCGGGCCGGTAAGTGTCCGCCCGGAATTCCTGAACGAGGTGTTCCAGCCCGGCCTCGCGGATTGCCTTTTGCAGGCTTTCGATAAACGAGACGTTACTGCCGGCCTTCACTTTCACCCGCAGGCGAATATGGTGGCCGCTGTCGGTGAAACGCACGAAGTGCCAGTTGGCAAGCCTGGCGGATTGGGCGGATAGCACTGGGCGGAACACTTCCGTTAACAGGCGTTCTGCGGATACCGGCGTGCAATACAGTTTGAGGTACAGCCAGGTGCTGCCAGGCGGGAAAGCACGAGGCATGCCGGACTGCGGGACGTGGCCTGGCATGGGCCTGTAGGACGCCCGGCCATTATGCAGGAAGGCAAGGAACTGGCCCGCGAAAGGCTCGTACCCGCATTTGACGCTGCGTCCAGGCAACAGGTATTCCTGTAGCGTAACCTGCCCCTGCCCTTTCAGGCATTCCAGGAAAAAGGACGCTTCGGGGGCGTGGGCCAGGTCGAAGGCCAGTTGCTGGTCCCCGCCCCCCAGCAGCACCCGTTGCGGCAAACCATATTCACGGCGGAAGCAGCGGAGGGCTTCCTCGCTGCCGGCATTTAGCAAGGGCCTTAATTCGGCCGGGGTAAAATGCCATTTGGCCAAACTCAGGATCACCCGGCCGGTGTAGAACCGGGGGTAAAAGGACAGTCCCGGAAAATATTGCTCCGGGTCAAAGGCCAGGGCAGCCTGGGTACCCTGGTATTGCAGGTCGCACAGGAAGCGGAAAACCGACAGTTGGGTGTTCCGGTGGTTATAAGCGGTGGCTAGACGGGGCATGACCCTTTTATCCAGTTTTTTTGAAAACAACAGGAGTTCGCCATTACGTACACTCAGGTAAAGCCCCCCGGGGAGTAGTTGCCGCGAACCCGGCATGGATGACTGCACATTAAGAGGTATCTCGTAAGGGTAAATTGGGCGGCGGCGGTTGATGTTATCGGTGTGGAGCGCAGACAACTGCCCGATATCTGCGAAAACGATACCCGGATTGGCGGCCTGTTCCTGCGCGGCGATAGACCGGCAAAGCCGGCGGGTAGTATCACTAAAGGGGCTGAAGCGGCCTGCCATGGCCGTGGCGGTGGCCCCGCCGGCCTGTTCCAGCAGGATATATTCTTCGGTTTCGCGGAAGACGATACTGGTGCTCGGGGGAAGCAGGGCAGCGCCCGCAGGCAAGGCGGTATCATCCGCATCCAATTGGACAGGTGCATACTTGTCCCGGCCCGCATCCTGTTGCCAGCGCGCGAACAAATAGCGGTGTACGTGCGTCCAGTGCAGGGAGGCACCCGGCGTTTCCGCAACTGGAAAAGGCAGGCCATCCAGCCCTCCCGCTAAACCAACGCCGGCCAAGCCACCGTAGGCAATGCCGGTATCCGGGTCAAGCGCTTCCAATAAGGGGACCTGCTGCAACCCGAAATGCCCTTCAAAGGCCTTTGTGAATTCCTGCAAGGCCGCAGGTACCAGTGGTGCGGATAGCTTTTGCAGGAGCACCATTGCGTTACCGAGGGCATCCTGTACCGCGAACGCGGGGCCTCCCGACAGCAGGGGCCGTTCCAATGCCGTATAAAAGCGGGGAATAGCCTCCCCGACTTGCGGGCAATATTTCCGGGCGAGCTTAACGACGCTACCTTTGGCGACCCGGTGCCCCGCCGCCTGGCCGATCGGTGAGCGCTGTTGCGGTAGTAATAAGATTTGTTCACTGATCATGAATTCCAGCTGCCCGCCCGCCTCTTCTTCGCCGCAGCCGGTAATACCGCGGGTATAGGCAATCAGCTCTTCGATACCGGCCAGGCGGCCGTTAAGGAATTTGAACAAGCCCTCATAATAGGGTTCTGCATCAATAGCACCCAGTACAAATTCATAAGTTTTTGTTCCCCGGGGGATAGACCGGATATACCGGTATTGCCCGCCTACCCGGTAAAGCAGCGGGTTCAATGCTAATTTACCCGATGCCTCCGCACCGGTAGCCTGCAGGAATTCCATATCCGGCAGCAAATGCAGTTTGCCTTTACTGCGGCCTGCCTTTAACTGCGTAGTACCACTTTTGTCCCATTTTAAATTTGTGAAGGAAGCAAAACTACCGTAAGGTACCGGGCGGAAGGACATGCGGTTATAATACTTCAAAGCCGTATGGCGCTCTTTACCATTTAGTTTTCCATGCTCAAAGGCTTTGGTTTCCAGCACCCGGTAAAATCCGGGACTGGCCAGGTAAACCGCATCCTGAAAGGCTTTATCCAAAAGAACTTCAGGTAAGCGCCCCGGGTCGTAAGCTGCAAAGCTGTAAGCAGGCGCCCTCAAAAACAACTCCTCCCGGAATTTATAATCCATATGCCCGCTCCTTCCCGAAAGGGTATACTACCCATTTCATACTGTTTTGGCTTTCGCCGGCGCCTTTACTTTGCCGGTAACCAAACGAAATACCATGAACACCTTTGCCCGCTCCGTCATTCCAGCCTTGCTGATCCTGCTTTACGCTTATGCCGCCATCAGCAAGCTGGCGGAATTCGATGAATTCCGCGGGGAGATGCTGAACCAGAATTTCCCACGAGAGGCCACCGAAGCGCTGGTTTACCTGGTTCCCGCCTCGGAATTGCTGGCTATTGCCCTGCTGCTGTTTCCGCGCAGCGAAAGCTACGGGCTGTGGCTTTCGCTGGCCCTGCTCATGCTGTTCAGCGGGTATATCGCTTTGGTGCTGCTCGGTTTCTGGGACCGGGTGCCCTGTTCCTGCGGCGGCATCCTGCGCCGGATGGGCTGGGGTACCCACCTGGCCTTTAACCTCAGCTTTGTTTGCCTGAACCTGATCGCTATAGTCCAAAAGGGGAAAGCCGAAAACCTTCGAAAAGAGTAGGCAATTTTTTACATCTAAAAGTTTTCGTTCGTTTTTGATTTGAAAAACGTTCTGCATCATGAAAAATTTAAAAGTTAAAATGGCCGCGCTGGCCCTGATCCTGGGTACCGGTGCCGCGTTCGCTTCGGTTACGCCAAAGCCGTTCCTCAACAAAAAATGGGGCTTGAACCGCTCGACCGGCCAGTACGTGGAAGTGACCGGCCAGACAAAAGGCGCTGATTACACCTGTACCGGCGTTTCGGAGACCTGCACCGCACAGTTCCCTTCGGATGTTGACCCGAACAACCAGGCGGGCGATGCCCACCCGGGTACCGTTGCCGGCACGAACATCGAGCCGGGCATCTTTGCCCAGTAGGCCTTCCATCCTCATTCCCCCTGGCCGGCGCTAAAAAGCGCCGGCCTTTTTTTGCGCCTCTACCGTTCATTCTGGGCAATACCGCTCAGTTGAACTTCTTCTTTGGGTATGGGGTACGCATATCGTTTACTGCCGGGTTCCAGCGTATAGGTATTGCCCCTCACCTTACGCGTCAGCATAACCGCAAATCGCGCATCGCTGTTCAGCCGCCGAAGGTCTGCCCAGCGCGTGCCGCGCGCGGTCAGTTCCTTACGCCTTTCGTTTAGGATGAGCGCCAGTGCTTCATCGGCCGTAGCTGCCGAATAAGGCACATAGGTACCGGGCCTCCAGCGGGTGGACAGCAGCGTATTCAGGCCCGCCATTGCGGCATCTTTTTTCCCTTCCCTCGCCAGGCACTCCGCCCGGGTGAGGTACATTTCGTCCGTTGCAATACCCGAGAAATAAGCGATGATACCGGCGTAGTTCCCTTTGAATTTAAAGCCCGGCGAAAGTGTGCGGAAGAACAGCACCTTCCGCAGATCATTGTCCGCATAGGAACGGTATAACAGGGAATCTGCCACTGTTGGTGAAGCCGAGCCGGTGAAGGTATAAGACAACGCGGTGGAATAAAACAGTACCTCGTTGTTGCTATTCGGCAGCGCCCGGGGAAAAGGGCGCGTTGCTGTCGTACTGTAGCTATTGTAATTTAACAAAGCAGGCGATAGCTGTAAACAGGAATCAGCATAGCTGCCCGCATGCCCGTAATCGGACATGGATAAATAAACACGGGCGAGCATTGCAAAGGCAGCAGCGGTACCGGGACGTGTTTTATAGTTCACCGTAGCAGGCAAAAACATCCGGGCCTTCAGCAGGTCTTGTAATATCTGCCGGTAAGTGCCAGCCACGCTCCCCCGCCCTACCTTTTCATTCACATCGCTGTTCAGGCGGATGGGGATACCCGGATCCGTATTGGCCGTGCCCGGGTTGTAGGGCAGGGTAAACTCCTGGGCGAGGTTATACAAAGCAAAAGCGCGGTGGAATAAGGCCGTGCCCCTTACAGCGTTGCGTTCCGCAGCACCGGCCGTATCGGCGGGCAGCTTATCCAGCCCCTCCAAAACGATATTGGCATAGAATACCTGCTGGTAAGGCACGTTCCAGTCGCCTGCCGCTTCGGTGCCGAATATATCCGCCGCCCAGGTATAGCTGCCCCGCTCCTGCTCGAGGAAATAGCCGTTAAAACCGGCATCGTTCACCCAGGTGTCGCCATCAGCGTTATTAAATAATGCAGGCGACTGGTTAAAAACCTGCGCATTATCCAGCAGGGCACGCAGGTCAGCCAGCGTTTCCGGGACCAGCAGCGCCTTATTGGGCTTCGTATCGAGGAAATCCTTTTTGCAGGACAAAAGCAAACACAGGTAAGCCGGCAAAAGGAAGATCGTTATCAGTTTATCAGTTCGTTTCATGTCCGTAAGATTTAGTAAGTGAAGCGTATGCCGCCGGCAATAGTGCGGGGAACGGTGTAAGTATTGGCATAGTCCGGGTCCAGGCCAGCCTTGTTGGCCCGCCAGAGGATGCCGAGGTTGGCGGCATAAGCATAAACCTGGAGTTTGTATTTGGGCAGGGACCAGGCCAGGCGGATATCCTGCAGCCTGATATGGCTGCCGCTCTCCACCAGCGCCGAGGAATAGGCATAGAACTGGTCACGCTGCGTATCAGGCACCGCAGGCAGGGATGGCACAACAGTACGGGCTTCATCGCCGGGCTGTTGCCAGTGGATGGCATAATCCCCGTTCTGCCCGGCCAGCCCGTAGTCGCTTCCGTAGCGGATGGAACTCCTCCGGAAGTAGTACCCCAGTTTATAGCTGATATTAGCCGAGAGGCTCCAGTTGCCGTACGTAAAGGTATTGCGGAAAGCGCCGAATACGGGCGGGCGCGAAGGCCCGTGGTAAACGAGG
The DNA here is from genome assembly GCF_002013915.1 of Mucilaginibacter pedocola. Classification (GTDB taxonomy): domain Bacteria; phylum Bacteroidota; class Bacteroidia; order Sphingobacteriales; family Sphingobacteriaceae; genus Mucilaginibacter; species Mucilaginibacter pedocola. Next base: position 13,186 of record NZ_MBTF01000010.1, read on the forward strand.
TTATCCGGTGTGGCCGCCGCGAGTATCGCGCCGTAATCTTTACTGATATTTCCGTCAAGGTACCCTTGCGGGTCCCCGGTCTGCGGGTCGAGCCCCGCTGAGCGGTAACTATAAATGGCATACAGGGGTCGCCCGCTCAGCGCATAACCGCCGATACTGCCATCGCTGAGGTAGGACAGCGCAGTACTTTGCCGGTTATAGGCCACTACCTTATCGGTAACGTAACTCAGGTAAAAGTTGCTTACCCAGTTGAATTTACCGGTGATGTTTTTACTTTCCAGGTTCAGGTCGAGGCCATGGCCGCTGGCCGTCGCGGTATTGCCGGTAAAAATGGTAATACCTGTGGAGGGCGCGAAGCCGGCCTGCCCGATCAGATCGATACCGCGTTTGAAATAGTATTCGAAACTACCGGAAAGGCGGCCATCAAGAGCCCCGAAATCCAGCCCGAAGTTGATATGGCGTACGCGTTCCCAGCGCAACTGCGGGTTCGGCGGGTTGATCACGCCTGCATAAGGCAAACCCGTCAGCGCATCGCTGCCGTCGAAGTAGCTGGCGGTGGTGTAAGCGGACAGGCTCTTGTTGCTGTTGCCGTTATAGCCAAAGCTGGCGCGCAGCTTGAGTTCGGGCAGCCATGCCATATGGTAGAAGGCCTCTTTAGCGATATTCCAGGCCAGCCCGGCGGAATAAAGCGGCACGCCTTTTTGATTCGTACGCACACCGAAAAGGTTGGATTGGTCGAGGCGGCCACTGGCCGAAAAGGTAATGCGCCCGTCGTAGGTGTAGGCAGCGTTGGCATAGTACGAACGGTAATGGTCGGTAGCGCTGCTATTGCTTTGGTTAAGCGGGATAGGTGCGCTGTTGTTCAGGTCATCGTAATAGGTAAATGGCGTAACGCCATCCACAGGCCCGGAACTGGCGTGAACATTATCGTAGCCATAAAGGCGGTAAGTATCGCCGGCTACGTTCAGGCTTTGTACTTCGTAACCGGCAAGCGCCGTCAATTCATGTTTGGTGCCGAACAGGTGCTCGTAATCCAGTTGCGCACGCCCGTCATGGCTGGCGGCGGCGCTGTTCGCCAGGTCCAGTATACCTCCGGCGGGGATGGTACGGGTAAGTGTACCACTGCCATCATCCTGCGTGTAGCGGTTGACGAGGTTCCTGGCAAAAAAGCTTTCGGCCGGCTGGTGATCCCGCCCGGAGGTTTGGGTTTGTTCATACTGGTAGAGTACCTGTGCATTCAGCCCGGGCAGGACGCGGTATTTCAGCCCGGTATTCAGGCGGAAAGCAGTTTGCGTATTTTGGTTATCAGAAAGGCGCAGGTCCTGCAGGGGGCGGTAATTCCAGTCCAGCAGCCCTGCACCTGGCGCAGCATCCACAAAGTTTTGGCGCAGGTCTTTGGTGACAGCTAAAGGCTCGCCGTTGGGGCCGGCCAGCCGGGCATAAGGAAACAGTAATTGTCCGCGGTTCCACGTAAGGCCAAAAGGATTGTTCTTGTCCGCAGCCGTGCGGGTAAAGTTCAGCGCGGTGCTGAGTTCCAGCCGTCCGCCAATACGGGTGGTTTGACTCCCATTCAGCGTAACGCGGTTAAAACCGTTACCTGCCTCATTATCGAGGTTACGGTCGTAACCGGCGGAGAAGAAATAGCGGTTCAAAGCTGCGCCGCCATCCACGCTCAGGGCGTACTGTTGTTTGACGGACAGGCGGTAGAAATATTTCAGGAGGTCGTCACGGGTGTCGATGGCAGATAGCGCCTGGATGCGCTTATCGGCCTCCACCGCGCTAAGGCCGCCGTCACGCTGTTGGATCAACAGCTCCACCACGGGCGATAAGGGTAAATGGTTATCGGCGGCTTCCGTACCGTCGAAATAGCCTTCACTGAAAAGCCGTTTTTCAATGCCGATATAATCCGCACTGCTCATGCGGTTAAGGCTGAAAAGCGCGGGACGCTCCCCTACCTGAACATTGCTATTGAAAGTAATGGCAATCGGGCGGTTGAAACCGCCTTTTTTGGTGGTGATAACGATAACGCCATTGCCTGCGCGCGTGCCCCAGATGGATGCGGCAGCCGCATCTTTGAGCACACTGATGCTTTCCACGTCATTCGGGTTCAGGTTTTCGATAGGTTCGTTATAGGGAAAGCCGTCTACCACGATGAGCGGGTCGGCATTGGAGAACAAGGTACTTTGGCCACGGATAGATAAACGGCTGCCATTTTGGTTGAAGCTCAGCCCGGGCACGACGTCGCGCAGGCGGTCTACGATGTCCGTAGAAACGCTGCGCTCCAATAAGGTACGGGGCACGGCAACAAAAGAGCCTGTGGCGCGCTCTTTGGGTATTTGCTGGTAACCCGTCGATATCGTCACCTCGCTCAGGCTGTTGCTGTTGCTTTGCAATACAGCCGTTACGGTATCGGCCATGGGCAGCCTGACGCCCAGTTCATAGGGCTTAAAACCGATAAACGATACGCGCAGCCGGTATTCGCCAACCGGTGCGTCCAGCGTAAAATGCCCGGCGGCATCGGATACGGCACCATAGCGGGTGCCTAACAGCGCAACGTTTGCACCCATCACCGGGTGCTTTTCGGCATCGAGCACCGTTCCCCGCAGGGCGGGTGCCTGCGCGGCAGCTAAAGTGCCTCCGGCAAGAAAGTAAATGGCAAAAAGGAGTAAATAAAGTTTTTTCATCGATAAGGCGGGTTAAGGTTTTGAGGAATTAACAGGTGTATCGCGGATCACCATCATGTCGGCGATCCCTTCCCGTTCTGCCAGGACCAGCCCGTAAGGCGCCAGCCCTGCATTAACGGAGGCAACATCACTGAGTTTGCCGGTAAATTTCAGGTCAACGCGGCCGTCGTAGCCGCTCTGGTCGATGACAGGTATGGGCGACCGTTGCAGGTACTGCGCCTGCAGCCGCATGATGAGCTGTGATAAATGGGCGTTCTGCAGTTCACAGGAAAAGGGCGTTACATTGGTGATGAGCGTCCCGCCTTTGCTTTTCAACCGGTCAAGCGAATCAGTCCGCACCAGTGCCAGGCAGCGGGTTTTGACCGCTTCTACGGTAACCTGCCACTGCGGGAATAACCTGCGCAAGTCTTCCTGTATCATGCCGAAAGCCTTATCCCCTGTGCCCGGCGGCGCCAGCAACTCGTAAGAGAAACCATTTCCTTCGGCCAGCCAGGCATCCGTACTTTGCCCCGGTTTAGGCTGCGGGGTGGCGAGGGTTGTATCTTTCGTCAGCAACCTGATATTGGCGCGGGGGAACCACCTGTCATGCTCTTTGAAAGCCAGGCGGCAAAACCAGATAAAGGGCAGGTTGCGGACCGAGAAAGATTGCGGCTTACCGGGTTCCGGTTCGCTGATATGCAGGGCCGGCGGTAAGCCCGGCACGTACCCAGAGAATACCCGGTGGTAAAGCACCGCTGCGCCATCGCCCCCGTTACCGTTAATAAACAGCGGCCTGTCGTCGCTGAAAGGCACCTTTAGATCTTTTTTCTCACTCAGCGATGTGGCGCCGTTCTGCAACATAGCCCGGATGTTAGCCCCGTTCACCTCCGTAAATTCCGTTATCGCCACTACGGTCCCCCCGCCGTTGATCCATACATAATGCGGCAGTGTATGGTGCGGGAAAAGCTTATGCAAAGCTACGTCCCCGGTAAGCTCAGGCAGATCGAACGGCTTGTACTTTTGCATAGCCGCAAGCACCGGTGCCACGACCGCTTCTTTCTGATAGGTGACCGGCAGGAAAACCACCTTTTCGCCAAACACGCGTTGCAGCGAATCCATCACCGGCACCATCGTACGGCAGGGCGCGCACCATGTCGCCCAGAAATCGAGTATCAGCAGCTTGCCCCTAAAAGCGGACAGGTTCAGTTCCGTTACAGGTTTGCCGTTAAGCTTTAAATTACGGACACCCGAAAGATGAATATCGGGTACCTTTTCACCGACGGAGATACCGCCTTTGGTGATATTTTCGGCGTATATTTTGAGTTGGGGTTCCTGTGCGCTTGCCCGGAAAAAAAGGCATAGCACGGCCAGGAAGCATATTTTTGGCTTCATTTTTAAAAGATCAGTAGTGAGAAAAAAAGTAAAAGCTAAGGCAGCGCCAGATAAAAAAGTATCAAATACGCATAGGGAATGATAATATTAAGCAGCCTTAAGAATCAAAGGGAATAAGGTCACTCCGGCGGGCAGATGACCAGTAACCAGGGAGAAATGGTGCCGCTATTCATGTGGCTCCTCCCCTGTCGGTGATAATAAGTGCGCCCCGCCCGGCTCTTGCGCGGCCCCGAGCGCGCTAACAAGGGCTATTAACTGATCGAAGAGCGAGGCAACATCTTCAGCAGGCAACACATCAGGGTCCATCACCGATCTTCCCCCAAGCCCGCCCAGGGATGCCAATGCAAAAACTTCCCACAGCACCGATTGCACGTTCTCAACAGGCCAAAGGCGCAAAAAAGCCCTGGCCGCAGCATCAGGCGGTAAAATCGGTTCATAGGAATTATTCTTTACAAATACGGCTTCCATTACTGTGGATTAGGTTAAAATAGCGTCCACATTGCAAGCCTCACAAAAATGGGCTATTCCCGTACGCAATGACACCTCGTTGGAAAGGCGGAGGCGTGAGCCTCCTAAGCACGCATACGGGAATAGCCCATTACCCTACAAATATAGGATAAATGGGCATCTCATTCACCGTAACCTCGCGTGCTTTTAGATTTCCAACGTCTGTCAAAGCAAGGTTTCTTTGTTATGAAACACCAATTTTATATATGATAACTATCTATCTCGAAAGTTTTTTAAAGGTAACAAATAAAAACATTATTGTCAATATTGACAAGAAATTTATTTGCATTGGTTCGGAGATTGACTTAATGAAAGAAAAGTTTCTTAAGCAATATGAAACTATTGGGAAGAATGTACGATTTTTAAGAATCAAAAAAGGTTGGACTCAAGACGAACTTGCTCATAGGTGCAGCATAAATGCGGCTCAAGTAAGTCGCATAGAAAACGCGAGAAGAGATTACATGTATTCGACACTATTAGAAGTTTGTGAGGCATTGGAAGTTGATTATTGCAAAATCACAAAAACTAATCCTGAAGCGGAAGGGTTTCATGAAGGGTAAATACCACATCTTTTTAAACAGTTGAACCGCACGATATGTGTAATTTTAGGTTGAAAAATTACTTCTAAAAAAGGGTAGTTTCCCCTAAGTAGAGATTTCTTTTCTAATACTTTGCAATATATTTACCTAAACTTCACAACTTGAAAAAGCTTACCGTATTAGCTATGTTCACGGCATTATCCTTAATTTGCCATGCTCAGGACATTGTTAAGTCAGACCTATGTGCGAATTGTGTGGTGTGGGTAAACAAATATTATATCAGTATAGCCGATACTGCCAAGCATAATCCAATACTTGTTTATCATGTAATCACCAAACGGCAACTGGAAATAGCGGACAGCCTAAAAGCGAATAAGACCACTAAAATAGATCGGGCAAAATATCCTTTTAAAGCTGTTAAAGGCTTCCCTAATGAGACGAAAATATTCAGCATTGCCAATAAAATCTACCGTAAAATAAACCCCAAAAATGTTATTGCCAAAGGGCATGTAGCCTCTGCCGATGACTATTCTTGGTCGGCCGGCGGAATGGACACCTCAATGCGTTACACGTTCAACATTGCTATGGAATACCAAAGCCAGAATGCCGGCACGCAACTAGGTACGGAATATATGTGCCGGGCCATGGCACGTAAATATGACACGGTGAAAGTTTGGGCGGGAACATGGGGCAGCCAGGATGTCATCAATGACGGCAAAATAAAAGTGAACTTTCCGGCGGTATATTGGAAGATCGCCGCATACAATGGCGAAGTGCATTGTTATTGGATGCCTAATAATGACGACGGCGCAGGGCAGGCTAATTATCCTAAATTTGAGATATCGTTAGCGGAGTTGGCTGCTAAGCTGGAGTTTGACCCGATGGAGGTGATAAAGGGGGAGACTTCTCTTTAACAAGAATCTCCTACTTATATTAAGTTTTAGGGCTAAGAGTCGATATTCTTTGAACTGAAAAACGGAGTTTAGCAATTTGCTCTATAAACTGATGTTGAACATCATCAACTTATCGAATATTCAAAATGGTAGGAAGATGTTCGATTTTGAATCTTAAGAAGAACAACTTCGGCTTTTTAAATAGAACTAACTGAATTATTCGATTTCCATAAAGAAAATTAGAAATACCAAATGATTACATTTTTCGGCTTGCAGCTGATAAATATTATTGAATGAACTGAGGCGGTTTTAAATTGATTCTTTATTGGGCTATAATTGCTAACAATCTAGAAAATAGTTTTTTATAGCGGCTTTACATAACAGCCCAAATGTTATCTTACTTATTTGGTAAAATTGAAAATCTATATAAGCTTTTCATTATAAACCATGGAAAAAATATGAGGACAATTACAGCCGTGTTCAAAAACAAAGCAGAGTTCCCAATAATCTGTAAGTAAAATACACTATTCTGACTTGACCTAATATCAACAGCGGCTGTGATTATCATCAATATTATTAAAAATAATGGCAATAATGATACGATAACAACTGCAGCGGTAATGAATACATTTTTGTTAGAACGTGTACTCATTAAAAATACAAAAGAAAAAGATGCAATAAATATAATAGGTATATATTTAGGATGAGTTATCAATAGCCAACCTGCTTTAGGGTAAAATAATCCTAAAGCCAAACCGCTCATAAGTAAAAGCATTGCTGGTAAAGCAAGATCATCTGATAAAAAAAATGTTCTAAAAAAACCGGAAATCGCGATAGCTAAACCAATGCCGAAGCTTATGTAAAAACCGATATATGAAATTTGCCCTATAGGTTGAATCTTGGTTACCATTATATTAAGTTTCTCCATACGCTTTAAGGCATTTTTTTCTTTCATTACCACTATCATTTCGTCGATAAGCAAGCTAGCATGAATAGCAGATGAATCGCAATATCTATAATAGTTACTAAATGGGCTTTTATAAATGTAAAAAGAAAAAGTATTTTTTATCTCGCCTGCTTTGTTTAACCCATAGTAAGTCTTCACAATGATGCTATCTCTATACAGATTTGATTTTATAACTTTTTGCTTATAAATTTCATAATTAATCTGATATAAGGAATTCGCCAAGTTTGGTGAAGCCCATTTACTAAAATGTGGAATCATTAAATTCCTCGCCGAATACACTGTAAACGAATCTATTCCAAGGCTGGCTTGTGTCAAATAAGTTTCAACGACATGTTGATTGTTCACAAAACTTGAATAAGATTTTCTAAAGCTATGCAAGCTGTCAGACATCGATGTTCCAAAATCTAATTGAATGTCTATTGGCCGCTTTCCTCTCTCTAAATAATCTTTATCTGGATTTTTTAGGATATCCAAATTATATGAAATTAAAGTTTTAAATTTTTCAAGGTTAAGTACAGGCAATGAGTCATCTACGTATTTTTTATGCACTTTATTAACAAATCCATTGTATGGAAAAACGAAAGCCAGTGCAGTAATAAACAGCGCAATATAAACAGTAAGCAGTACTTTTAAAAAGTACATGGGTCCCGTTATTCCATGAAATTTTTGATAACTAAGTATGTGTGTATCGAAAAGCCAAACTAGAAAAAAAAATAACGCACTTAAAGATAAAAAAATCATAAAGTATTCCGGGTCAACGATACTTTCGTAATCAACTGGCAGGCGTTCCGTCCCAAAATATATGATACAAAACCAAAATAATCCATTGAATATTAGGTAGTGTAATTTTGTTGCCCATAAAGTAGGGGTATGTATCAACAAATAGTTGTCTATTACCTTTAAAAGCGCCCAAGGACTATACAATTTCATTTTCAAAAAAAATTCTGCTAGAATTACTAGTGTCACGGAAATAAGTTATTGCAACGTCGGATTCTATCATCTTATTTAACAATACCTTCCCGGTTATTAATTGTGAGGTTATTAGCATCAATTCACCATGATCTGCACGTATTTCTTTTATATGCTTCGCTAATGGCGTCAATATGTTCTTAAGTTCTGTTAGTGAACAAGTAGTTTTAAACAAGAAACTATTATAACCAATTGTGTTGCTGATTGCTCCCACGGATCCATTGTAAACGGCTTTCCCTTGATTCAAGAATATAACATTGTCAGAAACACTCTCTATATCATACAGATTTTGTGAAGATAAGATTACGCTCATGGGGAATTTTAATGAATCTGTTAGTTTCCGCAAATCATCCAAAAACAGTTGCTGTGTTTTGATATCAAGATGAGCCAATGGTTCATCCATGATTAATAACTGGGGGTTCCATGCAAGTTGCCTTGCTAGTTCGAACCGCAATTTGTATCCTCCTGATAATTTTCCCCATGGATAGTCTTGATATTTCTTCAAGCCAAGCCTGGCGATTATGTACTCAACATTTTCTATATTTTCTTTCCCTGTTATTCCCTTAGCCCCTACAGTAAAATGAATATAATCTCTTTTACTGTTAAACTTAGCCGGTTCACGAATATCTTGTGGAATATATGCTATCTGTTGTTTGATTTTGATCCAGTTAAGACCATTAGGTGAAAATGTAGGATATATGTGACTTCCCTCGTCTATTCCAAGTTCTCCAGCTATAATTTTCAACAATGTAGATTTACCATTGCCATTCTGACCAACTACACTAGTAATTTCCCCTAGCTTTAACTCAAAACTTATAGGATGAATAAAAAAGTTATCTAACTTTCTTGTAATATTTTTACATTGATAAACTGAGGCACTTTTCGCTTTGTCAATGAATGACAATCTAACCTTCTCTATCTTATAATCATTCATCGCGGTTTCATCAAAGGTATCCACGATTTCGAATAGCAATTTGGTAGCTTGCGAAATATATTCAAGTTTAGAAGTATCGAGTAAGATCAACCCTCCATTTTCACTCAATGCTTCCGAAATTTCGGATCCGAGTAAAATAATCTTAGCTTGTATTTTAGAATTGGCCTTGTACTTTTCTCCGAATCTAATAAGCCCAGCATATCCTTGCACGACGTCAAGTTGTAGGGAATTGACCACCTCATTAGCCTCGTCATTTATAACTGGATATTTTACCGTCATGATGCTTTTGATAAAACATTTTGTTTCAAGATTTCCTCAATAATTTCTAACACTCTATTGTAGGCTACAGTTCTTCGTGCTTTATATTCCAAACGATCAATCTCACCTTTTTCTTCTATCAGATCATTACATTCGGAACATAGTAAAATGCTTTCTTTATTAAAAGTTTCGGTTTCATCAAAATTCCTTACAAAGTCGATGAATGAATTGCCAAGTTGAACAAGATTATTTATCATAATAGCCTCTTCTACAAGCCGCTTATGGGCAACAATATCATATTTGGCACCAGTAAATGCAAAGTTCTCAAAATGAGGTATTTCAGAGATATCCCCATGCGTTTGAATTGGGGTTACTATTTCTGGCCGAACAGTATCGTTAGAGTTAAAGCTCTGTATATTCCTATAAGTCAACTCATGAATCTGCCTTAGGGATAGATATTTATTAGATATACTTGAGTCCCCATTTAGCAATGCTTCATTAAAGCTTTCTGTAAACATTGTTATTTTTCGTTCTTCCACGATAAAGGCTGGGCTTTCCTGGGAAGCTGCACAGAGAATTGCGACACCTCTCGTTGCAAAGGCATCTCTCAATTGTTGATTTTGAACAGAAACATCTGCACCCATAAATGCCTTGCCGGCAGAAGCGGCAAAACAGCAATCCAAAATAATAAAAGTTCTAACTGCTTTTGCTGCACGTTTAATGGTTTCGGCAAAAGGTCGAATAGTCAAAGCGGAAACACTCGGATTTTCTTGCCTTGTACCTTTTAAAGCTAAGTAGAATGAGTTATCAGTAGTCGTAAAGGCGCCATGACCTACATAATAAATAAATATATCTTCAGCCCCTGACTCTATCCTGTCGCCTATAAATGCGCTGATTTGTTGATCTATTTCATCCACTGTGGAATCTATATCAAATAGATCTAGAAAACTGCTGTTCGGTACTTCAAGTTTTTGTGCAAAATAATCCCTTATTCTATTTTTTGCCACAGAAAAAGCTTCGCTAGGTTGAAATGCAGATTTCGGAAATGTTGATGCTCCGAGCAAAATAACTGCCGTACGTTTTGGATCAAGCGCCACTGCAATTTATTTGTTATGGTCGAGTATTCGCTCTATATCTTTACTAGTTAAGTTCTCACCGATGATTTCACCATTTTTCTTAATCGTGATTTTTCGGCTCTGAGTTTTTAATAACCAATTCATCAGACCTTTTATAAGGGTCGTGACAGCGGAGGTGCCTAAAGCGGCTATCAATATTGTGCCAGCATCTTGAGTATCAATGCGTTCTTTTGTAATCGTTGATTTAATATTAACAGTTTGATCCAAGAAATATTGAAGTTCTGTTGCAAGTTTATTAGCTTCAGCAGTTGTAGCGTCTTGAAAAATAATGCTATAAGTTTCTTCGCTCATAATTGATAATAAATTTAGGTTTAATTTTATCGCTACTAAGTTTAAAAGATTGTCTAATCCCCTACAACCAAACACAAGTTTACGTCGATTTATCGACATAACAATATATCAAAACAAAAAAGTAAGCATCTTATCAAACGATAATTTAGCTATTGGAAAAAAATGCAGCGCTAACAATTGAGAATTGTAAGAAAATTGAGATCACTATTTGTAAATATTAAAAAGCTATCAGCATATATCTTACGATTACGAAAATTAAACGAAAGTAAAAATCAATATTACAATCTTTTCAACTTTCGTTTTTATATCTTCTTTAAGGAAGACTAAAAAAAAGGACAGATGTTATACCCTAAAAAAATGTAAACTCAAGGACTGGATACAGATAATGATAGAAGTAGAGTAGCCGACTTATTCCAAGTTAGAGATAATATTAAAAGAATTAGCTGCTAAACGGGACGTTAATCAGATAGGAGTTATGATGGAAAATGCACCATTTGTGGGATAGCATAAATTAGAAATTAATAAAGAAGTAAGTTTCTAAATCGAGAGTGATTCTTAAATACATTGCATGATTGATTTATAAATACAAAAGCCCGATACGCTCGCCGTATCGGGCTTTTAACCTAAACCTTATCACAATTAGTGGCGGACGCCACCAGTAATAGAACTCAAAGATATAAAACTATTAAGCAATCAATTACCTATTAATACAAAAGCCTGAAAAACAACTAATTTATAGATGTGTTAATAGCCATTAAGAGCCATACCGCTATGGATAGTCATACAAAAGCGGCAGAAGTTAAAAGATTAAAAAAAGGATAAAATTATCAAATTGGGCAATGATGCCGGCTTAAAATAGGTTGCAATGCCCAAGCATAACATAAAGTCGATATTTCTCGGTCAACTAGCAGATAACTTAATCCATCAACTCGCCATTGGAGTATTATTAGTTTGAGGACAACAGCCTTTTACCGGAATCGAAAACTCTTATCTATCCCCAGTACCAAGCGATGAAAGTTGCTTTCTGAATAAAGTTACATCATTCAACGCACACAGAATTTGGATCTTCACCTGCCACACCTCCTTTAAAAAAAACTATTGCCATACCTCCCCGACCTTAACAAAGGGCGGAGTATGCAATTATTAAGCCGACGATCGAATAACAATTCGGAGGATTGGACTTGGAGGTGAGGGCTTACCAGCCTTTGCAGATATGAGTTCGCTGCATGGTAAATTGTGGGTGTGCGCCGTGCCGCCACTTTCTCCATTTCAATCAAAACAGGCGGCATGGCGGTTTCGGTTGCTTGATTCCGGGGATGGCGGTGACGCTTCCGCAGGGCTGCCATTCCCGGCTACAAGCGTTTCTTTAGGGGTAGGATTAAAGCAAATTTTCGTAAAAGATTGAAAATCTCCAAATTACTTCGAATTGATTTTTAATATGTTAAAGTGCTATATTATTGCTATATCATTTCAACCTTGTTCTGCTCCTATTGAGTTTAAATTTCTGTAAGTGTATTTGTCAAAATTAAATCTTGAGAGACAATTTTATCTGAGAGGTTATTTAATGAGCGCGCCCTGAAGCGTATGTAAATTATCTTAGCTTAATTAAAAGATGACGGCAAGCAGCGGTTTTTGTCCTAATCCCTGCCGATAAAAAATTATGAATAAATTGTTAATTTTTATTCAAAAATATATCTTAGCATTGGAACCTTAAACCTATCCAATGTCCGACACAACGGCTGATTATAGTTCATATAGCTTACACGTAGTACTTGCCACCTTTCCCCAAGGACAAGAAACAAATTTCCATCGCAGTGTAAAGGATGATTTTTACGGTCGTTATCGCGAAGAATCCGTGAAATTTTTTAATAAGTCGGAAGACGAACAGGAGCATTACAAAAAAAATCATGTGCCAATTTTTTACCAGCCGCTTAGCTATTTTATCTTAGGAAATTATGACATCGCATACATTGCGTTGATCGATAATTTCAAATTTGCTCAGCGACTTTTTGAACCCCGAAGTGCTAAGTTGAGGAACAAACATGGTAGAAACGTATTCGGGACACATACTTTTCAAACTTTCACAGGGATTGCAAGGGAGAACGATCAAAAACTGACTGATTTCTTTTACGATCACCTAAAACCAGAAGATCCGGTTAGGAAGTTCTTCTGTGGCATTAGCAATCTAAAGCTGAATAATGAAATCCTGATCGGAAACGGCGCTGTTTTCCTGGAAGCCGTCAATCGTAAAATTGCTCAGTTGATTTCGTTATATAACGAAAAGAACAACTGTTCTGTAGAGTATCTTCGGACGCATTCTTTCTCTTGGTTCGAAATTTCCCTTTTGCTTTTTGCAGACAGTCCGGATGATATTTCAGGGTTGCTACAGTCAATACGCCGCCTAACCCTTGCAGACCTTGAAGAAGATACAAGCGAGTTAATATCCAACAGCCTTTATCCGCTTTTTTTTCCGGATAGCAGGAAGATTGATTTTCTTGATGCAAATATTTTCGCAGATACGCACACCTATTTCGGCTTGCATTCTGATTTGGCAGACGATCCACATTATTTAGCACAGTTGAAGCAGAGTGAGCAGAAACTCAGGACAGCCCTAGAGTGGCGGGTAAAGCCCGGGCATCTTCATCTGTTAAATTCGCTTTTTAAAAGCGACGAGCTGGGTAAAGAACTTTTTGGTGAATTGGAACAGTTTTTAATGCTGGGAAGCAGCGATTATTGTCTCACGACACATTTTGAAGATCCCGTAAAAAACATCAAGCTGATCAAGCTGATCATGAATGAGGATACGCAGCTCTTTCAGCATGTAAGTAAGGTTAAAACGAGAGTATATTTCGAGCGAAAAAATCCGACATATGGAGACGAGTTTCCCAAAAAGAGCATGCAGGAAATTATGCCGATGTTTGCTGAGACAATTAACGCGGTACGCAAGATTGACGACCAGCTTAAAGCCTTAAAGATCTCCAGACAGATACGTTCTAAAATACTGAAATTATTCTCCAATTATAATAATGGGATTCAGGATTTGATCTTGTTTCCTTACCTAATGGACTTTACCATATTTGTCGATCAACTAAAAACGGCCATTCGTGAAAGCTACAATGCTTTTCAGAACCGGATGACCTATCCTGAAACTTATAAGGGTTTTGAAGGCTATCATATTCTGGAAGATCTGCTGATGAAAATGATCACGATATTTCAAGAGGGATTCAGCATTCGTATGCTCAACAACTATCAGTTTGAAGATATTAATGATTTCGACCTGGATTTCAACAGCTCTATACAACAACTTTTGTCAACCTACAGCGTACTTGCTTACGAGATGGGCAACTTGATTTACGATCCCAAGTACAGCTATGGCCCGATTGTACAAATAAGCATGAAGGATACGGTATCGAATAACAATTCCATCAATTATTATATTAATCACCTGACTTCTCCGGAGTTTGTTTTCGCCACATTTTCCAAAGAGATTCTGAATACGGTGATCTTTGAGGATCAGCATTTAAAGGATATCTACCTCAAATTTGAAAAGGATAAAGCAGAGCTTTACCGCTTTAACGCGGTGCTTCGCGATATGGAGCAAAGAAAGTTGATCAATTTCCAGTATTTCATAAACGATACAATGCGGTTTGCCTGGACGTATCGTGCTGATTTCGAATTGTTTTATTATTGGTTCTGGACCTATAACTTCCAAAATTCTTCATTGTACGACGAGCTTGGTATGTTAAGCGAGCTACATTTTCAAAAAGAGCTATTCAGGATTTTATTTATTCGCCGGTTGTTTAATAAGGTTGGCGAAGATATGCCAGCACTAACTTGTCCCTTGCCGGAACTGGATGCCTACTGGGATCGCTACTATCAACAAATAGACACATCAGTACGCCAGTTTATTGATTTCCTGGATAGGCAGAAGATCAGCTTTGAATTGATGAACTACCTGCAGTCCAGATTGAATGACATGATGCGCCGTTCGGACCGGGAGTGCGATATACCCGAGATGGATCACGAAGCGGCTTTTCATTTTACAGAACGGTTGAAGGGTAAATATGAATTAGACATCATGCCGCAAACCTATGCCAATTTGATAGCAAAACGTCACTATGCCTTTGAGCGGTTGAGCGCTGGTATGACAGCGGAAAGCGGTGTCCCTAAGAACAGCCTTTTGTATCTTGAATGGTATATGTGGGATCATTTAAAAAATATTTTCCGAATGAACGGATCGTCGATAGACATGCTCCGGCGCAACTGGCAAACAGGCCGACCGATGTCAGCATTTATGCAAAGCACAGAAAGTAATAATCTCTACACGGTCGATCAGACAGGGGGACTTTTTTTTGACAGCACAGATAAACAAGGCAGATATCTTAAAATGAGTACAAGAGTTCTGACCGATCTATGGCACTACGCATTGGTTCGAAAAAAAGGATTTATCCAATCTAAATTTAACGTCAAAATTCCAAAGCATGATCGGGGAGACTAATATCAAATTACTGTGGATCAGCGACCTGCATTACGCAGAAAAATATAAGGATTTAGCATCGGTGGCTTCATATCAAAAGTTCCTGAACCAATTTCTTGACTGTGTCATGGAGCAACACTTACCGGACGTTCCGATCGATTATATTTTATTGAGTGGTGATCTCGGCAGCTTTGGCAAGTATGGAGATTATGTTCAGCTCAACAAGTTGTTACTTCATCCGCTACTGGAAAAGATGCGTCAAACCGGAAATCCTTTACCTCGTGTGTTAACCTTGCCTGGGAATCATGACGTGAATCGCGAATCCAACGATTTCCTTGCCGATTTCATCACGAATGTGACAGGGAAAGACCACAAATCCGGTGAAATTTCAAAGCAGTTGACAAGGCCGGAGTTTTTGCTGAAATATGAAGATAATTTCAGGCGTTTATTTAATGGATACAGTCAGTTTCTTACGGAGGCTCGTAGTGGCCCCTACAAAGAGGCCTATGCGCTTACGGGTGACGGAGGGTTAGTATATTCAAGTGAATACGCAGCGGAAGGGTTATACGGTTATGTCGTAGACCGACGCCGGCAAATGATTTTTATATTGCTGAACAGCGCCTGGTATTCTATGGGAGGTGGTTTTAACGATCTGTATGCCGATCAGATTTTGGAAGTAATCAGAAAGGATTATAAAGGAAAAGAGATTACGGCTGCGCAGATCATTGAATGGCTTAAAACACGTGATCAGTTAGCCGACTATGCTAACCAGATTTCCGGCATACAATTGCTTAAGCAGGAAAAACTCGACGCTTTATTGCAAAAATATCCAGATTACTTTGTGCTTACAAGTATGCACCACCCCAAAAATTGGTTGCATTATGATGAATCATACAGTCATGATAAAAATGACAGCACTTGTAGCTCATTTTTATTGAATGACCTGTTGTCAAAATCAGATGTTTTTTTGACCGGCCATGAACATGTGCCGATCGATACGGCGACCGAGCGCTTATTAAACACCACCCTGCATCTCAAGACAGGCTGTTTTTTGGAACTCGGGCAGGCACGGGAGCAACGTTATGAAAAGAGCTGGTTTTCGATATTGAATATCAACATCAGCAAACGGGAGATCTTGCAACATCGATATGGTTATAATCCCTTGCCAGATCATGAGAGTTGGCAAGAAGAACTTTGGAATCATCCTCCATTGAAAAAGATTGGTTTATGTACCTTAACCACTGAAAGACGCAGAGAGGTAGAACGGTTAATTGCAAAAGGTACCAAGGTTCAGCTTTTGCATTATTTAAAGCGCGATCAGTCAAGGATGATTCTTGATAATGAATTGCGGTTGATAACAGGCAAAAAAAATGTGCACGAACAGTGGTACGCTTTGGAACGTACAGACGGTAAGCGGGAACTTTGCATATTCGCTGTTGGGCAAAATCCATTTCGGGAACGATACCTCAATCAAGAGTTCAAAAACGAGTTGATCGCACTGCTTAATTCCGACGAAAACGTCAGCCACATCAGATTTATAACGCTTGATCTGCTGGTTGAAGAGAGTTTCTCTATTGCATACGAAAAACCCTGTGACCTAAAAAAGGTGCTCAATGGAATTGCAAGACGAGCGGACAATTCGTTCAACGTTTTTCGACACGTTTTTTTTATGGAGTGGGAAGATCAGGCGGAAAAGGGTATCTTGGATCTGGCAGAATTTGAACGCTTCAAGCGTTTACGTTTTCTGAATCAAATCATACCGTTCTGGGTCGCCGAAAGGTTTTGGTTTAACTAGCGTTCCGACATTCAATGGCTTTTTTTACAATGAAATAGCTAATAAATTTTGTATTTTTGCAGCTTGAATTCCGATACGACAACAAAAGCACGCCGCCGGAAATTAAACTGCGATTAAACTATTGTTTTTTTTGTGTGTTTAAAATATTTATACGGATATTTAAGAATTGTTATGATGAAAATTCCCGGCTTAAAAAATGAGTACAGTAACCCGCTACTGCTCGACCTTATCAATTATTATGAAAGCTGCCGGTTCAAGGCAACTGATGGTTATAACGCTTATTTGGAAGCTGCGAAGCATTTTGCTGCTGAAGTTGAAAATAAGGAATTGATAACCTATGCGCTGGAGGCTGAAAAACCACTTGGACCGGATATGTTCGATATGGCTCAAATCGCACCTAAGAAAGTTTTTCCGCTAATCATGGGCTTTAATAATTTTGTAAGGGCCGTTCAGGATGCCGGATCTGGCCGTGTACCTGCTTATGCCAATTTAAGAGGAGTTCAGCGTAAAGCTGTCCCTGATCTTAAATCATTTAATTACGTCGGTCACAATGATTTAGACATTGATCATAGACCTGCTAATTATTCCCTCTTGTTTTAACTAGCATTCTAAGATTAAAAAGGTTGCTGTGTTGCTGATTAGCGTTACAGCTTACAACTTCACAAAAAATAGATTGTAAGAAAAGGTGTTTATTCATTTCACACCTCACAAAAGGCCAGATAATGTGCATGTTCGATAAACTGAATTTGCACATTATTTGGCCTTTTGAATTAATCAAAACTTCAGATGAGCAAGTTATATATTTTTATCATCCTGCAGACGATGGTCAAAAAGTTCAGCTTGTAATCCTTTCTCTCGATAACACGGCTGTCCGATTTTTAAACATATCTAATGACGGCTACTTTTTTAACTATTCCATGCTTCAAATCCCCGCGTGTTGATCAGGTGATCATAATTCTTTGTCAGTTGTTCGATGGCTGGTCCATGCCAGTTATCCGGCGATTCGTAGCCCAGCAAAGCGACCTGTAATTCTTTCTGAAAACGCAATTGGCTGTGCTTGTGGATGACGCCCCAGTAATGGGTGATGAGTTCCCTGCGGTTCTCAATAAGTGTTGGGCTCGGGATCTTGTCCCGCTTTTGATTATTGAGCTCGGACCGTGCCAGCAACAGATTCCATAGGTCGTTGTTTTTCCAGATCGTAAACGGGATGATATGGTCAATGCACTAGCGGATGATCGTATCACCACTCAACATGCAACTGACTTTGCCGTTCTGTTGAAAATGGCGCGTTAAGGTTCTTCGATGCTGCAATGTCTCGTTCGGTGACCGCGTTTTTGAGAACTTCATTCAGTACCTTGTTCATTGATAAGATTTATCGGTGGCTTGTGCTCAGAATGCTGCCCATTGGAACAGGATCAAGTCCTGTCCGTGACAAAATTTCCATTATCAGAAAAGCCTTATAATAAGGTAAGGAAATAGAAAAAGTGCTAACGTTCCGGATCTGGTATTCTGCATCGATTGTCCGTCTTTTGTTTCTTTCCCCGGTGATACTGATTACTATGACATAATGCTGCCCATAAATGGATGTTCCAATGTATCTCATGGGCATCTGTGAGATCGTCGCAGCTACTTCGTTCACCAACGCCAATAAAAATGGCTGTAATCCTTGCGGTATTCTTTTATTCTTGAGGTAATTTTAAAAGGCAGAGAAGCCACCGCGCATTTCGTAAGAGTCGACAACCGCTTTCAGCGGAGCTGCAAAAGCCAGTTGGGTGGAACGGGTGAGCGCATATGCTATTAAAGCATCTTAGAAAAAGGCTAAGGTTTTTTTTTATTTCTTAATATCTACTTATAAAAGCTGTAAAGACAGGTTTTGGTATACTTTATTTCTCTCGGTTCATCGATTGCTTGTAATTGCATTTAGCGCGACCAGATTTACCCGTGCACGCCTAATTTGCGGGCGCTCGACTGGCCAAGCTCTTCGCCTCCCCCCCACTATTCCAACTCTATTTACCTATAAGTCAATGGGGTACAAAGGCCCAACTAAGATACCACAATAAATTGGACTTTATGCGCAATGCGTTTCCCGGCAACTTTGTAGCAACAAAACGAAATAAAATGAATCATCTATTTAATCACATCAGTTGGAGCGCTTACCTGGGAACCTTAGCCCTGCTCTTGATTGCTTATTATGCCTTTATCGGCTGGAAATATTACCGCGCCGACATACTAGCCCTGGCCCACAAACTGACAGGGCACAAAGATGACAGCCGCAGCCTGCCGGCCGCCTTACGTTATTCAGGCGAAGCACCTCCTGAAAACAGCGAATCGGTTTCTACGTCCATTCCGGAAGAAACCATCCCGCAACCGCAGAGCCTAAGCATCGAAGCCCAGGAACTTTCTCAAATCCTTATAGCATGCATTAAAAAAGCCGCAGGCCAGCCCTATGCACCCGATAAACTGGCCTCCCAGTTAAAAACGATCCTGGAGGGCCTCGATGCTCTCCCTGCCTCCGAACAACAAAATATCACCGCCCTCATCATCACAGAATGCGAAAAGACCGGCACGGCACTACTCAGCGAAAGTGAAGTAGGTAAGTGGTGGAGTGCTTAGTGCGCCGTGCCCTTTCCCCTGCCCCGCTGCCTGCGGGGCATTAAGGGGGAGCCTGAAACCAAAGTATTGCTGCCCCGGCCCGGTGCTGAAGAGCCATTACCATCCGGTGGGTTACGGTTGCAGCCAGTTCCCGCCCCTCCCGCAAATACCGGGAGCGGGTAAGGGAAACCCATGCCCGAAAGATCAGGAAAGGACAATTTGAGGCATAAATCCATAATGAATAAATACAATAATTATGAAAACGAACAGAAGGAAAACGTGGGGCAAATCCCTGAAATCATGCGGACTGGCCGCTTTATTTGCCAGCTTAACCCTCGCTGCCCACAGCCAGGATGGCAACGCCGGCATACAGGAGGCGACCACACAGGTGCGCAGTTATTTTGAAAGCGGAACCAACCTGATGTACGCAATCGGCGCCATACTTGGCCTCATCGGGGCCGTCAAGGTCTATTCCAAATGGAACGCCGGTGACCAGGACACTTCTAAAGTAGCCGCCGCGTGGTTCGGCTCCTGCATTTTCCTGGTGGTTGTAGCCACCATTATCAAATCATTCTTCGGCATCTAAACCAACGGCTATGAAAACGCTACTCATCGGCAAACTGCACAGCTATATGATCCAGCACCATACCGACCTGCTCATCGCCCTGCAGGAAGAACACCGCCTGAGCCACTATTTGGGCAGCAAGGTGGATTCCATCAGCGGACTGATCGAAGGCCTTCAAAAAGAAAACCGGCCTTCATATGTTATCGAAGCCCTGTGCCTCGAAGAACTCACCCGGGACCTTCGCCCCTCGCGCTTCAGCTGGATGCGCGAATTGCTGGAAGCTGAGTTCCCCAAGGCCTACCAGCAAATGAACCGCAGCGGTATCCTAACCTACGAGCTGATCAACCTCATCGGAGCCTGCGAACCCATTTTCGAAGTATTCGGCTTCGGCGAAGACCACGAAGAACTACCCGCCCTGCGCAATGCCGTTACCGGCATGATTGCCGAATACCTCGAAAACCAGTCCACCGAAAACTAAACAGCCATGGCGTTCAACTCCCTCCATAAACTCCGCGGCAATATCGAAGCCATCCGCATCGCGCTGGCATACCAGCCGGGCGATACCTTGTCACCGGATGATATTGCCTCTCTCCGCAGCTATGCCGGGTTCGGCGGACTAAAGGCTGTCATGTTTCCGGCCGGCGAGAAAAAGGAATGGGAAAAACGCAATGCCTCCAAAGCCGACCTGCAGCTGTACCCGTCTATGATGGAGCTACACCAAATGCTGAAAAACCATTTGGACGAACCCGGTTACCGGGAAGCCCTGCAATCCATGCGCGATAGCGTACTCACCGCCTATTATACGCCAGAGGTCGTACCGCAGGTTTTATACGCCGCACTGAAGGAACAGGGCATCAACCCCAAACGCTTGTACGAACCCAGCAGCGGTGCCGGAATTTTCATCGATGAAGCCTTTAATGCGTTTCCCGGGCTACAGCAAGTCCATGCTGTGGAAAAAGATATCCTCACCGGTAAAATATTAACGGCCCTGGCTTCCACTTACCCGGCCAGTACAAGCGTGCAGATTAAAGGGCTGGAAGAAACCTCCAATAAGGAAAACGGGCAATACGACCTGATTGCCAGCAATATTCCCTTTGGCGCATTTAAAGTGTTCGACCCCGATCATCGTGCTCCCGAAATTGCTGGCAGCATCCACAATTACTTTTTCGCCAAAGGGCTGGACAAGCTGGCCGACGGCGGCCTGATGGCATTTCTAACTACTGATGCATTCCTGAATACCCCTTCCAACCGGGAAGCCCGTACCTACCTGTTCGAACGCGCCGACTTGGTCAGCATCACAGCCATGCCAGATAACCTGATGAAGGACAGCGCCAATACCGAGGCGCCAAGCCACCTGGTGGTCGTGCAAAAGAACGTGCACAAAAAATGGCTCAGTGAATTTGAAAAGCTGGCCATCGAGACCCGTAGTGAAAGCAACGAATTTGGCAGCTATCCAATTAATGTATATGTTTTTGGAGAGGTTGGCCGTGCCATTGCGGGTGATACCGTTCGCCCCGGCAAAAACCAATATGGCAAAGCGCGCCAGGAGATCTGGCAAAAGGGCGATATCAGCCAGATCGCCGGAAAACTGGGCGAAAACATCCGCACAGGGCTTAGTGAAAATTTCAATGCCGTGGCCTTTCAACAGGCACAGGCCGGGTTAGCTGATAAACCGGAATTCGAACCCATGCAAAAGCCCTCGCTTACCTATGGGGATATGCCTGAAAAAAAGACGGAAACCGTTAGTGTGCAGTTGGGCCTGTTTGATAGCCGGCCTGCGGAAAGCGCCAACCGCGCCATGGACTACCTGTACCAACCAGACCTTTCGGTAGTGATCCCCTCAACCGCACGCATGCTTGGAAGTATTTCTACCGCCGACCGTCCCGGGCATGAACTGCTGGTACTAATCACGGCCAAACAGCGCGATAACAAACAATACCTGTATAAATTCTTCCCGAACTTCCGGGAGCAAATACTGCCCGAGAACTGGATGAACGGCAGCCGCTTCGCGCAGGAACTGCAAAAAGTAGCCCCTGCCCTACAACAGTACAACCATGATTTCAGTTTTCACGGCGACCAAAGCTTAAAAGAACATTTCAGGTTTGGCAAAAACGCCGAAAGCTATTTTACCGCGCTCCAGAACTTTCATGAATCCGGTACCTGGGTGATGCTGGATGGCAAGGTAGGCAAGATCAGCCAGCTCAATGAAAGCCGCACGCAGGCGCTCTTCAACCCGCTGCAAACCCAATCGGACGCGGCGTTTTACGGTGCATATATACCCGTCCGCGATCAATACCTTCTTTTGTCGGTAAGCGAGGCGGCTACTGAAACTGTTCATCCAGCCCTAAGAACATCCTTAAACAAAGCTTACGAAAGCTTTATCCAGCGTTACGGGGAACTTAACCGCCCGGCTAACCGCAGGCTTATCTTAGCGGATGAGCTCTTCGGCTTTAAAACCCTGGCTTCAGTGGAGCGCAAAGAAGGAGAGCAATACCTGCCCGCTGATATCCTGGGACATCCCATTTTCCATGCGCAGGCGGAATTTACGACTGATGACCCTATAGCGGCCTTGGCCCGCTGCCTGAATGAAAAGGGCCGGGTGGACACCGGGTTTGTTGCCCATGCCACCGGCTTGACCAATGAGGAAGTGATCATTAACCTCCGCAGCCATATCTGCCTGAACCCCGCCGGCAATGAATGGGAAACCATTGACCAGTACCTTTCCGGTAACGTGGTGCAAAAGCTGGAAACAGCCAAACAGGCCGCGGAGGAAAACCCGGACGATATCCATATCGCGCACAGCTTACAGGAGATCACCAGGATACAGCCGGAACCTATCCCATTCGAATTGCTGGATTTTAATTTGGGGGAGCGCTGGTTCCCGATGGGGTATTACGAGCGCTTTGCCAGCAGCTTTTTTGAACTGCCGGTGACCATCCACTTTATGCAGGCTTCCGACAGTTTCAAGGTGAGCACACAGGGCACGAACCTGAAGATCAGCCAGGAGTTTGCCATTACTCCCAAAGAAAGCGTCCGTAAAACGTACGGCTACACTCTACTGGAACACGCGCTTGAGAACACTTCGCCCTATTTCAGCTATGAGGTGCATTTGGGAGAAGGAAAAATCAAACGTTACCCCGATAACGAAGCCATCCAGCTGGCACATGAAAAGATCGAACAGATCCGTGCCGGCTTTGTGGACTGGCTGGGCGGTTTACCCGCAGATGAGAAACAAGCTATCCAGAAATTATACAACGACACGTTTAATTGTTATGTGCTAAGGGAATATGATGGCGGGCACCAGAAGTTTCCCGGACTGGACAAAAAAGCGCTGGGTATAGAGGACTTGTACAGTTCCCAGAAAAACGCCGCATGGCGCATCGTGCAGAACCGCGGCGCGTTGATCGACCATGAGGTAGGCTTAGGCAAAACCCTGACCATGATCGTCGCCGCGCAGGAAATGAAGCGGCTGGGAATCGTCCACAAACCGATGATCCTCGCGCTAAAGGCGAACGTTAAACAAATCGCCGACACCTACAAAAAAGCTTATCCCGCCGCCAGGGTACTGGCACCCGGTGAAAATGATTTTACACCGGATAAGCGGCTGCGGCTATTTCATGAGATCAAAAACAACAACTGGGATTGCATCATCCTGACCCATGACCAATTCGGCAAGATCCCGCAATCGCCGGAGATCCAGCAGCAGATATTTTCCGCAGAACTGGATAACGTGGAAGCCGACCTGGCCACGCTGGAACGGGAAGGCGGAAAATTATCCCGCCGGATGCTCAAAGGGCTGGAGGTGCGCAAGAATAACCTGACGGCAAAACTCAAAGGGCTGGAAGCGGATATTGCCGGTAAAAAAGACAAGGGCATCGATTTCAAGGAAATGGGCGTCGACCACCTTTTCGTGGACGAATCCCATAAGTTCAAAAACCTGACGTTCACTACACGCCATGACCGCGTGGCCGGGCTGGGCAATATGGAAGGCAGCCAAAAGGCGCTGAACATGCTTTTCGCGGTGCGCACCCTGCAGGAGCGTTTCAACAGCGACCTGTGCGTTACTTTCCTGAGCGGCACACCAATATCCAATTCGCTTACGGAGATGTATTTGATCTTTAAATACCTCCGCCCGAAAGAAATGGAGCGCCAGTGCATCCAGAACTTTGATGGCTGGGCGGCGGTCTTTGCCAAAAAGACCACAGATTTCGAATTCTCGGTCACTAATGAGATCATCGCCAAAGAGCGCTTCCGCCATTTCATCAAAGTGCCGGAACTGGCCCTATTCTATAACGAGATCACAGATTATAAAACGGCGAAGCATATTGCGCTGGACAAACCCTCCCTTGTCGAGCAACTTATCAATATCAAGCCCACCCCGGAACAGGAGGATTTTATCCGCAAGCTGATGGAATTTGCCAAAAACGGCGATGCCACGTTGATCGGCCGTCCGCCGCTTTCCGAGGATGAAGATAAAGGCAGGATGCTGATCGCCACCAATTACGCCAAAAAAATGGCGGCCGACATGCGCTTGATCAATTCGAGTTTGTATGAGGACCATCCCAACTATAAAGTAAATGTCTGTGCCCGGAAACTCGCGGAGATCTACCGGGAAAGTACCACGCAGCGCGGTACACAGATCGTGTTTTGCGATATCGGCACCCCCAAACCCGATGCCTTTAACCTGTATGATGCGCTGAAGAATAAGCTTGTCCGGGATATGGATGTACCACCGCAGTATATCACCTTTATCCACCAATGGACGGATAAACAAAAGCCCGAACTGTTCAAAAAGATGAACCGGGGAGAGATCCGCATCCTTATGGGCAGTACAGATAAAGCGGGAACCGGCCTGAACGTGCAGGAACGGGTAGTGGCCATGCACCATTTGGATATTCCCTGGAAACCGAGTGAACTGGAACAGCGTAACGGGCGCGGCTCACGCCAGGGGAATA
Source organism: Mucilaginibacter pedocola (assembly GCF_002013915.1). Lineage (GTDB taxonomy): Bacteria > Bacteroidota > Bacteroidia > Sphingobacteriales > Sphingobacteriaceae > Mucilaginibacter > Mucilaginibacter pedocola. The sequence goes on from NZ_MBTF01000010.1 coordinate 38,119, forward strand.
AACTGGCCAAATCCCATTACGGCAATAAGGTCACAAATTTCATTTATGCGGTAGAACAATCGCTGGACAATTACAAATTCAACCTGCTGAAAAATAAGCAAACCTTTATCAGCCAGATGAAGAACTGCGAACTGAATGTGCGCACCATCGATGAAGGCAGTATCGACGAAAAAAGCGGGATGAACTTTTCCGAATACATCGCCATCCTTTCCGGCGATACCTCGCTGCTCGACAAAACAAAGCTGGAGAAAAAGATCGCAGTCACTGAAAGTTTGAAAACGGCACATTTCCGGGAGATCGCCCGAGCGCGCTATACACTGGAAGGACTCGAAAAAGAAACCGTCAAAACCTCCGCGGCCTTAAAAAGGGTGGCCGGTGACTATGAGGCCTACCACAAGGTATTGAAACTGGAAAAAGATGGCAGCAAAGCCAATCCGGTTAGACTGAATGATGTGGCCAGTGCGGACGCAAAAGCCATCGGCAACTACCTCATTCGGCAATACCAGGCCTGGAAGCCCAATACTGGTGAACCAGCCATTAAGGAACTGGGCGAATTGTACGGCTTCAAATTATATATCCGACATGCCCAGGAACAGCGCCTGCTGGAAGGTAAGCTGTTTCAAAACGATTATAACACTTTGTATGCCGAACGCCCCGGCAGTAACATCCATTATACCGCCAGTTCGGGTGTGCCCAACACCGACAACCCGAAACTGGCTGCCCGCTACTTTATCAATGCCATTGATAAGGTGGATAGCCTGCTGGAAAAGTACACCAAAGAGTTATCGGAACAGCAAATACAGATCCCGCAATTAAAAGCATTGCTGGACAAGCCATTTGACAAGGAAAAGGAGCTGGTGGCGATGAAAAGCGAACTCAATGTACTCGAAAAAGAGATCGCCCGCAAGATCCGCGAAAAACAGGAAGTACAGCAACAGGCAGAAATCCCGGTACCCACATTACCTGCTACCCAAAACGAAAAAGAGCCGGAGAAAGCAAGCTTGGAGGAAGCCATTGTGGTTTCACTTGCCGGGGAACAGGCTTACCGGAAAACCCAGGGCATTGCATCTGCTCAACAGGAGGGCAACAGCAGCAAACCCTGGCCAAACGAAAGCTACCGAAAAACGAAAGGGGTGCGATTATGATCAGGCACTTTGAACATATTCGTTGCCCGCTGCACCGCTATACGTTTTCGGTGAGGCCAATCCGTGAATGGGTGGAAGCTGTTTGTGAAGGGCGCGTACTGAACCTGTTTGCCGGACTGACTAAACTTGCGGTTGATGAAATACGCAACGACCTCAACCCGGAGATGCCCGCTGATTTTCACCTCGATGCATTGGACTTCCTGCGTAACTATGATGGTGAGAAATTTGATAGTATACTGCTCGACCCGCCTTATGCTTTCCGCAAAAGCATGGAATTGTACCAGGGTATGATATGTAGCCCATTCCGCCAATTGAAGGATGAGATCGTCCGGCATCTTAAACCGACGGGGCTCGTCGTCACTTTCGGTTACCACTCCGTAGTGATGGGCAAGGGACGCCACTTCGTTTCCGAAAGGCTTGCCGTTTTCAGCCATGGGGGAGCCATACACGACACCCTGGCCTGCGTAGAGCGCTACCTGCCACCCTGATTTCTCCCTCGAGGGCTAACATTTAATAAATGAATATCCGCAAAAGATAAAGCAATATGAACAACAGTATCTATAGCATTAACAAAGGCATTAATAAAAGCATCGAGTTCCGCGGTTTGCGGGCACAGTATATCTGGTATTTCGCAGGCCTGGTACTTGGCTTGATGATCGTCTTTGCCGGCCTCTATATTGCCGGCGCGGGCACCCTCATTTGCTTTAGCATTTGTGGCACCGCAGCCGCCTTTGGCAGTATCAAAATATTCGCGCTCAGCCGGAAATACGGAGAACATGGCCTCATGAAAGCCATGGCCCGCAAGCGCGTCCCCCGCGTCCTTAAATCCTACGGCCGTCGCTTTTTCCAGCAATTAAACTATCAGGAGGTACAACGATGAATAAATTAAGAGAACCGGTTATCTATAGTTTCGATCAGATCACTTACTTGGTGGATATTGAGAAACAGGTGCTACGACAAACAGATGCGCCTGAGAAAGAAATATCATTTATCAATCAAATGACCGATTTCGGTGATCACTATTTGCTGGCCTGGGATGAGCAAAAAAAAATTCCGGCAACCGGCCCTGAAAAAGCAGAACCCTATATTATTCCGTCGCTGCTTGAACTCGATCCCGAGGGTATGGCTGCCAGATACGGGTTAACCCCGGAGCAATTAGCAGGCAGGACCGATTTCGATGTCATGGTTGACCAGGATGCTTTACGGGCAAGGCAAAACGGGATCCTGCCTCAGATTGATATTGCCGGCGAAAAATTCATCGTCGATCTGCGATTGCAGGAACTGCGCCACGCGCAATATTTCTTCCCGACCATCAGCCTGAAGTCATTAGAGCTAACCGATGACGGCTGGCATTACGAAGGTTTTTACGAACCCATCATGAAACAAGTGGTTTCCCTGGATCCCAAACTGACAGAGTTCCCGAATGGCATCATCAAGATCAGGCTCCCCAATGAGATTGGGCTTGATCCGGTCGGAACTGCGCGTATTTATGGCATGGCAGAACGTGATCTGCTACGCCGGTATCCGATAAAAAAGGAATTGAAGGCAGAAATTATCCCGCTCAGTGAAACCCAGGTACCCCGGCTGATCCAACAGAACAGGGAACAACTGCAACGCGAGCATGAGCAAATTACCAGGCGCATGCGGCCAGGCAAAAGGCCGAGATTTTAAAGGGGCAAATCAGTGAACGTGAAAGAGATTTGAGATGGAAAAACAACTGAAAGATATATTACCGATTCTGGGCATTGAAAACGATGCCATCCTGTCCAAACAGGGCGAGTTTACGCTCGCCTTCCGCATCAGCCTGCCGGAGGTTTTTACTTTATCCGATGAGGATTACGAGAACCTGCACCAGGCCTGGGTAAAGGCCATCCGGGTTTTGCCGAAAGACAGCGTTCTGCATAAACAGGACTGGTTCCTGAAAAAGAAAATCAAACCTGCCGATGGTGCTAAACGCCCGACCTTTTTGGGCGAAGCCAGCAGCCGTTATTTTAGCGGGCGGGAATACCTGGCGCATGACTGTATCGTCTACCTGACCCGCAAGCCGCAGGGGCGTAAGCCATCCAGTTCCCTGTTTTCCAATCTTATCCGCCCGGCCTTAATTCCCCGCGATATGCTGGGCGCACAGGCCGTGCGCGAATTCAGGGATACGGCAACCCAATTCAAACGCCTGCTGGAGGACACCCGCCTGGTGACGGTAAAGGAACTAACTGCTGCTGATCTGCAAAGCCAGCTGAAAACCACAGGGCTGATTGAGCGTTATTGCTTCCTCGCAGAAAATGACGGCCAACAGCTATACCAGGATATCACCTTTGGCGATGCCTTAAAGATCGGCAACCGCGATGTCGCTATTTATACCCTTGGCGATACAGAAAGCCTGTCCGCGCACTGCGGTTCCAGGTTGACGTACGAGGCTTACTCCACAGATCAAACCAAATTCCCGGTCAGCTTCGCCGCCAGGCTCGGCTTGTTACTGGACACCGGCCACGTTTATAACCAATACATTTTCGTGGGTGATGCGCAGGCGACATTAAAGCAACTGGAAAAGAAAAGGCTGCGCCTGCAATCCCTGTCCGCTTATTCCCGTGAAAACGCCATTGCGCTCGATGCCACGAATGATTTTTTGAATGAAGCCATCAGCCAGCAGCGTTTGCCGGTCAAGGCGCATTTCAATGTAATGGTGTGGTCAAGCGGCCGGGAAGAATTGTCGATAAAAGGAAACCAGGTTTTATCCGCCTTAGCCGCGATGGATACCTCCGCCAAACCGGAAACCGACGGCGCTGCGCAAATCTGGTGGGCCGGCATCCCCGGCAATGCCGCTGACTTCCCGGTCAATGATACGTTTGACACCTTTGCGGAACAGGCGGCCTGTTTCCTGAACCTGGAAAGCAATTATAAAACGGCAAAGCCATCTGAAGGCATCCGTTTTTGCGACCGCCTTTCCGGCCGGCCAGTTTACGCCGACCTTTTTGATGCCCCCCGGCACGAGGGCATCACTTCCAATATGGGCACCCTTGTATGCGGTACTTCCGGCGGTGGCAAATCTATGACCGTTAACCACATCCTTCGCTCACTTTATGACCAGGGAGCGCATTGTGTGACGGTGGATATCGGCGGCAGCTACCTCGGTTTATGCGATACGGTAAAGGGCTATTATTTTACCTATACCGAAAGCGAACCCATCAAATTCAACCCCTTCTACCTGTCCAAAGGCGATGTGCTGGATACCGAAAAAAAGGAAAGCTTAAAAGCCCTGCTCGTATCGTTGTGGAAAGGCGAGAACGAAACCTTTAACCGGGCAGAGTACGTGGCTTTATCCAATGCCTTACAAGGCTATTACGAGTTTTTGGCACAAAACGCCCCGGTATTCCCCGGCTTCAATTCTTTCTACGAGTACCTTGAGCGCGACTACCGCGGGGTATTGGCTTCACACCGCGTGAAGGATAGTGCTTTTGATATGGATAATTTCCTGTATGTATTGCGCCCGTACTACAAGGGCGGCGAGTTCGATTACCTGCTCAATGCCAGTGAAAACCTCGACCTGTTGAGCCAGCCCTTTATCGTGTTCGAACTGGACCAGATCAAGGACCATCCCATACTTTTCCCGGTGGTTACGCTTATTATCATGGAACTGTTTATTTCCAAAATGCGCAAGCTGGCGGGTGTCCGTAAAGTTTTGACCATAGACGAGGCCTGGAAAGCCATCGCCAAATCCGGCATGGCCGAGTTCCTGCGCTATGCCTTTAAAACCATCCGAAAGTTCAACGGTATCCCCATCGTGATCACCCAGGAACTGGAGGACCTGGTTTCTTCACCTATTATCAAAGATGCCATCATCAATAACGCGGATATCAAAATCCTGATGGATATGCGCAAGTTCCAGGGCAAATTTGACAAGCTGCAGGACACCCTGGGCTTGTCGGACAAAGGCAAAACCATCCTGCTCTCGGTCAATAAAGATAACCGGGAGATCTTCATCGATATCGGCGGGCAAATCATGAAAGTTTACAAAAATGAACTCTGCCCCGAAGAATATTACGCCTTTACCACCGAAGGCAAAGAAAGGGTGCAGGTGCAGGAGTTCGCCCGGAAACATGGCAGCATCGAAGCCGGTATCACCGCTTTGGTTGCCGAAAAAACGCAATAAAACGGCCTCATGAAAAAGAAAATCCTCATCCCACTCTGCCTGCTGGCTCTGCTACTGGCAACACCACGTGCAAATGCGCAGGTTCCGGTAGCCGGCGCCTTTACCGGGCTGATTAAAAAAGTGATCGTGGCCATTGACCTGGGCGTGCAGCGCATCCAGAACAAAACCATCGCCCTGCAAAACGCGGAACAGCAAATCGAAAATTCGCTGCACCTAAACAGCCTCCGGGATATTAACGGCTGGCTGGACAAAGAACGGAACCTGTATGCCGGTTATTACAATGAACTGGCGCAGGTCAAAAAACTGCTGGCGGATTACCAGATGGTCAAAGAGGTGATCACCCGGCAAAAACAATTGCTCTCCGAATATCAGCGGGCCAGCGCATTGTTCAGTAAAGACGCGCATTTTTCAGCAGGTGAACTCCGCTATATGGCCGGCATCTATGATGGCATTTTGCAGGAGAGCCTGCGAAACCTCGAAGCCGTCAACACAGCGGTCACTGCATTGACAACGCAAATGGATGATGCCGACCGCTGGCTGCGGATCGACGAAGCGGCAAAAGCCATCCAGCTGAACCTCGACCATTTGCGCCAGTTCAACCGGCAGAATGTATTGCTCAGTTTATCCCGCTCCAGGGATGCGCTGGACCGTTCCGGGGTACAGCAACTATACGGGCTAAGCCATTAATTGACACCTTAAATCCAATACAATATGAAAACAAAACTTTTTTTATTGCCCATACTCTTTACCATCGGGCTAACGGCAGGCGGCGCAAAAGCGCAATCTTTTTCCTTCGGCGACCTTTTCGGGCAGCAGGGCAAAAAAGAAAAACTGATGGCTGTCCAGGTGGGCGGGATCTATATTTATCTGGCTGCCCTGAAGGGTGGCTACAACATCATGCACAAAGGCCTCGACCTTGCGGATGAATTGAAAGGCGGGACTTTTGGGCTGCATACCGGTTATTTCAATTCGCTGGAACAGGTTAGCCCCGTGGTTCAGCAAAACCCGAAAGGCAAAGCCATCACCGGCTTGTATAATGAACTCAGCAACCGTTTGAACTCGGAAACCAGCTGGCAAAAAAAACAACAGCAATTGAAGCCCGCTGAACTGGCCTATCTCGAAAAGGTTGCCGCCAATCTGGTGAAACTGGCGGGCCAGGATATGGCGGAACTGAACGAACTGCTTACGCCGGGCAAATTACAGTTAACCGACCAGCAACGGCTGGACCGCCTGGATAAGCTCTATGCAGCCATGAAGGACAAAGCCGCATTCGCCGCTTCTTTTGCGGCTAAAAGCCGTTCGCTGGCGCAGAACCGCCAGCGCGCCAAAGCGGAAAACGAACAAATCCGGAAACTTTACGGCAATCCCCATCCATGAAAAAGCAATTTAAGACCCTCGTGCTGGGCCTGGCATTCGCCTGGTCGGCACCGCTCAACAGCAGGGCACAGTCCGTCACGGATTGTATCGAGCAGCTGGTATTGGATTACCAAAAGCTGGCAGGGCTGAAAAGCGTCCTTTCGCAAATGTACTCCGGTTACGAGATACTCAGCAAAGGTTACGGCGCGGTCAAAAATGTTTCACAGGGGAATTTCTCCCTGCACCAGGCATTTTTGGACGGTTTGCTGCTCGTCAGCCCGGCTGTCCGCAAATACCCGCGGGTAGCGGATATCATCAACGGCCAGGCCGCGCTGTTCAGCGAGTACAAAAACGCGGCGAAGCGGTTTAACAGTTCCGGCAGGTTCTCCCCGGAAGAATTGCAGTACCTCTCGGCAGTTTATGAGCAACTGGTTGACGCCAGCCTGAAAAACCTGGACAAGCTGAGCATGGTAATGGGCGATAGCCAGCTGCGGATGAGCGACGCGGAAAGGCTGGCTGCTATCGACCGTATCTTTTTAGACAGCCGCAGCCAGCTGAGTTACCTGCGGAAATTCAACGGACAGGCCGGGCAAACGGTTCGCCTGCGTGAAAGGTATGCCCAGGATAAACAGAATGTCAACAGCCTTTACGGCATCAACCCTTAACGATGAAAAAACATATTTTGATTACTGCAATGCTGGCCGTCTGCGCCAGCTTGTTGCCAGAGCTTGCCCGCGCCGAAGGGGTTGCTGACGACCTGCACAGCCTGCAGGGCGTGCTTTCGCAGATCCATGACCAGATGAGGCCCATGTGCGAGGGCATCATTGGCGTGTCCCGTGCTATCGGCGGATTCGCTGCCCTGTGGTTTATCGGTGCCAGGATCTGGAAACACATCGCCGCAGCCGAACCCGTGGACGTAACACCCTTGCTGCTGCCTTTTGTCAAAGGTGCTGCCATTGTCGCCTTTCCGGCAGTTATCCTGCTGATCAACGGCATACTGAAGCCGGTGGTCACCTCTACTGAAAATATGGTCAAACGGTCAAACGCCGCTATTGCCTACCTGACTTCCAGGCCGGATGAAGATGACCCATTGCCAGCGGGGCAACAAAATGCCGACCCGGATAAATGGTACCAGTACAGCCACCCGGATAACGCCAACCCGGACGGCACATCGGGAAATCCCATCTCCGATGCCTTTTCCGGCTGGAGTATCAAAAACATGGCCCGTAAGTGGATCGCTGAAGTACTGAACGTCCTTTTCCAGGCAGCGGCGCTTTGCATCGATACCATCCGGACCTTTAAACTGATCGTACTGGAGATACTGGGGCCACTTTGTTTCGGGCTAAGCATTTTTGACGGCTTTCAGCATTCGCTCAAACAATGGCTGGCGAGGTATGTAAACGTATTTATGTGGCTGCCGGTAGCCAACATTTTCGGGGCGATCATCGCCCAAATCCAAGTCAACATGATCACGCTCGCCCAGAGCGGGCAGCTGCAGGGCAATGAGTTCGGCAATACCAATACCGCTTACCTGATATTTCTGGTTATCGGCATCCTGGGTTACTTCACCGTACCCAGTATTTCCAACTATATCATGAACGTCGGCGGGCATGCGCTGTTCAATAAAACCTCGGCGATGGCTTCCATGGCGGTTTCCTATATCAGCGGCTCGGTAATGAAAAACGCCTTTGCTTCCAGTTCGCAAACCAACCATCAGCAAAGCAGCACCAAACAAATACAGCAGAATACTTACAATACGGAAAAGCTGAAAGGCTCGCCCGGTAAATCCCAATAACCATGTTTAAAAAACTCAAAAACATCGAAACGGCTTTTCAGCATGTCCGCGCTTTCACCATCGCCGTCATCGCCTGCGCCTTCCTGGCCATCGGTTTTACCGTGTACCAAAGCCACCGCCTGATCGCCACCATTCAAAGCCGCGTGTATATCCTGTTCAACGGCAAAGTGCTGGATGCCGTAGCCGCTGACCGGAAGGATAACGTCGCCGTAGAGGCTCGGGACCATATCAAAGCTTTCCACGAGCTTTTCTTTACGCTGTCACCCGATGAAAAGGCAAACAAAGCGAACCTCGGCAAAGCACTCTACCTCGCTGATGAAACCGCTAAACGCGCCTATGATAACCTGAGTGAAAGCGGCTACTACGCCAACATCATCTCCGGCAACATCAGCCAGCAACTGCAAATCGATAGTATCAACGTAGACCTGCGCAATTACCCTTACGCATTTAAATGCTACGCGACGCAAAGCATTATCCGCACCAGTAGTACGGTTACCCGCAGCCTGGTCACCTCCGGTGAACTGCGCAACGTAGGCAGGAGCGATAATAACCCGCACGGTTTTCTCATCCAGCGCTGGTCAACTTTAGAAAATACAGATATCAAAGTGGTCAACCGCTAAGGGCGAAATCCTTACCCGTGCATTAAACAGCAATCAAAAACAAAAAATAAAGATCATGAAAACAACAACCCTTCAACAAGAGCGTAAGCGCAAGGCCCTACTAGTCTTGCCCTTAATCGTATTTGCTTTCGCCACGCTGCTTTTCCGCACTTTCGGCGGCGGCCAGGCGCTGGCAGACACGCAGGCCGGAAACCATAACCACGGCTTCAATACGCACCTGCCGGATGCGAAGCTTAAAGATGACCGTGCTTTGGATAAAATGAGTTTTTACGACCGTGCCGCGGCGGACTCTGCAAAACTCAAACAGGAGCAGCAGTTAGACCCGTACGCCAAACGGCTGGCCGATTCTGCGTCAGGACAAGCCGTTAACCCCGGTGGTATTTTTTCCCCTCACCAGGATGATCTATTTGGCGGGGCAGGCATCAATGATGAGCATGGGCCAGCGGCAAAGGAACTCTTGTTAAATAAACGCCTTGCTGAATTACAAGCGGCTATCAATAAACCTGCTGAAACTCCAAGGACAAATAACGCAGCTTACGCACCGTCCAAAAACAATTTTGAAAATTCGGTAGGTGTTCCCGCCATTAGCGAAGATCCCGAACTCAAACAAATGAATGGACTACTGGAAAAGTTGCTGGATGTCCAGCACCCGGAGCGTGTCCGCGAAAAAAACAATGCTATAGCATCACCACAGGCCATTGAACAATTTAAAGCGATACCTGCGGTAATTGACGGCAATCAGAAAATCGTGCAGGGTACGGTAATCAGGATGCGGCTGCTGGATAGCATACGCCTGAACGGGCAGCTATTTAATAAAGGGCAATTGATCTACGGAAGTGGGGATGTCTATAACCAGCGGGTAAAGATCAATATCAAATTGCTGCACATCGGGCTGAACATCATCCCGGTGGACCTGACGGTGTATGACCGGGCGGACGGTATGGAAGGGATCAGTGTGCCGGAGGCGGTGACGGGCGATGCCCTGAAAGATGGCATGGTTAACGGTGTCCAGACGGTGGATATGATGTCGATGGACCCGTCCATGACGGCGCAACTGGCGACTGCAGGCATCAACACGGCCAAAGGCCTTTTCTCCAAAAAGGTAAAACGGATCAAGGGAAAGTTGAAAGACGGGCATGAATTGCTCTTACGCGATAACAACCTGAGTAAAGCGGGGCACTAAAATATCGGCCATGGAATTAACGAATCGCGAAGAGGTTGCTGAATTTCTGCAAAAAGCTGCGGTACAAAATTGGAATTGGGTGGCATTTGACCGGAGTAAGGATGACCCTTCATTTTACGGGTATGCTGCCGAAGCTGAAGGATTTTGCACAGCGGCAAATAATGTTTTTGATTATTTCGAGCAAAATTTCGTGGTGGCCGACCATGTATTCCTGCCGGTGGCTAATCTTGCCGCAAGCTTTGAGCAAAAGAACTTACCGCTTGGCGATGATTTACGGAATATCGGCCAGCAATTAAAGGAACTGCATATCAGCCTCCAGCCCGGCTGGCAAATGAGCGACTTGAAGGTTTATTTACAACAGGAAATGTTTTTCCCGGTGCAATGGCAGCAAGTGATCGAGCCGGAGAAAGAGGTCAAGCGCTTCCTGGTGGCCGAGCACACCCATCCGGGGCACCAGATGTATGAAATTGGCCATGAGGTGGGGATACTAAAATACTTTGAGAGCCAGGGAGAAGGGCGGGACTTTCTGCTCAACAAGGGCAAAGAACTTTCGGCTAATAAAAGGCAGGCTGACTTGATCCTCGCCGGTGAATACCGCGGGCGCAATTTAAAGCTGGATATGGAAGGCTGCCCGGAAGAACATTGCGGCATTACGCTATTGACGCTGCATTGCGATAGGGATGGTAGTGTACGGCTATCAACCCCCAACCAACTGAATGATCCCGTAACTATTGAGCAAACGCTTTACGCAAGGTTCGATGCTAAGCGTGGCACGGTCAGGCTACATGATGACCGGTTGAAATGGACAGACCCAAAGTTGCTGCCGGCTTCAACCTATGCCAGTTATTTTAACAAAGAAGTATTAACCATAAAAAAAGGAAATATTATGAATCAGGAAAGTTTCAATTATAACGCCGAAACGCTCAAAAATCTGGGCTTTGGCGAAGGGCTTAAGGAAGAATTGCATCAAAAAATGGATCAGAACCTGGCAGGGTTCACTTTGAACCACAGCCGCCAATTCGGTAAAGACGTGGTGGATTCGGTGCTCCATTTTTCAAAGGGCGACGACCTTGCAAAAGACATTACGTTTTTTAACCGTTTTGAATCTACGCTTAAAAAAGAAGGCATGGAAGATCTTACGCAAACCTTTTTTGTGGGGCCGAAGCATAATTATACGCTTCAGGAACGCTACAATATGATGGATGGCAGGGCTGTTTACCGGGAACAGCCGAAAATGGAGCCAAAAGAGGAAAAGGGCACCACGCGGATGAGACCCACCGGCGAGACCTACTTCGCCTGGCGGAGCTTGAATTTCAAGGAAGCGGATAAATACGGAAACTTCAACCCCAAAGTTATTTTCTGGGATCATGAAAAGGAATTGCAAAAATACCCGATCAAAAACGTCCAGGAAAAATATGACCGTAACATCATTATGCGGCCTTTGCAAAAAGGGAACCGGGTAGAAGTTACGCTGGTGCGTGACGGCAATGAAACACAAGCGCAAGTCGTTGCCAACCCGCGCATGATGCGTTTGGATTTTTATGATGCCGACGGCCAAAACCTGAGCGTCCGAAAAGTAGAGAAACAAGCAGTTAGCCAAACGCAAGCACCGGAGATGACGCCGCAGGAAGTACAAAAGGCGGCTATTGCACGTGCTGCAGAACAGGCACAATCCAATACGCCTTCACAAAGCCAGGCGGCTTCCGCGAATGAGGCTATGAAGCAGCAAAATGAAGCGGATCAAAAACAAAACCAAGGGCAACGCCGCGGGCAGAAGGTGCACGTTTAGATAAATCTGAACCTTGGAGAACTTTAAGCCATTATCGGGATTCTTTGAAGCTGTAAAAGCTGACGGGCGGATCACTATCAGTCATATCGGACTGTATGCGGTGTTGCTCCAGCATTGGCAGGAACAGGATTTTAAAAATCCGGTAATGGCTTTTAGCCATGAGGTCATGGCGTTGGCAAAAATGTCGGCCAGGGCAACTTATTTCAAATGCCTGAATGATTTGAATGACCTGGGGTACATCCGTTATGAGCGGTCTTTTAAACGCAATGTCCGCAGCAAGGTGTACCTGCTTTATTAAATATTAACTATAGATCGTAAAGTGATGGGATTAGAAGCGTTGACTGGAAACGATTTAGAGAATTTTCGTACGCAGTTACTGAATGATATCGAATCGCTCCTGAATATGAAACGGCCGAAAAAGTGGCTTAAAACAAATGAGGTGATGGAATTGCTGGGTATGTCCGAGGTTACTTTACAAACCTTACGGAACCGAAAACAGATTCCGTTTAAAAAGCTCGGGGGTATCTGTTATTATAATGCCGAAGAACTCGACGAATTTCTCCAAAACCTTTAGGTTTATAAGCGGCGTTCAGGCTACGATCAGGGCGCCGTTTATAGCTTTTGCAATTACGCCGTCCTCTATATCATCAAGGTAAGTCCGGGTTTGCAACTGCGTTTCATGGCCCAGAGCTTCTTGGATAAACCTGATATCCACACCTGCTTCGTTTAAATGACTGGCAAAACCATGTCTGATACAGTTTGAGGTGAATCGTTTTTCCCAACCTATAGCTTCAGCCATGGCCTGGGAATCTTCGTTAAAGTCTTTCAACGCAGAATCGATGCGTGCGTCAATTTTAAAAACATCATCGTGCTCCTTCATCAATATTGGAAATACATACCCGGCATCAGACTGAACCGGGTATTCACGTAATAGATTTAACACAGCTTGTGCTTTTGGGTGCAGCTCAAAATCGTAACTGCGTTTGTTCTTTGACCTTTTGTAAGCGACGCCATTATTCTGAATGTGTATCCATTTCAGTTTTATCATGTCGTTAAAATTCATCCCTCGGGCGTAATACATGAATTGCGCCATCAGATGTGACCGGTAGATCCGTGTATTAGGGGCTGGTTTTAGTTTTAAAATACGTTTCCAGTAGTCCGCTTTGATCGAGCGTTTCTTTGTCCTTACCCTTTTGTAAACCTTAAATTTAAAATACTTTTTGGGATGATGGTCTTTGGTTACCAAGCCATCGGCAATAGCCAGGTTCCATATTCGGCAATAAGTCCGCAGGTAATTGCTTTTGGTAGATTCCGACAAACCGAGAAACTGATTTTCGTAGGCTTCATGATCTGCTTTGGTGAAGGTCAGGAACATCTTGTCCTTATCTTTAAGCAATTTGCGCACGGTCAAACGGCAGTTGTAAAAAATAGCAGCGTAGCCAGGGTTTTCAACTGCTTTGTAGCCGTCTTCCACCATTTGGATATAGGCAATGATTTTGTTGGGTTTATCGGCGGGTAAGTTGACTTTTGTGGCCTGGGTAAGGTTATTTTTGATCTCTACCGGCGTAATATATCTTCCGGCTTTCTCAGCCAGTTTGATCTCGAAGTTGATGTTTTCAGTTATCTTATCAATGCGTTGCGCCAATTCCTTATAAAGTGGATGGCTAAATTTTGGATACCCGTTTTCAGCGTCCCAGTTTTCTACGCTGCTGCTAAAGCCAGTAGCCATATATTTGGGCTGACGGTTTTGCGTCATCCTGATCCGGACTTCATGTTCTCCGATAACAAGACTTTTTTCTGCTTCCCGGACAGTTGAGTATGTCCAAAGGAATGATTTTATGGCAATATTCATGATCACTTTTCCCCTTCACAAGTAAAACACAAGTAAAACACAAGTAAAACAAATATCGGAAAAAGGAGTTAAAAATGCCAAATATTTTAGTAGAAAAATTTACATAAAATGCTGATTTTTAAATGTTTGCATGATATTTTAAACCGGTTGAAATTTGCTAAAAGCCGGATGGCATGCAAGAGGTCATCGGTTCGACTCCGATATTCTCCACAATAAAAAATCGCTTTTTTTCAAGGCGATTTTTTTGTTTATGGAATATTGCTGCTACATCATATATTCTAACAAACTCGACCGCTATTATGTCGGACATACCGACGATGTCGACGAACGAATAGTTCAACATAATTCAGGTATATCAACATACACTGCGAAAGCCAACGATTGGACACTTGTGCATAGGGAGGTGTTTCTGACAAGGGAAGGGGCCAGAAATAGAGAAAATCAAATCAAAAAGAAAAAAAGCCGAAAGTATATTGAATGGATCATCTCTGCCGGCTAGAGCGCTTGCATGCCCCGAATGCTTTCGGGGAAGAGGTCATCGGTTCGACTCCGATATTCTCCACTAAAAAATCAAAAGCACTTGCAAACCGCAGGTGCTTTTTTTATGCACTACCCCTCCGTTTTAATACCACTGCCTTTACCCTGTCCCCTTGTTTTATCATATAAATAATAACACTTATTAGTATACTGCTAATAGCACTTGCAAAAACCATCAATATTACCCGTATTGGCAATGCAGGGCGTTTCTATGCCTGCTTCCTGATATGATTTTAGCTAAGTGCCCCGTTGTTTATCTTTAAGTTAAATTCCGCACAACCTGCTGTTGTGTTATATTCGCATATAAAATGCTGCGCTAATATTGAACTACCCAATAATGCGAAACGCACTGTTATCAGCCCTCTTGCTTTTGTTTGCAGTACCAACACTGGCCCAAACCAGTAATTTGGATGAGCTGCCTTTGCCTGTTTTAAGGCAAAAACTGGCAACAAGCGCCAACGATACTAACAGGGTGAAAATACAACTCGCCCTCGGCCATTTAATGTTTTTTAAACCCACAAAGGGGCAAAAAGAAGCTGACACTGCTACAAGGTTGGCTGCTGATGCTGAAGCCTTGAGCAGGCGGCTTAATTATCATTTCGGGATAATTAATGCCATGTTGCTTAGTGCAGAAACTTTCTACGACCGGAAAGACCGCGAAACGGGTTTAAAAGTGGCTCAAAATGCGCTTACCTTTGCTCAAACACACCACAATAACGATGGGCAGGCAAGGGCTTACAATCTTATAAGCCAATATTACTCCGATACCGACCCTATCGAACTCCGCAACCGAATCTTTTACCTTTACAAGGCTATCGCCATCTTCCGGAAGGAAAGGAATGCGCTTTGGCTTTCGTACCTGCTTACAACAAATGCCAACCTGCTATTCCAGGCAGAAAGAACAACCGAAGGGCTTAAGCTGTTGTTCGAGGCGCTGAATTTGGGGAAAGGCGTGAGCCGGAGGACGGTTGAGGGTATCTACATGAATATCGCTAACACCTCATTCAGGCAGGGCGATTATCAAAGCGCTTTGAGATATAATTTTTTCGCGCTTAAAACGGCAGCAGAAGTTAGAGATACCAGCATGCAGGCCAGCTATATTAACCATGCTATAGCTTCCGCTTACGTAAAATTGCAGGACCATAGCAAGGCAATCCCCTACGCTTTAGAAGCTGTGCGTATGGCAAAACGTTACAACCAAACCCGGTTTGCCAATACGGCATCTTCTACCCTGGCCCTGGCGTACACCCATACCAACAAGCTACCTAAAGCTTTAGCGCTGCTTAACGAGATGAAGCGCCAGGCATACAGCGACCCGGACAAACTATCTGTAAGGGTAGATTTGCTTAACAATTTGGTTTATGCTAAACATTTTGCACAGGCCGCCGATTATGCGCGCGAGGTGAAAGAATTGTTAGCCGGCATTCCCCCGCATAACATTACAGATCTGATGAACGGCTACAACTCGCTCGCTTCTTATTACTCGGAAACCGGCCAGGCGAAACTGGCCTACCAGTATGCCGACCTGCATGCAGCTATGGCTCGTAAGCTAAATTACCTGGCGGGCATTCGCACGGCCGAGAGCCGTTATTATAAGCTGGTTACTTTAAAAGGCGACCTGAAATTAGCCATGGAGCATTTCCTCAAACAACAGGAGATAAAAGATTCTATAGACAACATTGCAAAAGAGTACCAGATATCGCTCCTGCGTATTGA
This sequence comes from Mucilaginibacter pedocola, assembly GCF_002013915.1. Taxonomy (GTDB): domain Bacteria; phylum Bacteroidota; class Bacteroidia; order Sphingobacteriales; family Sphingobacteriaceae; genus Mucilaginibacter; species Mucilaginibacter pedocola. The sequence continues at coordinate 54,259 of NZ_MBTF01000010.1, forward strand.
AAACGAAACGCTCGAAAAAAATAAGCATATCGATTCGCTAACCCGCGAAACGCAGATAAGCGATATTAAATTAAAGCGCAACCAGCTTATCAGTAGCGTAACAGCCGTGGTATCGTTAATGCTTTTGATCATAACAGCCCTAATTTACAGCCGGTACAGGCTAAAGCAACGGAGTAATGCCTTGCTCACCCAACAAAAGGCCGAGATAGATCAAAAGAATGCGGCCCTGCAGCTTCTTGTGGCCGACAAGATGGAATTGCTTGAAGATAAAGACGAATTACTAACCGAAAAGGACCTTTTATTAAAAGAGGTGAACCATAGGGTAAAAAACAACCTTCAAATAGTAATGAGCTTGCTATCCTCGCAATCGGCCTACCTGGCCAACGACGAAGCACAACAAGCTATTTTAGAAAGTTATAACAGGGTGCGCTCCATAGCCCTCATACACGATCAATTGTATAAAGCCGATAATATTGCAGAGATCAACCTATCGTTATACATCAAAGAATTAATAAACTCCCTGAATGATTCGTTGAACAGGAAGCCTAACAACATCGCCATAAAGTGCGATATTGAAGATATTACGCTTGACGTTTCGCAAGCCATACCAGTGGGCATCATACTAAACGAAGCGGTAACCAATGCTTTAAAACACGCATTCCCCAACGGCCGCCCCGGAACCATAACCATCCTTGTTAAAAAAACAGGCACGTTTATAGAGATGCGCATCGGCGACAATGGAGTAGGTTTATCCGACGATGTAAGCCTGTCAACTGTAAACACGCTCGGACTAACACTATTGGAAGGGCTTACCACACAACTGGAGGGCACCTTTAGTATCGAAAACAATGAAGGGCTTGCCATCAACTTAAAATTCCCTATAAAAGTTACCGAGATACATCCGCAGGTACTAAGCAACTAAAGAAAAACCAACGTAATATCAACGCCCGCCTATCCATTCAAGTGCCTGCTTAAGTTGGATATCTTCTCCCTTAGATAAGTCGGTTATGGTTGGGTAAACTACCTTATTTATTTTTACGCCTTTGCGCTGTGCCTGTGTGCCATCGGGATAAAAAATAGCATTGCCCGAGAACGGAAACTCGTAACCTCCGGGCAGCATAATACCTTTATCGTCGCCATCGGCACCGGCACTTTGGTTGCCAATAGTGATGGAGTTGGGGAACATGTGCTGGAACAACATGGTGTAATACTCGGCAGCGCTCAGGGTTTCGCCATTTACCAATATGGCAACTTTTGCGTTAATGGTTTGCTTGCCTGGTTTTGTAAACGGAGGATAATACTCCACCGTGTCGGTTATTTTTTTATACATGCCAATGTGCTGTTTATCCAGCATAAAGTACCTGGCGAACAAGCTCTTATCCTTCCCGAAAGCATTAAACATCAGGTAATAAAAACCTCCCCAATCCGGGTAGCTGCGCATATCTAAGATCAGGCCTTTCTGTTTTCCTGCCAGGGTAAAAATCGAATCCATGGCAGTTTCCAGCTTACCTTCCGGTATCGATTCAAGGAAACGCCTGGTTTGGTCTGCCCTGAAAATGGTTACGCCTGGGGCAGCGTATTCCAATTCTGTACCCTGTGGTTTTGCCATTTTCTGGTTGAGGTAGGCAGATAGTTTTTTAAAGTCGTCGGGCTTGCTGGTCCATTCAATGTTTACTTGTTTGGTGGCACCGGCATGCATCAGTGTGAGTTTTGCATGCAGGCTATCGGTAGGAAACATTAAGTTATCCTGGTATCGGTTCAAACGAGCATAAAGCGCATCAGGGTTTGATGCCGACAGATACTCGCCAATAAAGCTAACCCGTTTTTTCACCGGCTCGCCGTTAATGTGGGTGATCATGTCCCCGGCCTCAATGCCGGCCTGATTACAGAGTTCGGGGATAAGCACTTTGGTAACCACTATCTTCGAGCCGTTTTCTACCAATTGATAATCGAACGGTGGATAAAATTTCACTTTCAGGATGGCTTTCCAATTCTTCATCTCTTTATAAAAACGCAGGGCATGGGTATCGTTCAACGGGGCTACCAGTTTGAGTAGTTGCGTTTCATAAGCTAAGCGCGTATCTGCCTTGGCAAATAGCGGAATAGCTGCCATAGCAAGTTTATCCCAATTCGTATCCATCAGGTATTTATGGGGAAAGAGATAGTCTACACCCGCCATAATTTTTGCTAAAGCCAGCATGCGGTAAGCATAGGGCACGGCAGCAGTATCAGCGAAAGCGTAGGTTTTTTCGTGAGGGATAATAGTAGTGAAGTGCCGCGGGGTATAATAATAGTGGCTGGTATCCGCAAAACGATGCTTGTAAACATATTGCAGTTGGCTGCGCACGGCGGCCTGCAAAAAGGCATCTTTAGTGAACCAGTTATGGTCCACGTTTTGGGTCATTTCCGTAGCGGTGTATTTTACAGGTGCCGGCTTAAAAGTTTGCCCTTTGCTTAACCCTGCTATCATTTTAGAAATTACTGCACTTGCTTGCCCTGCGTTTTTAGCTTTATCGGCGTCGGGTAAATAAGTTAAAAAGATACTATCGGCATCTACCCTCCCCGATGCTAATGCTGGGTGATAGTATTTCAGAAATCCCCAGGCCTTATAGTAGTAATACCTTCCTTTGGTTGGCGTGATGCTTTGGCTGTGAACCGTGCCGGATAATATTAAAAACAGAAAAAGAAGTTTAAAAGATCTTGATAGTACAGGTTGTGTCATATAGATAGGCAGATGTTAGTGGCGCAAAATAAAGAAAGTTCGGAAACCCTCACGTATGGAAGACGCCGGTGAACCCATTAATGATACACGGAAAATCCTAATTTTTTGCCATGCCGTTCTTTTCTCCTTCCTCTTTTTAATTTCTCCTACCTTTTATAATACCTAACGTGTATCTTCACAAACACATAACCTTTTAAAAACTTAAATAATGGATAATTCTCGCCGTAAATTCATCGGGCAGGCCGCTTTGGCCGGTGCCGGCACCTTGCTCGCAAACAATGCACTGGGCGCTGTTAGTTTCAGCGCAAAAAGTTACAACCGTATTATTGGGGCTAACGACAGGGTGCGCGTGGGCGTAGTAGGTTTTTCCGACCGCCACCGCTACTCGCACATGCCCAGCTTCATGAACCATTGCAAAGAATTGAATTTTGAAGTGGTGGGCGTATCCGACATCTGGAACCGCCGCCGCGAAGAAGGGGCAGCCATGTGGAAGGAGAAAATGAAGAACGATGTTAAGGCTTACCGAAATAACGAGGAGATGTACGATGCCAAAGCGGTTGACGCGGTATTTATTTCCACTGCCGATTTTCAGCATGCGCGCCACACCATAGAGGCTGTTAAAGCAGGTTGCGATGCTTACGTAGAGAAACCTTTTGCCGAAACCATGGAAGATAACCGCGCTGCATTTAAAGCCGTGAAAGATGCAGGCAAAATTGTGCAAATAGGTTCGCAACGCCGTAGCGGCGGAAATTACCATGCGGCTAATGATTTTATCCGTTCGGGCAAATTTGGCCCGGTTACCATGGTAGAGCTTACCTGGAACGTGAACCAGCCCGGCCGCTGGCGCCGTCCTGAACTATTAGGCGTACTGAAAGAGGCTGATACCGATTGGAAGCGTTTCATCATGAACCGCCCTTACGAAAAATTCGACCCGCGATATTATCTTGAATATCGCCTGTTTTGGCCATACTCATCGGGCCTGGCGGGCCAGTGGATGAGCCATCAAATAGATACCGTGCATTGGTTTACCGGCCTGCAGCACCCGCGCAGCGTGGTGGCCAACGGCGGCATTTACCAATGGAAAGACGGTCGCCGCAACTGGGATACTATCTATGCCGTTTTTGATTACGGCCCTCTTAACGATCCGTCCAACGGCTTCCAGGTGACCTTCGGCTCGCGTATGCACAACGGCGACGAGCACCCATCAGAGATATATTACTCTAACGGCGGCGAACTGAACCTCATTACCAACACCGTATCGCCAACCGGCGGACTAACCGAAAAAATGGCGGCTGCTATGCAAATGAAGGCCAACCTGCTGCCCACCGTAAAACTGGAAAATACCGAAGCGGTGGTAGCATCGGCCAATACCGGTGGCGATGTGCTAACATCAAACCACGTGCGCAACTGGATGGAATGCGTGCGTAGCCGCAAACAGCCTAACGCACCGGTGGAGGCAGGTTACAGCCACTCTATAGCCACCATCATGACCAATGCTGCTGTACACGGTGGCTCCAAAGCAACCTTTGATGAGAAAACGCAGGAGGTAATGGTGAACGGCAAAGTGTTTAAATACTAAAGTTATCAGTTATGAAAAACAATAGCGTACAAGCACTTGCCTGTATGGCCGTAGTAACGCTTATGGCATCGGCAATAAGTAGTACTGCACTGGCCCAGCAGCCGGTGAACGTAAAGGCGGGTAGCGGTAAAAATATAGAAGTAAGTATTGGTGGTAAACCGTTCACTACTTTTATGTATCCCGATACTCTGGAAAAACCTGTGTTATACCCGCTACATGCTGCCAACGGCACGGTAGTAACCCGCGGCTTCCCGCTTAACCCCAAGCCCGGCGACCCTACAGACCACCCGCACCACATAGGTTTATGGTTCAACTATGAGAACCTGAACGGTTTAGATTTCTGGAACAACTCTTACGCCATCCCCGCCGCCAAAAAGAACCAATACGGCTGGATACATACCGATAAGATCACCGAAACCAAAAGTGGCAAAACAGGTGTATTGGCCTACCAGGCCAATTGGACCAACCAAGCCGGCAAAGTGTTAGTACAGGAGAGCACCCGCTTTGAGTTTAGCGGCGATGCCAACCGCCGCATTATTGACCGTTACACCACGCTAACAGCCGATACCCTGGCGGTATTCACCGATGCAAAAGACGGATTACTGGGCTTCCGCCTGGCACACGAACTGCAAATGCCAACCACAAAAGACGAAAGCTTTACCGATAGCAAAGGCATTGTAACCGTAGTAAAAGGCGGTACCGATAAAGTACCTACCGGCAACTACCTTACCAGCGCCGGTAAAACCGGCGATGCCGCCTGGAGCACCCGCGCCGAGTGGTGCAAAATTGATGGCAAAATGGGAGCCGACTCTATCACCGTTGCCATTATCGACCACCCGAAGAACGTTAACTACCCCACCTTTTGGCATGCACGCGGCTACGGATTATTTGCCGCTAACCCATTGGGTGAGCATGTTTTTACCAATGGTAAGTCGCGGAAGGACTTTACCTTGCAGAAAGGCGAATCGGTTACATTCAAATACCGCATTGTGATCCAAAACGGAAAAACCGCTTTAGGTGAAGCCGAAATGGATAAGCTGGCGACGGGCTTTGCTGCGAAGTGATGTTTATAGCGAAAAAACGTGTAGGTTTTGAGCAGATAGTTATGTAACTTGCTATTGAACAATTACATAACCTAATTACAATTAACATGAGCAAAAAAACCATTAACATTATTTACTGGATAAGCACCGGGCTGATACTGGCCATGATGCTGTTCTCAACAGTCTCGAGCTTTAAAGAAAGCCCCGAGGGCACAAAAATGCTGGAAGCCATAGGTTACCGGCCTTATGTATTACACCTGTTGGCAGTTGCCAAGGTATTGGGCGTATTTGCCATCCTTACACCGGGCCTTCCGCGGCTTAAAGAATGGGCTTACGCCGGTTTTACGTTCGACCTTATTGGTGCTGCGTATTCGTTTTATGCTTCAGGCTTTGCTTTTAAAGATTGGGCATTTATGTTAGTGCTGATAGCGGTACTGGCCTGCTCTTATATTTTCTATCACAAACGCTTAAAATTAAAAGGCGCTTCGGCCTAATAAACGAGCCCTGCGATATTCTTTACTTAAGCCTTCGGAAATTCCCGAAGGCTTTTTTATTTCACCCCGCTGCCAAATAAGTCGCTATATTTACCGCAGGGCAGCGCCCGCAATGTTAAACCGTTCATGGCTTGGTTCATGAAAAAATATACCCTTATGTGTATTTGCTTGTTTGCCGCGTTTGGTTCCCGGGCGCAGGAGGCCACTCCTTTTGATAAAGCGCCCGAGTGGAGCAAAAGCGCCATCTGGTACCAGATATTCCCTGAGCGTTTTCGCAACGGCGATAGCAAAAATAACCCCACCCTTGCCAACATCAATATACCGCCCATGGGGCAAATTGCTCCCGAAGGCTGGGCCGTTAACCAATGGACCGAAGACTGGTTCGGTCAGCAGGGCTGGGAAACAGGGCGCGATTTTAACGACAATATGTATTACCGCCGCTACGGAGGCGACCTGCAAGGTATTTTAGATAAACTCGATTACCTGCAAGACCTTGGCGTGAACGCCCTCTTCATCAATCCACTTAACGATGCGCCCTCGGCACATAAATACGATGCGCGGCATTACCACCACATCGACGTAAACTTTGGCCCCGACCCGGAGGGTGACAACAAGATCATAGCCGCCGAAAACCCTGCCGACCCAAAAACCTGGCAATGGACTGCAGCCGATAAACTTTTCCTGAAATTGGTTAGCGAAGTGCACCGACGCCACATGCGCATTATTATGGATTACTCGTGGAACCACACCGGCGTTATGTTTTGGGCCTGGCAGGATGTGCTGAAGAATCAGTCGCGCTCGGCTTATAAAGATTGGTACGAGATACGCTCGTTCGATGATGGCAACACGCCCGAAAATGAGTTCGCGTATACCGGCTGGGTGGGTGTATCCAGTTTGCCCGAAATACGCAAAGTGGATATTACCACTCAGCGCCAGAACGGCCAGCCTTACGAGGGTAACATAAACGAAGGCGCCAAGAAACACATTTTTGCTGTTACCGAACGCTGGCTGTCGCCCGATGGTAAACCGGAGAATGGCATCGACGGCTTCCGCCTTGATGTTGCCGACCAGATAGGGCTTGGCTTTTGGCGCGAGTTTAGGCACCAGGTGCGGCGCATAAAACCGGATGCCTATTTAGTGGGCGAAATTTGGTGGGACCAATGGCCCGATAAACTGATGGACCCAACGCCCTATACCCAAGGCGATGTTTTTGATGCCGTAATGTTTTACCAGGCCTACCGCCCTGCCCGCTACTTTTTTGCCAAAACCGACTTTCCGCTGAATGCCGAAAACTTTAAGAACAGCCTGGAATACGAGTGGAACCGGCTGCCCGAAGATAAGCGCTACGCCATAATGAATGTATCGAGCACGCACGATACCCCGCGCCTGCTTACCGATTTTTATAACACCAATAAATATAAGTTCCAGGCCAACCCGCGCGAAAACCCGCACTACCGCACCGGCAAACCCGACGAAGAAACCTACCAACGCCTGCGCCTGTACCTGGTGCACCTGTTCACCAGCATTGGTGCACCGCAAATTTGGAACGGCGAAGAAATGGGCATGTGGGGCGCCGACGACCCCGACCCGCGCAAACCCCTCTGGTGGCCCGACTACCACTTCGCCGACGAAACCCGCACCAACCGCCAGCCGGTAGAAAAACAATACGATAAAGTAAGCTTCAACCAGCAACAATTCGATTGGTATAAAAAACTCATCGCCATCCGTAAAAACAACCCGGTGCTGGTGAACGGAAAGATCGAATTCATGACGGCACAAGGCGGCGTGTTATCTTATAAAAGATATAATGCGGTGGATGAAATACTGGTGTATTTTAACGTGGAAGATAAAACCTACACGCTTGAATTGCCCGAAGGAAATTATGTTGACCTGTTGACGGGGAAGAAAATTGAGGGGAGGGTGTTGGAGTTGGGGGCTTTAACAACCTCGGTATTGAAAAAGACAAAATAAGGAATTTATAAACGAGTAAAATTTATACCGACGGGCTACGTTTCTTCGAATAGTGCATCGAATGTGATGTGCTGATATCTGCCAAACCCTTATGCTGAAACAATTTTCCTACCTCGTTTTTGGGGCCTTATTTATATCCTCATCGCTTTGCGCACAACAATTACCTGTTGACAGGAATACGCAAAAAGCTTTGGCCAAAGGCACCCGTACTCATATGGGCATCCCCGGGAAAAAGTACTGGCAAAATACAGGCGACTACTTGATAGATGTAAAGTTCGATCCTGAAACGAGGAAAATCAGTGGGGAGGAGGTTATTGACTACGTAAACAATAGCCCCGATACGCTTAAAACATTCTTGTTTAAACTCTACCCCAATCTTTATAAGGCTAATTCTGCCCGCAATACCAATATAGCCACAGCTGATCTTAGCGATGGTGTCCGCATCGAAACGCTAACGATAGATGGCAAGGCTACTGATAGTACAATGCGGCGCATTACCGGCACCAATATGCTTGTTAAAGGCATAGCTGTTTTGCCGGGGGCACATGCCCGCGTAACCGCAAAATTTAGCTATACTTTAAACAAAGGCTCGTTCAACCGCACCGGGCAGATCACCGATGGTAGTTATTTTATCGCCTATTTCTTCCCAAGGATAGCCGTTTACGACGACGTAGACGGCTGGAACGAATACCCTTATTTAGGCAAAGAAGAGTTTTATAACGACTATGGAAATTTTAAAGTAAATATTACCGTGCCGGGCGAATACAGGGTATGGGCAACGGGCGACTTAAAAAACACTAATGAGGTGTATGAGCCCGAGTTTGCCGGCCGCATAGCAAAAGCCGAACTATCGGATAGTGTGGTGGATGTTATCACCACCGAAGACATCAAGGCCGGCAATATCACCAAAAAGAACTCCACAAATACCTGGAAATTTGAAGCCACAAACGTTACCGACTTTGCCTTTGCGGTAAGTGCTAATTACGTTTGGAAAGCAAGCAGCATAATGGTAGACCCCAAAACTAAACGAAGGACAAGGGTGGATGCCGTGTTTAATCCTGATCATAAAAGCTATTGGCCGGTGGTTAATTACGCTCGAAAAACAGTTGAGCAGATAAGCTACCACTTCCCCGGGTTGCCTTTCCCCTATCCGCACATAACCATAGTTGACGGGTTGGATGCCATGGAATACCCCATGATGGTGAACAACCTACCTTTTGAAGATGATAAAGACGTAGTGGAGTTTACCGCGCACGAGGTTTTCCATACGTTGTTCCCTTTTTACGTGGGCACCAACGAAACCAAATACTCCTTTATGGACGAGGGTTGGGCAACGCTGACCGAGTTTTTGTTTCACCCGAAGATAGCGCCGGATGTTAAATTGGATTACGACATGAGTCCAGTAAATGACTTCGCCGGGCTGGCCGAAGACGTACCCGTGATGACGCCCACCGCCCAGCTATACGGTAAGGCCCGCTTTGCTGATAAGGATCTGAAGCCTGCCCTGGCACTATATTACCTCAAAGAGATGCTTGGCGAAAAAGTATTCCTGAATGCTATGCGCGAATACATAACCACTTGGGCAGGCAAACATCCCACGCCATACGATTTTTTCAATAGCATAAACACCACCACCGGCCAAAACCTTAACTGGTACTGGAAAAGCTGGTACTTTGATAAGGCAATTCCTGATCTGGCGATATCCGGTGTTCTAAAACAAAGCAAGCAATACGGACTAACGATAAAACGAATAGGCAACGCGCCGGTTCCTGTGCATATTACCATTATCTATGCTGATAACACAAAAACCTTTATAAACAGAACCGTTGCTATTTGGGCAAAGGGTGCTGAAGCTTTACAAATTAACATCCCGGTAAATAAACGGATCACGAAGATAACTTTGGGTGGAGCTTATGATGCCGATGTTGATATGGGTAATAATGTTTGGGTATCAGTCAATTAGAGGTATGTTACTATTTGAGTGGAGAATGTTTAGGGATTTACAAAACCCTTATAAAAAAGTAAAGCCCCTGATGGGCAGGGGCCTTTACTAACCAATTATAAACCTAAATTATGAGAAGACTATTTTATGTATCAACTTGTATGTCCTTGTTGATGGTGTAAAAGTAACACTAAGTTTTGAATTACAAAGAATTTTTTTGTAATTTTTTTTGTCACCTTGATATCAATGTACTTTTTTCGTTATTGTATTAACAAAGATAAGGCATTTTGCTTAAAATATCCTCAATTTTTTATGAGTTTATCCTGACTAAATGCTAAAAACATCTGAGCACTTTTGCTAAAATCTTAAAATAATGGCTGTTGCAACACATAAACCGCATTTATCGACCACTACCTTATGGATAATGACGCTGACTACAGGGCTTGTTGTTGCCAATTTGTATTACAATCAGCCCCTACTGGGCGATATGGCGCAAACTTTCCATGTAAGTAACGGTACCGCTGGGCAGGTTAGTATGCTCACGCAAATTGGTTATGCCGTGGGGATGTTTTTTGTGGTGCCCATGGCCGATATGGTGAAACGCAAACGGCTAATGCTTATCAATTTTGCATTCATCGTTGCGGCACTGCTTTTAACTGCCCTCGCCCCTACCATACATATATTAATACTATCAGGCTTTTTGTTGGGCTGTACTTCTATTATCCCTCAATTGTTGGTACCCATGGCCGCGCACCTGGCCGAACCTGCCGAGCGCGGTAAAAAGATAGGCTTTATTATGAGCGGGCTTTTAATAGGCATATTGCTATCGCGCACGCTGAGTGGTTTTGTGGGCGCTCATTTGGGCTGGCGGGCCATGTTCTACATAGCCGCCGGTATGATGGTGGTGATGTGGCTGCTGGTATACCTGCTGCTACCCGAGGTAGAACCCGATTACAAAGGCAACTACGGCTCACTGATGCGCTCGCTGGTAGACCTGGTGAAAAATGAACCGAAGCTCCGTTTAGCATCTCTGCGTGGCGCACTATGCTTCGCCTGCTTCAGCGCGTTTTGGACCACACTGGTTTTCGTGCTGAAACAAAACTTTAACGAAGGCAGCGATGTGGCAGGCGCTTTCGGGCTGGCGGGCGCATTAGGGGCTGTTGCAGCAGGGTTGATGGGCAGGCTAAGCGACAAAATGGACGCTTATAAATTATCCACCATTACTTTGGCCATGGTGCTACTATCGTTCATCATCTTTTGGTTTTCGGCATACAGCATTGCCGGGCTTATTGCCGGTGTTATATTAATGGATATCGGCGTGCAGGCCACACACATCTCAAACCAGGCCATCATCTTCTCGTTGAATCCGGCGGCGCGCAACCGCATCAATACGGTATACATGGTGAGCTATTTTATAGGCGGTGCAACCGGCACTTTTTTGGCCACCCGCGTTTGGGGTGCTTACAATTGGGCGGGCATCTGTGCGGTGGGTATCATCCTTTCTGCCATTGCAATTGTGGTGCACCTGGCTACGCGCAAAACCATGCAGCGCACCGTCTGAAAACGGACAGTGTACGCTTTTTCCGAACAATCCTGTTTAACATTTACATCAAGCCATGCGTGCTTTTTGCATAGCGTACGGTGTAAATTTGCCTTTTGCAGCTTTTAAAGCACATTTTTTCGTGCTCATTTACAGCTATTTCAAAAAAAGTTAGCTCTTTTTTTAATGCAGGCTAATTTTTGGCACAGCATTGGAATAAGTACTATCAAACGGAGGCAATATGGAAACCGAGAAGAAACTTGAGGCACCGGCAGAACAAAAGGATTGGGAAAACCCGGCAAACCCGGAGAAACCAGCCGACCACCGGGACGAAGAACAACTGGAACGACAAATGAGGGAAGCGCAGCGTAGGCACGATAACCTTGAAGAGAACCAGGATGAAACAAAAGACAACGAACAAACTAAAAACTAAACATAATTTAAAAATATTGACCTATGAAAACTACTACATCACAAACCACAGCAACTAAATTATTAAACCGTTTCGACAGGGAGTTAAAAGCGCTTTTAATGAACGACCTGAAAGCCGTACGTTCGGTAAAAGAGCAAATGAACGCTCTTAACGCATCACGTTTATCAGCAGCATAGTATTAACACGCATCTACTAAACATATACGATACTAAAAGCATCTACACTAAAAGCATCTACCTATGAAAACCTACCAAAAACCAGCTACCAGCAAATTAGTTGCCCGTTTTGATAACGACCTGAAAAACTTATTAATGGCAGACCTGAAGGCTTTTAAGGAAAGAAGCCAATTTACAACACGCAACAACCAGGCAACGCAACAAGCCGCCTGATCTACATATATTCTATCTATTCTATTTAAAACAGTCCTTTGAGAAAAAGTGAGGCTCGGCATATAATGCGGAGCCTTACTTTTTTGTAGCGTATTTGATGATGAGGCCGGCAGTTTTGGCGGATGCGCCTGGCTGGCCCATGCGTTCGTCGAGCAGATCATAATTAGCAAACATTTGATTGCGATATGCATCCAGCCCTACCAGTTTATCCAATTCGTTAGAGATGTTGTGGATATTGCAGTCCTGCTGTATCAGCTCTTTCACCACATCTTTATCCATTATTAAATTCACCAGGGAAATGAATTTTATCTTCACCAGCATTTTGGCAATGCCAATGGTTACCTTATTGCCTTTGTAAACAACCACCTGCGGCACGTTAAGCAGTGCGGTTTCCAGCGTTGCGGTACCCGAGGCTACAATGGCGGCTTCGGCATTACTCAATAGATCGTAAGTAGCGTTAAACACTACCGGTATATGCGTACCGCCGATGAACTGGCGGTAATATTCTGTATCGAAAGTCGGCGCACCGGCTATTACAAATTGGTAGTTGGTAAAGCGCTGTGCAACCTTTGCCATATCGGGCAGTAATCGGCTTATTTCTTGCTTACGGCTGCCGGGTAACAAGGCTACTATCTTTTTAGCAGGCAGTATATGTTTTTTTAAGAAATCGGGATCGGGTGTAAAAGCCGCTACGGCATCCAGCAAAGGGTTTCCTACATAGTCGATATCCATCCCCCACTGTTTATAAAAATCAACCTCGAAAGGCAGGATGCAGAACATATGATCCACAACCTTTTTTATTTTCAGTACCCGCTTCTGGTTCCATGCCCAAACTTTGGGCGATATGTAGTAGCAAACCAGCAAGCCGTTCTTTTTAGCAAAGTCGGCAATTTTGAGGTTGAAGCCCGGGAAATCTATCAGTACTAAAACATCGGGTCGGTAACTAAGGATGTCCTTTTTGCAAAGGTTCATGTTTTTCATGATGGTGCGCAGGTTAGCCACCACTTCTACAAAGCCCATAAAAGCCATGTCTTCGTAGTGCTTCACCAGCGTGCCGCCTTCCGCCGCCATCAGGTCGCCGCCAAAAAAACGGAACTCGGCATTCGCATCTTTCTCTTTCAGGGCTTTCATCAGGTTGGCGCCATGGAGGTCGCCCGAGGCTTCGCCGGCTACCAGGTAATATTTCATGCTACGCGTATCTTAAAAATAAAAACTATCAGCATAAACGCAAAAGTTGCCATCATAATGCCTTTCACCAATTCCTGCATATCTTTTCTGAAGAAATAGCGCAACAGCACCAAATTAAGCACAATGGCCAGCAAATAAGGCACGGCGGGTTTGTTCATGATAATGGCATCGTTATGCATCACATACTCGAACAATACCCAACTGCCTGCGGGCAAAATGCTTCCTAACAAAAGCCCTGTGGCTGTGCTATCCTTACTCCACATTAAACTTCCAGGTGTTTAGAACAGGGATGGCGTGGTGCGCCGTCATATCAAATTGTACGGGCACTACCGATGCATAGTTGTGCTCCAGTGCCCAAACATCGGTATCCTCGCCGTTATCGTTGTTTTGGAAAACACCGGTAAGCCAGTAGTAAGGGCGTTTATAGGGATCTAACCGCTGGTCAAATTCCTCGGCCCATTTGGCGTTGGCCTGGCGGCATATTTTGATGCCTTTAATATCGTGCGTGTTAGGGAAGTTTACGTTCAGTAAAGTACCAACCGGCAAGCCATTCTGCAGCACCTGCAGGGCTATCTCCTTAATGAACTTTTCGCAATGCTCGAAGTTGGCCTGCAGCGAATAATCATCCAGCGAGAAACCGATAGAGGGGATGCTTTCGATAGCGCCTTCCACAGCTGCCGACATGGTACCCGAGTACAGTACGTTGATGGAGTTGTTCAGCCCGTGGTTAATGCCCGATACACATAGATCGGGCTTTTGGCCTTTGAAAATTTTGGTAACGGCCAGCTTCACGCAATCGACCGGTGTACCGCTGCAGCTGTATATTTCTATGCCTTCGTAAAGGTCAACCTTATCTAAACGGAGCGGTTTGCCAATGGTTATAGCATGCCCCATGCCCGACTGCGGGCTATCCGGCGCTACCACCACTACCCGGCCTATCTCTTTCATTACATGCATCAGCGTTTTAATGCCCGGGGCAGTAACACCGTCATCATTTACAACAAGTATAGTGGGTTTGGCAGATTTCGTGTGGTTTGTCATCGGGAGCAAAAATAACTATATTTAGCTTATGCTACGCTTCGAAAAGAGAGTTACGTTGGATGAATACATGGCAATGGAAATTGGTGCGCCATACCAGTACATCAACGGCTGCCTTATCGATTGGCCATCTCGAACAGTTTTGCATCAACAGGTTTTAGGCAACCTAATTATGGCGACCTATAGATTTGAAGAACGGACCGGCAACGATGGAACGTTTATTATGGGACCTATCGAAACGATTTTAGACCAGCAAAATTCTTTTCAACCTGATATGGTTTATATCTCTAAAGAAAATAACGATATACTTAAAGATTACATTTACGGGGCACCCGACATTGTGATGGAAATATTGTCGCCGGAAAATGCTTATTATGATTTACGCCCAAAGAAAAGGATCTACGAGAAATACGGTGTTAAAGAATACATCATCATCGACCCATTTGAAGAAAATGCCGACCTATATTTATTAAAAGACGGAAAGTTTCACCTGCATCAAAAAGCCCCAAAAGGCGAAACACTACACTCTGTTGTTCTGCCGGGCTTAGATCTGGACATGGGTAGATTATATAAATAAGCACACTTAAAAACTTTGCGTCTTCGCGCCTTTGCGTGAGATAAAACTAAACCACCCTATTCACCAACGGCACTTTCACCAGCAGCATCCCCAACAAAAAGCTGCCGATAACCGCACCAGGGCCAACTACCAATAATTTCAGAGCAGGGTCGATAGCCCAACTGTGCAACAGTACCGAAAGCCCGATCAGTATCAGCGGATGGAATATGTACACCGCAAAGGTGCTGCGCGATAAAGTCGCCCAAATCGGTGAAGGGTTATTCCAGCGTTTTTTGCCGATGCAGAGTAATGTGGTAACCATACAAAAGCCCAGCAATTGTTCCCACACGGCGTACCATAACATGGGCCAATGCCCGCCAACGCTGTAATACTGTACGGGGTAACCAACCATTTGCCGCACAATAACAAACAAGGGGAAACCAATAAGCACCAAGCCCAACACAATGTAGAACATGGTTTTGCCCGTGCGGTAGTCGGCATTGGCTATCCATTTGCTGCGCGATGCGATGATGCCCAAGATGAACATAGCGATGTACTGCGCAAAATGCCCCAACTGGAAACCAAAAGGCTTTAACGACCAGCCGACCGGAAAGAATATACGGGCAACATAGCTAAAAAGCCCCACAACTGCCGCAAAAGCTATTACCCGCCCCACGGTTGGTAATGGCTTGGCTACGCCCCTATCGTCGGCAAACAGGCGAAACAATACATACAGCAGGTTGAACAGCAACAAGGCCAGCACAAACCACAGCACGCCAAAGTTTATCCAGCCATCGAAACCGCCGAGGTATTGCGCATAGGTAATGGCAGGGTGTTCGATGGTGTATGTCATGTAGCTAAGAAAGGGCGACAACACCAACGAGTAGAACACCAGCGGTATGCCCAGCCGAACGAGCCTATCGGTAACGAACTTTGCTGCTCCTTTTTTATCATACGATGTGGGGACGAACAATGCCGACAGGAAAAAGAAGAAACCCATAAAAAATGCCTGGTTCACGGATACGAACAGCGTCATGCCGATGATGGCTCCTTTTATGGTGGTCTTCTCGTTATAATACCAATCGCCGGGGGCGCCGTAAGTGATAAAGGCGTGATGAAGGATCACCAGCACGGTAAGCACTACCTTAAGGTGGTCGATGTATACTATTTTACCCGAAGTGTTTTCGGGTTTAAGAGCCGGTGAAGCTGCAGGCATGGTTCAGTTTAGTTTTTGCGGTGTTAAGATAACTAATCGACACCAATTAGCCTGCAATGTTGCTTTGCACTTAAACAAAAAAAGCCCCGCTATGCAGGGCAATTAGATTGTAAAGGCGTAAGCCTAATCTCTAACCTTCAACCTCTAAGTAACTAAAGGCTATTTATCCAGTTCACCAAATCCTCGCGGGTTTTGCCGGTTTTCTGTTGCAGGCGGCCAAGGGTTTCATCGTCCTTGCCTTCCTCGTGTATCAGGTCGTCGTCGGTAAGGTCGCCGTAGGCTTGTTTTATTTTACCTTTCAGCTCGTTCCAGCCGCCTTTTATTTCTAACTTATCCATGGTTCGTTTCTCCTTAATTTAGATGTATAAAGAGAACATGTGGGGAGGGCATTGGTTTGTTTTTATATTTTTAAAAGCTCGGCATCAAACCAAATATCTTCGTAACCATCATTATCAACTAAAAACCTCCATCCAGGTGCTAAGCCTAAATACTTAAGTAAATATGGTTTATCTTCTAATAGATGCTGAATATGCAATGGCTTGAAAAAATCGTTCGCTGACGAATATTCTCCCGCCCAAATATACCAACCTGCAGTACCGTTTTCAGGGAGATGCCTTAAACCGTTTATTGGCACGGTTGAGCCGTCGAACGATCGTAAAGCTATACCTAAATTAAGATCTAATGGCGCAGGGCAGTACTCGGCACCGTACTTGTCGCAAATTCTTTTTTGCTGCTTAATTAATTCATCTTCCATAGGATTGCTAATTTTATAACTACATCCGTTCAAATTAGAAGCCCGCAAAACTTATGTAATGCGGGCTTCTAATTTTTATTTCCGGCGGGCTTACAAAGCTCCCGCCTTTATCTCTTCCACAACACCCGGATCAAGCAAGGTAGAAGTATCGCCCAGGTTACTGGTATCGCCTTCGGCTATTTTGCGCAATATGCGGCGCATAATTTTGCCTGAGCGGGTTTTTGGTAAACCGGGCACGAACTGAATTTTATCCGGCTTGGCAATTGCGCCAATAATGCGCGATACCGTCATGATGATATCCTTGCGGGTAAGGTCCTCGTCGCCATGCTTGGTTGGGCTTACTACGAATGCATAAACCCCCTGGCCTTTTATATCGTGCGGGTAGCCTACTACGGCGCTTTCTACCACGCTGCTGTGCATGTTTATGGCGTTTTCTACCTCTGCGGTACCAATACGGTGGCCCGATACGTTCAGCACGTCATCTACACGGCCGGTAATGCGGTAGTAGCCATCCTCGTCGCGCAGGCAGCCATCGCCTGTAAAGTATAAGTTATCGTACGTAGCAAAGTAAGTGGTACGGCAGCGCTCGTGGTCGCCATACGTAGTACGCAGCATACCCGGCCACGGGAATTTGATGCAAAGGTTACCGCTAACGCCGTTACCTTCTACTTCCTTACCGTTCTCGTCTACCAAAATAGGTTGTATACCCGGCAGCGGCAGCGTGGCATAGCCCGGTTTCAGCGGGGTTACATTGGCTATCGGCGATATCATGAAGCCACCGGTCTCGGTTTGCCACCAGGTATCAACAATAGGGCATTTGCCCTGGCCAATTTTCTCGTCGAACCAGTGCCAGGCCTCCTCGTTTATCGGCTCGCCTACCGAACCTAATTTTTTCAGCGAGGAAAAATCGCGGCCCTTCAGCACATCATCACCAAAACTCATCAGCGAGCGGATGGCCGTTGGCGCAGTATATAATATGTTTACTTTAAATTTCTCTACAATGTCCCACAGGCGGCCTGCATCCGGCCAGGTAGGTACGCCCTCGAACATTACCGAAGTAGCGCCTTGCGTAAGCGGTCCGTAAGCAATGTATGAGTGGCCGGTTATCCAGCCGATATCTGCCGTACAGAAATAAACTTCGCCCGGCTGGTACTGGAAAGCATTGCTGAAGGTATAGCCTGTATAAACCATGTAGCCGCCGCAGGTATGCACCACGCCCTTTGGCTTACCGGTAGAACCCGAGGTGTACAGGATGAACAACATATCCTCGGCATCCATCTCTTCGGCAGGGCAATCGGGGTTACCCTGTGTCTCTACCTTTTTTATCTCATCTTCCCACCATACATCGCGGCCTTTTATCATGGATACCGGGGTATGGCTGCGGGTAAGCACAATTACACGTTTGATAGAGGGGCACTGCACCAGCGCATCGTCAATGATCGATTTCAGCGGCACCTCTTTAGTACCACGGAAACCACCATCGGCAGTTATTACAATATTACACTCGGCATCCTTTATCCTATCGGCTATGGATTGTGCCGAAAAGCCGCCAAATACTACGGAGTGAATAGCACCGATACGGGCGCAGGCCAAAACGGCAATGGCCAACTCGGGCACCATAGGCATATAAATACAAATGCGGTCGCCTTTTTTGGCGCCGTTGTTTTTAAGCACATTGGCAAACTGGCAAACTTTGGCGTGCAGTTGTTTATAGGTTAGGATGCGGTGGTCTTCGGTAGGGTCGTTAGGTTCCCAAATGATGGCGGGGGTATCGCCAATGGTATCCAGATGGCGGTCGAGGCAGTTCTCGGTAATGTTAAGCTTGGCACCTTTGAACCATTCTACTTTTGGCTCTTTAAAATTCCATTCCAAAACCTTATCCCAAGGCTTTTTCCACTGGAAATTATTGGCAATACCTGCCCAAAATTCCTCGGGCTTTTCAACGCTCAGGCTGTAGGCCTGCTTGTATTCTTCAAACGACTTAACTTGCATAACTGATTATAAATGGTGGCGTAAATTAGTAATTTTTGTGTTAAGCCATCAATAAATTTGCCACTTTTTAAAATAGTTTAAAAAGTTTTAGGGCAAATATTCCTATATTGAGATATTTTGATGGGATAGGTAACATGATTAGACCAATAGTATTAACCGTATGCGTCTTGTGGATGGCAAAACTGAGCTACGCACAGGAGATTCAAAAGCTGGAATTGACAAATTGGGTTCAAGGCTGTCCTAAAAACATTATCGAAAATGTCTACGCCAAAAAGAAAGGGGCACTGAAGTTCAAAAAAATCTTGGCTGATACCAGCAAATTCGAAAAACCTGTAGACGGGGTATTCAATTATCGCAAGCCTTTTATCCACCTTACGGTCTATCACTCTCACGAAAGAGAGTTTACAAGCGAGCGTTTGATGGACACGAGCAAAATTGTTACAGTAGATGTTTTTAGCAGCCGTACTGGTGAGAAGATGGAGACTAAACTTTATCCAAGAACCGGAGATTCTATCCAAAGAGAACAACCGCTATATCGAACAATAAACTTATATGACAAAGGTTTCCATGACGACCTGATCGGTTACAAAAAAATAAATCAATACCAAAAAGTGGAATGGTTGAAGCTTTACAAGTTCGATAAACGAGAGCTTTTGATAGCTGTACTCGACTATGAAAACGGAACTGTGATCAACAGCAAAATAAAAATAGAATATCTCCGCTTTGACGAAAACGGCAACTGGCTAAAGCGCCGCGAACGAACTTATTTGAAAGATGGAACAATAGCCGGAACAACATTGGTAACGCGTACTATTACCTATTATGCGGCGAAAGCTAACAGAATAGAGACTTATTACTAACCTTTAAAATGAAACTATCAAAAAACAACGCCATCGCTCTGTTAGTAGATATCCACCAGAATACTGAAGAATATGCTGAGGCTACTGTAAAAACAATTTTAGAAGACAAAGACTACGACGGCCTTATTTACCCGCCCAACACAGGCTTTACAGATGATGAAAAGGCAGAGCTAAATAAGCTTAGGAATAATGAGCATTTGAAAAGCGCATTGGGCAAAATATTGGCAGATAATAGCGCCAACGTAGTATTCAGCTTGTTTAATATCATAGATGGCACAACCGACCCAAAAGCGCTATCCGAACAATGGAGCGGCGTAAAACTGGTAGATAATGATGCCGAAGATGGCGCGGAACCTTTTGGCGACATGCTGCACGATGGCTTTTTAGAAACCTATTGGGCCTGGCAGGGAATAAAAGAACAAGAAAATTGAAGCCTGTTTATTGCTGAGAATCGCGCAAAACAGCCCCATTATAAAGATATATTTCATATTGCCCGTCGAGCGACCCACTGCATCAAAATCTTTTTGAAAAATTTCTTAAATCGCTATTGCTTATGTGTTTGAAAAAGCAGATATTTGCAAACTCTTTTTAGGAAAAGGGCGAGAATTAAAAAATATTTGTCATGTCAAGAATTTGTGATCTAACTGGAAAAGGCTACATGAATGGTAACAGCGTATCAAACTCGAACGCTAAAACCAAACGCAAGTTTCATCCAAACTTACAACTGAAAAAGTTTTACATCCCTGAAGAAGATAAATGGATCACTTTGAAAGTGTCTACTTCTGCTGTTAAAACTATCAGCAAACTGGGTATTACTGCTTGTATCAACAAGTTTGTAAAAAAAGGTTCTATATAATATAAATTAGTTTTTGCGTAATGAGTGGTGGGTTAGTTTAACTCAAAGCTCAAACACCCAAAACTCAAAACAATATACACGATGGCTAAGAAAGGTAACAGGGTACAGGTAATATTGGAGTGCACAGAGCACAAAACCAGCGGCATGCCGGGCATGTCTCGTTACATTACCACCAAAAACAAAAAGAACACTACCGAGCGTTTAGAATTGAAAAAATTCAACCCGGTATTACGTAAAGTAACCGTTCACAAAGAAATTAAATAGTAATTGGTTGATTAAGTGAGTGGTTGATTGAGTTAAATCACCGTTTCATTGATTCATTCATTAAATAATTAAAACGACATGGCAAAGAAAGTAGTTGCAACCCTGAAAGTAGCAGGTAAAGGCAAAGAATATTCAAAAGTTATCACTATGGTTAAGTCGCCACGTACTGGTGCTTACTCATTTAAAGAGCAAATTGTTCCTAACGATAACGTTAAGGATGCAATTGCCGGCAAATAATAACCGGTAGCTTTTGCTAAAATATTAAAAGCCGTCTTGTATATTACGAGAGGGCTTTTTTTGTTGATGTGCAAATTAGGTAGATGTGCAGATGTGCAAATTTCAGATGTGCAGATGCGGACTACCCGGCCAACCCGATAATAATCTGCACATTTGCATATCTGAAATCTGCATATCGAACACATGGGATTATTTGATTTTTTTAAGAAAAAAGAAAGCACGCAGCAAGAGCAACAGGCACTTGATACCGGGCTGGAAAAAACCAAGGATAATTTCTTTTCCAAATTAACCAAGGTTGTTGCCGGTAAGTCGACCGTTGATGATGATGTGCTCGACGACCTGGAGGAAGTACTGGTAACTTCCGATGTAGGCGTTACCACCACCCTCAAAATAATTGAGCGTATACAGGCACGCGTTGCGCGCGATAAATACGTAGGCACCGGCGAACTGAACGGTTTGCTGAAAGATGAGATACAAAAACTCCTTGCCGAAAATAACAGCAACGATTTCCGCAACTTCGAATACGGCAACCATAAACCATATGTAATAATGGTAGTTGGCGTAAACGGCGTAGGTAAAACCACCACCATAGGCAAACTGGCCCATAAGCTTAAGCAAGCCGGCAACCAGGTAGTACTGGGCGCTGCGGACACCTTCCGCGCAGCAGCGGTTGACCAGATAAAACTTTGGGGCGAGCGTGTTGGCGTAAAGGTTGTGGCACAAGCCATGGGTTCAGATCCGGCTTCGGTAGCTTACGATACCCTGCGTTCGGCAGTGGCCAATGGCGATGATGTGGCAATTATTGATACCGCCGGGCGTTTACATAATAAGGTGGGTTTAATGAATGAGCTTACGAAAATTAAGAACGTAATGCAAAAGGTTATCCCCGGTGCCCCGCACGAAATATTGCTGGTGCTGGATGCCAGTACAGGGCAAAACGCCATTGAGCAATGCAAGCAGTTCACCGAGGCAACAAATGTAAACGCATTAGCATTAACCAAGTTAGACGGTACTGCCAAAGGCGGTGTGGTAATAGGTATATCCGACCAGTTTAAAATACCGGTAAAATACATAGGCGTAGGCGAAGGCATGGACCACCTGCAACTGTTCGACAGGCAAGCCTTTGTCGACAGCCTGTTCAAGGGCTAACACCGCTTTGTCATTGCGAGGAGCGGCGTAAGGCATTGCGCGCCGGGGCGACGTGGCAATCTCGTAGCTAATGCATAACCGCTTTGCAAACTACAGAGTTGCCGTGCTATCGCTCGCAACGCCATAATTTATTAACGTTTCCATCGGTGAAATCAATCCTTCATCGGTGTAATCATATCAATATGAGGACTAAAGAAATAAGCAAACCCATACTAAAAAGTAAACCCCGCGTAAACGTGGTTACTTTGGGCTGCTCAAAAAATATATACGATAGTGAAGTACTAATGGGCCAGCTGAAAGGCAATGCCTATGACGTGGTACACGAGGCCGAGAAAGTAGGCAGGAACGATATCGTGGTAATAAATACCTGCGGCTTCATCGATAATGCCAAACAGGAATCGATAGATACCATTCTGCAATACAGCGAGCTGAAAGAGCAGGGCAAGGTAGGCAAGGTAATTGTAACCGGCTGCCTTAGCGAACGCTACAAACCCGAACTGGAAGCCGAGATCACTAATGTGGATGCATACTTTGGCACTAACGATCTGCAAAACATCCTGCACAACATAGGTGCCGATTACCGCCACGAATTGATTGGCGAGCGTCTACTGACTACCCCTTCGCATTTTGCGTACTTTAAAATTGCCGAAGGCTGTAACCGCCCCTGCTCGTTCTGCGCCATCCCGCTGATGCGCGGCAAGCATGTGAGCACCCCTATCGACCAATTGGTAAAAAATGCCGAAAACCTGGTAAAGAACGGCACCAAAGAACTGATATTAATTGCCCAGGACCTTACCTACTATGGTTTGGATATATACGGCAAACGCAACCTCGACGAATTATTGCGCCGCCTGAGCGATGTGAACGGCGTGGAATGGATACGTTTGCAATATGCTTACCCCGCAGGGTTCCCAATGGAGATATTGGATGTGATGAACGAGCGCGATAATATTTGCAAGTATTTGGATATGCCGCTTCAGCACATTACCGATAATATGCTAAAATCGATGCGCCGTGGTTTAACCAAACAAAAAACTATCGACGTAGTGAACGAGATACGCGACCGCGTACCGAACATTGCTATGCGTACCACCCTTATTACGGGCTACCCCGGAGAAACAGAGCGCGACTTTGAAGAAATGGCGCAATGGGTAGAAGATACCAAATTCGACCGTTTGGGTTGCTTCACCTACTCGCACGAGGAGAAAACACATGCCCATACCCTGGTTGATGATGTGCCCGAAGAAGTAAAGCAGGAGCGTGCCGATGCTATTATGGAAATTCAGCAAGGCATCAGCTTCGATAAAAACCAGGAGAAAATAGGCAACACCTACAAAGTACTGATCGATAAAAAAGATGGTGGTTACTTTGTTGGCCGTACCGAATACGATTCGCCGGAGGTGGATAACGAGGTGCTGATAGATGCAAGCGTTGACTATGCCGCAGTAGGCAGCTTTGTTAATGTGAAGATAAACAACGCCGAGGATTTTGACCTTTATGGTAATATCCTAAAATAGCCGGCATACATTCGGCTTATGCTAATCCTATTAGATATTGATGGCGTAATGGTTCCGGCAAACTCCTGGCAAAAGCCGGATTTGCTGGAAGATGGCTTCCTTGCTTTTAGCTTGAAGGCGGTGGCCGCTCTTCAACGCATTATCGATGCAACCGGTGCAGGCATAATGCTAACAACCTCCCACAAGAGTAACTACCCGATATCACGCTGGAAAGACATCTTTGCTTTGAGAGGCATCGCTACGGTCGAGGTAAACTCACTAAGCAGCAACAGCTTGCTCATCAGCCGTAAAGAGGAAATATTGGCCTGGTATGCAGATCAAGGTACACCACCAGAACATTTTGTCATCCTTGATGATGATAAAGGATTGAACAACCTACCGGCGCATATCAAAAGCCATTTAGTACTCACAAGTTCTTCAGTCGGGCTAACGGATGAGTTGGCTGCTACAGCTATCACCATACTTCAAAAAAACAGCGGACATTATTAGCGGTCATTGCCGGCCATTATGGACAAATTGTAAAATAAGCCCGCAATTTTGCAGCACGATGTTTGATTTAGATTTTTAACATCTAAATTCGGCGTTTATGGATGCCACTTCGATATTCAACATTCGAAATTCAGCATTCGATATTCAAGAAAACAATGGAAGCTGCCTGTATTGACTATAAAGAAACGGGATACTTTTCCCAAACCGTTGCCGACTACCTGGCCGATGTGCCCGAGTTACGTTCGTTTTATAGTCACCGACCTACTATGCAGGGTTTTGCCGAATTATTAGGGCAAAAGAAAGTTGTTGCTAACCGCCAACTATTGGTGGAAGTTCTGCTGGAACAGTACTTCCACAACTCTGATAAAGGCACACCGGAATTAGAAGCAGCCGAGCTGGTTCGCAAGCAGATAGAGTTGTTGGGTGCCGATAATACCTATACCGTTACTACCGGCCATCAGCTAAATATTTTTACCGGTCCGCTTTACTTCATCTACAAAATAGTAACAGCCATAAAGCTTTGCCGCGAACTTAAAGAGTCGTACCCCGATAAAGAGTTCGTACCGGTTTACTGGATGGCATCTGAAGACCACGATTTTGCCGAGATAAACTACACCAATATTGGCGGCAAAAAAGTACATTGGTGGTACGAGGCTTCGGGCGCTACCGGGCGTATCAATCCCGATACCATGCGCCAGGCACTTAACCAATACAAAGGCGTATTGGGGATAGACGGGCACTCCGCGGAACTTGGCGAAATGGTAGAAACTGCCTACACCGCCTTTGATAAACTGGCAGATGCTACCCGCTACCTCGTTAACGCACTGTTCGGTCGTTACGGGCTGGTAATTATTGATGCGGACGACCATAGGCTGAAACAATCTTTCGCCCCTATTATTACGCGTGATGTTATCGAACAAAACAGCTTTAAAAACATTAGCGCCGTAAACGAAAAACTGCAGCAACTGGGTGTACACATACAGGTAAACCCGCGCGAGATAAACTTCTTTTACCTGAAGGACCAGCTTCGCGAACGCCTGGTGTTTGAAGACGGCCGTTACGGCGTTAACAATACCGAAATTAACTTTAGCGAAGAAGAACTAAAACAGGAAATAGCCACCTACCCCGAACGCTTTAGCCCCAACGTGGTGATGCGCCCGCTTTACCAAGAGTGCATTCTGCCTAACATTGCCTACGTAGGCGGCGGTGCCGAAGTAGTATACTGGCTGGAACTGAAGTCGAATTTCGATTTCTACGGCGTGGATTTCCCGATACTGATACTGCGCAATTCGGCTTTAGTTATCCCGAAGGAAACTGCAGCCAAAATAAAAAGCATGGAGCTATCGCCGGCCAACCTGTTCAAAAGCACCGACGAGATCAAGAACAGCTGGGTGCAAAAACACAGCAACCACGATCTTACCCTTGCCGACGAATGGCGTGAGATAGAGCGCGCTTTTGATAAAATAAAACTCCGCTCGCATAAGATAGACCCAACCTTGTCTCCATCAGCAGCAGCCGTACAAGCCAGGCTGAAACATGCCATGGATAACTTCCAGAAGAAATTGGTAAAGGCCGAAAAGCGCAACTACAAAACCCGCCTCGAGCAAATAGAACACATCAAAGCCGACCTGTTCCCCAAAAACAGCCTGCAAGAACGCCAGGAGAATTTTGGCTTAAGCTATGTAAAATGGGGCCAATTATTCATTGATGAGCTCATTCGCAACTTCGAGCCGCTTGATTTTAAGTTTACGGTGCTGACGGAGTAAAAACCCAATTAAATCTTTGTAAAATATTGCAATGGTGGAGTCTCATTAAAAATTTCGATTGCGATAATAATTCGTGAGATTAGATAGCTAAACCTATTACAATGAAACTATCAGTTATTGCCTTTTGTACGATCCTGTCAACACATATCTTTTTTCAAAAACGGCCACAATATTTTTTCCCTCAATTAGATGGGACAAAGAAAGAAATTGAACTTGCCGCCAAGCAATATGGGGCTGTACTTAAGTACAATAAGCAAGTGCCTAAAACTAAAACGGTGGCGGCTCACAGCGAGTTGGCTTTTGTTTTCCCTAAATTGGATAAGGATGATGTTTACCTGGCCACTTACTATTTAAATGCTAAAGGCGAGTGTTTTCAGCAAAACCTCTACTATGGAAGTAATGAATTCTTAAATCATTATATCAACCAATTTGACAACCCTAAAGTAAATTTTAACAGGGTGGGGCAAAACTTAAAATGGGAAGGAAAATTTATTGAATTAGAACTGATAAAATCGCCCCCACGCTTAGTTCAGGGAAATCAGGTTTTGTATTCCAAGCTAAGCGTACCAATAAGCCCTTCAAAGCCGGAAATAAATAATGTGTAGATATTTACAAATATTCATAAACAGCAAATGCCGGCATCACCGGCATTTGTTGTTTATAAATACTGTTAGCTTATTGCACAATAGCTACATCAAATGTGCCTTCGGTAATTACTTTTTTAGAGGCTGCGCCATCCAATGAAAATTCGCTAAGCCCGCCGCTAAAGGTGCCCTTAATACGGGTAGCCGAAGCACTGGTGATAGTTACGGTTGCCTGGTTGGCAGCATCGTCGTCATTAAAAAAAGTATCATCATCTGCATTGCTCGAGCTGAACATAATAACCGGCTTGTCGTCGTCGCTGGTGGCAGTGTTGCTATAGGTTTTGCCAACTACCGGTGAGCCGTTTATGGTAACCGATATTTGCGAACCGTTGGCAGCAGTACCCTGCACCGCAGTAAATGATAACCCGTTCACTGAGCCGGTAGCTGCAAAAGCGTTAGTGTTGAACGTTGTAGCCGTGCCATCAACTTTGGCGGAAATAGTGCTGGCAGACTTGTTGTCAGAATCTTTCTTGCAAGAAGAAACAGAGATGGTTGCAAAAGCAACTACAAAAAGCAAAATTGCTTTAAATGGTTTTGTGATCATGCGTTTAGGCGTTTTTAATTATTTAATGGCACTAAGATAGGTAGTTTCTGCCTACTTTCATTGTTAAAAAACGTTTTAGTTCAATTATCTCACCGTCGGCGCGTATAAAGTAATATTTAGCTAAACCCTATCTTTGCCCTCATGATCATCCCCGAAACTCAACTCCGCCGATTCACCCAAAACGTTTTCATGGCCATGGGCTGCAGCCATGAACATGCTGTATTGGCTGCTGACGTATTGCTCAAATCGGACCTTCGGGGGATAGATTCGCATGGCGTAGCACGCTTAAGCGGCTATGTGCGCCTTTGGGAAAAGCGGCGCATTAACCCTACACCTGATATTAAGATCGTTCACGAAACTGCAACTACGGCCACTATTGATGGCGATGCCGGTTTGGGTTTGGTAGTTGCGCCATTTGCTATGCAGGTGGCTATTGAAAAGGCTAAAACTTACGGCTCGGGATGGGTATCGGTACGTAACTCTAACCATTTCGGTATTGCGGGTTACCATGCCCTAAAGGCTGTGGAGCAGGATATGATTGGTTTTGGCATGACCAATGCCAGTCCGCTGGTGGCGCCAACTTTTTCGAACGAGCGCCTGCTGGGTACTAATCCCATGTGCTACGCTTTCCCGGCAGGCAATTATCCGCCGGTTATTGTTGACATGGCTACATCAGCAGCTGCCAATGGCAAGTTGGAAATAGCCCAGCGCAGCGGCAAACAGGTACCCGAAGGTTGGATACAAAACGGACAAGGCAATGCCACTACCGACCCGCATGCCCTCAAATCGGGCGGCTCGCTTCTCCCCTTAGGCAGCGACCGCGAGCACGGCAGCCACAAAGGTTTCGGACTAAGCGCTACGGTAGATATTTTATCGGGCGTGCTTTCGGGTGCGGGCTTTGGGCCGTGGGTGCCGCCATTCGTTTCTTTTTTAGAGCCGCCGGTGAATCCGCCCGGGCAAGGTATAGGCCACTTTTTAGGTGCCATGCGCGTAGATGGTTTCCGCCCGGCAGAAGCGTTTAAAAAAGATATGGATATCTGGATAGAGCGATTCAAAGGTGCTTCAACCATCCACCCCGATCAAAAAGTCATCATCCCCGGCGAACCCGAACTGGAAGCCGAATTGGATAGAATGCAAAATGGCTTCCCCTTAGTAGATGCCGTTGTAAAAGATTTGCAGGAGTTGGCGGCGAAGTTGGGGGTAGAGACATTATAAATGCCCCTTTTACATGTCGGCTATTTAACCACAGAGAACACAGAGAGAAAAACACAGAGGTTCGCAGAGAGATTTGCAAGCGGGCCAGAGAGTTCTTCGAATTGGTTATTTCTTTCTTTGTGTCCCTGCGTGAAATAAATAACCTCCATACAGGCTCTGTGTACCTCCGCGTAAAACTCTGTGTACTCTGCGGTTAATTAATAAATAAGCTATGTATATACCCCTCACACCTTCGGATGAAAGGCAAATAGCATTTTATAGTACTTATGATAAGCTATCAGCAGGAAAACATTTAGCCCAACAACTGTAATACCCAAAGGCAGCAACTGGTGCCCCAGGAAAACATCAAACAAAAACATGTTCAGTGTTATGGGGAACAAAGCTATCAGGAACAAAGCGGTAAAACGGTTTGTTAGCAAGCTCAATCCGCAAAGCATTTCCAGTATTTTCAGGCAGGGGAAAAAGTATTCTGCGCGTGAGAGCGTCATGAGGTAATTATCGGCCCGCCTATCCAGCAGGGGAAAATGTATAATGCTATCTAATATCTGCACAAACTGGTTAATGCCAAATACAAGGAAAATAGCGCCAAGTATTACACGGGCAATAATAATTGCAATTTTCATGATGAAGGGGGTTGGGTTTATGTGGTTTACTCAAATATAAATGAAATAAACGCGAATTGAGTGAACACGAATTACACGAATTGAGAAAAATTTCACGAACTCATTTTTGGCGTCAATTTAAGGTGCCCGATACGTGTTGATCTATTGAGTTAACACGAATAGAACGAATTGAGAAAAATCTCACAAATCTATTCTTGATGCCTAACTAACACAGCTGTAGCCTTTTAATTTGTGAAATTCGTTTTAATTAGAGCAATTCGTGTTATATAACAAAGGCGCCCATCGCGGGCGCCTGTTGCTGAATATAGAAATTGATCATGTAAAGTCCGTTGATTAGAACGGTGGCGGGCCGCCCGGGCCGGGGCCACCACCCGGAGGGGGGCCGCCTCCCGGAGGGCCTGTTGGCCTTGCGCCTGCAAATTTAGACAACCTTAAAGTAAAGCTCAGCAAGAAGTAACGCCCCAGTTTGTTAGAATTGGTTTGCGTAACATAGCTGCCGCTGCTGGTAGCGCTGTAGCCGGTATTCTCGTTAAAAATATCATTCACCGCAAAACGCAGGGTGCCTACGTTGCCTTTCAGGAAACGGCGCTCCACATAGGCGTTCAGGATGTTGGGGTTAGTTGCGCCGGTGTAGCCGTAGTATAATTGCTTGGTGAAATCGTAGCTCAGGGTCCAATCCTTAAAGAAATAGTTTTTTCCATTCAGTCCAAGGTTTAGCGAGCTGAATTTGTTGTTCACGTTGGCTGCGCTTAGCGTATTGGTGGTGCGGTTAATGGCGTAGGTGGTGTTGGCTTCGGCATCAATAATATCTTCAATATTCACCCTGAACCTCACGCCCTGCGATAGTACCAGGTTTTTGGCGATGTTCTTTTCTATCGATAAACCATCATCTCCAAAACCGCCTATGTACGATATATTGTTGTTATAGTTGGCATTACCCTGAAAAAACAAGGTGTACTTACGTTTCTGCCATGGTTTGGCAAACACATAAAAACCGTTGGCCGCGTAATAACCATCCGCATTTTGGTAGGTGGTTAATATGGTACCGGCCAGGTTAGGGTCGGCAGCGGTTACAGGGTAGTTAATGGTGGTAGCTACAATTTTGTTGCTGCTTTGGGTGAACGACAGGTTACTGAAGAACACATTCCCCGATGCAAAATCGAACTTATTGTAACGGATAGAGAGCACGTTGTTAAACTCCGGCTTCAGGTCGGCGTTACCCTGCACCGGGTACGAAGCATTAGAATAATCGGTAACCGGTTGCAACTGCGTATAGGTTGGCTGCTGGCTGGTACCGTTGTAGTTTACGCTGAGGGATTGGCTCCTGCTGAAGTTATAAATAAACCTAGCGTTCGGCGCCCAGTTGAACTCCTCTTTACGGTTAACAGGCGAGCCCGGCGAACTACCCTCCAATACCGATGGCTGCGCCACAACACCCAAAGTGTAGTTGTATTT
Source organism: Mucilaginibacter pedocola (assembly GCF_002013915.1). Taxonomy (GTDB): domain Bacteria; phylum Bacteroidota; class Bacteroidia; order Sphingobacteriales; family Sphingobacteriaceae; genus Mucilaginibacter; species Mucilaginibacter pedocola. Next base: position 84,735 of record NZ_MBTF01000010.1, read on the forward strand.
CTTGTCGATAAAACGAAAGTTCAAACCGAAACGGTTGGTGGTAAAGTTATAATTGTAATTATTGGTAAGCAGCGCGTAGTTGTTACGCACATTGCCCGAAAGTGTATCAGTATTCCTGTCTGCGCTGGTAGTTTGGTATTTATAACCATAAGTAAACTCCAGGAAGCTCTTTTTAGCCAACGGCTCCAGGTACGATACGTTGGTACCCACACTATCGGTACGGCTGGCGGTGTTGATGAACTGGTTTAGCGGTGCGTTCGCAGCACCCTCTATGTAAGTATAAATTGGGTTTTGGTACTGGTCGATATGGTATGAACCTGCACCTACGTTAATGCTGAAGTTACGCCCTTTTTTAGCAAAGCGGTGGTTGTACAGCACATTGGCGCCATAGTTTGGCGCGGTAGAATGCAGGTACGAGCTAAAGGTGTAATCAGATATTGTCTGCGTTGCGTTTATCAGTTGGTTGGCCGCAGTTTGGTCGGTAGTGATACCTGCGAACGAAAACGTAGGGCTTATCTTTAAATAGTTTACCGTATCAGGCTTGTACTCAATATTAAAGTTAAAGCGGTGGTTCAGGTTAGTGGTTTCCTGGTTGCTGCTTTGGGTATTGGTACTGGGGTTACTCAGCGATGTATTGTTTTGTATAGTAGTGCTAATGGTATTTACCGTGTTGTTAGAAAAACTGTAGCTGCCATACACGGTAGTTTTTTTGCTCCAGCTATCGCGATAGTTGAAACCTATGCTGCGCGAGGTGGTAATACCATTCCCCGAGTTGGAATTCATTCCCGGAGGGCCACCGCCACCACGCGGGCCGCCGCCACCCGGCGCACCACCGAATGTGAACAGGTTGGTGTTGGCATTGTTGATGTTACCTAATACGGCTATTTGCCTGTCGCCATCAAACCTGAAGAGGTTGGCTTGCGCTGTATAGCGGCTGTCTTCGTTACCTTGCGGTAAAATATCCTTGCCCCCGCCTACGGTAGCCTGGCCAAAGTAGCCGAAGTTTTTGCTGGGTTTTATATTGATGTTCAATACTTTTTCGGGCTCGCCGCTTTTTACGCCGGTGATGTTGGCCTGGTCGCCGTAATCATCAATTACCTGTATGCTCTGTATCACATCGGCGGGCAGGTTTTTGGTAGCTGTTTTTACGTCGCCGCCAAAAAAGTCCTTACCATTCACGCGTACTTTGGTTACGGTTTTGCCTTGCGCGGTAATGTTGCCGTCTTTATCAACATCTACACCGGGGAGCTTTTTTATCACATCCTCCACCGGGGCACCATCCCGTACTTTGTAGGCAGCGGCGTTAAACTCTACAGTATCTTCCTTCAGTTTCACGGCATTCACATCGGTAATAGTTACTACACCCAGCATGCGCGTATCCGACTTTAGGATGATAGGCAACAAAGTGAAAGGTGTGGTTTTATCATCCAGCGTAAAGTGGCGTTTGATGGATTGATATCCCATGGATACCACTACCAGGCTAAACTCTTTTACGGTTACGTTATGGAAAACAAAGCCGCCGTTAACATCGGTAATAATGGCGCTGCTATCTTTAGCGGTGATAATTTTTACCGTGGTGCCGGGCAGGGTAACGCCGGTGCTGTCTTTCACCACGCCTTTTACATCCCTGCCTGCCTGGGCAAACACCTTTACCTGCAACAGTAAAGCAAGGGCCAGAAATAAGTATTTAAGTTTCATGATATATTTTATGATGCACAAAACAATAGCTTTGGCGCGGCATCAAAAAACGCTATAGACAGAGGCTTGCACTACATAGACGGAGGCCCGTTTTTAACCGCCGAAGCCGTAAAAGTTACGCCGACTGCCCCAAATGGCTTTTTAAAGGTTATCATTGCCTGTTCGTCGGTAAAAACCTGCCCCCCGCAGATAATTGTTGGGGATATACCATGCCGATACGTAATATTGTAACACGCTGTTTACAAAGCCATTATAGCAGATGATATTTCAACGATTTAAAAGTTCATTCGGCAGCATCCTTATCCAGGCATTGATATGGATAGTGCTGGGCAACATATTGCTGTTTTACCAGCCCTTTTTGCGCGATATTGATGTACCCTACCAATTTTGGATAAAGCAAACCATTGTGTTTGCCCTGCTGATAGGTGCCTACTATTTAAATGCCTATGTGCTGGTGCCCACCTTTTTGCTGAAAAAGCGCAACGGCATTTACTTTTTGCTGCTTACGGCGATAGTTATAGCTGTTGTATTTTTAACCGGCTTTACCGATAAATTCCTCAACATTCACGATCTGCTGGAAGAAGCCTTTCACAAACGCGGCCCGCATAAAGGACCGGGCGGCAGGCGCGGCTTTATGGATACCTTTACAATCATCCTGGCATCTTTGGTATTAGGAATCAGCACCAGCGTGGCCACCGTGCAGCGCTGGCAAAAAGAACGCGCCCGCCAAAAAGAGATGGAGGCCGAAAAAATAAGCTCGGAGCTATCCTTCCTGAAGGCACAGATAAATCCGCATTTCTTCTTCAATACGCTTAACAATATCTACGCGCTTACGCTGGTGAATGTAGAAACATCGCGCACTGCCCTGCACCAATTATCGCGTATGATGCGGTATGTGTTGTACGATACCCAAAACAGCACCGCCCTGCTGAGCCAGGAGATAGCCTTCATCAAAGATTATATCAGCCTGATGCAGCTGCGCCTTACCGAGAAGGTAACGGTAGATTATAAATCGCCAAACCCGCTGCAGGAGCATCCTATTGCGCCCATGCTGTTTTTGCCCTTTGTAGAGAATGCCTTTAAACACGGCGTGAGCGATACCCTGCCCAGCACCATTGAGGTACACATTACGCAGGATGATAACCAGGTGAAGCTGCGTGTAAAAAACACCAATTACAAAAAGAAGGGTGCCGACCTGGAAGATAACAAAGGCATAGGCCTGGCCAACACCATCCGCCGCCTGGAGCTGCTTTACGCCGGAAAATACATTTTAGATGTAGATAACAATTTGGAAAGCAACGTTTATACCGTTAACTTAACCATATCATTATAAACCACCTCATGACCATTAACTGCATTGCCGTTGACGACGAGCCGCTTGCCCTCGGCTTAGTGTGCGCCTTTATTGAGCAAACCCCTTTTCTGAAACTGGTGGGCAAATACGGCAGCGCGGTAGAAGCCCTTGGCGGCTTGCAGGCCAACAAGGTGGAACTGATATTTTTAGATATACAGATGCCCAACCTCAACGGCATCGAACTGGCGCGCGTACTGGATGCCCGCGGGCCTAACAAACCCCGCATTATTTTCACCACGGCCTATAACCAATTTGCGTTGGAGGGCTATAAAGTAGATGCCCTGGATTATTTGCTGAAACCTTTTAATTACGAAGAGTTCCTCCACGCCGCCAATAAGGCATTGGCTTACGCCGAATTGGTACATAAATCTAACAACGCCGCCCCCGCAGCAAGCGCCCCCGCTGCTGAAGCGGCTGCCCCCGCCCCGGCCGAACATGTGGAAGATGATTACCTTTTTGTAAAAGTGGAGTACCAGTTGGTGCGCATTGCCCTGAGCGATATCCTCTACCTCGAAAGCCTGAAGGATTACGTAAAAATATACCTCAAAAGTTCTGATAAAGCCATCCTCACCCTAAGCAGTCTGAAGGCACTGGAAGAAAAACTACCCGCCAAACGTTTCATGCGCGTGCACCGCTCGTACATTGTATCACTTGATAAAATAAACTCCATTACCCGCAACGCCCTGCAAATAGGGAAGATAAACATTACCGTTGGGGACCAGTATAAGGATGCGTTTGGAGCTTTTTTGAGCAGGTGGGTTTAGGTTTTTAATCACTGGTCGAAGTTTATAACTTCGACTTAAAATGGCTTAAGCTTTCAGCTTAAGGACATTAAGTCTGTCACCAATCAACTATCCGCATACCGAAAGCTGTAAGCTTTCATTGTTTTAGGTCGAAGTTACGCTGCGCTAAACTTCAACCAGCATCAGGCAGCTTCTTTTAATACTTAATTTCCAAAGAAGAATCGGTTTGTTTCTGCTGAAAAGGCAAACCGTTTATCATATAAATAACTATACTTCGAATCGATAAAGATCTCACTAGCATAGCTACCTTTCGGAGGTTTAAGACCAAGGCTAAACCTTAGCGGAACGAGTTTGCAGTTCAGGGTATCTACATAAAACGCTTTGGGTTTTAAAACAAAATTTCCTGACTTATCCAGTGGAGGATGGAAATCTTCCCAGGTTGATCTTCCCGGAAAGATGACCACATAATATTTCCCTTTAAATTTTACGGAACTATAAACAGCATCGAAAAATAAGGAGTCGGGTTTAGAAAATGTCGCCACCGTTTTTAGTTTGGCTGCACCTTTAAAAACAAGTTGCGTACCATTAATGCGGTAAGGCAGGTTCTGTGTATTATAAATAATTTCAAGCTTGAATGCAGTGTGCGCTATGCCGTCCGAGGTGCCATCTTGTAATACATTCCCGATGCGATATTTTAATATAAGCGCATTGGGCTTCGAAAAAGGAACTGCTGCATAACTCACCTTGATACTGTCGGTGAAGTTATTTTGGGTAGGCGTTGCACTACAAAAACTTAACCGGCATGTTGCAATTAAAAAGCACAGCAATGTGCCCCACCACCCATATGATATTTTATAGTTCTTAAAGGCCATGGCTTGCCAGCAAATTCAATTGTTCCCCTAACTGTTCGAAGTTACGCCGCGCTAAACTTCAACCAGTGTTTTTGGGTTATTATCCCCTAACCTCAAGCCGGCTTTTTCCTTCATCATCAATCCCACCCCTATCATTAAAAACGAACCGAATGTTGGATAAAGCACCACGAAAGTTTGGTGTACGCCTTTTACAGATAGCACCAGCGCCATAAAGATATGCAATGTGGATATAACAACTATGCCTACTGTGCCGAGGACGAAGAATGGATGAAGCTTTTTCATTTTGCTTTTTTTGGGTTATGATATTTAGATATCGATCAGGGAGAAAAGTTACAACTCGGTCCATCCACGCGTCAAGGCTTAACTGAGAATATGTTAGTTATCAAACGCCCAACACAACAATCAAATATCTCATTATCAATTATTTAACAATTAAAAATAGAAAATAAAAAAAAAGGTTAACACAATAAGGCCCACCAAAATACATAACTTCATATTTATCAATAATTTACCGACAAAAGGATCACAAAATGTGTTAAGTTATGTTAACCCTGATCTCACTCAACAGCATAGGCATCTTCCCCCTCGCTCGGCACTTTAACCCTTGGAAAAACGCCGGGAATAAATAATCCTCCACCCCGTCACCAATTACAATAAACTTCGTCATATTTGTGTTATACCAACAGATATGAAGAAGACCATTGCCCCCCTTGTAGCTGTGCTTATTTTGGTAAGCGCCTGCTCTACCCAAAAGAAAACGCAACCCTTAAGCATTGCCAATGGCGGCAAGGTGTGGTCGTCGGCATGGCAGCAGCGTTCTGCCGAGTATAAGGCGCTTTGTTTCCAGGCGTACAATTTGGCCAAAATGCGCCTGAATGAAGCCATTCGTACCGAAGGCTCTAAACCTTTCGCGGTGGTTACCGATATCGATGAAACCCTGTTGGATAACAGCCCCTATGATGCCGCCCGTGCCGATTCTAATTTAGAATATACACCTGCCACCTGGAAAGCGTGGACCAACAAAGCCGCTGCTGATACGGTACCCGGAGCACCTGCCTTTTTTAAATATGCAGCATCAAAAGGCGTAACGGTTTTCTACATCACCAACCGCGATGAGGACGAAAAAGCCGCTACCATCCAAAACCTGCAAAAGTTTGGTTTACCCAATACCGATAATGAGCATGTGTTGATGAAACAAGGCACATCGAGCAAAGAGAGCCGCCGCCAAAGCGTACTTTCTACCTACAACATTGTATTGCTCTGCGGCGATAACCTGCCCGATTTTGATGCGTTGTACGATAGCCTAAAAGAAAAACGCCAAACTGAAGCAAGCCGCATGGCGGTTACCGAAAGGTTGAAGAAAGAGTTTGGCAATAAGTACATTGTGATACCTAACCCAAGCTACGGCGACTGGGAGAGCGTGCTGTTCGACAATAAAGGCGGAAGCCTCACCGGTGCGCAAAAGGATTCTACCATTCGCGCTAAGGTAAAATTCGATAAGCCCCAATAAGCTAAAATTTGAAACAGGATGATGATGGATTTGTTGCTACCTTTAACTCAAACAAAACCTTTCTCTCCATGACTATCCTCGAAAACGAATTCCTTAAAGTTGCCATAGATGCCAAAGGCGCGCAATTAAGTTCGCTACGCAACAAGGTTACCGGTACCGAACATATGTGGCAGGCCGATGCCGATGTATGGCCCTGGCACGCGCCAAACCTGTTCCCCATTGTAGGCGGGTTGAAGAATGACCAACTGCATGTGAACGGAAATGACTACCCCATGAAACGCCATGGCTTTGCGCGCCTCTCGGAGTTTATTTTGCTGGAAAGCAGCGAGGCATCGGCAACGTTCTCGCTACCAAATTCGGAGAAAACACTGGAGGTGTACCCGTATAAATTCGATTTCCAAGTGTTATACACGCTGATAGAGAATGCCCTGCGCATTACCTATAAACTCATTAATAAAGATAAACAGCCTGTATATTTTTCGGTAGGCGGGCACCCGGCATTTAATGTGCCCTTCGGCCCCGACGAAAACTACGAGGATTACTATATCGAGTTTGAGGCCAGCGAAACACACCATTCACACCTGCTATCAAAAGAAGGCTTGTTTACCGGCGAAACTGCCGAAGTGGCCATCGAAAACCGCAGGCTTTATTTAACCCGCGAATTGTTCGCTGCCGATGCGCTGGTGTTTAAGAATCTGCAGTCTCGCATGGTGACTATTAAAAGCGATAAGCACGAGCATAGCCTGGCAGTAGAGTTCCCGCATTTTAATTACTTAGGGCTTTGGGCAAAACCCGGTGCCGATTTTGTGTGCATTGAGCCATGGTTGGGTTGTGCCGATTCGGAAGGCGAACCGAAGGACATAAAAGACAAAGAAGCCATCCAAAAAGTAGCGGTCGGGCACGTGTTCGAGGCATCGTATTATGTGAGTTTATAAAAATTTAAAGTTTTTTTAAGTTTAGTAAAACATTCATCGGCTTTTTACGATTATCCATAAAAACACTCAACAAGTTATCAATATGAAAAGGAAAATTTATCTATTCGCCGTTACCATGCTGATGATGGTAGCATCATTCAGTGCCAATGCCGCAACTTTTACCGACGACAAAAAAGCCTTCAAAGAAGCTGCTGCTAACATGACCGACGAGCAGAAACATGCCCGTATAGAAGAAATTAAAGTTCGCGTTCAGGAGATCAAAGCAATGGACAAATCTGATTTGAACAAAGCTGAGAAACAAGAGCTGAAAGCCGAACTTAAAAGCCTGAAACACGAAGCGCAAGCTATGGGTGGCGGCGGTATCTACCTGTCAGTAGGTGCTATCATCATCATCATCCTGGTGTTGATCCTGATCCTGTAATCAGTTTACAAAAATATCTATTTACAAAAATGGCCGCGGATAACCCGTGGCCATTTTTGTTTATGTTAGGTATCAAATTTCATTGGAACAGCTTAGCATATTGCGCAGGCAGTGCGGTTAGTGGTTTGATTTGTATACCTCTATAAAACACCTCCGCTGCTTCGCTCTGCACCTGTATCTTGCCGTTATCTAAAGCAGTCTCGGTACCATCTGCATTGGTGTAGCGCGAGTTTTGCAGTACCATTACCACCTTGCCATTTACAATGTGCAGGCTTTTGCCTTCAAAGCATATCAGCTCTATGGTATTCCATTCGCCGGCTGGTTTCTCCGCATTCTCCGAGCGCATGCAATAGTAGTTACCTCCTTTTTTAAACGGACGGAAAGGCTGGCTTTGGTCGGCAATAGCACTCATTACACCTTCGGGCGGGTACGAGCGTATATCAATTGCAGAACTTGCCTGGCACCAAAAATCCCCCATATGGCCTTCCATTATCTGGAACTCCTGCGATAGCATCCACGAGCGCCAATACTCCGCCCCTGCCTCGCCCTGCGAATGGTACAGGATGCCCGAATCCTTCAGCAGGTCTTTACGGGGCTCGTATTTATCCTTGCCCCATTTCACTTGCAGCTTTAGATGGTAGTTTTTATAGGCTTGCTTAGTATACAAGCAACCATAAACTTCTCCGCTAACACGAAGCACGGGGCCACCGGGCTCATTCAGCACCGAGAACACACCGAAACTATCTTTATTGTAACCAATGGGCGCTATCTCTTTACCGTTAGCATCTGTTGGTACTTTTCCATTATAGCCATTCTTATGGCGATAGCTCAGGTAGTTTTCCCATTTGCTCAGGTTCTTATCCAGTAGTGGCTCCCATTCGGATGGTGCACGCATAGAAAATTGCGTGGCGCTAAGTAAAATTAAAAGGCTTAAGAGGTATACACGTTTCATATGGGTTTGATAAAGGTGAATGGTTTGTTTCTGTTAACATCGAAGGTATCGGTATTGGCGCCTTGCCTTCTTGTACAAAAACATTATTTTTCGGTACTTTTATAACAATGAGAAGATACGTACTGCACAACCCTTTCAGTATCTACCACTTCGAGGCCGCCGAATGGACGCATTCGGTGCATAAGCATACTTACTTTGAGGTGATATTTATTTTGAAAGGGAAGGGTATGCACCACATTAATGGCTCAACTTTTGGCTATGAAGCAGGCGACGTATTCCTGTTAGGCCCCGAGGATTTCCATTACTTCGATATCGAAGAACTTACTGAGTTTTCTTTCGTGCGGTTCAACGAACATATTTCTAAGACTACAGCCGGTGATAAAGAGGCCGCCTGGCAACCTATCATTAAAACGCTGCTGAATACCTCATCGCAAAGCAGGGGTTCGATAGTAACTGATAAGGCAGAAAAACAAAAACTTCATCATTTGCTGGCTGTTTTAGAACAGGAGTGTGAGAATGAGCGGTCGCAATATTTCGAAGTAGTGCGCGATACCCTGATGCGCTCGATATTGGTAATACTGGCCAGAAGTTTATCGGGGCAGGATAGTGTGAAGCCCATCCTGAAAGAATCGGTAGAGCGGATGCTAAGTTATGTAAAGGAACACATCAACAACCGCGGGGCCATCAAAATCGAAAGCCTTGCCGCAACCTTCAATTATGCGCCTGCCTATATTAGCCTGTTCTTTAAACGCCACACCGGCGAATCGCTGAAGCAATTCATCATCAAACACAAAATAAAACTAATAGAGGCACAGCTGCAATACGGGCAACGCTCGCTATCCGAAATTGCCTTCGAATTTGGCTACACCGACGAAAGCCATTTTAGCAAGCAATTCAGGAAATACACCGGCACTACGCCAAGCGCCTTCAGGAAAAATATTTGATACTTACTGGTAAATATTCTTCAGTTCGGCCTTGGCTTTCACAAACCATTCTTTGCTTGCCTTCTTTTCCATAGCGCTCAGGTGGGGTTGCTCATCCAGCATATCGGTAAAGATCTGCTCGGCATTTTCTATCCTATCCTGCCGTATTAAAAACAGCCCATATTGGTAGCGTTGCTCAAAGTACGAATAGCGGCCTTTCATGGCCTTAAACTCGGTTTCCGCGGCATCCAATTGCCCCAACTGCTCCAAAGCCATGGCGTAGGTAATATGCGCCTGCGAACGCGGGAACTGCGGTGTTTTGTAGAGCTTTTTGGCGATAGGTGTTACTTCGGCATAGCGCTGCTGTTTGTAATAGGCTATGATGAGTTGCGCCAAGACATGCTCGTTCTCGGCGAAGGCGCCCGTGAGGCTGGCGTTGTATATATCAACGGCCTTATCCGTTTGCCCGGCTTCCAAATAAGCATCGGCCAGCCTGATGCGGTTGGCAAAGGTATCGGTAAATCGCACCTCCTCTTCCAGCCGCTTTAGTTTAACGCCGGGATTGAATACCGAAGCCACATCAACCTTTGGCGCACTTACACGGCGATTGCCCCAAACTTCCTGGTAAAGGTATATAATGGAGCCTATCACCGGCAAAAACAGCAGCATCCATATATACCTTTCGAACTTGCCGTTGCGGTAGGCATGGAATATACAGATGGCCTGCAGGCCGCCAATAATGTAATAAGTGTATTCGTTTTGGAAAAACATGGGGCTATTGTGATAACTGTACCAAAAATAAAAAAAAGCCGCATTTAGCGGCTCTCTTTATCATGAATTTTCGATTATGCTTATTTAACCAATTCGCCCAATACAGAGTGGTTCAAGGTAGATAGTTCGGTATGACCGCTTTTCAATTGGTCGAACACCACTACTTCGTTAACGCCTTTCTTCAACCATACGGCAGGCACGTAAAGCGTTTGCTGCGGGCCGATGTTCCAGTACCTGCCCAGGTTATGCCCGTTGATGAATACAAAGCCCTTACCAAAGCCATGCATATCCAAATAGGTATCGCCAAGCCCGCGAAGCGAGAAGGTGCCGCGGTAAAGCGCAGGCTGCTCCAAATTATCTGCCGAAGCAATAGGCGTATACTTTGTGCCCGCCAACGACGAGAACGGGAAGCGGTACATTTTCCAACCCAATAATTCCTGTCCGTTCAGGGTAACCTTTTCGGTAATACCCTGGCGGTTATCTGTAAGGAAGGGTCCGTAATTGATGCGGCCGGTGTTCTCTACCAAAATATCCAATACAGCATTTGCCTCGGGGCTGTTCAGCTCCAGCGAATCCTGTTTAAGGCGGCGGTCTAAAACGCTAATGCGTTTGCCATTGAGGTATACGGTGGCATAGTCGCGCATCTCTTTTATCTTCAACAGGCCTTTGGCAGCATCTTTTAAGGTAGTGCGATATAAAACAAAGCCATAGCCCTGGTCAATATCCTCAAAGCTTTGCGGTTTTTCAGATTCTACCGGTACGGGCAGGTTGCTCAACAAATTGCTCTTGCCACTGAACTTGATCACCTCTAAAGCAAAGGTCATGCGTTTTTTGCCGGGCACATCGGGCAGGGTTTCGCCGGGTGGCAGGTGGCGGGCAATGACCTCGCGGAATTTGTAATACTTGGCCGTAGGCTCACCTGCCTCGTTCAGCGGTGCATCATAATCGTAGCTGGTTGTTTGGGGCGAATAAGCTTCGGTACGGTTCATATTGGCACCATTCATAAAATCGCGCGTGGTACCGCCGTGGAACATATACAGGTTAATGGAAATGCCCGCGCTTAATACTTCGTCCAGCTTCTTGGCATCGCTATCGGCATTAGTTCCGCTGTGTGCTCTCCCCCAGCTATCGAACCAGCCCGGGTACCATTCGGCTATGTAGTAAGGGCCTTTCCCGTTGTGGTATTTGTTGATGAGTTCTTTTACCTTCTTCGGGTTATCCTCGCCATTTACCGCCGGCAAAAAGCCCGGTAGGTAACCGGCGGGCATTTGCGTTGCACCATCGCAGGTGAACAAAACGCCATCGAAACCGGCCTCGCGGAATATCTTTTCATTTTGGGCGAGATATTGTTTATCGTTGCTGTACGATCCGTACTCGTTCTCTATCTGCACCATAATAATGTTGCCGCCGTGGGTGATCAGCAAAGGCGATAATTGCTTGCCCAATTGCAGTACGTAATTGCGGTAGGCATCCATAAATTTAGGGTCGAGGCTGCGTACTTTCAGGTCCTTATCCTTCAACAGCCACCAGGGGTAACCACCAAATTCCCACTCGGCGCAGGCGTAGGGGCTTGGGCGCATTACCACCCACATGCCTTCTTCTTTCGCCACTTGCGCAAAGGCAGCTATGTTTTTGTTACCGCTAAAATCGTACTGGCCCTGCACCATTTCGTGCGCGTTCCAAAAAACGTACATACCAATGGTGTTGAGGCCCATGGCTTTGGCCATACGGATGCGTTCGCGCCACATATCTTCGGGTATGCGGGTGTAGTGCATTTCGCCCGAAATGATTTGCATGGGTTTACCGTCCATCATAAAAGTACTATCGCCAAGGGCGAAAGTATGGGTAGCGGTTTGGGCATTACTTAGGGAAAGCCCGCCGAACAGCAAGGCAGAACAAATCAATAGTTTCTTCAACATATCTCTTTCACAAATAATTAAAATAAGCCAAGCTGGCCCTGATCGTCAATATCGATATCGCCCGGGTTGGTGATCTCGAAGTCTATTTTCTTTTTTGGAGGTTCCACAGATGGGGACGATGCCTCTGCTGATGAAGCTGGTTCTGCCGGCGGTGCCGCATCCTGTGTATTTTTATCTTCGCCGGTTAGGGTTATTTCGGTGTCTTCTACCGAATCGGGTGCCGGGTCGGGTACATCTTCGGCATCGTCGTGCTCGGCTATTAGCTCAACAGTTTTAATTAAGTGGATGGATAAGCGGTTGCCCATGGCCTTCATACCTTTTACATCTATCAGGTCGGCAAGGTTTAGCTCAACTGTTTCGGGCACCATGGTTTTGCCTTTCAGCTGCTCCACTTTTACCACGGCCTGCGTTGCGCCAGATATAATCACCATTTTAGAACCTGCTTCATCACTTATAATGCTGGTTTGCCTGCCAATAACCGTATTCTCGAACACGAAGCGCTTCACCATGTAGTTCTTCGATTTGCCGTCGTAATGCACTACCGAGAATACTTTTGCAGGGTCGTATTTCTCAATAACCGTCATTTTATCATCAAAGTGGTTATTGAGATCGAAACTGGTTAGCTCGTAGCTGCCGTTGCCAAAAATGGTGAGGATGCGGTCGTCGCCGTCAAACTCGCCCAGGTATTTACCACGGCCATCGGCATTAAGGCGTTTCAGTATATCATCGTACCAAATTTTACGGCCGGCCAGCGTTGATACGCCTTTGCTTTTCAGCAATACCTTTTTCACGGGGTATTTGGTGACCATATTCCCCATCGAACCACGACCTTTAATGGCCAGTTGTGCAAAGTCCTCGTCGAAGTTCAGTTTCTTCAGCTTGGCATGAGGCTTCAATTGCACGTTCACAATTTCGGCCTCGCCGTTAGGGTTAGCTGTAAAGTAAAGCGTTTTTGAGCCTTTGGTACCCTTGGTCAGGTCGTACTCTTTATCGCGGGTGATACCCGTTACCGAGAAGCGCTTAATGTAGCTTACACCGCTTTGCCCGTCTTTGTAGATCATGTTGTAAACGGTACGCTCGTCGTTCTTTTTAAATACGGCAACGTGCAAAATGTCTTTACCTACAAAAACCTTATCCTGTACTTTATTCACCACAAACTTACCATCCTCGCGGAACACGATAATATCGTCGATATCCGAGCATTCGCCCACCAGTTCAACGTTCTCCTCTTTCTTGAGTGCCGAACCGATGAAGCCATCTACCCTATTTACATAAAGTTTGATATTCGCCAAAGCTACCTGCGCAGCTTCTACTTTATCAAAAGTGCGTAGTTCGGTTTTGCGTTCGCGGCCTTTGCCGTATTTGTCCTTCAGTTTCTCAAACCAGGCAATGGTATACTCGGTGAGATGCTTCAGGTGGTTTTTAACCGTTTTTATTTCTGCCTCGAGGTTTTTTATCTGCTCATCCGTTTTCTTAAAATCGAAACGGGTGATGCTGCTCATCGGCTTATCTATCAGCTTACGATAATCTTCGGGGGTTATCTCGCGGTAGAAAAGCTGGAAGAAGGGTGTGAACAGGCGCGTCAATACCTCAACTACCAAGTCGAACGTTGAGGAGTTTTCGTACTCAGGGTTCTTGTACATCCCCTCTTGGATAAATATCTTCAGTAACGAGCTGAAGAATATTTTCTCCATCAGTTCCTTCAACTTTATCTCCAACTCCTGGCGCAGCAGGTCGCGGGTGTAGTTGGTGCTCTCGATAAGCATATCGTTCACGCTCACAAAGCGAGGCTTATCGTCCTGTATTACGCAGGTGTTGGGCGATATAGAAACCTCGCAATCGGTAAAGGCATACAGCGCATCAATGGTAACATCGGGCGAAATCCCGGCTGCCAGGTGAACAATGATCTCTACATTTTGCGATGTATGGTCATCTATCTTCTTTATCTTGATCTTGCCTTTATCGTTGGCAGATATAATACTTTCAATTAAGCTAACGGTAGTGGTAGAGAACGGCACCTCGGTAATTACCAAAGTCTTTTTGTCCTTCTCCTCTATTTTGGCACGCACACGTACCTTACCGCCGCGCTGGCCTTCGTTATAAGCCGACGCATCTGCCATACCACCCGTCGGGAAGTCGGGCATCAGGTTAGGGCGAACGCCTTGTAACCAGGCAATAGAGGCATCAAGCAGTTCAATAAAGTTATGCGGCAATACCTTTGTAGCCAAGCCCACGGCAATACCTTCGGCACCTTGTGCAAGCAACAGCGGGAATTTAACGGGCAGCGTAATAGGCTCGCGGTTACGGCCATCGTAGCTGGCCTGCCAAACAGTGGTATCGGGGTTAAACACCACATCAAGCGCAAACTTGCTCAAACGGCCCTCAATATAACGCGGAGCAGCTGCCGAGTCGCCGGTTACCGGGCGACCCCAGTTACCCTGGGTATCTATCAGCAGTTCCTTTTGCCCAAGCTGTACCATGGCATCGCCAATAGAAGCATCGCCATGCGGGTGGTACTTCATGGTGTTACCAATTACGTTGGCGCCTTTGTTAAAGCGCCCGTCGTCCATCTCTTTAAGGGAGTGTAAAATACGGCGTTGTACGGGCTTCAGGCCATCGTTAATGTGCGGCACGGCACGGTCCAGAATTACGTACGAGGCGTAATCCAGGAACCAGTTTTCGTAAAGCCCATCAAGGGTGGTGAGGTTGTGAAGCTTGTCGTCGGTATTATCAGGAACGTTTTCAGGAAGCAGATCGTCACTCATTCTTCAGCAAAAAAATTGTTGATCGGTAAAGATAGGGATAATGTGCAGATGTGCGAGTGTGCAGAAACGGAGTTTTTATGCACAAATGGGGTGCGAATGTGCAAATGTGCGGGTGTGCAGATATGCAGATGATGGGAAGATGTAATAAATTTGGCTTATGGATGAATTAGAGTTGAACCAGGAGAATAATTGGGGCGGACTGCCGGAAGAAGCAATAGTCGGCATTGAAGCGGTCTTGAAAGATATTTAGGAAGGACGAGTTCATCCCCATGAAAAAGTAATGGCGATGATCGCTAAAAAGTTTGCCGATTGGAAAACAGACACGAATATTAATACCGATCTATGAAAAGTAAATTGACTTTAACAATTGATGCCGTTCTAATACAACGGATAAAAGCTTATTCTAAGAAACAAGGAAAGAGCGTTTCTGAAATAGTGGAAGAACATTTCAAAGTATTGCTGGCCTTTTCGCAACAAGAATCGTTTATGAATATGGTTGATAAACTACCGCCTCATAACATCCCGAGAGATCTAAATTTAAAGGAAGCGTACTATCAAAACAAAAACGGGAAGGCTTAAACCCTACCCCTCTCTCAACTTTTTCTTCTCCCGCAACATCATCCCATAATCCATCCCCCTCCGGGCAGCATTAACCGTACTTACTATCCGGTTAGCCCTTGTCTCCTCCGTTTTGGCATCGTTTATCCATTTGATAAAATAGCCCCTGTGCGATTTTGTGATGCTGTTTAAATAATCCGCCGCTTCGGGTTCAAAATCAAGGCATTCCTGCAGGTCGTCGGGAATTTCCAGTTTAAAATCAACATCAAATTCCAGCCTTACGCGCAACACAGCGCCTTTGCTTTTGTGCAGCGCTTTGCGAATCTCCTGCCGCAAAGCAAGCATGTGTTTGCCATCGCCCATGGGCAGCAGGCTCATGCCTGCAACGGGTAATTCATCCAAAAATCCTCGCACCCTAAATGATCGTTTGTCGTTCGGTTTTAGTTCGGCAGATATATCGGCGGGTATTTCAACATAGGTCCAGCCGGTTTTGTCGCCGTATTCGCCGAATTGGAGTATGATGGTATTAAAATCGACCATAGCCAAATATAGGCGTTGCAGGGGGCAAATGTTAAATGTTTGTTAAATGCGAATATTTAACATTTCGGAGTGTAACACAACGGATGTTGGCAGCATCTTATGAGTATAAATTTAACCAAACAACTTAAAATACCATGAAAACTCTTAAATCAATCATCTTAGGCTTAGCCTTATTATTAGTATGCGGCGCAGTTAATGCTAACCCTGTAAACGACAACGAAAACCTTACTGCAACCCACGCGGTGAACACCTATATAGATGCCATCACGCGCGGCAAATTAAACGGACTGAACGATGTGCTTGACCAGCACGTGAAGTTTAACATGCTACGCGGCAAAAAGATGCTCAGCTTCGATAAAAAAGAAATGATGGACTTTTTTAAAGGCGATAAAAACGTTGAGCAGGATTGTGTTACCAGCACCGACATTGTAGAAAGCAACACCGATATTAAAGTGGTAAAGGTAGATATGAAATACAAAGGCTTTACCCGCAGCAACTATGTAACCGTGGCCAACACCGGCGATGGCTGGAAAATAACCAACGTTTACAGCGTGTTTAAATAAATCTTATTAGTTAGTTTAGTTTAGTGTTTAAGTGTGAAGCCTCCCGTTGCGTCGGGAGGCTTTCTTATTTTACATAAGGCTGCAAAACTGCCTGCCATTTATCGTAACCGGTTTTATTAAGGTGCAGCAGGTCGCCCTCAAATAACGATTCGTCCGGCTGTTGTGTAGCGGGGTTTAGTATCACGGTGGCTACATCAATGTAGCGCCCTTTCTTTTTACCGGTTAAAAATGCCTTTATTTTAGTGTTGGCAATTTTCACCTCCGGGAAGAATTTTGCGCGGCTTGGGCTGGGTTTCACGGCCATAAAATAAACTTCGGTATTGGGTAATTTACTGCTAAGCATGCCCCAAAGCTTCACAAACTCTTCAGCCACAAAATCGCCGCTTTTACCCGCGGCTATATCGTTCTCGCCGGCATAAACAAATATCTTTTTAGGCTGATAAGGGAACAAGATGTAAGGCGTATAATAGTCTACCAGTTGCTCCAGTGTACAACCACCGACCCCGCGGCGGATGATGGGTTTATCGCTAAAGCGCTGCTCCAGGTCGGTCCATTTGCGGATTGATGAGCTGCCAATGAACAGGATGCCGTTCTTTGGTGGGAATTTCAGGCTGTCGGCATGTTTAAAATCGCGTATCTCGTTATCAAAAGGAAATCCGCTTTGGGCTTTTGCGCTAAACCCGGCCAGGGCCACAATAAACAGTACTATTATCTTCAGTTTCATATAGCTTGCGATAATCTTTCTTCAAAAAACATAAAGGGCATCATGCTATGTACGCCATCTATTGCCCAAACGGGGCCGTCAATGCAATACAACAACATTTTAAAGGGGCTGTTTTGGCGTTTCTCGCATTCTGCCATTACCTGCAGGCAGGCCCCGCATGATGTTACGGGTTTCAGCAGTTCAAATTCTTCGGTTTTTGCCGTTACCGCCATGGCAACAATAGGATCATCTGCATAGCTGGTACCCCAATGAAAAAGTGCTACCCGCTCGGCGCAAAGCCCCGATGGATAAGCTACGTTCTCCTGGTTGCTGGCTTTGATAACTTTACCGCTTTGCAACAACAAAGCAGCGCCTACTTTAAATTTTGAATATGGTGAATGTGAGGTTGCCAATGCATCAACGGCATCCATGCACAGGCTGTAGTCACCTGCGTTAAGCTCCTCTACCGAATGGTACTCGTTAAAGGCTATTTTTATTTCGTGTTCCGTCATGTTATATGCCCGCCTGAAAAAGAGGGGGATACAAGATAACGTTTAATTTTTAAACTTCCAAAACTTAGCGATACCGTATTCGGGCGAATTCATCACCATGGTGTCGTTTTTAAAATAAACTTTCGCTTTGTAATCGTAATCGTCGTATTTGATGTCGATGGAATCTTTATCAAATAGATATTTATAGGAAGTATCGTGCGCGAAGTAGAAAACAGAATCGGCACTGATCTCAAAAACCGGGTCGGGAGATTCGGTTCCTATCCAAACACCTATGGTTCTCTTTTGAAGTGAAGGTACTTCCGGCGAGGGGCTGCTGGCCACACCCGGTAAAAAATCCTGCGCCAGCTTAACCGAGTCTTTTTCGTAAACGATCTTTTGCTGCGGCCGCTTGCAGCCCATAGCGAACAAAGCGATCAACAGCAAAAAACCGTATTTCATTTTTTATATCGTTTAAGCTACCGCCAGTTCCACATTATCCAATTGCTCTTTCAACAACGGGTTTACGCTTTCGTCATCCTTCTCTACCCGCAGGTTGTTCACAATATGCTGCTGGCGTGTCGGCGTGTTTTTACCCATAAAGTATTCCAGTAGGGCCTTTACGTTGGCATCGCGCAGGTAAACAGGATCGAGGCGAATATCCTTGCCTATGAACAAACCGAACTCATCAGGCGATATTTCGCCCAAACCTTTAAAGCGGGTAATCTCGGGTTTGTTGCCCAGTTTGGCAATGGCGTTGCGGCGCTCTTCGTCGCTATAGCAGTAAATGGTTTCTTTTTTATTGCGCACCCTAAATAATGGTGTTTGCAGGATAGATACGTGCCCGGCCTTCACCAAATCGGGGAAGAATTGCAGGAAGAAGGTCATCAACAGCAAACGGATGTGCATACCGTCCACATCGGCATCGGTAGCTATTACTATGTTATTATAGCGCAGGTTCTCAATACCATCCTCAATATTCAGCGCGTGCTGCAGCAGGTTAAATTCTTCGTTCTCATAAACCACCTTTTTAGTAAGCCCAAAGCAGTTAAGCGGTTTACCTTTTAAGCTAAACACTGCCTGGGTATGCACATCGCGCGACTTGGTGATGCTTCCGCTCGCCGAATCCCCCTCAGTGATGAACAGGGTGGTTTCCTGCTTGCGCTCGTGGTTATCATCAAAATGCAATTTGCAGTCGCGCAGTTTGCGGTTATGTAACGATGCTTTTTTGGCGCGGTCATTCGCCAGCTTTTTAATAC
Source organism: Mucilaginibacter pedocola (assembly GCF_002013915.1). Classification (GTDB taxonomy): domain Bacteria; phylum Bacteroidota; class Bacteroidia; order Sphingobacteriales; family Sphingobacteriaceae; genus Mucilaginibacter; species Mucilaginibacter pedocola. Next base: position 103,709 of record NZ_MBTF01000010.1, read on the forward strand.
CGGCAATATCTTTACGTTCCCTTTCGGATTGCAGTATCCTTGCTTTCAGCGCATCGGCAGTTGCCTGGTTTTTGTGCAGGTAATTATCCAGTTCGCGCTTTACAAAATCACCAATGAAGGTACGTACGCTCGGCCCATCAGGGCCAACGTTTTGCGAGCCCAGTTTGGTTTTTGTTTGCGATTCGAAGACCGGCTCCTGAACTTTCACCGCAATAGCGGCAACGATAGAAGCGCGAATGTCCGAAGCATCAAAATCTTTTCCGTAAAACTCTTTGATAGTTTTCACTACCGCCTCGCGGAAGGCAGCCTGGTGGGTACCACCCTGGGTAGTGTGCTGGCCGTTCACGAAAGAATAGTATTCCTCTCCGTACGATTGGCCGTGCGTCATGGCTATCTCAATATCAGCCCCCTTCAGGTGAATAATGGGGTAACGCAGGTTCTCGGCATCGGCATTACGAACCAACAGGTCATACAAGCCACGCTCCGAAAGGTATTTTTTATTGTTGAAGTTTATGGTAAGCCCCGAGTTAAGGAACACATAGTTCCATATCATATTCTCCACAAATTCCGGGCGGAAACGGTAGTGGCGGAAAATGCTATCATCGGGTATAAAGTTGATGGCCGTGCCGTTGCGCTGGGTGGTTTCCTTTTCAGGCTCGTCGCGCGTTAGCTCGCCTTTCTCAAACTCGGCAATTTTGGTGCGCCCCTCGCGGTACGATTGTACGGTGAAGAAATTAGACAAAGCGTTAACCGCCTTGGTACCCACACCATTTAAACCAACCGATTTCTGGAAGGCCTTGCTATCGTATTTACCGCCGGTGTTTATTTTAGATACGCAATCAATAACCTTACCCAAAGGTATACCACGCCCGTAATCGCGCACTGATACCTTGTGCTCGCCCATATTTATCTCGATAGTTTTACCGGAGCCCATCACGAACTCATCTATCGAGTTATCTACTATCTCTTTCAGCAACACATACACACCATCGTCGAAAGCCGAGCCGTCGCCCAGTTTACCAATGTACATACCGGGGCGTAAACGTATGTGTTCCTTCCAGTCGAGCGACCGTATACTATCGTCGTTATAATTTACATTCTCTGCCATATCTGTCTAAAAAAGCGGGGAAACGGAATGCCCCAATTGCAAAAATAAACTACCTGCACTTAAGTTGGCACTTAAATGTGCTAACATATTAACATTGCAAGCGTTAGGGTTTAAACTTAAGGCAGTTACTGGCCTTATCAATATTCTTAAAAAATTCGGGGCCTTTGTCGTTAGCAAAACATACGGCCAGTATGGTGCCGGTGCGGTCTTTTTGCAGGGTAATTAGCAGTCCATATTTATAATGCTTGGTTATGGGCATATCCAGCAAGTTAAGCAGGTATGAACGGCCTGCATCGGCGTTGTAGCGCTGCAAGTATTTTGGCGTAATAATACGGGTAAAATAGCTGCTGGCATCGCCGGCGAAAGCCTGCGCATGTGCGGTACCCAAACCGAGGTAAAGCGAATCGGGGTTATCCTGCATGGTCTCTTTATTACCCAATGTACGCTGGTACGCCGCATAGTTTTCTTTCTGCGATTTTACCTGAAACCATATCTCAAAATCTTTTCCGGGTATGGCCATAGCGTAATCGAAAGAAAAGTCTTCATTATCGGGTGCGGGCACCTCTTTAAACCCTTGCGGGAATTTAAAAACTACATTGGCACGTGCCGTGGTTTCGAGGAAGGTTTTTAGCTGTGGGCTAATATGTGCCGGCTTTTTGTACGATGCTAAGGAGGGTTTGGCTACAACCGAATACTTCTTGCCCTGTGCCATTGCGGGGGCAATGCAAAACAACAATATAACGCTAAGCAATATTTGTTTAATTTGCTTCAAAATAGTTTAAATACGTAGGTAGCCAAAAAATTAACAAACGAATTTAACTGATAAAAACGTATTTCAAAATTAAAATATAAATTTAAAAAATAAACACTGAGGCAAATGAGTATTAAACCCAGGCTTAGCCGTTTCGACCTGACGATGATCGTGATAAGCTTGGTGATAGGCATGGGCATTTTTGGCACACCCAGCGATGTTGCCCAAAAGGCGGGCAATAGCTGGGTATTCTTCGGCGCCTGGATATTCGGTGGACTGGTTAGCCTCTGCGGTGCGCTCACCTTTGCCGAGATAGGAGCGCGGTACCCTACCACGGGCGGCTTTTACAAAGTTTTCTCCTACAGCTTCCATCCGGCTTTTGCTTTCATGATCAATTGGGTGCTGGTGATCAGCAACGCTGCATCGGTGGCTGCTGTAGCATTATTAGGTGCCGAATACATTAACCCTATTTTATTGCCTGCTGACATGCAGAACAGCTTTGGCACCAAGTTGACCACCATACTAACGGTGCTGGTACTTTATGGCATTAACTTTTTAGGGATAAAGCTGAGCGCCCGCACACAAAACGTGCTTACCATTTTTAAGGCAGGGATGATAGTTGTTCTATGTACAGCAATTTTTAAGAGCGATGCCCTACCTGTAGCTACTTCATTGACAAGTCAAACCGACGGCAACCTGGTAACCGCGTTCGGCTTAAGCCTTGTCGCTGTGTTTTTTACCTATACCGGCTACGCCCAAACTATCAACTTTGGAGGGGATATTATTGATGCGAAGCGGAATATCCCGCGTTCGATATTTATTGGTATTGGCGTAGTGATTACCCTATATCTCGCCATTAATTACGCCTACTTTAAAGTGCTCGGGCTGGAAGGTTTGAAACAAAACCACACGCTTGCCGCAACTATGGCGGGTATCATTTTCGGGCCGACGGGTGCTAAGATCACCTCCATACTCATGTTCGTGTCGGTTGTGGCTTATGTGAACGTTAATATCCTATCCAGTCCTCGGGTGTATTACGCCATGGCAGAAGATGGTATTTTGCCGCAGATATTTAAACGGGTAAATGAGAAAACCCAGGTGCAGGAATTTGGCATGAGCTTTTTTGTGATCGCTATTTTGGTTATCCTGTTTTTTGTAGGCTCGTTTAGCGATATGCTGCGTTATGTAATGTTTTTCGAGACCATCGGCGTATCGGTAGCGGCCATCGCCATTTTTATCCTGCGCAAAAAAACGCGCGGGCAGGATATCAAAGATATTTACACCATTAAATGGTATCCGCTGGTGCCGCTGGTTTTTATCCTCTCCTACTGGTTCGTCACCATCAACATCTTCATTTCTTTTAAAGAAAACCCCTATGCGGCATTGTTTTGTTTAGCTGCTTATGCCATTGGGTTGGGGATATATTATTTAAGCGTTGGGAAGCAACAAAAGCCCGTTTAGCCTTACTTTTTATCTTGATCTATTGTACCTGATAGTAAAAGGGGGGGTCTATTCAAAATAAATCTTTTTAAATTTTTTTAAAAAGTATTTTGATTTATTAAATTAAGTTTAGTAAGTTTGTGTCATAATGAATTTAACCTCATTACATAGTTCGCGTTCTCATTCCCTGGTTAGGGGATTTAAATTTTATAGTTAATTGGTTGGTAAATCCTCACTCCGGTGAGGATTTTTTTTATACCCAAATTTCTGTAGCACAACAATATCAAATTATATAAGCATTTATGGCACGATTAAATTTATTGGAAGAGACGAGGTACGAGAAGCTGCCCGTTAGCGTGTATGCCAACCAAAAAGAGGCATCGCTGGCGGTAGCGGCACGCATAGCAAAGCTGATACGCGGCAAACAGGCAGCAGGGCAGCAAACCGTTCTGGGTTTGGCTACCGGCGTAACGCCCATCGGCGTTTATGCCGAGCTGATTCGCCTGCACAAAGAAGAAGGCTTATCATTTAAGGATGTAGTAACTTTCAACCTGGATGAGTACTACCCTATGAAGCCTGATGCTGCCCAAAGCTACGTTACTTTCATGAACGAGAATTTATTCGACCATATCGATATCGATAAAGCTTTAGTGCACATCCCCGATGGTACCTTGGCACAGGATGATGTGGCTGCCTTCTGTTTAGATTACGAACGCCAGATAGAAGAGCTTGGCGGTTTGGATTTGCAGCTATTGGGTATAGGGCGTACCGGGCACATTGGCTTCAATGAGCCTGGCTCTGCACCCAACTCGGGTACCCGTTTGGTAACGCTTGACGACCTTACCCGCCGCGATGCTTCGCGCGATTTTGGTGGTAAAGAGAATGTACCTACCAAAGCCATCACCATGGGCGTTGGTACTATCTTTAAAGCCCGCGAAATTATCCTGATGGCATGGAGCGCCAAAAAAGCGCCTATCGTACAAAAAGCTGTAGAAGGCGAAATATCAGGCGAAGTACCTGCTACCTTCCTGCAGCTTTCTGATAGTGTTGAATTCGTATTGGACCAGGGTGCTGCTTCTGACTTAACGCGCTTTAACACCCCATGGCTGGTTAAGGATTGCGTTTGGGAAAATGCTTTAATTAAAAAAGCCGTTATCTGGCTATCAGGCGCCGTAGGTAAGCCTATCTTAAAACTGACCGAAGAAGATTACAATGCGCATGGCATGGCGCAGCTTGCCGTGGAGCAAGGGCCGGTATACAATATCAATATCGACATATTTAACCAGGTACAGCATACCATTACCGGTTGGCCGGGTGGTAAGCCGGGTGCTGATGACAGCCAGCGCCCCGAACGTGCCGAACCGGCACGCAAGCGCTCTATCGTATTCTCCCCGCACCCCGACGATGATGTAATATCTATGGGTGGTACATTTATTAGGCTCGTTGACCAGGGGCATGATGTACACGTAGCATACCAAACATCGGGCAATACTGCAGTATGGGATGATGATGTATTGCGTTATGTAGAGTTCGCTATCGACTTTAAAGAAAGTGTTGGCGAAGATGCTGCTGAGCTGAAAAAACTTTACGGCGAGATGCGCCATTTCATCGAGAACAAAGTACCTAACCAGGTAGATACGCAGGAGATACGCAATGTTAAAGGTTTCATCCGTAAAACCGAAGCGATAGCCGGTGCACGTTACGCAGGCTTGCCGGATAGCAATATCCATTTCCAGGCTTTGCCTTTTTACGAAACAGGCAAAACCAAGAAGAATGCCGTTGGCGAAGAGGATATCCTGTTAACTATGGAGCTTCTGCAAAAAATAAAGCCACACCAGGTTTTTGCAGCAGGCGATTTCGCCGACCCTAACGGTACGCACATCGTTTGCTTCAACATTATCCTCGCTGCCCTGCAACGCTTAAAAGAAACCGAAGAGTGGGTAAAAGATTGCTGGATGTGGCTGTACCGCGGTGCATGGCACGAGTTTGCTACCCACGAGATTGAGATGGCTGTACCATTATCGCCTGCCGAAGTATTGCGCAAGCGCGATGCGATCTTCAAGCACCAAAGCCAGAAAGATACCCCGGTATTCCCCGGCGATGATGCCCGCGAGTTCTGGGTACGCGCCGAGGACCGTAACCGCGAAACTGCC
>NZ_MBTF01000011.1 GCF_002013915.1 Mucilaginibacter pedocola
CGGCGAGTTGACTCACCCCGACACCGCTATCGCTTGTCGACCCTCCTATGTTTGCTGTTAGAATATAAGCAAATAGATTTGTATTCGAAAGTGAGGAGGGATGAGAGCAGATGACGACCCAAACAACCTGTTGGTATGTTGACAGAGAGAAGCTGCCTCATTCCTTTTTACCCATTGGCGCTTGAACAGAATGTAAGGAATATTGCATAGCGGTATATCCAGGATATCCAGCAGGAGAAAAGGCGAAGTTGGGTTTTCACTTTTAATAATTTATTAAAAGGAAACGATGGCAAACATTTTAAAACAGGTTGTAGGGATAGACGTAGCACAAAACGAACTAGTAGTTTCCCTTGGCAGGATGGATGAAACTGCGGAGAAAGAAGTTTATGCATTCAGGCAGTTCGCAAATAAGCCCTCCGGCTTTAAAGCGCTGGAGTCATGGGTAAAGCAAAGGGCAAACAAAGAAGTCCCGGTACGTTATGTTATGGAAGCGACAGGCGTTTACCACGAGAAACTGGCTTACCATCTATCAGGGCAAGGGCATGAGGTAAGCATATTGCTGCCGAACAAGGTGAGCAACTATATGAAGAGCCTTGACCTGAAGACCGTTACTGATAAAACGGCATCGCAGGCTATCTGCCAGTTCGGGCTGGAGAGGAAGTACGAACTATGGCAACAGCCAAAAAAGGTATACCGCGACTTAAAGCAGTTGACGCGCGAACGGGACCAAATAGTAGCAGAGCGTACAGTAAGCAAGAACCAACTGCATGCAGAGCAAGCCGAAGCTTTCCCGAATGAGAATAGCATTGCCAGGCTTGAACAGCGAATCGGGCTATGCAACATTCAGGAAAAAGAGATAAAGGTAGAGATAGCAGGATTGATAAAACAAGATAAGGAACTGGCAGCAAGGATAAAGAACGTTGCTACAGCGCCGGGAATAGGCTGGCTTACCGTGGTAATAGCAGTAGCCGAAACGAATGGGTTCGACCTGGTACGGAACAAAAAGCAATTGATAGGCTACAGTGGGTTGGATGTGGAAGAAAAGGAGTCGGGGACATCTGTAAAGAAGAAGCCTAAGATATCAAAAAAGGGGAACCGTCATTTGCGTAAAGCAATGCATATGCCTGCTTTAACAGCCATTCGTGTAGATGAACGCTTTAAAGCTATCTATGTAAGGCTGGTATCGAAACATGGGATAAAAATGAAAGCAGCAGTAGCGGTCCAAAGACGGCTATTGGAACTCGTTTATACGCTATGGGTTACCAACAAGCCTTATGATAAAAAACACGTACACCGGTCTGTTGAAAATATCAAAACCCTATAAATGGGTTAGGGCAGCCATCAATGACGGACTGCCCTAAACAGGCTGGCATAAAGCCGCCTTAATGAAACAAAATTAAAAAGAATACTTGACAGTTAACACAGAATCTCTCTGCTTCGCAAAGAGGGTGAGCTGCACGTTCTAAATCCTTCATAAAAAAATTTCTCCCACCCTCTTTTTCGCAGAAAGAGAGGGTCGGGCAGCGATAGCGACCCGGGGTGAGTTGAATTAGCCACGCGACATAGCGCACGCTTACGATTTCCAACATTCCCAGTTGTAAGCTACCTCCCAATAAGCTATTTTTAATGCGTAAACCTTATCGTTCTGCCTCGATGCAGGACCGGGTAACCCGTGTATGATAGCTAAGCATAAAGGCGAAATTCCTGTAGTGATTTTGTTGCTGCCTTTTTTGGCAGGGATAAGCATTGGGCTCTGCTACCCTACTGCTAAAGCCATTACTTTGGGCGTTTCCGCCCTAATACTTATCGCTTTATTTGTCGTATTCAATATAGCTTACCGAAGGCTCCAGCTATACAAAAATAGTTGGACAGGTAGTTTACTCATTTACGCTATCCTTTTCCTGGCGGGATGGCTGATTACCGTACAGCATAACCAACTAAACAGCAATATTCATTTCTCTAAACAATCTGCCAAATACCTGTTGGTGCATATCAATTCGGAACCGAAGGTTAAAGGCGATGTAGTACGCTTCAGTGCCGATGTGGTACAAAGCATCGATAAAGGTAAAGGCAGCCCGAGCAACGGAGCCCTACTGCTCTCTATTAAAGATGAATTAGCCGCCAACCTGTTCTACGGCGCGGAAGTGTTGATACCCGCTAAGTATGCCGAAGTTGAGCCGCCCTATAACCCCGGCGAGTTTAATTACAAGCAATATCTGGCCAATAAAAACATTTACCACCAAGCTTATTTATACACCAAACAATACCGTGTTACAAAAGGCGGATGCGGCAACCCTATAATTGCCTATGCTTTAAAAACCCGTCAAAACCTGGTTGCCAAATTGCGGGCCAATATGAGCGATACCACTGCTATTGCAGTAGCATCCACCCTGATATTGGGTTATAAGGCCGATTTGAGCAACGATGTGCTGCAAGCTTACTCTAAAACGGGAACTATCCACATCCTATCTGTATCAGGCGGGCACGTGGCCATTATTTACGGCTTGCTGGCATGGGCGCTGGGTTTGCGCAAAGGGGCATCGCGCAGCAACATTATTAAAGCAATCACCATTATTGTATTGATATGGGTTTACGCCCTGCTTACGGGCTTTTCGCCGGCCGTTAACCGTGCGGCACTTATGATTAGCATGGTTATTTGCGGGCGGACCTTTGCGAGGTATATCAACAGCCTCAATATATTAGCCTGCTCGGCATTCATCCTACTGCTTTACGATCCTTATTTACTTACCGACGTAGGCTTTCAGCTGTCATACTTTGCGGTTGTAGGACTGATAGTGTTTCAGCCGATTGTATACAACTGGCTCTATTTTAAAAATACATGGGCCGATAAAATATGGATGGCCTGCTCGGTATCTATAGCAGCGCAGGTGATCACCTTCCCGTTGAGTGCTTATTATTTCCACCAGGCGCCAGTGTACTTTTTATTGAGTAACCTGCTGATTGTTTTACCCGTTGCGGTTATTATGTATGCGGGAACGGCGCTGCTGATATTACCACAGGTGCCTTACCTTTCTAAAGCGCTGGGCTTTTTATTAGAGCATACCATTTTGTTAATGAACAAAGCGCTCGCTTTTATTGAACACGTCCCCTTTGCAAGCATTGGTAAAATATGGCTTACCCGGTGCGAGCATCTGTTGCTATATGTAATCATTATCGCTGCTTTCTACTTTATGTATAATATGCAGCGGAGGTGGTTTCTATTTGTATCGTTAAGCACTTCCCTGTTGTTTTGTATGAGTATCAGCCTGAAAAAGTTCCGGGCGGATGGCGCGCGATCTATAACGTTTTTAAACCTGCGCAAAAACACTGGCATCGTTTTCAGAAACGGCACCGAAGGTGTAGTAATTACTAATTTGGCTGATACCGATAAGGCCTTTCAATACGCTGTGCAACCCGGGTTGGATAGTATGCGGATAACCCGGTATAGCATCATCGGGCTTAATGATACGTTGCATCGTCCGTGGTTTATTAAACAACAAAACCTCGTTCAGTTTATTGATATACGGATACTGCTGTTAAACCAAATGTGGCCGCTAAAGTCTATCCCCCAGCAAATGGGTGTTAGCTATTTGTATGTTAGCAATAACGTAAGGATTGATACCCGGCAATTGAGCAAACTGGTTTTAATTGCCGACGGCAGTAATAGCGATGCCTATATTGATAAATTGAAAAACATTCCCGTAAATTGTAGGATATTGAAGCGTAACAAATCATTCAGCATCGCATCTAAACAGTAATAATTTTATTTATTATAAATATTTTGCATCTTAGTTAACCCACACACTTTAACTTAATTAAACTAAAAACATCATGAAGATGAAATTATTTACCGTTGCCATGGGCCTTGCCTTTACCGCAACTGCTTTTACCGCCAGCGCCCAAAAAGCTTATAAGCAAGGCCTTGCCATAGTGTCTATGAACGTTATGGGCCAGGCTATCGACGCAAAAAGCTACTTCACGGTAGATTCGGCTGCTTTGGAATTTGCCACCGGACCTGCTTCTATTAAGGTAATCACCGATTCAAAATCTACTTTTATGGCTTTTTTGGTTGATATACCGGTAGCATCAAGAAAAATTGCTGCGGTTGCCACCCCTGCCGAAATTGAAGAAGAGACAGGAAAATTCCCGAAACTAACTTTTGCCCCAACTACCGAAACAAAAGTTATCAACGGCTTCAACTGCAAAAAAGTAGTTGCTACCAACCCGCAGGACAACAAAACCTATGATATTTGGGTAACTAACGACATCAGCCTACCATTGGGCGCCAACAGCAAATTTTACGAAAAAGCCGGCGGCGTACCTGTACAATACTATTCGTTCCAGAACGGGCAGGCAGCACAGGTTACCTTGAAAAGCGTTACAGAGCAAGCTGTACCTAAAGGTTACTTTCGTATACCCGCCGATTTCGACCGTATTACCATGGAAGAATTTAACGCTATGCGCGGCGGCGGCGGTAACTAAACCCGGCCTGCTTTAAAGTATAAAACCCCGACGATTTAAAAATTGCCGGGGTTTTGTTTTTTGGCCAGCATTGCTGCTCATCTATTCGGTAAGTTTTTTTTCAATGCTTTTAAGTGCTTTATCCATTTCCTGCGCCGACTCATTAAAGTAGGCATAATACTTTTTTAACTCCTCGCCGCTTGGGTTTACCTCATCAACTAACACGCACAGCCCCAATATATTTGCCAAATGCCGGCGCACCTCGTGCGAGTGTATAAAGGCAAGCTCCTGTGTTTTGGTTTGGTATAATAATTTTTCGTACCTGCGCTTTTGCCTTATGCTGTAATAAAAAAGCCCGCCGGCCACCAGCCCCAGGCAAGCGGTAATAATTGCAAATATTAAAATGGTGCGTTGCTTTGAATAAATTTCGTCGCGGGCGGCGTTTATTTCCTCTACTCTGTCTATCCGTATTTGCGAAACTACATCAACTATTTGCCCCATTTTTTTGCGCGAGGCCTCAGATTCTTCGGCCGCCATTCTGTTGTATTTGTTAGCCGCAGCATAATCGTCTCCGTCTTCCAATATTTGCGATAACAGTTTATAGGAATTTATCCTGAGCTCTGATGTTTCCAGTTTGGGGTTTGCCACCATTGCGCCTAACAAATTCGTAGCCGAATCGAGCTTGCCTAACCTATAATAACATTGCGCCAGGTAAAATTTATCGTTGTTTTTATAATATTCGCCCCGGGTTGCCAACAGGCCTTTTATGATCGGCACGGCCTGCTGCGGGCGGTTATGGAGTATCAGGCTAAAGTATTTAAGCCGCGTCAAAGCGTTTTGTTCGTCAAAATTACGCTTGTATAAGGTGTTAAATTTGCCCAGGTAAATATCCAACGAATCTTTATTGCCGAGCTTAAAAAATATTTCGGCTTTGTTTACCGCTACAAATGCCGGCGACCGGGTGTCAGCCTTATTACTTTTGCTGTAGGCATCCACCTCGTCGAGGTATTTCAGCGCCTGTTCATACAATTGTAGGTGCATGTAAATATCCGAAAGGCCAATATCGGTAATTACCTGTAGCTGCGGTTTATTCATCATGCCCGCTAAACGGCGGGTTTCCCGATAATGCAGTATGGCATCGAGGCTGTTACCCGTATCTGTTTCAACATAGGCCAGGTTGAGGTGGAAATAATACAGAAAAAACAGGTTATCGGCCTTTGTGGCGTGCTCAATTCCTTTTAACAGCAACTGCCGGGCTTCGTTGTAATGCGACTCGCGCCGGTTAACCAAGGCTCCGGCCAACGAAACATACATTTCACCATGCTCTATCTGATACTTGGCAAGCGTATCAGTTAAGGCGGGTAGCTTTCCGTCAAAAGCGTTGCTGCCTAAGTACCGCGCATAAATTAGCGATACAGCACGGCTCTCCATGTCGCTAGCTTTATCGTGCAATATGGCAGATAAGGTATCCGAGCTCGCTCCCCCGGTTGAAGCCATCGCAATAGCCGACAAACGCGGTAGCAACAAAAGCGGCAAGGCAAAAAGCAACAGCAAAAAAAGTAACTTAACTATCCTGGGCATTATACATTGCTAAAGCCAAACCATTACGGGCATAGAGGCTGTTGTTCATTAATGGGCAGACTACACCCATAAATATAACATTAGTTTTCAGAAAATTAAGAAAATGTGGCTTTTAGAATAAAAATAGCAGTTATGCCCGACGGCAATTTACAAGTACTCAGAGCGGGAATTGAACTTGTTAGTACTTCTCGCCAGCTGGTTCTAAATTGCACCAAAGAAAAGCAGCTTTATCTGCATATCTGAGATCCGCACACCTGCACATCCGCAACCTACCCCACTTCCACAGCCAAATTATCTACCCATTTGGCAAACAATGCGCTTTCCATTTCTACTGCTTTTTGGGCGTGTACCTCCCAATCGGGCGAGAACTGTTTTAGCTGGTTCATCATTTCTTCCAGATGGCCTTCTTCTTCCAGGATGATAGACTTTACATTCACTTTGCTTTGCACATCATCCAATGCATTTTGGTAGATGGGGTAAAGCTCGTCGGCGCGTACTTCAATGGCATAGGTAACCAGCAGGTAGGCGGCAAAGCGTAATTCGCGCCCGGTGAGGTTCATGCCGTATTTAAGGTAGCGGCACACATCAATATCCAACTGGTTAAGATAGTATTTGCTTTCGGCAGGGGCCAGCAAAAATTCGGGTGCGTAAGTTGGGCACTCTATACCGGTTTTTTCTATCTGGCGTTTCAGGTAGAAAGCGTGGCGATGCTCTTCTGCAGCGTGCTTTATTACAATGTAAGTTACGTTAACCGGGTCTTCGCCGGCAGATATTTTGCGCGCGCCGGTGTTTTCCATCAGCGATAGCGTGTTAAGCCAGCGGGCGTGTAAGCGGTTTTTGGCTATAATTTTAGGTAGAATGGTAGTAAGTTCCATAGTTAAATTTCATCGAGCGCCTGGCCGATGCTTTGGTAAATGTAATCGAGCTCCGCATTGGTAATACAATACGGCGGTAAAATGTAAATAATGTTGCCAAGGGGGCGCATAATTATCCCCTTGTTTAAAAAATAATGGTAAAGCGTATCGCGCAGGCCGCTTAAATACGATGTGCTGCTGCCTGTTTCCCACTCCATTGCCAATATGGTACCCGTTTGGCGTGTGCTTTTTATTTTAGGGTGGGCTTTAATGCTTTCGGCAAAGGCGGTGTGCTTTTCGGCTATCCTATCAATGTTTTGTTGGGTATCGGGGTGTACAAAAAGATCCATACTCGCTAATGCCGCGGCACAAGCTACGGGATTGGCCGTGTACGAATGCCCGTGGAAAAGCGTCTTCATTTTATCGGCAGAGAGGAAGGCATCGTATATCTGCTGTGTGCAGGTAGTAAGCCCGAGCGCCATAGTACCGCCTGTAATGCCTTTAGAAAAGCACATAATATCGGGCTGCACATCTACATATTCGCAGGCAAAGTTTTTGCCCGTGCGGCCAAAGCCTGTAAAAACCTCATCGTCTATCAGCAAAATGCCTTCCGCGCGGCAATGCGCCATCAACTCGTTCAGGTACTTCGCATCATACATAATCATCCCCGCAGATCCCTGAACTAAAGGCTCGAAGATAAAGCAGGACAACTCAGACTTCAAACTCGAGACTTTCGACTTAAGGCTTTCCATATTCTCCGCATTCGGCAGGTCTATAAACTCCACCTCGAACAACAGGCTATCAAACGCAGCCGTAAATACGCTCCGCCCGCTTACCGACATGGCACCAAAGGTATCGCCGTGGTAAGCATTATTAAATGCCAGTATTTTGGTGCGTTGTTCGCCTTTGTTGTGCCAGTATTGCAGGCACATTTTTATCGCTGCTTCTACTGCTGTAGACCCATCATCGGTATAAAAGGCTTTTTTTTGGTTAGATGGTAGTATGGCCAGCAGGCGTTCGGCCAATTGAACCGCCCTTTCGTGGGTGAAGCCCGCAAAAATAGCGTGCTCCAGTTGGTACAATTGCTCGCTTACCTTTTGGGCGATATACGGATGCGCGTGCCCATGGATATTTACCCACCAGCTCGATACCGCATCAATATATTTTGTGCCATCTTCCGAGTACAGGCAAGCGCCTTCACCACGAACGATGGGCACGGGTGGCTGCGCGGTTTGCATTTGGGTATAGGGGTGCCATATAACGGCAAGGTCGCGTTCTACTAAGCTCATAGGCTTTGCATTAAAAGTTTAGTAACGTGTTGGTCGATGGGGAAAGTACAGGTATCGGCCGTTAAATCTGCTATTTTTACCCAGCGGAACGATTGCAGCAGTTCGCCCTCGCCATCAAAATCAAAAACTTCGGTTTTAAATACGAGGTTTAGCGGGGTTACGTTTTTCACGATGTAGTAAACACTGATGATCTGCGAATCGTTAAAAGCCGATTTCACAAAAAAATCGGTAGTGTAAAAATGGCTCAGCACTTCTACCTCCACATTGCATTCTTCTACAAATTCACGCTTCAGCCCCTCTATCAATCCTTCGCCGTACTCTAATCCGCCGCCGGGGTATTTGGTAAATTGCATACCGTACTCCTGCTCGTCGCTTATCAGTACTTCGTTATTATCGTTTATCAGCAGCCCGTAAACGCGTACGTTAAAAAATTGCTTACTGTTCATAGTGTTTCTTATTTCGCATCACCATCTCCATGGTCCATTCAATTTCCTCGGTTTTCGCTTCCGATCTGATGGGACAATTGGGCATGCCGCAGTAGTGGCAGCAGTTGGGCAGGCATGGGTCGGTATGTATAAATAGTTCGGTTTTGATGCCGGCCTCGCGGTTTATCAGGCGTTCTACCAGTTTCACTTCCTCGTGCACCTTATTCAGGTCGAAGTAATTGGGCAGGGTAAGGTGGCAATCGATGTGCAGTTCGTTACCGTATTTCTGCGCGCGCAGGTTGTGTATATCTATCCACTCGTAGCGGCGTTTTTCGCCCAGCAGCTTCACCACATCGCTTACAATATTAAAATCGGTTTCGTCCATTAGCCCGGCTACCGACCGGCGTATGAGTTTGTAAGCCGTATATATGATATAAAGCCCTACCATAATAGATAGCGCACTATCCAGCCAGAGTATATTGGTAAAATGTATAAGCAGCAAGCCAATCACCAGCCCGCTACTGGTAACGGTATCGGTAAGCAGGTGATGCCCGTCGGCCTCGATAGTCATGGAAGGGAGCGATTTGCCCTTGCGTATCATGTAATAGCCCAGCCCTCCGTTTATAGCCCCGGTTATACCTATAATAACTGCACCGGTTAACAAATCGCGGATAACTTCGGGATTGAAGAAGCTGTAAACAGATTTCAGGATAATGATAACGCCGGCAATACCGATAAGTGCGCCTTCTAAAAATACCGAGAAAAACTCCACCTTGCCGTGCCCGTAGGGGTGGTTCTCGTCGCGCGGGAGCGATGCCAGGTAAATGCTGTAAAAAGCAAAGCTGCTGGCCACCACGTTTACAATGCTTTCGGCAGCATCGGTAAGTACAAAGTTGGAGTTTGTTAAAAAGTAAGCGGCAAATTTCATTACCATGAGTACCACCCCGGTAACAAGCGACAATAAGATGATCTGTTTTTGCTGCTTCAAAACCCTTTACTTTTTGAGGGGGCAAACTTAAACAAAATTTCGCCTTCCGTTTTTCAGAATTGTAACGATTGGGCGAGGATATGGTTCTGGTTAGATTTGTCAACTTTTTGAAAGTTGACAAATCTGAAGCTTCGATCTAAAAAAGGCAGAGAGACAGGGCTTTGAAACGATAGAAGGGAGTTAAACCTGTTTATTTCAACACCTCTGCCGACGCAAAAAAGAGATCGCTATTTTTTGTTACCAGGTTAGCGGGCACCCGGCACGATAGGGAATACATTTTACTGCCTATCAATATCATTCGTATGCTTATAGTGCCCTTGGTAGTATTTTCGGTGCCCGTCATACTATAGGTTGTATAGCTTTTCCATTCGCCTATGGTTACATTGCCAAAGGTGTAGTTTTTGGTTGCCGAAGCCAAACCAGCGCCCAGTTGGTCTGCAAATTCCTGCTTATCTTTCATTGGCGCTAAGCCGGCGGAATCTAAATTGGCTACCTGCTTAAAATCTAAAAAATTAACGATGTAGCCAACGCTATCTTTAGCTTTCAGAGTGTAGCCTTCCACACCATTCTTAGTGATTTTCTCCGGTGCCGATGGGAATTTTACTGAAAGTTTATCATCCAGTTTTTGGGTTACCCAACCCGTTTGGGCTCTGGCGGATACGGATAATGTAAGTACAAACAATAATAGGTAACAGATCTTTTTCATCTAATGAGTTATAGGTGTTTGGTCAAAAGTAACTGATTGATATGGCATATTACAGTTATTTCACCATTAGGTATCAACTATATTTAGGGTGGATTTAGTTTTGTACCTTTCTCGGCGATACCTTATGGCTAAACTATCTTTAAAATACACCGCGAATACCAAAGGTATTGTAATTTATTATGCATGGCTGATGTTCAACATCATGCTGATATCTATAAAAAAGCTATCAATTATCCAGCAACATTTCCACCAGGTTTTCACCCATACCTCCAACTTTATTATTACGGCTATTTTAATGAGCGCCGTTTCGCTGATATGGTTATTACAGGGTGCGCCTTATAAATTTGTTTTATGGCTGGGGATGGTCGCTATAGTATTAAACTTTGTGGTTGAGTTATTCATACCGGTTTTAAATACACCCGATATAATTGACGCGGTTTACGGCACAGTTGGCGTTTTGATAACATTATTAGTGATGCTACATTTCAAAACGGTGGGACTGCAGAATCGGGAACAATAATTACAAGCCCGCTACCAATAAATTAGTTGCCACTTTTACACTACATTTTTGATATTTGGCATAAGCTGCAGCCGCCCGCCCCCTCACCTGCTGTTGGCTTTCGTTGTTCAGGTAACCGGTAATGGCATCATGCAGCGTGTAAGCTTCGGGGCACATTAAGCCGGTAGTCCAAACCAAAGGGTTGGCTTTGGCGGTAGATATATAAGGTTTAAAATAACTTTTGCTGATGCAGGTCAATATAATAGCGTCGCGGGTTTTACCATCTGCGTTATGGAACTTATCCGCCAGCCGAAAATTCATCAATCCGTCGTGCCCTATGTAAGCCAACAGCTGTGCATTGCCGCCTATGCCTATCACCTTACCATCGGCATGCACAGTATCTTTTAGCTGACCCGAACAACCGAACAAAAAGTCTTCGGTAGTTTTTTCTATAGCGCGGCCATCCCAGGCATCGGCTATCAGGTATGCATTTTTGCTGCGGTGCTTAAAAACCAGCCGCTCCATTATCAAACCTTTTGTTTTGCGTTTGCTAAGCAATTGCCAATCCTTACTCTTTTTAAAATAAGTGCGCACGCCGTTATCACAACCCCAATACAAGTTGGTTTCCGGGTCCTGCCCGTTAAAAATGGCCTTGGGTACGGGTACTATGCCCTGGTATTTATTATCGCAAAGGGCAACAAATACGTGAATAACTTTGGCGGTATTGGTATAGGTGATGTTTTTGAGTTGGGATTGGGATGGTTTTGCAAGTGGGTTTTGGGCTTTTTCTTTTGGATGTTGTGAACATGTCAATAAACCAACGGAAGCAATAATGATAACAAAGGCGTTTGCAAGGCGGCGCATGAAGGTTATAATTTATAGCAATATACTCATTTTTATGTAACCCAAAACCGCGTTAGGGATAGAAGCGGAAAACCCACAGCCGCGCGGTTGCCCCGTGCGGAAATGCAAGGGCGAGGATTTGCAGCGGATAGCCCGGCCCGCAGGGAACGCCATTATTATCTTTCTTTAAAAAACTCCTTTAACTAAGCACCATTCTATTCGCAAGTTACCTCCACCTTGACAGGATCGTCAATATCTAATCTCCAAACACAACCTAACGTGCTATGTGCAATCACTTGATTTTGCTCTAAGCTGACTTTACTAAACGGATTTGAAGAGGTAAAATAAGCGATCCACACGGTATGCCAAGTGGCCAAATTTATTACGGCGATAAAGCCATCGCTGCCATAACTAACTTCGCCACAAACTACTTTTAGTGCCCTTTCACGATTTGTATAGTTACCCAAAATACCACAACCCGCCCAAAAAAGCTCGCCTTTTGCTTCAAGTTCGCTAATTGAAGTTGTAGCTGCCTTTTGCACCTCAAATTTATATAGAGGTGCCCAAGTATTACTTACTTCAAATAGCTGTATGGTAGAATCAGAAAAAATAATCCCGTCAACAACCGGACAACTTTGATGCTCTAAAAAATGCGTTATTTTTTTCACTCCGATTGTTTATCACAAAATAGAATTTCATTCAGATAAAAATAATACAATTTCACAATCCGCCAACTTTCTAAAAGTTATCAAATCTATTCCACCTACCCCGCCCCATCCCCCAATCATTTTTCTATATTTGCCGCGCAATAACACAAATAATATGAGCGCATTAAGTAACAGGATAAACAACCTGTCGGAATCCCAGACCATTAAAATGGCAAAAATGGGCCGCGAACTGGCGGCTAAAGGTGTGGATGTGATCAGCCTTAGCTTCGGCGAACCTGATTTTCATACGCCCGAGCATATTAAGGAAGCTGCTAAAACAGCTATGGATAAGAACTTTACCTACTACACCCCTGTAGCCGGTTATCCCGACCTGCGCAAGGCCGTAGTTGGCAAGCTGAAGAACGAAAACAACCTCGATTATACCGATACCCAAATTGTAGTTTCAACCGGTGCCAAACAAGCGCTTGCTAATGCTGTGCTTTCGTTAGTAAACCCGGGCGAAGAGGTTATTATCCCTACTCCTTACTGGGTATCTTACTCGGAAATTGTGAAACTGGCCGAAGGCGTTAGCGTATTTATTGATACTACCGTTGAAACCAGCTTTAAAATAACTGCCGAGCAATTGGAAGCGGCCATTACGCCAAAAACCAAATTATTCATGTTCTCGTCGCCTTGTAACCCTACCGGCAGCGTTTACAGCAAAGCTGAGTTGGAAAGCCTGGCTAAAGTATTTGAAAAACACCCCGAAATATACATCCTGAGCGATGAGATATACGAGCACATCAACTTTATAGGCGGCCACGAGTCTATAGCCCAATTCGACTACATTAAAGACCGTGTAGTGATCGTAAACGGCTGGAGCAAGGCTTTCGCCATGACCGGCTGGAGGATTGGTTACACTGCCTCTAACAGCGAAATTGCTGCTGCCTGCGATAAACTGCAAGGTCAGATCACCTCGGGTACCTGCTCTATCACCCAAAAAGCGGGGGTTGCTGCTTACACCGGTGGTTTGGAGAGCGTGCACGCCATGCGCGAGCAGTTTCAAAAACGCCGTGATATTGTTTATGCTTTGCTAAAAGAGATACCGGGCGTTGAAGTTAACCTGCCCGAAGGCGCGTTCTACTTCTTCCCTGATGTTACTTCGTTTTTCGGCAAAAGCTACAATGGCAAAACCATTACCGACTCGGACGCCCTGAGCATTTACCTGCTGGAAGAAGCTCACGTAGCCACCGTAGGCGGCGATTCGTTCGGCGATAAAAAATCTATCCGTATATCTTACGCTGCTGCTGAGGATAAACTAATAGAGGCTGTTAGAAGGATAAAAGAAGCGCTGGCGAAGTTGGCGTAAATAATAAAAAATGTCATTTCGAGCGAGCGAAGCGACGAGAAATCCTGAACGGAAAAGCATTACCGACAAGTATTACCGCTATGCTCAGCGGATAATGTAGTCGCATAAGATTTCTCCTCCCCCTTCCACACCAGCCTCCCCGCTGTTCGTCGAAATTACATGGTGGTTAAAAGAAAAACCCCGCTTTGCGAATGCAAGCGGGGTTTTTCTTTTGTTATTTGGTTCAATTACAAACCGAAGCCGTAAGCGATACGTAAACCTACAGTACCGAAGCTATTGCTTTGGCCCGAGAAGTTTTCATAACGGGCGCCTATATCCCAGCTTTGGTTAGCCCAACCTATACCCGGCGATGCCAATAATTTGGTGTTTTTACCATAAAATTCTTTGGTTTCGAAACCGGCACCAACTTCACCACTCAAATAAACGTTTTGAGATATGAAGGCTTTAATACCTGCTTTAACCGGTATCATTTGGTAGGCTGGGTAGTTAGCACCTGTGTTGCCTACCTCTTTACCAAAGAAGTTATAGAAACCTGAAGTCAGGGTTAAAGCAACGGCATCATCAACGCCATATTGTAAACGCGGGGTTATACCAATACCAATGCTCGATACATCTTTTAAAGCTCCGCCAACAGGTGCAATACCTTCTACACCGAAACCGAAACGAAGAGCGTTTTTGGGGGTTGATTGTGCGTTTGCGTTAGTTCCTAAAAATATAGCTGCTGCTGTAAAGGCTGCGGCTACTAAAGTTGTCATTTTTTTCATCGTTGTGTTTTTCTTAGTAAACAATTTTCAAATTGTGATACCTCCCCAATTACAAATACTTTGCCATTGTGCCAATTTTTAACATTGGCGTAACCTTAGCGGATGGGATTTTGGACATAAAAAAGGCTTATTAAGAAATTATTTTTTCGCCCTCAATATTGATTATCAGCTTATTTTATACACAAAATATACTTTGGCACACCCTAAAATAGCACGCACATACAGCGTATGATATTTATTAATTTTTGTGGTTGATACCATACAAAACTGTATGCTGTGGTATATACCCGGGCTGCCTGGCCATGCTTATTTTCATTTGATTTTCATGCCATGGGCGCGTTTCAGTAGCAACATTTAACAAAAAAGCCCTTCGGCTATTAACCGAAGGGCTTATGTTTATGCTAAAAACCGTTAGTGGTCCGAGTCCTCATTAGGGTCCGGCACATAGTTTTTCTCTAACTCGGCCAGTTTCTCTTTACCGTAGGCAAACTTGGTGATGATGTAAAACAGCACCGGCACTATAAATATAGCCAATGTAGTTGCGGTAAGCATACCGCCGAATACGGTGTAGCCAATAGTTTTACGCGACTCGGCACCTGCACCCGATGCAAACAGCAGCGGTAGTACGCCTAATATAAATGCCAGCGAGGTCATGATGATCGGGCGTAAACGCAGCCTTACAGCCTCGAGCGTTGCTTTTTCAAGTTCTACGCCCCTATCAACACGCTCTTTGGCAAACTCTACTATCAGGATGGCGTTCTTGGCCGCCAAACCTATCAGCGTTATTAAACCAATCTGCGCGTATACGTTATTGGTGAGCGTATCTTTAAACGACAGGAACAATATTGCCCCGAATGCACCCAGCGGCACCGCCAGCAGTACGGAGAACGGCACCGACCAGCTCTCATACAAGGCAGCCAGGAATAGGAATACGAACCCTATCGAAAGCGCGAAGATGTAAATGGTTTTTGAGCCCGATAGCAACTCCTCGCGGCTTAGGCCCGAAAACTCATAGCCGTAACCTTGCGGCAATGTTTGTGCAGCAACTTCTTGCAGAGCCTTAATTGCATCCCCGCTACTAAAGCCCGGCTTGGTAGCACCATTTATCTCCGCCGAGCGGAAAAGGTTGTAGTGCGATATCAGCGGTGCATTCTCTATCATCTTATAAGATGTAAGCGTGCTCAACGGCACCATACCGCCCGATGAATTGCGCACAAAGTACTGCCCGATATTCTGGATGTTAGTGCGGTAATTGGTATCGGCCTGGCTTACCACCCTAAAGTTTCGCCCATAGATGGTGAAGTCGTTAATGTAGGCACTACCCATGTACGTTTGCAGGGCATTGTTTACATCAGATATAGCTACACCCAGCTTTTTGGCCTTCTCCCTATCAATAGTTAACTGGTAAGCCGGCGTGTGCGCACCAAAGAACGAGAATGCACGTGCAATTTCGGGGCGTTTGTTAACAGCACCCAGGAAGTTGTTCAACACTTTCTCGAAGTTTTTGATATCGCCGCCCGCTTCGCGCTCCTGTAGTATGAACGAGAAACCGCCCGTATTACCCAAACCCGGTATGGCCGGTGGCGATATAACCACCACGTTGGCTTCTTTAAACCTCGACAGTTTTTTAGTGATGGTAGCAATAACACCCTGCAACTGGTCTTGTTTATCTTTACGGTGCTCCCATGGCTTCAACTGCACAAATATGGTAGCACTGTTAGATTTGGTAGCGAAGTTAACCGCGTTCAAACCGCCCAATGCCGCATAGTGGTTTATAGCAGGTACAGTTTTCAGCTCATCCATCATCTCGTGCAATACGGCAACTGTACGCTCGGTTGATGAGCCTTCGGGCAAATCGTAAGTAACATATATACGCCCTTCATCCTCCAGCGGAATAAAGCCTGCAGGCTTACCCCTGAACAGGAACACCGTACCTATAATAACGCATACCAATATAATGATAACGAATTTGGAATTTTTAATACCCTTATCAACCGTGTTGCGGTAGCGGCCGGTCACCCTATCGAACCATTGGTTGAATTTGAAGAAGAACTTGTTCAGCCCTGTCGACTTCTCATCTATTTTATGCGGGCGTAATAATATAGTACACAATGCCGGCGTAAGCGATAGCGCCACAAATGCCGATATCAGTACCGATATAGCAATGGTAATAGCGAACTGCTGGTAAAGGCGGCCTACTATACCCGGCACAAAACCTACCGGAACGAATACCGCTGCCAATATCAAGGCAATGGCAATTACCGGTGCCGATATATCCTTCATGGCCTGGTGCGTGGCATCCTTAGGGCTCATGCCTTTTTCGTCCATATAATGCTGCACGGCCTCAACCACCACAATGGCATCATCCACCACAATACCGATCGCCAGTACAAAACCGAATAACGTTAAGGTATTAATGGTAAAGCCCAGCGGAATAAAGAAGATGAACGTACCCACAATAGATACCGGGATAGCCAGTACCGGGATAAGGGTGGTACGCCAGTTTTGCAGGAACAAGAACACTACGATGATTACCAGCGCAAGCGCGATAACCAAAGTTTCTATCACCTCATCCAGCGATACCTTTACTACGGTAACCGATTCGAACGGCACCACAAAGTCGATATCCTGCGGGAAGGTTTTCTTCAGCTCCGTCATGGTTTTCACCACGTTATCGGCAGTCTCAATAGCGTTACTGCCGGGTGCCTGGTATATCAGCAGGTACGATGCACGCTTACCATCAACAAAGGAGTTACCGGCGTAATTAAACTTACCCAGTTCAACGCGCGCAACATCTTTAAGGTGCACCACCGAGCCTGTAACCGGCTGCGTTTTAACTACGATGTTTTCAAACTCGCTTATGGCAGTTAAACGGCCTTTTACCAGCACGCTGTACTCAAAGGTTTGGCCCTTCATTTGCGGGGTGGCACCCACTGTACCTGCGGCAACCTGCGCGTTTTGTTCCTGCAAAGCTGCAGTAACGTCGGCGGCAGTCATGTTCAGGGCGGCCAGCTTATCGGGCTTCAGCCAAACACGCATACTAAAGTCATCGGCACGGGTAAATACGTCGCCCACGCCTTTGGTACGCAAAAGCGCATCCTTTATAAATACGTTGGTATAGTTATCGGTAAAAGTAACATCGTGCGTACCTTTTGGCGAATACATGGCCACCAGCATCAGGATGCTTGGGTTACGTTTACGCACCACCAAACCAAGGCGTTGCACCTCTTGCGGCAGGGTTGGTTGGGCAATACCCACGCGGTTCTGCACATCAAGCGCAGCAATATTAATATCGGTACCTACTTCAAAGTTAACGGTCATGCTCATGGCGCCGTTACCAGTGCTGTTACTTTGCAGGTAGGTCATGCCCGGGGTACCGTTCACCTGCACCTCAACCGGCGTAGCTACAGTTTGCTCAACGGTAAGCGCATCGGCACCGGTATAGGTACCGGTTACCTGTACCGTAGGCGGGGTAATTTCGGGGTACTGCCCTATCGGCAGGCTCATTATCGATAGCACGCCCACAACTAATATCACCAATGATATTACAATGGCGGTTACGGGTCGTTTTATAAAAACATCTGCGATCATGCTGTATTTCTTTAGCTTTAGCGGGATGTAACTCCCTTATTTGCTTTAAGTATTTCTATTTTTTAGGTGCTGCACCGGCCGCAGGGGCTGCTGCACCCTGTGTTACCTTGCCACCATCGCGCAAGCGTTGGAAACCTTCGCTTATCACTTTATCGCCTTCTTTCAGGCCTTCCATTACTACGATATTGCTTTGTACACGTGGGCCCAGTTTCACTTTCACCTGGTGGCCAAGGGTGTCGCGGCGGTCTTTCACGCTCTTGTCTTCAGCGGTATCTTTCACGGTAGTATCGCGGGCCACAAATACGAAGAACTCGCCCATTTGCTCTGTAACGGCTTTATAAGGTATTTGCACGCGCTCGCCCGAGTTATCGTTAAGTACCTGTAATACGGCGCTCATGCCATCTTTCAGTACATCTTTCTCGTTGGGGAACTGTATCCTTACTTTAATACTACCTGTTTGGTTGTTCACCCCGCGGTCAATAGCGAATACCTTTCCGGTTTTATCATAAGTGGTACCGTCAGACAGGGTAAGCCTGAAGGTGGTATCGGCACTGTGCTGCTGCAGTTTGTAAAAACGCTCAATGTCCTGCTCGTTTATTACTACATCTACGCCTATCGGGTTACCCGTTGATATCGTATTTAATAAGGTAGTACCCGGCGACACTTGCGCACCCAATTTAACCTGCGATATACCAATGCGGCCGGTAAACGGCGCACGTATAGTAGCGAAGGAAAGGTCGGTAGCGGCCGAAGCTAAACCTGCTTTGGCAACAGCCAACTGTGCGTTAGCGGTTTCAAAGGTAGCAGCGGCCTGGTCTACAGTTTGGCGGGCCACAGCATCGTTCTTCAGCAGCATATTATAACGGTCGATATCTTTTTGGGCTTTTACCAGGTTTGCTTTGGCGCTAAGCACATTAGCGTTTGCCTGATCGTAAGCGGCCTGGTATTTACGGCGGTCTATCTCGTAAAGCGGTGCGCCTTTTGTAACTACATCACCTTCCTTAAAAAATATACCGGTTACATAGCCCGCCACCTGGCTGCGCAATTCCACTGCGTTAAGTGCGGTTACTATACCCTGGTATTTATCGTAATAAAGAGCTTCGGCTTTTTTAGCCTCCACAATATTAACGGGAGTGGGCGGCATGGCCGGGGCACCTCCTTTGTTGCTACCACCGCAAGCAGCAAGGCTTAAAACACCTACCGCTGCCAAAAAAGATATATATCTGTTCTTCATATGCTGTTATTGTTCGGCCGTTAAAGTGCCCAAAGCACGTTGCAGGTCTATTTTGCTTGATAAAAGTTGGAAAAGCGCGTTATAATAATTCAGTTCGGCCGTGCGCAGGTCCGACTGTGCTACAATTACATCAAGGTATACCTTAATACCTTCGCGGTATTGCAGGTCAACCACCTTATATACATCGCGCGCAAGCTGCACGTTCTCGGTAAGGGCCTGCCAGTTGGCATAGTTACTTTTGTAGGCGGCCAATGCCTGGGTGTATTCGGTACTGATGCTGTTGCGGGTGTTCTCCAGGTCCAGGTCGGTACGTTTTACCTGCAGGCGCGATTTGCTCAGGTTGGCCAACCGCTTGCCACCCGTAAAAATAGGAATGGTTAAGTTTAGCCCTACGTATGACGTTGGGAAAGATTTACTATAAAGATCGCTATAGTTATTGGCGAAATAGCCAAGGCTGTAAGAGCCTACTGCCGATAGCGACGGCAAAAAGCCCCATTTATAATAAGATACATTCAGGCTCTGCAGATTGCGGGAGGTTTCTAACAGGCGGTACTCGATACGGTTGCTGTAGTTAACCATCTCGTTAGTATCGGCCATGGCCTGCGTTTGCAGGGCAGCCGAGTCGTAAGCAAGTATAATGCGCCTCTCGGGGTTAAAGCCAATTACCTGTTTAAGGTATGATGTTTTGCTTTTGATAGCCTCAAGCGTAGCTTTTTGAGAAGCTAAGCCATTATTAAGGGCGATGGTTGCCTGCTTGTAGTCGGTTTTATCAACCACGCCCGCATCATAGCGCGATTTGGCATCCTTTAAACTACGGCGCAAACGGGCAATATCCTGGCCTAAAATATCCAGCTGGCGTTGGGATAATAATACATCGTAAAAAGCCTTGCTTACGTCGCTTGTAAGATCGATCTTGCTGCTCTCGGTATTCTGCTTATAATAAAGGCGCGAATATTTTGACGCCTTTGAAGCCAGCAATACATCATTATTTACCAATACCTGGCTGGCCGATACGCCTAATGTAGATGTGTTTTTAGCCACGGCCAGGCTTTGTGTTGACGAACCTGTGCCTGTGCCGGTACCTGTACCAGTTCCCGTACCAGTACCGGTAGTTGCACCTCCAAATAAGTTAGCGCGCTGAAAATAGTGTTGTATACTATTAGAACTGTTTACCTGCGGCAACCACGACGAAAGGCTGATGCGGATATCATCTTCATTAATGCTTTCATCAATATAGGCTTGTTTCAGTTTGGGCTGATTTTTGATAGCGTAATCAATGCTCTGTTTTAAAGTTAGCGTTGCCACCGTAGTATCGGCCGGAGTTTGCGCGAGTAGCAGGACAGGAAAAAAAAGTATTACAGTAATAATGTATAAACCGCGGAGTTTTTTCATAAAATTGTTGTGCGATACTGGAACAAACCCGATGTAGAAAGGTTCGTTTTACGTTGCGATAAATTTAGTAGGGGTTCACGAAGATGACATATTTATAAAGAATTTTAAAATTCACAACAAAAAATTTACTTAAATAAGATAATACTTATCGTTGTGGCAGTTTTTCAGGTTTTCTTTTACATTTTACAAAATTTTGGCTTTGTTTCAATAAAAATTTAATTAATTTGCCTTATGATTGTAAATTGTGCTTTATTAAGAGAATGTGAAAAAATTTACACTTTCGAAGCACGAGGTAAGATTATTCATGGTATTTTTACAGAAAATTAAAGAAGTGTTAATAAATGGTTAAAAAGTTACACGATAAGATCGCCCAGTTCCAGGATGCAAATATGATCCGGGCACAGGGACTGTATCCTTTTTTCAGGCCTATCGAAAGCGGTCAGGATACTGAAGTGATTATAAATAACAAGCGTGTTTTAATGTTTGGTTCTAACTCTTACCTGGGGCTTACTAACCATCCTAAAATTAAGGAAGCTACTAAGATAGCTATTGATAAATACGGTTCGGGTTGTGCCGGTTCGCGTTTTTTGAACGGTACGCTTGATATCCACATTGAGCTGGAACGCCGCCTTGCTAACTACGTAGGTAAAGAGGCCGCTGTATTATTCAGCACCGGTTTCCAGGTAAACCTGGGTGTATTATCGTGTATTACCGGCCGTAACGATTATTTAATATTAGATGAATACGACCACGCCTCTATCATTGATGGTAGCCGCCTGTCGTTCTCTAAAGTAATTAAATATGCGCACAACGATATGGCAGACCTCGAGCGTAAGCTGAGCATACTGCCCGAAGAAGCCGTTAAAGTTATTGTGGTTGATGGTATCTTCAGCATGGAAGGCGATATTGTTAAACTACCCGAAATTGTACAGCTTGCCGACAAATACGGCGTAAATATAATGGTTGATGATGCCCATAGCCTTGGCGTTATCGGCGTAAACGGTGCAGGTACTGCATCTCACTTTGGCTTAACTAACGAGGTGGATCTTATCATGAGCACCTTTAGCAAATCGCTTGCTTCGTTAGGCGGTTTCATTGCCAGCGATCACGAAACTATCGATTATATAAAACACCGCGCACGTTCATTAATGTTCAGCGCGAGCATGACTCCCGGTTCGGTTGCCAGCGTTATTGCTGCATTGGACATCATCGAGTCGGAACCGGAGCGTATACAAAAGCTTTGGGATAATACCAACTATGCGGTTAAATTGCTAACCGACGAAGGCTTTGATATTGGCGCTACTGAAAGCCCTATCCTGCCTATCTACATCCGCGATAACGATAAAACCTTTATGGTTACCAATTACCTGCAAAACGCCGGTATATTTGTTAACCCGGTTGTATCGCCTGCGGTACCTTCAGATGCATCTTTACTTCGCTTCTCGCTGATGGCTACACACACTTTCGAGCAGATAGACGAAGCAGTTGAAAAACTAATAGCTGCATTTAAAGAAGTGGGCGTGCCATTAAAAAAACTGGCATAATACCACGGTTGTGACAACACGACATAACACACCAAAATTATAAATAATACCACAACGCCGGTTCAATTTGCCCCCAGCATTTGAATCGGCATTTGTTTTTAAGCCCCCCTTAAAACACCATGAAAAGAATTGTTTCGGTAAGCTCTAAAAAAGAACTGGCCTCGTTTATTGATTTCCCGCACGAGTTGCATAAGAACGATCCGTATTACGTACCGGAGCTTTTTATCGCTCAGCGTGATATTTTAACTACCCACCCTTTTCACAAACATTCGTCGCTGCAAACCTTTTTGGCGTACGATGGCGATAAGATAGTGGGGCGTATTGCGGCAATCCAAAACAACAACCACAACAAATTCAACAACAGTAACGATGGCTTCTTTGGCTTTTTCGATTGCGAAAACAACCAGGAAACTGCCAACCTGCTTTTAGAAACAGCGGTTAATTGGCTTAAAGAACGAGGACTGGAAACTATTGTTGGCCCGGTAAACCCGTCAACCAACGAAACCTGCGGCCTGCTGGTAAAAGGCTTCGATAGTTCGCCCATGGTGATGATGACCTACAACCCGGAGTATTATATTACCCTGCTGGAGAACTTCGGCTTTAAAAAACAAACCGACCTGCTGGCCTGGCACTGGGATGCGCAGAACTACAACGATAAATCGTTACAGATGCTGGATAGGCTGAAAGAACGCCTTACACGCAACAGCGGCATCACTATCCGCAAAATAAACCTTAAGAAGTTTAAAGAAGAGGCCGATGCCCTGCGCGATGTATATAATAAGGCATGGGATAAAAACCTGGGCTTCTTCCCCATGACCAACGAGGAATTTGACTACACCGCCAAGGACCTGAAAATGATCCTCGACCCCGACTTTGCCTTAGTGGCCGAGCAGGATGGTAAAATAGTAGGTTTTGGCGTAGCTATACCAGATATTAACCAGATACTGAAAACCATTAAAAAAGGCCGCTTATTGCCTACAGGTATCTTTAAACTATTACTAAACAAAAGTAAAATACAGGGCATACGCATTATGTTGCTGGGCGTAATAGAGGGCTACCGTAAACTGGGTATTGAGGCTTGCTTATATGGCTCTATAATAAAAGAGTACCGCCGCAAAAACCTGAAATACGCCGAAGCCAGCTGGACTTTAGAGAAAAACGACATGGTGAACCGTGCTATTGAAGCTATTGGCGGCGAACAGTATAAAACATACAGGATATACGAAAAGAAAATATGAGGGAACGGGTTTTAATAACCGGTGCGAGTGGGTTTGTAGGGTATCATATTATAGCGGAAGCGCTTAAACACAATTTGGAGGTATACGCCGCTGTGCGCAAGGCCAGCAATACCGACCACCTGAGGCAATTCAACATCCAGTACACGCACCTGCGGTATAACGATGTAGAAGGGCTCATCAAAGAAATAAAAGAAAAACAGTACGACTATATTATACACTTGGCGGGCGTAAATAACGGCCGCTCGCAAAAGGAGTACGTAACCGTAAACACTTACTTCGCCTACAATTTGGCCAAAGCGGCCGAAGAATGCGGCGTAAAAAAGTTTATACAAATGAGCAGCCTGGCCGCTATAGGGCCTTTAAAAAGCCTTAACGGGCTGCTAACCGAAGGCACCGCCCCCGCCCCGGTTAATACCTTTGGCAAAAGCAAATTGGCAGCCGAAAAAAAGATAGCTACGCTTACAAAGCTTAACTATACCATTTTAAGGCCGGCGGCTGTTTACGGTCCGCGCGATAAAGGCTTTTTTTTATTTATTAAACAAATGGCCAAAGGGCTGGAGCCCTACGCAGGTGAAGCAGAGCAGAAACGAAGCGTGCTTTTTGCACCGGATCTGGCAGTGGCAACCATTAATGCGCTGCATGCCCCGCCACAAAGCAGCTACAATTTATCCGACGGAAATTTTTACAACCGTTACGAATTAGGCGACCTTGTTAAGGAATTATTAAAATTACGTGTATATAAAATTCATTTTCCTGTAAACTTTGTAAAAATAATTGCAGCTTTGAACGGAAAATTGAGTTCTTTGCGCGGCAAGGCAACAACGGTTAATACCGACAAAATAGCCGAGCTTACCGCGAAAAACTGGCACTGCGATATTGCCAAAGCACAAGCCGAAATTGGTTTTTACCCGCGCCACAACCTGCCGGCGGGCCTAAGCCTCACCCTTGCCTGGTATAAAGAAAATAACTGGCTTTAAGCCTTATTTTATAACAATTAAACAAACACAGTAGAGCATTGCGGCCTACGCTTAACACAATAAAACCGCAGCGCTTTATTATTGATCTTAAACAAACAGTACAAATGAAAATCGACATCAAACCCGCCACCGGGAAGCTTGGTATCTTAATTCCGGGCTTGGGTGCGGTAGCTACAACCCTTATCGCCGGCGTTGAGGCCGTAAAAAAAGGTATTTCTCAGCCTGTGGGCTCACTTACACAAATGGGAAGCATCCGTTTAGGAAAAAGAACTGAAAACCGCCATCCAAAAATTAAAGATTTTGTGCCTTTGGCCAAATTGGAAGACATTGTTTTTGGTGGTTGGGACGTATATGAAGATAACGTTTACGAAGCTGCCATGAACGCTAAAGTGTTAGAGGCATCTTTACTGAACGAAGTACGCGAGGGCCTGGAAGCGATAAAACCGATGAAAGCCGCTTTCGACAAAAACTACGCTAAAAACCTTGATGGTACACACGTAAAAACCGGTACCCGTTACGAGCTTGCACAGCAGGTTATGGAAGATATCAAAAACTTCCAGGCCGATAACGGTTTAGATCGCGTTGTATTAGTATGGTGCGGTTCTACCGAGGTTTACTTCGAAGGTTCGGAGATACACGAAACCCTTGCTGCTTTTGAGCAGGCTTTGGTTGACGACGACAAACGCATTGCCCCAAGTATGATCTACGCTTATGCAGCGTTGAAACTTGGCGTGCCTTTCGCTAACGGCGCTCCTAACTTAACTGTTGATATCCCTGCAATGATAGAGTTGGCTAAATTAACCAACACTCCTATTGCCGGTAAAGACTTTAAAACAGGCCAAACTTTAATGAAAACCGTTTTGGCTCCGGGCCTTGCTGCACGTAGCCTGGGTGTACACGGCTGGTTCTCTACCAACATTTTGGGTAACCGCGATGGTTTGGTATTGGATGATCCGGATAACTTTAAAACTAAAGAGGTTTCTAAACTTGGTGTATTGGAAGACATCCTGCGCCCTGAAGAAAACCCTGAGTTATACGGCGAGATCTTCCACAAGATCCGTATCAACTACTACCCTCCTCACGGCGATAACAAAGAAAGCTGGGATAACATCGACATTTTTGGCTGGTTAGGCTACAAAATGCAGATCAAGATCAATTTCCTTTGCCGCGACTCTATCCTGGCTGCCCCTATTGCTTTAGACCTTGCTATCTTCTGCGATATGGCTAAACGTGCCGGCATGAGCGGTATACAAGAGTGGTTATCGTTCTACCTGAAATCGCCGCAAACTGCGCCGGGCCTTCATGCAGAGAACGATATCTTCAAACAATTAATTAAGTTGGAGAACACCCTGCGTTACTTAATGGGCGAAGACCTGATCACCCACCTGGGCTTAGATTACTATGATGATATGTTTGCCGGTGCATAACCGTTAAATATCAGCCTTTAAAAACAGGCCACGCAAATTTGCGTGGCCTGTTTTTTTATTATACTTTTACACTACTGTAATTAATAAACAAAACACCCACCTCCCCCGGTTATTTGTTAATGTAGCAACTATT
The DNA here is from genome assembly GCF_002013915.1 of Mucilaginibacter pedocola. Lineage (GTDB taxonomy): Bacteria > Bacteroidota > Bacteroidia > Sphingobacteriales > Sphingobacteriaceae > Mucilaginibacter > Mucilaginibacter pedocola. The sequence continues at coordinate 25,963 of NZ_MBTF01000011.1, forward strand.
GGCACAGTTTTTTGCGTAAGTAGTAACAATTGCAGGGTTAAACTATCTAATTTATCCGCTTGATACAAGGGGCTAAATTTGCAGCCACGGTGCAATAGCGGGGCCATAAAGCACGCTTGCAGGCACGGCTGCTTTGGGGGAATAAGCCGTTTAATTATTGATATTTGACTTTTTGACCACAATAGTCTGTAGGGATTTTTTTTTACCTTTGGCCGTTGTAATTTGAGCAACAGTATAGTTTATAAATGATTTGTAAAGACACTTTTAAGCGTTTACTATTTATTGCATTTTTATTTGTAAGCACTACACTGGCTGCGCAAAATACAATAGTAACCGGCGTTGTTACCGATGCGGCAACAAAAAAGCCACTGTCGTTTGTTGCGGTAAGCTTCACCGGCAGTACCATTGGGGCTAACACCAAAGATGATGGCTCGTTCAGCCTGCGCTCGGCACAACCATACACCCAATTAAAAGTAACTTACCTGGGTTATAAAGAGGCAACCGTAGCTGTTACCCCCGGTAAAGAACAGGTAATAAACGTAAGGTTGTTTCCATCGGCACAGCAAATAAACGAGGTTACTATACAGGCCAAGAAGCGTACTAAGTATACTAATAAGGATAACCCTGCAGTAGAGCTTATCCGCCAGGTAATTGCTAACAAAGAGAAGAACCGCCCTGAAGCCTATAACTACGTAGAATATAAAGAATACGATAAAATGCTGTTCTCATTCAGTAACGTGAGCGAAAAACTGCCCGAGAAGAAATTCTTCCGCAAGTATAAGTTCATGTTCGAGAATAAGGATAGCACCAGCTACCCCGGCAAATCGTTACTGCCTATTTATTTGGTAGAAAAGCTACAGCAAACTTATTACCGCAAAACCCCCGAAGCTAACAAAGTAGTTGTATTGGGCGAAAAGAGCGTAAACCTGGGCCCTGCAGTGGATAACGAGGGCCTTGGCCAGTATTTTCAGCACCTGTACCCTAAGGTAGATATTTATGCCAACAGCTCATACCTGTTAGGAAGGCAGTTCTTAAGCCCGATTGCAGACGCTGCCCCCAGTTACTACAAGTTTTTTATTACCGATACCATTACGCTGGCCAACAACCAAAAGCTTATACAGCTGAGTTTTACGCCGCGCAACACCAACGATATATTGTTCGAAGGTGATATCTATATCACGCTCGATGGCAATTACGCCGTACAAAAGGCGGGCCTTACCATCAACAAAAACATCAACGTAAACTTTGTGCGCATGATGCACGTAGACCTTGATTTTGAGTTGAACCCTGATGGCCGTTACCACCTTAGCCGCAGCAATACCTATGCAGATTTTGGTATAACAGCAAAGCGTAAAAGCGGCTTATTTGGGGTGCGTACAGTTACCTACGGCAACTATATTGTTAATAAAATGCAGCCCGATGTTTTATATCAGCCGGATATAAACCTGGAGGATGATGCCGTAAAACACCGCAGCGAAGAGTTTTGGCAGCAAAACCGTTTAGATACATTAACCAAGGCAGAATCGCGCACGTACCATAATATCGATAGCCTTACCCACATGCCATCCTTCAGGCGTACGGCCGATTTGGTTACTCTGTTTTTGGCTGGTTACAAGGGCTTTGGCAAGTTTGAGGTTGGCCCGGCAAGTACCTTTTACAGCTTTAACCCTATAGAAGGCTTCAGGCTGAGGGTTGGTGGCCGTACTACAGTTGACTTTAGCAAGCGTTGGTTTTTTGAAGGCTACGCTGCATATGGTTTTAAAGATGAAAGATGGAAGTACTCTGTTGGCGGTACCTATTCGTTCAATGCCAAAAGCGTTTATAAATTTCCTCAGCATTTTATCAAGGCCAGTTTCCAACGAGACACTAAAATACCGGGCCAGGAACTGCAGTTTATACAGGAAGACAACGTGCTGTTATCTTTTAAACGAGGCACCAACGATAAATACCTGTATAACGACCAGTATAAGATCGATTATATACACGAACTGGAAAATCACCTATCGTTCACCTTTGGTGGGCGCAAGTGGGTGCAAACACCTGCTGGTTCGTTGTTCCCTTTCCAAAACGGGCCCAGCACTATGTTTAGCGACCTGACTACTACTGAGGTTTCGGCAGGGATACGCTATGCACCGGGCGAACAGTTTTATCAGGGCAAATTGTTCCGTATACCTATCATCAACCAATACCCTATCTTCTCGTTAGATTATACGCAGGGGGTTAAAGGTGCATTGGGCGGGCAATACAACTACCAAAACCTGCGTGGCCGTATAGACAAACGCTTTTACATAGCGCCGTTCGGTTTCTCGGATATATCAGCCGAGGGCGGCCGCATTTTTGGGCAGGTACCCTATCCCCTGTTAAATATTCACAGGGCCAATCAAACCTTTGCCTATGTTATCGACTCATACAACTTGATGAACTTTTTGGAGTTTGTAAGCGATAAATACGCCAGCATCAATATCGACCAGCACTTCGGTGGTTTCTTCTTCAACAAGATACCATTGTTCAAAAGGTTGAAATGGCGCGAAACGGCGTCGTTCAAGGCGCTGTATGGTGGTTTGAGCGAGAAGAATAACCCGGCTTACAGTTCATCGGTATACCAGTTCCCTACCGATGTTAATGGTAAGCCAATTACATATGCGTTAGATAGAACACCCTACATGGAGGCCAGCGTGGGCGTAGAGAATATATTCAAATTCGTGAGGGTCGACTTCGTGAAAAGGCTATCGTACTTAGACCACCCCGATATTGCGCCGTATGGCGTAAGGGTGAAGATCAAGTTCGATTTTTAATTTTTTGTTGGATTTTATTTATTTTTATTTCAGAAATGGCACAAACATCGGTACGCACAAGCTTACAGCTTGGCATATATAAGGTAATAGACCCATTTGTTAAATTGCTGATAAAGCTTGGTTTAACCCCTAACGCTGTTACCTCTATCGGCTTCATTTTAAATGTGGGCGTTGCGGCAATATTTATCATCGGCGGCGAAGACGGCGACCGCGCCAACCTTAGCTACGTAGGCTGGGCAGGCGGTTTAATTTTATTCGCCGGCCTGTTTGATATGCTCGATGGGCAGGTGGCCCGCTTGGGTAACATGAAATCGGTTTTTGGTGCCTTGTACGATTCGGTTTTAGACCGTTACAGCGAACTCATCATGTTCCTGGGTATTTGCTATTACCTAGTGGCCCACCACTACTTCCTTAGCTCGATATTTGCTTTTATAGCCTTGATAGGCTCTATGATGGTGAGCTATGTACGTGCGCGCGCCGAAGGCTTGGGTGTTGAGTGCAAAGGCGGCTTGATGCAAAGGCCCGAGCGCATTATAACCATTGCAGTATTTGCTATTGCATGCGGCATTACATCGAGCTACATCGGCGGCGATTACAAATACTGGATACCGGGCATCCGTTTCCATGTGTTCGAAACCATGTCTATCTTCACCTTCCCGATAGCTATACTGGCCGTATTAACCAATTTAACAGCATTTAAACGATTGGTAGATGCCAAAAAAGCACTATCAGAAAGCGGTAATGAATAATCGTGTTTTTGTAAGGCTGAGCGTTGGTTTATGCCTTTTGTTTTCCTTATCGGCAACGGTAAAAGCATCGGCTGACCTTAATCTATCTGCAACGGTGGCAGATTCTACAAAGAATAAAAAATCTGCCGAGCAAATGGTATTCCCGGTGCCGCCTGCCGACCCTAAAACTTTGTTTTACTTACAGCGCACCAGCAATACGGCTACCGTGATGTACGAGTTGAATATCGACAGCGATGGTAAGTTGAACGAAGAAGAGCCAATGCACGTTTATTGGATACGATACAACGAGCACGGGCAAAAGGCGGAGTTGAATTATATACAGCGCAAGTTCGCCTACGGATTGGTGCAAAAACAGCTGGGCGAAGATAAATATGATATCAGGTTTGTGTCATACAAAAAATTTCCGATGACCTTAATGAAGGCCGCTGACGGAAAATACCGTATCTTCGCAACGGTGGCGCAAAAGCAAATGGCGCTGCAAAAAGTGTTTATTAAAATAGAGGGAGGTTCTTTTTGGTTGCCAAACATTGTGTATGTGGAGATGAAAGGAACAGACCCGGCAACAGGAAAAGATATAACAGAACGGTTTAAACCTTAAGGTTTTATGGCAAAGAACTTTGTTTCCAACTCGCAGGAATCTGTGAGGATGTTTAAGAGCGACTTCTTAGAGAGCTTATCTAAAGTGTACTACTGGGTACCGCTTATTATATTCGTGCCGGTTATCGGTGTGTGCAGCTACTTTGCGTATGATAAAAACATAGGCATGCTCAACTACATCTGGCTTTTCTTTTTCGGTCTGTTCATCTGGACGCTTACCGAGTACATTATGCACCGCTTTGTATTCCACTTTGTGCCTAAGGCCAAATGGGCGCTGCGTTTGCACTTCATTTTCCACGGTGTACACCACGATTACCCGAGCGATGCTTTGCGTTTGGTAATGCCACCATCAGCAAGTATACCATTGGCTACCGGCTTTTACTTTTTGTTTAATGCCATGCTACCAACCAATTATATCTTCGGCTTTTTCCCCGGCTTTATTTTGGGTTATTTGGTATATGATATTTCGCACTACGCCATCCACCACTTTAACTTTAAAAGCGGAATTTGGCAAGCCATAAAAAAGCATCACATGCTGCACCACTACCAAGACCCTACCAAAGGTTACGGTGTAAGCTCCCCACTATGGGATAAAATATTCAATTCGGATTTTATTAAGAAACAGAATGGCTAATGCTGTTGATGACGGCATCCGTATCAATCAAAAAAGTATAAGCATTGTAACGGGGCTGTCGCTATTATATTTACTGCTCTCTATCGCTCTTTTAGGCTTTAAGTCAGATCAGCTTGTCCTTATCGGGATATTCAATGTGCTGTTTTACGCATCGGTAATCACCCGCAAGTTCATACTGGGTTTTTCGATATTTATCGTTTACTGGATAATTTTCGATTACATGAAAGCCTTCCCCAACTACCACTACAGCGAAGTGGCCATTGAGGAGCTTTACAATACCGAAAAAAGCCTGTTCGGCATAAACTACAACGGCAGCATCCTTACTCCTAACGAGTACCTATTGCTGAAGGCCAACAATACCACCGATATTTTTGCCGGCCTTTTTTACCTCTGCTGGATACCGGTGCCGCTGGGTTTTGCGGCTTACCTGTTCTTTAAAAACCGCGAGCAATTCCTGTACTTTTCGCTCACCTTTGTGGTGGTAAACCTGCTAGGTTTTGTGGTGTATTATACTTACCCTGCCGCACCGCCATGGTATATACAGGCGCACGGTTTCAACTTCCATCCGTTAACGCCGGGCAACACTGCCGGACTGGCCAGGTTCGATAAATATTTCAACGTAACCGTTTTTAAAGATATTTACTCCAAAGGCTCTAACGTGTTTGCGGCCATGCCATCGCTGCACTCTTCGTACCCGGTTATTGTGGTTTATTACGGGCTGAAAAATAAGCTGGGTTCTATCAACATCTTCTTTATTACCGTAACCGTAGGTATATGGTTTACCGCCGTATATGCAAGCCACCATTACGTGCTTGATGTTTTGGCAGGTATATTAACCGCTACGCTGGGTATTACTTTGTTCAACACCATATTGGCCAACTCTGCATGGCTAAGGCGTTCGCTGCTAAAATACGAAAAGGTTATTCAATAACTTATCGGCCAAACTTTAGGCCACCTGCTGCTAATATTTAATACTATTTATTAGAGCTTATAGCTATTGCTAAGTATTTTTTAGCCATTTTTACCCCAGTTATCAGTTGTTTCTGTAGCAAATGACCGATATTTTGAGTATACATCAACAATATGCCGCTTTTTTGTGTTTAAGGCATGTTATTTGAGCTTAAGCTAATAACAGATACCTCTGAGCGGATGAAGAAATATATTTTCCTTGCTTTTTTATTATTTGCCGGAGTGATCCAGTCACGCGCCCAGGGCAAGCTCGATAGCCTGAAGCAATCGTTACAATTGATAGAGAACGACTCGCTGAAAATGCCCCTGTACGCCCAAATTGCCGATATATACCTGCATTACGATACCGTTGCCAACAGACGCCGTAAAGTTTATTACCAAAACGAAGCGTTAAACTATACCATGCTTGCCTTACACCTTTACAGCCGCTATAGCGATTCTACAGGTTTACGCAGCAGCTTTGACGGCTTAGCCAAGGTATATACATCGCAACGCAAATACAGCGAAGCCAAATGGTTCATCCTGCAATCTAACGGTATATCACGTATTAAGAATGATGTGCCTAATATCATAACCTCGCTGCTGAAACTCTCTATGGTAAAGATGGAGATACGCGATTACAAACTGGCCATGACCGACCTGAATGAAGCGCTGAGCCTCTCCGTTAAAAACAAGCTCCCCGAAATGGAGATGGCCACCCAGCGCAACTACGCCTACCTGTATAACCGCATGGATGAGCCCGAGAAAGGTATAGCTGCCATGAAACGCGCCAACCTTATAGCCGACAATATTAAAAAGCAGGAAGCAGAAACGATGGCCGCCATTAACCGCTTTGCAGGCGATACCATTAGCACGCAAAAGATAGATTCGGCGGTGAAAAAAAAAGCGCAGATCGTAGCCAAAAAAACCGTGAAGCCGAAAGCATCCAAACAGCCTTCCAAAAAAACTTCCAAGAAAATAGTGGCCTCATTATAATTACAGCCTTTGTAATTGGCGTTGCGCTGTTATTATTACGTTATACCCGCCGCCGAAATAAGCGCTGACGTTTTGCGTTAACTAAACCATAGGGCAGAAACCTTGTCTGTTATTGGTAATGAAGAAGTATATTTTTAGCGCATTTTCTGCGATCGCCTTGTTAGCGGTTTGCGGATTCTCCTATCTGCGTGTTGGCAATAACGCCGCCTTTAAACAGGAATTCCTGCGCATTATTAATAAAACACGCACAAAGGGCTGCAACTGCGGCAGCAAATGGTATCCGCCTGCTCCCGCAATGGTTTGGAACAACAACCTGGAACAAGCCGCACAGGCCCACGCCGACGATATGTACGATCAGGATTACTTTAGCCATACCAGCAAAGACGGCCGCAGCATGAGCGACCGCATTGTATTTGCCGGCTACTTTTTTAAGGGCTGGAAAAGTTTTATGGTAGGCGAAAACATTGCCAAAGGCCAAACCAGTATTGAACAGGTAATGGCAGGCTGGTTTAAAAGCGAAGGGCATTGCCAAAACCTAATGAACCCGGCCTTAAAAGAAGTAGGTGTTGCCGAAACCAACCAAGTGTGGGTACAGGATTTTGGCGGCCGCGTACCCTTCTCGCCCGAGCAACAGAAGCTGATAAAAGAAGGTAAGTACAGGTTGATAGAGAAGGAAGTGGATAAACATTAAAGAGGAATATCGAATGATAAACTCCGAATATCCAATGATGAAGTAAAAAAGCTTACTTCATCATTGGATATTCGAAATTCGGTGTTCGATATTTTAACTATGCTTTGCCTTCGCTATTTTTTCTTTCTTCAGGCTTCGGCTTAGCACTCCCACCACCCTGCTGCTTATTCTTATCCCGGTTATCGGGCATGGGGCCGCGTTTGTAAATTACCAGTCCGTTTAAAAAATTACGCAACAGCTGGTCTTTGCAGGGTTGAAAGTTTGGGTGGTCTTCACTGCGGAAGATGGCACTCAGCTCGGTTTTGGTGGTACGGAAGTTCACCAGCGCCAATATGGCAATAATATCATCATCGCGAAGCGAAAGGGCCACGCGGAGTTTCTTCATTACATCGTTATTGCTCATATTTCCTCCTGTTTAAACTTTCTTAAATATCACCACGCCATTGTGCCCACCAAAGCCAAAGGTATTGCTTAGTGCTGCATTAACCGTTTTCTCAATGGCGGCACCGGTAACAATTTTCAGGTCTTGTGGTATCTGCGGGTCTATAGTTTGCGTATTGATGGTTGGCGGAACAACGCCATCGGTAATGGCCTTCACTGCAATAATAGCCTCTACCGCACCGGCAGCACCCAGCAAGTGGCCGGTAACCGATTTGGTGGCACTCACGTGCAGGTTATCATTGCTCGCGAAAACCGTGTGCACTGCCTTAGCTTCGCTGATATCACCTACCGGGGTTGATGTAGCATGTGCGTTCACAAAACCAATATCGCTGGTATTTAAACCGGCATCTTCCAATGCCAGTTGCATGGCACGTACGGCGCCTTTGCCTTCGGGATGGGTAGCAGTGATGTGGTAAGCGTCAGACGTCATGGCGGCGCCGCCCACCTCGCAGTAGATATGCGCACCGCGCGCTTTCGCATGTTCGTACTCTTCCAACACCAATACGCCTGCGCCCTCGCCCATCACAAAACCATCGCGCTCAATGTCGAACGGGCGCGATGCCTTGGTTGGCTCGGCATTGCGGGTCGATAATGCTTTCAACGAGTTATAACCACCTATCGAAGCCTCGGATATAGGCGCATCAGCACCACCGGTGATGATGATCTTAGCTTTACCGAATTTGATATAATTAAAGGCATCCATAATGGCAGTATTGGCGCTCGCACATGCCGAAGCAGCAGAGAAGTTTACGCCCATAAAACCATATTTTATGGAGATAAGACCTGCGGCCATATTCACCAACGTTTTTGGGATAAAGAAGGGGTTAAAGTGCGGTTCGTAACCTTTCTCGGCAAACTCTTTATACTGTTGTTCAAAAGTTTCCATACCGCCCTGTGCAGTACCAAATATTACACCAATATCAAAAGGCGACATGGCATTCACATCAAAGCCCGAATCGGCGATGGCCTGCCCTGCGGCTATCAGTGCGTATTGGCTATACAGGTCACTACGTTTTATTTCGTTCCTGTCCAGGTATTGCGCAGGGTTAAAGTCTGCTATCTGGGTAGCAAAATGCGTTTTAAATTTTTCGGCGTTAAAACGCGTAATGTTTTTTGCGGGGCTGTTACCCTCTTTAATATTATTCCAAAACTCAGCAATGTTCATCCCTGTTGCCGAGATAGTACCCATACCGGTTACAACAACTCTTTTCATTCAGTATAAATTCCGTTTAATTTACGGCAGCGCAAAAGTACTACAGTAAAACTTATTATTTTCTAAAAATTTTCACCAACCCATTATGGCCACGGCCTGCAAAAAGCCGGGCTGCAGGGGTGCATTAACCGTAACAATTTCCGCGCCGTTTATGGGGTGGGTAAAGCTCAGTTCTTGTGCATGCAGCAACATAGTCTCCATTTCCCATTTCTCTTTAAACAACTTGTTCTGCTTGTTGCAGCCATGGGTACGGTCGCCTATTATTGGGTGGAATATATGGGCAAAGTGTTTGCGCAACTGGTGCATACGCCCGGTTTGCGGTGTAGCCTCCACCAGCGAATAGCGCGATGTAGCATGCTTCCCCAGCGGTACATCCAGTTCGGCGCGTTTTAAGGTTTTAAAGCGCGTAAGCGCATCCTGCAGGGTACCGTTCTCTTTACGCAGTGGGTAATCTATCTCCATTTCGTCGGGCGCATAACCGCGTACAATGGCCAAATATTTTTTGCTGACGCGATTTTCCATAAAGGCCTGCTGCATGGCAACCTCAGACTCTTTATCCAACGCAAAAAGCAGTACGCCACCGGTCTTACGGTCGATACGGTGGGCGGGGTAAACCTTCTGCCCTATTTGGTCACGCAGTATTTGTATGGCAAATTCTTCGGCATCGGCGGCTATAGGAGAGCGGTGAACCAGCAAACCATGGGGTTTGTTGATAGCGATGAGGTGTTCGTTGCGGTATAAAATATCAAGCATTAGCTTAAGGCGAATTGAAATTGCCCGGTAATTTGATTGAGCGATACACCGCTTGCCGCTACAGCGCCGGCAGGGTCGATGCAGTAAACTTCGCTTTCGTTATAGCGCGATGCTACACTGACGTGGATATTCCCGGCATGCGGAACAAACATTTGCAGGGCAAGCTCAGGGTCGTTATTATCTTTAGAGAGATGGGCTAGCAGCAGGTGGCTCATGTAATGCGGCTTATGGTCTATAAACATTTGCAGGGCCTGGCGATTGGATAAATGACCCTTGCCACCGCGGATGCGGCGTTTTAAATGATACGGGTAACGCCCGGCCTCCAGCATGCCCTCGTCGTAATTGGCTTCGAGGAAGGCAGCGTGGCACTGTGCAAAATGGTTGATGAGATGTTCGCAGGGAGCACCAATATCCGTAAATACACCAATACGGATATCCCCATCGGTTATCATAAAGCTGTGCGGCTCTACGGCATCATGGTGCTTAGGGAAAGCATTAACAACCAGGCTGCCGATAGTAATGGCGGTATAACCAAAAAGTTCACGAAAAAGCCCGTTGGGTATGTCGCCGCAAAAATGCGCCGTGCGGCTGGTTGCATAAACCGGCAGATGGTATTTCTTTGCAAGTACACAGAGCCCGCGAATATGATCAGAGTGTTCGTGCGATATGAAAATAGCCTTCACCTTTTGCATGGATAGCCCGAGGCGCAGCATACGTTTTTCGGTTTCGCGGCAGGATATACCGGCATCAATCAGCACGGCTTCGTGCTCGTTGCCAACGTAATAGCAATTACCGTTGCTCCCCGAATTTAATGATGCTATGTATACCGGCATAACATGCAAAATAACACATTCTGCGTAAATTTTGGAAAGGGATTTTATTAACTATCGAGATAATTTCCCCAAAAAAGAATTAATTTAGTACCCCGCTTATAATGAAAAACCTAAGGGAGCAAGCCGCGTGCGTATGATAAAAAAGTTTACCAAACATTTTTTGTTATGGCTTTTTGCCTTGCCCGCGGTTAACCATGCCCTCGCACAAGCGCCTGCAATTACATATAGTAGCCCGCAAAGCTATCAGCTAAATACTCCCATCACTTTATTAAAGCCAACTAATAACGGTGGCGCTGTGCCGGTGGGCGAATACGGTGCGGTAACCACCTTTGCCGGCAGCGGCCAATATGGCTATACAGAAGGCTCCGCAACTACCGCCAGTTTTAAAATACCTGCGGGTATGGCTATTGACAAAGAGGACAACATCTATGTATCCGACTTTACCAACCATGCTATCCGCAAAATAACACCGCAGGGTGAAGTGTCATCCTTCGCAGGGAATGGCGGCGGCGGGCGCGATAATGGTACAGGCAGCCAGGCAAGTTTCTACAATCCATCGGGCCTGGCATTTGGCGCTACCGGCATATTATATGTTACCGAACAGATAGGGCACGATGTGCGGCAAATAACGCCATCGCGCGAGGTGTCCCTATTAGCAGGCAGCGGTTTTCCGGGAAAGACAGATGGCTATTACGAAAAATCAAGTTTCAACACACCTGTTGATGTTGCCATTGGGCCCGACGGCAACCTATATGTAAGCGAGGTACAGAACCGCGTTATCCGCAAAATAACACCGCAAGGCGAAGTTACCACATTTGCAGGTAACGGCATTGCCGCTGTAAGCAACGGCCCCTTATTGCAGGCAAGTTTTGGCAGCCCGCAGGGCCTGGGTTTCGATAGCAAAGGCAACTTATTTGTATGCGACGACTATAGCGGCGTTATCCGCAAAATATCTACCGACGGCATGGTTAGCACTTTTGCAGGAAACGGGCAAAACAGCTCGGTTGATGGCACAGGTACATCGGCAAGTTTTAGCAATCCCGACAATATCGCTTTTGATACCAACGATGACATGTATGTATCTGATGGTAACCTCATCCGTAAAATAACACCGCAGGGCGTGGTAACCACAATAGCCGGCAGCACACAACAGGGCTATGTGAATGCAATAGGCACGGCCGCGCGATTTTACGGTACATCGGGGTTGAGGTTTGATAGCCAAGGTAATTTATTCGTGGGCGATTTGAGCAACCACGTTATCCGGAAGATCACCTTATCGGGTTACACAATTGATAAGCCGCTGCCCGCGGGGCTGGTATTTAACAGCCAGGATGGCACCATTAGCGGCACGCCAACGGCGGCATCGCCTGCGCAGTTTTATAACATTACCGCACGAAACAAAAGCGGCAGCAGTACGGCAAAGTTAAGCATAGAGGTTAGAGGCAATACCCCCCCTGCAACACAAGCACCGCAGTTTGATTACCCTACGCCTAAAATATATGCCATCAATAAACCCATAACACCGCTGATACCAACATCAAGAGGCGGTGGTGCTGTGGAACCTAATGGGTATAGTGTTAATATAACATTGCCTCCGGGGTTAACACTTGATGCCAACACGGGTGTTATCAGCGGCACGCCAACTGCGCTATCGCCCGCTACCATTTATAAGATCACCGGAAAAAATGCAGCAGGTTCAAGCACGGCGCTTATCAATATAAAAGTAAGTGATGAGGAACTGGGGATAGCATCCCCTCCCCGGATAAATTACACAACACCGCAAACCCTATACGTACGCACAGCAGTTACGCCTATAATACCTCAGCAAACGGGCGGCCCGGTACACAGGTATTCTAACGGCTTAGTTGGCGCTTTTGCCGGCACGGGGCAATCCGGGCGTAACGATGGGCCCAGGGCAAGCGCTCAGTTTGAAAACCCGGCCAAAATAACTATCGATAAAGACGGCAACTACTACGTTACGGACTTTTCCAATTATTCCTTACGCAAAATAACGCCTGCAGGCATTGTGAGCACACTTGCCGGTGCTGCGGGGCCAGGATATGTAAATGGTGCGTTTGGCACATCGCAGTTGCAAAGCCCGCGCGGTGTGGTTACTGATAAGGCCGGCAACATATATGTGGCCGACGGTTTCTCTATCCGTAAAATTACTCCTGCAGGCGTAACCTCTACCCTTGCAGGCAGCGGTGTTGCCGGCAATGCCGATGGCGCACCTAATAGCGCCCGCTTTAACGGCGTGGTAAGCCTTGCTATTGATGAGGCGGATAATATTTATGCTGTAGATAACGGCAACGGCTTGATCAGGAAAATTACACCCGCCGGGCAGGTAACTACGTTGACCGGAAATGTAACCCGTGCCAATATTGACGGGCAGGGCCGCAATGCCTCGTTTACCAACCCGCAGGAGATCATCTACAGTAATGGTAGTTTTTACATAGCCGACCAAGTTGCCATACGGAAGCTTAGCCCCGATGGCATGGTTACTACCATTGCTGGCAACGGCAGGCCGGGCGTGCTTAACGGCCCCGCCTTGCAAGGCGGCTTTGGCAATGCAAGTTCTATCGCTATAAATTCGCTTGGTGACATGTATATTTTAGATACCGGCAACAACGCCCCAAACGAAGGCAGCGCTATTTTAAGGCTGATTGATAAAGATAACAACCTATCTACCCTAAGCCTGATGAATGCAAGCGGTACACAAGCCTACCTTAGCCTTCCCAACGGAATATCTTTTGACAAAGATGGCCTGATGTATGTACCCGGCGGCGAAAATGTGATCAACACCTTATCGTTTGATAGGTATACTATAGATAAAGCATTGCCACCAGGATTAGTATTCGACAAAGGGACAGGCGAAATAACCGGTACGCCGACCGCAATATTTCCCGAAACTACTTATACTGTTACAGCCTACAACAGCGGAGGCTACGCCAGCACTCAAATTACTTTAAAGGTTTTACCCAACGAAGCTAAAGTATCAAGCGTAATTACCTTCCCGGAGTTTGCAGCTAACCCGGTTTGGGATGCTAATTTCAACATCGACCCAAAGGTTACCAGCAATCAAAACGAAACCCCTATAGTACTTACAAGCAGCAATACAGCGGTAGTTACCATTAACCCCGATAATACACTACACATACTTAGCGCGGGGCAGGCCATCATTACCGCCAACCAAACCGGTAACGATTATTATCTGCCTGCAACAGAAGTTTCGCACACCATTACCATAAGCAAAACCGACCCTATAGTTAGCTTTGCCCCCATCGGCACTAAAAGCGCCTGCGATGCTGATTTCAGCGTAGCCGGCACCAGCACTAATACCGCTACACCAATAACCTACACAAGCACCAATACCGATGTGGCGACTGTGAATGCTTCGGGTATGGTGCACATTATAAGTGCCGGGCAAACCGAAATAAAGGCTTATCAGCAGGCATCAGCTCTTTACAACGAGGTACCCGAATCATCAAGGGCGCTTATTGTAACAGCTACCAACGCGCAGGCGCCACCCACTGTTACTATTGAGGCATCGGCAACAAAAATATACGAAGGCGCACCGGTCAGCTTTACAGCCACAACTAATGAGGCTGTAAACAGCTACGCCTGGGAGGTTAATTCGGTACCGGCAGGTACCAACGTGGCAACGTTTACCAGCAATACGTTGCAAGATCAGGATGTGGTTACCTGCACGGTAACATTCAGCAATCGCTGCATACTCCCGGTTACGTCTACAGCGCCGCCTGTTACAGTGTTACCCCGCCCATTGGCCATTGTGCCCCCAAACACCTTTAGCCCAAATGCCGATGGAGTTAACGATACCTGGGCTATTCCGGCCTTACTATCGTACCCTAACTGCAACGTACGAATCTTCAACCGCAATGGCACACAGCTAATACGTTCGCAAGGTTACAGCAAGGCATGGGATGGCACCTATCAGGGTAAAAACCTGCCTGCAGGAGTGTATTATTACATTATCTCGCCCGGAGACGGACAGGCGGCAGTATCAGGGAATGTGACGATATTGAGATAGATATCTTCTCTGATAAACATTGCCATGCTTAACAAAATACCTGTTGTCATTCTGAGCGAGAGCGAAGAATCTGTTAGCCACAAAGCAATTGCCGCTACACTAGTCCGCTAATAGATGCTTCGTGCCTCAGCATGACAAAACTGGTTTCCCCTAAAATAACAAGGCCAGCTAATTGCTTAGCCGGCCTGTTTTATATTCCGTTCGGGGGAAACGGACAGGGGTGGTATGCTATTTGGTGCCTGTGCTTACCTGCATTGGGTTTACACCCGTTGACTGGCCACGCACAGGGCCATTAGCGCCCATCTTTTGCTTAAATACCTGGAATTTAGACGGCTCGCCGCTTTTGCCCCAGTAGTTGTTGCTCTCGTCGATATCAGCAGTTTCGCGCATCGGGTCGATCTTTATCGAAGCTACTTCTTTATCAAGGATGTAGAATTTGCTGCAATTCTTTTCGTTCATACGCCATATCTGCACCGGTATACGATCGGTGTAGGTGCTGCCATCAGCAAATTTAAACTCTACAATTATCGGCATTACCAAACCACCTTTGTTGCTGAAGTTTAGCTCGTAAGCATACTTAGAACCGTATTTGGCTTTGTCTTCATCGGTGAAGGCATCGGTTTCAAATATTGGAGGAGTTTGCGCTTTTATCATATTGGCAAACTTAACGGTATCAACACCAACCATACCGCGGTCGTATTTCCAGTAAAAATCTTGCGTAGCAGTGTCTTTATCTGTTTGGAAAACGATCTTCTTATCAGTACGGTTGCGTACTTTAGAGATATCCTCGAAACCGTTTACAGCAGCAGGGGCAACTTTTTGTGTACCTCCGCGCCTTGCAGGCATATTAAATTTATCTTTCAGGTCGGCTTTGCCCACTTTTACAGAGTCCAAAGAAATATCAACCGGGTCTATTCCGTAGAACCAGCCTCTCCAGAACCAATCCAGGTCTTCGCCGCTGGCATCTTCCATGGTGCGGAACAGGTCGGCAGGTGTTGGGTGTTTAAAGGCCCAGCGTTTTGCGTACTCTTTAAAGGCATAATCGAAAAGTTTGCGCCCCATAATAGTTTCGCGAAGGATGTTCAAGGCGGTAGCCGGTTTCGAATAAGCGTTAGGCCCAAAACGAACGATGTTCTCAGAGTTGGTCATGGTTGGCTCCAACTCGTTCTTTGGCAGCTTCATGTAATCAACAATGGTATAAGCAGCGCCTTTTTTGCTCGGGAATTTGTTATCCCAAAGTTCTTCGGTAAGGTATTCAACAAAAGAGTTCAAACCTTCGTCCATCCATGTCCATTGGCGTTCGTCGCTATTTACGATCATCGGGAAGAAGTTGTGGCCAACCTCGTGGATAATAACACCTATCATACCGTTTTTAGTGCTTTCGCTGTAGGTACCGTCTTTTTCGGTACGGCCGTAGTTAAAGCAGATCATCGGGTACTCCATACCGTTTGATGCCTCAACGCTCTGCGCTACCGGGTAAGGGTAGTTGATACTGAAGCTTGAGTATGACTTAATGGTATGGGCAACCAAACGGGTTGAGTAGCGGCTATACAGGTTGTAGGCTTCTTTACCGTAAAAGCTCATACACATTACGTTTTTACCCGCAACGTTTTGGCCCATAGCATCCCACACGAATTTACGTGAAGAACCCCAGGCAAAATCGCGCACGTTATTGGCCTGGAATACCCAAGTTTTTTTAGCGGTTGACGGTGCTTTTTCTGCAGCTTTAGCTTCGGCAAGGGTTACCACCTCTACCGGTACAGTTGAGGTTTTGGCTTTGTTGTAACGCGCCAGTTTAGCAGGGCTTAAAATAGTGCTGTAGTTTAAGCACTCGCCGGTAGCGCCAATTACGTGGTCGGCAGGTACGGTCATTTGTACTTTAAAGTTACCGAAGGTTAAAGCGAACTCGCCGCGGCCGGTAAACTGGTGGTTTTGCCAGCCCTGGAAATCGCTGTATACACAAAGGCGTGGGTACCACTGCGTCATGGTGAACAGGTAGTTACCATCTTCTGGGAAGTACTCGTAACCACCACGGCCACCAACGGTCATGCGGTCGGTTATTTTGTAGTTCCAATCAACATTGAATACAAATTGCTGGCCCGATTTAAGCGGCGTTGGCAATTCAACACGCATCATGGTTTTATTTATGGTGTAAGCCAATTTTTTACCGGTAGCATCGGTTATTTTGGTGATCACATCGCCATCGCCATTATCTGCTGTACCGTTACGGCCAACAGTACGGTCGATGTT
Source organism: Mucilaginibacter pedocola (assembly GCF_002013915.1). Taxonomy (GTDB): domain Bacteria; phylum Bacteroidota; class Bacteroidia; order Sphingobacteriales; family Sphingobacteriaceae; genus Mucilaginibacter; species Mucilaginibacter pedocola. Next base: position 42,911 of record NZ_MBTF01000011.1, read on the forward strand.
TTGGGTAGTAGTTTGCTTTGGCATTGTCGAGCTGCTTTGGTAACCCGAGTTATTCAGGGTGTTGTGCTCGTTCTCGTCCAACTGCAGCCAAATGTAAGTAAGTACATCGGGCGAGTTATTGTAGTAAGTAATGGTTTCGCTGCCCGTAAGCTTCAGGTTCTTCTCATCAAGTTCGCACTTAATGTTGTAGTCGGCACGTTGCTGCCAGTACTTTACGCCCGGCGCGCCGCTTGCGGTGCGTTGCTCGTTGGGGGTGTTGAGTATAGTACCCAACTGCTCGAATTTGTTACCGTGATTGCTTCCCGGGTTGTTTTGGATATCCTGTGCAAGGGATGCTCCAACGGTGCCCATCACGAATAAGATACTTGTAAATATCCGCTTCATAAACTGTTTAGTGATTAATTGTGTTCGTTTTAAATGTTAAAAAGGAGGGCGTTCAAAGGCCATTTTAAGGGCCAATGCAAACACTCCCGAAGATATGAAAAATATCCAATCCCTACGTTTTACGCTAAGTAAATTCATGAACAGCCAGCCAACGATAAGGATTATGGCCACTACTACTATCTGCCCCACTTCCAGCCCTATATTGAAGCCGAAAAGCCCCCAGCCCACGCTCTGATCCTGCGCCAGCATAATGCGTATGCTATTGGCAAAGCCCATACCGTGTATCAAACCGAAGCCTAACGCCAGGTAATAGTTCACCCGGGCGCTGCCATTCTTTTTATCTACCCGTAAAATATTGTTGAGTGCAGTTATAAAAATAGTGCAGGGGATTAAAAACTCTACCCATTTGCTGCTGAAGCGTATCACATCTAACACACTAAGCGCCAACGTAAGGCTATGCCCTATGGTGAAAGCTGTAACTAAGATGAGTACCTGTTTAATGTTGGAGAAAGTATAAACCGCCGCCAATGCGAGGATGAAGAGCTGATGGTCGAGAGCGTCGAGGCTGATGATATGCTCCCAGCCTAAACGGAAATAAAAAAGAAGATCAGACATGCAATAAAACAGGCGTTTAAAGCGTAAATTTAGCACCTTTTTAATATTAAAATAAAACGGGGGACTGTTATGGCCGCTTTATTAGGCAAACCGCTATTATATTGTTACATTTTATTGAATAGTTTTTGGGCAACAAAACCCGCCCCGGTTGCGTTTCACCCGCTGCATGTTAGCACTACGGATGTTAGCTACAATGCCAAAGATGGGCAGATGGAAGTGATCCTCACTATATTTACCGATGATATGGAGAGCGCCCTTGCCAAACAATTCAACACCCGTACCGACCTCACCAAACCCGACCAGCACGCCGCTATGGACGAGCTGATAAAGAAATACGTATCCGCCCACCTGCAACTAAAAACCGGTGGCGCTGCCCTACCCTTGAATTATTTAGGTTACGAAATAAATAAAGAGGCGATAAACGTATACCTCGAATCGGCCAAGATAACCGCTCCCAAAAAGATTGATGCTGATGTTACGTTATTGCGCAACCTGTACGACGACCAACTGAACATTGTGCACATGACGGTGGGCGGCGTGCGCAAAAGCGGCCGGCTGGACCCGCCGGATAGGAAGATAGCGCAGGAGTTCAACTAACACGAAGTGAGTGAACGCGAATTGTACTAATTTATTCGAATTACACGAATAAAAAACCCGCCGCGCACAGCGCGGCGGGTTTGCCAAAAATGTCATTTCGAGCGACCGAAGCGACGAAAAATCTTGAACGGCTATACACTAACGCTTTGCATTACCGTAATGCATGAACGCCTGCATAGCCTGAATGCTTTGTGTCGAAGATTTCTCTTCGCCCTTCCGCGCTATCCCACCCTCTGCTCCTCAATGACATTAGTTGATAGTGGGACAGTTAAAACACTATAAACAACGAACCCCGCTCCCGCTGCTCCAGGTTACTGCTGCGGTGGCCTTTGCCCGTGGTGTCTTCCATCAACAAAACCTCGCCTTGCTGAAACTGGCGTTTCTCGCCAAGCGAGGTTTCTATCTCTACGCCGCCATCCAGTAATACTACGTATTGTTTAGCAGGTGCAGTGTGCATATCTTTATAACCGGCAGGTACTTTGCGGAACATTACCTCTTTCACAGCAACACTTTGCGAGAGGTGCCCTATCGGCCCGCCATCGGTCAATGGGTAAAACACTTCATCAAAGTGGCTTTCGCCTGCGGCATCGGCATATACACGGGTTACTTTAAACTGTTCCATATCAGTGTGCCAATATCCTGTTCCACTCGGGGTGTTTGCCCAGGTACATTTGTACATAACTGCAAAGCGGCACCAGCGTTAAATGGTGCGATTCGATGTACTCGAAAGCCTTCTTCACAATAGCCTCGGCTACGCCCCGCCCTTGCAATTCTGTAGGCACCTCCGTATGGATGAGGTAAGCCTTATCGCCTTTCATTTTATAATCGATAAAGGCGCGCTGTCCATCTACAAACAATTCAAAATTGTGGATGGCTGTATTGTTGATCAGCTTTATATCGTCGTAATTCATGTTACTTTACCTTTTTGAAGTTTAACGCGGTCAGATATGCCAACAGGCGGGCAATTAATTTGTTCATATAAAAACAGTACTGTTCGCCAGTTCAATTTCTTCCTGGCTAATGGTGTGCGGGCGGCCGTTGTAAACTTTTAAAGTAACTGCTGCATCCATGCTTTTCAAAACCTTTACGCTCTCCTCTACCCTGGTTAACGGCACATGCGGATCGGGGTTACCGGTGGTTATTAACACCGGCATACCAATAAAATCGCCTTTGTAATTATCCAAATTCAACCGCTCGCCTATCAGTCCGCCCGTGAAGGCAACTGCGCCACCGAATGGCTGGGCATGGCGGGTAATGTATTCCAGCGTTAAACATGCCCCCTGCGAAAAACCGAGGAAGTATATTTTATGCAAGGGGATACCATCCGCCAGTACTTGTTTCACGGTTTCGTCAACCATTTCCAGTGCTGAGTTTAGCGCAGGCTGATTATCAGCATCAGGGGCCATAAAACTGTAGGGATACCAGCTGTTGTTAGTGGCTTGCGGGGCGTAGATGGCAAAATCCTGCACATCCAGTTCGCGGGCAAGGCCTATGATATTAGCTGCAGTACCTCCCCTGCCGTGTAGCAGGATGAGGGCAGCTTTAGCAACGGCGGGTGCTGCACCCGCCGTTTTAATTTGTTTTGTGTGGCTATACATAATTAAACCAACGATGGCAATGATTTTTCTAAGCTCGAGCGCAACCTTTCGTGTTGTGCAGGCAATTTCAAATTCTGGCCCAATTCTTCAACCGGTTCGTCAACTGCAAAGCCGGGGTTATCGGTAGCAATTTCGAACAATACGCCTCCCGGTTCACGGAAGTAGAGCGAGTAGAAGTAGTTACGGTCTATTTTGTCGGTAATATGCAAACCTAAAGCAGCTACTTTTTGGCGGAAGTACATCAGCACTTCTTCGTTTGGCACCCTGAAGGCTACGTGGTGCACGCTGCCACCGGCCACATGCCCGGCCATTTCTCCTGCTACCTCAACCAGGTCGACAATGTTGGCGTTATCTACCGCATCGGTTACAAACCTGTAGCGGTTAACGCTTTGTTCCAATAATTTATAACCGAACACATTGGTTAAAATATCAGCAGTTGGCTGTATTTTGTTAGTGGTGATGGTAACGTTGTGGAAGCCTTTTATAGCGTTCTCGGCTTTTACTTCTTCGGTTTCCCAAGGCAAACGGTTGTCTTCGGTTTTAGATACGGTCAACTCCAGTTTCAAGCCATCAGGGTCGAGCACGGTTAAGTATTCTTCGCCAAATTTTTCAGCCACTTTGTTGTATATCACGTTGTGTTTTTCGAAACGGTTCAGCCAAAAATCAAGGCTGCCTTTTGGTACCGAATAACCGATCTCGGTAGCCTGCCTCGAGCCTCTGCGGCCGCTTCGTATGCCTTCCCAAGGGAAGAAAGTAAGGATGCTGCCGGGGGTACCGTTTTTATCGCCGTAGTATAAGTGGTATGTTTCGGGGTCATCAAAGTTCACGGTTTTTTTAACCAGGCGTTGGCCCAAAACATTGGTATAAAAGTTATGATTGCGTTTGGCATTACCGGCTATTGCAGTGATGTGGTGTATGCCGTTTATTGTATTTTCCATGATATTTGTTGTTTTAAATTGTTTGTGTTTTGTTCCTTGTTTGTTGATAACAAATGTCGGTATAAAGGCAGCAATTCAACTTAATGTAGGTTAGTGCGGAAAGTTAATGTAGATTAAGTGCTGTGGCTATTTAACCGCAAAGTGCGCAGAGAACTTGCAGCTTCATTAGCGAAAAGGGCGCAAAGATATTTTTTACGCAAAGACGCCAAGCCACAAAGTTCTATATTATCTCCTTTGCAACTTGGCGTCTTCATTTATTTATTAAATAGCATGCAAGGCTTTGTGCTCTTTGCGAAAACTTTGCGGTCTTTGCGGTTAATTCACCAACACGCCGTTCATCACAGCCTGAAATTCAAGCTCACATACGGGTACCAACCCTCCACCGAGTGGCCCGCCAGTACCTGCACTACTATGAGCGCTGCCGGCGAGAAGTAGGCACCGCCGCCTACGCCCTGGTGTATGCCGCCCTCGTTGTTGCCGTCGGCCCAAACGCGGCCGGCATCGTAAAAACCGCTCAGGCCCAATTGGCCCGGTAATATATAACCACGGATATTGGCCAGTTTAAGCCTTGCCTGCAGGTTGTTGTACAACATGTGCTTGCCCGCGAAACGGTTTTGCAGGTAGCCCAGCAGGTTGCCCTGCCCGCCCAAAAACATGCCCTGGTAAAAGGCAGGGTCGCCAACGGTGACGCCGCCACCTATACGGTCGCTTATTACCAGTGCGCCGTGTTTGGTTAATTTCTTATAAAAGGTAAACTCCGAACGTATTTGCCCGTATGCACGCGAATAACCGTTAAGCCCGTTGTAGCCGCTCAATTGTACCGTAAAATAATACCCATCAGTAGGGAACACACCGCCTTTACGCTGGTTATCAATATAGTTTACCAGCAGCCCCAGGTGCGCTTTGTCTTTGTTCACAATTAAGCTATCGTACGAGTTGATGAGCGATGGGTTGGTAATAAACCTGCCCACATTATCATCGGCACCTAAATGGTAAAATTGCAGCGACGGGCCAACGCTGATGGTTTTGAGGCTATCGATATGCCAGCGTAGTGCCGGGTCAAATTGATAGGTATCAAAACGGGTGCGGTAGAACCTGCGGTAGTTGGGGCCTTTTACCAGCGGCGTATTATTGCCGAAGCCGAAGAAGTTTAATGTATTATCAGGCGCCTGTATTTTGGCGTTCATCAACAGGTCGGCTTTGCCAATGGCGCTTATCCACTCGCCTGCATAGCGTATCCTGAAAGCATCCGAAGAGAACGAATGCGTCACCATCAGTTGCTGCATACTGGTATAAGGCAGTTTGCGGAAACCATCCTTTTTGGTGTACTGCGCACCCAACCCTAACAGAAAGCCGTCATCCACGTTGAGCGCGGCAGTTGCCAGCGGCATCCATACGTTGTAAGGGAAAGTGGGTACGAATTTAGTATTAAACGTATCGCGAGAGATGTGCTTAGTGAACAGGCTCTGGTCGTCGGCAAACTTTATGCTATCGGGATTTGCGTAAACCTTAACACTCCCGGCCGACTTAACACCGTCGTAAACCTTATTGCCTTTACCACCCACTACACGCAGGTTTATGGTAGATGAAGAATTGTTTACGATAACCCTGTCATCCCCGGCAAGGGTATAAAGCCTTATTTCGTGGGTAAATTCGGGCTTGTACACCATGTTTAGCAAGGTATCGGTAAGCTTACCGTCCTTGTTTATTTTTTGTATCAGTACGCGCATGCCTTTATCCGGCCCGTCGGTTATAGTTACCTGCTCGTTTTTATCGCTGGTGCGTATATCCACCAGGCGATTTATAAAGCGGTAGTACTCATCCATTGCCTTGGGGATATTGTTGCGGCGCTCTTTCAGTTCGGCAAGCAGTTTATCGTGCCTGATGTTGTAGGCAGCAACCGGCATTTTACGCAAGCCTGCTTCTAACACGGCATCGGTTTCGGCGGCCACGAATTCGTTGGTTATACGCATCCAGTCTTCATAAGATATCTGCGCATCCAGGTACGATTTAATGAATCTTGTTTTAAATATAGAATACTCGGGGCGGGGTATCTCGCCGCTGAAGTTATCGATAGCGGGGTTGATGAAAGGCAACGACGCAATGGTTGGGAACACGCCCTGTGCCACGTGCAGCACTTGGTCGCGGTCGCGCGGAACGCCAATGTACATTTTACCGCTGCCCTTTTGCCTGTCGAGCCAGCGCCATTGGTCTTCGTGGCGGTCCCAGTCGGCCACCAGCAGGTCGAGCAGCCGGGCGCGTAAAAAGGTTTCGCCATCAAAGTGGTTATCGTTATCGGCGATAATCTTGCCCAGGGCTTTTTCGGTATTGTCAGATTCGCCGCCCGGTTCGCGCTCTTCCAGCAAGGCAACTATATTGGCGAATTTCTTGCGGAACTTTCCGAGCGCCGGGTCATCGGCAACCACACCTATTACGGGGTTTGCATGCGGTACTTTGGCAGCTTCAGCCATTGGACCTACTATCAATGCCGAAAATGGGTGCTGGCCGCTAATGGCATCGTCCAGCCAGTCGATAGCGAACGTACCTGCAAAGTTTGGCGGGAGCAGTTTATCGGGCGATTTCTCAACGCTGCGTATCACCCACTCGCGACCCTGCTTATCTTTTAATCTTAATGATTTTGATTGGTAGCCTCCTCCCTCTTTTTCGGGAGTAAGCCCGCCGTAAACCTCGCTCAACCTTATCAACGGCAGTTTAACAGGCACAGCCCATTCTTCGCGGTAGTTTTTGCCGAAGAGCCATTTGTGGGCGCCCGTAACATCGTTATAAGATGGGTGCACTTTTACCACAACACTGTCTTTAAACTTAGGGGCGGGAAGTTCTTCAACGGCAGCTTTTTGCGCGTAGGCCGTTGTAGCAGCGGCCGTAATGGCAGATAGGATAAGTAGGTTTTTGATCATAGGTAGGGCTATTTAGTAGTATGTATAGCTGCGGCACCATGGCGCCGCAGCTTTGGTTCAGTGCTATTTGGGCTTGGTGTACTTAAACAGCAGTATGTTACCGCTGGCCAGTTCGTCGCCCTCGTTAGATATATACAGGTTGCCCTTGCTATCGAAGGCCATACCTTCGGGTTGCAAAAAGCCTTTCAGCATATAGCTGGCTTTTGGCACCCATTTATCATCGGTAACCACCAGCAGTTTATTTATGGCCGATACAATGAACCACTCGCCTGTCAGCGGGTTACGGGCCATTGCCGACGGGCGGAACTTGAATTTCTTCTTCTTTTCGCCATCGCCCATATCGGTTACCGAAACATTAAAATCGCCGGCATTGCTTATGCTGCCATCGGCCCCCAGGTTTAAAATATACCCCGAGTTATTATCGGTACTCTTATCAATATCGCATTGTTTACACAATACGTAAAGCTTTTTGCTTTGGTTATCAAAATGCATGGCCTCGTACTCGCCCTTAGGCAGCAATTTCTTGGCCTTTTGGCTTTTGATAGTCCCGGCAGTTACTTCGCTTAGCGGGAAGCTGTGAAACTCGCCATCGCTGCGGAGAATAACTGCCTGGCCGTTGCCAATGGCTACATCCTCGTAATCGCCATGTTTACCAAATTTAGCACTTTTTGTTGTACTGCTACCCGGTGCAAGGTAATAGATGTCGCCATCCTCGTCCTGTTCCGCGTATATGATATCGTCATGGCCGTTTTCAAAAGCAATGCCCGATATTTCTAATAGCTCCGTCGGCATTTTATATTCGGTTGGCGCGCTCAGGTCATACCCGGGCGGGTTCTGTGCAGCCGACTCTTCAGTCTTTTCCTCTTTCTTTTCTTTTTTGCTTTTTCCCTGCCCGCACGATACGGCCATAAGCCCTACCAGCGCAACTGAACATAGTATAGATATCTTTCTCATAGGTTATTGGTGGCTAAGCGCCTTGTTTGGTTAAATAGCGGTATATGGCTTCCTGCGAACGTACCGGCTCGCCACCCGCTTCGGGCTTTTGGTGTTCCATATGGCTATCTAATAACACGGCTTGTACATTATCGTTTAGCTGTATGCGGATTATTTCTGCGATCTGCTTTTTCAACGCCTCATCATATACCGGGAAACATACCTCTATACGGTTATGGATATTGCGGTTCATCCAATCGGCCGAGCCCATCAGTATCTCCTCGTTGCCATTATTATGGAAGATGAATACCCTCGGGTGCTCCAAAAACCTGTCGACGATGCGCCTGATGGTGATATGCTCGCTCATGCCCTTTATACCCGGCACCAAACAGCAAATACTACGCACTATAAGCTGAACTTTTACGCCCGCCTGCGATGCCTCGTACAATTTATTTATCATGCCCCGCTCCTCCAGGTTGTTCATTTTTATGATGATACCGTTTGGCAGCCCCTGTTTGGCGTTGGCTATCTCGCGCTCTATCAGCTCGAAAAAGCGGGTTTTGAGGTTGAACTGTGCTACCAATATATGCTTAAATGCGATCTGATTATCTGCGGAAGGCTTCTCGCGCCTGGCCAAAAAGATGAACAGCAGCTCTAACTCGCGCAGCAGGTTGGCGTTGGTGGTGAGCAGTATATGGTCGGTGTAAAAACGTGCGGTACCCTCGTTAAGATTACCTGTAGCCAATAAGCCTGAATACATTACTCTATCGCCTTTCTTGGTTTTCACCAAAGCTATTTTGGCGTGTACCTTTAAAGCGGTTACGCTGTAGATGATATCCACACCCGCGGACTTCATTTTCTTGGCCCATTTGATATTGTTGGCCTCATCAAAGCGTGCCTTCAATTCTACCACTACCTTTACCTTTTTGCCGTTTTTGGCGGCGCTTATCAAAGCGTTCACAATGCGCGAATCGCTGGCCACGCGGTAAAGTGTAACGCATATTTCGGTAACATCGGGATTGTTGGCGGCTTCGTTAAAAAAACGCAGGATTATATCGTACGATTGATAAGGTGTACTCACCAACAGATCTTGCCGGGCCAATAAATCAGCAAGGGGTTCTTCAACCGATACCTCGGTCAGTTTACCCGCCGGCCATTTGGGGTACGATAGTTTTTCGCCGCCAATGGGCAAGGCAAAAAAGTCTTTCAGGTTATGGTAGCGGCCGCCCTCAACCGTAGTAGGTTTATTCAGGTTGAGGTAAGCGCCAAGGCTCTCCAATATGCGCAGCGGCATATCTGCCTGGTACAAAAAGCGAGTGGCGTAACCCAGGTCGCGCTTGTTCAGTTGTTTTTCTATTTGTTCCGATAGGTCGCCGGGGTACTCGTCCTGAATATCCAGTTCGGCATCGCGGGTAATTTTAAAGCTGTAGCAGGCTTTCACCTCGGCCTTCCTGAATAGTTTATCCATGTTAAAACGGATAACATCATCAAGGAAGATAATATATTGCTTGCCATCAGCCTTGGCCGGAAAGAACCGTGGCAGGCTATCTGACGGGATGTTGAGCAACACCATTTTCTCCTTCCCGGCTTCCAGCAGTTCTACCAAAAAGTAAAGCTTATTATTCTCGGGGAAAAAGCCGTGCTTACCATCAAGCGTTAGCGGCTGCAAAAAGGCCAGTACTTCGGCCAAAAAGTAATTGCTTACCTCGTTGTGCAAAGCCGTCGGCAGCGGTTGGTTGTACAGCAGTTCTACATTTTCAGCACGCAACAGGGGTATCAGCTGCGTAGTGAGTATCTCCCCAAAGTGCCGCTGCTGGGCCAGTATCATATCCGATGCTTGCTGAAGCAAGTCTTTTTGTTCATCGCTGTCTATGTCGCTGCTCTTTTTCTGCCCTATTTTTTGCAGGGCGCGCAGCACGGGCATACGCACGCGAAAAAACTCATCGAGATTGGAGGAATAGATAGAAAGGAATTTTATCCGCTCCAATAAAGGTGCAGCTTCGTTAGCGGCCTCTTCCAGCACCCGCTGGTTAAAGCTTAGCCAACTCAGGTCGCGGTTGAAGTAATGATGCATACTTTATAGTATAGGTTTATCGGCAAAAAATGCTGAAAAAACAATGAACGCCAGTACCGACGTAATAAGGCCGAACATGAAAATATTATAGGCTATACGCAGCAGGCGGTACTTTTTACCCAGCACCACACCCTGTGCGTAAACATCTTTTATCAAACTGCCGTACAGGAAATCCCTATCGTCCATCATCTTCTCCATCCCGTAGGTGTATTCTTCTAAACTCATCTTATAAAAGTTGCCGAAGAACAGCAGGTTCACGTTTTTGGTATCTACATCCTCGCGGGTAAACACACCCTGCGGGATAGACGGGCGTGTGGCCAGTATAGAAAAGGTAATGGCCAGCAGGCTGATGGATAGCAGTATGAAGGTCGGGATGATCAAAAACTGGTTCTCGCTCAGGCGGCGCAGCACCAAACTGATGATGGCCGAGAGGATAATGGAGTTCACGGTGATCATGATGTGGGCCTTATTGTCGGCCATATCGCTCAGGCGCTGATGGTTGGCCGAGCTTATCCTGAACATGGTTTCGATGCCTTTCTTCGGCTCTTCCAGTTTCTCGTCTGTTTTGTCTTTTTTTCCTTTTTTCACGGGGGCTTCTTGTGTTATAGGGTTTGGTTCGGGCTGTACCGATGCCGCGCGTTCTGCGGCCTTAGCGTCGGATTTGGATGCCTTTTGTTTCAGTATATCAATATTGTGCTGTTTACCGGTATTGAGGAGTACCTGGCAATAATCGGTATGGTATTGATGGGCCGATAAAAAGGCAATGCTTTTTAAGCGCCATTCCTGTTTAGATATTTCTTTGTCGTGCAGGGTTTCGGTTTCCTTCCGCAGCAGTTTATCGGTATCAAAAAAATCGTCGGTACCTAAATGGTAAAGGTCGGCATCACAAATAACTTTCTCCAGCAGGCTCAGGGGCGATTGCGGCATACGCGTAGCCATAATGCAGCCTTTTATATCGGCAATATCTTCTTCATGTACGCCTATGTTCTTTAGGTAGGTTTCGGCGAGTTTGGCGCTTTCTTCTTCGTGGTTATTAATGTCCACCATATAGCCGGTATCGTGAAACCAGCCCGAGGCCACTACCACAAAGTAGTCGTGGTCGTTCACCTGGTAGTGGTTGGCAATTTCTACGGCGCGGTTCACCATATTTTCGGTGTGCTGCCTGTCGTGGTAAACCAGGCGCGGGTCGGCATGTGCTTTATAGTAGGATAACACGTACTCGTGTACCTGTTTCAACTGATCTTGGTAATTCATATAAATAGATGTTGCTTAACAACCGCAATGCAAAATTGTGTGTATTTTGAATTAGGTACAAAAACAAATTATCAGGTAATTTGCTTAAGCAATGCCCGGTTTGGCATAAATATAAATATTAAAACATAGCTGCACACCAATGGGGAATTATTTTTGCCGACGCATATTCAAGTTACTAATTGTAATACAAGTATTTACACTTTTTCATCCTTCGGTAAAATTATTTGCGCAGGAGGTGGTAGTGCCGCCGAGAGACACCGTGGCCGCCCTACCCGACCCAAAACCAAAATCGGCAGTTATAGTTCCCAAAGCTGATAATTTTATACAACGGTTCGACGACCGCACCATGATAAGCCTTGCCCTTAACCGCACCCCGCAGGTCACGCCCACTATGCGTTTCCTGTCGCGCAACCTTATGTATGGCAATATTGGCGTTCCCGCCGGCTTGTTTTTGGGTGGCGTTATCAGCAACAACCGCGAAATGCGCGAAAATGCAGGTTACATTGCCAGTAGCACAGCGATAACCTTTGTGGCTACTTACCTTATTAAAAAAATAGTAGGCCGGCCACGCCCATTTGTGCGTAACCTGAAAATAGTGCCCGTTTATATCCCCGGCGAAAGCTCATTCCCATCCGGGCATAGTTCAACAAGCTTCTCTACGGCCATGGCGCTTTCGCAGGCCTATCCTAAATGGTATGTAGTAGCACCCGCGTTTTTATGGGCCGGCGGCACGGCTTACTCGCGTATGTATTTGGGGGTACACTACCCTACCGATGTGTTTAGCGGGGCTGCATTGGGTAGTGGCACGGCAATATTGTTGAAACCCGCTTTCAAGTAGAATTAACACGAATTGAATTAACACGAATTGAATTAACACGAATTGCACGAATTAGGCCGAATTTCACAAATCTTAGTCGATACGATATGTGAAATTAGCTTCAAATTCGAAATAATTAGTGTTCACTCAATTTGCGTTCGTTAAATTCGGGGCAAATGAGCATCTACACCCTATCACTTGTACTTATCGCCGCTTTCCTCCATGCCTGGTGGAATTTGCTGGCCAAGAAGGCAAAGGGCGGTATAGCACTTACATGGCTCATGTATCTGGCTAGCAATGTGGTTTACCTGCCGGTTATTGTTTACGCATATTACACAGGCCAAGTAAGTTATTCCTGGCCATTCCTGTGGTTCTCGCTCAGCAGTGCGGCTATACATTTAGCTTACTTCAGCATTTTACAACGCGGCTACCGCAAAGCCGACCTATCGGTAGTGTACCCGCTTGCGCGTGGTGCAGGCCCTTTGTTTTCATCGGCGGCAGCTATTTTGTTCCTGCACGAACCGCTTAAACTCACTATCACACTTGGGCTGTTACTTATTATTGCCGGGGTGTTGGTTATCACCGGGCTTCGTTTCCGCAAAGGGAGTAATGCTAACATGATGCCCGGTATTATTTACGGTGTGGCTACGGGCTTCTTTATCGCCCTGTATACTGTTAATGATGTATTGGCGGTAAAATATTACGACGTATCGCCGTTAACACTAACACTGGCTACCAACCTGTTTGGCGCAGTTTTCTTACTACCCTTAATATCCAAACAAAAAACTGAGATACGCCGCGAGGTAAAGGAAAACCGCTGGCCTATAATCGGCATAGCTGTACTTAGCCCCGCTGCCTATATGCTGGTACTGGTAGCCGCGCAACATGCACCCTTAACTGTGGTTGCCCCAACGCGGGAGGTAAGCATTTTGGTTGGCGTATTTATGGGCTCGAAAGTTTTGAAGGAAGAGGATGGCATCAGGCGAATTGTGGCCAGTTTGCTCATACTTGGCGGCATTGTGCTGTTGGGTGTTGGGTAATTGGCTTGCTGTCATACCTTTGTCGTAATTCGCTCCTAATTAAGTCACAAAGAATATTTTATGGCGGCGCACGGCCGTAAAATCATTATTTTCGTATTTAATTTTCTACCACGCCCCAAAACATGCTATCAGAACCTACTTACCTGCCGGCCCGTATGGTTGCCCCCGCTATAGCGGAGCACTTTAAAAAGCATTTGTGCGAAGCGCAAGGGCTTGAAGGCGTGAGCCTGGCCACCGCGCCCGATAGCACTATTATAGAGGCAGTTATAGATATTGGTTTTTGGGCCAGCCTGCGCCGCGAAGAAGGGCATTCGCCAAAAGTGTCGCTGGCGTTGCTAAGCCCGGAACAATCTGAAAAGCCGCTTATCTTCGGCGAAAAACTAAGGCTCACTCCGCAAAACCTGATAAAACTGGCACCTGCGGTAGAGCAACCCGGTATACACCTTGGCGTTTGGCCCGATGGCGACGACCTGATGATATGGGGCACTACCCACAGCATACCCTCTATCTGTTTTGTATTGGAAGTAGTAGAGCCGGGGTTGTTGGTGATAAAACACCGCCGGGTAGATGGCTTTGGCAAATTTGTAAATATCGCCGTTTTGCAGGGCGACCAAATAAAAGTACTGGACGAGGTGACCATGGGTGTTGCCGATTGCCCCGTGCTGCTAAGGTCGCTGGCAAAAATGCCGTTGCCTACCTTCATGGGCGATTCGTTCAACATACTGGTGCAACTGGCCGCTTCTATGCGGGTGCATGGCAAAGGCGGGCTGGTGGCAGTGGTACCTGTCGGGACCGAGAAATACCGCGAATCGGTTGTGCACCCCATTAAATACCCGGTGGTGCCCAACTATAGCGCCATACCCGAATTAATGGCCCAAAGCGAAACCGAACGCAATAAACTGGAATGGCAGGAAGCGCTGCTGGAAGCTATTGACCTTATTGGCGGCTTTACAGCGGTAGATGGTGCCACCATTATCACCGAAAAATACGACCTGCTGGCCTTTGGCGCTAAACTTACCCGCGCCGAGAACAGCGCCCGGGTGGGACAAATTGTCCTGAGCGAACCTGTTGCCCAGTCAAAAGCGACAAAAATGCATCCCGCGCAAAACGGCGGCACACGGCATTTGGCGGCGGCACAGTTTGTGTACGACCAAAAGGATGCCATTGCGCTTGTTGCCTCTCAGGATGGCCAGTTTACGGTTTTTGCCTGGTCGGAAGATATGCAACTGGTGCACGCACACCGTATCGACATATTACTATTGTAACAATTAAACTTTTATACTGTCTATCGTTCTATATTTACTATGAATTTAAATGCATTGGCCGAGAGCCCCTTTCATCTGCAGATCTCTTTCCATATGCTCATTGAGCATTTTGAGGAGGTTGCCGCTACCCAAACCGGGCCGCGGGCAGAGTACGCTCGGTCGGTACTGAAAGAGATCGAGCCCTACCCCGAACTGCGGGATGGCATTACTAAAAAGGAACAGATCATTAACAACACCGAGGTGATTAGCCACCTGCTGGAGATATTGTTCCCTGAAGCTTTAACGCATAACGAAATAAAAGCGGTAAGCATACCTTACCAGGATATACTTTTTAATCAAACAAAACGCTTCCAAAGCATTCTTTCATCAGCCGGCGATGCCTTCAATATTGCCTTCAGGGATTACAACGAGCACCAATTTTACATCATGGCCTGCTGTATCATCCTCGATAGCGAATATGGCACCCATCTTAATTTATCAAAACCGCTGTACTACGATATACCAACAGCTGATGGTATACTGAAACACTACCGCATTTTATACAATGCTGACTTTTTGGACCTAAGCCCTACCGATAAAGCGGTAAAGATAACGCCCGAGGATATCGAACTGCTGCGCGATAATTTCGACAACATAGAGCTTTGGAAAGAGAAATTCCCGGTAGGCAGCTGGAACCTGCGTGGTTTCGGGCTGATATCGCTGTTCGATGCAACAGTAGAAAGCGCCGTATCATCGCTGAAGGGCACCCTGATAGGCCACAGCGAAATGAACAAGGAAACGCACGATGATATCGAATCGGTATTCCGTTCGATATACAAAATACCCGACCTTAAAGTGGGCTTCCTGTCGTTCGATGCGGATGAACAAACGTTCTCGTTACCGCCATTTAAGGATAAGATGCGCAGCTTTCTGCTACCCGAGGATGTGGAGGCCGAACTTTGCTCGGATACGCTGTGCAATAACTCGCTGAACTCGGTAGTGAATGAGGAAGTTTATTACGCTATATCCGATATCGACAAATACATTGCCGAAAACCCGACCAGCGTGATGGGCCCGCGTTTTAAAGAGCAGGGTATTAAAAGCCTTATTCTTTCGCCCGTTGTTAAAAACGGGCAGTTGCTGGGTATAATGGAACTGGTATCGGGCGTAAAAGGCGAACTGAACAGCATTAACGCCAACCAGTTGGAAGTGGTGATGCCTTTCATTACGGATACCATAGACCGTAAAATGACCGATATGCAGAACCGCATACAGGCCGTTATACAGGACGAGTATACCAGCATACACCCAAGCGTTTACTGGAAGTTTAAAAAAGAGGTAAAGAAATACCTGCACCTGAAAGGGCAGCGCCAACGCTACAACCTTAAAGAGATCACCTTTAACAACGTTTACCCGCTATATGGGCAAGTGGATATTAAAGGCTCATCGGAAACGCGCAACCGCAGCCTGCAAACCGATCTGGAGAACCAGTTAGAAGGCGCCATTTCGCTGCTGGAAAAACTGGGGGAATCATCGGGCATCGAATCGATAGAGATGGTGGTGCAAAGGCTTCGCGCTTACGAGATAGAACTTAAAACTGCGCTGAAAGCAGATACCGAGCAACAGATACAGCAGTATCTGGATAACCGCGTGCATCCTATATTGAAGCAAGCGCTTGTTTTAGAAATTAATAATTGCCCCGCCATTGAACGCTACTTTGAGGATGCCGACAAAATGGGCGATTACCACCTGCAGCGCCGCAAGTATGAAACTACGGTGGCCATTATAAACGAGCGGATGGCCGTAATGCTGGATAAATGGCAGGAAGTTGCACAGGCTGCCTACCCGCACTATTATGAGCGTTTTAAAACTGATGGCGTTGAGCATAACCTGTACATTGGCCAGCAGATAGCGCCAACGCAGGAGTTTGATATGGACCATGTGCGCAACCTGCGTTTATGGCAAATACAGGCCTTGTGCGAAATGGAACTGGAGCACCACTTTAACCGCGATATACTCCCCTATCCGCTGGAAGTAACTTCGCTGATACTGGCATTCAGTGCGCCGCTATCTATACGTTTCAGGATGGACGAGAAACGCTTTGATGTAGATGGTACGTATAACGCCAGGTTCGAGATCGTAAAAAAACGTATAGATAAAGCCTGCATAAAAGGTACTACAGAACGCATAACTGCCATTGGTAAGCTTACCATAGTGTATACTAACCACGATGAGGAGTTGGAGTATTTAGCCTACATCCATTACCTGCAAATGAAAGGCTTGCTGGAGCAGGATATAGAGATGCTTGAGGTAGAAGACCTGCAGGGCATATCGGGCCTAAAAGCCATACGCGTAAAGATATTGTACGACAGCAGCCTGCCATCGGGCCAATCTTACACGTACAAAGAACTTTTAGAAGAATTAGACCCGGAAGAATTGCAATATCAAAACGCTAACGAACCGAACGCGCCGTTGGCATAGTCGGCCATGGCCTGGTTTATTTCTTCGGCGGTGTTCATCACAAAGTTGTCTTTAGCCGCAACAGGTTCTTCAATCGGCTCTGCAGATAAAAATAATATTTGAGTATCATCCTCCGCAGTGAGGATGATCTCTTCGTTATCCTTCTCGAAAACGATGAGATTATATTGCGGTATAGTTTCCTGGTTGATGGAGATGCTGCCTTTGGCAATGTAAAGTAAAGTCCAATAACCTGCTGTGGCATTGAACTGTACGGTTTTGCCCATCCCAATTTCACCAACTACGGATATCACCGGGGTAATGCTTTTTATCGGTCCGGTTTTACCATCGAACTCGCCGCTTACCAACCTTAGGTTTACCCCTTCCTGCTCCAAAACCAACGGCTGCTCCGCCTTACGTGCCGATTGATACGTCGGCTCGCCGAACTTATTTACCGCCGGTACATTTACCCAAAGCTGCAATAATTCCTGCGTACCACCATCGCGCAAAAGGCGTTCGCTCGGGCCTTCACTGTGCAACAACCCCTTGCCGGCGAACATCCATTGCGCATCCCCAGCCTGTACGATCTCGTTATGCCCGGCACTGTCTTTATGGTAACCTTCGCCCTGCAACATAAAAGTAACCGGCGCAAAACCACGGTGCGGATGCGGATGTATACGCAATGTTTGCCCCGGCGCAATTGCTTTAGGCGGCATGTGGTGCAACACAATAAAAGGATTAGCGAACCTGAAATCCATATGCGGCAAAGGCTGTTTAACGGTTTCTTCCTTAATTATCTGCTTATCGCGGCCTAACAGGATGTGTTGGATCTTCTTCTTCATGGTTGGAATTGTTTGGTTGGTTATTTCGCGCGGTTATTTTTAACCGCAAAGGACGCAAAGAAAGAAACGCAAAGAGCGCAAAGATTTGAAAGCCCTTTATCATCATATCAAATGTAGCAGGTAATGCATTATGAAAACATAATGTAGATTAAGAAAATCGGCATCTTAATGCGTTCTTCCTCAAATGCGATAATGTTAAATAGCTTATTTCTCTTTGCGGCTTAGCATCTTTGCGTGAAAAATCTTTGTGCTCTTTGCGTTAATGACGCTGCTAATCTCTGCGCACTTTGCGGTTAAATCACCATTACGGCTTATCCAACACCACGGTATTCAACATCTTACTCAAAAACTCGGGCGTTACGCCTATGTATGATGCTACTTGCTTTTGGGGTAGCGAAAGGATGAGCGACGGGTACAGCGTACAGAAATTAAGGTAACGCTCTTTGGCGCTGAGTATCATGTTATCTATCTGCCGGTGCTGGTAGGTGGCCATGGCGTTTTCGGCAAGCATACGGCTAAAGCGTTCGAACTTGGGGTATTTTTGTTGCAGGGCATCCATATCCGGTTTCAGGATGTAGAAGAGTTCGGTTTCTTCAATGGCATCAATGTTCAGACGGGCGGGTTCGCGGGTGAGCATGCTGCGCATGTCTACTATCCACCAGCCCACGGGAGCGAACTGCAGCACGTGTTCGGTGCCGTTCTTGTCCACCGCATAGCTGCGCAGGCAGCCGTTGAATACAAAGGATATTTTAGTGTTAATATCGCCGGCCTCCAGCAAGTATTGTTTGCGTTTTACTTTTTTATAGTGCAGGAAGGAGGTGAAGTATATCTCTTCCTCCTCGGTAAGGGTAACGTATTTGGCGATGTTGTTGAGGATGGGCGTGTATTCCATAGATTGGGCAAAAATAAATACTCTGGAGGTAAAAGTGGTTACCTATGTGGCTATTTAACCGCGGAGGCCGCAGAGGTTACGCGGAGGTTCGCAGAGAGCCTTGCATAATGGCTAAAGAGTTTTTGAGAGTGGCAATAATTTTATGTTTGATCCCTGATCTTCTCTCTTAGCGGCTTGCGCCTTTGCGTGATAAAACTAACCATAATATAAGCTCCGCGAACCTCCGCGTAAACTCCGTGTTCTCTGTGGTTAAATTAACCGCCATACAAAGCCCTCGCAAAAACACAAAAGCCATGAGAAATATCCCACGGCCTTTGTGCTCTTATAATCACTCCTAATTATAATGTTCTTACACGGGCTGCCCGGCGCAGTTATATTCCTCGTGGAATTTTACCAGTTTCAGCATTACATCAATGGCAGCTTCGTAGTTTTTTACGCCTACTACCTTTTTGTACTCGTTCTCCAGGTTCTCTACCTGGTTTTTGAGATGCTGGTAAAATTTTTCGCCCTGCGGGGTGAGGTACAACATTGATGCGCGGGCATCATCGGGGCTTTTCTCGCTGCGCACCATATTGGTGGCTTCCAGTTCTTTCACAATTTTGCTTGCTGCCTGCTTGCTTACGTTCATTTTGGCGGCCAATGCGTTGTTGGTAATGCCCGATGTGCCAATGCTCATAAAAAATGGGATATGTGCATTATTAAAATCGGGGTTATCCATGCGGCAGAGCTTTTTCATGCTCCACTCGTCTATCGAGCGCTTTAGCAAATAAACCAGTTTACAGGTTATCCTCTTCGAATCTTCAATTGTGCTGACCTCTGACATGATATATTAACGATTAAGCTTGTAACTGGTTTAACGAATTTACATTAAAAATCGAACTTAACAAATGCGCGCACGCCGTATTTAGATACACCCGGGTTATCCAAATAAGTAAAACGTTTAACTAAATCTATACGTAACAACTTGAATATGTTGCCCACGGCAACGCTACCCTCAATGTACGGGGTAGAACCCAAAGCGTAAGTACCACCGTTAGCACCCGAAGGGAAACGCAGCAGGTTGGCATTGTTAAGCGGGTTATTCTCGTCGCGCACGCCACCCCAAAGGGCCTTAAAGTCGATTATCTCGCGCAGCTTCAACCTCTTCAACAAAGGCACACGGTTGAACAGGAAGCCGTTGAAGTTATGATCGATAGTGATGCTGGCGTAGTGGTCGCTCACAAACTCCTGGAAGTTCATTAAGTTATAAGAGTACAACTGGAACGCATAAGTTTGGTTAGCGTGGTGAATATCCAGCAACGGGAACGGCACCTGGCCAAACAGGTAACCACCTTCAGTACTTACATCCGTAAAGCCAAATTGCGACAGGTAGAAACGTTTGCTGATACCTGCTGTTAAGTTTTGATAGTTATAATCGCCACCTGCCAGGCCTTTAATACCCTGTGCATAGCTTAAAGTAAATATAGGGTACCTATCAGGTATAGGTGTGCGGTAAAGCTTACCCTGGTAAAATTTCTCATGCGGAGCCCAACGGATAGATGCCGAAAGCTCTGTAGTGTGGATAGTACCTACATCGTTCAGGGTGCCATTTGGCAGCAATTGCTCAAATTTTAAAGCGCCGGCAGCATTTTGGTTCCATTTTTTGAAACCGATGGTATACGACAAGTGGTTTTCAAATTCGTGTACATAATCGAAACGGAAGATATCGTTATACAACCAAATATCGTTAGCGCCACGTTTGAACGATAACAGGAAGTTACTTTCCTGAACGAACTGCAGCTCCTGGCCCGGCACCTTAGTATCATGCTGGAAGCTGGCGCGGATATAGTTCTGCGGGAACGAGTAGATAGATTTATTGTTGAGCGAGTAAGTACTGCTTAAAAAGTATTTCCACTCTTTATCCTTGGTACCGTAAGCGCCATAAGTTTCAAAGTAATAGCGTTTGCTCAGTTGCGGGGTGCTGCGGCCACCTAAGCGCAGGCGCAGGCCTTCAACCGGGTTAAAGCTGTAAAAGGTATTTGCAGGGCCAACTTCAAAGGTGCCGTAGTTTTTGTAACCGGCAAGCACCAGTGTAGCAATATCCATTGTTTTTTTGAACGATGGGATAGTTTGCAGGCTATCGATGTTTTTGTAGATAGCGGCAGATGATGCATCCAGTGTATCGGGGCGGCTCATCAGCCAATATTGGTCGTCTTTATCGCCGGCGTTAGCAACTACTACCTGCTCGGGGCCTTTGTAAGTAGCATCGGTACGGGGCGAATTCACTACAAAGTTATTGATGGTAACCAAACGCTCGCCGTATACACCGCCTCCTTTATTTTTGTTGATACCAAAATCTATCTTCAGGTCGCTTTGGCTCAAGTGGTATTTACCATCGGCATTTTTCTCGAAAGCCAGTTTAGCCTGCATCTGCCTTACAAAGTTAAGGTTGATGTTTTTGTTAACGGTAAGATCCGCAGCTTGCACGGCGTAGTTGCCGTCCATAGTAATGTAAATGCGGCCCTCGAACAGCATCCCGTTGGTATTGCGCGGCGTAAAGCTCAACTCTATCAGGTTAGGCTGCTGATCCTTCAGCGTATCGGTGATGAAGAATTTGTAGAAATCGGGCGAGTGATCCGCGATAGGGCTAAGCAATTGGTTGCTCAGTAAAGATACGTTATTATCATAGATATTAATATCCTGGTACATACGGTTAAAGTATGTAGTTAAGCCCTGGTTATCTACAAAGCTTTCATCGTACTTCACCTGCTTGTTGGCAGATATGATCTGCTTTTTAGCATAAGGCGATTTACGGAAATAGTTATCAGATAATTTTTCTTCCTGGTAAAGCGGCAATAAAGTTTTACCACCTATCAGCGTCGAATCCTGCTCTTTAAATAAGAACTGGTAGTTTTTGAAGATACGTTTGTTTTTGAATTTCTCGCTCAGGTTACTCAGCGAAAAGCTCATGCGCTCGTATTGTTTATACTCGGCAAAGTTGTAGTTCTCTAACTGGTTTTCCTTTTTATGAGCAATAACCTTGCGGATAAGCTCCACAGCGGGGTTATCTTTATTGGTATATTTCTTTTTCTTGCCGGCCCTTACGGTTACTTCGCCAAGCGAGTGGTTATCTTCTACAAGGGCAATGTTCACTTCGTTCTCTTTACCGGCCTCAATAGTGCGGGTAGCGGTTTTGAAGCCAACAAAGGTTACCTGTATTTTGGTGTAGTTGCCGGTGGTGCTAATGCTGTATTTACCCTGCATGTTGGTGCCGCCGCCAATAGTGCTATTGGCAAAAGTTACGGTAACATAAGGCATGGGCTGGTGTGTTTTGGCATCGGTAACGGTACCGCGTACCACCGTGGTTTGAGCCTTGGCGGTAAATACTGCAAACACAAGCAGTAATGTTATGAAGCTTTTAAATAAAAGCGAGGAGTGAGCGCGTTTCATTTTTGTTGAGTGATTTAAGAATGAGATAAGGTAGCTGTACTATTATAATGGAAGCGCTTTTGGGCCATTTGCTTACCCGCAGCACTGTATTTGCTAATTAATTTTTTCATGCCGTTGCCAGATGTTTGTACCAGGCTGCGGGCAGTAAGGGTTAAAAACTCTACGTTGATATCCATACCATTCAGGCTCTGCTTTATACCCTCGCCCAGTGCCTCCACCATGTATTTGGCAGATGCTTTAAACAGCGCGTTGTTGTTGCCCCTGTTGTTGGCAGTGGCGGTGTTATTTTGTGGGTATGTAGATGCAGTTTCCATGACTTGATAAATGATGATACAAAGGTAAACTTAGTTGACCATATTAGTCAACTAAGTTTACGATTATTTTGGCTTTTGGTGTGTTTGTGACACTGTTATGAATTTTGTATGCATTCTGAATATGTAGATGTATAGGGTGTGAGACGACCGAGCCCAAAAAACATTTCATAAATAGTGTGCAAATGACACTAAGATTACACTTAGCGCCTGCGAAATGCACTTTCACAACGAGGAGTTTTTTATAGTTCGATGCTTTCACACTACTGTATATACTCATGATGCCATACAAAACACCAAATGCGCGCCATTACATCAGCATGCTGAAATACAGGCAATTAAATAATAACCAGCAGATCCACCGAAACGATATTTCGTTATTTACCGAAAAAGCTTCGTTAATGCCATTCTTGTGCAGCGCATCAATAAAAACAAAAGCCCCGCTGCGCAAGCACAACGGGGCGGGTAATTAGGGGGAGAGGGGATATTATTGCGGCAGGCCGGCAAATATGATATAGTATGTAGAGATATTTCTTGGCCGTGTCTCGGTACTGTCGCCGGCTTCAGACGATGCTACCGATTTTCTTTCATTTGGCGGATTCCAGTTATCATCGTGGTGGGTTATCCTGAACGATGAGGTATTCCATTCATTGGTATTATGCGTATGTTTTTTGAACGCATCGGCCTGGTAGCTGCCTACAGCATTTCCGGTGTACCCGCCATGGTTTGCGGCGCTGCGGCTTCCCGAATCAGGGTCGCGCGGGTTATGCTGCCTGTCAACGCCTCTCAGAAAAACACCCTGCAGATCCGGCACGTTAAAGTGCGTGTCATTTCCACCATGCGCTTTTTTGATAATGTTGAATAGGGCGGCTTTTTCGGTCTGGCTATACGATTTCCCGTCGCAAAGCAGCCAGCCCTGTGCAGCTAAGCCGGCTATAGTTTCTGATACGCCCATGTATGGCATTACTGTGCCTATAGGTAAATTATTGATCATGGCAGTTGCAGTTGCCTCGTTGGCCTTTAGTTCTTCAGTTTTCATATAGAATATTTTAGGTTTTACTATCGGGGTAGCCCCGCGAAAATAATGTAGTAAGCGCTCACGTTTTTAGGCCGCGTTTCGCTGCCGCCTACATCATTCGAATCAACGGTGCGTTCCTCATTGGCCGGGGTAATGTTCGAGCCATCATCCCTGATAACTTTATTATGGTTTACCCACACTTTGGTGCTATGGTGATGGCTTTTAAATTCGTCGCCCTGCCAGCTTGTGGGCACATCTCCAACAGTATCATTGGTACCCTGCTTACGGCGCGAACCTGCGTCAGTATCCCTTCCCGAACCAGCGCTTACACCGCGGACGAACATGCCGCGCAGATCGGGCAGGTTGAAATTCACACCGCTGCCGCCACAGCTATACTCTATCATATCGAACAGGGCGGCATACTGGTCTTTATTTACCTGGTCGCCATTGCAATGCAGCCATCCGCTGGCTGCCAAACCCGCCATTTTTGTTGAGTTACCCATAAAAGGCATTATAGTACCTACCGGTACGTTGTAAATATTGGCAGTTACCGAAGCCTCGGCGGCATTCATTTCTTCATTCTTCATGGTTGAAATTTATAAGGTTATGAAACGGGCAGGCCCGCAAATATGATGTAGTTTACCGATACGTTTTTAGGGCGTGTTTCATTCCCTCCCTTTTCATCTGAGGTGCCGGCTTTTGGCTCTATGGCGTTAAAATGATAACCACCATCGCCGGGGCTTCTAAAAACGGCATACGCATGTGCGCGCTCAGGAAATCCATGGGTATGTTTTTTAAAATCCTCATCCTGGTAAGTAAGCCTTCCGTTAGGCACGCTTACATCTGTCCCCTGGCGTTTTCGTGAGGCATTATCCGGGTCGCGGCTGGCTGCCCCCTCGCCATCTACGCCGCGTAGAAACACTCCACGCAGGTCGGGCAGGCAAAATTCAGGGTCGGCGCCTCCGCAGGTATTTCCAATAACATCAAAAAGTAAGGGATATTGGGCCTTGTTCAATTTAGCCCCGTTACAGAGCATCCAGCCCTGGCCTTGCATGGTACTAATGCGTTCTGCCGTACCGCCGTAAGGCAAAATGGTGCCCACGGGCAACAGGTTTATTACGGCGGTAACTTCCCTAAGGGGTTCGTTGGTTTGTAATGTAGTTTCCATCTTCTGATAATTTAGGTGGTTATAGGTTGTTCTTCTTTGTCTTTAGCCAGGGCGAATACCGTAATTTTATAATCAGTACGTTCGTGCGAAGGCGTTACGTTGAACGTAGTAGCACCGGTTGGCACAGGCAGTACCGTTACCTGCTGTTGTCCTGCATAATGCTCGGTTATTTCGAAGCGCGCAGCATTTTTGATCACCCAATCTAACTTAAAGGTGCACTTTTGGTTGGGCTGTAAAGGCAGGGCCGTAATATTAAATGAATCTACCCGCGGCGGGTTCATTTTTATTCTGAAAGTATTTTTCTCGCCTTTTACCCCGTTCATCACCGGCCAAATATCTATCTCGCCTGCTGCATCAAAAGGGCCAATACCTACTTTATCACCCGTGGTAGGGTAAGGCGGCTCTATCACTTTCCCATTCAATTCTGCAATAACCGAATCAGCATCTTCGGTGGTCCAGCTTAGCAGAGCATTGGCACCTTTATCTACAGTGAATGAATCAACCGTAAGCATTTTAAATTTAGGTGGGAGTACCGATACCGTTAACTGTGTTTGCAGCCTTATGTCCGCTGTTTTACCTTCCAGTGTATATATGGTGGTTACTGCCGGGTTTTTGATGATTTCGCCATCTTTGGTATCGGTATGTTTCTCTTTTGAAGTGGATTCCGACAGCGTGAAAGTATTTACACCTTTACCTTTGTACTCCAACTTCACCGCCTGTTTTGCAGTAACCACGGTTGTGATAGATGTTAACGCAATTTCGGCTTTAACATCCAATATCTTGGTGATCCTGCCTTTAGCATCCAGTATAGGGGTGTTGCCATCGGGCGGGAAGACCTTCACCCCTACTTCAGCGTCCCCCTGTAAATGGCTCAATGTTATTTGCGAAAAGGTGAAGCCAACGCTCCTACCATTTCCTAAACTAAAAGCGCCATCATTGGGTATTGCCTTAAATTTCCCCGGCACGCCATCAGGCGAGGGCTCTATCTTCCAATCGGGCAACCCCTCTTTTGCAATGATGTTGCCCTCGGTATTAGGCACCACCAGGTCGGCTTGTGTATCGCCGCAGGGCAGCGTGATGTATATACTTCCAATGTCGATGGCTTCGCCGTTGTTGGTAACCGAAACATCCACGTTGCCGATCATTACCTGGCCGGGCTTATCGGTTATCTTTATCTCGGGCGGCAATACGGTGGCGATCAGTTGGCCTTCTGTTAGCCGAGTTTGTTCTGTTTTCATTTTATTAGGGTTAGGTTGGAGGTTTAATAAGCTTTTATGCTGATGGTTTGCTCGCGCGTACCGAGTTTCCCATCGCTGATGGTTAGGGTGATATCGGCAGTTTTGGTGACCTTAAAGTCCACTGAAGCCTGGGTGGCCGGTACATCTGTTGCAGCATCTGCACCAACTTTTAAGGTGGCTGTTGCAGCACCTTGCGATTGCCAGCTTAACTTCACTGTAGTACCGGCTTTGATGTTGTAAGGCGTCTTTTCGTTCAGTACCTCGAATGATAAGATCAGCAGGTCGCCGCCCAATACGCCCGTCAGCCGCAGCCTGCCTTCTACCAGCGTATGCGGGTTACCCGTAAAACGAGGCACGGCATTAGCGGGAACTATCTGTTTTATCTCCGTCCAGTCGGCTTCGTTATCTTGCAGTCCCGGCTCCAGCCAGCTCCAGCTTTGGCCAACGCCTGCGGGTAGCGGCAGCCACCATTCTTTTTTATCTACCAGCAGCGGCCCTGTTTTAAATTCAACCAGCATATCATCCAATACTTTGCCTACGTACAATTCCGGCAGTTCTGTCTTCAATACGGGGAGTATACCGCTGCTGCAATGTATAGCGCCGCGAGGGTCGAGCAGCAGGGTAATGTACGTTGATTCTCCATTAGGTTTAAGGTTGCTGAACGTATTGGTTACGTAAGGCGGCTGCGCCACATCATCTACCACACCATTGTGTACCGAATTGAATTTGCTGTAATCGTTATTGGCGAAGTAGCCCATCACGCCATCCTGCACAAGTTTTATACTCCCTACCTGTACCGGGAACGAGTAGTTCTTGATGCCACCATCGTCGTTCTGCCCTGTTTTTTTCCAGGCGAGGTTGGTACCGGGTTTACCATACATTTCTAAACCTATTGATGCCCGCACTACAGCTATTGGCCTGCCTACCAAAACCGAGAGGCTTTGGTTATTGCGCTCGCCCATAGGATCAACCGCCCAAAGGGTTTCGTCTATCGCCTGCAGCAAGTTTTTCAAAGCTTTGGCGCTTTCGGCAGTACCCCTATCGCCGCTGCGCACGCCCAACAGGCCCATTACAAAGCCCTGCAAATGTCCATTGCTGATGCCCTCGGTGTGTACGCCACCAAGTGGAGCAGGCACCCATTGGGCATGCTGGTTTCCCGTAGCGCCCATAGGCATCAGTTCGCCAAGTAGTTTGCCTGCATTATCATACACCATAGCGCTATGGTTAAGGTGATTGGGCAGCACCCAACCGCATACCGGCGTAGTACCGGACGACTGGTTACTCAGCACCGCATCGTTAGCGGCCGAGAGGAAGTTAAAATTAAGCCTTGCCCCCTGCACCAGCCTTGGCGGCAGTTGAAAGCTTGGCGGCAGATTTGCCTCTATCTCGTATTTGCCCGGCCTAACGCCTATGCCCGGTATAGGGTTTATGCCATGCGTTGTTTTTTCACTGCCGGGGGTAAGGTCGCACACCTGGCCAAAATCGTCAACTATCCAAAGTTTTTTAAGGCTCACAAAGCCCGCCCTTACGGGGAAGAAGTTTTCGGGGTAGCCACCCAACAGCATGCCGTGCGCTTCGTTACCAACGGCTTTTGCATATTCATCCTGAGGCTGGCGGCCAAACTGCTCAATATCCCACTGCATCATTTGCATACTGAAACCCGTAAGCGTTTGCGATAGCACATCCCAGTTGCGCGCATCTTTCAGCACATCGCTCAAGGGCACAAAACTGGCGGGCACATTACCTTCAAACTCGCTCAAAAACTCGCGCAGGCGACTTTGCAGGGTAATAGCCTCTTTTGGCGTTAATAGCGACCGCCCCTGGAATTGCTTATCGTTCACCTGCGGCACGGGCACATCGCCGCTTTTCCAGCTATAATCATCTCCATCAAATTGCCATTTGCTTAAGCTTTCATCAACCGCCGGGGTAAAGCCAACCCTCCATTCCAAATAAATTGGTGTCCAGGGTTGGCGCCATGCCCAAACGCCAATTTTCGACGGGATTCGGAACAGGTCGTCGCCGGGGTTAAAGCCTGCCAGCTCTTCCAGAGTGCGTTGGTCTATGGGGGTATGCGGGCCCTTGTTCCAAACAAGGGTTTGCTGGGTTTTAATGCGGTTTACAAAAGTTTCATCGGGGTCTTTCCCGCCCAAGGCCAATTTTGCAATAGTTGCAGCAAAGCCGGGGTTAAGCAGGTAGGCCTCATCCATCAGGTAATAAACCTCTGATGGCACCAGCGCATTCGCCGGTAATTTCGGGAACATATCTTTAGCATACATTACCACATCACCCGAGCCGGGGTTTACCTTGATGCAGGTGATGAATTGCCCGCTGTAGCGTGTGAACAGAAAATCGTCGTACTCGCTATAGATAATGTCCTCGCCACGTTTAAAGCTGCGTTTGGCGTTGTTGATGAGCACCACAGGGTCGTTTGGGCGGTAAAAATCATTAGCAGGTTTTTCCTTCAGCGTGAAAGCTGTGCCCAGTTTTTCGGCAAGCACCTTTTGGGCGGTATCAATAGCAGCTTCGGCAGCAGGTAAACCATCCATTACTGCCTTCACGGCAGCGGCCGATGCCAGCAACACCTGTTCTACAGTCACACCCGGAGGCAAAGGCGGTTTATCCTGCGCGTTGCGGTAAATATTCGCCTTTAGCCAATCGGCATAAAGCTGGCGTTGCAGGGTGGCCAGTTCGCGGGCCTTGCTGTCGAACTCCGTCCTGAGCTTATTTAAGGCAGCAAGCTCGGTTGCCCTATCGGCCGGGAGTTGTGCCAGGCTGTCTTTATTGCCATCGGCCGGTGTAAGTTCGCCTGCTTTGGGCGGCGCTTCGGCAACCCAAATATACCCTCCCGGCATTTTGCCGAACCATGTTTCGCGGATGGCGTTATCCAGTTCAGGAGTATCATATATACCGCCGGGCTGTACCAGCATTTTGTGGCTAAAGGCCTCCAGCATTTTTTCTACCTGTATATCGTTGGCATTGCGGCCACCCTTCAGCGAGCGTTTGTTGTAATTTATCTGCCATTGCATAAAGGCCGATATACAATCGGTAGCCGAGTTGCCCGCCGCCACATAAGGCACCACGCCCGTTTCGGTATCAAACTTGGGCACGTTGCTTTTCACCATGGTGCCAATACCCGGCCATTTTATATTGAATACCAAACCATGGCAAAGCGACTGCCCCGCATATTTACCCGCGCTGCCTTCAAACGGGGTAATACCTTGTTCTTTCAGGTACTTCTCCCCGGCTTCGGTAGCTTTTGTGAGGTCGTAATCGCCATCGGTTTCCTGCGTACCGGCTGCCCATTGCAAGCGGTTCATGGTGGCTATCCATTCTATGCGGTTGGCCCAGGGCTTGCCTGTTTTTGGGGTTGGGTGCAGTATATCGTAGGTACTGTTGGAGAACCAGCCCGCCACCATATAGCTCAGGTTGCAGGCATTGGTATCAATAAACTTATCGGTAAAGCTGAATATGAAAGTATTGTTACCCGCGTAAACCGTAAACAAAGGGTCCGAGTTGCCAATAGCGGTGAGTATCAGGTCCTCGTTCTCGCTGTCCCCGGTATAGCTGTCCAAATCAATGGCCTTACCAATATACTTGATCTCCGGCGAGCCATTATTATTTTTAATGAACTGCGGGTTTACCTTTTGCCCCTGGGTTTTAGTATCGTAAAGCTCATCGCTTTTCACTATCCAGCTCTTGGTGGCCACGCCCGGGTCAGGGCTAAAGCGGGTTATCATCCAGCGGTTGGGTAGGTATGGGTATTCGGCACGGCCCTGGGCGTTCACCATCCCTTTGGTCATGCCATCGGGCAGTGCCCAGTTCACGTATATGCCAGGGTCGGGTTCGTCCTGCTCCCGCAGCGGTTTAAACAGCGGCGGACTAAGCGGCTCAAAGTTTTTGTACTTCTGCTTCAGGTCGATGGAATATATCGAATAAGGGATAGCATCTTTTTTGCGGGTAATTACCAGCGCATCTATTGTAATGGGGACCAACAGCTTTGGCCCTGCCCATGGTGCTTTATTGCTCATATTACCTTTTATAATTGGGGGTTAGTAAAATTGGCTTCATCGGGTGTGCTCACTATCTGCATGGCAAACTGCGCAGGCGTAATTGGCGTTGCCGGTGTAGGGTAAGCGCCTGCGTTAACTAAACTCTGTTGCACGGCGGCTTTCAGGGTTTCTACATTCAGCACGTATTTTTTGTCGGCACTTGCGTCCGTGCGGAAAAGTTGCGTTGCGGTTATGTTGCCTTCTACAGGTTTACCATCGCGCACAACCTGCCCGCCTGTGTCATCGCCTGTAATGTTGCGCAGCTTTATTTTATACGAACCGCCGGCATCGCTAAAACCAAAGCGCAAGCCCTGTGGCGGCTGTTGTATTTTGATAGACACCGGTATGGCGGGGAATATCACCAGCAGCAAACCATCGCCAATGGTTTCGTAACGCAGGGGCACTTGCTGTTGGCCAGCGGCGTAAGTTGGGATGATCTTTAACCCGGGAAAACCGCTCACCAATTGCGACCGTAGTAACATACCGGCTACCAGTGTGAATGGTGCGGGGTCGGCGGCGTTCATGGCATGCGCTATGCCCAATGCGTTGGCACGGAGTTTATTAGCGCCGATCATTGCCTTATCGCGCACACTGTGGGCTAAAATGCTATTCACTTTCTCTTCCAGCGTTGTATTGGTGCCGATGCTGAGGGCACCATCCAGCAGGGCGCATATCCAGCTTGGGTCGATATAAAAAAAGCGGAGGGCGTTTTGAGGCAGCAGGCGTTCATCGGCCACCAGGTTTTGAAAAGGCACATCGCCCAGCAGGCTTAAACGGCTAAGCCAATTTGTTATGGTTGGGTCAGGAGCGGCGGCATTCTGCAACAGGTTTTGCACTGCACTATGCTCCAGTATGTTTTTCATTTGTAATAACCCTGTTTCCGTATTCATGATGATATGGTGTGTATAGAGGTTAATAGATAGGTTTATTGTTTATCGGCGTAAAGTTTCAGCGCCTCATCCAATTTATTGGCAATGAGCACATGCGGGTCTACCCCGTTTTGCAGGGCTTCCAGTATTTCGGC
Organism: Mucilaginibacter pedocola; assembly: GCF_002013915.1. GTDB lineage: Bacteria > Bacteroidota > Bacteroidia > Sphingobacteriales > Sphingobacteriaceae > Mucilaginibacter > Mucilaginibacter pedocola. Next base: position 73,751 of record NZ_MBTF01000011.1, read on the forward strand.
ATTGCTGAGCACGCCCGGCAGATCGTCCAAATGTTCCTGTAAGCCCGTTGGGTCGAGCACACTGATAACAGGCTCTTTCTCTATGCCGAGGATATGCTTACCCAACTCGTTACCCAGGTATTCCATAAATATGTACTTACCGGCCTGGTTGTCCATCAGGTCATCGCTCACCTGCCGCCAGTCGAGGCCATCGAGCAGGGCCGTTAAACCTAATTTTACTTCGGTGCTTTGCAGGTAATGTATCTTCTTTTGCCTGTCGGCCAATATGCGCCACAGGGTTTGCAGCTTTTGCAGGCTGGCCTTTTTCCATTGCCATATTGCTATAGCGGCGGGGCGGTTGCCGAGGGTGAGCATACGGCCAAGCTCCCAGGCCACGGCATAGCTGTGGTTGAAAATACCTGTATCAGCATCGTATATCATGGCCTTATCTGCCGTGCTGATGTATGTTTTATACAGCCCGTCCTCCTCTTTGGGCACCAGCCTGCTTATTACCGAAGGAACAACCGGCACAAAGGGGCCACGGTACCAGGCAAAGCTTTTTTCGCCGGTGCGGGCATCGTAGTTCAGCGCAACATAGCCCTCTTTGTATTTCTTGGTGGTTTCCTTTTGCGCGGGCGTGTACTTACTTTCATCGGCGCCCCAGGCAGCAGGCGGGTTAAAGGGCATCTTCAGGGTGTCAACACTCATGGTATTAATGAGCTGGCCAAAATTCACCCCCGCTTTTTTGTTATTGAACTTCCAACTTAACAGGCTCACCAAGCGCAGTTTGGTAGTATCGGCAACAGGCTGCGGTGGTGTGCCACCGGGCAGGTAATTTGCCCAGCCTTCTAAGGATACGAGGTGCGCTATGTACAGTTCCTCGGTAGCCGGGTTGGCCAAACGGTTGGCCAGTATGGTGGCATAGCTGCGCATATTGGTTTCGCCGTCGGGAGCGTTGGCACCGTTATCGGTGGAACGTACATGGGCAAGGAAAGGTAACTCGGCAGCTTTTGGCGCCAATTGTTTAAAGGTGCCGTAAGTAACATCAATGGTATTGGCCTGTAAGGATAGCAGGCTTTGCTCAATAGCATCCAGCTCGATATCCGGGCCGATGGTATTGTTGGCATTGTACTTAACCACCTCGGTTTTTACCGGTCGGATGGTGGATAGCGTCGGACTGGCATCGGCATTGGCGGGTTTGGTATAGGCTATTTCGTTAACACGGAAAACCATCAGCGCCATCCATGGGGTATCGGCCGGAATGCCGCCTATCTTCCTGCTCCAGGGTAAAAACTCGTTTCGTAATACCACAAATGGCAAGCTGGCATGGAAATCGGTACCGCTCCCCGGCGTAGGGAACTGTGCCTGTACGCTATTTGGCGGCAGTGCAAAACGCGGCCCCTGAACGATGAATTGCTGACCGAGCGCGTAATTGCCTTTAATATCGTGCGATACATCTAAAATATTATGTTCAACCTCTATCTGGTAAGTACCGGCAGCCAGTTGGGGGATACGGTCATCCAAAAACTGCATCTGCGGAACGGTTTCGTTTAATGTGCTCATGGCTTTAAAAGTTTAATGGATGAGATATGCTTATTGATGAAGTAAGTTTTGCGGACGAAGGGCTTAGCCCGGCCGTGTTGGTTTTCAGTTGCGTGCTTAACTCGGCCGTCCAACCTTCCAAAGGTGTTTGGCTGCCTGCCACGCCGGCCAGTTCCAGCCCGCTTGCCGATCTTGCTTCTACCCAAATGCTGAAGTGACTACCCTTTGTAACCTGCGGCACGGTGTAAGCAGCCCATAGCTCGCCACTATTTATGCCACTCATTTCGGGCAATAGCAATTGTGCGGCTTTGTTGCCTTCTTCATCCGTGTATATCAGTTTCACAACGTTATCCGCATCGGGTGCACCAAGGCTTCCATCGGCAGCGGCATGGCTTAACACAAATACTTGCTTTATACCCGGCCAAAAACGGGTTTCTATCCAGCCCTCAGGTTCATCATCGCGTTTACTGAAATTGTTCATCACTACGGCGCGGCCGTTCACCAGGCCCACATCCTGTTTAAATTGCTTAAAGCCGATGGTATGCGGGCGTTTAGGCCGCACCAGGCAGGCTTTGCCTAACAAATACTTGGCGTTCAGCAATGCCAGGCCCGCATCTTCGTGCCAGCCGGCGATATATTCATCGGCCAATACTAAAGCCTGTAAACACATTAGGCTTGCCGATGCGGGTATCTTTTCGGTGCCCGATGTTGAGGCCGGGAGTACTTTATCTGCAACTACCCTCAAATTTTTATCGAACAGTACCATCCGCAGCGGCGACCTGCCCGCATGGCGTAAAAGCCCCTCGCCTGCTGCCGCATCCAGATCCCATACCTGCAGCATCCCCGCACCGAGGTTGAAGGTTTTGAATGAAGCGTTGTAAAGCTCCTTGGATTCAGCCGTGCTATACACGCCTCCGCGCAGTACAACACCGCCGCTACCTTCGTCATCGAACCGGTACCTGATAATGGTGGCTTTTAATTGATGCCCTTTAGCCAGCACCGCATCGCGCCTTAGCGAAGTGCGGGCCGCGGTAAGGGCACGCGCAGGCACTTCCAAAGGTTTAGCTTGTGCATTGGCATCGGCCAGCATAGGCGAACCCTGGAAGATCTCATCGGGCTGAGCGGCCATTACGGCCATATCGCTATTCTCATTTACTAACGAGCCTAATTGCTCCAAAGCAGTGAAGATATCGTCGCGTGTAGTTTTCGCCGTGCCGCTGATACTTGTTTTGATCTTATCGAGCGAGCCGTCCCATTGCAGCGTAACTTGTGTTGCTTTGGCCGATGCATCCAGGCTGTACTCCGGCTTCGGTATCTTAGCATAGGCCAGTTTTTCGGCATCGAATTTAGTAGGGCCGGGTTTTTGTACCGGTGCTGGCGGCGCTACGCTGCCGAGGCCTTTTGTAATACCGCCGATGAGTTTTGCAGCAGGTTTCTCTTTGCCATCGTTTACCGTGCCGTACAAGGCATCAGGAACATTCTGTTTATTAGTAGCTATTTGCCAATCTTTTAGGCTATAAGGCTCAAACTTATCACCGTTCTGCCGTTTAAGGCCCAGCGTAAAATTCGACGAGTTGCCCAAGAAAATAATATTGCCCATCGGTCTTGCGCCAAACTCGGCTCCGAAGCGTGGTTCGGGTGCATCGCCTTCGCCGCCGGGGCCATTGGCAAAACTTATTTTTGATACCCCAAAGACCGACGTGGCATTGAATGCAAAAGTGCCGGGATCCACCACCCAAATCTCTTTGCCATCTTTAGTTATCTTTTCTTTTAAGCCGGCATTGGTATTAATGGTGAGTATTGTACGTGTTTTACCGGGCAGCGGATCGGCGTTAGGCTCCTGCAAAAGTTTACCCTGCTCGCCGGTGAGGAAGTACTCCACAAATTGCTGCCAGCCCACCTGTGTTTCGGCCGGTTGGTTATTGGCACCAAAGCCCACCGTGAAGGATATGATCCATAGCCGAACTTCGGCTTGCCCGCCAAACTCGGGGCCCCATAGTTGCACATCAACGCCAAGTTCGAGGGTGATGGTTTTAGATATAAAGGCAAGGTTTACCTTGTACTCTACGCCTACGCTGATGGCTATGCCAATATCATAATGAAAAGGCTTCCAGGCGATGAGGAAGTCGGCAACGGCTTTGAACCATGCCTTGAGGTCGCCTTCCTGGTATATCAGCGCCAGCTTACCGCCCGCCATTACGCAGCTTGGTGTTAAGGCAAAGTAGGCCTCGCCGCTAAAATTAACCTGCGGCGATACCTTCCACTCGAAAGCCAAACGCGGTACGGTTGGATAGTGGCGGTGCTGTGTAAGGTCGAAGTTTTTGTTGTAGCCACCCAGGCTCACCACAAAATCGCCTTCGTGTTCGCCTTTAAGCCAGCTGTAGTAAGCAAAGCCGCCGGTTATTTTACATTTAGGGTCGATAACATAGGAGTTATTGGTGAGTTGCGCCTGCACAGCAAGCAAACCTTCCTCGGGTTCGAAGGTAGCCTTCAACGCCATTTGCGCATTTACGTAAGGCTTCAGCTTACTGTTGGCATAAGTTTTCGGCAATTGCAGGGCGCTTAAACCCAGCACATCCACCTCGAACTTTTTACCGAATTGCAGGGCAAGCAAGGCAAAGGAATTAAGCAGCTCGAAAGAAGTGAACTTCACCCCTGCCGCGAACCAGTACTGCCCCAATTCGGGCGGAATAACTTTCGACATGCTTTTGAGCACGGCATCGTTATCCTTACCGGCAAACAACTCTGGCTGCACGGCGGCCTTTACAAAGGGGAAATTTTGCACGTCGCCAATGGCAGGCATCACAATTTTGCGGTTGTAGCCAAAGCCCGCTGCCAAGGCCGTTACAAAAAATACCGGCGGGCCACCCAGAGCAGCATTCAACACGCCGAAAATGAACAGCGATGGGTCGCCCTCTACCACGCCGAAAGAACCCAAGGCGGTTATCCCCCACTTAGCTGCCTGTATGGCAACGGCGCCATTATATATTGCAGGCTTATCGTCGTCTGCATCTTCTTTCAGGAAACCGCCTGCCATGCTAACCGGGCCGCTGTTAAATGTAAGATCGAAACCATCCAAACCGAAACTAAAATCACTGATATCGCCGGGGTTGGTTGCCGGTACGCCTACGGTAAGTTTATCGAGGTTGAGTTTCAGTGCGCTCAGGTTCAAGCCGCCGCTGAGTTGGAACAGCAGTAGTTTGCCGTCGCGGCGCCAGCCAATACCCATGTCGTTCACCAACAGCGGGCCGAAAGATCTATCGAGCGGGATGCTTACTATTTCCTGTTCTTCGCCGTTCTCGTCGTACAGTTGCAGGTACAAGTCGGCCACGTAGGCAACCAGTAAAGAGAACTCTGGATTCACGCCGGGCTTTTTATCTCCCTCTGTAGTTTCCTCTTCGGGCTCTTCGCCCGATGCCAGCAGGGTTTGAGGCACGCCTTCGCCGTTACTATCGGGGCCAAGTGGCAGCGATACGCTATCCAATGCAGCGGCCACACCCCAGTTATTGTATACGTTGCCGCCATCGTCTTCTTTGGTAAGGCTGCTGAAATAGCCGCGCAGTTTTGCGCCCTGCAGGCTGTATCCTTTTATATCAAAAAGCGGTTCCTCATCAGTTCCGCTGATGTCTACACCCACACTTATGGCCTCAAATTGCGGGTCGAAGGAAATGCTGTTCGCTTCTTCATCTGTATTCAACAAGTAAAAGTTGATACCCATAGTGCCTGTTTCGGGCCCGCCGGCATTGGCTATCCAGTCAACATCCTCCGCGGTAAAGCTGCCTATCTGCAATTTTACTACAGGGCTGCTCAATACCTGCACATCGGCTACCTGCACGTTTACGCCATAGCGCCCGCCATGTTTTACTAAGGACACCTTCCACGATGGCTCTCCTTCCTCCTCCGCTTCGTGCTCTATCAGCGCCAGCTCGTGGTCGGCAGCCATAAATTCATCAAAGGCGGTATTGATGGTTTTGGTGATGTAGTGCAACACTTTGGTGCCTACCTCGCCCGGCATTAGTATGGTGCCGGCTTTATAATTGCCATCCTCTTCTACCACCCAGCCGAGGGTTTCAAAAAGCGTGGCCCAGGTTATGGTGATGGTTTCATCACCGGGCAGCATCTTTTGTTTCAGGAAGTCCTTCACATCGCCAATGCCCAATATAATATCGATAATTTCTTTGGGCGTATAAGGCAAGTCGGTAGCGGCAAGGCCTGTGCCATCTAACAACCTGTACTCAACAGAGACTTTGTCCTGCTTCAGATCAAAGCTTACCCAAAACAACAATTGCTTGTAAGGCAACACGCTCGACAGCGGGCCATCGTACTTCAGTTTAAAACCTATCTCGATAGGTCCATCCTGATGCGGGGCGAATAATGGTTTCTGCCCGGCTTCGGCAGGCATTTGAAAGATGGGGGCAAATACAAAGGGATCTATGGTGGCTTTGCCCTGCCTGAAGCCGAAGTTACGGTGCATACCCAAACCCAGCAGGGCGAGTTTCTCCACCGTTTTTTGCACCAGGTAAAAACCGGAGTTTTTGGTTTTGCCGGCATCGTCCTCAATGGTTATGGGGAACCAGTTCTCGTTGAAAATATCGCCCTCTGCATCAATGGGGTTTGTTGCTTTGCCCAAAAAATCTTTAACTATCGGTTTTAGGTGGGGCCAGTTAAAACCGTCGTTTAGCCCTTTCTCAGGGTCGGAAAACCAAGCGGTATTCAAGGCCGGGCTGGCTTGAGTACCGGTTAGTAAACCAATTAAAAGGCCAAGGCGTAGCGCCTCCGGGCCTATTTTTTCAAGGTCGGGTGTACTCATGGTAGTAAATAAATTAGGAACTGTGAAGTATATTAAAACACTTATATGGCGAGTAACGGCCCGGTTTAAAAACCGTTACAGTAGTTTCCTTTGCAGATCGGTTCCCCAGCGGTAGCTGATGCTAACCTCGTGGGTGGCGTTGTTGTAACCACCCAAATTTGATGATGATGTACCGAATTGGTAGCTGTAGCCAACTTTAAAGCTGTTGGCATTTACTGATATAATGCCGGCCACCTGTTTATTGGTACGGTAGTTAAGCCCTAAGCCCAATTGTTCTTTCAGGATAACGGTGCCCGAAAAATCGGCAACAACGGGCGAGCCCTGCAGGTACGATACCAGCGAGGCGGGCTTCAGGTGCACATCTTCGTTTAGTTTGAGCAATACCCCGCCGCTAAAATAATAATGGCTGCGCAGGTAGTTGGCCTGTTGTACCGATGCAGTACCCAAGTTGCGGAAGCTAAGCTCGGGTACCGATACGCCGATGTAATAGTTATCACCGTACAACATAACCCCAAAGCCTATGTTCGGCTTAGTCTCGCGCACGTCCTGGCTAAACTGCGGGTCGGATGGGTCTAATATGGAATAGTTAGCTACGTAGCTGCGTATCCCTGCATTTAACGAAACAGATAAGTACGAGGAGCTTGCTAATTGAATAGATTTCGCAAAAAAACCGTTCACTTCGGTTTGGTTCTCTACAGCAAACTTATCGTTCACTAAAAACAGCCCTGCCGATGCACCTATATTCTCTAACGGGACGCTGGCGCTCATCAGCAAACTGGTTGGCGCGCCGTCTATCCCTACAAATTGCCTGCGGCCCAGTATGTTTACGTTGCCCGCTTTATCCAGCAGCGAATAAGCAGGGTTTACGGGCGTCAGGTTATCGGCATACTGGTTGTAGCTGAACAGGTTCTGCTGAGCCATGGCGCTGCTACCCATAAAGAGCAGCAAGCCAAGGCAAAACAGTTGTTTCATTTTTTTAGCCACAGCGGTTCCGGCTATTTGGGTCAATAGTTTTGTTTTCATCAGGGCGCGCTTTTTATGTTATTGTCAACATCAGGCAAGCGCCTGCCATGTAAACCGTATATCAATTAATATTTAAGCACCAGGTAGCCGGTTTTCCGCAGTGTTTCGGCACCTTTTTTATACTCTATCGAGTAAAAATAAGTACCCGGTTGCTGCATAGTGCCTTTGCTGCCATGCCCGTCAAACGCGGTGCCTTGGTTATCGTAGCCTTTGGCTTCGTACACCACATCGCCATTGCGGTTCATTACACGCACCGTATTCTCAGGGAAAGCAGTAATGCCTTCGATAGTAAAGCGGTCGTTTATACCATCGCCGTTTGGCGATACGGCTTGTTTAACCAAGATGGCTTCCGGCAAGGCTTCCGCAGCAGTAGGATCCGGTTTCTGCACCATATCTACCTGGTTGCGGTTTGGCATAGCTGCGGCAATAATTGGTGGCGCAGGCTTGTTAACTATAATGGCCCAGCTATGTGTAGTAGTACCATTTTGTGCGGTTACAACTATATTAATAACATTATCGCCAACAGTTAATGTTACCGGTGCCGAAGCTACGCCACTTGCCGTTATTACGCCATTAACGCGGATGGTGGCAGTGGTATCTGTGGCGACTGCTACTACTTTAATGGTTTTGGTTGTGGCCGATACGCTTGCGGTTGAATTATATTCGGCAGGGCCGGTGCTAACATTAGTTTTTGTAACAGCAGGCGATACCAGGTAAAGCTTACTTAGGTTGGCCATAGAAGACACCGCTTCTTTGGTTACCTTAATAACATAGGTTTTAATAGTGGTATTGTTAGCAGCGGTTACCTGTACGGTAATAAAGGTAGAATCGGCATTAAGCGTTAGCGGGGCGGAGGTTTCGCCGCTTGCCGTTATTACACCGTTTACCCTTATAGTAGCGCTGGTATCGGAAGCTACTGCTACCACCTTGATATTGTTTATGGAGCCCGGAACCGATGCAGTATAATTAAAATCGCCGGCACCGGTGTTTACGCTGGTTTTGGCAACAGATGGCGCAGTAAAATACAGTTGGCTTAAAGTAGCCACTGCTGATACCGGCCTAAGCACTTTAATAACATAGCTTTTAACCGTGAAATTATTTGCGGCAGTTACCTGCACGGTAATAAAAGTAGAATCGGCACCGAGCACTATTGGGGCCGAAGTGGCACCGCTTGTGGTTATTACGCCATTAACTTTTATGGTTGCACCGGCATCTGTAGCTGCAGCAACCACACGTATGGTATGAGTTGACGCCGTTACCGATGCGGTGTAGTTGTAATCGCCGGGGCCGGTAGCCGAATTTGTTTTCGCTACAGACGGTGATACAAGGTAAAGCTGGCTTAAGTTGGCTATTGGCGAAGCCGCGCGTTTAATATTTAAGGTGTAATTTTTAATAGTGGTACCATCATCGGCAGTTACTCTAACAACAATAGTGTTGGTACCCGTAACTACCGGGTAATTAATAACCGGCGTAGCGGAAGTATATACGCTATCGCCTACACTAATTTTAGCATTTGCATCGCTAACAGTTGGGTGTATTTGAACGGTAGAAACTGTACTTGCTACCGGAACATTATAGCTGGTAACAGCTCCCGAAAATGCGGGGCTTAGGGCTCCCTGGTCAACTGTTAATGCCGCTAAGCTTGCGTTGGTGCCATATACACGTGTAACATTTATGGTATAAGTTTTTTCGGCGCCTTCCTGCGGCGTAACCACTACCGATACCAGGTTGCTGCCTAAAGCTAACAGTACTGTAACCTGGCTGTAGCTTTGGGCAGGCGCGCCATTGATTTTTATGCGGGAAATGGTATCGGCAATACCGGCGGTAACTTTTATACTGCTAACATTGCCCGACACTGCCATGCTGTAGTTGAGCACATTTTTATCAAAAGCAGGGTTTAGAGCACCCGCGTTGGTAGTTAAGCTAAACAGGTTGGCGTTGGTAGATGCTTTTTCTACCAATACATTAATGGTATTTACAGTACCATCTTCCGCAGTTACCTGTACAGGGAAGAAGTTAGCCGCTGCGGTAAGCTGCAGGCTTTGCGAACTCATGCCTTTTGCAACGGTTACGCCATTAACTTTAATTGTTGCGAAATTGCTGGTAGCCTCCGGCGATAACATAATGTTAGTAGCATTGCTCGGCACCAGTATTTGGTAAAAAGTACGGCTGCTGCTAAATGGCTGCCTGAATGTACCAATGCTGGCGGTTAGTGCGCTCAAGGTATTATCGGCAGATTGCGGCCTGGTGATGGTTAGGGTGTAAATAGCCTGCGTAGTGCCATCCTGCGCGGTGTTTGTTATAACCAACGTATTGTACAAGGCTGCAAGCGGTACAGTAAGTACACGGCTATCGCCAACGGCCAGGTTATGCCCGTTAAGCCTTGCCTGCAGGGTTGCCGTTGTATCAATAAGCACAGGTGTAATGGTTACCGATTCTACACCGGCAGGCACCGCAATATCGTAGTTAGGGCTTGCCATTGGGTCGAACGCGGGCGACAAAGTTCCGGCGCTCGTCAAGATGTTGGACAGGCCCGGTTCGCTTGATGCAGGTCGGCTTACCGATAGCAGGTAATTTTTTGCAGTAACACCATCGGCTGCGGTTACTGCCATATAGTAGTTGTGTAAACCAACGGTAAGGTTGCTCTCGGTAACAGCATCGCCATGGGCAAGCGGTGCATTGTTAACTGTTACGGTTGCATTTGCATCGGTAGTAGCCGGGGTAAAGCTAAATGCTGTAGTGCTGTTTGGCAGGTAAACATTGTAGGTGAGCGTTGCCGGGTCAAACGCAGGGTCTAAACTGCCGCTGCTTAAGCTAATACCAGCCAACGTAGCATCATTTGATGCATGCTGTACATTAATGCTATAAGTTTTTGATGTTTCGCCATCGCCTGCTACAATTTTTACAGTGATGGTGGTTGAGCCATCGGCATTAATAGTAACCGGAGCCGAGGCATCGCCATAGTTCACATAATCGCCATTTACGTATAAGTTGAAATAGCTTTCTTTACCCTTGGGAGTAACGCTTATGGCCGGAACATCAAAAGGCACTTTGGCTACATAACTGGTAACGTTAGGATCAAAAGCCGGGAATAAATTTCCGGCACTCAAGTCTAAACTTACAAGCCTTATCGGGCGTTTAATTAACAGGGTATAGAAAGTTGTATTGGTGCCATCGGCCGATTTAACAGTAATACTTTTAGGATTTATACCTTCTATCACGCTAACGGTTCTTGCTCCTACACCGCCGCCTTCGCCGTTCACACGTGCAGTGGCATGCGGATCATGCGCGGTTGGTGTAATGGTTACCGATTCGGTTTCGGCACTAACATCAAGCGAGTAGTTCGTCACATTCGGGTTGAACGACGGGGCAATTATGCCCACGCTTGTGGTAAGGTTTGACAACCTGGCATCAGACGGGATGGGGTTTACGTTGAAGTAGTATGATTTAATAGAACCGTCTTCTGCCGTTACGTGCAGGCCAACCTGTTCGCTTTGGTTATTGCTGATTGCTATTACATATGGTGCCCCTGATGCTAAAGGTGTAGCAATTGCCGGGTAAGCACCTACAGATAAAGTTGAAAGCGGATCGGTAACAGTTGCAACCAACGTTGCCGAAGTAGAACCGTTTGGAATGTTAACCGAGTAGAACTCAGTAGCAGGGTCGAAAGCGGTATCGAAACCACCACCATTTAATGTTGCACTGGCAAGGGTATTGATGCTTGATGCAGGAGTTACGGTTAAGATACCCCCATTGATATTTACGTTATAATTAATAGAAGTAGAACTGTTTATATTATAAATATTATAGCTACCGGCACCCGAGTTAATGTTTGCATCGGTTACCAATTGAATTGGGGCAGACAACACACTTTCGGTATCGCCGTTTTTGAAGCCGCTTATACTGTAAGTTAACGGCGGGTTGGGCTTGGTGGCAACTTTGGTTTTGCTATCAATAGCAACCGTAAGTGGTGCGCGGTCTATCTCAAAGTAACCACCCAGGTAAGTCAATTTATAGTTACTGTCATTTATGGCTAAAGTACCCTGGCCTATATTGTAAGGCCCGGCAGTTTCGCCTGCAACACGCTCCAATGCGCCTGTAATTTGCGTACCGGATAATAGCGAGCCCGAATAAATGCTGTAAGTTAAAGCAGGATCCGGATCGCCGTATGTTTTATATATAGGCCCGCCGATAACCTGGATCTCCCTTGGGATGATCTTATATGGCTGGGCGTTCAGGGTAATATCGTAGCTGCCGCTATTGGTAACGGCTAAGGTATTCATGTTTACGGCATAGGTACCAACAGCGCTACCCGGCTCACGGCCAAGCGAACCCGAGAATGAATCGCCTGAAGCTAATGTACCGATATAAGCATACCCAATAGTCTGGTCGGCACTACCATAAGGCACTTCTGCTCCGTAGTAATCAATCCTGATGGGACGTTTACCTATGGCCAAATTTGCACCGATGAAATTAATGGCGTAGTTACTGTTTAGTGCAAGCGTACCCTGGCCAATGGCGTAATTACCAAAGGTTTCGCCCGGTGCGCGGGTTATGGCGCCCGTAAAGGTATCTCCACCAAGCAAAGCGTCAGCAGTGTATGTTAAAGCCGGGTCGGCATCGCCGTAGGTTTTGGTTTGCGCAGCTGCTGTTACGTTAATGGTTTTCTTGTTGATGGTTAAGCTGCCACCTGTAAAGTTTAAGGTATAATTGCTGTTTAGCGCAAGGTTACCCTGGCTTATAGCGTAAGCACCAAAACTTTCGCCTGCGGCACGCGTCAATGCGCCGGTGAAGCTATCGCCGTTTGCCAAGGCATCAGTAGTATAGGTTAAAGCAGGGTCGGCATCGCCGTAGTTTTTGGTTTTGGCATCGGCTGTTACGTTAATGGTTTTCTTGCCGATGGTTAAATTAGAACCTGCAAAATTAAGGTTGTAGTTGGTGGCATTTAAGGCAAGTGTACCCTGGCTTATGGCGTAAGTGCCAACGGTTTCCCCCACAACGCGTGTAAGCGAACCGCTAAAAGTATCGCTAAAACCAAGTGCATCTGTACTATAAGTTAAGTCCGGGTCGGCATCGCCGTAGTTTTTGCTTTGTGTATTCGCAGTTACATTAACCGTTCTTTTGGTAATAGTAAGATTCTCAGGTATAAATGATATGGTATAATATTGGTCTGTAGCTGCTCCGGTTGAAACATTTACCGGCCTTTTGCTACCAAGGGTCAATGCATAAGTGCCCGCATCTTCTCCTGTAGCCCTGCCAAAGGTACCCGTCATGCCTTCACCCGGCGCTACCGAACCAACAACAAATTGGTAAGGGTAGGTTGGGTCGGCGTTACCGTAAACTTTCGTCGCCGGTTGCGGCTTCAGGGTTATTGGTCTTTTAGTAATGGTTAAATTAGTGCTTACAAACGTAACGTTATAGTTTCCGCTTTGCTCGGCACCGTTAGCTATAGCCACCGGGCGCTTGGTGCCTATACTAAAAGGGTACACACCCGGAATTTCTCCCACCGGCCGTGTAAATACCCCCGTCATACCGTCGCCGGTGGCTAATGATGTTCCGCCGGTAAACTGATAGGTGTAAGAAAGCGGTTCGTCATCTCCGTAAGCTTTTGTTTGGGCAGTAGGCGTTAGTTCTAAAGGGCGTTTTGTTATAGCAAAATCATTACTAACAAGTGTTAAGGTGTAATTGCTTGTATTCAGCGCCAAAGTTCCAATGGTGATGGCATAGTTACCCACATTAGTGCCGGCTGCCCTGCTCAGTGTTCCGGAAAAGGTATCGCCGCTTTTAACCGTACCGCCTGTAACTGTGTAAGCAAAAGTCGGGTCGGCATTACCGTAAACTTTGGTTTGACCCGCCGTTGCAGTAACCGTAATGGCATTTTTGTTTACTATAAGCGTTTGTACAACACTTGTTGCCGCCAAAGTATTGGCATCGCCCGCCTGTGAGGCAGTTATATTGGTAGTACCTGCTCCTACTATACGTATTTGCCCGCTAACAATAGTAGCAACCGCGGTATTACTGCTGGCGTAGCTAACTGTTAAACCACTGCTTGCCGTGGCGCCGGGTGCGTAATCGGCATCGCCATAAGTTTTGGTAGCGCTGCCGGCAAACGTAATGGTTTGTGCGGCTTGAGGGCGGTTCACGGTTAAAGTATAAGTTTTGGTGGTGGCGCCATCTCCAGCGGTTACTACCGTTGTGATGGTGTTATTACCAATTGCTAAGTTTAAATTACCCGAAGCCGTGCCTGAGGTAACCGTAGTGCCATTAACCTTTATAGTAGCGTTGGCATTGTTGCGGGTTGGGGTTACAGTGACAGAGGTTGTTGCATTGGTTACCGATGCCGTGTAGCTGGTTGTTGCCGCAGCAAATGTTGGGGTTAAAGTACCGCTGCTGATGGTAAATGCAGAAAGGTTTGCATCGTTAGATGGCGTGCTGAAACTTACCACACTACCATATACCGTACCCGCGCCGTTAACGGCGTAAGCCCGTGCGTAATAAGTAGTAGAGGGATTTAAGCCGGTAACACTTGCCGAATAGGCAGCATTTGAGGTATTGGTAACCATTGATACCTTAGTATCACTTACGGTAGGCGTAGAATTAGACGAACTGTAAACAACACCGCGTTCGGTACTAAGCCCGTAGCCATATACCAATGTACCACCTAAGGTTGCCGACGTGGCTGCTATGGAGTTTGCGCTTGCCGTAGTTACGTTAGGCCGGTCGGGTACTCCAAAATCATTTATCTGTGGCGAATATTGGCCGGTTGTGAAACTGATTACCGTACTGAACGTGTTATCTGTGAGGTTTATGGCAACGATCTTTCCCGTGCCATAGTAAGCATCGCCAACGTAAAGGCGGTTATTGCCCGCATCAAGGCCTAAGCGAAAAGGTGAATTACAAACCGAAGCTGCTATTTGAACATCGTTGGTACCGTCGATATTTTGTCGTCTTACCTGGTCGGTGGCGGAAAGTGCAGCAGCACTCCCCCCTTCGGCACAATAATACAAATACCCGGTAACCTTATCTAAGGCGACATCATAAACCGAGTTCAATGATGTGGCAAAGGAGCGCGAAGTAACGGTGTTATTATTGGCCAGATCGACGGTTTTTATGCTTCTGCCGCTAAAAGATACATCAACTACGTACACTTTATTATTAGCCGCATCCACTTCAAGCCTGTAGGGGTTTTTTGTTATCGATGCAGCCAGGGTTTGCGTACCGGTACCATCCGGGTGTACCCGGTAAAGGGCATCGTTTGCGGTAACTTGCGTAATATCGCCGCCTTCGGTAATATAATACAGCCAGTTACCAACCACATCGTAATTTATATCCTTTATGTAAGCAGAATTGGCGCTGGTAATGGTATTTGTCACCGAGCTACCGGTAATAACTTTAATAACATTACCGCTTAAGTTACCCTCGGATACGAAAATACGGTTGTTATTACCATCCAACGCAACGTTGAGCGGTTGTATCAGCCCGGCGTTGGTACCTGTAATAATGGTACTTACGTTGGTGCCGTCGTAGTTCATTTTTTGGATCAGATCGCCCGCGGTAGCAGCGCTGGTATTACCCGGTTCGGCCATGCTGTAAACAACCTGCGCACGAGAAGTTGTGCTACTGCCCAGCAATACTAATAACAAAAAAGCAGCCGATATGGCACTAAGGCTTTTTATTAAGCTGCTCTTCCATAAGAGTAAATTTCTTTTCATAATGCTTACTTAAGTAGTCCGTTTTTACGGCTGTGCCGCAATATTTAATGGTGAACTTTTGCCCTGTTCTTATGTAGGAACCTATATACCGGGCCGGTGCACAGGTGTTTATTTATGTTGAAAAGCTTATGCCTTGTTGTTGCCTGTAGGGCAAACCGCATAAAACTTGTTTATGTCTATGTAAGTTATTCCCCCTTAGCCTGTTGTGCAGGCCTTACAGGTAAAGTGATTGGGCTAAGCAAAAAGCTTTTGCTTTTGCAACGCAGCATTATTTAAAATACAGCAGCCTCATTACAAAATCTACGCAATAGAGGCTGCTGTTGTGTATTATTATGGCCTGCTCGGATATATTCCGTTCCAGCAGATAATATAATTTATTGCCAATACCGGCGATAGCGTTTGTACCGGCTGGTTACCGCCGGTGAAAGAAATGCTTTTTGGATTCAACGCCGCAAGCGCAAATACAGGGTCGGTACCATCGTTGTAGGTAGAAAGAGGGTTACCACTGGTACCTTCAATAGGCACCGACATAAAATTATTAAGCGGGTCCGACTGGTTGGCTGCGGTAGTTACCCCCTGCAGTGCATGCGTATGAGAGGGTAGCTGCTGTTGTGTTAGGGTTGCGCTTTCTGAACCGGCCATTTGCCCTTCATAGTAATTAGACAAGCCCCTACCCTGCCCAGGGTGTATTGGTGCGCGGCCCCGCAGATCGGGCAGTGCGAAATTAGTAACGCCGTCGCCACCGTAAGTTGTGCCGATCAACGAATATAGCGATGAGTATTGACTGGTTGATAATAAGGTTCCATCGCAAAAAAACCAGCCTTTTGGTGCAAAATTACCCGCAAAAAGGGTAATTGAAGCCATTAATGAATCGTCCATTGTGTAAGTGGTTAAGTGTAGGTTTATATTGGTTAATTATGGGCGTGGCGGATAAATACCTTCTATAGCTATAATAAATGTTACCCCAAGTACCGGCGATACAACATTAAAAGGCTGGTTACCACCTGAAGGCACTACTGTTTTGCCATTGAGGTATGTTTGTGGCAATGTGGTGTCAGAAAAGTCCTGATAGTTACTTTCTGCATTACCGGTCCCGTCGGCTATACCAATTGCCAGGTAATTATTTTCGGGAGAAATTTGATTTGCGCCGGCTGCTATGGTAAGCATTTGGTGGCTGTGCGAAGGCATTTGTGCCTGGCTTAAAGTAACCTGTTCCTGACCGGCTATAGAACCGGGATAATATTGAGACAAACCACGGCCCTGCCCTACGTGAATTGGGGTGCGGCTGCGCAGATCGGGCAATGCAAAAGTTTGCATACCGTCGCCTCCGTAAACGGTACCAAGTAATGAAAACAATGTAGAATAACGGCTTATAGGTAAAATTTGCCCATCGCATGTGAGCCAGCCCTGAGGTGCGTAAGTGCCGGCAAACATTCTGATCTCGCCCATGTAAGGTTCCATAGTTCTGTGTTGGTTTTAGGATTTATAATTTGGTGTGTAAATGTAATATATTTAATTGTTAGTAAACAAGACATTTAATATTTAACAGCAATCTATCGAAGTATTAATTTTCTATAAATCAACACTTTAAATGTATAGTGTAGACACTTTGTATATAGTTTATATAAGGCTTATAATGCAATTAGCTTAATAATAAATTAAATGTTTAACCATGCAATATGCAGCTAATGGCAGAGTTTTATACTCAACCAAAATATAACCGGCGGTTCACGTGCCGGCTATATGTTTGGTTGCTTTCCCTTAAACAATAATTATTTATTATTCCCCAAATCTCTATTAAATTTAAAAGCTGCAACAGGGTGTAAACAGCTTTTTTAAGGGGGCAATTAAGGGTGAAAAAAGGCGCTATACCAATGGCATAATGCGGGCGTAAATAACCATCTTCGATAACCTTAAATTAACACATATCATGACGATCAAAAAAACACTTTTACTGTTGGCTATTGCCGGTTTCGGCCTTGCCTCTTGCGACACAAAAACGGCCACTCCCCCGGCCGCAGAAGTATCTTCGGCAGAAACACCCGACTCGAACGTTATAAGCCTGGCGGCTGCGAAGAAGTACGTAGCACAGTACAAACAACACGCAGGCACGGTAGATTCTATAACCCCCGAGCGTAAGATCATTCAAGTGGAAAATACCCGCGCCATTTGGCTGGACAGTGCACGGCTTATTAAGATGTTGGGCACGCTGCGAAAAGAAAAAGGCGACGGCGTGCGCGTTTACCTTGCAACTTACGATATCAAAGTTGAGGAAAACGCTAACGGCACATTCGACAAAAAGTATGCAGGCTACAATACACTGGTGCTGGTATCTACAAAAGATAGCGTTAATAAGAAAAACCAACATTTTCACCGCGACTATTATTCCGACAAAACCGCAAATGGCCCGGCAACCGGCTTTATTGTAGGCAACCCTCCAACAAACCGCGGCGAAATGTGCCCGCCGCCCCGCGATTGCCCAAGCATTGGCGCTACGCTGATAGAATAAGCTAATACACAGTAATAGATAAATGAAATTTATAAGCCTAAACACAGCAGCCGAACTTATTTGCTTCCTGGCCGCGCTCATATTCTTGTACAGGGATAAAAGCGCGGCCTGGCGGCTGTTTATTTTGTATATGCTGATAGTGGTTTCGACAGAAACTACCGCCATACTTACACGCCGTATTATACCCAACCAACATTTGTACAATGCTTTTTTATTGGCCGAGTGCGGCTTTGTGAGCTACTTTCTCTACAACATGTTTAGGCCATTTGGCTATACTAAAAAATGGCTTTTTGCCTGGTGGGGTATTTTTGCTGTTGTGTATTTAGGCGAATTATATTACTTCCGTGGTGGCGAGTACCCGCATTTTGTGGCATTTACGGTTAACATTATGTCGGTTGCCTTTGTGCTGGGCTGCCTTTGGTTCTATTATGTAAAACTGGTAGATGAGCAATATGAACCGCTCATGACATCAGCACAATTTTGGTGGGTGAGCGGCGCGCTGTTCTTTTACTTCGGCAGCACGGCCTGTAATGTTTTCTTTGATTACCTCGCAGAATACGACCATGCTTCGTATTACAGCTCTACCCGGTATGTAATTTACAATATCCTGAATATAATACTATATTCACTCTGGACTTACTCAATAGTATGCAGGTATCGCCAAAGGAAATTATCTCGCTCATAGCGCTCACATCGTTCGTTTTCCTTATTGCCCCCATCTTCTTGATAAGGTACGTACTACTTTATAACCGTAAAAAGAAAAAACACGAAGAAGAAAAAAAGGCCATGGTAAAAACGTTAGAAACCGAATTACTGCGTACGCAGATGGAAGTGCAGGAGCAAACCCTAAAAACCATTGCTTACGACCTGCACGATAATATTGGCCAATTGCTTAGCCTCACCACTATCACCCTAAGCTCGATAGACCTGGACGACCGCAGCAAAGCCGCCGAAAAGATCGCGCTGATAGAGGATTTAACCGCCCGATCTACCAAAGAGGTAAAAGCATTATCGCGGATGCTGCATAGCGAAGAACTGCTCAGCCGGGGGCTGTTCTCGGCCATTGAGTTTGAACTGGAGTGGATGAAAAGGAGCGACAGGTTTAGGATAAACTTTGTAAAACCCACTTTCGAATCGTTCAATAACGATAGTGGTAAAGAAACTATCATGTTCCGCCTTTTCCAGGAGATCATAAATAATATCATACAGCATTCCAAGGCGACAGAAATATTTGTTAATTTGGAACAGATAGACGGCACACTGAAAATGGACATACGCGATAACGGCGTTGGCTTTGATGTGGCCGAAACCTTGCAACGCAAAAACGGAATGGGGCTGCACAACATTAAAAAACGTGCTGCCATTATTAACGGCACCGCTGCTATCGAAAGCAGGCGCGGCACCGGGTCTTCCGTTTCTATTACAGTACCTTATTGAAAAAAATTTGAGCATGTCCCCCGACAAAATTGATATCGCTATAGTTGACGACCATACCCTTTTCAGGCAGGGTTTAATGAGCCTGCTTACCGAAAGCGGCCGTGTAAACATTGTATTTGACGCCAGCAACGGTGCCGATATGATACAGAAGATCGGCAAACACCCCCTTCCCTCGGTTATCCTAATGGATATTACCATGCCGGTAATGGATGGTTACGAAAGCACCAAATGGGTAAAGCAAAACCACCCCGACGTAAACGTACTGGCGCTAAGCATGTTTGAAGAAGATAAACCAATTATTGAGATGCTGAAAAACGGCGCAGGTGGCTACATGCTGAAACAGAGCAAAGTGGCCGACCTGGTGAACGCCATTGCCGGCATAAACGAACATGGCTTTTACATAAACGAGCTGGTATCGGGCAAGCTATTGCGTAATATCCAAAACAAACAAGCCGAAAAAAACGATTACTCGGACCTAAACGCCAACGAACTCCGTTTTCTGGAGCTATGCTGCTCAGACCTTACCTACAAACAAATTGCCGACCAAATGTGCCTTAGCCCGCACACCATCGATAATTACCGCGAGGCGTTGTTTCAAAAATTCGAAACCAAATCGCGCACGGCATTGGTTATATCGGCCTTGAAAAATGGGTTAATAAAGATATAGCTTATAAAGCTGGTGCGCGCCTGTGGCGCGTTCCTATTAAGCTCTATAAGCCGTATCGCTAAGCACATGCCACATTGCTGGTGCGCGCCTGCGGCACGTTCCTTTGCAAGCTATATTAGTAAACGTAACAGGAACACGCCACAGGCGTGCGCAAGCGATAAGGGCAATAGACTAAAACTCATCCACGTAATTTACCTTCCCATTGCTCAGCTTCACATAATCAACCGAACCGGTACCTTGAAAGCTATAATCGATGCCTATAATTTTTGAGCGCACTACGCCGCTGCTTGCTGTGTAAACCAGTTTATCATCCAGGTAAACCTTGCCTATTTTGTTGTGCGCCTCTACCCTAACCTTTACAAATTTGCTAAGATCTGTACCGAACATAGACAGGTCTGTTTTTTTGCCCGAGCGGTAATGGTCGGTGAATATCAGATCTACATCTGATACGCAGCCCTTGGCACACAGCGGAATGGCGATGGCAGTTCCCTCGCATAAAATATACAGGTGGGTTTGCTGGCAAACGGCGCTGCCTTCCTTATAATCGTTACGGATGGAGGTTTCGAACACGAAATCATCGCTGTATATCGGCCCAAAATCCTGCACATTACTATAAAGCATAAAGGGCGGCGAGGGCTGCATTTTTATGTTGTGCGCGGCTATTGACGCTGCCGAAACGCCCATTTTTCCATTCCGCATTACCTCGGTATTATCAAAATAAACAGGCACCGGGCTTAGCGTTGCAGCGGCTACCCATCCGTTAGATTTGATGAGCAGATCGTGCTGCTTTACGATCTTATTATTTACGATGAGTTTGGCGCGGTAATAATCGGGATAGTAATAAATGGAGGTATGTTGCTTATCCCATTTAGAAACCTTCTGCCGCAACTTAGTATCCCACGATTGCTGGATGATAACCGAATCGCCGGGGGCCTTGGCCGCACCATAATCAAATATCACCGAGTTGGGTACCCCCTGCGTTACCACCTTTTTGCTGCTGAAGGTATAATCGGCATCCACAACCGGCGCCGGGTTTTTATTGATGCTTAAATAGGTAATAACAATACCTGTTAAAAGCGCCACCCCGGCCGTTATTTGCCATATGCGTTTATTATCGGGCTTACCTGTAAGCGCTGGCTTAGGTGCGGTTACAGGCTCTTTCGCTACAACGTCGGTCCTGCTTATATCATCGGCATCATTTTTCTGGTGTGCCGATGCAAAGCTTCGCCAGTCTTCAAAACCAAGAAAATGAACCAGTGTATCTAATGTATATGTGTTTGGCAGGCTGTCGTATTTCACTTTGCCCCATATGCGTTTTAAGGTTACGTGGCTTAAGGTAACGCCGGTGCGTTGCTGTATTAATGCACTCAGCTTAATAAAGTCCTGGTTCGCCCATGTGCGGCTATCGCCCCAGCCTGTATGGGTTTCATACTGCTGCTTCAGCGTTTCTATGAGTTGGTTAAAAGGCATGGGCGGTGTTCTCATGGCAAAATTAACAGTGCGGCGCTGTTTGCACAGGCTTGTATAAACTTGTACCAACTTGTACAAGCCGGGGCATAGGCAAACCGCTGCATGCGCATCTACATTTGTATAGGGCAATTGGTAATGCAAGTTATTGATAATGCCCCGCTAATTAACCAAACAACACCTATATTTTTATGGATAAGCTTACAGCATTGGGCAAATGGCTATATGCCGCCGCATTTTTTGTTTTTGGCATACAGCATTTTATGTACGCCAACTTTGTGGCAACGCTGATACCGGGCTGGCTGCCATGGCATTTGTTTTGGGCTGTATTTGTGGGTATTGCCTTTATATTGGCTGCAGTAAGCATTGTTATAAATAAATACACACGTTTAAGCAGTTTGTTGTTGGCCACATTGCTGGCGCTGTTTATCCTGCTCATTCATATTCCCAACCTTAGCGCCAAACTGCAAAACGCACAAAGCTGGGCGCGCGCACTGCAAGATTTAACTATAATGGGTACGGCTCTGCTCATAAGCGGCCAGGCAAACCTGCAATTGCCCGGTAAATACCTGTTTGCTATACCGCTGGTGTTTTTAGCCATGCAACACTTCACTCACGCAGCATTTGTAACTGCCAAAGTGCCTGCATGGTTCCCGGCTGTTGAAGTGTGGGATTATATTATCGGGCTGGTAATTATTGTAATGGTTGCAGGCATTATCAGCAACCGGTATTTGGGTGCACCTGCCTTAATGCTGGCTGTTTTGCTGCTGGCTTTTGCGCTATTGTACCATGTACCGCTATTGGCAGCAAACCTATACAACGGGCAGCAATGGACTGCGGCAATGTTGGATGCCGCCATTGCCGGAGGGGCCTTTGTAGTAGCGGGCCTGCCTGCCATTTATTATAAAAATTTAAACATGGCAACTAAATAATTTTAGTTGCCGTATATTTATATAACCATTTGTAAACCTGCGCCATGGCGCCCCGCTTGCTATATTACCCTTTGTTACTGCTGCTTGCTGTTACCGGCATTTGCAGGCAGAGCCGTGCGCAATTTTTTCAGCTGGCAGATGGGCGCAAACAGGCAACCGTACCTTTTAAAGTGATACGCAACATGGTTATTATTAAACTGAAAATTAATAATAACGGCCCCTATAACTTTATTTTGGATACGGGCGTGGGCTTTATGATTATTACCGACCCGACAATGGTTGATAGCCTGCACATACCCGACCGCCGCACACTGAAACTTGGCGGGCTTGGCCAGGGCGACGACTACGATGCTTATTACACTAATCCGCTCAACATAGAAATTCCCGGGATAAACAGCGTAGGCGTTAGTGCTGCTATATTTAAAAAAGACCATTTCGGGCTATCCAACTATGCAGGTATGCCTATACATGGCTTATTGGGGTACGAGTTTTTTAACAGGCTTATTGTTAAGATGAACTTTAATGATAGCACACTAACCGCCTACCGCCCGGGCAAAATAAAAGGGCTGAAAAAATACGAAGCCCTTCCCCTTACAATTGAAGGCAACAAGCCCTATGTGAACACCTGCGTTAGTTTTTGCGATAAAAGCGAGCGCGAGTGTAAACTGATAGTTGATATTGGCGCAGGGCATCCGCTATCGCTGGAGGATAACCCCGCCAAACCATGGCCTACACAAAAAGCCATTGCCGCTAACCTTGGCATGGGCTTAACCGGCCCCATATACGGCGAAATTGGGCGGATAAACCAACTAAGCCTCGGTAAATACCAGCTTACCAATGTGCTCTCTTCTTTCCCCGAAAGAAACGATAACACCGTTTTGGGCGAGCGCGACGGCAACCTGGGCATGGATGTATTGAAGCGCTTTGTGCTGGTATTTGATTACGCCAATAAAATGCTTTACCTAAAGCCCCGCACCAACTTAAAAGAAGCCTTTGAGCGCGACATGAGCGGCACCGAATACTATGCCGGCGGCGAAAACCTCGACCGTGTGGTAATAAGCCGTGTAGAACCCGGATCGGCAGGCGACGACGTGGGGCTGCTGAAAGATGATGAAATAGTATCGATAAATTTTAAGCCTGTTGCCAATATGCACTTAGAGGATATTGACAGGCTATTCCGCTCGGGCGATGGGCGCGGCGTTCTACTGGAAATTTACCGCGATAAAAAAATAAACAGGTTAGTATTAACGCTGAAACGGCGGATATAAAGTTTATTGAGGGTTAGCATTTAGGAATTCTCCTTGGGGGGTAGCTGTGGCACCTACGGATCCATCAATTTTCTTCCGATTTGCCTATAAACAGATAGTCTCTTAAAGGAGGCTCCTCTGGAGCCGTATTGTCTTGTTATGGATTTCTACAAACACGATGCTCCTACCGGAGCATTAGATCAAATCGGGTTAGACACTCCGGAGGAGTATCGTGTTTATAGCACGTAAACACAAAAGAATTAGGCTCCGTAGGTGCCTCCCTAATAAGCATTCACGCCAACCTTACTCCAACACCCCATCATAAAATATCTCCGTCCTTCGATTTAGCTGATGCTGGCTTTCGGGGCAGCCGGGCTGGCCGGGGCAATCGGCAACGGGATTTTCTTTACCGTACCAGGCAATAGTAAGCCTTTTTTCGTCAATACCATGCTCAATTAAATAAACCTTTGCCGCTTCGGACCGGCGTTTGGATAAACCGATATTATAACTCCCCGACGCACGCACATCGGTATACGATGCCAGTTTAACTTTTACCGTTGGGTTAGCCTTTAGTATATCTACCAAACTATCCAGCGTAGCGGCGGCATCCGTGCGGATAGCGCTCTTGTCCAAATCATAATAAATAATGCCGCGCAAAGCCGAAATATCGGCAGGAGGTGCATCTGGCGTTTTCGGCACAAGGGGCTTGTGCGGTTCCGGCGTTAGCGGTGTATATACAAAACTGTAAATATCATCGCTGCCTGAGCCGCCATCTCTGTTGGATGATATATAGCCGGTACGTCCGTCCTGCGTTGTATAATAAAAGTCGTCGGCAGTGCTGTTAGCTGGATAGCCGGGGTTTACAGGCGTACTCCAGTTACTCTGCGCCCCTTTACTTATAAAAATATCCAGTCCGCCCATGCCGGGTAAACCGTCGGAAGCAAAAGCAAGCCCATCAGGTATTACCGTAGGAAATCCCTCGTTGCCTTTGGTGTTGATAGCGCTGCCGCAATTAACAGGTTGAGCCCAATTACCGTCGGCTTGTTTTTGGCAATACCAAATATCGGTACCGCCCTGCCCGCCCGGCCTATCCGATGCAAAATAAAGCACGCTCCCATCGGCAGACAATGCCGCATGCCCAGTCGAAAATTCCTTGATATTATTGTAAGCAAAGTTCTTAAAATCGCCCCATACACCGTTTTGCTTAACGGCCATCACCAACATCAGCCTGCGGGTAAACAGGCGTTGGTGCATACTATTGCCCCCGCGTTTATCAACAGGCAATGCGTTTTTGGCTTGTGTTGTAGTTATGGTTATCCATGCCGTGTCTCCCCCTTTGTTGAATGCAACAGGGCCGGCATGATAATCGCCATTGAAGGTTTTCTTCCCTTCCTTGCTGATGGGCAACAGCACTACGCTATCGCTGTTGGCTATGTAAAGTTTGTAGAAACCGCTTCCGGTACGTTCGTCGGTTTGCTTTGCGCTTTCGGTGCCGTCTGCCCGGTTAGATGTAAAAACTAAGCTGCCCGCGCCGTAATGAGCGACTCCCCAATCAGAATAAGGGCCATTCAGTTTCTTCTCTGCCTGCACGGTGTAGGCCTTTTGTTTTGCCGCTATCCATGCGGCGGCACTATCGCACATAGCCAATTTTGCGCGTAATTGTTCGGGCTCGTTTACGCGTTTATAATATTCCTCGTATTGCGTTTTGGCTTCTTTTAGTTTATTGTTCCGCAACAGGGTTTCGGCATAATAATAAAAACCAATGGCTGCAGCATTATCATAACCTAAGGCACCCGCGTACCAGCTTTCGGCATTTTTGTTGTCACCCATCAGCCGGTAGCAATCGGCTATGCGTTCGGCCACTTGTGCAGCATTATTGCTGCCCGAAATGGAAAGGTATAGGTTGAGGGCTTTAAAATACTCGTAACGCTCAAATGCTTTATCTGCCAACTGCTTTTTGCTCAATTGCTCCTGCGCACCTGCAAACAGGCACCAGAAAACTAAAAAGGCTATGGGCAGTATCTTTTTCATATTACACATTAAAAAAACCTCGGGCTTATTACACGTGGCTGCTTCCTGCGGAACGACAGGCTTAACGATACCTCGTGTGTACCGCTTTGGTAAGTAGCCAGCGCACTGGTGCTAAAATCGTACGAGTACCCAAAACGCATGTATGGACTGATGTTGAACTGCGCCATGCCCGTAACCGTATTGCTTTTATCGAGCCCCTTATACTGATCCGACCGGCGTAAATTCACCCCGGTATTGTAGGATGCACCCAGCCATAGTTTTTTTGCGAAGAGCAGGTATGCAGTAAGGTCTAAGCCCGCCGGGCTTTTCAGGTCAGTCTTCAGCATCATCGATGGTTTTATGTCGATATCGTTACTCAACGGTATAACCGCCCCCGTAGTTAAATACATATGCGGAACCGGGTTTATGGCCAGCGTATTACTGCCCGATAGTACCTCGCTGAATAAATTGAGTACAGAGCCGCCCGCATAAAATGATGGCGTAGTATAATAAACACCCACCCTAAAATCAGACCGCAACATATTTTCGTTGCCCGCAATGGTGCCGTCGGTAGGGTCGTTGGGGTTAAAGGCCGAAGCATCTAAACGGTATTGCACCAGTCCTGCACCAAAACCAAGGCTAAGGCGTTTGGTATCTTCGTCATCAAGCCTTAAACGATAAGCGTAATTGCCATAAAAGGCGAGGTTATTTTCAGGGCCGAGCCTGTCGTTAGTGGCCAAAAAGCCGATGGCCGCATTTTTCTTATCGGGGTCCAGCACCCCATCTATCGATACGGTATGTGTGCGCGGAGCACCATCTATACCCGCCCATTGCAGGCGGCTGGCCAGGTTCAGCGTCCAATCTTCTTTATAGCCGGCATAGGCAGGGTTCACCACAAGTCCGTTGAACATGTACTGGCTAAACTGCACGGTTTGCTGCGCCCGGGCGTTTTGGAACATCGCCCAAAACGCCAATAACAGGATATAGTTTTTAAGCTGCCTCATGTTATTGCTTCCTGATATATATCCAACCTTTATAGATCTTCGGCTTTACCGCGCCTGTATTTAACTCCAACAAATAATAATATGTACCATCGGTAAGGCCCTGCCCATCCCAGGTGTTTTTATAATCTTCCGATTTATACACCTGGTTGCCCCAGCGGTTATACACCATCAAGCGGCTGCCGGGGTAATTGGCTATGCCTTGCACCTCGAATACATCGTTCTTGCCATCGC
Source organism: Mucilaginibacter pedocola (assembly GCF_002013915.1). Lineage (GTDB taxonomy): Bacteria > Bacteroidota > Bacteroidia > Sphingobacteriales > Sphingobacteriaceae > Mucilaginibacter > Mucilaginibacter pedocola. Next base: position 100,321 of record NZ_MBTF01000011.1, read on the forward strand.
CATTGGGCGTAAAAATATTAGGCGGTTTGATGTTTGATGGGTCGGGGCTTTGCACCAAAATATCTACGCCTGCAGTTAAAACCGGGTTTATCACATATGCCCAGGTATCAATGCTGCGTTCGTTGCCAAAATCGTTGGCATCGTTAGCGTTTGCGGCTGTAGCGCCCCACTTGTGGCCGTTGGTGATACTGCTTAGGCCCGTGGTATTTTTTAAAGGGTTTGAGGGCAACCCTATTTTATCGATATCGCTATCGTCCCAATAAATAGTATTATCAGGCGAGTTCACGCCGTTTATGCGCGTAAGCAATATGCCATTGATATTGCGCTCCACATCAAAAAACGGGAAGTGTACTTCGGCAGCGAAAAGGGTTACCGCTACATTAACCGGGTAACTATCGGGGCTGGGTAATAATGTTTTGCCCATACCGTCCATTCCGTCCCAGTTTACCTCGTTAGCTCCCGGTTTTACCGTGCCGTTAAATTGCCTGTCAATGGCATCGGTAAAGGTGCCGTTGCGGTCTATATCTATACCAATAACATAAGTGCCGTTTGCGGTAGCCGTAAAATTTATTTTACCGCCGGGTATAGCGGTAGTGGCGGTGCCGTTTTGCCCGTCGCCCCCGGTAAACTTAACGTTGGTTATAGCGGGAGGCACAGGTATGGTAAGCAGCCAGGTTGTGCCTGTCTGTGTAGTGGCAAACGCAGGTAAATCGGCTGCAGGCTCGTTAAAAAATATTTTGTGCGTAATGTCTGACGGAGTATCGCCGCTAACCGGGTTTTGTACGTTCGGCGTATTGGTGGTGTTAACGCTTTTGTACAGCGGGGTGCCGTCGGTATTGCGCAGGCCTTTATTGTTCACAAAAAAAGTGAAGCCATTACCAGCCTGCCCGTTATTATCAAGCGTGTAGCGGTAGCCATCTTTGGTGAGGATGTGCAGCACTGCGTTGAAACCTACATTAAAGGTACCTAATATGCCCGAAAGCACATTGGTAAACACCCTGCCGGTGAGGAAGGCACTATTTTCGGCATTGCGTACCGATACGTCAAAAGCAGCCACATAGCGGTTATTGGGCTGTACCCATTGTGCGCTAACCGCAATGGCGGGCGGGTTGCCGCCCAAATCGGTACCGTTGGTTGGCGATACAAAATCAACCTCCCAAATCCCCTCCTGCCCTGCCTGTACGGTTTGTGTGAATGGCTGGTAACCACCTGCATTGGGCAGCGGGCCTGCCAGTTCCTGTGCGAGGGTGCTTAAACGCCCTGTAATTGTTGAATTTCCGCTGGTGTAGGTGCTGCCATCAGGCGCACGCAGATTAATAGTGCCCGAACTTACACCCTGGGCACTGCTACCAAGATAAATAGTTTCGCCAACCTTTACGTACACCTTCATGGTGCCAACAGTAGGGAAAGGATACGATGGGTTTGCGGTGAGCGAGGAAAGCAGGTAAGCTCGGTTCCCCCCGTTGGAACAAAGTTCTTTACTGCCTTCGGCTACAGCTATTAAAGCAGGGCACAGCAGCAGGGCTACCGCAAAGCCTTTACTCAACCATCTGTTCACCTTGATTTTTAATAAAGTTAGCCCCATAGCATTCAACTAATACCCCACCGGCCAATAAATGCCGCCTTTAAAAGTAGCAGAATTTCGGGTTAAAACAATGAGATAGCGAATTACAAATAGCATGCGATGGTGCATCCTTGGCAATTACTTCAAAAGCGCTACAAAAGCAATTATTTTGCTAATACATAATCAATTTAAATTACGCTAAAAGCTTGATAAATATATAGTTGATAAACATAGTGCGTAAATTTACGGCATGGATAATTTTATGGCCGCGCGCTCGCAGATGGCATTGTCCCTCGGCTTTCACATTATATTTTCGTGCATAGGTATGGTGATGCCCTTTTTTATGGCGGTATCGCACTTTATGTACCTTAAAACCAACAATATTAATTACCAGCATGTAACCAAGGCCTGGAGTAAGGGCGTGGCTATCTTCTTCGCCACGGGTGCGGTGTCGGGCACGGTGCTATCCTTCGAGCTGGGCTTGCTTTGGCCTACTTTTATGAAACATGCAGGGCCTATATTCGGCATGCCTTTTTCGCTGGAGGGTACGGCCTTTTTTATCGAGGCAATAGCTCTGGGGTTCTTCCTGTATGGATGGGGCCGCTTTAACAAATGGTTCCATTGGTTTACCGGGGTAATAGTAGGTGTAAGCGGTTTAGCTTCGGGCATATTGGTGGTAGCCGCCAACGCGTGGATGAACAGCCCCACGGGTTTCAAACTGGTTGATGGCAAGTATACCGACATAGACCCCATAAAAGCCATGTTTAACCCTGCATGGTTTTCGCAAGCCTTGCACATGTGCGTAGCTGCCTTTGCGGCAACGGGGTTTGCGGTGGCCGGCGTGCATGCATTAATGATATTACGTAAGCGGAATGTTGGTTTCCACATGCGCTCGTTCCGCATTGCGGCCATATTTGGGGTGGTAGCAGCTATTTTGCAGCCCTTAAGCGGCGATATATCTGCCAAGATGGTGGCCAAACGCCAACCGGCCAAACTCGCTGCCATGGAAGCGCATTTTAAAACGGAGCCATACTCGCCTCTAATTATTGGCGGTATACCCGATGTTAAAAACCAAAAGGTCGATTACGCCATCGAAATTCCCGGTATGCTCAGCTTTATGGCGCATGATGATTTTAAAACACCGGTGAAAGGCCTCGACCAAATACCCCTTGCCGACCAGCCACCCGTTGCCGTAACGCACTACGCCTTCCAGTTCATGGTTGGGCTGGGTATGGCCATGATGGCATTGGGTGTTATTTACCTCATCGCCTTAGCAAAAAAGAAAAGCTGGTTCACCAAACAATGGTTTTTAACACTGTTTATAGCCGCCACGCCGCTTGGCTTTATTGCCGTTGAGGCCGGCTGGACGGTTACCGAAGTTGGCCGCCAACCCTGGATAATACAAGGTGTTATGCGCACTAAGGATGCCGTTACGCCTATGCCGGGCATCGGGTACTCGTTCTACCTGTTCACGGCAGTTTATTTTACGCTGAGCATAGCGGTTATATTTTTACTTTACCGGCAAATAAAAATGGTGCCGGTGCTTTACGATACTACTGCCGAGTCATCGGCACACTAAAAGCTTTTTTATTATGATGATATACGTGGTTATGGGTTTCCTGTGGATGGCGCTGCTGCTGTACCTGGTAATGGGCGGTGCCGATTTTGGCGCGGGCATTATAGAGATGTTCACTTCGGATGCCAACAAATCGCGCACGCGCAAAACGATGTACAATGCTATTGGCCCCATTTGGGAAGCCAACCACATGTGGCTCATTATTGCCATTGTGATACTCTTCGTGGGATTCCCGGTGATATATACCACCATGAGTACTTACCTGCATATACCGCTCACCATTATGCTGATGGGCATTATTGCGCGCGGCACGGCCCTCACCTTCCGCAGTTACGATGCCGTTACCGATAATATGCAGCTGGTATACAATAAGATCTTCGTGTACTCCAGTTTTATCACCCCGCTGTTCCTGGGTATAATAGCGGGCAGCGCGGTAAGCGGGCGGATAGATACCGAGGCCGCCGACTTTCTTTCGGCCTACATTTACAGCTGGTTCAATCTGTTCTCGATAGCTATCGGCTTTTTCACCGTCGCGCTTTGCGGCTTTTTGGCGGCCATATACCTCATTGGCGAAACCACCGAAGAAAGCGAAACCAAACGCTTTATCCGCAAGGCACGGTTCATGAATATTGCAGCGGTAGTTGCAGGCGGCTTGGTGTTTATTGCCTCGGTAGAAGAAAACATACCGCTGGTGCAGTGGGTGTTCGGTAATATTATTGGCGTGCTGGCAGTTAGCTTTGCCAGTATTTCGCTCATTGTAATGTGGTACCTTATTAGCAAAGGCAAGCGTTACATCATCCGCGTGTTGGCGGGCTTCCAAATGACCATGATATTGCTGACCACCACCTACAAGCATTACCCCAACATCGTTATCCTGAAAAACGGCGGCTACCTTTCGTTAATAGAAAACCGCGGTGCCGATAAAGCCATTGAAGGGCTGGGAATTGCGCTGCTGGTGGGCAGTTTGTTTATTTTGCCTGCGCTGGGGTATTTGGTATATAGTTTTCAGCGGAAGGATAAAGGGGATGTGGTGGGGCATTGATCAACTACAAACGGCATCCGAATAGATTTGACAACTTTTAAAAAGTTGTCAAATCTTCGCCCTCATTGTCATTCCGAGGGAAGCGAAGCGACGAGGAATCTTGTTCGACTTAGCATGAACGCTTTGCATGATGGCTTTGCAAGGAGGCTTTGCATTATGAACAAGATTTCTCTTCGCCCTCCCGCTCGTTTCCCCGCCCTCGTACTCATCGAAATGACAAAATTATTTCTCTGTCATTCCGAGGGAAGCGAAGCGACGAGGAATCTTGTTCGACTTAGCATGAACGCCTTGCATAGTGGCTTTGCATCATGAACAAGTTTTCTCTTCGCCCTCCCGCTCGTTTCCCGCCCTCGTGCTCATCGAAATGAACTGTGTTTAAAAGCAAATAATATTTGAATAATTTTCCTGATATGTTGAGTTAGTTTTAGCTATTGCAAAAGCTTGCTTTAGCAACTTATTTACGACTGCGATCAAAGCAACTTTTTTGGCTTTTCCTTTTGCCAGCAAGCGTTCATAAAGCTCCCGGCAGGCTTTATTGCAGCGTTTTGCGCTCCATGAGCATACATACAATGAGGCCCTGATCGCAGACATGCCCATTTTACATATTCTTGGCCTGCCTTTTACACTGCTGCCCGATTCGAACAGGCGCGGGCATGTCCCAATGTAAGAGCTTAATTTACTGCAATCGCCGAAACGCTCGAAACCACCGCTTACCAGGATGAGCATTATCGCTGTTTTTTTGCCAATGCCAGGTATGCTTTTCAGTCCTGATAGCATTTGCCCATAATGTTCAAGAACGATCTTTTCCATGTTAGCTGAAAGCCGTGATATAAGTTGTTTAAGGTGGCATAGCTCTTTTTGTATCGTCTGCCTCAGTGCTTTTTGCATCATTCCTGTAGCTGTAAAGCTTTCAAGCTGGTTGCTTAACACAGTATGCTGCTTGCTCAATCCTGATAAAATGGCTTCTGTTTGCTGTAATTCTACCACATGCTGCTGTGGTGGGGCCCATTGCTCCGGCTTAGCCATGGCACCATACTCTGCGATCAGGAGTGCGTCTTTCTTATCTGTTTTAGCCCGGGACATACGCATTTGGCTGTAGCGGCGAATCACCAAAGGATTTACCACACTTACCTTAATGCCCTTCGTATGCAGGAAGCAAGCAAGCCTTAAATAATATGGGCCGGATGCTTCCATCACGATATGGCTATCTGTATCCAATAGCTTTAAGAAGCCGTCGAAGCCTGTAGTTTCGTTGCTGAACTGATAATGGCGTCGGCCGGCTGATACGTCAAAGGACGCTTTTGAAATGTCTACACCAATGTAATTTGCATGAGTTTCCATAACTTTGTTTTGAGATAAATACTGTAGAAGAACCTGCTTTACTGCTTATCAATCCTACATACAGGCTCTTGTGGCCTAATGAACTGTTCAAGCTTGTAAGCAAAGGGGTAAAGTGATCTGCATTTCGAACGGCTTCCTACAGCCAATGACAACTCGTGATCTTTCTCTTTACCCTTTTTCTTCTACTTTAAATTTACTCTAAACACTTAACTTTTTCCTATAAGCAAACATAGGATGACA
>NZ_MBTF01000012.1 GCF_002013915.1 Mucilaginibacter pedocola
TGCTCCAGAAAGGAGGTATTCCAGCCACACCTTCCGGTACGGCTACCTTGTTACGACTTAGCCCCAGTTACCGGTTTTACCCTAGACGGCTCCTTGCGGTTACCGGCTTCAGGCACCCCCAGCTTCCATGGCTTGACGGGCGGTGTGTACAAGGCCCGGGAACGTATTCACCGCGTCATTGCTGATACGCGATTACTAGCGAATCCAACTTCACGGGGTCGAGTTGCAGACCCCGATCCGAACTGTGAACAGCTTTATGAGATTGGCATCCTGTTGCCAGGTAGCTGCCCTCTGTACTGCCCATTGTAGCACGTGTGTAGCCCCGGACGTAAGGGCCATGATGACTTGACGTCGTCCCCTCCTTCCTCTCTATTTGCATAGGCAGTCTGTTTAGAGTCCCCATCATTACATGCTGGCAACTAAACATAGGGGTTGCGCTCGTTGCGGGACTTAACCCAACACCTCACGGCACGAGCTGACGACAGCCATGCAGCACCTAGTTTCGCGTCCCGAAGGACTGGAGCGTCTCTGCTCCATTCGCTAACTTTCAAGCCCGGGTAAGGTTCCTCGCGTATCATCGAATTAAACCACATGCTCCTCCGCTTGTGCGGGCCCCCGTCAATTCCTTTGAGTTTCACCCTTGCGGGCGTACTCCCCAGGTGGAATACTTAACGCTTTCGCTTAGACGCTGGCCGTATATCGCCAACATCGAGTATTCATCGTTTAGGGCGTGGACTACCAGGGTATCTAATCCTGTTTGATCCCCACGCTTTCGTGCCTCAGCGTCAATCTTAGCTTAGTAAGCTGCCTTCGCAATTGGTGTTCTGTGGCATATCTATGCATTTCACCGCTACTTGCCACATTCCGCCTACCTCAACTACATTCAAGCCCATCAGTATCAAAGGCACTGCGATAGTTAAGCTACCGTCTTTCACCCCTGACTTAATAGGCCGCCTACGCACCCTTTAAACCCAATAAATCCGGATAACGCTCGGATCCTCCGTATTACCGCGGCTGCTGGCACGGAGTTAGCCGATCCTTATTCTTACCGTACATTCAGCTTCGGTCACGACCAAAGGTTTATTCCGGTACAAAAGCAGTTTACAACCCATAGGGCCGTCTTCCTGCACGCGGCATGGCTGGTTCAGGCTTCCGCCCATTGACCAATATTCCTTACTGCTGCCTCCCGTAGGAGTCTGGTCCGTGTCTCAGTACCAGTGTGGGGGGCCATCCTCTCAGATCCCCTAAACATCGTAGCCTTGGTAAGCCATTACCTTACCAACTAGCTAATGTTCCGCATGCCCATCTTAACCCTATAAATATTTGATTATCAAACAATGCTATTCGATAATATTATGCGGTCTTAATCTCTCTTTCGAGAGGCTATCCCCCTGGTTAAGGTAGGTTACATACGTGTTACGCACCCGTGCGCCACTCTCATCAGGAGCAAGCTCCCAAATCCCGTCCGACTTGCATGTATTAGGCCTGCCGCTAGCGTTCATCCTGAGCCAGGATCAAACTCTCCATTGTATAATGTGTTTGTTTGTATCCAAGCCCTATTAAACTCAATCAATAGAAACTTGTAAAAAAATATTCTCTTACATTATCTACCATATTTGTATTATAACTACCTTGCGGTCGTTACGCTACATGATTATCCATTTCTTAAAAGAACTTTGCGCTTCTCCTCGCGGTTCGGCTATATGCTTTTGAAGTTTTAACACTTCTAAACTTTTCATTTCATTTATTCGAAAGTCGCTTTCAAATATTCCCTTCGTTTTGGGATTGCAAAGGTACGTTTGTTTTCTAATTCTACAAATAAAATTTCAAAATATTTACAAGTGGTTAATTTACAGGAGAATAAAATCAAAGCCGTGTATCCAAGATGCTTTAGATTTCGGAAGCTTTGTATCAAAGCAGAAAGGCTAAAATCGCAAATATCTAATAATCAGATATTTAAAATATTACTTTTTTTTCGAAGAAATTCAGAAACGGTTAGTAAAAGTAACGCGCATATCGTTTCTCAGGCTTCACAACCGAAAGCACAAAGGACCAATATTGGCATATTAAACTGGTTATTAACCAATTACAAACAGCAACAATTTATTGGGGTATTTTGTAAAATTTAAAGCAAAACCTTACCCAAGCCTTTATACTGCCTTTTCTTCAGGTGGTTTTCGGTGCCACCAAGTAGCCAGTATAGACCCCGTAATATTCATCAAGGGGCCAAATACCGCAGGGGCAAGGCCAACCGTAGCCATTTTGCCCATCTCTTTAGCTAAGCCCGAAGCTAATCCCCCGTTTTGCATGCCTACCTCTATAGCAATGGTACGGCAGTCGCGCTCGCTCATTTTAAATAACCTTCCCGACCAATAGCCCAACGTATACCCCAACAAGTTGTGTATCAGTACCAGCAGTATCAGCAAGGGGCCAATGGTAAGCAAACTGTTACGCCCCGCTGCGGTGATGATCACGATGATAAAAGCAATACCAAGCATAGATACCACCGGCATGGCATTATCCAGCCATTTGGCTTTTCCGCTCAAAAACTTATTGAAGATAAGCCCGGCAGCTATGGGCAGTATCACCATTTTGGTAATATCCCACATCATATCAACCACATGTATCTGCACAAAAGCACCGGCAAAAAGCTTCATGAGTAATGGGGTGATCACCGGCGCTAACAAAGTAGACACCGCTGTAATAGTGATAGACAGCGCAAGGTTTGCCTTGGCGAGGTAAGATATTACATTGGATGCCATACCATTTGGCGAACAGCCGATCAAAATTATACCCGCAGCAATTTCGGGCGGGAAGCCACTCAGGCTGGCAAGCGTATAACCTATCAAAGGCATAATTAAAAAGTGGCTGAACACGCCAATGAAGACCCCTTTAGGCATTTTTACCACGCCTACAAAATCGTGCAGGCTCATGGAGGTACCCATCCCGAACATGATTACCTGAATAAGGGGCGTTATTAGTTTTGCAAATTTAAAGCCCTTGTATTCCTGGAAATATTGCGGGTAGTAAAGCGCTGTGGCTACCGCTGCAAAAATGCAAAGCGTGTAGGCAAAGCCCTTCAGCAAAGCCGATCTGCGGAAGCCGATAGCCAGCATAATAAACCCGCCTATGTAAAGCGGGCCCGCATTACCGGTATGCCCCGCGAATGATAGCGCTAAAGCCACCCAAAAACATAATGCCGCCAGCACCATGGCTATAGTGTATAATTTATTCTTCATTTATAAGATGTTGCCTTGCAGGTAGTGTTAGTAGTTGCGGTCTTTTAAGTAATCGTCCAGCTCTTTTTTGGTCATAGGGAGTTTGCCGGGGTAATTGTTCACCCATTTTAAAAAGTCGGCCTTTATTTCTTCGGTCCATTTGCTGTCTATTTGACCGGCCAGGTATTTTTTCTCGCGCAGGCGCTGATGGCCAAACTGGTCGCGCAGGGCGGTAACTTCTGAGGTGAGCACCAACTCTTCAACCAAATAAGCAGGGATGAATACCGTACCGTACTTTTTGGCCAGCACCACATCTCCGGGCAAAACGGTAGCCCTGCCAATGCGGATCGGGTTGTTGATTGTAGTAACGGTAGATTGCAACAGATAAGAAGGGTCGGTACCTTTCACCCAGCCATTAAAGCCCTTTATAGCACTCAACCCTTCAACATCGCGTACCGAACCATAAAATATCACGCCCCTGTGCGATTTAGCATAGATGGAATTTCCGAGGTTATCGCCTATCAGCGTACCGTCGGCTATTTTGCCAAAGCCATCGGCCACGTATACATCGCCATCAACCAAAATATCAATAGGCCATGAGTTATTGCCGCCTTGTTGACCTCTGCCCTCTGCAGCGCCTTGTGCTTTTACAACCTCCAACAGATCGGGCCGGGCGGGCATGTATTGGGCAGTAACTACGCGGCCAACCATGGGGCTATCGGGATTAATAATTTGCCAATCGCCCTCGAACTGATTTACAAAGCCTTTGTTTTTTAATACGCCCCAGGCATCCTCCAGCGAAATATTTTTAAGCCGCGCTAATAGGGCATCGGATACCTTTGGCCTGCCATCGGCAAAGCGTTCGCCTTTCCATTTGGCGGTTAGTGTTTTAATATATTCCGGCGATGCGCCAACTTGCTGTGCTTTTACCGCCAGCGAACCCGCCAGCAGCAAAACAGAAAGTATAAATTTCTTATTCATAAGTTTAGTGTTATTAGGCTCTACTCACCGCTTCCATTAAACCGCGCATGTAACCAATGGCGTAAAGTACGGCAATGGTGCTGTAGCCCGGGTTTTCGTTACTGTCGCCTGCCATGGTAGGCACATGGTCGGGGCGAATGGCGCCCGTGAAACCTATTTTGTAATAAGCTTCCATGGCCTTGTACATATCTATCTGTCCCTCATCGTGAAAGGTTTCCTCGAACTTGAACTTCCCCCCTTTTACATTCCTGAAGTGAACAAAATGGATTTTCTCTTTACCGAAATGATGGATGGTATCAGGAATATCCACCCCCATCAGCGAGAAGTTGCCCTGGCACATGGTGATACCATTATTAGGGCTTGGGTACAGTTTCAGCATTCTATCGAAATTCGGTACCGTCGTCATGATACGGGAGATGCCTCTGAGGCTATCTACCTGCGGGTCATCGGGATGCATGGCCAGTTTAATGCCGGCTTTCTCGGCTTCGGGTACCACGGCTTTTAAAAAATATTCCAGGTTTTTCCAGAGCAGATCTTTAGATACCTGCCCGTATTTAGTAAGCGGTGCATTTTTTATATCCTCATAATCGAATGCGGTAACCAAAGCGCCTCCCCTGCCGGGTTTATCGTTACTGGTGCGGTACCAGCCTATAACGGGCATCCAGTTATAGCAAATGGTATCGATGCCAGCTTTAGACAGGTTTTTCATGAAGGTGATAAAGTTGGCTATCTCTTCGTCGCGCCCCGCCAGCCCCAGTTTTGTTTTTTCGCCAAGCGACGGCGGGCCTTCTATCACCCGCAGTTTAAGCCCCACGTTTTCCCAGGCTTTTACGTTTGCTTTTATGGTATCTAACTCCCATGGTTTTGCGTTTGCACCGGCGTGTGCCGCATGTATCCCTGCTACGGCGCCCAACACGTCCATTTGTTTGGTGAGGGCTATTTTTTGCGGATTCATGCCGAAAAAGTACGATTCGCAAAATTGCATCCCGGCATCGCGCACCAGGGCGCTTTGTCGCTTCGCGTTCTTTATTCCTTGTTTGTATGCTTCCGAATTGGCCGCAGAGGCAGCCGTACCACCAAACGATAGCGCGGCTGCCAGTGAGGCACCTTTTTTTATAAAATCTCTGCGGTTATCCTTCATTATATATAAGTCTTCTCTAAGCATTCCCCTTCGACCCATCTCGGGTTCGCTTCGCTTTTCACCCTCTCTCCGCAAGCGAAAAGAGGGTGAAGAGCAAAAAGGAATTACAAGGTTTAAAAAACTTCTTCTATTGTTTATCCCACCAAATACGGGTGGTAAACAAGTCGGCACCTTGCCTGCTGATGGCGGCATTTACATTTGGGTTCACGCCGAACTCGCCGGGTGAATATTTAAGGCGGCGGGGTACGGTACCGTTAGTTTCGTTACCCACATAGTTTATTGGGGTAATTACAGGGTAGCCAGTCCTTCTCCAGTCGGACCATGCCTCAACACCATTTAAGGTAACAGCGTGCAGCAAGTACAACTCGGTATGTATAGCGTTCATTTTATCGGCCAGTGTACCTGCAACAGGGTAAGCATTGGCAGCAGCATAAGTAGCTATCTCTGTTACCGAAGGTTTTACTGTACCATAAACCTGGTTTAAGGCAGCGGCCTGGCCATCTGCAAAAACAGTAGCAGCCGTACCCGTAGCCCAGCCACGCTCAATAGCTTCAGCCTGTAATAAGCGGGCTTCGGCGTAGGTCATGTATATCCAGGGGTTGTTGTTGGCATACATACGTGCCGAAGGGCGCGAGTACAGATCCAGATTTGATGGCGTTAAAGTTACCAACGCATTGGTGGTGATACCATTTGGCAAACCAACCTGGTTAGCTACTGTAGCATCGCCATTTTTAAGAGCGGCAACAAGCGGCAGGCGCGGATCGTTGCGGGTTTTCATCATATCGATAAAGGTTTTGCCCCATTGCACACCGTTTACAGCAGCAATATTACGCGAGCCCGGGCCTAAGGTCCACGAGTTAGGGTTAGAGCTTATTTGCGCAACACCCTCAAACCTTATGGCAATGTTTTCGGCGCTGCTGGTGATGATACCGCCAGCTAAAGCTTTTGTAGCCCAGGCTTGCGCCATGGTTGCATCTACTTTTTGCAGGCGCATAGCCAAACGCAGCATCAGGGTATTGGCCGCACGTTTCCATTTAGCAATATCGCCGCTGTAGATATAATCTGATGCTGTTGGAATGTAAGCCGTTGCGCTTAAAGCTGCACCGGCCTGCTCTAACTCGGTAAGCATATCGGTGTAGATAGACTGCTGGGTATCGTAAGCAGGATTGAAGTTACCATCGGTATAACCTTTACCGGCTTCTTTGTAAGGCACATCGCCATACATATCGGTCATCACAGCCATATCCATCACCTTTAAAATACGCGCCATCGAATTGATGTTCACATCTTTGGCCTCTTTAGTAAGGCCAATAAGGTTTACTTCGTTCTTAATAGAATTTGCATAAGCATCTTCAAAATAAGCCGAAAAGCCGTTTTGGGTAGATGTATAAAAACTACCACCGTATGCGCTCAAATCGGTAGAGGCCATTTGCTGCATAATGCAGGCCGCATACTGTATATTGTTACGCCACGATTTTGGGTCGGGGTTGTGAGAGCCGGCTAACTGCACTTGCGATGCTGCAAGCAGGTAATCGTTAGGCACCGATACCGGCACGTTCGGGTTGGTATTTATGGCCTCAAAATCTTTGGTGCAGGAAGCAAACGCCACCGCAGCAAGTGTTATAATTGATATTTTACGTATCATTTTAATGCTTTTTTAAATGTTAAAACTTAATGTTAAGGTTAAGGCCTATGTTGCGGGTAGTGGGTGCACTACCGTACTCTAAACCCTGCGCGTTACTGCTGTTGTAGTTAGATTCCGGATCCAACGAGCCTGTTTTCTTCATCAGAATGGCTACGTTGCGGGCTACTAAACCAATAGTGGCGCTTTTAACACTTATTTTATTTAATAAAGATGTTGGCAATTGATAGTTAAGGATGATCTGCCTTAGCTTAATAAAGTCTGAACTGAATACCGATACGGTTGCTATGTTGGCATGCACGTTACCCCAGTAATCTTGCGCGGTTGCACGCACGGTGTTAGGCGTACCCTGCTCGTTAACACCCACGCCTATTATACCGCCATCGCGGCCTGCAAGTGTTTCGGGAGCTAAACCAAAACGGTATTGGAAAGCTTTTGAACCTGAGTAAATGTAGCCGCCGTATTTAGCATCTATCAGCGTGCTTAACGATATGCGTTTGTAGGTAAAAGTGTTGGTGAAACCCAAGGTATAAGGCGACACGCCCGAACCGTATGTAATTAGGTTACCTTTTTGCGGGATACCGCCGGCACTGTAAACAATGTTACCCGCAGCATCGCGCTTGTAATCGAAACCGGTTATTTGGCCGAATGGCTTGCCTACTATTTGGTCAACAAATGATGTACCGTAGCGGCTTTGATCTACACGCAGCGTGGTAAGGTTGTTGTAAAGGCTCACCACCTCGCTTTTGTTATAAGCAAAATTGAAGGAGGTGTTCCAGTTGAAAGCACCTGCTTTAATAGGTGTACCGCCAATTAATAACTCGATACCTTTGTTGCTGATCTGCCCTACGTTGTATAATGCACTGGTATAACCTGAACCTAATGATACGGTGGCAGCTACGATGTCATTTTTGGTTTGGCGGTCGTAAACCGTAAAATCAAAGTTGAACCTGTCGTTAAACATCCTTGTCTCTACGCCGATCTCCGATGTGGTAGAGGTTAACGGCTGCAGGTTTTTGTTAGGGATAGTGGTATTGTTTATCTGGCCTATTGGTGCACCAAGGTTAGCACCATTCAGGTTATAGTTAAGCGCCAGGCTATAAGGCTCGGTATCGCCGCCGGCTTGTGCCCATGCACCGCGTACCTTTAAGTAATTGAATACTGTTGGCAGTTTAAACGCTTCCGAAACCACAAAGCTTGCACCTACCGATGGGTAAAGGATACTGTTTTTGCCGGTGGCCAGGGTTGAGAACCAATCGTTACGCACGGCGCCATTCAGGTACAAATAGCTTTTGTAAGATAACTCTACCGTACCGAAAACGGAGTTGATACGCTTATCGTAACGCGAAGTGCTGTAGTTGCGGTTCACCGGATCGATGTTGGATACGTTGTAGAAGAATGGGATGTTGAAGGTATTGTTGGCTACAAAATCATTACCGTCAACAGCCATTTTCATGAAGTTGGCACCGGCAATAGCGTTAAAGTTTAGGTCGTTAGTGATATTTTTATTGGCACCCAAGGTAAACTCGGTGTTTTGTTCGTTGTAAGTACGGTTGTGCTGGGTTAAACCACCGCGCAATTGGTAAGATGTACCGTAGGGGATAATTTCGCTTTGCGCATAGTTAAAGTAGTTTAAGCCGAAACGTGCTTTAGCATACAGCCAACTGGTGAACTGGTATTTAGGCTCGATAGAACCAATGATGCTGTTCTTGTGGTCGTCTTCCTTAAAATCCTCAACACCATAGTATGGGTTAATGGTGAAAAGGTTATCGTTCCAGGGGTTTTCGTAACCTGCAGCAGTGTATTTTTTCTCGCGAAGTAATGATAACGGAATATCCTGAGGCAAAGCCAGAATAGCAAAGGTAGTACTACCGCCCTCGCCCAATACGCGTGGCCTGTTATGCGTTCTCTCCGCTATATATTTAGCATTCACTGCCACGGTAAGCTTTTTACCCTGATTGGTGGTAAGGTTCAGCGAGAAGTTGTTACGGTTGGTAGTATTAGTTGGCAAAATACCATCGTAGTTAAGGTTACTGTACGATAAACGGTAGCGGGTGCTCTCGGTAGAGCCGGTTACGGCAACGTTGCTGGTAATACTGCTACCTGTTTTATAAAAGTTAGCGTAGTTGTTATCCTGTATTACGTATGGGCGTAGTTCGCCATCGTAAAACATAGCGTCGGTACCATCGTATTTACCGCCCCAGCTAAAACGGCCGGCTTTTGCCTGCGCTACGGTAGTTGGCTTTACACCGCCCGTACCATGCCCGTATTCGGTTTGGTAACCCAGGTTAGGTATCAGCAGGTTTTCCATGGCAGCGTTCAAGCCAAGCTCTACACCTATGCCCTGCCCGTTTTTGGCAGATTTTGATGTGATGAGTATAGCACCGTTTGATGCTCTCGAACCGTAAAGTGCAGCAGCCGTAGCACCTTTCAGTACGCTAATGCTTTCGATATCATCCGGATTGAGCTGCGATATACCGTCGCCTTTATCGTAACCTTGTGCGTCACCTTTTGTCCACGATACTATCGGGCCAAGTTTGGTAGCATCGTTACTGATGGGTACACCATCTACCACAATAAGCGGCTGGTTATCCTGCGAGATAGAACCGCTACCCCTGATGGTGATACGGGTAGAACCGTTAGCACCTGTTGCCGGTGGCGATATGTTCAAACCGGCTACTTTACCTTCCAGGCCGTTAGCAATATTCACGCTGCGGGCTTCGGTAAGTTCGCCGCCCTTTACTTCGGTAACGGCGTAGCCTAATGATTTTTTCTCTTTTTTGATACCGAGGGCAGTAACTACTACCTCGCTCAGCGAAGCATTGCCCGAAGCAAGTGTAATTTTAACGCCCGAGCTTTCGCCTTTTAATTGAAATTCCTGTGTTTTGTAGCCAATGTAGCTCACTACCAATATGGCGTTGGTTGGTACGTTGATAGAAAATGCGCCTTTAGTATCGGTTACGGCGGCGGTTTTTATGGATGCTTTATTATAAACGGTTGCGCCTATCAGCGGCAGGCCGTCATCGCCCATTACCACACCCGACACCTTTTGTGCCTGGGCAAATGCGGTATTCAGAAAAACAAGGCCTAAAAAGGCCAGGAAAATAAGTTTTTTCATAAACAACTGGTTGGTTGAATTTAATTAGGTTTTAAAATTGGTTTGGAACAGAAACAGTATTGGCAATTGGCGTGCAGCTTCTCACACTACAGCCTAAATAACCTGTTTCGTTTTTGTTGAGGCCCCGCAAACTCGCTGAGGGGAAATAGGGCCGCCGTTAAAAGTTTTGATGTATAGGTTCTCTCATTTTAAATTGGTTTGGTTTAACAATAAGCCTGCATGCAGATTGGTTGGCCGCAATGCAATGGCATAAATTCTTTTTAGCATGTTATACCTTCGCGGTTGTGGCGCTCGTGCAGCCTTGGTTTATCGCGAAGCAGTATTATTATAATTGGTTAATGATGTCGCCTAATGATGAGGCATTATCATTTGGCACAATGTTAGGCAACGGGCCGGCGGATGCCCTTATCAAGGCGTGCCATAACTTATCAATTGATGCAAAGCCCCTTTTTGATGCTTTTTTTAGTGTTTTAAGCCCTAAACTTGTTTAAAAGATCACCGGAGCCGATGCCTTCAGGTATTTATCAATACATGCCATACACTTATCAGCATACAGCTAAATGCAGTGTAAAATGCTTTTACAGCAGGCAGATATGTTAATTTTAGCCCGGAGACCGAAAAACCAATTATAAAAGCCCATTAACCGTTAACTTGGCGGTTATTTAATTACAGGCTTATTTTTAATGTTATGCCAATTGCAAAGCCTGAGCCCCTTTGCGATGTAAACCGTATAAGATATTCTTATGCCTTATTTTTTACTTTCTATCCCCCGTATGGTTAAACTATCAGCTGCTTTTAAGCTAACGCGATGGCTGTCTGCTGCCGTTTTTTTATTGAGCACCATTGTGGCAAGCGGGCAAGGCAAACAGGTTGTTCAGTTCACGCACCTTACCACGGCCAACGGCTTATCGCAAAGCAGTGTGGTTTGTATTTTAAAGGACAGGTTTGGCTTTATGTGGTTCGGCACGCAGGATGGGCTTAATAAGTACGACGGCTATAAATTCAAGGTATACCGTAACGACCCTGCTGATAAGAAAAGCATCCCTAATAATAATATCCGCTGCATGCTGGAAGACCACGACGGCAACCTGTGGGTAGGCACAGTGGGCGGCGGCATGGCGCTTTACGACCGCAATACAGATTCGTTCAGCCCGATACCTACGGCGGATAAAGGCGACGAAAAGATAGGCGCTAAAATTATCAAATCTATTTACCAGGATCGGCAGCGCAACCTTTGGGTGGGTACCGTAGCGGGGGTAAACGTTTACAACTCAAAAACCAAAAAGCTGGTGCCGCATGCATTTAACTACACGCAATTAGATAACATCAATTGCATTTACGAGGATAGCTATGATAACCTATGGATAGGCACCCTCTTCGGGCTTAATAAATGGAACAAGCGCACAAACACCTTTAAACACTACAGCGCCGATACAGGGGTAAAAGGCAGCCTGAGCGCCAATACGGTAAATACCATTTATGAAGATGCCGCAGGCAAGGTTTGGATAGGCACGGTAGATGGTTTGAACTTATACGATGAAAAAACTGAAACCTTTAAAACCTACCACCGCGACCTAAGCACCCCAACCGGGCTGCGCGACAACGTGATACGTGCGCTTTATAATGATGGCAGCGGCAAGCTATGGGTAGCTACTGAGTTGGCTTTGGAACTTTTCGACCCGGTTGCCAATACCTTCACCCACTACCAACAAAGCCTGAAGGATGTGCGCAGCCTAAGCAGCAGCTCTATTTCGTCGTTATTGGTTGACGACCAGGGCATTTTGTGGGTAGGCACCTATGCCAAGGGCATCAATAAATACGATAAAAACCAGTTCAAGTTCAACCTGTACAAAAACTTTGGTACCGATGCATTAAACATCAACGCCAACATTGTAACCTCATTTAGCGAAGTACCCGATGGCGACATATGGCTGGGTACCGATGGCACCGGCCTTTACCGCTGGACGCCGCACAACAATAAATTTGAAGCCTTTAGCCCGGCAGCTAAAGACAATTATTTCCCCAGCCTGGCGGTGCTGTGCATGAAACTGAGCCGCCAAAGAGACTACCTATGGGTAGGCACTTACGATGCAGGCATGGCACGGGTAAACATCAAAACTAAAGCACGCACCTATTATAAGCCCGGTGGTGCTAATAGCCTGAACAATCAATCGGTTTATGCCTTACTGGAAGACAAACTGGGCAATATATGGATAGGTACTAATGGCGGCGGCGTAAATGTGTTTAACCCCTCTACCAATAAATTCAGCAACATTGTCTTGAAGGTTGGCAAGCATCAAAATAAAGCCAACTACATCCGTGCACTGTATGAAGATGCGCAGGGTAATATATGGATAGGCACGGTGGCGCACGGCGTTATTGTTTATAACCCGGCCACGGGCAACTACACATCGTACAGCAAGGCGGTAAATAATTTGGGCAGCGATGCCGTATTCTCCATTTTTGGCGATAGCAAAGGCAATATTTGGATAGGTACCATGGGCGGCGGCCTGTGTTTGTTTGATGCTGAACATAATAACTTTACCCGCTTTACCGAGAGCGACGGGCTGGCCAACAACATTGTTAACTGCATTGTAGAAGATAAATTCGGCTCGTTATGGCTGAGTACCGATAACGGTATTAGTTGTTTTGACCCGCTGAAGAAAACCTTTAAGAACTACACGAGCGCAAGCGGGCTGCAAAGTAATGAGTTTAGCATAGGTGCAGGTTACCGCCTGAATAACGGGCAAATTGCTTTTGGCGGTTTAGAAGGCTTCAACGTATTTATGCCGGGAAGTTTGCGGGATAATCCTAATATCCCTCCCGTGGTAATTACCGATTTCCAGCTATTTAACAAACCGGTGCCTATTACGCCGGATAAACCTCCCCTAACACAAAATATAAATACCAATCACGAGATTACGTTGGCGTACGACCAATCGGTATTTACCATTGAGTATGCGGCCCTTGGCTACACCGTGCCCGAGCGTAACCAGTATGCCTATATGCTCGAGGGTTTTGATGCCGGCTGGAACTACGTAGGCACGGAGCGCAAAACCACTTACACCAACCTGGACCCGGGCACCTACACCTTCCGGGTAAAAGCCTCCAATAACGATGGGCTTTGGAACGAGGCAGGTACTACCCTGAAGATAAACATTATGCCGCCCTTCTGGAAAACCACCTGGGCCTATTTGGTTTATATTGCAGCAGTAGCGGCTTTGTTGTATTTGCTTTACCGCGAGGTAGAATCGCGCGAGAAGTTGAAGAGCGAAGTGCACTACCAAAAACTCCTTACCGAAAAAACGAAGGAATTAAACCAACTGAAGCTAAACTTCTTCACCAACCTGTCGCATGAGCTGCGCACACCGCTCTCGCTGATACTGGACCCTTTGTGGAAGATCAAGAACGAGCATATCACTGTTACGCAGGCGAAGAAATATAGCGGACTGGTGTTTGATAACGCATCGATGCTAATGAATTTGGTGAACCAGCTTTTAGATTTCCGCAAGGTGGAGACGGGCGGCTTTAATCTCGAAGCAAGCAAAATAGATGTTATTGCTTTGGTGAAAAAAGTATTTTACGCCTTTACCGACAGGGCAAAAGAACGTAACATCAATTACTACCTCGACCTAAAGGTTGACCAGCTGGATGCCTGGATAGATACTGATAAACTGGAAAAGATACTGTATAACCTTATCCCCAATGCGTTTAAATACACGCCCGATTTTGGTGTGATCATGATACTGGTGAAACGGGGTATGATAACCATGCAGGATGGCGAACAGAAGAACGCTATAGAAATACACATTAAAGACTCGGGCGTAGGCATACCCGATGAACTGAAGAACAAGATATTCGATATTTTTTTTCAGATAAAGGGAAGTTCGCGGTTCGAAAACGAATCGAGCGGTATTGGGTTGGCGCTCACCCGCGAACTCGTGTTACTGCACAAAGGCGAGATTTTGGTTGCCGATGCCGAAAACCAGGGCACCGATTTTATTGTACGCCTGCCGGTTGGCGAAGAAAACTTCGCAACGGAAGAACTGTCGGTTCAATTACCTGCCATAACCGAAAGCAGTGCAACAAGCAACACCAGGCTTTCCGAAGAAAAAATGAGCAGCATCCCTATCGTATTAATTGTAGAAGATAACCAGGGCCTGCGCGAATACATTGCCGATGAACTGGAAGGCGCCTACCATGTAGAACAAGCGGTGAGCGGTGTTGAAGGCCTCAAAAAAGCCGTAGACCTTATCCCTGATATTGTTATCAGCGATATTATGATGCCCGATGGCGATGGCTTGGAGCTTTGCAATAAACTAAAAGCCGACGAAAAAACAAGCCATATCCCTATCATCCTGCTCACGGCCAAACAAACCGACGAAAATAAGATAGAAGGCTACAACGCCGGTGCCGACGATTACATTGCCAAACCTTTCAATGTAACGCTGCTTGCCGCGAGGATAAACAACATCCTCGAATCGCGCAAAAAGCTACGCGAACGTTTCTCCGTACATACCGATGTTTCTATCGAAGAATCGGCCATTGCTGATATTGATAAAGAGTTCTTGAAAAAGGTAGTCAAGATCATCGAAGACAACCTCTCCTACCTCAATTTTGATATCGATAAACTGGCTACGGCCTTAAAAATGAGCAGGCGGCAATTATATCGCAAGCTCAACGCGCTTACCAACCAAACCGCGCACGATTTTATTACCAACACCCGGTTGGAACACGCCGCGGCATTGCTGCTAACCGGCGAGTTCACCATATCCGAGATTGGGTATAAAGTTGGTTTCTCTGAGCCGTCGAACTTCAGCCGGTCTTTCACCAAAAAGTTTGGTAAAAGCCCTAAGAAGTATTTATCGGATCAGAAGGTGGTGTAACTGAGCCCGATTACTTTTTATCGGCCACTAAAAACACAACACCATACGCAGGCACGGCCACTTTTATACCACCGCTTGTTGACGAAGAATATGCAGCAAGCGATGTGTAATTTGCCGGCCCTCCTACTGCACCCGCCGGGCCGTTGTTGTTTATTAATACCTTGCCCGAAAATGGTGCGTTATCCGTGCCGCCTTTTAGGGTATAGTAGATATAATTGCTGCCGGTATAATAGTTTTTAAAATTGATGTTTACCACCTTGTCTGCATTACTTTTATTAATAAGCGTAACGCCGGCCTCGCCCGAATTAAAAGATGAGGCATAGCTTATAATATCGTTACTCCCTGTTACCGAAGAACTGATCATCCTGTCGCCAAAGTATTTTTGGAAATAATACAGGTAATAAAAAGCCGGGCGGGGCGTAAAGTTTGCAACGCCATCCTGATTGTAGGAGAAAAGGCCATGGTCGTTACCATCGCTGCCACCGTTCGCCAAATCCCAGCGGCAAGCCATGCTGAACTGGTTTTTGATGAGTTCGCCTAAGGTTAGCACCGCGTGTACACCACAAATAGAAGACACTTGCTGCCTGGAGCCTGTTGAAAATATATTCCACTCATCCAATGCCAATGGCTTTAGCGGAGCACCCGCAGCCTGCGCCGACTGGTTCACCCAACTAACCATTGATGCCGTGTGGGCGGCCGGTGTGGCCAGTATAACCTCGGGTGTAGAGTTTTGGTTATAGGGCGTGTAATAATTGTGCACCACATAAAAATCGGGAGAAGCGCCGGCGGCAGCCATTACACCTGCATTCCAGTCTTTACCGCCCGTGCTGTTATTTTTATCATCGGTTTCGGTAACTACTGCGCCAATTTTTATAGTTGCGCCAACCTCAGCAGCAGCCTTCCGCATCGAATCGGCAAAAACCTTAAAGTGCGTACCGTAAAGCTGCCCGGTTATAATCTCCGGTTGCCCGTCTTTGTTCTTGCTTACATCAATACGGTAACCAGCTTCCCAGTTGCCGAAGTTCTCATTCCCCACCTCCCACAGTTTGGTACGGCCATTATCCTTTCGCACCCACTGGGCAGCGTAATGCGCAGCGGTTTCTACAGGGTGCTCGCTTAAACCGTAGCGCGCATACCCATAGTTTACGGTGATAATACCGGTACTGTTGGATTTTTGCAGCAGGGCATAATAATTATCTAACGTCATCGACCAGCTATCGGTAACCTTACCGCTCCAATAACCGGTGGAGGCATCGGGCGTACCATCGGCTTTTAATAGCTGTGCGGGTACATCTGTTGGTTTACTGCCGGCGGGCAAGTCGTAAAAGTAAATATCGGATATACTACCTCCCGGTGCCCTGATAATATTTGGCGACAGGTTGCTGATGTTTTGTACCAGCCCGGCATCTGTATACTGGCCGGTGAAGGGATTGGCATTATTGCCAAACAAGTTTTTAGATACTTTAGATATTACCTGTGCAAAATCGGCGGTAACGTTTATGGTTGTTGCCGCAGTTGGTTTTTCCGCGTTCACCGTACCCGGTTTTGCAAACGTTTTGCCCGCCCATCCATCCAGAAAAAAGCCTTGCGATACCGCCAAACCCGGGTCGGTTGGTGATGTGATGGGGCCGGTAGCACCGCCATTACCTGCTTCCACCGCCGTTACAATTGTGGTATCGGGTTTGGTTTCCTTTTTACAGCCCGTGAACGTTATCAGGGCAATTAATATGGCGTACATGTATGTTATCTTCAATTTCATTTGTTTAGGCAATGCCCGGTTATTTCATAAAAAAGGCCATCATCCTTGCTGCTATTGCCCGCAACGGATGACGGCCATGTAGGGGAATTATTAACGAGTTATATAATACCTATATCATCCAGGTACCACAGCGTAGTGTTGCCACTAAACTCCTGGAACACAATTGAAGTAAAATTCTTAGGTGCCGAACCGCCCGCAGGTGCAAAGGCCGACATTGGTATGTTGAAACTTGTCCAGACGCCTTCTTTTACCACAATAGATACAGCAACGCTGAAGTTGTAATCCAGTATAACATGTATCACTTTGTTATCGCTGCCCTTACCGCCGTAAACCGACATTTTAATGCTTTTTACAACCGGGATATCGCCGGGTGCCTGCAGCACAAAACCATCGTAACCGCCTGCGTATTGCACTTTAATAGATTTGCTGCCACGCAATACATTAGTAGTATTGTTATTATCGGGCGAGTTGCTCCAACCATAATCCGACCAGCCGTTTTTGAACTCATCATCGAACCCTAACTGCGTAAAACCAAATGGTACAGTACTGAAAGTTTCTACATTGTTTGTTGGGTTATAGCCGTTAGATGCCAATGGGCCTGTAGTAGTACCGCCACCTAATGAAGCCGTTGTGGTAAGCGATATTTCGTTTGGCCCGGTTAAACCTGCGGGCACCTTTACGGTAGCCTGAGTTGCAGTAGACGAAACAATTTCGGCGGCCGTTGTACCAAATTTAACACTGCTTAAACCATTGAAAGTGGTGCCTTTAATGGTGATGAGGTCGCCGGCGTTACCCGCTGTAAAGTTTACCGAGGATATAGACGGGAAAGGTTGCTCTATAATAAAATCGAACTCCACCTCGCCGTGCTGGGTAACCACTTTAAGTTTATTAGGCGTGCTTGCATCGCTAAAAGGCACATCGGTTGGTATGGTGAGGATGATGCTCTTATCTGTACTTAAGGCAGTGTTGAAGTAAACCTCTACCCCATTAATATAGATGTGCGTAGCGGAGCCTAAATTGGTCCCCACAATCATGTAAGGCGTATAAATTTTACCTGAAGTGGTGGTAGAATCGAATGGTACCGGCCGGTGCTCATCGTACGTTAAGGACGAATCGAGCGTAAGGCGGTGTTCTATCGATACCAGGGTATCTTTAGTTAGTGTACGTACACGGGTAATAGTTGGCGCACCTGTACCGTAGTTGGCGGTATTATCTTTTTTGCACGATTGTACTGCAATAGTTACCAGCACTGCCAGTAACAAGTGCAGGTATTTAGGTGTATTGAATATCTTTTTCATGTTAACAGGCTTTATTATTTAAATACATAAGGAACCGGTGGATCCAATAATTTAGGGTCGGTAGCAGTTTCGCTTTGCGGGTACGGGAACACAAAGAATGAGCTCTGCGCTACGTTCTTTTGGCTATAAACTACCGGCGGTGTATCGTTGCTGAAAGTGCCGCGCTCCTGGTTACTTAAAATAGCAACTGCTTTAGGGTGGTTCACGTTAATGATACCGTCCCATCCGTCGATACGTCCCAAATCGAACCAGTAATCAAACTCAAATGCAAGCTCCATCCGGCGCTCGTGCAGGATATCATTTTTGGTGAACGATGTTACGGTATTTAAACCCGCACGATTACGTATCATGTTATAATACCTTAATGCAAGCGGATCGCTGGTGCTGGCGTTTGTACCTAAAATAGATTCAGCGGCTATCAGCAACACTTCGGCATAGCGCATTAGGTAGGTGTTATTAGCCGCAGATTGCGCTGCGCCAACTCCACCGTTATCTGCCGGTGTACCAACCACATACTTTTTCATACCGGCTTTGGTACCTTGTGAGTTTACGTTATCAGGCACAGTGAAGCCGCCTTCCGCCTGGTTTATTTCGGGATACTTATCGCCCGCCAGCATGATGGTTGCATGTTTGCGGTTGTCGCCCGGCTCGTAAGCGCGTTGCAAATCAATAGTTGGCCCCATTACCGAATAGCCGTCGCCGGTACCGGTAACGCCACTAATAGCCCATGATGCCTGTATAGAGTTACCATGCCCATAGGATGCGCCGCCGGCCCATTGCAGTGCCGCAACAGATTCTTCGTTGTTGTTATTGGCGGTTTTAAAAAGGTCGTCGTATAGCTTCCCGTCAACCAGGCCGGTGTAGCCACCTGCTGCAACTTGCGCATCGTTAATGTAACCGCGGTATAATTTAAACTCGCCGCTGTTTATCACTTTCTCCGCTTCGGCACGGGCGTTGGTGTAATCTTCCATGTACAAGTACACTTTAGATAACAGTGCCGATGCCGAGCCGCTTGACACATGGCCCTGCGCCTGGTTTGCCCCGTTGCGGGTCATTTTGGTGCAATTGGCTTCGGCAAACTTCAAATCGTTAATAATAAATTTGTATACATCAGCTACCGGGTTGGTATTCAGCTGAAAGTTGGTCACATAATCCTCGCTGTTTTCTATAATGGGCACATTTCCCCAAAGCCTTACAATGTGGAAGTAGGCAATAGCGCGCATAAAATGTGCTTCGCCAAGCGCGTTATTCATAACTGCTCTATCCACCGATGCCGGTGCTTTAGGCACGTTATTGATAACCGCGTTTGATTGCGCAACAACCGTAAACAGGGAATTCCAGGCATCGGCAAGGCGGGGGTTAATATTGGTAAGCGAGAAATTGAACAGGCTGATAACGTCATCAGAATACGTACGCCCGTTACCGCCGGCCAGTTCGGTTATGGCCCAGCCGGCTTTGTTGTTCCAGTTGAACCATGGCGAGTTGTACAGCGCGTTGGTGCTGGCCGCAACCTGCTCATTGGTTTTGTAAAAGTTATCTACCGTAATGGCATCTTCGGGCGCGCGGTTAAAGAAATCCTTCTTACAGCCGGTTACACCTATCACGCTCATCGCCGCAAGGCTTATAAAATATTTTATATGTTTTTTCATCTCAAATTCTCCTAATAGATTAAAATTCAGCGTTGATACCAAAGGTTACCGTACGTGGCGAAGGATACCTGCCCAGGTCGATATTGGTTAAAAACACGTTTTGGTTCATGGCGCCTATCTCGGGGTCTAAGCCTTTGTATTTGGTGAACGTGTACAGGTTTTGGCCATTGGCAAATACCTTAAGCCTATTCATCTTTATTTTGCGCGTCCATTGCTGCGGCAGGTTCCAGGCCAGGTTTACATTCTGTATCCTGAGGTACGAGCCGCTTTCCAAAAACCTGTCAGACGTGAACAGGTTGGGGTTATCCAACCCGCCACGCGGCGCAGGTATATTAGATGTAGGGTTGCTCGGGCTCCAGAAGTTGGCTGATGACTGTAGTTGGTTAACATACAAGCCCGATAGGCCTGCGGTAGTGTAGTTCAATGCGTTCAATATTTTGGCACCGTACGAGCCACTCAGGAAAACACTCAGGTCGACCGATTTGTAAGAGAATGTATTGGTAATACCGTAAGTGAATTTAGGATTAGGATTGCCCAGGTAGGTTTGGTCTTTCTCGTCTATCTTACCATCGTTATTCAAATCTTTATACCTGATATCGCCCAACCAGGTGCCTGTAGCGCTGCGCTCGATAGGGCGGCCAAATTGCGGTATAGAACTTGCCAGTTCGGCATCGCTTTTAAATATACCATCGGTTACGTAGCCATAAAATTCGCCTACGGCCTGCCCTACTGCTGTGCGGGTAACGCCCCTGCTTAAAAAGCCATTGGCAATGTTACCGGCAATAAATGGCGTACCGTTGGCCAGCGAAAGCACCTTGTTTTTGTAGTGAGAGAAGACGAGGGTGGTGTTCCATCTGAAATCTTTACTTGCAATATTCCTGCTGTTGATAGAGAACTCGAAGCCTTTGTTACTCAGTTTACCCGAGTTAAAGTAAGGCGGGTTTACGCCACCCAAATACGAGCCGCCCGCGCCTTCGCCCACCAAAAATGCAGGTAAAGCCGCCTGGAAAAGGAAGTTTTTAGAAGTACGGTCGTAATAGTCGGCCGATGCCTCTATCCTATTGTTAAACAAACTAAAATCGATACCGAAATCGGTTTGAATACCCGATTCCCAAGTAAGGTTGGCGTTGGCAATCTTGTCGATAAGGAAGCCTGTACCAAAGCCTGTTGCCGATGGCTTAAGCGCAGCACCATACAGGTAATTCGGTACGTTTTGGTTACCCACCTGGCCATAGCTGGCGCGAAGTTTTATATTGTCTGCAACGCCTTTAACGCCGGCCATAAACTTCTCTTCGGATAAGCGCCACGATATGGCCAACGATGGAAAGAAGCCGGTTTGGTGCCCTTCAGAAAACTTAGAAGACCTATCTGAACGGCCGGTAGCAGTAAGGCTATATTTGCCATTGTAGGTATACACTATACGCGCAATACCCGATTGCATCGACTGGCTGCCTTTATACTCATCCACCCGTGCCGATTTGGCATCGCCGAGGTTAAGTGTCTGCAGATCGTTGCTGTAGAAGCTTTGGGCAAAAGCGCCGATGCCATTCCATTGCGCCTCGTTAACCTCGTAACCCAAAGTGGCATAAATATTATGTTTTGCAGCGAAGGTGTGGTTGTAAGAGAAATACTCTTTCCAGCCCCAATAGTACTGGCTCTGCCACGACTCGTTAAGCGTTGCCGTTTTGTTTACAAAGCCGCCCCATGCATAAGTAGGGTTAAATTGCAGCGCTTTAGACCAATTGAAGTCGCCGTTAACTTCCGAGCGAAGGGTCAGGTCGCGGTATAGCTTCAGATCTGCATACAGGCTGCTGTTAACGTTATGCCTAACCAGCGTATTGGTTAATGACAATGCTTGTGCAACGGGGTTAATAGTACCGCCGGTAGCGTTTGGACCGGTTGTTATAGGACCGGCAAAGGTACCATCGGGGTTTCTCACCGCTACATCGGGTGCGCTTAACAAGGCGGTGTAAATAATACCATTGTTATCGCTCAACCCGCGGTTTTCTTCGGCGCGACTGCCGCCTATTACGGCACCAAACTTAAGCCACTCTTTTACCTGCGAGTTGATGTTTGAGCGCAGGCTGTAGCGTTTGTATTTGCTGCCCAAAATGGTTCCGTCCTGGTTAAAATAACCGCCTGAAACGTAATAGTCGGTACCATCCTTACCGCCCGAAACCGATAATTGATGGCTCTGCTGCGGTGCGGTGCGAAAAACCTCGTTCTGCCAGTTGGTGCCCAATCCTAAAAGCTCAGGCGAGGCAAACTCCGACCTACGCGCGACCTGCACATTATCGGCAAGGGCATTTTGCAAGGCGGCATATTGCTGCAGGTTCATCATAGGCAAAAATTTGCCCTGTTGCTGAAAGCCGTAGTAGCTATCGTACCCTATACGGGCATTTCCGTTTTTACCACGTTTTGTAGTGACGATAATTACACCGTTAGAACCGCGCGAACCGTAAATTGCGGTTGAAGATGCGTCTTTCAATACGTCGATAGATTCGATATCACTTGGGTTTATCAATGATAAAGGGCTAACGGCTACTTCATCGTTATTACCCAAAGCAGCTGAACGCCCACTGGTAGCGCGGTTGTTGGCATCGCCAAAAATGGGTACGCCATCAATTACATACAAAGGTTCGTTAGAACCCGACAGTGAAGATATACCACGAATATGCACCGATGTTTGGCTACCCGGCGCGCCGGAGTTTTGCGTAACAGTAACGCCCGCAACCCTGCCTTGTAATAATTGATCTACGCTGGGTTGAGGCACGTTTGCAAAATCGCTTGCTTTTAATGAGGATATTGCGCCGTTTACGTCCTGCCTTTTTTGCTGGCCGTAGCCAATAACTACCACATCAGACAAGGCGGTAGATACACTGATTAAAGTAACGTTGATAACGGTTCGTTTACCGATAACTACATCCTGGGTTTTCATCCCGATGAAAGAGAAGGTAAGTTCGGTAGTGCCGGCGCGTACGCTGAGGCTGTAATTACCATCCTTGTCTGTGATCGCGGCCGACTGGCTGTTTTTAGCTCGTACAGATACGCCCGGCAGGGTTAGCCTTTTTTCGTCGCTCACGGTCCCCTTGATTACCGTGGACGCGGTTTGCGCCCCTGCCCGCGGGCATACAAAAAGCGACAAAAACAGCAGTGCCATTAGTAGAATTTTTCGCATAATGATTGGTTAAATTGTTAATTGGTTTATTGTTAATTTTTGGTTATACGTGTTAAAACAACACCAATTTGCCAACGCATATATGCGCAACGCGAGGCACAGAAAAGTATGCTTAACTGTTAGCTTAACGCGATGCCTGTAATGCTTTGCAGGCGCCTGCTTCAATAAAATTGTAAAACTTTTTTAGGAGTGTTTACCCTGCATGCCTTGTGCGGTTGCAGCAAATTGGTTTTGTTGAAAGTAAAAGTATGAGGAGGGCAACTACCGGTTGTGGATTAATAGGGGCACAAATGTCAACCTTAATTAAGTATTTAATTTTCAATAAATTAAATACTTAACAGACAAGCAAATATAGATAAAATGATAAAACAAAGTTACAAATGTGTACCCAAAGGCTTGGGCAAGCAACTTGTTTTAGCTACTGCTGTTCCGCTTCTTCGGCGGCATCGTGGTACTTAGAGGGGATGCTATTGAACTCTTCCTTAAACATCTTCACAAAATACTTTTGGCTTTTAAAGCCCACTTTATGGCATACCTGCGAAATGGTTAAATGCCCCGACTCCAGCAACTGTGCGGCGCGTTTCATCCGCATAGAGCGGACGAACTCGTTGGGGGTTTTACCCGTCATGGCGAGTATTTTTTTATAGAGGGTGTAGCGGCTTACAAAAACCTCGCTGCTTAGTTCCTCTACAGAAAAATTGGGGTTAGATATATTTTTATCTATCAACACCAAAACCTTTTTAAAGAAGGCCTCATCCGGTGAATCAGTAACCATTTCGCTTGGGTTTACCTCTACCTGCTTAGTATAGGTTTTCCGCATGCTTTCCTGCTGGCTCAGGATGTTTTTTATTTTCGATTGCAGGATATCGAAATTGAATGGTTTAGTCAGGTAATCGGTAGCACCTGTTTCCAGGCCTTTCAGTTGCTGGTCTTCCCCGGTCATGGCGGTGAGTAGTATCACGGGGATGTGCGATGTACGTTTGTCGGCCTTTATTTTTACACAAAGGTCGATGCCGTTCATTTCGGGCATAGTAATATCACTCACAATTAAATTGGGGTGCTGCGCAAGTGCTTTTTGCCAGCCCTTCTTACCGTTTTCGGCTTCGATAACGTTAAATGCTGATGACAGATTATCCTTGATATAAAACCGCAGTTCGTCGTTATCTTCTACCAATAATACGGTTTGCTTTTTGCTATCGCGTTTATCCTTTTGTTCTAATAAAGCAGGCACTACTTCCACAGCAGGCTCGTACGATTCATGAACGGGGGCATCGCTACCGCTGCCGCCTGCTATGCGGATAACAGGCAATAAAACAGTAAAGCAACTGCCCTTATCAGGCTCACTCTCTACGGTTATTTCGCCTCCCTGTAGTTTTATAAATTCTTTGGTGATAGATAAACCTATCCCGCTACCCTGGTTCAGCATCGAATCGGGCAGATCGTTTTGAAAGAATGGGTCAAAAATTAGGGCCAGCTTATCTTTGGGCATACCTATACCTGTATCTGCAACCTTAATTTCAAGGCGTTGCTGCCCTTTATCATCGCCCTCCACCACCGTTAACATAACGCTTACGCTACCGCCCTCGAGTGTAAATTTATACGCATTAGAGAGCAGGTTGAACATAATGCGTTCCATCTTGTCGTGATCGAAGCAGGTGTGATACGCCGCCACTTCCGAATCGAAAATAAAGCGGATGTGCTTTTGCTCGGCCACATCGGTAAACGCAAAGGAAAGGTCTTTAATAAAGCTGATAATGTCGCCATTAGTTTTTTGCAGTTTCAACTGCTGGTGCTCCATTTTCCTGAAATCGAGCAATTGGTTTACCAGATTAAGCAAGCGTTTGGCGTTGCGGTTTACTGTTAGCAGCTGGCGTTTCACCTCAGGCTCGTCCACCTGCTGTATAACCTTATCTACCGGAGCCATAATTAGCGATAGCGGTGTACGAAACTCGTGGCTTACGTTCGTGAGGAATTTTATCTTCATCAGGTCAAGCTCGTGCATGCGCTGAGCCTCACCCCTTTCTTTTTCAATAGCAAATTGCGCACGCAGCTTCCGGATACCCCGCTGCCTGATGTACAATAAGGTACCAATGGCCAGCAACACATAAAAGGCATAGGCCCCGGTGGTTTTCCAAAATGGCGGTGCGATATGAATATTCAGTGTTAATTCGCGCCTGTACCAGCGCTCATTGCTGCCTGCACGCACACGGAAAGTGTAATAGCCCGGGTCGAGGTTGGTGTAACCGGCCCGGCGGATGTTGTTGTCGGCATTTATCCAATCTTTATCAAACCCTTGCATGCGGTATTGATATTTCACCTTTCCGGGATTAAAGTAATTCAGCGCAGCAAACTCTATAGCAAATACGTTATCATCATAATTCAGCTCCAGCTCGTTAAGCATACTTATCGATTTTGGCAGCAACACCCTGCCGTTTATCTTCTCGCCAACGCCGGCACTTTTATTAAACACCTGGAAATCGGTAAATATCAACTCAGGCTCTTTCAGAGTGCTGTTTATGCCCGATGGTTTAAATACATTAAAACCATTACCACCACCAAAAAGCAATTCGCCATCACGAGTTTTTAACGAGGAGTTTTCAGAATACTCCCGCCCCTGCAAACCCTCCGCCTCGTTATAATTCACAAACCTGAACTTCAGCTTACTACCGCTCCTGTCGACAAATATGCTGGATAGGCCATTGGGCGTGCTTGCCCATATATTATTGCGGCTTACTTGTTGCATATCAATAACTGTATTATCGGGCAGGCCGTCTCGCTTGTTCAGGTTAGTAAAATCGCCCGTGCGATAGTCGAATATGCTGATGCCTTCGCGCGTACTGATCCATATTAAACCGTCGGTATCCTCCAGTATATTGTTGGTATTATTGTTTATAAGGCTATTGGGCTTCGTATCATCGTGCAAAAAGTGCAAAAACCTATGATCTTTTTTCACCAGCAGGTCCAACCCGTAGGCGGTAACTATCCACACGTTTCTGCGGCTATCCTCAATTACTGCACTGATGTAGTTTGAGTGCAGCGAGTTCTTACTCATATCGCCATCAAACCGGTATGCGGCAACTACATTCCGTTTTTTATCCAACACGTTTAGCCCGGCAGATAGCGTGCCCACCAACAGGTTACCCTCGCTATCCTCGTTAATGGAGTTAACGCGGTCTTCAGATATGGTATTTGCATCGCCCTCGGTGTGTTTATAATGCCTGAAGGTGCTCCCATCAAAACGATCTAACCCGCCGTAATAGGTGCCTATCCAAAGCATCCGCTCATGGTCTATAAAAAGCTTTACAATGACGTTATTTGTAAGGCTGTTTTTGTTGGTTGTGCTGTGCAGGTATTGTTTAAAGGTGCCGGCTTTCCGGTCCCAATAAATAAGCCCGCCGCCGTTAGTACCTATCCATATATTGCCTGCAGCATCCTCGGCAAAGGTGTTTACATCGCTAAACGGCAAGCTCCCCTTGTCCGACAAATGGTGGGTATAACTGGCAAACTTGATAATGTTTTGGTGATAATAGCTAATGCCGCGTTTGTAGCTTCCGCACCATATAATGCCCGCATCATCTTTATAAAGGCAGGTAATACTATTTTGCCCGAGGGATTTATCGTCGTCTTCCCTATTGAGCAAGTACTCTGTTTTTAAGTCCTTTTTGTTGATGAGGTTTATACCGCCATGGTCGGTAGCTATCCACATCCGGCCCTGGTTGTCCTGGGTAACGTCGGATATTACATCGGTATTGAGGCAGCCGGGGCCTTTTAAAAAATGCTTAAAAACATGCTTATCGAGGCTTATATAGTAAACACCCTTAGAAAAACTGGGCACAAAAGCCCATACATCGTCCTGCTTATCTATAAATATTTTATAGCCCGAACTTAAGCCCGGCGGCAACTGCCCCAAATGGAAACGCAGGTTTACTTTATAGGTTTTAGGGTCCAATCGTTCCAGTATGCCCAAGCCCGACGACACCCAGATATTGCCTTTAGAATCTACCGATAGATCGGTTACCAGGTTCGATGAAATAGTGGTGGTATCAGCATCGTTATGAAGCAGGTTTATGGTTTGTTTGGTTATCTGGTCGTACTTAAACAAACCCTGGCTTTTATTATGTTGCAGGAACCAAAAATTGCCGAACCTATCTTTCTTCAGGGCCAAAATATAGGTATCGTACACCTTTATTTTGTACATAAAGGTTTTCAGGTTTTGGCTAAACTTTTCGGTAGCGGGGTCGTAAATATTAAAGCCGGTGCGGGTTTCTATCCACAATTTATCTTCGGGGCCCGGCGTAATGCTCATGATGTAATCATCGTTAAGGCTGGTGGTATCGCCGGTGATGTGCTTAAAGGTTTTAAAGCGGTAACCATCGTACTTATTGAGGCCCGATAGCGTGCCTATCCACATAAAACCGCGTTTATCCTTGTAAATACAATTCACCTGGTTATGCGATAGCCCGTTGCCAATACCAAGCCGCGAAAACCTGAACTGGCTGTTTTGGGCCACAGCCGTACCAACTACAAAGTGCAGCAAAATAAACAGCAGTACCCGTGTTGGCTTCATCAGGATATTAATAATATAATTGGTTTTATCCCACGGTTAATGGGATCTTAAATATAGAATTAATATTGATGAAATGTAGATATATCGGCGATAAGTAGCGATGGTGAATGTAAATATGTGCTATATTTATTGAAGCTTTTACTAAATGACCTTTCCACTCTCTGTCCGTTTTAACAGGCCTCTACAAACAGATATCACTCCCGGCAACAAGGCCCAGGTGTTACAGCTGATAAAGGATGGTATTATATCAAAGAAAGCAGACATGGTTATTACAGAAGATATGTCGGTTAGCTACAAAGGGACAACATCAACCATGAAAGGCTCTATATTTGGCAGCGTTGATAGCGGTATTTTTAGCCTAACATACGAAAACGACAACTGGTTATTGAAGTACCAGATTGATATGCGCGAACTCTTCATTTTCACATCCATATTGGCTGTTGTTATGGAAGTTTTTACGCTTTCTATTAAGGGGCCGTGGTGGTTTGGTGTGGCGGCATTTTTGTGGGTATGCGGTGCTAATTGGGCAGTAACGGTAGTAAGGCACGGCTTTTTAGCCAATAATATTGCCGACGAAATAAATGAACAAACAGGTGGAAAACCAAAAGTGGAAGCAACCGAAATTGAAAATGATAAAATGACCGGAGAACTTAAAAGTTGGTTTTAACGGGTGACAACATCCTCATTTAAACTCTCCAGTCAATTTATCGCAAACTGCCTCTACTGCTCAAAATTCACCCCATCAATAGCCAGTTCTTTGCAATTGATAGACAATACGGCGCTCCCGTAACTATCGCTGTACCCTACTGCCGAAAATTGGTCGGAGTAGGAATAGAGTGAGCCTTGTTTGAATTTCAGCGTTTTAACTACTTTGCGACTTGTCGGGTCGGTTATAGTAATACTACCATCGAATTTAGCTTTGTTGCGGGCCAGTATCTTCAACATTTCGGGGCTTAGGTTTTTGGCCTCCGCACCAATGTAGGCGTTACCATTACGCGGGCGTGGTGTGCCCGGGAGTTTTACTTTGGCGCTGTCTTTACCCGCTTTGGCCGTTTTTGCGTCTGCAGGCGCATGCTCCTCATCATCCTCGTAGCGGCTTATGGTGAGGTTTACCGATGTAAGCTCGGTTACTATGGGTTTGCCGCCGTCCATAACGGTCATTAACATTTTGTTTTTCTTTTCGGTATCTGTCGCCGTTAGCTCGTCACGTTGCGCAAAGCAGCTCCCTTCTTTTAAAATTACTATCAGGGCGGCTAAGCCAACCAGTGCAAAAATTACTTTTTTCATGATGTGTATATCTTAATGTGAAACCATTGAGCCTATCAGGCCCTTTATTCTCCGGCACCGGCAACTAATAGTTGCTCCAGTATTTCGGTATAGCCGCGCTCGCTGGCAAAATCCATAGCGCTGCGGCCGTCGTTATCAACAGCTGTAGCTTCGGCACCTTGTTCCAGCAGCATGGCGGTAAAATCGTTAAAACCGCATTGGGCGGCCACAATTAGCGGTGTTTCGCCAAAGCTATTGCGCGAGTTTACCTCTGCCCCTGCCTTTATCAGCGTTTTGCCTAAATGGTGTTTACCCATACCCGCTGCAAAATGCAATGCCGAGTTGCCATTAAGCACATGCTGGTTTACATCGGCACCGTTTTTTAGCAGCAGTTCTGCCAGGTGGATGTTAGAGTTGCGTACCGCCAGTATTAGCGGGCTTACACCTTCGTTATTCAACTCATTGGTATTTACGCCATCGCTTTTCAGCAGGGCAATTACCGTTTCGCTTTGGTTATTGTAAACCGCCTGGTGCAGCGGCGTATTGCCATGGTCGTCTTTACGGTTGGTGTTTTCGCCGCCTAAGTTGGTTACCAGGTCGCGCATACCATTAGCAGTGGCATGGTCGAGCAGGCTGTAGCCACCGTTATCTTTGGTATCGGTAGCCGCGCCAAGCGAAACAAGGTAAAGGGCGGTCTCTGTTTTCCCCGCCAGCACGGCATAGAAAACCGGTGTTTGCCCGTAATTATTGCTTGCGTTCACGTCAGCACCGGCATCTGTAAGCAGTTTTAGCAGTTCTTTACTCCCCGCGCGTGCTGCGCAGTGCAAAGGCGTTTCGCTTGTATTGTTGGCCAGGTTAACATCTGCACCGGCATCAACCAGCATTTTGGCAATATCTTTAGCGCCCTTTGTGCAAACGTAGTAAAGCGGCGTATTGCCCAGGGCATCGCGCTTATCTACGTTTATTCCGCCCTTTTTTAAGAAGGCCTGTACTATTCCTTTTTGTGCGTTTTTGCACGCATTCAAAAACATGTTATCCATAGATATTTATAGTTAAGCCAGTATTTGCTTCACCACGGTCTCGTTACCGCTTTGCACGGCAATATCCATGGCAGTTTGCCCGGCGTTGTTCACTTTTTCAATGGTAGATTCGTCGTGATCCAATATCAAGCCCACCAATTTCTTGGCCGACATATGGTCGCCATTGGCCGCAGCATACATTAGCGCGGTATTGCCGTTATTATCGGTATAAGTGGTGTCAGCATTGTTATCCAACAGTAATTCGCCAATGGCGTATTTGGCCTCGTTGCCCTTTTGCGCAAAATTCATCAGCGGGGTTTTGCCAGCGCGGTTGGGTTTGTTAACATCGCAGCCGGCCTCTATCAATTCTTCGGCCAGTGTGTTGTTTAGGTCGGCAAGGTAGCCCGCCTGGCAAATAATATTCAGCGCAGTATCCCCATTGTTGGTTATGGCTGCATCCAACTCCAAACCGTTGCTTATTAGCGTACGGAGTATCTTTACCATATCCTTCAAATCCTGGCTCATACCCCGGCCAAAGTCGCTAATGCCCTTTTCCAGGAGACACCAAACGGCCGTTTCACCACTGCCCGTCCTGTAATTCACGTCGGCTCCCCCGGCAACAAGCAGCTTCACCAAGGGTTCTGATGGATACTCGCATGCCAGCATCAAAGGGGTGCGGCGCCACTGGTCGGATAATTCGTTTAAGTCGGTACCGTTCTTTATAAGCGCTTCTAAGGCTGCCGCGTCACGGTTCAGCACGGCTTCATGCACGGTCATCCCGCCTGTTGCTGTATCGCTTTCGTCGCCGCTTAGCACGGCAGCTATCTCCTTTACCCCACTGCGTTGCGCGTAGGTTAGCGGCGTGGTACCAAAAACATCTTTGTCTTCGGTATCTATGCCGCTTTTCTCTATGAGCACGCGCACGGTTTTAGTGGCGGCTTCAACGGCACCGGGTATGGTTTTGCGGTGCACCAGTTTATCGCATATTAAATGCAACAGATTTTTACCTTCCTCGGCCGTAGCATCCATTTTCAGGCCTGTATCGCCAAGGGCATCCAGCATGGGGTACATATAAACCAGCCCCG
The DNA here is from genome assembly GCF_002013915.1 of Mucilaginibacter pedocola. GTDB lineage: Bacteria > Bacteroidota > Bacteroidia > Sphingobacteriales > Sphingobacteriaceae > Mucilaginibacter > Mucilaginibacter pedocola. The sequence goes on from NZ_MBTF01000012.1 coordinate 30,808, forward strand.
CTTCCATGTAGGCCAGTTTGCCCGAATCGTTCTTCTTTTTTGGGTTAATGCCCGCTTCCAGCAAAGCCTTAGCGGTATCGTATATCTTAGTAGCCTTTTCTTCGAGGCCCGGCGCGTTCAGGTCGAACTTTGAGGTGGCCAGCGCATGGAAGGCTGTGTTGCTATATTTATCGGCATCGGCGCGCAGGCCGGCTTCTTTTAAAAATGCGATGGCTGGAGCATCCGCAAAGCGTGCGGCCAAATGGTACAGATTTTCCTCCTGCTCGTTCCTGATATCAACACTTGTAAGTGCACGGTACAGGGCTAAAACATCTGCCTGCTCGCCCGTTGCGGCAAATAAGTTGCGATGATAGGCATCGCGTATTTGATTATATTCGGTGTTCATGTTTTTCAAGGTTTTGTTTAGCTATGGCCAAAGCCTCGCTAATGTTACGGTAGTTTTTGTAAGCCAAAGGTGTGGCCAACTCTACCACTTTGTTGTAATGGCCCATTTGCAGCCAGCAGTCCGTTTTCAGGCGGATGATGGCATCGGCAACCACTGGGGCCATTAGGTTGATGTACTTTTGTGAAATGGGCTGGTAGTGCCTATCCAGTTGGTTTTGCTGCGCAAGCATAGCTGTGTAGAAACTGTCTGCAAAAGGCTTTGTTTGCCCCGCGTTAACGGGAAAAAGTTGCTGAGCCTTATCGAGGCTTAATATCGCCTCGCGGTATTTGCCTGCCGAATAATAGCATAACGACAAATTGTATTGCGTTACCGTGCTGTCGGCCGCCTCTTTTTGCAAAAGCAAATAAGCATCGGCAAAACGTTGCTGTGTAATAAGTTGCGCTATCAATTCTTCTTCACTTTTTTCGGCTGCTGTACTGCTCTGTTTTTCTGCTGATAATAACATATCGCCTCCTCCTTAATTTTAGCCCGCCGGTTGCAGCCCGCTCCATTTTAACAGGGCGGGCGGCATACGGGCATTGTAATAAATTCAGGAATAGAAAATTATTATTGTTTGGCAGCATCTATGCGGCCATCGAAATTAAAACGGCCTTCAAAGAATTTACCAATGATGGGTAGCGGTTTCATAGCCTCATTGTTAGCGGTAACTACACCCAGCAGCAGCAACACTAAAGTAGCGCCGCTGATAATAAAGCTTACAAAGTACAGCGAGGGAATGATAGCAGCCAGTACAGATATGGCTATACCCAAAGCGAAGGATACTATAATAAGCCCCAGCGACTGCCCGAGGTGGTAATTGACCAGCGCGCTTTTATCCGCGCGTTTTTTAAACTCTAAGTAAGATACTACCCAACCGATGATGGTGATGTAGGCCACAATGGCCAAGCCTTTGTTTGTCATAGTGTTTTGTTTTTATGGTTAACTAATAAAAAGATGTTGAGGCAAAAGTACCCCGGCCAGCATCCCCCACCAAAAAACCGGCGCCTACAAGGCGTCTACCACTATAGGGCCACCGCGACTACAAATCGTCTACAACAATTTGGTAAGTTATTGTGTTACAGTTGTAACATTGCGCCATTTACGGTTACGTAAACAATGCGCTTTTAGCTACAAATACTGCCATAATACCTATGCTTTTAAGAAATACCGCGCTCATTATCACGCTTTTTACGCTCGCGCTTCATTCATCCGGACTATCGGCACAAAGCCTCATAACCGATTCGCTCGGCCGTGCTGCCAATAGTGCCGCACCTGCCGAAAGGCCCATAGTTACTGCCGAACTTGCCCGCGCAACACTGGAAGGCAATGCCACCGAAGCACTCAAAATAGGCGGCCGCGCCATATCCCTTGCCAAAGCCAGTGGCGATGCAGGCGCCAAAGCCTTTTGTTACGCCACCATGGCACACCTGCTGATGCAGAAAGGGCAGGAAAAACGCTCGGCAGTTTACATTGATAGCGCCATGCGCTGCGCCACAAAAACCACCAATAAACCATTGGCGGCCTTTGCCTGGTTACGAAAGGGCTGGCTGGAACTGGTGCGGGGGAATAATGAGAAAGCCATATCGGCCCTTCTACAATCGGGCCAGTTGCTTGACGGAGTTACCGATAAACGGGCTTACAGTTACAAAACGCTTATTAACCACTACATATCCAGCATATATGCTTATGGCAGCGATACATTAAAACAGCATAAGTACGCTCTTGCCTGCTTAGCTGCTTCTAAAGGGAGCGTTTTTGCGGACGACAAGCAAATAGGCTACATGACTATTGCGCACAGCTATTTCTCGGCTTTTGAACGGGATAAGAACCGCCGCGAGCAACTCGATTCATCGCTGTATTACTACCGCCGCTCGATGAATTTTTACCAGCAGAACCATGACAGGATATTCCTGCAAAGCAACGCCTCGCTCACGGCGCTTAACCTGGCCAATGCTTACTTCAAATACTTCCCGGTGAGCTACCGCGATAGTGCGCAACGCTATATTGATATAGCCCTTAACATTGGGCGAAAAACACATACGAGCGAGATAATAGCTAACTGCTACGGTATTTTAAGCGAGTATGCCCTGCGCCAAAAGAACTATGCACAAGCCGAACAATACTTGTTAACGGGTATAGGCGAACTGGCAAATTCGGCACCTGGGGTTGATATTACACGCTCGAGGCTGATGCTGGGCCTTGCCAATGTAGCCGAGCAAAAAGGCGATACGCAGGCCGCACTTAAGTATTACAAACAGTATGTAGATTATTACAGCAAGGTTTTCGATGCGCAAAAGTTGGGGATTGTGCAGCAGTTGGAAGAGGAATACCACGCCGCCCAGCGCGATAACGAGATAGCCCGCCTGCGCGAACGCGCTGATTACAACAAACGGCTAAACTGGCTTTACATAGCCATTGGTTCGGTAGGGATACTGGTTTTAGGGTTGTTGCTCAGCTCTTATCATTACAAGCTGAAGGCATCGCAACAGCAAAAGCAAATAGCCGAACAGCAGAACGAGGAAATAAGGCTCACCGCCGCCCTGCAAGAAGCCGACGCGCAACGCCTATTTTTAGAGAAACAGGAGGCTGAACTACAGGCCGAACTACGCGAGGAGGAACGCGCCCATGCAGAAGCACAGCAAGCCCTGCTGCAAGACCGTACCGAATGGCTGGAAAAAGAATTACTGGCCGGCTCCCTCAAAATAGAGGAAAAGAACGCCATACTGGAACTATTGAAAGAGAAAACCCGCGGCAGCGATTCGCCGCAGGCAGCCAGGCAAATTGGGCGCATTATTAATCAAAACCTTAAGATGGATAAAAGCCTTGACGAACAGCAAACCATCAGCCATATACACCCCGTGTTTTTTACCGCCCTGCAAGAACGCGCCGACAACTCGCTCACCCGGCTCGACCTTAAACACTGCGCCTATATTTTAATGGGGCTTGATAATAAAGATATTGCCAACCGCCTCGGCGTTGAACCCAAAAGCATCCGCATGGCACGCTACCGCTTAAAGCAAAAACTTAAACTGGGAAAAGATGATTCGCTGGACCATGCGATACAGGAGTTGGATAAAAGTGCTTAGTTGGAAGCCCTAAGTCTGTAGTCTGAAGTCAGGAGTCTGAAGCTGCTAAATCCGAAATCGAATATCCGGCATCCTTTGCCCCCTTTATAAGTCGCAAACACACCCGCGCGGGTTAGTTGGCAATGTTGACCTTTGGAATATCAAAACAAACTAAAAAGGAGAACTTACCATGAGAAAGTTAATTGTGCTGGAGTTTATAAGCTTAGATGGCGTAATGCAGGCACCGGGCGGCCCGGAAGAAGATACATCAAATGGTTTCGAGTACGGAGGCTGGTCGGCGGTGTATGCCGATGATGATTCGATGCCGCTGATGCTGAAACAAATGGCACCTGCCGATATACTGCTGGGTCGTAAAACCTTCGATATTTTTGAAGATTACTGGCCAAAACATGCTGATTACTGGCCCGGCATAAACGAGGTGACCAAATACGTACTATCGGGCACCCGTACCTCGTCCGACTGGCAGAACACCGTTTTCCTGAACAGCGTAGAAGATATTAAGAAACTCAAAAACTTCGACGGAGAGCCGATCAAAGTGTGGGGCAGCGGTGAATTGGTGAAGCTTTTATTAGAGCACGATCTGGTTGACGAACTGTGGCTGAAAATTTACCCTGTATTGTTAGGCAAAGGCAAATCGATATACAGCGATGCTACCATCCCACGGTCACTCAAATTAACCGAAAGCGCGGTGTTGCCAAACGGGGTAATCTTTGCCAATTACACCAAGGCAGGCGAAGTAAAAACCGGCACCATGGGGCCGGATGCGTAAGTAAACAACCGTTCGTTAATGAACCAATAGCGCATGAGCATACAAAGCGTATATTTCATAAAACGTTCCTACGGAACGTGAAATACTCGTTTGCCTGCTTCTACCCATAAAACATCCCGATGGGATGAGAAAATCGTTCCAGCGGAACGACTTATCGGTAGAAATCGAAAAGAAACAAATTTAACGTTCCATAGGAACGTTTTATGTAAGCTGGCAAATTTCAAAAGCTATAATAAACGAAAAGCCTTAATTCCACACGAATTAAGGCTTTTCGTCTAATGTCGATGAAACTATCCTACTGCCTTATTCAGCGCGATAATAGCCGTTTTAAACTGCTCGCGACCGATAAGGAACTGGATGTTCACCTTGCCTTTAGCCACACCGGCGCTGATGATATTAATATCGTCCTTAGCTAAAGCCATAGCAGCATTGGCCAATAAACCTGGTTGATCCATATTGGTACCCAACAGGCAAACCATAGCCACCTGCTCGGTGGTGATGCGCTCGAATTGTTTGCCAAGGTCGGCAATGAGGCCCTGCGTAAGATCGTTCTCCCATATCACAATGGTGATACTATTGGCACTGGTTACCTTAAAAGTATAGCTGATGCCGTGCTGGTAAAACACCTGCATAATGGCTAAGTCGGAGCCTACGTTGCCCGTCATCAGCGGGTCGTAAATGTCTATCATCAGCAATTGCGGCGTACCGGTGATAACCTCTACCCTTTTTACGTCGCTGATGTATTCCTTAGTGATAAGCGTACCCGGATGCGCGGGCTCGAAGGTATTCTTGATACGCAGGTGTATGCCTGCCATTTCCAGCGGTTTGGCCGCCTTGGGGTGTATGGCCTCCATGCCTACGTCGGCCAGTTGGTCTGCAATATCGTAGTTAGTGTTGCCTACGGGTTTTACATTTTCGATGCCTACCAAACCCGGGTCGGCGGTAGAAAGGTGGTATTCTTTATGGATGATGGCCTCCTGCGGTTTAAGCAGTACAGCTATCTTACTGAAGGTAACTTCCGAGTACCCACGGTCGAACTCGCGCATAATACCCTCGGTACCTTTGGCGTAGCCGGTGGCGATGCAAACACAGCTTTCCAAATCGATAGCGCCAAAAGCATCGGCAATACGTTCGCTGATGGTTAGCGCACGGCGATCATCAAAACCCGAAAGATCTACCAGTTTGGCGTTGATACCTTTAGTTTTAAGCACTTCGGTTAACACATAAGCCGAATGCGTTTCGCCGATCGAGGCCAATATCTCGCGCGTGGCTAACAAAATGCCTTCATTAAGGTAACCTGAGGCCAGCATCGTAGTGGCGCTTTCGAGGTAGGTTGATGCCTTGGCCAGGTGGCTATCAATAAACTCATCGGCTTTGGCTACATCCAACCCGAGTGGTTCATAATTCTTGTTCAGCGCTTTCAGGTTATCCAACACTTCGCCAAGGGCAACGTGATAGTCCTGGTTATTGGCCAGGCGATGATATACGCCGGGCGCCTTGGTCTTTTTATTTTCGAGCAGCAGATTGGTAACGCCCGAGAAGGCAGAAACCACAAATACACGATTGTAAAGGTGGGCACCTGTGCGGTTATAGCAGATTATATTTTCAACAACGTCGGCCAAAGCACTCATGGAGGTGCCACCGATCTTTTCTACAGTAAGCATATCAGTTCAAAAAGGCGAAACTAAGCATTTCCTGCAATACATGCTACTCTATAGGAATTATATACTTTGCGGTTAGGCAATACTTACTGAAGGTGGCACCTACAGAGCTATACCATCCTGTTTAAATTTCTACAAAAACGGTACCCCGCCGGGGTGTATGAACAATGCACTGAACACTCCGTTAGGAGTAGCGTGTTTGTAGCAGATGCACGAAAAAAGTAAACAGCTCCGTTAGGTGCCACCTATAGAGACGAAGATCGAGACCTCCCATAAACGCCATAACCACCTCATCTTAACAAACACTTAATACCCCCACCAAACCCATCCCCTCCTTTTGCGTTGTATTTGAGTAACCATAAAACAAATCGCTATGAAAATTAAACGCATGGCCCTGTGCCTTATGTTATTATTGCCCTTACTGGCAGCAGATGTTACTTCCGCAAAACCCACCACTGCACCTGCTGTTGATAGCTGGTATTTCCGCGCCGTGAGCGGCTACCCTGCTGCCATTGCTTTTGAGCCGGTGGTATTATTTAAAAACGGAGAATACTTTGATGTAGGCGAAGAGCCATTAGAACAACTGGATGTAGTGGCCTCTAAAGCTAAACGCCCTGCCGCATGGGGTACTTGGAAAAAAGTTGGCGGTACTTTCACTCTTACCAATTACAAAGGCAAAACACACGATTATATGCTTGGCAAAGGCAACTGGTTCCCGGCATTTGCTTATACGGGAGCGCTGAAATTAAAAAAGGGCTATAAAAAAGTTTCGGGCGGCGATTACGGCAATGGCACCCAGGCACTCTTCATCAATAAAATAAACTTTATAGACGATACCCATTATACCGAAGGCAGCAACAGCGGTATCTCTACCCCGGCAGCCACAGCATCCAGAAAAAGCAGTTCGGGCGGCACTTACCGCATCAGCGGCAATACCATTGAGTTTACAACAGAAGGCAAAACCATTAAAAGGTCGTTCGCTTTTGGTGCTTCGGGCTCGCCCGCAAAGGCAAGCAATACAATTATATTTATTGGCGGAGATGCTTTTACAGATACGGAGTAAGAAAGCCTCTTATTCAAAAAAATAGCAAAACCTCGGCAAGTATCTCGATGCAAGTGAAAACGAACTCGGCCTTACCTCCATTATTTGCCTTTTTAACCGGAGCTTTTTTCTTGCACCGAAAAGTTAGCTGCTTTTTTGAAAAGCTATCCGTTATAAAAGCTGCATTGGTTTCATCAAGCCCATGAGAGATCAATGCAGCTTTTATTTTGTCGGCAGTCCAGCCCTGCTCATGCAAGTATTTGGCATAGCGAACCATTTGGCTGGTAAAGTCTTCGTTTTGATGGTCAGTTGATTCCATGTTAAGGGTTATTTGCCTGCTGCCAAACCAAGCAAACCTAAAATGGTCTTTACGATGGTGCCGGCATTATCCAACCTTTCTTTTTTAGCTCTTTCGAAACCATCTACAATACAAGCCGCGTTGGTTTCATCAAGCCCGCGGGTAATTAATGCAGCTTTGATCTGTTCGCTGGTCCAACCTTGCTTATGTAAGTAACCTGCGTAACCGGCCATTTCGTTGATGAATGCTTCTTGTTGAAGATTTGGTTCTTGCATATAGATAAGGACTTACACGGTTTATTATTGTTACCGTAAATATAAAAAAATAAGCCGGCATGCGCCTGGCGGCGCATCCGGCTTGCTTAAACCAACATATAAGAACGAAGAGAAGCTTGTGTTAAGGGGGCCACATTTGCTTCCCTTCTTATTATCAATTTTTCTGCACCATGTCGGCCACCTCCCGTGCCATCGCCACAGCCTCGCCGCCAAAGGTTTTCACCAGCTTTCCCCCTGCGTACATAGCTGCGAACGGAAAGCGCTGCACATTAAAGGCCCGCTGCAAAACGTAAGTACTGCCTTCGGTACCCACAGTGATGTTTGGGTATTTCTTCAGCCCGTATTTTTCACGGAAGGCGATAACCGGCGGCAATGCCGTATTGGTTACCATTATCACTCGATATTTCTTCAGCCTATCCGCCTGCTTTACCAGGGCTTGGGTAAACTGTTGGCAATCCTCACAGTCGGGCGAGAAATAAATAAACAGCACTCTGCCCTTTGGCTTCAGGTCCTGCCCCGAGTAATAGGTAGCATCGGGCAGACCTATGCGGAAAGCCGGCCATGGCGCTTTGCTCTTTTGTGCATTTGCCATCAATACGGGCAATTGCAGCAGAAGCATCATCAACAATATCCTCGCGTACTTTTTCATCCGTATCATCAGTTACTCAAAATAGCCAGCGATAAGGCGGCCATATCGCCCACATTTTCGGATAATCCCGCAGGTACTATCTTGCAAGCCTCAACCGATTCAAAGTAGGCCTCCTTCTCTATAACTTCCATCATGGCAGGGCGCAACAAACTCTCGGCGCGGCCGAAAATACTACCCAGTACGATGAGCTCGGGGTTCAGGATATCGATGAACAAGGCCAACGCCTTACCCAGGTAGTGCCCGCAAATACGGTATACTTCAATGGCAGTTTCGTCGCCGGCATGGGCGGCCTCAGCTATTGATTTTGCGGTGACGCCCGTTAACTCGCTGATATGTTTGCAATAGCCAGTTGTTTTACCAACCTGCAACATTTCGCGCGCCTTGAACTGCCCTATCTGCGCAATGCCGCCGCCACTACAGAACCCCTCGAACGAGCCGGCCTTACCAAACCCCACAGGCCCCAACTCGGCCAGGCGGATGTGGCCAACCTCGCCCGCAAGGTCGGATATACCGGAGTATAGTTGCCCATTCAATATTAGCCCGGCTCCCATGCCCGTACCAAAAGTGAAGAACATCAGGTTATCGTAGCCCCTGCCCGCGCCGTATTTCCATTCGGCAACGGCACAGGCATTGGCATCGTTTTGTAACAACACCGGGCGGCCAAAGCGTTCGGTGGACATTTTTACAATGGGCACATTATCCCAGCCCAAAAGGTTCGGGGGCGACAATATCAGGCCGCGTTTGCTGCTCAGCGGGCCGCCACAGCTAATGCCTATGCCATGCAGCGAGGCAGCCGCTATGCCATATTGGGCCAGCAGGTTCTCTGCCGTGCTGAAGAGCTTTTCTATCATTTCGTAAACCGGCAGATCGGTCGGCATCGATTCTTTACAAACCAGGCGGATGTTGTCAGCTGTTTGCTCACCTATAAGCACCGCGCATTTGGTACCGCCAATATCAAAACCTAATAGCATATATAATTTTTATTAAAAAGGGAACTTATTAAACGGGACTGCGCATTATTCGGCCAGCGGCGCAACTTTTATCGAACTGAACTTAACGGTGCCGTGCTTGGCATACAACCATACAGTGTTACCGTTATATTGGTAAGTACGGTTCACGATGGTACGGCGATGATTGATATCAGCATCCAAAATACCATCCTTCATTACAATATCAATGGTTATTGGTTTTTCCAAACCATTCACGCCGTTGATAGTAGTATTGCCCAGATTCACCGTTTTACTATTTGCCGATAAGTTGAGTTTGTAGCCGCCCGCGCCTTTTTCGTCGCCCTTAAGCAACAATCCAAATTCCTGATTAAGGCCCGTAGGCGTTACGGTTAAGGTAATGCGGCAATTCTCGGGCACATTGGTAATACGTGCGCTTGCCACACCTGCGCCATCGGCAAGGGTAATGCTACCATCGGCAGCAAGTTTGGCTTTATACATCGCTTCGGGCTTTACGGCTTTCATGGCCCCTGTAACGGGTATCATTTCTTTGGGGAATGATGTGTTTAAAGTACCATCCGGTTCCTGTGTCACTTCACGGAACAGCGAGTTGCCACCAAATATTTCGGGCTCGTTATCCTTGCTGTTCACGCGGTTAGGTACCCAAGCAGCGGCTATCCTTCGATCGTTTTTAAACTCAGCGGTCTTCACCACGTTCGACCATGATTCATCCAGCGCCTGGTAGCGTGGCTCTTCCCACGGGCCGTAAGGCTTCCTTGATTTTACGTACGAGGTATTGCTATCATCGCTGTAAACCAAATAATACCAGCCCTTCCAAAAGAAATAGTCGGGGCACTCGGGAGATGATTTTTGCCCGGTTAGTATCGGGTCGTGTAGGGTCCAGGTCTTCAGGTCTTTTGATGAGAGGTGCACCAAACAGCCGTTAAAACGCTTCATCACCGGCTCTTCCTGGTCGCTTGATACAAATAAGTGGAACTCACCTTTATCATCTACAAATACTTTAGGGTCGCGAAAATTGCGCTTGCTATAGCCCGGTGCAGAGGTGTAGAACGGGTTGGGTTTTTGTTTATCGAAATGGATACCATCGTCGCTAATGGCATAGCTTAGCTGCTCGTTTACCTTGCCTTCAGCATTTATCAACCGGGTAGCATAAAAAGCATAATACTTGCCTTTGTAAAAAGCTACCGAACCGGTGCAGATAGATTTCTCCCAGCTTTCGTCGATACCCAATACTACAGGATATTGCTTCCATGTCTTCAGGTCGGATGAGGTGCTTAGCGCCCATTGGTGGCCGCCCAGCCCGTTAAGGCTGGCATGGTGTGCCGAATCGAGCAACCAGTAATAGTAATAAGTGCCGTTGCGCGAGAATGGGATACAATCCCCAACAAAAAGATTGCCTTTGGGCTTAAAGTACTGCATCGATGTTGTCGACTGGATGCTCGGGTCGTATTTAACGCCCAGTTTTTGAGCCTGTAGCCCGTAAGCACCGGTAAACAACAGTAGGAATAGGATGAGTTTTTTCATATCAGTGTATAAGTAAATAAACAAATTAAAGGTCCTTAGGGCTTTTGCCGGCTTGCCAATGGCTTTCGATATCTTCCAGCGAGCGGCCCTTGGTTTCAGGGATGTAATAGTAGCCCCATACTATGCCGACCAGGCATACCAGCCCGTACATCCAGAAAGTATAATCGATACCCAACGTATTCACCAACTTCAGGAAGGTAAAGGCAATAATGGCGTTAAAGCCCCAATGCGCCAGCGAGCCTATACTCATGCCCACGCCACGCACGTTAAGCGGAAATACTTCGGATATCAGCAGCCAGCCCAGCGGCGCCAAACTGATGGCGATAAATATGATAAAGCACACAATGCTTAGCACAGCAAATACCGCCAGGCTTGCGCCCAATTGCTCTTTAAAATGGAAACAGGCACCCAGCATGGCCAACGATGGCACCATGCCGCAAATACCAATCATATAAAGCCTGCGGCGGCCTACCCTATCCAGCAACAGTACCGATACAAAACAGACCAGCACGTTTACTGCGCCAATAATAATGGCCGGTAAAATAGAACCCGTATTGCTTACGATACCCGCCATTTTGAAAATGATGGGCGAATAATAAATGATGGTATTTACCCCCGAGAATTGCTGGAAGAAAAATATACCAATGGTAATGATGAGCGGCGCACGCAGCCATGGCTTAAAAACTTCGGTCCACTTGGTGTTGTTGCTGATTTCTGCCTTCAGGTCTTTCTCCAGCCCGGCGAGGGTTTGCTCAACTATATCAGCATCTTCTACCTTGCGCAATATGGCGGCGCCTTCGTCCCAGCGGCCCTTGCTGATGAGCCAGCGCGGGGTTTCGGGTAAAAAGAACATCCCCACCAGAAGCACAACTGCCGGGGCAAAGCCTACCAAAAACATCCATCGCCACGACTCGGGGTTGGCATCATCAGACAGCCAATAGTCCGCCGCGTAGGATACTAAGATACCTATAGTGATCATCAGTTGGTTAAGCGTAACCATGCCTCCCCTTGCCCGTGTGGGCGAAATTTCGGAGATATACATAGGCACCACATAACTTGTGATGCCTATGGCTATACCTATAATGATGCGCATTACAATTAGCACAGCTACGTTGGGTGCGTAAGCACAGCCAAAAGCCCCCACGGTAAATATCACCGCGTTTACGATGATCATGCGTTTACGGCCAATAGCGTCCGACAGCTTCCCGCTGGTTACGGCACCCAGTACCGCGCCAATAAGCACGGTGGTGGTCACCAGTTCGATGTCGGCATCCGAGAGTTGCCAGTACTGTTTAAGAAAGGGCAAAGCACCCGAAATTACGCCCGTATCGAAACCGAATAGCAGGCCGCCCGTAGCAGCGATAATTGCAATGAGCAATACATTAGTTTTCAACTTCATTATTTAAGTTTTAGTAACCGGGGTTTTGTTTATACAGCCCCTTGCTGAAATTTATCTGGTTGGTTGGAATTGGCATATACTCATCGCGCCCCTTCTGAAACTTAGCTGTTTTTAAGTGCGCGCGTTTTGTACTTTCTGATGCAAAATAGCTATTCATATAAGTATCGGCAATACCCCAGCGCACCAGGTCGAAAAGGCGGTTACCCTCCATAGCAAACTCCAGGCGGCGCTCTTTGCGCAGTGCCTCGCGGGCATAAGCCTGTGTCCAGGTGCAGTTTACGCCGGGTTGGTAGGTTACCACGTTGTAGCTGGTGGCAAAGGTACCATCGGTTTTCTTCAGCATAGCGGTGCTGTTTGCTGCACGCTGGCGCACCTGGTTGATGATAGGCAATGCCTCGTTCTCGCGGCCAAGCTCGATAAGGGCTTCGGCTTTCCAAAGGATAACGTCTGCATAACGGATCAGCTCCCAGTTTTTAGAGCTCGACATAAATGGCGGAATGCGCTGAAACGAGCCATCGTTGTAAGCCGCCAGATCCTTCATGCTGGTAAAATAACCGTAAATAGCGGGTGCACGTGCCCAGGAATTTTGGTATACAAAGGCAGGCACATATTTAAAAGGGTGGCCGGGGATGCCCACTGTGTGATCCAAGCGCGGGTCGAAGGTAGTGGTCAGGAAGTCGGCGCCCGAAAGTGCATCGGTAGCGTTGTAGCCGGTGAACATGGGTAAGCCAGTGGCGGTGGTTTTAAAGTTGTTCACTAAGTCCTGGCTGGGGATGTGTTGCCAGCAGCAGCCGTATTCCACGTTCATGGGGTACGATAACGAGTGGCCAAGGTCTATCCTACCGAAGGTAGTACCATCATTACGCGAGTATTGGATAGCAAATACCGATTCGGGGCCGTTCTCGTAAGCGGCCATAAAGTTTTGGCCAAAATCTGCGGCAAGGTTGTATTTACCCGAGCTGATCACGGCATCGCAAAGTGTGACTACTTCTTGCAGTTTAGCTGCATCGATAGAGGTAACGTTATGGTTATCATCCTGCTTGTATGCCTGGTATAATCTTACCTTGGCCAGCATAGCGTTAGCAGTACTTTTATTAGGCCTGCCAACATCACTTTGCGAGGCGGGCAGGTTAGCTATTGCAAATTGGAACTCGCCTGCTATTTTCTCCCAAAGCGCATCGCTGGTAAGGTCGGTGTTGGAGATTTTGATGTAATCGTCTTTAGATACGGTCTCGTCAAAATAAGGCACCTGGTTAAACAGGGTCTTCAGCATAAAGTAGTAATAGCCGCGCAGAAAACGCATTTCGCCCTGGCGCGATGCCTTATTGGGATACGATGCCGCATCGATAGCATTAACGCGTACCAAAGCATCGTTCACGCGACCTATGCCGTTGTATAGTTGTGCCCACATCCTGTCGGTAATACCGTTGGTTGGGCGGTTGGTAATGTAGGTTTCGTAGTCGTTCCAGTCGCTGTTGTCGCCGGCACCATCGCCGCCTTTGTAAGCGTCGCCGCTGCGGAGGCTGCCCCAGGGCCAAAGGCTGTTAGAGGTGTGTATACTCTCGTTACCCAACGTAGCGTAGGCCGATATCACCATTTTTTCTACGTTCTCGGGCGAGTTCAAGTCGCTGCTTGATACTACCCCCTGCGGCGTTTCGTCGAGCGACTTTTTGCACGAGAAGCAAAAAGTAAGCAGTACCGCCCAAAATAATATTTTCGTTTTCATATACTTTAAGTTTACGGGTTAAAAGGAAAGGTCGAGGCCAAAGGTTACGATGGCAGGTATAGGGTAGCCGTTTCCGGGGTTTTCCGGGTCGGCAGCGGTATAGCCTTTGCTTTTAATGGTTAATAAATTAGAACCCTGGAAGAAAATGCGCGCGCTTTGTATGTTCAGGCGTTTAAGGGCATCTTTCAGGTTGTAGCCAATTTGCAGGTTACGCAGTTTAAGGTACGAGCCATTTTCGATGAAGTAAGTCGAAGTACGGTTTTCGTCGTTAGTGTTAACCAGCGTAAGTGCAGGGATGGTAGAGCCTGTATTTTGCGGGCTCCAGGCATCAAGCACGCGCTGCCCCCAGTTACCACCCGGCCATATCGAGGCAAAATCGGTATAGGTTTTATACGAATTGTATACCTGCAAGCCCTGCACACCCTGGAAGAAGGCAGCAAAATCCAATTTTTTCCAGCGCAGCGTAAAGTTCATGCCGTACAAAAAGTCCGGGTTACCATTGCTGATGTAGGTGCGGTCGCGGTCGTTTATTACGTTATCACCGTTCAGGTCTTTAAAGCGTATGCGGCCCAAACCTTTACCCGGTTGCGCGGGCGAATTGGTTACCTGGTCGGCAGAGGTGAACAAGCCATCGGCCACGTAACCGAAGATAGAGTTGATAGAGCGGCCAACAATGATCTGGTCGGTACCGTTACCGGCATAAGCGGTGTAAATTTCTGATGGCAGGTAAGTTACCTTATTTGTGTATTTGCTAAAGTTAGCGCTGATGCCGAAGCTGATATCATCGCCAATGCGGCCATCGTAGTTCACAATAGCGTCGATACCTTTATTCTGCATCGATGCACCGTTGAAGGTTTTGGTACCGCCCTCGCCAATAACGGCCAAATAGCCAGGAGTGATCAATATACCTGTTGTGTTTTTAATAAAGTAGTCTACACTACCGGTAATGGTTTGGTTGAATAAGCCGAAATCCACACCGAAGTTAGATTCTTTGGTCGATTCCCATTTCAGGTCGGGGTTTTCCTGCTGTATCTTCACAAAACCCGATGGCAGCGTACCTGTGTTGGCTCCGCTGATATCATAAGCCGTACCGCCTATACGGTCGTTATTGCTTAAGCCGTAAATGGCCGAATAGAGGCTGTAGGTAGCATAGTTGCCGGTCTCCTGGTTACCTGCCTGTCCGTAGCTGTAGCGCAGTTTCAGGTCAGATATTAGCTTAGAGTCTTTCAGGAACGATTCCTGGCTCACTCTCCATCCTACCGAACCCGCCGGAAAATAACCATAACGGTTGTTGGCACCAAAGCGCGACGAACCATCGCGGCGTATAGTACCCGATATCAAGTACTTATTATCGTAAGCATAGTTCGCTTTGGCAAAGAACGATAGAAGCGAGTTGGCCGTACCGTTACCACCGTTGTTGATGTTGGTGGTACCGCGATCAAGGTAAGCATAGTCAAGGTTTTCCAGCGCGTAACCCTGCCTTGAAGCAAAGAAGTTTTGGTTGATAAAACGGATAGACTCGTGGCCCAAAACCGCATCTACGTGGTGCTTGCCGAAGTCCTTAGCGTAGTTGATGGTGTTTTGGAAGATGAGGTTACCATCGTAATTCTGGCTGTTCTGTACCAAATTTGATGGGTCGGTGAGGAAGCCCGATACATATGACTTGCGCAGGCTGCGTTGCCAGGTACCTGCATAGTCAACACCATAGCTCGATCTTACGTGCAAGCCGGGGATAACGATCAGGTCGGCATAGGCATTGGCTATGATACGGCCGAAATAGTTTTTGTTCTGTTTGTTATCCTCTATCAAACGCACGGGGTTATGCCTGTCGGTCATACCCGAAGCGGGGCCGCCCCAGCCACCATTCTCCGTATGGATAGGCACAATAGGTTGCTGCACCAAGGCGGTAAACAAAACATCGCCGGTTGGGATGAGCACGTTGGTGGCGTAAGTACCATTAAAGTTCTCTCCTATTTTTAAGCGGTTATTCAAAAAGTTGTACTCGGTGTTCAGTCGCATGGTTATCTTTTTAGCGCGCGACTCCCTTACTATACCTTTATTATCATAATAGCTTAACGAGAAATACGAGTTACCACGTTCGCCGCCATTGGTAAAGGCCAGGTTGTAGTTTTGCAGTAATGATGCCTGCGAAATTTCATCGTACCATTTGGTATCGGCACTGCGCATGGTTTTGGCAGCATCAATAAACTCGGGCAGGTCTACACTGGTAAGCTGCGGATTATTAAAATCGCCATTCCAGGTGTATTTGTATATCTGGTTGTTATTCGGGTTAAATTTATCGTTTACCGCCGCACGCCAGTATGCCTCGCCACGCTGGTTGGTATTCAGCATTTTTTGTTTGGTGGTGTAATATTCTATTGATGTAGAGGCATTTACATCAATTTTGTGCACACCATTTTTGGCACGTTTAGTAGTTACGATGATAACACCATTGGCCGCACGCGAACCGTAGATAGTTGCGGAAGAAGCATCTTTCAGCACCTGGATAGATTCGATATCGTCCTGGTTTATCTCCTGCAGGCCGCGTTTGGTGGGTATACCATCAATAACATACAGCGGATCGTTGTTACCCAGTGTATTGATACCCCTGATGCGCACGGTTGCACCACCGCCCGGGCTACCGTCGGAAGTAATATTTACACCCGGCACGCGTCCCTGCAAAGATTTAATGGGGTTACCCTGGCGCACGTTCTTGATATCCGTCATGTTCACCACGGCTACCGCGCCGGTCAGGTCGGCTTTCTTTTGGGTTTGATAACCGGTTACTACCACCTCATTCAGGTTACCGGCTTTGTAATCCATTACTACAGCAACGGGTTCGTTAGAGGCTGTTACCACGTAGCTGTAAGGTTCCATACCGATGTAGGAGAAAGTAACAGTAGCATTTAGGGCCGCCTGTATGCTGAATTTACCGTTAACATCGGTAGTAACAGTGTTTTGGCCCGACCGCACGGTAACCCCTACCAGCGGGGAACCGAGGTCTTTACTGGTGACCGTTCCGGTCACGGTTTTCTGCTGGGCGTAGGCCCATGTGCAGAAAAGCAGCATTAAAATAGTTAAGAGTTTTTTCATGTATTTAGGGATCGTTTATTGGTTATTGGAATTGTTTAGGAGAGGGTAGCGGCAAAGGCGGTCCGCGCTTTAATCGTTTAAAGTTTTGGGTAAATTTTTTTGTCATTGCTTTGGGGTTTTATAGTTACGGTGTAAAATGCACACTTTAATCGTTTAAAGTTTATGGTAAAAAAATTATTCGCGGCACGAGCGGCCAATTACAAAGTCGGATTCGAGGTAAACCTGGTTGGTTATTTTGTTTTTGTTCACCAGTTCCAGCAACGCATTTACCGCCAGCCTGCCCATCTTCTCTAAGGGCTGCCGCGCATGCGATACCGGGCAGTAAAACAATTCAAATGCTTCCGATTCATCAAAACTGAATACCGAAACATCCTCGGGCACCTTCAAATTCAGCGTGTTAAGGTGCTGTAACCCGTAAATAGCTATACGATCTGTAGCGAAAAAGATGGCATCGCAAGCTACCTTGCTTGAGGTGAGGTGCGTTATCCCCTTTTGTATATCGCTTTTATAACTCAACGGGCGTATCAACGGCATCAGCTTTTCCGATGGCGTTATACCATTATCTTCCAGCGCCTGGCGATAGCCGCGGGTACGGTCAATAAGGTTGGCCATGGTCGAATCGTAGTTCATAAAGGCTATCTTCTTGTGCCCCTGCTCTATCAGGTAACTGGTAGAATCATACGCGGCCTTATAATTATCCAGTATAATGCTATTGGTACGTAATTCAGGGAAATTGCGATCCACCAATACAAAAGGTACTTCCTGGCGTTGCAGGTTTACTATGGTTTTCTCCGAATTTTCTACCGGCACCAAAATCAACCCATCTACCTGCCTGTTTACCAGAACATTAACAAGCTCATCAAATTTGCCGGCGTTCTCGTTACTGCTGCCCAGGATCACGGTAAAATTCTTACGCTTGGCCTCTGCCTCAATGGCACGGGTAATGCCCGAGCTGAAGCGGTAGTTTATATCGGCCACAACAAGCCCTATGGTATGCGTTTTTTGCGTTTTTAAACTTTTGGCGATCTGGTTGGGGCGGTAGTTAAGCTCTTCGGCCGCCGCCATAATGCGTGCAGCGTTCTCTTTACTTACTTGCTTCTCAACAGCCTGTCCGTTAAGCACATACGAAACCAGCGCGGTTGACACACCTACGTGGTTAGCTATATCCTTCAGGACAACTTTTTTCATCAGCGCGAAAGTTTAAACAAACAGGTTAATTGGTAATAACATAACAATGGTAATCACTTTAAACGTTTAAAGCAAATTTATTTTGATATTTTTTAAAACAACTAAGGCTTTTGGGGGGAAACCGATCCCGAATGATGCAATTATACTGCAAATAATGCGCTTTAGGGCAACGCGGCAATAGCGGATTTTGATCATTAGCCCTTAAGATCATATAGTGTCGATGGCCACTCTCCCCCACTCCCCCGAAGTTTTATATTGCCGCGGCGTAATACCCGTTACGTTTTTAAATTGTGCCGATAGGTGGGCGCCGCTACTATAACCCATTTGGTAGGCAATTTCGTTAATGTTAAGCTCGCCGTATTCCAGCAGCTCTTTCACCCGCTCTACTTTATGCAGAATAATGAACTTCTCGATAGTAGTGCCCTCCGCTTCCGAAAACAGACGGCTAAGGTAACTATACTCCCGGCCGAGGTTTGTTGCCAGGTATTCTGAGAAAACAGTAGCGTCATCCGGCTTCAAGGCGCGCACCTTTTCAATTACCAGGCTTTTAATTTCCTGCACCAGTTTTTCTTTACGGTCGTTAAGCAATTCGAAACCAAGTGGTTCAAACACAGAACTAATAGCGGCGATAGCCTGCGCACCGGGTGCCGGCGAAATATTGGCACTACCAAGTTTAATATCATCAACCCGGAAACCGAGCTGCTCTAAATGGTGGCGCACAACCAAAATACATCGGCTGCATACCATATTTTTTATATAAAGGGTCATGTGTTGTGTTGGGCAAATAAAACAAATAGGTTGCATGCCGCACACAGCGGCCTATTTGGCCCAATATCAGATAAGGAGAGAGCGGAGTTGGATCACATAGCTTTTACCCGATGTGCCCGGCGGCCCGTGGCTGTAAACCGGTATAACTGCACTGCTATTTGTTTGGGTGATGTTGAAAAAACGGGCAAAGGAAGGTTGCGGCACAATGGCTACGGCCTGTAGCAGTAAACGCGATGATTCGGGCTGCAGGTTTTCTTTTACAATGTAATTACCATGCTTTTTACAGCAATTGCCGCCGGCTTTACGCTTGTTTGCAGCCTTGCGGCAACAAGCATGTTCGGCACTTATTTTAGCTTTTGTAGCCGAAGCCACCTTTGACCGCATGCCCGCCATATCCTTTGCACCGCAATGTATAAAGCATACAAACATGCCCGTTGTGAGCAACAGGTAAAAAAACGACAGAAGGAAAACAGCCGATCGCTTCATGTAATGCAAAAATAGCCTCGCTTAAGCCAGCTATATTATATAATCCGGTTTTAGAATTACACAATTACGCGTAACAATACTGTTATAATTCCAATACCAGCTGTTATTGCCGGGCAGATTCCGATTTTTATTGCTGCATTATCCTGTAAATAAATTACAAAATACTGTAAAAAACACAGGATAGGCTTAAGTTAACTTAGCTATCGGCACCCGCCATATCTATATTGTATGAATAACTATTTTATTACCAGGCAACCGTACTCCGTAAACAACCGAAAAGAATCGAAACTTTTGGTTTTTGTAAATAAAGGCCTCAGATTTTTAAAGACCGGACTGAACATACAGCAGCAGGATACGAGTGTTGACATGAACACCGTTGAGCAACGTATCAATTACTACCACCTGCTCAACAGCGTGATATCGGATAACGTTCCCGGCGAAGTTGTTGAACTTGGCTGCTTTACCGGCCAGTGCGCGGTACTTTTTCAGAAAGTTATAGAGCAGCGCAAAAGCAATAAGCAACTGCACCTTTACGATAGCTTTTTTGCCACCTTTAAGCACAAAGGCAGCGTGGAAGATGAATTGAAGAAGAACTTCGAACGCGCACAGCTACCACAACCCAACATACATAAGGGTGGCTTTGAAGAAACCCTGCCCGCACAACTTCCGGAACAAATTGCATTTGTGCATATCGATTGCGGTTTCGGCGGCGATAAGTTTCAGCACAAAGCCGTAATGCTGCATTGCTTTGCAAGCATTTACCCGCGTATGCCAAAAGGCGCTATTTGTGTGCTGATGGATTATTATGATGCGAAAGAAAATTCAGAAGGCATCGATAT
This sequence comes from Mucilaginibacter pedocola, assembly GCF_002013915.1. Lineage (GTDB taxonomy): Bacteria > Bacteroidota > Bacteroidia > Sphingobacteriales > Sphingobacteriaceae > Mucilaginibacter > Mucilaginibacter pedocola. Next base: position 51,003 of record NZ_MBTF01000012.1, read on the forward strand.
AAACCCCGGTGTAAAATTGGCATATGATGAGTTCTTTGCCGATAAACCCGAAGATATTGTTGCCTTATTTGGCAACCAGTACAACCACGCCTATTTCAGGAAGGTGTAATTTTGTAGCAGCATAGAATTGCCGCTCCCCTTTTGCCGTGGGTTGAAACCCACGGCTACAAAATGAACCGTCGTTACGCGACTTGGACCGTTCGTTTAACAAGCATTACTTACAAGAGGCATAGCCTCGATAAATACTGTAACCGTGGGTTTTAACCCACGGCCCTTGGAGAAGCCCCCCTCCTTTTTTTGAAATCTCCGTTTTTCTCGCCAACTTACCGGCATGAAAAGATTGTTGCTTGTATTTGGGCTGTTAACCGTGCTAACCGCATTCATCCCCAAAAAAGAACTAAAATGGGAAGCCATTGGCGACTCTATCACTTACTCCAACAGCCATCCCGAGGCCTCGCAACACCGTATCTCCGTCGGATATATGGATGATGTGGCAAAAGCAATACCCTACGTACAGTACAATAACCACGGCTACCCGGGCTGGACAGCGAAGGCAATGGCTGAGAATATTGAGAAAATAGGCATCGAGAAGGCCGATGTTTATTCGATATTCCTGGGCACTAATGATTGGTGGGTTGGTTTACCTATAGGCACCATGACCGATTATGAGAACGCTACCGGTAACGAAACCGTATATGGCGCTTACCGTACTATCATCAATAAAATACGCAGTCTAAACCCCGATGCTAAGATCATATTAATGACGCCGCTACAGCGTACCGAATATGTTGACCTGAATAACCCAAAAGTTTACATACAGGGGCAATTTAAACCTAAAGATGGCGTATACCTTTCGCAATACGCTGATGCCACCAAAGCCATTGCCAAAGCCGAACATTTTGAACTGGCCGACTTGTATTACAAAAGCGGCATCAACTTAAAAAATGCAGTACATTTCCGCCGCCTGCGCGACCCAAAAACAGGAGAATATAAAGACTATAAATACCCCGAATACATCGGCATCCCCTACAACCCCGAAACCGACGTTTACCCCTACCCGGTTGAAGCTATGGACATGACCTATGATGGACTGCATCCGTCGGACAAAGGGCATGCAGTTATAGCGAAGATGCTAGTGAAGATCATGAAGAAATTTTAAGAAAACAGGATGCAATTACATACCATCGATACCGGCTTTTTTAAATTAGATGGCGGCGCTATGTTCGGCGTGGTACCTAAATCTATCTGGCAAAAAACAAACCCTGCCGACGAGAATAACCTTTGCACCTGGGCTATGCGCTGCCTGCTGGTTGAGGATGGCGACAGGCTTATTTTGATAGATACCGGCATAGGCAACAAGCAAAGCGAAAAATTCTTCAGCCATTATTATTTACATGGTGATGCTACTATGGATAGTTCGCTGGCAGCAAAGGGTTTCCACCGGGATGATATTACCGATGTATTTCTCACCCACCTTCACTTTGACCACGTTGGCGGCGCTGTTGCGCGTGATGGCGACTTACTAAAACCTGCTTTTAGCAATGCTATCTACTGGAGCAACCCTCAGCATTGGGATTGGGCTGTAAACCCTAACGAGCGCGAGAAGGCGTCCTTTTTGAAAGAAAACATTATGCCGATACAGGAGAGTCGGCAGCTTAAATTTATTGATGCGGAAAATGGCATTAACTTTACCGAAAATATAAAAATACGCCTCGCCTATGGGCATACCGATGCCATGATGCTGCCGCAAATAACCTACAAGGGAAAACAAATACTTTATATGGCCGATCTGCTGCCCTCAGTGGGGCACATACCCCTGCCTTATGTAATGGCTTATGATATGTTCCCGATGAAAACCCTGGCCGAACGCAAAACCTTTTGGAATGAGGCAGTTGAGAACGAATATATTTTGTACCTGGAGCACGACCCTTTGAACGAATGCTGCACTTTACAACAAACCGAAAAAGGCATACGCGTACACGAAACTTTTAGCTTAAATAAACTATAAAATTTATTTTTTTGTAAAGTAAATTATTGCATTTTAGCAACGTGGTTTTTTAACTTTGAGAAACAAAAGCCTACCTTTACACGTTAAAACCAAAATATACAGAATCGAGGTTTAAAAAATAGATGAGACAACTCAAAATAACGCAATCCATTACCAATCGTGAGTCGCAATCCCTCGACAAATACCTGCACGAAATTGGTAAAGTTGATCTGATAACTGCCGAAGAAGAAGTAATCTTAGCCCAAAAAATACGCGAAGGCGACCAGGCCGCATTAGAGCGCCTAACCAAAACCAACCTTCGCTTTGTGGTGTCGGTTGCTAAACAGTACCAAAACCAGGGCCTTACCCTTGGCGACTTAATTAACGAAGGCAACTTAGGTTTGATAAAGGCTGCCAAGCGTTTCGACGAAACAAAAGGTTTCAAATTTATATCGTACGCTGTATGGTGGATCCGCCAGTCGATCTTGCAGGCTATTGCCGAGCAAAGCCGTATAGTGCGTTTACCATTGAACCAGGTAGGTTCGCTAAGCAAAATAAGCAAGGCTTTCAGCAAACTGGAGCAGGAGTATGAGCGTGAGCCATCTCCGGAAGAGCTTGCCGATATACTGGAAACTACTGTAGATAAAATATCTGATACCCTAAGCAACAGCGGCCGCCACGTAAGTATGGATGCACCATTTGTTCAGGGTGAAGAGAATACCTTGCTGGACGTACTGGAGAACCAGGAGCCAAATACCGACTCGATACTGATCAACGAATCGTTATCCGAAGAAATAAAACGCTCGCTATCAACACTTACCGAACGCGAACGCGAGATCATTGTATTGTTCTTCGGTTTGGGCAGCAACCACCCGCTATCGCTGGAAGAAATTGGCGAGAAGTTCAACCTGACCCGCGAGCGTGTGCGCCAGATAAAAGATAAGGCACTGCAACGCCTGCGCCATACATCGCGCAGCAAGATCCTAAAATCGTACCTCGGCTAATACCGGCAGATCAAATAACAAGAAACCTTCGCCCGACAAGCGGAGGTTTTTTTGTACCCAAAATCTGCGTATAAACAATATAGACGGGCACCTTGCGTTTACCGCTTGTCCGCCAACCTTGCGGGCGCACCTATGGCTGATATCCGCAAACTGATCTGGTATTTTTACAAACCCATTTTTATCTGGAATGCCGCGTTCACGCTGGTTTGCCTTGGCTTTATCAGCTTTTATGGGCCTAAAGTGGCAGGGCTTGTTTTCTTCTTCAAACTAATCGGTTTTGCCTCTACCACCTACCTGCAAAGCTATACCGCCAAAAACGTATATATGTACTACCGCAATGCAGGTTACAGCATCAGGCGCATGTATGCCTACGTTTATGGCATCGACCTTGCCCTCTATTTTGCCCTTCTAACTATTTACCTGCGCCTTAAATGAAAACACTAAAGGTTGACAGCGTAGAACTGGAGTTCGACGGGCGCAAGATATTGCAGAGCGTATACCTCAACTGTACACAGGGCGAAGTGGTCGGGCTTTTGGGCAGGAACGGCTGCGGTAAATCATCCTTACTCAAGATAATTTTCGGCACGCAGGCAGCGGGGCATAAATATGTAGGGATAGACGGGGAATACATCGGCAAAGGCTACCACAACAACCGTATAGCTTATTTGCCGCAGCATAATTATTTACCCGGAGGCATTGTTATAGAGAAATTAGCGAAACAGATAGTAGATCCATTATCGTGGAATGAATTTACTGCACTGCCCATTTTCCAACGCAACGCAGGCAAAAAAACACATGAACTTTCGGGCGGGGAGTTGCGGCAATTAGAAACCATGATCATCATCCACAGCCGTGCCGATTTTATTTTGCTGGATGAACCCTTTACCCACATCTCCCCCATCCAGGCCGATGAATTTAAACCCGTTATACGCGCCTGCGCCAAACGCAAAGGCATCATCATAACCGACCACCAGTATTACAATATTTTAGAAGTAAGCGACCGGGTAGTTCTATTGAGCGATGGCGTAACCAAAGCTATTGACGACCGCGAGGAATTGATAAGGTATGGGTATTTGAGCGGGAAATGAGGCATCGAAACATTTGTACATAAATAATTCCCAACAAAATATGCGGCTTTCGGGCAGATGCCTTATCTTGCTTTAATAAACTACGCCTCCTATGAAACTCCCGATATACCAGGCCGATGCCTTTACCGATAAACTTTTTGGCGGCAATCCAGCAGCGGTTTGTCCGCTTGATGAATGGCTGCCTGATGAGGTAATGCAAAACATTGCCTTAGAGAACAACCTGGCCGAAACTGCCTTTTTTGTAAAGAAGGATACCGGCTATATGCTGCGCTGGTTCACACCCGAACTGGAAATAGACCTCTGCGGACATGCCACGTTGGCCACATCGCACATTATTTTTACCGAATTAGGGCATGATGGCGATACCATACACTTCGATACCAAACAAGTGGGTACACTAACCGTAACACGCACCGGCGATAAATACACGCTCGATTTCCCCTCGCGCCCTCCCATTGCCGTTGACGCGCCCGAAGGCCTACTTGCATCGCTTGGTGGCAAAACACCAAAGAGCATCTGGCGCTCGCGCGATTATATGCTGGTGTACGAAAAAGAGGAAGACATTGCAGAACTAACGCCTAACCATGCAGCGCTATCTAAAATAGATACTATCGGCGTTATTGTTACAGCACCCGGCAACGAGGTAGATTTTGTTTCGCGCTTTTTTGCCCCCGCCGCCAGCGTACCCGAAGACCCAGTTACCGGCTCGGCACATTGCAACCTGATACCCTACTGGGCCGAAAAACTAGGTAAAACCAAATTGCACGCCTACCAAATATCGCCCCGTAAAGGCGAGCTATGGTGCGAGCTAAAAGGCGACAGGGTACTGATGAGCGGCAAAGCGGTTACCTATATGAAAGGTGAGATATATGTTTAAAAAAGTAAATATCATCCTCCCCTTTTTACTGATAGCCCCTGTTATCGTTTTTGCCCAGGCTTATCGCATATCCGGCAAATTAACCGGCTTTAAAAATGGCAGCAAGGTATCATTAGTGAACGATGAAACGGAAGCCACGCTCAATACAACCTCGCTGAAACAAGGAGCTTTCGTGTTAGCAGGCAACCTAAACACCGGGCCGATGTACCTGTCTGTAACAGTGCATGAAGGCGAAGATGATTACACCTGCGAGGTTTTTACAGGTAGCGGCGATATTAGTATTAGTGCTGATAAAAAAGATTTCCCCTATGATGTGAAGATAACCGGTCCTGCCGAGCAACTTAAATTCAATGCTTACCAGCAGGCCTTGAAACCCTTACGCATCAAACAGGATGCTTTGATGCAGGCTTACTTGAAAGCTCAAAATGATAAAGCCGCCGCGCATAAAGCAGGCGTTTTGTTCAACAAAGCTGGCGATGAAATTCGTGCCCTGGAACAAAAACTCATTGCTCAAAACAACAATACCTATTTCGCGGCAAATGCCTATTATGAGTACGCTGAGCGCTTACCCGTCGCGAGGGTAAAACAGGTGTATAATGGCTACCCTGAAGCAATAAAGCAAAGCTTTTATGGTAAACGTATCTTAACTTTCCTGACAGACGGAAAGCCGCTACAGATCGGCGATAAAATGTACGACTTTACGGCGAAGGATGCCTCCGGTAAAAAGCAAAAACTATCAGATTATGCTGATAAATTTATCCTGCTCGATATATCATCAGTGTATTGTGGCCCGTGTTTAGAATCTAACGACGAATTACGGATGCTTAGTAAAAAGTATGGCAAACTACTCAACGTAGTTACTTTCTCGGCAGATAAAAAGGCCGTTTGGCTAAAAGGCATAAAAGATGACAAAGTAACATGGGCATCATTAAACGACGGTGAAGGACTTAACGGCCGTGCCTTGTTAAAATATGATGGTTCTGCCCTGCCCTCCTTCTTCATTATCTCGCCTGAAGGAAAGATACTGGACAAATGGGCTGGATACGAGAGGGTAAAAAACGGCACAGGTGAGTTGGAAACGCATCTAATAAAATACATCAAAAAGGTTTAATTATCTCACTATTTTTTAGCTGCCTTTTGCTACACAAACCCGGATTTTCTCCCTATATTCAGGGTTCGGATTTTTAGGCACGGTACATCTATTTAATGCAGCTTACTCAGTTAGAAATCAAGGGTTTCAAAAGCTTTGGCGATAAAATAACCATCAACTTTAATGAGGGGGTTACCGCTATTGTGGGCCCAAATGGATGCGGTAAAAGTAACGTGGTAGATTCTATCCGCTGGGTTTTGGGCGAGCAGAGTACCCGTGCACTACGATCGGAGAAGATGGATAACATCATTTTCAACGGTACAAAAAGCCGCAAAGCCGCCAATTTGGCCGAGGTATCGCTTACATTCGATAATACCAAAAACATCCTCCCTACCGATTTTTCGCAGGTTACACTTACCCGCCGCCTCTACCGCAGCGGCGAAAGCGAGTACCGCCTAAACGATGTACAATGCCGCCTGAAAGACATTACCGATATGTTTTTGGATACGGGTGTGGGTTCAGATTCGTACGCCATCATCGAGTTGAAGATGATCGACGAGATCATCAACAACAAAGAGGGTTCGCGCCGTAATTTGTTCGAAGAAGCATCAGGTATCTCTAAATACAAACTCCGTAAAAAGCAGACATTCAATAAATTAAAAGATACTGAAGCCGATTTGGAGCGTGTAGAGGATCTGCTTTTCGAGATAGAAAAGAACCTGAAGACGCTGGAGAACCAGGCCAAGAAAACCGAGCGCTATTACCGCCTGCGCGATCAGTATAAGGCGCTTAGCATCACACTTGCATCGTTCCGCATTGCCGGCTTTACCAAAACATTAGCCGAGATAGAGGATAAAGAGCAAAAACAAAAAACCGAACGCTCGGGCATTGCTACCAAAATAGATACGCTGGAAGCCGCCCTGCAGCAACAAAAGTTGGATAGCATTACCCGCGAAAAGAACCTCGCGGCTCAGCAAAAAACCACTAACGAATTTGTCTCTAAAATACGCGCCTACGAAAGCGAGAAGCGTATAAAGAACGAACAGCTTAAACATCAGCAGGATAAAGAAGCGCGTTTGAAAGATGAGCTGGAACGCGACACCAATCAACATAAACACGTTCAGTATAATATTAAACGCCTCAACGAGGAAAAAATGCAGGAAGACGAAAACCTGCAAACCATTACCTCGCGCGTGGCCGACTTGAAGGCCGCCGTTGATGAACTACGTGCCGAACAAAACGAGGCGCGTGCCGAACTGAACGAACTGAACTCGGTGAGTAACCGCCTGCAAAACCAGGTGTACAAAACCGAAAAGGATATCGACATCCTGAACATACAGCAGCAAGCCCTGGAGCAGGAAAGCCTGCGCAATATGGAGGATGCCAGCAATAAAGAGGTGGAACTATCGCACTTTAATAGTGTGGTAGCAGAGCTGGACGCCCGTACCGAAACACTCAAAAACGAATACGAACTGGCGGTAGATGCTGAAAACAAGCTTCAGGAACAAATAGTATCTACCGAGGCGCAGCTAAAAACGGTTACCGAAAGTATTGCTGCCGATGGCCGTAAGCTGGATGCCAAACAAAACGAGTACAACCTTACCAAAAGTATGGTGGATAACCTCGAGGGCTTTCCCGAGTCGATCCGTTTCCTGAAGAAGAATACCAACTGGGCGAAGAATATTACGCTGTTCAGCGATATACTTTTTTGTAAAGAGGAGTTCCGCGTAGCGATAGAGAATTACCTGGAGCCGCTGATGAACCACTACGTAGTAAACAACTACGACGAGGCCATTGCAGCCATCAACCTGCTTAGCAATTCATCAAAGGGCCGGGCGCAGTTTTTTATTCTGGATAATTACAAAGCCGAAACACCCGCATCGGATGTGGACCTGAGTAATGTATCTATCCCCGCCCTATCGGTTGTGGAGGTAGAGCCACGCTACATGCCGCTTTGCACGCACCTGCTTAAAAATGTTTATTTGGTGAACGACCATACCGAGCAGGACATAAACAACCTGCCCTTGCCCGATGGCGTTGTGCTGATAGGCAAGAGCGGTAAGTTCAATAAATCGCGCCATACTATGGCGGGTGGTTCTGTAGGCTTATTTGAGGGTAAGCGTATCGGCCGCGCCAAAAATCTGGATAACCTACTGAAAGAAATAAAGCAAGCCGAGGGCCGCATTGCAGGCTTTAAAACCCAAAGCCAGGAGTTGCAAAGCACTTTAGCTGCGCTGAAAGCATCGGGCAAGGCCAACGAAATACGCCAAAAACAGCAGGACCTAAACAAGCTGAATACCGAACTGGTTACGGTTAAAACCAAGCAGGAACAATACCAGGCCTTTATTGAGAACAGCCTGAACCGCAAACAGGATATTGCCAATAAAATTGCCGGCATTAAAATAGAGATACAAACGCTGCAACCCGCTTTGTTAGATTACCGCGAACAAAAGCAGGCACAGGCTGAACTGATGTTGGAAAAGCAACAGGCCTTTAACGAGCTGAACGAGATGGTTTCGGTACAATCTAACGCCTATAATCAGGAGAATATCCGTTTCCACCAGCAGCAGAATAAGGTATCAGGCCTGATGAAGGATTTGGAGTACCGTGAATCGCAACTGGAGAACCTCGATGGCCGCCTGATGCACAACACCGCCGAAATGGAAAAGGTGAAGGCGCTGATAAAAGAGAACCTGCAGCAAACCGGCGAAAGTGACGACGACCTGTTGAGCATGTATGAGCAAAAGGAGAACCTGGAGAAAGCCACCCAGGAAGCCGAACGCGAATACTATGCATGGCGCAGCAATATTACCGAAAGCGAAAACGAGATAACCCAACTACGCCGTAATAAAGACCAGGCCGAGCTGATAGAGAATGAATTGAAGGATGCCCGCAATAATCTGAAGATAGAACTGAATGCGCTGAAAGAACGCCTGTCTGTTGAGTTCAATGTAGATATTGCGGACTTGCCCGAAACCGAGGAAAACTCCGACGAAAGCGAGCCGGAAATACGCGAACGTACCGAAAAGCTGAAAAGGCAAATGGACGATTTCGGTGCTATAAATCCGATGGCGGTTGAAGCCTTTAACGAGATGAGCGAGCGCCATGGCTTCATTCAGGCCCAAAAGAAAGACTTGGCCGAAGCTAAAGCATCGTTACTGGCCACCATACAGGAGATAGACGACACTGCCAAAGAGAAGTTTATGGCCGCCTTTACTATGGTGCGCGAAAACTTCATCAAGGTATTCCGTTCGCTATTTAACGAAGAGGATAGCTGCGACCTCACCCTCTCCGACCCTAACCACCCGTTGGAATCGGAGATAGATATCATCGCAAGGCCTAAAGGTAAACGCCCGCTATCCATCAACCAGCTTTCGGGTGGAGAAAAAACGCTGACGGCCACGGCCATCCTATTCTCGCTTTACCTGCTTAAGCCTGCCCCCTTCTGTATTTTTGATGAGGTAGATGCGCCGTTGGATGATACCAATATTGATAAGTTCAATAACATCATCCGTAAATTCTCTAAGGAATCACAATTCATCATCATATCGCATAACAAGCGCACCATTGCCTGTACAGATATTATTTACGGTGTAACCATGGTAGAGCAAGGCATCAGCCGCGTAGTACCGGTGGACTTACGCGAACTGGCAGACTAAGGCTTTTTATTCTCTGCGTCTTCCGCACTCTCTCAAGTTTCGTGAAATTAGATATAATTAGCGAAAATTAGTGTTATATCAGGTTTCTATCTTTAAACCAAACTTCATCCGGTTTAATTTCAACTTTATCCATTAAACTAATAAGCTCAATCGGGTCGGCAGAGGTGAGCACTAATGCGCGGTTAGCTGGCTTTAAATACCGTTGCTCAACCATTACATCCATTTGCTGGAGCAGCAGGTCATAAAACCCATTTACGTTCAGTATACCTACCGGGTGGCTATGCAAGCCTAATTGCAGCCAGGTAAGCACTTCAAAAAACTCTTCAAGCGTGCCGAAACCACCGGGCAACATAATGACGGCATCGCTCAGGTCGTTCATCATTTGCTTGCGCTGGTGCATATTCTCCACCACGTGTAGTTCGGTGAGGCCGGTGTGCCCTACTTCTTTATCCATTAAAAACTGCGGGATAATACCTATAGCTTTGCCTCCACGGCTCAGCACGGCATCGGCCAGTATGCCCATCACTCCTACTTTGCCGCCACCATAAACAAGAGTAATATTGCGTCCTACCATAATTTCGGCTAATTGTTCAACGGCTTGCTTCAATACAGGGTCGCCGTTAAAGTTGGCACCGCAGAATATGCAGATAGATTTCATGGCGGCAAATATAGAAAGTTAGCATATCCTTTTCTTGCCTTAAGCAGCTCATGCAAAAGATTATAGTCCATTACATTTAGGCTTTTGTCCATTTAAAGCAAATTCGGGCTACGCTACATTTACTTCAAATGATAACCATAAACCTTTATGAAAAAGCTACTATTCCTCTCTTTCGCTTTAACTATTATTTCTCTTGGTGCTCTTGCACAAATTGTCAATTTCCCGAGTGTTAATACCGCAGACAGCCACGTTACTGTTATAAAAAAAGTGGAAACCGGTAAACAGTATACCGTTGTAACATTTGACCATTACGCTACGCACGATAGCTCGTGGGTGGTGCTTAATAAGGAGATTTACCTGCAAACAGATGCCGGCAACAAGCATTACAATTTTATAAAAGCCGAAGGTGTTGCTGTTGCGCCGGAAACAAGGCATACCCTTACAAAAGCCGGCGACAAAGTTTCGTTTAAAGTATATTTTGAAAAGATTCCGGCGGGCACAAAATCTATTGATATTATCGAACATGCCGGCAAACGCGACGATGGCATCTCATTCTTCAATTTTTACGGTGTAGACCTTACGCATTCAAACGCAAGTGCGCAAGAAGTAAAAATAACCGAAGTGGTATTGGCGCCGCCGCCTGCAACAATACAAATCGATGGAGATTCGGTGCCGGTAGATACAAGCGGGCTAAGCGGACTTATGAGCTCTTTCGGCCCTATGTACGCCAGCATGGTAAAATCGATGATGGATGCGCAACTGAGTTTTTATAAACAACCCGGAAAAATAACGGAGTTAGCAAAACTTAATAAACAGTATTATGATGCGCTGGTTAAAGAGGGGTTTACTAAAGAAGAAGCTTTAAAAATTATAACCACCGAAAGCTTGCTACCCAAAGCCGCCGCCACATCGGGGAAATGATATAACAAAAAAGGGGATGCATTTTGCATCCCCTTTTTTGTTATTAGAAATAGAGCACCCTTAAATTACCCCCTGCTGGTGTAGTTTGGTGCTTCTTTAGTAATGGTAATATCGTGCGGGTGGCTCTCGCGCATACCTGCAGCGGTTATGCGTACAAATTTGGCTTTCTGCAAATCTTCAATATTAGCGGCGCCGCAGTAGTGCATACCGGCGCGTAAACCGCCTATGTATTGGAATATCACTTCGCTCATGCTGCCTTTAAATGGTACGCGGCCTACTATACCTTCAGGTACAAGCTTTGTTACCACATCGGTTTCATCTTGAAAGTAACGGTCTTTAGAGCCCTTAGCCATAGCCTCTACCGAACCCATACCGCGGTACGATTTAAACTTACGGCCTTCGTAAATAATGGTTTCGCCCGGTGATTCTTCCACACCCGCAAACAGCGAACCCGCCATAATAGAGCTTGCGCCTGCTGCAATAGCTTTAACAATATCGCCGGTTTGTTTTATACCACCATCGGCAATAACCGGTATACCGCGGCCTTCCAGGGCTTTGGCGCATTCGTAAACAGCATACAATTGCGGTACGCCTACACCGGCAATAATACGGGTAGTACAAATAGAACCCGGGCCAATACCTACTTTAACAGCGTCGGCACCTGCATCGGCAAGGGCAATGGCGGCATCGCCGGTGGCAATGTTACCTGCAATAACCTGTAGCGTTGGGTAAAGTGCCTTAACGGCCTTCACCATATCAATTACACCTTTAGAGTGGCCATGGGCGGTATCAACCGTTACTACGTCAACACCTGCATTGTACAGGGCGGTAACACGGTCAATATTATCGGCAGCAACACCAACGGCAGCACCTACGCGTAAACGGCCATATTGATCTTTACAAGCGTTGGGGAAGTTTTTTACTTTCTGAATGTCTTTATAAGTAATAAGGCCAACCAGTATTCCATCAGCATTTACTACCGGTAATTTCTCAATCTTGTTGGCTTGCAGTATGTTGGCGGCTTCTAATAAGTCGGTACCTTCCGGGGCGGTAATGAGGTTGGTTTTAGTCATCACCTCGCTTACTTTTACCGATAAGTCTTTTTGAAAACGCAGGTCGCGGTTGGTAATGATGCCTTTCAGTTTATGCTCAGCATCAATAACTGGTATACCACCAATTTTGTATTCGCGCATGATATTGAAAGCATCAGAAAGTACAGCGTCCTCCAATAGCGTAACAGGATCCTGTATCATCCCGCTTTCCGACCTTTTTACCTTGCGTACCTCTTCGGCTTGCTGTTGTATGGTCATGTTTTTGTGCAGTATACCAATACCACCGGCCTGTGCAATGGCAATGGCCAGTTCGGCTTCGGTAACGGTATCCATCGCGGCCGATAAAATTGGAATGTTTAGCCTGATGCTTTTTGTTAAAAAAGTACTGGTGTTAACTTCGCGCGGTAATACTTCGGAATAAGCGGGGAGTAGTAAAACGTCGTCGTAAGTTAATCCTTCGGCAACAAATTTAGATGGGTCTAACTGCATAGCAAATAATTATTTTGGAGTTATTATTTGCCGGGCAAAGATACAGTTAGATATGCAGATATGCAAACGGATTTAATGTGCAAATATGCAGATGTGTAAATAAGCAGATGGAAATTACATTGGTTTGATAAACACCATGGATAATTATGGGGGCCGGAAATCCAATGGACTCCCGGTCCCCTATAGCCATTATATATAATTCCTCAGCATCACCTCTAACCTTTTGGCTTTTTTTATAAGGTTTTTATCTTCAATATAGGCATCAACATCGGCAACGCGGCTTAACAAATCCCCTTTAAACACTTCGTTAAAATCATGATAAGTTAAGTCGAAGTTCCAGTGGTGCCTTAGTTTTTCAAAAACTTCCTTATCTGTGCTGAAAAGACTTTGATAATCAACTACCATAAAACTGCCTTCGGGTAGGGTTTGAATGTTTTTCAGGATCTCCTCGTTGTAGCGCATCCAAACCTGCAGGTAAAAGCCCGCATGCTCGCGATGGAACCTTTTCCATTGGCGGGGCCTGCGTATTTTAAGCCAAACCTGTTTAGATAGCCACGGCCGTTTCATATATTTCTCCTCATAGTCTTTAAAATCGCGGTGCAGCATTGAGCTTACGGTCGACTTATAATCGCGCACAATATTGAGGTAATAGGCATTGGGCAGCAACTCGCGATAGTGCGACAGAAAAAGGCAGGTACGCGGGTCTTTCCAGCCCCATTGTTCATTAATGTGGTTCTTAAAATCAATAATGCGCTTCAACTTCTCCTTCTGATAAACCGACAACGATTTTACAGGTTTGGTAATAAAGCCCACCTGCGAGAGGTTGTTAGAAGCCAAAACATCCATATGGAAGCGGTAAAAATCCACATCCTCAAAATGCCCGTCGCGGTTGCTTGGGGTGGCGCCAAGCAGCATATTACCCAAATTTAATCCGCATTTATTGAGCCACTGGCTTATTAAGGATGTGCCCGAGCGGTGCATGCCCGCAATAATTAAGGTATTAGAATTCATAAACCGGCTTTTTTGCGTTGATAATGAAATTGTAAAGCATATTGCTGCAATCGTCTATACTGTTTACGTGGGTGTTGATGTATACATCGGGCGTTGCGGGTATATCAAACTGGTCGTTTATCCCCGTTAGGTTCTTTATTTTATCGGGGTGTTCATCGGGCAGCAGGGCTTTCGCATAAAAGCCTTTGGTATCGCGGCCAATCAATACATCTACCGGGCAGTCTACATGCACAGTAAACACATCGGGATAGCGCGATAAAAGTTCGGCGCGAGCCTGCGCGTAAGGATTTATGGCGCTAACAATAGTTACGATGCCCTGCCTGCTGAATTTTCTTGCAATGAAACCCATGCGACGGATGTTCTCCATCCTGTCCTCGCGCGAGTAGCCAAGCTCTTTAAACAAATTGCCGCGGTATTCGTCGCCATCAATTATTTCGGCGGATGTGCCGTCGGCATCTAACTTGTTTTTGATAGTGCGGGCTAAAGTAGTTTTACCGGCCCCGGATAGGCCACAAAGTAGTACGATCATGTAAGTGAAGGTTGATGTTAATTAAAATGCAACATCGTTTGGCAGGTGCAGGGGTGGCGTTGCCTTAAACGAAATACCTGCGGCTAAAATCAGCTAAAACGGAACCGTTTGGGGCAAAGACTCGGTTAACAAGCAAATTGTCCCGATAAAGGCGGATAAAGCGGTTTTAAGCGTGTTTTAATGCTATATGTTTGTTACAAAGGGCCCGGGATTGGGCACACTATTTTCGCGAAAAAGAGGAACTGCATCGCCCTACGCCTTCTCGCGGTAAGCTGCATTGATAACCCTATTGAGCGTTAACCCCTGCACTATAATGGAGAATATCACAATAAAATAACTTCCCGAAAGAATGAAGTGCCGATATGGAGAAGCTGGTAAGGCCAGTGCTAGGGCAATAGTAATGCCGCCCCTTACCCCTGCCCAGGTTAGGATACTTACGTTACTATAACTCATATTGAGCGAACGCCGCAAAAACGTCATCGGCAGCGCAATACTCACCCAGCGCGCTATAATAATAACAGCTATACCTATAGCACCGGTTATCCAATAGTTTTTGATGTACGGTAGGTTTATCATTTGCAAGCCTATCATTACTATAAGCATGGTGTTCAGCATCTCATCTATCAGTTCCCAAAATTTCTCCAACGCTTCATGCGAATGCTCTTTATTATCGGCATTGATGCTTCGCCCGCCCGCAAGCAAACCCGCCGTAACTACTGATAGAGGAATAGAAAAATCGAGCATTTCGGCTATTAGCGAATTGGCCATTACCAAAGCCAGCGAAACCATTACTATGGTTTGAAAATCTTTTATCGAGAACATCAACCTGTAGGCCAACAAGCCCGTTGCTGCACCCAAAGCCACACCACCAAATACTTCCCTTACAAAAAGCAGCACCGCGTGGCCAAAATCGATATTCTCGTAACCGGTACGCGTAACTTCCAATAGGGTGATGAATAGTACAAGCCCTATCCCATCGTTAAAAAGCGATTCGCCGGAAATGATGGTAGACAGATTGGATGGCAATTTAGAACTTCGGATGATAGCGCCCACGGCCACAGGATCGGTGGGCGAAACCAGCGCGCCGAACAGCAGGCAATAAACATAAGGTATCTTTACATCAACCAACCTCACCACATAATACAGCAGGATACCGAAAATGGCGGTTGAGATAATAACCCCTAAAGTACTGAGCAACAGCACCGGACGAACCTCGCGCTTAAGTTTACGTACATTCACATTAAAAGCACTGGCAAACAGCAGGAAGCCCAGCATAATGTTTAGTACGGTCGACGAAAAATTGATGTTTTTGGCCAGCATAGTTAGGTACTTGGCCGCATTGGGGTCGAGGTTATCTACCACAATGGTAAGCACCGAACCGCAAATGGCCAATGCCATAATACCTATAGTACCCGGCAGTTTTAAAAAGCGGGCGTTGAGGTACGAGTACAGGGCGCTTACGATTACCAGCAGCGCAATAACCAAAAACAGGTGCATGGCAGTAAAACCCCGTGTGCGCCAAATAGTTTTATTTGGCCTGCGGGTCGGTCATCATCGTATTGCTGTCAAAAGCATGTATAACCAGGCGGTTATCGCTGTTGCGGGTAATGTAATTAATGGCCCAGTTTAAAAATACAATGGCCTTATTGGTGAAGCCAGCTAACGATAGCAGGTGGACAAACAGCCACAGCAACCAGGCAAAATAACCCTGGAAACGCAGCTTACCCAGATCGGCAACCGCCATGTGGCGGCCTATGGTGGCCATGGTGCCCAAATCGTTATATTGAAAAGGTTTGGTGGGTTGGTTATTGATAATGGCTACCAGGTTTTTGGCCAGCTGTTTCCCCTGCTGCAAAGCCACCTGCGCAACGCCCGGGAAACCGTTAGGGTTGGCCTCGCTGGATACGGCCGACACATCGCCAATGGCAAATACATTTTGGTAACCTTTAACGCGGTTAATATCATCGGTTTGCAGTCGGTTGCCTTTAGCAATGGTTTCGGCCGGCATACCTTCGGGCATTTCGCCGCGCACGCCGGCCGCCCAAAATACGTTGCGGGTTTTTACATCCACGCCGTTATCTATCTTCAGGATGTCGCCGTTATAACTTGATACGTGTACGCCGTTATAAACCTGTATCCCCATTTCGGTCAGAAACTTCCCGGCCTTAGCCGATGCCTGTTCAGACATGGCGCCCAGCACACGGTCCTTTCCTTCTACCAGGTACACGTGCATATCTTTATCGCACAGGCCGGGGTAATCTTTACAAAGGATGAATTTGCGCAACTCGGCAATAGCGCCTGATAGCTCTACCCCTGTTGGCCCGCCGCCTACCACCACAAAGGTTAACAGCGCCTCGCGTTCGGCTTCGTCAACCGTAACCAGCGCCTTCTCCAGGTTTTGCAGTATCAGGCTGCGCACATTCAGGGCTTCGGCAATGTTTTTCATGGGCAGCGTATAATGCTCCAGCTCTTTATTACCGAAATAATTGGTATTGGCACCGGTAGCCATAACCAGGTAGTCGTAATGAATATCGCCTATATTGGCGGTAACTACACGGGCTTCGGTATCTACCTTTTGCACCTCAGCCAAATGGAAGGTAAAATTCTTTTGCCTGCCAAAAATGCGGCGGATGGGGAAGCCTATGGAGTCGCCCTCAATGGCACCGGTGGCCACCTGGTATAGCAAGGGCTGAAAGGTGTGGTAGTTATGCTTATCCAACAGCATTACCTCTACAGGGGCATGCTTTAAGCTTTTGGCGAGTTGTATACCGGCAAAACCACCACCAATAATTAAAACGCGGGGCTTTGCTTTTGAGTTGTTATCCATAGCTGCGTATAATGGCGGCAAAATAAACATTCTGCCGCCGGTTATCAGCCTTGTTAACAGGGTAAAAGAGATTATGTGTTTTTGTAGACAATAAAAGGTGGTTATTTAACCTCCATTTTTAACCACAGAGTTCACAGAGAGAAAAACACAGAGTCACACAGAGCTTTGCAAACTGACCAAAGAGCTTTTATTTGAAGCATCTTTCAATTAGCCTACTAAACAAGCCTCCGCGTAACCTCTGCGAACTCCGTGGTTAATTCACCATTATACCTTCTCGTAAAACTTATAAAAGTACTCCGGATTTATAGTACCATAGCCCATATAGCCTTTGGTTAACGATACCCAATCATTCACCACATAATCGTTACCGGTTTTTACTTCGTGCACAAAACGGAAGCGCACCTCCTCGCCTATCGCAATATTTTCGAAAGCTGGGGCCGATGGTTTGATGTTCACTTTAATTTTTGAGCCGTTGGGCGCCAATATAACGGCGCTCTTCCACTTGCCGTTGGCGTATTTTTCTACGCTGCTAAGCTTACCGTCGGCAAAGCGCACTTTATTGGCTTCGTAAAGGAAGGCGTAATTAGGGGCTGGCTCGGCCGGGGCACGGAATAATTCTACGCCCCCTTTACTTACAGTTTCGGGCTGAATGATCAGCGGGCCGCCCCTAAAAAATAGTATGGTTTTTACTTTTATTTCTATCTCGTCGCCGGGCTGCAACTTGCTGTTCAGTATATCATCGTTCAACAACTTGCTGCCTACCAGGTATTGGTAGTTGCCATGCTGAACCCTTACTGCTGTAAATTTACCGCTGAAGACAGCGTTAGTATCAACTATGCCCAATACTTTAAATGCGGATACTTTGCCTTTTACAGCAGCTATTGCTTCCTGCTTTTGCTTATACTCGTCCGACTTTAAAAACTCCGCAAATTTTTGCCGGCCTTTTTCTCTGTCTTTCTTTTGCTCTTTAGTTTCTTTTAATTTTTGGCGGTATTTAAGGGTATCAGCACCGTCGCTATTTATGGCACCGCTGATATTTCCTTTGCCCGTCGAGTTGTCATCGGCCAATAGGATATTAAAGTAAACATTATAGCTACTGATATCCTCGGTTCCCCAATGCTGATTAGCATTAACGCTACCTACCGACCACGACGATGCCTTTTTGCTTTTCAATATCTCTTCCACTTTATTTACATCGGCTTCCGGGTAAGCTTTTCCCTCTACTATAAAAACCGCTTTATCTGTAGGTTTTATCTCCGACGAGCTCATGGCACCTCCTTTGGGGATATTGATGATAATCTTATCCAAAAGTTTCCCGTCGGCAGTTTTCTGTTTGATGCGGGCGTAAAATTGCGACTTAGGTACGGCGGCTTCCAAAACCAAATTCTCGTGTTCCAGCGGCGTCATATAGGTTATTTTACCGAGCACCCTTATCTCCACTACCCCATCTTTTACTTTATTGCCATACTTTTGGTATTGCTTGCTGGTAACCGTTGGCCTGTAAATGCCCGTTCCGTTTACGCACTTGTTACTGATCTTGTATAAGATATCATCATTATACTGTTTCCCGTTGATCAACACTAAGGGATGTGGGCCAAGCTGTTCCAGCCCGGTTATAGCACTCACTTTTTTGTCTTGTCCGTCTTTCAGGTTGGCAAAAGCCAGGCAGCTAAGCACCACCATGGGCAGCGCCAGCAAGTAAATAATTCTTTTCATATTTGATGTAGGTTTGTTAAACAACATGGCAAGCCGTTTTTTTAGTGGCACTTTACTAAAACTGTGGAACAGGTAGCCCCTGCCCGATACCGCAAGCTTAAACAGCAATTGCGCATACATGCCTTTCTCATCATCCTTTGCGGCAAGGCGGTCCACCTCAAACTCGTGGTTCTCTTCTATCGAACGCATGTATAAATACACAAAAGGGTTAAACCACAATGCTACCTGCGCCAACCGTGCCAGCAGCCTGTCGGCGCTATGCAGTAGCTTGATGTGCAATAATTCGTGGGCGATGATCTGCTGCACTTCTGCAGGCTCCAACTCATCATCATTCACAAATATCACGTTCAGGAAGGAGCTGTTGCCCTGCTTTTTATCTGCCTTAAGTACCCTCACCTGCCCTATTTGCATCAGGTTTTGCCCATGCAAACGGCGGTAAAAGTTAAATAGCGCTAAGGCAAAATGTATTACCGAAACCACGGCAATGGCTACGTAGGCCCAATACAGCGCGCCTATCCAGTTAAATGGGCTTTCTACTGCATTAGTTTCGGTTGCTACCGGTGCCTCAACAGGCAAGGCCTGCATTTGCTGTACATACATTACAGGCTGCATTATAGGTGATGGCTGCACGGTATCAACCTCGAAGCTTAGCGTGGGTATCACAAAGCTCAGTATTAAAGTCCCCAGTAAATACCAGCGGTTAAGCGTAAAGAAGGTTAGCCTGCGTAAAAACAGGAAATAAAATGAATAGAAGATGCCGGAACAGGCCGACACTTGCAGCAGGTAGATGAATGCTTTCATTTCTTGGTATTTTTATCGATGAGTTCCTGGATCTTTTTAATGTCGTCTTCGCTCAGTTTTTCTTCCTTCACCATAAATGATAAAAGGCTCTCCACCGAGTTATCAAAATACCCTGTAAACATTTTTTTGAATGATGCTTTACGGTATTCTGCTTTGCTAATGGCCGGAAAGTATTCATAAGTTTTGCCGTAGGCCTTGTAATCCACGTAGCCCTTCTTCTCCAGCAGCCGCACTACCGACGATATGGTATTGTAAGGCGGCTTGGGCTCATCGGGCAGGGCATCAATAATATCCTTTACAAAAGCCTTCTTCAGCTTCCATAATATCTGCATTACGCGTTCTTCGGTACGGGTTAGCTCTTCCATAAACCAAATCTATAACTTAGCTTTCAGTTTTACAACTAATTTTTACGTTATATAATTAAAAAATCAGTTCATAAAAATAAGTAATTGATTTATAGATTATTATTTTTAACCACAGAGTGCGCAGAGGATACGCGGAGGTTCGCAGAGGCCTATATTGTGTTAATGTAGATGAGAGTTGATAGCTCGCAGAGGGCGATTTTTGCGAATTTAAAACAAGAGCGTTTTCTGCTTATTTTTTTGGCTCGGCGTCATTACTCGAAGTAATTCTTTCTCTCCGTGAACCTCCGCGTAACCTCTAATAACTCCGTGGTTAAATCGCTAACCACAAAAAAAAAGCCGCAATTCGTTAAAACTGCGGCTCTCGATATTTATTTAAAAGCGATGCTTACAAGTACGATTGTAACAGGCTTGCTTTTGAGTTTTGCCTTAAACGCATCAGCGCTTTGTCTTTTATCTGGCGTACACGTTCGCGGGTAAGGTCGTATTTTTCTCCTATTTCTTCCAGCGAGTGTGGTGCATTATTGTTCAAACCGAAGAACAATACCAATACTTCGCGGTCGCGCTCGGCCAGGATGTTCAGCGAACGTTTGATCTCTTGTGTCAACGAGTCCACCATCAGGTCGGCATCCGTAGTAGCATCAGGGTTTTGCAATACGTCCAGCAGGGTATTTTCTTCGCCATCAACAAAAGGCGCATCCATTGATATCTGGCGGCCCGAGTTTGATAACGATTCGGCTATACGCTCAGAAGTGGTTTCCAGTTCGTCGGCCAATTCTTCCGGCGTAGGCTGGCGCTCTAATTCCTGCTCCAGTTTAGAGGCAGAACGGTGTATTTTGCTCAGCGAGCCAATTTGGTTAAGCGGAAGCCTTACAATACGGCTTTGCTCGGCAATGGCCGACAAGATAGACTGGCGGATCCACCAAACGGCGTATGAAATAAATTTAAAACCTTTAGTTTCGTCGAAACGGCGGGCGGCTTTTATCAGGCCCAGGTTACCTTCGTTTATAAGGTCGCCCAGGGTAAGGCCCTGGTTTTGGTATTGTTTTGCAACCGATACCACAAAGCGCAGGTTAGTTTTGGTTAAACGTTCCAAAGCTGCCTGGTCTCCCTCGCGGATCTTTTGTGCCAATACAACCTCCTCCTGAGCCGTTATCAAGTCAACTTTACCTATCTCGGTTAGGTACTTGTCGAGCGATTGCGATTCGCGGTTGGTGATCGATTGTGATATTTTTAGCTGTCTCATATAAAAATGTTCAACTGTTAGGCCCGTGCAAAATTGCACCGGCGGGGGTTAATGGAATAAAACACTGGTACGGTTCGGAGATAAGGGTTGCTTAACGGCGAAAAGAGCAATTTTATAATGGTACATCTATGTGTAAACCTAACTTCAGAAGTGTTTGTATTTCGCTGCTCCAAATCAGGCTGCAAAGATACATAAACATTTGTAGTTAAAGTGTCAAACAAACACAATTTAACAGTGGTTATTTTTTATGGAATGTGGATAAAAAGTCATTTATACTTTCCTGACAATTTATAAAGGCGTTATCCCCTACTTTTGGGCACACTTACATCTAAAATAATGGCATCTACATTATCTAACATACCCTATTCTGTACTCGATCTGGCTACCGTTGTGCAAGGCCAAACACCTGCCGATACCTTTCCTAAAAGTTTAGAACTGGCTCAATTAGCAGAAAAACTGGGCTACAACCGCTACTGGTTTGCCGAACACCATAACATGATGAACGTTGGCAGCAGTGCCCCTACTATATTAATTGGCTACGTTGCCGGCGGTACTAAAACCATCCGCGTAGGCTCGGGTGGCGTAATGCTGCCTAACCATGCCCCACTGGTAGTTGCCGAGCAATTTGGCACACTGGCATCGCTTTACCCTGGTCGTATAGACCTTGGGCTTGGCCGCGCACCCGGCACCGACCAGGTAACCGCCTTAGCCATTCGCGGCGAAAACATGAATGCGGCGTTCAATTTCCCACGGGACGTAGAAAAACTGCAAAAGTATTTTTCGGAGGATAACTTCGATAGCAAGGTACGCGCCATACCGGGCGAAGGGCTGGATATCCCTATTTGGATATTAGGCTCGAGTACAGATAGCGCGCGTTTGGCCGCTGCTAAAGGCCTGCCTTACGCCTTTGCCAGCCACTTTGCCCCTACCCATTTTATGGAGGCATTGGAGATATACCGCCGCGACTTTAAACCCTCGGAGTTTTTAGATAAACCTTATGTACTCAGCTGCATCAACGTGGTAGCAGCAGACACCGATAAGGAAGCAACACGTTTGGCCACATCGGTACAGTTGTTTATAAAAGGCGTGGTAACCGGCAAACGTGAACTGCTACCGCCACCAATAGATAGTATGGATGGTGCCTGGAATTATTTTGAACAGGAAGCCGTAGAGCAAATGCTGCACTACGCCATCTTTGGCGGGCCGGAAACGGTGAAGCAAAAAATGGAAGCATTTATTAATTACACCGGTGTTGATGAGGTAATGGCTACCTCGCATATCTTCGATCACCAGGCAAGGTTGAGGTCGTATAAGATATTTGCGGAGGTGATGAAGGGGTAGCATATTATTGAAGTCGCTATTTAACCACAGAGAACACAGAGAGAAAACCGCAGAGGTACACAGAGCCTTGCAAACTATTAAATTGAGGCAATTGGGGTATCTTCTGTATTAAGGCATCCATAAAATAACCATAACACAAGCCCTGTGCTTCTCTGTGTAAATCTCTGTGCCCTTTGTGGTTAAATAAAGCTAACGAACCTTCATCAATTTACTCACCGGCACTTCGTAAAGCACTGCCGCTTCTTCATCCAGTAGCCAAAGGGTTCTATCATCTTTAAAGCAAACCGATTCTATTTGCGGGGCTTTAACGGGTAACCACCATACATCGCCTGTAAGCCAGCTTGAACCGGGGCCTTTGCGCTCGAACATCCAAATGGCTTTGTAGGTTATTACTACCAGCCTGTTGCCATCTTCGGTAGCATCAGCAGCGGTTACTTTGCCGCCAATATTGAATTTATCCAGCAGCGTTAGCGTGTTCACTTCGTCGGTTTTCTCAGCGTCCATGCGGTAAAGGCGGGTGAAGGTATCGGCGCGGTCTTTTGATAGCATGTGGAATTTGCCATCTGCAAAAAACACCGCCTCGCAATCGAAATTAAAGTTGGTTTTAGCGTTGTATACTTTCTGATCAGGGTATTTAAAGAATAGTTTCTTCAGGAAGGTAGTGTTACTGGCAATGGGCGATGGCTCGGGCACCACATACAGTACCAGGTCGCGGCGGTCGTTATAGTTATTGCCCACATCGGCAATTACCAGGTTGCCCTTATCGTCCATGGTAATATCTTCCCAATCAACATCGGTAGCGCCGGCAATTGTAATACCCTCGTAATTACGGTACCGGGCCGATTGGTAAAATTTACCTAAGCTATCAATGGCAAACACGCGTGGCTGGTCGCCCGAATCGTTGTGTATCCAAAATACATTCTTGTCCGACCTGCTTCTCACGATACCCGATAGCTCGAGCTTACCCCAATAATCAAAACTGAATTTTGCTTTCAGTACCTCCGGCTCGCGTGCCGGCAATTTAACGTCCTGCGCAATGGCAACGCCCGCGCCTAACATTGCGAATAACAATGCAACTGTAAAAACTTTCATGTAATTTTTACAGGCAAAATACCAAAGCGGTGTTAGCGCAATGTTGGGGTAATATTAGCTTTGTGTTGGCTTATCCAAATAGTCGGGCGGGTATACTTTTTGGCCGTACTTTTCTATAGTAGCCACCATTCTTTTTAGCGTCTCGGGGTCGCCCATAGGTGGTGGCGGCAAAAACTCGCCGATGGCAACGGGTTTTCCCAATTCTAAAAACATCTCCTCTAAACCTGCGGGGACTACCTGGCACAATAGCTTAGCCACCTTATCGCTTTTGTTTTTAAAGCAGTGTACTATGCCACCCATCGGGATATTAATAAAAGCACCCTTTGTAGCGATGTAAGTGCCCGCCTCCGACTTTACTTCCACCTCGCCCTCTATCACATAAAACGATTCCTGAAAATCGGCATGAGCATGCGGGCCGGGTCCGCCACCCGGACGAACAGTCATCTCAATAGTGGCAAAAGCACCGCCGGTTTCTTTACCCGATGCGAGTATACGATAGTTTCCGCCCATTACCGAAAGGTTTGGCCCATCGGTAGCGCCCAGCGTTATTGGTGCTTGTTTTTGGTTCTCCATGATGTTCTACCGGTTTAAAATCCAGAGCAATTGGCTGTAGCGAATATAACCGTCAACAATTGAATAACAAAATTTAAACCAGTTAACAAATGGCTATCGGGTAGAGTTGAGTTTGTGGTTTACTATCCTGTCAGCGTAATCCTGCACAAAGGCTTTGCAATCCATCATACCTTTTTGCATTTCGGCATCGGGGTTTGGGGTAAGCAGATTATGCTCCAAGCCTTTATCAGCAGCGGCAAATACCCCGGTAATGTTTTTCCCATCGAACAGGTAAGTGTAACGGCCCTGCATTAGCTGATAAATGTTGCCGGTAGAGTTTATAACCCTTGGCGTTTCATTGGCCACAGTATCTATCAGGCTACGCCCCCAACTACGGAAGGGCTTGTCGTAACCTATCAGATCAGCCAGCGTAGGGTAAATATCCATTTGCGAAGCCAGGTCGGTGCGCACGCCGTCTAAGCCGTAGGCCGAGTTAGCGCTATAGAATAGTATAGGCACTGCAAAACGGTTTATCTGTTTGCTGTATTCGGGGTAAAAGGTTTGGCTGGTATGGTCGGCCGTTATCACAAATATGGTATTGGCGAACCAGGGCTGCGTTTTGGCGTAATTGAAAAACTGGCGCAAGGCATTGTCCGAATATTGTACCGTACGGTGGATAGGCAACGGGCCGCCTTTAAATCGCTCTTTATACTTTTCGGGCAATTGGTATGGGTCGTGCGATGAGAGGGTAAACACGGTAGCCATAAAAGGCTTTTTTTGCGCGCCAATAGTTTTGCCCATATATTGCAGAAACTGCTCGTCCCAAATGCCCCACACGCCATCAAAGTCCTTATCGTTATTATACTCGGTACGGCCGTAGTAATTTTGAAAGCCCAATATGCTTGCGAAGCCCTGAAAACCCATGGAGCCATTGGCCGCGCCATGGAAGAACGAGGTTTGATAACCCAAACTATCGCAAAGCGAAACTATGGAGGCTATCTTCTGCTTAGCGTATGGCGAAGAAGTAAAAGCCGTTTGAAAGGACGGTATCCCTGCCAATACCGACGACATGCCGTGTATAGATTGCCGCCCGTTGGCATAAGCATTGGTAAATATCAGGCTGCTGTTGCTCAGCGAATCGAGAAAAGGCGTATAGCCCTTAAAGCCCTGGATGTGACTATCGCGGTTCATGCTGCCCCAATACTCGCGGGCCATACTTTCTAAAATGATAATAACCAGGTTTGGTTTAGCAGCCGGATGCCCATTGTATTGCTTAACAGGCTTCAGGTTAGCGTTGATGTAGGCACCATCGGTAAAATGCTGCAGCTTAAAATTGTTGCTGCTAAAGGTGCGAATGATAGCAAAGGGCGTATTCAGTACCACATCGCCCTGGTTAGGTACGGTTACGTGCTTATAGGCATCAACCATATTGATAGGGCGCGTACTGCGGTTAAGGTCACCACGAATGCCCGCAACCATAAGCGTAAGCGCAACCAAAAACACCACCATCGATACGCCGAAATAAGGCCAGTTAAATTTAACCTTTACCGGCTTAACCTTCACCCGTGCATACAGCCACACCCAAAGCACACAGCAAGCAAGGTAAATAACAAATACATACCAGTATGCCCATGCAAAATGCTCGGTAAGGGCTTCTTTATTGCTCTCTTGCGATATCACATCAAGCGTGGCCCTGGTAGAGCGCACCTGGCTAAAACGGTAATAAATAATATCGATAAAACTGGTAGCGTAGGCCAGCAAATTGGTAGCGAAGTATAATATAGAAAGCCCTTTTTGGTACCCTGGCCTGGTGTTAACGGCCAACGGCAGCAGGCTAAGCACTATAAATAATAAATTTATGTAGAGCAAAGCTGCCGTATCAAACGCCAAACCGTAGTAGCACAATTTTAGCAGCGTTCCTACACCATCAACTGCCAGTAAATGTGTATTGAAAACAAAGAACAAAACACGCGCTACAAAATAAAAGGCATAGGCTAAAAAAAGCCTGTAAAGCAGTGCTTTATACTCGGTGAGACGAAAGTTGGCGTTCATTTTGGGGCTTAATGGCGTAAAGGTTCGCGAAATTAAGCCAAAATGAATAAAGTGTTAATGGTTGGTTAAATTATTGCTTTGGGGAAACAAACGGCACCCGGCAAAATAGCTACATCCGTTTGAGATTGAAAGCGATATAAACAAATAACGTTAGCTGTATTTTTACTATAATTGATAATTGCCCAAGAATAGCAACATGGAGAACCTAAACCCTGCCGACGGTATTGATAAACATGCTTTTATCACTGAAAATCTCTCAAATTTTAACTGTGGCAAAGGTTGGCATGAATTGATTAAATCGTTTTTAAGCGAAATGATTGAAGCTGGTTGGCCGGTACAGACTCAGATATACGGGAAAGAAAAGTTTGGTAAATTAAGAATATCGTTTGGTAATAACCTCAATCAGCCAATGCTTGAAATTGCCCATAAATATGAGGCCATATCGGAAACAGTGTGTGAACTTTGCGGCGATGCCGGGAAGCATCGTGTAATCAATTTTTGGGAACAAACACTTTGCACCAATCATTTTTTAGACAGATACTCTATTATAAACGTCTCGGCAGTAAATTTCAATAAGGTTTTTAGAGTTGAGTTCGAGCACGATTACGAACAGCTTAACCTTTATGCCCGTGGCTTTTTAGGATTAGGCCGGGAAGAACTTAAGGCCTCGTTTAACAGCCCGGATATCAATTATTATGCTTTATTGAAAGTCATCCCAAAGTTGAAAATTGAGGAGGAAGATCGATTATACCTTGAGCGGTTCTTTTCGGGCTTAAAAGGCTGTGAAATTTGCGGCTATAAGGCCGTGCACCTGGGGGTATGCAAGTACTGCTACAACCCTATATGGGACAGCAATTCACCAAGCTTTAAACATTATTTTAATAAACAGTCTTACATAAAAGAGATGCAAATGGATTGGTGGTTGGACAAGGATGATTACAGAAAACTAAAAGACTTAAATGAGACATCCTTCGAACCGCTTCCAAACCATAAGCAAATTTTCAACGAGGATGACCTCAAAAAGTATATTGAAGAACAAAACAGCAATAGCGAAAATTAAAAAAGCTGTATTTTCTTACAAATTCTCGTCTAAATTTCCAGAGGGGCTTCGTCAGGCAAAAATTAAATAGTAGCAAATGAGGCAGATAAATAAAAAACTAAAAACAGGTTTTATTTTTCGGCCGTAAATACTATCTTTGCACTCTCTTAAAAACCAAACGCGGAAGTGGCGTAATTGGTAGCCGCACCAGACTTAGGATCTGGCGCCGCGAGGCGTGGGGGTTCGAGTCCCTTCTTCCGCACTGAATTTTAAAGCCGTTAACTGAATAAGTTAGCGGCTTTTTTTATCCCCTTACATATTCAACTTCATTACGCCAAAAATCGCTTTCTGTAAATATATTGGCATTAACATTTAAAAGACCTTCTTTTAGCGAGGCTATTTGTTCATCAGTAATATCGCCGTCTAAAAAAGCATCCTCACCGTTTTCGGCCTGCACTTTAGATATAAAGCCTCTGTACAAAAGGAGGCATTCGGCAAGTTCTGAAATGTTTTTATTCATTGTACCCATCAACTCGAAAGCTTGTTCATGATCGAGCAGAACGATAATATCGTTATTATCCGTATCAAAACAGATCGGGTTGCCACCGCCATCGGTCCCTAAAACCAAATATCTATTACCAGGATGGTCGTAACCATAATAATCGGAGAGGCTTAACAAGTCGTTATTGAAGTTAACGAAAGGCGCACCGCTACTCGCAAAACCTATTTTTAAAAAATCCTTTGTGGCGTGGTTAACAGGCGCGGCTTCCAGTTTCTCACTATCAAATTCGAGCCATCTCTTAACTACCGCCGCCGCTATCCATTTTTCTTTAAATCCTAAAGCTGTCATGATAAGTATTTAGTTTGCAGCTAAGATAAATTACCGCGGCCGATCATGCACATAAGATAGCCAATTTTTTAGCGGTGCTATGAAATAAAAAAAGCCCTGCCCGGGGCAGAACTTTTAATATTATTGCGGCAATACACTTTAGGCGGTGTATCCTACTATTTATTTCCCTTTCCCCTGTACCATCACTTTAACTGTTTTCATGATGATGTTCAGATCGGAGTTTAGGCTGATGTTTTGCAGGTACAATAAATCGTAACGTACACGGTCGCACATTTGGTCAACATTTTCGGCGTAGCCGTAGTGCACCTGCCCTATTGATGTTAACCCCGGTTTAACGCGCAGTAACTTTTTATAGCTCGGGCTTTTCTCTAATATTTGTTCGATATAATACTGGCGTTCGGGGCGTGGACCAACTACCGACATATCGCCTTTCAACACATTCCAAAACTGCGGCAACTCATCTAAACGGGTTTTGCGCATCACCATACCCCATTTTGTTATACGAGGGTCGTTCTCTTTAGAAAGCTGCGGGCCTGCCAACTCGGCATTCACACGCATGCTGCGGAATTTGTAAATATAAAAAGGCTTCTCGTTTTGGCCTATACGTTCCTGGCGGAAAAACGCGGGGCCTTTTGAGGTGAGCTTGGTAACAATCAAAAGCATAAAAAACACAGGGGCACCCGCTACCATCACAAGTGATGAAAAAATAACATCGAAGCCGCGTTTCAGTATCCTTATCTTCAGCCCAATTTCGGGGCTTGAGTTTAACTGCAATACCGGCACATTATGGTAATTAACCAACTGTGCATAGTTATTGTGAAGTATAAGGTCTGATACTACTTTTATTTTAATGAGGTAGGTATCACCCATTTTTACCAACCGGTTAAGCAATTCGTAATTCATTTGCTTGTAGCAAATAAATACTTCGTTTGGTGCCCTTTCTATCAGTGCCTGTACAAGTTCATCATCGGCCATTGCAGCCATTTGCTCTTCAGAAATAAAATCTGTAAGGTCGTAACCATACTCGGGGTGCTGCTCAAAAGATTTTACAAGCCGCTCGGCAATATTTTGGTCGCCAATAATTACTATCTGGCGATGATTGTATCCTTTTTTACGAATATAGTCCAGAAAAAAGAACAGTACCGACCGCTGAAAAACCACAAACAAAAAAAACAGTGTATAACTCAGCATCACCTCTGCCCGCGAAATATTGGCGATTTTGAGGAAGTATATAATGCCAAAAACGCAAAGCAAATGGTAAATAAGGGTTAAGAGAAACTTGTTGATATTATCGCGAAGCTGCATAGGCCTGAACACATAAAAACTGCGCGACAGGGCAGAAACCACAACCCAGGCAATATTTACGAGTAAAATAAAGGTAATTGCCGTTTCGCTTGGCGTAAATGTGTTAAACTTAATGTAATGAGAGCTGTAAAGAGCAAAATTTAACAGCAGCAGATCACTCAGAAAAACAAAACCCGGTAGGTGCTTAGAGTAGCGTGTTGTCATAGGTATCTATTCCTGGTAGGTGTTGCAAAAGTACATTTTTTATAACACATTATTGCAAAAATTGGCTTTATTAATAATTGTTAATAATAATATTACCATAATGATGCCAAAATACTAAAAAGCCCCTGCAACGCTGTGGGGCATTTTGCAGGGGCTTAATGTTAAATTAAAACCGGAGTATTATTAAAAAGCATCATCTATAGCGCCGCAAATAATGTGGCCTATTAGTATATGCATTTCCTGCACCCTGGCGGTAACATCAGAGGGCACCACCAGATTAATATCGCAGCAGCTATTCATTTGGCCGCCGTCGCGGCCTGACAGGCCTATGGTGGTGCAACCTGCCTCTTTACCTTTAAGCAGGGCTTTTATAACGTTAGGGCTATTGCCACTGGTAGATATGCCTATCAGCACATCACCGGCTGCGGCAAGGCCCTCTACCTGTCGCTCAAAAACACGATCGTAACCATAATCATTACTAATGGCGGTTAAGGCGGAAGTATCAGTAGTTAGTGCTATGGCCGGTAACGAGCGGCGCTCTTTCACAAAGCGGCCTGTAAACTCGGCGGCTATATGCTGAGCATCGGCCGCGCTGCCGCCATTGCCAAATATCAATACCTTTTTACCGTTTTTGCTGCAAGCCACAATAGCTTCGCAAGCTGCAGCAATGCCCGGCGCAAGTTGTTCCAGAGTTTTTTGTGCAACAGTTATATGGTCTTCAAAAACAGAGGTTATATTATTTTTCATGTTTGCTTTAAAGCTAAATTATACAGCCGACCGAATTAAAAAATCTGGCTGTTTACTTCTTCGAGCGTTGCGGTAGCGCTACCTACTTTACTTACTACCACGGCGGCAGCATGGTTGGCAAAATTACAGGCATCGTATAATGAATAACCCGACGCAATTGCTACTCCTAACGAGGCCAATACCGTGTCCCCTGCCCCTGTTACATCAACAACCCCCAACGCTTTGGTAGGTATAATGGTGAGTTGCCCTGCAGTGTACATTGCAATGCCTTCTTCTGACATGGTGATCACCACACTATCGCAATCCGTAATCTCCTGCAATTTTTGGCAGGCGGCCGTTAAACTTTCGGTATTGGTTATGTTAATGCCCGAAGCAATAACCGCTTCTTTGCGGTTTGGCTTAATTATATTTAGCCCTTTGTACTTGCTAAAATCGGTGCCTTTAGGGTCAACTATTGTGGTAATACCCAACTGGCGGCAAATGGCAAAAATACCGCTTAACAAACCGGGCGTAAGCATGCCTTTGTTATAATCAGATACCAGCACTAAATCGTACCCGGGTACTTCTTTTTTAAAGTAGGCCAATATCTCCTGCTCTTTTTCGGCACTTAACGGTGTAGAAATTTCCCTGTCGAGCCTAATGAGTTGATGATTGGTAACCAGCACCCTCGTTTTCATGATGGTGCACCTATTGGCATCTTTTACAACACCGGCATTGGTTAGCCCATTTTCAGCAAGCTCATTTAGTACTATAGCTGCATTATCATCGTGGCCTACAACAGTGGCAATATTTGCATGGCATTGGTAGGCAATAAGGTTTTTCAGCACATTGCCGGCACCGCCAAGTGTATAGGCTTCCCGGGTTATTTCCACAACGGGTACCGGGGCCTCCGGCGATATGCGGTTACAGTTGCCATATATGTAATGATCTACCATTACATCGCCAACCACCAGTACTTTTATACCACTTTTTATTTCGAAACCCATTTAAGCTAATTTATAACGGCAGCTGCCGTAATACGCCTCAAATATAGCAGAATTTTGGAG
Organism: Mucilaginibacter pedocola; assembly: GCF_002013915.1. Lineage (GTDB taxonomy): Bacteria > Bacteroidota > Bacteroidia > Sphingobacteriales > Sphingobacteriaceae > Mucilaginibacter > Mucilaginibacter pedocola. The sequence goes on from NZ_MBTF01000012.1 coordinate 82,548, forward strand.
GCCCTACATAGCAGGCTTATGCACCGTGATACTGTTTAAGCCATTGGGCTGTGTTCTTCAACCCATCTTGTATGGTGGTGTGCGGGGCAAACCCCCATCCGCAAAGAGTGCTTATATCTGCCCGCCAGTGAAATGGGTCGCCGGGTTTTACGATATTATTAAACTTCAGCTTTATCTTCTCATCAACACTTGCGCAAAAAATAGTAGCAGCCTCTTTTATGGTGGTTTCGATACCCGATGATACGTTGATGGCTTCGCCGTTAAATAAGCCACGGTGTACCACGCATTCAAGCGCCTTCATCAGGTCGCCTATGTATATAAAATCGCGGGTTTCGTTACCCGAGCCAAATAGCTCAATCTCTTTGGCCGATTGGCATTTTTGATAGGTATCCCAAAACAGCTGCTTTTTTAAGCCCTCACCGTACACCGAAAACAGGCGCAGGTTAATAGTTTGCAGGTTGTACATGTAATAATACTCCTTACAAATTTGCTCGGCGTATAATTTATGCCAGCCATAGGGCGACATGGGTTTCAAAGGCAGGTCTTCGGTAACGGGCAAGCTTGGCGGGTTACCATATACCGCTGCCGACGACATGTTGATGAATTTGCAGGCCGGGCTGTGTATACGTATAGCATCTAAAAGCTTAATGGTATTGGTTACGTTAAGCTCGAAATCGAACACAGGTTTATTAATAGAAATAGGCACACTGCCGTTACCGCTTGCGTTTATGCAAATATCAAAGGTGTGCTTGTTAAAAACCGGGGTGTAATCGGTATCGGTTTTTTCGAGCTGGTAATAATTATCGGCGCCGGGGTTGGGTACTACATCGGCACCCCAAACCTGGTGCTTGGCCGAAAAGTATTTGTATGCATGCGAGCCGATAAACCCCATCGAACCAATAATTAAAATCTTCATGAGCTGTTTGAATTTATAACCGGTTAATTTATTGTACTCCCGCGGCTTAGCGGAAGATATCTAAATATTTTTGTGCGATAACTTTGGTGTCGTAGTTGCTTTTTATTTCGTTACAGCGCGCTACGTATGCCTCATAATTATCTTCAATTTCCTTTATTTTTTTAGCTATATCGTCTACATCAGGCTGCGCCACTTTGCCAAATTGCTCCTCGGCAACAAAAAACTGCGTGCCATTGCCGGGGTAATCTGTTGTGATGGTGGGCACGCCGTAGGCCATTGCCTCTATCACAACAATAGGCATGCCTTCCCGCTCAGATGGCAATATCAATATACGGCCGTTTGCCAATACTTGCTGTTTTACGTCATCATCAACGCTACCCAAAAAAGTAATACAACCATCACCTGCGTATTCTGTTTTCAAATCATTCAGCATACCGCCGCCGCCCATCAGTTGCAGCGGCATATTTTTACCATAAGTTTTATTGTAAGCTAAAACGCCCTGCACAGCATGCTCGGGGTGCTTATGCTCCACCATACGGCCCATAAATATGTAATTGCTTTTACTCACCGAAACTGCATCCGTTGTATCAACAAAGCTGGGTATGATATGCAAATGGTCTTTCCTATGCTCCAGCACGCATTGCTTGACGTGGTTGCTGATGCATATGGCCTCGTCGGCTGCGTTTAGGATGATGTTATTGATAACCTTCCAAAGTTTAGAGCCGCGGTATTCCACAAAATCGATGGCTGTTTTTGCGCGTTTCCTATAAAACAATTTATAAAAAATTTGCGGCAGCACCGGGAATTGGCAAAAGATGATAACATCCCACTGCTGTTTAAAAAAAGGCTTCAGCTTAAAGGTGTAGCTAAATATAGTACTTATCTTCCTGCCGAAAGGCCCGTTTTTATAATATTCGGTATCTTTTAGTATACGGTGATAATTTATACCGTCTATCACCTCTTCCTCAGGCGATGTGCCCAGGTGGTCAATAGCGGTTATATGTACCTCGTGCCCCATTGCGGCCCATTGCGTAGCAAGCCCCTTAAACCTAACCTGTATCCCGCCCAGTTGCGGCGGGCAAAGTTCATCTATAACTAATATCCTCATTCTTATTTAGTGCCGTATTTAAAAGTCCGTTAGTTCATTAATATATATCCGCTTTAAATTTATGCTCATCCGGGCAATTACGCTAAGCGTTGTGCTTTTTGCTTCACCAACCTCGATTGCCGGTACCTTTCAATCGGCACAGCAACCAGCCGGGTTAACAGTATTGCAAACACAATTGTGCATATAACAACGTATAAGCCAAAAAGCGGGCCAGCTAAAAAGTGTACGCTTTTTAAAATATAGAACACCAATTTATGGCATATGTAAATAGGGTAAGATAATTCGCCTATTGTGTTATCAAGCTTGCTCGATTTGAAATAAATAAACAAAAACGGCACGGCCAAAGTAACCGACGTAAGGTACAGGGTAACCGGAAATGAAAACGGGAAATAGTTCGATTTAAAATTGGGCAGAAGCGGGTAAGCAAACGTTTCAGCCAGTAATAAAAACAGCACTATGTAGCCCAATTTATCGTTCAGTTTTACATTTTTAAACCGCAGGTACATTCGATAAGATACATACCCCAGCAAAAAGAACATTAACGAAGTTGGGAAGAACTTGTACATCCAAATTTCTACCGCCGAACCAAATTTGTAAAGCAAAAATACACGCAAAAAAAACGACAATACGATGAGCGAAATTATTATGGCCGGCTTACGGCGCAATATAAACGGTGCTATCAGGTAAAATGTTAACTCTACGCCCAGTGTCCAAGCGGGGGGTACCATTAATAAGGTGGTTAGTGGCGGTTTTCCGTTTTCGGCAAGGGTGGTAAAAAACAAATGCCCGTTTGATAGGTCGATGGCAAAGGAATACACCAGATCTTGCCCGAAAATGATAATTTGATTGATTATCATAAACGCAATTGAAGGCACGTAACCCTGCAGGGCAAAATACCCTTCAAACTTTTCGATATGTATTGTATGTGCTTTTACCGCCAATAGCAAACCTCCTAACACGGTCAAAATAAGCACCACCCAGTATATAGGATAAAGCCTTAGCAACCTGTTGCTTAAAAAAAGCTTGTAAGAGTTATTTGCCCCCACGTATTTCTCGTTAAGCACCATTGACATGTAAAAACCCGAGATGATAAAAAACGCTTGTACGGCAAGTTCACCGCCTATGAGGGTTATGCCGAAAATAGAACCACAATGGTACATCACAACAGATAAAGCAAGCAGCGTTCTTATTTTTCCCATTTATTTTTATTTTTTTAACATGATAAGCAAACGGTTTAAGCAGGCCCGTGTATAAATCGCTATCTGTTTATAATTAATAATTTTTGACTGTTATAAGTATTTGTTTACAACATCCATCAACAACTTTCCTGAGAGCTCCCAAGAAAATCTTTTTGCGTTATCGGCCCCCTTCAGTATAAGATCTTCGCGCATTTGCGGGCTGTTTATCATTGCAGCTAATTTGTTTGATATATCTGCAACATCAAACGGATCGCAATATAAAGCGGCATCGCCACATACTTCGGGCAAGGCTGATATGTTACTGGTTATAACAGGGCAATTGTTTGCCATAGCCTCAATTGGCGGTAGTCCAAAACCTTCGTATAATGATGGGTAAGCAAAGCACAATGCGTTTTGGTATAAATAAACCAATTCGGCATCGGTGCGGTAGCCTAAAAACACTATTTGTTCGGAATGGGCGGTAATCAGGGCATCCAGCTCTTTATCCGCTTTAAAGTTTGAGTTATAAGTACCGGTTAAATACAACGTTATACCCGGCTGTTTTAAGTTAACAAAGGCTTGTATTAAGCGCTTTAAATTTTTGCGCGGATCTATAGACCCTACCGACAAAATATATGGCGTTTTTAAATTAAGGTTGATAGTTGCACCGGCATCAACATCAATAAAAGGTGCGTTATATACTACCGATATTTTATCGCTCGGCACCTTATAGGTATCTATCAGCTCCTGTTTAGAAAACTCGCTAACGGTAATAACGTGCCTGCTATTTTTAATAACCCGGGGTATTACAAACTTGTAGTAAGTTTTAAAGGCACGGCTATGCCAATTACCTCTTAAATAAGCAATATCGTGCACCGTTACTATTTGGTTTTTGTAAAATAACGGAGCCGTATTGCAAAGGTTTAAAAGCAGCGGGGAGCCCAAGCCTTTCAAATAGGCCGGCAGATCAACCTGTTCCCATATATGGCTTTTATACTTACCTGTTTTACGCAGTGGCAACCCGAAAGGCAATGCGTACTTATCGAGCACAGCCTCATTTGGCAATACGTACTCTACGCCGCTGCTATGTTTATTTATTTGCTTAAATAATTCATAGGCATAGCGTTGTACACCGGTTAAGTTTTGGGTTAAAAATCTGCTATTTAATATGAGCATTTATAAATTACTAATGGATGTTTAACAATAGTTACTAACTACGCCGTACCTTATCAACTTCCGTGCACAGCAACTTCTTCTTTATCAACCCGGGGCCTTAATCTTACTCGATACAAATAAAAAATGAAAATAAACACCGGCGGAACCGAGTATATCGACAGCGTATAAAAGTTAGCAAATTGCTCGAACACGTTAAGGCATATTAATATCAACACGGTGGAGGTTAATATAGACCTGTATTTAAATATCCAAGTTTTAAGGTACTTAAAGATCACCCCTTTAATAAAGCCGCTCAGGAAGCAAAAGATCACCACCCCCGGCCATTGAAACGATACATATCCCCAAATAGGCGCAGGTAGCCGTAACCCGCCGCTTATAAGGGTGGTAACGTCTTCATTAGGGTTCATCACCTTTAAAGTGTATACCGCAGGGTTCCACTCATAGTGGCTTGGTATAAGCCCGCCGTAAATGGTTCGGCCATAAGTCCAAATGGGGGAGCTTTCAAAGTTTTGCAAAAAACTCAATTGGTCGGTTACATCAACCGTACCCGACGACAAAACACGCCAAAACATATGGTCAGTTTTAGCTCCGGCGGTCAAGTCGGTTATGTCCCTAACGCCAATAATAAAATAGAAAACCGAACTAAAGCTGTAAATAAACACCAGGAAAATTAGCGCGACCGCGAAAGACGTACGGCTGCGGAAAGACATGATGATCAAAATAGCATACAAGATGCCTGTAAACGCCGAACCGCGTGCTAAAGACATGGCCAGCAAAACAATTGCGGTAATGGTAGCGAATAGAAAATATACCTTGGCCTTATTTTTATACCATACCATAAAAGCTATTGGTATAATGGAACTTAGTATAAAAAAGGACGTAAGGTAGATAATGGAAGTGTAAAATGGCACCTGGTATTGGTTCCTGAAAAACTTTGCCGCCAGCGGATCGGCAGCAAACATAGGTACAAAGCCCATCATCATATAACCCGTAACCATACCGCATATACCAACGGTAATAAAAATTTTTGTTACACGGGCTACACGAGCTTCATAGTTTTCGAGTGGCAAAATTTCAAAAGAAAAATTGGTTTTTACCGCTTTTATTTTGAAGCCAAGAAATAACCCCGCAACGTAGCAAGCGGCACCTACGGTTAGCAGGATAACATAAAGGCTTACAATATCTGCCTGGTAATCTTCCTGTTCATTTAAAACAATTGCCGGTATAAAGTAGGCGAGGAAAATAAATGATACGTTTAAGTGCATTAGGATATTGTACCTGCTGGGCCAAACCAGATAGGGCCCAATCAAAAAGATCGAGCTGCACAGAAAGATCAGTATCCCTTGCATAACATTGTGTAGCTATGGTTTGAGTGGGCTTGTTCCCGCCGGGTTCAACTTAAACCCGTCTTTTAAACCGGTTACCAACTTTGCTTTCTGCTCTTTATCAAATTGCAGGTAACGTAGCAAACGCGCAAACAAAGTAAAACCCATCGAACAAAAGTACTGCAATCCGCTTAGGTTTTTCCTGATGAAATAAATTCTGTTGCGCGTGCCGTAGTAAATAGAAAACAGCGTGGTTTTGCCGCCGGTTATACTGCTTACCTTGTGGTAGATATGCAGGTTGGGGAGAAGTTTTATTTTATAGCCCAGTTTGTTGGTACGGAAAATAAAGTCGGTATCATCATAATAAACAAAGTATTTTTCGTCCATTAGGCCGGCTTTCTCAAACACTTTGTTGTCTATCAACATAAAGCATGTTGGCGCATAATCAAAATAGGCTTCGCGGCTATATTTAGTGCCATCATTATCGCCCTCCCCTACGTGGGTGGTTAGCCCTTTGTAAAGCAAAAACTCACCACCAGCCATCCACACTTTCCTGTTATCATGAAAATATATCTTCGGCACTATCATGGGCTCGTTATGCTCAATGGCGTACCGAAGCATATCTGATAGTAAATCGGGCTGGGAAAACTCAATATCGTTATTCAGCAAAACGGTATGCGTGGTACCATCTTTCACAGATAGTTCTATACCAATATTGTTTCCGCGCGCAACTCCCTCATTACCTGCATTTTTAACATGCGTGTAGTTAGTTACGCCAAATTTCGCCGAAAGCGTTTGTATAAGCTTATCCGTACCCTCATTTGGCGAATTATCCACCAAATACAAATGGTAATCTTTAAAGTTCTGTATCGAAAGGCTTTCAAAAAAACCTTCCAGTACGTCATCAGCCTTAAATAGTACAGTAACTAAACCTAATTGGCTCATCCTTTAAACAAGCCTTTCTCTTTCATTTCGGCAAGCGAATCTTCATAGCGGCCCGCCCCTATTTGCTGTGTATTCACCCAGGCCGTAAACTTGCCTATACCTGTTTCAAAATCTACAGTCGGCTTAAAGCCAAGTGCTTTACCTATTTTTGTAATATCGGCATAATTGTGCCTTATATCGCCCAGGCGGTAGTTGCCGGTAACGGTAAGCGGTACACTTTTTCCGTATTTGCTTATCAACGTGTTAGCAACCGTTAGTACATCAGTTGCAACGCCGGTACCTACGTTAAATGTTTGGCTATTGGCTTCATCTTTAGTAATGCCCAGATAAGTAGCTTCTACCACGTCGTCAATAAAAACAAAATCGCGGCTTTCTAAACCATCTTCAAAAATGTTTATCGGTGTTCCGTTTTTGATGAGGGTAGAAAATATCGACAGGATACCGGTATACGGGTTTGATAACGATTGCCCCGGGCCGTAAACGTTTTGAAAACGCAAGGCCACCGCCGCTATTCCTATTGTTGGGCAAACCGTCATGATCATCTGCTCCTGGTTTTGCTTGGTTATACCGTATACCGATGAAGGGTGTATTTTCGATTCTTCGTCGGTCGCAACCAGTTTCAATGGCTTGCTGCAGCCCGGGTAGTGTACTTCAAAATCGCCTGCGTCCATTAATTGCTGGGTGCGGTGCCCGGGGTATACATAACCTAACTCTTCAGAATAGTACCTGCCCTCGCCGTAAATAGAGCGTGAAGATGCGATGAGTACCTTTTTTACCTGGTGCTTTGAGTTGGCCAGCAAATCGAGCATTATGGCGGTACCTTGTATATTTACGTTGGTATAACGTTCAATTTCATACATCGATTGGCCGGTACCCGTTTCCGCAGCGAAGTGTACAATAACTTCGTTATCGGCAATTGCCTTTTCCCAATCGGCCTTAGATGTAACCGTGCCTTCAATAAAGTTTACTTTACCGGTGATAGATTGGTAAAGCGGCGATGTATCTGCGGGAGAGTTACCGTGTATTTGGGGTAACAAGTTGTCTAATACGGTAACCTGATGGTTGTGTTTTAACAGATGTAGAGCGAGGTTGCTGCCAATAAAGCCTGCACCTCCGGTTATAAGTACTTTCATTTCAGTTGATGAATACTCCTTCGGGAGTAGTTTTTTTCCAGATTTTTTCCTGCTCGCAATAACGTTTGATGATCCTGGCCGGAGAGCCTACCGCAACGCAGTAATCGGGGATATCTTTGGTAACTACTGCATTTGCGCCAATAATACTTTGCTTGCCTACGTTGGCGCCAATAATGCAAACATTTTCGCCTATCCAACAGCCCTCACCAATTAAAACCGGCTTTAATTGCTTAATGGGCTGCTCTATATAAGGCAAGGTTATATCGTCATAACCGTGCAGGTTATCGGTAATATATACCTTATCTGCCAATAGCGCTTTTTTGCCTATGGTGATGCTTGATGTGCTGTAAATGTGGGCAAAATTACCAATGTAAGCCCCTTCGTTTATTACCAATTTGCAGTTTTGCTTGTTTGTTAAAGGGCTTGCAGCAAGCCACGATAACCTGCCTATATATACATTGTTACCTATAAATATGTTTTTACCACCATCTAATTTTAAGCCCCTGTAAATGCGGGCTTTATGGCCAAGTGCCCCCAGCATAAGTTTATAACACCAATACGAAAAGAGGTAATAGTATAACGATGCTAATTTTTTCATGCAATTGGTTTGTTATGCATTAGTTTTAGCAAGCCCGGTTTTATACCGGCACCTGTGCTAAGCTTCTTTCCTGTTTTATTAATGGCCATTACTTGTGTTAAGCGGGTTAGGAATTAGTTGCAAATGTAGCAGTAAACTTTAAATTCCATAGTTTTGACTTGAGGCTATACATCGCCCGATCGTAAAATATCTTTTACTTTAAATTTCACAAAATAGATGGCTACCGTTGCAAATGCTAAAACAAGTAAAGCAATATCGGTTATTATAACATTGCTCTTTACAAAGTTGCCTACGCCAAAAGCCATTAACACAAACAAAACGATGGCATACATTACATCGCGCCGGAAAATTAACCTGCCGTAGGTTAAGCCATAAATTTTATTGAAGTGCTGCAGCATATAAATTGTTGAGAGCACGATAGCAATTACCCAACCTGCAATTACCCCGGCACCGCCAAAATAAAACCCGAGCACAGCGGCAGCGGCGGCATTAGTAAAACCCAAAATAAGGTGATTGGTTATTAATACGCCCAAATTTGCTTTGGCCATATAATAAAAGTATGCCGGCGTTGTAAATAAATTAATGAGCAGGCTTAGAGCCAAAACTACCAGCGTATAGTAAAACACAGGCTGATAACTGTTTATCCATAAAGCAGAAACAATGCGCCCGCCTAATATAATAGCCGCGGTACTCGCCATAGAAAAGAACAGCACGTTAGAAAAGATCCTTTTATAGAATTTTTGTACCCCTTCAACATCGTTATCAAGGTTAACCATAACCGGCACTAACGATTGTGTGCTGTTTATAATAACCCCTCTTGCCTGCATTATAAGCCTGTTGGCCATTTCGTAATAGCCAACAAATGCCATCCCCCCAAATTTCCCTAAAAGTATTTTGGTAACAGGATCATTAAGCATATTGGCCAGCGAAATAAATTGAAATTTCATTCCGTAGCTGAATATTTGCTTAAAAATAGCTTTGTTCCAGCCCCAACGTAAAGGGTTGTAGGCCGTTTGGGCAATTACAAAACACATACACGTTATTAGGGTAAATAACGATTGCGCTACCTGGGCAAATGCCACACCTTGCAAGCCATAATGCGGTACTAAAAAATAGGTTGCGCCAAGCAGTAACAACGATGATGAACTAAACAGCAAGCTGCGGATATAATTTTTTTGCAAGCCATCCAACACCGACGAAAACACGCCATTAACCGCATTAATAACCAAACACAGTAACGAGTATGGCAGTATAAGCATGGCATCGGCAATATACTTTGCCGGTATCATGTGGTTTAGTATAAGCCCGGCAAAAGGGTATATAATACACCCTATCAGCAAAAACAAGCCTAACAAAAATAGTGAAGCGGTAAAAATGAGTTCGCGCATTTTGGCTTTATCGCCTTCTTTAGAGTATAGGGCAACAAAACGGATAACAGAATCGGCCACGCCAAAATTGGCAAGGTTTGCCAACGATGAGGTTGATAATACTACCGACCAAACGCCCAACAATTCAACCCCCAGGGATTTTAACAGTATGCGGTAAAGAAAAAAGTAAACAAGCCCTATAAGCAAAACCTGCCCGCCCGAGCTTATTACGTTAATAATTACCAGGAACTTACCCGCCTTTTTAGTAGTATCGGTCATATAAAAAATTGCCCCCATTATAAAGCTGTCGGCTTTATAATGGGAACAAATATAGGCTCAATTTATTTATTTTGTTAGTTAACAACCGGCTCCAAATAGTGGACAAATACCTTATTCGAACTGATTTTTTACTACGTAGCCGTGCTCTTTTAAAAGCGCATCTTTCTTAAATAAATTTATGTCGCTCTGCATCATATCTTCAATAAGCCCGCGCAAATCATACTTAGGTTTCCAGCCAAGCTTCTCGAATGATTTTGTAGGGTCGCCCACTAAAAGCTCTACCTCTGTAGGCCTGAAGTAACGCGGATCAACGCTAACCACCTCGGTACCAATTGCAACCTGGTAAGCGGGGTTAGAGCAGGCAACAACATAGCCTTTTTCATCAGCACCTTCACCTTTAAAATCAACTGTAATGCCTACTTCGTTAAAAGCAAGCCTCACAAACTCGCGTACTGCTGTGGTAACGCCTGTTGCTATTACATAGTCCTCGGCAACTTCCTGTTGCAGTATCAGGTACATTGCTTCTACGTAATCTTTGGCGTGGCCCCAATCGCGTTGTGCATTCAAATTCCCAAGGAATAACTTTTCTTGTAAGCCGAGCGCTATTTTGGCTACGGCGCGTGTTATTTTGCGGGTAACAAATGTTTCGCCGCGCAGCGGGCTTTCGTGGTTAAATAAAATACCGTTGCAGGCAAACATGCCGTAAGCCTCGCGGTAGTTTACGGTTATCCAGTAAGCATACAACTTAGCCACGGCGTAAGGCGAACGCGGGTAAAACGGTGTAGACTCAGATTGCGGTACTGCTTGTACCAGCCCATAAAGCTCCGATGTTGATGCCTGGTATATCTTAGTCTTTTTTTCCAAGCCTAATATCCTAAGGGCTTCCAATAACCTCAGGGTACCTATACCATCGGCATTGGCCGTATACTCGGGCGTATCGAAACTTACTTTAACATGCGACATTGCGCCGAGGTTGTATATTTCATCCGGCTGTACCTGTTGTATGATGCGGATAAGGTTGGTAGAATCTGTAAGGTCGCCGTAATGCAATTTAAAGCGGACATCGCTTTCGTGCGGGTCTTTATATAAATTATCAATCCTATCGGTATTGAACGACGAGCTCCTTCTTTTTATGCCGTGTATCTCATAGCCCTTTTTGAGTAAAAAATCGGCTAAGTACGCGCCGTCCTGCCCTGTAATACCTGTTATTAACGCTTTTTTCATTTGTGATGGTTCGATAATTTATTTGCAGACTGATAATGTAAAAACAAGCAAATTGTTTAGAAATTTCGATTAAATAGTGAATATTATTTTTGCACAGGGTAAGTCAATTGCCATATAACGGCAGCCGGGCCCGGTAATTATACCAATGTTTAAAATACCCGTGTAGACGGGTTGGGGGCCGCGAAGATACAAATTATTTTGAAGGCGCAGTGATACAGAAAGGCCTGCTACTGTAAAATGAGATATTTACGGTGGCAGGCCCGGCTATGTTGTTATGCTATATAATCTTTAATTACGTCGAGGATATAATCGTAATGGCTTTCATTCAAGCCCGGCCATACACCCAGCCAGAAAGATTGGTTCATGATGGTGTCGGTATTGGCCAAATTGCCTACCGTACGGTGGTTGATGTTGGCATAAGCAGGCTGACGCAACAGGTTACCGCCGAATAACAAACGCGTACCTATCATTTTTTCTTCGAGGTGCTGCACCAACATGTGCCTGTCGGCAGCATCGCCTTCGCGCAGGGTGAGCAGGAAACCGAACCACGATGGTTCGCTGTGAGGCGTTGGCTCCGGCAAAATGAATATTTCTTCCAGCTCCTTCATGCGCTCGTACAAAGCTGCGTAGTTTTCGCGGCGGCGCTGCACAAAATGATCCACTTTTTTTAGTTGCGATACGCCAAAGGCGGCCTGCATATCGGTAACCTTAAGGTTGAAGCCAATGTGCGAATAAGTGTATTTATGATCGTACCCGAAGGGCAGAGTGCCCAACTGTTGCGAAAAACGGCAGCCGCAGGTGTTATCTTTACCCGGTTCGCAATAGCAATCGCGACCCCAGTCGCGGAAACTTTCGGCAACTTTGGCCAGCTCAGGGTTGTTTATTAAAACTGCGCCCCCCTCTCCCATGGTGATATGGTGAGCCGGGTAGAAAGAGAAGGTTGAAATATCTCCGAATGTACCGGTTTTTTGCCCGCGGTAGGTTGCGCCAAGCGAATCGCAATCGTCTTCTACCACCCACAGGTTATACTTTTTTGCTACGCGCATCACCTCATCCAGGTCAAAAGGGTTACCCAACGAGTGGGCTATCATAATGGCCTTTGTTTTAGGTGATACGGCGGCTTCAATATCTGCAGAGAGTACGTTATGCGTTGCGATATCCACATCTACAAATACGGGGATAGCGCCAAACTGTATCATGGGGTTTACCGTGGTAGGGAAACCTGCGGCAACTGTAATCACTTCGTCGCCGGGTTTTACGGCACGGTCGCCAAGTTTGGGTGAGGTTAAGGCATAAAAAGCCACCAGGTTTGCCGATGAGCCCGAGTTTACCAATAAAGCTTTGTGCGCACCAAAGTATTTGGCAAAATCGTATTCGAATGAGTTAGCAAAACGCCCGGCTGTCAACCAGCCATCCAAAGCAGCATCTACCCCGTATAAAATATCTTCCTCATCCATTACCTTGCCGGTTACCGCAATGTAGTTTTTGCCGGGAATTATCTCGCGGGTAGTGTTCTTTTTGATAATTGCGGCCAACTGGCTTTGTACGCCTGCATCAATATTTTTGTAGGGGTGCGTCATATTTTTATCTAAATCCGAAATGCTAAACTCTATTTTTAAAATTTCTCCTAAACTCCAACCTCTTATCTCCGTCCTCTAACTCCTGTACCACTCAATGGTCTTCTTCAACGCCGCCTCAAAGCCTATTTGCTGCTTTACGCCAAGGGTTTCTTTTATAGCCGACGTATCGGGTATAGAGATTGACGATTGCGCGGGGTATGCTTTGGAGTACTTCACCAGCACATCTATCTTGTTGTGGAAATTCGCGGTTATTTTACCTGTCAGGTCTTTCAGGCTAATAGGCTCATCGCCGCCTATGTTATAGGTGGCTGCTGTTTTGCCTTTAGCCAGCGCCATCAGCAGCCAGCAGGCCACATCGCTCCCGTAAAGGTAGCTGCGCACCGTATTCTCGTTACCCAAAATACGTATCGGGCCATTAAGGATACTATCCCTGATGAAGTTATTAATTGCCCATGGTTTCTCCAGCCCCTGGTACGGGCCAATAAAAGAGAACGGGCGGGCTATAACCACCGGTAACTTTTGCTGGTTACGGTACACGGCGCAAACGGTTTCAGCCATACGCTTGGCTTCGCTGTAGGCGGCGGTGACGCTATTACTGTCTGATATACCTATCTCTGTTTCTTTTATACCGGTTTCAACGATCTTTACAGGATGCCCGTAAATAGTGTTAGAACTAAGGTGCACAAATTTGTTCAATCCCGGCAAACGCAAGCAGGCATCCAACAGCGCCTGTGTGCCCTTGTAAAAGGTCTCGATGGTTTTGAGCGGATTGGTAACGTGCGTACGGTTATCGGGCGAACCGGCGGCATGTATTATCCAACGTATATCATCGGGTAATACGCTCACGTTGCGTATATCCTGCTCAATCAGCGTAACATATTTTAAGGCAGCAAGGTGCGGCACTTCGGCGCGGTAGTCTTCCATATCGCGAGCCAGCAGGTAAAGCTTTATGCCGAAGCCTTCTTCATCGTTTAGTACCGAAATAACTTCGGTGAGCCACTTACCAATAAAGCCAGTGCCGCCGGTAACCAAAATACTTTGCCCGTGCAGGCACTCCAGCGAGGCGGTGTAGCCGGCCAAACTCTGCCTGCAATCGGCCTTTATATTGTCTATTGCTTCCTTTTTCATTTTTAACTCCGGCGTTTAACAATATCTAATACAACCTCTATAATCAGGTCCTCCTGCCCGGCTACTACCTTACGGCGCCCCAATTCGAAGTAAACATCGCGCTGATCAACATTATATTCTTTAGAGATACGGTTTACGTGTTTAGAGAAACCCGAAAACACCCCCGCCAAACCGCTCACTACGCTTTCAGACTTGATGACCGGCACCAGCGGCATAATTTCCTTTTCGGCTATATCTGCCGCATCCAATATCTTATAAAGGTCTACGCCGTGGCTGTAGCCCATTTTGTCTAACACGGCTATTAGTACTTCCAGTTGTGCATTGCCCGCACCGGCACCAAAGCCACGTGCCGTACCATCTAACATGGTTGCGCCAGCCTCAATTGCAGCAATACTGTTGGCAATACCCATCCCCAAGTTATTGTGTCCATGGAAGCCCACTGGTATGGCCAATCCATCAACCAATGCAGCAATGCGCTCAGTAACATCAGCAGGCAAATACGCCCCTGCCGAATCCATTATAATAATGCCTTCTGCGCCGTAAAGTTCCATTTTTTGCGCTTCCTCAACCAGCAATTCCGGCGAGGCCATGTGCGTCATCATCAGTACGCCATAGGTTTCTTTACCTTTTTCGCGCGAGTAGCCAATGTGCCTTTGGGTGATATCCGCTTCTGTGCAATGCGATGCTACGCGTATCACATCTACCCCCCAATCAATGGCCATACGCAGATCGCGCTGTATAGTGGCAAAGCCGGGTATAACATGTATACCCAGTTTACTGTTGCCTAAATGCTTGCGGGCTGTTGTAAGTAATACTTCGTCTGACTCCAAACTCTCGCCTACCTGCAGCGATGATGCCCCCAGTCCGTTACCGTGCCCTACCTCTACAATAGGTACACCTGCTTTATCAGCAGCCTGGCAATACACAGCCACCTGTTTTGCAGATAGCTGGTGAGCCACGGCGTGGTTACCGTCGCGCAGGGTTGGGTCGCTGATGAGTATATGTTGCTTCATTAATTTGCTAAAAAGGTAACAGCGCCCGGGTTAGCCGCTTTTTTGGCATACTCCTCGGCAACGGCAATGGCCGCGCAATTAATAATATCAAGGTTGCCTGCATATTTGGGCAGATAATCGCCCAGGCCCTGTGCTTTCACCATTACTACAATGCGCCCGTTCTCGTAAATGGGCGATACCAATAATTGATAACCAGGCACATAGGAGTTGATATTCTTCACCATGGCTTCTACGGCCAGCGCAAGTGCTTCTATATTCGGCTCGGCCACCTTGGCAAAAATAGTGGTTTGCATATCAATGCAGGGGTTAGCCGGGTTTAAATTCAAAATAGCTTTGGCGCGTTTAGCTCCAGAGAACATCTTTACCCCTTCTTCGGTAGTTTCTATATACTCATCTAAATTGAGGCGTGTAGCAGGGCCTGCGCTGCGCGATGCAATGCTGGAAACTACTTCAATGTATTCGATATCCGGGTGCGTTTGCCCAATGAGGTAAGCGATAGGGATAGATGCCTGGCCGCCGCAGGTAACCATATTCACGTTTTGCTGCGCTATGGAATCGTTAAGGTTTACAGCGGGGATGCATAAGCCACCAACTTTTGCGGGTGTCATATCCACCACAATTTTACCCAGCTTTTTCAGGATGGCCCAATGGTGCTGGGCGTCGCGGGCCGATGTAGCATCAAAAACCAGATCGCAGCAATCGGGATCCTTCACAATGGCGTTAATGCTTTGGTCGGATACCTTTACGCCCAGGCTAATGGCCTTCGCCATACCCGGCGACGATAAGTTACGCCCAATGAATAACACACACTCGAGGTACTCCGAACGTTGTATTTTAATCAGTAGATCGGTACCAATGTTACCACTGCCCAATATGGCTACCCTTAGTTTACTCATCCTGTTTTTGTGTTAAGCCTCTATAGCTGCCGATTTAGGGTGCAGCCCACCCAGCATAATATCTTTCAATTGCTCGCGCGGTATAAAAGGCGAAAGGTCCTCCAATGGCGGCGATATCAGCGTACCGTCTTTTTGAATCGCGAGAGACAACTTCGGCACAAAGGTTTGATGCGGATGCGTAAACACCTCGCAAATAACCGGGCCGTTGTGGGCTTGTACTTGCGGTAATACCTCATCAAAATCTTCCCAGGTGCGTATACGGAAGCTTTTGAACTTAAAGGCATCGGCCAGCGCCGAAAAATCGGGGCAGCTTACGCCCGATTTTTGGTCGGTACCTGCTGCACGGCCGTTAAACAATGCCTTTTGGGTATTTTTGATCATTAAATACCCATCGTTATTAAATATGAACAACTTGATAGGCAGGTTATGGTGCGCCATTACCTGTAACTCCTGCAGGTTCATCATCATACCGCCATCGCAGTTGAGGCACATTACCTCGCCATGGTTGGTAGCGAACGACGCACCAATAGCGGCAGGCAAACCGTAGCCCATTTCGCCCAAGCCGGTAGAGGTCATCAGGCGCTGGCCTTTTTTTAACCTAAGCACCTGGTGTCCGCTCAGCAGGGCGGTACCCATATCGGTTACTATGATTTGATCGTCCTTTAAATGCGCATTCAATTTCTCCATAAAAGGGTACGAATTGATGAAGCCATCTTTATCCGGGTGGTCAAATGGGTTCACCCATGGAAAATCTTCGCGATATTTATTGCAGGTGGCTACCCACTCGCTATAATCAGCACCAATGTCTTTTGTTTGTGCTAATAGCTCAGTTATAAAATCTTTAGCATCGGCCACTACGGTAGTTTTATAGCGCGATGCATATTTTGCCAGTTCGTGATCATCAATATCAACCACGGCAATTTGTGCATGGCGGGCCAGTTCGGTTATTTCGTAGCCAATTTGCGGTATGGCCATGCGGGTGCCCACGCAAAGCAGGTAATCGCAATTTTGTACCACAAAGTTAGCGCAACGTTGGCCATAAGTACCGGCGCGGCCATAAACCAGCGGGTGCTCCGAATCTACCATATCAATGCCCGCCCAGGTAACCAGCGCGGGGCTGCCTAATTGCTCCAGCAAGGGTTGTATCTGATCAACAGCATCTGCCAGCCTAATACCATGGCCCAGCCAAAGCACCGGGCGTTTAGCGGCCTTTAAGTCGGCAACTATGCTGCCAACCTGCTCAGGCAAGCTTGGCGCAGGGGTTGCAGCGGCGGGTTTTTCATAGGGCAAAATATCTTTTTCATCAATTACTGATGACTGGATATTCATGGGCACATCCAGCCATACCGGACCGGGGCGGCCTTCAATAGCTATATCCCAGGCCTTGTTAAGCTCTACGCTAATGTCTTTAGGCTGCAGTACACGGCCGGCATACTTGGTTACTTTCTCTACCATCAGCGAGCTATCGTACCCCTGTACGCCCCACATACGCACATCTTTGTGTAAATCGATAAACTTAGAGTTTTCGTTACCCGAGATAACAATACCGGGGATAGAATCGGCCCAGGCCCCTACTACGCCTGTGGTTGCATTAGTAGAACCTGCGCCGGTAGTTAACACGGCGGCGGTAACTTTGCCGGCAAGGCGGTAGTATGTTTGCATAGCCATACAGGCCGCTTGCTCGTGGTGCACACAAACTATTTCGGTATAGCCTTTACTAAATATTGAGTCGAATATATGCGCGTTGCCGGCACCAATGATACCAAAAACGTGTTTTATTCCTTTTTCTTCTAAAAAGTTGGCTATGTAGTCACTTATTTTCATGGATAGTATTAGTGGTATTAAGCAAGGTAACTGTCAATTGTCCGTTTAAAGCCGGTGGCTATATCGGTTTGCGGTTGCCAGCCTAAAGTTAGTAATTTATCTACATTCGGGGTATTGCGCAGCAAGGGGCTTTTCAGGTAGCCATTCGTATCGACCGGTGCAACCTTAATAACCTTAAGGCCCGCGCTGCCAAGTTTTACTACAGTTTCGGCAAGTTCTAAAATACTATGCTCTGCCTGTGGGTTGCCTACGTTGTATGCTTCGCCTGGTTGGCCATTCAACAATACGGTAAAAAAGCCGATGGTGGCATCCTTTAAATAACAAAAGGCACGCCTTGCCGAGCCATCGCTCTTCATTTCTATATTTCGCCCGGCCAAAATATCGGCAACAAAATCGGCATATACACGCCCGTCGTCAAGCAGCATGCCCGGGCCATAGGTATGAAACGGGCGCACTACTTTGGTACTAATGCCATATTGCTTATAATAGCTTACGCAGATATTCTCGCCCATGCGCTTACTTTCGCCATAGCATGCGCGCACCTGCATTGGGTCCAGGTAGCCGTAATAATCTTCCTTTACAGGGTTATGCTCATCATCAACCTGCCCATACACCTCGCCCGAGCTAAAGTACAAGAACGATTCGATGTTTTTTTCGCGCGCTAAATTCATCAGGTTAAGCGTGCCGAACACGTTAGCGCTTAATGTACCCACCGGGTCGGTGCTGTAATATTTAGGGCTAGCCTGGCTGGCGGCATGTACTATAAAATCTATATTGCCGGGCAATTCTACGGGTGCGCTTACATCCTGCTCTATAAAACTAAGGTTGATATTATCTGCATAATTGGCAAAGCGTTTTTTTGCTTTCGCGAGATTACGCACCAACCCGATAACCCTAATATCCAGTGCTTCCACTTCGGCAACATACAACAGGCTTTCCACCATGTAGGCAGGCAAAAAACCATTAGCACCTGTTATAAGCACTGTTTTACCGGCAAAGCGTTGCCAATCAACAGCCGATGTGCGTATGGCCTCCAGGTCTTCCAGTACTATTTTATTGCCCGTCATCCGTGCTGTTTAAAAATGCCAGTATCTGTTCTTCGGTATAAGCCGCAGCCTCATCCTTATCCGTATAAAAAACCTTGTACCAGTCTATAGTGTATTGTACAGCCTTGGTAGCGTTAAATAAAGGTTTCCATTTTAATTCATCGATGGCTTTGCTGATGTCCAGTTTCAGCAAGCCGGCCTCGTGAGGTTGATTGGGGTCTACATTTGTGTAGTAACTACCGCTGCCCCAGCACTCAATAGCCAGTTCTACCATGCGCTTTACCGGGAAAGCATCATTAACATCGGGGCCGAAGTTGTAAGCTTGTGAATAAGCCTGCGGCGATTCGGCAAGTTTAGCCCCCAAAAGCAAATAACCCAATAAAGGCTCCAGCACGTGCTGCCAGGGGCGTACGGATGCCGGGTTGCGCACTTCTATATCTTTGCCTGCCGATAGCGCCCTTGCAATATCGGGTATCAGCCTGTCTTTAGACCAATCGCCCCCTCCTATTACATTGCCTGCGCGGCCTACGGCTATTGCCTTTTGATGTTTATCGTAGGCCTTGGTATTAAAGAACG
This sequence comes from Mucilaginibacter pedocola, assembly GCF_002013915.1. Classification (GTDB taxonomy): domain Bacteria; phylum Bacteroidota; class Bacteroidia; order Sphingobacteriales; family Sphingobacteriaceae; genus Mucilaginibacter; species Mucilaginibacter pedocola. The sequence continues at coordinate 101,860 of NZ_MBTF01000012.1, forward strand.
AATTTCGATACGAATCGATAACCAACTCGGTACAGGCCTTGCTGGCGCTGTAAGGGTCGTAACCGCCAAGGCGGTCGGTTTCGCGGTAAGGGTATGCCCACTCGTTGTTGTGGTAAACCTTGTCGGTAGTAATTAAAACGGCGTTACATGGCTTATTTAACTTAGCCATAGCATCCAGCACGTTAGCTGTACCAATTGCGTTAACCTCAAAAGTTTCAGAAGGTATCTCATAAGATAACCTTACCAATGGCTGCGCCGCCAAATGAAAAATAAAATCGGGCTGAAAACTAGCTACAGCTTCGTTCAATGCCTCACGGTTACGCAGATCGGCAATTACCGACTGGCATGATGCATCGCCGCTAATAACACTGTACAGGTTCAGCTCGTTTTGCGGAGCCAAAGCATACCCTTTTACTTCGGCACCAAGCAGGCTAAAAATCTTAAGCAGCCACGAGCCTTTAAAGCCGGTGTGCCCGGTTAAAAAAACCTTTTTGCCTTTATAAACTTCTGTAAGCTTTTGCAGCATGTTTACCATATCTTCCAGGGCGCGTTGCCCGCATCCCACATTTCGTTTAAGTCGTGCTTGTCTTTCAGTGTATCCATCGGTCGCCAAAAGCCATGGTGGCGGTAAGCATCCATTTGGCCATCGGCAGCAATGCTTTCCATCGGGGCCTTTTCCCAAATGGTGCTGTCGCCATCTTTTATGTAGTCAAAAACCTGTGGCTCGCATACAAAGTAGCCGCCGTTTATCCAGGAGCCATCGCCTTTGGGTTTCTCAAAAAAGCTGAGTACTTCGTTCTTTTCGTTAATATTCAACACACCAAAACGCCCCGATGGCTGTACAGATGTAACGGTGCAATGCTTGCCGCCGGCTTTATGAAAATCAACCAGTTCTTTTATATTGATATTGCCCACGCCATCGCCGTAGGTAAGCATAAAGGGCTCGTTATTAATAAAGGGTTGTATGCGCTTTATGCGGCCGCCGGTCATGCTATCGTTACCGGTATCAACCAAAGTAATTTTCCAGGGTTCAGCCTGCGAATCGTGAACCTTTATAGAGTTGTCACTAAGATCGATGGTAACATCAGACTTATGGAGGAAGTAATTAGCAAAGTACTCTTTTATCACATAGCCCTTGTAGCCCAGGCAAACCACAAAATCGTTAAAGCCGAAGGACGAGTATATTTTCATGATATGCCAAAGCACCGGCATGCTGCCAATTTCTACCATTGGCTTTGGCTTTAGTACGGTTTCTTCTGATAGGCGGGTACCTAATCCACCGGCTAATAATACAACCTTCATATATCGTTTTTATTGATCAACTTGTATCTCTACATCATCGGTAAGCGGGAAACTGCAACATAATAAGCGTTGGTTGGGTTGCAATTCCGCAGGTAATTTGTCCACACCAATCACTTTCACATCGCCTTTTAACAGGCTGCCTTTGCAAACCAGGCAATTTCCGGTTTGGCAGGAGTATGGCATATCTATGCCGGCATCAAGCGCGGCTTCCAGTATACTCTTACCTTTTACCGCCTCAACCACAGTGCGTTCGCCGTTGTTGGTTATACCAATTGAGCGGGTTATAATGCCCTCAAAATCGGTGGGGTTGCGCACCACTTCAAAATCCTCTGAATATACGTTTTTACCCTCAATTCCTAAAGCGGCAAGCGCTGCTTTTACAGATTCCTTTAAACCAGAGGGGCCACAAATGTAATGGAGCGTATTCTCCAGTTTACCTTCGGCATGCATAACGGCTAAAACATTGCTGGGGTCTATCCTCCCCTGCACCAGGCGCGGGTTATTGGACGCAACCGCTAAAGCCGTATGAAAATGCCAGGCCGAAAAATTATTGAAGCCTGCCGATAACGCATCTATTTTATCCTGAAAAATAACCGACTCGGCATTGCGGTTACCATAAACCAGCGTAACGTGCCCTCCCATGCTCTTGTGCAAGGCATATTTTGCTATACTCATCAGCGGTGTAACACCACTCCCTGCGCCCCAAAGCACAATGTGAGTATCAGGAGTAATAGCGGCCTCGTTCAATATAAAATCGCCCATGGGCGGCATTACCTCTATCAGGTCATCAACCTTTACCTTATCAATAATATGGTTTGATACCACCCCGCCCGGTACTCGTTTCACAGTTACTTCGAGGTTGGCATCAACACCCGGCGCCGAAGAAAACGAATACGGCCTGATGTACCTGCGCCCGTTTATCCTGAAAGTTAAGGTGAGGTATTGCCCGGCCAGGTATTTTACTTTTTTTAATGCAGGTTGCTTAAAGGCTACCGTTACGGTATCATCCGTTTCGCGCCTTATTTCAACAACTTTCAGGGTAAGAAAAAGCATCAATTAAAGTTTAAGCCATTATTCGTTTTGCAATACGCCTAAATACCAAGCCCGCAGCAGTTATAAATATTCCGGCAATAAAGCCAATTGCAAGGCCTTTTATTTTACCCAATTTGTTAACCGCAAGAGGTAAAACCGGCTCATCAATCAGTTGTATCAATGGGGTGTCTTGCCTCAACGATATTTTTGATACTTCAAGGTTTTTTACAATTTCGCTGTAAATGGCGGTACTCGCCTGCACATCAACCTGCCGCCTTTGGCTTGGCACGCGTAAAGACGTCATGCCAGGGTTGGCATTGGGCGCAGCATCAATAGCAGAAGCAACTCCGCTTAACGACTGGTTTAGCACCGCTTTTACGCTATCTGCCTGCTTTTGCAGCAGCATAACATTTTGCCCGCTCTTTTTTGTTTTTGTTTGGGTGTAAAAATCGTTTACGGTTTCAACCAGCTTTATATTAAACTCTTTTGCAAAAGCCTCATCGGTGGTGGCAACTTCAACCTTTATAATACTCAGCTTTTTATCCGGTTTATTTACACTAAGCACCTTTTTGTTAAAGGTTTCTACAATATCAGTAATAAGGCTATCCTGAGTACGGTTAAAATTTGCCGGGGGGCCATCAAATGTTATCGAATCGATATCATTCTTCTTTCTCCATTTCTCGCGGAGCTCGTTAAAATTAACGTACCTATCTATAAGCAGCTGTTGCTTGCCGCCTATGTTTACTTTGGCCAATAAGGTTTTCTCGAGCATCACGCGCGAACGGTACAGCTCCAGTATATTATCGCCCTGGAATATGCCGCCTCCATCTTTCCCCAAGTCGATGCCGGCAAGCGAAGCCAAGCCCGCATACTGGCTTAAACCACCCATTTTATTACCTTCTTCTAACACGAAAGTTGATGTGGCCACATAGATGGGCTTTTTGTAAAACGAGTACCCCAGTCCTATTAAACAGCACACCACACCTACCGCCATTATAAGCATCCATTTAGAACGAAGGTAAGCAACATCCGTTTTCAGCGAGCCTATTAATTCCTTTAAAGATACCTCGTCTTGGTTTTCGGCTTTATTATTTTGTACTTTCTCCTGCATTATTTGCTCAAGTTTATAATGCCCAAAATTATAGCGCCTAATGATGCCAGCCCGGTTGTAATACCAATAACCTCGGGTGCGGATAAGCCGCGCCTTTCAGGTTTTTTGGTTACGTATATCTCGCTGCCGGGCTTAACCGAAGGATGCACATTAAAAAACAGGAATTTGCCGGTGCCACGTACCGTACCGTTGGGGTACACCACATAAGCCCCTTTTTTTGATGCACGTGCAGAGTATCCGCCGGCATTCATCACATAATCGTTAAACGATTTGCCTTTGCTGTATACCACAGCGCTCGGGTATAAAACTTCGCCGTTCACCCGCACCAATTGTTGCTGTTTAGGCACACGTATTATATCGTTATCTTCCAACCTCAGGTCAATAGAAGTCCCGGGTTTCTCCATTATCTTTTTCAGGTCTATACCTACAAAATTATTCCTTAACTCCGGCGTGGTATCTGTTATTGTAGAATCTTTATTGGCCTGTTTTAGGCGGCTGAGCCTGGCCAGGCGCTCTTTTTCTACCATGCTGGTATCTATACCGTTTTTATTTATACCCAAAATGGCAAAGTTATCGCGTTTAAGCGTACCTCCGTCGGCATCGGCATAAGCGGTTAACCCGCCGGCACGCGCAATCACGTCAGATATCCTTTCGTTTTTTTGTTTAATGGTGTAGTAACCAGGGTAAAGCACCTCGCCTTCTATTTTGATGGTACTTTGTTTTTCGTAACCGGGAAGGCTGTATACCGATACAATATCATAAGGCTGCAGTTTAAATGCACCGCCTGCATTTTTAAGCCCGGCATCGATATCAACTGTAAAAACCTGTGCCAGGCTGGTAGCGGTAGAGTTAGGGTCCCCGTTTGATACGCGGCGCGCTACTTCTATACGTTTAGGGCTTGCTCCTTCGTTAAAACCACCGGCCTTAATTATTAAGTCCTCCACGCTCATATTTTCGGCGTATGCAAAACTTCCGGCAGAACGCACCTCACCTTTTATAGAAACGATGTACTCGTCGCGCAAGTCAAATATCGATGAAATACTTACAATATCTTCTCGCTGCAACGTAATATCAGGCGCACTTTTATTAATAACCGCCAATACGTCAAACGAGATAAGCTCGGTAGTGTTATCGGGTTTCAACCTTGTAATACTACCGCGGCCGGTAAATGCATCTTCTTTTAAGCCTGCAGCATTTTTTATCAGTTGCGATAAAGTAAGCCCTTTTTGCAACTCGTATTCGCCCGGGCGGAAAACTGCACCCTTTATAGTAACGCGGTTTTCAAAACGCTCTAATATCTTATCAACAGTAAACTTGTCGCCGCGTAGTGGAATATAATTTTTATAATCAGCCTCAAGCACATCAGTGATACGGCGCTGCTGATCGCTAATTTGCGATACCTTAATACGAGCGGTGTAAGCCTGGTCGGTAAAGCCCCCGGCAAACCGTAATACATCCTGTAAAGTTTCGCCGGCCAATACTTCAAATAAGGCGGGGGTTTTTACTTCGCCGGCCAGTTCAACACGGGTGCGGTAGGTGGGTACGCGTATAATGTCCTGGTCTTGCAGGGCTATATTATCTTTTTGGTCGCCTTTTACTAAAAAGTCGTAAACGTCCAACCTGCGGATGATGCGGTTGTTACGGATGATCTCGATCTGACGAAATGAGCCGTTACTATTAGGGCCGCCCGCGGCGTACAAAGCGTTAAACGCCGTTGCGAGCGACGGCAAAGTATAAGTGCCGGGTTTAGTAACTTCGCCTACCAAAATCACCTTTATACTACGGATATTGCCAAGGCTTACCTGCACGCTGGTGCCGCGGCCAATGGCGTAGTTGTTTGCAGCCAGCTTGGTTTTGATAGAAGCGGTTGCCTGTTCAATGGTTTTACCCGATACATTTAGCACGCCTACGCCGGGGATATTAATATTCCCTTCGGGAGATACGTCGAGCTTCCAGTTAACCAGCGATGCACCGTACACATTGATGTTCAATTGGTCATCGGGGCCCAAAATATAATTTACCGGCGTGGCCAGTTTAAGGTTAGGCTCAAAAGTTATATTACTATTGCGAAAGAGGTTTGCACCAAAAATACGCGAAGAGCCCACAGCGGGGATATCGGCCGTGTCGGGTTTATAGTTAAGCCCGCGGGGCACTGCTATGGCTTGGGCATCGGCCTGGGTGGTGGCTGTATTAGTATTGTTTGTAGCCTTACGCACTGCATCTAACCTGCTTTGCAATAATTGACTCTGCTCTGCCGAAAGCCCTCGGCCTTGCAAGGCTTGCTGCAATTGCGCATCCGTTAAACCATTAGCCTGCGCCTGCTGCAAAATCTGCTTTATTTGCGCGTCGGTAAGGTCGTTTACGTTTACATTTGACAGGTTTTGTGGGATGCTTTGCGCGCTTGCGGGCATCGTTAAAGCCAGGCAAATTGTTGTAAAAAATAATAACAGGTAGATTTTTAATCTATTCATAAGGATGATCTAAATAACGCCGTGTTTAGGTTTAAAGATGCATTGATGAGCACAAAAGGCATACACAAAAATGTTGGCGATTTGATGTTGGCGAAGATCAAACATATTGTCGGCAGCGTGTTCAAGTGCACAAATATATACTAAATTATGATGCTTAAAATGCAAAAGTTAACGATGCCTGTGTTAACCGAAGATGCCCAAAAATGTTTTGCCAAAGGCCATAAAATACACGCATGGGCTTGCAAATACCACACGCTTAACTAAAAACGTTAATTTTGAGACATGAACTACTTTGAATTTTATAACATACCCGAAACCTTCCACCCGGATGCTGCTGCGCTGAAAAAGCAGTTTTATGCCCTCAGCAAAAAATACCATCCCGATTTTTTTGCCAACGAAGCCGACGAAAAGCAACAGGAAATACTGGAACTTTCTACCCTTAATAATAAAGCCTACCAAACATTATCCGACCCAAATAAGCTATCAGAATACATTTTAAAACAGCACGGATTGGTAAATGAGGGTGCAAAACCACAATTACCTGCAGATTTTTTAATGGAAATGATGGATATAAATGAACGCCTTATGGAAATTGAAGATGAAGGGCAATTAGCGTCAGTTACTACAGAAGTACTTGCCATTGAGGGTGATATAAACAGCGAACTTGCCACTTTAACAAATGGTTATGAAGATTTAGACGATACAGCCAAAGAAAGCAGGCTAAATGAAGTTGCAAATATTTACTACAGGCAAAAATATTTGTTGCGAATTAAAGAGAGTTTATCTACATTTGCAGCCCGCTACGGCAGATAGCTGCCGGCAAAATGCCCAGATGGCGGAATTGGTAGACGCGCTGGTCTCAAACACCTGTGGGAAACCGTGCCGGTTCGACTCCGGCTCTGGGTACGCAAAAAGCTCCATCGAAAGATGGGGCTTTTTTGTTTACAGCAGATGCCAATTTAGCTATCATTTAGCTTTCTCATTATCTGAATTAAAGCTTGCGCCGTTGCTGCAGCGAAATAAGGCCTTTCTGTGATTCTGTAACTTCCGCCAATTACACTAAATCTTAAATACTGAGTGCTTTTATCGAACATTCCTAATAAGGTTGTAAAAAACGACAGCTCGTTCAATATATCAGCCTCAAAAGCTTTGTCCAATGGCACAATAACATTATCCCGGCCTGCAAAAGTTTTTTCAGGCATCCACTCGTAAGTATAATGGCCTGCAGACGCCCCTTTTACGAGATTTTCATCAGTTTCCAAATCAAGCTTTATGATGACATGCCCGTATCTTTCCGCCGAAGATTTAAAGATTTTACACTCCCCTACGATTGGCAGCTTGTTTGCGTCGATAGGCAATGCTAACAGATCAATAATCTCTTTGTATTTCTCTGTGTACAAACTTAGTTTTTGAATAGAGTTAGCCATATTATATTTATGGATAGTTGTAAAGCCCAGCAAAATAACAAAACTAACGAGTAACATATTAGCCCTATCAAGTATCTAACTGTAAGATATATCGAATGGAGAAATTGATATCAAGGCTAAAACAGAATATCTTACTTCAACTCCTCACCATAGGGCTGCGGTATTTGCTTGGGGCTGCTTTTGTGTATGCAAGTATTTTTAAAATCGCCGGCATTAGGTTTATGCCAAAGCCCGATGAGAACACGCCGTTGAACACTTTGGGTCATTTTTTTGAAGCCATGTACCAAGCAGGTATCTACTGGCATTTTATTGGTTGGGGGCAATTAATAGCGGGCTTTTTAATGATGTCGCAAAAATTCAGCACGTTGGGTGCTGTGGCCTACTTTCCACTTATCGCCAATATTTTTGTGATAACTATATCGTTCAATGCTCCTAATATATTGCTCACCACATCGTTAATGCTGTTTGCTAATATTTATTTGCTTATTTGGGATGCGCACAGGCTGAAATTCATTTACATGCCCGTATCATCAACATACGTAGACAACGATTCATCTTTTTTGAAAAAGCATATCTGGACGTACATAGGCCTCGCATTATTCTGCATAGTTGTTTCTTTCCGATGGTTCCAAACTTATCGTTACTTGCATTGATACAAAACCCCTGCTGTACGGTAGCACTAAGCCCTTACCTCAAAATAGTCACCGACCCCGATATTTTTTGCTGTTTAACATCCGGGTAAATAATGTAATAGTAACTCCCCACAGGTAATGGCGCGCCGTTAAACTTGCCCTCCCAAGCCTTAGCGTACCCAACAGAATTATAAACCAGTGTGCCATAGCGGTTAAATATCTCCACACGGCATTTTGGGTACCCGGCCAGCGCAGGTATGCTCCAGGTATCGTTAACGCCATCGCCATTTGGCGTAAACGTATTTGGCGGAGCTATCGCACCAAACTTGTAAACTATTATCTCGTTCGATTTTATCGGCACGCCCTCGGGGCAACTCCCGGGCGTGGTAACCAGGCAGGTAATGCGGTCGAGCAGGTTCAAATCACTTGTAGTATATACGGGGTTGTTTGCACCAACATCAATCCCGTTAACCTGCCATTGGTAAGTTACACCGGCAACAATAGCCGCCTGTGCCGTAAACGTTATGGGCTGCCCCTTTTCAATAATATTATCTTTTGCCGATGAGCTGATATTTACACTGTTTGTGATACCTGTAATTAGTTTTACTGTAACTTCTTCAGATTGCGCTTCTATGGCTTCGCATTGGCTGTTTGTAACCGTACACTGTACTTTATCGCCATCAATAAGCCCGGCGCTTTCAAAGGTATCGCTATTGGAGCCTACCGTTTGGCCGTTTACCATCCACCTGTAAGTAACTCCGCCTATATTTCTCAAAGTGGCTTTAAAGGTGAGCGTTTCGCCCGTGCAGCCATTAACGTTTGCCGGCGAAATGCTAACGGAAGCGGAAGCAGGATCGATAACGTGAACTGTGAGTTCGTTAGAGTAATTTAAATTTTCTACAATGCACTTGCCGCTAAAGTTAACTTTTGCCTGTACCTTATCGCCGTCGTGTAATTCGTAATTTGCCGGAAAGTCAATTACAGCGCCCGGACCGGTGCCGGTAGCTACATCTGCCCCGTTTACCTGCCAGGTAAATTCCCAGCGTAAATTGGGGTCGTCTTCCTTTATGATGTTATAACTAAATTGTGGCGCCTGCCCTTTACAAAAAGTTAGGTTTGGTACTGCTGACGAAATTTGAGCACTTGCTACCTGGTTGCCATAGGCCTTTACCCCTGTAAGTACCGCTGCTATTTCCCTTTTGATTATTGCATCAGTAACTATGCAAACTATGTAATCATCCTGGTTAATATAATGAGTACTGTTATTGCGTAAAGTAAAGGTTCTACCGGTAGCCTCCTGCACTACATCATTCAATTTCCATTTATAAGTTTCGGGGGTAATATTATGGGTGATAATTGTAAATGTTACCGGCTGGCCCTTGCACGGAAAACGGTCGCTTATACTCAACTCGGCATACGGATCTGCAGTTTTGGCCGATGCCATTGCAGAAACCAATATAAAAATGCAACAAGCTAATATGTGCCGATGGATTTGCATACGGCTTAAATATAAAGAAATGTTACAGCTATCGCTGTAACCAATCGTTTTAATTACAAGTTAAGTAACCAAATTTTAAAAGAGATATCGGCTTTGCTGCAAGTCCGCAAACTAAACCCGCCTTTTACCCGTTGTCTCCTTAAACATCTAAACAATATTTATGAAGAAACTCATTTTATGCCTGCTGCTGCCATTATCGCTTACTACTGCCATGGCGCAGGACGCACAAATCATCCAGAAAGATTTTCAAACTATTATTGGCTACACCCGCAAACTGGAGATAGACAAGGTGCTTGACATGACCTATCCTCCTATCTTTAAAATTATGCCCAAAGCCCAAATGAGTGCCATGGCCAAAGGTGTACTAACCAGCATGGGTATTAAAACCGTTTACGAGGAGGTACCCATTGGCCTAACGCTTAGCCCGGTTACCAAAACCGCCACAGGAACCATTTGCCTGGGTAAATATAATCAGAGTATGATACTGGAATCTACCAACTCAGCCCTGCTTGATATGATGGTTAAAGCAAAAAGCGGCAGTAACAAAGTAGAAAAGATTAGTGCCAACAAAGTGCGTATGAAAGGCATTAACTACCTGTTAGCCATAAAAGATGCCAACACCGCCGGCACTTGGAAATACCTGCGCTACGATGACGAAGACTCCGCTACAAACGAACGTATATTACCAAAAGATATCGCCGCTGGTGCCGCAAAACTGAAAGCGGGGTTGAAATAACTTTTTCTAAAATTATTAAAAGGGCACAGCCCCGGTAGATGACTATCGGGGCTGTGTGCGTTTATAGTTAAGTTCTCCTTCCTCCAAAGAAGGGCCGAATACTTGTTTTTAAATAAAAATTGTATTTTGCGTGCTAACATACTGCTATGGCAGCAGTTATATACCGTTGACCTAAGCTATTGATCTGATTTGAAAACCATCACCTTTATAGATATTGAAACCAACCCGAACACCAAAGCGGTGCTCGATATGGGAGGTATAAAGGAAGATGGCGCGCCATTCCATGATCGTTCACCGACTGCGTTTTCAGAATTCATACGCGGGTCAGAATTTATTTGCGGGCACAATATCATCGATCACGATATAAAGTACATTGGCAGCTTGCTCGCCCAAGCCGGTATCGCACCGGGCAACTATATCGATACCCTGTACCTATCCCCTCTGCTCTTTCCATCAAAACCCTACCATGCGCTAATAAAGGACGAGAAGCTGAATTACGACGACGTTAACAATCCGTTGAATGATTCCATTAAAGCTAAAGAGTTATTTTATGATGAGGTAGCGGCTTTTAACAGGCTTGACGACAGGATGAAACAGATCTTTTCCCTGTTACTACAATACGACGAACACTTTAACGGGTTTTTTAATTACCTCAACTACGAAGCTTTTTTTACGAACCTCCCGGCTTTAATCAGGGAAGTTTTTGCAGATGAAATTTGCTTCAATGCCAACCTCCACTCGTTAGTAGCCAACCATCCGGTGGAGTTCGCCTATGCCCTGTCGCTTATTTATGCCAACCCACGCGGTAATGTTATACCGGGCTGGGTTTTAAGTAACTATCCGTACGTTGAAAATGTGCTACATCTTTTACGCAGCAAGCCATGTATTACAGGCTGCGAATACTGCAACATGGGCTGGAACGTACATTTCGGGTTGAAAAAATTCTTCAACTACAATTCATTCCGCCTTTACGATGGCGAGCCGCTGCAGCAAAAAGCGGCTGAAGCAGCAGTAAATAACAAATCTTTCTTGGCTGTATTCCCTACAGGTGGCGGTAAATCCATTACCTTCCAGGTACCTGCGTTGATGGCGGGAGAAAATACCAACGCCTTAACCGTTGTTATATCCCCTCTACAATCGTTAATGAAAGACCAGGTAGATAACCTGGAGAAAAACCAAATTACCACTGCGGTTACTATAAACGGGCTTTTAGATCCCATTGAAAGAGCAAAATCATTCGAACGTGTGGAAGATGGCTCGGCTAACATGCTATACATCTCGCCCGAGTCTCTACGGTCAAGATCCATAGAGAAGCTATTAAAGGGGCGCACCATTGCACGTTTTGTAATAGATGAAGCGCATTGTTTCTCGGCCTGGGGGCAGGCATTCAGGGTAGATTATCTCTACATAGGCGATTTTATTAAACAATTGCAAATGGCAAAAAGCCAACCCGAGCCTATCCCGGTCTCTTGCTTTACGGCCACCGCCAAGCAAAAAGTGATCGAAGATATTTGTGACTACTTTGAACAGAAGCTTGGGCTTCAGCTTGAACGGTTCACTACGGGCGCAGCGCGCAAAAACCTACAGTATAGGGTATTGCCTAAAGGTGATGAGGAAGCCAAATATCAAACGGTAAGGAATATTATCACCGACAAAGAATGCCCCACCATAGTTTATGTATCGCGCACCAAACGGGCAGAAATGCTTGCCAAAAGATTGAAGGAGGATGGTATAAATGCGAAGGCTTTCCATGGCAAAATGGATCCGCAAGCCAAAACCACTAATCAGAACGCTTTCCTGGCAGGCGAGGTTGATGTAATGGTTGCCACATCAGCCTTTGGGATGGGCGTTGATAAGAAAGATGTGGGCGTGGTGATCCATTACGACATTTCTGATTCTTTGGAGAATTATGTACAGGAAGCGGGGCGCGCCGGGCGCGACGAAAATATCAATGCAGATTGTTATGTATTGTTCCATAACGATGATCTGGACAAACATTTTATTATGCTGAACCAAACCAAGCTATCTATTAAAGAAATACAGCAAGTTTGGAAGGCAATAAAAGAGTTGACCAGGTTTAGATCCACGGTATCCAACTCCGCGCTGGAAATTGCCCGCATAGCCGGCTGGGATGATAACGTTGCCGAAATAGAGACCCGCGTAACTACTGCTATTGCCGCATTGGAAGACGCGGGCTATTTAAAACGCGGCCAAAATTCGCCCAGGATATTTGCCAATAGCATATTGGCAAAAAGTGCCAATGAGGCCGTTGAGAAGATAATGAGGTCTGACCGGTTTGTAGATAAGCAGAAGGAAAAAGCTATCAGGATCATTAAAAAACTATTTTCGAGCAAAGGCCGTAAACAGCTGACCGATGAAGCGGGTGAATCGAGAGTAGACTACATTAGTGACCATTTGGGCATTGTAAAAGAAGATGTTATCAACATCATCAACTTGCTGCGCGAAGAGAACATACTTGCCGACAACCAAGACCTTACCGCCTTTATAAAACGAGGCGAGAACAAAAACCGATCGCTCGCCATAGTAGAAACGTTCAACAAGATCGAAAAATGTTTGGCACGAACTGTTAGCGAAACACCAACCAACCTGCAATTAAAAGAACTTAACGAGCACATAGAAAACAGCGGATGTGCGGATGTTACGCCCAATAAAATAAAAACCACCATCAACTTTTGGGCAATTAAAAATTGGGTAAAGCGAAAGGTATCAGAGGTTTCAAAAAACCAGATCTATATCCATAGCCAGTTAACCCCTGATCTGTTAAACGAGAAAATAACAGCCCGGCACGAACTGGCCAGGTTTATTGTAGAGTATTTATATAAAAAAGTAGAACAGTCGACATCTGCTGATAACGACAAGCCGGAGATATTGGTAGAATTTTCGGTGCACGAATTAAAGTACGCGTACGAGCAACGCATCAACATGTTTCAACAAAGCATCACTATCGCCGATGTTGAGGATACTTTGTTTTATTTATCGAGGATAGAAGCCATTAAGATCGAGGGAGGCTTTTTGGTGGTTTACAATAAGCTAACCGTTGAACGGCTGGAACTTGATAACAAGCGCAGGTATCGTGCTGAAGACTATCAAAAGCTTGAACAGTTCTATCAAAATCGCAGGCAACAGATACACATTGTAGGCGAGTATGCCAAAAAGATGATCGAGAATTACCGCGACGCCCTACAATTTGTTGAGGACTATTTCCAACTTAATTACTCATCCTTCCTGGGTAAATACTTTAAGGGCAGCCGCCAAAAAGAGATAAACCTCAACATGACTCCCGAAAAGTTCAAGCAGCTTTTTGGCGAATTGTCGCCTGCGCAGTTGGCCATTGTAAACGACGACACCTCTAAATACATGGTAGTAGCCGCCGGGCCGGGTAGCGGTAAAACAAGGTTATTGGTACATAAACTTGCCTCGTTGTGGTACATGGAGGATGTAAAGCACGAGCAATTGCTGATGTTGGCCTTCTCGAGGGCAGCCGTAACCGAGTTTAAAAAACGGCTTTTGAAGCTGGTAGGTAATGCAGCTCATTTTATGGAGATCAAAACGTTCCACTCCTACTGTTTCGACCTGTTGGGTAAAGTTGGTAGCCTGGAGCGGTCTGAGGATATCCTGAAGAACACCATTGCCAAAATAACAAGCGGCGAGGTTGAGAAAAACAAGATAACCAAAACCGTATTGGTGATAGATGAGGCGCAGGATATGAACGCCGATGAGTATGAACTGGTGCGTATCCTAATAGCTGAAAATGAAGATATGCGGGTAATTGCCGTTGGTGATGACGACCAAAATATTTTTGAGTTCCGTAAAGCCGATTCAAGATACCTCCAGCAGCTTGCTCATTTGGAAGATGCTAAAATATTCGAACTTGTAGAGAACTACCGAAGCCGTAGTAACCTTGTAGATCTTGCCAATAAATATGCGGCAGGCATAAGCCGTCGTTTAAAAAACACCCCTATAGTACCTGTAAGCCCTACCAACGGGAAGATATTGATCACGCAGCACCGTTACGGCAATTTGGTTACCCCGGTAGTGAACGAAATACGTAATTCCTCGTTGGCAGGCACAACCTGCGTGCTTACCAAAACTAATGAGGAAGCTGCGCAAATAACAGGACTACTGCTTAAACATGGAATAACCGCCAGGCTGATCCAAAGTAAAGAAGGCTTTAGTTTATATGATCTTGCCGAAATGCGTTACTTTTTAAACGAGGCAGTAAATAAGAGCAGCCCGGTAACGATAGATGATGAAGCATGGGCCAATGCAAAGAAAATGCTGGCCGATAAGTTCAAAAACAGCGGCAACCTGGCTCTTTGCCTCGAACTCCTAAAAAACTTTGAGGCAACTAATAATAAACAAAAATACACGTCGGACCTGGAGATGTTCATTCGCGAATCGGGACCGGAAGACTTTTACGCGCAAAGGGGCGAGACTATATTTGTTTCTACCATACACAAGGCAAAGGGTAAAGAATACGACAACGTTTTTTTAATGCTGGAAGGGCTGCGCGACACTACCGATGATATAAAGCGCCAGGTATACGTGGCCATTACACGCGCCAAACAGAATCTGCATATCCATACTAATGGTACACAGTTCGATAACACGCACACCGACGGCATGGAGCGATTTATTAACATACAACAAAATGAATTACCTGCCGAACTATTGATAAATGCGGGCCACAAAGACGTTTGGTTAGATCATTTTGCCAATACGCAATCCTATATAAATGGCTTAATGGCCGGCGATGCCTTAATCGTTGATGGCGACGAATGCTTAACCGGCACAGGGCGCCCTGTCTTAATGTTTTCTACAGAGTTTTCTGAAATGCTAAAAACGAAAGCAGCCTTAGGTTATAGAGCCAAAAGCGCCAAGGTAAATTTTGTTGTTCATTGGCGCGGAGAAGACCGTAAGCGAGAACTGGTAGTTGTATTGCCCACCATAACCTGCGAAAGAATCGCTTAGCCCCTCTACTTCATCAACCTCAATATCTTCTTGAATATCTTTGTATTACTAAAAACACCCCTAAAATCGCCGGAGTGCGGACCGTAGGCAAATACAGGTACGGGCGTGCCGGTATGGTCGTTGGTGCTGAAGTTGCCCAGTACGTATCCGTTTTTGATATCACCATCCAGCAGGGTCAGGCCGCCGGTTTCGTGGTCGGCGGTTACTATTACCAGGGTTTCGCCATCGGCATCTGCAAAGCGGAGGGCTTCGCCTACCATGCGGTCGAAATCGGCATTTTCGGTTATTACCTGCGCAAGGTTATTGGCATGGCCGCCATAATCTATTTGCGAGCCTTCGGCCATCATGAAGAAGCCCTTAGGGTGGTTTTTAAATGCGGTAGTTACTTTCTTAAATGCCTGTGTAAGCACATCGCCTCTGCCTTCTATTTTTGGCCGGGTTACGCTGTCATCCATCAGAGCTAATACTTTCTTTGCGGGCGTTTTTAAAAACTCATCAAAATTGCGGATAACCGTATAGCCCCGCTGCTTCATTTTATCCAACACGGGTACGCCATCAACTTTAGTAGTGAAATGACCGTAAGCAGAGCCAAAGAAGATGTCGATATCCGATTTAAGTATGTCTGCTGCTATGCCTGCATTATCGCTGCGTTCGCTTCGGTGGGCATAAAAGGCGGCGGGTGTTGCATCGGTGAGTTCGCAGATGGCAATGTCTGCCGTTTTCTTACCGGCGGCATGCGCATATACTGCTAATGAGGATAATGTTTTATCGGCAGCATCAACCCCTACTGCCCTGTCGTTAGTTTTTTGCCCGGTGGCGAATGCTGTAGCGCCGGCAGCCGAATCTGTAATGTAAGCATCGGCTGCGTTGGTTACCGAAAAGCCCGTGTTCTTCATCTGGAAGATATTTAGTTGCCCGCGGTTGGCGGTATAGGTAGCATACAGTTGAGCCAAGCCCATGCCGTCGCCAATGCAAAGGATGATATTTTTTACCTTTTTGATGCTGCCGTCGGCTTTGAAAGTTGGCTTGTAAACGGGATATGCGGTCGGCGCAAGGTATTCGCTTTTGGCTTTGGCGTTCAGGAAATCACCGAGGCCTTCAATATCATCCGTGCCAATTACATCCACCCCTAAACGCATCAGCGCCAGCCAACTGCTTTTGGTATCGGGGCTTTCCCAAAACCTTATCATTTTACCGGCAGCATGTACGCTATCAATGGCTCCCTTAACGCGTTTCTTCTCTTCCTTGTTTAAAACACCCTTGCCATTCCAGCGCACGTACCTGCCAAGCGGAAAACTCACCAAGCCTATCTTCTGCCATTGCTGCGGGGTAAAGCCGTTTAGGTGGTCAACATCGAAGGTTATCCAGTCCGGGTAATCGGGCATTTCGGCGGCGGGCGGTACGGCGCCCGTCATTACTATGGATAACCTGTTCGGTTTGGCCGGCGACGAAATATACTGCGCGAATGGCTTAAGCTCTTCTATAACCAGCGGCAACACGGCTTTGTGGTTCTCTTTTATCTCGATAAGCAGGCGAAGTTTACGCTGCGGGTCGCGCTGCAATTTTTCGGCAAGGGGTTCCAGGTACAGGGCTTTCAGCGAGCGCTTCTCGTTGATCTCATCCTTGCTATGCGCCACCATCAAGCGTCCGTTAACCGCGTACACATCCGCCTCTATAGAGCCGAATCCCTTTTCGTAAGCGCGAAGGAATGGTATGTTGTTCTTATAATCGTTATGCGAATGTGCATTGGCAACCGTGTAGGGTTTTATTTGTGCGATGCTTGTTTGGTATGCAAACGAAACTATCGCTATAGCCAGGGTTTGAGAAAGTTTTTTCAAAGCAAATGGTAAAGCACAAATGTAAAGCAAGCCTGTTAAAACCTTTTAAGTTTAACGTTAAAATAAAGTGCAATGCGTATGTTTGGATTATAGCACCATGCCCTACCTCTCCCGTATATCTCTGCCGCCATTGCAATATGGTTACCTGCAAAACATCCCCAGCCTGCGCGATGGTTTGCAGCTGAACCTTACTACCAACGTTACTTTCTTCGTAGGCGAGAACGGTTCAGGTAAATCAACCCTGCTGGAAGCCATTGCCGAGCAATGCGGTTTTAGCCTGCGTGGCGGCAACCGCAACCACAACATGAATACGGGTTACCGGTTCAATGGTTACGAAACCCCGCTGGCGCGATTTATACAATTAGGCTGGACACCCAAACGCATTAACGAAGGCTTTTTTATGCGTGCAGAAAGCTTTTTCAATTTTGCATCGTACATTGATGAGCTGGCGCAGGAAGATTCGCGCATTTTGAATGCTTACGGTGGTCGCTCGCTGAACGAACAATCGCATGGCGAGTCGTTCCTTTCCTTATTCAACAATCAATTCGAATCGGGTGTTTATATCCTCGACGAGCCCGAAGCTGCCCTTTCCCCGGCACGTATATTGGCATTCATGTCCGTCATCCACAATCTCGACCGCAGCGGCCGTGCGCAATTCATCATTGCCACACATTCGCCTATGCTTATTTGCTATCCCGGTGCTACCATTTACCAGTTTGATGATAACGGCGTGCGCCGAACCACCTACGAGGATACTGAGCACTATTACCTCACCAAATCTTTCCTGAATAACCCTGATGCTTATTTGAGGCATTTGACAGGGGAATGATTTACACGAATACTTAGCCTGTTAACGTTTAGGATATTTCAACAAAAAGCCTTTAAAAATCTGCAATTGCCTTTTCAGCCCAGCTTTTTCTGCCGGTGTTATTTCTACTATCTTTTCACCCTTATCCCCCTCATATTTAACACTCGCCTTTTCTGCTGTAACAATTTCCACCAACAGGTCTATATATTCCGGTTTATAAGCTACATCTTCAGTGTTCGATTCAGTAACTGTTCCGTTGGTGTTGGAGTGAGAGAAAAACCGCTCCTTATATACAATTTCTTCGCCATCTACATTAAACACCGCTTTCTCTACATACAGGTTAGTTTTTGATGTAACCTCTAAATTAAAGTATAACCTGCTGGTAACAGAAACCCGCCCCATCCCTAACCAAATTTTATTAGGTCGGGAAGAATTATACGTCGCTTTATCATATATCGATATCTCTTGTGTTATTTCATCTTTAGAGCGATCTGCGTTTTGATATAGCTTTTTGAATAAAGCGCTATCCAGCGGTATGGGTTCAAGCAACTTCAGTGCTTTCTCCTCTATCTCTAAAAAATAAAGCTCACCATATCTGCGTTCGGCCCGCGCGCTGTCTACGGCAGTCATCTTTTTAGGTGGTTCTTCTACCTTTGGTTCGTTAGTTACGTTCCGCGGAATATAAAAATAGATGAGGTATATAAAAAACGCTGCTATAACGGCTATAAAGACTAAAATTGCTTTGAGGCAGCCAAATCCCTTTTTAGGTGGCTCGGCAAAACCCTGCCCAAAGCTGGTTTGGGGCCCGCTATCCGAAAGCTTAATGCGCACGTTATATGCGGCCTCTTTCTCCTGCCTTTCCTCGGCATCGTCGTAGTTGTATACGCTACCGCAATAATCACAGCGGCTTTTCACAGGGCTTTCAATAATAAGTGTTGCGCCGCAGTTGGTACAGGTGTTAGGTTTTATCTTGGCCATTGTATTTACTTCTGCATCGATAAGAAAGTCACCAACGATGCAAATTCAGCGTAAGATAGCGTTTCGGGCAATGAGTTTAATATAATTAATATATTATGTTGAACACTATCGAAAATATTAAAGCCGCTAAAGCCACCGCAACCATAGATGTTAAAATAATAAGCTGTTTTCTGGCATCCCGTTCGGTCCATGTCGGGTCGGGGGTTCCTGTATACTTTGATACAGCCGGCTTAGCGGGAACAGAAGTTTTAACAGCAGTACTTTCAATCTCTCTCTCAATAAAAAAAGTACTGCCGCAGTATTTACACTCTAATGTATCTGAATTTAAGCGCTGCAGGCCTGCACCACAATTAACACACGCATTTGAGCTGAGGTTTGCCATAGCCGCTTTACTTCTGCATCGACAAGAAAGTCACCAACGATGCAAACTCATCATACGACAGTGCGTTGGCCAGGCCCGGCGGCATCATAGATGTTTTCATTTCTTTACGCGAGATGATATCAGATGTCTTTACGGTATAAACCGTACCTGTAATATCGCGCATTACTATCTGCTGTGCCGATTGGTCGGTTATAAAGCCCATATAGGTTTTGTTGCCTTTTGCCGTAATGGTAACCGTAGCAAAACCCTGCGAAATAGAGGCGCTCGGTTTCAGTATCGATTCGGCTATTTGCTGTTTGGTCATGATAGAGCCTATTTGCCCCATAAAAGGCCCCTTAGGTTTATCGCCTTTTTTGATGGTATGGCAGGCTATACAACCCTGCTGCGCGAATAGTGCTTTCCCCTTTATAGGGTCGCCTTTTAGTTTGTTAAGGGCAAGCATAATATCTTCGATAGACGATTTGCCTATCTGCCCTTTTTTGTTGCGGATTTTATCCAGGTCTATCTTGGCCTCTTTGGCAACAACCAATTTTTCCTCGCCACCAAAAGCCTTAATCTCCATTTGGTCGCGCGCGTTCAGGTCGGCAAAAAACTGCTTGCCGGCCGGGGTTGCTTTGCTTTGCAGGCCCGAAAGGAATGTTTTTATTTTAGCAGAACCCTCCCAGGTGATGGCCTTGTAATATGGGCCATGCGAATCGGGCCGGGTGCTCCACCACCAGCTGCCATCATAAGGGGCCTCTGTTTTGTAAAGGCGGCCAAGGGTAACTAATATTTGCTCTTTCAGTTTAGGAGTTTTCGCCGTTTTGTAAGCGGCTATCAAACCATCAACCGCAACCGGGCTGTGCATATAGCGCAATGCCCATAATGCCAAGGTTGAGTTTTTTGTGCCGATAGCATTTACACAGGCCGAAACCGCATTCACGCTTACCAGCGAACGTACGGCCAAATGCGGCAGTACAATATCCTTGTTTGGCGTAGCATGTGGCCCTTCGGTGCCTTTAGCCGGGGCAACGAAAGATGCGGGAACAGGTATTTCCAGCAATGCAGAAGCCGCTTCTGCCCTACCCAGCCTGCCCAGGCCAACAATAGCTGCCGACTGTACACGCGGGTTTGCATCTTTTAGCGAAGCTGTAAATAACTCGGTAGGAACATTTGCCAAATTACCTTTTCTGTCGGTTAGTGCCTTCAGGGCAAACTCTTTCATATCCTTATCAGCAGCCAATTGTACCAACGCAGGCAATCCATTGGCACCGGCTATTTGTGCATAAGTAAATACACCGGCAACACGTGATGCCAAGGCTAACGAAGCATCTTTAACAACCGCCAGTGCCGCAGCAGAAGCCTCTTCCGCAGGGCGCGAAAGCAATTCCTGCGAGGCATAAAAGCGGGTAACGGCGCTGGCCGAGCCTAATAATGCAGCCAGGTCTTTAACAGAAGCAGCTTTCAGATCCGGGAAGGCTTTGTACGACCAGCCGTTTGGCACTGCGCGTACCACATAACCTTTTGAGGGGCTGCCTTCGTAACCTGCACCATCCCATGCCGAAAGGTACAGTCTGCCCGAGCCATCTACATCTAAGTCGGTTATCTGCGGCAGGTCTATAAAATCTTCCTGTTTTTGGATGAAGCTGGCGCCATTTGGGGTAACGCGATGGATATACAATTCGTTGCGGCCCCAGTCGGCCATCATAGGTACTTTATTATATTTCTCAGGCCAGGTGGGTTCATCCATAAACAACGAGCCGGTACCCGAACCGCCGCCTACATCAACCAGTGCAGGCAATATTTCATCGGTAAAATGCTGAAATAATACAGGATATCCCAACTCGCCCGATTGCAGGTGGTGCGAGAAACGAATGTTCCAGCCACCGCCATCGTTGGTATTATCGCGGGTGAAAACATTCATGTATGGGTCTATCGCTACGTCGTAAATATTACGGGTGCCGTGCGAAAATATCTCCAGTTCGGTACCATCGGGCCTAACGCGGACGATACCGCCACCCAACATGGTAAGTTTTTTGCCCGAGCGGTCAATAGCATCGTGGAAACCAAAATCGCCCACGGCAATATATATCCAGCCATCTATACCCATGCGTATGCCATTGGTAGCGTGGTCGGTACCACGCTCGGCCAGCATATTGGGGTTACTCAGGTGTTCTACTACAGGTTTGGATGGACCATCGGCAACGCCGTCATGGTTTTTATCTTCGAACACCACCAGATCCATGCCGGTAGCTTTTTGCGTTTCGGCAGAGAAGATGGTATGCAACACGTAAACCTTATCGCCCAAAACAAAAATACCACGCGGGTTATCCACTTTGGCAAATTCGGTATGGCTATCTACTTTACCATCATTATCAGCATCTACCAAACGTAATATTCGCCCTTTGCCGGGCGCTTTACCCAACGAGCCCATCATATCAACCCCCACATATACTTCGCCTGTTGGCGCAGTGGCCAAACATGCAGGGCTTGGCGTCAGGTCTGGCCCGGTAAAGGGCGTAACCGTTAAGCCATCGGGCCATTTAGTGGCGGGTAGTTTCGGGTAGATACTTTTGGTGGAATCGGCTTTTATTGGTGCATCTGCGGTAAAATATTTTACAGATGCCAGTGATAAAACGGAGAATAAGATCGCGGCGGAGGAGCGTAACATGTTTTATATTTTGAAGAGGCAATATAAAACTTTATCTGCCCATTACGCCCATGTGTTTTAAACATGTTACGATATGGCATATTAAAGGTAGTATCCTGCTATCGGGCAAAATTGCTATCTTACCATCAAATACTTTTTATGCCCGACTCGCCCTCCCGAAAAAACATTCAAACCAGCCTGTATGCAGCCGTGGTAGTGTTTTTAGCTTACACCATGATATTCGGTTTCCGCAAATCGTTCACGGTGGCTACGTTTGATGGTTTGCAGGTGTGGGGGTACAGCTACAAAACCCTGCTGGTGATAAGCCAGGTGCTGGGTTATATGTTGGCAAAATTCTACGGCGTAAAGTACGTGGCCGAACTAAAACGCCATGGCCGCAGGCAAACCATATTGCTGCTTACAGGTATTGCCTGGCTCAGTTGGCTTTGCTTTGCGCTGGTGCCCGTACCCTATAATATCATTTTCCTGTTCGTTAACGGCTTCCCCTTGGGGATGCTTTGGGGCGTAGTATTCTCTTACATAGAGGGCCGCCGCAGTACCGATTTCATAGGCGCAACGCTGGCCGTTAGCTTCATTTTTGCTTCCGGCTTTGTGCGCTCGGCAGGCGGCTGGCTTATGCTGCGGTTTGGCGTTACCGAATTTTGGGTACCGTTTTTTACAGGACTATTATTTGCGGGACCTTTGTTGCTGTTCGTATTTTTGATGGAAAAGATTCCCGCACCCGATGCCGCTGACATAGCCGAACGCCACGAACGCAGCCCAATGAGCAAAGCGCAGCGGCAGGCTTTCATCAGAGCTTTTTTGCCGGGCCTGACCGCGTGTATCCTCATTTATACCTTCGCCACTATCTTCCGCGATATACGCGATAACTTTGGTGCCGAAATGTGGAAAGAGATGGGCTTTGTTGGCCAGCCAGCTATTTTCACCCAAACCGAAACACCTATTACGCTAATTATTTTGGTGCTGATAGGCAGTATGGTGCTCATCAGCAATAGCTATAAAGCGCTTATAACCGCGCACGTTTTTATTGCCATTGGCTTTGTAATAGCGAGTACATCTACGGTGCTATTCGCTAAGGGCAGCCTCCCTCCTTTTTGGTGGATGACCGCCGTTGGGCTCGGGCTTTACATGGTTTATATACCCTTTAATGCGGTATTCTTCGAACGGCTGATAGCCACCTTTAAATATGCAGGCAACGTTGGCTTCCTGATATACCTCGCCGATTCCTTCGGTTATGTGGGCAGCGTTGGGGTAACCTTATCAAAAGAAATATTCAAGATAAAACTTAACTGGGTGGCGTTCTTTTCCAACAGTGTTATTTGGCTTTCTGCTTTAGGCTTGTTGCTTACCGCTTTCTCTGCAATTTACTTCGCGCGCAAGTACAGGCAGAGCAACGCTGCTTAGCGTATCCCCTTACGTATCCTGCTCAACGATGTCGGCGTAACCCCAATAAAAGATGCCAGGTACTTCTGCGGAATTTTTTGCAGGTAGGCAGGCTTGGCCATCAGGTCGAGGTAGCGTTTCTCGGCCGAATCGCGCTGTAGGGCGGTAAAGCGGTCGATAAGGTTTAGTACCGCATCTTCCCAAAACTTGCGCATCATCTCCTGCATGGTGGGTATCTCGGTATACAACTGCTCCAGTTGCTCTTTGGGCAGGTACCAAATAGTGCTCTCCTCTATTGCCTGTAAAAAATAGTTGGAAGGCTTATTGCTGATAAAGCTATAAATATCAATGGCCGACGAATTGGGAAAAGCGAACCAAACCGATATCTCCACATCATCATCTAAATAATACAGGCGAAGGCAACCCTTTTGCACAAATACCACATCATTGCAAACGGTGCCCTGTTCTAATAAAAATTCGTTTTTGCTGAGGGTAAGTTCCTGAAACCGCCCCACAATATCATCTAACTGCGCCGGGCTAAAGCTGGCATAGCTGCTGATATAATTACGTAGTTCGGTGGTCATTTCGGCTGCAATAATTGAGGCTGCTAATTTCAATAAAAAAATATTACAGCGCTATAATTATTGAATTTTATTGGCTTGGGGTAAGTGGGAAAGTCCTTCGAAGCTTTACGGCGAGTTGACTCACCCCGGGTTTCCCGTAAGCTTACGGGACTGCCCGACCCTCTCTCCGCAAGCGGAAAGAGGGTTAAAGAAACAAAATTGAAGTTCACCCTCTTTACGAAGTAGAGAGGGTCGAACAGCGGAGCGCATTCGGGGTGAGTTAAATAGCGGCGCGAGGGAACCTTACTTCACCGCTACCACACCTTTTTTCTTAAATAATTCCAATAACCGCTCGGTGCGTACTTTTTTGCCGGCCATGGTTAAGTGGTACTCGGTGTCGTAAAAAAGGCTGTCGGGCAATATAGCATCTGCAGCGTTGTCAAGCATGGGTATGCGCAAGCCATCTTCGTATTCGCGCTGTATAATGCCCACCACGCGCTTTTTAGCCTCGTAGGCCTTATCGTCAAGCGGCGGGTAAACAAAGTAAACTTTTATGTTATGCTCATCGGCAAAGGCCTTAAAGCTGTTCATTGGGTCGATGTCTGCATTCGGGATGTGCGGCAGTTCAAACTTCTCCAGGAAATCGTGCGAAGGGTGCGGGTCGAAATTGCGCACTATGTCGCCATTCTCGTTGAACGAACTGCGGGAGTAAACTACGTTTTTCGGAAACTCCGGCAGTTTGCCGCCGGTTAGGTTGGTGTAGGTAGTTTTAAAGTTGTGCTGAAAGTCGAAGATGAAAAAATCGTTCAGCTGCTGGCTAATGGTACGGCTAAAAAAGTTTGCGGCCGGCGGGTAAAGGCGGGCAGCTTCTTTTTTAAATTTATAACTCCCCTCGGTAGATAAATTGTACTCAACCGATAGGATGATGATATCCGATGGGCGGGCGATATAGCGAGCCTGGTTTAGTATAAACTCCAGCCCCAGGCTGCCGTTTAGCCCCATATTAACGGTTGGCAAACCTGTTCTTTGCTCTACCATTTTACTATCTACACCGAAAGCCGTTGACGAGCCTCCGCAGAAAATGATGCGGGGCGATTTGGTTTTATCGGCATAGGCGTGCTTATCTACAATGGCACCCACATAACCATCGTTACCTTTGGCTTTTGCCGGGAAATAATTGCGGTTTAAAATGAATACAAAAAGCAGTGTTAATGCAGAAAACACCACGATGTAAAGGAGGAACTTTTTCATGCTTTAAAACTGAAAGTAAACAAACTGTTGCGGAATGCCGGTTAAATAAAGGGTTGAAATGGCTATAACAAAGTAAAAAGCCCAGCGAAAAGGCCTCGGCCAATTATCGCCCGTGGTTTCGTTAGCAAAGCGGTTTTCGCGGCCCAGCCACTCCATTACCATAAAAATTAATACGATGATAAGCAAGGCCGCTATATTTACCGAGCCCCCCATCAGCATGGCGCCACTTGGCACAGTAAGGATAGATTTGTTGAATATGCCGCCAATAAAGCTAATGGCATGTGGTATATCTGCCGACCGGAATACCGCCAGCGCAAGCGTGGTAAGCGCAAACGTAATTACCATGGCTACTACTTCGCGAAATGTTGGGAACAGCTTACCCTGGGCAACAATATCGAGGTTGCTACGGTTGCTTTTCATCAATACCGAAGGAATGATGTACAAGGCATTCAGTGCGCCCCATACTACGTAAGTCCAGGCCGCACCATGCCATAGGCCGCTGGTTACAAATATGATGATGGTGTTGCGAACACGTTTAGCGGTGCTTACTTTACTACCGCCGAGCGGTATGTACAGGTAATCTTTAAACCACGAGGATAGTGAGATATGCCACCTACGCCAAAACTCGGCAATATCGCGTGAGAAGAACGGGAAGGCAAAGTTGCGCAATAGCTCGATACCGAAGAGGCGGGCTACACCCAAGGCAATATCGGAGTAGCCCGAAAAATCGCAATAGATCTGTATACTGAATAATACTGCACCCAAAACCAATACACTACCCGGGTAATGGGTGTGGTTGTTAAATATCATATTGGCGTATTCGGCGCAGTTATCGGCAATGGCCACTTTCTTAAAATAACCCCACAATATTTGGCGCATACCATTAACGGCTTGCGGGTAGTTAAATTTGCGCGGTTTTTCTATCTGCGGCAACAGGTGCGTGGCGCGTTCTATTGGCCCTGCTACCAGCAGCGGGAAAAAGCTTACGAATACCGAATAATCAACGAAGTTATCGGTAGGCTTACTGCGCCCATTATGTATATCGAATACGTACGACAGGCCGTGGAAAGTGTAAAAAGAAATACCTACCGGCAATATTACATCCAGCGTATTGAACGATACCCCCACCCCTGCCGAAGCCAGTGCCCCGGTTAGGCTATCCACAAAAAAGTTGTAGTACTTAAATACCCCCAGCAGGCCAAGGTTTACGCCAACGCTAAGCCAAAGCCAAAACTTTTTGCTGCGCGGATTTTCGGCGCGGTAAATGCGTTGCCCGGTATAAAAATCCAAAAAGGTTGAAAAAACCAAAAGGAAAAGGAAGCGGTAATCCCAGCAGGAATAGAAAAAATAACTTGCGGCCAGCAGCAGTAAATTTTGAGCCTTCAGGTTTTTACTGGTAACAAACCAGTACAAGAAAAAAACAACAGGCAAAAACAGTGCAAAGCCTAAGGAATTGAATAACATATGGCCAATTGATCAGGGGTTAAGGCGGGGGCTGTTTTTATTTATGGGCTGAAAATAGTGTTTTTGCCTCAATTTTACAATTTCCGTAGCAAATAGCGCCTTTTCTTGCGTTCCCGGCAAATTCTTTATGGTTGCGCGTTATTGTACTTGTGCGAGATGTAACATGAGTAGTTTAAAATGCGTCAGTTCAAGCAATATAAAACGCTTATGGATATTGAAAACATTACTGCCGATTCGCTTTTAGATGCTTTCGGCTTATTGAAGCAACTGCGGCAACATATTAAGTTCGAAGAGTTTATAATCATCTACAAATTGGCGCAACAAGCCAACCAATACACGCTTGTGGGCGCTTATGAAGATGGCATACTGATTGGCCTGATGGGCTATCGCATTCTGCACGATTATGTGCACGGCAAGCATTTGTATATAGACGATTTAGTGGTTGATGGCGCACACCGTGGCAGAGGCATTAGCAAAGCACTATTAGCATACGCCGAAAATATTGCCGCGAAACTCGATTGCAACGGGCTGCGCCTGTCCACAGGTATCGCCCACACCACTGGCATTAAATTTTACGAGGCCATTGGCTGGGAACTAAAGGCTTGTACCTTTAAAAAAGGATTTCAGGCTATTTAACAAGCACCTCATATTTTAGTACCCCGCTTTCTTCGTTCGCCATAAATGTAGCGCCACCGTCGGTACTTAAGGATGCTGCAACTGATCTTGTTTTTTCTCCTGCATGGGCGACACCATAACACCCCGCTGTAGATGCCGACTTTAATACCATAACATACTCCTGCCCTTTCACCACCCTGATATTTGGTTTAACAAAAATATTTCGCGCCGACCAGCCAATCTCAGCCGCTTCAAAACTTTGCGACGCCAATGGTTTACCTGTAGGTAAATGATTGGCACCGGCTTTATAAATTTCTACCACCAGCGGCGCGTTGGGGTTATTATTCTGGAAAACCGTAATGCTCAGGTTACTCAACATTGTTGAACGCATAGCTTTAAAAGTTTGTGCGCGCTGCGTTTTTCCGCCAATATCGCATTTAAGGTCCCATGCCCTTTCCGAATGATGTATTCCCTTTGGTAAGGCATATGTTTCGTTGCATTTTAATGGCTCAATAGCGCCGTCGGCATTAAACTTTAAAGGTGCCCAATAAAAATTGGCCAAAGCCTCGTTTTTGGCGGCGTTGTTCCACAGGTCGCTGCCGTAGAGGTAAACGGTTTCGCTGTTTATTTTTATAGTTGATACAAAAGATGGTTGCCCGCCGCAGGAGTTATCGCTTATTTTGATGCCTTTGCTCCATGGCCCCAATGGTGTTGGTGCTGTGCGGTATGATGTACCTGTGCCCGAGCAATAACCGCAGTTGGGGTCAGAATAAGTCACATAATAAATTCCTTTACGCTTAAAAAGCCCTGGGGCCTCGGTTTCGCCTTCGGTAATGCCTTTTACGTGTTCGCCGGTGCCGGTTAGGTAATCATCGCTTAGTTTTTCTATTACGATGGTGCCCTTGGTGCGCCAGTCGGTAAAGGCCAGGTACGCGGTGCCGTCATCGTCTACAAACAGGTCGTGGTCGCCGTTATTTAATCCTGCTGCCGGCATAGTGCTGTTTACTGCCAAATGCGGTTCGGCAACTTCTGCAAAAGGGCCAATTGGAGTTTTACTTGTGAATACGCGATAGCCGACCACGTTATCGTAAACGTTTATCCAAAGCACATACAGCCCGGTCTTCTTGTTAAAAATAACATGCGGGCGAAAGCAGCCATAAGTTTTACCATCGCAGCGTGATTGCCATACGGGTGTTTTGGCATCGAACAGAAAACCCTCATCCTTCCAGTTCACCATATCGGCAGATGAGTAGCTTTTAAAACCACAGAACGGTGCCGTTTTATTCCCCCACTGAAAGCCACAATCGTAACTGGTGCCGTAAAGGTAATACGTACCATTAAACTGCGCTATCTCGCCATCGTGCGCGTCTACTGCATCGCCAAGGGTAGAGAAACGAACCACCTGCTTGCCGTTGCTGTTAAAATTCGCCTGCGCGAATGATGATATGGCAACTACAGAACTCATCAGAATTGATAAGAGGATTTTGAAGGCGCTTTTTTTCATGGCTGATATTGGTAATGAGAGCCTAAATAAACGCATCATTCATCAGCCAAAAAAATATTTATCGCACAAAATTTGCGTAGCCAAATAACTACACATATATTAGTAGCCAAATAGCTACATATTATGAATTTACGCAGAGATGTTTTCCAGGCCATTGCCGACCCCACCCGCCGTGCCATATTGCTGCTGGTGGCTTCGCAGGCCATGTCGGCCGGCGCTATTGCTGCCAATTTTGATACCGCCCGCCCTACTATATCTAAACATTTACAGATACTTACCGAGTGCGAACTGGTGGGCCAAACCCAGCAGGGCCGTGAAGTTTATTACCACATCAACGCAACCAGCATGAAACAAGTGGCCGACTTTATTGAACCCTTCCGCAAGATGTGGGACGACCGCTTTAATAAACTCGAAAGCATTATGAAAGCCTATCAAACCAAAAACGACGCATAACCATGGAACTAAAAACCAAAATAACCGCCGAAGACGGCCGGCAAGACCTCACCATAACCCGCGAGTTCGACCTGCCCGTAGAGCTTGTATACAAAGCTTATGTGGAGCCCGAAATAGTGGCACAATGGATGGGCACTAAAGTGCTTAAACTGGAAAACAAAAAGCATGGCGGTTTCGAGTTTGAAACTTATGGGCCCAATGGGCAGGTAGCGTTCAGGGCCAATGGCGCCATACACGATATCGTGCCCAATAAAAGCATTACCCGCACCTTCGAGATGGAGAATACCCCTTTCCCCATTCAACTGGAGTACCTAAGCTTTGAGGCGCTAACACCCGAAACAAGCAAGCTTAGCATTCACATTGTATACAAATCGGCCGCCGACCGTGAGCGTTTGTTACAGCTACCTTTTGCGCAGGGCTTAAACATGGCGCACAACCGCCTTCAAGATATTGTACAAAAACTAAAATAACCTGATATGGAAAAACGCAACAAAATTATTTACTGGATAGCTACACTCTGGCTATCATTGGGTATGGCATCAACCGGTGTAGTACAACTAATACATTTGGAAGACGAGGTGAAGATGATGAGCCACTTGGGCTACCCCGTTTACTTTTTAACTATAATTGGCGTATGGAAACTGCTGGGCGTAATTGCTGTACTGTTGCCTAAATTCGCTTTAATTAAAGAGTGGGCATATGCAGGTTTCTTCTTTGTTGCATCGGGTGCGGTGTTTTCGCATTTGGCCGCGGGAGATGGCGCAAAAGAGTTTTTCGGGCCGATGCTGTTGGTAGCACTTACTATTACATCCTGGTATTTTAGGCCGGCAGATAGAAAATTAGTTTCAGTTAATTAATAATTTAGCAAAACGATGAGCAGCACTAAAAAAACATTAGCGGCCGAACAAGCCGCCGAGCTGATGGGTGTTTTAAAAACCCGTTTCGAAAAAAACATGCCACGCCATGCGGGAATAAACTGGCCAGATGTACAGGCTAAGCTGGCAACCAACCCCGAAAAGCTGGCAGTGCTTGATGAAATGGAAATAACAGGCGGCGAACCCGATGTAGTTGGTAAGGATAATACAACGGGCGAATACCTATTTTACGATTGCGCAGCCGAAAGCCCTAAAGCCCGCCGCAGCTTATGCTACGACCGCGCCGCGCTTGATGCCCGTAAAGAACACAAGCCTGCCAGTAGCGCGCTGGATATGGCGGCCGAAATAGGCATAGAATTACTTACAGAGGAGCAATACCGCCACCTGCAAACCCTGGGCAAGTTTGATTTGAAAACATCAAGCTGGATACAAACCCCGGAAGCCATACGTAAACTGGGAGGCGCCGTTTTTTGCGACAGGCGCTACGATACTGTATTTTATTACCACAACGGTGCAGAATCTTACTATGCAGCGCGTGGTTTCAGGGGAGTATTAAGCGTGTAGCCATCTCACGATAGCTGCCGTTTATTTGTAAGGTTAAGCAGTTGAACTTAACGCGGGTATTATTTTTCGGGAGGCCTTGAGGTTATCTCTCCAAATTCGTTTACGTAAGCCATCATGCTATCCAGGTCGGTACTGCCGGGGTTGTCTTTACGCTCCTGTTTACGTTGTGCCTTATCTTCTTTTTTCTTCTGGCGATTTTTTTCCAGTTGTTTTTTCATGAACGATGCCTGCGATTTAGCCATATGGGTATGTGGGTTAGTTTGAAATTTATTTTAAGGGAATAAAAAAGCATCTGCCTTACGGCAGATGCTCACGATTAATTTTATAGTGATTTATTAAACTACTTTTACATTTACCGCGGTTGGGCCTTTTTTGCCTTCTTGTACATCAAACGTTACACTATCGTTCTCACGGATAGTATCAATTAAACCTGTTGAGTGTACAAATACATCGCCTCTGCTATCACTCTGTGATATGAAGCCAAAGCCCTTTGTTTCGTTGAAAAACTTTACAGTTCCTTCTTTTGACATTATATTATTTTTTGATAAGTGCGCAAGGTAGGTATAATAAACCGCATTATACCCTAAATTAAACTTTTACTTTAATTTATTTAAAAAACTCGCTCATTTTCAATAAATAAAGGTAGATTTAAGAAATTACCAAAACATCGCCATGAGTAAGGATAAGAAACAGATCAAAGAAACGAAGAAGGAAAAAAGCGTTAACGTAAATAAAAAGGTATCGAACTATCAGTCGGGTAAGAAAACCTCTTCTGCTGATCTTACATCGAAGAAAAAATAAGCCCCAATGGACCAAAAAACTATAGAAAACCAGACCCGCCTTTACCTGTACGACCTAATGAACACCGCCGCCGAACACGGTTTTAAAGCCGATGAAATCTGGCAATTCAGCCTTGTGAACGAGGTTGAAAAGAAACAGCTTCAAAAAACATATCACCCCACTATAGCTACTAAAATGTTGCCCGAGGCGGTTTTAGAGGTTTACCATCAAATAAAATCGCGGTTAAACCAAACCTTCAGTAAGGACGAACTGCAACTTGATAAACGCACCGTTGTTACCGATAACCTAAATTACCTGGTAGCCTATAATTTAAAACGCCCCCGTACGTAGTTTAAAGTCGAAAATATGTAGCCTGAAGCCTTAAGTGGGGTATGCTTATATCCTTTCTTAAGGCTTTCAACTTAAGGCTTCGGACTTTAAACCTACACCTCCGGTGTATCCAGGTAACTTTGGCTTACCGTATCATTCCCGGGTTGGCGGCGTTTGCCGTAGAATTTGGTTTCGTTAAAGTGGTCGTGGTCGTAAAAATCGGTACCGAGCATGGCCGGTGCATCGGGTTTTACAAACACGTTGCGTATCTGCGCCTCGGTGTCGGCATCTATTTCGCGCCCGCGTTCGTATAGCGGCAGGGCCAGTATCTGCGCCTTGGTAACATCGGGAATAATCACATTATCCTGCTCTTCATCCAGTTCGGCCACGCCAATGGGGATAAAAATGCGCCCGTCTTCTAAGCCGATATCGTTATTCTCCATGTGCAGGATAATATACCTCACCTTGCGCGATTGTGGATTGAATAACAATTCATCCACCTCGCCTATCTTATTTTTTTCAGAGTCCCTTACGTCCCAGCCCTGTATGTTAGGCTGCCCGTCGGCTATCTCGAAATCGCTTTCGCTCAATTCCTGCAGCCTGCTGTAATCGTTCGCACTATCAATTGAAGCCATATCGTAAAAATTTAAGGTACTGTCCATCATATTTTATTAGAAGCTCGTGGTATCCATTGCAGCTGTGTCCGTCACGCCGGTATCTCGGGTGATCGATGTATCATTTTTCACCACGGTATCTTTTGCCGCCGAATCGGCAGGTACGGTTTTTAATTCTGTGGGATGGTAACTTTTGT
Source organism: Mucilaginibacter pedocola (assembly GCF_002013915.1). Classification (GTDB taxonomy): domain Bacteria; phylum Bacteroidota; class Bacteroidia; order Sphingobacteriales; family Sphingobacteriaceae; genus Mucilaginibacter; species Mucilaginibacter pedocola. Next base: position 134,310 of record NZ_MBTF01000012.1, read on the forward strand.
TATAACCCCGGTAGAGCGTAAATAAAACACCTACTACTACCAGCAATATCACCACCCATATCCAGGCAGAACTTCGTTTTTTAGGTTGCACATCCAGTTGAGCCATAAGCTTTAAAGAGTATGTTTAATAAATAAGGCTTGGATGCGGGGTTTGGTTTTAAAAAATTAACACGAATTGCACGAATTAGATCGAATGACACAAATCATAGCTTAGAAATTCGTGAGATTCGAAGTAATTAGAAAAATTAGTGTTAACTCAATTTGGTTAGTAATAATCGTGTTACCCTATTAGCTAAATTCGATCCAATTAATGAAATTAGTGTTTATATGAAACACACCCGTACCCTATCGCGCTTACCCGGCGTTAAATTATTGCTGTTGCCTGCTTTGTTTGCAGCGGCTACTGCATCGGCACAGGTAAAAGACCCTGTGATAGATAACATTGTAAAAGAAGAAACCGAGAACTCGCAATTGGTGCCATTGGCGCAGCAGTTGTTCGATGGTATTGGCCCGCGCCTGGTGGGTACCCCGCAAATGGAGAAGGCTGGCCAATGGGCGCTGGAAAAATATAAAGAATACGGCATCACCGCCCGTTACGAAAAATGGGGCGACTGGCGCGGCTGGGAACGTGGCGTGTCGCACATTGATATGGTGACGCCACGAATCAAATCGCTGGAGGGCACGCAACTGGCCTGGAGCCCGGGCATGAAAAAGGCTGTTACTGCCGAAACCATCATCCTGCCCGAATTTGCTGATTCGGTTGCCTTTCAAAAATGGCTGCCTGCGGTGAAAGGTAAATTTGTAATGATATCGATGATGCAGCCAACCGGCCGCCCCGATTACAACTGGACGGAATTTGCTACCAAAGAATCGTTCGACAAAATGAAAGAGGCCCGAACCGCCCAAACCGAGGCCTGGCGCAAACGTATTGCCAACACTGGCCTAACTACCCGCACCCTTCCTCCTGCTTTGGAAAAAGCCGGCGCTGTAGGGGTAATTACTTCTAACTGGTCGGCTGGTTTTGGGGTTGATAAAATATTTGGTGCTTATACCAAAAAAGTACCTACCGTTGATATCGCTTTAGAAGACTATGGCATGCTGTACCGCCTTACCGAAAACGGAACAAAACCGACCATTAAAATACAAACCGAATCGAAAGAACTCGGCGCTGTACCAACCTTCAACATTGTAGGCGAGATAAAAGGTACCGAAAAACCAGAAGAATATGTAATGCTGTCTGCCCACTTCGACTCTTGGGATGGCGGGCAGGGTGCTACCGATAATGGTACAGGTACCTTAACCATGATGGAAGCCATGCGCATCCTGAAAAAAGTTTACCCTAACCCAAAACGTACCATTTTGGTGGGCCACTGGGGTAGCGAAGAGCAGGGCTTAAATGGCTCGCGCGCCTTTGTAGAAGATCATCCCGAAATTGTTGCTAACCTTCAGGCTCTGTTCAACCAAGACAACGGTACCGGTCGCGTAGTAAATATCAGCGGGCAGGGTTTCCTGAACAGCTACGACTACATTAGCCGCTGGCTGAGCAAAGTACCGGCTAACATTCGCGAGCAAATTACCACCAACTTCCCGGGCACACCGGGTGGCGGCGGGTCGGATTTTGCATCATTCGTAGCTGTTGGCGCTCCGGGTTTCTCACTAAGCTCTAACAGCTGGAGCTACGGCAACTATACCTGGCATACCAACCGCGATACTTACGACAAGATAGTTTTCGACGATGTGAAGAACAACGCTATGCTTACTGCTATATTGGTGTACATGGCCTGCGAAGACCCTGCAAAAACATCACGCGAGAAAGCCGTATTGGGCATAAACCCACGCACCGGCAAACAAAGCGAATGGCCCGCGCAAACCAAAGCCAACAGGCATGGTGGGTTCGAATAACGAGTAATTGATTCCCCAATTGCAGCGATGCGTTTAAAACCCATCGCCGTAAAATATTAACCGGCACAGCCTCACCGCTGTGCCTTTTTTATTTTCAATTAAGCTATTTACCTATAGCTTGGGGTTGTATTTATCTATAGCTTAAAACAGGCGCATTTACTTAACTTGGCAAACCTTTTGCCCGGTTTTACGTATTTTAGGCATATTTGAAAAATAAATTAATGAAGAAATTATTAATTGTGCTGTTTTTGTTGCCTGCTTATTGCATGGCCCAGTCTGCAAGTGAATACCTAACCAGCGGCAACACAAAAGCAAACATGAAGGATTACAAGGAGGCAATAGCCGATTTTAACCGTTCAATTCAAATGAACCCCGGCGTTGCAAGAGCCTACCTTTACCGTGCCAATGCCAAAAGCAATATTGGTGAATACCAGGGAGCTGTTGACGATTTTACCAAAGCACTAAACCTTGACCCTCGCCTGCTGGATGCCTGGCATTACCGTGCCAACGCCAAAAGCAACTTGAAAGATTACCAGGGCAGCGTTGACGATTTTACCAAAGCCATTGCCATAAACCCGCAAAAAGGCGAACTATTTAAATACCGAGCGGTAGCTAAGGCCAACCTGAACGACAACGCCGGCGCTATTGTAGACTTTAACACTGCTGAAAAATTGCTTCCCGGCGATGCCGAAGTAATATTTTACCGGGCCAACTCTAAAGGCAACCTTGGCCAATATAAAGCCGCCATTGCCGATTATGATGAAGCCATAAAAGGCGAACCCAACAATGCAGAAGCCTGGTTTTACCGCGGCAATGCTAAAGTGAACTTGCGCGACTATAAAGGTGCTATAACCGATTACCGCCGCGTAATTACACTCAACCCGCAAATGCCGGAACTGTACCATTACCTTGCCTCCGCGGCCAGCAATGCCGATGACGATAAAGGCGCGATAGAGTTTTTTGATAAAGCCATTGAGCAAAGCCCTAAAAAAGCAGAGCTCTATTTGGGCCGCGCAATTGCCAAAAACAACATGAGCGACCGTACCGGCGCTTTGGAGGATTTGGGCGAGGCCATCAGCATTAACCCCAAATACGGCGAGGCTTACCAAAACCGCGCGGACGTAAAGGTAAACATGAAGGATTTTACCTCGGCAATTGCCGATGCAGATACGGCCATTAAAATTAACCCTAAAAATGCTTATGCTTATATGTCGCGTGCAAAGGCACATATAGAAATGGGTGATACCGTAGCAGCGCTTAATGATTTTAATACCACAATTAAAATAGAGCCTAAAGCAGCTTATGCTTACGTAGGCAGTGGAGACATTAAAACCGGCCAGCAGGATTTTGCAGCGGCTATAGCACTTTACAACAAAGGGCTTACATTCGACCCGCGCAACCCCGACGCTTTACTACATCGCGCCCGCGCTAAAATGAAAAGCGGCGATGTGGAAGGTGCGTTTAGTGATTATAAAGCTGCCATAGAATCGACCCCGCAAAACAACGACCTGTATATTGCCTATGGCAAAGCACTGATAGCGGCCGGGCGTTACACAGCTGCTATTAAACTGTTCGATGATGCCATTGTGCTGAACCCTAAAAACGTAAACTTTTACAGCTACCGTGGCGTGGCCAAAAGCAAGCTTGACGACATGACAGGCGCCATGGCCGACCATGACCTGGCCATCAAACTGGCACCATCGTCTTCGGAAGCTTATGTAAACCGAGGTAATAGTTTGGTAGCCTTAAAGAAATACGACGAAGCGTTGCAGAACATCAACAAAGGAATATCGTTAAACGAAACCAACGACGATGGTTACCTTGCCCGCGCCGACCTGAAACTGGAGAAAAAGGAGTACTTAGGGGCAGTATACGATTACATTAACGTATTGCTGCTTAATCAAAATAACGTGAAGGCATACACAGGCCGCGCCATTGCCGAGAGCTTAACCGGCGACACACTGGCAATGAAAAAGGACCTTGCAACCGCCTTCCGCCTGGCACCAAAAAGCGCTGAAGTATACATGTCACGCGCCGAAGCACGCAGTAACCTCAAAAACTGGGCACCTGCATTGGCCGACCTGAATACCGTAATTACCATGGACCCTAAAAATGCAGCAGCCTACTTAAACCGAGGGGTTATCAAATCCCAGCGTGGCGATAAAACCGGCGGTTGTGCCGATATTAACAAAGCTGCAAGCCTTGGCTCTAAAGATGCGGGAGATAAACTGGCCTTGTATTGTAAATAGAGGTTAGAGATGAACAAGAAAAGGTTAGCCGGGTTTGCCGGCTAACCTTTTTTGCGTTTAATGGGCTTTTGTGAGCCCCTATTTTCCTGCTAAATAATACTTCTCCCAAAAATCTACCGGTTTAGATGCTTCGCTTCTGTTGTAGCTCCCGCCATCGCCGCCGCGGTTGCCCCGCATACCGCCACCTCCACGGCGTCCACCGCCGCCGCCCATACCGCCGCGGCCACCGCCCATGCCTCCCATTCCACCGGGGCCACCCATGCCGCCGCCTCGTCCGCCCTCGGGCCTATCGCCGTCTTTGGGGCGGCTAAATCCGTTAATTTTTATATTAAAGGCCCATTCGTTTTTCTCAGGTTTATCTACATGCAACATGCTAATGGGCACCGCCGCCTCAAACACCAGGAAACCCTCGTTATCTATTCCCAATGCCGTTTTTATGCCGTAGGTATTCGCAGTGGTCATTACCTCGTTCAGCACATCAGCAAAACCCGTTGCTTTTATTTGTTTTGTACGGGTTAGCAAGGCCTGCATACGTTCCTGCCGGTCGTCGTCGCTGCCGGGTTGGGGCGGCTGCCCGTCGGTTGGCGGGGCTTGCACACGTTCGGCAGGCATGGCCTCCGGGTCGGTATAAGGGAAGGTAACGCTAAAAGTTTCCTTCTTTTTCCCTTTAGGGTCTATAGAAAAAGTTATGCCAGCCATTAGTGCCCGGCGCTGTTCGGCATGGTCGCTTATGCGCAGGGCAACGTATATATTGTTATTGTCATTGGCTATGGTGTAGGGTATCTTCTTTTCTTCGTTCAGGTAGCGCAGGCTGTCGCCCCAATCATTCAACTTACCATCAATTACAATGGCGTTTGCGGGAGGCTGCAAAGTAGGTTTATCGTTTTTGTTTTGGGCCAATGCCAGTGCCGGCAACATAAAAGCTGCGGGTAATAATAGTTTAAATGAGGGCTTCATTTTTTTTGAGGGTGTGATATATGTTTAACCGCTACTAAAACAGCGCATGCAACTGCTTATTGTGTATGTGGTTGGTAAAAGAGTTATTACAATTTGGTGAATGTTGCTTGAGTAAATGCAGAGTGATTGCCGGGCACCTGTTGTTGATATTAACGTAAGGCTTGGAACGGTATTTGCAACCATCAACCTAAAACCAATTACCGTGAAAGCAAAGCACATTAAAAAAGCCGCGCGTATAGTATTAGGCGCTAATTTAATTTTGGCGGGGATAAGCCACCTCACCTTTGCCCGCAAACCTTTCAGGGCGCAGGTGCCAAACTGGGTTCCGTTGGATACGGATGACACCGTTTTATACTCGGGCATTGCCGAAATTGCTTTAGGCAGCGCGTTGGTATTTACGCCCGATAGTTACCAGGAAGCAGTGGGTAAAGCTGCGGCCGGCTTTTTTGTCGGCGTGTTCCCGGGTAATATAGCACAGTATAAAAATCAACGCAATGCATTCGGGCTCAATACTGATAAAAAAAGGTTTCTGCGTTTATTTTTTCAACCTGTACTGGTATTTTGGGCGCTGAAAAGCACCAATAATATTTAGAGCCGGCATGTTTACCGCCGCGGCCAAAACGTATGCTACAGGCCTTTACCTATTTGCGTTTTTATTGCCAAAAGTGCGTTTCTGTTATCAAAAATGTATTATATTGCGGCAATATATATCACAATTATGGCAGAATACCAGGAGCACAGTTTCTATAGCGAGCACGCGCGCCCCTTTTGGAAATACACGCAACCCGCTGTACTTTCGCTACTGAGTAAAGACAAAAACCGTTGCATTGTTGACCTTGGCTGCGGCAACGGCTACCTGGTAAACTACCTGATATCGCAGGGGTATAACGCCTATGGCATAGATGCCTCCCAGAGCGGCATTGCTATTGCCAACAAAGTAAACCCCGGCCGCTTTTTTATACAGGACCTCGACGATAACCAACTCCCTGCCGAAATACGCGACTTACCGTTCGATACCGTTGTATCGACCGAGGTGATAGAGCATATTTATAACCCATTTACCTTTATGGCGCTCTGTAAAGATGTGCTGGTGAAAAACGGCGGCGGGGAATTATTGCTTACTACCCCCTACCATGGCTACTGGAAAAACCTGATGCTGGCCGTATTTAACAAATGGGATAAGCATACAAACGCCGTTGCGGTTGGCGGCCATATCAAGTTTTGGTCGCGCGAATCGTTAGGCCAACTACTTACACAAACCGGCTTTGAAGTAACCGATTTTATTGGTTGCGGCCGCCTGCCCTACTTTTGGAAAACCATGGTGATGAAAGGCCGCCTGAAAGTTTAAAACCGCTTTTACGGTTTGCGGTTACCCGTATTTTGCTAAATTGCCACACGGGCAAATTTGCCTGCAATTAATTTACAGCATTTGGCACCTACAGAAGAAGTACTCCAATTCCCCGCCTTACCCACGTTTTCGCTTCAGCATTTATTGGCGATAGCCAAAGAGGCCGGCGAAGCCATATTAAAAGTATACCATGCCGGCCCGGCAGAAGTAACGTTGAAAGAAGATAATTCGCCGCTTACCCTTGCCGACAAAGCCTCTAACGAGGTAATTGTTTCGGGCTTGCGCCAACTTACCCCGGCCATCCCCATTATATCCGAAGAAGAAAAAGATACGCCTTACGATATCCGGAAAAACTACACCGCTTACTGGTGTGTAGACCCTTTAGACGGCACAAAAGAGTTTATTAAACGCAATGGCGAGTTTACCGTGAACATTGCACTGATGCAACAAAACCAACCGGTGTTTGGTGTGATATACGTACCTGTAACAGGTATAATGTATTATGGCGGCAAAGATACCGGCAGTTATAACGTTGATGCCAATGGAGAGAAAGTATATTTAAAAGTTGATAATAAACCTTCCGATTGGATTGCCGTGGGCAGCCGCTCGCATGCCTCGGAAGAAGAAGCGGCCCTGCTAAGCCAATATCCCATCAGCCAAACGGTATCGGTAGGCAGCTCGCTTAAATTTTGTTTGATAGCTGAAGGGAAGGCACAAATTTACTACCGCCACGGCCCAACGATGGAATGGGATACCGCAGCAGGCCAAGCTATTGCCGAGGGAGCAGGAGCGGTAATGACGATGCCCGACGGGCAGCCCTTCCCGTACAACAAACCATCTTTATTGAATGGGGGCTTTTTAGTGAAAGTAAATTAAGGTTTTATCAACTGAATTATTTCGCGGTAAAGTAAAGCCACGCTCTCGGCTGGTTCTTCGGCGGCAGTGTGTAGTATCAGGTTAGCGTGTTGCGGCGACTTGAATGGTGCGGATATACCCGTGAAACCTTTTATCTCGTTTTTGCGGGCCTTTTGATAAAGGCCTTTTACATCGCGCTCTTCGCAAACGGCAATGGGGCAATCTACAAACACCTCAAAATATGGCGCATTCACCGTTTCGCGGGCCATTTGCTGATGCTCGTGCAGTGGGGTTATAAGCGAGCATATAGCTACCACGTTATTGTTGGCCAGCATATTGGCTACTTCTGCCACGCGGCGCACATTCTCCAGCCGGTCGGCATCACTAAAGCCCAGGTTTTTGTTAATGCCTTCGCGCATTACGTCTCCATCGAGGCTTATGGCAAAGATTCCTTCCTCTGCAAGCTTTTGCTTCAGCAACCTGGCTATGGTACTTTTCCCCGCTCCCGATAGGCCCATTAGCCAAACTACCATCCCGTTCTGGCCGAGCACCGAAGTGCCCCCAATATTTACTTGCTGCTGCGTACCTGTCATCACCAATTATTCCGTCGTTTTTACAAATATACCCGCCCGCAGGCAAGTTTTTTCAATAAAACAGCATTTAGGACGCTATTGCTAAAATTGCGGACTATAGGAAATTTTCAAGTGGCCTTCGCACCTACATTTGGCTAACCAATTGACGTAAAGATATTTAAGAATTAATCAAATATCATTATATCATCTTAAACACCAAGCATTATGAAAAAGTTATCGTACTGTTTATTAGTAGTTTGTGCCCTGGCATCCTGTAGTAAGGATGCAGTTAAAAAAAGCACACCATCCTCCACTACAACCGAAAGTACCGACAGCAAGAAAACAACTTTTGCTACGCTATCTTTCAGCGGCTACACCTGGACCATCAAAGACTCGGGGACAGGTACCGCAGGCCCCGGCCCTAACCGCTGGAAAGGTGCCAATGCCTTTGTTGATGCTAACGGCTATCTGCATTTAAAACTCAGCAAAAATGCAACTACAGGCGTATGGGAATGTGCCGAGGTAACCAGCTTAACCAGCTTCGGCTATGGCACTTACCAATGGAAGGTTGAGGGCGCTATAAACAATCTGGATAAAAACATCGTGTTGGGTTTCTTCAACTACTCGGGCGTAGACGGGTACGACGAAATGGATATCGAATATGCTAAATGGGGCGTAAACAATAACCCATGGGCAAACTACACGGTGTACCCAAAACAAGGGCAAGGGCCGGCCAATTACCACACGGCTACCACCTTTACCACAGGCGGCACATACATTACCAACAGGTTCAAACGCACCGCCTCATCAGTGGTATTTAAAACATTGAATGGCTTTTACGATGACGATACCAATTTGGCTTACACTACTACCTGCTCATCGCCACCAAATTCTATCAGTACGCTGAGCATGCCCGTTCACATGAATTTATGGCTATTCCAGGGGAATGCGCCCGCAAGTAATAATACAGTAGAAATTATAGTGCACGAATTTAAATTCACCCCGCTATAAGTTTTAGTTGACTTCGTTAAAGAGGAGGGCCCGGTATTGCAGCGTTGCAAGCCGGGTTTTTTATTTCGCTGCCCCAATATTTCATAAAACGTTCCGATGGAACGTACCTAGCCTTTGCTTTTCTTTTCTGTCTACCGATAAGTCGTTCCTTTGGAACGATTTTCTACGCCCCATCGGGGCGTATTATGGGTAGACAAAACCAATAATAAATATCAACGTTCCATCGGAACGTCTTATAAATTCGCGTTTATTATAGAATGTAATATCCCGATCTTAGGAATACTTGCCCGCCTTCTGCACTTTGCTGATATACTCCTTGGGCGGTATACCAAATTGCTTGATGAATGATTTGGAGAAGTAGGATGGTGTGTTAAAACCCACTTCGTAAGATACCTGATTGATGTTATACCTGCCCTCTAACAACAATTGCAGCCCTTTTTTCACCCGTATGCTCCGGATAAAATCGTGCACGCCCTGCCCGGTAAGTGTTTTAAATTTGGCGTACAATACCGTACGGCTCATGGCAGTAAACTCCCCTATTTTGCGGCTATCCAGTGTAGCATCTGCAATATTGCTTTCCACATAAGCTACTACCTTATCCAAAAACTCTTTATCTACTTTGTTGTAGGTAACGGTATCGGGGTATAACTCATCCGAACTTGCGTATTTCGAGCGCATGCGGATCTGTGTCATGATGAGGTTGTAGATCACCTGGAACAAAATAGGCTGGCTAACAGGTTTCATCAAATAGGCATCGGCCCCTGCTTCGTAGCCCGACAGCTGGCTATCGTGATTGGTTTGGCTGGTAAGCAAAATAATGGGGATATGGCTAATGAGTTCGTTACTCTTCACGGCGTTGCACAATTCCAACCCACTCATTACGGGCATGATCATGTCGGAAATGATCAGGTCGGGCTGCATGCGTATGGCGGCATTGATACCATCCTCGCCGTTCTCGGCCTCCATTATCTCGAAAGAAGGCTCCAGTATCAGCCTCAGGTAGATTCGTATCTCATAGTTATCATCAACAAACAAAATGCGTTTGCCTTTTATTTTCTCCACCTTGTGCTCGGCAAATACGTCTTTAAAATAATTTTCGGCCTCTGCCCTGCCCTCGCCGCCAATGGCTACGCGCGTGGATAATGCCGAAACTCCTTTTGGCAGCTTAATGATAAAGGTTGAACCCTCGTTTGGCAAACTACTAATGGTGATAGAGCCGTTGTTAGCCTCCACAAACTCCTTGGTTATCATCAGCCCCAGCCCGGTGCCCTTCTCTCCTGCCGAACCTAAGGAAAGTACCTGCCGCTCGATGGTAAAGATGTTTTCCAGTTGTTCCTCCGTCATACCTATGCCTGTATCGTGGAAGATGATCTTTACCTCGTTTTCCAATTCTTCGGCCTCTATCCAAATTTGCCCGTAGGCTGGTGTGAATTTGATGCAGTTGCCCAATATATTACGGATAACCGTATCTATCATATCCTTATCGGCATAAATGGCCAGCGCGGTATCTACACTGGTGCTCAGGCTGATGTTTTTGTTGCGCATTTGCTGTTGCAGCAATTGCTCGTTCTTCACCACCAGATCGTACAAACTGAGGTTAGCCGGAAAACAGCTGAGGTTTTGGTTTTGGGTTTTGGCCCACTCCAGCAGGTTGATGAGCAGGTCGAGCACCGAGCCGGCGCTGTTGCTGATATCGGATATATATTTAGCTACTGTAGCGGAGCTAAGCTTGGGTAATTGCTTTTTAAGGTTTTCGGATATGCCCGATATGGCGGCTATTGGGTTCCGCAGATCATGCGCAAGTATAGAGAAAAAGCGGTCCTTAGTTTTGTTGGATACCTCCAGTTGGTTAATGGTGTTTTCCAGTTCCTGGTTTTGCGAAACTATCTGTTCCTGCTGGTTCAGGATCTGGTCTGATTTGGTGATCACCTCACGGTTGTATTGCTCCAGCATAATGTTTTGCTGCTTCAATTCCTGGGTACGTTTTTCCACCTCGGCGGCCAATATTTTGTTGCGCAGCCTGATAGATGCCACCCGTCTGTAGAAGATAAACACGATAAGCGCAGCAACGAAGGCTACCACGAGGGTGTAAAACCACCAGGTCTTCCAAAACGGGGGCCTCACCGTGATATTAAGAACCAATACATTTTTAGAATATACGCCCTCGTTATTAAGCCCGCGCACCTTCAGGTAATATTCACCCGGATCCAGGTTGGTATAGGTAAGGCTGTTCTTCATGCCCAGGTCGTGCCATTGCCTGTCGAAGTTCTCGAGGATGTAACTGTAACGCTTTTTGTCTTTATTCACATAATTAAGCGAGGCAAAATCTACGGTGATAACTGCCTGGTCGTAATTAAGCGTTACATGATCGTTGTAGGCTATGCTGCTCTTCATGGTTTTACCGTTCGCATCAACCGCTACCTCGCGGTTAAATACCTGGAAGCCCGTAAAAAGCAATGGCGGGTCGAACGCGATACTGGTAATATGCCCGGGGTAAAACTCGTTAAAACCATTTATGCCGCCCAGGTATATTTGCCCGGTGCGGCTAAAGCATTTGGCGGTTTTAAACTCATTACTTTGCAAACCATCGGCAATGGTGTAGTTTTTGAACCTGCCGTCTGCCAAATTCATACGGCTTAATCCGCCCGTAGTTGCTATCCACAAATTACCCGCAGCATCGCCGGTTATACTTTTGATGAGATTGCTCGGCAACCCGTTGGTGGTATAATAGCGGGTGAATTTGCCGGCGCGCTTGTCCAGTTTGTTCAACCCGTCGTTTGTGCCTATCCACAGGTTAAGGGCAGCATCCTCGTAAACGCATATTGCGCTGTTGTTGCTCAGGCTGTTGGTGCTGCCGTTGCTTTTGTAATTGGTAAAGCGGCCGGTTGTCGGGTTTAAAATAGCCAACCCGGCCCCATCGGTACAAACCAAAATATCGCCGTTGCGGCTTTCGTTTATCGAGAGAATATTATCATTACCCACGCTGTGCAGGTTATTACTATCGTGGGTGTAGTGCTTAAAGCTGTCGGTACTTTCGTCGTACAAATCCAGACCGCCGCCGTAATTGCCTACCCAAATGCGCTGCTTGCTGTCTTTAAAAAGCGCAAAGGCGTAATCGCTGTTGAGGCTGCCGGGTACATTGGCGTTATGGCGGTAATATTTTAACTGTTTGTTAGCCGGGTTGTAAACACTCACGCCCCCGCCCCAGGTACCTGCCCAAATCATCCCGCGGGCATCTTCGGTGACCGATACCACATAATCACTGGATAGCCCGCCCCTTGCATGGTTCAAATTGCTAAAGTAGCCCCGCTTACGGTCGAACAGGTCCAACCCGCCGCCATCGGTGCCTATCCACAGGTTTTGTTTACTATCCTCATAAAAACAGTTCACAATATTATTGCTCAGGCTGTTCTTATTGGGTTCGTGCTTGTAATGGGTAAAGTTATCCGCATCCCGCTTGATCAGGTTTATACCACCATTCAGCGTGCCCAACCAAACATTGCCCTTGGTATCGTTAACAATGGTATTAATGGTATTGCTGCTGATGCTGGTTAAGTTATTATCGGTGTAGGTGTACTGGATGAACTTTTCTTTCAGCGGGTCGAAGATGTTCAGCCCACCGTTCTCGGTACCTATCCACAGGTTATGCCGAATGTCTTCTCCCATGGCCAGCAAAAAGTTGGTGCTTAGCGCGCTGTTTTCACGGGTGTATATTTTAAACCTGCCGCTTGCAGGGTCCAGCCGGTTAAGCCCACCACCATAAGTACCTACCCATATCAGATGGCGGCTGTCCTCAAAAATGAATTTTACTTTATCGTCCGATATCGATTCGGCGTTTCCCGCCTCATGCACATACCTTTTAAAGGTGCCTGTTTTACGGTCGAGCAGGTTTAGCCCGCTGGTGGTACCCACCCAAATATTGTGGCGGCTATCTTCCAGCACGGCGGACACGTTGTTACCTGTTAAACTATTGGCCTTGCCAGGCTTGCTTTTATAGTGGCCGAACTTACCCGTAGCCGGGTTTAAAACATCCAGCCCATTATCGGCTGTGCCTATCCATATTTTATTTTCGCTATCGCGATAAAGTGCCTCGATAAAATTACTGGCGATGCTGTTGCCCGTGTTGTTTTGCTGGTAATGTTTAAAGGTATTCAGCCGAGGGTCGTAAGAATTAATGCCGCCTTCCCAGGTGGCTATCCAAAGGTTTCCTTCCTTATCATCGGTGATGGCCTTGATATCGTTCGAGCTTAAATTATTACCCGCCTGCTGGGCTTTTTTATAAACTACGAACTTGTAACCATCGTACCGGTTAAGCCCGTCCTTGGTTCCAAACCACATAAAACCCTTCCGGTCCTGAAAGATACAGCGCACCGTACTTTGCGATAATCCTTCGTTAATGCCTATCTGTTCCGATTTCAGGTCCTGCTTTTGGGCAAGGGCACTGAGGCAGCACATTAAGGCAAGCATTAAAAGAGTGAACGGGCGGTAAGTCATTAGATATAAATTACTTAAGGCTTCAAATATCAGCTAAAAAACACACATCGCATACACCTGAAATTTCGATAAAATAAAAATACATCATTTTTATCTGCCATTTATTGAAAATTTCACAATTTCATAATCAAAAGATTAGAATTATATTAACAACGGACTATAGTACTTAAAATCGGGACTATAGGAACGGGACGAACTTTCTGCTGGGTGTAATTTAGGCAAACATAAAGCCATCATTATTTTTTCATGAATTTAAAAAAATTACTCTTAACTACTGTTACTTGTTTTGGGCTGTCGGTACCGGCATTCAGCCAGGTGTTTTTTGATGATTTTAAGTCATCATATATCGATAGCGCCGTATGGTATAAGCACGATACCAAGTGGGGCGAAAACCCTGCTAAGGGCACCCACGGCGGCGTAGTGCCGGCCAATATTTATGCACGCAAAGGCACGCTTATTATAAGGGCCCTGGGCGATAAGTATAAGGGCTACGTGCAAGGCCATGGCCAAAACACCAAAGTTGGCGGGGCTATGCGTACCGTGAAGCAATACGCATCGGGCTCGTACGAAGTGCGCGCCAAGATATGCCCGCAGGTGGGTGCGCTATCCGCCTTCTGGACGTTTTATTACGAGAACGATAACTACAACCACGAGATAGACTTTGAGTTCCCGGGCCATAACCAGGCGCCTAATAAACCCGATAGCTCGAGCCTGAACTGGGGGCTAATGACCAACTGGACCGGCGTTGGCGAAACCCAATACAAAACCACAGATGCCTACTTTGGAAACCAAACCGATGGAGAGTACCACCTCTACCGTTTTGAATGGCACACTGGTGGCAACGGGCAAAAGCCAAGGGTAGAGTATTACTACGATAATAAGCTGATGCATACGGCTTATGAGCATATACCTTTCCATGCCGCCAACTTCACTTTAGGTATATGGTTTCCCAACTGGATAGGCAAAGCCAATTTTGATACGGACTACATGTATGTAGACTGGGTGAAGATAACCCCTTATAACGAACCTAATGATGTACACTAAAATTCCCCGATAGCAATATGAATATAACTGCGCACTACATCAGCGACGGGTAAGCACCGCCTAACCGAAAACTAAAAAACCACAATAACAAAACTATTAATTACCCATACATGCAAATTTTTACAAAACAACTTAACCTTTTACACAAGCTTGCTTTAAGCGTTATGCTGATAAGCGTTTGTATCAACTCGTTCGCGGCCGCAGTGCCGGGAAAGGCGGCCCGCGCCGCCGCAAAAGTTACGATATCGGGCGTTGTAAAAGCCACTACCGGCGAACCCATGCCCGGTGTATACGTACAGGAAAAAGGCACCGGTAACGGTACCGCTACCGATATTAACGGTAAATACCAGTTATCGGTAGAAGATAACGCCACGGTAACCTTCAGGATGGTAGGCTTTGTAACGCAGGAAATTGCAGTTGCAGGCAAAACCACTATCAACATAGAACTGGTTGCCGATGTAAAAAGCCTTAACGACGTAATGGTTGTAGGTTACGGCAGCAAAAACAAAAGCACCTTTGCCGGCTCGGCAGTTACGCTGAATGCCGAGGACTTGAACAAATCCTCACTATCGGTTGCTAACTTGTTAACAGGCAGGGCATCGGGCGTGCAGGTACAGCAAAACAACGGTACGCCGGGTGCAACTCTGTCTATACGCATACGTGGTACCAACTCTATTAATGCCGATAGCGAGCCCCTATACGTTATAGATGGTTTCCCCACCAATAATGGCGTTGGCTTTACGGTTAACCCCGAAGATATTGCCTCTATATCGATATTAAAGGATGCGGCATCTACCGCCATATACGGCGCGCGTGGTGCCAACGGCGTTATCCTCATCACCACTAAAAATGGCCGCAACAAAAAAAGCAACCTAATGGTAAGCAGCTCGTTGGGTTACCAGCGCGTGGTTGACCGATTCGACCTTGCCGGCGGTTACGATTTTGCGGTACGGTTGAATAAATTGTACGAATCGCAGGGTACTACAGCTCCTTACAAACAATCGAGGTTGGACTCGTTACAGGCGGGTATTTTAGGTACCGATTGGCAGAGCCAACTGTTCCATACCGCTAAGGTGCAAAACCACACCATCTCATTTTCGGGTGGCACAAATAACACCTCTGTTTACTCCAGCTTCGACTATCTGAACCAGGAAGGTGTGGTGATAGATTCGCGCTACAAACGTGTGGGTGGCAGGGTGAACGTTGACCACGCCGTATCTGATAAATTTAAAATGACCGCAAGGGTATTTGGTAACTACGGCGTACAAAACGATTTGCCGTTGGCACCATCATCTATCAACGGCTTCATCAAACAGGTTATTAAGGCAAACCCAGCTTCTACATTTGATTCGGGCGTAAGCTCTGTTTTAGATGCCCAAAACCCGCTGCACTTTATAGCAGCTACCGACAGGCAAAACTCGGCCTTGCGTACAAACGGTTACTTCTCGTTGAAGTATGAGCCTATCAAAAACCTCCTTATCCAATCGGATTTGGGTACCGACCTTAACCAAACCAAAATAGATTACTTCGCGCCTTCTACCGTACCTGCGGGTGTGGCATCAAAAGGTGTAGGTACTATCACCACTATACAAGAGAGCGAACTGATATTTAACCCCACAGCCAGCTACAGCTTCCGCAAAGCAGGCAACAACGTTAAATTGTTAGTAGGTTACAACCAGCAAAAATACGTTTACAGCGAATCTGGCATCACCGGTACCAACTTCAGCAGCGACGATTTGGGTGTAGATAACCTTGGTATAGCACAAACCTTCTCGGGCTACTCGGGCAAAACCCAGATAAAACGCCGCAGCTGGTTTGGCCGTATCGATTACGATTATCAAAACAAATACATCTTCACCGGTACTTACCGTATAGATGGCTCATCGGTATTTGGCGACAACAACAAACTGGGCTACTTCCCTTCGGCAGCCTTTGCATGGCGCTTCAACGAAGAAAACTTTATTAAAGACCTGGGCATCTTCTCGTCGGGTAAAGTTCGCACCAGCTACGGTATCACCGGTAACGACAGGGTTGCCTCGGGTATTTCGCTGGCAACTTTTGCGGGTAATAATACCACCAAGTACACCTTCGATGGCGTATCAACCGTGAGTGGTATCGCAGTTACCAAACTATCAAACCCCGACCTGAAATGGGAACAAACCAACGCGCTTGACATTGGTATCGATTTTGGTTTCTTCGGCGACCGCATCATATTCGAAGCGGACTACTACAACAAGCAAACCAACGACCTGCTGTTAGACAGGAACATATCTCCATCGAGCGGTTTCACCAGCCAATTCGGCAACGCTGGTAAGGTAGAAAATAAGGGTATTGAGTTCTCGTTACAAACCGTAAACGTAAACTCGGGCGGTTTTAAATGGAACAGCACCTTAACCTTTGCCTACAATACCAACAAGGTAAAATCATTGGGCAGCAACAACTCGGATATTTATGTGGGCAGCATTAAGCCCGATGGTGCGGCAAGCTTCGAAACGCCGTTCATCATTCGTGTGGGCCAGCCTATAGGCGCTATATACGGTTACGTTTACGAAGGCATAGTTCAGCAAAACGACCCGGTGTTAACCACCACCCAAAAGAACTCGCAACCCGGCGACCCTAAATATGCCGACCTGAATGGCGACGGCACCGTTAACGCTAACGACCGCAAGGTACTGGGTACCGGTGTGCCTAAGATGTTCTTTGGTTTTACCAACAACTTCACCTTCAAAAACTTCTACCTTGATGTAGTAACCCAAGGGCAAGCAGGCGGCAAATTGCTCAACGTACAAAAAGAGGATATGCTGAACCCTATTGGACAGGGAAACACACTGAAACAGGTTATTTCCGATACCTGGTCGCCAAGCAACCCGGGCGGTACCGTACCAGCCAACAGCTTCTACGGCACGCCGCATGGTGGTTGGGTAAACTCGAGGTTTGTGGAGAGCTCGGATTATATCCGTATCAAAAACATCACTTTGGGTTACAATTTCACCAGCGCTATGGTTAAACATTTAGGTATAGCCGGATTGAACATTTACGTGAATGCCCAAAACCTGTTCACCTTTACTAAATACACCGGTTTAGACCCTGAGGTAGATAACCTGATAGACAACCAACAGCAAAACAGGAACGCCGGCCGCGGTATCGACTTTAATGCTTACCCGGTTAACAAAATGTACTTAGTAGGCCTGCGCGCAACTTTTTAACCCTTTAACCCAACACGAAAAATGAAAAATATTATCAAAATATCAGCTGTGGCTTGCTGCGTTGCTTTAGCTACGGTATCGTCATGTAACAAGGGGTTGAAAGACGAAACCTTCTCTGTTTATGATGAAAGCAAACTTACCAACCCCGAGAACGGCAACCAGGCCGTAATTGGTGCCTACGCCGCGCTGAAGGACAATGGCGGTTACGGCTATTACGCCGGCTTTTTATACTGGCTGTACGAGTATCCTGTTGATGTAGTTACCACTACCATCACCTCGAGGCAGGGTGTGCAGTTAGACCAGCTTACTTACGATGCTTCCAACTCGGTTATTAACGATGTTTGGACCAGTATCTTCAAAATGATATCGCGCTGTAACGAAGCAGAAGAACTTATTAATAATATCGATTATGCTACCAAAGGCTCTACCAATACTTTAAAGCAACAAAACATTGGCGAGGTACGTTTTTTACGTGCGCTGGCCTATTACGATGCTACATCGATATGGGGTAATGTGCCGCTGATACTAAAATCATCTTCACATTTTACCACCGAGGACCAAAACCCTAAACTGGTAGATAAAGCCGAGGTGGAAGCCGCCATGATAACCGATTTGGAGTTTGCAGCCGCTAACCTGCCCGAATCGTACCCGGCAAATGAAGTTGCCCGCGCTACCAGCGGTGCCGCCAAAGGTTTATTAGCCAGGCTTTACATGCGCCGCGGCGAGTGGCAAAAAGCAGCAGATGCAGCCCTTTCGGTAATGAACAAGGGTTACGACCTGCGCACCAAAGCAGAAGGTGGCTTATCATCTATGTTTAACACCAACAACCGCTCGGATAACGAGTTTATCTTCGTGCTCAAATCATCAAACGAGGCAGGCGCTTACGGTATCAACTCTAACAGCTTTGGCATCAACTCTACCCCTTGGGACCTAAACCGTGGTTACGGTAACTTCCCTATCCACCTGGAGTTTTATGCTTTGTTCGATAAAACCGACGACCGCCGCAACACTTTGCTGACCGGCAGCTACCAAACCCTGTACGGCCAAACCATGAACGTACCTGTAGAGTATGGCGGCCTTGGCGGCGACGCACCGGATGTAGTACTGGCCAAATACGTTTACAATTTGAAATACCCGCACGTAAACAACTACAACTACGCCGGCTTTAACAACGTAACCATTTTGCGCTACGCGGATATATTAATGATGCGTGCCGAAGCATTGAACGAGTTGAACGGCCCCAATGCAGAAAGCATCAGCCTGATCAACCAGATCCGCGAACGCAGCAACTTGCCCGGTCTTACTTTGAGCGGCTACACCAAAGAAACTTTGCGCAACGCCATATTCGACGAGCGTAACAAAGAGTTTTTTATGGAAGGACGCCGCCGCGAGGACCTCATTCGCTGGGGCAAAAGCGCTACCAACGGTGCCGATCCGCTGCTGAAATTCAGGGAGAAAGTTGTGCCTTTGCTGCGCGACGCCAATACTTACTCCAGCGCGGTTGATTACACGGTATTCCCTTACCCGCAAAACGAGATACAGAGCAATACCTCGTTCAGTGCCGATGTAAACAAAGGCAGGGTAAAATAATAGTAATGTTTTATACCATTGTGAATGCGTAAAACTTATAAGATCATTTTACTAATTGCAACCGGCTTTGTGCTGGTTGCAATTTTGTTGTTTCTGGAGAATCCGGTATCAAACCTGCTGTTCCCGCTGAAAATTAAAACGGTACAGTTGGTAAACCTGCCGGCCAACCGCCTGCGGTTTAGAGTGGTGGTTACCACCAATAAAAAAGCAACGGTATACCTCAAATACTGGAGCCGCGGTGCGAAAGACACACTTTATTCAGATGCGAGCCGGGATAGCCTGCACCATACGCTGAACGTTACCAATACCGTTGCCAAAACCGATTATACTTTTGAGGTTTTTGCGCAGCAGGGAAAAGATACCGTTAGCAGCAACCGCTACCATTTCGAAACCAAGCCCATTTACCAGGCTACCCCCTATTTCGACCTGATATCGATGGATCCATCGATAGAAAAGGAGATGAAGGGTAAATACTTTTTAACCCAGATATTAACCCAGCCCGGCTCTATGGTGATCATTAACCATAAAGGCGATATCGTTTGGTACGAACCCTTCAGCAAGGGCGTAAAGGTAACCAACTGGACGCCCTACCATACCGTGCTGAGCATTGTGGGTGCCGAGAAGATACCATCATCGGGGGGGGACGAAATTATAGAGACAGCGCTAAGCGGTAAAACGGTGAGGCACCTCAAGCTGGGTAAAGATGGTATGGATAAAATGGTGCACCACGAAGTACGCTACGATAAAGACGGCAACTTATACGCCCTCACCTTCGATAAAAAGGTATTCGACCTTACCAAGGCTAAGGGGCTGGCGCGAGACACGGTGCATGGCGACGGGATAGTGGTATTCGACAAAGCCAACCGCAAAATATGGGAATGGAGCATGCTCGACCATTTGGACCCGTTGGACGATCCGCTGATACTGAAACACAAAAAAGATTGGGTACACGCTAATTCGCTTTTTAAAGATACCGACGGCAACTTCCTCATCTCCTATCGCGACCTTAACCAGGTTTGGAAAGTAGAATATAAAACGGGCAAAGTATTATGGAAACTTGGCGCAGGGGGCGATTTCCCATTGAAACCAAATGAGCTTTTTTACTCACAGCATGCGGTGCACTTTAACGCTGCGCACAATTTGGTAATGCTGGATAACGGCACCAAAACCGGCATCAGCAGGGAGATAACTTTTAAGGTTGACGAAGCCAATAAAAAGGCCGAAGCACTATCCATCATCGCCCTGCCAAAAGAATATTACACCACTGCGAAAGGCAACGCCTACGAATTTGCCGGCGATAAAATGCTGTTTTGCCTCACCGATCCGCGCAATTTTTTGGTGACCGATAAAGCAGGCAAAGTACTTTGGAAAGTAGCCGTAGGCGGCGACCCTTACCGGCTGGAAGAAATAACCGGTTTTTCATTTAATAAACCCCAAATTAATGATAACAATTAATACAACGGCCGGCACTGCCGAGGGGCCTGCAGAGGCCGTTGCCAAACAGGCAAGCCTGAGCTACCTCTTCTTTACCTTTCTGCGGATAGGTATGGTAGCCTTTGGCGGGCACATGGCGCTGGTAGCTGTAATACAGCGCGAAATGGCCGAAAAAGATAAAACCGTTTCGGAAGAACTCATTATCGATGGCGTGAGCATTGCTACGCTACTACCCGGTCCTGTGGCAGTTAACGTGGTGGCCTATATTGGCAACCACCTTAAAGGGATAAAAGGTGCGGCTATTAGTATGCTGGGCATGTTGTTACCAGCTTGTACGCTGATGCTCGCACTCTCCTGGGTATACTTCAATTATGGTTACAAAACCAATTTGGCAGGCATGATGGCTTTTACATCGGGCACGGTTAGCGCCATTATACTATCTACCGGGGTAAACTTTTACAAAAAGGATGTGCACGGCACCTGGTATAAAGTAGTTACTTGCGCTATTACCGTTTTGGCTACCATCCTTTTCAAGGGCTATTTTGTTACGCTGGGGCTTATAGCAGCAGGTGGCTTGTTTGGTTACTTCCGTCCCGCCCCTACGCAAAAAGGTGGTGCCGCGACAAGGCAAAGCACCATTAAACTAAGCATGCGCAGCAAAATCGCTTTGGGTATTTTAGGTTTGGTAGAACTGGGCTTTTTAAGCAATGCGGCATCCTTCGTAAGCAATACTTACCTTAAACTGGTATCAGTATTTTCGGGTATCAGCCTGTCGTTGTTCGGCGGTGGTTATGTAATGGTTCCGCTGATGCAGGCCTTATTGATAAACAATCTCAACTGGCTAAGCAACCAGCAATTTGCCGATAGCATTACCTTCAGCCAGGTTACACCGGGGCCTATTTTGGTAAGCGCGCTGTTTGTTGGCTTTAAACTGGCAGGTGTGTTAGGTGGCCTGCTGGCCGTAGTGTCCATCTTCGTTCCATCGGCTACGCTGATGCTGGTAGTATCGGGCTTCTTCAACAAAAACAAACAGAGCCAAACCATGCAGCGCATTTTGGCGGGCATAAAGCCCGTGGTGGTTGGCATGATCATCGCTTCGGCCATTATCCTTATGAAAAACATGGCGCTTAATGCAGCCCTCATCGCTACTGTTTTAATAGCATTCACTCTTAGTTTCAGGTTTAAAGTGAGCCCCGTTTATTTAATACTGGGTTCGCTATTTGTAGGCTTCTTAATTAATTATTTATGAAAAGTTTAGGTATACAGATCATAGGCACACAACGTTCGGGTTCAAATTTGCTAAGGGTGATATTAGACCAATCGCCCGAGATAGCCTCGCCTCACCCACCCCATATCCTGGTAACCTTTTATCCACTACTGCACCTTTACGGACCGTTGGAAGACAATGGTAATTACTATCGTTTGGTGAGCGATGTGGTAGAGTACGTACAGGCCAACCCTGTACCCTGGGAAGGCGTAACGCTGAATGCGGACGAACTGTATGAGGAGTCGGCAGTAAATTCCTTATTCGAGCTTAACCGCCTTATTTACGAAAAAGCCGCCGAAAGCAAACAGGCCAAATACTGGTGCTGCAAAAGCATGAACAATGTTTATTATGCCGATGAACTGGAAGTGCAGCCTGAGAAACTAAAATACGTTTACCTCTATCGTGATGGCCGCGACGTTGCCGCATCGTTCAAAAAAGCCATAGTTGGCGATAAACATATTTACCACATTGCCGACCAATGGCGTAAAGACCAGGAAGCGAGTATTGCTTTATCCAAAATTATCCCTGCCGATCGCTTCTTCTCGCTGAATTACGAAAACCTGATAGCCAACCCCGAATCTACCGTACGCAGCCTGTGCGAGTTTTTGGATATCGCATACAACCCCGAAATGCTGAACTATTACACCTCAAAAACCTCGAAGATAACCGCAGCATCGGGCGAGATGTGGAGCAACCTCGAAAAACCTATCATGGCCACCAACACCGGTAAATACCTGAAAGAGTTTAAAGAGAACGACCTGGAGATATTTGAACTGGTTGCCGGGGATGTGCTGCTGGAATTGGGCTACACCCTGCATACCGACAGAACAAAAAGCGAACTGATAAGCACCGATAAACTGGCCGGCTACCGCGATGATAACCAGTCGTTAAAAAAAGAAGCTGTAGCAACCGCCAAACCACAGGACCTGGAAAACCGCGCCGGGCAGGAAGCCATATTGAGAAATATTAAAAACCGCGTTGCCGAAATAGCCTAACCCTAAACCTGATTATATAGCCGCCTGCATTTTAATTAATGCGGCGGCTTTTTATTTGCTTAGCGTTTTGGCATAATGCCCAGGCGTAATTGTACATTATGCCCGCCTTCTGCCCGTGGTTCGGAGCTTACTGCTGCAACTTCACCGGGTTTCACCTCGTAAAGCGATGGCCACAGCGTTTTTGCCCAGGAATTGTTTATGGTTTGCCAGCTTTGGCCATAGTCGCGGCTTATAGATACATGGCTGGAGTTAGAGGTGACAACCAGCGTACCATCTGCCAGGGATAACACGAACGGGCCACCCAACTGATCCATAATACGCGTACCCAAGCCCACCGGCCAGTTAATGCCATCATCGCTGTATTTGTAGTAAATATGGCATTCTTCGGGGCTGCACACCTCGTAAACCACAATATATTTGCCGTTCTTCATCTTCGTCCACACAGGCATACCCGGGCGCGAGGCAGGGTTGCCGGGCGTATGCGCCACCCATATTTCAGTCCCCCATGTTTTACCTAAGTCGTTGGATATTTTTTGCGAAATGATCTGGCTGTATGATGGCTTTTCAACCACATGTTTCTCGTTGGCGTACATTACCGATAGCCGCCCGTCGTTAAGCAAATACATATGCGGTTCGTAAATGCCCTTATCGGGTTTACCCAGTTCGCCGGGCTGGCCGTGGTTCTCGTCTATAATGCTGACAGGCTTCCAAAGCACCCCCATGTCGGTACTTTTGTAAACCACCAATTTGTACGATTCCTGCCAGCGTACCGAACGGCAAGCCAGCAGCAGCGAGCCATCTTTCAATTGTATCAACTGCGCATTATCCAGGTCGCGCCCGGGTTCGCTTATAGTTCCCAATGGCACCCAGCTACGGCAATTATCCGTACTGCGCGAAACCTGCAGTTCCAGCCCGCCTTTAGCATCGGCCTTATAACCCGCATTGCGCGATATAGTGTACCCCGCCAGCCACGAGCCATCCTTCAGTTGCAGCAGCCTGCAATACTCCGAACCATATTTGCTCCTGTTCCGCTGCACCGAACCGGCGGAAGTATCGTTGACAAGAGGTTGATCGTTGATGAGTACCCGTTGGTTCCAGCGAATGGTATCGGCGGCTTGCTGCTGAGCAAAGCAAACGGTACTTGCCAACAGCAAAAGTAACAGCATGGCGTGTTTAATAATTTGCATAGGTTGTGGTTAATTGGCGGCTTGGTAGCCTCAACCAAATATGCGGCAATACTGCGCGAAATGGGTATCACTTAACTATCAATAGTTCGAGGAATACTATCAATATGTCGTATAAAGGAACACTAAGTAAATTTTTGCCCTAAGCGAAAAAAAGGTTAAATTGTGATGCTTAAAATCCTGTCGCTGTGCGCATACTATCTAAACCCTTTTTAATTTACCTTCCGGTCTTGTTCCTGCTTTTAGTTATACCTGAATTTGCTGCCGCACAACAAAAACCGGATGCCAAGGCAGATACCGCATTGATAAAAATTTTGGACATGCCGGCCGATACCAACAAAGTAAATGCTTACCTGGGCTACGTGAAAACCAACGGTAAAATTTTCAAGAATGAAACGCTCTTTATGCGGAACACCTTGCAAATGGTGGGCATCGCGAAAAAAAAAGGCTTTAACAAAGGGCTTATCGCGCTGTATGATGAGCTTTTTCATTTTTACTTTTTTAGCAAAAACGATTTCAATAAGGCTTTCGACTATATAAACTATGCCTATAACCTTGCAAAGTCTACCGGCCATAACCGCGAAACCACTCATGCGCTGAGCCATTTGGCGCAATGCTACCTGTTCATTGGCGATAATGCTAAGGCCCTGGCGGCATACAGCGAGGCCGCAGCCATTTTAAAAACAGAAAAAAGCAGTTATAAGTTTCGTAGCGAAGCGGGGCTGACCGGTGCCATTGGGCGATTGTATGCCAACAATTTTAAACAATACAACAAAGCGCTGCCTTTCGACCTGAAGACGACACAACTCGCTATCAACATTAAAGACACAGCACTGATAGCGACTGGTTACGCGCAGGCCGCCAACGACTATTATCACCTAAAGCAATACCCAACAGCATACCTATATTGCCGAAAGTTTTTAGCTTTTGAAGGTGTAGAACGAAGTACCTCGTACCCTAACGTAAACAACACTTTGGGGTTGATATACCGCGACGCTTCGGATGCTGAACTTACCGGCATGGGTGTAGCACCGGCCGCGCGTCTTCAGAAAGTTTCGGAAGCCTTTGCCGAAGCCTTAAAATACGCTAAAATAGGCGCCTACTTGCCCAACCTTGTAGAGAGCCTTGAAAATACAAGCAGCCTTTATACACGCAAAGGGGACTACCAAAAGGCCTACGAAACATACAAGGAATACATACTACTTCGCGATAGCCTTGAAAACGCAGGGGCAAAAAAGAATATACTGCGCAAACAATTAAACTCGGAGTTTACGCGGCAGGCCGATTCCCTTAAATTTCAGCAGCAGCTAACCAATACCCAATTACGCGCCAAACAGGTACAGAGCTATTACTTTGTAGGCGGGCTTATTGTATTGGCGGCGCTCTCAGTTTTCATATGGCGCAACTATGATAACCAACGCAAATCAAATATTTTACTATCCGAAGCCAACCGGCATATTGCAGAAGCCAACGTGCAGCTAAACCAGCAACGAGCCGAAATTACCACCCAGCGCGACCGCCTAACCGAAACGGTGGCTACCCTTACCAGCACCCAGCAACAACTGATACAGACCGAAAAAATGGCCTCGCTTGGCGAACTTACCGCAGGCATAGCGCACGAAATTCAGAATCCATTGAACTTTGTGAATAATTTTTCGGAGGTAAGTATAGAAATGATAGCTGAAGCAAATGAGGAGTTTGAAAAAGGCGACCTTGAAGAAGCAAAAGCGATCATTAATGATGTTCAACAAAACATAGAAAAGATACACTTCCACGGCAAACGGGCCGATAGTATTGTAAAAAACATGCTGGAGCACAGCCGAGCCTCGGCAGGTAAACGCGAACTCACCGACGTTAACAAACTGGCGGATGAGTACCTACGCCTCGCCTACCACGGCTTGCGTGCAAAAGATAAAACCTTTAATGCCGAACTGGAAACTAACCTGGCAGATGATATGCCTTTGGTACCGCTTATTTCGCAGGATGTTGGCCGGGTACTGCTCAATTTATTCAATAATGCTTTTTATGCGGTTCAGCAAAAGCAGCGCACCGCACCCGATGGCTATAAACCAAAAGTAAGCCTGAGCACCAAACAAGAGGACGGGCAGATAATGATAAGCGTGAACGACAATGGCCATGGCATCCCTCCTGCCATCCGCGATAAAATCATGCAGCCATTCTTCACCACCAAGCCAACCGGCCAGGGAACAGGCCTTGGGCTATCGCTCAGCTACGATATCATCGTAAAATCGCACGGCGGTAAGATATTCCTGAACCCGGAGGTAACAGACGGCACTGAAATGATTGTTACGTTGCCGTTGAAAAAGGTTAGCTAACGCAATGCAATAGCAGCGGGCAACCATTAGCCATTCTCTGCCGGCCTATCAGAATTGCAGTAAGAGTGTATCTTCAGGATATTACCCTTATCGTCAAACTCGTAAACATCGCAGGAGTTAACTGTATTAACGGTTACTCCCTCGCGTATAAATTCGGCTTTGCCGTAGATAGCCACCCTGGCAGTATCTGCAACAATACCAAAAGTTTCGAATTTGGTGGTTACGGACCTGAAATATTCTGCTATCGAGCCGCAAAACTTTACCACATCGGCTTTACCCTGCAGGCGCATCTTCTCTTCGTAAATGTTCCACTCCACATTTTCGGCGAGGCGATGCTCCACCTCGCTAAATTTACCACCCGAAAATAATTCGGCTACTGCTGTATTTGTCATGGGTATGAATTTAAGGTTTTTTAAATGAAACGGAGTATACATGCAGCCATTTTGCTTTATACGGGTAAATAGCTAATTGACCAATTAAACCTTCTATGAATTTTACTATCAAACGTGAAACCTATCAAATCTATGGCCTCGAAACAATTTAAGTTTCTCGTATTTTTCTTATTATTTACCTGGTCAATTTCCGCTGACGCTCAAACCTACACTATCTCTAAAGATGTAAACATTTTTGGAGATACCATTACCACTTACAGAGATAATTATTCAACCAATAGTTTCAAGGTTGCCAACTCTAAAGACATTTTTGGGAACAGAGTTACCAAAGTAACTGATAGTAACGGAAATGAGATTAAAACCGTAAAAAGTTCGACAGACATTTTTGGCAACGAGACCCGCACAATTACTCAAAACGGACAGGCTGGCTACACAAGCGGCGCCCAAACCATGTCAGTTAAAAACACCACCGATGTATTCGGCAATGTGAATAAAACTATAACTGACGGCACAGGCCAAATAAACTCGATTAAAACTTCAAAAGATATTTTTGGTAACGAGACTAGGGTTTTATCCGACGGCTTTGGTCAGAACAAATTTACCATGAAAGAATCGAAAGATATTCTTGGTAATTCTACAAAGATTATATCCGACCAAAACGGCGTTCAAATTATAACCATAAAAACTTCAACAGATATTCTTGGCAACGATAGAGCCACAATAACTACCGACTTAGACCAGCAAACGGCAAATTCCATAATAATGCTCTTTAGCGGCCATTAGTACTATGAGATCCCAAATGCTGCGTGATACCGGGCTGCGTTACACCCCGCGTTAAGCTCTCGCCAGCGCTGCATCCACAGAACTAACAAAGTTGACCGTTTTGCCTTTGTTACTTTCGTAAATAAAATCGCGGAGGCTTTGGGATGCCGGCTCGTCAAAATCGCCCACAATAGCCAACCGCATGCGCCAATTAGAGCATTTTTGTAGCAGCTCGCCAGCCAACCCGCTTTTTAATTCAAAAAAGGATGGGTTTAGTTGAACGGCTTTTATGATCACCATGTCGAACCCCTGGTAATATAAGTCGGCCAATAACTGTGCACCTTCTTCAGCGTTAGCGATAAGTATATCATCTGATACCAACTCGGTTATTTGAAGGTTGCTTTTGTTATGGGTGATGATTTGCATTTTTATTGATTGATAATTGTAAAAGATCACGACGCACCTCTGTTAAACCCGATGGTGTCGCGGTAAAGTTGCGGCGATACTTCTGTTTTGCTTTTAAATACACGGCTAAAGTAATACTCGTCGTCGTAACCAAGCTCGTAAGCAATTTCCTTAACTGTTTTATCGGTAAGGTACAGCTCGCGTTTTGCTTCGATAATGATACGCTCAGTTATCAGATCAGATAGTGTTTTGTTGAAATGGCTCTTCGTGGCCCGTGCAAGCGAGGTTGGCGTAAGATGCAGCAGATCGGCATACTCGCTTGCCGAATGTTTCTCGCGAAAGTTATCCTCAATGGCATTCTTCAAATTTTGTATGAGCATAAGCTGTTTACCGTTGGCTGTTTCAACTTCCTGCACACTCTGCTGATCCAGCTTCATTCGGGTAGCCATAACCAGTAATAACTTCAGGTAAGAAACCAGCGCCTCATCTTTCCTGAACGAATCTGACTTTAATTCATTAGCAATACCATCAATAAGGTTAAACATTGTGGCCCTGCAACCATCATTCACCCGAACAAAGGGCTGCTCGTATACGTTGTTAAACAACAATCCGTTATTAGCTATCTCTTTATGATGCCGGTAAATACAAAAAAAATCGTGATGAAACTGGATAGCCACTCCCCTTAATCCACTTCTCGACTGCAGCATAAATGGCTGATAGGGATAAAAAGCAAACAGCGTATTCTCATTAAATGCATAGTCGCAAAAATCAACTTTAGCTACGCCTTCGCCCGAAGTAATGAGTATCAACGTAAAATAGTTATTCCGTTGCATGTGGTCGAAATAACTATTGTTATCAAACTCGAATAGCTTAAATGCCAGGTTACCGTTCTGCTGGTTAACAAGTGTATATACCGATTGAGATAACATGATATTTACAAATTACGGGCTTTTCTGAATTCATCACTCAGCAAGTCGCACTCCGCCTGATAAACTCCGCTGACTATAGTTGGCTTATTACCCCACTTAGGCACATCCTGTGTGGACAGAACATTGAATTGTGAAGTTGCACCGCCCACCAAAGGCACGGATGTTCCGTACACAATTTGAGGGATGTTATGGTGCCTTATCACGTATGAACACATAATGCAGGGTTCGTGAGTGGTGTACATGGTAGCCAGATGCAACTTTTCGGCATAACCATTATCTACGGCATTTCGCACCGCAACTATCTCCGCATGGTTGATTACATCACCTGTTGACCGGCCGGCCTCTACGCCTTTCCCAATTACCTCGTTATTAAAAACAAGCAAGGCACCGACAGGTGGGTCGCCCGCGGCGAGGGCAATTTTCGCCAGGCGAAGGCATTGCTGCATATAGTTCTCGTGTTGTTTTTGCATTGTTGAAGTTTAACCTGCATCAAAAATAAAAAACTGCCCCCTGATGATAACATCCGGGGACAGCCAATAAAACAAATTTAGAAAATCAAAACCTGGTAACCTTCATTTCTTAGGTTCAGCAAGCTTGGCAAGCCCGGGGTACCCGGCACTTTGTTATCATTTAACAGGTCGTAGCCCGAAACCTCGGTACCAAATACGGCAACACAACCTTGCGATAACCCATGAACATGGTCTTTTACCTCATTATAAAGGCCGTTTACAGGATGTTCTGCTTTCTCCAATTGTTCGGGCCACCTGATGCCTGCGCCCTGAAAAATGATCTTTACATCTTCGCCCGCATGTTTAAACTCGTATGCGGATGCCAAAGCGTTAAATATGCGCCCAAGCGCTTCTTCTGAACCAGCCTTGGGGTCAGAAAGAATTATGATAGCTGTTTTGCTCATATCAATGATTTTTAATTACACCACAAAGATGCCCGCTTGCGCCTTGCCATTGAATGGACGTTTTTGACTATGTAATGGATGATTTTTGCCTGAATAAAAATAAATGGGGGCTTAAAATCCTTGTAATTTCGATTCAGCCCATTACCAAAAACAAAGGCCCGCAATTATGTATTGCAGGCCTTTCATCACTCATTTATAATACTCAGGACCCCGGCTTAACAAATGTTTGCCAACCGCGCATGGTGGTTATAAAGCGCTCGCTTAAGCCGCCCCGGCGCAGGTAATCTGCTGTTACAGGCATGGCGGGGCTTTGGTACATCGGGTTTGCCTTTACCTGGAACGGGAAATCACGCTGAAGGATACCGGCGCGGGCTATCAAAACAAAGTCGCAGCCTTCGTTCAACAATTCGGCAGCGCGCTGGCCGCTGTATATCTTGCCGGCCACGCCTAACCGAACACCTTTGCGCGGTAGTTCGGTAAATATGCTCAGCATCGTTTTCCCCATAAAGCCACCCTCCCTAACTACCTGTGCCGAATCCCAAAGGGCAAGGTCGAGATAGTCTATCAGCTCTTTATCAAACACCTCGGCAGTTATATCACGCATTTCTTCGAGGCGCAAACCATAACGTTCTATGGATAATCGCCACCCTATTTGAAAATCCGGGCCGCAAGCCTTACGGATGCCTTCGATCACCTCAATGGTGAAACGTGCACGATTCTCCAGGCTGCCGCCATATTTATCTGTACGGTCGTTCAAATGCGGCGACATAAATTCTGAAAGTATCCACCCAAATGCGCCATGTACCGAAACGCCGTTAAACCCTGCAAGCTGCGCTCTTTTAGCGGCAGCTATAAAGCTATCGCGGATACGTTCTATTTCTTCTATAGTGATGGCTTTTATACCGGGTACGGTTTTGCCTGAAGCCGGAGCAGGTATCCCGCCCACCTCGGGTTTCGCCCTATGCCCGCCATGGTGCAACTGTACCGCAGAAAGGGAACCGCCATTGCGGATGGCCGTAGCTATTTTGGTAAGCCCCGGCAAATGGGCATCGCTATGGATACCAAACTGGCGTTCAAAAGCGATAGCACCGGCCTCTACTGTTGCGGCACTGGTTTGGATGAGGCCATAACCGCTTTCGGCAAGTTGCTGGTACCATAACTGGTCGAACTCGGATGCCGTACCATCAAACTCGCTCTGCTGGCTGGTTAGCGGTGCCAGCATAAAACGGTTTCGCATTGCCGGCCCATGCAACAGGGTGAGCGGCTTGAAAAGATCAGAAACTGACATAATGTTTTATATTTTAATATCTGTTTTGATGCTGCTTACTACAAAAAGCAGTTCATTAATAATTTTGGCAGTGGCTCCCCAAACCCGGTGGCCCTGCAGATCGTAATACGGCGTAAGTACTTTATCGCCGGGGATGTTAATTTCGCTTATACCCCAATGATCAGCATTGGAGAAATGGCTGAAGTGAACCTCAAAAATCTGCCCCACTTCACGGGTGTCAGGCACAAACGTTGGGCGGTATGGCATATATCCCACCACGGGTAACACCGTAAAATTGCTGGGGCTAATGTATATTTCGGTAAGCGTGCCCAAAACTTGCACATCTTTAGCAACTGATCCTATTTCTTCATTTGCTTCGCGCAGGGCTGTTGTAACCAGGTTTTTATCAGTTAGCTCATACTTCCCGCCGGGAAACGAAACCTCGCCGGAATGGTAGCCTGTATAGTTTCGCCGTAAAATCAGTGGGAAATATATCTTATCCCCGCAGGGATACAGCAGTAGCAACACAGCGCTTTTGCGTGTACTTTCATCGGGCAGTACACCTAAATACTTGGCAACCCTTGCTTCCATCGCCTGATGGGCCATTGCGCCGGGAAGTGTTTGCTTTAAACGCTGTGTGAGTTGCTCGCGGAACGAACTAAAGGAAATTATTGCACCCATGTTTAATACGCTAAACCAATTTTTAACCGGCTTAAAAAGCGCAGAAACCATCGGCACACGATTGCCCGCTGTTTAGCTCGCCGGCGTTTTGTTGAGCCAACTGCTCATCGACTACTTTTTTGAGCAGATCGAACTTTTGAAAACCACGGGTAAGTACCTTAACCGCTCCGTTATCAATAGTAAGCAACGTAGGGAACCCCTGCACACCCAATTGTCGGCTAAATTCAAACCCCTCTATAGTTTTACGTTTCATCACATCCGACTTGAAATTTTCAAAAAAAACATCTCTGCTGATGCCTAATTCTTCGGCCAGATCCGCAAGAACTTCATCGTTTGTGATATCCCTGCCATTAACGTAAAATGCTGTTTGCATAAGACTTAAATATTCAAAGTCTTTTCCCGGCATCAGGTTTTGTACCACCACCATTGCGCGGCTCGATGGCTCTGTATCGTACCGAAAAGTATCAGACACAAACTTCATAGCATGATCAAAGTATTGGCCGCTCATCCGGTTCACGTTTCGCCAATGATATTCCAGGAACTCCCTATACTCGGCATCAACTATTTGTTTGCTAAAGGGTGAAAAGCCGCCGGAAATAATTTGCAGATCGATATTGGGATAGTTTTCTTTTAACTGCTTTACTGTAGGGCTAAAACCATAACACCATGAACACATGGGGTCGGTGAAATAGTATATTTTCATAACACTCAAATTTTATTACACCACAAAGATGGCCCGGCACTACAGACCGGAAAATGGATGTTTTCTACTTTGTGATGGATGTTTTTGAATAGGTGGGCGCTAAAATTGCCGACAAAGAAAAAGGGCCTATCGGTAAACCAATAGCCCCTTTCAACAGGGATGTTTAAAATACCCGCAGGTACAGCGCTCTATTAAGCTGCATTGGCATCCGCATTTTTAAAACGTTCCAAAAAATCGAGATATAGCGGTACACTGTTTTCTACCCATTCTTCCGAGGGCTCGAACGTCATTCCATAGTATGCAAATAGTGGCTGATAGTCGGCCTTTATCCAGTCAAACAATGCTTCATACGGGCGCGTAAGATCTTCCAGGGTAAATTTGAGGGGCGTTCCGTGTTGTAAATGCTCTTCTTTTAAACCTAAGGTAATAGCCAATGCCACTTTCTTTCCTCTAAACTTAAAGCCACTTGAACTGCCGTAGGCCCAACCGTGTGTAAGTACTTCGTCAAACCACTTTTTTAGTAATGCCGGGGCATAATACCAGTAATACGGAAACTGAAAAATGATATGGTCGTGTTCCTCAACCAGCTTTTGTTCTGCTGCAATATCAAATTTCTGGTCGGGGTAAATTTGATGTAGCTGGTGTACATGAAACTGCTCCGGAAACTTCTCTAATTCCTTAACCCATTTTTTGTTTATCACTGAATTGTTGATATCAGGATGAGTGACAATGATCAATGTTTTTTTCATTTTAAATTCAAATTATGCGGCAAAGGTATTTCGCACAATTTGAACCATCTATATTCGCAACCCGTTGTAGGATACTATAAAAAATGTGAGTATGTCTAAAATAAAAGAAAGCTCTACCAACTTTGCAAACAAACAAGCGTTGGCCAATCATTGCTCTGAGGTGTATGCCTCAATCGTTCTTGGCGGCCAATGGTCTATAGCTATTTGCTCGTGGTTAGCAAACGGAAAGCTTAGATTTTGCGAGCTAAAAAAGATTTTACCAAACATTACCGAACGGATGCTCACCCTGCAACTAAAAAAACTGGAGGAGCAAAAGATCATCAGCCGCACCGTATACCCCGAAGTGCCGCCAAGAGTTGAATACGAGTTGACAGCGATAGGCTATGAGTTAATTCCGATAATTAAAATGCTGGAAAGCTGGGGCGAGAAGCACAAAAAGTGCATGGGTAGCTGCAATAGCTTATAAACCGAAAGAGGAGATGGCAAGATTCGAACCGGCGGCCTCCACATCATAAATGTGCGCGATAAAATTGTATTAAATAAATATTGTAACTTTGATATTATGAAACTCAGAGAAAAAATAAACTCATTGAAAGATAGTGCCTTTGTAAAGCAGATGATGGTAAACTCTGTGTACGGTACAATGGAATTAGAACAGCAGGGAGTTTCTCGCGCTAAGATTGAACAGTTGTACGATAAATTGCAATTAGAAAAAGGGAAATCAAAGCAGCAATAATCTTTGACTAATTAAGTCCTTTAGTAAGCTATTATCGAAATTATCAGCTGCTTTTAAAGCCGCTTTATACCCCTCCCGCTCCTTACCGTCTTCTCTTATATATAATTGAATATTTTGATATCCATTTAAATTGGCGATCAAGTCGGTAATCAATCGTGCAGTTCGCCCGTTTCCATTGTTAAATGGATGAATTTGCGTGTATCGATGATGAACATAACACAACGTATCAATCAATTCGTTTTGATTTGAGCTCCGGCTTTTAAGAAAATTTACTTGCTCAGCGTATTCTATAACAGCGTAGGGCACTTTTTGAGGGGCAATACCAATATTGGTTACTTGGCTTCGCCATTTGCCTGCCCAGTCGTACAGGCCTGTAAAAACCGCTTTATGAATATCAATTATCAACTTCGTGTCGAATACGAGATCCAAATCAAGGTCTAAAATAAATTCTTGTGCTCTTAATATACCAAGTGCTTCCAATTCGTTTAAATGTGCAAGGTCGGTTATACCCAACAAATTATCATGCCTGTCCGGATCGAAGATGCCCATGAACAAATTTAACCATTTGTGCATGCTAATTTACTATTCTCGCTCAAACAAAAAGCCCTCAGAATTTATATCCTGAGGGCTTTTATTGCTTTGGTATCGCTTTTGTCGGGATGGCAGGATTCGAACCTGCGGCCTCCACATCCCAAATGTGGCGCGATACCGGGCTACGCTACATCCCGTGGGCTTTCGCCGAAACTCATTATCCCCAATCTGAAAACAAAACCCTCAGAACTTGCATTCTGAGGGTTTTTAATGCTTGGTATCGCTTTTGTCGGGATGGCAGGATTCGAACCTGCGGCCTCCACATCCCAAATGTGGCGCGATACCGGGCTACGCTACATCCCGTGGGCTTTCGCCGAAACTCATTATCCCCAATCTGAAAACAAAACCCTCAGAACTTGCATTCTGAGGGTTTTTAATGCTTGGTATCGCTTTTGTCGGGATGGCAGGATTCGAACCTGCGGCCTCCACATCCCAAATGTGGCGCGATACCGGGCTACGCTACATCCCGTGGGCTTTCGCCGAAACTCATTATCCCCAATCTGAAAACAAAACCCTCAGAACTTGCATTCTGAGGGTTTTTAATGCTTGGTATCGCTTTTGTCGGGATGGCAGGATTCGAACCTGCGGCCTCCACATCCCAAATGTGGCGCGATACCGGGCTACGCTACATCCCGTTCCCGATTGGGTTTGCAAAAGTAGAAAATCCACCGAACTTGTCAAACTTTTTTTGAAAGAATTTCAACACCCCGCTTTAACAAATTCATTTGCAAAAACTTAATTTCTTATTTTCACAAAAGCAACAAGGCAGCCGGGCGCTTTTGCAGCAATTTGCAGCTAAAATACTGCAAATGCGTTATTGCTTACGCCTTGTAATAGTTTGTTCTTTACAACGGCAAAAACGGGTACGCAACCCGCAAAACCTTAAACAACCGGGGAGGGTTGTTAGTGTAGGCCCGTTATCCTTAACAAGGAGCGGGCCTGTTTTTATTTGAGCAGATCATTTTGCTCCTGCAATGCCTTTATCTCACTCAACCTGGAAGCTTTTACAATGTAGGTATCGCATAACCGGTTATTCAAGTTCATATTATAGCGCCAGGTAGGTTCGCCGGTAACCGGGAAAGCGATACGCGTACCAGGCAACAACGAAAGATTTAAAACTGCCAGGGCGTTTCTTTTAAGAGACAGCCAAAAAACCGGGTAATTGCCATCATCATCGATCACTTTCAGGCCCAACAGATATTTACCCAAAGTATCACCACGCAAATGCTCACATATTGCTCCATAAATATCAACCAAAACTATAGCTATAAGTATGCTTAACTGAAAATGCTGAGTGAGTTTAATAGCAGGCAGCAAAAAAATAAGCATATCAATACCTTTTGCCCAGGCTCGCGGGAAATGGCTTTCGATAGCAGGGTTATACTTCAGCAAAAAAGTACGCTCTTCATAATAACGGTTGCCGTAATCGTCTTTTATAGGGCGATGCACAGTTTTTTTCACCAATATTTCGGATATCTTTTTCACTGAACATCTACAATGCAAAAGCCACATAACTATCGCCCGACTTGCTGCCTATCTTCCCTCCTCCGCAGGCAATAACAATGTATTGCCTACCATCTATCTCGTAACAAGCCGGAGTTGCGTAACCGGCTGCAGGCAGTTTAGCCTCCCAAAGCTGCTTGCCTGTTTTTTTATCAAAAGCGCGTATTTTTTCGTCTTTAGTTGCGGCTATGAATACCAGCCCGCCCTTAGTAACCAGCGGGCCGCCATAGGTTTCGGTACCGGTAATAGGGATGCCGCGTTTGGTAAGTTCGGGATATTCGCCCAGCGGCACTTTCCATAGTAGTTTGCCGCTGGTTAGGTCTACAGCGTTGAGTGTGCCCCATGGCGGTTTTATGCCGGGGTAACCATCCTTATCTAAAAAGCGGGTGTAGCCTGCCATGGTATATGGCGCTGGCGGTAAAGCGCTTTTCTCGGCAGCTACAGGCGTTGCCCCGCCCCTGCCTGCCGGGCCGGTGGCTTCTTTTTCGGGAATCTTCAATAAGAATGCCAGTATGGCCTTCTTCTCACCATCGGGTATGGCTTTGAAAGATGGCATCATGTTGCGCCCGTTATCGATAATATTTTTGGCCTGTGCTTCGGTGTATTTCTTTTCCAGGTTCAGCAGCGCGGGTATGGTACTGCCGTTGCCTTTCAGGTCGGCGCCGTGGCAACTAATGCAACGCTGGTTGTACAGGGCTTTGCCTGCACCGGCAAGGGTATGGTCGTTACCGTCGCTTTTGGGCACATCTATCATTACCTGCGCCCAGGGTAGTTCGGTACTGTTTACGTAGAGTACTTTGGTTTGCTGGTCAACCGCAGCGCCACCCCACTCGCCACCACCATCAAAGCCCGGGAATATCCAGCCGCCATCTTTACTTGGCGGACTAAATTTTGCCCTGTACTTTACCTTCAGGTATTTCTCCATCATCTCTTTGTGCGCCTCGGGCGAAATATCGGTTACGTCCTCGGGCTCAAATTTCTGGCGGGCAAACGGCTCGGGCAAGGTGGGTATAGGCTGTGTTGGCCAGGGTGCTTCGCCGGGTAGGCCGTTGGTGGGCACGGGCGTTTCTTTTATAGGGAAGATAGGTTTTCCCGTCTCACGGTCGAACATAAAAACGTAGCCGTGTTTGGTTATTTGGGCTACGGCATCAATCTCCTTACCATCTTTAGTAATGGTTACCAGGTTGGGATTGGCGGGCAGGTCACGGTCCCAAAGGTCATGGTGTACGAATTGGTAATGCCATATATATTTGCCTGTAACCGCATTTAAGGCGATAAGTGAATTGGCGAACAAATTCTGCCCCTTCCTATTGCCACCATAAAAATCGCCGCCTACAGAGCCCGTAGGGATGTATACGATACCACGTTGCTCATCTACCGACATACCCGACCAGTTATTGGCCCCGCCAAGGTATTTCCAGGCATCTTTATTCTCCCAGGTATCGTAGCCCAGCTCGCCGGGGTGCGGTATGGTGTTAAAGCTCCAGCGCAGTTTGCCGGTAAGCACATCGTAGGCGCGGATGGGTGCCGGTGCCGCGTCTTCACTTTCGGATACGCGCACGCCCATTACTAATACATCTTTATAAATTACGCCAGGCGTGGTTGATGCTACAAAGGAATGTATCACGCGGCCAACGTTCTCGGTCATGTCCAAATAACCGCCTTTACCAAAATTGGCTACAGGTTTGCCCGTTGCGGCATCAATGCAGTAAACCTTATCGCCCACGTTGTAGAAAATACGCTTGTTGCCGCCGTTATCGTCCTGCCAATAAACTACACCGCGGTTTACCTTGTAGTAAAACATGGGGTTGAATTTAGCGGCAGTATCCAAAGCCGCCGGGTCGAACAACCAGTGTTGCTTCCCGCTTACCGCATCTAACGCAAACAGTTTGAGTTTTGGGGTGGAGCCGTAAAGCACACCATCAACCATTATAGGGTTACATTGGTTTTGGGTGCGGTTGGCGGTATCGCGGTCGCCCGAGCTATAGGCCCAGGCCTGTTTAAGCCCGGCTATATTCTGCGGGGTAATTACTTCGCTCGATGAATAACGCGCACCATCCTTACTACCGGCGTAAGTGCCCCAGCCTTTGTAGTCGGTTTTATTTCCCGGTGAATTGCAGGCATTAAGCAAAACAGAAAGGGATAACGCGGAAAGGGCGAGATAAACTGGTTTCATATCAATAGCGGCTTATGAGGTTGGGCGCAGAAAAGCGCCAATGCCAAGCTATGAAATAATTCAAGGAAACCAAAAACAAAAAGCAGCAGCTCGGAGACGGCTATCCTACCCGCCATCCCCTCACCACTGCTCAACAAAATCAACTAAACAAACTATAAATTAATGCCTTGGGCTATTACACACTTTGCCTGTGGCCAAAAACTGCATAGTAAAAAATATAAACATAGCAGGGCACCATGCTGCACAAAAAGGCCAGTTGCGCACCCATACTCTTAGCCAATGAAGCGTAAACCTGCGGCAATATGGCACCGCCGGCAATACCCATCACCAGCAATGCCGAACCTATTTTGGTGTACTTGCCCAGCCCCTTAATAGCAAGCGGCCAAATAGTAGGCCACATAAGCGAGTTGGCCAAACCCAGTAAGGCAATAAACATTATACTGAGATAACCCGTAGTAAAATACGCTAATACAGAAAACAACACACCTGTTAATGCTGATAGCATCAGCGCTTTATCCTGTTTAAGGTAACGGGGGATGGCTACAATACCGATGATATAACCCACCACCATAGATGCCAAAGTGTAAGATGTAAATATCTTGGTTTGATCGAGGCTCATGCCCAGGGCTTTGCCGTAGCTGCCTATCACATCGCCGGCCATCACTTCAACGCCTACATACAGAAATATGCAGATGATACCCAGGTTAAGGTTACTGTAACTAAACACGCTCGGTTTGGCGGCAACAACGGTTCCATCATCGGCTACGGCATCGCCATCGGTATTTATTTCGGGTAGCGATGAAGATTTGATCAACAAAGCTAACACTGCTAATACCACAGCTATCACCACATAAGGCGCAATAACCCGGCCGGCAAGTTCGCTCAGTAAGGCATCTTTTTGGGCGGCGTCGGTGGTGGCTTTCAGTTGCGTTTCTATACCCTGGGCTCCTTTCAATACCAATGCACTTAAAACCAGCGGACTAAGTACCCCTGCTATTTTATTACAAATACCCATAATACTAATGCGCTGCGCTGCACTCT
Organism: Mucilaginibacter pedocola; assembly: GCF_002013915.1. Taxonomy (GTDB): domain Bacteria; phylum Bacteroidota; class Bacteroidia; order Sphingobacteriales; family Sphingobacteriaceae; genus Mucilaginibacter; species Mucilaginibacter pedocola. Next base: position 173,602 of record NZ_MBTF01000012.1, read on the forward strand.
CTATAGGCCCAACAATGGCAATGTATGGGTTTGATGCTGTTTGCAATAACGACAAACCCATCCCCTGTATGAACAAGCCTGCCAGGAACAACGGGAATGCCCTTGTATTGGCAGCCGGTACAAAAACCAAAGCCCCTATCCCCATCACCAAAAGCCCCAGCGACATACCATTTTTGAAACCCGTTCTTTTAAGAATGTATGATGATGGAATTGAAAGGAAAAAGTAGGCCATGTAAAAGGCAAAGGTTACCAGCAGGGCTTCGGATGTACTCAACTGGCAGGCCAGTTGCAAAAAGGGTATCAGTGTACCATTAAGCCAGGTAACAAAGCCGAACACGAAGAATAACGCGCCGATAATGATGATCGGGTTTAAGGCGGGCTTTTTTGTTGCGATGGTTGCGGTTGACATGAGTGTGATTTGGATGGAAATATAATATCAGCATACACATTCCCTCCTTGGGGAGGGGTGCGGTTGCCGGAGCGCAAAGGCAGGGAGGGGTTTAGCCATAAGGCAATTCGTTAATGCGTAACTACCTAACCCCTCCCTGCATTTGCACACAACCCGGCACACCCCTCCCTAAGGAGGGAATAAAAAATTCAGGCGTCTACAACGTTACTTTCAAAAATGCCGAAGTTGGTGCACCGTTCTCGGGCATAATACCAATGGTTGCCCAGCCGCTTGTACTTTCCATAAAGGCAAAATTCACGAAGTTTTTGGTGGTGCCCAGCTTATCTTTCTTTATAGAAAGCTCGATGATGTTTTTGCCGGCTACTGTTTTAACAGTGGAATAATGGAACACATCAGGAAAATCGCCAACTACATTGAAACTAAATGAGTTTTGCCCGCCCACATGCTGGAATAAATTACCCCAACCACCTGTAAGGCTGCCTTCTAACAAATAGTCGGCCCCTGATGCAGCCGGATACGAGCCAACGGTATAACCGGTAGCGTTGTTATTATCGGCATCAATGTATACATCCAAAATTTCCATCTTCATATCTGCCGTACCTTCCAGCAAAAAGAATATATCTGTCGACGAGGCAAAGGTTTTAATGCCCGTTAGCGTACCGCCAGATGGTAGCGTATTGGTGTACGCATAGTCTACATACTGCCAATCGGTAAAGTCGCCGTCTATTTTAATATTGGGGCCTATGATGCTCACGGTATCTTTAAAGGTACTGGTAGCTTCGCCACTTTTAGCGGTAAGCGTTACCAGGAAATCGCCTTTGCTTTTAAAAATGTGCTGAGGCGCTTTTTTTGTTGAACCTTCGGCGCTGCCGTCGCCAAAATCCCAGCTATACTCGGTGGCATTGGTAGAGAAGTTGGTGAAGTTAACGTTATAGCCATCGGCTACGTAGCTGAATACGGCTTTGGTGCCGTTGCCATTTTCGCCGCTCTTTTTACAAGAGCCTAAGGCCAGTGCGGCTATAACGATGCCGCACAGGTAGTAGGTAAAATTCTTTTTCATCGTTTTATGCTTTTAAATTTTATTGAATCTTTAAACTTGATTTAAGGTCGTTCATGCCGCCGTTATCGGTAACCCATGTACCGGTGTTGGCAAACCTTACGGCATACTCTGTTTTGCTTTTCAGGCTGGCGGCTTGGTCCGCAGCGCGCAGGTATAGTGCGTAATCGCCGGCGGGAACACTGCTCAGGCTAACGGTTTCGCCAATATTAAAGTTAGCTACCGCTGTAGTTGCCGGCTTGCAGGTACGTATATCGTAAGTAAGCGGCACTTCGTAATAAGAGCCTGTTGTTTTGTTTTTTAAGATGAGGCTGGTGCTTTTTTTATTGTAAAGCGGGGCGTAACCTGTGTTGGTGATGTTGATGTTCAACTTTAGGCTGCCGTTTACGTTTGCTGTGGCCGGTATAACGGCGTTCACCAACGATATGCGGTAACCCAGGTTGCGTACAAATTCATCGAAACAACCCGATGTTCTCCAGGCGCTAAGCGTTGGCTGATAGTAATCGAGGTTGAGGTAGGTCCAGCGCAGCAGTTTCATTTGGGTACGGCCGTTATCGCAACTGGCCGAGTAGCCACCTATAGGCGGGCAGGTTTCGCCACCAACAGGTACATAAAGCGCTTCGTTGCTGATGTATTGTTTCTCTACCGGGATGTTTACATAAGTACCATAATCATCTTCGCTGCCCAAAAAGCAATCGTTATGGTGGCCAACACGGGCAATATCGCTACCCGAGTAACCCTGCGCTGCCGCTATTGAAACCGCCGTGCCAAAAACGTTTTGCTTTTGCAGCGGTGTACGCACCTGCACCATAATATCCTGAGGCAGCACGCTCAGCAGTTTCAGCAAAACGGTTTTCTCGTTCTCGGTTGTGGCCAACCCGTTTGATGAAGTGTGCCATTCGCCATAAGCGCCTATAAAGCCCGCCTGCACAAATGCTATAACGTCTTTATTAGCTTCAAACAAGGGTTTCAATTGGTCGATGTGTTGCAACACTATTGACAAAGGCGCGTCAGAGCCGGTCATATCCTCTACATAAGCAAAACGAATAATACCTTTTATACCCGCGGTGCGCATAGCGTTAAGGTCGGCCTGTATAAAATCCAGCTTTGCCTGGTCAAGCGGCTTGGCTTTATAATCTTCAAGGTAAAATACACGCACGGCAAGCGTGGTGTTACCATTTATCCTGTAGTTGGCCAATGTAGTTGCATCTAAAGCTGTGCGCGCAGTATAAGTTTTGGTAAACCCGCGCTCGGGGTTGGCAAATATCTCGTTCGACGAGCTGAACGTAACCCCTGTTTCGGTAGTAGGGGGTGTTGGCTCCGGTGTAGATTTGCTGCCTTTGCCGCATGCCATTAATATCACGCAGCCTGCAACCAATGTGGCGGCCAGCGCTGTTGCAATTACTCCCCTCTTGTTCTTCTTCATCATTATCATCTTTTGTTTACAAAATAGCTTCTTAGGCCCGGGTATTAATTATAACCGGGGTTTTGTATGAACTTGCCCTTACCCTCGGCTATACGTGCCTGCGAGAATGGGTAAACCACTTTATTAGGGCCCGTATAAGTGGAATTTTTAACTTCCTGCGTACGCGATACAAATTTACCCATACGGATAAGGTCGGCGCGGTACTGGCCGTTTTCGCACCAAAACTCGTGGCTGCGTTCCAGCAGTATCAGGTCGTTAAATTGCGCCAGCGAAGCATAGCTCGCCAGCGGCTTGGCGGTAAGGCCTGCGCGGGTACGTACACGGGTAATCAAATCCATGGCTTCCTGGTTAGGGCCCGATATATTGGCAATAGCTTCTGCTTTTGATAATAATACATCGGCGTAGCGGTACATCATAATATCCACAGTAGTTAAACCCGTGGTGCGGTTAGCATCCTGGTCTATCTTTAATGGTATTGGGCCGAAGTTGATAAGCGTACCCGGGTTAGCGCGGTTGTAGGTAATACCATCGGTACCGGTAAACTCAGATAGCAGCAGGGTTTTGCGTTTATCAGCAGCCTCAAAGCTGTCATAAAAATACCAGGTGCTTTGTATGGTACCAAAACCACCTTTAGGGGCAAACACGGCAGGTAAAACCATCAGTTGCCATTGGTTCTCGCTGGTGCCCTGGTAATCGCAAGGGATAGCCCAGATGGTTTCGCGGCTGTTTTTAGCCCCCTCTAAACCAAACATGCCTACATAATCAGGGTCGATGCTGTAATAACCGTAAGCGATGATATCATTGCACAGGGTTAAAACTTCCTGCCAGTTCTTTTCGTGCAAGGCCAGGCGTATCTGTATCATTTTAGCCAAAGCTTTGTTAAACCTGCCATATTCGGCTTCTGCCGGTGCAGGCAAGTCGGCGGCGGCAGCTACCAAATCAGCTTTAATGTAAGCTACCATCTCATCGTTAGATAAACGTGCCAGTGGCTCTTCTTTCAAGGGATTCTTCAACAAATCTAACGGTGCAATTACAATGGGCCCATACAAGTCATACAGGGTGTAGGCCAGCAAGCCGCGGGCGCATCTTACTTGAGCAATGGCTCTCTTTTTCAGATCGTCGGTTACGGTCGATTTTTCGATCAGGTCGATGGTGTTAGTCATCATACTGATCTTGTTATAATAATCGTCGTAGTAATGCGTAAAGGCAAGATCGCTTGAGCGGAAATTGTGCATGGTGGCCAAAAATTGGTCGCCATAAGGGCCGTATAAAATTTCGGTAGTTGCATCGCTCAAAAACATCACGCCTTTTTCGGATGTAGAGAAGATACCATTGCCATACGAACCCCTAACCGGGTAATAGGCGGCATTTACCATGGCCTCCAAATCGGCCGCCGATTTGGGGAATATATTGGGGTTTATCTCCGAGTAATCCAGAGAAACCAGGTCTTTGGTACAGCTGCACATTGCCAGCACCAAACACACTATCAATAATTTATATTTTTTCATTGTTATATCCTTTAACGGTTCAATTAAAAAGTAAGGTTAACACCCGCTACAAACGACCTGATGAACGGATAAGCAGCTGTATATGAATCTGTCTCAGGGTCTACACCTTTGTAAGGCGTTATTACGAACAGGTTAGAGCCATCTGCATGCACACGTACCGACTGGAACACGCCTTTGGTCCAGCTCTTTGGCAGGGTATAGCCCAACGATACGTTTTGCAGCCTAATAAACCATGCTTTCTGCATAAATATATCGCCTATGCCGTATGGCGAGAAACCGTAGAACGAACTTGGCTGCGTATTGGTTGGGTTGGTTGGCGTCCACCTGTTTTTTACAGTACGCAAGGCATTGTAACCATTTGAATAAACACCATAAGCGCTTACGCCGTAAGTGACGTAGTTAGGGTCGACCATGCTGCGGCCAAACAGGCCGTTAAAATCGAAGTTAAGGCTAAAGCTTTTGTAGGTAATGATGTTGGTAATACCTGCCATCAGGCTTGGGTCAGATGTACCCAATAGTTTGGTATCGGCGTCATCAATGATACCATCGGGCGAGCCGGTGCGGATAAACCTGCCGTTTGCATCAACCATTGGGTTATTGTTGGCATCGCGCTGGTAGCCGTCGATATCTTTAATTTTTATCATACCGGGTTTCAACTCGGGCTGCGATACCGGCGGAGCCTCGCCAACTTGCAAAATACCATCGCTTACGCGGCTGTACACCGAGCGGATAGGGTCGGTATCGTTTTGGTAAACAAATGGCTTCCAATCCGGTGCACGTTCTTTCCAGGTATCTTTGTATTTTGATAAGTTCAACTGGGTAGTCCAGGTGAAATTAGGCCTGGTGATGTTGCGGGTACGAATAGTAACCTCTATACCGCGGCTAAGCGTTTTACCAACGTTGGCAATGATGGTGTTCACTTCCTGGTAAGAGTTTAGCGGCTTAATATCCAACAGGTCTGATATCACGTTCCTAAATAACTCTACCGAACCTTCTACCTTGCCGTTAAACAACGAGTAATCTAAACCTAAGTTGGCGCCGGTAGTGGTTTCCCATTTCAGGTCGGGGTTTTCTAAACGGGTAAGCGATACACCGATAAGCTTGGTATCGGCAGCTGATAACCATGCAGGGTAAGCACCGTAGGCAGCAAATGCATTACTGTTGATGGTAGCGTTACCGGTTTGGCCATAGCTAAAGCGTAGTTTAAATTGCGACAATACGTTTTTGATCCCGGCAAAGAATGGCTCTTCTGCCACATTCCAGCCCACGGCCGCCGACGGGAAGGTACCCCATTTATTGTTTTTGGCGAATACGCTGGCACCATCTGTACGTACCGTAAAGGTGAAAAGGTACTTGCTTTTGAAATTATAGTTCAACCTACCGAAATATGATGCGATAACGTTTTGCGGGCCTGATGAGGTTGAGGTTTGCTGGTTTGTACCGGCACCCAGGTTATTCCACAGGAAGGCATCGGTAATAAAGCCGGTTGCCCCTGCAGTTTGGTATTTGTCTTTAAATTTCTGTTCAGATACCCCCGCCAGCACTTCAAAGTTATGGTCGGTTGCAATGGTTTTCTTGTAAGTAATGGTACCCTCTAACAGGTAGTTACTGTTATCGGAGTTACCGATAAATGCACGGCCGCCTTCTAATGCACCGGCCAGTACCGTTTTAGGGATATAGCTTTGGCGCCTGGTGTACCCTCTATCTATACCGGCCTTCAGGCGGATAAGCAGCCCGTCGATAGGTGTAATATCCAGGAAGGTATTGGCCAATAAGCGCTCTATACGTCCTTCATCAGTAATGGTAAGCAGCGAGTATGGGTTTGGCTGTAGTGCCAATTGCGGGTTAAGCGGATAATTGCCATCCTCATCAATTGCCTGTATGTGCGGGCCTTGCTGTATAGCTGCACGAATGATACCCGAGTTCTCGTATTGGTCGCCGCCTAACTGGCTGTTCAGGTTATCAATACGGCTTGTGGTAAGGTTTAAGCTAAGCTTAAATATCTTGCTCAGTTCCTGATCGATGTTAGTGCGGATAGAGTACCTTTTCAGCCCCGAGTTTTTAACGATACCATCCTGATCGTAAAAGTTACCCGAGATAAGATATTTGGTGGTTTTAGAACCGCCCGATACCGAAACGTTGTGCTGCATGGTTTGCCCGTTGCGGGTTACCAGTGCTAACCAATCGGTACCGCGGCCTACGTTATTAATTGCATTTTGAGTATACAGTCTGCGATATGGGCTAACGCCGCCGGCAATAACATCAGCTCGTGTGGCTGTTCCGTAGGGTATAACGTGATTATCAAAATCCCACTGCTCCTGCCCTGCTTCGTTACGCACCTGCATCCACTCGTTAAGCGGCAATACATCAAATGAGTTGTTATATTTTTGGAAGGTATAGTTGTATGAATAATCTACCGTTGCCTTACCCTCTTTACCGCGCTTGGTGGTAATTAAAATTACACCATTGGCCGCACGCGAGCCGTATATGGCTGTTGCACTCGCATCTTTCAACACATCTACCGATTCGATATCGTTAGGGTTGAACGAGTTGAGCGGGCTTTGTGTACCCGCCTGGTAACGGCCACCCAAAGTTTCGGGTTGCTGCAGTTCGGTTATCGGGAAACCATCTACCACATACAGCGGTGCATTACTGGCATTCACCGAACCTGCGCCGCGCACTAATATATCAAAACCGCCACCCGGCTGGGCGCTGTTTTGGCGAATAGTAACACCGGCAACCTTACCCTTTAGCATGGTACCTATCTCGGGGCCCTGGCTGGTTACTAATTCTGAGGTTTTTACGGATGAAACCGCACCGGTAAGGTCGCGTTTCTTTTGCGTGCCGTAACCAACTACCACTACCTCGTTAAGGCCGGTGTTTGATTCCTCAATGGTTACATTAATAACCGTTTGCGAACCTACGATAACCTCTTTAGTAGTAAAGCCCACCATTTTAAACACCAGCACATCGCCGGGGTTGGCATTAATGGTAAACTTACCGTTAACATTTGTGGGCGCGGCAGTGGTAGTGCCTTTTACCGATACCACCACGCCGGGGACAGGCAGGCCCTTACTATCGATAACCGTACCGGTAATAACCGCGAACCGGCGTGTATCGGCTATGCCCTTTGCAATGCTGTTGGCATCGGCGCTCAGGTACTGCATATTAAGCAGCAGCACCATAGCGCAACAGAGCTTCATTTTAAGTGAGTAATTTTTGTTCATATTGTAAGAATTAGGTGCAATAAAAATTTTATGTGTTGATTGGCTGGGGTTAGTATGTATAAGTTTTATCCTAAATTTTGCTCCTCCTTATATCTGCTTTTATGGGCCGCCACTGTATCAATAATGATCTGCCGAAGCAATGTGGCCTGCTCTTCTAATTTGGTGAGTAACTTAAACTGCGCCCTTGCCCTTACCACGTTATGGCCGGGGTAGGCGGTTTTAAAATAAGTGTCGCCCTGCAGGTAATCGGTGAGGAAGCGTACGCCCTGCATGTATGGCAGCAGCATAGCGCCCAAAAACAACGATTCTACTTCGGCATCGGTCAAAAAGGCGTGTGCCTCATTGATATACCCTTCGGCGTAAGCCTTAAACAGGGGGATATTGATCTGTATCTTATCCAAATCGGGTTCGTCTTCCGCAGCGGTGTTGATTATGGTGCGTATAGCATCGCCAAAATCATAAGCCACGTGGCCGGGCATAACGGTATCCAGATCGATCACACATTCGGCTTTATCATCGGCATCGAACAGGATATTATTGAACTTGGTATCGTTATGCGTAATTCGTTTAGGCAAGAGGCCTTCGCAGCCCTGATCGTAAATTACGGCCATGCTTTTCTCGCGTTCGGACACGAATTTTATCTCCGCGTTCACTTCATCGACCCTGCCCGCTGCGTTTTCTACGATGGCCTTGTGCAGATCGCGCAGGCGTTTGCGGATGTTGTGGAAATCGACAATGGTTTCCGATAGTTGCTGCGGATCCATATCCGAAAGCAGCGTTTGGAAATAGCCAAATGCCTTCCCCCCTTCGTAGGCCTGCTGCTCGGTCAACACAATATCGTAACTGCGCGAACCCGCAAGGAAAAGGTATACCCGCCAGTAGTTGCCATCTGCATCGCGGTGGAACAACTCACCATCGGTAGTATCAATAAGCTTAAGCACCTTTTGGCTCTTACCCGAATCTTCGCCCGGCATTTTACTATTAAGGTATGCGGTTACCAGGCGTATGTTTTCGATAAGGCCAGGCACATCTTTAAACACATGGTGATTGATGCGCTGCAACAGGTAGTCGGGGCAACCGGACGTTTGGTTCTTTAGCCAAAAAGTATCATTAATATGCCCGTTACCGAAGGCTTCCGCCCCGGCAATCTCTCCGGCTATATTAAAATGCTTCACTATGGCTGTTATGTTAAAAGTGTTAGTACCTGTTAAACTCATTTCTGTATAAAGTAGGGTCTTAATTGGCTTTATGCTTCAGCTATGTGCTCGCACACTATATATGTTTATAGCTGATTGATTATTATATTCTAAATATAGCGTGTTCGCACACACAAAAGCAAATAAATTTTACAAAAACTTAACAGGAAATATGATTATTATATTTATTTCAAAAAAACAGCCACTTTATTACAAATAAAATGGCCGTTAATAGTGTAAGCGAACACATTTATGAAATTAAGCGTTCCGGCAGGCGGGCTTGGCTTAATTTAATTTGGCGTGTGTGCGGTGTGGTAAAAGATGTGGGAATATTCGCATGGTGCGATTAAGACTATATTAAATACCAAGGATAGAATTAATATCCTCAATAATTTGGTTAGCCAGTTTATCGGCGTTATCCATCGAATTAGCTTCGGAATATATCCTGATAATAGGCTCTGTGTTCGACCGGCGTAAGTGCACCCATTGTTTGCCGAACTCGATCTTCAAACCATCGATGGTGCTGTAAGGCTGCTCGCTGTATTTTGCTTCTACTTTTTTAAGCAGGGCATCAATGTCCATACCCTCGGTAAGGGTAATTTTATTTTTAGAGATAAAATACTCCGGGTAAGTGGCCCTCAGTTCCGAAATGGTTTTGCCCGATTTGGCCAGCAAAGTCAAAAATAAACCTATACCCACTAACGCATCGCGCCCGTAGTGCAGTTCAGGATAAATGATACCACCGTTACCTTCGCCGCCTATAACGGCATTTACTTCTTTCATTTTGGTTACCACGTTCACCTCCCCTACTGCGGCAGCTTCGTAAACACCATCCAAGTTTTCGGTAACATCGCGCAGGGCACGGGTGGATGATAAATTGGAAACGCTGTTGCCCGGTGTATTCCTCAGCACATGGTCGGCAACAGCCACCAGCGTATATTCCTCGCCGAACATGCTGCCATCCTCGTTCACAAAGCAAAGGCGGTCAACGTCCGGATCAACTACTATACCTAAATCGGCTTTTGCTTCCACCACTCTACCGGCAATTGCGGTTAGGTTTTCGGGCAGTGGCTCGGGGTTATGCGGGAAATGGCCATTAGGCTCGCAATACAATTCATCCACCGCAGCCACACCCAAAGCTTTCAGCAATGGCGGCAAATACAAACCGCCGGTAGAGTTTACACAGTCTATCACCACTTTAAAGTTGGCGGCTTTTATAGCTTCCACATCAACCAATGGCAGGGCCAGTATTTTGTCGATGTGTTTTTGCAGGTAACTATCGTCGTTAGTTACTTCGCCCAGTTCATCCACATCGGCAAATGCCCATGAAGTATCTTCGGCGTACTCTAATACTTTTTTGCCTTCTGCATCATTAATAAACTCGCCTTTGTAGTTAAGTAATTTCAAGGCGTTCCATTGTTTTGGGTTGTGGCTTGCAGTGATGATGATGCCGCCGCCCGCTTCTTCATCGGGCACGGCTATTTCTACTGTAGGCGTTGTTGATAGGCCAAGATCAACCACATTAATGCCCAGGCCCATTAGCGTGCCGGTTACCAAATGGTTTACCATTGCGCCCGATATACGTGCATCGCGGCCGATAACTACTTTGCGTTTGCCTGTAGTTTCTATAACCCAGCGGCCGTAAGCTGCCGTAAATTTTACAACGTCGGCGGGGGTTAAACCGTCGCCCGGCAAGCCACCTATGGTGCCGCGTATGCCTGATATTGATTTGATTAACGTCATGTTTGTTTTATTGCACCGATTCCACCGATTTAAATGATTTCACCGATCTGAACCGTTGATTTTTCGCTGTTAATTTATTTCTGTTTGGCGCTCAAGAGGGCTTCGCCGTTTTAATGATTAATTGATTCCGCTGATTACTTTGGTAAGGTATTCTTGCCTTTCAAAAGTTCCCCCTTTAGGGGGTTAGGGGGCTAAAGGAAACCTCACAAACGCCTCCATTGCCTCGTACTCCGCTAAGCCCAATTGATTATAAATGCGGGCGGTTTCGCTGGTGCGGTCTTCTGCACGAACCCAAAACTCGCGGGCATCATCGCCGGGGAATACGGGGCGGTCTTTTTGGCTTTGGTGTTTGAAGATGGCCAGGCGTTTACGCTCCACTTCTGATGGCGATAGCGGCACACACATTTCTATCTCGTAGGTCTCGAACTCGAACCATGCGCCACGGTACAGCCACAGCCAGCAATCTTTCACCCATTCTTCGGTTTTGGCCAGGCGGATGATGGCTTCGTGGATAATATCGAAACAGGTTTTATGCGTGCCATGCGGGTCGGCAAAATCGCCGGCGGCAAATATCTGGTGCGGTTTTACTTGTTGCAGCAGGTCCATAGTTTGTTGTATGTCGGCTTCGTACGATACGTCTTTGCTCACCTTGCGTTTATCGTAAAACGGCAGATCCTGAAAATGGATATGGTTATCATCCAGCCCAACAAAACGTGCGCCGGCAATAGCCTCGCCTTTGCGGATGAGCCCTTTTATGGTTTCGATGTAATGCGGATCGCGCTGGTTTGGCGATTTGGTTTTGAAAAACTCGCGCATCTCATTGTAGCTGGCTTGCTGCTTGTCGGTATTATCGCCTTGTGCTTTTGCCATATCTACGCTAAACTCTACAAAACGCAATGTGTCATCGTCCCAAACGGCATTATTGCCCGATGTTTGATAAGCTACGTGCACATCATGCCCCTGGTCGGCCAGGCGTATAAACGTACCGCCCATCGATATTACATCATCATCGGGATGCGGAGAGAACAAAATAACACGTTTTTTGGCCGGCAGGGCGCGCTCGGGGCGCTGGCTGTCGTCCGCATTTGGCTTACCACCCGGCCAGCCGGTAATGGTGTGCTGCAGCTTGTTAAATATATCGATGTTGATATTATAAACCGGTCCGTTCTGAATCACCAACTGTGCCATACCATTAGCGTTGTAATCATCCTCAGTAAGTTTCAGGATAGGCTTATTCAGCGTTTTAGCCAGCCATATTACCGCTTTTTTAATGAGGCGTGTATCCCAAACGCAATCCTTCACCAACCAGGGGGTATCAAAACGGGTTAGCAGCGATGCAGCGTCGGTATCCAGAACAAATTCCACATTCTCTGAAAGTTGCAGGTAGGTAGCAGGTATCTCGGCCGAAACCTCTCCTTCTACTGCTTTTTTCACAATGCCTGCCTTCTTTTCGTTCCAGGCCATCAGGATAATTTCGCGGGCTTTGAAGATAGTGCCTATCCCCATGGTAATGGCTTTAGCGGGCACATTGGCCTTGCCGCCAAAATCGTGTGCGGCATCATGGCGGGTAAGCTCGTCTAAGGATACCAAACGCGTACCCGAGTTTGGTGCCGAACCCGGTTCGTTAAAACCGATGTGGCCTGTACGGCCAATGCCTAATATCTGCAGGTCGAGCCCACCGTATTCGCTTATCTTGCGTTCGTACTCCAAACAAAAGGCAGCAACATCTTCCTGCGCCAGTTCACCATCGGGTATATTGATATTCTGCGGCTCAATATCTACATGGCTAAACAAATGCTTATTCATGAACACCTTGTAGCTTTGCGCGGCGGTGGCGGCCATGGGGTAATACTCATCGAGGTTAAAGGTGACAACATTTTTAAAGCTCAGCCCTTCCTCGGTATGCAGGCGCACCAACTCTTTATAAACAACAATTGGCGTAGCGCCTGTGGCTAAGCCCAAAACGGCTTCCTTACCTTCAGTGGCCTTCTTTTTAATAATGGCAGCGATACGCCCCGCCACCACTTTTGATGCGGTGAGCATATCAGGGTATACCGTTACGGGAAGTTTTTCGAACCTTGTTTCTTCTAAAAGATTTAAACGTGGCATTCTATATTTTTTGAGTTTGATAATTCAGGGTTGATTTCTGGAAGGCAGGCATCAGCTCGTGGTCGGGCGACAAAACGCGGTTATTGTACGAACCGAACCACTCGCGCTCTATAATAGCCGTTAGCTTTACCTTATTCAACTCCAGCATCTTCAGCAATTGCATTTGGGCAAGCGTACGCTGCAGGTTATGGTTAGGCGAATGAATTTTGTAGTAAACATCGCCATTGAGGTAGTCTGTTAAAAACCTTACCGCTTGCATGTAGGGCAGCAACAACACGCCTTTAATGAGCGATTTAAGTTCCTGCTCACTTAAAAACGAAATGGTTTGATTGAGATAGCCCTTGGTGAACTCCTCGAACAGCGGGATATTCAATTGTATGGCATCCAAATTGGCCTCATCCTCCGCCGCGGTGCTAATGATGCTGCGGATAGCATCGCCAAAATCGTAAGCTACGTAGCCGGGCATCACGGTATCCAGGTCTATCACGCATTGAATATTATCATGCTCATCCAGCAAGATGTTGTTGAATTTGGTATCGTTATGGGTAATGCGCAGCGGCAGTATGCCTGCCCTGCCCCATTGCAAAATATCCCGCATCCCATCGGCACGGCTCAATAAAAAATCCACCTCGGGTTTTACCTTTTCGAGCCGCCCCGCCGCATTGTGCCGAATAGCGTCGGCCAATTGCTGCAGCCTGAACTCGATATTCAGGAAATTAGGGATGGTATCTACCAGCATAGCCGCACTCATATCGCACAGCAAATACTGAAACCTGCCAAAGGCCATGCCTCCCTGGTAGGCCTGGTTGCCGGTAGTAACCAAGTCGTAGCTTTTGGTGTTGTGCAAAAAGGTGGTCATGCGCCAATAGCCACCTTCGGCATCGCGGCAGTAGTACAAGCCGTTATTGCAGGGTATCAGCGTTAAAACCTCTTTATCGGGGTCGCCGCCTGCTTTGGCAACCTTTTGTTTAAGGTGGTTGGTTACGTACAGCATATTATTCATCAGCCCGTCCACATCCTTAAATACATAATCGTTTATCTTTTGCAGCAGGTAGTCGCGGCCATTGGCAGGGGTTTTCACACGATAGGTATCGTTGATATGGCCCGAACCAAATGGCACCAGCTCAAAAGCATCGGCACCGATGCTGAACTGTGCAATGATATCCGAAAAATTATACTTCATCTCCTCTTTATGCATTTGTGCTGCAAGTTAATTTATCCTTTATGATATATATTAATTGCCAGTAATTTAAAATGGTTTGGCATCCATCACCTTTACCTCGTAAGGCGCAAGGCTTACTTTAAAACTGCGCCCCACATAGCATTGCGGGTGTTTGGCATTACGCGCATTGTAAAAGCGGTAGGCAGCCGCGGCGGGCAAATCTAACACATCCTTTACGTTAACCGTAAATACCTGCGTTTTGGCCGTTGGGTTGCGTAACGTAAGTACACCCGTGCCATTAGCCCAGCCGGCATAGCCGTATACCTGGCCTTTTAACGGGTTGCCGCCTACCCAATGCGCATCGGCAAGGGCGGCTTTATTGGCGCGCGACCAGTTAGCCGCCGACTGCAGGCAATCCCAATTAGCAGTATTAAGTTTATTAGGATCCGCATAAAGCTCCTGCAAGCCGGTGCCGCTGCCGAAGAAAGCCCAAATTTCGTCGGCTATGTTTTTATCGTCGGTTTCCAGCTTGCCGGGCAGGCCGTTGGCGGCAATACAAACGCCGTGGTACATTATCGAATTTAGCGGAAACAGCGGCGCACGTTTTACGATATTTTGATAGGCCTGCCCATCCTTATACGTTATCCATTGCTGGCGTTTAGCGCCATTGCCGGCAAGGCCCGTATCATCGCCCGCGCGCCAAATGGCATCGCCGTACTTGAGCCAATAAACCGATGGCCAGGTGCCCACAGTAAGGCTGAGGTACAGGTTGGGGCTTTCTTCGCGAAGCCCATTGATTAGCTTCAGGAAGGCCTCAATATCTTTTTGATAAGTGATGCTGGCACCATTGGCACCGTTACCCGCACCCACGCCATCGAACTTGAACATGCCAACGTTATAGTCCTTAATAAACGAAGTGGTTACCGCACGGAAGCGCTTGTTGTAAGCCGGACCGGTGAGCGAGAAACCATTCTCGTTAGTTTCGAACGGTGGTGTTTGCTGTCTGCCGTAAGCCAATCGCTGTAACTTAGGCTCATCATACCCGCCCCATGGCGATACCCACACGCCCAATGCAGCGCCGCTGGCTTTGGTTGCTTCGGCAAGTTTGGTAAAACCATTGGGGAACCCATTGTTGAATTGCCAGAGCGACTTATTATCATCCCAACCATCATCAAACAAAAAGGCATCCATTTTTACGTGGCGTTTGTTGATAAGGCTATCGGTAAAGGTTTTGATGCGGGCCAGGCAACTGGCTTCATCCAGCTTACGGTCAACCCAGGAAAGATCGAACCAGGAGTTGTAGTGCAGCATTTGACGGAACGGCAGCGCCCTTGTGCGTTCAGTATAGTACAAAAAGCCACGGCGCAATTGCCCTTTGGGTGTAACGCCATAAACGGCAGAGAGGGTAAGCGGCTCGGCATCGGTTAATGCGCCTTGCCTTGGTAAAAGGATGGAAACGGTTTTACCATTGCGGCTCACCTGGCTCATGGGGTGTTCCAGCGCGAAGAACATGGTATTTTTAACCAGCGGCGAACCATCTACCGTACCCACTTGCTTTATTGCGGCTGATGAAGGCAGGTTCACCAAAACCACATTTGTTACCTTAACCGAATCCTTTGCCGAAAAAGTAAAAGTTTGCTTCACAAAATTATCGTCATCGACAAGGCTGGCCGACCACTTAACCGTAATGCCTTGGGCAGTATTTGTTAGCATAGCCACTATCTTGTTACCATCGACCAGTTGTGGTTTTGTACCGACCGAAAATTCGTTCGAGGTAACGGTTCTCCCATCAGCCAGAGTAAGTTCGAAAAGTGGAGTATTAACAAAGGCTTGCTGCAAACCGGTAACCTTATCGCGGAACGAAGTAAGGCTTAGCTTGCTGCCTGCTGCCAGCTTTAAACTGAGCACATTGTTTTGCAAGGTTACCTGCCCGTTCGCCTGGGTAACCGATGCCTTGCCCGGTTGCAAGCCGCTGTAGCTCACCTGCGCACGCAAATTAATCGCAAAGCAAAGCAGTGCCGATAAGATGATGATACCTTTTAACTTTGCCATGGTTTAAAAAGGATTACTGTTGATGTATTTCTCCCATGCCCAGGCCGAGCTCAGCATATCTTCTATGCCCAGTTCGGCTTTCCAACCTAATTCAGCAGCAGCCTTATCTACATTGCCCCATATTTTTACAATGTCGCCTTCGCGCGGCGGGCCAATGCGGTAATTCAGCTGCACTTTGTTAACCGATTGAAACTTCTGCACCACCTCTAAAACCGAATTACCGTTACCCGTGCCAATATTAAAGGTTTCATAAGGCGAGGCCATTTTGCCGGCTTCCATGCGTGCGAGGGCAGCTACGTGGGCCTTCGCCAGATCCACCACGTGTATATAATCGCGGATGCAGCTGCCATCGGGCGTGTCAAAATCGTTACCGTAAACGGTGAGTACTTCGCGCTTGCATATGGCGGTTTGGGTTACAAAAGGCACCAGGTTTTGGGGTACGCCATTTGGCAGCTCGCCTATCAAAGCCGAAGCATGTGCACCAACAGGGTTGAAATAACGCAGGGCGATAACGTTTAGTCCATCGCTTGCATGGGCAGTTTCGCGCAGTATCTCCTCGCCTATTTGTTTGGTATTGCCATACGGCGATTCGGCGGTTTTAACGGGCGCGGTTTCGGTAACAGGCAACACATCCGGCTGGCCATAAACCGTGCAGGATGAAGAGAACACGAAGTTAACCTTGCGCCCGGCGAAAGCGCCCAACAGATTTACCAATGTAGAGATATTATTCTCGTAATACAGCAAAGGCTGCTTAACCGATTCGCCTACCGATTTAGAGGCGGCGAAATGTATAAGCCCGGTTATATCAAGATAAGTAGCAACAAACTCAAACAATTCCGCTTTATCGCGCAAATCGAGTTTGATAAACTCCGGCGCTTTGCCGGTGATGGCTTTTATTTGATCGAGTATTTTAATATTAGAGTTGGATAGGTTATCTAAAATAATAACCTCATAGCCGCTATTCTGCAGCTCTACCACCGTGTGCGCGCCAATGTAGCCCGTACCACCGGTGACTAATATTTTCCCTTGTTTCAAATCGCTCATTTTTATTTGGTTTAGTATTGATATGGATATCATTTAGTGCACGAACACGCATTTAGAAAATAACTCATCAGAGTTCAAAACGAGTTCATTTATACAACTTCAAATCATTCACTTCACAAACATACGATTTATTTGCGTGTGCGCACACATTTTTGAAAATATTTTTATTTTTGGGGATTACACGGATACAGGGAGGTGATTTCACCGATTAGAAATAGGCTAAATCCACACTAAAGTGAATCGTTTAGGCCTTGATCAGGCGAACACCAACTTACCGAAGAACTGTGGCAAGTGAAACTCAGGAAATGGGTGCTCTATGGGTGCCCAGGTGAGGAAGTGCGGGTTTGGCAGCAGATCGCCGCATTTGTAGAAATTAACGCGGGCGCTCTGCCCCAGCAGGCTTGTTATTTGATGATGGATGAATGCATCCAGCGGAAGCTTGATAGTTATCGACCAGTGGAATAAGCCCGTTAGTTCGTCTTGCTCAGGGTAAACGGCGTGTACTTTTATCTTTGATACTGCTTCAACAGGAAATACCTGCCGCTGCTTACCCGGACCAAAACCCGCCAGGCAAACGCCAAGGCTATTGAACTCGAAGTTGTAATAGGCCTCAGCATCGCCAAAGGCAATAAAAAACTCTACGCAGCTATCTTCATATACCGGGCCACCGATCTCTTCTACCTCTGCCCTAACGGTTGGCTCAATTACCAAATATTTCAAATAAATAGCGCCATTGTCATAAGCCAGCGAAAACTGGACATCAGGCATTTGCCCGGTGACACCCCAGGGTGCATTAGCGAGCTCGGTTTGTGGAGATCCATCCAAAGCAACAGAAACAACAGGAAGCCCGGAGTCATTGAACTCTTCGGGTAATTTTGAGCAGGTGAGTTTTGGCGGCATAAAAAGTATGGATGATATTTTGCGTGTCCGCACACAAATATATCAAAATTCTTTTCGGGGCAATACCCGGCAGAAATTAAATTTCTACAAAATTGTCGTCCTTTTCGTCGCGGAAGTAATTGAGGTTTTCTTTGGTCACCACATCCAGCGGAAGGTATTTCAGGATAGGAACTTCTTTTTTGAACACCAGGTGCTCTGCCAGTTGCTGTATACCCCAGTACCCCTGCCCTTTCGGGTTTTGATTGATGAGGAAGCTTATTTCGCCGGTTTCGAGGTAGTAAAGGTTCGGGGTTATTAAATCGTACCCTATCAGCTTGATGTTTTTAACGTGCTTTTGGTTAAGGTATTTGGCAACATCATAAGCCTGCGATGTAGTTACAAATATCTGTTTCAGGTCGAGCGTGCTTTCTAAAATATCATCAAGCTTCTTAATAAAGCCCGATTGGCTCGAGCGGTTAAGCTCTACGCTGATGATATTATAATGATGCTCCAGCCCTTGCTGTATAAAATAGTTACGGAAGCCCTGCTCCTTTTTAACAAGGTGCTGCGCGTTGTGTATCTCTTCGTCAATGTGCGCTATCAGTATCGAGCATGGGTTTGGCTGGCCGTAGTGCACCAACTTGGCGGCCAGCAAGCCGCTTTGGTAGGAGTCCTGCCCTATGTAGCTCAGCGGATCATACTCGGCTATCTGCGTGTTAAACAACACAAAGGGAATATTCTCCTGGTTCCATTTCTCAAAGAATGGCAGCGTCTCGTTATAATAGATCGGCGAAAGCAAAATACCATCGGGCTGGCGCTTGGTAAGCTTGGTGGCCATCTTTACATAATCCTGCGGATCGTGCGGGTTAAACATAAACTGCTCTACGCTTACACCGTACTGCTTAAGGTTATGTTCAGCTTTTTCTATACCCAGTTTTGGTGCCATCCAAAAGGCATCGTACGAATGATCGGGCAGTAGCGCGGCAAACACATACTGTTTTTTACTACCCAGCATACGGGCCATAATGTTTGGCTCGTAATTAAGTTCTTTCAGTATCTTTAGTACGCGTTCTTTAACATCCTCTGCCACGCGGCCACGGTTATGTATAACACGGTCAACCGTTCCTGTAGACACTTTGGCCTTGGCGGCGATATCTTTAATTCTAACGATGGTGTTTTTTGGCGCAGGCATCTTTTACGGGTGGTTGGTTTAAAGCTGTGCAAATATATGTTAAATGTGTGTACCATCGCACACAATAAATGTATTTCGCACACACATACAAGGCGGGCATTTAATGGGGCTCAAAACAGCTATCGAAAATAAAAATTTGTAAAATATTTATTGATGTGTGCGAACACACAACTAAAATTTATACATTTGGAAAGTGAGGAACGGTAGCGTGCCTTCCCGGCGAGGCAACTCACCCCGACGGCCCGCCATTCGCGGGCGTCGACCCTCTCTGCTTCGCAAAGAGGGTGCAGGAGTTGAAGCTTACCTTCTTTTCCGCAGGAAGAGAGGGTCGGACAGCGACAGCGAACCCGGGGTGAGTAAAATAGCCATGCAGCCTAAACGCCACGGCAACAAATTGTAAACAAAACAACCAGCATACATATCATTTAATTATGGAAAGAAGAACGTTTTTAAAGAATAGTGCCATAGCCGCTGCGGGCCTTACTATTTTGCCTTCGGGTACTTTGTTTGCCGCAACTGCAGCCACAAAAGTAAAAGTAGGTTACATTGGCGTTGGTGCCCGCGGTATGAGCCACGTTGCCGAAGGTTTGCTGCGCGACGATGTAGAAGTTGCCGCGGTTTGCGATATACAGGAAAGTTCGCTGAAGGTATGCCGCGAATTTATTGCCAAGCAAGGCCATGGCCCGGTTAAAGAATACACCGGCGGTCTTGATGCCTACAAACGCCTGCTTGAGCATAAAGGGCTTGATGCCGTTATTATTGCTACCCCATGGGCATTTCACTACCAGCAATCGATAGATGCTATGAAGGCCGGCAAATATGTTGGCTGCGAAGTTATTGCAGGTTTAACGGTTGAAGAGCACTGGGACATTGTTCGCACGTCGGAAAAAACGGGCGTACCATACATGACCTTAGAGAACGTTTGCTACCGCCGCGATGTAATGGCCGCGCTGAACATGGTGCGCCAGGGTTTATTTGGAGAGATAGTACACCTTGAAGGCGGCTATCAGCACAACCTGCGCAATGTATTGTTCAACAATGGTAAGCAATACTACGGCGGTGGTGTAGAGTTTGGCCCTAACTCCCTGAGCGAGGCCCAATGGCGCACTCAATATAATATTGATGTGGATGGCGATATATACCCAACCCACGGTGCTGGCCCATGCATGCACTACGCCAATATTAATGCGGGTAACCGTTTTACCAACCTGGTATCGTTCAGCTCAAAAGCACGCGGCTTGGCGGCTTATGTAGAAGAACAAGCCCCCGGCCATAAAAACGCCAAAATAAACTACAAGAATGGCGACGTTACCACCACCATGATCAATTGCGCCAACGGCGAGACGCTATTGCTGAGCCACGATACGCACCTGCCCCGCCCCTACTCGCTGGGTTTTAGGGTACAGGGTACCAAAGGCATCTGGATGGATGTGAACAAGAGCGTATACATCGACCATCAATCGAAACAGGATGATGTTTGGGACCCGGCGAAAGTTTGGTTCGACAAGTACGACCACCCGCTGTGGAAGAAATACGAGAAAGAAGCCGAAGGCGCAGGCCACGGCGGTATGGACTGGTTCGTTTTCAACGCCTTCATCGAGGCCGTTAAACAGAAAAAACAAACCCCTATAGATGTTTATGATTCGGTTACCATGAGTGTAATTACGCCACTATCAACCGAGTCGCTTAAAAAAGGCAACGCTTCTATTGAGTTCCCTGATTTTACCAAAGGCAAATGGAAAGAGCGCAAGAATACTTTTGCTTTGGATGATAGCGGGTTCTGATAGGTAAGGTGGTTATTTAACCGCAAAGTCCGCAGAGAATGCATATTCGATTAACGCAAAGAGCGCAAAGATTTAAGTGTATAGCTTAAAAAACTTTGCGCTCTTTGCGTTTTTTCTTTGCGTGCTTTGCGGTAAAAATCACGAATTAGCCACCCATAATCACATATTTATGTGATGCCATTTTACCAAAAATTCTGTTATTTTTAGGCTTGCTGCATATTTAAACCAAAAACATGGTTGCCGCCCGCTTAAAACCTTTCCTTTTTACCATAATTACGCTTGTTTTATGCGCCTTTTGTTGCCGGGGTAACGAGATCATCTTTTCGCGGCTCTCCATAAACGACGGGCTCAATTCCAATTTTGTTAACTGTGTTTGGCAGGACAAAACAGGGTACATTTGGGTAGGCACCGAAGCCGGGCTACAGCGCTACGATGGCAATAAATTCATCCACATATATAAAGAAACCACCAACCGTGGCCTGCCTGCACTGCCTGTGAGCCAAATTATTGGCGATAGCGACAATCACATGTGGCTACGCATGGGTAAAAATATTGGCCGTTATAATTTTGCCAACAACACCTTCCAGATGGCCAATGTATCGGCCATGCCCAATGATAATTATGGTATCTGGGCAGATAGCCACGGGCAGGTGTTTGCCACAGCTTTCGGCTTCGGTATATTCGCTTATAATCCGGCTAATAACAAATTTGAGCCCTGGCAGGCGCTGAAAGGCATGCCGGCCAATTGGAAGCCCTTTGCGGTATTTGAAGATATCAAAACAGGCCGCTACTGGATAGGCGGTGTGGAGGGTGTTGGCGTGTACGACAGCAAAACCCGCCAATTTTATCATCACAATTACAACCCGCTGAAGATTGGTTTATTAAATGCCATCGATACCAAATACATACTGCAAATCCACATGGATAAGCAGCGGCGCTTTTGGTATACCAGCTGGCCGCCCACCGGGGCGCAAAGGGTGCTTCGCGTAGACCCCGGTACCAATAAAATAGCAGAGAAGATGGTAGAGCCCAACGTACCCGGCTATTACGAAGTAAACGGTATGGCACAGTACGGCAACTTTATGTGGGCTTACGGACGTAATTTGCTCAACGTAGCCGATGATGAAAGCGATAGCTTTTACCAGTTTTACAACAGTGCCGACCAAAACTACGGCATAAGTTTTACTACCGTGCGCCAGCTTTTTGAAGATACCGACAAAAATGTTTGGGTAGCTACCGACCATGGCTTGTATTACGGCAACGTAATAGAGGATAAAATACGCCATGGCAACGTACAGACCACTAACAACGATATCACCTTTGCGAAGCAGCTGCACAATGGAAAACTGGTATTTGGCACCTGGGGAAAGGGGCTGTATCCCCTACTTATGGCGAAAAATCTGCGGCTTACACCCGATACCGAATTGCAAATACAATATGCGAGAGCTGCTAATAATGAAGCTGCACTTATGACACCCTGGGATATGCTGGAGCATCCTCTAACTTATCACCTGTGGTTTGGCTGCCAGGAAGGTAAATTAATAGACCTGAACCCCGCAACCGGCAAAAGCGTGGTGATAGATGATACCATCTTCCGCAAAAGTACCATCAGGCAAATAGCTATCGATAAGCAAAATAACTTGTGGTTCGGGCTGCAAAGCGGGCGCGTGATCAAACGTGATATTAATGGCAAGTTCACCTTTATGCAGCGCCCGGCCCCTATTGTTACCCGCTTACTGTTCGATAAGCAAGGCCGCTTATGGATAGGCAATAATAACGAAGGCATCACCATCATTAACCCGCAAACCAACAAGGTACTTCGCCAATATAACCCTGGCCGTGGCAACAGCCTTTTCACCGGCCGCATTCGCGATATTGTAGAGGTGAACGATAGCCTGTTCGCCGTTGCCTGCTCTGAGAATATCCAATTGCTCAACTTTAAAAGCAATACTGTACGCACGCTGGATGTTTTCAGCGGGCTACCACAACCCATTGTGAATACCCTGCAGATGGATAAGCGCGGGCAATTGTGGATGGCAACGACGGCCGGCGTAGCGCGATATAACTTTAAGTCGGGAACGTTTAGGGCATACGATCAAAAGGATGGCCTATTAAGTACCATAGATTTTCGTAACATGCTCGACCATAGCTGCCGGCTCGCCACCGGAGAATTGGTATTTGGCGGTGGCAGCAGTTTTGTAATATTTAACCCTGATGCCCTGCGCGATATCATTCGCCCGCGCGATGTTACCATTACTGATGTAAAAGTGTTCGACCGTTACCTGAACACCAATACTATCAACGGATTGGAATTACTGCACGACCAGAACAATATCACCATACAGTTTGCATCGCTTAGTTTTAAGCTGCGCGATAAATTGCGGTACTATTACATGTTGGATGGTGCCGGTAAAGAATGGATAAGAGCAGAGAATACGCTCACGGCGTCTTACGCGGCACTTTCGCCCGGGCATTACACCTTCTCGGTTAAATGCGTTAGCCCGGATGGGGTTTCATCGGCACATATAACCAGCTTTAGTTTTTACATTAAACCAGCTTTTTGGCAAACCTGGTGGTTTGTGGTGTTGATTTGCATTTTAGCAGCTATCCCGGTTTATATCATCTACCGCCTGCGTATAAACAGGCTGCTGGCGGTACAGCGGCTGCGCGAAAAAGTGGCCCGCGACCTGCACGATGATATGGGATCCACCCTTACCTCCATCAATATCCTCAGCGAGATGGCCAACGTAAAACTCCCCGCCGAAAATAGCACCGTGAAAGATTACCTGAGCCGCATAAGCACCAACAGTAACCAAATGATGGATGCCATGGACGATATTGTTTGGAGTATAAACCCCGCAAACGATACCATGCCCAAAATTGTGGCCCGCATGCGCGAGTACGCGGCCACCGTGCTGGAGCCACGCGATATCGATTATACCGTTTTGAACGACGACAAGCTTACCGCAGTAAAGCTGGATATGGACGTAAAACGCAGCCTGTTCCTGATATTTAAGGAGGCGCTGAATAATTTGGTAAAATACTCGGGGGCAACGCATGTGAAGATAGAATTTGTGGTAAGCCAGTCGGGCATGCAACTAACTATTACAGATAACGGCATTGGCTTTGATCAGGCCACCGCAAGCAGCGGAAACGGGTTATCCAACATGCGTAACCGGGCGCAGGCCATGGGCGGTAATTTTGAGATATCATCGCAACCCGGCAGTGGCACGCGCCTGAGGCTAAAAATACCCATAACATAAATATGTGATTGCTAAGCCGGCAAAGCTTGGCTAATTTGCATTATCAATTTTTACCTATGATAAGAGTTCTACTCTATGAAGATAATTCGCAACTGCGAGATGGGATATCGATACTGCTGAACGGTACCGAAGGCTTTGAGTTTGTGGGTTCTTTCCCCGATTGCAGCGATATTGTAGCGCAATGCCAAAGCCTGCAGCCTGACGTGATACTGATGGACATTAACATGCCGAATGTTGATGGGCTGGAAGGATTAAAACGCATCCGCAAAGTAAACAGCGATGTTAAAATACTGATGCTGACGGTTTTTGACGATAACCAAAACGTTTTCGAAGCTATAAAAAACGGCGCTAACGGCTATTTATTGAAGAAAACCCCGCCTGCCAAGCTATTGGAATATATACAGGATGCACAAACAGGCGGCGCCCCCATGACCTCCTCCATAGCCGCGCAGGTACTCAAAATGTTCAGCGGCCATAGCAACCCGGTAGAGCAATTCAACCTATCCGAAAGGGAAAGTACCGTGCTTGGCCTGCTGGTGAACGGGCACAGCTATAAAATGATAGCTGCCGACTTGTTCATCTCCATTGATACCGTGCGCTCGCACATTAAAAAGATATACGAGAAACTGCATGTGAACTCCAAGAGCGAGGCCGTAGCCAAAGCCCTGAAAAACAATTACTAAGAAATCCCTCCTTTTACATATCCCATTTTTATGTGATTGATGCCGGTTATGGCCAAAGCTAATTTTGCTTTCAATAAAGCAATACGCCACATGACCACCACCATCACAATTGAAAACCTGCTTGCCGGTTGCAAAAGCCAAAACCGCAAGGCACAGGAACAACTATACAACCGCTTTGCGGGTAAAATGCTTGCTATATGCCGCCGCTACGCCAACACTACGGCCGAAGCGGAAGACATTATGCAGGAAGGCTTTGTAAAGATATTCACCAAAATAACCCAATACACCGGCGAGGGCAGTTTTGAAGGCTGGCTACAGCGTGTAATGGTGAACACCGCTATAAGCGCCTACCGCAAAAACAAAGCGGGCATGCAAACCACCGAAATGCAGGACAACCACGCAGACATCGTCGCTACCCACACCAGCAGCCACGATACCGACGACCTGCTGTATACCCTCAACCGCCTGCCTGCGCATTACCGCGTACCCTTCAACCTGTTTGCTATTGAGGGCTACTCGCATCAGGAGATATCCGAGATGACGGGCATCAGCATACTGCAATCGCGCGTGAACGTTTGCCGGGCACGCACCATGCTCAAAAAAGCATTGGCGAGCATTGCCCCTGCCCGTTGCAACGAATTCTGCCTGTCGGCCTAAAACAACGCAAATAAATACCTATACAAATCATAAACACCGTTACAATGAAAACAAAACTATTAGCAATAATGATAGTAACCGCCGCCATGATGGCATCGTGCGGTAAAGACGGGCTTACCGGCCCGCAAGGCAACAGAGGCGATACCGGTGCACAAGGCCCGCAGGGCAGCAAAGGCGACAAGGGAGACAAAGGTGATAAAGGCGACACCGGAGATACAGGTGCACCAGGCGCTCCCGGAACACCCGGCACCGGCAGTGCATGGAGTTATACCTACAGCAACCAGGCACTGGAGAACATAAGGTTCGATAATTTAGCCGATGGGCTGTACCGCTTTTCGGCAAGTAAAAATTACACGCCCGACCGTTACCTGGCCATTGCCAACAGCGGTGTAGTGCTTGTTTACATCAAAGACCGCCTTGCCGCCAACGATATCTGGAACCTGAGCACCATGAAAGGCCTGCCCTTTATGACAGACGGCATAGGCAGCGGAAACATAGAATATTCATCGGCCGCCGGGCGCGATGCCGTGCAGGTTAAAGGTTTGCTAACTGCCGATTTCGACAGCGACCAATACCTGCGCAACTATCGTGTAGATATTAAAATAGTATTGATAGAAGCCACCAGCGGCGTAGTGGGCCTCATCAGAAACGGCAGTTTAAATGTGAAGGATCTGCAAGCTGTGGAGCGTGCAACAAAAGGTAATTAAGCCCCGCTTATTAATATACCTACATCACAATTAGTTACAAAGCCCCCGAGTGAGGCTTTGCTTTTTCAAAGGGTTTGGCAACGAGCGAACAACTAACTTTTCCACACCCATTGCAGCCAAAAACCGCTTTAGCTATGTTTGAGGGCACATTTTACTGACCCTGTATGCCCGAAAATTTAAACTTGGTTGAAATAGCCTCTAAACACGTATTGCTGCAGCAAAGCCGTAAAGCGCTGAAGGCCCGCTGCCCTTTTCATAAAGATGATACCACCTCTTTGATGATAACCCCGCAAAACAATTTTTTTAAATGTTTTGGCTGCGGTGCCGAGGGTGGCCCCATTGAGTTTTTAATGCGTATTGAAAATAAAAGCCGCACCGAAATAGTTAACGGACTGGCCAAACAAGGCTTCCCGTTGTAAGTTTGAAACTTACATTGTAGGCGTATAACGGCAAAAGCGCCGTGTTGCCACAAGCGCTTTTTGCATTACTCCTCTATCCAAAAATTATTCTAATCGGCAAAAGCCTCGTTACTGCTTTTTGCCGATGCTACTTTATCTGCCCCGGCCGAGCGGATGAAATAATAGTTAGAAACACCTTTAGCAGCCGCAGCATCGGTATACGCATAGGTATTTGCCGGCAATGTGGCTATGGCAGCCGGTTGCCCGCCATTTACGTAGCGGTATATTACAAAGTATTTCACGCGCTCATCAACCACCTTACCCCAGCGCAGGTTTACCCCCTTGGCCGATGAATAGGCCGTTAGCGCGGCAGGTGGCGGCATATTCTCAACCCTTAGCTGAACGGTGTTACTTTGGTTAGCAAGGCTTACACTGCCGTTAATTACCGCAGCGATGGCATACACGTAGCTTTTCCCTTCCACAGCGGTGGAATCTACATACGTAGAAAACGCCGAAGGGTAATTGGCCTGCAATAATTGCGGCTGTGTTTCACCAGAGGTAAAGCGGACAATGCGGTAAGCGCTAACGGTATTATTGGTTTGGCGCAGATCGGCCCAGGTGAGGCGGATAGCGTTGCCCTGCGCAGCCGCCTGTATATCTTTAGGTGCCACCATGTCCGAGTCTGCCCCGGCGGGACGGATGTAGGCGATGTTAGAATTGCGGCTTTCTTTATTACTCAGGTTCTCGCTGCGTACGGCGTAACCGTAAGTAAAGCCGGGGCGGAATTTAAAGGTGTCTACATAGAGGCTATCATTTTCGCGCAACAGCACGGTGAGGCGTTTCATTTGGCCGCCAATGCCCTCGCAGCGGTACACGTAATAACCGCTCATACGCTCGTCGGGGTATTGCCAGCTAAGCAGTACGGTTTTACCCTTGCGCTCGGCACGGACGAAGCGGGCAGGGAAATCGTTACCGGCGCTTTGGTAAAAGCCAAAGGTTTTTACGCTGCGGGTAGCATTGCGGCCCATTTTGTCGGTCATTACCAAATAGTAATAATATTTAACGCCGGGCTCTATACGGTTATCTGTAAAGGTGCTGTCAGTAGCGGCATTCAGTCCCACGCGCTCGTAGCCCTTGTCGTAATTAGCACTGCGCATGATGGCTACACTGCCAATGTATTGCGGTTCGGGCAGGCGGTAGCGGACCACTACAGCCTGTTTCGCAGAATCGGGGCCGGCGATAACGTACTGGGGCGATAACAAATTGCGCGACTCCATGCAAGTAGCGTGCACCGTATCTGAAACGATGTTGCCCCCGCCGCCAAAATCATTCACCGGGGTAATATAGTAGTGGTACATGTTGCTGTAAACCACGTTCTCGTCGCGGATGCTGTATTTGATGGAGTCGCCTTTTAAATCGACCGAAGTGTAAGGGCGTATCTCGCTAAACTCTTTATCGTTATCGCTGCGGCGGTACACACGCATCTTCATAGGGCGAAACTCTCCTTTGGCAGCCCACTCTATACGGATAGCTGCCTGCTCTACCTGCCTGCGTGCGTAAACCGGCTTTTTAGTATCAATAACATCGGGGTATTTAATATTGTTGGTGTAAAACCACTTGCCGTTAGGCGCACCGCTCTGGCTTACTTTGTAGCGGTAGCTATGCCCCTTTTGCACGGTAGTATCGGCAAGTAAAATATTAAAGGCCATTTGCTCGGGCGTGTAGGCCAGTTCGTTGGCCAGCGAATCTAATGTTTTGTAGCGCTGGTATTTACTGAATGATGCAGCGGGGTCGAACCTTAGTTCGGCTGCACCGGGGAAGAAACGGGCAGCACGGCTGTAGTTCAACATCAATTCGCCCGCATTCTCGGGGAAATGAGTTTCGCTGATGGTAACCCATTTGCCGGGTGCGGCGAGGTCCTCGCGCTCTAACTTCACGCCTGTAAAACCATTGTCAGGCGCCTTTGGCGATGCCGGCGGGAAAGCGTGGTAAACGAATGCTGCGTTGCCGCCTGCATAGGCGGTTTTGGGTGCAGTTTCCTGCGCGGTAGCATTTGTTATGGTAAGCAGCATCATGGCTGCGATAAATATATTCCTCATTTTATAGCTGCTTAAATGAAAATCCCGGGATGTTTATTTGAGCCGTATGCGGCTCGTCGAATAATTTCACATACACTTCTCCCCTTGTAGGTGTTAGCGTTCCTTCAGGCTTTTGAACTTTTGCGCCGAAGGTCAGCGTCATACCCTTGCCAATGCCGCTTTTATGGCAGCCCGGCGGTATTTTTACGCCCCACACCTTTATCGAACTGCAATCGTCGTCGCAAACGCCCCAGCCGTAATAGGCCTCGCCGGTTAATATCACATTAGCTTCTGCCCCCATGGTAATATCCGATTTCTCCACCAACTGATCCGGCGACTGGAATTTAATAAATTCGCCATATGGAGGCAATATGATCTTGGTATTTACAGCCGCATTTACCTCGGCACCAAGTTTTAAGCCTGCGCAGCCAACCAACACACTGGCCCCTGCGCTTACCTTTACATAAACCCCAACCTTTATACCACCTATTACATTTGGTTTCTCTTCAAATTGCAGGCCCAGGTAGGCATTAGCGTAAATACCTTTCTCCACCGTAACGTGCGCAATGGGCCCCAGGTTAAGGTTGATATCCGGTATCAGCGGCAGGTTAAGGTCTACAGCGGTTACCAGCAGCGTACCATGCAGCGTATGGAAGTTAGCCTCGAAATCATTAGGTAAAATACCATCATGAAACTTCGACTGGATGATCTGCATCATATCCGGCGTAAGGGTACAACTCCCCACACAAACCGCACCTGCAGCACCATTAACAGGCACCGGGGTATTTTTAATGTCGCTTATCTTGGCAGAGCCGAGCAAGTACCATTGCCCGCTACCCAGTTGAAACTCAAAATCGGTATCGAAAGTGGCATTCTCTGTTTTCTCCAGCACATGGAAGGAGCCAACAATGGCCTGCTTTTCAAAATCATAAGTGATATTAAAGTTGTCGGCCGCGCCCAGCGAAAGGTTCTTCACCCCTATTTCTGCGTTATTGGCTACCAGGTCGCCTTTTACCTCAAAAGCCATGTGGGTTTTCTTGGCTTTTTCCGCAGCTTCTTCACGCATACCATCGGCACCTACTATGTCACCTTCAAAATGGAAGTTATCCCAGGCCAGTTCTGTTCCTATCATACCGCCCTTAATGGCCACCATTTGTTGTGGTTTGTTGGTTTGCAGGTTCTTGCCCATATCTACCACGTTGATGGCACTATCGCGAACCATAATGCTTTGCGAACCGGGGGCATATTTGGTGAGCCTTACCGCCAGGTTATACGGCGATGCGGCCACCTTATCGCGCACTATACCATTAAGCATCAACTTGCCATTAACAAAGGATTGCCACTTATCATAAAACTCTACGCGCACGCCATTGCTCACCATATTTAAGGCAGGCAGGTTCTGATGCTTATGCGCCAATTGGTTGCCTTCGGCAGCATACATAACACTGTAGGTTTTATCGCTAAGCCCGGTAATGGCCGGTATATTCAGATCAAGCGAACCGTTCAGCTTAAAGAAGTCCTTGGTGTTTTCTGCCTCGTAAGGCTTAAAGGATGCAAAGCCGTTCAGTGTAAGTGTTGGATGATCCTGCATGAGCATCACGCGCGATTCTCCACCTTTGCTGTAGAGCGAGATATTCATAATATTCACCAGGTCGTTCTCTGCAAGGTCCTTCAAATGTGCTAACTGAGTCAGCGGCTTTTTAGGATCTTTTGGCAGCAGCGAGAGCGACCATGCGCCATAGGCCTGGTTATATAGCGTACCATACTTGGCAGCCTTATCAAAGCCAAAGGAGGTCATGGTTTCCGCCGGATTGATGTTCATTTTGTAAACACCCGCTAAACCAATATTAGTAACCTGTATATCGCCGAAGCCGAGGCTGGTTTCAGATACTTCCAGCCCGCTTACCGGCAAAGTAAGGGTACCCGCGAACAGGTTACCGGTAAGTTTGATATTCCCTTTTTGGAGGTACCATTTGCCTTTCAGGTTCCAATCGTCAAGCGGGATATTCAAATCAGTGCTGCCTATGATGGTCGACAGTGGTTTATCGGTCACCAATACTTCGCCTGCGTTAATGTACAGGTCGGGTTCTGCCACGTTCTGCAGGTTGGTATGAATGGTAGAGAACAAATGCAACCCTGCGGCATCTATAGAACTAAAAGGGCGAGCTTCTACATTGTAAATATTATTCAACTTATAGATAAAATCGCCGCCATAACGTTTTTTGAATTGCAGCTTGCTGAACTGCGCTGCCCCGCCTGCCGAATACATAATATCGAAAGGCGCTTCCATATTGGCACCCGGTGTTTGACTGCTGTTGTTGGCCGTTTTGGGTTTATTGGCATCGTTGTTATACTGGCCAACATTGGCACCAAGGCCTAAACCATCGGCAGATACCTGCTTATCTCCTCCGGCCTTGGCATCAACAGTAGTTGTTTTTTTGTTGGTATTGGTGCTATACCCTACCGACATGGTGGTTGGGTTAATACCCATTGCCGCCTGTACTTCTTTATCTGAGGGCATCACATCGCCAAACGAAGGAGACGTGCTTTTACCCTTCTCAACCGCATCGCTGCCTACCGAAACCGGCACCAGCATTACATTGCCTTCCCACTCTACCGCCTTGGTAACGCCATCGCTCGGCATCAACAGAGAGGCATACACGCTACCCTGCGTTTGGGCGGAGTTTTTGGCCTGCAATTCAACGCCCTGCGGGCCGTAAATATCTACATAATATTTATTGAACACCTGCGCCTCTATATAATGCTCCTGAGATAGCACTTTACCCGTAGGCTTAATGGTTTGCATCTGGGGAGTTAAAACATCGGTATTTACGCTTATCTGCCCGCTGTTGCTATTGCCCTTGGGTTGGCTGCTTTTTGCCTGGGGTGCGGCCACCGCCACATTTTTCAGGGTGAGGTAGCTACTTTCCATAGGGCGCAGGGTATTGTTCATCGGCATTTTAACACGCCCGTTGAGCAGGTACCCATCGCCATTCTTTGCGAGCGATTCAACCTCCAGCGGGAAGCCATATAACTTAGACACATCGAATATCATGTTAGATGTGAGTGCAAAATTCACCGTTTTTTCATCCACAGGTTTTTGCCCGTTTTTGGCCGGCGGGTGCGCAAGTACTACCTGCTGCGTGCTGCCCACGGCATTTTTATCGGGCGCTACCGCGGCCATGGTAACGGTATTGTAGGTAATGGGTACGCCCTTCATGCTGTAAAAACCCTGCGCGTTGGTAGTAACATCGGGGTATTGGCCCGCAAGCTCCTTGATATAAACTTTGGCATTGTAAACCGGTTTACCATCAACGGTAACGGTGCCGCTTAGCGTAAGGCCTTTCTCCATTTGAATAGTAACCAGCGACATGCTGTTGGCACCTGCCACCTTTACGTTTATTTCC
Source organism: Mucilaginibacter pedocola (assembly GCF_002013915.1). Taxonomy (GTDB): domain Bacteria; phylum Bacteroidota; class Bacteroidia; order Sphingobacteriales; family Sphingobacteriaceae; genus Mucilaginibacter; species Mucilaginibacter pedocola. The sequence continues at coordinate 205,583 of NZ_MBTF01000012.1, forward strand.
TGCGTTACATAACCGGGCGATGTTGCACGTACACCATACTGAGGCGAGTTGGTCCGGAATTTAAATTCAGCTCCTTTTTTTGCTGTAGCAATGCCCACAGGCGGGGTTTCGTTCTGCGGAAGTTGGGTAACATACACCAAACCCGGTAATTGTGTGCCGGTGTTGGCATCCTTAAGGTAAACCGAGGCCTGCGCATAGGGCATGTAAATGTTTATTACGCCCAGGTCCTCTACCGAGTTGTCCATCTGTGGTATCCCGTTGGCATCTTTTTTTGGTGCTGCTATTATGCGGGTAAACTCAACTGGTTTGTAATTTACATTATCCTCGGGCAGCACGGTAAACTTCACACTGCCATAAGTACTCTGTAATTCGGCAACTTCGGCGACAGTAACGCCTTGTACAGGGTCGCCGGGTGTAAAGTCCTTTTTAATGGATTTGGTAGCCGCCCAGCTAAAGTTATCACCAACCACTATTTTGCATTTGATAGGCTCGCCGGTATCGCCATCTTTTATACTCACCTTCAGTTTACGCGGAGGCATTAAAAAGCCCTTTACATTCTGCTTCATACCCTTGGTAAGCGGGTTGCCCGAGTTGATAATGGTGTAGCCCGAAATAAAGCCGGCCTTTGAATAAGTAAGCAGTTTCCAGCCTTTGTAATTATCGGTTAACTCATTATCGAACAAAAACAAGCCGTTATCCTGAGTGGTTTGGTAGGCTTGAACTTGCGCAGCACCCCACATTACCAGGTTGTATATTACCGTTTCAGGGTCGGTATTTTTTACATAGTCTTCAAATTGAGTTTTGCTATACTTCGTCATATCGAACAGGCGAACATTTACGCCCGACATGGCATTGGTGCTGGTATTACTGAACGGATACACGCCCCCATCTATCACCGGCTTTTGCGGATAGCTGATAAGCGTGCGTGCTATGCCAATGGGGTCGTTATCCAGCGTCGAATTAAGCACCGGGAACTTGTCTATAGCTTTATGAACCGCCATAGTACCTGCCATCTCTATTTTTTTCCCATACTCGCTGGAGTAATTTAGGGTAGATAAAATACCCGACTCGGAATACAAGTAATACACATCCGAGGCGTTCAGCGGGTCGCGCACTACCATGTGCTTAAACCGGGCAGTGCCGGTTTCGTCCGTCATGCCGTAGCTAATTACCTTATAGGGTACGCCATCTTTATCATTTATGGTTTTCAGCGGCAAGGCATTTTGCTCACCTTCATCCTTCGGAACGCCCCATGCCGCGGTATTAGCATCCTTTTTCCGGCAGAGGAATACACGCTGGCCGGGCAGGCTTTCTTCTTTATTGGTGGCCAGGTTTTGCCCTCTCACCGTAAGCACCATACCATGCTCTTTTACATTGGCCACTAACTCCCCCACGTTGTAGGTATTACCTGCTTCCAGTTGGTAGGCCTTATCGGGGCTACCGTAGTATGGGCTTTGCACACGCACAAACTGGTTCCAGCCGCCGAAAAGGAAGTTTGATGCCGAATGGTACTTATCGTACTGCATTTGCCCGGCGTTCAGTTCAAAGTAACCATTGGCATCGGTAGTTACCGTGCTATACAGTTCGTTATTGCCCTGTTTGTTATCCAGATCATAAACATGCTGTTTGGCAGGGTCTTTCTCTTTGTTATTGATATCATACCAAACCGACTCCAGCGTTATTTGAGTATTAGCCAACGGCTTGGCCGTCCCGTTCTTAAATTGATATTTCAGCACGCCTTTAACGATGATAGATACATAAGCAGGTTTCAGGTCTACTTTATGACTACGTATTTTTTGGGCAAGCACGGGCGTAAATTCTTCCTGGCTTTCCAGGGGCAAAGCTATCTGCACCGGCTCGAACATCACTTTTGATGATTTGTATTCTACATACACCCAATAGTTTTCGCCAAGCGGGTTATCCACCATATTTTGCAACACATACTGGCCCGAATACTTATCGAACAGGCCAAGGTCCTTGTCCTTGCTCAGCGTTATCTCACGTTTGGTAACCACATAAAAATTCTTCGAGCCAAAATATTTTTGTGCATCGGCAGCGGGCTTAAAAGCAGGACGGGCAAGGTTATCGCCATCATCGTAAGGCCTTATGGTAGATTTTGGCCCGTATTCAGTTAAGATGTACAGGTTGGCCACGCCGCCATCCTTGTTCTCTACCGATGCATTTTGCTGTGCACCCGTGTTGGAGCCTGCCTCTTTATTGCGATCGATATTTACGGTGAGGTTATAATTTTTCACGAACACGCCCACATCGCCCATGGCACCTGTACCCACTTCATCCTCTTCGGGCAGGTTTATGTAAACGTATTTCGTAGGGTCGGTGTAATGCTTGTCTTTTATGTTTACGTAGTAGCCATACACCAATGCGCGGTTATCCCCCATTTCCTGCAATATTTTGCACGGGCGCATAGTGGTAAAGTTGAACTTGTAATAACCATTGGTATCGGTTTTTGCCGTAGCCAGTACTTCGCCCAAACCGTTTTGGCTGTTTCCGGCTACGTTTATGCCAATGGGTTGCCCTATGGTGGGTATGCTATCCATGGGGATAGAGTCGGGCAGTGCTTGTGTTTGTGCTAAAGTTTTCACCTGCCCGTTCTTTACCGACATAGCCGCTTTATCAGTTAAAGCACCGGGAGCATTAGCCGATTTTGGGATAGCACCCGACTGTATCGACGAAGCGGGCCCATTGGTGTTTTTGCTCCCATTTTTATTTATGGTACTGTAAGCCTTTGGCTTAATATCCATCTTTACCAAAAATATGCCGTAGCAAAGCTGCACATCGGCATAGCGCAAAGGCACGGTATCCAACTTGCGGCCGGGGAACGATGCGAACTGCACCTCTTTAATATCCTGATGGTATTGGTAAGTTAAATGCCCCGAAACTTCGTATTTGCGGACCGCCAGTTTCATGTTACCTTCTATTGCCAGATCGGGTTTATCCTCAGGGTCGTAGTAGAACATGGCACCGGGGCTTGCACCTTTGTTACGGAAGGTTGTGCGGCCCGTTGGGTCGCTGCTTACTACGCGCCAGGCATAGCGTTTGCCGGGCTTCAGGCCCAGGTCGCGGGCGTTATATACATAGGTTGATGATGGCAGGTTTCTGCGCAGCGTTGGGAAGGTAACCGAATTAAGCACCTGGTTGGGGTCTTTGATATTATCGGGCATTTCGGCTACGATGAGCTGGTATTGCGTACCAACGGGCACGGTGCCGGGGTTCACCCAGTTGAAGGTAACGTTCTGTATTTTGGTAGCGCGCACATGTGCCTGCGGCATGGGGTTCATCAGCACCGGCGGCTCGGGGTAAACAATATTGAGTATGGTACAACCCAGTGGTGCTTGTGCCGAAAGTATCTCGCTGCTGCTGTAATCAACCGCGGTTACGCAGAAATTATAGTTCCCCTCGGGAATGCGCGAGGTTTGGGCCAGTGTGGTTTTGCTAATACCGTAAACATTCAGGTTATCAATACTGAAGATATCCTTCAGCGCCAAACCATTCAGTTGCTTTACTTCGCGCGGGTTTAGCACGATGGGCTGCAGCGGCACATAGTTGGCGCGGGTGGTAATGCGTATGCCGTTATCGCCCTCCAGTTTGCCCGTAAGTTTTATGTTCAGTTGTTCGCCGGTATTGTTCTGCAGCACTAACAGCACTTTGGATGCATTACTGCCCGAATAATCGGAATAATAAGGCGAATATGGCGGGAATATGGCGGTGCTTACATTCACCTTTTGGGCAAATAGCCAAAGTGGCATCAGCAGCACAGCGAGGCAAAGCGCAGTTGCCTTTGCTAATTTTTTACCGGTGTAAATTGTGTTTCTCATATCCTGTTAAAAGCTATGGGTAAGGTTAACCTGCGAGCGGAACTCGTTGAACGACGGTAGCGTAGCATCTTTAGAGTTGCTCTTGAGGTAGATGAGTGTTAGGTTGGCGGCATCTCGGCTGCTTAAGCGGTAGCCGCTGTTGAAGGTAAGGTTGAACAGGCTGCCCGCATTAATGCCGTTATTTTTTTGCTGTTGGTAGCTGAACGAGCTGTTAAGCGTCAGTTTACTTTTCAGCAATTGCTTATCAATACCAATGCTTGGCCCGTAAAATTTGGTATGCATCAGGTAAACATCCGCCAGGGTGTAATTGATGCCTGCGTTTAAACCAAGCCCTTGTTTAGAAAGCGAGAGATTATAATTCAAATTGGCGGTTTTGCTGTTGCTGAGGCTTTGCGCCGATGTAAAACGGTTAAGATCGGACAGCGACTGGATATTGGCCACCAATATAAAACTGTGCTGTTTTTCGGCAGGGCCCATGGTGTAGCGCAGCATGGTGCTTACATTATAATTGGTTCGCGCTACGCGGAAGGTGTCTATCACGGGGTTAAGCCCCCTATCCTGCCTGATGCCGTAGTTGGAGTAGCGCACATCGGCACCAAACTTTTGCTTATTGTAGCTTACGCCCAGCGAGCTGATGGTGCGTTTAGAGGTTACCAACTTATCGTTCATCAAATTATCGTGCTGAAGGCCGAGGCTGCCGCTAAGGTTGAGCAGGTTATTCATTAGCCTGATATTGCCCTGCATGGTGTAATTCTCTACATCAGTTTCGAAGTAGTAGGCCCCCATCGACTTGTAGTCAGGGTCGATGCGTTTGTATTGCAGGCGCAGGTTGTAGTTGTTGTTGGAATAGCCGATGCCTGTTTCAGCGGCTTTAAGCAATTGGGTAGATGCGTTGAGCGTGATAAGGCTACGGATAAAAGCTATCTTATCCAGTTCGAGGTTCTTCAGCGAATCGGACTTTTGATCGCGGGTGTAAATGCTGGCGGCAACATCAAAGTCCCAGGTAAAATGTTTCAGAATAGAAAAGCGCGAATTGATACCCAGCACCACGTTCTCGGCAGGCGAAAGCCCTGAGGCCAATGGCGGGTTGGTTAACGATGTGATATCATCCTTCGCTTTCAGGAAGGTTACATCCACGTGGTTCAGCTCGGTGCCGTAACCAATGCGGGTGCTGTACCCGGTGCGCCGATAAGCAGGTGTTTGGAAAGAAAGCGGCTCGGTTGAGGTTTCTTCGATAGCTTTATTGAACCTGCCGTATAAAAAGCCAAAGCGCAGTTTGCCGGGGTTAAGCTCTACCCCGCCCCCCAGGAAATTGTAACCGCCCATGGTATAAGGCGACCAGCTAATGCTTTGCCAGCCGGCATGCACGGTAACCCATTTGTATTGCGGACTAATACCATACTGATTAAAAGGTTGCCTGAAACCACGCTGCTGATCGCTCACTACCACGGTGAACGGGAAGGTAACGCCATAGATAGAAATAAAGGGCGAACCTGCCAGCATGTACGAGAACTTGCGTTCACGGGCATCAATACCGCTCGAAGTATAGGTACCCAAGCCCAAGCCGGCGGTGCCGCCAATAGCAAAGGGTTTTGCCCCAAGCATTTGGCCAACATCCTGCGCGGCGCCCCTGTACCAACCCAACAGGCAAAGCAGCAGCACGATAACATGTTTATAATGTTTCATCTTTTGTAAAAGCTGTGTGTTTTGAAATATGCCGGCGGCCGTTCTCCGCCGGCCATTTGCTACCTTTTAGTTGGCGGTAAGTTTGTGTTGTTGTATGTTGCTGTATTGGCGCAGGGCCTGTTCCATCGGCATGCGCGGCACGGTATTTAAGCGCCCCGTTGAGGTTTGCGGCACCGTGATGATGCGTATCTTATCAACCTGAAGCAGTTGTTCGGCAATGCGAACGTTCGGTGCATACCCGTATATTTTTACAAATACGCCGTCGGCATTGGTGTAGGCTACGTAATTGTAAGTTTGCGGGCTGCCAAAATTGGTGGGCAGGGTACTGTAGGCCAGTTGTACCCAGCTATTGGTTTCGTTTGTGAGGTGCATGTACACCAGCACTATGCCTGTATTCACTACATTGGCCACCGAATCGGGCAGGCGGAATACGCTGGTAGAATCGCTCTCGGGGCGCATTTGCACCAGTTTCCAGTTGGTAAGCGGCGCAGTATTGCCGTCTCCTCCCTGCATCGAATACCATTGCAGCGAAGTGCCGTCGGCGGTTTCATAAGTATTTACCGTTGTGCTGCCTACTGCCTGGCGCAAGGGTACGCCGCGTACCCAGCCATCTGCATTTTTAGGCCCGTAGAGGGTATAGTGGGTAACATCGAGGTAGAAATCGCCATTATTGCCAATGGTGTTATCGGGACGGCCAAGGTCACTGAGGATAGTATTACCATTGGTACCATTCGCACCCGCCTCGCCCTGCGGGCCTTGTGCGCCGGTCGCGCCTGTGGCTCCCGTAGCTCCTGTAGCGCCAACTAATGATGTACCAACGCCCCAACCACCGGCCAAAGTTTTAGGGCCGTATAGCGCGCGCGAAGTTTTATCGAAGTAATAGTCGCCCGCTTTGCCCAGCGCGCCATCGGGTGCGCCGTTGCCGCTGTAAATCATACTACCATCGGCACCGGCCGGGCCAATGGGCCCTTGCGGGCCTTGTGCACCTTTAAGCAATACAGGTGTGCCCCAGGTGCGGTTCTTGGGTCCATATAATTGTAAGTTATCTTTATCTAAATAATAGTCGCCAACCGCGCCAATGGTTTCTGATGGCGCGCCGCTACCACTCAATATTTGGCTGCCTGCGGCTCCGTTGGCACCTGTAGCACCAGTAGCTCCCTGCTGGCCTTGCGCTCCGGTGGCACCGGTAGCTCCTGTAGCACCAGTGGCTCCCGTCGGCCCGGCGGGGCCTTGCGGGCCAGTTGCGCCGGTAGCGCCTGTTGCCCCTGTAAGTTGTAATGGTGTTCCCCAGCCCGAGGTTGTTTTAGGACCGTAGAGCGCACCAGTGTTGCGATCGAGGTAGTAATCGCCATTTTGGCCTATGGTGGTTGCGGGTGTGCCGGTGCCACTATATATTACCGAGCCATCTTTACCGGCCGGGCCAACTGCGCCCTGGGCACCTGTATCGCCTTTGGGTCCTTGCAAGCCATCGGGGCCCTGCAGGCCTTCTTTGCTGCAAGCGCTAAATATGCTTACCCATACTAATGCAAAAAATAAAGTTTTCAGTTTCATAAGTCCGTTTTTTAATTGAGATCAAGGCAACCGAAAAGCATTAGGGAACTTTCCGCATCGAGGTTATTGTTTTTCGACGATACGAAATTGCAAGGTTCACACTTATGGGTCAATCATATAAACTTATGGTTTTGGGGATGTGCAGATGAGGGTTTGAAGTGTATGGAAAAATGGGAGCTTTGTCATGCTGAGGGACGAAGCATCTAATAGCGGTAATGCTTAACGGTAATGCATAATTCGCTAATAGATCCTTCGCTATCGCTCAGGATGACAAAAGTAATAAAGGTTAAATATCGCCTTATTTCGAATTATTGATCAGCTTTTCCCTTATGGCTTTGGCCACCGCTTCGGATTTGGAGTTTACGTGAAGTTTTTTGTAGATATTGGTGATGTGGGTGCAAACGGTACCCATGCTAATAAAGCAATGATCGGCTATCATTTTATAGCTATCGCCTTTTACCAGGCAGCTTAAAACCTCTTTTTCGCGGGCAGAGAGGTCGTATTCGTTGTTAGTAACATTTTTTTTCTCTCTAAAGAAATCCAGCACCTTGCGGGCTATGTTGGCGTTCATGGGCGCGCCGCCCTGGTAAACCTCAGTAATAGCTTCCAGTATGCGGGCAGGCGGGGTTTTCTTCAATAAATACCCCGTTGCGCCCGACTGTATGGCATCAAAAACTTTCCCTGTATCATCATACGAGGTAAGCATCAGTACATTTACATCCGGGAAATTGCTTTTAATGAGCGCTGTAGCTTCGATGCCGTTCATGCCGGGCATATCAATATCCATCAGAACTACATCGGTTTCGGCGCTTGCAAGGTCGGTTATCAAATGGTCGCAATTGGGGTACGCGCCTGCGAGTGTGTAACCGGGCGTGCCCGAAATAAGGTAGTTCAGGCTTTCGCGCAATGCGTTATTATCATCAAATACAGTTACCCTTAGCTCCAAAGCATATAAATTTTAGTAAAGGTATTCGGATGTGCCCAGCGATACAATCATATGTTTATATGATATTTACTTTTAGTGTTATAGCGGTACCCTTGCCGGGTTTAGAAATTACCTCTACCGTACCCCCTATTTCGGCAGCGCGTTTTTGCAGGTTTTTAAGCCCGTTGCGGCTGGTTGGCGCGGTAACATCAAAGCCTTTGCCGTTATCGGCCACCACAAACTCGTAACCATCCGTCACGCGCGATACATTTACAGAAATGGCCTTCGCGCCGGCATGCTTCAGGATATTATTAATGCACTCTTTAAATATGAGGTAGATGTTCTTCCTCGCCTCCATAGATATACGCGTATCCTGCAAGCCGTCCTCAAAATTGAATTCGAATTTCATTCCCCTCAGTTCCAACAGCGGAATGGCAAACTCGCGCATACGTACCGAAAGGTCGTCGAAATGGTCGTTCCGCGGGTTTACGGCCCAAACAATATCGTCCATAGCATCCAGCATGGCCCGCGAGTGGAAAGATATATGCCCGATAACTTCCCGCGTTTTTTCGGGCGGCGCTTGTTGCTTCAGTTGTTGGTCGGCCACCTCGCTGAAGATAGAGATGCTGCTTAGTGCCGAGCCAATATCATCGTGCAGGTCGGTAGCTATTTTGTTGCGCACGCGTTCCAGTTTCAATAATTGCTCTACGCGGTATCGGTACAGCCAGGTACCTAATGATACCAGCGCAATACCTACCAAAAGCAGAAACCACCAGGTAAGGTAATACGGCGGCGTTATCCTGAAGGCAAAAGTTGCCGCCTTGCCCCATTCGCCACCCGGGTATGCGGCCTGAACCATAAAAGTATACTTACCCGGCGGCAGGCTCGCAAAACTCACCCGCGTTTCGCCCACGGGTGGCGACCAGCCTGCATTCAGCCCCGTAAGCTTGTACGAGTATTGCAGTTTATCGGCATTGCTCAAACTCAGCCCCCGGTAATCAAAAGTGAGGTAATTTTGGTCGTAGGAGAGTTTGGTGGTGCTCAGGCTATCGTTCTCAAAGAAAAGATGCTTGTTTACGATGTATACCGGCGGCGGGGGCGTTTTGGCTGCGTTCACGCTAAAACGGTAGCGCATTAGCCCTTTTACGGTGCCTATCCAAAGGTCGCCGCTTGCAGATTGATAGATGGCGTTCTGGTTAGTTTCTATCCCCATAAAACCATCGCTTTTGGTATAGCTGATGGTGGTATGCTTTACAGGATCGAAGCGGTCGATACCGTTGTTTGTGCCTATCCATATATTATCGGCTTTGTCGCAAAAAATAAAATACGGGTTGTTGGAGCGGATGCCGTTGCGGTTGCCGTATTGCTCAAAGCTTTTGCCATTATATTTGTAAACGCCATCGCCAATGGTAGCTATCCAAACGTTCCCCTTGGTATCACTACTGATAGAGCCAAAATCGTGGTTAACCAATTTCTGCTGGCCGGGCACAATGCTAAACGCAGTTTGCTGCGCATCGAGGCTTACCAACCCTGCCCCTCTCGTACCAAACCATAGCTTTCCTTTGCTATCGCGATGAATGGTCCAGAAAGATTTTGCCGGAACGCCGTGCCCCAGCGTAAAGTTTTGCAATTTATCGCTGCCATAGTCGTACATGGCCACGCCGTTATCCAGTGTAGCTATCCATATCCGCCCCAGTTCATCTTCATTAATGCTTACTGCCTGCTTGCCGGGCAATCCATTATTTTTATCGAAATTGAGGAAGCGTTTCTCCTGCCATAGGTAGCAGCTAACGCCCTTATCCACACAAGCTATCCAAATATTGCCCCGGCTATCGCGATAGATATCGTATATAAAATTATCAAGCAGCCCATCCTTAGTAGTGATATCCCTAACCTTACGGATACCACCTGCCGAGGGCGCAAATATGCTGATGCCTTTTACCGTACCCACCCAATAATTGCCGTCGGTATCTTCTTCTACCGCATAGGTTTCGTCGTAAACCAAGCCATCGTTGGCATCATAAAGTTCAAAAGGCGATTCGCGGAAGCAGGAGATACCGTCATCCTGCGCCAGCCAAAGCCCGTGCTCACGGTCAAGCGCAAAATCGTACACGATGTCGCTCAGTAGGCCATTCGCTTTGGTGAACAGCCGCGCCGTTTTACCGCTTACCCTTGCCGCACCCTTGCCCGTTGCCAGCCAAATGTCACCGTTTTGGCCGGGGCGTATGCTGTTTATCTTTTTGTCCTGCAAAACGCCATTTGCCAATGCGGCCTTTGCTTCATCAAGTGTGTTGGAACCTGTAAGGATACTGATACCCGATGCCGTGCCACACCATAATTCTCCACCAGGCGAATTGTAAAGCGCAGTGACCGGCTGTTTTAAAGCGGCAGGGATCGGCGTTGGCACAATAGTCTGTTTGGTTATATCCAGCACGCTTAATCCGTTATTGGTGCCCAGCCATAATTCAGTACTGTTGCGGGGTTCTATTTTGTTTACGTTGTTATCGGCAAGCCCGTTTTTAATATCGAAGTGCTTCACGGCAACACTTGCGCCGTTGAAAGTAAAAGCATAAAGCCCGTTTCCCCGCGTACCTGCATAAAGCGTATTGCCGAGGTATAGCAGCGTATTAATATTGGCACTATTGTCGTACCCTTTTGCCCGTAATGTTTTCACAACGCCATTGCGCAGGTACGATAATGCCCCCGCCCGGTGGCCGAACCAAACATCGCCCCCTGCACCGCCCGTGATGGCGGTAACATGGTTATCAGGCAAGCCCGACTGCGAATCATAAACTTTGAACTGCTTACCGTCGAACGAGCAGGTACCGCTTTGGGTGCCCGCCCACAGATAACCCTTACTATCTATATAGATAGCATAAACGGTAGATTCGGGCAGGCCGTTGTAAATGGAATAGCTTGTTAAAGGCAAAGTTTGGGCAAATAGCAATTTGCTGCCCAAAAGCAGTATTTGCAGAAAACACAATGTGGCAAGGCGGAGAGCACGCATAATGTTTGTTTATAGGTAGTTAGATGGCTGTAATATAAGAAAGAAATTGAGGAAAAGAAATGCAGTAAACGGTTGTAAATTTTAGCAGGTGGCACCTACGGAGCCCTTATCGTATTTTAAAACTTTTCTACAAACACGATACCCCATCCGGGGTGTTCAAATCGAGGCTGGCTAACACTCCGGTAGGAGTACCGTGTTTATGGTAAAACCCGAAAGGGAAATCAGGCTCCGTAGGTGCCCCTGATTTGCCAATTCAGGCCCGCGTCCCTCAAAAAAATCCTTACCTTTAAAAAAATCTTCATCATGATGAAAAAACTACCTTACCTGTGTTTAGCGATATTATTTTTATTTGGATGGAACAGCGCCAATGCCCAAAAACGCCGCTTTGTCGACGTAGCCGGCCTCGACTCCTCCATAAAACCCGGCGATAACTTTTTCCGCTTTGTGAACGGGCGCTGGTACGATACCGTAAAAATTGACGCCGACCAGGCGGGTGTAGGTTCTTACAGTTTCCTTAACATACCGCAAAAACGCTTGCTGCAAAACATCCTCGACAGTGTATCGAAAACCAAAAACGCCCCGGGAAGTATCGACCAAAAAGTGGGTGATTTCTACGCTTCGGGTATGGATGTAGCCACCGTGAACGCCCGCAGCTACCAGCCCGTAAAACCTATACTGGCGCGTATAGATGCTATTAACAGCGTACCTGCGCTGCTTAAATTTGTGGCGTCCGAAATAAAGGCGGGCAACTATTCTATCATCAGCTTCGGCATTTCGCCCGATAATAAGAACAGCAGCATTAATATTGCCCATATTTACCAGACCGGCATTGGCCTGCCCGATAGGGATTACTATTTTAAAACCGATTCGGCCACGCTGCAGGTACAACAGGCTTATAAGAAATACATTGCGAGCTTGTTTCGTTTAACGGGTAGTACGGCCGCAGTTGCCGCAAAAAATGCAGAAATAGCCTACAGCGTTGAAAAGCAAAACGCCGCATCGCACAAAACCAATATCGAACTGCGCGATGTGAATGCCAACTTTAATAAAATGGCGGTTAACGCCATGGTGAAAAAACAACCCAATATTGGCTGGGCCGCCTTGCTTGCTAACCTTGGCGCTAAAACCGATACCATTGATGTGGCACAACCTGCTTATTATAATAAGCTAAGTGCCGCGCTGAAAACCGTACCATTAGCCAGCTGGAAAATTTACCTAAAAGCCAATACGCTGCAAAACTATGCAGAAACACTGAGCAAGCCCTTCACCGATGCCACCTTCGAATTCAACAAAGTGCTTACCGGGCAGGGTAAACAGAAAACCCGTATGCAGGTGATGACCGAAAAGGTTGATGGCTACCTGGGCCAGGCCTTAGGGCAGATATACGTGAAGCGTTACTTTAATGAAGGCGCCAAAAAACGCGTACTGGCCCTGGTGAATAACCTGCAAAAATCCTTTGAGAACCGCATCAACAACCTCGACTGGATGAGCGACAGCACCAAGGTAAAAGCCAAAGAAAAACTGTACGCTATCACCAAAAAACTGGGCTACCCCGATAAATGGCGCAGTTACGATAAGGTGCAAATTAACCGCGGCAAATATTTCGAGAACATCCTTTCGCTCAACCAAAATGATTACCAATTTCAATTGGCTAAGCTGAATAAACCGGTGGATAAAAGCGAATGGGGCACCACGCCGTCTACGGTTACGGCATATTATAACCCATCGTATAACGAGGTGGTTTTCCCTGCCGGTATATTGCAGTACCCATACTTTGATTTCGAGGCGGATGATGCCATTAATTACGGCGGCATTGGCATGGTAATAGGCCACGAACTTACCCACGCCTTTGACGATCAGGGCGCACAGTTCGATAAAGACGGTAACGTAAAAAACTGGTGGACAAAAGAAGACTACGAGAAATTTAAAGCTAAAACCAAACAAGTTGTAGACCTTTACAGCACCTTCACCGTTTTAGATACCGTACACGTAAAAGGCGCCTTAACCCTCGGCGAAAACACAGCCGACAACGGCGGCATTGCCATAGCCTTTGATGCCTTTAAAATGACCGAGCAAGGCAAAGGCAACGAAAAAATAGACGGCTTTACGCCCGACCAGCGCTTCTTCTTGTCTATAGCCCGCATCTGGCGCGTAAAAACCCGCGACGCTTTCATGCGCACCTATGTAAATAACAATCCGCACTCACCCGCTACATGGCGCGTGAATGGGCCGCTAATGAACTTTGGGCCATTCTACAAGGCATTTAATGTGCAGCCGGGGGATAAGAATTATAAAGCGGAAGCACAGCGAATAAAGATATGGTAAGACGATAAAAACAAACAAGCCCGGGCTAACACTTCCGGGCTTGTTCGTTAAGTGGACCTATGTATAGTTTTTATTAAAGCCGGAAAAAGTCATGCCGTTTCTTTAGACAGGCCGTCATCGGTCAACCTGTATTTTATTGAGTTTCCTTTCTCAGTAGGATCCCATCCGTTTTCTAATGCATATAATATGAATGATGATGCATCTTTAGGTGTAACCACCTTTAAATTCAAATGAGAAACATAGGGAAACTCCACCCACATGCGATTGATGTCTGACTTCAACAAAACTTCAATCTTACGCCCTTCACACCACAGTCCTTCGGCAACGAATTTCAACTTGTCATCGAACGGGACTATCGTCCATCTAAACTGCCTACCTTTACAGGTAATCGGCCTTGAACTCTTTGTACTTATTGCCATTTTAAAACGACAGGGTAATTGTCTTAGGCTTAAAGATATAAACAAAACGTTTGAGTCCTTTTGTTGAATATTGGCTATAGTTAAATTTGTTCATTCCGCCCACATCCTGCCGCAATTCCCCCTCTTAAAATCCCCTCCCAACTCCTACCTTTACAAAAACCCAAAAACTATGAGAACCGTATCTTTCGCCATTAACCTTAGCCTCGATGGCTATTGCGACCATACTTTTGCCAACCCGAGCGAACAACTGATGGAATATTTTGCCGATATGATGGAGGGCATCGATTTGGTATTTTATGGCCGGGTAACTTATGAATTGATGTTTCCCTATTGGGAAGATGTGGCGAGGCATGAGTCGGGTTCGCCTGCGGAGAATCGTTTCGCCAAAAGGTTGAGCGTCATTGATAATGTGGTAATGTCGCGCACCTTGACCACAGCGCGCGACAATACAACTATTGTAAGCGGCAACGCAGCGGATGAACTACGCAAACTAAAGCAAACCGAAGGCGGCAAAATTTCGGTAAGCAGCGTAAGCCTCCTGCCCGAATTAATAAACGCAGGGCTTATTGACGAATTTGAATTGGTGATACACCCTGCGCTGGTAGGCAATGGCAGGCAACTTTTGCCATCAGGCAGTTTGCATGAGCAACTGAATTTAAAACTCGTGAGCACACAAACTTTTGATAACGGCTGCGTGGCGCAGCACTATGTAAATTTAAGATAACCAAAAATCTTATTGGCGCTCTGCATCTTAACAGCAACAGGCAGTTTTAGGCGTCGAGAACGGTTGTTTCAGCAAGATTTTTCCAACCACCCTCCTATCTTTGCACCCATGAGTACCGAAAAATTAGCTGCACAATTAGAAACCCGTATCTTCTATTTTACTATTGTAGACCAAAAGCCCAACCAAATACAAATATCCATGTATGGCACGCCTTATACGCTTATAAAGGGTGAAGAAGCCTGGCATAATGGCAACTCCAACCAAATGAATATGTCGCAACCGCTTATTGATGCGGTGGTGAAGGTGGTGCTGGGGGAATAGGTTGCAATTTCCATACAAAATAAAAAAGTTCCGGTTCAACCACCGGAACTTTCAATGAGGTATTTGATCTCAGAGCTAACGGTTTAGGAGATCGGGATGCCTTTGATATCTCTGACAACCGGAACCATATTCAGGGCCTCCCTTATCAGTACTATCTTTCCATCCTTTGCCACTACTCTACCCATATAATGCTGTTCGTAGGGTTTGCCGTTAGAGGCAACGGTCGCAGTAGCTTCATATTCGCCGAAGGCTTGCTCAGGTGTGTCGATATGTATTTGGATATTCCTGAATTTAAAGCCGGGAAACGTTTTGGGCAGGTTCGACAGGAACTTGTAAAGTACCTCCCTTCCCTCCCAGCGCGCCGGTAAACCAAGGCTCGCCAAATATGGCAATTCAAAAACAGCATCATCGGCAAATAATTCTATCTGAAAATCCGGATCGCCAATATTGTTCAGGTAATCCAGCAGTAATTCTTTAGCAGTTTTCATGTTGGTAGTAATTAAGCGGTGTAAGCAGCTAACCATTTCTCTTTTATCGCAGCGCGGGTCTCAATGAATTCTTTATCGGTGCCCTGCGCTATAGCATCCAATGGCATACGCAAAGGTCGGGTACCTTTCGGCATGTTTACCAGTTCAAGGATACCATCGGCTATGGTTTGCGGGTCCATTTCAAACTTTTCCATTTTGCCAAATAAGGCAGTGCCAAGAGCGTTGAATCTTTCGGTAGCCGCATTGCCGTATTCGGCAACAATTTCGGGTTTATCGGCATGTACGCCGGCCTTTGAGCCATTGTTCATTTCGGTTGGATAAACGCCGGGTTGTATACTCACGTTCTCGATCCCGAAGTCGGAGAGTTCTCCCTGTGCCCCCTCGGTAATACTTTCTACCACGAACTTGGATGCGAGGTAAGGCACCATAAAAGGTAAAGTATGGCCGCTTGCACCGGAGGTAAGGTTAATAATGAGCCCGTTCTTTTCTTTACGCATACCGGGCAACACGGCCTGGTAAGTGCGCAGTACACCGTAAACGTTCACCTCGAACATGTTCCTCACCTGGTCCAGCGAATAACCTTCTAACAGGCCGAAACCGCTTACGGCGGCGTTGTTTACCAATACGTCTACCTTACCATATTTAGCCAGCACCTGTTCAAAGGCCTGCTGAACAGATGTGTCGCTGATTATATCTATTTCTACCACCTCGATATTAGGGATGGCGTTCAGCTCCTGAGCCACAGCTGCGTTTTTGCCGGCCACATTACGCATACCGGCAATAACAGAATGGCCGGCGTTGGCTAAAGTAATAGCGGTGAGTTTTCCGAAGCCTGTGCTTGTTCCGGTTATAAAAATTGTTTTTGACATGATTTCTTATTTTTAATGTTTTGTAAATGTTTGTTTGAACATTACAAAGGTGCGGCACCGGCCGAGCCTGCACATTGATATAAAATAAGAAAGCAATTGATGTAGATCAATCAGCCTTTGTTGCGCGCGGTTTGCGTGCGGATGCGGCTGAGGGTTTCGGGCGTGATGCCCAGGTACGATGCGATCATATTCTGCGGGACGCGTAAAGCAAATTCGGGGTACTTTTTAACGAAGTTCAGGTATTTTTCTTCGGCGGTATTGCTGAGGGATGCGTTGATGCGGTTTTGCTGGGTGATGAAACTCTTGTTGAGGATATTATTGACCATTTGGTTGAAGGCCGGTATCTCTCGGCATAGCATTTCGAAATTGGTATGCGTGAACATCACCAATTCGCTATCCTCTATAGCATCAATATTAAAACGCGAGGGCTCGCCCGATAATAAACTTTCGCGGTCGCCGCACCACCAGTTCTCTATACTAAATCCTATAATGTGTTCGCTTCCCTTTTCATTAATAGAATAGGTACGCAGGCATCCTGAACTCACAAAAGCGTCATATTTCCAAACATCACCTTCCTGTAATAAGTATTGCCGTTTACGTATCTTCTTGATCACCGCTACCGAGCGCACCAATTTGCTCTCTGCATCGCAAAGCGCCACCCGTTCGTCAATATATCGCTGGAAGTTTTCGTACATAAGCCGAAGATAATACAGGCCGATCAAAATCATGAAGGCTTCGGAAAAAATGCCCGCAAACTGACGGTCCATAACAAAAAAGCCTGCAGATCTTTCGATATGCAGGCTTCAGCGGTGAAGGAGGGATTCGAACCCTCGGTACAGTTTCCCGTACGTCAGTTTAGCAAACTGATCCTTTCGGCCTCTCAGGCACCTCACCAGTGTTTTTAAATACGTTTCCCGTTTTCGGGATTGCAAATATAGCAAATCAACTTGCCTCTCAAAAAAAAATTTAACTTATTCCCTATCGGGTTGATTACTTGCAAATTAATTTTCGAAAAGAGCCGTCGCCCTCCAAAAACCACTCACCACTCTACCAAATCAACCACTCACCAAGCACTTAATAATCTATCCGCACGTGGTAAATACTCATCAGCATGCGCTTAAAAATGGTTTTGATGGTTTCCAGGTCCTTCAGGGTAATGTTACTGTCGTTTAGCTGCCCCTGGTCAAGCTTGTATTTTACAATGCGGTCAACCAATATTCCTATCGATTGCTCATCCGGCTCTTTCAGCGAGCGCGAAGCAGCTTCTATCGAGTCGGCAAGCATTAATACACCAGCCTCTTTGCTAAATGGTATAGGCCCTGGGTAACGGAAAATGTTCTCGTCGATAAACTTCTCGGGGAAGTTCTTTAAAAACGATTGGTAAAAATAATCTACTCGGGTATTCCCGTGGTGGGTACGAATAAAGTCGATCACAATTTCGGGCAGGTTGGCTTTGCGGGCCATCTCTACGCCCTTACTTACGTGGCGTATGATGATCTGTGCGCTCTCCTCGTAAGGCAGCTTATCGTGCGGGTTAAAATGCGAGGTTTGGTTCTCTATAAAGAACAGGGGGTTTTGCATCTTGCCAATATCGTGGTACAAAGCCCCTGCCCTAACCAATAACGAATTACCGCCGATGGCATAAATGGCGTTCTCGGCCAAATTGGCCACCTGCAGCGAGTGCTGAAAGGTCCCCGGCGCACTAAAGGCCATCTCCCGAAGCAATGGTGCGTTAGTATTGGTCAACTCGATAAGCGTAATATCGGACGTAATGGCGAACATCTTTTCGAAGGCGTAGATGAGCGGATAGGCCAACAGGGTAAGCATTACGCTGCCAGCAAAAGGTAAAAAGTCTGTCCAGTCGATAGTGCTAAATGTGCCCTCGCGCACCAGCGATATACCCGTGAACGACACAAAGTAGGCAAAGGTGATAATGAGCGCCGAAATAAGGAATTGTTCGCGGCGCAGCAGGTTCTTAATACTATAGATAGATACCATGCCGGCAGTAACCTCATAAAATGCAAATTCGAAACTATTGGGCACAAAAAAACCTGCTACTAATACCACCAGCAGGTGGATGTTCAAAGCCAAACGGGTATCGAACAATATCCTCACGATAATGGGCACTATACAATAAGGAATGTAGTACAAATTGCCGGGCCACTGCAGCTTAATAGCCAGCGATAACGTGGCCAGCATAGCGGTAACAACCAATAATATCAGGCTCACCAAACGGTTATCCTCATAAATGTCGCGCCTGAAGAGGTACAGGAATATCATCAGCAAGGTAATTACCATGCCTACCAACAAGAACTGCCCTCCCAGCACCAGTTTATAATTACCGTTGATACGGGCATTATCTTCAAATGCTTTTTTGAACGAGTTTAGCTTCTGAAAAGCCTCATCATTTATCACTGAGCCTTTGCTGATAATAACCTCCCCTTTTTGCACCATGCCGCGGGTGATAGATAGGTTATCTACCACCTCCTGCTCCAGGCGTTGGGTAAGCTTTTGGTCGTACGTAAGGTTGGTTTGCAGGCGGTCTTGCAATAAGTCCAACAAAAATGCGCGGTCTAACGAGGATACTTTGCTAATGGCGTTATCGCAATAAGTAATGGCGCTTTCGCGGGTAAACAAGTCGCCGGTATTGCGTTCTGTGGCAACATTGTTATCCAGTATGGTTATCTTATAGTTGGGGTTACCCTGCTGGTATTTGGCATTAGGTTTAAAAATACCGCGGTTATAAATATCGGTAAGCAAGTTAACGCCGGTTTGCAGGTACTGGTTTTTAAACTTATCGGCAATGCCGGCGGTATGCCACTTTATCTCCAGGTCGGTTTTAAAGCCCTCTGTTAATTGCTTGCCCTCCTGCGGGTTCAGTTGATAAATGGGCGTAATGGTTGATAAAGCCGTTTTAGTATCGGCAGCTATCTCCTGGTCGGTTTTCAGTATAGCGAAGTTATAGGGCGATATTAAGTCCTTTTGGTTCCAGATGCGGCCCTTCTCGTATTCGTAGCCAAATTTGGCTTGTTTGGGCAGGGCGTAAACAATAAGGCTCACGCTGGCTATCACCATAAAAAACTTAACATTTAAGGCGTATTTACGCAATAATGCCTTCTGCCGCGACGTGGATAATTTTGCCATTGACGAGTTTAACCTATCAAAAATAATATAAGTTTCGGTTAAATGTATTTTTTCTTGCTTTTCTCAATTCAAAGTTGATATCTTTATGATATCATTTTAAATCATCATAAACCATGAACTCTGAAAAAATTATCACAGCGCCTTCGGGCTATTTTGCATTGTTACTATTCTTTGTTTTAGGCGGCGCCGCCGGATATTATTTTGCTATGGGGCATCCGATCATTGGGGCGGCTATCACCCTGTTCGACATCATAATAGTGCTATCGGGGCTTATCATTGTAAACCCTAACGAATCGCGCGTGCTCATCCTGTTCGGTAACTACCTCGGCACCGTAAAATCGGGCGGCTTTTATTGGGTGAACCCCTTTACTTCTAAAAAGAAGGTATCGTTAAAAGCCTTCAACCTTAACGGGCAGCAACTGAAAGTGAACGATAGTGTGGGTAACCCTATAGAGATAGCCGCGGTAATTGTTTGGCAAGTAAAAGAAACCGCACAGGCTGTTTTTGCTGTAGAAAACTACCTGCAATACGTAAACATACAAAGCGAGGCTGCTGTGCGCCACCTGGCAAACTCGTACCCTTACGACCATATTGAAGACGAAACCGCCAGCATTACCCTGCGCGGCGGCGCCGAAGAAGTAAGCCACATGCTGGAGAAAGAACTGAACGAACGCCTTGGCCGCGCCGGTATAGAAGTAATAGAGGCCCGTATATCGCACCTGGCCTACGCGCCGGAAATTGCCCAGGCCATGTTACAACGCCAGCAGGCATCGGCCATTATTGCTGCCCGCAGGCTTATTGTAGAAGGTGCCGTAGGCATGGTAGAAATGGCTTTGGCTAAAATGACCGAAAAGAACATTGTAGAGCTTGACGAAGAACGCAAGGCAGCCATGGTGAGCAACCTGCTGGTTGTGCTTTGCGGCGAAAAGGCAGTATCGCCAATTGTAAATACAGGCACCTTATACCACTAAGATGAACGACTACAGAAAATTTGAACAGGTAAAAACCACCGAATTGTTTATCACCAAGAACAAATGGTTTTACCCCTACTACGAGCTTACCGACGGGCAATTTATTTACGGTAAGCTAAGCTATAAGGGGCACTGGCGCAGGCATGCCGTTATAGAAACAGCGGACGGCCTATGGACCGTTAAGCAAAAAGGCTGGTTCAAGCGCGCTATGCTCATTAACCGTAACGAGGACGAAACCATTGGCACCATGGAGCCGCAAACCTGGAAACGCGATACACTGATAAAGCTGGACGATGGTTTTGAAGGCAATTACCTGTACAAAAAACTATTTACCAATGCGGTTACGTTAGTTAGCGATACCGAGGGCGATATACTGCGGATAGCTACCAAAGCTTTCGGCATTAAAAAACCTTTTACCATAGAGGTAGATCCATCGCCAAAAAAGGTGAAGCTGAATATACCGTTACTGGTATTGGCAGGCGTAAATTTAATTTTATTGAGGCAGGCGCAAGCGGCGGCAGCAGCTTCGGCATAAGTTTATAATGGCAGAGAAAAAAGCATTTGTTTTAAGGATAAACCCCGATGTGCTGAAGGAGATAGAAGCCTGGGCGGAGGAAGAGTTCCGGAGCACCAACGGGCAGATAGAATACCTGCTGCAGCAAGCGCTTAGCGGGCGCAAAAAAGCTGCGCGAAAGAAAAAGGAGAGCTAATGGGCTCTCCTTTTTAACTGTTAATGCAAATGCAGGGGAATTTGTTGCAGGAATTTAACACGGCTCAACTCGGCACTATCCATCCTCGGGTAATACACGGCGGCAAAAGTTTCCTTCCTACGGGCATCATCCGCTTTTAAAAGCATCCGTGCGCCATGGTCGCCCGATATAACAATGGTTTTAGTACGCCAGTCGGGTATGTGGTTCAGTATATCTAATATCACCTTGTTACCGTACAGCAGGTAAGGTATATATTGCTTTATTAACTCATCCTTAGGGTAACCCGACGTTTCTTGTATGGGGTTGCTATTGGGATCGCCTGCTGCATTGCGAAAGAAAGGCGCATGCGGAATTAAAAGATGAGCCCAAATAAAGGCAGGCGCTTGCCTTTTTTCTGCAGCTTTTATTTCCAGTTGCTTTATCACAAACTGATTGTAGTGGTCGATAGGTTTTTTCTCGGGGTCGATAGAGTTATTGTACCCGGTATAAAACATCGAGTTAAACAATACCTGCCCAAGGTAGTCATCGGGGAAGATCCCCAAGGCCCATACCTTATCCTGCCCGGCAATATCTAAAAACTCCAGATTGATGAACGAGTAGCCGTCGCGCTGCAAAACTCCGGGCCATTTACTATCCCGTAAATAGCCGGCGGCATAATTATAGTTAGAAACTTTTAAGCTGTCATCGAAATTAAACAGAGAACTAACCGAGTAAATGGTGGTATCGCTGCGGCTTTTAAGCGAATCGAATACAAAAAAATCCAGTTTCTTCAACGAATCCACAAGCGGATTAGTAAAGCCCAATTCGTTTTTAAGGCTCGATGGCGATGCATACTCGTCCATCATTATCCATATAATATCGCTTTTATTATTGCGCGATACCTTGATATTGCTTTTGGCTTCGATGGCTTGTTTATGCTTAGCTTCGATGCCAGCAGTTTTAAGCCCCGAAAACACCACCATGCCTGTAAGTATGAGGATAAATACATTGGCGCCGCGGTTAAGCATCATAATTTTGCCGGCAGGTATGCGTGTATAAAAATAACCCAGCAAAAGACCAACCGCAACAGCAGCAATAAGCAGGTATTTTGCATGGATAAACGAAGCGGGTAGCCAACCGGCGAGGTAGCCTAATATCGGATAGGTAAATAAAACGGCAACCCATAAAACAAGTAGCCAGCTCAGCCCGTATTTATAAGATGGAATGCGTCTTAATACTGAAATGACGATAAAATTTATGGCTGAGTAAGCTAACAACAGCAATAAAAATACGGCCGGCTGAAACGAAGGAAAAAATTGGCTTGTTTTAAACAACAGGAAAAACAAACCAAATAAGTAAACAAACAATGGCCTATCTGCCCAACTATTTACAGTTTTTCCCATAAATACAACTTCCTTAACGAGTCTTCGCAGCTATGTACTGCAGCCGGTTTAAAGTGTTGCGAAAAGCATTCAACAAAATGCGCTTCGGTGTACTCGTCAAAAATATCACCTTTATTTTTCAGTAACAATTGCGATTTATTGTCTTCCTTCGGCACAAATTCAACAATAGCATAGCGGGTAGTCATATCCGCAAAAAGCTTAGCCACAAAATGCAGCGGGATATTCCTGGTTAAACACAGGTGATGAATTACGGCCAAGGCCATTATCATATCACCATTAATGCGCTGTAATAACGATGCCTTTTCGGTATTGGCCCATCCTAAACCCGGCGATGGGTCTACAATATCGGCAACCACGGTGGTAATTTTATTGCCGGGTATCTTTTTTATAGCCTTGTAAATATCTTCTACGCAATATATATCACCCTCCAGCGCATAAACCTTTTCAGAAAACTCCGCTGCTATTACCGAGAATTTACCTGTATTTGCGCCAATATCTACGGTTGCTTTCGGTTTCGCGTTTCCGAGCCATGTTTTAATAACCGATATTTTATCGGCCATATATTTTTCGCTCTCAATATCGTTTTCGTAATACTCGTCCCAAATGCTATTTCTAAGCAAAGGGGCCTTATATTTTTTTACGCCATCTTTAATAGAGCCAAACAGGTAGTTTAATTTCTGTTTATTAAAGCCGCCACCGGCCGAAGCTGTGGAACCGCTACCGCCTTTGGTTTTAAACCTCGCATGCAGGTGTATGTGCATTAAACATAAGTTGTTAAACCTGGTAGAAAAAGGCAATTGCGCACTTACAAACGGAAGCGGAAGCCCTGTTATGCTCGCCCGCGATAACCTTGCCCAAAGTGGGTCTTTATAATGCATTAACAAAAAGGGCGACAATATTTCTTCGCAGAATTGCCTGTACGCTTTCCATGGCGTGCCATCCTCATAAAAATCGAAGGATAGCGTATCTATCAGTACGCAGCGCTCATTTACATAGGTAAAATTGTAGGGCGATGCATCTTTCAATATCATGCCATGCGCCATTGCCATTTCGTTTATACGCAAATAGGCAATTATCATTTGGCGCCATTGCCCGTACGACCACTCGAACGGGTAGGATATAAAGCTGAGTTGCTCGGGATATATTTGTTTGTAGTTACCTGCGTAAGCGTCGGCCAATTCAACAGCCTGGTGCTTTACCATCAAACCTTTATCAATCAATTCCTGGTAAAGCCCGGAATTTTCAAGATGGTCAAACTCTTTTTTATAGCTGTTAGAAACTATTCTGTGATAGCCATCATCTAACTTAACAACAAAACCGGAGGGATCTTTATAAGAGATAGTTTGCTGCAACCCCATTATTCTTCGTCCTCTTTTGGTGTTTTGGAGCGGTTTAATATTGCAGAAACATAAAGCTTAATATTTTTCCAAAAAACAGAAAGCGTAAGTACAGCAGATAAAATTACCTGGTAAATTAAACTTCCCGATCCGGGATCGATGTAGGCGAGTATAAGTGATAGATGGTTTAGCATAACTATATTTTAATGTATTAGCAGTTACGGTTGTAAAAGTACATGTTTTATTGTTGATAGCTTAATAATTTATTAATAATGGCTTCATGTAGTCACCAAACCACTCCACTATATCAAAATTGTTACTTTAAAAAACGGCTTTAGATATACGCACCATGCCATTGCAGCTAAGTGAGCTACGCGCTGGCAAATACTATGCATGCATAATAAATTATCTAAAAGGCATTGTTCTTTCCTTAAAACCTATAAATTTGCCGCACCATTATAAAGCATTTCAGGCATCATGACGGAAGTATACATCGTTTCGGCAACACGCACTCCTATCGGCAGTTTTGGCGGCAGTTTGGCAAGTTTATCGGCCACGCAGTTAGGGGCTGTAGTTATTAAAGCAGCCGTAGAAAAAGCGGGGTTACAACCCGCCGACATACAGGAGGTATTTATGGGCAATGTACTTTCGGCCAACCTGGGTCAGGCGCCTGCTAGCCAGGCCGCCATTTTTGCCGGGCTGCCTCACCTACCCGCTACTACTATCAATAAAGTATGTGCATCGGGCATGAAAGCAATTATGCTCGCCGCCCAAAGCATTGCCAATGGCGATAACGATATTGTACTGGCCGGCGGAATGGAAAGCATGAGCAATGTACCTTACTACCTTGATAAAGCCCGCAATGGCTACCGTCTTGGGCACGGCCAAATAACCGACGGGCTTGTTAAAGACGGGCTTTGGGATGTTTATAACGATTACCACATGGGCAGCGCAGCTGAGCTTTGCGCAGTAGACTGCAACATTAGCCGCGAGGAGCAGGATGCTTTTGCTATAGCATCGTACAAACGCGCACAGGCAGCGCAAGCAGCAGGCAAGTTTAAGGCTGAGATAACACCCGTTGAACTGAAAGATAAAAAAGGCGAGATAACCTTATTTGATACTGATGAGGAGCCCGCCACGGTTAAGTTCGATAAAATACCCTCGCTAAAACCGGTATTTAAAAAAGACGGCACTGTTACCGCGGCCAATGCTTCTACCCTGAATGATGGTGCGGCAGCATTGGTTTTAATGAGCAAATACAAAGCCGAGGCCATGGGCATAAAACCCTTGGCCAAAATAATTTCTTACGCCGATGCCCAGCAAGCCCCTGAATACTTCACTACTGCACCGGCGAAAGCCCTACCCCTCGCCCTGCACAAAGCAGGCTTATCGGCAGAGCAAGTAGATTTTTTTGAGATAAACGAGGCCTTCTCGGTTGTGGCGCTGGCCAACAACCAGCTACTAAGCCTTGATGCGGCTAAAGTGAACGTAAACGGCGGTGCTGTGGCTATAGGGCATCCACTGGGCGCTTCGGGTGCGCGCATTGTGGTTACGCTGCTCAATGTATTACAGCAAAACGGCGGCAAAATTGGTGCAGCAGGCATATGCAATGGCGGCGGTGGCGCAAGCGCAATAGTGATACAGAATTTACGTTAACAGGAAAAGCCTTACTTTTGGTATTTCGTATTCATTCCCTGTTATATAGTTAACTATTAAATGAAAGTTATTTACTTAGCATTTGCGCTTTTATTCTGCACTACCCTATCATTCGCTCAGCATTCGGATGATAGTGCCAATCAAAAGATGCTGCGCATGTATGAAGATAGCCTGGCTAAACTGGGGCACCGTTTCATAAACGATACTATTGATATGGTGCGCAAAGAGGCTAATTATAAATTCATCCCTACACTGGTTTCCGCACTAAAAATCAACAACTCCTTCCGCTACCCCTTCGATTCGGTTAAGAGCATTACAATCATCAATTCGCCCGATAATCGTTTCCGCATCTTAAGCTGGCATGTGATGAACGAGGACGGCAGTTACCGTTTCTATGGCACTATACAAATGAACACCGGCGACAAACTGGTAATGTACCCACTGGAAGATTATACCCCACTGCTTAAAAATCCCGAAGATAGTGTTACCGACAACCGCAAATGGATAGGTGCGCAATATTATAAAATCATTAAAGTAGAAGCTGCCAACCCTTACTACGTGATGCTGGGCTGGAAAGGCAGCACCGTGCGCTCCAACAAAAAAGTGATTGACGTAATATCCTTCAACCGCGATAATCGCCCCGTTTTGGGTGCGCCTGTTTTTGATGGCAACGGCAAAAACCGCAAACGCATTGTGTTCGAATACACTCGCCAGGCATCAATGTTGTTGCGCTATGTGCCCGAGCAGCACCTTATCGTTTTCGACCACCTATCGCCACCTGATCCGCGCATGAAAGACCGCCCCGATACCTTTGGCCCCGACCTAAGCTACGATGGCTACCAGCTAAAGAATGGTAAATGGGTATTTGTAGATAATTTAGATATGCGAAATATCCCGCAGGCTGAAGATGAGGGGTTTGTAGACCCCAAAAAACAGGCACAGTTAGACAGGCAGCAGCTTGGCCCCTTTAAAAAAACAATAAAGCAATAAGCAGCAATTTAGCCCAATATTGATAAGCCGATGTGTAATAATTTCGGTATAAAATTTCGATTTAGTAGAATTATAGTATTTTAGGCAAAATTTTTATCCCCTGATAAGTATGCAAAAGGCCACCGCCGAAGCTCCGGTTAAAAAATCGATACTCCCAAAATCCGTACCCTATATTATAGGCAACGAAGCTGCAGAACGCTTTAGTTTTTACGGTATGCGTTCTATCCTTACCCTTTTTTTGGTAAAGCAATTTTTTAACCCCACGGGCGATGCCGCATTATCCCAACAGGCTGATGCACATGCCAATAAACTGAACCACTTGTTTGTAATGGTGGCTTACGCCCTACCCTTCGTAGGCGGCATGATAGCCGACTGGTTTACAGGCAAATACAAACTCATCCTGTACATATCTATAGTTTACTGCATAGGGCACCTGCTGCTTGCCATGTTTGACACCAGCCTTGGCGGTTTTGAGTTTGGTATGCTGGTAGTGGCTATTGGTGCGGGTGGTATAAAATCATGTGTATCGGCCAACGTAGGCGACCAGTTCGATGCCAGCAACCAACACATGCTTTCTAAAGTTTATGGCTGGTTCTACTTCAGCATCAACGCGGGCTCTATGCTATCAACTGTAGCTATCCCTACTATTTACAAATACTACGGCGCCGCATGGGCATTTGGCGTGCCGGGTATACTAATGGCGCTGGCTACCGTGATATTTTTTATGGGGCGCAACAAGTACGTAAAAGTGCCTCCGCAAGGCGTAAACCGCAACAACCTGGTATTTATTACCTGGTATGCGCTAACTCATTTAAGCAAGAAGAAACCCGGCCAATCGTTATTAGATATAGCCAAGGGAGAATACGACCCTGAGCGTGTTGAAGGTGTAAAAGCCGTTTACCGCGTTATTGCCGTTTTCTTTTTCGCGCTGGCGTTTTGGGCCGTTTGGGACCAATGCCTTTCGGAGTGGACCCTGTATGCCGAAAAAATGGACAGGAACATTAACCTTGGCTTCACATCATTTGTAATTGAGCCGGGTTCTATGTCAACCTTCAATACCATCTTCCTGTTGATCTTTATACCGTTTTTCAACTATGTGATTTACCCTAATTTAGATAAAATAGGCCTTAAAACTACTCCGCTACGCAGGCTTGGCGCGGGTTTGGTACTTACCGCATTATCGTTTGTGGTGATTGGTTTTACCCACGAAAGCATTGAGCATGGCGGCACCCCATCTATGTGGTGGCAGGTATTAGCCTTCTTAATATTATCAGCAGCAGAAGTTTTAGTATCTATCACCGGTTTAGAGTATGCCTACACCCATTCGCCAAAATCAATGAAGAGCACCATGTCGGGTATTTGGTTCCTGGTAGTATCGTTTGGTAATTTGGTAACCGCTTTGGTGAATAGCTTTATTGAAGACGGTGGCTGGTGGGCAGCTAACCTAAAAGGTGCCAATTACGAATGGTTTTTTGTGGCATTTATTTCCGCGTTCATTATACTTTTCTTCTTTGTTTCGCCAAGGCTTAAAGAAAGAAATTATATTACCGACCCGCATGTAGATAACCAGGTGGCGGCAGATACCACTAATCTGTAAAGAAATAATTACTTAAAAATTACAGGATTGCGAAAGCTTTCCTGTTTTTTTGTTTTGAGGCTATACTATTTCGATTATTTTCGCAGTTAACATTTACCACACCTCAAAATTAGCTAAGTGCCCGATAGCATTGTAATTATACCTACGTATAACGAGAAGGAAAACATCGAGAGGATGATACACAAGGTGTTCTCGCTTGTGCACGATTTCCATTTGCTTATTATTGATGATGGCTCGCCCGACGGTACCGCCAAAATTGTAAAAACACTACAGCGCGATTATCCTGATAAACTTCACATTATTGAACGCGCCGGCAAACTGGGATTGGGCACTGCCTACATAACGGGTTTTAAGTGGGCCATCGCAAACCATTACGATTATATTTTTGAAATGGATGCCGATTTCTCGCATAACCCCGACGACCTGCTACGCTTGCGCCAGGCCTGTATAGAGGACGCGGATGCGGTTGTAGGTTCGAGGTATATAAAAGGCGTTAATGTGGTGAACTGGCCAATGAGCCGCGTGCTGATGAGTTATTTTGCATCGGTATACGTAAGGTTTATTACCGGGATAGACACGCAGGACTCTACCGCCGGCTTTATGTGTTACAAACGTAAAGTGCTCGAAACCATCCAATTGGATAAAATAAAGTTTGTGGGCTATGCCTTCCAGATAGAGATGAAGTTTACCACCATAAAACATGGTTTTAAATTAAAAGAGATACCCATCATATTCACCGACCGCACCGCCGGCACTTCCAAAATGTCTAAAGGCATATTCAAAGAAGCAGTATTCGGCGTGCTGCAAATGAAATTCAACAGTATTTTCAGGAAGTACCCTGAGGGATAGGTTAGTCAGAAGTCCGCTGTCCGAAAGTCCGAAGACGCTGCCTGTTCTACACCCTGTGGTTAGTAATTCGAGCTTCTTTCGGACTTTCCGTCTTTCCGACTTCCGGACTAAAAGAAAAAATACTAATTTCGTTGGCAATGAACGAACACCTCGACCCCGAACGCGAGCGCCTCTCGCCTACCGAACGCGATATAGAAAAGGTATTGCGCCCGCAGGCTTTTGAAGATTTTACGGGGCAGCATAAGATATTAGCCAACCTAAAAATATTTGTACAGGCGGCCCGCATGCGTGGCGAAGCGCTTGACCATGTGTTACTACACGGCCCCCCGGGATTGGGGAAAACCACCCTCTCGCACATCATAGCCAACGAAATGGGCGTAGGTATTAAAATAACATCGGGCCCGGTGCTGGATAAACCCGGCGACCTTGCCGGCTTGCTCACTAACCTGGAAACCGGCGACATCCTTTTTATTGACGAGATACACCGCTTAAGCCCGTTGGTGGAGGAGTACCTTTACTCGGCCATGGAGGATTTTAAAATAGATATTATGCTGGAGAGCGGGCCAAATGCGCGTTCGGTGCAAATATCGCTTAACCCCTTTACTTTGGTAGGTGCTACTACCCGTTCGGGATTATTAACTGCACCATTGCGCGCCCGTTTTGGTATAAATGCCCGTTTAGAGTACTACGATGCCAAGTTGCTTACCACTATTGTACTGCGCTCTTCGGCTATCCTGAATACGCCTATTAATGATGAAGGTGCATACGAAATTGCCCGTCGCAGCCGCGGTACCCCGCGTATTGCCAATGCCCTGCTGCGCCGCACGCGCGATTTTGCGCAGATAAAAGGCACAGGTAACATTGACCCAGCCATAGCCCAATACGCCCTCAACGCCCTGAACGTTGACGAACACGGGCTGGACGAAATGGACAACAAAATACTGAGCACCATTATTGATAAGTTTAAAGGCGGCCCCGTAGGCTTAAAAACTATTGCCACCGCTGTTGGCGAAGATGAAGGCACCATAGAGGAAGTTTACGAGCCTTTTTTGATACAGGAAGGCTTTTTAATGCGCACCACCCGTGGCCGCGAAGCAACCGATGCGGCTTATAAACACCTCGGCAAGCTGAAACCCGGCGGAAACCCCACACTTTTTTAAGGTTTCGCTACACGTAACACACTCTTTACCAAAAGTTAAACATTTATAATTCAATAATTTACATTGTGTATTATTTACGCAATACGAAAATATTTTAACACTAAGAATATTTTCAGGTTGTAGTTATGGTATATTTTTTCCTTATTTGCCACACCAACTACAGCCTATGTTTAACGTACTACCTTACGAGAACGAGCTGCTTTTAAAAGTTTCGGGCGGGGATGAGCACGCATTCAGCGAGCTATTCACTCTGCACCATCAACTTTTGGGCACCCATATTTACCGCCTCACCGGTTCGGTGGAGCTTGCCGAGGAGGTAGTGCAGGATGTTTTCCTGAAAATATGGCTGGGCCGCGAGGGGTTGGCAAAAATTGAAAACTTTAAGGCGTACCTGTACGTGGCATCAAAAAACCATGCGCTTAACAGCCTGCGCAAAATGGCTAAAGAGCGTATGCAGCAGAAAGCGCTGGAGGATAATGCCCTGCAAATACTCCCCAACGAAGACGAGAGCCTGAATGCCTACTACAGCTTAATAGACCGGGCAATTGATCATTTACCACCGCAGCAGCAAAAGGTTTATCTTCTTAGCCGCCATAAAAGATTAAAGTACGATGAGATAGCCGAGCAAATGGGACTCTCGCGCGAAACCGTAAAGAAATACCTGCAGGCATCTACCCTATCCATCACCAATTTTGTGCAGGCCAATATGGATATGTCGGCCGTGGTGGTACTGGCTGCAATTATTTTCAAAAAAAATTAAAAAGGCATACCCCCTTTTTATCCCCTTGCTGTGTCTTTAGAATAAAGCTTCCCCGGCTTTTTACACTACCAATTATTGAACGAACATTTAATGAATACATCCGGATTAAGGTTGCGATACCTTTTTGATCGTTATTATAACCAAACGGCTACGCCGCAAGAGCGCGACGAACTGTTGGCCGCTATAAACGCGGGCATAACCGACGACGAGCTTGCGCACCATATGCAACAGGCCTGGGATGGCTTGCACCAAGGCGAGGAGTTATTCGACAAAGCCAAATCCGATGCTATTTTAAAAAACATTATCGAAAAAGGCGAAGACGACGAACCACAAAAAAAAGGTAACACCTTGCTGCTTTGGGGCAAAATAGCCATTGCAGCTACGCTTATGGTATTCGCAGGCATTTATGCCTACCATTGGTTGCAACCCGCAAAGCTTGCCAAACCGCAAGTAGCCGTAGTAAAGCGCCCCGCCCATGATGCGCTCCCCGGCGGTAACAAAGCTTTGCTTACCCTCGCCAACGGCAAAACCATTGTGCTGGACGATGCCCAAAACGGCACGCTTGCCAAACAAGGCGCAACCATAGTTAAAAAAACTGCCGACGGGCAATTGATCTATAACACATCTGCCATTGCTGCTGCCAACCCTACTCCATCCATCAATACCATAGCCACGCCGCGCGGCGGGCAATACCAGGTTATACTGCCCGATGGCAGCAAGGTTTGGCTCAATGCTGCATCTTCATTACGTTTCCCCACATTTTTTACAGGCAAAACAAGGCAGGTAGAGATAACCGGCGAGGCCTACTTCGAGGTAACTAAAAACGCCGCCATGCCCTTTAAAGTAAAAACCGGCCGTGCCGATATCGAAGTTTTAGGTACACACTTTAACGTAATGGCTTACGATGACGAAAGCATTATGAAAACCACACTGTTGGAAGGTGCAGTAAGCATTAGCAGCGGCAGTTTCAGTGCCAAATTAAAACCCGGCCAACAGGCACAAATAAAAACCAACGGGCAAAGCAAAGTAGTTGACGATGTAGACGTTGACGACGAAACCGCCTGGAAGAATGGCATCTTCCAGTTCCGCGATGCCAACGTGGGCACCATATTGCGCCAGGCCTCGCGCTGGTACGATGTAGATGTGGTTTATCGCGGGCAACTGCCGAAGCGCGAATTTACCGGCCGCATATCGCGCAATGTAAAAGCATCTGAACTACTCAATATGCTCGATTATGCAGGCATTAAACTGAAAATAGAGGGCAAAAACATAGTAGTACTTTAACAAGCAACATCATTAACAACATATTACCAATATCTCACCTTTTAAAAAGCACCCATGACAAGAGAAGTACAGAAACCACCCGCTTAGCCAATTGCGCGGTGGCTCCCAAATAAAAAAACCGGGAAGTGTTCGCACCACTTCGCCGGCATAAAGTCCGGGTTCCCATCCATCGCAATCTTGACGAATTGAAACTTAATGTTTAACCCAAACACACCAAACTTATGAATTTTAATTCTAAGGCCATGCCCGTGGCGTGGCCTAAACTTTCCAAAATTATTTTGGTTATGAAACTCACTGCCATTTTAATAATTGCAGCATTCACATCGCTTAGTGCTAAAACGTTCAGCCAGATAGTTTCTTTAAAACAAAAGAACACCTCGGTAGAAAAAATACTGCGCCAGATAGAAAAACAAACCGGCTATCATTTTATGTATGATAAACAGGATGTTGCCGAAGCCGGCGCTATCAACATTGATGTAGAGAAGGTTAGCGTTACCGAGGCTTTAGATAAAGCTTTTGAAGGCCAGCCCCTCACCTACAAAATTTTCCAGGAAACCATTGTGGTAAAAAAGAAGGATGCCAATAGTACCCCTGCAGAAATTAAAGCGGTTGACATTACCGGTACCGTTACCGATGCCAAAGGCCCGCTGCCCGGCGTAAACGTAAAGCTGAAAGGCACTACCACCGGTATTACCACAGATGTAAATGGTAAATACAAATTAACTGTACCTGATGGTAACGGCACCCTGGTATTCAGCTTTATAGGCTACAACACGCAGGAAGTGCCCATCAGCAACAAAACCACTATTGATGTGGTGCTGGTAGAGCAACCCAAAGCGCTTAGCGAAGTAGTGGTTGTGGGTTACGGCACGCAAAAACGTGTAGATCTTACCGGCTCGGTAGGTAGCGTAAGCGGCAAAGCCTTGCAGGATAGGCCACAAACCAATTTGGAGCAGGAGTTGGCCGGTAAAATTGCCGGTGTGAACGTATCTACCAACTCGGGTGCACCGGGCGGCGCTACCAAAGTGCGTATACGTGGTTACAGCTCCATAAACACCAATACCGACCCGCTATATGTAGTAGATGGTGTGGTTTGGACAGAAGGTGGCAACTCGATAAACCCTAACGATATCGAATCGATAGATGTACTGAAAGATGCATCGTCAACCGCTATTTATGGTACGCGTGGTGCCAACGGTGTTATTTTGGTGACTACTAAACGCGGCAACAAAGGCGGCGGATCGGGCATTAGCTACGATGCCTACGTGAGCGTTAGTAAAATGGCGCGTAAAATACCGGTGCTGAATGCCCAACAATTTTTAGCGGTGGAAGACCAATCATACGCCAACATCCAAAAATATGACCCTGTAGGTTGGGCGGCAGGTAAATATGCCGATGACGACCCGAAAGTTATCCGCACGGCGCTTGTAGGCAAACTGTTCGACAGCAACCTGCAGCCTTTGTATGATGTTGACTGGCAAGATGCCGTTACCCGCACTGCGGTTAGCCAAAACCATAATTTGGCTTTCAATGGCTCTACCGAAAAGCTTAACTACGGCTTGTTCCTGAACTATGCCGACGACCAGGGTATCATCCTGAATAGCTACCTTAAACGCTATAATGCCCGTTTAACTTTTGACAACCAGGTAAAATCGTGGCTGAAGGTCGGCGCTACATTAAACTACAACGCTCAGGACGGCCGCGCACAGGATAACGGCACCGGTGGTAACAACATCCCGCGTATGTTGGTTGAGATGATACCCATCATCCCCATAAAATACCCTGATGGCAGCTACGGCAAACGTACCGATTACCCTAACATGGAGGGCGGCGATAACCCCGTTGCGCAGGCAAATGAAATTAACCAGTTGACCAAGATCCGTGTATTTAGCGGTAACGGCTATTTAAATTTCAACCTGTTACCGGGCCTGCAGTTCCGCAGTACTTTGGGTGTTACTACATCGGCTAACTACTACCCTAACTCGCAAACCGGTTTAGTTGGCGGTGCAACTGCCGACCAGAAATACAGCTCGGCATCCATCAGCGAGCGTAACAATACTTTTTGGCAATGGGAGAACCACTTCACCTACGATAAAACCTTTGCCGATGTGCATAAGATAAACGTAGTGGCAGGTTTCGAACGCCAAAACTTTAAGCAAACCGGCTTTGGTGCATCAACCAGCATCTTGTCGGACAATTTTTATGGTTACTATAACCTTGCCGCGGGTAGTGTACCGGGCATACCAAGCTCTAATTACGATGCGTACCAAATGCAATCCTTCTTTGGCCGTTTGAATTATAACTACAAAGAGAAATACTTGTTAACGGTTACGGGCCGCCAGGATGGTTCGTCGCGTTTTGGTAAGAATGTTAAGTACGGTTTCTTCCCCTCGGCAGCGCTGGCATGGCGTGCATCGCAGGAAGCTTTCCTGAAGGATAACAAAACCATATCCGACCTTAAATTCCGCCTGAGCTACGGTTTAACAGGTAACTCTGAGATTGGCCAGTACCAATCGCAAGCCCGTATAGAGACTACCAACTATGTATTCGGCGGTTCGCAAGCTATTGGTACACACCAAACTACCATTGGTAACGAGGACCTATCGTGGGAGAAGAACTCCGAAGTGGACTTTGGCGTATCATTGGGCTTATTCAACAACCGTGTTACCATTGAAGCCGACGCTTACCTGAAAAAAACCCAGGCCTTATTGCTGAACGCTCCACTGCCGCAAACCAGTGGTTTCGGTAGTGTTTACAAAAACATAGGCAGGCTGCAAAACAAAGGTTTGGAGTTCACCGTGAGCACGCAGAACATCAAAACAGATAATTTCAGCTGGACTTCGGCATTTAACATTACGCTGTTAAAAACTAAAGTGATCGCGCTGGGCCAAAACAACGATGATATCTTTCTGGCACCAGGCTTCCTTTCAGATTTTAACCTGATGCGGGTTGGTTTAGCACCGGGCAGCTTTTACGGCTACACCGTTTTAGGCACCTGGGGTACCGCAGAGGCTACCGAAGCTGCCAAATACGGCCTGCTGCCGGGCGACCTGAAGATCAAAGACCTTAACGGTGATGGCAAAATATCTGCAGATGACCGTGAAGTGTTGGGTAAATCAACCCCAGATGGTTTCGGTACGTTTACCAACAACTTCCGCTACAAAAACATCGATTTGGGTATCGAGCTACAATTTAACTACGGCAACCAGATCATGAACCTAACCCGCCACTCGGGGCAGGATCGTACCGGGCAGGCCAATAGCTATGCCACCGTGCTAAACGCCTGGACACCGCAGAACCAAAACACTAGCATTGCCGAAAACAGGCCTGCTTATGTGCGCTACCAAACCGAAATATATTCTACCAAAGTAGAGAGCGGTTCGTTCATTCGCGGCAGGGCTGTTACGCTGGGTTATACATTTTCAGACAACATCCTGAAGAAATTAAAAATGAGCCGATTGAGGCTTTACGCACAGGCGCAAAACTTGTTCCTGATAACCAAATACACAGGCTACGATCCTGAAGTTTCTACCTATAACGGTAGCAGCAACTTCACACAGGGCATCCAGTTTTACGATTATCCAAAAGCCAGGACCTTTTTGCTTGGCGTAAATGCAAGTTTCTAATTAAACCACATATTAATGCACACTACTATGAAGTTTAACTTAAAAAAATACCGGGTTGGTTTATTAGTACTGACCCTTGCGGCCCCGCTTGGCAGCTGCAGAAAATACCTCGACGAGGAAAACAAAGGCAACTTTGTGAAAGATAACTACTTCACAACCGAATCGCAGGCGCGCACTTTTGTGAATGGTATATACACATCGCTATACATGTTCCAAAATGGCGATGCTTATGGCGAAAGCCCTTTTATTACGCTTGAACTGTTTGCAGGGCACGCTACATCGCTGGGCCAAAGCGTAAACAACAGGGCGGTAATACTTAACACCACCAGTTCGGTAAACCCCGGTTTCCAAACCGTTTGGGCCAACAGCTACAATGCCATTTCTAACGCCAACATCGCGATAGCAAACATCCCGAATATCGCCATGCCCGATGCCACTAAAAAGGCGCTGCTGGGCGAGGCATACTTTCTTCGCGCGTTCTTTTACTTCCATTTAGTAAGGTTGTATGGGGATGTGCCTTTGATAACCGAACCCGTGGCCATCAACAGCGAGAACCTGTACCCTACCCGCACACCTTATGCAGATGTTTATGCACAAATAGTAAGCGACCTGCAGGCCGCTAAAGTATCGGGCTTGCCCGATACCGACCAAACCGGCAAGGTATCATTAGGTGCGGTGCGCACATTATTGGGCAGCGTGTATTTAACCATGGCAGGCTTCCCCATGAACAAACCTGAGAACTACGCTTTGGCCGCGCAGGAAGTACAGCCGGTTTTAACACAATACACACTGTTTGATAATTACGATTACCTGCACGATAATGCCCACAAAAATATGGGCGAGCTTATCTTCCAGATAAACTACCTGGTGGGCGTGCGCGAGAATGCTATACCGCAGCTAACCCTGCCATTTAACCTGCAGGTAGGTGCCTACGGCGACCACCTGGGCGCTATGATACCTACTAACGAGTTTTTTGCCAGCTACGAAGCCGGTGACAAACGTACCGAGGAAAGGCAATTCTACTTCAGCAGCTACCCTAAGGATAAAGAGCCGGCAACCATCATCCAGTTCGGCGAACATGCGCTATACAAATACTTCCACGTAGAGAGCGCCCTGGGTAACGGCAAAAGCGACGAGAACTTCACTCTACTGCGTTTACCCGAAGCCATGCTGATATACGCCGAAGCCAGCAACGAGGCTGAAAGCGGGCCTAATGCTACCGCTTACGCACAAATAAATGCCATCAGGGCGCGTGCAAAGCTGGCACCTTTAAGCGGGCTATCGCAATCCGCTTTCCGCGAGGCCGTTTGGCGCGAACGCTACCACGAACTGGCCTACGAGGATAAAGCCTACTTTGACATACAGCGCACGCATAAAATATATAAAGTGAGCGACAGCACTTTTGGCGATGCTACTTCAACTGCCAATGAGCAGGGCGTAACCATGAAACAGCAGTATTACCTGTGGCCAATACCGCAGCGCGAAATGAATACCAACACTAAGCTCACCCAAAACCCCGGGTGGCAATAATTTTACAATATTATTTAAGCATAAAAGACTGGCAATCCCCGCCAGTCTTTTATATTTACCGCCGGTTTACTTCTATCCTTTATTTTTTAATTGTTTATGAAAAAAAGTTTGCTGTTTTTAAGCACAGTTTTACTGGCAACATCTGCCATGGCTCAAAGGCCGCCTGCACCCAAAATTACCGACCCCGTTGAATGGATAAACCCGCTGATGGGTACCCAAAGCAAATACGACCTGAGTAATGGTAACACCTACCCTGCTGTGGCCGTACCATGGGGTATGAACTTTTGGACGCCACAAACCGGCCGCATGGGCGACGGATGGCAGTACACTTACGATGCCTATAAAATAAATGGCTTTAAGCAAACCCACCAGCCATCGCCATGGATGAACGATTATGGCCAGTTTGCCATTATGCCATCTACTCATAAGCTAACGGTAACACAGAAAGGCCGCGAGAGCTGGTTCTCGCACAAAACCGAAATTGCAAAACCATATTACTACAGCGTTTACCTTGCCGACCACGATGTAACTACCGAAATTACCGCAACCGAGCGTGCGGCACAATTCAGGTTTACGTTCCCGAAATCGGATAGCTCGCACATTGTTATCGATGCTTTTGATAAAGGATCGTACATAAAAGTACTGCGCGGCGAAAACAAGATCGTAGGCTACTCTACCAAGTACGCCCGCGGCCCGTTAAAGAACTTCAAAAATTGGTTTGTTATTTATGTAGATAAACCGATCACCTTGGCACAAGTATATGCCGATAGCGTATTGTCATCGGGTAACGAAATAACCGACAAGCACGTTAGCGCGCTTATTGCTTTCAGCACCAAAGCGGGCGAAAAAGTAAACCTGCGCGTAGCTTCATCATTCATCAGCTTAGAACAAGCCGAACTGAACCTGCAGCGCGAAGTTGGTAAAAACAGCTTCGATGCTACCTGCGCGGCCGGCAAAGCTACCTGGAACAAAACGCTTAGCCGTTTATCAATAGAAGGCGGTTCGGTTGACCAGGCACGTACCTTCTACTCTTGCTTGTACCGCATGCTGTTCTTCCCGAACAAGATGTACGAGCTGGATGCTAAGAACCAACCTATACACTGGAGCGCTCAGGATGGCAATGTTCACCCGGGCTACAAATTTGCAGGTACCGGTTTCTGGGATACTTTCCGTGCCCTGTACCCTTTCCTGAACTTGGTTTACCCATCTATCAACAAAGAGATGCAGGCAGGTTTAGCTAACGATTATAAAGAAGGCGGCTGGTTGCCTGAGTGGAGCAGCCCGGGCTATTCGGATGTAATGGTGGGTAACAACTCTGCATCGGTAGTATCTGATGCTTATTTGAAAGGCCTGCGTGGTTATGATATTAACACCCTTTACGAAGCTTTGATACATGGCGCTAATAACGATGGGCCAAACGCATCGGGCCGCGATGGTGTAGAATACTACAACCAATTAGGCTACGTACCTTACGATGTAAAAATAAACGAGAACGCCGCCCGTACTTTAGAGTACGCCTACGACGATTTCACCATCTACAAATTGGGTAAAGCCTTGGGCAAACCTGCTTCGGAAACCGACCTGTACAAACAACGCAGCCTGAACTACAAAAAACTGTTTGATACCCAAACCGGTTGGATGCGCGGTAAAAACAAAGATGGCAAATTCCAGAGCCCTTTCAATCCATTTAAATGGGGCGATGCTTTTACCGAAGGTAACAGCCTGCACTACACCTGGAGCGTTTTCCACGATATGAATGGCTTAATTGGCCTGATGGGTGGCAAAGAAAAATTTGTTGCCAAACTGGATTCGATATGGACCATGCCACCAATTTTTGATGATAGCTATTACGGCCAGGTGATACACGAGATACGCGAAATGCAAATAGCCGGTATGGGCCAATACGCGCACGGTAACCAGCCTATACAACACATGCCTT
Source organism: Mucilaginibacter pedocola (assembly GCF_002013915.1). GTDB lineage: Bacteria > Bacteroidota > Bacteroidia > Sphingobacteriales > Sphingobacteriaceae > Mucilaginibacter > Mucilaginibacter pedocola. The sequence goes on from NZ_MBTF01000012.1 coordinate 244,669, forward strand.
ACCTGTACAACTATGCAGGCCAGCCATGGAAAACCCAAACCCACGTACGCGATGTAATGAACAAACTATACAAAGCTACTCCTGACGGTTACTGCGGCGACGAGGATAACGGCCAAACCAGTGCCTGGTATGTATTTTCGGCAATGGGTTTTTACCCTGTATGCCCTGGCAGCGGCCAGTACGTTTTAGGCGCACCTTTGTTCAAAAAATTAACTTTGAATTTAGAGAACGGTAAACAAGTAGTAATAAACGCACCTGCTAACAGCGATGTTAACCGTTATGTAAGCACTTTAATGGTAAACGGTAAGCCATACAATCACAACTATTTAAACCACACCGACCTGTTAAAAGGCGGCGTGTTGAATTTTGGCATGTCGGCTGCTCCAAACAAAACAAGGGGTACAAAGGTTGATGACGTACCTTACTCATTATCGTTAGAGAAATAGTATTTGAATTATACCATCATGAAATTATCAAGATCTTTATTCTGCCTTTTCATACTTTTAGCTGCATTCAGATCAATTTCATTTGCGCAGGATACCACCAAGGTAAAACCTGCTGTTACTACAACACCGGCGGTTACCCCCATAGTACCGGTAACCCCGGTGTTGTTAAGTACTTTAAGGCTGGGCATAGCGGGTATGTCGCACGATCATGTGAACGGCATCCTGAGCGATTACCAGCAGGGAAAAGTAATTATTGTGGGCATTGCCGAAACCGACAAAGCCCTGCGCACCAAATACAAGGAGCGCTACCACCTGCCCGATTCCATTTTTTACGACGACCTTAAAAAGATGTGCACAACCACCAAGCCCGATGCGGTTTTGGGCTATAACCCGGTGGCAAAACATATTGATGTAGTGGAAACTTGTGCCCCCCTGGGCATTAGCGTGATGGTTGAAAAACCATTGGCCGCAACTTTGGCACAGGCCAAACGCATGGAGTTTTTGGCTTTGAAGTATTACATAAAACTGCTCACCAATTACGAAACAACCTGGTACCCCTCCTACCAGCATGTGTACAACATGGCATCTAAAGATAGCATTGGCAACATTCGCAAAATGGTGGTGCACGATGGCCACCAGGGGCCAAAAGAAATTGGCTGCAGCAAAGAATTTTTAAGCTGGCTTACCGACCCCGAACTGAATGGCGGCGGTGCCCTGATAGACTTCGGTTGCTACGGTGCCGACCTGATGACCTGGCTGATGGAAGGCCAAAGGCCGGTTGCCGTTACAGCAGTGGCACGCCATTTTAAAATGAACGTGTACCCCAAGGTAGAAGATGATGTTAATATTGTGGTAGAATACCCCACCGCTACCGGTTTAATAGAAGCATCGTGGAACTGGCCCTTCTCTATAAAAGACCTGGAGGTGTTTGGTGATAAAGGTTACATGCACGCCTTCGACAAAAACAACACGCTCACCCGCGTAAACGATGTGCAAACAAATGCCAACATAACTACGGCATTAGAAGCACCGTTGGATAACCCGGTAACCTACCTGCAAATGGTACTCAAAAATCGTTTGCTGGGCATTAACGACCGCTCATCGTTAAAGTACAACATGATAGTGATGCAAATACTGGATGCCGCCAAAAGGTCCATCGCCGAAGGCAAACGCATTGTGCTTTAATTCCTATTTTATTTATTAACAGTTAATAATATATACCTCAGAATTATATTATTTTAGCGCCCTGTAATTTATAATCAACCATCTCAGCTATGTTAAAGCAGTTTTCGGCAGTGCTGCCGCTCCTCGTTTTCGGCATGATATCCTGCCAAAGCAAACCAACATCAACCGATAAAAAAGCCGACACCGCAGCGGTTACGCAACAGAGCGAAGCTCCTGCAGCAGAAGTAAAGCTGGCTACCGGCCCGGTTGACAATGCAGCGGTGTTGGCCCGCAAACAAGTGCCTATCCTATGCTATCACCAAATACGCGATTGGAAAGCCACCGACAGCAAAAACGCAAAAGATTATATTGTACAGATAGCAGCCTTTAAAGAACACATAAAAATGCTGGCCGATAGCGGTTACCATACCATACTGCCCGATCAGCTATACAACTATTTAACAACCGGTGCGGCATTGCCTAAAAAACCCATCATGCTCACGTTTGATGATACCGATTTAGACCAGTACACCATTGCTGCCCCTGAGCTGAAAAAGTACGGCTTTAAAGCAGTGTACTTTGTAATGACAGTATCGCTTGGCCGCCCGCATTACATGACGCCCGAAATGGTAAAAAGCCTATCGGATGCGGGTAACGTAATTGCCAGCCACACCTGGGACCACCACCGTGTTGACAAATACACCCACAATGGCGAATTAAAGATAATTGGCAAAAACGGTAAGATCACAACAAAACCTGTTGACGATTGGGTTACCCAAATAGACAAGCCAACCAAAAAGCTGGAAGAAATAACCGGTAAAAAAATAGAGTACTTTGCTTATCCCTTCGGTATTTGGAAACCGCCTGTTTTGCCTGAATTGAATAAAAAAGGTTTCAGAATGGCATTCCAATTGGCCGATAAGCGCGACCCTAACTACCCGCTGTTAACCGTTCGCCGTATTTTGGATAGCGGTTACTGGAGCGCCAAAACATTGAGCAACAGCATCAGGAACAGTTTCTAACAACTCGCGTCAAATTTGTCAACTTTTCGAAAGTTGTCAAATCTTCCAGGGAACGAACATGCAAGGATCTCATCTGCAAAATATCACTGATAACGGCTTTACAGTTATCGAAGATGTTTATAGCAAGGACGAGATCCTTGCTGTTTTAAGGCACATCCGCGAAGCTGATACAGATAGCGACACTTTCCGTAAAAGCGCGGGGCTTTTCGCTATCCGCCAGTTCTTGAAAGAAGTGCCCGGTACTTCAAAAGTTATTTTTAATGATAGGTTGAGCCAAATCATTACTGAATTATTTGGCGAAGGCTACTTCGTAGTGAAATCCATCTATTTCGATAAACCCGAAGAATCTAACTGGTTTGTAGCCTGGCACCAGGATTTAACCATATCCGTAGATCAAAAAGTGGAACTGCCCGGCTTTGGGCCATGGACGGTGAAGCAAAACCAATTTGCCGTGCAGCCTCCTTTAAATATTCTCGAAGACAACTTTACCATCCGCATTCACCTTGATGATGCCGACGAAGGTAATGGCGCTTTAAAGGTTGTACCCGGCTCACACCTCAAAGGCGTATACCGCCCCGAAACTATTGATTGGAACGCCGAAACCGAAACCACCTGCTGCGTTAAGGCCGGCGGCATCATGATCATGCGGCCGCTGCTGCTGCATGCCTCTAACCGCACTACCAATAGCAAACCGCGCAAAGTAATGCATATTGAGTTTAGCAGGGCTGCGCTGCCACAGGAAATTAACTGGGCAGAAAAAGCTGAGCTATAGGCTTTTGCTTTTATTCCTGTTAGTGATATTTATTTACTTGCATAAAATCATCAATTTTTATTAGTAGTTTTATAATAACTACATTATCAACGCCTTCAAGCTAACATCTACCCGGCCTGCATGAACGAAAAGATAGAGTTACTAAACCTTTTACACCAGCTGCAAAAGAGCGAGGAGAAATACCGCGAGCTTATTGAGCAGGCTTCGGATGCTATATATATCCTCGACCACGACGGGTGCTTCACCAACGTGAACGAAAGCATGTGCAGCATGACGGGCTACACCCGCGAAGAACTGTTGGAAATGAATATTACGCAGCTGGTTGACCCCGAACAGTTAAAAACCGACCCGCTTAAATACGTTGCCCCCTCTGCCCCTGCCACTTCCACCGTACGCGAAAGGCGTTTTATGCGCAAAAACGGCGAAGTATTTGAAGTAGAGGTAAATGTAAAAACCTTCCCCAACGACAGGGTGATGGTTATAGCCCGCGATGTTACCATACGCAAAGCTATGGAACAAGGGCTTACGGATGCCGAACTGAAATTCCGCACCATTGCCGAACGATCTATGGTAGGCATTTACATTGTGCAGCATGGTAAATTTAGTTATGTGAACCCGCGCTTTGCCGAAGTATTTGGTTACGAAATTTCGGAACTGGTGGGCCAGTATCCATCAGGCCTGATCATACACCCCGAACACCGCGATCATGTTAACGAAAGCATCCGTGCGCGTTTAGATGGAGAAATAGAAAGCGTGCATTACGAGACACGCGGCTTGCGGAAAGATGGCAGCCACAACTGGATCGAGTTTTACGGCAGCCGGGTGATCATGAGCGGCGTACCATCAATTATTGGTACCATGCTGGATATTACCGAACGCAAGCATGCCGAAGAACTGATACAACGCGAAAAAGCAGCCTTGCTACGCACCGAGGCCAACCTGCAAACCATCCTCAATAATACCGATACGGCCTACCTGCTGCTAAGTACCGAACTGCAGATAATAGAATATAATAACCTGGCGTTGGACTATGCCGAAAAAGAATTTAATTACGACCCGGCCCTGAGCGCCAACCTGGTATCGCATATATTGCCCGAGCGCATGGGCAAATTCAGCGAGTACATTGCCATGGTGCTTAATGGCGAAACCGTTAGTTACGAGATAAGCTTTCCGGATAGCGAGGGCGGCCATTTGTGGTACCATGTGCGCATGGTGCCCGTTGCCAACCGCGAAGGGAATATACTAGGGTTAGTATTGGCGGCTACAGATATAACCGACCGAAAGCGGTCCGAACAACATCTGCAACAAGCCTACCGCAATATACACCGCCATATAGAAAGCATAAAAGATATGGCCTGGAAGCAATCGCACCTTATCCGCAGCCCGCTGGCCAACCTGAAAGCATTGGTAGATATCCTAAAGGTAGACCCAGCCGATTCGGTAGTGCTTAACTACATCTCCAGCGAATTAGAGCGGCTTGATACCGTGATCATCGAGATGAGTAACGAGGCGGATGCGCAAACGGTGTATAAGTAGGCTTTCTTAGGGCCCTAAATCGCCCTGCTTTTACCCCAAATCCCCTCTAAATTGAGTATCTTGCAGGTGCTATGATGAATACCCAAGAGATCATAACCATCACCATCGTTATCACCGCCGTTTTTGCCTACATCAATAAAAAATTTATTAAGTGGCCGCCTACTATTGGCGTTATGGTGCTATCGTTGCTGTGCTCCATTTTGTTGGCGGCCTTTGGTAATTCCAATTCGGCTTTATCAAAAAAAGCCATTCAACTGGCGGCCTCAGTAGATTTTAAGGATGTGCTGATGAATTTTATGCTCAGCTTTCTATTGTTCGCAGGTGCCATCCACATTGATGCCAATGCCCTGCGTAAAGAGCGTTGGCCCATTATATTGTTAGCCACGGCCGGCACCCTGATATCTACTTTTTTAGTGGGAGGCATGGTTTATGGGTTGTTCACCCTTTTCAACAGCCCGGTGCCCTTTATTTATTGCCTACTTTTTGGTGCCCTAATATCGCCTACCGACCCTATTGCCGTACTGGCCATACTAAAGGAGGCTAAAATACCGCCCTCACTGGAATTGAAAATTTCCGGAGAATCGTTATTTAACGATGGTATTGCAGTAGTAATTTTCATCAGTATAGCGGAAATAGCCGCTTCGGGTAATTTTTCGCCGACTGCCGTAGGGCATTTATTTTTGCAGGAGGCCGTGGGCGGGCTGCTGTTTGGAGCAGTGCTGGGTTATGCAGGCTTTTGGGCGCTACGCTCTATTGATGATTATAAGGTGGAAGTACTTATTACGCTGGCTATAGTAATGGGCGGCTATTACTTCGCGGGCTTGCTTCATATATCGGGACCCTTAGCCATGGTAGTTGCCGGTATCATCACGGGTAACAAAAGGCAAGAAGGCATGTCTGACGTAACGCGAGATTACCTTGATAAATTTTGGGAACTGGTGGATGAGATACTGAACGCCGTGCTTTTCCTGCTTATTGGGCTGGAGATGCTGGTAGTAAAAACTAACACCACCATTTTGGCTATCGGTTTAATAGTTATCCTTATCGTACTCCTGGCCCGCTGGGTTTCCGTATTCATCCCGGTATCGTTACTGCGCTATAAAATAAAGTTCGAAAAAAATGCCGTAGCTATGCTCACCTGGGGCGGCTTGCGCGGCGGACTATCCGTTGCTATGGCCTTATCCTTAGGCGGCAATATGTACCGCGATGAGTTTGTACTAATCACTTACATCGTTGTGGTCTTTTCAATCTTGGTACAGGGCTTAACTATAGGAAAATTGGCTAAACGACTGCAAGCTTGAGGCTTACGCAATCACTTCCGCAAATTGTGATTTCTTCAACCCCAAAAACTTAGCATACTGTTTGGCAGCCTGCTCAACCGCTTTTAAACTTTTTTGGTTCAATTTTCTAAAAGGGTTCAGCTCCAATTCCAGCGTATCTTTCTTAACAACTTTCTTCCAAAGGCCTTCTATCTTACCATTGATGAGGAAGGTATGGTTAAAAATAGTGCCGCGCGGGTCGGCTTTGCTGATGTGGCGGGCATCAATGGTAGCATCTCGGTTTTTGTAGGCAACAATATATTCATCGTAATTGGGTAATAGATGTGCAGCTGTTGCTTTATCGCTCAGGTTCTCCCGTTCGGCGAACCAATAGGCTTCTTTACCAAAAGTATGGCTGGTTAATTTTTGTTTAACTGACTCGAGCCCCGCTTTGGCATCGGTTATGGTTAAGCCGCTCCACCATGCAAAGTCGGCAATTGTTGCCGGGCCATGCGAAGTAAAATACCGCCCGGCAAGCATGGCCAGGGCTTCTTCCTTTTCGGGCAGCTTTGCAGCAGGCACCCGCTTGTCAAATAAAGCGTAGGTAAACTGCTTGCCCTCGCGCCCACCGCTGCAAACCAATTGCGCCAGCTCTAAATGCTCCATAATATGCACAAAGCGCTGCTCGTTTGTAGCCACGCCATGCGCTGTCAGGAAAGCTGCGGCATCATCGCGGGTAATTTGCTCTTTGCCATCCAGGGCTTTTAAAATCAGCTTTTCGCATTTGGCTAATACTGCTGCATCCAATTGTAATTGCCTGTGCCGGGCTACTGCTGCGGCTTGTATACGCTTGGCGGTAAGCATCAGCATCCATCGCAAATCATCGGGATGTACAAAATGCCACGTAGGCCGCAACACATGCGTGCGGATAATACTGCCATCGGCAAGAGCCTTATCAACCATATCATCGGTGCAACCTTTCAAGCGTTGCCCCAAAGCCCATTTGGCAGCGGCATAATCCTGCGATTGCATCGCCCCCATGTGTTTCACAATATCCGAAGGCGTGATAAACTCCGGCTGTACCAAATGCTGGTTTTGCAGGCGTAATTGGGTGATATTAAAAGATTCCATCGGCAGGACGATTTATGGCAAGATAGGCAATAAAAATTTCGGAATTGAGATGTTCGATTTCGGATTCACGCGTCAGCTCTTTCACACCATTCTTAGAGCCATCTCCAACAAGGGCAGCACCTCTTCAACCCTTCCAACTTCTTCAACCTTTCCAACACTTCCAACCTCTCTAACTTTTCCAACAACGATCTACTTTTCCACAATGCCATTAATCCAAACGCAATGGATTAAATTAGCAGATTATTAATTGCACTATTTTGGCTAAGTCTACCGAAACCAAAGAAACCCCTTTAATGCAGCAGTACAACGCCATAAAGGTGAAGTACCCGGGTGCCCTGCTGCTGTTCCGTGTGGGCGATTTTTACGAAACATTTGGCGAAGATGCCATTAAAGCCGCCGGCATTTTGGGCATTGTGCTCACCCGCCGCGGCAACGGCGCTGCCACTTTTATAGAGCTGGCAGGCTTCCCCCACCACTCGCTGGAAACTTACCTGCCCAAACTGGTACGTGCCGGGCAGCGCGTGGCCATTTGCGACCAGCTGGAAGACCCCAAAACCACCAAAACCATCGTTAAGCGTGGTGTTACCGAACTGGTTACCCCCGGCGTTGCCATTAACGATAATATACTGCAGCAAAAGAGCAATAATTACCTTGCTTCCTTATACTTTGAGAAGAACAGCATCGGTATTGCGCTGATAGATATATCAACCGGGGAGTTTTTAACCGCACAGGGCAACCCTGGCTATATTGATAAATTATTACAAAGCTATGCCCCGAGTGAGGTAATTTACCCCAAAAGCCGCCAGCACGATTTTAAAGATAATTACGGCGACCGCTTTTACACCTATACGCTCGACGATTGGCCTTACAGCGGCGATTATGCCACCGAAACCCTACTGAAGCACTTCGGCGTAAAATCGTTGAAAGGTTTTGGTATCGATAAGTTAAACCTCGGCATTGTAGCGGCCGGTGTTGCATTGCATTATTTAAATGAGACAGAACACCGCAACCTGCAGCACATCAGCGCCATAGGCCGTATTGAGGAAGACCGCTATTTATGGCTCGATAGGTTCAGTATCCGCAACCTAGAGCTGGTGGGCTCTACCAACGAGAATGCTAAAACACTGGTTGATGTGCTGGATAACACCTGTTCGCCTATGGGTGCTCGCCTGTTGCGCCGCTGGATTGTGATGCCGCTTAAGGAAATAAAGCCTATTAACGACCGACTTGGCGTAGTAGAATATTTTATTGAAAACGAGCCGCTGCGCGAAGACCTGCAACAATACATCCGCCAGATAAGCGACCTGGAGAGGCTTATTTCTAAAATTGGTTTACAACGCGCCAACCCGCGCGAGGTTAGCCAACTGAAAAAAGCGTTGCTGGCCATTGCCGAAATAAAAAAGGTAACAGAAGCTACCGACAGCGCCCCGCTACGCGCTATTGGCGAGCAGCTAAACCCTTGCGGCAGTATTTGCGAACGCATTGCGCGCGAACTACACCCCGAGCCACCGGTGATGCTGGTAAAAGGCTCGGTGATGAATGACGGCGTTAACGAAGAACTCGACCGCCTGCGTAAAATTGCTTTTGGTGGAAAAGGCTATTTGCTGGAGATACAAAAACGCGAAGCCGAAGCAACGGGCATCCCTTCCCTTAAAGTATCGTTCAACAACGTGTTTGGCTACTATTTAGAGGTTACGCACAGCCACCGCGATAAAGTGCCTACAGAGTGGATACGCAAGCAAACCCTGGTAAATGCAGAGCGCTACATTACGCCCGAACTAAAGGAATACGAAGAACAGATTTTGGGCGCGGAAGAAAAGATATTGGCTTTGGAAACCAAGCTGTATAATGATTTATTATACGCTTTGGCCGAGTACATCAAACCCATTCAACTGAATGCGCAATTGGTAGCGCGACTGGATGTACTGCTTAACTTTGCCACTATATCCATCAAAAACTATTATGTAAAACCCACGGTTACCGATAGCCGCGTACTGGATATAAAAGGCGGCCGCCACCCCGTTATAGAGAAAAACCTGCCGCTGGGCGAAGAGTACATCACCAACGATGTTTTCTTAGATTCGGATTCGCAGCAGATCATCATTATTACCGGTCCCAACATGGCGGGTAAGTCGGCATTGCTTAGGCAAACCGGCTTAATAGTACTGATGGCGCAGATGGGCTGTTTTGTGCCTGCCAAGGCTGCTTCGATTGGCTTGGTTGATAAAATATTTACACGTGTGGGCGCTTCAGATAACCTCTCCTCGGGCGAATCGACGTTTATGGTGGAGATGAACGAAACGGCCAGCATCCTCAATAACTTATCAGACAGGAGCCTTATTTTGCTGGATGAAATTGGCCGCGGAACATCTACTTACGATGGTATATCTATTGCCTGGTCGATTGCCGAGTACCTGCACAACAACAATTCGGCGCGGGCCAAAACGCTGTTTGCTACGCATTACCACGAGTTGAACGAGTTGAGCACCAGTTTCCCGCGGATAAAAAATTACAACGTATCGGTAAAAGAGGTTGGCCAGCAGATCATCTTCCTGCGTAAACTGGTTCCCGGCGGCAGCGAACATAGCTTTGGTATACACGTGGCCAAACTTGCGGGTATGCCAACCAAAGTGCTCAACCGCGCCAACGAGATACTGAAAAAGCTGGAGAACGAGCGTACCGGCGGCGAGCATATTAAAGAAAGCATCCGCAAGGTGCAAAAGCAAGCCGTACAAATGCAAATGTTCTCGATAGATGACCCGGTACTGGTTAAGATCCGCGACACCCTGAACAACCTCGACGTGAATACCCTTACCCCTGTTGAGGCATTAATGAAACTTGATGAGATACAGAGGGTGGTGAAGAGTTAGGCGTTTTGATGTGCAATTAGCTTAACCAATCTAATTATTACACATTGTCATTCTGAGCGATAGCGAAGGATCTGATAGCCCAGTGCTTAACGGCATTGCAAATCGGCGATTAGATGCTTCGTCCCTCAGCATGACAAGCGTATTTGATAGCCCATTGTTAAAATGTTTATAACATCCGTTGTAACGTTTTCCCTGTTCGCAATATCTTTACTTTATGCCAAATCTACGCCATTACCAGCTGATGCTTTTTTTCGCGGTTGCCGTTTCATTAACCGCCTGCCACTCGCGCAAGTTAACCGTGCGGAATACCAATAATCCCGGTATAAACATGCCCGTAAAACGCGGGCCTTATGTTATGGTAAAGCCCGAGCGGTCTATCGCAGATAAATACTCGGCCATGATGGGGCTTAAGCGAGATGATATACAAAACGGCAGGCTGTATAACTTTATTGATGAATGGATGGGCGTGCCCTACCGGTTTGGCGGTATGGATAAGGATGGGGTTGATTGCTCGGGCCTTGTATTTTTGCTGCAATTGCAGGTTTATGATATGCCCGTGCCGCGTACCTGTGCCATGCAGGTAAACAACATCAAGCGTAAATACGAAGAGGAATTAAAAGAAGGCGACCTGGTGTTTTTTGATTTTGATGGCAAGCAGTTTAGCCATGTGGGCGTATACCTGCAAAACGGCTACATTGTACATGCCAGCACCCGCCGCGGCGTGGTTATCGTAAAACTGCACGACAGAGGGATTTATCAATACTTCTCGCGCGGCGGCTCTGTGTTAGACCCGGCTTCCGTTATGGTGCCCGAAAATCAACAAACCAACTATTAATTTATTCTGCAGCATCGGGTGCCGCCGGCTGTTTCTTTCGCGAAGCAAATAAGCGGTTTAATACGGGTTTGGCATCGTCCTCAGCTTTATAAAACTTTTTGCGTGCACGGATATTAGTTACCGCCCACAGCAAAAACCCAAGGCTAAAAAAAGCCGTAGGCACCTCAAAATACAGGCAGCAAATGATGTATGCGTACAAAACGGGAATGCTGATGTAATTGAGTTTTTGCACCTTCCATTGCAGGTTGGTTTGCAGCTGTTTTGGTTTAATGCATAAAGTATCGGCATGGTTTACCAGGTAACCGGTGAGCATGGTTTGCCCCAGCATACTCAATGCTATCACATTAAAATAGATAAACAATCCCATCGCACTACCCGGCCCTAAAGATTCTATCATGGCCGAAACACCGAACGGGAACAGCGATATAAAGAAAAGGAACACAAGGTTCCAAATAATTAGCCCCTTGCTGTAATCTTTAAGGTAACTAAACATTTTGAGGTGCTTCAGCCAAAACATGCCCACAAAAAAGAAGGCAGTCATATACCCGAACAGCCTCGGCAGCACTTCTATTATGGCGTGCTGCACTTCGCTCCTTTCGGCATGCCTAAGCCCCTCGGGCAGCTTTATCTCCAGCACCATAATGGTAATGATGATGGCAAACACCGCATCGCTGAACAGGATCACCCGCTCCAACTGAAACTCTTTTTTAATTTCTTCTTCCTCTTGTATATTCATGGCCTAAGGTATTTTGTATATTTTTGCAGGGTATATGGAAAACCCCAAACACGATTACTCTTTCTGGACGAAATACAAGCGCTTTGCGGGTAACGAAATAATGCTCTACATCATCATGATCGTAGGAATTATCCTCGGCATCATCATCTTCAGTTAGGCCTACTTTTTCACAAGCGCTACATTGTAGTTATCAGCATCGGCAATAGCTTCGTAAAAGCTTACCAAATCGGCGTACAGTGCTTTATCATAAGTACCATCAACCAGTTGCAGGTGGCGCTTAAAACTTAGCTTATCTCCGCTGACGGTGGCACTTACTGTAAACTTACCGAAAGGTTTTTCTATCGAAACATTGGGCATATTAAATTCGGGCTTATAACCTGCCGGCAGCTTGTACGTTATCACATCATCGTCGGTATAGCCGCTGTTAATGTATAGCGCGGTGGTACGGTTACGTATATCGCGCAATCGCCTGCCTGTGCGGTTTAAGGGATTTACCGAAAAGTAAAGCTTGCCATTATCGTTGGTAGCAAAATCCCTCGCCGTAATTTTCAGGTCTTCGGTAATAGCAGGGAGTATATTTTTATCCTGCTTAAAAGTATATGCATCTACCTCAAGGTTGTTAATAGAGGGGTACAACTTCGGAAAGCGCTTAAGCTGCTCTGTTCGCGGCTCATCCAGCATATCTTCGCGGTTATCGTACTGCGTGCCTTTAAAAACGGTATTTACGCTGCCGGTAAGCGTGCCGTCGTCGCCAATTACTAAATCGGCGCGGCGAGCTTGCAGGTTAGTTTGCGCTGCGTATTTGGTGGTATGCATTAATTTGCCGCCCTGGGGTGTGCAGGCCAATACGTTACGGTCGTCGGTAAAATCGCTCAGGAAACCAAAGGGTATTTTTTGGCTGGTACACTCCACAAAAGTGGTATCGTTTTTAAAGGGCAGGCATAAAATAATATGGTTGCCCTGCCCCTGGCTGGCAAAATCGGACAGGAGGCTTATTTTACGGCTGCCGGCCTGCACTACGCAATACCACGATGGTATGCCCACAGCATCCAGCAGCGCCTGTGTGTAATTCACCAATGCCTTACAATCGCCGTAGCTGGTTTGGTCAACCTCCGAGGCTAAAAAAGGCCTGTAGCCACCAATACCTACCTGCACGCTTATGTAGCGCGTTTTACCCTGCATGTACTCGTATATCTTTTTAGCTTTTTGTTTCGGATCGGTTATACCGGCAGTAAGATCCCTCATTTGCTGCACGGTGGCAGCAGGCAAAGCACGGCGGCTGGCCAGCAACTTGTCGTAATTCCACTGGCCAAGTTCTTTCCAGTTTGTAAAAGATCCGCTGATACCCTCGTATTTAAAATCCTGCGGGGCAATTTTTACCGACGTAAGATATTCTTCCTTATTGGGGCTCATGGGCTCGTTCCGGATAGCTTTTGCATTCTTCAGTTGCCAGGTATAAGTTTTAAGCCCATCTTTTGTTGTACCTGTAACCGCTGCAACAGGTACATTAATTTCTTTATACCTGATACGGAACGATGGTGCACAAATAAAAACAAAGGTGCTTTTCTCAACTGCCAGCCCCGGCTCGCTATTGGGCTGCCAATCGTCGAAATTAAGCGACTGGCGCGACCGCTGCTCGTACTCATACTCAATTGTGTACGGGTACGAACCTATAGAAGGTATAAAATGCTTCACCCTCGAATCATCGAACAGCGAATAACTGGCCGTAGCGCTTTGGTCAACCAGTTCCTTCTCGCTGAATTTGCCAACAGGCTTGCCAAACTCGTTATAAGTTAACCCTTTTAGCCCGCGTATGGGGTTGCTTTTATTGTACCACAAAACAATGCGGGCCAAATCATCGCCATTTTTATTCAGTACGGTAATGGCCCGCTTTACGTGGTAAACGGTATTATCATCATCCTTCACTTCTATATTCACCTCCTCGTTGCGTACTACAGCGCTGGCGTAGGGCAGCAAATCTTTAGGTATAAGGCTTACATCGTAGTTTTGCTGCGCGTTTGCGCCCGTTGTTAGGGCAAGCATCAATACAGCAATATAAAACACTCTCATTTATTTCTTTTTAAACACAATCTCTGCACGTTCGGCAGCAATTACTTTGTTATACAGTTCTTTAAGGTAAGGATATTCTTCGGGTTCGTAAACAGATTTATTTAGTTGGAACACGTTTGAAAAGGTAAAATTATTTCCCTCGCCCGCAAAATTTGTAATAAACTTGCCACCGCCATTGGGCAGGCTTATGCCAAGCCCCTGCGGAGCGCTTTCTACCTCGTAACCATCGGGCAGGTGCATATTTAATATAAAGCGGTCGTCTGATGGCATCCCCCAATCTACCGGATAAAGGCGCTCGGTAAGTTTAAAGGGGTTATTAGTTATCCTATCGAAAAAGAAAGGGTTAAATGCCAATTTAGCCTGGTTGCCTTTATCAAAAGCATCAATCTCAACTTCGTATTTCTCGGTTATGGGCAGGTTAAGGCTATCCAGGTTTGTTATCTCCGAGCTTATTATCTTCGTTTTTGTCAGTTGCTCATCAAGGTTCTCCACGTACTCTTCGGTGGTATTGAATTTTTTTATGGCTTTGCGCTTTTCGTAAGCATCGTACCCAATGTAGTAGGCCGTAATGGTGCCCTTAAGCTTGCCGTTGGGCTGTAAAGTGAAATCATAGGCGCTGGTTTGCGCTTTACGCTGTTTGGTTGGCATATCTATCCAATAGCTGGGTTTATCAAGGCTCATTACACGGCCCTGGTCGTTAAGGCAGCGCAGGGGCAGTATGCCAAAGCCCAGCAATGGGTCGGTAGCGTCAAGCAGATAAGTTTTATCGCCGATATTGGCTTTGGCAATTACATAATTAAAATCGTTTTCTACCGGGAACAGTTTATTAATAAGCCCGTTGGCGCGGGTACTTAGTAACACAGCCTCGGCATTAATACCCGCCGCCGAAAGCGCGGTTACAAGCGCGAGGTTAATATCGCCCACATCGCCGGTATGGCTATCTAATGTTTTGCGTACACCCTCGCTGCCGTATGAGGTTATATTGTTCCACTTAACGTTTTTTTGTATGTATGCATAAATGGCCTCCGCCTTTTCAAGTTCGGTAGTTTTACCGGCAATAACAGGCGTTATGTAGGGCTTAAGCTGGTCTTTCTTTTTCAGTTGCGAGCCAAAATAGTCGGAGTGCTTCATGCTGTAATCAATATCTTTCCACTCTTTGGCGTTTTTAATTTTTGCACCGGTGCCCAGGTTGGTATACTCCGATAGTTCGAAATACACGGCCGACAGGAAGTTCTTGCGCGATGTCATGTAATCCTCCTCGGTAAAGGCCGGTACATCCGCTATTGCAAATGTTAGGTGCGAGCAATCGGCCTTGGCAGCGTGATAAGTGAAACACTCCCTTTCCAGTTCGGCATTGTTAGTTGTAAGCTTATAAGGCCCGCGTAACGAAACGTTAAACGTCCAGAAGCCGGGGATATGCGCTTCGTATTTAGAATTTAGTTTAGGGATATCGTCCTGAAACATCCATTCTGGAAAATACCACCAATAAGGCGAGCGCAGCATATAACTGTATTCGATAATGCTGCCCGGCTTTAAGTTAGGCATGGTAAACTTCACCGTTTTCCAATATTTATTATTTTTCTCGGTAAAAATTTTGGCGGGTTCCAGTTGGGTGCGGGTTTCAACTCCGCCTTCGGTTACATTAAGGGTAAAGCCTTTTATATCTTCCGCTACTTCTTCATCCTGTTCGCGCACGCGCAGCGGAATTTCAATGGTAGCCTTATCAAAGCCTTGCGTTTTCAGGATCTTTATCCGCACATGGCGCTCGTGCATTATCTGTACATGGTCATCGCTGCCTATGTTAAGCGAAGTTGTGCCATAATCGTTCAAATATACTGCCCGGGCCGATGTATCATTTTTATAAGTTTTAAGGTAAAGTTCGTCGGCAGTGATACCGCCATAGCGGAAATCCTGTGCGCGGGAAGCAGCACTCGTTACAACGAAAAGCGCCAACAGGGAAATCTTTTTAATCATATAGGTTTAAGTCAATTTTAGCAGCTATGA
Organism: Mucilaginibacter pedocola; assembly: GCF_002013915.1. Lineage (GTDB taxonomy): Bacteria > Bacteroidota > Bacteroidia > Sphingobacteriales > Sphingobacteriaceae > Mucilaginibacter > Mucilaginibacter pedocola. Next base: position 260,514 of record NZ_MBTF01000012.1, read on the forward strand.
AAATAATCATTTTCGCCATTATTTATCAGAAAAATAAAAGCCAATAAGTTTAAGGTTTTTGCCAACTTTGCAATCCTTAAGAGTATAGCATGAAATTGAATTTAAAACGCCCTCTGGCCTTCTTCGACCTGGAAACAACAGGTACCAACATAGGCACCGACCGTATCGTAGAAATATCGGTAATAAAAATGAATCCCGATGGCAGCGAAGAGGTTATGACGTGGCGCGTAAACCCGGGGATAGCTATCCCGCTGGAATCATCACTGGTACACGGCATATACGATGAGCACGTGCAGGATGAAAAACGCTTTCAGGAATTGGCCAACAGCGTAGCCGAATTTATTGGTGAAGCTGACCTGGCAGGTTACAACAGCAACAAGTTTGATATACCTATGCTGATGGAAGAGTTTCTGCGCGCGGGCGTAGTGTTTGATTTGGAGAACCGCTTTTTTGTAGATGTGCAGAACATCTTCCACCAAATGGAGCAGCGTACATTAAAGGCAGCTTATAAATTTTATTGCGATAAAGACATTATAAATGCCCACAGCGCAGAGGCGGACACCCGCGCTACTATGGAAGTGCTGATTGCGCAGGTAGAGCGCTATGTAGATACCGAATTTGAAGATAAAAAAGGTAACCGCAGTAAACCCGTTACCGGCGATATTGAAGACCTGCACAAATTTACCAACCTAAGCCGCCCGGTTGATTTTGCGGGCCGTATGGTTTATGATGAAGAGGGGCACGAAACCATAAACTTTGGCAAGCATAAAGGCAGGCGCGTAGAAGACGTGCTTAACGCCGAGCCAAGCTATTATTCGTGGATGATGCAGGGCGATTTCCCGCTTTATACCAAACGCAAACTGGAAGAAGTATACAAACGCTGGAATGCCAAAAAGAATGCCGAGCGCCAGGCCAACAAACCTGCGCAACCCGCTGCTCCAAAACCGGATGCACCAAGGCCAAATTTTGCAAATAACGCGCCCCGCACAAGCCCGCAAATAAACAAGCCATACAATAACAACCAGAATTTTAAAAAGAAGGATGAGCCTGCAAAGCCGGTAGATAATGATATGCTGGCTGCGTTGAAGAATAAGTTTGGGAAGGCGTAAGCCCGAGCCCCCCAGCCCCCTGAAGGGGGAGCTTTTGAAAAGCATGAGTTAATAGAAAGAAAGCCGCGGACGAAAATCCGCGGCTTTTTATTTTGCTCCCCCTTCAGGGGGCTGGGGGACTAAGAATTTGATATTCCTTTGCAGCCCCTCAAACTTCGTCCTCTTCACTGCAGAGTTTTTAAACACCTTCTGAAACACATCTCGGGTAATATCCTCCCAATCAGCTTTTTTTAAGCCATGTAATTCGGGATGGGGTTTAAAGGCGGGTTCGTTGTGCAGTACCGAGAAACGGTTCCAGGGGCAAACGTCCTGACAAATGTCGCAGCCGAACATCCAGTTATCCATTTTGCCTTTAAACTCCTGGGGTATCTCGTTTTTTAGTTCGATGGTGAGGTACGATATGCAGCGGCTGCCATCCACAATGTAAGGGCCAACTATGGCATCTGTAGGGCAAGCATCAATGCAGCGGGTGCAGGTGCCGCAATGGTCGGCAGTGGGTTCTATATCGTACTCCAATTCAATGTCGACGATGAGTTCGGCCAGAAAGAAGAAGGAACCTACCTGTTTACTGATGAGGTTAGAGTTTTTGCCAACCCAGCCCAGCCCGGCCTTTTTTGCCCAGGCCTTATCCAGTACGGGTGCCGAATCTACAAAGGCACGGCCGCCCACCTCTCCTATCTGCTCGTTAATAAACTCTAAAAGCAGTTTTAACTTATCTTTAATAACGGTGTGGTAATCGGCGCCGTAGGCATACTTGGATATTTTAGGGGCTGATGAATCGAGCTGCAATTCATCGGTATAATAATTTAAGCCGAGTGAAATAACCGATTTGGCACCATCTACCAGCAGGCGCGGATCTAACCGCTTATCGAAGTAGTTTTCCATATACTTCATTTCGCCATGCATGCCTTTAGCCAGCCAGTTCTCCAGCCGCGGGGCCTCCTCCTCTAAAAACTCTGCCTTGGATATACCACAAAACAAAAAGCCCAGGTTTTTAGCCTCGGTTTTAATAAGCTGCGAATATGCGTGGCGGTTTTGCATTGGGGCAAAGATAGTGTTAAGTTTTAAGTCGTAAGTCTTAAGTTCGAAGTCGTAAGCCCTAAGCTTTAAATGATGCATGACCTTAGTTTGTACTTAACTTCCGACTTAAAACTTCGGGCTTCCTACTTAATTGGTACGGTTTTTTCTATACCTAAACTATCAAACATCAACCTTAAATTATAGAATTATGGAAAGTGTAGCAGAAAAATACGACCGTGCCAACGGGCAAGGCAAAAACCATGATGGCGCAGGTAATGTGGCCAACGTAGGTAACGATACCCTTAAACAAAACATTAACGACCCTGATAAGGCTAAGGAAATACCAACCGTGGTACCCTTTAACGACAACCCGGAGTTAGAAGACCCGCAACCGCAAAATGCATCGAATAAAGGGCAGGGCCCGGCGGGCGAAAATCTGTAGTTCATTGTATAACTTCTAAGCAGGCGAAGTAATCTTTACCTGCTTAGAGGTTAATTTCCTTTCAACCTTCTAAGGGTTAATCTCATATTTTTTAATTTCAAGATAAAGGTTATTTTTACTTAACCTTATCATGAAAAAAGCATCTATCTATTGTTTAAAAGTTGGCTTCACAACTTTGTTACTATCGCCGATCCTCAATCTCGCCGCTCTCTATGCAGCAATGGGGTTTATTATATTGGTGAAATTTGCCAATTGGAGCTTTAGCGCTCATATTCATTTCTATGACATAGGCATTATAACAGCAATCTCGTCCCTGGTGTTGTTTTTTACAACTTTCCGTATCGGCCAATCGGCAGACGGCATTTACAATAAAAAATCGCGAATTACGGTTTCTACACTTTTCTTTGCTGTGCCGCTGGCCTGTTTGTATTTCTTTGTAGTGCAAAATTCCCGCAACTATTCGTTCGTAAATATTTTAATGATACTCATTGCCTGTTTTGCATCGTTAATACTGTGCATCCGTTTTTATAGTTTTCCGGCCGAGGCTTCAACTCAACCTCAATAAAGAAAATCAAAAACTAATCCTATTTTAGGAGGTAAAACAGCACCAATAACCATATGAACTACGTTACCCTTTTGCTCATCCTTATTTTTATACTTAGTATTTGGGGCGGCATAAGGCAGGGCTTTGTGTTGGCGGCGTTTTCGCTGCTATCGTGGGTGGGCAGTTTAGCTGCCGGCTTTTTAGCGTATAGGCCATTGGCGGGCTTTTTACAAATGCTGATGCCCTCGGCAGATTTTTGGCTGCCGCCCTTATCGTTTATGCTGGGTGTATTACTGGGTAAAGTGTTTATAGACAGGCTTATTAATAGCTGGCTGAAGCAAATCCCCAACCATATTCACCGGAACGCCCTCAACCAATTGCTGGGTACCATACCGGGCTTCGCCAATGGTTTTGTTTGGGCGGTATTGCTATCCGGCATTTTGTTACTCATTCCCTTCAATACCGGGCTATCGAAACAAACACGCGAAAGCAGGCTGGCAAACAAACTGATATCGCGCATTACCTGGTTGGACGATTCGCTCACACCTGTATTTAAAGAAGCATTAAGTAACGTAGCACCAAAGAAAGAGGAAGCCGAAGGACATACGGATAAGGAATTTATAAAACTGCCTTTTAAAGTAACCGACGCTAAAGTTAGGGAAGACCTGGAAGACGAGATGCTGGAATTGGTGAATAAGGAACGCACAAAACGCGGCTTAAAAGCCTTAGAAGCCGACCCGGAAATGGCTGTAGTTGCACGCAAGCATTCTGTAGATATGTTTGCCAAAAGTTACTTTTCGCACTATACCCCCTCGGGAGCAGACCCATTCGATCGGATGAAAAAAGGCGGGATAAAGTACATGACTGCCGGCGAAAATATTGCTCTGGCGCAAACACTCATAACAGCTCATAATGGCTTAATGAATTCGCCCGGGCATAGGGCCAATATACTTAACCCCAACTATGGGCGCCTGGGTATAGGTATTTTAGATGGCGGCGTTTACGGATTGATGATAACACAGAATTTCAGGAATTGAAAACTATATAAGATCTGCCAACTTTTTGAAAGTTGGCAGATCTATACGCTTCCATTACATCAATTCTTTATCCTTCTTAACATGATACGCCTTATTGGCCATGTAAAACAATACCCCGGTTGCCGTGGCGTAAACCAGCACACCGTTATACCTCACATCGGGGTAAGTTACTATGAGTTGGTAAACCAATAAGGCCAACGCTACTATGCCGCCTATGAGATATAAATAGAAGAACTTCATGCTTTCTTCAACCGCGTTTTCTTCGCTTTTGTTTCGGACTGCGTTACTCTTTTAAATATGGCTGCGGCCAGTGGTGGTACGGTTATCTGCATCGAATTTTCTTTACCGTGCCATGCTTCGGCATCTGTAGCTATCGGGTTAGGGTTATTTACCCCGCCGCCCCAATACTGCTTAGCATCCGAATTGAATATCTCCTGCCACTCCCCTGCTTCGGGCACGCCAATGCGGTAGTTATAGTGCGGTATGGGCGTCATGTTCAATACCACTACTAGGTCGTTAGCATGGTCGTTAGCTTTGCGGGTGTAAACAATTACCGATGCCGACGGGTTGCTGGCATCTATCCATTCAAAGCCCGTCCAGTCGAAGGCTTTTTCGTATAGCGCAGGTTCGGCTTTGTATAAATGGTTTATAGCTTTTACCGTTTCTTTAATACCGTTGTGGCTATCATATTCCAGCAGGTGCCAGTCCAGCGATTGCTTGAAGTTCCATTCGGCGCTTTGGCCAAACTCGCCACCCATAAACAGTAGTTTGGTACCCGGGTGCGTATACATAAAGCTGTACAACAGGCGCAGGTTGGCAAAACGCTGCCAGTCATCTCCCGGCATTTTGCCCAGCATACTACCTTTGCCATATACTACCTCATCGTGCGAGAAAGGCAGCATAAAGTTTTCGGTGAAGGCATACACCATACTAAAGGTAAGCTGGTTTTGGTGGTATTGGCGGTAAATAGGGTTCAGTTTAAAATAGTCAAGCGTATCGTGCATCCAACCCATCATCCACTTCATGCCAAAGCCCAAACCACCGGTATACACCGGGCGGCTTACGCCGGTAAACGATGTAGACTCCTCGGCAATGGTTTGCACATCAGGGAAGTTGCTAAATACCGCCGTATTAAACTCTTTCAGGAAAGATATAGCTTCCAAATTCTCGTTGCCGCCAAACACGTTAGCTTCCCACTCACCGTGGTTACGCGAGTAATCGAGGTAAAGCATCGATGCTACCGCATCAACCCTCAGCCCGTCAACGTGGTAACGCTCCAGCCAAAAGATAGCGTTGCTAATCAGGAACGCGCGTACCTCATTGCGCCCGTAGTTAAATATGTACGATTTCCAATCGGGGTGGAAGCCTTTGCGCAGGTCCTCATGCTCAAAAAGGTGTGTACCATCAAACATGTAAAGCCCGTGCATATCGCCGGGGAAGTGCGAAGGCACCCAATCCAGTATAACGCCTATGCCCGCATTGTGCAATTGCTCTACTAAATACATCAGGTCCTGCGGACTACCATAACGGCACGATGCCGCGTAGAAGCCCGTTATCTGGTATCCCCAGCTTGGGTAATATGGGTGCTCCATTATCGGCATAAACTCTACATGGGTAAAGCCCATCTCGGTAATGTAAGGCACCAGTTTATCGGCCAGTTGGCGGTAGTTCAAAAATTCATCAGGGCTTTCGGGGTTGCGCGCCCAGGAGCCTACGTGCATTTCGTAAACCGAATGCGGTTTATCAAGCGCATTGTGGCTATGGCGTTTGGCCATCCAGTCCTGGTCTTTCCACTCGTAATAAGTATCGGCAACTATCGAAGCTGTTTGCGGAGGCAGTTCCCAGCGCAAGGCGAATGGGTCGGCTTTTTCCAACTCCATCCCGTTATGCGATTTGATGAAATATTTATAAGTTTCGCCGTTACCTATGTTAGGTATCCAGCCTTCCCAGATACCCGAGGCATCCCAGCGGTAATTCAACTGGTGCGAACCGCGGTTCCAGCCGTTGAAGTTGCCAATAACGGCCACATACTGCGCGTTAGGTGCCCATACAGCAAAATAGGTTCCTACCACTCCCTTATACTCCACCACATGCGAACCCAATTTTTCGTAAAGCTTGTAATGCTTACCGGCCTTAAATAAGTCGATATCGAAATCGGTAAAGCGGCTGTAGGGCTCTACGGCTTTAATATCCTGTGATGCGAGGGCAGCAGGCTCGGCCTTAGCTTTTGCAACAGCTTTTTTAGGTGCGGCTTTAGGCTTCTTAGCTTCAACGGCCTCAACTTTAGGCGCTTCGGCTTTTTTGGCGGCCTTTGGTTTAGCTGCTTTCGCAGGTTTCAATTCAGGGCTTTCGGCTTCGGTAGTTTTTGTTTTCTTTGCCATAATGGGTAGCGCTATGCGCCGGGGTTAATTGGTTGCACAGTACAATTGCTGCTGCTCAAATATATAATTATTGAACATACTATAGCAGGAGTTGTTTATTTAAAACAAAAAAGAAGGCCGGGAGGTGTTGGTGGCTATTTTAACCACGGAGGTATGGGAGATTACACTGAGGTGCGCAGAGTTTTGGATAGCGGCTTATTTTTTACACAGAGGATAAAGACGCCAATAAGTAAACACGATTTAACCACCATACAAACTCACTAACCACATGCAAAGGCGTCTGCGAACCTCCGCGTAACCTCAGTGCCCTCCGTGGTTAAAATATCACTGCCTTTTAAAAACGATAAACCCTCCCAACACCGAAACCGGCGCGAAGATGAACATAGCGAACAACTGCGTCCAATGGCTGCCTGAGGATAATGCCATAGAGGTACCTGCCAGCACGAACATTAGCCCTGCTAAAATATAATTAAGCGTAAGTTTATTTTGCTTCGCGATGAGCTGCACCACTGCCCCTGCTAAAATGGAAAAGAATGCACCATATGCAATGGTTATCAGTTTAAAGCTAAGCGGCGCATCGGCATGCGGATGATGATGCGTTAAGTTGAACAACAACACCGAGCTGATAGCAAACACCATATAACCCGCAATAACCGCTGATATCTTCCAGAGCATCTTCCTTTTTTCTTCAAATATCGGTAAATGCTCAATATCTCATTTATCGAATATTGCTAATTAGCAAGCACTATTCCCTCAAAAACAACCTTATTAAACACTTGCAAAGCTTCGTGCTCTTTGCGCTCTTTCTTTGCGCCCTTTGCGCCCTTTGCGGTTAAAAAACCTACCTCACCAGCAATTTCTGAAAGCTTAAACTATCCCCTTTAAACACATTAAAATCAACCACGTGGTTTATACCGTTAACACGGGCCTTATCCGAGTGCTGCCAAAAGTGCCAGGCAGTTGAGCCGCCCAGTTTCAATTTTGGTTGGTAATAGTGGGCTATCCACAGCGGGTAACCATCGAAGTAGCCCTGCAGATAATCTCTGTAATAGCTAATGCTGGTGTAGATGATAGGTTTTACGCCCGTCTTGTTCTCTACAAAGCGTAAAAACTCTTTCAGTTCCTTGCGCATGGCTGCGGGAGATGTACCGTCCAACACCTCTATATCGCAAACAGCAGGCAGGTCGCCGCGCTCAATGGTTACGTTTTGCAGGAAGAACCTCGCCTGCCACAAACCACTCTTTTTAGGGCGGAAAAAATGATAGGCACCGCAAGTAATGCCCGCTTTAGGCGCCTCGCGCCAGTTTCGCTTAAAGTACGAGTCTACCAGCATCAGGCCTTCGGTAGCCTTGATAAAAGCAAAGCCAACTTTTACGCTATCTTCTTCCATAGCCTTTACGCGGTGCCAGTCTATTTTGCCTTGCGCGTACGATACATCTATACCATGTATCTGGTAGCCTGAGGGGATGCGTATTTTATAACTTTTATAAGTGCGGTAATGCGGGTCTTCGCCAATATCGCGCATCCAGCGCCAGGTGGCCGAAAAAAAGTTGAGGATGTACCCGTAATAAAGCGGCGAAAGCAATATCAATACAAAAATTACCGCAGGCCAGCGCCACCAGGTACTGGCGGTTTTGCGCTTCTTTTTTGATGCGCGGGGTTTTGTTGTTCTTTTTACGGGAGTTTTGGTAGATCTGGGAGGTGCCACAGTGCAAAGGTAGTGGTCTGAACCATGATTTGCTTGATTTTAGGATATACCTTGATAAAAAAATCTAACTCAGTGAAATGATGCATTGTATTTGCCGTTGTTAATCAATCGCTTTGTATAAGTTATGTCAGCATATTAGAAATTCTTTCACTCTTAAATTCTGATTCCGACAAACCAAACTTCTTTTTTTAAGTTTGTTCAGCATATTACCTAACACACATTCTCCATGAAACAGAAATTCCACTACGCTACCGTTACCGAAGCTATCGATAAACTGAAAGAACAAGGCTTTACATTAGATTTTAACCTCGAAGCTAATCAGTTAAAAGCCGATGAGTTTACCTACCCTGCCGATGAATTTGAAATTGTTGACGTTTACCGCTACGAAGGCCAAACCGACCCAGCCGACGAAGCTACCGTATACGCTTTAGCATCGCCCGCAGGTCAAAAAGGTATTTTGGTTACCGGTTACGGCTACTCGGCAGATGAGGTGGCAGAAGAAACTTTAAAGCAATTGCATTATAAATACCAGGCTAAGCAGGAATAGTCGAACGCCACTCTCTACGTCATGTTGAACTTGTTTCAACACCCCATCATACAAACCACAGTGCTAAGCCGCATTGCACGAGCGCTACCTGGCATGTGGGCTGCCGAAATAAATTCCGCATGACGTTTGGGAGAGATCCGGCATCCGAGATTATTTATCTCTCTATCCTGCACCTCTCCCCTTTCAGCAATTCAAAAGTTTCGTCGCGCTCGAAATCCGACTTTACGCGCGATTCTTCTTGCTGATAGTATTTCTTCAATTGTTTTCGATGCAGCCCCTGGTAAAAGCGGCGTATCTCTACATCATTTCTGAGGATAAGCCCGGGCACTTTAAAGGGCGTATGCCCATCGCTCATGGCCACCATGGTAAAGTAGCTGGTATTGGTATGCTTTACTTCCTGGGTCTTCACATTTTCAGATATCACCCTGATGCCCACTACCAGCGAAGTTTTGCCTACGTAGTTTACAGATGCCATTAGCGATACCATTTCGCCAACCTCTACGGGGGCCAAAAAATCTATACCTTCTACCGATGCGGTTACGCAATAGGCACCGGCATGCTTGGCCGCGCATACATAGGCTACCTTATCCATCAGCCCCATAATAATGCCCCCGTGTATTTTACCGCCAAAGTTGGCGTACGAGGGTATCATCAATTCGGTAAGCGTGGTCTGCGATTGGGAAACAGTTTTATAAGTATCCATGGAGTAGCTTTTATATTGGCTTAAGTTGCGCAAATAATTCCGGGTTTCAAAAAAGCATCAAAACAAGCCTAAGGAGGATGTTTTTGTAACAATATTGTGCTTTGTTAGCGGCATTGCGTCAAAACCTCTCCAAAACGTCTCATTCGTTTTCCAACAAAAAACAAATCAATACTATTGTGTTCGTGTTGTGTTAAAACACAGCGAACCAATATTTTTTAAACCATTCATTTACATGAAAAATAACTTCGATATCCTCCGCAGCGGGGTAAAAACTTTCCGCGCGCTGGCTATGGGCGCACTACTGGCGTCGGCTGCGCCGGCCATGGCGCAAGACCATGCGCCCTCTTACCCCTTGATTACGCACACCCCGTATTTCAGCATTTGGAGCAACACTGATAAGCTAACGGAATCTACCACCACGCACTGGACCGGTAAGCCGCAATCGTTGCTTGGCGTTTTAAAGGTTGATGGCGAGTTTTACCGCTTTATGGGCCAACCTGCGCCGAAGTATAAAACCATATTGGCCGCATCCGACGAAACTACCTATACCTGCAAATACACCTTTACCGAACCTGCCGCGGGTTGGGAGAAAAGTGACTTTGCCGATGCAGCGTGGACGACCGGTAAAGGGCCTGTCAGCAGCCGCGAATCGGTAAAGGGCATTCGTTGGGAAACAAAAGATATTTGGGTGCGTCGCAGTTTTACCATGAACGAGTTGCCTAAAGAGCGTTTACTATTAAGCCTTTTCCACGATGATGGTGCCGAAATTTACCTGAACGGTAAACTCATATACACCGCACCCGGCGCAAATGGCGACCTGCAAATGTTCGAGCTTACCGAATCAGCATCATCGGCGCTAAAAACCGGTGAGAATGTTTTAGCTATACATTGCGTTAACACCGGCGGCCCCGGTTCGCTTGATGTTGGGCTTTCGGTAAAACTGGAAGACAAAACCGACGAGGCCGTTAAAGTGGCAAAACAAACTTCGGTAAAGGTTAATGCTACCCAAACCTATTACAGCTTTAAATGCGGCGCGGTTGATTTGAATGTTACCTTCACTTCGCCCCTCTTGATGAAGGACCTTAAAGCTTTGGCCAACCCGGTATCGTACATTACCTACGAGGTAAAAGCTAATGATGGTAAAACCCATGCGGTTGATATTTACCAGGGCGTATCTACCACTGCAGCGAGCAACACTGCCGCACAGGAAGTAAAAGCCGAAACCTACAACGCCAACGGACTTAAAATTATGAAGGCCGGCACCACCGAGCAACCCGTATTACAAAAACGCGGCGACGACCTGCGTATAGACTGGGGTTACCTTTATGTTGCATCGCCCACTTACAATGCAAGGCAGTACATCAGCACCGAGGATAACGCCATCAGCAGTTACTTAGGTACGCCCGGCACCAACGCCACTGTTGTTGGTAAACAACTGATGCTGAACACCCTGCTACCATTCGGCCGCATCGGCAAAAACGGTGCAGAAAAGCACATAGCGTTGGCTTATGATGATATTTACTCGGTACAGTACTTTGGTACCAACCTGCGCCCATGGTGGCGCAATACACCGGGCGCAACTATCGATGGCGTGCTGGCTGCATCTTTAAAAAATTATCTTACTGTAATGGCTACCTGCCGTAACGAGGATGCTAAAATATACCTGAACGCCTACCAGGCCGGCGGCGAAAAATATGCTAAGCTTTGCGTATTGGCCTACCGCCAGGGCCTTGCTGCACACGCTTTGGTAAAAAGCCCGCAGGGCGAGTTGCTGTTTTTATCGAAAGAGAACTTCAGCAATGGCTCTATCAATACCGTGGATATTACTTACCCATGCGCACCAATGTACCTTCTATACAACCCCGAATTGTTGAAGGGGATGATGAACGGCATTTTCTACTACAGCGAAAGCGGCAAGTGGGCCAAGCCTTTTGCTGCGCACGATTTGGGTACCTATCCGCTGGCTAATGGCCAAACTTACGGCGAGGATATGCCTGTTGAAGAAAGCGGTAACATGGTGATCTTAGCGGCGGCTATTACTGCAGTGGAGAAAGATCCATCTTACGCAAAAAAGCACTGGAAAACCCTTACCACCTGGACCAACTACCTTGCTGAGGCAGGTTTTGACCCGGGCAACCAATTATGCACCGACGACTTTGCCGGCCACCTGGCGCATAATGCCAACCTATCAATAAAAGCCATTGTAGCTATCGGCGCTTACGGTAAAATGGCCGCCGCCCTGGGCGATACAAAAACCGCCGCTAAATACACCGCTATGGCAAAAGATATGGCCGCTAAATGGATAGCTAAAGACGATGCCGGCGACCACTTCGCTTTGGTTTTCGATAATAAAAATACCTGGAGCCAGAAGTATAATATGGTTTGGGACAAAGTTTTGGGCCTTAACCTGTTCCCGAAAGCGGTGTATGATAAAGAGATAAAATACTACTTGGGCAAACAGGAAAAATATGGTTTACCATTAGATAGCCGTAAAACCTACACTAAAAGCGACTGGATAATGTGGACCGCCGCCATGGCCAGCGACCCTAAAGATTTTCAGGCACTGGTTGCTCCTATCTACAAATTCGCGCAGGAAACCCCATCGCGCGTACCGTTGAACGACTGGCACGAAACCACCGACGGCAAGCAAGTAGGCTTCCAGGCGCGCAGCGTGGTAGGCGGCTACTACATGCAAGCCCTAAAATTTAAACTAACCGGCAAGAAATAAAACGATTTGTAGTTTTATTTAAATGGCGATGGGATTTGGCTCTCATCGCCATTTCTTTTTGAGTGAACACGAATTGAATAAATTTTATCGAATTTCACAGATCAAATCTGAAAGAAATAAGCCATAAGGACGAAGCTAAAAATTTGTGTAATTCGCCTTAATTAGAAAAAATTCGTGTTCACTCAATTCGTGAAATTAGCCTTAATTCGAAAAATTAGTGTTCACTCAAATAGCCACAAAGCAAGCCGCTTAATTTTATGCAATCGATTTCATAAAATCCCAATTTTATTCAGCAAATTCGTTGTCGACCAAATCTGTAATATTTGAGATACTTATTGCCATTTATTAAAATTTAATATTACTTTTATTGCGTACAGATAACACAATGAATAATAGCTGTTATGCTGCCAATTATAAGCCAACAAACCAATCCTCTATATGCGAATAAAAATTACCCTTTTACTTGCGCTGTGTGTGCTGCTGTTTAGCTACGGCACCATACCCGTAAAGCCGAGAATACTGGTATTCACCAAGACCAGCGGCTACCACCACGAAAGTATTGCAGTAGGCGCACCCGCCATTATGAAACTGGGCGCCCAAAACAACTTTTTGGTGGATACTACTTCCGATGCTTCTAAAATTACCGAAGCCAACCTTAAAAAATATGCCGCAGTGGTATTCCTGCACACTACCGGCTACATGCTGAACAATTATCAGCAAGCCGACCTGGAGCGCTACATGCAAGCCGGCGGTAACTTTGTAGGTGTACACGCTGCTGCCGATGCCGAGTACGACTGGAAATACTATGGTCGCCTGGTAGGTGCTTACTTTGATAGCCATCCCGAGCAACAGGAAGCCGTTTTGAATGTGGTTGATAAAAACCACGCATCGACCAAAGGCTTGCCCGATGTTTGGAAACGTAAGGACGAATGGTACAACTTTAAAAGCATCAGCCCTAAAATAAAAGTGCTGATGACCATTGATGAAACCAGCTACAAAGGCGGTAAAAACGGCGCCACCCACCCTATGGCCTGGTACCAAAACTTCGAGAACGGGCGCTCATTCTACACCGAGTTGGGTCATACTAACGAATCGTGGAGCGATCCATTGTTCCTTGGCCACATCCTGGGTGGTATTAAATACGCCATTGGCGATAACAAAGCTTTAGATTACAGCAAAGTAACCAGCCTGCGCGTACCAGAGGCTAACCGCTTCGAGAAAACGCAGTTGGTGCAAGGTACTTTCTTCGAGCCTACTGAAATGGCCGTATTGCCAAATTACGATATACTGGTATCGCAACGCCGCGGCGAATTGATGCTGTATAAAAACGGCACCAAAACCGTTAAACAAGCCGGCTGGTTAGATGTATACTGGAAAACGCATACCAAGGGCGTTAATGCCGAAGAAGGCGTACTGGGCCTTAACATCGACCCTGACTTTAAAACCAACCACTACGTTTACGTTTACTACAGCCCGGCAGATACTTCGGTGAACCGTTTATCGCGCTTTACCATGACGGGCGATACCATCGATAATAAAACCGAAAAGATCATCCTGCAGATGTACTCGCAGCGCGAGATCTGCTGCCACACCGGTGGTTCTATCGCTTTCGGTCCCGATCATACCTTGTTCCTTTCGGCAGGTGATAACACTACGCCTTTTGACGAGCCGGGCAAAAAGCCATACAACACTTTTGCCTTTGCACCACAGGATGACCGCCCTGAATTTCTGAACCATGATGCACGCCGCTCTGCAGGTAATACTAACGATCTGCGTGGTAAGATCCTCCGTATAAAAATAAACCCCGACGGTAGCTATAGCATCCCGGATGGTAACCTGTTTAAACCGGGTACACCAAAAACCCGCCCCGAGATATATGTAATGGGCGACAGGAACCCGTACCGTATATCAGTCGACCAAAAGAATGGTTACCTGTATTGGGGCGAAGTTGGCCCGGATGCACAAAAAGATAGTTTAGCAACACGCGGCCCGCGCGGTTACGATGAGTTTAACCAAGCGCGTAAAGCAGGCTTTTTTGGCTGGCCATTTTTTGTGGGTAACAACTATGCTTACCACCCTTATGATTACGCAACAGGTGTATCGGGCCCGGCTTATGACCCAGAGCACCCGGTAAACGATTCGAAGAACAATACCGGTTTGCGCGAATTGCCTCCTGCACAGCCTGCATTTATATGGTACCCGTATGCCGAATCCCCGGATTTCCCGCAGGTTGGTACCGGTGGCCGTAACGCTATGGCAGGCCCTGCTTACTATACCGATATGTTCCCGAAGGCTACCCGTATGCCTGATTACTTTAACAAGAAAGTTGTTTTTTACGATTGGATCCGCGGGTTCATCAAATTGCTTACCCTGCAGCCAAACGGCGACCTTGATAAAATGGAGCCATTTATGGCCAACACCAAATTCAATAACATTATTGATATGGAGACCGGCCCAGATGGTAAAATTTACCTGCTGGAGTATGGTACAGGCTGGTTCGCTAAAAACAAGGATGCCGGTTTGGCCCGTATAGATTATAACAGCGGTAACCGCGCACCGGAAGTGGCCAGCGTAGCATCGAGCAAAACTTACGGTGCTTTGCCTTTAACCACCACCCTAACCGTTAAAGCAACCGACCCCGAGAAAAACAAAATAACCTACATGTGGAACCTGGGCAACGGCGTTAAAAAAATGACCACTGTGCCAAAACTGGTTTACACCTACACCAAAAAAGGCAACTACACCGTATCGGTAGAAGCTCGTGATGAGTTTGATGCTGTAAGCACCAGCAATAAAACTGTTGCAGTATTAGCAGGGCAAGATTCGCCTGACATGAAAGTAAAAATGGCTGCCATGAAAGCTAACGCCGCTGGCAAAGCGCTGATGATGTCGCTTGATTGCGCGGCTTGCCACAAGGTGTCAGAAAAATCGGTTGGCCCCGCCTTTACCGAAGTTGCTAAAAAATACCCTAACAACGCAGCATCAACCGCGCACTTACAGAAAAAGATAGTGAACGGCGGCCACGGTGTTTGGGGCGATGTGGATATGCCGGCACACCCGGCGCTGAAACCGGCCGATACCAAAAAGATCATCGACTGGATTTACTCCCTAAAATAAAATGCTTTTCTTTGCAGCGGATATGATACCCCCATCATATCCGCTTTTTATTTGATATGAAGAAACTATTTACACTACTATTTACGCTTGCATCCCTCTGCACAGCGTTCGCTCAAACCCGTGTTAATTTTACGGGTACCATCTCAACAGCAGGTTCTACCCCTATCTCCGGCGCTACAGTAAGTTTATTAAACACCAACTATGTGGCCATTACCGATAAAAAAGGCGAGTTTGCTTTTAAAGACGTACCGGCAGGCAAATACACGCTTTACGTTACGAGCGTTGCTTACGCAGCAGTTAACAAAAGCATTACCATTAACAGCAGCCAGCATTCTACCGGCATCCATCTGTACGAAACCAGTAACCGCCTTGATGAGGTAGTGGTTACTGCGCAAAAAAGCCAAGAGGTTGCCCAGCAGGTACCGGCCAGTATCTCTACCCTATCAGCCAGGCAGATACAGGATTACCGTGTTTGGAACCTAAAGGATATTACCGGCATTGTGCCTAACTTGTACACCGCCAGCCCCGGTGACGACCGTAACGTTACCGGCATCCGTGGTGTAGCAACAACGTCGTACGACCCTGCAGTTGCTACTTACATCGACGGCGTTAACCAGTTTAGCCTGGATACCTATATCCCTCAATTATTTGATGTGGAGCGCGTGGAAGTATTGCGCGGCCCGCAAGGTACGTTATATGGCCGTAATGCCATGGGAGGTGTTATTAATGTGGTAACCAAACAGCCAAGCAACCAAGCCAACGGCTTTGCCGAAGTGAATTTTGGCAGCTATGGCCAGAAACGTATCAGCGCTGGTTTCCGCACCCCGCTGGTGGCCGATAAACTTTACTTAGGTGTTGCCGGCCTTTACAATGGCTTTGATGGTTTTTACAATAACCAGTTCAACAATACCAAGCTGGATAAACAGCATAGCTTTATGGGTAACTATTACCTGAAGTATCTGGCATCGCAAAACTTTAACTTAACCTTGAATGTGAAGCATTACGCTAACCGCAACAACGGCCCGTTTGCGCTGTCAAGTTCACCTGATGATGCTATCAATTCACCATTCCAGGTTAGCCAGAATGCTACTACCAGGATGATAGATAACATCTTCAACGCTTCGTTAGCGGCCAGCTATACCGGGAAAGATTTCAACTTTACCTCGGCAACTGCCTTCCAGCAAAATTACCGTTATTACGCCGTGCCTATCGATGGCGACTTCTCGCCTATTGATGGTGTATCGGTTGTAAATAACTATGGGCCGGATTTCAACAAAGTGAAGGTAACTACACAGGAATTCAGGTTCTCGTCGCCAGCCTCGGCAACCAATATTAAATGGACCGCAGGCTTATACGGTTTCTACCGCTATGCACCAACCAAAACCGGTACCCACTTTGGTGCCGATGGCGAATTGTTAGGCGCTCCGTTCCCATTCTTCACGCAGATAAATACCAATATCGAGCGTAACTACGGTACAGCAGTATTTGGCCAGGCAACTTTTGTGCTTGATCCTAAATGGGACTTAACCGCCGGTTTACGTTACGATTACGAGCATAAAAAAGGCCAGATAAAAGGCGAGTTCCAGATGGATGGCGACCAGCCAATGGTTACCCAAAACGATTCTTTGGCCACGGCCAACTTTAAAGCGTTTACGCCAAAGCTGAGCCTTGCTTACCATGCATCAGAAGCCAGCAACCTATACGCCAGCTACAGCCGCGGCTTTAGGGCGGGTGGTTTAAGCCAACTGGGCAGCGACCCATCGCAGCCGCCATTGCTGAGCTACAAACCAGAGTATAGCAACAATTTTGAGGTAGGTTCTAAAAACATGTTCTTCAACAACAAACTGAAGGTAAACGTGTCGTTATTCTACATCTCTATCAATAACGCGCAGGTGCCTACACTGGTACTGCCCGATGCTATTGTAGTTACCCGCAACGCCGGTAAACTACGCAGCAAAGGCGCCGAGCTGGAATTGGCCGCAACCGTACTGAAAGGCCTTGATGTATCATACAACTTTGGTTACACCCACGCCCGCTACAAAAGCCTGAACGTACCTGATGACGGCAACGTAGTGAGTTTGGAAGGCAACCGCCAGGTATACACACCAGATGTTACATCGATGCTGGCCCTGCAACAAAGCCACAATATTACCAACCGTGCTAAACTGGTGGTACGTGGCGAATGGAAATACCTGGGTAAACAGTACTTCGATTTGGCTAACAACATAGAACAGAAAGGCTACAGCACTTTTAACGCGCGCGTTGGTGTCAGCACCAAACAATTTGATGTATTTGTTTGGGGCAGTAACTTAAGCAATAAACGCTATATTGATTATGCTTACGATTTTGGCGCAGCACACCTGGGCAATCCAAGGATGTACGGCGTAACCTTAAGGACCAATTTCTAATAGGTTATAAAATCCATTTAAACGCCCCGGCCCAAACGCCGGGGCGTTTTTGTTTATACCCGTTGTAAGGCTTTGCCCCTATCGCCGACAAAGCCATCAAAAACGAAATAATCACAACAGTATGAACTTTAGTAAAACAGGCTACACCCTTGGCGTGGCCGCAACAGCATTAATTTTAATTTGGATAGGCATATTTAAATTTACCCCTACCGAAGCGGCGGGCATTATGCCATTGGTACAACATAGCTTTTTTATGAGCTGGCTTTACAATATCGGCAGCACACAGGGCGTATCTAACTTCATCGGCACCTTCGAGATTATAACCGGGCTATTACTGATAGCTTCTTTTTGGAATAGGAAAGCAGGCCTTATCGGCGGTTATCTTACCCTTGTTATCTTCCTTACGACTATTAGTTTCCTGTTTACCACACCCGGCGTTTGGAAGGTGGTCGACGGTGTACCCACTACAGATTTCTTCATTGTGAAAGACCTGGCCTACCTCGCCATTGGCTTTTTAATTATCGGAAAAAATACTTCAGGAAATTAAAACCGGGCGGTATTAAAAACCGTAAATTTTAATACATCTGCCTATGAAAAATATGCCTTTTTTAAGGCTGTATTTTTCAAAAAAAAGAAAAGGATCTGGTGAGGTGGGAGTTAAAATATTATAAGTATCTCACTTGGTGCGGTACACAGAAGGAGTTAAGTTGAGGGTGATGAAGAGAAGGCTTTTTGCGAAGAGCAAAGGCCTTTTGTTATTTACGGCCTGCAAGGCAATCGTTCATTTTCATTCAGTTTAAATTTCTTTCTTTGAATGTGTTATGCAATTCTATAACTTTATACCCAAAATTATTGATACCCAGATCCTCATCGCATGAAAAGAAATTTACTTTCCTGTATAATAACTGTAGCAACTATAGCGCTTGTTTACACATCCTGTAAAAAAGACGCGCCCGATTTTGGCGATAATGGCGGCAGCACCGTATCATCTAAAGAAGTTAGCCGGCAGATCGCGCTTAACATTGCGCAAAGTTTTTATGGTGGCATGGGCGGTTTCGACCTGAGTGACGGTATGGATCAGCAGATAAACGCTGTTACCCCCGGCCGTAAAAAAATCGTTATCAACTCTGTAAATTCAGGATGCGGCATAGGCATAGATACCACCATGAACTTTTCGATGGATATCGACACTATGCAGATGAGTATTAACGGCCGTTTTAAAGTTTCATCAACCTGCGTTAATGGCCAACCAAGCAGCATTGCTATGTACGATAGCCTGCTGGTTTCGATGATCACTCCATCAATGGCGGCTAAATACAACATCCTGCAAAACCTTACGGTTACCTCGCAAGATCCTGCTAATGATGCTGCTAAACTAACCTTCAGCGGTATCATGAACATGAAGGCCGACCTGGAATACAAAACCGGTTCGAAACCAAAAATGAGCACTACGTTCAATTACAAACTTACTTCGCTGGTAATTGATCCGGTGAAAGATGGCGACATCATAAGCGGTTCGGCGACCTTCGAAACCGTTGGCAATACTCCGCAAGGCACCTGGAATTACAAAGGCAGCATCCAGTTCCTCGGCAATCATAAAGTGAAGATCACCATCAACGGCGATGTTTATACCGTGGATATACAGACGGGACAGATAGTATAAATGGCGCGCCACCCGCTATTTGACAAGAGTAACAAAAATGCCTTTTGCTAAAGCAAAAGGCATTTTTGTTACAGCTTCGTCATCTTGAACTTGTTTCAAGATCCCATCATACAAGCCACAACGCAAAGCCGCTGTGCATGAACGCTACCTGCCGTGTGAGGTGCCGAAATAAATTCGGCATGACGTTTTGAGGAGTATTTCAACCAAAAAAGCCCCGGCATTACACCAGGGCTTTAGAGATATATGATAGGGGTGTTATTTTTATTTCCAGCCGCCTCCTAACGAGCGGTACAGTTCTGATACGGCATCCAGTTGGGTGCGTTTTACGGTGGCCAGTTCCAGTTCGCCTTGTAATACGTTGCCTTGTGCGGTTATTACCTCAAGGTATGTGGCCATACCGTTTTTAAATAACAGGTTGGCATTGGCAGTTGCCTGCTGCAAGGTTTTTACACGGTTGGCTGCTATAGCTTGCTGTTGTTTCAGTTTGTCTATCCTCACCAAAGCATCGCTCACCTCGCCTACTGCTTTTAATACCGACTGGCGGAATTGCAGCACGTTCTTCTCACGGTCAACCTTAGCAACTTCGTATTGGGTTTTCAGGCGTTTGCGGTTCAGCAAAGGCTGGGCAATACCACCGGTTACGGTGCCGAATAATGATGCAGGTATGTTAAACCAGTTGCTGGCTTTAAAGGAGTTTAAGCCACCAGTACCAGTGATGGTTAGCGTTGGGTACATGGCCGCTTTGGTTATGCCTACGTTAGCGTTGGCTACGGTTAAAGCCAGTTCGCTGCTTTTAACATCGGGCCTGCGGCTTACCATGGTTGATGGGAAACCTGCCGAAAGATTTTCGGGCACCTTCACATCATCCAGTTTAGCGTTACGTTCAATAGCGCTTGGCAACTCTCCGGTAAGAATGCGCAGGGCATTTTCCTGTATAGTAAGATTCTGCTCAAACTGCGGCACTAACTGCTGTGCGGCCTGGCGTTGTGCTTCGGCTTGTTGTACAGCTAAAGAAGTTACCTGCCCGGCATCGTACTGTAAACGAATGATGCGCAGGGTGCTATCGTTCAGTTTTACGTTCTTTTGGGCAATGTTTAACTGCTCATCAAGCATCAGCAGGTTATAATAGCCTTGCGATACTTGCGCTACTATGGTAGTCTGGATGGCCTTTTTTGCCTCTGCGGTTTGCAGGTATTGCGCAAGGGCCAAACGTTGGCGGTTTTTAATTTTACCCCATATGTCGGCTTCCCATGATAAAGCAAGGTTAGCCGAATAATCTTCTACGTGGCTGGTACCAATGCCAAACTGTGCAATGCTTAAGCCGGTAACGCTGTTATCGCTTGGGCGGTTGCTGCTGGCGGTTACGTTTAAACCTACAGTAGGCACGTAGTCCCATTTAACTTGTTTGAACAGCAGTTGCGATGATTCGATGTTTTTCACCGCTATCTGCATATCGTAGTTTTTGGTAATGGCGCTATCTATCAGCTTCTGCAATGTAGCATCTGCAAAGAAATTCTTCCATTCAATATCACCAACGCTGGCGGTATCTGCCGAAACAGCAGCCGCATTCCTGAACTCGGTAGGTAGCTCGGGCTTGGGTGTTTCTATATCTTTTGAAACTGAACAGCCTGATATTACTACCAGTACAATGGCCAGTTTGCTTAATAAATTTTTCATTGTGTTTGTTGTTAAAGTGCGTTAAAGCATTTCGGTCATTTAACTCACCCCGGGTTCGCTATCGCTGCCCGACCCTCTCTTCCTGCGGAAAAGAGGGTGAGCTGCAATAAATTGGGGGGCTGAGCTACTTCAATACTTATATCATTTCCGATTGCAATTCATTTACATGTTTGTCGCTGCCGTCGGCATTTTTGCGGTGCCTTTCGAAAGGTACACCGCTGATGCGTTCCTGCAGGTGCTGGAATATTACGAACAGTACAGGGATGATGAACAAGCCCAATACTACGCCCGACACCATACCGCCTGCTGCACCAATACTGATAGAGTGGTTACCCTGTGCAGATGGGCCGGTTGCGATACTCATCGGGAACAAACCGAATACGAAGGCCAGCGAGGTCATCACTATCGGGCGTATCCTTAAGCGGGATGCTTCGATAGCCGAATCTATCAGGCTCATACCCGAACGGCGTTTCTGCACCGCGAACTCCACTATAAGGATGGCGTTTTTGGCCAGCAAACCGATGAGCATGATGAGCGCTACCTGTACGTAGATATTGTTTTCGATACCGGTTAAGCCCAGCACTGCAAACACACCGAAAATACCGGTAGGGATAGAAAGGATAACCGACAGCGGCAGGATGTAGCTTTCGTATTGTGCCGATAACAGGAAGTATACGAACACCAAACATAACAGGAACACCACGGCTGATTGCCCGCCCGATGATATCTCTTCGCGGGTTTGGCCTGAGAATTCGTAAGAATATCCGTCAGGTAATTCTTCTTTAGCTGTTTCCTCTATCGCCTTAATAGCATCACCCGAGCTGTAACCCGGTTTAGGGATAGCATTAACCTGTATAGAGTTGAACAGGTTGTAGCGCGAAGCAGTTTCGGAACCATACACGCGGGTAAGTTTCACCAAAGTGTTTACCGGTACGGTTTCGCCACGGTTATTTTTAACAAACACACGGTCGATAGTGCTTGGGTCGGTACGGTCCGCAACATCTGCCTGTACTACTACACGGTAGTATTTACCAAAGCGGTTAAAGTCTGATGCCTGCGCGGTACCAAAGTAAGCCTGCATGGTAGACAGCACATCTTTCACGTTCACGCCTAATTGGCTTGCTTTCTCGTCGTCTATCTCTAATTGTAATTGCGGGTAGTCGGCTTTGTACGAGGTAAAGGCGTAGGCAACGGCCGGTTTAGCCATCAGCTTGCCAATAAAGTTATTGGCCACCCCGCTGAATTTATCCAGTTTGCCGTTGGTTTTATCCTGCAATACCACATCCAATGCCTCAACGTTACTAAAGCCAGGTACAGTTGGGAAACTGAACACGAAGAAAGTACCACCCGGTACAGCGCCCAGTTTACCACGAACGATGTTTTGTATATCATCGATATTCTTCACCTCGCCCCTTTCTTCGGTTGGTTTAAGCAACAGGAATATAACACCGGCAGACGGGCTGCTTGATTGTGTTAAGAAGTTGAAACCCGACAAAGCGGTAACGAACCTGGCAGATGGCAGCGTTTTCAGCTGGTCTTCGGCATCCTTAAATATTTTGTTGGTACCGGCCAACGATGTACCAGATGGTGTTGAAACCGCAATGGCCACAAAGCCCTGGTCTTCTGTTGGGATAAAGCCTGTTTTGGTGCGGTTAACCATAAATATGGTTGCCACCACAATTAAAGCAAGGCCAGCCATGCTCACCCATTTGTTTTTAATGAGCAGTTTTAAGCCGCCAACATAACGGTTGGTGATGAAGTTGAAGCTGCCGTTAAAGCCTGCGTAGAATTTCTCTGCAAAACCTTTTTTAGGTGCTTCGTGGCCACCTTCGCCGGTGTGTTTATTCTTCAGGAATAAAGCAGCCAATGCAGGGCTCAAAGTCAACGCGTTAACAGCCGATATAATAATGGCGATAGCCATAGTTAAAGCGAACTGTTTGTAGAATATACCGGTTGAACCGCTCATGAAACTCACGGGCAGGAACACCGCCGCCATAACCAAGGTAATAGAGATGATAGCGCCGGTAATTTCGTGCATGGCATCGGTAGTAGCCTTTTTAGGTGTCAGGCTCGGGTCGTGCTCCATTTTGGCGTGCACGGCCTCTACCACCACAATGGCGTCATCCACCACAATACCGATAGCGAGTACCAGTGCAAACAGCGTTAACAAGTTAACCGAGAACCCGAAAAGGTTCATGAAGAAGAACGTACCGATAATAGCCACCGGAACCGCAATGGCCGGGATAAGCGTTGAACGGAAATCCTGCAAGAAAATGAAAACCACGATAAATACCAGCACGAAGGCTTCTATCAGGGTATGCTCTACCTGGTTGATCGATTCGTCCAGGTCGGTTTTGGTACGGTAGAACTGGTTGTATTTGATACCTGCCGGGAAGCTTTTAGAAGCTTTCTCCATCAGTTTATCAATTTGTATTTGTATCTCGTTAGCGTTAGAGCCCGAAAGCTGTATAATACCTACGATAACACCGTCGTGACCGTTAAGGTTACTATAGCTGTTGTATGAGTAAGCGCCGAGCTCTACACGCGCCACATCTTTAAGGTGCAGAACCGAACCATCAGGATTTGCGCGGATAGCGATGTTCTGATATTCTTCGGGTTTGGTAAGCTTGCCTTTGTATTTAATAACGTACTCGAACGATTCATCGCTACGCTCGCCGAAACGGCCGGGGGCTGCCTCCAGGTTTTTGTCCTGAATGGCGGCCATTACTTCGGCAGGGGTAATTTTGTAAGTAGCCATTTGCGCAGGGTTTAACCATACACGCATGCTATAGTCCTTAACACCACCAAATACCTGTGCCGAACCTACACCGGGGATACGTTTTATCTCGGGTACAATGTTTATTTGCGCGTAGTTGGCCACAAAGGTAGCGTCGTATTTTTTAGGGTCTTCGGTGTAAATGGCCATGGCACCAATAAAGCTGTTTTGCTGTTTGGTGGTGGTAATACCGTATTGCACAACCTCGGCAGGTAACTGGCTGGTAGCCTGCGATACGCGGTTTTGTACGTTTACGGCAGCCTGATCCGGGTTAGTACCTTGTTTAAAGTACACGGTAATGCCCAGCGAACCATCGTTACTGGCGGTAGAGGTCATGTAGGTCATGTTCTCTACACCGTTAATAGCTTCCTCTAAGGAAGGAGTTACCGAACGCAAAATGGTTTCGGCATTGGCGCCCGGATAAACAGCGGTTACCAATACGGCCGGAGGGGCAATATTAGGGAAACGCTCTAAGGGCAGTTTGCTAAGGCCCAGTACACCCACTATCACCAGCAGTATGGAGATAACGGTTGACAGCACCGGCCTTTCTATAAATTTCTGAAACATGGTTTTGATATTTTGTAAGGAATAAGGCGTAAAGAACCGGGAAGCAGGATAGCCCACGCTTTCCTCTCCAATTCTACACCTGCTCCCTCGGTTACTTTATTCGTTTGTAAACCCCTCTCCTTCAGTTCAAAGAAGTAATTAAAGGAGAGGGTATTTGGGGTGAGTCTTAGTTTTTAGCTACAGCTGCAACTTTATCTGCTGCAACAGGCTCGGGTTTAATCACCGCGCCTTCCTGTAGTTTGTCTATACCCGATAGTACTATACGATCGCCGGCTTTAACGCCTTCTTTAACCAGGTAGTTATTGCCGCTTTTACCCTCAATTGTAATAGGCAATTTTTTAACCTTGTTGCTGTCGGCTACTGCCCACACAAATATTTTATCCTGCATTTCTACAGTGGCCGATTCGGGCACTATCAGGGTATTGTTGTGTGGCAGGCTCAGGCGCACTTTACCGGTGTTGCCGCTGCGCAATAAACCTTGCGGGTTGCTGAAGTTGGCACGCAGGGTGATAGCACCGGTAGTTTTATCAAACTGGCCGTCTATCATATCAATGTGCCCTTCTTTGGCATACTCGGTATTGTCTGATAATACCAGGGCAACGGCAGGCAGGTGTTGTAATTTGTCTTTCAGTGTGTTACCGGGATATTGTGCTTTAAACGCTACGAAATCTTTTTCGCCCAATGAGAAGTAAACGTGAACATCGTGCACATCAGACAGTTGCGTTAACGCATCAACATCCTGCGGAGATACCAGGCTACCTTGTTTTTTAAGCAGGCGGCCAATGTAACCGCTAACGGGTGCTTTTATTAAGGTGTAACCCAGGTTAATTTGCGCGGTAGATACATTTGCTTTAGCCGATTCGATATTGGCTTTGGCAACCTGCAGGGCAGCTTTAGCAGTTTTCAGCTGATAATCTGATACTACTTTGTTAGCAACCAGCGGGGTTAATTTGTCAACTTCTAACTGTGCATTACCTGCGGCAGCTTCGGCAGCGTGCTGGCTGGCCAATGCGTTGTTTAAAGCAGCGCGGTAAGGTTGTTCGTTTATTTTAAATATAGGTTGGCCTGCAGATACAAATGCACCTTCGTCAACAAATACTTTGTCAAGAGCGCCGCTTACCTGTGGGCGTATCTCTACGTTTACGGTACCTTCTATAGAGGCAGGGTATTCCTGGTAAGTGGTTTGGTTGCCCGATACTACGGTTGATACAGGCAGCGCCGGTGGCGCGGGGGCTTGCGCAGCTGGCTGGCTCGGCGAGCAGCTAAAGAGCGCTATGGCTATGATGGCTAATAATACACTTTTCATGATGATAACTGTTTTTGAATTGGAGTTTGTGGGACTAAGTTTTGCCCTGAGGCTATTGAGGTATATTGTTTCGTTTGCGTTGATGGTATTCATGGTATATTTTGATGTAGGGTTGATGTTTGCGAGTTTGTTAACGTTTCCGATGCTTAGCTAACGGAATTGTAACAAATTACATGTTATAACATTATTAAATTTCTTAACACTGTTAAGTGAATTGGTGTAGATAGTATGTTGTGTTTTCATAGCGTGCAAGTTTTAAGTGTTAATAAATGATGTAGAGCCTTTTTAAATTAAGTGATGTTTAATGCCTAAACATCACCTAATTTTGAGTTTAAACTGTTACGGGAGTTATACTCAGTATAATGCCTGTGATAGCATCGCGCAGTACCTGCCTGTTTATTGCGTCGCTGTCGCCCCTGTCTAACAAGTTGATAGAAACCAATCCGTGCACTATCGACCAAAAGGTGTAATACTTGGTACAGATAATTTCAGAGTCCATATCTTCAATCTGCATCAGCTTGCCTATAGGTTCGGTGATGATGTCCCATGGCAACTCTGCTTCGGGCAACTCATTCACCATCTTACAGGCGCAGCTGGTTGTTATGCCGAACATCCCCTGGTAAAGCTCGCGGTTAGCGAAGGCGAAGTTCCAATAGGTAAGCCACATGGCTTCCAATTGGGCAGCCGGGGTATCGTGTGCATCCTTGGCGGCCTGCAGTTCTTTACCCAGTTTAAGGTAGCCCTGGCGGGTTAGTTCTAATAATATCGCTTCTTTGTTAGCGAAGTACTCGTATATAATAGGTGCGGTGTACTCAATTTTATCGGCAATTTTGCGCATGCTCAAGGCTTGCCATCCCTCTTCCTTTACTATATCAAGGGCGGCATCCAGGATATTTACCCTGGTCTCTTCCTTTAATCTTAGTATTCTGTCTTTACTTGCCATTGTTTTAATAACTACTGTAAATTCATTTAACAGTGTTAAGCAAATGTACAGCGTAAAATTGATGTCCGTATAATTTAATTGTCATGAAAAAAAATAAGTCAACTTGGTAGACTATTATTACATTGTGTCGAGTCAACTCACCCCGACGGCTCGCATGCGCGAGCGTCGACCCTCTGCTTCGCAAAGAGGGTTTAGAAATATGTAGCTCACCCTCTTTTCCGCAGGAAGAGAGGGTCGGGCAGCGATAGCGTACCCGGGGTGAGTAAAATAGCGAGATTGCAAATCCTCTATTTCACATTCCCCAAAACCCATACCCCTCCCTCCTGTTAAACTTATACATCAACCGTATATCGTTATGGCAGATATTGCAAAACGCTTCCCGCAAAATCCATTATTATCTCCCTCCCATTTAAAGGCCAGCCTTGATGGGCTGCATATTGCCTGCCTGCTAAACCCGGGCGTGTTCAGGTACGAGGGCAAAACCTGGCTGCTGGTACGCGTTGCCGAACGCCCCGAGCAAACCGAAGTGGTGGTGTCTTTCCCCATCCTCACCGCCACCGGCGAAACACAAATAATGGAAATTGCCTTAGATGATGCCGACCTGATAGCCACAGATGCCCGCGTGGTACGCTATAAAGGTGTAGATTATCTCACCACCCTATCGCACCTCCGCCTGCTTTGCAGCGATGATGGGGTGAAATTTTACGAACCCGAAGGCTATAAATACCTATTCGGTAAGGGACCATTGCAAACCTTTGGCATAGAGGATTGCCGGGTGACCAAACTCGATGAAAAATTCTACCTCACCTTCACCGCCGTTAGCGATAGCGGCGTAGGCGTTGGCATGCGCACCACTACCGACTGGAAAACCTTTGAAGACCACGGCATGATACTGCCGCCGCATAATAAGGACTGCGCCATTTTTGAGGAAAAGATAAACGGCATGTTCTATGCCCTGCACCGCCCCAGCAGTGTGGATATTGGCGGCAACTACATCTGGCTGGCGCAATCGCCGGATGGCGAGCATTGGGGCAACCACCAATGCATTGTAAAAACCCGCACCAATATGTGGGACCGTGCCCGCGTTGGTGCCGGCTGCTCGCCCATAAAAACCGACAAAGGCTGGCTCGAAATTTATCACGGCGCTAACTATGAGCACCAATACTGTTTAGGCGCGTTCCTTTTGGATCTAGAAAACCCCTACAAGGTACTCGCCCGCACCGAAGAACCCATTATGGTACCTAGCGAGCATTACGAACTCACGGGCTTCTTCGGCCATGTGGTATTTACTAACGGCCACATAGTAGAAGACGACGGCGACACGATAACCATGTACTACGGCGCTGCGGATGAACATGTTTGCGGGGCGAGGTTTTCGATGAAGGAGATATTTAACACGATGGGAGTAGAATAAAAGTGTTTTTTGATTCGCACGATTCTTTTTAACAGGATGACAGGATTTTGAGGATGGGCAGGATTATTTTTTAGGGATTCCACCGATGAAGAATGATTTCACCGATTTGAAAGTTAATTAAACAACGGCTCCTCGCATACTTAAAATTAAAGGATTCGTTCGTTATCCGTGTTAACAAAAAATCCCGTCGATCCTGAACTCTCCTCAAAATCTTGTCGCTCTTTTTATCATGTAAATTGTTTGATCGCAGAATCGTGTCAAAAAATCCTTCTCATCTTATCCTCCTTAAAATCCTGTCTCCGCTGTAGTGTCTGAGAATCCTTTATCGCGGAAATCCCCAATAAAAAATCCTGTTAAATCCCTCCATCCTGAAATCCTGTTAAAAAAACCACCCCGATCGTGTAACCAAAAGGTTTCTTGTTTATATTCGTAACCAAAAGGTTTCATAATCTTGTATGCGAAGAGACGTATTCCAAGCTATTGCCGACCCCACCCGGCGCGAGATCATCAGTTTACTTGCCGCGAAGCAGATGAACCTGAATGCCGTTGCTGATAATTTTGAGATAAGCCGGCCTGCTATATCCAAACACATCCGTATACTAACCGAGTGCGGACTCATCACCATAAAACAACAAGGGCGAGAACGCTTTTGCCAGGCGAACTTTAAAAAGCTGAAACAGATAGAAGACTGGGCAGCGCAATACCGCAAATTCTGGAACGATAAATTGGATGCTCTGGAGAATTTTTTAGAGAACGATAAACTAAAAGACCAATAATAAACTATGGAAACACAACCGCTAATAGTAGAGCGCACCCTTAATGCGCCTGCAAGCAAAATTTGGGAAGCCTTAACGGATAACGACAAAATGAAGCAATGGTATTTTCAGCTCGAAAGCTTCGAGCCGCGCGTTGGATTCGAGTTCAGTTTTGCCGGGCAAGGCAGCAAAGGCGAAAAATACATACACCTTTGCCGCATTACCGCGGTAGAACCCGAAAAGAAATTAAGCTATACCTGGCGTTACCAGGATTTCCCCGGCAATTCGGAAGTGAGTTTTGAATTGTTTCCTGATGGTGATAAAACCCTTGTGCGCATCACGCACACCGGACTGGAGACCATGCCACAAAACGGACCGGACTTTGCCGTGGAAAGCTTCACCCAAGGCTGGACACATATTTTGGGAATCAGCCTCGCCAATTTTGTAGAAGAAAAATAAGCGAAAAAGGGCTATAAATAAAACGGTCCGTTACAGCGATGCAACGGACCGTTTCTGTTTAATTAACGATATAGAATTATTTACCTGCTTTAACAGGCGTGGTTGGGCTGGTTGTTGGTGTACTTGGCACCGGCGATGGCGTTGTTGGCGTAGTCGGTGTGGTTGGTGTTGGTGTAGTAGGCGACGGTGTTGTTGGCATTGTAGGCGTAGTAGGCACCGTTGGGTTTGTTGGTGTTGTTGGGTAACTTGGGTTTGTAGGGTTAGTTGGTGTATTTGGTATTGTTGGCGTAGTAGGTGTTGTTGGCACCGTTGGCATAGTTGGTGTTGTTGGGGTAGTCGGCGTGGTTGGCGTCGGCGTTACCGGTGTTGTAGGCGTAGTTGGAGTAACGGGGGTTACTTTCTGCCTTGGTTTAATGGTAGTATCTTTTTTAACTTGTGCCTGCGCTGTACCAATGGCGAACGCGCCAACTACAGCCAATGTCATTAATATCTTTTTCATGATAGTTATTATTTTATGGTTTATAATATTAACTATAGAATAATAACCATGCCAAAAATTACCTCATTAGGGTATAAAAGCTATTTATTATAAACACAAAACCCCGCTTTTTAGGGCGGGGCTTGTGCTCTCTATAACAAATTAACTATTCTGTTTTTAAGCTTTTAACCGGGTTTGTTAGCGCTGCCCTCACGCTGAGCCACGACACTGTTGCAAAGGCAATAACCAATACCGACAGGAAGGGCACAATAAATAACACCGGGTTTATACTGATGCGGAAGGCATACCCGTCCAGCCATTTACTGATGGCATACCAGCCAATAGGTGCCGAAATAAGGAAGGATATCAACACCAGCATGGCAAAATCTTTATAAAGCAATTGCAGTATGCTGTTCACTGTAGCGCCGAGTACCTTGCGGATGCCTATCTCCTTAGTACGCTGCACAATAGTAAATGATACCAGGCCGAACAGCCCTAAACAAGCTACAAAAATGGCTATGCCCGTAAATATGCCGAACACCTGCCCAAAGCGTTGGTCGGCTTTATATTGGTCGTTAAAGTGTTCGTCCAAAAAAAAGTAATCGAACTGGTCGCCGGGAAAGAACGAATCCCAATTGGTTTTTAAGACCGCAACGGTTTGGGCAACATTGCTCGTGCTAATTTTTACCGACACATCTCCCCTCACATCGGGTATGCAACGGAAGATTATCGCGTCATACTTATCCCTTAAAGATTGCTGATGAAAATCATCTACCACGCCTATAATTTCATATACATCGCCCCAAAAGTCTATCCTTTTACCAAGAGCTTGCTGCGGGTTATTAAACCCCAGCTTAATTACCGCCGTTTTGTTGAACACTACCGTCTTAGGGTCGGTAGTAAAATCTTTTGAAAATACGCGCCCGGCCAAAACCTTAAGGCCATAAGCTCCCAAAAAATCATAATCGCCGCCTATAATGCGGTACTGGTCGGCAGTTGCATCGGAGGCACCTGTTAGTTTTATACCTCCTGCATTCCACCCTACCGCTTCGCCGGGTACCGCTGTTGATACTGTTATACTTTTAATGGCTGGTATTTTCAGGCTTTCCTGTTTAAAGGTGCTCATGCTGCGGTAAAACGAATCTACCTTTACCAGCGGCGCTTTTATAACGAGGGTTTGGTCGATATTAACACCCAGGCTTTGGCTTTGCATGAACTGTATTTGGCGGTAAACGGTTAGCGCGCCTATCAGCAGGAAAATAGAAGCCGCGAACTGGAATACCACCATCCCCTTGCGCAATACAATGCCCTTTGGCGATGCGGTTAATTTACCTTTCATTACCTCCACTGGCTTAAATGCCGACAGCACAATGGCCGGGTAGAAACCCGAGAAGAAAGTGCCTACCAAAAATATCCCGAAAACGGTAAGCCAGAACACCGGCTTTAAAAACAGCGCAAAACCTATCTGCACGCCTGCTATATTGGCCAGTATAGGCAAACAAATAGCGATGAACGCCATAGCCAATACCAGCGCCAACCCGTTCAGGAACATAGCCTCCAGCATGAATTGGCTGATAAGTTGTCCTTTTGCCGACCCCAATGTTTTACGCACGCCCACCTCTTTGGCTCGGCCCACACCACGGGCAGTAGCCAGGTTGATATAGTTTATCCAGGCGATGATAATTACAAATATGGCTATACCCAACAACAGGTAAACCGACTTGCCATCGCCATTTGGCTGTATCTCGAACATGCGGTTAGAGTATAAATGGATGCTCGGCATACTCTGTAGGGTATAAACTGCAGTTGCGCCCTGGCTGGCCAATGGCTGGTAAGCTTTTTTAACGATGGGCAGAAATTTAGCTTCGGCAACGCGTGGGTCGGCGCCGGCTTTAAGCAATACGTAGCCGGTACAGCCGTCGGAATACCAGGCGTTATCCATATTGTAGCCATCCCTTGGCGGGTTCTCTTTCATTAAAGTAGCGTACGATTGCAGGATATCGAACCTCAAATGCGTATTGGCGGGGAGGCTTTTCAGCACGCCTGTTATCTTCAGCAATTTGGTGGTATTCAGCGTAAGCGTTTGCCCGACAACGTCGGTGTTATGGAAAAGCTTTTTGGCAACCTCTTCGGTTATTACTACCGTATTGGGTTCAGTTAGGGCAGTTTTGGCGTCGCCGCTTAGCAAGGGGAACGAAAATATATTGAAGAAGGAGGCACCGCAATAGTAATCGTGTTGAATCACCATCTTATCATCCTTATAAGTAGCCAGGGCATTCCCCGCCGGTACTATCTTTACAAAGTCTTCTACCTCGGGTACTTCGGCCTTAAAACTGCTTGCCGCAGCAAAGGCCCCTCCTGCCCATTGGGTGCTGAGTTTGCCCCTATCGTACCTATCCTGATTGATGCGGAAAACGCGGTAGCCTTTTTCATGGAAGTTATCGAAGCTGAGTTCGAAACTTACGTATTGCAGAATAAGCAAACAGGCCGCCATACCAATGGCCAGCCCGAAAATATTGATGAACGAAAACGCCTTGTTCTTAGACAAGTTGCGGAACGCGATAAGCAGGTAATTTTTAAGCATTGGACTATCAGTTTTGGTTGAACCAATAATGCTAAAAGAATACCAATAAAATAACTAATTGAATTACAGTATATTAAAAGAAAACAAAAACTCCTAATGCGTTCGGATTTAATACATGGGGGTGTACGATATCGAACAGTATAAACACGATTTGAGTGAACACGAATAACACTAATTAAGCGAATTACACGAATTTTTGCTTCCGTCCTATCGAACATTTAAGCCTCATTTGTGAAATTTGAAACATTTGAGAAATTCGTGTCCACTCAAGATCGGTGTATTAATTTAGCTTAACACTTATTGCGTTGCCGGTGTAAACTACGCTCTTATCTATCTTATCCGCTTCGCCGGTGTTAGAGCCGTGTGCGCCATTTACTAAAACTATATTGAACGTATGTTTTTTCAGCATGCCTTTAAAGTTGCCTTTGGTGGCCGATATGCTTAGCGTGCTTGCCTTATCGTTCCAGTTTAAGGTGAAGGTTGCTTTAGCGCCTTTTTCGTAATTGTAGTTCTCATTTTCGTCTTCGTAGTATTTAAAGGTGCCGTTGGCTCCGCGGTAAATGCGCAGTTCTATTTTATCGGCAGGCTTTTCGGTGGCGTATTGCATCACCGGGCCCATAGGGATAATAGAACCTGCACGCACGTAAAGCGGCAGCATATTCATCGGCACATCAACCGTCATTTTTTGACCGCCTTGTTTTACTTCACCCGTCCAGAAGTTATACCATTGGGTGCCTGCGGGCAGGTATACCTCGCGGGTTTTGGCTTTGCTTGCGGCATCGGCACCGGTGTATAATTGCGCTGTAACCGGGTTCACTAAAAATGCCGGGCCAAACATATACTGATCCGGGATGCTGTACACATTAGCATCCTTCTGAAAATCGAAGGTGAGGGCGCGCATCATGGTATAGTTCTCGGTATTTACACGGCCTGCCAGCGAGTAGATGTAGGGCAGCAAACGGTAGCGTAGTTTATCAAAGTTCAGCAGTATCGAACGCGTGTCTTCATCCCAGTTTTTAGAGAAAATGGCTCGCTCCCCTTTACCGTGTATCCTGAATATAGGGCTAAACGCACCGAACTGGAACCAGCGGGTAAACAGCTCTTTAAACTCGGGTTTCGACCAATCGGGCGCCGTCCAGTGCCAGTGGTAGCCACCAATGTCCGATGTCCAGTACGGTATGCCCGATGCACAGGCATTTATACCCTGCGGCACCTGGTTTTTAAAGTTGGCGAACGTACACTCAATATCCGAAGACCACAGTGTAGAAGCATTGCGCTGCTCACCCGCGAACGATTGCCTCACCAAAAAGAAAGCACGCTTGCCCGGGATATCCCTGCGCCAACCTTCGTAAACGCCCTTGGTATGCTGCAGCGAATAAGTGTTAAAGTAATCGATCCCCTTGCCTGTGTAAAAATTGGCTTTGCGTCGCTCGTCTAAAAGGGCGCCGTTATCGGGTTCGCACTGATCTATCCACCAGGCATCCCAGCCGTAGCGTTTCACCAGGCTATCGCGGGCCTGCGCCCAATATAATTCGCGGGCTTTGGGGTTGTGGGCATCATAATAAGTATCAAAAGTATGAGTAACCACGTTATCCCAGGTAATGCTGGTGAGGCCGCCCATTTTCTCCAATGCATCGTAATTAGGCGTGCCTTTGCCAAATACCGGCCAAATAGATATCATGGCATGCAGGTTGGCCTGATGCAAAGCATCAACCAGTTTTTTGGGATGCGGGTAACGCTCGGGCTTCATAATGTGCGAGCCAATGGGCAGTGGGTCCCAGTAGTACCAGTCCTGCACAATTACATCCACGGGGATGTTGTTATTGCGGTAATTGTCCTTCACCGTTAATATTTCATCCTCGCTCAAATACCTGTCCTGCGATTGAAACAAACCATAAGCCCATTTACCAAACATAGGTGCGCGGCCGGTAGCGGTGCGATATAAGTCGATAATATGGTCGAAATCCGGGCCGTAGAAAAAATAGTAATCTACCTGTTTACCACTTTCGGATGTGTATTTAAATTGCGTATTGCCTTCTTCGGCACCGTAGAAATTAGATGCCGAATAGTTATCCCACATCAGCCCAAAACCTTGTGTAGAAAGCATTACCGGTATAGCGCCGGTTAGGTATTTAATGGCCATATCCTGGTTACGTCCCTTGTAGTTAATGCTCAGCGAATCCAAAGGGTGGCAACCCATGCCGTACAGCGCCTCGTTAGCCGGAGAATTAAAAGCAGATGTAACATTATAAGTGCTGATGCCCGCAATAGTTGCCGGTGCCATGCTTTTATTAGCTGCGGTTTCGGCAGTTATTACTTTACCTGACAGATCGCAATAAGTGATGGCGTTGGTGGCCTTGTTCACTTTTATTTTTAAGCGTGTGGTGGTAATGGTAAGCTCAGCTTTACCATCGGCAACGGTAAAAGTGGTTGGCTGAGCCCATTTATTGTTCACAACCAACGACTCGGTAGTGGGGAAACTATTGAAGATGGTGTACTTTACTTCCACCAGGTCGGCCTTGCAGATGTTGAGCTGCATAAGGCCTTTATCTAATTTAAAAGTTACGCCTTTGGCGGTTTTGGTGTACGAAATAACGGTAGCCTTAGCTTGGGCCGACAGCATAACACAAGCCAATCCCGCTAAAATGCTTTTAAAAACAGAACGTGATCTAAACATAAAATGATCTGATAATTGAGTTTTTAAAATTAGGGATAGCGGGTATGGGGCAATGTGTTAATTGTACATATTAATAAAAGAAATGTTAACGATAGATGAGTGTTGGAGGCTATTTAACCGCGGAGGACTCAGAAGTTACACGGAGGTTCGCAAAACGGTTAAAGAGTTGCGATTATAATTTGCTAATGCTGTTAAAAACAAAAGCCCCCGGCCCACCTTAGCAGGTCGAGGGATTTTATTACAAAGGTTTATTTAGTTAGTAGCACCACCGTTCACCAACAGGTGCTGGCCATTCACAAAGGACGACAGATCGCTGGCGAAGAACTCGGCTACGTTAGCCACATCTTCCACTTCGGCCAAGCGGCCCATTGGGCAGCTATCCAGCAGTTGTTTGCGCAGACGTGGGTAAGCTTCGGGGTCCACAAATATACCCGAGTGGTCTACCGCGAAAGGAATGATAGAGTTTACGGTTACGCCGCGGTGCCCTATCTCTTTGCTCAGCACATCAACCATGTAGCGGGGCGTAGTTTTACTGCCACCATATACGGCCATACCGGGTACGGGGTATGAGGTGGTTGACGATGCGATGTAAATAATACGTCCGCCATCTTCTACATTTTTGGCAGCCTGTTGCATAGTAAAGTACGAGCCTTTGGCATTGATAGAGAATACCCTGTCGAATTGCTCCTCAGTAAAGTCGGTTACCGGGGTTTCTACCATTTCGATGCCGGCATTGGCTACTACAATATCAATTTTACCAAAGACCTTTTTTGCTTCGGTGAACAGTTTTTCTATCTCGGCAACTTTGCTCACATCTGCCTGTACCGATATTACGCGGGCACCCATGGCTTTGATGTTGCTTTCTACTTCTTCGGCAGAGGCTTTATCGCGCGAGTAGTTGATCACTATATCTGCGCCTAATGCTGCATAACGTTCTGAAATTGCTTTACCTAAACCGCGTGCTGAGCCGGTTATTACGGCTACTTTATTTTTTAATGAGTTCATTGTTTTAGTTTTTTCACCGATTACTCCGATTTTTTTGATTTCACCGATGGGGTTGATTTTTTTAACCGATGGCACCGATTCTT
Source organism: Mucilaginibacter pedocola (assembly GCF_002013915.1). Taxonomy (GTDB): domain Bacteria; phylum Bacteroidota; class Bacteroidia; order Sphingobacteriales; family Sphingobacteriaceae; genus Mucilaginibacter; species Mucilaginibacter pedocola. The sequence goes on from NZ_MBTF01000012.1 coordinate 296,645, forward strand.
TCGATTTCACCGATCCTATTGATTATTTACTTAAATTCTATTTTTCTTAATTATGCCATGGCGCCGTTTAGGCCGATGGTTTGGCCGCTTATCCATTTGGCATCGTCGGATGCTAAGTAGGTTACTACTTTGGCAATATCTTCGGGTTCGCCCAAGCGGTTGAAGGCGTTGAGCGATGCCAGATGGTCTATCACTTGTTGTGGTTTGCCTTTGGTGAACAATTCGGTATTGGTTGGGCCGGGCAGTACGGCGTTTACGTTAATGCCGCGAGCGCCAACTTCTTTGGCAAATACGCGGGTAAGCTGCTCTACCGCGCCTTTGGTGGCAACATAGGTACTGTAGGTTGGCATCAGCAAACGGGTGGTGGTTGATGAGAAGTTAACGATACTGCCACCGTCGGCCAGTTTGGTTGCGGCCTCGCGCAGGGTGTTGAAGGTGCCGCGCACGTTGATATCGAACTGGCGGGTAAAGTCTTCGTCGGTAGTGTCTTTCAGTAATTTGGTTATCATGATGCCTGCGTTGTTTACCAGTACATCTATTTTTCCGTATCGGGCAATGGCGGCATCAAATAGTTGGGCAACTTCATCGGCCTTGCTCACATCGGCTTTCACGGCAATGGCTTGGCCGCCGGCGGCTTGTATGGCATTTACGGTTTCGTCGGCAGCATCTTTACTGCCCGAATAGTTTACAATAACTTTTGCGCCTGCTTGTGCAAATTGGCGAGCAATTTCGGCACCGATGCCCCTTGAGGCGCCGGTAACCAGGATAACTTTTTCATTTAATGTTTTCATGACTTCTTTGTTTTTTAGTTGTCGTTGATCGACAGAACAAAGGTCATGTTTGCGCTAAGGGTAAAATTGCGCAGAATTAAGCAGGTGATGCAAATTTCTAAGATTGGGTTCTGTTTCTTTCGTTTCGATAAGCAGCGGGCGACAATTTTGTATGCTTTTTAAAGTAATTACTAAAATGTGCCGACTCGGTAAAGCCCAACCGGTAAGCTATTTCCTTCACCGAAACATCGGTATGCTGCAATAGCGACCGCGCCTCTCCTATGGTTTTCTCGGCTATCCAGGTGCCGATGGATTTACCGGTTTTTGTTTTAATGACCGTGCTGAGGTAATTGGGATGCAGGCTTTGCGCATCGGCATAATCCTGCACGCGGTAAGGCTGCGATACCTTGCCCTCGCCGAGTTCGCGGTAGTGTTTCTCCAGCAGCAGTTTAAAATTCTTTACAATGAGCGAACTGCGGTTGCCCTCGTAAATGGGGTTATAATCGAGCCAGAAATGTTCCTTTATCTTCAGCAACAACACAACGAACAGGTTCCCGATGATTCGCTTCCTGAAAGGCGAATGATGCAAATACTCGTGGTGTATCTGCTTGTATATCCTCTCAAATTCGCTGTATACCTCCGCACTTAGTCGCCTGCCGGGGAAGGTCTCGGCCAGCAAAAAGGGGAACTCATCAAAAATATCGGCATGTACGTTCTCTTTTAAAAAAGCCTCACTAAGGGTTATCAGGTAAGCCTCCTCAATATCTTCCCAAATGTACGAACGCAGGTGCCCCGGGTTGGTAAAATACACCATGCCCGGCTCGATGGGGTGGGTTTGCCCGTCGATAGTATATTGCCCCTTTCCTGCTTTGGTAAAACTAAAAACAAAGAAATTGAGCCTGTGCACGGGCGAATGAAAAGGCAAATGCTCATGCAGCGTATCCCGTAAATTAAAAATGGTGAACTCCGGCTCCGCCTCCATCAGATCGGTACGCAAACCCATGTGGCGGTACTGGTCGCGAAGGGTTTGGAAGGATCTGGGCGCGTTACTCATTTTAATTTTTTTGATGAAGATACAAGAGTTGCCCGTTATACAGAAATGAATAAAGGCGAACAGGTTTTATCACCCCGATAACTCAGAAGATGAGTTTATAACCCGCGCCCCTAATGCTCATTAATTGAATAGCCGAGTCATCTTTTAGCATCTTGCGGATGTGCGACATAAAAACATCCATACTGCGGGCATTATAAAAACTGTCATCGCCCCATATCTCCTGCAAAGGCACCGACCGCGGGAGTAAGTTATTTCGATGTTGGAGCAATAATTTCAATAATGCAGTTTCTTTGAACGATAAGGAATAAGTGGCCACCGGCGTGATCAGTTGCTGGCTCACTGCATCAAGTTCGCAGTTACCAAATGCAAGCCGCCCCGAAACCGGCTCATCTTTAGTTGAGGCATTGCCAAAACGGGTAAGCAATGCTTCCATCCGCACCAGCAGTTCGCCCATATTAAAAGGTTTGCGCAGGTAATCGTTACCGCCGCTTTTAAACCCTTTGATCACATCTTCGGGCAGCGATTTTGCGCTTAAAAAAATGATAGGGATGCCGCTATCCTGTTTGCGGATATCTTCTGCCAGCGAATAGCCATCCTTCAGCGGCATCATAATATCAAGTACGCAAATATCGGGCGGTGCCGCCAAATATAGTTCCAGTGCTTGCTTGCCGTCGGCTGCTAAGTCAACCTCGTAGCCACTGCTGCGCAAGCCATCGCTTATGATTTGGGCAAGCGTGGGTTCGTCTTCCGCGTAAAGTACTTTATATTTCATTGTAAGCGGGTAATTCAATCATAAACTTACTGCCATGGCCTTGTTCGCTTTGTACCGAAACTTTGCCACCATGCAGCACAACTATTTGTTTAACATAATGCAGCCCAAGACCCGAGCCTTTAACATTGTGTACATCGGGCGCACCGGGTATACGGAAAAAGCGTTCGAATATTTTCTCGCGGTAAACACCTGCTATACCCGGACCATTGTCTTCAATGGATATGTTGATCATCTCCTTCTCCTGCCTGCAGGCGATAGTTACCAGGGCATTGCTTCCGCTATATTTCAACGCATTATCAATAAGGTTATAAAATACGTTGGTGAGGTGCACCGGGTCGCCATCTACAAAACAAGGCTCTTCATTGGGTTGATAAATGATCTCGGCACCTCCCCCCTGGTTACGCAAACGCATGGAGGCAACCACGTTGGCTAAGCCTTGCTGCACATCGTAAAGTTCGGTGCGTAATTTAACATAGCCGTTATCCAGCTGGTCGAGGCTCAGCACTTTGTTAATCATGATATTCAAACGCTTCAGCTCTGCCCTGCTGATATCGAGGTAGTTCTCCAGCTTGGCAGGGTCGTTAACCAGTTTATAACGCCCTACGGCATCAAGAGCGGCTTCAATAACTGATACAGGTGTTTTTAGTTCATGCGTCATGTTACCGGTGAATGCTATCCGCGCTTGCGAATATAGCCGCTGGCTGCGCATCAGCCTGAAAAGTACAATAAAAGCGAGCCCTGTAAGCAATAGCATCAATACCGAAGAAATGAGGTAATACCGCATGCGGTAGATCACCAAGTTGTTAATAGACGGTACGATGAACTGATAGCTATGAAAAAAGAAGTTGATATTATAGGCGTACAACTGGCTATGATAATCTGCATCCAGCGACTTTTTCCAAACCCCGGGCGCTTCGGGCTTACCGCTTTCATAATTGTATAGCAGATGGTAACCCTCAACATTCAGGTCATTCTTTGCAAATTCTACTTTAACAAGGCTATCCATCCGCAGGAGGTCCTTATGGTCGGCAGCCATAACCGATTCAATGGTCTCCCCTTTATCGAACGAGCGCACCACCCTACCCCGCGACGCCTTAGGGTGGTTATTTGGTATCCTTAAACCGATATCAATTAAGGTGCTGTCGTTCTTTATATCCGAACTAAAGCGCCCGCCCACATGCCTTTTGCGCATATTGGTGAAGGCCTGTTTAAACTGAAGCCACTCGGGCGAAAGGAAAAAATTACGGAAGTTCTCGCTCTTCTCGTGCCCCTGTACCACACTCAGGTAATCGTTCATACGGGCGGCATTGTTTACGGCTTGTTCCAGGTCGCGTTTTACCTGGTTACGCTGCGCATCGAACAATTGGATGAGCCACGCGGCCTGTAGCCCCACACTGGTAAGTATGGCCAGCGCCACCAATGGGTATGCATACCGTTTAGAGAACCATTTCATAACACGAAAATGGCAATAAATAAGCAGCTATAAAGCTGCCCATACACGATTTAACCTTGTTTAACATTGCTTAACGAGCCTTAACCGGGGCTTGCGGTAGGTTTGCTGCATGAAAAATATCATTCTTTTTATCCTCATATTTCTGCCCGGGCTTGTTTGTGCCCAATTAAAAGTTACCGGGAAAGTAACCGATGCGGCAGGCCACCCGCTGGATGCGGCCACCATTACCCTTATTAAAGAACAAAAGCAAGTTTCATCGGCATTTGCCGACCTTGGTAATTTTACGCTTAGTTATAACGGTAGCGGTACTTATATTGTAAAAGCCACCTTGGTGGGTTACCAACCAGCCCAGATAGAAGTAGCGCTTCCTAAAGACAGCATTACGATAGTAATGCAGCCTAACAGCAAACAGCTAAGCGAGGTAACCATATCGTACCGCCGCCCCTTAATAGAGCGGAAAATAGACCGCGTAAGCTTTAATGTAGAAAACAGCATACTTGCCTCGGGCGGAAGCGCCTGGGAAGCCTTGACCAAAGCCCCCGGCGTGCAGGTAAACTCGAGCAACGAAGTTACCGCCAACCGCAAAGGCGTTAAAATATACATGGACGGTAAACCGCTGCAGCTTTCGGGCGAGGACTTATCCGCCTATTTGCAGGGCTTGCCATCAGACCAGGTATCGCAGATAGAGGTTTTCTCTAACCCGCCCGCACGTTTCGAGGCGGAGGGAGCTTCTGTGATCAATATCGTCACCAAAAAAGGTAAAAAGGAAGGCTTCAATTTAACATTGAACAGCGGAGTATTGCAAGGCATTTACACCGGTTACAACGGTGGGGCAACCTTTAATTACCGTAATAATAAATGGAACGTATACGGCGCCTATAGCTATAACCACAGGCATACCTACCAGGATCATAATACCGATATCGATTTCGGCAACTCGCTTTGGAGTAACCCGAGCCGCAACACCTATAAGTCCAATACCCATAACTACAGGCTGGGTGCCGACTACCAACTGGCGAACAACCAGGTACTGGGCGTACTGGTAACCGGCAACGAGCGCCGCGGAACTACCCAAGGCAACGCCTCAACCCGTATCACCAATAACCAAAACGTATTGGATTCGACCCTAAAGACCGATCTATTTTCGCCCGGCAGCGGTAGCCAGTATACCTACAACCTCAATTACAACCTGAAATTAGACAGCGGCCGACGCGGGCTGAATATCGACATGGACTATTCGCCGTACCGCACAAGCTCTAACGCATATACCGATAACCAGTCGTTTTATGCTGATGGCAGCCAATCGCCCAATACGTTCCACATCTACACACCCAGCACACAGCAGATAGACATCTACTCGGGCAAGGCCGACTATAATTTCAAAGCCGGCAAAAGTTGGGATGTTACCTCTGGAATTAAATACAGCAGCACCAAAAGCCGCAATAACTTCAGCTATTACGACCGCGCCGGGGACGTGCTTACGCTTATACCCGCCAACAGCAACATATTTACTTACCGGGAAAACACTGCCGCCGCCTACACCAGCCTATCTGGAACATTAGGCAAGTGGACGCTACAGGGCGGGCTGCGTGCCGAGTATACACGCGCAAAAGGTTATTCTGAAACACTCGACTCACTGAACCAGCGCAACTACCTGAAGCTATTCCCCACCGTATACGCGCAATATAAGTTGAATGACGACAATGAGCTACAACTTAATTACGCCTACCGCATAGAACGCCCGGAATATAACCGCCTCAACCCGGCCAAGCGCTTTTTATCGCCCTACAACATCTACGTGGGCAATCCCTCGCTGCAGCCTGCTTTTGTGCACAATGTGGAACTGAGCTACACCTACAAACAGCAATACAGCGCCACAGCTTATTATACCTCCACAAGCGATGTGTTTACCAACATTAATATACAGGATAACCAAAACAAAATATACTACGGCACACACGCCAACCTTGGTTTAAGCGCCATTGCAGGCGTAAGGCTTACTGCAGCTTTACACCCAACAGCGTGGTGGGATATTAATACAACAGCCGATGTGTACAGGCAGCGCGAAGCATCCGCCTACCTCAACGGGCGCTTTGATTACCACATGTATTCATTCGCGGGCAACCTTAACCAGGCATTCACCATCAATTCGAAACGCAGCCTAAAAGCCGAAATAAACGGTGCATACTACGCCCCCGGCATACAAGGCATTTACCGCAACGGGCATAACGCACAGGTAGACGCAGGTATAAAAACCAATATACTAAACAATGCCGCCACCATTCGCCTTGCGGTAAACGACATATTCAACACCAACGTAAACAGAGCCAGCATCAACTTCCAGGATCAGCGAAGCAGTTTCTTCCACCATGTAGAAAGCCGTACGGTGGCTTTAAGCTTTACTTACAGGTTGGGGAAAAACATAGCAGCATCGCGAAGCAGGGTTACTTCGAGTGAGGAAGAGAGGAAGAGGGCGCAGTGAGGGGGGATGGGAATACCCATCATGCTATTGCTTCGATCATCTGATTAGAAAGTTTGATGGTTGAAGCGATGGCGTGGTTTATTTACCGATATAAAAATCTAATTAACGTTATGCAACGGCTCTTCCGCTATTTGCAGCCTGCACAAACAGATGATCAAAAACGTTTTTACATTTGATATCATAAACCATCTTATCATAACTATCAGGTAGGTTTTTATCCAATATATCTTGTATTACAGACTTTACCTGGAGTTGTGTTTGGTAATCTTTGTGCCAATCATGCAAGAGTACTGTTGGCTTTTCATCATATAGCCTTGTTAAAAGGTTCTTAGCTGCAAGTTTAACCTTTTGCTCTTCATCCTTGGTTAAATTATCTTTTTTTAAGAGATCGAAAATTTCAAGCTCACTTTCTGATAAACCTTCTTTAGCCGCCCTTAATTCTTCTGCTTTAAGCTGTCCAACAAAGTCCATCAAATCGTTAAAGTAGTCTTCTGTTAAAGCACCTCCTGAATTGTATCTATCAATAATTTGCTGGAGTTTTTGCGCAAATCCTATTCGTGTTATATTCATTGACATCATTACTTCCAGTTTTTTAGAGATAAACTCACGAAGATCAGCAATTTCTATATGTTTATACACGGCATCGTTATACTGTTCTTTAAGTTTTGCAATGTCCAGCTTACTTAGATCGATCTGTTTCCCGGTTTTTAAGCCGTAGGAAGCTTTAGGCTCAGCTACTAAATTTTTATCGTTTTTGAATTCTTCATTCGCAACTATACTTTCGTCAAGCAACTGGCTAATCCTTCTTTTTGAATTATCTAAATTGCTGCGTTCGGCTTTCCCATCTATTACGAGACGTAGATAAGTTATCACAGCAACCAATGGAAAGTCCTTTCTCTTGCCTAATATCTCGGGACGACAAGCATCATACAAAGCTTCGATGGTATTATTGTAAACAACAAATTGCTTTTTACGATCATCAAGGGCTACAATAATATCTGCGTATTCATCAAACTTAGCTAACTGACCAAATACTTGATTAGCATTAACAATTTCGTTTAAGTTTACTCCAATACTTAAACAAAACTGAGAACACTGATCAATAGCATCCTGTAGCAATACATACAATTGGTCTTTCTCTTGCACCGGTGCATCCTCTTCCGGTTTGTCGCCATTAAAGCCACCTCCATAGGAGGCAAACGCTTTTTTTAGGTTTTTAAATACATTATAGTAGTCAACAATTAGCCCGTTATTTTTAGGCTTATCGTTTATCAGATAGTCTGTAACGCGGTTAGCCCTGGCAATTGTTTGCATCAGGGTATGGTCTTTCATTGGCTTATCAATGTACAAGGTAGAAACAGTTGGCGCGTCAAAACCGGTAAGCCACATGCTGCATACAAATACAAGTTGCAGCGAGCTTTCGGGCTGTTTGAAGTTCCATTCCAAATCAAAACCATTGTCATCAACCGCATTCATGCGCTTACGGTGTGTTGTAATGTCTAAGCCGTTCTTCTCAAACTTTTCTTCTTCGCCAGCCTCTTCACTTACAATAACAGCCATGTCTGCTTTTCTCATCCAGTCAAGCATTTGCCTTAAAGTATCCTTTTCTTTCTGCGTAGTTTCTGACGATCTAATTTGAGCATGTAAAGATCGTTTTTCCTCCTCCCACAACCGTTTAACTTTGTCGTACATCTTTACTGCCGTAAATTTATCCAAAGTAATCACCATCCCTTTGCCTAAATAGCCACGACGCGGGAAGTGGTATACAATATCTTTAGCTATTGTTTCTAACCTGTCGTCGCTTTTAAGTATAGACAGCTCCTGCCCAAATTCTTTTTCAAGGCGTTGCTGTTCCGCATCTGTTAAGTTCTCATCGCTGACAATTTCTGCTAAGTCCTCGTCCAGATCGTCGTTCTGTAGAAGTACTTCAGGCACTCTCTTATGGTAAAACAACGGAACTGTTGAGCCATCATCTACACTTTGTTTGAAGTTATATTCAGAGACTGTCTCACCAAACCAGTTGTTAGTAAGTGTTTTACTACCCAGCAAAGGTGTACCTGTAAACGCTATGTATTGAGCATTTGGCAAACCTGTACGCATGTTCTCGGCAAGGTCTTTATATTGCGTTCGGTGGGCTTCGTCAACTATAACTATAATATCATTACGGGTGCTTAAAATGGGATAAGCCTTACCCTTCACATACCTGAATTTTTGGATAAGTGTGAAGATATAACGGCGGTTGGTTTGCAATAACTCTCTTAATTCCTCGCTGTTTTTGGGGCGGCATTTGTCCGTTTTTTTTATCGCTCCCGCATCTAAAAAGTTCTTGTAGATCTGGCCATCCAAATCCTCACGATCTGTTATTATCAGAAAGGTGTAATTACCCGTAAACTTCCTGAATATCTTGCGGGTAAAGAAAATCATACTAAAACTTTTGCCGCTGCCTTGCGTGTGCCAGAAAACACCAAGCTTGCCCTTGTTTTCTAAGTCGGTATTGTTTTGGTCGTGTTTTAAACGAGTAGCAAAGTTATCGGTAGCATTGTTTACACCTAAAAACTGGTGGTTTTTAGCGGCAACTTTATAGCTTTCTTTATAGTAAATCAAAAAGTTTTCAAAGTAGTCCAGCAATCGCTTTTTATGGCATAAACCTAAGACGGCATAATCAAGGCTGACACCGTAACGTTCGATTCTCTCTCTATCCGGCGTGGCATTTTCATCCTCGACCCGTAGCCAATTAAAGAAGTGCCCATAGCCTGATGTCGCACTACCAACCTTCGTTTCCAGTCCGTTGCTTAAAATGCAAAGCGCATTGTAGTTGAACAACAAGGGGATATCCTTACGGTAGTTGGTCAAATTATCATCATAAGCGTTACGAACCGAGACAGTGCTATTTTTTAGCTCAATGAATATGAGTGGAAGGCCGTTAACGAAAAGTATGAGGTCTGGCCTGCGCCTTATGTATTGTCCTTGCAGCCAAAGCTGCGAAACTATCAGATAATCATTCTGCGTTTCATCAACCAGGTCTATCACTTTAATAGTTATGGGCTCTTCGCGGCCCTGATCATTTTTAACATTTAAGCGAACACCGTCCCGCATCAGATAGTAAAGTTCCTGACTTGCCTGAAAGGGACTGAGATCAGCTCGTGTTTTGGTTAACTGCTCAACAGCAAAATCAATAGCATGTGCAGGTGCGTGTTGGTTTAACTTCTCGAGCCGTTGCTTCAATAAAGGCTCTATAACAACCTCTGTTTCCATTGATCGGCCCGTTATATCCTCCAGGAAACAATTTAGGTGCCTATACCCAAGTTGCTTGACAAATACATCAATAATGGCTTTCTCTATCTGATCTTCAGAAATGAAATTGGTGATGTAAGTTTTTGCCATTGGTTTAGGTTGCTTAATGTTGGGTTAGTTATGGTCGTAAGCAAGTGGTTTGAGCAACAATGGTATCAATCCATTGTTGTTGTTTTGTCTCGTTATAAAATCGGGCTGGTGTCTCGAGTTTACAAAACCGAATGCTTCTCTGATAACAGTGATTTGCTATTAAAGTAACCTGTGTACGCATATTGGGTATGCCATTAAATGTTTTCCGGGTAAAATAAATAGCTTTCAGATTAGGAAGGCTGTCTATTAGCCCGATGATGTCTTTCCATTCGCTTACATGCCCATCAATAAAATCGTCATCTACATTCCCTTCTGTGCCTTCGGGAACATCAAGGCTATGGATGATATCGGCAAAATCTATTTTATAAATTGCCATAAATTGTTGTTTGCTTGCCAGTGATTCGTTCTTAAGCGAAGGTAACCCAAAGCATTGCGGCAGCAAATGCCACAAGAAGTTGCGCAGCCGGCCATAAAAAAAATCCGGACCTGTAGGGATATCGGGATTAAAAGTACCCAACATCAGGGTTTCGGTATTGGCATTAACTCCATGATCTCTAAACTTATGCAATATTACAGGCATGGTGTTTCTTCAGCTATTTTAACTTTTAATTTACCGCTTATTAAGCGGGGTAAAAGGCGGTCGCGGATTTTGCGTAGTTCACTGTTTTGTTGAATCAGAATTTCAATTTGATTGAACATAGGAGATACGAAGGAATGAAAATGACTTCTTAATTCCTTATTAGGAATTGTAGCCTTATAGTTTTTAAATGTATTTAAAGTAATGGCATCAAAGGTTGCACCATTGGCAACCTGCTTTAAATAAGTTACCATAGAATCTGTAAAGAGAAATGTAAAAAAACGGTCGTCCGGCCGGTGTGAAATAATACCAAAACATGACTGATTCATTGCCATTTCTTCACCTGCTAAACAAATGTTACCCACCGTACCTCGTGCAGTAATAAAAGTTGAGTTCTTTGGAAACAATTTTGTGCTTGATTCTTTTAGCCCTTTCTCAGTGATTTTTTTTTCTGTTTCCATGATGTAGAAGCTATCACAATGATCAGTCGGAGTGAAAAAACTAATTTCTCCAGTCCAATAGGCAGGGTTCGTTGTAACGGGTGTACCTCCACCTTTTACATCCGCGAAAGAATAACATGAGCCAACACACCACGCCTCTGGCAAGAGACTTTCATACCTTGTTGATTTATATCCCGGGAATCGCATCCTTACAAACCACTCCTTATAAAGTTCTCTTGCGGTTTCTTCTAAGAGTTTCATTCGTTTATTGTTTACTTCGATCAAGTCATCATAACTTGATAAGACAGCCGCAATTTGCCGTTGTTCTATCAAAGATGGTAATAGCAGTTTTATATTTTTTATTGCTTTAAGATCTGCTCTTTGCCTTCCTGAAGCACCCGACATGCTGTTTACTGCCGTATCTCTTATAAAATCACTTTTACATAAATAGTAAACAAAATCGCTATCAGAAACTCCATTCCTCCCTCTGAATACTAAGAATTCGGTTGACCCTATACCTTTATTGTTCTTAAGATTTTTTATCTGGGCAATTTTGCCATTTTCTAAGCAAGGTGTTATTCTGGCAAATACGGTATCGCCGTTTTGAAATTTCGAATTACTTCCATTATAGATTTTACCTTCTCTTGGATATAGGAATCGATACGTCGGCTCAATATCTTCCATTTCGCAGTTTTCTACAAATTCGCCTTTTTTTACAAAGACTTTTGGGTTACTCTCTACTGCTTTATCAAATGTTGATGGCTTCCAATTCATAACTGTAGGTTAATGAAGTTTTCAGTGATAAGTAATTCCAACTCTTTTGCCTTTTCGTTCAAGCTGTCTAATGAATTATGCCTTTCTCGCATTTCGGCCATAAACTCTTCATCAGTCAAACCATCTTCCTCAATTACAACACCAACATAACGCCCAGGGTTTAAGCTATAATCCTGTTCCTCAATATCCTTTAAAATCGCAGATTTACATAAGCCAATTACATCTTCGTATACACCATTCGGAAATCGCTCGTTTAACCAATTGATATGGCTTTGATAATATGTGGCTTTGTCAGCTAAGGTTTTATATGCCTTCTCATTTTCTTCTTTGTCTCTTTGGGCTTTGGTGAGTGTAGTGCCTGCTTTACCTAAATCAGCTTTCAATCGTTTAGCGTCACCTTTACCTGCAGTTATCTGTTCCTGTAAGTCATCCCACACTTGTTTAGCTTCTTCATGTAGTTCTACAGCAGTTGCTACTATTGGTGCTAATTCATCAGCTTCTTTCGTAAAGTGATCAACCTGCTTTTGGTATTTATCCAGTAACTCCGTTAGCCGCTCGGTTTCACCACGATGCAGCCTTACAATTGTAGCAATGTTTTGTACGTGTTCTTCGGTAAATTCCCTTAGTGCTCTGGTAACCTGCCTGAATATGTTGCGCGCATCAATAAACAACACTTTTGGCTCGGTACCTTGCTTAGATTTATCGAAGAACCAAAGCGTTGCAGGTAATGTTACGGTATAAAACATATTTTTAGGCAATGTGAGCATACAGTCAATCACACCGTCTTCTATCAGCTTTCGCCGTATGTCAGCCTCACTATTACGCGCGTCGCTCGCGCTGTTAGCCATTACCAATGCAGCCCTACCTTGTGGTTTTAATGAAGAAGCAAATAAGCTGATCCATAAGTAATTTGCATTAGGTACTGTGTCAACCTCTTTTTCCTTTTGCTTACTGCTGCTCTTGGTTTTGTTTTGTGGAATGCCATAAGTGTTAAAACGCCGCTGATCTTTTACACGGTTCAGATTTACATCGTTCACGTTAAAAGGCGGATTAGCCATCACAAAATCAAAGTTTTCAAAACTATCGTGCGGATCGTCGTAATAACTATTAGCAGGGCTAATTACACCACGCAAACCGTTTACCGCAAGGTTCATCCGGGCAAGCTTAACCGTTTCCGGCGTACGCTCAACACCGTAAACCACTAAATCTTTGCTATCTGTATCGTGCAGTTCTTCACGTCGCCGGTCTACAAAATAAGAACTTTGCACAAACATGCCGCCGCTACCGCAGGCAGGGTCAAGTATTCGCCCGCGATAAGGTTCTATGATGTCCACCATCAGTTTTACAACACTGACAGGCGTAAAGAATTCTCCGCCGCCTTGCCCTTCGGCTAATGCAAATTCAGCTAAGAAATACTCATACACCTTACCAAACACATCACCTTTTGCATCTTCTGGTATATCCTTAAAATACTTTAGCAAAGTTTTAGGCAGGGTTTTATCCTTGTCGTTAACCAGCTTAAAGTACTCATCTTTAGGTAAACTGTCCTTTAACTCAGGTTTATATAGCTCAATTTTCTCCATTGCCGTTTTAATGGCTTTGGCTATATCTTCTTTCTCGGGTAGGTTAAGTAAATAATCGTACTCGGCCTCAGGTGGTAAATAAAAACCACACTTTTCAATAGCTATCTCAGGCTTTTCTCTTTGTCTGCGGCTATTTTGTTGCTCTATCATTTCCTGCTCAATAGCAGGTTTTACCTTGTTGTACTTAATTGAGGCAAAGCGAAGAAAAATTAAACCCAAAATGGGTGTCGCGTACTCACTTGCCTTCAATCCGCTGTCAACACGTAGTTTATCGGCTGCTTGCCAAAGGCTGTCTTCCAGTTGTTTAAGTTGCTCTGCTGTCATAAATATTTAAGATACCAAGTTACTGGAAAGCTGGATATATTTCGCCTTAAAAAAACGGGTTACCTAATTATTTAAGATCAGAGGCGCTCTACAAAAGGACATAGATAACGCAATGAACTCGCTATTAAATACTTACCAACTCTCCAATACAAAACTTAGTAAAAATATTCTCCAACGAATCATCGATGGTCGCTGCGCCGGTGATTTCGCCAAAATTGTGCAGACCCGCCGCGCACCGCTACACACTTCCGCCAGTCCCCCAACACAATTAATATACCGCTCTTTTATTTACTGAAAATATTAGCAAATAAAATATGTCATAAAATACTATATATCAACAACTTAAATAAAAAAGTAGTTAAATTTCAATGGTTAACACAAAAACACTCCCTTTAACCAGCAAGTAGTTAATTATCAATTATTTACTTATTTAAAAGAATAAAAATGTGTTAAGTTATGTTAACTCTTACTTCCCGATACAAAACTTACTAAATATATTCTCCAGCAGATCATCCGTTGTAACCGCGCCGGTAATTTCGCCTAAGTAATGCAACGCCTGTTTAATATCCATTGAAAGGAAATCCGAAGTCACGCCATCAATGCCATCCAGTACACGCACCAGTGACTCTTCGGTTTTTTGGAGGGCTTCGAGGTGGCGGATGTTGGTTACCAGGGTTTCATGGCCGCTGAGGTTTTCTTTTATGGCGGCAGCGTATATCTGCTGCTTCAACTCGTCGATGTGTTGTTTTTCTTTGGCGGAAATGCCGATGAAGTCCGAAAGTCCGGAAGTCCGGAAGTCGGAAAGAAGCTCATTGATGCCGGATTCGTCTTGCGGACTTCCAGACTTTCCGTCTTTCCGACTCAGCAGATCAATTTTATTGGCTACTACCAGCATGGCAACGCCGGGCGTTTGCAGGCTTTGCAGATCGGCAGCGAGTTCTTCAGGGGTTATTTGGGCAGCGTCGAAGACGTAGAGCAGCAGGGCGCTTTGGCTAATCTTCTCCATGGTGCGTTGCACGCCTATCTGTTCAATGGTGTCGGTGGCCTCGCGGATGCCGGCGGTGTCTACCAGGCGGAAGTTGATGCCTTTAATGTTGAGTACCTCTTCAATGGTATCGCGCGTGGTGCCTGGGATGTGGCTTACAATAGCCCGTTCTTCGTTCAGCAGGGCATTCAGCAGGGTAGATTTACCGGCGTTGGGGCGACCGGCGATAACGGTGTTCACACCGTTCTTGATCGCGTTACCCAATTCGAACGATTGTATCAAACTGCCAATCACTTTGGTTATCTCTTGTATCAGTTTTTTAAGCTGATCGCGGTTGGCAAACTCTACGTCTTCTTCGGCAAAATCAAGTTCGAGTTCTATCAGCGAGGCAAATTGCACCAGTTGCTCGCGCAGGTGGCTTAGCTGGTTACTGAAACCGCCGCGCAGTTGCTGCAGGGCTATTTGCTGCGATGCTTTAGAGTTAGAGGCTATCAGGTCGGCAACAGCCTCGGCTTGCGACAGGTCGAGCTGGCCGTTCAGGAATGCGCGGAGCGTGAACTCCCCTGCTTTGGCCGCGCGTGCACCGTTTTTAATAAAGAGCTTAATAATGGCTTCAATGATATAATTACTGCCATGGCAGGATATTTCCACCACGTTTTCGCGCGTGTATGAGCGCGGTGCCACAAATAGCGATGCCACCACTTCATCCAGTTCCATATCGCCATCCATAACGCGGCCAAAATGCAGCGTGTGCGAGGGCTGTTTGGTAAGGTCTTTCCCCTTCCAAACTTTTTGGGCAATGGTTATGGCGTCGGGGCCCGAAAGGCGGATAACGCCAATGGCCCCAATTCCGCTGGGGGTGGCAAGGGCTACGATGGTATCTTCGGTGGTGTTCATAGTTGGGTCATTGGGTCATTGGGTCATTTCCAATGCGCCGTTGCAAAAGTCGCTATTTCGCATTAATGTTCCTAAGTCATAATTGTGCAAGCCTACGCAAAAATAATGACTCAATGACCCAATGACTCAATGACAAATATTTACCTTCGCCCCTGCTATGGTAACATTTTTTGAAGCTTCGTTAGATAAAATTTCGGTACATCATGTGGGTAATCAGTCACAAGACGAGTTATACGCCCTTTCGGAGGCGCCGTTGGAGTTAAAAGACGACGTTATTCCGGGCCTTTTGATGCAGTATTTTTTAAAACCCTTCGAGAAATCTAACGAGGTTTATCACCTGATGCACAGCAGCGACGACCTGGCACTGAACGAAGTGCACCACTTTGCTACCATGGCTTTTGAGGATGAGAGCAAATTTCACGAAGCATCGGAACAAATAGCCAAACACTTGTATAAAGTAAGTACCCACCCCAACATCAAAGGCGGCGAATTGTACGTGGCCTACTTTAACCGCGTGCAAATAGAGGGCAACCCACTTGATGCGATAGGCATTTTTAAATCGGAAAATAAAGAAACCTACCTAAAGGTGTACCCCGATAAAGGCGGTTTTGTGGTAGATTATGAGCAGGAAGCTATCAACATTAATAAGCTGGATAAGGGCGTTCTCATCTTCAATATCGAAAAAGAGAATGGCTATAAAGTGGTGGTGTTAGACAAAACTACAGGCGGGCAGGATGCAGCCGTTTACTGGAAAGACGAGTTTTTGCAGCTAAAGGTGCGTAACGATAGCTTCAACCGCACCAATAACACCATGGGTATCTACAAAAACTTCGTTACCCAAAAGCTTGACGATGAGTTTGAGATGAGCAAAGCCGACAAGATAGACCTTCTCAACCGCTCGATGAAGTATTTTAAAGAGAAAGAGACTTTCGATCTGGATGAGTTTGCGGAGGAGGTGATCAGCAACCCGGAAGCCATTACATCATTTAAAAACTTCAAGAACCAGTACGAAGAAGAATTTGGCTACCCAATTGGTGATAGTTTCGAAATATCCGACAATGCCGTTAAAAAGCAGGCTCGTGTTTACAAAAGCGTGTTAAAGCTGGATAAGAACTTCCACATCTATATTCATGGCGACAACAAGCTGATAGAGAAAGGCTTTGACGACGACAAGTCCATGAACTACTACAAAGTATATTTTAAGGAAGAAGCATAAGCGTTTACCAGGCCCTATCCCCCACCAGCGGAACAAACCTGAAGGTATCTAACACATGGCGCTCGTAGTCGTTCTCGGCGGTTTTTAGTACGGTAACCATCTTTTGCGATTTTTCGTCGCCAACGGGGATAACCAGTATACCACCTATTTTGAGTTGACGCAGAAGCAGGTCTGGCACGGTGGGCGCGCCGGCGGTAACGATTATCTTATCGTAAGGCGCATCGCTTGCTATGCCAACCGAGCCATCGCCCAAAAAGAATTTGGGTTTATAACCCATATGGGGCAGTACTTTTATAGTGCGCTCATATAAGCTTTCCTGCCTTTCTATAGTGAAAACTTTAGCGCCAACCTCCATCAATACACAGGTTTGATAACCACAGCCCGTGCCTATTTCCAGCACCTTATCGCCTTTTTTGATGTGCAGCAGTTCGGTTTGATATGCAACCGTATAGGGCTGCGAAATGGTTTGCCCGGCACCTATCGGAAAGGCAATATCTTTATAGGCCTGGTTCCAAAAAGTTTCGTCGAAAAAGAAGTGCCTGGGAACTTTTGCTATCGCAGCAAGTACATTTTCGTCTTCAATACCTTTCTTTTTTAGTACCTCAACAAGACGTTTTCGTGCTCCCTGTTCCTTGTAATTATCTATAAACTTATATGCCATAACAAGCAGCTAAGATAATACGATTTTAACAGGATTTTTAGGAAGATAGGATGAACAGGATTTGATTTACGCTAAGGTTTTTGATTTACAGGAGTATAATTTACTAACAGAAATAGCAAACTCGATAGATTCACTACTTTTTATATGGGTGGTCTGTAGAGCCTGTGAGTTTTTTGTTATATAAACGTTTAAAGTCCAAAGAAGTTCCGCCGAAGTTTATAAGCAAGCCATCTGCTATATTGTAGATCTCTAAATAGTTTATAGCCTGATTTTTATGAATGTCTTCAATTTTTGGTAACGCTTTTAGTTCTAACATTACCAAACCTTCTACAAACAAATCAACCCTACGTGTACCTACATATTCGCTTCTATAGTAAATATGCATTTCCTTCTCCATCTCAAACGCCAGGCCGTTATATGCGAGTTCAATAGCCAACGACTTCTGATAAATAGCTTCCTGAAATCCGCACCCTATAACGCTGTGTACTTGCATTGCACACCCTATTATTTTATGGGTCAACTCATTTATATCTGCAAACTTCTCCATTAGCAAAATCTATCTAATAAATCTTAAAGAATCAAAAAAGAGTCCTGTTAATCCCTCAATCCTGTCATCCTGTTAAAATCGTGTTAATAGGGATCCACATCCGGCTGCACAATGCTTCCTTTGCTTAGTTGGGTAGTCTGAAACTGTGTGATGGTATCACGTATCAATGCCTTCGCCTTAACTACCGATACCCCATCCTTCTCAAACTTCAGCATAATAGTTTTAATGTAGTAGTTGCGTATCCTGTTCACTAAGGGTGGTTCGGGGCCTATTACGCGTTCGCCGAAGTGTTTGCGGAGTTCGGCGGCGAGGTACTCGGCTTGGTTGTAGAGTATTTCGGGGGTCTTGTGCTTAATATCGATGCTGATGATGCGGTAAAATGGCGGGTACTTAAAGCTTTTGCGCTCCTCCATTTCGGTAAGGTACAGGTCGAGGTAGTCGTTTTCTATCACCTGTTTTATTACGCGATGGTTGGGGTCGTAAGTTTGGATAACTACCTTGCCTTGTTTGCCTCGGCGGCCTGCCCTGCCGCTCACCTGTGCCAGCATCTGGAAACTACGTTCGTTGGCGCGGTAATCAGGGTATTTTAGCAGGCTGTCGGCATTAATAATACCAATTACGGTTACATCGGCAAAATCCAATCCCTTGGCCACCATTTGGGTGCCTACCAGTATATCTATCTTCTTTTCTTCAAGGTCGTTCAGAATGTTTTGGAGCGAATTGCGCGAACGAGTGGTATCCAAATCCATACGTGCCAGCCGTACATCGGGCATAAGCACCGATAGCTCGTCTTCCACCTTCTCGGTACCGAAGCCTTTATATTCTAAATGCGTAGCGCCGCAAGCGGGGCAAACCGTAGGCGTATCCTCTTTATACCCACAATAATGGCAATGCAATTTACCGCTGTGTTTATGGTAGGTAAGGCTTACATCGCAATTAATGCATTTGGGCGTGAAGGCGCAAACCTTACACATCAGCACCGGTGCATAGCCGCGGCGGTTCTGGAAGAGTATCACCTGCTCCTTCTGCTCCAGCGCCACCCGCATATCTTCCATCAGCACACCCGTAAAGTGCGACTGCATGGTCTTTTGCTTCAATTCTTTTGATATGCTTACTACCTCTATCACTGGCAGTTGCACGCCGCCGTAGCGTTCGGTCATTTCTACCAAACCGTATTTGTGCAGGCGGGCATTATAATAAGTTTCAAAAGCCGGCGTAGCCGAACCCAGCAGCACTTTTCCGCCGTGCATATTGGCCAGGTAAATGGCCGCATCGCGTGCGTTGTAGCGCGGGGCAGGGTCGTATTGCTTGTAGGATGTTTCGTGTTCTTCGTCTACAATAATTAGCCCAAGGTCGTCGAAGGGTAAAAACACCGATGAGCGCGCACCCAGTACAACTTTGTACTCGTTGCGCAGTACCTTTTGCCAAACTTCTACCCTTTCATTATCATTAAATTTGGAGTGGTAAACACCAATCGAACTGCCAAAGTAAATGCGCAGGCGTTCTATAATGTGTGTAGTGAGGGCTATCTCGGGCAACAGGTAGAGTACCTGCCGGCCGGCGGCCATCATCTCCTCTATCAGCCTGATGTATACCTGCGTTTTGCCGGATGCGGTTACGCCATGCAGCAACACCACATCCTTTTGCTCGAAATGTTGCTGTACTGCGGCCAGTGCCGTTTCCTGCGATTCGCTTAGGGTAAAATTACTCAGCAACTCGTCGCCCTCATCGTAACTTAACCTGCTTACGGTTTTATGCTCAGCAAAAAAAACTTCCTTTTCTATTAGTGATTTAATGCTGCTATCACCTGCACCACTATCTTCTATCAAGTCAGATTTGAGCACTGCTTTTTGCTGGCGCGATAATTTCATGTATGACAGCAAGGCATCGGCCTGTTTGGGCGCGCGCTTTTCCAGTATCTCAAAAAGCTCGCGGCGGTTATCGGAGTTTTGATAAACGGGGTTAAGGGTGATGTAAGTTTTGCGGCGGGGTTTATACCGTTCGCTCACCTCTTCGGATATGGTGACGATGTTTTTCTCGAACAGCGATTTCAAAATCGGCATCACCGTTTTTTGGCCGAGCAGTTTTACAATATCGCTGATGGTGAGCTCGGGTTGAATGTCCAGCGCCTCCGTTATCAGGTATTCCTTATCGTTCAGTTGGGTTTTATCAAACTCGAACTCGCGGTTAAGCATCACTTTGGTTTCGCTGGCCAGCTTAAGGGCCGAGGGCAGGGCGGCGTTCATCACCTCCCCCTCGTTGCACATGTAATAATCGGCTATCCAATGCCAAAACTTTAGCTGCTTTTGGGTAACAACGGGCGCATCATCCAAAATCTCGATGATGTATTTGGCCTCGTACTTCTCGGGTGCCTGTTCGCTTATGCTTGCAATAACAGCCGTATACAGTTTGCTTTTGCCAAACTGCACAACGGCGCGTTTACCCACAGCTACGGTACCATTCATATCAAAAGGCACGCGGTAGGTATAGTTGCGGCTAATGGCCAAAGGCAATATCACCTCAACAAAAAACGTTTTACGGTTATGCGGTTGTACTTCGGCAAACTCTAACATTACAGGTTATTTGTTACGCAGGGCGGCCAGGGCAAGTGTTACCCAGCCAATTATAAACAGCAAACCACCAAGGGGCGTTACAGGGCCAATAGCAGCAAGCCCCGGCATTTTAAGCAGATCGCGGCAGGCCAACAGGTAAAGCGAGCCCGAGAAAAACACAATACCAATGGTAAACAGGTAATAAGTGGCGGTAACCATTCCGTTTTTAAAACGCGAAAAAGTAGAAAGGAACAGCAAACCAAAAACATGGTAAAACTGGTATTGTACAGCGGTATGCCATACTTCGAGTTGGCGGGCGTCAAGAACGGCCTTAAGGGCATGCGCGCCAAAAGCGCCGGCAACAACGGCAACAGCGCCCAACAGCGCGGCCGTTACTATAATTTGTTTGTTCATGCAGATATAAAAGGCTAAGTTAACCAAATGAAAGTATTACTTTATTGTGGTACAGTAAAATTCTAAATTGCGGCCGCAAAGCTTAATGAAAAAACTCATTCTATTTACACTGGTATTGGTTGCAGCCTTAGGGTTTATAACGGTTAAGTATTTTAAAAGCTTAACCACATCCGGCGTGCATGCTGGTAATATTATGCGCACCATACCCGATAGTGCAGTGGCCGTTTTTGAGTTTAGTAACGATAAAGGCTTTTACGAAATATTTACCGATAACACCCTACTGGGCAGCCTTATTGGCGAAAAACAATTAAGCCAGTTAGATACCGTGCGCAAGGTTTTATTTAGTAACCCGGCCTTACAGCGCTTTTTTGATGCGAGCAACATTTTCATCTCGCTGCACCCATCGGCAATTGGTGGCCCGGGCTTGCTGCTTACTGCCGCCGCCGCAAAGGATTTCGACGTTAATACCTTTGATGACCTTGCCAAGCAAAAGCAAACCGGGATGCTCATCACATCCTTCACTATCGACGAGAAGAAAGGCTTCACGGTATATTTCACTGCGCTTAAAAAACGCTTTTACCTGGTAAATACCGATGAGAACATCTTTTCGGCAAGTTTTTCTAAAGACCTGGTGGTAAAAGCGGCGCTATACAAGAACGATAAAGAGAACGACACCTTTAAGCCCCTGCCCGATCAGCAGAACTTAAACTCGCTGGCCAACCTGTATATTAATTACGAGGAGTTAACGCCCCTGTTCGATAAACTATTCCGCACTAAAAACCACGACTTGTTCAAAAGCTTTCGTCTGCTCCCTGCAACTGCCGGGCTGAACTTGAATTATAAAACCGATGCTCTGATGTTTAATGGTTACACCAACATCAGGCGCGATAAGCCCGCCAGCTATTTAAACCTTTTTGCCACGCAAGCCCCGGTAGAAAACAACCTGAAGGAGATATTCCCATCTACCACATCGTACTCCATGAGCATGGCCGTATCAGACCCGGCAAAGTTCCTGTCCGACCTGATTACCTTTCATGAAAAGGCAGGGCTTAAAACAGAAAGAGACACTGCATTTGCACGCGTAAAAAAAGAAACAGGGATAGACCTGCGCAGCGAACTAAAACAAGCCCTTAGTAACGAATTTGCTGTAGTAACCACCCGCTACCGCGAACGCTTTGCCATTATTACAATAAAAGATGGAGCCAAATTACGCCCCGCTATGGTGAACATCAGCACCATGGTGAATGATGATATGGGCCAATTTAACTACAACAAGCTACCCTACTTTTTATTGGGCGATGCCTTCAACTCCTTTAGGCGCCCCTATTTCCGCATTATGGATAACTACCTGGTGTTGGCCAACAGCGTGAAAGAGCTGGATAGCTTTGCCGATAGTTACCTGAACCGAAAATTCATTAACAAAACCGAGCAATACAGCCATTTTGATAACCTTACCGGCGAGCGCAGCAACGTTACCTTTTTTATCAACTTCCGCAACTCGCGGATGATATTGCAAAACGATCTGAAAGAGAACGTTTGGGAAGCTTACAAAAGCAACGAGCTTTCGCCCGAAAACTTCTACGGTGCTTCGTACCAGCTTACTGCTACCGACAATAATTTTTACACCAACTTTTGCATGCTGCGCAATGCTGCCGATAGCACTAACCTTTCTTCAACGGTTAAAAATGTACCTTAAGCGCAACTAAAAAACACTTTTTCCGTTAAAAGGCAGTATAATTTGGAGTAGTTTACAGCTAAATCAAATTGGAGTTATATATTTAAGGGCGGCAAACGGCCAGCATAGATACGGCGAGATTTTATGAAGAGAATTTTACTGGTTTTTTCACTGATACTATTTACCATCCACTGTTTTGGCCAACAATATTCGCAGTACAATACCGGTACCCTTTACGACTCGTTTGAAAACCCTTCGAGGGCTTCTTTCACGCCCGACTCGAGCCGTAAATACGCCTTCAACTTTTTCTTACCAAACTTTTCTGTAAACTCGTTTTTAACAGGCAACTCGCAGGTACCATTAAAATCGAGAGCATTTTTGGGTTATTACACTATGGATAACCTAAAGTTTGGCGAGAACAAGTTTAACCGTGTAAACTTTAATGCCAATTACTACGCCATCATGTTCAAAATATTCAGTAATCTGGATGGCAACACCGAGATGGGGATATCGGCACAAGTTAAAACGGAGCTACGCGGATTATTTTCAGACGAATCTATCGCTCTGTTTAATGGCCCAACCGCTTTTGAGAACGACCACTACCAAAATATTTTTAACAACAGTGCTATCTATCAGGCCTACCACCAGGTTAGCTTTACCTACCGCGAAAAAATAAACCGACAACTTGCAGTTGGCTTTAAACTTAGCGCACTGATGGGTATACGTTACCAAAAAATAGACATCGCTACATCGGCTTTAGATATTGACAGGCTTAACGACCAGGCCTTCCTTACTATGACGGGGCGCTACAAAATGAATTATATACCCGGCAGCTTTACCACGCACGATTACCTGCCAACCTTCCGCAACCCGGGTGCGGCAATAGGCTTAGGTGTATCATTTAAAACCCGCGATGCTTTTAACCTGCAATTTAACTTAAAAGACCTTGGTTTTATACACTGGAGCAACCGTTCGTACAATTACAATTTCGCATCGATGGATACCATCCCGCAGTTTTCTACGGGACGCCGCGAAAATAACATATACGATGCTGCCAAAAATGTAGCTAAAACCAACGAAACCCGCGGTGGTTTTATAACGCCTACCAACTCGAGGTTTGAGGCAAGTGCCAACAAAACCTTCTGGCTCGATTACGGTAACCAATTCCGTTACTCGCCAACACTGGTGCTATCTAAAGAAGTATTTTTTGATGGTTTTACGGCAGCCCTGGTAAACCCTATTACCAAAGGCAATTACACGCTTAGCCTTACAACGGCCTATAATAACTATAAATTACTCAGCGTGGGCGGGCAGTTTATGATAAAAACGCCTAATGCAGAGTTTTTTGTAGGTAGCGAAAGAATAATACCTACCACAAGGCTTGCCATGGCATCGCTCAGGAACCAAAGCCAGATAAATAAAAACCCCTCGTATACGAGCGCGGACTTGTTTTTGGGGGTAGCATTTAAGTTTGGGCCACTTATAGAGCATCCGCTGAATGCAAGCTACGTACCAACCGAACAAAAGCGTGGTTTTATATCGCGCATATGGCGCCGCATATTCGGCCGCGACGAAGACTATTAAGCCTTCTTAGTGCCAACAATAAAATCTTTCAAATAATAGGGTTCAAAGTAAGCAACATCTACAATATCTTGTTGCTCAAATTTAGCGGCGGCAATTGCCGTAAGGTGCCTTGCCGAGTTGGCAAAGCCATCTAAGAAATATGCATTGGCATTATGCCCCAGCGCCTGGCGGCATTTGGCGGCACCATCGCCAAAAAACAATATTCTATTATCCGTCAAAATATCGGCAAAGCTATTTTCATCAATAATTTCGGCGGCGGTTGGCTTTATAGCATTGCCTCCGGCATCAAATACCGCGGTAAACACCTCCATGCGGCGGGCATCTATCATGGGGCATAACAGCATTGCCGCGTCATCCTGCTCAACACCGGCTGCCATAGCGGCTAAGGTATCAACAGCTATCAGTGGCTTCTCCAGCGCATAGCACAGGCCTTTTGCGGTAGATACACCTATACGTAAGCCCGTGTATGAACCAGGCCCGCAGCTCACAGCAACGGCATCAATATCGGCATAAGCCAAATTCAGTTCAGCTAAAAGCTCGCCTATGTAAACGGTTATTACTTCGGCGTGTATATTACGCTGGTCTATCTCTTTAAAATCCAACACCGCGCCATTACGCGCAATGGCTACCGAACACGATGTTGTTGCTGTTTCTATTTGTAGGATGGTCATGATTGGTGAGTAGTTGCCTGGTGAGTAGAGAATAGTTGCAAAATTCGATAATAATATAGCGGGCAAAAATAAGCAGTGGGTAAGTAATACGCAATATAAAACCACTCACTACCCTCCATTCACCACTAACCAGCCCTAAGGAACAGGATCATGCCCGTGGCCTCCCCAGGGGTTGCAGCGGGCTATGCGTTTAACGGTAAGCCAGCCGCCTTTAAACGGCCCGTATTTGCGTATAGCCTCTGCCCCGTATTGCGAGCAGGTGGGCGTGTACCGGCAAGATGCACCCAGCATTGGCGATAACAGGTATTGGTATAGCTTTATCAGCAGCAAAAACAAACTGCCTATCAGCCGCTTTAGTCCGTTCCACAAAAACATTATTTGGTGGCCTCCCCTGCCAACTGGTTCAAAAGCTTCTGCATCTTTTTTTCGATGAAGGCGTAGTCGGCCAGTTCTTTACCAATGTAACCAATAGAAAGCAAAATGCGCTTATCGGCACCGGTAAGTTGCTGGTAAAGTAAGGTTTGTTTGTTTAAGCGGTAAGCTTCGCGCATGAGGCGCTTAAGCAGGTTACGGTCGACAGCGCGCTTATAGCGTTTTTTACCAACCGAAAATAATACCTGCACAGGATAGGCTTGCTCTGCGGGTGCGAGCTGCCATGACACCCTGAATGGGTAACATAAAAAAGAAGAACCGCTATGAAAAAGGCCATCAATAAACCTTTTGTTACATAACCGTTCTTCTTTTTTAAAAGTATGCATAGTTGTTAGCGCCGAACCAAATTTAAACTAATAACAGGCTCAGCCCCTTATCTGATAAGGAGAAACAACCGGTATATCAAGCTTTGTGGCTGCGCTCGTCAGATACAGTTAATCTTTTGCGGCCTTTGGCTCTTCTTGCTGCTAATACGCGTCTGCCGTTAGCAGATGACATGCGCTCACGGAAACCGTGTTTATTTTTCCTTTTCCTTTGTGAGGGCTGAAATGTTCTTTTCATGGCTCTATTTTATATTTTTATTCTAATCTGTCGTTCCAAAAAACAAGAGTGCAAATGTAGGGTATTTTTTAGTTTTTTCAAATATAAATGTTGTAATTTGATAACGCGTATTTATCAACATATTAACACACCTGCTTAAACTATGAAATTTGCCGCCGCATTGCTTCTATTGCTGTTCCCCTTAGTTGCTTTTTGCCAGGACCCTATGGCCGCCCACTACAAAATATACAATACCGCAAAAAAAGCACCCGCTACTTTAGACGATGTAGTGGCCGATATGGCCAGAAACGACGTATTATTTTTTGGCGAAGAGCATAACGACAGCACCGGGCATTATTTAGAAGCTTTGGTATTTAAAAAGTTGGCAGAGAAATATCCCGGCAAACTGGCCCTCTCGATGGAGATGTTCCAAACCGATTGCCAAACGGTGATGAACGAATACCTTGGTGGTTTCATCCGCGAGAAGAACTTAATTACCGAAGGCCGCGCCTGGAAGAATTACAAAGATTACCGCGCCATGGTTGATGCCGCTAAGGATGCGCACCTGCCCGTTATTGCAGCCAACGCCCCCACCCGCTACACCAACCTAACTACCCGCGCCGGGCTGCCCGAATTGCAAAAGCTTGATGCAATGGCCAAAAGCTGGCTGCCTCCGTTGCCTATTGATACCGCTACCGGGCGCTATTACGATAAGTTTGGCGAAATAATGGGCGGGCACGGTGGGCCTATGCACGTTTACCAATCGCAAAACCTGTGGGATGCTGCCATGGGCTACAGCATTGCTAAATTTTACAAGGCTAATAAAGGCACCAAAATATTCCAGGTGAATGGCGGTTTCCATAGCGAAGAAAAGCTGGGAACTTTTGCACAATTACAAAAATATGCGCCGGGCATAAAAGCTATTAACATACAGGCCTACGCCGATGACAGTTTTGATAACCCCAACTGGGAAAAGTTTGCCACGTTTGGCGATTACATTATCCTAACCGACCCCAAGCTGCCTAAAACATTTTAATGCTACCTGTGCGTTTGCTGCGTACGGCAATGGCATTGGCAATAAAAAATACAGCACTTACAAAGCAGGCAACCAGTAGCAGCACCAGCTCTATAACATCGTTACCGAAGTAGAGTTGGATGGCTGTATTATCGCTAACATAATCGGCCAGGTAAAAGGCGGCTATCGAATAAATAAAAGTAAACAGAAGGTAAACAGGGACCAGCAAGTACATAAACGGGCGCTTTACCCCTACCAATACTTTACGAAAGAGCAGCGATAACACCAAAAAGGCAATAAACAGCAATACTACATACAGGTCGGCCATTATTCGTCGAAGGTTATAAGTGCCGCATATTTTTTAGGTGCTACCTCGCAGTAAGCTACTTTTAATATCTCGGTACACATTTCGGGTAAAACAGTTTGCAAATTCAGGTGCGTCCAGCCCAGTTTGCCCCATTTATTTGGTACGGGGTAAACCATGTTGGCATCGGCAAGGCAAAACAGGCACTGATCGGTAGGCGAAAGTTTTACTGTAGCGCGATGATGCTCCGCTACCATGGTTGCAAATATCTTGCCACCTATCCTGAATGATGTTTTATCAAAGTGCGGCTCTTCTGTTACGTGAGGTAGCGAGAGCGTAAACTGCCTGAACGTATCTGTGCCTATCATTGGTTTTATCGCATAATGTTTACACCCTGATGCCTAAAACCTATCACTTTCATAAAAGAGGGTGCATCGTTATTGGTTAACCTTCGCAATATCACGGTATCTCCTTTAGGAACCCATTTTGCATCAAATACGATATCTAATTGATGTTTACTACCCTGGTAATTGTAACTCAATAAAGTATGCGGTATAGGTTGCCGCCCCGTAGGCTCCTCATACACCGAATCGATATTGCAATAAACCGAAACTCCATCAACTGCCAACTTATGGCCTACTTGCTTCTCGTTATACTGTGTGCAAAAATATATCGCAATACCTATCACTACCCCAAGAATTCCATAGGTGTAAAACATCGCCTTTTCGTCCTCGCGGCTGTAGTACATAGCTTATTTCTTCGCTGCCAGCAAATCCCTTATCTCGGTAAGCAATACCTGCTCTTTAGATGGCGCAGGCGGTGCCGATGGTGCAACTTCTTCTTTCTTCTTCATGGCGTTGATAGCTTTTACCACAACAAATATGCAGAAAGCAATAATCAGGAACTGAATTACGGCATTAATAAACAGCCCGTAGTGTATGGCCACTTCGGCAACTTTTGTGGCTTCGTTGGCGGGGGTAAGCACTATTTTTTTATCGGCAAAATCTACACCGCCGGTGATGTAGCCTATTGGCGGCATAATAACGTCTGACACTAAAGAGGTTACAATTTTACCAAATGCAGCGCCAATGATAACACCCACGGCCAAATCAACCACGTTGCCTTTTACGGCAAACTCTTTAAATTCTTTTACAAATCCCATAATGCTTAAAGTTTATTGTGATTTAAAGTTATTAATATTTCATAATTGCCCGCAAACAAAATAGCCGAAAAAGCATTTACAACTTTACATCATTCAGCTATAACTAATTTCATAACTCGGGCTATTTGATGTATTTTTGCGCTCGTCTTAACTTATGCTTAAACAGAACCTTCAACAGAAACTTTTACAAAAGCTATCGCCGCAGCAAATTCAATTTATAAAATTGCTGCAGGTGCCTACCGTATCGCTTGATACGCGCATAAAAGAAGAACTGGAAGAAAACCCCGCCCTCGAAGATATCAGCTTAACCAACTTAAACGAACCTGAAGAACAATACCCCGACCGCGACCCTGACGACGATTACAACAGTGGCGACGAGGAACGCGGCGAAGCCGATGAGTTTAACATTGACGATTACCTGCAGGAAGATAACGTAAACGACTACGGATCGCGCTATGACCAAAACGGTGACGACGAAGACGACCGTAAAGAAATACCTATTGCCGTGCAAAGCTCGTTCTTCGAGAGCCTGCAGGCGCAGCTGGACCTGTTACCACTATCAGACAAAGACTTTGCCATTGGCCGCCAGATAATAGGCAGCCTTGATGATGACGGCTACCTGCGCCGCCCTGTGATGAATATTACCGACGACCTTGCCTTTTCGCAAAACGTAATGGCCGAAGACGAGGAAGTAGAAGATATGCTGAAGGTGATTCAAACCTTCGACCCGGCCGGTGTTGGCGCACGCAGCCTGCAGGAATGCCTGCTGATACAGCTACGCAAAAAAGATGCTACCGACCCCATCATCAAAAAAGCGATAATGGTGGTTGAAGATTACCTTGACGAATTTACCCGCAAGCATTACGATAAACTGGAGCGCTCGCTGAATATGAATTCCACCGAATTGCGTGCGGTAGTGAACGAAATATTGAAGCTTAACCCAAAACCCGGCGATAGCAACGAAGTAAGCACCAAGCAAATGCAGGTGATACCCGATTTCCATATCACCAATAACGATGGGGTATTGATACTGACCCTAAACTCTAAAAACGCGCCCGAGCTGAAAGTTAGCCGCAGCTACCAGGAGATGTTTCAGCATTACGAGAAGGCATCGCAAAAAGATAAAAAGCTGAAAGAGGCCGTACAATTCGTAAAACAAAAGCTCGATTCGGCCAAATGGTTTATTGATGCTATTAAGCAACGCCAGCAAACCCTGCTGAAAACCATGAACGCCATAATGCAGTACCAGTACGATTTCTTTTTAACCGGCGACGATAAGAACCTGAAGCCGATGATCTTAAAAGATATTGCCGACCGCATTGGTATGGATATCTCCACCGTATCGCGCGTGGCCAACTCCAAATACGTACAAACAGAGCACGGCACCTTCCTGCTGAAATCGTTCTTCAGCGAAGCCATCCAAACCGAAAGCGGCGAAGAGGTATCAAACAAAGAAGTAAAAAAGATACTGGAAGAGCACATTGGCAAAGAAGACAAACGCCACCCCCTCGCCGACGAAAAACTTACCGAAATACTAAAAGATGCCGGCTACAACATTGCCCGCCGCACCGTTGCCAAATACCGCGAACAAATGAATATCCCGGTTGCGAGGTTGAGGAAAGAACTTTAGTGGTTAGCCCCCTCCGCCCCCTGAAGGGGGAACCTTTGATTAGGATTGCGGAATACACAATATGTATAAACAAAAATGCCCGGTAGTTTACACTGCCGGGCATTTTTGTTATAATTTTCAAAAGTTCCCCCTTCAGGGGGCGGAGGGGGCTCGGGGCTCGGGCCTAAAACCCATGCATCGGGCTCTTCAGGTTATACCTGTTATTGAGAAGTATCCCCAATACTATCTCGTGTGAACCATTGCTTACAGTGCGAAGGGCTGATGTAGATACATCGTAAGAGTAGCCTACGTTTACTACGCTGCTGAGGTTAAGGCCCACCAATACGGCGTACGAATCATCTTTACGGAACGAACCGCCGAACCAGAACCTATCGCGGAAGGATAATTTCATATTGATATCGAAACTTACCGGCGCAGGCTCAATAAATTTCAGCAGGGCCGATGGCAGCAGGGTAACATCATCAGACAGGAAAACCTTAACACCGCCGGTTACAAAATAATGCGGTACGGTTTTGCTTTGGTTGGCGGTATTACCTGTGGTGATGTACAGGTTATTCGGCAATATTTGCGCTGCCGATACCCCGAAATAGTAGTTAGACGAATATGCCCAGATACCAACGCCCAAATCGGGTTTCCATTGGCTGTTGTTAATGTTATTCAACGCAGGGTCGTTACTGTTCTCCAGCGTTATCATATCGGTATTGAGGTTGATATGGCTCAACCCTGCCGATACACCTACCGCGAGGTTAAGTTTGCTGGTTAAACCCAGGTGATATGCATAAGATGCATCAAGATTGGTTTGGGTAATGGGGCCTGCCTTGTCGGATACTACCATAAAGCCAATACCATGGTGCGGTTCGGCAGCGCGGTATTCCTGCGTGTAAAGCCTGCTCGATGGGTTTTCGCCGCCCGATGCCGGGAAGGCCGTAGCATCGCCCTGTAAAAAGGCTTCGCCAAGCGGCGCGTTAATACTAAAGTAGCTGGTTACCGGTGCGCCCTGCAGGCCGGTCCACTGGCTGCGGTAGCCCAGTTTAGCATCGGTATAATTTTCTATACCTGTTACCGCGGGGTTAAGCAGGTAATTGTTAAAAACATATTGCGTATACTGAGGGCGTTGTTGCGCCATAGCACCTCGTACACCCAACGAGAGCAATACCAATAAAAGTAAATTTTTCTTCATCTGATAATCGTGACACTTCCCGAAACCACCTTGCGGCCATTCCTGGGGTTTATTATATAATAGTAAGTTCCTGCAGGTAAATTAACGCCCTTATAGGTCCCATCCCAGGGGGTGCCATATCCAACAGACGAATATACCCTTTCTCCGTATCGGTTATACACGTTTACGGTGTTTCCGGGGTAGCTGTTTAAATATTTGATGGTCCAGGTATCGTTAACGCCGTCGCCGTTTGGTGTAAAGGTATTCATTACGCCCAAATTTTTCAGCACACTTATAAAAATTTCGTCTTTTGCGCTGCATCCATCGCTGCTGACTACTGTTAAAGTATAATTAATATCTTCCACGGCCGAGCAAACCGGGTTTAAAACGTCATCGTGGTCTAAGCCCGTCGCGGGTGTCCATTTATAAGTTAAGTTATTACCGCTGGCTTTCGCCTTCAGCAGCACCGAGCCGCCCTCCAGTAAACCGGTGTTCTCCCCTGCGTCAACCGTAGGCACGGGGTATACCGTAACATCCTGGCCGGTAGTATAACTACAGCCGCGTGTTGTGGTAAACGTATAATTTATGGTAAAAGTACCTGCGCCCGCAACTTTAGGGTCAAACATGCCGTTGGCGCTTACGCCCTTTCCGCTAAACACGCCGGTGCCTGTATAACCATTATTGTTGGCCGTTAATTGCACCGGTTGTTCGTTACCGCAAATGCCGTTTAATTGTGCCATTTGTACAATTGGGTTGGCGTTTACAGTGATATCCTGCTCGGTAATATCCACGCAGCTCTCGCCCGAGTAAGCTTCCATACGCACGCGGTAAGTTTTATTGGCAGGGCTGTTAAACAAGGGGTATGCGTGGTTATAAGTACGGCTGGCGGGGATATTGGGCCGCGTGAAAGTTTCTGCAACCGTGCGGTCGCCATTATAATCGTAATACCAAACAATTTTGGTAAAGCTGCCAAAATCAAGTGTGGATTGTTCTTTAAATATTACAGGCGCGCTGCTGCAAAGGGCGTCCTTGTTTTCCACCGCAAAAATGGCTTTAGGCTGTGCGCCGTTCACGGTAAACTTTTGCGTTTTAAAAGCAGGACAACCATTTGCCGATGTTACCATCAACGTAACTGTATATTCGGCAGCAACGGTGTAGCGGTGCCGCGGGTTTTGTTCGGTGGAGGTATTGGGGTTTGCCGCGTTGGCATTAGCATCGCCAAAATTCCACTGGTAGGTAAAGCCGCTTTCGGTGTTATCGTCAATAGTGCTTTTATCGTTAAATTTTGCGGCATCGCTAATACAAACATCGGGCAGTGTAAAATCTGCAACGGGAGCCGCGCCTATGTTAATGTTTTTTTCTGCGGTTGTGCTAATGCATCCTTTATCGGTGGTAAGCGTTAGTTTAATAGTGTAATTGCCTTTGGCTGCATAAAGGTGTGTAAAGGGCAACTTATCGGTACGGGTAACCGTGCTGCCGTCGCCAAGATCGTAATCCCATTTCACAATTGTGCCATCGCCCGGGGTCGATGCATCTTTTATAGTAACTTCTGCCCCTGCGCACAATGGCGGCGGCACATTAAATATAGCCACAGGCGGAACGGATATGTGTATTGTTATGGGAGCCGATACATTAGCGCACTCGTTTACGTTTTGCGTGGTAAGCACTACGTGGTAATCGCCGGGCTGCTCGTAAGTATGTTCGGGGTTTTGCAGCGGGCTGGTTTTACCATCGCCAAAATCCCATAGCCAGGTTTTTATTTCGCTCCCTTTGGCATCGGTTTCGTCTTTAAATTTCACGGGCTCGCTCAGGCAGTTGCCAATGTAGCTAAACTTAGCGTTGGGGTAATCGGTAATACTAAAATCGAAATCAATATCGGTAGTAGCGCCGCATACATCGCCAAGCGGGTTTATTACGGTGGCAGTTACGCTGTAGTCGCCTGTGGTAAATTTTACCGTTTTGTAATAATCGTAATTGTACAGGGTTTTCCCATCTTTCACAACTGTTGACGACACCGCGGGGTTATTATCGGTTACAACCGGAGTACCATCTTTAAAATCCCACGCTATACTTGTGGTTTGGTACGGCAGGGTAACCTGCAGCTTATACTCCACATCGCGACAGCCGTTTACTTTAACGGTATTGGCATCGGTGCCGCCATTTTCGTGCAGGGCTATATACTGGTTGAGGTTTTTTAGGCTGGCGCCGGCTGCGTAACCATATGATTCGTGATCGCCAAAGCCATACGCAATAGCATTAAAACCATCAGCCGCCTTTATATTATGTGCACCGCTCGATACATTTATTTGAGCGTAAGCGTAGGTTGGATCGCCTGCCAGTTGTGTAAAGTTGGTATAAGGCACCCCATCTAACTGAAAGGTATTTTTATACTGATCTTTGATAACTACATTAATGTATTGGCGCGAAATACCGTAGTAAGGGCTCGAGTAAAGGGTTACATGGTCAAGCGTTTGTTCTGTTGGCGTTAGGTATATCATCTCCGGGTCGCCAACGTCGGTTTCGTCGGTTATGCAATTTCCTAATTGCTGGCCCTGCGAAACCGCATACTGCACCACCTGTATAGGCTTATCGGCAGTAATTATATTGGGCTGGTTTGATGACATTTGAAAGTAATAGTTTCCACGCAGGGTTACGTAGGTTTCTTCGCCGTTTACTGTAAAGCGGGTATTATCATCACTCAATATAACCCGTATAACATCGTAATTGCGGTTTTTAAGGGGCACGGTAATATATTTTTTACCCCATGACGAAGTGGGGTAAACCTGCTGAAAAAGATTATCGGATGTAAAACCTGCATCTATACAGCCAATGCCAATTTTTGAACTGCCCGAAAACACGGCAATGCGCTTACAATCGCCATTGCTGCTTTTGGTGCGGATGATGGTATTGGTAAGGTCGGCAAGAGAAAGCCCCTGGTAAACTTCGCCTTTTTTTAGTGTAAGAGTTATGGTTTTACCTGCTTGTTCGCCGTTTGCCAGGTCGGCTGTAGGTATTATTTCAACTTCCGTATTATCTTCGGTAGCAATAACCATAAACGCAGATTGCGAATGCACGTTTGCATCGTCGGAATTTGATTTCTGGTTATAATTAATGGAGTAATAGTTTTTGCCCAAAGCATTAACCGGCAATAAAAGCGTTGCGCCCGATACACTGCTGGCATAAATATGCCCGTAAACGGCCACATTTTTTTGCGCTGTAA
The DNA here is from genome assembly GCF_002013915.1 of Mucilaginibacter pedocola. Classification (GTDB taxonomy): domain Bacteria; phylum Bacteroidota; class Bacteroidia; order Sphingobacteriales; family Sphingobacteriaceae; genus Mucilaginibacter; species Mucilaginibacter pedocola. The sequence goes on from NZ_MBTF01000012.1 coordinate 330,922, forward strand.
TATGAATGCCTTTGTTAAATGTACCCTGTGTAGTTAAAAATGCGCTTCGTGGTATGGCAACCTGCGTAACCTGGTTGGCCGTAACGGTAAACGTTTTAGAAAAGCTACCATCAGCCACCTCTACTTTACCGGTAGTATTTGCACTGCCGGTTATATAAAGGCTCATTTCGCTAAGCCCGGCGGTTTCCATGTGGGTCATGTAAGCCGTCCAAAACTCCTTCCCCTGGTTTGATTGAGCAAAGCACGTGCTACTAATTAAAAAGAATGCTAAAACTGCACTTAGGGCCCTTAACCTGTTCAACTTAATTAGTATTTGCAATTAGTATAAATTAACAAACAGGATGATGCGGGGTAATATCAAACTATTTATACGTTCAGTTTAGGCACCTACAAAGTAGTATACGCCTTATTGGTGGGGTAAATATATTGTTTTAGCATCAAAAAAACTTATCGGGATTTGGCACCAGGTTTAAAAACTTCTCGAAATTTTCGCGGTAGTGCGATTGATCGAGCTTGTAGTAAAAAGCGCCTTTTTTTGATGATTGCTTATCCTTTTCGTCCAGCTTAACCAGCAGCCCCGTTGATAGCAGTTTGCGGCTGAAGTTACGGTCGTCAAATTCGGTTTGGTAAACGCCTTCGTACAGGGACTGCAATTGCGGCACAGTAAATTTGCCCGGCAGTAACTGAAACAATATGGGGTGAAGCGCAGCCTTATAGCGTAATTCTTTTAGGGCTATCTTCACCATATCGGCATGGTCGAATATCATCTCGGGCATATTATCCAGCGGGAACCACTCAGGGCTGAACTCGCCTGTTAATTGCTCTTCATACTGGTGGATGTCTATCAGTGCAAAGTAAGCTACCGAGAGAGTGCGTTCTACAGGGTCGCGGTCGGGTTTGCCGAACACCATAAATTGGTCCATGTACACGTTCTTCAAGCCGGTACGTTCTTCCAATACGCGGGTGGCGGCATCTTCGGGGCTTTCGGAAGGGGCTATAAAACCGCCCATCAGGCTCCATTTGCCCAACTCGGGCGCCAAATCGCGCTTTACCAGTAACAATTTTACGTTTGCGCCATCAAAACCAAATATGATACAGTCTACAGCTACCAGTATACGGTGCTGCCCGGAATATTCGTGCATACGAGAGTATAATTAGTTTACAATTGTAATTATAATATCGGCACTATGCCAAAAAGTGCAGAAATGTAATGGCTTTGTAAGTAAACACATTAGCCCCGCACAAATTTGATAATACTTTGATATTTACATTAACACAGCAAAATACACATAAAAATTTGGAAACCATATTAAACATAGCCAACCTTAATAAAACTTATAAAAGTGCCGGCCGAACGCTTACTGTTTTAGATGATATAAACTTTGCTATTGGTGCCGGCTCTACCAATGCCATTGTAGGCCCATCGGGCAGCGGCAAAACTACTTTACTCGGGCTTTGCGCGGGGTTGGACAGCGCCACATCGGGCATCGTGGAACTGAGCGGCGTAAACTTTGGCGGCCTGAGCGAAGACAAACGCGCGCAGGTGCGTAACCAATATGTTGGATTTATATTCCAGAACTTCCAACTACTCCCAACTCTAACTGCGCTGGAAAATGTAATGGTACCGCTGGAACTCAGGGGCGAAAAAAATATAAAACCCCGCGCTTTAGACCTGCTGGACAAGGTGGGCCTGGCCAGCCGCGGGCACCACTACCCTGCCCAGCTATCGGGCGGAGAGCAGCAAAGGGTATCATTGGCAAGGGCGTTCTCCAATTCACCAAAAATATTATTTGCCGATGAACCTACCGGTAATTTGGATGCCGAAACCAGCGAGAAGGTAGTAAAACTCATTTTCGACCTGAATAAAGATGCAGGCACTACCCTGGTATTGGTAACACACGATTTGGAACTGGCAGCCAAAACCCAACGCATTTTGCGCATAAAAGGCGGCAAACTGGTATCCGACGAATTAACAGCAAAAGCGGTATAAATGGACAGTATAAATTATAACCGCAAAATAAACTTTAGCTGGCTGTTTAAAATGGCGCTGCGCGATAGCCGCCGAAACCGCGCCAGGCTGCTGCTGTTTATCTCGTCTATTGTGTTCGGGATAGCGGCGCTGGTGGCCATCTACTCGTTCAAATACAATATCCAAAACGATATTAACAGTCAGGCAGCAACCCTTATTGGTGCCGACCTGAGCATTACCGGCAATAAAGAACCTGATAAAAAGTTGCAAAACCTGCTCGATTCGCTTGGCGAGAACCGCTCGCAGGAACGCAGTTTTGCCTCGATGATATACTTCACCCGCACGCAGGGTACGCGTTTGGTGAATATTAAAGCTTTGGATGGTGCCTTCCCCTACTACGGCAGTTTAGAAACTACGCCCGTGCAGGCAGGTACCGATTTCAAAAGCGGTAAATATGCTTTGGTTGATAAAACCCTGATGCTGCAATTTGCCGCCAAAGTGGGCGATTCGATTAAGGTGGGTAATGCTACCTTCGCAATAGCAGGTATTTTGAACAAAGCGCCGGGGCAAACGGGTTTATCGGCAGGCATTGCCCCTATCGTATATATTCCTTTTAAGTATCTTGATGATACTAAACTGATTGGCATGGGGAGCCGCATCAACTACGCTTATTACTACAAGTTTAAGCCGGGTTTTGATGTAGAAAAGCTCGCCAAAAAAATAGAACCAACTTTAGATAAGGCAGATTACGGTTACGATACAGTGGAAGGCCGTAAAGAGAACACCGGCCGCTCTTTTGGCGACTTGTCTCGGTTCCTATCGCTTGTAGGCTTTATTGCCTTGCTGTTGGGCTGTGTGGGTGTGGCAAGTGCCATCAATATTTACATCCGCGAAAAAATTGCTTCTATAGCCATTATGCGCTGCATGGGCGTAAAGGCCTCCGAGGCTTTCCTGATATACCTCATCCAGATAACCGGCATCGGGCTTATCGGCTCACTGGCGGGTGCGGCGTTGGGTACATCTATCCAGCATTTGCTGCCTTTTGTGCTGAAGGATTTTTTGCCGATAGAAATTTCGGTGCAGATATCGTGGGTGGCCATTTGGCAGGGCATTGGGCTGGGTGTTATTATTTCGGTGCTGTTCGCGCTACTGCCGCTCATCAATATCCGTAATATATCGCCACTGAATACCCTGCGCATGTCGTACGAGGAAACGGCCACCAAACGCGACCCGTTCCGTTGGCTGGTGTACTTGCTGGTGGTGTGCTTTGTAGTTTGCTTTGCCTATTTGCAACTGGAAGATTGGGTTGGCGCTGCTGTATTCACCGTAGGTATTTTGGTAGCCTTCCTGATACTAACCTCCATCGCCTGGCTGCTGATACGTTTTACCCGTCTGTTGATCATGAGCGGCTGGAGTTACATTTGGCGGCAGGGTTTTGCCAACCTGTACAGGCCCAATAACCAAACCATTATCCTAACAGTATCTATCGGGCTGAGCACTGCTTTCATCGCTACCTTGTTCCTCATTCAGCAATTATTGATCGCACAGGTATCACTATCGGCAAGCGGCAACCAAAGCAATATGATATTGTTCGATATACAAACCGCGCAGGAAAAACCGCTGGCAGAACTTACCCGCAAACAGGGGCTGCCCATATTATCGCAGGTGCCCATCATAACCATGCGCTTAGAAAAAGTGAACGGCAAAACCGCCGCCGATGCTAAAAAAGATACCACCCTGCGCATATCGCCCCGTGCCTACGCCTGGGAGTACCGCGTTACCTACCGCGATTCGCTTACCGATTCGGAACAGATAACCGATGGTAAATTCATAGGTAAAGCAGAGCCGGGTAAGGATATCCCGATATCGGCCGAATCGCGTTTTGCGCAGCGTATTAACGCCAAGGTGGGCGATAAACTGGTATTTAACGTACAGGGCGTAATGATGAACACCTACGTAAGCAGCATCCGCAAGGTGAACTGGAACAAGGTGCAAACCAACTTCCAGGTATTGTTCCCGGCTGGTGTGTTGGAGGAAGCGCCGCAGTTTCACGTGTTGCTTACACATGTCCCCTCACAAACGGTATCGGCAGCTTACCAGCAGGCGGTAGTTAAACAATTCCCTAACATCTCTATTATCGACCTCGGTTTGGTGCTGACCGTGCTGGACGAACTGCTGGATAAAATAGGCTATGTGATCAAATTCATGAGCGGTTTCAGTATCATTACGGGCATCATCGTGCTGATATCGTCGATACGCATCAGTAAATACCAACGCATACAGGAGAGTGTACTACTGCGTACTTTAGGCGGCAGCCGCAGGCAGATATTCTCTATAACCGCGTTAGAGTATTTATTCCTCGGCGCGCTTTCGGCATTAACCGGTATCGTAATAGCCGTTGCAGCAAGTTGGTTACTGGCGACCTATCAGTTCGAGATGCCGTACAAAGTAAACCTATGGCCGGTAGCAGGTATATTTGGCGCTATTACAGCCTTAACTGTTGTCATCGGCCTACTGAACAGCCGTGGCATTTTAAACAAACCACCGTTGGAGGTGTTACGTTCAAACGCATAATTTAAAACATGAAACATTCTTTTAAGATATTACCTGTAGCTGTCCTTACGCTTTTTTTAGCGGCCTGCGGCGGAGATAAAAAACCGGACCAAAAAGATACTACTGCAACAGCAGCATCTGCCGAAACCGCCAAACCAAAAAAGATCATATTATTCTTTGGCGATAGCTTAACGGCGGGTTATGGTTTAGATGATGCCACACAGGCTTTCCCCGGCGTGGTGCAGGCAAAAATAGATTCGGCAAAACTGCCTTACACCGTAGTGAACGGTGGCCTAAGCGGCGAAACGTCAGCAGGCGGCCTAAGCCGTATAGACTGGCTATTGAAACAGCAACCCTTCGACATATTTGTACTTGAACTTGGCGCGAACGACGGCCTACGAGGCCTCCCCCCAGCCTCTACAGAAAAGAACCTCCAAGGTATTATCGACAAGGTAAAAGCCAAATACCCCCAAGCCAAACTGGTGCTGCTGGGCATGCAGGTACCTACCAATATGGGAGCCGATTATTCTACCGATTTTAAAAACGTATTCCCAAAGCTGGCGGATAAAAATAAAATGACACTAGTCCCTTTCCTGCTGCAAGGCGTAGGCGGCGTGCGCAAACTTAACCAGGCAGATGGAATACACCCCACCGAGGAAGGTGCTAAAATTGTTGGGGCTAATGTGTGGAAGGAATTGGAGGGAATATTGTAGTTGATTTTTTAACCGCAAAGGCCGCAGAGTGTTTTCACTTTGCGGCCTTCGGTTTTTCTTTGCGCAATTGCGGTAAAATATAAATTAGTGTCCACCAACCATCTCCACCGTCTTAACTTTCAAATTCCTTAACGCGAACCAAAGGATAGCTACAAAGCTTATACCTGGTACAATATAGGCCATTTGGATATTGGTCATGTCCGACACGCGGCCCATTATTGGCGGCATAATGGCGCCACCAACTATACCCATAATTACCAGCGACGACCCCAGTTTTTTCTTTGGCGCATCCAGATCGCGGATGCTGAGCGAGAATATGGTTGGGAACATGATAGACATAAAAAACAGCACGGCCATTAGTACATAAACCAGCCATGCACCGTGCAGCGTAACCGCCGCAGCAATAAGCCCTATATTGATAATGGCATAAGTAACCAAAAGCTTTACCGGGTTAAATACCAGCATTAATGCCGTGCCCGATAAGCGGCCAAACATAAACAGTAGCAGTGCTACGCTTAACAATTCTGCTGCGGTATGTTCGCCAAAGCCGGCCACATGTTCGCTGTAGCGGATGAAGAAGCTGGTTACACAAGCCTGGCCACCTACGTAGAAAAACTCGGCCAACACGCCCGACATCAGGTGCTTATCTTTTATCAAAACTTTAATTCGCCCCAGCAATGGTTTATTTTCGGCCGCGCGTACTTCTGCAGACTCTTCGTGTATTTCGGGGAAGGCCGTGCGCCATACAAATATGGCAACTAACAATACCACAACACTTATAACCACAAAGGGCAGTTTTACTGAAGATGCCTCGTGGTTTAAATAGGCATTGAGTTGCTCGGGCGGCATGGCCTTTTCCTGCGCATCGGTTAACACGGTGCCCGATAGTATGAATGTTTTACCAATGAAGGGTGCCAACGCGGCCGCAAGCCCGTTAAAGGTTTGCGCCATATTGATACGCACGGTAGCGCTGCTTGGGTCGCCAATTAAGGTGATGAGCGGGTTGGCGGCTGTCTCCAAAAAAGCCATCCCCGAAAACACCACAAATAAAGCGCCCAGGAAGTAAGCATAATTACGCGCATCAGCAGCAGGGTAAAATAATATTGCACCGACCGAGAAAAGCAGCAAACCAAACACAATGCCACCCTTATAGCCGTATTTCTTCATGAATAAGGCCGCGGGGATAGGAAAAATGAAGTAAGCTACATACGATGCCGAATCTATTAATGAGGATTGAAAATCGCTGAGCTGGCAGGCCTTTTTAAGGTGCGGTATAAGTATCGGGTTGAGGTTCAGGGCAAATCCCCATAAAAAAAACAGGGAAGTTATAAGCGCTACTGCTATGGCGTTGCTATTTTTTTGCATTTTTTCGGTTTAAATGTAAAAGGGCAAAATTGGTGGCACAATATATATCATTTAAAGGCAGCTTGTATATCATCCAGCGAAATTGCCAATATCTTAAAAGAAATTGCGTTTAACGCTGAACGGCTACCAGTGAAATGGTACACCGTGTGGTTATGCACCAACTTTTCGCCCGGCTTTAAAAACGCGGCAGGCGATACGCTTTCCAACTCGTAAAAAGGACCCATTTGGGTGCCATTTGCTAAAGGGCCGTCGTTGTACGCATTCACAGCATCGCCAACAAAAGGTGGCTTATCAGTACGCCATTCCTGGTTCAGGTAGGTTTCGTTAGGATGCACATCAAAGGTGGTTATGGTGAGCACATTGTTTTGCGCATCGTAGCTACCGGCCACGCCTTTTGTGCGTACGGGCGGCATGCCCAATTTCCCACGCGATTTCCCATCGGCCTTAAATAATAAAATGCCTTTATCAAATTTCACCCGGTCGGGAGGTATCTGCCCAAAGTAATTGGTGGTTGCTACATTGCCCGCAGCTTTCTCGTTGTAAGGAATAACTATAACCGTTTTATCAGATGGGGTAAGCATATCCAAATTCCACAAGCATGGTGCACCGGTAGTTTTGTCCCAGGCTTTATCGCCAGTATTTGTAATAGCGTTTTGCGTGGTAAAGGCTACTGTTTTCACATCGCTGCCCAATGTTATCGCCAATTCTTTTTGCGCATCTTCGCTGTTTAGTATCTTTATGCGCCTGGCTAATTTTATCTTCAGGGGCGTGTTGGCATAGTTGAGCATTTCGGTAGTTTTCTCTAAAGTTGCCTCCCCGCCATTTGCCGAAACCAACTTCCATGCTTGGTTATCAATAGCCGGCGGCGTATGCCAGTTATCGAACTCCATTTTAGTACCGGGCTTAAAGTACAGTGAGAAAGGCCCGCCCTCCGGCCCCAGCCACAGCCTGTCTTCGCCGCCATAGGCATTCATGTGTTCATCGGGCTTACCGTCAAAAGCCTTGTAGTTTATCCAGCCGAAACTTTTGCCTGTATCGCCGTCAGCCGTTGAAGTAAATACTTTACCCTGATACTTTGGCGAAACAATGACCCTCGAGTTACCTGCCGACAATATCACCAAACTATCGCGCGAGCTTAAGAACACACTATCATATCCAAAGGTACCTTTGGCGAAATTGGCTGTATCGGTAGCGGCGGCCTGCTGTTTTGAGGCATTCTGTCCGCAAGAGTAAACGGCCAATGCAGGTATCAAACCCAATAAACATATTCTTTTCATGCCCGCTGATGTTTGGGGTTCAGATTAATGGTATTCACCATCGTACCAATATGGTCAATGCTCATCTCTACCACATCGCCGGCCTGCAGGGTGAAAGTTGGCGGCGGCACCAGGCAAGTGCCCGTCATTAAATAACACCCTACCGGGAAATCCAATTCGCGGTAAAGGAAACCGCTAAGTTCGGTAAGTGACCGTTTGATGCGCGATACCGTGGTTTCATCTTCAAAAGCCACCTCGCCGTTACGGATTATCTTCATCCTGATAGCAGCTTCTTTATCGATAGGTTGCTCACTCACGAATAGGCATGGGCCAAGGGCGGCACTTTTTTCATATATTTTGGCTTGCGGCAGGTACAGGGCGTTCTCCCCTTCTATACTGCGCGAGCTCATATCGTTACCAATGGTATAGCCTTGTATGTTTCCGTTCGAGTTAATAAACAAGGCCAGTTCGGGCTCGGGTACATCCCATGTAGAATCGGTACGGATATAAACCTCCTTTAAATGCCCCGACACGCGCGCGGCTGTAGATTTAAAGAACAGCTCGGGCCGTTCGGCATCGTAAACCTTATCGTACAAACTGGCCCCACCCGATTCCTGTGATTCTTCCATCCTTGCATCACGGCTTTGCAGATAGGTTACACCAGCGGCCCAAACCTCCTGCGTGCCTATGGGCGGCAGAATATTTTCGGCGCTCAGCCAATCGTTTTTCTCGGCTTCGCTAAGCGGTTTCCTGGTGATGAGGCTTGCCAGGTAGCTCTCCAGCCAGTCGTTATTTACAATAGTGTCCCAATCGCCTTTAACTTTAAAAAATCCATCGGTTGTTTGCAGCAGGTTGCCTTTTTTGGTTTTGTAGAGTTTCATATTAGTTTATCTCGAGGTCGTCTTTTGAGGGGAATTTAGGGAAAGCACCGTGCTCGCCGGTTTGGTACCAAAACACTACCGATGCAAGGTCGTCCTGCAGGGGCAAATACCTGCCACCACTGCGCCAGCCCAATGCCTGCAGGGTTACGCGCAGGTTCTTTTCAAAACGTATTGGGTCGGCAATGTGCCACCGGTACAGGCCAAAGCGCTGGGCAATGTTGTAGTGCCCATCGCCCCGTATCACTTGCGGCAGGCCGGTGTATGGGCCGCTAAATTCGGTATACTCGGTACCCTCACTCCCATCGGGGCGTTTACGGCGGGTGTCAAAATCATACGATCCGCAAAAATAATCTTCGGTGCCGGTTCCAATAATGGTGGGGTATTTGGTATCGCCATCCATAAAAAATTTGATCTCGCCTTCGCCCCACCAACCGTTCTTGTTAGATCCATACGCCAAATAGGTACCCACGTATTGGCCCTTGCCCTGTATGCTATCAACCAGTACATAATCTTTTTTATATGGCAGCGGGTTTATACGGCGGAACTGCGCATGGAAGTACCCCGCATCATCGGGCACCTTGGTTAGCGTATAATCTACCTGGTAATACAGTACCATATCCTCGTCGTCAATGTTCTCCATAGTAATGCGGCATTTTTTACGGAAAGGCATAGGCCAGTAGCAGTTAAAAGCACTGCCGGGGTTCACCACCACGGCCAGCGAGGTAACGGGCGCGTATTTTCCCCAACCATTACAAAAGAAATCGCCCACGGGTGCTTCTACCGATGGTGTAGTTTCATCGTCCCAATAAAAGCGGATAATGGAGTAGCGCCAGTTGCCGGTGGGTGTCATCCAAATGTGCTGGATGGCGCCGGGGCCGTCTATCTCGGCAACGGTATAAGTTGTATGCTTTTTGATGACCACACTGGGGCTCACCTTCCAGGTGGGGCCCAAATCGCGCGAGGGGCCGGCACCTGTGCCCGTAGTGGCCATACCGCCCTTTCCTTTTTCACCTTTAAAATTCTCGGGACTGATGGAGCGGCTGATGGCATCTGAAGTGCGGAAGATGTTACCCATATTATTGTTTAACCCATCGTACTTTTGCTGCGCGCGTGCAGTTAGGGCAAGGAGGCAAAGCATCCCCGCAAAAAACAATTGCTTCTTCATGGTTGTGGTTTATAGGAACTGCAATGTAGTAAATAGTTTGTAGTTTGCAGGGCATTACCAAACACCCGACAGCTACTAATAAACAAACTGAACCACCGAACTAATGAACCGCCAACCGAAACTAAATTGGGTAAATAATTTGCGGCTGTTGGCCATGTTTGCTGTGGTGGTTTTGCATACCGCATCGCCATTGTTATTCGCTTATAAAACAACAACTGTCGGCAATTGGATGGCAAGCGATGTATACAATGCGGTAACCCGTTTTGCCGTGCCTGTATTTGTAATGATAACCGGGGCGCTCTCTTTAGGCCGCGAGTATGAATTGAGCAGTTTCCTGAAAAAGCGCATCGGCCGGTTGATTCTCCCCTTTTTATTCTGGAGTTTGGTATACGTGTTTTACCAATGGTACGAGGAGATCATTTATTTTAAAGGCACAGTTTGGGAAAACATCTGCCTGGTGCTTCACCAATTAAAAACCGGCACCTCATACCACCTGTGGTATGTTTACCTGCTCATCGGGCTTTACCTTATCATACCCATTATTGGCCGTTTCGCCCGGCAGGCCACCGAAAAAGAATTGCGTTATTTTTTGGCCTTATGGTTTATTACCATACTCATCAGCGGGCCTTATTTAAGCAGGTATAGCACTGCTATAGAACTGCGTTATTTTAGCGGATACATTGGTTACCTGGTATTGGGCTATTATCTGGCCAATAAGCAAATCAATTTCCCGGGCCTTGCTTTAATAGCTACCCTACTTTTTGTTTGCTTCGCGATAGTGATTGCCATCGGCACCTATTACCTCGAGGTAAAAACCCATGAATTAAGCACCTTCTTTTACGAGCCGTTGGGGCCTTTTGTGGTAGTGTTAGCAGCCAGTGCTTTCCTTATTGCAAAAAACACGCTTATAACTATTGGTCCGCGGCTTACCAAAGTATTTGATAAAGCCAGCGCCAATACGCTGGGTATTTACTTTGTGCACGCGCTGATATTGAATATACTGGAGATAAATGATATCAACTATTTAATTTTCTCCCCCTGGATTGGTATACCAGTGGTGGCGTTGATTTGCTTTTTAATATCATGGTTGGTGATATGGGTAATGGGTAAAGTGCCGGTGTTAAAGCACATAACGGGATAGGCTTGCAGTGGGCGGTTTGCAGTTTGCAGCTCGACGGTTATTTAAATGCCGATCAGTAATATCGAAAAATCAATCAGTGGAATCATCCCCCAAACGGTGAAATCCCAAAAAAAACCAAAAAAAGCTATATCTTTGCAGTTACAAATCTGCAAACTGCCCACCGCAAACCGTAACTCAAAAATTGGGGTCGACCGGAATTGACAGGATGGAGATAAATAAGTAAGCATGCAGCGCGTTGGGTGAATTAGCGCTTTAATCTGAACACTCAAACCTATAAATGGCGAAAATAACTACGCCTTAGCTGCCTAATTTAGAATTAGCATAGCTTTTGTCCTGCCGGTTTTCTGTTCTGTTGGATCGGCAAACGGGGCATCGAAAAACGGAAATAGCCTGCTTTAAGGTGTGGAAAGCAAGCGAAACAAAGCACCTAAGGTTTAAGGTACAGGCAAGCGGTTGGCCTTCCTCATCCCCTACAATTAAATAACAGCTAAGCATGTAGAAAGCTTACTTTATACCATGTTTGGACGAGGGTTCGAATCCCTCCGGCTCCACTGAAAGCCCCGACTTATATTATTTAAGCCGGGGCTTTTTTATTTATACGCTAACTTAGGCTATACGCCTCGGTCAAACTCCACTATCCGTTTTAACATATTGACATTTATCACGCTCCGATTGTGATAAATGCCCTCTCCTCCAAATCCCACGCACGCGACCTTTGGTATCAAATAAATAATACCATGAAAATATTAATTTTGATTACAGGGCTGGTTATTATAGTAGTAGCGGCCTTTGCAAAAAATGGAAAAGGTAACAGGGGTATCGACAGGTTAACAAAGAAAACCGCCCCAACAACCGCAGCCGATGAAGCAACACAAACAAGCGAAACAGATTCGGCGGCAGTTAAGGTGGTAAACCACTTTTTTGATAAATTTAAAAGCGGCGCCCCACTGGATGACCTTGTGGCGAGTTTTGATGAAAAAGCCGATTACTTTATCCCCGGCGATACTAAAAACGTACCCTGGATAGGCAAACGAACCGGGCATGCAGCCATTAAGGAAAGTTTCAGGCTGTTGCGCGAAAACATAAAACCGGAAAAACTAACGTTCACCGATATGTTGGCCAAAGGTAATCGCGTGGTCATTCTGGGCTACCTCGAATCGCGCATGAAAAAGAACGATAAAGTAATGAAGTCGGAGTTCAGCATTGATATTGTTGTAGAGAATGGGCTAATTACCCGCTACCATCTGCTGGAAGATTCGTTCGAAGTTTCGGATAAGGCCAAACTGTAAACGCCGGGATATTTTGGATTTGATGGGCGGTACTCACAAGTATCGCCCATTTTAATTATGCCGGCTTTTTTACCGCTTGTTTTCTCACCCTGCTCAGGGTTTCGCGCGTTAGGCCTAAAAAAGATGCGATCATATACAGGGGCACACGGTTATAAAGCGTAGGGTATTGGCGTACAAAATTATCATACCGTTCCTCTGCCGATTCGCTGATGTTACTGAAAATGCGGTTCTGGTGCGCTTCAAAGTTACGTGCAGTAAGCTCTTCTATAATTTGTTTAAACGTGGGGATAGTTGCCAGCAGTTGTTCCCATTTCTCTTTCGAAAACCATATCAGCTCGCTATTCTCCAACGCCTCGATATAGCACTGCGAAGGTCGGCTCGACATGAAGCTGGTAAAATCGGATATCCACCAGTTCTCTATCGCAAATTTCATGATGTGCTCAGTGCCGTCATCGGCAACGCGGAATAGCCGAAAACTGCCCTTTACAACAAATCCTACAAAATTGCTTACCGTCCCCTCTTCAAGCAGGTACTGGCCTTTACGGAGCTTTTTTTGTACCGAAGCCTGCTCAATATGTTCAAGTTCGCTGTTTGTCAGGGTTCCTTTTTGGGAAAGGTATATTACAAAAGGGTGGAACATTGGCGTGGCTTTTAACAAAATTATTCAAAAAGGGGCGGCACTCAAAGTATGTATGTATTAATATGTTGCCCGTGTGACTTGGCGCATCATCCGCTTACCATTTGTAATTAGTGAAAGCTTCGCGCTTACCGCCCACCCTTGCCATATCCGCCAAAACTATTATCTTTAGGTATGCATTATACCTTATTCCAGTTTTCGTTACTACTATCGGCTGCCTTTTTACTTATTTTATTGGCGCGCCGATTAAAAATTGCTTACCCTATTTTTTTGGTGCTTGCCGGCCTGGCCGTCAGTATTATACCCGGTATGCCGGTTATCAATATTGAGCCAGATCTGGTTTTCCTGATATTTCTACCGCCCCTGCTTTACGAGGCTGCCTGGTGGACATCGTGGAACGAGTTTTGGAAATGGAAGCGTCCCATTGCGCTGCTGGCTTTCGGATTAGTGTTTTTTACCTCAACCGTAGTTGCCTACACCGCATCTAACTTTATCCCGGGCTTTACTTTGGCAACCGGTTTCCTTTTAGGAGGTATCATCTCCCCGCCTGATGCTATTGCCGCCACATCAGTGCTTAAAAGCATCAGCGTACCCAAACGTATCATTACCATATTAGAGGGCGAAAGTTTAGTGAACGATGCCTCGAGTTTAATTGTGTTCCGCTTTGCTTTGGCGGCGGCGGTTGCTGGGAGTTTTTCGTTCCAGCAGGCATCGGTTAGTTTTGTTAGCGTTACCCTGATGGGGATAGTTATAGGGCTGGCAGTTGCGCACGTGATGTACCTTATCCACCGTTTTCTGCCTACCACGGCCAGTATCGATTCTGCCTTTACGCTTATTTCGCCCTACCTGATGTACCTGCTGGCAGAGGAGTTTCACTTTTCGGGCGTAATGGCGGTAGTAAGCGGCGGGTTGTTTTTATCGTACCGCTCGCACGAGATATTTACCGACGGGCAAAGCCGCCTGCAAACCATCAATGTATGGTCTACCCTATCCATTATTTTAAATGGGTTGGTGTTTATACTCATCGGGCTGGAATTGCCCACCATTGTTGCGGGGCTGGAAGGCTACTCGCTTTCCGAGGCTTTGAAGTACGGCCTATTGGTTAGCGCATTGGTAATTTTTATCCGCATGGCATGGATATACCCCGGTACTTTTATACCACGATGGCTTTCTAAACGTGTGAGGGACCGAGAACCTAACCCGGGCTGGAAAGGTTCGTTTATTATTGGCTGGGCGGGTATGCGCGGTGTGGTATCGCTGGCAGCGGCACTGTCTATCCCCCTTGCGCTCGATAACGGCAAACCTGTACCCGAGCGTAACCTTATCATCTTCATCACTTTCGTGGTGATACTGGTGACGCTGGTGTTCCAGGGCCTAACCCTACCGCTCATCATTAAAGCGCTAAAAATTCAAGAGATAGATCCCATGCTGCCCGAGGAGCAGCAGGAAGCGGAGATACGCCTGCGCCTGATAAACGTGGCCCTTAACCGTTTGGAAGAAAAACATGCCGAAGCCATAGAAAACAACGACCTGCTTATAGGCCTAAAGGCCGAACTGGAGAACCACCTCACCCACACCAACCGCAAACTGGAGTGTATGGACTGCGTGGAAAAAGACCAAAAGGAGTTGCAGGTGTATAAGCGTGTATTGAAAGATGTTTACCGCGCACAAAGGCTCGAGTTGTTCCACATCCGCAAACAAAAAGAATACTCTGACGAGGCCATCCGCAGGGAAGAAATGCAGGTGGATATTGCCGAGTTGCGTATTACCAATAGGTAAGGTAGTGGATGAGCCTCTACCAATACTACTTACCGTAAGTTGAGCATATGTTTTGCTTACGGTAAGAAAATAAATTCGTGCCTGGCCTGGAAACGACTTAATCCACCAAAGTACCTTTCAGGGTTTCAAGCAGCTTCATCACGCGTTCATCGTACAGGTTGTCCACCCGGTATTTCCGGTAGGATTTATACCCATCCCGTAAGGTTACTTCAAATTGGTTATCGTAAGCTTCTATCATCACATATTTTTGATCCGCCCGTAGCCCGAAATTTACCGAGCGGGATATTATCAACCTATGTATCGAGGTTCCGAGGCGGAAATATTTGCCCCAACCCGCAGCCCGCAATTCTTCAATAAATTTCAAAACAGGCCTTGTACGCTCCCACCCCGGATAGTTATCGAGCAAATCTTTATAATGCAGTTCTGTCTCGCTCCACGATGCCTCAAAGCGATGTAATATTTCAGCCGTTCTATCCATATCCTTTAATGTTAGCGGGGAAGCCACCCAAAACTCTAATCAGTTTCTAATATAAGCATTACCTCGGCATGACGAACAAATTCCCTTGCTTTAGCGTTCATGCGTTATCTTTGCGGAATAGGATACATGAGATCGTTAAAGAAAAATAGAATTACCGGCATACTTGCCCTGTTGCTGCTTTGCACCATAGGGTTAAAAATGTGCGTTACTATTTTTAATCGCATCAACACCTGTAACGAATCTGTATCGATAGAAAAATCATCAGAAGAAGGTAAAGACGATAAAAAGGAAGATGTGGATGGCAAGAAGAAATTCTTTGCCGATAAACGCCTCTTTGCCGAACACCTCAACTACTCTTGGGTTAGCCACATAAAGCCTGTTTGCCGTTACAAAATGCAGCAACCGGCAGAGCCGCACCAAACCGTACCTACCCCCCCTCCAAATTACTGCGCATAAACTGCGTGCGGGCACATACTGCATCTAAAATACTATTAAGCAATTACTTACAAATAAACACCGCGTTATTATGCAGTGTGGTAATTTTTTGCCAAAACTGTTTTAGTGCTACCCTTCCGCGCAAATTGTAATTAAGCCCCTGTTGCGTTAAATACGCTACAATTTCAATTATTTCTTTCTAAAATCATTATGACGAAAAAACATGCTGCCGGTGCGCAAACGCCCTGGCAACGTTTGGTAAGCATGCTGCATTACGAGCGTGCCACCATCAATTACATATACCTGTATGCAGGTATTATAGGCCTTATTGGCCTTACCCTGCCTTTGGGTACAACGGCAGTTTTCAACCTGCTATCAAACGGGGCTATGTACAGCTCTACCTATATCCTCATTGCTGTGGTGCTTATCGGCATCGTTATCGGTGGTGCGCTGCTTATTGGGCAGTTAACGCTGGTTGAGGTTATAGAACAAAAAATATTTGCCAAAGCGGCCATCGAGTTTGCTTTCCGCCTGCCGCGCATCAAAAAATCGGCCTTAGAGGGCGAGAACCCCGCCGAACTGGTTAACCGCTTCTTTGATATATTAACCATACAAAAAGGCCTTACCAAACTACTTGTTGATATTGTGGCCGCGGTGGTGCTGATATTCTTTAGCGTGATATTGTTATCCTTTTACCATCCCGTTTTTATGGCCTTCGGCATTTTTGTGCTGCTGGCCATGATATTTGTGTTGGGCCTATACTTCCGTCGTGGCGTGGAAACCAGCATAGAAGAATCGGGCTACAAATACGAGGTGGTGGCCTACCTGGAAGAAGTGGCCGGCGACCTTGATACCTACCGCGCCAGTGTTGATAAATGCAACGAGGTGGTAAAGCGCACAGATGAAATTACCGCTAACTACCTGCAGGCACGTAACGACCACTTTAGCCTGCTGAAGCGTTTCTTCGCCAGTGCAGTTGCCCTGCGTACCATTTTGATGGGTGCATTACTGCTGCTGGGCTCTTTTTTTGTAGTAGAGCGCCAGATGACCTTTGGGCAGTTTGTTGCTGCCGAGGTAATTATTGTACAGATAAGCTACGCTATTGAAAAACTAATGACCAACCTAAACACGGTGTTTGATATGGTGACCGGCGTTGAAAAACTGGCCGTAGTAACCGACCTGGAGTTGGAGGAAGGAGGCGCACACCATGGGTAAGAAAAACGAAAGCCTGGAGCAATTAAAGCACTGGGAAGGCATGGCAACGCTATCGAACGCACACATGCGCAAGGCAAAAGGCTCGCGCATGCTGGGCCGCATTATGCTTATTGTATTGGTATTGCTTATAGCTATATTAATGTTTCCGTGGAGGCAAACTATTGCCGGCAAGGGGAGCGTAACGGCGCTAAGGCCCGAAGACAGGCCCCAAACCGTGCAGAACCAAATTGGTGGCCGTATAGAGCGCTGGGCCGTACGCGAAGGCCAGGAAGTAAAGAAAGGCGACACTATTTTGGTGATATCTGAAACCAGCCAATCGTACTTCGACCCGGAACTGCCAAGCCGCTTGAACGAGCAGTTGGCTGCCAAACGCACCAGCGAAACCGCCGCCGGGCAAAAAATTGATGCTACAAACCTGCAGATAAGCGCACTGAACAGCGGTTTAAAGCTGCAGTTGCAAGCCGCCGAAAACAAAGTAAAACAGGCGCGCAACTATGTAAAAATTGATAGCGCGGATTTGCATGCCGTACAAAAGTTTTACGAAACCAGCAAAGCGCGTTTGGTTCGTTATGAGGATGGTTACAAAAACGGCTTATTCTCGCTAACCGACATTGAAACCCGCCGCCTGAAGTTACAAGAAGATATTGCCAAGGTAATTGCCCAGCATAATAAACTGGATAACTCAACCCAGGCGTTGCTGAATGCCAAAATAGATCTGGATAACATCAGGGCAAAATACCAGGAATCGTACGCCAAGGCACAGTCGGACATGAGCTCGGCTATCTCCAGTAAGGCAAGTGCGCAGGGCGATGTAGCCAAGCTACGTAACGATATTGCCAACATAGGCGTTCGCCGCGGGCTATACATTGTGCGTGCACCGCAGGATGGCTATGTGGTAAAAACTATGAAGGCAGGTATTGGCGAAAACATCAAGGAGGGCGAATCGGTAGCTACGCTGCAACCGAGTAACCCTATGGTAGCTGTTGATTTGTATGTGAGTGCTATGGATGTGCCGCTGATATTAGATACCAGCGATGTGCGCCTGCAATTTGAAGGCTGGCCATCGGTTCAGTTCTCGGGATGGCCATCGGTAGCGGTGGGTACCTTCGCGGGTAAAATATCAGCTATCGATAGGGTGAGCAGTTCGGGTGGTAAGTACCGTTTGCTGATAAGGCCTACCAGCCCCGTTCCTACTAACGACGACCCGTGGCCGGTGCAATTGCGCCAGGGTTCGGGTGTATACGGGCGCATTATATTGCGCTCGGTACCGCTTTGGTACGAGATATGGCGGCAGTTGAACGGCTTCCCGCCAAGTTTGGAAGAAGAACCTGCCACCGATGGCAAGGAGAAAAAGAAGTAAGGAGGCACAACCATGAAAATTAATATAAAATGGTTTGCCGCTTTTTTGGTAACCCTTTCCATGATTATGATGGCCATAGCGGCTTCGGCACAAAGCAAACCCGTTGCCGATACCGCCAAAGCTTTCTCGCTTAACGATCTGCAGGGGTTGGTGTTCAGATACCACCCCATTGTGAAACAGGCCCGCCTGCTTAGCGAAACGGCAAGGGCTAATGTATTGCAGTCGCTTGGTTACTTCGATCCTACGCTGAAGGCAAGCTTTGCGCAGAAGATGTTCGGAAATACCGATTACTATAATAACTGGAACAGTGAGTTGAAGATACCCCTATGGCTGGCCGGCGCCGACCTGAAAGTAGGTTACGACCGTAGCGTGGGCACATACACCAACCCCGAAACACGTACCGGCTTGCCGGGGCTATCGGGCGTTGGCTTAACCATCCCCCTGGGGCAGGGTTTAATTATTGATGCCAGGAGAAGCACCCTACGGCAATCGAAGGCCATGGTGCAATATGCCGAAGCCGAACAGGTTAAACAAATAAACGCCACCTGGTACCAAATAGCTAAAGACTATTGGGGCTGGTATTACGCCTATAAGCAGTACCAGTTGATAAACGAGGGCGTGCAGTTAGCACAGCGCCGTTTTGATGCCGTTGCCAAACAAACCGGGCTTGGCGATAAACCGCCTATAGATTCGGTAGAGGCTTATATTACCGTGCAGGAACGTATGATACAGAAGGCCAAAATGGCTATTGAGTTGCAAAACGCCAGCCTCGTACTATCAAACCACCTGTGGAGCGAAGACGGCAACCCAATGGAACTGCCCGCCGATGCCCGCCCGCAGGATATTGCCGAAAGCATGGGCCGCCCCAACCGCTTGTTACTGGATAGCCTTACCGGGCGCGCTGCTGATAGCCACCCCGAACTGCTTAAACTGCGCAGCAAAAGCAGCCAGTTGGCCATTGAACGCAGCTACAGGCAAGAAGCATTAAAACCCAAGCTGAACATTAGCGGAACGCTGATAAGTGCACGCAACAGTTTTGGCGGGTATGTACCCTCCTATTACGATTTCAACCGGAACAACTACAAGTTCGGGTTCGATTTTTCGTTCCCGCTGTTCCTAAGATCTGAACGGGGGAAACTGCGCGAGGTGAAGCTAAAGCAACTGGATAACCAATACGAGTTGCAGCAAACCGGCCGCGAGGTGCAAACAAATATTACATCCGCATATAACGACTTAACCGCTTATGCCGATCAGCTTGCCGTGCAAATACAAAGCATAAACAACCAGCAAACGCTCCTTAAAGGTGAAGCCCAAAAGTTTGAGCTGGGCGAGAGTACCCTCTTCCTCATCAACAGCCGCGAAACCAAGCTGATTGATATGAAAATAAAACGCGAGAGCATGGTAGCCGGCTACCAAAAAACCCTTGCCGAGCTTTATTACAAAGCGGGTACAAGGCAGGATGCGTTGTAGATACCGCCTCTGATTTTAGTTTAGGCCGTACCGGTGGGTGCGGCCTTTTTTGCTTGCTAACTTATCCACTTATGGCTGCCCGCAACCTTCAGGGCATCGGCCTTACTGTTTACAGCCAGTTTTTGGTAGATGTTTTTAATATGGCTGCGCACGGTTTCTTTGCTGATAAAAAGATCGAGCGCTATTTTTGAATAGCTTTTGCCTTCCGCTATGCCGCGTAAAACGGAGGTTTCCCTTTCAGACAATGGCGAATCCTGCGCGCGGTTGAAAGATTGCACTACCATTTTGGCGATGTGCAAACTCATTGGAGCCCCGCCGCTAAAGGCCTCGTTAGTATCCTTTACAATATCCTCCGTATCCGAATTTTTCACAATATACCCGCCCGCCCCGGCACAAAGCGATTGAAACACCTTGTCGCTGCCTTCCAGCACAGTAATAATAAGCACAATGCAATCAGGCCGTTTCTTCTTTATCTGGATAGTGCCCTCAATACCGTTCGTCCCGGGCAGGTCAATATCCATCAGCACCAATTGAGGGGCATCGGCATGCAGGTTTTTCAGGGCGTCTTCGCAACAAGCGTATTGTCCGCAAACCTCGTACAGCGCCGAGCTATTTACCACAGCTGCAAAGCCTTCGCGTATAATGGGGTTATCTTCAATAATGGTTATCCTTTTCTTCATGTATCAGCTTAAATTAATTACGGGCACGGCAATTTCTATTTTTGTTGGCTCGGTAGATATCTTACATACAAAACCATTTTTTTGGCAACGGCGCTTCATGTTCTCCAACCCAAAATGGTTGGCATCGGTATCCGGCTCTTTCCATCGGCCATTATCCTGCAAACTGTAGCGTATGGTATCACCGTATAAACCCATTTCAAACCAAACCTCCGTCGCATCAGCATGCTTGGCCACGTTAGTCATGGCTTCCTTAAATATATAAATGATATTGAGCGCTGCGGATGGCGATAGCATGGTTAGCTTTACATCTGTCCCTTTTGATGAAAAAGCAATATCAAACTGATTGTAGAATGTTTGCCCGTACCCGGTGAGGTAATTGAAAAGTTCCAAGGGGTCGTCGCTGTTATGGTTAAGGTGCCACAAAAAATCCTTACTGCTGGCATACAAGTTATTGCTGTTGCGGATGATGTGCTCTATCACCGGCTGCACTTCCGCCTGCCCTGCCAGCTTTTGTTTCAGCAGCGCCGCCTGCCGGGTAATGGCAGATAGCATATTGCCGGTTTCGTCGTGAAAGTCGGTAGCTATGGATTCGCGCATATTATTCAATTGCTCTGTACGTTTTTTTACGGCATCGTCTAATACCGTTATACGTTTCTCCTGCAGTTGCTTTATTTGTAAGCGGTCGCGTTCCTGATCAAATTGCAGGTAAGCCAAAAAGCCCCCGAAGAATAGCGTAATGAGGCAGTTCATCATCAATGCGTAAAGTGGGCCACCCAACGTACTGTGTATGGGTGTGGCCAGCCCGGCGTGCAAAGTTTGATAATAAATAAAAACAAACCAGCCCAGGTTACTAAAAATTGCCCACCAGCCATACCGTTTATCGGCCCATATAGCAGCCAGAAGGTACATGTGCAACACACTCATATTAGGCGAATAAATAAGGCCCGAGCCCCGTATCCAATCGTAAATGATGTAATAAGTTACCAATGCAGTTATACTCATGGGGACCCTGTAGTGCCCCGATAACTTTACACTGAAAAGGGTGATTGTTACTAAGGCACCATTGATGAGGTAACCGGCCATGGGTTTACCCACATAATAGAGCACTACAGGGAAAAGCAACACCAGCGGCAAACCAATTAAGCAGGTGCTTACCACCACCCTAAGCTCGTGGTATTGAGGATGAGCCTTGTTATCCCGCAGCCCGGCGGGCAAAAAAAAGCTGACAATTTTATCGAATTGCATACGGAACTAATTTAGGCCTTTTGTAACGCGGGTGGCACACTATCTGAAAAATCCCCCAATCTGCGGGATTGAGGGGCACAACCTGTAGATGTAAATTTACATCATGAAAAAACTGTTAACCGCCCTCCTGTTTTTGATATTTGCCGCAGGTTGCAAAAAAGATAATAAAACCGCCCCGGTAGATCCGCCGTTGGTACCCATTAGCATTGCAGGCGAAACGCTTACCTCACAGGCAGAGGTGGATGCCTTTGCCGAAAAATACAAGGGTAATAGCCTAACCATTAATGGCGACCTGATCATCTCAGGCGCTACCAACCCTAATATGGATATCTCATCGTTGAAGGGGTTATCAAACATAACCACTATCAACGGGGCGCTCACTATCATCTATTGCCCAAAAGTTACCGACCTCTCTCCCTTTGCCAACATCACTTATGCAGGCTCTGTATTCTTTTCGGGCGTTGGCGCTACGTCGGTAACAATGGATAAACTGCAAAGTACGGGCGGGCTGCAATTGAATGATGAGCAAACCAGTATAAGCTTTAAATCGCTCCGGTCGGTTACGGGTTCGCTTAACTTGTTAACAAAAAATTTAACCGAAGCCGATTTTAGCGCCTTAACCGAAATCAGCGGTAAATTATCCATTTGGGGCACTTCCTTAAGTAACCTAAACGGGTTCAATAAGCTCAGCACGGTGGGTGCGCTGTTGTTGCTCAACAACCCTTCGTTAGAGAATTTGCAGGGCTTAAACCATTTAACCAAACTAACCAGCCCTGCTGTTGTCAATGCTTCTACCACCCCGGTACTCTACTACAGATTAAACGGTATATTCATACAAAATAATGCCAAATTAACCTCCCTGGCCGGGCTGGAAAACATAAGTGATGTTCCTGTGATATACCTTAGCAACAACGCCCTGCTCACCGATTTTTGCCCAATGAAAGCGCAAATTAAAGCACTAAGCGCATTACCCAATTTTAACTTTACAGCCAAACCCATATTTGGCAACGGTGCCACCATAAAAATTTCACAACCTGTGGCAACATTAACCGGCAACGGCGGTGTAACCAGCACAGCTGACGCTATGGCTATAGTTAATGCCTGTAATTAAAATTGCCCGCGCCTTAGCGTTGCAACACAGCAAATAAATAAAGCAAGCGTTAGTGTTATTTATTTTTTAAGATAATTAATGTGTGTTTGAACCCTTTGTTTCGCTTTTCCGTTAAAATGGCTACATTACGTATCATTTCCCTGGTTAATGCGCAAGCTGCTGTTGTTCAAATTTTCGCTCGTGGTTCCGTTCCTGTTATTTTGTGCGAGCCTGTGCGCGCAGCAGAACCCCATTAAACCGGCCTTTGATTTCCCTACAAAAGAAGTATACGACCTCCATGTTGATAAGCACGGCTTTATTTGGATAGCCAGCGATTTTGGCGTGGCACGGTACGATGGTATAAATTGCGTGCATTACAGCAACCCCAACCAAATATCATTAGGCTGCAGCAACCTGCTCGAAGACAGCTACGGCCGCATCTGGTTCAACAACTTCAACGGCCAGATATTCTATATCGACCACGAGAAGGTGAACCTGCTGGAAAGCTACGATTATAAAAAAGAGGGCAATTACCCCCGCATGGTGTTGTTCGGCAACCAATTGCTTGCCACATCTGATCATGGGCTTTTTGTGCTCGATACTAAAACCTTAACGGGCAAATACATTGGCGATAGTACCTATACTTCCAGCCTGGCGGTTATGAGTAAACAAGTACTTATTCGCGGCAACAACAAATGGTATGCCTACAACGGCACCCCCACCCTAAAAAAATTATCCTACAAAGGCGACGATGAATCAAAGGGCATTGTATATGCTTTGGCCAATAAAGCTTACCGCGATACAGCCTATATGCTTATAAACCCCGCAGGCGTTGTTAAAAAACTGGTTCTGCAGAACGATACCGTAAAGCAGGTTAGCCAAACAGCGTATAATACCTTCATCAACACCATCACCATTACGCCCGATAACCAATGGGTAAACACCAACGGCAGCAGCTACTCGCTTAATACCGGCGAAGAAATAAAAGGGCTAAATTTATCGTGTACGGTTACCGATATGGAGGGCAACCGCTGGTTCAGCAGTTTGTACCACGGCTTGCTTATACAGTATAAAAAGGATATTGCCCATAAAACCACCATCCCCGGCCTTGATGCCGACGATTTGGTAGTGAGCCTGCGCAGCTACAAAAACCAACTAATGTTAGGTACCCAAAAAGGCTACCTGGTGCTTTACGATCCTGCGAGCAACAAGGTAAACTTCAAGAGCAAACTGGCCGCCATTGCAGCGCCTATAAACAATTTAGCATGGGTAGGCGGCGACGAGTTTATTGCAGCATCATCCGTAGCTACTTATCGGGTTAACGCACTTACCAAAACCATTACCGAACTTACCAGCATAAAAACGGCCAAGCAGTTTTGTTACGACAGCGAGAAGATATACATAGCCTCTACCAGCGGGCTGTATGTGTTGCCGCGCCAAAGATCGGAAGCCTTAAATAAACAAATTGCCGCCACTTTTGGTAATGCACTTAAGTACAGCGAGGCGGATAATAATTTTTATCTGCGTATGCGTGCGAGGGCTATTGCCTATTACCCCGAGCAGGCCGCGCTGTTCGTCACTTTCAAGAATACGCTGTATAAAATCGATAAAACAGGCATGAACCCCTTCCTGTTCAATGGCCAACCGGTTTACGCGGCCTCCCTCGCTTACCTTGGGCACCGCCTGTATGTGGGTACCATCAGCAATGGCATGCTGATAGTTGAGCAAGATGGCATTAAGCACATATCGGTACAAAACGGATTGTTCTCCAAATCCATATTTAAACTGAAGGCAGTAGACAAAAACCTGTGGATATTAGGCTCGGGCCCGCTGCAGATATTCAATACCGAAAAACGAGCGCTGGTGGATGATTACGAGTTCCCCGACCGTAATGCATCCGAAGTTTTCGATTTGGATGGCGTGGGGCAAAGCATTTATATGGTGACTTCGAGCGGGCTTGACAACTTCCCGCTGGTAAAAAGCACCGGCGATAAAAAGCTGAAAAACTACCTGTTATACGTAAAAGTGAACAACCAGGCCGTTGAAGAAAGCACAGCACGAAAACTATCATACGCAGAAAATAACATCATCTTTAACATAGGGGTACCCGCCTACCTCAAAGCAAAAGATATTTATATAAAATACTGCCTGGCCACCAAAGGCGACAGCACCTGGCAAACCACCGAGCCCGGCGAACGCAGCATACACTTCTCATCGTTAATGCCGGGTAAATACACTTTAAAAGCCATAGCTGTAGACCCACGGGTTGGAGAAGCCGGCAGCGTAATAAATTACTCCTTCACCATACAAGAACCCTGGTGGCGCAGCACTGCTTTTAAATTAGCTCTGACGTTAGCGGCTGCATTGGCCATATTTTACGGATACGTAATAATGCTGCGCAAACGGCTGGCCCTAAAACGCGCCTTTGATACCCAGCAGCAACTCATCTTATCCGAGCGGCAGCGCATTGCATCAGAAATGCACGACGATATTGGCCCGGGTGTATTTGCCATACAAAACCTG
Source organism: Mucilaginibacter pedocola (assembly GCF_002013915.1). Classification (GTDB taxonomy): domain Bacteria; phylum Bacteroidota; class Bacteroidia; order Sphingobacteriales; family Sphingobacteriaceae; genus Mucilaginibacter; species Mucilaginibacter pedocola. The sequence goes on from NZ_MBTF01000012.1 coordinate 356,166, forward strand.
GCCAACAAAGCCATTAAACACGAGAATGCGGCACCCGAACTCCATCAGATAAAAACACAGGTAGTTGAACTATCCGCCAAGATACACGATGTGATATGGAGCACCAACGTAGGTAACGATAACCTGGAGATGCTGCTTTACTACATACACGTACAGATAGAGAAACTTTTGGAGCCTACCGAGATCGTCTTCGATTCGGAATTGCCGGATGAGATACCCGCTATAAAGATAACCGTGCAAAGCCGCCGCACCGTATACCTGCTGGTGAAAGAGATAGTACACAACGCCATCAAACACTCGCAAGCCACAACTATACAGCTACGTACGATAATTGAGGGCGACAAGCTTTTAATTGCCGTTAACGACAATGGCGTGGGTATAGATGCCGCACAGGCACCCACCAAAGGCGACGGGCACGGCATGGGGCTGGGCAACATGCGCTCGCGGGTAGAGAAACTGAACGGCGAGCTTAGCATCCAAAATAACCATGGGGCGCACATCAGTATTAAAATTCCGCTTGACGAATTGCGTGTGGTGGAGTTCGACAAGAAGCTGAATAAGTGGCAAAGCTTTGTCGCCAAATTATTGCGCTTGCCAGCCGATGTTTAACCGGTAAGAAAGCACCAAGCTCTCTTTTATTAATTGATAAACATGCGTTTATCAATTTAAAATATCTTTTTTATACCCCTCCTCGCCGCCATTCGTAAAAAGTCGCTTACTAAATTTTCGTAATTAGTTTGATTTTTTAATCAGAATGCATTTTTCATAAAAATAGCATTCCTATATTGTTTAAAACATAGCAATTCACGCATTGCGTTACAACATTCGTTATTTTTATGCGTAGAACTCTCTCTAATGAAAAAACTGTTGGTAATTGTGTGGATCGTGCTGCTATTTAGCGTAGTTGGAGCGCTATTTTGGTATAACGAATTGCAGTACCAATTACCCACACCTGTACCGCAAAATTACAAGCCCGTTAAACCCGGCGAGTTGGTAAAACTGGGACCGGAATTTAGTGCAGGCCTACACAAACCGCTCTTCCTACATTTCTTTAATCCTGCCTGCCCCTGCTCCAAATTCAATATTAAAATGTTTAAGTCGCTGGTGGCAGAGTATGGCAAAAAAGTCGACTTTAAAATTGTAGTAATAAGCGATAAAGATTACGACGAAGATGAGATCCAGGAGAAGTTCGGTCTGGATATCCCCGTAACGTTCGACCATTCGCTGGCGGCCAAATGCGGTGTGTACTCTACCCCGCAAGTTGCTTTAATAAACGCCGACTCTAAACTATACTACCGCGGCAATTACAACATTACCCGTTACTGTACCGACGAAAAAACGAATTTCGCCAAACAGGCCATTAACGGGCTGCTCATCAATAACGATAAATTAACCTTCGGCAAGCTGGCCCTCACGTCTTACGGCTGTAAACTCACCGATTGTAAGTATTAACCTATCACCTCAGAAAAACATAGTGCAAGCATCTATAACACAAAATTTGTTATTCCAGTCGGAAGTGAAGGAGAGGTCAGATAAGCTGATGAACTACTTCATGGCCTTCTACTTTGTAGTGGGCCTGGGCATCGCCTTTTTTTACGATACCTGGCTCATTGCCATTGGCGTAGGCGGCATTTGCGTACTGGCCTATTATTCTACCAAGTTCCTCCTCCCCGATTCTGACCTGTATCAATACGTACTAAGTGCTGTGCTGGGCATATTTATGGCCCAGTTCATCTACCAGATGCACGGGCTGTTCGAGATGCACTTTTTTGCCTTTATCAGCAGTGCCATCCTCATTACCTACCAAAAATGGAAACTGCAACTGCCCCTGCTTATTGTGGTGGTGGTGCACCATGCCACTTTTAGTTACCTGCAGGATATCGGCTACGGCGGCATCTACTTTACGCAACTCAATTACTTCGATCTGCAGACTTTCATTATCCACGTATTGCTTACGGGCGTCATTATGTTCACCTGCGGCCTGTGGAGCTACCAGTTACGTAAGTATAACGAGTTGCAGGTAGTGCAGGCCCTGCAAATGGTAGAACTGCAGCAGGAGGCCGCCCTATCGTTAGAGCGCAAACAACACCAGGAGGTGCTTGAGCAAGCCAACGAAGAGCTGATGGTGCTGAACGAAGGCTTAACCGAGGCCCGCGAGGCTGCTGACCGCGCCAACCAGGAGAAGAGCATCTTTTTGGCCACCATGAGCCACGAGATACGTACGCCTATGAACGGGGTTATAGGTATGTCGAGCCTGTTGAGCGAAACCGCGCTTACCGATGAGCAGCGCATGTTCACCGATACCATTATCAATTGCGGCGAAACGCTGATACATGTGATCAACAACATCCTCGATTTCTCTAAAATAGAATCGGGCAATCTGGAGCTGGAGGGCGACGACTTTAACCTGCGCCAATGCGTGGAAGACGTATTGGATATGTTCGCCATAAAGGCCGGGCAATTGAAGCTCGACCTGGTTTACGAAATTGCCGAAGGTATCCCCGCCAACATTATAGGCGACCCATTACGCTTAAAGCAGATACTGATAAACCTGCTGAGCAACGCCATGAAGTTTACCGAAAAAGGCGAAATAGGCATTAAGGTAGACATTATTGATATTGGTGCCGATGGCCGCCTTTCGCTAAAGTTTGATGTTTGGGATACCGGCATAGGTATACCGCAGGATAAGATCACCAGGCTTTTCAAGGCATTCTCGCAGGTAGATTCGTCTACCACGCGCAAGTATGGTGGTACCGGTTTGGGCCTGGCTATTTGCGAAAAACTGGTAAAACTAATGGGTGGCGAAGTGGGCGTAAAAAGCACCTACGGCGAAGGCTCATCGTTCTACTTCACCATAAAAACCATAGCGGGCAGCAGCAAGCCGGTTTCTACCAACAGCGCCGACATACAGGACCTGAAGGGCAAAAAGATACTGGTGATAGATGACAACGAAACAAACCTGGCCATATTACGCCGCCAGTTCGAAAGCTGGAACCTGAAGCCCATACTCACCAGCTCGGGTGCCGAAGCCCTGGTGGCCCTGCAAAAAGATAAACACATCGACCTGGTGATAACCGATATGGAAATGCCCGTTATGGACGGCGCTATGGTGGCCAAACTGATCAAAGACAGCTACCCGCAGTTGCCTATCATCCTGCTCAGCTCCATAGGCGAAGAGTTTAAGAACGATGAGCGCCAGCTGTTCACCTCCATTATGTCGAAACCCATCAAGCAGCAGCAGTTGAGCAAGCAGGTATTTACCGCCCTGCGCAACAGGCCGGTATCGCACGATGAGGTTGTGGCAAAAACCAAACTATCAACCACCTTTGGCGATAAATACCCCTTCGATATTTTGATAGCCGAAGATAACGAGGTGAACCAGCATGTGATCAAACACATCCTGCGCAAAATGGGCTACCAACCCACCATCGTAAAGAACGGGCAGGAAGCCCTGGATGCCATGTACGGCGGCAGCTACGGCCTCATCCTGATGGATATGCAAATGCCCGTAATGGACGGGCTCGAAGCTACCCGCGCCATCCGCGCAAGCAACATTACCCAACCCGTTATCATAGCCCTCACCGCCAACGCCATGGACACCGACCAGCAACTATGCTACCAGGCCGGCATGGACGACTACATCTGCAAACCCGTAAAACTGGACGAGCTGATGAACAAGCTGAGCAAGTGGCATACGGTGAGGTTGGTAGTGGAGTAAAGAGTAAGGCAGAGAAATTTTAACTACCTATTTCACGCAATCCTTTAAACTTCCCAAAGGAGTTTATCCCCAATAAAGCCCTCAAAATATATTCAAGGGCAAGGGCGGCATTTTTTATCTTTGCGCCTTTAATTTAAACTTCAATGAGTGAATTTGCCCCTTGTCCGATATGCCATTCTCCTTATACTTATGCGCTCAATAACCAACTGGTTTGCCCGGAATGCGGGCACGAATGGAGTACAGTAGAAGCAACCACAAGTGATGACACGTTTGTAGTGAAAGACAGTAACGGGAATATCCTGCAGGATGGGGATACGGTGATAACAATAAAAAACCTGCCGGTGAAAGGCAGTGCCCAACCAATAAAAGCCGGCACCAAAGTCAAAAACATTCGTTTGGTTGATAGCGATCATAATATCGATTGTAAGATAGAAGGGTTCGGTGCTATGGCGCTCAAATCCGAGTTTGTAAAGAAAGCCTGAACAGGTTTACAAAGGAATCTTTTAACGGCACCCGTTGCCACTCCCCGGGTAGCTCTCTCTATACCGGCACCGTTCTGTGCCCCGGTAACTCAATGCTGTTAAGTGAAACTTTGTACTACCCCGTTAGGGGTAAGAGCTTTGTAGAACACCCGGCTCCAGGTTTTGAGTGCCGTAGGTACTCAACATATCGCGTTCACCCCCTAACGGGCTTGCTTTATTTTATGTGCAGATAAATAGGTTTAAACCCTTTGACACTATCCTAAAATTGCAAGGCTCTCCCCCACCTTTAACGGCCAAATAACCAATACAGGGTTAACATAACTTAACACATTTTAAGTTATAAATTTTATAAAAAACTAATAATCAAATAGTTATAAAAAGTCATTAAAAAGTTATAAATTACTAAAAATATTAGTATTTATAAATACAATTCGCTAACTTGCTTCAAAAGTTAAGAACCATGGCGAAGACAAAAACAAGGCCCTCTATGCCGCTGAGTGGTATTATCCAAAAGATAGAAAAGCTGCTGGCACGCGAAAGAATTACGCCGGCAGATGTGGGTGGCCTTAGCGAGCAGGAAAAAACACTATTAGAAAACAAGCTGTCCGAAATTTTGCAAGGATCGAAAGATACCGAGCGCGACCGGTTCTTAGAAAAGATCGAACCCGTTATGCAGGAAGACACCAAGAACGACCTATGGGAACGCAACCACATGCTGATAAGCAATGCCATTGCCAGGCATCTGCAACAGCATGCCGTTATGCCCACCAAAAACCAAATAGCCCGCGAAACCGGCATCAGCCGCCAAACCGTTGCCGGCCATATTAAGGAATATAAAGAACATCCCGAATTTGCTGCCGAAATAGAGCAATTTAAATTTATGAGCCACAGCGTATTGGGCATGGTATTTAAGCGCGCCAGCGAGGGCGACATACGCGCGGCTAAACTCTACTTCGAGATGGTAGGCAGCATCGGCGAGCAGCCCGCCGGGGCGGGCAACAAGCTGAACGCGCAAAACAACTATATCCAGATAAACAACACCATCCTGAGCCAGGAAAACCTGGACAGCCTAACCGCCGAGCAGTTGAGGCAAATAGAAAATATTATTAGTAGTAGAGGGTGATAGGCGGTGGTGGCGGATGGTGGGTTTTGTTTTCCGTCACCGCAGGGTCTCCTGAAAGGGACCCTGAGGCAACGAATGCCCGTTAAAATACGCGAAGCCATCAAAACCAATATTCCCTATAATCAGCAATTGCTATATTCCCGTCACCGCAGGGTCTCCTAAAAGGGACCCTGCGGAAACGAACGCGAAGCCATCAAAACCAGTACTCCCTATAATCGGCAATCCCCCCGTCACCGCAGGGTCTCCTGAAAGGGACCCTGCGGAAACGAATACCCGTTAAAAAAAGCGAAGCCATCAAAACCAGTACTCCCGGTAATCGGCAATTGCTATCTGCTCATGGACCTTACCATCTATATAAAAAGCTGCGCTGCTGTGCGCGTAATCTGTATACTCCTCGCATAAACGCCATTTCCCGCTTACCGGGTTATGGTGTATATAATCCAGCTTTTGATGCAGGAATGGCAGGGTGAAAATTGGTTTAGCATCAAAGGAACTTTCGAAGACTTTATGTATTTGCCCCTTAGCCCTTTCCAGTTCACTACAAGCCGCGGAAAGTTTACTTAACAAACCATCTTCCTTTTGTGATTTCAACCGGTCGATCAACGCATAGGCCATGAACCTTTTCCCATTTGAAACGACCTTATTCAAGTCCAACCCATCGTTCGGCAGGTGTAAAATTGCGTGAACATGGTTAGGCATTATTACAAAGGCAAAAGTTTTGATATGATATTTCACATCGATCAGCTTTAACCAATTATAAACCAGATCGTACGATTCGGTTTTCTCAAACAAAGGCAACCAGTTATAGCACGTAAAAGTAATAAACCAGGTATTTTCTTCAGTTGAATGCCGTGTCCTAATTGCCATGGCTGAATATACGTCTTTTGACGGCATCCGTTGCCGCAGGGTCCCTTATCAGGAGACCCTGCGGTGACGAAAGAAAATTTCAATATTCTAAACGGTCTCGCTCTGCTTCCTCGTCCATTCGTAATGCCTCCAACTCGTAACGCTTTGCTAAATCGCTAAAAAGCCTGCTCAATTTTCTATGCTTGTTTTTGTGGAGGTTAGCGAATCTATTGAAATTTGCGGCAAGTTGCCGCTCAATATTGCCACCATCAAATGGCCCTCTACTGGAAGATCCATGATTGTTGAACACTTGAGTAATGAAATTGCGATTGATAGCATCGCTATTAAGTTCTTCAATCAATTCACAAATTGGTAAAGGAGGCCAGTCGTCTTCGCGTTCAGGGAAGTGTCCCAAGATTTTGCCAATTTCCATATCTGCAACGTTTTGACGACCAACCATTTTCGCTAATGACCTCACCTCACTTATCCAGTTTTTCAAATACTCGCTGTCGATTTGACTGCTATCATCAGTTCCAGGAATTTTTGTCCAAGAGTCCAATAATTCATGGGCAGCTCTTGCTCTATTGATTATCATTTCTTTTGTATATCCTTCGTTATTTCCTGTTATTTCCTTCTTACCTTCTGGTCTATAAACCCAAGTCAAAACTTCTACGAAAAACTGAGGGCTTTTCTGAAGTTCGTTATGAAGATTCTCCGGTTTACGCACAGCATTAAATCCCCCAAGCATTGGCATATATAGCCATTCTAATTTAATTTTCTGTTCATGACTGATATCTACCCGATCTTCCATTTTATCTAACAGTCTCTCAAGGTGATGTCCAAAGTTACCCTGTTCATTAGCTTCAATCATAGCAGCTTTTTCAAGCAATTCTGATAATAAAGAAGATGGAACATCATCTATAAAAAAATAAGCTTGGTGAACTGCTGTAAAAAATCTAGAATATTCAATTAGGTTTTTTAAACCACGAATTTTTTCCTCATTAGTCAATTGATAAAACCACGGACTTGTATTCTGCCAGTACCCATCGCGTATGTCATTTGGCAATATATCAATCATATCCCAAAGTTCATTGGATGGTGCAAATGATGTCAGATAATCAATCTTCACTTTAACAGAACACCGATTATCTTCTAAGTATTGATAGAAATGTTTTATCCAATTGATATCGCGGTCCTCTTTTTGAAAACCTAAAAAACTTCGAATAAATTTTGATTGCGAGACGCTATCAAAGTCAACTAAAGATAGCAACTCTTCAATTTTTAACTCATCCACTAATACTTCGGCCAACGCGTTTCCCAACGACCAAGACTCTTTTATTTTACCACTCAAAGTGATAATAGCCTCCAATCCGTATTGATTCATCATTGTATCAATAAATTCCTTTCTACGGCGAGCAATTTTATGATCTTTCCTTTCGTCGTCTTCGCCACCTTCAGGAAAATCAGGCCATTCATCAAAAAGCCAACAGTTCTTTTCTATTAAATCGTCAGGAGTGAGCAAATCGTATAACTCTTGATACTTCTCAAGAGTGGATTCAGGCAGTGCCCAATCGGTCTGAGGATGAGAGCGGTGATGCGATAGTATCCTCCTAACTGCGCTCCAACTTTCCGACCCACCATTTTTAAAGGATTTAGCAGTTGAAATACTTCTGTCAAAAATTTTTTGTCGATCCAAGTCACTTAAATCAACTGATTTTGTAAGCATTTCAGCGAGTTTGACATCTGAGTTGTCGAAAATTTCAATTAGTATATCAACGATAGCACTATTCATTTCCCATATGTCCTGATATGTATGTTGAATATTGAAGTTTCGATCAAATACCCGCCAACGCATTTTATGAGTGTGGAATGCAACTCCGTGATGGTTAGGAAGTAGTTTAATGAGCAACTCCCAACCAACATCTGGTTCTTTATCACAAATTAACCTGAGAACACTTACTCGTTCATCAAATGAGGCTAAAGTTTGGTAATGCCAAGTTTTAAATATCTCGTTTAAGCTATTAATTGGTCGATTAGCTAATTGCCCACCAGGGTCAAGTTTTGCGAGTTTCGCTAAAATCAAACTCGCGTCGTGTAAATATTCGGGCAACCATGCCAAGCTTTCTAGTGCCCATAAAAGTCCCGAATGGTAGCTTATTTTATGAAATAACCCATCTTTTTCTTCGAACAATTCCATTACCATAGGATTGTCACCTTCTAAATCCTTATTTAGTATATCCAAAAAAGACTGCGGTGCCGCTTCCGCTAATAGAGGCAACTCCCGTTCCAAGGAACGCCACAAATTTCTATCTGCCTCGCTGAATAATTTCGATACTTGAGAATCCACCCATACCTGTGAATTACGCATTCCGGTAAGCTTCAGATTATCCCCATAAAAAGCCACCAAAATGAGTGACTGAATAATTCCTTCTCTAACCCAACTTGAATAGGTCTTTTCGTTGTTAAATTCAATAATCCAACGCTCTTTTTCATTGGCCGGCACTTCCAACGGATTCCCTCCTGCAAATGCTGTCTGAAAACATTCACCTAACAATTTTATATCTTTCGGCGTTATGTATTTAGCAATGGATGACCATATATCTAATGGCGACAACAATCGAAAAAGATCTCCAATTTTCAAAAGTGGTGATTCCTCAACATTGACTAATCGAATTACTTTTTCAAGATATTCTTCATAAGGTTGATTCGCTAATTGTTCCAACAACATATGATCCCCCTTTTTTGAGGCATGCCACCTCCCAATTAACATACTCGGTATAAGCTGTCTAACATATTCATCGACAAACCATGCTAATCTATTTTGTGGAAATCTTAACAATCGCTTCAATATTGTAATATTGCGTCCAGCCTCGCGCGAAAATCTTTCAGAGTCTGTTTTGGACAATCCCATTTGTACGAGTCCGTTAATCTGTCCTTCTCTATCAATTGTTGGAAGAGTAATCGTTTTTTGATTTAAATCATCTTCTGGCCCAAGCGGCACCAAAACATGGTGGTTCTCGATAACGCCTGTATAAAGCCCATCGCGTTCCTCAAAACGAATAATTAGATTTAAATTTGAATCACTTAGATGAAGTTTTCTAAAATTGTCAATTGTATCAATTATTAAAGTACGAGATAAAAAACGTTCGCATGAAGCTTCATCGAATGTAAAAGCAGAGGCTAAAATAAATGCAGCTGCTTCGTTTTTGGACGCTGCCTTAACTGCAATTATTTCAGGAGTGCCGTTTAAACTATTTTTAAGGGTATTTATCTCGGAAGTTCGTCCTGAAATAATAGTTTCAATAGGCAACTTACCCATAGGTCCTACCGACCAACTTTTCCAGTATTCTTCAACGGTGAGAATTCCATCCGCGGGGGACTTACCAATGAATGCGGAAAACCATCTTGAAACAACGGCGCACTGATCAAGCCATTGCTCTAAATTAGATGAATCGTAAACGCGAATATCCTTCCATTTGCCTTCTGCTAATTTACTTTGTCGCCATTTTTCTTTGTATCGCCAAAAACGAGGGGTGACAAAAATAAATGTCGATTCTGCACAGATATATCCTTCGGGATTTTTTATTCTTTTTAAAAAGTCTTTTTCCGCCTTACCTTTTATTTTTGGTTCAGTGCCAAATTCCCATACCGATACGTCCTGTGGGACAAAACCATTACCTATTGGGCTATTTACCAAACCATCATAGCCTCCAATGAATACGGCATTTCCCGAAGGGAAATCAATGTACGCCTCCTTTGGAGCGGTTGCTCTAACCAATCGAGAAATCATTACTGGGAAATAACCTTTACTTTCGAACTCGTTGGCCCATCTTTCAATATCGCTTCTTAATATTAGTCTCATTATCAAAACAAGATAGAGATTTTAGCGAACATCCCCCCCCTTCAAATTCACTTCAAAATTCCCTTGTATATTTGCAGCATGAAAGTACTTGTGCTTGAAGATAATCCGCAGTTGGGCGCCAGCATCAGGGAGTTTTTAACCCGTGAGGGGTACCTGTGCGAGGTGGCCGATACTTACGCTAAAGCAAAGGACAAAATACTTTCGTCGGGGTACGACCTTATCCTGCTGGATATTATGCTGCCGGATGGTAATGGGCTTGATCTGTTGCGTATTATTAAGCAGGAGAACATTGCCAGCGGGGTGCTCATTATTTCGGCAAAGGAGGCGCTTGACGATAAAATACGCGGACTGGAAGGCGGTGCGGACGATTATATTACCAAACCTTTCCACCTGTCGGAATTGCATGCCCGGCTGCGGGCCATTTATCGCCGCAAAAACCCGGCTGGCAGCAGCGGCAGCATCATCAGTTTTAACGAGATAAGCCTGAATACCGATACGCTGGAGGCCTTCATTAACAACCAATTACTGGATATTACCCGCAAGGAATTTGACCTGCTGATGTATTTTGTGGTGAATAAAAACAGGGTATTGTCAAAACAGGCCATTGCCACCCACCTTTGGGGCGATTATACCGATAATTTAGATAACTTAGATTTTGTTTATCAGCACGTTAAAAACCTGAGGCGCAAAATAGCGCAGCTAAACGGCACCGACTACATAGACACGGTGTACGGGCTTGGCTACCGTTTTAAAGCCACAGAGGCAGCAATATGAAATTAATTAACAAACTCACTTACTGGATATTGGGCGTGGTGTTCCTGGTAACGCCGTTCACCATGGTTATCAGCTACCGCAGCATAAAAGATAACATCAACAACGCCGAAATTGCCCGCCTTACGCAGGTTACCGATAAGGTGGCCGCCCAGCTGAAGGCAGGCCAGCCGCCGCACCAGTACATGCTGGATAGGCCCATTACGGTAAAAACTGTTGCGGCCATGCCTACCGTTAAAACACAACCGCACAACTACAATTTCTACAACACAGAACTTAAGCGCAACGAGTGCCGCATGGATGTAACATCGTATTATAACATCAACGGCAAGGTGTACGCGGTTTACACTTACAACTACGTTACCCAGGGCAGGCAAATTATTATGGGTATGATATACGCCCTGGCCTGGAAGATGGGGCTGCTCACCATCAGCGTGCTCATCACGGGCAGGCTGCTGTCTAAATATATCCTTTCGCCATTTAACCAAACGCTTAAGAGCATTGGGCAATTCACGCTGGGCAACCGCGAAAAATTGGTACTGCCCGCCACCACCACTGCTGAGTTTAAAGAGCTGAACAGCTTCCTGAAAAACATGACCGACCGCGCCCTGCAGGAGTATTCGGCCGTGAAGGAGTTTAGCGAGAACGCCTCGCACGAGGTGCAAACCCCGCTGGCCGTTATCCGCACCAAACTGGAATTACTTTCGGAAACGCCGATAAATGAGGACCAGGCCTTGCTAATAGGCGATATGCAATCGTCGATAGAAAAGCTGGTGAAAATAAACCGCTCGCTGCTGCTGCTTACCAAGTTGAACAATGCCGAATACCACACTACCGAGCAGGTAAAACTTTGCCGCATAGCCAAAGATATGGTGCGCGATATGGAGCCGCACATGGAGATGAAGGGGATTACGTTGCGCAACCACATTGGTAGCAACATACCGGTACTGATACACCCCGTACTGGCCGAAATATTGCTGAACAACCTGCTGAGCAACGCCATCCGCTACAACGCGCCCGATGGTTACATCGATATTACGCTTACCCCTAACCGCTTAATGGTGAAAAACCCTGGCCAGCCGCCTGTGGTGGAACCTGAAATGCTTTTCCAGCGTTTCAAAAAATCCAACCAATGTGCCGATAGCATTGGCTTGGGCCTTTCTATAGTGCAGCAAATATGCTCGGTGAACAATTTTGAAGTGAGTTACACCTACCAAAACAACGAGCACATTTTACAGGTGATATTTGCCGAAGAAGCATTACAAACCGAGCAGGCAATCACCGTTGAGGAAACATTTTTTGCGGCCGATACTGCCCTTGCGTAATATTATTGTCAGAAATACACAATGAACGGCAATTCTGTAACGATACTTCAAATTTGCTTCAAAAAGCTGCGGTAGTCTTGCACTACGTTAGCCAACCGGGTTAACGATGCTTTTTTGACGTAAATGAAATCACCAGCCCTCTTCGTTTGCCTGTCGGCCTTTCTGCTGGCCAATAGCGCGAACGCACAACAACACCTCAGCTTAAAGGAGGCCCTGCAAATGGCCACCGACAATTATGGCACCATAAAGGCAAAAGCCAACTACGCCGCCGCCTCTACCGAAGGCATCAGCCAGGCCAAACGCGAATACCTGCCAAATCTGAATCTCGGCATACAACAGGCCTACGGCACCATCAACGGTATAAACGGCCCGCTTTACCCTATGGCGGGTACCGCAGGTTCGGCAGGCCCGGCGCTGGCACAGCAAAACTGGAACGCTGCCTTTGGCGCCCTCTACCTCGCCAACATGAACTGGGACTTTTTCGCTTTCGGCCGCGCCAAAGAACGTATCAGGACGGCACAAGCCACCGCCCACCGCGATAGCAGCGATTACCAGCAGGAAATTTTCCAGCAAAAAGTGCGCACCGCGGCAGCTTACCTCAATTTGGTAGCCGCACAACGCATCACCATATCGTACCGTAAAAACCTGCTGCGTGCCGATACCTCGCGCCTGGTAGTGCAGGCCCGTGCAAAAGGCGGCTTGATAGCGGGCGTAGATTCATCACAGGCCAATGCCGAAATATCAGGCGCACGCATATTATTGGTACAGGCACTCAACACCGAGCAGGAACAAGCCAAAAACCTGTCGGTACTGATAGGCTCGCCCACTGCCGATTTTGTTTTGGATACCACTTTCACCACGCGCATACCGGCAGATATTGCCGCTGCCGCCGCTGCGGATAGCATATCGGGCAAACACCCTGTGCTTGGCCTCTATAAAAGCCGCATTGCTTTGAGCGATAAACAAGCCGATTATTTCCGCACGTTCAGCTACCCAACGTTCTCGCTGTTCAGCGTGTTCCAGTCGCGTGCTTCTGGTTTCGGCAGCAATTACGTTAACGATCAAACTTCTTACACCGGCAATTACTGGGATGGCATAAACCCTACCCGTAGCAATTACCTGGTGGGTTTTAGCGTTACCTGGAACTTTACGCAGCCCTTCCGCACTGCTAAACAAGTGAAAGCGCAGCGCTTTATAAGCCGGGGTCTTACCGACGAGCTTACGCTTGCTAAACAGGAATTGACCGCACAGGTGAACCTATCTGACAGGAAAATACTGAATGCCCTAACCAGCTACCGCGAAGTGCCCGTGCAAATAAAGGCCGCGGGCGATGCCTGGGTGCAAAAATCGGTACTGTATAAAAACGGGTTAACCAATTTGGTTGATGTAACACAGGCGCGCTACACCCTCATCCGCGCCGAAACCGACCGCGACATAGCCTTTAACAACGTATGGCAAGCCCTGCTGCTGAAAGCTGCCGCCACCGGCGACCTTAACTTATTTGTAACTGAACTTTAATATATACTGATGAATTTAATTCGTTTTGCGCTGCGTAAACCTATCACCATTATGGTGCTGGTTGCCGGTATGCTGTTCTTCGGCATCAAATCGGCCACTACCATAAAGGTTGATATTTTCCCCAAGCTCGATCTGCCCGTTATTTACCTTTCACACCCTTTTTCGGGCTACACGCCTTCGCAAATGGAGGCTATGTTCGGTAAGCAATACATCAACATCCTGCTGTTCGTTAATGGTGTAAAAAGCATCGAAACCAAAAACATACAGGGCCTTACCCTCATGAAGATAAACTTTTACCCCGGCACCAATATGGCGCAGGCAGCTGCCGAGGTAAGCGCATTTGCCAACAGGATACAGGCTATCTTCCCTCCCGGCTCCAATCCACCCTTTATTGTAAGGTTTGATGCCTCTACCCTGCCCGTTGGCCAAATAGTACTGAGCAGCAACAAGCGCAGCAATAACGAACTGGCCGATTTGGCCAACGTATACGTGCGTGCATCGTTCACCCAAATACCCGGCCTGGTTGGCCCGCCGCCCTTTGGTGGTAACGTGCGTACCGTGGTAGTAAAGGTAGACCCGCAGCAACTACGCTCGCACAACTTAACGCCCGACCAATTGGTGGAGGCCCTGCGCGTGAATAACCTTACCGCTCCATCGGGTAACGTACGCATAGGCGACAAAAACTACATCACCCCAACCAACACCACCGAGCACGGTATAAAAGATTTTGAGAACATCCCCCTGTTTAAAGGCGGCGTGCAAAACCTTTACCTTAAAGATGTGGCCACGGTAGAAGACGGTGCCGACGTAACATCGGGCTATGCCCTGGTGAACGGCCGCCGTTCGGTCTACCTCAACATTGCCAAAAGTGCCGATGCCTCCACCTGGGAAGTGGTACAAACGCTTAAAAAGTCGCTGCCTAAAATACAGGCTAACTTACCCGAGGATGTGAAGTTGAGCTACGAGTTCGACCAATCTACCTACGTGATCAACTCCGTAAAAAGCTTATTGACCGAGGGTGCCCTTGGTGCTATACTAACGGGCTTAATGGTAATGATGTTCCTGGGCGACGTGCGCGGGGCCTGTATTGTGATACTCACCATCCCGATAGCCATTATTTCGGCAGTGCTGTTCCTGAGCCTGTTCGGGCAAACCATCAATATCATGACACTGAGCGGCTTGGCATTGGCCATTGGTATTTTGGTGGATGAAAGTACGGTTACGATAGAGAATATTCACCAGCACTTTGATATGGGCAAGCCCAAGGCCCTGGCTATATGGGATGCCTGTAAAGAGATAGCCTTCCCTAAATTGCTTATCCTGTTCTGTATTTTGGCAGTGTTTGCGCCGGCATTCAGCATGGGCGGTATACCGGGCTCATTGTTCCTGCCGCTGGCATTGGCCATTGGTTTCAGCATGGTGGTATCGTACTTTTTGGCGCAAACCTTTGTACCGGTTATGGCCAACTGGCTGATGAAGATAAAACATCACCACAAACCAAACGGACAGGAAATGACCGATGCCGAAGAGTTTAAAGCCGCCGGCCTTGATGCTGCAGGCGAGCACGATACCTGGGCGCAAAAAGGTACTTTGGTTGAGCGTGCCGATAGCGACCGCGATGGCAAAGTAAGCCGTTTCGAACGCATCCGCATGAGCTATATGCGCTTTATCGACCGTATGGTGCCCTACCGCAAACCTATTGTAACGGGTTACATAATAATTAGCGTGGCAATTGCCGCCTTCCTGATGAGCAGCATTGGCCGCGACGTGTTGCCTAAGGTAAATGGCGGGCAATTCCAGCTACGCATAAGGGCGGCCGAAGGTACCCGTATAGAAAGTACCGAAAAGAAAACCCTTGCTGCTATCAACGCCATCAGCAGCATAACCGGAAAAGAGAATGTGGCCATCAGTTCGGCCTATGTGGGTACACACCCTGCACTGTTCTCTATCAGCCCTATATTTTTGTGGATGGCACAACCGCACGAGGCCGTTATACAGGTGGCCCTGAAAGAAGATTACAAGGCCAACCTGGACGAGCTGAAAGAAAAGATACGCGCCAAAATAAGCAAGGAGATACCTGATATTAAACTATCCTTTGAGCCGATAGAGCTTACCGATAAGATATTAAGCCAGGGTTCGCCAACGCCGGTAGAGGTACGTGTATCGGGCAGGAACAAGGTACTTAACGAGCAGTATGCCAACAAACTCATAGCCGAGCTTACCAAGATCAATTACCTGCGCGATGTACAGTTGGGGCAATCTACCAAGTACCCGTCGTTAAACGTCGAGGTGGACCGTACACGCGCCGCACAATTAGGTGTGGATATGAATGATATCTCGCGCTCGCTCATTGCCGCAACATCGTCATCCCGCTTTACCGAAAAGAATATTTGGGTTGATGAAAAGGCCGGCTACAGCTACAGCGTACAGATACAGGTGCCCGAAAGTAAAATGGCCAGCATAAACGATATTGGCGAAACGCCGATTCTGCGCAACTCCAGCCGCCCTGTACTGAGCGATGTGGCCACCATCACTCCCGGTACCACCTATGGCGAAAACGACAACCTGGGCGCCATGCCGGTGCTATCGGTAACCGCCAACTTAAACAACCACGATTTAGGCTCGGCGTCAAAAGATGTACAAAAAGCCATCAAAGACCTTGGCGAACTGCCCCGCGGCCTGAACGTGGAAATGATAGGTATGAGCAATACGCTTACCGATACCATGAGCAGTTTAGAGAACGGTTTGATCGTGGCCATTGTGGTAATATTCCTGATGCTGGCGGCCAACTTCCAGTCGTTCAAAGTATCGGGCGTGGTATTGGTAACGGTACCTGCGGTTATATTGGGGTCGTTGCTGCTGCTTATTATTTGCGGCTCTACGCTTAATTTGCAATCGTACATGGGTATGATCATGTCTGTAGGGATATCCATCTCCAACGCGGTACTGCTTATTACCAATGCCGAGCAATTGCGCAAGCATAACGGCAATGCGCTGTTATCGGCCAAAGAAGCCGCCGCCCTGCGTATGCGCCCTATTGTGATGACGGCTTTGGCAATGGTTGTGGGTATGATACCTATGGCCAGCGGGCTTGGCGAAGCAGGCGACCAATCATCGCCGTTAGGCCGTGCTGTAGTAGGCGGGCTTATCATGTCAACCTTTGCCGCATTGTTCATCCTGCCGCTTGCCTTTGCATGGGGGCAGGAAAAAGCCACCACCGTAAGCGTATCGCTCGACCCTGAAGACGAAGAAAGTAAATTTTATATCAACACAAACACACCTGTCACCAACGCTATATGAATAAGCCATCCATCATAAAATTTTTAAGTGTAACTGCGCTTGCCGTGGCGCTGCAATCATGCGGCTCACCGGAAAATAAAGAAGAGAAAAAAGCCGAAGCAGTACAGGAAGCCCCTCCTGTAGAAGTTATCGGCCTGCAAAAAGGTACCATCAGCACCTCGTTCAACGTACCGGGCGAACTGGTTGCCTTTCAACAGGTTGACCTTTATGCCAAGGTGAACAGCTTTGTAACCAAATTAAATGCCGATATAGGTAGCGAAGTACACGCCGGCGAGCTTTTGGCTACCCTGCAGGCTCCCGAGGTAAATTCCCAATTATCGGGTGCCGAATCGAGGCTGCAATCGCAGGAGGCGCTATACCAGGCCAGCAAGGCAACTTACAAACGCCTGCTGGAGACCAGTAAAACACCGGGCACGGTATCGCCAAACGAGCTTGACCTGGCCCTTGCCAAACAAAACTCCGACTTTTCTCAACTCCAGGCAGCCCGTGCCGCTTACAAAGAGGTTGGCGCTAACCGCGATTACCTGCTAATACGCGCCCCTTTCGATGGTATCATCACCGCGCGTAACGTAAGCGCAGGCGCCTATGTGGGCCCGTCGGGTAAAGGCTCGGAACTGCCGGTGTTTACCCTGCAGGAGCAAAAGAAATTGCGCCTTGCCGTCAGCGTACCCGAAAATTACACCGGTGCCCTGAGCGATAAAAGCGAAGTAACATTTACGGTAAAAGCAATGCCGGGCCAAGTATTCAATGCCAAAGTAAACCGTATGTCGGGCGCTTTAGATGCCAAACTGCGTGCGCAGCGCATAGAGATGGACGTTTTTAATGCCAACAAAAAACTGTTGCCCGGCATGGTGGCCGAAGTGCATATACCGGTATCGGGCAATAGCGGTGCTTTTGTAGTGCCCAACAAAGCTATACTCAACTCTACATTGGGTGTGTATTTAATTACCGTTGCCGACGGTAAAGCCAAATGGGTGCCTGCAACTACAGGCCGCTCGGCAGATGGTAAAACCGAAGTATTTGCACAATTAAACGAAGGCGACAAAGTAGTGAATGTAGCCAGCGAAGAAATAAGAGACGGCAGCGAAATAAAAACCGCGCCCGCCAAGAACTGATGGATCTGTGAGGTTGAATTGTTTTTAAAGTTGAAAAGCCGCCTGTAATGGGCGGCTTTCTTTGTGGAGTATATTTTTTTGGAAAGATAAACTTGAGTTGGGGGCTTACCCTCTCCTCCTACGCTTCTTCTTTTTGGTCTCCGTTTTTTTCTTCAAAGATCTTTTAACCTCTGTTTTCTTTTCGGGCTGTGCGGCAACTGGCTCTTTTACCGATACCGAATCTTTACTCAATTGTGTAACGGTAAAGCTATTGCGGCTTAGGCCGTATTGCAGTACACGCTTGGCACCGGTTGGCTTGGCCAGGCTATCGTTACTGCTGTATATCGGGAACTCGCGTATCAGCAGGCCGTCTTTAATATAAAAATTATCGTTACCGCGGTAGCCCTTGCGTTGCGAGTTGTTCAGCCTCGGGAAGTCGAGCTTATTGGCATTGCTGTTACTAAACTCAAAGGCGTAAATTTTGGCATAGTTAACGGTGTCTTTCCCCTTGGCCTGTATCAATACCTCGGGGTTGCCATCGGTATCCATGTCGGCGTTGTATACATCGGTTATGGCGCCATCCAGATCGCCGGTTGTGGTGGTGTATTTGGCGGCGGCCGAGTCGGAGTGCAGTATCATAAAGGCACCAAACTCTTTGGCTCCCCTGCCCCAACTCAATACATCATAAGTTTGCCCCGGCGATACCTCTATCGCTTTATGGAAACGGAAAGGCTCCTGCACAACAGGTTTATCGGGTGCTGCTTTGGCCGCCACCTTTTGCTGTTGGTCGCTGCTGCATGCTGTAAATAAGGTGCAAGCTGCCGCTATCAGTATAAAATATCTTGCATTCATGTTTATAGTATCGGCTTAATAGTAAAGCATATCGGGCGAAACTTCTCCTTTTGGCTTACCGGGAATGGTCATGTAAACACGCAGCATACTATTCGTTGGCAAAGCATCCACATATTTAACCGTCACTTTATGGAAGCCCTTTAACAACGGCACATAGCCCGTAGTTTCGTTATTGCCTTTGCGGCCATCGTTATCAACTACAGGTATATCGTCGATGTAAAGCATCGATCCATTGTACGATTGCGTAGAGAAACCATAAGTTCCATCCATATCCGCCTTCAGGTAACCGGTGTAAACCACGCCATACTTCACAAAAGCTTTCTTAAACGCCGAATTAGCTATCTGGAAGCTTTTAGCAATGCCCGTATCTATCACCGCTGCCGAATTTATCTGTGTGGTGTTTACATACGAGCCTTGCGATGCCTGGTATTTCATGCCGGTGTTTGTCCCGGTAAAATCAACGGCAGGCATTGGCGCTTTATTGTAAATGGTAGTTTTGGTAACGTTGCTGCGTTTGCCGGCAGGTGTTACCACAATGGTTTGTATCTCGCGGTACTGGTCAATAGGCACCAAATACGTCATGGGTTTGGTGTAGGCCATTTCGGTTTCGCGCGGGGTGTAACCATCAATGGTGTAATAAATGGTAGCGCCCTGCACCGGCGATTTCAGGTTAACCGTATACTGCGAGCCAATAATAGTAGTATCGGCCGAGCCAATAGCGTTTGGCACATGGTACTCGTAACCTGCCTTATCCAGCCATGCCAAATGCCCCGGGATACGGGTTTCAGCAAAATCCTTATAGTTTTTATTAGCCAGGGGCGACCATGCGATCTCTGATAGCGCCAGCATCCTCGGCAGCAGCATAAACTCTACTTTTTTATCAGTAGTGATGTACTCCGTCCACAGGTTTGCCTGTACGCCCTTAACGTGGGCCTGCTGTGCAGGAGTTAAACTGGCCGGCGTTGGGTTATAGCTGTATATTTTAGACAGAGGCTCGTTACCGCCAATGCTCAATGGCTCCTGGTTAAGACGGCCCTGCCCATGGTCGATGTATAGGCCATGGCTACCGGGAGTCATGATAACATCGTGGTTTTGCTGTGCTGCGGCAATACCGCCTTCTTCGCCCCTCCAGCTCATCACGGTAGCGTTAGGTGCCAACCCACCCTCTAAAATTTCATCCCAGCCAATAATGCTACGGCCTTTGCTGTTCACAAACTTTTCCATCCGTTGTATGAAGTAGCTTTGCAGTTCGTGCTCATCTTTCAGCTTCAGTTTTTTGATCAGGTCCTGGCAAAATTTAGAGTTCTTCCAAACGGTTTTTGGTGCTTCGTCTCCGCCTATGTGTATGTATTTGCTCGGGAACAGGTCGATCACCTCGGTAAGCACATCCTCTAAAAAGTGGAAGGTTTTTTCCGACGGGCAGAAGATGTTATTGAACACGCCCCAGGTTTCGGCTACCTTGTAATCAATTTTAGGGTCGCAGCTTAGCTCGGGGAAAGCAGCCAATGCAGCCTGCGCGTGGCCCGGCATTTCAATTTCGGGCACTATGGTAATGTAGCGGTCGGCGGCGTATTTAATAACGTCGCGTATCTCATCCTGCGTGTAAAAACCACCGTGCGGGGTGTTATCAAATTGCTGCGGGTTACGGTCGCGGTATACGCCGATAACGCTTTGCGCACGTACGCTGGCCACTTGTGTTAAGCGCGGGTATTTTTTTATTTCGATGCGCCAGCCCTGGTCGTCGGTCAGGTGCCAGTGAAAGGTGTTCAGTTTATAGCCCGCCATCAGGTCGATATAGCGTTTCACCATATTTACCGAGAAAAAGTGGCGGCAAACGTCCAACATCAGCCCGCGGTAACCAAAGCGCGGAAAATCTTCTATAGTGGCGCAAGGTAGTTTGGCGGTAGCGGCACGCTCCAGCGGCATTAATTGCAGCAGGGTTTGTATACCGTAGAAAAGCCCAGCCCCTTTACCGGCCACGGTAATTTGCTGCGGGGTTATGGTAAGGCGGTAACCCTCCGGCGCAAGGCCTTCGGTACCGGTTGATGTTAAATAGATGATGTTAGAGCCCGAATTGGCGTTGCGTAAACCTACCTGCTTGTTGTAGGCCATATTGTTAGAAAGGTATGCCGAAAAGAACTGCACGGCTTTGTTATTAGGTGTATCGGCCAATACACGGGTCTCCTGGCTTAGGACGAACTCGCCAATGGATTTTTTTACGGATACAGGTGCCGGGATGATGCCCATATAAGGGTCGGCATCCTGGGCGTGAACGGAAACAGTTGCAGAAATAAAGAGCGCACAGAACAACAGGGGGAATCTTTTTAACATAGCAGAAAATTAACCGGGTTATTATTAAGGTGGTGAATTTAATAAATTTTGCCACCGATTGCACCGATTTTTTGATGATTTCACCGATATGAAAAAGATTCCACCGATTTGGTGTGGGCGAAAACGCGGCTTATCTGCCAAGTATCGTTTGACCAAAGGATATTCCATGGTTTATAGGGCACAAACCACCAATAAACAAGTGAACCAATGAACTAATGAACCAATTTAATTCAACGTAGGGTTCTCGGGGAAGTTGGCGATGTGGGCGTAGCGCTGGCCGAGGCTGATGACGGTTTCGCGCCACATATTTTGCTCGTTGTTGCTAAATACGGCATCGGCTTCGTACTTGCCGGTAACTATCCAGGCATCTTCGCGCAGCTCGTTATCCAGTTGGTCGGGTGTCCAGCCGCTGTAGCCCATAAAAAATTTTATCTCATCTTCGGTCAGCTGGTAATTGGTTATCAGCTCTTTTATTTGTTCAAAATCGCCACCCCAAAAAATACCATCGGCTATTTCTATGCCGCCGTCAATTTTTTCGGGGCATCGGTGTATGTAATGCAGCGTATTTTCGGCAACGGGGCCGCCCATGTAAACGGGTATCTCCGAGTACGATACATCGGGCAAAATATCGCCCAGCATATGCTCGGTTTGGTGGTTAAGGATAAAGCCCATGGCACCCGCCTCCGAGTAATCAACTAAAATAATTACCGACCGTTTAAAGTTTGGGTCGGGCATAAAAGGTTCGGATATTAATAAACGCCCTGAGGCGGCAGGTATCTCGCTAAGCATGGGTGTAAAATTTTATTGTATAAACGCCTTTTGTAAAATTATGTTCAATATCATTTAATTTGAACAGTTGTACAATATGTACGGTATAATTAATTTGTAAGTTTGCTGTGATGAACGAGCAGGATATACAAAACTTGAGGCAGGACTACAGCGCCGCCTCGCTTAACGAGGACGATGTGCACGAGAACCCCATGCGCCAGTTCGACAAATGGTTTAACGAAGCCATTAACGCAAAGGTTTACGAACCTAATGCCATGACTTTAGCCACCGCCACCACCGATGGCCGCCCCTCGGCACGCATAGTGTTGCTGAAAGGCTTTAGCGACGATGGTTTTAAGTTTTACACCAACTACCTCAGCCGCAAGGGGAAAGAGATAGCTAAAAACCCTATGGGGGCGCTTATTTTCTTTTGGGGCGATATGGAACGCCAGGTACGAATAGAGGGCACTATTGAAAAACTCGATAAAAGTTATTCTGAAAAATATTTTCACTCGCGCCCTAAGGCAAGCCAGCTTGGTGCAATAGCATCGCCGCAAAGCCAGGAAATTGAAGGCCGCGAGTTGCTGGAAAAACGCATGGCCGAACTGGAAGCCGAATATGCCGATAAGGATGTACCGAAGCCATCATCGTGGGGTGGCTACATTTTAAAGCCACGCCTGATAGAGTTTTGGCAAGGCCGCCGCAGCCGCCTGCACGACAGGATTGTTTACAAAAAAACCGACAATAAAAACTGGAAGATAGTACGCCTGGCCCCATGAGTTTCGACGATATTAAACAACTGCTTATTGACAAGTTTGGCGAAGCCGTTATTGTTGGCGAAGAGCGTACAGGCATGCAACCTGCCCTGCTGATAGATGCCGAAAGGATAGCCGATGTATGCCTGGAGCTGCGCAATAACCCAAAAACATATTTCGATTTTTTGAGCTGCTTGAGCGGGGTGGATTATGGTGTGGAAGCCGACCGTTTCGGTGTGGTTTACCACCTGTCATCTATCCCTTACAATTTGCAATTGGTATTAAAGGTGAGCAAAGAGGCCGGCCGCGATTTGGAAGAACTTCCCTCTTTCCCCAGCATTACATCGGTTTACCGCGCCGCCGATTGGCACGAACGCGAAGCCTTTGATATGCTTGGGATATACTTTGAAGGGCACCCGGATTTACGTAGGCTTTTAATGCCTGATGATTGGGAAGGATATCCGCTTAGGAAGGATTACGCTAATGCGGAATATTATAAGGGAATTAAAATAGATTGAGCCCCCCAGCCCCCTGAAGGGGGAGCCGTAAAACGCAAACCTTCAACCAGCTCTGTCATTTCGATGAGCACACGCGGGGGAAAAGCGCGGGAGGGCGAAGAGAAAACTTCGGCACAACTGCATTACGGTCATACAAGCGGTAATAAATAGCCGTTCAAGATTTCTCGTCGCTTCGCTTCCCTCGAAATGACATTTTTGTTAATTTGGACAAGACATAAAACTTTGGAACTACAAACTTCAAAATACAACCTTGCTCTCGAGCGCTATCAGAAGAAAATAGCTGACGCTTCTGTGGAAGACATGGTATTGAACATGGGTCCACAGCACCCATCTACCCACGGTGTTTTGCGCCTGGAATTAATCACCGATGGCGAGATAGTAAAAGAAGTTATTCCGCATATTGGTTACCTGCACCGCTGTTTTGAGAAACATGCCGAAGCACTCACCTACCAACAAACCATCCCGTTTACCGATAGGATGGATTACCTGGCATCAATGAATAACAGCCATGCCTGGGTAATGGGGATTGAACGCATGCTGGGCATCGATAAGGATATCCCGAAACGCATCGAATACATCCGCGTTCTGGTTTGCGAGCTTAACCGCATTGCATCGCATTTGATAGCCATTGGTACTTACGGTATCGATATTGGCGCCTTCACCCCTTTCCTGTGGTGTTTCCGCGACCGCGAGCATATTATGGGTATGCTGGAGTGGGCCTCCGGCTCGCGTATGCTGTATAACTATATATGGGTGGGCGGTTTGTTTTACGATTTACCTGTTGGTTTTGAAGAACGCTGCCGCGAGTTTGTTGATTACTTTAAACCCAAAATGGTAGAGCTTAACCGCCTCCTTACCGATAACCAGATATTCATCAGCCGCACCGCCAACGTAGGCGTATTACCTTTAGATGTAGCCATTAATTACGGATGTAGCGGCCCTGTGCTGCGTGGTTCGGGATTGAAGTACGACTTGCGCCGCATTGATAATTATTCGGCCTACCCCGAACTGGAATTTGACATACCCATCGGCACCGGCCAAATGGGTACCACCGGCGATTGCTGGGACCGCTATAAAGTGCGCGTGGATGAAGTTGACCAATCCGTCCGCATCATTGAACAATGCCTGGACCGCCTGCAGAAAGAACTGAAACGCACCCCTGACTTTGACCCGCGCGCTAAACTTCCCCGCAAGCTTACCCCAAAGGCGCAGGACTATTACATCCGTTGCGAAGGCACCAAAGGCGAACTGGGCTTCTACTTCATTCATGATAGCGACCGTAAAGAGATACCTTTCCGCGTAAAATCGCGCGGCCCAAGTTTCTGCAACCTATCCGTGTTAGAAGAATTAGGCAAAGGCGTTTTAATAGCCGACCTGATAGCCACCATTGGCTCCCTTGATTTTGTATTGGGGGAAGTGGATAGGTAGGTTGTTAGAGGTTAAAGCGATCTCAAAGCCCCTTTGTCATCCTGAGCGAGAGCGAAGGATCTGTTAACCACAATGTTATAACCGTTATGCATATCGGCGAATAGATGCTTCGTCCCTCAGCATGACAATGTTTCGAGATTAGAGGTTAGTAGGCAACCTAAAGCCCCTTTGTCATCCTGAGCGAGAGCGAAGGATCTATTAGCCACAAAGCTATAACCGTTATGCAAATCGGCGAATAGATGCTTCGTCCCCTCAAGTATGACAATGTTTCGATCTTCCAACTGGCGGGTTTCTTAAACACAAAAAAGGAGAAGCAATTTCTTACTTCTCCTTTGTATATAGTAGATTTTTGGAGTGCTCTTACTGGTTGTAAACCTTTACAATGAATACGTAATTCTTCAGCTTTTTAACCTGGTCTTTGCGGCTCAGACCTGCTAAGGTACCTTTAGCGTTAAGCGTTATATCTTTGGTCTTCAACGAATCGGCAGGGATATCTTTGATCGCTTTTAAGATAAATGCCGACTTTTTAGCAAATGCAACACCCTGTGTTTGGGTTTGCCTGCCGCTGATGATACCTATAACGTTACCTTTCGAATCGAACAGCGGACCACCGCTATTACCCGGGTTAACCGGAACCGATACCATATATTCGGCAGTATCGCCATGGAAACCGGCATCTGATGTAAGTGCGCCTTCACCAAAAACGGCCGCATCTGTAGGATAACCCAGCGTGTAAACATCTTCAGCTAAATCACTCTTACCTTTCTTGAAACCGTAAGGAACGGCGCCAAGGTTTTTGAATGCAGGGTCATTTATTTGCAGCACAGCCATATCGTGCTCGGCATCAGTAGCAATAATTTTAGTGTGGAACGATTCGCCGTCAGCATTTTGCACATAAACCGAATCGGCACCATTTACCACGTGGAAGTTGGTTAAGATGTACCCGTTAGATGAAAGGGCAAAACCGGTACCACGGTATTTGGCAATTATTGTAGGACCTGCTTTAGGCTGCTTTGGAAATAACCGGTTGCCACCGTTTTTCAAAATTTGCTGGTCGCTCTTTACCTTATCAACTTCTCTCTTCAATTGTTCTACGCGCGGGTCTTTATTAGTTAAATTCCCGGTAAAGAACAGCGTTAACAACATCGCAAAAATAGCTATAGAAGCTGCTACCGATATTTTAGAGTGATGCTGGCGCCACAGGCGGACAATCAGGGATGGGTGCGCCATCAGGTCTTCGGCCATGGTGTGCACATCTATCTCATCATGGATGGCGTTCAGCCTCAACTCCATGTTATGCCTCTCATTAAACTGCTTCAGCAAACCCGTAAAGTGCCTGTGCTCTTCCAGTTTTGCCTCTACATTGGCATCCTTAGTACGTAATGCTTCAAACTCTCCACGTTCCTCGGGGTTCATTTCCCCGGCCAGGTAACGTTCGATCATCTCTAACAGCTGATCATTTTTCATGGTGCGCCCCTCTTTCTATTGCTGCTGAAAAAACAATTTTTTTAGCCTTTGCAGGCATTTGTATTTCTGCGTTTTCGCGTTATCCGCGTTAGTATATCCAAACCGCTCGCAAATATCCTGCATCGATTTGTTGTGCATGTAAAAATCTTCCATAATGGTTTTACAGGGTTCGCCAAGCAGTTTTAGCGCCTCGCCCATTTTGTTAAGCTGAAGGTCGCGTTCCTGGTGGCGTTCTACGTCTTCTTCTACCGGCAGGTAATCCTCAAAATCCTTTATATCGCCGCCGTAGCGGTCCATCTGTTTCAACCGCTTTAGCCAAAGCCTGCGGCATACCGAATAAATAAAGGTTTTGAGCTTGCTGCTCAGTTCAAAATCGCCCCGTTTTACCTTGTTATAAAGAACTATTATCGCTTCCTGGTAAATATCCTTCGCCTCATCCTCGTTGCCATTGTTATTTATTACCAACTGCAATATCATGGGGAAGTAAGCCAGGTAAAGCTTTTTAAGAACAACATCGGAATTATTAAGTATACCCAGTATTACTTCACTATCCGACGGTATTTCCACATTGTAATGATTATTCACTCCTTAATACGCTTTATATTAAATTGTAACCCAATATTGTAAACTATTTTTTTGAGGGTCGAAAATAGCCTTGCCCGGCACCGGCAATAATGCAGTATCGCGCCGCCTCAACCTGCAATATCGGTTTTTTTAGGCAAAGGGGCGGCAGTAGTTTTCAGAAAAACCCTTGCACCCGCGCTATACACCTTACCTCCAAACACTTTCTTTTCTCCAAACTTCAGCATTCGATATTGGGCATTCGATGTTCGATATTCTTTGTAGGGTTACCTTTTTCATGTTCGCGATATCAATAGAAAAACAAAACGAACATGAAAAATTTAATTAAACTTAGCCTGGTGGCATTTACAGTTTCGGCCACCATTATTGCTTGCGACCCGGCAAAACCCGCTGAAAGCTCTGAAGCCGATACACTGAAAACGGTGCCCGACACTACTAAGGCCGATACAATAATTACCAAAGCCGATACACTAAAAAGCGATACCGTTAAAAAATAAAATCAAGCTAAAAGACCGACCTATTTAATTCAGAAATTAAAAAGAGTAAAAATCAGGTGTCATAATAAATTTCTAATTAAATGGGTTACCTTTTCCGATAACATGTATTAAAGTTAAACACTAACAATAAAAACAAAAACCATGAAAAATTCATTCAAATTAGCTCTTGTAACTTTAGCTATTGCTGTTTCTGCTGCTGCCTGCGGTGGCGATGCCAAAAAAACCGACGGTGATACTACAACTACTGTAGTTGACTCTACCATTAACAAAACTACCGTGGTTGACACCGTAAAAAAAGACACTGTTGTAGTTGATACAGTGAAAAAAGACACAGTTAAAAAATAATTTATTTTTTTCGGGTTACCTTTTTGGAGTTGGGGTATTAACAACCGAAAACAAGAATTAATAAACACTTTTATATAACTCCCAAAATCACACAAAAATGAAAAATTCATTCAAAGTTGCTTTCTTAGCTTTAGCTATCGCTGTTTCTGCTGTTGCTTGCAAAGGCAAATCTGCTACTGAAGGTACTGACACTACTAAAACTGACACTACTGTAGTTGACACTACTAAAAAAGACACTACTGTTGTTGACACTGTGAAAAAAGATACTACTGTTGTTGACACAACTAAAAAATAATTTTAGCCCTTTAAGGGCATAAAAATTATTAGTATTTAAAGAAAAAGGTAATCCTTTTAATTTTTTCGAAAATTATTGGGTTACCTTTTTCTGTTTGTGGTATTAATAGGTGAAAACTATTAAATCACTTAAAAAAACACAAAAATGAAAAACTCATTCAAAGTTGCTTTCTTAGCTTTAGCTATCGCTGTTTCTGCTGCTGCTTGCAAAGGTAAATCTGCTGAAGGTTCTGGTGACACTACCAAAATGGACACTACTGCAGTTGACACCTCTAAAATGGATACCACTAAAATGGATACCACTAAAATGGACACTACTGCTGCTGACACTACTAAAAAAATGTAATTCATTTTTTCAAAAGCAAAAAAAGCTCTTTGGTTTACTCCAAAGAGCTTTTTTGTTGCCCCGATTTTTCTTAAAAAACATTTTCATTAAGGTTTGTTTATTGCTGAAAGCCCGTTTAAAATGAAATACAGCGAATGGAATAAACTTACCGACGAAGAAAAGAAGAACACTCATTGGCGTAAACATCCGCATGTAAGGGTGGGCACCATTTTTACTGTATTGTTTGCCATTGTTTTTGGCGTGGCGCTGCTGCGGATATTTAAGAATAAACGCGTACATGTAAACCGGCAGCCTAACGCCGCCGAAGCGTTTAACACAGCTAAGAGCATTGTGAAAAATAAATTTCCCCGGCAGGTAACCTTCCCTACCAATAAATTCGATGCGCAGATAGATACCGCCAAAAACCTGTACAGCATTTCATCAACGCTAAACGCGCAGGATAGTACAGGCCAATTTGTAAAAAAAGCCTGGCAGGTAAACCTTTCTTACACCGGTGGCGATTGGGCAGATACTTTGAGCTGGCATGTAAATAGCCTAACGTTACAAGGTAAATAAAAAAGCACCTGCCGCAATACCGGCAGATGCTCTTCCATACAAATATTCAACTAACAAGTTCTTAATGTAGTACACCGTCGCGCAGGGCCTTTACGGTATCGTGCGCAGCTTGCAGATCGGTGTATTGGTTGTTAAGCATCTGGCGGATGTAGGCCGGTAACGATTCTTCGTCCAACGCAGTTTTATAGGCCTTTTTAATGGCATCTTCGCCAAACTCACACTCCTCTAAAATACTGTGCGTGCTGTGGCCGGTAAAGGCAGCCTTTAGATCGAGCCAGGTGCGGTGTAATTTACCACTGGTTGATGTACCCGTTTCAATATCGTGCCCCAAGGCTGCTACCTCTGTAGCCAGCTCCATTTTAAAGCGATGGCTTTCGGCTATCAGGTTGGTAAAAGTGTATTTCAGCTCGCTGTCGGCTTCTTTTAAATCAACTGTAGCACGCTCAAACCCCGCAATGCGGTCGTTATTAATCAGGATCAAATCGTTTAATGTTTCTATGGTTGCTTGTGTATTTTCCATGGTTGTCGCCTCCTTTTATAGAAAAAACCGCATAAAAAAAATATTGTTTCGGTTAAAAAACAATATTTTCAAATTAAACCCCAAAGGGTAAAAGCTTATAGTAATTTATTTCCTGAACGATGAAACCGCCCACAAAATAAGCCCGATAACAATAACAACCACTATGATGCCTACTGCAAACCCGGCTTTAAAAATGCCCTCAATAGCGGAGCAGCTGCTAAGCGATAATGTTAAAAATGATAGTAATGCGAGGAGTAAAAAGTTAGTCTTTTTCATGGCAGATGATTGATAGATTTTAGTGAAAAACCTAATGCAATAATCGCACCTAAATAGTACCAAGCTCAAAAAGCTTAGTTTTCTTCAATATTCCTGGGGCTGGCAGGTAAAAACCGTACAGCAATTAATACAATAAACAAACTCATCATAAACAGCGGAACAACTGTTTCGACTACTGATAGTAAATCCATAACAAGAAATTTAGCAGTGCAGGGCACCGTTTATAATTAACTCAGGTTGGTTGTTCCCCAGCTCAAAAAAGCTGTTTTTCAGATAGGTTTTACTAATGTAAAAATTGGTTTCGATAAATAAAACTGTTCTATGAAAAAAATATGAAATATTTCGTTAAATGTAATTTCTAAGAAAATTACAAACCTTCTAATTAATGTAAATTAAACATTTAATAAATGTAACCGCATAATTACCGCCGCAAGCCATACAAAAGGCTAACTTAGCCGCCATACTATGGATACTCTATTCTCGTTAAACAGCATCTCGGTAAAATTAAGCGGCAACACCGTAATCAACAATCTCAGCTTCTCGGCAGCTAACGGCCAGCATTGGGCATTAACCGGGCCAAGTGGCTCGGGAAAGAGCGTGTTGTTACAGGTTATTGCAGGCAACCAAAGTATTAGCAGCGGCAAAATAGATCATTACTTTTTAGATGAGAAGGGCTTGCCCGCAACCGATTTCCACCCCTATATTGCTTTTGCGGGGTCGAAGCATCATTTTAAGAACTTATCAAACACAGCCAATTTTTATTACCAGCAACGCTATAACTCGTCCGATTCGGAAGATGCTTTAACGGCCGAGCAATACCTGCGCACCATAAAAACCAACACCCACTCCCCCATCCGCTGGGAACTGGAGAAAACTATAGAGGCACTTAACCTGCAGCACCTGCGCGATAAGCAGGTGATAAAACTATCGAACGGCGAAACCAAACGCCTGATGATAGCCGCCGCGCTGCTTAAAAACCCAACGCTATTGTTGTTAGATAACCCTTTGACAGGTTTAGATGTAAACACCCGTGCATACTTCAACCAGCTTATTACGCAAATAAGTGCATCGGGCATAACACTGATAATGGCGACCTCGGCACACGAGATACCCGATGTTATCCATAACGTAGCTGTATTGGATAACGGTGCCATCAGCCAAACGCTAAACAAAAAAAAGTTTTTGGAAAACCTTGCCTCGCACCCCGAAAAACCACAAGTGGATGCCGAAGCCCTAAAAAGCCTTGTGGGCACATCGCAACACAACTTCCAAAAAATTGTAGCCATGAATGATGTGGTGATCCGCTATGGCGAAAAAACCATCCTCAACCACGTTAACTGGAACATAAACCCCGGTGAGCATTGGGCATTACTGGGCGCAAACGGCGCGGGTAAATCAACCCTGCTGAGCCTCATTAACGGCGATAACCCGCAGGCCTACGCTAATGATATTGTATTGTTCGACCGTAAACGTGGCAGCGGCGAGAGCATATGGGATATTAAAAACAAAATAGGTTTTGTATCGCCCGAGTTGTACCAATACTTCCCGGCAGATAACTCCTGCCTGCAGGTGATCGAATCGGGCTATTACGATACCCTGGGGCTTTTCCGCCAAAGCATACCGGCGAGAGCGGGTCTTGCCCTGCAATGGATGAAGGCGTTGGAGATAGATAAATATGCACGCGTACTGTTAAAAAACGTCCCCGCCAGCGCGCAACGACTTTGTTTATTAGCCCGTGCGCTCATCAAAAACCCCGCGCTATTGATATTTGATGAACCTTGCCAAGGCCTCGATAGCCATCAACAAGCGCATTTTAAGGCCGTGGTTGATACCATTTGCAGTATAAGCAATGTAACGCTCATATATGTTACCCACTACCAACACGAGATACCCAATAGCGTGGATAAGGTTTTAAAGTTGGATAAGGGGGAAGTGGTAGTCTGAATCAGAATTAAAGATCAGCCCCTCACGTCATGCTGAATTAATTTCAGCACCCCACATGGCAGGTATTGGCGATGCAAAGCGGCTATACATATTGGTGACTTATATGATGGGGTGTTGAAATAAATTCAACATGACGTTGACAAACTTCAACAGCGAGGCATTATTAATATATTGCTATCCTGTTAAATTACACCCCCGCCTTTTTTTGCTGCGCCAGGTGGCTAAACAAATATTCGCCGAAATCTTTCTTGATCATTTTATCGGTGATATGTTCATCCAACGACGACCTTACTTCCAGCCGGTTCATTTTATGATTAATAAATAAAATAAACACCTGGTTTTGGGTCACCACCGAGTTTTTGTGGCTGTCCAGCCCTGTCATCACAAAATCTTCGTAGCTCAAACGCACATTCATGGCCAGTTCTTCATCGCTGATAATATTGCTCTCGTATATCTCGAAAAACTTAGAGGAACCGCGTTTTATCAGCGTAATGTGGCCAATAGCGTTTTGGTACCAGTTAATATCGGTTGGATGGTCAGTTATGGTTACTTTGTGAAACAAAAATGGGTAATATTCGTCGAAGTACGCTTTACCATACTGTTTCAAACCCATATTATAGTTTTCTGATGGCTGGGTAGGCGTTATAAGGTGTATAATGCCTTTTATCAATAATTGGATAATATCGAAGATCATGCGATAAGTAGGTTTTACTCTGGAAATATAGCGATTTTTTGCGGGTTCGGTGTATACTTTGTCAACCCATTACCACCTTTCTGCTTTAGGCTTTCACCTTTCCGCTACATCCACGTATATTTGTACATGAATACAGCCGAACTGTTACAGCGCGCTTTAGCTTTCGATTTCCTGAGCATTGAGGAAGGCGTTTACCTTTACCACAACGCCTCTACTGCCGATTTGATGTACACCGCTAACGAACTGCGCAAAATACAGGTGCCCCACGGCAAAGTTACCTGGCAGATAGACCGTAACGTAAACACCACCAACGTTTGTATTGCCAACTGCAAATTCTGTAACTTCTTCCGCCGACCGGGCCACGAGGATAGTTACATCACCGATATTGAAACCTACAAACGCAAAATTGAAGAAACCTTCCGTTACGGCGGCGACCAGCTTTTACTGCAAGGCGGCCACCACCCTGACTTAGGCCTTCAGTTTTATACCGACCTGTTCCGCGAACTAAAACAGCTTTACCCTAAATTAAAGCTGCATTCGCTTGGCCCGCCCGAAATTGCCCACGTGGCCAAACTGGAAGGCATGAGCCATTACGATGTACTGAAAGCAATGAAAGAAGCGGGGCTTGATTCGCTACCCGGTGCCGGTGCCGAAATACTGAACGACCGTGTACGCCGCCTCATCTCTAAAGGTAAATGCGGCGGTAAAGAATGGTTAGATGTAATGCGTGCGGCGCACCAGCTAAACCTGCCGTCATCGGCCACCATGATGTTCGGCCACATAGAAACCATTGAGGAGCGTTTTGAGCATTTGGTTTGGATACGCGAAGTACAAGCCGAAAAACCCGAAGGGCACTACGGTTTCATCGCCTTTATCCCCTGGCCGTTCCAGGACGATGGCACCCTGTTGCGTAAAGTGCGTGGCATTACCAACAACGTAACCGGCGACGAATACATCCGCATGATTGCCCTCAGCCGTATTATGCTGCCTAACGTTAAAAACATACAAGCCAGCTGGCTTACTGTTGGTAAGCAGGTAGCTCAAATATGCCTGCACGCCGGCGCAAACGATTTTGGATCTATCATGATAGAGGAGAACGTAGTTTCGGCTGCCGGTGCGCCACACCGCTTCACCGCCAAAGGCATACAGGATTCTATCAAAGAGGCCGGTTTTGAGCCGCAACTACGCACTCAACGCTACGATTGGCGCGATATACCTGCCGAGATTGAGGAGCAGGTGATAGATTATTAGCCCCCCAGCCCCGCTGAAGGGGGAGTTTTTGATTGGGCTTGCCCCCATGTCATTTCGATGAGCAGCAGGGTGGAAAAGCGAGGGAGGGCGAAGAGAAAACTTCGACACAAGGCATTACCGCATGCTAAGCGGTAATGCATAACGCTCGTATCCAGCCGTACAAGATTCCTCGTCGCTTCGGTATGAACAAAAGGGATGTAATCGCAATACTCTTGGGTAAAACAATTCTCCCCTCACCATCGTTACTAAGCTATGGAACGCCATAGGCTCAGCATTATAAAAGATGAGGCTACCTACAACTTTGAGATAGCCGATTACCCGCACCACTCGTACGGGCATTGTAAATTTGAGGTGTACCAGGATGGTATATTTGTTACCGGCTTCGAGCCCGACGAGCACCTTACCCTGCACATCTGCAATGATGCCGGCCTGGTTGACCCCGAAGTACTCAGCATGCTTGCCGATGAAATAGAGGCCCACAATTGGGTAGTATACCCGTTCGACCGTTTCTAACTAATAGAGCTTAATTCCATCTCTACGACTTAAAACTTCATACTTCTCCGTCTTTCGGACTTTCTGACTTCAGACTTTCTGACTTCCCCCTTCAGACTTTCCGACTTAATTTTATATTTGCCCCACAATGGAAAACATCGGGCAACATATCGAAGCGCTTATTTTTGCATCGGAGCAGGGCATCCGTATGGAAGAAATTCTGTATTGCCTGCAGGCGGCCTTCGAGCATGATTTTAATGCCGAAGAAGTGGAAGCGCATATCGAAACCATCAAGGCAAAATACAGCGATGAGCAATTCGGAATAGAGCTGGTTAAACTAAACAACGGCTACCAGTTCCTCACTAAAAAGCAGTACCATCCGGTTATTAGTTTATTGCAATTGCAGCGCTCTAAAAAGAAGCTTAGCCAGGCCGCTTTAGAGACCCTGGCCATTATTGCCTACAAGCAACCGGTAACCAAATTAGATGTGGAGCAGATACGCGGCGTAAACTGCGATTACTCGATACAAAAGCTGCTGGAGAAAGAGCTAATTGCCATTACAGGGAAGTCGGAAAGTGTGGGAAAACCCATTTTATACGGCACCAGCAGCCTTTTTATGGATTATTTTGGCATCAATAGCATTGCCGAACTTCCACAATTAAAGGAGGTTACCGATGGCAGCAGCACCATTGGCGAAGCCACTGAATAAATTCAAAAGATATTTTTATTAAATATGATTTTGACTATTTTTACAATTGAATAAGGCAATTATTCAACACAAAACCAACCCTTACATTAATAACAATTAGGTTAACCGAAAAAGTTTTAACAAATAAACATTTATTAAAATGGCAACTCCAAAAAAACCTGTTACGAAGAAAGCAGCCGACGAAGATGACGACTTGGATGATGATGTAACACCGAGCAAGAAGGTAGCAGACGATGACGACGATTACGATGAAGATGTCCCGCTGGATGACGACCTGGGCAGATACGACTCTTACGACCCTTACGACGACGAAGACGACGACTAACACCGCCGTATAACCATATTATTGAAGCATCCAGCGGATACGCCGGGTGCTTTTTTATTTTACATTGCCCCATGAAAATAACCGAAGTAAAAACCGCGGCCGATAAAAAAGCCTTTTTAGATGTTGCCCGCATTATTTACGCAGCCGACCCAAATTGGGTATGCCCGTTAGATAACGATATAGAAGCCGTTTTTGACCCCGCACGCAATAACTTCCATACCCATGGCACCGCTACCCGTTGGATATTAACGGATGACAACAATAAGCTTATTGGCCGTGTGGCAGCGTTTGTGAACGAAAAGAAAGCCTACAACTACGAGCAGCCTACCGGCGGCATGGGCTTTTTTGAATGTATAGACGACCGCGAGGCTGCCTTTCTACTTTTCGATACAGCAAAGGCCTGGCTACAGGGCCGCGGCATGCAGGCAATGGATGGGCCTATTAACTTTGGCGAGAATGATAACTTTTGGGGATTACTTGTAGAAGGTTTTACGCCGCCAAGCTATGGCATGAATTACCACCTGCCCTATTACAAAGCTTTTTTTGAGGATTATGGCTTTAAAACCCAGTACGAGCAAATTACCAATCATTTGGATGTGCATAAGCCCTTTTCGGAGCGGTTTACCAAAATAGCCAACTGGGTAATTAAAAAGCCGGGCTACAGCTTCGAGCATTTTAAAGCAAAGGAAATTGAAAAGTATGCCGCCGACTTTATTG
Organism: Mucilaginibacter pedocola; assembly: GCF_002013915.1. Classification (GTDB taxonomy): domain Bacteria; phylum Bacteroidota; class Bacteroidia; order Sphingobacteriales; family Sphingobacteriaceae; genus Mucilaginibacter; species Mucilaginibacter pedocola. The sequence goes on from NZ_MBTF01000012.1 coordinate 391,871, forward strand.
AGATATACAATGATGGCTGGCAGGATTTTGAAAACTTTGTCCCCATAAACCAGGCCACCATCTTAGAGAGCTTCGAAAAAATGAAGGCCATTATGGATGAGCGGTTGATATGGTTCGCCTACGTTAATAACGAGCCGGCATCATTCATTGTAATACTGCCCGATGCCAACCAAATGATAAAACCGCTGAACGGCAAACTGAATTTGTGGGGCAAGCTGGTATTTGTTTACCGCAGATGGCGCGGCGTATCGCGTATGCGGGCCATTGTAATGGGCACAAAACAGCGCTTCCAAAACCATGGGCTGGAGTCGGCAATATTTATCAAACTGAAGGAGTATGTTCTGCCGTTAAAACAATACGATGAGCTGGAACTATCGTGGGTGGGCGATTTTAACGAGAAAATGATAGCCATGCATGCGGCAGTGGGCGCCACATTTGGCAAAAGGCACTTAACTATGCGCTGTATTTTTTAGCCCGGAACTCGCATCCCGGGCCTAAAATTATGCAGTTACTTTTTTGTGCCTTAATTCTTCAAAAAGCTCAATAACTTTCTTTTGCAGGTCTATAACCTCGGTTTCCCTGTCCATCAGTTTCTTGTTAACACTTTCTAACTCGCTGGCAATTTTTTGGTCTTGCTCAGTTTCGTTATAAGTAAGTAACTGTACAACCGACATCTCGAACAAAGCAGCTATCTGCTCTAAACGAGAGAGGTTAATGTCGGTGATGCCGGTTTCGATCTTCGAGAAAGCTGGTATCGAAATATCTAATCGCTTAGCTACTTCCTCCTGGCTCCAACCTTTCTGGTGACGCAACAACCGGATCTTTTTTCCAAGTGTCTTCATATATGCTTAATTAGGGATAGGGTTTCTCAATAGTTAATAAAGTTATGACAAATTTGAATAATAAACTAATTAGAATAGTAATTTATAATAATTATTTTCTTAATCATTCAAATTGGTTCTGAGGAGGTTTCCGGGACGTAAAAAACCTTAGGATAGTTTATACACCGTACATTTTATAGGCACCCTGAAGGCAGGTATACTCGCTTTACCCCCAATAGGTTTATAAAGAATTAAAGCGAATGCATTAAAAACAACGCCTCGCCTCTAAAACTTCCTGTCGAACGGTATAAATGTATACAATTGTATGCAGTTTAGCAAGTGATGTTAATAAACTATTGTTAAAAGCAAGTATGTTAACAACTAAGCCAAGTAATGTCCTATTGATAAAGTGTATCCGGATTAACTCCTGCCCTGATATATGCCGCTATTATTGCTTAAAATGCTATTCTCTTTTGCAAATTCAATATCGCCATTATAGGTAATAACACCCAGATCGCCCACAAGCTTCTCGTGCTTGTTAACGTAATAGTAGGCCAGGCTATCCGATATTACTTTAACTACATCGCCCTTGTCTATATCATGCACGCGCACGTACAGTTCTGCTTTCCCATCTTTTATTTTATACGGATAAATGCCTTTTTTAAGGGTATCGGTAAAGGACTCGACATTTGAACTATCAACCTGTAACAACATCACACCGAATGCATGGTTTCCCGACACTTTGGTACTTAAAACGTGCCCACTGAATACTACTTTATTCTTCAGGAATTTATTGTTCGGGTCCGGCGTGTCATCCGTAAACTCATGAATAACAAAAGCAGCAAAAGCTACTAAAAGAATGGCTCTTGCTATGTTTCTCTTTTTCATTTTACTGGATCAGCAATTACTTCAACAATAAAACCGGTACTGGTGAGCTACTGGCCAATTGCTGCGATATACTGTTATGTAACAACGATTGCAAAAAGCTGTAAGTATGCGGCAGGGCTATTACCATTTGCGCACCTTTTTCTACTGCAAAGTTTAACACGCCTTTTATAATTTGCGGGTCGGTTACCGAATAGTATTCCGGTTTTAGCTCTTTCAGCATATCGTGCAGTGCGGTTTGCTCGGCAAGCTTTTGGGTATCAAGCTCCTGCCCACCCGGTACGGCATGCACCACCATTAAGTTAATGGCTCGCTTGTGCAATAGCTTATGCAGAGCCTCGGCGGGCACACTTTCTTTTACCTTTTTAAAATCGCAGGCAATAACGGCCGTATCAATCAATTGATAATGGTAAGCTGGTGGAACTACCATAACGGGCACCGGGCAGGCTTTTGATATAGCAATTACGTGGCTGCCAATGCCTACGTTGTTTTCGCGCACGGTGCTGTTGCCAATACTGCCCAGTACCACAAGGCTAATGTCGTTCTCGGCAACAGCATCAACCACGGCGCGCACCAGGTGCGAACGGTGCAGGCGCACTTCAATAGTAACACCCTCGCGCACTACATTTTTCAATTTGTGCTTTAATACTTCCAGCTGTTTTACACGTGTGCCAGCCTCCTCTTCTATTTCGCTCTCGCGCAGCATCATCATATCCGGGTTGGGCAGTAACGATTCGTAGGGCGAAATGTAATAGGCATTCATCAGTATAATGCGGGCAGCATCGGTTTGGTGGGTTAACCGGGCGGCAAGGTCGGCGGCATTAAAGGCGGCTTCCGAGAAGTCGATAGGAATAAGATAGGTTTTCATATCGCTATAAATTATAAAATCTGACCTTTTTGGTCTAAAAGTTAGTACTATGCAAATTTACGGAGCATGTGGGGCGGCATTGTCAGCCGGCGTTCATATTTATAATTGGTTTAATAAAGTTATTGATTTGTTGTGAAACATAGCTACATTTGTATTGTAATAAAAATTATTACAAATAAGAAAACATGAACGGCCGTTTCCCCATAGCACTCCACATCATGACGCTGCTTTGCGATGCAGACGGCCTGGTGGCATCGGAGTTTTTGGCGGGGAGCATGAACATGAATGCTGTGCTGGTGCGTAAAGAGCTGAGCAACCTCATCAAAAACAAACTGGTAAGCAGCCAAACAGGCAAAAGCGGAGGTTACGCCCTGGCCCGCCCTGCTGCCGATATTACGCTGGCGCAGATATACCAAACTGTAAAGCCAGAGGCTATATTAGGTCAAGCTAAAAACCAGCCCAACCCCGCCTGCCCTATAGGCAAGCAAATAAACCAGCATATTGCCACCTTATACGATGATGTAGACAAAGCTCTGTTAGAGAAATTGGGCAGCACTACCCTGAAAGATTTTATGGCAAAATTCCATTAAAAAAATTTAAACAAAACTGTAACATATTTAATTACAATTAAAACAAATAACCATGAAAGTAGCAGTAATAGGCGCAACAGGCTTTGTAGGCAGCGCAGTAGTAGCAGAAGGCATTTCGCGCGGATATGACGTAACCGCTGTAGCACGCGATACCTCTAAAATAGAAAAAGCAGCAGGTGTAACCGCCGTAGCGGCCGATGTTTACGATACCGATGCGCTGGCAGCCGTTATAGCCGGCCACGATGCCGTTATAAACACCTTTAACGCAGGATGGAGCAACCCTAATCTGTACAACGATTTCACCAAAGGCTGCAACAGCATACAGGAAGCTACAAAGAAAGCGGGCGTAAAACGTTACATCACCGTAGGTGGCGCAGGTAGCTTGTATATAGGTGAGCACCAACTGGTAGATTCGCCGCAGTTCCCTAAAGAATACTACGCAGGCGCAACCGCCGCTCGCGATTACTTAGCCGCCCTGCGTAAAGAAGAAGAACTGGACTGGACCTTCCTAAGCCCTGCCATTAACCTTCACCCCGGCGAACGCACAGGCACCTTCCGCTTAGGTACCGAAAACCCGGTATTTGACGAGCACGGCAAAAACGATATCTCGGTAGCCGACTTAGCCGTAGCTATATTTAACGAGTTAGAGAATAACCAGTTTGTGAAAAGCAGGTTTACATTAGGCTATTAATTTTTGCACCGATTTCACAGATTATTTTGATTTCACCGATTACTTCAACATGGGATCGGTGAAATCATTTAAATCGGTGTAATCGGTGAAAACTACAAAATAAATTTCGCCGCCACCCATTCCTTATCTTTTTTATGGGTGATGTATTTAAGGTTGTATTTACGTGCCTCGTCGGTAATAATATCGAGGTCGGGCGATTCGTAGAAGCCGCTGAAGTATATCTCGCCGCCGGGTTTTAACGCTTTGGCGTAGCTCTCCATCTGGTCGAGCAGGATATTGCGGTTGATGTTGGCTAAAATGGTATCGTACTGCTCATCAGGGATAACCTCTTTAGAACCACAAAGGGCGGTGATATTATCTACACCATTCAGCGCCGAGTTTTCTATGGTACTTTCGTAGCAAACCGGGTCGTAATCAATCGCTACCAATTCCGTTGCACCTAACTTAGCAGCCAATATGGCCAGTATGCCTGTGCCGCAGCCCATATCCAATACCTTTTTGCCGGCAAATTCGTTCTCCAGCATCAGTTGCATCATCATGGCGGTGGTTTGGTGGTGCCCGGTACCAAAAGCCATCTTAGGGTCGATAACTATCTCGTACTTAAACTCCGGCCTTGGCTCGTGAAAGGTAGCCCTTACGAAAACCTGACCGCTTACCTCTATCGGCTCAAAATTACTTTCCCATACCTCGTTCCAGTTCTTTTGCGGGATGAGGTTAATATCGTAGCTAAAGGTGAACATATCGCGGTATTGCGCAAGTGTTTCCTCCAGTAATTCGGGGTTAAAATCATCCACAGGGATGTAGGCTTTAAAGCCCAGGTCAACCTCTTCAAAAGTATCAAAACCGATCTCACCCAAAGCGCCTATCAGCAGATCCTGCTGGTAATCTTCGGTAGTGATGGTGGTAAAAAGGAGTTCGTAGTAGTTCATGGGGTCAGAGATTAGAGGTTGGAGGACAGAGGTCAGAGGTTAGAAAAGAAATATAATAACAAAGGTTAAAGGCCAGCTTATAACTAACCTCTAACCTTTATCCTCTAACCTCTGATAATTAATTAAACGCTTTAACGATATCGGTAAAGTCGCGCGACTTTAAGGAAGCGCCGCCGATAAGGCCGCCATCTATATCTGCCTGGGCAAATAGCTCGGCAGCGTTTTTAGCGTTGCAGCTACCGCCGTAAAGGATGGTTGTAGCATCAGCAACTTCCTGGCTGTATTTAGCAGCAATTTCTTTGCGGATGAACTCGTGTATCTCTTGTGCCTGTGCCGATGTAGCAGTTACACCTGTACCAATGGCCCAAACCGGCTCGTAAGCCAAAACGATAGTACCGAAAGCCTCAGCCGATAAATGGAAAACGCCTTCTTCTAACTGGCTTTTGATGATGCCAAAGTGGGTATTAGCTTCGCGCTCTGCCAAAGTTTCGCCGATGCAGAAGATCGGTTTTAAACCATTAGCTAAAGCGGTATCAGTTTTTTTGGCAAGCAATTCGTTGCTTTCGCCAAAGTACTGGCGGCGCTCCGAGTGGCCCAGTATCACGTACTCGGCACCGGTTGATTTTACCTGTTTTGCCGAAATTTCGCCGGTGTAAGCGCCTGCTTCTGCCTGGTGGGCGTTTTGTGCGCCTACAGCTACGTTAGCATAGCCTTTTGCCAAAGCCGCCAGGCTGTGCAGGTGGATAAACGGGCTGCAAACAACCACTTGCTGGTTGCCGGTGGCTTCATCTTTAACCATGTTAATCACTTCCGAAAATAAGGCCAGGCCTTCGTTGTAATCAAGGTTCATTTTCCAGTTGCCGGCTACGATCTTTTTTCTCATTGCTTTTTAGTTTAGTCCATGGGCCATAATCGATGGTCCATAGTATGTTTATTGTGTTTTACTTTATATGTTCTTTTCTTCCATAGACTATCGACCATGGACTATTGACTTCTTACTACTACCGAGTTCTCTCGAACACCTCCGTCAATATCCCCCGCTCTGCTTCGTCGAAACTTCGGTGTTCGCGGCGGGCAAATACACGGGCAGTGGTTTCCATAGCTTTATCAAACTGGTATTCTTCCATCCCTTCGCTCCCGCCCCATGCGAAATCGGGCACATGCGTTTTGGGGTAACCGCCTCCAAAAATATTGGCGTTTACACCTACTACGGTACCGGTGTTAAACATGGTGTTTATACCGCTTTTAGCATGGTCGGCCATTATCAGCCCGCAAAACTGCAAACCGGTGTCGCGGTAGCCGTTAGTGGTATAATCCCAAAGCTTCACGTTAGCGTAGTTATTCTTCAGGTTAGAGTTATTGGTATCGGCCCCTAAATTGCACCACTCGCCAATTACCGAATTACCCAGGTAACCCTCGTGCCCTTTGTTGGAGTATCCCCAAATTACGGCATTGTTTACCTCCCCGCCTACGCGACAATAAGGGCCAACGGTGGTAGCACCGTATACTTTAGTTCCCATTTTAAGTTGCGAATGCTCGCAGATAGCAAATGGCCCGCGTATGTTGGTGCCCTCCCAAATTTCGGTATTGGCCGATAGGTATATAGGCCCGTTTATAGTACTAAAAGTACAGCATTCGGCCTGCGCACCTTCTTCGGCAAAAAAGTCATCGCCTATAATGGTGTTAGTGCTGCTCATTTCGGCGCTCTCGCGGCCATCTGTAAGCAGTTTAAAATCTTTACGCAGTTCGGTATCGTTCTTTTTAAAAATATGCTCGGGGTACACTATACGCACAAATTCGCGGTCGTACTTAAGGGCATCGGGTAAATATGTTTCTATCGAAAACGCTTTGGCATCGGCCATGTTTAGCCTCGTCGCTATCAGCACATCATCAAGTGCTATAGCCTCGCCAATTTGCAGTTCGGCAATAATGGCCACCAAATCGGCATCCGGGCAAACCGAACCGTTGACGAACAGGTTATCCCCCTCGTAAGCAATCGGAAACTTCGGCTGCAAATAAGCCTCTGTTAAAAACGAATAGTTTTGGCCAAGGTGTTTACCCCATTTTTCGGCGATGGTAAGTATACCCAAACGCAAGTCGGCAACCGGGCGGGTAAACGTTAAAGGCAGGAGCGTATTGCGGGCGTTATCGTCGAACAGAATGATTGCCATGTGTCAAAAATAAAAAAAGTCCCCCGTTTGGTGGGAGACTCGTAAATATTTTTATTGAAAAAACACTTATTTTTTGTTGTAACGGCTACGGAATTTATCGATACGGCCGGCAGTATCTACCAACTTCATCTTACCTGTGTAGAACGGGTGCGAAGTGTGAGAAATTTCTAATTTAACCAATGGATACTCATTGCCATCTTCCCATTTTACGGTTTCGCGGCTATCGATGCATGATTTGGTTATGAAAGAGTAGTCGTTAGACATGTCTTTGAAAACAACTAACCTATAGTTTGATGGATGCAGATCTTTTTTCATTGTTAATATTACTTCCTATAAAAGAGGTGCAAATATAGTAATAACTTTCTAAATACTAAATGATAAACTAAAAAGTTTTTAACATCGTGTTGGCAGTTTCAATTTGCTTTATAAAGCTACCATTTTTGGCTTTAATACTCCGTTGCGCCAATATCAAAACCACTGCCTGCCGGGCGGGCCTTTCCGTAAAAATCGGCATTTATGCCATACAACAACACATTAAGCCCCGCATCAACCAGTGGCGACGTTGCCTGCAAACGGTAATTGGCCGATTGCGCATCCACAAACTGGCAGGCGGCAATATCATTGGCTACAAAATTATTTAAATTAAGTATTTTAACCAGGCTGCTTTTACGGTTTATAGCTATACCCGGCCCGCGAATAATGATGGCATTATTAATAACCGTATTTAGCGGTATAAGTTCCGAATTCATTTTTATGCCATCGCGCCCGGGGTAAATAATGGTATTATTAATAAACTGGAAATTAAGCCCCGGCGTAAACCTCGAATCGGCAAAAATGCCATGCTCGCCGGCATTAATTATAAAATTGTTATAAACCTGGTTATCGCCATAGCCCAACACAATTATACCGTTGCCCGGCGCATTCTTTATCATGTTGTTATAACACTTCCCGCCGGTACCCTCGCCTAATTGTATGCCATTATTTTGCCCGCTGGCAAAAGGCGATAGGCCCGAATAGCGCACGGTGTTATTATATATGTAGGCGCCCGAAATGGCGCTGCCTACTTGTATACCTTCGCAACCGGTAGAGTCTACCCTGTTCCAATATACTTTAAGCCTTACAATATCATGCGGAAACACCGTACCACAAGCCACCTGCCTGCCATCGGCATAAAAAGAATTGCCAATGTATAAGCCTTCGCCCCCGGTGTTATGTACATAGTTGTGGTGTATTAGTACATTCCGCATGGTAAAGTTACCCCTCCAGGTGGCTTCATCGCAAGTTGGGTCGGTTTTGGCCATTATACCGGCAAAGCCGCTATCGTGTACTTCCACATAAGCTATCTCAAAATCCGAGCTCAGGTCGTCCATCGTCATGCCTATATTACCGCCTACTACTTCAAAGCCGTATTTAACATCGGGGTCGCCGTTGCCCATTACCTTAAAATTACTGCAATTTTGCGTTTTAAAACCGTAGGAAGCGGTTACACCGGTAGTAAACGTTACCCGGCCGCCCTGGTTCACAACTATAATGGGGTTTTGTGCGGTGCCCTGTAAATTCCTGAGAAGTAAAGCACCGCGGGTACCTGCGGGTATGTAAATTATGGTGCCGGGGGCCATGTTTGCGCCGTCTACCATCCACTGGTTAGGCTGCACCGTGTAGGTATCGGCACCTCCAATATCTTCCCCATCGGGCGATAGGGCTAAGCGTTTTGATGCCGGAAGGGCAGTTTTTTCGGGAATGCTTACCTGTTTTGTACACATCGCAAATAACGACACAATACCGGCAGCCACAATTACACGCGCGATGTAAAGCTTAATCTTCATTTTTAAATTAATTAGTAGGGGTAGAAAACAAAAGCGGCTATTGTACAACTAATAGCTATAGAGGTTTATACGGCGCGGCTTATAAATAGTTGTGGTTTTCTTTCGCGGCTGTTAAATAAAAAAGCCACACATACAGCGTGTTAGAAATAAAATTTAGCAGTAGTTGAATTGGCAGCAAAAAGCCAATATTACCGCAACTAAACAGCCGGGGAATTAAGCAGCAAAGCGAAGGAATTGCAGTGCCTTATTCGGTAGCGCCAATAGTAACAGCAGTGCTGCCACTGCGCTGCTTACCATAAAAATCCAGGGTGATGCCGTAGGTAAGCACCAAAGCACCGGCGCCTAACAATGGCGAGCCGGGTTGCAAGCGGTAATCGCCGCCGGCAAAGTCTACAAATTTAACCGCGCTGATATCGCGGCCGGTATAATTATTCAGGCTGGTGAGTTTTACGTTGCGGCTCATGCGGTTAATGGCCGTGCCCGAGCCGGTGATAATAATAAGGTTATTTATCGCCGTATTCATTGGTATGGTTTCCGAGTTTAATTTAATGCCGTCCTGCCCCGGAGAGATGATGGTATTATTAATAAACTGGAAGTTAGGCCCCGGCGTGTACCGCGAATCGGCAAAAATGCCGTGCCCGCCCGCGCTGATGATAATATTATTGTAAAGCAGGTTATCGCCCAGCCCAAGCAATATAATACCATTGCCGGGCGCATTTTTTATCAGATTATTGTAGCATTTGCCACCTGTGCCCTCGCCAAGCTGTATGCCATTGTTTTGCCCACTGGCAAATGGCGACAGGCCGGGGTTAGTTACCGTATTATTGTAGACCTCGGCACCCGAAATAGCGGCGCCCACCTGTATACCCTCGCAACCGGTAGAATCGGCTACGTTGTTATATACTTTCAGGTTAAGCACATCGTGGGGCATCACCCTGCCGCAGCTAAGCGAAACTCCATCTTTATAAAACGAGTTGCCTATATAATACCCTTCGCCGCCTGTTTTGTGCACATAGTTATCGTGTACCTTTACATTGGCCATGGTAAAATGCCCACGCTGGGTGGCAGCATCGCAGCTGGGGTCGGTTTTAGCCATAATACCGGCGAAAGCGCAATTGCGTACCTCAATATTAGCCACCTCAAAATCGGTACTCAGGTCGTCGAACGTTACACCTATATTGCCACCACTCAGGTTAATACCATATTTTACGGACGAAACGCCGTTGCCCAGTACTTTAAAAAACTGGCAGTTGGTGGTTTTAAACGCGTAAGACGCCGTTGAGGCAACATCAATATGCACCTGCCCCCCTTGGTTAACAATGGTTATGGGTGCTTCGGGGTTGCCTTTTAAGTTTTTTATAAGCAACGAGCTACGTGTACCCGCCGGAATGTATATAACGGCACCTGCAGGAACTTTCGCCCCATCAAACTGCCAGTCGGTAGGTTTTATTGTATACGTGGCGGTCGGAGTTGTTGGCGTAGTTGGAGGCGTAGAGGGTGTCGAGGTAGTTTCTTTAGCGGTATCAACAACGGCAACCTCGCCCGGCTTGGTAGTTGGCGTGGTGGTAACATCTATTTTTTTGGCGCACATCGTAAACGATGATACCATCATTAATAAAGCTATTCCACGCATTATGTAAGTAGTTTTTTTCATTCCCGCCGTATCAAACACCTGTTGCAAAAGGCTTTACAAAATACAATATTTAGCTATATCAAAGTAAAATATTTCACAACCGGGTACTTATACGCGCGTTTTGGGAATTTGTTGTTCTAACATGTAACTAAAAATAAGCGGGAAGGTTTTACTTAAAGAATAATTATGGCGATCCCTGCGGGCCGGGCTATACGTTGCAACTCCTCGCCCTTTCCCTCACATAGGCTTCCGCGGCTGTGGGGTTTCCGCTCCTATCCCTATCGCGTTTTGCCTGAACCATGATGCGCTTGATTGAAAGATTTACCTGATACGAACGAATTCAAACTGCTAACTACCCACTGCAAACTGCCCACTGCAAACTGCTAACCAATACTTTGGCACAACTCCACCAACACGCCATTAGCCGTCTTCGGGTGCACAAAGCAAACCAGTTTATTATCCGCCCCTCGCTTAGGTACATCATTCAGCAGAACAAAACCTTCGGCTTTTAGGCGTGCCATTTCGGCTTCAATATTATCTACATCAAAAGCAATGTGATGTATACCCTCTCCCCTTTTCTCCAGGTATTTGGCTATGGGGCTATCGGGCGAGGTGGCTTCCAGCAGTTCTATTTTATTGGGCCCGCTTTGCAGGAACACCGTATTCACGCCTTCCGATGGCACTGCTTCGGTTTTATAGGCAACCGTACCCAGCAGCAGTTCGTAAGTATTTTTAGCTTCCGCCATATCCTTTACCGCAATGCCGATGTGCTCTATCTTGTTCATGTCCAAATATTGTAAATTATTGGCGCAGCTGCGTATTTTATAGCACGCACAAAGTGTAAAAGTAAAACTTTGCGTATATTTGTAATGTTAATTCTTGACCATGAACATCCCAATTTATTTAGATAACAACGCTACTACCCCCATGGACCCGCGGGTACTGGAAGCTATGATACCTTATTTTACTCAAAAATTTGGTAACGCGGCCAGCCGTAACCACCACTTTGGCTGGGTAGCCGAAGAAGGCGTTGATTACGCACGCGAACAGGTTGCCAAACTGATTGGCGCTTCCGAAAAAGAGATCATCTTTACTTCGGGTGCTACCGAATCTGACAACCTGGCCATTAAAGGCGTGTTTGAAATGTATAAAGATAAAGGTAACCACATCATCACCGCGGTTACCGAACATAAAGCCGTTTTAGACGCTTGCAAACACGTTGAAAAACTTGGTGGTAAGGTTACTTACCTGCCCGTGAAAGAAGACGGCTTGGTTGACCTTGAAGTATTGGAAGCTGCCATGACTAAAGAGACCATCCTGGTTTCAATCATGTATGGTAACAACGAGATAGGTGTTATACAGCCCGTTAAAGACATTGCTGCCATTGCCCATAAATACGGTGCCCTGTTCATGACAGATGCAACCCAGGCAGTTGGTAAAATACCGGTAGATGTTAACGCTGATGGTATTGACCTGCTGGCTCTATCGGCTCACAAAATGTACGGACCTAAAGGTGTTGGCGCATTATACGTTCGCCGCAAAGGCCCAAGGGTTAAAGTTACCGCCCAAATGGACGGTGGTGGCCACGAGCGCGGTATGCGTTCGGGTACCTTGAACGTACCGGGCATAGTTGGTTTGGGTAAAGCCTGCGAAATTGCCGGCCAGGAAATGGAAAGCGAAGCAAAACGTTTATCTGCCCTGCGCGACAAATTGCAAAGCGCGTTAACCGTGCTGGAAGAAAGCTATGTTAACGGTAACGTTGACCACCGCTTGCCACACGTAGCCAACATCTCTTTCAAATACGTAGAAGGTGAAGGTTTGATGATGGCCATGAAGGATTTAGCGGTATCTTCAGGTTCGGCTTGTACTTCGGCATCGTTAGAGCCATCGTACGTATTGAAAAGCTTAGGCTTGTCTGACGACCTGGCTCACTCTTCTATCCGTTTCGGCCTTGGCCGTTTCACAACCGAAGAGGAAGTTGATTACGCTGTAGAAGTAACCAAAAAAGCGGTTACCCACCTGCGCGAGCTATCACCACTTTGGGAGATGTTTAAAGAAGGCATCGACCTTAACTCGATAGAGTGGGCGGAACACTAAGCCGCCCCCCGGCCCCCTGAAGGGGGAGCAAGAATAAATTGATCAAAGAATAAAATACATAAACAACTTCTATTCCCCCTTCAGGGGGTTAGGGGGCAAACATTAAGAAAATGGCTTATTCAGATAAAGTTATCGACCATTACACCAACCCCCGCAACGTGGGTACGCTTGATAAAAGCAGCCACAAAGTGGGTACAGGTTTGGTTGGCGCACCGGAGTGCGGCGACGTAATGCGTTTACAAATACAGGTTGATGATAACAACATCATCACCGATGCAAAATTCAAAACATTTGGTTGCGGTTCGGCTATCGCATCGTCATCATTGGCTACCGAATGGCTTAAAGGCAAAAGCGTAGATGATGCCATGAAGATAGATAACATGGACATCGTAGAAGAACTTGCCCTGCCACCGGTGAAAATTCACTGCTCGGTATTGGCAGAAGATGCTATCAAAGCAGCTATCAACGATTTCCGCGTGAAAAACGGCATGGAGCCAATCGCGCTTGAAAAATCGCATCACTAATTGTTAGTGAGTAGAGAGTAGTTGAATAGAGAATAGTTTTAACCGTCTCAGCAACCACTCACCACTCACTTAAGCAACCATTCACTACCATGGTAACAGTAACAGATAAAGCAAAATCGAAAATAGATAACCTGATGCAGGATAGCGGGCTTGATGCCTCTTACTTCCTGCGCGTATCTGTTCAGGGTGGCGGCTGCTCGGGCTTGTCGTATAACCTCGATTTTGATAACGAAGAAAAAAAAGGCGACCAGTTTTTTGAAGACAAAGGCGTACGCATGGCTTTAGACATGAAATCGTTCCTGTACCTTGCCGGTACCGAACTCGATTTCAGCGACGGCCTTAACGGCAAAGGCTTCAACTTCCACAACCCAAATGCTACCCGCACCTGCGGTTGCGGCGAAAGCTTCTCGGTTTAAAACACTGTTTGCTAACAATATTAAAAGGCTCCGCTTGCGGGGCCTTTTTTGTTTAAACTGGCTATATCGCCCGGCGTAACCCGCCGTGGGTTGAAACCCACGGCTACAAAATGATTCGTCGCTACGCGACTATAAACACACCTAACTATCACCCGCCCAATAGAGGCGTAGCCTCGGCAAATATTGTAGCCGTGGGTTTCAACCCACGGGCGTCGCGCAACAAAACAGGCTACATAATTTGCCACATTTGCTTCCCTCCCCGCATTTCCATATCTTAGGGCATCAATCTTAAAACAATGCCTATCAAGCCCTTATTAACATTTTGCGCCCTGTTTTGCGCATCATTTTCCTTTGCCCAGCAAAAAGGTTATTACCGCACACCCGCCCTTCATGGCAACACTGTGGTGTTCACCGCCGAAGGCGATTTGTGGAAGTACGACACCGGCACCAGCCTGAGTACCCGCCTTACAACCAACGATGGTGTGGAGCAAAACCCGGCTATTTCGCCTGATGGAAAACAGGTGGCCTTCCTCGGCCAGTACGAAGGTGTTTCAGAAATTTACTTAATGGATATAAACGGCGGCGTGCCACGCAGGCTTACCTACAGCCTGGGCAGCGGACTGCTTATTTCGGGCTGGACGGCCGACGGCAAAATACTGTACCGTAGCGAGGCCCATACCGCCCTCCCCCAGCCTCAACTCATAAAAATCGACCCTGTAACGCTCAAAACCGAAACTATCCCTTTGTGGCAGGCCTCCATCGGCTCGTACGATGAGGCGGGCGTGTTATACTTCACCCGTTTCCCCAACCAGGGCAGCAAAACCAAACGCTACAAAGGCGGACTGATAGAGCAGATATGGAAATTCGATGGCAAGAGCGAAGCCATAGCCATCACCGGCGATTTTGAAGGTACCAGCACTAACCCTATGTATTATAACGGCAGGGTTTACTTCCTTTCGGACAGGGATGGCACCATGAACATCTGGTCGGCAGATAAAGATGGTAAGAACGTGAAGCAACAAACCTTCTCCAAAGGATGGGACCTGCAAACGCCTGCTATCGACGGTTCGAAGATAGTGTACCAGAAAGGTGCCGACATTTGGATATACGACATCGCCGCGAATGCCGAAAAACTATTGAACATTAGCCTTGCATCGGATTTCGACCAGCGTAAGGCAAAATGGATAAAAAGCCCGGTGAACAGTATTACCTACTCGGCGCTTTCGCCAAAGGGTACTTACGTGGCAATTGTTAGCCGCGGCCGTTTGTTCGTATCTCCTGCCAAAAGCGACCGCTGGGTGGAGATAACCCGCAAAAGCGGTATCCGCGTAAAGGATGTACATTTTATTGATGATAAAAGCATTGCCGTACTATCTGACGAAGGCGGCGAATACGAAATATGGAAAGTAAATGCCGACGGCAGCGGCGAAGCCAAGCAACTTACCAAAGGCAGCAAGGTAATTATCTCTTCGTTCGCGGTATCGCCAAATGGTAAATACATAGCCTATAATGATAAGAACGATGCCCTGCGGATTGCCGAAGCTGCTACAGGCGATATCAAATTTGAGTATAAAAATGCGTATGCAGGGATAAACGAATTGTCGTGGTCGCCTAACAGCACTTTCCTTAACATCTCGCAAAACCTGGAGAACCTGAACGCGCAGATAAGCGTGATAGATACCCGCAGCATGAAGATGACCGCCGTTACCACCACCCGCCTCAGCAGCTATAACCCCGCGTGGACGGCCGATGGCAAATGGCTATACTTTTTGAGCGAGCGTAACCTGCACTCGATAGTTACCTCACCATGGGGGCCAAGGCAACCCGAGCCGTATTATACCAACACGGTGAATATCTATGCCATGGCACTGGATACGGCTGCTAAATTCCCTTTCCTGCAAACAGATTCGTGGCTGACGGATTCGGTATTTACCACGGTTGATAAGCAAGGCGTTGCTAAAACAAAAACCGTAAGTAAGAAAAAGCCTGCCGTTGCACCCGCCGTAGTTTACGATTGGGCGGCCGCGCAAAAGGCTTTGTATAAAACACCTGTAAAAAGCGGCAACCTCATTAACCTGAACGTGGCCAACGGCTACCTATACTGGCTGGATATGGGCGACGCCGGCGGCGACAACGAGGGCGGCAAAATATTTGCGCTGAAGATAGCCGAAAGCAAAAAGCAAACACCTACCGAGGTAGCATCGGGCGTGGGTGGTTTTGATGTATCGGCCAATGGCAAAAAAATACTGATAAGCTACACCAATAAGAACCTGGCCATTGCCGATGCCGATGGCGGCAAGGTAGATATGGATAAGGCCAAAGTAGAACTGAACAACTGGAGCTTTGCCATAGACCCGCCCAAAGATTGGGAGGAGATGTTTAACGATGCCTGGCGTATGATGCGCGATTATTTTTACGACCGCGATATGCACAAGGTTGATTGGGCATCCGTTAAAAAACAATACGAGCCCCTATTGCCACGCGTAACCGACCGCTACGAACTTGACGACCTGCTGAGCCAAATGGTGGGCGAACTATCAGCCCTGCACACCTTTGTTTATGGCGGTGATAAACGCACCTCGCCCGATAGGACGCAGACCGGCTTGCTGGGCGCCTCCCTTAATAAAACAGCCAACGGCTTTGCTATCGGGCATATCTACAAATCGGACCCGGATTATGATTTTTCATCGCCCCTGGCAAAACCCGAACTGCGCATAAAAGAAGGCGATGTAATTACCGAAGTGAACAACGTACCCCTAAAAGATGTGGCAAATGTGGGTGAACTACTGGCCAACAAAGTGAACATCCCCGTGAAGCTTACCCTGTTAGATAAAGGCAAAAAAAGCTACGAGCAGGTGGTGAAACCCATTTCCTCGCGCGATGATTATAACCTGCGCTACGGCGAATGGGAATATTCGCGCAGGCTGAAAGTAGATAGCGCCGGCAATAATGATATAGGCTACATACACCTGAAAGCCATGGGGGGCGGCGATATGGACGATTTTGTGAAACAGTTTTACCCCATCTTCAACCGCAAAGGGCTGATACTGGATGTGCGCCAGAACTTTGGTGGTAACATTGATAGCTGGGTGCTCGAAAAACTGTTGCGCAAGGCATGGATGTATTGGCAGGGCCGCACCGGCGGGCCTACCTGGAATATGCAGTACGCATTCCGTGGCCACATGGTACTACTTTGCGACCAGCAAACTGCATCCGACGGCGAGGCCGTTAGCGAAGGCTTCCGCAGGCTGGGCCTGGGCAAGGTAATAGGCATGCGCACCTGGGGCGGCGAAATTTGGCTATCGTCAGATAATACGATGGTAGACAACGGTATAGCCAGCGCCGCCGAAATGGGCGTTTTTGGCCCCGAAGGCAAATGGCTGATAGAAGGCCGCGGCGTGGAACCGGATATAGAAGTAGATAACCTCCCCTACGAAAGCTACAAAGGTAAAGACGCCCAACTGGATGCTGCCTTGAAATACTTGCAGCAACAAATAAAGGAACACCCGGTAGAAAAGGTAGCAGTGCCGAAGTTCCCGGATAAATCTTTTAAGTATCAGCAATAAAATAAAAAAGCAAAAGGCCCCGATCTTGGGGCCTTTCGCTTTTAATAGATACGTGTATATTTAGTGCATGAAACCTATACTTAAGATCACAACGATATTTGTTTTATTTCAGATAATTGCTTTAACAGGATTCGCCCAAAACAAAATGCGTACTATAGAAACCCTCACAGCAGACACCTCCGGTTGGGACATTGTAAAACAAATGGCTGCTTCGGCAAAAAATAAAGTAGAGCTACTGCCTGTCAACCATGCCAATGCAATAGAAGCACTGCACCAAACGCAGGTGACCACACATTCGTTAATGGGCGCAATAGTTTATTTCACAGGTGGTGTTATGGTCGACAATGGCTGGATACGCTTATTAGGTTCAGGTTGCGATAAACTACCAAGAACTCTTATGAGTTGGAACAAAGGCAAAACCTTTAAAGAGTATGGCGAACAACCGGGTTTCTTGCTCATAGGAGACGATGCAATTGGTGGCTTTTTCGCCATAAATTCCGGCGCCTTAGGCAAAGACGTAGGAATGGTATATTATCTTTCTCCCGATAACTTAGAATGGGAATCTCTCGAACGCGGCTATTCCGATTTCCTTGACTTTTGTTTCAACGGTAACTTAAATGGGTTTTACGAGGGCACACGCTGGCAGAATTGGGAACAAGATGTAAGCCAGTTAAATGGATCACGGGTTTATAATTTCTATCCGCCCGCCTGGACCAAAGAAGGCAAAGACATTCTGAGATCGAGCCGAAAAGCGGTTCCTGTTGAGGAACAATACAGCCTAAATATGGACTTCATAAAGCAACTTCATAATAAGCAATAAATAATTAATCGTAAGTAAACTTCAATAATGCCACCGCCTGGCTTGGCATATTAATGATGGTACTTAACTTCCCGCCTTTGGCGAATAGTACTTTAGGGTGTCCTGCAATTTTCAAACGGCCGGCTTGCTCCAGTTCTTCTACCTGCTGGGGCGAAGGGGATGCGGGTGAGCCCATTTCTTTCCAGGCGGTGTAGGAGTTGCTGTAGTTTTCGTCGATACGGTATTGGATAAGTTTGAGCCGTTTTGCCTTTTTATTCAGGCCCGAGAGATTGATGGTTACCAGTTCGGTTTCGTCCAGCTTGTCTTTGTCGGCATAGTTCCACACCATCACATTTATTAGTTTTTTGTCGGTTGCGGCTATTGCGCCAATATCGCTTTGCGGGCCGCGTATGCTCGAATCGAGTATGGTTTGCAGCGGGTACATGCGATTACCGCTTACCTCTACCCTGTTGCCCTTCATCCTGCCAAGCATCCGGAAAACGTTCAGTACAGGCTTATCTACACCATTTGTTGCCAGGTCTCGGAAACCGGCGAACCAAGGCTGGTTCTCAAACTCGAACGACCAGCTTACTGCCCCTATCAAATTCATTTTATAGAGATCCATCAATTCGTACACCCGCGCGAACGACGCAGCCGTATAGCTCGAATACATGGTACCGTTACGGTAAGCATTCTCGGGGTTGGTACTCATACCGCAGGCTGCGCAACCTTCCGGGTCCGATTCGCCAATGATGATGGGGATATTCTTTAGTTTATCAAAAGAGTTTATCTTTTTAAAATGCCCGGCAATATCATTCAACTGCCTCTTGATGCTCATTACCACCGTATCGTTCACCACCCGCGGCGCACCCTTGGCATGGAACAAAACCATATCCAGCGGGGAGCCGATGCGGCCGGTTACGTAATTGGTATCGGTAAGGCAATGGCGTAAAAATCCGTCGAGCCATTTTTCGCCGCCGCCTGTTACATTTGGGCCACCTATGCGGGCAGTTGGCAGCGCACGTTTCACGCCATCGGCGGCATAGTCGTACAGTTTATAAAACTCGGCAGGCGTCCCTTTCCAGTAAGCGCCGTTCGCTTCGTTCCATACCTCCCAGTACCAGGTTTCTACCTCTTTTTTTCCGTAGCGCTCAACACAATGGCTTACCCATTGGTATACCAGTTCGCCCCATTTCTTATAATCTTTTGGCGGGTAGGCCCAGCCGGTCTCAATGACTTCGTAGCGCATACCCGGTTTCCAGTTGTGCTGATAGGGCTCGGGGTGCGTAGACAGCGCCTTAGGCATAAAACCTATCTGCGCCAGCGGTTTCATGCCCCGTTTTACATAGGTATCAAAAATACTATCTACTATGCGGTAATTGTAAATGGGTTTACCGTCGGCATCTTCGGTATAAATATTAGTGGAGCCCCACTTTAGCGCCGGCGTACCGTCGCCGGTGGTGAGCAGGTTATGCGCGCGGACGTAAACCGGTACAGGGCTTAAGCCGGCAAGTTCGCTGAGGAGTTTACGCCCATCCTTCATGTACGTATAATTCGGTTCATCGTACCCGAACCATGCCCATATCGGCCGCATCTTGCCTAAATCGCGGTTAAGGTTTACATTGATGGATGCAGGTGTTTTTTGCGCGTAGGTTTTAACGCATAACATGCAGAGTATTAGCAGGCAGAAAAGCTTTTTCATAATTGGTTTCGACGAGGCAACAATGTAGAAAATTTACAGGATATTATAAGTGTTGAAATCACAATTAAAGAAAATTTTCCTTGGAGAGAAGAACTTTTGCTTGCAAACTATGGTTCCCCTCTTGTCCATAGGACTCCTTCGGAGAGAGGGGTTAGGGGTGTGTTAGCGTTAATGCAAAGTGGGCTAACACACCCCTGCAGCCGCACATTCCTCCGCGCCCCCTCTCAAGAGGGGAATTTTTAGCTGCACCAATTGCGCGCACCTCGCAAACTATAGTTCCCCTCTCGAGAGGGGTTAGGGGTGTGTTAGGGTTAACGCAAAGCGAATCTGCAAAGCGGGCTAACACACCCCTGCAGCCACACTTTCCTTCGCGCCCCCTCTCAAGAGGGAAATTTTTAGCTGCGCCAATTACGCACAGCTCGCAAACTATGGTTCCCCGCTTGAGAGGGGTTAGGGGTGTGTTAGCGTTAATGCAAAGCGGATAGGCAAAGCGGACTAACACACCCCTGCAGCCGCACTTTCCTTCGCGCCCCCTCTCAAAAGGGGAATTTTTAGCTGCACCAATTGCGCGCACCTCGCAAACTATAGTTCCCCTCTTGAGAGGGGTTAGGGGTGTGTTAGCGTTAATGCAAAGCGGATAGGCAAAGCGGGCTAACACACCCCTGCAGCCGCGCTTTCCTTCGCGCCCCCTCTCTAGAGGGGAATTTTTAGCTGCAACAATTGCGCGCACCTCGCAAACTATAGTTCCCCTCTTGAGAGGGGTTAGGGGTGTGTTAAACGTAATGCTCTTCCAAAATTCCCTGTTGGTTTTATTCTCAAAATTAATTTAGCTTTGTTTTAGTATAAACCTGATTTGATCTTAATGAATATTATTGCCGAGCAACCAACCGTACCGGGCCTTATCCGGAACGTTGTGGCCAATATACACCCCGATACCCACACCTTCATGATGCACAAAGTGAAGGATACCTGGGTAGAAATATCCTACAAAGAGGCCCTCGAAAAGATCGACGCCATATCGGCCTGGTTCCTTGATATCGGTATACAAAAAGGCGACCGGCTGGCCCTCATCATCGAGAACGGCCCCGACTATGTTTATTACGACCAGGCCCTGCAGCAAATAGGCGCGGTAAATACTTCCATATACCCCACCCTTTCGGAGGCGGAGGTAGAATACATCCTGAACGATTCGGAAGCGCGTACCATCCTTTGCGGCAACCCCTTCCTGTTCCGCAAGGTGCTGAAGGTTGCCAATAATGTGAGTTCGCTTATCCGCATTATTCCTGCTTTTGACGATTTCGAAAAGTTCAGCGATAAGCTTAGCCTCAATGCCGGGGTTATCGGCTTTAAAAAAGTGATAGAAGAAGGGCTGGCGCTGGTGGGCAAGCAAACCCACGCCATCAATGCCGCACGCGAGGCTATTTTGCCTTCGGATATATCTTGCCTCATTTATACATCGGGCACTACAGGCACGCCAAAAGGTGTAATGCTTACGCATAGCAACCTCACCCAAAACGTGCGCTGGAGTTTAGTGCAGATACCGGTCATCGAAAACACCGATCTGTTCCTGTCGTTCCTGCCGCTGTCGCACGTTTTCGAGCGCATGGCCACATACTACATCTGCCTGAACAAGGGCTGCACCATAGCCTTTGCCCAAAGCCTGGAACTGTTGGCCAAGAACATGATGGAGGTAAAACCTACCGTGATGTGCTGCGTACCGCGCCTGTTGGAGCGCATACATGATAAGGCCATGAAGAATGGTTTATCTGCAGGGGGCATGAAAACAAAAATTTTCACCTGGGCCATGGAAGTGGGCAAAAAAGTGCGCGAGGCGCATGAAGAAGGCAAAAACCCCGGCCTGGTATTGGGCACTCAACATAAACTGGCCGATAAACTGGTATTTAGTAAAATAAAGGAGAAGACAGGCGGAAGGCTTAAAATACTGGTATCGGGCGGTGGTGCGCTGCCCAAAAACATCGGCGCATTTTTTGGCGATATAGGTGTAAAGGTGCTCGAAGGCTTCGGGCTTACCGAAACCTCGCCGGTAATGGCCGTAACCGAAAACGACCGCATCATCATTGGTACCGTGGGCCGCATTATCCCCGGCATTGAGGTGGCCATACAAAATGTGGACACCAAGAAAATATACACCATACAAACGCACGATAACTTTAAGCCCGATTTTACATCGGAAGAAGGCGAGATCATTGTTCGCGGGCATTGCGTAATGAAAGGCTACTGGCGCAAACCCGAAGAAACCGCTGCGGTTATAGATAGCGAGGGCTGGTTCCATACTGGCGATATTGGCCGCTTTTACAAAGGCAACCTGCAAATTACCGACAGGCTGAAGAACATGCTGGTGAATGCTTATGGTAAAAACATTTACCCAACACCAGTAGAGAACACCTACCTGAAAAG
The DNA here is from genome assembly GCF_002013915.1 of Mucilaginibacter pedocola. GTDB lineage: Bacteria > Bacteroidota > Bacteroidia > Sphingobacteriales > Sphingobacteriaceae > Mucilaginibacter > Mucilaginibacter pedocola. Next base: position 413,807 of record NZ_MBTF01000012.1, read on the forward strand.
CCCTAAGATAGAGCATGTATTTTTACTGGGCGACAAACGCGAATACATCACAGCCATACTGGTACCAAGCCGCGAACTGCTACAGGAAACCTTTAAACTGGGTAACGATTACTTCGAGAAACCCGATGTTTTTATAAACGACCAGGAAATTATCGACTGGGTGAACCAGGACGTAAAGAAATACTCTAACGAACTGGCCAAATTCGAGCGTATTAAAAATTTCAAACTAAAACGCGTGCCCTTCAGCATGGAAGAAGGCGAAATAACCCCTACCATGAAAGCCAAACGCAAGGTGATAGAGAAGAAATACGCAGAAGCAATAGACGACCTTTATTTACAGGAAACAGAGGCAGATTAACACCAAAAGTATGCGCCTACGGCTTTTTAGTAGGCGTATACTTCCAAAAGTCTTTCTTCAAACCGGGATTGCCCGTACCAACATAGGCAATGCCATCTATTACAAAACTTACGGCATCGTAACGCGGGTCGCCGCCGTATGGGGTGATCTTTATCCAGCTATTCTTTGCGGGGTCGTACTTATAAAAGTCATCGGCAGATGAGGTGGTGGTAGTGCCGAGGCCTACATAGCCATCGCTCGCAATAACGAACGGGCTGCTGAAAGCTCGCACAGGGCCGGTAAAATCTGCTTTGGCTGTCCATTTATCTGTCACCGGGTCGTATCCCCAAAAATCTTTTTTGATAACATCCGGCGATGCACCGCCCATGCCTGCATAGCCTTTGCCGCCTACGCGAACGCCGCCACGCCGAAGCTGCCATCGCCGGGGTAATCGGCCATGCGTGTCCATTTGTCTGCAGTAGCATCGTACTTCCAAAAGTCTTTGTAGTTGGCGTCGTAATTATTATTGGTGCCCAGGCCCAAATAGCCGCTGCCATTTATTTCGAAGGCGATAACATTTTCGCGGCCTATTGCGGGCAGGTCGGCTTTCTGTGTCCACGTATCGGTGCTGGGGTTATACTCCCAAAAGTCTTTGTTTTGCGGGATGGCGTCGGGTCCGCCGTAATACTGCATACCGTAACCTGTGCCCATATAGGCTTTGCCATTTATAGTGAACCCACGCAGGTATTCTGCCGCCTGGCCGGGATAATCGGACTTTTGTGTCCACTGATCGGTGGCAGGGTCGTATTCCCATAGGTCGTATAGAGGGATTACGTTGAAGCCCGAACCGGCATTGCCTCCAACTATATACCCCTTTCCCCCAATACTGAAACCATAGGCACGTACTCGCCCTGCGCCGGGGAAGTCGGCCAATTGTTTCCACAAGCCCGGTAACGCGTTCTCGTAATTAGGCACAAATGGCTCTTTTTTACAAGCGGCGAGCGTTGCAAAAGCAAATATTAACAGGAAGGCTTTTTTAAAAGGCATAATTGGTGCTGCGCAATAAAGTAAATATACCGTTTACATTTATTGCAAGGGCATATCTGCCTTATAAATACGCAATTATGGGGCGGGCGGTTGCTTTGATCACCCATTCAGCACCTGCTGGTACAACTCTATAAACTGCCCAACATGCAGGCCATCTATCAGTCCGTGGTGTACGGTGATGGATAGCGGCATCATTTTACGGCCGTGCACTTCGGTAACTTTACCTACCGATAGTTTGGTGGAGCTATCTTTAAACCCAAAACTACGCGCATGCGTAAGCCCGGTAAACTTAATGCTTGGCATGGCTGAAAAATGGATGATGTTTTCGTTCGGGATGCTCAGATCGAGCCCTTTGGTGGCCAGTATGCGTTCGGTTTCCACTTTGGCCAGTGCTACAAACTCTTCCAGCGTAGGCACAAACGGAATATACCCGAAGCCAAAAGTACCGTTAGGGCGAAGCACTACGTGGGTAACATTTATTTTATCGTATAAAAAAACTTCATCGTTTATAGCCCTAAGCCTGAAGTTCTCGTGGCTGTTAATGGCCGTAATGGCGCTGTACAGGTAGTAATTATAAAATGTTACGCCAAGCTCTTTTGCCTTTGCATAGGCCGCAGTAACGTCGATATCAACGTTGATGCTGTAATAAGGCTCGTCAAAACTGTTGAATAAATTAAAATGGTCTTCGCGCAGCCAGCCGGCTATCTCTATTTTAGTCCTCATGATGGCTATTTCAGCAACTCCAAAACTTCTTTTATGCGTTCTATACTTTTAAAACGCTCGTTATCTATACTATCTTCAATTTGCTCGTGCGCCCAGGTAATGTGGTATGGCACATGCACCGCATAACCGCCAATATTCAACACAGGCAGTATGTCGCTTTTCAGCGAGTTGCCTATCATCAGCAGTTCCGATGGCTGGATATCCAAATGCTTCAGCAGTTTCAGGTAATTGGCATCGTCCTTCTCGCTCATGATCTCGATATGGTGGAAATATGCGCTCAGTCCCGATTTACGCAGCTTGCGCTCCTGGTCGAGCAGGTCGCCTTTGGTGGCCACTACCAGGCGGTATTTATCTTTAAGGGATTCCAATACTTCCTCCACCCCATCCAGCAGTTCTATAGGTTGGTTCAGCATTTGCTTGCCCAGGTCCATTATTTGTTTTATAATATCGATGCTTAGCGTGTCGCCTGTAATTTTCATGGCGGCTTCTATCATCGAGAGGATAAAACCTTTTATGCCATAGCCGTAAAGGGCAAGGTTATCTATCTCTATACGCAGCAATTCGCGCTCCAGGTCGTGCCGCGAAAGGTAGCCGCTCAGCAGTTCGCAAAAGCGTTCTTCTGTTTGCCTGAAATAGGGTTCGTTCACCCAAAGGGTATCATCGGCATCAAATGCGATAACTTTTATATCCATGCGGTAAAGGTATTTATTTGATGACGAAATATTGGCAACAGATGTGACAAGGGGCGTTTATTGCCGTAGGGTAAGCGTAATGAAACTTTACAGTTCCGAGTTGCTTTGTAAAATACTTAGAAATTCTTCACCGGAGATTATTTTAACCGAGGGGAAGGCCAACTGCTTTAAAACATTAAAATGTGCGTCATTGGTAACTATGTAATCGGCGTTACCCGCTACTGCAATATCGAAAAACTTATTATCATCGGGGTCACTCTTTATTGCCTCCCATTGATAATAGACCTTTTGATAAAGTATGTTCGTTGCTTCCACAAAAACTTCCATTACCAGGTCAGATACTCCAGGAGCTGAATAGAGTTGCAATATCTCCTCGTACTCGTGAAGCACTTCTTCAGAGATCACCAATTCGTATGCCTCACTTAAAAAATCGGTCCAAATTGGCCGATAACGACTTCGCTTTCCAAGCGCAACGAGAAGTATATTAGAATCTAAAACGACTCTCATTAAGATTTGCGGGAAGAAGACCTAAAATGCCCTTTACTTAATTTTTCGTAATGTTCCGTGGTTATAGCATTGGTATTCTCCCATTGCTCTATGTTCTCGTCGATCTGTTCAGCCAAAAGTTTCACAACAAGCTGTTTGATCTTCTTGAAGGAACCTTCGGGCATAGGCTTTTTCAACAAACGCAACATGAGCAATTGCTGTTCATTTAAAGAATCAGATATTAATTCTTTTGTCTCCATAAACAAATATAATGATCAAATTTTGCATTGTTGATATAACACATCTCAAATCTCACATCTCAAATCCCATATCTAAATAAAAACCCTATTTTTGCAGCCTTAAAATACAACGCTTTTAATATGAGTATTGCGCTATCCGAACAGGAACTTTTCCGCCGCAAGTCGCTACAAGACTTACGTGCCCTGGGCATCAACCCTTACCCTGCCGAAGCCTATGATGTAACTGCATGGGCGCAGGATATTAACAACAATTTTGATGCTGCACCGGATAAGTATAAACAGGTTACCATAGCCGGCCGCATCATGACGCGCCGTATTATGGGCAGCGCTTCTTTCTTCGAGATACAAGACACCACCGGCCGCGTACAAGTTTACATCAAACGCGATGATATTTGCCCCTGCGAGGATAAAACCCTTTACAATACCGTATTCAAAAAACTATTGGATATTGGCGATTATGTTGGCGTAAAAGGATTTGTTTTCCGTACGCAGACCGGCGAAATATCGGTCCATACCGAAGAGTTAACCATCCTCTCGAAATCATTAAAACCACTTCCGGTTGTAAAACGCGAAGATGATGGTACCGTACACGATGGCTTTACCGACCCGGAACTGCGTTACCGCCAGCGCTATGTTGACCTAACGGTTAACCCCGAGTATAAAAACATCTTCATCAACCGCTCTAAAGTGATCAGCGCTATGCGTAATTACTTTAACGGGCAAGGCTGGATGGAGGTAGAAACCCCTATCCTGCAGGCAGTGCATGGTGGTGCAGCGGCTCGTCCGTTCAACACCCACCACAACACGCTGGATATGCCGCTATTTTTGCGTATCGCTAACGAGCTTTACCTGAAAAGATTGATCGTTGCCGGTTTTGATGGTGTTTACGAGTTCGGTAAAATGTTCCGTAACGAGGGTATGGACCGCACCCACAACCCGGAATTTACCGCAATGGAAATTTACGTGGCCTATAAAGATTATATCTGGATGATGGCCATGGTTGAGGAATGTTTAGAAACCGTTGCCAAAGCCGTACACGGCGTACCGGTTGTACAGGTTGGCAAAAACGAGATAAACTTTGCCGGCCCATACGAGAAACTGAGCATGTACGATTCTATCCTGAAATACACCGGTATAGATGTATCTGCCATGGACGAAGCCGGTTTACTAAAAGTTTGTGCCGACCTGGGTATCGAAACCAACTCGACCATGGGTAAAGGTAAACTGGTAGATGAGATCTTCAGCGCCAAAGTTGAGGCGAACCTGATACAGCCTACTTACATTACCGACTACCCCATCGAAATGACGCCGCTTGCCAAAAAGCACCGTACAAAAGACGGTTTGGTAGAGCGCTTTGAGTTGTTCGTGAACGGTAAAGAGATCGCTAACGCTTACTCGGAACTGAACGACCCGATCGATCAGCGCGAACGCCTTGAAGAGCAACTGATACTGGCGGGTCGCGGCGATGATGAAGCGATGGCAATGGACGAGGATTTCCTGCGTGCCTTAGAATACGGTATGCCGCCAACATCGGGCTTAGGTATCGGTATCGACCGTTTGGTGATGCTGATGACCAACCAAAGCACCATACAGGAAGTACTGTTCTTCCCGCAAATGCGCCCCGAGAAAAAAGCTAAAGTTGCTACGGTTGAAGATTTTATTGCGATAGGCGTACCGGCAGAATGGGTGCCCGTAATAAACAAAATGGGCTTCAACACCCCTGAAGAACTAAAAGCAGGCAACCCCAACAAGGTATTTAACGACCTTGGCGGCATGCGCAAAAAAATGAAACTGGACATTACTATGCCTACCAAGGATGAGGTAATGAAATGGTTCGAATAAAACCATCTTTATATAAAACAACGAAAGGCCCGATAAGGGCCTTTTCTATTTTAAAGCTATTCTTAAACCTGTAAAGCTTATTGAGTGAACACGAATAATTTCGAATTGAATCAAATTTCACAAATCAAATTCGAATAAATTAGCTAGAAGGACAAAGCAAAAATTCGTGCAATTCGACTTAATTGGTGATATTCGTGTTCACTCAATTAGCTAAACACAAGCTCTCTGTGCTCTTTGTGTACCTCCCTCAGTGTTCTCTGTGGTAAAATTAACCCACTAAACAAAAGGTTAAAACAATCACCCCAAAACGCAATCCTTTTAAACTAAAATTGAATCTCGTAACTAATTGTACTCCTGTTGGTTTTATCAACACACGTCATCCACAAATGTGAAAAGAAACCGACTGTTTCCTTCACAATTCCTTAACGCAATGATAAAAATTATGAAACTTTCGTTAAAATTAACTTGTTTAGCTTTATATCAAATACACTAATGCGAACACCCATGACAAATTCGATCCTTGAGATAACGGAGAACGAATACCTGATAAAGCTAAACAGGAGCAATTTTAACCTGTCGTTCATCCGCAGTATATTGAAGATGGTAGAAGTTGCCGAACCATCAACAGATAACGAACCGAAATTGGTTGACAGGCATATCAACGCGAATCACAGTAACTCGCCGGAGCCTGACTATTTCAGTTCGTTAGACGATAAATAAAAGGAATTCTTTTTTAGAACCTTTGCTGACGGAAGCCGCCGCGTACCACCTGCTGCTTATCCATCTGCGCCATTTGACCCTTCATCATTTTTATCTGCTCGGCAAGTAGCTTGTTCGTGTCGTCTTTAGCAGCTTCTTTCAAATACATCTCGGCTTCGCGCTTGTTGCGTTTTGCCATTGATATACCCGCCAGGCTTAGTTTTGCCAAAGCCGTGTTGTGGCTCATGCTCATGCCTAACTGCAGGGCCTTCTTGAAGTATTTCTCAGATTTTAATGGCGACTTGCGCGACTCTATCAAGCCGATAAGCAGGTTGTAGTAACCATGCTGGCCTTTGTATAATTGTTTTTCGTAATCGGTGATCTTCATCAACCACTTTTCCGATTCTTCGCTTTTCTCTTTACGCAGGTAGTACTGCGATATGATCATGTTCTCGTTAAAGAAGAACGTTAGCAGCACCATGCCGCCAAAAATGAACGTGGTAATGCCCCAGCCCCAAAAACCAAATGCGCACAAAGTAACACCTGCACCCATTATCACACAGGCTATGATCAGCCTAACTATATTCGACATAATTTGTATTAGTATTATGAAAGTGCGAATATCGTTATTTGTAAGCTACAATAAAACATCTGATAAATATTTATGGCAGGAGAATTAGAAGCATCGTGGATGCGCGAAATAGGCGACGAACTCAACAAGCCCTACATGGCACAACTGAAGGCTTTTTTAATGCAGGAGAAAGCGGCAGGGCATAAAATATACCCCAAAAGCGCCGAGATATTCAACGCCTTTAACAAAACGCCTTATGATAAAGTAAAGGTGGTAATATTGGGCCAGGACCCATACCACGGCGAACACCAAGCACACGGGCTATCATTTTCAGTACAGCGCGGCATTGCCATACCACGTTCGCTCAATAATATCTATAAAGAGTTAAAAACCGACATCCCCGGCTTTACCATCCCTACTCACGGCAACCTCGAAAAATGGGCAGAGCAGGGCGTATTGCTGCTTAACACCTCGTTAACGGTACGCGCCAACGAAGCGGCATCGCACTCTAAAAAAGGTTGGGAACATTTTACTGATGCGGTGATCAAAAAACTCTCGCAGGATGCTAAAGGCATAGTCTTCATTTTGTGGGGAGCACATGCCCAATCAAAAATAGCATTGATAGACACCGCAAAACATCACATCATTAAATCGGTACATCCCTCACCCCTATCAGTAGAGCGCGGTTTCTGGGGATCTAAACCATTCTCTAAAGCCAATGAGTTTTTGAAGCAAGAAGGTAAAGAGGAGATTGATTGGCAGATCGAGTAGTTAGAAGCAACAGGCGAGAATCAAGAGTCAAGACAGGAAGCGCCGCATAAAACAAAAAGAGCCTGTGATCAAAACATTTGATCACAGGCTCCTAATTCTTGTCTCTTGATTCTTACCTCTTGACTCTAACTTTAGTATTCCAGCGGCACTATCGGCTCCTTCTTACTGGTGCTCATTATCATCATGGTTTGGAAAGTTTTTACCACCGTAATGCGGCTTATTTTTTCCATAATGAGGCGCTCGTACGATTTAATGTCGCGCACGTAAACCTTCAGCAGAAAATCGCACTGGCCGGTTACGTGGTGGCACTCGGTCACCTCCTTAATGGTTTGTATCTCGTCCAAAAAAGTTTGGATGGTGTTCTTCTGGTGAAAATCCAGCGATATCTGTATGAAGGTTTTTATGCCCAGCCCCAGTTTCTCTTCGTCTACCAAAGCATGGTAGCTTTTTATGTACTCGGCGTTCTCCAGTTTGCGCACGCGTTCTAAGGTCGGTGCCGGTGAAAGCCCGATTTCGTTAGAAAGCTGCAGGTTGGTTATACGCCCGTTTTCTTGTAATATCTTGAGTATTTGGAGGTCTATCTTATCTAATTCAGCTGCCATGGTACATGCAAATATATGATAATCTCTATCACGCAAAATATAATTCCACACAAATATCGTTTAACCGAACAATTTAGAGCGTGTATTTTTAGGCTTGTCTAAAAAAATTATTATATTTGGCTAAATGCACACATTAGCCGAGGAGAACTATTTAAAGGCCATTTACAAGCTGGCCGCCACCAATCCAAGCGTAAGCACCAACCAAATTGCGGCTTCGCTGGATACAAAGGCTTCGTCGGTTACCGATATGTTGCGCAAGCTTGCCGACAAAATGCTCATTAACTATCAGCGTTACCAGGGCGTAAGCCTTACACAGAGCGGCGAAAAGGTGGCCATCAACATCATCCGCAAACACCGGCTTTGGGAATACTTTTTGGTAGAAAAGCTAAACTTTAAGTGGGACGAGGTGCACGATATGGCCGAAGAAATGGAACATATCTCATCGAACGAATTGATAGATAGGCTCGACGAATTTATGGGTTTCCCCCGCCGCGACCCGCATGGCGACCCGATACCCGATAGTAATGGCCATTTTAAGACGAACGATCTTAAACCAATTTCGGCACTGGCGGTTAGTAGCGCGGGGGTTATTTCGGGCGTGCGCGATCATTCGGCCGTGTTTCTGCAATACCTCGAAAAACAAGGCCTCACCATCGGTAAAAAAATAGCGGTGAAAGAGGTTATCAGTTATGATAATACCGTAGTGCTGCAAATGGACAACAAAGTTTTACAAATAAGCCGCGAGGTGGCCAATAACCTCCTGATAGCGATATGATAACAAACGAATCCTTAGGAAACGTTCACAATACCGTAAGCACCGAAAATAAAACGGGCTGGCGCAAACTACTTTCATTTTTGGGCCCCGCCTACCTGGTAAGCGTTGGTTATATGGACCCGGGCAACTGGGCTACAGACTTAGCCGCCGGCAGCCAGTTTGGTTATAAACTAATTTGGGTGCTGTTGCTGAGCAACATGATAGCCCTGTTGCTGCAAAACCTTTGCGTAAGGCTGGGAATAGTGCGCGGGCTGGATTTAGCGCAGGCATCTAAACACTCCTACCCCCGCTTTGTAAACTTCTGCCTGTACATACTGGCCCAAATCTCCATTATAGCCTGCGATTTGGCAGAGGTTATTGGTATGGCCATTGGTTTGAACCTATTGTTCGGCTTGCCGCTGATATGGGGCGTATCTATAACCATGCTGGACACCTTGCTGCTTTTGTTCCTGATGAATAAGGGTATGCGCAAATTGGAAGGCTTTATTATCTCGCTGATATTTATAGTGGGGCTGGCCTTTTTGCTGGAGATGTTTATTGTAAAGCCTGTGGCATTAGAAGTTGCCAAAGGCTTTATCCCTACCGAATTAAATCAGCGTTCGCTTTACCTGGCCATAGGTATTATTGGCGCTACCGTGATGCCGCATAACCTCTACCTGCATTCCTCACTGGTGCAAACCCGCAAGATAGACCGCAGCGACGAAGGCATCAAAAACGCCATCCGTTACAATTTTTGGGACACCACCATTGCCCTTAACCTGGCTTTTTTTGTAAATGCTGCGATACTGATACTGGCCGCCAGCGCTTTCTTCGGCCGTGGCTATCACGAGGTTGCCGAAATACAGGATGCCCATAAACTGCTTACCAATATCTTCGGTAAACTGGCACCCGCGCTGTTTGCCATTGCGCTGATAGCCGCCGGGCAAAGCTCTACCGTAACCGGTACGCTTGCCGGGCAAATTATTATGGAAGGGCACCTTAACCTGCGCATTGCCCCATGGCTGCGTCGTTTGCTTACGCGGATATTTGCTATTGTGCCGGCTTTCTTTACCATACTGCACGCAGGCGAAGAAGGCTTAGGGAAACTATTGATATTAAGCCAGGTGGTGTTAAGCCTGCAGTTAGGCTTTGCCATTATCCCGCTCATCCACTTCACATCCGACAAAAAGCGCATGGGCAAATTTGCCATTAATGTACCCTTAAGGATACTGGCATGGCTGTTTGCAGTAGTAATAGTTGGCTTGAACGTACGACTGGTGATAGAAGAGATAAGCAGTTGGGCGGCAGAAAACCCCGGCTCGGCAGATATAGTAAATTATGTGGCCACGCCTATTGCGGGTGCTATTGGTTTGCTATTGTTATACGTGTTTATCCGTCCTCTACTGTTTAAACACGCGGGCCAACCATCTTACGTGCCGCACGGACTGGCTGCATCGCTTGATAATTTGGAGGCGGTGCATTATAACCATATTGCGGTCACCATTGATTTTTCGAAAAACGATGAGGATTGTATACGCCATGCGCTGATGCAGGGCGGCAAAAAGGCCACCTACACGCTCATACACGTGGTAGAAACCGCCGGCGCGCGCTATTATGGCAAGCAGGTAATGGATAACGAAACCCAAAGCGACGTAAACAACCTCGACAAATATGTTGATGCACTAACCAAACTGCACTACAAAGCAGAAGCGCGCATAGGCTACGGCGGCCCCGCAACGGCCATTGCCGAAATTGTGAATACCGAGGGTATTGATTTTATTGTGATGGGCTCTCACGGGCACAAGGCGTTAAAGGACCTGATCTTCGGCACTACCGTAAACACCGTACGCCACAAGGTGAATGTACCGGTGCTGGTAGTGAAACCCGGTGCACGAAAATAATTTGCATATTTGCACCGTAATGAAACAGGACGTATATATAAAAAATAAAAAGGCATACTTTGAGTACCACATACTGGATAAATACGTGGCGGGCATACAATTGCTCGGTACCGAAATAAAATCTATCCGCGATGGTAAAGCAAACGTAAATGATGCCTTTTGCACCTTTGTTGGCAGCCAGCTGTATGTGCGTAACCTGCATATTTCCGAGTATTCGTTCGGCTCGTTCTATAACCACGAGGCCAAGCGCGACCGTGTGCTGCTGCTGAACAAAAAGGAACTAAAAAAACTCCAAACCCGCGGCGAAGAGAAAGGATTAACCATTGTCCCCCTTGCCTTGTTCATTAGCGAACGCGGCTTTGCCAAATTAGAGATAGCATTGGCCCAGGGCAAGAAAACCTTTGATAAACGCGAAACCTTGAAAGAGCGCGATACCAAAGTGGAGATGGACAGGGCGATGAAAAGGTAAACCGGCGAGCCCCCTCCGCCCCCTGAAGGGGGAACTTTTGATTTGCGTGACGATAAGATCGGCAAGGAAAAAAAATGAAAATTAAAAACCTAAATACTGAAAAGTTCACCTTTTTAAGAGAACTAAAGGAATCTATAAGAGAAGTAAATCTCGCAAAAAAGGAGAAATTAAAGCTCCAAACTTTGGATGAACTCCTCAAAGAATTGGACCAACGAAAATAAGCTACTCAAAAGCTTCCTTTGCAGGGGGTAACACTCTCTATGCACCTCACTCCCAAATCGAATAGGTTAGCTAAGCCCTATTTAAAACCCCTTATCCCCTTTTTGCGTAGTTATCAATAACAATCTACCCATTGTTAAATATTTTGTGATAGCTGCTTTATACCAAAAACATATTTATGTGCGTATTGCCATGGGCATGCTATTAATATTATTAATAGCCCTTAAAGCTGCGGCACCGGTATTTGTCAGCCTGAGATCCGTTGGTAAAGAAACTTCTTCGGCTACCGAAAACGATGATGAAGGCGAAAAGAAAGCAGAAAACAATTCCTCCATCGAAAAAGAAAAAGAATTTACCGATGCCGCAACCCTTCAATCAACACACCTGTTTTGGTATACGCAGGTAATTCATTTTACCGGTTATTACAACAACTACCAAACCACCCATTTTCTTAAAATCACATCGCCCCCTCCGGATTTTTATTTACACCCTATCTGCTAAAAAATTGCCCCACCCGGCAATGGAATAAACATTTACTGTAAATAAAAATCTATTATGAAAACATTTAACATTTCTGTTAAGCTGGGCATAGTATGCGCTGCTGCCATTTTAATATTCGCATCATCTTGTAAAAACGAAACCGGCCCGTTCCCAAATCCCGTAAACATGGAAGAAACCGACGGGCCGGATGTAAACTTTTTTGCCCTTACATCTGATAACCGCTTGCTGACGTTGAATGCAAAAGCGGTAGCAACCGTAATTGCGGCCGTGCCGGTTACAGGCTTGCAAGCCGGCGAAACCATTTTAGGGATGGATTTTAGGCCAGCAACAGGGCAGCTTTATGCCATTGGCAGCACCAGTCGCCTGTACATTATCAACACTGCGACGGGTGCGGCTCGTGCTGTAAACGCAGCACCATTTACGCCTGCCATTACTGCCTCAATTTATGGGGCTGGTTTCGATTTTAACCCAACGGTTGATAGAATACGCTATATAGGCTACAACGGGCAAAACCTGCGCCTGCACCCCGAAACCGGCGCAGTTGCATTTACTGATGGTAGCATCAGTGGTTCTACCCTGGCACCGGGAGTTAGCGCCGCCGCATACACCGAAAATCGAGCGGGCGCTACAAGCACTATTTTGTACGACATTGACCTGAATAACGATAAGCTATACAAACAAGACCCGCCAAACGATGGCAAATTGGTTGAAGTGGGTTCATTGACCGTAAACGCCGAAGCCACCGGCGGCTTCGACATTAGCCCCGACGGCAGCAAAGCGCTGGCTATATTGACAGTAGAAAGCAAAAAAGCCCTTTACACCATCGACCTTACCACCGGAAAAGCCGTACGCATTAAAGGCGACCTGCCGGCAAGCATCATTGGTTTTGCCATACCAACCGAACCCGTGGCTTACGCCGTAACCACAAACACCGAACTTGCCATTTTTAACCCGGCAAGCCCGGCACCGGTACTGAAAGCTATCTCCGGTTTACAAGCGGGCGAAACCATATTGGGTATAGATATGCGCCCTGTAAACGGCCAATTGTTCGCGCTTGGTAGTACAAGCCGGCTGTATACTCTTAACGCATCATCGGGAGCTGCTACACAAGTTGGTACAGGCACTTTAACCACGCCACTTTTAGGTACTGATTTCGGGTTCGACTTTAACCCAACTGTCGACAGGATACGCGTGGTGAGCAATTTAGGGCAAAACCTACGCCTTAACCCTAACGATGGTACTGTTGCAGCGGTAGACGGCACAATTAACCCGATCACCTCATCGGTAAGTGCTTCGGCCTATACTAACAACTTTGCGGGAGCAACCGCAACTGTTTTATACAATATTGATGCAGGTGCAGGCAGGTTAGTTAAACAAGATCCGCCAAATAACGGCACATTATCAGACGTTGGCGCACTTGGTGTAACAGCAAGCACTGCCAATGGCTTTGATATTGGTAGCACCAGCGGCACTGCTTATGCTGTGTTAATCGTAGGCGGTGTTACTAAAATTTATACCATAAACCTTACCACCGGCGCGGCCACAGCAGGCGCAACGCTTAATGGTAACTATACCGGGTTTACTTTAGGTTTAGGTTTCTAATCATTATTTCATCAATACCGATAGCTCCGCGTTTCGCGGGGCTATTTTTTTACCCTGCGCTTTCTTCCTGATAAGCCAGCCTCATAAATTCCATTACCTCCTCATTTAAATCCTCCGCTTGCAGCATCCTGAAATGGTGGTTGTATTGTTCTTGCCCGGGCACTTGCGCTATTTTTTGGAAGCATAAATTATCGGGATATTCCTGCTTGAAGGGGAAAACCACGTGCACAAAGTTTCTACCCAATTGCGTAACCCAGGCAATACGCTTATGATTGTTGGAGATGCCTATCATGCTTTTGGTAGCTTCTACCTTGATATCCCCTATCGTTTTAAACACCGCGATAAAATGATGGAACAGCATTAAAGTATGTTCGCTTTTGCCTGTGAGGAAAGCAGATAGGGCTAATTCTCCGCCGGGTGTTGTCATGAGGTTAAATATATCAAAGAAATATCATCTTTACATTTTACAAATGCAACAATGTTGCTTTTGTAATTTCTTCCTCTACATTTGCTGCTATGGAAGCAAATTTTGATGCAATTATAATTGGCGGCAGTTACGCTGGCCTATCGGCAGCCATGGCGTTGGGGCGCGCCTTGCGTAAGGTTTTGGTATTGGATGCAGGCAAACCCGCCAACAGGCAAACGCCGCATGCGCATAACTTTATAACGCACGATGGCGAAACACCTGCAGCCATTAGCGCGAAAGCTAAAGAACAGGTGTTAGAGTATCCAACCATTACTTTTAAAACAGGCACAGCAATAAACGCATTGCAGCAGGACGGTTTGTTTATTATAGAAACAGATGGCGAGGAAACCTACACAGGGCGCAAGCTACTTTTCGCCACAGGTATTGTGGATGTAATGCCGGATATAGCGGGTACTGCCGAATGCTGGGGTATTTCGGTACTGCATTGCCCCTACTGCCATGGCTACGAAGTGCGCAACCGCCCTACAGCTATTTTAGCCAATGGCGATATTGGCTTCGAGTTTTCGAAGATCATAACTAACTGGACGCAGGAAATAACCCTGCTAACCAACGGGCCATCCACACTTAAAGAAGAGCAAATAGCTGAGTTAGAAAAGCATAACATTACCATCAATCCAAAGCCGATAAAAAGCATCAGCCACGAAGATGGTTACATGAATAATATTTGTTTCGAGGACGGCAGCAACCTGAAGTTAACCGTAATGTACGCCAAGTTACCCTTTATACAGACTTGCCCGCTATTGCAAACTTTGGGCTGCGAGTTTACTGATGCGGGTTTTATTAAGATAGATGAAATGCAGGCCACAACGGTAAAAGGCGTATATGCTGCGGGAGATAATACCACCATGATGCGGTCGGTACCATCGGCAGTGGCACAGGGGAATAAAGCTGGGGCAATGATCAACCACCAGTTGGTGAATGAGGATTTTTAGGATTAAGCCCAAAAAAAATGTTATTTCGAGCGAGCGAAGCGACGAGAAATCCTGAACGCTGAAGCATGAACGCTTTGCATTACCGTATTGCACAGTGCCTTTGCATGTCGAACAAGTTCTCTCCTCGCCCCTGCACTCTTTGCCTCCCCGCTCGTTCGATGACAGGGTGGGCTGAGGCGGTTTAGGTATTTCCATTAAAATTCCGGCAATACCCCTTCTATCCCCCAGCGTTCTTCTATCCCTAAACCAAACAGCGCAAAGTCGTACTTCACAGGGTCTAATGGATCCAATTCGCGGAGGTTTTGGGTGAGTTCTACGGCTGTTTGCCAGTCGGTTTGTTTGCGGGTGATGAGTTTTAGTTTTCGGGCCACACGGTCAACATGCAGGTCGCAGGGGCAAATTAAGTCGGCAGGTTTTAGTTTGTTCCAAATGCCGAAATCTACACCTTGGCTGTCTTTCCGAACCATCCAACGCAAGAACATGCAAAGCCGTTTGCAGGTAGATTTTTGTGACGGTGAGGAAACGTGCTTTTTGGTGCGATTAGGGAAATCGGGCAGGGAGGTGAAATAGTTTCTAAAATAATTGAGAGCCGTTTCAACAGTGCTTTCGGGTTGAACAAACCGAGAGCATGTATTGCTTATAGATCCTTCGCTCTTGCTCAGGATGACAAAGTTATTTTGGGCGTTGAACGCCTCCTCTAAACTATCGAACCTTTCGTAATGATACCTGAAGAACGAGATAAAATACAGCGTATCTATATCGTTAAAAGTGCGGTGCTTAAAACTAAGCAGCTTCTTCAGGTCGGGTTCTTCGTGGTTGATGATAAAATCGTAAGGCGCGCCGTCCATCAGGGCGATCAATTCTTTGCATTTGTTAATGATGGTTACGCGCTGCCCCCATGCCAGTGTAGCTGCCCAAAAGCCCATGATCTCGATATCCTGCTTTTTGGTAAACAGGTGCGGAATGCTCACCGGGTCGTTGGCAATAAACTCGGGCCGGTTGTATTGAGAAACTTTTTCGTCGAGGAAGGCTTTGAGATTATCGTTCATATCGTGAGAATCAAGATGAAAGAGTCAAGAATCAAGATAGCTACATGATCGTCTAGATTCTTGACTCTTATTTCTTGGCTCTAATTTACGCCAACGCCTGTTTCAAATCTTCCAGCAAATCCTCAATATCCTCTACACCTACGCTAAGGCGCAGTAGGTTATCTACCACGCCGGCTTTGTCGCGTTCGGCTTTGGGGATGCTGCCGTGAGTCATGCTCACGGGGTGGTTTATTAGCGACTCTACACCGCCTAATGATTCGGCCAGCGAGAATACTTTGAACGAACCTGCAATGCGGAAGGTATCTTCCAACGTGGCATCTTTCAGTACAATAGATATCATGCCACCAAAATCGCGCATTTGTTTTTTGGCTACTTCGTGGTTTGGCGAATCCGGGAAACCCGGCCAGTATATTTTCTCTACCCTTGGGTGGTTCTTCAGAAACTCAGCAACCGCACGGCCGTTCTCGCAATGGGCCTTCATGCGCAGGTGCAGTGTTTTTATACCACGCAGCACCAAAAAGCTATCCATTGGGCCGGGAGTGGCACCACAGGCATTATAGATGAACCAAAGCTTTTTGTAAAGCTCATGGTCGTTCATCATCAGGGCACCCATTACCACATCGCTATGGCCGCCTATGTATTTGGTTACCGAATGCATTACAATATCAGCACCCAGGTCGATAGGGTTTTGCAGGTATGGCGATGCAAAGGTATTATCAACCACAAAAAGCAAATTATTGGCCTTGCTGATCTTGCCGATGGCCTCGATATCCACCACCTGCATGGTTGGGTTGGTAGGCGTTTCTATCCAAATAAGTTTGGTTTTATCGTTGATGTATTCGCTTACGATATCGGGGTTGCTCAAGTCTAAAAAGTGGAATTTAACGCCGTAGTTAGCAAATATCTTGGTGAAGATACGGTACGAGCCACCGTAGAGATCGTTACCGGTGATCACTTCATCGCCCGGCGCCAGCAGCTTCATTACCGCATCCGTAGCACCCATACCGCTCGAAAAAGCTAAGCCGTGCTTAGCATTCTCCAAGGCAGCTAAACAATCCTCCAGCGCCTTACGGGTTGGGTTGGTACCGCGCGAATATTCGTACCCCTTATTATCTCCCGGCGACTTTTGCCAGTAGGTAGAGGTTTGGTATATCGGCGTCATGATAGCGCCTGTAGTTGGGTCGGGCTCCTGCCCTGCGTGTATTGCTTTAGTTGCGAATTTCATATGCCCATATAGTCCAGCCCCCCAGCCCCCTGAAGGGGGAGCCAAAGGTTGTTATTTAATAATTTATTTATTCCCCTCATGCAAATCAAAAGCTCCCCCTTTAGGGGGCTGGGGGGCTCACCAAACATTAATATGCCCTTGCAAACAACACCCTCTGCGTCGACGGTTTACCCGTCAGGATGCATTTGCCTTCTTCCTGCTTATTGTTCAAAGGTATACAACGTATTGTAGCCTTAGTTTCATCTTTTATCTTTTGTTCGGTTTCCGAGGTACCATCCCAGTGTGCCGAAATAAAACCCGGCTGCTCATCAAGCATGCGTTTAAATTCTTCGTAGGTATCTACCTCGGTGGTATTTTCCGCACGGAAGATTGATGCTTTGGTGTAGATGTTGGTTTGTATCTCTTCCAAAAGATTTGCTATCGTATTCACCAAACCATCCTGCTGAACAGTTTCTTTGGTTTTGGTATCGCGACGGGCAAGCTCTACAGTGCCGTTCTGCATGTCGCGGCTGCCAATGGCAACGCGCAATGGTACGCCCTTCAGTTCGTACTCTGCAAATTTTGCACCGGGGCGGTGGGTATCGCGGTTATCAAATTTCACGCTGATATCTTTCGCACGCAATTCTTTAGTTAAGCCTTTTACGTATTCGGTAATGGCATCCAGTTCTTCCTGGTGTTTGTAAATAGGCACCACTACTACCTGTATTGGCGCCAATTTTGGAGGCAATACCAAACCGGCATCATCTGAGTGAGCCATAATTAAGGCACCTATCAAACGGGTTGATACGCCCCATGAGGTAGCCCAAACAAAATCCTGCTTGTTATCGCGCGTAGTAAATTTCACATCAAACGCTTTGGCAAAGTTCTGGCCCAAAAAGTGCGAGGTACCTGCCTGCAATGCTTTACCATCCTGCATTAAAGCTTCTATGCAATAGGTATCCAAAGCACCTGCAAAGCGCTCGTTAGCTGTTTTGCGGCCTTTCACAACCGGTAGCGCCATCCAGTTTTCGGCAAATTCGGCGTATACATCCAGCATCTGCTCGGTTTCGGCAATAGCTTCTTCTGATGTGGCATGGGCGGTGTGCCCTTCCTGCCATAAAAATTCGCTGGTGCGCAAAAACAAACGCGTGCGCATTTCCCAACGCATTACGTTTGCCCATTGGTTCACCAAAATAGGCAGGTCGCGGTAGCTTTGTATCCAGCCGCGGTAGGTATTCCATATAATGGTTTCGGATGTTGGACGAATAATTAATTCTTCTTCTAATTGTGCCTCGGGGTCCACAACAATTTGGCCCTCTCCATCGTTCTTAAGGCGATAATGCGTGACAACGGCGCATTCCTTAGCGAAACCATCTACGTGGCTTGCTTCTTTAGAGAAGAAAGATTTTGGTATGAGCAGCGGGAAGTAAGCGTTAACGTGCCCGGTATCTTTAAACATTTTATCGAGCGTAGCCTGAATCTTTTCCCATATAGAATAGCCGTATGGTTTAATGATCATACACCCTCTGACAGGCGAATATTCGGCCATATCAGATTTAATTATTAAGTCGTTAAACCATTGCGAATAATCTTCGTCTTTACTGATGACACCTTTGCTCATATACTGTATTTTGGAATAGAATTTGACCTTATTATTAATATAACTAACCGCCAAATTTATAAATTTATACGTTTATTTGAACTCGAACTTTTTACACTCTGCAAAAATGAAAAGGAACCTGCTATTAGGAATCACATTGATCGGCGCTATGGCGCTGAGTTCCTGCTCGGTTAACAAAACTGCATCAACCGCCAAAAACAGCGATGATGTGTACTTCTCAAACGCACGAGCCGGCGAAACACCCGACTATGTTGCACCAAAACCTTACCAACAGGAAGAGGATGTGGCCTATAACGACCAGGACCCTGATGACGATTATTACTATTACGACGATTACTCATCGCGTATAAACCGCTTTGCTTATTATTCTCCGTTTAGCTATTATGATGGCTACTCGGGTTACTATAACCCATACAGCTACGGCAACTATGGTTTCGGGCTTGGCCTGGGCCTTGGTTATGGTTACGGCGGCTACTATGGCGGCATTGGCTATGGTTATGGTGCCTTTTCGCCATACGCATGGGGTGGCTGGGGCGGTTACGGCCTTGGTGGCTACTACGGCTACGGCGGTTTCTACAACAATTTTTATGGTGGCTACGGGTTCGGTTATCCATATGGTTACGGATACTCTCCATACTCATACTGGGGTACAGGCATTGGTTACGGTGGCGGTTATTGGGGCGGTGTTTCTGCCTACAGTGGCAACCCACGCCCGGTTAGGGGTACCGGCAGCCCGGCAGGTGTACCCGGCCGTGGAGGTATAGGTTATGGCCGCAATGGCATTGGCTACACCGGCACAGCAAATAATGGCATAGGCTATGGCGCCAACAGGCCAAGCAGAGCATCAGGTTATAGCGGTGGTTACACCCGCAGCTACAATGGCAATGGCGGCTATAGCAGCACACGCCCAACCCGCGCTGCACGCGGCGATGGACAAAGCTACCAACCACAAAGGCAACAGCCGCAAATGAGGCCGGCTACACAAGACCGCGTTCCGGATAGGCAGCCTTCTTACACTCCATCTTCATCATCATCACGCGGTGGTGGCGGCGGCGGTGGCAATAGTGGCGGCGGTGGAGGTGGCGGCGGAAGGCCGGCACGCCCATAATTTCTTAAATACTACTACACCTAAAGTTTATGAAAATAAAACATCTACTCAGTGCGGCCGCTATAGTAGCGTTCGCTCAAAATAGTTACGCCCAATACGCGCAGGATGCCGTGCGTTTTTCGGGAGCACAAAGCGGCTCTACCGCACGTATAAAAGGCGTAGGCAACGCTGGCATGGCCATTGGTGGCGACCTTAGTTCGGTAAGCGGCAACCCCGCAGGTTTGGGTTTCTTCACCCGCTCAGAATTAAGCATTACGCCCGAATATAACAACCTTAAGGTAAACTCTACCTACCAAACCAACCCGGGTACTGATAGCCGCAGCTCGGGTAATTTAAACCATGCGGCGTTCGTAATTTACCAGCAGCTTAACCGCCCCAAAGGTGCCGACAAAAGCCAGGGCTGGCTAAGTTTTAACTACGGTATATCGTACAGCCGTAACAATAACTTTTACGAGAACATTACCTACGGGGGCAGTAACGGCACAAACTCTATTAACGATTATTATGCTGCGCAGGCCAATCAATATGGTATAGATGTAGGCACCCTGGCCGGCAACGCGTACGATCATAACCTGATAGATAATTACGGCACAACCGCTAACCCTACTTATCGCAGCAATGCCTTCCCTGGGGTAGATCAAAAAGCCATCATTACCCGTACCGGCGGCCAATCGGCACTCGATTTTGCCTTTGGCGCCAACTACAGCAATAAATTTTATATTGGTTTGGGCTTAAGCTTTAATACGCTACGCTATAATTCGTTCAGTAACTTTTACGAGGATGGTGCCCTTTCGGTACTGGAAGGCAGCCCTACCCCTGTTGCCGTTAACCGCGATTACAGTTCTAATTTTACGCAGGATCAAATTACCCGAGGCAATGGCTTCACCGGCCGTTTAGGTGTGATATTTAAACCTGTTAACGAGTTACGCCTGGCAGCTACCTTCACCTCGCCAACTTATTATACCATTGATGATACTTATGCCGAAAGCCTTGGTACATCTATAAGCAACGGCAGCCGCTACGAAGATGGCCCGCAAAACTACCCGCTTACTTATAATATGCGTACGCCATTGAAAGTTGGTGGCGGTGCAGCGGTATTCATCAAATCGTTCGGCTTTATTACCGGCGATGTGGAGTACATCGATTACAGCAGCACCCACATCAGCAGCGATGCCAACTTTGATGCTACTTATGATAATAACACTATCAAGAGCCTGTACCAATCGGCCGTGAACTACCGTATTGGTGCCGAAGCAAGGCTGACTAACTTTTTCCTGTTGCGTGGTGGTTACGGCATACAAGGTAAAGCTCGCAGGGATAACAATGCCAGCGATATTAAAACCGTTAGCGGTGGCTTAGGCCTGCGCTTTGGCGATTATTATTTAGATGCCACTTACAGCCGCTCAACCGGCACACAAACCATTTTCCCTTACGAAATTGGTACAGCCAGCCCGGGCGCATTACTTGATAAAACTTACAACAATGGTTATTTAACTTTGGGATATAGGTTTTAAAATCTGTTAGTGGCTATTTAACCACAGAGGCCTCAGAGGTTACGCGGAGGCACACAGAGATTTAAATAAACAAACGAGGCGATGAAAATTTTCATCGCCTCGTTTGTTTTATAGATGTGAGTAGATCGGTCTTACAACCATTCACCACTCTCTAATAACTATTCACCAACACCTTAATCTTCATTCACAAAAGAACGCAGCATCCAGGTGTTCTTTTCTTTGAATTGCATAAAGCGGTTCACCATATCGTTGGTGCCATCGTCGCCGGCTTTATCGGTTATCTCCAGCAGTTCGCGTTCCATTTCTATGAGGGTGGCCATGTCTTCTATCAGGGCTTTCACCATGTCGGTATCTTTAAGGCCGATGGTTTGTATCTCTTTTAGGGTTGAAGTGCTGATGTAGTCGTTAAAAGTGCTGTATGGCGCTTTGCCCAGGGTGAGTATACGCTCGGCCAGTTCGTCTATAGTAGTTAACGCAGCGGTGTATAATTCTTCAAATTTTACGTGAAGGGTGAAAAAGCTTTGGCCTTTTACGTTCCAGTGGCAGCCGCGCAGTTTTTGATAGTGGATGTGGTAGTTGGCCAATAGGTCGTTCAGGTGGTCAACAACGGGTTTTACGGCCTTTTCTTCCAGGCTAATTTCTTTTGCGTCCATAGTAGTAGGTATTTGTATGTGTGTTTGGGTTGATAACATGCCTCCGGCGGCATTGTTCCGTAAAGTTAAACACATTTGATATTATTAACCATATTTGCCCTGAAAATGACAATGCTGCAACCATTATTAAGCCACCAGTTTGCTGCCACCATCTGGCGGATGGAGATAGACGAACTTACCGATACCCTTGTGCTTGAGGTACGTAACGAAACCGAAAAACAGGTAAGCTTTGCATCGGTAAGCTTAACAACCGGTCAGTTAAATTTCGAGGGCTTCACTACCGACGAGCGCTGGCTTGCCGGTGTGGATGCCTTGTATAACAATGTAGCATTACTGCATTACTACAAGCACGAGAATGGGCCGGAGCATAAAGGCATTACCGCTATTGATGCCGGTACATCTGCCCCAGTATGGAACAACTACAGCCTGGCGCTCAGCCACCTCAGCATTAACGGGCCAATAGTTTATAATACCGCCCTGCAACCAAAAAAGTTAGTGCTTATTGATGCGCAAACCGGGCAAACGCTACGCAATGCATCGCCCGAGGATAAACCTTTGGCCAATAGCATAGTCATACCCTCGTTACTACCGGCGAGCGATTTTGTTGAGGGCAGCCTGCCGGAAGCTCCGTTTGGAAATATAGTCCATTCCCTTAATCACAATGGTTATAGAATTGTATCTTTGCACACGTTAAAAAATGGTGGGCTGCAACAGCGCATTTATATTTTAGATGGTGAAACGATACGGTATACCGATTTATTGAATGAGGATATACAAAAATTACAACCCGAGGCGTTTGTAATACATAAAAACGCATTAGTATACGTTAAAAACAGGACCAATATTATCGTATTAGCCCTCTAAAATACTGTATAATAAACTATTATGAAGTTAAAGATCTTTTTATTATCCTCCATCCTCCTGCCGCTTTCCGTATCATCGTTCGCCAGCCCTATAGTAGATTCTATTGGCGTGGAAAACCTAAACGGCAAAAAGGTGATACTGCACAAATTGGACCCCAAGGATAATTTTTACTCGCTTGGCCGTAAATACGGTGTAAGCGCAAAAGCAATTATCGATTTCAATGCCAACGCCAGCATGCAAATTGGCAAGGTAATAAAAGTACCAACCGACCGCCCCTTTAGCGGCGATGCCCCTGCCCCGGCAGCAGTAACTACCACACCGGCACAGCAGCCACAAACAAAACCGGTAACGCAGCAGCCTGCAGCGACTACTACACCTGCAACAACAACACCGGCAGTAGCCATTACCCCACCCGCTAACGTACCGGCCAGCAAACCTGCCGAGCAAAAACAAGAACAAAAAACCGCGCAGGAAGTAGCCAACAGCAATGTAAGCGGCATTACTACGCAGCAATACAAAGTATCATCTGGCGAAACACTATATTCTATAGCCAAGCGCTTTGGTACTACTGTTGATGATATTGTAGCCACCAACAAACTTACCGGCAGCATTGTGCCCGGCCAGGTTTTAACCATACGCTCTGGCGCACCTGCAACGCCGCCACCAGCGCCGCCTGTTTCGGCACCGGTAGATAGTGCTTTGGCTAAACGCGACAGTACTTATGTAGCCTCGCCTGCCGATTCGCTGGCTGATAAACATGGCGCTAACAAATACGGCCTGTTCGAAAAGAACGAGAAAGGCGTAGCCACCTGGATAGACGATTCGAGCCTCGACCCTAATAAAAAGCTGATATTGCACCGCACTGCCCCTATTGGCACCGTAATGCGCCTAACCAACACCATGACGGGTAAAAGCACTTTTGCCAAAGTAGTTGGCCGTTTTACTGATAACCAATCAACCCAGGGCGTATCGGTTGTGATGACCAAAAATGTTGCCGAAGCCCTTGGCGCTATCGATAAACGCTTTCATGTAACCATTAGCTACGGTACTCCTAATGAATAAACCTTATGTAATAGGCGTTGCCGGCGGAAGCGGAAGCGGCAAAACCTTTTTTTTGAAGTCGTTTTTAGCGCATTTCACGCCCGACGAAGTTTGCCTGGTATCGCAGGATGATTACTATATCCCCGTGGCCCATACCATGACCAAGGAGGAAAACAAACTCTATAACTTCGACCTGCCAAGCACCATTGATGCCGACCTGTTTGAGAGCGACATTAGCAAGCTGATGCGCTGGGAAACCGTATACCAGAAAGAGTACACTTTTAACAACCCCAACATTGTCCCCAAAATACTGGAGATAAAGCCTGCCCCTATCATTATCGTAGAAGGCCTGTTTATCCTCCACTTCAAAAAGGTGGCTGCCGATTTGGACATGACCATCTTTATTGATGCCGATGAAGAAGTTGCCCTGCAGCGCCGCCTAAAACGCGACCTGGCTGAGCGCGGCTACTCTAACGAAGATGCGTATTACAAATGGGTAAACCACGTTGTACCGGCCTATAAAGAGTATCTGCTTCCCCACCGCGAAAAATGCGACAAAGTAGTGATAAACAACGGCGCAGTTGCCGATGACATCATCAAAGTAACCGACCAAATTTCGGCCGAGTTACGGGAAAAGGTGTTTGGGAAGTAAAATAGCCAATATAAGTAAACGTTAAACATAAAGCCGTCCCCTAAAAGGACGGCTTTATTGCTTTACGCTATTTCAACGGCACGCTCGACCTTGTATCCCTGATAAACACTACCCCATCATAATCAATTCCCGGGCGCATGGGGAGTACGCCGCTTCTGTTCCAACTGGCGTAAATGTTGGTGATATTGTTGGTCTGGCCGAATAGCGGGTTGTTGTCGATATTCTTTAAGGGCAGGAAAAACTCCGGGTACTTAGCAGTTGCAAATACCGCCGAATATGAATTGGCCTGGGTGGTGAACGGGTGTTCCACAAAATCATCTTCATCTAACACGTTCACCGTGCCCGTGAAGGTATCAAAGGCTACGGCATAATACTTTTCGGCGTACTTTTTCTTCACGTAATAACCCATGCCTTTACAGGCCGCCATTGTGGTATCTTTTGCCAAATGCATATTGTGGCCCCAAATAATGGTTTTGGCTTTACTCTCGCCTTGTATACCCGCCAGGTTTTGCGCCATAAACTCATCGCGCGCCAGCGGGTTACCCAATAGTGTGCCCTGGTATAAAAGCGACAGGCGCTTTACAAATTCGCCGGTTACGCCTTTTGCCTTCAGTTCTTCCAGCAATGCAGCAAGTCCTTCCACATCGCCGTCGGCTAATTCATATAGCGCACCTGCATCGGGGCGGGCAATGCTCTCTAAGGCTGTAGCAGCGGTTTTCTCGTTCTTGTAAACGCCGGCATGCTCTATAAGATATTTTTTGCAATAAGCAGCAGAGGCCTTTATGTCCGTAGGGAAGTAATCGGTATCGAAACCAAATACTGTAACCTTGTTAGCGGCAGGCTGCCCATCGTTGTAGGCTTTAATAGTTTTGAAAAGCTCTAAAAACTCTTGTGTTTTAAACAAGCGCAGCGGCTGCATCAGTTCGGTTAAATTACCTTTACCGGTTTGTACGTAGCTGTTAATGGCCGCCATGGGCGAATAACCGAACTCGAACCCTACAGCCTTATAATTTTCGTGCTCGATGAGATATTTGATGATGCGTGTTTTCTCTATCGAAAACTCGCGCGTACCGTGCGATGCTTCGGCCAGCCCAACTATGGTATTGCCTTTTAGTTCGGTGCTTAGTGCTGCGTAAAAGTTTTTGTCGTTTTTGCCACTGCTGTCGATAGGTGTAGCATGCGTATTTATCCAACTTAAATTAGGTGATTGCGCAAAGCTGCAAGTAGCAGTAACCAATAAAAGGAAGAATGTTTTGTAGAATTTGAACATGGCAGAATATTTTCGATTTATAATTCGAAAATACAATACATAATTCTGAAATAAAAATTTAAATAGAATTAAATTTTAAAAAAACACCTAATCGCAGTTTAATAATAGGTCGTAATACTTTTTCATTAAAACGGTATCGTAGTTCACAAGGGAGTTGTAGGCCTCGGTAACCAGCTCGTTAAGTATAGACGAACCAAGCTGCCCGGCCCCGTTGGGGATGGAGTCGTAATAAGTAATAAGCTCTTTAACCCTTATAATCTCATACAATAACTGCTGTATCAGGTCGGTGTTTTCGCCGCCCATTCCCTGCGAGTTATCGAGAAAACCTAAAGGACCATTAGTGGTAGATGTCATTTTCAATATACAGGACCGGCTTTAGTTTTTCCCTTTTTATGCTTCTCAAGAATAGTATACCGCGAAGGTTTGCAAATTGTTTTAATTTTTTGCAAAAATTTTAAATTAAACGGCAAAACCCTCTTTTTGGGAGGGTTTTGCTGTATTGTATAGTTATAAACTATTGTTTTGGCTCTGGTTTAGGCAATAAAACTTTGCGCGAAAGTTTCAGTTTACCTTGTTTATCTACATCAAGTAGTTTCACACGTACTTCGTCGCCTATCTGGAAGATACCGTCCATAGTTTCTATGCGGCGGTGGTCAATTTCCGAGATGTGCAGCAAGCCATCTTTACCCGGCATAATTTCAACAAATGCACCAAACGGCATTATCGATTTTACTTTACCTTCGTATATCTCGCCAACTTCCGGTTTAGAAGCAATAGCGCGGATACGGCCTAAAGCAGCATCAATAGAAGCTTTGTTATCGGCAAATACCTGAACGATACCAACGTTGTTAACCTCTTCGATAGAGATGGTAGCGCCGGTTTCGCGTTGCATTTCCTGGATAATTTTACCACCGGGGCCAATTACTGCACCAATAAATTCTTTGTCGATTTTAATGGTAACAATACGTGGAGCGTGTGGTTTGTAGTCTTCGCGCGGTGCGGTAATGGTTTTAGCCATTTCGCCAAGGATGTGTAAGCGGCCTTCTTTTGCCTGCTCCAAAGCGTTAGCTAATACTTCGTACGATAAACCGTTTATCTTCAAGTCCATCTGTACAGCTACGATACCATTTTTAGTACCTGTAACTTTAAAGTCCATATCGCCTAAGTGGTCTTCATCGCCCAAAATATCCGAAAGGATAGCGTATTTGGTACCCATTTCGTTAGTGATGAGGCCCATTGCAATACCCGATACCGGGTTGGTTATCTTAACACCTGCATCCATCAGCGCCAATGTACCTGCGCAAACAGTTGCCATTGATGATGAACCGTTAGATTCCAAAATATCAGAAACAATACGGATAGTGTATGGGTTCTCGTCTTCAGCAGGCAATACGCGTTTTAACGAGCGTTGAGCCAGGTTACCGTGGCCTATCTCACGGCGGCCGGCACCCCTGTTAGGGCGAACCTCACCGGTAGAGAAACCAGGGAAGTTGTAGTGCAGCATAAATTTCTGGTAGCCGTTAATAAAGGCACCATCAATCATTTGCTCATCATCCTTAGCACCCAAAGTAACCGAAGTTAACGATTGGGTTTCGCCACGGGTGAAAACTGCCGAACCGTGAGCAGCAGGCAGGTAGCCAACTTCGCTCCATATAGGGCGAATTTGTTTGGTAGTACGGCCGTCTAGGCGTTTGCCTTCATCCAAAACCAGGTTACGGATGGCATCGTACTCTACATCGTGGTAGTATTTTTTGGCTAACGATTTAGTGATATCGTCTATCTCGCCAAGGGTTTCGATGTACTCATCGCGTACGGCTTTAAATTTAACAGCACGCTCATCTTTAGCCGAAGCCGAAGATGCAACATCGTACACTTTTTGGTAAGTAGCTTCGTAGATAGCCTTTTTCAGGTCTTCGTTGCTATGCTCGTGGCTGTAGGTACGTTTTTCGGTTTTGCCAACTTCAATAGCCAGTTCTTTCTGAACAAAGCACTGAACTTTAATAGCAGCGTGGGCAAATTTAATGGCCTCAACCAATTCTTCTTCTGCAATTTCAGCAGCTTCGCCTTCCACCATGTTTATGTCGTGCTCGCTACCGGCAACTATAAACTCTAAAGTTGCATTTTTAAGTTGGCTCAGGGTTGGGTTAATAACCAACTGGCCATCAATTTTTGCAACGCGCACTTCAGATATAGGGCCATTGAAAGGGATATCCGAAACAGCTAAAGCAGCTGATGCTGCCAAACCTGCCAATGCATCAGGCATAATATCTTTATCGGCAGATATCAACGATATCATTACCTGGGTATCTGCGTGATAATCTTCAGGGAACAATGGGCGCAAAGCACGGTCAACCAAACGCGAGATCAAAACCTCGTAGTCTGACAAACGGGCCTCGCGGCGAAGGAAACCACCCGGAATGCGGCCGGTGGCGGCGTATTTCTCTTGATAATCAACAGAAAGAGGTAAGAAATCAACGCCCTCTTTTGCTTCCGGTGATGATACTACAGTAGCCAGTAACATGGTATCACCCATTTTTACTACTACCGAGCCATCGGCTTGTTTGGCCAATTTACCGGTCTCGATCTCGATGGTACGGCCATCGCCCAGATCAATTACTTTTTTAATTACGTTTAAACTCATCTTGTTTGTGTTGTGGGGTACTTTTCGTCTTCGGGAGCACCCCGGATCTATGTGTGTATGTATATGGTTTTTATTGGTATAATTGCCGTTTCCCAGGCGGCGGGCCAACGTATCTGCCCTATTAATTAGGGGTTTACAGCGGCGGCAAATAATGGTTTCAAAAAGTAAAAAAGCCATCCAGCATAATGCGGACGGCCTTTTTTAAAATCCTTAGAAAGATTATTTGATGATATCCCTCAGCGAAAGCGCTTTGATGATAGCACGATACCTTTCGATATCTTTTTTGTACAGGTATGCTAACAAACCACGGCGTTTACCTACTAATTTTTGCAGTGCCAATTGAGTTGAGTAATCGTGTTTGTTTTTCTTAAGGTGGCCTGTTAAGTGGGCTATACGATAAGTAAACAATGCTACCTGTCCTTCGGTTGTACCTGTATCAGCGGCACTTTTACCGTGTTTTGCAAAGATCTCTGCCTTTACTTCGTTACTTAAATACATTACTTGAATAATACTAAAGCGGTTATAAATTCTATTAATTGTGGCGCAAAGGTAAGTATTAAAGTGCGAAGTAGGAAGTGTTTAGCAAAAAGTTTTATCGAACTAAAAAACGGGCTTTCTACTTTAAACTTAAGACTTTATACTTTGAAATCAAGGCTTTAGGCTTATTACTCTACTTCCCTACCCAACTCTTATATATTTCTGCCTGCAACGCGTCGGGTTTGGCCATCGGGGTTATTTTAAAGCTCTTTTCGCGTTTTTCAGTCAACACTATGGCAACATCTTTTTTAACGCCATCTTTTTCTATCCCGAGGGTAATGGTATCTCCGGCCTTGTGCTTTTCGTAAGTTTTATAAAGCAAGTCGCGGCTGGCGGCCTCGCCGTTAACGGTTAAAATTTTACTGCGGCCACGTACGCCGGCATTCCAGCCCGGCGATTGGTAATCTACCGTACCTATCCTTAAAGTATCTTTTTGCTGCCTTACGTTAAGGCCATCCCATACTTTTGATGTTACTACGGTTGAGGTATCAACGCTCAGGCCTCCGTAAGCAAAATATTTTGGATAGTTTGGCGGCGTAACGGTTGAAGCATAATTAAACAGCTCCGGCAATTTGGTGCCTGCCATCTTCTCGCATTCGTCCCTAAACTCCTGCTCGGTAAAACCCCTATTCAGCTTTTTGTAATACTTGTAGTAAAGCAAACGCATTACATCATCTAACGATTTCTTGTTTTTGGTTACGTGGCGGATGTTAAAATCCAACATCAGGCCAAGGATAGGACCTTTGTCGTAGTAAGAAATGGTTTTATTAAAATCGTCGTTAACGCGCCCGTTAGGCCCATCGCCCCAGGTGTAGTAGCTGGCCTGCGTAGCCGATTGATAAAGGTGACCTGGTTTATTTTCGTAATTCTTCAGGTTCTGCTGAAAATCGCCAAACATATCCTCAGGTGTCATGATACCGGCGCGGCGGGTTACCAGGTATTCGTAATACACGGTAAAACCTTCGCTCACCCAAAGCATATTGGTATGGTTCTCTTTAGAATAATCGAAAGGCCCAAGCTCAATCGGCCTGATGCGCTTAACGTTGTAATGGTGAAAATACTCGTGCGCAATAAAGTTATACAACTTCTTGCGGGCCTCTGGAGTATTGAAACCCTCGCCGCCACTAAAGCTTAACGATGACGAGTTCAAATGCTCTATACCGCCGCCGCCTGCACCTATCGATAGAAAGGTGTAGTGCGTATACGGAATATCGCCGATAATGCCGGCGCCTGTTTCAACTATCCTTTTCAGGTCGTCCATAAAGCCCTGCCTATCGAAGGCCGGTAGTTTGTAGCCAACAAAATTATGCGGCTTATTTTGTACCATAAAGGGGGGCAGTACTTCCAGTTCGCCCATTAAAAAAGGGCTATCGTACAACACATCAAAATCATCGGCTTTAAAAGTGTGGTATTTCCCCGGTATGGTATCTAAGCCGGTGGCAACAAGGTTATTCCATTTGCTGTAGGGTTTCATTTGCACCGTTACGGGGTGGCGCAGCTCGGCATCCAGGTACATAAATAAGCCTCCCGGGGTAACGTAGCCGCGGGTTTCGTCGAGGTAAACGTTGCCTACAAATGGCACGGTGGCTTTAACATCGTAGCTTATTTTAACCGGTGCGTTGTTGTTGTAAACGCGCCAAACGCTTTTTATAGGTTGCTCCCATTTCACCGCCGCTCCCTTAGCATCGGTAACCGTAAAGTTTTGCACGGCGGCGGCAAAATCTATCAGTTGGTAGTAGCCGGGCGTCCAAACGCACATTTTAAAATCGAGCGTTTTACCGGGGGCTGTACTATTGAGTTCTACATGGTAAAGGTGCTCGGCAGCTTTTTCCATGGTAACAGCGTATTGCAGGTTTGCCGATTTTTGTTGTGCATTAACTGTTGCTGCAGCTAACAACAGCGCGGGGATAAACAATTTAGAGAGTAGTTTCATTTTTGCAAACAGGTTTGCCCGAAGGTAGCAAAACAAAAAATAATTATTGTTGATTTAACACGCAAAAGCTTTGTTACATGATAACCGGTGGCGAAACAATTAAGTCGATTTTACTTTTTACTTTTGACTTCCAACTTTTGACTTAAAATGCCCTATTCTACCTTCGAAACCGAGCACCGTGTGCGCCCCGATGATATCGATATGTTTCAGCATGTGCATAACAGCAAGTATTTTGATTATGTGCTGGCTGCCCGTTACGAACAAATGGAGACCTGTTACGGCATGGCCATGGAAGAGTTTATGAAACGCGGCTTTGGCTGGGTAGTACGCAGCGTATATATGGACTATAAACGCGCCCTGGTAATGGGCGACTACTTTTTAGTGCGCACAGGTATAGAAAGCATTAACGATAAAGGTTGCCGCGTAGCCTTCACCATTACCAACAAAACCACCAAAAAAGTTTGTTGCGATGGGTACTTTGATTATGTGATGATAGATATGGCAACCGGCCGCGGCACTAAAGTGCCTGAGGATGTTATTGAGCATTATACGATTTGATGTGCAGATTTCAAATGTGCAAATATGCAGATGATATAAAATTTGTTTTGATAGATGAATGTTAAACGGGAACTAACAAATCTTGATAAAAAAGCGCTGGTTGAGATACTGGCCGACCTGTATAAGAAAAACAAACAAGTGCAGGAGTACCTTGGCTTATATATTAAACCGGAAGATGAGGCCGGCTTACTGGAGCGGTACTCGGCAAAAGTACGTGAATCATTTTATCCGAAACGCGGCTACACCTATAGCCTTAAAGCCGGAAAAGATGCAATAGCTGATTTTAAAAAATTAGGAACATCGGCCGAATCGTTGATAAGCCTCATGCTTTTATACGTGGAAACAGGCGTAGAATTCACCAATGACTTTGGCGACATTAACGAGGCGTTTTACAATAGCTTGGCAAGCACATTCAAAAATGCACTAAAATTAGCTCGTACAGAAGGCATACTCGAATCGTTTGAGAAACGTGCCGCGCATATACTTCAACAAAGCCAAAACATAGGTTGGGGATTTGAATACGACGTATTGGATATATTCTTCGATCACTACGAATAGAGTTATCGCGCCGTGGTCACCCCACCTCAAGCGAGCTTCATCTGCACATTTGAAATTTGCACACCTGCACATCCGCAGCTTAATTCGCCATTATTCCGTCGCAGCAATTTCTATCCCATACCAACAAGCCTTTAGAGCCATTTACCGTTTCGATGATGTGGATGTATTTGTAAGTTTTGGTTAACTGATCGAAACCTTCGCTGGCCACCTGGATGTTGAGGTCTTCTATGCCGAAATCAACATCATCCTGCAGGCACAGGAAATGCTGGTTTTGCATGGGCAGGAAATCGTGGGTGTAGCCTTTGTCGTGCAGGGCTATAACGCTTTTGGTTAAGTCGTTATTGAGTTTACGGGCGTTGTTTCTTAGCGCATTCATAGGTGTTGTGAGTTTTTCAGTTAATAGGACGCTCGGCTGTTTCAAATAGTTACAAATGAGCTATTTAAAACGAAATTATAACACAACAATATACGTACCAATAAATTGGTGAGGCATTAGAAATTAAAAATAACAGTTGAACAGGTAGGAAAGTTATCCGAGAAATAAAAAAGGGTTTAGATAACGCGGGGGTTTATGCCCTATGAAGAACATAATACAATACATTGTGCCTTAAAACGTAGAAACGCGAGCCCTATAAGTAAAATCACAAATTGAATGAACACGAATTGCACTAATTTATTCGAATTTCACAAATCGCTGTAGATATGGCTATCCGCTACGATTTGTGAAATTCGTTTAATTCTATTAGTACAATTCGTGTTCACTCATCTGGCTCCCTCTATTAAGCTACCGTAAAACTCGGGCACGCTCATGCCGGCGGCGCGTACCTGCTGCGGTATCAGGCTGGCCGAGGATTGGCCCGGGGTGGTGTTTACCTCAATGAAGTAGAAATCCTGGGTGCCTTCCAGCAATATAAAATCTATACGTACCATGCCGCGGCAATTGAGGCGCAGGTAGGCCTGGGTTACTATCTCTCCTATCTCGTGCACCTTTTCGGCGGGCAGGTCGGCGGGGGTAATTTCTTCGGTAAAGCCGGGGCTGTATTTAGCTTCGTAATCAAAAAACTCTTTGATAGTGATCAGCTCGGTAGCGGGCAGCACGGTTATTTTGCCATTAAGGCGGGCAATACCTATGCTAAACTCCCGGCCTTTTATAAACTCCTCTACCAGTATCTGGCTATCCTCGTGGAAGGCTTTATCCAAAGCAGCTTGCAGGCCACCTACGTTGTGCACTTTACTCATGCCTACACTGCTGCCGCCGTTATTTGGTTTAATAAACAAGGGGAATTTCAGCGCGGAAGCAATGGTAGCTGTATCGTGCATATCGCGCTGGTGCAACTGCATCGATTTTGCGGTGTGCAACCCGTGTATACCGTTCACAATAGCCTTGGTGTATGCCTTGTTCATGGTAATGGCGGATGTGGTGGCATCGCAGGTGTTGTATGGCACACCCAGCATATCAAAGTAGCCTTGCAGCTTACCATCCTCGCCCGGGGTACCGTGCACGGTAATAAATGCAAAATCGAACTTTATTTTTTCGCCATTAAGCGTAATGCTGAAATCGTTTTTATCAACGGCAACCGTTTCGCCATCGGCCTGGTGCACCCAGCTATCGCGGTTGATAAGCACGGTGTACACATTATATTTATTTAGCTCGGCCAGGTTGGCGGCTATGTTTTTGGCACTGTTTAGCGATACTTCGTATTCGCCGGAATATCCACCGGCCAAAAGGGCTACGTTGAGAGGTTTCATGTAGCCAAAGATAGTTTTTTTTGATAGTCCGCAAGTCCGGAAGTCGGAAAGTCCGCAGAAAGACAAAAACTGAAGCTTTGAATGCCGACTAAGCAAACCCATCTTGCTGACTTTCGGACTTTTCCGACTTTCGGACTGCATTTCTAAAATTTTTCCGCTATGTTTGAGTTTAATATCGCATCACCAGGTATGAGTAAATTTGGGGCTTATTTAAAGTCGAGGCAGTTCAGGAACACTATTTTATTGGTTATTTCGTCCGTTATCGGCATTGTGCTGATAGCCTTTTTTAGCCTCAGTTACTATACCCGCCACGGCAGCGGCATCCCCGTTCCGCGCCTAAAGGGGCTTGATGTAGATAAGGCCATGGCCATACTGAAAGAGCAGGGCTTTGCCTATAAAATAGATTCCGTTTACGTACCCGATCAGCAGCCCGGCGCCATTGTAGAACAGGACCCCGATGCCGGCACCAACGTAAAAGAAGGCCGTACCATTTACCTTACCATGGTTACCCAACAGGCTCCCAATGTGGCCCTGCCCGATATTATTACCGAACAAAGCATTTACCGCGAAGCCGTTGCCGTACTATCTAATTACGGCCTAAAGGTTGGCGATACCATTTACCGCAGCGATATAGCCCGCGACCGTGTACTGGAAGTGCACTTTAACGGACAGATCATCAAACCAGGCTTTAAACTGCCTAAAGGCTCTAAACTCGACCTGGTATTGGGTAACGGCGAGGGTGCCAGCGAGGTAGATATCCCCGAGCTGATCAACCTTGACCTTGATGCCGCCAAATTTTCTATTAAAGGCGCAGGCCTAACGGTGGGTACCATAACATATGAAGGCACCATTACTGATTCTACCAACGTAGTAGTGGTTAGCCAGTCGCCTATGAAATCCGACTCGCTGAGCCAAACCAGCATTGGTACGCGCATAAACCTTACCGTAAAACAAGGCGAAAAAAACGATGTGCCAAATTAATGCGGCTACCCTGCAGCAGCGCATCCTGAACGGCGAAAAGCTGAACCTACTTGATGTGCGCGAGACATTTGAGTTTGCTACCTATAACATTGGCGGGCAAAATATTCCTGTATCAAAACTTACGGCAAGCATCGAACAGCTTAATTACAACAAAACCGACGAGATAATCGTTATCTGTACCGCGGGTATCCGCAGCGAGAACGCCCGCGGTATATTAAGCGAACTGGGCTACCAAAACGTGCTGAATTTAAAAGGCGGTTTAATAGCTTTGCGGAAAATTAACAACAAGTAAAACACATCCCAACATACATCTATCCATGTCAGCACAACAAAAGCCCTCGGGCGGGACGTTCAAAAAATTCATCATCGCGCTTGTGGTGATTATCATTATATCGCTTGCAGGCACCGGCGTATTTTATTACCTGCGCTACTTTGGCCCCAACGTAACCGATAAGCAGCAATACCTGTACATCCACACGGGATCAACCTTCAACGACGTTTACAGCACCATTGTAAAAGAAGATATGGTGAAAGATACCACCACTTTTATGTGGGCAGCGCATAACATGAATTACGTTAACCGCGTAAAACCCGGTAAATACCGTTTGAAAGAAGGCATGAGCAACCGCGCTTTCATCAATATGCTGAAGGCCGGTAACCAGGAACCTGTGACGCTTTCCATCCACAACATCAGGCTGAAACAACAGTTCTGCGGCTTTGTATCTAAAAAGCTCGAGATGGATTCGGTAGCAATGCTGCGCTTGTTAGATTCGGCCGCTTTTGTAGAGAAATACGGTTTTACTACCGAGAACGTATACACTATGTTCATCCCCAACTCGTACGAATTTTACTGGAACACCACGCCCGAAAAATTCTTCGAGAAGATGTACACCAACTACCAAAAATTTTGGACGCCAGAGCGTAAGGCCAAAGCAGCCGCTATCAACTTAACCCTGCCGCAGGTATCGATATTAGCCGCCGTTGTTGACGCCGAGGCCTTACACGATGATGATATGCCCGCTGTTGCCGGCCTATACCTCAACCGCCTTAAAAAAGGCATGAAACTGGAAACCGACCCTACCGTAATATTTGCCGTAGGCGATTTTACCATAAAACGTGTACTGCATAAAGATCTGATGAAGGATTCGCCGTACAATACCTACATGTACGCAGGCCTCCCTCCCGGCCCTATCATGATGCCATCGGTAAACGCCATCAACTCGGTGCTCGATTACCAGCATAACGATTACCTGTACATGTGCGCAAAAGAAGACTTTTCGGGCTACCACAACTTTGCTAACAACGAAGCCGACCACAAGGTAAATGCCCGCAAGTTTCAAGAGGCGTTAAACCAAAGGCACATTTACCGCTAATGTTCAGGCACGATACTAAGATACGGGTGCGCTACGGCGAAACCGACCAGATGGGCTATATGTACTACGGCAACTACGCCGAGTTTTTTGAAGTTGGCCGCGTAGAGATGCTGCGCAGCCTGGGGCTAACTTATGCAGGCATGGAAGAATCGGGCATTATGATGCCCGTGCTGGAGCTGAATTGCAAGTACCTTAAACCCGCCCGTTACGACGAAGAAATTACCGTGGCCGTTACTATGGCTAAAATGCCGGGCGTGAAGATCCACTTCAAATACGAGCTTTATAACCCAAAGCAAGAGCTGATACACGTGGGCGAAACCCTGTTGGCCTTTATTAATATGAAAACTAACCGCCCCTGCCTGCCCCCGCAGGAATTTATTGATAAACTGAAGCCTTTTTTTGAGTAATTTTATCCATAATGAAATGGATACACCGCTTTTTAAGCCATTTTGAATTTTATCACCGCATAACCGACTGGGCAAAATCCGTTTACATTCCCGGGTTCCGCCCTCTCCCATTGTACACGGTGGTGGTTTTCTTTATCGAAGAAATTCAAAAATCGGCGCTTACTAACAGGGCGGCGGCTTTGGCCTACAATTTCATGCTGGCACTTTTCCCTGCCATTATATTTTTGTTTACGCTGATAGCCTACATTCCTGTGAAAGATTTCCAGGGCGACTTGCTCAGCGTATTTCAAACCGTGCTGCCAACTAACGCTTACCTTGCCTTTAAATCAACCATTGAGGATATTATTAAAAACCAAAACGGCAAGCTACTCTCGGTGGGTTTTGCAACCGCATTGTACTTTGCAACCAACGGTGTGAGCAACCTGATGCAGGCCTTCAACAAATCATCGTTGATATTGGAGACACGTACCTGGCTAAAACGCCGTTTGGTGGCTTTGGCGCTTACCGTAGCAGTGAGTTTATCGTTATTGGTGGCCATCACCATCATGATAGCCGGGCAAGCTGTATTAGGCTTCCTTCAGGATAAGATATTTAGCACGGCGCACTTTTGGTTCTACGTTTTCGCTTTTTCGCGCTGGATAATTGTATTGGTAATATTCTTTGTGAGTATATGCATACTGTACCGCTACGGGCCTTCTAACAAACGGAAATGGAACTTTATTAACCCCGGCTCTATACTGGCCACATCGCTGGCAGTTTTAACATCGGTAGGGTTTACGTACTACACCAACAACTTCTCATCATACAATAAAGTATACGGTTCAATAGGTACCCTCATTGTGGTGATGATATACCTTTACCTTAACTCGCTAATATTGCTCATCGGTTTTGAATTAAATGCCAGTGTTGACCTCTCTAAGCGGAATATACGCATTGTTAAGCCGCGTTATAACAGCTTCCGAGCCCCAAAAACCGACAATACACGCCCTAAAATAAGCCAACACCACAGGTAATTTTTTGGCACACAACAGTTTACAAGTAATTAAAAAAAAGTTAACATCAAATTTGCCAATTCGCCCCGGATTTGTACTTTTGTCCCCGGAGAGTTGGCAGAGTGGTCGATTGCGGCAGTCTTGAAAACTGTTGACTGTAACAGGTCCTGGGGTTCGAATCCCTAACTCTCCGCAAGAAAACAAAAACGCCTTAAACGATAAGTTTAAGGCGTTTTTGTTTTGATATCTTTACGATATGGCGCGCAGCAAATTGGTAATTACCTGATGATCCGCACCGGCTTTTTATGTTCATCAATAGCCACAAACGTGAACTCGCCATGCACCGCCAGTTCCCGGCCTTCGGCATACATCTGCTCTACATAAATTTCTACGGCCACTTTCAGGCTGGTATTGCCAACATGTTTAACGCGCCCCACCAATTCGATGATCGTTCCGGCGGCAATAGATCTTTTAAAATCTATCTTATCGCTGCTAACGGTTACCATCACCTGGCGGCTAAAGCGGGTGGCGGCCATAAAGGCCACTTCATCCATCATGGCCATGGCCGTACCGCCAAAAAGCGTATCGTAGTGATTAGTGGTATTGGGGAAAACGGTTTTGAATACCCGGGTTTCTGAAGCTTGAATACGTTCTGTTAAAGTCATTATCATTTAATAATATTTAACTACCCTTTGTTTGTGCAGCGTTTTATTCGTTCCACATCGGATAATCAATATAACCTTGTTTTCCGCCGCCATACATCGTCGCCCTGTCGGGTTCATTAAGCGGGGCATTTTTCTCAAACCGTTCAGGCAGGTCGGGGTTTGCGATGTAAAGTTTGCCAAAGGAAATCAACTTAGCAATGCCTTTTTCAAGCTCTGCTTCGGCGGAAGCCTTATCATACCCGGCATTCGCAATTACTGCCTGGCGAATCTTCCTGCCAAAGAACTCGACCTCGTCTTTAACGGCATAATGTCCAGGCGCGGCGAAATTGGGGCTGCATCTCATGAGTTCTACATAGGCAAAATCCATTTCGTTCAGTTTTTCGATAAGGTAGGTATAGGTAGCGGCAGGGTCATCCAGTACCATATCTCCATAGCAATGAAAAGGAGATATTTTAATGCCCACCCTTTCGCCACCAACCGCACTGATCAATTCCTGCATCACCTCCACTATAAAACGCACTTTGTTAGGGATGCTGCCGCCGTAAGCATCCGTCCGTTGGTTGGCACTTTCAGCCAGGAACTGGTTAGGAAGATAGCCATTAGAAGCGTGAAGTGTAACCCCGTCGAACCCTGCCGCAATGGCGTTTTTCGCGGCCTGGCCATAGTCCTTTATGGTTTGCCCGATCTCCGTAATCGTCATTTCCCGGGGTGTCTCGTAATCCCTCCTGCCCTGAGAGGTAAAATGCTGCATCCCATGTATAGGCAAGGCTGATGGCGCAAGAGGCAGTTTACCGTTCCTGTCTACAGAATGCCCTATACGGCCGGTATGCCAAAGCTGGGCTACAATAACACCGCCTTTATGGTGTACCGCTTTGGTAACCTTCTTCCAGGCTGCTATTTGTTCATCCGTAAAAATGCCCGGCGTGAGCGGACTGCCGGTAGCTTCTTCACTTATCCTTATAGCTTCGCTGAACAGCAAACCTGCGCTTGCCCTTTGGGCATAGTATTCTACCGTCATATCACCTACCAGACCATTGCTATCTGCCCGGCCCCTCGTCATCGCTGCTATGGCTATTCTATTTTTTAGGCTCATGCCGCCTAACTGTGTTTTTTCTAAAAGCTTCATACGGCTATTCTTTTTCCTTTCGCCGGGCCATACCCTGAGCGATGATGCTGGCAGCGATCAATTGTAAGGCATGGTAAAGCATGAGTGGCAGCAATATGATACCGGTGATGGTGCTGTGCTGAAAGAGCACTTTTGACATAACGGTGCCGTGTACCAAAGATTTTTTTGACCCACAAAATAATACCGTGATACGATCTTCAGCTGAAAAGCCGAACAAACGGCTGAGTAGCCCAACACAAAAGAATACGGCGAAGAACAAAGCCATCATCCCTGCGGCGAGCCCGGCGAGTTCAAGGGCGGTGAAGCCTGCAAAAAGATGTTCGGAGAACGACTTACAGAATGATGTGTAAATGATGGTGAGGATAATTGCCTGATCGAAATACTTGAGTTGTTTCTTATATTTTTCGGCAATAGCCCCAAAACGGGAATTAAGGCTGATGCCGATGACAACCGGCAACAAAACTTGAAGAGTTAATTTGATGACGATATCTGTAACATCAAAATGGCCCGTTGCCGAGGCGATGAACAACCCAACCCAAAGCGGCGTAACCACTACCCCGATCAGACTGGAAATGCTCGCGTTGAAAATGGCAGCGGGAATGTTGCCCCCGGCGATAGAAACCATTACCACCGAAGAGGAAACGGTTGACGGTAAAGCCGCCAGGAAAAATATACCCAACCAAAGCAACTCGAATTGGGTGCCCACGAACAATGAGCGGCATGCCAGAACGATAAGAGGGAAAAACAAAAAGGTTGTCAACTGCACGATGATGTGCATTTTCCAGTTAGCAAGCCCGGCTTTCAGTTTCTCCACGCTCAATCGCAGGCCATAAAACAAAAAGATCAGCGATACGCCTGCATTGGCTATCTGCTCCAGCGAAACAGGTTCTTTAACCATGCCCGGCTGCGGTAAAAAGTAGGCCAGCAGTATCATGGTGCCTATCATTAACAGGAAACCGTCGAAACCTGCTTTACTTAATATTCCTAATAACTTCTTCAATGTAGGGCCTAAATTAAACTGAAAATTCTCTGCGTATGATCTCCGCACCGGCGCTTAAAGCACTTAGCTTACCTCGTGCCACATTACGAGCCAAGGGTGCCATACCACAGTTGGTACTCGGGTAAAGGTTTTCGATATCAACAAATTCCAGCGTTTTACGTAGCGTATCAGCTACCTCCTCGGGTGTTTCTATCGTGTTTGACGCCACATCTATCGCGCCTACCATTACTTTCTTCCCGCGGACAAGTTCGATCAAATTTAAAGGCACTTTGGAGTTGTGGCATTCTAAGGATACGATATCGATATTGGAAGTTTGGATCTTCGGGAATATCTCTTCGTATTGGCGCCACTCCGACCCCAATGTCTTTTTCCAGTCGGTGTTAGCCTGTATGCCGTAGCCATAGCAAACATGTACGGCAGTTTCGCATTGTAAGCCCTCAATGGCTCTTTCTAATGCGGCCATTCCCCAATCGTTCACCTCATCAAAAAAAACATTAAACGCAGGTTCATCAAACTGAATAATATCTACCCCTGCATCCTGTAATTCTTTGGCTTCTTCATTGAGTGCTTTCGCAAATTCCCAGGCCAGTTTTTCACGGTTTTTGTAATGGGCATCGTACAAGGTATCCACCATGGTCATGGGCCCCGGCAATGCCCACTTTATAGGCTGAGCTGTTTGTTTCCGCAAGAATTTAGCATCGTCAACAAAAACTGCTTTTTGGCGTGCAACCTCACCTACAACCACCGGAACGCTCGCATCGTAGCGGTTACGAATCCTTACGGTCTTTCGGTTCTCAAAATCCACACCACTTAAATGCTCAATAAAAGTGGTTACGAAATGCTGGCGTGTTTGCTCCCCGTCACTAATGATATCCACGCCGGCCAGTTGCTGTTCCTGCAAAGAGATACGCAAGGCATCCTGTTTCCCCTCCAATAACTGATCGCCTTCTAATTTCCAGGGCGACCATAGTTTTTCGGGGGGTGCAAGCCAGGCAGGTTTGGGTAAACTTCCCACAATAGAAGTGGGCAATAATGTTTTGATCATAAAATAATGTTGTTGTGTAATAGAATTAAAGTGCGAAACTGGCAGACCACTGCTCTAACAGGTTTCTGTAAGGCTTTATAAAATGCTCTTCAGCATATTTACCCTGTTCAACAGCCAGCCGGCTGCGTTCTTCGCGGTCATAAACCACGCGGGTCAGTGAATAATCTTCGTGTTTAAGGCTTGGTTGATAGATCTCTGCCGCCACTGAGTTGGCATTATAAATTTCAGGGCGATAGATCTTCTGGAAAGTCTCCATCGTGCTGATCGAACTGATTAGTCCGAGATCAGTATAATCAGCAAGCAGATCACCCGAATGATAAAAAGCCATCGGTGCCACACTATTCGCAGGCATGAAAAAACGCACTTTTAAGCCCATTTTACCGAAGTATTCATCAGTGAGTGAATACTGATCCTGCAGATACTCAAAACCCAAAACCGGATGCTGATACTCCGTACGGGTATACGTTTTGTTACTCGATACACTTAGGCAAATGATCGGCGACATCTTAAAGTGCTCTTTATAAGTTACCGAACTCACAAAGCATTGATAAAGCTTTCCGTGCAGATCACCGAAATTTTCAGGGACAGAAAAATTGGGTTTGTTTTTATTGTACTCGGTCAATAAAATACTGAAATCATAATCGCGGACATAAGAAGAAAAATTGTTTCCGGCGACACCTTCGATATGCTGATTGGTCTTACGATCGAAAATATTCGTTTTCAAAACTTCGATCAACGGAAGATTATTCACGCCATTTTTATCATCAATATGCATCGTTACCGTGATGATCTCCAGCTCTACCAGGTAACGGTCAGCTTTGGGGTTATCCCAATGAGCTAATGCATTGAATCGATTGTTGATCATATTCAAGGCATTGCGTAAGTTTTGTTGGCGATCAGCTCCCCTGGCCAGGTTCGCAAAATTGGTCGTCAGGCGCGTTTGACTTGAGGGATGATAATTTTCATCTAAACAGGTGCTCTTTAGCGAGAACACAAAATCATTCTTGATGGTATTTTGGGTATTTTCCATGTATTTCCTTTCGTTTGTTTCGAATCTGCCGGCATGATCGTTCCCCTGTTAATTGGTTAATGATCATTAAAAAGGTCTTGGTTATTCCGGATACGCCAGGAAAAGAAAGCTTTAATGGATGAAATATAGGCACAGGCGGGCACAACCAACCCTTGCGGGCAGGCACCTTAGCTGTACAATATGACCAATAACCTCTTTACGCGGAAGTATCGTCAATTCAGTAAAGGCAGGTATCCTGACTTGTAACGGTTTTTACCGGCCTTCCCGTTTGCACAGTGGCCATTATGGGTAAAAACTTATTGTGTTACTTACAGTTGCGCGACAGCTCGTGATTTGCACACGATTCCCTATTAATTCACCGCTAAGTAAAACCTTTACCAATTGCTTGAAATATGCAAAGAACCTGAGTTTTAAACTCTGTCCAAAGTTAAATAAACAGTTATTAACGCTGCAAATAATATAAAACTTCAACTAAAATTGCTTTAAATTACATTTTAATTAACTTTTTATGCTGATAGGCTATACCTTTGCGGCTTGTAAAAGTAATTTATGCTATGGAGCAATTGGACGAGATAGATCTGAAATTATTAAGGATACTGGGTAACAACTCGAGCCATACCATTAAAGAACTTGCGGAGAAGGTAAATTTGACGCCATCGCCGGTGGTACAACGTGTAAAACGTTTAGAAACCAGTGGGTATATCAAGAAGTACATTGCGCTACTGGACTCGGAAAAGTTTAACCAGGGTTTTATTGTGTTCTGTAACATCCGCCTAAAACAGCACGACCGCAAGGTGGGCCACAGCTTTGTAGAGGATATTCTGAAGATAGACGAGGTTGTGGAATGTTATAACATCTCCGGCGATTATGACTTCTTTCTGAAAGTGTATGCCCGGGACATGAAGCACTACCAGGATTTCGTATTCAATAAACTGGGTTCGGTAGAGAGCATCGGAAGTACGCACAGCACCTTCGTAATGGCCGAGATCAAGAATACGCACAACATCATTTTCTAAAAGCGGCATTTGAACAGTGGCTTCCCCCAATAAAGCTCCATTTTTAGTACGGCCGATGCAGAACATATTGGTGAACCGGGCAATATCGGCCAAAGTGAGGCCACTCTCTACCAACATTAGGCCCCGGCTCAACCGGGCGCCACCCAACTGCTCTCATCGTTATAACTTCATTCTATCCATATCAGCGCCCGCAAAACAGATCTAAGTTGGCGCTTATGCTTCGGGAGCTTTTTCAGGGCAACCTTGAATACTTTAAAATTTGATCAGCATCACGTTGATCAAACCATTTTGCTCTCGAACAACTCACCAAAATTTGCGAAGGTTTCATTAGCTGAATTAATGGCCGCGTCTTCATCAGCTTCAGTTTGTGCTACGGCATTCAGTTGGGCTACAAATGCGCCCCAAATACGGCCGGTATCGGCACCGTAGCCCGAGAAAAACGAGAACCCTTTGTCCATGCCGTGCTTTTGCAGCATCTGTACAATATACTGCCCGCCCATAATAGATCCTTCCATTACGTACAGGGCACCCATGGCTTCAACCGCATTAGTAATAGTTGGTACGGTTACCGGTGGCAAATCGTTCACATCCGAGCCAAGTTCTTCAATATCGGCTTTCAGGTAGCTGGAGTTACGGCGTTCGGCATAGTCGGGTAGAACTCCGGTAGTGATGTAGGGTTTTATGGCAGTTTCCAGGGCGCTGAAATAGGCGTAGAAATTCTTCAATACGTTAGCATAGTCGGCATTACTGCGGATCGACTTCAGTTGCAGTACCACCTTTTTTTCGAGTTGCTGGTGCGGGGTTTGTGTGGCGTCTTTAATTTTTGCGCTTAGCATGGTTCTTTCAGTTTTAAGTTGATGTATCCTTTAATCATTTTGTGCTCAGGTTTTGCTCCCATACTCTTGCACAAAGTAACAAAAAGTAAGATAAGGTGTAGGCCAGTAAAGATCGTTTACGGCGGGTGGGTTGTCCTTGTAAATACTAATGAGTTCTAATTTAACGTATTTACCCGAACTTAATTTTATAACATAAGTACGGTTTTTTATTGCTTGCATAATGTGCGAGCAAAGGCTATAATTATACCATCCGGGCCAACGGCAGATGCTGCACGGCCCACTTTTGTAATGGTACTTTGGGCAAAGGTTTGGTCTGATGG
The DNA here is from genome assembly GCF_002013915.1 of Mucilaginibacter pedocola. Lineage (GTDB taxonomy): Bacteria > Bacteroidota > Bacteroidia > Sphingobacteriales > Sphingobacteriaceae > Mucilaginibacter > Mucilaginibacter pedocola. Next base: position 458,445 of record NZ_MBTF01000012.1, read on the forward strand.
TGCATCGGTTACCTGGCCATAATCTGTATCTACCTTAACAATAATGCCACAGGCAGATATTTTGCTGTTATAATTGCAGCTGACAGCGATATCCCATTCGGTGGTATTTAGGTATTGAGCCGTGTCGGCAGCGGTTTTAAGCCATATTTGTTTGTGGACTTTCAAGTTGAACAGGAAACTGTAAAACGGGCGCTTTGTTTTGCCTGGTGTTCCGTATGTTAACGATGCTTCGGTATCGCTGGCAAGGTTGGTTAACAAAACGCATTAATCCGCTTATCAATAAATTAAACATCTCTACCGATAGCTTAGGAAGCAATTAGTTTACTCCCCCCGAAATAGGCATGTAATTTTCTTTCCTATTTATTGCTGCGCAAAAGCACAGGTTTAATTCCTGCATGGGTTGGTGTAACCTGCTTAATGGTTCCGTCGGTGTTGAAGTCCAGTTTATCTATACAAACCTCGCGGTTGTAACCGGCCGCATCGCCCATGGTTATGCCTTTAGGGTAATTGAAACGATGGTAAACAATAAACCAATCATCGGTGCCCGGTACTTGTATTACCGAGTTATGCCCCGTGCCGTAAATGCCTGCCTTTTCATCTTTTGCAATAACCGTATTATGCTCTGATACTTCGATGGGGCCCGTAGGCGATTTAGAAGTTCCGTAACGTACGGTGTAGTTAGGGTCGCGGGTATCGTTTTCCGACCACATAAAATAATAGGTGCCCTTACGGTAAAAAACATAGGTACCTTCGTTGTAAGTTTTGGTGGGGGTTAAAATTTTGGTAGTACCGGGCACTATAGAAAGCATGTCGGCGCTTAACTCGGCTACTGCCATATAGCTGTTGCCCCAATACAAATAGGTTTTGCCCGATATTGGGTCGGCAAAAACATCAGGATCTATTTGCTGGCCACCCTTCACCCCTTCCGGCAATTGCGCCAGCAAAGGCTTACCCGAATCTTTAAAAGGGCCTGCAGGATCATCAGCTACCGCTACGCCAATTTTTTGAGCGCCGGTGAAGTAATAGAAATATTGGTATTTACCATCCATCTTCTTCTCAATGATACAGGGTGCCCAGGCATTCCGGTTAGCCCAGCTCACATCGGCAGGCAGATCAAGTATCTTCCCTTCATCTTTCCAATTCACCAGATCGGGCGAAGAAAATGTTTTAAAATAATTACCCGACCAGCCATCAAAGCCATCGCTTGTGGGGTAAATATAAAACTTACCTGTTTTTTCGGCATACAGTACTTCGGGGTCGGCGTAGTAACCTGTTAGCGCGGGGTTATGAGTTTCTTGTGCAGTAACGTTAAAAACATCAGGCTTTTTACCGGCTATGGTAACTGTATACTTAACCGGTCCGTTACTAAAATTCTGCGGTTTGGAAGGGCTTACCGTAACACCCGGAAACAAAACAAACGCAGGATCGAACGAGCGAAGATCAGTACCCGGCACTACGGGCAGATAAAGCTTTTTTTCAGCATCGTTAAAAGTTATGTTAATGCTTTTGATTTGTTTATTACCGGCCGATAGCAGCACGTCCTCCGGGGTTTCCCACTCCGCGCTCAAACGCGCCGCCTCTTTTGCGGTAATAGGGATCACGGTACCATGGCGCGGATGAAAGTTCATGCTTACCTGGTCGTCTATACGGGTAAAATGCTGCAAATCATTAGTCCGCGTAAACTGGTACTTGCCCTGCGTATACATGTCGTACATTAAAACATAACTGTTGGTGTTATTCAATTTAAATGTACCGGCGCCTTCTACAGGGTCTTTTGTTTGCTGCACGTACGTATCGCGCAAAACATAACCCGAGGTAAGCTTATCTGAAACCGCTATTTTAATGCCGGCCCCGCTCCCTTCTGTTTTAAAAAACAAGTAATACTTTTTGTCTTTATGAACTATATCACCATCTATACAGGCGCCACCGTCGGGTTTAAAAAAAAGCTGTTTGGGTTCTGTTTCCAGGCCTGTAAAATCTTTATTAGCGTAAGCATAATAAATTTTATCCGCCTCGTTACCAAACCGCATCGACCAGTAGAGCATATACTTGCCCGCCTGCTCATCGTAAATGGTTTGCGGTGCCCAAACCCTGTTAACCCCGGCAAATTTCTTAAAAGCCAGCGGCACATTCACCACTTTCGATGTCCAGTGCACAAGATCGGCAGATCGCATTAACACCATACCCGAATCGGGTCCCCACTGATACTTTTCGGTATTCATATCAGTGGCTACCATGTAAAATGTTTTACCATCGGCCCCGCGTAGTATATGGGGGTCGCGCACACCGCCCGTAGCACTAATATCTTTTGAATTAATAACCGACTGGTTTTTGTTCAGCGCCCTAAAGTGATAACCATCTTTGCTAAGTGCAAAGCGGATATGCTCCCCGCCTTTTCCACTTGTAAAATAGGTGAAAAGATAAGCGCTGTAATGCTCCTGGGCATGGGCTTTAATTGTAATAAACAGTGCGACAAAACTGTAAAGGAAGATTTTTTTCTTCATGTAGTATTGGGGGATAAGCCATAGCATATAATGTTGCGATGGTATTAAAATACTGTTATTTCGGCGGTGGATCAGCAAACCCTAAATGCTCAACAGTATTAGCAGCGCGCAATATAAAAATAAATTATTAATCGTTATTTAAACACTTAATATCGTTGGCTTATTTGGTTAGCTTATTGCTCTACAAGCCGCTCTTGATAGCCCGGCCATTACTAAATTAAGTAAATCATAGTTGGTAATTGCTCAATTCCCGGCAACACCTTCCGTGGTCATCACTATCCGTTTAATAGTACCATCGGTGTTGTAAAATAATTTATCGATACAAACAGAACGGCTGAAGCTGCCGCCATCGGTGTTTATTCCGCCGTTGTGGTAAATAAAATACCATTGGTTTTTAAACTCCAGTATCGCTTGGTGGTTGGTATTGCTGTTGCCTGCAAGGTCGTTTAAAATGCCTTTATAAACGTATGGCCCGCCAATATTATCCGCTATAGCATAAGCGGTCTTTTCAGGAAACTCGGTAGCGTAACTCAGGTAATATTTTCCCTGGTATTTATGTACCCATGGTGCTTCGGTAAAGCGCATGCCCTCGAACTGTATTTGCTTCACTTCGCCATCAATTTCGGTCATGTTAGCTTTCAGCTTGGCATAATAACATTGCTGGTTACCCCAAAACAACCAGGCCTGCCCGTCGTCGTCAATAAAAACTGCCGGGTCTATACAAGCCCAGGAATGGTTCGAAGCAAAACAATCCTTATTGGTTAATAAGGGTTTCCCAATGGCATCCTTATACGGCCCTTCCGGCCTATCTGCTACACCCACGCCAATACCATACGTATTGGTACTGATATACCAGTAATATTTACCGTTGCGTGCAATTACCTGCCCGGCATAGGCATCGCCGCTTTTAGCCCATGCAAAATCTGTTATTTTCATAGGTACCGGGTATTCTGTCCAGGTTTTCATATCCACGGTAGAAAACGCCAGCCAATCTTTCATTTTATAACCGCGTTGGCCGCCTTCAAAATCGTGCCCGGCAAATAGCCAAAGCGTGTCATTATTAACCATAGCTGCGGGGTCGGCGGTGTAGTGATGCGTAATGATGGGGTTTCCCTTGGCCGTGAAATGAAAGTTATCGCCGGGTGCCACAGGCTGCACCATTGATGCGGGTACGCCTCCCCACTTATTCTGCAAACGCCTCGCCTCCTCTTTGGTGATACCGATAACACTGCCATGCCGCGGGTTAAAATTCTTGGTGAACGTTTCGGGCTTATCTGTAAATTGGAACAGATCGGTACTGCGTTGAAACTCATAGCGGCGGTCGGCATACAGGTCGTACATCAATATGTACTCGTTTACATTATTCAGTTTGAACACGCTGGAGCCTTCTACCGGTACTTTTTTGTCCGAGTAAGCATCAAGGTATTTGAAATCTTCTTTCCAAGGTCCCTTTAGCGATTTGCTGGTTGCCTGCTGAATACCGTTTTTAAACTCCTTTCCATCAGCATCTTTGGTATTGCCCTTATAAAAAAGATGGTATATTCCGTCCTTGTATACAATGTCGGCGTCTATCGATCCATACTTTGCCCTGAATAATAATTGCGGCTCGCTTTCTAACCCGTCGAAATTTTTGGTGGCATAGGCCGCGTAAAGATCGAGTTTATCGCTGCCTTTAAGAGCTATAGTAAAGTACACCAGGTATTTTTTTGCCTTAGGGTCGTAAATAGTTTGCGGTGCCCACACCCACTTCACGTTACCGAACTTTTTGGGATATGCTTTGGCTATATCAATATAGCTATGCTGCCAGTTGATCAGATCGCCCGACTTCATCATCACAAAGCCCGGATTGCTTCCCCAGCCGTCTTTAACGGTGAACATATCGGTTGCGGTAATATAAAAAGTATTACCATCCGCACCGCGCAAAATATGAGGGTCGCGGATACCGCCGGTATGGCTGATATCTTTCGACGGAATAATGGGTTGGTTATCGTTCAGCGCGTACCAGTTAATACCGTTTTGGCTGGTTGCAAAACGTAACTGCTCCTGTTTATTACCATCGCCCGAGCCTTCAAAATAAGCAAAAAGATAGCCGTCCAAATTCTTTTCTGAACCCGGCTGTGCCGATATCCTGAATGAAACGATACATAGAAAAAGAAACGTGATAGAGGCAATCTTTTGCATTTTAAAATTCATATTCGGGCTATTATTTAATTTTTTTGATCAGTTAAGGCGTCCAAAACCGGGTGATCTATTCCTTTGAGTTCAGTTTGCCCCGGCTTTATCAGTTCCAGCACTTTCACTTCGTTACGGCCGGCCTTTAACCATTCGGCCGGTACGTAAAGTGTTTGCTGCGGGCCAATATACCAGTAACGGCCCAAATTATGCCCATTTACCCAAACAATGCCCTTACCCCAATTGCTCATATCGAAATAAGAGTCGGCTGCTTTGGCTAAGGTGAACGTGCCGCTTTTTATTACGGGCTGGTTTACGGCCGGCTTACCCGCTTTTAAACCAATTTTAGATATATTATTGAAGGGCAGCCCGTACATTTTCCAATTGTTTACCTCTTTGCCGGCAAATACTACCTTATCGGTAATACCTTTTTTGTTTTTAAGCAGGTACGGGCCAAAGTTGATGCGGCCAAGGTTTTCTACCAGTACGTCAAGCACTACCTTACCTTTTGGCAGGCTAATGTTAACGCTATCCTGTTTCAAACGCCTATCCAGTATGGCCACGCGCTTGCCGTTAACGTACACCAGCCCGTAATCGCGCAGGCCGTTAATTTTGAGCAAACCTAATTTACCTCCATCAAGCGTTGTGCGGTACAACACAAAGCCATAATCCTGATTCAGATCCTCAAAAGTAAGCGGCTTCGGGTTCAATTTTGGAGCAGGCAGAATATCAAAAACGCTTGCGGTATGTGTTAGCTTAATTGCGGGTATGGCCATTGATGGTTTTGCAGCAGGCACATCGGGCAGGGTTTGGCCTGCGGGCAGATGTTTGGCTATCACAGCCCTAAACTTCATGAATTTATCGGTAGCGTTGCCGGCCTCGTCAAGCGGTGCATCATAATCGTAACTGCTTATTTGCGGTTCGTAAGGGTCCTTGTCGTTATAATTGGCACCATTCATAAAACCGCGCGTGCTACCACCATGGAACATGTACATATTGATAGATATGCCTGCGCCCAACACAGCATCCAGCGGACCAAGGTATTTTTCGGCAGGTACGGTATGGTGTTTTGTTCCCCACCAATCGAACCATGCGGGGTACCATTCTGCTATAAAATAAGGGCCTTTGCCCGCGTGGTTATCGCCAATAAGCTTTTTAACTTTTGCCACATCGTCTACACCGTTTATGGCAGGTAGCAAGCCTGGCAAATGGCCGTTTTTTATAGCGGCTTCAGGGTCGCAGGTGTAAAGCAGCCCGTCGAAACCGGCATCTACAAACATTTTACGGTTTAGTTCCAGGTAGGCTTTGTCGCTACCATAAGAGCCGTATTCGTTCTCTATCTGCACCATTAAAATATTACCGCCATGGTTTACCAGTAGTGGCGATAGTTGCTTACCTACCTGCGTAAGGTACTTTTTGTAGGCGGCCAGGTATTTAGGCTCGGTGCTACGCACCACCAGCCCATCTTCATTCTCCAGCCAATAAGGGTAACCGCCAAATTCCCATTCGGCGCATACGTAAGGGCTGGGGCGCAGTATTACCCAAAGCCCCTCTTCCTGTGCGGTTTTTACAAAAGCCGCAATATCATTGTTCCCTGTAAAATCGTACTGGCCTTTTTGCGGCTCGTGCACGTTCCAAAACACATAGGTACCAATAGTATTTAAGCCCATGGCCTTTGCCATTTTCATGCGTTGCCGCCAGGCCTCGCGCGGTACGCGGGTGTAGTGTATTTCGCCGGAGATGATCTGTAGTGGTTTGCCGTCGAGCACGAACGAGGTATCGCTGAGCGAAAAACTGTGCTTTGCCTGTTGCGCCTGCACTGTACCGACAATGAATAGCGTAACCGAAAGCAGTGTTAGTTTAATAAAATTCATATATAAGCGAAAAATGATCTATTTTACATTTAGGGTTAGTACTGTTGCTTTTAAACCGGGCGAACTTACCGTTACCGTTATGATACCAGGATTACCATTAGTTTGAATAAAGGCTAATAAGCGGCCGTTAAGGGCTTTGCGTTGGCTTCCCTGGTAATCTTCGTGGCTGCTTGTGCTTCCGCTTTCCAAACCGATAAGTTTAGCAGGGCCTTTTACTGATACCGCTATTTCGTTATCTGCATTGAAAACCGGGATGTTGTTTTCATCCAGCACCGATATCTCCACCTGGCTTAAGCCTTTTGCTTTTGCGGTAAATAGTTTTTTATCTGCTGATGCTATAAGCTGATAAGCATTTGCCGATGTTTTAATACTATTGCTGCAAACCTCAGCACCGTTGTTGTAAGCTTTTACTACCAGTTCGCCGGGTTCAAAATCAACCAGCCATGAAGGTATGCGGCCCGGCGTGGCGTTACGTGATTGTTTGCCAAGCGAACGCCCATTCAGGAAAAGTTCAGCTTCCGGACAATTGGTGTAGCAATCTATTTTTATCTTACTGCCGGGCTTCCAGTTCCATGTCGGTAAAGCATTTCTATGGCTCCAAATGCCTTTATCTTCGGCACTGTTTATCTCCCGTGCGCCTATGTAAACCATCGGCTTATCGGCCCATAAACTTTGCCTGTAAAAGTATTCGGGCTTTTTAAAGCCAGCCAGATCAATAAGCCCTGCGCCATTGCTGCGTTGCGGCCATTTGCCGGCCTCGCCAAGGTAATCTATACCCGTCCACAGGTATTGGGCCGATATATACTCGTTACTGTCAACAGCATTCCAGGCTTGGTGCGCCATGCCATTTTCGCTGCCATAAATAATGCGGTTGGGGTACTTTTTATGGTCGTCGGCATAACGGTACTCCTGGTAATTATACCCTACTACATCCAATACCTCGGGATAGCCCACCTCGTTAGACATTACCACTCCGGCAAGCGCAGCAGTTACCGGCCGTGTGGTATCAACCGCCTTTACAGCAGCCACCAATTGTTTAGCTATAGGCGTAAGCCCGCTTGCCGCCGGGTGATCGGGCAGGTAGCCTTTGCCGTATATCTGCTGGTTACGACCGGTGTTGAGTACCTCGTGGGTGTATGGGTCGTTAGGGTAATCTATTTCGTTACCAATGCTCCACATGATGATGGATGGGTGGTTACGCACGCGCAATACCATATCGGCAACATCCCTATCGGCCCATTCTTTAAAATATTCGTGGTAACCGTTTTTGGAGGGAGTGCCCACATTCCAGCCGGCCACCCACTTGTTTTTGCCTATCTCCCACTCGTCAAAAGCCTCATCCATTACCAAGAAGCCCATTTTATCGCACAGATCGTACAGGTAGTCGGCATGCGGGTTATGGCTAAGCCTTAACGAGTTTACCCCTGCTTCTTTTAATATGGTCAACCGGCGCACCCAAACTTCGGGCGGCACGGCAACACCCAGCGCTCCGGCATCGTCGTGTACGCAAACGCCTTTAAGTTTGGTACTTTTATCATTTAAAAAGAAGCCATCATTCTTATCAAACCTGATGCTGCGGATACCCACATTTTGCACCACCTCGTCAATCTTTTGCCCATTGCGCATTATTGCAACAATAAGCTTATACATGTCGGGCTTTTCGGCAGACCATAGCCGGGGTGATGACACCGCCTGATCAAATTCCACATCGCCGTTGCCGGGTTTAAGCTGCATTGTTTTTTGTGATGATGAGGCTACCCGGCCGGCATTATCAAGCAAACTGGCCTTTACTAAAATAGGTGCCACTGTTTTGCTGCTGTTGTTAACGGATATTTTAACTTTAACAGCGGCCCGGGTTGCCGAAACCTGCGGGGTAGAAAAAGCCACTCCCCAGGTGTTTACATGCACCGCATCTTTCACGACAAGGTAAACATTACGGTAGATACCCGAACCTGTATACCAGCGCGAATCTGCAAAGTCGCTATGGTCGGCTTTTACTGCGATGGTATTTGTGCCATTTAGCTTTAGGTATGGGCTGAGGTTGTATTGAAACGAGATAAAGCCATTCGGCCGTTTGCCCAGCAAGTGACCGTTAAGCCATACTTCACTGTTCTTGTAAACACCGTCGAAATAAATGAACACCTGTTTTCCGCGCCATTTTGCATCGCCGGCAAAACTCTTTTTATACCAGCCTATGCCGCCGGGTAGGTAGCCTGTGGCGCTGGCCCATTCGTCGCTAAAGGGGCCCTCGATGCTCCAATCGTGCGGCAGATCAACAGTTTTCCAGGCCTTCCCCGCATCAATACCATCAATGCCGCCGGGTATGTCGCCCTTGTGAAAACTCCAGGAAGCATTAAATGATGCGGGGGCCCATTTATCCTGAGCCTTTAAAACGCTTAATGGCATTATCAAAACCAGCAGCGCTGCAAACCTGAAGATCGTTTTATTTATATCCATACGAGTTTATATGCTTTATTTAATAATGCCTGTAATGGTCAACACCGAGCGCGGGGGTATCACGCTGTTATTCCCAGTTATTTTGCCGGGCTTTAGTTCGGCAGTTTGCGATGTGAGGTACGATGCCCCGAATTGCACCTTAGCCGTGCCGGAATTTAAGTTTACTGCTATTGCATTGGCAGTTGGGTTTATTATAACAACCGTTAAGGCCTTGTCTTTTTTAAAGGCCGATACCATTAGCCCTTTACCTGCCTCTGCCGATACTTCGGCATTTACGCGAACGGCTCCGGGCCTTACAAAGCGGCTATAGTTGCCGAAGGCCCACAGCATTTTGCTGGTATAAAAGGTTCCGTCGGTTTTATTTTTATCTACGTAGATAAGCCCGTCTTTATAATCATACGCGGATAACGCCGTCCACCATTGCCATGCCGAAGCATTGGCAACAGCCAGGTCGGTATGAATTACCGATGCCAGATATAATGCAGAATTGATACCCAGATCGCGTTTATTACCATCTATCTCACCGGCATTATCTCCGAGTATACAATATTCCGATTGCCAGAAACTGAGGCCTTTTATTGTTGCAATGGTATCGGCCAGTTTCCTCCTTGCTTCTACAGATGATGCCATGGGCGATGTGCTGAAATAGCTGTGGGCCGCTATTACAGGGCTAACGTTGGGCAGCGCACCAATATAGTTCGGCGATCCGCTCCTAAAAAAATCGGCTACCTGGCTGCCCTTACCGGGTTTGTCGCCTGCGGTAAATAAATAGTTTATGCTCCCTGCCTCGGCCAGTAATACTTTTGAGCCGATGTTAGCTTCGCTAAATTTCTTGTCTATTGCCCTTGCAAGCCCGGCTATTTCGGTATTGGTGTAGGGGCAGCCTTCCTGGCCACCATCGCTCCAATCCCATTGGGGTTCGTTTACCGGGCTTATATAATTGAGGTTTACATTACTAACCTTTTTGATACCCTTTACGGTATTAGCCAAAAATGCCGCAAAGGCATCGTATTTATCAGGGGCGATATTAACCTTGCCGCCGTTGGCAAACGCTTTGCCGTTGGTTGTGAACTGTACCGGCGGCGTGTTAGTGAAACCTAAAAATTGGTTAACGCCGCGTTGCTTAGCAGCTTTTAAAAACCAAACCTGCCCGGCCTGATTTTGCCAGTTGTAACTTCCATCCTCGTTAAGGAACGATTCGGCACGGCGCCATTCATCTTTTATGCCGCTTGCATCACCTTGTTGTGTGCTGCCTCCGCCAATATTAAAGCGCCACAGCGATAAGCCTATCCCCTTGGGCGAGCCATCGGGGTTGCTATCCATGCTAAATAGCAGGTCGGCAATTTTATCGCGTTTGCTATCGGGCCAGTTGCCTACAAACTGGCAGGCCCATGCATCCGAAGCAGCAAAGTTGCTGATGGTTTGATAAGTTTTTGATATATCGATACTAACAGTCGCTTCCCCGGACTGCCCATTGGCAACCTGCCCGCCTAATGCCATAAAAGCGATGCCTAACAGGGCAAATTTTAATTTAGAAGTGCTTGTCATGGTTAAAAAATAGAGCATATATGCCAACTGGCTATACTTGCTTATATGAAATTTATTGTTGTATAATTTGCCATTGCTGGTTTGTACCGGTATTGGTATTCCACTGGATAATGCCTGCGCCATTGGCCACAGAGGCACCATTCACATCAAGCGCAAAACCGCTGTTACGGTTTATGGCCTTATATACGCCGGGGCTAACAGCCATTAGTTGCCATTGCTGGCTATTGCCCCCGTTCCAGGCCTGTTGTATAATGCCTGCGCCGGCCGTTGCAGAACTCATATCTACATCAAGCGCCTTGCTGCTGTTACGGTTGGTAATTTTATAAAAGCCGGCATCGTTATCTGCTATAACCCATTGCTGGTTATTGCCACCATTTTGCGGCCATTGAATAAGGTTTGCACCATCAGCTGTAGAGGCTGCGTTAACATCCAGCGCCTGGCCACTGTTTTGGTTTAAAAAGCGGTAAAAGGCACCCGTGTAAAACACATCGGTACCGCCGGCACCTACGCCCCAGGCATAAGTAAGGCGGCTTAAACCGGTTGCATTGGTGTTTGATATGGTAAGGCTTGTGCCGCTGCCGTTTATTTGCTGCATAGCATAACTATCGCCGGTCCGTATACCGGGCCAGTACACACTGCCCATGCCGAAGGCCCGCACCTGGTTGGTTAGACCCTGCAGGTAAGCTATCTCCTGGTCGCCGCCTATGGCCCCGGTGTAATTTTTTCCGCCCGTCATGGGTACGCCAAACTCGGTAAGTACAGCGCGGTTGGCATAATTGCCAATATTAGCTTTAAACCGGCTCTCCCATTGGGCAGCCGTTGTATTGGTACCGTTGCTAAAAAAAGTATAATCGTGGATAGACAACAAACAGCCCGAAAAACGGCTATCAGCGCCTACACCGTTAAGGTCTTGCGAATAAGAGGTGCCGCCTATCAGTATCCTTGCTTGCGGCACTGTAGGGTAATTACTCAGCCATTGAGCACAAATGGTTGTCCATTCGGTAAGTGAGTAACCATGCGGCTCGTTAAAAATTTCGAAATACACACGGGCATTGCTACCGTATTTAGCAACAACAGTTTGCCACATGGCCCAAAATTGAGCCATATCATCAATACGGCCATCTGCGGCAGATTTGCTCTCCCAACAGGCCAGTATCACATTCATATTTTTTGCAAGTGCCTTATCAATAAGCCCGGTGTATGAATTCCACCAGGTTTGAGACACCGTTGGGTAATTTACCGGCAGCCTTACAGTATTAGCGCCGGTATTGTTTTGCACGCCCGTTAATACGTAGCTTGCTTTTGAAGATACGGTGGCATAGGTATCAGCAGATGATAAGCCGCTAAGCACTAATATACCGTCGGCAAAATTATCGCCATCTGCTGCCCAGTTTATGCCTTTTAATGCGCTGGCAGCGGTAGCATCTGCCTTAACAATAGCAGTTGTGGTTACCGGTTCGTCTACAGCCGGTACTGTCTCTGTAGTTGCCGAAGTCGCAACTTTATCCTTTTTACACGCCGCCATAAGGCAACACAAAACCAAACACCATACCTGCCGTGTTTTCATAAGGAGTTAGATAAAAAGTTTGAAAAAGGGGGAAGAGAAAGCCCTCCCCCCTATATGATGATATATGGGTTAGTAACCCGCGTTTTGCTGTAATTGCCCGCCCGAAGCTTGTATCTCGGTGCGTGGTATAGGCAACCAGTAATGTTTAGTTTGGAAACTGCGCCCATCCAGTGCCACTTTTGGCGTGTACACAAAGCTACCGTCTGATGCTTTGGTGATAATAACACCGCCAGCCGGTTTATTTTCGGTCACGTCGGCAATTTTCCAACGGCGCACATCGTAAAAGCGGTGCTCTTCAAAGGCCAGCTCCACGCGGCGCTCGTAACGTACAGCATCGCGCATTTGCGATTGCGTTAAACCTGCAGCCAAAGCCGGCATATTAATACCCGGGCGAGAACGGATCAGGTTAATAGCAGTACGCGCGCTTAGGGTTGCCCCTGCCGGGATAACATCCGGGCCATTAGCTTCGTTAGAGGCCTCAGCAAAGTTCAACAATATCTCGGCATAGCGGAAGTAGATCCAAGGCTGGAAACCTGCGTTGCCCCATGGGTTTTGCAACGGGTAGGCATCGTTCATGTACTTACGCAGGTAGTAACCTGTTTTAGTAGTATTCCAGTTGCTGTCGCCATCTTTACTATCCTTACCGCCCGGTATAAAGGCCTCGATAGTACGTTCCCTGTATGCCGAACCATTGTGTAGCACGGTTGCATTAAAGCGCGGGTCGCGGTGGTCATAAGGGTGTGTAGGGTCGTAGCCCGATGTTGGGTCGGTAATAGCTTTACCGTTATCCATCTCATAATCGTCTACCAGGTTCTGCAACGGCGTATTGCCTGCCCAGCCACCATAGCCATTTGGCCCGTTGGCTATCTCCAAGTGGGTATGATTATCGTTTTTAGTGTAAAGGCGCTCAAATATCATCTCGTTGGTTTCGTTCACCAAAAACATGTTATTATAGCCGCCTGTGTATATGCCATATTTATTAAGGCTTATTACAGCTTGCGCAGCTTTTTCCGCATCGGCCCAGGTACCGGCACCTTCATACAAAGGACTTGCTGCATACAATGCCAGGCGCGATTTGAGGGCCAAAGCAGCACCTTTTGTAGCGCGGCCAAGCATCCAGCTGCCATCGTTACTCACAGGTAGTTTAGCAGCTGCATCGTCGAGCTGGGCCAAGGTATAATCAAGGCTTTCTTTAATACTCGCGCGTTTAAACAACGCAGGATCCTGCAAATTGTCGGTTAGTTCGTATACTTTATCGCCAATCAAAACCGCGCCGCCATAGTTACGAATGATATCCTGGTACCTGAAAGCCCTGATAAACTTCAATTCGCCTTCTATACGTGCTTTGTGGCCTGCGCTCATGGTAATCTTAGGCAAAATGCTGAGTGCATAGTTACACTCGCGGATGCCGCGATAGCTGCGTGCCCACAATACACCGGCACCACCCAAATTCTCGGGGGCCAGTTGCCCGCGTTGGATCAACCAGGTATCATCATCGTTATTGTAGATAGATTCATCGGTAAGCGAGCTCCACATGCTGTACTCAAAGCCGCGGCCAAAACCCGGTACGGTACCATCGCCTTCTTTATTTTGTAATTGGGTACCCAAGTACCTGTTGGTTACATAAGCCTCAAACACGGCGGTATCTGCTTCTATAGCCGATGTTGCTATCCTATCGGTTGGCTGTACCGATAGAAAATCTTTTTTACACCCGCTTGCAACAAGCGCCGTTAGTGCAAAAAAGTAAAATGTATTTTTATAATTTCTTTTCATGATCCTTTATATTAAAATTTCACGTTTGCACCTAAGTTGATAATACGCTGTTGCGGGTAAAACTGGCCGCTGCCATTCACACCCTCAGGGTCGTAGTCTTTAATTTTTGTAACCGTGAAAAGGTTGAATGCGCTTGCATACACACGCAGGCCCGATATACGGAGTTTCGACAGCACAGATGAACCAAAATTGTAGCCCAACTGCACGTTTTTCAGCCTCAGGAAGGCCGCGTTGTTAAGCCAGAAGGTGTTGGCATACTGCCCGCCGCTAATGGCGCTTGATGCACGCTCTGTTACGCGCGGATAAGTTCCGTTAGGGTTGCTGGCACTAAAGCGGTTATCGGCCCAACTGCTGTAAAAGTTACCAATGGTACCGGTTTCGGGCAGCACATATTGGCTAACCTGCGATTGGCCCGAGAACAACATCGAAAGGTCGAAGTTTTTGTAGGCTGCATTTACGTTGAAGCCGAAGGTTATTAATGGGATGTTACCATATTTGGTACGTACACGGTCGTCGGCAGTAATTTTGCCATCACCGTTATAGTCTTCATACTTCAGGTCGCCCACTTTAGCGCCGGTTACGTGCGGATAACTATCTAAATCTGCCTGGGTGCGGAAAATACCGATGCTGTTATACAGCAAATAGGTATTTAGCGGATGCCCGGTTTGGCTTTGGTAATCAAGCGTACCTTTGGCTTCGTCAATAAATATGATCTTGCTTTTTGCGTAGGTCATGTTGCCCGATACACCCCAGCTAAAGTCGTTACCGCTTTTGTTGTAACCCAGCGTAGCCTCAAAACCGGTGCTGTTTACTTTACCAATGTTTTCAGATGGCACCAGCGGATCGGCGTTGTAAGGGTTTACTATACCCGATGTTGCCGGCAATGATGCGTTACGTGTGGCCAATATACCCGAGCGCTTTTGTTGGAAGTATATACCCTCGAAGGTGAAATTCTTCAGGAAAGTTGCGTTGATACCGATATCCAATTTCCGGGCAACCTCCCAGGTAATATTAGGGTTAGCCAATTTTACCAGGTTAATGTTCGGCTGAATAACCGGTGCGCCTGCGTTAGTATCATAAGCCACAAAGCCGTTGCCTACAATTACGTAGTTGTTAAAATACTGGAAACCGTTCACGGCATCGTTACCCAACGAACCGTATGATGCCCTTATCTTCAGGTCATCAAAAAACCTCACGTTGTCTTTAAACCAGTCTTCTTTTGAGATACGGTAACCTACCGAAGCCGATGGGAAGTAACCCCATTGTTTGCCTGCAGGGAAAATAGAGCTACCATCTGCCCTGAACTGGCCCTCGAACAAGTATTTCTCGTCGTAGCTGTAAGCAAGCCTGCTGATGATGCTTCGGCGGGTGTAGTTTGAGCTGTAGCCCGAGTTAAGGTAATCAGTAGCTGCGCTGCCGCCCTGCGAAAGCTCCGGCAATTGCGACGATAGGTAGTTAAAACGGGTAGCGTCAAAATAATCGAGGTGGTTTTTACTTTGCTCGTAGCCTACAAATGCATTTATATCATGCGCACCAAAACGGCGGGCATAGTTTAGTTTAATGTTAGAGGTTATGAGCGACTCGTTTCTTTGCGATTGAAATAGGGTTGCTTTTTGATTGTTACCCCCAACAACAGTAGCGGTATAAGTATCGCTCCCCTGGTTGTAGGTATAAAGGTTATACGGCTTATTGAAGTTTTTGGCAAAGTTGTAAGACCTATCTACCGAGAAGAAACCATCAAGCGAAAGCCCTTTTAAAGGAAGCTGGTAGCTACCGCGTAAAATAGCATTCAGCGTTTGAAGCGGATTATTTGCGGTGCCGCCGATATCAGTTACCTGTACGGCAGGGTTGTTATCTTCGATACCCCTTGTTGGCAAGCCATTCGGATAAAAGGCAGCTACGATAGGTTTTGAACGGTATATCGACCTGAAGATACCATCGGCCCCAACCATCGGGAACTGGCGCCTTTCGTCGCGGCCCGAAAGTGATAAGCCTACTTTTAATTTGCTGGTAACATTAGCATCAATGTTTGAGCGGAAGTTGTATTGCTTGTACTTGGTTGCCCCGTCTTTATAAATACCATCCTGGTAAATGCTACCTAAGGACACAAAATACTTAACATCATCGTTACCGCCACTTACCGATAGGCTTTGCTGGTTTTGCAGCGCCTGCGATTTTAAAGTTGTCTTCAACCAATCGGTATTAGGGTAATTGATCGGGTCAGAACCGTTCCTGAATTTCTCTATCTGCTCGGCGGTATAAGCCTGGTTAGGGCCGCCGGCGCTGTTGGCATCAAGGGCAACCTCGTTCATCAGCTGCGCGTAAGTTGCCGCGTCGGCCATTTTTGGCAAACGGGTTGGCGAACTGAAACCCTGGTTAAATGAATAATTGATGGTTGGCTTGCCTGTTTTACCGCGTTTGGTGGTAACCAATATAACACCGTTTGCAGCGCGGTTACCGTAAATGGCCGCAGATGCATCCTTCAGTACCGATACACTTTCGATATCGTTAGGATCGAGCCTTTCCAAGCCACCTATCTGGCCCGGAACACCATCTACCACTACCAGTACATTGTTGCTGCCTGTTGTGGCCAAACCCCTTATGGTAATACCCGAACCATCGTAGCCCGGTTCGCCACTGCGGTTATTTACAATTACACCCGAGAAACGGCCGGCAAATGAGTTAGAAAGGTTGGGCTGCGGGCTTTTTACCAGATCGGCACCTTTTACCTGCGAAATAGAGCCCGTTACAGTGGCCTTCTTTTGCGTTCCGTAACCTACCACAACTACTTCGCTTAGCGATTTAGAATCCTCGCTCAGTTGCACATTAACGGTAGAGCGCCCGTTTATGGCAACCTCCCGCGTAATGTAACCGATGAACGAAAATACCAGCGAGCCGTTAGGGTCTTTTACAACAAGGGTGAACTTACCGTTCACATCAGTAACAACGCCTTGCGAAGTACCTTTAATAGCAACGGTTACTCCGGGTAGCGGCAGGCCTTTCTCGTCTGTCACAATACCCGTTACCGATTGGTCTGCACTTTTGGCAAACTTAATGGAAAGGCCATGGGCGGCACCGTTTGCCATAGCCGGAGAGGCAAATGGTATGGCAGAGATGAGCAATAAGCCAAAAGCTGCCCCTGCGCGTCCATGTGGTGAAAATCTCTTCAGTAGATCTTTTCTCATGTTTTTTTAATTAAGGTTAAATAATAGTTGGTTAAGTTGCGTACGTGCCGCTGGTGATAAGCCGGGTAAAAAACCTGCAGATCTTTTACATTAAGCAAAAACAGTAAGGCGCGTACAATTGGTTTATGTTGCTAAGGTCGAGTGAAAGATGTAATAACAAGGGTGGTTAATTCTCAAATTAAAAGGGGTAAAAACGTATTTTTATAGGTAAATCATTAAAAAAAGCCGGTAAATGCCCACATAAACAAAGTTTTTGTTTTACTATGTCCGCGGCTTTTGAAAACGATAGTAACACGAGGTATTATTGACGAGTGATCTCTAAAAACACCGGGCAGAAACTTAGCTTGATTTTGGGTTTACTTTTTGCCGTTAAACTTGCCGAGTACCCACGCACCAACCAACTCGCCTTGTTTTTTACCATTGGTAATACCATCCTGAAAGTGGATGCCCCCCAGTAACCTGGAATACCCGGCTTCGGTAGCCGCACTGTTGAATGAGCTAAAATTGCGGGGCTTAATGCCGAACGACACTTCCACGTCATCGGTATAGCTAAACTTATCGCCAAAAAAAGAAGTAAGTATAGCGGCAGCCGTTGCCGAGATAAACGAATGCCCGCTGAGGTACTCGGGAAATGGCGGTGTTTGCAAAAAGGAGTGCCACCTCGGATCCATATATTTATGAATGGCCGTTTCCGGGCGGATGCGGTTGGTTTTATACTTTTCGTTCCAGCAGCTTATAAAGCTATCCATTAGCCCAATGGCCACCATGGTATGTACCTGCACCGACTTTTCAAAGTCGACCCCGGCTTTTTTGCAGGCGATACCGGTTATACCCATCCAATGGGCACCGGGCGATATCTTTTTAAGCCCTATTTGCATGTGCCCGTTATCCTGCACGGCAAAGGGGTTGCAATCCCAAAAAGCGGCTACAGTTCTCTGCTCTTCGGATAACGAATCGGCATCAAAACTGTGGCACTGCAGCAGATACTTATGAAATTCTGAAGATGTATCGGTAGAAAACCGAGCCGGCGGAGCAGGGACAAATTGCGCAGCAGATGTTAGCGTAAGCGGCCTTACTGTGTTAAAATAAGGTTCTACAGCGGCAATATATGCCGGCGGCGTAGGATCCCAGGAACCGGGAGTACCCTTTAATGTATAGCGTTTGTAATTACTTATTTTGTTGTAACCATCGCTTTTAGCATAGGCAATTATCTGCGCGCTTATTTGCTGCGCGAATTTAGCGGAACTATCAATGCAACTTTGAGAAAAGCCCTCGTTTAGGCAAGAATCTATCAACTTTTGCCGAAACTCCTGTAAGGCTGCCCCCGATGGCTGTAATTTTGATGCAGTAGCTATCATGGCAAATATGGCACTCAGCCGGGTATCGAAACCTTTGGTTGCAGGCTTTTTAATAACGGGATAGTTATTCAACACCCCATCGAGCTTGCGCAATTTGGGATTATTGGCGCACAAAACCTCATAACCCGAAATGCAGGTATACGAAAAAAAACGAGCAGCCAGCGGCGGGTTGGTTACATCATGCACCATTCTATCCGCCATCTGGTTGATAACTTTTGTAACATCAACCGATGTTAATTGCGGCGCAACCCTTGCCGACCTACAAGCCGTTATAGCAACGGCAACAAAAATAAAAGCAAGAAAATTGTATAAATTTTTCATCGCCGGTTTAGTTGATAAGCACGCATAGGCTGTTGATTAATACCGAACAGAATTTTATTGCCAACGGTGGTAACACTCCGCACATCTCCCCACAGGTTAAAGCCCGACGCTTTTTGGCTTATGGTTGTAAAGCTTCCATTTTTACCGCCCTTTAACAGCAGCCCAAAATTGGCATCAGCCTTGCCGAAACGTAACCTGGCGTTATTAGTATTTCCGCACAACAACAGGTCGGTAATGCCATCACTATCGTAATCTAATTGTGTTATAGTAAATACCGGCGAAAACTGAGCCTCTGCAGGTAATTTCGCCTCATGCAATTCGCCCTTGACATCGCTTAAGAAAAGTGTTGTGGCCAGCGTGTTAGCGGTAAGGCGGCCTGCGCCCTGTAATTCTTCAGCAGAAAATATATCATTAAGGGCGGCATCGGCATACGATTTATAATCGGTAAAGCGGCCCCGCATCATGCTCATCTGCTCCAGTAACTCATCCCGGGTTACAAAGGGGTAGCTTTTATGGTTAATGTAAAAGCACAAGATGGGGTCAATAGCGCCATTCTTATCAAAATCTTTAAAATACAATTCAGCAGGCTCGGCATCACTAGCTTTGCATTGCGTGTTGGTACCCTGATTGCCCAATACCAGGTCGGGATGCCCATCGTTATTCAGGTCTGCTACGCTTATGCAATTCCACCATCCCGAATGTTTTTTGGAGACGTACTTAGCGGTTTGGTCTTCAAAGCTATTGCCTTTATTGATATAAATTGTCACGGGTAGCCACTCGCCTACTACGATCAGATCGGGCCGCTTATCGCCGTTCATATCTGCCCAGGCGGCATCGGTAATCATGCCCAACTTTGCCAATTGTGGAAGGTATTGCACGGTAACATCCTTAAAATGGCCCTTACCATCGTTAAGCAGTAAATAACTTTGCGGTGCCTCGGGGTAACGGCCGGGAACAACCCTCCCACCCAGGAAAATATCGGCAAAGCCATCGCCGTTTATGTCCGCCGCCTTTGCACAGCTTTTACTGGTATGAAGCGCGGGCAAGGTATTTAAGGCTTTTATAAAATTGCCTTTGCCATCGTTTAAATATAAGTCATCACCGAGGACCTCATCGCCGGGTTGCAAATCGTGGTAACCGCCCGATGCACAAAGCAGGTCGGGGTGCCCATCATTATTCGCATCAAAAAACAAGGGGATAACTTCGCTTTTCAGCTTGTCGCCATCAAAAACCGAAAGGCTTTTCTTTACAAAACCACCGGCTGCATTCTGTATAAAAAGTGCGGATGGCTGGCCGCTGCCTCCGCCTATCAAAATATCTTCGAGCCCATCGCCATTCACATCAGCCTTTGCCGTACGTGGCCCCGAAAATGATAGCGCATTGGTTAAGAGGGGCTGCCTCTTAAAATCATTAATTTCGGTAATTGACGAAGTAAAGTTAACCGGGCTGGCAATCTCAGAAAAAGCAGGGCGTGATGAAGGTACATTAGCAGTTGTTACCGTTGCATCTTTCTCCGAAACATTAAGCGTATGGTTAAGTACAGGCCGCTCAATAATTTGTGTCCTTCCGGTTGGCCATTGTATTTTTAAGGTATCCACCGCTTTAGTTTTGCCCAAGCCAAAATGGATAATTGTGGTAACTGTTGATTGGTACCCACGCGCCGGCATTTGCTGAATGGTTTGCTGTTTACCCTGCGCATAAACTGTAACCTTTGCCCCTATTCCGTCGGTATTTTTATTGTTGCCTTTTAGTTTAACATCCAGGTAATTGTTGCCGGTTGTTGCGTTGGCGTTGTTTTGAAATATGGATGCAGGTTGGTTAACGTTGTTGATCACCAGGTCCAAATCGCCATCGTTATCCAAATCGGCGTAGGCGCTGCCATTGCTGTTAGATGGCCGGGTAATGCCCCATTTGGCAGATACATCTTGATAGGTAAACCCGCCCGTGTTTTGAAACAGGTAGTTTTTAACATCCGAAGCGGGCATCTCTTTTACCAGGTTAAGCAAGTCCTGGCGCATTACGCTGCGGTCTTTCAAGTTATCGCCCATATACTTCAGGAAATCCATATTAGTATAATCGCGCAGAAAACCGTTAGATACAAAAAGGTCCTTCCAGCCGTCGTTATCATAATCGGCAAATAGCGGTGCCCAACTCCAATCGGTATTAGATACTCCCGCCAACTGCCCTACCTCACTAAAAGTGCCGTTACCGTTGTTTACATGCAGCATGTTACGCATGTACTGGTAGTAAAAACCCGCCTTTACGTTCATGTTAAAGTACTCGTAATTATCGGTACCCATTAATAACTTTTGGCGGTAATTATCTTCGGGCAGCATGTCGAGCGTGTAAATATCCGGGTGCCCGTCGTTATTAATATCGCTAACCTCGTTCCCCATCGAATAGAACGAGGTGTGCCCCAGTGTTTGCGTTAATTTATTGGTAAAGGTTCCGTCGCGGTTGTTTATATACAGTTTATCGGGTACACTGTAATCATTATCCATATAAATATCGGGCCAGCCGTCGCCGTTAATATCTGCTATACCCGCCGCCAGCCCGTAGGATATGGTTCCGTTCTCTATACCCGTTGCGGCGGTAACATCTTCAAACCTGTCGTTATTGTTTTTTAATAGCCTTGCCCCCCGCTCCGTATCCTTGGTTTTCACCAAATCTTTAAGGGCGTATACATCAATATTATTCAGGCGTTCGGGGCTGTGGTTAACCAATAGCAGGTCAAGGTCGCCATCGTTATCGTAATCAAAAAAATAACCCTGGGTGCTGTAAGATGGGAAGTTGAGCCCGTATTCGTTCGTTTGGTCTTTAAACTGCGGTATGCCTTGCGCGTTATTGCCCTGGTTTATCATCAGCTGGTTCACCCGTTTTTCGGGGCGCAACTTTCCGGAGTAGCAAAGGTAAAGGTCGGGTAGCCCGTCGCCGTTTATATCGGCCACGGTAGTACTGGTTTTCCATGGCCCGGGGCGGCCCGCAACACCGGCTATTGTCGTAATATCCTCAAATGCCATATTGCCTTTGTTGAGGTACATTTTATTATCCACCATATTACCGGTGAAATAAATATCCTGCAGCCCGTCGCTATTAAAATCGCCAATGGCAACACCGCCGCCATTGTAAAAATACTCGTACACCAACACGTTGGTATTTAAGCCCTCGGTAAGTTCATTAATAAAACCTATATGCGTTTTGGCAGTATCTAATTCATTAAAAAGTGTTGCCGTGTCGCCATTGTTGCCGGAGGAGCCACCTTTGCATGCCGACAGGAAAAGCGCACAAAAACACAGGCCTGCGCAAATAAGGTTAATGGGGCGGGGCGTATACCCCGGGTATTGCCGTTTCATAAATAAGGGGTAGCCGGCTTTTACAGCGGCGTATAGTTTACATTATAATTGGTAGGGCAATATACCCTTAGCATGCTTAGGCCTGCGGGGGCAAATCGTGATAATTTACGGGGTAATATCGTAACACCAACTTGCCAAGCGGTGTTAAAAATGGCCGCCTTAATTACCCGTTCTGCCTATAAACTCATTAGTTACCATATCTTCCGCAAGGTTTTTGCGGTACTTTTTCATGTACTGCGATGGGTTGACGCCAAACACCTTTTTAAATTGCTCTCTGAAGTATTTGATATCATTTATCCCTACCAAATACGAGGTTTCGAAAATATTGTGGCGGCTGTTGATGAGTATTTCGGCAGCCTTACGCAGCCTGATAAACCTGATGAACCCGCTTGCAGACTGACCAGAAATGAACTTTATTTTTTTGTATAAGGAGGAATGCGAGATCCCCAATTCTCCCGCCAATGTTTGGATATTAAAGTCGGGATCCATCAGGTGTTTTTCTACAACCTTTATACAATTATCAAGGAAGGTTTTATACTCTGCCGGTATTTTCTGGTTGGTGGCGTTTAGGGTTATTTCGTTATAAAAATACTTCTGCAGGTTATTTTTATTGCGGAGTATACCTGCTACGCGGGCCTTTAACAACTCTTTATCAAAGGGCTTACTAATGTAATCGTCGGCACCGCCCTCTATACCCCTTAGTTTAATTTCGGGCGAGGCGCTGGAGGTAAGCAATATAACCGGTATGTGGCTGATACTGATATCTTCCCTAATGGCGTTACATAGCTCTATCCCGTTCATTTCGTCCATCATTACATCGCTTATAACAATATCAGGCAGCACCTCTTTAACAAGCTCCAAACCATATCTGCCGTTAATAGCGGAATGAACTTTATAGTCGTTTCTGAAAAGGAGTTTCAAATACTCCCTTATATCGTCATTATCGTCTATGATCAGTATCGATTTTTGGTCGGCAGTGGTATCGGGTTCATCAGCAAGCGCTATAACGTCGTCAATGGAATTTTCTACCATCTCGGTTGCTACTAATTCCTGCAGTAAAACAGAGGGTGCGGCGCTATCTTCGTAAATGGTATGGCTTGCCAAATGGCCGCTCCCCATAAGTAGTGTAACAACAAACCTGGTGCCGCCGCCTTCATTATCCTGGTGGCGAATAGTACCGGAATGGCTTTCGACAAATTTTTTGACCAGGAACAGCCCTATGCCAAAGCCACCTACCGATGGGCCTTTGCCACTCTCCTGCTGGTAAAACCGCGAATAAAGTTTCTCTTCATCTTCTTTTTTAATGCCATAGCCGGTATCTGCCACCTCAATAGTAACCTCGTGCTGATGCGTGGTAAGCTCCACTTTTATACAGCCGCCTGCTGGTGTAAATTTCATGGCGTTAGATATGAGATTGAACAGCACTATCTCCATTTTCTCCCTATCAACAAACAGATCGATATTTTGAGCGCTGCAAACAAACTCGAAATTGAGCCCCTTGGCTTTGGCCTGATGAGTGAAACACAGGAAAACTTCTTTACAAAGCTCCACAATGTTAAGCTTGCAAATGGTTAAGTTGCCTGCATCCGAATCGGCTTTGCGGAACAGCAGCAGCTGGTCTACCAAGCTCAGCAAGCGTTTTGCGTTACGGTAAACTATATTCAGGCTGCTGGTATCTACCTCCCTTTCGTGATAAAGCAACTCTTTTATCGGGTTGATGATCAATGTTAACGGCGTGCGGAACTCGTGCGAAATATTGGTAAAAAACGACAGTTTACGTTCATTCAATTCTTTATCCTTCTCTGCCGATAGTTGTGCAAGCTTAACCTCGTACTTTAAGTGTGCCTGTGTTGAGCGGTACAACAGGTAATAATAAATAAGCAGCCCCAGTGCCAATGCATAGCATAAATAAGCCCACCAGGTTTTGTACCAGGGCGGCAGTATTTTTACCTGCAGCGTTGCCTGATCATTAAACCACACCCCATCCTGGTTGGCGCACTTTACTTTAAAAGTGTAGTTACCGGGCGGCAGGTAACGGTATACGGCCAAACGCTGATCGCCCACAAAGTTCCAGGTTTTATCGAGCCCCTCCAGTTTGTAGGCAAACTCGCCCTTTTGAGGATAGGCATAATTCAGCGAAGTATATTGGATAGAAAAAACTGATTGGTCGGGCTGCAAAACCAGTTCGTGGGTTTCATTAATGGCTTTTGAGAGTTCGCTGCCGCTTCCCGGCTGTTGCTGGTTCTCTTGCCGGTTACCAAAAACCTGGAAGCCTGTTATTACTACTTTAGGCTTAAAATTACTTTTGCTTACGGCTTGGGGGTTAAAAATATTAAGCCCTTCTGTTCCGCCAAAATACATAGTGCTGTTTTGCCTGTCGTAAATTGCCGAACCAACGTTAAACTGGCCTGCCTGCAATCCGTCGGAGCCATCAAAGTTAGTTACCGTCTGCTTTTGGGGCTGTATGTTAGATATGCCTTTATTGGTGCTCACCCATAAAGATTGGTTGGCCCCCTGTTGTATGGCATAAACAGTATTGTTGGCCAGTTTATTCTGCTCGTTAAAATACCCGAAGGTATGTTTATCAGTATCGTACACCCATAAGCCATCTCCCTCGGTACCTATCCATAGCTTGTTTTGGTATAATTGCAGCGCAAATATTACCTGGCTTGGCATAAAACGTTTTTCTTCGGCAACGGTAAAAAACCTGCTGAATTTTTTTGATTTAACATCAAGGTAGTTCACGCTGCCGCCATAAGTGCCCAATAACAAATTCCCTTTTGCATCTTCAGCTATCGCCCTCACATCGAAAGAATTTAAAGAGCTATTGGCCGGTGTGTAGTTGGTAAAGCCGCCCGTGGCCGGGTCAAAAAGGCTAAGACCTCCGCCGTTAGTACCTACCCACAGGTTTTTATGGCTATCCTGAAATATCACCCTAACATCGTTGGCACCAAGGCTTTTGGCATCGCCTGCTTTGTGGCCGTAATTGGTAAATGAATCGCTACCGGCGTTATACCTGAACAGCCCCTTTGCATAGGTACCAAACCATAAATTGCCTTCCCTATCGCAGTAGCCGGATAAAATAGCATTATCCGTTAAGCTGCCCGGGCGGCCATCTGCATAATAACGTTTAACTACGCTGCCATCGGGGCGCGACTTGTAAATACCATCGCCATCGGTACCAAACCACAAAAAACCTTTGCTATCGCGGCACATGCCGTAAAACCTTACCAAACTCTTGCCCGAAGGGTCTTCATGCACCTTTTGTATACGGGTAAATTTCTCGCTGTTACTGCTCACCATGTATACGCCTTCGCCGTAGGTGCCTACCCAAATGTTATGATGGCGGTCGCGGTAAATGGCCTGAACCGACCGTTGCGTTATGTTATAACCATCATCGCCCACTACAGGCATCAATTTAAAATCGGCGGCGTTACCGGCAAATTTATGAAGCGATAGTTTGTAAAGCCCACCATCCTGAACGCCAATAAGCAAGTTTCCTTCCTGGTCTTCATTCAGCGAGATATAGGTATTGCTTCTTACATCTTTTTGCTGTGTTTGAAAACGGGTGAAGGTGCTTTTAGCCCTGTCGTAATAAAGCAGCCCGGTAGCGGTGGCTATCCACACATTGTGCAAATGGTCCTCAAAAAAACCGTTTACCCGCCCGGTTACCCTATTATCGGGCGGCAAGGTGTTTATCCCATTGCCAAGCACCCGCCCGTTTTGCTGGCGAAAAATATTAATGCCGCCGTCGTTGGTTCCTATCCACAGTAAACCTTTAGAGTCTTCCATTATGGATACAATAAGGTTGCTACTCAGCTGTGGTAAATTAGTGCGGCTATAATTATTGAATTTGCCGCTTTGGGGGCTGAAGTAGGAAAAGCCCGAACCGTATGAGGCTACCCAAAGGTTACCGTTATCGGCGTTTACAATGTTATCCACATCGTTTTTAATGGCACCGCCTGTTCTGAAGTTATAGTGCGTAAATTTCTCGGTCCGTGTATCAAGCTTGCTTAAGCCGTCTCTGGATGATACCCAAATACAACCGGTGCCATCGCTAAAAATGTTTTGAACGTAATTACTTGTTAAGCCTGTAGCGTCGCCGGGTTTTGCTTTGAAAACCTTAAATACCGAGCCATCAAAACGGTTTAAACCATCGCTTGTAGCAAACCACATAAAGCCATCTGCATCCTGCGTAATACTGTTTACTATGCCGAACGACAGCCCGTCTTTCAACGCGTATTTAAGCACCTTGTTTTTTACAGGATCCTGCGCGCGGCAAAAAACTACGGCAAACAACAGTAAAGCCGATAAACAAAAGCACTTCATCCCAAGCGAATTAGCAACACATCTCATAGTAGGGGTATACAGTAATATTTACAAAGTGGCCGGGCTACCGTACCACAAAAAGGCAGGCAGTTATCAGCAAACAGGGCAAATAATATAAGTTGAACTCAGTTTATAATGATTGTTAAAATAACAATTAATTTTTAGCTTTTGCAATCACAATTTTCACATTGGCAAGCGAGCTCGCCGGTACTTTCCACTTAGTGCCGGTACGCAGATATGACCGGATACTTAGCGGACGAAAAAAAATTGCAGCGCCCTCATAAAATCAATAACTTTCGGGCCTCTATTTAATGTTCGATGATCAGGAAAACAATCGCATCAGCCGCACTCTCCGTAATATTAAGCGCTACCTTAAACGCTCAAACCACTAAACTAACCAGCAAAGTAGATCCGTTCATAGGTTCTAAAGATCATGGGCACGTATTTGTAGGTGCCAATGTGCCTTTTGGTGCCGTGCAACTGGGCCCTACCCAAATTGGGCGCGGATGGGATAAGTTCAACGGCTGGGACTGGTGCTCAGGCTATAACTACATCAGCGAAGAAATACTGGGTTTCACGCATACCCACCTCAGCGGAACAGGCATTGGCGACCTTAACGATGTAATAATAGTACCCGCTAACGGCCCGCTGCAACTCTACCCTATGCAGTTTAACAAACCCAATACCGGTTACGGCTCGCTGTTCTCAAAAAAATCAGAAGTTTGCCAACCGGGCTTTTACGCGGCGCACTTGGATAAATACGATGTTGATGCCAAACTAACCGCAACAGAAAGAGTAGGCATACACCAGTACCACTACAATAAAACCGATAATGCGCATATCTTAGTCGACCTGGGATTTGCCATGAATTGGGATAGGCCGATAAAAACCTTCATCAAAAGGGTTAACGATTCTACCTTTACGGGTTACCGTTTCTCTACCGGTTGGTCTAAAGATCAGCGCTTGTACTTCTCTATCCGTACATCGCAACCTATTACAAAGGCGCAATTTTACAGCGATAGCACCTTGCTGAATACGGCACAAGCCGAGGGTTTACACGCTAAAGTAGCTTTGTTTTTTGATGCTGCCAAAAACCCGGATATGATGCTGCGCGTAGCCATATCGCCGGTTAGCGAGGAAAATGCACTGGCCAACATGAAAGCCGAAGCACCTGCAGGCACATTTGATAGCTTCCGCAAAAAAGCTGATGCTACCTGGGAAAAAGCACTGGACAGGGTAAAAATAGAAACCACCAACAAAGCCGACCAAACCGTTTTTTACACGGCGCTTTACCACATGTACTTTGGCCCCTCGTTGTTTAACGATGCCAATAACGATTACCGCGGCACCAACAAAGAGGTTTACAAGAATGCGGCGTTTAAGAATTATACCACCATGTCGTTATGGGATATATACCGCGGCTGGGCGCCATTCATGAGCATTACCCGCCCTACCCTGGTGAAAGATATTGTAAAATCGATGCTGGCTATTCATCAGCAACAGGGCCGCTTGCCGGTTTGGCCGCTGGTTGGCAGCGAGACTGATTGTATGGTAGGCAACCCGGCAATTATTATTATTGCTGATGCATTTGGCAAAGGGCTTATTGACCCTAAACAAGCCGAAGAAATTTACCAGGCCATGAAGCATACCGCTATGCGCGATTCATCGGGCTTGCAATACCTTCAAAAACTCAGCTACATACCTGCCGATAAAATGCACGAATCTGTTGCCTGGGCTATGGAGTATGCCATTGCCGATGGAGGCATAGCTAAAGTAGCAGCGCAGCTTGGTAAAAAAGCAGATGCCGAATACTTTACCAAACGCAGTAAATTATACCAATTGTATTACGATAAACAAGTGGGCTTTTTTAACGGCCGCTTAGCCAACGGGCAGTACCACCGCCCATTCGACCCGGTATTTTCTAAGCCGGAAACATCTGATTACACCGAGGGTAACGCATGGCAATACCTTTTCCTGGCACCGCAGGATGTACACGGCCTTATAAACTTACTTGGCGGCCAGCAAACCTTTACCAAAAGGCTGGATAGCTTATTTAGCATTTCATCAGAACTGCGCGAGGGTACAGCACCGGATGTAGCAGGTTTAATTGGCCAATACGCACATGGTAACGAACCAAGCCACCACATTGCCTACTTATACAACTACCTTGGCCAGCCCTGGAAAACTGCCGACCGCGTACGCGAGGTATTCGACAAGTTTTACTCCACCAAAACCGACGGGCTTCCGGGCAACGAAGATGTGGGGCAAATGAGTGCCTGGTATGCATTTAGCTCTCTGGGCCTATATTCGGTAAACCCAATGGAAGGAAAGTATGTGTTTGGCTCGCCTTTGTTTGATAAGGCCACGCTGAAATTGGAGAACAACAAAACCTTCACCATCACGGCAAAAAACAACAGCAGGCAAAATAAATACATCCAAAAAGTTGAATTAAATGGCAAGCCTTACCCCTACACCTATATTTTGCACAAAAAACTGGTAGCGGGCGGTAACCTGGTTTTCTACATGGGTTCAAAACCCGGCAAAACTTACGGCGTTGCTGCGGCATCACACCCATAGATAATGCCCCCAGCACAATTAAGTGTAACAGAAAGAGGCTGTCTCCTAAGTGCGAGAACAGCCTCTTTCTGTTATAGCGGGGAATTTAGGGTGTATACGAACTTACAGATATGTTAAATAAGCCTGCGCGGGCATACAAACATTGGTTACTTAGTTCAACACTGCTGCCCAGCCACCGTTGCGCACCATTTTGATGTTTAACTTATCACCGGCTTTAACCTGCATAGTTTTCTTACGGTAGTCCATTGCTTGTTTACCGGCGTTTATTCCATCTTCAAAATAGGTCATGGTGTAGGTTTTGCCTTTCTCTAAAAAGTCGAAATTCAGTTCTACATTCCTGGTTTGCTCTTTACCATTGGTTATGCCGCCTATAAACCATTGGGCACCTTTTCGTTTGGCCACAACTGCTAATTCGCCCACAGTAGCTGCTAATACTTTTGTATCGTCCCAGGTGGTGGGCACACTTGCGATAAAGCTTGTGCAATCGGGGTTGCGGTAATAAAGGGTGGGGTTATCGGCCAGCATTTGCAATCCGCTCTCAAATACTACATACAGTGCAAGCTGATAGGCCCTGGTACCTACCCCCGAGGCATTGGGCCGTGCGGCCCTGTTCACGTTAGGCTGCATATTGATCATGGCCCCCGGCGTAAAATCCATCGGGCCAACAGCATTCCGTATAAATGGCAGGTAAATACTGTTATCTGGCGTACAGCCGCCCATTTGTTCCAGCCCGCGAACGCCCTCGTACGAAAGGAGATTGGGGTATTTGTATTCTAAGCCCGATGGTTTGAACGCCCCATGATAATCAACGAAGATCTGGTTCTTAGCCGCTTCCTTAATTACGTTCTCATAAAAATTGACCATCCACTGATCGCTGCGATCCATAAAATCGATCTTAACCCCTTTAATGCCCCATTCGCGGAAGGTTTTGAAAAGATCCATATTGTTGTGCACGGTAAGCCAAGTGAGCCAGAGAATAATGTTCACATTCTTAGTTTTACCATAGCGGATCAGTTCTTTAACATCTACTTTCGGATTAGGCGTATAAGGGTCGGTAGTGCTTTTAGCCCAGCCTTCATCCATTACGATATATTTGATGCCGAATTTGGAAGCAAAGTCGATATAGTATTTATAAGTATCCAGGTTATAACCCGATACAAAGTTCACGTCATCGCCGTAAGGTGTAGCATCGTTCCACCATTCCCAGCTTGCCTGCCCGGGTTTTATCCAGGAGGGGTCCTGAATTTCGCTCTTGGAGGCAAGCCTCAGGGTCATGGTATTTTCTAAAAGCTGTTTATCATCTTTAGTGACAACAAAGTAGCGCCACGGGAAACTGCGGGTGCCCTTTGTTTTAGCGATATACTCCGCTGACTTTATGATATTCTGACTACGATCGCCATCCGGAACTGCTTCGAGAGGGGCTTTAGGAAAGGTGCCGAAAGCACCGCTTCCGGTGCCTTTTAAGAATATGCCGGGATAATCAGCTAAATCTGATTCGCTGACGAGGATCTTGTATTGATCTTTTGTATCTATCAACACCGGTAGATTAGCCATCTTATCGGCCTCTTTCCAGGCCGTAGAGGCAATATGCTGATATGGCTCCTCATAAGAGGTTTTAAAATCGCCATTGAGCTGAAAATGTAATAAATACTCCGATGGGAAATTGATGGAGATATCCTCGTTCATTACCTCCACGTCGCCTTTTTTGCCGGTTATAAAACGATAGGCGATACCATCATCGAAAGCGCGAAACTCTACGGAATAATCTCCTTTAAATTTAAGCAGCAGATCATTGTAGCTATTTTTCACATCGGCGAACTTCAATGTGATGTAAGGCTTTATTTGTTCATCAACCTTTGATCTTTTGGCGGAGATCAATTTAGGGTTTGCGCCGAGGGAGCCATTACCAAGCGTTAAGCCTAAATGGTTATTTGATAATAATTCGCGGTTGCCGCCGCTTACCGAATAGTAGATCTTGTCGCGCAAATTAATGGCCACTTTTACCTGCCCGTTGGGCGATACCAATTCTATGGGTTTGTTTTGCGCATACCCCTTTGTTGAAAACGCCAGAAATAAAAGCAACAACTTGAACACGTTATTTTTTAAAGTCATAATTTCAGTACTATCCTATTATTTTGTTACTATGGCTATGTTCCCACCCTGCTTAAACAGATCGTGTTTCACAAAATAGCCCTTTAATTTTTTCCCGTTCACGTTAACGGAGGTTATGGCACGGCCTTTTCCGGGTTTGGTAATGGTTATGAATTTGCCGTTACTGGTACGCCATTTTACCTCATCAAAAAGCGGTGCGGTTACAATATACTCGGGGTCGGTAGCGGAGAAGGGATATAAACCCAGCGAGCTAAATACATACCAGGCCGACATCTCACCGGCGTCATCCATACCACTAAGCTCCAAACCTTCGTCGCCTATGCCATAAAGATCATTCATGATATGGTCTAAGATCTTCTGCGACTTCTCGGGTTTATTGATGAATATGTATGCGAAAGGCGCCTCGTGGTCGGGCTGGTTGCCCTGGCAATACTGGCCTATCATGGTCTCTACGTTACGGGCTATGTAAGTAGGGTTCCAGGGCAGAGTGAACAACGAATCGAGTTTAGACTCGAAGCCTTTTGGACCGCCGTAAAGCTGAATTAAGCCCGGCATATCGTGCGGGGCGAAAAAGGATACCTGCCAGGCGTTGGCCTCCCGGTACATATATTCGTAATAGGGAAATTGCGGATTGAAAGGTTTTATCCATTCACCGTTCTCCAGCCGGCCACGCATAAAACGAGTGGCAGGGTCGAACATGTTTTTATAGTTTTTAGACCGTGCCATCAGGATGCGGTAATTAGCTGTATCGCCCAGTTTTTTTGCTATCTGTGCTACCGAATAATCATCATAAGAATATTCCAGTGTTTTAGATACTCCCGCTTTGGCCTTGGTTTCTACCTGAGGGTTGGGAATATCGGGGTCGGATATATAACCTTTCTCGATATACTCTTTAACGTACGGCCTTGCGCCGCCTTCAACATTCGCATTTCTGAGCAGTATTTGATAAGTCGCCTTTATATCGAAATCGTCAATTCCCCTGAGGTAGGCCCCGGCGATGGACGACGCACCATGGTCGCCATGAAAAAAGGTGGGAATAAAGCCCTTCTTCTCCCCCACATCCTTCATCGACTTGATCACATCAAGCGTAACCTGCGGGCTTACTAAACCCAACAGCACATCTTTATTACGGTAGGTATCCCATAACGAAGGCTCGGTATAGTAGTTAAAGCCGGTTTTTACCACGTTCTTCTTAGCATCTGTAAATTCGCCGTTCACATCGCTACGTAGGGCCGGCCATAAAAATGAGCGGTAAAGGCAGGAATAAAACATTTGTTTTTGCTTCGCCGTGCCGCCTTTTACCTGTATAGATGATAACAGTTTCTCCCAGGTTTGTGTAGCTGCCGAACGGATGGCCTCGAACGACTTCCCGCCTATTTCCGTCTCCAGGTTTTGCTTAGCGTTTTCGGCGCTTACGAATGATAAGCCAATTTTAAGTTCTACCGGTCCGGTACCGCCATCGGCCAAAGTAATAAGCGAATAACCGGTGCGCTTGCCTTCATCGGTATTAACCAACTTTGCGATCTTGGTATTCAGTACGGCGTAGAAGTATACATTTTCGCCACCCTGAAAACCCTCCACGGCGTTATCGCCAACTTGTTTTATATTCCAGGTTGATACGCGGCTGTTGGCCTTGCCCAGATCGAAGAGGACCTGCCTGTTGGTATTGTTTTGAAATTTATATTGATGATACCCGCTGCGCAAGGTAGAGGTTAGCCTCACGTCAACATGGTAATCATCCAGATACACCTGGTAAAAGCCCGGTGCCGAGCTTTCTTTTTTGTGAGAGAACCGCGAGCCAAACTTATCGCTTCCGCCCGAGACCGGAAGAATGGGGATGTTGCACAAATTCCAGTGCCCTTTATTTGTATGTGTAAAGCCTAAAATAACCGAATCTTCGTACTGGTAACCCGCGCCCGAACCGTAGGCCGTCATCGGGCTCAGCTGCACCATGGCATTGGGTACCGAGCTACCGGGGAAGGTTAAACCGGCCCACGAACGCCATCCCTTAGGCAATTCGTAACCCAGTATTTTGGGATCGTTAAGCGGGGCGGTGCCTATAAAAGTATTTACAAACTTTGTATAAACGGGTTTTGGCTGGCTTTTGGCCAGCGGTATCGCAACAAAAAACACGGCTGCAATACCTACAATTTTTCTGAGTGGACCTCTCATATTAATGTAGTTTAGCTATATGTATAATTAATTCTTTTGCACTTTATAAACGGTTCCTTTGGCGTTTGCCGGCCCCATCTCTTCGTTAGTGAGCATGTATAACTCACCGGCAGGGTCTTCGCCAAAACCCAGTATCCTGATGTTTTCCGGCAGGCCCTGTAATTTAACATCGCCCCGTTGCCAGGCTTTACCGGCCTTTTGCAAATAATAAACTTTGCCTACCCAATCAGCAAAAAGGTATTTGCGTTTTAGGGCTGTAACCGTTTTTCCGTTGTAAACATAACCGCCAATTACGCTTATCCCCTCTTTATGGCTGTAGGCGCTTATGGGCATGGTTATGCCTTTAATATCGCAGCCTGTTGCAGGACTGTAGCATTGCTCAGCCTCTACTATCTTCCAGCCATAGTTGGCACCTTTTGTAATAAGATCCACCTCTTCCCATTGGTCTTGCCCAACGTCGCCTGCAAACAATTGCCCGGTTAGTTTATCGAAAGACAAACGGTAAGGGTTGCGGAAGCCATAGGCCCATATCTCGGGCTTTCTATCGGCCTTACCTACAAACGGATTACTTTTCGGCACCAAATAACCGTTTGCGGTATTAACATCAACCCGCAGTATTTTACCCAACCAGGTATTTAAATTTTGCCCGTTGCCAAACTCACCGTGCTTATCGCCCTGGCCACCACCATCTCCCGACGAAATGTATAAATACCCATCGGGGCCGAACTGAATGCATCCACCGTTGTGGTTGCCTTCGGGTTCGTCGATACTCAGAATAACGCGGCCGCTACCCGGGTTAACCGATCCGTTAGCACTTAGCTTGTACTCAGCAACTACGCCCTTATGGTCTAAACCTTTGGCGGCCGGCGCGCTGTAAAACACGTAAAATTTTTTGTTCTGTTTAAATTTTGGATGAAGGGCAATACCGAGCAAACCACGCTCCTCGTAACCACCGTTCACCTTTATCATCTTATCCCTAAGGTCTAATAGTGGGTCGGCCAGCAGTTTGCCGTTTTTTATAACGCGTATAAACCCGGTTTGTTCAGTTACCCAAACATCGCCGTTCCCCGGAAAAGTGATAGCTGTTGGCGAATGTAAGCCATTAGCAATTACACTAACTTTTGCCGTAACTACCGGCATACCGGCGTCGCCACCGGTTGCGGCATTAGTAAAGGATAAGAATAGCAAGGCGGCAAAACCCAAAGAGAACAAGGTGCCGAACAGGACTGGCAAAGTGTTAAAACTGCTTCTAATTTTCATTCTGTGGTTTGTATTGGGTTTAGTTTTTATAGTATCAGTTGGTAAAATCGAACCAAAGCGTGCCGCTTACCGGCTTGCCATCGGCATGGTTCTTTTGGCTTTGCGGGCCCATTACATCTGCCGACTGGAATTTGGTGCCGATAGGTGCAATGGCCGTCATGAACCCTATGCTGCCATCGGGGAAGGCTGGCTCCACATTATTGTTGGATAATGCGGCCTGTTCCCTTGCCGGGCGGTACATTTGCAGGTATATGTTTTTATCGCTGGTATAAACCGTGAATGGAGCTTCTTTATTTTCGATAACCGCCCAGTTCAACTCGGCATGGTAGCCTTTAAACTCGGGATAGCCCCAGGTTTCGCCGGTTATGGTGTTGTTATATGCCTTGTGCCATACGCCGAATTGCTGCCCTTTTAAGCGGTTCTTCCACACACGGAAAGGGCCGCGCCCAAGCCATTTCAATCCGGTTACTTTTTCTTCGGGGTAATTAAAGGTGATGCCCATAAAGCTCACGTCGCCTTGTTGCGCGTAGTTGTATTCCAGCTTTACCGGTTGGCCGGGCGTAAAGGTCCATTTAATGTGTAGCGGTGCATCGCCCTCGTAATTGGCTTCCACAACATACCCGGCCTTATCCGCCTTGTGCGCGAATTGCTTTAACGAGGTATGAACACCCGCCAACACAGGTCCGCCCGAAAGCGAAACGGTACCCGCCGGTTTAACTACCTGTTGAATATAGCCTGTAGCTTTATCAAAATAATAGCTGACGCCATCGCATTTAACGGCTAACGAATTAGCGGTCTCGGTAATTTTTACTGCATCAGCATTTGCTGGTGCCGTGTTATTATGAGGTGCTACAGGCGACTGAATGGCCCAGCTCCAGGTGAATATTTCTTTTTTATCGGGACCATAAGCGCTCAGGTAAAGAGCATCATTTTGTTTCCATGAGGCGGGTAAGCCTAAGTTAAGTGCGCCTTTTTCGCCGGGTTTAAGGTTCAAAACTGCCGGGCTGCCTGCCGCTTGTACCACTGCTGCCGTAGTTTTGCTTTTTGCAGATGGGAATTTAACCAGCTTCCATTTAAAGCTGCACTGGTTAAAATTGGTAAAAGCATACCTGTTCTCTACGGGTATCTTCCCATCAAAGCTCTCATCAATTGGCTTAGCATCAATATACACCGGCGACCATATTTCTTTAATGGTATAAAAGCTTGCCTCCTTTTCTCTGTGCGGTCCAACAATACCATCGGGAGCATGGTTACCGTCGGCATCATAAGCACCATTCTTATCGGTACGGATGATAGCCTCATCTAAAAAAGCCCAGATAAAGCCGCCTGCACTATGAGGATGCTTCATGCTGGCCGCCCAAAAATCATCGAGGGCAGCTCCCGCACCGCCATCGTAAAGCCCGTGCATAAACTCGGTTGGGAAGAATACTTCCTGCCCGGTAGCTGCTGCTTTAACCATGTAGTTATAGTCGGGGTAATGCTTGGTATCGGTGCCGTTGAACTTTTCCCAGGGATGTATTACGGTGCGCTTCTGCGGATCGTAAAGGGCATAATCGTTATCCAGCCCTCGGTTCCATCCTCCCTCGTTACCGTTATCCCAAAAAACAATGGATGGGTGGTTCACATCGCGCAGCACCAATTCTTTTACCAGCTTGTGCCCTACAATGGTATCGTATTTTGCCTGCCAGCCGGTAAGTTCATCCAACACATAAAGCCCAATGGAGTCGCAAACGTTCAAAAACTCCTGATCGGGCGGGTAATGCGACATGCGTACCGCGTTGTTGTTCATCTCCTTCATCAAGCGGGCATCCATCAAATGAACGGACTTGCTTAGCGTACGCCCGGTTTCGGGCCAAAAGCTGTGGCGGTTGGTGCCCTTTAAGATCACTTTGGCACCATTAACATAAAAACCATCATTAACCCGCAATTCCACCGTACGGAAACCGAACTTTTGCTGAATGCGGTGAACTACCCCCTGCTTGTTTTTAATGCTGACGATGACCTTGTATAAATTAGGGAACTCGGCACTCCACAGTAAAGGCTTATTAAAATTGCCTTTCAATTGGAGGCTGTCGGCAGTTGGGTTGGCCTTAACTGTTATTGCTGCCCCCACATTTTGACCGTTCAGTTTTTGTACCTGCGCTGTAATGGTTTCGTTCCCTTTCAGGTTTCGGGCAAATACGTTCAGCAAAAAGGAGCCATCGGCTTTGGCGTTTATAGATGTACGATCGATAAAGGTTTCGGGTACTATCTCCAGGTAAACCGGGCGGAAAATACCGCCAAGCACCCAAAAATCGCTATTCCTTCTCTCCGCATCGTTTACAGATGAATTTGCTGATGTTTTATCAACCGTAACCTCCAGCAGGTTTTTGCCGCCGGGCTTAAGCAGATCGGTTACATCGTATTTGAAACGGTAAAAAGAGCCCTGGTGCACAGGCCCCGCTTGCTTACCATTTATAACAACCTTGGTATCGGTCATGGAGCCCTCAAAAACGATGAATACTTTTTTACCGGTCAAAGCCGGCGAAGCAAATTGAAATTTATAAAGCCCCTGCTCGTTGGCTTTCACTTTATCGTGCCCGTAATTGTAGGTACCAAAGCCTTGCTGCTCCCAGTTAGAAGGCACGGCAATTTTTGTCCAGCTGCCGCTCTTTCTGCCCTCGGTACAATAAAAATCCCATTGCACTGTATGGTCCTTATCTGTACCGGATAGGTATCTTGTAATGGTTTGTTGGGAAAATGCATCGGCGCAGGCCGATAACAACAATAGTTGCAGCAGTAGTTTTTTCATATTTATGGCAGGCGTTTGGTGGTAAATGTAAACAGGCGGAGCTGTTTAATACTCGTCAACTAAAACTACACAATAGGTTTTAAAACAAGCCAATAAAAAACTCACCGGCCTAATTTGTATTGATATTGTTGCTAACCGGCTTATCTAAAAAGCGCAGGCAGGGGGCTACGGGCCCTTGCGGCACGTACTGCGCCCCCCATCAGGCTTCTTCGAACCAATTTACCAACTAAATTGTCTTTTTACTTCTTTTTAGTAAGCTGCAGCTGGTAGCAAAAAGTAGTAGCAGCGGCATGCACCATATAAGGCTCCAATGGCCTTGGCCCGCAACCGTTAGAACCTACGCCTAACGTTTTGCTACTGATGCACAGTACGGTACCTTTGCTTTTCGGCAGATCTATTTTGTACTCTACCGGCGTCATTTCTTCATCGCTGTAAGGCAAGGCAGCTACCTGTAGCATCGAGTCTACCTTTTTTACACAAAGCCCCGGGCCTTTAGCCGAGTTTACGTTTGCCCAGCGTACGTCCTCGTGGTTACCGCATTCCATCGGTTTTTCGTACGGGGTTAGTTGTTGCGCAACGCTGCTGGCATAATGCCCTACATCAAAGCCGCTTTTACGGTCGGCATAATTTTCCATGGGGCCACGGCCCAGGTAATCGAACCGGTCCATATCCTTATCAAGGAACATACGTACCCCTATCCTGGCCAGTATCAACTTAGGGTCGGGGTTATCAAAGGTGATGTTGTTAACGGCAGTTATTAAACCATTGCCGTTAATTGTATAAACCGCTTTATGGTGAACTTTGAAATTTTGTTTCCCGGTACCGGTCAGGCGTACGCCTATCTCTACCACGTTGGCGGCTACCTGTTTTGCGTTCACGCTATCGGCAACCCAGGCAATGTTCTGCAGCCCGTATTTATCCCAGTTCTCATAGGCCCACATATCATCTTTTTGGTGCGGCGCACGCCACAAATGCAGCTTTGGCCCGCCATCGCCGCGCAGCATATTTTCGCCGCCCTTTTGTAGTTTGGTGAATGTGCCTTTTTCTTTATCGAAGCTGATATCAAAGTCGCTGCCTTTTATATCGATAATATTTTTCGACTGGCTAAGCGTCAAGCTACCGCCCTGCGACTTGTCTGTAACCGCAGGCACAGGTATTCCTAATGCAAATTGCTGCGAGGCTACCTCGAAACCTTTTTTGGCCCAAAGCTTATCTGCCCCCAGTTGGAACGACACGCGCACAAAATATTCTGCACCGGGTTTCGGTGTTATTTTATACGGAAGCTTAATTTCCTTTTCGGCAAACGGCGTAATTGAGCCTACCGTTAAATTACCTGATGCTATGTTTACGCCGTTCTCGCTTAACTCCCATTTGCCTGTAAAGCTGCTTAGGTTAGTAAACTGGTAGCGGTTTTTTACGCTGAAGGTTTGGCTTTTAATATCCTTGGCTTTAATGGTTATCCACTGGTAAGCATGCTTTAACTCCGGGAAATGAGGCTTGGGCGACCTATCAGAAAATACGACGCCTTTATGAATAAAATAACGGTCGTTAGGGTACTCGCCAAAACCGCCGCCAAAGGCCGTAATGGGATGTTTGGGGTCGCGGTTATTGTATATCCCCTGATCTTGCCATTCCCATATAGCGCCGCCCAGCAGGGCCGGGTACTTATCGAACAGTTCGTTGTAAATATCTACCGAACCCATTGAATTGAACATGGCGTGCGCATATTCGCACAAATAGAAAGGCTTGGTAAGTTTAGTATCCAGCGCAGCATTTTCAAGGCTTTTTACGTTGGTGTACATCTGGCTATCCATATCGGCGGGGTTGCGGTCGTTGCCTGTACCGAAGCCTTCGTAATGCGAAGGCCTTGTAGGGTCAATTTCTTTTATAGCTTTCAGCGCCGCCCTAAAGTTGCCGCCGCCACTGCCATTCTCATTACCTAAAGACCATATCACAACCGAGGGATGGTTTTTGAAGTTTTCGGTATTGGCTACGTTACGGTCAACAATGGCAGCTTTAATACGCGGTTCATCGTTAAATTCATTCATGGCGCCATGGCACTCTACGTTAGCCTCGGCAACCAGATAGATGCCGTAAAGGTCGCACAGCTCGTACCAGCGCGGATCGTCGGAATAGTGGCAGGTACGCACATGGTTGCTGTTGGTTTGTTTTATCAGTACCAGGTCGCGTATCATTTGCGCTTCGGTAACGGCGTGACCGTCGTCAGGCCAGTTTTCGTGGCGGTTCACACCTTTTAGCTTTATCGGCACGCCATTTACCAAAAACAAACGCCCTTTTATCTCGATCTCGCGGATACCGGTGCGCGAGGATAGCGTTTCCAGGGTTTTAGCCCCATCTTTTATATTAATAACTGTGGTATAAAGTTTAGGTGTTTCTGCGGTCCATTTTTGCGGGTTATTTACATGGAAGGTAGCATCTACCACAACCTCCTCGCCGGGTTTTAACGCCGGGATGGCCTTTTTGGCAACCGCACCCGGTACCAGCACCGCACCGTTAAATAAGCAAACTTCCAGTTCGCGGGCTTTTACTATTACCGTACCGTAATTTTTCACTTTGGCGGTAACCGTTACATCAGCATTTTTGTATTGATCATCAAGGTCGGTTTTAATAAAATAGTCCCTGATGTGTTGTTGCGGGCTACTCCACAGCGTTACATTGCGGAAGATACCGCTCAGGCGCCACATATCCTGGTCTTCCAGGTAACTGCCCGATGTAAAACGATACACCTCTACGGCAAGCGTGTTCTTGCCCGGTTTTACATATTTGGTCAGGTCGAATTCGGCAGCGTTGCGGCTGTTTACGCTGTAACCTACTTTTTTGCCATTCACCCATATGAAAAAGCCTGCATCTACCCCATCAAAAGTGATGAATATGCGGCGGCCGCTCCAGTCTGCCGGCACCGTAAAATCTCTGCGGTAACTGCCCACCGGGTTGCGCTCTTTGTAAGCCGTGAACTTTTCGGGCGGGGTGCTCATTATGCGCGGGAAATCTTTCTGAAAGATGAAATTAAAATTGCTGTAATAAGGCGTTCCGTAACCCTCTACCTGAAAATTCGATGGCACTTTAATATCCTTCCACTTAGATACATCGTAATCCGGTTTGTAAAAATTCACCGGGCGTTTCTGCGGCCAGTCTACCCAATTAAACTTCCACAAGCCGTTTAAGCTACGGCTGAACGAAGATGCGCCACGGTTAGCGGCCAGTGCTTCCTTCAGGCTGCCATAGGGCATCAGCGTAGCATGGCTGGCCTCTTTGTTTATGCCGATATTCTCGGGGTCTTCTATTTCTTTCGGCACAGATGCGGTGTCATTCTTCGAAAGGAAGTTTTCCGCGTCCTGCTGCGCCGAACTTGTTCTGTAGCTAAAAACAAAAAACAAGCCTAATAAAGCACAGGCCGTTTTTTTACCAAATAAGGTTTTATTCATATATCGTTATCATAAATTAAAATGCCGAGGGTGCGCGTGCATTGGCTGCGCACTACGGCAAAGGACTATAATTTTTGGCCCGGCAAATTGCCAATACATGCATATTTATTGGCGTAGCGTGCTGTAAATGGCCGTTTATTGCTATTTGGAAAGAGAAATGTATGCTGTGCATAAGCTTCTTTCACCTACCGTTGTTGTTTGCGCGCGCTTACTTTATCAACCACCCAGTTGCCTACCTTGTTGCCCTGCAAAACGCCGTTATCAATAGCATCCATAAAGTGAATACCGCCCCAAAAACGCGAGATGGCAGCCTCTTTTGCGGCCTGTGTAAACGAGTTGAATTGCCTTGGCGGTACGCCAAATGTTGTTTCTACATCATCAGTATAACTAAAGTTATTACCGAAGTAATGCGTGAGTATAACAGCCGAAGTGGAAGAAATTACCGAATGCCCGCTGATATATTCGGGGAAGGGCGGGGTTTGCAGCAGGGGCTTCCAATGCGGATCGATATACCTGCGGATGGCAGTTTCGGGGCGGATGCGGTTGGTGCGGTACTTATCGTCCCAGCAGCAAATAAAGGCATCCATCAGGCCGATGGCCACTGCAGTGTTCACTTCAATGGTTTTGGCGAAGCTTGCGTTCGATCTTTTGCAGGCGATGGCAGTTATCCCCATCCAATGCGCACCGGGCGATATTTTTTTGAGGCCGATAAGCATATGCCCGTCGTTTTGCACGGCGAAAGGGTTACAATCCCAAAAATTGGCCACATCTTTTTCCTGCTGCGTAAGCCTATCGCCACTTTTATTGTAATTCATCTGCAGGAATTTGTAGAACGCCGAATTTTTGTCGGTAGAAAAAGGTATCGGCTCATCGGGCACAAATTGCGAGGCAGAATCGACCGCCAAAGTGCGCACCGTGTTAAAATAAGGCTCAACGGGCACCATGTAAGCCGGCGGGGTTAGGTCCCAACTGCCGGGAGTGGTTTTAAGCTTATAACGCGGATAGTTATTTATTTTACGGTACCCGTCCGCCTTGGCATAAGCTAATATCTGCTTGCTGATGAACTGCGCATAATTTTGCGAACTATCTATTACTTCATCATCGAAGCCTATCTTACGGCACGAATCTAAAAACGTATCCTTGTATTTAGTCATCAAAGTACCTGATGGTTGCAGTTTGGCGGCTGTTAGGTACATGGCCAGTACGGCGCTCAATTGCGTGTCGTATTTGTCATTCTTCCCGGGCTTACTTATAGTGGGATATTGGTTCAAAACGGCATGCATGCTTTTTACCTGCTTATCGTTTTGCGCCATTACTTCGTAACCCGCCAGGCAGGTGTAGGCAAAAAAGCGGGAGGCCAGCGGCGGGTTGGTAACATCATGCACCATTACATCCGTCATGCGGGCTATTACCTTGCTAATATCCGTGTCGCGCAATACCGGCTGCCGCTTGTTTTCGGCACAGCGTACTACCAGCAACAGGCTTATTATCGTTAATATGGTTATCAGGCCCTTTCTCATTTTCCTTGTTGTTTATAGGCTTTTATACTGCCTTTATCCATACTAAAAAGCAATTGATCATTAAGCGGCAGCACCGCCCTTACATCGCCCCATAAATTAAAACCCGACCGCTGCTGACCCACATACGCGAAGCCGCCCTTGCCATCGCCAACCAGCAGCACGCCATAGTTAGCATCGTATTTACCAAAGCGTATGCGGCTATGGTTGCTGTTGCCACACAAAAGCAAGTCGGTATTACCGTCGTGGTTAAGATCAGCCACGGTGATGGTATGCACCGGCGCATATTGAGCCTGAAGCGGTAATTTAGTTTGGTGTAGTTTACCGCTTGCGTTGCTGATGAAAAGGTTTGTTGCCAAATGGGTTGCGCTAAGGTGTTTGGCATCCTTCAGTTCTTCGGGAGTAAAAACTTTATCCAAAGTGGCATCGGCATAACTTTTATAATCAGGGAAACGTGTGCGCATCATGCTAATCTGGTCGAGCAGTTCATCGCGGGTTACATAAGGATAGGTTTGGTGTTGGATGTACATGCACAGGATGGGATCCACAGAGCCGTTATCATCAAAATCTTTATAAAGCATTTCTATGGGTTCGGCATCGCTTGCCCGGCACTGGCTGTTGAGGCCCAGGTTGCCCGCAATAATATCCGGGCGGCCATCGTGGTTAAGGTCGGCAACGCTCAAGCTGTTCCACCAGCCGCTGTATTTTTTATCAAAGTATTTCAGCGTGGCATCCACCAGTTTACCGTTGACGTTCTCAAAAACGCATATCGGCATCCACTCGCCTGCCAAAATAAGGTCAGGCTTTTTATCGCCATTCATATCTGCCCAGGTGGCATCGGTTACCATTCCTATGTTTTTCAGCGCGGGGTTGTATCGTGCGGTAACATCAGTAAAATGCCCTTTACCGTCGTTTATCAATAGATAACTTTCGGGTGTTTCGGGGTAACGGCCGGGTATTACTCTGCCGCCTACAAACAAGTCGGCAAAGCCATCGCCGTTTATATCGGCAGCCTTTACACAACTTTTGCTGCTCAGCATTGCGGGCAGGGCTTGTTTTGCTTTGGTAAAATTGCCTTTACCATCGTTAAGGTATAACCTGTCCTGCAGTTTTGGGTCGTCGGGCAACAAATCGGCGTAGCCACCCGAAGCCACGTATAGGTCGGCTTTACCATCGCCGTTGGCATCAAAAAATATCGCGGCGGCATCGGTACAGGCTTTATCTGCATCGAAGGCCGCGTTGGGCTTTCTAATGAATTTGCCGCCTTTTTGCTGCAAATACAAAGTGGCCGCTACGCCATCGTGCCCACCCAAGTAAACATCTTCTAAACCATCGCCGTTCACATCGCCTTTTGCCAGGCAGGAGCCGGCGAACGAT
Organism: Mucilaginibacter pedocola; assembly: GCF_002013915.1. Classification (GTDB taxonomy): domain Bacteria; phylum Bacteroidota; class Bacteroidia; order Sphingobacteriales; family Sphingobacteriaceae; genus Mucilaginibacter; species Mucilaginibacter pedocola. The sequence continues at coordinate 502,138 of NZ_MBTF01000012.1, forward strand.
ATAGAATTGGCCATTAGCGGCTGGCGCTTAAAATCGTTATTGGTATCCTCACTTCCGCCGGAGGAGATGGGCGAAGTTACCTCAGTAAAAATTGGTTTCTGTAATATTTTCGGGGCGCTTATTAAAGCAGCATCTTTTTCATTTAACGTGATAGTTTGGTCGGCTTTTATATTTTTTAGTAATTGCGATGCACCCCGCTGCCATGTTATTCGTAACGAGTCTGCCTCCTTATCTTTCCCCAGCCCAAAGTGCAAAACAGGCGATACACCCGATTGGAAACCGCGCGTAGGCATCTGCTCCAGGTATTGCGTTTTGTTGCCTTTATAAAGGATGAGCTTTGCGCCTATTCCCTGTGTATTGGCATCGCTGCCATTTAGTTTGATTGATAAGTAGTGGTTATTGCTTTGCTTGTCAGCCCGGTTTTGGTATACAAAGGCAGGTTGGTTTATGTTGTTCACCACCAGGTCCAGATCGCCATCGTTGTCCAGGTCGGCGTAGGCGGCACCGTTGCTGTTAGATGTTTGGCTGATGCCCCAGCCGGCGCTGGTATTGGTAAAATTGGCGTCCCCGTTGTTCCTAAAAAAGTAGCTCTTCATTTCTGAGGACGGCATCTGGCTCACAATGTTCAGCAGGTCCTCGCGCATCACATTGCGGTTGCGCAGGTTATCGCCCATGTATTTCAGGAAATCCATATTGGTGTAATCGCGCGTGTAACCGTTAGTCACAAAAAGGTCTTTCCAGCCATCGTTATCATAGTCGGCAAATAAAGGCGCCCAGCTCCAATCGGTATTAGAGATGCCCGCCATTTGGCCAACCTCGCTAAAAGTATTGTTGCCATTATTGATGTGCAGCATATTGCGCATATACTGATAGTAAAACCCCACGCGCAGGTTAAGGTCGAAGGCGTCGTAATTATCCGCCCCGAATAGCAATTTCTGCCGTTTGTTATCCTCGGGCAGCATATCCAGCGTGTAGATATCGGGTTTGCCATCGTTATTGATATCGGCAACATCGTTACCCATCGAGTAAAAAGAAGTGTGCCCTATCTGTTTCTGCAGTTGGTCGGTATAGCCCCCCCTGCCGTTATTAATGTACAGCCTGTCGGGCGCGCTATAATCGTTCGATACGTAAATATCCGGCCAGCCATCGCCGTTGATATCGGCAATACCCGCTGCCAACCCGTAGGAGAACGAGGTGTTGATGATGCCCGCCTTTGCTGTGATATCATCAAAATGTCCTTTGTTGTTTTGCAACAGCCGTATACCCGCTTCGGCATCCGGTTTGCCCATCATCTCTTTTACCGATATATCATCTACGTTGCTGATGCGGGCGGGGTTATGGTTAACAAGCAACAGGTCCAGGTCGCCATCGCGGTCGTGGTCAAAAAAATAAGCTTGCGTACTGTAGGATGGGAAAGCCAGCCCATATTCTGCAGCCATATCCTTAAAAAGCGGTACGCCCCTGCTATTGTTACCCTGGTTTATCAGCAATTGGTTAATGCGCTTTTCGCCCCGCAGCTTGCCCGAGTAACATATATAGATATCAAGCTTGCCATCGCCATTTACATCGGCTATGCTCACCCCCGTTTTCCATGGGCCGGGGCGGCCCGCTGCACCTGCTTCGGCGGTAATATCATCAAATCGCATTTGGCCGCGGTTGAGGTACAACTTATTATCCACCATATTGCCGGTGAAATAAACATCCTGCAAGCCATCGTTATTCAGGTCGCCAATAGCTACGCCGCCGCCGTTATAAAAGTACTCGTACATCAGCACGTTGGTATTCAGCCCTTCGGTTAGTGTGTTGCTAAAGTCAATGTGCGTTTGCGCTGCAGGCAGCAGTTTAAACAAAGTATCTGTTGCCTGGCCCGATGCACCACCCGTACCGGCGGAGCCGCAGCCCGTGGCCAATATGGCTGCCAACAGCGCGGGGATGGACAATAGGTGTATGCTGTGCTTTAGTCTCATTTCAATAAGTTTAATAATTAGGGGTATGATCTGCACAAAACTTCAAAAACGAAAAAATCACAGCCCCGGCAAAGCCGCGAGCTGTGATAAAACAACCGGTTCAAGTGGATCAGTAACCGGGGTTTTGTACCAGTTTAGAGTTTTTGGTCAAAACATCTGCAGGTATAGGTAACCAGTTCATGTAGTCGGAATACTTGTTTTGGAAACCGGCAACCGGGGTGTACACCAAACTGCCATCGGTACCGGTTATCTTCATACCCATCATTGGTTTGGTTAAAACGGCGTCACCTTTAGTGGTAATTTCCCACCTGCGGATATCGTACCAGCGCCTGTCTTCAAAGGCAAGCTCTACGTGGCGCTCCCTGCGGATAGTTGCCCGCATAGTAGCCTGTGACATGCCGGGGGTAAGCGCGGGTAATAAAACACGCGCCCTAACCTGCTTCATAGCATCGTAAACGCTTGCATCGGGGCCAACGGCCTCATTTTGTGCCTCGGCATAGCTTAACAATGTTTCGGCATAACGGTAAAATATGTAGTTAGAGGTATTGATAGCACCAAAGCTGGCCTGCCCTTTAATAGATTCGTCCAGTGTTTTACGGCCATAATAGCCTGTATTTGAAATATCACCCGCCGAACCAAGGTCGATAGCGTTGTTACCGCCCACCCTGGTGGTGATCAGGTACCCCTGCCAGTAAGAGCCATCGTAAATAATAGATTGCTCGAACCTCGAACTCCTGTGCATATAAGGATGTTGCGGATCGTAACCAGATGCCGGATCGGTTATTGGCAAACCGTTATCCATATCATAATCATCAACCAGGGTTTGCGTAGGCGAAAAACCTCCCCAAGCCTGCGTGCCGCCGTTAACCACAACGGGGCCCATAAAGCCTTCTCTCCTGTGGCCTTTGCTTGGCATGGCATAACCACGAGCCATAATGGTTTCAGAGTTCCAGTTGTTTATCGCTAAAAACTGGTCGCGGTAAGCGGTAGATGTAGTACCCGAACCTGTGGTAGAGTTGATAGCCAAAGGACCCGGGCCAGTAGTAGGCCCGTTCGAAGTCTTGAACAGGCTGTACACGTTCAGATCTGTTATGGCCTTAAAAGTAGCGGCAGCCTTTGCCCATTTGGCAGCATCGTTGGCTTTATTAACCAAAGGGCTGGCAGCAAATAGCTGCACGTCGCCTTTTATCATCAAAGCGGCGCCTTTTGTCATCCTGCCGGTATTTGCACCGGTTTGTGTGGTAGGCAAAACTGCAGCCGCCGCATCGCACTCTGCTTCTATAAAGGCAACCGTTTGCTCAATTGTAGATCGGGGATATAAAATATCGCTTCCATCTAAATTATTCAAAGGCGTAGTGATGATGGGCACGCCGCCATAATTCCTAAATAAGATGGAGTAGAAGAACGCTCTAAGGGTTCTTACCTCTGCAACGCGCTGGGCATACCAGGTAGCATCGTAGGCGGCTTTGTTGGCCTCGCCTTCTTTCAAAAACACATTGCATCTTCTTATCTGCTCAAAATTGCGCACCCAGCCTAATTGGCCCGAAGGCCCGTCGGTAGAGTTGCCTGCGCTAAGGCCGTTATTGCGTATTACGGCCTGCCCGGTGTGGCCCGTTGCTGTACAGTTATTGTTATCTGTCCAGCCTTCAAGGGTTTGGTCGGTCGCGTTATTACCATCGGGCAAACGATCGTATATATCGTTTATAAAAAGGTTGGCGTTGGCCTGTGTTTCAAAGGTCGACTTGCTGGTTAACGTACCGCTTGCAGGTACATCCAGAAAGTTATCTTTTTTACAAGCACCAGTACTTACAACCAGCACAGCCAAAAAGATCTTTGCTATATTTTTACTGTATTTAAATTTCATGTTCTTAAAGTTTAAAAGGTTGCATTAAGTCCGAACGTTATTACTTTTTGCTGGAAGTAATTCTGGAAATTCCCGGAGTTCTCAGGGTCTATCTTCTCTTTCATCCATGGGGTCCATAAAAACAGGTTTTGGCCCGCGGTGTATATCCTCAGCGAACTGAAGGCCTTGCCTAACAAGTTTTTAGAGAAAGTGTACCCCAGCTCTGCACTCTTCAGGCGGATGTATGAGTTATTCCTCATCCAATGTGTTGAGAACTGCGTGTTATTTGCACTTGGCGTAGCCTGTATGCGCGGATAGGTAGCGTTTGGCGTAGAGGGTGTCCAATGGTCAAGATACACTGCCTGGCTTGCAGAACCCGACTCGTTGAACGGGAACGAGAAAAAGCCGCCAAGTTGAAGGTTACTTCTGGCAGTACCCTGGAAAAGCAGATCCAAGTCGAAGTTTTTGTAAGTGATGTGCGGCGCAAGTGAATAAATAATTTGCGGCACTTCGGGGTTACCTATATCTGTTCTGTCATTCGCATCAACCTTACCATCGGGCTTGCCATCAAAAGAAGCACTGTTTATGTCGGCATATTTTATATCGCCCGGCTTAACGGCTCCGTAGTTAGGCACAGGTATGCCCGGTTTTAAAGTTAGGCTTTTAAGCGTGGGGTCAACAAAATCGTCGATAGTGTAATAACCCTCAGAGATCAAACCGAACTGCTCACCCAATGGGCGGCCTGTTTCCCTCCTGTTAGGGTTGTTGAATGTAGAAGCGTTCTCAAACTTCTGTATAACCTTGCTCTTTGCAAAGGTGAAAGTGCCTCGTACATCTAAACGCAAGCCATTCTCGAATTGCTTGAACGTTGAAAGCGTTAGGTCGACACCCTGGTTAGATAATATACCACCGTTTACCTGGCCTAAAGTAACACCATACTCCGACGGTATAACGCCCGACTGGTTAACCAGGAAGTTAGAGCGTTTCTCGTAAAAGTAATCAGCCTCTATACCTAAAGCGCCATTCCAGAAAGTACCTTCGATACCAACGTCTGTTTTCTTAGCTCTTTCCCATGTAATGGCAGGGTTACCCTGTAAGTTTTCCGATACGCCTTGTGTTGTGCTATTGCCAAGTACAGCAGAGTTGGCATTAACACCAAACTGGCTTAAATATTGGTACTGGCCACCGTTAGGATAGTTACCCACCTGGCCGTATGAGGCACGAAGCTTTAAGTTATCTATCCAGCTAAAATTATTTTTGATGAATTTCTCTTCGGATAAGCGCCATGCAACCGAGAACGCCGGGAAGAAACCAAAACGGTGCCCCGGAGCAAACACGTAACTACCATCGTAACGGCCTGCGGCTTCTGCAAAATATTTGCCTGCATAGCCGTAAATAAACTTGTATACATAGCCCAGTTGCTTTTGGCCACCCGAAGAACCACCAACACGTGAATCTGCAGGGGCTGTACCACCATAATCCAACTCATCAAAGCTCAGGTCATAGTTTACGCGTTCTGCATAAAAGCTCTGCCATCTTACCTTGCGGTACTCTGTTACAAAAAGGCCTGTAATTTCGCTTTTACCAAAAGTGTTATTGTAATTTAATATACCCTGATAGGTGGTCATCACGTTCTCGCTGGATGTTTGCCTGAACAGCGGCTTGGCCTGCCCCTGGTAGCTTATAGGATACAGGTAATCTACACCCGGGCCGTATTGCGTAACACCCGGAGGCAACTGTACAGTAGCAAAAGCAATAGGTTTGTCGTATTTACGGGTAATGGTATTCTGAACCGGGCTAAAACCCAACGGATCGGGCCCTTTATCGTAACTCACTATACCTTTTACGCTTAAACCTTTGATCGGTAATTTCTGATCAATAGATAACTGCGTTAACAAGGCGTTATTTTTATTGAGTTGATAGCCGCTATCGTAGATCTCGCCGTATAACGATTGGCCAATGTAAGCCGCTGCTAAGCCATTGCTGTAGCGCACAGGGCTAATTGGCGGCTGCCTGTATGCCTGCCTGAATATGGTACCGGCTCCCTGAGCAGGGTAATGCTGGTCTTCCTGATACCCGTTTACTTTAAGATCTACCGTGGTTGACTGTGTAGCCTTAGCCGTTAAACCCAACGACCCGTTAAATTTATTAACGTAAGTGGTACGCCACATACCATCTTGCCGGTTATAGCCAACAGAGGCAAAGTACTTAATGTCATCGGTACCACCCGATAACGTTAAGTTGTGGTATTGCATCGGCGAGTTTTTGCGGATGATACCTTCAAGCGGCTGCACATTGGCGTGCCCGTCGGGGTCCTGTCCGTTGCCGTATAACTCAATATCCCGCTCGGTATACGGCAGGTTAACGGTTGCGCCTATAGCAGCATCGTTAACGGCGGCTTCATTCTTCAGCCTGGCGTATTGCACGGCATCAACAAATTTGGGAATGATGGTAGGGTTCTGAAAACCGTAGTACCCATTATAAGTTAATTGAGGCTTACCCGATTTACCTTGCTTTGTGGTAATGAGTATTACACCGTTAGCACCGGCCACACCATAAGGGGCTACCGCGGCAGCATCTTTTAATACCGTTAAAGTAGCAATCGAGTTAGGGTCTAAACGGCTAAAATCGCGTGGTACACCATCAACAATAGTAAGGGCACCTGTACGGCCGGTGGTGGCAGCACCCCTTATGGTGATTTGCGAAGCATCCTGTCCGGGTTCGCCGTTACCCTGGCGTGCTATGATACCAGATACACGGCCAACCAGCGAGTTGGTTAAGTTTACCACCGGTTTTTGTGCTATATCCTTTACCGCCAGCGTTGATACTGCCGACGTGGTAGATGTTTTCTTTTGCGTACCGTAACCTACAACAACTACCTCGTTTAGGTTTTTGGAGGCCGATCGCAGGCTAACGTTAATACTTGTTTTGCCGCCTACCGAAACTTCCGCAGCGTCGTAACCTATGTACGAAAACACAAGCACTGCATTATCATCTGCCTGTATGGTGAAGTTACCATTAAGGTCGGTAACGGTGGCAATTGCCGTGCCTTTTACTTTTACCGAAACACCCGGCAGGCTTTGCCCGTCGGCTTGGTCGGTAACCTTGCCTTTTATAGTTACTACATTTTGTTTGGCTGCCTTAATAACCGCATAAGGGTGGTTATTGGCGGCGCCGATTAAATTGTTAGCAGAACTTAGGCCGGGGAAAAGTAAAAGAGCAATACTGCCCAGGTAAAACTGGGGCTTTATAACAATAGATTTTTTTTTGAGTAAAGTCTTTTTCATAATTAAACTTTTAATTACACATAATTAGAGGTTGATTTAATGGAGGTTAATAGGTTTTTGTCTGTTTCTTAGCAATTGCGTTTTTAGGTTTATACTTGGTTTGTTATTGGTTTACATGTGTGGCCGCGCCGCAGCTTTTACAATGGCGTGGGCATTACATTACCGGTTAGGCCGGTAAATGGTACGTTAAGCATTGTTGGCAAAAGCCGCAGTTTTATGCGTTATTCAGTTCAGTAATTGGCTGGTACAAAAGACTTGCTTAATTGAGGCGGGAGGTTGCCACAGCATACATACTTTTTGACATATAATACATATCAGGCCTTCCCTTCAGAAAAAGGATGAGGCGATGCTAACCGCGAGAAATTATAGTATATAGCAGCATTAGAACATGCGCGGGTTAAAGCGCCATGCTTGCTCCATTGAAATGCTTTGCCAAATTGTACATATTAGTTGGCCTGCCGTACATTTAATAATTGTACATTGCTGTTATCCGGCATATAAAACCATTTTTGTTATTGTTTAAAAACATGCGGGTATTTTCTTCTGTAATTGCCTGCTCACCAATTATTAAACCGGTATATTATAGGCCTGCAGCGTTACACGCCACGTGCCTGCCATTTTTTTACTAATATTAATTTTGATCTTGTTCTGATGACAATTAAGGGCATTATTGGATGTTTACCGAACTACCGGCTTACGGCCGTGTTGCTGGTAATGGCAGCGAATTTTATAAAGCCGCAAATTGCCGCCGGGCAGGCTTACCCCTACAAATTCAGTTACCTCACGGTTGATGAGGGCCTATCGCACACCGATGCCAACGATATTGCACAGGATAAGCAAGGCTATATTTGGGCGGGCACCTACTTCGGGCTCGACAGGTACGACGGCTACTCGGTAAAAAAATACTACAACACCAACACCCCGCTAAACAATGCTTTTAAAAACCGCATTGGCTGCATTTACCCCGATAGCGATGGCAACATATGGATAGGCAGCGAGGGTGGCCTGCAACGCTTTAACACCCGTACAGAAACCTATACCGATATTATTGAGAACGGCAAAGCCAGCACCAGTTTTTTTTGGAAACTATATAAGCCGGCCGGCGATATTATTTATACCTATGCTAACCGCCAGGTTAAAATGTACAGGCTAAGTGGTAATACCATAAAAGAGCTGCCGTTAACGCCGCCCGCGGGGGCGCAGTTTTCGTCGATGGAGGCAGATAGAAATGGTTTGCTGCATATTGCAAGTAGCAAAGGCGTTTATACGCTCGATAGGCAAGGCAGATTCAAAGCACTTAGCATTGCCGGGCTTGGAGGGCGCGACGTAGCACGTGTTTGCTTCGACCGGTTCAATAATATGCTTTTAAGCAGCGGCAACAGCGTATTGCGGATAGATAAAAAACAGGGCAGCAATGGCGTATTGTTAGCAGTAGGCAAAAGTTTCGCTTGCACGGGCTATCAGTCGGTAAGGGATATTTTGTGCGATAGCAAACAGAATTACTGGCTCAATACCGGCTCGGCATTATTTAGGCTGGATAAGGACTTAAATTTTATACAGGCCGAAAAGCCGCACAGTTCGCCTCATGGCCTAAATTCCAACGCATTAAGCAGAGTTTTTATTGACCGTACCGACTGCCTGTGGGTATGCACCTTTGGCGGTGGCATTAATTATTGCGACCTGAACGAAAAGCTTTTTTACACGCTGCAGAAAGATCCTGCGAACTCAAACTCACTCAGCGGCAATCATATCCGCTCGGTATTAGCCGATGGCCATAATGTATGGATAGGTACAACAGCTAACGGGCTTAATAAGTATAACATTAAAACGCAAGCTTTTAGCTACTATAACACCTACAACACCCCGGTAAGGTTAAAAAACGATGTAATTACCGCCCTTGTATTTGATGATGAGCATAATTTATGGATAGGCAGCTCGGCCGGGATAGAGATACTGCGTGCCGATGGTAAAAGCCTGTGGCGTCCGCCCGGTTATGAGAACTTCCCCAATTATGTGATAGACACTTTTGTGAAAGACTACTATGGCAACATTTGGTTTGGCAACCACTCCGATAAATTTGGCGTGATATGGAAAGACGATAAAGGCCGCTACCAGGTAAAATACTATGGCGAAGGCTTTTTTATTTTTGCCGATAAGGATAAACCGCAACTGCTCATCTCCAGCACGCATGGGCTAAAACGGATGATATTTGATAAAACCGGCAATATCACCCAAAGCTTTCAGTATAATGCATCTACAAAGCCAAATGCGCTTAGCAGCAATTACACCTACCCTATTGTAAAACAAAACGATAGCACGTACTGGATAGGCACCATTGGCGGCGGGTTGGATAAGTTCACGCTAAACACGCAAACCAATGCCTACAGCTTTAAAACTTACGCCGATAGCTATGGCGTTTTTAAAGATGTGGAAAGCATGGAGATAGATGATGCTGGCAACATCTGGATGGGCGGCAACGGGCTGGAATGCCTCAATACCGCAACGGGCAAACTCATCAGGTATGATAAGAACGACGGATTGCAGGGCAACAGCTTTAAAGTAGGTTCATCAAGCAAGGGCGATGATGGACGGCTGTTTTTTGGTGGCATAAGCGGGCTAAACTACTTTTACCCGGCCCAAATAAGGGCTAACGCAATTGCAGCCAGCCCCGTGCTTACAGATATCCTCATTAACAATCAAAAGCCCCAATTTGGCGAGGCGGGCACATCGCAAAACACTATCAAAGAAGCTATTGGCTACTGCACCAACCTTACGCTCAATTACCTGCAAAACAATTTCGTCATCTCGTTTTCGTCCATGCATTTTGCCAACCCTCTAAAATGCAAATACCGCTATAAGCTTATCGGTTTTGATAAAGACTGGAAGTATACCGACGGCAAAAACCCTACGGCGGCCTATAACAACCTTGATTATAATAGTTACCAGTTTGTGGTAGAGGGCACCAATAATGATGGCATATGGAGCAAGGCACAAGCACAAACCTCCATTATTATTACCCCGCCCTGGTGGAAATCTGCAGCGGCAAAATTGTTTTATGTGCTGCTCGTGCTTTCGGCTTTGGCGGGTGTATACATTTACCAGGCCAGGTGGTACAGGCTAAAAAGAGAGCTGGCCGTTGGCGCCGTAAACGAAAAGAAACGGGAGGAAATGCACAAACAGCGCGAGGAACTTTACCAGCAGCAACTGATGTTCTTTACCAATGTTTCGCATGAGTTCCGCACACCGCTTACCCTGATATTGGGGCCGCTGGAAAGCCTGATCAGCCAAAATAAGAATACCGCGCTCGATTACTCATACCAATTGATGTACCGCAACGCCAAACGTCTTATCAACCTCATTGGCGAATTGATGAACTTTAAGAAGGTGGCCGATAGCATTATACGCCTGCAAGTGCAGCCGTTGGGCATCAATAAATTTTGTAAAGATTTGGCCTGGGAGTTTCAAAACATGGCGGTAAGCAAACGCATCAGCTTCGAACTGAATGATAATACTGCAAATACCGACGGGCAACCTCTCACCGGCTATTTTGATGTGCAGATACTGGAAAAAATACTCTTCAACCTGCTAAACAACTCGTTTAAATACACCAACACGGGGGGCAGCATCTCCTTCGATCTGTTTTTTGATATGGAACAGTTCAAGCCATCGTTCAACACAGGTTTCGAACTCTTGAACAAGGAATACAGGGCGAAAAAGTACATCTATTTCAGGGTGGCAGATACCGGCATAGGCATCAGCAGCGAATCTATCACCCGCATATTCGACCGCTATTACCGCATCAGCAAAAACCACCTTGGCTCGGGCGTGGGGTTATCCATTGTAAAAAGCCTTACCGAACTGCATAAAGGCGACATTTATGTGTACAGCGATCGCTATAAAGGTACCGAGATCATCATCGGCATCCCCTGGGGCGAAGAAAACTACAGCGATACTGAAAAGAACACCTCTGGGGCTGCAGTAGAAACACAACTGGAGGTGATAGATAATGCCACTTTATTGCCCCTCCCCGAGCCGGAAAACACGGCTGTTAATACCACGCCAAAAACACGCAAACGCATTTTATTGGTAGAGGATAACCAGGAACTGCGCCTGTTTTTAAAGCAAGCCTTCGAAAATTATTACACTATTTATGAAGCCGAAGACGGGCAGCAGGGCCTCGAATTGGCCATAGATAAAGTACCCGACCTGATCATCAGCGATGTAATGATGCCCGGCATGAATGGTATAGAGTTTTGCAAACTGGTTAAAGAGCAGTTTGAAACCTGCCATATACCTTTCGTGATACTATCGGCCAAAGATGCGCTCGATACAAAAATAGAGGGAATGGAATCGGGCGCTGACTACTATTTTGCAAAACCACTTAGCGTTGACCTATTGCTTTTAACCGTTAACAATATCTTTGAACAGGGCGAAAAAATGAAGCAGCGGTACGCAAAAGATTACCTGTCTGAAGCTACCGAATTAGTTCATTCCGAAAAAGATAAAGAGTTTCTGAATAAGTTATTGAAGGTTATTGAGGATAACATACAGGACGTGGACCTTGATGTAGATTTCCTGTGCGACCATTTATACATCAGCCGCACAAAACTTTATCAAAAAATAAAAAGCATCTCCGATCAATCGGTAGCAGAGTTCATCCGGACTATCCGCCTCAAAAAAGCCATCCAGATAATGACACATGAAGATGTTGCCATGAACGAAGTTGCCGACAGAATAGGTTTACAAAGCAATTCCAACTTTTCGCGGGCATTTAAAAAAGAATATGGTAAGTCGCCACTGCAATTTATGCGATCGCTGAAAAGAGAATAGAATTGCAATACTTTCCGCTTAAGTTTAGAATATTGAAATAGTAAAAGTTATTCGCCCCTTGCGTTTGGTTTAGGGGCAACCAAAAAGCCATCTGCTCATCAATTATTTTTATGTGTGCTCCTTTTTAAAAAAATACAGAAAAGTGTACTCATCAGAATGCCGGGCATACCGATAGCTTATGAAACTAAAGGCCCCAATAATTGCCACCACAAAACAAAGAAGATAAGCAAGCCGGCAGTGGCAGTAATTAAGCCAAGCGTAAGCAGCCCTCTTTGATACTCGGGTTCGTTTTTAGAATTGTACATGAGTTTGAATAAAAAGGCGGTGCAAAAACACCGCCCTCCTGAAAAAAAACACATTATGAACACGCTGTAAGCTGTTTACTATTGCGGAAACAACTGTACAAGATCAAGGTACTCCAGGAAGAAACTATTGGCATCAGCAGGCTTCTTGTTCATGTACATACTTTGCACTTTACCCGGAGAAACGCCGTCATACGGAAGCTCCATATTAATGGTACTGTAATCCCTGTTTTTGTTTACGTAGTACTCTTTAGTTTGTGCGTCTCTCACCACTACAATGGGGTACAGGTCGGTACCGCTTTGTTGTGGTGTTGCAACAGGTACCGGCATTTTTACGTAAGGTGTCCATTCCCCGGGCTTAACATTTTGTGCCAGTGGCAAAACGGTAGTATTTACAACCACTATCGGGTCGGGCTTGGTGCTATCGTAGTAATATTCAAGCACCTCAATGTTTATGTCTACAAGGCCAGCGCCTCCTTTTTTATCTACATAAAAATTAGCCGTATAATCATCCCCTTGCGGCGCCGGGTAAGTGTACCCATTACTAAACTGCAACCCGTTGAAATAAAATTTGGGCACCACGTTTTCTTCATCCTTGATGCTGAACTTCTGCCTGTAAACAGTTTCACCTGTACTCTTTTTCCGCAGCTCCATATTTACTTCGTCTGTCACAAAGGCCATTTGATTTTGGTTATACGTTACCCTTACCTGCCCGTAATAGTCGCGCATTTTAACACCATCAAAGTATTGTTCAAGCGTATCGCCCAACACAAACCCACTGATGCTGAAGTTTTTGTTGATGGCTTTTATAGTTGGCGTAATGTGTACACCATCCTTTTGGCAGCTATACAATAGTAATATGGGTAATATTGCTGCCAGGTAAATTATTTTATATGTTTTTATCATGATATGCATGCGTTAAAAGTTATAGGATAAAGAAAGGCTGAATGTGCGGCCAACGTAGCGGGTAGCTGTTTGCCTGTCGCCCACCAGCCTGTTGGTGGCGGGGTCTATGTACCCTTCTTCAAACTTTTCCGAGAAACCAAATTTGTAGGCATATTTATCGTTCCACTCCAGGTTTAGTTTGCCTTCGTTCCCGGGCTTCAACTCATAGGTTGTTGGGTCGTTAATGAAGTAGCGGAAAGGCGCATCGAGCAGGTTACTCATATTCAATTTCGCTTCCATTTTGCTTTTTAGGAACCTGTAACTTACCTGGGCATCCATTTGCGTGCGGGGCCTCTCGTATTCAACAAACAAGGGCTCTATCCCTGTGATAAAGGTTTTGTTGCCTGCATGGTTCAGCGTAATGTTCACGCCAAGTTTTTTGCCGGCGTATTGTATGCCGGCATTGTACAATAACGGCACCTGGCCGTATAGGGCGCGTGGGTATTTCAGGTATTTATAATACACGGTATCGGCACCCGCGGCTGTTTTTTCGTACTGTAATTCGCGCGCCCTCACCTGCGAATTTTGCAGGGTAAGGTTACCGCTTACATACACATCCTTTAAAAAAGGAAGCCCGCTATATACAAAACCTAAACTTTTACGAAGCTGAAACTCCCAGCCTTTTACCTTGGCCCAATCAGAATTAGAGATGGTAATGTACCCTCTGCCATTGTTTTCGTTATCTATCCGGTAAAACTCGGCAGGCTTATCAAAATATTTATAAAAGTAAGCTACCGACAATAACTCACCGGCACCCGGAAACAGCTCTATTTTGGCGTCGATATTATCAATAAGAGTGCTGCTAACGCCCTGGCTCCTTACCAACGAGCCGTAGTTGGGGTTGAAACGCGAGAACCTCGAATTTTCCATCATGCCGGGGCGCACAGCAGCTTTTGCATAAGAAGCACGCACATTAACATCCTTAACCGGCGAGTAAGTAATATTTGCCGATGGCAGGAAATACCAATCCTTCTTTTCTGCAAAAAATATCCTGCTGTTTTTGTCTCTCAGCAAACTGGCTGAGTTTTTTATAGTATCCAGTTTAAAATATTCGGCCCTGCCGCCCCATACTATGCGCAGCCCCGGCAGCAGCTTATGATCTAACATAATAAATGCGCCGCCGTTTATGCTTTTAGCCTCAAACTGGTTGGAGGTATAATCCTGCTTAAAATAGAACAAACTATGCCCCGGGTCTTCCATACCCATATAGTTGCCCCACTCTTGTACCGGGATGGTTTCTATAGGCACGGTAGAATTTGGGCCTTTGGCTATAGGCAATATTTGCCAATCGTAAAAAGCATGCTTTTTTAAATAGTTGGCCCCGGTTTTAAAGGTGTGCCTGGTTTCGCCGAGTTTAAAGTCATAGGCAGTGCTAAACACGGCATCTATATTTTTTTCTTTATAAATGTACTCGTCGCGGTGCAATGGGCCAGATCCTGGGTCGCTTATGGTACCGGTATTATAAGTATAAAGTACCGTGTTCGAAATTTCTTTGGATGTTTGCGAGGCCGACACGGCATCCCTTTCTATCGAATTTAAAGCGGTGCGCGCCAGGCCCCATTCAATAGTGAATGAATTTAAACGATGCGTACCGCTTACTTTGTTTTGCAGCAAGTCTATAAATTTAGGCCTGTCATCCTCCTGTATGCTTGGGTATTTCATATCCGCATCATTCTTCGGGCTTTCAAACGTCCACCCGGTGTATCGGCTAAACCGGTTATCAAATATGCGGGTATACAGGTTATACGTGTTTATTTGATGTTTTTCTGTTTTAAAGCCACCGTTTAACAATAACCCTAACGTGGTGTTAAAACCATATATATTACCGGTATTTACGTCAGTAGGATCGTTCGCGCGGGCAGGCTCGTGCGACCAATCGCCCCGGCGCATGTTCGGCACATAATCATTAGTTTGGGTATTACGGTAACTCAACGAGCCTACAAAGCCAAGCTTACGCACTTTATCGGCGCTGAGCGAATACGCCCTTCCTAAACTCAACTGGTAATTTTGCGATGGCAATGATTGAAAAACGCGCGCGCCCAAGCGCTCTGTACCACCAATGCGTTTGTTTTGTTCGCCAACCTGTGCTGCCGTAATTTTATTCTGTTCGTCGGTTTTTGTAGGGTCAAATTGGCCAATCAGGTTCAGCAACCCACTTGGGAAGTGGTTACGGGTGCCATCATCAAAGCCTAAATAATCGTATTTACCGCGCCCGTAGCCTAAAAAATCCTTCCCGGTGGTGCGGCTATTGAACGAGTTACCTACGGTGATAGAAATAAAATCACTTTCGGGAACCGATTTGGTGGTTATCTGGACAAGCCCACCTGCAAAGCCATAAGGCATATCCGGGGTGATTGATTTAGCCACAACAATGTTTTCTACCAGGTTGGTGGGGATAAGGTTAAACTCAAAATCGCGTTCCTGCACATCTGTACTTGGCAACGAGCTTCCGTTTAGCAGCGATACGTTGTAGCGCTCGGCAATACCGCGTATAACTACTTTCCTGTTTTCGTTTGTAGATACGCCTGCTATTCGCTTCAGTGTTTCGCCCACATGCTTATCCGGTGTGGCACCTATCTGGTCGCCAGAGATACCATCCGAAAGGTTTGATGTATTTTTTTGCTGTGCATATAAACCTGCAACAGAAGCCTTTCTGTAACCCGTGGTAACCACTACTTCTTTTAAACCCTTTGCATCGGTTTTAAGGGCAATATCCAACGGCGTACTTTTATTTTCCGTAACCAAAACACCGGTAACCCGTTGGGTTTGGAACGATACGAAACTAACCTCGATGGTATAAGTGCCGGGAGGCAAGCTTAGGGCGTAAGTACCATCAACAGCACTCATAACGCCGCTGCCCGTTTCTATTACCCTAACAGATGCGCCGGGTAATGGCAACCCCTTCTCATCTACAATTTTACCCAAAACACGGCCGGGCTTTGGTGGCACTGCCTTTGCCTCTATAACAATAAATTCGTTAACAAGCTTGTAGCTTAACCGGGTACCGGCCAATATCTTTTTCAGCGCATCGGCTACCGATATATCGGGTGTGTTTAATGTTACTTTCTTTTCTTCCTGTGCTAATAGCTGGTTAAAGAGCGTAAACTTTATAGCGCTGTTCTTTTGCAGCTGTAGCAAGCTTTCTTTTACGGTGGCGTTGTTTAGGTTAAGCGCCACTTTAACTTCGTTAAGGTTTTGCCCTTTAACGGTAAAAGCTAAAAGCAGCCCCGCGAAAGTGATTTGTATAACAAGCGCAATAAACGAGCATTTCATCAGGAAACGCCAATTAAATCCGGGTTTACGTTCTTGTTTGGTAGTATTGGGCAGTAATGATATACGTTGACCATGACAAGGGGTTAATATAATTCTGTCAGCAAAACAGGGTTCTGCTGATTTTTGCATAAATTTGAACATTGATGTTTTGTGTCTGTAAAGGCATAATTATGTTAATGCCGCCGGTTTAAAACCTGCGGGTTGATTGCTTTAAGCCTGCGTCGTCGAAAACTTTTGGCTTAAGGTTAATCTGATCAGATCTGCTCCCGGCTTCCGGGAGTGGATTTCTTTTTTTAAGTAAACCTACTTTTGCATATACTCCCTCCGTTACAGGTTTTACTTTTTAGATATGATGATTTGATTTTGGTTGATGCTGTACTTTAAGCCCGTGGCGCCGGTAATAGCATCCAACGCCAGGTTTATTGGCGCTTTACCGTTAACATTCAGGCTTAAACTATAGGCTTTAGGCTTATCGCCCTTAATAATAATTTTTGCATTGTACCACCTTTCCAGGCAAAGGGCTATATCATCAAGCCGGGCATCCGTGAAAGCCAGATTGCCGTCTTTCCAGCCATTTATATCCCCCGTGGCTAATGTTGTTATTCCAGATTGGTGGGTCACTGGGTCCCAGTTCACTTTTTTACCGGGTGTAAGTACGGCTATCGATTTTATTTGATGATTTTGCCCGCGATAACCCACGCTTACTTTACCGGTTGCCACGGCCACTGCAAGCTGTTGGTTAGCAAATGCCTCAATTTTAAAGGATGTTCCCAGTACCTGTGTCTGCGCATTGCCGGTATGCACAATAAACGGGCGTTTGCTCTCGTGCTTCACCTCAAAAAAAGCTTCGCCTTCAAGGTAAATTTCGCGGGTGGCTCCGTTCAGTTGTTCGGGGTAACGCAACTTGCTATCAGGGCCGAGGTAAACAACCGAGCTATCCTGCAACATAATGCGCGTGCGGCTTCCGCGTAAATTATACTTTTCTGCCATGGCAGGTTGCAAGGTTGTTTTACCGGATGGTTGCCTGAGTAGCAAACCAGCACCAATACCGGTAACCAATAATAATATGGCGGCATATTTTAGCCAGCTGTACCTGCGTAAAATAGGAATTGTCGGCTGTGTACCGGCCCGGTTATTAAACCGCTCGTACCAAAGTGCGGAATCGGTGGGCGCGGTTTCTGTACTTTCAAATTCATTCCAATCTTCCAGCAACAGGTTTTCCAGCGCTTGCTTTCCTTCAGGAAGCTGAATATACTTCAACACAAAGGCAAGTTCTTCTGCAGAGCATTGTCCGTTGATGTATTTTTTTAATAAAACTTTAGCTTCTGTGTCCTGCATGCCTGTTGTCTTACTATCTAATACGTAAGCAGCGGTGCATGGTACTAATCAGAAAAGAAATTCTTTTTAAAAAGTGCCCGGGGATGGGTGTCAGAAAATAAAAACGGCAAAGAAAAGCGTGAAAGCAACGTCGGTATGTTCTTTCATGGTTTCTCTTAATACGCCAAGCGTGGCGTTAATATGCTGTTTAACGGTACTTACAGATATATCCATCTCCGCAGCAATTTCTTTATGGCTCATGCCCTCGTGCCTGCTAAGCTCAAACGAGCGTTTGCGTTTAGTACTAAGGCCATTAAGTGTTTCGAGGTAAATATTGTTAAGGTCTTGTTGATGGAGATGATCTTCGTGGCCCGGAACGCTCAAATGATCGAGGTTCAGGCCTTCCATTGTTAAAGTTTGAATGGCGTTCTTCCGCAAATGGTCTACTATGGCGTTCATCACCGAGCGGAACAAATAAGCATTAAGGGAGTTATCCTCGCTCAGGTTATCCTTATGCTGCCATAACCGCAACAGCACATCCATAACCAGTTCCTCCGCCAGTTCGCGGTTATTTAAGCGCTTTAGCGTGTATTGATGAAGTTTATAAAAATAGCGGTTAAACAATACATCAAAAGCACGTTTGCTGCCCTTCTTCCATTGCGCTAAGAGTTGCTGGTCGGTATACTGTTGCAATGGCATATTGTTATATATGAAACATGCCAAAGGTAGCAAGCCCGGGATATAGCCATATTAACAAGCTGTTAAGTTATTCCATATTTAAACATCTAATTTGGAAGGCTCCGGCGGATGGGCACATGGCTGTAGTTTACAGCCACTTATTTAACCTGCGCAGTTAATTTAGAAGGAGCCGACCCAAATTTATTTTTGAAAGCGTACGAAAAGTGCGAGAGGTCTTCAAACCCCACATCCAGGTAAACATCAGAAACCGCGCAGCCTTTTTCTTTGATGAGATAGTAAGCTTCCTGCAAGCGGCGTTGCAAAAGCCAATTGCCGGGAGAGGTATTAAATATCTTTTCAAAATCGCGTTTAAAGGTGGCAAGGCTGCGGCCGGTGAGGTAGGCAAAGCGTTTCATCTGTACGTTAAAATGAAAGTTCTTCTCCATAAAACTCTCCAGGTCTATTTTGCCGGGTTCGCTAAAATCAAAAAGAATATCGGCCAGCGAGGGTTGAACCTGCAACAACAGCAATATGGCCTCGTTTACTTTAAGCTGCTGCAGCTCTTCGCCTACATCTAAATCGTTTTGTACGTAGGGTAGTATCGACTCCATAAAGCTTTTGTAAAGCACATGCGGCCGCAAACTGAGGATGGCAGGCGAGCGCTGATGCACAGCTTGCGGATAACCATGCTGCATAGCAAAATTGCGTAACGATTGCTGATCGAGGTATACCGATACCGATTTAAACACGCCGCCTATTGCCGGGGGCTCCTTTACATATTTCACCAGGTTATTGCGCTTGATCAGCCTCAGGTCACCCTCGTTAAAAACGTTGGTTTGCTGGCCATCAGTAATGGTAAGCCTGCCCGATATTTGTAAACTGAATACATGCTCGGCAACAAATTGCTCGCCTCCCCTGCTGCGCGTGTGATAGCACGAATAAGCGATGTGTGGCCTTTCCCCGGTGGTCATGATTACAAAATTAGTATTTAAACAAAACGGCAGGGCATTTTACCCTGCCGCCCGGTTGCTTTATTTTTTAAGGTTAAGGAAACGTTTGCCGGCTTCCGATTCAAAGAAATTTTCGGCATCATCACTGTCTGTCGACATGCTTACCTCTTCCCATTTCTCCAGTTCGCGCAGCTTAGCAGCTTCCGAATACTTTACAATACCTACAGCCTCGCTGCCCAATAACAAGTGTAGAGGCGGTTCGGTTTGGCCTACTACATCTATCATTACTTTAGCTGCCTTATCGGGGTCGCCAATGGGTTTAAACGAGCCTGATTGGAATAGCTCCATCCGCTTGTTAACGGTATCGTACCCATCTATTGCAGGTGCGTAGGTCATCGAATCGCCAGCCCAATCTGTACGGAAACCGCCCGGTTCTATACAGGTAACTTTAATGTTAAAATCGGCAACTTCTATGGCAAGCCCTTCGCTAAAACCGCTCAGGCCAAATTTTGCCGCCTGGTAAACGGTAACGCCGCCACTGCCTACGCGCCCACCTATTGAACTTATCTGCAAAATGTGGCCCGAGCGTTGTTTACGCATGTAAGGCAATACCGCGCGGGTAATTTCTATAGGCGCATACAAGTTTGTTTCTAACTGGCCGCGTACCTGTTCATCGCTAAAAGCCTCGACCGCCCCGGTAATACCAAAACCGGCATTGTTAACCAAAACATCAATACCGCCAAAATGCGCAACCGCATCTGCTACCGCTTGGTGTACGCCTGCATAATCGGTAACGTCAAGTTGCAAGGGGTATAATGTATCCTTATACTGCTCTCGCAGGCTTTTAAAACTATCAATATTACGTGCAGTTGCGGCTACTTTATCGCCTGTGGCCAATACCGCTTCGGTAAGGCTGCGGCCCAATCCGCGGGACGCGCCTGTTATAAACCATATTTTCGACATAATTACTTTTTTTATGCAAAACTATATGGCTTTAAGCCCCCGCACTTTGTTCACAAGCTCAATTAACTTTGTTTAAAGGCTCATTAATTGCAGAAGCTCGTCCGTACGGCCTTAAAACAAAAAAGGCTGCCTCAAATGAAGCAGCCCCCGAATCAACTATTTCTGTTACCCCTCTTTGATAACAACGTATTTGATATTCTTACGGTCGTAAGTGTAGGTGATATGCACCAGCCCATCCTTAGTTTGGATGATGGCCGGGTAACTGTATTCTTCTTTTGTGCCGTGCTCCAGCTCCATAATGTCTTCCCATTTTTGCCCGTCGGATGATATGGCTACGCGGAGGTTAGCGCGCCCGTTCCACCAGTCTTTCCCGGGTACATCAGGGTTATAAACTATAAGCTGTTTGCCATTCTTCAGGGTAACGGCATCCGTACCCGAGTTGGGGTTAAGCAAAGTAGTCTTAGCTAATGCCGACCACGCCTTGCCATTGTTTTTAGACCATGCCTGCACCACCGTGCCCTGCTTACTGCGGCAAAGTATCTGCAATTTTCGGCCACCGTAGAACAATACGCTGGGTTGTATCACATCAAATTTAGAGGCTGTATCTAC
Source organism: Mucilaginibacter pedocola (assembly GCF_002013915.1). Taxonomy (GTDB): domain Bacteria; phylum Bacteroidota; class Bacteroidia; order Sphingobacteriales; family Sphingobacteriaceae; genus Mucilaginibacter; species Mucilaginibacter pedocola. The sequence continues at coordinate 523,102 of NZ_MBTF01000012.1, forward strand.
CGGGGTAGAAATCCATTTTTTAAAATCAGCATCTGTTTGCTCCATCAGCACCTTCCAATGCCCGTTGGCCAGCTCTACGCTCGATGGGCATAGTATGGTACCATTCTTCAACTGCACAGCCTTGTTTTTAATAGGCCCCAATATGCCATCGGGCAATCGCGTAGCTGCCGACCAGGTAGCGCCCTCGTCGTTAGATGTTTTGTACATCCCCCACCACTCACGCGGGTTAGGGCCAATTTTGTAGAAAAGCACCATCTGCCCGTCTTTCTTTTTCAGCAACACGGGGTTCCAGCAGGGGAATTGGGTACTGTCTTTACCCTTGCCATCGGCCACTTGTACCGGGGCAACTTTACCTTCAGCATTTATTTTGCCTGCCCATATCACCACATCATTCTTTCCCTCCTGCGAGCCGCCAAAACAAGCGAGCAAAAGCTCGCCTGTTTTAGCCTCTACAATGGTTGATGCATGGCAATTTTTAAACGGGGCATCGGCAAACACCAGCCCCTCGTGTAATTTGGTCCATTTGCTTTGCGCAACGGCCTTATAGCTGCCTGCGGCAAGTAGCAAACAAATAACAGTTCTTTTTATCATGTACATTATTCTTAGTAACCGGGGTTTTGTTCGAGCTTGGCACCAAAGTTAGCATCAATTGCCGATTGTGGTATAGGGTACAATTCATGGTAGCTTTTTATGGTTGCCTTTACATCGGCCCTTGTTTGGTATTTGCCTACGCGTTCTACCAGTTTACCAAGGCGGCTTAGCGTTAACCGTCTGCGTTCCTCAGTGATCAGCTCGCGGGCGCGCTCATCTAATATATAGTCGATATTTACAGCTGAAGCATCAACCGGTTTTGCGTTAGAGCGGGCGCGTACGGCGTTAATATCTGCGGCAGCATTGGCCAGGTCGCCTTTGCCAAGGTATGCCTCGGCGCGTAGCAGGTAGGTTTCAGCCAAGCGATATACTACAAAATCCTTCCCGGTACCGCCCGATGTTGCATCGCCGTTCCACGGTTTACCTTCTACCTTGCGCAAGTACGGGTAAACGTTACGCATGGTATCCTCCTGCGTGGTACGTTTTTCTACCTGCTTACCAAAATACGTTGTGCCGGTATTGTTATAGTAAAACGTGCGGCGGATATTGTATTTAGAGTTACGGATATCGTTGTTCCAATCATCGCGGAACAAGTCGAACAAATACCAGGTGGTTGGGCGCGAGTACGCTACACCACGGCCAAGGCTATCGGTAATGGCCATACCGCTTTTACTATCGGGTGCCAACAGGTTCCACAGCGCGGGTGTCCAGCCGCGGATAAGGTTGTTACGGCCTGTAGAGCCGCCACCACCGGTGATGAGGTTCTCAAATTGCCATACGTAGATAGATTCCTGGTTGCCTGTGCTACGGTTTTGATTGCCTTCTAAAAACAAGTCCGAATACACATCGCCGGGTTGGGCTGCATTCACACCAAAGCGTGTGGTCATGAGCCTATACAAACCACTGTTAATTACTGCCGATGCACTGGCTATGGCCTTATCGTATTGCTTAAGGTTGATGTATATCTCGGTAAGCAAATGGTCGGCGGCGCCTTTTACAATATGCCCCTGTTTATCATTAGCAACGGTTGCAGGCAGCCATTGCGATGCAAACTCGGCATCCTGGCGGGCAAAATCGTAGGTTTGCTCACGCGTCGATCTGGTAAAATCCGTTTTAGGGGATTGGTAAGTACGGTCAACAATAGGCACGCCACCATACAATTCAGCAAGCGTATTGTAAGTGTACGCCCGGAAAAAACGGGCCTCGGCTATGTAGGCATTTTGCTCGGCCTCGTTGGCGAACAATGCAGCCGACTCAGGCTTAGAGGCATACTCGATGATCGTGTTGGCCCTTAATACCATTTGCGTGTACGCCCAGTTCCAGTAGCTTGATGTTGCCGATGCTGTTGGTGTAAGGAAGGTGGTGTAATTACGGAAGTTAACGGTTTGCTCCTGCCCTGTTGTGCCCAGGTCGGTACCCAAGTCCATATCGTACCAGCGGCCCAGGTCTTCGCCGTTGAACTCGTCGCGGGCGGCAAAAATGAGGGCGGTGGCGGCGTTATCAAAACCGGTTTTGGTTTTAAAATTCACATCCGAGGAAAGCCTTGCCAAAGCTGTTTCATCCAAAACAGATTTTTTGCAGGCCCCTGCAGCTACTGCTATCAGCAGTGCGGCTGCAAAGATCCTTTTATTAATTCTTTTCATATCGTTTTATCTAACAATGATTTACTGTTTATTAAAAACCCGCATTTACGCCGAACGAAATAGTGCGCACCAGCGGATACATATTGGATTTGATGGTAGCCGCCGAAGTGCCGGGGTTTATCTCAGGGTCCGAGCCCGGGTAGTTGGTGAACGTATGCAGGTTTTTGCCGCTTACATACACCCTCAGGTTGGCCATTTTTAGTTTCTCTACTATGCTTTTTGGTATATTGTAACCCAGTGTTACATCCTGTATCCTTACAAAATTGCGGCTTACGTAGTATTGGTAACCCAATGGGTTGGTGTAAACCAGCGACGGGCGGGTGGTAGATTTGTTCTCTGGTGTCCACCAGCCGGCATCAATCTGGTTAAGCGCACGCCCCGGCGAGTTCTCGCTGATAGACGAGTTGGGATCCAACAGGATGAAAGGCGTTTTCCAGCCCAGCATGGTGTTCACAAAAATGTTCAACGAAAAACCGCCATAGGTGAAGGTGTTACCCAAACCGCCCATAAATTTTGGCAAGCCGCCCGATGCCACTACCGAACGGTCAGATGCGTTGATAACGCCGTCGCCGTTCAAATCTTTAAAGCGGATAAAGCCCGGTTGTGAGCCTGCGGGGATAACATCGCCCTGCTGGTAAATACCATCGAACTGGTAGCCGTAGAACGAAGTGATAGGCTTACCAATGAACCAGTTGTTGGCTACATCGTCGTCTTCTTTACCGTCGTTGTTAACGTCCGAACCGTATAGGTGAACAATCTTATTGGCATTTGCTGATGCGGTAATGTTGGTTGTCCAGGTGAATTTGCGGCCTTTAATGTTTTCGATATTCAGGGCAAGCTCTATACCCTTATTGTTGGTTTCGCCAAGGTTGGTAAGTACACTGGTGAAGCCCGTCATAACAGGTATGGCACGGGTAACCAGCAGGTCTTTGGTTTTGCTGTTATAAAGCTCCAACGTACCGGTAATGCGGTTTTTAAATAAACCGAACTCTAAACCAAGGTTGGTAGTATAAGTGGTTTCCCATTTCAGGTTGTCATTAGCAATATTTGCAGGGAATACACCCAAAGCGGTAACACCCGGGTTGCCATAAACATAGTTGTTGGTGTTTGATAAACTTAACGATTGGTATGGGCTGATAGCCTGGTTACCCACCGAACCATACGAAAGGCGCAATTTTAACGAACTGAGTGTCTCGTTGTTCTTCAGGAATGGTTCATCCGAAATTATCCAGGCTAACGATGCCGATGGGAAGGTTGCGTACTTATTATTTTTGGCAAATACTGAGCTACCATCGCGGCGGGCGGTGAGGGTTAACAGGTAACGCTCTTTAAAGCGGTAATTTAACCTTGCCATTGACGATATACCGTTTACCAATTGCGCGCTTGATGCTATGGTTGGCGTACCGGCAAATTGCAGGCTGTTCCAACCCAGGGCATCACTGGTTAATTGTGCGCCGCTGGCAGTAGTGCTCTCGAAACCGCTGCGGTTACGGCCGTACAACAAGGTAACATCAAAGTAATGATCGGTGCCGATGTATTTGTTGTAGGTCAGGATGTTTTCTATCACGTAATCGTAGCTCTCCTGATTAAATTTGCTGGCCGATTTGGTATTGTTTGCCAAATGCAGATCCTGGCGGGTAGCATTGTAGGTATGATCCCAACGGTAGTTTGGCGAGAAGTTAACACGGTAAGCCAAACCCGGCACCTGCGGAATATTCAAGATGCCATAGAAGTTAGCGAACAGGTTACGTGCGATCTCTTCGTTTTTGGTTAATATGGATGAGCGTATGGGGTTACCCGAAATAGTTTCGGTAGGTACCGAGAACTGCGTAGGCTCGCCATCGGCGTAGCGCCAGGTGCCGTAAGGGCTGCTGTAGTAAAGGCTGTTCAGGTCGGAGGCTATACCCGATAGGTCGCGGTTTACAAAGGTGCTGGCCATACCTATCTTCAGCCAATCGGTAACCGAGGTTTCGATGTTCGAGCGCAGGGTTACACGTTTTTGGTTATCGTTATATAAAATACCTTTCTCGTTGGTGTACGATGCAGAGTTATAGAACGATGTTTTACCCGCCTTTGCAGATACGCTCACATCGGCTGATGAGAATATGGCGTTTTGCGAGGCCTCTTTCCATGGGTCTATCACCTTGCCTGCATCGTAGTTGGCTTTCTCGGCAGTGGTTAAATACTCCGGCGCCGTTTTTATAGCAGGACTGGTAGCTGTAGCTATCTCTTTCTGGTAATCAAGCGTTTTTTCTAAATACCTATCTGCCGATAATAATTTGATAGTATGTGCCGCATCAGATACGCCGGTGTATAAGTTAAACCTGATGATGGGCTTTTCGGTAGTACCTTTTTTAGAAGTAATGAGCAAAACGCCGTTAGCTGCGCGCGAACCGTAAATGGCTGCCGCGCTGGCATCCTTCAAAATGTCTATCGATTCGATATCGTTAGGGTTGATATCGCTCAGGCTACCGTTGAAGAAAACGCCATCAACCACAATAAGCGGGTTGTTATTACCGCCCAGCGAGCGCGCACCACGTACCAAAATGGTACCGTTTTGCCCCGGCCTGCCGTTAGAATTGAACTGCACACCCGGCACACGGCCACGGATAGACTCGGTAACGTTGGTGTTGGGCAAATCGCGCGTTTGCGAAAGGTCTACCTTGGCTACTGAACCGGTTACGTTACGTTTAGATTGTGTACCGTAACCTACTACGACTACCTGGCTAAGCGCGTTGGCACCTTCCAGTAATTTAACATTCACGGTAGTTTGGTCGGTAACGTTCACTTCTTGTGTGGTAAAACCCACAAAAGAGTAAACTACCACAGCAGGCGTGGTAACGGCCAGTGTGTAGTTACCGTTAAGATCGGATATGGTGCCTTTGGTGCTGCCCTTAACCCGTATGCTTACGCCGGGAAGCGTGTTGCCTTTCGAGTCGGTAATGGTACCATGAATTTTAATTTCTGCCGCATGTGTGGCATGGGCCAGGGGGGCGGCATAAGCCCCGGCATTTGTACCGGCCAGCAGCGCGGTAAATGCCAGCAAAACGGCCAACTGCTTTGTAGCCAGTTGCATTTTGCCTCGTTTTAAGGTTTGGGAAAAGGACGTACTCCTTCCGTTACAATAAGATCTCATTCTTTTTGCACATTGAAATTTGGTTAATAAAAGGTTTAATTTTTCAGGCATCCGAGCCTGTGGGATGGCGCGGATGGTAGGTTTACTGTTCGAGTATCGTTTTTATCATATCATGGGGTTTTGAATGTTTAAATAATAATTAGGTTATAGCACAGTGTTTAGTAATAGTTCTTCTTCTATCTCGCGGTATGCGCGGTAAAGCTGTGCGAATTTCTGCGCATCTTCCGGGCTTGGGCGTGGCGTGCCTTTACGCGAAAAGGTATTGATGGCAAAACCGCGCAGCTCCAGCATCTCTTTGGCGCTGGTGGGGTAATAGTCGTGCATAATGTCCATATTATCAGTAAAGAACTGTTGCGCACGCAATACCTGCGGTGCCAAACGCGGTTTGTTATAATTCTCGCACAGCCAGGCCACCAGCTCCGGGAAGTAATTACCCTGTATGCACGATAACCCCGCAGCACCCGCCCTAAGCGAAGCCACCGCGTTCACCATGTAGGCATCGTACAGCCCGAATTGGTACCCCTCGCCCACTGCTATCTTCTCCGTCACCTGCTCCAAATTGAGCGAGGTATCTTTAAAATATGTCACCCTGCCCCACTGCAACAGGCGCCCCAACAAGGCCGGCGATACAATGCGCTTATAAGGCAACGGGCACTCATAAAAGCCAAAGTTTATGCCTTCCGTTCTGTTCAATATCTCATCAAAGGCCGCTTCTAAAACGCTATCGGGCTGCTCTTCATCAGCAAGCAGGCTGGTGGTGAGTATCACGCTATCTACCCCGGTATCGTGTATGCGTTTTATAAACTCCACATTGGCCGCCGCATCCCGCTCAAATATGCCTGTTGCTACCACCGGTACGCGGCCGTTCACGGTTTGAGTAATAAGGCGGGTGGCCATTACGCGCTCATCGGGCGTCAGCTCATACATCTCGCTGGAGAGGCAATTGGCGAACAAACCTTTAGCACCGCTTTGGATGTAATATTCGGTAAGCCTTGCCAGGGCATCTTTATCAATAGCTCCCTTTTCATCAAAGGGCGTTAACATTACGGGTATAAATTTTTTATCAGTAGTTATCATTAGTAGTATTTTGGTGTTACCTGCATCGGTTAAGTGCAGGATAACTTTGGGCAATATTTGCCAACCCACATACTTTTGGTTGCTTTTTCAACAAAAGCACCAAAGGCATATGCCAGGTTTTGTAAATAAGTTCTATTTGATTTTTAGTAAAGTTTTATATCATTAACTAAAATTAAGTTTCAGTTTTATTAATTTAAGCGATGCGAAGTTTCCATACTACATTCAGAGCACGAGTACTTCATCTCCCTCATTTATACAAACTTAAATAATAGCCATGGTTATTATTTGTATGAAATAGCCAATGTTTTATACAAAATTATCATAAACTTAACACGGGCTTTATCTCGCCAAACCCACACTCTTAGCCATTTACAGGACTATTGCAGATCGCCACAAAAATGTACCTGCAAACCCAGCTCGTTAAAGGCAGCGGCTTTGGTAAAGCAGGCTTTTATAGCGGCTTCCTTATTGGTGGCATACACCACATGTATATGGTTCGACTGGTGTTGCGCCATCAACTGATCGCGGGTTACGCCACTTAGTACGCCGTGCATCATGGGCCATTGCATATTGGTTTTGGCCCAGCGGCGGTTGGTTTCTTCTTCGGGCAGTTCAACAGCTTTGCCTATACCAAGGTCGCAGTGCACGGCATTATCCTTTACGTAAACGCGGCTCCAAACCAAATCGCCGGCCTTGCTTACGCCGCGCAACGTGCCACCACCCTTCGGGAAGAACATGGGCGGCTGCCGCATACTTTTGGCTCCTTTGTAGCCACCTTTTAAATGCGAGGCCGGTACTGCGCCCGATATCATGAAAACCCAAACGAACTCGTCAATTCCATCCCCTTTATAATGCTCGCCCCAGCGGATATCATGCAGCGTATTATCGCCTTCCATCCCCAGCTCCTGCCACAACTGGTAAGTAAGCAGGCCATCCAGGCCGGCACATTCATCCACCTCGTTAAAATGAGGGATTGCTCGGCCTGCAAATAGCTCGGAGCCCGTTTTGTTGTATATAGGCGGTCGATGCGTGGCATTCAGTAAGCCCTCTGCCAAATCGCTTACCGCAGTAAGTTCTTTAAGACCCTGCTGGTATTGTATGCCTATGGTGCTGCAGCCAAAATCGTCGGCCATGCGGCCGGCAGCTATGTACATTTTGCATTGCTCCAGGGTTTGTTCGCGTGTTAGTTCTGTTGCCGGGTTGGTGCCCCAGTCAAAGGCCATACCCTGGTTCAGCAGCCAATCAAACACCTCTTCGGCCTCCTCGTTAGTAACCTGTAGCATAGCGGCATACAAAGCCGACTGGCTCAGCCTCTCTTTGAACAGCCCCGTAGCGTGCAACAAATGATCGGGAAGAATGGCATTATACATCCCCATACATCCTTCATCAAAAACACCCATAATAGCTTTATCCGCACGGAACTTTTTGGCGAATGCAGCACCCGCACTACGCAGTTCAAAAGGGATGTTCACCTGCTCATAGCTTCGCACGTGCGACTTATCATGCGCTATATCTCCCGTAAAAAGCCATTCTTCCAGCTTATTAAGAAAAAACTCATCATCAAAATTCTCGCTCCACAGCGTGCTGTATTTTACGCCTGCTTTGGTAAGCGATCCGTTGAGGTTGAGCATACCCACCAGCCCGGGCCAGGTGCCATCCCAATTGGCTACGGTCAGTATAGGCGCACGGTGGGTCGTCATACCCGGCAACACGTGGTGCGAATACTGCCAAACGTTTTCGGCAACAACAAGCGGAGTATCGGGATCGATGTTGCGGAACACGTCTAAGCCCATCTTCTGCGAATCGATGAAGCCATGCCCAAGCGTAGGATTGTATTGATGCGCACGCTCTACTTTTACACCGAACTTCTCAAAGGCGGCACCAAGCAGGCTTTCCATATTTTGCTGCGCATCCCAGCATTGCTGGTTAGCGGGCAAGCGCGAATCGCCGCTGGCCACAAGGATAACTTTGTTTATTTTTTGCGATGAGGACATATGAACAGGGTTTAAAGCTTAAAACAGGAAGCCCAAAAATGCCTTTGCAGAGCCACTAATGCTTGTCGGTTTTTACCTGAGTATTATACGTTCTTATCATATATAACTTCAGCCATATTAAGGAAATAATTGCCCGGCACCTATAAAACGCGCCAACCATTACAATTAATAAGCAATAATTATCTCAATAATTAATAAAACAACTCCAATAGAGGTAAAATCCAATTACTAATACCTCTCTCATACAGAGGCTTCGCATCGGCACCAAAAAACCACCATGAAAACTTTTGCATAATTTTTACTTATAATTGCCTTAAGCCATTTATTATAAACCGGCAATAGCTGTAAACCCAGGCGCCATGAAACCTCATTTTTATAAGATCATTGTAAAAGACGAAAACTCGTTCAGCGCGGGCGTACGCATACAGCCAAATTTTGGCAAACTATGGCACTACCATCCCGAACTGGAATTGCATTATGTAGTAAAAGGCCAGGGCGTACGCTTTGTGGGCGACAGCATTGGCAACTTTGAGGAAACCGAATTGGTATTACTTGGCGAGAACCTGCCGCACACCTGGCGCTGCCGCGAAGACCTGTATACCGAGGACAAGGAGGACAATACCGAAGCAATAGTGATACAATTTCTTCCCGAGTTTTTGGGTAAACCCTTCCTCTCCATACCCGAAGCTTTGCCCATCCGTTTGCTCTTCGATAAAGCCAAACGGGGATTGCTCATCACCGGCAAAACCAAAACCATCGTACACGAGCTGATGCTGAAAGTGATTGAGGAAACAGGCATGAGCCGGATACTTTCGCTGTTATCCATCCTGAATGTGCTCTCGCAAAGTAATGATGTGAGCTATATTGCCAATTCCACCAATTTTTACAAGTCGAACGAGGCAGAATCGGTGCGGTTAAACAGGATATATGCCCATACTATGGCCAATTTTAAAGAGGCCTTGCCGCTGGAAGAGATAGCAAAGGTGGCCAACCTGAGTGTAACCTCGTTTTGCCGCTATTTTAAAATGATGACCAACAAATCGTACCATGAGTTTTTGATGGAGATAAGGATAAGCCATGCCTGCAGGTTACTAATTGAGGATAACCTATCAATAAACGCTATTTGCTACGAGTGCGGTTTTGGGAACGTATCTAACTTTTACCGCTACTTCGTCCGCATTAAAAACACTACCCCTGCCGAATTTAAAAAGCAGTATTTAGAGAAAAAACTTACCGATATTTACCAGCCGATTTTAAACTAAAACATAGCAACATTGCCTGTTAACCAAGCCTGCAATGTTAATTTCCTGATAAATTCATATAAAACTATGTTAAGAGTAAGGAAGCAACATTGCCTTATTTAAAATATGTTTGAAGTTACGAACCAACCATTATAACCCTGATAATTAAACGTGAGCAACCTGCACTTACCCGATATTGTAATTATTTTTATTTACCTCGTTGGGATGATAGGTGTTGGTTTTTACTTTTCCCGAAAAAATAAAACCGCCAGCCAGTTCACCAAAGCTTCGGGCAAAATACCGGGATGGGCGCTGGGCCTATCGCTTTATGCTACGTTTTTAAGCAGCAACACCTTTTTGGGCGTACCAGGCAAAGCCTTCGGCAGTAACTGGAACGCTTATGTGTTCAGCCTCTCCATGCCGTTAGCCGCATGGATAGCCTCCAAATACTTTGTGCCCTTTTACCGCAGCCAGGGGGCAGTTTCCGCCTATACCAACCTCGAGCAACGTTTTGGTACCTGGGCACGCACTTATGCCGTTGTTTGCTTTCTGCTTACCCAACTGGCGCGCATGGGTTCGGTATTCTTCGGCATAGCCATTAGTTTGCAGGCGTTAACGCAGGTTCCTATGTCAACAATCATGATCTTGATGGGTATCTGCATTATTATTTACACGGTAATGGGTGGCATTGAGGCTGTGATATGGACGGAGGTGGTACAAGGCGTTATCAAAACCTTCGGCGCGGGGCTTATCCTGTACCTTATTGTGCGCGACCTGCCCGGCGGCTTTCGGGATGTTATTAGTGTAGGTACTACCGACCATAAATTCAGCCTGGGCACCCTCAGCCTCAACTTTACCGAGTCGAGTTTTTGGGTAGTGCTGTTCTATGGCTTTTTCATCAACCTCAACAACTTCGGCATGGACCAAAACTACGTGCAGCGCTACCATGCCGCCCCATCCGAAAAACAGGCACGCCGCTCAGTTTGGCTTTGTGTTTATATTTACGTACCCGCCTCGCTCCTGTTCTTTTTCATAGGCACATCGCTTTATGCCTACTACAATTTGCACCCCGGCATGTTGAATGATATACGCCAACTGGCAGCGGCAGAAAAACATAATGCCGGGCATGTGGCGGGATCGGTTGCTGATATTGCCACCTCGTTAAAACCCAACGAATACGGCGATAAAGTAATGCCCGATTTTATGGTGCGCAAAATACCGGCGGGACTGTTGGGATTGATCATTTCGGCGATACTATCAGCAGCCATGAGTTCCATAAGCTCAAGCATGAACTCATCGGCAACGGTATTTACCGAAGATATCTTTAAACGCTACATACAACCAAACACCACCGGGAAGAAAGACATGAAAGTACTTTACATAGCCACCGTTGCTTTCGGTTTGCTGGGGATGTGTACAGGGCTGGCCATGATAGGCGCTAAAAGCGTGCTGGATATTTGGTGGGAACTATCGGGCATATTTGCAGGTGGTATGCTGGGGTTGTTCCTGTTAGGGCTTATCTCTAAAACCAGCCGCAATGCCGATGCCATAACAGCCACATTGATAGGCACCCTTGTAATACTTTGGATGACTCTCCCATCCTTCATCCCCGACCGTTTCTGCTTTCTGCGAAGCCCTTTCCATAAAAACATGATCATTGTAATTGGCACCCTTACCATATTGCTTACCGGTTCGCTAATCGCCAAACTGCGGGCAAAATCGGCACGTTCGGTTTAATAAATAAACGGCTTCCGCATTTCTGCAGAAACCGTTTTTTCAGATCAGTATTAAGTTTTTCTCCGCCTCGTCCACGCCGAAGCTATAATGGCCATACACCCCGCCATGAGCAAGTGTGTACAAATAAAAACCGTGGCCATTGGTTATTTTAAAAAGAAGGCCAACAGGTCTTTTTGTACCTGCGGCGTATTTTCCTGCACCACCCAGTGCCCCGAATCTTTGATGATAGATTCTGAAACATCGTTGGCAACCAATTTGGTGTGGGCTGCCAGGAAGGCACCTGCAAAATGGTCGGAACCCATAGCCAGTACCGGCATAGGAAGTTTGTGTTTGGCAAACTCCAGGTTATCTTTAGCATCCTGCTCAAAATAACCGAACCAGTGGAAAGCACCTGTGGTAGCGCCCGGCACCGAATATGCACGGATAAATTCGTTACGCTCCGCAGCCGAAAAGGCATCTTTTTTAAAGCCTACTACCGGCCAAAAATCGGTAAAGAAAAGGTTCACTTTGCCCGATACCAGTTCGCCGGCGTGGGGCTGCGCAAAAAAGCCGAACCACCATGCCTGTGCTTTTACCTGGCTCCAAACAGGTTCTATCCCCGGCAATAAGGCATCCATCAGCGCCAGTTTCTTCACTTCGCCCGGGAACTGCGCCGCGTAGGCATAAGCCACCATCAGGCCAATATCGTGCCCGGCTATGTTTACCTTTTGATAACCCAGTTTCCTCATCAGTTCGTGCATATCAACGGCCATATTCTTTTTATCGTAACCTGCGGGCGTTTTTTGCGATTCTCCCACGCCGCGCATGTCGGGCGCTATTACGGTAAAATGTTTTGACAGTTCGGGCAGCAGGCGATTCCACATGTACCAATTTTGGCCGAAGCCGTGCACCAACAGCAATGGTTCGCCCTTGCCACCTATTACGTAATGTAGTTTTACGCCATGTACCGTAGCATATTGGTGTTTAAAATTGGCGGGCGGATTGGCCGGCGTTGCTGCAAAAAGGCTACCTGCATACAGCGTGAGTAGCAGGGCAATAAATAGTTGTTTTGTTTTCATGTTTTATCTTTTAAAGTGTTAATAATTAGTTCTTTTTAGCGGCGCTGATATCCTTGTAGGCATTGGGCAGGTTAAAACCATAATGCAGCCAGTTGAATAGCACATAGCCTTTATCGAAGTTCTTCATAGTTACCGCAGACTTGGCTTGCTCCAGCGTTAGCCCTTTATCCACAGCCGCCTGTACTTCCTTCTTCAGCTCATCAACATAGTCAATTGTATATTTGATGCCCGCCTTGTTGGTGATACGCCCGTGCCCGGGGATAACGATGGAATCATCGGGCAGAAAATCGTACACCTTCCTGAGGTTGGCTACAGGCTCCAAAAAAACGCCATCGAACAGCCAGGGAATAGCGGGGCTTTCGGCAATAAAGGGGTTGCCCGCCCAAAACACCTTTTGCTTAGGCATCCATACAAAAAGGTCCGCCATGGATTGTGCGGGCGAAATGTTCATTAATTCCACCACCTTACCGCCGCCCATATCTATCTGCAGGCTGCCATTTTTGGGGATAGTAATATCGGCAGGGCGGTATACCGAAGGCTCGATACCCCGGCCCGCGCCGAACAGCATTACCATAAACTGCTTTATCCCCTCGTAATTTTTGGCGAGGTTTTCCTTTGCGAATTGGTTCTGGATAATTACAGTCGATGGCGGCAGCAGGTAATTGCTAAAGCAATGGTCGCCGTGGTCGCTGGTGTTTACGGCATAAATAATGGGCTTATCGGTTACCGAGCGAATGAGTTTTACCTCCTGGTCGTAAAGCTGTTTGGCCATCATTACTTCGATGAGTAGCACGCCTTTATCGCCTACAATGAAGCCGCCCGTGGTAGCCTGCGGAATGCCTTTGGTGGTTTCCGCATCTGCCGTAGTGGGGATAATGGCATAAACATCTTCGCTTACTTTTTTGAGGCCTAAGGTTACCTTGTTGGCGTCCCAAATGGGCACCTGCGGGGGCATTGGCATTTGGGCCAAGGCCACCGTGCAAAAACTTTGCAGCAACAGGCAAATACCAGCCAGTTTTAAATAATAGTTTTTCATTTGGTTAAAGGTTAGATATAGGGGTTGATGTTTTTATTTCTGGTATCCGCCATAACACTTCACCGGCGACCATGCCGGTATTGGCTCATCAATTGGCGGACATTGCGCGGCGTAAGGTCCGGCGGCATACACCACCTTGCCGTTTACAATAGTCATTACAGATGTTATCTTTTTCACATCGTCGGGCACAGCGGTAAAATAATCGTCGGACAGGATGGCCATATCCGCATACATGCCTTTTACCAGCTTCCCTTTCACATCCTGCTCGCCCGAGCACCAGGCACTACCTGAGGTATATAGTTGCAGAGCAGTAAACTTATCCAGCACCTCTTCTTTAGGCCAAAACTGTAGCCCGCCAATGGTTTGGCCGGTTAGCAGCCAATGCAAGGCCATCCATGGGTTGTAGGTAGATATACGCGGCGCATCGGTACCCATACCCACAGGTATACCCATGGCCAGCATCTTTTTAATAGGCGGCAGCTGCGTTTTGGGTTGCCCGTACATTTTGGTATAAAGTTCGCCCTGGTAATACATCCTGAACTGCACTGCCACGCCCCCTCCCAAAGCCTTTACCCGAGCCAGTTCGGCATCGGTAATGGTTTCGGCATGGTCGAAAAACCAGCGCAGACCGTTAAAAGGCGTGTCTTTATTCACCTTTTCAAAAACGTTCAGCATCCTGTCTATCGATTCGCCGTAGGTAGCATGCAGGCGAAAGGGCCAGCGGTTTTTCACCAGCAGCCTGATGATGGGTTCCAGATCGGTTTCCATTTCGGATGGCAGCACAATGCGTGGCTCCAAAAAGTTCTCAAAATCGGCACCGGTGGCTATCAGGTTCTCTCCCGCTCCTTCCATGGCATAACCGTTAGCCATCAGCAGGTGGTCGTTTTTATTGGGATGCGTTTGTGTTACCCATTTCTCGTAATCGGTCAGCTCTTTCCCCTTCTGTTGGGCAAAAAGGTAATAGGCAGTGCGCACGGTCAGCTTCCCGGACTTGGCCAGCGCCAACGAAGCCTGGTAATCGGCATCATAATTTTGAGAGCCACCCGCCGCATCAACCACGCTGGTAATGCCAAAGCTGTTTATCTCGCGGTAAAAATGTTCCGAACTGTTAATGCGCTCCTCCGGCGTTAGCTTGCCTGTAAGTGCCAGCGTGCGGTAAATGGCCATGGGCGTTTCTTTGGCGTACAAAAGCCCGGTGGGTTTGCCATCCTTATCCAACTCTATCAGGCTGCCGGGGTAATTGGTATTTTTATCGTACCCCAGCACCTCAATGCCCTTTTGGTTCACAAAGGCTTTGCCATACAGGTAGGTGATAAACACAGGCTTATCGGGCACGGCGGCGTTTATTTCATCAATAGTAGGTTGCCGCTTTTCCTCGAACTGAAACTCATTCCAGCCGCCTACAACTTTTACCCAGGCACCGGGCGGTGTGCGCGCGGCTTGCTCTTTCAGCATCTCCATGGCGCGTTTCAGGGTTTTAACGCCGTCCCAGCGTAACTCCATATTAAAGTTAAGCCCCTCGCGGATGGCGTGCATGTGGCTATCGTTCAGCCCGGGGATAACGGTTTTGCCACCTGCATCAACAAGTTTAGTAGCAGCGCTTTTGTAGGTTTTCAGGATGCTTTTAGAGTCGCCCGTGGCCAGTATCAATCCGTTCTGCATGGCAATGGCCTGCTTAAACTCGCCGGCATTGACCATAGTGGCAATTTTGGCATTGTAAATAATAAGGTCGGCCTTTTGCTGGGCAGATGCCACGTAGACGCTCGCAAGGCAGAGCAAAAATAGCAGCCGCTTAAATATCATTTCAAAGGTTTTCATAGGGTTTGGTAGGGTTTAATGTTTAGAAAGCCAAGCCGATATGTAGCCCGCAATTTCTTCCCAGCCGGGCTGGCCAAGCACAAAGTGGTTACGGCCTGCAAACTCGCGGTAGGTAGTTACCGAGCCTTCGTGGCTGTATTTTTTGTAATTGCTGTAATTGAGCGAGGCGGGGATAAAGCGGTCGGTACTACCAGCGATAAAAAGTAATGGCGCGTGCGGTTGCGTAAAATCTATCTTGGCGGCATCGGTTGTGGCATCGCGCACCACAAGTTTCGATTCGGGTATCAGCAGTTTGTAGTATGCCTCCTTTTGTTCTTCGTAAGGCATACCATTGGTAAAAGCATATTGCCATTCGGGGAACGACATCAGGTAGGTTTTCTTAGCGTCGGTAAAAAAGCCCAGTGCCTTCCAACCCGCCTTGTAGAAAGAGAATTTAAAGGTGAATATCCCCTTTGGCTGCAGGGAGTGGATAGCTACCCCCATCAGCGCCTGCCCTTTCTGCACCAGCAATTGCGTGATAAGCCCGCCCATGGAATGCCCTATCAAAATAGGCTTATCGGGCAGCCCCGCCACTATGGCCGAAAAGTGGGCCGTTAATTTTTCGAGGCGTATGCCTGCTACATCGGCATCGGGGTGCCTTTGGCGCAGCGTGCAGGCGGGTGCATCTTTATAAGGCCAGGCGGGCGCCAGCGTGGTGTAGCCGTGCTCTTCAAAATAGGCGCGCCATGGGTTCCAGCAATCGCTGCTTACAAAGGCTCCTGTAATAAAAACAATGGTTTTGGGTTTTGAAGTTTCCATGGTTTAGGTTTTTGTTTTAATTGAGTACTGCATTTACGGTGATGCCGCCGTCTACTACTATCTCGGTCCCGGTAATAAATGATGATTCTTTCCCCGCCAGGAAAACCGCCAGTTGGGCTATCTCTTCGGCCTGGGCAAAGCGTTTCAGTAATATTTTCTCGCTCAACAGTTTGCTGAAACCGGCTATCTGCTCGCTATCCATACCCAGCTTTTCGTAAACAGGCGTTTCTACAGGCCCCGGTGATATGCAGTTTACCCTTATCTGCCTTGGGGCAAGCTCGGTAGCCAAAACACGGCTTAGTGCAATAAGCGCGGCTTTACTGGCGGCGTAAACGCCCGAGTTGGGCATACCCAGCGTAGCATTTACCGACGTATTGAAAATGATAGAGCCGCCGTTGTTGAGCAACGGCAGCAGCTTTTGCAAGGTGAACAGCACGCCTTTTACGTTCACATTCATTATTTCGTCGTAATGCGCCTCTGTCATTTGCTCAAAGGGCGCAAAGGTGGCTATACCCGCATTCAGGAAAATGGCATCCAGCTTGGATTCTGCTACATTCAAGGCCGCTACCAGGCCGTCGAGCGAACTGAGGTCCGCTTGGTCGGATATCAGCCCTACGGCATCAAGTTCTTCGGCTGCCTGTGCTACCGCATGGGCATTGCGGCCGGTTATGATGACCACTGCGCCTTCTTCTTTAAATTTTTTAGCCGTTGCGTAGCCAATGCCGCTATTACCGCCGGTAATAAGAGTTGTGAGTTGTGTTAATCGTGCCATGTTGTAAGGTTATTTGCAAATGCTATTGGCAAGCGGCAAGCCACATATCACAAACAACTAACTATCAATACATTAAATAGATAAGGCTATTTTTCGCTCGCTGTATTTCGTTGAAGGAAGTATAACCGGCAACGAAATGAAGTTGCTGTTTACCGTTGCCGAAGCGCTGAGCGGCAATATGCCATTGATGACAAGCAGGCCCCTGCAACCGGTTTCGGTATCAATGGTGTGGATGTATTTATAGGTGTTGGTGAGCAGGTCGTAGTCGCAATCAACCAGGCATATCTGCAGAGCATCAAGGTTAAAGCATTCGCCGTTTTGCAGGCATCGTATGTTGCCGTTGGTTGCTACATAAAAATCTTCGGTGTAGCCTGCCTGGTGCAGCCCTATCACCCGCCGGGTAAGGCAGCTGTTAACTTTTTTAGTTTGATATTGTTCCATGCCGATAAAGTTTGGGCAGGCATTGGCAAGCGCCGTTCCAAAGGCAGAACCATTGGCAGAAAAGGCTTTTATAACGTGACATACAACGTTATTTCGTGATACAACTTTCTGGTACCCCGAAATTACGAAGCCTTTTTTTGGCGAAATGCCGTAAACACGTCAAAAACAAGGCAATATCGGGGCGGGCATGGCTATTGAATGTGCGGTTGAAAATTCAACTCTGTGAAACATATCCTTACCCTTATCGCTATAATGGCTTGCGGCAGCAGCCTTGCACAAAGCCCATCTTTTAAACCGCTTAGGTACGATGAGAACTACGCCAACCTTGGGCACGATACTGCGGCCGACTGGTACCACCAATTGAAGTTTACACCACTATCCCACAACAAGGCCAATTACATCAGCATTGGCGGCGAAGTGCGTTACCAATACTTCCGTTTCCGTAACCAGGATTGGGGCGAGGCACCTGCTGACAAGGACGGCTTTATACTCAACCGTTTTTTAGCGCATGCCGACCTGCACCTGGGCAGCCACTTCCGCACGTTTGTGCAGCTACAAAGCAGCCTGGCCGACGGCCAGGCCGAAACGCCATCGCCGGTTGACCAAAACCCGCTGGAATTACACCAGGCTTTTATGGACTATGCTTTCTCCACCAAACCCGGCACGCAGCTTACTTTCAGGTTTGGCCGGCAGGAACTTTCTTACGGTTCGCAACGCCTCATCGCCGTCCGCGAGGCGCCAAATAACCGTCAGGCCTTCGATGCTGCCAAACTGATGTATGGTAACAAACGGCTCAAGCTCGATGCCTTCTATTCTTATTACGTACCTGCGAGGCCCGGGATATTTGATGATGGAGTAAACAGCGGCACCAAGCTATGGGGTACTTATGCGGTGATCAATAATATCCCTCTACTGCAAAACATAGACCTATATTATTTAGGATTCCGAAAAAAAACAGCCGTATTTGATGATGGTAAAGGGTTAGAAACCCGGCATTCTGTTGGGGCAAGGGTTTGGAAAACCACAGCGCCGTTTCAGTATGATATTGAGGGGCTTTACCAATTCGGCGATTTAGCGGGTTCTGTCATCAGGGCATGGACGGCATCTGCGAACGTTTCTTACATATTTAGGCAGGCTGCGCTTCAACCCAAACTGGGCATAAAGACCGAAGCCATCAGTGGCGACAAGCACCCCGGCGACGGCCGCCTCAACACTTTTAATCCGCTGTTTCCTAAAGGAGCATATTTTGGTTTAGCCGCATTGATAGGACCTTACAACTTACTGGATATACACCCTTATTTAGAACTAAGCCTCAGCAAGAAATTATTACTGAGTACAGATTATGACCTGTTTTGGCGCATGAACCGTAACGACGGACTATATGCGGTAAACGGAAGGATACTTTACCCCGCCAAAGATGGCAATGCCAAAAAGATAGGCGGGCAATTGGGCACTGAACTGAATTACACGCCCAATAAATACCTATCCTTCAGGCAGGAGTTCACCTGGTTTATGGCAGCAGATTATTTAAAACAGGCTGGCCCGGGCAAAAATATTTTTATGGCAGGGACTACAGCTACGCTTAGGTTTTAAGAGGTTTGACGCTATTTAGGACAAGCACATCTTGCGCCAGCGGTGCAACAGGTTGGTAGATAAAAAAAGGAAAACTCTTTGGCATGCCGTCAGGTATGCAACTTTGTTAGTTTCGCACCTGACGGCGCGGCCTTATGTTGTTGATTGTATCGCTACCGACCTTTCACCCCGATGGGGTGGTTCAACAAGTACATCGCGCTACACACCGTAGTCTTTGCGTATACCCAATTTTTTCATTTTAGAGTTTAGCGTGGTGGGTGGCAGGTTCAATAAACTGGCGGCGCCACCCTCGCCCCATATTTTGCCGTTGCATTTTTTCAAGGCGGCCAGTATATGCGCTCGCTCTCCGTCGCGCATGGTTATAGCGCTTACCGTAGCCGGCATAGCCACTACAGGCTGCTCTAACTGTGTGGGCAGCGCCATGTTGCTTATCAAATTATCACGGGTGAGCAATACATTGCGCTCTATCATATTCTCCAGTTCGCGAATGTTGCCGGGCCAGTGGTAATGCATCATGCTCTCCAGCACAGCAGGCGTTATGCCGATGATGTCCTTCCCCGATTTCCGCGCATATATCTTCAGGAAGTGGTCGGCAAGCGCGGGTATATCTTCTATCCTGTCGCGCAGCGGGGGCATGTGTATGGGGAATACATTAATACGGTAAAAAAGATCGAGCCGAAAACGCCCTTCGGCCACTTCCTTATCCAAATTACGGTTGGTAGCGGCAATTATGCGCACATCGGTTTTAATGGTACTGCGCCCGCCAATGCGCTCTATCTCTTTTTCCTGCAAAACCCGTAGTAATTTCGATTGCGACTCGAGCGGCAACTCGCCTATCTCATCTAAAAATATGGTGCCCCCGTGAGCCTGTTCGAACTTACCAATTTTACGTTCGTGTGCACCCGTAAAAGCTCCTTTCTCGTGCCCGAATAATTCTGAATCTATCAGTGTAGTGGGCAATGCTGCGCAATTGATACGTATGTATGGCTTATCGCGCCGGGGCGATAGTGCGTGTATGCGCTCGCCTATCCTCTCTTTACCGGTACCACTTTCTCCCAATATCAGCACCGAGCAATCGGCCGGGGCCACCTGCATCACATGGTCAAAAACCGTGAGTAATAAATTACTGTTGCCAATGATCCCGTTAAAGGGGTTTGAGGCCTCCCTCGCCGAAACTTCCCTTACAACAGCATAATTATTGCCTGCGCCTTGCAAGGGGCTATCAGCCTGGCGCAGCATAGCTTCAGTAAAGGCAGCCAATGGCGGCAGTAAATTCCCGCATTGTGCTAAATGCTCGGGTTGGTAAACATCAGGGCGGCGGCTGTAGAAATTAAAATGGCATATTTTGCCATCGGCCGCCGGTACAGGTAATTGCAGGTGCGAGCGCAATCCGTACGTATCGGCCAGCAGTTTTTTTAGCGGGCTCCTTTTCACCAACTCATTAAACTCCTGCTCGTCGTACCAGGTGGCCATCACGCTTTCGTTCTCCGCAATTTTTAACGCTGCCAGTTCGTTTTGCTTCCTGTTGGTTATCACCATCAGTTCTGTTGGGCGTATCAGTTGGTATTCGTCGAAACCAACACGCAAAAAGCATATCTCGTAAAAGGCCTGTTCTGCCGTTTGCTGCTGCCCTACCGTTAAAAACTCGAATGGTATGTATGGCTGCAGGGTTTTGCCCATTTGCAGCAATTTTTGCTCCCAGCCCTGTGCCGAAGCTAATATCTCTGCGGCTTTCTTTTGCAGCAGGGCATTCTGTCGTACGCCCTGCTCTAACTGGTTTTGGTGCCTGTATATGGCAATATCAAGCGCAACAAGCACATCCTTTTCCCTAAACGGTTTCACCACAAAGCCATAAGGGTTGGTTAGCTTGGCATCATCAAGCACCTTTTGGTTGCTGTTTGCCGATATGTAGATGAACGGGATATTCATTTGGCCAAGGCGCTTTGCCAGGTCTATGCCCGTTTGCCTGCCTTTAAGGTAAATATCCAGCAGTACAAAATCGGGTTTAAACCTGGTTATCATGCCCAGGGCCTCGGCAACACTATCTGCAATGCCGCAAACTTCATAACCGGCCGTTTCGAGTATATTGCTTAAAACATCGGCAATAATAAATTCATCTTCTACAATAAGTATCTTTTTACTACCCATTACTTTAACAATTACCGGTTACGCTTTGCCCTTATTAAATATCTCTGTTTTAAAGGTTACACAAATGGTGCAACCTTGGTCGCTGGTTATTTCAAATGTTCCGCACAGCTGTTTGGCCAGCCCGCGCATTAAGTTAATGCCCAAGGTTTCTACCTTCTCTGTCTTGAAGCCTTCCGGCAAACCCGGGCCATCGTCAGCTATGATCAACTGGTTATGGCCTGCCTCATTCTCTACAAGTGTAATATAAATTACGCCGTTTTCGTAAGGCGTGTAAGCATATTTAATAGCATTGGTAACGGCCTCGTTAAGTATAAGGCCAAGCGGCACGGCCTGCCCTACATCTAAACTTATCTCATCCACATGTTTTTCAAATAATATGCGGCTGCCCAAATCGCTGCTCTCTTTTAAATACCTTGCCATCTCTTCAATATAATCGGGCATACTTATCAGCCCAAGGCTTTCCGACTGATATAGCTTTTGATGAATAAGGGCAATAGAGTGCATGCGGGCCTCGCTTATTTGTATGGCCTGCAGGGCAGCTTCGTTATCGATATAGGCCGATTGGCGCTGCAGCAAACCCATTACTATCTGCAGGTTGTTTTTTACCCGGTGGTGTATCTCTTTAATCAACCACTCTTTCTCTATCAGTAGTTCATCTTTTTCGGCCACCAGTGCGTTAAGCACTACATTGCTGCGTTGCTTGGCCTTGTAGTTATTAAATATCAACATTAATAATATTACCAACAAGGCACAGGCCGCAAGCGTTAAATTACGCATATTATTTGCCTGTATTGTTTTTTCGTGCTCAAAGGCGCTGTCTTTTTTCAAGGAGCGTATATCGCTTTCTTTTTGATCGGTTTCGTAACTTACCTGTAGCTCCTGCAATTGCTTATTCTTTTCGATATTGAAGATAGAATCGTTAAAGGCCTTGTATTGAATATGGTGCTGCAATGCAGTAAGGTAATTCCCCCTCGCCGAATCAATCTTGTAGGCGATCATATTCCAGTCCCGGGACCGTGTAACGGCCATACCGGCAATTATTCCTTCGTCAAAATAAAAGGCAGCTTTTTTAAAGTCATTTCTTTTGATATAGAATTTGGCCATATCGTACTTAGCCAACGATATAATTTCGTCGGTTTTTTGTTTTCCAAAAAGTTTCAGGGCCAACAAGTACATTTCTTCAGCTTTAGCGTTGTTACCCACGGCGTCGTAGCAATAGGCCTTTATCTGGCTCATAATGGCCTTGTTATAATCATTATCGGTCGGGTGCCGCTTTTCTACACCAAGTACAATGCTAATGGCCTCTTTTACCTTCTTTTGCTTTATCAGGCCCTGCGCTATAAAACCGGCCGTGCGGTATTTAAACTCCAGTTTTATGTGCATACCCTCGCGTAGTGCCAATGTTCTTTTGTACCATACTATACTATTTTCTGTTTGGCCCATAGCATCGTATATCAAAGCTATCTCGCCAAACAACATCGATTTCAGATAAAGTTTATCGGGCATGAGGGTAGCCTGTTCCATCAACCGCAAGCTTTCTAAACTATACCTAAGGGCCTTGTTGAGGTTGCCATGGTACCGCTGTATGTGCGCAAGCACGTAGTACAGCTTTACAAATTCGGGGTGCCCCTCCGTCGGGAATTTCTTTATGGCCGCCATGCAGTCTTCTTCGGCCTGTGCATATTGGCCATAGGTAAAATGCAGCATGGCAAAGTTGGTGTAGGCAACCACCTGGTCGCCCACCGCGCCGGCTGCGGCAAAAAGTGCAAGGGCTTTGTTATATGCTTCGGTTACATCGGCCAGTAAGGCATCCGGAAAAAGGCCCCATTTATTTTCGGCGGCGGTTTTACCAAACCTCAGCAGCATCCGGCCGGCCATTATTTTATTACCCGTAGTATTGTAGTAATTAACCGCTTGCATAAAGTAAACTTTCCCGCCCGCAAAACTCTTACGAGCAAAGGTAACTTCGCCCAAATTACACCAGGCTTCGGCCCGGCCGATCCTGCCTGCTGCGCCCATCTTTTGCCCAAGGGCCAATTGTTTATTAAAATAAAGCCCCGCTGTATCAACATCTGCACTATCGGCTTTAAAGCGCCTTAGCAAATAATACCGGCCCATTTGGCCCAGCGCATTAAGGCACGCGGTATCCTCCCGGGCGCCTTCGCAAATGCGCCGCAAACTATCTATAGTTTTAGGGCCGGGCAAGGTTTGGCCAAAACAAAGGCAGGGGGCTGCCAAAACAATCAAAATAGCCCAGGCTTTTAAATTGATCATATATGGTTTATTGGATCGGGTATTGCCGCCGCCATGTTTGCAGCGCAGCAATAATTGCGATAAGGGATTTTGATATCTATAATATTGCCAAATTGATAAAAGGCCTTCCTTTCGCCTTTGTTATAGCTTCAGCACTCCGCAAGCGCCATCTTTGGCCGTGCTTACAGATCATTGGGGCAACGATGCAACGAAATACCGTTGTTTTTAGGCAACGATATTTCGTTGCCTAAAAAATTAATAGCGGTTTTAGTAGTAATAAGCCGCTATAACGCACTAAATATCCCGCCGGAACAATTCAGGCACTATATTTAGCGGGGGTTGGCCGGATAGGTGCGGCATAAATGCCATTTAGATGTTTTGGTTAAAATAATTAGCTTAGTATACCATGTTAAAGCGGACGGTTTGAGAAAGCTAAGCTACCTTATTTGTTTTTTTGTGATGCTGGCTACTATGCCCGCAAATGCACAACGTATCGATTCGGCGTATTTTAAGGCATTGCTGCGCGAAGTACGAATCGCCCGGGTGGATACCGAAAAGATAGCTGCGCTTAATAAAGTTGCCCAGTATTACAACAACAAGTTTTATATCGATTCGAATAAAACTAACCTGCATAAAGCGCTGGAAACCCTTGGCCAATGCATTCAACTTGCCGAAACTGCAAAAAATAACGAATATAAGTTTGAGAGTATAAAGGTGAGTGCCTACACCTATTTGGCCTTGAACGATACCGTAAATGCCGTTACCGCCATAAACAAAGTACTTGCTTACAGGCAAGGACAAAAGGCTTTTGAGAAACAGCTTGCCACCTACCTTTATTTTGCCCGTGCAGCTTACCGCTGGAGCCATAATGCTATTAGCATCAATTTCGCCCGCAAGGGGCTAAATGCGGCAAAAACTTATAAAATAAGCACCTACGATGTCCCCTTAAAAATGACGATAGTGTTGGCTACCGTTGATATGGGTGACGACGAAACGGCCCTTAGGGAAAATGCAAACATCATTGCCTATTACAAAAACAAACATCAAAACCTTGCCAGGGCTTATTTTAACGCGGCCGGGCCAAGCAGATATAAGGGCGACCTTAAAACCGCGCTTAAGTATGCATTACTATCATTAAAAGATATTGAGGCATTCCACGATACTGTTGAAAGCCATAATACTTATGGAGAGTTGGCATTGATATATCAAGCGTTAGGGAGTACGGAGCAAAGCATATTTTATTTCCGGAAAACGCTTGCCGCACGCGACAGGATGTTAATGCAGGACCGCTTTCGGTTTCGTACGCTCGGCTTTATCATAAAAGGCCTTATCAAATTAGGCCGCGCGAAAGAGGGGCTGGCCGAAACGATAGCTTACGAGGCCCACCACCCGCCAACAACCAGGGAAGGGAAAGGCTTTTGCGCCCAAAATAAAGCCTATTGCTACGAGGCATTGAATGATTACACTAACGCCGAAAAGTTTTATAAGCAGGCGGTTGAACTGGTGATCGGCATAAATAATGACGAGATCGAAGGCTCGGCTTATTATGATATCAGCGCGTTTTATATAAAAAACGGAATGGCAATAAAAGCGCAACAATATGCTTCCAAATTACGAAAAACGTCGTTAGACACGTATAAAAATTACGAGCATCTCCAATTTCAGATAGATTCCGCCCTGGGTAATTACCGCTCGGCATTAATTCATTACGGCAATTCGCAACGGGCAAAAGATTCGCTTTTTAATGAATCAAAATCGAAAGAAATAGCCGAACTGCAGTTGAAATACGAAACGGCACAAAAAGAGGCCGACATTAAGATGCTGAAGAAGAATGCACAATTGCAAAAGAACCAGCTTAAACAGTCGGAACATATCCGCAACCTCACATTTGGTGGTGTTGTACTGCTCATAGCGGCCATTGCTTTACTTTATAACAGCTACCGCATTAGCATAGGCAAAACCCGGGAGATAAACGAAAAGAACCTTTCGTTAAGTGCATTGCTGGAGGAAAAAGAATGGCTGATGAAAGAAGTACACCACAGGGTAAAAAATAACCTGCAAATTGTAATGGGGCTGCTGCAGCGCCAGTCGTCATACATCAGCAATACCGCCGCCCTAAAGGCCATACGTAACAGCGAGCACCGTATACATGCTATTGCGCTGATCCATCAAAAACTCTATCAATCGGAAGGCCTGGCACTGATAAACATGCGCGAGTATATCGAAGAACTGCTTTTGCACCTGAAAGACACTACCGATGCCGACAGCCATATAGTTTTTATAAAAGAGATCGATAATATATACCTGCATGTAGCACAGGCGGTTCCGCTGGGGCTTATTATAAACGAAGCCGTTACCAACGCCATAAAATATGCTTACCCTAACGGCGGGCAGGGCAACATCAGGGTTACTTTTAGTAATAAGGCCGAGGGCAAAAATGAATTGGTAATTGAAGATGAAGGTGTGGGTATAAGCGGTACGGTTGCAAACAAATCAATGGGGATGAGTTTAATGCGGGGCTTAACCAAACAACTTAGCGGCACTTTCAACTTTACGCACACCGAAGGCGTATCTATCCATATCGTATTCAAAAACGATCATTCAGAGCCGCAGGGAGCATAAAGTGACAGCTTAACCGGTCCGCAACATACACTTACTCAACCCTAATAATTCAATTTTATTAAACATCAGGCTTGTTTATGAGTTAAATAAGTATGAAAAATCCATTTGTAAAAAAAGACAACAGCGTAATTATAGGCGCAAGTGTAGCGGGTGTAGCTGTAGCAGGCGGTTTGGCCTGGCTATTTTTCACAGATAGCGGCGCTAATGTATTAGATGGCTGGAAAACAAGCCTGAAAGAAAAAGGCAAAGACCTGGCAGCTAACTTCATCAGCAGAAAAACAGGTGTATCAAAAGATATTACCAAACCTGCGGCCGATGCCATTGTCAGCTAAATTTAGGTACCCGGCAAAC
This sequence comes from Mucilaginibacter pedocola, assembly GCF_002013915.1. GTDB lineage: Bacteria > Bacteroidota > Bacteroidia > Sphingobacteriales > Sphingobacteriaceae > Mucilaginibacter > Mucilaginibacter pedocola. Next base: position 549,411 of record NZ_MBTF01000012.1, read on the forward strand.
CACACAAGTGCAAGGCATTAAAAAACAACATTTGCCGCAAAAAACTTGTGTGGCTTGCGGGCGGCCATTCAGCTGGCGCAAAAAATGGGAAAGGCATTGGGACGAGGTAAAATACTGTTCGGATAAATGCCGGCGTAATAAGGGAAACCCCGATTCGGACTAAGCTCAGCTATACCTCCGATACACGAAGTGCGTGCTAACCACAGCACGCCGCAACTTGACAAGCACATAAAACTTATTATATTAGCCCCAACCAATTTAATAAACTATGTGCGCTGCCCTTCTTCAGGACGATGAGTCACTGGTGGGCCGTTTGAACGACGGCGATACCGGCGCACTGGCTGCTATTTATGAGGCCTATTGGTATAAACTTTATAAAAGTGCCTGGGCGCTCCTCAAATCGAAAGAACTTGCCGAAGATGTAGTACAGGAAGTATTTATGCAGCTTTGGAACCTGCGCGGGCGGCTGAGCATTGGGCATTCCCTTAACGCTTACCTTTATGCATCGGTAAGGTTCCAGGCCTTCCGCACCATTAAAGACAGACGGCTGCACGAGGATATCTTCGACGAACTTTACCACCATTTGCTTACCACCCCTGCCCTGCAGGATTTTGAACTGCGCGAACTAAAAAACCGCATTGAAGATGTGGTAGAGCAACTGCCGCCGCAATGCAAAACCGTTTATAAGCTAAGCCGCGAAGAACACCTTTCGCACAAGCAAATTGCCGAGCAATTGCACATATCCACCAAAGCGGTAGAAAAACACCTCACCAAAGCGCTGCGCGTATTGCGCCTCAACCTACGCGACCTGGTTACCATTGAAATATTTTTTTACCTGCTGAAAAAATAATTTTCGAACGGAGGTAGGGATAGGGCCTCTTTTTTACTCTTATCCCTAAAACCGACCAATTGGAACCGACCGAATTTAAAGCCTTACTGGAAAAGTACACCTCGGGGCAGGCAACCGCCGAAGAGGACGAACTGGTAAAACGACTGCTGGATAGCTACGAAAGCACTGCAGGCGAACCCGATATGACCGATACCGAGCGCGACGAACTGCGTGAGCGTATGCTGAGCAACTTGATGGCATATGCTGAGCCGCCGCAGCGCAAAGTATTCAGGCTTAACTATAAATGGGCAGCCGCGGCCATACTACTTGTGTTTATTGGCCTTACCGCTATATTTTACAAACAGCCCGGAAAACCTCAAACACCTACTATTGCAACAACATCTGCCCAAAAGAAATTGCATGCTGGTGGCAACAAAGCCTCGCTTACCCTTGCCGATGGCAGCGTAGTAGTATTGGATAGTGCCGGCAATGGATTGGTGGCGCTGCAAGGCAATACCCGCATCACCAAAACCGGCGATGGGCAGTTACAGTATGCAGGTGGCGATGCTAATGCCACAGCACTTGCCTACAACACCGTAGCAACACCCAACGGTGGCACCTATCAGCTTACCCTGCCCGATGGCACTAAGGTTTGGCTCAATGCAGCATCGTCCATCACCTTCCCTACCCGCTTTGATAATACAAGCCGCAATGTGAAACTGACCGGCGAGGCTTATTTTGAAGTAGCAAAGAAAACCACTGCTACCGGCAGGCTGCCATTTATTGTTAATGCAGGAGCCTCTAAAGTAGAAGTATTGGGCACGCATTTTAACGTTTCGGCCTATGCCGATAATGGCAGCCACGAGGTTACCCTGTTAGAAGGTGCCGTTAAGGTAAGCCGCGGTGGTAGGTCGGCCCGTATAGTGCCGGGGCAGCAGGCAACCATGGCCGGCGGCAATGCAGGCATACTGGTGGGCAAAGCCAACATTGAGAACGTAATGGCCTGGAAGGACGGGTTGTTCTCATTCGATAACACGGATATATCTTCGGCCATGAAAGATATAGCGCGTTGGTACAATGCCAAAGTTGTGTATAAGGGTTCTATCCCTGCAACGGGCTTCACGGGCGTATTGCCGCGCAGCAGCGATATACAAACCGTGCTCGACTGGCTATCCAGCACCCGCGTATTGAAGTGCCGTGCCGATGGCGAAACCATCATTATTGAAAAAGCTAATTAACCAATTTCAACTATAAACCCGAATTTAAAAAGAAGTAAACTATGAGATAAAGCGATACCCCTACCCACACATCGCCCCATAAAAAATAAGCTCGCCGGGTACCAGCCGGCAAGCCATAATGTTTTGGCCGGGGCTAAAAGCGAATGGGGATGGTAAACATCCCGCCAATTATAACCAACCATTAAACGATCAAATGTATGAAAGTAACTATACATTGCAAAGCACTGCCTTTGCAGTGGGGGAATGCTTATGCGCTCCCCGAAATTAAAAAACAGCTTCTTAGATACCTGCTGCTCATGAAATTAACCTGCATCATATTGTTGGCTCTTACGTTTAAGGTAAGCGCATCAACCTATGCGCAAAACGTAACCATCAATATAAAAAGCGGCAGTTTAAAAGAACTACTGAACGAGATGCGCCGCCAAACAGGCTATTATTTCCTGTACGACCGCAGCGTGGTGGCCCAAACCCAGTCGGTAGAAGCGCACTTTACTAACCAGGACCTGAAAACGGTACTGCCCGCTATTTGCAAACAATACCACCTCAATTACGAGATAAAGAATAAGGTAATTATTGTAACCACGGTCAATGCCGAAACCAATGCATCGCCGAACGGCGGCTCAAAAGATGCAGCCCAGCTTGCCGATGTAAAAGGCCACATCCGCGACAGCCGCAACCAGCCACTGCCCGGTGCCAGCATATTGGTAAAAGGCACCACCAAAGGCGTAATGACGGATGCCAACGGCGATTTCAGCCTCAACGGTATCGATAAAAACGCGGTGCTGGTCGTTTCGTTCACCGGTTTTTCTACGCAGGAAATAAGCCTGGATGGTAGAGCGGAAGTCACCATTGTACTGAAAGAAATTATTCAGGACCTGAACAGCGTAGTGGTTATCGGCTACGGTACCCAGCGCAAAAGCGACTTAACAGGTTCGGTAGTATCGCTCAAGAGTGCCGATTTTAACAAGGGCGGTACCAATACTTCGGTAGCGCAACTGATACAGGGGCATGCGCCGGGCGTGCAGGTAACCCAATCGAGTGCGGCACCTGGTGGCGGCGTTTCTATCCGCATCAGGGGTTCGGGCTCTATCAATGCCGGTAACGAGCCTTTGTATGTGATAGATGGCTTCCCTATCAATAACGCTGCGCCGGTAGTAGCCAACGGTATTGGTTTTGGCGGCGCGCCACCTCCGGCCAACCCGCTGAATGCCATGAACCCTGCTGACATCGAATCGATAGAGATACTGAAAGATGCATCGGCAACGGCCATTTACGGTTCTCGTGGTGCCAACGGCGTGGTGCTTATCACCACCAAAAAAGGCAAGGATGGCAGGCTGAACGTGGAGTACAATGTTACTGCCTCGCAGGCCACCGTACAGAAGAAGCTGAAACTGCTGGGCACGCAAGATTATATTAACGTAATGAACCAACTGGCTGCATCGCGTAATGCGGTACAGCCCTTCTCGGCCTCGGCCATCAGCGCTATTGGTGCCGGTACCGACTGGCAGGATGTTATTTACCGCCGCGCCTTTACGCAGGACCATAACCTGTCCATGTCGGGCGGTTCGGGTAAAACAACTTTCTTTACCTCCTTCAACTACAACAACCAGGATGGCGTATTGCGCAACACTTACTTTAAGCGTTACCAGGGCCGTGTAAATTTAGAGCACAAAGCCAGCGATAAATTTAAACTGGGGCTGAACTTTAACACCTCCACCATAAACGACCAGCAGGTACCCACCGGCAGCGATGTGATAAACCAGGATGCCGACGTTATTAACTCGGCCATTGTTATCCCGCCCGTTTTCCAGGTGTATAATACCGATGGTACGTATGTGAGGCCGGAGAGTGGCCAAATAGTTTCGGTAACGGTTGATAACCCGCTGGCCTTGCTGCGCGGTACAACAGCTAAAGGCGTAAACAACCGCACCTTCGGTAACATCTTCGGCGAGTATACGCTGGCTCCGGGGCTATCGGCAAAAGTTACCCTGGGTTCCGACCGTAGCACTACCCGGCGCGATGTTTACCAAAGCACCATTACCCAACGCGGCAAAAGCTTTAACGGCGGCGCCAGTATCCTTACCGGCGAACTGAATACCTCGCTGGTAGAGGGCTTGCTGAACTATCAAAAATCATTCGGTAAAAGCAGCATCAGCGCTGTGGGTGGTTATACTTACCAGCAGTTCGACCTGCGCCGCTTTAACGGCAGCATCAGGGGCTTTCCTTCGGACCTTACCGAAACCAATAGCTTGCAATTAGGTGATACCAACCTGGATGACCTGAATAGCCTAACCACCAAACGCAGGCTGATATCGTACCTCGGCCGTGTGAACTACAACTATGCCGAAAAGTATTTACTTACTGCATCCTTCCGTGCCGATGGCTCGTCTAACTTCGGGCAAAACCATCCTTATGGTTACTTCCCGTCGTTTTCGGCAGCATGGCGCATGGTGCAGGAAGATTTCATTAAAAACACCGGCGTATTCTCCGACCTGAAACTGCGCCTCGGTTACGGCCAGATAGGTAACGATGATATTGGTGTGGGTAATGCCTTTGCAACCTACGGCAGCGGCGCATTGGTGAATTTCGGCAACACCCAAACATCGACCGTAGCCCCTACCCGCATACCTAACCCCGATCTGAAATGGGAAACTACGGAGCAATATAACGTAGGTTTAGATTTCGGTTTCTTCGGCGGAAGGTTGAGCGGTTCGGCAGAATACTTTGTTAAAAACACCCGCGACCTGCTCATTAGCCTGCCTATCCCTATTTCTACAGGTTTTGGCGCTATTACCACCAACGTGGGTAAGGTGCGCAACAGCGGTTTTGAGTTGCTGTTGCAATCGGCCAACCTCACAGGCAAATTCAAATGGAACACCACCTTCAACATCGCCACGCTTAAAAACGAGGTGATAAGCACAGGGCCGGTTCCATCTATAATCAGCAGCCTGTATTCTACATCGGCCATTGCCCGCCCCGGCGACCCGCTGTTCGCCTACTTCGGTTACCAAAGTACCGGCATCTTCCAAACTGCCGAAGAAGTAGCCGCATCGGCACAAAAAGGCGTGGCCGTACCCGGTGCACCGCGCTGGAAGGATGTGAACAACGATGGCAAAATTGATGCTAACGACCGTGTGGTATTAGGCAAAACCTTCCCCGACTACACCTTCGGTATCAATAACACCTTTAGCTACGGCCCGCTTGACCTGAGCGTATTTATTGATGGTGCGCAAAATTTCTCGCTATTTAATTACGGCGTGGTTGATGCCCTTTACCCTAACGACCCATACCGCAACCGCCTTGCCGAGCCATTACTAAACCGCTGGACGGCCGATAACAACAGCAATGCATGGCCATCGAGCATTGATTTTACCAAGTATGGCGGCGGCATGGTTAACTCTTATACCGTTACCGATGCCTCCTTCGTGCGTATTAAAAACGTGATGCTATCGTACCGACTGCCGGTTAAAAACGTAAAGTTCCTGCGTTCGGCAAGCATTTTTGTGAGCGGGCAAAACCTCAAAACGTTTAGCAAATACGCCGGTTACGACCCTGATGTAAACTCCACAAGTTCGTCCATCATCAGGGTAGACCGTAACTCCTATCCTTCGGCAAGGATATTCTCTTTAGGGCTTAATGTGAAACTTTAACCATCAACAACAATGAAAACCTATTATAAATTTTGGATACTTTGCCTTGCACTGGTGCTGGGTACGGGATGCAAAAAAGGGCTTGATATAGCGCCTGCTTCCGAGTTATCCGATTCTTTCCTGCTCACCAAAAAGGGCGCAACTGCCCTGCTGAACGGCGTTTATGCCGACGGTCAGTTTATTGCTGATGCCGGCGTAAACCGTATATATGTTGAAGAAGCTGTTACCGACGTGCTGGTGAATTACCGCGGTGCTCTGAATATTGATGTTCTGCCATTCCAGAGCTTCAACTGGTTGCCTACCGCGCCGTTCCTGTCGCAATTCTACAGCAAAAACTATACTACCATCAGGGACGCCAATATCCTGTTATCGAACATCCCTAACAACCCGGAGCTTAGTGCCGATGAGAAAAAGTTAATGACCGCAGAAGCCCGCTTTTTACGCGGATTGGCGTATTACTACCTCTACGGCTGGTTTGGCCCCGTGCCCATGATAACCAAGCCCTTCACCAGCGCTACCGACGATTTTAACGTACCAAAAGCAGAAGAAACCGAGCTGCTAAATTTCATTGAGAGTGAACTGATAGCCTCGGCTAACGACCTGCCCGGTACCATTATCACTACAGGCAAAGCCACAAAAGGTGCTGCATTGGGGGTACTCACCAAGTTTTACCTGCAAACCAAAAACTGGCAAAAAGCAACAGCAACGGCCAAACAGGTAATGGATATGAACATCTACAAACTGCAAACAGATTATGTGGCGCTGTTCGATAGGGCCAACAAGGGTAACCCCGAGATGATATTTGTTTACCCTGCGCTTAATAAAATAGGCTTCGGTAACGTGTGGACGGCTAATGCTTTACCGCCGCAATACCCAACCACCGTATTTAACACCGCAACACAGGTATGTATGCCGTTGGCATTTTACAAAACCTTTGCCGCTGCAGATAAGCGCCGCAATTTGATACTGACATCGTACACCAGCACTACAGGGGCGCTTATCGACCTAACAACGGGCGTGGAATATCAAAATCCGCGCAGCCTGAAATACCCCACAGACCCTGCTGCGGATGAGCGCCACCACGGTAACGATTTCCCGCTGATACGCTATGCCGATATATTACTGAGCCGCGCCGAAGCATTGGTGCAGGAAGGTGCCGTTACACAAGAAGCCGTAGACCTGCTGAACATGGTACACACCCGCGCCGGCCTAACCGCCTTTACCCTTACCGACCTGCCCGATAAAAACACCTTCATCACTGCCTTGGTTAAAGAACGCGGCTGGGAATTTTACAGTGAAGGCAAACGCCGCGAGGACCTGCTGCGCAACGGCCTGTTCCTGAAAAACGCTACCGACCGTGGCCTGCCTGCTAAAGACTTCCAGGTGCGGTTCCCCTTCCCGCAATCGGAAGTGGATGCTAATAAAAAACTGGTGCAAAATACCGGCTATTAATAACCTAAGGGGGCGATGCATGTCGCCCCTTTCAAAACTATACTTATGAGAAAAGGTACATTAGCGCTGCTCGCCTGCGCTGTATTAGCTACCCAAAGCTTGCAAACTCTTGCACAATCGCCCGTAAAAATACGTGCTGCAACAGGCAAGAAGCCAAACATCATTATTATACTGGCAGATGATATGGGCTTTTCGGATGTTGGCTGCTACGGCGGCGAAATACCCACGCCCAATATTGATATGCTGGCCAAAAATGGTGTAAGGCTTAGCAGTTTTTATAACAACAGCCGCTGCTGCCCAAGCCGTGCATCGTTACTAACGGGTTTGTACCCGCACCAGGCGGGCATAGGCGATATGTCGGAAGACCCGAATGATAACGGCGTGAACGAAGAGGGTGTGCCCGGCTACCGCGGCTTTTTAACGCCCAACACCGTAACCATGGCCGAAGTATTGAAGACGGCCGGCTACCACACCTACATGACGGGTAAATGGCACGTAGGTATGCATGGGAAAGAGAAATGGCCATTGCAGCGCGGGTTTGAGCGGTATTATGGTATTCTTTCGGGCGCATCGAGCTACCTGCATCCCTTCCCGCCGCGCGGCATTACGACCGATAACGGCGATACGCAATACGATTTCCCGGATGATTATTATACTACCGATGCCTTTGGCGACAATGCCGTAAAATTCATCAGCGAGCAGCGCGATGCCAAACCATTCTTTTTGTACCTGGCCTTTAATGCACCGCACTGGCCTTTGCAGGCTCGCCAGCAGGACATTAAGCTAATGGAAGGTAAATACCAAAAAGGATGGGATTCGATACGGTACGAGCGGGTGAAAAAACAAGTTGCCATGGGGCTTGCCAAACCCGGCTGGGCAACCGCCGAACGCGAAATGCGCCCCTGGAACCAGCTAACCGAGCAACAACAAAAGGATGTAAGCTACCGCATGACGGTTTATGCCGCCATGGTTTACCGCATGGACCTGAATATAGGAAAGGTATTAGCCACCTTGAAACAGCAAAAGAAACTGGATAACACGCTCATTATGTTCATGAGCGATAACGGCGCCTGTGCCGAACCGTACCAGGAATTGGGCGGCGGACCAATGGCATCTATCAACGACGGGCTGAAATATGGCGCCATTTCCTACGGGATGGGTTGGGCCAATGTATCTAACACGCCCTTCAAAAAATACAAGAACCAAACCTTTGAGGGTGGCATAGCGGCACCATTGGTGGCTTACTGGCCGGCTATGTTCAAGGGGCAGTCGGGTAAGTTTAACGGTACACCCTTCCACATTACCGACCTGATGGCTACCGTGGCAGATGCGGCGAAAGCTACCTACCCTACCAACTACAATGGCAGGCAAATAACGCCTACCGAGGGGCTAAGCATGTTACCTGCATTAAAAGCCGGCAAGGGCGAAACGCATGAGTACTTTTATTGGGAACACGAGGGGCACTGCGCCGTTATCTACAAAAATTGGAAGATAGTAAAAGCCGCCCTCGCCAATAAATGGGAACTGTACGACCTGGATGCCGACCGCACCGAACGCCACAACCTGGCCGCGGAACACGCAGATATAGTAACCGCATTAGACAAAAAATGGCAGGATTGGGCCAACTCGCACCAGGTTTTCCCGAAAGGACCGAATTATAAAGACAATATGGCCAACCACCCAAACAAATACGCTGATTAAATTTTGTTGGTTAAATCAGTTGCTTCAAGCCGTCCTGCGCCCGCAGGCGGCTTGTTCGTTTTTAGCCCTTTCCTCCTCCTTCCCCAGGGAAGGAATCACACATTCCCCTCGCTCTTCTTTGCAGGCCTTTAAAATTCCCTTCTTGGGGAGGGGTGCGGCAGGGTGTGCGCAAATGCAGGGAGGGGTTTAGCCGATATGCCTTGTGGCCTTGCATATCCATTAACCCCTTCCTCCCCCTTCCCAAGGGAAGGAATCGCACTTCCCCTGCTCTTTTTTGCGCCCCCACCTCATACAAAATGTTCTATCTTTGGCGTCTACCCAGATGAAGAAAACAGCAAGCGAACTAAACGGCGTTAAGGAAATAGCGCGCAGGGCAAATGTATCTATCGGTACGGTGGATAGGGTGATGCATAACCGTAAGGGCGTGTCTGACGCTACGCGGCTGAAGATAGAGGCCATTATTAAGGAACTGAACTTTCAGCCCAATAAAATGGCCAGCCTGTTGGCCACGCGCAAAAACATGAATTTTGCAGTGCTGATACCCGCCGTGTCGGAAGAAACCGACTACTGGAGCTACCCGCTCAACGGCATTAACCAGGCCGCTGCCGAAACCAACCAGTTTGGCGTTACGGTAAAGCCTTATTTCTACGCGCTTGATTCGAAAGAAAGCTTTAATAGGGTTGCCGAAGAAATGCTGAAGGATGAGCCGCATGCCGTATTGCTGGCACCATCATTTGTGGAAGATTCGCAGGTGTTAGCAAAGAGAATTAATGAACTGGGCTTACCCCTTGCCTTCATCAACTCGGACCTTGCCGGGCAGGATAACCTTACCTACATTGGGCCTGACCTGTATCAAAGCGGCCGGTTGGCGGCACAGCTCGTGAGTTTTTCGCTGAAACCGCTGGATAAGGTTTTGATCATCAATATATCTGCCGACCTGCGCAACGACCACCATTTGGTACGCAAAGAACATGGCTTTAAGAAATTCTTTGAAGAAACAAGGAGCGCCACGCATATATCCACCCTCAACATCAGCGAAACCAAAGTATGCGTTGTGGAAGAGGCGCTAACAAGGACGCTGAATGCCGACAACACTATCAAAGCCATTTTTGTAACCAACTCGCGCGTAAATATTGTTGCCGAAATATTGAAGAAACACAGACGTAATGACCTATTGGTTGGTTACGACTTTTTGGAGAAGAACATCGATTACCTCAAAAGCGGGCAGATAAAATACCTGATATGCCAACGCCCGAAAGAACAAGGCTATCTGGGCATTATGGCGCTGTATAAACACCTCTACAACGTGAGCGAGGTGGAGCGTTTTGTCTATATGCCTATCGATATCATCACCAAAGAGAACTACCAGTTCTACAATGGTTAATCCTGCCCATCGGGTTTGCCATGAGGCAGCATAGCAAAGGCCAACAAATATCTTTTCATGATTTATACAGACACTAATACAGGTTTCCTGTCGAAAACTACTTTGGCGAAACATTGGGGCTGATGAAAATCGGGTGTATCGCCGTCGAGTTTCACCCAGCTTAAAAAATGAGGCACGGGCAGTTGGTCGCCGCATTTGGTAAAGTTTACTGCACACTCCGTGCCACTCAACGTTGGCAGGCTGCTGTAGCAAAATACTGAAAGGGGAAGCACCGCGGATATATCCCAGCTGATTCCGCCTTTAGGCACGTTGTTATTCAGGTCCAGCACCATGGTTTCCACTATGGGATTAAGCAGTTCCGCGGGGACAAATTCGCGGCCAAACCGGTTTTTGCCATAAGCAGCTTTGATAGAGCCAAGGCAATTGAATTCGATATTGTAGTAACCCTCCTCATCGCCAAAGGCAATAAAAAACTCTACGCAGTTATCGTTATGCACATCGCTGTTGATGGGCCTTTTACGGGCATTCAGGTGCGGCTCATTCACCACGAAACGCAAGCGTATACCCTCATCAAAATGCGAAACAGCGAATGCTGCAGAGCATGATAGCACACCGCCCTTCGCCCAGGGTTCGTTTTCAATTTTATGGGGCGGCGCGGTATCAGTTGGTTGGCTTAACGGTATATACGGAATGTTCAGCAGCGTCATTTTATCTTGGCTAATCTATCATACATCACATGCACTTTCTGGCTGCGCAAAAGGTTCTCCTCGGCAATAGCGGCGGGGTGTATAAAACCACCGTTCAAAGCATTAAATTCAGCGCTCAGTGCGTGTTCATCTGCCATCAGCTTCTTTACTTTTGCCGCATAAGCAGGGGCTTTATCCAGCGTAAAAGTCGGCGCATTTACTTCCGCTTCTATCTCCATAAAGGTTAAATAATAAACCCGTATCCTCGCCATCAGCAAAAAATGCCTATACTCCTGCGCACCCTTAGCAGGCGCGAGTGATTTGAACACCTTCAACGTATTCTCGGCAGTATCCAGCAGGTTACTTACAGTAAGCGGCGTGTTGGATACCACTTTGCCCCGCTGTACACTATACGGCGCGGCAAACAGTGTCTTTTTAAATTGCTCTGCCTTGCTCTTATCAAAGCCAAAAGTATCGTGGCAATAATCTGCTATAAAGTCATCAACCGGCTTCACTTTATTAGTACCGAGCGTTTGCAGGTAATAGTCAACTAAAATATTAAAACCGCTCAGCGGGTAAACATGGCGAATGGCATAAAGGTCTATTAAATCGCCTTCCGACTCGAAGAGCGAAGAGTAAACGCCGGAGGTTGACCAGGAGGTCATTACAATTCCTTTATAATTCAGGCTTCTCGATAGCGGAATAAAATCGTGAATGTTTTTAAAATGCTTCTGCCAATCGGTTAAGAAGAAATTGTCAGGATAACTGCGGATAGATGGCGAACCCCATATCTCGTAACCCGATTTAAGCAGCTTGGCATGGTCGCCAAAGTGGTTTACATCCCAGCCATAGTTCCAATCAATAAAAATGGTTTGTTTGGGCAGCAGGTTGATGTAGTCGGGGTATTTTAGCGCAATATCCGCCCAAACAATGGGGCGTTTGCCCATGCTCACCACAATATCGCAAAGCATTTTTATATGGTCGAAGTAAAGGCGGGATAAACCAATTTCGGCAGCCCTCTTTTTACATTTTTCGCAATGGCCAAGCAGGTAAGTTTCGTCGCCGCCGATGTGCAGGTAGGGCGAGTTGTGTGTGGCTATCAGTTCGGCAAACAGCGTGGTAAACAGTTTTTTATTCAGTTCGGGTTCGCTGGGGCATACCTGGCTAAAATCTTTTTGGTCTTCTCTCTGGGCGGCGTATTTGTAGTTGCGCAGAATGTACTCCACATGCCCGAAGCTTTGCTGCAGCGGTATCACCTGTATTTTCAGCTGCTTGCAATAGCTGATGAACTCGGCCACCTGCGCGGGTGTATAGGCGTAGCGGTTTGCAATCAAGGGTTCGTTCTTAAACGGGTAACTGCCCTCCCATTCCATCACAATGGTATTGATGCCCTTGCCGGCAAGTTTGGCCGCAAATTTTTTGAGCGCAGGCAACTGCATTACCTGTATCCGCATATCTAAATGGAACCCTTTCACGGCCACCGAATCTGCCGGTGGCACCTGGCTTGCCCAAGCTTTTGCGGTAACACTTACCAATAAAAGTAGTAGCAGCACCTGTGTTTTAAAATAGTTTTTCATTAGCAATGTTATTTAGTAATACGCCACCTATAGCGGCGCTGATCATATTAAAACAACTGAAACAATCAGCGGAGCGAAGTTTCCCCCTCGCTTACCTATTAATTTAATCCATCAAACTAAAGCTATCCGCATCGGTAAATAAAACCGCATTAGGATGTTGCCTTAATATGGTAGATGGGTATAATTCGGTAACAGGAGTGCTTAACGTGTGGGCTATAGCACGTGCTTTGTTTTTGCCCGGCACCATACAGAAGATGTAAGGTGCAGCGATCAATGCAGGCACGGTCAACGTAAGTGCATATTGCGGTACGTCGGCCAGGGTGGCAAAGCAGCCATCGTTCACTTGCTGCCGGCGACAGGCTGTGTCGAGTTCTACTATCTTTACCAATTGTGAATCCTTAAAGTTGGCCACGTGCGGGTCGTTAAACGCAATGTGGGTGTTCTCGCCAATGCCCATGCAAACTATATCGGCAGGGTTTGTCTTTAGCAAAGCAGCGTAGCGTTCGCACTCGTCCAAAGCATCGGCGCTGCTACCGTTTATACAGTTAACGGATTTAAAGGGCACCTTATCAAATATGCTTTCTTTTAAAAAACTGCTGAACAATTGCGGAGCACCTTCGGACAGGCCCAAATACTCATCCATGTGGAAGGCGTTTATCCTCCTCCACTCTATGCTTTCATCGGCTACCAGCGCCGCTAAAAATTCGTTCTGCGATGGTGCCGCGGCGAAGATGATGTTCAACTCGGGCTTAACCGGTAATAACTCCTTAATTTTATTGGCAGCCATACCGGCGGCAAGGTGCCCCAATGCGGCGCGGTTTTCGGCCACCAATACGTCCAGTTTATCTTTCTTTATTTGTTGTAACATTTTATAAATATCTTATTAAACAGTGTGCACTACTTTGCCGCCAATAATGGTGGTGTGCAGGTTTATATCATCATCAAACAATACCATATCGGCATATTTTCCAACTTCAAGCGTACCCATCTTATCGGCCACGCCGGCGATCTTTGCAGGGGTTGCCGTCATCATTTTTATAGCATCGGTAAGCGGTACTTCGGCCAGTGTTACCATATTTTTTACCAGCTGTATGGTGGTGGCCACGCTGCCTGCAAAGGCAGAGCGATCAGGTAATTTGGCTACATCATCCTCTACAATTACTTTTAGTCCGTCGGTTAGCCTGCCTAATACGCTTTCGCCCGGGGGCATACCGGCCGCGCGCATGGCATCGGTAACTAAGGCTATTTTATCGGCACCCTTTATTTTGTATACCAGTTTCAGTAGCGATGGCGGCAAATGCCTGCCGTCAGCTATTATCTCTACCGTCATGCCATCCAGCAGATACCCGCTCTCCACCACCCCGGCGTACCTGAACGCGTTTTTACGAGTAACGCCCGACATGCACGAGTAAAAATGCGTCATATGCGTATACCCCACTTCATAAGCAGTAACCACATCATCGTAAACGGCATTGGTATGCGCTATAGATGGTAATATGCCACGCTCGGTAAGGTAGCAGCCCAGTTCTATGGCGCCTTCCACCTCTGGGGCAGCACTCCAGCGGGTGATGATTTTGCTCTTGTTCAGTACATCGGTATACTCGGCGGCATCAGCCTTACGGATAAAGCGCGGATCCTGCGCACCGCGTTGCTCCATCGAAAAATATGGGCCCTCTATGTGCATCCCTATAAAACGTGCCCCATCCGCATTCAAAGGCTCAGCTTCTTCATATAAGGCGAGCGTTTTCAATAGTTCCTCGTGCTCGCAGCTTAGGGTAGTTGGCGTAAAGGCAGTGGTGCCGTAGCTCGCGTGTAATTTGGCTATCTCCAGGTAGGCTTCTATGGTGTTATCCATAAAATCGTGCCCGCCGCCGCCATGCACATGTATATCAATAAACCCCGGCGATAGGTATTTACCAACGGCATCAATGATAGTAGCAGTTTCATACAGGTCATCCACCCCTACCGAAGCTATTTTACCATCCTTAACAACCACCGTAGCGTTATCCAGTATCCCTTGTGGTGTAATGGCCCGCGCCTTTATTATTTTGAGCGATGATGCATCCATCCTAAACAGTTTTTAATTTAAAGCGCCATGTTTTAACCTTATGCCCGTAAAACGCATAGTAGCTTAGGTAAAAGTAGCAGGGTAGTAAAACCCAATACCCCTCGCGCAGCCCCAGGTGGTCGGCAAAGTAGCCGTAAAACAATGGCAATATGGCATTACCGCAAAGGCCCATGATGAGCAGAGATGCCCCCAGCTTAAGATGGCGGCCTAAATTGTGCAATGCCAAAGGCCATATGCCTGCCCATATCATAGAGTTGGCAAACCCCAGCAGCACCATAAACCACAGCGAAATATCGGTATGGTGGCCCAACAAAGTAACCCAACCTTTACTCATGATCACCAACAGCGAAAAAGTAATACCCAACACCGTGCAAATACGCAATGCCGTGCGTTGCGAAATGGCCCAGGGTATTAAACTAATGCCCAGCAAGTACCCGCAAATGGTGGCGAACAGCGTGTACGACGGAAAAACCTTCGCCTCGGGTAACGACAGCCCCATACTTTGTGCATAGGGTATAATGCTATCAATAGCAATAACCTGCGAACCCACATGGAAGAAAATAGCTACTGCTCCCAATATCAAATGCGGATATTGAAAGATGCAGGTTTCGGCTTTATCTTTCGACGCAGTGGCATCCAGTTTATCAATATCAGGCGGAGGCAACAGGCGGATGAGCAGGCCCATTAATATCAGCACGCAGCCTACAGCAGTATAAGGAGTGATCACTCGCTTAATGAGTTCATCCAGCACCATGGTTTTGTGTGCTTCATCCATCAGCTGAACATCCTTGAAAAGCTGGCCATCGGTTGGTTTGATGATGAAGGCGGCCAGCAACAGGGGCGCAATAATGCCGGCAGTTTTGTTGCAGATACCCATGATGCTGATACGCCGGGCAGCGCTTTCCTCGGGGCCTAAGGTGGTAACAAAAGGGTTGGCAGCTGTTTGCAGTAAGGCGAGCCCGGTGCCGATGATAAACAGGCCCGTTAAAAATATGGGGTACGAACGGTAGTTGGCGGCAGGTATAAAGATAAAGGCACCGGTGGCCATTATGAAGAAACCCACCGTCATGCCGTTCTTCAGCCCTATTTTTTTGAGCAGGAACGATGCCGGTACCGAGATAACAAAATAGGATATGTAAAAAGCAAAGGTTACCAGGTAGGCCTTGAAATTAGTAAGCTCACAGGCCAGCTTAAAATACGGTATCAGCACGGCATTTATCCAGGTGGCAAACCCGAATACAAAAAACACCACGCAGATGATGAGCAAGGATATGGTGTTTTTTAAAGCGGCAGCTTTCATGGTTTATTGCATTCGTGTACGTACACGAATGCAATATTAGGCTTTTATTTGAAATAAAAAAATAAATATGGAAGGCTTGTTGCCTCTACCTTAAAACAAAAAAAGCCCCGGGCAATTTGCCCGAAGCTTCTCAACATTTAATTAAAACCTAAAACTTAATTTATTTGCTATTTTGGGTAACCCTCACCCAATCTACCAGCATTTTGGCTTTATTGGTTTTGATAAGGTCCAAAGCTTTTTCTGATAAACCGTAGTAAGGCTTTTTGATCTGGTTTATTTTGTAGGGGTAAATGCCTCCAACTGCAAAATTGAGCAGCAGGTATTGCTTATCGTTAAATATCCATTTGCCGTAATGTTCTGCCATGGTTTTGGTTACGCGGAACATCAATACGCCGTCGTACTTAAAATTGAGGGCATCGGGTGTCCATTCTACGGCGTAGGTATGCCATTTGGTCGCGTCGTTGTTTTTGGGCATGTACAGGCGGTTCACAAATGGTGTTTCGCCGCTATATCCCGGGCCGTGTACGGCTGCGCTTACCCAATCTGCCTCGCCAATAAATTCCATAATATCAGTTTCGCCTCCTGCGGGCCATTCGGGGTAGCCCAGCATCCACCAGGCAGGCCAAAGCCCATCGGCAGCAACAACTTTTATACGTGCCTCGGCGGTTCCGTAAGTAAAATCGAATTTATTAACGGTGGTTATCCTGCCCGAAATAAAATCGAAAGTTTGGTTATCGAAGGTTTTAAAACCCGGCGAATACCTTGGGCTCAACACCAGTGCGCCATTGCTTGCGCCTTCGGCAGCTGCACCTTTGGCAAAGGATATTACATTGGCTGAATCTACATAGGCCTGCAGTTCGCCATTGGTATGGAAGCCGGTTACTATGGGCGTCCATTTGGTACGGTCGAGCTTGCCGGTGGAGAAGTCATCAAAAAAGATAACCTTGCCGGTTTGCTTTGTGGGGGCTTTTTTGGTTTGCGCAAAAGCAGGCAATGCCAGCATTGCGGCCATTGCGGCAGCAAAAAAAGTTTTTTTTGAGTGCATAAACTCCGTAGGGGATTGTAATAAAAGAGCGCCCACCTTAGCGGACACTCTTTTTCATTATAGATTATCTGTAAACTCTCACGTACTCCACTTCCATGGTTGCGCTGGTGATGCTTGGGTCTACCTCGCCGCCAAAATTACCGCCCATAGCCACGTTCATGATAAGGAAGAAATTGGCATTGAATGGTGTGCTGGCATCGTTAGCAAAGGTGTGGTACACCACGCCGTCAACCGCAAACTTCAGTTGCTTATCTGTCCATTCCAGGCTGTAAACGTGGAACTCGGTAGAAGCCGTAGGGTTCATTACGGTTTGGCTTACACCGTTGCCACCCGAGTGGCCGGGGTAATGCAGTGTAGAAAATATCTTGTTCTGTTGGTTACCCACGTGCTCCATAATGTCAATCTCGCCGCAGGCTGGCCAAGGCGTAGTATCAACATTGCTGCCTAAGGCCCACAATGCAGGCCAGGTGCCACGCCCCGAAGGCAGTTTTGCCTTGAACTCTACACGGCCATACTTAAAGTTGAATTTACCTTTCGATAGCAAACGCGACGAGGTGTAGTTAAAGCCAGCCATTGCTTCTTTCTTCAGGGTTATTTTTAGCTTACCATCGGCCACAATAACATTATTGCTGCTGTTGGTGTAGTACTCCAGCTCGTTATTGCCCCAGCCGTTGTTATTACCCAAATCGTAACCCCAGTTGCCCGGGTCGGGTGCGCCGGCTTTCTCAAACTCGTCTGACCATACCAGCGTCTCACTGGCAGATACATTAACTTGTGCCGACTGGGTAGTTACAGAGCCTGTGCTGCTTTTGGCAGTAACTTTTACGGTATAAACGCCGGCAACCGGGTATTTGTAGGTAACGGTGCCGGTGGTTGATGTTTGGTATACGCCGTTACCAAAATCGAACTCGTACGAGGCCGCGTTGGTGGCCGTAACCGTAAAGCTTACGTTGCCGCTGTTATCTGTGCTTGATACGTATTTTATCTCGATGTTGGACGGCTTATTCGGGTCCGACTTGTTCTCGTCCTTAGTGCAGCTTGCCAGCAGTGCTACAAGCGCTATAATGATATAGGTGCCTAAATGTCTCATATCTTTCATTATTTAACTGTAAATTTTTGGTACCAGGCCAAACCATCTATACCTATGTTACGCAGGGTGATGGTGCTGGCGGTTATGGCCAGTATCTCATAAGTGTTACCACCTGTACCAAAGCTAATTAAGCCATTACCCGGAACTACGAATTGTATACGGGTAGAGTTTGCAGTGGTAGAGCCCGAGGTAGCATTCATGAAAACAAGCTTACGTGCTGCACTCAGGTCCAGGTTGTAGCAACCATCGGGGCCTGATGCACCGTAAAATGTAGTAGCTGCACCGATAGAGAACGATTGGCCTTTGTTATTAACAACCATGCTAATGCTGCTGCCATCTTTAGTGAAGGTAACCTCATCATCATATAAACAGGGGTCGCGCTGATTGGGGTCGGCACTGTAATAGTCTGATGCATAGGTATTATTAGGGCCTACACCTACGTGGCCGGGGGTTTCGCGGGCTATAACCCAGGTTTTAGAGCTTCCGCCTGTGAGGTTGGCCATTATCTCAGCCGGTATCTCGAAGGCAACAAAAACAGTTATCTTTTTAGATGTAGTTGATGTTACACCACCGGTACCTATGGCACTTACAATTACGGTATAATCGGCAGTGCCCGGGTTAGTATACTTGTGGGTTATTTTGCCGGTAGGCACCACTTCGGTACTGCCGTCGCCATAGTCTATTTTATACGACACTACGTTGTTGGCCGTTGCCGCAATGGCTACGTTGCCGCTGCCGCCCCCCGCAGGGTTTGCAGCATCGGCGCCTTCAATAGTGGTGGTAAGGGTTACATCAGTAGGGGTTTTTATCTCCCCGAAAGTATATTCGGGCTTTTTGCAGCTCGCCACCGCTATAACCGCTGCCATAAAAGCAGCTATCGATATTTTTATATTGGTTTTCATTGCTGTTAATTAGTTAAGGGTTATATCATCAAAATAGAAGGTGTAGTTGGCCGAGCCATCGCCCGAAGTGCCGTTATCAAATATCAGCACCACTTTTTGGTAAGAGTTTGCTGGATTGATGGCGCTGTAATCGAAAGTTAGCTCTTCCCATTCGCCGGCTTTTGTGGTAGCAACTTCTTTTTCGAAGCTGATACCGCCGTTGGTAAGGTTCTCAACTTTCAGCAATACTTTGGCTCCTACCCTTGGCGAGTAAACTTTCATTTTGAAGATCTTCTTACTGAAATCAATAGGGCCATCAAGCGCTATAAAGCTACCACCGTAGGTTGCGCCCGGGTTCTTAACCATTTTGGCAACTTTGGTGCTGGTGTTTATACCGCCCGCTGCCGGGTTGTTAACCACGGTAACGTTACCGCCTTCAAAATCAGTGAATGCATAATTCAGGGTTGATGACTGGAAGGTTAACGGGATGTTCAACACCGATGATGGAGCCGGAACCATTTTCAGGTCGTCCCAGTAGAATACCTTACCTGTGCCACCCGCGCCAAAGTCGAAGAATATCGAAGCTTTGTCGTAAACCGTAGCAGCATTAAATGCCGGCGTACCTGCCGAGTTATTCAGGAAGTTGAAGGTTAAGGTTTCCCAACCATTGGCAACGGTAGTTACTGCATCGGTTTCAACAGATTTGGCGCCATTGGTATGGTCTTCCAATTTCAGTTTGATGGTTAGGCCTGCTGCAGGAGAGTATACGCGTAACGACATCTGCGCAAAATCGGCCGTAACAGGCACCGGTGTTGCAAAGCCTGCCGCAGTACCTACTGTGGTACCGGCCCAGGTTTCGGCACCGTTTTGCTTGGTGGTCTTTTTAACCTTGTTGGCCGGGTTGGTAGGGTCAACCGCGTCAACTGTGGCGTTGTTACCAAAATCGGTTACGGTGTAGTCGGTATTCGGTGCATCAAATGTTACCGGCAGGCTTATGGCCTGTATCGGCGTGGTCATTTTCAGGTCGTCCATATAAAACACCTTGCCACTGCCACCGTTACCAAAGTCGAAGAACATCGAAGCTTTATCGTAAGTAAAGGCCGGGTTAAGCGCCGGTGTACCTGCCGAGTTGTTGTTGAAATCGAAAGTAAGCGTTTCCCATTGGTTGGCTTTGGTAGTTACCGCATCGGTTTCAACGGCGTTGTTGCCATTGGTGTGGTCTTCCAGTTTTAGTTTAATGGTAAGGCCTGCCGCAGGCGAGTAAACCCTTGCAGTCATTTTTGAGTTAGCCGCGCTGATGCCCACTTTTGTTGCAAAGCCGGTAGCTGTACCTAAAGTGGTACCGGCCCAAACTTCGGCACCGCCTGGTTTGGTAACTTTTAGCACTTTATTGGCAGGGTCGGCAGGGTCAACCGCTACGCCGCTTTGGTTGTTGCCAAAATCGCTGGTAGTGTAATCGTAATTAGGGTCGTCAAAAGTAAGGGGCAGGTCTATCTGCTTACCCACTTTTATAGTTTGCGTAGCTGTTGTAGTTGCTGCGCCCCCGCTTAGCGCTACTACGCGCACGATATAAGTACCGGCAGTTTTGTAAATATGCGATGCCGGCACGCCTTCAATAAAGGTATCGAAAGGCTCGGGCGTGGTGCCCGCTTCGTCGCCATAGTACACGTGGTACATGGTTTCGTAATCGGCTTTGGCATCTACGGTAACCGTTAAGCCGTTGGTGCTGATGGCCGGTGTAAGGTTTTCCGGCGCGCGGAACGATACCGTAAGCTGCTGGGTAAACTCAACGGTTTTGCCGCCAATGTTGTGCCCCACCAGTTTTACGGTGTAAATGCCTTCTGCATATTTATGCTCAATGCTTTTGCCTGCGCCTACTTTGTTGTAGGTGTCGCCGCCGTCGCCAAAATAAACATCGTAGCTGGTAACGCCTTCGCCGTTTGGCGTAATGGTTACCATGCCGGTATTGTCCTGCGTAATGCTGAACAGTACACCCAGTTTGCCCGGCGCTGCGGCCTGGCTTACAAAAGATGTATCTATATAATCCTTCTTACAACCCGCTGCTGCGGCAAGTACAAGGGTTAATCCTAAGTAATATTTTATTGCCTTCATATTTTTATGAATGATAAAAGGTTAATAGCCGGGGTTTTGTGTAATACCTGTAATGGTAACTTCTTGCTGCGGTATAGGGAACACCTCGTGCTTGCCGGTAGTAAAGCCGGTAAGTTTAGAGGCTGCCTGCCCGGTACGCACCAAATCAAAGAAGCGGTCGCCATCCATGGCCAGTTCCAGCCTGCGCTCGTCCCAAATAGCGGTTTTGAGGGCATCGCCTGTTGCCGTAATATCATGGGCATTATCTTTAAATGCACGGCGGCGCACCTGGTTAAGGTAGTTTTGCGCTTTGGTAACATCGCCAGCTCCACGGGTAAGGGCTTCTGCAGCCATCAGCAATACTTCAGAATAGCGCATTACGCGGATATTGTTAAGGTAGTTCAGCTCTATTTGGCCCGATGATTCGCCTTTGCGCGGCAGGTATTTACCGTTGTAAAGCCCGCTATTTTTGTAAGGCGCAACCTGGTATTGAATGCCGTATTCGGGGTGCGCGGTTTTGTAAGCCTCTATGTTGAAGCAGGTAACATCTTTACGCTGGTCGCCCGCTGCATAGGCATTGGCGAGGTTTTGCGTAGGCAGGTTGGTGCTCCAGCCTGCTGCGTATGGCATAGCGCCACTGCCGCTAATACCCCTTATACCATTTTGCTGTACAGCATAGTTCCCCTGGCCACGGGTTGCACCGCCCCAGTTGTAGTATGGCGAACCATTGGTGTACTGCACCTCGAATAACGATTCGGTACCGTTCTCGCCCGATGCCAGGTAGATAGAAGCGTAATCTGCCACCAGTGTAAACGCGCCTGATGTAATGATGGGTTCTAACACTGCATCAGCTTCGGCAAACTTATTTTCGTACAAATAAACTTTACCCAATAAACCTTGTGCAGCATATTTGGTAATGCGGCCCGGCTGTGTGCTGGTAGTTGGCAATACAGCAACTGCAGCCTGAAGGTCTTTCTCTATCTGTGCATAAACTTCGGCTTTAGGCGAACGTGCCAGTGCGCGGCCTTCTGTTAAGCTGATGCGTTTATCTAAGAAAAACGGCACATCGCCCCACATTTTCACTAATGTGAAGTAATAGTAGGCACGCAGGAAGTAAACTTCGCCATACAAGGCATCTTTGCCATTGAAGCTGATGGTTTCGCCTGCGGGGTTCTTATCCTTATACTGCATCAGGTAGTTGGTACGGTTCACGCCTTCATAAGCCACGCGGTAAAGGTCCTCAAGGGTAGAGTTTACCGGTGTAAGCGTAAAATCGTCCATTTGCTGTAGTGCCAGCACATCTGATGCGCTTTCGCCGCCTGCAGCCGAGTTATCCGATGCGATATCGCCAATTGCGGTTACCTGGTTTAGCCATTGCACAGGTGAGTAGGCACTAACCACTATAGTGCGGTAATCTGTTTCCGATTTAAAGTAATCGAGGTCCGTAGTCACGAAATCCTCGTGCGGGTTATAATCGATAAATTTTTTGCATGAGCCCATCAGCGTTGCAACAACTGCCAGGCCCACCATCTTTATATATATCTTTTTCATTGTTTTCCTGTTTTTGTGTTATTACAAGTTTATATCCAACCCTACCGAGTAAATACGTGCCTGCGGGTATGCGCCGCGGTCAACGCCGGTTTCCAGCAGGTTGCTGCCGCCCGATATCTCAGGGTCGTAACCGGTGTATTTGGTAAAGGTGAATGCGTTTTTAACCTGCGCGTATATACGTACCGATTTGAATACGTTCTTCAGCATGGCTTTAGAGAAAGTATAGCCTAATTGAATGTTCTTCACTTTTACAAATGAGCCATCCTCTACGTAGCGGTCAGATACGCGGATATTGCTGTTAGGATCCAGGAAAGAATAACGTGGGTAGCGGGCATCGTTAGTGGTGCCTTCGCCGGTCCAGCGGGCCAACACGCCACGGTATTTGTTGCTAAAGTTGGCGTTACGCTCGTAAGCGCGGTAAATATCGCCGCCAAGTGAAGCGTAAGTAAGCGCACTAAAGTCGAAGCCTTTGTAAGACATGCCCAGGTTCCAGCCTAAAGTTACGTTAGGGAACGGGTCGCCAATTTTGGTTTGGTCGGCAGCGGTAATTACGCCATCGCCATTTACGTCAACAAAGCGTATATCGCCGGGTTGCGCACCTGCCTGTGTTGGGGCTGCTGCAATTTCTGCTGCATTTTGGAACAAGCCTGCTGTTTTGTAACCGTAGAAGTAAGCAGGCGTTTGGCCTTTCTCGAACACGGTAACCGTTTGTGATTGGCCGTTGAAGAAACCACCACCCAAGATACGTGCAGTACCATCGGAGTTGGTGGCCCTTACCATGTTTTTGATGGTGGTTACATTGAAACTGTTGTTCAATTTAAACCCGCCTATACGTTCGTTGTAGCTAACGGTAATATCAAAACCGCTGCTTTTGGTAGAACCGATGTTGTAAACCGGAACCGGGATGGTACCCATAACCAACGGTGCGGTTGGGGTGAACAACAAGCCGCTTACGCGTTTTTGGTAATAATCGGCCGAGATGGATATCTTGTTATGAGCCATCGTAAGGTCGAAACCGAAGTTGCCTTGTTTTTGCTTTTCCCATGCCAGGTCATCGTTACGTAACGAAGCAAGGGTTGAGCCGGTATAGAACACGTTGCCGAAGTTGTAACCATTACTGTTGGCCATTGAGCCATAATCAGGCCCGCCGGTGGCAATTTTGTTGTACTGCGGCGACACATTCTCATTACCGGTAACACCATAGCTACCGCGAATTTTCAGGTAATCGATGAAAGCCGGTTTGAAGAAATCTTCCTGCGTAACTACCCAGCCTAAGGAACCTGCGTAGAAGTTACCAAACTTATTGTTTACACCGAAGGCGTAAGAACCATCGCGGCGTGCTGAGAACGATGCCAGGTATTTGTTTTTGTAATCGTAGTTAACACGGCCAAAGTACGATAGGTTTCTGCGGAAGTACTGGTATGCACCACCGGTTTGCGCGTTAGGGTTATCGGCTGTATTTGTACCGGTAGCTGCGCTGTAATCTGCAAACTCCCATGAGTTAAACGGAACATCCTGGCGGCCAACGTTCATGCCATTACCACTTATTTTCGCCATCGAAAAACCTACAACGGTTTCAAAGTTGTGGTCTTTTGCTACGCTGAAGTTGTAGTTGGCAAAGTTTTCCCAGGTGTAATTAAAGTTGCTGCTTTTGCTTTGGTTAACACTATTGTGCCTGCCGGTGATCTGGTTGCCTGCTGCATCCTGGCTGTTCTCTACGTTAAGCGGACCGTAAAACATCAACGGGGTGAAGCTTTTAGAGCGGTCGTCGTATTTGGTGTAACCAAAACGGCTGTTCAGCTTTAGGCCTTTTATAACGGTGTATTGCGCCTCAAATTTACCGTATATTTTGCTGCCGGTGTTGGTATTGAAGGTATTATCTAACCTGTTTATCGGGTTAAATATCTCTGATAGCAACAGGTTGCTGTAACCATATTTGGTGTTTACCGATGGATCGGTATTGTAAACCGGTACGGTTGGGTCAAAGTTAAGTGCATTACCTATTATACTGTTGAACGAGTTTTCGGCTACGCCTTTATTGTTCAGCAGAACACCGGTAGTGTTCATAATGAACTTCAGTTTCGGGGTAAGGTCGTAAGTTAAGTTAGCTGTAAATGTACCACGGTTGAAGTGCGATTTATCGTAACCGCCAACTATACCGCCCTGGCTAAGGTAGCCTGCCGATAGGAAGTATGACATTTTTTCGCTGCCACCACGTGCCGACAGGTTGTGCGACTGCATAGGCGCAGTGTGGAATATCTCTTTCTGCCAATCGGTACCGGTACCCAGTATAGAAAGATCGGGGAAAATGATATTACCACCTGCAGCTACGCTACCTTCGTTTACCATAGCGCCATACTCCGATGCGTTAAGCACGCCCATTCTGCGCGATACATCCTGAACACCATAGTTGCTGTTGATAGAAAACTCGGTTTTTTGATTTGGGCGGCCGGCTTTGGTGGTTACCACAATAACGCCGTTACCACCCTTCAAACCGTAAATAGCGGTTGTAGCAGGGTCTTTAAGTACGTTGATGGATTCGATATCGTTAGGGTTTATCGAATTAAGGTCATCCAGCGATTGGATAGAACCGTCAACAACCACGGTAGGGTCGTTACCCGAGAAAGAAGGGATACCCCTTACCAATACGGTTGGCTTTGCACCCGGTGAACCTGATTGAACCACCGTAACACCCGATACCTGGCCCTGCAGGGCTTCCTCGGTACGTACGGCGTTCAGCTTTTTAATGTCGGATGCTTTTACTACTGATATAGCGCCCGATATGTTGGTTACTTTTTGTGTGCCGTAACCTACTACCACAACTTCTTCCAGCGCTTTGGAGGCGTCGTCTAAAACAAAATTTTGTACACCAGTAGCGCTTACAGTGCGCTCAACGGTTACCATACCAATAAAAGATACTACCAGGGTAGCGCTTGTATTTTGGTTAAGGGTTAAGGTATAATTACCGTTAATATCGGTAACGGTGCCAATGGTTGTGCCTTTGAGGGCAACGGTGGCGCCGGGGACGCCCTGCCCGTCGGACTTTTGTGTTACTTTACCTGTAATGCGGAGCGATTGCGCGTAGGCTGAGCTCACCAAACAAAACAGCAAAGCAATGCACGCAAGAAACTTGAGTTTGAATTGCATAAGGATTGGATGATTAGTTTATAATTAATTGAATTGGGGCTTTGCCCGGGGTTGGTTGTAAAGGTTTCTCCATAATTAGGTTTTAATGCGCATGCCAATGCACATGGTTACATTTTGTCCATAAGTTTTTAGTACGGGTTAAATTGGTTTATAAAAAAGCGCAAGAGGCGCCTGGTTTATGGGTTCAAAAGTATGCCCCAAAGCAGCCATTAAACAAATAATGCACTACATCACTACTACAACAAGCCTCAAAAAAGCCAATAAAAAAGCGATATTTGATTTACCAATTTATACCCTAAGTAACCATGCTGCGCAATTTTACTAACTACCTGTATTTAAGGATTTTATTTATTACATTGTGTAGTATAGTAGCAAACAAAGCCCTGCCGCAAGCCTATATTGCGCAACGCAAAACCGTTAATTACGAGAAACGGCAGTACAACGCAGGTACTCAAAACTGGAAAATAAGGCAGGATGCACAGGGGCGTATGTACTTTGCCAATAACGAGGGGGTTTTGGTGTTCGATGGCTCGGCCTGGCAGCTGTATCCCCTACCCAACCGCACCATTGTGCGCTCGCTGGAGTTTGGTGCCGATAAGAAATTATACGTAGGCGGGCAGGACGAGATAGGCTACTTCTCGCCGGGCAGTAATGGCTCGTTAGTATTTACCTCCCTGAAGGGTTTGATACCAAAAGCCGACCAGATATTCTCCGACCTATGGGATATCATAAGCTATGGCGACGATATATTCTTCCGCTCTAACGATAAGATATTTAAATACAGTAAAGGTAAAATGGCCGTTTACCACACCCGCTCGTGGTTGTTTTTGGGATTATATCAAAACAAACTGCTGGCGCACGATGAGCAAAAAGGATTAGTAGAGTACGTGAACAACAATTGGCAACCCTTTATCGATAAAAAAGACTTGCCCAATGGGTTTTACGTTACCTCGATATCCAAATACAGTACATCCTTCAGCATCGTCACCACCTCTAAGGATGGGATATATCTGCTAAGCGGCAATACACTGCGGAATTTTAACCTTATCGGGATAGATAATCACCAGCATTTTTCGGCCGCGCTACCCTTGGATGATGGCACCTACCTGTTCAGCACCTTTTTAAACGGCGTTTACCAGGTGGACCGTAACGGGCAGGTGATAGAGAACATTGCCAAAAAAGAAGGGTTGCAAAACGTATTTGTACGCACCATTTTTAACGATGCCAACCACAATGTTTGGTTGGGGCTGGATAATGGTATCGATTTCATCAGTTACAACAATGCCGTTAAGCACATTAGCCCCGGCATTTTTAACGATGCCGCCGGGTATGCAAGTGCTTTTTATCATAACAACCTGTACTTCGCGCTATCCAACGGTATTTACCAAGTACCTGTAACCGATATGGGCGACCTGAGCTATGTAAAAAACAAATTCAAAATAGCGGCCGAGGGCCAAACCTGGAATATTATGGCGGCCGGCGGGCACCTGCTTGCGGGTAAGGATGATGGTTTATTTGAGGTGGGCGATGGGCATATTACACCTATTTACAACGCCACCGGTTTCTGGATATTCCAACCCTTTACCAACAAGGCAGGCCAGCCATTAATAGCAGCGGGTAATTACTACGGTGTGCGCCTGTTTGAAAACCATGGGGCAACACTTGCCGATAAGGGTAATTTAGGTAAGTACTACGAGTCGGCAAGGTTTTTAGAGGTTGACGAGAATAATATGATATGGACCTCGCACCCCTACCGAGGTGTATATTGCCTTAACCCCGAAACTGGCCAGGTGAAAAACTATACCAAAGAGCAAGGGCTGCCGTCAACGTTGAATAACTTCGTATTTAAAGTAAAAGGCCAGGTGGTGGTGGCTACCGAGAAAGGTATTTACCAATACAATGCCGGCGCCGATAAATTTATGCCCTCGCAGCCTTTTAAAACCATTTTTGGCGAGCGAGGCATCCGTTACCTTAAAGAAGACCCGGCAGGTAACATCTGGTTTGTGGAGGGTAAAACGCTGGGCGTAGTAGATTATTCGGCAGCACCTACCATCATCAACTTCCCCGAATTGAACAACCGTATCCTCAGCGGTTTCGAGAATGTATACCCTATTAATACCGAGAATGTGTTTGTGGGCAGCGAGAATGGTTTTTACCATATCAATTACGCCAAATACAAAGAGAACATACGCCCGCTAAAGGTTTACATCCGCAGCGTACGGTCGGGTTCGGGGGCGGATAGTTTGCTTTATGGCGGGTTCGACGGGCGCGATAGTACCAACAAGCAAACCGCAAGCGATGTGCTTAATTTAAGTTACGCCTATAACTCGCTACATTTCGAGTACTCGTCGCCCGTGTTTGATGAGCAATCAAACGTAGAGTATAGCTACCTGCTGGAAGGCTTCGATAAAGGCTGGGCCGAGTGGAATAAAAAGGCCGAGAAGGATTACACCAACCTGCCGCCGGGGAAATACGTTTTTAAGGTAAAGGCACGCAATCACCATAATAACCAATCGGCCATAACCGAATACACTTTTACCGTAAACCCGCCCTGGTATCAAACGCTATGGGCCTATGCTATCTACATATTCGCCGTAACCGGGCTGTTGTATTTCATCTACCAAAAACAGGAGAAGCGCCACATTTTAAAACAACAGCGCCAGCTACAACAACAACAGGAACAGAATGCCGAAGAGCAACGCCAACTGTCCTATCAGCACCAGTTAAAATTAGAACGCTCCCAAAAAGAACTCGCCAACCTGAAAGCCGAAAAACTGCAAGCCGAAGTAGAGTATAAAACATCTGAACTGGCATCATCGGCCCTGAACCTGGTGCAGCAAAAGGAGTTTTTAACTAAGGTAAAAGAAGAATTACAGCGCCTGCAAAAAGCCGAGGCGGGTACTGTGGATGTAAAGGAGATAAAAAAGATACAGCGCATGCTCACCGAAGAGGATAAGCTGAACGAGCAATGGCAGCAATTCTCTATTCATTTTGATAAGGTACACGCCGGCTTTTTAACCCTGCTTAAAAACCGTTACCCCACCATTAACCAACAGGAACTAAAGCTTTGCGCCTACCTCATCATGAATTTATCAAGCAAGGAGATAGCCCAACTAATGGCCATATCGGTACGTGGCGTAGAGGTAAGCCGCTACCGCCTGCGCAAAAAACTGCAGATACCAACAGAGATGAACCTGTTTGAATTTTTATTCAATATTCAGCAGGAGTTGATGAAGTAGAGAGCATTAATTAAGCGACCGATATTCGAGCGGAGAATGCCCCACCTTTTGCTTGAACAACCTTGCAAAATGCTGCGGGTATTTAAAGCCCAGTTCATAGGCAATTTCGCTAACGGTTTTACCATGGTCGAATATGCGCTCTTTGGCCATGGCTATTAGTTTGGCCTGTATATATTCAAGCGCCGTTTTGCCGGTTTCCTTTTTTATAAGGTCGCCAAAATAGTTGGGCGACAGGTACAACTGCTCTGCACAGTAAGCCACGGATGGCAGGCCAATGGTTTGGGGTTTATCGGATATAAAATAATCGTTCAGTATGGCCTCAAATTTTTCCAGTATACCGCGGTTAACGTTATCGCGGGTGATAAACTGGCGGTCGTAAAAGCGTACGCAGTAATCAAGCAACAGTTCAATATTAGCCACAATAAGGCGTTTGCTATGTTTGTCTATATTTTGTTCCAACTCATGATCTACTTTGTCGAAGCAATCAAGCACAATGTTCCGTTCCTTGTCGGATAAATGCAGCGCCTCGTTTGACTGGTAGCCGAAGAAACCATAATCGGCTATATGTCGCCCAAGCGAGGTGCCGTGTATGAGGTCGGCATGAAAAACCAGGCCGTGCCCTTTTGGCTGGTACACTTCGCCTTTGCTATTTACGCCTGCCACCTGCCCCGGTGCCAAAAAAACCATGGTGCCCTCCTGGTAATCGTAGGTGTTACGACCGTAAGACATATCGCCGCATTTCAGGTCCTTCAGAAAAATGGTATAAAAGCCGAAATACATTTTGTACCCATGGCGCGGCGCAGCTTTGGTAAAATCTACAACACTTATGAGCGGGTGCCTTGTGGGGTTATTGTTAAACACGTTGTAATCGCTTACCGTGTTGAACCTGAGCATGTCTTCCATATTCTTCATCATTTGCTTACCAAATTTAGCATATTATATAAGCCATCTCCCATCTTGATGCCCGTATCCGTAAAAGTGGTACAAACATCTGTAATACGTATCCTGTTTGGCTAAATAAAAGCGGGCACCTTTGTATCGCCGGTTAAAACACGTGAGCAAGTTTAACCGGCACACCAAAACCAAACCGAATTATTTATGAAAAAGGCATTAACAATTTTAGCGCTGCTGGCTGTATGTACGGTACACGCGCAAACCAACGGTAATAAAGCGGGTACTTCGCCGGTAATAAAAACATCGGGCGGTAGTTTGCGCGGCGCAACGGAAGGCAATGTAAGCAGCTTTATAGGTATTCCCTACGCTGCTGCACCTATTGGGCAACTACGCTGGCGCGCACCGCAACCTATGCCGGCATGGCAGGGTGAGCGTGATGCAACAAAATTTGGTGCCGATTGCGCTCAGATGGGTTGGCCGCGCAATGGTACAAATATTTCGCCTGCTTCGGCAGAAGATTGCCTGTTCCTGAATATCTGGAAACCTGCGGTAACTGCAAAAGGCGCTAAACTGCCCGTAATGGTTTGGATACACGGCGGCGGCTTTGTTGCAGGCAGCGGTGCACAGCGAGGCTTCTCCGGCGAATCGTTTACCGGCAAAGGCGTTATATTAGTGACCATTAATTACCGTCTCGGCCGCTTGGGCTTTTTTGCCTTCCCGGCGCTTAATGCTGAGCATCCCGAAGAAGCCAAAGGCAACTACGCCTATATGGACCAAATTGCTGCGCTGCAATGGATAAAACAAAACATTGGTGCCTTTGGCGGCGACCCAAAAAACGTAACCATTTTCGGCGAATCGGCGGGTGGGGTTTCGGTGCAGTCGCTGCTGACTATCCCATCGGCAAAAGGGCTGTTTCATAAAGCTATTGTAGAATCGGGCGGCGGCCGCGATGGCGTGCTTACCGGCCGCCCTATCAGTAAAGAGAATGCAGATAGTTATTACCCGGTATCTGCGGAAACCATCGGCATCAACTTCGCCAAAAAACATGGCATAACAGGTACCGATGCTGCGGCATTAGAGAAACTCCGCGCGCTGAGCGTATCAGAAATTGTTGATGGCGGGCAAGAGGCAGATGGAAGCACACCGATATATTCAGGCCCTATATTGGATGGCAAACTGGTTGTGGAAACCGCACAAAGCGCCTATAACAATGGCCGGGCACCCAAAATACCCATCATGATAGGCTCTAACAGTGCCGAAGTGCCGGCAGGCTTTGTGAACGCGACTACTAAAGAAAGCCTGTTAGGCTTATTCGGCAAAATGAAAGACGATGCCGCCGCCGTTTACGATACCGATGGTAAAACGGAATTGCCACTAATGCTTACGATGGTAAATACCGATAAGGTTTGGGCCGAGCCCGCACGTTTTACCGCAAACGCCATTAACGCAAAGGGCGCATCTGCTTACGTATACCTGTTCTCGTACGTATCGCCTTCCATGAAACAATAGATGCGTTATGGCGCGGGGCATGCATCGGAAATAGCTTATGTGTTTGATGACCTGCGCAGCCGAAACGATGCCCCTATTGATGATAAAGACCGCGAAGTTGCCAAACTGATGAATACCTACTGGACCAACTTTGCCAAAATCGGTAACCCCAACGGTGGCGAATTACCTGCCTGGCCAGCGTATACTCCTCAAAAAAATGAACTGCTGGAGATACAGGCCGATGGTGCAGCAACGGGAAAACCCGACCCGAAAAAAGCAAGGTTGGATGTAATTGAAAAAGCCGTTACGAGTGGTAACTTGCATTAACCGCAGCATGCAAAGGCGGGCAACGATTGTGAATAATACGATAATATGGAAACTATAAAATTAAATAACGGTGTTGAAATGCCTCTTTTAGGCTTTGGTGTGTTCCAGGTAACCGACCTGGCCGAGTGCGAACGTAGTGTGATGGATGCCATAGAAACTGGCTACCGGTTGATAGACACGGCACAATCATACATGAACGAGGAAGCCGTTGGCAAGGCCATTAAACAAAGCGGTGTTGCCCGCGAAGAGCTTTTCATAACCACCAAATTATGGATACAAAGCCTGGGCTACGAGGGCGCGAAGAAAGCATTTGAAACATCACTAAAGAAACTACAACTGGACTATCTTGACCTTTACCTCATCCATCAGCCCTTTGGTGATGTTTACGGTGAATGGCGCGCAATGGAAGAATTGTATAAAGAAGGAAAAGTACGGGCCATCGGCGTGAGCAATTTCCATCCCGACAGGCTTATTGACCTTATTATCCATAATGAGATAACCCCCGCTGTGAACCAGGTAGAAACCCACCCCTTCCATCAGCAATTTGCGGCGCAGCAGTATATGGCCGAGAACAATGTGCAAATAGAATCGTGGGGGCCATTTGCCGAGGGTAAGAATGGCATCTTTCAAAACGAACTACTGAAAGGCATTGCCGAAAAATACGATAAAACCATAGCCCAGGTAATACTGCGTTGGCTTACCCAACGCGGCGTAGTGGCCATACCCAAATCGGTACGAAAAGAACGCATGGCCGAAAATATCAATGTGTTCGATTTTAAGTTATCGGCGGATGATATGGAGGCAATAAAAACCCTTGACACTGCTGCCAGTGCCTTTTTTGACCATCGCGACCCTGCAATGGTGAAATGGCTGGGCGAACGAAAACTAAATAACTAAAAATACCAATATGAAGAAAGTAATTATTGCGCTAACGCTGTTCGTTTCTTTAGCAACTACCCGTGCTAGAGCTCAAACAACTGAAATTTTCAAACGCGGCGAATTATCAAAAACCGATAACCATACCGGCGATGTTTGGCTGCGCGAACTTAACCACGCCGACACCACCATAGATTGCGCTATTGCTACCGCGACCTTTGCCCCGGGCGCAAAACTTGATTGGCACATACACCCCGCCGGCCAAATATTAATGATAACCGAGGGCACCGGCTACTACCAGGAAAAAGGCAAAGCCATACAAATAGTGCACAAAGGCGATGTTTTAAAATGTACACCGGGTGTTGCGCACTGGCATGGCGCATCGCCAAACTCCACCTTCACTTATATTGCTGCAAGCACCAACAGCGCCAAAAACAAAACCGTATGGCTGCAGCGCGTAACCGACGAAGAATACAAAAGCGTGAAAAACTAAACCAACCTTAAAATAAAACCTATTATGAAAAGAGCATTCATTTTAATGGCATTATGCCTTGCAGGCTTGCAAATGGCAATAGCACAGGCCAATTTACCCGGCGCACAAAAAAGTACCTCTGCAGAAGAGCAGGAAGTGCTAACCTTATCGAAAAATAAATGGGGTTGGATGGCCGACAAAAACACCGACCAACTCAACGGCCTGTTCGATGATAAATGCGTATTTGTACATATGGGCGGCAGCTGGGGCAAAACACAGGAATTGAATACCATAAAAGGCGGCATGATATGGTACAAAAAGGCAGAAGTTTACGGTGCATCGGTAAACGTTTTCGGCAATACGGCCATTTTGCTGAACGACATTGACCTTGTGGCAGTTGTAGGCGGTAACGAGGTAGTACACTCGTTTATGGTTACCGAAGTTTATTTGAAACAAGACGGCAAGTGGAAGATGGGTTCGCTCACGTTTTCGCAATTAATGCGCCCTGTTAAATTAAAGATCGATGCTCCTAAGAATTGATCTCGAGAGCAATAGCCTGTAAATCATACATGCAAAAGCCCGCCAAACCCAACCGTTTGCCGGGCTTTTGTTATCTTGGGCCCGTTATGCAAAACACCCGCCTGCCCAAAAACACTATTATTGTTGCTGCTTTACTTTGCTTCGTAGCTTCGTACTTTCCGCTCAAGGCCTCTGCCCTGCCCAAACCTGTTGGCGACACCATTTTACTGGCCGACCCAACCATATTTGCCGATAAAGGCATGTATTACCTTTACGGTACCGGCGGACGCAATGGCTTTATGGTATACCAGTCTGCCGATCTTAAGACCTGGACAGGGCCTATTGGCAAACGCGATGGCTATGCTTTAACCAAAGGTGATAGCTATGGCACACAGGGCTTTTGGGCACCGCAGATATTTAAGCAGGGCGGTAAATACTACATGGCCTACACCGCCAACGAGCATATTGCCATTGCTGAAAGCGATAGCCCGCTGGGGCCTTTCACGCAAAAGGAATTAAAGCCAATATCGGGCCCGGGCAAGCAGATAGACCCATTTATTTTTAAAGACACCAACGGTGACTTGTATATGTACCACGTGCGCCTGCAAAAGGGCAACCGCATATTTATGGCACGCCTGAAGGCCAACCTCTCCGACATTGATACTACCACCACTAAAGAATGCCTGCATGCCGAACTCCCATGGGAAAACACCGCCAAAACCGATTGGCCGGTAAGCGAAGGCCCAACGGTGCTGAAACACGGCAAGCTGTACTACTTGCTGTATTCTGTAAACGATTTTAGGAATATCGATTATGCCGTAGGGTACGCTACCTCGGCCTCGCCCATGGGGCCGTGGAAAAAGGCGGAAGACGGCCCCATCATCAGCCGACAAAACACGGGCGCTAACGGAACCGGGCACGGCGATGTTTTTACCGGCCCCGATGGTAAACTATACTACGTATTGCATACCCACCATAGCAACACCAAGGTTGGCGAACGCAAAACAGCGGTTATAGCTATTAAATTCGATAAGAGTAAGCCCGCAAAAATAGTGGTTGATAAAAGCACCTTCCGCTATTTGGAAGCGCAAAAGTAACGGCGTTTAATCGAGCGGGATGGTGAACCAGAAGGTAGAGCCTTCGCCGGGGGCGCTCTCGATGCCTATTTGCCCGTTGTGGCGTTTCACAATTTCGGCCGAAATGAATAGGCCCAGCCCAAGGCCAGAGAAATGGGTAGATGATTCCTGCACGCGGTAAAAGCGGTCGAACAGGTAGGGTTGTTTATCTTCGGGCACTCCAATGCCAAAATCTTTTACGGCTACCCTAAATTGCCCATCTTGCATGGTGCAGCTTATCAGCACCGTATCCGCACCCGGCGAGTACTTAATGGCGTTGGTTAAAAAGTTATGTATCACCTGCTCCAACCGGGTTTTATCGGCAGTTACATCAACATCACAATCGGTGTGGAAGATAAGTTTTTGGTTGGGTTGCTGGGCCTTCACTTCGTCTACACAATCGCTCACCATGGCCACTGCATTAAAGGTAGTTGGGTTAAGCGGCATTTTACCGGCTTGTATGCGTGTAACATCAAGCAAGTCGCTCACCAGGCCGGTTAGTTTATCGGTTTGGCTGCTGGCCTTATCAATAAAACGGCTCATGGGGTTGGCATCATCGGCTTTTGCCAGCATACGTTGTACTATCTGCAGCGAGCCTTTTAAACTGGTGATAGGCGTTTTTAGCTCATGGCTGGCAATACTCATAAACTCGTCCTTCTTCTGCATCAGTTCTTCGGCAGCACTGCGTGCCTCTACCAATTCGGTAACCTCAAAACCAAAAAAGGCAATACCATCTACCTGCCCATTATCGGCAAATACCGGGGTATAAACCAAGTCGAACCAGCGCTCGGCGCGGCCGGCGGTTTGCCAGCCCAGTTTTTTAATGGGTTGCGAATTGCCGTAATAAGGTTGTCCGCTTTCGTAAACCTGCCTTTCAATTTCCAGCAGTTCCGAACCGGCCAGTTCGGGGTGCACTTCGGCCATGGTAAGCCCAATGTAATGCTCGCGCCCGTCGAACTCCACAAAGGCTTTGTTCACAAACTCGTAGCGCAGTTCTTTGCCACGACGTATGGTTATCAGCGCAGGCGCATTGCTGAATATGTTCGAAAACTCTTCCTGCTGCTTTTGCACCAGCCCCTGCAGTTCCTGCCGCACGCGCTCGGCCTCCTTCTGCTTGGTAATATCAATAATATAACTTACTGATGTTAGGCGGTTATCTTCCTCCAGCAAGGCCGAGCCCATCAGCACCGATACCGTGCTGCCGTCTTTTTTGTAATACTGTTTCTCAAATGGCGGGCATACGCCATTCTCTTTCAGTTGTTTTACCGCCCAATAGCTTACATCAAGGTATTGCTTCGGAGTAATGTATTTCCAGTTTAGCGTTTTACTTGCAGGTTCGCCGGACTTATAGCCCAGCATATTCAGGAAGGCATCGTTGGTTTCCAGCACTTCGCCATCGAGCGTAGCAAACAGCATCCCTATCATATTAGATTCGAACACTTTGCGGAAACGGCTCTCGCTCGTATTCAGCCTGCGCTCGGTTTCTACCAGGCGGGTAATATCAATGATAGAACCTACCACGCGGTAAGGCGTTTTCAACTCATCTTCTAAGATGCTGCCACGGTCTAATATCACGGCATAGCTGCCATCAGCTTTCTGTACACGGTACTCGGCCGACCAGTTTTCCTCATGCTTGTTAATGGCACGGAAAACACCTTCTTCCACCTTCCTACGGTCGTCGGGATGTACTTTACCGAACCAAAAATCCATCGTATTGCTCGCTTCATCGCGCTCGTAGCCGAACATGGCGGTAAAATTCTCGCTCCTCCACATCGTGTTGCTCACAAGGTTCCAGTCCCAAATAGTATCATTTGTTGCTTTCGATACCAGTTTGAACCTCTCTTCGCTCTCGGTAAGCTTTTGGGTACGCTCCTGCACCTTGTCTTCCAGTTGGTGGTTAAGGTTGCGCAAGCCTTCACGTGCAGTTATCAGTTCGTTGTAATTGTTTTTAAGCTTTTGCTCCGCATTTTTACGGATGGTAATATCGGTAAGGCTCAGTACAAAGCCGTCGTTCATTTTTGCGCCAAGCAACTGGAAGTACTTATTGCTTACCGTTTGTATCTCGGCCTGTAATGGTTTGCCGCCTTCGGCCACTTTTGCATATTGCTCAAAGCTTAACGGTGCCATCAGTTCCTCAAAATCGCGGATAGATGGCTGCGTATTCATATCCTCCTTAGTTTTTCCAACAAGCGTTAGGGCCGACTGATTGAAAGCAATGCATTTATAATCTTTAGGCTTGTTGCCGCCGCCCATCTCGCGGAACGCCAATATCGCCGAAGCGCTGGCATTGAAAACGCCGCTTATAATGTTATTCAGCTCGGTAATAACCGATATATCAATAAAGGATATTACCGCCCCATCAACCTGTTTATCCTTGCGGATGTAGGGCAAAATACGCATCAGGTTGTTGGTGCCATTCTTTAAGGTTATCTCCTTTTCAACCACCTTATTTTTGGCCAATACAGTATGCAGGTCGTTCACCAAATTATCTGCCAGTATATTGCTGGAGATATGGTTTATCGGCCTGCCAATATCTGCCTCTATCAGGTTCACCATTTTTATGGCAGCAGGGTTAAACTTACGGATGCGCAGGTTGGCATCAATAAATATCTGCCCTATATCGGTACTACGGAAATAGTTATCCAGGTCGTCGTTCAGCTCTACCAGTTCCTTTATCTTCAACTGGTGTTCGGTATTCAGGGTATGTAATTCCTCGTTGAGCGATTGCAGTTCTTCGTTACCCGACTGCAGTTCTTCGTTAGCCGAAAGTAACTCCTCGTTGCTCGATTGCAATTCCTCGTTGGTGGTTTCCATCTCCTCGATGGCCATCTGCAGGTTAATGCGGGTTTCGCTCAACTCTGCTTCCATCTCCATCAGGTATTCTCCCTGCCCGTGGGTATCTACAGGCGGCAATACTATCCCCTCTTTCACCGGCTCTGCCTTAGTTTCAGAGAACATCACCAGCGTATAACCATTTGGCGAGCGGCTGTCCGGCGGTTTCACCGTTACCTGCAAAAGCAAAGGGCGGCCCTCGCGCTTAATGCGCACGTTAGTAAGGTGTGCCTTTTTCCCCTCCTTCCAGGCTTTGCGTATAGCGGTATTGAGCACAATAGAAACTTCCTTGCCCACCATATTCAGTATGTTGAGGTCGAGTTTCTTCTCGGGCATCATCAAAAAACGGTTGAAGTTGCCTATGGTTTCGTGTACGATGTAGCTTTTATCTATAAATATCCCCACCGGGCCAAACTCCTCAACTACCAGATCGCGAAACTCTTCATCGGCGGTTTTGGGTGCTTCGGTATTTTTAAAGGCTATGCGTTTATCGGTGTATTTCAGGCTGGGCGATACCGAAGTATAGGTATGGTGCAACCCGTAGCTGATGGTGCCCGAGCGCTGGTATATTTTCCATTTGCTGCTAATTTCGGTTACGCCTTCTTTAATACTCGCTGCATTTTCGCTCGAACCTAAAAACAGGTAACCCTCCTTATTAAGCGCGTAATGGAAGGTAGCTATCACCTTTTGTTGCAACAGGTTATTCATGTAAATGAGCATGTTGCGGCAGGTAACCAGGTCGTTTTTGATGAAGGGTGGCGATTTAATAACGTTGTGCCTGGCAAACACAATTTGTTTGCGAATGCCGGGCAGCACCGAGTAACCCTTATTATCTTTAATAAAATATTTTTTGAGGTATTGCGAAGGTATCTCTTTAGCAACCGACAGTGGGTAGCTGTTACGCGCAGCAACCTCAATGCTCGATTCATCTACATCGGTAGCAAATATTTTTATCTCGAGGTTTTTATCGCTGCGTGCTACTACTTCGTTCAGCAATATGGCAATGGAGTAAGCCTCCTCGCCGGTGCTACAGGCGCAAACCCATACCTTCAGTATATCGCCGTCGTTTTTGTTTTTGATGATGTTGGGGATAACTTCCTTCTCCAGTAATTCAAAGGCTGGCCTGTCACGGAAAAAGCTGGTCACGCCAATTAAAAAATCTTTGGCCAGCAGTTTCACTTCTGCCGGTTCGTTGTGCAGCAGGTTTACGTAATCGTCCAGATTCACCATTTCAACCGCAGCCATACGGCGGGTTATGCGGCGCAGTATGGTGGGCGTTTTATAAAGGTTAAAATCCTGCCCGCTGCTTTTTGATACAAGGTGGAAAATATCGTTCAGGTGCCCGTCGTCAAAGCTGCTTTCTTCTATCTGCGGGATATGGCTTTGGTGCACATAGTTGTATACCTCTACATGCATTTTTGAAGGAGGCAATATAAAATCGGCATTGCCCGATGTGATGGCGCTATTGGGCATGCCATCGAATTTGGCGGTGGCCGGCTCTTGTACGATCACCATACCGCCGCACTCTTTAATGGCCTCTATGCCCTTGGTGCCGTCGGTACCTGTACCTGAGAGTATAACCGCAATGGCCTTCTCGCGCTTCTCTTTCGCCAGTGTAAACAAAAAGGTATCGATAGCCGTGTTAGGCGATTTATCCTTCACCTTATCCGCCAGTTTAAGCTTATGCCCGCGTATGGTCATCAGCTTTTTATTAGGGATAATGTATACGCAATCGCGCTGTAGGGTAACATCGTTGGCGGCCTCGTACACCTTCATGTGGGTGTGTTTAGATACCAGCTCAACCAGCAGGCTTTTATAATCGGGCGAGAGGTGTTGTATCACTACAAAGGTGAAGCCCGAATTGGCGGGCATATGGTCGAAAAACTCATGGATAGCCTCCAAACCGCCTGCCGATGCCCCTATCGCTATAATAAAGCGGTCGGACGGTTTGCTTTCCATAAATTCTATATTACTCGCCTTTGCCAAAATATCTGTTATAAATTTCGGGTGGTAAACTCATACACCAAACTGCGCATGTTTTCGGCCACCCTAATGTGTTGTTCGCTCCATGGCCGCGCCGTGTTGCGCACGGTTTGCTGCCACAATTTAAACGAATTACGCGGGTGATAGTTCTTACCATCCGGTTCAAAATTTATTGCTTTATCCGGATCGCCGCCCCAGTTAATGGTTTTCACCAACTCGGGCCTGAAACAGATGATATACTCGCCATTCTCTGCATCCACCGGTATGGCCAATGCACCGCTTGCTTCTGCTGCATAGGGCAAGGCATCATCATATATCAAAGGCAACTCGTCGGTTACAAACACGCGGCCGGCATGTTTGTTTTGCAGCCAAAGCACCATGTTCTCTATAAAGGCCGCATCGGGCGCTTCGCCAAGCGTGTGTTGCCTGCCGTTTAAAACGGCTACCACGCCCCCTGCGCCAAACAATTGCATCAGGTTGGGTTTGTCGGGATTCAATAGCCCTTCTACCAAATCGTTATCAGCATAAACTGCAGCTGCCAGGCCGGTTTGCATGCGCTGCAATTCGGCTTCTTCTTCAAATGTTTCTTTATACAATATGGCCGTTACCTTGTTTGATATTACCGACGACAACAACTCGCAAACCGAACAAAGCTCGAGGCTGAGGTAGCGCGGGGTAAGGTGGTGGCAGGCAATAAGCCCCCAAAGCTGCTCGTGGTATATTACCCGGATGGACATGGAAGCCTGCACGTTCATATTCTTCAGGTACTCCAGGTGCACTGCCGCAACGCCACGCAGGTTGCAACCGGCCATATCCGTAAACGAGCGGGTTTGCGGGTTAATTACCGGGTAAAGCCTCACGGGTTTAAAATCCCTGTCGGGGATAAGCCTGTAGGGGTTTTGCAGATACAACTGCCGGGCCTGTTTGGGTATATCCGATGCCGGGAAGGTATGGCCCAGGTAATTCTCCAGCCCTTCTACTTTCTCTTCGGCTATCACCGTTCCGTTCCAGTCGGCATCAAAGCGGTACATCATAATACCATCAAAACCGGTTAGCTTACGCAGTTCGGCAATGGCTATCTGGCTTAGCTGTTCAACGCTGTTTGCCTGCTCAATGGCGGCAATAGCGTATTTTATATCCTCGAAAACATTGGTGAATGAGCGCTCGCCGTTGGCATCGGGCTTTTCCAGCTCCAACAGCAGGCTATCTTCCCTGAAATGGGCAAGGGCCGACATATTTTGCCCGCCAAACGGCAGCGTGAAAGGTATTTTGTTCCTTATTTTGTCGGCAAAGCCTTTTTGCAGTTTGGCTATGGCGGCAGCATCGGTGTAGTTACCAAGGGGCGAATCAATAATATCATCAAGCGCTACGCCAAGCAATTCGGCAACATTTTCGCTCACCTGTATTATCGAGAGTGTTTCGCGTGCTACAACTACCAAGTAACCATAATCCTGTATAACGTTGATGTGGCTAAGCGGCAAGCTTCCGCAAAAATCCGAATCGTAATTTTTTAGTGCAGCCATTTAATTAGGTATTTACGGCGTTGTAACCGGATGCCGGGCCTGCGGGTGAATAACGGGCGCAACTAACAGGTAAAACAAGGCAGAAGTATTGGGCTAAAGTAGTGTTTTCTTTTTAAGAAACAATTTAATTGGAAACAACATTTGGGAATACTCAGCCAAATAAAGCTTTTATGCGAGCTGCTGTTAGTGACAGGCAGGCTTTTAAGCAGGAGTGTGCGCAAACGCTCCTCCAAACAATTAAATTTATTTACAGTTAATTAATATATCAACAACACACAGCCATGGCAACACTAACGTTAGAAAAAATTGCCGCCAGGGGCTACGGAGCCTCGGGCAACCTGGTGGGCGGCGAAACGCTGAAACCCATAAAGTTCGAGCGGGATGCTCCGAAAGATAACGAAGTGCTGATTGAAGTACTTTATTGCGGTGTTTGCCACTCGGATGTGCACCAGGTAGAGAACGACTGGAAAAACACCATTTACCCCTGCGTACCTGGCCACGAAGTAATTGGCCGCATAACCTATGCAGGCAGCGCGGTTACTAAGTTTGCCGAGGGTGAAATTGTTGGCGTGGGCTGTATGATAGATAGCTGCCGCAGCTGCAGCGCCTGCCGCGATGGCGAAGAACAGTTTTGCGAAGGCCCGCACGGCCCTACCATGACGTATAACGGCTACTTTAAACCCGATGCATCTGAATATAATACCTACGGCGGCTACTCTACCAACTTAGTAGTTCCCGAAGACTTTTTGTTGAAGATACCTGATGCTCTTGATATACGCAAAGCCGCTCCTATACTTTGCGCAGGCATTACTACCTATTCGCCCCTGAAACACTGGAACGTTAAACCCGGCGACAAAGTAGCTATTGCAGGCATAGGCGGTCTTGGCCACATGGCCGTAATGATAGCCAAAGCCATGGGTGCCGAAGTTACCGCCATAACCACCCATGAAGACAAACGGAAGCTGGCAGGAGAATTGGGTGCCGATAAAGTTATCGTATCCGACAATAAGGCCGAAATGAAACGGCACGAAAAGTACTTCAACTTTATTTTAGTTACCATCCCCGATGCCTTTGACGTGAACCCCTACGTTTGCCTGCTGCGCCGCCGTGGCTCGCTGGTTACCGTGGGCTTATTGGCACCTTATAAAACACCCGTGAATAATATGGATGTGGCCAGCCAGGGGCGCAGCATAGGCGGCTCACTCATAGGCGGTATTGCCGAAACACAGGAGGTGCTAAACTTTTGTGCCGAACACAACATCCTCCCCCATGTAGAGATGATAGAGATGGAGGATATAAACGATGCCTTTGAAAAACTGAAAGACGACGATGTGCGCTTTAGGTACGTGATAGATATGCGGGCATTTACGGCGAAAAACGTTTAAACACAGCTTACGATTTAACTCACCCGGCCGACGCTATTGCTGGGCCACCCTCTCTCCGTAAAGGGAAAGAGGGTAAGCTTCATTCCCTGTTCTTCCAACCGCTTTGAGAAGCAGAGAGGGGCGACGCCCGCGAATTGCGGGCCGTCAGGGTGAGTAAAATCGGGTCAAAAACCATTATTCCTCTGTTTTAATTGTTGTTTTAACACGCCTGTTTGGAGTAATTTGTGCAAACACCTATATTTAGGGCGCATTCTCGCCCCGGAGTGCACACACATCTACTTTTATGAAACCCAGGTTGAACCGGAATTTGCAGATCGGCTATGGCTCTGCCATATTTATTATGGCTGTTATTGCTGTATTCTCGTACACTACCCTTCGTAATTTATTGGCCAGCAATAAGGCCGTTGCGCACAGCAACGAAGTAATAAGCAAACTGGAAAAAGCCCTCTCGGTAATGAAAGATGCTGAAACCGGGCAGCGAGGTTACCTGCTTACCAACGAGAAAAGTTTTCTGGAACCTAACCAGGGCTCTTACGAAAAAGCCCAAAGCCTGGTAAATGAAGTAAAAGGGCTGACCGCCGACAATCCTGTTCAACAACAAAATATAGATGAACTGAATAAGGTGCTGTTAGAAAGGATGAACATCCTGCAAGCCATCATCAAAAAGAAAGAAAACAAACAACCCATTACCTTGGCCGACCTTAACGGCAGCAAAGCCGCTATGGATGCCCTGCGCGTGGCTGCCGACAAAGCCGAAGATGCCGAACAGCTTTTACTGGAACAACGCAATGCCGAACTACAACGCTATGCCCGCTTTACACCTCCCGTGTTCCTGATAGGTATTGGCATTGCCCTCATCATCGTATGCTTCTCTTATATCAGCGTAACGGCTGATGTGCGTGAGAAAGACCGGCTGCAAAAGGTATTGCAATTTAAAGAGCAGGAAACCGCAGCCTTTAATGAAGAACTTACGGCTTCTAACGAAGAACTGGAAGCCACCAACGAAGAATTGGAGGCCACACGCGATGAACTTTCACTTGTAAATGCATCGCTGGAAGACCGCGTAGAACAGCGCACTAAGGAATTGCAAGAAAGCGAAGAAGAAACACAGGCGCTTAACGAGGAACTAACGGCCATAAACGAGGAGCTGGCCGCAACGAACGAAGAATTGGCGGCCGCCAACGAAGAAATGCTGGCAACCAACGAAGAGCTTGCCCGTAACCGCGAGGAATTACGCAAAAGCGAAGCCCTGTTTAAATCGATAGCCGTTAATATCCCTAACTCGCTCATTATTGTTATTGATAATAACCAGCGCATTTTAGGCTTGGAGGGCGACCTGATGGAAGAACTTGGCTTTGAAGGGCAGCATAATACTGGTAAGCTGTTAAGCGAGGTATTAGAAACACAACGATATGCATCAACCCGCCACCTTTACAGGCGCCTTACCAGCGGTGAGCGCTTCACTGTAGAACGCCAGGGGCTTAATGGCAATGCCTTCAGGGTTGATTTTGTACCCTTATTCGATGCTGCCGGCCTGCAATATGCAGGGCTGATCATCGCCCTTGATATTTCGGACGTTAAACAAGCCGAAGAGCGCAGTGCCAAACTGGCGGCCATCGTCGATTCGTCCGACGATGCCATCATTGGTAAAACCTTAGACGGTATTATTACCAGCTGGAATGCCGGTGCCAGGCGCATCTTTGGGTATAGTGAAGAAGATATGGTGGGCCAGTCTATCCTGAAACTAATACCAACCGACAGGCACGACGAAGAACCCGCCATTATAGCGCGCATACGCGCAGGCGAACGAGTGGAGCATTTTGAAACCATCCGCGCAAAAAAAGACGGGCAACTGATCGATGTTTCGCTCACCATATCGCCGGTACGGAACCCGCAGGGCGAC
Organism: Mucilaginibacter pedocola; assembly: GCF_002013915.1. Classification (GTDB taxonomy): domain Bacteria; phylum Bacteroidota; class Bacteroidia; order Sphingobacteriales; family Sphingobacteriaceae; genus Mucilaginibacter; species Mucilaginibacter pedocola. The sequence goes on from NZ_MBTF01000012.1 coordinate 593,657, forward strand.
ATTATAGGTATATCAAAAATATCGCGCGATATATCAGAGAAAAAGCGCGATGAGATGCGCAAGAACGATTTTATCGGCATGGTGAGCCACGAACTGAAAACACCGCTGACATCGCTCACCGCGCTTATACAGGTGGCCAACATGAAGCTGAAGAACAGCGACGATAAATTTTTATCGGGCGCTATGGATAAAGCCAATGTGCAGGCCCGCAAAATGGCCAACATGATAAACGGTTTCCTGAACATCTCGCGCCTCGAATCGAGCCAGATACAGATAGACCGTGAAACATTCGACCTGGAAAAACTGATAGAAGGCAACATCCGCGAAACCGAACTTACTACCAGCGGCTACACTTTCTTATTCACTCCCGGCGATGCCATAAACGTATATGCCGACCACGATAAGATCGGTTCGGTAATATCTAACCTGCTAAGCAATGCTGTAAAATACTCGCCAAAAGGCACCAGCATCGAAATAAAATGCGAACGAACGACCAAAGGTGCATTGGTAAGTGTACGGGATGAAGGCATGGGTATCAGCCTGGCAGACCAACCCAAACTATTCGATAGGTTTTACCGGGTTGAAGGCGAACAAACCCGTCACATTTCGGGCTTTGGCATAGGCCTTTACTTAAGTGCCGAGATAATTAAACGCCACGACGGGCGTATTTGGGTAGAGAGCGAGCCGGGCAAAGGTGCTACCTTTTCATTCGTTATTCCGGCGGTATAAGCATCCGAACACATCACGCGGGGGATAGTTGCCAATCCACCATGCGTTCCGAGGGAACGCCGCTCATTTTATTATGGCCACTGCTACCAACCAAACATCCCTATGGGATGAAAAAAGATTGTTCCATCGCAACGTTTCGTTGGTAGACACTATTTGCTACCGATCTTTCACTCCTCTGGGGTGGTTTTGACTTAATAGCATTGTCTTACAGGATAAAAAAAAAGAACCTTCCGTAGGAAGGGCTGGTTGGTAGAAAAATAACAAATTCAATTTCTACGTTCCATAGCAACGTCTGATGTGAACTATGCTATCGGCTCCTTTAAGCGGCACTAAGCGCATTTTTAACTGCATTCAGCAACACATCTACATCAAATGGTTTAGCTACATAACCATCAGCTTTGGCGGCTTCGGCTGTTTGTGGTAAATTGTGTGTGGCCGATATCAGCAATACTTTGAGGTGCTGTGTTTTGGGGCTGGTTTTAAGTTGATAACAAATATCACGGCCCATTTTCCCATCCAACCAATTATCAATAAGCAGCAAGTCGGGCGGGTTTTTCTCCACCTCGAACAAGTCAGTCACATCCTTGCCTATCTTCACAAGGTAACCTGCATCCCTTAGTATTAAATTGATAAGGGTTAGTATCTCCTGGTCATCATCAATGACCATAATGGTTTGCTGGGCCATTCGTTAGTTTAAATTACAGCGCAATTTAATTAATCTTAGCTTTAAACCAACCCTTGTTGATATTTTAGAATGAAACTAAATGAGCATTTAAAATAATTTTGAAAACCGCCCCTAATTAATCGCCAATGGCTTTTTTACGCGCCGCAATTTCTTTTAGCAGGAGCGGAAAGGCCGGCGTGGCCATGCCCCCATGATCAAAACCCTGCAGCTGAAACAGGCGCGTAGCCTTATGCCCGGCCAGTTTCATCATGCGTGCCATGTAAGCGTTCTCTTCGTAGCGGCCCAGTAGTTCCATCTCGGCGTCGCCGGTGATCAGCAGCATAGGTGGCGCATCGGCTCGCACCCAATAAAGCGGGGCGTATTCATCAATAGTGGGCTGGGTATCTTTTATGCCATGCTCCTGCCTGATGGTGAAGTGTGTTATGCACTGCCCGCTGAAGGGTATCAGTTCGGCTATCCTGTTGGCATCTATATCGTATTTTGCCAGATATTTTTTGTTGAGGGTGATCATCATGGCCAGGTAGCCGCCGGCCGAGTGCCCCGAAAGGTATATCTGTTTATCGCTGCCGCCGTATTGGGTTATGTGGTTAAATGCCCAGGCGACCGCAGCCGCTGCGTCTTCTATATAGGCAGGGCCTTTTGCCTTTGGCGATAGCCTGTACCCTACCCCTATCACCGCGTATCCTTTTTCCATTAAAGCTTGCGGAATTTCCTTACCCCCGCCGGTTAAACCACCTCCATGGAACCATACTATGGTAGCGAAACCTTTTGCATCTTTTGGGTAATACAAATCAAGTTTGCATTGGGAGTTGATGTAGGCATCTTGCTTATTTACGCTCTCTGCGTAATATTGAATGCCTTTTTTGGCAACATAAGTTTGCTGGGCCTTTGTGGTGAAAGGTATAAGTAATAGCAGGAAGATGAGTTTTTTCATGGTTATAGTTAGTAAAAGCCAAGATAGGGCAATAATTATAAAGTGCTATTAGAGACGGGCCGATTTGGTGTAACAAGTTGGTTATTTTTACCGCAGAGGGCACAGAGTTTTACGCGGAGAGGCACAGAGCCTATCATGTGGTTACTTTTTTCACGCAAAGACGCCAAGGCGCAAAGGGGAAACTTTTTCCTCTATATAATTGACGCTGTTATAACTCTTAACCACGTGATAGGCTCTCTGCGAACCTCCGCGCAACCTCTGTGCCCTCCGCGGTTAAAAAAGAGACCGCTAATTTTTATCCTCACTTTACTATTTTTGGATACAATGCCCGAATACTCAAACCCTGATAACCTACTCCAACGCACCATTTTAAATAATGCTGAGTGGTGTGGTATCATATGTGCTACCCACGGTGCGCCGGGTAGCGTTCAGCAAAATATCTGGCGGTCGCCCGGGCCGGTGCCGCCTTATTATCCCGACCTAGTTACCCTTAGCAGTTCTATCGATACTAATGCCGTTGTTGATGCGATGCGTGGTTTGCCCCTGCTGAAATCATTAAAGGACAGTTTTAATTCCCTTGAACTGGAGGCGCATGGTTTTCATAAACTCTTCGAAGCGCAGTGGGTAAACTACGCTGATGAAACAGAAACAACGATCGATTTTAAGATAGCCGACACCTCCGAAAAGCTGCAAGCATGGGAAAAGGCCTGGGGTAATGACAAGCAGGACAGGATATTTAAAGATAGCTTACTGCAGCACCCAGAAATTAAATTCGTTTATCACGAAGACTACGGCAAGATAATTAGCGGAGGCATCATTCACACCAGCCATGGCGTTGCAGGGCTTTCTAATTTCTTTTGCAGAGATAATAGCCGCCAATACAGATCAGCATTGGTTGCCTTTGCCCAAGCGCTGCCTGTAGTTGGGTACGAAAGCGGCGATGCTTTACAGGAAGCTGTGGCGATCGGAGGCAAAAAAATGGGCCCTCTTAGTGTTTGGGTGAAAGTTTAGATCAGTTCAACCCCTTCCACCATTGTTTAAATAACTGGGTGCTGTCATCCATGCGTACCACCTCGCCTATCATTGGGGTGGCAAGGCGGTAGGGTTTGCCGACGGATAGTTCGGTCACTTTATTCAATGGTTCGTCCCAGGGGTGTTTGGCAAGCGTGAATTTGGAGTGGTGCACGGGCAGCAAGTTTTTGGCGCGCAGCCCCATGGTTGCGGCAATTACTTCGTCGGGCAGGTTGTGTACCGAATGCCAGGCCATATCATACTGCCCGTTCTCCATTACCGCCCAATCTACGCCATCAAATTTCTTACCGATAGCAGCAAAGCGCCCGTCGAAGCCACCATCACCGCTGATGTATATTTTGTTTGCCGGCGTTTTAATTAGGTACGACATCCACAGCGCTTTATTTTGCACAAAACCCCTGCCCGATCGATGGTGTGATGATTCGTTATATATGACAACGCTATCATTTACGGGCACTTTCTGATACCAGTCCCTCTCAATAATTTGTTCGGGCTTGTAGCCCCAGCGCTGAAAATGCGCGCCCACGCCCAGCCCGCAAACCACATGCTTCACTTTATTTTTCAGGGCTGTTACCGTTTCATAGTCGAGGTGGTCGTAATGGTCGTGAGATATCAGCAGGTAATCTATTTCGGGCATATCATCTGCCGTATAAACATCGCTGCCTTTGTAGGCTTTTACACCCCACGGCAGCGGGGTGGCCTTTCCGCTAAATATCGGGTCGGCCAAGAAAGTAACGCCGCCTGCCTGTATAAAAACCGACGAGTGCCCGAACCATACCATTACATTTTGGTTGGCAGGAATAGCTTTCAAATCAGTCTTTACCGATGGCAACGAATCTACAGGGGTTCGCCTTGGCAAATTACCAAAAAGCGTTTTCCACGATTCGCCTACAATGCTGTAGCCCTCCGTGATAGTCGGCCGCTCAATCAAATTATGAAATTTTCCGTCGCTATACCTTGGTGACTTCTTCACCTCCTCCAAGCGTTCGCCTTTGGGTAAACTGCCAAATTGCGGCTGCTGCATAAAAGCACAGGTAGCCAAGCTGAGTACGCCTGCTAAAGCAAGACTAATAAGCACGAAGCGTTTTAAAATGCGGGATAGTTTTTTCATAAGCGGATATATGCAGTACAAATATCCGCAATAAAAACAATGCGCGTTTTGTTGAGAGGTTCAAATTACTTTAGCAGGCGGCTCAAAAAAGCATTTAACTGCTTGCCTGCATCTTCAACCCTATTATCCCCGTCATGATGAGCAGCAGGAAAACGGTATCCTTCCAGGAGAAGGGTTCACTCAGGAACATAACCTCGGTTATCTTGATAAGCACCAGCGTTACGGCCGTCCAAACGGCGTAGGCGGTGGCTATGGGGAGTTCTTTAATGCCTAACGAAAAGAAATAAACATTGGCCAACCCGAAGATGATATAACCCACCAACGGACCTATAATGGGCAGCCCGCCGTCCCATTTATAAAAATTTACCCAGGCAAGGGTTTTAAAATTATCGAATTTGAGGAACTTAACGCTGTAGGTCCAGGCGGTTTCGAAAATGGCGGCAACAATAATATATATCCAGGCCAAGGCTTAAGTATTTGCGTATTTTTCTTCTTGTTCTTCCATCACCAACGGATAAACCGGGCTGCCTTTCGCAGGCTTTTGCGCTTTGCGCGGTGCCTTACCCAGCATCACTTCTATCCTTTTCAGCAGGTTAGGGCGCAGGTTGTAGTATCTCTCAAACCATTTGTATTTCAGCAGCCCTTTTTCATCAAAACGTTTTACCGAGAAAGCATGCTGTAGAAAGTAATCTTTTGGGTATTCGTAACCCAGCCCCCAGTTTTCGGGCAGGTTGCCGGGCGGATGGCCCGGGTCATAAGCCGTTTTGAACAAGTGATCCCAGAAAGAAAATTTAGTAGAGAAGTTAGCATGAAACACCTCGATGTAATTGGCATGGTGCCACAAATGCAGCTCGGGCGAGTTGATGAAATACTTCAGCTTACCCATTTTCACCTTCACGTTGGCATGGATAAACATACCGAACATGGCATCGAGCAGGGCTTTGATTGGTATCACTTCCGGGGCTGCTCCTAACAGAATTATGGGTGCGAACTCGATAGTTTGGTTAATGATGATCTCGGCAATATGCGAACGCGAACCGGCCAAAAAATCAACTTCCTTACCCGAGTGGTGCGCCTCGTGCGTGCGCCAGAAGAATTTGTTACTATGCTGAAAGCGGTGGAACAAGTAGATATACAAATCGTGCGTAAACAGGAAGAACGCCACCTGCACCCATACCGGCCAATGGCTTACAAATTGAAAAGATGACCAATCGAAATGCGACTTAACAGGCGCAATAATATAGTCGAATATCAATATTTTGAGGAAGTAGCTTTGGATGATGGTGTACCAAACCAGATCAACCCAAAAGCCCTCCCTGAAGAAGGGAAGGCTTTTACGGTAAGGATTTATGCGTTCCCAGGCGATAATAAATATCACCCAGCACACCAAAATAGTAGTGGTTATGGTAAGCAGTTTTTCCTGCGGCATTGTTTAGCTTATTGACTTTTCTTTGTACTCGTCGCTGATGTTTACGCGCAGGCGTTTCATGGGGCCAAGTTCCGATTCGTATACTTTTTTAACGCCATCGCCGGCAGCAATTTCGGCATCGCGTATATCGCGAACCAAACGCGATAGGCCTTGTGGCTCTACCGAAGCGGCATGGTCTGAACCCCACATGGCGCGGTCAAGCGTAAAGTGGCGTTCTACGAAGGTTGCGCCCATGGCAACGGCAGCTACGGTGGTGGCCAAGCCTGTCTCGTGGCCCGAGTAACCTATCGGGATGCCCTTGTATTTGTCTTCCAGCGTTTGTATCATACGCAGGTTAAGCTCCTGCGGCGGGCATGGGTATGCCGATGTTGAGTGCGCAATAAACAGCGGGTAGTTTGGCGCAAAAGCGTTAACAAAAGCCATAGTGTTCTCTATCTCGTTCATGGTGCTCATGCCGGTAGATAGCATTAGTGGCTTGCCGGTTTCCAATATGCGTTGTATCAACGGGAAATCGGTTAACGATGCCGAGGCCAGTTTGTACATCACAGTCTCGAATTGCTCCATAAAATCAACCGAAGGCACATCCCAGGTAGATACGAACCAATCGATACCTACTTTTTTGCAATAGCGGTCGATAGCGGCGTATTCGGCAATGCCAAATTCTGTTTTGCGTTTGTAATCGATGTAGCTCATGCGGCCCCATGGGGTATCGCGCATCATTTCCCATTGGTCTTTGGGTACACAAATTTCCGGCGTACGTTTCTGGAATTTAACCGCATCGGCTTTGGCAGCAACTGCTTCGTCTATCAGTTTTTTGGCAATTTCCAGCGAACCATTGTGGTTAATGCCAATTTCGGCAATTATATATGATGGCTGGCCTTTGCCTATAATACGGCCGTTGCTCAGCGTAACAGGGCCGCCTTTTACGTTTACAACCGTTTCGGTTTTTGCTTCGATGATAAACTCGGCAAACTCGCGGAAACAGCCTTCGCCCGCACCGGCGCGACAAACCACATCAACACGCTCTAACACCAGCGGCAAGGCATCTGCAGGGGCTGCGGTTAGGCCTGCCAGTTCCATTACTTCCAGATCGTTGTAGTCGTCGCCAATGTAGGCTATCTCTTCGGCAGCTAAACCTAAGCGGCTGCTTATCTCTTTAAAAACTTCTACTTTATTTTTAATGCCTAAGTGCAGTTCGGTAATACCCAATTTTTCGGCACGTTTAGCTACCGAGGGCGAGGTTTCGCCGGTGATGATACCGGTTTGCACACCGGCTACTTTGCGCAGGCGTTCGGCGCCCATGCCATCGCGCATGTTAAATTTCTTTAGTTCTTCGCCATCGGCGCCATAGTAAACGCCCGCGTCGGTTAGTACGCCATCGCAATCGGTTAGCAAAAGTTTAATGTTTGCTGCCTTGTTTTTTAAATTTTGTTCCATGTTAGGTATAGGGGTTAAATTGCTGTCCAGCCGCCATCAACAATAAGGTTAGCGCCGGTCATATAGGCCGAAGCATCGCTTGCCAGGAATATCAACGCGCCCTGGTAATCGTTAGGTTGCGCCATGCGGCCCAGCAGTGTTTTAGCGGAATAATTGTTTACAAAAAATTCGTTTTGGTTATTTTCAACGCCACCCGGCGATAGGGTATTTACCCTCACGCCTTTATTGCCCCAGTAGGCAGCTAAAAAGCGGGTAAAGTTTATTACAGCACCCTTGGTAACCGGGTAGGCAGGCGATTTATAAAAAGTTTGTTGTCCCTGCTCGTCGCGGTAGATGCTTTGGTCGGGGCCTACGATGCCATAGGTAGAAGCCACATTGATAATGCTGCCAGTCCCCTGCCCTGCCATTACCGCGCCGAAAACCTGCGAGCACAGAAACACACCCGTAACGTTTACATTTATCGACTTTTGAAAAGCATCCAGCGGATAATTCTCAAATGCCGAAAGCTCTTTGGCCATGGCCGGGTTCTCGAACATATCGTTTATCGCGGCGTTATTCACCAGTATGTCTATCGAGCCGTATCGGGCTTTAATGCCGGTGCAGGCTGTTTCGAGCGATGCTTTATCGGTAACATCAACGCCTAAGCCAATGTGCTCGGACCCAAGGGCTGTAGCAAAGGCAACTGCCGCTTCTTTATTTACATCGGCAACCACTACCTGCGCACCGGCCAGTGCCAGTGCCTCGCAATGTTTTTTGCCGATGAGCCCAAGCGCACCCGTTACTATGGCGGTTTTCCCTTTTAATGAGAATAGCTCCATGTTAGGCAACGGTTTTGGGTTTGATGTTGTAGTTGCTCACCTTGCGGAATACTGCTTCGAGCACCTCGCCTTTGAGGTATTGTTTGATATCGCCGCTCAGGATGGCTTCTTTCACTATAGGCAGTACATCGCGGTAAGCAGAAAGGGTATATTGGATATCCTCATTGGTGTGGCTGTAGCACATATTGTGGAAGCCCGCCCAAAGCACGCCGCGTTTTATCATTTCCTGCTGCATCAGGGTTTTCAATTCCAAACCGTTGCCGGCATCGGGCGTGAAAGTTACCATGGTGCGGCAGTTGAAGCCAATGCAGGTAGTATATTGGTCCATACCCAACTCAATGGTTAAGGCGTTATAGCCATCTTTCAGTAATGCGCCTTTTTCGTCCAAATATTGAGGTACCAGTTTATCGCGCAGCTCGTTAATGGTAGCTATGCAAGAAGCAATCGATAAAGCCTCGCCACCGAAGGTGGTGTAACTGAAAACTTCAGAATTGAAGAGTTCCATTACATCGGCACGGCCGGTAAGCAATGCTATAGGCATACCGTTGGCACAGGCTTTAGAGAACACCGCCAGATCGGCTTTTACATTAAAGTACTCCTGCGCACCGCCTAAGGCAACGCGGAAGCCTGTCCACATTTCGTCGAATATCAGCAGAGTACCGTTGGCTTTGCAAAGCTCGGCAAGCTCTTGCAAGAAACCCGGTGCAGGTGCCTGAAAGATAAATGGCTCCAATATAAGCGCTGCAACGGTTTCATCTAAAGCTGCCTTAACCGATTCGATATCGTTATACTCGAATGTATAGGTCATCTCCTGGGTAGATTCGGGGATACCGGCGTTGCGGCTGGTGATGCCTATGTACCAATCGTGCCAGCCGTGGTAACCACAGCAAAAAACCTTATCGCGCCCGGTAAAGGCACGCGCTACACGGATAGCTGCCGAACAAACATCGGCACCTGTTTTTGCAATTTTTACAGCTTCGGCGTTTGGGATAACTTTGGTGACAAGCTCCGACAATTCCACCTCTAAGGGATGCATCAACGAGAAGGTAATACCATCGTTCAGTTGCTTGCGGATAGCCTCATCAACAGCGGGGTAAGCATAGCCTAACGATACGGGGCCAATGGCGGCATTAAAATCGATGTACTCGTTACCGTCCGCATCCCAAACGTGCGAGCCTTTGCCTTTGGTAAGGTACTTTGGCGCTACGCCTTTGGTAAACTGGCCCGGGCCTTTTGCCAGGGTTTGGGTAACGGGTTTCTGCAACTTCAGGGCGCGTTCGTATATCTTGTCCGACTCAGTGATGTCGGGGAAGTTGTTATTTAGATCGATAGTATTGGGCATGGTGTAAGTTCTTTTATTCTGAAAATTCGGATATCAATATTTCGGGTTGTTGCTGATTGGTTCGCTGGCCTAAAATGCGTTCGGCAATTTGTTTGCCTGTTAAGCCTTCATGCTCCAGCACGGCAGGCAGCAATGCCGGACGGAACCACTTCTCGTCAAGGGCTATTGGCATTACTTTGGCGGTTCTTTGGTTTTTCAGCAATACTTCGGCAACTATGGTGTAAAGCCCGCCGGTTTGGAAGTGGTCTTCCAGTGTAACCAGCATTTTGCTTGATGCAGCGGCTTTCAGTATTGCTTCTTCATCCACCGGTTTCAGGCTGCGCATGTTTATCAAGCCTACAGAAAGCCCTTCGGCTTTCAGCATATCTACCGCAACCAGTGCCTGCTCGAACAGCAATCCGTAGGTAAGTATGGTAACATCGGTACCCTCGGCAATTACTTCTGCCTTGCCCATTTCAAATGGCGTGTGCACGTAAGCCGTTTTACGGGTGTTGATGCGCGTGTAGGCAGGGCTTTGCGATTCCCATATTTGCGGAAGCATTTTCACCAAATCGTCTTCATCTGCCGGGGCAAATACGGTTAGATTTGGGATGCCGCGCATAATGGCAATATCCTCAATAGCCTGGTGTGTAGGGCCGTTGGCATCTGATAATAATCCGGGAATAAAACCGCTCAGCTTTACAGGCAGGTCGGCAATACCTAAATCGGTACGCACAAACTCGAAGGCGCGCATGGTTAAAAATGCTGCAAGGGCGTGCACCACCGGGATGCGGTTGCGCAGGGCAAGGCCGGCGGCAGCACCTATCATGGTTTGCTCGGTAATGCCGGTATCAATAAAACGCTTGCCTAAAATACCGGGCAGGTTGCGTACCAGCGCACGGTTCTCGGCAGTCATCACTATTACCTGCTCATTATCTAAAGCAGTTTGGGTCAATAATTCTTGGTAGGTCATTTTAGCGCACAATTAGCGTTTCGGATGTTAATAGGGTTGTGTGGTTGCCATGCAATTCTTCCAGCAATTGCTCAATTTCGCCGTCATTGAAGTTGCAGAACCAGCGGTCGGCACGTTCCTGTATGCTGGGCAGCCCTTTACCACGAACAGTATCGGCTATCACCACATTCAGTTTCCCTTCCTGGAAAGGGTACGCGCTAAAAGCCTCGTGCAAAGCATCAAAGCTGTGCCCGTTTATACGTTTTACAGCCGCGCCAAAGGCCTCGAATTTATCGGCAAGCGGCTCCAGCGGGATCAGATCCTCGGTACGCATATTGGCCTGGAAGTGGTTACGGTCTACCACAAAAATGAGGTTATCCAGTTTGTAGGCATTGGCCACCAACACGGCTTCCCAGCAGGTGCCTTCGTTCAGTTCGCCATCGCCCAAAATGCAAACCACTTTGTTGCTGCCCCCGCTAATTTTAATATCCATGGCCACACCCATAGCTACCGATGGCAAATGCCCCAGCGAACCCGAATGGAACTCGATACCAGGTATGCGGGTGTTAGGGTGCCAATAAATGTAATCGTCGATAGAGAGGTGGTTCTTCAGGCGTTCTTTATCCAGCAGCCCAAGCTCGGCAAGCGTGCCGTACAAAGCGGGTACATCGTGCCCTTTCGACAGGAACAGGTAATCGCGCTCCGGGTCGTACAAGTTATCTTTATTGATGTTAAGGTAGTTGCTGTAGAGGTACACAATAAGGTCTACCGCCGAAAGCGAGGCGCCGGTGAAGCAGCCCCCATCGGTAGACATACGTACAATATGCTCGCGCACCCTAAGGGCTACGGCTTCCAATTCTTCGTTACTATATTGCTGATGCACTATGATGTTTTTTTGATGTTTGAATAATTATTCAACCTCGTTTTTAAAAAGTAGGTTGGTTTGTCCCTCGCCCACCGTTATTAATTCGTCCAGGTGGTTGCGGTACCAGTTTACCCCGGCGTATTTGGCGTTCAGTTCGTATATCTCGGGCTTTCGTTCGAGCAGGTTAAGGATATCCTCGCAGGAGAAATCGGGCTTATCCTCATACAACTCCTCAAAAACACGTTTGATGAACAGGTAGTCTTCGTGATAATCGATAGTGAAACGGTGCGACATGGAGTAATCCAGCCCCGTTGCCCACTCCACATTGCCTATTTTAAACTGCGAGGGGTTCTCCCATATGTAAGGCGTAGTGTGCTCCAGTTCCAACGGGCGTGTTGCCTGCTTCCAGGTGCGCTCCAGGCAATCCATGGTAATTATTTCCACATCGTTACCATCGGGCCAGGTTGCGGGGTGCAGGTTGCTTACATAATCATATTTCTCCGGGCTATCCAGGAAAAAGCCAAGTACTTCATCAATAACCGCAGGGTCTATCAGCGGGCAGTCCGAAGGTATTTTCAATACCACATCTGCCTGGTATGCTTTAGCCAATTGGTAGTGGCGGTCGAGCAGGTTGTTCAAATCGCCCCGGTAGTATGGCACGTCCAGCATATCGGCTTCCCTGGCTATCACATTATCATTGGGGTGCTGCGAAGTGGCAATTACTACCGTAGCCGGCGTATATATCATTTCCAAGCGCTCTATCATTCGCGCCAGCAAAGTTTTGCTCAATATTGGCAGCATTACTTTACCCGGCAACCTGCTTGATGCCATACGCGCCTGTACAACTATAACAATGTTCTTCCCCATCCTGCCTTTTAGTTTAGTACTAACTCTTCTGTTATCTCAAACCTTACTTCTTCTACCATTGCCGCCTGCGCATCAAAGCCGGCTTTAGGTCCGCTATGCGCTATAAACTTGCGGCACAAGTTGGCTATGGTTTGTGCCGATGTACCGCCGTTTTGTATAGGTGCCAGTTTTTCCAACTGTTTTACATTAAACCACGAGTGCACCTTTTTGCCAAGAGCAATACCTACGTACACCACCGTTGAGTACTGCGTAATAAGTTCACAGCAATTGGCTATCATTTTATTGGTATCGCCCTCGGTGTATATCATGGTACCTTCCGGAGCATGTTGTTTTATCTCACGAATAGCGCGTTCAAAGTTCTCGTTAGGGTGCAGTTTGAAAAGCAGTTGGCGGCCATTTGCTATCTCAACCGCGCTACGGATAAATGCCGAGCGGTTTTCGTAACGATAAGTTTCGCGCATATCGGTAGTGGCCACCATTACGTAGCCGCTGTGCGGGAAATCGTTATTAAGGTGCTGCGCTATATTATCATAGTTGGGGATACCCGTAACTACTATTTTGCGGGCATCGGTACCGTTTTGGATGAACTGGCGGCGGTAGCCTTCCGAAGCTGCACAGTACACATCGCACAAATTCGACGAGCCATTGAGCGCCGTGTTGCCGCTATAAAACGGCGGGAGGTTTAGTGCTTTTACCAGTTTGGTTACCACTGTTGGCTTATCGGTCATCCCCTCCTGCACCCAAATGGTTTTTACATTGCGCATGCGCATGGGCACCAATACATCGGTACAGTAAACCACCAGGTCGTACAGGTTGCGTTTGGCAGCATAATCTATCTGCAAACCATTTTTAGCAAGGTATGCTTCGGAGTTGGTTTTGAAGCGGCCTGCTAATATGGTGCTGTTAAGCAATGGTGTATGGTTAATAACCGTATTGATAGTGCCTGAGTCGGTAAAGAGTTGGCTGAACCAGCAATCGTAATCGGGCAGCAGTGCTGCTATCTGGTGCATTTGGGAGGTTTGGTTGATAGAGCCGGTAATAAATAATACCTTTTTCTTCATAATAAGTACAGGGGCTGTGCTGAATTCCCGAGACGCAAAAATCCCGGCGCAGGTACCCCCAAAACCGGCATTTTCAAATCCGTTGTAAAAACTTCATTAAAGTTACCGGGCTGTTTTTTACTTAATAAGAAGTTTGCATTATCAAATCATTAATGAAGTTTGGATATTTTTTGGAGAGCGTTACAATGGCTTTACAAGTGCATAATACAGGCGTGATAATTGGATAACCTTTTATTATTTTATCCAATAAAAACCCAACGCTAACCATTAATTATCAGCGCCTTAATCGCCATACCACATAAGCTACAAGCGGTAAAAACAGCAACAACAAATACAAGTAGTTGAAGCCTCTCGCCTGCTGCAATTTTACAGTTGCATCGGTACCCATCAGCGTTAGGCTATCCCAATAATAGGGTAAATACAGGGCATCGGCCGGGCGTACGGCTTGGAGCCAGTTGAGCTTGGCAAGGTGTAAGGCCGCGCCCGTGCTTTTACCCGCAAGCAAGTGTTTATACATGCCGGCGGTGATGGTGGCCACGGCATCATCGTTCACGTTCCAAAGCCCGGCAATGGTGGCGGGCGTGCCCACCGCACTAAACCCGCGCGAGAGGCTGATAACACCCTCCCCCTGCGCCAGCAAACCATCGCCTGTACGGCAGGCGCTCAATACCACCAGCGAGGGCTTATTACGCTTAGCCAATAACTCGAACAGGAAGAGTTTTTGCGTACCAAAATCAAGCGTGGGTTCTTTATTTACACCCGATAAGTAGGCATGCGTACTGATGTGCAGAACCGCCGAATTTTCAAAAGCGTTAAAGAAGGCTTTATTATTAACTTCCGCATCGTACAGGTAATCGCCCCTCACAAGTTTATTTACGGCTTCGGCCTCTTTTTTCACTGCGATAATAGGTGTGTTGCTGTTATTCTGATGGGTAACAAACAGCCCGGTAAAGTTATCGTGTGCGCTGCCTTGAGGTTTGTTTTTCAGGAGCGCATTCAGCGAGAATGTATAAGTTGTACTTACCTGCCTCAGCAAAAAAGGCCATTGTTGTATGATGGGCTTGTAGTTACTATTGGTAATTAAGCCATCAAAACCCAAATGACCCAGCACATCGTCGGGCACCAAACATAGCTGTTCGCCATTCTTTAAACTCATCCCGCTAAGCAATTGCCGGTAAATAGCGTTCGACTGCCCGTAAAACGCTTTGGGCGCATTCAGCATGGCACCCGGCCCGTTACGGTAATAGTTGTTGATGAATGTCGTAATCTGTTTGGATAGCGAATCGGCATTGGCAACACGCACTACCCTTTCTACCGCCCTGTTGCGGATACTAATGGCATACATTGCTTTGTTTCCCCAAAAGTATTCCACCACATGCAATTGTTGCGGCAGGGCAGCAAGCGTAGCCGAAGTTGGCAGCATACCATCTGCGGCCTCGCGCCGGTAGGTTTTATTGAGGAGCGATAGGTTATACTTTAGCACATTTACTGTTTGGCGGTACCTGCCCGCATCTTTGCCCTCCATGGCCAGGCGCTCGTTGTAGGCAATGGCGCGTTCTATATCCAGCAGGTGGCGCATGGCGGTATCGTGCCGATTGGCAATTTGCTGGTGGCTGTGCTGTATCTCGTCGGCCAGCGTACGGGCCTTGGTTTGCTCTGCAATTTCCAGTACCAGGTTAAGGTATTTGCTATCCTTTGTTTTACTGTAAAGTGCGCTCGCCATTTCAATTGCCTCTTCGGCAAGGCCTTTGGCATCGTGCTGCAGGCGCTCTTTGGTTTTGTTATCGGCAAACTCGCGCCGCATTTTATCGGTTGCCAGCAAGGCGTAACGCAGGTTTTCCATAGCCGCTTCGTCCTGTTTGAGGGACTTGTAAACCAAAGCCTTCTCGTGGAAAATATCTACCAAATTATTCTCGCCATAAATAAGCTTAGCCTGCGTTTTACCTTCGGCAGTATTTATCCGTAATAACTTTAAGGCATCATTCAAATAAGCCAAAGCATTTGTTTGCCGGCCAAGCTCCCGCTCTATTTTTCCCAAGGCAGCAGTAATATTCGCCCGTTCGCGCTGCCTGTCGCCGGGGAACCATTTATTAACCAGCAATAGCGCCGTTTTAAAGGCAGACTCTGCAGCATCTAAACGCCCGGCCTTCAGTTCTACCCTACCCAAAGTTGTATAAGCGCCAAACCTGCTGTAGGCACTTTCGGCATCTACTTTTTTTTGATGCGCGATGTTTTTAGTAAGCAGTGCACGCGCCTCGGGCAATTGATTATGGTCGTAATAAATATCTGCCAGTATATTTTGCAGCCTGAACTTTACTTCGGAGCTTTTCACCAGTTTTTCGCCTTTGGCAATGCAGCTTTCGGCCATGGGGTAATTCCCCATCGAATAATACGAGATAGCCATATTGCTATACACCGAAGCAATATTATCAACATCGGCAGCCGGCAAATTATCTACCGAGCGTTGCTGAATGAATACCGCGCGTTCGTAATCGCCAAGGCGGGTGTAATTGTTACTCAGCGGCTTACAGATGTACTCATTCGCATCAAAATCGGCCACCTTGTATTTGTAATAATAAGCGTAAGCTTCCTCGTAGTAATTGATAGAACTCAGGATATCGCCGGCCTGCAATTGGTCGTACCCCTGGGTGGTAAGTAGCGTAAGCCATGCCACGCGTTCATCGGCATTGGCAGGTTGCCGCCAGGCCTCGGTTTGGGTTTTCAGCAAAAAAGGTAATTGCTGCGGGTTGGCGTTGGTGTATTCTATGCGTTCGTATAGCCAGTCGGTAAGGTTGTTTTGCTTTTTTAATTCGGTTAGTTTGCTGTTAAGGGTTGCGTCCTGCGCACGGCTTTCTGTGCTGTTTAGTAACAGCAAAGCGAGCAACATACAACAGGCAAAACGAAGCATAGGCGATATTGGTTCGCCTAAAATAAGGTATTTAATTAAATCGACGTGCGGTAACCATAGCGATGGGTTTCAAACCCATCGCTATTAATTGATATTAACGCCCGTCCAGGCGTCCGCGCCTGGATGAGAACATTTTTGAGCGTACACGATCACGGCTTTCGCCAGCGTGGACGCTGGCAGGATTTTACATTCAGGCGTGGACGCCTGAATGGGCGGTTGATTTATAGCGATGGGTTTAAAACCCATCGCTATAAATCAACGCCACTTACAACTTCCACGCCACATAAGTCGTCATTTGCGAAGCAGATGTTTTAGGGTCGTAATAATACCTCAAACCAAGGGAGGGGCCAACGCGTACACGCCCTACCACCACATCGGCAAAAAAGGTGGTGCGGATATCGGAGAAGGAGTTCGATATTTTTTCTGAAAGCGCATTAACCGTAATATCCGGCGTACCGTTAGTACCTGTTAAGCCGTAGGTGATATTGTTTTTTGCGGTGTTATTAATATCCAGTGCCAGCAATGCACCTACTCCGGCACCAAAGTAGGTGTTAAAATTCCAGCGTAACGATACCGGCACCACGTTGATAGTGGTCACCTTGGTAGAGCGTGTTTGGGTTCGGCTGGTGATAAGGTATTTACCCGCATCTACCGAGGTATCTTTACGAATGCCTGTGATAGACCGCGTTTCTGCCGTCTCCCTGAAACTGCTGAAATAAAGCTCGGTCTGCAGGTATTTGCCAAAGGTGGAGTACGGTGAAATTGTGGCACCGATAGTAAAATTACTTTGCGTTAGGTAGTTATTGCTTTTCGACTGGATAGGAAAACCATAACCTACGATGATGCCCGGCGAAATACCCATCCTGAACCTCCCGGTGGCTCGGTTGGTATAAATGGGTTCGTTCTTATCAAAAATGATGGCTGCTCGGGTATAAATGGGCTGCTTCTTAGGCTTTTCTTTAAATTTTATTTTGTACTCAACAAAACCCATGGTGGAGTCGGCATCGTCTACGCCCTCCTGCTGGGTGCCGGGCAGGTAAATGTTGTTGAAGATGAAGTTCACGCTATCTGTACCCACAATTTTGCTCAGGCAGCTTTGGTTGGCGTATGCCGAGTCGCAGCTTTTTACTTCGGGTTTGGTTTTGCTTACGCGGATGGTATTCACATCAAACACCGGCGAAATGCTCACCCCTACGTTCACCTTTTTGGCGGGGCCTTTACCGGTATTCTGGAAACGTACCTTGTAAGTCAACTCCCGGTTCTTCCCGGTTAGGCGGTAGCTCATGCGGGTTTGGCGGATAGACATTTTATTGGGGTCGTGCGAGGCTACTATCTGCAACTCTATCCCGAATGCTTCTTTTTCCAGCGTAGGGTCATCCGGCAAAAAAACACCGGTGAGGCGCACGGTGGCGTTAGTGTCTTTTATCATTTCGGGTGTAGTTTTAAAATTCAGGAAAACAAAGTTCTCCTGCCCTGCTGCCAGTTTATCAAAATGCCATGCCTTGCTGCTTTTAAAGTTCTTTAGCTGGTCGGCTACTACCAGCTTTTCTTTCTCCAGCAGTTCTTCTATCTCGCCCATGGTTATACCCGGTTCAGCGGATGCATAGTATTTGGTTACCTGCTGCTTCCTGAGCGAAGCTGCCGCCAGCGATGGGATAGCTTTCAATTCGGTTGCTGTTTCGCCATGATAGTTGCGTGCTTCGGCAAGTTCGAAGTTATTACTGGTAAACTCTTTATCGTTATACAAAATGGCAATGGTGCCCGCTACATTGGGGCGCAGGTTTTCGCCCTTGTTACGGTAGCCCAATAGTATCATCATATCATCGCCGGGTTTGGGCATGCAGTTGTTCTTTAACGTAATGCTGCTCCCCTGCTGAAACATATTGCTTGGCACAGGTGCCGAAGCCATCATTTTTTTTGGTGTTTTGTTGATGAGCTTTTTGGGGCGGGTTGGCGGGCGCTTGCCGTCATCGTAGTTATTGGTTGCATACAGCCGCACATCAAATTTGCCAGTATCTAAATAAGTATGCTCCGGCTCTTTTTCGAAACTGAAACCGCCATCACCAAACTCCCAAAAGTAAGTGAAGTAAGGTGCCGGTGCTCCTGCAATGGGCCGCAGAGGGCGCAATTGCGGCGAAAACTTGGCGGTACCGTTCTCTATGGTGTGGTTGATAATGGCGGGCACGGTATCGGCAGGCATAGTGCCAAGCTGCCCCTGGGCATGCAGCTTACCCGCAATGCAGGCAAAGGCAATGAACAATAACTTTTTCATAAAGGCAGATAGGTTAGAATTGGCGACTAAATATAGAAAATTAAACAAATAAAGACCGGCCCCTCAACGGAGCCGATCTTCTATTCGAATTTTAATGTGGTTTAATAATTATCCAAAGCATCTATAGAAGCCTGTACCGCAGTTTGAGTAGTTTCGGTAAGGGTTAGGGTTACGTGCTGGTCGGCAGTGATGGTGCTTTCCAGTTCGGCGTAGTAGTATTTGCCATCTTTGATAGAGAAGCTCATGAATTTACCTTCAACACCTATCGGCATTACGTTATCGTAGCTTTTTACGCTGTTAGGGCCGGTTGTGGTATACAATTGTGCCGCCACGTTAGAGCCTTTTGCGCAGAAGTATACATAAGTTTCGCCGCTGTAAGAGTGGAAGGTTGAAAGCGTGCCGGGGTTGTTCACCAGATCAACATTCACGGTAGTTTTTGGGTTGCTGTAGCTGTAGAATACGTCGGTATTTATCCAGCCGGTGCTGCCAAAGTTAAAGGTGAAGTTATTATCTACCGAGGCTACTTCTTTGTTGCCACCTACGCCGTTAGGGCGGTCTTTAGGTGCGGCCCAGGCCATTTGTGCTGCTGCGCCGGGTTGTAGCGGTGCGCCTTGTTGATCTACCCCTTGCCATATTTGGGTTACGCCGTTGCGTTTTGCGGGTATAGATATCTGCATAGCTACAGGCATATCGTGGTCTACACTCACGCCGTTGGCCTTTACATCTACATAAATAAAACCGTCTGATGCTAAAGGCGCGCCGCTGATGTGGTTGGTATTGCTACCGAATGATACTACCGCGCTGCGTTTCAATACTTCTATTACTTCTACGGTTGCTGTGCCGGTCACCGCGTTGCCGCCAACTGTTAACGAACCAACCGGGAAGGTAATTTTAGTACCACCTGCCAGGCTTACGGTTTGTGGTAGTGCCGATGCGTTAATTTGTACGCTTTGTACTTTAGGGCCGTTGTTGGCCACAAAATCCTTCGCGGTGAAGTCGGCGTTGATAGGTTTGAAATTTTCTTTTTTGCAGGATACTGATAATAACAATAATGCTGCAACTGCTACTGAGGTTAAATTGAACTTTTTCATGGTGTGTTATTTTTAATTTTTTATTGCTTACTCTGTTTTGGCTTTTCAGCGTTTCGCCGTGTTTATCGTTGTTTGCACCTATATCAGCGCCGCCAAAACTTTGTTACCCCCCTTTTTGAAAAATTTTTTAAAAAATATTTTTTCGTAATTTTCGCTCAGCCTATTTTATGACAAAACCCACCCATCCCGACCAACGCTACGTTACGGCGCTGCTGAATAATGATGCAGCCTTAATTGGCGAAGTGTATAAAAGCTGCGCCCGCCAGGTAAAAAGCTACATATGCTTTAATAATGGCACCGAGGATGATGCCGCCGATATTTTCCAGGAAGCGCTGATAGATATATACCACCAGGCCAAAGACAAAGGCCTGCAGCTTACCTGCCCCTTTAATGCCTTTGTTTTTATGGTGTGCAAGCGCAAGTGGTTCAACGAATTGAAAAAAAGAGCAGCTTCCCCGGTAACAAATTCGGGCGACGATTTATTAGAAGGCAGCGAGGATACTTTTGCGCTGGCCGAACAGCTTGAAGAGCATAACCAACAAACCGGCAGGTTTTGGGCCGCCTTTGAGCAACTGGGCGAGCGTTGTAAAGAAATTATCCGCTGGAGCATGCAGGGCGAGGCGCAGGAAAAAGTGGCCGAGGCCATGGGTGTTACCTACGGGTATTTGCGCAAAAAGAAATCGGAGTGTATGGCATCATTGGTAAAACTGGTTCAACTTTAAAGCAATGGCACTGGAAAACGACAGCCTGTTACAGGCAGCAAATTATGTAGATGGGGAGATGAGCGCCGAAGAACGCGCGGAGTTCGAGCTGCAAATGCAGGCCGATGCCGAATTGCGCGAGTACGTAGCACAATACCGCGAGGCCAATACGGCACTACGCCGGTTTTTAGTGCCCGATAGCAATGCCGAGGCTTTAAAACAAACGCTCGGCAGCCTAAACCAGCAATACTTTAAGCCCGAGGCCAAAGTGGTATCGTTTGGAAATTATAGCCGTTGGCTAAGCGCGGTAGCTGCAGTGCTGATACTGGGTATTATCGTTTTCAACCCTTTCCGTAGAGGGCTTTACGAGGAATATAACACAGCCACTACCATGTCGGTAGCAGAACGTGGCGACGGAGCCGAAACCAATTTGGAGAAAGCCGCCGCATTTTATAACAATAAAGAATTTACCAAAGCCGAAGGCCTGCTGGCGAAAGAGTATACTGCCGATACCAAAAACAGCCTTATAGCTTACTACTATGCGCTCACGCTAATAGAAGACAAGCAGGAAGCGAAGGCAAGAGAAATATTGCAGCAATTGTACAACGGCGAATCGGCATTTAAGTATGATGCCGCCTATTACGTAGGACTGAGCTACGTGAAACAAAAGGATAACGCCAACGCCAAAGTGTGGCTGCAAAAGGTGGCCGCGGGTACATCAAACTATCAAAAAGCGCGGGAATTGTTAGGGAAGCTATAGGCTATTACGGCAGCTTTTGTTTCACCAATTCCAGGTTCTCTTCTTTCTTTTGCTGGCGAGATGTAATGGCCGTGTAGGTAAAGAAATGGTGTTTCTCCAGAAAGCGGACCTGAAGGGCATTCCATTCATCTTCTGTTTTTATTACGCCGAAAAAGGCCAACTCATCGAACAGGGTATTACCGATGGTAAAGAAATCATCGCGCCCCAGGTAATCCAGGTCTGCATCGGCAATAATTTGCTCTAAAAGGTTCTGCGGATTTTGAGGTATCTGGGTGGCCATTATCATGCCGCATACTTGTTTAATATCATCCGCAGAGTAGCCAAAACCCGGTAATGCTTCTTCCGCCATCCTGCACGATTCCTCTTCGTGGCCTGCAGCGCCTTTCAAAAAACCGGCATCGTGGTAGTACGCAGCGGTAAGCAAAAGCTTCATATCGTACTCCCCTATGCCTTCGGCCACGCCAATTTGCCGGGCCGAGCGTACCACATCCTGCGTATGCGCAAGGCAATGGTAAGTTAAATGGGCAGGTAATTCGCTGCTCAGTTTATTCAATATATATGCTGTTGCTTCCTCAAACTGCATCTCGCTCTTCTTCACCCGGTTTATTGGCTGCGGTAAATATAAAAAAAGGTGCCGCTAACCAAAGTTAACAGCACCTTTTAAATTATTCAGGAAATATATCAGCTTATGCCAGGTCTGTCCTGCCCAGGTTTGTAACCTTTGCCCATGCGGCTACAAAATCCTTCAGGAATTTGCTTTGAGCATCGGCGCTGCCGTAAACTTCGGCCAAAGCGCGTAGTTCGGAATTTGAGCCGAATACCAGGTCGGCACGAGTGCCGGTCCATTTGGCCTCGCCGGTTTTACGGTCGGTACCATCATAAAGTTCCCTATCCGGCGATGCTGCTTTCCAAGCGGTGCCCATATCCAGCAGGTTCACAAAGTAATCGTTGGTAAGCTGGCCGGGGCGGTTGGTGAATACACCTTTATTGCTGCCATCAAAGTTGATGTTGATGCCTTTTAAGCCGCCCATAAGCACGGTAAGTTCCGGGCCGGTAAGGGTTAGCAATTGAGCTTTATCGATCAGCAATTCTTCGGTAGATACGCTGTATTTAAAGCCGCGGTAGTTGCGGAAACCATCGGCAACAGGCTCCAGGTAACCAACCGATTCCACATCGGTTTTCTCCTGCGAGGCATCCATACGGCCCGGTGTGAACGGTACAGATATTTCGCTGCCTGCATCTTTTGCGGCTTTCTCGATACCGGCATTACCGGCCAGCACGATCAAATCTGCAATAGATACTTTTTTGCCGCCGGCCTGAAACTCTTTCTGAATACCTTCCAGCACATCAAGCACTTTTTGTAACTGACCAGGATTATTCACCTTCCAGTATTTTTGCGGAGCCAAACGGATACGGGCACCATTTGCGCCACCGCGTTTATCAGAACCGCGGTAGGTTGAGGCCGATGCCCATGCAGTACCCACTAATTCAGATACTGTTAGGCCCGACGCCAGCACTTTTGCTTTTAACGATGCCGCATCAGCGTCGTCTATTAAAGCATGGTCAACAGCCGGGATAGGGTCTTGCCATAGCAGCTCTTCCTGCGGTACGTCTGCGCCGAGGTAAAGCTCGCGCGGCCCCATATCGCGGTGGGTTAGTTTGAACCATGCACGTGCAAATGCATCTGCAAAAGCATCGGGGTTCTCTAAAAAGTTACGCGATATTTTTTCATACGCAGGATCCAACCTCAAAGCAAGGTCGGTGGTCAGCATGGTCGGCTTTTGTTTTTTGCTGCTATCGTATGCATGCGGTATAATATCGTCAGCATCTTTAGCTACCCATTGGTGTGCACCGGCAGGGCTTTTAGTTAGTTGCCATTCAAAGCCGAAGAGGTTCTCGAAGAAGTTATTGCTCCACTGTGTTGGCGTGGTTGTCCAGGTAACTTCCAAGCCACTGGTAATGGTATCGGCACCTTTACCGCTGCCGTACTTATTGGCCCAGCCAAAACCCTGTGCCTCCAGATCAACGGCTTCCGGCTCTTTACCAACGTTATCAGAGGATGCTGCACCATGTGTTTTACCAAAGGTGTGCCCACCCGCTATCAGCGCAACGGTTTCTTCATCATTCATGGCCATGCGGCCGAAGGTATCGCGGATGTCTTTAGCTGCTGCTATCGGGTCGGGGTTGCCATCCGGGCCTTCGGGGTTTACGTATATCAAACCCATATGTGCCGCCGCAAGCGGTTTTTCCAGGTCGCGCGAATGCTTACCGCCGTCAGCATCTTCATCTGCCGACAAAACGCCATGCCCGGCTACGCCCTGCGAACCATCCGAATAGCGTTTATCGTTACCCAGCCAGGTAGTTTCGCTGCCCCAGTATACATCCTCCTGTGGTTCCCAGGTATCAACACGGCCACCGGCAAAACCAAAGGTTTTAAAACCCATCGATTCCAGTGCAACGTTACCCGTCAGTATCATCAGATCGGCCCACGATATTTTGTTGCCGTATTTTTGTTTGATGGGCCAAAGCAAACGGCGCGCTTTATCGAGGCTTACGTTATCGGGCCAGCTATTCAATGGTGCAAAACGCTGTTGGCCTGCACCACCGCCACCGCGGCCGTCGCTAACGCGGTAAGTACCGGCGCTGTGCCATGCCATACGGATGAACAAGGGACCATAGTGCCCAAAATCTGCAGGCCACCAATCTTGCGAATCGGTCATTAAAGCATGTAGATCGGCTTTAACGGCTTCCAAATCGAGGCTGTTAAAGGCTTCGGCATAGTTAAAATCTTCGCCCATTGGGTTTGATAACGAGGAGTGCTGGCGCAGGATGTTCAGCTTAAGCTGGTTTGGCCACCAATCGCGGTTGCGGGTACCGCCACCGCCGGTATTGTGTTTCATACTGCCGTTGTGGAACGGGCATTTGTTAATGTCGCCTGTTTGGTTTTCCATGTTGTATAGGTTTAATTGTATTGGGCCATGAGGGCCCTTCGTCTGTTTTGATGAGATAAAATTAGGGCATTGGTTTACAGTATCCTAATCGAATTATTCTATATCAAATAGGCAAAAATGATAAGCATTGCACAGACCTCAACCTGCTGTATGGCAAGCGGGTGTTCTTTAATTATCATACAAAATAAACCACCGGCAGGCGGTTTTGTTCGGGGAAATCAGTAGCAAGCACAACCATCGGCTATTCTGCTTTCAGGGCTTTCTGCGCGTCTTTAGCCTTCAGCAGAGTAACCTTCATCGGTACGGGGGTATCGGGGTTACCATCTTTATTCACTTTTACGGCTGTTACTTTATCAATAAAGTCGATACCTTTTACTATTTCGCCAAACACGGTGTAATGCTGATCAAGCGAAGGCGTACCGCCAACGGTGTTATAAACTTTGCGCTGCTCTTCGATAAAATGGTTGTGGTATCGTTTTTCGATGGCATCCAGTTGCTCGTTTGTATAAGTGCGCCCGTCAACAAAGTAGATCTGCGTGGTAAATGATGCCTGGGTTTTGTTATCGTCCCTCCCCATAGCCAATATGCCGCGCTTATGGTAAAGGTTAGGGCGTAATTCGGCAGCTATCCATTTTTGCTCGGCATTGCGCACGTGCAGGCTATCGTAAAGCGAATCCTGGTCTCCGCCCTGTATCACAAAACCTTTCAATATGCGGTTAAAGGTGGTTTTGTCCCAATAACCCATTTTGGCCAGGCGGATAAAGTTATCGCGATGCACGGGTGTTTCGTTATAAAGCTTTACGATACACCATGCCTGCGGTGTTTCAATTTTTACGTATTGTTCTGCCTTTTGGGCGAAGGTGGCTATGCTTATTAGAAGTAAAAGAGCAACGATGCAGGCTTTTTTCATGAGATATGATGGTAAAGATGCCAATTTAAGCAAATGGCGATAAAGCCAAAGCCCAAATGCCTTTAAATTTCATAAAAAAGCACTTGCCCGTTAAATACTTTACTTCTATATTTGCCGCCCGACAAATCGCCAACCAAGCATTAAAATTTGGTATAGGTTTGTTACTCGGAGAGGTGTCAGAGTGATCGAATGTGCCTGATTCGAAATCAGGTGTACTGTAACAGGTACCGGGGGTTTGAATCCCTCCCTCTCCGCAATTAGTATATCAAGTTTTTGAAAAACGCTTCAAATCATAGGATTTGGGGCGTTTTCTGTTTACAGACAACGCATCCGAACGCAATACATCTCGATCTGGTCGAGACCTCTTGCGAGACCTGTTGGTCTCCCGTAATTTTAGGTCTCGCGAAACCGCTAAATGTTTATTTATTAACTTTTAATTGTTAAAGCGATGATCAGGACCGTCTGTATCAACTTCTCTTTGAAGAAGTCAAAAACCCTCAATAACGGGACAGCTCCCGTTTACTTAAGATTGACCGTTGCCGGTGAACGTGTCGAATTTACCACCCGACGCTATATAAAACCGGAGCGGTGGAATTCCGATATCCAAAAAATGACCGGCACCAATGATGAGGCCAGGGTGTTCAATAATTACTTAAAGACACTGGAGCAAAAAGTATTTGAGGAGCACAGGCTCATGTTGGACGCGAAGTCACCGGTCACTGCTGAAAATTTAAGAGATAGATTATTAGGTAAGGCGAACGTAAAGCGTTCCAAAATGCTTGTTCCTATTTTTCAGGAGCATAACAAACGTATAAAGTCCCTGATCGGGAAGGAATATGCTGCCGGGACCTTGGAACGTTACGAGACCAGTCTTAAACATACCATTGATTTTATGCAATGGCAGTACAAGAAGAATGACATAGATATCGTTGAGATCGATCATGAGTTCATTACTTCTTATGATTTTTACCTGCGTTCGGAAAGGCATTGCTGCAATAATACAGCTGTCAAGTACTTAAAGAATTTTAAAAAGGTCATCCGGATCTGCATCGCTAATGGCTGGTTGGATAAAGACCCGTTCGTCAATTATAAACCCAAGGTGAAGGAAGTGATCAGGCATTACCTGACAGCTGAGGAAATACAAGTCATCACAGAAAAACAGTTGGTCAGTTACCGCCTGGATCAGGTAAGGGATGCTTTCCTGTTCAGTTGCTTTACAGGTTTGGCTTATGCAGATGTTAAAAAGCTAAAAAGGTCAGAGATTATTAAAGGCATAGACAAACAACAGTGGATAGTAACCAGCAGGCAAAAAACAGATACTGCTTCCCGCATACCATTATTGCCGATCGCCTTGCAGATCCTAAAAAAATATGAGGACAATATCGAATGCCTTCACCATGACCGGGTACTGCCTGTATTGTCCAACCAAAAAATGAACAGCTACCTGAAAGAGATCGCTGACGTATGTGGCATAAGTAAGGAATTAACCTACCATATCGCTCGGCACACTTTTGCTACATCAGTTACACTGGCTAATGGTGTTTCCATCGAAAGTGTATCTAAAATGCTTGGCCATAAAAACATTCGCACCACGCAACATTACGCAAAGATCTTAGATGCCAAAGTCAGTGAGGATATGGCGCTCCTCAAAAATAAACTTGATAGCAAGAAAAAAAACGAAGTACAAATTTAAACAAGGTTGTCACGGTTTGTGACAACCTCTCTAATTCATTTTAGTAATGACAGACAATTTATTGACTCCCGACGAGATAATCTCCAGTAAGATATATTATATAAGAGGACATAAAGTAATGCTCGACTACGACCTGGGCGAGCTTTACGAAGTTGAGACCAAACACCTCAAACGGCAAGTGAGAAGGAATATAGAACGATTTGCCGACGAAGATTTTATGTTTGAGCTTACTCCCGATGAGTATAAAACCTTAAGGAGCCATTTTGGCACCTTAAAGCAAGGTCAACATTTTAAGTATGCCCCAATGGCCTTTACCGAACTGGGAATTAGTATGCTTTCAAGTGTTTTGAACAGCACGGCAGCGATACAGGTAAATCGCCGTATCATGAGAATATTTGTCAATATTAGAAAAGCGCTGGCAGATACAATAGAAATCAGGCTGGAAATCGAAAAAATTAAAAATGAAATTTTCAATCAAGGGAAAAACATGGAAATCCTGTTTAGTTACCTTGATGAGCTTTCGACCAAACTGGAAAAGCAACAACCGCCAGCGGAAAAGCGGAAGCGAATCGGTTACAAGCCCGATGAATAAGCTCAATTGTCCCCGATTCTATAATTGTATGCTAAGCGATTTTAGCTCGAAATCCGCTGATTAACCATATTAACTTCGGTATTACGCTCGGTCAATGAACAAATATAAAATTTGACAGATTCGGAAGATTTAAAATTAAACCAGAATGGACGGGGATTATCTATGATATCGTTAGGTCGCATAAATTTACTAAAACTTATTCGTTTTAAACAAATTAGCCTGTAGATTTTAGCATTCCGGAGCCGCCCACGATGCCGGCCTTTTAAAATTTTGCTGGCAACCGCTAAAACCGCCATGAAAGCTGGCACGGGCGTTTTTAAGTTTTATGGGTTCTTGCTTGGATTTTTCAGAAATTGCATCTCTAAACCTGGATTCTATGAAGTTTACAAACGTTCCGCAATTCCAACTATTCATATCCTGCCCCGGTGATGTCGATGAAGAACGCGTCCGCATTACCGAAATTTGCCGCAACCTGGAAACGACCTTCCGCGAGATGCGTCAGCCCATCAGCCTCATCCCACTTTACTGGAAAGATATTGTCGGTGAATACGGGGATATGCGGCCCCAAACATTGATCAACCGTGTATTCAGCGACTACGGATTTTATGTCGGGCTGCTTTGGAAGCGCTTCGGAACGCCTACCGAAATGGAAGATGGCCAGACCTTCGACTCAGGCACCGAAGAAGAATTCTACCTTGCCACGGAAAGAAAGGAAGCAGGCGAGGATATCACGATCTATTTCTTTTTCAAGGCCCCGGGTGATCCGCCAGTTGGGGCATACGAACTGGAGCAATACAACAAGGTACTGGCTTTTAAAAAAAAGATACAGCCCAACGGGTGGGTCAACTACTTTGAGAATGCCGTTCAGCTAACCGATAAACTTACATCCCGGCTAACCTCCGGCATACATAACAAGATCAGGGAGGAGAAGATCGAGGCGAAGTCTGAAATCGTAGATAAAGCGGGGACGAGGCCGGACATGCCTACTCTGGAGGCGCTGGCTGAGTTTGTCGCTGAAACCAGGGAAGTACCACCGGTGGAGGCTCCTATTGCCAGGACTGTTACCCTGGAAGGGGAAGACCCATTTTTGCATTTCTTTTCCCTGGGTAGCTGCCAGCAAACGCTTGCGGCACTGACAGATACCCACAAGCACCTCGCCTTGCTGGGTAACGCCGGCTCGGGCAAATCCACCGAGTTGGTCCGGCTGGTTGAACATTTCCAGCACAAGGGCACCGCGCTGATCCCCGTATTTAAGAAACTATCGCAATACCGTGGCGGCTCCATAGAAGATTTTCTCCAGCCTGAAATCAAAGAGATACCCGCCGGGCTCGCCGTAATCGTGCTCGACGCACTTGACGAAATCGAGCCCCCCTATTTTAAGGAGGCGGTCGCCAGCCTGGATGCATTTTCAGAAAAATACCCGGAGACGAACATAATCGTTTCAAGCCGCACCAATTTCTACGAATTGCCCGCCGGCAAAGAGTCCGGAACGTTGAAAGGTTTCGATATCTGCTATATCGACGAGGTAAGCTTTGAGCAGATCATTGACAGCGTCGACCGGTTAGGCGGTAACGGCCAGGCCTTTCTTGATGAAGCTGTCGGCCAGGGATACCGTGAACTGGTCACCAAACCATTCTTTTTAAATATTCTGGCACCTGTTTACCTCCGGAACCAAAACCTGAAGGGCGGCCGCCACCTTATCTTCGAAGAAGCGATCAGGGCGCGCCTCCAATACAGCCGACAGGATACGCAGGACAAGCTGATGCGCCTGCTTACCCGCATGGCGCTGGTGATGGAATATATTGGCAGGAACTACCTTACGGAGGCAGAATTCACTCAAACCATTTACGAACCGGAGGACCGGGACCTGGTCTCCAGATCTGCCGTAATCGTCACCCATAAAGGGAACTGGTCGTTTGAGCATAACAATATCCAGGAATATTTTGCGGCCAAGGGCATGATCGATATGAATTTCGACCAAGTGAAGAACCTGATCACTTTCCCGCCGGCCCATAACAAAATCAAGCCGGGCTGGATGAACACACTCTCGTTTTATGTCGCAATCACAGAAGGAGCGCAGCGCGATGAGCTGATTGCCTGGATCGTCGCGACCGAGCCCGAAGCTGTGATCAAATTCGAGCCCCACCGCGTAGCCGACGAAACCCGCCTCGCCATATTTAAGGGAATTTTCGAGTCTTTCCGCCAAAAACAGCTTTGGATCCGGTCCAACAAATTCTCAGAGGCCGACCTGGCCTACTTCGCTGAACAACCTGCCGCCTTGGATTACCTCGCCGGTATCCTTGATAGCCCCTATGAAACTTTTAAAACCAAACTGAATGCCTTATCCGTGCTCGAGCACTTCGCTATCCCCGCAGCGGAGAAAGGGAAGATAAGGCAACTGGTACTCAACCTGATTAACGCCAATTGGGCGAAACCCGAAATTGTTTACTCAGCCGTCAACAGCATGGCGAAACTGCAGTTGTTCGACGATCAGACCATTGCAGAACTCACCGCGCGCCTGCGCCAGGAAAGTCTGCCTTACTTCCGCGCAACAGTTTACAGCCTGCTGACCAAAACGAATAAGGTTCACGAATACCTCGATGTGTTCCTGGAGGGTATCGCCATCGAAGCGTTACGGGGGCGTAACAACCGAAACAACCGCGATAATTTACTGGATGAGACCATCCTCCTGAAACGGGGCCTTACTGCCGTGACAGATCAGCGTTCGGTTTATGCCCTCTTTGAATTCTTTAAAGAACCTTACAACACCGAATACGGGCACTACCGCGACAAAATGGATGTCTTAAAAAATGCCATTGGTCAGGCTATCAGGCTCTTCCCAGAAGATCCGGAAGTCTTTACCCTTATCTTATCGGTTTACAACAACTACGGGCGATCCGGGGGCACGGGATTCGTAAACGAGCTTCGGAAGTTTTTTGAGCAGACCGGTACCGTGCGAACCGCCTTTGAGGCGGTTTTTCACAACGGGCAGCTTCGCGATACTGACCGCGACCTGTTGCTTTCCTTTCTGCTCAACGAAGATACCGTTGCATATTCCATCAGGCTGGTATTGGAAGGCGCGAAGACCGAAAAGTGGCTGGTGTCGTTTTATATCGCGGCCAGTAACTATACCCGGCAAAGTGACCTGGAGGATAAACCCGGATTTTTGCGCGCCTTGTACCTTGAGCGCACCGGGCAGGACCTTGAAGGGCAGCGCAATAACGCGATACAGGAACTCAGGCGCAGCCGCGAGCAGGAAAGTTTTGATCTTTTATTCGATCCGGAAAGCCTTAAGGAACAGGTGCGCCGTATCATGAGGGATATTGGCGAGGAAGAAGTCGGCTGGAATGAGATCTGGTCGCTTTACACGCGTTTTGAACTGGATGAGGAACAGGATTACCCAAAAAGCGCCGTCGATATCGTGCTGGAACTGACCCGCCACGGCCGTTCCACTAATATACAGGAACTGGAGGCCTATATGGCCAATGATACCCAATTGGAATTCGATCGTTTCGAGAGTATATATAACCAGCTTAAAAATTATAACCAGGTCCAACTCAGTGCGCCCCAAACCGCCATGATCAACGAATGGGTCAACCGCTGGACGCAAAGGCGGGATTTTATTAAGGCGATCAGCCGGCTGCAACACGGTGGGTACATAGACAATATCGTTCTGATGATCAATTATTTCATTAAAAACTGGGGCATCAGGATACCGGACGATAAAATGCTCGATCTGACCGAGTTTTATGATTTTTCCTCCCCGAATAACGAAGACCCGTTTGCCTATATCGTCAACCAGGTCGGGGAAAAAGCTGTAGCAGAACGGGTGGTCCTTAACCTCAGGCAAGGGGACCAGC
Source organism: Mucilaginibacter pedocola (assembly GCF_002013915.1). GTDB lineage: Bacteria > Bacteroidota > Bacteroidia > Sphingobacteriales > Sphingobacteriaceae > Mucilaginibacter > Mucilaginibacter pedocola. Next base: position 624,636 of record NZ_MBTF01000012.1, read on the forward strand.
ACGACAAGGTTTGGGAGAACAATGCGGAATATGCAATCTCGCTGCACCTGGAAGATGCTTACGAACCGATCTTAAACAGTCTGGTCGCCCGTGAGGATGTTTTGTCCGTGAAGGCCGGTGTAGCAAGACGCTACCTTGAGGAAACCGGGGATGCCACGGGATTGATGAAGGTGCTTTATAACCAGGGTAAAAACAGTTTTCGCTGGGACCTTGCGGATATACTGAAGGATGATGAGGTTCAGGGGGACCTCAAAGATTACCTAATGGCCGTATTGCATGACGATTCAGAAGAAGAGCAGGAAAGATTGCAGGCCGCTAAAAGACTAACGGCAATGAACATCCGGGCCGGATTTGATTTTTATGCCGACTACATTCTGAGCAGGCCGCAGCTCGAAGACCGTTACGATTTCTGGTTCCGTTTCCTGAATAACCTGACCAGCATCGAGTTGTTGCCTAAATTAATGGCTTTGCTGGAATACAGCCTGCAGCCCCAGAATACCGCAGATGTTTTTAATCGCATAGACGGACAAGTAACCGATGCCCTATTTAACCTCGCCATCTATTCGGCCGGGAACCTGCAAGCCGTCAAACAAGCGCTCGAAGCCGGAATAGCGGCACATAACCCGGACTGGAATTTTCTATTCTACCTCATCGAAAGAATGGAGTTCCAATTCAACCTTAATCAGTCCCAGGCGATCACGCTTGACAACGCAATTGCCGCGATCGATGCCCTTGGCCTGTAGTTGAAAGCGAACGGCGGATAGCCACAAGAAAATTAAAACAAACCGGGCATCCCCCTCCGGGGCCGGGCTATCCGCTGTATCTGCTCCGCAGGATGCCGCTCCTATCCCTGATGCATAGCACCTCCCCCGGACGAAATATCCCGGATCATTTCCGACATCCTCGCCGTTGTCGCAGCAATAGCTTTTTTGGACAGCCCGGAATTGAGCCGTTTAAGTATCCTCCAAACATCGAGACACGTGAGCGGGCCTATTCTGATAGCCACATAACGAATATCGGACCGCAGGCTTTTGAGGCCGTGCTCTGCCATGTGCGGCTGCATCCATTTACTAACTGCGGCAACGCCTGCAGGGTCGGGCGCCCCGGTCGCCGCTTCAGCGATCCCGCCGATGATCTTTTCCAGGATACTGAACAACGCATCGATATTAACGCTGTCAGAGATATAGTATGCCATGACCGGGCGAATCCTGGAAAGCTCTTTTAGTGATTCTTTGTATCCTTCTCTCAGTTTGGAAAGGTCGTCACCCTGTAACACCGACTCTGCTTGTACCTGTATCAATACCGGTTTCACCTTTTCTAAAAACTCTTTTTCAACAGCTTCGCCGGAAAGCTCCGGTATACGGCTGTAGATCTGGCGGTAGGCTTCATCCAGGTTATCTTTCCTGAGCTTATGAAGCAAAGCATAGGCATTCAGTAAATGATAAAGGATCGACTTAAGCACTTTCCGGTCCTCACGGCTGCCCCGTAAATAGGTCGTGATACCGCTGAGCAACCAGCCGATGCACACCCCGATTGCCGGGCCCAAATATTGGAAGTCTTTAAAGGTCATAAGCATTAATTAAACAACGAAGAAGGATACAAAAGATCAATGGACCTAAATTAGCCGATCATGATCGCTTTGAGAATCTCAAAAATAGCGGACGAGGCAATACCGTCCACGATGGAAACACCATGTTTTGCCGCAAACTCGTTCAACCGCAGGCTGATCTTTTCCATTGCGGTAAAATCCATCTCGTCCGCAGGCAACACAACCAAATCCTGTCTCAGTTCCTGTAATTCCGCTTCGTTCAACCGGGTTAAAACGCCCTTAATCTCCTCAAAATCCGCTTCGCTGTAAGGTTGCACCTTTGGTTTAAATTCGACTTTCTTGATTACCTCTGCAATATTTACCTGGCTGTTGGCTTGGGCAACGATCTTTCTGATTTTCATGATATCTATATAAAAATTAATAGTTTGATTTAATTCCATTGTTCGCTTGTCGATTCCGGTAAAGCTAACCGCCTCCAATACATCCTTTGTATCAATACTGCTCCACTGACCCCGGTCGCGCAACATCGCCATTTTGACCATGATGGCATATTTCGAAACATAATTATCTACCTTTCGGGATATTTCCGCTTCTTCGACATCATCCGGTCCCGGAGGCCCGGAATCCCAATACCCCGTTTCCGCTTTTTTTAAGCGGCGCTTAAATTCTACCTGACTGATATCTTCGTCCGTAAAGTAGAACAATGAAAGTGAATCGATCCTTTTATCTACAAATTCGACACCCAGGTTACTACCGGTCGAAGAGGTAAAATAGTTGGTGAACGAGTAGGCCAATTCCCGTGCGATGTTACCGGTCACATCTCTCGTATCGATATGGATTAACGGCGTTTGTACCCGGTATTTGATACAGCCGGCACCAACGGTTACCTTATTCCTTCTTTCCAGCGCCGCTAACTCCTTCCGGTCAGGGCCACTGATCAGGTAGTAATTGACATTGTCAAAGATCAGCCTTTGCTGCACTTCAGAGAATTTATCGATGAAGATAAACCGTACTTCTTCATAAAACATCCGGTTGCTACGGTCATTAGAAGTAAATTGCACATTGTCCTCATATTTGTTGCCGGTAAAACATACCGGCCCTTTAAAAGTCGCATTAGAAAAACTTAAAAGCTGGTCAAAACGGCTTTCCTGGATTTCCACATCGCCGTGAAAAGTGGCCAGGCCGAATTCTGCCTTTCCGAGGAAGTCCGTATTTTCGATCAGCACACTTTCGCACGCAAAATTAGTACTGTTGAAGAACGCATGCGTTTTGAAATGGACATCACTTAATTGAAAAACATTGCGAACGACCATTCCTCCGAATTCCGCGTAATTAACCAGGTCGCAGTTCCGCATCAGTAATCCGCCGTTTAACCGGGCATCGTTAAAGGAAAGTGTTCCTATATGAGTGTTCGTTATAAACAGTTCCGCATTAACAATAGTGTGTTTAAAGTTCAGGATTCCCTTTTTCACCTGACAATTTTCGATACGTAAGGGATCTGCTATCTCCGCATAATCCAGTTTTACCTCAGTATCATATTCAAATTCAATACTTCTTATCAGTATTTCAGTAACCTTGCCTGTTTCTTTTGATCCCCTTTCTTTTCCGATCAGGTAGGCACCCCGAAGATCAAATACAAATGGCCCCGGTTCACCCGACACAAGCCGGTGCTCATATTCATCGTCATCCGGCACATGTTTTCTTGACTGTCCCAGCATTGCATCCAGCCAACGATCAAATTTATTTTTAAGCTTAAAATCGATGTCCCGGCTATGAAATATACACAGCCCTTTTTTATCCAGGGGCATTTTTTCTGACAGGAGCTTCCCCGAAGAAATAATTGATATTTTACAGGTAATCCCCGGATGATCTTTACGTTGAAAATTGCACATTTTAGAGGTGATAAGCAGATAATAGGTTAATAGTGCCTATATTATCGAAGGCCTGCGCCATTCTTTCTCAGCTAAATCTAAGGAAACCCTTTAAAATAACTGCTCTTTTCAATTAAAAAGGTTCATCATCATCTACCAGGCGGTATCTTGTTCGTCTGCCTTTTCCCTTCCCTGCGGTATTCCTTTTTCGCGCCCCCGTTTTCTCATCGATGGTGTAAATAACCGAGCGCCCCTTGGCGATTGCATCCTCTAAAAATGCGCCGATTTTCTTTGACGCATTCGCAGTAGTTCCAACAAAACCGGCCTGAACAAGGTCTACAAAAGTATCCTTGTTCATATACCGCCTCTTCAAAGTATGCGTGCCAATCTGCACACCTCCCGAGGGGCCTTCGGTGCTGGTATCGGACAATAACAATTCCCATTGGTCAAGCGGAATGTACATACCGGGTGCCAGGGAATGATCTGTGGTTTTAAAATTTATTTTCCTGCATAGCTTGAAAAATAAGGGGCAGTCAGCAAAACGGTAATATTTCAAACCAAGACCTGGATTTTCACCGTCAATTGCCGCTTTTACCCGCTGCAGCCTTGCCAACTCATCAAAATGTGATTCCTGATTGGGATTATAATAATATTCACCCGACGCCGACCGTTGATCCATGATCTTGTATTGCACCATCACAAACGCCTCATACCTACGATGAAAATAAATAAGATCCACACCCAAAGCTTTTTCAAGTGGTTTACGGTTAGCGTTAATTACCGTCAATTTTTCACCCTCATCATTCTGGAATTCTACCACGCCGGTTATATCGCCCTTATTCACAAACTCGTAACCCGGGAAGGTATGAAGGTCATGCGCAATAACATCATCCTCGTAGACCGTAAACGCTGTCAAACCGCTCAGAAAAGATTCACCAAAACCCTTAGTTCCCATTCGCCAGCTATCGAAAATCTTCGATCTCTCCACACCAAAAATATCAAGCGACAAACCTGCTGCATCTTTTTCAATCGCGATTTGCGATATCCGACCGGTATCTTCCTGCCCGATTTCAGGAAAATGGATACGGTTATATAACTCCGAAATGGTTTCTTTAAGCTCGGGACGCAGGCTAATGACCTTTTCAAATAACTCCTCCCCCCTCCACTTGCCTAAGTGCTCATAACCTCCTATACGCAACCAGCTATGCTCGTCCATTACATGATGACGAAAGCACCCGCTGAGCAATTCTGCCGATATAGGCTCCATTCCAAAAATATCATAACTCTTTAAACGAACCTGCCCAACGGCGATATTGGTTTGCTTCTTAAAAACACCGATATAACCGATCGAAAAATCATCCCGTTCGCTGTTCAACCAGATCAATCCGAGCCACCGCTGCTCGTCCCATTCGGAACTATTAGGTACCACGAAGGTAAAAGCGCCGTGTTGGTGAATACTGTTTTCTATGCTTTCCGCCTGCTCTCTATTCATAATACGGATGACGGATGTGATACTGGGATTTAAAAAGTTCTCGGGTGCTGACATAAAAATAAATTTAAGGGTACTCCGCGGTTAATCCAAACCAACCGGCAAGGGCGGGTATCGCCTCCGGCTCCAAAGGCACTTTTTATTGTTTTATTAATTTTTTCATTCAAACAGAAGAAAAGCGCAGCTAAGGTCTTGCCGGCACTGGCCATTAGGTTGGCAAAAGAACTCGCCGGACACACGTGAGATGAGGGCTTTGCTTTCCAGTAGGCTTGCCATCGAATGCTATGTCGACCGGAAGATTATACCATGATTGCGGAAAGCGTTATACTGCATCACCGGGGGAAACCGGGCCACCTTTGCCCTGGCTTCCCCCCGCGGAAGGGCAGAAAAAAGTATATTAAAAAAAGTGGTATGGTGCCCTGAAATTTAACCCTCCTCCGGTTTGTGGCAAAAGCAATTACGGTTCGCTGGCTTTGGTGATCTTCACCCACATCTGCTTCCGCGCCTGGAGCAAATCTTCATCTGTCAGTCCCGACGGCCCGTCTTCATTGAGGTGATGCAGCCAAAAATCAACAGCGTCTGCTTCACCGGCAGGTAAAATCCCCTCCTGGGCTTTTATCAACAATTCCCTGATGTTCTTCTTTTCCATACGTCGATTTAGTATAAGACATCCCGGCAGGGGACATCAGGTACAAGGCGGCAAATTTTTTTTTAATAGCCATCATCGTTATCAACGCCTTCTTTAGCGGATTATCATTATCTTAAGCTCACCTTAGAACTTTATCCAATATCAAAAGATCATGCATTTCCTTTATAAACTCTTTGACCTGCTTAGGATTTATCCATGGCGTAATTTCGGTGCAATGTTGTGCTGCACTGTACTTGGTTTTTTGATCATTTCGCTATTTAACCACCGAAAATCGGAGAAATGGCTTCAGAAAATTAAACTGTCGTTCTCTGCGGGACTGTCAGGAATCTTATTGGCAGTATCCCTGGTTTTCATCGTATTTTTTTCATTTTTCTCTTATTGCTGGATCAAGGAGGTAGGCCGTTTCGATCCTTTAGAGAACTATGTGATCAACCTGACATTATTGTTATCTTTTTCGCTTCTGTTCGGGATAATCGGTTTTTTAATTCATTTAGCCACAGCTGCCGCTTTTAAACTGGATAATATCAATTTGGCCGACTACTATCAGTCGTCGCAAAAAAACCACCTGCAGGCTACTGAAAAAGCACAACGGAAATCTTCTGTTTGGCGTTTATTATCGGAAGCCATGGAGGGCGACCTTTCCGTGCGATTTTTAGGCTATTTAGATGATGGCGATCCAGATAGCATAAGGACTCGCATCGATCAGCGTTCATTTTCACAGGACAAATCCGCTATGGAAATTTATGAAATTGTCGGGCTTCCGGTTTATCATGTGTATTCGGCAAGCATTTCTTTACCGCCTCACCCTACGCCACCGGTGAACGAATTCCTGGCAGGTGGGAACCTTTTTCTGTTACAGAACAGGCTGCTCAGCACCTACCCGGACCTGTATTTTCATTTCAGCAGGGCGGTCACCAACCGGCTTTCCGATCCAAAAGAATACAGGAAAGTGAAGAGGATCATCCAGGCAGAGATCGATTACATAGAGCAGGCCGTCATTCCGGGGACCGATGAGTTTTATAATGGCAAACACGTCAAGATCAAAGTTTTTTTATACGCTTATCTGATCCAGGCACTGAATTTTAATCAGAACTACCTGGTGCCTCTGAACAATACCGCCAAATGCAATCATGTTTTATTCGCTCTTTTCCGGTTGCTGATGCAGGGAACATTTCTCGGCCTGGTGATCAAGAACATCCTTAAAACCTGACGACCGCGATTCTAAGGATAAATATTGATCGCAATGCTCAATAAAGCTGATTTGGAACGGGATCAAAATTTCATATTTGAAAATGCCGGAGGAGGTGGTCAATAGCCTGGATCAGCATGGTCAGTTGTACGCCAGCCTTGATCAGTTGTTCGAGATCGATTCTTCTTTTGGATGCAACACTCTTTTTCATTTGTAACTGTTTAACAGGTACAAATTTGGGAAGGGCATTTCCTGGTAACCGGTGATTTGCGGTCACAAATTCCAGCATAACCAGTTATTTTTAATCAATCCCTGCCCGGCGCTTAAATTCTTCAAGGTCCCGCTTCGCGTGGGCGAAACCTGAAGGGTGATCAGCGAGTAATTCCACGACCTTTAGCAGCCTTTCCAGTTTATTCTTCGTGATGGTTTTGGTATCGCCGGGCGATACCCGGTTCGCATGATCGCTGTAGAAAATGTAATGGTGGTATAGTTTATCACCACTTTGCCCGGGATTGTACCGCTGTATGATTTCCCTCGAATTGGCCCGGTCAATTTTTTCATTTTTATAGTAACAGGCCAGGGCGATTACAGGCTGTGGCGTTTCTTCCATTTTCACCTCCGGGCCAGACAGTGCTTCTCCTTTGGTCCCGGATTTAGAGGGATTTGCGGTTAGTTTAGGGCCGGCCTTTAACCATTTGATAAAATCCTCTGCAAGTTCCAGTAACTTGTAATGATCCTCCTTCCGTTCTTCGGGTTTGGAAAGATCTCGGTGAAACCCGATCATTTGCTGCAGACAGGTTATTAGGTCATCAATAAAATGCCGGTAGGCTTTGCTTTTAATATCCCGGATAATATTTACCTGATCATGAACCAAAACAAAATCGGATTTCGTCGCACGCCGGCGCTGGGGGATGGATAGCGGGCTTACCCTTACCACCTTTGCCGGATCGTCGGTTTCCCGGTCGTTTATGTCATACCAAAATCGCCCGGAAGCCGGTGGCGCAGGCACCAGAAAGAAATCCGCCAGCAGGTTGCGCCGATAGATCCGGTCGAATAGTTCCTGCCCTAAAGTGAAATCCGCGGAAACTTTGCCGGGATCAAGTTGAGGAAGGCCGCGCGGCTTATTTTCGGTAAAAGATTCCCGCAGTTGTTTTTCCAGCCATTCCTGGTAAAGGATGTATTTCCCGTAAACCAGCGCAGCAGTATTCCCAATGTGTTGTTCGCAGCGATGATTTTCATAATAGCCGTGCAATATCCGCAGGTATTCACGCTCATGATCGTTATCGTGACGCTCGAAAGCCGATATTATCAGGCCATAATCTGCGTGCTCCGTGAATTTTTTAAGAGGTGCAAGCTCGCTGACATAAACCTCAGCCGTTGGCTCCTGGTACTTGCGGTTAAATTCACGAATAAGGAATTCACAAACCTGTGGCCCCATCATGAATTTCAGCCGCAGAAAAGCCTCCCGGTCACTTTGGGGTTCGGGAATATACGTGTACGGCGTCCCTACCGGTACCTCCATGCGTAAGGCAGTCTGTTCATCGGCAACGGCACTTAACCTGATCGTTCCTTCATATATGGCCGAATTGGTTTCACGCTCGCTCAACCAATCTTCTAAAAAATCGTTAACCCTGGCATCGTTAAGCAGGCCTGCTTTTCGTGCCTTATGGTACGCCCCCGCCAGTTCGTTTACGAAAACAAATTTTGTTTCGTTTTTCCAATAATGATGGTGTAACACCCTGGACAGATCATTATAATACATTTGTTCCCGCCCTGGAAGTATCTCTGCCCTGAGCCGTTCGTACAAGCTGAGAAACAGCAACTCATTATCGACCGGCCCTTCTGTCCTGCTGATAACAAGCTGGAAGGGCTCCTGATTAACCTCGTTTTCTAAACGATAATCAAATACGATCGGTTTTTTTTCCTGCAATGTCTTTCCTCCGGTTAGCAAACGATAAATTTAAATACCGGTTTCCGATATGGCATCATTCAGGCAACCTAAAACGAATTCCCGCCTGGCACCCAGAAGCTTGAACTGCTCGCGGACGATCAGCCTGACAAAATCTTTTATCCCTGGCAGTGATACAGCCTTCAGCATACCGGTAAAAACTGCCGTTACGGCCATCTTAAGTTCCGCTTCATTTAACAGGTTGCTGAGTACCAGCCAGCGGGCATGCAGCACGCCGGTGGTCACATTATAGGGGTTCAGGTTTAAAGATAGGTTTTCAAGGCATAGTTCATAACGATGGGGTTTACCGGCCAGTTTCTGAGTGTATTGCTCATTGACCTGGCTCAGTGAAGGAGTGTAGCCCCGGTACTGGTTGGTAATGAATTCGTCGAGGGCTGGTGAACCCGCGGGCAGGATACGTTTTGCAAAGTATTCCGTACTGGTGATCCGGTGTTGCGGAAGACCCAGCGTATAGAAGATCGCATCATCGGAGATCAGCATTAATTCCTGGTCGTCTTCCATAATAACGGTCGTATTTACCAGGTAATCCACCAGATCACGTCTTGCCCCGGTGGCCTTCGCCTGCCTGATGAAATCCAAAACCCGTGCAGACAGCCTGATTTCGCAGTGATCGTTGACCCAGGCAGATAGCCCCTCCAGATAGGTGATATTACTTTTCCTTGCTTCTTCCGGCACAAAATTCGGGGTTACGCCTTCCCGGGTCACCATTAGAGATAGTTGCTCCCGGTCGTCCGCCTTCGCCTCGGCAAGCAAATGTTTGATGTGGTCAGCATGGTGCTTTGCCAAAACAAACGGCACGCCGAATTCTACCTTGTGCTGGTTGACCATCTGGTATAACAGCGGCAATGAACTCAGGTCTAACAGGTAGCGGCTTGCCGGTACCGGGCGAAAGGCAATAAGCGGTACGATATTAATGCCACGTAGCCGCCTCGCCATTTCGAAATAGCCAGGGAGGTATTTGCCCTGTAACGCGGCCACAACCACCTGGGAAAAGGATATTTCGCGGTTCTCATACTGTTCGATCAACCTTGTTTTGATCTCCTGTTCCTGTGAACCCCTTTCCCCCATGAACCGGGTAAGGACTTTTTCGATACTGGTAATATCGCCAGGCTCGATCTCCATCGACTCCATCGGGATACCCGAATAGGGGTTACCGGAAACCTCATCAACAATAAGGTCATGGAGGTACAGGTATTTGTTCATGATCCGCTCGATGGTGATCATATCTTCCTGGCCTGATAGCGGCCGCTTAACCGGGAAGGCTCCGCCTTTACCGCAACCGGGAAATTCGTTGAAAGGAGCCTGCTTCAGGTTTTGCTCATTCAGTTCGATATATTTAATATCCCGGTTAATGGAATATTTCACAAAATGCCCGGCTTCCACCGTATCATATTCTTTAGCAGGCCAGATCGCCTCATATTCGTCCCGGTATTCCGCAAAAGAAATAAAATACATCATCCTTAGATTCTTTTCGCCTGGGTCGCTGGCATACCGGTAGAGGATATCAAACCCTTCCATGAAATGTTTGGTTTTGATGAGGATCTGCGCGACGTTCCCGGCAATTTCAGCACTTTGGAACTGCGTCTCCTTCAATTTGCCGGCCAGCCCGCTTATTTTTTGGAGCGCTTCCGGTGTCCCCAACTCATAGAGCGCGTATAAATAGCGCCCGGTTACCAGCTCATCATCCGGATTTTGCTCCAGGTAAAATTCCCCGATCTCCATGATTTTATCCCAATTGGTCAGTTCAGAATAAGCCTGTAATTCCAGGCGGGTGATCCCAGGGTCGAATGAGGAGTTGAGCCGCCAGTTTTCCAATACCTGAAGCAATTCCTGGCTGTCTTTTTTGGTATTGTAAAGCGCCTGGATGTAATGGTACAGATCCCGGCCTTCTTTGTCGATGATTTTATCAATATATTTTCTGAAGACTTTGACCGCTTCATCATCCTTTCCGCCAAAATGTAAGGTGATTGCAATCAGCGCGAGGAGCTTATCATCGGTATAAGCGTCAGCGAGGCTCAGCAACGCAGCCGTACTATCCGCCTGCTCACCCTCCAGGATAGTGATGGCTATATTTCTGACCAGGTGTTCATCCGCCTCCTGTTCAAAAACCTTTCCTTCGGTGAAGTCAGCAACGGTAAAGCCCGCGGTTTGGTTAAACTGCTTCAACTCTACGATATGATTGGCAAATACCGGCGTCAAATAGGGGGAGACCTTCGCCAGGTTGCCGCAGATATCTTTTACTGTTTTAGCGTATCCATCCGGGTCACCCTTTTTCAGGTAACAGAAGCTCAGCAACTGGTAACATTCGTACCCTTTAGGATCAATGCCTTCCAGAAGCGCGATCGCTTCTTCTATAAAACCGGCTATCTGCAGCACATTCGCACAAAGGAGTGTAAAATGTCCGGTCCTGCGTTTTAACTGGTCATGCCAGGTTTTCATTTCCAGCGCATACTCATTTCTCCCTTCCAGCAGGTAATTGGTAAAAGCGAGCATAAATTTCAAATTGGATTGTTCATCCTTCATTTCCGACCTGGCCAAAACATCCAGAAACCTTTTTAAAAGGTCATTAAGCATGACGACAAGCGCCGTTTTGGACTCGTTCTGAGCCGTGTTAAAATCGAAGAATAGGTTTTTGAAGTAATCATGGAAAAAAATATTGATCCAGTACCCTTGCCGGCCAATGTTATTGATGGTGATCTCTTCCGCCACATAATCCTTATATCCCGGATTAACTCCTGCTACAAATAACTGCGCCATCCGTTCTTCATCACGCTCCATATTGATCACGTTTTGCAAGGGAATACGGAAACTTAAATCCTTCCGCACGATCGCAGGGACCTCGCCGACCATCCGGATAAGGTCCTGGCCGGTGGCCAGCAGGCATTTGATGACCCAGCCTACCGGGTTATATCCGTCCTCGTCCAGCAATTGTTTACCGAGCGCTTCCGCTTTTGCGGGCTCCCCCAGTTTATAGTAGGCGAAGGCCGCCTGTTCCCGGGTATGCGGGCTGTCCCGATCATAGCCGTAAGCTTTAACATATGCTTTATGCGATTCCTCTGCCCTGTTCAGGATTTTCAGGCAGGCGCCGCGCTGGAACCAGATCGCGCCAAGCAGCTTTTGCTGCGGCTGTTTGGTGGATTCTTTAAAACTTTCTACGAGGGCATCAAGCAGTTTTAAGGCGGTTTCCGGCTTGAAAGCTTTCAGCGTCGCGACATAAGTATCCAGCCGGTTCTTCCATTGCATTTCCAGATCTGCGCTATATTCGTCAAAAGCATGTTCTAATTTGCTTTCGATAGCCGCAAGTTTACGGGAGATCAGGAAGATCTCCTCCTGGTAATTGGCTTTGATCGCCAGCTTTTCAAGGCCTGTGATTGCCTCTACCTCCGCTTTGAAAATGGACAGGAAATCTTCTATATTTTTCCGGGTCGGGGTAATGACGTTTGGTTCCGTATCCAGCGCGTCGAGCAGTTCCTGGATATCATAATCCTGATCCATGATACCCAGCGAGATCAGTTCGTTGATGATCCGTTGGGAGTGATAGAAAGGAAATTTCTTTCCCACACCAGGCTGGGGGTACTGTGCTTCATATTTGGTCAGCGCATGGCTGATCGCTTTCCGGAGTTCGTTCTTATAATCTTTTTCCATGGCAGCCAGCGTGGCGTCCAGCCCTTTTTTGAAAAAATAGGTTTCGGTATTCTTGACGATAAAATCTGCGATAGAGGCAAAGGTTGTTACTGACAATAATGACATTTTAAAAGATTTACTTGTAAAACAAATTTAACAATATGGGACTGCAAAAGGGAAAGGATCCTTTCAAAAAGCTATGGCATGATGAATAAAGGTGATTACTTCCCGGAAATGCGCGGGCGTTTCTTCCGCGGCCTTATCCTTGTCTTTTCTTCAGCAGGGTTGGGACTGGCCCAGTCGGAACTGGTTGAATAAGTTTTATCACCATCAGCGTGGGAATAATTATCCCTCAAAATAAACGTAAACCCAGTATCCGGTTTTATGATCGTGTTTTTAGCAAGGATGTTCAATTGACCAATTTAAATACAGACACCATGGAATTTCATTGGTTTAAAGAAATTTTAAAAGATATGGCTTTAAGCACAGAGCTAAACGACAGGCCAACCGTGTTGAAATTCCGTCATACCGACCTTAGCCACATTGATTTTGATTATTACCAACGCTATGTTTTGCATCAATGTCCGGAGCGGGAAACCACCAGGGGTATTTATGAACAATTGCTGGTCAAGTTTCAAAATAAAAAAACTGGAGAGTCATCAGCGGGTGGAGAAAAAGAATTTCAGGCTCAGGCACAGTTGGTTAATCAATGTAACTGGTTACTACTGGTGGGATCATACCGCTATGATAAATGATATTTAATAGCATATTTATTTGACAACATTATACTTTAGGAAAAAAAACGAAGTAGAGAGCAGTTTTTCGGATTGACCATTTTTGTCAACTATAATGTAATGTCCTCAAATCAAGCCTTGTATGCTTAGAATGCTAACGTGTTTTTAAGTTTGAGTACGATACAATAATAGGATTAAGTATTTCTGCCATCAATAATGGATAACTGAACATTATTAAAAAAACAGATAGTTCGTACCAATAAAGAAATATAATAATCCATTGCATCGCTTAAACAACCGGAAGCAGCAAGCAGGAAAACTGTCAAGGGCGCGGATTTTACGACCTTATGAAATGGTGCGTTCATATACCCTTGACAGTTTTCCTGCGGTGCTAATTTTGTTTAGGCGGTGGAATGGTCCCTTGCTTTGGAGAGTCGGTGACTGTTGTGAGCGAGAGCGAACATCAGTTATTTATGGATAACAAAAGCTTGTCAGAACTGACAGGCTTTTGTTTCGTCAGTCTTCTATAGTTTGCAAAGTTCCGCGGTAAATATGCTCGGCTACATTGTATAAGCTACCGATCTTTTCGGTTAGCAGTTTTAAGCTCACCTCATCCAATTTGTAATCTTCTTTATAGCGGGCAGCGGAATAGGCATTTTGTAACAACTCAAAAAGCTGTGCGCCGTGAACTGATCTCAGGTCAAAAACATTGATCAGATCATCAGTAAAGATCAAGGTCAACCTCAGCATCCTTGCCAGGTTGTGAATTGTCAACCGGTAACCTAAATTTATCCTTACGATTGCAATTAATGTACTTTCTACCGATTGATGCAGCAGAAAGGCCGCAAGGTTATAATGGCCATCGTGATAACAGCCCTGTGCTGTGTCTAAGAAAATTTTACCTTGAACGCCCCAACGCTCCCAGCTTGCCTTGACATGCCTAATAGTTCTGTCGCTATCTGGTTCATTTAACAAGGGAAGTTGAAAATTTTCATTGCGGTAAAGTATCTTGTGCTTTTCAATGGCATTAAAAAACAACCTGTTCCCATCTTCCAGCCCTTTGATAAATCCATCGGATTTATGGACTATCGCGCAGACATTGATGAGCGGCTTACAAAGGTTCTCTATCTTATTGACGATTTCGTGCTCAGGCGTTTTGTCTTTCTCGTCGGTCACGATCAACAAATAAAATGTATCAGGGTCTGGGTAAGTCCCCAAATGAATGACCATCAATGTTGCGCTTACACTTTTAAGTATAACATCTGTCAAGGTAGTTGCCCCCACCCTTTCTGTGTCCATTATCCTTTCATTAAAACGGCAATTGGCCCTAAAAAGCGGAAGCTGTTTCGGCCCTTTCTTTATGAACGCCGTTACTTCGGCCTCTGGGCCTTCCTTAATTTTCAAAACCGGTTGCCCGGTCTCCCGTTGACGAATGACCCAAACTGCCTCGTAAAGCTTTTGCATTTGTTCATAAAAGTAGATGACCTCGCTCACCTCCATTTCTTCGCCGATAGGCTCGGCAGACAAGCCTGTTTCCAACCACTCATTTAAAAAACGGGAATATTGGTTTACGGTGTAGGCATCAAAGAAGTTACGGATCGCGCGGTACGGATCAATGCATTCCTCTTGTGACAAGTATGTGGGATAATGCAGCCAATCCTCTCGTTCCTGTTGTAACTGCCTGTCAAAATTGATCCGTATAGAACCAGCGGCTTTTATCGCTCGTTCGGACCGGCTTAACATGTACATTGCCTCGACCAGCCTCACATTCAATTTATATATAAAAAGCAGCCCGGCAGGGCCATCCGCCTTGTCTTGATAATAACCTTCGCCAATCACATATTTGCGCCACCTCGCCAAACTTTCCAAATGTCCCTGCAACCAGTCCTGTGAAAAGAAATCACGAATGACCAGTATCGGGTCAGCAATTTCCTCGGCTACCAAGTGCTTAGGCTGAAATGTTTTTGCATCAAATTTTACCGTTTCCATTACGCTCATGTTTACACCTGCCCGCATTGACAGGAAACACAAAAGAATAGCGCTAAGATGCCGTGCCGAACCAAATCGGGTTGTACTTTACATTATTCGCGTTGTTTCGTACATTTACTAATCTTAATACATTTGCACCATGTCAGAAGCTACACTACATATAGGAAGAAAGATCGGGAAGATAAGGGAACTACGCGGGATAAAGCAGGAAGCCTTAGCCGCGGAGTTAGGGATAAGCCAGCAAGCGATATCTAAAATTGAGCAAAGTCCTGATGTCGACGATGCATCTTTAGAGAAAATCGCGAAAGTGCTTGGTGTAACTGCGGACTCTATAAAAAGCTTCAGTGAAGAAGCCGTTTTAAATTATTTTAACACCTTCAACGATAACAGCACCGGTGCTTTTAATAATTTCAATTGCACATTCAACCCTATCGATAAAGTTATAGAACTTTACGAACGCCTCCTACAAGCGGAGAAAGAGAAGAACGACTTACTTAAAAAGTAACCAATACACCCACCCGATAATGAATGAAGCTGCTAAACGATTATACACCTTGCAAATCTGCGAGGCGATCATTTTAAGCAGTGCTCTAAAAAAACTTATCGGAAGGAGTTTTAACAAAAGCATCCGCAGCAATATTGAGTGGATAACCATGTAATTGATACGTGACCTGCGCAGTTTAAAAACATATCGCAGGATAGAAACGGAGCTGTTCAGTAACCTTTTAGATAAATGGCATTACGTGCCTAAAAAGGAACTGTCTAAGTTCGTTGATGAATTAGAAGTGATATTAAGAGGGAGATCGGTATATGGTCGGTAATGTCCGACATGTCCAGCCATGGCTACAGTGATACCCAGATCATAAAATTCGTGTCTGACTCTTTTCCGAATGACCGCCCTGCATCCCACCTGCATAATCCAATTACCGGCAACGGAGTTGGCCGGGTTTCTGCTTCAGCATAAGCGGCCGCTTACACTGAAGCAGAAAGCTAAAAAAGCCAGCGATACCTTTCGCTGGCTTGGCCATTGGAATTTATAACGATTATTTTCCTGATAATTTGTCCCGCATGTATTGGTCGCTCTGAGGCGGTTCCGCCTGTGGCCTGGGCTGAAGCAGATCACTCACTTTTTGATAAATAGCCGTGCCTGCGCTGATCGTAGTATTGGCGGCACTCGTGCTGCTTTGTATAACGAGTGTATTGACCCTCTGTACCAAACTGCTTCCTCCCGCGGCATGCACGATATAACCCGCTACCGATGGCACACAGAAATAACCAGCGATACCGATAATGAGGAATATGATATAAGCCGTATCTGCCGAACTGAAAAATGTACTGCCGGTCTCGTGCACCTGTGTAATATCCAGTGATATCATGTGTTCCTGAACTTTTCCGATGATCGCACCGAATATATTGGCAACTGGCAGCCATAGATAGGTATTGATATAGCGGGCCAGCCATTGCGTCAGCGTACTTTGTAATCCGTCGAACACGCTTAACCCAAGCACCAGCGGGCCAAGTATGGCCAGAACGATCAGAATGAACGAACGGATCGTGTTAATGCAGAGTGCAGCGGCCTGAAATACCACCTCCAGCACATTCGACATCCATTGCTTGATGTTATTCTTGAACGCATAGGCCTGCTTATCCATCCAGAATTTCATGCTGTTGGCCATCCCTGAGAAAATGCCTTTCTCTGGTTTGCCGTCCTCATCATCAGGATGCGTGTATTTGTACCACTTATCTTCATCGCCATTGCCGCTGTTCCCAACATAGGCCTGCCATTCTTTGGTTTGCTTTAATGCTTCCTCCTTGGCTTTTAATAACCTTGCGATAGCTTCATCAGAACTCTTGACCATGCTGCCGGTAGCGGTCACGGTGGGTTTCATTATGCCATTTATTACACTGATGGCCACAGGAAATAACAGTATCGCCATCCCAAGTGCGAACGGGCGCAGTAAAGGGTAAAAGTCTATCGGCTCGGCATTGGCCAGGTGGCGGTAGACGCGGGCGGCGATATACCATAATGCGCCAAATCCGGCGATGGCTCTCGCTGTACCGATCAGCCCGCTGCACATGGGCAGCATTTCATTATATACATTATCAAGCGTCCCCTGTAACCCGCCGATATTATCTGCCAGGCCATTCGCGTGGGACAATACAGGTGCTGCGATCAGGAGCATCGCGGCCATTATCGTTCTCTTTAAACATTTCCTTTTCATCGCTTTCAATTTTAAAGTGGATACCTATTTGTTTACTTCATTTGTTCATTGCTACATTTCTGCTTTTCTATATTTGCTCATTACTGTATTTCTACAATTCTTCAATTATTCATTTCTATAATTCTGCATTTATGTATTTCTATAATTGCAGCCTTTTACATTGCTATATTTCTATAGCTGCTCTTAGCGGGACAGGCCTCGCTTCTTCTTTCGTCGTTTACGTTGCGTCATCGGTATAGAAGCCATATCATCAGCAGGGTGATCAGGGCCGAGCAGGCTCCCGATAAGGCCGCGATCAGGTAAAGCCTGATGAGCCACCTGCTGCCTATCCTGTTGTTTACCTTGCTGAGCTGTTCCGCGCTGCTGACGATCATTTGTATCTGAAAGGCCAAACTGCTGGCTGTGCCGCTCAGTAGTTCCAGCTGCCTTTTCGTATCTGCTATCTGCTTTTCCGAGGTTAGCCTGTAGTTTTCCTGTGCCTTGCGGTACAGCTTTTCTATTTCCTGCAATAATTGCTGTATCTGCGTCAGTTCCGGTTGCTGGTTTTCTTCCGGCTGCAACGCCGGCTCTTGCGGCTTGCCGGGCTCTTGTCCTAACATTTGCCTCGTATAGCGCTGCGCGATCTCTTTCTTGTTCATAACTGATAGCATTTTTGACGGCCTGCCATTTATAGGCATTACCTAAGTGCGCACCTTTGAACTGCATATCCTCATAACCATAGGATATTCCGCTCACAAATCCGGTGGTAGCCTGGTTAAATAAGACATTGATGCCCTGGGCTTCTAATTGCGCTATGAAACGTTCCGCATCAGGCTTTTGCGACAGCACATCCTTAATGATGACCTGCAGTTTCATCTTAGCAGAAGGCTCATCAGTGCGTTTCATCATCTCCAACTCGTTCTTGGTCATCGCCCGTTCGTGGGCCTGGCGGCTGGATATGACCTCGGCCAGGCCGTATTGCTTTTCGAGCTCCCTGAGTACCTTTTCACTCCGCTTGTAATCCTGGCTGTCGGATACGACCGTCCCATCGTAGCCGATACGGTTAACCAGTAAATGCAGGTGCGGATGGTCCGCATCATAATGCCTGAATATTAAGTACTGGTGCTGGCCAAAGCCCATTTTGTTCAAATATTCATTTGCAATAATGTTCATTTGTTCATTGCCCAGGTCTTCCTGCGGCGGGAAGTTGAGGGAAGTATGGTAAAAGTACTTCTGTAAGTTCGGCCGCTGCATCCTGACCATCTTTACTTCTTCCATAATTGAGCGTTCCTTCAATTCAGCGAAGGACATAACCAGTACCTCGGCTTTGCCCTTGCTTACTTTCTCGAGGTTATACATCAGGGCTCCTCTAAAGCCCTTACCTTTTACCTGATCTGCCGTCATGGAGGAGATGCTTTAAGATATCCCGCTGCTGTTTACCCAGTTCGGCGATAACGCCGATGAAGTTCGGCTGCTTGCCGGAATTCATTAGTTTGGCGATCTGGTTAAGGTTCACGCCGATCTTATGCAGCTCCCGGTACATTGCCGCCGTAATGGGCGATACTTTTACTTGCGGGAACTTCCCGGTAAATATCTTTTGCCGTATCCAGTTAGCCGGTGTCATTGCCGAAGCTTCTGCCTGATGAAATACCCGTTCGTTCTCAGAAACGGTTAACCGGATATTTACCTGAACAACTCTCTTGTCGTCCTCACTTATTGCTGGCCTTCCCATAATTGATCGTGTAACGTAGTGAACTGATCGCACCTTCTCCCGTCAGGGAGCAAGCCGTTTAAGCGTAGCGAAAACATGGCTTGCTCCAAATCATCAAGACGGTTTTATCTTGCCGCCCTAATGCGTTTGGACTTTACCTCTCCCCTTAGAACCTTTTGAATATCCTCCATGCTGTAATAAAGGATACCACCGATCTTGGTGAAGGGAATTGTGCCATTGTCCCGGAGCGTTTGAAGGGTGTTAGCGGAAATTTTGAGGAGGTTTTTGACCTGGTAACTCTTTAGCCATTTAGGCCGTTCACCTTCCGGCGAACCTCCGCTGACTATTGCTTTGAATTGCGCGACCAGCTTTTCGCCGAACGCTTCCAGGTCTTCCCGGGTGATGATCTCTGTTGCCATAGTTTTTAATTTGTAATGTTTTCGAGCTTAAGCGGTTCAAATGAGCGAAGCTTTAAGATGCCTGCATTTGGTTTGCGATGCTCTGAGACAAAATTGAGTGATAGCAATGGAGAATTAATCCGAGGTAATCCGAGTCGGATTTCAATTTTTATATATTGTCGGTTGTTATGTTTCTATTGTCAACAGCTGAAACCTACTGCTCGATTCAACGTCGAAACCTTCATCAACTTGTAGCTGTCAAGATTTTGGACTATCAAGTGGATTTAAAATACATTGTTCGTGTGCGAACTGAAAAGTAAAAACGTCATCAACGCAGTTGGAGAACTTGAAAACGAGACTTGTACCGAAGATATTACAAAGTGCCCATCTACTTAAAACTTCAGCAATTTCGAATGCGGTAAGGGTCAATAAAAGTCTGTCTTTTTTAAAGACGCGAAAAGAAAAACACAATTCCCTTAAATGAAGATTCTTACGCTATCATATTTTTGTGCTCGAGACAAATCCGCAATAAAGCCACTTAAAGCCAGTGCGATACATTTAAAGAGCTAGGAAAAGAAAGCGATATCTGTAAAATACCGCCCCGTGAGAGCGATCCAATGCTTATCTTTTATTTATTATTCGTTGCTGAAAAAGCGCGTAATATTTTGCAGACGGATTTAATCTCGGGCGTACCGTTGACAATACCGAATTCCATCGTCTCATGAATAATTTTTGGATCAATTTTCTCATAAATAGGCAAACTATGAATTAACAGATCTCGCCCATTAAATTTCATTTGCTGGTTTTGGCCGTTTAGGAATTTGTTTCCACTGTTAAAAATAAAAATGCTTTCAATACCTATTAAATAAGCTGACCGCGAGTAATTTCGTACCTCTTTATCTGTGTGAAAACTAATCAGTCCAAACATCCACAGCATGGTGGCATGTTCTTCATGATGCCCATCTTTTTCATATTGGTTTAACAATGTTTTTATACATCCTTCTGCCAAGCTACTCAAATGAGTAAAATCATGTTCACTGATATAATTTGAGATGTAGGTCAACAGACTATGTAAAAGATTTCCGTTTAATGTATAAGGCCGGTCAATGATTACTTTAAACAATATCTCCAGAAGTTCAACCGGAAAACTTACTTCCAGATTAAAGAGTTCCTGGAAATATTCATCAATATCGTTAAGGCGATCCTCCTTTTGATCCTTGATAGTAGTTATTAATGCATCTACATAAGGTGCGTTTGTGCCTTTGTTTTCCAGCATGATCTCCTTGATCAAATATACGGTGGCTCTCAAATGCGCATTGGCAGGTTGCCGATAGAACGGCCAGCCAATTTTATTTCCGGCAATGAGCAGGGTTTCAAAAGCAATTGCGTCGTTACGGCAAAAATCGATAATGGAGTCAAAAAGTACAGCGGTTTTTGGTTTGGCCGATACATCTTTTCCTGCGCTTTCATAGTCGATCTGGTATAGCAAAACAGATAAGATGCCATCCATTAGAGCACTGGGAATATCGTCGCTGTCAACCAACAATTTATTAATATCTGACTGTTCGTACCGTTTGAGCGATTGGGTTTTATTGGTCGCAAAGAAGTTTAAGTAATCCGGATGTGAACGGCTTCCAACAAATGATAAAGTAGGATCGCCAATTCGAAACAATAGTGAACAAATCACATCGTCTTGGCTACCATAAGTTTGCAAAAGATTGACCAGCTCATCATTCGGCACACTACTGAACTCACTGGCGATAATGGTGAGTTGATAAATCCTTGTGTTATAATCGAGACGTTCTCTGACAGCCGGGTAGCTGGTCAGTTCCCTGGCTGCGTTACCAACAGGTTCGGCAATTTGAGGTTTTTTTTTACAGATCGATTTTAACCAACGGTAGGCGAAGTCTAATTCATGGGTGCCCATGGACCTACCATCAAAGACCAGGCTGTTCAACATGTTTAGCGCCAATTGTTCTGTCGGGTTCTGTATTAACTGATAAGCGCTGTATAGAAGTGGGAGTTGGCCACTATTGCTTTTCATAGTTTCTGCGAGCGTTGTGCAAGCATCTATAAAACCAGTTTCGTTAAATGGCGCTTTTTCAAAATCATCGACCCGGAATAACACCCGAGGATTTTCCTGACATTCAATTAGATATACGGCTGCTTTTTCCTGAACTGAAATGCGGTTTAGATGAAAATAATAGAGTTGACTGGAGGCTGCTTTCCGACGATGAGCATTGTCGCCGTGAAAAGCCTTCAACAACAATGGCAAGAAATTGGGATCCTGACCAACCGATTTAAGCCCGTCACTACCTATAAAACTGGAATCATAATCGAAGTAGTCACCCGTCCCCAGTAGACCATCAACCAATTCTTGCTGGTGACTCGGGGTTAAAGGATAATTTTGGTGGTAAAGTATAAATAAGGCGTAATACCTCGCGGTTTGAGGTAGTGTACTTAGCGAACGGTCAATCTTGGCTAAAATTTCAGGACTGTAGTTCAATTTCATACAAAAGCGAATCCATTGTTGGGAATCCGAAAGGCGTTTATCGGCGGCGATAATGGTGCTTTCCAACTCTTCATAGCTATGCTCAGGAAAACAAGCTAACAATATACTGCCAGCATTAAATCGAAGCCTGAAGTCAAGGTTTTCTTTGGCGCGTTGCAGCGATTCCCGGTATTGGGGATGGCTTTCCAATAAATTTCTGAAAGCTTCACGTATTTCCGGGTATCTTACCAGCAAGCTATACTCAGGTAAGTGCCGCACGACATGCAAAAAAGCAGATTCGTGTGTTTCGACCACTTCGGGCAGTAACTTTAAAAAATAATAAAGATAGAGTTCAGGAACATGGTCTTTATTCTTCTTATATGGCGTAAACTTCAAAAAATACGATAAAGATTTAAAAGGGTCAACCATCAGAAGTTGGTCTAGAATCTTACGGCGTAGCGGGCTATCATAGTGCCGCCATTCTGACTGAGAAACTAACGCGCGGGCTATAATGAATAAATCCGTAACCTCATATTTTTCAAACAATATTATCGCTGCATCATCTGCGTTTTTCAGCAGGTTTAAGGCTACAAAAGTTAGATAAGCCTTAAGTCCCTTTCTCCCAACCCGCTTCTCAAGAGTATGGAATAAACGTTCATCCCCACTGGCAGCTATGCTGATGGCTGCATTAAGAATAGCATTGTTTAATTCTCCTTGACTATATTCTAACCATAGGCGTACTGCGGTGCTTTTATTATTATGGTCACGTGTACATTCGATCTCCAAACCTTCTAGAATCAGAGGGAGGTCCCCGTTCGCAATACCTTTTTCTAAGATGGTTAAGCTAAAATCGTAAAGTAGCCGGTCATTGACACAGTCGGCAATCAGACGATATCTTTGTGATTTATTGAATGCTTCGGGCACTACCAGTACGAGAATAGAGAAAATCTCGCCACACCAACCAGTCGCAGCGGAAATGTGATATGGAATAATGACATTGATTACTTTACGTTCGTGCTCGGTCAACTGAAATGCGCGTATGGTGAAGTAATTTTTCAGAATATGTGCAATTAAGGTTTCATCGCCATGATGTGCCGGCTGTCTAGGATTCAAATATTCTTCAAAAAACCAATTAAACCCCATCTCCCCGGCTAAATTGATGGTATCGGCCAGCACATATGGCGAATAGGAATCCGGAGTATTAAAGTTTCCTTCTTCCTGCCAAAGTGTTAAAGGCCTGAAGTCAAGCTTAACGACCAATTGAAAAAAATGCTGAGCTAACTGATTATTTTTAGACTCAGAAATAATTGAAGCGGCAATGGGGATATTATCTGCATATGCCAAAAGCGTACCTATGATCGTTCTTAAAAAGGACACGATCTGCGACGATAAACCTTTAAGCCGGCAAATGGCAGCTGCAAAAGAAATGGGTCGCCAGTTATTGCTCAACACTTCAATATGGAATCCTGGCTGTCGCATTTGCCCAGCTAAAAAAACGCCATAAGCAACTTCAAAAAGCGGCTGGGAAGTAAATGATAACGTACCGTCCGACTCTTGTAAAAAGACATTTTTATAAAATAAGATGGCCTCAGAAACGACGACGTTTTTATTTGCAATTGAACCCACCTGCTCATCTATCAATTCAAATAACCGCGCATCATGGATGATTTGCTTCTCCGTATCCGCAATTGCTGAAGCGATAATACCGATGATTTTTTCGCGCTGAAAGGTATTGGGAAATGCTTCAAAAAAATGCTGGTAGCTGATTTTTGTATCTGTAATGTCCCAGTCCAACCGTTTGCAAAGTATCTTATACATGAGTGAACCCATGCTTTCGTCTTCAAGTGACTCGGTGAGATACTCTCGGATAAGACAGACGATCAAAGGTGTTTTGGCGATACTTAATAGCTGTTTACGTGAGTTAAGGAAATGTAGCCTGCGCTGGGTATCGGCTTCCGCATCTACTTCATTAGGAATGCCATTCCGCAGCGCTTCATTTTTCAAAAGCTGGCAAATCTCGCTTTCCGTCAAATCCAAGGTTGTCAAGCAGTTCCAGTCGTTGAAGTTGAGAGCATGTTGCAGTTCAAGCGGGCGTCCTGTTGCAATAACGGTAATATGTTTATAATTGCTGCTGATCATGTGTAAATGACCAATCAACTGTTTAGCGTCTTTAAGTCCCAATTCGTCTAATCCGTCGATAACAAGCGTGGCTTGCTGCTGGCTGCGTAGCAATACTTGGATATTAAAGTTTTTGATGCTGGGCAAAATATTGTTGTTTACATAACGTTCAATCTCCAATAAAAACGGATTAAAGTCTAAGGTGATCCGTCCTTTCAAATAGCTGACAGGTATGAAAATGCAAACTCGTTCTTTATCTTGAATTTGATGAATAACGAACTGGCTGATCAGGGAGCTCTTCCCGCTACCGATTTCACCAAATAAAAAATTGGGCTTTGACGGTATGATCAAAGAGCCGATTTCCCCAGTGATGATGTCGACAGGTACAACTTGTTTTAGATTGGAAACAGAAAGGTGTTGGGGGTTGATCCTTATCTCGTTAGCATGTCTTTTGACAAGCCGGCTTAAATAAAAAGGTATCTTATTCCCTGGCGAAAGCGCGTTGTATTTTGTATACAGGAAATCCTGGGTAAAATCCGCCGTTTTGGTTTTTAGGTCGGTATAATCTTCATCAACAAAAGCATACAGACTGGGTGGAATCTGATCATTTTTAATTTTATAAAAGATGTTTTGAATCTCGGTATTTGTCAGAAACCGCAGTGTTTGGTCTTGCTCATACTGGTCATCTTCGAGGCGCTCTCTGAGCCAGGCCCGTATAAATTCTTCTTTGCCGTCAATAACAATCTGATGTTGACGACCGTATTCCTGGATTGCCTTGGTGAGTTCTTCTTTTACAATCAGATGGTCCGGCATACCGAAATTCCAGAGGATTTGCTTAAAAAATGCTTGCCATTGATCTTTGTCCCAAGCTGCCAGTTCGGAGTAATGATTAAATTTTCCTTTATACTGACTTTCATATTCGTCAAGAATTAGCGCACGGCAGGCGCTGATTAAATTGTCATCAAAATCATCACTACCGATTAAAAGCGATAAAATAGGTTCCTCAGGTAATGTTATTCCGAGGGCTTTGATCTTTTCGGTTTGATTTTCTTTGGCGATAGCATTTGTGCTGTAAAAATTGAAATAAACATTTTTGCTTTGGGCGACGGTATTTTTCAGCCAATAGTCAATAAAGTAAACAAGGGTATTCAGGATTTGAACACTGGTAAAGGAGAAGTTTTTGGATTTATAATTCTTGTTTTCTTCAATGAGTTTCCGGGTGTCGCTGTAAATGTAAATGTCCCCGGCATATTCAATAGCGATATGAATTTGGGCACTGGCATTCAAGCTCAGGGTATCGAACGCCAATTTTAATGCTCGGAGTTTTTGAAGAGTTATTCCTTTAATTTTGTCCGACGCTTCTCTTTTAATATCCATTAAATACTATTTCTATCGGGTAAAATTAAGGATAAACCAGTCAAGTTTTATGGGGCATGTCCAGTAGGTTAATATTATTTTGCGGCATTATAAAAACCTTTCAAACACAACATTGAAAAGCAAAAGCCATACTGCTGCAATAGGCAAGCGACTTGAAATTTTTAAGACTTAAAGCGATTATATACATCAATGCTGGGTGGTAAATATGCGACCATTGACCACTTTTTTCCCTGCTTTGTAGAGAATAGGTTTGCGTAAAATAATATTGAACGGGCATTTCCAATCAATCGGGGTGGTCAAAGCGTCCCGGAATAATTGATTACTGATTTGCATAATTAGATGGTCAAGGCTTCTGATTCTCTATCCTAAACCTTTAATTTGACCAAAACAGTGGGAAAATCCTAATTCTCTAAAAGATTCTTACCGGTTTTTTGATAGGGTTTAAGCAAGCCGTCAAGGAAGTCCCGGTAACCTGACTTCGGCAAACCACGAAGTAAATGCATAAAGGGTGCGACCTGATGTTCATCCTGAAAAGGCTCAGAGCAAGCCTTGCGAAGGAGGCTTTGGGTGATTCCCATATCTTTGAACTTCTTATAGGTTTGCTTGACTTCTTCCGGACTCAGCATAGTAGCAATCGTCGCTATCCAGTTGAATTTCGGTTGACCAACAAAAACCGGCTGTCCGAATGTCGACCGCATAATCGGAATGACTACTTCTATGCCGTATACCCGAATCATATCTTCTAAAACCTCCATATAGCGGTCAACTAAAGTGACCCCATGTAAATTCCGGACCGTCGCCTGCAAAGCGGTTGCTTGCACCGGGTGCCATTCGTGAAATTTGTCAACCAAACTCCAATCTCCGAGTATTGCACCTGTTTCATAAGCAAACGCCCCAATTTGCTCAGCGTTCAACGTGCCCGCGCCAAACATTTCTTCACATACCTTTTGAATGATCGTCCTGAAACGTTCCGTTCGGTATAAGCTCGTCAAAAGATTGAATAATTGCTGAGGATGGTCAACCCACCCTTCCTTTACAGGGAATTGCTTCAAGAACATCGCCAAAATAGACAGCCTGATCACCCTTGCCGCGGTCTTATCATTGAGGTTAGACAGGTATTTAAGCACGGGTAAGAAAAAGAGCAAAGCTTCATTCGGATTTTCTGACAGTTGATAATCGACCAGTTGAGTAAAAAAGTTCTTATTGGTCAGTTGGCTGTCGACTTGCAAAATCAGCAGTTCTAGAACGACTGACCATGAAGAAAGGCCCATGTTCTTGGTTAGAATATCGTAGAACTTGTCCCGATCATGGGTCATATAGAATTGGCTGAAAATATAATTGGCCGTAAAATATTCCAGAAAGGTCTTATGGGTAAACTTGTTCTCAAAATAGATCGAACGCAGTTTGGCATACTCCAGGAACTCGGTGGCTGCTTTGCCTGCTTCGTCATGATCATCAAAGTCACCGTTAGACAGTAAGTAATTGCGAATGTGATTTCCGACCACATGGTTATTCAATTTGACACCCGCTTGCAGGTATTGCCAAAAAGCTATGGCCGCGAAAACCGCCAATTTATTCGTGATCTTCAAGTTGAACTGTAGTTTCTTTTCCTTCTCATCCCGATGCTCTACTAGGGTATCCGTGCAACCTTTATAGATAAGTAATTTATTGGCAGGAAGCTCTAGTTCGTTCCGATACAGAATAATGATCAGCGACAGCAAAAGCGGATTATATTTAAGTTCCGGGTCTACCTGTTCCAGCTTTTGCAAACAACCCGCAATCTCTGCTTTCCTGACCGTTTTATCTGATTCCTCCAAACGGTACCATTTTTCCAGATATGCTTTAACGCGCACATCATTAAAATCACGGACCTCCAGTTCATTAAAATCGCTAAACGATACCTCTTCATAAGATTCATAGCGGCTAGTCACGATCAGGCGGACATCCGGGTAAGTCCCGGCGAACTGTTCAATAGCGTTTCGAACCGCGATCCTTTCCTGTACATCGAATATTTCATCCAGTCCATCAAAACAAACAAGGCAGGGAAAATAGGTCAGTATTTTGATCATCCTTTCCAAAGTCAGATGCGTCTGGTATTCACTGGCTAGCACCCGCACAAGGTATTCTGCCAAACCAAGCTGATTCTTTAACCTTTCCTCGTTATAGCGATGAAGCTCGATGCGAAAAGGTAGAAAACGATAAATATCACTTTCTTCAAAGACCGATTCATCCTGTTCCAAGATCTTACAGATGGCATATTTTACGATAGATGACTTTCCGGCTCCCGGGTTTCCCAGTAACACGTTATGCCTCCCATAGTTAAATAATTTACTGAATGCATCATCATCGATTGCTGTCCAGCGTTTCATCTTTATACTAACATTTGCCTTAATGGCATCATATTGTTTCAGGAACGTCTTAAATTCTTTTTCGGTGGTCTTCAAGTCAATGTGGCGATGCTCATAAACATCTTACCGCCAATAAGTTAGAGATGTTCGAAATGCAATGGCGGGAGTTACGAAAATGCCATATAGTTCCACCTCCCGAGGCCGTTTGCTAACGGACAAACCAAAGAAATTGAGACGCGAAAAATTGATCAGGCATTTCTCCTGGTATTGCGCACGGAAGTTTTCATAATCCTTGTAATGAAAGTTATCACCAAGAAAAATATCCGAAAACTCCATTTCCAGCAATTCCCGTATACGCATCACTTTATTGATATCTACAAGGCAACTTATCAAAGGATACAGGTCTGTTAAGCTGACAATGTCCCTGTCAACATTGAAACGCACCTTTTTACGCGTCACCTTCGAGATTGCCTCAATACTGTAATTTCGTTGCTTTTCTGTCAGAATGAGCATCATTACCCGGTTGACACGTTTATCTAATCCGCGTTCTATAAATTTACCCAAAGTGTGTTTAACCTTTTCCAGCGTATTACTGGCCGTGACCTGTACCCCGAAACGGGAATGGTCATCGATCAGGTCAAGTGAGGCAAAATTTTTGCGTTCTGTCGCATTGGCATTCTTAAAGTCCGCATTATAAATAATATTCAACACCGGTATCATTATAGTCTCGGCATGTTTATTCAGGTCGTATTCTCCAGCGGCGGTAGCTATCTTGACCTCCACCGTAAAACGGGTCAAGTAGTCGCGGATATCAAGAAGTAATTTGTGGCGGTTCGACATAACCAGTGCAATAAGGTAACGACTGCAATTTAGTGATCCGGCACGCTATAAGCAATTAATAAGCCTTATTATCTTAGGATGCTGACAGGAAAAAGGCACCAAGAAATTTTTATGCACCGCCATAGATATTGGCTTTGCGAAGAATGCAAATACGGATATGAAACCCGTATACCGTCAAAAGAATACATAACGCAATCAACATGATTGCGGAGGAAGGTCATGAAGAACTGGTCAAAACTGCCCAAATATTGTCCTAGGTTTTCCGCAAAACATAACCCAATCTTATCGGGGGCATGACTCTTGAATCCCTTGGCCGTCTTAAAAAAATGCTTTATCGCGTTAATTCTCTCGGGACTGAACGTTTTTTTTAGAGATCCCCGATGATTGATTTTTCTGATGCCATTGGAGTAACGCACCTGTGTCACCATGAAACCACTATGGCTAAAATTTCATATAAGTCCTCTAACACTAATGCCCCGACCTACTAACAGTTGGCCGTCAGTGCCTGCGTTTGTTTATCCAAAGCTGCTACCCTTATATCAATAAGTATCAAACCTCAAGTACGAGGTGGGATATTTGTACAAAAATGAGTTAAGAGAATCGGAATCTACTCCGAATTTATTCAAGTCGGAATGCAAATTATTAAAATGGCATCAATTCCGAATAACGTAGTAAATCTATAGCGTCTTAACATTAGACTTACAAAAGCTAGTTAAATATTTATTAACTAATCAAGCTTACAAAAGATTAATAAAGTATTTTAGTATTTTAATCAACCGTTCCAATTTTATAATACACCTTGTCAATGAAAGTAATCGCAAAGTTAAGTCGAAGAACTTCTAACCCTACTCTCGGGTACATCAAGCCAATACTATATTTTAATAGTGAAAGAAATAAATTTTTAAAAGCTGAAGAAAGCGATTTCCCAAATGCAGGGGAGATATTTATCTATGGAGGGTTTTCTAATATAGAGACACGTGTATCTTACGATGAGCTTTTCGAATTAGATGAAGTTAAAAAAACAGAACTATCTAAATATGAACCTGGTAGTCCGTCGAGTTGTTACTATTCAGCGAACTCCGATGGATTTCGAAGGCTCTCTTTTATGGAGTTTATCAGAATCCTAAATGTTGATTTCGACTTGGATAAAAGGACTATTAATGATGGTTATTTTAGCAATAACCAGTATTCACCTATTTTCATAAGGAACAGGGGATTAATCTATGGTCCATTCTCATATTCGGATGGAACGCTCTATCCTTTCAATCTCACTGATTTTGACTTAGATGGAGTTGATTTCGAGGAATCTGTAGAAGATTTTTTTCAAAATTACCGAGATTGCATATTCAAATATAATGAGTCGGAGCTGGATGCTTTGATAGTGGGCGATTATCTTTACAGTTTAACTGAACTTGTAACTATTACGCCTAATGACATCATTTATTTTGGAACTATAGATTCATTGTTGAATTGGGGAAAGCAATTTTTGAAAACAAAATTGAATGACCAAGAGATACAGATCTTAACTAAATTAAAAGACGTTAATATACCTGATACTAATAATCCTCTTGTTAGTCAAAAATTGTCCCTATTGTTCAATCATTTTGAAAATCAAAACAAATGGTTCAACATAGATATACCTCGATATCTAAATTCTTTTCTGACAACAGAAAACGGGCAGATATATTTAAACCAATTTTTAGAAGATAACGAAGTTTCTTTTTTCAATGAATATAGAAAAAGCGAACTTGATGTTATCGAAAGAAATTTACTTGAGAAAAAGGAAGAGTTGGATGGACTTGAACTCCAAGTAAACGACCTAAAAATAAAGCTACATACCCAAGATGACCGAATTTTTGAAGGAATTCCCGAAGACGAAAAAATCAAACTCAAATCAATTATAACAGATATTGATAAAAGAGAATCTGTAATTGCATTCGTCGAAGAGAGTCAAAGACTTAATGATGTTACAGAGGAGATTCAAAAAAAGGAATACTTAAGAGAATATCTAAATACACAAATAAATGACTTAAAAGATCAAGAGAAGGCAATTAAAGTCGCAATGAAAGGAGTTAAAGATGAGTTTTTTAACCATACTGATTTTGCTCGTAAAGTTATGGACGCAAAAATTTATACGGACTTAATAAACAACATCGATCCTAGCCTTCAAGATACTGATGTTGATAAACAGAAAATCAAGAAAGTTAATCGTCTAAATACGGTGACTTTTGAAAATTCCAAAGCGTTCTTTCTAGAAATTCAAAATAGATTTTCCAAGGAAAACAGAGACATCAGTTATAATGATTTAGTCAACTTGATGGTTACTACAAATCAAAATTTTTTGACAGTATTCGCAGGCTTGCCTGGTGTCGGTAAAACTAGCTTGGTTGAAAAAACCAGCAAGATTTTGGGATGTGAGTCTAATAATCGGTTTTTGAAAATACCGGTTGCAAAAGGATGGACTTCGTCAAGAGATATATTGGGATACTTCAACCCGCTTACAAAAAAATATCAAAGGGCAAAAACTGGCTTACTTGATTTTCTACAATCTTGTGAAAACGATTTCAAAGCGAGTAACTCGGTGCCGAGCTTTGTATTGTTAGATGAGGCCAACCTTAGTGCGATGGAACACTACTGGTCAGATTTTTTATCTGTGACAGACGGAGATTACAAGAAGGAAATTAACGTGACTGATTCTTTGAAAGTTTCTTTTGGATCCGGTGTTCGCTTTTTGGCTACAATTAATTATGACCATACGACTGAAATATTATCTAATCGATTAATTAGTCGCGCTCCAATAATTCGTTTGGCCAACTCGAATGGATACAATTCGTTAATGACAGATACTATTAACAATTTTGATGACATCTTTTCTCTTGAGCAGTTGAACAATTATATAAATCCAAAATCTAATAAAGAGTATTTTAAAGATGACATTAGGAACAAATTTGAATCAATCATAAGTGTTTTAGAAGATGATAATGGCAACGGAAATCCTACTATAATCGGACATAGAAAATATCTTGCGGTTGAAAATTATTGTAAAGTAGCTGGGTTATTATTAGAAGATGACAATAAATTTTTAGCATTAGATTACGCTGTAATGCAAAATATTTGGCCATTGATAAATGGCAGAGGCGAAGGATATTATCGTAGACTTCAAAATTTAGTTGAAAAAACTCAGGGGCTGCCAAATACCAATCATCATCTTACACGGATAATCAAAACAGGTGAAGATAATTTTAAAAATTTTAGTTATTTCTGTTAGTCGTGGAGCGATTTGAAACATACATTTCGAAGGCTAGTTACAAAACAAGTCCAATCGAAACATTTTTAATTAATCGTAACCTTATTATAAACATTACTGATAATGATTATGTAAATTTCCAAATTGTGTGTTCGCGACCTATTGAAGATAATACATTTGTTTGGCTGTCGAATTATCGGTTTCCGCTACTTTTTGAAAGAAAAATTGATAATAACTTTTATTACAGTATTCAAACTGACGGATTTTTCGGAAACCGAGAAAGAGAGATTTTTAGCCATGTATTTTCCGATTCTTTAGGTTCAAAATCATTTTTAAAGTTATTTATAAACAATTACGGCATATGTGAAATTGACCTTGAACTAGAAATTAATGGCGTTAAAAAATATGAGCGCATAGGCTCAATAAAAATATCATCAATTAAAATTGATGATATTAATTATTTGCTCGGGTATTTATTGGAGAAAGAATTCTTCTACTGGGAATCGCTATCTCTAACCAAGAATGAAGCTACCGATTTGCTCAAAAATCGCGAAAATGTGCTATGGATTCTCAATAAAATACAATTTATAATAAGCGAATTCGAAAATGGTTTTATGCCTAATTTAGAGGACTATTTTTATAAACTTCAACCAACGTCCAAAATTACGAATTGGGATAACGAAAACACGCTCGATGATCAATCACTTTTGTGGATAATGGATAATCCTGGAGTACTTGAGTCAGCGACTGCCTATGATGAAGAACGGTTTATCATTCTAAGTCGTAACTACAAAGCGAAAGAGGTGTTAGTTAGAACATTATATGAAGATAGTAACACACCCGAAAATCAAATCATACATTCTTTTGTAAACGAACTGTATTCCACTTTAAATGACTTTGGTAGTATAATTCGTACAAAAATTAAGATAGTGGTCGATCAAGATGATTTTAAAGTCAGATTACAAAAAAGCTATTTCTCAAGGCTAAACGAATTGATAAACAACTACAAACAAAAGTTGAGTAAAATAAAATATTTATTGCAAATTAAGATTCCTGTAAAAAGCTTAAGTAATGTAACAATAACAAATTTTCGTTTCGACGCGAAACCTCATTATCAAAAAATATTTCATCTAATAAACTTATTCCGAAACAAAAAGGAAGCTTTTTTCTCGCAAGATGTATTGTTTTCTGGGACTAACGATATTTCTAAATTGTATGAGATTTATTGTCTTTTTAAAATCATCGATGTAATTAAAAATACTCTGCAGTTCAGTCCTATCAATCATGCAACCAGTGCAAGAAATCATTTCAAGTCCAACGAAGATGTATTGTTTGATATTGAGCCTAATATAAATTCGATTTACTCATTTGTAAAAATGAATGAGACGATAAGACTTAATTTATTTTATGAATTACTGCCCGATTCGCTTGTAAATGTATCTAAAACAGGCGATTATAGATATCGCCCCGATTTTGTTTTGGAGCTAATCGAAAATGACAATAAATCTTATATCATATTAGACGCGAAGTACAAGAAAATAGGTACCATCGAAAACCATGACTATGAAGAATTAACACTTAAATATCTTCATGGCATTGGCAACGTTAATGGAGGTCATTCAACTTTGTTAGGGCTGATGGTTATAAACCCCATTAGTGGTGGGGGGATTCAATTCTATCAAAAAGGTAAATATTCTATGTTCGGTTCTACGCCCAGCTTGCCGTTAATAGGGCGTGTTCAGCTAAGTGTCGAAGACGGAAATATTGCGTACTTGGAACAAGTTTTAAAAGAATTTATGTTATTGAATCGCAAAAATTGACGGCAACAGGTATTAACTAGTGTTTTTATTGACAACTAAGGCTTCGTTGGTTACTAAACAAACTCCTCCTTCGTCTAACATTTTAATTATACATGGGTATGTATGTCAATTTCTGCTTATATTTGTGTGATAGCAATTGAGATTATTCAATTTGATTTGAGCGGGTCTATAGCGAGACTATTATTTCAAAATCCGACATTCAAACGCGATAAGGGCTAAAAATTGTAAAGTTACAAATCCCTCCCTCTCCGCAATTTATATATCGAACGATTCAAAAACGCCTTAAATGCATCATTTAAGGCGTTTTTTTGTTTCAGGGCACCTCCAAATTATTCAATAAATCGCATTCTTCTGGTGACCTATTGGTGACCTATTACATCAAGGGCACCACAGGTCACTAGAAAGCTTATAAGTCGCTATTAACCAACATGTTCAGCAATTGAACATCTTGACCGATAGCGTAGGAAGTAACTAATTTTATCCACTTAAAGCAGACTGCAATGAACAAGTCTTTTTCCCTGCTCTTTTATGCAAAGAGCTCCAAAATGAGTGCCGATGGCACCGCACCGATCTACTTACGCGTCACTATCGACGGGCAACGCATCGAAGTCTCCTCTAAACGCAATGCCATTCCATCTAAATGGAACGCATCTGCACAGAAACTAACCGGCACAGGAGAGCAAATCCGTTCGGTGAACGAATACCTCAAAACATTGGAACACCAGGTTTATGAAGTGCACAGGCAGATGATCGAAAAGAAACTGCCACTAACGGCCGCCAATCTCAAAAATGTATTGCTCGGCAAGGAGGAAAAACCAGTTGGTAAAACACTCATCCCCATATTTGAACAGCACAATAACGAAGTAAAGGCGCTTATTGGAAAAGAGTTCGCCAAAGGCACCTTTGACCGCTATGAAACCAGCCTGAAACACACCAAAGATTTCCTGCTATGGAAATATAAGGTAGCTGATATCGGCATTGATGGCATCGACCATGAGTTCATCATGGCTTACGATTTCTATTTGCGTACAGAAAGGAACTGTAACAATAACTCTACGGTAAAATACCTTAAGAATTTCAAGAAAATAATCCTGATATGCATCGCCAATGGCTGGCTGGATAAAGACCCTTTCGTGAAATACAAGCCGAAAGTAAAGCAGGTCAAACGCGACTTCCTGAATACGGAAGAGTTAGCAGCCATGGCAACAAAAAAATTGGCAAGTAGCCGCACGGAACAGGTCAGGGATATCTTCCTGTTCTGCTGCTATACCGGGTTGGCCTATGCGGATGTCAAGAAGCTGAAACGTTCGGAGATCGTGCCCGGTGTTGATGGCGGTAAATGGATAGCTACCAGCCGCAAAAAAACAAATACGGCTTCTAACATCCCGCTCTTGCCGCAGGCTATTGAATTGATGGATATTTATAGAGAACATCCGCAATGCGTGAATGAGGGCTTGCTGCTTCCCGTATTGAGCAATCAAAAAATGAATAGTTACCTAAAGGAAATAGCTGATGCCTGCGGCATAAACAAAGAGCTGACCTTCCATATTGCTCGCCACACTTTTGCAACTACCGTAACGCTTGCCAATGGTGTCTCCATTGAAAGCGTTTCTAAAATGCTTGGGCATACCAATATCAAAACGACACAGCACTATGCCAAAATACTCGACCTGAAAGTGAGCGAGGATATGGGCGCGTTGAAGGCAAAATTCAGTACCATTTAACAAAAGTCAGAATGAATAACGAAACAGTGATCACCTCAGATGATACCATCACAGATAAGATCTACCACATCAGGAATAAAAAGGTGATGCTGGATAAAGACCTGGCGGCCTTATACGATTCCTACCGGGCAGTTAAACCGCGCAGTAAGCAGGAATCTTAGCCGGTTCCCTCCCGACTTTATGTTTCAATTAACAAGGGAAGAGCTCAACAACTTGATGTACCAAAATGGCACATCAAGTTGGGCGGCACCCGTAAACTTCCCAATGTTTTCACGGAACAAGGCGTTGCCATGCTCTCCGGGGTGTTGACAAGTGAATGTGCCGTGAGTGTCAATATCCAGATCATGCGGATATTCACAAGAGTTCGCGAAATGCTTTTGGATAACACGGAGCTTCGGTTAGAGATCGAGAAAATAAAAAAGGAATTGAACAACCAGGGTAAAAATATGGAAGTGGTTTTCAAATACCTTGACGAATTATCGGCATGGCTGCCAAAAGCCCGAGCGATACAAGAAAACGGCTCGGGCATAAACCTGACGATATATAACTATTCCATATCCGGCAAAGGGGGCAAGTTCCGCCGCCCCCGATTCCTTGTGGCAACAAGCAAAGTGGTTTTCGTGGACGAAAATACATCTTTGCTGGGCGCACAGGCGGCCAGCGGCAAGCCTGCCAAAAGCCGTTGAAGCAATCGGAGTTTGGAGCCAGCTTTACATTGGCCAATCAACCTCGCTACCTAATTTCGGATGATAGCTGGGGCGGTAAATGATATATTGCTTTTCGCTCAGGTCCCTGATACACCGGTGGTATGTGGCGATCGAGTTTATCTTGGAGATGCGCATCAGTTCACGGCGGTTGACCCGGAATGGTGCGGCATGCCTATTCCGTTGCCAGCTTGCAAGCACGGCATAAAATAAGGCAATGTGTGAAGTGAGTAGTGTAGAATCTTTGCTCAGGCGGGTAGTCAACGGTTGAAGTATTTTCATGATGTAGACCCTTCTTCCAGCAAAGCATTGATGTCATCCAGCTTATAGTACAACGTCGAACCGACCTTAGTGAAACGCAGTGTTCCATTAATGCGGAGGTTTTGCAATGTGCCGGGTGAAATATTAAGCAGGCGCCGCACTTCCACGCTTTTCAGCCATTGTTTTTGCTCGGCATTTACTGCCGGCTTCATCAATTCTTTGAGTTCGGTAAGGAGTTCTTCCTTAAAACGGAAAAGGTCTTCCTGTGTGAGTATGTCTATTGCTGCCATAATCATTTTTTTATGGAGCGAAAGTGGCAAGGTTTGGAGGATACTACTCCCCGGTTGTTCCCGGAGGGGAAATATTAATCCTAGTGTCCCGTAAGACGGGCCATCGTAGCCAAGAATTACTGACCATGCCCTGGGATGCCGACAAAAAAAAACTTGGCTATAATTCAAACATAACAAGGTTCTTTGTTTATTGCACACAGCTATCCATTGCAATGCGTAAACAACCGGGAGCAGTAAGCAGCAGGGATGTCAAGGCCGGGACTCCGCTGAAAAGCGCAGGCCCGCTTGTATAGCCTTGACGTTCTTGCTGCGGTGCTAATTTTGTGATGGCAGTGCAGCGGATAGTGTTGAATTTTCTTTGAGTTCAGGCATTGTCCATTATTACGAATGTTGATTTAAGGTGTAGAGGTTTCCTACAGAAATAATTCTGCGGAACCAATTATGGTCAATTGAAATTGCTATCGTAGAACTACATGGAGTAATACCACAAGTCCCTTCGATACAGAAAGTACAGATAATGGACTACGATGATTTCTTTGAGGTTTATTTCGGTCACTTCAACAGTTATATTTCTAACGCGTCCGAATATTTCTATGCGATAGGGTGCCATGAAGATTGCGGGGCATAATTATTGTTGCACTACGCGTATCTGATCAACTACTACTAATACGCTTATGAATGCCGAAAAAATTTACTTTGAAAACCAATTTTGCAATGAAACTGAATGCCTGCCGCTTGCCGATGCTATCCGGGCATCGCTATCTATCGCCGACTATTATCAGCCTGAATGCTTTGTACTGAAAGTCAAAAAATGGGGAGAGTACCACGTGAAAGCTTATTACCGTGTCAACGGGCTATTATATTATGCCACCGCAAAAATGGACCGCTCAGGTAATATTACTGAAAAAAGGCTGAACGTTCAGAATTTGAACGGCACCGTGCTAAAGATCGCTGTCTGAAACGCAGTAGCCAGGAAAGGCTATCATTAATTTTTTGTGCTGTTAGGTTTGTCTTTCTGCGCAAGAACTTCTTCCAGAAGGAAAATGGCTTTTCTTTGCAGTTCTAATATTTCCCTATCCCGTGCATCAAGGCGTTGCCTACCCCTTTCGATATGTGCTTCGCCTGGGCGGGGAGGTATGACCTCATTAGAAACCAAACTTAGCACATCCACTTCAAACGCCTCGGCGATCTGTCCGAGGCGGGAAAAGTTAATATCGGTAAGACCATTCTCGATCTTTGATAATGAGGCACTGCTAACGTCGAGCTTTTCAGCGACCGCTTTTAGGCTTAGCCTTTTATCTTTCCTTAGAGGCCGGATATTTTGCCCTACGAAAGCATTTATCGATAACGTACGTTGTTTTTTTCCTCCCATCGAAAACTTATAGGCTATATTGACTTATCGGCAGAATAAACCACACCGCTGCTTAGCAATATACACTCCATATCCAGCCGGTATAATAATTCGTCATATTGTTCCAGTAATGGGTTATTATTATCGTAAGCAAATAACAACTTCCTTAATTCATGATAGCCGTTGCGCATTTCATTCAACAGGTTTTCGACTTCGCAAGTAGTGATTTGGCTCTGCAATAATGCACGTAAAATCTTCGTTCGCAATTCTGCAACTTTCGTTTTTGTGTCGATAATTGATAAATATACAGCGTCCTTCGTCACTACCTTAATTTGGTGAATTATAAAATAGCCTATTTTGCAATTATATTCCTAATGCGAATATAATGCCAAGAAAGGTAACCTTATGAACGTAAAAGCGAGATCAGGAATTCTTATTCGATCTATCCCTTAACGTCGAATTCATTCAGCGGCATAATATTTTTCCAAAGTTCAATAGCATTCGTATTGTCGATAGTAAGGCAGATCGCTTCCTGCATCTCTTTGGAAATATTACCGCCTTTAACTTTGGTCCACATGCCCCGGTGCCTGCCTTTTTCCAGCAACATGGAATCACCGCCAATGATCTGCACGAAGAAAAATAATTTTTCATTCGGCTCATCGCTTAGCGGGATGCACTCAAAACTATAAACTATACCTGCGCAAGATGTATTTAGAAGCATCTGAAAATGCATTACGTTTAATACAATTTTTATTTTACGGCAACATACACAAATGTTATATATACGGACTCAAAATTATGGACGATACGGCATACACAGCTGCTTAAAAGCCTGCCTGCAGATAAAACCTAAGTTCCGACCCTACACCTATTATAACAAAGCCCTCGGCTCAACGAACCGGGGGCTTTTGATAAATATAATTCCCTCAATACAACTTGCCGTTGCTATTAATTATTACAGGCGGGCAATAAATATGTTTTACCCCAGCTTTGAAAAATAATTTTTATTGCGCTCTAATTCTTCAAAAATTGAGGCTATTAGCAATTAATCCGAATCCTCCAGGCTAAAGAGGTCTTCAACCTTCACATCGAAATAATCCGCAAGCTTCAAGGCGATAACCGTTGAAGGCACATAAACATTTTTTTCAATAGAATATATCGTCTGCCGTGACACGTTCAGTATTTTCGCCAGATCATCCTGCGTAATATTTGCTTTCGCCCTTTGGACTTTTAAAGTGTTCTTCATAACTGCTACCGGATGAATATCAAATAGCCCACAACCATTAACAGCACACAGATATAAACGAGGAAAAATATTTTATTACGCTTAATATTCGTTCCGACCGTTTCATTGCTCCTGATCCACAACGGATCCATATACAAACCAATATTGAACAGTAACAAATAAACCGAAAGGCTTATAAGGATAATTAGCGGCAGGTCGTTTGATAAGCTAATTATTACGTGAGTATTTACCGTTCCTACGAAACTTAACGCAATCAGCAAAGAAACCAAAATCCCGAACCCAAACTGGAAAACTTTGCCTCTAATGGTTTTTACCCGGTCATCATCGATACGTTCTTTACTGAAAGCGATTATAAACAAGCCAAACAGGATCAATAAAAAGCAAAGCTGCGAATGTTGGGCAGTTGAAAGGCGTTTTATGATCGTAAAAGGGCTAATGCTCTCCAGGATCATTAATAGCAATGCTGCGCCTGTTAATGCCAAGCCAGCGATTTTGGCTTTATAAGACTGCTGAGGAAATAAAGTAAAATTGTTCATATCTTTT
The DNA here is from genome assembly GCF_002013915.1 of Mucilaginibacter pedocola. Taxonomy (GTDB): domain Bacteria; phylum Bacteroidota; class Bacteroidia; order Sphingobacteriales; family Sphingobacteriaceae; genus Mucilaginibacter; species Mucilaginibacter pedocola. The sequence continues at coordinate 664,369 of NZ_MBTF01000012.1, forward strand.
TAATTATTGCGCAATATAAGTAAACTTTACAAAATGACAAGAAAACTATTAAATTTATCGGTTTATGGCTTGTTAAAAGATAGTAATATATTTCAAAGGCCAAATAGGCTAATGAATATTCTGAATAATTTTAAATTCTCAATTAAATTTTGTTTAATCATGAATTAAGGTAGATTTGAACCAAGCAAATCAAAATGTATTGATTTGTATTTTTTTAACTAAACCTTAAAACAAAAAAAATGAAAAAAGTATTTTTTTCTGCGGCTATGCTATTGGCACTAGCCATCGTTTGGGCTTCTTGCCAAAAAAACACTACCAACCCATCTGCCCAAGCAAGTGATGCTGGCAAATTAAAAACAGCGGATATTGGAATGTGGCATAACACAGCCCTTGACCTTCTTGCGCAACAACAATCCACCCTGAAGGTCAACTCGACCGGTGGCTCTGTTCAGCCCACATTTAATGAAGTAAGAGAAAAACTCATTGTGTCGCTTGTAAAAGAAAACCCTGAAATATTTAATGAGGGTGAGATCAGAAAATCATTAAAAGCTCTGGATGCAACTAAAAATGCGGCAACCATCCATGCATGGGGCAAGATGGATGGATTAGATAAACTAAGCTCGATCATTGAAACACTGAAAGATAGAAATGACATTAGCCAACAATTGGTAAATGCTTTGGAAGACATTCATAAGCAGACAAAATCAGGCGTAGATGTGGAGACGATATTAGTTTCAGTAAATAAGTTGACGACAACGAATTTTAGCGAAAAAGACAGAAAGTTCGCAGATGCTTTTGCTGTTGTTTATAATTCATCTTACAATTATTGGAGTGCTTCGGCAAAAAGCGCAAATGGCTTGAAAATAAATAAAGTTGCCGAACCGGGTCCAAGCGGTTGCAACCAGGTTATCATTGCTGCTGATGCGGCTGGTGCACTATATGGAATGATTACCGGGCCAATATCTTCTGTTTTGGAGGCTGCTGCATTTTCTTTCCTTGCATCGATCAACCCGCCTTGCGAGCCGGCAAGCTAATACGAAAATATTACGAAAGCAAAAGGCTGCCTCAGAAAATGAAGCAGCCTTTTTGCTTTAGGTACTTGTCCCATCCTAAAATAGGTTGACACAAAAAGTGTTAACAAATGAAAGAACAAGAAGTTAAGGCCTATCAGAGAAAGACCCAAAAAGATTACAGTTTATCATTTAAACTGGAGATTGTAGACGCAGTAGAAAAAGGCGAACTTACTTACAAGCAGGCGCAGTTGCGTTATGGCATCCAGGGTAAAAGCACCGTGTTGGTTTGGTTGCGAAAACATGGTAGATTAGATTGGAAAGAATCAGAAGCCATGAAAAGAGATACACCCAATAAGAAGATCCGGGAACTGGAAAAGAAGCTAAAGCGATTGGAACAAGAGAAAGAAGTTTTGAACCGAGCTATCGATATAGCCGACAGCCGGTTGAATACTGATATTAGAAAAAAGTATTTGAGCCTGTTGTCAGAAGCTACAGAACAGGCTCGAAGCGAGACCGACGAACCGTTGGATTTGTAGCTAACGTTTTAGGATATAGCCGTCAATATTTCTATAAGCACTGCAAAGAGCAGGAGCAAAAGAACGAACAGGAACTGCAAATAAAGCAGCTTGTTGACAAGGAGCGGAAAGTATTATCCCGTTTAGGTGGCAGAAAACTTCATCATCAGATCAGAGATAGCTTGCAAGCGCAGGAGATCAAGTTTGGGCGGGATAAACTGTTTGCCCTGTTAAAGAAAAATGGGATGCTGATATTGCCTAAACGCAGATACATACAAACCACCATGTCAAAGCATTGGCTAAGAAAATACCCTAACCTGGTTAAAGATATCGTTGTAAAACGTCCCGATGAGGTATGGGTAAGTGATATTACCTATCTCAAAACAGATGAGGGCAATTGTTATCTGAATATGGTGACCGATGCTTATAGCAGGAAGATAATGGATTATGCGATAGCTGATAACATGGAAGCGGCACAAATGAAGCAGGCCTTTCAAATGGCTATCAGGAACAGAAAAAACAGGCAGCACCAACTTATACATCATTCAGACCGGGGGATGCAGTACTGTAGTGCAGAATATGTAAGTATCGCAAATCAGCATCAGATCAAAATCAGCATGACTGAAAATGGAGATCCTTATGAGAATGCACTGGCTGAACGGATGAATAGAACTTTAAAGGAAGAGTTTGGCTTAGGCAACGTACTAAAATCAAAATTGCATGCAAAATTATTAACAGAAGAAGCTGTTGATCTGTACAATAATTACCGGCCGCATTTATCTTTGAAGATGAAAACACCTCAAAGTGTTTATAAACAAAAATCCCAGCTACTCACGTAACTGGGACTATCGTAAAATCTGTCAACTTATTTCAGGACGATTCAG
>NZ_MBTF01000013.1 GCF_002013915.1 Mucilaginibacter pedocola
TGTCATCCTATGTTTGCTTATAGGAAAAAGTTAAGTGTTTAGAGTAAATTTAAAGTAGAAGAAAAAGGGTAAAGAGAAAGATCACGAGTTGTCATTGGCTGTAGGAAGCCGTTCGAAATGCAGATCACTTTACCCCTTTGCTTACAAGCTTGAACAGTTCATTAGGCCACAAGAGCCTGTATGTAGGATTGATAAGCAGTAAAGCAGGTTCTTCTACAGTATTTATCTCAAAACAAAGTTATGGAAACTCATGCAAATTACATTGGTGTAGACATTTCAAAAGCGTCCTTTGACGTATCAGCCGGCCGACGCCATTATCAGTTCAGCAACGAAACTACAGGCTTCGACGGCTTCTTAAAGCTATTGGATACAGATAGCCATATCGTGATGGAAGCATCCGGCCCATATTATTTAAGGCTTGCTTGCTTCCTGCATACGAAGGGCATTAAGGTAAGTGTGGTAAATCCTTTGGTGATTCGCCGCTACAGCCAAATGCGTATGTCCCGGGCTAAAACAGATAAGAAAGACGCACTCCTGATCGCAGAGTATGGTGCCATGGCTAAGCCGGAGCAATGGGCCCCACCACAGCAGCATGTGGTAGAATTACAGCAAACAGAAGCCATTTTATCAGGATTGAGCAAGCAGCATACTGTGTTAAGCAACCAGCTTGAAAGCTTTACAGCTACAGGAATGATGCAAAAAGCACTGAGGCAGACGATACAAAAAGAGCTATGCCACCTTAAACAACTTATATCACGGCTTTCAGCTAACATGGAAAAGATCGTTCTTGAACATTATGGGCAAATGCTATCAGGACTGAAAAGCATACCTGGCATTGGCAAAAAAACAGCGATAATGCTCATCCTGGTAAGCGGTGGTTTCGAGCGTTTCGGCGATTGCAGTAAATTAAGCTCTTACATTGGGACATGCCCGCGCCTGTTCGAATCGGGCAGCAGTGTAAAAGGCAGGCCAAGAATATGTAAAATGGGCATGTCTGCGATCAGGGCCTCATTGTATGTATGCTCATGGAGCGCAAAACGCTGCAATAAAGCCTGCCGGGAGCTTTATGAACGCTTGCTGGCAAAAGGAAAAGCCAAAAAAGTTGCTTTGATCGCAGTCGTAAATAAGTTGCTAAAGCAAGCTTTTGCAATAGCTAAAACTAACTCAACATATCAGGAAAATTATTCAAATATTATTTGCTTTTAAACACAGTTCATTTCGACGAACAGCGGGCGAGGGCGGTGCGGGGCGTGAGGAGAAATCTTATGCGATATGCAAAGCCATTATGCAAATCCGCATTACAAATCGTTCATGCATTTCGTCGAAGATTTCTCACCCGCTCCCGTTCATTCCCTCCGCTTGAGGGATTCGAAATGACATCGTTTTTTTACTTCTTCAAAAATCCCTTTAAAGCCTCCTGTGTAAACTCCGACAGCACCAATTCACCACTAATCGCGGCACGCTCCAACAGCAATTCATCCCAATCCTCTGTGCCTTCCCAAAGTATTTGTTTCAGCCCGGTTAAGGCGTCGGGGTGGTAGGCGCAAAGCTTTTGGGTGAGTAGTAAAATAGCTTCGTCCATATTGGGGATATCGCTATAAACCTCGTTATACAAGCCTTTTTCTTTTGCCCATTGCGCGGTTTGGAAATCGGTAGCGCGGATAGTCAGCTGCGAAAAGGCCGGCAAGCCTATTTTACGCGTTACCGCCGGCGATATCACAAATGGGCCTATACCAATAGCCAGTTCGCTTAGTTTAACAAAAGCAGCTTCGGTAGCCAGGCAGTAATCGGCGGCAGCGGCAAGGCCAACCCCGCCACCTACAGTTTTGCCCTGCACACGGGCGATAATGATCTTGGGCGACTTGCGGCAGGCGTTTATCACATTAGCAAAGCCCGAAAAAAACTCTGCCCCGGCTTGTTTATCCTTTATCTGTAATAGCTCATCAAAACTGGCGCCGGCGCAAAAGGTGCGGTCGCCCTCGCTTTTCAGCAATATCACTTTGGTTTTATGGTCGATGCCGGCAAAGGTTATCATTTCGGCAAGCTCTTTTAGCAGGGCAGATGGTAGCGAATTCTGCGCGGGATGGTAAAAGCTGATGGTGGCCAGCCCGTCGTCGGCTATAGTGAGCGATACGCTGCCGTTTTGGTTGTTGCTCATAATTGGTTTTTAACAGATGCGGAGGACAATATCAGCAAATTTAAATTACCCATCAATTAAGTGCATCTCATTGAACCATGGCGCTAAAACAAACAGGCCGGCAATTTTATTATATTTAAGCGCTAAATATCTTGATGGAACATAACAGCCCCCCGCCAACCGAAAATTTATTTGAAACACTTATTATGGAGTCGCCCGGCCCGGTGGCTTTGTACGTGGGGCGCGAAATGGTGATCAAGGTTGCCAATAAGGCCGTAATTAAAGTATGGGGTAAAGGCCCTAACGTCATCGGCAAAACCTACCGCGGCCTGCTGCCCGAACTGGAGGGGCAGGGCTTTTACGAAGTGTTGGATAACGTTTATACCAGCGGTATACCCTACGAAGCTACCGACGAACGCGTTGACCTGGTGATGGATGGTGTGCTGCAAGTATTTTATTTCAATTTCACATTTAGCCCGTTAAAAGATAATGATGGCACGGTATGGGGCGTATTGAATACCGCCACCGATGTTACCGAATTGGTTACCACCCGCCAAAAACTAACTGAAAGCGAGCAGCGTACGCAGTTTGCACTACAGTCGGCCGAGTTGGGCACCTGGGACCTTGATCCTGTAAATGATGTTGTAAGATGGGATGCCCGTTGCAAAGCGCTCTATGGTTTTGCCAAAGGAGAGGAGGTGGTATCTTATCGGGAGGTTTTAAAATACATTCACCCCGGCGACCGCGAACGTATCGATAAAACGGTGCAGGATTCGCTGATACCCGAGCGGGGAGGTTTTTACGATAGTGAGTTCCGTACCATTGGTGCCGAAGATGGTATTTTGCGCTGGCTGCGCTGCAGGGGCAAAGCTTATTTTAACGAAGAGGGGCGCTGCATACGCTTTGCGGGTACCGCGCTGGATATTTCGCGTGAAGTTCAGCAACGCGAGGAGCAGCGCAGGTTAACTACTCTAATCGATAATACGTCGGACTTTATAAGCTTGAGCGATCTGAATGGCAACGTTACTTATGTAAATGCCGCCGGGCGCAAAATGATGGGGCTGGATACCCCCGAAAGTGCCCTACGCCACAATACTGATTTTATAATGCCTGAGGAGATAGAGCGGGTGAGAACGGCCATTACCCCCGATATACTAGATAGTGGCAGATGGAGTGGCAGAGTATTATACCGCCATTTTAAAACAGGAGAAGCTATACCCGTTGAAGCAACATCGATGCTGATATACGACCCTGTGACCAACGAGCCGCAGGGTAGGGCATCGATAGCGCGCGACCTTCGCCGCGAACTTGCCGACCAAAAAGCAATTACCGATAGCGAGCAATTACTGCAAAATATTACCAGCGCAGCGCCAACCGCCCTGTGGATGAGCGACGAGCAGGGCATGATAACTTATGCCAACAAAACCTGGACGGACTGGACCGGGCAAACCCACGACCAGATACTTGGCCGAGGTTGGCTACATTGCATACTGCCCGAAGACCGCCAGCGCGCAGCCGATAAATTCCTGCGCGACCTTACCGCGCAGCGCCCCTACGAGGTGAATTTCAGGATACGCAATAAGCTGGGGCAGATAAGGTGGTGTATAGCCACGGGCAACCCGCAGTACCGCAACGGCGTTTTTATAGGTTATATTGGTGCCTGTACCGATGTAACCGAGAAGACGATAGTGGATACTGAACTGCAGTTGAAAAACGCCGAACTGAACGCCCAAATAAGCCAGTTTGAATTTGTGACTGATTTTATGCCTGTGCAATTATGGACCGCCAAAACCACCGGCGAATTGGATTATGGCAACAAACGCGCTGTTGATTATTTCGGCGTGCCGATGGAAGATATTACCGGCCCTAAATGGCTGGAGATGGTACACCCCGACGACCGTGAGGCCTGCGTAAAAGCATGGGTTGCCTCATTAAAAAGCGGGCGGGTGTATCAATTCGAATTCAGGTTGCTTGGTAAGGATGGTAACTACCGCTGGCATTTGGCAAGGGCCTTACCTTTTGTGGTTGATGGCGAAATTGTGAAGTGGTTTGGTACCAATACCGATATACACGAGCAAAAAGAACTGCAACGCCAAAAAGACGATTTTTTGGGCATAGCCAGCCACGAGCTAAAAACGCCGGTTACCAGTATAAAAGCCTATGCACAGGTGCTGGGTGCTATGCTTGCTAAAGATGGCGAGGATAAAAAGGCCGGCATGGTGGCCAAAATGGATGCCCAACTAAACAGGCTCACCAACCTTATAGGCGACCTGCTCGATGTTACCAAAATAAACTCGGGTAAAATACAGTTCAACAAAACCCTGTTCAATTTTGACGATGTAGTGCGCGATAATGTGCACGATCTGCAGCACACCACCACCCGCCATACACTGGAGATGGAGTTTGGCCACGTTGGCGAAATTTTCTCAGATAAAGACCGCATAGGGCAGGTAATAACCAACCTGATCACCAATGCCATTAAATACTCACCAGATGCAGAGCGTATAATTGTCAGCACTAAAATGAAGGATGGGCAGGTATCGCTTTGCGTACAGGATTTTGGCATTGGCATACCCGATGACAAACAGGAGCGCGTGTTCGAGCAGTTTTACCGTGTTAGTGGCAGCAAACAACATACTTTCCCCGGTTTGGGGCTTGGATTGTACATTTCCTCGGAAATTATTAAGCGCGAGGGAGGTAAAATGTGGGTTAACAGCGTGGAAGGAAAAGGGTCCACTTTTTGCTTTTCATTACCAGTAGACAGTGGTGATGTAATCGAAAAGAAATAACTGTATTAAAATTAACCCAAAAGATAATTTAACCGAACGCTTTATACCAAGATGAAACCGAAGAAGATAATGATAGCAGATGACGACCCGGGGATAGTGGATGCTGTAGAGATGCTGCTTGAATTTGAAGGCTACCAGGTCACCAGCACCTACAACGGTGCCGAGGTGCTAAACCTTAAAGGCGACCTGCCCGATTTGCTGCTGTTGGATATATGGATGAGCGGCGAAGACGGCCGCGATATTTGCCGGCAGCTAAAAAGCCTGAATGATACTCGAAATATCCCGATCATCATGATATCCGCCAGCCGCGATATACAAGCTTCTGCCTTCGAAGCCGGTGCCGATGATTTCCTGGCCAAGCCATTCGAAATGGATGAGCTGATCAGGAAGATAGAGAAGCTAACAAATTGAAGTTAAATGTTGAATAATGAATATCGAACGCCGAATAATGAAGTAAAAGCCTTCGTTATTCGGCGTTCAGTATTGGGTGTTCGATATTGATCCTATTCGCCTTTCAAAAGCTTCCCCTTCAGGGGGCTGGGGGGGGCTTACGCCTCCGGCTCCCTTGTCAGCCCCTTATTCCTGTCCTCACTTCTCCATGCCTCGTAATGAAGCCCCGGTGTTAACCAGTACAATAATACCACCCTCGAGTACCTGTAATTAAAAGGCGACATCAGGAATATCACAGCCATCAATACACCCACATACAACCACGGCGAACTGGATTGGGTGAGCACGTGAATTGCTACCGCAAAGGTTACCATCTCTGCTACGTTGAATGCGTAGCTTACAAACATGGCTACGTACCAGTATCCGGGTTCGCGTTCATAGTGCAGTCCGCAGTGCGAGCAAATTTCGTGCATTTTTTGACCGAACAGTTGGTAAGTGCTGGTAGAGAATATATCGCCGCGGCGGCAACGGGGGCATTTGGCTTTTACGCAGCCCTCCAGGGCCGAAATAGGTTTTGCAGGTTGCAGGTTGTTAGTGCTTGTCATGGTGGGTCAGATTTTGTTTACGAAACTCTTCGGGTGTTTGCCCGGTATATTTTTTGAAAAATTTGCTGAAGTAAGAGTTGTCCTCAAAGTTGAGCTGCGAGGCAATTTCGTTAATGTTTAGCCCCAGGTTTACCAGCAGGCGTTTGGCTTCCAGTATTACCCGGTTACGTATCACTTCGCCTGCAGAAATGCCGAGTATATTATTACACAGCGCATTTAAGTGGTTCGGCGTAATGTAAAGCATCGCTGCATAATCTTTGGGCAGGCGTAGTGCAGCAAAGTTTTTATCAACCAGTTTGCGGAAGCTTTGTAGTAGCGTGTAGTTGTAGTTGAGTGCATTTGCAGCTACATCGTGCTCGGTATGCCTTGCTACTATAACGAATAGTTGCAGCATCAGTGCACGTACCATATCGGCGCTCATGCGATTGTGCTGCCCGTCTTCCTGCACCAATTGCTCAAATAGTGCGGTAATGGCTTGCCCGGTTTCGGCAGGCAGGTTTATTACCTCGTCATCAATATTCCCGCTAAAAAAGGGGAGGCTATCCAGGTAATCGGAGCGAAGCAAAAACGATTGAAAAAAAGCTGCTGAAAAGTTGATGATGAAGCCATCTACGGGGCCTTCAAAACTCCAGCTGTGCACTTGGCCGGGCACCATAAAGTAAATTTGGTAGGGCTTTACATCAAAACTTTTAAAATCGATAGCATGGGTTCCGCCGCCTTCGGTAAAAAATACCAGGTGGTAAAAGCTGTGCTTATGAGCCATGCTAAGGTTTTGATGCTTTTGCAGGTAAGGCGCAAACCTGCTAATGAGCAGATCGTTGTGCTGATGCTCGTGCAGGGTGCAAATATCATAAACCGGGAACGCCTTTTTCATACCACAAAGATACAGGGCTGTCGGTGGTACAAAAGGTGATTTCTGTCACTTTTGTGGTATTTTTTACTGATAAGTAAATTTTACAATAGCGTTAATGTCGATTTTACCGCAAAGGGCGCAAAGTTTTCGCAAAGAAGCGCAAAGCTTGTGTTGGTATCAAAAATGCTTACTTAATAGCCGTTATATAAGCCTTTGTGTCCTTTGCGCTCACCACCATGCTAATTCTCAGTGTTCTTTGCGGTAAAATAACCACAAAGCATTCGTGAAATTCGAATCAACTAGCAGAATTAGTGTTTATTAAAAATCGTGGTACAAATTCCTAAACGATGTTCTCACCCCGAAGGTTAGTACCATATTACGCTTATCGGCAATGGTGTTTTTCTCTACACGGTATAAGCCGCCCAATTCGAAACGGAGGTTGTATTTGGGGTTCATCAGGAACGATACAGTACCCTCGGCGTAGTACAAATCGGTTTTAATGCCTTGTGCAATTTTTGATGTTGGCGTGGTTACCTCGTAGGGGGCGTTAATGTTTTTGCCATTGTTTTCGCCGGTGGCATCTAAACCGTATTTGGCGTAATTCAGTTGCCCCTGCAAATCGAAACGGCCTATCGAATAATTCAGCAAACCAACAAACTCTTTAAAGTTGGCACCCAGCGGGTGTGCAAGCGGGTCGCCATAGAAAGTGTAGCTGGCCAGCATGTTGGCATCCGAGTAGGTGTATGGCTTCACGGTATTAAACTCGAACAGGTAGCTCAGGTTTTTTGCTCCTGCCAAATCGCCGCCGCGAACGCCAACTTGGTAGCCATTGCTGCTTTTGCTTGGTCCGCCTGCGGCCTTTTGGTTATCCAGTATCACTTGTGCATACAGGGCATTCTTGTTGAATATTTTGTACTTTCCCGTAAAGCCGAACAATACATTGTTGGGCGTAACCTTATTGTTGCCGCTGGTGAAGAATAAGGGGTTGATGTAATTAATATCAAACCCGTGGCGGTTGTCAACATCGTCGGCTTCGGGCGTTACCACTGCGTTGAAGAAGCCTAATGAAAGGCTCTTGGTAGCATTCCAGTCAAAGTAATGGTAAATGGCGTACTTGCGGCGATTGCTGCCAAAATCGTCAAACTTTGGTGCTTTTATATCCTGCAGGTAGGTCCACATCATCATGTACTGCACGGGGCCAATATTGGCAGTAGCGCGCAGGAAAGGATAATTGGCCGCAAAATCCGATAGGAGCAGCGAGCGGTAGCCATCGCCTATAAAGGTTTTATCCTGGCCTAAGGTTACATTAAGGTATTTATTTGGCGTGTATGATAGCAGGGCCGTTACGTACGACCAATCCTTCTGTGGTTTACCAAAACTGCGGTCGTAAGCCAGGCCCGGCACAAATTCTGTAGTATTTACATAGTCATTGTAATAAGAAGGGAATATGGCCTGATTTTCGAAAGCGCTGGTGTAGAATGAGAACTTACTGCCAATGGTACCACCTACCTGGAAACCGCGCGTGTTAATACCAAGCGGAGTTTTTAAGATATACCCGAAAGGCTTAAAGTTGCTCGGCATATCTTTACCATCTTTAAAATCTTTCCCAAAGGTGTTATCAATCAATATATCTGCATAAAAAGTATACTCCTTATCGTCTACCTGCAGCAAATGCTCGTTGAATAGCTTTCGTTCTACCCAGTTGCGGTCTTTTTTTACCCCCAGGTTCATCAACTCGGTGTAACGGTTGGTGAGCGAGCTGTCTACCAAAAACGGCCTCAGCGATGTATGCATACCATTAGTGGTAGAATAAACCTCTGCGTTAAATTTTTGGTAAAATTGATAAGATTGCGGTAGGTAAACCGATTGAGCCTTAGTTACTCCGGTAAAAAACAGCAGCCCGGCAATTAGCAGTGTAAATTTGCGCGGCAACAGGGGTTTATGTTTTTGCATCGCAACAAAATAAGTATTATTTATTGTAACATTAAAATGCAAGGGGCAATTAAATATTAATACTTAGGCACAGGCGTTAATTTGTGTTAAATTTGTTAACAGAAGCCCCATAACAACCAAATAATTTATAAAATTACTGATATTTGCCCGCGCTTTATCAGCACCTTACAGTACATGCAATACAACAAAATTAACAACCTTTTAGGCTGGCTTTGCTTCGTTATAGCCTCTGCAACTTACATTTTAACTTTAGAGCCATCGGTAAGCTTTTGGGATTGCGGCGAGTTTATCTCCTGCGCCTACCGCCTGCAGGTATCGCACCAGCCGGGCTACCCTATGTTTGCCATGTTGGGCAAAGTAATGTCGTTGCTATCGTTTGGCGATAATACCAAGGTGCCCTTCTATACTAACATGGGTTCGGCATTGGCAAGTGGTGCTACGGTAATGTTCCTGTTTTGGAGCATTACGGCTATGGCCAAAAAACTGGTTGCCGGCCGCGAGAAAGATTTTGGCGATTCGGCCACCATGCTCATCATGGCCTCGGGCCTGGTAGGGGCATTGGCTTTTACTTATACCGATACTTTTTGGTTTTCGGCCGTGGAGACCATCGTTTTCGCGCTATCGTCACTTTGTATTGCTGTAATCTTCTGGGGTATTCTGAAATGGGAGGCCCATGCCGATGAGCCGGGTGCCGACCGCTGGATAGTTTTCATAGCCTATGTAATGGGCCTCTCGATAGGTATACACCTGCTTAACTTGCTTACCATACCTGCCATTGGGCTGGTGTACTACTTCCGCAGGTATAAAAATGTTACTACCAAAAGCGCTTTTATGGCCTTTTTGGTAAGTGTGGTTATCTTGGGCGTGGTACAATACGGTATACGCGGTTACACGGTAAAATTTGCTGCCTATTTCGATCTGTTTTTCGTGAACAATCTGGGCCTGGGCTTCGGTACCGGTGCGTTGTTCTTTTTATTGCTGTTGATAGGTGCTATTGTTTTCGGTATTGTGTACAGCATCCGCAACAAAAAGCCTGTGCTTAATTTGGCTATGCTTTGCGTGGCGGTTATATACTTTGGCTACGGCTCGTTCGCTTATATTCCTATCCGTGCAACTGCTAATCCGGATCTGAATAACTCGCACCCTGATAACGCCTTTACCATGTACGGTTACCTTAACCGTATACAGTATGGCGAAAACCCGCTGCTGTTTGGGCAATATTACGATGCCCAGGTTACCGACCAAACCGAAGGCAATATTATTTACCGCAAAGGCGAAAAGAAATACGAAGTTGCCGGCAAACGCCCTAATTACGTTTACGACCATACCACTTTGTTCCCCCGTATGTACAGCAGCGATGGCAACGACGTGAACTTTTACAAACAGTGGCTCAATATCCCCGAAGGGCAAAAACCAAACTTCGGTACCAACCTTAGCTGGCTGGCCAGCTGGCAGATATACCAAATGTATGTGCGCTACTTTATGTGGAACTTTGTTGGCCGCTATAACGACCAGGATGGCCAAACCAGCACCGAAGGTATTGACGGTAACTGGACCAGCGGTTGGTTGGATGGTGGCAAGCATCTGCCGCAGTCGTTACTGAAGGACCCTACGTATACCCCGCTTTACGCTTTGCCGCTGATAGTAGGCTTGTCAGGTATGCTCTATCACTTCAACCGTAACCAGCGCGATGCACTCATTATAGCCTTACTGTGGTTCTTTACCGGTATTGCGGTAGTGCTTTACGTTAACCAGGCGTCTACGCAGCCGCGCGAGCGCGATTACTCGTACGTTGGCTCGTTTTATGCTTTTGCTATATGGATAGGGCTGGCTGTAATAGCCATTGCCGATACCTTGCGGAAGAAATTGAATATAAAGATAGCCACCGGTATAGCCTTTGTGTTTTGTATTTTGGTTTGCCCTGTATTAATGGCAAAGCAGGAATGGCGCGCTCACGACCGCTCTACTAAAATGACACCGCACGATATGGCTTATAATTACCTTATTTCGTGCCCGCCAAACGCCATTTTATTTACCTATGGCGATAACGATACTTACAGCCTTTGGTACGACCAGGAAGTGGAAGGCATACGCCCCGATGTACGCATTGTAAACCTGAGCCTGTTCACCGGAGATTGGTACATCCGCCAGATGCAACGCCCCATGAACCAGAGTGCGCCACTACCTATTACCATGCCTTACGATAAGTATAAAGAGGGCGTGCGCGATATCATATATTACAATGACAGTAAAATTGCAGGTTACTCGCCTATAAAAGATGTGTTCGAGTTTATCACCTCAGACGACCATAACCTGCAGGGGCAAAACCAGGCCGGCGAGTACATGAACTACCTGCCTACTAAAAGCTTTAAAATAGATATTAACCCTAAGGATGTGTTAGATAACCACGTAATTACCACCGACCAGGCAGGCCGCCTGGATAGCGCAATGCGATGGAAATACACCTCTAACTACGTTACTAAAGAGAACCTGGCCATTTTTGATATACTGGCCCATAACAACTGGAAACGCCCTATTTGTTTCACCACCACTATTGGTAACGATAACCTGATAGGCCTGCAGCCATACTTGTATAAAGAAGGCTTCACATACCGCCTTATTCCGTTCAAGCCAGATACTGCTAACCATAACCAGTTGGGCAAAACCAATACTTTGGTGATGTATGATAACGTGATGAACAAATTCAAGTTTGGCAACTTTAAAACGGCTAAGTATCTGGATCACGAATCGGTAAATATGTTTTACCCTGTTATGATGACCACGTTTTTGGATTTGGCCACCAACCTGGAAGCAGAAGGCCATGGCGACCTTGCGCTGAAAGCCCTGCATAAATTTGATGCAGAGATGCCAAACCTATACCCATATATTGATGTAACCGGCCGCAAAATGTACATGGCCGAAATAGCCTACCGCTTAGGCGATATTACCTTAGGTAACAAGTTTACCAACGAGATAAATGCGCATTTGGTAGACCAGCTTGATTTTAACTACTACAACCTGCAGCACAACCAGCAATACCTTAACCAGCGCGATGTACAGATAAGCATGCAGGTGTTAAGCAACCTTGCCGATTACCTGCAGCAGCACCACCAGGATGCACTATACAAAAAGCTGGATGCTGAGTTTAAAGGCTACGCAACCAAGTTTGCGCCAATAATGCAGATGGGGGAGTAAGGCTTTCTGATAATAAAAAAACGCCATCCTTATAGGGGTGGCGTTTTTTGTTGAAAAGATATTTTTAAAAACCTCTGCGGCCGGTTATCGGTTTTCTAAATTCGTAACATTAAAAAAACATCTACCGCCATGCCCGAACTACCCGATCTTCAAGCCTTCGCCCGCAACCTCGATAAAAAATTAGCCGGTAAAACGCTGAAACATATTGTTGTACACAACGCCAAAAAGCTAAACGTAACTAAAGAAGAATTAAGTGCTAAACTGGAGAAGCAAACACTGAAGCAAATTTACCGCGATGGCAAAGAGCTTTACATCAAATTCAGCGAGGGCGATATTTTAGCCCTACACCTGATGCTGCATGGTAAGCTGTTTTTGTTTGAAGGGAAAAACGAGAACAAATACAGCATCATCGAACTGCTTTTTACTGATGACAGCGGTTTGGTGCTTACCGATTTCCAGGGAATTGCTACGCCTACTTTAAACCCGGGTGAGAAAGAAGCGCCCGATGCTGTGGACGAAAATGCCGGTTTCGACTACCTGAAAGCGAAGCTGGGTAAAACCAAAACCAATGTAAAAACGGTGTTACTCGATCAAAAGATCATTCGTGGTATTGGTAACGCTTACGCCGACGAAATTTTGTGGGATGCCGGTATTTCGCCCTTTTCGGCAAGCAATAAACTACCCGAAGAGAAGATAAAGGACCTGGTGAAATCCATTCATTTAGTTCTAAAAGAAGCTGAAAAACAAATACTTAAATCGAATCCGGATATTATTAACGGCGAGGTGAGGGATTTTATGCTCATCCATAATTCCAAAAAGAAGGAAAGCCCCAATGGTGCACCTATTTTGATAAAAGAGGCCGGGCGTAAAACCTATTATACCGAGGAGCAAACGCTTTATAGCTAATAGGTGTAAGCTTTGTGTTAGTTGGTGCACTAATCGGCACGCTGCTTGCGTTTTAACTGGCAGATAAATTAATTAACACAAAATATGGCACACATCCTTACATTCGCCCTCCACTTGTTTGTTGTTGCTATGATAGCTGCATTTATTGTTGGCTCGGTAACCGCCCTTTCCGGTACTTACGACCACTGGGGCAACCGATATGTTTTAAAAGCACGCCGAAGCCGTTTAATCCGCGAACGAGCCCGTGCCGCCCGCCGCGACGGTGTATATAAAAATGTAACGCCTTTTAAGGCCAAAAAAATAAATAAACGTTCGGAGTTTTATTTGGTACGCCAGGCAGCTTAGAAAGCGCCCGCTACGAGAGTTTATAGAGGAGCCCCTGGCATTGCCATGGGCTTTTGTTTGTGTTGTAATTTATTTATTTACAGTTATTTATAAACGAAAATACCACAAACATTAACCCGCATGTTATGTTATTTAACTAAAATAATAACACAACAATGGGAACATTACAGCATATCCAGCACCAGATATCAGCGCTTAACGACCTGATAAAGATCAATAACGACCGCATTACCGGTTATCAAAAAGCGATAGAAGGCACTACCGATGCCAGCCTGAAGGCTGTATTTACCGGCTACACCGACCAAAGCCGCGGCTACGTAAACGAACTTAACGAGTATGTGCATGTGCTGGGCGGCTCGCCGGCCGATGGTACTACGCTATCGGGCAAGTTTTACCACACCTGGATGGATGTTAAATCTGCATTCAGCAAAAAGGACGACCATTCGGTACTATCTGATTGCGAATACGGCGAAGATATAGCCAAAACGGCCTACCGCAAAGCTTTAGATGATAAGGAGTTGATATGGGAAGACGGTAAGGTAGTAAACCTGCTCACCAATCATCTGAATGGTTTAAAAATGGCACACGATGCTATTAAGGCCCTGCGCGATTCGGTAAAAGAAAAACAGGAGGCATAATTATGGATAGCCCCGATCAGGATTTTTTGAAAGAATACAAACCGCTGCATGTACCGCACCGGTTTGATGCAGAAGCGTCGCTGCAGGATAACGTAGTATACGCCCTTGCCCAATTAGAGCATGCTACCGCCGGCGAAGTAGCCAAAATGCTTGATGAATTTGAGCCCGAAACAGACATTGCCACCCATCAAATGCACGCCGAAGAAGTGCTTGGCCATTTATTTGATAAAGGCCTGATAAAAGGCGATGATAGTGCTGACAGGGTATACAATCTCAGCAAAATACTCACCCAAAACTCGGGCAAGGCGGATGCCTTGTTTTGATAACAGCATTTTCATTCTAATCATCTCTACAACCCGCAATCCGCGGGTGTCGACTTTCTCTGCTTTACAAAGAGGGTGCAGAAATTCGAAATAGTGCAGCTTACCCTCTTTCCGCTTGCGGAGAGAGGGTCGCCCAGCGATAGCGTAGGCGGGGTGAATAAAATCGCGAGCTTTTAATCGACGAATGATCAAGGCGCCGTAGGCGCAACCGGCGTTACCGACATTACGCTATCTACAACAAAAACACTTACGCCGCGCCATGGTAGGGTGTGCAGGTATTCTTTATAGTGCAGGTCCATCATGGCACCGGCGCTATGGTTAAGTTTGTCGGCAACTTTTTCATCGGTTACCGAAAACATAAATTCGTTTGATGTGATACCACCGTTTTGCGATTGCGAGCGTATGCCCGATTGGATGAGGCGGCCCTCATAGGTTTTAAACATATAACCCTTTTTTACAAAGTAGTTCAGAGTTCCGGCTTTAGTACCTTCGCCAAAAACAAAGTAATAACGGTAGTATATTACGCCCGTTAAAACCACTAAAAGTACAAGGATAACTATCGTAAAAATGCGGCCTTTCATATCAATGGGTTTTGTTACGTAAAGCTAACGCAAATGCAGGTTATAAGTTTAAAAAATAATCAGTCAGCGATTTAAAATCGTCAAACTTCTCGTCATAGTCGTTAGTTTGGCCAAAACCATAGCTCACAAATACAAAGGGGATACCCGCTAAGCGGCTTTGGTGCCCGTCGCCTTCGGTATCGCCTACGTAAACAGGTGCTTTCAAATCGTACTTATCGGCCAGTAGTTTGATGTTATGCTGCTTGGGCATAAAGTTTATGCCGTAAGCAATTTCGTCGGTAATGTGCGCGTCTATGCCAGCCCAATCTATAAACTGGCGGATAACGCCGGCGGCACAATTGCTCAGTATAAATAGCTGGTATTTTTCGGCAAGTTGCGCCAACCCCTCCTTTACGCCATCGTAAAGTATGCCGCCCATTTGGGGGATAAGCACTTTGCGTTTCTCATTCACCTGGCCATATATTTCCCAGCGTTTTTCGGGCTCAAAATCGGGCATCATTACTTCAACCACTTTTTTGCCTTCCCAACCCACCATGCCCGAAAGCTGTTGGCGGCTTACTTTTTTATCGATGCCCAGTTCTTCGAACATTACGTTCCACGAGTGTGCGTAAGTGTCAACAGCATCCCAAAGGGTGCCATCCATATCAAAAATGAGGCTGTCGGGTTTTGTAAGCATGTGTTTGTTTATTTAATCGCAAAGATATTTGAGTGAACACGAATTTCACTAACGGAATCAAATTATCACAAATCACGAGCAAAATATGCCACCTTATAATTTATTCACTATAAGTAGCATTCAATAGCCCTGCGCCACAGGTAATAGCCAACGCTGTTAAAGTGTATACCATCAATGGTTGCAGCTCTATCGAGTTCGCCATTTTTAGCAAGGGCACTGTATAGATCAATGTAGATAACGTTTTTATCCTTTGCGAGGGTCTCTATCCTTCCGTTTAAAGGCAGTATCTGCTTGTTTAAGTAGCTCGAATCGGTAGGCATTATCGATTGCATGTAGATAGTGGTTTTGGGAGATTCGGCCTTAACCATATCCAGCATTTTAGCAATGTTGTTGTAAGCTACCTCGCTGCCCAGGTTTTTACGGAGGTCGTTTATGCCGCCTTCCAAAAATATTTTATTGGGGTGCCTTTTTACTATTTGCTGCAAATGTGTAATAAGGCCTGAGGTGGTTATGCCGGCTTGCCCGCAATTTTTGATATGAGGGTTGTTAAAAGCCTCTTGCAACGGGAAACCATAAGTAAGGCTTGTGCCTAAAAATATCACGTCGGCGGTGTCGGGTTTCTCGCTAAGTAGTCTTGTTAGGTTATTTACCGGCGGGTGAAAAAAGTCGTGGTTGCTGTAGTAAATCCGCTTGCCTACAAAAAACATCACGAAGGCAACGTTCAGTAAGATCGATATGCCGAGGGCGATGTTTTTCTTTTTATTCATGTAGCAAATATATAACATTGAGCTTTCGGGGTGATTAGTTGAAGTGGTTATTTAACCACAGAGGTTCGCAGAGAGCCTTGCAAATGACCTAAAAGTTAGAAAGCGAGTTGAATTTATAGATAACGCAAGTTCTTTTACTTTGCGGCTTAGCGCTTTTGCGTGAGTAAATAACCACAATATGAGTTCTTTGTGAACCTCTGCGTAACCTCTGTGCCCCTCTGCGTTAAAAAGCGCCACACTCAAAAAACTAAAATTTTGAGCATTTTATTCACAATCTTTAGCGTAATCCGACTTAAATTATCAGATTTGTGTTATGCCTACAGAAGTAAAATGCCCCAGTTGCGGCCACGGTTTCCCTATTGAGGAGGTAATGGCCGAAGAATATAAACAGCAGTTGCGCGTGCAAATGGCGGATTTTAAGCGCCAGAAGGAAGACGAGTTTAAAAAGAAAGAAGACGAGTTTAGCCGCACCCAACGCCAGCAGCAGCAGGATTTTGAGCAACGCCTGGCCAACGAGAAAAAAGCCATGCAGCAAACGCTTGAAGAAAACCTGCGCAAAACCATAGCATCCGATTTTGAGAACCAATTGCTCATAGCCAAAAACGAGGCACAAGCCAATGCCGAAAAGCTGAAGGATGCCCGCCAAAAGGAACTGGAGTTTATGCAGCGCGAACAAAGCCTCAAGCAAAAAGAGGAAGAGATGGAGCTGGCCACCCAACGTAAATTGCAGGAGCAGCGCGCCGAATTAACCGAGCAAATACGTAAACAGGAGGTAGAAAAATATTCCATTAAAGATACCGAGCACCAACTGAAGGTGAAGGAAATGGAAAAGCAACTGGAAGACCAAAAGCGCCTGGTTGACGAGATGAAGCGCCGTGCCGAACAAGGCTCGATGCAGTTACAGGGCGAGGCGCAGGAGCTTATATTGGAAGAATTGCTGCGCCAGCATTTCCCTTTTGATGTAATAAGCGAAGTAGGCAAGGGCGTGCGCGGGGCAGATTGTGTGCAAACCGTGCGCAATCAGTTTGGGCAGGAATGCGGCAAAATTATTTACGAAAGCAAACGCACTACAGCCTTCGGTGGCGACTGGATAGATAAGCTGAAGAAAGATATGCGCGCCATGAATGTGGATGTGGCCGTAATAGTTACCCAATGCTACCCAAAGGGGATGGATTGCTTTGGCGAGCGCGACGGCGTTTGGATATGCAGTTTTGACGAGGTGCGGGCCGTAAGCTACATACTGCGCGATGGTGTGGTGAAGCTGGCTAACCTGGCAAAATCGCAGGATAACAAAGGCGATAAAATGCACCTATTGTATGATTACCTTACCAGCAGCGAATTTTCCGAACAATGGAAGGCCATTCGCGAGGGGTATATGAGTATGCGCCTATCTATACAAAAAGAACGCGATGCGATGGAGAAAATGTGGAAGGCCCGCGAAAAGCAACTGGATAAAGTATTACTGAATGCGGCTCACATCAAGGGCTCGATAGAAGGCATAGCTGGTAACGATATGATACAGCTTAGCCTTGGTGAGGACGACGATGACCCTCTACTGTTAGACTAACAATTGGTTAATCTGTTTAGGAATAATCTATTTGCCAATAAATTTCGGCTACGCATATTTGTGTAGCCGTTGCTGTTTATGGGGTTAAATAATACCAGGCAACCGCGTACAATACGGTATTGGGTTTATGTTGAATAATATAGGGGTAAACAGGGTAATTTTGTTAGGGACGCTGGGCGAAGGCATCAGTGAGTGTACCGATACGGAAGGTAACGCATTTTTATGCATCAGCCTGCATACATCCGAGCAGGTAAAAAAAGAGTCGAAACAACCCCCGCATCACGAATACCACAAGGTTAAAGTTCCGCAAAAATTGCTGGCTCAGGATGGGCTTAAGCTGCGCGCCGGGCAAACGCTGTATGTTGAAGGTAAAATACACACAACCTCTTTTGTAGATGAACAACGAGTAAGGCGTTACAACCTCGAAGTAATTGCCGGCCGTATAGAAGTAGTGGGCGCGGCAATGGCCGATATATAGGGATAAAGCACTTAGCTTAATCCACAAAAAACATTAATTTTGCATCATAACATCAACGGGGAAATACCCGCATCTATGGCAGAATTAGCAACATTGCAGCAACAGGCAGTTACACTGCTCCAGCAATTAATTTCGATACCATCTTTCAGTAAAGAGGAAGACCGCACGGCCGACCTGATAGAAACTACCCTGCAGCAACACGGC
Organism: Mucilaginibacter pedocola; assembly: GCF_002013915.1. Taxonomy (GTDB): domain Bacteria; phylum Bacteroidota; class Bacteroidia; order Sphingobacteriales; family Sphingobacteriaceae; genus Mucilaginibacter; species Mucilaginibacter pedocola. The sequence continues at coordinate 18,408 of NZ_MBTF01000013.1, forward strand.
GTTACCACGCACCGTAAGCTGAACAACATTTGGGCCTGGAACAAGCATTTTGAGGCATCCAAGCCTACCATCCTGCTCAATTCGCACCACGATACCGTTAAACCTAACTCGGGCTACACCCGCGACCCTTACGACGCCAAAATAGAAGGCGATAAACTTTTTGGCTTAGGTAGTAACGATGCCGGCGGCTGCCTGGTATCGCTCATTGCGGTGTTTCTGTATTATTTTGAGCAGGAGAACCTGAAATATAACTTTTGTTTGGCCACCACCGCCGAAGAAGAAATATCCGGCGTGAACGGCTTGGAACTAATCATCCCCGACTTAGGCGAACTCAGCTTCGGCATAGTGGGCGAGCCTACGCTGATGGACCTTGCCGTTGCCGAACGCGGCCTGATGGTGTTGGATTGCACTGCCCATGGCAAAGCCGGCCACGCTGCCCGCGAAGAAGGCGAAAACGCTATTTACAAAGCACTGGCAGATATTGAGTGGTTCCGCAATTACAGGTTCCCGAAAGAGTCGGAAGTTTTCGGTCCGATAAAGATGTCGGTTACTATCATCAACGCCGGCTCGCAGCATAATGTGGTACCTGCCACCTGCACCTTTACGGTAGATGTACGCGTAACTGATGCTTACCGTAACGAGGAAGTATTGGAGATAATACGCCAACACGTAAGCTGCGATGTAAAACCACGCTCTATCAGGTTAAAACCATCATCAATAGATAAGAACCACCCTTTTGTACAGGCAGGCATAGCCCTTGGCCGCACACCATACGGCTCGCCCACTACGTCGGATCAATCGCTGCTGGATATCCAATCCATCAAAATAGGCCCCGGCGACAGCGCCCGCTCCCACATGGCCGACGAGTTTATATATGTAGACGAAATAGGGAAGGGGATAGCGCTATACATTGAGATGCTGAGTAAAATAGTTTAGGGGAGAGTATTCGTTATCCCTGGTTAGATTTGACAACTTTTTAAAAGTTGTCAAATCTGTTCCTCCCCCCCCCGATGTCATTTCGACGAACAGTGGGGTGGGAGTGCGTGGCGTGAGGAGAAATCCTGTACGATACGCTAAGCCACTATGCAAATCCCCAATGCATGAACGCTTTGCAAATCGTCTTAGCAATGTGTCGAAGATTTCTCTTCGCCCTCTGGCTCTTTTCCTGCCCGCTGCTCATCGAAATGACAACGTTTTTTGAGGCTGTTCACCAACCCATTTAATTCTATATTTGCACCATGAGTAAGTTATGGCAAAAAACAACTAACGTAAACCAATTAGTAGAAACCTTCACCGTAGGGCGCGACCGCGAGCTCGACCGGGAAATGGCGGCTTTTGATGTGCTTGGTTCGCTGGCCCACACTACCATGCTGGAAACTATTGGGCTGATGGGTGCCGATGACCTCGCCCAGGTACAAAAAGAACTAAAGGCCATTTATGCCGATATACAGGCCGGTAATTTTACCATTGAAGATGGGGTAGAGGATGTACACTCGCAGGTAGAGATGCTGCTAACTCAGCGTATTGGCGATGCCGGTAAAAAGATACATAGCGGCCGCTCGCGTAACGACCAAGTGCTGGTTGATTTAAAACTCTTCTTCCGCCATAAAATACAGGAAGTTGTTGAAGAGGTAGAAAAACTCTTCCGCCAGCTGATAAAACTAAGCGAAGAACATAAAGATGTTTTATTGCCCGGCTATACGCATTTGCAGGTGGCCATGCCGTCATCGTTCGGGCTGTGGTTTGGTGCTTATGCCGAAAGCCTTGCCGACGACCTGGAACTGGTACTTGCCGCCTGGAAGATAACCAACAAAAACCCATTGGGTTCCGCAGCGGGTTATGGCTCGTCGTTTCCGCTTAACCGTACGCTTACTACGCAGCTGCTGGGGTTTGAGAGCCTTAACCATAACGTGGTTTACGCCCAAATGGGCCGCGGTAAAACCGAGCGCATTATTGCGCAGGCACTATCATCGGTAGCGGCAACCCTTGCCAAAATGGCTATGGACCAATGCCTGTACCTGAGCCAGAATTTTGCCTTTGTAAGTTACCCCGAAAGCCTCACTACAGGCAGCAGTATTATGCCGCATAAAAAGAACCCCGATGTGTGGGAAATTATGCGCGGCAAATGTAACCGCCTGCAAGCCCTGCCAAACGATGTGGCCATGATGACCACCAACCTGCCATCGGGCTACCACCGCGAATTGCAATTGCTGAAAGAACTGCTGTTCCCGGCTTTTGCCGACCTGCTGGACTGTCTGCACATGGCAACCTTTATGCTCCAGAATATCAGCGTAAACAAAAATATATTAAACGACCCTAAGTACGCCTACCTCTTCAGCGTAGAGGAAGTAAACAAGGCCGTACTAAACGGTACGCCTTTCCGCGATGCCTACAAACAAATTGGCCTCGATATAGAACAAGATAACTTCAACCCCGAAAAAACCGTGAACCACACCCACGAAGGCAGCATAGGCAACCTGCAAAACCAGCAGATAACTGAAGGGCTGGAAAAAGTGTTAGGCAGCTTTGGGTTTACGAAAGTGGAAGAAGCGATAACTAATTTATTAAAATAAGTTTGTATGCAAAAAGGTGTGCGAGTTATATTAAAGACGTTTTTAGGAGAAACAACCGCGCCGGAAAGTACAGAACCCTGGAATGACTATTGGAAATTGCTTGGCGAAGAAGGCGAGGTGATAGGCGACGAAATTTACAACCAGCGCGTTTTAGTTTTGTTCCATACAGATTTAAATATCTTTAAACTCGCTAATCATAACCCGGTACCGAACTCGTTGTGGATTTTGCCATCGGACCTTGAAACAATTAATACAAAATAGAATCGGTGAAATCATACAAATCGGTGCAATCGGTGAAAATAAAATGAACGGACAAAACAGAGCAGACATATACCCGGGACTTGAAGTAGATATCATCCTGAAAAAAGACCAGCGCAGCGGCAAGCTAACGCGCGGCATAGTAAAAGATTTGCTTACCAGCGCCTCGTTCCACTCGCGCGGCATAAAAGTACGTCTGGAGGACGGGCAAGTGGGCCGCGTAGCGGAAATAATAGAGGACGATTTTTAACCATTCACCACTCTCTAATTACTACTCACCAACATGCAACCCGTAAAAGAACCTCAAAAATACTTCCTGCTACGGTTGGATGCGCATTACCGCTTGTATATAGCTTTACTGGTTGGCCTGATGGCTTTCTTTTTGTCGAGAGGGATGCAGTCGGTACCTGAAATTACACTCATCGTTTGGATAGCGGTGGCGCTGACCATTATCATACTAAACTGGGTGATCATTTTGTGGGCGCATCCGCGCGAGATACGCAAGATAGCCAGCCTGGAAGATAGCAGCCGGTATTTGGTTTTCCTTTTTGTGATGACGGCCTCGCTGGTGAGTTTGGTGGCCATGTACCTACTACTCAAATCAACAAAGGGGCAGTCTGACGAAACCATTAGCGGCTACATTATTTTAGCCATGAGCGCGGTGGTAGTTTCGTGGTGGCTGGTGCATACCGTTTATACCATGCGTTATGCCCATTTGTATTACGATACTTCTACAGCTAAAGACAGTACCAAAGGCGGCTTAGAGTTCCCCAAAGATATCACCGATCCGGACTATATGGATTTTGTGTACTTCTCCTTCGTCATCGGCATGACGTTCCAGGTATCCGACGTGCAAATAACGTCCCGCCACCTTCGCCGCATAGCCTGGGCACACGGGCTTATCGCTTTTGCATTTAACACCGCCATTGTGGCGCTGAGTATAAATGTGATATCTGGATTGGTGTCTAAGTAGGGGAGAGTCCGAAAGACCGCAAGTCGGCAAGTCCAAAAGACGGAGGTTGCGTACTCACAGGCACCTTTCTTTTCTCGTTATTGCTTTTCTTCTTTCGGACTTCCGGACATCGGACTTTCCGACTTAAACCTCCTCCTCTATCTTCGAGTGCTTCTGCGTATCTACCATAGTTGCATATATCAGCAACGATATCAAAATACAAACCGTTACGTACCAGTAAAACCATTCCTGGTGGCCGGCTTGCTTAAAGCTGAGCGCAATGTACTCTGCCGAGCCGCCAAAGATAGATACGGCAATAGCATAAGGGAAACCTACACCAAGGGCGCGTATATGTGCGGGGAAAAGTTCGGCTTTAACTACAGCGTTGATGGAGGTGTAGTTGCTTACTACCAGCAAAGCCGCCATAATAAGCGCAAAGGCTACCCACTCACTTTTGGTATGGCTTAGCGCCATCAGGATGGGTACGGTAGTTAAGGTACCCAATATGCCAAAGGTTTTCAGCATGGGCTTGCGGCCTATACGGTCGGATATATAGCCATATAAAGGCTGCGCCAGCATAAAAATAAATAGCGTAAAGGTTGATACCAGCGTAGCTGTGCTTTTGCTGAAACCGCTGGTATTCACCAAAAACTTCTGCATATAGGTAGTGAAAGTATAGAAAGCAACGGTGCCGCCCAGCGTAAGCCCGATAACCGTAAGCACGGCTTTGGGGTGTTGCAATAAGGCGCGGATAGTACCCCGGCTATCTTTATGTACCTTATTTTCTTTACCGGCAAAAGCGGCAGGCTCTTTAAGGCTGCGGCGCAGGTACATGGTAATAACGGCCAGTATAGCGCCAATAACGAACGGTATGCGCCAGCCCCAGGCATGCAATTGCTCTTCGGTAAGGAACACGCGTTGTAGCAGCACCAACACACCCAATGCCGTTAACTGCCCCATAATAAGCGTAACGTATTGAAAGCTGGAATAAAAACCACGGTGCTTTTTGGCCGCCATTTCGCTGAGATAGGTGGCGCTGGTACCATATTCGCCGCCTACGCTAAGCCCCTGTATAATGCGGGCGAAAAGTAGCAATATGGGGGCAGCAATGCCAATGGTATTATAGTCGGGCGTAATGGCAATAATAAGTGAGCCGGCGCTCATCAGCAAAACTGACCAGGTAAGCGCCGCTTTGCGCCCGTGTTTATCCGCAAAAGTCCCCATTAGCCAGCCACCCACCGGGCGCATTAAAAAGCCAATAGCAAACAATCCGGCACTGTTTAAAAGCTTAACAGTTTCATCTGTCCCCGGGAAAAAGGCATCCGAGAAGTAAAGTGAAAAGGCTGTGTAAACATACCAATCGTACCATTCTACCAAATTTCCCAGTGAGCCGCCAACTATTGATTTAATGCGGCCGGCGGTAGTTAAAGGTGTGTTGGTAGTAGTGGTATGCATGGGGCGGTTGTTTGGTTGAGGCAAGATAGGAATTATAAATTGGTTTGGGAGGGGGAGCTAAATTCCCTCCTTGGGGAGGGGCGGGTGGGGCGTGCGCGCAAATGCAGGGAGGGGTTAGCCAGTAAATCCAACTCGCACAATCCACGAAACCCCTCCCTGCACCCTCCCAAGGGAGGGAATCGCGCAATGCCCTCGCTCGTTAGAATGAGATTCCCCCTTCGCAACATTAATGTTATAGTACCAATATCTTAACTTGTAATATATATTTTTGAGCCCACGTTATTACCAAATGATGAAGAAGTACGCCCTTTTTGCTTCGTTTATGCTGTTTTGTGTAAGCAGTTTTGCGCAAAACACGCCTCCGCCACCCGATACTACACAACAGATAATTGCAGGCCGCAAAAACAGCCCCGCGCAGCAGCAAAAACCTTATGTGATATTAATCTCTGCCGATGGCTTCCGCTGGGATTATGCCGATAAGCACAACGCAGTTAACCTGAAAAAACTTCGTGCCAAAGGCGTGGCTGCCGAATCGATGGTGCCATCTTTCCCGTCGGTTACTTTCCCTAACCACTATGCCTTGGTGAGCGGCTTATACCCATCGCACTCGGGCCTGGTGAATAACAGCTTTTACGACCCTGCCCGTAACGATAGTTACAACATGAGCAACAAACCAAAGGTAGCCGACGGCAGCTGGTACGGCGGTACGCCGCTGTGGGTATTGGCCGAGCAGCAGAAGATGCTTGCCGCAAGCTTTTACTGGGTAGCATCCGAGGCGGCTATTAAAGATACCCGCCCAACTTACTATTACATCTATAACGAAAAAATAGAGATCAACAACCGCATAAAAGCGGTGGTCAATTGGCTGAAACTACCACCGGCAGAGCGCCCGCATTTAATTACTTTCTACTTCCCGCAGGTAGACCATGCCGGCCACACCTACGGCCCCGATGCACCCGAAACAGAGCATGAGGTACACTTTGTAGATTCGGCAGTGAATGCGCTGCAAAAGGCTGTTAAAAAGACGGGTTTGGATGTGAACTTCATCTTCGTTGCCGACCACGGTATGACCAAGATCGATAACCAGAACCCTATTGGCATACCCGCAGCTATTGATACCGCAAAGTTCAGGGTAACGGGAGATGGTACGTTAGTAGAGCTTTACGCCAAAGATAGAAGCGCCATACAAAGCACCTTCGACGAGCTAACCAGGGAAGCAAAGGATTACAAGGTATACCTAAAAACCGCCATGCCCGAAAAATTCCACTACGGCGCAAGCGACGATTGGCATGGGCGCATTGGCGATATCCTGCTTATACCCGAGTGGCCAAGGGTTTTCAACCTCATGAACCGTAAAAACCTGCACCCCGGCTGGCATGGCTTCGACCCATCGGTAGTAAAAGATATGCACGCCACTTTTTATGCCTGGGGGCCGGCCTTTAAAAGGCACCTCAAGATAGAATCGTTCCCCAATGTTGATGTTTATAACCTTGTAGCGCGTATATTAGGGCTCAACATTACCGAAAAGGTAGACGGTACCCCCGCGCTGGCCAATAAAGTATTGATGAAAAAGGTTGTCAGGCGTAAAAGAAGGAATGAGATCACTTATTAAAAAACTGTGGAAAGGGCAGTAATTTGTTTAGCGATTTGAGGAAGCTTTTTCCATTATTTATTTTAATTCTTTTACCCTTTTTTCTAAAAGCTCAGGATACCACCGTTGTAAAACGCCAGGCAGGGTTATTTGCTCATGCCACATTTCAGGGCGATGTAGAGCACATTATTGCCGGCACTTATCCCGCGCTTATCGAGCTATCGGGCGGTAAAGCACAGTTAGCGCAACTCATAACCGAACGCATGGATGCCCTCAAAAAGCAGGGTATCACCAGCTTTGAAGGAACCGTTGGTAAGCCCGGTAAAATTTATAAAAATGCAGGGCAATGGTATTGCCTGCTTCCCGAAGAAATTATATTGCGCACATCGATAGGGCGCTACCGCAGCAAATCGTATTTGTTAGGCGTAAGCGAAACCAAAGGCGAGAGCTGGACCTTTTTAGATGTAGGTAATATGCCGCGCGATGTGCTGCATCGGCTGGTACCCAACCTCAACCCCGAATTGGTGATACCGCCGCCTGTAAGAACCGAGTTTTTACCGGACTAACATGGGTGGCTAATTTAACCACAGAGTTCTCAGAGGTTTCACAGAGGTTCGCAGAGAGCCTTGCAAATGGGTTAAGAGATGAAACTCAAAATACTCTTTTGCCACTATATAGGCTCTGTGTATCTCCGCGTTTTTCTCTCTGTGTCCTCCGTGGTAAAATAACCACTAAAATACTTACCTTACCTCCTCAATTCCCTCCCCATATGCAACGCAGAAACTTTTTAAAAACCGGCACTTTAGCAGGCCTAACATTAACCACATTAGGCGCAGCATCGTGCAGTACCCCATCGGCAGATACAAAAACCGAAACGCCGGCAACAGATGATTTCGAACTGAACGAAATAACTATTGATGGTTTGCAGAAACTGATGGCAGATGGTAAACACACCTCGCGCAGCATAACGGAATTATATTTAAAAAGAATTGATACAGTAGATAAGACAGGGCCGAAGCTGAATGCGGTTATCGAAATAAACAAAAGCGCATTGGATATGGCCGATGCGATGGATAAAGAACGCAAAGCAGGTAAAGTGCGCGGCCCGCTGCATGGCATACCCGTGCTGATAAAAGATAATATTGATACAGGCGATACTATGCAAACTACGGCGGGTTCGCTGGCATTGGAGGGGCATTATGCCAAACAGGATGCCTTTATTGTACATAAACTGCGCGAGGCCGGCGTGGTGCTGTTGGGTAAAACTAATTTGAGCGAATGGGCAAATTTTCGTTCGTCGCGCTCTACCAGTGGTTGGAGCAGTAGGGGTTTGCAAACTAAAAACGCTTATGTGTTAGACAGGAACCCCAGCGGCTCCAGTTCTGGGTCTGGTACGGCGGCATCTGCTAATTTGTGTGCGGTGGCCGTGGGTACAGAAACGGATGGCTCGGTGGTTTCGCCATCGTCCGTTGCCGGCCTGGTGGGTATTAAGCCAACAGTGGGCTTGCTTAGCCGTAGTGGCATTATCCCAATTTCGGCTACGCAGGATACGGCGGGGCCAATGACGCGTACCGTGCGCGATGCCGCTATACTGCTTGGCGCTTTAGCAGGCGCCGACCCTAACGATAAAGCCACCCTGAACGCCAAGCCCGCAACCGACTATACAAAATTCCTTGATGCCAACGGCTTGAAAGGCAAACGCATTGGCGTAGAGAAAATAGAACGCGCGAACGACGGTACGTTAATGCTGATGAAGGAGACCATAGAAACCCTGAAAAAGCAAGGCGCGGAAGTAGTGGAAGTAGAGGTTTATAAAGCATTAAAACCTGCCAACGGTGCCGAGTTCCAGGTGTTGCTTTACGAGTTTAAAGATGGTGTAAATAAATACCTGGCCAAGGCTGATGCCAAAGTGAAAACACTCGCCGATGTAATTGCATTCAACAAGGCTAACGAACCCAAAGCCATGCCCTTTTTTAAGCAGGAGGAATTGGTTGAGGCCGAGGCCAAAGGTGACCTCAGCAGTAAAGAATATCTTGATGCGTTGGAGAAGTCGACCGGTGTAAGCCGCAAAGTTATAGATAGCATCCTGACCGAAAATAAGCTGGATGCAATTTGCGGGCCAACCAACGGATTTGCAAGCTGCACCGATATTTTAAACGGCGATTATGATAATGGCTTCGGTTTTTCTACACCTGCGGCCATGGCAGGCTACCCGCACATTACGGTGCCTATGGGCAACTGGCACGGGCTGCCTATGGGCTGGTCGTTCTTTAGTACGGCATGGAAAGAAGGGGAGTTGCTAACCCTTGCATACGCCTACGAGCAGGCATCGAAGAAAAGAACAAAACCGGAGTTTAAGGAAACGCTGTAAGTAGTTTGCAGTGGGCGGTTTGCAGTAGGCAGTTCTCATAACATTTATGTCATATCGAAGGAAGCGAAGCGACGAGATATCTTGAACGATTTGAATTGACGCTATGCATAGCGGCTTTGCATTTACGCTATGCATTATGTCGAAGTTTTCTCCTCACGCCCCGCGTTTGCCCTCCCGCTGTTCGTCGAAATGACATTGTTTATTATTACCTTTGGTAAAAGCAAACTGCACACCGCGAACTGCAAACTGACTATGCCCGCTCCGTTACCAAAAAAATATTTGGCCCGCAAGGATGAGATCACCAGCGATTTTTTGCTGGCGATAGATAAGCACCTGGACGATATTATGCAGGAGCGTACCACAGAAATGTTCGAGATACGCGACCTGGCCGATGTTTTGCATATCCACCCAACGCACCTCAGCAATACCATTAAACTTACCACCGGCAAAGCCCCATGCTTTTTCTTCGAAAAACGGATAATGGAAATAGCAAAGGAGCTGTTAGAGCAAAACGTGCCGATAAAGGAAATAGCCTACAAACTCACCTTCGACCCATCAAACTTCACCAAATTTTTCAAGCGCTTCGAGGGTGTAACGCCCAAGCAATACAGGGAAGCTTTGGCAGAAGTAGGATTAGTCGCCGTTTAATGAGCCGACAATCTGCAAGGCGTTCATGTTTAGCCACGAGGTTGCCAAGCTTAGCTCTTAAATTACAGGGTGTTGAATTGGGATTCAGCAAAAAAATCCTGTTTTAATCCTGACATCCCTAAATCCTGTCAAAACAGCCAACCATTCCTCAAATCGTGTTAAAATACTGAAGCTATCACCATTTTTTCGGAAGCTGTCACCATTTTTTGAAACGAATCTTGTCGCACCTTTGTATCAATATCTAAAGAAACAAAAAAATGGAACCGACAAACAAAATTGCATTAATAACAGGCGGAAGCAGGGGCCTTGGTAAAAACGCTGCATTAAAATTAGCCGCTAAGGGTAACGACGTGATTGTAACCTACCGCAGCAAAAAAGAAGAGGCCGACGAAGTAGTTGCGCAAATAGAAGCCCTTGGCTTAAAGGCCGCGGCTTTGCAAATAGATACAGGCGTGGTAAAATCGTTCCCGCAATTTAAGGAAGCATTGACCGCTGTATTGAAAGAAAAATGGAACCGCGATACTTTCGATTTCCTGATCAATAATGCCGGTATAGATGCTGCATCTCCCTTCGCCCAAACCACCGAAGAGGACTTTGATAACTTGCTGAACGTGCACTTTAAAGGCGTTTACTTTTTAACCCAAACGCTGCTCACTACCATTGCCGATGGCGGGCGCATTATTAACCTCTCGACAGGGCTTACCCGCTTTGCAACACCGGGCTATGCTGCCTATGCATCCATGAAAGGTGCTATAGAGGTATTCACCAAGTATTTGGCCAAAGAGCTGGGCAGCCGCCGTATTGCTGCCAATTTGGTTGCGCCGGGCATTGTGGAAACCGATTTTACGCAACGTGCCTTTAACAGCCACCCGGGTATGCACGATTTCATCTCGTCGATAACTGCCCTTGGCCGCCCCGGCCAGCCGGACGATATCGGCGGTGTTATCGCCTTCCTGTGCTCGGAAGAAGCCCGCTGGATAAACGCACAAAGGATAGAAGCTTCAGGTGGTATGTTCTTGTAAAGAGAGCTATGTGTTTTTAACCACGGAGTTATATTGAAGTTGCACGGAGGTTCACGGAGAATAAAAGCTACTTCACATAAAGACGCCAAACCGCAAAGAAAAAGTGGCTTGGCGTTTTTGTTTTAATTCGTGTTCATTTTCATCACCGCTATGTAGGCTCTGTGAATCTCCGTGTAACCTCTGCGTCCTCCGTGGTTAAATAACCCCATTGCAAATAACCGTTTAACAAAGCAACCCCCAAAGCATTTTAAAAGTATCCTCTTAAAACGATACTCATGCTCTTACGCATTGCCGAAGCCGAAGAACAACTCAATGCCTTGCTTACCGTAAAACGCATTCAGGATAGCCCTGATCCGGCTTTGCTTGCCAAGGCAAGGGAGTGGTCGGCATTGGTGTGGGATGAGGCTGTTGGTTTGGGCCCTATGCCTTTAAGCGAGATGGAGGTTACAGACGGACTGCGGCTTGCCACCCGGCCTGTTTATATTTGCGGCGTACACCGTAGCGGCACCACGCTCGTTCGTAACCTGCTCGACGGACATCCGCGCCTGTGTGTGCTGCCTTCAGAAGGCACTTTTTATACCAACCAGGAGCGTCATTTATCCAAACTCCCGCAAACGGAATGGGCAAAGCATTTGGGTACCGAGTGGCTGCGCAGATTGGCCAACCCCGTTAACCAGGCGCCGTATTGGCTATTGGGGCGCAGTATTGCTGAGGCATCTCCTTACGTAAGTTTTGCGCGTTATGTGCTAAGCTGGTGGCAGGCAGTAGAGCATCGCCCGGGTACGCAATGGCCGCATTTGGCCATTGTATTGGCCTATGCCAGTTGCACCAATAATTTAAAAGCGAAGTATTGGATTGATAAAACGCCAACTAACGAGCAATATCTTGACAGGATAAGGCAGGAAGCACCCGATGCCCGCATTATACACGTGATACGCGAGCCCTTAGCCACTATTGCATCGCGCAAGGTGATGGAACCGGGTGCAGCCTTTAAAGGCGCTTTACGGGCATTAAAAATATCTTACATCATTGCGGAAAGAGAAAGAAGCGAAGATGATCCGGCCTATCTTTTAGTACATTATGAACAGCTTTGCAACCAACCCAAAGCAGTAATAGAAGAGATGGCGCTGCTGCTGGGTATTGCCAATTTGCCTGTTTTGGGGCAGGCGACTGTAGCGGGTATGCCTGCCGAACCTAACAGTTCGTTCGGGGCGGATAAAGATGGAGGGAATATCGTAAAGTCAAAAAAGGAGGAAAGGAACGATGTCTTGAATGCCGAAGAAAAGAAACTTATAGCCGCTTACCTGAGTGCCGAAGCCGGTACACTTGGTTACGCATTACCTGTCATTGATTTATTGGAGCGTATATGGCTGCGGTTGAAATATAGGTTAGTCAGGTAAAAAAATCTGCTTATCTTGCCAAAAAATATAGCAATATGGAATTTGGCCGCGTAACCGAAGATCAGCTCAACCTGATAGATTTTAGCCTGCCGCCCGACCCGGAGTTTACCGTAGAAACCCTGCGAAATGCCGGTACTACGGAGCCTTTACAGGTACGCGCCGGTTGCGCCAAGTGGGGGCGTAAGGAGTGGGTTGGCAAAATATACCCGCCCAAAACCAAGGATGCTAATTTTTTGGATGAGTACGTTAAGCACTTCAACTGCATAGAGCTGAACGCCACCTTTTACCAAACCTATGGCCCCGATACCATTGGCAAGTGGAAAGCAAAGGCCGATGCTAACCCCGACTTTAAATTTTGCCCCAAGTTTTCGCAGAGCATAAGCCATATACGCAGGCTAAAAAATGCCGAAGATATTACCACCAGCTATTACGAAGGTATTATGGCATTTGGCGATAAGCTTGGCCCCCTGTTTTTGCAACTGAGCGATAACTATACGCCCAAAAGCCTGCCCGAACTAACCGCATACCTCGAAAGCCTTCCTACAGATGTTCCCGTGTTTGTAGAGCTTCGCCATAAAGATTGGTTTGCTGTGCCCGAAAACAGAAGCGCGGTTTTTAACCTGTTCAAGCGCCTTAATATTGGCAGCATACTAACCGATGCCAGCGGCCGGCGCGATTGCCTGCACATGATGCTGCCCACACCGCATGCCTTCATCCGCTTCGTAGGCAACAGCCTGCACCCTACAGACTACAGCCGTTGCGATGAATGGGTAGACCGTATTGTGCAATGGAAAGACTTAGGCCTGCAGTCGGTATGGTTTTTTATGCACCAGCACGATGAACGCTACAGCCCCGAGCTTTGCGATTACGTAATAGATAAATTAAACAAACGTCTGGGTACCGATCTGATGCGGCCGCAGTTCATCTTGAAAGATGAGGGTTTATCCGGAGTGCCAACGCTATTTTGATCCCAATTAGATTTGACAACTTTCAAAAAGTTGTCCAATCTGGGAAATGCCCGTTAAATCAACATTTCACCCTAAAATACCGGGCGTTCTATTTTGGTATCTTTAATTTTCCAGGCCTTCGCCAATTGTTTATTTAACTTTTGCAGCTTAAAAGTGTTGCCTGCGTAAGCGAACTGCAATCCTGTTAAGGCCCAGCCATTGTCGGGGTTTATTGTTAGGTCTTTATTTAGTACCGTTATGGCTTGGGCTTTCCTTCCCGCTTTTAACAGCGCATTACCCAGGTATTGGCGTGCGGGTAGAGGCCAGTCGCGTGGTTCGTTGTATATAATATGGTCTTCGGCTACAACTGCCTGTTGCAGCAACGTTACCGCAGGTGGCAAGTCGCCCTTTGTTTGCGCGATTACGCCTTGTAATATCAGTTTGCCTACACCTGCGGCCTCGTAAGCCGAACTAAAATTGCCCAGCGGCACCTTTAATTCAGGTGCTTGCATTTTCTGTTCCATCGCTGCCAGTTCCATCGCTGCTACGTTGGCGTCGCCTTTGCCGCAAAAGGCCATTCCTCTTGCGAAATGTAAAAGTACCGAGGCATAGCCTAAAGTATCTACGGGTGCTTGTTTTAAAATATCATCCCAGCGGCCAAAGCGTAATGCAGTAAATACCGGCTGCATATAAAAGTATTGCATATAATTGCCTTCGGCCCCTTTTACCGATTGGTAAGGTACAACCAATTGCTGCAGGGTATCGGCACTTGTGGCAGCAATTTGATAGTTGCCGGCCATTTGTGCGCAGTTTATTTTGAGGTGAATGTTATGAAACTCGTACAGGAAATCTAAAGTGGTTACAGGCTTGTATTGCGCGGCATATTGATGGTAGCCCTTTACTGCTGCAATATTATCGGCAATACCACGGCCATAGTGCCCGGTGCGGATGTAAATATGCGATGGCATATGCGTTACATGTGACACCGAGGGCATCAGGGTATCGAGCAGGTAAGCGCTTTTAAGTGCCAATTGTGGCGTGGCCGAGGCCTCCATGGTATGGATGTAGTAGTGGTTGGCACCAGGATGTTTTGGCGCGAGAGCAAGCGCTTTTTCTAATACCGTGCGTATTTCGGCGGTCCAGGCTTTGGGGCCTTGATCGTGGTTGTACAAGTCCCACGGGTGTAAAAGCAACAGCGCATCTGCATATAGCGCCAACACATCGGCATTTTGCGGGTATCTGGTGTAAACCTGTTTCATGGCAGCGGCGTAGTTTACCCGTAGTTGCCTAACACTAATGGTGGTATCGCTGCTGTAGCGTTGCTGCATGGCGGTAATTAAGGCCTGCTCTAAGGGCGAGCAGGTATTAAAGAGTTGTTTACTTTTTACAGACGCTTCATAAGCGCCGGTGGGTGGTGCATAGCCATTGGGGTAGTTAATGGTTGGCCCCATTGATAACGATTTTCCATACCATGCCATTGCGCATTGCGGTGCCAGCCGGGTGGCTTTTTCGAAAGAAGCGATGGCTTCAATAGCATGAAAGGCAAAATACATGCTAAAGCCCTGGTTTACATAAAACTGCGCGCTATCGGTAGCGTGGCTCACCTTCCATTTATAATTGCCCCAGCCTTTTAAGGCAGGTATTTCGCCCGCTGCGGTGTCGGCATAACCAAATAAAGGTGTGCAAAGGCTTGCACGCACCTGCGGATACCTGTACCATTTTACAGGCTGCTTTTGGCTAATACGGCTTGTGTATAACGACCGCGCGCTGATTAAAGCTGTACAAAGCAGAGCGCCGAGTGCGAGCAGGTGTTTGATCTTCATTGCGGCAGAGTTTTAAGTTGCTGCAATTTAGATAATTAGCTTTGAAAAAGCGACGACGTAATATTCGTTTTGTTATTTTGATTCAAAAGCGGGTAACAGGACTGAGTAAAGGAACCGGGGGCTATGCTATACGTTAAAATTCTTCCGGCGGTGGGGGCACCGCCTCGTGGTTATGATGTGCTTATCGTATACAACGGAGTTCATCTGCACATCTGTAATTTGCACATCTGCACATCCGGCCTTACATATCCACTGCGCGTGAGCGGCGGCGTTTTACGTAATTGCGTATATCGAGAACTATACCCGCAAAAAAGTAAAATATCAAAGGGAACCCTACTGCCAGGAACGACGAGTAGATAAAAAACAAGCGTATTTTGGCGATGGATACGTTGAAACGCTCGCCCAGGTAAGTGCATACCCCAAAAGAGTAGCGCTCAAAAAAGGTGATTATCCGTTGTAGCATATCAAGCCGGTTTTAGTATTTTCACTCCAACGCCGCATTGCAGGCATTTCTTATAGCTGCAATAATTATTTTTTAACTCGAGCAGCCCCTGCGATTCGAACGCCGTGAAAATATTTACCCCTAAGGTAGCAAATTCCTGCGTAACATGGTTATTTTCAGCAGGTATATTTTCTAACAGTTTTAACGCGCGGCTGGTATAAAAACTTTGCCCCATGTGTTTGCCATAACAAAACAGGAACAAAGCAACGGTATTCAGCAACACCGTGTCAACCGATGCCTGCCCGAAATGTTTGCCCACAGGCGGCGATTCTTTATCGAACCGGTAATGCGTTTCCCAATAGGGGTTAACTTTTATATCAGCAAATAAGGCACGCAATTCCTTTACTTCTTTTAGTTCGAGAATTTTCGAGAACAGGTAGCTGCTTTGTATTATGAGCGCGGCAAACTGCGCCAACCGCACCGTAGGGAAGTTTTGCGGGCGCATCCGCATAAATTTCCATAAGTGGTTTTCAATAGGAGTGAGGTTGAATTTCTTCCGCAGGTAGTCGTACTCTTTTTTCAGGCTGCGCGGATATTCATCCTCGGGTTCTGCCTCTAAAAAGCCCGCCTGCCCAAATATCAATGCCTCTATTTGCAGCGGGTTGTTCTTATGCTTGGCCAGTATGTTTTGCGGTAACGATTTGGCCATTAGCTCAAACGGCAGCGCATTAGTTTTAAACCCGAAGTTGGCGGCAAGGTATTGGTAAAAGGTTTCTTCCCAATCGCCGCGGTTTTTGGCTAACGTGGCATTTACGGCTTCGGTGCGTTTCTCTAATCGCTCTACCAATACACGGGTAAGCCAGTTGTGCATGGTAAGCGGGTCTACACGGCTAATGTTGCCCTCGCAGGGTATAACGGTTTGGTTGCCGAATACAAGATTATGGTAGCGCTGATAAAGGTCGGCGCTAATACGATCCTTTAATTCCAGTGTAGGTAGCGGGCGGCCGTTGGCGAGGGTTACCGGTGCATCATCGGTATATACCACGTGCAATATTACATTATCATACGCACCATTACCGGTGTGCCCGTGGCGTTGCCAGTCGGCCGAATTGATATGCAGTTCGGCATTGCCCGCCCAGGTAGTGTCGCCAATGCGTATGCGCGCATTCTGGAAATCGGGCCCCGCATGGGTGTTGTGTAAGCCTACCGAATATATTTCTAAAGCTTCGCCTGTAGTGGTGCGCAAGTCCTGCTTATCAAACAGGCGGAACTTCCATACGTAATGCAAAAAGTCTTCAGTGAGTACCATGGCGGCCAGCTTTCGGTTTAGTTTTTTATTGGGATGAATATACAAGTTTTGCTAAATATTTTGGTAAAATAAATTCCTTTGCGATATTTTTCTTCGCTGCTGTTTACTTACCTTGTAGGCCTATGGAAAAGTTTCTTTTATCTGCCTTTACTTTGTTTATCGCAGCCCTAACTTTTGCGCAACCATCCGGCTCGCCCGTAAAAAAGAACGGTGAGTTAAGCGTTAAAGACGGCCGTATTGTTAACCAAAACGGGCAGCCGCCGCAATTGCGTGGTGTAAGCCTCTCCTGGAGTTTATGGGCCGGGAAGAAGTACTATAATGCCGATGTGGTTAACTGGCTGGTGAAGGACTTTAAAATATCCCTGCTACGGGCATCAATGGGCGTGCAGCCCGCCGGCGGTTACCTGCAGCAACCTGCCGAGCAAAAACAGATAGTGATTGATGTTGCAGATGCTGCTATAAAAAACGGCATTTATGTACTGATAGACTGGCACGACCATAACAGCCACTTGCACACTGCTGAAGCTAAACAGTTTTTCGCCGAAATGGCTAAAAAGTACAGCGGCGTGCCTAACGTGATATACGAAATTTGGAACGAGCCCGAGAAGGTAAGCTGGGATACCGTAAAGGCGTATGCGCTGCAGGTAATACCCGAGATACGCAGGTACGATAGCAAGAACCTCATCATAGTAGGCAGCCCGCATTGGGACCAGGATGTCGATATAGCCGCCGCCGACCCCATTAAGGGGTTTAACAATATTGCTTATTCCTTTCACTTTTATGCATCAGATAAAAACCACCAGGAAAAGCTGCGTGCCCGTGCCGATAAGGCCATGAAAATGGGCTTGCCACTAATGGTGACCGAGTGGGGCGTAGGCGAAAGCAATGGCAACGGGCAATTTAGCCGAAGCAAAACAAAACTCTGGATGGATTGGCTTAACGTTAACCAGCTCAGTTGGGCCAATTGGAACCTCACGGATAAAGATGAAACCACCGCCCTGCTGGAACCCGTCGCGCCCGCCACCGGCGGCTGGACGGAAGAACAACTAACTTATGCAGGGCAATACATCCGCAAGGCGTTACGGCAGTTGAACAAATAATTTACAATAGCATAGCCAAATAGCCCGGTGCTTTTGCCTAAATTGTGAAAAACTAAATGGCTTATGCGGCATGCAGTTGTTTTGTGGTTACCAGTAGCAATAGCATGGCTTTTGCACAGTTGCGCTCACAATAAAAAGCTTTACACCAGCGACTGTAGTGCCGACATCTCCTACAAAAAAATAGGCTACGCAGCACTGGCCGATAGCATTACCCATTACGACAAACAATATGTGGAGGTATCGGGACGGTTTGCCGAGGGTAAGGATCTTTCCGCATTGGTAAACGATAGCCTATACGCCATCCATGGCGAAAGCCGCGCTTTTTGGATAAACTTTTCGCAGGACTGCCCGCTATACCTCAAGGGCACACACCAAGGCTTCTTTGCCTCCGAAGATGGAGCCGGCAACAAACTTAATGACAGGATGGTAACCGTGCGCGGCAGGGTTGATTTGCGGCAGAAAGGGCACAACAAAGCCTACCGCGCCACTATTGACGACATCAGCTATATCGAAATAGAATAGCTGTTAATGGTTTACCACCAGGTTGTTGCTTTCTATAAAAGCCTTCAACAAGGCTATTGAGGGATGGTCGCCGGTTTTCGACATAATACTTTCTGTAGTAGTAATGTCGTCAATAAACTTGCACGAATCCTCATCGCTCATCAAGCCAAAGCCCATAGCCCAATTGGGGAAGTTGCGCTTCTCAATGGGTTCATTCATCATCACGATGACGTTTTTGTGGCGGTTATCGCGTTCTATTTTTTCAAAAATGGTATCAACCTCATCATCATCGCCTTCCAGCACTTGTATAAAACTGCCTTCGCAATACAGCAAAACGCCTGTAATGTTGTGTAGTTTGTTGTTGCGGCGCGATACTTCCAGTATCTCCATTAAAATCTCGTCGCCCAACAGGGTGCGCGAGGTGCTCACATAAAGTAAATTTTTCATATCGGGGGATATTGCCCGCAATTTAAGCGTTTAATAATCACCTGAATGTCAATAAGTAAAATAAACAATATGGGAATGCGAAAGCCTTAAATTTCCAGCTTTAATCCGTCGTAGGCCAGGTGTATACCAGCAGGTAATTCGGGGTCGATATCTGCATGTTTACCCATGCGGTGGCTGATGTGGGTAAAGTAGGTGGCTTCGGCACCAATATCATGTGCAAATTCAATGGCCTCCTCTAAAGTGAAGTGCGATATGTGCTTTTCTTTTTGCAGGGCATTTACTATCAGTGTTTTACAGCCGCGTATTTTTTGGCGTTCACTCTCATCTACCGTTTTGGCATCGGTTATGTAAACGAGGTCTTTTATCCTGAAGCCCAGCACAGGCAATTTATAATGCATTACCTGCAGGGGGATAAAATGTATACTGCCTATATCAAAGGGTTCCAGCCCAATGGTATGCAACTCTATCTGCGGGATGCCGGGGTAGCCCTTATCATCAAAAATATAAGGGAACTCGCGGCGCAGGGCGGTTTGCACGCGCATGTCGGCATATACATCAACGGCGCTTTGCTGCTTGTAATTGAAGGCGCGTATATCGTCCATACCAGCCACGTGGTCTTTATGCTCGTGAGTGAAAACAATGGCATCCAAATGCATTACTTTGGCGCGCAGCATCTGGTACCTAAAATCTGGCCCCGAATCTATTACCACGGTTTTATCATCGCTCTCTATCAGTAACGATGTGCGCAGGCGTTTGTCGCGCTTATCGGTAGAGATGCATACTTCGCATTCGCAGGCAATAACGGGTACACCCTGCGAGGTTCCGGTTCCAAGGAAGGTGATGGTCACAGTTGCAGGGTGGTTTGTTTTAGTTGATGTAAAAAGGCCGCCTGTTTTTCGTCGAGCAGGTGCAGGTCTATCTCCAGGGTGCGTGCCAGTTCGGCTACCGCTGCTATTTTGCTCTCCAGGTTAGCAAATTTGTTCACCATTATCATGCGGCTGCTTTGCAGCAGGCAGGCTCCTGTTTTAAAGTTGCCCTTCTCGTAACGCACCCGGTACCCTGCCGATTTTAGCAGCAGTTCCAGTTTCTCCAGCGTATGATTGGTGATTGTTAGCATGGTTTCCAAAAATAGGATAATTACCCGTTAACCCGATAGGGAAGGGGATGTTTTTTACGTTAGCGCAACACTCGGCATCATTCCGTTCCGTCGACGTTCACCAAGTACTTGCCGAGGCCTCATGAAAGTATCTACAACGTTTTCGTTAAATAAAAACGCAACTTCTTAAAATATTTTAAAAACTTTTAGATAGCTTTAGTTTATGGTAAGTCGTTGTGTTTTTCACGCCGATTTATTTATATATTGTACCTGATATTTCCCCAGATCTTTTAAACCTATTATTGAAATTATGAGCCAAAAACCCGAGAGGTTTCTTTCGCTGGATGTGTTTCGCGGAATGACCATTTGTTTTATGATCATTGTAAACACGCCCGGCAGCGGCGCAGCCCCCTTTGCACCACTTGAGCATGCCGCCTGGTTTGGTTTTACCCCAACCGACCTTGTGTTCCCTTCATTCCTGTTCGCTGTTGGCAATGCCATGAGTTTTACTTCTTCCAAATTTGCCCAAATGAGCACCGGTGCAGTATTGGCTAAAATATTCAAACGAGCTTTTATCATCTTTATGCTTGGCTTCCTGATGTATTGGTTCCCGTTCTTCGACCGTATAGACGGGCAATGGGTTTTCCGCCCGTTTAGCGGCACACGCGTAATGGGCGTTTTGCAGCGTATAGCGCTTTGCTACCTGTTCGCTTCGCTTATTGTATACTTCGTAAAGTCGAAACGTGCGGTTATCATCATCAGTATTATTTTACTTGTTGGCTACCAACTCCTTTTATTGGCCTTTGGCGATGCCGCTGCCCCCTACGGTATGCTGACCAACGCGGGCACTTATTTCGATAAATTTATTTTAGGCGATGCCCACCTATACCACGGCGAGCACGTGGCCTTCGATCCTGAGGGAATATTGAGTACACTGCCAGCCATTGTAAACGTTATTTGCGGTTACTATGCGGGTAGATTTGTGCAGGAAAAAGGAAAGGGTTACGAGGCAATTGCCAAGCTGTTTTTGGTGGGCTGCCTGTTCATCTTCCTGTCGCTTTGCTGGAATCTTAGCTTCCCGATAGGTAAAAAATTATGGTCGAGCCCGTTCACATTGCTTACCGTTGGGTTAGATCTTACCATTATCTCTTCGCTTATTTACATTGTTGAAGTAGCCAAATGGAACCCCGCTAACTGGACGAGCTTTTTCACCACCGTTGGTAAAAACCCGCTGGCTATTTACATTTTGTCGGAGATACTCATCATAGCCTTCTGGATGATTCCCGTTGGCAAAACCAGCTTTTTCGATTGGATAAATACAAGCGTTTACCAGGCCATACTACCGGGTGCCCTTGGATCGCTGCTGTTCGCGGTAAGTTATATGCTGCTGTGCTGGGTAGTTGGGAAGATTTTGGACAGCAGGAAGATATATATTAGGGTGTAATAAGTGTGGAAGAGAATATCGAATGATGAATTTCGAATATCCAATATCGAAGGACGAACTTCATCATTCGATATTGGATATTTTAAATCAAGTAAGCCCAGGATTTTTTAGGCTCACCAGTCTTTCTATTCTATCGCTTACAGCGCAACTGTTCAATAAATTTTGTCATTTTGAGCGAGCGAAGGGCGGGACCGTGAGAGAGGGCGACGAGAAATCTTCGGTACAATGCTTGGCGTTTATGCATTTCGGTAATGCATGGTGCAGAAGATTTCTCCTCACGCCACGCGCTTCCCTTGCCCACTGTTCGTCGAAATGACATCGTGGAGTAAGAAAGCATTACCTGTTTATTACCTCAGATCCACCAACTCGGCGCCCGGGTGTGCTTTTTTATCGTAAGCAAAAGCGGCATCGGTAATTCCTTTAACTGCTGCAAATGTTTTTAGCGTGTAGGTGTAGTGGCTGCCGTTCTTGTCGAAAATATTGGCGCTATATAGCTGATTTTTCTCTTTATCTACCATTAAGCGTACTTTAAAGTAGCTTGTTTTTTCGCTTTCGGGGGTAAGGTCTATCACCTGGTAGGTTTTGCCGCCGGCTTTTTGCAGGCCGGTGTAAATATATTTATACCCTTTTTCATACATGGTAAATATCTTGGCCGGGTTAAATGCTTCTTCGCTGTTGTCGGCATCGGCTAATTGTACCTCGTTGGCATCTTTTAGGTAGGTCCACTGGCTTTTACCATCGCTGATGATCTCTTGTGATACGGTTTTGCCCGTTTCGTAAATAGTTACCTTGTATTTATTGGTTTTTGATTTGGCAACCAGCGTACCGCTTTGGGTTTGTTTAAGGTTGGCTTGCGGGTTATCAACCAGCAACGTGAAGTCGGTTTTTACGGCATCGTAACTGCGGTATTGGGTGCTCAGCTTGTTTAAAATAGCTTTGGCATCTTTATCTTTCTGGGCAAAGGCATTGCTAAATGTAAAAGCTGCTGCCAGTATAAATAGGGTTAATTTCTTCATTGTGTTTTATTCTTTTGAGTTAACACTAATTCCTCGAATTGTTTCAAATTTCACAAATTGATACTAAACTAATTGTGTTTATGGATTTGTGTAATTCGCTTCCGTTCGTTCTAATTAGTGTTCACTCAATTAGAGTAATTAGCAATCTATTGGTTTAATCGTTGCTTGGTTTTTGGAGGGTTTCCAGGTGGCGTTCCAGGCTGTATTCGTCGGGGTAGAGCACATCGCGGGCCTTGCTGCCCTCAAATGGGCCAACAATACCTGCTGCTTCCAACTGGTCTATAATACGTCCTGCACGGTTGTAACCCAGCTTCATTTTACGCTGAATAAGCGATGTTGAGCCTTGCTGGTGCAATACAATTAAACGCGCAGCATCCTCAAACATTGGGTCGCGGCTGTCGGCATCGTACTCTTTAGGGCTGCTTGCTTCGCCTTCGCCCACATATTCGGGCAGGTACATGGCCGATGGGTAGCCACGCTGATTACCAATAAAATCGGATATCTTCTCTACCTCAGGCGTATCCACAAAGGCGCACTGCAGGCGTATCAGGTCGCTACCTGTCGAGAGCAGCATATCACCGCGGCCAATTAACTGATCAGCACCACCGGCATCCAAAATGGTGCGCGAATCTATCTTAGATAATACCCTGAAGGCCAAACGGGCCGGGAAGTTGGCCTTAATGGTACCCGTAATAACGTTTACCGATGGGCGCTGTGTTGCAATAACCAGGTGTATACCCACAGCACGGGCCAACTGGGCAAGGCGGGCAATAGGTTGCTCAACCTCTTTACCGGCGGTCATCATCAGGTCGGCAAATTCATCTATTACCAGTACAATGAATGGCAGGTAACGGTGTTTCTCCGGGTCGCTTATTTTGCGGTTTACGTATTTGTTGTTGTATTCCTTAAGGTTACGTACCTGTGCATCTTTCAGCAGGTCGTAACGCTGGTCCATCTCAATACAAAGAGAATTGAGCGTATTTACCACCTTTTTGGTATCGGTGATAATAGCATCGCCATCATCAGGTAGTTTGGCCAAAAAGTGCCTTTCTATTTTACGGAACAGCGTAAGCTCCACCTTTTTAGGGTCAACCAATACGAACTTCAATTCGGCAGGGTGCTTTTTGTAAAGCAACGATACCAATATGGCGTTAATACCAACGGATTTACCCTGACCGGTAGCACCCGCAACTAATAAGTGGGGCATTTTGGCCAGGTCGGCAATAAATACTTCGTTGCTGATGGTTTTACCGAGGGCAATTGGCAGGTCCATTGCAGCGTTCTGCCATTTTTCGGTGGCCAGTACCGATCGCATCGACACCATTTCGGGGTGCTGATTTGGCACCTCAATACCAATAGTACCCTTACCCGGCATAGGCGCTATAATACGTATACCTAAAGCGGCAAGGCTTAGGGCTATATCATCTTCCAGGTTCTTGATCTTGGAGATACGCACGCCCGGCGCGGGTATAATTTCGTAAAGCGTAACCGTTGGGCCAATGGTGGCCTTTATTTTTTCAATCTCGATGTTGTAGTGGTTCAGCGTTTCAACAATTTTGTTTTTGTTGGCTTCCAGTTCATCGGCATTTACCGCTATTTTGTTGCTGCCGTAGTTTTCCAGCAGATCCAGCGAAGGGTATTGGTACGATGCCAGGTCAAGCTTATGGTCGTATTGGCCAAACTGCTCTACCAACGAGGCTGCCTTGGCATCATCGTCGCTTTTTTCGATATTGAGCACCGGGGTAGGGCGAACCACATCAATAGTAAGCGGTATATCCTCTTCTATATCTTCTTCAACTTCCAGTTCAGGCTCGGGCTTAAGCACTACCGGCTCGTGGCGTGGGATGTTCTGCTGCATGGGCTCGGGCTTTACAGGCTCCGGCGTAACAATTTCTATAACATCCTCTTTCAATATATTATTGCCTTTGGCGCGGCCGCCGTTGCGTGGCCACTCCACAGGGACAGAAATTTCTTCGTCCTCCAGTTCAACAGGCTCGGGTTTTACATCCGGCACGGCAATAGCAGGAATGTTTCTTTCGCGGCGTTCGGGTAGTTTAAAATCAATGTTATAAGCTATTACCAAAACAGTCAATCCGGCAAATGCCAGTATAGCACCTGTACCCGCATGGCCCACCTGCACGCTCAGTAGCTTATTGCTCCAGTAGCCAAATTCGCCTTCGAAAAAGTGCGGGTAATCTGACACCATGCCGTGTACAAAACCCACGGTAATAGATATGAACACAATGCCAAAAAGCGTATACGCCAGCATTTTGGGCACCGAGAAAAGCCTTACTTTAAATACCAGCCTGAAGCCGATAACAAAAAAGATGAATACAAACAGGAACGATGCCACGCCGAACCATTCGTAAATAAATTGGTTGGCCAGCAAGGCACCAAATACGCCCAGCCAGTTATCGATAGGGTCGGTAATGCCGCTCTCTATCAGTTCTTTTGATGATTTAAAGAGGTTGTGCCAGCCGCCGTTGGCAGGCGAAACATAGCTTTGGTCTTGCTGCCAGGTAAACAGGTACGAGGTAAAGGCAATGAGAAAGAAAACCGCCAGCACCAGCGAGAATAACCCTACTATTTTCAGGATGCGCCCATCCTCCAAATTGAATATGGGGAGGCGTTCGCTTATGGGTTTGGTAGGTTTTGGCCTTTCGGCTTTTGCGCCCGGCTTACGCGGCGTTTCGTCATCCTTAAAACTATTGCTCCTGAACTGGTTTCCTTTTACTGGCATCTGCTGCTATCCTTGCACGTTTGGTTGCAAATATAAAGTTATTAGAATTAATTAAGTTTTATGTTGGGTGGGGAAAATTTAGGGAGGTGGTTTGGTTGGTTATTTTTACCGCGAAGTGCGCAAAGAATTTGCACAGTGGTGAGCGCAAAGGCTTCGCAATCCTGATAACAGGTAAGCTTGCTGCTCTATTGCTTATGCAAGGCTTTGCGCCCCTTTGCGTTTTTTCTCCGCGTACTTTGCGGTTAAATAGCCACTATTTCACAATTACCGTAACAACACGGCACCCGCAGCCGTCAAACCTGTAAATCTTCTATCATGATAAAAAGAATACTTTTCTTCTTCCTTGTCGCTTTATCGTTCAATGTTGTAAAGGCGCAGGATATTAATAAACCGAAACTGGATAGCCTGCTGGATGTGCTTGCCGCTAATAACAAAACCATGGGCAGCCTTACCATATCAAAGGATGGTAAAGTGGTTTACCAGCGCTCGGTGGGTTATAGTTCGGTAGAGGCTAAAACCCTTGCCGATGCGCATACCAAATACCGTATAGGTTCTATCAGTAAAATATTTACGGGAGTTATCATCTTCCAACTTGTAGAAGA
This sequence comes from Mucilaginibacter pedocola, assembly GCF_002013915.1. GTDB lineage: Bacteria > Bacteroidota > Bacteroidia > Sphingobacteriales > Sphingobacteriaceae > Mucilaginibacter > Mucilaginibacter pedocola. The sequence continues at coordinate 44,145 of NZ_MBTF01000013.1, forward strand.
GAAAAAGCTAACGCTTGATGCCACGCTGGATAAGTTTTATCCGCAAATGCCCAATGCCTCAAAAATTACTATCGCGCAATTGCTTAGCCACCGCAGCGGTTTGTTCAACCTTACCAACGAGCCGGAGTTTGGCACTTACATGACCCGGCCGCAAACCCACGAGTTCTTGTTGTCGAAAATGGCAGCGTTAAAGCCCGACTTTGCACCTAGTGAGAAGTTTAAATACAGCAATACCAACTTTATACTGCTTAGCTACATAGCCGAAAAGATAACAGGTAAGGCTTATCCCGAGATAGTGAAACAGCGTGTAATTAATAAAATTGGGTTAAAGGATACCTACTACGGCGGCAAAATAAACGCGGCGGCCAACGAAGCATTGTCTTACGATTATAACGATGGTTGGAAGGTAGCGGTAGAAACCGATATGAGCATCCCGACCGGTGCGGGTGCAATGGTATCAACCCCGGCCGATCTGGATAAGTTTATCGAAGCACTTTTCGCAGGCAAACTGATCAGTGCTGCCAGCCTGGCTCAAATGAAACCAACTATTGAAGGCTACGGTATGGCCATGCATAAGTCGGCATTTAAAGATAAAGTGGGTTACGGGCACGGCGGGGCTATCGACGGCTTTTTATCGTCTTTACAGTATTTTCCTGAGGATAAACTGGCTGTTTGTTATATAAAAAACGGCGGCAGCTACACGCCCGAAAACATTATCACCGGTGCGTTATCTATCTACTTTAACCAGCCCTATGCTATCCCATCATTTAAAAGCATCGCCCTTAAAACCGAAGACCTGGATAAATACCTTGGGGTTTATGCCAGCCCAACTTTTCCGTTGAAGATCACGGTTTCAAAAGATGGCGCTACGCTGATAGGGCAGGCAACAGGGCAGGGCTCACTTAGGCTGGAAGCTAAAGAAGGCGACAGATTTTTGTTTGAGCCCGCAGGTATAGAGATGGTGTTTTATCCTGAGAAGCACCAGTTTCTGTTGAAGCAGGGCGGGAGGGAAGTTTTGTTTACGAAGGAATAGACAAGTAGGATATTTATCAAATTCGTTATTTAACCACGGAGTTGGCAGAGGTAACGCGGAGGTTCGCAGAGTGTTTATTTTCATTATTAGGTCTGCATAGTAAAGAAATAGCAGCCATCATGAAGATTTGCTCTGCGAACCTTGTGGTAAAAAGCCGTTATTCAAATTGCAGTTCCCATTTATCTTCCCCGCCATCTACAACGCGGAAAATGTTTTTAACCACGGAATGCGCACCATCTGCCGACTGCAGGGTAACGCTGTCGTGATCGTGGTACAGGTCTGATTTGGGCACCCAAACGGCTGTCATGCCATGCGGGTCGCCATTTACTGTTATTGTTTCCATAATTTATTGGGGCTTTGGTTTATAGAAAGAATAACAAGGTAGCCGGGAATAAGTTTCTATACGGGAGGCTTTTCAGTTAAGATGGCGATAGATGAGGGTATCGGTGCTCTACACATATTTCTTCATGCAGATCTCGCAGTAATAACTTGTGCGATGTGATCTGCCGGTATCTCGTTTTATAAACGGCACCTCGTCCCGCGGGCATATCTTTTTATCGTAAGCATGCCAATTCTTCTTTAGTTTGCCGGTCTTCTTTTGTCCCAAAAATTCGAAGCTGTAATTGATGGCCTCGCTTATCATTTCTTTTACCTTTTTTGGCGGCAGGGCGCTTACCAGGCTTTCGGGATGTACGCGTATGCGGAAGAGTACTTCGTTTTTAATGATATTGCCCACGCCCGAAAATAGGTGCTGGTCCATCAATGCATCGCAGGCCAATAGTTCGGGTAATTCCTTCATTTTTTTAATGACTGCTTTGGTATCCCATTTATCGCTCATCACATCGGCTTTCCAGTCGTACATGCTGTTCAATGGCTCCTCTATCAGTTTTAATTGACTGGCGTAGAAGTTCAACTCTCCGCCACCTTCAAATCCCAAATGTAACCGCGCAGGTTTTGTGGTGTGAGAATTGATGCGGTACGAGCCGAACATCATCATGTGCACCCTGATAGTAAAATGCGGAAAACAGATAAGGAAGTGCTTGCCCCAGCTTTTAAGGTCGGTTACAGTTTGGTTTACCAATAATTTTGCATCTATAGCTCGGTTATTGCAACTTGCTTTGATCACTTTTTGCCCTTTAAATTGCAGGGCCTCTTCTTTCAGGATGACGATTATAGGGCCTTCAGGCATTAGTTACAAACCTCATTAGAGAGGTGTTTGAAGAACCCTGCAACGTGGAGGAATGTTTTCGCTGGTACTGGTTATAAACCTTTACGGTTTTTTTGTGGGAGTCCGAAAATCTGGGTGGATGATTATTTGGGTATTACCGCCGTAGCCTCTATCTCCACCAATACATCATCCCTGAATAATTTACTCACCTGCACCAAAGTACTGGCAGGCGGATGGTTTACATCGATGTATTTATCGCGAATAGCACGCACGGTTTGGATGTTAGCCACATCTATCAGGTAATAGTTCAGCTTTACCACGTTAGCCATGGTGCCGCCCTTGCTTTCTACAATGGCTTTTATATTGGCAAATGTTTGCTCGATTTGGGCTGCTACGTCGCCTTTGCCCACCAGTTGACCGCTCTTATCTAATGCTACCTGGCCCGATAAGAGCAGCATATAGCTGTTGCCCATATCAATAACCGCTACCTGAGAGTAACCTTTTGGCGTTACCACAGCCGGCGGATTTTCTAAAGTTGCCACCACCTTTTGCTGCGCGAAGCAGGTTGTAGAAAACAATACTATTATTAAAGGTATAAGGCGTTTCATTATTGTCAAATGATGATGCTTTCAATAAGCTGCTCAAAAAAAAACTCCTCCGCTAACCAGCGGAGGCTGGGGCGCTTAATGCCCTTTCTTCCTCTTCAATAAGCCACCGGTAGTATCATCTACGCTGGTTTGTACAATAAATGCAGAGGGGTCTATGCTCAGTATTTCGCGTTTTATTAGCGGTACTTCCAGGCGCGATGCTACGGTGAATATGATCTCGCGCGGGGCGTTGATGTGCCCGTCTTTACCGTACCCGCTTTTACCTTGGTACACGGTTACGCCGCGGCCAAGGTTTTGGGTAATGGCCATACGTATCTCTTCGCCTTTGGTAGATACTACCGTCATGCCGGTGTATTGTTCCAAACCGTTTAGTATCAGGTCTATCATTTTTGACGCCGAGAGGTAAGTGAGTATAGAATATAAGCCTTTCTCTACCCCTAAAACAAAAATGGCGGCCATGAAGATGAATACGTTCAATATCAGTATAACATCGCTTACGCGGACTATTTGCGCACGCTTGCTTACCAATACGGCGGCAATTTCGGTACCATCAAGTACCGCCCCGCCGCGTATGGCAAGGCCAATGCCTGCACCAATGAATACGCCGCCAAAAATGGCCGTCAATAACTTATCGGGTGTAACATCCGGGAATTTGATAAAAGCCAGTACCACGGCCAACCCCGCAATGGCCAATGCACTGCGGATTGCAAAGCCGATACCAAGTTTGCGGTAACCCAGGAATAAAAATGGCAGATTGATGAAGAAAATTAGTATGGAAAGGGGCGTGTGCGTAAGATCGGCCACTAAAATAGATATGCCGGTTACGCCGCCATCAATAAAGTGGCTGGGCAGCAAAAAGCCTTTAAGCCCAAACCCTGCCGAGAATATACCTAAGATAACCAGTACAGTATCTAATAAAGCGGCTTTGTATTTCATAATCCGGGAGAATAGATGCGGGCTTAAGATACAGAAAAGTTTGCAGTTCTCGGTAGAGGGTTCCCAGTTTGCGATCTGTTTCTGAACCCTGATTCGCCTGATTGAGGGATTATCCGATGTTTTGCGAATTGTATCAGAGAATCTTTAAATCAAGAAAATCAAGGTTCAGACAAGCTACCACCCACTCTTCAGACCCTCTTTCAACGCGGCTTTGTAATTTTCCAGGTCGAACGAGTATAGGTAGGGGGCTTTGTGGGCGCCGCCTTTGCGGGTTTGATCCAGCTTATTTAAAATGCCGAAGCCCAGCATACGGCGCTGAAAGTTACGCCTGTCCAGCTTTTTGCCTAAAATGGTTTCGTAAAGCTTTTGCAGTTCGGGCATAGTAAATTCTTTCGGCATCAGGTTATAGCCTATTGGCTGATAGCTGAGTTGCAGGCGCAGGGTGTCCAGCGCGGTGTTAAATATCAGTTCGTGGTCTAACTGGAAAGTGGGCAGGTCCTCGAGGTCGCGCCAGGTGCAAACTTCAGAAAATGCATCGGCAGTAGGCGTAACATCAAAAAAATCTACCAGGGCATAATAACCTACCGATATAAACCGCTGTTTAAAAAAGGGGTTGTCGTGGTACAGGTCGTTATGGTGCTTGGTGCGGTCGGGCGCGGCAAATACTCGGAATTGGCGCAGGAATATTTTTTCCAGCCCGGTACGGTCTTTTAATATACGGTTAGCTGCATCGTCAATTGGTTCCTCTATTTTGAGGAAGCCACCGGGCAGGTACCAGTCTTTTTCGTTCTTACTTTTCAGCATCAGCACTTTCATCTGGCCTTCGTGGAAACCAAACACCACACAATCAATAGATATGTGGTCGAGGTAGGTTTTGTTTCCTTCTGCCCAAAATTGCTCCAGTTCGTCTTTAGTCAGCATTTATATCAAAAATACTTTGAATGTTTAATTTTAATATCTACAATTGTGTACCAATTACACCCTTGTTTACATTTTTTTAACAACCAATAATAACCAATAAGTTTTAACAAACTTTAATAATGGCGAAATTATCATGCGTTATAATTGGTGTATTACGGTAAACATACAAACCACGTTTATTCAAATGAAAAGTTTTTTTACCAACAAAGCCTTTTTTAAAATAACGGCCGCAGCTATGCTGGCCATGCCTTTTGGGCAAGCCATGGCGCAAACCGCCCCAGCCGATGCCAAAATGAACGCCTTTGTAAGCACGTTAATGAAAAAAATGACCGTTGACGAAAAGATAGGCCAGCTAAACCTGGTTACCAGCGGTATGGCCATCACGGGTTCGGTTACTAATAATGGTGTAGATAATGGTATAGCCAATGGTAAAATTGGCGGCATCTTTGGTTTATACGGCGTAGAGAATGTACGTAAAGCACAAGAACTGGCCGTGAAGAATAGCCGCCTGCATATACCTTTAATATTCGGTTTGGATGTTATACACGGCCACCGCACTATTTTCCCTATACCGTTGGGTATGTCTGCAACTTGGGATTTGGATATTATTCAGAAATCGGCACGTGTAGCAGCAAAAGAAGCTACTGCCGAAGGTTTGAACTGGGTGTTTTCGCCCATGGTAGATATTGCACGTGATGCCCGCTGGGGCCGTATATCTGAAGGTAGCGGCGAAGACCCTTACCTGGGCGGTAAAATTGCAGGTGCTATGGTAAAAGGCTATCAGGGTACCAACCTTAAAAATGCGGATGCGGTAATTGCCTGCGTAAAACACTTTGCATTATACGGTGGTGCCGAGGCAGGCCGCGAGTACAACACCGTTGATATGAGCCGCCTGCAGATGTACCAGGATTATTTGCCGCCATACAAAGCTGCAGTTGATGCCGGTGCGGGTAGCATCATGAGCTCGTTCAATACCGTAGATGGTGTACCATCAACAGGTAACAAATGGTTGCTGACCGATCTGTTGCGCAAACAATGGGGCTTTAAAGGTTTTGTGGTGAGCGATTATACTTCGCTTAGCGAGATGAGCAACCACGGCCTGGGCGATTTGGCACAGGTATCGGCCATTGCGCTGAAAGCCGGTTTGGATATGGATATGGTTGCCGAAGGCTTTTTAAATACTTTAAAGAAAAGCTTACAGCAAGGCAAGGTAACCCAGGCAGAAATTGATGCCGCCTGCCGCCGTATACTGGAAGCAAAATACAAATTAGGTTTGTTTGATAACCCGTACAAATCGCTCAATGCCGAAGTAGAAAAGAAGAACGTATTTACCGAAGAGAACCGCAAAGCTGCACGCGTGGCTGCAGAGCACTCTTTTGTATTGCTGAAAAATACCAACCAAATATTGCCGCTTAAAAAATCGGGCGGTACTATTGCAGTTGTTGGCCCACTGGCAGATAACAAACGCGATATGCTGGGCACCTGGGTAATTGCAGGCGAATGGGAAAAATCAGTAAGCGTAATGGAAGGCATGAAACATGTAGTTGGCGATAACGTGAAACTGCTTTACGCCAAAGGAGCTAACATTACGGATGATACCGAGTTTATGAAACGCCTAAACTTTGGGCCGGGCATGGTTAGTTTAGATGCACGCTCGCCCGAGGATATGATTGACGAGGCTGTTAAAACTGCTAAAAAGGCTGATATTATAGTAGCGGTAGTAGGCGAGAGCCAAAGCATGAGCGGCGAATCATCAAGCCGGTCGGATATCGGTATCCCTGAAAGCCAGAAAAATATGCTGAAAGCTTTGGCCAAATTAGGGAAGCCTATAGTAATTGTATTGTTTAACGGCAGGCCGCTTACCCTTAGCTGGGAGCATGAAAACGCTGCCGCTATATTAGATGTATGGGCACCGGGTACCGAAGCGGGTAATGCCATAGCCGAAGTGTTATTTGGTAACTACAACCCATCGGGTAAAATTACCGCAACCTTCCCGCGCACCGTTGGGCAGATACCTATATATTATAACCACAAAAACACCGGCCGCCCTTATACCGATGGCCCAACCAAATTTAAATCGAACTACCTGGATATTTCTAACGACCCGCAGTACCCATTCGGCTACGGGCTTAGTTACACCAGCTTTGGCTACAGCGATGTTAAACTGAGCAAAACCAAGTTGAAAGGTAACGAAACACTAACCGCTAAAGTAACCGTCACCAATAATGGCGCTTACGCCGGCGAAGAAGTAGTTCAAATGTACGTGACGGACCCCGTGGCGAGCCTGTCGCGCTCAGTGCAGGAGTTGAAAGGTTTCCAAAAAATAAGCCTGCAGCCCGGCGAGGCAAAAGAGGTAAGCTTTGCCATAACGCCCGAGCAATTGAAGTTTTACAACAGCCAATTGAAGTACGATTGGGAGCCCGGCGAGTTTATTATTCGCATTGGTACCAGCTCGGCCGATACGCATAGTGCTAAAGTGCAGTGGCAAAAATAGATAGCTATTGTTTTTGTTAAATACAGCTTATACAAATGATAACCTAATGTGCCCTGGCAAGTTGCCAGGGCACATTTTTTTTATATAAGCCGTAAAAAACATGGACGGGCAAGTGTGTACTATACACTTTTTAAAAAGTCGGCTAATTAACTGTATAATTAACATTTGCTTAACGAAATGATAATTTGTAGCGCGCTTTCGCGGCAGAATTTAAAGGCTGCAAATCCAAAAAAAAAGGACGTAAATAGAAATTTGAGCCATTCTTAAACTAAAATGGCATGTTTTGATATGAAAATTGCTTTATAACACATTTTTTACATTGTTAAGTTTTTATAAAACAGTGGTTATAATTAAAAAAGTACTTAAAATAGTTTTTAAAAATTTGAAATTATTTAAGAAACCTTCTTAAAAAAATAAATAATTCATAATTCTATGAAATTGGCTTGTGTAACCTATACACTCTATTTATATTAGAGCATTACCATTATAAACTTTTCCTGCAACGGAAAAGCAACAATTTTTCAGGGGCTTAAATTGAAGCGTTCCACAAGGGGCAAATCGGTTAGTAAAAAACATAAATTAAAAACTTTAGCAGGGTAGGTACCGCTATATGGTTAAACTTTTACAAACACTTCTTTTTGAATACTTCGTGTGCAAAGGGCATCTCACCCCTTTGTCGAAAGGAACTTTGTACAAGTTTGCCTATGCCACTACTCACGGCAATTATTACCATCGAACGTAGTATGGAATAAGATCTTAAATCAAATATATTAATCAACTAAATCTCAATCTCATGTTTAAAAGTTTACTCCTCAAAGGAAGAGTACTCTGCTTGCTATTATGCTGCATGGTTTCTTCATTGGTAGTTACAGCTCAAACAAAACACACCGGCCGTGTTATAGGCAGCGATGATAAGCTGCCCGTAGTTGGCGCCACCGTGCGAGTGAAAGGCACAACTACCGGTACACAAACAGACGTTAACGGGCAATTCTCACTCAGTGTGAAAAACGGCGACGTTCTGGTTATCTCTTACCTTGGGTATACCACCCAGGAAGTTACCGTAAGCAGCGAAAACATTGGCATTACGCTGCAAGCCAGTAACAACTCCCTGAATGAAGTAGTAGTAACAGGTTACGCATCGCAAAAGAAGAAAGACCTTGTGGGTGCGGTAGCCGTAGTAGATGTTGCCGCCCTGAACAGGACGCCTACAGCTTCTATCGAAAACCAGTTACAAGGCCAGGCTTCGGGTGTTACCGTGGTTAACTCGGGTGCTCCGGGCCAAACACCACAGGTAAAAATTCGTGGTGCCAACACCTTTGGTAACAACCAGCCATTATACGTTGTAGATGGTGTACCAACTACCAACGTTAACGACTTAAACCCTAACGACATTGCTTCGATGCAAGTACTGAAAGATGCGGGTTCGGCATCTATCTATGGTGCGCGTGCATCAAACGGTGTAATCATTGTAACTACCAAACGCGGTAACGGTAAAACCAACATTAGCTATGATGCTTATTATGGTACCCAAAACCCTAAAGGTGGAAACGTGTATGATTTGTTAGACCCTACCGAAATGATGGCTCTGCGCCGCCTTGCTATTAAAAACAGCACTGCTGCCGGTACTGCGCCAAACTACAGCAGCAACTTGTATGGCCCTAACGGCGATGTTTTGCCTGATTACATCAGCGCAGGCGGTAACGGCCCTGCCGGTATTAAAGACGGCGACCCTGCTGTTGACCCTTCAAAATACAATGTTAACCCACTGTACACTACAGGCGATGCATCTGGTTTTTACCGTATTACAAGGGCTAATAAAGCCGGTACCGACTGGTATCACCAAATTTTTAACGCTGCGCCTATCCAAAGCCACAACTTAAACTTAAATGGTAGCAACGATCAGGCAAGTTACCTGTTCTCGTTAAACTACTTTAACCAACAGGGTGTGTTGATCAACACTTACAACAAGCGTTACACCCTAAGGGCTAACACAAATTTTAACGTTACCAAAAACTTTAGGGTTGGAGAAAACGTAGCTTACTCTATAACCGACAACCCGCAAGCTAACCAGAATGATGAAGGTTCGGCTATCGGTATGTCATTCCGCGAACAACGCATTATTCCGGTACGCGATATTATGGGTAACTATGCAGGTTCTAACACAGCTAACTTAGGTAACGCACGTAACCCGGTAGCGATACAGGAACGTACCATGAACAACCGTGGTAGCAGCAACAGGTTATTTGGTAACATTTATGCTGAGGCGGATTTCTTTAAACACATTACTTTACGTACCCAATTTGGTGGTGAGTACTACGCAGGTTATTTTAACTATTTTAACTTCCCTGAGTACGAAAACTCTGAGAACGGTGTTACCAACACTTATGGCGAAGGTAACTATACCGGTTATAACTACACCTGGACCAACACCGCGCGTTACCACCAGGTATTTGGTAAACACGATGTTACCTTCCTGGCAGGTTCTGAGCAGTATAACAACTATGGCCGTAACATTGGCGGTACCAACAGCGGTTATTATACCTTCGACCCTAACTACGTAAACCTTTCTACCGGTACCGGTACGCCAACTGCCTACAGCAACTCTAACAGAGATAAATTATTCTCGCTGATCGGCCGTTTAGATTATACCTACAACAACCGAGTATTGTTAAGCGCAACTATCCGTCGCGATGGTTCTTCAAGGTTCCTGAACAATACTTTCGGTTGGTTCCCTGCGGCCAGCTTAGGTTACCGTTTATCTGAAGAGAGCTTTGTTAAATCTATCGGTTGGGTTAACGACTTGAAAATCCGCGGTAGCTACGGTGTTATGGGTAACCAAATCAACGTAGACCCTGCCAACGCTTTCACTACCTATGGCCAATCAAGAAACAACTCTTACTATGACCTTACCGGTAGCAGCACAGGTACAGTTCCCGGTTTCTCTAAAAACTACATCGGTAACCCTGATGCTAAATGGGAAAAAGATAAAAACTTAAACGTTGGTTTCGACGCGACTTTGTTCAACTCTAAATTAGAGATCAGCGCCGACTACTACGTTAAGAAAATTACCGACCTGTTAGTTGCTCCTCCATTGGCAGGTACAGCGGGTACCGCTCAATCTCCGGCCGTAAACGTTGCAGCTATGGATAACAGTGGTTTCGATATCGCAGTTACCACTCACCAAAACCTGGGCAGCGAACTGAAAATGAATGCTACCCTTACTTTCACCAGCTACAAAAACGAGGTGAAGAAAATTACTTTGGGTAACAAACAACTTACAGGCCAGGGTGGCCGTTTCAGCGGTACCTACATCACCCGCAGCGCGGTAGGTGGCCCGGTTAGTTCTTTCTACGGTTACCAAACAGATGGTTTCTGGGATAGCCAGGCAGAAATGACCGCAGCTAACACTGCAGCAGGTGGTACTTACCAGGATGGTATGGCTTTGGGCCGCTTTAAATACAAGGATATGAACGGCGATGGCAAAATTACTGCTGATGACCGTACAAACCTTGGTAGCCCTAACCCTGATTTCACAACAGGCTTAAACTTAGATTTCAGCTACAAAAGGTTCGACCTGAGCATGTTCATGTATGCATCTGTTGGTGCTAAAATATGGAACGACGTTAAATGGTGGACCGATTTCTACTCAAACTTTGCCGGTGCAAAAAGCCGCACTGCCTTATACGATTCGTGGACCCCTGACCACATGAACGCTAAAGCACCTATACAAGAGCTTAACGGTTCATTCGCCAGCGGTACTACACCAAACTCTTACTATGTAGAGAATGGTTCGTTCCTTCGTTTACGTACTGTACAATTAGGTTACACTTTCAATGCTAACGCTTTAAAAGCTGTTGGTATGAGCAAGCTGAGAGTATACGTATCAGGTGCTAACCTGCTTACTATAACCGGCTACTCGGGTGTTGACCCGGAGATAACTGGTTCCGGTGATAATGGTGGCCAGAGAAATAGTGTGGATTTTGGTGTCGATCGTGGTAGCTATGCTCCTGTTCGTACATTATTATTAGGCGTACAAGTTAAATTCTAATTTCAAACAACATGAAAAATATAAAACTTTTATCAGTTTGCGCTTTAACAGCAACTGGTATCCTGGTGGCTTCGTGCAAGAAGTATCTTGAACAACCAGCATTAGGTAAATTAAGTGGTGCACAGGTATTTACTTCATCGGGCCTTGACGGGCTTCTGATAGGCGCTTACTCTGCCCTTGACGGTGGCGGCGGCGACGGCGGTGCATTAGGTGGCGGTTCTGCATGGGAATCTGCCGGTAGTAACTGGGTGTATGGTAGCGTTGCCGGTGGCGATGCGCACAAAGGCTCTGACGGTACCGACCAGCAATCTATCAACGCCATTGCGCAATGGACAGTTGATGCCAGCAACGGTTTCTTAAACACCAAATGGAAAGCAGTATACGAAGGTATCACTCGTTGCAACAGCGTACTTAGCGGTTTAAATACCGTATCAGGTATTTCTGATGCCGATAAAAAGAACCTGGGCGGCCAGGCACACTTCCTGCGCGGGCACTACTACTTCGAGTTGAAAAAGATGTTCAACAATGTACCTTACATTGATGAGAACACTACAGACTTTATTGTAGCTAACGATCAGGACATTTGGCCAAAAATTGAGGCTGATTTTAAATTTGCATACGATAACCTGCCGGGCCAACAAGGCCAAATTGGCCGTGTAAACAAATGGGCTGCCGCTGCATACCTGGCAAAATCATATGTTTACCAAAAGAAATGGACTGATGCTGATGCATTGTTCACTACAATTATTGCATCGGGTACAAACTCTGGTGGCGTAGCTTACGGTTTAACTGATAACTACGAAGACAACTTTAACGCTGCTACCAAAAACAACAAGGAGACTGTGTTTGCTGTACAACAGGCTGCTAACGATGGTACAAACACCATCAGCGAGGCTAACAACGGCGATATGCTTAACTTCCCTTACAACAGCCCTTTCCGTTGCTGCGGTTTCTTCCAGCCATCAATGGACCTGGCTAACTCTTTCCGTACAGATGCATTAGGCTTACCTTATGTAAACGATTACAACTCGCATCCGTTAAAAACCGACCAGGGTGTTGATGGTGTATCATCTGGCAACAGCTTTACACCTGATGCAGGCAACGTTGACCCACGTTTAGACTGGACAGTTGGCCGCCGCGGTATTCCGTTCCTTGACTGGGGTTTACATCCGGGTAAAGACTGGATTCGTGAGCAAAGCTACGCCGGCCCTTATTCTCCTAAAAAGAATACTTACTTCCAGGCTACTCAAGGTACTTACTCAGATCAGCACTCTTGGGCTCCGGGTACTGCTAACCAGATCAATATTATCCGCTTTGCTGATGTGTTATTGTTAGCTGCTGAAACTAAAGCGCAATTAGGCCAGTTAGATGCTGCTCAAACTTTGGTTAACCGCGTGCGTGCAAGGGCTGCAAACCCTGCAGGTTTCGTGTACACCTACAAAAGCAACTCCGACCCAATGGGTGGTTACACAACTACTAAAGCTGCAAACTACGTAGTGGCAACCTGGCCGGCAGGCACTTTTACAGTTTTGGGTAAAGACGGCGCTTTAAAAGCAATCTACTTCGAGCGTAAAATTGAGATGGGTATGGAAGGTCAAAGGTTCTTTGATATCTCACGTTGGGGTATAGCGCAGCAGGCATTAGCTGCTTACTATACTTTCGATGGCGGTTTTATTACCGACATCAAAGGCTCGAGCTGGACTCCGAACAAAAACGAGTACTTCCCGATACCTCAGCCTCAAAGAGATATCATGAGCGATGGTACTACATCTAAACTTAAACAAAACCAAGGCTACAATTAATCAGTAGTGTTTTGAAGCATAAAGAGGGGGGAGGCGAAAGTCTCGCCCCTTTTTTTGTTTGGGACCAATGGGTATAAAAAAATGGAATTTCAGTAATACAAATGTTAAGTACGGGCGAGCGCGCTTGTTGCACTCGGGTAAATGTTTTAATATTGATGGCCGATACGCCCGGTACTGCTATAAACCGGCAGAGTGGCTCGTCAATAAACCTATATTAGCCTTTAATATGAAATCTCTTAAAGTATTACTTGCTGTAGCATTTTGTTTTGCCGTTGCGGGCTGCGTTAAAAAGCCCAAAATACCTATGATGAAAGATGCCGACGTGCTACACGAGAACCTTGACCATTTAACGCAGGTAATTATATATGATGTTTTTACCCCACCGGTAGCCAGCCGTATCTATGGCTACACATCGCTTGCTGCCTACGAGGCCATGCGCCATGCGGATCCAAAATACGCTTCTATAACAGCACAGCTCAGAGGGTTTAAAGCAATGCCCGAGCCCGAAAAAGGGAAGCTGTATAACTTTACATTGGCAGCTACCAAAGCCTTTTTCACGGTGGCGCATAAGGTTACTTTCTCGATAGATACCCTGAAGAAATATGAAGATAAGGTGTTTGCCATGTACCAGGATAATTTGGATACGGCTACCTTTTCGCGCTCTATGGCTTTTGGCGATAGCATTGGCAAGGTTATGCTGGTCCGTGCCGCAAAAGATAATTACCCGCAAACTCGCGGCAAGCCCCGCTTTTTGGGCAGCCAGGAAAATGGCAAATGGCGCCCAACAGCTCCCGACTACCTCGATGGGGTGGAATTTTGCTGGGGTACCATGCACACATTCGCCATAGATACATCAACCCAGTTTAAACTGCCGCCGCCGCCGCCCTTTAGCGAAGACCGCACCAGCGAATATTTCAGGCAAAACGTAGAAGTTTACGAGCAAAGCAAAAACCTAACCGATGAGCAGATAAAAATAGCCCGCTTTTGGGACGATAACCCATTTGTGATACAGCACAACGGGCACATGATGTTTGTAAACAAAAAGATAACGCCGGGTGGCCATTGGATAGGTATAACCGCCATTGCCTGCAAAAAAACAAATGCCGATGCTGTGAAAACAGCCCAGGCTTATGCGTTAACATCTATCGCTTTGTTTGATGCCTTTATTGCCGGCTGGCAGGTAAAGTACGATACCAAATACATACGCCCTGTAACGGTAATAAACGATAAGATAGACCAAAAATGGCTGCCCATGTTGCAAACCCCGCCCTTCCCCGAATACCCGAGCGGGCATAGCGACATCAGCGCAGCGTCGGCGGTTATGCTTACCCATTTGTTTGGCGATAACTTTGAGTACGACGATACCAGCGACCTGCGCTACATAGGCATGCAACGGCACTTTAAATCGTTCATGCAAGCATCTGACGAAACCTCGATAAGTCGTTTTTATGGCGGTATACATTACCGCAACAGTGTAAACGCGGGCGCAGCCCAGGGTAAAGAAATTGGCGAGTACATTTGGAATAAACTGAAACTGCAAAAGTAAGGCAGGTATGATTAATTGCGATGTACGAAAGTGTACGTAGTGGTGTCCGATATCGTACACCTTTCTGAATAGAAATGCCTTTTTTATAGCGCCAACACAGTTTTTGCAGGTGGCATTGGGTTTGATTCATTGATATCGAACCTATTAACTCACACCTGTTATGATCAAAAACCTTTTCAAAACGGCATGGCGCAATGTATACCGCCAACGCTCGTACACGCTTATCAACATCCTGGGGCTGGGCGCCGGTATCGCCGTATGCCTGGTAATTTTTGTGCTGATACAGTTCCACACCAGTTTCGACGATTATCATAGCAAGAAAGACAGGATATACCGCCTGCTGACTGAATATCATCACGCCGATTCGAAAGAGATATTTTATGGCAAAGGCGTATCGTGGGCGGTGCCGCAATTTTTGAAGCAATACGTACCCGATGTAGAGGAGGTGGCCCCGCTTTACAATGCCCGGCAACAGCAAATGCAGGTATTGAATGCCGAAGGGCAGGTGGTAAAGAAGTTTAAAGAGGCTAAAGGCGTATTTGCCACAACACCCGCCTTGTTCCGCATATTTGATATCCCGATGCTGCAAGGCAGCCCTTCGGCATTGAAAGACCCTAACGTGGTTTTGCTGAGCCGGGCCACTGCCGAACGTTACTTTGGCGACTGGCATAAAGCCATAGGGCGGGCTATAAAATGGAATAACCAAACCACCCTGCAGGTTGCTGGCATTATAGAAGATGCACCCGTTAATACCGATTTGGATCTGCAGGTGGTTATGTCGCTCGGTACCGGCTGGACCGAACGTATGGTGAAAGAGCACGACTGGAACGGCACTATGGGTAGCTTTGGTTGCTATGTGCTGGTGCCGCCGGGCATGACGGGCGAATACCTTACCGCCCGCGCCCGCGAAATGCTGAAAAAGAACCACGAACCCGGCAATAACGATAGCGAAGTGGCCCAGGCCTTAAGCGCTATACATTACGATACCAAAGCCGGCGATTTTTCGGATAAGAATATTAGTGCCGATATGATTCGGATGTTGTGGATGATTGCCTTGTTTATTTTGGTTATAGCTTGTGTGAACTTTGTAAACCTTGCCACCGCGCAAAGCGTTAACCGCGCCAAAGAAGTGGGTATACGTAAAGTGTTGGGAGGCAATCGGGGGCAGCTGCAAATGCAATTTTTGGCCGAGACAATGGTAATTGTGCTGATGGCGGTGCTGCTTGCCATAGGGCTTAGTTTGCTGGCCATACCTATGGTAGGCAAAATTATGGAGTTACCATTGACCGCGGGGATGCTGCTGCAATGGCAGGTAGCGGTATTCCTTGTCGCGCTCATAATAGGGGTGGCTCTTGTTGCCGGGTTTTACCCCTCGTTGGTGCTTTCGGGTTTTAACCCTATTACTGCGCTGAAGAGCCGGTTGGCATTCAAGTCGCCGAAGGGTGTATCGTTGAGGCATGCGCTGGTGGTGTTTCAGTTCATTATAGCGCAGGCACTTATCATCTGCACCATTATTATTGTGAGGCAGATGGATTACTTTACACACCAAAGTATGGGCTTTGCCAAGGATGCTATTGTGAATGTGCCTTTCCCCGGCGATAGTGCAGGCATTAGTAAACTGGACTATCTGAAGCAACGCCTTGCCGCTATAAAAGGTGTAGAGCAAACCAGCCTTAACAGCAGCAGGCCTGCGGATGATGATGAGGACTGGACCAGTTTTATATTCGAGAACTCGCCCAAGCGAGTAGATTTTTATTCGATCATAAAGATGGTGGACGAAAACTATGCGCCCCTGTATCAACTCAAATTTGCCGCGGGGCGTAACCTGGCCCCATCAGATACCATCCGCGAGTTTTTAGTTAACGAAGCCCTCGTTGCCAAACTGGGAATTAGTAAACCCGAAGATGCCCTAAACAAACAGATAGCGTTTAATGATAAGATTAAGGGCAGGATAGTAGGAGTGCTGAAGAATTATCATAACCGCTCGTTCAAGGTTGATTATGCGCCGCTTTTGCTATCATCAAACAAAAACCAATATTCGCTGGCCAGTATACAATTGGCTGGCCCGAGTGTAGGTGCTTCTTTGCCTGCTGTAGAGAAAATATGGAACGAGGTATACCCCGAATTTGTATTTGAATACCAGTTTGTGGACGAGCAGCTGGCTAATTTTTACAAGCAGGAAAACCAGCTGTCGCAGATATACCAATGCTTTGCTGCGGTTGCCATTTTGCTGAGCTGTTTAGGGCTGTATGGCTTGGCATCGTTTATGGCGGTGCAGCGCATTAAAGAGGTGGGCATCCGCAAGGTGCTGGGTGCATCGGTTAGTGGGATCGTTTACCTGTTCAGCAAGGAGTTTGTTGCGCTTATTGTTATCGGCTTTGCCATAGCCTCGCCGCTTACCTGGTATTTTATGAATAAATGGCTGCAGGATTACACCTTTAAGATAACCATACAGTGGCAAATATTTGCTGCTGCAGGCGCATTGGCAGTTTGCATTGCATTGGCAACGGTAAGTTTCCAGCTCGTAAAAGCCGCTTTGGTGAACCCGGTGAAGAGCCTTAGAAGCGAATAGTTGATTTATATAGTACTTTGTATTGCATAATACCATGTAATGTTTATATTTGTTCATAATTTAAAAAAGGTGAATATGAATAAGAATAAAACATTGCAATTAGCCTTGGCGGGGCTGGTGTTTATGGTGCTGATAAGTGCCTGCAAACATCGTAACACCACTATTATCAGCACTAACGATAACGGGAACACCAAGCGGATAGAATATTCGGGGCAAGTGGTGTTTAGTAAAGACCATACCGGGATAGATTTTATATCCGATGGCGGTTATGTGAAATTCGAGCGCATGGGTAAAACCATTGCTGCCGAAAATGATGGTAAAGGCAAAGTGGTTTATGTTTACGATGGCGGGCACGGCAGCACCACACTTGATGCCGATGGTAAACAATTTTTAGCCGAGGCAGTGCAGGAGATAAGCAAAGCACAGGCGAAGCTTAACCGTTGATGATAATGATTTTGAGATTTCGCTGATGCCTTTTTTTGCCACTATGTCATTGCGAGGAGCGGCGTGAGGCTATGTGGTGGGGCGACGTGGCAATCTCGTAGTTATGCATTGCCGCTATGCGTAACTACGAGGTTGCTTCGCTATCGCTCGCAATGACATAGTTTTTAAATGGCATACGAATTTACTTCACCACATCCATGGTATGGCTCAACTGTTCTACGCCGCCTTGCCAGCCCAGGTGGCCGGGGATAATGTATTTGGCGTGCCCGTAGTATTTGATCACGTTCTCGATAGCTAACGGCCAGTTTTTTATGTTGGCATCGCCAACAAAACCCTCGCTATCGGTATCGAGGCTTTTTACAAGGCATCCGCCAACAAGCACCAAATCGTTAGGGAACCACACTACAATATTATCCTTAGTGTGGCCTTCGCCGGGGTAATAGGTTTTGAGCGTTATACCTCCAACCGTAAACGAGGTATCGCGCGCGAAAGTAAATTCGGGCAGTTTATTCTTTTCTTTTTTGGCGAGTTTGTATGTTAGGGTACTGGCGTAGGTTTTGGTGCCGGCTTTCTTCAATACATCGAAACCTATCACCTTATCATCATGAAAATGCGTGGCTATACAAAGCACTATCTTTTTGCCGAAGTTTTTGGCTACGCTATCTATCAGTTGTTGTGTTTGCCCTTCGCCCCAGGGCGTGTCTATTAAAATAACGCCGGCATCGGTAACCGCCATCAGGCTATTAGAAGGGTATGGGTCGCTATCCTTATCAGGGTATCCGTGCGAAGTAACCACGTAATAGTTTTTAACCAGCGGGGTAATAGAGATAGGGGGCAATGGTTTCTGCTGGGCGAAAGCTGCACCAGCTAACAGCATTAAGCAAATGCTGAACAATGCAATTCGTCTCATTTTCAAATCGTCCAACATTACAAATTTTCCAATTCGGCCACGGTGATCTTATCCAGTCCGCTTACCACCACATCTGCTTGGTTCAATAATTCGGGTGAGCCTATGCCTACGGCTTTCATGCCTCCGTTTTTGGCGGCTTGCACCCCTGCTACCGCATCTTCAAATACCACGCAGTCGGCAGGCGCTACGCCTAAGTCCTCGGCACCTTTTAGAAAAACTTCCGGGTCGGGTTTGGCTTTGCTTACGCTGTTGCCATCAACCACCGCATCAAACAACGTCGCCAGTTGCAGTTTTGCCAAAATAAGCGGCGTATTTTTACTTGCTGAGCCAATGGCCGTTTTTAATCCCGCATTGCGGCAGCTTTGTACAAATTCCTGCGCGCCGTTAAGTATCTCGTCGGGTGTCATCTGGTTTATCATTTCTACATACCAGTTGTTTTTGCGGGTAGCCAGTTCCTCTTTTTCTTCTTCGGTTTTGCCGGTGATGTTACCCCAGCCCAACACCAGCTCCAGCGAAGCCATGCGGCTAACGCCTTTAAGTTGTTCGTTTTGGTGCTCGGTAAAGTCGAAGCCCATCTCGTTGGCGAGGCGTTTCCAGGCTTTATAATGATAGACGGCGGTATCAACCAATACACCATCCAAATCGAATATGCAGGCTTTTATTTTACTCATGGTGCTAAGTTAGTTACCTGCTTGTTAATAATCGTTATAAATAATTATCAACAGTATTTGGATTAATTATAAATAAACCTCACATTTGTATTGTAAATAATGGTAACTACTACACAAACAAAAGAGCTTTCTACCTGGACCAACGTGTTCAGTACCGCAAAAGGCGCTATCTATCAGAGCGATGAAGAGCGTTGCTGGTATGTAGATTTTGCAGGGAAGGTTGCTAAGTTTGATTACCGTTGCCTGCTGAAACTCAAAAAAGCAGTTTACCATGTTGACATTGAAGACCGCCTGCTGAACAGCGGCAAATCTCCCGATGTCGAGATCATCTTTATCTGCGCTTGCGACCATACCTATGTGCTAAGCCTGTTGCAGATCATCGCCCTTAAAGAAATACTGGAAGGGACCTTCGTGATGTTCGAGTTGAACCACATTATACAGGATACCTTGTACCGCCTGCCATACTAAATAATTTAGACTTATTCCGTATTGTTAATATTTTCTTTACAGCTTATTTATAGCGGTATGTTTGTATAGCGAAATAAATCGGCACACTTGTTGCACCTTTTTATTAGCTCTAAAATAATAACAAACATGAAAGATCTAATCCGTATCAAAAGCCTGATCTCTGCCGAAGTAGAGGCGCTTTTAAATCAGCAGGTAAAAAAAGAGGCTTACTCTTCATCAGTATATTTAGCTATGGCTTCATGGTGTAACCGTAACGGCTACGATTTTTCTTCTGAATACTTCTTTAAACAAGCTGAAGAAGAAAGAATGCACCAATTAAAGTTCTACAAATATATTTTAGATATGGGCGGTAACGCCATCTCTCCGGAAGTAACCGGCATTAAGCAAGAGTACAACTCTTTCCGCGAAGTGTTCGAAGAAGCTTTGGATCAGGAGATCAGCGTAACCCAATCTATCAAAAATATATACGCACGTTGCTTAAAAGAGCAGGATTTTGTTACCAACGAATTCCTGAACTGGTTCTTGAAAGAACAGCGCGAAGAAGAGTACAAAGCACGCCGTGCGTTGGAACTGTTCGAAGTAATCGGCGAAGAAGGCACCGGCAGATGGCAGATAGACAAGCACGTTGGCGGCATAAAATACGACAGCGAAGCATAAGCTTTAGCTTGCACCATAATATTGTTAAAGCCCTTTCCGGATTGGAGAGGGTTTTTTTATTGGTATCCGCCCAGTCGCCCAGTCAAGCGTCCACGCTTGACTGTATATGTTTTGGAGCGTCCACGCTCCCGTTTTAAGTTTAGAAAGTAAGCGTGGACGCTTACAAAAGTTAGTGTTCAAGCGTGGACGCTTGAACCGGCAAAGGTTTTAGTCTTCAAGCAACTTCAATACCTCTTTAGGCGAATATTCTTTCAGCCAGGTGTTGCCCGGGGATATGGTGCAAACGGGAGCGTAGTCGCAGCGGTCGGTACATTCTATCCGGAATACTTCGATATCGTCTTTGGCGTGTTTAGCAAATTTATGGGCAAGTTTGTACATATCCTTCCCGCCGCGCTTGGCGCATTTGCTGCCGGTGCATATAAATAAAACCTTATCGGGTACGGTAAACTTGCCCATCTCAACCTCCTTTGATCATATTAAATTAACATGCAAATAACGTGTTTATTTTTTATTTATACTTTTAGGGTATTATACTCGCAAAGTAAATTAACAGTAATATGAAAGGCTTCGAGATCATCTCTATCCCCGTAACCAACCAGCAGGCAGCCAAAGAGTTTTATTTAAAAATGGGCTTTAAACTAATTGTTGAAGCACCCTACGAAGGCGGCGCCAACTGGATACAACTGGGCATCCCCGGTTCCGAAACTTCCATTACGTTGGTGAACTGGTTCCCGCAAATGCCGGCCGGCAGTGTACGCGGCCTGGTCATAAAATGCGATGACCTGGATAAGGATATTGAAGAAATGGCCACCCGCGGCATTGTGGTAAAACCAGCCGATAAAACCCCATGGGGCCGCTTTGCATCGGTAGTAGATCCGGATGGGAATGTGTTGAGTTTGCATGGCCGATAGGTTAGCGGGCTATTTAACCACAAAGGACACAAAGGATTTGCTTGTTCATTAGCGCAAAGAACGCAGAGGATTTGCGGCTTTAGTATTATTTCACGCAAAGACGCAAAGAAAAAAACATAACTTATTAGAGCGTTTGTTTCTAAGTCATCAAGCAAAAAACTTTGCGTCTTAGCGTCTTTGCGTGAGAATTATAACCACAATATAGGCTCTGTGCTTCTTTGCGTTTTTTCTTTGCGCACTTTGCGGTAAAAAAATACCTATTCATTATTTTAGCCCATGCTCAAACGATACCTTTTCCTTTCCCTATTATTCCTCGCCCTCGCCTGTAATAACGATAAAAAAGATACCAATTCCGAATACATTTACCGCGTAGTAGGCGTAAAAGATGGCGATACTATGGTGCTGCTTTCGCCCGATAATATACAAACCACTGTACGCCTTGCCGAGGTAGATTGCCCCGAAAAGAGCCAGGCATTCGGGCAGGCGGCAAAGCAATATACCTCCGACTTGTGCTTTAACAAAAAAGTAAAACTCATAGGCACCCAGCAAGACCGCTATGGCCGCACCGTTGGGCAGATAGAGCTGGCCGATGGTACCAACGTGAACTATGCTTTGGTAAAAAATGGCTACGCATGGCAATACCGCGCCTATTCAAAAAGCATGGAGCTTGCCGAACTGGAATTAAAGGCTCGCCAAAACCGTTTAGGATTATGGCAGGACGCCAACCCAACACCGCCCTGGGATTTCCGCAAAGAAGCCAAAACCCAGCGCACACAAAATAAGGCTGCCAAACCGTCGAAAGCCAAGAAGCCTAAGAGGCATTATCGCCGCAAAAAGGAGAAGTATGGGGATGAGGTAGGGGTGTAAAAACTTCCGTCATGCTGATTATTTCAGCACCCCACACGGCAGGTAGCCCGCATGCTAAGTGGAAATGCATAGTGGCTTGTATGATGGGGTGTTGAAACGAGTTCAACATGACGTTTGGGTTGGGTTTTCGCCCGCATTTCCCTATCTTGCTACACCATTCCTGCCGCCGATGAAAATTTTCAAAGCCATCTTATCTGTAGCCTTTACCGCCGCTTTAATATGGAGATTGCAAACGCCAGTTTCCATATTACAAATACCACCGCTGGGCAAATTCCTTAACCCGGCTACGGGATTCTGGCAAAATGCCGAAAGCAAAAATGTTGACGCCGCTAAAGAGTTGAAGTTAAAAGGCTTGCGGGGCAAAGTAACCGTGCAGTTCGACGAGAACCGAATCCCGCACATCTTCGCCGAAAACGACCACGACTTGTACTATGCACAAGGTTACATCACCGCGCAGGACCGTCTCTGGCAAATGGACATACAAACCCGCAGCGCATCGGGCAGGCTATCAGAAGTAGTAGGCGAGAAGGCCTTGGAGGTTGACCGTTACCACCGCCGCATGGGCATGGTTTATGGTGCCGAAAATACGCTAAAGGCCATGATGAAAGACCCTATCATGCGTGTAGTGATAAACGCCTACACAGATGGCGTTAACGCTTACATCCATGGACTGAGCAAACGCAATTATCCCATCGAATACAAACTGCTTGATTATGCGCCCGAGGAATGGAAACCCATCAACAGCGCCTTCCTGCTGAAATTGATGTCGGAAACCCTGGCTGGCGGCACCAACGAACTGGCCATGACCAATGTGCTCAATCGTTTCGGTGCGAAGGTGACGAACGAATTGTTTCCCGATTACCCTATGCACGAGAGCCCAATCATCCCTGTTGGCACCAAATGGGATTTTAAACCGCTGCCTATCCCGGCACCGCCTGCCGCCTTTAAGGCGCAAACCATGGCGGGTATCAAGCTGAAAGATAGGGTAGAAGGTATCGGCAGTAATAACTGGGCCATTAGCGGCAGCAAAACCGCTTCGGGCTACCCCATTTTAGCGAACGACCCGCATTTAAACCTTACCTTTCCATCGATATGGTACGAAATGCAACTATCCGCCCCCGGCGTAAATGTTTACGGCGTATCGTTACCCGGTGCACCCTGCATTGTTATCGGCTATAACCAAAAAATAAGCTGGGGCGTAACCAATGTAGATGCCGATATTTTAGATTGGTACCAGGTAAAGTTTAAGGACGATACCCGCAAGGAGTATTGGTATAACAACCAATGGAACAAAGTAACCTACCGTGTAGAAAAGATAGCAGTAAAAGGCCAGCCTGATGTTATTGACACGGTAAGTTACACCCGCTTTGGCCCCGTGGTTTATGATAATGCCAAACAGGCCGGCAAACGCGATAATATCCCCGTGGGCAATGCCTTACGCTGGATAGCACACGACGAAAGCAACGAGTTTAAAACCTTTTACCTGCTCAACCGCGGCAGCAACTATACCGATTACCGAGAAGCGCTTAAATACTTCAGCGCACCGGCGCAAAACTTTGTATTTGCCTCGGCCGATAATGATATCGCTATTACGCCAAACGGTAAGCTGCCACTGAAATATAAAAACCAGGGCAAATTCATCATGGATGGCAGCGACCCCGCTAACGATTGGCACGGCTTTATCCCTAACGAGCAAAACCCTACGGTTAAGAACCCGCCGCGTGGTTTTGTAAGCTCGGCTAATCAAAGCTCTACCGACCCAACATACCCGTATTACATTAACTGGCAGTTTGCGCCTTACGAGCGCGGCAAACGCATAAACGACCGCCTCGGCGCTATGCAGAAGGCCACAGCGGATAGTATGCGCATATTGCAAACTGATACCTACAGCATCCGCGCACAAGATATCTTGCCAACCATGCTGCAATACCTGGACGCCAGCAAACTGGATGAAACACAGAAAACGGCGCTAAACATCCTCAAAAAATGGGATAAGTTTTTAGCCGCTGATTCGGAAGGGGCATCCATTTTTGCCAACTGGTGGAGCAACTTTTACGAGGCCACCTGGCGGGATAGCTTTGCCGATAAAAAGATGCCCATGCAGTTCCCCTCGATGGACAGGACAGAGGAATTGCTGCTGAAAGAGCCTAACTCGGTTTGGTTCGATGATAAAAAAACGCCGATGAAAGAAAGCGCTGCCGACGTATTGAGCCAAACCTTTAACGCCACGGTAACCAATCTGATTAAAGAACATGGCAAACCCGGCAATTGGCAATGGGGTAAAGTGAAGCCTTTTGAAGTGAGCCATGTGGCCAATATCCCCGGCTTTGGTTCGGGTAATTTTGCCACGGGTGGTGCAGGTTCAACAGTGAATGCTTTGATAGACGGGCACGGCCCATCGTGGCGTATGGTGGTGCAGCTTGGCCCCAAAGTGCAGGGTTATGGCATATTGCCCGGCGGGCAAAGCGGCAACCCCGGCAGCTTTTATTACGATGATATGCTGCAAACCTGGAAGGACGGCAAGTTGAACCAATTGTTGTATCTACAATCGCCAAGCGAGAAATCTGCCCGAATTAAAACCACCTTAACCCTAAGTAAATAAACCTATGTTATTAGCATTGATACTTTTACTCTCGTTCATTAGCGGTTACATATTGCCCTGGTGGGCGGCTTGCATATTTGCATTTGGCGCAGCATTGCTGTTAGGCACCACAAGCAGGCAGGCATTTTGGTCGGGCTTTGCGGGTTTGGGTTTGGCCTGGCTGGCATTGGCCCTGCTCAAAAGTTTTCCTAACGAACATATACTGGCAACACGTGTTGCGCATTTGTTTCAACTACCGCATTGGACTTTGATATTGTTGGTTACGGTTTTAATTGGCGGTTTGGTAGGCGGGATGTCTGCCATGTCGGGATTGTTGGTGAAGAAGGTGTTTGAGAAGGAGGGGAAGTGAGATGTTGATGCTATTTTTTTAACCACAGAGTGCGCAGAGTTTTACGCAGAGAGGCACAGAGCTTGTCGCGTGGTTAGTTTGGCACGCAAAGACGCTAAGACGCAAAGAGAAATAAGCTTGGTGACGCCGTAAACTATTTAGCTGTTGCAATATCTTTCATTTGAAGCCACATAAGAAAACTTTGCGCCTTCGCGTCTTTGCGTGAAATAATGCCGCCTAATATTCTCTATCGCCGGTTTGCAAAACTCTTTGTGGCCTTTGCGTTTTTAGCTCTGTGCACTCTGTGGTAAAATTAATAATCAACACTTTTAATAGCTACAAATAAAAAACGCCCAAAGCTCTCACCCGGGCGTTTCCTTTTTTGATTATCGTTGCTTATTCAAACGAGTTTAACGCTTCTTTCAATTCTGCAATGGCAGGTTCGGTGCTGGTTGCACGCTCGAATATTTGTGCCGAGCTTACGCCTTCGCCATAGAAATCGGCATTGAGGGTTTTGTTGATGGCCAGGTTAGAGCCGTTTACGCTGATGCCCGCAAACAAACCTTTGCTGCGCGAGTAAGAGTAAATTTCGGCTTCCAGTTTATGGTCGGTACTGGCAGTAGAGCTGCGGCCAACGGGGCCTGCTGCCGCAGATATATCGCCACCGATGGTGAAATCGCCATTCTTTACCTTGGTCAACACGCCCTTGTTTTTAAATATCAATACCATATCTACAGATTGTACGCCTATTTGCAGGCCAAAGCTGCCACCTGTCATGGTTATAAAAACAGGGTCGCTCCATTTGCCGTTAGCCAATTTAACCATACCTAAGCCCTGGCCGCGTTTACCGCCAATGCCAAAGCCCGCGTTTATCAGTTTCGGGATGATCACAATACCTTCGTACTCTTTAAGCAATTCGCTCGGGATGCTTTCTTTCATCTTGCTAAAATCTTTCAGCACGTTAGTGGCCTGGTGTACTTTTTCGAGGCCTTTTTCGGTAGAGATGGTAGTGGCCGATGCCAGTATAAAAAATGCGCTTAGTAAAAGCGGTAACCTTAAAAATTTAACGAATTTCATGGTTGGGGTTTCTGAGTAAATGTATAATTGTTGTTTTTGTAATTAACTCCTAAAAGCCGTATTTGTTACATCTGCCGGCAGCCAAATTAACCGGCGTGTGTCAAATCTGTATATGTGAAATGAGCAGTTTGATAAAAATCTGCACATTTGCACATCTGAAATCTGCACATCTATGATACGGCCGGGCAAAGAAAACATATTCAGCATAAAAAGCAAAGCAGAATTTGAAGCAGCAGCTTTACAGGTATTCAGGCACCAGGCAAGCGAATGTGCCGTTTACAAAACTTTCTTAGAAGGGCTGAAGGTTGATGCCGGTTTAGTTTTTGAAGTAGCACAGATACCCTTTATGCCGGTAGAGTTCTTCAAAGCGCATAAAGTGGTGACCGGTGATGCCGAAGCCGAGGTAGTGTTTACCAGTTCGGGCACTACGGGCATGATAACCAGCAGCCATACCGTTACCGATGTAAGCTGGTATACCCAAAGCTTCGGTAAGGCATTCGAGTTGTTCTATGGCGATATAAAGAATTATACTGTGCTGGCCTTACTGCCCGCCTACCTGGAGCGTGAGGGCTCTTCACTCATTTATATGGCGCAGGATATGATAACCGAGTCGGCAAATGCGGATAGCGGTTTCTTTCTGTATAACCATCAGGAGCTCTTTAATATCCTGCAAAAGCAAAAAGCTAACGGTAAGCCCACTTTGCTGATAGGTGTAACCTTTGCTTTGCTCGACTTTGTGGAGAGTTATCAAATCAATTTTCCTGAACTAATCGTAATGGAAACGGGTGGCATGAAGGGCCGCCGTAAAGAAATGATACGCGAGGAATTACACGCCACCCTTTGTGCAGGCTTTGGTGTTGATGCCATTCATTCCGAATATGGGATGACAGAGCTGCTCTCGCAGGCCTATTCAAAAGGAGAGGGCATATTCAACTGCCCGCCCTGGATGCAAATCATCACCCGCGACACCAACGACCCACTAAGCCTTTTAAGTACCGATAAAACCGGCGGCATAAACATTATCGACCTGGCTAACATCAACTCCTGCTCGTTCATCGCCACACAGGATCTGGGTAAGGTGTATGCAGATGGCAGCTTTGAAATTTTAGGCCGATTTGATAATTCTGACATCCGCGGCTGTAACTTATTGATAGCTTAATCTGTCAATAAGGCTGTAGAAAACGTAATAGAAATTTGACATTGATGTACCCGTAGAAAGTGATACTTTACGGTTTATTTGTACCTAAGCTTTGAAACCTTATTCTCCCGTGTATAAAAAAACTATTGTTTTAGTGGCCTTACTTTTGGTTGCCTTTCTAAAACAAGCACATAGCCAGCAATTTTATGTTTCCACAAGTTTTTTTGACCTGAAGCGTGTAACCCTTTCGGCGGGCAACATTAACATAGAAGATGTTGGAGGTTGCGGTAATGGCAGCTATTTTTCGGTTGCGGTATCGGGTAACACCCTTTATTACAATACCGGGTTTGGTACTTTATACAAGTCCACCATTGTTGATGGTAGCCCACCTACTATCAGCGGTTGTACCATTGTAACTGATAATGTTGTGGGCAATTCGCTCACGGTTGATAAGAACGGCGTGGTATACTACGCAATCGGAACAGGTTTGTTTTCCGTACAGCCAGGTTCAACTACCGCAGTTGCAATTGGTACTATGCCATTTTCTTCGGCCGGCGATTTACTCTTTTATAAAGATGAGCTTTATATGGCTGCCGATAACGCCCAGGGAATAGTTAAGGTGAATATAACCAACCCCGCATTAACTACATCTTTTATTCCCATTGATACATATATTATGGGGTTTACAACGGTATCGGTGAACGGAGTGTTAAAAGTGTATGCCTTTGCAAGCTATGGGTCCGACCAAACCGAGATGGTTGAACTGGATATGGAGAACCGGCGGGTAAAAGGCTCTGCCGGCATTTTGCCTTTTGTTGTATACGATGCAGGAAGCAACGCAGAAGCCGGGGTTGTACCCGAAATAAAGTTAAAGGAAGTTAAAGTAAACCGCGACTGTGATGCCCTTAACAAGGGCGGAGCAGAGATCATATGCGAGCCGCACGCCAGTGCCTACACTTTTACTTTAAACACCGGGCAAACTAACACCAACGGTGTTTTTACCGACCTTTCGGCCGGCAATTACCATTATATCATCACATCAACAGGTGGCGAAGCGCCTTTTCAAGAAGATTTCGTAATACCCGACTATAGCTTAACTAACCCTGTTGTATCATTTGCAGCCAGGAACCCCATTTGCGATGTGCCCGGCGAGATCACACTGAATACTGCCACCGCGAATACAACTTACGCTATTAGGTATAATAACGCAGCTTATGAATTTGGGCGCCCCATTACAGGGCTGGCGGCCGGGGTATACCACTTTCAAATAGTGGACAAGAATGGGTGTTTAATAGACGAAAAAGATTACACCCTGCGACAGGACGTTTGCCCGCCCATAGAAATTACCGACGTAACGCTGCTGCAGGAATGTATTAATTACAAGAATGCTATTGTAACGGTGCAAACAAAACCCCACCCCGATACCTACACCTATTCGTTTAACGGGGTTACCGGACTAAGTAATTCGTTTAGTAATGTGGCTCCGGGCACTTACACGCTGGTTGTAACCTCATCCGGCGGCGACCGCAAAGAGCGGCAGGTCTACGTGCCCGACATGAGCGTAGTGAACAAGCCCTCGCTGCGATATACCGTCAAAAATGCCATATGTACAGCACTTGGGCAAATTACCTTTGCGGCTTTTGGCGATATTAAAGGTGCCGCCAAAATAAAGCATGGTACAGATGTAACCCCGCTTACGCAAACCATAACAGGCCTGGTGCCGGGCAGCAATCATTTTACCGTACTAAGCGCGCAGGATTGTATACTGGACGAGTTGGACATAACCATAGGGCAGGACGATTGCAACATGGTGGCCTTCCCTAATACATTTACGCCTAATGGCGATGGCGTGAACGATATCTTCAGGCCAAACCAAAGCAGTAATGCTGTAGGGATAGAGTATTTTATTTACAACCGTAACGGGCAACAGTTTTTTCATTCGCGCAGGCTGAACGATGGTTGGGATGGTACCTATGGGGGTAAGCAGGCTGATGCGGGGGTATATTATTTAGTGGTTAAGTATACCATGCCCGATGGTGTTAGCTACCTCAATAATACCTCGGTAACTTTGCTGAGGTAATTATACCGGCCTTAAAACGTATATTTACAAAGGCATAAATATTGTTATTTTTGCCGCCGATCCTAATTTCAATAACATGATAGAGAAATTTTTAAAGGAAGAACAAGACCCCAAAGCCATTGAGCGTGTATACGGCCGTTTGGTAGACCTGCTTACGAGCGCCGAGGAGATACTTTATATAGCGGTGCAAAAGAAACCGATAGTGAACCTTTTCCCGGATTGTATAGCCATCACCAACAAACGCATATTGTTTTTTACCCCCGCAAACCTGGGGCTATCCATCAAATTTGTTGATTTTGTTTGGAAAGATATTGTGGACGTTTACACCCGCGAAGAGATCATTGGCGCTATATTCAGTGTAAAAACTACCAACGGTGCCGAAATGGGTGTTGATTACCTACCTAAAGTACAGGCCCGCAAACTTTACCAATACGCGCAGGAACGCAAAGAGGCTGAGCGCGAAGCACGCCGCCAGCGCGATCTGGAGGAAAAACGTGCCGAATCGGGGTCGATGCAGATAGGGCACGCCCACGAGGTAGCTTTTCAGCCAACTGCCCCGGTAGTGCAGCCATCGTTTTCAGCACCTGCTCCGGCACCAACGCCTGTTGCGCCGCCACCTGCACCCGCTCCTGCACCGGTTGCCCAGGAAGAACCCAAGAAAGACGAACTGGCCGAGAAGCTGAAGCGCCTGAAAATGCTTTTCGAGAATGGTTTGATATCGCAGGAAGAATATAATGCCAAGAAACTGGATTTGCTGAGCGACTTTTAAACAGCAAGTCTGATACAACAAGAAAGGGGCCTGAACAATTTGTTCAGGCCCCTTTTATTATGGCTCGCAGCCTTATTCAGCAATAATTAAAAAATAATTCCTTTTGCCTTTTTGTACCACTAAGTATTTGTTATTGATGAGGTTGGCTGCATTGTAAACATCATCAGGTGTGCCAACTTTTTCTTTGTTGATAGCTGTACCGCCACCTGCTATCATTTTCTTTGCTTCGCCTTTTGAAGGGAATATAGCAGTTTTAGTTGCCAGTAGATCGGTTACCGGTATGCCGGCTTCCAATTCGGCTTTGCTTATCGTAAAATTTGGTACACCACTGAAGATGGCCAGTACTTCGGCATCTGTAAGTTCACCTAAAAATTCGATGCCTGTGCTGCCGAACAAAAACTCAGTCGACTTGATAGCTTTTAAAAAGCCTGCTTCACCGTGCACGCGCAGGGTGATATCTTTTGCCAATGCTTTTTGTATAACACGCAGGTGAGGGGCAGCATCGTGTTCTACTATCATCGCTTCGATTGTTTCCTGGTCGAACAGCGTGAATATTTTGATGTAGCTTTTAGCATCCTCGTCGGTCGTGTTCAGCCAAAACTGGTAGAACTGGTATGGCGATGTTTTTTCGGCATCCAGCCAAATGTTGCCACCCTCAGATTTCCCGAATTTTGTACCATCGGCTTTTTTGATCAGTTGCGTAGTTAATGCAAATGCTTCCCCGCGGCCTTTGCGGCGGATAAGCTCGGTACCGGTCACAATGTTACCCCATTGGTCCGATCCGCCCATTTGCAGGGTGCAATTGCGGTTTTGCCACAGGTAGTAAAAATCATATCCCTGCACCAACTGGTACGAAAACTCGGTGAACGACATGCCCGTTTCGCCTTCCAAACGTTTCTTTACCGAATCTTTGGCCATCATGTAATTCACGGTGATGTGCTTGCCTACGTCGCGGATGAAGTTGAGGAAGTCGAAGCCTTTGAACCAGTCGTAGTTATTTACCATTTCGGCGCTGTTTTCGGCACCGCTTTTAAAATCAAGGAATATCTCTAATTGCTTCTTTACGCTATCAAGGTTGTGTTGCAGTATCTCTTCGGTAAGCAGGTTACGCTCTGCTGATTTACCCGATGGGTCGCCCACCATACCTGTGGCGCCGCCAACCAGTGCAAAAGGCTTGTGGCCCGCGCGTTGGAAATGTATCAGCGTCATGATCTGGGTAAGGTGGCCCACATGCAACGAATCGGCAGTTGGGTCGAACCCGATATAGCCGGATGCCATGCCTTTATTCAGTAATTCCTCGGTTCCGGGCATTATATCATGCAGCATGCCGCGCCAGCGTAGTTCTTCTACAAAATTCATGTTGTGTATGTGTTTCAAGTACAGCCGGCTGCTGCCGGCGGAGGGCAAAGATAGTAGTTTATCCTTTGCGCGTAAACCATTTACAGGCTTTTTGGCTATGTAAACACAGGGTGATATTGCCATTACATCTGTGTTAAGGCTTTTTTATGTGGCAAATTTTTTGTTTCTTGCTGAGAACGCTACGTTTTTAACCCCCGCTTATGAATTTTTTGTCGCACTATTACTTTGATCGGGATACTACAAACTGCTACTTTACCCTTGGTACCGTACTGCCCGACCTGCTGAAGAATGCCGACAAAACCATTGTTCTGCATCCGGAAAAATTAACGCATAACGATGACCGGGTAAACTCCATCATAGATGGCTGGAACAAGCATTTATTGGTAGATAAGTATTTTCACACATCGGAGTTCTTCCTGAAACACTCGCATGCCCTCAAAAACTTGCTTACGCCTGCCATAGCAGGCTCGCCCGTAAAGCCATTCTTTTTAGGGCATATTGCGATAGAGCTTATACTTGATAACCTCCTCATTACTACCGGTAAAATTGAAGTAGACGATTTCTACGCCCATTTGGATAGCTGCGATATTGAAGTGATCAACGAGTTTTTGGCCTTCGCCGGCATGAAGAACCCAGCCATCTTCGGCAAGTTTTACGATAGCTTTAAGCAAAGCCGCTACCTGGCCACCTATGTTAACCTGGGGCAGGTAACGTACGCCCTAAAACGCATTTGCATGCGCGTATGGCGCGACCCATTTACGCCGCAGCATGAGGAAGCGATGAGTGAGGTGATATTAAATTACCGGCTTGGTTTAATAGATAGCTTTATGAGTATTTATGAAGAGATAGGGGAGAAGCTTTAATTAAAACGAGTTCCCCGCGTTAGCGATAGTAGCGGAAAGCCCGGAATGAAGTGCTGCTTCTATCGGCAGCGCGGAATGAGGACTTGCAGCGGATAGCGCGGGCCGCAGGCAACGCCATAACAAATATCAATTATGTGGTTGATATGGCATCGTTTATAAAAAATCACTAACAATTCTTTATAATCCGCCCAATCTCATCTTCAGATCTATAAAAAAACATCAAAAACCGCCTAAAAATCAATATTTAACATAAATTTTATTTTTATCTATAAAAATTATATCCGTACCTTTGCAGTCCCAATTAAGTGTTGGGAAAAAGGAGTAAAATTTATTAATGGCAAAAAAACAAGAAGCAGAAAAAGAATTAAAAGCTAAAGAAGCTGAGCTGGGTACAGCAAAGGCCTCTGTAGAAAAAGAAACCATTGAATCAGAAGCTGATTCATTTTCGATCGAAGAGATCAAATCAAAAATCGCAGTAGCCCCTCTGGAGGATTTTGACTGGGATGCAGATGACAAAAAATTTGGTAACTACAGCGATAGCGACCGCGAGAAATTCGAGAAACTTTATGATGGCACTTTCAGCTCTATCACTAAAGGCGAGATTATCTCTGGTACAGTTGTAAATATCAACAACAAAGATGTTGTATTAAACATCGGGTTCAAATCTGATGGTTTGGTATCGGTTTCTGAATTCCGTGATACACCTGATCTGAAGATCGGTGATGTAGTGGAAGTGTTTGTTGAGTCGCAGGAAGATGCTAACGGCCAGTTGGTTCTTTCGCGCAAACGTGCTAAAACTCAAAAATCATGGGAGCGTATTAATTCGGCTCTGGACAATGATGAGATCATCACCGGTTTTGTAAAAAGCCGTACTAAAGGTGGTTTAATTGTTGATATTATGGGCGTTGAAGCCTTTTTACCAGGTTCGCAGATCGACATCAAACCTATTAGGGATTACGATGTGTACGTTGGTAAAACAATGGAATTTAAAGTTGTTAAGATAAACCACGAGTTTAAAAACGTTGTGGTATCGCACAAAGTGCTTATCGAAGACGATTTGGAAAACCAAAAAACCGAAATTGTTGCTAAGCTTGAAAAAGGCCAGGTATTGGAAGGTACCGTTAAAAACATCACCGACTTTGGTGTGTTTATCGACCTTGGTGGCGTTGACGGCTTATTGCACATCACCGATATATCTTGGGGCCGCATAGAGCACCCACGCGAAGTATTGGCTTTAGACCAAAAGATCAACGTTGTTGTGCTTGACTTTGATGACGAGAAAAAACGTATCGCTTTAGGTTTAAAACAACTTACCCCGCATCCTTGGCAGTCGCTTGATAGCGAACTGGTTATAGGTTCGAAAGTAAAGGGTAAAATTGTTACCGTTGCTGATTACGGCGCGTTCTTAGAGATCATCCCGGGTGTTGAAGGTTTGATTCACGTTTCAGAAATGTCGTGGTCGCAAAACCTGCGCAACCCTCAGGAGTTCCTGAAAGTTGGCGACGAAGTTGAAGCTCAGGTATTAACTCTTGACCGCGATGAGCGCAAAATGAGCCTGGGTATTAAACAACTTACCCCAGATCCTTGGCAAAATGCAGGTGCTAAATACGCTGTTGGTACACAACACGTAGCTACAGTTAAAAACATGACCAACTTTGGCGTGTTTGTTGAACTGGAAGACGGCATCGACGGTTTGATCCACATCTCTGACTTATCATGGTCTAAAAAAGTAAACCACCCTAACGAATTTACTAAGGTTGGCGAAAAACTGAACGTGGTAGTATTAGAGTTGGATACCGATAACCGCAAACTGAGCTTAGGCCACAAACAGTTAGAAGAAAACCCTTGGGATACTTTTGAAACTATCTTCACTATCGATTCGATACACGAAGGTACTGTGTTGAAAGTAACTGATAAAGGTGCTATCGTAGCTTTACCTTACGGTGTTGAAGGCTTTGCGCCAACCAAACACCTGGTTAAAGAAGACGGTAAATCTGTTAAAGCTGACGAAACAGCTGAGTTCAAGATCATCGAATTCAACAAAGAGAACAAACGTATTGTTATTTCACACTCACGTATATGGGAAGAAGCCCGTGCTGATGCTCGTGTACAAGAGTTCGAAAACCGTAAAAAAGAAGCAAAATCTGCTAACAACGCGGTGAAGAAAGTGAAAGAATCGGTTGAAAAATCAACTTTAGGCGACCTTAGCGTATTAGCTCAGTTAAAAGAGCAAATGGAAGGTGCAGAAAGCAAAGCTGCTAAAAAAGCCGCTCCTGCTAAAAAAGCCGAAGAAGCTGCTTCTGAAACCGAAGAAACCGAAGAAGTTTAACCTCTCTGAAAGTTTAAAATATGAAGCCCTCCTGAGCAATCGGGAGGGCTTTTCGTTTTTGGTGGGGATTTCACCGATGGGTTTTGGTTCCACCGATTAGATTGGAATGTAGAGATGCAATATTTTGAGTGAACACGAATTGCACTAATTAAATCGAATTTCACGAATTTGATTTGCTTGAATTTATTGCAGAGACGTTTACCGCTGCCGCAAGCCGGGAGGCTTGTGGTTCCGCAGGACAGGTAACCACCATGCATAGCCTCTTTGCGTCATCGCAACTTTGCAAACGGGCCACAAGCCGGGAGGCTTGCGGCAACGATAGCGGAAAGCTTGCGCTTTGCAGGTCTATTTACCTATTACCTTTTTATCTTTCGGAGCGGTAGCCCCTATAACTATCTTCCCTACATGCCGGCCAAAATTACCTTGCATATCAGTCCCTTCAACAATTACGGTGTAGGTGCCCGGTTTATCTGCCGCGTAGAACGATAAGTTTGTTTTGCCGGTGCTATCTGTTATTACGTTAGGTTCCCAATGTACGGTTGGGCGGGGCACTGTGGGCGCTGTGTTTTTTACATCGTATTTAGGGCGATAAAACTGTTTGGGCATGCAATATGGAATGGGGCGGTAAGCTACGATGTTGTAGGATGACTTAGTGAAAAAGCCGTGCCCTCCACGGGTTGTAACTACGATGAATAGTTTTGTGCCTTCGCCCAGTTTAACGCTTTTTACATTATCAGCGCTCATGCTTTTCATAAAATCAATGGCTGCCTGAGGGTTAGGGTTATCGTAGGGCGGCTCGTTATTTGCAGAAAATAATGAAGTTGCCTGCCCGTCGACAATAATATCTGCCACCATGTTTATGCCTACCACCAAAGCCTGTCCGTCGGGATGGTAAGCTACTTTGGTAAACATGCTTTCCTTAAAGGTATTACCCACGTGGAAGCCGTTAATTCTGCGCGCTACCAAATCATATAGCGTAGTTTTGCCGGCTTCTATCAGTTGCTTCTCGGTTATCTCCATGGTTACAAAACCGGTATAGCGCTCCGCCACTATAGCTGGCTTGTATTTTTACCTCTTTAAGTAGCTTGCCTTTTACTTCGCTGGCATCAATGCCTTTGTAGCGCGGCGCCTGCGGGCGGTTAAAATAGCTCTGCATCAGGCTGTCGTTCAGGTTGGCATACCATGGGCTTGGCCGCACATTGCTTTCTGTCATAGCTGCAGGTTTAAAAAGATCAAGGTTGATGGTAGCACCAGATGCTTTATCCTTTTTATTATTTACCCTTAGCGTATATGCTATGGTATCGTAAGCGGGTAGATTTTCAAAGGCGAACTCGCCTTTGGCATCGCTGGTGGTATCCATCACCATCACTCCGTACTTTTTACTCTTGGTAAAAAAGTTAAGTTTGGCATCCTTCACCGGTTTGTTGAACAGGCCGCGCAAGTTACCGGTGAGGCGGTTATTGGGCTCGGCTTTAAACAGCGGGGGCGTTGGTGCCTGCACAGTTTTTACCCAATCGAAGCCCGTCCAACCCTGCGTAAGCATCAGGTTATCTAAAGCAATAGCGGTATTTTTGCTGTTTTGGGCAAAGTACCAGCCGGGGCTTTCTACATAGCCTTTCAGTTCGGATGTTAGCAGCAGGTGGCTTATAATGTTATCGGCATCGGGATTGGTTTTAAGGAAACTATCGTCGGTAACAGCCATGGAAAAACTGCCTACTACGGGCTGCCCCAAAACATCGCGGGCGTTAAGGGTTACGGCAACGCTATCCTGCGGGAGGTAACTGGTTGCGGAGGTTGCCAATTCGAGGCTGAGGCGGTCGTTTCTGTCGATAAAAATGCGCCTTTGGCTTACTGCCTCATTAGCTGCGTTGACGAGCGTAAAACTCACAATGCCCGACATGAATGTGCTTTTAGGCAACCTTACCGTATTTGCTCCGTTCAGGTTTTTGAAAGACATGCCCATGTATATACCGCCTGCCGACTGTACCACAAGGCTATATGGTTGGTTTACGGCATTGCCGACGGCGGCAATATCAGCAAAAACCGAATCGGGCGAGGATAGGTTATCTACCCTTAAAATTGCACCGCTTGCCGTTGCAAGGGGTAAAGATACGGAGTGGCTCACCCCGTTTACCTCAAATTTCGCTATATAGGTTTCGTTGGCCTGTGGCGAAAGCAAAAAGCTCCCCATGCCCTTATGTGCCGACGCAAAGCTCGCTACCTGTGTGCCCGCGCTGTTTATAATAATGCCCTTTACATCGGTACCCAGCCCGTCTTCGCCAATGGCTTTAAATCCTATGCGTTGTTGCAGTCCTGCAAGCAGGGTGCCGCCCTCGGGCATAAATTGCAGGTCGATATCCTGCATGGTGCCGCCGGGGTAAAAGGGGAGGGTGTAGGTATTTCCCGTCTTTTTATCGGTAACCAGCAGCGAAAGTTTTCGGGTATTTGTTTTAGGTGATAACTCAAATTTTGTTTCGTCGCTACCGGCGTCATTGGTAAGGTAGTTGCCCTTAAAGAGCGTCCGTTTGCCTTCGAGGAGTTTGAGTTCGATATCGCGGTAGGGGATAGTAGCCTTGTTTAGCGAGCTGAGTTTTAGTGCCAGGTTTACCTGGTTGCCGTTAGCGCCGGTTTTTAATTGATGTTGCTCACTGATGAGCCAGCTGCCTTGCTCTGCGGGTTTGCCTACATAAAATTGCTTGCTGAAGTAGGTACCCTCGCCAAAGTTTTGCATCCAATTGGTGTAGGCGCGCAGGGTGTAACCGCCGTCTCGTATGTCCTCATTTAGGGCAATATGGCCTTCGCCAACGCCCGTTTCCATGGCTATGGCAAAGCGGTTTACCACGCGGCTGCTATCGTTTATCAGTTCGATATAAACTTTAGCGCTTTGGCGTGATGGTGTGTAATTAGCAGCGTTAAAAAGGTACGCTTTAAACCAAATGGTATCGTAAGTGGTATAGTAGGGCCTATCTAACTGCAGGTAAAATTTCTCGGCAGGCAAAGCCGAGCGGTAATTATCGGCCCTGCGTATAAGTTTTTTCACCGCGCTGGAATCCTGTGCAAATGCAATATTGGCACAAAGTGTAGTGCACAATATTAATGCAATACTATAAATACGCAGTTTAGGCAACATACTTTAGGTAGATGGTTGCGTAAATGTATGTAAATGGTATTGTAAGTTAATGATTGCGTTGAATTTAACTTTAAGGCTATGTATTTTTGCAAAATATAGCTGACTGAACTACTTAGCCGCCTCTGTTTTACCCGCCGCAGCGGCTTGTGCAGCTATACTGATGCTTGTTGTTTGCCTGCCAAAGTTCCCCTGCATATCGGTACCCTCAATAGTTACGGTATAGCGGCCCGGCTTATCTGCCGCGAAGAAAGATAAAGTGGCTTTGCCTTTCTTATCGGTTACTAAATTGGGTTCCCAATGTAAGGTGGGGCGGGGCGTATTAATGGCGGTGTTGCTTACACTGTATTTTGGGCGATAAAACTGTTTGGGTAAGCAATAGGGCACAGGGCGGTAAGCCAGCACATTGTGCGATGATTTGGTGAAGTAGCCATGCCCCCCGCGGGTAGTTACCACGATAAATAGCTTCAGGCCTTCCACTATCCTGATACTTTTAACATCGTCGGCGCCGATGGTTTTTACAAAATCGATAGCAGTTTGCGCATCGGAAGGCGGGTCAATGGTGGTGCAGATGCCTGCCACTATGCAGGTGTTGGTACTGTCGACAACAACTTCAGCAACCTTGCTGATGCCCATTACAAGGGAAGGTTCTGTGTGCATTAAGGGTTTAGATAACGCGCTTTCGGCGTAAAGGTAGCCTATGCCAAAGTTTCTGTATTTTCGGGATAGGAGGTCGAACAGTGTGGTTTTACCCGCTTCAATTAATTCTTTTTCGAATATTTCCTTAGTTACAAAACCCGAATAGCCCGCAATACTTACGGCAGGTTTGTCGGCCTTTATCTTTACTTCCTTAAGCAATTTGCCTTTTACCTCGCTCATGTCAATACCCTGGTAACGTGGTGCTTGCGGCCTGTTGAAATAGCCCCGCATCAAACTGTCATTTAGGTTTAGGTACCATGGGTTCAGCCTGATGTTATTTGCAGTAACATCCGCGGGTTTAAAGAGATCGAGATTGATGGTGGCACCTGATGCTTTATCTTTTTTATTGTTTACACGAAGCGTGTAAGAGATAGTATCGAATATGGGGAGGTTTTCGAAAGCGAATTCGCCTTTGGCATTGCTTATGGTATCCATCACCAAAACGCCGTATTTTTTGCTTACTGTAAAAAAGTTGAGTTTGGCATCCTTTACAGGTTTGTTGAAGAGGTTGCGCAGGTTGCCTGTAAGGCGATTATTGGGTTCGGGTTTAAATGCCGGCTCCTTAACAGGTAACACAGCTTGCGCCCAGTCGAAGCCCGCCCATCCCTGGGTGAGCATTAGGTTATCGAGAGCTGCGGCTTTTTCGGCACTGTTGCCGGCCAAATACCAGGCCGGGTTTTCTACATGGCCCTTAAGCTCGGATGTTAGCAGCAGGCAGCTTACTATGTTATCGGCATCGGGGGTGTTGGTGATATAGCTATCATCGGTAATACTGGCCGAGAAACTACCTATAGCAGGCTGACCCGATGCATCGCGCACATTCAGGCTTATAGCAACGCTGTCCTTTGGGAGGAAGCTGTTTTGCGAGGCATTTATCTCGAGGTTCAGGCGGTCGTGCTGGTCAATAAATACGCGCCGCTGTGCAACCGGGCGATTGGCCTCATTCATCAGCGTAAAGCTTACGATGCCCGACATGAACCCGCTTTTGGCCAGCCGCACGGTGTTGGGGCCGCTAAGGCTTTTGAACGATACACCCATATAAACCCCGCCGGCTGATTGTACCATGAGGTTGTAACGCTGGTTGACTATAGGGGCATCCTTGGTGGCTACAATATCTGCAAAAACGGAATCGGGCGAGGATAAATTATCAACCTTTAAAGAAATACCCGCTGCGGAAGCTGCAGGTAGTGTAGCGATGTGCTTTACGTTATTTAATATATATTCGGCTGTATAAATTTCGTTGGGTTGAGGAGTAATGTTAAAGCTGCCCATTCCGTTATGAGCAGAAGAGAATGCAGCTACTTGCGCGCCGGACCGGTCCTTCACAATGCCTTTTATATCTATGCCTAAACCATCTTCACCAATAGCTTTAAAGCCAACACGTGATGGGAGGCCCGCTACCAGGTTGCCGCCTTCGGGCATAAATTGCAGGTCGATATCCTGCATTTGGCCGCCGGGATAAAACGGGATGCTGTATTTGTTTTTGGTGAGTTTATCAGTTATCTGCAGCGATAGTTTACGGGTATCGGTTTTGGGCGATATATTAAAACTCGCCTCGGTGGTGCCAGCATCGTTGGTGAGGAAATTTCCTTTAAAAGCGGTTTTCTTCCCCTCCAAAAGCCTTACCTCAATATCCCGGTAGGGAATAACCGCCTTGCTGAGCGAACTAAGCCTCAGCGCAAGGTTTATTTGGTTGCCGTCGGCCGTAGTTTTTAGCTGATGCTGTTCGCTGATGAGCCAGCTGCCCTGGTCGGCCGGTTTGCCTACGTAAAATTGCTTGCTAAAGAAAACATCCTCGCCAAAGTTTTGCATCCACTGGGTATAGGCGCGCAGGGTGTAAGTGCCATCGGGTACTCGTTCATCCAGCGCCAAATAACCTTCGCCCAGCCCGCTGTGCATAGGTATGGCAAAACGGTTTACAACACGGCTGCTATCGTTTACCAGTTCAACATAAACCTTTGCACTTTGCTTTGAGGCCGAATAGGTAGAAGCGTTAAAAAGGTAAGCCTTAAACCAAAGGGTATCGTAGGTGGTGTAATATGGCCTGTCGAGATGCAGGTACAGTTTTTCGGCCGGCATGCGGGTGCGGTAGTCTTCGGCTATACCTATCAGCTTTTTAATGTTGCTGTTATCCTGGGCATTTGCTTTTGTTACAGGCAACACAAGGCAGGCCACCATAAAACAGGCAGCTATAAATAGCCGGTAAAGTGTTGTTTTGCACAGCATAGGTTAGGCTGTAGGTTTTGGTAAATGTAGGTATTTGAGATTGAAATACAATGCGTTGGGTTTATTTTACCGCAAAGAACGCAAAGAGAGAAAACGCAAAGAGCGCAAAGTTTTTTATTCTTTGCGCTCTTTGCGAATAGTGAATGCGCTAAGCCTTAGCGTGCTTTGCGGTTAAATGACTTTACTTTAGTGTATTTAACGCCGGGAATTTCCCTGCATCGAAAATACTTGCCTCTGCAGCCATTTTTTCTACGGCTTGCCAGGTGCGTGGTGCATCTTTCGATAGGTTGATGCCTTTGTCTTTGCCTATCTGTATATCGTCTTCTATACGTACGCCAATGTTCCACCATTTTTTGTCGCAAGGGCTGCCTGCGGGGATGTAGATGCCCGGCTCTACGGTAATTACCATGCCTGTTTCCAGGTTGCCGCCGTAGCTGCCTTTATCGTGCACATCTAAACCTAAGTGGTGCGATACACCGTGAGGATAGTACTTACGCACATCTTTTTCATCTTTAATAATACCCAGTTTTATTAAACCTGCTGCCAATACTTCCTGTGTTTTTTGTTCCAACGAGCCGTAAGGCACACCATCTTTACAAAGGGGGAATACAGCTTCCTGCGCATCGTACACCAGTTGGTAAATGGCTTTTTGTGCCTCGGTAAATTTACCATTGGCCGGGAAGGTGCGGGTAACATCGGCAGAGTAGCCATGGTATTCGGCACCCACATCCATCAATACCAATTGGTTTTGTACCTCGGTAGCGTTGTTTTCTTCGTAGTGCAAAATACAGCCGTTGCCGCCTGCGCCAACAATTGGCGGGTAGCCTTCATCTTCGGCACCGTATTTTTTATGTACGTAAAGCATTATGCCTTCTAACTCGCGTTCGCTCATTTTGGGTTTTACAGCGCGCATGGCCTCGGCATGTGCCAGGCTGCTTATCTGTACCGATTTTTTGATCAGTGCCAACTCTTCAGGCTGTTTTACGCCGCGCAATGCCGTAACAGCATCATCGTACTGTACCATGCCGCCCATAGCGCCGCCAATTTTGGC
Organism: Mucilaginibacter pedocola; assembly: GCF_002013915.1. Lineage (GTDB taxonomy): Bacteria > Bacteroidota > Bacteroidia > Sphingobacteriales > Sphingobacteriaceae > Mucilaginibacter > Mucilaginibacter pedocola. Next base: position 85,849 of record NZ_MBTF01000013.1, read on the forward strand.
TTTAAAATCCATCAGCGTAACCGAATCAGGTTTGGCAACTAATGCCTGCAGCAATTCGTTGTTTTTGTAAACGGGTTGCTCCATTTTTGGCTTCAGGTAGGCCATAATGCGGTCGATGTTTTTGGGTGTTCCGCGTTGGGCAATCAGGCTCAGGTCGGCCATCAGGCCTTTGTCCATGTCTTTTATTTCGGCTTTGGCCTTAAAGTTGTTTACCAGGTCGCTAAGGCTGCCTTTAGAAACATCTGCACCAACATCGCCGGGGATGCCATCATATAAAACGGTGCTGAATTTTTTAAAGTCGATAGGGAAGGCGGCAAATTCGGTACCCACATAGGCAGTTTTAAAGCCTAATTGGTTTTTAGCACCTTCTACGCCTAAACGTTTGCCGGTCCACTGTTCGCGGGCAGCATCACGTTTCTGAACAAATATTACTTCGTTGTAGGCATCGGCGCCGCTGCCCTGCATATCTTTAAAAATAAGCAGCATGGAGTTAGGCTCTTTGTAGCCCGAGAAGTAATACAGATCAGGGTTTTGATGAAAAACGTAGTTTACATCGTTACTGAAAACCTCTTCGGGGAAAGCAAATATTACAGCTACCGAATTAGCGGGCATTTTATCGCGCAGGGCCTGGCGGCGGCCGGCGTGGAACGATGCACTAAGGTAATCGGTAGGAAGTTTTTCGGTAACAACTGTTTGGGCAATTGCCGGGGCGGTAGCGCCGCAGGCAAGAGCTGCCATTAATGAAAATTTATAAAGTAGTTTCATTTGTTTATTGTGATTGATTTAAAACACCGGATGAAGATAAACATAAAATTAATAAGGATATTGTAACAAGGGTGTTGTTTTGGATATCGTCTATTTAACCACAGAGCACACAGAGGGAAAAACACAGAGTGCACAGAGAGCCTTGCAAGTTGTTTAAAGAGTTTTAAAAGAGAAAGTTCTGTATTCTGCGCCATTGTGCAATACAAATTTCCACAAGCCGGGCTCTGTGAACCTCCGTGCAACCTCCGCGGCCTCTGTGGTTAAATAACCATGCAGCAAACGCCAAAACTCAAAACTATTTACTACTTTTGCCCAAATCCACCCAAACGATGCAAAATCTAACGCTGCTCGACGGTCAGAAATTTCAAATTACTATTCAGCGTTTATGTCGTCAGTTAATAGAAAATCATAACGATTTTTCAGGTTCGGTACTGATAGGCATACAACCACGAGGCATTTATTTGGCCCGCCGTGTTGCCGAAGAACTACGCAAAATACTTCCCGAAAGCACTATTGAACAAGGCGACCTTGACATAACTTTTTACCGCGACGATTTCCGCCGCCGCGATACCCCATTGGTGCCCAATCAAACAAAAATTGACTTCATTATAGAAGGCAAAAAGGTAATTATGATGGACGATGTGCTATGGACCGGCCGCACCATCCGCGCTGCTATGGATGCCATGCAAGCCTTTGGCCGCCCCGAAAAGGTGGAACTGTTGGCTTTGGTAGACCGCCGTTATTCGCGTCACATACCCGTAGCGCCCGATTATGTAGGTATAGAGGTAGATAGCATTGCATCGCAAAAGGTAGTTGTAAGCTGGAAAGAAACCGATGGCGAAGATAGGATCGTGTTGGTTTCGGAAGCGAAAGAAGAGTAGAAAAAATTAAATATCGAACACCGAATTTCGAATAATGAATGATGAAGTGGTCGAGAATTAGAAATGAAGAATAGTGGCTAACAGCAAGTACGATTTAGAAGAAAGGCTGATTGACTTTGCTGTTATGGTTGCTGATATTGTTGAACGGCTGCCAGCTACAAGGCTTGGTAATTATATAGCCGGCCAGTTGGTCAGATCAGGTTGTTCACCCGCACTAAACTATGGTGAGGCGCAGTCTGCTGAATCAAGAAATGATTTCATTCATAAAATGAAAATCATATTGAAGGAATTAAGGGAATCGTTGATTTCGATTAAGATAATAGAAAGAAAAGGATTATACGACCTGAATAAGGTGATGCCTGTAAAGGATGAATGCAATCAGCTTGTTGCGATATTTGTTAGAAGTATAGATACTGCAAAAAAGAACATCGGTAAGTAAGCAATTCATTTTTTCACTTCATCATTCGATATTCGGAGTTCATTATTCGATATTTTACATTCATGGCATTAAGTACACGGCATTTACTTGGTATTAAAGATTTGAACCGCGCGGATATTGAGAAGATATTCGAAACCGCTGATAATTTTAAAACGGTGCTGAATAGGCCCATCAAAAAAGTGCCTTCGCTGCGCGATGTTACTATAGCCAATATTTTCTTCGAGAACAGTACGCGTACCCGCTTATCGTTCGAGCTGGCCGAAAAAAGGCTTTCTGCCGATGTGGTTAACTTCGCGGCATCCTCATCATCTGTTAGCAAGGGTGAAACACTGGTTGATACGGTGAATAACATATTGGCCATGAAAGTAGATATGGTGGTAATGCGCCATCCTTACGCCGGTGCCGGTATATTTTTATCGAAACATGTAAAGGCCCAAATAGTAAATGCCGGCGATGGTGCGCACGAGCACCCTACACAGGCACTGCTCGACGCCTTCTCTATCCGCGAACGTTACGGCGATGTAGCGGGAAAGAAAGTGGTTATTGTGGGTGATATTTTGCATTCGCGCGTAGCGCTGTCGAACATCCTTTGCCTTAAACAATTAGGCGCCGAGGTAATGGTATGCGGGCCAACTACGCTTATCCCTAAATATATAGGCTCGTTGGGCGTAAAGGTTGAGCATAACCTGGTAAAAGCCCTTAACTGGTGCGATGTAGCCAACATGCTGCGTATACAATTGGAGCGCCAGGATATAAAATACTTCCCCTCGCAGCGCGAATACACCATGCTGTATGGCTTGAATAAGCAGATATTAGATTCGCTGGATAAAGAGATTACTATCATGCACCCGGGCCCTATAAACCGCGGTGTAGAAATTACCAGCGATGTGGCCGATAGCAAGCAATCCATCATCCTCGACCAGGTGGAGAATGGTGTGGCCGTACGTATGGCGGTGCTGTACCTGCTGGCAGGCCAGGGAGCATAAACAGATAATGCAATGAATAAAGATCTGATAAAAGAATATTGGAAACTTTATCATGAAAGCATTATAGCTATTGTAGTAGTTGTTGTAACTATTGGTTCCTATTTTTGGGATTCTACTTATTCTATTTTATTGCTGTTATATTTTAGTACCTATTACTTTAGGTATAACGCTAAGGTTGCCGATGTACAGCGGCTGAAAGCTAAAGGGCTTACTCAGGAGGATGCCGACAATATTCAGTTCGTAAAAAGATGGGAGCAAAGCCGCAACGAAGGCAAATTGAGTTATTGCCTGTTTGACGGCGCCATTGTACAAGGCGGTATACTTGCGGTGTTCTTATGTTTGTTTGCCATTGCTACATTTGGAGTGCAGCAATTATTTGCCGAACCATCGGGCATGTTTATGGTAGTTGGGGGAGGATATTTGGCTGGTGGTATTATTGCCGGAGCGGTTCATCTTCTTCTTTGGAACCGGAACGAAGCCAGATTTATAAGGCTTACTCAATTCGAGCACCTTATCTCCTAAACAATTTCATTTCTGTTGAGGCAGGCCTAAACATATCGAGCCGATTTGTGTTAGAGCAGTGAATATATTTACGCTTTACATCACCGCCTTACCAATGAGTATTCTGCTGCTTGTACTATCCGTTCTGTTACTTTGCTTTACGCTGCTTTCCGTTATCAAATACCAATATTGGGTGTTCCGGGTGTTCGATTATCCCCGCCTGCAAAAGCTGGTGTTATCTGTTATTTGCCTGCCGCTGTTCGCATTTTTATTTGAAGGGGATAGGATACTCTATTGGGCCATCGTTCTTTTATTATCGGCAAACATCGTTTACCTCGCATCGCAGATCATACCATTCACGGTTTTAGGAAAACGCCAGGTGTTGAAGGCTATTACAGATGCGCCCGAGAAATCTATCTGCGTAATGATAGCCAACGTGTTTCAGGATAATATGAATACCGCAGGCTGCCTTAAAGAAATTGCTAAACACAACCCGGACGTAGTGCTGCTGCTGGAAACCAACAAGCGCTGGGACGATGGTACTGCTGAACTGGCAAATACTTACCCCTTCAGTGTAAAAGTGCCCTTGGAGAATACCTACGGCATGCTGCTGTACTCTAAACTGAAACTGGAAGATACCGAGGTAAAGTATATGGTAGAGGCGGATATCCCGTCTATCCACACCAATGTGATATTAAAAAGCGGCGTTAAAATAAAGCTGTTCGCGGTGCACCCAACGCCACCCGTGCCGAATGAAAACCCGCGGTCGACCGAGCGAGACAAAGAGCTTTTACTGGTGGCCGATTTAGCCAAGGCATCCCAATTGCCGGTAATTGTTGTGGGCGACCTGAACGATGTGGCCTGGAGCTACACTACGGAGTTGTTCTTGAAAATGAGCAGGCTGATAGACCCACGCCGCGGCCGTGGTTTTTACAACTCCTTCCATGCGCATTACCCCATTATGCGCTTCCCGTTAGATCATGCCTTTATCTCTACCGATTTTACACTGAAGGGCATGAGGCGCTTGTCGAATTTTAATTCCGACCATTTCCCTATCTACATCCATTTACAATACGAGAAACAAGCAGCTAAAGTGCAAGAGTCATTAACGCCCGATGAGGATGATGTGGAGGCAGCTGAAGAAATGAAGGCAGCGGTTAGCGCAGAGGTTTTGTGCCGCTAATACATTTTCTTTACCGTTTCGGCACCGCTGCTTAGTGCTGCTTCAACTGTACCCATAGTTGCGCCATCGTACAAATATTCGCCGCAGAAGTAAATAGTATCATCGATGGGGGTATTAAGAACCTTGCGTGCTTCGGGAGCCTCAATGGTATCGTAACCGTACGAGCCGCGTGTGTATGGGTCGGCGGTCCAGTTCATTAGACGGCGGGCTATCAGCATATCCTTTAGTTCGGTAATATCCCGTTGGAAAATATTTGCTAACGACTGTAGCCCTTGTTCTGCAATTTCTTCATCGCTTAATTTAGATTTTTCTGCGGCTGCAGGCCCGCCTATCCATCCCGTAAACACGGCCGAGGGTTCGGGGTATTGTGTCCACCACGTGGGTATTTCTTCGGTAGAGAATAAGTAACCCATGGTATTGATGCTTTTACCTGCGATGTGCTCGGTCTTAGCATCCAACCAAAATTGCTCAGTAAACTCGAATAGTATTTTAATGGCCGCGCCAAAGCCCATTTGCTTTACTGCGGTGCTGTGGCTTGGTATTGTCGGACTAAAAGAGAGCGCGCCCTTTTCACCTGCGCCCGCTTTTAAAACCCCTAAGGGCATGGCAATAACCAGTTTTCCGGCTGTGTATTGGCTACCGTCGGCCGTGGTTAACTTTACTTTACCGGGTTCCCAATCAATATGGTTCACTTCGGCATTCAGGAATATTTTACCTCCATTTGCCTTGCAAGATGAAGCAAGCCAACTGATGAGGTGGCAGTATCCACCGTCTATGCGGTGCTGCGCATCCATCTCTTCGTGTGCCCATTCGTTGCGCAGGGCAAAAGCGCTGGCCTTGCGCGGGTCGGCAGTATCGTAACCGCTTACAAAGTTCCATACGCTTTCGCGCAGTTCGGCGTACTCATCGCCGGGAAATTCCTGTAATAGAAAATCGTAAATATTGGTGTCGGTTCTTAATTCATTCAGCCGGCCTATCAGCACGTCCCAGTCGGCAATAACTGCGGCATCGCCATTAAAGTTGCCGTTCTCGTAACGCATCATTTCGGCGCTGGCATCGCGATAGGCGATACCTGCTTCGTTCAATAAATTAAGCGTAACGGGCAGGTCGCCGTGGATGAACTCTGCACCGAGTTCGGTATTCTTAAAAAATGATTCGTCGCTAAGGGTGTGAATGCGGCCTCCGGTGCGGTTACGGGCCTCAAGCACGGTGACTTTTTTGCCCGCTTTTGCCAAAGCGTGGGCGGCCATTAGCCCGGCAGCGCCGGCGCCAATAATTAATACAGAGTTTTTCATAGAAGGTAATGCAAGGTAGAACTAAAGGTTGTATTGTGCAAATGGGGCGGGCGAGCATAGCTGGAATGTCCGCTCGGCGAGTTGACTCACCCCGACACCGCTATCGCTTGTCGACCCTCCTATGTTTGCTGTTAGAATATAAGCAAATAGATTTGTATTCGAAAGTGAGGAGGGATGAGAGCAGATGACGACCCAAACAACCTGTTGGTATGTTGACAGAGAGAAGCTGCCTCATTCCTTTTTACCCATTGGCGCTTGAACAGAATGTAAGGAATATTGCATAGCGGTATATCCAGGATATCCAGCAGGAGAAAAGGCGAAGTTGGGTTTTCACTTTTAATAATTTATTAAAAGGAAACGATGGCAAACATTTTAAAACAGGTTGTAGGGATAGACGTAGCACAAAACGAACTAGTAGTTTCCCTTGGCAGGATGGATGAAACTGCGGAGAAAGAAGTTTATGCATTCAGGCAGTTCGCAAATAAGCCCTCCGGCTTTAAAGCGCTGGAGTCATGGGTAAAGCAAAGGGCAAACAAAGAAGTCCCGGTACGTTATGTTATGGAAGCGACAGGCGTTTACCACGAGAAACTGGCTTACCATCTATCAGGGCAAGGGCATGAGGTAAGCATATTGCTGCCGAACAAGGTGAGCAACTATATGAAGAGCCTTGACCTGAAGACCGTTACTGATAAAACGGCATCGCAGGCTATCTGCCAGTTCGGGCTGGAGAGGAAGTACGAACTATGGCAACAGCCAAAAAAGGTATACCGCGACTTAAAGCAGTTGACGCGCGAACGGGACCAAATAGTAGCAGAGCGTACAGTAAGCAAGAACCAACTGCATGCAGAGCAAGCCGAAGCTTTCCCGAATGAGAATAGCATTGCCAGGCTTGAACAGCGAATCGGGCTATGCAACATTCAGGAAAAAGAGATAAAGGTAGAGATAGCAGGATTGATAAAACAAGATAAGGAACTGGCAGCAAGGATAAAGAACGTTGCTACAGCGCCGGGAATAGGCTGGCTTACCGTGGTAATAGCAGTAGCCGAAACGAATGGGTTCGACCTGGTACGGAACAAAAAGCAATTGATAGGCTACAGTGGGTTGGATGTGGAAGAAAAGGAGTCGGGGACATCTGTAAAGAAGAAGCCTAAGATATCAAAAAAGGGGAACCGTCATTTGCGTAAAGCAATGCATATGCCTGCTTTAACAGCCATTCGTGTAGATGAACGCTTTAAAGCTATCTATGTAAGGCTGGTATCGAAACATGGGATAAAAATGAAAGCAGCAGTAGCGGTCCAAAGACGGCTATTGGAACTCGTTTATACGCTATGGGTTACCAACAAGCCTTATGATAAAAAACACGTACACCGGTCTGTTGAAAATATCAAAACCCTATAAATGGGTTAGGGCAGCCATCAATGACGGACTGCCCTAAACAGGCTGGCATAAAGCCGCCTTAATGAAACAAAATTAAAAAGAATACTTGACAGTTAACACAGAATCTCTCTGCTTCGCAAAGAGGGT
>NZ_MBTF01000014.1 GCF_002013915.1 Mucilaginibacter pedocola
TCGAAATGAACTGTGTTTAAAAGCAAATAATATTTGAATAATTTTCCTGATATGTTGAGTTAGTTTTAGCTATTGCAAAAGCTTGCTTTAGCAACTTATTTACGACTGCGATCAAAGCAACTTTTTTGGCTTTTCCTTTTGCCAGCAAGCGTTCATAAAGCTCCCGGCAGGCTTTATTGCAGCGTTTTGCGCTCCATGAGCATACATACAATGAGGCCCTGATCGCAGACATGCCCATTTTACATATTCTTGGCCTGCCTTTTACACTGCTGCCCGATTCGAACAGGCGCGGGCATGTCCCAATGTAAGAGCTTAATTTACTGCAATCGCCGAAACGCTCGAAACCACCGCTTACCAGGATGAGCATTATCGCTGTTTTTTTGCCAATGCCAGGTATGCTTTTCAGTCCTGATAGCATTTGCCCATAATGTTCAAGAACGATCTTTTCCATGTTAGCTGAAAGCCGTGATATAAGTTGTTTAAGGTGGCATAGCTCTTTTTGTATCGTCTGCCTCAGTGCTTTTTGCATCATTCCTGTAGCTGTAAAGCTTTCAAGCTGGTTGCTTAACACAGTATGCTGCTTGCTCAATCCTGATAAAATGGCTTCTGTTTGCTGTAATTCTACCACATGCTGCTGTGGTGGGGCCCATTGCTCCGGCTTAGCCATGGCACCATACTCTGCGATCAGGAGTGCGTCTTTCTTATCTGTTTTAGCCCGGGACATACGCATTTGGCTGTAGCGGCGAATCACCAAAGGATTTACCACACTTACCTTAATGCCCTTCGTATGCAGGAAGCAAGCAAGCCTTAAATAATATGGGCCGGATGCTTCCATCACGATATGGCTATCTGTATCCAATAGCTTTAAGAAGCCGTCGAAGCCTGTAGTTTCGTTGCTGAACTGATAATGGCGTCGGCCGGCTGATACGTCAAAGGACGCTTTTGAAATGTCTACACCAATGTAATTTGCATGAGTTTCCATAACTTTGTTTTGAGATAAATACTGTAGAAGAACCTGCTTTACTGCTTATCAATCCTACATACAGGCTCTTGTGGCCTAATGAACTGTTCAAGCTTGTAAGCAAAGGGGTAAAGTGATCTGCATTTCGAACGGCTTCCTACAGCCAATGACAACTCGTGATCTTTCTCTTTACCCTTTTTCTTCTACTTTAAATTTACTCTAAACACTTAACTTTTTCCTATAAGCAAACATAGGATGACATCGGGGCGATAACAGATTTGACAACTTTTAAAAAGTTGTCAAATCTAACACCGGATATAGCCACAAAAAAAGCCCCTCAACCGAGGAGCTTTCTTTATATTTTATTGGGCGATAATTACCACCTACCACGACCGTGACCATGGCCCCAACCGTGACCGCGACCCGGGCCACGGCCTCTAAAGTGTTCGCGGTAAACCACCCTGGTGTATTGTGGCCTGTAGTAAGCCCTGCGATAACCACGGTAATAAACGGGGCGGGCAACGTAAACCGGGCGCTCGTAATAAACCGGTGCGGGGGCTTCATAATAGGCAGGATAAACTACCCTGCGGGGCTGATTGTAGCCAATATGGATACTGGCGCCTACCCTAACCTGGGCCTTCGCAAACTGTGCTGAAATGGTAAGGACAAGGGCTACTATCGAAAATTTAATTAGTTTCATGACTGTAATTTTTAGTTACCAATTATTGTTCGTTCTGCTTGTATGACTTATCGAACGTACGAGGGTTTAAAAAAATTATGCCACTTTTTTTATTACCTGTCTTCGTACAGCCTTAAACGGGTGCGTAATTCAGCAATTTCCTGCCGCATATTATCCACTTTATCCAGCAATCCGTCTATCACCAAAATACCGGGTGTGTTCACCTCCAGTTGCGTATGCAGGCGGGCAAGGCGCTCTATTTTCTGTATCTCCGGCACTGGTATACAGGTAGTTTCATTTATTATCGTTACTTCTATTATCCCCGCCTCCTGCAGGTGATCAATAAATGCGTACTCCACATCGTTGTAAATGCAAAAGTCGTGTACGGTTATTACATGCTCGGTTTTCATGGGCTTAATTTTTTGATGATGTTTTGGCCAATTCTTCAAATAATTCGCGCTGTTTTTCGGTCAGGTGAGTGGGTAATTGTACATTATAGGTGATGTACAGGTCGCCAAACTGCCCTTCTTTTTTATAAACAGGCACGCCCTTACCCTTCAGTTTTACCTTGGTGCCGTTTTGGGTACCCCCTGCCACTTTCAGTTTTACTTTACCAGTTAGGGTATCGGCAGTAATATCGCCGCCCAACACAGCTGTATACAGGTCTAAGTCGAAGGTTTTATACAGGTCGGCACCCGCGCGTTTAAACTCGGCATCGTCGGGTATAGTGAACTGGATGTACAGGTCGCCCGCGGGTGCGCCATTGCTACCCGCGGCGCCATGCCCTGCTATTTTGATGGTTTGCCCGTTCTCTACACCGGCAGGTATAGTTAGCCTGATGTTTTTGCCATTCACTGTAAGGGTTTGTTTTTTGCTTTCCATTACATCGCGCAGGCTTACCTGGTAGGTAGCATTCAGATCCTGCCCGCGATAGCGTTGCTGCTGCCTGCTGCCTCCCGAGCCGCTCCCCGGCGGCCCGCCGCCGAACATGGAGTTAAAGAACTCCGAAAAATCGCCGCCGCCAAAATCGTACCCGCCAAAATCCTGCGCGCCGCCGCCGCCAAAGCCGCCGCTGTAGCTGCTTTGCCTGCGTTGTTGTTGCTGCGCTTGTTCGTAAGCTTCGCCGTGCTGCCAATTCTCGCCGTACTTATCGTATTTCTTGCGTTTCTCGGGGTCGCTCAGTACTTCGTTAGCCTCGTTCAGTTGCTGGAATATCTTGTTGCTTTCGGCATCGTTGGGGTTTAAATCGGGGTGGTGTTTGCGGGCAAGCTTGCGGTAGGCGCTCTTGATATCCTTTTCCGAAGCGTTTTTATCTACACCTAAAACTTTGTAATAATCTATAAAAGCCATGGCAATAAAGGTTGTAAGCATTAAACCTGCAAAAGGTTGCTAAGTTTTAACAGTAGCATGAATTTACGGTAAGATTATATAACTTACAGCACCAATTACCCTTTAATGACAACTATCACTAATCCTGCCACCGAGTTTAAAAGCAGCCCTACGGCCTTCCTGAACGTACTGCGCATATTTGCCTGCCTTATGGTGCTCACCGTACACAGCGGCGAGTTTTTTTACATAGGCCCCGTAGGCGATATCATCCGCACGCACCATGTTTGGGTGAACAACTACGGCAGCCTGATGCGCGCTTGTGTGCCTTTGTTTGTGATGATATCGGGCTACCTGCTGCTACCCATTAAAGAAGCACCCGAAGTATTTTACAAAAAACGTTTCACACGCTTGCTGGTGCCGTTTCTGTTTTGGTCGGCCATGTATGCTATTGTGCCTTATTTTAAAGGCGAGTTTACTTCGGCGCAAATGTGGCAGGGGCTGTACATTATCCCTATAAACTTTAACGGGCCGGCGGGGCACCTTTGGTTCGTATATATGTTTATTGGTATTTATTTGTTCATCCCCATTATATCGCCCTGGGTGCAAACGGCATCACAAAACTTCAAGCTGTTCTTTTTGGGGATATGGATGGTAACGCTGTTCGTACCCTACATTCGCACCGTATTTCCCGAAGTTTGGGGCGAGGCGTTTTGGAACCGTTTCTCGGGGCTGCATTACTTTTCGGGCTATATTGGCTACCTTATATTAGGGCACTACATCAGAGGCTACGTAAAATTATCAAAAGGAGCCACGGCAACCATCGGGCTGCTTTTAATTATTACAGGCTATTTTATAACCCGGCAGGTGTTTGCGCACCAAATGCCCATCGCCAAAACCATCCCCGAACTGGAATTGAGCTGGGCCTTCCCTACTATCAACGTGGCTTTTGTGGCAACGGGCTTTTTCCTGCTGTTCAGCCTTATTAAAATTAAAAGCCCGGGGCTGGAGAAATTCCTGGCAGGTGTATCGGGGCTTACCTATGGTATGTACCTGGCTCATATTTTAATACTCGTGGTATTATTCGGGCCCATAAACAATTGGCTGCATAATGATAGCAAACTGGTGATACCGATACTGGCAGTTTCCTGTTTTATAGTTACTTATTTGCTTATAAAGATACTGTCGTATTTGCCGGGGAGTAAGTATATAGTGGGATAATTTTCTGAACTCGAATTTAACGAATTTTTAGAATTGGCAGAATAAGAAAATAGCATAGGTCGAGGGTAAAGCTTCTATTAAATTCCATAAATTCGGCAAATTCGAGTTCAGACATCATGGATACATCCATCTTTAAATACTTCGCTGATATTCAAACCAAGGAGATAGCGCCGGGCTATCATTCTAAAATTATACACACTGCCACAAATACTGTTAATTTTATTGAGGTTGATGCCGGCAGCGAGGTGCCACCGCATCAGCATATACATGAACAATGCGCCTTTGTGCTGGAAGGAACCTTTCAACTCACGGTTAACGGTATACCGCAGATTATGGAGAAAGGTATGTTCGCCATTATTCCGCCGAATGTGCCGCATACAGGGCTTGCTATTACCGATTGTAAACTGATAGACCTTTTTGCACCTGCGAGGGAGGATTTTAAACTGCTTTAAAATATTTCCAATTACTACATTTGCAGCCTTATGTCCCAAATTACAAAAGCCACCGAAGCCGATATACCCGAATTAGCCTCCCTAATAAACCTCGCCTATCGCGGCGAAACCTCCCTGAAAGGTTGGACCACCGAAGCCCACATGATAGACGGGCAGCGCATTGGCCTAACCGACCTTGAAGAACAAATGGCCGCCCCGGATGCAACCATACTAAAACATACCGAGGATAACGGCGCCATAACCGGCTGTGTTTACCTTAAAACACAAGGCGAGAAAATGTATTTGGGTACACTATCCGTATCGCCTTTACTGCAAGCAGGCGGTATAGGGCGCAAGCTGTTAGAAGCCGCAGAAGAGTTTGTGCGCGATGCCGGCATACACACTATTGTAATGACGGTAATTACCCTCCGTACCGAACTTATAGCCTGGTACGAACGCCGCGGCTACCGCAAAACCGGCGAGATAGTACCGCTGGATATTCCCGAGAACTTTGGCATATTGAAGCAACCGTTGGATATGTATAAGTTGGAAAAAGAGGTGTAGAAGCAAGCGTTTTACGCCGCCGCATAGCCACCATTTCATTGCGAGGAGCGGCGCGGGGTTGCGGGCAGAAGCGACGTGGCAACCTCTTAGCTACGCATACCCGTTTTGGTTAACGACGAGATTGCCGCGCCGCCCTTCCGCTCAGTGCCCTTCCCGCTGCGGCTCGCAATGACAAAACCGGTTGTTGCTTAATTTTTTTGAACAAATTACCCTTTCCCATGCAACCTCCTGCCCAAAAATGCATCTTATATAATACAAGGCGCAAGCATGGAGCAACTACACCCACAATTAAAACACTTTATTATTGAGTATTGCCGCAAATACAAAGTGCAGCGGGTGGACCTTGACGACCTATCGCCTAACACCAGTATCGACCTCGATCTGGATATCTTCGATATAGAAATTGACTTGTTTATAGACGAATTTGCCGAACATTTTAAGGTGGATGCTACCCGCTTTACCTGGTATAAATACGGCTACCCCACCGGCTCGGCAAAGGTGAATGTGCTTAAAATGCTTTTCGGCTATAAACGCCGTTGGGTGAAGCAACTCGCCGAACGATGGTATACGCCAAAACTCAGGGTCCATACTTTGCAATCGGCTATACAAACGGGAAAGTTGTTGTAGCAGGAACATATTTCTGCTATGATCTATGAACCATCCCCCATGAACCAGCCCTAATTCTCCTTTTTCCCCTCAGCACATAAACCTATCAGCTTCTCCAAACGGCTTATTTGCGTTTTCTCTTGCTTTGCACTCATAACCCTATGGCGCCATAGTTTTTTATACCAAGGGGCTTGTGCTTCAAAAAAATCCCATGCGGCTTTGTTGGCTTTAAATTGCTTTTGATAAGCAGGCGAGAACTGCATCTCCTCGTTCTCGAAGCTATAGATGGCGCTGCGTTTTTCTTCGCGTTTCGCATAGGCGGCATGACCGGCGGGTTGCATCAGCCCCTGTTCGGTAAGTTCGGCTACCTTTTTGATGTTTACTGCGCTCCAAATGCTTTTGGGTTTGCGCGGAGTGAAACGGATGCTGTAACTATCCTCGTTGATGTTTTTGCGCACGCCATCTATCCAGCCAAAACAAAGCGCCTGGTCTACTGATTGTGGCCAGGTGATGCTGGGTTTGCCGCTGTTAGTTTTGTAGAAGCCTACCAGCAGTTCGGTTTTATCGGCATGGTTATGCTGCAGCCACTCGCGGAATTGAGCAGGCGTTTCAAAAAAGGTTGGTTCCATATCTGCCAATATACGGCAGCTTTCACGATTTTTTTGACGTGGCAAAAATTACAATGCCGCCAACCAGCAAAATACCACCCAGGTATGGCGGCCAGTTAACGGTCTTTTGTTTGTCGGCCGATACCTGCACCGGACCGGCATCAATAATTTTTTCTTTTTTGGTGTAGGTGAAGCCTGTCCATATCAACATGGCGGCTCCTACAACGATCAGTATTAATGCAACTCCTTTATTCATATTATTTTCACCGATTCCACCGATTTATTTTGATTTCACCGATAGAATTGGTTTGCGTTAATTGGTTGAATAGATAATATTGTAGAAGGGTTATTTGTTTGATTAACAATGAAAAAATAAAGACCATGTCATTTCGAGGGAAGCGAAGCGACGAGAAATCTTGTTGGATTTGTATGGTGGATATGCAAAAACTATTGCATAACCGATTTGCATAATGAACAAGTTTTCTCTTCGCTCCTTGCTCTTTTCCCTCCCACTGCTCATCGAAATGACATCGGAGGGGGGAGGGGTAAACAAGGGAACTATCTCCCGCCCATCGCTTTCAGGTCGTAGTCGTTCTCGTAAAGTACGGTGTTGTGGATGTTCCAGTCCTCGATATCGATAATGCCCGATGCGGTTTGGTAGTGCGCATTGTCGTTAGGGCACTTCACTACGTAGCCCTCAATGCCCACATAGGCAATAACGGGCCGGGCACCACATTCGCGGCAGCGCTTGCAATAAACCGACTTAGGTATCTGCACGTAGCTATTCATACCCTAATATACGCAAAAACTATTCCATGTGGTTGTGCGCAACTAAAAATAATTGTTGCCACAACAGTTGTTTTACTTCACGTCGTTTATTTCTATCAGATAGCCGTCGGGGTCGTTAATGTAGATCTGGTTCACGCCATCAACGCGGCGCTCAATTTTACCATCCTCGCCTTTCCAGTTGCTGTAAGGTATGTTCATTGTTTTCAACCTATCAATAAACGCAGGTATCGACGGTACACTAAAACACAAGTGCACACCGCGCGGGTAATCTGCTTTGGGGCAATTGCCCTGAATGACGTGCATTTGCAGCTTGGGGCCAATGCTGTACCACGTATGTACTGTATCTTTAAACGGGTTGGGGATTATTTTCAGCTGCAATACCTCGGTATAAAACTTATTGCTCACCTTAAGGTTGGCACTGCAAAGCGCCGCATGCTGAAACGTAGCCTGGGCCTTGCTTACCATTGGCAGGCAAAATATTAAAGCAACAATTACAAACTTAAAAGCGTTGGCTTTTACAACGCGCACGGGGGCAGTATTATACATGGCAACAAAGGTGGTTTATGCCGATAAATATACACGCGCACCATCGCTTTATCCTAATTTTATTTGTAACAAATGCGCGTGCATTTATTTATATTAGGGCTATCATTCTACACTACATGCTACCCCCATGGCACTATCAAAAACACAAAAAACATTAGCAGCATTTTTTGCTGTAGTGGCCTGGCTTGGCCTTATTACGCAATTTTACGTATCGATGCCTGCTTACCTGGCAAAAGGCCGTACTATTGAGGGCGCAATAATAGAGTTGCTCAGCTTTTTTACCATCCAAAGCAATATACTGGTTGCTGTTTGCCTTAGCATTATTGCCGGCAGCACGTCGGATATTGGCTTTTTTAAACGCCCGCGTGTGCTTACCGCCGTAGCAGTTTACATTAGCATAGTGGCACTGGTATACAATTTAGTGCTTCGTAAAACCTTCCACCCGGTGGGTTTAGCCCGCGTAAGCGACGAAATTTTGCACGTAGCCACCCCTGCCCTTTTCCTTATCTTTTGGGTGCTCATTATCATCAAAGCGAAATTTAAATTCAAATTTCAGGACGGCCTTGCATGGCTTTGGTACCCGCTGTTTTATTTAGGTTATATATTACTCCGCGGCCATTTCACCGGTCTTTACCCCTACTTCTTTTTAGATGTACCAAAATTCGGCTACCCGCAGGTGCTCATCAACATTGGTGCGTTGGTACTGGTGTTTTTGATAATGGATATGTTGTTTATTTGGATAGCTAAGGGGTTGAGTAAGTAATTCTAATTTCTTTGGGCGTTCCCGCTGATAGAAGCGGGCCAGGCTGTGCGTTCATACGCCTGCAGGCCTTATCCGCAGGCCGGTATCCACTCCCATCCCTATCGCATTTTCCTGAACCATGATGCGCTTGATTCGAGGATTCTCAGATTTGTGCCTTTCTATCTTTTTCCCATCCGCAGCCTCTGCCTATTATCGGTGAAATCTCTTCTCATCGGTGGAATCCCCAACAATTGTAACGTTTATGTGATATAACTTTTGTGGACTAAACTTTGCATTACGGGCATAGTTTAACTTATAAAAGAAACAGAAATTATAACACTAAATAACAAACACCATGAAAAAGGAAATAGTAAAAATGCTCGCCTTGCTCTTATTCGGAGCAGCAGCAATATCAAGTTGTGCTATTGACAATACCCGCCACGGCAGGTACAGGAACGACAGGTACCACGACCGTGGGCACGACCGCGACCACCACGATGGCCACTACGATAATCACGGCGGCTATTACCATAACTAATAAACAAGCAACCTTAAATAATTAACCTTTAAAATAAACACACCATGAAATACCTTAAAATATTTGTAGTAACCATCATCGCTATATTCGCCTTCGAAGGCGCACACGCACAAGTAGTAGTAAAAGCACGTATTGGTGCCCCTGCACCACGCCGTACCGTAGTAGTAAACGGGCCGGTTTACCACCGCACCTATTATCGCCGTACCGTTGCCCGCCCGGTAGTTTATCACCGCCCGTACCGCCGTACTGTAGTAGTTAGCCGCCCTGCGCCTCGCCGTACCGTGGTTTACCACCGCCCATACAAACGTACCGTTGTGGTAAGGCGTTACTAATAAACAAACACTGTAGAGACACGACACCTCGCGTCTCTACATAAAATAAAAAAAGACGCGAAGTATCGCGTCTCTACATAAAATGGGCTTCCGGATATTCGGAAGCCCCTTTTGCATTATTTGGTTACCAGCACCCAGTCTACATAAGTTTTTGCTTGCCCTGCTTTTATCATATCTACAGTAGCTTGCGATAGCCCGTAATAAGGTTTTTCGGTTTTATTTACCGAATGCGGGAAGCCCCCGCCAAGCGCAAAGTTGAGGATAACGAATTTGGGCGTATCAAAAACCCAACGGCCATATTTTTCGGCCATGGCTTTGGTTACGGTGTAAGTTACTTTGCCATCTACCTTAAAGGTAAGGCTGTTTGCCGTCCAATCTACCGTATACACATGCCATTGGCTTACATCAATGCCTTTAGCGAAAGGGTTGCGGTGCACCAGCGGCGTATTGCCGAAGTAACCCGGCCCATGCACGGCGTTGCTTGTCCAGCTGCTATCGCCTACGGTTTCCATTATGTCTATTTCGCCGCACTCGGGCCAGTTGCCTATGCCCAGCAGCCAAAAAGCCGGCCACAAACCCGCGCCGCCCGGTATTTTCATCCGTGCCGAAAATGAGCCGTAAGTAAACATCTTTTTATTACGGGTATTTATTCTGCCCGATACAAAATCGTACTTATTGCCTTCTTTGCTGGTATGCCCGGGTTTATACAAAGGCTGCAAAACCAATGCACCTTTTTTAGCACCAATGGCTTTACCGTCAACCGTATAAATAGTAGCGGCGGAATCGATGTAAGCCTGCTGCTCGTCGTTAACCGTATGGCCGGTAACTTCTACATTCCAAGCGTTTCGGTTAAGGGTTTTGGCGTTAAAGTCCTCAAAAAAGAGGGTGTCTTTCTTTGCTTTTTGGGCTAAAGCCACTGTAGAAGCAAGTAACAAAATAGAGAGCGTGAGTGAACGTGAGATCATGAGATATTTGAGAGTTGATGCTTTAAAAATAGTTATTTACACCAAATAGCGCTTCAATTT
Source organism: Mucilaginibacter pedocola (assembly GCF_002013915.1). Taxonomy (GTDB): domain Bacteria; phylum Bacteroidota; class Bacteroidia; order Sphingobacteriales; family Sphingobacteriaceae; genus Mucilaginibacter; species Mucilaginibacter pedocola. The sequence goes on from NZ_MBTF01000014.1 coordinate 10,369, forward strand.
TTACGCCCTAATTAACTAAGCTTGTTTATATTGCAGCTTTACCCATCAATTATATGCACAGAGGCGGCTTTTTAATGGTATTTGTATACATGGCGGCTATAACGCTGCTAATGGACCTGTATGTTATCTTCGGTTTACGCACACTCACCGCAGGCTGGGCTTCGCGCCAGTGGCGTTTGGCCGTACTTTGGGGCTATGCCGTTATTTCCATCGGCGTAACCGCCTATTTTTTGGCAGGGCTGAGTAGCTATAGTACCTCAAAAGGTATGACACCAGCGCACGAGTGGCCGCTAAGCCTGCTGCTCACCTTGTTCGTTACCAAACTGGTATTCATCATCGTGATCTCCCTGGGCGACCTTGGGCGGTTCTTGTATGGTATTGGCGACAATGTGATAAACGATAAACCGGAAGGGGCCCCCTTCTTCCCCGCCCGCCGCAAGTTTATTGTGCAAATTGGGCTGATATTGGCTGCCATCCCCTTCAGCGGTTTTATTTATGCCATGATACGCGGCAAGTACGATTACAAAGTACACCGCACCACCATTTATTACGACGAGCTACCTGAAGCATTTGATGGGTTTACCATCACCCAACTATCAGATATCCACTCGGGTAGTTTTGATAATGTAGCCGCCATGCAACGCGGCATCGACCTGGCCAAGGAGCAAAAGAGCGACCTGTTTGTTTTTACCGGCGATATTGTAAACAACGCCGCATGGGAAATTGAGCAATACATCGACAGATTCGGGCAACTGAAAGCACCTTACGGGCAGTTCTCGATATTAGGCAACCACGATTATGGCGACTACATCCCTTGGGAAAGCCCCGAGCATAAAGCCGAAAACCTGCAAAAACTAAAACGCCACCACACCGAACTGGGTTACCGCCTGTTACTGAACGAAAATACCGTGATAGAAAAAGGCGGGCAAAAAATAGCTTTAATTGGTGTGGAGAACTGGGGCCGAGGCTTCATTCAAATAGGCGACCTGGACAAGGCACTACAAGGTGTTGACGAAAATGCGTTTAAAGTGCTCCTCTCGCACGACCCTACGCATTGGGAAGAAAAAGTGCGCTACCATAAAACAGATATCCATTTAACCTTATCGGGCCATACGCACGGCGCGCAATTTGGTATAGAAACTGAGAATTTTAAATGGAGCCCGGTAAAGAACCGGTATTTAGATTGGGCAGGATTGATCAATAAAGGCAACCGGTACCTGTATGTAAACCGTGGCTTTGGTTTCCTAGCTTTCTCGGGCAGGTTGGGTATTTGGCCTGAGGTTACGGTAATAACCTTGAAGAAGAAGGTGGCGTAAAACACTCTAAAACGTCATGCCGAGTTTATTTCGGCAACCCACTCGGCAGGTTAGCGACCGTGCTTTGTGGCTTAGTGTGTGGCTTGTATGATGGGGTGCTGAAACAAGTTCCAGCATGACGTGAAGTATCGCCAACCATCAACCATCATCTATGAACTACTAAGAAAGGTACTTCCCAAACTCGTAGTACTTCTCTATTTTAATGGCAAGCTTGCTGCCTACTTTGTATTTACCGCGTTCGTAATTAAGTACACGTAATGGCACTTCATCGCGCTCTATAACCAGCTCTTCGTAGAAGCCTTTAAAGAGTATTTGCTTCACCGTCCATTTTTTGGACCCCATACCACCGATGCTGATGTGCTCGGCATAAACAACTACCGTGCTGCGTTTTGATTTGATGCCGCAAACGGCAGCGTCTTCGGTACTCAATTCGCTGCAGGCAGCCAGTACTTTTGCAGTGTATAAAAGTTTGGGCGAATGATATAATTTTTCGGGGGCGCCGTTCTCTACTATTTCTCCCTCTTTTAGTACGATGAGTTCGTCGGCCATGGAGAGCAGCTCCGTAGGGTCGTGCGATACGAGGATAACCGTTACGCCCGATTCTTTTACGATCTGGCGGATATCGTGCTGCAGGTTTTCGCGGTAGTTGGCATCAACCTGGTTAAAAGGCTCATCCAGCATCAAAACTTCCGGGCGGTTTATCAGGGCTTTGGCAATGGTTACGCGCTGTTTTTCGCCACCGCTAAGCTTACCAAAAGGTTGTTCCTTTAAGCCGTAGATACCCAGCAGGTTTAGCGCCTGCGTGGTTTTCTGCACCTGGTAGTTAATATCTTCGGTAGGTAAGCCGGCACTTACGTTATACCAAACCGATTCGCTGTAATCCATATCGCGCCCGTCCTGGCTTACCATGGTAATGGCCGCATGCTCGGGTTTGTAGCCTTCGCTGCGTAAGGGTATTGGCTGCGAGTGGAAGAACACATCGCCCGAATCGCCCTGCAGGTCGCCGCTGAGCAATTTCAGCAGGGTGGTTTTGCCGCTGCCGCTTTCGCCCACTATGGCGGTAATTTTGCCTTTGGGTATAAAAACCGTGATATTGTTAACCCCTGTAGATTTATCGCCAAAGTAGTTTTTGGTTATCGAGATGGTCTCCAGTATCAGTTCTGCACTCATAGTTTTCGCCGGGATTTTTAACTTCTCTCAAACCTAACCTATAAAAATTGATAAGCCAAAAAAAAGTTGAAAAGGGAGTAATAATGCCCCTTTGTCATTACTCGCGTGCTGGTAATTGTAACAACTCTGTTAAACTGCCCTCTGCCCACCGCAAACTGCTAACCATAGTTAAACCTTCCGCCTCCCCTCCCGTCGAACATAGCAGAAACACAACAATAATATTTAATTGCTACTACCATGAAAACCCTCATCAACACCATAAAAAACGACCTTTACCGTGTATTTGTTAAAGGCGATGCCGATACCGTGCAAATGGCCCATGCTTACTTTGTTTTGGCTGTCCCCGCCTTAGCGCTTTTGTTTACTTTCGGTAAATTCCCTGTTTAATAATTGCCATACAGGGCAGCCCCTTAAAATAAACTTCTATTTTTGCGCCACAACGCTCAAAAATGGATAATACACTAAAAGATAAATACGACAGCATTATTTTCGACCTTGATGGTACCCTTTGGGACAGTACCGACACTATAACCGCCGCATGGCAGGCCGCTCTGGATCAGGCACCCTACATGAGTCACGAGGTAATGACCCGCGACCGTGTACGCTCGATAACCGGCATGACCTACGACGCCATCTTCGAAAAGCTGTTCCCATTTTTATCAACCGAACAGCGTGCCGAAGTGCAGAAACTATGCTCGATAAGCGAGTTGGATATTCTGCATAAACAAGGCGGCACGCTGTACCCCAAGTTGGAAGAAACGCTTACCTACCTGGGCAAAAAGTACAAACTGTACATTGTAAGCAATTGCCAAAGCGGCTACATCGAGCTATTCCTCGATCTTAACAATATGCACCCCCACTTTTTGGCGCACCAATGCTACGGTACCAAGGGTAACCCCAAGGCCGATAACATACGCGATATTGTGAACGACCACCAGCTTAAAGCCCCTGTTTACGTTGGCGATACCATGGGCGACTATACCTCGACCACCAAAGCAGGGGTGCCTTTCATCTTTGCATCGTATGGTTTCGGCGTTGTAGAGAACGGACAGGTTGCCACCATAAACAACTTCGAGGAGTTACAACAAATACTGTAAAACCCAAACCTTTTTTGGGTGGGTAGGTTTATTGGTAAAACTATTGGTTAGCTATGAAGATATCCAAGTATATACACTCGTGTTTATTATTTGAGCAGGATGGGCACAAACTCTTGTTCGACCCGGGGAGTTTTACCTTTGCCGATGGTACGCTTAAACCTGAGGTTTTTGCCGATGTTGATAGCATCGTAATAACCCACATCCATGCGGACCACCTGGATGTAGATAACCTAAAAAAAATAGTTGCCCTGAGTGGTGCCAACATTTACACCAATATGGAGGTAGGCACTACCATTCAAAAATCGGGCTTGAATTATAACCTGATAGAAGAAGGTGTATATACCGTTGGCCCCTTTAAACTGGAAGCCATACCTGTAGTTCACGAACCGCTATTGAACGCGCCTATCCCGCAAATGACGGGCTTCCTGATAAATGATAAAGTGTTGCACCCGGTAGATTCGATGGAGGACAAACTGGCCACTAATTACGCCGGTGTAGAGCTTTTGCTGCTGGTGACCATGGCACCCTTCACCAACGAACTGCGCGTAGCCTCCTTTGCCGACAAAATAAAACCCAAACGTATACTACCCGTACACGATGGCTTTGCTAAGCCATTCTTCGTGAAGTCGCGATTTCAGAATTATGCTAAGTACTTTGCACAATCGGGGATAGAGTTTATAGAGGTTTATGAACCAGGGGATAGTGTGACGGTGTAAAATAACTTGGCGTCGAATTTTACCACAAAGTTCACGGAGAGAAAAACACAAAGAGGCACAAAGCCTATATTGTGGTTAGAAGTATCAAATATTTTACTTCTTCTTTGCGCCTTTGCGTGCTAAAAATCCACGATCAGGACGAAGCTAAAATTCGTGAAATTAGTATCAATTAGCGAAATTCGTGTTCATTCAATTCGTGAAATTAGCCTCAATTAGTAAAATTCGTGTTCACTCAATATCTGAAATTATCATACACCTAACCCCCAAATCGAATACTTTAATCTCTTATTAGTTTAATTTAATAAACCTTTGGTATGCTTTTTATGTAGTTATGATGTAAAGCATCAAACTTATGAAAACCATCGTATTTATACACGGGATGTTCCAAAATCCCAAAAGCTGGCACAAATGGGTAGCCTTTTTTACCCAACGCGGCTATAAATGTATAGTCCCCGCCTGGCCACTACACCGTGGCGAACCCAATGCATTAAGGCAAAACCCACCTGCAGGGCTTGGCGACCTGCACTTGCAAACCATTGTTAACGAAATGAAGGCCGTTGTGCGCGCCCTGCCCGAACCACCTATAGTGATAGGCCACTCGGTTGGTGGCTTAATTGCGCAATTATTGGTTGCCGAAGGGTTGGTTGATTTGGGTGTACCTATTGATTCGGTTGCACCAAATGCTATGCTGGCCTTCGACTGGGGCTTTATGAAAAACAGCGCCCTGATAGCCAACCCGCTGAAAGGCAACGAACCATTTTATATGGATCTGGAAAGCTTCCGGGCATCGTTTTGCAACACCATGACTGAGGAGGAAACCAAGGCAGCTTATGAACAAACCGCCTTGCACGATAGCCGCAATGTACTGCGCGATTGTATGGGCGAAGCGGGCCAGATAGATATGGATATGCCCCATGCACCTATGCTGTTCATCGGCGGCGAAAAAGACGAGATCATCCCTGCGGCCTTGAATAAGCGTAATGCCGAGGCTTATACCGACGAAGCCAGTATCAGCGAATTTATAGAATTTTCAAATCGCGGCCATTGGATATGCGGCCAGCAGGGATGGGAAGAAGTGGCCATTTATATTGAAGGTTGGCTGCAAAAGCATGAACACATACAGTATCATGCAGTTGAAATGCATTAAAAATATTAATGAAGCAGGATGATGTGCCCCTATGCGCTGAGTTTATACAGAGTGTGGGGGTATTACCATTACGCTGATTTCACAGATTGAACGGAATACGCCGAATATTTAAGCCCCTATCGATTTTGCAGGTTGACCGCTGTAAACCCAATCAGTCTCTTATCCTCGAAGTGCTTTCTATCCTATATCTGAATTTATTGTGCCATGTTTGAATAACCGTAACTACCAACTCGAACTGGTAACCATTCGGATCTTCCACTCTGAAATAACGGTGGCCAAAATTTTTGTGGGCCAAAGCGGGGAATGATGAATCGAAAGGAATATCAAGAGGTTCAAATGCATCCCATGCCTCTTTGGCTGTTAGAAGGCGCTCCTCTAAAATAGTATACTGTAATGTTTTTTTAAACTCGAATGCCAGATGCTCTCGGAACCAAACTGTAGGTTTTAACCGATGATAAATATCGAAAGCCGTAGTAACCAACCAGAATAGAAACACCGCTAATAGGACCAATAGAAACGGATAATCCCATAATACGAATATCGCCAATATCAAAATCGGAGCAGCTACAATACCGATGATGATATATAACCATCTCTTAATCTTAGCTGTCATCGCTTTACGGTTTACCTTCCTTTCTCCTCTTTATCAAAGTTTTCCATCACCAATACCGCTGCACCTATCAGCTCCGCATCGAAACCTAAAGATGATATCAGTAATTCGGTGCCCGATGCAAGACGAGGAATACAGTATTTTAGTAATGCCTGCTGTATAGGCGCTAATAGTATTTTGCCCACTTTGGCACCACGGCCGCTTAATACAATGTTAGCGGGGTTCATGATGTGGATGAGGATGGCAAGTGCCTTTCCTATTTTGTAACCCGCATCTGATAGCAGTTCCAACGCAAATTGATCGCCCTGGTTGGCGGCTTCCATCAGAGCATCGCCCATCATTTTAAAATTGCCGTGCATTGTTTTCAGGCTGGTTATGCGCCCTTCTTTAATACCTTCTTCGGCCTTTTCGGCCACCACAAGCATACTGGCCTCGGCCTCTAAACACCCGCGCTTTCCGCAGGCACACAATGCGCTGTCATCTGATATAGGTATATGGCTCAACTCACCCGCAAAACCGTTAGACCCGCGGAAGATCTTACCATCTATGATCATCCCTAAACCTATACCCCAGCCCAGGTTTATCACCATAACTTCCTGCTGAAACTTGGCTATGCCAAACTTCTGCTCGGCAAGGGCTATCAAACTACTGTCGTTATCAATATAAGTGGTAATGCCTGTTTTCTCCGAAATATAATCGCTAAGCGACCGCCCGCCTGCATCCAGGTAAGTATAGTTAATGCCTTCAATGGCATTAATAAAACCGGGCATACCAATGCCTATCCCCGCAATCTTATTTTTTGGTATGCCGCTTTGGGCAACATAATTGTTCAGGCTGTTAATAAGCATGGCCAATGCCTGCTCATTATTTTGGAGCTTTATATCAACAGTTGCCATATCGGCAACGGGGTTGTTTTGCAGGTCGATGAGTTGCAAACGTGCCGAAAGCTGATCCATGGCCACAGCCAAAATGTACATGGCCTTGGCGTTTATGTTGTACATAAGCGGGCGGCGACCACCGCTCGAGGGCGCGTAACCTTCTTCTACCACAAAGCCTTCTTTTATCAGTTCGTTAACGGCTTTGGTGATAGAGGGAATGCTTTTATCAAAAAGCTGGCTCAATCCGGCACACGACATTGCGTTATCGAAATACAAACGCTTTATGATCATGTTCTTCAACCAGCCGCCTTTAACACCACTACTTTTAATTTCCATTCAGCGTATATAATCGGATGTTTATCGGGGTTTATAATTGGATAAAATTAGAAATATTGCTGCAATGTACAACAACATAACTTAAATAAGATACCCAAATATGCCTCCCGATTTTAATAAGTTTTGATTGTAATTAAATCATGACAATTTAAATACCACTTATGCTTACGTCAGCCAAAAATAAAATGTCTATTTTACAGTTCCATCCGCATTTGGATGAGGCTTCGGCTAAAACCTGCTTTTTCGTAAGCTTTTATAGCGGCATCATTGTGGTAATAAACTTCCAGTTGCAGCTCGGTAATACCTTTCTGTGCCGACCAATCTTTCAGCGCCTGTATTATTATGTTGTTTACACCATTGCCGCGATACTCGGGCAGCACATACATAAAGCCGAGGTAGCTATGCTGTGGAGGGGTTAAGAAGAGTTTAGAATCTTGTATGCGCGCATATCCGCAGCCAATGGGCGCTCCGTCAAACTCCGCCACTACCAGGTGAATATGCGGGACCGTTATCATCAGCTCCAGATCGTAATATTTGGCAGGGTGCGGTTTTATAGTTGGGTCGAAAGCGCGTTCCGCCTCAATAACACCCTGCTCAAACTGAAGCAAGGTATCCATATCTGCGAAGGTAGCGGGGCGAACAGAGAACACGATTTAAAGATAAAGCGATTTACATGAAATGGAAAAACTTATTTGCTTTCCGACTTCGTGCTTTGCGCCTTCCGCTTCAGGCTTTCCGCTTAAAACTAAGCCGCTCCCCCAAAATCGGCAATAAAATCAAAGTAGTCGTTCCAGTTGGGGTCTTCTTTGGTGTTGATATTGATGGGCAGGGTCTCGAAATCGAGCAGCGCCATATCTATACGTTCCTGCGCCATGCGGGCATTGGCGGTGTACCATTGCCAGTGTTTTTCGCCCTGGCCGGTCATTACCGCTACCAGTATGCTTTGCTTATCGCCCTCCAGTGCAGCGATCAATGCAGCTTCGAAGTTTTCCATTACGGTTGCTTCGCCGGGTGTTGGCATTTCGGCGGCTTCGTCGGTATCGTAAAGCCAGCTTATTTCTATTTTGGTGGGGTAACTACCCGTATCAATAAATTCGCGGATATTTTGGCGGTAGCGCACCATAACGGGTATGCCATTGGCGTTAGCGCCCTCGGCGCCTGTCCAGTTGTCTTCCAGTATCAAGTCGTCGTTCATGCTTGTAATAAGGCAATTACGCGGGGAAATGTTTGAATACCTAATTAGCTTTCAAACAACTATGTGTTGTAAGCAAAAATATATCATTTATGTTTTTACCACATTCTATGGCAAAAGCCAAAAGCGCCACCCGCCCCAATACCTGTTATAATGAGTATAGAAATCTTCAAACTCGGTAGGCAAAGGCAGTTTATGCTTTTGGGCAAAAGAACTATATCCCGATTCCCCTTTGAAGTTGATCATTTGGTTACTTTTTAAATTGTAGAATATAAAGCCCGAATCGGCTTCGGCGCAGAAATTATCACCGGCTACTGAAAAGTTCCCTATGTGCAGCTCTCCTTGTTGCTTATCAGGTTTAAAATAAGGATACCCATCAGAAGCCTCTATGGCTTTACCGTGTCCCAAAGGTATCCGCGAATCATCGCCCAAACCATGGTCGCCATAATAGGTGAACATAAATACAAATAACAGCACAGCTACAGCGCGAAAGAGTGAACTAAATTTCAATTTCTTCAAATCGAGTTTTGCTGTGCGGAAAATAACGTGTAGAAATAAAAATAACACACCGGCGTATATCGCCGCCAGCAAGGCCATTTTAACTATCTCGAACAAAAAATGAGACGATGATGCCATGTGTTGAATTGCAATAAGGTATAGCTAAGATAGCAACCTAAACCCGTCGGGCTGCTATCTTAGTTTCGCTCTCTACTCCACCAAAAATTCCTTCTTCAACTTAATATCTTCTGATGATGCGCCTATCATTACGGTAAACTTGCCGGGTTCTACCGTCCAGTTCATGTTCTTGTCCAATAGCGCAAGATCGTCCGGGTGGAGGGTGAATTGTACGGTCTTCTTTTCGCCGGGGTTGAGGGTAATGCGCTCGAAACCCCGAAGGTCGAACTCGTAGGTGGTTACACTGCTGATGTTATCTTTCAGGTATAGCTGCACCACCTCGTCGCCTTTGCGGGCACCGGTGTTGGTAATATCCACTGATACAGAAATATCTCCCTGGCTATTCTCCTTTTCGGGCGATACCACCAAATTACTGTATTCGAATTTGGTATAGCTAAGCCCGTAGCCGAACGGATAAAGCGCACCATTAACGCTGGTATGGCCCCAACTGTTTTGACCGCCCTGACCGGCCTGTGCATTGGGTTTAAAAGGAAAATTAAACTCCAACTGGCCGGTAGATTTCGGGAAGGTAATGCTCAGTTTACCGCCGGGGTTATTATCGCCAAATAGTGTTTCGGCAATTACCTGCCCGCTTTGCACACTCGGGAACCAGGTCTCCAAAATAGCAGGCACGTATTTGTTTTCCCAGTTGATGGTGAGCGGCTGGCCGTTTATCATTACCATTACCACGGGTTTTCCCGTTGCCTGCAATGCCTGTATCAGCTTCAGTTGGCGGCCGGGCAGATTCAGCCCCGTGCGCGAGAGGCTCTCGCCCACCCTATCCACATCCTCGCCCACTACGGCAATTACTACATCGGCGTTTTTTGCTTTGGCCACTGCCGAATCGATGCTGGCTTGTTCGCCAGCGGTTAACGGCGTTTCAATAATTTCACTTTCGGGCCAGGTAGCATCTACCATATCGCAGCCTTTAGCATAGGTTACTTCGGTGCCATTACCTACATAGTTTTTAATGCCATCAAGCACTGTAGTGATAGGGTTGTGCGATGGGCCGTAGCGGCTAATGGCATAGTTGGTTTCGGCAGCCAGTGGGCCGGTCACCAGTATATTTTTCAGCTTGCTTTTATCCAGCGGCAACAGGTTACCTGCATTTTTCAGCAGCACCATGCTCTCGCGGTTCATTTGCAGGCTCATGGCCGCATCGGCTGGGGTATGCACCAATTTATCTGCAGCCTTAGGGTCTTTTACGTAAGGGTTATCGAATAAGCCAAGGCGGAATTTCACGCGCAATACATCGCCCACGCGGCTATCAATCACCTTCATAGATATTTTATTCTCTTTGATCAACTCGCGCAAGGGCAGTATAAAGGTTTGCGGCATGGTAAAGTTGGTGCGCACGTTCAAACCGGCTTCTACCACCTGGCGCACGGCCTCTTTATAATCGCCGGCCACCTTGTGTTTAGAGTATAGGAACTCCACAGCCTCGCTATCGCTCACCACATACCCCTGGAAACCAAATTTCTGGCGCAGCAACTCCGTCAGGAAATAATAGCTACCGGTTATGGGTACGCCATCCCAATCGTTATAGCTGCTCATCACGCCCATGGGGTGCGCCTCCTGTATCACCCGGCGGAAGGGGTACAGGTATAACTGATGCATTTCGCGCGGGGCCACGTGCGGGTCGGTACGGGCACTGCCATCGCGGCCGCCCTTGGGCACGCTGTATACAGCATAATGTTTTAAGGTTGATGCCGCACCATTCTCCTGAATACCCAGCACCATTTGCTTGCCCAGTTCGGCAATTAAAAAGGGGCTTTCGCCATAGCATTCTACTACACGGCCCCAACGCTGGTCGCGCGCGGGATCCAATATTGGCGCGTACACGTTGGTATAGCCTAATGCTCTTGCCTCGCGGCCCACGGTGGCACCGGCCTGGCGTACAAGCTGCTTATCCCATGTACTGCCTATCGAGATAGGTGCCGGCAGCGGCGTGGCACGGTCGTGGTTAAGCCCGTGGATGCCCTCGTTAGTAAAATCTACCGGGATACCCATACGGGTTTCTTCTACAAACCATTTTTGAACCGTATTAATGGCCGATGCATGCTTGCTAAAAGGGTACGAGTACTGCGTAGGCGCATCATCAGTATGCGAGGTAAGGTTGTTTAGCTCCTCGTCAATATTGGCAATGCCATCCTTCCATATCTCGGTTTTCCAGCGCTCAACGGGCATCTCATCTTTCAGTACGCGTTTGTAGCCGTAAAGCGTAGCCATTTGGCAGGTTTTTTCTTCCACGGTCATTTGGCTTAGCAGGTCGGCAACGCGCTTGTCGATGGTTTGCGAGGGATCCTCAAAAACGTCCATTTTGCCGTTCTTGTTAAAATCTACCCAGCCCTTGTGGTATATGTTTTTTTGTTGTGCCGATGCCGAGAGAGTAAGCAGCAGCGCGGGTAGCAGCAGTAGTGGTTTTTTCATGAAATGAGAGAGATGTAATGAGTTTACACCTCAAATATAGCCGAAAGCAGAAACGGCAATGCCGATTTAAAGGGCTTTTTGTACGATAACGTTTGCGAACGGATTACCTGGTGATATATGTGTAAGTTATCGTTGCTTTTTCTACTCGTACGTTGATAACCGAGGCAGATGTAGGAAATCCCTCTTCATTGTAAACATAAGACGTTATCATGCCATTGAAATCAACCACATTGTTTACTCCCCACCCTCCGAGAAACGAGATGCCGAATAACAAAGGATTGTATCCACTCACCATAGAAAAAGGTGTTTTATGAGAGTCGTATTTTATTGAACCAGCCTCGAAAAGGCCAAGCAAACTATCGTAAACTTCGTACCCTACCATATTTCCATTACTGTCATAAGTTTAATTTGCTGTAATATCAGTGCTTCCCATTAAAGTATTTTGAGTTACTCTTCCATTGTTCAGTTGCATCACAATCTTTTGTTCACCCTTATCAAATTTCCTTACAATTTCTACTCTATTTCCGCTATACATGTATGTGGCAATATAATTATCATATATCGCATTAAGTGCGGTTGCCTGGTAACTACTTAACCTTCCATCAGCACTGTAACTATAATTATACTAATAACTGTTGGCAACGGTCAAACCTTTAACGCGATTGTTATTGTCGTAAGTAAACGTTTTGACATCATCCGGATAGCCTTCATAATGGGTAGTTATAGTGCTTACTAAATAAACCGGCTTTGTATCATTATTTGTCGACCCGTCCTTTTTGCAGGACTGAATAATCATCACAAAAATTAGAAATGTTAGGATAAGATACCTTTTCATGACCTGGTTTAGTTACCTGCCAAGATAAGCATCTAAAGCTATATTTCGAAATTGCATTTCTATTGTTGCCGATACATCTGACTGGAAAAATACACATTAAATTATGCCAAGAATCTTAACTGTGGTATGTAATTGCAATGCCGCACATTGGCATTACTATTGTACAAATTAAGCTGTACATCTAACCTTCCTGTTTTATGAGCAATGCATTTTTACTCAGCTTTGTGAGCTTCCTGCTTTTTGTAGGCAATAATGGCCACACTCCCACCAAAACCAATACACTTGCTGCCGACGAAATGATATGCGGCAAATGGCAAAACACCGATAAAAACATAATAGTTGACGTTTATAAAGAGGGCGCGGAATTTAAGGCCAAACTGGTTTGGTTTAACAACGGAGAAGGCGAACGCGCCATGGAAAGCTGGACCGACAAACACAACCCCGACCCTGCCCTGCGAAGCCGAAAGCTATTGGGCATGAACATACTGGAAAAACTGGTGTACGACCCCGAGACTAAATCATGGGAAGACGGCATTATTTACGACGCACAAAACGGCCGCCACTGGAATTCCTCTGCCCGTATAGATAAACACGGAGAGCTAAAAGTGAAGGGCTATTGGCATATTAAGCTCATTGGCAAAACCATGACGTTTAACAGATTATAAATCTGCAAATTTCCAATATGCAGATGAAAAAGAATATTTCTTATTGACCGCGACACGAATACCGTATACGTATAAAACACAAAAGCGCCCCCGGGTTATCCGCGGGGCGCTTTGTGCTTTATTATTGATCTAAAAACTTATTATTTAGCCTGGCCAAATTCGCCGCTTGCGCTTAGCTCAACTTCGTCGCTCAGCATTGGTGCGCCGTATTTGCTACCGAAACCGAAATCAGAACGTTTGATAGTACCGGTTACTTTGAAACCTGCAGCAGGCTCTTTGCTCATTGGGTTGATGATGGTGCCTTTGTGTACCAGATCGAAAACAACCGGTTTAGTAACACCGTGCAAAGTTAAGTTACCTGCCAGTTTGTATTTGCCTGCGCCTGCAGCTTTAATGCTGGTGCTGGTGAAAGCAAGAGTTGGGAATTTTGCTACATCGAAAAATTCTTCGCCTTTAAGGTGGCCGTCGCGACGGTCGTTCTCGGTGTTTACCGATGCAGTTTGTGCTACGAAAGTAACTTTAGCATCGCTGAAATCAGGTTTTGCAGCTACGATAGTTGCATCAAAATCTTTAAAAGTACCGTCAACTTCAGATACTGCTAAGTGGGTGATGGTAAAAGTAACGTGCGAGTGTGCTTTGTCGTTTTTCCAGGTGGTTTGTGCGAAAGAAGCCGTTTGCATTAATAATGCAGCAGCGGCTAATAGTAGGGTCTTTTTCATGTTGTTAATTGTATTTAAATATTTTTTACGGCTCAAAGATATATATTCGCTTATCAAACAAACAAAATAAATGTTTAAACATTTATTTTGTGAAACAGCGCTGACAAAGCCCCTATTTTTCAAAGAATTCATCTACTCTTTTATTGAATTCGTCGGCTTTTTCCATCAACGTGGCGTGCCCGCTGCCCTTCACTATCCATAATTCGCTATTGGGTATATTCTTCTGAATGAGGCGTGTATGGCTATCTACTATCACATCGTGCTCGCCGGCTATAATAAATGCAGGGCATTTTATTTGTTGCAGTTCGGTTAGTTTTATGTTTGGCTGAAACTGATCGAGCATAAATACCTTCCACTTATTTTTGAGGACGGGCGTTTGCCAAACGCGGTTTTTGTTAGCGTTATAATATTTCACGCTTTCTTCCCAGCCCTTAGGATCAATAGCAGTAGTGCCTGGCCAGATGTTGGCGCCCGTAGATGCCAGTTTGATTACCTTATCAGGGTGACGCATGGCCATCAACAGGGCGTTGATGCCTCCATCGCTCCAGCCCAACACGTAAGCTTTGGGCACATGCATGGTATCTAAAAGGGCAGCAAAATCGTCGGCCATTTGCTCGAAGGTAAGTGAATCGCGCGGGTCGATGGTCTTGCCGTGTGCGCGGCCATCTACCAATATAACCCGGTATTTTTTAGCGAAGTAGGGCACGTTATCGGTAAACGAGCTCATGTCCCCGCCGTTGCCGTGTATCATTAGCAGGGGCTTGCCGCTGCCGTACTCTTCTACATACATTTTAATGCCGTTCACATTGTAGTAGTGCCCGGCTTCGGGGTTATTGCCATACATAGTTTTTGGTTTACAGCCCAGTAAAGTTAGCAGTTGCGGTACCACCACAAATAACATCAGTCGTTTAATGCGCATATATAATTTAGTTAGGGATTTCACCGATTATTTTTTTGATTCCACCGATAGGACATGATTCCCGCGATCTTTAACAGGATTTAAAGATAGGCAGGATTATTCAGGATTCGTTTTTGAATATCATATCAGAGATAGTTATTTATTTTACTGCATTTCTCAAATACTCCGCTATTTCAGCATACTTCTTCAACTCTGCGTCATCACTCACTTCGTTGGGGGCATACTCCGCCCAGCCAAGCGGTGTGCCACCGTAAACTTTATCTGTAGCGTGTATATCAGCACCAGCCTCTACCAGCAACTTAACCGTTTCTAACGAACCCGACCATACCGCCTGATGCAGTGGCGTGGCATGATGATGAAAACCACTACCTGCGTCGGGATAGCCATTAGGACTAATGCCTTCATCCAATAAATACTTAACCATATCCACCTGTCCATAAAATGCCGCTGCCGTAAGCGCCGCCAGTTTCTCGTTATCCGATGCTGTTGTTAACAGACGAGCTATATCATCCATTCGCCGCAAGCCAATGGCCACGCCTAAGGTTAATTTTCCGCCGCGCTCAATTAAGTAATTAGCCGCTTCGGTGTTGCCGTGAGCCAAAGCCCCCATGCCGCCACCGGGTTGTGCGCCGGCATCTATCAGTGCCTTCATCATGGCTATTTGCACGCCGCAGTCGCGTGGTATGCGGCCCGTGGCTACCAGGCCAAGGCAATAGTCCAACTGCTGTTGTGCCGTTTCGGGTGCTTTGGTTTTAACCTCCCCTATCAGCAATTTGGTTATAGCTACAATGTTCTCCGCTAATTTCTCGTGCCTGATGGGGTTATCCGCCACAAACCATAGCAGGTACGGGTCTTTAAAGTAGCCTTCTTCGGTAGTTTGCAGTCGGTTGGTAATGAGGTCGGGGTTTTCGGTTATGAGCTGCTGTAGCTTATCGATATCACCTCAGTCAATAGCTTCAACTGCCTGCAGAAAGATGGGATTAATGATATCGGTGGTTTGCATTTAAGGCTTTTGTTTAATAACGTTCGCTAATGTTTTATAAAAAGAAAGTCCTTGCCAACTGAATACAAACCACAGCGAAAACTACAACGTAAAAGTATTTGATCTTTTGCCTTTTCTTGTAAGCAAGAAAAATCCCAACACCAGCGGAGGCGAACAACAATAGAAATAATATCCTCAAAACTAACACAGCATCTTCATCTGTTTGCTTCAAGTCGGGTTCCCATTCGTACCTGTATGGCGACACTAATAGCGTCAAAAAAAGTATCGACAATATCAACACAAGCAAAACAATATGTGGGATATAATTTCTCACTCCTACTGTAATTCTACTATATGTTCTCCCATTTCCCGCTATCCAAACTGCGGTAAATGGCATCAACTACCTTCATATCTTTCAAGCCTTCTTCGCCGGGTACGCGGCTGGGTTTGTTGAGGGCAACGCAGGTGGCAAAATCGTCCATTTGGGCGGCTTGCTGGTTTATGTTAGGGATATTCATGGGCTTGCCATTCACTTTACCATCCAGCCCGCCGTAGCCAAATGCAGGTTCCAGTTCAAAGTTGCCATTCTCGGTGGTTACGTGCAGGTAGCCCCAATTGTTATTGTAGCTGCTTTTGCCTGTTACCTTGGCTCCGCTTGGAAATTTAAGTTCCCAAAACACGGTTTCGTCCACCTCCTTAAATAATTCGGGTTTAGTTTTTTCCTGTGTGGCTTTTACAGCTATAGGCTCCTCGCCTAACGTATAGCGCGAACCCTGGATAGAATAAATGCCCATATCCATCAGGCCGCCGCCACCTGCCAGGGCTTTCTTTAAGCGCCAGGCATTGGGGTCGCCGCCGTAGGTAAAGCCGTTGCCGGTATCTATTTGCGTTACTTTGCCCATCACCTTTTTCTGGCCCAGGCGCATTACTTCTTTGGTATGCGGTTCAAAATGCAGGCGGTAGCCTATAGATAGTAACCTGTTGGCCTTTTTACAGGCGGCTATCATTTCGCGGCATTCGGCAGCATTTAGTGCCATAGGTTTCTCGCATATAACGTGCTTGCCGGCCTGCGCTGCGCGAATGGTAAACTCTTTGTGCATGCTTACCGGCAAAACAATGTATACGATATCGATATCCGGGTTTTTAGCTATCTCGCCGAAGTTTTGGTAGTTGTAAATATTCTTCTGCGGGATGTTGTACTTTTTGCTCCAGTCTGCAGCTTTTTGCGGCGTGCCGGTAACAATCCCCGCCAGGTAACAGTTTTTAGTCTGCAACAAGGCCGGGGCCAGTTGCCCGCCGCTGTAATAACCCAGCCCCACCAGTGCAACGCCCATTTTCTTTTGGGCACCCAGGGCGTTTATGGCATTGCCCAACATTAAGGCCGTAGCGGCAACTGCACCGGTTTTAATAAAACCTCTGCGAGAAACTTGGTAATTGGTTTTCATAACGATAAATGGCTTGATGGTTTACAAGGGGCATTTAAAGTTAGGGAAAATATTTTGTGAATGGTTGAATAAGAGAGTGGTGAATGGTTGTATTGTGGTTAGGCATTGTGGCTAAACCCCTCCCTGCCTTTGCGCGCAACCAGCCACACCCCTTCCAAGATAGGGAGTTTATAAGCAAAAATCCTGCTTAATCCTTAAATCCCTTAATCCTGTTTTAATTACCGAAGCCCGCCTTATACTTCTTTATCGCCCGAATAATAGACTGCACTATCTCGTTCTGCCCTTCTGCCGAGTTGAGGTAGCGCTCGTCGTCGGGGTTATTTATAAAACCCGTTTCTATCAGCAGGCCCGGCATGCCGCTTTGTTGCAACACCAGTACGCCCTGCTCTTTTACGCCGGCGCTTGGGCGGCCGTCGGTATCGGTAAATTCGGTATCAAGCAGTTCGCCAAATTGTACGCTTTGTTTGCGGTAGCGTTGCTGAAAGGCCGCCAGCACAATGGCATTCATGGCGGCATCTTCGCCATAGCCGTTATATTTTTCTTTATAATCTTTCTCCTGGTAAATAGAGGCGTTCTCGCGCAGAGCCTCCAATTGTTCCTGTTTGCGGTGGAAACCATACAGTAGCAGCATAGCACCGCGGCGGGTACCCACACGTTGCGGGGTAGAGTTGCAATGGATAGAGATGAACAGGTTGGCTTTACTGTCGTTAGCAATATCGGCACGGTTATGCAGTTCCACAAACTTATCAGTACTGCGGGTCATGATCACATTGATGCCGGGGAGTTGGTCGTTAAGGGCTTCTTTCAGCTTTTTACCAATGCTGAGGGCCACGGTTTTCTCGTTACTGTAAGCGCCGTGCGCGCCGGGGTCTTTACCGCCATGGCCGGGGTCTATCACGATGGTTTTAAAACGAAACGAGCGGGTAGAATCTTCGGGCTTAGTGCCAGATTGCGCATGCGCCGGGCGATGGGCGGCGATCAAGAATAAAGAACAAGCTAACAAAACAGCTCTTACGTTAAAGGGCTTAAAAAACATGGCGCAAAGATATATGATAGTTTCGAGGTATAAACCCCGTGTTTTTGAATTATTTGCCGGCATTACACGATTATAAATGGCTCTCGTCCCTATAAAGGCTAAACAGACAAGATTGTTTTATGAGAGACTAAAACAAGAGCCCATGGTTTAACACGATTTAAGGATGGAGCGATTTACACGATTATTCTTGCAAACTAAATTTGGACAGGATTTTGAGGATGGATAGGATGGGCAGGATTTTTTATTTTTTTGATTTCACAGATTTCAAATTGATTCCACCGATTTTTAATCCTGCTTAACCAACAAATTCTGTCATACTGTTAAAGAATCGTGCAAATCGATAGATCCTTCAGTCGTATTAGATTTTGAGATAGATAGGATAGGCCGGATTTTTTTTTGGGATTACACAGATTAAAAAAAAATTCCACCGATTTTTAATCCTGCTTAATCAACAAATCCTGTCATCCTGTTAAAAAGTCCTGTTTTAATCTTGCAATCCCTTAATCCTGTCAAAAGAATTGCCTGGTTGCACTACTCGTATTTTAAGCGATATTATGTTTAGCAACGAAACTCTTTACCTTCTCCATTAATCCCTGTTTCAGTTTGAGGTATGCAGGGCTGTTGCTCAACTTCGTGTCGAAGCCGATTTTACCGCCGCCCCAGTTAAAGCGCGGGGTGAGTTTGCCGTCTTCAAAATCAATCAGGTTGAAGAGTTCCAACAGGCCATCCATACGGCAAAAGCTTACTTCGTCCTGTTTCAGGTCGTTCACGTAAATGGCAGGCGTGCCCATGCCTACCGATGGTAGGGCGCAATGCACGCGACTGGTTACCACGAATGCAGCTTTGGCATATTTACGCAATAGTTCGCGGGCGTATTCAAATTTCTCGTCCTCGTCTTTGTAGGTCTTCAGCGGATCGGCATGTTTGATGTACTCGGCTTGCGTAAGTACCTCGTCGGTAAAATAAGGCGAGTAACTTTTATAAAAACTGGCTGCGCGTATCATCCAGCGCAGGTTGGTAAAGCCCGAGCGGCGCTGTGATATGGTTTTTATGGTATTGTATTTGGTGAGCAATGTCCAGGTAAAACCTATCAGCGAGCTATCGCGCTTAATGGGTTCGTATTTGGTATCAACAAAATAGGCTTTCCGCTCTTTCACCGGGTCGGTAAAGGTTTCGCCAAGGGTTAGCGTTAAACAACCCGAAAAGTAAGCATCTATACCTTTGGCGTTTAGTACTTCTGCGGTTTTGCGGTCGCGGCAGCCAATAGGGGCATATTGTTTAAGGTAATCAACAATTTGCGGGGTGTTTAAAAAGTGTTCCTGCGCCAGTACATTCAGGTGGAAGGATATAAAATACGGCAGGATACTTTTTGCAGGCGGCCAGTTTTTGGGGTGGTGGGTAAACCAGCCATTCATAATAAGGACCACTTCTTCGCCGGTGTACTCGTTCAACAATTCGCGGTTTAAATAAACATCGGCTTTGCCGCCTAAAAACTGCAATGCTGCCAGGCTTTGCACATAATCGCCAACGTTGTCTTTCCTGTAACCCGATTCGTATATAAGTACGCCTTTTTTTAAACCCATAAATTTGTGATAGATGCCCTTTTATTGGGCTAAAATAAGGATAAATGCCGAACGGGCAAGGCGAAAAGGCATTTGAATAAGTGTTTGAGAGATCAAACTACAGCAGGCATTCCGCTGCTGTGTAACCTTATCTCCCATATCCCAAAATGACGCCCTAAGACAAACACTTTGCTTTTTGGTTTGTATGCAATATCCACCTTCCGGAAGTTTTCCACAATTACAATTTTAATTATTTGAAAATAAGGAACTTAAAAACATACACAACCCATAGGTTTCGCTAAAATTAATTTTATCTGCAACCTATTGTTATTGTGCTGCGTATTACAGGTATAATTTATAAGTACAGGTTATGGACGCATTATTCTCAAACTCTACCGGCATTTTCTTCTTCTTCCTGCTTTTGGGCAGCACTATAGTTTACTTCATATTAAGGTACGATAAAACGCAGCGCACAAAAATGAATGGCATACTGGCGCAAACACAGGATGTAAAACCATTGCTAATGGCAAAAGCCATAAACCATAAACTGAAAGCTATTAAACCCCAGCTTAACCACGAGAACCGCCGCGATATAGCCAAACAACTGGATGACCTGGTTGCTGCTTACGACCGCGGACAAGTATCGTTACCCGAATACTGCACCAGGTTGAACAACCTGCTTGCGATGGTAGCATAATTGGTTATAGTTGATGGTTCATGGTTGATAGTTCCATGGAAAAAAGGTGGAGTGGCCATTTTCAATTTAACTGAACTCTGGCCTTCAACCTCTCATCTCTAACCAATTATTCCTAAGTTTGGCGCTTATGAGCGCCAGCGAAGAACAAAACCACCTGCAAATAGTTGCCACTGCCGATGGCTCTAACACCATCTACAACGCGCTGGTTGGCGAAAATTACCACTCGCGTAATGGTGCCCATCAGGAAAGCCGGCACGTTTTTCTGCAACAGGGGCTTCAGCACTTCATCAGCCTGCAGCAAGCCCCGCCTACATCAATAAGCGTATTAGAGGTTGGCTTGGGCACCGGGTTAAACTTTTTGTTAACTGCCGACTACTGCACCACGCAAAACATCCATCTTGATTATTGCGGTATAGAAGCCTACCCGCTTAGTGCCGAAATGATGAGCCAAACCGGGTACCATCAGTATACTTCCGCCCCGCTTTGGCAAAGCTTTTTAGAACATTATCCCGCCTCGTTGTCGGCACCGGCAGGCGTTAACGACTTTGTAACCCTGCAAACCGTTCACAGCCAACTACAAACTTTTACATCCGATAAGAAATTCAACGTAATTTATTTCGACGCCTTTGCATCGGCCCATCAGCCCGAAATGTGGACAGATGAGGCCATTGCCCATACCATCAGCTTCCTGAAACCCGGTGGCGTATTTGTAACCTACGCCATTACCGGCAACCTTAAACGTTGCATAAAATCCCTTGGGCTTAAAGTGGAAAAAGCCCCCGGCGCACCGGGGAAGAGGGAGATGTTGAGGGCTATTGCCAGTTAGCAGTGGGCAGAGGGCAGTTAGCAGTATTTTATGAAATCGAGTTTGGGCGATTTCAGTCACTAACAAAATAAAAGTCTTTGCTCATTCTGCCCATTCCATAAATTCTTTAAAAATTCGAGTGCAGAAGAGAGTTTTTACTGCAACCTAAACTCCCACCTCGTAGTCTTATAAATACTTAGTATATTACTGCTGCTCCTAAAATCCTATTTGCAAAAAAATGAAAAGACCCTTTACGCGCTTATTTCTGCTGATAACATTAATTGCTTGTACAAACATTGCCGCCAAGGCACAGGATACCGTTATTATTAAACAAGATATACAGTATCTCGACTCGCTGCAATCGCCCATACTGGGGCAAAAACGTATGCTGCAGGTTTTCCTTCCCGAAGGTTACAAACCCGGCAGCACCGATAAATACGATGTGCTTTACGTGCTCGATGGCGGGAACTGGAACACAGGGCTTATTAAAAATATACAGCGTTTTGTGGAGGGCGAAAGTTATATGCCGCCAACCATTATTGTAAGCGTACTGGGTATCGACCGTAACCACGACCTTACCCCTACCCACATCTCTGAATTTAAAACATCGGGCGGCGCTGATAATTTCCTCAATTTTATCACTACCGAGCTAATCCCTTACATCAATAAGAAATATCCGACTAATGGCGATAATACCTTGTGGGGGCATTCGTTTGGTGGCTTGTTTGTTATAAATGCTTTGCTAACGCAACCATCGGCCTTCAAATCGTACATAGCTGCCGACCCAAGCCTGTGGTGGGAAAACCAATACATTAAAAAGATCGCTCCCGAAAAACTAAAGGCCATACAAACCACCGGCATTACCCTGTTCATTAGCAGCCGCGAAGGCACCGAAGGCGACGGGATGAAAATAACACCCATAGATACCGTGCTGCAACAATATGCGCCTGCCAACCTGAAATGGAAAAGCATCAAATACCCCAACGAAACCCACGCCTCGGTGCGGTTTAAAACCACTTACGATGGATTAAAATTTTCGTACGGGTGGGAAACGGGTAAGATAGAGTTTCACCCGATGGCCGGCGTGATAGATAAAAAGCAACCCTTAACGGTATGGTACATGGGCGATACCGCCAGCACTCACTATACCCTTAACGGCGAAATCCCTACCCTTGCTTCGCTAAAAGCAACGCCTGATATTGTGCTGGATAAAGCCGCTACACTAAGCTTTAAGCAATTTACCAACCGCAGCCGGTACGACAAAACAAAAACCGGCACCTTCACTTTAGAAGATACCTGGAAACCTGCGGCCAAACCCAAAAACGCCCGAGCCGGAGGTTTGCATTACGCCTACTACGAAGGCGACTACAAAACCGCAACCGAACTAAAAAACCTAAAACCGCAACAACAAGGCTTGGCAGACACCACCTTTGATGCCGATAAACTCCCGCGCAAAAACCATTACGCCATGGTGTTGGATGGTTTTATAGAAGCCAAAGAAGATGGCTATTACATTTTGGGATTAGAAGCTGACAAAAACTCAAAGCTTTACATCAACAACCGGATGCTGGTAGATTGGCAGGGCAGCTACAACGAAAGCAGCTCATCATACGTAGTACCGCTCAAAAAGGGCTTCTACCCCATCAGGATAGAGTATTTTCACCAGATAGAAGATTTTAAGCTGCAGCTGAGCTATATAACCCCATCCGGCCTAAAAACCAAAAACGGGATGACGGTTCCGTTTGGGGTGTTGTATTCAGTAGGCGGTTTGCAGTAAGCGGTTTGCAGTTTCCAGTAGGCGTCGCAATTATTAAACTGCGAACCGGCAACTGCAAACTGAAAAAAATCTGCAAACTAAAAAAGCAACTGCAAACCGCACACTGCCAACTGCAAACTGTTATCTTTGCAGCCTATGCCAATAACTCCGCCTATTGCTTCGGCTACGCCGTCGGGTGCGTTTGAGCGCCTGCTTACCATCATGAACGATCTGCGCACCAATTGCCCCTGGGATAAAAAGCAAACCATGGAGAGCCTGCGCCATCTCACCATCGAAGAAACGTACGAACTATCCGACGCTATACTTGGTGGTGATATGCCCGAGATAAAAAAAGAGCTGGGCGATATTATGCTGCACCTGGTGTTTTACGCCCGCATTGCATCAGAAACGGATGATTTTAACATCACCGGCGTGCTCAACGGTATTTGCGATAAACTTATTAACCGTCACCCGCATATCTACAGTGATACCGAGGTGAACAATGAGGAAGATGTAAAGCGCAATTGGGAACAAATCAAATTAAAAGAAGGTAATAAATCGGTTTTGGCGGGTGTACCGGCATCGCTTCCGGCGCTGGTAAAAGCATCGCGCATACAAGAGAAAGCACGTGGCGTAGGTTTCGATTGGGATAATAAGGGGCAGGTTTGGGCCAAGGTAGAAGAAGAACTACAAGAGTTTAAGCAGGAATTTAATGTAGACGACGATGTGGCCATTGACCATGAAAAAGCCGAAGCCGAATTTGGCGACCTGCTGTTCTCGCTCATTAACTATGCCCGCTTTATCAACATTAACCCTGAGGATGCGCTGGAGAAAACTAACCGCAAATTCATTAAGCGTTTCCAGTACCTGGAGGGTAAAGCTAAAGAACACGGTAAGCAACTACAGGACATGAACCTGGCCGAAATGGATGTTTTTTGGAACGAAGCTAAAAAGGCCTAAAATATATAACAGGTTACAGCGTTTGTACAAAAACCGTTAACCTGTTATACAATGAAAATAAGCTTTACCTATTTAACGCCTGCGCTTGTTTTAACAATTGCATTGTTAGGTGGCTGTGCCGAAAATAAATCGGCCAATCCCGCACCCCTGCCATCCGGCACCTTCAGCGGCGAATTTAGGTTATTGCACCGCACTCCCGGCTTCACTAATATAGATACTATAAAAGCAGCCATTCAGTTGGTATTACAAAACGGCACCACCTTTAAAGTACTTGGCGACACCACAAACCTTCATGCAGGCAGCACCGGGCATTACAGCTTAAATGGCGGCAATCTCACTTTTCAGGACAATACCCATGGCGGTGCCAAAACGCAGCTAAACGGCACATATAGTTACTTTTACGATGGTGGCGGCGCACTGCAAATGGTATTTAACAGTGCCGATACCCTTACCCTGCAGTACGACCTTAAGAAGGTAAACTAATACACTCCCCTGATGTTATTTTAAATTACCGGCGGTAACTTTGCTGCCGGCAATAGCGTCATGTAAAAAATTTTACGGGCCTTGTAGCGTTTTGCAACTACAGCCCGTAACACCATTAACACTTAGCAGAACTAACAGCACTTAATGCATCTAACCCACCGCATTACTGAAGACGAGATAGTAAGTAAATGCAAAACAGGCAGCCTAAAATACCAGGAATTGCTATATAAGCAGTTTTATGGCTACGCCATGGGTATAAGCGTGCGCTACAGCCTTAACCAGGATGATGCATTAGAAGTTGTAAATGATGCTTTTATAAAAGTGTTTAATTATATAAATACATATAATACCGATAAGCCCTTTAGGGCCTGGCTGCGCACCATAGTGGTAAATACCGCTATTGACAGGCGCCGAAAGGAACTAAAGCACCAGGCCAATATGGATCTGGACCATGCCGTAGGCGTAGGCAGCGACGCAAGCGCTATTGAAAGGCTGAATGCACAGGATATTTTAAAGCTGATGAAGAAGCTGCCGCAGCTACAGCTTACCATTTTTAACATGTACGAAATTGATGGCTACAATCACGATGAAATTGGAAACATACTAAACCTGCCGGCCAGTTCATCAAGGGTTTATTTGAGCCGGGCGAAAGAAAAATTAAGGCAGTTATTAACAACAGAAACACAAAACCATGGATGAGCAGTTTGACGAAAGGCTGAAGAACCGCATCACGGAGGTGTTTGATAATTACGAATTCCCTCCGGCCGATGAGGCGTGGCTCGAACTCCGCAAGAAGTTCCCGGTGAAAGAGGAACGCAAAATTGCCTGGCTATGGTGGAGCAGCGCCGCAGCCGTATTGCTGGTGTTTTTAGGTGTAGGCCTGTGGTTTAACAATAAGCAAAACGCAGAAACCACTATTGCCGACAGCCATAAAACGACTATACAACAGCCTAATAAAACTAACGCTGAAACCAACAATGCCGATAGCTTAAAACCTATTGATACGATAAGCACTAACAATGTTGCCTCTGCTTCGCCGACGCAACCTGCTGCGGGTAAAAACAAGATCACCGTACACGGATTTGATAAGGCCATAAGCCCCGCGCCCGATGCAACATCCACCGCGCCAAATAATGCTGTGGTAAACGGCAGATTAGTAAGCCCTGCACCTGCTTACGTGGCAACACAAAACAAGCAACAGGCCAAGCAAAAAGATGAGCGTATTACGCCGGATAATACAATTGCGGATGCACCTGCAAACAATGTAGCGCAGCAAAAACCAATTGTTCCGCTTGTTAAAACGGATGCGCCCGCTACGGATAAAACTGTTGTGGTTAACAACGCAAACCAACAAGCCATTGCTGCTAACGCACAGCCTACCGTAAATAACGCCGATAACAAACCAGTAAGCCCGGTTATAAAACAACAGCCTAAAACGATGGAGGACTTGTTTAAGCAGGAGGCCCAACAACAGGTTGCTAAGAGGAAGCCGGAAACGAAAGAGCCTAAGAAAGTAAACTTCAGCGTATACGCAGCCACCTATTTAAACTATGCCGAGGGCAGCGCTAACCAGGTTAATGCGGGTGCGGGCTTTACATCAGATATCCGCCTGGGTAAAAAATTCAAACTATCAACCGGTGTGGCGCTGGCCCAAAACTCGTTGAGCTATGCTAATGGTGCCCCGGTTAACAGCAACAGCAGTTACGACCGTAAGGCCATGTCGGCAAGTTACAGTTTTCCATCTGCTGCAGAGGGGCTGGTGAATCCCGCAGCCTCTGTTGCCGAGCTAAAAGGATCGAGTGCGCGTTTGGTGGGGCTTGATGTACCTATCAATATTAAATATGAGTTTAACCCCGAGAAAAGCGACACCTACATTTCGGCGGGTTTAAGCTCGGGTACTTTTATTGATGAGCGTTATACTTACCACTATCAATACAACAATTACAACGCCTTGGGTAACTCTACAGCCAGCCAGCAAGACCAAACCACCACCCAAAGTTTCAACAGCTTTTATTTTGGTAAAACATTGAATCTTAGCTTTGGTACCGGCTTCCCTATCGGTAAAAACAGATTGGTGGTAGAGCCCTTCCTGAAATATCCGCTGGGTGGTATGGGTAGCCAAAGTATACAATTTGGCGCCGGTGGCCTCAACCTGAAATTCAACTTCAAATCCACCAAAAAATGAAGAAACTTCTACTAAGTGTTGTTTGCCTTGCAATTGCTGTTGCTGCATCGGCGCAAAAATTGGAGTTGACCGCAGGTGCTTACTCTGGTTTATTCAAGTATAGCGGCGCATCTTCAGCATCTTCAGCAATGATGCTGGTGAGCAGGGGGCATTTCAATTCCGAATACACCAACAGCCCCTATGGTAATAAATTTGGCGTTGGCTATGGATTAAGCGCACAAGCACAATTAGTGAGTAAGGGTGGTTTTATAGTTGGCGTACAAACCGCTTTTGAGCAATTGAGAAGTAAGGTTGATATCAATGAAATAGTTATATACAATCCAATTTCAAGCGGTCCGGGTAACCCTATGGCAGCAGATGGCAGCACAGCCATTAAAAATACCGTCATCAACTTAAACCCACACCTTGGTTATCGCATCCCCATCAGCAAAATTAAGCTTGATATATTAGCCGGTACCGATATTGGTTTTATAACCGATGCCCGCGAAAAAGGCAGCGCCAAAACAGATGATGGCACCACCTACAAAACCAATGTAGACCGCAAAACCATCAGCACCGATTTCCGCCTGCGTTTTGGACTGGCTGCACACCTCAACAAATTCAGCCTAAACGCAAGTTATGCCCACGGCTTACGCAATTACATGGAAGGCTATGTTGGTGGTACCAACGAAGCGTACAGCAGGGTTGTTAGGGTTGGTTTGGGGTATAGGTTGCTTTAGAAATTCAAAGAAGAATTTCGAATAGTGAACTTCGAATATCCAATTCCAAAGTAGGTTTACTTCAATATTCGGTGTTCGATATTCTCCTACTTAAACCTTATAGCCCTCACCGGCGAAATCCGGCTTACCAGCATACTCGGCACAATCAACACCAATAAGCATACTAATAGCGTACTAATGTTAAGCAGCACCACATCGCTCAGCGTAAACTTAATGGGCACAAAGGTCATGTAATAACTCGCCGGGTCGAGTTTGAAGAAATGTGTGTATTGCTGAAAAAAGCCTAAGCCAAGTCCAAGCAGGTTACCCAATAGTAAGCCAATACCTATCAAATAAGCAGCATTATAAAGGAATATCTTTTGAATAACCCAATTACGCGCTCCCATGGCCTTGAACATGCCTATCATGGCTGTACGCTCCAGTATCATGATCAGCAGGGCCGATATCATGTTTATTACCGCTACGGCCGTCATCAGCACCAATAGCACCACGGCGTTCACATCCAGTAAGCCAAGCCACTCGAATATAGTAGGATAATTATCAAATACGGTGTATGATTTTAGCAGGATAGGCAACTTATTGTCTATCCAATCTGCCGTGTAGTTTATCTTGTTAAAATCGTTCAGGCGTATTTCGTAGCCGCCTATTTCGCCTTTATTCCAGTCGTTAAGGCGTTTAATCAGGTTTAGGTCGCCTATGATGAAGGTTTTATCTACCTCATCAACCCCTACATTAAAAATGCCTTTTATGGTAAGTTTACGCTTGCGCGGAGTTTCTTGTATAAAGTAGATGATTAGGTCGTCGCCTACGCGTAGTTTAAGGCGGTTGGCTGTCACCTGCGATATCAATACCTGTTTCATGGCTTCGGCACTGTCTGCAAAATTAAGCACACTGCCGCCCACTAATGATTTTTGCAGGTAGCGCCAATTGTAATGTTTATCAACTCCCTTCATCACCACGCCCTCTATCTCGTTATTGGCCTTAATAATGCCCGGCTTGGTAGCGTAGGCGTTTACGGAAGTAACGTTGGGATTGACAATTAACTTAGGTACCAGGTCAGCTTCGGGGATAAAAGATGAATTTTCGTAAGAATTATTCAGGTCAGATTTTACGATCTGTACATCGCCGGCAAAACCGCGAACCTTTTCGCGTATCTCCTGTTTAAAACCTTTAATAACGGCCAGCGAAAGTATCATTACGCCCAGCCCCAGCATAATACCTACGATGGCTATGCGCACAATAAGTTTCGAGAACGTGCGCTTGCTTTTGAGGATAATGCGGCTTGATATAAAACGGGCGAAACTCAATGCTGAATGATTTTTGTACCTTCGCAAATATGCGTTTTTAAGGTTAAACAAGCCGCTTTTAAATTTGCTTTAAGTTGATAAAATTTATGATGAAGATAAAGCTATTAATACCCGCCGCCTTTATTTGCTGCCTGTTTTTCACTTGCGATAACCTGGCCCAAACCCCGCGCCAACACAAAACCGCCATAAAAGTACTCACAACCACCATTATGCCCGCTGCCGACCAGGTATCGCTTTACCTCGATTACCTGAAGGGCAAAAACATAGGCATGCTTGTAAACCAAACATCCATCATCGGCCCCAAAAAGGTACCGCTGGTTGATAGCCTGCTGAAGCTGGGCGTTACCGTTAAAAAGATATTTGGCCCCGAGCATGGCATACGCGGCAACGCCAGTGATGGCGCAACCGTTGGCGATAGTAAAGACCCGGTAACAGGCCTGCCTGCTATATCGCTCTATGGCAAACACTTTAAACCAACTGTAGAAGACCTTAAAGGCATTAACCTCATGATATTTGATGTGCAGGATGTAGGCACACGCTTTTACACCTATATATCAACCCTGCACTATGTAATGGAGGCCTGCGCCGAAAACAATATCGAGTTGGTAATAATGGACCGCCCCAACCCCAACGGTTACTTCGTGGATGGACCAACACTTGATACAGCGTACCGCTCGTTCGTAGGTATGCACCCCATCCCCGTTGTACATGGCATGACCATAGCCGAATACGCCCAAATGATAAACGGCGAGGGCTGGCTTAAAAACAAAGTACAGTGCAAGCTAAAGATATTTAAAGTGGCTAACTACACGCATGATAAACCGTATGTGCTACCCGTTAATCCCTCGCCAAACCTGAGTTCGGCACAGTCGATATTGCTGTATCCGCATATCTGCTTCTTCGAGGGCACCAACATCAGCCTGGGCCGTGGCACACCAGATCCATTCCAGATTTTAGGCAGCCCCTTATTAAAGGGTAAATACCCTTACACGTTCACCCCGGTAAGCATACCCGGCGTAAGCGACAACCCGCCGCTTAAAGGGCAGCTTTGTTACGGCATTAGCTTAAAAGATTACAATACCGACACGCTGCGCCAACAGAAAAAGCTTAATTTAGCGTGGCTGATAGAATTTTATAAAGCATACCCGGATAAAGAAAAATTCTTTATCCCTTACCTCACCAGACTGGCCGGCAGCCCCATTTTACAGCAGCAAATAATTGCCGGCAAAACCGAGGATGAAATAAGGGCAAGCTGGGAGCCTGCTTTATCAAAATTCAAGGCCACGCGCAGCAAATACCTGCTTTACAAATAAGGTCGGAAACCTTACTTTACTTTTTACTTAGATCTTTACACTACCGTATATATGAGAATCATTTTCATGGGCACCCCCCATTTTGCCGTTGCCTCGCTCGATGCGCTGATAAGCGCAGGTTGCAATATTGTTGCCGTTATAACGGCCCCCGATAAACCGGCAGGCCGCGGCAAAAAAGTAAGCCAGTCGGCAGTGAAAGAGTATGCCGTAGCCAACGGACTAAAAGTTTTACAGCCCGAAAAACTGAAGAACCCCGAATTTTTAGCAGAACTGGAAGCCCTAAAAGCCGACCTTCAAGTTGTAGTAGCTTTCAGGATGTTGCCCGAAGTTGTTTGGAATATGCCGCCAAAGGGTACCATCAACCTGCATGCATCGTTACTGCCGCAATACCGAGGCGCAGCCCCTATTAACTGGGCCATCATCAATGGCGAAAAAGAAAGCGGCGTAACCACCTTTTTGCTCACGCATGAAATTGATACCGGGCACATCCTGTTCACCGAGAAAGTAACCCTGCATGGTACCGAAACCGCCGGCGACCTGCACGATAAATTGATGAATAAGGGCGCGGGCCTATTGGTAAAAACCGTAAAAGGCATCGAAAGCGGCCGCTACAGCCAGCACCCGCAAGAACATCTTATAGAGAATATTGAATTAAAGCATGCCCCTAAAATATTCAAGGAGGATTGCATTATAGATTTTGACAAACCGGCGCAACAGGTTTGCAACTTCATCCGCGGCCTTAGCCCCTCGCCTGCAGCATTCACAACCATAGAGGGCAAAACGTTAAAGGTATTTTACGCCACCCCAGAAATAACCGACCCGGGTCTGGATCCCGGTGCTTTCGTAACCGACAACAAAACCCACCTAAAATTTGCCGCTACTGATGGCTACGTAAGCGTAACCGACGTGCAACTGGAAGGCAAAAAGCGTATGGGTATAGAGGAGTTTTTGAGGGGGAATAAGTTTTAAGGAGTGTGATGAAAAGGCTGGTTTTAATCATTTTGCTGTCAGCCATCGGTTGCAGCGTTTTTGCACAATCCGCCCCTGACAGCTTAATAGCCAGCCTTATAAATGCTGCCTCTCGTGAACGTGTGAACCCAAAAGCGAAATTCTATTATTTGTACAAAAAAGGGGTAAATATCGAATTTGATAAATGGGATTTTGATATCCTGCAAAACGAAAAAGAACTTTTAAAGGATGTACCTGTACATGATTTTATAGAAGCAATTGAAAACGATACCTCATCTATTGATTGGAGCAATTACCACCTCACTAACGCAAAATGCGTGCTGCAAAAGCCAGTTAAATATTCGTATAGCTATAAAATAACAAAAATTGTGGCTTACAAAGCTCCCGATTCTGTGGTACAGCAAATACGGGCAGACGGATACGTTCCATTTAGGTACAAAGGCAATATGTCCAAAAAACGTTATGAGAAAGAAATGAACAAGGCGCTTGAGCGATACGAAAAAGAGATGCCTGTTGAAGACAAAGACCTATACAGGTTTTCGAAACCCGTTTTTTCTAAAAACCGCAGATATGCCTTAATTTCCCTGAACGGGAGTGGTAGTGGTTGCCTCTATATTTTTAGATATACCGATGGCGCATGGGCGAAACTTTATAAGTTTAATTGCTGGGTGGTTTAGTTTAAGCTAAGCTTTTATATGCAAACACATATAATTAGTAGATTTTGCACCGATTATATGTAAAGGCATATAATTGGCATGAAAAAACAGACATAGCATCACGTATGTCCATGGTCGAAAATTAGTTGCAAATCTCTCTTAAAACGAATACTCTTTTATCCCCACCATCCAAAACCTTACCTTTGCCGTTTATTGTTTTGTGATGACCGAAGAGAACCAGAGAATAACGCAGCTGAAAACCGAGATACAGCCCCTGCGCGATCAATTGATAGCCCACCCGCTTTACCATAATATTAATACCCTGCCCGATTTGCATGCCTTTATGCAGCACCACATTTTTGCGGTTTGGGATTTTATGAGTTTGCTAAAAGCCCTGCAACAAAACCTTACCTGTACCACTCTACCGTGGATGCCCGTTGGTAATGCCAATACACGTTACCTGATAAACGAGATAGTAACCGGCGAAGAAAGCGACGTTGACCATACCGGCAACCGTACCAGCCACTTCGAACTCTACCTGGCCGCTATGGACCAGGCAGGCTGCGATGCTTCGGCGATACTTTCGTTATTTAAACAATTAAGTGTTCATGCTTCAGTAAACGATGCTTTGGCTAAAGCCGATATGCCCGTTGCGGCACGCAACTTTGTAAAGCACACATTCGATGTAATAGCGGCCAACAAAAATCACGTTACCGCAGCCGTATTCACCTTTGGCCGCGAGGACCTGATACCCGGCATGTTCATAGAAATGGTGAAGAAACTGAACGGGCAGCTACCCGGCAAAGTAGAGATACTGCTATATTACCTTGAGCGCCATATAGAGGTAGATGGCGACCACCACTCGCACCTCGCCTACCAAATGACCGCCGAACTCTGTGGTAACGACGATACCAAATGGCAGGAAGCCACAACCGCCGTCAAGGCAGCATTGCAGGCACGTTTAGCGCTTTGGGATGGTATTTTACAAGAGATGAAAGCGGAGGTTGTGGAATAGGTATCAAATTGGTATAATTGAATTATGCCTAACACCTATACCCAACTTTATATTCACTTTGTTTTCGCCGTTAAATATCGTGCAGCCCAGTTAGATTCTGAATGGGACGAGCGATTAAGGCTGTATATTGTAGCTATAACGCAAAACCATAGGCATAAAATGTTAGCCATTAACAACATGCCGGATCATTTGCACATGTTCGTTGGTTTAAATCCATCTCAATCGATCTCAGATCTGATGCGATTGGTAAAAGGTGAATCATCCGAGTGGCTTAACAAAGAAAAACTAACACGGAATAAGTTTCAATGGCAGGATGGCTACGGCGCGTTTAGCCATAGTAAATCACAGATTGATAATGTGGTTAAGTATATCCATAACCAGCAGCAACACCATCAAAAGGTTCGCTTTTTGGATGAATACCGAAAGATGCTCATTGATTTCGAAGTTGAATTTGATGAGCGGTATATTTTTAAAGAACTTGAATGAGTTTTGAACTTTCAAATCAAAACTTGCTAAGTCCTTACCCCGTTAGGGGTTAAAGCTTTGTAGAAAACCCAACATTATGTTTTCTTGCGCCGTAGGTGCAAAGCTTGAACTGCATGGCGGGCATAGACGAAAAGCATTGCACCTACGGCGCAAAGAATGTTTGGTTCAGGGTGCTACAAAGCTTTTACCCCTAAAGGGGTAACCTATTACAATCAATGATTTTATACAACTCATTCCCGACCCCGTTTAGGGGCCTAAGCTTTGTAGAAAAAAGATCATAAATAATTGCGCCGTAGGTGCAAAACTTTAGCGTATCTGCCTAGCATCAACACAAAGCATTGCACCTACGGCGCAAGAAACTGGGGCGAGCAATGTTCTACAAAGCTAATACCCCTAATGGGGTAACCGGCAATGCTCTTTTACACGTCGTGCTATTTTATCTTACTCGTAAATACTCGCTGCCATCAAAATATTAGCAAATACTTTCCAATCAACATTGGCAGGCATGGGTAATTGCATATTCCGGTAATACCCATCCATATCTTCTGTCCAGGCGGCAATGGCGCCAAGGTAATCCTTAAGCGTAACGTTCTCCCAATCCTCGGGATGCTCTCCCAGGTTTTTTAATAGCAATTGGGTAAACTCAACAAAATCTTCGCGGGTTTTAATGGTTTCCAGTTTATCTGCTGCTTCGTCCATACCCCGTTACGATGCCTTCTCCACCGGCGAATCGAACCTTTCTACCGAGGTGATGCCTTTTATCAGCATTATCTTTTTGGTAAGGTTGTTCAAGTGCTCGGTATCGTTCACATAAACCATTATCGAGCCCTCAAATATCCCGTTATCACTATCCACAGTAATACTGCGGATGTTCACCTTAAAATCGTTAGATATTACGGTGGTAAGCTTGTTGATCAATCCCACCTCATCTATGCCACGGATGCGCAGGCCTGTCAGGAAGGCCAACTCTAATTGTTTGGTCCATTTGGCTTTTACAATACGGTAGCCGTAGTTGGCCATTAGTTTGGCAGCATTAGGGCAGTTGGTACGGTGTATCTTGATACCATCACTTACGGTTACAAAGCCAAATACATCATCGCCCGGTATGGGGTTACAACAATTGCTCAGCTTGTAATCTATCTTCTGCATATCCTCGCCAAAAAGCAGCACGTCGCTGTCTTTGGTTTTTATGCTGCGTACGATAGACTGCAGCTGATCGGCCTCTATCTTATCCTGCGGCTTAGCCTCTATAACTTTTTCGGATGCCTGGTATTCTTTCAGGTCCTTCATGTCAATAAGGCCTTTGGCCACATTGTAGAAAAGGTCCTGTGTAGAGGCAAGCTTAAAGAAGTAGCTCAGCTTATGAATATTCTCGGAGTTGTAGGTAATCTTCAGCGATTTCAGCTTACGCTCCAGTATCTCCTTACCATCTTCGGCTATTTTGCGTTTCTCCTCTTTTAAGGCCGACTTAATTTTGGCTTTTGCCTTGGCCGTAACCACAAAACTCAGCCAATCCTCTTTTGGCGTTTGTTTGCCCGAGGTGATGATCTCTACCTGGTCGCCGTTTTGCAGTTTGTGGCTCAGGGGCACCAGTTTGTGGTTTACCTTGGCACCTATACAGCTTGCGCCTACATCGGTATGTATCTCAAAGGCAAAATCGAGCGCGGTGGCATTCAGCGGCAATTGTATCAGGGCACCTTTCGGCGTAAAAATGAATATCTCATCGCTGAAGAGGTTCATCTTGAAATCATCCAGGAAATCCAACGCGTTCGAATCCGGGTTCTTCAGCATATCGCGCACCTTTTGTACCCATTGGTCGAGCCCGCTATCGGTGGTCGATTCTTTGTACTTCCAGTGCGCGGCGAAACCCTTCTCGGCAATTTCGTTCATGCGCTTGGTGCGTATTTGTACCTCAACCCATTGCCCGCGCGGACCCATTACGGTGGTGTGCAAACTTTCGTAACCGTTAGCTTTGGGCGACGATATCCAGTCGCGCAGCCTGTCGGGGTTAGGGCGGTACAGGTCGGTGATGATGGAATAAGCCTTCCAGCAGTCGGCCTTCTCGCTCTCGGGCGTGCTATCCAAAATAATACGGATGGCAAAAAGATCGTACACCTCTTCAAATGGTATCGATTTCTTTTTCATCTTATTCCATATCGAATGGATAGATTTTGGCCTTCCGAAAACATCGGCGTGGAGTTCCTGATCGGCAACAACCTTTTTTACCGGCTCAATAAAATCGCGGATGAATTTTTCTCGTTCCGCCTTCTTTTCGTTCAGCTTAACTTTAATAAACGAGTAAGTTTCGCGCTCCATGTATTTCATGGAGAGGTCTTCCAATTCCGACTTTATGGCATACAACCCCAGCCTGTGTGCCAAAGGGGCATATAGGTAAACGGTTTCTGAAGAGAGCTTCAGCTGCTTATCGCGCGGCATAAACTCCATGGTGCGCATGTTGTGCAGGCGGTCGGCCAGTTTTATCAGTATCACCCTCACGTCATCGGCAAGGGTAAGCAGCATCTTACGGAAATTCTCGGCCTGCAACGAGCTGTTGGTATCAAACACGCCCGATATTTTGGTAAGGCCATCGATAATTTTGGCTACTTTTTTGCCAAACTCCATCT
Organism: Mucilaginibacter pedocola; assembly: GCF_002013915.1. GTDB lineage: Bacteria > Bacteroidota > Bacteroidia > Sphingobacteriales > Sphingobacteriaceae > Mucilaginibacter > Mucilaginibacter pedocola. The sequence continues at coordinate 46,074 of NZ_MBTF01000014.1, forward strand.
CAATATCTTCCAGCGTTACGTTGGTATCTTCTACCACATCGTGCAGCAGGGCGCATACGATAGATGTTGTACCCAACCCAATTTCTTCGGCAGCAATTTGCGCCACCGCTATAGGGTGGTATATATAAGGCTCACCGCTTTTACGGCGCATATCTTTATGGCTCTCCAGGGCCATATCAAAGGCCTTGCGGATCATGCGTTTGTCGCCCTTTTGCAGGGTTGATTTACTGGCGCGTAGCAAGGCCCGGTAGCGTTTTAGTATCTCCGTTTTCTCGGCTTCCAGGTCAATCACTAAATCTTTCATGTATAGGCTAATAAGTGCTATATATTCATCAACTTGCAACAATATTTATTATTGCAGGTTGATATAAAAAATGAAATAAAATGCGTTAATTTTGTGTTCAAGTAAATATATGAAATTTATTGCTTTTCTGCTTGTATTTTGTTGCTTGTGCGGCGCTTTAAAAGCGCAGGTAGAAAAAACTGCCCTACCCGTAACACTGGGCAAAAATGATACCATCAAAACGCTCATGACAAAGCTTGATGGCGAATTAGTGCCCTGGATAGTTACGCCCGAGGTACGCATTGTTGATACCCGCATTTTTGCCAGCGCGCAGGATAGGGCCAACTTTTACCGTTTGCGCTACAATGTACTTAAAGTACTGCCTTACGCCCAATTTGCGGGCAAACGCTACCGCCAGCTACAGCGCGACCTGGCTATGACAGCCGACAAAAAGCAGCAAAAAGAACTAATGAAAGCCTGCGAAGCAGAAGTAAAAGGCATTTTTAACAAACAAATTAAAGACCTCACTATAACACAGGGCGAAGTACTCATCAAACTCATTAACCGCGAAACCGGCAACACCAGTTTTGCCATGGTGAAGGAGTTGAAAGGCGGCTTTAATGCCTTTGTTATCCAGTCGGTAGCGAAAATATTCGGGCACGACCTGAAAGAGACTTACGACCGGGAGGAGCAGCGGGATATCGAAGCGATACTTCAATCCGCAGGCTACAACCCCAGCTATAATTAATGGATACTCAGAACATCTACAAGTTTAACGTGCAAACGTTGAACGGCAACTCCGTTACCCTGTCCGACTATAAAAACAAAGTACTGCTCATCGTAAACACCGCATCCGAATGTGGTTTTACCCCGCAGTTGAAAGACTTGGCCGCCCTTAAAACCGAATTTGAAGGGCAGGATTTTGAGATATTGGCTTTCCCGTCTAATGACTTTGGCGGGCAGGAACCCCTCGAGGGCCAATCTATAGCAGCCTTTTGCAGTATTCAGGGCAGCAATTATCCTGTATTCGATAAAATACGTGTGCGTGGCCCCTATGCCGACCCGCTTTATAAATTCCTGAGCGATAAAAAAGAGAATGGGGTGCTAAGCTCTGCCCCGCGATGGAACTTTCACAAGTATTTGATAGGCCGCGATGGCAGGGTTGTTGATTACTTTTTTCCGTTCACCAAACCAACATCATCCAAAGTAAGAAAAAAGATACAGCGCTTGCTGGCGCCGGCTGATGTTGCTTCAAAATAAATTTATGTTGAAATTAGATATATTAGTTTTGCCCGTACACCCGGATGACGCCGAACTTGGCTGCGCCGGTGTAATACTTAAACACTTGGCCATGGGCCACAAAGTGGGTATTGCCGACCTCACCCGCGGCGAATTGGGTACCCGCGGCACTGCCGAAATACGCTTACAGGAAGCCACCAAAGCTGCCGAAATACTTGGCTTAACCGTTCGCGAGAATTTGGAATTGCCCGACGGCTTTTTTGAGAACACCAAGGAATATCAACTAAAGGTAATTGCCGCCATACGCAAATACCAGCCCGAGATAGTAATCACCAATGCCTATCATGACCGCCACCCCGACCATGGGCGCGCGAACGAGTTGGTTGAGGCTGCCAGCTTCCTTTCAGGCTTGCGCCGTATAGAAACCTTTGATGCCGATGGCAACGCACAGGAACCATGGCGCCCAACACAGGTGTTGCATTTTATACAGGACCGTTACATTAAACCCGATATTTTGGTAGACGTTACCGAGTATTGGGATACAAAAATAGCCAGCGTATATGCATACGCTTCGCAGTTCCACAATCCGGAGTATAAAGAGGACGAGCCGCAAACCTACATCTCCTCGCCCGATTTCATCGAACAGATAAACGGCCGCGGCCGCGAATACGGCAAAAGCATCAATGCTAAATATGCGGAGGGCTTTACTTCGAGGAAGATATTAGGAGTGGATAATTTGTTTGAACTCCGGTAGGAGGAGTTCGAAAGTCCGTATGTCGGAAAGTCCGAAAGACGGATTTGCCGACACACGGATCCTACTTCCGGACTTTCGGTCTTTCCCGACTTTCGGACTAAAAACAAGGATGCCGCTCTTATGGAGCGGCATCCTTGTTTTTAAACGCCTACGTATTCAAAGCGGTTATGTTCGTTGCTTCTTTCGCGTTTCAGTTTGTTCTCTTTAGCAAGCTTTAGCAGTATGCCCGATAACTCTGAAGTTTTGAAATCCGAATCGAACTTTTCTTTGCAATAGTCGGCAATGGCCGATATAGAGTGCGGGGTGCGGAAAAAATCGCTGCTAAGCAATTGGTTCAGCACTTTGGTTGCACCCGGTTTTTTGCGCCTTTGGGGGGAAAGGCTCTGTTGGTCGTCATTTTCTGCTGTGGCTTTGCGCGCCCTCTTATTGAAAACTTCTGATCCTTCCGCTTCCACCCGCTCCGATTCCATTATCTCGTCTAAAAGCCTGTCTACAACTCTCACTTGCACTGCTTCAGACTGGAAAGAATTAACAACTTCTGCTATCTCCACAAGTTGTTTTTTTAATTTTTCAATGTGTCTGTTCATCCTAAAATGTAACCCTGTTTGTATATAATTATAAGTCGATGTTTTACAATACGTTAATTATTCCAACTATGTAACAGCATAGCGTTATATAATAATTAATAATATATATAATAACGCTATACCGCGATTATAGTATATTCAAAATAAAAAAAGCGCCTGATGGTGAGAAATCAGGCGCTTGTAGCAATATTATTACATTGATATTATAGCGTGGGCAGTATTTTTTGAATGTTAAATAAGCCCTCGTCAATGTGCTCTTTCTCCATAATAAGCGCCGGGCGGAAACGAATGCTGCGTTCGCCGCAGCCCAGGTACATAATATTGTCTTCCAATCCTTTAGCTATTAATTCATTGCGGGTTTCGGCATCAGGCAAGTCGAATGCGGTTATCAAACCTTTGCCACGCACGTTGCTGATGAGGCCTGTTTTGGCGGCAATATCCAGCAAGCCGTTCTGCAAGTAATCCCCTGTTTCGGCTGCTTTATCGCAAAGTTTATCTTCCTCAATAATTTCCATAATTTTTGCCGAGCGCACCATATCAACCAAGCTGCCGCCCCAGGTGGAGTTTATGCGCGAGGATACTTTGAAAACGTTACCTTCTACCTCGTCAACCCGGTTGCCAACCAGTATACCGCACACCTGCATTTTTTTACCGAAGGCAATAATATCCGGGCGGGCTTTTTCGCCAAAGTGCTGGTGCAGCCAAAACTTACCGCTTAGCCCCACGCCGGTTTGCACTTCATCGTATATCAGCATAGCCTCGTACTCATCGGCCAGTTGGCGCAATTGCTCTAAAAACTCGCGGCGTACGTGCTTATCTCCCCCTTCCGACAGGATGGGTTCTATAATAATAGCGCAGATATCATCCGGGTTATTGGCAAAGGCAGTGCGTATCTCGGCAACGGTTTTCGCTTCGCGCAGGGCAAGGTCAACAATATTATTCTCGTTAAGCGGATGCTGTATTTCGGGTAGCGATACGCGTGGCCAATCGAACTTGGCAAACCACTTAGTTTTTACGGGCTGGGTATTGGTAAGGCTTAAAGTATACCCCGAGCGCCCGTGGAAAGCATTTTGAAAATGCAGCACCTTGTGGCCTTTTTCCTGCGTGTGGCCCTTGGCGAAGTTCTTTTGAACTTTCCAGTCCATGGCAACCTTTAGCGCATTCTCAATGGCAAGCGTACCGCCGGCTATAAAAAAAGCATGCGGCAAATAATCGGGTATGCCCATACGCGAAAAGGTATCTGTAAATTGAGCGTATTGCTCGGTATAAATATCCGAGTTGCTGGGGTTGGTTAAGGCGGCCAGCATGAGGTTCTTTTTAAAGGTTTCGTCGGCCAGCATTTTGGGGTGGTTGTAGCCTAAGGGTACAGATGCAAAGCAGGTGAAGAAATCGAGCAGGGTGCGGCGGTGTTTAGAATCGTAAATGTGTACACCCTGGCTTTTTTCCATATCAAAAGTAAGGTCGAACCCATCGGCCAATATATGCTTGCTCAGGGTTTCCTGTACGTTCTGCGGAGTGATCTGTAAGTGGTTCATAAGCATAATTTAGTTTTACCAAATCTAACAAAAAGGGCTAAACAACAATAATTTAAAGGTTTTTGAACCGATTGGCAAAAAAGTAACTTTAAATTATTTAAACATAGTTTTTGAACCAAAGCCGTTTTTAGTATGGATGAAAAAGATGTGCAGGTGTGCAAATTTCAGATGTGCAAATGCTTGGAAACGGCATTTTTTGAATAGAAAACTTACCACCATGTCATTGCGAGCCGCAGCGGGAAGGGGCGAGCGCAAGAGCGGCGTGGCAATCTCAGATGCAGATCCAACATGCAAAGCTGTAACGCTTGGCTCGGAGCCGCCACGCTATTAATCGCCATGAAGAAGGGCTTAAAATTTTTCTTTCATCCCCATCAGTCCCCATATTCCCCCGGTATGGATAGCCAGTATTTTATCCCCGGCTTTAAAGTGATCTTTCGCCGCCAGGTCATACAAAGCATAGAGCATTTTCGCCGTATACACAGGCTCAATCAATACCCCCGTTTTAGCAACAAAGGTTTTGATGAATTGGATAAGATCGGGCGTGGTTTTGGCGTAACCGCCGAAGTGGTAGTCGAGGTGCAGGTCGTAGTCAACGGGCTTGCTTAAGTAGCTATCTATCTCATCCCTCATAAAACCGCCATTCTTAAAAACAGGGATAGCATTAAAACGAGTACTTAGCTGATGCTTGCTTATCCCGTTGATGATACCTGCGGCAGTAGTGCCCGTACCACAAGCACAAAATATGTGGGTGTAGGTATCGGTTAGTTCATCAACCAGTTCGCTGCAGCCTTGCGCACCTTCGGCAGATGCGCCACCTTCGTCAATAAAAAAGGCATCGGCATTATTGCCAAAGTGCTTCTCAAATAATGCAGGCTTGTCGCGGTAGCTGTCCCTATCGGTAAATAGCAATTGCATGCCATGCAGGCGGCACATAAACAGGGTATCGTTTTCTACTTCTTCGCCCCGCACAATGCCTGTCGACCTAAAGCCAAACTTTGCAGCGGCCGCAGCGGTTGCCAGTAAGTGGTTAGAGTACGCCCCGCCAAAAGTTATCAGGTGCGTTTTGCCCTCATCCTGCGCCTTTTGCAACAAATATTTCAGCTTGCGCCATTTGTTGCCCGATATCAAAGGATGTATCATATCATCGCGCTTGATGTATACCTCAATGCCCTTTGCCTCGAATAACGGGTCGGTTATTTGATGGATAGGGCTGAAAATATCGAGGGCGATGTGCATGAGGCGAATTTAGAGAAAATCCGTCACCATCCTTCAGATTGAAAATAGCTTACGCCCGGGTAATTTCTATATATTGCGGTATGGGAGACATATTCGAAATATGGTGGCGAGGCCTTTCGATCGGCACGTTCGAAGTAATCACAATTGATATGTGGTATAGGGATGGCATATTCCGGCCTGATAATTCTCCTAAAGCTCTGCAATTTGAGACAATTGTTAATTCTTTCAAGATCGCGGAAGTCACAAAAGATCCGACAAAAGGGACGCGCATCCTATTACGTTCTAATGTAACCGAAATTAATGCATTGGTTATAGCCTTGGAGAATGCCACTCTTTCCGTTCGGCTGATCATGGATGAAAAAGCTATCAAATGGCTTATCGACAATGTGCATTAATGGATAAAACGCCTCAATAGGTTATATACTGCACAGTGCTGCCCATAGCGATGGGTTTGAAACCCATCGCTATGGGCAGCACGAATTTTTCTTATTTTTGCGCCATGGCAGAGGATACCCTATTAATTGAAAGCGAAGAGCAGGATCTTTTTGAACACTTGCGCGTGGTAGTTGATAAAGGGCAATCGCTGTTGCGGATAGATAAGTTTTTGATGCACCGCATCGAGAATGCATCGCGCAACCGCATACAAAATGCCATTGATGCGGGTAACGTTCTGCTGAATGATAAGCCTGTTAAAGCCAGTTACAAGGTAAAGCCTTTTGATGTTATATCCGTAGTACTACCACACCCTCCACGCGATACCGAGGTTTACCCCGAGAATATTCCCATCAATATCGTATACGAAGACAACGATGTGCTCATCGTGAATAAAGACGCCGGCATGGTGGTACATCCCGGCTACAACAATTACACCGGCACGCTGGTGAATGCATTGGTTTACCATTTTCAGCAACTGCCTACCCTGCCGGGTAACGATGGCCGCCCGGGACTGGTGCATCGTATAGACAAAGACACCTCTGGGCTGCTGCTCATCAGCAAGAACGAGCGCAGCATGAACTACCTGGCCAAACAGTTTTACGACCATACCATTAACCGTCGCTACATTGCCCTTGCCTGGGGCGATATTACCGAAGATGGCACCGTTACCGGCTACATTGGCCGCAGCGTTGCCGACCGCCGAGTAATGTCGATATACGACGACCCCGAGAAAGGCAAATGGGCCGTTACGCATTATAAGGTATTGGAACGCATGGGCTATGTAACCCTGATAGAGTGCAAACTGGAAACCGGCCGCACCCACCAAATACGCGCCCACATGAGGCATATAGGGCACCCCTTATTCAGCGATGCCACGTATGGGGGCGACAAAATTTTAAAGGGGACCGTGTTCAGCAAATACCGCCAGTTTGTAGAGAATTGTTTCGAGCTGATGCCACGCCAGGCTCTGCATGCACAGTCGCTGGGATTTTTGCATCCTTCGCTTAAGAAGGATATCTACTTTGAAGCGCCGCTACCTGCTGATTTTGAAGCCGTTTTAGATAAGTGGCGTCGCTACAGCGCTGTGGATATGAAAGACGAAAATTGATGCTTTAGAACAAAACACATTTCTGTGGGTTTGTAAACGAAATTATATCATTGAGTTGATAATTTTTTAAGTTTGCACATGTTAATTAAGGGGAGCATTCTCCAGTTGAAAAGCATATATCTAAAGAAATTAAAGGGAGCTTATCTCAAGTCTAACGTCTCAAATATTATATCTGCCCCATGTCTCCCAGGTACATCAATTTTAACGGCGAAATACTTCCTGAGGATAGCATATTGCTTACCATTGGCAACCGTGGTTTTAAATATGGCGACGGCTTATTTGAGAGCATGCGCCTGATGAAGGGCAAACTGCAATTTGCCGAATTGCATGCCGACCGCCTGCAACGCGGCATGAAAGCCCTGAAGATAGATGGCTACTCGCAAACCGATACCTGGTTTCTGCGCGAGCAGGCAGAGATGTTGGCCCGGCGCAACAAGATACGCCACGGGCGCATTCGCCTTACCGTATACCGCGATGCTGAAGGGCTTTATACACCAAGCCAAAACAAAATGGGCTTTTGTATGGAGATAAGCCCGCTGGAAGAACCACGTTATTTCCTGAACGAGCGCGGGCTGATCATGGATATTTTTGGCGAACTGCCCAAGCCGCTTAACTACCTTTCTTCTATAAAAACCTGTAATTCGCTGCAGTATGTAATGGCAGCACTGTACAGGCAACAAAATAAGCTCGACGAAGTTTTTCTGCTAAATGCCAATGGCTTTTTGTGCGAGGCCGGCGCGGCGAATATTTTTGTTTGGTACGAGAATCATTTATACACCCCCGCCCTTAGCGAGGGTTGTGTAGAGGGCGTAATGCGGCAGGTGGTAATAAACCTTGCGCAGGATAACAACATCCCCGTAACCGAAGCACAAATAAACCCAGAGATACTAAACCAGGCCGACGAGGTGTTTTTAACCAATGCCACCAGCGGCATACAATGGGTAATGGGCTACGGCGTAAAACGCTACTTCAACCGGGTTAGTAAAGGGTTGATGGATGAGTTGAATAAGTTGTAGGCAGGAATGTCGTCAAAATCGTCGCCAGTTTTTTTGAGAAAGCTACTTTAAAACCAGTTGGCGTACTTCTCCTTGATCTCATCAAGCGATATTAGGTTTTTGTCGTCTTCGCTTTCTTCATATGCATCAAGAACGCCCAATTGCTGCTCAGGTGTAAGCGAGTCCCACAGCGGGTTACCATTTTTCAGAGTTTGAGTCATATAGCATAAAAATACGTTTTTAATACAATTAAACCGTTGGCTATTCATACCTTTGCCCTTTCGCACTATTGGAATATATTATAAAATAATTAATACCTTTGGAGGGTTAATTTAACATTATGCCTGTACAGGAAACCATTGCGTTGGTAAAGAAGATTTTCGAGGCTTACCTCGAAAATAAAAGCCTCCGGAAAACCCCCGAGCGCTTTGCCATACTGGAAGAGATATACTCTCGTACCGACCATTTTGATGTGGAGAGTTTATATATCCACATGAAAAACAAAAAATACCGTGTTAGCCGCGCTACGGTATACAACACCCTTGAACTTTTAGTATCGTGCGACCTGGTTACCAAGCACCAGTTCGGTAAAAACATGGCCCAGTTCGAGAAATCGTATGGCTATAAACAGCATGACCACATCATCTGCATCGATTGCGGTAAAGTGGTGGAGTTTTGCGACCCGCGCATCCAGCAAATTCAAAGCATGATGGGCGATATCCTGAAATTTGATATCAAGCACCACTCGCTAAACCTATACGGTAACTGCACCAAACTGCGCGATGGAAATTGCGACCGCAAGGTATCGTAACCCAAACATCTGAACGAATTTATTTTTTTAACATTACTACCATATAAGATATTCATTTAATGGCTGTTGACGTATTATTGGGCCTCCAGTGGGGCGACGAAGGAAAAGGAAAAATTGTTGACGTACTGAGCGCAGGTTACGACCTGATAGCCCGTTTCCAGGGCGGGCCGAACGCCGGGCATACTTTGGAGTTCGAAGGCAAAAAATTTGTGTTGAACACAATCCCTTCGGGCATTTTCTTCGATAACACCATGAACCTTATTGGTAACGGTGTAGTGATAGACCCTATCACCCTAAAAAAAGAGCTGGATAAACTAAAGGATGCCGGGCACGACCTGTTGGCAAAAGGCAACCTGATGATAGCTAAAAAGGCCCACCTGATATTGCCTACCCACCAGTTGCTTGATGCTGCATCGGAAAAAAAGATGGGCGACGGCAAAATTGGCTCTACCCTTAAAGGTATAGGCCCAACTTATATGGATAAAACCGGCCGCAACGGTTTACGCATTGGCGATATTACCCTGCCCGATTTTAAAGAGCGCTACCAAAAACTGGTTGACAAGCATACATCAATGCTGCAGGCCATGTATGGCGAAGTGGCTGATTTCAGCGAGCGCGAAACCTTATTCTTCGAAGCGTTGGAACTAATCAAACAATTCCCTCTGGTTGATAGCGAGCGTTTGGTTAACGGCTACATTAAAGATGGTAAAAAAGTATTAGCAGAAGGCGCACAAGGCGCTATGCTGGATATCGATTTTGGCTCGTACCCATTCGTAACTTCATCTAACACAACAGCAGCAGGTGCTTGCACCGGTTTAGGTATAGCCCCGCGCGAAATTGGCGACGTAATAGGCATATTTAAAGCTTATTGCACCCGCGTAGGCGGCGGCCCCTTCCCTACCGAACTGCATGAAGAAACCGGCGAAGAACTGCGCCGCATAGGCCACGAGTTTGGCGCTACCACAGGCCGCCCGCGCCGCACCGGCTGGATAGACCTGCCTGCCCTTAAATATGCCATTATGCTGAACGGCGTTACGCAACTGGTAATGACCAAAGCCGATGTATTAAGCGGTTTCGAAAAAATATATGCCTGCACACACTACAACTACTTAGGCGAACAGGTTGACTATATGCCTTACGATATTTGTTCGGTAGATGCAGTGCCCGTACTAAAAGAGATAGACGGCTGGCACGAAGACCTTACCGGCATTACCGAATTGGAGCAGATACCTGCCAAACTGCAAAGCTATATTGAGTATTTGGAAGCCGAACTGAACGTACCGATTAAATGGTTATCAGTTGGTCCGGATAGGAAACAGACTTTAGTGTTGCACTAAGCGATACCTCCCTATTCTGCTATCCCCACCGAAATTATAACGATAAACGTCTAAAGGCTCCGGACTCCGGGGCCTTTTTCTTTTACGGATAATTACTGTTATATTTAGGACGCAATCCTAAAACTTAAAACAATGCTTAAGCCCTCAACACTCAAAACCGTTTCATACATCGCCTTAGTTTGCTGCGTTCTCGGTGTAATTCTTGCCATCCTGGTAGCGCTTGTAGAACCTGACTTCCGCGCCTACCTCAGCATTATTTCCTGGGCATTACTAATATATTCCAGTTGGTTAGCCACCAGGCTTTCTACTTACGATTTATATGATGAAGACAGGAAAGAGCTTGGGTATTGTGTATACGGTATACTGGTACTTTTTGTGTTGTACCTTTCGGTAAATATTTCGCTCGGTATTATTGCCGCCGTTTACGTAACTGTGCGCTTACACAACCAAAAACGCGGGCTTCAGGCCTGGATGGAGGAGCAAGCCGCCGCAGCAGCAGCCGTCGTGGCCGTGGAAACTGTAAGCACTGATAGCCCTGTTATTGCGGTAGAAGACAACAACAAACCCGCCGAAAATTAATTGAATATCGAATGATAGGTTTACAAGCTAAATCCTATTGTACAAACACTATCCCATACAGGTTATAAAGGGCGTGTAATAGCGCCACCCACCAAAAGGCTTTGTGTCCGTTGGTGTGGCAGTATAAATACAAGTAATTCATGATGGTGCCGCCTACTAACATGGCCACAATATAAAGCGGGTTATAATAGTGGCTCAACCCGAACAAAACAGCCGGGATAAATAGTAGCAGATAATAATTGCTGATGCGTAATTTAAGCAGCAGTTTATTGGAGGCATATTGATAAACCAGTGTTTCTAAAAGCGGAGCAATTAATACGGCCAAAAACAATTGTTCCTGAATCGATTCTTTGTCGATGGGGTTACCCTCCAATCCCGGGAAAACATAAGTGCTGAGGTAATTGAAAAAGTAACCGTTAGCAATAGATAAGATGAGGCACAGGGTGAAAACCTTTACCAGCTTTATATTTTGCGGCGGCGCGGGTTCGGTGTATTCGGCAAGTTGGTTATCCATGGTTTAAGCTATCCTATGGTAAAAATGGTGTATTAATTTGGAAAACAAAAAGCATAGTTTAACCTTTGCCCTTTAATATTGCATCATCTCCCGGCAACTGTGACGTTCGAAATAGAAAACCCTGCACTCTTCAAGCAAAAAGCACTCGCCCGGGCGAACAACTTTGATACGGTTTGTTACCTCGATAGCAACAGCTACACCGACCCTTACGGCAAATTTGATACGCTGATAGCAATGGGTGCCAAAGCTGAACTAATTGCCGATGAAGGTAAAGCATTTGAGCAACTGGAAAAATTCCGCGAGGCTAACCCGGGCTACATCACCGGCTTCTTAGGGTACGACCTAAAGAACGAAACCGAAGACCTTTCTTCTGCAAATGCCGATGGGTTGCATTTCCCCGCCCTTTATTTTTTTGTGCCAGAAACGATTGTCATCATCAAAGGCAATACGGTAGAGATAATAGGGAAGGAAATAAACCTGGATGTGCCCCCGGAGAGATTCGAACTCTCGACCCAAACCGAAACCCATGCTTTGGTCGACATACATTCAAGGTTTACAAAACCCGAATATATCGAAGCCGTAGAAAGAATAAAAGCGCACATTATCCGCGGCGATATTTATGTAACCAATTTTTGCCAGGAGTTTTACGCTGAAGATGCGGAGATATCACCTTTAGATATCTTTAATAAACTCAATGCCCTATCGCCTACCCCATTCTCGTCTTTTTTTAAATGGAAGGGTAATTATATTATCTGCGCCTCGCCCGAACGCTTCTTAGCAAAACGCGGCAGCAAGCTGATATCGCAACCCATAAAAGGCACTGCGCGGCGCGATGATGATACTACGGTGGACCAAACCATTAAACACCAACTCCGCAACACACCAAAGGAACTGCAGGAGAATGTAATGATAGTTGACCTGGTGCGTAACGACCTCACCCACTCCGCCAAACCGGGTAGCGTGAAAACCGAAGAGCTATTTGGCATACATAGCTTTAAGCAGGTGCACCAAATGGTATCAACCGTAGTATGCGAGCTTCGCGATGATGTAAGCGCCGTACAAGCCATAAAAAACACCTTCCCGATGGGCAGCATGACAGGCGCACCCAAAATAAGCGCCATGCAACTAATGGAACGATACGAACGCAGCAAACGCGGCGTATACTCAGGCGCCATAGGCTACTTCGCCCCCGACGTCGACTTCGACTTTAATGTGGTTATACGCTCCCTGCTATATAATTCTGCCGAAAAATACCTATCGTTCCATGTCGGCGGCGCTATCACCTACCATGCCGATGCTGAAAAGGAATATGAAGAGTGTTTATTAAAGGCAAAGGCGATATTGGAGGTATTGGGCGTAAGCAACAAAATGTAGCTATTAAACGTTAATATTTGTATATTTACGTAAACGCAAAAAAAATGGCCATACAATATGTTTCAGATGATGCAGGTAACCCTACTGCCGTACTTGTGCCTATAACGGAATGGAACAGTATAGCGGCAAAACATGAAGACGTTCGGGTATTGATGCAGGAATCAGCGCAACCAAGATCGAAAAGAAAACCATCCGAATTCCGTGGCATACTCGACAAGGAAGTAGCAAAGCAAATGATGATCGATATTGAGAAAGACCGAAACGAATGGGAAAAACGTTTTTAATAGATACAAACGTTATTTTAGACTACACGGCCGATGTAATGCCCATTCAAATCGCCCGCTACCTTGAGGATATCCTTGACGAACAGGGTTTTTATATATCGGTAATTAATCGCATAGAATTATTAGGGCATATATCTGCAACTGAAGATCTGGCTATTTTTTTAGATACTGCTATCATTCACCATCTCACAGAGGAAGTAGTGGAACAAACAATTTCACTTCGTAAGATCAAAAAGATAAAACTGCCGGATGCTGTGATCGCAGCCACCGCAATAGTTCATGACCACATACTTATCACACGTAATATCCGTGATTTTCAGAATATCTCTGGTTTGAAGGTCATTGACCCATATAATATATAGGTTACCCTTCCACCACTAGCTTATCCCCCATCCTCACCGCTATATCTGAGCCATTGGCCCAAAAGGCAGATACGGGTTTTGCACTTAAGTATGGCACAAATGCATCGCCGTATAATTCGGCTATATCGGCATCGAATATATAATCGGTTACTTCTGCAACCTGCCACGATATGTGTTCTACCTGGTACTGCATGGTTTTGGTGTCAGTAAGGCGATTGTAACCCCAGTAGTGCTCAAAAATAAATTCTTCGGGGCTGCCGGGTTCTATTTTTACCAGGGCGTTGCGTACCGTTGCGCCGAGTTTATTCCATCGCCCTTTCAGCTTCCACTCGTATAAAAACTGCGTGTGGCTGTTGCCTTGTTTGGTAATGCTATGCCGCATGGGCAGCGCGCGGTAATGTTCTTTATACAAACCATTGGCAATAATTACAATGGCGGGTTTGGGCACTATTTCGCTGATGAATACTGCGCCGCGTTTCCACTCTGTGCCGTCGAAATGCTTTACATAAAAGCGCAGGTTCACTTCCTCAAAATCGGCATGAAAGGGCCATTTGATACCCATCACCCGCGTATCCTGAAATAGGAAGCCCACCATACTCACCAGTGCCTTGCCATCCCAAAGGTCAAGTTCTGTACCCGCAGGGAGGTATGGTTTCAATATGGCAGGGTCAACTTCGTAATTCAGCATTACCAGGTTTATCCATCGGGCGGTGAGGAATTGGCGTTTCGAGGCAGGCATGGTATGGGTTGGTCTTTATTGCAAAGATGGTTATTTAACCACAGAGAACACAGAGGGGGTACGCGGAGGTTCACAGAGTTTTTATAGATAAGGCTAATTGAGTGAACACGAATTGCACGAATTAAATCAAATTGTCACAAATTATAACCGATACGATTTGTGAAATTAGATTTAATTAGAAAAACTTCGTGTTAACTAAAAAGCCACAAAGAAAAATCTCTGTGGCTCTCTGTGTATAACTTTGCGGCCTCTGTGGTTAAATCACCACCAAGTTTATTGTTTCTTGTAATATTTCATTGCCTCAGGTATCAAACTCTGCAGGTTAGCTATGCGTGTGGCATCGCTGGGGTGAGTGCTTAAAAACTCAGGCTGGGCACCACCCTTGTTTTGGGCCGCCATGCGCTGCCAAAAGGCTACAGCTGCATTTGGGTCGTAACCCGCCATTGCCATAAAGGTAAGGCCTAATCTATCGGCTTCAGATTCTTGTGCTCTCGAATATTTTAATAATGCCAATTGGCCACCAACGCCATACAGCTGGCCTATGATGGCTTGTGTAGTTGCCGATTTACTACCTGCGGCTGCGCTAACTGCAGTACCGCCGGCTTGTAATGCCAACTGCTGCGACATGCGCTCAGCCGAGTGGCGGGCAATGGCGTGGCCGATCTCGTGGCCCATTACTACAGCAAGGCCGGCATCAGTTTGTGCCACAGGCAATAAGCCACTGTATACGGCTACTTTACCGCCAGGCATACACCAGGCATTCACTTCAGGGCTTTGTATCAGGTTAAACTCCCACTGAAAGCTGTATTGGTTGGCGTAACCGTTTGCGTTAAGGTAACGCTCGATAGCCGAGGCCAACTGTGCGCCAATGCGTTTTACACGCTGGGCATCGGTACCGCTGTTTATTACGGTTGTTTTAGGGTCTGATAATAGTTGTTTGTAGCTGGCGGCAGCAGCAGGGTTTATCTGGTCGTCGCCAACCAGTGATAGTTGCGAGCGGCCGGTGAGCGGCACGGTAGAACATGCGTAAAAAGTAATTGCCGTTACAGCGGCAAGTAGCAGGGGTTTAAATGCTTTCATGGTGTTTTAGGCGGTTGTTTTTTTCTTAAATAAGTTGACTTTCGACTCCTTACCCCTCAATAATCGCTCAATATTTTTTTGGTGTGTTACCAATATCAGCAGAAATATACACATGCCATAAATTACGACCGATCTTGTAGACACCGGGAAAATAAAAGTTACACCGATGGGATAGGTAAAACCTGCCGTAATAGAGGCCAGCGATACATATTGCGTTAATAACAATACTATTAAAAATACCAGCACGCAAAGTAAAGATGCCTGCAGGTTAATAGCCAATATCATTCCAAAAAGTGTGGCGACGCCTTTGCCGCCCCTAAAACCGGCAAATATCGGGAACAGGTGCCCCATTACGGCCGCAATGCCAAGTGCCAGCGAATAATTAACAAAGGCCACCGAGTGGTAGCCGCCTGTGGTTGATACACCTATAATGTAGGCCAGGTTGGTGGCCGTCCAGCCCTTTAGTATATCCAGCAGCATTACAGGTATGCCTGCTTTTTTGCCTAATACCCTGAAAGTGTTGGTTGCGCCGGCATTGCCGCTGCCGTATTCCCTAACATCAATGCCATAAAAGGCCTGCCCTATCCACACCGCTGTGGGGATAGAACCGAAACAATAAGCAAGAATAAGCGCTAAAATGGAGTAGATTGATAGCATCTGCCTGCAATAATATTAAATTGATGTTATATACCGCAATATATTCATTTATAATTTAACCGCTTTCAAACTAAGGTCTAAACTTTTTACCGAATGGGTAAGCGCCCCAACCGATACGTAATCAACACCGCAATCGGCATAATCGCGTATGTTATCGATGGTTATACCGCCCGATGCTTCGGTAATATACCTGCCCTCTATCATGCTAACCGCCTGGCGCAGGTTATCAAAACTAAAGTTGTCCAGCAAAATACGGTTCACCTTGCCGGTTTGTAAAACTTGTTCTAACTCATCAAGGTTGCGTACTTCAATTTCTATAGCCAGTTTTTTGCCGGTTTGCTCTAAGTAAGCATTGGCATTCTCAATAGCCTGCCTTATCCCGCCCGAGTAATCAACATGATTGTCTTTGATCAGTATCATATCGTAAAGGCCAATACGGTGGTTTACGCCGCCACCAATGCGCACAGCCCATTTTTCGAGGTAGCGCAGCCCGGGTGTAGTTTTGCGGGTGTCTAAAACTTTGGTATTGGTACCTTTCAGCAGGTCAACTATCTCATTGGTTTTGGTGGCAATGCCGCTCATGCGCTGCATACAGTTAAGTACAAGGCGTTCGGCTTTTAGTATGTTTTGGGCATCACCTGTTACAGTAAAAGCTACATCTTTAGGTTTTACTTCGGCGCCGTCTTTCAGGAAAATTTCCAGTTTAAAGTTGGGGTCAACCACGTAAAATATCTCTTCGGCCAATTCAACACCGGCCAGTATACCGGTGTCTTTTACCAACAATTGGGCTTTGCCCTGTGTGCCGGCCTCAATGGTTGATAGGGAAGTATGGTCGCCGTCGCCAACATCTTCGGCTAAGGCGTTAACTATAAATTGATGTATAAGTTGTTTGTCCAAACTTTTAAATTTTAAGCTTCAAAAGTAAGAACAATTGACGAGTAATTAGGTTTTTTCGGCTTCTATGCGTAGTTCTATCACCACCATTTGCTTATCAACCTCTTTCATGGTGTAAGCCACGCGGTATTTCCCTTTATCGGTTTGTAGCTGTAGCACAGTATAATTAACCGTTGCGCTGGAGTTTACACGATGCAGCACCGTGGCAGCTATTGGGCGGTTCTCCTTAAAAAATTTCTCAAGAATAAGTTCTGCCTGCGCTCTGGAATATACGTTGGTATTATCCGAAAGGCTTATATCAATATTGGCGGCAAAGTACTTGGCAAGTTCGTGCGCATTGCCTTGTTTAATCAGGTCGGCAATTTTATCTACCGGGCTGGCCAAACCAATGGCAGGCGCCAGTAAAAGCAGCAACAACAGGGGGCTAAGTTTTAGTTTCTTCATAGTATATAAATGACCGTTAAACTAAAGAAAGGCTGCACAAAAAATAAACCAGTTTTTAAGATTTTTAAATTATAATGTTTAAACGTTGCTTTTATATTTGCATTGTGGAAAACAGAAAAAAAGTAGCACTAATAATACTCGATGGCTGGGGTTACGGCCGCGAAGATGAATCGAATGCAATAGTGGCCGCCAACACGCCATTTTTCGATTCGGCATTAGCCAAATATCCAAATTCTAAACTCGAAGCTTCGGGGCTTGCCGTAGGCCTTCCCGAAGGGCAAATGGGCAACTCGGAAGTGGGGCACATGAACCTTGGCGCAGGCCGTGTGGTTTACCAGGAACTGGGCCGCATTAACAAAGCCGTTTCCGATAACGAGTTTGTGCAAAACGAAACCCTGCTGGAAGCATTTAACTATGCCAAAGCAAACAATAAAGATGTACACCTGATAGGTTTGGTGAGCGATGGCGGCGTACATGCCCACATTAACCACGTAAAAGGTTTGGTAAATGCTACCGAACAATTAGGCTTAACCAATGTATTCATCCACGCCTTTTTAGATGGCCGCGATACCGACCCTAACTCTGGTCTTGGTTTTATTGATGAGCTAAGCGCACATATTGCCACCACTAATGCGCAAATAGCGTCGGCCATTGGCCGCTACTATGCTATGGACCGCGATAACCGCTGGGAGCGTGTTAAAAAAGCATACGACCTGATGGTAAACGGCGAGGGCGAGGGCTCGCAGGATATCATCGCTTCTATCCAAAAATCGTACGATGAAGGTGTTACCGATGAGTTTGTGTTACCGATAGTTAAGGTAGACAACGAAGGTAAGCCTGTTGCCGTGATAAAAGAAGGCGATGTGGTTATTTGCTTCAACTTCCGTACAGATAGGGGCCGCGAAATTTCGCTGGCGCTTACGCAAAAGCCATTCCCGGAATATAATATGCACCCGCTTAATGTGCATTACGTAACCATGACCTCGTACGACGAGACATTTACAAACGTACATGTAGTGTTCCGTAAAGACGACCTCACCAAAACCCTTGGCGAAGTGCTGGAAGGCGCCGGCAAAAACCAGATACGTATTGCCGAAACCGAAAAATACCCGCACGTAACATTCTTCTTCAGCGGCGGCCGCGAAAAGGCCTTCGAGAACGAGAAACGCCTGTTAGTGCCATCGCCAAAGGTTGCTACTTACGATCTGCAGCCCGAAATGAGTGCTGAAGGCATCCGTGATGCGATCATCCCTGAGCTGATAGCTGAGTGGCCTGATTTTGTTTGCTTGAACTTTGCCAATACTGATATGGTTGGCCATACCGGCGTTTTCAGCGCGGTAGTAAAAGCTGCCGAAACCGCCGACGCTTGCACACAAGCGGTTGTAGAAGCTGGCCTGGCACATGGTTACTCGTTCATCATTATTGCCGACCATGGCAATGCTGATTACATGATAAACGAAGATGGCTCGCCAAACACCGCACACACCACCAACCTGGTGCCATGCATTGTTATAGATAAAGATATTACTGCTGTAAAAGACGGTAAACTGGGCGATATTGCCCCAACCGTTCTAAGCATATTGGGTGTAGCTATCCCCGAAGAAATGAGCGGTAATGTATTGGTATAAACCATTGCAAAAATATATCCTTTTTACAGGCGGCCTGTTGCTGTTGAGCATCGGGTACGCCTGTAAACCGGAAATAAAAGAAACCGGCGCCACCCTGAAATACTTCGACCTGAAGGAGTTTTTCAAAACAGATTCCATCCGCCTGGCCAAGCTGGCTCCCTCCATAAAAAAAACCGTTACCCACAACGGCGAAAGCGAAACCAAAACCGTTAAAATAGCTAATTGGGGACAGGAGTTTGGTTTATTCACTTCATCAGATATTAATAAACCAGCCTGGAAGGATAGTTACGCCGTACAGGAAAACGCCGACAGTTTAGTTTACACAGCCAAATTCCCCGAGTTAAAAACCCGCGAACTGGTTATCCGTAAAGTTAACGGACAGGTGAGCCGGGTGTATATACTCAATAAGGTACACAACCTTCTTTACAACAGTACTGAAAAACTTATTTACGAGCCCGGTAAATATTACCTGATAGAAAAAGACCAGAAAGTAAAGGTAATGGGCGAGAATGACTACCTTATTAAAGGTGAGTTTAACTAATGCTGCTTGCCGGTAGCGCTGGCCAATTTTTCTTTAGATACATCAAGCAACGAAGAAATATCCGACCTCCCCGGGTTTTCTGCCAACACCTTCTCCAAATCGGCAACCGATGCCCGTAGCGAATTTATCCCACGTGCTTTATCGTAGTTTTTTTGATTGGGTATCAGCTTAAACAAGCCGTACTCGCGGTAGGCTATTGCGCGGGTTTGGTAGCTTTTGGTTTGCTCGGTTGGGTCTATAGCAATAGCCTTCGTAAGGTCGAAGATAGCGCCAAGCAGGTATTTCTCCTTTTCATCAGGCGAGAGCTGATTATCTTTACCCAAATGCCCTTTAGCGCGTGCACGGTAATAGTAAGCTGTAGCGTCGGCCGGGTTTATAAAAATAGCTTTGGTGTACGATGCGATAGATTTGCGGTAATTTTCGCTGTGGTAGTATGAGTATCCCAGCATCCAATAGGCATTGGCGTTGGTAGAATCTATGAGACAAGCCTTTTCTAACTGAGCAACGGCGGCTTTAAAGTTACCGTCCATAAAAGCTTGCTGCCCAAGTTTAACATAGGCATTTTGTGCCGATGACTCGAGCGTAGTAAAAAACAATAAAGAAACTATTGCCGTTAGCCTCATCAAGTGCCTTGTATGTGTAACAAATTTGTACCTATAGTAACTCGCAATAGTATAAAATATTATACTAAGCACCTACATTTTTACAGGAAAAATTTTGGATAAATTTTGTTGGCGTGAGTCGGAAGCCTACTGGTTTCGAAGAATTATTTTCAATAATAAACGTAAATTATTAAAACTTATTGTGCCTTATGAAAAATATTTTTATCCATGCTTTTTTGAAGCCCTTATCTGCAGGTGAACAAATTTTTATTCCAAATTTGCGTAAACAAAAAAGTTTTTATCTACATTCGAGTAAACCTTTATAACCATGTTCTACCTCATCATTTTTTCCGCTGCTGTCTTTTTTATAGCCCATGTTACGCTTTTGTTCACATCTTTTAAAGGCGCGCAGCTTGCCGGGAAACGTTATTTCTATTCGCATTTAACGCTTTGGTTAGCAGGCATATTGGTTTTCATCTTAGCTTCTACATATAGCGGTTCGGGCAGGTCGGGGTTTTTAGATTATTTCGATACCTCTGTTAAACGAGGGATGATATTACTTTTCACAGCTGCCCTCTCTTTTGTTGCCCACAATATTGTGCAGTTTGCCGTATTACCACTGCTTAAACGGAAATAGTAAAACATATAAATTTTATAAGCTTTACACAGAATATACCTGCTATGGCTGTTGAAAAGCAGCCAAAAAGCATGACTTTTTTTCCACTATCTCACCTTCACTACCAAATCTCGCCGAAACATTTCTTCGCCTGCAACGTCTAATAAATCAAACACTTAAGTGCTTAACCAAAATACACGGCTAAATAAACCGATATTGGCATAGCGCTTGAAACAGTATATTTGTATATATAAAACTGATAGCCACACCCTATTCAACCCTAAGGAAAACCCCAACGGCTGACAATATGGCGTTAGCCTTCAATTAAACCATTGATCAATGAGTTTCGATCCTTTTGATTTTAAACATACCGCTGCTATAAACGAAGATTCTGAATTTTTTCCACTCATGTCGAGCGAGGATGAGGAGGAAATGAACAACGAGCAGGTTCCTGATATTTTGCCCATACTGCCTTTGCGTAATACTGTGCTGTTTCCCGGCGTGGTTATCCCTATCACCGTAGGGCGCGATAAATCTATCAAACTTATACGCGATGCCAACAAAGGCAAACGCCTTATTGGCGTAGTGGCCCAGCAGGATGTAAGTGTAGAAGACCCTACCTTTAGCCAATTACACAGCGTAGGTACCATTGCCCTCATTATAAAAATGCTGCAAATGCCCGATGGCAACACCACCGTGATATTGCAGGGCAAAAAACGTTTTGTACTGAAAGATGAGGTGCAAAGCGAACCATACATTAAAGCTACGGTTGAGCCTTTTAAAGAGGTAAAACCAAAAGAAGATAAAGAGTTTAAGGCCATGGTTTCGTCTGTTAAAGATATGGCCATGAACATTATCCAGCTATCGCCAAGTATACCAAGCGAGGCTGGCATAGCCATCCGCAATATCGAGAGCACCAACTTCCTTATCAACTTCATATCATCAAATATGAATGCAGATATGGCAGCCAAGCAAAACTTACTCGAGATGGCCAGCTTGCGCGATAGGGTGAACACGGTACTGGAGCACCTTACTTTAGACCTGCAAATGCTGGAACTAAAGAACCAGATACAAACCAAGGTACGTGTAGACCTGGATAAGCAACAGCGCGACTACTTCCTGAACCAACAGTTAAAAACCATTCAGGAAGAGCTGGGCGGCACCTCGCCCGATTTGGAGATAGAGAACCTGCGCCAGCGAGGCTTAAAAAAGAAATGGAGCGCCGAGGTTAAGGCACACTTTACCAAAGAGCTGGAGAAGCTTACCCGCACCAACCCTGCCGCGGCAGATTATTCGGTACAGATAAACTATCTGGAGTTACTGCTCGATTTGCCATGGAACGAGTTCACCAAAGACAACTTTGACCTGAAACGAGCGCAGAAGGTATTGGATAAAGACCACTTCGGGCTGGACAAGGTAAAACAACGTATTATAGAATACCTGGCCGTGCTGAAATTGAAGCACGATATGAAGGCTCCTATCCTTTGTTTGGTAGGCCCTCCGGGTGTTGGTAAAACATCGTTGGGGAAATCTATCGCCAAAGCCTTGGGCCGTAAATATGTGCGTATGGCCCTTGGTGGCGTACGCGATGAGGCGGAGATTCGTGGCCACCGTAAAACTTACATAGGTGCTATGCCGGGCCGTATCATTCAGTCGGTAAAAAAAGCCGGTGCTGCAAATCCCGTGTTTATTTTAGATGAGATAGATAAGGTAAGCAACGATTTCCGCGGCGACCCATCATCGGCCCTATTGGAGGTGTTGGACCCTGAACAGAACGCTAATTTCTACGATAACTACGTGGAGATGGACTTCGATCTGTCGAATGTAATGTTCATTGCTACGGCCAACTCGCTGAGCACCATACAGCCGGCTTTGCTCGATCGTATGGAGATCATCGAAGTGAATGGTTACACCATTGAAGAAAAGATAGAGATAGCCAAACGCCACCTGGTGCCAAAACAACGCGAAGCGCACGGGCTGAACCCTAAAGATATAGTGTTGAAGAACGACATTATTGAAAAGGTGATAGAAGATTACACCCGCGAATCGGGTGTGCGCGCGTTGGAGAAGCGTATTGGTTCGGTGGTGCGCGGCGTGGCCAAAAACATTGCCATGGAAGAGGAATACAACCCGGCAGTGAATAAAAAGGATATTGTGAAAATATTGGGTGCTCCTGTTTACGATAAAGACCTTTACGAGAATAACGATATTGCCGGCGTGGTAACGGGCTTGGCCTGGACATCCGTAGGTGGCGATATATTGTTTATCGAATCGAGCCTGAGCCCGGGTAATGGCAAAGTTACCCTAACCGGCAGCCTGGGCGATGTAATGAAAGAATCGGCAACTATTGCATTGGCCTACTTAAGGGCGCATGCTGCTGATTTCAACATCAACCCTAAACTATTTGAGCAATGGGATGTGCATGTGCACGTACCGGCAGGTGCTACCCCTAAAGATGGCCCATCGGCAGGTATTACTATGCTTACTGCACTGGTATCGGCATTTACGCAACGCAAACTAAGGCCCCACCTGGCCATGACGGGCGAAATAACCCTGCGCGGCCGCGTATTGCCTGTAGGTGGTATTAAAGAGAAGATACTGGCTGCTAAACGTGCCAATATCAAACAGATCATCCTTTGCAAAAGCAATCAGAAAGATATCCTCGAGATAAAAGAAGATTATATAAAGGACCTAACATTCCACTACGTTACCGATATGAAAGAGGTAATAAACCTTGCCCTGCTGAACGAGAAGGTAAGCAACCCGCTTGACCTGACCGTGAAAGAAAAGGAAGCAAAACCGGTTGTGAGTTAATTCCTTAAGGCATCGACAAAAAAGCAGCGCTAAACACGCTGCTTTTTTGTTTACAGACTGTTCGTTGAATTTTCTATCTTAGCACCTGCTTAAACCTTATATGATAAAAATTCTACGCCCCCTTACGCTTGCTTTATTCGCAGCATTTTCGCTTAGCGCTACAGCTCAAACCATTTCCAAAACCGATTCGCTTGCCAAAGTAAATGCCAATAAAAAGGCACGCAATGTTTACTTTGAAGCTTTAGGCCCTGCAGGTGTATATTCGTTCAATTACGATACTCGTTTTAAGAACAGGCAGGATGGGCTTGGCGGCCGTGTGGGCCTTAGTTATTATGCTCAGGATGGCGACAAGCTTTTTGCCATACCAATAGTGGTTAATTACTTATTGGGCAAAGAAGGTAAATATTTTGAAATAGGCGCGGGCGCAACGTTTTACCATTTCAATTCTGAGAGTTCCAGGAAATTTTTCGGTGAGCGCTACAGCAGCAGCTTCACTGTTTCACCTGAGGGATACTACTATTATGAGCCACAACCTACTTCAGAAACAAGTGTGTTCGGCTCATTCAATTTTGGATACCGTTACCAGCCTGTTAATGGCGGCTTTAGCTTTCGTGGCGGTTTCAGCCCCATATTCTCGTCGCACGAGTTTATCCCTTATTGGCCATACTTAAGTTTCGGTTATTCGTTTTAATTTAAATGCGAGGTAAATAGCTTTGCTTTTTATATTTTAGCCCAGCTATTTATAAACCCTTGATGAAAATTAAACATTTGGCTTTAGCCGCCTGCCTTTTTGCTGCGGGTACTTCGTTTGCACAAACCCGCGGGCACGAGCTTGGCCTGCAATCAGATAACGATTCATTTTTGGCCCAAGGCAGCGACCGCTATTATACCAACGGCATCTTCGCCTATTTCCGCAAAGCATTAGATGCAGGCAGCAATGCCAAATTGGCCAACAAAGTATTTGGCTTAGAGGTTGGGCAGAAGCTGTTCAACCCGCAATCGGCAGCTATACCATCGGTAAATTACCTCGACAGGCCCTTTGCAGGCTATTTGTTTGCAGGTGCATCGCTAAACTGGCTTTATAAAAACGAAAGTAACTTAAAGCTTACCGCCCGTGTAGGTGTTATTGGCCCGGCAGCGGGTGGCCAGGGTATACAGGAATTTATACACGATACTTTCGGCTTTTACCCGCCCGAGGGCTGGGAATACCAGATAAGGAACACGGCGGTAGTTAACATCTCAGCAGAATACAATGCCCTGTTGGCACGTGCCGAGTGGATAGATATTTCTGCCGCGGTATACGCCAACGGCGGTACGGCCTTTGTAGGCGCAGGTGCAGGCCCGCTTATCCGCTTGGGTAACTTTAACCAGTTATTCCAGTCGAGCAGTACGCAAAGTACGGCATCAAAAGGTAAGAATACGCTGCTGCACGAGCACGAGTTTTTCTTTTACTACAAGCCGCAAGCCAACGTAGTGGGGTATGATGCTACCATACAGGGCAGTATGTTTAAAGACCATCCCGAGGCCGGCACCATGGAAGTTACCCGAGATATCAAGCACTTTATTTTCAGTAACGAGGTGGGCGTAAATTATGTAAGCGGCAGGTTCGTTTATGGCTTAGCGGCCATCTTCAACAGTAAAGATGTGCAGTACCAGGCCAAGCCACACCAGTGGGGCTCGGCAACGCTGTTGTACCGTTTCAACTAATAATCGAAATTCTTTTTACGGTTTTCTTTCTTGCCTGCCTGTGCTTTTTTATCGCCCAGGCGGGCAAGTTTAGCGGCTTTGCTAACTTTTACCTTTTTGCGCACCTTAGGAACTATCAGCGCATTGGCCAATAACACCGCAAGCCGCTCCAGTGCCAGTTCCTTATTAAGGTACTGGCTGCGTTCTTCATCGCATACTACCTGCACTAAGCCATCTTTATTAAAACGGCTTTGCAGCTTTTGGCTAAGCAATGCTTTTTCATCATCGGTAAACAATTCCGAATCAATAATACTGAACAACAACTCTACCTTGGTAGATACCTTATTTACGTTTTGCCCGCCCTTGCCTCCGCTTCGAGATGCTTTGTAGCTTACTTCTCTCTGCAGGGCGGCTTTATCGATATTCATAATCAATTTTCTAAACCCGAATCTATGGAATTAACGAATGGGCAGAAACATCTTATCTATTTAAATTCTGCCTATTCCTAAAACTCGTTCCATTCAAGTTTAATACAAGATGACGGCCATCATTTCTAACTCCCCTGCAAAAACCGTAACTTCGCCTTCGGATGAGCAATAACATTATCGTAGCTATTGATGGCTACTCATCGTGCGGTAAAAGCACCCTGGCCAAAGCACTGGCCAAACAACTGCACTTTATTTATGTAGACAGCGGCGCTATGTACCGCGCTGTAGCCCTGTACTTTTTGCGCAACAATGTAGATATGGCCGACCATAGCCAAATTGAAGAGGCGCTTAAAAACATCCACCTCAACTTCCACTCGCGCGATTACGAATCGCACATTACGCTGAACGACGAGGAGGTATCTGAAGAGATCCGCCAGATGCCTGTATCTGAAAAGGTAAGTTCGGTATCAGCCCTGAAAGAAGTGCGCCGCGAAATGGTGAAACAGCAGCAGCGCATGGGCAAATCGAAGAATATTGTAATGGATGGCCGCGATATTGGCACAGCAGTATTCCCGAATGCTCCCGTAAAACTATTTATGACGGCCGACCCAAAAGTACGCGCCGAACGCCGCTTTAAAGAGATACATCCAAAGAACCCTGATATTACTTTAGAAGAAGTATTTGAGAACCTGGCCCACCGCGACTACGCCGACACCACACGTGCTGAAAGCCCGCTGGTACGTGCTGAGGATGCCATTATATTAGATAACACCAACCTCACCCCCGAGCAGCAATTACAATTTGCACTGGATAAGGTAGAGCCGTTGTTGAAGTCTTAAGTAGGAAGCCTTAAGTCCGAAGTATTAAGTCGATAGTCTAAAGTTTTAAGACATAACCGACTTAAGACTTATTACTCAAGACTTACGACTATATACTTTTAACTCATCTTAACCGCTTTCACGCCAAATTTATTCAAAAAGTCAACGCCCTCATCGCTGGCGAGGCCTTTGTATTGGGCATACGATTTATCGAAGTAAACCTGTTTTATCCCTGCCGAAAATATCAACCTGGCGCATGGCAGGCATGGTGATAGCGTGGTATACAAGGTTGCCCCCACTAAATTAGCTCCATTCTTTACTGCATACAGTATAGCATTCTCCTCGGCGTGCAGAGCAAGCGAGCAGCTTCCTTTACTGTCGCGGGCGCAACCTGTTTCGGGGAATTCCTCATCGCAGTTATGTGTGCCCGCTGGCGGGCCATTGTAACCTATGGAAATAATGCGCGTATCCTTAGCCAGCACCGCCCCTACCTGCGCCTTTACACAATGCGAACGCTTGGCCAAATCGGTAGCCAAATTCATGAAGATATTATCGAATGTAGGTTTGTCCATTTTTAGAGCTTGGAAGTTAGTTGACCAGGGTTAGAAAAAATACAAAGTTAACAAAAAGAGGTTAGTCAGCACTTTGCTAACTAACCTCCGAATAATTTATGTGATGAGAATTGAGAATAAACTAACCTCTATTCTCTAACCTCTTCTCACTAACAATTAGTGCCCGCCGCCTGCTTCCAGGTTATCTACGTCGATGCCTTGTTTTTTCAGTTCGCTGCCTGCTTTAAATGCGAAGAACGCCAGGTAAGCAAAACCGATAACCGGTACAATGTAAGATGCGTGAATACCGGCAGTATCGGCCAAAATGCCCTGTACCGGCGGAATGATAGAACCACCCAGGATCATCATGATCAAAAATGCCGATCCCTGGCTGGTGTATTTGCCCAAACCGGTAACCGATAATGAGAAAATAGATGGCCACATAATAGAGCAGCACAAACCACCGCTGATGAACGAGAAAATAGCCACCATGCCGGTGGTCATTAAACCTACTATCATGAATATTGCACCCAAAATACCGAATATAGCCAGGGTACGCACAGGTTTTTGGTCGCCTATCATAAAGCCCACAACCAATACGGCTACACAGGCAGCGTAAGGGTAAAGGTTGCTAACATCGGTACCACCCACACGGTTAACAATAAGCACTACGGCAAAAGCAATAAACGGTACAACTACCGTTAATGCAAACTTTGCGGTTTTGCTTAGGCTAAAAGCAGCGATAGCACCCGTCCAACGGCCTACCATTAAGCTACCCCAGTACAAGGAGATGAATGGGGCAATATCTGCAGGGGCATAACCACCAAAAACAGGCGTTTCCAGCAGGGCACCCATATTACTTTGGATGGTAACCTCAACACCTACATAAGTGAAGATAGCCAGCATACCGTAAACCAATTGTGGGTATTGCATAGCACCCCAACCGCTTTTGTTGCCCGATTTTGCAGACGCAGATACTGAGCCGATAAGTGAGAATAATATGATAGCTAACGAAGCATAAACAAAATACGATGGCTGCAAGCCTGTCGCATTTGCCAATGGGTTAGCTGCTAATATAAGCAGGAACGCGATAAAGATGATCCCCAGCGGCGTGTTGGCCTTAGTGCTCGGCTCTATCTTTTCGTCGCTGGTTACACTTGGCAGGTTAGATACCTTGAAGAACACCGCAACGGCAATAAATAAACCGGCAAGAATATAATACAGGTTATTAACCGACGATATTTTTACTTCGGAAGCCGGAATTTTTGCAGCTGCCGAGCCGAATAATACGATACTTACGATAACCGGGCCCATGATGCTGCCAAAGTTATTTACACCACCCGCAAAGTTTAAGCGGTGGGTACCGGTTTCGGCGCTGCCCAAAGCAACCACAAATGGGTTAGCAGCGGTTTGCTGTAACGAAAAGCCAAGTGCTATAACAAAGAAGGTGAACAAAATAAACGCGAAGGAACCTGAATTGATAGCAGGTACCATGATCAATGCGCCTACTGCCGAGATAAGCAGGCCGTAAATGATACCGTTTTTGTACCCTATCTTGTTCAGGATATCAACCTTGGTAGCTGCCGAAGCAAAGTATAAGATAAGGGAACCGATGAAGTAACCACCGTAGAAGGTAAAGTCGATTAGCTGCGACTCGAATTGCGTTAAACTAAAATGCGCTTTACAAAAAGGTATGAAAATGCCATTGGAAGCTGCCAGGAAGCCCCAGAAAAAGAATACCGTAACCAGCGTGTATAAAGCCGATCCGTTACTCTTTGTGTTGTTTTGTGCCATTGTCTGAAAAGAGTGTTTAAATATTGGTGTAATTGAAGCACTAAACTTAGGCGTTTTTTTAATAACAAGCGCACTATTTTTTCAAAATATAAATCACAAGGGCAACTTTTGTGTTAAACAAATAAAAGTTCGCATATTAGTGTCCTGATTTTTTGGAACGGGAGATATTAAGCAACACATACGCCTAACTTAATGATAGAAGCTATTATCTCGGGACTTGGATTTGGATTGGTACTAACCTTCCTGACCGGCCCGGTTTTTTTCGCTTTAATTAAAACCAGTATCGAAAAAGGCTTCCACGCAGGTGTTGCTCTGGCCCTTGGCGTGGTATGCAGCGATGTAGTATTCGTAGGTGCTATTCTGTTCGGTTCGCAATTGTTCGAGGTAACACCACATACCAAAACTATGGTGGGAGTTTTAGGCAGCCTCATCCTGTTTGCCGTAGGTATTTACTACCTCTTCAAAAAAAGCGAAGTAAATTATTCCAATACTGTGCCGTCTACCGTAGACCGCGCCGGTTATTTCTTCAAAGGTTTTTTGATGTGCATTTTTAACCCTACCATCCTATTCCATTGGACGGTAGTAATAGGTGCCGCAAGTACGGTATTCCACGAGGGCGTTCACGGGCGCACTTTTAAAATAGCCATAATGTTCCTAACCATATTGGTAGTGCAGTTCGGGTTAGATTGCACCAAGGCCTTCTACGCCAATAAACTCCGCGACCGCATTTCGGTAAAAGTTGTACACCGCCTTAACCAGGTTGCAGGTATTGCCCTCATCATTGCCTCGCTGGTGTTGATAGATAAACTGGTAACACATTATGTGTTCTCGCCGCAGATGCAGTAATCCTCAATAAAATTTTTCATTTCTCAAGAAATAAGGTGGAAGCTATCAGCGGCATTATTACCATGGTTTAAGGTCATAAATAGCCGCTCGCATTAAAAAATAGTATTTTTAATGCGAATAATGGTTTACAACTATCTATTTAAGGTTGAAAATATTCTATCACATTAAAAAATAGATTTTTTAATGTGATAATTGTTAATTTTATAATATGTCTTACAAAATCAACCCCGACAGGCTGACCCCATGGAACGATCTACCTGAATTGCCAATAGCAAAAGAGCTATATCACGACATCGACATTTATGAGCAGTTAGGAAATGCGAAAGCTGCGTTGGCGAGATTGCATGGACGCAGCATAGCAATACCTAATCAGGGCTTACTAATCAATTCAATTAGTTTACAAGAAGCGAAAGCCTCCAGTGCTATCGAAAATATTTTTACCACGGATGATGAACTGTACAAAGCGTATAGTGAAGAAAACGTAGAACAGGCAAATGGAGCTGCTAAAGAAGTTCTTTATTACCGGGAGGCACTTTGGGAAGGGCATCAATATCTAAAAGGTGACCAACAACTGGACACCAATTATTTTGTCAAAATGTACCGCATCGTTAGTCGATTTTCCGATGGCATTCGCACACCCATCGCTCAAATTATCATCAAAGAAGGTGGTACCGGTCCCAATTCGGGTAAAACGTTTTATACGCCACCGCGCGGTAAAGGAATTATTGAAGCAAAAATGGAAAACTTGGTAGATTTCTTAAATGATGATAAAAAACACCCGATAGATCCTATACTAAAAATGGCTATAGCGCACTATCAATTTGAAGCAATTCATCCGTTCCGGGATGGTAACGGCCGTACCGGACGCATTTTTAATATTAATTATTTAGCAAAAAAAGGACTGCTGGATTATCCTATTTTGTTTTTAAGTAAATATATAATCGACCATAAAGAAGATTATTATGCAGGCCTTGCCGGTATAACTCA
This sequence comes from Mucilaginibacter pedocola, assembly GCF_002013915.1. Taxonomy (GTDB): domain Bacteria; phylum Bacteroidota; class Bacteroidia; order Sphingobacteriales; family Sphingobacteriaceae; genus Mucilaginibacter; species Mucilaginibacter pedocola. The sequence continues at coordinate 76,632 of NZ_MBTF01000014.1, forward strand.
GCGAGGTAATTGGAAGAACTGGCTGCTCTATATGTTAAAAGCGGTAGAAGTTACCGCAAATATCACATACGATAAGATCAACGAAATCATTGCTGCCAAAGATGCGATATTAGCAGCAATTGAGGAAGATACTGACATACAACGCCCAGACCAACTCGTCAATGCTATATTTACTCAGCCGTTTACTAAAGTAAAGCATTTGATAACCAGCCGCACCTATGCTGAGAATACCTCTCGCCGGTATTTAGAACAGCTAACCGAAATGGGAATACTCGAAAAAAGGGAGATTGGCAAAGGATACTATTTCTTAAATCTCGAACTATATCGCATTCTATCCGAATAGTTGGAATAATAATTTTATCCTTCCACAAAGTGGAGTACTATCGTAGGACCTTGACTTAACAATAAAAAACTTTTCTCTCCCTCCCCCGTCACATCTCCTCTAAAAAATGCGTCTGAAGGTGTAAATAGTACAGCATCACCCTACACCCGCACATGAAAAGTTTATATAACGTTACCGACAACCACGAACTACTGGCACGACTGAACAACATCACCCCTGCAACACAGCCGCAATGGGGTAAAATGAACGCCGCCCAAATGCTGGCCCATTGCCAGGTACCTTTGCAAATTGGCTTTGGCGAACTGCAATTAAAACGAATGTTTTTAGGCTATATCTTCGGCAGCATGGCCAAAAAGAAACTGATGAGCAACGCCCCGTTCGACAAAAACCTGCCTACCTTTAACCAGGCATTAATAAAACACCAGCCCGATTTTGAGGTAGAAAAAGAAAAGCTGAGTGCCTACATCAAACGCCTGGCAACCGGCGGACCCGAAGGCATCACCAAACGCCCTCACCCTTTCTTCGGCCCGCTAAGTACCCACGAGTGGGACCAGCTACAATACAAACATTTGAACCATCATTTGGAACAATTTGGGGTGTGAGTTAGAGATAAGAGGCTTGAGACAAGAGGTTAGAAAAAGAAAAAAGGCGAAAATTTAAATTTTCGCCTTTCCTATTTGCGGTTTTCAACTAACCTCTAACCTCTAATTTACATATACGCCCTTTGGTTTTTACCTTCCATCCAGTTAACAAAGGCGCGGTTTACTACCTTGTTACCACCCGGAGTTGGGTAATCGCCGCTGAAGTACCAGTCGCCGGTGTGGCCGGGGCAGGCAATATGCAGGTTATCCAGTGTTTGGTATAATACCTTCACTTCGCATTTAACACCTTTAGGAGTAATGATCTGCGCAATACGATCAGATATTTCCTGATCGGTAAATGGCTCGTAAATGGCTTTTACGTGGTTCACCACTTCTTCTTTCGGCAGCTTAGCGCTGTCCTTACAGTTTTGGTAAACCTTCAGTATCACATCATCTTTACCGGCATCTTTCAGCAGGCTAATGGCAGCTTCAAACGCCACGAACTCGCCCATGCGCGACATATCGATACCGTAACAATCCGGGTAACGTATTTGCGGCGCCGATGATACCACCACTACCTTTTTAGGGCCAAGGCGGTCTAATATTTTCAGGATACTTTGTTTCAGTGTAGTACCACGAACGATGGAGTCATCCAATACAACCAGTGTATCCTGGTCGTTTTTGATGAGGCCGTAAGTAGTATCATAAACGTGAGCCACCATCTCGCTACGGTCGGCATCCTGTGTGATGAAGGTGCGCAGTTTTACGTCCTTAATCGCTATCTTCTCTACACGCGGCGCCATGCTCAGCACTTCGGTAAGCTCTTCTTCGCTTATCTTGTCTTCGCGGTTCAGCAGGCGGTCGCGCTGGTATTTTTTTATGTATTTGTGCACACCCTCTACCATGCCATAAAAGGCAACTTCGGCAGTGTTGGGGATGTAGGAGAATACGGTGTTCTTAACATCGTGCCCAACAGTTTCCAGTATTTGCGGGCAAAGCAGGCGCCCCAGTTGTTTACGCTCGCGATAAATAGCAGCATCGCTGCCGCGCGAGAAGTAAATACGCTCGAACGAGCAGGCTTTAAGCTCTTTTGGCTCGCTGAACATCTCCTCGGTTACCTTACCATTCTTTTTAACGATAAGTGCATGGCCCGGGCGTATCTCTTTAACATCGCCAATAGGGATATTAAACGCAGTTTGGATGGCCGGGCGTTCTGATGCAGCAATAACTACCTCATCGTTAGCATAGTAAAATGCCGGGCGAATACCGGCAGGGTCGCGCATTACAAAAGCATCGCCATGGCCCAAAATACCGGCTATAGTATAACCACCATCCCAGTTCTTGGCCGATTTGGTGAGGATCTTCGCCACATCCATATCGTTGGCTATCAGCTTGCTTATCTCACGGTTGTCATCGAGCCCCTCGCGTTTGTACTGGTCGAACAGGCCTTGCACCTCGGTATCAATAAAGTGGCCCATTTTTTCCAACACAGTAACCGTATCGGCCTGCTCTTTAGGATGCTGGCCCAGGGCGTATAGCTGTTGCAGCAACTCGTCAACATTGGTCATGTTAAAGTTACCGGCTATCACCAGGTTACGGGTCATCCAGTTGTTTTGGCGCAGGAAGGGGTGGCAGCTTTCGATGCTGTTTTTACCGTGCGTACCATAACGCAAATGGCCCAAGAGAACTTCGCCGGTAAAGCTTACATGTTCTTTGAGCCATTCGGCATCTTTCATTTTTTCGGGTTGTTCCTTCTCTATGTCGGCAAACTTCTTCTGTATGTACTCGAAGATGTCGGCTACGGCATTAGAGGCCATCGACCGGTGTCGACTAATGTACCGCTTGCCCGGCTCAATATCCAATTTAATGGTAGCAACGCCCGCGCCGTCTTGCCCGCGGTTATGTTGTTTTTCCATTAAAAGGTATAGTTTGTTGATGCCGTACAGCGCTGTGCCGTACTTTTTCTGGTAAAAGGATAACGGCTTTAAAAGGCGGATAAATGCTACACCGCACTCGTGCTTTATCGAATCGCTCATGCTTGCTATTGAGCCGCAAAGGTACAGTTTTATCTTAATTATGTTTAAACACATTGTCATTATAATGCATTAATGTTGGCTTAATATCCACAACTGTGGAATGCGCCTGTTAGCCACTGTTTTAGGATGCCCGGCTTGTGACGGATAGCGCTTTTTTAACTATTGGCGCAGCATTTGCTTTATGCGGGCATAAAATATTTTCATACTAAGGCATAAGCCTTACTTTTGAAACTAACATACATCATCATGAAAAAAATTCCGTTCCTGTATATTTTAGCGGCGCTTGCTATGGCGGGCTGCTCGGTACCCAAAGCAGCTAAAGATGCTGCGGCGCGTAGTACAAACCCGTTCACCGCCCCTATTGGCATACAAGCTTATACCTATCGCGCCAGTTTTAGCGCCCGCCCCGAAGCCGTTTTAGATAGCGTAAAAGCCTTGGGTATTACCCAAATGGAAGGGCCCAATCCTAAAGGCGTAGATATTTATAAATTTAAACAGATGCTGAACAAACGCGGCATCAGTATGCCATCTTTCGGGGTTGATTATGATCTGCTTACCAAAGAGCCACTGGAGGCGGTGCGTATTGCCAGCATCCTTAATTCGCAATACGTAATGGTGGCCTGGTTGCCGCATGGTAAAACCTTTACGCTTGATGATGCCAAAAAAGCCGTTGCAGGCCTAAACAAGGCTGGGCGCACCATGAAGGCCAACGCCCTTACGCTTTGCTACCATATACACGGCTACGAGTTTGCACCTTATGAAGATGGTACGCTGTTCGACTACATTGTAAAAAACACTGATCCACATTACGTCAAATTCGAGATGGACGTACTCTGGGCCTTCCACGGCGGCGCCGACCCTGCCAAGCTGTTGCTGAAATACCCCACCCGTTGGAGGCTAATGCACCTGAAAGACCTCCGCAAAGGCGTACCTAACGACCTCACCGGCGGCACCGACATTAAAAACGACGTAGCCCTGGGCACCGGCCAAATAAACCTGCCCGAGGTACTGGAAGCTGCCCGCGTAGTAGGCATACGCCACTACTTTATAGAAGACGAAAGCCCGGAGCATGCGAAGCAAATACCTTTGAGTATTAAATATTTGAAGGGGTTGTAGTGGGTATGGTGGCTATTTAGCCACAGAGAACACAAAGGTATACACAGAGAGGCACAGAGCCTGTCGCGTGATCAGTTTTGGCACGCAAGACGCTAAGGCGCAAAGATAAAATGAGGTTTGCGAAGTTGTAAACCATTCAATTTTTGTCCGCTGGCTATGTTTTACATTTGAAACCGCAGATAAAAAACCTTTGCGCCTTAGCGTCTTTGCGTGAAATAATAACGCCAAATACATCCTCTCACCGGTTTGCAAAGCTCTGTGCCTCTCTGTGTTTTTCTCTCTGTGTCCTCTGTGGTTAAAAAAATCGCAAACTATACTATCAGGTATTTACTATCTTAGTATCGCCATGAAAATTGCCGTAGCCTCCCCATCTTACCCGAAATCCATAGAAGATGGAATAGCCCAAATAGCCAAACTGGCTAAGGATGCCGCTACTCAACAAGCCTCGGTAGTTTGTTTCCCTGAAACATACCTGCCCGGCTACCCCGGCTTTGGTGCGGAGAAGTCCACGCCCGAAAACATGCAAGCTGCGCTGAAAAAAGTTTGCGCTATAGCAGCCGAAAACGCCATCTGCATCATCATCCCCATGGACTGGTTCGAGAACGGCGAGCTGCTGAATGTGGCTTATGTAATATCTAAAACAGGTGAACCATTAGGCTACCAAACCAAAAACCAACTGGACCCAAGCGAAGACAACATCTGGGCGGCCGGAACCGAACGCCAATTATTTGAGGTTGATGGGCTAAAATTTGGAATCACTATTTGCCACGAAGGTTTCCGCTATCCCGAATCGGTACGCTGGGCGGCAAGGCACGGCGCACAGATAGTATTCCACCCGCATTTTACCGGCAGCGATACTGTAGGTGTACAACTCACCCAATGGGGCGACAAACACAGCCCCTATTACGAAAAGGCCATGATGATGCGCGCTATGGAAAACACCATTTACTTTGCCAGCGCAGGCTACGCCACCAAATACCAGGAAGCAGCATCAAGCATTATTAGTCCGCAAGGCGAGTGTATTGCTCACGTACCTTACGGCGAAGCAGGGGTTGCTGTGGCAGAGATCGACTTGGATAAAGCAACGGGGTTGTTGGCGAAAAGGTTTAAGCCTGGGTTGGTGTAGTATCAAGCGAACGGCCCTTCCTCCCCATGTCATCTCGAATCCCTGAAGCGGGGATAAGCGCGGAGGCGGGTGAGAGAACTTAGCGCCAAAAACATTACCGCCATGCAAAAGCATAACGTTTTAATTTTATTTGTAACAGCTTCTCATTAAATGATACTCGCCACCGACGTTTACTACCTTGAAGATAACACAGCAAAAGCAGTCGGCGCTCTGTTCCATTGGCAAGACAATGCTGCCAGTGAGATTATCAGCATACAAGTCGACAATATCGCCCCCTACATCCCCGGAGAATTCTACAAACGCGAATTACCGTGTATCCTGAAAGTCATAGAAAAAGCAGGACTGCATCGCATAAGCACTATCATCGTTGATGGCAACGTTTACATTGATAATGCAGGCTCCTATGGCCTCGGCGGCAAATTGTGGGAAGCGCTTGACGGAACCATACCCGTTATCGGCGTAGCTAAAACATCCTTTAAAAATACCGAAGAAAAAGTAATACCAGTGTTGCGCGGGCAAAGCCAAAACCCATTGTATGTATCAGCTATTGGCATGGATGTAACCGAGGCCGCCGCGCTCATCAAAGGCATGCAAGGCGAATACCGCATGCCGGATATTTTGAAACAAGTGGATACGGCTACTAAGGAAGCCTAAATAATTTTGTCATTTCGATGAGCAACGGGCAGGAAAAGAGCGAAGGCGCGAAGAGAAATCTTCGGCACAACTGCATTCCGGCTATACAAACGCTCATACAATTCGGTAATGCATCGCGTTCATATTAAGCGTCCAAGATCTCTCACCCTCCCCTGCACGCCCCCTCGCTTCAGGGTTCGGGATGGCAAGAGGGGCTATTAAACACCAAACGCCGAAAGTCTCCCTTCGGCGTTCAGCGTTCGAAATTCATTATTCGATATTATAACTTTTCGCCGTGCTGGCTGATATCCAAACCAAGCTCTTCTTCTTCTTTAGATACACGCAGGGGCGATATCATATCGGTTACCTTCAGCAGTAGCACCGAACCGAAGAACGAGAATATCGAAGTGGCTATCAAAGCCATCAGTTGTATCAAAAACAAATGTGTTTCGCCAAAGAACAAACCATTACCTGTTGCATTGCCGGGGTTTACATTCTGGCTGGCAAATACGCCGGTAAGCAGCATACCAACCATACCGCCCACGCCATGGCAAGGGAATACGTCCAGCGTATCGTCGATACTGGTACGGGTGCGCCATTCAACTACCAGGTTGCTCACCACAGCCGATATGATGCCAATAGCCAGCGAGTGCGGTACACTTACGAAACCTGCAGCCGGGGTAATGGCCACCAAACCAACTACGGCACCAATACAGGTACCCATGGCCGATGGCTTGCGGCCGCGCAGCATATCAAAAAATATCCAGGTAACGCCTGCAGCAGCACTCGCGGTGGTGCTTGTTGCCAGCGCCGTAACTGCCAAATGGTTTGCCCCAAATGCCGAACCCGCGTTAAAACCAAACCAACCGAACCACAGCAAACCGGTACCTATCATTACATAAGTGATACGCGCAGGCGAATGGTTAGCCTCGTTACGGCTTTTTAAATAAAGTGCCGATGCCAATGCTGCCCAACCTGCGCTCATATGCACCACGGTACCACCCGCAAAGTCGAGCACGCCCAATTTGGCCAATACGCCATCAGGGTGCCAGGTGGCGTGCGCCAATGGAGAGAAAATGAATATGGAGAACAGCACCAAAAAGATGATGTACGAATTAAAACGGATACGCTCGGCAAAGGCGCCGGTAATAAGTGCCGGGGTGATGATAGCGAATTTTAGCTGGTACATAGCGAACAAAAGCAACGGAATGGTAGGTGCCATTTTCCAGGCGGCGTTGCCCAGCATGCCCTTCATCATAAAATAAGTTGAGGGGTTGCCAATTACTCCGCCAATGCTATCACCAAAGGCAAGGCTGAAACCAAAGATGCCCCACATCACCGTGATGATAACCATACAAACAATGCTTTGCAGCATGGTAGAGATAACGTTCTTTTTATTTACCATACCGCCGTAGAAGAAGGCCAGCCCGGGCGTCATGATCAGCACCAGCGCGGTAGACATCAGCATCCAGGCAATATCGCCGGTATTAAACTCTGTTTTTACGGTTTTATCATACTCAACCGAGGGGAAAGCGAAGGTGAGCGCTAAAATTACAAGGATGACAAAGAATGGTAAATAACGTTTCATATACAAAATCAACAGTCAATTGGTTTAAAACGGGCTGAAAATATAAAATTATTATGATTTTTTTATGAAAATTGAAAAATCACTACAAATTACGGGGACTTTATGGGGAAGTTAAGGTAAATAACTTTATTGCCATTGGCTTATTGAAGAGTTCACATTGTTTTAACGATCGATTTACACTAATCATAAAAACTATGAATACAATGCATGCATAATATTATCAAATTGGCTTAATGCGTGCGAAAAGATTGCGTTGATCCGGGAAGTAAACAGGATTTATACTTATTGCTGCCGCAAGCCTCCCAGCTTATGGCCAGTATGCAAATTAATCATAGTGCAAGGCGGGAAAAATATTTTGAAAAGCAGTGGCAGTAGTTCTTTGGTTGCGATAGTCCCGCTATGCGCTGCAAGCCCTCCTGCGTCCGGGCTTTCCGCTGCTATCGGGTTTAGGTAACGAGAGGCGGTGTAAATGTTCTCCCGTCATGGCGAATTTATTTCGGCAACCCACACGGCAAGTAATGTTCATGCAAAGTGGCTTTGCACTGTGGCTTATATGATGGGGTGCTGAAACAAGTTCCATTAGACTTGCAGAAGAATTAATTAACAGATTGTTGTTGATAATTTTGGCATGTTAAACATGTGGAAAAGATAGCTGATAGCGATATGAATACAATTTCTAGCCTTCGAGGCTCAATGCTGATTCTGTACCTCAGCTATCTTTTTAACTTAACCCAAGGCTCAATAGTAATTTAGCTCCACATTCGTAGTATGGAACCAGCCGGGTTAAGCGCCACATGCAACCTGGTATCGGTATGGACAAATTTAAACTTTTTTGTGGCATCGACATCAGCAAGGCTGATATCGACGTAGTGTATGGCACGGCTTCTTCCAGCCGCCATTTGAAATTGAGCAATGACATTAAAGGCATTAGCACGCTATTGAACGTCCTTTTGCAGGCGCAACCCGGCCGAGGAGCCATCCTCGTCTGTTGCGAGAACACCGGCGCATTGATGGATAAGCTGGCCTGCATATTAAAGGGGGAAGGGATATTCCTTTGGGCTGTACACCCTTTGCTCCTTAGCTACTACAGCCTCGATATCAACCGGTTTAAAACAGATAAAGCCGATGCAAAAAAGATATTCAAATACGCCCTGGCCAACAAGGATAATGCAGTAGGTTACCACCTGCCCTCGGCCGCCACCCGCCAGCTTAGGGAACTATTTAACTGCCGAAAGAACCTGATAAAAGCGCGCTCGGCATTCGAATGCAGGATCGAGGACCATAAACAGAAGTCTTCTTTCGATGCTTTGGCTATGCATTTGGAAAAACAACTGGTCATCGTCCTGAGCGGGCTTATCAAAGAGGCAGAGAAAGCGATACGCGCAGCTATCAATGCCGACAAGCGGGTAAAAAGCATGTACCGGGTGTTGGTATCTATACCCTGCATAGGCCCGGTAACCGCATGGCACCTGCTTTTTATTACGGATTGCTTTGAAAGGTTCGACAACCATAAAGCACTTGCCGCTTTCATCGGTTGCGCTCCATACCCCAGGAAGTCGGGGACATCAGTAAAGCGGAAAGACAAAGTATCAACCAAAGCCTACCGCCCTTTAAAAACCGACCTTAATCAAGGGATCGTAAGCGTTTGCACGAGGCAGGGGCAGCTATTTTATGATTATTATCAAGCTATGATCAAAGCGAACCGGCATCATTTGTATATCCTTAACTCCATCAAAAATATCCTGCTTAAACTTGCCTTTAAACTCGTACGGTCAAACACGCTTTTTAACAAAGAAATATTCATGAAAAATAAACTATCATGGCAAAAACATTTGCATATGTCATAGTAATCAGCATGACG
>NZ_MBTF01000015.1 GCF_002013915.1 Mucilaginibacter pedocola
CTCCTATGTTTGTTACCAATTAATATAGCTAATAATTTTGTATTGAGTGAAGGAGTATGAGAGCCGATTTGTGCTCAAACAACTCATGAAGTATGTTCTCGCAAAGATACGGCCTCATGCTCTTTTGCCCATTGGAGTTTGAACAGAATGTAAGGCATACTGCATAGCGGTATAGCTTGGATATCCAACCAGGAGACAAAACGAAGATGGGTTATTCACTTATTAAAATAGATATTAACAGGTGATGACAAGTGTTTTAAAGCAAGTTGCCGGCATTGATGTGGCACAAAAGGAATTAGTAGTATCGTTAGGCAGGATAGGCAGCTCCCTTGAGAAGGATATTTACGCTTGTAAATCGTTCGCCAATAAAGAATCGGGCTTTAAGGCTATGCTGGTTTGGGTAAGCAAGCATAGCGTAAACACTACCAGCGTAAGGTATGTGATGGAAGCCACCGGCGTTTACCATGAGAAGCTGGCGTACTACCTGTCCGACAACGGTTACGAGGTTAGCATAGTACTACCCAATAAGATCAGCAACCATATAAGGTCGCTGGATATCAAAACCATTACTGATAAAACTGCTTCAAGAGGCATTTGCGATTTCGGGCTTGGTACAAAACTGGAGGACTGGCAGCAACCGGAGAAGGGGTTCAAAACATTAAGGCAGTTAACCCGGGAAAGGGGGCAATTGATAGCAGAACGTACGGTGGCTAAGAACCAGCTGCACGCCGAGCAGGCAGAAGCATACCCTAACGAAAGGAGCGTAGCCAGGCTCAAAGATCGTATCGGGCTGTTCAACAGCCAGGAAAAAGAAGTTAAAGAAGAGATCGATGCCCTGATAAAGCAAGATGCCGAATTGACTAAAAGAGTACGTACTATTACATCTATCCCCGGCGTAGGGTGGCTTACGGCAGTTACCATCCTTGCAGAAACGAATGGCTTCAACCTGATCCGCAATAAAAGGCAACTGGTAGGGTATAGCGGGTTGGATGTAAAAGTTAAAGACTCGGGCACTTCGGTAAAAAGTAAGCCTCGTATATCCAAACGAGGGAACCGTTATTTACGGAAGGCAATGTATATGCCTGCATTAGCCGCTATACGTAGCGACAAGCATTTCAAAGCAGTGTTTGTGAGGTTAGTATCTAAACATGGAATTAAAATGAAAGCGGCGGTAGCGGTGCAGAGGAAGTTATTAGAACTGGTTTACACCCTTTGGAAAACAGGCGAGAGGTACGACAGCCGCTACCTGCAAGTACAAAGCGAGGAAGCAACCTCATAAAATAGTTAGGGTGGTTAAAGCTAAAGCCAACCACCCTAAACAGGCTGGCATAAAGCCGCCTTAGACAACAAAAGTAAAAAATCATTTGGTAATCAACACAGAATCTTTGCGGTTAATTAACGACTATGTTGAACGACCAAACACCACCAAACTGTTAAAAATTGTTAAACGTTACGAATTTATCGTAGAATAACTAATTAAATAGTTATGTTTGTTTTGTAATTACAATTCAGCCTTAATTTTTAACAAGATATCACAACATCATGAGAAACCTTTTCCTCTTTTTAAGCTTCGGCATTATTATGCTGCAGGCCAGGGCACAAAGCCCCGAAATGGCAAAAGCCACTGTGCGCTATAAGTTTTCGCACCTGCGCGATACCACCCAGAAGGATAAACCCTACACCGAGAACATGATACTGTTTTTGGGCCAAACCGCCAGCGCCTACAAAAGCTACGACCGCAAACTGCAGGATGCCTTAATGAAAAAACAGGTAGAGCAGCAAATGGCAGAGCAGAAGGGGAGCGGCAACGTAAATATTAAAGTAACCGGCGGCAGGCCAATTACCCGCTCGGAGATATACCAGTTCCCGGCGCAGAAAAAGATGATGCGCAAGGAGAACCTGATAACCCCATACCTGATAGAAGAACCGATGCCGACTATCGACTGGAAAATAACTACCGATACCGCAACTTTTGGCACTTTACTTTGCCAAAAAGCTACCGGCCACTTTGGCGGGCGTGATTATACCGCCTGGTTTTGCCCCGACCTGCCCTTCCGCGCCGGTCCGTGGAAGCTGAACGGATTGCCGGGTTTAATTGTAGAAGCTTACGATACCAATAAAGAGGTAGAATTTAAATTCGACGGGATGGAACAGGTGGTAGCCTCTGAAAAACCTGCGGATGCAGCAAATACCCCTCCGCCGCCACCAAACCCCGATGGTGCCGTAATACGTATCAGCGGCCCGGATGATAACCAGGACCCTAACTTAATAGCCTTGCCTGCCAATGCGGTAAGGACATCGCAAAAAGAGTTTGATAAACTGCAGGCCGCTATGCGTAAAGACCCGCAAGCCTTTATGGCCGCTATGGGCGGCAGCGCAGGCAATGCGGGCAACATAGCAAGGTCTGCCCCGGGCGGTTCTGCAGGCTCCGGTCCTGTTGGGCAGATACGTTCGGTAAGTGTTAACGTAGGTGGCGCACCAAGCGTTATTAACAACCCATTAGAGTTACCCGAAAAGAAATGAGCAGGCTATACAAAGGCGCGGTAGTATGCATTTTGTGTATGCTGTGCCACTGCTTTGCCTTTGCGCAAACCATAAAAGGCACGGTTACTGATAGCCTAGGTAAGGCGGTTTCATTTGCCGGCGTAAACCTTAAAAGCGGGAGCCTTATTGTTGCCTACACTAATACCAACGATAAAGGTGCCTATGCGCTGGCCATCCCCGCTAACGCCGACAAGGCCAACCTGCAGGTAGAGATAAGCAGTATGGGCTTTAAAAAAGCAAGTCAAAAAGTGACTGATGTGGCGGCGGCTTATAACTTTACGCTGTCGCCCGCTTTTAACCAATTAAAAACGGTTACTATTAAGGATAAAAACCCGCGGCTGAAAGTGCACGGCGACACCATCGACTACAAGGTATCTGAATACAGCAGCGCTAACGACCGCGTGATAGGCGATGTGATAAAGAAGATGCCGGGCATTGCTGTAGAGAAGGATGGTAAGATAAGTTACAATGGTAAGTCGATATCGGGTTTGTACATTGGCGGCGATAATTTGTTGGATGATAAGTATAACGTAGCTACCAATTCTATCCCCCATGGCGTGGTTGATAAGGTGCAGGTGATGGAGAACCACCAGCCCGTAAAAATGTTGAAGGATAAGGTGGTGAGCGAGGACGTGGCCCTGAACCTGAGCATTAAAAAAGATGCAAAAATGCAATTGGTGGGCCAGGAAACCCTTGGCGGCGGGCTGCCCGATAAGTACTATGCCGACATTAACGCCATGATGTTTAAGGATAAGTACAAGGCCATCAACTATATCAAGGCTAATAACACCAGTTTTGATGTAGCGGGCGACCTGGTATCGCATAATGGCGGCCCTTTTGCCAGCCGCGATAACGATAAGCCTGCTACCGTATTGTCTTTAGGCACAGCCGGCGACCCGAACCTGCCGAGCAACCGCTACCTGTTCAATAAGGCGGGTATCATCAACCTGAACAATTTGGTGAACGTAGAGAAGGATGTGCAATTGCGGGCCAACCTATCGTACCTGCACGATACCCAGAAACAGAATTACACCAAATTCAGCGAGTTTTATTTGCCTAACGATACTATACGCTATACCGAAACCCAGACCAACCGCCGCCGTCCCGACTATATGCATGCGCAATTGGGTTTGAATATTAATAAATCGAAGTTTTTCCTGTCGGATTATTTCAGCGCCGATTACAGCAAAAATACAGGCTACTCGGCATTGGTAACCAACGGCACGCCCGTTAACCAGGTTTTTAAGGATAACCTGATGGATATTACCAACGAGTTCAATTACATGAAAACCTTAAAAACGAACATCATCGAACTCTACAGCTACCTTAACCGCAGTACCGAACCCGAGAACCGTGTGATAGAACCCAACCTGAATCCGGATATATTCAACAACAACTTGGCTTACAAGCAGCTTACCCAAACCGTTGATGTACCCAGCTGGTACACCAACAACTATATAGGTTATAAAATACCGGGCAACTCGGTTACGCAAACTTATCGGGCGGGTTTCAGCCTTCAATCGCAAACCCTAAACTCGGCATTGAACATTACGCAGCTGAATAACACCACCACCTTGGTGAGCGATAGCGCCCTGAATAATTTAGACTGGAGCCGCAGGCGTGTTTATGCCGAAGCCGGTTACGATCTCCCCGGTACTATCTGGAAGGTGAATGTGAGCCTGCCGGTAAACTACTTAGGCATTAATTATAAAGATGCCAATTACCGATTGGATAAAAGCCTGAACCGCCTTTATTTTAACCCGAGGCTATACGTTAAATACCAAAGCGGGATAGAGAATTACTTTACGCTGGGCTACAATTTCCGCAATGATATCGGCAACATCCAGGACGTGTTCAACGGCTACATCCTGAAAAACTACCGCAGCCTTTACGCCAACAATGCCGACTTGACCGAACGTAAAACGCAAGCTGCCAGCCTGGGCTTTAATTACCGCAAAGCCATTACGCTGTTCTTCTTCAGCCTGAATGCATCGTACAGCCACCAGGATGCCAACAACATTGCATCCAGTGTGCTTACCAATAATATTCAGCAGCGGATAGTACTGCCGTTCGATAACAACATCGATTCGTGGGCATTGGCAGGGAGTATCAGCAAGTACTCTTTTGCATGGCGCACTACATTTAGCGCAGGTGCGGCGGTGCAAACCACCAAACTTAACCAGATACAAAACGGTATCATTCTGCCTTATAATACCATCGGCACAGCGGTAACATTTGGGGCAGATACTAAGGTGAGCGGCCGTATCAATACCAGCTACAAGGCAAACTACAACCAAACCACCAGCCGCTCATCGGCTGTAGCGGGTAGCAGCCGGGTAAGGCAACTATTCCAGCAGGCATCGGTAAACTATAATCCCTTCGGTAACCTGTTCGCCACAGTAGCAGCCGACCATTATTACACCCGCCAGCAGGATAACGACTTTAAATACATCTTCGCCGATGCTACGTTGAAGTACAAATTCAACAAAATAAAATCAGACCTGGAGCTGACAGCCCAAAACCTGTTCAACACCAAACGGTACGATGCATTGTACCTATCGGCAAACACGCTGACATCAAGCAGCTACGCCATACCCGGCAGATTTTTGTTGGTGAAGTTTACGTTTAATATTTGAGGGGGGGAGGATTTTACCACAAAGCGCGCAAAGAAAAAACACAAAGAACCACAAAGGGAGTTAACACGAATTGATTCTAATTGTATCGAATTTCACGAATTTTTATTGTGCTTCTGAATTGAGAATAACAGCCTTGATTTGTAAAATTTGAATTAATTCGCGGAATTCGTGTTCACTCATTTTTAGTAAAAAAGGGCGCAAAATTGATTCCTCAACTTTGCGCCCTTTGCGTTTAAATAGCCATAGCTGCTAACCAACTACTATATCGCATCTGATAACGACGAGAACGTAAACTCCTTTATCCGCATAGGCGGTATCATGGCGTTTTGGCTGCTCTCGCCACTTACAGTGCGTTCGGGTATGCCAAGGGCATCCAGGTTGTTCAGCATAATTACCGGGCTTTCGTTAAAGCGCAGGTTTTTTATAGGGAATTTTATCTGCCCGTTCTCAATGTAAAAAGTACCATCGCGGGTAAGGCCGGTGTATAGCAGTGTTTGCGGGTCAACCGTGCGGATGTACCATAGGCGGGTTACCAGTATGCCTTTGTCGGTGCCTTTTATCAGTTCGTCTAAGGTTTGGGTGCCGCCATCCATAATAATATTGCCCGGGTAGGGGATAGGTGCAACGCCTTTCTTTTGCGCCCAATAGCGCGAATAGGTAAGGTTTTTAACAACGCCTTTTTCTATCCAGCTGCGTTTTACCTGCGGTTGCCCGTCGCCGCTCCAGCTGCTGCTGGGGAGTTCGGGGTTCCATGGGTCGGTGTAAATGTTTATGCGTTCGTCAACCAGTTTTTCGCCCAGTTTGGTTTTGCCGCCGGGTTTGCTCAAAAAGCTGCGCCCTTCGTCGGCGCTGCGGGCATCAAGCCCGCCGTACAGTTGCTCCAACAATACAATACCTGCCGCAGGCTCTAATATCACGGTGTATTTACCCGGCTCAATAGCACGTGCATTTGCCGAACCGCTTGCTTTTTTGGCAGCAATTTTGGTAAAGGCCAGCGTATCCATTTTGGCTACATCGTTAAAACCTTTTGTGCTGTAGCCCGAGCCCTGGCTGTCTGCCGTGCGGAGCGTTACCGAAAAGTTGATATCGGTAGAGGTATCATAAGCAAATAAACCGTGCGAGTTCATCATGGCGGAAAAGCCTGCGCTGTTTTGCAGGAAGCCTGCTGCGGTTAGTTTGTTTTGCTTGGCCACATCAAGGCTTTGCGCAACCATGGTGGTGCGTTGTGCCGGTGTTATGGCAGCCGTGGCCGGTTCGAAGGTTTTCGACTTTGGCTGGTAAGTTTGCGGGCCTAAAAAAGGCATGTACTCGGGGTTCTCGGGTGCCAGTTTGGCCAGCTCTTCCGAGCGTTTTACGGCTGCGGAAATGGCTTCATCGGTATACTCATTTAGGGTAACTATGCCCAAACGTTTACCAAAGGCCGATGATATGGCCATGCTGGTAGAACTTAACGAACCACTGGTAGATACCGAGTTGCGGGCATAACGGATATTGGCCGAATCGGAACCGTTGAGGCTCACCTCGCATTCGTCGGCTTTGGAGTAGCTAAGCGCTTTTTTCAGTATCGCTTTGCATTCGTCTTCAGTTAAAATGGCCATATCTTAAATTTTTCTTGCTGTGTTAATTACGTTAACCCCTTTGAACAGGGCAGTTGATGAACCATGAGATACCGCGCTGGCTTGCATAGGCTGCCCCTTACCGTCGAAGAACGAGCCGCCCAAACGGTAATCGTTTTTATCGCAAACGGCTGCGCAGCTATTCCAAAACTCCTGCGTATTGGCTTGGTAGGCAACATCGTTTAACATGCCTACTATTTTGCCATTCTTTATCTCGTAATAAAGCTGCCCGCTAAACTGGAAGTTGTAGCGCTGCTGGTCGATAGAGAAAGAACTGTCGCCAATAATGTAAATACCTTTCTCCACTTTGCTTATCATTTGCTCAACATTCAGCGGCGTTTTGCCCGGTTGCAGCGATATGTTTGGCATACGCTGGAATTGTACGTCCTGCCAGCTTTGCGAGTAGCAGCAGCCCTGCGATTCTTTAAGGCCGATGATGTGCGCCTGGTCGCGGATGGCCTGGTAGTTTACCAGTATACCATCTTTAATAATATCCCACTGTTTGGCACCTACGCCTTCATCATCATACCCAACGGCACCCAGCGAACCGGGTTGCAGTTTATCGGCAACAATATTTACATGCTCGCTGCCGAACTTGAATTTTTTCGATTCCCATTTATCCAGCGTCAAAAAGCTGGTGCCGGCAAAGTTGGCTTCGTAACCCAACACACGGTCAAGCTCCGATGGATGCCCTACCGATTCGTGGATGGTGAGCCACAGGTGGCTTGGGTCTAATACCAGGTCGTATTTGCCCGGCTCTACCGTTTTTGCTTTCAGCTTTTGGGCCGCCTGTAATGCTGCAGCGGCCGCATCTTCGTGCATATCATAGCGGTCGCGGTAAAGGGTGGTTTGGCTTTTTATTTTATCGCTATCGCGGGGTATCAAATATTCGTAACCCATACCGCGTGGAGCACTCAGGGCGCTTCGGGTTTCGAACTTGCCGGTTTTCTCGTCGATCTTGGTAACACCGAAGATAGGCCAAATGCGGTGGATATCCTGATCGATGTATGAGCCATCGGTACTGGCAAAGTATTTCTGTTCGTTCACAAAAAAGAGTACCGAGTTTACATAGTTAGCACCATTTTTAAAGGCCGCCTCGTTTACGGATAGCAGGAGGTCTGTTTTCTCCTTCATCGGCACCTCAAAAGCATTCTTTTCGATAGGTGTTTTCCAGCTTACTTCGCCATAGCCTTTTTGAGGGGCCAATTGCACCGGGTCGCTTTGTATACGGGCGTTCTCTTTGGCAATAGCAACGGCGGTTTCGGCGGCGCGGGCAATACTGTCGTTATCCAGTTTATCAGTTGCGGCAAAGCCCCAGCAGCCATTGGCAATAACACGGATGCCCATGCCATAGCTTTCGGTATCCACAACGTTCTCGATGTTGTGGTCGCGGGTAACAACAAACTGGTTAAGGTAACGGCCAATGCGGGCATCGGTATAGGTGGCACCTTTGCTGCGGGCGGCGTTGAGGGCAACATCGGCCATGCGTTTTTTCAGGGCCACATCCACATCGCGCATGCGTGTGCCGGGTACCACAGGGCTGCCCATGGCAGTAAACCTGCTAAGCATGGATGCGCTGATGCCCATGCCGGTAAGGTAGAGGAAATCTTTTCTTTTCAAGGCGGTACGTTTATTTGCCTAATATAGGCAAAGCCGCCGAAGAATTTACAACAAACAGAAGTATTGTTACACGTCGCGGCGTATCACGTAGGTTTTGGCCAGCATATCGTGCCAGCCCTGGCGGCGCTCGCTCCAAAGTATGGGCAGGTACCCAATACCTAAAACAAACGACCATAATATCTTAGTGAAATTACGTACCAGTGCCCTGCCCACGCTCAGGCGGCGGCCATCAGCATCTACCACGGCCAGCTTACAAAGCATTTTGCCAATGCTGCCCCTCATAGGCGTACTTTCGCAAAGCGTATTATAAAGCGCGAATACCGCGGTTAAGAGTAAATTTAGTTGCAGGCGCTGCATCTTCTGCTCCACAGTAATAGTAGTGCTGGTGAAAAGCGTTGCCATTTGCTCTAAATAATCAGAAGCTAACAAGGCGATAGCGAAGCCAAGGATGATAGAATCGATAAGATAGGCCAGCAGCCTTACCCAAAAACTGGCCAGGTTACCTTCGGTAGGGAAGTAAATGCCTTGCGCCTCGAAGTATTCAAAAAATTCCGATACGTACGATGCTTCCTGCCATTCGTCGCTGCCGGGTACCAGTATCATGGTATCCACATCCAGGTGTTGCTGAAACATTTCCTGTAGCGTAAATGGCCCTGTTTGCTGCCCGTTCTCCCGTATATAATAGCTATCGTTCATCTGCAAATTTTGTGCACAGCAAACATACTCAATACCTGTTTACGAATTAAGCGCATACACAATTATATTAACGCCAAACTTGGTGTTGTCCTCTGCCATAAAACGCTTATTACGGAAATCGTAATCCCACTCGCAGCCGTAATCTTTGCTGCTGTATAATACGGCAATGCGCCCGTTTATTTCTATGGCCTTCAGATAGTCGTGCACTAGGTCGTCGCCCCAGCCGTTGAGTTCGAAAGAAGTAGTTGGCGGGCCTTTATCGAAACTAAAAAAGGAGTGGTACAGCTTATGGTTGTTGGGTATCTTTTTGAGTGCTGCCGGGCCGAACAATGCCGCCATTTGCGCCTCGAATGATTTGGCGAATAGCCCGTCGATATCGTGGTTACAATCATCCACAAATACAAAGCCGCCGTTTTGCACGTACTTTTTAAAGTTGGCCTTCTCTTTGGCATCAAACTGTACCAGCTTATGCCCGCTGAGGTAGCAGAATGGGTAATTAAAAATATCGTCGCTGCTGAGGGGGATAACTTTTTCGTGCGGGTCGATGGGGATGGTGGTATATTCTACCAGCGAATTGAGCAGGTTGGAGGGCATGCGCTGGTCGGTATCCCAATCGCCGCTATGGTAGCTTAACCTTGTAAATGTGAACTTTGTGCCCTGTGCCATGAATTTTCGAATAGCTAAATTAGGATAAAATTTTTGTCCGCTTGGTAATACAAGCCTAACAAGGTTGTAAAGTTTTAGATACTTTATTGAGTTTTTGGTTAAAAAGCATGGTATTTAATTAAAAGGGTAATATCTTGTGGGGTATTCCATAGCGATGGGTTTGAAACCCATCGCTATGGAAGGTGGAGTGGCTTTGCCGCTGTCTCCCGTCAACTCACCCCGCCTACGCTACCGCTGGGCGACCCTCTCTGCTTCGCAAAGAGGGTTAAAATGAAGCTCACCCTCTTTTCCGCAGGAAGAGAGGGTCGGGCAGCGACAGCGTACCCGGGGTGAGTAAAATAACGACGCATGCCGGGTACATAGCGATGGGTTTCAAACCCATCGCTATGTACCCGGCGCAAAACAAAAACAACACAACATTGGAACTCACCGAAAATAACATCAAAGCCCTGCTGGCCAAGCTGCCGCAGCTAAAAACCGAGATACAAAAGGTAATTGTAGGGCAGGACCATATTTTAGACGAATTGCTGGTAGCATTCCTGGCGGGCGGGCATTGCCTGCTGGAGGGGGTGCCCGGGCTGGCCAAAACGCTTATCGTTAAAACCATGTCGCAGGCCCTGCATTTGGCCTTCAGGCGTATACAGTTTACGCCCGATCTGATGCCAACGGATATTATTGGCACCGAGATATTAGAGGAAGACCATGCCACGGGCAAACGTTTCTTTAAATTCAACAAAGGGCCGCTGTTCGCCAATATTATTTTGGCAGATGAGATAAACAGGACACCGCCCAAAACACAGTCGGCCCTGTTGGAAGCCATGCAGGAATTTGAAGTGACCTACGGCGGGCAAACCTATCCGCTTGATAAGCCATTCTTTATACTGGCTACCCAAAACCCTATTGAGCAAGCCGGCACTTACCCACTGCCCGAGGCACAACTCGACCGTTTTTTATTGCTGATAAAAATTGGCTACCCTACCGAGCAGGAAGAGTTTGATATATTGAACCGTACTACCGGTGCTAAAAAAGCCGATGTGCAGGCGGTTATTTCTGCCGAAGAAATTATGCAGGCGCAGGCATTGGTAAGGCAGGTAAATATTAACGAGGACCTAACCCGCTATGTAAGCCGTATCATCCGCGCTACCCGGCCCGGTACTACAGAAGTAGCTTACGTAAAAGAATGGGTACGCTGGGGCTCCGGCCCCCGCGCAGGCCAGGCGCTGATACTAACCTCCAAAGCCCGTGCATTGCTGAAAGGCAGGTACAGCGTACTAATGGAAGACATCCACGCCATGGCACCGGCAGTACTGAGGCACCGAATACTGATGAATTTTAAAGCCGAAGCGGAAGGCATCACATCTGATAAAGTGGCGGAGGAGTTGCTGAAAGTTATAGCGCGTTAAACCATGATTCGCATGATTTAAGGATTAGCCGATGCTTTCTTTCTAAATCAAGCAATCATGTAATCAAGCGAATCAAGTTTCAGAAATAAACCAATCTCTAATCAACTAATCACTAATCTCTATACCTTGCTCCATCCCAAAACATTAATGGCCATTAAGGATTTGCCACTACTGGCGAAAACGGTTATTGATGGCTTTATGAACGGGTTCAACAAAAGCACGGTAAAGGGTCCGGGACTGGAGTTTAGCCAGTACCGTAGCTACCAGCCCGGCGATGATCTGCGCCAACTGGACTGGCGTATGTTCGCCCGCAGCGATAGGTATTACATCCGCGAATCGGAAATAGAGACGAGTATCTCCGTGAGGTTTTTGGTAGATGCCAGCGCATCCATGAACCATGACGATGATGGGATTAAGAAGATAGACTACGCACGCTTCGTTGCAGCATCATTAGCTTACCTGGCCAACCTGCAGGGCGATAGCGTAGCACTGAACGTTTTTAAGGATGGCGAACTGTTTTCGCTCCCCTCCAAACCCGACCCGCAACATTTGCAAAGGCTGTTTTACCATTTGCAACAGGTAAGCCCGGCCGGGGCGTTCACCAAGCCCGTGTATTATAAAGAGCTTTTTGCAGGCAATGGACGTAAGGAACTATTGGTTTTCATAACCGATATGTACCAGCCGGAAGGGGAAATTAATGCCCTGCTTACCTCGTTGGCGGCGTTGAAGCACGAGATCATTGTTTTCCACCTGATGGGGCAAAACGAACTGGACTTTGATTTTAAAGGCTACACCACCTTAGAGGATCTGGAGACCAGCGAAACCATACAGGTAAACACCGCGCGTGCCAAAGAAGCTTATACGCAAAGGCTGCAGCAGCATTTGGCGGGCATTAGGTCAGAGTTGTTAGGTAAACGGATATCGTACCGCATGCTGAGCACCTCGCAACCGCTTGATGAGGCGTTGAGGGATTATTTGGTTCAGAGAAAGAAGGGGGCGTTATGATGAGGGGAGTAAGATTTAAGAATTGCTGCCAGTATAGCGATGGGTTTCAAACCTATCGCTATGTTTTAAATTCTTTCGTGGTTCGTCCGCTCGGCGAGTTGACTCACCCGGCCGACGCTATCGCTGGGCCACCCTCTCTACTTCGTAAAGAGGGTTTTAAAATTGAAGCTTACCCTCTTTTCCGCAGGAAGAGAGGGTCGGGCAGCGATAGCGAACCCGGGGTGAGTAAAATTAGCCGCTTGATGAAGTTAGATAACCATTCACCGCTCACAACTCACCATTCACTATAGCCATGCTATTCAGTAACCCCATATGGTTCATCGCATTGGCGGCTATCGGTATACCGGTAGTTATACACCTGTGGAATATCCGCCCGGGCAAAACGCTGAAGGTGGGGAGCATTGCACTAATAACCGAAGCAAGTAAAACCAGTAGCCGCAGCTTTAAATTGCTGGATATTTTATTGCTGATACTGCGTTGTCTGCTGCTGAGTTTACTTGCCTTTTATTTGGCTGGTCCGCTGTGGCATTATTTCTCGCCTGAAAAGAAAGCAAAGGGCTGGGTGCTTATCCCGAAGGAGAATTTTAGAGAGAGTTACGGGAAGTTCAAGCCTCGCGTCGATTCATTGATAAAGGCGGGTTACGAGTTTCATGAGTTTAATAAAGGCTTCGCAAAGAGGGACTGGCAGAAATTACTGGCCGATACTACGTTGCAAGATACCGTAAGCAATAAGAACTATTGGGAACTGGTCAAACAACTGGACGCGGCACTAAATCGGGGCACTAATGCCTATATCATCACCCCGAACCTTGCGCGGAATTTTAAAGGAGATAAGCCGTTTATTCATTTATTTTTCCGTTGGGATAGCTATACCCCGGCAGATTCGGTAAGCCGATGGATAGCCGGTGCATGGATGAGTAATATCGGTGACATAAAAGCATTGGTTGGTAATAGCACCCCAATGGGCACTTCTTTTACTACACAAGCTGTGCAAGCGAACGGCGATAACGGTATCGCCCTGAATGTAGCCAACGGACAGCCTGCCGTTAGCCTTAAAAACAGCGGGCAGGCATCGGTTGATGTTGATACCACAGAATTAACCATCGCTGTTTATTCGGATAAATATGCCGTAGATGTGGGCTATTTAAAAGCCGCTTTAGAGGCAGCAACAAACTTTATAGGCCCCAAAGCAAGCATCAAACAATATACCGCCCCGTCGCAGATCCCCGCAGGGCAAAAGTGGCTGTTTTGGGTTTCGGATGCGCCTTTGGATAGGCGTTTAATTGATGAAACTTCACAGGTGTTCCGTTACGAACCGGGTAAAGTGTCGGACGTAAGCACTACGATCACCCCGGGCAATTTTAGTTTGGCCAAACTAATAAACGCCCAACCCGCCGGCGAAGTAATTTGGCAGGATGGTTTCGGCGGAGCAGTGCTGGCAAAGGAGCAAAGAGGGCAAACAAGTGTCTATCATTTTTACAGCCATTTTAACCCCTCCTGGGGCGATATGGTTTGGAGCGATGCCTTCCCGCAACAGATATTGAAGCTACTCAGCGGGCAGCCTTACCAGGTGCCGCCGGAATACGATAAACGCACTTTGAGCGCTAAGCAATTGTTGCCCAATAGCGCTGTGAACAGCTACACACCGTCGTCGGTAGCCACAACTTCGTCTAAAGATGTGTCGCCTTATGCTTGGTTACTTTTGTTCGTGGTATTTTTTGCAGAACGGCTATTGGCTTATAAAACTAAAACCAATAATGGCTGAGCAGGGCATACATATCATCAGCCGCTTGCGGAGGCGTTATGTGGCGTACCGGGTACTCTCCTGTGTGCTGTTTTCTGTTGCTATTGCGCTATTTGTTTTCGGCGGGCTTTTCTTGTTTTTTAAGCCTGTTATTTGGGCAGTACCTGCGTTTTTTATTTCGCTGTTCGCCTTATTCAAAATAAAAAAGCCATTGTCGGCAAAAAATGAGGAAATAGCGGCATTCCTGAATAGAACCTATCCCGAGGTAGAGGAAGCCGCCGAAATTATCCTCATTCCCTCTAAGCACCTAAACACGCTGCAGCGGCTTGCTTGTGGTAGGGCAGAGAAGGCGCTTTTAGGATTAAGGGTAAAGCATAAGCATTTCAGGCGCGGGTTCTGGCATTCGATTTGGGTAGCAGAGTTAGCACTGTTGTTTGTATTCTTGTGCCATATCGCTCATGAGATAGGTGGGCATCCTTTCACCGCCGTTCCCCCGTCCGATGTACAACAACCTCTCCCGCCGGAGAAAGTACTGCCACAAATTGATGGCGTAGAGCTTACTATTATCCCACCTGCCTACACGCACAAACCTTCACGTACGCAGGATAGGTTCAACCTTATTGCCGAGGAGGGAGCCAATGCACAATGGCTTATTAAAACCAATGTGGCACTCAAAAATGCTTTCCTGCTGTTTAATGATAAAGAGCATATCGCACTAAAAAACACTAACGGTGGCACCCAATGGCAGGCGGCCAAAACCATTAGCCAACCGGGTTTTTATCAGGTGAGTATAGATGGTAAACTATCCGAGCCTTACCAGGTGCAGGTGATCAAAGATGCTCCGCCCGTGGTGCATGTTAAATCGCCAAAGCCTTATACCTACATAGATGCAGGAGAAGTGCCGCAGGTAAATATCAATGCCTCGCTTACCGACGATTACGGCATCAGCGCTGCTACCATTATGGCAACCGTTGCAAAAGGCAGGGGCGAGGGTGTGAAGTTCAAAGAGTATAAACTGGCATTCAACACGGCATTTAGCGGGCAGCCACATTACGATGCGCAAAAGCTGGTGAACCTTCCAGCCCTGAATATGGAACCAGGCGACGAGTTGTATTTTTATGTGGAAGCCAAAGATACCCATAACCAGCAAAGCCGCACCGATGTGTTCACCGTTGCCATACAGGATACCGCCGAACTGTTAAGTATGGATGGCGTGCTGAGCGGCGCCAATGTAAAACCCGAGTTTTTCCGCAGCGAAAGGCAGATTATTATTGATGCCGAGCAATTGTTGAAAGATAAGGATAGTATATCGGTAGAAAAATTCAACGCCCGCAGCAACGACCTCGGTATCGACCAAAAGCTGCTACGCCTGCGCTATGGCAAATTTCTGGGGGAGGAAGATGAGGTGGTAGAAGGCCCTAAAGGAAACGATGGTCCGGTAGATCCTGCCGATTTCAGTAATGCTGCCAAAATATTAAAAGAGTACACCGACGACCACGACAAAGCCGAAGATGCCCAGTTCTTTGAGCCGGCTGTAAAGGCACAGCTAAAAGCCACTCTCACCGAAATGTGGAAGGCCGAACTGCAATTGCGTTTATACAAACCAAAAGATGCGCTGCCATTTGCTTATAAAGCATTACGCTTGCTAAAGGACTTGCAACAGAAGTCGCGCTCATACGTGGCAAAAACAGCTTACAACCCAACCCCCATTAAATTAGAAAAACGCCTGACAGGCGAACTGGACAAGGTGATACAACCCACCGCCAAACAGGAAATGAAACCCGCGCCCGAACCCTATCAGGCGCTAAAGAATGCTATAAATGTATTGGAGCAATTAAAACAAAACCCCAAACTGACCGAAGCGGATAAACGGATATTACAAGCCGCCAACGGGCAGCTTAGCCTCCGCGCATCGGCACAGCCGGGGAGTTATGTGGCAGCTTTGGGTGCCATGCGGCGTATACTCGCGGCGCAAACGGCGGATCTTAAAGATATCGCTACGGTTGAAGCTGCTATCCAAAAAACGATATCGGCACCGGGGGCAAAGCCGTCAGCGCAAGGGCAGTCGGCGGATATGGGGCTATCGCGAAGCTATTTTAAAAACCTTAAACAAGCCAAACCATGATGCAGGCAAATTGGGCATACATCGTAATTGGGCTTTGCTTGTTGCTGGCCGTATTTATGCTTTGGCAGGAGTTTGCGCGAGCCAATAAAAAACGCCTTGCCCTGCGGGCAACTGCCGTAGTTTTGGCTGCCGCGATGTTTGCCTGTATAGCTTTGCCGATAAG
Organism: Mucilaginibacter pedocola; assembly: GCF_002013915.1. Taxonomy (GTDB): domain Bacteria; phylum Bacteroidota; class Bacteroidia; order Sphingobacteriales; family Sphingobacteriaceae; genus Mucilaginibacter; species Mucilaginibacter pedocola. The sequence goes on from NZ_MBTF01000015.1 coordinate 16,219, forward strand.
CTACCAAAAGGATGCAGTCGGCAACGCAGAAGAGTATATATTGCTTACAGATGGTTTCCATGCCGATAGCCTGAAAGCAGCCCCTAACCAACATGTTTTTACCATTGATGCCAAGGTGAAAAAGGCATACCCATCTGCAACATTATTAAGCGGCGTAAGCCAACTTACAGATACCCTAGAAGGCGCCTCGCTGCAAGTATACGGCTACGGGTTAAGCCCGGCAGCCTTAGCGCAAATGGATAGTCTTGCGCTGGTATTCCATCCATCTCCAATCCCGGCAGGTGTAAGTAACGTCGGTTGGAAACAAGAGATAAAAGCAGGTGAGGCTTTACAGGTACAGGGCAGATACAATAATTCATCGGCGCAAAAAGTAAAACTATTGCTTAATGGGCTGAATACGGTTTTGGATACTGTAGTTATTAAACCCAATGGGCAATACGATTTTCAATTAGCTACAAAGCCAAAGACTTTAGGGCGAGTAGTGTATACGCTGCAGTCGGTTATGGATGGAGATACTGTGAACCTCGGCAGCATTCCTGCTCAAGTAGAACCCGTAAAACCTCTGCGCGTGCTGATGCTGGCATCTGCCCCAAATTTCGAAAGCAAGTTTCTGAAGAACTGGCTGGCGCAAAACGGGTATGCGGTAGCAGGTCGCTCGGCTATCAGTAAAGATAAGAACAGCAGCGAGTTCATTAATATGCCGCAAATTTCGTTGGATAGGCTGTCGGCATCCATCCTTGGTAAATTTGATGTGGTGATGGGCGATTTGTCTACACTGAATACGCTCAATAATACCGATGCTGGAGCGTTGAAACAGGAAGTTGAGAATAAGGGCTTGGGCATCATCGTCCGTGCCGATAGCGCAGGCAAGAGCAGCTGGTTGCAAAAGAGTTTCCCGGTGCAGGTATCGGCGGCAAAAGAGGTGCCGGCTTCTCTCTCCATCAACGGGCAAAAAACCGCATCCGCAAAGTTGAATATTGGCAATACCTATATCGTTTACCAAAACGGCACGCAGCCTATAGCTATAGCGCCTCAAAGCCGCATTGTAGCCAGCGCTGCCTTATCAGGTGCGGGGAAGTTAGTGTTTACCACCTTAGATAATACCTACACCTGGGCATTAGATGGTAACACCCGCGACTATGCAACCTTGTGGTCGGCGTTAATAAGCGCTGCCGCGAGGCGTGATACTACAAGCAAACAGGTTTTAATGACCGGCTCGCTTGCGATAGCGAAAGAGCCCGTCCGCTTAACTTTTGCACAAAGCCGTCCAGCACCTGTCCAGATAAACGGGGAGTACGTTGCGGCAGAACAAAACCAAGCTATTCCCTTCGAATGGAGCGCAACCTATCGGCCAACGCAAAACGGCTGGCAGTCATTCGCCCAAAATGGTAAAACCGAATGGTGGTACGCATATAATAAGCAGGAATGGGGAGGAGTACAAGCCGCTGAAAAACTCGCCGCCACACGCCAATACGCCGCCAAAAATAAACCCGGCAACATTGTAACGAAACAGATACAGCAAAAACTTCGGATTGAAGTACCGAAGATATATTTTTATATGCTGCTGCTGGCGGCTTGTACGTTCTTGTGGGTGGAGAGGAAACTTTCCTGATATAGAATAGAAGCGATAATGGGAGCAGGGGGTACGCGCGATTCCCCTCTTGAGAGGGGTGGAGGGGTGTGTTAGCCACAATGCATAGTGCCCAACACACCCTTCGCCTGTTCAAGCGTCTACGCTTGAACAATAGGATTTGTAAGCGTCCACGCTTACATTGATACGGGAGCGTGGACGCTCCAAAACGTTTTTCAGTCAAGCGTGGACGCTTGACCGGGCATATCATAAAAGCTTTTTACTGATTATAAAAAAATATGAGAAGACGGGATTTTATTTACTTAACGGGGCTGGGTGCCGGGGCAATGGCTTTGCCCAACCTATCGGCCTTCGGTAAAAGCATCGACGTGCAGGAGGCCCTCAACCCTGTAGATGCCAAAATTAAAAAGGAGCTGAGCGATGCCGGGCTAAACGCGGCTAAGTCGGCAGGTGCAACGTATGCTGATGTGCGCATCGGGCGTTACCTCAACCAATTTGTGATAACCCGCGAGAACCGCGTGCTCAACGTGGCCAATACCGAAAGCTATGGCGTAGGCATTCGCGTGATAGCCAATGGCTGCTGGGGCTTTGCAGCCTCAAATGAGGTAACCAAAGATGGCATTGCTAAAGCTGCCAAACGCGCCGTTGCTGTGGCTAAAGCCAATGCTAAACTGGGAAGTGCACCTGTACAATTGGCTCCGCAAAAAGGCTATGGCGAGGTAAGCTGGAAAACGCCTATCGAGAAGAACGCCTTTGAGGTGCCTATCAAAGAAAAGGTAGACCTGTTGCTGAATGCCAACGGTATTGCTATGAGCAACGGTGCAAACTTTGTAAACTCAATGGTGTTTGCCGTGAACGAGCAGAAGTATTTTGCCTCGACGGACGGCTCTTACATCGACCAGGATATCCACCGCTTGTACCCAACGTTTACGGTTACGAAGATAGACCCTACAAAAGGCTCATTTGAAACCCGTAGTGCTTTAAGCTCGCCGGTGGGGATGGGCTACGAATACCTTACGCCAAAACCATCGGAAACCGTTGCCGGCATTACCCCGCGGTACAAAAGCCGCTACGATATGCTGGAAGATATCAAATTCGCCACCAAACAGGCGGGCGAAAAAATAAACGCCAAATCGGTTGAACCGGGCAAGTACGACCTGGTGCTGGATCCAAGCCATCTTTGGTTGACCATCCACGAATCGGTTGGGCACCCTACCGAACTTGACCGCGTACTGGGTTACGAGGCCAACTTTGCCGGTACCAGCTTCCTCACGTTGGACAAATGGAAATCGGGCAACTTCAAGTTCGGTAGCGATAAGGTGAACGTGGTTGGCGATAAAACACAGGTAGGCTCGCTGGGCGCTGTGGGTTACGACGACGAAGGCGTGGGCACCAAAAAGTGGGACATCATTAAGAATGGTGTGCTGGTAAATTACCAGGCCATTCGCGACCAAGCGCATATTATCGGTTTAAAAGAATCGCAGGGCTGTTGCTATGCCCAAAGCTGGCAGGACGTACAGTTTCAGCGTATGCCTAACGTATCGTTACAGCCGGGTAAAGAAAAACTAAGCGTTGATGATATGATCAAAAACGTGGCTAAGGGCATTTACATCATCGGCAACGGCTCGTTCTCTATCGATCAGCAGCGCTACAACTTCCAGTTCGGCGGGCAATTATTCTATGAGATAAAGGACGGCAAGATCGTAGGTATGCTTAACGATGTGGCCTACCAGGCCAATACGCAGGAGTTTTGGAACAGCTGCACACAGGTTTGCGATGAAAGCGATTATCGTTTGGGCGGCTCGTTCAACGATGGTAAGGGTCAGCCAAGCCAAAGCAGCGCGGTATCGCATGGCTCATCCACAACAAGGTTCAACGGGGTAAATGTTATCAACACAAAAAGAAAGATCGGGTAAAATATGGCGATATATACAAAAGAACAGGCACAGGCTTTATTAAAGAAGGTGCTTAGCTATTCAAAAGCCGATGAGTGCGAAGTGAGCCTTAGCGGCAGCGAAGGAGGCAACGTACGTTATGCGCTAAACGCGGTATCAACCGCCGGCGATATCAGTAGCGTGGGTTTGGGCGTAACATCTGTTTACGGTAAAAAGGCAGGTACGGCAACCATCAACGAATTCGATGATGCTTCGCTGGAGCGTGTGGTGCGCCGTTCGGAAGAGCTGGCACAACTGGCTCCCGAAAACCCGGAGTATATGCCTATGCTCGGTCCGTCAACATTTAAAGAAGCTATTACCTACAACGCCAACACCGCCGCCATGACGCCCGAAAGCCGTGCAGAAATGGTTGGCAAAAGTTTGGAGGTTACTAAAGCTGCCAAGCTAAATGCAGCAGGCTTTTTAGAGAACTCTACCGGCTTTAACGCGGTAATGAACTCGAAAGGCTTGTTCGCTTATAACAAAAGCAGTGATGTTACTTTCTCGGTAACCACGCGCGATGAGGCCGGTACAGTTTCGGGTTATGCCGCCCGTGGTTTTACGGATGTAAGTAAGTTGGACACGGCTTCGGCAACGCGCGTAGCTACCGTGAAAGCAAACGCCTCAAAAGGAGCGCGCGCCATTGAGCCGGGTAAATACACCGTGATATTGGAGCCTGTTGCGGCTACCTATATGTTGGAGAATATGTTCCGTTTTGATGCCCGCAGTGCCGAAGAAGGCCGCAGCTTTTTAAGCAAAAAGGGTGGGGGCACCCGCCTGGGTGAGCAACTAATGGACCCGAAAGTGAACATCTATTCGGACCCCTTTAACCCCGACCTACCCGGCAATACCTGGGGTGGCGACGGCCTGCCACGCGAAAAAACCATGTGGATAGATAAGGGCGTGGTGAAAAACCTGTCGTACTCGCGCTACTGGGCGCAGAAGAAAGGCGTAGCACCGGTACCCGGCCCAAGCAATATTATTATGGATGGCGGCGATGCCACTTTAGAAGACCTGATCAAAAGCACCGAGCGTGGTATATTGGTTTCGCGCCTGTGGTATATCCGCATGGTAGATCCGCAATCATTGCTGTTAACGGGGCTTACGCGCGATGGTACGTTCTACATAGAGAATGGTAAGATAAAATACCCGGTGAAAAACTTCAGGTTCAACGAGAGCCCGGTAATTATGCTGAACAACCTGGAAGCCCTTGGCAAACAAGAGCGCAGCATCAGTGTAGAAAGCTACCGTAGCTACCTCATCCCGCCAATGAAGATCAGGGACTTTACGTTTAGCTCTTTGTCGGACGCGGTTTAAAAAAAGTTTGCAGTTGCCGGTGGGCAGTTCGCAGGAACTTTTAACACGATCAGATTTGCCAACTTTTAAAAAGTTGGCAAATCTTGTGATTGATAAGAGAGTGTTTTGCGGAGTGATTTGTAAATGCTTAAATTTGTTTATGACAACACTTATTGTACATCCGGATAATAAAGAAAAATTGAATGCTATGAAGGCGTTTATGAAAGCTTTAAAGATCTCTTTTAAAGAAGAGGAATCGGGATATGATCCTGAGTTTGTTGCGAAAATTCAAAAAAGCAGAGAACAGGTCAAAGCCGGCGAAACCCGGGTAGTTAATATAGACGACCTGTGACCATACAATTCACCAAGCAAGCCGATGAGGATCTGGACTATTTCAAAAGGAGTGGAAACCTGCAAGTAGTCAAGAAAATTAAAGAGTTACTCAATGCCATTGTTGAAGATCCTTTTAGAGGAATTGGCCAGCCTGAACAATTAAAATACGACTTGTCTGGCGCGTGGTCGAGGAGAATCAACAAGGAGCACAGGCTTGTATATGAAGTTGAAGGCGATATCGTTTTCATATTATCATTAAAAGGACATTACGAATAAAATTATACAGCATCCCCGCAAGGGGATGTTTTGTTTTACAGGTTTTGAAATGTATTTTTAGGCAAAACTATTACTTATGGAAACGCCTGAACCAAAAGAAGATGCACCTGTGCAGCCCATTGTGATACCCGGTCCGGTGGAAGTATTTTCTACCAAGGGCTGGAAAGAATACTTCAGCGAATCGGCTATGATCGTATTCAGCGTGCTGGTGGCGCTGGCTTTAACCGAAGTGGTGAATTACTTCCACGAAAAGAAGGACACTGCTGAAACGCTGCAAAATATCAAAGAAGAGCTGGTCAAAAACAAACGCTTTGAGCAGGAACAGTACGTTTACCAAACCATGGTGCTGAAGAACATCGATTCGGCATTAACGCACCCTGAGTTTTTGCACCTGGTGATACACGACGGCGAACTGCACTTGAAACACATTGCCCCCGAAGGCATTTTGTACCGCGACCTAAGCAAAGTGGCCTGGCAGGTGGCCCAAAGCAAAGGCATTACCACCCGTATAGATTTTTCGCTGGTAGAGAAGATCACCAATATTTATGAGCAACAAGCCCGCATTGATAAACTGGAAGACGAAATAGCCGCCATCCTGCTAAAGCCCGGTGCCCCTGCAGATGCTAACGCCCGCGAGAGTTTGATACTGGTGCGCGATGCCTACCACGGCTGGGCCTACGACCGCGCCCCTGGCTTGATAGAGGATTACGATAAGACGATAAAAGCCTTAGAGTAAGCAATTTGATTACCATCCATGTCATCTCGAGCCATAAAGCGAGGGGAATGGGCAGAGGAGGGTGAGAGATCCTCGACGCCGCGGCATTCCGTCAATGCAATGCCAATGCAAAGCATTCATGCAATACGTTAAAGGTTTCTTCTCACGCCCCGCGCTATCCCGCCCCTCGGTTCGTTCGAAATGACACGGGCGATTAAAGTTGTCAAATCTAAACCGTTTCTTTGCAGCCCCAATTTTTAATGTATGCAGCCGTTTCCCGTTATTAGTTCTATCGTATCTGCCGAGCATATTGGCTTTTTTGTGCAACAAACGTATGGGCTTCCTGCCGGGGCAACCTGCCAATTGCTGAAGACCGGTATCAACCACACTTATCTTATCACGAGCGGTAAAGGCAAGTTCGTGTTCAGGTTATACAGCCTTAACTGGCGTAGTAAAGAGGAGATTGGCGAGGAAATTAAGTTACTTAACGTATTGAAGGACGCCGGCGTTTCCGTGTCGTGCCCCATTGCGGATAGTAGCAATAATTACATCAACGAAATATTGGCTCCCGAAGGCCTGCGTTACGCGGTGCTGTTCTCTTTTGCCGAAGGTGATAAGGCCTTGAACTTTTCGCCTGAGTTGCATTACAAGGTTGGTGAAACGATGGCGCAGATACACCACTTAACACAGGATCTGAATTTGCAGCGTGTAACCTACACGCCGGAAGTTATTCTGCAGGAACCTGTTAAGCTTTTCGGCAAATTCCTGCCTGCCGAAAGCGAAGAAATGCAATGGATGCTGTCTGCTCAAAAATACCTGCTGAATGCAATAGCAGGGGCAGATGATGCACAGATGCGTAAAGGCGCGGTGCATATGGATATCTGGTTCGATAATATGAATATCACGCCCAAGGGTGCGGTAACTATTTTCGATTTTGATTTTTGCGGCAACGGTTGGCTGGCCTATGATATTGCGTATTATATTTTGCAGCTGCACAGCACCGAGAAAGACGTAGCCGAACGAGAGCTAAAAAAAGAGAGTTTCCTGGCCGGCTACGAATCTATAATGCCTATTAGTGCCGAAGAAAAACGCATGTTACCTGTTTTGGGCTTGAGCATGTATTTGTTCTATTTAGGTATACAGGCGCAACGGTTTGATAACTGGAGCAATGTGTTTTTTAACGAAATCTATTTAAAACGTTTTATAACCCTGCTGGTACGCAAGTTTTTTGAAGAGAATGTTTCGAGCGAATCAATTGATGTGCTTTAGTGTGTATTTCAATTGCCCCATCACCATCACTTTGTTTTTTGCATCGGGTTTTGCATCGTACAGTAAAAGCTCATCTCCTTTAAACACATAAGTATAAACCGCCTTTTTGTTGCTGTATTCGTCAAAGGTGATCAGATCGAGGTTTTTGAAAGGGCCGGGTTTCAATTCTTTCTCTATAAAGTATTTCCCGTGCCCCGGCAGCCCACTTACCGTGCCATCGGCGGTAAAAGTTACAAGAGTTGTTTTTCCGCCTGCTAAAAGTTGGTATTTGCCGGCCATCAGTGTTTTATTTATGGCATAGTCCAAGGCATTGCTCAGGTTACCGTCGGGGTTAACGGGGAGTATGCGGTTATAGCGGGTTTTAAATAATTGTTGGTTATAAATCTGGTACAATATCAGTGCGGTATCGCCGCCGGTAATTTCGTAACCCAATTCGGCATCATCAAACAGCAAGCTGTTCGGGTTTTTGCCGGGCTTATCTCTTAACACCATAGCCCCCGGGTTTTGGTTATCCCAGCCAACTTCTACACGCAGCGTATCTGCCAACAAAAGGTTACTATCGATCACCAACCCGCTTACGCCAACCACCTTATCTACCGCTGCCAATACCGACTTGGTTTCGCGTACTTTTTCGAAATAATCGGTTTTTACCCAAACGCCCTCGTATATGTGTACAAGTTTTTTTAACAGCGACGTTTGTTTAGCGGGTACAGCAGCCTTAGCAGGTTGCTGCTGCGCAGGTTTGCTTTTGCATGCTGTTAGCAGGGCCGCGAGTATAAAAAAATAGAGTGCTTTGTTCATATCGGGCAAGGGGTTTTCCCGTAGCTAATGTACATAATAATATCAGCCTTTAAACAGATATTTGTGGCATGGAAAACTCTTTGCCATTGTTTTTGCAGCAACTAAAACCATTGCCGACAGAGGATATGCAGCAAATAAATGCAGCCTTCGAAGTAAAGTATTTCAGCGAGGGCGAGTACCTTTTTAAGGCAGGGGGAGTGTGCCACCACATGTTTTTTATAGTAGATGGCGTGCTGCGTATTATGGCCGCTAACGAGAAAGGGAACCAGATCACGTATTTCTTTTTAAAAGCAGGCCAATTATGCACCATCCTGAAAAGCTTTAACGAAGGCATTATTGCTCACGAAAGCATACAAGCGGCATGCGATGTGCAAGTTGTTGTAATTGGCAAGCACCGTTTGGAGGAGTTGTACCTTGCATTTCCGTATTTAAAGGAAATGATAACCCAGGCATCGCAAAATACGCTGCTTGCCAAAATAAGTACGCGCAATGCCTACCGCGGGCTCGATTCGGCAGAGCGTTATAAATTGTTTATGGAGCAGCAAAGCTATATCGCGCAGCGCGTATCGCTTACGGATATCGCTTCGTATTTAGGCATTACGCCGCAATCGCTCAGCCGTATCCGCAAAAACATCAGGTGAATGTATTAATTACCAAATGATAAACACGGGCTTACTTTTAGGCCGCATATTTGTTTAACAAACACATCTATCACTAAATATATGAACACAACAAAAATAGGTTGGATAGGGCTGGGACTAATGGGCGCACCCATGTCGCAGCAACTGATAAAAGCGGGTTACCCGGTAACCGTGTACAACCGCAGTAAGGATAAAGAGGCCGCACTGAAAGAACAGGGTGCCCAAACCGCGGCCACGCCTGCCCAACTCGTCACTCAAACGGATGTAGCCATCATTATGGTGACCGATGATCAAGCCATTAACGATATTTTCCATGGCGAACAGGGCCTGCTGGCGGCAGGGGTATCGGGCAAAACCATCATCAACATGAGCACCGTATCGCCCGCTATTAGCAAGGCAATTGCAGAGGCCTGCACAGCGCAGGGCAACCATTATTTAGATGCGCCGGTATCGGGCAGTGTAAAACAAGCCGAAACTGCACAATTGGTGATTATGGTAGGCGGCGATAAAACTGCCTTCGAAAATGCAGAACCGATATTAGGTAAATTGGGTAAAATGGCTATTAATGTAGGAGAAACCGGTGCAGGCAATGTGGCTAAACTGGCCATTAATTCGTTGTTAGCCATACATGCGCAAGGCTTGGCCGAGGCTGTAGTATTGGCACAAAAGAATGGCATAGCGCCCGAAATACTGCTCGATCTGTTGAACAACGGTGCCCTGGCAAACCCCTTCATGAAAATTAAAGGCGACGCTATCTTAGCCGATAATTACAAACCGGCCTTTTCGCTCAATAATATTGTAAAGGATTTGAAGCTGGCTACAGATATAGGTTTATCATCGCCATTGGGCAGGGCTGCTTTAAGTACTTACCAGGCAGCGCAAAGCGAGTTTGGCGAGGAGGATATTATTGCGGTAGTAAAGCAAATAGCTTAATTGCCGGCAGTTGCTTGCGCACGCATGCCGCGTGTGCTCAGTTATGCAAGCGGTAATGGTATTATCGTTAATCACACGCGGCACGCGTGCGCGAGCGGCTAATTATAGCGATGGGTTTGAAACGAAGGGTGTTCGGGGCTTTGTGAGATTGTCTGATCGGTGAGTTGACTCACCCCGACGGCCCGCAATTCGCGGGCGTCGGCCCTCTCTACTTCGTAAAGAGGGCGAGGAATTATGTTGAAGCTCACCCTCTTTCCGCTTGCGGAGAGAGGGTCGGGCAGCGATAGCGTACCCGGGGTGAGTAAAATTAGCCAAGCGGCAGGCGTTTGATAAAAGCTCCGGACACTCGAGGTTTGAAACCCATCGCTATAATTAGCTGAAAAAACAAAACCCCGGCTGATCGCTCAACCGCGGTTTTTATTTGGATATTTATCCGAGGTGAATTACTTCACTTCTTCAAAATCAACATCAGTTACGTTGTCGGCACCGTCGCCTTGTGGCTGCTGGCCGGCATCGCCCTGTGGTTGTTGGCCACCATCGGCAGATGCTTTGTACATATCTTCAGATGCAGCTGTCCATGCAGCGTTCAATTCTTCCTGTGCAGTTTCAATAGCTGCAAGGTCTTTTGCTGAATAAGCCGATTTCAGTTTTTCTAAGCCCGACTCGATAGCGCCTTTTTTATCAGCAGGTATCTTGTCGCCGTATTCTTTCAACTGTTTCTCGGTAGAGAAGATAAGGGCATCAGCACCGTTCAGTTTTTCAACTTCTTCTTTTGCTTTTTTGTCGGCATCAGCGTTTGCTTCAGCTTCGTCCTTCATCTTTTTGATCTCGGCATCAGTTAAGCCCGAAGAAGCTTCGATACGAATCTTTTGTTCTTTGCCGGTAGCTTTATCTTTTGCAGATACATGCAATATACCGTTGGCATCGATATCAAAAGTTACCTCTACCTGTGGCACGCCGCGAGGTGCTGGTGGGATGCCATCCAGGTGGAAACGGCCGATGGTGCGGTTGCCCGAAGCCATTGGGCGCTCGCCCTGTAATATGTGGATCTCTACCGATGGCTGGTTATCGCTGGCAGTTGAGAAAGTTTCTGATTTTTTGGTTGGGATAGTTGTGTTCGACTCGATCAGTTTGGTCATTACACCGCCCATGGTTTCGATACCCAATGATAGTGGGGTAACGTCTAATAGCAACACATCTTTAACCTCACCGGTTAATACACCACCTTGTATAGCAGCACCGATAGCCACAACTTCGTCAGGGTTAACACCTTTTGAAGGCGATTTACCGAAGAATTTCTGAACGGCTTCCTGTATAGCAGGGATACGGGTAGAACCACCCACCAGGATGATCTCGTCGATATCTGAAGTGCTGTAGCCTGCATTTTTCAATGCTTTTTGGCAAGGGTCGATAGTACGTTTGATCAGGCTATCGGCCAACTGCTCAAATTTAGCACGGGTTAAAGTTTTAACCAAGTGCTTAGGGCCTTCGGCACCGGCAGTAATGTATGGCAGGTTAATTTCGGTTTGCGTAGAGCTCGATAATTCGATCTTTGCTTTCTCAGCCGATTCTTTCAAGCGTTGCAGAGCCATTGGGTCTTTACGCAGGTCAACACCTTCGTCGCTTTTAAATTCGTCTGCCATCCAGTCGATAATTACCTGGTCAAAGTCGTCACCACCAAGGTGAGTATCACCATCGGTAGATTTTACTTCGAATACGCCATCGCCAAGTTCCAATACAGATACGTCATGCGTACCACCACCGCAGTCGAACACAACGATCTTCATATCGCGGTGTGCTTTATCCAAACCGTAGGCAAGGGCAGCAGCAGTAGGCTCGTTAATGATACGGCGAACTTTAAGGCCAGCAATTTCACCGGCTTCTTTAGTAGCCTGGCGCTGAGCATCGTTAAAGTAAGCAGGAACGGTAATAACCGCCTCTGTTACTTCAGTACCCAAGAAATCTTCAGCAGTTTTCTTCATTTTCTGAAGGATCATAGCCGAAATTTCTTGCGGAGTATATTTGCGGTCGCCAATTTCTACACGTGGGGTGTTGTTGTCACCTTTAACCACATTGTAAGGCACGCGCTCGGCTTCTTTAGTAACCTCGTTGTATTGGTTACCCATGAAGCGTTTGATAGAGTAAATAGTTTTAGTTGGGTTGGTGATAGCCTGACGTTTTGCAGGATCGCCAACTTTACGTTCGCCATCGTTCACAAAAGCTACTACCGACGGCGTAGTACGTTTACCCTCGCTGTTAGCTATAACTACGGGCTCGTTACCCTCCATTACAGCAACGCAGGAGTTAGTTGTTCCTAAGTCGATTCCAATTATTTTTGACATATTATTGATTGATTTTTTGTTATTAAGTATTGCTTACCAAGCCTAATTAACAATGCCTGTGCCAATATGTATTTGGCAGAAAAAGATGTCGGTAATTGGCAGAAACCACTCAAAGCGTCAGAATGGGTGACTTTTCGGTGACAGGATGGCAGGGGAGGGAGAATGTGCGGGTGTGCAGATATGCGGATGTGCAGATGAAGAATAAATGTAGAGACGCAATACTTTGCGTCTCCGGGAGGACAGTCCACAATGCGTGGGAGATTTGCATTGTGGCATTGCATACGGGAGACGCAAAGTATTGCGTCTCTACGGTCAATTATTCACAGCAACCCTTTCCATCTCTATCTTCAAATTCTTTCCACCCAATTTACCCACCAGCGTTTTCATTTCGCCGGTACCGGGTTCTATAGTGGCGGTAAGCGTGTCTTTCATCGTTTCGGGGAATTGGAATTTTACGCTTACCTGTTTGGTTTGCGGGTTGTATTTGTACCTGCCGATAACTTTGTTGCGGTAGTCGGGGTAGCCTAAAACAAGGTCGTAGCGGTCGATGAAGATATGGGTGAGCACCGTGTCGTGGCAGGCGGCATTGGCCTGGTCAACGTTGTTTACCAGCGTGCGTTTTACATCGTATCTGCCGGTTATGTCGGTATAATTGGTTGGATATTCGTGCATAGCCAGCGCAAGTGCCGGGATAAGGATGACCGATGCTTTTACTGCGTAGCTTAGCACTTTGCTGCGGAAATTGTAGAGAGGCGAGCTGCCTTTATCAACAAGGAAGAAAGCCACCAATCGGCGGTATTCCAGCAAGATGAGGTATATCACCACAAGTACCTCAACAACTACATATGCCTGCACTAGCAAATTGAGGTAATACATATCCAGCAGCATAATATTCAGCAGCATAGGCAGCAGCACAAAAGCGCCCACCAAGCGAGTTTTGCGGAACAGCAGCAGTACGCCGCCAAGTATTTCAATGCATGCGATAATATCAACCATAGAGTGGTAGCGCCCCATAAAGGCCCACATCAGCATTTCGTTGGGGATGGCGGTAAAAGGATCGTCCAGCATGCCTAGCGGAACATAAAATTGCAGGTGACAAAACTTTTGCCCGCCGAATACTACCATATCCATAGCCAGCGTATAGCGCACGGCGTTCTGCCAAAAGGCAGTGTAATTGGTAACATCGATAGTGCCTTTGGCGGCTTTGCTTTTCCAAACAAATATTAAACACCAAACGGTGAGCATGTAGCCGCCGGTGATACCGTATAGCAGCGGCGGCGCAATATTTTCGCCAACAGCAACACGGATGGCGCGGGTAAAAACAATAAAGCCTAAAAAGGCAGCAATAAAAGCCGCAAGGGCAAGGGGTGAAAAAGGTTTACGTTCCATAATACATTGTGGTTAGTTTATGGCACAATGTTAGGTTTTGGACGGGCGCGCGTCGTTCGGGATTATCCAACGGGACACATTCCCGATGTAGAGACGCAATACTTTGCGTCTCCCGTATGCAGATCCATAAAGCAAATCCGAAATTGTAGATCGGAGACGCAAGGTATTGCGTCTCTACGTTAAGATTGCAGGGAAGGGTTGATGCCTTTATTTTGTTTCATAAACTCCCCCGGTGCCATACCTACCTGCGTTTTAAAAACGGTATTGAAGGTGGTTTTAGAACTAAAGCCGGCACTGTAGGCAATACCGAGGATGTTGAGGTGGCGGTGCTTATCAGACAGCATTAATTGTTTGGCTTCCTCTACCCGGTAGCCGTTTACAAAGCGGAAGAAGTTTTGGCCGATAACGTCGTTCAGCAAATACGAAAGATCATGTACCGACATATCGGCGGCTTCCGCCAGTTGGGGCAGGCTGAGTTCGTTATCCAGGTAGAGTTTTTCGGATGCCATCAACCCCTCCAGTTTATACTGCATTTGTAGGGCGTGCTCGTCGGCAAGGCGGGGTTTGGTAGATTTGGCTTTTTCGTCAGCTTCGGTTATTACCTCGGTAATGGCCTCCAGTTGGGCAATTTCGAAAGGGAAAACCTCTTTCTGCGCCAACGAATAATAAAATATCACGAGGCTGCCCAACAGGTAACCTGCGGCAATAGCATCCGCGGATAATTGCACACCAAAGAAAATGGAAGCAAAGAACAGTGCCAGCATCCCGCCGATACTCAGCAACAGGTATTTTAGCCAGTTAAGATTTACGGGAACAGTATCGGACGCTACAAACTGAATATGCTTTTGATGCTGCCTGAGGCGAACGAAGGACAATACCCAATAAACCAGCAATTGGATATTAATGCCCCAGCGCACTGTCATGGCCAAAACAAAGTTCGCTCCCGGCGATAGTTTAAAATGCCCGCCGATGAGCTGATACCCGGGAAAATACAACACCGGCACCATGTATAAAAAGAAAAGCGTGAAGGGGATGAAGTGGAGGTAGTCGGTACCTTTGAATTTTTGCCCGGGTGTAGTGAACTGCACAATGGCCAAATAAAGCGCCGGCGCAATGGCAAAGCGCGAAAGCTCGTTAAAACCGATAACACGCGGGTAGCTAAACTCGAGCCGGGCTTCATACAAAACCACATTACACAGCATGCAACCCACCGATGCAAAAAATACGCCGAGCCAGCGATTGGCAGGAATATTCACCTTGTGCGGGTTGAACAGCGCCACAAATGCCATCAGGAAAAAGCAATTGGTGGCGATGATATGCAGGATGAGTTCGGCCGTCATGCCCTAAAATTACGATTTTCGATTTGAAGATGCGCTGATTTTAAATTGCGTGAAGAATTAGGTACTTGCCTCATTTTCAAATTTCCAAGTCGCCAAATTCACAAATTATTATATTTGTTCAATTAAAATTACCGCCGCTGTTACTTAACGCATTAAACAGGCTATTACTGCCTGGAATTGTATAACGCCCGGCCTCCCAAAGGCTGACATTAAACCACCAACAGGTGGGCAGATATTCTTTTGTTATATAATTGAAAATCAGAGTTTTTGAATTTCCACATAGCGATGGGTTTCAAACCCATCGCTATGTAAGGCATGAATTTTTCATCAACTCACAACACCCAAAAACCATGTTCTACATAGAAAGCGAACGCTTAAAATTAATACCCTTAACACATAACCAATTAAAGCTACTGCACCAAAGCCGCCACAAAATGGAATTATCCATGGGGCTTACCCCATCAAACATGCTTATCGACCAAATTTGGCAAGATGAATTGGGCGATGCCATAGAAAACTGGTGCATCCCCAAAACGCTTGAACATCCGAATAACTGGATATGGTACAGCCTGTGGGAAGTGGTACTTAAAGACACTAACACCAGCATAGGTAGCTTCGGCTTGGGGCACCCCGACGAAAACGGCGAATCCATTACGGGCTACTCGCTCGACCGCAACCAACAAGGCAAAGGCTATGGTACTGAAGCCCTAAAACGCCTCTGCCAATGGGGCTTTGAAAACCCTGCTGTAAAAGTAATTTGGGCAGATACAGATGCGGATAACATGCCATCGATACGCATTTTACACAAAGTCGGCTTCGTACAGCAGGGCGAGCGCGATGGCAGGCCGATGTTTAAGCTGTATAAGTAATTGTGAATTTGAAGATGAGGTGATTTGACAATAGCATCATGCATTTTCAGATCTTCAAATTGCCAAATTTTCAAATCGAACTGTCACACATTCTTTATCGGCGATGTCCTGATAATATAAACTAAAATTTGAGCATGTTTTATATCGAATCGGAACGGTTGAAACTGATACCGTTAAAATATACCGAGCTTTTGCTGCTCCGCGAAAGCCGCGACAAAATGGAGCAGGCAATGGGCTTCATGCCATCCAACATGGTAATGGACCAATTTTACCTCGATGAACTGAACGACGCGCTGGATAACTTTTGGTTGCCTAATAGCCTGTTGTACCCCTACAAATACGAGTGGTACACCAACTGGGAGATCGTGAACAAACAAACCAACGCCAGCGTGGGCGGTATCGGCTTTGCCGGCCAGCCTAACGAGGAAGGGGAAGTAGTTACCGGCTACTGCATTTGCCAAACCCAGCAGGGCAAAGGCTATGGCACCGAAGCCTTGCGCGCTATAACCAACTGGGCCTTTACCAGCCCCGATGTTACGCGTGTATCTGCAGAAACTGCCGTTGATAATTACTCATCCATGAAAATGCTGAAGAAAGCAGGTTTTGAACAAACGGGAGTGAATGAGGATATGGCGATGTTCTCGATGGTGAGGTGATAAACTCCATTTAACCACAGAGGCCGCAGAGGTTGCGCGGAGGTTCACAGAGAGCTTTGCAAACGGGTTAAGAGTTTTTTCTTTGCGGCTTAGCGTCTTTGCGTGAGTTACTTTATCGCATGCCAGGCTCTGTGCCCCTCTGCGTAAAACTCTGTGTACTCTGTGGTTAACTGAAGCTAAACCTAAACCGCCTGTTTCAATTTCCTTTGTACATCCTGCTTGTAGTTCCTGCCGATGGGGAGTTCGTGCCCGTTAATATCGATACTGTAAGAATAAAAAGAATCTATTTTAGCTATGGCTACCATGAACGAGCGGTGGATGCGCACGAATTTGCTTTCGGGCAGCATCTCTTCCAGCAGGCTTATTTTTTGTTTGGTGATGTATACCTGGTCGCGGGTTACCACTTTTACGTAATCGCGCAGGCTCTCTATCCATAAAATATCGCTGATGTTTACTTTGATGGTTTTACGGTCAACCTTCAGGTAAATGAATGCTTCGCGGTCGCTCACCGGGGTTTCGTAGGCCACTACAGGTTTGCTGCGGGTGTCGGTTTGCTGGTGGACTTTATCAATGGCGCGCAAAAACCTGTCGAACGGGATGGGTTTCATCAGGTAGTCTACCGCATTTAGTTCAAAACCCTCTAAAGCGTATTCGCTGTAGGCCGTCGTGAATATTACCTTGGGCGGATTTTTCAGGCTGCGCAACAGGTCGGTGCCATTTATGCCGGGCATTTTTATATCCAGAAACATCAGGTCGATAGTTTTTTGCTGCAGCAACTGGAAAGCCTGTATGGCATCCGTACATTTGGCCACTACCTCCATCTGCGTAAACACCGCCAGGTATTTCTCTATCACCTCAATGGCGTAGGGCTCATCGTCAACTATCAAAACGCGCGTTTTCATGCTGTGGCCAATTGTGTTTCGGGTTGAGGGTGCGGTTGTGCAAGCGGTATCACTTTCAGGTCGAGGTCGAGCACTATCAAGTAGGTATCTTCCTCGTCCATTATTTTCAGGTTAGATATACCGGGGTACAGTAATTCCAGCCTTTTCACTACGTTCTGCAAACCTAATCCATGCGCTTCGGCTACCTCGCTCTGGGCTTGTTTTATCGGGTTGCTGTTGGCTACCTTCAGTTTCAGGCTTTCGCCTTTTACCGTAATATCAATAGTCACCCATACCTGCCCCATAGTTTCGCCGGCACCATGTTTAAAGGCATTCTCGATAAAGGGTAGCAGCAGCAAGGGGGCGATGAATTTGTTTTTGAGGTTGCCGGAGATATTGAACGATAGGTCGATGCGTTCTTCGTATCGCAGTTGTTCCAGCTTTACATATTGCTGCATCATAAATACCTCTTTTTCCAGCGGGACGTGGGCAGTATTGCATTCGTAAAGCATGTAACGCAACAAGCCCGATAGCCCCAATATTACCTGCGGCGATTTGGGTGAGTTGTTGAGGCTGAGCGCATACAGGTTGTTCAATGTATTAAACAAAAAATGTGGGTGCACTTGAGCCTTCAAAGCGTTCAACTCCGCCTCCAGCGCCCATTGCTTGCGTTCTTGCCATACTTTAAAAAGTTTAATGGAAAGCACAAAGCCGATGGTGAGGTTGGTACCCTTTAGCGCATTGATGAACAGCGGGAAATCGAACAGCATCGTAAGGAAGGGGCGGGTATTGTCGCGAATATAACCCGGGTCGTCGGCGTAACCGTTTTCTATCAGGTACCTTATCACAAAATGCAGCCCTATAGCCCGGCTGATAAATGCCGAAATAAATGCCAGTGGTACAAAAAGCAAAATGAATGTGAAGTATCTGCCTGCAAATAAGTACCGTGGAACCAGCCAGTATGCAATAGCATAATAATAGGCTATTTGTACCGGCATATAGAAAAGGTTGTTGCGAAACGACAGGAACCAGTTGATTTGCACGGCATACAGGCTGGTTACCACAATGGATACGCCGAACCAGAACAGGATATGCTGCACCACCCTGGGTAACTTAACATCTTGAAAAGGAAGCCTTACCGCCATATACATTTAACAAAAGTAGCCTATTGGTAACAAATGTTGCATGGGCTACAACCATTATCGACGAACAACATCGTTTCGCACACCAACTGCATAAATATGCCTGCGAATGTGCCGTTTTGGTGTATAGACGTACTTTATACGCCTTATGTTACTGCCTGCATGCTAACAATAGCTATAAATCGCCTTTGATTTTTAGTGAATTGTATAGGCTATACTTTAGCATCATCATTTAAAAATAACAACCATGAAAAATTTTATCATAACAGCCTTATTAGTTGCAGCAACCAGTGTAGGCGCATTAGCACAAAACAACAAACCGGTAAACCATGGCTTTTGGGTTGCCGAAAGCAATACCGAGAACCGCAGCACACAAACCATCCGTTTTTATAACGATGATGCCAAGCTGATATATGAGGTAGCTATTTACGGCAAACTGGACGTCCGCAAAAAGAAGAACCAGGAAGCCCTTACCGAACTATGCAACAAACTGCACGAACGCAGAGACTACGCCGCAAACATTGATAGCGCACGGTTGGTAACCGCCGCTTTGAATGTGAAGCAATAAAGAGTGTTTTTTTAATTTTGTTAAGTACAAGGGCGGGCGCGAGGCTTGCCCTTGTTTGTTTAAAACATCCCCAATAAGCGATGTCATTTCGAACCCTGAAGCGCAGGGAATGCGCGTGAGAGGGTGAGAAATCTTGTTCAATATGCAAAGCCACTATGCAAGTCGGCTATACATTAGCGTTCCTTTATCTAACAGGATTCCTCGTCGCTTCGCTTCCCTCGGAATGACAGGTTGTAGTGGCTTACCCCTCCACCGGTTCTATCCAATTACCATCACCTTTAATAATGCCTATCAATTCATCAAGCGCATTGGTGGAGTTGATATTCTTTTTCACGGCTTGCTGGCCGCGGTAAAGAGTAACCTTATCGGTGCCAGAGCCTACGTAACCATAATCGGCATCGGCCATTTCGCCGGGGCCGTTCACAATGCAACCCATAATGCCTATTTTAAGGCCTTTGAGGTGGCTGGTGCGGCTGCGTATCATTTGGGTGGTAACCATCAGGTCGAACAACGTGCGGCCGCAGCTTGGGCAGCTGATGTATTCTGTTTTAGATATGCGCGAACGGGTGGCCTGCAAAATACCGAATGCAGTTGAAGTAATAATGTTAGTTGGCAGTTGCGGAGCATCTATCCAAATACCATCGCCAAAACCATCTACCAGCAAAGCACCAAGGTCGGTTGCTGCATATAGTTGCAAGTTAGATGTGAGATTTGAGATATGAGATGTGAGACCAACTCCGTCTTCCGGACTTCCAGACTTAGGACTTTCCGACTCAAACGAGTAACTCCTTTTAACAATAACCGGTACATCCAAACCAAATTCCTGCAGTTTCAGGAAGAAAGTGCGCTGGTCGGCCATGCCGTGTAGTTCGGTGGTTTCCAGTACAAAAACCAGGCTTTTATCCATCGGTAGTAAGCCAAAGGCATCCGAATCGAGGTCGGCATTTGTTAGGCTAACTAAGTTTAGTGCCGATGAGCGGTCGGCATTGGCATCGATATATTCCGCCAGGGTAAATAGCGGATGGCATAGCGTTTTATCGGCAAGCTTTTGCCAGGTGGCGTAATTGTAAAGCTGTTTTAAGTTGCCCGGCATGTTGATAGATGGCAGGCTATCGCCCAGATAAACAAAATCTACCGATTGCTCGGCCATATTGTATTTATCCAAAATGGGCGAATAAAGGTATCCCGCCGCATTCAGTACCGAAGGGTCTTTCAGGTTCTCTTTCGATAGGTCAACCACCACCCTTGGCACCATATGCCCGCCAATAAAAGCGTTTGCTTCGTAGGTTTCGCGTTTTTTGTATTCGTAGGGATTGTGGAGTGAGTGGTGAGCAGTGAGTGGTGAATGGTTCTTAGGAGCCACATCTTGCTGCAAACTGCCCACTGCGAACCGCGAACTGCTAACCGCCAACTGCCTACTGGAGTACCGGTTCACCAGCGCAATGGCCACAGGTGCTTCGGCTTCGGGCTCTTCGGTTAGGGATACGCGTACGGTATCGCCCAGTCCGTCTTCCAGCAAAGTACCAATACCTACGGCAGATTTTATGCGGCCGTCTTCGCCGTCACCAGCTTCGGTTACGCCAAGGTGCAGCGGGTAATTCATGCCCTCGGCAACCATAGTTTGTACCAGAAGGCGGTAGGCTTGCACCATTACCTGCGGGTTGCTGCTTTTCATAGATACTACCAGGTTATAGTAGCCCAAAGTTTCGCACATGCGAATGAACTCCATAGCGCTCTCCACCATGCCCATTGGGGTATCGCCATAGCGGCTCATAATGCGGTCGCTCAGCGAACCATGGTTGGTACCAATACGCATGGCGGTGCCATACTCTTTACAAATATTTACCAGCGGCGTAAATTTTTGGAAAATGCGCTCCAGTTCGCCTTTGTATTCGGCGTCGGTATAGTCTATCTGGTCGAATTTCTTTTTATCGGCGTAGTTACCAGGGTTTACGCGCACCTTCTCTACTATGCGCGCAGCTACTTCGGCAGCGTTGGGGGTAAAGTGTATATCGGCTACCAGTGGTACGGTGTAGCCGCGCTGGCGCAGTTGCTTTTTTATTTCGGCAAGGTTATTGGCCTCTTTAATGCTGGGCGCGGTAATGCGCACGTATTCGCAGCCTGCATCCACCATGCGGATGGTTTGCTCTACTGTACCAAGGGTATCCATGGTATCGGTAGTGGTCATGCTTTGTATGCGGATGGGGTTGTTGCCGCCCATGGGTACATCGCCAATAAATACCTCGCGGGTAACAAAACGGGAGTACTCGGTCAACGAATTACAGTAACGGCCTTGCAGCATTTTTACAGCATCAGCATTCATTTGCAGGGATGGTATTAATGAAATGCAAATTTACGGAAATAGTTGGAAGGTTATAAGGTTTGAATGTTAGAAGGTTGCCATCTTATCTGTCAGCAAATCTACGCTTGGCCTCCTCGTAGCTGATCACTCTTCCTTCTTTTGCATCCAATAACCCTTTTTCTATTTTTTCGATAAAGAAAATGCGTTCAATAAATTCTTCCGCTTCAAATTCGTCATCTAACGAATCGAGTGCTTCTAAAACCACAGCCTTCTTCATATAGCTAATATACTGAAACGTTTATCAAATAAGCGTTTCAGTATATTGTTTCGTGTTCTACACCAACACAGTGCCACCATCAACAACTACGCATTGCCCGGTGCCAAAGCGTTGCTTCATCAGGTAAATAAAGGCTTCGGCAACGTCTTCAGGTTCGCCAACGCGTTTAAGCAGTAGCCCTTCTTCTGCCGATCTGTATAGGCCCTCGCGCTGTTCGGCGGGCATGCTATCCCACATCGGCGTTTTAATAACGCCCGGTACTACCGCATTAACACGGATGGGAGCCAGTTCTACCGCCATGGCACGTACAAAACCTTCCATGGCCGCACAAATGGCCGATGCTACGCCCCAGCCGCTGCCCGGCCGCAGGCTTGCAGTGCCGCTGATGAGGCATATCGAACCACCGGCGTTGATAAGCGGCGAACCATATTTCACCGCCGCAAAAGCTGCCCAAAAGCGTACGCTAAAGAACGACCGCGCATCGTCGATATTTGTTTTGCCGATGGTATTCAGGCTCAAATTTTCCCCTGCAGTATACACCAGGTGGTCGAATGCGCCTATTCCTTTAAAAAATGTTTTAATATTTTCTTCTTTGCTCAGGTCTAACGCGTGCCCTTCGCTGCCTTGGGGTAATTGGGTAAGAGCTTTATCGATACGTTCACGGTTGCTCGATACGATCACCACATGTGCACCCTCTGCTGCTGCGGCTTTTGCTGTTGCTAAACCAATGCCGCTGCTGGCACCAAATAATATTACTTTTTTGCCTTTTAATTGATGTTCCATTTGTTTTTGTATTTGTTGATGCAAATTTCCGCAGGCAAAAACGGCATCTACTTAACAAATGGTAAATTCGGACGGAAGGAGAGTATTCTTTTTTTGAACTCGAATTTGGGGGAATTATTAGAATTATACAGAATGATGCAATTAGCTGGCTGTGTGTTATTACAACCCCTTTTTCACAAAGTTATTAATGGCGATCAGCAGCTTTCGCCTGCCGTTGCCATTAATATCTAAAAACACAAAATGCCCGCCATTGGCTATAGTAACCTTCTTTTTGTTTGGCGCGGCTATTAGTTCATTAAAAAAGGTATCGGCATCTACCGACCGCGACCATTGGTCTTTATCGCCACGGATGATGAGCGTAGGTACAGTAATATCCTTGGCATCCCAGTACTTGCGCCCGTTGGCCATATAAAAACTCTCCTTACGGAAACCGCCGGGTGTCTTCAGCAAATGTTCCTCGTTAAAGCTTACGGCGCTTTTGGCGAATGCGGTTACCATGGCCGAATCGGCGGCAACGCTGGCAGAATCTGCAGGAGGGGTGTTGGCTTTCCAGGTTTCGGCAACGGCTTGCTCTGTAGACTGTCGGTAGGGGGCAATGCTGCTACTGAATTTTGTTGGGTCGGTGGTATCGGCGAAGGCATCGCTAAAATACCAGGGTGCTTTTACACCGTAAAGGCTATTTAGTACCACAAGGTTAGCCACGCGGTTGTTGTGCTGGCTGGTGTAATAGGCTGCCCAGTGCCCGCCTGCGGCCCATCCAAACAGGTTGATCTTCCCGCTGGGATTGCCCTGCAAAACGTAATTGACAACCGCGTCAATATCGGCTGCGGCTTCCTGGCAACTGCCTGCTACAAGCGAAGTGTCGGCAAGGTCGTATGCGGGGGCGGTAGAGCGTTCCCAGCCGCGTATGTTCATCACGTAAACAGTGAAGCCACCCAAAGCCAGGGCTTTAGCGAAGGAGGCATCTTCCACATCCAGATCGAAGGCGGTGGTTGCACCAATGCCGCCATGAATGAGCAGCAAGGGCAGTTTGCGGCGCGATGAGTAAGTAGTTTCTACCACCTTGCGCACCTGCAATTGCAACGTGCCGTTGGGTACAAAAAAGTCGGTAACGGTGTAATTGCTTTGTGCCGAAGCAGTATTGCAGCTAAACAGAAATGCGAGAAGAACGGCTAAAACGGGCAGTTTAAACATGGTAAAGTATAAACTATAATACTGCCTGTAAATTATGCCGGAGCGGAAATTTAAGAAATAAGGTTATTTACTTTTTCTACCAATTCGGTAAGGTCGAAGGGTTTGTTGATGATGGCATCGCAACCATAGCGCAGCAGTTCGGCATCGCGGTTAATATAGGCCGAGAAGATGATCACCGGTACGTTGCTGAATTTTGGGTGAGCTTTTATTTGCTGGCAAAGTTCGCCGCCGTTGGTACCTGCCACACGGAAATCGAGTATCACCAAATCCGGCTCAAACTCTTCTACCAAAGGCATAACCTGGTCGCTGTCGCCGGTACTTTTTACCTCAAAATTTTCGTAGGTAAGCGTCTCGTGAACAATGTCGAGGATGTCCTGGTTATCATCCAATACTAAAATGCGTTTTACCATAAGAGATGACTATTAAACTGTAAAAAGGTGAATATGGTATTTTAGTATCTAAAATTGATCTGCGCTCAACAACGGTAGGATGTGTGTCCTTGGGGTCTTTGTGTATTACTGTGTCAAAAATAATACAATTATTTTGAATTATTTAAAGTTAATTATCATAGTTCTGTCGTAAAAGTTGTATTATTATTGTTGTAAATAAATTGTGACGTACAACGCAAATACCCCTGACAACCTAAGCCAGCAAAGTTTCAGCAGTTTGATGGCCCAGGCACCCGTTGCCATTGCCGTGCTGCGCGGCGACGATCTGGTGATAGAATTGGCCAACAGCCAGATATTACAGATATGGGGGAAAGATGAAAGAGTGCTTGGCTTGCCATTTATAGAGGGCCTACCCGAAATTGTGGGGCAGCCCTATGTAGGCCTGCTGCAAAACGTATACACCACCGGCCAACCCTTTTACGGCACGGAAGCTAAAGTAACACTGGTGCGCAACAATGTGCCCGGTATTTATTATTTCAATTTTGTTTATCAGCCTTTAATTGGTACCGCGGAGTCTCCCGGCGGCGTTATGGTAGTGGCTACCGAAGTTACCGAGCAGGTACTCTCGCGCCGAAAACTGGAGGATGCGGAAGAACGCCTTAGGCTTGCTACCGAAGCTACCGGCCTTGGTACTTTCGACCTCGACCTGCAAACCGGGGCAGTGATATATTCGCCGAGGCTGGCACGCATATTCGGTCGCGACAGTGCTGAGCAGTTAAGCCACTCCGAACTGAGGCAGATCGTACTCCCCATTGATATGCCAATAGTTATTGCTGCATTTGATAAAGCCCTTAAAACCGGCATTTACTTTTACGAAGTGCGCATAGCCTGGCGCGATGGCGCGGTAAGGTGGATACGTACCAACGGCAACGTGGTTTTTGGGGACGACGGCATACCCCAACGTATGCTGGGCACCACCGAAGATATAACCGAACAAAAACAGGTAATGGACGACCTGTTGAAAAGCGAAGAAAAGCTGCGCCTGGCTACCCAGGCCGCCGAACTGGGCACTTTTGATATGGACCTGATAAACCGCCACCTGGTATGGGATAAGCGTTGCCGCGAACTATTCGGGATGGATGAGGATAGCCCGGTAGATTACGAAACCTCGTTTTTGCTTGGCCTGCACCCCGACGACCTCGAGAAAACCGACGAAGCCGTAAACTTTGCCTTTGATAAGGCCCGCAGCAACGGCGAGTACGATGTAGAATACCGCACCATCGGCTTACACGATAAGAAATTACGCTGGGTTCGTGCGAAGGGCAAGGTGTTGTTCAACGAACAGGACGTGCGGTACCGTTTTATTGGCGCTGTGCTGGATATTACCGAGAACAAACAGAACGAGCTGCGCAAGAACGATTTTATTGCCATGGCCAGCCACGAACTGAAAACCCCGCTCACATCGCTAAAGGCCTATATACAACTATTGCTGGCCAAAGCACTGCACACGGGCGATAGCTTTTTATTGAATGCGCTGCAAAAATCGGAGAACCAGATCAATAAGATGACCAATCTTATCTACGGCTTTTTGGATATGAGCAAGCTGGAATCGGGCAAGTTGGTGCTGGAGCCTACGGAGTTTGATATGAACGCGCTGATACAGGAGGTTGTTGCGGATAACCGCCCCATTGCGCAAAGCCATACCATTACTTTTGAGCGAGGCCGGCCGATATGGATAACTGCCGACCGCGAAAAGATAGGACAGGTGATCAATAACTTCATCAGCAATGCGGTAAAATACTCGCCCAAAGAAACGGATATCAAAATTGCCGTATCGCAAGTTGATAGCGGATTAAAAGTGTCGGTAACAGATTCGGGTATTGGCATCAAAGCCAAAGACCAGCAAAATATTTTCCAGCGCTTTTACCGGGTAGAGGACGAGAGCACCAAAGGCTTCAGTGGTTTCGGCATTGGCTTATACATTTCTGCCGAAATAATACAACTGCACAAGGGCCAAATAGGCGTAAACAGCCAGGAAGGAGAAGGGGCGGAGTTTTATTTTATGCTGCCCATGAAACCTTCGCTTTAAAAGCTCCCCCTTCAGGGGGCTGGGGGGCAACAAAAAACCCGCAGCCAAACGCCACGGGTTTTTCAGTATTTAAACTGTGTTATTATTAATAAGGGTAAGCTTTACCCGGGTGTGCGCGTTTCCAGGCACGGCGGCGTTCGAGCCATGCGGCGTGTTTGCGTTTTTGTTCGCGCCTGCGGGCCTCGTTACCAATAATGTAACCACCGCCGGCACCAATGGCGCCACCTACAAGGGCACCTGTTGCGCTTTTACCAATTAAAGCACCTGCAACAGCACCACCGGCACCGCCAATAATTGCCCCTTTACCTTGTTTACTTAAACCTTTTTTCTCCTGGGCCTCGGCATTAAAGCTTAACGAAGTAGTTAATGCCATTACAAGGCCGCCATATATGAATAACTTTTTCATGGTGATAGTATCTAAATGTTAAACTATACTTACAAATAGTAAGCCACAGTACTTATAATACTATAGAGCCATCAAAAAGCCGAAGGTTTAATAATTTTATTTGAGGAAAGCGATCACCGCATCAGAAAACTGTATATTTTTTGATGCAGTATTATGGTCGCCGGGCACGGTGGCCATCTGCGAATGCGGGATAAGTTTTTGCAAATCTTTAACATCGCCGTTGGTAAAGTCCTCAGTACCATCTATCAACAATACGGGTATTTTAACTTTGGCCAGTTCGGCAGGGCTGGTGCTGGGCTGATGCTTTTGCTGCAGGGCAAGAGCCGCTTTATCAAAGGGGTTTTTGTTTATCCACTTCATCATATCGTCCACATCGTGTAGGGTGGTATCGCCTTCCAGTGCTTTCCAGGCGTGTATGCGGCGTTCCCAGTTAGGGTTGGTATAGTCGGCGCCCATGCCGCCCATTACGGCCTTGTGCACGCGCTTATCTAACACCATTACGCGCGATGTAATAATAGAGCCTCGCGAATAACCAATAACATCATACTTCTTAAGCCCAAGGCTGGCAGCCAAGCCCATTACATCTTCAGCCTCGGCATCGTTATTATATCCGGCATCGGTATGCGGCTTGTCGGATCTGCCGTTGCCGCGCAGATCGAGCATGATAACCTTGTAACCTTGTTTAAGCAAGGCAGGATACAATTCACCATTCTTCCAGCCTTGCAAATTACCTGTGAAACCATGCAGCATTATTATGGGGTAACCATTGCCTTTTACTTCATAATAAATTTTAGTGCCGTCGGTGGCGGTGTAGTAACTACCCTCGGCGGTTTGAGCGGCAGCTTTAACGCTGATAGCTAATAATAGGTATAAGAATATCTTTTTCATTGGGGGGCTAATGTTTTATACAAACGCATTTAATACCAATACGCCGCCCAGTCCAATAATGGCTACGAGAGTTTCCATCATGGTCCAGGAGAGGAAGGTGTTTTTTATGGAGAGGTTGAAGTATTCTTTAAACAGCCAGAAACCGCCGTCGTTAACATGCGAAAGTACCAGGCTACCCGCGCCTATGGAGAGTACCATTAAATTTGGATTGATGCTTGGGTCTTTAGCTACCATAGATTGCAGAATCGTAGCCGCCGTTACGCCCGCCACCGTAGCCGAGCCTAAACTGATGCGGATAATAGCCGCCAATAGCCATCCCAATAGCAAAGGTTCCATATGCAGGCTTGTGAGCAGAGCCGTTATTTCGTTATTCACACCGCTATCTACCAATACCTGCTTGAACGCACCTGCACCGGCGATGATGAGCAATATCATAGAGATATCTTTCACCGCATCCGAATAAATATTGCCGAGCACTTTCATGCTTGTTTTTTGATGCACACCAAGGGTATAGGTTGCCACCATCAGCGATATCAGCATTACAATAGGCCCATCGCTCAGGAATACGATAAGCGTACGCAACTGGCTCTCTTCTTTGTATCGGCCCAAGTAAATATTGCTGGCCATCAGCAGTATCACCGGCAGCAGAGCGGTTAAAAAACTGTTCCAGGCACCAGGTAGCTTATCGGCAGGCAAGTCTTCCGAGCGAAAGGTAGCCAACGGTTCCGAAGGCATTTTTTTAAGGGTTTGTGCAAATACAGGGCCTGCCAAAATAATGGCCGGTATAGCTACCATAATGCCGTAACGCAGGGTGGTACCCATATCGGCATTGAACATGCCCACCAATGTAGTTGGCCCCGGGTGCGGCGGTAAAAAGCCGTGGGTTACCGATAGCGCTGCCAACATAGGCAAACCAATATATACCGCCGGCAACTTATATTTATATACTACCGAAAATATAAGCGGCACCATTAGCACGAAGCCAATGTTATAGAACAGCGGTATGCCGATAATAAAGCCCACAGCCACCAGCGCCAGTTGTATGTATTTAACACCGAAGAAATTCACCAGCACCTCGGCTATTTTTTGCGCAGCGCCGCTACTGGCCACCAGCTTACCCAGCATAGCGCCAAGGCAAATAATAATAGTAAGCTTACCCAAAATATCGCCCAAGCCATTCTCTACCGACCGTGTTATTTTAGTAAGCGGAATACCCAGGCACAGCCCCGCCGCTATAGAAACAATAAGAAAAGCCAAAAAGGGATTCAGCTTGGCCCAGCTTACCAATAGTATAAGGAGTACTATACAAAGTAGAATGATCAGCATGTTTTTTAAGGTTGGGAGTTTATAACAGAAGCCCTAATGTAAAAATATTTTGAGGAAAACAGGTAGGTTGGGTGATTTAACCGGGATGTGGTTATTAGTATAGCTTATTTAACCACAGAGGACGCAGAGTTTTACAAAGAGGTTCGCAGAGGCTTTGCATCTGGTTGATTTTTCACGCAAAGGCGCAAAGCCGCAAAGTAAAATTTTCTAAAACTCATTAGTGACTTTGCAAAACTCTGTGAACCTCCGCGTTTTTCCCTCTGTGAACTCTGCGGTAAAAATAGCGCCAACAACATTTCCATCATATCGCCCAATAAGTTAATAACCCTATCTTTAGTCACAGAATTTCCATAACTCTTTAAACTGAAATAAAAGTTATTACAATTTAGATTTATTGCTGTTACTTTGCAGGGCATGACAAAACAACGCTACTTTGCTTATATACTGGTACTTGGCTCGCTTACCGCCATTGGCCCATTTTCTATAGATATGTACCTGCCGGGCTTCCCGGCTATTGCCGAATCGCTGCATACCACTACCGAGAATGTGGCATTGTCGTTATCCAGTTTCTTCATCGGTATATCTGCAGGGCAATTGCTTTATGGCCCTTTGATGGATAGGTTTGGCCGAAAGCTGCCGCTGTATTTCGGGCTGTCGTTATACATCATAGCATCCATTGGCTGCTACTTTGCCGAGAGTATACAAATGCTGGTTATTATGCGTTTTGTGCAGGCTATTGGCAGTTGTGCGGCCATGGTAGCCTCCATGGCCATGGTGCGCGATCTGTTCCCCATTGCCGACGGGCCCAAAGTGTTTGCTTTGCTGATACTGGTTTTAGGCGCATCGCCACTTATTGCACCAACAGTTGGCGGCTATGTTACCGAAGCATTGGGTTGGCACGTTATATTTTTGATATTAGCTGTAATTGCCGCTATTGTATTTATGGCGGTAATATTTATACTACCCGAAAGCTATCCGCCCGATCCTAATTACTCCTTAGCACCGGGTCCTATCCTCAGTAGTTTCTGGAGTGTATTTAAAACGCCGCAGTTTTATACCTATTCGTTTTGCGGGGCATTGGCCTTTGCAGGCTTGTTCGCCTATATATCAGCATCGCCTATGGTATTTATGGAGGTGTTTAAGATGGGTACCAAAGCCTACGGTTGGGTATTTGCGCTGTTATCTGTTGGCTTTATTGGATCCAGCCAGGTGAATAGTTTTTTGGTAAAGAAATATAAGAGCGAGCAAATAGTGAGCACTGCTTTGTTGGCCATGGTTATTATAGCCATCGTATTTTTTGCAGGCTCCTGGCAAAATTGGTTAGGCCTTTATGGTACAACGATAATGATATTCGGCATGCTTTGCTGCGTGGGGCTTATTGCACCCAATACCAATGCTTTGGCTATGGCACCTTTCGATAACAATGCGGGTGTGGCATCGTCACTTGTAGGGGCAACACAAATGGCCATTGGCTCGGCGGTATCTATTGCGGTAAGTATGTTTAAGGCTAAGTCGGCAGTGCCTATGTCGTCGTTTATATTGGCATCAAGCGGTTTGGCGCTAATGGTATTGCTGATAGGTCGGCAGTTCATTAAAACTAAGGTAGAGGCAAAACAGGAGGTAGGAGGAGCGGTTCACTGATACGATGTGCTCGCGCGGAGATTTTTAACAGGATGACAGGATGAGGAGGATTTGGCAGGATTTCTATTGGCACCGATCTCACAGATGTTTTTTTGATTTCACCGATGCACACTCATTATTTGGTTCAATAAATAGGCACATTCTGTCCATTCATAAAATTCCCCTAAAAATCGAGTTCAGAAAAATAACTGCACGCTGCAAACCGCCTACTGCCGAACTGCCGTCACTTTCGAGCCACCCTCGCCCAGCGTTTCAAATATTATTTTCTTATCTGTTAGTTCGCTTACTGCGAAAGGGAAATCGCGGATTTTGCTATCTCCAAGGTCTTCTTTATAGTTTATGTCGCGGCCTGCAATGGTGTAACTGCCGTGCGATAATACCTTACCATCCGAATAAATTTCTATAGTATTATTTTGATTGAAAACGATGTGTGGCTTCTTTTCTGCAATATCGAAACGGGTTAAACTATCGCCCGGCGATTTGGGCTTTTCTACTCGCGTGTAGTTCCAGGTTCCGTAAAGTTGTTCGGGTGTCAAGGCAGGCTTGCATGATGCAAGTAATGCGCTTATTGATATGATAGCAAAAAGGACTTTTTTCATAATAATTGGCTGACAACGCAAATTTATTGCGATTCGTTTGCATAAATAAAAAAAGTACTTACATTTATAATTGTTATTTTTACACTTAATCAATCAAAACCTATAATGAAGAAGTACCTTTTTATGCTGCTATTGGGCGCGCCTGTGATGGGCCTGGCGCAAAGCAATGGCAGTATCACCATCAGCAACGATTCTAAAGCAACCATTAGCAGGCACATTTACGGGCAGTTTGCCGAGCACCTTGGCCGCGGTATTTACGATGGCTTTTGGGTAGATAAAACGCTGCCCGTAAAAAAGCAAGACAGGATAAGGCTGGACCTGGTGGAAGCCCTCAAAAAAATAAAGATACCTAACCTGCGCTGGCCGGGCGGCTGCTTTGCCGATGAGTACCACTGGCGCGATGGCATTGGCCCTGCTGCCAAACGCCCACGTATGGTAAACAGCAACTGGGGCGGCGTTACCGAGGATAACAGCTTCGGCACGCACGAATTTTTGGAGCTTGCCAAACTACTGAATACCGAGCCATACATAGCCGGTAACCTGGGCAGCGGCACGGTTGACGAGATGAGCAAATGGATAGAGTACCTAAACTCTAACAGCACCAGCACGGTAGTGCAACAGCGCAAAGCCAATGGCCACGCCGACCCATACAAGGTATCGTTTTGGGGGGTAGGTAACGAGAACTGGGGTTGCGGCGGCAACATGACGGCCGAGTATTACTCCAACGAGTTTAAGCGTTATGCGGCCTTTGCTAAAGATTACCCTAACGCCAAACTGAAAAAGATAGCCAGTGGTGCTAACTCTGATGACTACCACTGGACCGAAACCCTGATGAAGAACATACCTAACTGGATGATGTGGGGAGTATCTATGCACTACTATACCATCCCAACCGGTAAATGGGAGAAAAAAGGTTCGGCAACCAGCTTTAGCGAGAGCGAGTACTTTAACACCATGGTGAACTGCCTGCGTATGGACGAGATCGTAAGCAAGCACGCTGCCATTATGGATAAGTACGATCCTGAGAAAAAGGTAGCCCTGGTGGTTGATGAATGGGGCGTATGGACCGACCCTGAACCCGGCACTAACCCCGGCTTTTTATACCAGCAAAACAGCATGCGCGATGCTTTGATCGCCGGCACAACCCTCAACATATTCAATAACCATTGCGATAGGGTTAAAATGGCTGAACTGGCCCAAACCATTAATGTATTGCAGGCGCTCATTCTTACCAAAAAAGAGAAGATGATATTAACGCCTACTTACCACATATTTGATATGTACAAGGTGCATCAGGATGCCAAATATTTGAACATTAAACTCAACTCGCCCGATTATGAAGTGGATGGCAAAAAAATACCTGCTGTAAATGCTTCGGCCTCGCAGGATGCAAGCGGTAAAGTGCATATCTCGCTGGTAAATTTAGATACAAAAAATGCGGTGAACATCAGCACCGAGCTTAAAGGTATCGATTGGAAAGCGGTGAAAGGCACCATCCTTACGTCTGCAAACATTACGGATGTGAACACCTTTGAGCAACCAAATAAACTACAGATTCAAAATTTTAACGGCGCAAAAAAGGATGGCGAGAAGCTTTCAGTTTCTCTGCCTGCCAAATCGGTAGTGGTATTAGAGCTTAACTAGGCATGCAGCGTTTACGCTAACGAACGCATTTTTAGTAACATATGTTTTACACAGTCGAAAGAGGGCCTCACAGGGCCGCCTTTCGACTGTTCTTTTTTTGTTCATTTTGTGCACACTAATTTGAACAGTATGATCGGCGGGCACAACCTATGGTTTTCGTTTAACGATAAACTTGCAGTAAGGGTTTAAAAGGTATTCCAATATGGAATAAAATGGGTGGTGGCACCTACATTGCAATAATGCAGGCAAAGGCATAGGCTGAAATGATAGGCCGCAACTGCCAATGTTTGAATTAATGTAATATGTGCTTAAACCTGTACTTATGATCGCCGGTGTTAAGAAGATCCAAAAGATCCCTTTTTTACGTTACGGGCTAATTGTTATGCTCATTGTGGTGCTGTTTGGCAGTGCCTTTTATTTATACCTTCACTACACACGGGCCGAGAAGATACGTACCAGCTTTCAGCAAATGATAAAGGCGCGCGAGAACTCGGCGCTTATTGATAGCTGTATAGTTGAACTTTACAGTGCTGATAACAGCAGCCGTATGTACGCGCTCACTTTCAAAAAGAAGTACTTTAACCAATTCAACAAGCAAATAAAGAATGTCCACAATATTATTGATACCATAAACAGTAACAATAAAAACAATGTGAGCCTTGCTGAAGATGAAGAATTAGGGAATTTGATCAGTGAGAAAACGCTAAAGACTGATAACTATATCCGGTTGATGACATTGACCGATAGTTTAATGAAATCGGCAAGAAAGGTTACCGGCAAACTCACCGAAAAAGACAACAAATACCTGATGCAACCGGTAGTGCGCCGCGTTAAGACCGAAGTGCACATTGATACGCTGAAACCTGTACCCGCAGCTGTGGCAAAAGCACTTGTGCCTGCCGAACAACCCAAAAAACGTGGCTTTTTTAAACGCCTGTTCGGTAAAAAAGAAGAGAAGCCACAAGAAGCTAAGCTTCCGCCGGTTATAGTGCAACGCACTACCGATACCACCATTACTACCATGACGCCTACGCCAAAAGTAGCGCGGGTGTACAATAACTACTACAGCAAGCTTTACGAGGCTACCAATAAGCTACGCGCCAATGAGCGCGAAATGCTGGAGATAAACAATAAACTCATTAATCAGATTATCAGTAGCTTAAAGAAATATAAGCTGGCGGAGCAGGATTATATTGCTACCAGTAAAGTAGAGGTAGGCAGCAACCTATCTAATGTGTTGTACGAATTTAAGCGCCTGTCGGGACTGATGTTCGTGCTGCTTACTGTGGTGGTGGTAACTATCTTGTACAACATCTGGAAGATATTTAAGAACGAGGAAGAAATGGTGGTATACACCGAAATGGCCGAGAACTACGCCAACTCGAAAAGCAGGTTTTTAGCCAGCATGAGCCACGAGATACGTACACCGCTAAATTCTATCATTGGCTTTTCAGAACAATTGGCCGAAAGTAACCTTACGCCAACACAACTGGAACAAACCGGCGCTATTCGCAGTTCATCGAAAATGCTGCTGGAGGTAGTGAACGAGATACTTGATTTTAGTAAGTACGAAACCGGGAAAATGAACTTTGACATAGCACCATTTAACCCGCACGATGCCATTACCGAAATTGCTACCGGTATGCAAGTACAGGCAGGCAAAAAAGGTATTAAACTGTTACACCAGTTAGATTTTGGTAAGGATATATGCCTGCAGGGCGATCATTTCCGCCTGAAACAAGTTATTATGAACCTTACCAGTAACGCTATTAAGTTTACGCCGCGTGGTTCAGTATTTATTAATGCCTTTTTAACTGATGGCAAAGAGCCGGGCATCAAAGTGCTGAACGTAAATGTGCGCGATACCGGCTTAGGTATAGATAAAGAACACCTGCCCTTTATATTCGATGAATTTTCGCAGGTTAATTCGGCACAAAAGGCAACCTCCACTCCCGGTACCGGGCTTGGTTTGGCTATTGTTAAGAAGATAGTTGAGTTGCAGGGCGGCAGCATTAACGTTACCAGCCAGGTGGGTAAAGGCTCGGTATTCAGCTTTAAGCTGCCAATGCAGGTTGGCGAGCCGGGCAGCTGCAAAAAAGAAGAAATATCTTCGGAGATACTTGATCCGCGCGAACTGGTTGCCGGTACTCACGTGTTGGTTGCCGAGGACAATAAGCTGAATGTATTGCTGGTAACCACCATCCTTAAAAAATGGAAGATAACTTTTGATGTAGGTTACAATGGCCGCGAAGCTTTGCAGTTGTTCGAAGATAATCAGTACGATATCATCCTTACAGATATTGAGATGCCGGAGATGGGCGGGATAGAGTTTTCGCAAGTGGTGCGTGCAAACGGCAATATGCAGAAGGCTAATGTGCCTATATTGGCGCTAACAGCCAACGTGTTGAAAGAAGACAGGGATAAATACCTATCGGTAGGAATGACAGGCGTAGTGCTGAAGCCATTCTCGGAAAAAAACCTGATAGATAATATTGCGGGGGCGCTAACCAACCGCAATATGCTGGTAAACCATTAAGCTTTTTTAGCAGGCGGATGATTGGTTTTTTCTTCCGCCTTTTTTACTTCATCCTTTTCGCTTAAGGGGTGATCGGTTTTTAACTCTTTCGCCTTAGCTGGTTGGGTATTGTCGCCTTTTTTGGGGGTTGATGTTGCCATGTGAGATGTTATTTTATTAAAACAACTTATGGCAGGGTAAAAGGTTTACAGAAAGTTAATACATATGTTTTGTCATCCTGAGCGACAGCGAAGGATCTGTTAGCCACAATGCAATAACCACTATGCAAGGTGGTGATAGATGCTTCGTGCCTCAGCATGACAAATTAGTAAAACTCCGTAAGCAAAATAGCCACCATGCATATTTAATGCAAAGTGGCTACCTGTATGATTGGGTGCTGAAAAGATTTCAGCATGACGTTATTTGATTGTACTATTTCTTCAATTGGCGCAGCTCGGTTTTTAACTCCTCAACCTGTTGTTGTGCCTGGCGGTTGGCCAGGTAGAAGTAAATAGCACAACCCAAGAATATCTTACCTAAAACGAACACCGCAGCAAAAACCCATTTCCAGGTTTTGTGTATGCGCATGTGGCTGGATTCTGACTCAACCTCAATAAACTGCGGGCCGCCTTCTGTGCGGAAGTTTTGATAGTTGGTTTTCTCGGCACCGGGTTCAAACTGCTTAGGGTCGTACTCGGGGCGAAGGATAAGTTCGTCTATCGTTTCGGATATTTTATCCCATGATTTGGCAGGAGGAGTTACCGCCATGGTTTGGGCAATGTGCTCCATGTCCAGCTCTAACTGTTGCAGGGCAAAGTTAACTTCCGGATACTTGGCTTTCATGTACATCAGTTCCTCAACCTCCGCTTCGGTAGCAGAACCTGTTACATAGGCCTCCAGAATGCCGCTATCTATGTACTGTTGCTGTATCATTACGTTGGTTCCTGATAATAGTGAATGACTCTTTCAAAATACGTTTAATTTCTGCCTCCGGTTTTTCTAATTCTGCCGAAAGCGCGTTAATACTTTTGCCATGATAATGTACGCCGCAAAAAACAGTTTGTTGTTCATGAGACATCATGTCAATAAATTTGTTACCACTTATCACCCTTGGTTGTGAGGTTTTTGCGGGCTCTGCGCAATCGTCTACGGTTGCTAAAAATGCAGATAGCTTTTTGCGCGCTATCATTTGCAACTGGCAATACGTATTTACGCCCGGTTTGGTTATAGCCTGTATGTCGGTAAATTCCAACTGGCTAAATATCTCCACCAGGTATTGCTCGGCAGCCTGCTTGTCTTTCAATGCTTCCAATAAGTAGCCCAACAGCATACTTGAGTAGCTGTTGTACAAACCATGCTTGGTTTGGGCACTAAGGGGCATTGAAGCTTCGGTTCCTGTTAACGTCGGTTTCAAAATGGTTGTCAAATAATTATGTTGGGTCAGTCACTCAAAAATACATTATAAAAATATATTTTTAGCCTATAAAAATACAGAATAAATACCACACTTCAGTTAAAAAACTTTCTCGGAATGTTGTTTTTGCTATTGTTTACAATTGGCTGATGTGGCTCAAATGTTAAATTTGGTTAAAACCTTCTGCTAAGGCTGTTTTCTTCCTATTTTTAAACATGCCTAAATATCTACTGATCGTTGTTTTTTGCTGCTTATTTTTCGGCGCTTCGGCGCAGGAAACCTTTAAGGGCCAGGTGTTCGAGAACAAAACACGCTCGGGCATTAACAGTGTTTACATCGAAAACCTGAACAATAAACAAAGCACCCTTACCGATAAGAATGGCAAATTCGCCGTCAAAGCAAAACTGGGCGACCTGGTGCTGTTTAAAAGCATCGCCTATCAAAATGATACCGTACTGGTAACAAGCTATAGTAATACCGAGATATTTTTAGACCTGAAGAAGATTCAGCTGAACGAAGTAAATATTACTACCACCGGGCTGGCTAAAGAAGCTCCCAAATACGATAAGCTTTTTCATAACCAAAGCATGGTTTATCACCGCAACAAAGAGGGTAATTACGACGGTGGCGTTACCTTCCGCATAAAATACTGGAAAAAAGGCGAGAAAGACAAAGCCAAATTAGCCAAAAAGCTGCAGGATTTTGACACTATGGACCATATACATGAGGTGTTTGTGCCCGAAACTATCGGTAAATATGTGCCGCTAAAGGATGAGGAGCTGGATAATTTTATAAGCCTGTACACCCCAAGCGTAAAGGTTTATACCGACAAAGATTTTAACCTGGTGTCGTACCTGAGCGACTGCTACAAAAAGTACGAAGCTCTGCCGCCCGAGAAACGCAAGCCCGAACCTATTGTAAATTAGCGGGACTTTATAACAGCTACGCCCGTGCCTAAAGCTACGGCATCTTCTACAGCACCCGTCATGGGTTCGTTAGCAAAGGGTAGTGCATCTGCCGCTTTGCGCAGGTAAAAGCTGGCGAACGATGCCACTAATGCCGATGCGCCGCCTATCAATATACCATCAATAGCACTTAGTTTATTGGCTTTGAATATGGTTGCGCCCACAAAGGCCCCCGAAGCTACGCGCGCCAATAATTGGGCAGGTTCTATACGGTTGGCGGTTGAAGGAAGTTTATCGCCTGTAAGCTCGGCGGCCGAAAGCATTTTGGTGATGGCTGCCGTAAGCGGTAATTGTATAAAACGCAGCGAAGTACGCGACAAAGCAGGGTTGGGGTGTGTGTTTAAATAATGGCTGGTTATCATAGGTGCCATGGCGGCGCGCATACCCGCCACCGCGCCCAAACCCACTGCTTGTAATACTACATCGCTTCGTTTCATAACCATACAACAGCGCCGCGCTGCTAAGGTTTACCAAATCGCCCTTTTTAATTGAACGATGCCCTAAACTCGAGCGGCGACACCTGCGTTTTAGTTTTGAATAATTTGCTGAACGATTGCGGATGCTCGAAACCCAATTGATAGGCAATCTCGCTTACCGATAGCCCGGTGGTGGATAGCTTTTCTTTTGCCTTCTCTATCAGTGTTTGATGGATGTGCTGTTGGGTGCTTAGCCCGGTGAGAGTTTTCAGCAAACCGCTCAGGTAACCCGGAGATACGGCCAATTCTTCGGCTACGTAAGTTACAGTGGGCAACCCCTGTGTGGCCAATGCTTCGCTGCTGAAATAATCATTCAGTAAGCTTTCCAGTTTATCCAATATTTGGTGGTTGGCTATTTTTCGGGTGATGAACTGCCGCTGGTAAAAGCGCTCGGAATAAGAAAGCAGCAGCTCCAGTTGAGCGATGATGATATTCTGGCTGAACTTATCAATGTTGGAATGATACTCCTGCTCGATGTTTTGAATGATGCCGTTGAGGATGGTTTCCTCCTTGTCCGACAGAAACAACGCCTCGTGCACCGCGTAATCAAAAAACTCGTATTGCTTAATGCCTTTGGCCAGCGGCGTGTTCCATAAAAAGTCAGGGTGGAACAGCAACATCCAGCCCGACTGCTTCACCGGCGTAGGCTTATCAACCTCCAACTTTAAAACCTGCCCCGGTGCCATAAAAAACATGGTACCTTCGTTAAAATCGTACTGCTGTTGCCCGTACTTCATTTTAATGTTGAAGTTGCGTTTCATGGCGATGGAGTAAAAATCCTTCACCATGCTAAACTCGCCTGCGGGGACTTCGGTAATATTATCAACGTTGATAACGCTCACCAAAGGATGCTGCGGTTTAGGCAAGCCCCTGAATGCGTGGAACTCGCTGATGGTTTTAAAACGATGCGGTTGTGTGCCTGCCATAATGCAATATACGTTATACGGTGAATTATTGTTTAAACGCCAGCGCGAACTCTTTAGCGTAGTCAGCCA
This sequence comes from Mucilaginibacter pedocola, assembly GCF_002013915.1. Taxonomy (GTDB): domain Bacteria; phylum Bacteroidota; class Bacteroidia; order Sphingobacteriales; family Sphingobacteriaceae; genus Mucilaginibacter; species Mucilaginibacter pedocola. Next base: position 55,098 of record NZ_MBTF01000015.1, read on the forward strand.
TTTTGGTTTTACCTAATTCGGGGCGGTGTTTAAAGTAATCTTCGGCCAGTAAACCCGTGTGTATAGCACCGAACATTTCTACCAGGCCTGCGGCAATACGCGGGTTCATGCCTATGGTTATTAGGTTTTGCAAGGCTTCCTCGTCGCTTATCAGGTCCCAATGCAGGTCGGGTTTACCCAAAGCTTCGCCAATAATGCTGGCAGTTTCAGCACCGGTAAGTTCTTCGCTGCATACATAGCGTACTTTGCGGCCATTGCCCGGCGTAACAATTTCTTCGGCCACGGCTGATGCAATATCTATTGGCGATACCCATGGGATAATATCTCCCTCGCCATAAATTGGTAGCAATACGGTTTTCGTTTTGAATGCTGTGCGCGTGGGCAAATAAATTGTAAAAGAACGATGTTGGGCGCATGTGGGTGATGCTTACATCGGCAGGTAATTCGTTCAATATATTCTCCACTTCGTGCGCGTTAGCTAATATGCCGTTCCCTTTTGCCAAATGCCCGCCAATGGTGCTTAGGTTCACCACGTGTTTTACGTTGGCTTGTTGTAAAGCTTCAGCGTAGTTAGCGCCCAGGCGGGTAAAGTAGGCATGAAGATCAAGGCTATGATCGAAGTAGTTTGCCGGATGTATCATGGCGTAAACCGCATCCGCGCCTGTGAAGGTAGCCGTTAGAAAATCTACATCCTCCAGAGAACCTATGGCAGCCTTAGCGCCAAGCGCTTCTATTTCTGCCTGTTTATCGGCCTTGCTGCTTATAACAGTAACATCGTGCCCTTTTTCAATTAATTCTTTAGTAAGTGGTTTGCTGATATGACCCAGCGAACCTGTAACAACTATTTTCATATTTCGGTATGTTTTGTTGATACAAAGTTGCGGAAGGACGAGACGGGAAAAGTAACCGAATCTAAGGTTGTTGTAGCCGATATTCAGTTGGCAGTGGGCAGTTTGCTGAGTTTGCAGTTGAAATCAAATCATTGCTGCCGCGAGTTTTCAACTCGTGGTGGCGCATGTCGGAAGCATTCTGCTTCCGAAGGCTTGATAGTTTTACTTAGCAGAGAAAGGTGGTAATGGCGCAATTTTAGGCCCAAGGTATTCGGCTTTCACAAAAGTGGTGCAGTCGTTTTTAAACTCATCGCATGTGTCTATCAATATAGCCGCGCCGCCAACATCAATAGCTTCCTTTACATTGTTATAAATTGTTACGCCGCCTTCATGGTCTACACCGGCAAGGTCGAAAATAATATTATTTGTGTTTGATAGTACGGTGTAAATGGCCAACTCTCTCCTTAAATTTCCGGGTAAGCTAACTATTTTCGTTTTGCGGCGAACTCTTGGGTCGATAAAGGCTTTTTCGTAAATGCTATTTGCCGGGTTCGCATGTCTCTTGAGGTAACTATTTACTGTAATGGGAATCCAAAAACGCTTAAATTTTCTAATATGGTCAGCGTAGGTGAAGGTTGATAATAACCTAACTTTGTCGCTTTTGATTTTCCCTGTTAGTAAACCAACTAATTCTTCCAGCAAGGGATAAAATGTTGCGCCTCCATATATGTCAAGTACAAGAATTTCCCCTTGCGATAAAGTGAACGCCGGTATTCGGAAATTATGGAGGGTCTGTTCTTCGAATTGTATTAGCATAGGTTGCGTGCAACAATATGCTAATAACTCCGCAGCTTTACCTTTATTGCCTCACAAGCAGGATGCTTGCGTTATGCCATACCACGAGTTGAAAGCTCGCGGCAGCACATAATAAAACAAAAATAGCGATGGGTTAACCCATCGCTATTTCAAAGTTCCCCCTTCAGGGGGCGGAGGGGGCTAAATCTTCGCCTTCAAACTATCCTGCTTAGCTTTCTCCCTTTTCTTAAAGAATCCGCGCAGCAAAAAGTTATGCTGAACCGCTTCCAGGTCGTCGTTCAGTTTTACAGAACTTTGCTGTAACTGGTCGATAGTGGCTTGCACCTTTTTGGCACCGGCAGGGTCATTTAGTAATACACCGAGGATATTGTCGGTTGTGTTGAGTTTGTTGCTGGCTTTGTTAAGGTTGTTGGTCAGGATGGTAGCGTTATTGGCCGACTCGTTCAGTTTGGCAATGGCTTGCTGTATGCGGGCATAGGCCACGGTATCGGTAAGTAGTTTATCTGCCAGACCGCCTTTGGTGTTCATTTTTTGGCCGAAGGTATTCAGCTGTGCTGCCATTTGCCATGCAACTGCCGTAGTAACTTGCAGGTTACGCATGGCGGCACGTAGTTGCATGGCCATGGTGCTATCGGCCAACAGCGCACCAACGGTACCTTTGCCGGCTAATATCTGGTGGCCAAGTGTTTTAAAATCGGTAGTAATGGCCAGCAGGTTTTCGTTGTTCTTTTGCAGGGTGGCCATAATATCATCTGTCGATAATAGTTTAGCGGCCTGCAATACATCGCCATCCTGAACAATAGGGGCCTGCGGACTACCACCATCTATCACAATGATCTTGTTACCTATCAAACCATCGCTGCTGATGTGCGCAACGGCATTGCGGTGTATGTATTGCTGGGTGGCGGCATCAATGCTCATGTCCACATCTACCTGCGAATTGCCGGTAAAGCGTACGGCTTTAATGGTGCCCACCTTTACGCCCGAGAACCATACGTTGTTCCCTTTTTTTAGGCCGGCCACATCGGTAAATACCGAGCTTATTTTAATGCTTTTTACAAAGCTTTTATTTTGCCCGCCAAGGGTTAGTATGCCTATTACAAATACTGCTACGCCAAGCAGTACAAATACGCCTACTATTATTGATCTTCTTCTTTCTGCTGAATCCATATTTATATGGGGTAATATTATTCTGTAAAATTATAATCGTAAAATGGCTTCACGCGTTTGTCATCCGTAGCAAAAACTTCTTCGAAGGTACCCACGCGTTGAAACTGCCCGTCTAACAACATCGCAACCCTGTCGCCGGTTTGCTTGGCGCAGGTAAGGTCGTGCGTAATGATGATAGATGAGGTATTGTAATTCTGTTGCACCTCGTTAATAAGGTCGTTTATTTCGATGCAGGTGATGGGGTCCAAACCGGCGGTCGGCTCATCATACATCATAATTTCGGGATTAAGGATCAGCGTACGGGCTATACCTATACGCTTGCGCTGTCCGCCCGAAAGTTCCGAAGGCATCTGGTTAATGGTTTGCGAAAGGCCCACGGCATCCAAAACGCTTTCTACGTTCTTATCTATTTCGGCACGGGTAATGCCTTTGCGGTTGCGCACCAGCGGAAACTCCAGGTTTTTGCGCACCGTCATACTATCGTACAAGGCACTGTTTTGAAAAGAGAAACCTATGCGAATGCGCAATGCTTCCAACTCGCGCTGGCTTATGGTTGCTGCGTTGTGCCCTAATACTTCTACCAGGCCTTTATCAGGCATCAATAAACCCGATATCAATTTGATCAATACCGATTTACCTGTACCCGAGCGGCCCAGTACCACCAGGTTCTCGCCCTGGTAAAGGTCCAGGTCTATTCCGCGTAACACGTCGTAGTCGCCGAAGGATTTTTCCAGTCCCCGTATCTTAACTACTTCGTTGGTAAGGTCTATTTTTGCCTTTTGCTTTTCCATTTTTCTAATTAGCGGAACCAGCCGGCTATCTGTACAATTAAAACTTCTTCAATAAACACCAAAAACATGGCGGTAACTACTGCGCCATTTGCGGCTTTACCCACGCCCTCGGTGCCTTTATCAGCATTAAAGCCCTGGTAACAGCCTACTATACCAATAGTGAAGCCAAAAACGATGGCTTTTGATAATGATGCCCAAAAATCTACAAAAGTAAGCGGCTCAAAGGCTTGCTCCATAAAGGTAACATAGGTGGTGCCTTCGTTGGCGCTTACATTTAGGTACCCGCCCAATAGTGCAATAAAAGCTACATAAGTGGCCAGCAACGGTATGGTAATGGTTGTAGCTATAACGCGGGTACACACCAGGAATTTAAAAGGTTTGGTGCCCGATACTTCCATAGCATCTATTTGCTCGGTAACCCGCATCGAACCCAACTCGGCACCAATACTGCTGCCTACTTTACCGGCCGCAATAAGTGCGGTAACCAACGGAGCCAAAGCCTTCATAATGGCAATAGACACCAGCGAGGGCAACCACGATGTTGCACCAAAGCTGGTAAGCGAAGGGCGGCTTTGCTTGGTGAAGATGACACCTACTATAAAACCGGTTAAGGTAATGAGGGTGAATGAGCGCACGCCGGTTTCGTAACATTGGCGCACTATCTCTTTAAGATCGTAAGGCGGCAAAAGTACTTCCTTAAAAAAGCGTATGATAAAGGCATAAACCCTATACAGCATCAGGAAGAAATCGCTCACGCTACCCCTAACTCTGGAGAGGCGGGACGGCACTGGCTTTGTTGTACTTTCGGTAGTGTTCATTTAAGCGCGCAAAGGTATAACTAATACAAGATATAGAATAGGCAAGGGCTCAAAATGTTTTATCGGTGGTATAATATTACATCCGGCAGACGGTAAAACTCAGCCATTTATTGCCAATAACGATAAATAGGCCACAAAATTGAAACAAAAGTTAGAGATGTACAAGCGCATTTTAGCTGTGGGCGGGCATAACGGTTAAGGGCATGTTATATTATCATAAAACTTTTGCCAACTGCGGGCTGTTGATAAATTGCACCTATAAAACAGCTTATGAATGCTTATCAGCAAAAATGGATAGAAGTGCTAACAGCAGCCGGTTTAAAAGATTGGAAGATAGAGCCTGTTGGCGAGGATATCCATATAGAAATGCCCCATGTAACCGACTTGAAACTGATACGCGATAACCTGCCGCAAACATTAGCCGCGATATCGCTGGATATTAGCCTGCCAAAAGAGCGGCTAAAGTTCCACTTCCACAACGGGTACGAAAATTTTGAATACGTGCTGAACCCCGGCGATGCTGACCTGAACCAGGGCTAAATTTTTGCTTTGGTAGCCACCAGCGTAACGCTGATACCCATCATGGCAATAAGCGTAAACGATGCCCTAAGCGATGCCAGCCCGGCTATAAAACCAATTACCGGCGGGCCGATAAGGAAGCCCAGGAAACCGATTGTTGATACGGCCGCCAGAGCCACACCCGGTGCCATTGTTTTTGATTTGCCGGCAGCACTATAAACCATAGGTACTACCGACGATACGCCCGCGCCCACTAACAGGAAGCCCGCAAGTGAGGTATAGAAATATGGAAAGATAACCGATATGGCCAGGCCGGTTGCAGTGAGCATACCGCTAAGCTGCATGGTGCGCTTTAAGCCGAAACGGTGTGCAAACCAATCGGCCACGAAACGGCCGCCAGCCATAGTAAGCATAAATGCGGTAAAGCCAATACCTATTAAATCGGCAGGGGCAAGGACTACTTTTTTGAAGTAGATAACGCTCCAGTCGAACATAGCGCCTTCGCATATCATCGAGCAAAAAGCAATGGCGCCTAATTTTATTAGAGAACTATCGGGCATTACAAAAACAGGGCCGGGGTTGGTTACCTTATCGTTTTTTAAGTAACGCATGGTAACCATGGTTACCATAAAAATAATGGCCAGTATGAAGAGGAAGTGGTAGGTAGGGATGATGTTCTGCCCGATCATGAAAGAGCCGATAGCCGCGCCGGTAAAACCAGCCAAACTCCATAAGCCATGGAAGGATGCCAGTATAGGGCGACCGTACAATTCTTCGGCAGCAACGGCCTGTGTGTTTACCGATATGTTTACCGCATTGCTGCTAAAGCCGAACAGCAACAGGCATACAATAAGCTGAAAAGTATTCTGCGCCAGCCCAAGCGTAACCAATGTGGATGCGTAAACAATTAGCGCACCTACCAGTAAATTGCGGCTGCCAATTTTGGTGATGATCCAACCTGAGAAAGGCAATGAACACATTAACCCTACAGGTAGGGCGAACAATACGCCACCCAGCGCGGCATCTGATAAGCCAAGCTCTTGCTGAACAGTTGCAATGCGCGATGCCCAGCTGGAAAAGCTTAGCCCGGCCATAAAAAACATAGCAGCAACTGCAACGCGCAGGGTTGTACGCGGGTAATTATATTTTATTGCGGCAGCGTCCAAATTGGTGTAATTTATAATAGTGTAATAATAACACTAAGGTGCAAAGTTAGCACCAAAATTTGAATAAAAGAAATTACGCCCTCCGCAATAAATAAATTACCGTACCTGCGTTATTTTTTTACGTTGAAAGAGCCAATAACGTGTTGGTATTCTTTGCCCGCGTCGTCTGTAACATCAAGGCTGAAAGTTCCTTTTGCTGATATCTGCATACCATCAACTGTGATAGAAGTTATTTTAACTTTCCCCGATTGTGTAAAACCCATTGAATAGTTGGCTGCAGTAAATAACGCGATTTCGTAAGTGCCGGGCGTATCACCTATCCATGCGAGTGAAAAAGTGTCAGACGCGTTTCTAATGGCTTGTACGGCAAGTGTGCCAAATCCAGAAATGCCTAATACGTTGCTGTTGTAGGTAGTTATTGGCCCACCTGCTACATACTGTATCTGGATAGTATTGTTACTGGTAGGTATTGCCAAACCATTGCCGTCATTTTCAGGTGTTGTACCGGTTCCGGTTCCGGTTCCGGTTCCGGTACCCGTGCCAGTACCAGTACCCGTGCCAGTACCAGTACCAGTTCCTGTTCCTGTTCCCGTGCCAGTTCCTGTTCCAGTTCCAGTCCCAGTTCCTGTTCCGGTGCCGGTGCCAGTCCCTGTGCCCGTTCCGGTTCCAGTGCCCGTCCCGGTTCCAGTTCCAGTGTTGGTATTTGTACCTTCGGGATATACAGGTGCATCAAGTTTGCAGCTTGCGATGGCTGTAGATAAGAAAATTATGGTAGCAATGTTGTAGTAAAGTCTTTTCATGTAAGGTTCAATAGCTTATTGAATTGGTGTATAAATATACAATATTTCGTTCAGGTTTAATAACTGAGCAAAATATTAGCCTTACGCGCTGCTACATCAAAAGCAATATTGTTTAATAGGACTTTATGGACTGACAATGGTTCAGGCATTTATTCCCTAAATATAGCAAGAATTTTTACTTACAACATCAGTATCAGTAATTTTGGTGGAAGAATGAGGATTGTAATTAGCAATCCCCATCCGGGCCACAAACAGGGCCGTCAATTACTTCCAGTTTGGGTTTGGCTTGTTCGCCTTGCCACTCACCATAAGCTTTTTCCAGCGTTTGCGTAAATACCGGTACGGCCTGCGCGCCGGATACAGCGTATTTACCATTCATCACAAAAAATGGTACACCGCGTATGCCCAGGTATTCGGCTTCGGCAATATCGTGCTTTACATCGTCGCTATAAGTAGTGCTGTTTAGTACACCTATCACTTCGTTTTTATCCAAACCAATTTCTTCGCCCAGTTCGGCAAGGGTTTCGTTATCATCAGTGTTTTTACCCAGGGTAAAGTATGCTTTAAACAGTGCTTCTTCGGCGGCATCGCCCAAACCTTTGCTTTTTGCGAAATGGCTAAAGCGGTGCGCTTTAAAACTATTGGCCACTACGGCGCGGTCGAAATCGTAAGTAAGCCCTACTTCTGCCGCCATTTGGGTTACGTGGGCATTCATTTGCTGTGCGTACTCTAAAGTCCAGCCCTTCACGTCGGCCAGGTATTGGCTAATATTTACCGATGGGTCGGTTTTCATCTGCGGATTCAGTTGGAAGCTTTTCCATTCTACCTCTACCTTCTCTTTGCCATCAAACTGCTGCAAGGCATCTTCAAAACGCCTTTTGCCAATGTAGCAGAAGGGGCACATCACATCGCCCCATATCTCAACTTTCATAGTAATAGTTTTTTAAGTAAAGGTAGGTTGTGTTAACTAACGCAGGGTAAGCGCAAAGTAAAATTGACGGTGGGGCTTGTTGTTGGTACCTTTTTTATAATTTAGAGCAAAATGCCGGTTGCCAATACCGTAAACCTATTAACAATGAAGACTACTAACCCAAAGCTGTTTTGGGCAGGCATTACCCTGCTGGTGCTCCCTGGCCTGCTGCATGCCTACCTGCTGATGCCTTTCCCCGGCAGCCAGGATATTAACGCCATTACCGTTTGCTATTACCTCGAAAAGATAGTTTTGCCGCTGCGTATTGTTGGCGCTTTGCTGATACTGTTTTACCTGTTTAAAGGATTGCCAACAAATTCGCGCAAGCAAAAGATCATCAAACTAAGCGTGCTGGTGCTATGCCTGGGCAGTTTTTACTTCACCGACTATAAGTTTAAGGCCGAGATCATGTTCAAGGAAACCCTGAAGGCCCGCTTTGCCAATATGTTTAAAAACAAAGTGCCCGATAGCTATTTGGTGATAGGCGTGGTACACAACGGCGTAGCCAAGGCTTACCCGGTTATTTATTTAGGCTACCACCACAAGGTGCAGGATAGCATTGGCGGCAAACCCATATTGGTTACCTATTGCACCATGTGCCGCACCGGCCGCGTGTACGACCCGGTGATAAACGGCAAAGAACAAATTTTCCGACTGGTGGGGGCAAGGCATTACAATGCTATTATTGAAGATAAAGCCACGGGAACATGGTGGTACCAGGCTACAGGTGTTGCGGCAGTTGGTCCCATGAAAGGTTCGCACCTTGCTGAGTTGCCGTATGAGCAAACCACTCTCGACTCGTGGTTGGCGCGTTACCCCGGCTCGCTTATTATGCAGCCCGATGGCAAGTACGCCGCCGATTATAAAGACCTGAAAGATTACGATGTAAAGCAAGCCGTAGATAAGGATAGCACGCTGAAGAACAAAGATTCGCTGGTGAGCAAAACCTGGATAGTAGGCATTATTGGCAACGGGCAGGCTAAAGCTTACGACTGGCGCAAACTGGTTAAAAAGCGCATCATGAACGATAACCTAAACGGTATTCAGTTGCTGCTTGCCATAGAGAACGATAAGCAAAGCTTCCACGCCTGGAGCAGTTTGGTTGACGGGCGCCCGCACCATTTTATGATAGAGAATAACCAACTGAAGGACGAAGAAACCTCCTCATTTTGGAACTGGGCGGGTACATGCGTATCCGGTCCGCTAAAAGGCCAGCAGCTAACCAAGGTACAAGCCTCTCAGGAATACTGGCGCTCGTGGAAACAGTTTCATCCGGGGACGGAGATATGGAGGTAGAGAGGGTTTATTGGGGTAAGCCTGTAATATGTTTATGAATTTGTAAAATTATTTCATTAGCCCAACGTTCTGAAATTTTCAATATTGCATCGCCCGTCCAAGGTTGATGGTAAAGTCGTTTATCCCAAATTTCACTTTTTAAAGGACCTAATTCGTAATAATAATCCTCTAAATAAAAGATTAGGTTGTGTGTTAAATTAAAAGCATTTACTCCGGCTTTTTTAAATCCTGTTAATTCAATTCTTAATCCAATTGCATCAATCGTTTCTTCCTTTAGCAATCTTGACTCTAAGTCTATGGAGGTGAAATAATTAAATTGCTCATTTCGTATGGATCGGGAAATATAGTGCTCTTGAAATAACGGATATATATCTGTTGATAAAAGGTCGTTTATGTTCTTAATTATTAATGGCATAACATCTGTGAAAATGGCCAATACTTTTGCCGGCGTTATTTTTTCTTGGAGTTCTTCGCCATTAATGGCTGCTATCAAATTTTTTAAATCCCTTAGGTTTTTTTCTATGGGTTTCTCTAAGGTAGTTAATGGCCTTTCTAATTCAAATTCGAGATCTTCTACACTGGGTAGATCACCACGGAGATTTTTGGGAATCGCATTTGTGAGTTGATATTCAGCTACTCCCATGGGTTTGCTCGCATCTCTAAGTGCATACTCAACCGTAACTTTGTTTTTACTCTTACATAAAATTAATCCTATTGAAGGTGCATCATTTTGCGCTTTCCAGTATTCGTCAACCAGCGCTAAATAAAAATTCATCTTTCCGGCATGCTCCGGTTTAAACTCAGTAATTTTTAATTCTATTACTACATATGAATGTAGTTTTGTATGATAAAATAACAGATCTATGAAATAGTCCTTACCACCTTTTTCGACCTGTATCTGCTGCCCGACAAAGGCGAAGCCTTTTCCCATTTCCATCAAAAAATCTTTGATGTGATGAATTAAAGCTTCCTCCAAATCCCTTTCCTTTGCTTCTTCCGTTAGTTGGAAGAAATCAAATTTATACGGATCTTTAAATATTTCTTTTGCTAATTCCCCTTGGGCACCCAGGTGAACTTGATTGAAATTGTTTTGAATTCGCCCATGTCTGTTGTATAGATCCAATTCTATCTGGTGGATAAGAATGTTTCTGCTCCAATTGTTTTCGGTAGCTTTTTGAGCATAAAATATACGTTCTTCACGCAGTTTTAGCTTGTCATTTAGAACGCAGATATGGCCCCAAGGTAATTTTGCAACAGGTTGTTGCAAAATTACCTGAGAGCTATTCTTTGCAACAGGTTGTTGCAAAATTGAAAGTTCGGGCCAATTGGAATAGAAGTCCCGCATATATCTTAAATTTCTTGCAGAAAGTCCTTTAAAATCAGGGAACTCTTTTCTTAAATCGTTTGCCAAAACCTCCACTACTTTACCACCCCACCCTCTTTCATTTTCCTGACGAGTAATGAATGATCCTATTTCCCAATAGATGGCAAGCAATTGAACATTTACAGTTAGAGCGGTATTAATTCGTGCACTTTTTATTTTGTCTTTGAGTGCCTGAAGCGTATTTCTGTATTGCTCGGGTAGATTCAAATTCATTTACAAATCAATTATTAGGCTAAAGTACATTTAAAATCTGCACATCATTTCGCCGTCGTATCCCTCTCCGCCAGTTCCATGCCGCATTTGCTGCAGGTGGCGGGTTTGTCGGAGGTAATATCGGGATGCATGGTGCAATAGTATTTGCCTTTTGGTTTTTCGGCTTCGGTTGCTTTGGCGTCCTTTTTTGCGGTGCTATCGCAGGCGCTAAAAGCCAGCAGGCCCGCTAATGCAAATAGTGCGAAACGTATCTTCATGGTTTTATAATTTGTTTTTTAAAAATGCGGCAAAGCCGAATAGCGATACTACCAGCACACCCAGGGCGGCCAGCATACTCACTACATCGCGGACGTTTTTCCCTGCCCAGCTCATGCCGAAGTATTTGTGTAAAAATATAAAAGAAAGCCCTTCCGCGCGGTCTATCCCCGCAACTTTTGTTGCCAGTGCCGATGTGCTGGTTTCGATGTACCAGTTATCGCCATTTGGGTAAGCCACTTTTTGCACCGGTAGGCGCTTATTGATGAAGCCGTACTCGTGATCGAATTGGCGAATTTGAGTGATGGCGGGTTTAGCAGTTGGCTTAGCTCCCGAATGATAAAAGTTGCTCAGAAATGCGGCGTAAAGTTCATCGCCGCCGTTTAGTTCTTGCCCGTTTTGTACATCAAAATACTGCACTTCTTTTTTGCCGCTGGTTAGCTGATAGTAGCTTTTGCCGTCGAACTTTACGATACCCGATCGAAGTATCACACTATCTGCCAACGGCAATTGCAGGTTAGATGCAGTCAATTCATTGGTACTGATGAGTTGGCTGTAAACCTTTTCCTCTGAACCGCCATTATGCAGTTTTACATACAAATGGAAAGCGCCACTAACGGTAAACGTAAACATCACGAAGGAAACGATCAAGCCCAACTGCCTGTGGAAGCGGTGGGTAAAGCGCTTGTCGGCACGGCCAGCCTGTTTGCGGTTTTCGGTAGCAGTTTTAAATTTCTTCCAAAACAAACCATAGATCACAAGCCCGCTCAGCAGGGAGAAGAACATGAGCCCTACAACTATCAGCAATACTACCACCCTAAATTGCTCGCCGCCAATAGCCGCCAAAAACTGCCAGGTGTGCAATTGCTCAAAAAATACCAACATGGCTTTGCGGGTATTGTTATTGAAAGTACCCATGCGGCTTTGGGTGGTTTCGATGTATACATCCATCCCGTCTGGCCGGTCGAACGATATTTTCCAAACCGGTAGCAGGTGGTTAATGGGCTGGTAATGCGCATCGAAGTTTTTTTGCAGCGTAATGCCTTTAATGGACGATGTGCTGTCCTGCGTAAAATAACGGGCAAGGAATTTGGCGTAGGTTTGGTCGCCATTTTTAAAAAGCTCGCCTGTGTTGGCAGCGTAATAGTTCACCGCGCTATCGGGCGTCATCACCTGGTAATATCCTTGCCCTTCAAAAGCGATCAGCCCAAAATTGCGGAATTGCCTGATGTTATTTTTATCCAGCACCTGCCTAATGGATAATGCCGGTTTTATTTGGCTTTGCGGCAGGGGCTTGAAGCTCTCCTGCGCAATAGTTGGCCTGAACCAGTTAGACATGAACGGGTGTGATAACCCGCTCAGTGTCCAGCCGATGACTGGTATCAGGGCTATAAGCCCTAATACACGATGCCATTTATAAAAATTTTGTTTTGCTGTTGCCATGTTAATGTTTTGCTATAGAATAAGATATGCCGAGCGTAATGGTGCGCGGCGGCGCAGCGTAGTAGGTGTCGCCCCATTGGTTGCTGGTAACTGTGGTAGCATACAGCTTATTGGTAACGTTTAGGGCGTTCAGCCATATACCCGCGCCTTTCAGCACACCAGCTTTAGCATCATAACCTAAGCGCACATTATAAATATCGTACCCACCGTAGCTTTTTGTGTTCGCCGGGTTAGTGAAATACCCATCGATATGCTGCCACTCGGCCGATAGGCGCAAGCCATTGATGTAGGCCGGTTTATAAATAACCTCGCTGTTGGCTATCCAGGCGGGGGCGTTGGTCATGCGTTTGCCGTTGTAGCTGATAACGGTGCTTTGGGCGGTGGCGTAATTGGTGCTCACCTCGCTATAGTCAACATAAGTATGGCGCGCATTGGTACCACTGAACCTGAAGCCCCATTCTTTTACCGGCGCATAGTTTACCGAATACTCGATACCGCGGTGGCGGGTAGCGCCTGCGTTTTGGTTTTGGGTGGTGTTATCGGGCAGTAGCTGGTTGATAATTTCGTTACGGCCTTCCAGGTCGTAAATGCTTGCTTCGAGGTACATTTTTTTATCAAGCAGGGCCAGCCAGCCACCGGCCTCATAGTTATTAAAGGTTGCCTGTTTTAACTGTACTAACTGGCGCGAACTGTACAGGTCGCCGGTTTCGGGTGGTTGAAAGCCTACGCTGTAGTTTGCGTACAAACCTTTGTTGTTACCGAAGTTGTAGGTAAGCCCCAGTTTTGGCGCAAGGATATTGAAATCGTTAGTTTCCTGCTGCTTGTATTTGGTGCTGCCTGCCGGGATGTTATTGGTAAAATTGTAATGGATACGATCGTAACGTAAACCCATCACTATGCGTAAGGCATCAACAGGTTTTAGTTCGTATTGCGCGTAAGCCGCAGTATTGAACAGTTTAATGCGGTAATCATCGATATACCTGCCGGTGTTGGTGTAGCCGGTATAGTAGTTGTTGGTTACGTCCTTTTGTATCTCCAGGTACTTGGCATAATAGCTGCTCGGGCTGTTATCGAGGTAAACACCGGTGGTCAGCGTCGAACTCAAAAAATCGAACGATGAACGGTTCTGCGCCAGTACGCCAAAGCTGTGGAATCGCTGGTCGTTCTGCTGCCCGTTACTGCTGAGGTAATTGCCGGCGTTATCCCTAACATCAGATATAAAATAGCTTGGCAACTGCGCGGTAGAGTTGTGGCGGTAGAACAGCGTTACCGATGTGGCGTTATAGTCGCTCCATTTATGGTCGAGTTTGGCGTTGGCCCTAAGCGCATCTACCTTGCGGTAGGTGAAACGCTGGTTGGCGCCATAGCTGCGGCTGTAGAAACGAGCGCTATCTAAACTACCCGGCGTTTGGGTGTTGAGGTAGTTATAGCTTAGCGCGGTGGTTAGTTTGGTGGCAGCATCAAAGTCGTAAGTGGTTTTAAAATTGGCGGAATATTTATCGAAATCCGAATAATCCTGCCAGCTATCGGTTTGGTGGGCAATGTAGCCGCCGGCATACAAACCAAATTTGCCCTGGGTAAAACCACCATCAGCATCTACGCGGCGGTAGCCGTAATTATCGCCCTGTACCGATACATTGCCCGCGTAGCCTGCCGGTGCACCCTGCGTAATAAAGTTGATGGCACCCCCAATAGCGTTACTGCCGTAAAGCGACGATGCCGGGCCTTTTATTACCTCGATATCCTTTACGCCGCTCATGTTTATCTCGTAAAGCGAATTGTGGTTAAATATACCTGTGGGGCGAATAGGCAGCCCGTCCTCCATGTACAGGTAAAGCGCATTATAAGTAATGGGCTGGCGGATGGCCATGGTATGCTGTTCGTTACCAAGGTTCACCATATAAACGCCCGGTGTTTTATTCAACAACTGGTAAAGCGCAGTGGCTTTGGTATCGTGTATTTGCGTAGCGTTTATTTTGCTGATGGCTATGGGCGCATCCTCGCGGGCCTGCTTGGCACGGCTTGCCGAAACGATGACTTGTTGTAAACCAACGGTATTTGGTTCCAGCTCGATAACGATACCGTTGTGCAGTTTATCAATAGTAATTACCTGCGCGTTATACCCCATCATACCGAAGCGGAGGGTTTTGATGTTAGCAAGGCTGATTGTAAAATGCCCCTTAGCATCGGTAGCAAAGTGTGCTTCCTTGCTGTCGGCATCAGCGTTAGTAATAACTGCAAAAGGCAGCGGCTCGCGGGTGCGTGCATCAACCACGGTACCGGTGATGTTGGTTTGTGCGGATGCCGTGATGTATATAAAGGATAATAGTAGATATAGTAGTGTAAATGGTTTCATAAATGTGTATAAGTTCGCCGGTTAGCCATTTGCAAATCAGAAGGTGTCTCACGCAAAGACGCAGAGGCGCAAAGCTGAAAATTTCAATTCTTTGCGGCTTAGCGTCTTTGCGTGAGAATAACTTCCGGCAAAACGACTATCTACAGGCGGTAAAAAACATACAGCCACGCAAAAGCATACGCGCGTGTTCAACAATGGCAATGGCCATCGTCAAAAAACTGTATCAATAAAAATAATGGGTATTTATGAAAGCCGCGGAGGCTGAAAGATGGGGCGGATCTGTGTCGGCAAGTTAATAGGAGGCTCGGGGCTTGCTATTACCGCCAACAAAACGGAATGGAATTTAATAAGCTCCGGCTCATTAAATCCTGCTTCCTGGAAAAGGTTCTTCTGCGCGGTGCGTTCGCCGGCTGCTTTGTTTTCTTCGGCCTGCTTTATCTTTTTCATAAAGTAGCATTTGCCGTTACAATGCATCCAGGGTTTATTGCGGTTTTCGCAAAGCTTAGTAGCAATATAATTGCGGTTAAGCTCGAAACCCGCATAAACGAACAGCCGCGTAAAATTAGCCGTTAACAGGGCTACCATTAGCAAATATGCGGTTATACGTTGCAGCATTTCGGCGGCAAAGGTAAGGGTTAGAAATTTTAAAATACCCGTTATCCCGAATTTATTTCGGGAACCCACACGGCAGGTAACGGCAATGCAAAGCCGCTTTGCTTAACTCACCCCGGGTTCGCTATCGCTGCCCGAACCTCTCTTCGCTGCGCGGAAAGAGGGTGAGCTGCACGAAACTTTTTATTTTTTCTTCACCCTCTTTACGAAGTAGAGAGGGTGGTCCAGCGATAGCGTCGACCGGGTGAGTCAACTCGCCACGCGGACGGTCCGAAACTCTGAGCGCTCAATGTTTGAACCCCATTGCAAGCAAAAAAGCCCCGCTTTTGGCGGGGCTGCTATTGGTTTTAGGTTTGTAATTTACTTTGCGCGTTTTAATACGAAGTGCGATGATGCACCGCCGAAATCAACATCCATAGCAACAGAATCGGCGTATACCTTGCCGCTGTGCGGGTAGTCGTTACCGCTTACATTAACTTTAAAGGTGAAGGCGTCGCCTTTTATTTTACCGTCGTCAACCGAAACTTCGCCCATTGGGGAAGTGGCGGTACCGGTTACTTTTTCGCCATCTACCTTAAAGTTATAGCTTACGTCCAAAGCCTGGCCATCGGGTGTGCTTAGGGTGCCTGCCCATTTACCGTTCAGGTCGGCAAAGGCGGCAAAAGCTACCATAAAGCAAAGCGACAATAAAGCGGTTATCGTAATTTTTCTTTTCATAATGGTTTGTTTTAGAATTACTAAATGTAAAGCTTTTCTTACAAAAACAAGCCTCAGGGCAATAATTTAATGGCTGGTTAACGAAATTTTATTGCTTGCAGTGTTGGACGTAATATTCAGTTATCAAAGCTTCAAAATGATGCAATCAATTTCAGAAATATTGGAGAAGTCGGTATCCACCGTTATTAAAGGCAATTGTAAGAGTTGTGAGGAAGCTGCGATGATCGCGTCCGGTATTTTGATCTTATATTTTCTTCTCAGGTTGATGACTATATCAGTAAGCAACTGACTATGGTTTATTTTAAAGCATGAAGCCAGCATCTCTCTTATCATAAAATCCTCATGCTGACTCATTAATCTTTTACTTAATAGTTCGATCTCGGTTATATAAGAAAAGGCCCAGCCATCATTAATAAAGGGCAATATGACCGGGTTTTCGTCAAGCAAATAAATGAAACAATTGGTATCAACAATATAGTTAATCCCATTCATCTCTCAGTTTTTTTTGATACGCTAACCCATCACCAAAAGCACCCTTCATTTTTCCATAAAAGTTACTCAAGTTGGCTTTTTTAGGCTTCTGCAATTTTTTCAGCTGTTTGTTGATGTCCTCAACCTTAGCATCTTTATCGATTGTAATTACCATTTTCGTTAGTGCTTGTAACAAATATAAACAAAGGCAGCGACAACTTAAAAAGTTTGCCGCCGCCAATGCTTTTATTCAAACCTATCTGCCACCACCTGTATCTTCATATCCGGCAACTCCTGTGCCTGCATGGTAGCGGTTACCTTGCCTGCTTTGCCTTCAATGGTTACCGTAGCGTTCAGCGTTTTGCCGCCATCGGTAAATTGCGTGGTTACAACGGTTTTGCCTTCCTTGTAGGGTGTTGTCCAGGTGCAGTCGTAGCTTTTGATAGTGCCCGTCATTTTATGTGCTTCATCGCCGGGGGGCAATAATTACTTCGGTTTTGGTGAGGGTGATAATGGTTTCCTCCTCCTTGGTGCGCTGCAGTTCGCCTTTGGCATTGTAATAATTGGTTGCCGATGATACCAGCATCAACGGTTTATCGCATTGTGCAAAACTGCTTGCTGCTGCGGCAATTAGCAACGCTGCGGTAAATAATAGCTTTTTCATGGTTGATGTTTTTACAGGCTGTATTCAAATTTATCGGCTACTACTTTTATCTTCTTGCCGGGCATCTCATCGGCAGTAAAGGTGAGCACTACTTTGCCGTCCTTGCCTTCTATGCTGATAGTGGCATGTATCTCGCGGCTGTTCTCTGTCAGCGTTGCATTGAAAGTTGTTTTTCCGGTTTTAAATGGCTCAGTCCAGCCGCACACGTAGTTTTTTACATCGCCCGTCATTGGGTGGTTATCGGGCGTGAGGGTAATATCTTTTTGCGTGAATGTTACAATAGTTTCTTCGTCGGCAGAGCGCTCCAATTCGTCTTTATCGTTGTAGTAATTAGTTTTCGACGATTTGAAGGTTACCTTTTTGTCGCATTGCGCAAAGCTTATAGTAATGCCTGCCAGTATAAAGGCGAAGCCAAGCAGCGCCTTTTTTAATGTGTTTTTTGATGTATTCATTGTGTATGGTTCTAAAATTTTATCAAAGATAGATGTTTTAAATAGTATTGTGCAATACATAGTACTATTTAAATTGAAATTGTTGTATTTTATCTTTATATGGATGTGTGTAATGTTATATATGGTAATATCTTGCTATAATTCGATAAGAAAGTATCAAACAGCTTTACCTTTTAGCGCTACTTTTGGATAGATTTACATTTTATCATATCTGTAACCCTTTTTCCCCTTTATGAAAAAGCTTTGTCTCATCGTTTTATTAGGCTGCGGTTTATCCGCCTCGGCACAAAAGCAGGATTACCCCATACAGCCCGTAGCTTTTACGCAGGTGAAGCTGGCGGATAAATTCTGGGCATCGCGCATCGAAACCAACCGCACGGTTACCATACCGGCATCGTTCGAGCGTTGCAAAAGCACGGGGCGTATCAAGAATTTTGAGATGGCAGCAGAAGGGAAGGGGAAGTTTTGCACTGTATACGCGTTCGACGATACCGATATTTATAAAACTATAGAAGGGGCATCATATTCGCTCGCCGTGCATCCCGATAAACAACTGGATGCCTACCTCGATTCGCTGATAACCCTTGTGGGTAAAGCGCAGGAGAAAGATGGATACCTGTATACCTACCGCACTATAGATCCGTTGCATCCAGGTGGCGCTGCCGGTCCCGAGCGCTGGGTGAAAGAGGGCGAGCAGAGCCATGAACTTTATTGCGCCGGCCACATGTACGAAGGGGCTGCTGCCCACTTTATGGCAACCGGCAAACGCAGCTTCTTAAACATCGCTATAAAAAATGCCGACCTGCTGGTAGCCACCTTCGGCCCCGGTAAAAGAGCGGTAGCGCCCGGGCACGAAATTGTAGAGATGGGCCTGGTGCGCCTCTACCGCATCACGGGCAAAAAAGAATACCTCGACTTAGCCAAATTCTTTATAGACCAACGGGGCAAAAAAGCCTACAACAAAAAGAGCAAGAACGTTTGGGAGAACGGCACCTACTACCAGGACGATAAACCCGTGATAGACCAGGACGAAGCCGAAGGCCACGCCGTACGTGCTATGTACCTGTATGCAGGTATGGCAGATGTGGCCGCCTTAACAGGCGACAAACAATACCTGGCTGCCATTGATAAGATATGGGACAACATGGTAGGCAAAAAAATGTACGTGCAAGGCAGCATCGGTGCCGTTGGCGATGGCGAACGCTTCGGCGGCAACTACGAATTGCCAAACACTACCGCTTATAACGAAACCTGCGCCGCCATTGGCAGCGTGTTTTGGAACCAGCGTATGTTTTTGCTGCACGGCCAATCAAAATATATGGATGTGTTGGAGAAGGTTTTGTACAATGGTTTAATATCGGGCGTTGGGCTTGATGGCAAGTCGTTCTTCTACACCAACGCCATGCAGATACAAGACCATTTTAACCACCCCGATATTGAGCGCGAGCGTTCGGGCTGGTTCGTATGCTCTTGCTGCCCTACCAATTTGGTGCGCCTGCTGCCATCGGTGCCGGGCTACATTTATGCGCAGAACGGTAAAGATGTTTTTGTGAACCTGTTCATCAGCGGTACCGGCAGCCTTAAAGTAAACAACAAGGCGCTGCAAATAACCCAGCAAAATAATTACCCGTGGGATGGGGGGCTGAGCTTCAGTATCAACCCCGCATCAGCTATGGATGTGAACCTGAAGATACGCATTCCCGGTTGGGCGCAAAACCAGGCCGTACCGTCGGACTTATATGCTTATCAGCAGCCACTCAATAAAAAGGTAACCATAAAACTGAACGGTAAAGCCGTTGACTACCAAATGGCAGATGGCTATGCCGTTATCAGCCGCAAATGGAAAAAAGGCGACAAGGTGGAAATGGAACTGCCTATGGATGTACAACGCGTGGTAGCCAGCGACAAACTGCCCGAAGATGCCAGCAGGGTTGCCCTGCAGCGCGGCCCGCTAATGTACGCAGCCGAATGGAAAGATAACGGCGGCAAGGCTACGAATATCATTCTGCCAAAAAGCACCACCTTTACGGCAACCTACAAACCCGAGTTACTGAATGGCGTTACCGTTTTAACCGGCGAAGCCAAAGCAGTTGACATTGCTGCCGACGGGCAAAGCGTGAACACTGAAAGCAAAATACTTACCGCTATACCCTACTACGCATGGGCGAACCGCGGCAAGGGCGAAATGATGGTTTGGTTTCCGGAACAGGTAAAATTTGTCGATATTTTGAGCCGATAAACAATTACCGCCTCATGAAGAAGACACTCACCCTTTTATTGTTAACCGCCTTTGCTGTAAAGGCCAACGCCCAGCTTTCGCTACAAAGCGGCTGGAAGTTTAAGCCCGGCGATAGCACTGCCTATAGTGCGCCTGCTTTTGACGATGGTCAATGGCAAGCCATAGATGTTGCCAAGCCATGGGAGCGCCAGGGGCACCCCGGTATGGATGGCTTTGGTTGGTACCGCCTGCACATCACCATCCCGGCATCCTTAAAAAACAGCGCTTACCTTAAAGATAGCCTGAGGTTCGACCTGCAGAACGTGGATGATAACGATGAGGTATACCTCAATGGCAAACTGGTAGCCACAACAGGCAGCAACATAAAAGAGGGGCATTACGGCCCGCGCCGTTATACATTAGCCACTAACAACCCGGCTATTTTGTGGGATAAGGAGAACGTTATTGCCATCCGCATTTTTGATACCGGTGGCGATGGTGGTTTATATGGCGATAAGTTCGCCATCAGCATGAACGATATTATGGATTATGCATCCATCAACACCGAAGCTGAATTTGTTTACGGTGCAAAAAATGCAGTGGGCAAAGCCATTAAACTAATGGCAAAAGGCAGCTACAAATATAAAGGCCAGCTGGAGTTTAAAGTGACCGACCCCGAAACCGGCAAAGTGCTTTACCAGAAAACTAACCATGCGGCCTTCCATGCAGGCAAACCGTTTACGTACACGTTCAATGCTGCTGCACTCGAAAAGAAATCGTACGAGTTGAGTTATGTGTTTACCGATAGCTTATCGGGCACTAAACTTACTAAAACCGAAAGCACGCCATACATCCTCACGCCTGCGCCACCGGCACAGCCCACCATTAATGGTCCCGATGTTTATGGCGCAAGGCCGGGCAACCCTTTCCTGTACCTCATCCCGGCAACGGGGCAAAAACCGCTTACCTACAAAGCAGATGGTTTGCCCAAAGGATTGGTATTGGATAGCAAGACCGGCGTAATAAGCGGTACGGTGGCTGCTAAAGGCGATTACAAAGTGGTATTCACCGTGCGCAACGTAGTAGGCTCTCGTACTAAAAACTTCACCATCCGCATTGGCGAAACCATTGGCTTAACACCCGCTTTAGGATGGAACAGCTGGAACGCCTTCGGTTTAAGTGTTGATGATGCCCGCGTGCGCACCGCCGCCCGCACCATGATAGAAAAACTATCTGCCTACGGCTGGAACTACGTGAACATTGACGACGGATGGGAAATAGATAAACGCCTGCCAAGCGGTGAGATAGCGGCCAATAACAAATTCCCGGATATGAGGGGCTTAACCACTTATGTGCATAGCCTCGGGCTGAAGATGGGTATTTACTCGTCGCCTGGCCCGCGTACTTGCGGTGGCTACTTAGGCAGCTGGCAGCACGAAGACCAGGATGCCAAAACTTACGGCGATTGGGGTATCGACTACCTGAAATACGACTGGTGCTCTTACTCCGAGGTAACCGCGCCAAAACCAACGTTAGACGACTTGAAGAAGCCTTACCAGGTGATACGTGCGTCGCTTGATAAAGTTAACCGCGATATTATGCTGAGCTTTTGCCAGTACGGCTGGGGCAAGGTATGGGAGTGGGGCGCACAAACCGGCGGCAACAGCTGGCGCACTACCGGCGATATAGAGGACACCTGGAGAAGCATGTCGGAGATTGGTTTTAACCAGGTAGAAGCCGTTCAATTTGCACAACCCGGTCACTTTAACGACCCCGATATGCTGGTGGTAGGCAAAGTAGGCTGGGGACCGCGTTTGCACAATACACGCTTAACAGCCGATGAACAATACACCCACATTAGCCTTTGGAGCCTGCAGGCAGTGCCGCTGCTGATAGGCTGCGATATGGGCGCACTGGATAAATTTACGCTGAACCTGCTTACCAATAACGAGGTACTGGCTATTGACCAGGATGCCCTCGGCAAAGCGGCGAAGCAGGTGTTAAAAACCGATACCTACCAGATATGGGTAAAAGAAATGAAGGATGGCAGTAAGGCGATAGGCATGTTCAACCTGTCGGACAAGTATCAAACCATTCCTTTAAATACCGAAACAGTAGGCGCTTACAAAACCGTGCGTAACGTATGGGAGCAAAAAAATGTACCCGATATGGCAGGCGGCTTTAAAGCCAGCGTAGCTCCGCATGGGGTAATGCTGGTGAGGGTGAGGTAGAGGACATCACGTCATCGTGAGACAGCCGGCGAGTTGACTCACCCCGACACCGCTATCGCTTGTCGACCCTCCTATGTTTGCTGTTAGAATATAAGCAAATAGATTTGTATTCGAAAGTGAGGAGGGATGAGAGCAGATGACGACCCAAACAACCTGTTGGTATGTTGACAGAGAGAAGCTGCCTCATTCCTTTTTACCCATTGGCGCTTGAACAGAATGTAAGGAATATTGCATAGCGGTATATCCAGGATATCCAGCAGGAGAAAAGGCGAAGTTGGGTTTTCACTTTTAATAATTTATTAAAAGGAAACGATGGCAAACATTTTAAAACAGGTTGTAGGGATAGACGTAGCACAAAACGAACTAGTAGTTTCCCTTGGCAGGATGGATGAAACTGCGGAGAAAGAAGTTTATGCATTCAGGCAGTTCGCAAATAAGCCCTCCGGCTTTAAAGCGCTGGAGTCATGGGTAAAGCAAAGGGCAAACAAAGAAGTCCCGGTACGTTATGTTATGGAAGCGACAGGCGTTTACCACGAGAAACTGGCTTACCATCTATCAGGGCAAGGGCATGAGGTAAGCATATTGCTGCCGAACAAGGTGAGCAACTATATGAAGAGCCTTGACCTGAAGACCGTTACTGATAAAACGGCATCGCAGGCTATCTGCCAGTTCGGGCTGGAGAGGAAGTACGAACTATGGCAACAGCCAAAAAAGGTATACCGCGACTTAAAGCAGTTGACGCGCGAACGGGACCAAATAGTAGCAGAGCGTACAGTAAGCAAGAACCAACTGCATGCAGAGCAAGCCGAAGCTTTCCCGAATGAGAATAGCATTGCCAGGCTTGAACAGCGAATCGGGCTATGCAACATTCAGGAAAAAGAGATAAAGGTAGAGATAGCAGGATTGATAAAACAAGATAAGGAACTGGCAGCAAGGATAAAGAACGTTGCTACAGCGCCGGGAATAGGCTGGCTTACCGTGGTAATAGCAGTAGCCGAAACGAATGGGTTCGACCTGGTACGGAACAAAAAGCAATTGATAGGCTACAGTGGGTTGGATGTGGAAGAAAAGGAGTCGGGGACATCTGTAAAGAAGAAGCCTAAGATATCAAAAAAGGGGAACCGTCATTTGCGTAAAGCAATGCATATGCCTGCTTTAACAGCCATTCGTGTAGATGAACGCTTTAAAGCTATCTATGTAAGGCTGGTATCGAAACATGGGATAAAAATGAAAGCAGCAGTAGCGGTCCAAAGACGGCTATTGGAACTCGTTTATACGCTATGGGTTACCAACAAGCCTTATGATAAAAAACACGTACACCGGTCTGTTGAAAATATCAAAACCCTATAAATGGGTTAGGGCAGCCATCAATGACGGACTGCCCTAAACAGGCTGGCATAAAGCCGCCTTAATGAAACAAAATTAAAAAGAATACTTGACAGTTAACACAGAATCTCTCTGCTTCGCAAAGAGGGT
>NZ_MBTF01000016.1 GCF_002013915.1 Mucilaginibacter pedocola
CTGAATCGTCCTGAAATAAGTTGACAGATTTTACGATAGTCCCAGTTACGTGAGTAGCTGGGATTTTTGTTTATAAACACTTTGAGGTGTTTTCATCTTCAAAGATAAATGCGGCCGGTAATTATTGTACAGATCAACAGCTTCTTCTGTTAATAATTTTGCATGCAATTTTGATTTTAGTACGTTGCCTAAGCCAAACTCTTCCTTTAAAGTTCTATTCATCCGTTCAGCCAGTGCATTCTCATAAGGATCTCCATTTTCAGTCATGCTGATTTTGATCTGATGCTGATTTGCGATACTTACATATTCTGCACTACAGTACTGCATCCCCCGGTCTGAATGATGTATAAGTTGGTGCTGCCTGTTTTTTCTGTTCCTGATAGCCATTTGAAAGGCCTGCTTCATTTGTGCCGCTTCCATGTTATCAGCTATCGCATAATCCATTATCTTCCTGCTATAAGCATCGGTCACCATATTCAGATAACAATTGCCCTCATCTGTTTTGAGATAGGTAATATCACTTACCCATACCTCATCGGGACGTTTTACAACGATATCTTTAACCAGGTTAGGGTATTTTCTTAGCCAATGCTTTGACATGGTGGTTTGTATGTATCTGCGTTTAGGCAATATCAGCATCCCATTTTTCTTTAACAGGGCAAACAGTTTATCCCGCCCAAACTTGATCTCCTGCGCTTGCAAGCTATCTCTGATCTGATGATGAAGTTTTCTGCCACCTAAACGGGATAATACTTTCCGCTCCTTGTCAACAAGCTGCTTTATTTGCAGTTCCTGTTCGTTCTTTTGCTCCTGCTCTTTGCAGTGCTTATAGAAATATTGACGGCTATATCCTAAAACGTTAGCTACAAATCCAACGGTTCGTCGGTCTCGCTTCGAGCCTGTTCTGTAGCTTCTGACAACAGGCTCAAATACTTTTTTCTAATATCAGTATTCAACCGGCTGTCGGCTATATCGATAGCTCGGTTCAAAACTTCTTTCTCTTGTTCCAATCGCTTTAGCTTCTTTTCCAGTTCCCGGATCTTCTTATTGGGTGTATCTCTTTTCATGGCTTCTGATTCTTTCCAATCTAATCTACCATGTTTTCGCAACCAAACCAACACGGTGCTTTTACCCTGGATGCCATAACGCAACTGCGCCTGCTTGTAAGTAAGTTCGCCTTTTTCTACTGCGTCTACAATCTCCAGTTTAAATGATAAACTGTAATCTTTTTGGGTCTTTCTCTGATAGGCCTTAACTTCTTGTTCTTTCATTTGTTAACACTTTTTGTGTCAACCTATTTTAGGACGGGACAAACTACTTTATAAAAGAAGGGGATGGCCGTTTGGTTATCCCCTTTTTTATTTTATTACCACTAATTTTTCGAATGAGAGCGAATTGCACGAATTGATTTGCAGCGGCTTCATTTTAGCCACAGAGGGCACAGAGATTTACGCAGAGGTTCACAGAGAGCTTTGCACATCGGCGAGAGAGCGTTTGGCATTATTATTTCACGCAAAGACGCTAAGCCGCAAAGTTTTTTTTCCAAGGGCACAAAATGATAACTAAAGCCAGCAGATAGAAGTTGAATATTTACGACTTACCAACCTCATTTTCTCTTTAGGTCTTAGCGCCTGCGTGCTCAAACTAACCACATTACAGGCTCTGTGTATCTCTGCGTAAATCTCTGCGCCCTCTGTGGTTAAATAGCCAATTCTACCCGCCAGCTTGCATATCTCAAAATCAATTCATAATTTTACGTAATCAATTACGTAATTAATATTACTTATGGAATTTTATAATAAAACAGGCAAAATGGCACTCGGCAGCAGGTTAAGAAGGTTAAGCGAAAGCCTTACCGAGCAAGCTGCAAGTGTATATCAATTATATAACATCGATATTAACCCTAAGTGGTTCCCCGTATTTTATGTGTTGGCAGAAGGAGAGCCTAAAGCAATCATGCAAATAGCGCAAGAGATAGGGCACTCGCACCCGTCGGTAAGCACTATTGCTAAAGAGATGGTGAAAGCAGGTATAGCCATGGAAGCCGCTAATCAGCCCGATGCCCGGAAAAGCTACATCACTCTCACCGAAAAAGGCTGGGTAGTGAACCGCAAGATACAGGCACAATATACCGATGTGAATGCTGCCATTGAAAACGCCCTTGCCGAAACACAGTACAACATCTGGAAAGCCATTGAAGAATGGGAGTTTCTGCTGGAGCAAAAAGGCTTGCTGGAACGTGTGCAGCACGAACGTAAACAACGAGAAAGCAAAGCTGTGCAAATAGTGGATTATAGGCTCGAACACGCACAAGCCTTTAAGCAGATGAACGAAGAATGGATAAGCCAATACTTTAAAATGGAGGAGTCCGACTATAAATCGCTCGACCATCCGCAGGAATATATATTGGATAAAGGCGGGCACATATTTATTGCCATTTATAATGGTGAACCGGTGGGTGCATGTGCGCTTATTAAAATGAACGACGAAATGTTCGAGTTGGCAAAAATGGCGGTATCACCCAAGGCTAAAGGGCTGGGCATTGGTTATTTGCTTGGGCAGGCGTGTATTAATAAGGCTAAAGCGATGGGCGCAACCAAACTCTATTTAGAAAGCAACACCATCCTGAAACCGGCTATTAACCTCTATCATAAACTGGGCTTTAAAAAGGTTACCGGTATACCTTCGCCGTATGAGCGTTGCAATATCCAGATGGAATTGGTGTTGTGATATTGATTTGCTGCGTGGCTATTTAACCACAGAGAAGACAGAGAGAAAACCGCGGAGGCTCACAGAGGGAACTACAAAAGCCAACTCGTTAAATCTCTGAAGACTAACACTGGCTCTGCAAACCTCTGCGTAAACTCCGCGCCCTCTGCGGTTAAACAACACAAACCGCCTATTTAACGGCATTGTCAAATTAAAGGGAATGAGCTTCTTAGCCGTTCCTTTTTTTTAGTTTTGCATCCAAATGAAAATACTCTTATCTTATTTATCAAAATATAAGTGGATAGTAGTGCTTGCTTTGGTGCTGGCTGCTATCAACATCGGCTTCTCCTTATTAGACCCCATGATCACCGGGAACATTGTAGACAAGTACATGATCCCGCCTAAAGATGGCAAAGTGCTGTCGTTCGACGAGCGCTTCCACGGGGCAATTATGCTGGTTTTGTTGGCAGTTGGCGCGGCCATGGTATCACGCGTAGCGAAAAACTTCCAGGATTACTTCACCAGCATCATCGTACAAAAAACCGGTGCCGAAATGTATGCCGATGGTTTAAAGCACTCGCTGGAGCTGCCCTTCCAGGTTTTTGAGGACCAGCGCAGTGGCGAAACTCTGGGCATCCTGCAAAAAGTAAGACTCGATTGCGAAAAGTTTATCACCTCGTTTATCAGCGTGTTATTTGTTAGTTTGGTGGGTATGGTGTTCGTTATTGTTTACTCGCTAACAGTAAGCTATAAGGTAACACTGGTATACTTTGCGGCTATACCTATTATAGCTATGGTGAGTTCGCTGCTAAGCCGCCGTATTAAAACCATTCAAAAAACAATTGTAGGGCAAACTACGGCACTGGCGGGTTCCACTACCGAATCGTTAAGGAATATCGAGCTGGTAAAAAGCCTCGGGCTTGCCAAACAGGAGATAGAACGCCTTAACAAAACCACCTACAAAATACTCGACCTGGAGTTAACGAAAGTGAAATTTGTACGCAGCATGAGCTTTGTGCAAGGCACCACCGTAAACTTTGTACGCAGCGCCATGGTGGTTGTACTGCTCATGCTGATATTTAAAGGTGAGCTTAGCCCGGGTAATTACTTCAAATTCCTGTTCTATTCGTTTTTCCTGTTCAACCCGCTGCAGGAGTTGGGTAACGTAATTTTATCGTGGAGAGAAGCGCAGGTATCGTTGGGCAATTTTAGTAAGATATTAAGCATTCCTATTGATAAAAAACCGGAAAAGCCTGTTTTGCTAGAGAAGATAGACACATTAACCTTCAGCAACGTAAGCTTTAAACACCTTACGGCCAATCGTAATGCGTTAAACAATATCAGTTTCGAAACCACCGCCGGTCAAACTATTGCCTTTGTTGGGCCATCAGGCTCGGGTAAAAGTACACTGGTGAAATTACTTGTTGGTTTGTATCAGCCATTGGAAGGTGATGTAGCCTATAACGCAATATCGAGGGAAGAAATTGACCTGGACCAGCTGCGCGAAAAAATTGGTTTCGTTACGCAGGATACCCAATTATTCTCGGGTACCATCCGTGAGAACCTGCTGTTTGTTCGCCCGGATGCTACTGATGAAGAGTGTATGAACGCCCTGCACCGCGCAGCCTGTCAAACTTTGCTTGCCCGTGCCGATAAAGGGCTGGATACTGTTATTGGCGAAGGCGGCGTAAAAGTATCAGGTGGCGAAAAGCAACGTTTATCTATTGCCCGCGCCTTACTGCGCAAGCCCGATATTTTGGTGTTTGATGAGGCTACGTCATCGCTCGATTCAATCACCGAAGAAGAAATTACCGCCACCATACGCGATGTATCTATGGTGAACGATCATATCACCATCCTGATAGCGCACCGCCTGTCAACCATTATGCATGCTGATAAGATATTTGTGCTGGAGAAAGGGCATATCATTGAAGCCGGTAAGCACCACGACTTGCTGGAGCAAAAAGGTTTATACTACGCTATGTGGCGCCAACAAATAGGCGAAAAGTTTTCGGTAGAAGCTTAAGCCATTTATAAAATAATGCCATGCCGCCCGCAGTAACCCTGTTGGGCGGCATTTCTTTTTGTGCTTTTTATGGCATCCATCTCTTACTATATATCCTAAAAAGAAGTTCTCGGCAAAAGCAGATTTCCATAAGCCGTAAAAAAAAATTAATTTGTGGCTTTGAATGAACTTCTTCAGAAAACCAGTTAGGCCCGATGATACCGCAGATGAAGAGCTGGTAAGCAGCTATCGCCTGAACGCCGATATAGGCGTACTGGGGAAACTGTATGAAAGGCATATGCCCCTGGTATACGGGCTTTGCTTAAAATACCTGAAGGATGAAGAGCCGGCACGCGATGCCGTGATGGCTATTTTTGAGGAGCTGGTGGTAAAGCTGAAACAGCACGAGGTAAAACAGTTCAGGAGCTGGTTGTATGTGCTTGCCCGCAACCATTGTTTAATGCAATTGCGTGCCGATAAAAAATTACCAACAATTGGGATAGACGACTTTATGGAATTTACCCCGGTTTTGCATCCTGATGAAAACGAGGGTGATAAAGAGGAAGCATTGCAGGCTTTGGCACGATGTATGGATAAGTTAACCGCTCCGCAGAAGCAAAGCGTCAACTTATTTTATATAGAAGAGAAGTGCTATAAAGAAATAGCAGAGCAAACCGGTTATACCTTAAACGAAGTAAAAAGTTATATACAAAACGGCAAACGCAACTTAAAGCTTTGCCTCGAGAAACGCCGTGGATAAAAGCAGGGCCAACATATTGCAGATACAGAAGTACCTTAACGGGGAGCTTGATGCCAAAGCTATGCACAAACTGGAGCGCGAGGCACAGGACGATCCGTTTTTGATGGATGCGCTGGAAGGCTATCAAAGCAGCGGTAATCAACAAGCTAATTTGAATATACTGGCCGGGCTACTGGATGCACGCGTAAATAAAAAAGAGCGCCGCATTATCCCCTGGATGACTATTTCGATAGCTGCGGGTGTGATAGGTTTTATGGTAGTTGTTGGTTTGCTTTATAAAGGCAGCAATAACCCTGTAGAGCCCCAAATTGCGCAGACCGTAGCCCCTGCCACTACATCAAAGCCCGATACTGTACAAACTGTAACGCCACCTGTAACAACTGATAAACAAGTTGAAGTAGCAGCATTGCAGCCGGCTAAACCAATTCAAAAGATTACCAACCATGCAACTGCCGATGGCGGCAGGATGCAAGCTAAGCCTACCAATGCCAGTGTACTTGCCCTTGCTGATACCATGCGCGGAGATGTTCTGAAAAAGACGCCGGGCGATGGCATGCCTTTGGATGAAGTGGTTATGAACACCATCGCTATACAAAGAGATACTGTTGAAATGCCGCTTACAGTTGCCGTGGCAAAGCGCAGCATATCGCAAACGCTGGAGGGAAAAGTTGCTGGTGTAAGTACATCTGAAGTGAAAAAGCCGGCGAGCGGGTACGAGTTAGCCAAGCTTGGCATACCAACACAATACGTTACGCCGGTAGTACCTAAAGACAAGGTTATCCCGCCCGGAGCCATTGGCACCGCATATACCAAGCCCGAGTCATCTAATGATTATAAAATCATTGGTAATGCCGAACAAATAGGTGGTAAAAATGAGCCGGGATTAATTGCGTTCGGAAATGCCAGCAAAGCCGTCAATACCAATTTATCTAATAACCTTAATACTAATGCCAACTTTTTAAGGGCAGATACGCAAGCCGGGTATGATTATTCAAAATCGGATGTTTTAAAGCCGAACGCCCTGGCTCATCCCGAAAAAGGCTGGGTTATGTACCAGTTGTACCTTTCGCAAAAATGCACGGTGCCTGCGGGGCAGAAGGCCGGAAAAGTGGAGTTAAAGTTTACAGTTAGCCCTACCGGCGATATCAGCAATATTGTGGTAACCAAAAGCCTCAGCACATTGGCTGATAAAAAAGCCATCCAGATAATAAACGAGGGCCCTAAATGGGCAGGCAATGCCAACGGCAAACCCGAAGAAAAAACATTGCAGCTGGAGTTTGTGAATAAGTAGAAACAAAAAAACCATTACGCCATTGCCTGTGCAATAACGTAATGGTTTACGAGGGTGTTAACCCTACTTATTGTTTCTTATTCTTATCGTAGTAACCAAATACTTTTTGCAGCAGCGGCGTAGTACGTGCCGATAGGTTTTGGCGGATATTCAACTCTTCTTTAGCAATCTCTACAAACAAACCGTCGATAGCTTTTTGAGTAACGTAATCAGTTATATCAGGGTTTATTTTGGTTACAAAAGGCACTTTATTGTAAGCGGTAGCGGCATCGCCGTAGTATTTGGTTGCCCCTACTTTATTTAAGCTGGTTTGTATAATAGGCTTAAAATTTGCCGATAGCTGCAGCGTGGTAGTGCGTTTAAAGTATTGCGTGGCTGCATCCTGGTTGCCTAACAAAATGTTGGTAACATCGGCAATGGTCATTTGCTTAATGGCGTTTACAAATACCGGCTTGGCGCTTTTTGCGGCATCTTCTGCAGCGCGGTTTAGCGACAGTATTACATTATCTGCCAGTTTACCCAAGCCAATGCTTCGCAAGGTTTTCTCTGCCTTTTGTGCTTCGGGCGGGAAAAGTAATTTAATGGCAACATTGCCAAAGAAACCATCAGTTGCCGATAGCTGGTCGGAGCTTTTGCCGGTGCCAATTTCAAGCGCCTGTTTTAAGCCGTTGGCTATCTCCAGGCTGCTGGGGTTGCCGTATTGTTGCACGGTGGTTTGGGCTACCTGGCTAAGCGTATCGCAGCCCGAGAACACCAAAAATATAAAGGGAATAAAGAGTAACGTTTTTTTCATAGCATGCATACAGCAAAAGTACTGCCAATAAAACGCAATTTTTTACGATAAAGCGTGTACCAGGGCAAATACCAGCCCGGCAAGTACAGCCGAGATAGGGATAGTAATTATCCAAGCCCACACCAGGTTAATAGTTACACCCCAACGTACTGCCGATACCCTTTTGGTTAAGCCCACACCAATGATAGAGCCTGTGATGGTGTGCGTTGTTGATACCGGTATACCAAAGTTTTCGGTAATAAACAATGTTACGGCACCGGCGCTCTCTGCAGCAACACCTTCAAGAGGGGTTACTTTAGTAATTTTGGTACCCATAGTTTTTACAATTTTCCAGCCACCGCTCATGGTACCTATCGCTATAGCGCTATAGCAGCAAATAGGTATCCAGTTAGGCATGGGCGCACCCGAACTTATTACTTGCGATGATACCAGCGCTACGTAGATAATACCCATTACCTTTTGGGCATCGTTACCTCCGTGTGCAAAGCTTAACGCTGCAGATGATATCAGCTGCCCGGTTTTAAACCATTTTTCGGCACGCGATGGTTTTGCCCTGCGGCACAGGTTAAGGATGATAATGGTAATAACGTAGGCAATTATCAAACCTATGAATGGCGCTAAAAATATGTAAGCTATAGTGGTTAAAACTACTTTGGTGTTTACCGCAGTAAAGGCGTTGGCGCCCATATACATGGCGTTGGTCATGCCGGCGCCGGCAAAGCCACCAATAAGAGTGTGCGACGAGCTTGACGGGATACCAAACCACCAGGTGATAAGGTTCCAGGTAATGGCAGCGCATAAGCCGGCAAACACTACCTGCATGGTAATAAACTCGGTAAGTACGGTTTTACCTACGGTGTTAGCAACCTCAAAGTTGCCGCCGTGGAAGCCCCAGTACCTTACGGCAATGTAGGCCAAAAAGTTAAAGAAAGCTGCCCAAAGCACTGCCTGGAAAGGCGTTAATACCTTGGTTGATACTATTGTTGCGATGGAGTTTGCTGCATCGTGAAAGCC
This sequence comes from Mucilaginibacter pedocola, assembly GCF_002013915.1. Taxonomy (GTDB): domain Bacteria; phylum Bacteroidota; class Bacteroidia; order Sphingobacteriales; family Sphingobacteriaceae; genus Mucilaginibacter; species Mucilaginibacter pedocola. The sequence continues at coordinate 8,573 of NZ_MBTF01000016.1, forward strand.
GTTGATGAAATCAAAGATTATGGCAAGGCAAACAACAACAACTAATAAAGTGGTAACCATTTAAAGGGGATTTGCGTTGGTTATGCGTTTTTAACTAATATCGATTCCATTACGTTAGCAGCATCTTCGCACATATCTGTAGCGGTTTCTAACGCAGCTAATATCTCTTTGTATTTTATAAGGCGTATGGCGTCTGTTTCGTATAAGAACAAATCGGCAACAGCACGGTCGAAAACGTAATCTGCCTGGTTCTCTACGCTGTTAATGCGTATGCACGAGTCGGCAATGGCGCGTACGTTGCGCAGGTCCTTCAGTTCGCGCACGGCTTTATCCAAGTCGCCGGCAGCCTGTAAGATCAGGTCAGACAGCTTGCGGATGTGCTCGTTAAAATCATCTATCTTATAAAGCGCCATGCGGTTGGCAGCACCGTGTATATAATCGGCAACATCATCAATAGCTGTTGCCAGCGCATGTATGTCCTCACGATCAAACGGGGTAATAAAGTTTTTGCCCAGTTCCAGGTATATCTGGTGGGTAAGCTCGTCGCCTTTGTTTTCCAGTTTATCTATCTGCCTGAACAATTCTTCGCGCGTAGCTGCATTGTTGCTGTTTACGGCCTCAACCAAAACGGTAGCCATAGTTATCACGTTGCTTGCAGCTTGCTCAAACAGCGGGAAGAATGTTTTTTTGTCCTTTGGGACGAAGTACTGGAAAATACTGTTAAGTGACATTTTATGAGATATTTGGCGTAAAGGTACGGTTGCAATGTTAAATTAATGTTAACTTTTTAACACTGGTATATTTGGGAAAGGTAACGTCTGTTTTGTCTTCTGTAAAGTAAAGCCAAATGTAGAGCCTAAGCCCTCGGTGCTGCGTACATTAATGGTTTGCTGGTGCGCCTCTATAATGTGTTTTACAATGGCAAGCCCCAGCCCCGAGCCGCCAATTTGTCTCGAACGGCTGGTATCGGTACGGAAAAACCGTTCAAACAGGCGCGGCAGGTACTTTTCTTCTATCCCCATACCATTATCGGTAACTTCTATCAGCACCTGCTCGTGCAGGGTAAATATGCTCACAGCAGTTTCGCCGCCTTCTTTGCCATACTTAAAGGAGTTATCTATAAGGTTCACCAATACCTGGCGTATTTTCTCGCGGTCGGCGTTTACGTATATGCCTTCGTCGTATTTTTGCTTGAAGGTGAGCTTGATGTTATGATGCTTAGCTTTTAGTTCCAGCCCTTCAAAAACATCCTTAACCAAATCGTTTATCTTGAATTTGCTGTAATTGATAGGTATTTCGCCCGATTCAAGCTTCGAGATCTCATCAAGGTCCTTAATGAGGTAACTCAACCTGTCAACATTCTTTGATGCTTTTTCGAGGAAGTTGCGCGCCATTTCCTTATCGTCAAAGTCGTCGTCCTGCAAGGCTTCTATGTAACCCTGTATAGCGAAAAGCGGTGTTTTAAACTCGTGCGATATGTTAGAAAGGAAATCGCGGCGAAAACGCTCCTGTTTCTTCAGGTCGTCTACCTCTATCTTTTTAAGGCGTGCCCACTCTTTCACTTCTTCTTCCACATCTTTTATAGGGTTGGCGGTTACGTGTTCGCCAAGGGCATCGCGCAGGTCGCGGCCCAGTTTAAGGTTGTGGATGAGTTTGTAAATGAGTTTTATTTTTGAGTAGATGTATTTCTCTATCAGGTAATAGAATACAATGTAGCTGCTGATAAGCGTCACCAAAAAAGTGATCATCATATCGTACCATTTATGCTGGAAGTAATAGTTTACCGCCGAAAGGCTTATGGCAACCGCAGCGGAGTTAATCAGGACGAGTACGCGCAAATTCATACCGTAAAGTTACACTTTATGCAGCAATGATATGCTAAGCGCCCCTTACGCAGCGAGTTAAATAATTGTTAAGTATTAACAGGTGTTATTTAGCGGTTTCTACGTCTATTGTAATAGTAGCTTCGTCAGATAAGGTCATGGTGCTGCCGCCAATGCCAAACTCTTCGCGGCTAATTTTAAAGCTGCCTTTGATATATGCAGTAGTAGCATTGGTAACATAGCTAAAGGGTACCTCTATTTGTTTGGTTTTGCCTTTTATGGTAAGGTTGAACTTCCCCACAAACTTATCAGAACTCTTTTTGGCGAACGATACCGACGACATAGTTATCTTGGGGTATTTAGCCACATCAAAAAACTCCTCGTTTTTAATGTGGTTATCGCGCATATCGTTATCAGTAGTAATGGTGGTAACATCGGCAACGGCTTCCATTTTACTGGTAGCAAGCTTCGCCGGGTCAAAATCTACATTAGCCTCCATTTTCTCGATCCTTCCGCCCGTGTTTATACCCAGGTTTTTTATCTTGAAAGTGATGGATGACTTGGTAACGTTATTCTTTAGCTGCGCAAAGGTGGCAGTGCAAGTTATCAGTAAGGCAAAAACTAAAAGTACTTTCTTCATATAAAATGTATTCTGTCCGTCCGTCCGGAAGTGCCGTTATTTTTGTCCGACAAATTTACAAGCCATTGGTTTAACAGCAAACTTATTAAAACTCCACGTGCGCCCGCAGCGAGAATATGTTTACCGGTCCCCTGTCTGCGTTATAAGCCGGGTTGGCAATAAACTGGTAATCGGGCGAGAGCCATAATTTATGCTGATATGCGTTCACCTTATAATACAGCTCGGCTATCAGTTCGTGTGCGTAGTTGAGTTTGCCATCGCCAATAATAAAGCCGTAACCGCCTGCTGCCAAGTAATCTTTATGCGGATCGGATAAGCCGTTGGCTACAAAAGCAAGTCCCAGTTCATCATCCTTACGGCTCCAGCTTTCGCCTTTTAAAACGGCACCAAGGCTTAGCGAGCGGTCTATCTCGGTAAATGCCCAGGTTTCGGTTTTGCCATCGTTATAGCTTAGCTTGGCAAATACGCCAAAGTTCTTACTCAGGTATTGGTCGGCATTAATGCCGAAACCCCATTTATGCTTGCCGTATACATTATTAGTATCCACAACCGGGGCGGTAGGGTTTTGCGCAATGGCGTAGCGGTAATCGCCCATTTTGCCATTGTTACGGAAACCCAAAATGCGGAAGGTGCCCTTTTGCCCGTTTAGCTGGTAGCGCTTTTCGTACTCCAGCGTTTGGGTGTTTGCTCTGCCAATACGCTCATCCCAAATGGCACCGTTGGCTGTTGTGGTGGTCATGGTAAAGGCAAAACGCAGCGCCCAGGTAGGGTGCCCCAGTTCTGCCATTGCGCCCATCACATAGCCGCGGGTATTGGCGGGATAATCCCATGCGCCGTTACTCATCAGGCTCCAGTTCATAAACTGCGAACGCGCATCGTGGCTAAACTCGTTGCCATCAAAAAAATCTGCCATGCCAAATTTGCCCACCGTAAAATTGAGGTAGCGTTTACTGCGCACGCCTGCCAATTGGTTCACATCATCCGCAAGGGTATCTTTCTCGTTGCCCCACTCAAAATTTTGCGAAAAGTACAGGCGGGCAATGTATATTTTAGGCTCGGCTGCACCTACCCTAAAAGTTTCGCCATTGGGGAAGCCGGCAATACCCAGCGTTTTGCTCAACCCCGAACCGCCCGACATCTCAGTGTTGAAATATCCCGAAGCCCCTTTCCATAACCTTGCCCCGCCGAATAGCGTAGTGGTTAACGATGTTTGGGTTTCTTTTGCTGTTGAGAGGCTGTTATCGCCACTATAGGGCGCACTAAAGCCAAGTTTCGATTGCGTGATAACCGTTTGCTGAAAGTGTAGGTTAAAGCGTTGCTGCTTGAGCGTATCTTGCGCGCTGGCTAAGCTACTGATAAACAGTAGCGCCGGTGCAAAAATGAGTAGGGGCTTTTTCATTGTTGCTATTAACTAAATAAGGGGGTGTTTATTGCACCTCGCTGTAAAATTGTTCCAGGTATACCAGCATAAAATCGTGCCGTTGCTGCGCCATGTATTTGCCGGTGCGGGTGTTCATTTTATCTTTCAGCAAAAGTAGCTTTTCGTAAAAGTGGTTTATGGTAGGGGCAACAGTGTTTTTGTACTCCTCCTTGGTCATGTTCAGGTTGGGCTTTATCTCGGGGTTGTAAATTTCGCGGTTTTTAAACCCACCATAAGTAAAAGCCCGGGCAATACCAATAGCGCCAATGGCATCCAACCTATCGGCATCCTGCACCACCGCAAGCTCGGGCGAATGGAAAGTAACTTCGCCAAAACTCGCCTTGAACGACATGTGCCTGATAATTTGCTGCACATGCTCTACCACATCGGCATCAACTTGTATACTATTAAGGAAATCTCCTGCGGTTTTGGGGCCAATCTCTTCATCCCCACCATGAAATTTGCTGTCGGCAATATCATGCAGCAGGGCTGCTAATTCAACAATAAGGTGGTTGCAGGTTTCGGTCTCGGCAATACGGCGTGCATTGGTGTGTACGCGTTGTATATGCCACCAGTCGTGCCCGCCTTCGGCATCTTTAAGGGTTTGCTGTACAAAGGCGGTTGTTTGGGCTATGATATCTGCGTTGCTCATTGCGGGTACAATTTGCTGCAAATATATTTATTTAAAGGGGCTAAGGCCCCTCAATTTCTACGGGCAGAAATTAAGCAGCCTCGGCACTATCTGTGTTTACCAGTTCCATCAGGTCGATGTTAAATACATCAGCTATCTGGAACAGGCGCTCAAGGGTTATTTTGGTATAACCCAATTCTATCTTGCTGTATGCGTTTTGCGATATATTTAGCTTTGCTGCCAAATACTCCTGGGTGTAGTTAAGTTCTTCGCGCTTGTTGCGGATGTTTGTTGCTACCGCTTTTACTTTATTGTTTAACAGGTTCTTCATTATACTGCTTAGGGGAATTCAAATAATACTATACAAACGAGATTTTTTTAGGGGCGGATTTCTATTTATATGGTTTAAATTAAATTTTTTTCAAAAAAATGTGTTCGCGCACAAAACCGGGCGCTCTAAACGCAAAAAAAGCGGCGGATTTTTCCCCGCCGCTTTCGCATATTATTATATGGTATGGCTAAAAATTACAGGTCGTACTTAATCACAACCGTTGGGAGTAAAGTAGCTGAGTTTAAGGGGATTTGGTCGCGCGCTATGATGGGTTTACGGCTATTATAGAAGGCATAAGCCGCTTTTTGCACTTCTGCCTCGCCCGATGCCGGGTAATTGTAACCTATTGAGAATGGAATAATAAAATCGTGGAATTTTTCTTTGTCGGGGATTATCCATTTTTTTGTCGATTTTTTTAACGCCTCAATGATAGGCATAGTCAAAATATAATCGTCGGCATAGTAAATTACGATGCGTGTAATGTTGCCGCTCACATCGGCTGTAAACTTAAATACAGCGGTGCCTGTAGCCATCCGCGATTTGATATCGCTACCCACCTGCAGGCTATCTTTAAAGAAACGCGCCATTATGGGGCTACCTCCCTGGAAGGGGAATGCCAGCGTACCTTCCTGTGCTTTGCAGGCAACTGATGCTAACAGCAGGGCAATAAAAAGTATCTTCTTCATTTATTCTGTTTTTGGTTCGCGTTTGCTGCCTTCATACAATTCGTATTCAAAAAGGCGGCAATCCAGCTTACCGTTATAAAACTCAATTTTGCGGCTGGCGCGCAGCCCTATCTTCTTTGCCAGGTCGGGGTTGCCGGTAAATACGTAACCACGGTAGCCCAGGCATTTCTTTTTCAGGAAATCGCCTACACGGGCGTAGGTTAGTTCCAGCTTGGTATGCGTACCCAGGCGTTCGCCATACTCGGGGTTGAACATGATCACCCCCGGGCCTTCGGGTACCTCGGTATCCGCAAAGTCACAAACAGCAAAATCAATTAAATGTTCTACGCCGGCGGTATTTGCATTTTTACGGGCAATATCTACCGCATCTTCCGATAGGTCGGTAGCTATAATTTTAAAGCCAAGGGCTTTCTTGGCTTTATCTTTTAATGCACGGCGTTCGGCAAAAAATACGGTTTCGTCGTAACCCATAATGTGCATAAAGCCATAATTCATCCTGAACAAGCCGGGGTGTTTATCGGTAGCCATCAGCGCAGCTTCTATAGCCAGCGTACCCGAGCCGCACATGGGGTTAATGAAGGTACTCTGCGCATCCCACCTGGTAGCCATAATGGTTGATGTTGCCAAAGCCTCCAGCATAGGCGCCTTACCCGGTATTTTGCGGTAGCTGTGTTTGGCAAGGGTTTCGCCCGATGTATCTAAATAAATATCGGCACGATCATCCTGCCAATACAGGCTCACTACGGTTTTGTTGGCATCGGCACCGCTGTTTGGGCGAATGCCTTTTTTTGCCTTTATGCGGTCAACAATAGCATCTTTTACCTTCACATTGGCAAAAAGTGGCGTAGTGATGTGCTTGTTGTTTACGTTGGATGCTACCGAAAAATAGCCCGAAAAATCTATCAGCTCTTCCCACTCTATTTTCACCAGCTCGTTGTAAAGCTCGGTGGGGTCGGCAGCGGTAAAGCTCTTTAATAAATATAGCACCTGGCTTGCGCAGCGCAGGTTCAAATTAAGGCTGATGGTATCGGCAACGGTGCCAACCAGTTCAACGCCTGTTTGAAAAACACGGGTGGGCGTAAAGCCCAGTGCTTCAACTTCCTGCTGCAGGTAAGGCGAAAGCCTTTTGTTGCAGGTGATAACGATCTTACTCTCAGTGTGGAAAACTTGCATAGTATAATTGGGCAAATTTATGAATAAATAACCCCCGTTTTAATTTCTTACTGCTAACTTTACATTTTAAATTTTTCGGAAGCATGGAAATTAAAGGTAAAGTATACGAAGTGAGCCCAACCGTACAGGTTACAGAGTCGCTTAAAAAGAGAGAATTGATCATCGAGTACATCGAGAACCCTCAGTACCCTGAGTATATAAAATTCGAAGCTATACAGGACAGGACAGCCCTGATAGACAATGTTAAAGTTGGCGATGATGTAGAAGTTTTCTTTAACCTGCGCGGCCGTAAATGGACCGACAAAATGGGTAAAGTAGTTTACTTTAACACTTTACAATTATGGAGAATTAACCCATTGGGCGCTGCCGGTAGCACTGCCGCCGCTGCACCTGCTTACGCAGCCCCTGCAGATATCAGTTCAACCTCTGCTGACGACGATCTACCTTTCTAAGTTATTGGTAAGTAGAGAGTGGTGAATGGTTGTTGAATCGGCTATCACATCGCTTAAAACATAAAAGGCTTTTCGATTAACCCGAAAAGCCTTTTTTTATTTTGTGAGTTCTCCAACCACTCAATCCTCCGGGTTAATAGTGAGTAGAGAGTGGTGAATAGTTGCTGAAATGGCTACAGAACTTCTTGAACAAAAGTGTTTTACGTTTTTCCGTAAGGCCTTTTGCTTTTATTAGCGAGCTTTCCAACCACTCACCATTCTCTATTCTCTGCTCACCAACTACTCCTTCACTATCCTCTTCACTGCAACCGCAGTACCCTGTTTCACGGTTAAAAAGTAAATGCCATTGCGTGGCAGGCTTATTTTTTTGCTGAAGCTGCCGCCTGTGGCTTTATCGCTCCAGAGGGCTTTGCCTTCGCTGTCGGTTAGTTTTACATCGGCAGTGGTTTTAGCATCAAGGCTGAAGCTTAGTGCAGTTTTGCCGGTAGAGAACTCGGGCGAAAGGTTCAAATCGTTTATATCCAGCGTAGTTTTATCGGTACCGGCTATGCGCTTGGCTGTTTCTTTACCGGCATCGCTTACGCGGAAACTCATGCGGGTGCTTATGCCATCATTATCGGTAGTGGCAAAGTTGAACGTTTGGGTGTTTTTACGGTTGAACTCCATAAAACGCCCGCCGCGTGGGCCTTCAAAACGAAAAGGCATATCCATTGGCATTGGCGGCTCGCCATCCAGTTCTATACGGCGCTCGTCATCAAACCGGAAATTACCGTCGCCATCGCCAAATTTAAAGGCAAAGGTGCTATCGCCACCGGGCACTTTCTTTAAGCGGAAGTTGAACTTCTTGCGGATGCTGTCGCCCATTTCTACATGGAAAGGCATATCGGGCCCGCCATCCATACGGCGTTCAATAACTACATCATCATGGTTTTTATCGCCTTTAAAGCGTTTGTTGCGGCGTATCACAATATCTCGCTTACCATCCTTATCCATACGGTCGAAGGTGATGTTGCCCATTTTGTTTATCTCGCCCAGGGCTTCTTTGCGTTCGTCGGGCGTTAGTTTTTTAATGTCTTTACCGTTTATGGTGGTATCGCCGTTGGTTATTTGTATCTCTATGTTTTTGGGGCTTTGTGCCAGCACCAATGGCGGTAAACCCAAAATGGCAACTAAGCTAAGCGAGAAAACTATCTCGAGGCGGGGGTGTGAGAAAAGGTTCTTCATTGTTTTCATGATGATCTAAGTTTATTAAACCAAAGGTATAAAACAGGTATGTATCAATATGTTAAATGCTTACAGCGCAAGTGTTAAAAATTGTTAAATGCGCCCACCGTCAGGTTAATTAAAATATTTTTGCTTTATCGAATGAAAAAGAGAAGTATTAGTTTAATAATAGGGCTAATGGGCTTTGCACTGTTGGGTGTGGTGGGTATGCAGTACTCTTTCCTGCGCCAATCGTACCAAATGCAGTCGGACGTGTTTAGCCGCACGGTTGATGAAGCGCTTAACAGCGTTGTTGCCAAGCTTGCCAAGCAGGATGCCATCACCTTTCTTACAGCAAAAACACGCATACGCACTAACCTTAACGGCACCACCGAAGAGGCTACCCGCATCAGCATAAACGGCAACAGCCTGAATACCGACGACTCCATCATTATCAAAAAAAAGCAGAACAAACGCGAACGCAAGCTTGCCATACTGCGCGATAGCCTGAAGCGCATGATGCTGCACAAAAAGATGGACGATGAGATATCGGCATTAACGCAGCAGGGCACGCTTAACCTGCGCATACGTATTGAGGAGTTTACCGATGAGTATGGCAACGTACAAGGGCGTATGATACCCGAGGTTGTGAAAACCCCGCACCCTGCCAAAACACGCATTTATAAATACGATACCGTTCGCGGCACCTATATCGACCCGCAATTTGGTCCGCAGATAATTACCGTTGCCAAGCTTAATCCGCTTTGGGTAGAGCAGCAAAAACGCATACAGAAAGACCGCCAGGTAATGCAGATAAAGAAAATGCTGGAGGCGGATTCGCTGGAGAACCTGCCGCAAAGCACATCAAAATCTAACGTGATAGCCAACCTTGCCGAAGAATACCGCAAAAGCAACGAGCCGCTGGCAAAACGCCTGAATGGTTTCTGGGTAGATTCGTTGCTGCGTTTCGAGTTGCATAACCGCGGTATATTCCTTCCGTTTAGCTACGAGGTATCAACCGCTAATAGCGATTCGCTCATCTTCTCGAGCGCGATGGATACTGAGGGGCAGAAGCCAAAATTTGTGGAGACCAACAGCTACCAGAAAGCCATCTTCGCTAACGAAATTGTGAACGACCCGGGCATGATAAAAATAGCCTTCCCGCAAAAGAACTCTTTTATATTGGGTAACATGAAGGCTACCATGGCTACCACCGGTACGCTGTTGTTTGTGGTTATCTTCTGCTTTGGGTACACCATATTCTCAATACTGCGCCAAAAGAAAATATCGGAGATGAAGATAGATTTCATCAACAACATGACGCACGAGTTTAAAACCCCGGTATCAACCATAATGATAGCCAGCGAGGCTTTAAAGGATGATGAGATAGCCGAGGATAAAAGCCGCGTAGCTCGTTTGGCAAATGTGATATACGAAGAGAACGTGCGCCTGGGCAGCCATATAGAACGTGTGCTGAACATTGCCCGTATAGAGAAGAACGACTTTAAGCTGGATAAAAAGCCTGTTGACGTTAACGAGATGATAACCGCCGTATTGGATAGTATGGCGCTGAAGCTGCAAAAGTACGATGCAGTTACGCACTTAAACCTCACCGAAGATAGCACCACCATTATTGGCGACGAGCTGCACTTTAGCAACGTACTGTATAACCTGGTTGATAATGCCGTAAAATACAGTAAAGATGCGCCGGATATTACCATTACCACAATAAAGCGTGGTGCCGACGTTTGTATTAAAGTAGCCGATAAAGGCATTGGCATGAGCCGCGACCAGCAGAGCAAAATTTTCGAACAGTTTTACCGCATACCCACCGGCAACCTGCACGATGTTAAAGGCTTTGGGCTCGGGCTTAGCTATGTAAATACCATTGTGAAACGCCTTGATGGTACCATCAGCGTGAAAAGCGAGAAGGATAAAGGCTCGGAGTTCGAGCTGAAATTCCACGCGGTGTAACACAATTGCTGTTTGGCGGTCTTACTAATATATTGATAAACCTTGCGGTGTGCGGCTTGTCCGTCCGTCCGCAGATACCCAACCTACAGGCACTCGCGGACAAAACCGGGTTGCTGCACTTAACGCAAATGAAGAAAATACTACTTGTTGAAGACGACCCCAACCTTGGGCTTTTGCTGCAAGACTACCTGCAACTGAAAGGTAAGTTTGATGTGGTGCTTTGTAAAGATGGCGAGGAAGGGCTGCGCGCTTTCACCAAGCAAACTTACGACCTGCTGATACTGGATGTAATGATGCCCAAAAAGGATGGCTTTACCCTGGGTAAGGAGGTGCGCAAAATAAACCCTGATGTGCCCATCATCTTCGCTACTGCAAAAGCCATGATAGAGGATAAAACGCAAGCCTTTACCCTTGGTGGCGATGATTACATTACCAAACCTTTCAGGATAGAAGAACTGCTGTTGCGCATAAACGCCCTGCTGAAACGTACCGACAAAGGCGACGCTAAAAAAGCCCCCGACGATAACCCCACTACCTTTAAACTGGGCAGCTATAATTTTGATTACACCGCGCAAATGGTAACCCGTGGCGATGTGCACCAAAAGCTATCAACCAAAGAAGCAGAACTGCTGCGCCTGCTATGCCTCCGCAAAAACGAAGTACTCACCCGCGAAGAAGCCCTGCTGAACATTTGGCACGATGATAACTACTTTAACGGGCGCAGTATGGATGTGTTTTTGAGCAAAATACGCAAGTACCTGAGAGAGGACCCATCGGTAGAGATAATTAACGTACACGGCAGAGGATATAAGCTGCTGATCAATTAACGGGCGTTTTAAAGTAGCCGCGTAAGTATAGCGGATGCTTGGCAGTTTTGCCGCCTTCGGTTATCACTTCAGAAAACTCAACATCAATATACCCGCTGATGACTTTTGCTGTGGCGTACTCTTTTTGATGTAGCACCAGCTTTTGCTGCGTTACCCGGTAAGTTGTTTTTTGCCCGGCAACGAGCATGGGCGATACAATTTCGGGCTCGAAATTAAATTGGCGGTTGCCGATATTCGCCTTAAAAGAATTGGAGTAAGCGGGCTCGCCATCCCGAAAGGTAAGTAATATTGTTCCGTCGGGTTTCTTGTTGGCATAGCAATACCTGATGTTGTAACCGCCCTGCACATTGGTTTTGCAATCTGCCGTAAAATATAGATGTGCTTTATCGGCTTTAGTAATTTCCCCATCTATGGCTTTACTGATCCTCCCCTTATCATCCTTGGTTATATACCAGGCGTATGCCCAGTGTTTGGTGAAAGCGAAACTCGTTTTAGGGATTGGGTTAATAACTACTGGCTTGTAAACTGTATCCTGTGCAAAGCATTTGCCGCTGTTTAAAATATAGGCACCGGCTAAACAGATGGGCAATAAGTTAATCCTCATCATCAAACCCCGCTATATTTTCGCCGAAGTGGATAATGTTGCCGCCATTATCTAAAATGCTGAACTGGCGCATTCCCCAGGGCATATCAGTGATGTCGCCATTGGGGTGGATAATGCCGTGTGCCTTGTACTCCTCGTACAGTTTATCAACTTCCGTTATGTTCACATAGCAGCCTGTGGCTTTGGGTATCTCCGGGTCGGTGCAGGGCCAGTGGTGAATATAGATGCCGTCGCGGCTGAAGATGAGGTAGCCATCCCAATTATTGTGGAAGGTAAAGCCCAGCTTTTCGGTATAGAACTTTATGGTTTCATCCGCATTGAGGGAGGCTAATATGGGTATGGCGTAGTTGAACATGACGATGGGTTATTTGCCTAAATATACCTCATTTAATTCCTTCCGTGTAACAACTTTGTTAAAACGAATTTCAGTTTTATTTAAATAAGTTTGCTCATTGCTTAATTAACTGATTTACAATGAAATTAAAACTACTTTACACCTGTATGGCACTTACAGGGCTGGCAGCCAGCGCGTTCGCTCAGGAACCTGTTGATGCAGCGGCTGTTGCCAAAATTCGTGAAGAAGGCTTAAACCACTCTAAAGTGATGGATATTGCCTTCAACATTACCGATGTTTCGGGCCCGCGCCTATCTAACTCGCCCGGCTTAAAACGCGCCCAGGATTGGGCAGTAAACCAACTGAAAGAATGGGGTTTGGCTAACGCTAAGCTTGAAGCATGGGGCAAATTTGGCAAAGGCTGGGAAGTGCAGAAAAACTACGCTGCCATCACCGTGCCTTACTACCACGCCATCATCGCCATCCCCAAAGCATGGACCCCAGGCACCAACGGCGCTATTAAAGGCGAAGTGGTATTGGTGAAAGCCGATAGCATTGCCGACCTGGAAAAATACAAAGGCAACCTTGCAGGCAAAGTGGTAATATTTGATACCAAACCACTTACCGAGCGCAGCTTTAAACCGGATGCATCGCGCTATACCGATGAAGAGCTTGATAAAATGGCACAGGCAACTGCCGCACCACGCGGTGGCAATCGCAACAACGCATTCGACCCTAACTCTCCTATGATGGTTGCCCGCCGCAAAATGATAGCTATGCGCGCTGCCATGAGCACCTTTTTTGTTGAGCAAAAAGTGGGCTTGATATTAAGCCAGGCACGCGGTACCGATGGTACGGTATTTACCACCAACGGTGCATCGTACGCCGATACCGCAAAAGCTGTTGCCCCCGAACTGGAAACCAGCAGCGAAGATTTCCAACGCATTTTACGCCTGGTGAAAGCCGGTAAAAAGGTGGAGATGGAAGCCGATGTAAAAACCGAGTTTTTCACTAAGGACCTGCAAGGCTACAACGTACTTGCCGAAATACCGGGTACCGATAAAAAACTGAAAGACCAGGTAATTATGATAGGCGGGCACTTCGATTCGTGGCACGCAGGTACCGGCGCTACAGATAACGCTGCCGGCAGTGCTGTTATGATGGAAGCCATGCGTATACTGAAAGCTATTGGCTTTAAACCAAAACGCACTATCCGCATTGGTTTGTGGAGCAGCGAAGAGCAGGGCTTATACGGCTCGCGCGGTTACGTTGCCAACCACCTGGGCGACCCAAAAACCATGGAACTGAAACCAGAGCACGCCAAGCTTGATGCTTACTACAACCTTGACAACGGTACGGGTAAAATTCGTGGTGTGTACTTGCAGGGCGATTCGCTTGCCGGCCCTATATTCAAGGCATGGCTGGAGCCCTTTAAAGACCTTGGCGCTACCACCATTACTGTTGGCAACACCGGCGGTACCGACCACCTGAGCTACGATGCACTGGGTTTACCCGGCTTCCAGTTCATACAGGATGGTATAGATTACAACACCCGCACGCACCACAGCAACCAGGATACCTACGAGCGCCTGATAGAAGACGACCTGAAACAAGCCGCAACTATCGTAGCATCGTTCGTATACCACACCAGCGAGCGTAAAGATATGATACCGCGTAAGGAATTGCCTAAAGCGGCGCCTGCAAGGTAAGCCCCCTAACCCCCGCTGGTTAGCGGGGGAACAGGAGTTATACACAACAAAAAAGCGATTGGTCATCCCAATCGCTTTTTTTGTTTCTTAGTTATTCAATATCCACCAAAGTATTTTGGCTATGTTTTTTGCATCATCAACGCCGCGGTGGTGGGTGCCTTCTAAGGGGATGTTGAGTATGTCTAACGCGCCTGCCATGCCTTGTTCAAAAGGCAATTTCTTTTTGAGCGCGAACAAGGTTTTCACATTGATATGCGAGGGGCTGAACGGATACCCCACACCCGCCGCCGTGCTTTGCCGCTGAAACTGCTTGGCATCGTACCCGCCGAAGCTTGCCCAGGCACGGCTTTGGGTTAGGTATTGCTTCTTCAGTATCGCGCAGCCTTCTTTATAGCTTACGCCCTCGGCGGCTACCATTTCGGGTGTAATGGTGGTAAGCGAAGTGCAAAACTCGCTAATGGTGGAGCGCTCAGGTTTTATCAGGATACCTCTATTATCGGTAATTTCACCGGTGTTTACATCCAGCAGGCAAATGCCAATTTCAATAATATCGCTCTCCATGCCCTCGGGCGCAGCGCCCTCCCAGCAAGTAGCTTCAACATCAACTATCGCTATTTTATCTAAAAGTTTTGCCATGATAGCCAAATGTAGCGGAAAGAATGTTCGCAGGCGTCAATTGCATTTGAATTTATTTTTGAAAATCTTATTATTACCTGATGCATTTAGAAAGTTATGATTACAAAGCCGGTAAAGATTTTCAAGAATTTTCTTTTTATAGCGAAGGTCCCAACGGAAAGATAAAAAAGAAAATCATCTATTCTAAATTTCAGGATGATCCTACTATTTACAATTTAGCATTTGGAGATGAAAGTTCGGTTGATGGAGAAATTGATGATAAAGCTGTAACTGATAATAAGGATAGAGATATAGTATTGGCTACTGTAGCAAAAACGATAAATAATTTTTGTGACCATTTCGGTAATCATCTGATTTATGCTAAAGGGAGTACGCCGGCGCGAACAAGATTATATCAAATGAGTATTAGCCGCTTGTATGCCGAAATTAGCATGGATTTTGATGTTTTTGGGATAAAAGACAATGAATTGTATACATTTCAAAATAACGTTAACTACGACAGCTTTTTGATTAAGAGGAAATAAATGGTTATATTTGATATAAAAGAAAGGAGTTGTGATGACTATAGTTAAGAAAACAAAAAAAGGCGAAGGCAAAATGACTATCGACCCTAACATGAAAAGCCATGCTAACGATCCCTTTGTTTTAAAGAAAGTGGCAGAAGCTAAAGAAACCCTTAGCAAATTGAAATTACCGGATTATTTAAAATAGTCGAGATACAACTTAAAAAAAAGCGATTGGTCACCCTAATCGCTTTTTTATTATAATCTTGATTCTTGCTTCTTAACTCTTGATTCTTTTTTACGACGCTATAGTATGCTTATTGCATTTAATATCCAGGCTTTGCACTTTGGCTACTATTGATGCCGCATCGTAGCCGCATTCTGCCCATAGCTCGGGTTGCTCGCCGTGTTCTATAAAAGCATCGGGGATGCCGAGGCGTATCACGTTTACGTTTTGGTAATTGTTATCAGCCATAAACTCCAGCAGGGCTGTACCCATACCGCCTTCTAAACAACCATCTTCAACCGTAATTACGCAGCCGAACTTGCTGAACACCTCGTGCAGCATGGCGGCATCAAGGGGTTTTACAAAGCGGAGGTCGTAATGGGCGGGGTAGTAGCCAAGCTCGTTCAACTGGGCGGTGGCTTTCACCACTTCGTTACCTATAGCGCCTATCGATACTATGGCAACTTCTTCGCCATCGCTTACCTTGCGCCCTTTGCCAACCGGTATAGCTTTGAATGGCTTCTGCCAATCAACCATAACACCGTTGCCGCGCGGGTAACGTATGCAGAACGGACCCATGTTTTCCAGCTGTGCTGTATACATCAGGTTGCGCAGTTCTTCCTCATTCATAGGGGCGCTTACCACCATATTGGGTATGCAGCGCATGTAGGCAAGGTCGTATGCGCCGTGGTGAGTGGCACCGTCGGCACCCGCAATACCTGCACGGTCTAAACAGAAGATAACGTTGAGCTTTTGCAGGGCAACATCGTGTATCACCTGGTCGTAAGCGCGCTGCATAAAGCTGCTGTATATGTTACAGAAGGGCACTAAGCCCTGTGTAGCCAAACCGGCAGAGAAGGTAACAGCATGCTGTTCGGCAATGCCCACGTCGAACGCGCGGTGCGGCATAGCCTTCATCATGAGGTTGAGCGAACAACCCGACGGCATGGCAGGCGTAATACCCATAATTTTAGGGTTAGCCTCGGCAAGCTCAATAATGCTATGCCCAAAAACATCCTGGTACTTGGGTGGTTGCGGCTTATCAAATTTAGCCTTTTTTATTTCGCCGGTTATCTTATCGAACAAGCCCGGGGCATGCCATTTGGTTTGGTCTTTTTCTGCCAGGGCGTAGCCTTTACCTTTTACGGTAATGCAATGCAGCAGTTTTGGTCCCGGTATATCGCGCAGGTCTTTCAGTACTTTTACCAAATGCTCCACATCGTGCCCGTCAATAGGACCAAAATAGCGGAACTTCAGCGCCTCGAAGAAGTTGCTGCGTTTAAGCAGCGTGCCTTTTATGCTTTTCTCTATCTTCTTGGCAATTTTAAACGCATCCGGACCAATTGCCGATAGCTTGGTGAGCACGGTGGCAATATCATCCCTAAACCTGTTGTAGGGTTTAGAGGTGGTAATATCCGTTAGGTATTCTTTCAGCGCGCCCACGTTGGGGTCAATCGCCATGTTGTTATCGTTCAGTATCACCAGCAGGTTGCTGTTCTCTATACCTGCATGGTTAAGGGCTTCAAAGGCAAGCCCGGCGGTCATGGAGCCATCGCCAATTACGGCTACGTGCTGCCTGTCGGTTTCGCCTTTGTATTGCGATGCTACCGCCATGCCCAGCGCTGCCGAAATGGAAGTAGAGGAGTGCCCAACGCCAAAGGTATCGTATTCGCTTTCGCTGCGTTTAGGGAAACCGCTTAAGCCGCCATGAATACGGTTAGTGTGAAATTGCTCGCGGCGCCCGGTGAGTATTTTGTGCCCGTATGCCTGGTGCCCTACATCCCAAACCAATTGGTCGTAAGGGGTGTTCAGTACATATTGCAGGGCAACCGTTAGTTCTACCACGCCCAGGCTGGCGGCAAAATGCCCCCCGTTTACCGATACAACATCAATAATATACTGGCGCAGTTCGTCGCACACCTTTTTCAGGTCTTCTTCCTTAAGTTGCTTTAGATCAGAAGGGTATGCGATGTTTTTTAATAATTCACCGGCGGGTACCTGCATGGACATTCGTTAGAAAAATTTAACCTACAAAGTAAGCTATATTAAGTGACAAATTTAGAATAGAATAAAGGTAATTATTTCTTTTGGGAATATCAATGCCTTTTGGTTATCCGGAATATCTCTAAATTTGAACCCAATGTTGGATAACGATTTCGCGATAAAGCTCCCCCAGTTCGAAGGACCGTTCGACCTGCTGCTCTTCTTCATAGAGCGCGACGAGCTGGATATACACGATATCCCCATCGCCAAAATTACCGACGACTTCCTGAACTACATACACCAGATGACGGTGCTGAACATGGAGCTTGCCAGCGAGTTCATCTTCGTGGCTGCCACCCTCATGCGCATCAAGGCAAAAATGCTGCTGCCGCGATACAATACCGGCGAGGAAGAGAACGAGCTTGATACCAAAGAAGGGCTGATACGCAAGCTGATAGAGTACAAAAAATTCAAGGAAGTTTGCGAGGAGATACGCCCCTTTGAAGATGAACGCTTTAAACAGGAGCGCCGCGGCAACATTAAAACCGATTTGGAGCAGGTAGAAAAGGTTGTTACCCCCGGCGAAGAACTATCTGAACTGAACCTGTATAAACTGATGACGGTATACAACCGCCTGATGCGCCAATACCTCACCCGCAGCGAGCAGGTTACCCACACGGTGGTACAGTACCCCTACACTATAGAAAAGCAGAAGCAAGCCATCCAAAACCTCCTCCAAATAAACAAACGCCTCGATTTTAAAAACATAGCCGAAGGCAGCGAAAACAAGGTGCACTTTGTATACAACTTCCTCGCCGTGCTGGAGATGCTTCAGCAGGAAATGATAGATATACAAATAGGCTTAGGCTTTAATAACTTTTGGATAGCGCCGAAGGAGATTTGAGATATTAGATGTGAGGTTTGAGAAAGGAAGCTCGTCCATCGCTGCCTATCGCTACCGCAAGCGTCCGCGGCTTGTGACCCGCATGCAAGGTAACCACAAAGCATTCCAATATCGCAGGTCATCCTAAATCTTCATCTGCACATCTGTAATTCGCACATCTGCACATCCGCAGCCCTGTCCGTCCGAAATAAATAGCCCCTGCTTTGCGGACAAAAAATAATTCACCCCTACAGGTAAACACCCCCTGCCCTTTCTATACTTATAAGCATCCCGCGGGTTGTAAAATCCAATTCGGGGTGGTTAAAATGCTTTGTCCGCAAGCCTGTCCATAAAAAACAGTACTTCCCGGCGGACGGACAAACGCACTAAGCCACGCTAAAGCCTTCCTTCCAATGCCTTTAAAGCCCTTATATACTATAGGCTATTGGAGGGGCTGTATTAAAAAATGCCATTTTTTAATCATTTATATATGCAACAAAACCAAGCCCAAAGCATGAGTATACATGCCGAACACCTGCAACAACAAAGCCTGCAGCAGCTTAACCAACCCGAAGTTATTGAGGATAGCGTGCTGATGGTGCGCGAAGCTAACCATTGGATAACCGAAGCAAGGGATGCCGCTATCCCTAAAATGCTTTTCGGTAAATTTTGGCACCAGGGAGAGGTGTGTATTTTATTTGCCGATAGCAACCTGGGCAAAAGCATACTGGCAGTGCAAATTGCCGATGCCATTACCAAAGGCAGTGCCAATGCACCTTTTGATGTGGAAGCCGAAGCCCAAACTGTTGTGTATTGCGATTTTGAACTAACCGATAAACAATTTGAGGCACGCTACTCGCAGGATTATACCAACCATTACCAGTTTATGCCCGGCTTTTTGCGTGCTAAAATTAACCCCGATATTGAGCTGCCCAACGGTTTCGACGATTTTGACCAGTACCTTATTTACGATTTGGAACGCACCGTAGTGGCAACCAACGCCAAGGTGCTTATTATTGATAACCTCACCTACCTGCGTAACGAAACCGAACAAGCCAACGGTGCCCTGCCACTGATGAAGGAGCTGAAGAACCTGAAAAACAAACACGGGCTTAGCATACTGGTACTGGCGCACACCCCTAAGCGCGACCTTACCCAACCCATAACCCGCAACCATTTGCAAGGCAGTAAAATGCTGATGAACTTTTGCGACAGCGCCTTTGCCATTGGCGAAAGCAATGCCGATAGTACCCTGCGCTACCTTAAGCAGATAAAGCAACGTAATACCGAGCAAGTGTATGGCGAAAGTAATGTATGCCTGTGCCGCATAAGCAAGCCTTACAACTTTTTGCATTATAGTTTTGTAGGCTTCGGGCACGAGTGGCAGCAGCTGGAAGACAGGCAGAAAAGCCTTACAGATATTGAACTGTTGCAACAGGCAATGCAACTACGCGAAGAAGGCTTAACCCTGCGCCAAATTGGTACAACTATGGGCATATCGCATCAAAAGGTCGACAGGATATTGAAAGCTGCTTAGCCGGCTAATACCGTTTTGTCCGTCCGTCCCGAGGTGCCGTGGTATTTAGTGACGGACGGACATGGAGATGTGCAGATGTGCAAATTACAAATGTGCAGATGCCCTGCCACCGGTATCTCCCGCTGCCGCAAGCGTCCCCGGCTTGTGGCCCGCATGCAATTAACCACAAAGTATAGCCACAATACGTGCTATCCCAACATCATCTGCACATCCAAGCCAATGCACAAATACACCCTGCAACCCTACCAAGGCATGCAAAGCCGCCACACCTGCCCTGCCTGCAACAGCCGTAAAACCTTTACCCGCTATATTGATACCGACACAGGCGAAACCCTTGCCCCTCACGCCGGCAAATGCGACCGCGCCGACAATTGCGGCTACCACTATACGCCCCGGCAGCTCTTTGAGGAAGTCGGTAGTGCGAAGTAAGCCCGGTACTTCCCACTATAGACTTCCGACTTCGGGCTCAGGACTATCTTCCCACTATGGGCTTCCGACTTCAGGCTCAAGACTATCTTCCGACTCAAGACTTAGGACTTCGGACTTAAAACTACCCACCTCCCCCGAACTATTCATCGATGCCTGGTACGCTAATAACAGCTTTGTTGATTACGATAAGAATAACTTTGTGCAGTACCTTATTGCGCGTTTCGGGTTTGATGTTGCCGATACGCTGGTGGGCAGGTACCGCATAGGCACCCACAGCCATTGGGAGGGCGCTACCGTTTTTTGGCAGTTGGATGCAAAGGGCAACCTGCGCACGGGCAAGGTAATGCTGTACAATAAGCAAACCGGCAAGCGCGTAAAGCAGCCCCACAACCACATTACGTGGATGCACACGCTGATAAGTAAGCAGTTTTCAGTTAGCAGTGTGCAGTCCTCAGTTGGCAGTGGACAGTTTGCAGTTAGCAGTAAAGAAAGCTCTGCAAACTGCCCACCGCAAACTGCGAACCAGCAAAATTCTGCAAACTGCCCACCGCGAACTGCAAACTTTCAGGCAAGCTCTGCAAACTGCCAACCGCAAACTGCAAACTTCAAGTTAAGGCAATGCCTGTTTGGCGAACACCTGCTGCCCGAAGCCCCCCACATACCCGTAGCCATTGTAGAAAGCGAGAAAACCGCCATTATAGCCAGCGCCCTCATGCCCGCCTTCACCTGGCTCGCCTGCGGCAGCCTCGACGGCTTGAACACCGACAAATGCCGCATCCTCGCCGGGCGCAAAGTAATGCTCTTCCCCGATGTTAATGGTTACGATAAATGGCTCGCCAAAGCCCGACAGCTACAGCGCGAAAACCCCGCCCTGCGCATAGAAGTATCGGCAATGCTGGAGCAGCACGCCACCGAAGAAAACCGCAAGCAAGGGGTGGATATTGCGGATGTGGTTTTCGGGGGATTTTAAGGGTTTGTCCGCGAGGTGTCCAAAGGGTGGGGCTTGTGTTGGCGGACGGACACGCCCTGCTTAATTAAAAAAGCTTCTCGTGCACCAGGTAAAAGCCATGCACTTTGTATTGAGGTATAGGCTTGTTAGCTTTATAAAGCATTCTCGCTTCCTCGTTGGCTTTATCCTGCTGCCGTTTGCACGCCCTATCGGCATTATCGCGCTTGCTATACATTTCAACACTCATGTAATTATGAGGGCTAAAAATATGGTTATCGCAAACCACCACATACACCTTCCTAAACTTCATTGGCATATCGCAAAATTATGCTAATATTTTTAGTATTTATAGCGATGTGGATTTCTGGTGGAAAAGTTTTTGGGTGGGATGGTTTGTCCGCAAGGTGTCCAAAGGATGGGGCTTGTCTCGGCGGACGGACGGGATGATGGATAGTCAAAATCTATCTACAGATTATCAAACCAATTTAATAATCATATTTGTATTGTTAAAAATAATATCATGACTTACACACGAGAAGAGTTACTTAATTTAAATAATGCATCAGACGAGAAATTTAATGAAGTCACGCAAGCTTTAATCAATAAACTAATAAATAACGAAGATTTATCGCTTGCTGAATCTAAGTTCGTTTGTTTAGGACTAAAGCATACTTATTCTGATGATAAAAGTGCTAAGTCGTTAAAAGCAGAAGATTTTACACAGTGTTCAGATTTTTTATTTTGGGAAAAATACCTGCTGTACTGGGATGACCATGAGGGATGGGGTGAGATTAAAAATAGCGACACAACAACAATATCTCCAGAAAGAAAAATCATTGATGTCGCTTTGCTACAGCAACATTTTGAAGAATGGAAGAACACAATTCATGGTAGTAAATTCGGCTCATTTCTGTTGCAAACAGTGGCTACTGAGACCATAAGATTGATAAAGGAAGTTGTCGACTATTCAAAAAGCCTCGGAGAAGGCTCAAATCGACATAAATACATTGAAAAGGCGCTAACTCTACATAGTAAATACGTTTATTATCAAGTTCGTGAATACTATGAAGAAAATAAACAGCAGGAAGAAATTTTGACACTATGCGGTAATTTAATCGTAGTAGATAGTTTTGTATATGTACATACATTGTTTGCACATTTTGCAGCCGATGTTAAATTCAATCGTCCCGGCAAAACTTATCACAGAAATGGCGTAATTGATTTTAAAAATATTCCTAAAGAAATATTATCTATTCTCATTGAGTATCAACAGACGGTTGATTGTACGTATTTCAATAAACAAGTTATCTTTTTTAATCTAAAGAGTGTTGATTATGCAATTTGGTTCAGGTCAATGACGAAATCTCTTAAGGGCGGTATCACTCAAGATTATTTACGAGTTCAAACATTCTACCCAGTTGAGCTTCTCAGTGATAGAGAAAAAATTAAAAACATGGATAAGATAACTGTAAATGACAACTTAAGTTTTTATGTTAATTTATAAATTTCGGTCCTTTCCTTAGTTAATAATCCGCTCCTATCGTATTCTAAATACAACTAATTATTTTTTTTTGTTAGTACGAAATATAAATCAACGGTGTTATTTATGTTCGCCAATATGATATGTGTGGTTAAAAACGCATCAATACCAAAGAAGATTTTTCCCACCCGGGTTGTTGCCTCAAAGAAGAAAGGATACAACAAATTAAATAACAACAGTATGCTTTCAATTAGTATGATATAGACCATTTTGATTAATAGCATCTTATAAATACTAACCTTTTCGTTGTAAAGAACGAACTCCGTCAGCACCGTTTTAATTTCATCAATATTCGGATTGGATGCGGTTATTAGTAAAGTAAACATTGCAACGGTGAATCCAACAAGTAGGCTTAATACACTTGTAGAATTACTTACAAATTGGTCAATATATTTTGCAAAGTTTATAGGGTCGCGATAGTAGAAAATGCTAACGCAAATTAACGCCGCTATGGAAAAATTTATCAATAGGGCTTTCGTATTGCTTATTTTAAAATATTCTAAGAAAACTAATAGCCACATAATATTAATTATTTCAAGTCCTTTGTAAACGCTTTAAGCGAAGAGAGCATTTCTGTTGTTTCAACTTCTCCTGTAGTCGCATTTATGGATACATCGACGCTATCCAGTTTTTCCATAAATGATGTATCTAAAGCAACTTCAGTTCCGTTTCTATCTTTTCCCTCAATTCGAACTTTAGATATACTTTTTTCGGTTTTGTTGGTAAAGGAATTATAAAAATCTATGGCAGTTTCCGTAATATCGGACCGGCTTTCTGCCTTTACTGTTAACTCAATGTCTCGTTGGAGATTACTCGTTCTATTTGAAAAAGCTAAACAATTACTTCCCAAAAGCTTTTTATCGAAAAAGACTTTGGCTAACCTTATTGTTTTCATGGACTTTATTTCTTCCAAAAAGTCTTCCCTGCCAATTTTGAAGAACACAATTGTAAAGTTTTTGGGTTCGCCTTTCGAAGTTAGATACTTCTTTGTGAAAGCACCGAAGTATTCTACTATCTGATTTGCTGAAATCCCATTGCCATTTATTTCTACAACCAAAAAAACTTCGCTTTTAGTGATTTTAAACGCAAAGTGGGTTTTTTCAATATCTCCTTCGGAAAGTCTCTTCGGGCTTGGTCGCTCTTCACCGGTCTGTCTGTCAATTAAATTGGGTCTGAATGTGTGCCTGGCACTTTTAAAGAAACCTGATATCAATACTGTATCGACATCCCGCTCTGCTTTCGCTGTTTGTAGGAGACAAAATTTGTCTTCCTTCATTTCGAACTGTTTCCCTTTTTTATTAAGAGAGAGTACATACTTAATAACGTCAGCTATAGCAAAGAAGGGGGTTTCCACTCGCGTTGACCATTGTCTTTTAATAATGGTATTAAATGAGATTTTTCGAGTTTTTGTGTTTGGCATAGGTTTAAATTGGTTATGCAAGGTATAAAAATAACCTTGGATTATGAACAAAATCAGTTACTTAGGCGGGTGTCGTGGTAGCAAGCTGTTGGCGCAAGTGATATTTGTCCGTACCCTATCCGCAACATAGGCACTTCCGGACGGACGGACACCCTTGGATGTGCGGATGTGCAGATGAAGCTGCCGCTCGGCAATAAACCCGATTGCAGCGTATACCGGCTTCGCGCGTAATGCCTTGTGCGCGTATGAGCGGAAAGCGGGGCGGAACCTGCCCTATTTGCTGCTGCAGTACCTTTACTGTTTATTTTCGGCACCGCTTTTGTATTATGTTCTGCCCAAACATTACCTATTATGGCATCGAAGAACATATTTAAACATCCCGAAGAAGAAACGGAACTGTCGGCTCCTTTAGAGGGCGATTTCGCTAATCCGCATGATGATGCGGGCACCATTAAACCTGTAAGCCTCGGCAATACCGATGCGGAAGATACCCCACTGGTTGGGTCCGACGGCAATGTGGAGGATGAGGAAGACAGTTTGCAGTAGGCGGTTGGCAGTTGACAGTTCGCGGTTTGCAGTGAGCAGTTCATTGTCTGAACCATGATGCGCTTGATTATGGGATTTTCCGATTGACGTATCGCATCGGACAATCATATTGTCTGAACCATGATGCGCTTGATTTTAGGATTCTCCGATTAGCGTATCGCATCAGATAATCCTAAAATCAGGAAAATCATGGTTCAGAAAAATAGCCGATAAACAAAAGGGGCTAAAGTAGTTCAACCTACCTTAGCCCCTTTCGTATTTTCTTAATCGGTGGAATCAATCCCCCATCGGTGAAATCCCAAAATCTATTTAACCACCCTAAACATTATCCAGTTGTCGGTTTCGTATACGCGTTTGAATACCAGTTGGGGCAGGGTGCGTTTTATGCTCACTAAGTAGCGGTTGTTTAGCTGGGTGTAGCCGGTTACCAGGTTCTTGTCGGTTGCTATTAGTATGTAGTCGGCAGCTTTATCCGGCGATTCTACACCGCTCAGGAAGTTGTCCTGGTAGGGCATGGTGAGGGCTTTTATCTTCTGTTGGTTAACAAAGGCAACTACGCCGTAGGCGGTGGCATCATCTAAAAGGATGTGCACATCGTCGGGCAGGCTGTTGATGTAGCCGGCAATATCGGCGTTATCGCTTTGGGTTTCGTCTTCGGTGCGTTTGGTTAGTACGCTCAGGAAGTTGCGGTCTTCGGCAATGGGCGATGTTTTGAGGAAGTACCAGCCGGTGTACAGCTGCACAATAACGGTTACTGCGAGTATCAGCCGGAAGGTTTTCTGGTTTTTAACCGTTTGCGATTTAAACATTACGCACAAGAAAGCCAGCACCAAAAACACCATGTAGTACTGGTAGGCAATGTATACCTTATCGTATTTGAGGTGTAAAAACTCGATGAACGCGAAGGGTGTAAGCAAAGTCAATATCTGGTAGGTACTCTCCCTGAAAAGGTAGATGGCTATCAGTATCATGGGGCAAAACATCAGCACGCGCGCGCTTATCAGCAGGCTTATCTCGGGTATCTGGTAGTTGGTGTTGGTGGTCTGCTGGTCGAAGCTTAGCTTATCTATCAGTACGTTCCAGGTAGCGTAGGGGCTTTCGTTAAAGTAGTTAAGGTCGCTGGCGTGGGTAAGGTTTAGCAGCTTGTAGCAAAGCACGGCAACCAGCGGCAGCGCGAAGATGATGATGTACAGCGCAAAGGTTTTGTTTACCAGTTTACGGCGCAGCGATGGGCTGTTAAAGCTGAGGAACAAACGGAAGATACTCTCCTGCTCGCCCAAATTTAAGCTGTGTATGGTAATGGTAAGCACCAGCGGTAAAAAGAAGAGCGTGAGCCACACAAACTTATAATCGCAAAAAATAAGCGTTACCAAACATATACTGGCAATAGATACGTGGAAGGTAGTATTGCTGCGGTAAAATTTGAGCAGGTTGAGGAAGAACAGGAAGAAGAACATGAGCACCAGATAGGTACTCTTGCCCGATGCTGCCGTGTACAATATGCCCGGGTGAAACAGGAATATGGCAAGCAGCAGGTACATAAAAAAGTCGTCGTCGCGGCGTTTGATGAGGGTGCTTGCTATTACAAAAAATAGTAAGCCCGTACCCAATGCGCTTGCCAGCGCAGGCGCCAGCGTGTAACTTATATTGGTGAAAAAGAAGGTAGCCATGAAGGGGATCATGGGCGAGGTAAGCCCCATAACCTTCAGGCGTGCGCCAACACCATCAAATACAATGCGCGTTTTTTCGATGTAAAACAACGACTCGTGGTTGTAGTACCCCAAATTATTGAGGTATACGGCAGCCACCAGGTAGTAAATAATAAGTACCACCGTGAGGAAAAGTAGATATACAGACCTGCTGATTCTCATGTTTTATTTTACAACGTTTGTTGGGTTATTTACTTTACTTAAGCCGTGGTTGGTTTTTTCCCAATAGAATGGGTTAGTAACCAGCTGGTACAGCCCTTTGTATGCCGATATGCTGTGCATTAGCCAGTAAATAGGGTTGGCTATGGCAAACAAAATCAGCTCGTAGTAGCGGCGTTTAAATACCGCCATCATGTTCACGTATATCATCAGTATGTTACCCACCATGAGGTTGAATATCGACATAAACAACACCCAATCCGGAAAGAGGGTGCGGATAGACGAAAGGTCGAAGATGATATAGCAGATAAAGAACGTTAGCAACAGCGGGTACACCAAAAATATAACAGGCGTAGCGCCGATGAAGAAGTTGAAGCCCAGGAAACCTTTCCAGCCAATTTTCTTCACCAGTTTAACCGGGTCGCGCATGTGCACCAGGTAGGTTTGCATGTAGCCTTTAATCCAGCGGCTGCGTTGGCGAATCCAGTTAAAGGGTTCGTTGTTGGCTTCCTCGTAGGTGGTAGAGTTGATGATGGCAATTTTGTGCCCCTTTGCATAAGCGCGCACGCCTAAGTCGGCATCTTCGGTTACGTTGAATGGGTCCCACGCGCCAAGGTCTATCAGCTCCTGCAGTTTAAAGTGGTTACTGGTACCACCCAATGGGATGGGGATATCGAGTGTATCCAACCCGGGCAGCATATAGTCGAACCAGTACGAATACTCGAGGGTAAACATACGGGTAAGGAAGTTCTCGTTACGGTTGAAGTAGTTGAGGGCGCTCTGCACGCAAATGTACTCCGAAGGCAGCTTGCCGAACAACGATACCACTTTCTTCAACTGGTCGGTATCGGGGATATCCTCGGCATCGTAAATGGTAAGGTATTTACCGCGGGCAAAGTGCAAGCCGTAGTTACATGCCTTGGGTTTGGTTTTAGGCATGTGGTAAGGCACTACAAGCACCTCAAAAATGGCAGGGAAATCGAGGTTGCGCACCGCGTTCAGCGTTTTATCGTCGTCTTCCTCTATCAGCAACTTTACATCCAGCTTGTGGCGGGGGTAATCTATCGCCTGTAAGTTCCAGATGAGTTTTTTTATCAGCTTATCTTCTTTGTATACCGGCAGCAGTATGGTGTAGATGGGCAGCTCATCATCAATAGTAAGCTTCAACTCCTCTTTAGTAACCGCCTGGTGCAGCTCGAACCTCGACCCCACAAGAGCAAGGAACAGCTTAAATATAATAGCAACCAGGAAGAACGAGCTAATGATAACGTTGAGGATGATGGAGGTGTTTTTAAAGCTCATCACCAAACCAACGGCTACCACGCCTATCAGTATAAATATAAATACCAGCTGTGCCGATGAAAAGGTTACTACGGCAGAGCTATCCGGGTCGCGCTTCAGCAACTCGAATACGGATGATTTTACGTATTTCTCGCCGATGAGTTTATTGCTCAGCCAGGTAATATCCAAGTCGGATGCGATGATGATGTGCGGCTCTAAATCGTAAGTGAACTTTATAAAGTCTACAAAAAGCTCATCATCGGGGTTAGCCATTACGGTTACCACTTTGCCGTTCTCTATGCGCAGGGGCAGGGCAAGGTGTTCGTTGGCGAAGGAGAGGTCGATTTTGTCGAGCACATCCTGGTCGTACTCCATCTCCCGTATCTGGGCGAACTCTATGCCCACCTCGTTCAGCGACCGCTCGTAGTTCTTGCGCGAGATATAGCCGAGCGTGAGGGCTATCTTGATAAAAGATAGCCCGCTCTCGCTCGAATATCTGTCAATTTTCTCACGGTCATCGGCAGTAATAAATCCGTCCTTAATGAGTAATTCAGGAATCGACATCGTTGTTATAGCAAAATTAAAGGGTTAACAGAATGAATATGCGCCGGGCACATTAATCATTAAATAACTCTTGTGATTTTTGAACTTTAGAACGGATGTACAGGAACGATAATAGTATCAGCACCAATATACCCAGCAATATGTACAGGTTGTAGCTATCCCAGAAACGGGTAAGCGCGCTCTTGGTATCAATATACTCCAGGTTATCGCTGCTCTTGTTAATGTTGAACAGGTATTTGTTGTTGTTCACATCAGATATACATACGTTGCTGCTCAGGGTTGATAACTGTTCGGTTATCGATTTTGAGGCACTCAGGAATGCTTCGGCAGGGTGTTTGCCGGTAGCAGTTAACACCAGTGTAGCGTTATTGCTGCGCCCGTAGAAGATCTGCGCCAAACCGTTGGATGTAGTATCCGATAGCGAGTATACCACGGTATTGTTATCGGTATTATAGAGGCGGAAGTTCTTCTCGAAATTGATAGGCGCATCCGGGAACTCTTTGTACATCGGGTCATCTTTGCTTAGCAGGGCGATGATGTTGTTCTTTTTCAGGTCAGAAGCAGGGATATCGCTCGAGTAAACAAATTCAGGGAAGTTGTTAGCATTGATGTTGTTGTTCAACTCGTAGATAATTTCGCCCATGGCACCGGCAGCGTACTTGGCATAATCTTTAGTAACCACAATTTTGGTGGTACCGCTGTTAAAGGCTTCCGGGTATTGGTAGAAGCTCAGGTCGCTGGTGATGAAAGGGTTTTTCGATTCGAGGTACGATTTATCCACGTCAACCTCGGCAAAGAAGTTGGTGAAGCTGTTTTTACAGTTACCGTTGTTAGGGTAAAAGCGGAACTCGGCTTCCAGCGTGTTGTATTTGTGGTGCTGGTAACGGTTAATGGTTACAGTGGTATTCAGCTTGCCCGATGCATCCAATTTCTCGCTGCTCAGCAACAAACCATTAAGGTATATGTTGAAGAAGCCACGGTCGCCTGGGTTAAGGCTGCTGTAGTTACCTACTATGCGTATCTCAACCTCTTTTGGCGTAAAGCTAAAATCGGAGTTTTTAAAGTTGAAGGCGCTTTTTAACGAGCCGATACCCGATAAGAAGTCGCTAACACCGCCAATTTGTTTCAACGAAAGCTTAGAGCGGTTTTCGTCGATAGTTTTAAAGAATTGGTTTTGTGCCTTATTTACCAACAGGTAATCGCCGAAGGTAGAGTTAAGGATGTTCATGTTACCCAGTGCGGTGATGGTTTTTTCGTAACCTGTATCGTCGCCACCGGTAACAAACAATATCTCGGTAGGTACCACTTCAGATGCTACCGATTTAACAGGCACTAACTGCCCTTTCACATCAACCATGCGGGTAATGGTATCGGTAACGGTGCTTATAGATTTGTGCAGGTAAAACAAGCCCTGGCTGCTTTGCGGGGTAACTTTCACCATAGGGCGTTTATCGGCAGGCAGGCTGTTCATATTGCCCACCATAATGTAGTTGCGCACAGTATCGGGCAGTTTGTTCACCTCGTATACGCCGATGTTTTTTTGCTGCGTTTTTTTCATGCGCGAGTATGCCCATGCAACGGCTTTCAAATCGTGCAGGGTGGGGTTGCTCGGGTATACAATGGCGGTTTTGCTATCAAAGCAATTGCTGATGTTGATGTTGTTGAAGAAATTCTTTTGGCTTTTAACTAACGACAGGTACGAGTAGTTTTTGATTTTCAACCACATAGCGGGGTTGTCCAAATCGCGGCACATATCGTCGGTAATGGTCAACAGCGTTTTTACGCTCATTTTAAGGTAGTTATCCGGCGATACATCAGCCTTGCTCAGGTTGATAGATATCTTCTGGATACTGTCTTTAGTTAAGCGGGCGCTATAAACCGGTTTTGGGCCTATAAATAAGTTTACGTAAGATTTTTCGCGGATTAAAGCTTGCGATGGCTCAAAGTAAATAACCAGTTTGCTGCCGGTAATTTCGTACTGGGGGGTAATTTTAAAGTAGAACGAGGTTGCCCCGCTCATACCGTAAACAGGTTCGTCGTCATCGTGCCCCATTGCCTTAAACGATATTATCGCCTGGGCAAATGATGCCGTGCTAATTACAATGAAAGCTAAAAGGGTTAATAATCTCTTCATCGGGTTTTTCAGTATTAGTTAATTACGTAAAATTCTACTCTAAAATAGTTGCCATTATCGTCGCTGCGGTACATCAGTTCGCCACCCAGCTCTTTGGTCATTAGTTTTGCAATGGATAAACCTAAGCCCAGGCGGCTCTCCATAGTTGAGCCTGATGATGCATCGTTAAGGGTTTTAAGTTTATTAAACATCATATCCAGCTCTTGCTGCCCAATGGCTACGCCCTCATCAATAATCTCGAACACAAATTTCTGGCGCTGTAAACTGGTAACAATTTTTATATTGTTGTTTGTTTGCGAGAACTTTATAGCGTTTGAGAGTAGGTTTTGGAAAACCTGCCCTGCAAATACCCTATCCAGTTTCACGTTCAAAGGCAGTTTAAGTATGTTATCAACCAAATGGATGTTCTTCATTTGGGCAGTTTCCTGCAAGCCTTTAAATACGTGCATCACCTCTGCATTAATGTCGAATATCTCCATATTAAACTTCATCTCCGGCGACTCGATCTCTTTCACATCCATCAGCTTGTTCAGCATATACTGCATCTTCTCTGCCGATTCGGATATGTAATTGCTCATCTCTTTCTGATCAGAGCTAAGGCGGTAATCTTCTTCTTTAAGCATGTTATTGCTCATTATTACCTGCCCTATAAGGTTCTTCAAATCGTGCCCGGCAATGTTTATGAAGCTGTTTTTCTGCTCATCTAATTTGCGCAGTTGCTCGTATTGCCTGTCGATGATGTTGTTTTTCTCGTTAATGTCGCGGTTTTGCTCTTTCAGCTGGTCGTTAGATTTTTCTATCAATATCTGCGAGCGTACATCGCGCGCCATAACTTTGTAGCGTGCGTTTGGTATTAAGCACGATATAAAAGCAATAACCGCAAAGAAGTTACCGCCGTTGTTAATAACCAGCTCCAATGGGAACTCGCTGAACAGGTTGTAGAAAATAGCCAACAGCAAAAACGCCATCAGTATTTGTATGATGGAGTTAATGGGTTCCCAAAACACCTGCAGGTTAAAAAACAGGATAATGATGGAATACATTAAAAAGTATATCAGTTGTGCTTGTAGGCTCACCAGGTTACACAGCAATGCAGTGGTGATAGAGAGCATAAAGAAGCAGAGATGCAGTAAACTTCGGTAATTGTACTTTTTGGTCTGGAAGAAATTATAGAGCCCCAACACAATGAGTACGGTAATTATGCGTACTATAAAAAATTGGAGCCAGATGGTGTTAGCATAAATAAAATCAACTATACTAAACACCGGGTACAGGAATATGATGGTCCAGATAATATTATTGGTTTGGTACCATGATTTTTTTAGGATTTCCTTTTTATATTCCTCTTTTGATATTTGAACAAACATTAGTTGTTTAATTATAATAAGATTTCCAGATCAGTTAATAGCGCAATATTGATTTCAAGTGAAAATTACAACCCTTACACCACATTGTTTTACCTTACAACGCGTAGGAATGCTATTTATAACTTTAATTATAATTATGCATAGCCTTAACGCAAAAAGCAAACCAACACCCTCAAACGAAAGGTTGGAAGCATTTAAGCGTGCCAAAAGTTTAAACAATGGGGTGAGCGTATCGTGGCTCGAACAGTGGTGGAATAAGGATGCTTTAAGCGTAAGCCACATAAAAACAAGCGATTATGAGTTATTGAGGACGCTTAAGATCACCACTATCCGCCTGCCCGTCGCCTTTGAACACTTCGAAAGTACAAAAATTCCCGTTGAGAAAGTATTTACACACATTGATGAAGTTTTGAAACAGTGCCGTTTATACGGTATAAAGTTGATAATAGATTACCATTATGGTAAAATAAATGATAATAATTACCTCACCGAAACCCCAAAGGTTATTAACTCGTGGTTATTATTAACTAAAAGGTACATCCGCGAGAGCCCCAATGTACTTTTTTTTGAGATATACAACGAGCCACCCCACATGGACCCCAAAGTGTGGAAAGATGCTGCGTACAATATTGTAACCGCCATCCGCAAGTTTGATAAGAAACGCACGCTGCTGGTTGGCGCATCTAACTACAACAGTATTTACGAGCTTAGCCGCATGGAAAGGCTGGCAGATGAGAACATCATTTACACCTTCCATTTTTACGAGCCCTTTTTGTTTACCCACCAGGGGGCAGATTGGGTGGGCGACCAGGTAGCCACCACCGGCATTCCGTTCCCTTATAATGTAAAAACCTACCCCGCTATAAACCCCATGGTAATTGGCACCTGGGGCGAAAACAACTACTACCAATACCGGACGGACGGCAACGAGCAGTCGGTACGCGATAAGTTGCAGATAGTAAAAAACTGGGGCAATAAATACTTTGTACCTATTATATGCGGCGAGTATGGCGTATACCGAAAGTACACCGAGGAGGACAGCCGGGCGCGGTACATTAAAACCGTAAGGCAGACTTTAAAAGCCTTAGATATTCCGGGAATTTTGTGGGATTATAACACCAATTTTTCGATATTTAACGGCGAACCAAATCTGAACAATTTATCGGGCGCAATGAAGGATGCGATTGGCTACCGCCCGTAAAACAATTATATAATTTAAATGCTTAACTTTGTAAGCTAATACAGTACTATGCACTTTTTCGAAGAAAAACGTAAGGAGGTTATGTCGCATATCGAGCCGCACATGCTCGAGAAGATGTTCGAGTTCCTGAAACCCGTTGATACCATTTGGCAGCCATCGGATTTTTTACCGGATGCATCAAGGGATACGTTTTTTAACGAGATAAAAGAATTGCAGGAAAGTGCCCGCGGGCTTTCTTACGACCTCATTGCGGTACTTATAGGTGACACCATCACCGAAGAAGCGCTGCCCACCTACGAATCGTGGTTGACCATGGTAGAAGGTGTGAGCAAAGACGAAGATGGTGGCTGGATGAAATGGACCCGCCATTGGACCGCCGAAGAGAACCGCCACGGCGATTTGCTGAACAAATACCTTTACCTGAGCGGCCGCGTAAACATGCGCATGATGGAGGTAAGCACCCAATGGCTTATCGCCGATGGTTTTGACATAGGCACCGGGCGCGACCCATACCGCAACTTTATATACACATCCTTCCAGGAGTTGGCTACCAATGTATCTCACCGCAGGGTGGCATCGGCAGCTAAGAAAGATGGCGATACGTTATTGTCAAAAATGTGCGGCGTAATTGCCGGCGACGAGGCACGCCACGCCAAAGCCTACAAATACTTCATCGAGAAAATATTTGAGGTTGACCAAAACGAGGCGATGCTGGCTTTTGAAGATATGATGCGTAAAAAGATAGTAATGCCGGCACACTTCCTGCGCGAAGTGGGCTTAAAAATAGGGCAAACCTTCGGGCATTTTACCGATGCTGCCGAACGCCTGGGTATTTACACCGCTATCGATTATGTAGACATCCTGAAAGAACTGATAGAAGACTGGCACATTGAGAGCGTTACAGGCTTAAAAGAAGACGGCGAAAAAGCACGCGATTACATTGTGAACCTGCCTGCCCGTTTACTTCGCGTAGCCGAGCGTATGAAAAACCCGCAACTCGAATACAAATTCAG
Organism: Mucilaginibacter pedocola; assembly: GCF_002013915.1. Taxonomy (GTDB): domain Bacteria; phylum Bacteroidota; class Bacteroidia; order Sphingobacteriales; family Sphingobacteriaceae; genus Mucilaginibacter; species Mucilaginibacter pedocola. Next base: position 42,460 of record NZ_MBTF01000016.1, read on the forward strand.
CTGGATACACGGATAGTTCATCCCGCTTAAAAATACTGAAGCCTGCTGCAATGCAGGCTTTTTTGTTTTAAGGCTTATTCGCTTGGTTTAACATTAAATCCGGGAGTTTTATAATCATTAGGCAGGTAATCGTCGGGTATTTGGATGTGGTTACCATCGCGCAGGGCACTGTAATGCGGCGACATAATTTCTACCCCGGCTTCGTTAAATTTATCCTGTATGTTTTGGTGCAGGCGCGAGTAAATAGCCGCCATTTGGTTGGGGCTCGCGGTGTAAGCGTTTATCTGGTAGCTCACGTTAAAATCGTTCAGGGCGGTTTGCAGCACAAAGGGCTTGGGTTCGGGCAGTATACCATCCGTTGCTTCGGCTGCGCTTATCAACAGCTGGTGTATTTGCTGCCAGGGGGCATCGTACCCAATAGTAATGGTGGTATGCAGTATCAGCCCCAGCGTTTTTGCGGTTGAAGTATAGTTTACAGTATGGCTGTTGAGGATGGTACTGTTGGGGATAGTGATATCCTCGTTTTTGATGGTGCGCACGCGGGTTACCAGTATGTTCTTCTCAATAACATCTCCGGTAATTTCGCCGAGTTTCACCCTGTCGCCCGCTTTAAAGGGGCGCATATAAGTAAGCACAATGCCCGATACCATGTTGGATATTGCCGATGAGGAACCGAACGAGAACAACACCCCCAAAAATACAGTAACCCCCTGGAATACTTTCGAATCGGAACCCGGCAAATAGGGGAATATCACAATAAACATAAAGGCATAGAGCAACACCCTGATGATGTTGTAGGTAGGCATTGCCCATTCGGGGTAAAAGCCGTTGATGCTAAATGCTCCCTGCTCAATTTCGCGGGCGATGAATTTTACCAGCTTTACTATATAATAGGTAACCGTAAATATTACGGCTATGGTAAGCAGGTTGGGGATGTAATGGATAAACGCTACAAGTATGCTTTTCAGCGGGTCGACAATATAACCCAGCAACAGCGTAGCGTAAGGCTTTGATGAGGGAAAGATATAAAACAGTAATGGCAACGCTAAGTATACAAGCAGGATAATGATGAGGAGCCTTGCAATACGCAGCACACTATTAATAAGTGGGAATATGCGATTGGCATAACCAACAGGGGCTCCTTTTGCAGCCAGCTTGGCTAAGCGGCTTTCCCACGCTTTAATAATTTTGAGTTTGAGCCAACGGAAGGCACGGGTTACGCCCCAAATTAGTATCACCAGCAAAATAACAACAGCCACCGCCTCCAAAACGTTTACGGTAAGTTGTTTCAGCGAATTCCTTTCGAAAACATTTCCCAGCTTTTTCCTTAATATAGTTAGATAGTTAGCTGCAAGCTTAGCGCGGTTCAGTTCGGTAAAAGAAGCATCTTTATCGTTAACCGCCATAACCACCTGCGATTTGTAGGCGATAACCGATAGCGAAGTGTCGTTAGTTAAGGTTAACGAATCTGGGTTGAAATCAATACTGTTGAGCAAGCCATTTATGCGGCGGGTAATAACTTCCGCACGTTCCTGTACATCAAACATGCCCTGCCCGGCGTATACCTTAAATAAAGTATCCTTATTAACGATGATAGGCACGCCGCCATTCGTAAGGATGGTTTGCGCTTTCAGGTTAAACGAAAGGCATAATAAAATTACGGGGAGTAGATATTTTATCCGCATCAGGGCTTTTTATGTAAAGCTAAATATATAATCGGCTAAATGCCAAAGGCGCTACCCTTCTAATACCAGGTCGGTACCTAAACCGTCTGATAAATCATCGAATAAACTATTCAGGATAGATTCTATGGTTACCGAATTTACATCATCCACATAATGCTCGTTGCGGGTTATCCAAAGCTCATCGTCCTGCACGGCAATAATAAACAGCTCGCCCTCGTACATTTCGGGCTGGCTGATGGTGATGCCTGCCGGAGTGTTTTCTATCACAAGGTCGAAATCAACCTGCCTTTGCTCGCGGAAGATGGGGTTTAGCCTTTGTTTGATGTGTTGGTACAGCGCATTAATATTTACCGGTTTATGCAGGGTTATAATTTTCATGGCGGCGGGTATTTACCAATATTTACAATTGCCTGTAATTATTGTTTACAGCCGGCTTTTATTTAAGCCCGTAAAACAGCAGCTTTGCTATAACCGTTCTATATAAAAACTACCGCTTATGAAATATAAATTACTGGGCCGCTCGGGCCTTAAGGTTTCCGAATTATGCCTGGGCACCATGGGTTTTGGTACCGAAGCCGGCTGGGGCGCCGATGCCGCAACAAGCTTTGCGATAATGGATGCCTATGCCAACGCTGGCGGCAACTTTCTCGATACCGCCAATATGTATAAACTGGGCACCAGCGAAAAGATAATTGGCGATTACCTGGGCAACCAGGACCGCGACTATTTTGTGGTAGCCACTAAGTATACCTTAAAGGATAACATTACCAACCCCAACGCCAGCGGCAACAACCGCAAAAACATGATGCGCAGTGTGGAGGAAAGCCTAAAACGCCTCAAAACCGATTTTATTGACGTATTGTATCTGCACATTTGGGACGATATAACCCCGATAGACGAAGTACTGCGCGCTATGGACGACCTGATAAAACAGGGCAAAATAACCTACGCCGCCATTAGCGATACCCCCGCCTGGGTAGTAGCAAAAGGCAACACCCTTGCCGAACTAATGGGCTGGAGCCAGTTCATAGCATTGCAGGTGGAGTATAGCCTGCTTGCCCGCACGGCAGAACGCGAACTGATACCCATGGCAAAACACTTCGGCATGACGGTTACGCCCTGGGCACCACTGGCAGGCGGCGCACTAACCGGTAAATACCTAAAAGGCGACAAAGGGCGCATAAAACCCGAAAGCAACCGCCTGAACCAGCGAGCAGAAAAAATAACCCGCGTAGTGATGGAAGTTGCAGACGAACTCGGCGTATCTGAAAGCCACGTAGCCCTGCAATGGACCATGAGCAAAGGTTTCCAGTGCATACCCATTGTAGGTGCCACCAAGGTTGACCAGCTAAAAGACAATCTGAAAACCGTTGACGTAAAACTAAGCCCCGAGCAAATAAAAAAACTGGATGATGCCAGCAAAATAGAACTCGGCTTCCCCGGCGATTTCTTTAACGAAGATGCCGTGAAGCTGAACTCTTTCGGCGGGTTTTACGATAGGGTGGAGAAGAGGTAAGCAATGATCAGGCTGTTGTTGATATACTTATTGTTGTTTACGCCTGTTGCCGACACGCTGCAGTTGAAAATCGACTTTGAGCGCGACCGCCGCCAAATACTGGGAAATCAGCATGGCATTTTGATGGATAAGGAGGGCAAACTCGGGCTAAGGGTATTTAGGAAATATGCTGATATGAATTTAAGCGGTTTTAAGTTCAGTAAAGTTCAGAGCGGTCAACACACCATCATTAAATGGAAAGCTCCGCAGAATAACCTCGAGATATGCCAAATAAGGTCGGTTACCCCGTCGTATACAGTTTATGACCAGTTTGATGTTGACGGAAACAAACAAGCTGTAAAGGAGAAAGGACCCAATATTGTCTTTTACACCTACATCATCATGCCAAAAGATGCCGACCGGCTTATTTACTTCACCCAACGCGGAGAAGGGCTGCAGCATTACACTATTGGCAAAAAGAGGTTTCGGGTAATACGCGAGGCGATACCATTAGGTGTTAAGTATCCTGATGAAAAAGAGTTATTGGAGTTGGCAGCGAGAGATTAGACTACACGGTAATTCAAATCATATTGATGCGATGTGGTGGTTGATACCATCAAACTAAATGGTTAAATTTGTTTAAAAGCATATTGTTATGACGACTACTGCAAAACGAGAAAAACTCCACGCCTTAATAAATAATGCCGACGATAAAAAAGTTGACCAGCTTTATTTGATCTGGAGCGATGAACCTGAGGAAAGTTACGATTGGCAAAATGATAAAGCTTTTTTAGCTGAATTAGATGATAGAGTAATGCGCGTAAAAACCGGCGTTGATAGAGGCGTTACTTTAGAAGAATTTAAGAGATCTATTGAGTTGAGATACAAACGATGATCTACAATTTCAGCATTTCACCAAAAGCAATCAAAGAAATACAGGAAAGTGGCGATTGGTATGAAGAAAAGCAAATAGGCTTGGGTTATCGATTCGAAACCCAGGTGGCTGCTAAAATTGAATCAGTAAGAAGCAATCCATTTCATTACCCTCTAAAAGGGAAATATCGCGAAGCAAATTTGCCGGATTTTCCTTTTTTAATATTATATGAAATTGATGAAGTGTATAAAGCTATTACTATTGCTTCGGTTTTTCATACAAGCAGGCATCCAAATAAGAAGTAGTGAATAATAGATATATTGGGCGGGTTTTAACTGGCATACTTATTATACTTTTCCAGTTCTCCGCCTCCGCCCAAACCCGCAATCTCAATATCGTGTTTATCGGCAACAGTATTACGTATGGCGCCGGTTTAGATAGCCCTACCACCCAGGCGCCACCGGTTATGGCATCGGCATGGCTTAAGAAACAAAAACACATTGGCGAAGTAAACTTTAGCAACCAGGGGCACAGCGGTTATACCACGCTTGATTTTCTGCCGGGTACGGATGCGTTTAAACAGGTAGAGCAAGCCGCAAGAGCATTTACAAATACAAGCGCTCAACTCATATTTTCTATCAAGATAGGTACTAATGATAGCGCCGTAAAAGGCACCCATGGAGCGCCGGCTTCGGTAGAGAATTATCGCACCAATTTAAAAACCATTACCGACGCTTTGCTGAAGGAGTTTCCTGCAGCTATAGTGATATACCAGCACCCGGTATGGTACAGCCCCAATACCCAAAACGGCTCAACCTATTTGCAGGAAGGGCTAACACGGCTGCAAACCTACATCCCGGTAATAGATGCACTGGCAGGCGAATACAAAGCAAGCAACCCTGAACATGTATTTGTTGGCGATACCAAAGCTTTTGCTTACTTCGAAAAGAACCACTTAACTGATCTCCAGGCAGAGCAAGGCAGGCAAGGCATCTTTTACCTGCATCCCAATAAAAAAGGAGCTGTTGCATTAGGCGAGTTCTGGGCGAAGGCTATATATAAGGTATTGAAGAAATTGCCGGTGAAATAGGTTCGCATTGTGGTGAATTTAACCACAGAGAACAGGGAGAGAAAAGCACAAAGAGCCACAGAGAGCTTTGCAAACTGGCTAATGAGTTAGCAAAAACCTAATAGTCCCGGGCTCCCTTTAGTGCAACTGTATTTGCTATCTCAACAACTCTCTAATGAGTTTGCAAGGCTCTGCGAACCTCTGCGCAACCTCCGTGCCCTCTGTGGTTAAAATAACCATCAAACCCTCCTGAAAATCAATATTTTTAATAATCTTAAATACCCCTTGTAAATTAAACAAATAGGCGTATCTTTGCAGTCCCGTAAATGCGGGGTATAGAATACGTTTATTTAATTTAATTTAAAGCAAGTGAATACGTTAAGTTACAAAACTGTCTCAGCCAACAAGAAAACCGTTAGCAAAGAATGGGTTGTTGTTGATGCAAACAATGAGATTTTGGGGCGCTTGTGTACAAAAATCGCGATGATGATTCGTGGTAAACACAAGCCAGGGTACACCCCACACGTAGACTGCGGCGATAACGTTATTGTTATTAATGCAGACAAGGTTAAACTGACCGGAAACAAGTTTAGCGATAAAACTTATGTTTCTTACACTGGTTACCCAGGTGGTCAGCGTTTCATTTCTCCAAAAGAGTTAATGGCTAAGCACCCTGAGCGTGTGATCGAAAAAGCCGTTCGCGGTATGTTGCCAAAAAGCCGTTTAGGTAAAGCCATTTATGGCAACCTGCACGTTTATGCCGGCGCAGAGCACCCTCATGCAGCTCAAAATCCAAAAACCATTTAATTAACAGGAGAAAAGAAAAATGCCAACAACTAACACTTCAGGCAGAAGAAAAACAGCAGTTGCCCGCATCTATTTAACTGATGGTGCTGGCGCTATTACCGTAAACGGTAAAGATTACAAAGAGTACTTCCCAACTCTACCTTTACAATACATTGTTACCCAAAGCACCGAAGTATCGGGCTCTACCGGTAAATACGATGTTAAAGTAAACGTAGCTGGTGGTGGTGTAAAAGGACAGGCAGAAGCCGTTCGTTTAGCTATTGCGAAAGCTATTGTTGAACTGGATGCGGACAAAAAACCTGCTTTACGCGCTAAAGGTTTAATGACACGTGATGACCGTATGGTTGAGCGTAAGAAACCGGGCCGCAGGAAAGCACGTAAGAGATTCCAATTCAGTAAACGTTAATATTTTAGGAGGACAACAACAATGGCAAGAACAACATATCAGGATTTACTGGATGCAGGTGTACACTTTGGCCACCTTACCCGCAAATGGGACCCGAAAATGTCACAGTACATTTTCATGGAGCGCAACGGTATCCACATTATCGATTTAAATAAAACTTTATCAAAAGTTGAAGAAGCTGCTGCAGCTATCAAACAAATAGTAAAATCGGGCCGTAAGGTTTTATTCGTAGCTACCAAAAAACAAGCTAAGGATATTGTAGCCGAGCAAGCTAAATTGGTAAACATGCCTTACATCACCGAGCGTTGGTTGGGTGGTATGTTAACCAACTTTGCAACCGTACGTAAGTCGATCAAAAAGATGTCTAACATCGATAAATTGACTAAAGACGGTACTTACAGCAACCTTTCTAAAAAAGAAAGGCTGATGATTCAGCGCGAGCGTATCAAATTAGAAAGCCTATTGGGCGGTATTGCAGACCTTAACCGTTTGCCTGCTGCTTTGTTCCTTATCGACGTTAAGAAAGAGCACATCGCTGTTTCGGAAGCGTTGAAATTGAACATCCCTACTTTCGCAATGGTTGATACTAACTCTGACCCTTCTAACATCGACTTCCCTATCCCGGCAAACGACGATGCAACCAAATCGATCTCTTTGATCACCGGTATCATCATCAAAGCTATCGAAGAAGGTTTAGAAGAGCGCAAACGCGATAAAGAAGACGAAACTGAAAAAGAAGCAGCTGCTGCAAAAGCAAAAGCTGATGCTCCTGAAGTAGCAGACCGTTCTGCTGAAGGTGGCAAAAGAAAAAGGACTGCAGAAGTAACAGCCGAAGCTGAAACCGAAGCACCTGCTGCTGAATCTACAGAAGAGTAATATTAAATTGTTGTAAGGGTTGCATAAATTGTGAGGTTTTTTCCGAATAGCCTTACAATTTTTGCAACCTTTGTAACATCTACAACTTTTAAAAACTAAAAAAATGTCTACAGTACAGATCTCTGCAGCCGATGTAAACAAACTGCGCCAGCAAACCGGTGCAGGCATGATGGATTGCAAAAAAGCTTTAACTGAAACCAATGGTGATTTTGAAGCTGCTATTGATTTTTTAAGGAAAAAAGGCGCTAAAGTTGCTGCGAGCCGTCAGGACCGCGAAAGCAACGAAGGTGTAGTAATTGCACGCGCATCTGAAGATGGCAAACGTGGTGTTATCATCGAGCTTAACTGCGAAACTGACTTCGTAGCTAAAAACGCTGAGTTTATTGCTTTTGCTAACCAAATTGCTAACGCAGCTGTTGAAGCAAACCCTGCCAACATCGAAGAGCTTTACGCTTTAAACATAGATGTTGAAAACACTACTGTTAAAATTGGCGATGCAACTATCGACAAAACCGGTAAAATTGGCGAGAAAATAGGCGTATCTAAATACGAAGTTGTTGAAGGCGAAAAAGTTGTTGCTTACATCCACGGTAACTTCCGTTTAGGTGTATTGGTAGGCTTGAGCAAAAACGTTGAAGGTGCTGACGAAGCAGGTAAAGACGTTGCTATGCAAATTGCTGCCATGAACCCTGTTGCTATTGATAAAGACGGCGTTGATGCTTCGGTTGTTGAGCGTGAGCTTGAAATTGCAAAAGACGTTATCCGCGCTGAAGGTAAACCGGAAGCAATGATCGAAAAAATTGCTGCAGGTAAACTGAATAAATTCTACAAAGACTCTACCCTGTTGAACCAGGAGTTTGTTAAAGACTCATCTAAATCTGTTAGCCAGTTTTTAGATACGGTTGAAAAGGGCCTAACGGTAACCGCATTTAAGCGAGTAGCTTTAGGAGCTTAATTTTATTATCCCCCTCGTTAAAAACGAGGGGGATTTTTTTTGCGATATTGTTTCGGTTTTCCCTGTCGCCACATAGTTGCGAGGAACGAAGCTATCGCCGGTGGGGGTATTACCATATGCAAGGGGGCAGCACTTGCTTGTAGCTAAAGCATCTTTTCTACTTATGATAACAGCACTTCACAACCTCAAATTTATTACCGATGGTGTTATTACCTCGGGCAAAGCAGTATTAATTTCGGGCGAAACCATCATCGGCATTGTTGATGATACAGCTATACCGGCAGGCGCTGATAAGCACAACCTGCAAGGCGCTTACCTGGCTCCGGGATTTATCGACCTGCAGATATATGGCGCAGGCGGAAAACTATTTGGCGGCATACCCGAGGTTGATGCCTTGAAGCGAATGGAGGACGTACTGCTTAGCGAAGGTACCGTTGGCTTTTTTGCTACCATTGCTACAAACTCCGATGAGGTGGTGGAACGAGGCATAGCCGCAGCAAAAGAATATCGCGATAGCGCACGGGGAAACTTTTGGGGATTACACCTCGAGGGCCCCTACTTAAACGCAGCAAAGAAAGGCGCACACCCCGAACAATACATTAAGAAGGCAACCCTCTCCGAATTGAAACGTTGGATAGAAAGTGCCGATGGTGTTATTAAAATGATGACCATTGCACCCGAACTGCAAGACCAGGAAGTGATAGACTACCTGTATGCACAAGGCATCATTATATCATCGGGGCATAGCAATGCAACCTACGCGCAGGGCAAGGGCTTTTTAAACAAACCTATACCCGCCGTTACGCATTTGTTTAATGCTATGCCGCAGATGCACCACCGCGAGCCGGGCTACATCCCCGCCATATTTGAGGAGCGCCCATACGCCAGTATAGTTGCCGATGGCAACCATGTGGATTGGGCTATGATACGCCTTGCCAAACGCGAACTGGGCGATAAACTTTTCCTGATAACTGATGCTGTTACCGAAGCCAATGCAGGCGCATACCAGCACAGGCTGGAGGGTAACAAATACGTAATGCCCGATGGTACCCTATCCGGATCGAGCCTTACGATGCTGAAAGCTGTGCAAAATTGCGTGGAGAAGGTTGGCATTGAATTGGCAGAAGCCGTGAACATGGCAGCCAAATATCCTGCCGAGCTGGCGAAAATGGATAAGCTTGGGCGTATTGCTGCAGGCTACCAAGCCGACCTGATAGTGTTTAACGACGGCTATGAAGTGCAGGCAACCATGCTAAAGGGGAATTTTTTAACAGAGACTATATAAAATTTTAACAATACCATTAATTAGCTATTTTTGACAAATCATCCATCCAAATGAAATACAAAAGAGTCCTTTTAAAGCTTAGTGGCGAGTCCCTCATGGGCGAAAAACAGTATGGTATTGATAATAACCAGGTTTTGCAATACGCGCAAGACATAAAAGCTGTAAAAGAACAAGGTATAGAAATAGCGGTAGTAGTTGGCGGTGGTAACATTTTCCGCGGGCTAAGTGCCGAAAAAAGCGGAATGGAACGCGCCCAGGCAGATTACATGGGTATGCTTGCAACCGTTATAAACTGTATGGCTTTGCAAAACGCATTGGAAAGCGTTGGCGTAGAAACCCGCCTGCAATCGGCTATTAAAATGGAGCAGATATGCGAGCCTTACATTCGCCGCCGTGCTATGCACCACCTCGAGTGCGGTAAAATAGTGATATTTGGTGCCGGTACAGGTAACCCATATTTCACTACCGATACGGCTGCATCACTGCGCGCTATCGAAATAAAAGCCGATGTAGTGCTGAAAGGTACCCGTGTAGATGGTATTTACACCGCCGACCCGGAGAAAGACCCAACAGCCACCCGTTACGACGAAATAACCTTCCAGGAAGTGTACGACAAAGGCTTAAACGTAATGGACATGACCGCCATTACCCTTTGCCAAGAAAACAAACTTCCAATCATTGTATTTGATATGAACAAACCCGGCAACTTTATGAAGATAGCCGAGGGCGACCCAATTGGTACGCTGGTAAAATAAAACAAAACGGCTCCGAACATTCGGGGCCGTTTTTGTTTCTATCGGTGTTTGGCAGCGGGTTATTGCTTCATCCGTGCAAAGGCTTCTAAGTACTTATCAATGTAAGCCTGCTTGCTTTTGGTTTTGTATTGCATAATAAAGCGCGGATGCTCCAAGGCAACCACTTCTTTAAAGAAGCCATGCTCCTCGTTCAGTTTCCTGATGAACTTCTCATTTTGCCCGGTGCCGAAGCAAAAGCAAAGATCGGTATTAACGCCGAGGGCAATTTGGTTTTTAATGTTATCGATAATGTAGGGGCGTACTGTGGCAGCCAGCTCGGCGCTATCGTAATAATTATAGTTCTTCTCTTTGCCCTTGTTATCAATGGTAGTAAAACCCAGCGGGCAAAGCGAGTTGATATAAATGTCGTTATAAAACGCTTCTGGGCCGCCGTAGGCGTTTATTACCTCGTATACAAATACTGATGATGGCTCGTGTGTTACCTTGCCCTCGTAGGCAATATGGCATTCCGATTGCAGCCGCTTTGGGTCGGTAAAGGGGATGCCAGTTAAGCCGCCGCCAAACCTGCCGGGGTTAATGCCCAGGATGAGGTGGCGCGGGTTATCGTCGTTATAATACTTGCGGTAAAACTCTTCGGATATGCGCAGCGCTTGCTCCTCTTCGCGGAAAGGGTTCATGATACGGATGCCGGCGGGCAGGGGCGGACCGGTATATTCCAGTTGGCGGTTGAAGGCAATAACTTTTTCGGCAAACGTCATGGGGCTTATTTTGTTGATGGATCCTGCCCGAATATCTTGCTCAGCATATCGTATAATTCGGGGTGCTTGGTTTGAAATTGTTCCGGCTTGGTAAAAAAGTACTCGGCTACAACGGCTAAAAACTCTGCCTCGTTGGTGGTGGCGTAGGGGTTAATATCCGAATGCCCTTCCTCTATGCGGTGTATCTCCTGGTGCATCATTTTCACCCAGGGCGTAACGTATTCGTGCTCCAAAAAGCCTTCGGGGATGCCATCGGTAGCGCCGTCGGCTTTATCAAGCAGGTGTACAAACTCGTGAATGCCGGTATTCTCTTTTCCCGAATTTTTAGAGAAGCCTTTTATCAGCGCCGCACGCGACAGTATCATTTGCCCGTTCATGTAACCGCTGCCTACCATGCCCATTATGCTGCGGCTTTCGCCCTCGTTGCCTTCAAACTCAAAATCTTTATTAAAGGTGTCGGGGTACAACAGTACGTTGGTTACATTGCGGTAGGTCCAATCTTTAAAGCCAAAAATGGGGATAACGGCACTGGCGGCAACCATTATGCGGTCGGTATCGGTAAGTTCCAATCCAACGCCTTCTATGTTTACCTCGGCAAGAAACTGCGCTACCTTAATTTCGAAAAGCGCTTTATCAGCCTCAGATAGTTGGGTATAATATTTTATGTGCTGTGCTAAAAGGCTTTTCTGTTGGGGCGATAAGCCTTGCGATGTAGCCTCGCTTTTCAAAGGCTTTTTAAATACGAAGAACCCCGTTAGGAATAATAGTATAATGATAGTGATGAGCATAGCGCAAGGTAACAAAAACCAATTGGGATTTGTCATGCTGAGGCACGAAGCATCTATCGGCTATGCATTGCGGTAATGCGTAGTTCGCGAGTAGATCCTTCGCTATCGCTCAGGATGACAAAAGAAAACAATCGCTCTTAGCTCTGCACTCGCAATAATGCTGTGAGTATGGGGGGAGAGGCTTTATTACGCCCCTAACCTCGTCAATATATCTTCTGCCGATAGCTTTTCTTGTACGCCGCTTTCCATATCTTTAAATGCCAGCAAACCGGTTTGCATTTCTTCGCTGCCTATCAGGATGGTGTAGGGTATTTGTTTGTTGTTGGCGTAATCCATCTGCTTTTTAAGCTTGGCACCAGCGGGGTACAGTTCGGCATTGATGCCGGCGTTGCGTAGCTTTTGCAGCAGTGGAAGGGCAAAGGTTTCGCCCGAGGCATCAAAGCAAATAATGAGCGCTTTGGTACCCTCTACTGCCGAAGCCGGGAACAGGTTAAGTTCTTCCAGTACATCGTAAATACGGTCGGCACCGAAAGAGATGCCCGCGCCGGTTAAGCCTTTTAAGCCGAACATGCCGGTAAGGTCGTCGTACCTGCCGCCGCCGCCTATGCTGCCCATGGCTACCTCGTTGGTTTTCACCTCGAAGATAGCGCCGGTGTAGTAGTTTAAGCCACGGGCAAGGGTGATATCCAGCTCCAGCGTTGCTTTCTTAAGCGGGGTGTATTGCAGGTAATTGAAAACGGTTTCCAGCTCGTCGCAACCCGCCAAGCCAATTTCTGATGTAGCCAATGCTTCGCGAAGTTTCTGTAGTTTCTCGTCGTTACTGCCTTCCAGCAAAATAACGGGCTTTAGCTTATCAATATCCGCTTCGGTAAAGCCGCGCTCCAGCAGCTCTTTTATAACGCCATCCAAACCTATTTTATCCAGCTTATCAATGGCTACAGTAAGGTCAATAATGCTATCGTACTTGTCTATAACCTGTGCAATGCCTGATAGTATTTTCCTATTGTTTATTTTGATGGTGAAATCCTTCAACCCTAAAAGGCTTAAGGCTTCATCGTAAATCATTACAAATTCTGCCTCGTTCAATAAAGATTTGGAACCTACCACATCCGCATCGCACTGGTAAAATTCGCGGTAACGCCCTTTTTGTGGCTTGTCAGCACGCCAAACGGGTTGCACCTGGAAACGTTTGAACGGGAACGTAATTTCGTTTTGGTGCTGCACTACGTAACGGGCAAAAGGCACTGTAAGGTCGTAGCGGAGGGCTTTTTCGGAGATAGATGAGGTAAGCAAATTAGAGTTACGATCCTCTAACTGCTTTACATCGGCTTTAACTAAATAATCGCCACTGTTCAGCACTTTAAATATCAATTTATCTCCTTCATCACCATATTTACCGGTAAGGGTACTTAGCTTCTCCATGGTAGGCGTTTCTATTTGCTGATAGCCATATTTGCGGAATACGCCCTTAATGGTATCGAAAATAAAGTTACGTTTTGCCATTTCGGCGGGAGAAAAATCGCGGGTACCAGAGGGTACAGATGGTTTAACAGATGCCATAGCCGCAAAGGTACAAAAAACAGCATTACGCGTGGGCAATGCCTGTGGAAACAGTAAGCTTACTTGTTGAGGTAATTAACGGCCGCCTCGAATATAGCATCGCGCCTGTTCACATCATCGGCAAGGCTATTGGTAACCAAGATATCGGGTGTAATGCCGTCTTCAATATTAAAGCCGGAGGGAGATGTAGCGAACGATGACGAGTAAGAAAGCACCCAGCCGTTTGGCAACTCTATATTAAAAGGCGTGCCGCCGCCGCCGCCTGTTTTGTCGCCTATAATGGTAAGGCCGGGGAGTTCTGACATGTACAAAACAAAATCGTTGCAGGAGCTAAAACACCTGCGGTTTGTTAAAACGGCAATGCGCTTTCCGGCAAACCTGCTGTCGCCTGCCTCTACATATTTAGCTACCTCCGGAAAGTAGTCATCGTGCCCGGTGCCACGTTTATAGGTATCGTATTTCACCAGGATCTTCTGCGTAGCAAATTTGGATGCCAGCAGATCAACCATAACCGAGCCGCCGCCTGTGTTATCCCGCACATCAATCATGATTTTGGTAACATCCTTAAACTCTTCCAGCACCGCGTTAATATCATTGGCTTTAAGCTCGCTACCGAAACTCGGAATATGGATGTAGCTAATGCCACCTGTAAGCTGGTAAGATATTATTCCCTTGCTTTTTAAAGCCGTAAGGTAACGCGTCCTTAAAACATCAGCATTGTAGTTATGCCCGTAGTTTTGGTAGTAACCGGTATAGCTATAAACGGATGTGTTGGTGCTTAACGATACGTGCCCGTCCTTCAGCTCATCGAGCATATTGGTGCAGATATTAAACAAGTCTTGCTGCGTAGTAGCGTCAGATACTTGTGGGCGGTACTTATTGTAAACTGCCTGCCAGTTTACTTTTTTATAAGTAAACATGGCGTACTTGGTATCGAGGGTGTTCCACAGGTAGTCGAAGACTGCTATGCTGCTGCTTTTCTCAGTTGTTATAACGGCTTTATTACAAGCGCTGCAAAGCAAAACGATGATGACAAGAACGGATGTGGTGGCGCGTATTACCGGTTTCATAGCTTAAAAATGATAAGACAGGCTTACTGTGTTTACGGCCGACTGCACCGCGTTACTCTCGGATATTTTGTAATACTCCCAATTATAAGCTACCGATAAGCCTTTTAACACCCCTGCCCGGTTATCAAATTGGGTATGCAGGTTAACTTTTGCATAGCGTCCAAAAGTGACAATGCGCGTATTTTTAAGGTATGTACTTAAGCGTGGCGACAAGAAAGCATTTTGTTGATTGTAAACAGAATTTGAGCGCGACAAAGCAGTTAATAGCGGGCTAAACACCCGGAAACTTAATAAGCCATCGGCATTGTTGCCGTTGCCGCCATCGTTACCAAACAAGTAAGATAACTGTACAGCAGGGCCAACAGAACTGTTGAACTCGAAATACTTGTTGTTATTGTTGAACGAGCTGTGTTTACGGGTGGCCAGGGCGTTATTGAAAACACCGCCAACATCAAACCGCAATTTCCCTTGCATCAGCGGGACCAAGGCGGTGTAATTGGCGGAATAATACCTATGCGATACGGTTGCCGGGTTAAACTCGTTTTTTAAATTACCGCCAGCATAGCCAAGGCTGATGTTCTGCATCAGCGTTTTTGAATTAATATCAAGCCCTATAGCGGCACCCGGAAACCAACCGGTATACGTAAGTGCCGACATGCCCGCATCTTTAATAGCGGCATTTGAAAATGTCAGGGCGGCAGTTGGCTTATAAGCAACGGCTTGCTGCGCATGGCAAAAAGCAGGTATAACAAGCCCGAGGCATACCCCCAACGCTATTTTACCGACTAATGAATTGAACCTTTTATGTATCAATGCCCTTTAATATTAGTATGCGGTAGTAACTGCGTAAAAATTAGTCCATTGGTCCATCCAGTTTTGGGCACCAAATGCACCACGGTAAGTTACGGTTTCAAAGCCGGTGCTAAAATCGGTACCTGCAAAGTTTGCCCCGGTTAACGCAGGCGAGCCTGTATTTGGCAGCGGTGCCGGTTTGGCAAAATTAAAAGGATCGGTAAGGCCAATAAGCTCGGCGGTAGCAAAACTTGTATTGAAACGCGTTGCGGCAGTAACAAATGTCCGTACATCATCGGGCCCTATCGAACCAACAGCATTTTGGTCAATAGTGTATAGCTCGGCAGGGTCGGTAGCGTTAAGCAAATTGTAGCTGAAATCTATCCTTCTCGATTGCATTTTTTGTGCAGCACCATCGTCGCCTATCCTGAATGCACCGTGTGGCATACCCATTAAAACCGAATTACGCATGGCCAGCGCACTATTGTACGTAACAGTTACCGCAGAAGTCCATGGCAGGGCGGGGTTATAGCCGGGGTTTTTATAAGGCCCAACAACTGTAAGGTTAGAAATTACAGGCCTTGTGGCTACCGAAATAGGGTAATTAGCAATATCGTTCATGGTTAAAAAACCATCGCAGGTATTCAGGTAAAAACCTTCTGCGGCAAAATAAGGGTGCTTGTAGCTCAGCAAAAACTGCTGCTTGCCTACATAGCCGTTAGAGTAAACAAAACCAATACCACGGTTATTAAATGCTACTAAGTTTTTTGCGTTTACGGTACCCCCGTAAAAGCCAAAGCCGCAGGTTTGTGTGTAGCTGGCTTCCACGTTCTCAATAACGGTTCCGCGGCCCACACCAACACACGCCAATCCGTAAGAGTTTGCAGAGTTTACACCCGCAAATTCAATGCGTACATATTTTAAAATGCCCGAATTATCGGCAGCATCGGTACCGCCACCGGTGGGCAGTGTAGCGCCAAGGCCTCCCAACGTCATCGACCTTACGGGGCGGCCGGTATCAGGGTCATACGAGTAAAGCGGGGCTGCGCCAAAAATATACAGGCCTGCCCAATCGCCAAACTGGCGTTGTACTTCGGGCGAGCCCGATGTAAATACAATAGGCTTATCGGCTGTACCTTCGGCCATTATCTTCGAACCTTTATTTATGGCAAAAAAACCAGACCGTGCGGCTCCATTAGCAAAATCTGAACTTTTTATAACTGTTCCGGGCTCAATAGTTAAAACAGCGCCTCCGGTAACCAATACGCTGGTAAATGTATAAACGGTATCGCTGCTGAGTTTTCGGTCGGCAGATATTGTTTCCGGCAATTTTACTACTGGTTTAGCTGCGTTTGCTGCGCCTTCATCTTTTTTACAAGAAGAAAAACCGCATGCTAAGCAACTGCTTAATATTAATAGGTAAAGATTTTTTTTCATCTATTGCTTTAATTAAAAAAACACTGGTTTGGCAAAATTGCCAAACCAGTTTATACGATTTAGATTGCTTAGAACTTAGCCCAACCGCCGTTAGCAGTTTCAAGGGCCCAGCTTACGCCGGTTGCACCAAATGCACCTCTAATAGTAGTAGATTTGAATAAAGCAGAACCTGCTGCAGGTGATGCAGCCGAAGCGAAGTCGGCATCGCCGTCGAAACGGGCACCGTACCTTGCATTAGAAGCAGCAGTTAAGTTAAACTGGCTCGATACTACGTTAACCAGGTTGAAAGGATCAACCAAAGCAGCAGTAGAAGACTGAGTATACAGTGCGTTTCTGCTTGCGTTAGGATCAGACAGGTAAGTCCTTAAAGACTCGTTAGTGAAGCTGGTAACACCACCGGTTACAGTGTAGCCTTTAGTGATAGGATTGTTGCTCAGGATGTTGTACTTGAACGAAGCATTGTCGTTAGCAAGGCTATCAGCAGTTACCTGGCCATCGATCAACAAAGCTGAAGGCCAGCCCAGGATGATAGAGTTACGTACTTTGAAAGAGCTATTTCTGCGGAAACGCATACCTGCAACAAATGAACCGGCAACGTTAGTAGCAGAAGTTTGCGGAGAGTGTGGGTCAGAGTCAACAACGCCATTAGCACCAAGCAAAGTCATGTTAGAAATAACCGGACGGGTACGTGGGTTATTAGTAGCAATACCGGTGTTATCGTTATCGCACTCGATACCGTGTGAACCAGATTGGTCATTGATCTCAGGATCCCTGAAACCTAACAGGTACTGTAAAGTACCGCGGTAACCGAAATCGAAATCGAAATCGTCATCGATAGGGCGGTAAGAAATAAGGTATTTAGGGTTAACAGTACCACCGAAGAACTCGAAAGAATCGTCGCCGCTGTAGCTAACTTGTATTTGTTTCAATACAGTACCGGCACCAACACCGCCTAAGGTAAGGCCGTTAACCTCGTTGTTGTTACCTAAAGCACCGGCGTAAACACCACCAGCGTACTCAATACGGGTAAACACTATAGAACCGCTGTTATCGTTAACGTTAGCACCACCGTACTGGGTATCAGACGAGTTAGGTACACCCTCGATGTAGGTAGTAGTTGGCTTGTTGGTAGGAGCCTGGCCTAAGATGATGATACCACCCCAGTCGCCGTTAGCAGGAGTTGCTTCGTTGCTGGTGAAAACTACCGGTTTGCTTGAGTAGCCATTGCAGTTAAGTTTACCACCTTTAGCAACTAACAATACGCCTTTTTGGCCTGCACCACCGAAACCTTTAATTAAAGTACCACCCGGGATGTTAAGGGTAGCACCGCTTTTTACAGTTACTAAACCTTTAAGGATGTAAGTTCTTGAAGCGCTAAGGTTTACAACACCGGTTACAGTGCCTTTAAGTGTATCTATACCGGTAGCACCGCCGCTAACAATCTGGCGCTCTACGTTTATATTGTTGCTTTCTTTTGTACAAGCGCTCAGTAAGCCTGCACATACAACTGCAGTAAAAATTTTTGAAAATAGTTTCATTTTGTTTTTTTATTAATTTCGTGTTAATTATTAGAACTTTCGCGGGTTTTATAATTGCATCATGAGGTACTCCGGCCTGGCCGGGGCTACTCTCGGGTGTGTATTACTACCGGGTTGTTACCTCCATTTTCGTCATCCAATTTTGGTTTAGATCGGGTTGTTTTGCTACCTACTTTTTAAAAGTATAAGTAAGTGATAGGGTGTAGTTTCTGAAAGACCTCCTTGAATAAACTGTAGCATCAAACACATTTCCCGAATATTTTCCGTTCAAATCGTAATCCTGGTATTGTACGTATCTGTCGGGGATAATATTTGCCGCGTTAAAGCGTATCTCCATATTCTTTTTAAATAGCTTTTGCCCTATCTGCAGGTCCAGCTGGTTGCGCGGGTTTTCGTACACATCGGGGTAGGTGCTAATGTCGCCCCGGTCTTCGGTAGTGGTGCCTACAACCACTATGCGGCGGCCTGCGCGGTTAAGCGCTGCAGAAAAGGTGAAACTATTTTTGAATGCATTAACCAGCAAGCCCGCATTGATAAGGTAAGGCGATTGCCCGCTTAACGGCCTTTGCTTTAAGTTTTGGTCTACATCAGTACGCCCCTCGAAGCCTTGCAGCTTGCCTGTAATGTGTGAGTGTATGCGGGCGTAGTTACCAAAAACGTAGATGTTTTTTAACCACTCGGGCCCTGCGCCAAAGTATAAGTTCTTACGCGCTTCAAACTCAAGCCCCCAGTTTACAGCACCCTCAACATTGCGGTAGGTACGTATAAACTTGGTTGTTGAAGTTGTAGCCTGTGTGCTCACTTCCACAGGGTCTTTTAAATCTTTCCTGAAATAAGAGGCGGAAAATATTTCGCCTGCCGATGGGAACCACTCCACCCTGAAATCAATATTGCGGATGGTACCCCTGTTTAGGGCAGGGTTACCCTGGGTAATGTAGCCGCTTACGAAATCGAAGTATTCGTAAGGGCTAATTTCCCTGAACTCGGGGCGGGTAAGCGTTTTAGAATACGCCGCCCTTACATTCATGCTTTTGATAGGGGTATAAATAATGCTTGCCGAGGGCAAAATGTCGGTATTGTAGCGGATGTACGAAACGGGGCTTTGATCATCGCCCGAGCCACCGCTGCCTGGTAAGGCCCTTGCAAGGTCCTCGTTGGTACTAAGGCTCATGGTGTAAAACTCAGCGCGTACACCATAAACCAGTTTCAGGTTATCCAATATATTGCTCTCCATGTTTACAAAAGCCGAAGCCAGGTTGGCGCCACCGGTGTATTCGTTGGCAGGCAACTCGTAGTTAACCAGCACCAAACCACCCGGCCTAAAGTTTTCGGGCGATAAAATAGCATCTATAGACTGGTTGAAATTAACCGGTGTTGAAGACGGGAAGCCTGATGCATCATTCGGCGTGGTTACACCGCGGGCAGCATCAAAGTAACCCAGGTTGCGGGTTAAGTATGAGCGTTTCCTGAACTGGGCAAAGGCACCCGCTTTTAGTTTTTGCAGCTGTTTGCCTACCATAAATGGCGTAGTAACTGCAAAGTTTACGTTGTACGAATCTTCTTTAAGTTTAGAGTACAAACGGCTCGAGCTTTCTATCGAACCAAACTCGGGCACAAAATAATTTTGGTTTTTATACAGCACCGTATCTACCGGGTACAGGTTTACATAGCCTATACGGGTTTGGTTTGGCTCATCCTTTTTTACCTGGTTGTAAGATACATTCCAGGTTAGGGTTGCAGGGTTTTCGGCACCCAGTTTATGCTCGCCCTGTAACTGTGTACCCAATAAGGTTTTTTGGGTGGGGTGCATATCAGTAACGCGGCTAAGCGCTATATCGCCAAAGCCTTCCCCTTGGGTTTTGCGCCCGGTTTTTAAAGAGGTTATAGTCTCAAAATCGCGGTTGAACAAGCTTTTTATGGCTACTTTATTCTTGCCGAACTGGTAGGCTATGTTTAACGATGCACCCTCGTTTACCTGGTAGCGGTAGTCGCGCTCATAATCGTAAGCGCGCATGTACTGCAAGGTATCGCCGGGGGCTACTGTGCCCGAGTACCTGGTAAGGCGGGCAAGGTCGTAACGCTCCACCTGGTCAATCATTTGGTCGCGGCGGTAGTTACCCAGCGCTATGATTCCCAGCTTGGTTTCATCTTTAAAAGTAATAGTTTTACCAAAGCCTAATTGCAGTATGCTGGTAGGCGCTGCATTACCGGCAAGCACCGGGCTCCAGCCTTTAGCAAGCGAATTGCTCAGTTTAAAACGCTCTTCGGGGTAAAGTTTGGCGTACCCTGCCGATGTAAGGTCGGCTTCTTTAGGTATAGCACGCCCGCCATCGTCATAACCCAACCAGTCGCGGCTGCCATTGCGGTCTTTATAGAATGCTTCGCCGGTTTGCCCCTGGTAGGTACCACCGCCAAATGCTACCGAAATAAAATCCTGGTCGGGAAAATCTTTTGTAGTAACCTGCACAACGCCGCCTGCAAACTCGCCGGGCAGGTCGGCAGTGGCTGTTTTAACCACTACTACACTCTCTATTGCTTGTGCAGGTATCAGGTCGAGGCTGAAGGATCTTCTGTCGGGCTCGGTGCTGGGTAAAACGCCTCCATTCAGCATGGTATAGTTATACCTATCGGCAAGGCCCCTAACAACTACAAATTTACCGTCCTGTACGCTGATACCGGTAACCCTTTTTAGCGCGTCGCCAGCATTTCGGTCTGGTGTGCGGCGTATAAGCTCGCCCGATATACCATCGGTAACGGCAGTGCTGTTTTTTTGCAGCGAGTAGATGGCAGATTGTGTTTCGCGGCGGAAGGTGCTTTTAATAACAACACCGCTTAACTGATTAGTTGAAGCTGCCAGGGCGATATTTAATTCAGACAGTGCGCCGTCTTTTATCTCTACCTGGTCAATTTCTTTGCTTGTATACCCTATATATGTAAATGTTAACGTATAGGTACCGGGTTGCAGTTGTAAGCGATAACCACCTTGTATATCGGTAACTGTGCTTAAGGTTACTGGGCCTTTGGCTGTAACGGTTACGCCCGGCAAGGTTTCGTTCGATTTGGCGTCGGTTATTTTACCGGCAAGCCTGCCCGGTGCTAACCTGCGGTTTACCTTAGCCTGATCGCGGCTGATGGTGATATTGCCGTTAACTACGCTATACGAAAAATCGGTATTTGCTAAAAGCTTATCAAGCACGGTGTTCAGCGGTGCGTTCTGAAACGATACGGCAGGAGTGTTTACACCGCCGAAAAGGTCTTTATTGTATGCAAAGCTTAAGCCTGTTATATTTTGAAGTTGTTGTATACTGTTTGCCAGGTTTTGTTTGCCAAAGTTTACTGTAACCTTAGTATCCGATACCCTTTGTGCGGCAACGGGCGCGGCATTTAGCACCACACAGGTATTTAGTACAAGGGCAATTAAAAAGGTAGAAATGCGCATAGGCTGCTTTATTTTGGTATAAATTTTAACCATATATTTGTAAAGTGTTAGGTGATCAGGTTACCGCGACGCAACAGCCGGGTATCGCTCAAAATTTTACCCGCTGCTTTTATTACGACGGAGGCTACGCCAATAGCTTCCGTTTTTTATTAAATTTTGGTGTAATACAGTTTTTAATACATGGTTATCTCGTTGTTGTGTAATGTATAACCGGTGTTGTTTATCGAACTGAGGAGTTTCATCACATTGGCGATGCTATCCGTTTTTTTTATGGTTGCAGAGAAATGCAGGTTAATAACTTTTGTACCCTTGCTTTTTAAATGGTAGTTGAAATTGTTGAACAATATGGCTTTAAGGCTCTCAAAGTCTACATAATCCAACACTATGTCGCCGTTCATCCAGGGGGTTTGGGTACTGGCTACGTTTTGCTTCAGTATTTTGCCGGTGAGCAGGTTGTACTTTATTTGCTCTTTTGGGGTTAAGTAGCCCAACAACCCCGAGCCAACACTTACGGCAACTTTGCCGGTGCTAACGGTAACCTCAATTTTGTTTGAATAGCTGTAGGCGTTCACGTTGAAAGATGTGCCCAGCACCTGTGTGTTTATACCCTTGCTATGCACAATAAAAGGGCGTTTAGCTTCGTGGGCTATATCAAAAAAAGCTTCGCCTTCCAGCAGGGTAACCTCCCTAACTTTTTCCGAAAAATGCTCGGGGTAGCTAAGTTTAGATGTAGAGTTGAGCCATATTTTGGTACCGTCTGCTAGTTCTACAAGCTTCATTTTACCGGCTTCGGCAATGGCGGTGTTTATACGGACAGCCTCGGGTTGTACCGGTTTATTATGCAGATAGTAAAAAGCCCCGGCAACAACCAATAGCATTGCCGCAACCGAAGCAACCTTTAAACGCAACGCGGTAAAGCGGCGCTTTTGAAAACTGCTTTGTTGTGCTACAGGTGTAATAGCGCTGTGTATATTACTCAGCACCCGGTTATACTCTTCGCCTTCTTCCCCGGGCGAAGAAAAAATATCATCCGGCGTACCCCTATTGCCCATCGCCTCGAACCACTCTTCCACCTGCTTGCTTTCCAAGTGGGTGGCGGTGCCATCAAGGTACTTGCCAAGCAATTCTTTCAACTGTTCTTCTGTTCTGTTCGGGTTCAATGCTTACGCTTTTACTACTAATTCGCGCAAGTTGCCCCGCAGTACCATGCCCGGCAGAAACTTAATAGCTGGTTTACAATTTATTAACAGCGCGTGGGGCAAAGTAGGGTTGAGAGCAGGCTACTGAAGTTAAGCAGCTAAATGTTAAACGGCATTATAATTATCTACCGCGCATTTGAGTTTGCGCAATGCCAGGGTAATTTGATTTTTTACCGTTTGAGAAGAGATGGATAAACGTTCGGATATTTTTTGATTGCTGAGGTGTTCGCGCCGGCTTAATAAAAAAACTTCGCGCATTTTTTCGGGCAGGCGGTTTATTTCGCCGTTAAGGAGGGTTTCAAGTTCTTTGAGTAAAACTTTGTCGTTAGCGCCTTCGGTGGCGGCAAATTCCTTATTTGTACATTCGGCTTCGTTATAAGAAAGCTTCAGGTTTTTGTGGTACCGGTCTATTAACTTATATTTTAAAGATTTATAGAGGTATGGCCCCAGCGGCTTATCATCATCCAGCGAGGCTGCGTTATTCCATACCGATATAAATATCTCCTGCAATACATCCTGCACATCATCTTTACAGCCCAGGTGCTTGTAGGCGCGTGCGTACAACTCTTTACAATAGCGCGAATACAATTCGTTGAAGGCATGAATATTATGCTGCTTTAACAAAGCTATCAACGCGGAGTCGGTATAACCCTTCACTTCTTGTAAATTTTTAGTTACTAAAGTAGGGCGTACAGATGATTTTGAAAATTAAGTTTCCGCTACCAAATTGTTAACCGATGGCGCGTTTTATACGGCGTATGCCATTTGGCGATTTTTGTATTAATGCTCTGCTAATAAAAAACTCACCTTAGTTTGCCAGTCGGCAGGGTTGGGTAGCTCTGTGCAGTCGTTCAGATAAAATTCCGTCCGTCCGCCCCAGGTGCAGCCATTTGTGGACGGGCTGAGTTGCTCGCGATAGCCATTATCTTTCACCCAGCTTTCCAGCGCCATGTGGGCGTGCATCAATCCATTATAATTTCCGGCGTGAATAAGTTCGGCATAGTTGCCTGCGGGGAAGGCATCGGCAATTACTTCGCCATCGCTTTCTAACTTTTCGGTGGTAGATAACCCAACGCGCACCAGCAGTTCGCCATTGTTATAAGCCAGGTACCGGAAGAAGGGCGGCTCGGTGCTCGATAGCCCCTTAGCTGCAAGCCATTGGTAAAGCTTGCCATGCAGGGGCGGCAACTCGTTACCAATGTCGGGCTGTTTTACGCTCTTTTCGATAGCCACATAAGGGCGTTCGGGGTAATTGGTTATAACAGGCGTGCTTAGCATGGTGTTTATAATTGGTTTACCATACAAATATAGCTGAAGGGCTTATGCCCGGCAGGGTGTGAACATGCCAAAACGGAGTACGTAACGCGACTTGCCGTGTTGTAGGTGGCTCCTAACGGAGCCTGAAAAACACTGTTGTTGTCTTTTACAAACACGGTACCCCGCTGGGGTGCGAAACATTCGTTCATCAACACTCCGGTAGGAGTATCGTGTTTGTAGAGATCATTGCGCGTACACCCGGGCTCCGTTAGGTGCCCCCTGATAGCACCTTTGCGTAACGCGACTAATTGCCGGGTGTCCGTCCGTCCGCAGGTGCCCCTATGCTGAGAACTATGCGGACAAACAATTATTTGCGTACCTTATGCACATGAACGCCGTAGCACGTTACCTAAGCCATTTTGTGTCGCTCATATTCCCGGAGCTTTGCGTGGCATGCCATAGTAGTTTGGTATCGGGCGAAGATTTGCTTTGTACGGATTGCCGCTACAACCTGCCCTACACCAATTTTCACCAACAGCCCGATAATATTGTAGCCCAACAGTTTTGGGGGAAGCTACCCGTGCAGGCTGCGTATGCGCTTTATTACTTTAACAAAGGCGGCAAGGTGCAGCAACTGCTGCATCATTTTAAGTACGATGGGCAGCACCGCATTGGCAACATAGTAGGCGAAATTGCAGGCAGCCAGTTAGCCGAAAGCGAGATGTTCCGATCAGCAGATTACATTATCCCCGTACCCCTTCATAAAAAGCGGTTGAAAGAACGTGGGTATAACCAAAGTGCCTGCTTTGCGCATGGGCTCGCTAAAAAGCTAAAAGCCGAAGTTGAGTTGAATAACCTGGTACGCACCAAAGCCACCAAAACCCAAACGCACAAATCGCGCTTTGCCAGGTTCGAGAATATGCAGCAGGTCTTTGCCATTACCCATCCCGATAGGTTGATAAACAAACATGTTTTATTGGTTGATGATGTTACCACAACAGGCTCTACACTGGAAGCTTGCGGGATAGAATTGTTGAAAGTACCGGGATTGAAGCTGAGTATTGCAACTATTGCGTATGCGGTGTAGTTTGGGACTCGCTTGTGGCACACTTGCAAGGTATCCGCCCTCCCTTTTGTCCGTCCGTCCGCAGGATCCTACCTTTTTTCAGACAAAGCGGACAAGCCCCTCAACCCTAAACCTGATAGTACGGAAAGGCGCTTCTATCAGCGGCTTGGAGGGATAGCAGGGCAGAACCTAACCTAAGCACCACTGCCCTTGCTTTTCAAAAAACCTGTCCGCATAGTTTTTGCAATAGCGGCACCTTTGGACGCCCCCCCCAAAAGTTGCCCCATGGTAATGTTTTATGTCAAATATCACATCTAATGGCTCATATCTAATATTATAGCTAACTTAGCGCGCATTACACACAACAATGAAAAGAGATAAAATAATATTCAAATTACTGGAGGAAGAGCAACAGCGCCAGGAAGAAGGCATTGAGCTTATTGCATCAGAAAACTTTGTAAGCAAGCAGGTTATGGAAGCTGCCGGCTCGGTAGCAACCAATAAATATGCCGAAGGCTTGCCGGGCAAACGCTATTATGGCGGTTGCGAAATTGTTGATGAAATTGAAACCATTGCTATCGACCGTGCTAAAGAGCTGTTCAATGCCGAGTGGGCAAACGTGCAGCCACACAGCGGTGCGCAGGCTAATGCGGCAGTTATGCTGGCTTGTTTGCAGCCCGGCGATAAAATATTAGGGTTCGACCTTTCGCACGGCGGGCACTTAACGCATGGTTCGGGTGTAAACTTTTCGGGTAAATTATACGAGCCTCATTTTTACGGGGTTAAAAAAGATACCGGTTATGTTGACTATGAGCAACTGAAAGAGGTTGCCCTGCGCGAAAAACCGAAATTGATTATCTGCGGTGCTTCGGCTTACTCGCGCGATTGGGATTATGCCTTTATCCGCTCCGTTGCTGATGAAGTTGGCGCTTTGGTGTTAGCCGATATTTCGCACCCTGCGGGCTTAATTGCACGCGGTTTATTAACCGACCCGCTGCCGCATTGCCACATTGTTACTACCACTACCCACAAAACCCTGCGCGGCCCGCGTGGTGGCTTGATATTGCTTGGTAAAGATTTTGAGAACCCATGGGGGCACAAAACACCAAAAGGCGAGATACGCATGATGTCGAACCTGTTGGATATGGCTGTTTTCCCGGGTACACAAGGTGGTCCGCTGGAGCACATTATTGCTGCTAAAGCCATTGCCTTTGGCGAAGCTTTGAGCGATAGCTACATGAAATACATCCTCCAGGTAAAACTTAACGGCGCTGCTATGGCTAAGGCTTTTGTAGAGCGTGGTTACGACATTATCTCGGGCGGTACCGATAACCACCTGATGCTGATAGACCTGCGTAACAAAAACATCAGCGGTAAAGCTGCTGAAAAAGCGCTGGTTTCTGCCGATATTACTGCCAACAAAAACATGGTGCCTTATGATGATAAGTCACCGTTTATTACTTCGGGTATCCGCGTGGGTACTGCCGCTATCACCACCCGTGGCTTGAAAGAGAAGCATATGGAAACCATTGTTGAGCTGATAGATATGGTAATAAATGACCCCGAAAACGAAACAACTTTAAAGAAAGTACGTAAAAGGGTGCACAAATTAATGGAAGAGTTCCCGCTTTACCGGGATAAACATTTAGCATAGCCAATGGATGTAGAGCATCATACCCCTTCGGAGCCCGAAAACAGGCGCTTAACCGCCCTGCTCTCTTACGATATCTTAGATACGTTGCCCGAGAAGGAGTATGATGCTATTACACGCCTGGCATCCTTTATATGCGGGGCACCCATAGCCTTCATCTCTTTTATTGACGACAGGCGGCAGTGGATGAAATCGATGATAGGGCTGGATATTGCCGAAGTACCTATCGGCGAAACCTTTTGCCAATACACCTACAAGCAGGGCGGGCTTACCGCCATTCCGGATGTTTCTAAGGTTGAACCTTACCGCCACCACGAAATGGTTACGGGCGAGTTTGGTTTGCGCTTTTTTGCCAGCACCCCGCTGATAGACCCCGAAGGCTACCCCATAGGCTCGCTATGCGTGCTGGATAACCACGTAAAAGAATTAAATGCCGAGCAGCGCGATGCTCTTAGCATACTGGCTAACGAGGTGATATCGCACCTGGTGCTACGTAAGCAAAAAAAAGAGCTGGAGAGCAGCCTGCAGGTACATAAAGATTTTTATACCTTATTTAATAACTCTACCGAGATACACCTGATAGCCGGTGCCGATGCGAACATTGAGCTGATAAACAACTGCATACTCGATATTTTGGGTTACACCGTAGAAGAAGCTACGGGCAGGAGTTTATGGAGCTTTGTTGTGGGGCAAAACCGCGAGCAGTATGTGCCCGTAATAGAGCAGGCAAAGGCTACCGAAAAACCCTTCGAGATAGAAACGCAAACCGTTACCAGCAGCGGCGAGGTTAAGCAACTAAGCTGGACCGCCGTTTACAAAGCGGGCAAATGGTATTGCAGCGGGCGCGATATTACCCTGCAAAAACGCCTGGCAGAGCAAACCGAACTGCTGAGCCTGGTTGCCAGCAAAATAAAGAACGGCGTAGTAATAAGCGATGCGCGCGACTGCGTAATGTGGACCAACGCCGCCTTCGAAAAAATTACGGGCTACGCCACATCTGATGTGCATAACAAGTTTTTGGGCGAAGTGCTGAAGGGCAAACCCAAAGATGAAGCCGCCGAGCACGAACTGCTGGATGCTATACGCCACAAACGCTCGTACGAGGTGGAGCTATCTATGCTCTCTAAAGACGGGCGCCCTGTTTGGATAGCCGTTACCAACTCCATTATTTATGCTGCCGATGGCTCTATAGATAAATACATCCGCATTATTATAGATATTACCGCCCGCAAGCGCGCCGAGCAGGATGTGGAGATACTCACCTTCGCTGCACGCAAATCGCCAAGCGGAACCGTTATACGCGATGCCGAGGGTAAAATAATTTGGATGAACGAAGCCCTGGAGAACATTATAGGCTACAAGCTTGATGAACTGAAGGGGCAAACTATTGGCACCAAACTGGTAGGCGAAGAAACCGACCTATCGGTTTTTCAGGCAGCGGTGCAGAACTTTAAAGAGAACAAGCCTTATAATGTTGAGATAAAAATATACCGCAAGGATGGCACAACCGCCTGGGTGTTTATGTCTAACAGTCCCCTGTTTAACGAGGCGGGCAGCGTAGAGCGGCAAATAGGCGTAATGGTTGATATTAGCAGCCGCAAGCAGGCAGAGGAAGAGCTGCGCATGCTATCGCTCGTAGCCAGCAAAACCACCAGCGGCGTAGTGATAAACGATGCCGAGGGCAAGGTTGAGTGGGTAAACTCGGCATTTGAAGATATTACGGGCTACACGCTTGATGATGTAAAGGATAAACACCTGGGCGATTCGTTGAAGGGCGAGCTAACAGATGTATCTATCATCACCAAATCGCGCGAGCTGTCTGCCAAAAAGCAGTCCTTCGAGGTTGACCTGCTGGTGTACCGTAAAGACGGGCAGCCGGTGTGGGTATCGGTCATTAATTCGGTAATTACCGATGGTAAGGGCAAGGTGGATAAGTACATAGAGGTAATCATCGATATCACCGCCAAAAAGAAAGCCGAGCTGGAGCTGATAGCCGCCAAAGAAGAAGCCCTCGCCCTGAGCCGTGCCAAGGACATGTTCATAGGCGTAATGAGCCACGAGATACGCACCCCGCTGAACGCCGTAATAGGCATGAGCCATATTTTGCTGAACGATAACCCACTGGAATCGCAAAAAGAGAACCTCAGCATCCTGAAGTTTTCTGCAGAGAACCTGATGACCCTGATAAACGATGTGCTCGATTTTACAAAAATTGAAACGGGCAACATCCAACTGGAGAAAGCTAACGTAGATATGCGGGATATGGTTGCCGGGGTTACCGCCTCTATGCAATACAAAGCGCAGGAAAAAGGTATTTACCTGCGTGGCAATGTTGATAAGGCGGTGCCCGATATGGTAATTGGCGATAGGGCGCGGCTGGTGCAGATACTGCTTAATTTGGTGAGCAATGCCGTTAAGTTTACGGCAAAAGGCGGGGTAGATATTGAGCTGAAAGTAATAGAACAGACAAAAAAGACGGTAAGAATACGATTTGCGGTAACAGATAGCGGAATTGGTATTGCAAAAAACAAATTAAACACCATATTTGAATCTTTTAAGCAAGCCGAGGCAAACACCACCCGCGAATATGGCGGCACAGGGCTGGGGTTAGCCATCAGCAAGCGCTTGATAGAGCTGCACGATTCGCGCGTAAACGTAGATAGTACACCGGGCAAGGGCTCCACTTTTTGGTTCACCATAACCTTTAAAAAGCTGGTTACCGAAGCCGTAAATAATAACAATAAAGTGGAAACAGGATTAAATATTAACGTACTGGTAGTAGATGATAACCAAATAAACAGGTTATTGATAAACAAGGTTCTGAAAAAATGGGGCGCCACCGCCGATTTTGCCGAGAACGGACAGGAAGCAATAGATAAGCTTGAACTACACAAAAACTTTGATGTGGTGCTGATGGATATACACATGCCAATAATGGGCGGTTTAGAAGCCGCAGGCATCATCCGCACCAAAACCGACCCATACTTTCAAAACCTGCCCATTATTGCCCTTACAGCATCAATGCTGAGCAACCAAATGGGGCAGATAGAAAACGCAGGCATGAACGACTACATCCTGAAACCCTTTGACCCTACTACGCTACATTTGAAACTGAGCAAGTATCAGAAGCAGTAGGCTTTTAGAGTCAAGAGGTAAGAATCGAGAGACAAGACAGAAAGAAGAATATCGAACACCGAACGCTGAATTTCGAATGATGAAGTTCGGCTGCAAAATATGATAGAGCGTTCCTGATGGGGCGCTTTTTTTGTTTTAAACGCTACCTTTTCCGATACCGCAAGCGTCCTCGTTTGTGGTCCGCGAGACAGGTAACAATAAGGCGTTGCGGCTAAACATTCCATCATCAAAAGCCATCTGCACATTTGCATATCCGCACATCTGCACATCTGCACATCTGAAACCGTCCGTCCGTCCGAACGTGCCGTTCTGCAAAAATTATGCGGACAGGTTTTTGAAAAGCAATGGCAGTGGTACTTGGGTTAGGTTCTGCCCTGCTATCCCTCCAAGCCGCTGATAGAAGCGCCTTTCCGTACTATCAGGTTTAGGGCTGATGAGCCTGTCCGTGCGCCCGAAAAGGGTAGGCTCCTGCGGACGGACGGACAGAACGGGTGTCAGATAGTTAAGTAATTTGCTCATACGCTACCGCAAGCGTCCTCGNTGTGGTCCGCAAGACAGGTAACAATAAGGCGTTGCGGCTAAACATTCCATCATCAAAAGCCATCTGCACATTTGCATATCCGCACATCTGCACATCTGAAACTGTCCGTCCGTCCGAACGTGCCGTTCTGCAAAAACTATGCGGACAGGTTTTTGAAAAGCAATGGCAGTGGTGCTTAGGTTAGGTTCTGCCCTGCTATCCCTCCAAGCCGCTGATAGAAGCGCCTTTCCGTACTATCAGGTTTAGGGTTGATGAGCCTGTCCGTCCGCCCAAAAAGGGTAGGCTCCTGCGGACGGACGGACAGAACGGGTGTCAGATAGTTAAGTAATTTGCTCATACGCTACCGCAAGCGTCCTCGCTTGTGGTCCGCAGAACAGGTATGCGGCTTGCTATTAACGGAATGCTTAGTGGTAACATGTTGTGGCTATCTTGCAACCGTGCCACAAGCGAGGACGATCCCGGCAGCGAAGTACCTATTACTTTACCCGCCAAAAAAAGGCTCTTCCAAACGGACGGACAAGACGCGATGGGCAACAGCTAATCAGCTAATTGCCCGCATTGGGATATCTAACCGCAAAACTTCGCAACTCAATTTAGCATCAGCACCCGAAAACATTGCGAAAAACATATCATCGGCAGCAACTTTACCCGGTACCAATAAGGCATTCATCCTTGTAATTATAACATCGTATTTTCGATTTACAAGGTAAAAAGTATCAGGAAATAAGTTACCTGATGGATATTGATTAAAATATCAAAAAGCAAAAATGGCATACAAACATTGCTACCATTCATTAAAAAAAACCGGGAAAACGTTGGGGAATATGCATTAGCAGTATAGCATTAATCAGCTGCTAATACCTCTGATAAGATTTTCTCTCTGCTGATAAAAGATAAAAAACGCCGTTTTTTTAATGCACCCTCCCCATTAGCCTTTTTTTAAAAGGGCTTTCAATGCGTTTTGGGGAGGCATCGCTTTAGAAGATGTTCTGTCCGTCCGTTTACAAGTACCGTTTATTTTGGACGGGAGGCGGACAAGGCCTTGCTTGTGGTGTCCGTCCGTCCGCAGGAGCCCCCCTTATTATAGGCGGAAGGACGGACAGAGGCGTTTTATGCTGCCCCAAAGTTTTACTTCGGGATATAGGTAAGTATAACATGGTGCAGCTTGTTTATAAAGAGATGGAGATTTTTTGTTTGTCCGCTTTTATTTGCGATGAGGGCACCTGCAGACGGACGGACAGGATTGCGAATGTGCAGATATGCGAATTTCAGATGTGCAGATGGACTATGGTAGTGGAATGTATAGCGGTAATGCTTAGTGGTAACCTTGCATGCTTACCACAAGCGGGGACGCTTGCGGGAGCGGGAGACTGGTTCGGCAGGCTCACTATGACAAATGATGGATTAGGAATCCCCATAAAACAACAAAGCCTCATGTATTACTACACAAGGCTTGTTTAAAGGTTGGCACCGACCTACTCTCCCACATTTTACTGCAGTACCATCGGCTCTGGCGGGCTTAACTTCTCTGTTCGGAATGGGAAGAGGTGGACACCGCCGATATAGGCACCTGAATATTTTTAGTTAGTAGTGAGGGGTTAAGCGGTGAGTGGTTGTAGAGTTCAATAACTACCCACTCAATCAAGTATTCTCCATTCACTATAACTTGACATATTATTGAAAGAAGTAATTTCGAGAGAAAACAACAGCTTTGTGTTCGGGCAGCGGCAGAGCCGCCACCCTATTTACCTGCTATGAGAAAGCTTCGGATTATTAGTATTACTCGGCTTTGATGTCGCCATCTTTAGACCTGTAACCTATCAACGTAGTAGTCTGCTACGATCCTCAATGGAAGTCTCATCTTGTGGCTAGTTTCGCACTTAGATGCTTTCAGCGCTTATCTATTCCCAACGTAGCTACTCTGCAGTACACCTGGCGGCATAACAGATTCACCAGAGGTTAGTCCAACCCGGTCCTCTCGTACTAAGGTCAGCCCCACTCAAACTTCCAACGCCCACAACAGATAGGGACCGAACTGTCTCGCGACGTTCTGAACCCAGCTCGCGTGCCACTTTAATGAGCGAACAGCTCAACCCTTGGGACCTTCTCCAGCCCCAGGATGTGACGAGCCGACATCGAGGTGCCAAACCTCCCCGTCGATATGAGCTCTTGGGGGAGATCAGCCTGTTATCCCCAGCGTACCTTTTATCCTTTGAGCGATGGCCCTTCCATGCAGAACCACCGGATCACTATATCCGTCTTTCGACCCAGCTCGGCTTGTCTGCCTCACTGTCAAGCAAGCTTATGCTATTGCACTCCGCGTACGGTTACCAAGCGTACTGAGCTTACCTTTGAAAGCCTCCGTTACCTTTTTGGAGGCGACCACCCCAGTCAAACTACCCGCCAAACAATGTCCTCCGCTTTGCAGAGTTAGACACCAAATACAGAAAGGGTGGTATTTCAACGTTGGCTAACTGAATCCTAGCGAATCCAGATCACAGCCTCCCACCTATCCTACACATCCTGTATCCGATATCAATGTTAAGTTGTAGTGAAGGTGCATGGGGTCTTTCCGTCCCGTTGCGGGTAACCGGCGTCTTCACCGATACCACAATTTCACCGAGCTCATGGCTGAGACAGCGCCCAGATCGTTACACCATTCGTGCAGGTCGGAACTTACCCGACAAGGAATTTCGCTACCTTAGGACCGTTATAGTTACGGCCGCCGTTTACCGGGGCTTCGATTCAATGCTTCGCCTTGCGACTAACATCCCCTCTTAACCTTCCGGCACCGGGCAGGTGTCAGGCCATATACGTCATCTTTCGATTTTGCATAGCCATGTGTTTTTGTTAAACAGTCGCCTGGGCCTTTTCACTGCGGCTGATATTGCTACCAGCGCCCCTTCTCCCGAAGTTACAGGGCCATTTTGCCGAGTTCCTTAGCCATGATTCACTCGAGCACCTTAGGATCCTCTCCTCGACTACCTGTGTCGGTTTACGGTACGGGTTTTTATAATCTGAAGCTTAGCAGGTTTTCTTGGAAGCCTGGTTACCTGGGCTATCACCTTACCCGAAGGCTCGGTGTACTATCAGCGTTCAGCAAATCTGGCGTACTTAACTACCAAACCTATACCTACAGCCTTTAACGTGCTATTCCGTCAGCACGCGCCAGTTTCACTACTCCGTCACTGCGTCGCAATTATAAAAAGTACTGGAATATTAACCAGTTGTCCATCGGCTACGCCCTTCGGCTTCACCTTAGGCCCCGACTAACCCTGATCCGATTAGCGTTGATCAGGAAACCTTAGTCTTTCGGTGGGCGGGTTTCTCTCCCGCCTTATCGTTACTTATGCCTACATTTGCTTTTCTAATTCCTCCACAGTCAGTTGTCCTTCCTGCTTCTCCGGCAATTAGAATGCTCCCCTACCAGTACAATTAATTGTAATCCATAGCTTCGGTATAACGCTTAATGCCCGTTTATTATCCATGCCCGGCCGCTCGACTAGTGAGCTGTTACGCACTCTTTAAATGAATGGCTGCTTCCAAGCCAACATCCTAGCTGTCTGTGCAGCCGGACCTCGTTAGTTCAACTTAGCGTTAATTTGGGGACCTTAGCTGATGGTCTGGGTTCTTTCCCTCTCGGCCATGGACCTTAGCACCCATAGCCTCACTGCAATGTATATTATATAGCATTCGGAGTTTGTCTGGATTTGGTAGGATTTGACTCCCCCGCACCCAATCAGTAGCTCTACCTCTATATAACTTTACCATCACGCTGTTCCTAAAAACATTTCGGGGAGTACGAGCTATTTCCCAGTTTGATTAGCCTTTCACCCCTACCCACAAGTCATCCGGAAACTTTTCAACGTTTATCGGTTCGGTCCTCCAGTACCTGTTACGGCACCTTCAACCTGCCCATGGGTAGATCACAAGGTTTCGCGTCTACCTCCTCTGACTATACGCCCTATTCAGACTCGCTTTCGCTTCGGATCCGTGCCTGAAGCACTTAACCTTGCCAGAGAAGAGTAACTCGTAGGCTCATTATGCAAAAGGCACGCCGTCACACTTTACAGTGCTCCGACCGCTTGTAAGTACACGGTTTCAGGTTCTATTTCACTCCCCTGTTCGGGGTTCTTTTCACCTTTCCCTCACGGTACTGGTCCACTATCGGTCTCTCAGGAGTATTTAGCCTTACCGGATGGTGCCGGCAGATTCCCACAAGGCGTCTCCGACCTCGCGGTACTCAGGGTACCACTATCTTACTATTACTTACCCGTACGCAGCTCTCATGCTCTATGGCCGGGTTTCCCACCCCGTTCCGGTTCATTTTAGTAGTCATGTTGTGGCCCTACAACCCCATATATGCCGTAACATATATGGTTTGGGCTTCTTCCATTTCGCTCGCCACTACTCTGGAAATCATTATTATTTTCTCTTCCTCTGCTTACTTAGATGTTTCAGTTCAGCAGGTTTGCGCTATTGCAACTATTCTTCAAATAGTTAGGTTGCCCCATTCGGAAATCCCCGGATTAAATCATATTTGCTAATCCCCGGGGCTTATCGCAGCTTATCACGTCCTTCATCGCCTCTGAGAGCCAAGGCATCCCCCGTGTACCCTTATTTACTTTCTTCTATACTTGTGCTGCTTTTGCTCAGCACTGTATGCTTTTTGATTCGTGTTGCCGTCTTCATGTCATTGCTAACAATCTGAGCCTGCAACAGCCCTCTACTGTTGTTTTCTCTTCAATTTTACTTCTTCCAATATGTCAAAGAACGTTTCTTCAGTTTGCAGTTCCCGGTTCGCAGTGTGCAGCATAAAACTGCTTACTGTTAACTGTATACTGCCTACTGAAAAGCGTGGAGAATAACGGATTCGAACCGTTGA
>NZ_MBTF01000017.1 GCF_002013915.1 Mucilaginibacter pedocola
CGTCATGCTGATTACTATGACATATGCAAATGTTTTTGCCATGATAGTTTATTTTTCATGAATATTTCTTTGTTAAAAAGCGTGTTTGACCGTACGAGTTTAAAGGCAAGTTTAAGCAGGATATTTTTGATGGAGTTAAGGATATACAAATGATGCCGGTTCGCTTTGATCATAGCTTGATAATAATCATAAAATAGCTGCCCCTGCCTCGTGCAAACGCTTACGATCCCTTGATTAAGGTCGGTTTTTAAAGGGCGGTAGGCTTTGGTTGATACT
Source organism: Mucilaginibacter pedocola (assembly GCF_002013915.1). GTDB lineage: Bacteria > Bacteroidota > Bacteroidia > Sphingobacteriales > Sphingobacteriaceae > Mucilaginibacter > Mucilaginibacter pedocola. The sequence continues at coordinate 277 of NZ_MBTF01000017.1, forward strand.
TTGTCTTTCCGCTTTACTGATGTCCCCGACTTCCTGGGGTATGGAGCGCAACCGATGAAAGCGGCAAGTGCTTTATGGTTGTCGAACCTTTCAAAGCAATCCGTAATAAAAAGCAGGTGCCATGCGGTTACCGGGCCTATGCAGGGTATAGATACCAACACCCGGTACATGCTTTTTACCCGCTTGTCGGCATTGATAGCTGCGCGTATCGCTTTCTCTGCCTCTTTGATAAGCCCGCTCAGGACGATGACCAGTTGTTTTTCCAAATGCATAGCCAAAGCATCGAAAGAAGACTTCTGTTTATGGTCCTCGATCCTGCATTCGAATGCCGAGCGCGCTTTTATCAGGTTCTTTCGGCAGTTAAATAGTTCCCTAAGCTGGCGGGTGGCGGCCGAGGGCAGGTGGTAACCTACTGCATTATCCTTGTTGGCCAGGGCGTATTTGAATATCTTTTTTGCATCGGCTTTATCTGTTTTAAACCGGTTGATATCGAGGCTGTAGTAGCTAAGGAGCAAAGGGTGTACAGCCCAAAGGAATATCCCTTCCCCCTTTAATATGCAGGCCAGCTTATCCATCAATGCGCCGGTGTTCTCGCAACAGACGAGGATGGCTCCTCGGCCGGGTTGCGCCTGCAAAAGGACGTTCAATAGCGTGCTAATGCCTTTAATGTCATTGCTCAATTTCAAATGGCGGCTGGAAGAAGCCGTGCCATACACTACGTCGATATCAGCCTTGCTGATGTCGATGCCACAAAAAAGTTTAAATTTGTCCATACCGATACCAGGTTGCATGTGGCGCTTAACCCGGCTGGTTCCATACTACGAATGTGGAGCTAAATTACTATTGAGCCTTGGGTTAAGTTAAAAAGATAGCTGAGGTACAGAATCAGCATTGAGCCTCGAAGGCTAGAAATTGTATTCATATCGCTATCAGCTATCTTTTCCACATGTTTAACATGCCAAAATTATCAACAACAATCTGTTAATTAATTCTTCTGCAAGTCTAATGGAACTTGTTTCAGCACCCCATCATATAAGCCACAGTGCAAAGCCACTTTGCATGAACATTACTTGCCGTGTGGGTTGCCGAAATAAATTCGCCATGACGGGGAAGGGGACAACTACACTGCCGACCTTATATTAGTCGTCAGCTTATATTGCTCGGGCGACATGCCCATGTACTTTTTGAAAACGCGTGAGAAGTAATAAGGGTCGTCGTACCCAAGGTCGAGGGCTATCGTTTTTATTTTGGCTTCGTTGGCGTACAGGAACTGGCAGGCCTTCTGCATTTTCAGGTGGATAAAGTAATCCATCGGCGGCATACCCGTAGCCTTACGGAACAGGCTGCTGAAGTGCGAACTGGAAAGCCTGTGCTGTCCGGCCATATCGTCCACCGTCATTTTCTTTTCGATGTTCTGCTTCATGTTCAGGATGGTGGCGGTTATAATATCTTCTGTTTCTACCTGTTCGCTTACGATATGCTTATCCGGGAATAGAAAGGTTGCCACCAGGTTGTAGAGGCAAAAGGTGGCGTTGCACAGGTTTTCGATACTGTAGCCCATCTCCAGGTTCTGGTAAATATTGTTCCAAATATCCAACGCCTTATTATTAAAAGGGATGGGCACGGGGCCTTTAAAAATATTAAGGTTGAGCGAGGAGTTGAAGTTGGCAATGTTATCTCCTGTAAAGTGTACCCAGTAAATGGTCCATGGGTCGGCCTCATCGGCCCAGTAGCGCATATATTCATCCGTAGCGGGCAGCAGTAAGAATTGGTTGGGCGTAACCTCAAATTTCTTTTTATCTATAATGTAATAGCCTTTCCCTTTGAGGCAGTATATCAAAATATTATCTACACAACCGCGGCGTCGCTCTTTATAATGGTACGATGCCTTGGGGAAGTAACCAATGTGCGTTATATAAATATTGAATAGGGCGGGGTAGCGCTTCACATAATCTGTCAACACTTTTTGCGGGATGCTGATGAGCTTTTCGCCGTCGAACCCGTCTTTTCTTTTAAAAGAGTTCCCCATTGTTAATTAAGGTATAATAAGCATTTGCGCCGATGGTGAATAGCGCCGGTTTATAACACAGGCTAAAGTAAATTTTATTTGCTTAAAGTGTATGCGCTAAGAAAAATATTATCCGCTAAAACTACAGGCGAATTATCCATTAAAATAGATGAATTACCTATTAGGGCGTGTTTAAGCGGCAATTAAATTTGAACGTTCAATAAAACAAAACCAATTATAGTAAGCCGCCGAAGTGATGTACTCCGGTAAGGCTGCTGATGGCCGAACTGACCGTAAATACAACATTATTTATAACAAGCAACACCAAATGGGGTAATGGCCTGCTATTGCCCTCAGATAAACACGAACGCCAAAACCAGTATGCAATTACTACACAATAAGGTGGTTTTTTTAACCGGCGGAACCGAAGGCATCGGTTACGAGTGCGCCCAAGCCTACCACAAGGCAGGTGCAAGGGTGGCCATCATCAGCCATAAAGAAGACAGCCTGCAGCAATGCCGCGAACGCTTTTTTAACGATAACCTCCTTTATATTTTAGCCGATGTTTCCTGTGCCGATGATGTGCAGAGGGCAATTGAAGAAACCATTGCTACATTCGGCGGGATAGATGTTATCCATAACAATGCAGGTGTATCTAACCCATCGAAAACGCTTTGCGATACTACCGACGCCGAATGGCAGAAAGTGTTTGATGTGAACGTAAAAGGCATTTACCATACTACTAAATACGGCATAGCCGCGCTGAAGGAAAGCAAAGGCGTTATCCTAAACACCGGCAGCATGGTTGGCGAGATAGGGCAGGAGCTACATGCCGCTTACACAGCTACCAAGGGCGCCGTTAATGCGCTTACCAAATCAATGGCTTTGGATTACGCCCCGCTGGGTATTCGCGTAAATGCCGTTGCACCTGCCGGTGTTTGGACGCCCATGCTGCGCCGCTGGAGCAGCCAGCAGCCCAATGCCGAACACATTGAGCATTACCTGAACGAGATACACCCGTTGGGCTATTGCCCCGAAGGCGACGTGGTGGCGGATGCCTGCGTGTTTTTGGTATCGGAACAAGCGCGGTTCATCACAGGTTGCATACTGCCGGTATCGGGCGGGGCAGAGCTGGGTTACCGCAGGTATATCGAAAAAGGTGAAGAAGAAAATAAAGAGGTTGTGCCCGCGGGCCTAAACGGGAAGGCAGTATGATAAAGAAGATAACCGTACATGATGTACGCTACCCGCTGCAGGGCAATGCCGGTAGCGATGCCATCCACCGCGACCCGATATACTCCTACGCCGTAACCCGCCTGCACGATGATAGCGGTGTGGTGGGCACCGGTTTGGCCTTTACCCTTGGCGAAGGGAACGACTTGGTTTGCAAAGCCGCCGAATACTATGGCCGGGTATTGCAGGGTAAGGATATAGAAGAAGTGATGACCAACTTTGGCGAATTGTTCAAGCAACTCTCCAACGATCAGCAATTCCGCTGGTTGGGCCCGCATAAGGGGATAGTGCATTTGGCGCTGGCATCAGTAACCAATGCCTGTTACGACTTGTGGGCAAAAAAGCGCGGCGTACCTCTGTGGAGACTATTGATAGACCTATCGCCCGAGCAAATTGTGAACACGCTCGACCTTTCTTATTTAGAATATGAGCTTACCGCCGAGCAAGCCTTAGAATTACTGAAAGGGCAGCAGCCTACAAAAGCCGGCCGTCTACCGATATTGGAGCAGGGATATCCCGGTTACGATACTTCGATAGGTTGGTTCAACTACCCCGATGAGCAGGTGCGCGAGAATTGTAAAAAGGCCTTGGCCGAAGGCTTCACCGCCATGAAACTCAAAGTAGGTTCTGCCGACCCGGAGCGTGACATCCGCCGGGCACACATCGTACGCGAGGTTGCCGGGCCCGATGTAAAAGTAATGCTGGATGCCAACCAGCAGTGGACTCTGCCGCAGGCCATTGATATATGTAACAAGTTAAAAAGCATAAACCCTTACTGGATAGAAGAGCCTACGCACCCTGATGATGTGTATGCCCATGCCACTTTGGCCAAAGCCATTGCACCCGTTAAGCTGGCGCTGGGCGAGCATGTGCCCAATAAGGTTATTTTTAAAAATTACCTGCAGTCGGGTTCCGCATCGTTCATGCAGGTGGATGCCGTGAGGGTAGGGGGCGTAAGCGAATTTATTGCCGTGAGCCTGTTATGCAAAAAGTTCGGCGTGCCCGTGGTGCCGCACGTGGGCGATATGGGGCAACTGCATCAGCATTTGGTTTTATTTAACCATATTGCCATGGGGCACGAAGCTTTGTTTTTAGAGCATATACCGCACCTGCAAAAGCACTTTGTAAACCCGGCGCAAATTATAGGCGGCGTTTATAAAACCCCGCAGGTACCGGGCAGCAGTTGCGACCTACTTTTATTAGAAGATAAAATTTAACCCAAACGTATTCCCCCAAATGATAGGTTCGGTTGATGCCATTGTAAGTATTTTATATGTGCTGGTTATATTGGCCATTGGCTTGTATACCGGCCTGCGCCACCGCGCGGGCGATAAAGGCAGCGAGGCCAGCAGTTACTTTTTGGCGGGCAAGAGTTTGAAGTGGCCCATGATAGGGCTGGCGCTATTTGCTACCAATATTTCCTGCGTGCATTTGGTAAGCCTGGCGCAGAGTGGTTTTGATACCGGCTTGCTCAACGGCACCTTCGAGTGGATGGCCTCATTCACGCTGATATTGCTGGCGCTGTTTTTTGTGCCTTTTTATATCAAATCGGGCGTATCAACCTTGCCCGATTTTCTGGAGAAACGCTACAACCGCGCCAGTAGGGATTGGCTGGCTTTTATTTCCATCCTGTCGGCTATCATTATCCATATTTCTTTTTCGCTGCTGGCGGGTGGCATTGTGCTGCAAACGTTGTTCGGCGTAAATATGTATACCAGCGTTATCATTATCGCTATTATCACCACTATTTATACGGTGATAGGCGGGCTAAGGGCAGTGGTAGTTACCGAATCTATCCAAACGGTTGTACTGTTGGCAGGTGCGGTTATCATGAGTGTGGCAGCCTACCACAAAATGGGCGGTTGGGACGATATGGTGCAGGTGCTGCAACAGCATAACGAACTGAATAAACTATCCATGATGCGCCCCCACGGCGATGCAAGCGGATTACCCTGGTATGCCGTATTGCTGGGTTACCCTGTATTGGGCATTTGGTACTGGTGCGCCGATCAAACTATTGTGCAGCGCGTATTGGGTGCTAAAGATGAGAACCACGCCCGTGTAGGCCCATTGTTTTGCGGGTTCATTAAAATTCTTCCTGTTTTCATATTCGTGATGCCGGGCTTATTCGCCTACGCCCTTTACCAAACGGGGCATTTAGATTTGGCAGGATTAAAAACCGTAGATGCCGCCGGCAAGGAAATGGTGAACAGCAAAGGCATTTATACACTGATGATATTGCAACTCATCCCAAAGGGTTTGGCTGGAGTATTAGTAGCGGCGTTACTATCCGGTTTGATGAGCCAGATTTCGGGCGCTTTAAACTCTATTTCCACATTGGCGAGTTATGACATTTACAAACGCTACAAACCCGAAGCAAGCGATGCCAAACTGGTACGTGCCGGGAAGATAGCGGCGGGTATATCCTTTGTTATTTCGTTACTGTTATTGCCACTGCTGAATAATTACGAAAGCATTTTCAACGGGTTGAATGATATCATCGCCCACATTGCGCCGCCTATTACCTGTGTGTTTCTGTTGGGTGTGTTTTGGAAACGGGCATCGGCTTTGTCGGCGCAGCTTACATTGTACATCGGTTCGGCAGCAGGAGTAGGGGTATTCATCTACAGCAAAACCATGCCTGCTTCGGCATTAGGGCATGTGCCTTTTATGATGATGGCCTTTTACCTGTTCCTATTTTGCGTATTGCTGCAGGTAGCACTATCATACATCTATAAAGTACAACATACGCCGCAAAGCGAAGTGCTTTACTGGAAGTCTCCCTTCGAATCGCTCCGAAGCCCCGGGTGGGCGGGGTTTGGCAATTACAAATTCCTTTCGATGCTGCTTATCCTCATTATGGTGGCGTTGTTTTGGGTATTCAGATAAGATCCCTATAGGGATATCGTCCATCAGCATTTATCAGACTTACAACTAAGAGCTTTCTTGAAAACTATTTTGCACACCGTTACAACGCCGCGTTGTAGTGGTGTGCTTTGTGCTTATAATTGTTAGAATTACACTTCAGGGCATCAATCCAAAATCGCTTAATGTTAGGCTAAAAATGTAAAATTTTACACCGGATGGTGCATGTAATTGGCTCTTGCTAATCAGAAAATAAAGCAGAAAATAATACGATTGTCCATCACCTTTAAAGGTTTATCCATTTTAAAGCCGTTCGCGTCGCCCTAAATTTATTCCAACCAATTAACCAATTCTTGTGAACATGAAACAGCATTACCAACCGCAAAGGGCATCGTCTCTTTCTGCACCAACCGCACGGGATAGGCCCCTGTCCTGCGCATCCTCCAACAGTTTATTATACGTTCGCCGGTTACAGGCTTAGGCTTTAACCCACCGGCCTAACCCGCGGCACAAGCCGCAAAAAAATTAACACTGAAACTGTGGGTGGATAGCTATGCCCCTTAACCAACCAAATATCAAAAGCACTTAAACCCAATTATGAATAAACTTTTATGAGACCATTTCACGAAAGCCTAAAAAGCCATTGGTTATTAAAATTTGTGCAAAGCAGGCTCGCCCTCGCATGCTGCATCGTGGTGATGCTGTGTGCCATCGACAGGTCGGCATCGGCACAAACCAAAATAACCATTACAGGTACCGTTACCGATACTACCGGCCTTAAAATTATAGGCGCCAACTTAACCGCCGAGAACCGCAAGAACACCGGTACGGTAACCGATGTTAACGGTAACTTCGTTATCAACGCCGAGCCGGGTACCGTGTTCCGCGTTACCTATGTAGGTTATAAAGAAACCACATTTACCGTGGTATCGGGCAAAACCACCTACCCAATTATTATTAAAGAAGCCAAAAACGAATTTAATGATGTAGTTGTAACGGCCTACGGCCGCAAACAACGTAAAGAAGCCGTGGTAGGTTCGGTAACCACCGTATCGCCGGGCGACCTGAAGATACCCGCAAGTAACCTAACTAATGCCTTGGCAGGGCAGGTAGCAGGCGTAATAGCCTACCAACCCAGCGGCCAGCCCGGGCAGGACAACTCTAACTTCTTCATCCGTGGTGTAACTACCTTCGGTTACAAAAAAGACCCGCTGATACTGATAGATAACGTGGAGCTATCTACATCAGACCTTGCCCGTTTGCAGGTTGATGATATCGCCAGTTTCTCTATCCTGAAAGATGCTGCCTCTACCGCATTATACGGTGCGCGTGGTGCCAACGGTGTTATCCTGGTATCAACCAAAGAGGGTAAAGTGGGCAAGCCAACCATCAACGCCCGTGTGGAGAACTCTTCTTCGCAATCTATAAAAAACCTCGAACTGGCGGACCCTATTACGTATATGCGCCTGTTCAACGAGGCTACCATTACCCGCGACCCGCTGAGCCCGCTGCCTTTCAGCCAAAACAAAATTATTGCCACCGAGGCAACTTTGGCCAAAGCTCCCGGCAGTAACGAATATGTATACCCGGCTGTTGACTGGATAAAAATGCTGTTTAAAGACCGCACCAACACCCAGCGTGCCGATATGAGTGTGAGCGGCGGCGGCGGCGTTGCCCGTTATTATGTATCAGGCTCTTACAACCTCGATCATGGTATACTTCGCCAGGATATTAATAACAATAATAACAACAACGTAAACTTCAAAAATTACCAGTTACGTTCCAACGTAAACATCAACCTTACCAAATCTACCGAGATGATCGTGAGGCTGTCGGGTACTTTTAACGAGTACAATGGCCCGCTTACATCGGATGCTTCCTTCTCTACCGATCTGTATAACTACGCCATGCACACCAGCCCGGTGTTGTTCCCGGCCTATTACCCGGCAGATGAAGCTAACCTGAACACCAAGCACATTTTGTTCGGGAACGCGGTAGCGCCCGGCAGTACGGCGCAATCAAACAACATCGGCTACGTAAACCCTTACGCGCAATTGTTAAGGGGACACAAAAACTATTCACAATCGAGGATGTCAGCACAATTGGAACTGAACCAAAACCTCGATTTTGTTACCCAGGGCTTGAATTTCCGCGGCTTGTTCCATACCAACCGCTTCTCGTACTTCCAGTCGCAAATGGGGTATTCACCCTTTTATTACAATGTAGGTAGTTACGATAAAGCAAGCAACACCTATACGCTATCCTGGTTAAACTCTAACCCTGGCGCAGCTACCGAATACCTGAATTATTACCAGGATGCCAACACCAGCCAGCTGAACACTTACCTGTACTTCCAGGGCGTAGTTGATTATAACCGCCGCTTTGGCGATCACAACCTCAGCGGATCGTTAATTGGTACGCAACAGCAAACGCTTTACGGTAATGCCGGCTCATTGTTCACTTCATTACCTTATAGAAACTTAACCCTTGCAGGCCGCGCTACCTACTCGTTCAAAAGCCGCTACTTTTTAGAGTTCAACTTTGGTTACAATGGTACCGAGCGTTTCTCTAAAGAACATCGCTATGGTTTCTTCCCAACTATAGGTGGTTCGTGGATAGTATCTGATGAGAAGTTTTGGGGCGATGGGTTGTATTCGGTTATCTCGCGCATGAAACTTCGCGGTAGCTATGGTACGGTAGGTAACGACCAAATAGGTAACGAACGTTTTTACTACCTATCGAGGTTGGATCTTAACGGCGGTAATCCTGCCACCTTTGGTACCAATAACGGCTATACACGCAATGGCGTAACAGTTTACAATTACCCCAATACGGATATTACCTGGGAAACCTCGCGCCAGCTGAACTTAGGCGTGGAGCTTACCCTGTTTAAAAACTGGAATATTATTGCCGAGGTATACAAATACCACCGCTACAATATCCTGCAAACACGTTCGGCCATACCTACTACTATGGGCTTGGAGAGCAACGTGAGCGCCAATTTTGGTACTGCCGATTCTAAAGGTATAGATATACAAACCGATTATAAGCAAACCCTGGGCAAAACCGGCTGGATACAAGGGCGCGGTAACTTCACCCTGGCACGAAGCACCTACGGCAAATACGAAGAGCCGCAATATGCCGAAGCGTACCGCTACCAAAGCGGGCAGCTTATTAACCGCAACTATGGTTACATAGCCGAGCGTTTGTTTGTTGATGATAACGAGGCCGCCAACTCGCCAACCCAGATATTCTCTACCAACGGCATTGCGCCAAAAGGTGGCGACATTAAATACCGCGACCTTAATGGCGATGGCAAAATAGATGGTGCCGACCAAACCTTTATTGGTAACCCAACCGTGCCGCAAATTGTGTATGGCTACGGCGTGTCGGCAGGGTACAAGGGCTTTGATCTTTCGGCTTTTTTCCAGGGGCAGGCGCAGGTAAGCTTCTTTATCGATCCAAGCCGTACCAGTCCGTTCATCCAAAGCCCGGATGGTGCTTATGCCAGCGGCAATACCCAATTGCTTAAGGCCTTTGCAGATAACCACTGGAGCATAGATAACCAAAACCTGTATGCGCAATACCCGCGCCTTGGGGTTACCGGCAACCAGATTGAGAACAACAGGCAGGGCAGCACCTGGTGGATGCGCGATGGCAGCTTCCTTCGCTTGAAATCGGTAGAGTTTGGCTACACCATCCCGGCACGTATCTCTAAAAAGCTGAGCATGAGCAAAGCCCGCATCTACTTTAACGGCCTTAACCTATATACCTGGAGCGCCTTTAAACTTTGGGACCCCGAGGTTGGCGGCAATGGCTTTGCTTACCCAATACAAAAGGTGTTTAACATAGGCCTTAACGTAAACTTATAACCAGCACCATTTACACATAGTAACATGAAAAAGATATCGAAAATAATATGCGTAATAACTGTACTGCTGCTGGGTAGTGGCTGCAAAAAGTACCTGGATGTTGCGCCGGATAATACAGGTACGCTGGAATATGCCTTCCGCAACCGTAACGAGGCCGAGAACTACCTGTTCACTTGCTACGCTACGCTGCAGCAATTGTACGATGCTACTGCAAACCCCGGTTTTGTTACCTCGGGAGAAATTGTTTACCCCAATAACTTAACCAAACACCCGCTTGACGAAACCGGCTTCGCCCTGCTGCGCGGAACGCAAAACAGCAGCAACCCGGGCCTCAACTTTTGGGATGGCGAAAACCACGGGCAGGCGATATTCCGCTCTATCCGCAGGTGCAACATTATGCTGGAGAATATTGATAAACCGGCCGACCTATCAACCAGCGAACGCAAACGCTGGACGGCGGAGGTGAAATTCCTGAAAGCATACTACCATTACTACCTGGCGCGCATGTATGGGCCCATACCGCTCATCAAAACAAATTTGGATATCACGGCCTCAACTGAGGAGATAAAAGTAAAACGCGCCACTGTCGACGAAACCTTCGCCTACATTGTAAGCCTGTTAGACGAAGCCGCGCCCGATCTACCATCGGTTATCAGCAACCAGGTACAGGAGCTTGGCCGCATTACCAAACCCATTGCGCTATCTATTAAGGCCGAGGTATTGGCAACCGCTGCCAGTCCGCTGTTTAATGGCAACCCCGATTATGTTAGCCTGAAGAACAAAGACGGCGTAGCCCTCTTCCCGGCAACTTACGACGCTAATAAATGGAAACTGGCTGCAGATGCTGCCAAAGCTGCCATTACCGAGTGCGAAGGCGCAGGCATGAGGCTGTACAACTTCATCGCCCCGGCGAATATCACCGTACTGCCCGATTCGTTGCGCAAGGTGCTTACCCTGCAAAATGCCGTTACCGAAAAATGGGAGCTGAATACCGAACTGATATGGGCGCTAAACCCAACCTTTCCTTTCCAGGGCTATGCAACGCCGCGTTTAACCCAAAAAGGTGTGGTGAACATCTTCAGCAACCCATCGCTTTTTGCGGTGCCTATTGCTGTGCAGGAAATGTTTTACAGCGACAAAGGCGTGCCGATAAACGAGGATAAAACTTTTGATTATGCCGGTCGCTACTCTATTAAAACCGGCGATAATGCCAGCCGCTTTTATGTGGCCAATGGCTACTCTACCATTAAAGAGCACTTTAACCGCGAGCCGCGTATGTACGCTAACATTGGTTTCGATGGCGGCATATGGTTCGGTAACGGTAAAGTGAATTTGACGGACTTGTACCATGTTGAAGCGCGCGGTATCGAATCTTTTGCGGGCCCTAAAGATATCAACACGCTCAACATCACGGGCTACTGGCCCAAAAAACTGGTGAACTACCTGTCGGTTTACGATGATGGTTTCCAGGAGATAAGCTACCGTTTGCCCATGATGAGGCTTGCCGGTTTATACCTGCTATATGCCGAATGCGCTAACGAAGTTGACGGCCCGGCAGGCGATGCCACCACCTATACTGATAGAGTGCGCACCAGGGCCGGCCTGCCCGGTGTGGTTACGGCATGGTCTACCTACTCTAACAATCCTAACAAACCGGCCACCAAAGATGGTATGCGCCAGATCATTCACCAGGAACGCCGCATCGAACTTTGTTTTGAGGCACAAAGCGGCTGGGACCTGCGCCGCTGGAAAGAGCTGCAAAGCGTTTTGAGCCAGCCCATACAGGGATGGAACCTTTACGAAACCCAGCCGGCCAATTATTACCAGCCACGTACGCTGTTCACATCAGTATTCGGGGTGCGTAATTACTTGTGGCCGATAAAGGATCAGGACCTTATTGTGAACCCTAACCTGGTACAAAACTCCTACTGGTAGTATTTAATTTGAATAGCAAAAGCATAAGGATATATGAAAAAGATAAACAGATATTCCACAAAAACAGTGCTCTGGTTAGGGGTGCTGGCGCTGGCCATGCTTGCAGGCTCGTGCAAAAAGAACGAGGGGTATAATACCGAGCCGGTATCTAACGATAAAACAAAACCCGGCGTGATCACCAATATTAAGGTAGACAACTTTAATGGCGGTGCCAACATCACTTACGACCTGCCCAACTCGGATAATATTTTATACGTGCTGGCCAAGTATAATATTAACGATAAAACCGCACGCGAAACCAAATCGAGCTACTACACCGATACCGTTAAGGTAGATGGTTTTGCGGCCGTGAAAGATTACGAAGTAACGCTTACCGTTGTAAGCCGCGCCAACGTATCGTCAGACCCGGTGAAGGTTACGGTGCATCCGCAAACGCCATTTTACAGGTTGATAAAACCAACTGTAACTATCACTAACGATTTTGGCGGCGTACACATAGAGGCCATGAACCCTAACCGTAAAGAAGTAGGGGTGATACTGATAGCATTGGATAAAACAACCAAGCAATTGGAGGTGGCTGACCAGCATTACACCAATACCGATACCATTGCTTATTCGGTGCGCGGGTTCGAGTCGGAGCCTACGCAATTCGGGGTTTACGTTACCGATAAATTTGGCAACCTGTCTGATACTACCGTGGTAACGCTAACGCCGCTGTTCGAGACCATGCTGGATAAATCAAAATTCTCGGTTTACCGCCAGCCAAGCGACAGCGAGATCGGCTACGGATGGAATTTACCTTACCTGTGGGATGGTAAAACCGATGGCTACTCTAACGGGTGGCACACGCAGCCGGGCACAGGCAAACCAATGCAGGGGACCTTCGGCATAGGCGTGCTTACGCAACTGAGCCGTATTAAGATATGGGAACGCCCGCTGGAGTACGCCTTCTTCCATGGTAATCCTAAGAACTTCACCATCTGGGGTTCAGCCAAGGAGTCGCCTGCCGATGTGGTGTTGCCACAGTCGGCACCGGGTGGTACTGTTGTGGGCGACTGGGTAAACCTCAGTAATTTCCGTTACCCTAACCCGCCGTCGGGCCTAACGCCGGGCTTCACTAATGCTGCCGACGAAAAGTTCGTGGCCGCCGGGGTCGATTTTGTTTTCCCCGCCACTGCACCGCCGGTTAAATACCTGCGCATTTTGGTGCACGATACCTGGGGCAAGGGCGATGTTACCCACCTGATGGAAGTTAGCGTTTACGGTAAGCCACAGTAGTAGATCATAATTAAACAAGCAATAATGAAAAAGATATTCAATATAGGCCTGTTCTGTAGCCTGGTGCTGGGCATGTTCGGCTGCAGTAAAAAGGATAAGGACTTTAAAGATTTCCTCGACAATAAGGAGGTTACTTACCCGGGTTTGGTTACCAAAGTGAGGGCCAGATCGGGCAACCTGCGTGCTGCACTGGTTTGGAACCCAAGCCCGGATCCAAGCATCACCAAATACGTTATCTATTGGAACAATAAGGCAGATTCTATCATCCTTAACTCCACCAACCACAACACAGCAGATTCCATCACCGCCGTTATCCCGGGGCTGAATGAGTATATCTACTCGTTCACCATTTACTCCTACGATGCCAAGGGTAACCGCTCTATTCCGCTGGATGTGAATAATGTGAAGGTGTACGGCCCGCTCTACCAGGCAGGTTTGCTAAACCGTACGTATGATGCAGCTACCCCCTTTAGCGTAAGCGATAATGGCAATATCCGCCTCAACTTTTTACCGCGCGATACCAGCGTGGTAAACGTGGGCACCGATATTAAATACACCAACCGCGCCGGGGTAGAAGTAGTAAAGCAATTGAACCCGGATAGCCTTGGAATTACGCTTACCGATTATAGATCGGGCGAGCCGGTGCAATTCCGTTCGGCCTACATTCCCGACCGTAACTCTATCGATACCTTTTATGTATCGAGCTATGGCGCTTTCCCAACTATTACCGGCATAGCGCAGTGCGCAAAGTCCTTGTTCAGGGAGAACCGCTTGCCGGGCGATGCGGGTACCTACGAAGGGCAAACCAGCGTAAGCAAACTATGGGATGGCTCTAACGGTCCGCAAGGCTATCCCAATATATTCCACAGCGATGGCGATCACCCCATGCCGCATGCCATTACGTTTGATATGGGTAAGGTTTATAATAAGCTAACTAGCTTTGAAGAAGTTGGCCGTAACTGCTGCAACAACCCCGACCAATTTGAGATATGGGGGATAAACAACATCAGCGGTGCCGAAACAAGCCTGTCGCCACGCGATGGCGGCTGGGCGGCCGAAATGCAGGCCAAAGGCTGGACACTGCTGAAAGATGTACGCCGCACAGATGATGGCCAGCAAGCCCAGAAATACGACTTCGGCACGGTGCCGCCTGTACGTTACATCCGCGTGCGTATAAAACACGTTACCAGCGGCGATAACAACTACAGCAACATGAGCGAAATGACCTTTTGGAACGATGTACTCAATTAACCCTAATTATATTTAGCCGATACACCCTGCCAATGAACCATCTTTTGCAAAAAGGGTGGTTTATTGGTTTTAAAGAGCTTAAATTCGTTGACCGCATGCCCTGATCATAGCGATGGGTTTCAAACCCATCGCTATAAGTGGCCGGCGAGTCGACCAGGAGCCTCGAGCTTACAACAACGCCCAAGCACAACATACTACCCATGCTAAAATACTGCCTTATATTCTGCCTATCCATCTGCTTTGCATTAACCGCCACCGCGCAGCAACAACCCGCCACCTGGAAGGGCTTCCAGCGCGTGAACTTCAGCATCGATGGGCATAGCGCTTATTATGTAAAGCCCAATAAGCCGCTGCAGGGTAATCCATGGGTATGGCGTTCATCTTTTGCTGATTGGCATACCGATGCGGATAGTATTTTGCTAACGCGAGGGATGTATGTGGCTTATATTGATGTAGATAACCAGTATGGCAGCCCGCAGGCCATGCAGGTTTGGGATAAGTTTTATGCTTACCTGCTTAAGAATGCGGCGTTCAGCACCAAGCCATCTTTAGAGGCAGTGAGCCGGGGTGCTTTGTATGCTTATGCCTGGGCAAAACGCAACCCCGATAAAGTGAGCTGCATTTATGGCGAAACCCCGGTTTGCGATATCAAAAGCTGGCCGGGCGGCAAGGGAGCTGGCATGGGCGATACCGCATCGTGGAAACAGTTTAAGCAAGTATTCGGCTTTACTGAGGAGCAGGCTATTGCTTTTAAGGATAACCCGGTGGATAATTTAGAGGGTTTGGCCGCTTTCCATGTGCCATTGCTGCATTACATTAGCAATGCAGATAAACTGGTGCCTGTTGCCGAGAACTCCAATATTTTAGTGAAGAACTACCGCGCTCTGGGCGGCGAGACTACCGAGAAGGTGATAGATAAACAACCGCAGGAATTGTTCGGGCATCACTTCATTATCGAACATCCGGAAGATATTGCCGATTTCCTGATGAATAATGTTTACCCCGTGAAGTCGGTGTTTTCGTACAGCAATTATTTTAATAAGCGTAATGGGTTAAGCAACTTCCTGTACAAAGCCGCGAAGTTGAAAACGGCGACCGTTGCATTTTTGGGAGGTTCTATTACCTTCAATCCCGGTTGGCGTAATAAGGTGATGAGTTATTTGCAGGAAACTTACCCCGAAACCAAATTCAAATTTATAATGGCGGGTATACCATCGCTGGGTAGTTTGCCGCATGTATTCCGTTTGCAGCGCGATGTGCTGGATTCAGGCAAAGTCGACTTGTTGTTTTTAGAGGCCGCCGTAAACGACCGCGTGAACGGCACCGATAGCATCACCCAGGTGCGCGATCTGGAAGGTATTGTCCGCCATGTTAAAAAGGCAAACCCTTCGGCGGATATCGTGCTGATGGAGTTCGCAGACCCGGATAAAACCAAAGACTATGCATCGGGCATAACACCAGTCGAGATAATCAATCACGAAAAGGTTGCCGCATACTATGGCCTGCCATCTATTAACATCGCCAAAGAGGTGCACGATAAACTGGCGAACAAAGAGTTCGATTGGGATAAGGATTTTAAAGACCTGCATCCCGCGGCCTTTGGACAGGAACTGTACTTCGCCAACATCAAGACCCTGCTGCAACAATGCGCCGAAGAACCGGTATCCAAAATAAAGCTGAAGCCACTGCCAAAAATGTTGAATAAGGGCAGTTTTGTAAATGGCAGATATCTCGCTATCACCAACGCTAAACACGATGCCAACTGGAGTATCGACCCGAATTGGGTGCCCAAGGATGGATTGGATACACGCCCCGGTTTTGTGCATGTGCCCGTTTTGCAGGCCGATAGAGCAGGAGCGGAGCTAACGCTTAAGTTCACAGGCAGGGCTATAGGTATGGCCATTGTTTCGGGTGGGGATGCGGGGATAGTTTCATACACTATTGATGGTAAACCTTACAAAAACATTAACCTGTATACCCAATGGAGCGGCTTTTTGCACCTGCCATGGTACCTGTTGTTTGATGGCGATCTGAAGCCCGGTGCGCATATCCTGAAACTGAAGATAACATCCAGCCACGATCCTAAAAGCAAAGGCACTGCCTGCCGTATTGTTAACTTTTTAAACAGTAAATAATCCATCTTTTTTAGGGTTTTATCCATTTTGCAGCAACGGGCAAGCTTATAATTTTAAGCCAGCCAATTGAATATTACAGATCGTCGATTCGGGCTTTAACGCCACGTGTTTCGGATGCCCGTTTTGGGCCATAAGCCAAATGAGAATGAACAGATACCGATACCTTTTTATCCTTGCTTTTTTATTTTCTGTTATCACTGCAAGCGCACAAAACAAGCCGCTGAAGCTTTGGTACGATAAACCCGCCGCCCGCTGGGAAGAAACCCTGCCCTTAGGCAACGGCCGCTTGGGTATGATGCCCACCAGCGGTGTTGATGAAGATAATATCACCCTGAACGACATTACCCTGTGGAGCGGTGCCCCGCAGGATGCCAATAACTACGAGGCATACAAAAGCTTGCCCCAAATACGCGGCCTGCTGGCAGAAGGAAAAAACGACGAAGCGCAGGCTTTGATAGATAAGAACTTTATTTGCAAGGGCGTTGGCTCGGGCGGCGTACCATTCGGTTGCTACCAAACACTTGGCGACTTGTTGCTGAAATTTAATTATGCGGAGAACGCTGCCGCAAGCGAGTATGTGCGCCAACTATCTTTAGATAATGCCTTAGCTTCTGTTAGCTTCAAACGCAATGGCGTTACTTACAAACGCGAGTATTTTACCAGTTTCGGTAGCGATGTAAGTATTATTAAACTATCGGCAGATAAACCGGGTCAACTGAATTTCAGTATTGCTCTTTCGAGGCCCGAGCGTGGTATAACTGCGGAGAAGAATGGCTGCCTGGAAATGACGGGACAACTCGCCAGCGGCACTAACGCTGGTGGTATGAAGTATATCGCCAAAGTAAAAGCGCAATTAACCGGCGGCACGCAAAGCCACGATGGCAATAAACTTATCATCAAAAACGCTACCGAAGCCATCATCTACATTTCGGCAGGCACAGATTTCCGGGGTACCGGCCTGAATAAAGTGGATGCTAACTTGAAAGCAGTGCAGAAGAATAGTTATGCTACCGAGAAAGCTGCCCACATTGCCAAATTTCAAAAGCTGTTCAAAAGGGTATCGGTTGAAATTGGCGGTGGTAGCGCTCCCGAAGAAACTACTGATAAGCGTTTAGTCACCTTCCACCAAAACCCAGATGCGGATAAGTTTTTGCCGGTGCTATTCTACCAGTTTGGCCGGTATTTAAGTATCTGCAGCACCAGGGTAGGGTTGTTGCCACCGAACCTGCAGGGGCTATGGGCCAACCAAATACAAACCCCATGGAACGGCGATTACCATTTGGACGTGAATATCCAAATGAACCAATGGCCGGTAGAAGCCGCCAACTTATCCGAACTCAACCTGCCGCTTGCACAATTGGTAAAAGGCATGGTAGAACCCGGCGAACGTACCGCAAAAGCTTATTATAATGCCGATGGTTGGGTGGCCCACGTAATAACCAACGTATGGGGTTTTACCGAGCCGGGCGAAAGCGCATCATGGGGCGTAACCAAGGCAGGTTCGGGCTGGCTGTGTAATAACCTGTGGGACCACTATGCTTTCTCGCAGGATAAAAAATACTTGGCCGATATTTACCCCATACTAAAAGGTTCGGCGCAGTTCTATAGCAGCATGCTTATTAAGGATGATAAGAGCGGCTGGCTGGTAACCTCGCCGTCTTCATCGCCCGAGAATACTTTTTACCTGCCCAATGGCAAAACCGCCAGCATTTGCGTTGGCCCCACTATCGATAACCAGATCATTCGGGAGCTGTTCGGTAATGTGATAACCGCTGCGAAACTGTTGGGTAAGGATGCAGCCTTCGCGCAGGCTCTTGCTGCCAAACTAAAGCAATTGCCACCCGCAGGGCAAATAGCTAAAGACGGCCGCCTGATGGAATGGCTGGAGGACTACAAAGAAACCGACCCGCAACATCGCCATATATCGCACTTGTACGGGCTGTACCCGGCATCGCTGATAACTCCTGAGGCAACGCCCGATCTGGCGGAAGCCTGCAAAAAGTCGCTGGATGTAAGGGGCGATGACGGGCCAAGCTGGTCGATAGCCTATAAGCTGCTGTTTTGGGCACGTTTGAAAGATGGTAACCGCGCCTATAAATTATTCAAAGAAATTATGAAGCCCACCACCCGTACCGATATCAACTACGGTGCCGGGGGAGGCATATATCCGAATTTACTATCGGCAGGGCCGCCGTTCCAGATAGATGGCAACTTTGGCACCACCGCAGGCATTGGCGAAATGCTGATACAAAGCCACGCAGGGTTTATAGAACTACTGCCGGCCATACCCGATAGCTGGAAAGCTTCGGGCACAGTAAAGGGTGCGAAAGCCCGGGGGAACTATATCGTGAATTTTAGTTGGTTAAACGGGAAGGTGGTAAGCTATAAGGTTATCTCTTCCCGCCCCGGAAAAGTGAAGTTGAAGATAAATGGTTCGCTAAAAACCGTGAATACCGTAAAAAGCTAAGCGCCTGATCTAACCCCTACATATTATGTTCAAACTCTACATCTGCTACGCGGCGAGCTTTCTTTTTGCCTTAATTTTTGTGTTCAAAGCAGGCGCAAAGCCGCCTGCTGCTTTAATAAATATCGCTTTTGGCAAGTCGGGCGTTATTAAATACAACCTTAAAACGGGAACTTACACCGTGGTGCAGCAGGGGCAGGAGGTGTTTGCCGGTATTTACGCCGTGGCAAAGATCAATGCTGATACTTTGAGTACCAAAAACTACGAGATACGCCAATACAATAAGATCGCTATTGCCGATGGTTTTGGCAAAGGCGTAAAACATACCATAGTACTTACCGCGCCGGGCAAACCCATCATGAAGCAGGTGTTTTATACCTATCCGGGCCGCAACTATTTCTTTACCGAAGTTTGCTTTAAAGGCACAGCGCTAACAACCAACTACATGATGCCTTTTATAGGGCATTGTAAGCCCCTTACAGGTGGCGATGTGCGCAGCCTGTTCGTACCTTTTGATAACGATACTTTCATCAGGTACGGTTCCAAAGCTTTCGGCGCAAGCCCCCAAACCAGTGCTGAGGTTGGCGTGGTTTACTCTAATGATAGCCGTAATGGTATCATAGCAGGTTCGGTAGAGCATGAATTATGGAAGACGGGGGTAGAAACACAAGCCAACGCTACGGCAGGGCAAATAAA
Organism: Mucilaginibacter pedocola; assembly: GCF_002013915.1. Taxonomy (GTDB): domain Bacteria; phylum Bacteroidota; class Bacteroidia; order Sphingobacteriales; family Sphingobacteriaceae; genus Mucilaginibacter; species Mucilaginibacter pedocola. The sequence continues at coordinate 20,014 of NZ_MBTF01000017.1, forward strand.
AGTTTGGGGCGGTTATAGTGCCGAAGCGGTTACCCGCGATAAAATTCCGCATGGCATTATCAGCGGTAATGTGGTTAAGTCGCCAAAAGTGTTCGTGGGTAGTTTTGCCGATTGGCGCGAGGGGATGGATGAATATGGCAAGGCCAACCGCATAGCCGAGCCGCCTTTTGTTTTCAATTGGACAAAACCCACACCAGTAGGATGGAACAGCTGGGGCGTGATACAGGAGCATATCGACTTTGATAAAGCCCTGAAAGTTGCCGATTTTTTTGCGGATAGCATACCGGCTTTCCGTACGGGCAATACGGCCTACATCGACCTTGATTCGTATTGGGATAAAATGGTATCGCACGGCGACTATAGCAAACTGAAAGAGTGGGCCGACCATTGCAAAAGCAAAGGATTAGAGCCCGGCATCTATTGGGCACCCTTTACCGATTGGGGCCACGCCGGCGGGCCAGACAGGATAGCCGATGGCGGCAACTACAAATTCGGCGATATGTGGACCAAAACCGGCAACGGCTACCACGATTTGGATGGTGCCCGCGCTTTAGACCCCACCCATCCCGGTACCAAAGCACGCATAGCCTACATTATAGGTAAGTTTAAAGAGTGCGGTTTTAAGATGATCAAGATAGATTTCCTGGGGCATGGCGCTATTGAGGCCAACCATTTCTACGACCCGAAAGTTACCACGGGTATGCAGGCCTACAAAGCAGGAATGGAGTATTTAATTAAGCAAATGGATAACCAAATGCTGGTATACGCGGCCATATCGCCAAGTTTGGCCAGCGGCAGGTACGTACACATGCGCCGTATTGCCTGCGATGCCTTTAAAACCATAGAGCATACCGAATATACGCTAAACAGTGTAAGTTATGGTTGGTGGCAAACCCACTTGTATAACTACCTTGATGCCGACCATGTAGTGTTTAACAACGAAGCTGAGGGAGCCAACCGCGCCAGGCTGCTATCGGCATTGGTAACCGGCACCTGGATAAGCGGAGATGATTTCTCTAAACACGGACAATGGACCGAAAGGGTAAAACATTACTATCAAAACCCCGAGTTGCTGAAACTGGTGAAAGACGGTAAATCATTTTCCCCTGCAGATGGAGATGCTAAAACCGATGCGGCTGAAGTATTCACCAAACAGGTGGGTAAAACATTTTATGTAGCGGTTTTTAATTACGATAAAGCTGCCCGCAACTATAGCCTCAGCTACGCTCGTTTAGGCCTGCCTGCAGGCAAGATTTTATCGGTAAAAGAAGTACTTCAAAATAATGCCATTGAACTAAACAGCAATATCCAACTGAAACTGGATGGAGCGGATGCGGCATTATATAAATTTATACTGAAGTAAATGCCGCATTTTTAACGGCTTTTTCATTCCCGAAAATAATAATTTGTTAGGACGGCTACTCTTGTTTATTAAAACAGGGTAGCCGTTTTACTTTTTAAAGCCTTTTGTGAGAGTTGTAGTTTGTTTTTTGTAATTAATTGATATTTAGTTATTTGCAATAGTTGTCATTAATTGTCAACTTTTTGTCACCGCCAATTTTTGGTGTTTCCCTGTGCAAAAACTCATCTTGCATACAAATTGAAAATAGCCCTTTTCATCCCTGATTAATTTAAACTAAGCTTAAGCCCGTTGTATGGAAACACTTTTACTTCCCGCGCAAAAACAACATTTTAATTCCCCTAAAACGCATCGGCTAAATTGGCAGGTGCTCCTTTGTTTACTGCTGACCTTTTTGATCGTCGGTTTTGTGTCCACCGTTAAGGCGCAAAACCCGCTCGATAAGGTTGGGCTGACAAGCGAGAACTTACCGGCGGCCGCTTACTCGTTACGTAAGGTAAGCAGCCAATATAACGGAGAGGCAGTAGTGTTAAAATTTAGCGACAACTTTGGTACATCTATCGGGTTCACCCCCTCAGGTGAATTGGATACTGTTGCGCTCAACACTCTTTTGAGCCAGCACCCCGGCGACGCTTATGTTACTGCCTGGTTCGACCAAAGCGGTAATGGGCGCACGATGAGGGAGGCAACAGGCCATGCATATATTGCAAAAAATAGTAAAATATTAGGAGCAAATGGGCGCCCGGCCGTTTATTTTAATAATGCCAGCCTAAAAGCATGGACAGGGGCATTTATAACCAATGGCGCAACCATGGCAGCATTTGCCAAAGGCGAGGATGCAACCCCTTCTACCCTGATATCTAAAACCGGTGTTGGCGAAAGCGATGGAGCTGGCGGAGGTACAATAGTTTCGGGGCAGGGGCAACCGGCTCCATTTATATTTGTGAACAGTAATGGCCGGGCATCACTCGGCGATCCTGTTAGTGGTAATAACAACGAGGACTATACCAGTTCACAGAACTTTGTGAGCAGCAACATGCCCGCTTCTATCTACCTGTTCACATTAAGCGTACCCTCGCCTCATGGTAGTACATTAAGGGTTTACAATGACACCTCTTTCCCCGATGGTTTTACATCTTTTGGTGCCTATGCCGACAGGGGAGGCCCTCTCATGATTGGTGGCAGTACCGACGAAGGCTTTCATAGCAATTTTTACGTAAGCGAATTACTGCTGTTTGATTTTTCGATGGCAGATGAACCGATTTTTACCTTAAAACGTGCGCAAAACCTATATTTCCGCCAGTCAACACTGGCCGGCTTAGCTTCGTTAACTTCATCGGCAGGCAATTTTAACCCGGCTTTTCAGGCGGAAAAAACAACGTATAATCTTATAGTGCCTAATGGTACTACTACGGTGCAGGTAACTGCCACACCAAAAGACCCCAACAGCACTATTGGTTTTGAATACGACACACCGGTATCGGGCACTACTCCGTTTACTTTCAGCATGGATGTATCCGGCGGTGTTGATCAGCGCGCAGTGGTAGTTACGTCGGTCGATGGGCGTGTTTCGTTGCCTTACCTTGTAATAGCCAGTACGCCCTCAGCAGCCACGCTGAATTACAGTAAATACGGGCAATATCCGTATATGAAATTTGCTGTTGGCTATTCTGAAGCACCGGTACAGCCTTACAGCGTAAGCATTACGCCGCCAGTTTATGGGGCGCCAAGTACACTGGCAATAACAACGGCAGCTAACTCCCGCGTTCGGGTAGACCCGCAAGGCAATGTTTATACCATAAACCCTAACGGCACCTCGGTAGACAAGTACGATGCAAACGGTAACCTTTTAGCTTCGGCTACAGCTACCGGCAACCCAATAGTATCGCTTGCCCAAACAAAAAGCGGCGACCTTTACGGGCAGGATAATAGCGGCCAGGTGTTCCAGATGAATGGCGAACCTATGGCAGGGAGAGTATTATTTACTGCGCCTGCCTCGGGTGCCATAGTGCTGGATACCCACGAGACTACCTATATACCTGGAACAGACCGTATCTATAAATTTATTGAAGGAGGGCCCGCCGGAGAGATATGGACGGGAACGGCCATCAATTCAATTGCTACCGATAATTCTGATAGGATATATGTGCCTATTGGTAACGATATTTTCCTGTTATCGCAGTCGGGCGAAACCACTACGCCTTTAGCCCATATAGCTCAGGGTATTAAACGCATCAGTATCGATCCTTCGGGCAATATATATGTAGTTACGCAGGCAAACAGCGTAATTAGAGTAGATGCCCTTGGCGGCGCGCAACAGGTAGTGGCATCGGGTTTTGATGCTGACGATGCTGTGGCTGATGGCAAAGGGAATGTGTACATAACCAGCGGTACATCACTAAAAAAGGTAAAGCCTACAGGCGGCTACTATGTAAACAGGCCACTGCCCGAAGGTTTTACCTTCGATATCAATTCGGGCGCTATAGGTGGGGTGCCAAAGGTTCCTACACCTATGGGAATGGATTATAGGGTAACAGCGTATACCGATACCACTGCAATTACCGCCGATATGGGTTTACGAGTATATTCTTCGGATGCTACTTTCACAAGCCTAACTGTAGACTCTGCCGGACTGTATCCTGCTTTTGACCCCAATGTAACGGATTATTCAGTTATTGCCAACCTTGGTGCTACATCGGCAACTTTCACACCGGAAATTGGAAACCCCGATGCTTCTGCTACACTTAACTTCTCTGAACCGGTTATATCGGGCCAGCCAATTACCATACCGCTCAACGGCGACGAAACCATCGTGAGCATCAGTGTAGCACCCGCGTGGGGCATGACTAAAGTTTATTATTTACGCTTAAAGAAATCCAAGCCACTTGTTTTAAGTTACGGCGGTAACATATCGCTTGGGCGTAATACACAAGTAAAAGGCATTGTGCCAACAAGCGAGAGTATTTTACCCGTGACCTACGCCGATGCCGAATACTTTAACGAGGGTTTTTCTAACGGGCCAAAAACGGTGATAGACACTGCGGGCAACATATATACCGCCGGCGATGATGGTACCCAACTGTTTAAATACCCTGCCGACGGAAGCGGGCGCCTTGTATTAACCACCCCCTCGAAAACACGCGACCTCGCCGTTGATAAGGCCGGTAATGTGTATGGCTTTAGCGATACCGAGGTTTTTAAAATACCGGTGGGTGCAACTACAGCTACGCAAGTAATAGCTTCGGGCAGTGCTAAGGGTGCGGTAGATTCGCAGGGCAATATTTATGTTGCCGATGCAAGCGCAGGTACTGTTAAAAAGTACGCAGCCAACGGCTCATTTATAGCTGATGTGGTTAGCGGGCTGGAAATTACAGGCGCAGTAGCCATTGATGCTTATGATAACCTTTATGTGAGCGACCAAAGCGGAAACGGTTTGTTTAAGTTACCTAAGGGCCAATCGGCACTAACAACATTTTCGGCCAGGACTGCTAATGTGGCCAATATTTCATTCGATGCATCGGGCAGCTACATTTACGCGGTTACCAATACCGGTGCAGTAATTAAGTTTAAAACCGATGGTACCGATGTGGCAACTATTATTGAAGGCCTATCGCCAAAAGATCCACCGTTCCCGCCGCGTGTAGCCGTAGCATCGTTTACGGTTGATAAAAAAGGCGACGCATACATTGGCTACGCCGCTACTAACATAAAAAAAGCTAAAGCCACCGGCGGTTATTACTTAAACAAGCCGCTGCCCGAAGGCTTAAGTTTTAATATAAACGATGGCTCGATAAGCGGTACCCCAACAGTAAACAGCGCCCCGGTTAATTATACCGTTGGAGCTTACAATGGCCAGAATAGCGTTACGGCAAACTTTAACTTGGCTGTAATATCTAACGCCAACCTGGCTGCTATAGTTACCGACGCTAAAATAACGCCAAGGGTGCACCCCGATTCTACCAAATATACCCTGCTGCTTAGCCCGGGCGCCACCCGTGCCGAATTTGAGTTTGTCCCTGCCGACAAAGCTGCGTCGGTTACGCTTAACGGGCTACCTTTCGATCCGGGGAAGGCCATTGATACAGCAATAGCAGGCACTGATATTCCTTTCACATTTGCCATCACTTCGGCAGACGGCTCGGTAACTAAAACTTATTATGTAACGCTACACCCCATCGCAACAGAATCGCGCCTGGCTGCTTTAGTTGTACGCGGGGCAACTTTAACGCCGGTATTTGATAAAGATGTTACCAGCTACGAAGTGCAGGTACCAAATAGTTTAGAAGAAACAGATATTACGGCAACCACGCTTGATGCTAATAGCTCGCTTTACATGTTTGGTAAACCTGCGCGTAGCGGCAAGCCTTCGCCAAAGATCAATTTAAGTGAGGGGAGTAACCCGGTTACTATATCTGTAGGTTCGCAGGAAGGCGGTGTACAAACCGATTATAATGTAAACATCATTCGTGCCGATAAATTCCTGGCTTTAACCGGCCTTGCAGCCAGCGCCGGTACGCTAAGCCCCGCATTTGATGCAGAGGTTAGCACATACATTACCAAAGTATCGTCGGCCACGGCAGCAATCACCATAACACCGGCCTGGAGTTCGAGCTACCAGTTGCTTATAAATGGTAACACATTGAACTCCGGCGATACCCCGCAGCCTATTGCCTTAAACGCCGATGGTACTTCAACAAATATTACCGTGCAGGTAAAAGCTGCCAGTGGTGCCATCCGTAACTATACGGTTGTTGTGCAACGTGCATCGGCCAATGCCAGCCTGGCGACGTTAAATACTTCGGTAGGTACCATAGCCCCGGTATTTAATAAAGATGTATTGGCCTATACTTTAGATGTAACCGCAGCTACATCAAGCATTGGCATTTCTGCCGTCCCTGCCGATACTGCAGCAAGGGTGACTATAAACGGCAGTGCCCAGGCCGCAGCGTACAACAACTATAACGTAGCATTGGCCTACGGCTTAAATACCATTACCGTGGTGGTGAGCCCGCAGGATGGACCTAATAAAACCTACACCATAACAGTGGCGAGGGCGCAGGCAGGTTCCAGCATTGCTACGCTGTCGTCACTAACAACAAATGCCGGTACGCTTAATTCAGTAGCCGGTCCGTCCGATTATAATTATTCAGTTGCTGTGGCATCAACAGTAACATCGGTTACAATTACGCCCGTGGTAACTGATGCAGGCGCTACCCTGCAGGTTAACGGTGTTACGGCAACCAGTGGTGTTGCTACTGCGCCCATAGCTATTGCGCCGGGTGCCAATATTGTGAAAGTGCTGGTAACCGCAGCAGATAATGTAACTAAAAAATCATATCAAATAACCATTAACCGCGCACTGCCGGCCGAAGTAACACTAACCGCGCTTACCGTGCGCGAAGGTACCCTTAGCCCGGCCTTTAATGCTAATACGTTGGCCTATAACGTATCCGTTGCCAGTACTGCCGATACTGCCCACATCAAACCAATAAAGCAAGCATCAACTTCTATTGTGAGTATTGATGGTAAAACCCCCGATGCCAATGGCGAAATAGCGGTACCTGTAATAACCGGTTCTAATCCATTGGCTGTAAAAGTAACCGCACAGGATGGGGTAACTATATTAAACTACATTGTTACGGTAAAACGCGCCGCCTCGCCGGTAGCAAACCTTAGTAAACTTTTGCTTATAGAACCCACACTGGTAAGAACGAACGTTGCAACCGGCCCCGGCGACTTTAACTCGGTTGCTACGGCACCGGTAGGAACAGCATCTGTACGTATACTGGCCACCCCTACAGATGCAGGTGCTACAATGCTATTAAACGGAGTTGCCATACAAAGCGGTGTGCCATCGGCACCCGTGCCCCTAACCGGTGATTCTACCTCTATAAATGTACAGGTAACCGCGGCTAATAATTTTACGGTGAAACATTACGTGGTAAAAGTATACCGGCCGTTATCCAATGTGGCTACATTGAGTAGATTATACCTGGTAGAGCCGGCTGTAACTCGCGTTAACGAAGCTACAGGCCCCGGCGATTACAACTCTTCGGCTGCAGTATCGGGCAATGCATCATCTATCCGTGTGGTTGCTACTGTAACCGATGACGGTGCTACCATTAAAATAAACGGCGTTATTACGGCAAGCGGTACACCGTCGGCAATTATACCGTTAACCAACGGAAGCAATTATATAACCGTGCAGGTTACCGCGCAAAATGGCGTTACCATTAAAAATTATTCCATAAAGGTTGTTAGGCCGCTCTCATCAATAGCTACGCTTAGCAAGCTGTCGCTTGTAGATCCTAACGTAAACCGGGTTGCGGCAATTGCAGGCCCCGGCGATGTTAACTCTACGGCTATCGTACCGTCGGGCACAACATCTATTAAAGTGGTAGCCCTGGCAAGTGATGCCGGAGCGGCTATAACAGTAAACAATGTGTCAACAGCCAGCGGTGCAACTTCGGCACCTGTTGCTTTAGTGTCCGATACTACCTTGATAAACGTGCGGGTAACAGCAGCAAACGGCATAACCACCAAGGTATACGCGGTTAAAGTAATCAGGCCGATTTCGTCGGTAGCCACTTTAAGCAAACTTTACCTGGTAGAGCCTGCCGTGGCCCGCGTGGCTTCGTCTACCGGTTTGGGCGACTATAATTCTACGGCCACTGTATCGGCAAGTACATCTACTATACGCGTAGTTGCAGTTGCAACAGATAGCGCTGCTACCATACGAGTAAACGGAACTGTTACTGCGAGCGGGCAAAAATCGCTGCCTATATCGCTAACCGGCAACCCCGACTATATTACCGTGCAGGTAACTGCTGCAGATGGTACAACTACCAAAAGCTATGTTATTAAAGTAGAGAAATCGTTGCTTTCGTCAATAGCCATCCTGAGCAAATTGTATTTAGTAGAACCTGCCGTGGCGCGTACTACGGTAAGCAGCGGGCCTGCCGAGTACAACACAACGGCCAGCGTATCTGCCACTACAAAAACCATTAAAGTGGTTGCAGTGGCGGCCGATGCAGATGCTACCATCCGTATAAATGGTATGGTTACCGCAAGTGGCGTACCATCGTTACCTATCACTTTAAACGCCGGCGAAAACACCATAAACGTAATTGTTACAGCACAGGATGGTGTTACCAGCCATAGCTGGGCAATAATAGTAAGTAAGGGCGCGCCTGCCATGTTGGCCGCTGCACCGGTTAACAAGAAAACCGATGTGGGCGTTATAAAGAAAACCGAAGCTGTATTACAGGCATCGCCCGAAGATATTATTGTGAAACAGGCGCTGTCGCCCAATGGAGATGGCATTAACGACAGGTTGGCTATACAAGGCATCGATTTGTTCCCTGATAACGTTGTGAGAATAATGGACCGTAGTGGCAACGTAATATACGAGGCCAAAGGTTACGATAACGAAAGCAAGGCGTTTGACGGACATAGCAGCAAAGGCGCTATGCAGCAGGCCGGCACCTATTTTTACTCTATAGAGTATAAAAAAGGCACCGAGTTAAAAAGGAAGTCCGGTTACTTAATAATTAAGTATTAAATATTTTACGTGTTGAATTTGTGTAAGTTAACGAATAGTATGTACCTTGTACGCACAAACATTAACCTATTCGTTATGACAATTGCACAAAAAAAACACGTTGCTTTATTGCTTGTTTTTGCAGCCTTTGCAGTTAACATTACTGCTGTAGCCAAAAACTCTAATAACTACAACCATGCAGGTGCAGCGTATGCCCTAAACAGTGGCACACCTGCCGCAAAGCCATACGCTGCACCTGTTTTGAGCAATTTAAGTGTTAATACGGGCACCCTTAGCCCGGCTTTTAATGAAACAATAACGGGTTACAGGGTTAATTTACCTTATGCTACTAACAGCATTAAAATTACGCCGACAACTACTGAACCAGGTGCTACTATAACGGTAAACGAAATGGATGTAGTCAATGGCGCGGCGTCGCCAACTATAACACTATCGGTAGGCATAAATACGATACCCGTTGCAGTTACCACTGCAGATGGCCTTAACACAAATACCTATACTGTTACCGTAGTTAGGGTCGGCCAGGCGCCAAATTTAAGTTATCCGGCCAATAGTTATGTTTTTAATAAGGGTGATAATATTACGCCTGTTGTTCCAACTATAACCGGGGGGGCTGTTCCGGCAATTGCTTATGCTACAACTTCCACGTTAAATTTATCCGGAGGTGCTGCCAGCTTTCAATACAATCAATTTAGAGCCACAGGGATATGTGCCGACTTGCAGGGGAACTTGTATATGGCAATAAAAAATGCTATTTGGAAAATTACGCCTTCGGGAGTGGTTACTTTGCTGGTAGGCCAGTCAACTGCAGGCTATGCTGACGGGGCCGGTGGTACTGTAAAATTCAACAATCCGGTTGGTATGGCGTTGGATGCTGCCGGTAACCTGTACGTAGGAGATGCCGGCAATAACCGTATCAGGAAAGTGACGCCAAGTGGAGTAGTGAGTACATTTGCCGGTAGCGGTACTGCGGGTGCCACTAACGGAACCGGTACTGCTGCCAGTTTTAGAAGCCCGCACGGGCTTGCTATGGATAACGCGGGAAATTTATTTGTTGCTGATAACGGTAATAACCTTATCAGGAAAATAACACCGTTAGGTGTAACCACTACCTTTGCGGGTAGTGGTGTCGACGATAGCACAAATGGCACCGGTACAGCGGCCAGTTTCGATGGCCCTTCGGCAATAGCCGCAGATAGGCAAGGTAACTTATATGTGGTGTGTATAAACGCTCCCGGTTTACGCAAAATAACCTCGACTGCCGTAGTAAGCAATATACCTGTAGGCTTTGGGGTTCTGGGTGTAACCGCTGATGCTGTTGGAAATATCTACCTTACCTGCGGAGAAAATAGCAGCAAATTGTATAAAATCCCATCGGGTGGAGCATTTGAGTTTTTGGCAGGAGGAAGCAACATCGATCCTGTGCGCCAGCCTCAAAAGGCTGATGGGGTAGGTACCGGGGCTGCGTTTTCAATGCCTTCGGGCATTGTTGCCGATAACCTGGGCAATATTTATATAACGGATGCAGGCACCGATCGTATTCGTAAAGTAACGGTAACCGGTTTTACTATTAATCCTGCGTTAAATGGTTTAGTTTTTAACGGCACCACAGGTACGCTTTCGGGCACAGCATCATTTCCAATGCCTGTAACAAACTATACCATTTCTGCAATAAACGCGGCTGGGATAGATACGGCAAAACTTGACATTACCGTGCGGGCTCCCAGCCCTGTGCTTTCATCGCTTTCTGTTGTCCCTGGTCCGCTTAGCCCGGCTTTTTCGCCATCTGTTACATCTTACAATGTTACGGTAGTTGCGCCCCGGGTAAGGGTAACACCTTATGCGGAAAGTTATTTTTCTCTTAAACTGAACGGTAAGCCCGTAGTTAGCGGGCAGGATTGGCTCGATGTACCGCTAAATCTGGGGGCAAATACAATAACAGTTTCTGTTACAGCCCAGGATAGTACAGTTAAAACTTACACTATAAATGTAACAAGGCTTGCTACCAGTACTATTACCCTGAAAGATGTATATATGTATCCGGATAAGCTAACCCGTGTTGGTACCAGTGATAATTGGGCAGGCCAGGTAGGTAGCGGTGTTAGTAGCGTTAAACTGGGTATAGCCACCACAGAAACGGCCACTACTTTTAAAATTAATGGTGTTTCAACAATGCAGGGTACTGCATCTGCACCTATCGTGTTAACCGGCGACACAACGGTTGTACCGGTAGAAATAGCCGCGGAGGATGGCGTTGCCAAACAAACCATAACGGTAACCATAACACGTGCTACAAACGGAGATATTACCTTAAGTAAGTTTTATATTTATCCCGGTACATTAACCTACGATGAAAATATCACCCGCTGGACGGCGAAAGTAAGTTTGGGTGTAGAGAGTTTCAGGCTCGGGGTAGCCACTGCCGAGGCGGGGGCAACTATCAAGATCAATGGTATACCTACAGACCAGGACACGCCATCTGCCCCGATAACTACGAACCAGAATTTTTCTTATTTGCCTATTGAAATAACCGCTGAAGATGGGGTGACCAAAAAAACTATCTTTATAGCAGTTGACCGTGACCCGACAGGCGATGTTACGTTAAGCAAGTTTGCTGTTTACCCGGGCACTTTGGTGCGCACCGGTAATACGGATGACTATACGGTACACGTTAGCAGCGCTGTTCCGAGCGTGAAGCTTAGCGTGGCCACTGCCGAACGTGGCGCTTCAATCACGGTAAATAATATCCATTTAGATCAGAAGGCAACAACAGATCCTATTGCTTTAACCACCAGTCCGCAAGTTATCCCTGTAGCTATTACAGCAGAAGACAACGTTACCGTTCGTACATTTAATGTAACGGTTATCCGCGATCCGGATTCTTCATCTATAACCCTCACTAAGCTGTTTACATACCCCGGTGAGCTTACCCGCGTAGGTACCACCGATACCTGGGTAACTGAAGTAGGCAGCGGTGTAGCAAGTATAAGAGTAGGCGTAAATACCGCCGAAGCAGAAAATACTGTAAAAGTGAACGGGGAAGCATACGGTTACTGGAAACCTATAGCTTTAACAGGTACTACTACCAGTATCCCCGTTGAAATAACCGCAAAAGATGGTGTTACTAAACGTACCTTTACCGTGGTAGTAACCAAACCCGCTCTGCGTGCTTTAGCTTCAACATTCGGGAAACCTGTTGCGATGGGCATAGTGGATAGTAAAAAAGCCGATGTTGCCAATCAAGCCGAAGATTTAGTGGTTAAACAAGCCGTATCGCCAAACGGCGACGATATTAACGACCGCCTGGTAATAGAAGGCATAACGGCCTATCCCGAAAATACGGTGAAAATAATGGACCGCGATGGCAGCCTGATTTATGAAGCAAAAGGTTACGATAACCAGGGGCAAGCCTTCGACGGGCGTTCGTCTAAAGGCGTAAGGCAGCGTGCGGGTACCTATTTTTATTCGGTAGAGTACAAAAAAGGTGACGAGGTGAAACGGGCGGCGGGCTACCTGGTCATTAAATATTAAGACCCTTAATTAAAACTATATAAACGTGATTCCTGAAAACGAGAAGAAAGCTACAAAACAAAAAACTATAATTAAACGGTTAACAGCAATGGTGGCGCTCGCCTTTATGGGCGGCAGCGCTATGGCGCAGCAAAACTTGTTCAGCTACAACCAGTATGCCGATAACCTGACGCCTGTAAATCCTGCTTATTCACTGCTGGATAAAGCAGGCAACGTAAACATACTGGGCCGCAGGCAGTTTGTAGGAATAGATGGCGCACCAACAAGTTTGCTGATGAGTGCGAGCTTCCCGCTGGAGAATATAGGCGCATCCGCAGGTTTGTTTTTAGTGAACGATAAGTTTGCTGTAGAGAACCAAACAGAAGTGAATGGCTTTTTTGCAAAATCTATTCAATTGGCCAGTTCGTCGTACTTATCTGTTTCGCTGAATGCTGGTATACGCAGTTATGTGGCCAACTATTCGATTTTGGACCCATCCGACCCGCAGTTTAGCCAGGATGTGCGGGAAACTAAGCCGAATATTGGTTTCGGGGTAATGTTTTACGGGGATAACTATTACATCGGCGTATCGGTGCCGGAATTGAGCTTCCGTAACCTGGGTACGGCATCGGTACAGCAAGCCAACTACCTGCGCAGCCATTATTATTTCAGCGGCGGGGTATTGCTAAAACTGAATGAGGATGTGCACCTGAAGCCGGCCTCGCTGGTATCGTATCTGCAGGGCTCGCCCGTGGTGGCCGATTTTTCGGGAACGGTTATCCTGAAAGAGCAATTGGGCTTAGGCCTAAACTACCGCACCAACAAGCAAGTGGCGGGCATTATATCGGTAAACGCCAACAGCTTTAAAGTTGGCTATAGCTACCAATTCGGTACATCATCATCAAATTTGGGCGGCTACAACAATGCCACCCACGAGGTTAGCATCAGCTACCGCTGGGGCACCGATCTGCAAAGGAAACTTTTGTAATTATTGTGTTCATGTTAACGAAGCCGCAGCCTAAAACTGCGGCTTTTTTGTTTATGCTTTTTCGCCGCCTCGATAATTTTTACCCCGGTTTTCCCAAGATCGGGATGGTTTGTCCGATATCGGACAGAATTTAAGTCTTTAATTTATGTAATTGACTGTTTATTAAATATTTAAGTTTGGTACGTTCGTTGCAAACCCTTGTGCATCATAACATTTATCGCAACGGAAATGGACCAAATTATAGAACACGAAGTAACCGCCCAGAAAAGGAAGAAGGGCATCATCATAGCGCTCATCGCCATCGCCGCGGTAGCTGCCACCATCTGGCTGCTGCGTACCACGCTAAAATCGAGCGTAAGCCGATCAGAAATAACTACCGCTAAAGTAGAAACCGGCAGCGTAGAGAACACCCTAAATGCTACCGGCGAGGTATTGCCCGAGTTTGAAGAGATACTCACCAGCCCCATTTATGCCTCTATCAAAAATGTGGTGATGGATGCTGGCAATAACGTAAAGGCGGGGCAATCTATCCTTACACTGGATAAAGCCATGGCACAAACGGAATTTGATAAAACCAACTTCCAGATGCAGAGCAAACGCAACGAGATAGCCAAGCTCAAGCTCGACCTCAACAAGAGCTTCTTCGATATTCAATCGAACAACGACATTAAGCAACTGCGCATAAGCAATCTGGCCGATGCAGTGGAGAATGCTAAACGCCTTTTTAAAGCAGGCGGCGGTACCCGCGAAGGTATTGAGCAAGCCGAACTGAATCTGAAAGTTGCCCAATTGGAAAAGAAACAGCTGGAGAACGAGATAAAAAGCAAGCAGCAAACTATGCAGATAGAGATAAAGGAGGCCGAGATCGCCCTGGCCATCCAGCAGAACGACCTGAACAGTTTGCAACGTAAATTACAGCTGGCCAATATTGTGGCAACCCGCGGCGGTGTAGTTACCTACGTAAACAAAAACATTGGTGCTACCGTGCACGAAGGCGATGCCCTTGCCCGCATTGCCGACCTCGGCAGCTTTAAGGTGAACGGCAGCATAGCCGATACTTATTTGGATCAGCTACGTAGCGGGATGCCGGTAATAGTGCGCCTGAACGAGGTAGCCATGAAGGGGCATGTGGTGAACGTTTATCCATCCATCCAAAACAGCATAGTAACTTTTGATGTGCAGCTGGACGAGCGCAACAACAAGCAGCTTCGCCCCAACATGAAGGTAGATGTTTACCTGGTTACCGATGTACGCGCCAAAACCACCCGCGTAAGCAATGGCGCCGCCTTTAAAGGCCCCGCCGATCAGGATGTGTTTGTGCTGAACGGTGACAAAGCCGAACGCCGCCGCATACACATCGGCCTCACCAATTTCGATTATGTGGAGATAACCAGCGGACTAAAGCCCGGCGATGTGGTGATCACATCAGACATGAGCGAGTTTAAGAACGCTAAAGAACTCACCCTAAAAGATTAAGGCCATGAAGTATCTATATAGCATAACATTCATACTCGTAGCAGCCAGGGCGATGGCCGGCAGCGGTGGCGATACCTTAAGGCTAAGCCTGCAAGAGGTGGTAGCCATGGCCAAAGCTAATTCCATTGCAGCCAAGCAAGCAACCACCGTGCGCGAAACCAACTATTGGAAATGGCGTACCTTTAAATCGAACTATAATCCGCAACTGTCGCTTAGCGGTATATTACCCGGCTACAGCAAAACCACGCAGCCCGTGCTGCAGCCCGATGGTACTATTGTTTTTCAACCCGTGCATAACGATAATTCGTCTTTACAGTTAGATTTTAGCCAGAGCATTACCGCTACCGGCGGTACCATTTACGGTACCACTTCTATGCAGCGGTTTTACGATTTCGACCGTAAGAACGAATTGTTCAACGGGGTGCCCTATGCCATTGGTTACAGCCAGCCGCTGTTTCAGTTCAATGCTTTGCGATGGGATAAAAAGATAGAGCCGCTGAAATTTAACGAAAGCAAGCAAGCCTACATCGAATCGCAGGAGCAAATAGCCTACACCGTTAGCGGCTACTTTTTTGATCTGCTGCTGGGGCAGGTGAACCTGCAGATAGCCGAAACCAATTTTACCAATACCGAAAAGATACTGGCCATTGCCAAAGTAAAATTCGACCTGGGTAAGATATCCAAGAATGAGATATTACAATTGCAGCTCGAACGCCTGAACGCTCAAAAAGCTGTAGGCACGGCCAAACGCGATATGGAAATTGCCACGCTGAACCTTCGCACTTATACCGGCACGGAAGGCGATGATAAAATAGCGCTGGAATTACCGGGTTCTACCATCAACATGGAAGTATCGGCAGAAAAGGTATTGACCGAGGCCTTTGCCAACCGCAGCGATGCTATTGGTTTTGTACGCCGTATTGCTGAGGCCAAACGCGATGTAGCAAAAGCCAAGGGCCAAAGCGGGTTAATAGCTACATTAACCGCAAATATTGGTTACTCGAACACCGCCCGCAACATTCCGGATATTTACCGTAACCCGCAAAACCAGCAGTTGCTGCAATTGCAGTTCAGCATACCGGTGCTAGATTGGGGGCGCTCCAAATCGCGCATAAAAACGGCGCAGGCCAACGAGCAATTTACCGAGTACGCCGTAGAGCAGGATAAGCAAACGTTTAAACAGCAGATAGTAACGCAGGTAACACTATTCAACATGATGAAGAACCAACTGGTTTTCACCGCGCAGGCCGATAGCATAGCCTCCGAAAAATACAAAATAGCCCGCGACCGCTACGTGCTTGGCGACCTCAGCATCACCGACCTTAGCATCGCCTTCCAGGAGAACGACCAGGCCAAACGCGATTACGTAGCCGCCCTACGCGATTTTTGGGGAGCCTATTACCAGCTGCGGTATTTAAGCCTGTATGATTTTGAAAGGAAAGAGAAAATAACGTATAAATAGAGGTTAGAGGCAAGAATCAAGAGCCAAGACAACTACTCACCCTCTTTGCGAAGCAGAGAGGGTCGACAAGCGATAGCAATGTCGGGGTGAGTAAAATAGCGACAAACAACTAACGACAAACAATTATCAAACTATAAAAAACAACATTCACTCATTCAATAATTCAAACATTAAACCATACTATGATACAATTAGAAAACATCGAAAAAGTGTACCGTACCGACACTATACAAACATTGGCCCTGAACAGCATTAGCCTTGACGTAGAAAAAGGCGAGTTTTTATCTATAATGGGCCCCTCGGGCTGCGGCAAAAGTACGCTGCTGAATATTATGGGCCTGCTGGATGCGCCCTCAAAAGGCGGCATAAAAATAGACGGGCAAAGCACCACCAATTTGAATGATAAGCAACTGGCCGCCTTCCGCAACAAAAAGCTGGGCTTTATCTTTCAGAGCTACCACCTCATCAACGACCTGCAGGTGCTGGATAACGTAGAACTGCCATTGCTTTACCGCAACACCACGGCAAAAGAACGTCGCGAGTTAGCTACCGAAGCGTTGGAGAAAGTAGGACTGAGCAACCGCCTTAAACATTTCCCTACGCAGCTATCGGGCGGGCAGCGCCAGCGTGTGGCCATTGCAAGGGCCATAGTGGGCCGCCCCGAAATTATATTGGCGGATGAGCCTACCGGTAACCTGGACAGCGCCATGGGTAACGAGATAATGGACATACTGTTACAACTGAACCGTACCGAGGGCACCACCATTGTAATGGTTACGCACGATGAGCACATGGCCAAAAAAACGCATCGTTTGGTAAGGCTGTTCGATGGTTCGCAGGTTCAATAATTCATCAACCTAAACACAAAAAGCCATGTTAAAGAATTACTTTAAAATTGCCATAGCGGTACTCAAACGCCGCAAGTTCTTCACTTTTATAAGCCTGTTCGGTATCAGCTTTACGTTGACCATTTTGCTGGTGATGACCGCCTTTATTGATAAAATAGCCAACGATAACTACCCCGACCGTAAACGCGACCGCTCGCTCTACATCGCTAAAATGGAGTTGAAAGGAAAGGAGAGCATGAACTCTGCCGGTTTAAGCTACTACTATATCGACCACTACATCGCCAAAATGAAAACACCGGTAATGGTGGCTATTTCGTCGGGTTTTAACTCTACCAATACCTATGTGAATAATCGTAAAGTGACCATCAATTACAAGTACGTGAATGCTGATTTCTGGAACGTGCTCGATTTTGAATTTGTGGAGGGCAAGCCTATCAGCAAACAACAAACCGATAATGCCGAACGCGTTACCGTAATATCTGAAGATATGAAGAACGAATACTTTGGCGAGGGCAGCGGCCCGGCGATTGGTAAGTACATAGAGGCGGATAATATTAAATACCGTGTTTGCGGTGTAGTAAAAAGCCTGCCCATCACAGCATACGTGCTCTATTCAGATATTTACCTGCCTATTACCACCACCAAAACCAAGCTTGATGCCGATAAAGGCTACCTGGGAGGCTACGGCGCTATTGTGTTAGCAAAAGATGCTGCCGATGTACCAAAAATGAAGAAGGAGTATGCCGAGCTTACTGCCAAACTTCCCATCCCCGGCAAAGAGTGGGACCACCTGTACAGCCATGCCGATACTTATTTGGAGGGCTACGTACGTACAGGTAATGAGAAAAGCTCGGGCATGACGATCGTTTTCACTGCAATAGCTTGTTTTGCTTTGTTCGTGATGCTACTGCCTACGCTGAATTTGGTGAACGTAAATATCACGCGCATCATGGAGCGCTCGTCGGAAATTGGTGTGCGTAAAGCATTTGGTGCGTCGTCTAAAACGCTGGTTTATCAATTCATCGTCGAGAACCTTATCCTCACCTTTTTGGGCGGGATGATAGGCGTGGTGTTATCGGTAGTGGTAATGTATTTTATTAACGACGCTGACCTGATAGCTAACCTGAACCTAAGGCTAAACTTTACAGTGCTGGGTTACGCTTTGCTTACCTGCCTGTTCTTCGGGCTGCTGTCAGGCGTTTATCCTGCCTGGCGCATGTCTAAGCTCAATATTGTAGCTGCTTTAAAGGCTAACTAAAATGGAGAGGCGCGCTTTAAATTCCCCTCTTGAGAGGGGGCGGGTAAGGATGAGCGAGAGCAGGGGTGTGTTAGCCACTAACGGTTTCGCGTTCAACACTCCCCTGCACCCCTCTCAAGAGGGGAACCGCACCGGCCTTTGCGCGCCTTTTTATAAAATTAAATTTATCAACCTATAAACTCAAAATATCATGTTTAAGCATTTATTTAAAATGATCTGGAACAAGAAGAAGCAAAACTCGCTGCTGATGGTGGAGATATTGCTGTCGTTCATGGTCATCTTTGGCGTATTCAGTTTCGCCATCAACTCCTATAACAACTACGCCAAGCCTATGGGCATCAATTACGATAAGGTTTGGGCCATCAGCTATAACCACACGCTCGAAACCACTAATGCCGATTCGGTTACGCTGGTTTATCAAACCCTGTTGCGCAATATCAAGGCGCTGCCATTGGTGGTAGACGCGGGTTACGCAAGCAGCAACATCCCCTTCAGTAACAACCATATGAGCACCGGTTTTAAAATTAAGGGCAGGGAGATAAGCAACGTAAATAACTTTTTTATGGACGAAAATTACCTGAAAGTGATGGGTGCCAAAATGGTTTCGGGGAGATGGTATAACAAAGCCGATATGGTATCAAAAGCCAATGTGGTAGTGATCAACGAAACGCTGAAAGAAAAAGTTTTTGGTAAAGGTGAGGCCCTTGGCAAATTGCTGGGCAGCGACGACGACAAAAACAAACGCAAGGTAATAGGCATAATAGCCGACATAAAAAACGATGGCGATTACCAAAAGGCCGCCCCCGGGCTGTTTAATGCGCACGATACCGCTGCTTACAAATGGATGGGCAAAATATTGGTGAAAGTTGCGCCCGAGGCCGATGCGAACTTCGAGGGGAAATTGTACAAACTGATGTCGAACACCTTCAAAAACTCTAACATCGAGATAGAGCATTTGGATAACAAACTTACCGCCTACAACAAGTTCACGCTGGTGCCGCTTATCATTTTGTCGATAGTGGCAGCGTTTCTAATCATTAACGTGGCCTTGGGCATTTTCGGTGTGCTTTGGTATAACATTAACAAACGCAAAGGCGAGATAGGTTTGCGCCGAGCCATTGGTGCGCCGGGTAATGCGGTATCGGCACAATTGGTTTATGAAGCTTTGATACTGGCCACCTTATCGCTGGTATTAGGTGCCGTATTCGCCGTGCAGTTTCCCTTGCTTAACGTATTCGACTTGCCTGCAAGTGTTTACCTGCTGGCCCTGCTTTTTGCGGCGATATTTATTTATACGCTGGTGCTTATTTGCTCGCTTTACCCCGGCAAACAGGCGGCGGCAATTTACCCGGCGGTTGCTTTACATGAAGAATAATAATTTAGCTTTGGCGTATGATACTGGTTATTGATGATGATGTGGCGGTGCGTACCTCGCTCCAGCTATTGCTCAGGAGCGAAGGGTATGCCGTAAGCGGTGCCGATGCGCCCGAAGAAGCCCTGCGTATCATTCGGGATGATGCGCCCGAACTCATCATCCTGGATCTGAATTTCTCCATCAGTACCACAGGCGAGGAGGGGATGGCACTGCTGGGCGACATTAAAAAGCTGAATGCGGGTATACCTATCATCCTGATTACCGGATGGGGAAGCATAGCTTTGGCCGTGCAGGGCATGAAACTGGGTGCCAACGATTTCATTAACAAACCCTGGGATAACGGGCATTTGCTGCAGTCGGTAAAAACCTTGCTGGATCTGCGCGAAGAAAAGGCCGTTAACCGCACCCGCAAGCAACTGGACAAAGAGTACAATTTTAAGCACATTATAGGCGAAGACCCGCAGATGCTGCATATACTGGAAACCATAGGGAGGGTGGCAGGCACCGATGCCTCCATCCTCATTATGGGCGAAAGCGGCACGGGTAAAGAGCTGATAGCCGAAGCCGTGCACCAGAATAGCCTGCGCCGCAACAAGCCGTTCATTAAGGTGAATTTGGGCGGGATATCCACCTCCTTATTCGAGAGTGAAATGTTCGGCCATATACGCGGTGCTTTTACCGATGCACGTTTCGACAGGGCGGGGCGTTTTGAATTGGCCAACAAAGGCACCATTTTTTTAGATGAGATAGGCGACCTTGATGCCGGCAGTCAGGTAAAGTTATTGCGCGTATTGCAAGATCGTACTTACGAGGTGCTTGGCAGCAGCCGCACTAAAACTGTAGATGTACGTGTGGTTTGCGCCACCAATAAAAACCTTTCGAGTATGGCAAATAACGGTACTTTCAGGGAGGATCTTCTGTACCGCATCAATCTCATCACCGTTACGCTGCCTGCCCTGCGCGAGCGCCCTACGGATATACCGCTGCTGGTGGAGTTTTTTATGAACAACCTGAAGCAGATATACAACCGGCCCGAGTTATCGGTTAGTAAAAGCGCCATGAAGTGGTTGCAGCAATTGCCGTTGCCGGGTAACATACGCCAGTTGAAGAATTTGGTGGAGCGATCTATACTCGTCAGCAAAAAGA
Organism: Mucilaginibacter pedocola; assembly: GCF_002013915.1. Classification (GTDB taxonomy): domain Bacteria; phylum Bacteroidota; class Bacteroidia; order Sphingobacteriales; family Sphingobacteriaceae; genus Mucilaginibacter; species Mucilaginibacter pedocola. The sequence continues at coordinate 40,998 of NZ_MBTF01000017.1, forward strand.
ATGTGTTGGAGATAGACGATTTCCGTTCGCAACTGGAGCTATCGCCGCAAAAAGCAGGCGATACTAAATGGCCCGGCGTGGGTACTGTAACGTTGGAGGAGATGGAGATAGAAATGATCAAACGCGCCATGGCCTTCCACAAAAACAAGGTGAGCAAAGCGGCCCCGGCATTGGGCCTCACGCGCAGCGCCCTGTACCGCAGGCTCGAAAAATTTGAGATTCCTTACGATGAAGCTGAGGACTAAGTACATCCTTTTTGTAGTAATACTGCACGCGCTTGCGCTGGCCTTAAGCTTCTATATTTTCGATCAGGACAGGATATGGTTCATCGCATCCGAGGTGGTGGTGCTCATTTCGGTAGTTATTGCTATACAATTATACCAGCAACTCATCCGCCCCATAAAAATGCTGTTGCAAGGCATCGAGGCTATTAAAGACCAGGATTTTAGCGTGAAGTTCCTCCCCACGGGCAAGCACGAAGTTGACCAATTGATAAACGTTTATAACCACATGATAGACGCCCTGAGAGACGAACGCACCCGGCAGGAAGAACAGCACTTCTTTTTAGAGAAGCTGATACATACCTCGCCAACGGGGATAGTGATACTCGACCACGATAACCGCATCAAGCAGCTCAACCCTAAGGCGGTGGAAGTGTTGGCGTTATCGGAAAAAGAAATGGTGGGACAGGAAATAGGGCAGGTACCAAGCCCCTTATTGCAACATGCGGCCTCGTTAAAAGCGGGCGAATCTATTACCCTAAAACCCGATGGCATTAATACCTACAAACTGCAGCGGTCAAACTTTATAGATCGTGGTTTTCAGCGTGGCTTTTTAATGATAGAAGAACTTACAGCTGAGATACTGGCCGCCGAAAAGAATGCCTACGGAAAAGTGATACGCATGATGGCGCACGAGGTGAACAATACCATTGGCCCGGTCAACTCCATATTGCAATCGACCCTCCGCACCCATAGCCTGTGGGAAAACCAACCCGACAACGCCCTGAATAATGCCCTGCAGGTAGCATTCGACCGTAATCAAAACCTCAACCACTTCATGCGCAACTTTGCCGATTTGGTGAAGCTGCCACCCGCAAATAAAAAGCCTACCGACCTTAACCTGCTGCTAAAAGCCGTGATAGAACTAATGCAGCTAAAAGCGCAGGGCAAACAGGTGCAGCTAATATTTAATGCGTCGCCCAACCCATACATCATCAACGCCGATGTGCAGCAACTGGAGCAGGCGCTCATCAATATCGTGAAAAACGCTATCGAGGCTATTGAGGGAGAGGGTGTTGTTACCTTTAATGTCGACATTAAAAAGCATCTGCTTACCATAACCGATACCGGAAAAGGCATTAGCGAAGAGGAGAGCGCCCAGCTGTTTTCTCCTTTCTTTAGTACAAAAAAAGACGGGCAGGGGATAGGTTTAACCCTGGTACGCGAGATAATGCTGAACCACGGGTACGAGTTTTCTTTAAAAACGATACAAAAAAATAATACGGTTTTCTCCATCTCTTTTAATGGGTAGTTATGTCTTATTTGTTTGTTAACTAATTGTTTATGTTTATTTAACGGCGCTTTTCTGCCCAACCTGCATTCAAGGCCCCACCCATGGTTATGATCTGAAATTAAAAAAAACGAAAGTTTTTTGCACGGTAATTGTTGGTTTATAAACTGAAGTTTGTATCTTCATAATTCCAATTATACCAATTTTCATGAGAAGAATCGCCAATTACGCAATGGGCTGCGTTGCAGTCCTGTTGATTAATACCAATAGTTTCGCGCAAAATATCGAGGCCGCGTTGACTTCAAAAGAGTCGGCTATTGACAATATGGTAATGGGCTACAACAGCAACGGCGACCAATCGCGCCTGTTTAACTCCCCCAAGTACGACGCTTACGATAAAACCATAAAAGGCAATGCCTACTTTGCCGATGCGGCAGAGTTTAGCACCGGCAACGTGGAGTACGATGGTTTTAGCTATAAAAACATGCAGTTGATGTACGATATGAACCGTGGTTCGGTAGTAATGCAATTGCCCAACAAAGCTTCTATGGTAGAGCTGGTGAGCGATAGAGTGCAAAGCTTTGACATTGCCGGGCACCACTTTGTACGTGTAGAGGCTTTTTCTCAAGAAGCCGGTTCTGCTATTCCTGCCGGTTTTTATGATGTGATGTACAGTGGCAAAACCGAGTTTATCGTTCATCGCGAAAAAGCCATGCAGGCAGGCACCTTTTCTGCCGAAGCTGCAAGTATGTATGTTAAAATAGATGGCGCTTACAAAAGCTTCGATAGCCAAAAGTCGCTACTGAGCCTTTTGAGCAACAGGAAACAGGAGCTTTCGACCTATATTAAAGATAACGCAATTAATTTCGATGCTGATAAAGAGCAGGCGGTTGTTAAAATTGTCGCTTTTTACGATCAGTCGCTTATTGCCGGCAAGCAGCCGCTTTTAGTAAGCGCCAACAAAAAGTAATAGAAACGCGATACTGCAGCGATAGGATTTGCTGATCTCATTTTACAGGCGAAGAAAATACCACCTGATTTTGCCCCATCTTCAGCATTAAAAACAGGCAACGCGTTGGCTTAATCCCGATGCGCCAATAATGCCGGGCTATGGTTAAATATTATCGGGAAAGCTGCACGGTATTCATCGATAATTTTGCCTCATCATTCTTTTTTTACATATTGCTTTCAGTTTTAGCAGCGGCTCAATTCCCCCAATGCCCGTTGTTTAATTGCCAATTGTTTGCCTTTTTTTATTTAATGGATTTGTTGTAATACGTAATAAATGCGTTACACTTAAACATTTTAACTATTTTTTTAGGTAATCGCTTGGTATTTAACTAAAACTATGTAATTTCAAAATTCCAATTGACCAATTTTAAATGAGAAGAGTTTTAGTTAACTGCGCCATAGGCAGCGTTGCTGCTATGTTTTTTTGTGCGCGCAGTTTTGCCCAAAATGCCGATTCGGAGTCCTCCGCAAGGCAAAGCCAGGTAGATAATATTGTTGCTAACTACTACACCTCCATTGGCGACCAGTCGAGGCTGTACAATGGCCCCGAGTATAGCTTTTATCCCAAAATGATTAAGGGCATACCTTACTTTACCGATACCCCGGGCTTTACCAATGGCGATGTAGAGTACGATGGCTTTAAGTACAGCAACCTGCAAATGATGTACGATTTGTATAAGGGATCGGTAGTGATGCAGTTGCCCAGCAAGGCCGCCAGTATTGAGCTGATAAGCGATAGGGTACAAGCCTTTGATATATACGGGCACCATTTTTTCAGGATGGATGAGTTAAACCAAACCAACGGGCAAAACCTGGCCGCCGGTTTTTACGACCGCATGTACGCCGGCAAAACCGAGTTTATTATATCCCGCAGAAAAACCTTAGAAACCAGCAACACCGCCAGCCTCGAAAAATATTTTGCCGATGAGTCGGATAAAATGTACCTCAAAGTAAACGGGCTATACAAAGGTTTCGGCAGCAAAAATGCCTTGATAGATATTTTGGCAGATAAAAAAGCGGAGTTAAAAAAGTTTATTAAAGATAATCGCTTAAATTTTAGTGAGGAGAAAGAGCAGTCGGTAGTGAAAGTAATAGCGTATTACGATCAAATAACCAATTAGTATGAATAAACTCTACCTGTTTGGCATCTTTTGTTTATTCCTTACGCAACTTGCCAGGGCGCAACAAACTGCCGGTACTACCATAAGCGTAAATTTTCAGCAGGCAACTATACAAACCGTTGTTGCGGATATTGAGAGCAAGAGCAGCTACCATTTCTATTACGATGCGGCACAGTTCGATAGCCTTAAAGTAAGCTTGCAGGCGTCTGATAAAACCGTTCCGGCTATATTAGATATGGCCTTCAACGGCACTAATTTTCATTACGCCATTAGTGGCCAACAGGTATTTTTAACCCGTGCAAAGGTATTGCAAACCACTTTGGCACCCGGCTTTTTTGGTGTAAAACCAACCGAAAACGCACCGGCTGTTACCGTAAACCCGGCAACGGCTTTTGCCGCGAATGAGGATAAGGTTATCCCCGAGGCTACTACCGAAAATAAGCTGTACGAAATTGGTGCTAAAACCAACACCGTAACTGCGGGCAGGGCAACGCTATCGGGCTACATCCGAGATATCAAATCGGGCGAAGCGGTTACCGGTGCCAGCATCTACATAGCGGAGCAAAAAACCGGTGTAGCAACAGACCAGTTTGGGTATTTTACCATCAGCCTGCCAAAGGGGCGGCATTTGCTGAGCATCCGCGGCGTGGGCATGCGCGATACCCGCCGACAGATCATCCTTTACAGCGATGGTAAAATTATCATCGAAATGACCGAGCAGGTAACCAGCCTTAAAGAAGTTAAGATATCAGCCGATAAGGTGGTCAATGTAAAATCGGTAGAGTTGGGCGTAACCCGTTTAGATATAAAAAGCATAAAACAAGTGCCCACCGTTTTTGGCGAGGCGGATATACTAAGGGTAGTGCTCACGCTACCTGGGGTACAAAGCGTGGGCGAGGCCTCAACAGGCTTTAATGTACGCGGTGGCTCTGCCGATCAGAACCTGATATTACTGAATGATGCTACAGTTTACAATCCTTCGCACTTTTTTGGTTTCTTCTCGGCCTTCAATCCCGATATTGTTAAAGGTGTTGAGCTTTATAAAAGCAGCATCCCCGAGAAATTCGGCGGCAGGCTATCATCTATATTAGATGTTACCGATAGGGAAGGGAATAAAAAGAAGTTTACTGGCAGCGCAGGCATAGGTTTAATAACCAGCAGGTTTAATATTGAGGGGCCTATTATTAAAGATAAAACTTCTTTCATCTTCGGCGGCAGGGCCACTTATTCAGATTGGTTGCTACAACTCCTGCCCGATGCTTATAAAAACAGCCAGGCATCATTCTATGATTTTAACCTCGACATTAGCCACCAGATTGACGATAAAAACAACATTTATATAAGCAGTTACCTCAGCCGCGATAAATTTAAACTCAACAGCGATACCGCCTATAGCTATGCCAACCGCAACATCAACATCAAATGGAAGCATAACTTCAACAACAAGCTGTTCGGATTATTTTTAGTGGGCAGCGACAGGTACCAATACGATATTGCCAGTTTTGATAACCCGGTAAACGCCTACAAGCTTAAGTTTGATGTTAACCAAAGCAATTTCAAATCGGATTTTACTTATTACCTTAATACGCGCAACACCATTACTTTTGGCTTAAACAGTATTTATTACAAGCTACATCCCGGTACTTTCGGCCCTAATAGCGATAAGTCTTTAATTGCGCCCGATGTTGTTCCGGCGCAGCAGGCTTTAGAGAGTGCTCTTTACCTGGGTGATAAGTATGATCTAAACGACGACCTTTCGGTAAGTTTTGGCTTGCGTTATTCGTTGTATAATTTTTTAGGACCGCAAACGGTTAACAACTATACGCCTGGCCTTCCGCGCAGTACATCCACCTTAATTGATAGTACCACTTATAGCAGCGGTAAACTCATTAAAACCTATGGCGGCCCCGAAATAAGGCTATCTGCCCGCTACAACTTAGGCGACGATCTGTCTATTAAAGGCGGCTATAACACCCTTAGGCAATATATACACCTGCTATCAAACACAACTGCAATTGCGCCAACAGATGTATACCAGCTAAGTAACTCTAATATTAAACCGCAATACGGCGACCAGGTATCGCTCGGTATCTACAAAAACCTGAAGAATAACACAATCGAAACATCGGTAGAGGTATACTACAAACGCCTGAAAGATTACCTTGACTACCGTAGCGGGGCTACGCTGGTACTAAACCACCATATAGAAACGGATGTAATAAACACCCGTGGCAAAGCCTACGGCGTTGAACTGATGGTACGTAAAAATACAGGTGCCGCCAACGGCTGGATAAGCTATGCCTATTCACGCACATTTTTAAAGCAGGACGACCCAACGCTAGGCCAACCCATAAATAACGGCGATTATTACCCCGCTAATTACGATAAGCCGCACAGCTTTAATTTTGTAGGCAACTACCGCTTTACGCACCGCTTTAGCATATCGTTAAATGTTACCTACAGCACCGGCCGCCCAATTACGCTGCCAACCGGTAAATACTACTATGCAGGATCGGAGCGGGTGTATTATTCGGACAGGAATGCTTACCGCATCCCCGATTATTTCCGCAGCGATTTTTCGGTAAATATAGATGGCAACCACAAAGTGCACCAGCTCACGCATAACTCATTTACGTTTGGTATTTACAACCTCACGGGCAGGCAAAACCCATACTCGGCTTACTTTACGCAGCAGAGCGGGGTAGTTACCGGGTACAAGTTATCCATATTTGCTAAACCAATACCCTTTGTTAATTACAATATAAGGTTTTAAACAGATAAAAAAGCCCGTAGCGCGGGCAACATATATATGTTGAAGAATATTAAATACGGTACTTTTTTGCTGGCATTGCTTATTGCCGCCAGTTGCAAAAAGCCATACTCGCCGGTGGTGAAAGAATCGGTTAATAACTTTTTGGTGGTAGAGGGTTTTATAAACCCCGGTGCCGATTCTACCTTTATAAAACTTAGCCGTACGGTTCAGCTGGCAGATTCGGCCAAGGTTACAGCCGAACGCGGCGCCACTGTAACGGTAGAGGGCAATGGCATCGGCCGGCCCTTAACGGAGATAAGCCCGGGTGTATATTCGGGCTTGCCGCTTAATGTTGATGTTAGCCAAAAATACCATTTGCGTATCAGGCTTGCCAATGGCAAAGAGTATGTATCAGATGAAGCGGAAGCAAAAGTAACCCCGCCAATTGATACAGTAACTTTTGCTGTTAAACCCGATGGGATAATAATTTATGCCAGTGCGCACGATCCATCTAACAAAACCCGCTACTACCGTTGGGATTATGATGAAACGTGGATGTTCCACAGCAAATACGCCTCGAATTTTAAAGTTGAAAATGGCGAGGTAGTGCCCCGCCCACCGGCCGAACAAATTTACTTATGCTTTGCCAACCATACATCAAGTGTGGTATCATTAGCCACCACAACAAAGCTCACTGCCGATGTGGTAAGCAACGCGCCAATAACCAATATTTCGCGCACTTCTGAAAAGATAAGCGTGCGTTACAGCATGATGCTGAGGCAATACGCGCTTACCAAAGAGGCATTTGATTTTTGGGAGAACCTGAGAAAGAATACCGAAAACCTGGGCAGCATATTTGATGCCCAGCCATCGCAAATAAGCGGCAACATACATAATGTAAGCGATGCCAGCGAACCGGTGATAGGCTTTATAAGCGTCAGCACCATGGCATCTAAGCGGGTGTTTATTGATAGGGAAGATATTAACCAAAATTGGGTGCCGCAATACCCTTACGATTGCCGCGAAGACTCTACACTTTTCAAGAACCCCAAGACAGGTTCGAACGATGTTAATACCTTTTTAATTATGGGGAGCTATCTGCCAACCTTCGAGATTATTGCAAACGGCAGCCTGAAACCCGTAGGCTACGGCCGAACCAGCCCCGAGTGCGCCGACTGTACCCTGCGCGGATACCGCCGACGCCCGGCTTTCTGGAAAGATAAATAGGTAAAGCGTACTAAAACTATATCACAACCATTGCTATAACAATGAAGGGTAAAATAAAATTGAACATATTAAAAAAGGCTTTACCAGCCTGCCTGGGCTTGCTGGCTTTAATTACCAAAGGCTTTGCCCAGGAAGCCCCTGCTAAGCTGGCTTTTGATAAATACAGCAAAGCCGCCTTGCAGGAGAAAATATATGTACATGTTGATAAAAGCGTATACGTAACAGGCGAGATAGTTTGGTTTAAAATATATTGTGTAGATGGCACCTACAACAAGCCGCTTAACCTGAGCAAGATAGTATATGTAGAGATACTGGATAATGCCAATGCCAGCGTAATGCAGGCTAAAATAGCCATGTATAACGGGATTGGCAGCGGATCGTTGATGGTACCGCCGGCATTGGTAAACGGTAATTATAAACTGCGGGCCTACACCAACTGGATGAAGAATTTTGAACCGGAGGGGTACTTTGAGAAGAAAATAACCATTATAAATACTTTAAGGACACCTGATGTAGCAGCAAAAACCACCGGACCGGATTACGACGTTCAGTTTTTTCCCGAAGGCGGAGATTTGGTGAATGGCTTGCCTGCCAATGTAGCTTTTAAGGCTGTTGGGCGTAATGGGCTCGGCATAGCCTTTAAGGGTGCAATTATAAACCAGTCCAATGATACTGTTGCCCGTTTTCAGCCGCTTAAATTTGGCATGGGCCATTTTGCTTTTACACCAGTGGCCAATAACAGCTACAGAGCAGTAATACGAGTTGGTAACCAAAAGCCATTACTTGTTAACCTCCCGGCCGCAAAAAGCGAGGGGTATACCATGCAGGTAACCGATGCCGGTAATGGCAACCTCAATGTTAAGGTTAATAGCAGCGTTGCTGGCGGGCAGTTATTGCTTTTGGCGCAAACCAGGGGCCTGGCAAAATTAAGCTTAAATGCCGCACCAGCAGGAGGGATTGCCACCTTTATTGTAGGTAAAGATAAACTGGGCGAAGGCGTATCGAGCCTTACAGTGTTTAACGATGCCGGGCAGCCGGTATGCGAAAGGCTTTATTTTAAACGCCCAAAGCAAGCCCTTTTTGTTGATGCCGTTGCCGATGCACCGCAGTATGCTTCGCGCAAAAAGGTATCAGTAACCATCGCGGCAAAAAATGCGACTGATAAAATGATTGGGTCGAGCCTGTCTATGGCTGTTTATCGTTTAGATTCTTTGCAGGCTGCAGATACGGATAATATTGCTGCTTATTTGTGGTTAGGGTCGGAGTTGAAAGGTGCTATCGAATCGCCGGGGTATTACCTTAGTGGCGCCGATGAGGAGGCTACCGATAATTTACTGCTTACCCAGGGCTGGAGGCGTTTTAAATGGAACAATATACTGAACGCCGGCAACAATAGCTTTAAATACCTGCCCGAATTTAACGGGCATATGATTACCGCCCGGGTAACCGATTCGGCAAAAAACGCAGCTAAGGATGTAATTGCTTACCTGGCTATACCCGGTAAAAGGGTACAAATGTATGCAGCCAAAAGCGACGCTAACGGAACGCTTTTATTTAACACCAAAGAGTTTTATGGGGCAGGCGAGGTTGTGGTGCAAACCAATACTGAGCGCGACACCACGCACCGTATAGAAGTGCTGAATCCTTTTTCGGAGCAGTTTGCCAAAACGCGGCTCCCTACCTTGGAGCTACTGCCGTATACGCAAGCTGCATTACAACAGCAAAGCCTTGGCGCGCAGGTGCAAACTATTTATGCCGCTAATAAGCTCAAACGTTATTTTGAACCTAAGGTAGATAGCGCCGCCTTTTTCGGCGCGCCGTTTAAGACCTATAAACTGGATGACTACACCCGCTTTGTAACCATGGAAGAGGTGGTGCGCGAATATATAAGCGAGGCAACGGTATCAAGATTGCGAGGCAGGCCGCATATTACCTTAATAGACGAGAACGGTCTACTATCGCCCGATCCGTTGATTATGGTGGATGGTGTACCTGTTTTTAAAACCGAAAAAGTTTTTGCTGTAGACCCGCTTAAAGTGCAAAGGCTGCAGGTAGTGCGCAATCGCTATTTCTGGGGACCTTCGGTTTATGAAGGTATCATGAACTACACCACTTACAAGGGCGACCTGGGCGGTACCGAAACTGATGCGCATGCTACTGTAATAGATTACGAAGGCGCGCAGGTACAGCGCGAGTTTTATTCGCCGGTGTATGAAACCGAGGAGCAAGCTAAAAGCCGAATACCCGACTTTCGTAACCTGTTGTTTTGGTCGCCGGATATTAAAACCGGCTCTTTAACCGCTAATAAGGTTGCATTTTATACATCTGATGTGCCCGGTAAGTATTTTGGTATTGTGCAGGGCATGGCAGCAAACGGAGATGCCGCTTCAAAGACGTTTACATTCGAGGTGAAATAAGCACAGGGCGTTTTCCGTCAACCATGGGTAAATTTAAGAACCGGCCTTGCTTATAGTGATAAACTTGGTGCATCTTCACAGCAAAAAAACTCCATGGAACCGCAACTATTTGTAAAGATGGCGCTGCAAGGCTGGAACACCCAGGTAGCCCGCGCCGAAAAATATTTTGATGCTTTAACCGAGGCTGATTTTCAGCAACAGGTTGCGCCCGGCAAAAACCGCATCGTATACCTGTATGGCCATTTAACCAGCTACCACGGGCTGTTGAGCGAAACCTTAGGCCTTGGCGAAGCCAAATATCCCGAACTTGCCCCGGTATTCCTGCGCTCGCCTGATGGGCCTGCTGTAGATGAATATACTATTGCCCAATTAAAACAATACTGGGCCGAAGTACACACCCGCCTCACCGAGTTATTCAATGCCTTGCCTGCCGAAGATTGGTTTAAACGCCACAACGCCATGACGGATGAAGACTTTGCTAACGACCCAACTCGCAACCGCCTAAGCGTATTGCTAAGCCGCACTAATCATATTGCTTATCACTTTGGGCAATTGGTGTTGGTATAAACGCCAATAAAATCGCCATTCACGTCATGCTGAACCTGTTTCAGCACCCCATCATGCATCCCACATTGCTGAGCCGCTTTGCATGAATGCTACCTGCCGTGTGGGGTGCCGAAATAAATTCGGCATGACGTTTTTAATTGTGCATGGTATCCCTATTCCTGCCTTTCTCCTAAATTATCCTCCCTTTAGTAACATTGTTGATAATTTTATTGCCCTTATTTTAAAAAATAGTTAAGTTTAGGGTGTGAATGCCCGTTTTGCTTTTCGGGCTTTCTATTATGTTTCCGCAGGGTCTCTCAAAGAGGACACTGTGGGATGAACACCTTTACTGATCTTACATTTTGGAAAATTTAACTCGTAGAAGCTTTTTAAGTAAGGGCGCTATGCTGGCCGGTGGTACATACCCCGCCATGATGGCATTGGGCCTGCTGAAACCTGCACCCGCGCATGCCTTTAACCTTACCGGCAGCGGAAATGGCAAACACATTATTATATTGGGCGGTGGCCTTGCAGGGCTGTCATCAGCCTATGAGTTAAATAAGCTTGGTTATAAAACCACCATATTAGAAGCCCGCGAAAGGGCAGGGGGGCGATGCTGGAGCGTGCGCAACGGCAGCACCAATACCGAAACCGGGATGCCAACCACCACCGCAAAATTCGACGAAGGGCTGTACTTTAACGCAGGCCCATCGCGCATACCCCACCACCACGAACTTACCCTCCACTACTGCAAAGAACTTGGCGTACCCATACAGGTTTACAATAACGTAAACGAAGGCTCATACTACTTCGCCGAAGGCAAAGGCCCGCTCTCCAACAAAAAAATACGCGCCCGCGAAGTACACAACGACATGCGCGGCTACATGGCCGAGCTATTGAGCAAAAGCATCGACCATGGCGCACTGGATAGCTCGCTCAGCAAAGAAGATACACAGAAAGTATTGGAATACCTTGCTGCTGAAGGTGGTTTAGATATCGACAAACTTTATAAAGCATCTGCCCGCCGTGGGTATTCAGAATCCCCCGGTGCAGGCAACAAACCCGGCAAAATTTCAGAGGCCAATAAACTGGCGGATATTATCCAATCGGGTTTGCTGGATCCCGATTTTTATAACGTGGCCGAATATACCTACGAGTTGCAGATGACCATGTTCCAGGCCGTGGGCGGTATGGATATGATAGCCAAAGCGCTGCAAAAGCAGGTAGCGCCGTCGCTTAAGTTAGGTGCCGAGGTTACCAATATCACCAACCTGGCCGAGGGCGTAAAGGTTACTTATAAAGATGCTACAGGCGAGCACGTTTTGCAGGGCGACCTATGCATATGCACCCTGCCGCTGCCTGTGCTCAGCAATATCAATAATAATTTTTCGGGCGATGTGAGCCGCGCTATTGATTACATTGGCTATATACAAACCGGTAAAATAGGCCTGCAGTTCAAGCGCCGTTTTTGGGAGGAGGATGACCATATTTATGGAGGTATCACCCACACTAATAATGAATTAACGCAGATATTTTACCCGAGTTATGATTATTTAAGCAAAAAGGGTATCTTAATAGGATATTACAATTTCAACGAAAAAGCACAACGCACAGGCGAACTAAACTATGCCGAGCGTGAGAAACTTGCGCTCGAAAAAGGCAGGCTGATACACCCGCAATACGATAAAGACTTTGAGCGCTCGTTCTCGGTAAGCTGGCATAAAACCAAATACAATTTAGGCGGATGGGCCCTTTACAGTAGCGAAACCCGCAAAACGCAATACCCGGCACTGTTGAAGCCCGATAAGCATGTATACTTTGCCGGCGAGCATTTAACATACCTCAACGCCTGGATGGCCGGGGCATTTGAATCGGCAAGGAGCGTGGTGGCGCAAATACACGCCCGCGTTACCGAGCAACGGGTAAGCTACCCCGCAACAAAACAATAAGAAAAAACTAAAATTAAACGATATGTCAAACTCTCTAAACCGCAGAAACTGGCTCAAAAGCAGCGCGCTGATGGCGGGCGGCGTGGCTTTTTTAAGCAGCACAGTTAGCAAACTGGCAGCAATGCCCGTTGTGCGCAAAATACGCAACGCCAACACCATGCTGGCCGATGAGGCGGCAGTAATGCAGGCCCCAGCCGAAATGAAAGCACGCCTGATGGCCAACGAAAACCCTTTCGGCCCATCGGCAGCGGCTAAAAAGGCCATCGCCGATTCGCTGGATACCGGCTATCAGTATGCCTTCAACCAGATGTTTACCATGAAAGGTAAAATTGCCGCTTATGAAGGCGTTAAAGGGAACAACATCCTGATGTCGTCGGGTTCGTCGCCCTTATTGCTGGCAACTGCTATGCATTACAGCAAGGGCGGCAAAAACATCATCACTGCCGACCCATCGTACGACGACCTGCCTACACAGGCAGAGCACTTTGAAGGCAAATGGGTGAAGGTGCCTCTGACTTCTGAATATAAGATAGACCTTGATGCTATGGAGGCAAAGGTTGATGACAACACCGGCCTGGTTTACATTTGCAACCCCAACAACCCTACAGCAACCATTGTAGATACTGAGAAACTAAAAGGCTTTTGCGAGCGTGTATCTAAAAAAACGCTGGTATTTATTGATGAGGCTTACATCGATTACCTACCCGATCCTAAAGCCTCCAGCATGATGGATTGCGTAAAGGCCGGCCAAAACGTAGTGATTGCCCGTACGTTTTCTAAACTTTACGGTTTTGCCGGTTTGCGTTTTGGTTACATTGTTGGCCAGCCTGCAACCATCAATACATTAAGCATGTATACGCCAAGCTGGGCGGCGCTATCGTCAACCACGCTGGCGGCTGCTATGGCATCGTACCGCGAAACGCCTTACCTCGAAGATGCTTTGAAGAAAACCAATGCATCTAAAGAATTTTTATACGCCACGCTCAAAAAAGAGGGGTATACCTATATCCCATCGTCGGCAAATTTTGTAATGTTCCCGCTGAAGATGGATGGTATGAAATTCGTAGGCGAAATGTCGAAACGTGGCGTTGCCCTGCGTAACTGGAAACTGAACGGCCAGGATTGGTGCCGCATCAGCATAGGCCGCATGGACGAAATGGAAGCCTTCGCCGCAGCATTTAAAGAAATATCTTAGTTGTTGGTTGTTGGTGAAAACACCAACAACGGCTAAACGCCAACAAAGGTTAAAACAAAAAAATAAATAAAAACGTCATGCTGAACTTGTTTCAGCACCCCATCATGCATCCCACATTGCTGAGCCGCTATACATAAAGCCGAGCCTGCCGTGTGGGGTGCCGAAATAAATTCGGCATGACGATCTAAAAAAACTCTGTGAACCTCTGTGTAAAACTCCGTGTCCTCTGTGGTTAAATAGCCACCACGCCGGAACGCACAGCAATTTAGAACTCCCAATGCGTAAATTATTTTTTACCCTATCAATCGCCCTCATTACTTCAACCGGCTTCTCGCAAGAGAAAACGGCTAACCCGCGCCCGCTTACCCTGGCCGAATACACCAAAGCAAAAACCTATACCATTGCCAACCTCGATCAGGATACGTATGTAAAGTTCGATAACGCCTACGTGCTCGATAGGTACGAAAGCCGCAAGCCCTACTTCATTACCGGTAGCGATAACCTTAAAAAACGTATCGACCTGTATAAGTTCATCGCCAAAGAAGGCATGCAGGAAATTGGCACCATGGTTTTCTACACCAGCGAAACCGGCAAACGCTACCAGGCCCTGGTGCCCGATTTTACTGCCGACGCCAAAGTATGGGCACAATACTTCCAGGATATTGACGATATCAACAAAGTGGAGAAGAACTTTATCCTGAAACTATCTTACGTGTTATCAAAAGAGCTTAGCTTCCAGCAATACAAGGTGCTGAACAACGGTAAGGATATGAAGGAAGAATCGGCTACTTATGGTAACGATATTTGCTTCCCGGGCGATGAAATGGTTACTATGGCCAATGGCGGCAAAAAACTGCTGAAGGACGTTAAAAGCGGCGATGAAGTGATCACTATTGATCCGCTAACCCGCAAAGCATCGGCCACCAAAGTAAAAGAGCTTACCGTGCATGCGGCCAAAAACTACGCGCTTACCAAACTGGTATTGGTTGATGCCCGCGAAAGCATCACTGCTAACGGTACCAATGTTAACCTGCGCGCCAAAGTGCTGCAGGCTACGCCTAACCACCCTATGCAAACCAAACAAGGCAATTTTAAAATAGGAGAGATAGCCCTTGGCCAACAGGTGCTTTGCCTTAACGATAAAACCGGCAAATACGAAGCCTACACCGTTCTGCAAAAAAGCGAACAAGCCGGCGGTGTACAACAGGTATACAACATTGTAGCCGAAAAAGGCACCACCGTTTTAATGAACGGCGTAATGGTAATGCAGAAATAAAGTTACGGCCAAATGATTTTTGGAGCGTAAAAATACCTTGTAAATCAGGGTGTTTTTACGCTTTTTTGTTTAGGTGTCGGCGGCGTACTTTAGTTGAAAATGCTAAAGTAAAAAGTAGCTAACCTTAACATCACAAATATGCCGTTTGCCAACATCCTCACATTGTACAACCCGAGCAACGACTCGTTGGATATATGTAAACAACTGCTTTCGCAAAATAGTATGCAATTCATATTGTTGGAAAGCACGTTTTTCATCAAGACTCACGATAAGGCACAAACAAGCGCACTTATTAATGCGCTGAAAGCTACGGGTTATATTTACACCTTTTTATTTATTTTTAATATCGATGGTTCTGCCTTAAGAGCCAACGGTGTAGATGCCGGGACTACAAACAATATAGCGGGTATACTTAATTTACTCACATGAGAAGATACCTAACTATTGTATTGTGTTTTGCAGTGCGCTTCTGCCAGGCACAAGAGAGTTCTTCGCAGTATTTCAATTTCTACCCCATAGGCGATGAGCCAAACCTGGGTTATAAAACCAGTATGGTTAAATCCGAAAAAATACTGTTTGAGGCGAACCCAACCATGAGATTTAGTTTTTATAACAATATTTACCGCAAGCTAATAAGAGATGAAAAGAAAGGTATGCAGGCCTGGTATGTGTCATTCCGCCCTCAACTACGAATGTATACCGACAATTCGCTGCCGGTAAGGACGCCTTCTTATCGCATTTTATTGGGTACTCAACGCCTTTTTAGGATAAGCAAAAACAACTTGCTGGCAATCTCCCTCGAAAGCGGCCATTACTCTAACGGCCAGGATGGGGGGGCTTTTACAACACAATATCCGGATGGCTCTCAGGAAAGTGAAGCTATATACAACACCATAACGCCTACTACAAACCTCTCCGAAATTCTGAACAGGCGAAGCGGCAATTTTTCTACAGACTTAACCGAATTGATTGTTAATTACAGGATAAATACTAAGCTCGACGATAATTGCGCACCCAAGGAAACTCACGTGTTAAAAGCCGGCGCGGTTTTATACCACAATTATTTATTTGGCATTGCCGATATTGGTGGATATACCCCCAATGATATTAAAATATATGGGAGGTGGCGCACCCAGGTAGGATATCAATATATCAGGGTCATCAAAAATGGTAACATGCGTTATAGCCTTGCAGGAAACCTCGAGGCTATTCATGGTGCGCACCCATCGGTGGAAGATTTACGGCTCGAATTGACAGCCTCGTTATACCCTTTTAAAGGTACGCCTCAATTAGGCTTTTTCGGAAGTTTTATTGGAGGGCATGATAATTATAACTACCGTTTTGTGGATTCGGGTACTCAGGGCTTCTTCGGCATTACCTGGGCAATATTTCCTCCTGTTACTATTCATACCCTTTGCCCCTAAGTGTAAACGAAGCTGATGGTAGATAGCTAAATTTCCGTAATTTGCGCCATTTGATGGCGAACGCGTTTACCGGTGAGAATAGTTACAAAAACGATGGTTTTTATATCCTGAAAGCTCAGAGCCTTGCGCAGCTTAATGCCGTTATCATCGCTCAGCATTCCCCCGTTACAGCCTACGATGAATTGGGCGGAGAGGCTTTAACACCCGGCACCTTTGCCATAAATAATGTTTCTTTCAAGGGGAGCGAAGGTAACTCACTGATAGAAGTTGCAGTAAAACAGTTTGAAAACGATATTGTACTTTCTTGCTCCTGCAAACAGGCTAAAGAGAAACTCTGTAGCCATCAGTCCTCGGCCTTGCTGCAGATTATTGGCAACGCCAACTATCTGGTGTTTTTTAATGAGAAATTCAGGCACGATAAACTCCGCAAATTCGCTGCTGACTACGGGCTTGCCGATGTGCCTGACCCCGATGAGTATTTTGTAGTTGAACTGCAGGATAACCGCCTCATCATTCAGCCCAAAAACAGATCGCTGTTGCCTGTTACGGGTGCCAACCTGAGTAGCATGGAGCAACAGCTGATGTTTCAGCAGGAGCCCTACATGCCAGCGGGGGCTACCGTTACCGACGAGCAAAAGCGCATTTTGGTATTTAAGCAGCACCGGTTTTATAAACACCTCATTGTCGAACTATATGATGCTGCCATCACTAAAGATGGCCGCATTAAAAACCCGCTTACGCCGCTCGCACCATTGCAATTGGTAATGGAAACCAACGACCCACTCGAATTAAAGTTCTATACTGCCGTGTCGCGCTTTCAGCAAAATATCGATGCAAAGGTTAGCCAGCAAGGTTTGGAGAGCTTGCGGTCGGTTGTTAAAAATCCGCAGAATTTAGAAGTTTACATGCATAATGGCGAGGCCTCTGATAAGGTATCGGCAAATGCCTTGCGGCAAATAACCTTACGCAGCGTTACGCAGGGTTTGCAGCTAACGGTTAACCAAAAAGAGGAATTTTATGAAGTTTCGGGCGAGTTGCCGATAGGTGAGGCCCGTTATGCTATCCAAACGCTCGATACGATTTTCGGTTACTTCATCAGGCAGGGCGATATGTTTTACCTGGCCGGTAACCTGCAAACTATGGGTGCCATAGGGTTGTTCAGGCAGGGCGGTAACCTGCTTATCCATAAGGGGCAGTTCAAAGAGTTTCGCGTACGCATCCTCAATAAGCTGGAGGGCTTCATGAAGATATCGTACCCTTTCATCCCCAAGGGTACGCCGATGCAGATAAAGCAGCAGCAATTCGACAGGAACGAGATGATCATCTATCTGTCGGATTTTGGGCAGCACGTAATGATACTGCCTGTAATGCGCTACGGCGAGGCCGAGATACCCTTAAGGGAAAAAAGTTTGATATATGCCCTGGATGATAAGGGCAGAGAGTTTGTGGTACAACGCAATGATGCCGCCGAGAAGCATTTCAACAACCTTATCATCGCCGAGCACCCTTATTTTGAAGAGCAAACCAACGACGAGATACAATACTTCTACCTCCATAAAAAACGCTTTTTAGATGAGGACTGGTTTTTGGATGCCTTCGAGGCCTGGAACAAAGCGGGCATCACCATATTGGGTTTTAACGAATTGAGCGGCAATAAACTGAATCCTAATAAGGTTAAAATAACCATCAAGCTACTCAGCGGGCTCAACTGGTTCAATGCGCATATACAGGCCAAGTTCGGTAAAAAGCAGGCATCGTTAAAGCACCTGCACAAGGCCATCCGCAACAAAACCAAATTTGTGCAACTGGATGATGGTACTGTAGGAATACTGCCACAAGCATGGCTCGATAAGTTTGATAAGTACTTTAAAGCCGGGCAGATATGGGAAGAGGAACTGCAGATAGCCAAAACCAATTACGAGATCATTGAAGAACTGTTCGATCAGCAAATGCTGGATGAACAAGTGAAGCTGGAGATAAAGGACTTCCGCCAAAGGTTCGAGAACTTCGAATCGATAAAAGAAGTAGCGGTGCCCGATACCTTGCTGGCCGCACTCCGCCCGTATCAAAAGCGCGGTTTAAACTGGCTTAACTTTTTGGACGATTTTAATTTTGGCGGCTGTTTGGCAGATGATATGGGCCTTGGTAAAACCATACAAATACTGGCCTTCATCCTCCATCAGCGTACCAAAGTTCAGCATAATACCAATTTGCTGGTGGTGCCCACCTCGCTGATATTTAACTGGCAGGCCGAGGTAGCTAAATTCGCCCCATCGCTAAAGGTGCATACCATTTACGGCGCCGAACGCATAAAGAGCACAGATGGTTTTGATGAGCGCGAACTCATTATCACCTCTTACGGCACCTTGCTTACGGATATTCATTTCCTCAAACACTACACCTTCAACTATGTGTTTTTGGATGAATCGCAGAACATCAAGAACCCCGGTTCGCAGCGGTATAAGTCGGTGAAGCTTTTAAAGGCGCGTAACCGTATTGCCATTACGGGTACGCCTATCGAAAACAATAGCTTCGACCTGTACGGACAGTTATCCTTCGCCTGCCCGGGCTTGCTGGGTTCGCTGCAATATTTTAAAGAGATATACGCCGTACCTATCGACCAGTTCAAGGTTAAAAAGCGCGCGCAGGAATTGCATAACAAAGTAAGCCCCTTTATCCTCCGCCGCACCAAGCAGGAAGTAGCCGGCGAACTGCCCGAGAAAACCGAAATGGTTTTGCATTGCCCCATGGGCGAGGAGCAGCGCGGTATCTATTTGGCTTACGAGCGCGAGTTCCGCGACTTTATATCTGCCACCACACAGGATGTACTGCCCAACCGCTCCATGCACGTGCTGAAAGGCTTAACCAAGCTACGGCAGATATGCGATTCGCCGCAGTTACTGGAAGGCGTGCGCGTGCCGGGCAATCAATCATCCAAGATAGATACGCTGATAGCCGAGATAGAAAGCAAAGCACCTAACCATAAAATACTGGTATTCTCGCAATTTGTGGGGATGCTGGAATTGATCAAAAAGGAACTTATTCGCAACGGTATCGGCTTTGCCTGGCTCACCGGTGCTACCAAAAACCGGGGGCAGGTGGTGAACGATTTTCAGAATGACGTAAACACCCGCGTGTTCCTCATCAGCCTGAAAGCCGGCGGCACAGGCCTCAACCTCACCGCTGCCGATTATGTGTATTTGGTTGACCCATGGTGGAACCCAGCCACCGAGAACCAGGCTATCGACCGTGTATACCGCATTGGCCAGCATAAAAATGTAGTGGCGGTGCGCCTGGTTTGCCCCGACACCATCGAAGAGAAAATGGCGATACTGCAGGAAATCAAAAAGGAACTGGCAGGGAAGCTCTTATCCTCAGATGAGATATTCCATTCGTTAACCAAACAGGATCTGTTAGGGCTGCTGTCGAAGCCGGAGGACTTTGATGCGCACAGGCCTTTGTCAAGATGAAGCAGTGACTTCAGTTGCCATAAAAACCCTCATGCAGGGTTAACATAACTTAACACATTTTGAAATTTTACTTTTGTAAGTATTTTGAAATGAGGTAATTGTAAAAGTTAGTGCTGGGGTTATTTTTTACTAATTTTATTAGTATTTTGCAAACTCTCCCCGTTGTCATCCTATGTTTGCTTATAGGAAAAAGTTAAGTGTTTAGAGTAAATTTAAAGTAGAAGAAAAAGGGTAAAGAGAAAGATCACGAGTTGTCATTGGCTGTAGGAAGCCGTTCGAAATGCAGATCACTTTACCCCTTTGCTTACAAGCTTGAACAGTTCATTAGGCCACAAGAGCCTGTATGTAGGATTGATAAGCAGTAAAGCAGGTTCTTCTACAGTATTTATCTCAAAACAAAGTTATGGAAACTCATGCAAATTACATTGGTGTAGACATTTCAAAAGCGTCCTTTGACGTATCAGCCGGCCGACGCCATTATCAGTTCAGCAACGAAACTACAGGCTTCGACGGCTTCTTAAAGCTATTGGATACAGATAGCCATATCGTGATGGAAGCATCCGGCCCATATTATTTAAGGCTTGCTTGCTTCCTGCATACGAAGGGCATTAAGGTAAGTGTGGTAAATCCTTTGGTGATTCGCCGCTACAGCCAAATGCGTATGTCCCGGGCTAAAACAGATAAGAAAGACGCACTCCTGATCGCAGAGTATGGTGCCATGGCTAAGCCGGAGCAATGGGCCCCACCACAGCAGCATGTGGTAGAATTACAGCAAACAGAAGCCATTTTATCAGGATTGAGCAAGCAGCATACTGTGTTAAGCAACCAGCTTGAAAGCTTTACAGCTACAGGAATGATGCAAAAAGCACTGAGGCAGACGATACAAAAAGAGCTATGCCACCTTAAACAACTTATATCACGGCTTTCAGCTAACATGGAAAAGATCGTTCTTGAACATTATGGGCAAATGCTATCAGGACTGAAAAGCATACCTGGCATTGGCAAAAAAACAGCGATAATGCTCATCCTGGTAAGCGGTGGTTTCGAGCGTTTCGGCGATTGCAGTAAATTAAGCTCTTACATTGGGACATGCCCGCGCCTGTTCGAATCGGGCAGCAGTGTAAAAGGCAGGCCAAGAATATGTAAAATGGGCATGTCTGCGATCAGGGCCTCATTGTATGTATGCTCATGGAGCGCAAAACGCTGCAATAAAGCCTGCCGGGAGCTTTATGAACGCTTGCTGGCAAAAGGAAAAGCCAAAAAAGTTGCTTTGATCGCAGTCGTAAATAAGTTGCTAAAGCAAGCTTTTGCAATAGCTAAAACTAACTCAACATATCAGGAAAATTATTCAAATATTATTTGCTTTTAAACACAGTTCATTTCGA
>NZ_MBTF01000018.1 GCF_002013915.1 Mucilaginibacter pedocola
ATTTATGGCACGATTAAATTTATTGGAAGAGACGAGGTACGAGAAGCTGCCCGTTAGCGTGTATGCCAACCAAAAAGAGGCATCGCTGGCGGTAGCGGCACGCATAGCAAAGCTGATACGCGGCAAACAGGCAGCAGGGCAGCAAACCGTTCTGGGTTTGGCTACCGGCGTAACGCCCATCGGCGTTTATGCCGAGCTGATTCGCCTGCACAAAGAAGAAGGCTTATCATTTAAGGATGTAGTAACTTTCAACCTGGATGAGTACTACCCTATGAAGCCTGATGCTGCCCAAAGCTACGTTACTTTCATGAACGAGAATTTATTCGACCATATCGATATCGATAAAGCTTTAGTGCACATCCCCGATGGTACCTTGGCACAGGATGATGTGGCTGCCTTCTGTTTAGATTACGAACGCCAGATAGAAGAGCTTGGCGGTTTGGATTTGCAGCTATTGGGTATAGGGCGTACCGGGCACATTGGCTTCAATGAGCCTGGCTCTGCACCCAACTCGGGTACCCGTTTGGTAACGCTTGACGACCTTACCCGCCGCGATGCTTCGCGCGATTTTGGTGGTAAAGAGAATGTACCTACCAAAGCCATCACCATGGGCGTTGGTACTATCTTTAAAGCCCGCGAAATTATCCTGATGGCATGGAGCGCCAAAAAAGCGCCTATCGTACAAAAAGCTGTAGAAGGCGAAATATCAGGCGAAGTACCTGCTACCTTCCTGCAGCTTTCTGATAGTGTTGAATTCGTATTGGACCAGGGTGCTGCTTCTGACTTAACGCGCTTTAACACCCCATGGCTGGTTAAGGATTGCGTTTGGGAAAATGCTTTAATTAAAAAAGCCGTTATCTGGCTATCAGGCGCCGTAGGTAAGCCTATCTTAAAACTGACCGAAGAAGATTACAATGCGCATGGCATGGCGCAGCTTGCCGTGGAGCAAGGGCCGGTATACAATATCAATATCGACATATTTAACCAGGTACAGCATACCATTACCGGTTGGCCGGGTGGTAAGCCGGGTGCTGATGACAGCCAGCGCCCCGAACGTGCCGAACCGGCACGCAAGCGCTCTATCGTATTCTCCCCGCACCCCGACGATGATGTAATATCTATGGGTGGTACATTTATTAGGCTCGTTGACCAGGGGCATGATGTACACGTAGCATACCAAACATCGGGCAATACTGCAGTATGGGATGATGATGTATTGCGTTATGTAGAGTTCGCTATCGACTTTAAAGAAAGTGTTGGCGAAGATGCTGCTGAGCTGAAAAAACTTTACGGCGAGATGCGCCATTTCATCGAGAACAAAGTACCTAACCAGGTAGATACGCAGGAGATACGCAATGTTAAAGGTTTCATCCGTAAAACCGAAGCGATAGCCGGTGCACGTTACGCAGGCTTGCCGGATAGCAATATCCATTTCCAGGCTTTGCCTTTTTACGAAACAGGCAAAACCAAGAAGAATGCCGTTGGCGAAGAGGATATCCTGTTAACTATGGAGCTTCTGCAAAAAATAAAGCCACACCAGGTTTTTGCAGCAGGCGATTTCGCCGACCCTAACGGTACGCACATCGTTTGCTTCAACATTATCCTCGCTGCCCTGCAACGCTTAAAAGAAACCGAAGAGTGGGTAAAAGATTGCTGGATGTGGCTGTACCGCGGTGCATGGCACGAGTTTGCTACCCACGAGATTGAGATGGCTGTACCATTATCGCCTGCCGAAGTATTGCGCAAGCGCGATGCGATCTTCAAGCACCAAAGCCAGAAAGATACCCCGGTATTCCCCGGCGATGATGCCCGCGAGTTCTGGGTACGCGCCGAGGACCGTAACCGCGAAACTGCCATCTGCTACGATAAGCTGGGTATGGCGGAGTATGCCGCCATGGAGGCTTTTGTGAGGTACCACTTCTAAAAGCAAAACCCTATAAAAACAAAAACGAGGCGCAGAGAAATTTGCGCCTCGTTTTTTGTTTATTCTTTTTTACTATCCTTTCAGCACATACTCAATTATCCGTTCCTGCGGGTTAAAAGGTGCCAATTCATCCAAGCCCATCATCCTGATGGCTGCGGCTATCAATTCCGTTTCCTCCACATCCAAGGAAAGCCCCTGCTTGCTTAAAAAGTATTTGCCGGCATCCAGCATGGCTTTTAGGGGTATCAGGCCTATCAACTCGCTTCCGGTTACGCGGGTGCCATGCACTTCGGCACGCTTGCAAACCTCATCAAACACAATGTGTATGGGTGTTGCTTCGATATTGGTGAGGTTCATGGATACTTGGGCCGCTCCGTATTCCTCAATATACCAGCCAATGGCCTTTACATATTTCAGGCTGCCGGGGATGGTTTTGGCTTTACCGTTCGCATCGCGCAGCACCACGCCGTTTTCTTTCATCACCTTGCCGCTCTCGCGCACGTCGGCGCTTATAGCATTGGCTACCGGTACCGATGTTGTTGCCAGGTTGATGTTATAGGCAATTAAAAAATTGCGGGCACCTATAACCGTAGCGCCTCGCTTTACATCATTTTCGGCAGGGCCAAAATCGGGTTTCCATTGCGGTAGCTTTATCTTTTCAAAAAAGCCTTCATATTCACCGGCGCGAATTATCGAAAGGTTATTGCGGCTTTTGTCGGGCTGTGCATATTCGTATAAATAAACAGGTATCCGCAGCTCCTCTCCTACCCGCTTGGCCAGTTGGGTAGCGTAGGCGGTCGTTTCTTCCATCGAGATGTTGGCTATCGGTATCAGCGGGCAAACATCCGTAGCGCCCATGCGCGGGTGTTCACCTTTCTGGGTGCTCATGTCTATTAACTCCCCGGCTTTTTTAATAGCGCGGAAGGCTGCTTCAACGACCGCCGCTGGTTCGCCGGCAAATGTTATCACGGTTCGGTTGGTGGCTTTACCCGGGTCTACATTCAGCAGTTTCACGCCATCCACTCCTTTAATGTCATCGGCGATTTGCCCGATGATATCCATATCAATGCCCTCGCTAAAATTGGGCACACACTCTATTACTTTGTTCATTAATTCAGTTGATTCATTGGTGTGTTAGTCGCAATGCTCCGCTAAGGTAGTTTAATTATCAATTCATCCTTACTTATTAAGGCGCATTACTACCTCATCCTGCCGCATTCGCCCCGTATCGCTCAAGCAATTAAGCCGCATATTTGTTATCATAAAAACCAAAACGCCATGGAAAACCTAACATTCGACATCGAAATTGCGGCCACGCCCGAAAAAATCTGGAACGTATTGTTCACCGACGAGAATTATCCCAAATGGACCTAAGTGTTCATTGAAGGCTCACAAGCCATTACCGACTGGGCTGAGGGTAGCAAAATACTCTTCGTAGACCAAAAGAAAAGCGGTATGATAGCTTTCATTGAAAAGAAAGATCCTTATAAAGAAATGCTATTTCGTTGTAAAGGTGAACTAAAAGAGGGCGTAGAAGATTACGATAGCCCGGGTGCCAAAGCGGTAGACGGCGCTGCCGAGCGTTATGTTTTAGAACCACAGGATAATTCTACCTTGCTGGTGGTATCGCTCAGTGGCGGCGAAATGCCTGCAGATATGTTAGATTATTTCCGCGGCGTTTGGCCGTCGGCATTAGATAAGGTGAAGGAACTGGCGGAAGCATAGGCCGCTGCGGTTTATAGGCGGCACCTACGGAGCCTTGCGTAGGTGCCACTTTTGAGCTACAAACACGATACTCCTAACGGAGTGCCAACACAGCTTAATAGCAAAGAACACGCAGCTATGGCTACAGCGTAGCCTTGTGTTTGTAGAAGAAGCCCCCCTCATGTGTTGGGCTCCGTAGGTGCCCCCTAAAAAGGCATCGCTGTAACATTACTGTTTATTTCGGGCATGCGCTTGTCAAATAACTATTTTAGCTGCATGAAAAAACTAACACTGCTATTTGTATCGATAGTTGGGCTGTTCGGCGGTATCGCTAAGGCCGGCAACGGCATCGATACCATAACCAAAAATGGGTATACCCTAATTGTATCGGGCAACGACGCTACATTTGATAATGCCCTGAAAGAAAAACTCATCAGCACCTTCTTCACTGTTTACCCCAAGATTGTAAAGGAGTACAACAAAAAAAGCCTGAAAACAGTACAGTTCTTTATCGATACAGCTTACCACGGTGTAGCCGCTACTGATAATGGCCGCGTTGTATTTAGTCCGGCTTATATGATGAAACACCCGAACGATATCGACGTGGTAACGCACGAGGTAATGCACATTGCCCAAGACTATGGCGACACCAACGGTCCCGGCTGGCTTACCGAAGGCATTGCCGACTATGTACGTAACGAACACGGTGTAGCTAACGAGGCAGCAAAATGGCGCCTACCGGCCTACAAAGCCACCCAAAACTACGACAACGCCTACCGCACAACTGCTGCGTTTTTGCTATGGGTTGAAACAAAAGTTAAAAAAGGAACTGTTAAAAAGCTGGATGGCATTATGCGCAAGCATGCTTATACCGATAATACCTGGAAAGATGTTACCGGGAAAAGCGTAGATGAGTTATGGAAAGAGTATGCGGTGAGCCCCACTACATAACCACTTTTGTCATTGCGAGAAGCAGCAGGGCGGGGCTTGCGCGGTGGCGCGACGTGGCAATCTCGTCGTTAAGCATTACTGTAATGCTATGCTACGAGATTGCCACGCCGCCCTTTCACTCATCCCATCCCACAGCGGCTCGCAATGACAAATCGAGCTATAACAAAAGAGGCTTTCCATTAGGAAAGCCTCTTTTGTTATGTTATGGTGAACTTATCATTTATCAACCACCCAATGCTGCGGCACCACTTACTATCTCGGTAAGCTCGGTGGTGATGGCGGCCTGGCGTGCCTGGTTGTATGATAGTTTCAACGATTTTAACAGTTCGCCTGCGTTATCGGTTGCTTTATCCATTGCGGTCATACGTGCGCCATGCTCAGATGCGTTAGAATCTAATACCGCGCGGTATAACTGAATTTTAATATTTTTAGGTATAAGCTGCTCTACGATCTCCTCTTTCGATGGCTCCAGGATGTAGTCAACCTGCGCTTCAATTTTCGGAGTTTTGGTTTTCAGTTCCTCTTTCTTAGGCTCAGGTTTCGGCACCGGCAGTAACTGCTCAGTTATCAGGTACTGCACAGCCGCGTTGCGGAAGTGGTTGTACACCAATTCTACACGATCGTATTGGCCGTTGATGAAACCTTCCATTATAGCCTCGGTAATTTTCGAAGCGTTAATGAAGTTCAGTTCCTGGTACAGGTCGTTATTGTTGCCAATTACGTTGTATTTGCGGCGCTCGTAGTACTCCTGGCTTTTTTTACCAATAGCCACTATAGATACATTGCCTGCTTTAAGCTGCTCGCTGTATTTTTCGGCAATAAGGTTGTTAGCCGTCTTAATTGCGTTACTATTGAAAGCACCCGCCAAACCACGGTTAGATGATACCACCACTACCAATACACGCACGGGCTCGCGGTCTTGCAGGTATGGCGATGCACCATCTTCGAGGGTTGCCGAAAGGTTGGCCAACAGGTCGTTCAACTTATTGGCATAAGGGCGTAATTGTACAATAGCGTCGGTTGCCCTTCTCAGCTTAGCTGCCGAAACCATTTTCATGGCTTTGGTGATCTGCTGGGTAGAGTTTACGGATGCTATCCTGTTTCTTACTTCTTTTAAATTAGCCATTCTTTACGATGTGCAAATTTTAAATGTGCAGATGTGCAAATTGCTACATCACACGGTTATTGTTTATGTTCAAATCCCGAATGTGCAAATCATCTGCACATCCGGAATCTGCACATTTGCATATTTAGTAGTTAGCCGACAATTCTTTAGCTACTGTTTCCAGTACGCCGGTAAGCTGATCGTCGAATTTACCTGCCTTAAGGGCCGAAAGCACTTCAGGGTGGCGCAGTTCTAACTGGCTCAGGTATTCGCTCTCGAACTCTTTAATTTTGTTTACAGGCACATTACGCATCAGGTTTTTAGTACCCAAGTAAATAATGGCAACCTGTTTTTCAACCGATACAGGCGAGAACTGGCCTTGTTTCAACACTTCCACGTTACGTGCACCTTTGTCGATAACGTTTTTGGTAGAAGCATCAAGATCCGAACCGAATTTAGCGAAGGCCTCAAGCTCGCGGTATTGAGCCTGGTCAAGCTTCAAAGTACCGGCAACTTTCTTCATCGATTTGATCTGAGCGTTACCACCCACACGCGATACCGAGATACCTACGTTGATAGCGGGACGGATACCAGCCAGGAACAAGTTCGACTCCAGGAAGATCTGGCCATCGGTGATCGAAATTACGTTGGTTGGGATGTATGCAGATACGTCACCAGCCTGTGTTTCGATGATAGGCAATGCAGTTAAAGAACCACCACCTTTAACGATACCTTTGATAGACTCAGGAAGGTCGTTCATTTGCTGAGCGATCTCGTCGTTCTTATTGATCTTAGCGGCACGCTCTAATAAACGGCTGTGCAGGTAAAATACGTCACCAGGGTAAGCCTCGCGGCCCGGTGGGCGACGCAATAACAACGATACCTCGCGGTAAGCAACAGCCTGTTTCGACAAGTCATCATAGATGATCAAAGCAGGGCGTCCAGTATCGCGGAAGTATTCGCCAATAGCAGCACCGGCAAACGGAGAGAAGAACTGCATGGTTGCAGAATCCGAAGCGTTAGCGGCTACTACTATAGAGTATGGCATAGCACCGTTCTCTTCCAGTGTGCGCACAATGTTTGCAACAGTAGAAGCTTTTTGGCCGCAAGCCACATATATACAAGTTACCGGTTGGCCGGCATCGTAAAATTCTTTTTGGTTGATGATGGTATCGATACAAACCGCAGTTTTACCTGTTTGGCGGTCACCGATAACCAACTCACGCTGGCCACGGCCGATAGGGATCATCGCATCGATAGCTTTGATACCTGTTTGCAACGGCTCGGTTACCGGCTGGCGGTAGATAACGCCCGGTGCTTTACGCTCCAAAGGCATTTCGTAAGTTTCGCCAACAATTGGGCCTTTACCATCAATTGGGTTACCCAAAGTATCAACAACACGGCCAAGCATACCTTCACCTACTTTTATAGATGCGATACGGTTTGTACGTTTTACGTTGTCGCCTTCTTTGATATCGTCAGACCTACCCAGCAATACCACACCCACGTTATCTTCTTCAAGGTTAAGTACGATACCTTGTAAACCGTTATCAAATTCAACCAGCTCACCTGATTGTACTTTAGTTAAACCGAAAACACGCGCAATACCGTCGCCTACCTGCAATACAGTACCCACTTCTTCCAGTTCAGTTTCTGACTTGAAGCCGGCTAATTGCTGACGCAAAATTGCTGATACTTCATCTGGCCTTACTTCTACCATTTTTTGAATTTATTTTAGCGTATTTAAATTAATGTTATATGGTTGCAGCAGCTGCAAACTCTTTTTTTATTTTACGTAAAGTGCTGGCTACACTGGTATCAATTTGCCTGTCGCCAACCTTTAATACAAACCCACCAATCAGGCTTGGGTCAACTTCTGTGTGAAGTTTTACCGTACCACCTGTAGCGGCCTGTATTTGCTTCAGCATTTCGGCCTCGTTGGCTTTTGATAATGCTGTTGCCGATGTTACAGTAGCGTAAGTGATGTTGTGTTTAACATCGTACTGGGCAATAAACTCGTGCGATGTTTCAAACAATACTTCGCCACGGCCTTTGTTCACCATCAAGTGGAACATTTTAAGCGTAACCTCGCTTACACGGCTGCCAAAAACTTCAGTTAATATCTTAGTTTTTTTGCTGTGCGAAATAATTGGGTTAGCCAATACCGCGCTCAACTGCGGGTTTGCCTTTACAGTTTTATAAAAAAGCACCATATCGTCCTTCACCTTGTCAAGCGCTTTCTGCTCAACGGCCAGGTCGATCAATGCCTTTGCGTACCTTATTGCTACTGTTATTTCTGACATATCTTTTTTGGAGATGTGATTGGTGATTGAAGAGTGGCGAGTGGTTTTGAACTATTCACTACTCTCTGTTCACTATTCTCTAACTACAATTTCACTTCTTTCAACAATTCCGCAACCAATGCATCTTGTTTGCTTTGGTCTTCAAACTGTTTGTGCAACACTTTCTCGGCAATTTCTAATGATAAGGTAGCCACCTGGTTCCTTACATCGGCCATTGCAATAGTTTTTTGGTTGTTTATTTCTATACGGGCAAGCTCTATCTGGCGTGCACCTTCTTTTTGTGCAGTTTCTTTAGCTTCGGCAATGATCTGGTCTTTCAGCGTTTTAGCTTCTTTCAGTATCAAATCGCGCTCGGCACGTGCTTGTTTCAACAAGGTATCGTTCTCGTTAGTTAAGCGGGCCATTTCGTCTTTAGCGGCTTCGGCTTTCAACAAAGCATCTTCAATTGAACGCTCGCGCTCGCTGATGGCACCCATAATAGGTTTCCATGCAAATTTGGCAAGAATGATGAACAGGATAAAAAACGATACCGAGGTCCAAAATACTAAGCCAATTTCCGGGGTAACTAATTCCATTTCTATATATAAGTTAAAGTCAGTTTCTGTTAAATAACCGTAGCTGCGGCCAATCGCAACAGCCTACGGTTAAATGTTTGGGCTGGATTATTTTAAACCCAGGAATGATACAACCACACCGAACAAAGCAGCACCCTCGATAAGAGCGGCAGCGATGATCATTGCAGTTTGGATCTTTGAAGCAGCTTCTGGTTGACGTGATATACCTTCCATGGCTTTACCACCTACCTGGCCGATACCGATACCGGCGCCAATTACTGCTAAACCTGCACCTAATGCAGCGATACTTCCAATCATTGTTTTAAAATTAAAGTGAATATATAATATATAGTTATTTGCAAATCTTAGTGGTGGTGCTCCTCAATAGCTGTGCCGATGAACAGCGCAGTTAACAAGGTGAAAATAAATGCCTGCAATGCCGCCACCAGCAATTCAAGCACATCCATAAATACCACAAACGGTACCGATACAAATGCTACCGAAGCAGCTTTGAAAACAAATATCAACGATATTAAGCTCAGTACGATAATGTGGCCTGCGGTGATGTTGGCGAACAAACGTATCATCAAAGCGAATGGCTTAGAAATGATACCTACCAGCTCTACCGGCCACATAATTGGGTACAACCAAACCGGTACGTCAGGTGCAAAAATGTGCTTCCAATAGTATTTGTTACCGTTAAGGTTAACAACCAATAAAGTGATCAACGACAGTACAAAAGTCACAGCGATATTACCGGTTAAGTTAGCACCACCCGGGAAGAATGGCACCAAACCGATAAGGTTGTTCACCCATATAAAGAAGAACACGGTAAGTAACAACGGCATAAAGCGCTCGTATTTATAACCAATGTTAGGGCGGGCAATATCATCACGAACGAACATAATAATAGGCTCAATGAAAGATTGCAGGCCTTTAGGTGCTTTACCCTGGCGTTTTTTATAAGCTGAAGATACGCTAAGGAATATAATGAAAATGATCAACATCGACATCCACATGCTCACCACGTTACGGGTGATCGAGATATCGATCAGTTTTTTATTCAGGCTAAGTAAAGTAGCAGCAGGCAATAAGCTGTCAGCGCCTTCTACTATGGCTACTTTATCTTTTACCAAACGGTAGGTGTAATATTTACCGCCGAAATCTTTGTGGCCGTGCTCGAAATTTGCAGAAGAAAATACTTCTAAACCTTTGTCGGTATAAAGCACTACCGGCAATGCAATGCTGGTGGTACCCCACAGGTGTATAGAGTGCGAATCGGCAATGTGCTCCAGTATAACTTCACTGGGGTTAAAAGCCTCTTCGTGCTCGCCTTCGGCGGCGTGCTCACCATGGGCAGGTTGTTCGGTTTCGGCAGCGTGTTCGGGCTGTATAGCAAAAGTTTTACAAGTGCAAAAAGTCAAAAAAACGCCCAAAATGAGGCTTAAGGCAATTTTTTTTGATTTCAAAACGTGGCTAAAATACATTGAATGAGTGTTTTTTACTTTCAATTTTGGTTGCGCAAGTTACGCAATAACACGTAAACTTCAAAGCCGGTATTCAGAAAATATAGATAAAAGAAATTAGCCAAAAAAACACCCTGCTCTATGTGTAATTTCAACACAATTACAAGCGCCAAAGCCATGCTCAAAAGCATCTTCATAATGGTAGTGATCAGGAAGGCTTGGGCATACATTTCGGGCTTCAAAACATTTACAAAGTGCATCCCCATGAGTACCACAAGAGTTAGAACGCCAAAGAAGCCATACAGCACCCAAAATTGCGGGATAAGCCAGTTGTTATGGCCTACATAAACAAGGCAAACGGGCAGTACCGCCAGCAGTACCATAAAGATGGCAGTTTGCAAAATGATGGTTAAAAACTTCATTTGCGTACGGCGCGGATAACTAAATAAAGGGATGCAAATACGCCTGCGAGGGATAAAAGTGCGGTTACCCACTTGGTATCATGCCCGGTGTTTTCGTCAATCTTATAACCTGCAAAGGTAAAAATGCCTATTACGGCTATCATCTGGAAGGCCAGGCCCATGTATTTGGCGTACGAGCTTGCTTCTCTAGCGCCCTTATCTAAGCCATTTGGTTCATTTTCTGCCATGGCACAAATTTATTGAACCTATTGCATACTATTTAGTAAATTAGCGTTGCTTTTTATAATAGCCTAAACTCCGCTATAAACCGTCGACATGAATACTTTACAAAAGATAAAACCGTTGACAGAAACGGAAACGCTATAACTTTAAATCTTATCTAATAACAATATAAACCTTGAGGCGAACTTCTACCCATTTCTTGTCAAAGCAAAATATAGCCGCGCTATTTACGGTAGCATTTATTATTGCCGGCTGTTCGCTCGAAAAAAAGAGTGCGCTTAACCGCGGGCTGCAAAACCTTACGGCGCATTATAATATATTATTTAATGCCCGCGAAATACTTCGCCAGAAACAGGAAGGTTATGCCGCCGGCTTTGTAGATAACTATAGCGAACTGCTTTCGGTATATCAGGATACAGCCGCTGTTGGTACCGAGCCTGATAAAGACCTCGAATCGGCCAAAACTCGCGCCAACACCATCATCAGCATAAAAGAACAAAGCCACTACATACCTGATGCTTATTTGGTATTGGGTAAGGCCAACTTTTTAGGTGCAAATTATTTTGACGCGGCGGAGTATTTTAACTACGTAGGCTTGAGCGCTACTACCAAACAAGCCCAGTTAAAACAAGAAGCCCTGGTATGGAAGGCTCGCGCCCTGCTTTACCTGCATAAAGATGCTGAAGCTAAACAAACTATTGATAGCGCCCTGCAAAACATCAACCCTAAAAAAAACATTACTGCCGATGTTTATGCAACGCAATTACAGTACTATATAAACCAGGGCGAATACCCCGAAGCTGAAGCCGCAGCCAAAGAGGCCATTAAATTTTGTAAGGATAACCTGCAACGCATGCGCTGGACTTTCATCCAGGGCCAATTGCAGGAACTTAACAGCAAACCCGCCGATGCCGTGGCCAGTTACGCCCGCGTAGCAAAAAGTAATGTGAGCTTTGATATGGCCTTCAATGCCGATCTCAACCGCATACGTATTGAGGATATGCAAAACGGCGTTAAGGTAAGCCGCCTTGCCCGCCTGCGCGCGCTGCTGAAAAACCAAAACAACGCCGATTTCACCGACCAGGTATACTACCAGATAGCCCAACTGCAATATGCCGATAACCAGATAGACGATGCCATAAAAAGCTACAAGCTATCAACCGCCTATAGCACCCGCAACCAAAACCAAAAAGGGTTATCGTACCTGCGCCTGGCCGATGTTTATTTTAAAAACAAAACAGACTATACGCTGGCTAAGGATTATTATGATAGCACGCTCACCACGCTGCCACCTACCTACCCGGGGTATATCACTATTAAAAAGAAGGCAGATAACCTACAACTGCTAACCGATAACCTGAAGGTAATTGCCCGCGAAGACACCCTGCAAATGCTGGCCGCGCTTGATGAGCCAACCCGCCAAAAACGATTAGACGAAATGGCCAAACGCCAGGCCATCCAAAAACAAGCAGCTACTGCTAATGTAAATGCATCATCCGCCGCTGCCAACAACCCATTTGCCGATATAGATAACCCTGCTACTGCTGTGGCTAGCGTACCAAATGGTGGCAACTTTTATTTTTATAACACAACTGCGGTAAGCCAGGGCTTCAGCGATTTTAAGCGCGTGTGGGGTAACCGTAAGCTGGAAGACAACTGGCGCCGTAGCAGCCGCTCAAATGCCGACATTACTACCAACACTTTAAATACTGCCAAGAATGTTGACGTAAATGCCGCACTGCCCGATTCGTTGCAACGCACGCCTGCCGAGGTAGAAAACAGCGCCTTTAAAAACGACCTGTTGCAAAACCTGCCGCTTACGCCGGAATTATTGGCACAATCGAACACACGCCGGTATGATGCTTACATGGCTATTGCCAATTTTTACCGCGATGTAATTGACGATAAAAAAGAGGCGGCCATTGCTTTTGAGAAAGTTCTGGCCCTTTTCCCTAACAATACCAACAAGGCCGCTATTTATTATAACTTGTACCGTTTATACAGCGAGAGCAACAAACCGCTATCAGACAAATACCGCGATTTGGTGCTGAAAGAATACGCCGAAACCGCCTTCGCCAAAACCATCCTCGATCCTGATTATGGCAAGCGCATGAACGAGGAAGACGCGGGCTTTAGTTTATTATATAACCAGGTTTACGACCTTTATGCTTCCAAAAATTATACTGCCACTATTACCTCGGCAGATGGCTTACTGCAAACTTACCCCGGCGGCAAATTCTCTGCACAGTTAGAGTACCTGAAGGTATTTTCGGCAGGGCACCAGGAGAAACTGGATCCCTTTAAGGCGAGCCTGCAGCAAATAGCCGCTAAATACCCCGATGATAAACTGATAACTCCGCTGGTAAAAGAGCATTTGGCCTATATTGATGTAAACCAGGCAGAATTGGCAGCCCGCCCTGTGGTACTTACCGACCGCGACCTTAACGAGGCTACCTTTACTATACCTATAGTATACCAACAGGAAACCGAATACCGCAAGCCCTACACCGGCGGCCCTATTGAGATTGTGCCCGATGTGCGCAAACCCGAGCCTAAAAAACCAACGCCGGCTCCTGTAGTAGTAAAAGAAACTGTTCCGCCACCTGTAAAACAACCCGAGGCTGCGCCGGTGGTGAAAGAACCGGTAAAAGAACCTATTGTTGCCAAGGTTGACACCGTAAAACCAGCCGTTAAAGAACCGGAGGTTGCAAAAACCGAGCCTGCCAAGGAGCCTGTAAAAGAACCTGAAGTAGCGAAAACCGAACCAGTTAAAGAAGCTGTAAAAGAGCCCGTAGTTCTACAGGTGCCAACCGTGCAGCAACCTGTTGTAACAGTTAAGCCGCCGTTAGCCAAAAGGCCATCGATATTTAGCCTGCGCGATAGTACGCATTACTTTTTTGTAGTGAATGTAAACTCGGGTACAACTAATTTGGCTTCTTCGCGTTTTGGCATAGGGCAATTTAACCGTGTGCAATACCAGGGCCCGCCTATTAACCATAAGCTGAAAACAGCCGGGGCAGATAACCAACTGATATACGTTGGCCGCTTTACCAACCTCGATAAGGCTAAAGATTATGCCCGCCGTATAGTGCCCCTGCTGCCGGATATTATGAAGGTACCCGGGGATAAATACAGCTTTTTTATCATTACCGAAGAAAATCTGGATAAATTAGCCGATTCAAAAACATTAGGTAGTTATATCGATTTTTACCAGAAGAACTATTAGTAAATGGCAACCATCATCACCAATAATAACCGCAATAACAAAAACAAGATCACCTCGCAAGATTTCAGGCGCTATAACTGGTACATCTGGCGCTTTGTAATTGGCTGCTTTGCTTTTTTTGTTATCATGATACTGCTCATCGCCTTCCAGGTGTTTGGCACGCTGCCTTCCTTCCGCGAGTTGGAGAACCCTAAGAGCGACCAGGCCTCGCAGGTTATCTCGTCGGATAACCAGGTTATAGGTAACTACTATGTTAAAAACCGCACCAGCGTTACTTATAAGCAACTTTCGCCAAATGTTATCAATGCATTGGTGGCTACAGAAGATGCTCGTTTTTACGAGCACTCTGGTATCGACTTTCAGCGTACGTTTAGTATTGTGCTTTATAACCTCATCGGTAAAAAGCAGGGCGGCAGTACTATTACCCAGCAGTTGGCGCTCAACCTGTTTTCGGAGAGGGCACATAACCCGCTAAAGCGTATCATCCAAAAATTACAGGAATGGATAACCGCCGCAAAGCTCGAGCGCAATTACACCAAAGAAGAAATCCTGACGCTGTATATGAATACGGTAGATTTTGGCGCTTACAATACTTTCGGTATCAGCTCTGCATCCCGCACTTATTTTAATACCACGCCCGATAAATTAACGCCCGATCAGGCGGCTTTGCTGATGGGTATGATAAACGGCCCCGGTATTTACAGCCCTATCAACCACCCCGAAAACGCTTTAAAACGCCGCAACTTTGTGCTGCGTCGCATGAACGAGGAAGGTTACCTGAGCGACGGGCAAGCCGAAGAATTTAAAGCAAAACCCCTCGGGCTCAACTTTAAAGTTACCGACCATAACGAAGGTATGGCTACCTACTTCAGGGCCGTTTTGAAAAAAGAAGTACAAAAGATATTGGTAGATAAGCAGGTGCTCAAACCCGATGGTGTTACCCCCTACGACCTCGATCGCGACGGGCTGAAAATATATACCACCATTGATGCCACCATGCAGCAATATGCCGAGGAAGCGCAGAAAGAGTACATGAAGAAGCTGCAGGCACAATTTAATGCTCACTGGAAAGGTATAAGCCTGTACAAATCTATCCCTACCTTTAAAAGCCTGCTTGATAAAGGCATGCGCCGTTCTGATCGTTATATTAGCCTGAAACTGCAGAACAAAAGCGACGAGGAGATAAAAGAAGATTTTAATACGCCTGCCAAAATGAACATTTTCACCTGGCATGGCGATATTGATACCGTAATGAAACCTATAGATAGCATTGTTTATAACAAACTACTGTTGCGCAATGCTTTGATGAGTATGGACCCAAATACCGGCTATATTAAAGCCTGGGTGGGCGGCACCAACTTCGAGCACTTTAAGTACGACCAGGTGAAAATGGGTACCCGCCAGGTAGGTTCTACCGCAAAGCCGTTTACCTATGCGGTGGGTATTGAGGAAGGTTTTTCGCCCTGCATGCAGGTAGCCAACGAGCCTATCACCATTACCGGTTATGGCGAAGATTGGACACCGCGCTCCTCGCCTACCGAAACTGTGCCGGGTGTTATTACATTGCGTACAGCTTTGGCTCGTTCGCAAAACTGGGTTACTGCTTATGTAATGAATGAAGTAAAGCCAGCCCCCGTGGCCGACCTCATCAAAAAAATGGGTATAACCAGCCCGGTACCTGCTTACCCGTCGATATGTTTGGGAACCTTTAATGCTTCTGTTTTTGACATGACCGGCGCTTACAGTGCCTTTGCCAACGAAGGCGTTTGGACCGAACCCACCTTCCTGTTACGGATTGAAGATAAAAACGGCAACCTGTTGTATAATAATACCCCACGCGTAGTACAAGCCCTTAACCCTGAGATAGCCTACGTGATGACCTATATGCTAAAAGGTGTAATAGACGAAGGTACCGGTTACCGTTTACGCAGAGATTACCACATTATGAACCCCATAGGCGGTAAAACAGGTACCACGCAGGATAACTCCGACGGTTGGTTTATTGGTATTACCCCGCAACTGGTTACCGGTGTATGGACCGGCTGCGAAGACCGCGATATCCACTTCCGCAGTACCCGATTGGGCGAGGGTGCTAACACCGCATTGCCTATATTTGCAGGCTACATGAAACGGGTTTACGAAAACCAAAAACTCGGCATTAAAAAGAATGTAGACTTCGTTCCGCCTAAAAGCGGCGTAAGCATCACCATTGATTGCGGTGCCTACAGCCAGCAACAAAAAGGCACGAACGAGGTGGAGAAGAAACTTGACTTTTAGCCCCCTAACCCCCTGAAGGGGGAATTAATAGGTGAGGCTGCTTAATAATATTGACGAAAGAGTTCCCCCTTCAGGGGGTTAGGGGGCAGATGGACAAATTTGACTACCGCGAAGCATTAAAGAACATCCCGCACAAACCGGGGGTGTACCAGTATTGGGATGTTGCGGACGAACTGATATATATTGGCAAAGCCAAAGACCTGCGTAACCGCGTAGGTTCGTACTTTAATAAGGATACCCAGCTGAATGGTAAAACCCGCGTGCTGGTATCCAAGATCCGCAAAATTACTTTCACCATTGTTGATACCGAGGTGGATGCCTGGCTGCTGGAGAACAGTATGATCAAGAAGCATCAGCCACGCTACAATGTGCTGCTTAAGGATGATAAAACCTACCCCTGGATCATCATCAAGAACGAGAACTACCCACGTATTTTCTGGACGCGCCGCATCATCCGCGATGGGTCCAAATACCTTGGTCCCTATGCTTCTGTAAGCATGATGCATACCATTTTGGGTTTGATAAAAGAGACTTACCCCCTGCGCACTTGCAACCTTGCACTAACGCGGGAGAACATTGAGAAAGGTAAGTTTAAAGTATGCCTCGAATACCAGTTGGGCAACTGCAAAGGCCCCTGCCAGGATTACCAATCGGAAGCGGATTATAACAATAGCATAGCCGAAATAACAGACATACTGAACGGCAAAATTGGTGCGGTAGTACGCAACCTAAAGGGCGACTTGGAGAAAGCCGTAAGCGAGCTTAATTTTGAGCATGCGCACCGGTTGAAACGCAAATCGGACTTGCTGGAGAATTACCAGAGTAAATCTACCGTGGTAAATTCTTCTATTACCGATGTGGATGTTTTCAGCATAGCCTCCGAAGAGAAATACGCCTTTGTAAACTACCTGAAGGTGATGAACGGCACCATCACCCAAACCCAAACCATCGAGCTGAAAAAACGCCTTGATGAAACCGATGAGGAACTGCTCACGCTCGCCATCACCGAGTTCAGGATGCGGTACGAAAGCCATTCTAAAGAGATCATCGTACCGTTTGAGATAGATTTGGAAGATGCCAAAATAAAGTTCACGGTACCTAAACTGGGCGAGAAGCGCAAACTGCTTGACCTTTCGCAGAAGAATGTGCAGTTCTTTAAAAAGGAAAAAATAGACCAGTACGAAAAACTTAACCCTGATGTACGTACCGACAGGTTGATGGACCTGATGAAGAAGGACCTTCGTTTGAACCAGCAGCCCCGCCACATCGAGTGTTTTGATAACTCTAACTTCCAGGGTAAGTACCCCGTTTCGGCTATTGTGGTATTTAAAGATGGTAAGCCTTCTAAGAAAGATTACCGCTTTTTTAACGTGAAAACCGTTGTTGGCCCCGACGACTTTGCAACAATGGAGGAGGCAGTACACCGCCGGTACCGCCGCATGCTGGATGAAGGCACCGAACTGCCACAACTTATCATCATTGATGGTGGCAAGGGTCAGCTGTCATCTGCCATGAAGAGCTTAAAGCTGCTTGGGATAGATACAAAAGTAACCGTTATAGGTATTGCCAAACGCCTGGAAGAACTCTACTACCCCGGCGACCAATACCCCATGTATCTGGATAAGCGTTCGGAAACGCTTAAGATCATCCAGCAACTGCGCGATGAGGCACACCGTTTTGGTATTACCGCCCACCGCAAAAAGCGCGATAAAGGTACGCTGGCCACCGAATTGGAACTGATAGAGGGTGTAGGCAAAACCACTGCCGAAAAGCTTTTAAAGTACTTCAAATCGGTAAAGAAGATACGCGAAGCCACCGAAGAAATGCTGTTGGAGGTCGTTAACTTGAAACAGGCAAAAGCAATATCACAATACTTTAACCCGGCTGTAAGCAGCACTACAGGTTTGCAAAGCCCGGAGTAATTGCCACAAGCTATCTCATAAACAAAACGCCCTTGCAAGTTCATCTTACAAGGGCGTTTAATATTTTAAAAGATACTTAACTAACCTCTAATCAGCTAACATCTTATCTCTAACTTAGTAACTCCAAAGGTTAAGCTCCCAATCCATCAGGTTCTTTTTGATCCTTTCGGCTTCGTAAAGCTTATCAATACCTTGTGCGTAATCGCGGATACGTTCGTCTTTATCGTTAGACTGTTTTACAATGTAGCTGCTGAAGATACGTTTCATGAATATATCATCGAAACTTAAACCGGTAGCGTCGTTATTGCGGCTAACAGCTTCTTTAACGGCCAACACAGGCCTTGCCTCAGGGAAGTAGATCCAAAAAGCGGGTTGGTATTCAGAGTTAGTAACACCCGATGCTTTCACTTGGATAAGCGGAGCAATACCTATAATACGCGGCTCGAAAATAGAGCGTTGTTTATCAAATACCCAATCTTCCTTTAAACGGAATTTGATCAAACTATCAGGAGCAAATTCACCGGCAACAACTTTAGAACCAGTTTTCTCACCGGTTTTAGAGTCGAACTGGTCTACCACGCTGCTATCTGCGAGTTTGCCACGAGCCTGGCCAGCAGTTAACGGTTTTGAAAAACCATCGCCATTCGGGTCATCTTTAGACGGAGTTGGGTCGTAAGCGGTTAGTTCGCCGTTATCAATAGCGGTAAGCAAAACATCTATCAAACGCTGTTTAGGCGAAGAAAGAAACTGGTTCATTTTCTCGCGGGTATCAATCTCCCTCCAAATGCGTTTTGCAAAGGCCACGTCAGATTCGCGCAGGTGAGCATAAGGTGTTACCCTTGCGCTCAGGATATTACTTTTTTTGTAATAACCATCCAGCGGGCGGTCAAATGGTTTTGCAGGCACAGCAGAAACCTTCCTGGTAGTATCTAATACCGAAGGCTGCTGGCCGGCACCACCGTTTGCATTCTTGATCTGCGTTCTGGGCGCGGCTTTCTTAGCTGCAGTTTTGGCAGGGGCTTTTTTAGCAGTTGACTTCTTTCTTGTTTGCGCGAATGATACGCTGCAAAGCAGGCAAAGCGCAATAGCTAATAATCTTGTCTTCATGGTCTAATCTCTTTAATTAGCTGTTAGTACTATGGCATCAAGGCCACGCTGTGTACCATCAGGGCCTACAGCAATAATATCTTGTATAACAACGGTAGTACCGGGTACAACACCTGCTAAACCGGCTTTCATAGCACTGCTCAATTCAGCACCGCTGGTAGAAAACCTCAAGGCATCCTGGCGTGGTTTAATAATTATCATCGAGAAGCGGGTTACGTTAAAAGTAGCGTCGAATTCGAAATTCTCTAACCTTGCAAATACTTTATCCTGTCCCCTTAAGTTAGCTGCACTGGTGCTACCGCTGCTTTTACCTGCAAACTGAGGTTTTGGATCGGGAATGCGTTTTACACGGAACTCGGTAGAACCCAATACCTGGCTTTTGCCCGGTGCTAACTCCCCCGATACCGATACAGTAGCATTACCAGCATTGTTAACAGTAGCAGTATATTTACCACCCGAGCCGCTTACTGAGCCGCCCGATATACTTACATGCAATTTCTCTTTTGGTATACCCGGCGCTGAAACCGAAATAGGGTTTGGAACACCAATGTATAGTACGTTCATCTTATCAGGCGATACTACTGCCGATGGGCGAGCAACCTGATAAGTTTGAGGAGCAGTTGAGTACTCCTTCATTGTACCGTCGGTTTGTTTTACATTGATCTTACCAACCCAGGTAAACACACCTTCAGAACCGGTATTCACGCTGTATTTACCGCGGCCATCAGCAACAGCAAGGCTTGAGCCGTTTACAGTAATTGAAGGGCTTGATTTTGAATCTGAAGCGGTTAAGAACACTTCGGCAGTGTAAGGCTGGCCGGCAATAATATAGCTTGATGGAGCTACAGCAACCGCGCTGAATTTATCAAGGTTAACAACCGCCTGGTCAACTTCACCTAATATCTTTTTAACAACTTCGTTCTCGGCATTTTTGGTATCAGCTTTTATTTTAGCCAATGTGGTTAAAGCTGCACCCAAAGGTATGCCATCGCCAAAATAACCCTGTTGCCATGTTTTTTGGCCATCGCGTCCTTTTGGCGGATCGTTAGCCACTAACGACAGATTAACGCCGGTGCGTTCTTTGTCAGTAAGCAGGCTCAATAACTTTTCGCGTGTAGCATCTATCTTCGCACGTAGTTGATCGGCATTTTTATCGGTGATCATCACACGAGGCGAAATGTCCAGGTTATCGCGGGCGTCAACGTCGTCAATCTCGGGGTTAATGCCACCGCCTTCCTTTATCAATAGGTCGGTCAACTGGTCGATGTATGCGCTCAACTCGTTAGCAGCAGCGCTGGCTTGCTTTGCCTTTTCGTAAACCGGTTTTGCACGCTCCGGTTGTTCTTTCAATTTAGTTTTTTCGAACGCATCGTAGGTATTCTCTATACCGGTAGTTACGTTCTTACTCGAGGTATTTAAACTATTCGTAATATTTTTGAATGCATCCAGTAAGCTATCCGGTACGTTCAGGGCTATAAGCCCTAAAAGCACCAGGTATAGTATACCTATCATTCGCTGTCTTGGGGTTTCTTTACCTCCGGCCATCTATATAATATTATATGTGGTGCTGCAAATATCTGTTTAATTAACCGCGTGGTTGGTTCATGGCGCTAAGCATGTTACCATACACCGAGTTCAACGAAGCAAGGTTTTTAGCCAAACGGCCAACTTCATCCTTAAACTGGCGCGAATCTTCAAGCGACTCGTTAAAGTTGCTCATGGTAGACGACAGGTTTTTATAGAAGTTGTTCATCGCTTTCAGGTGTGCGCTCGAATCCTGTAACTCCAGTTCGTAAACACCGTTCAGGTCGGCAAGGTTACGGGCCAATTTAGTTACCTGGTCGTGGTAAGCTTTCGAATCGAGGTTGGTTGCTGCCATTTCGTTTAAGTTAGCCGAAGCTTTTTCGAATGCAACGCTTAAACCATCGTAGCTTGCAGTAGCTGCTTTTATTTTGTTAGTGAAAGCAACAGTAGCTTCGCCGGCATCGGTAACACGGGTAATAGCGTGTACACGGTCGCCAAAGCTCCTCAGGCCATCGCCAAGGCTGCTGATCAGTTCCGGGCCAATTTTTGCATCAGCCATCATTTTATCCAATGCGGCAGTGTTAGAAAAACCACTGTTAACGGCTACCGGTTTTGCTGATGATTTTGGCAATTCGCCTGCATAATCTTCATTCAATTCCGGGTAAACGCGCACCCAATCCACTTCTTTCTCTTCCCTCTGCAAACCCAGTATCAGGAATAGGATAGCCTCAGTACCCAAACCTGCTGTAATAAATTCAGATGCAAATTTCCAGTGCTGAATTTTGAACAACAGGCCAATGATAACTACTGTAGCTCCAATTGATATGATATTACCTATACCGAAAGGTTTTTTCTTACCAGCCATACGTTTTAATAAATAGTGATTTTATAGTTTGTTTTGTTTGTTTAGCGTTTGTCCTGTATATCGCGGCCCAAGAAGTGGGTTACGTTACGGAAACCGATGTACGATTTTGCAGTGTCCTGGTACTCGTAGCTACGGGTAGAGTTTTGCAAGAAATAGCCAATATCTTTCCATGAACCACCGCGAACTACTTTTCTTTTAAGCACTTCGGGGTCGTTTGCTTTGGCTTCGTAATTAAATGTTGGAGAAAGGTCGTGTACAAATGTTGTTGCCGATTCATCGTAGGCAGACATGGTCCACTCGGCCACGTTGCCGGCCATGTTGTACAAACCAAAATCGTTAGGGAAATAAGAGCGCACGTTAACGGTGTAAGCGCCGCCATCATCAGTATAGTTACCACGGCCGGGTTTAAAGTTGGCCATTAAGCAACCTTTTGCGTTTTTAATATAAGGGCCGCCCCATGGGTAGTCGGTACCTATCCTGCCGCCGCGTGCTGCGTATTCAAACTCAGCTTCGTTAGGCAATTCGTAAGGCAGGTTGGCATCAAGGCCGCGTGCATGTTTTGCGCCTTCGCTAAGGCGGGTACGCCATGCAGTAAATGCGCGGGCCTGGCGCCAGGTAACACCCACAACAGGGTAGTTACGGTAAGCAGGGTGCGAAAAGTAGCCTT
The DNA here is from genome assembly GCF_002013915.1 of Mucilaginibacter pedocola. Taxonomy (GTDB): domain Bacteria; phylum Bacteroidota; class Bacteroidia; order Sphingobacteriales; family Sphingobacteriaceae; genus Mucilaginibacter; species Mucilaginibacter pedocola. Next base: position 22,240 of record NZ_MBTF01000018.1, read on the forward strand.
CAACCATAGGCTCGTTAGCAGCGTATGAAAAATCGCTCAGCCAAACCAGTGTGTCAGGATAAATTGGAACGGTATCGCGCAGGATGAAATCCGAACGCTTTTTAGTTTTATCGTTACGGTAGTTAGAAGCATCGCGTAAGATCATCATCGCAAAGTTGTATTTCAACATGCGGGTATCGATCTCGTTACGGTCGAATACGCGGTCATCGCCCTGGTAAAACATACCCTGCAATTTTTGTGCGTTAGCATTGGCGTTTTTGCCACGGGTGCTAAATACAGGGTTGCTACGTACGTAGTTCCAGTTGATATATTTTTTGCCGTTAGGATTGGCAGGAGCACCTTTTTTAGGTTGCAGATAATACTTTTGATCGTTAAGGTAGTTGCTGATAGCTATCGAATCGCGTACCCAAAGCACAAATTGCTTGTATTTGGTGTTAGACATTTCGGTTTCGTCCATAAAGAATGGCGATACGGTTACTTGCTTGGTTTGCGATATCTGGGCAAAGGTTACATCCTGGTCGGTTTGCCCCATCAGGAAGGTACCGCCTTTAATATACACCATGTTTAGAGGGGCTGTGGCCCTGAAAGGGCGCTGGCGCACACCCACTACTTCGCCGTTACCGGCGCCGCCCGAGCTGCAACCCGCTAAAACAGAACTCGCTAAAACTACTATCAGAAAGTAAAATTGCTTCATTTTTGTATCAAAAATCAATTAACACGTTATCAATTTATCAAGCATAACGCACCCCCGAATATATCAAATATACTTCACTCCCGCGCAAAAATGTTTAAAAAACCAAATTAAACGCTGTCTTAGTTAAAAGTTTGCAATTATTCGGCCGATAATTAAACATTCGTTAACTCGTTAAGAATGAAGTGTTATCTACTCGTTTTTTACGTTATACGTTAATACCACAAAAATGTTGCAGAAGCACTACTGTAAAATACAAATTATTTGTTTACTTGTTTTACGTATTGCTCTATGGCCATCGTCATAGATGGGGCCCCGGGGGTGGGCGCAGGAATATCTAATATTAAGCCTGCCTGCTGTACGGCCTTGTGGGTTGTAGCCCCAAATGCTGCAATGCGGGTGTTATTTTGCTTAAAATCAGGAAAGTTTTGATATAACGACTGGATGCTCGACGGGCTAAAGAATGCAATAACATCATAAAACACATCGGCCAGGTCGCTTAGGTCGCTGCACACGGTGCGGAACAATACGGCAGGCGTAAAGTTGTAACCGTTATCCAACAAAAACTTTTGGGTTTCTTCGGCAGCTACGTCCGAACATGGGTAAAGGAATTTTTCGCCCGAATGTTTCTTCAATACTTCAGCCAAATCTGCAGCGGTTTGTTTACCGAAGAAGATCTTACGCTTGCGGTACTGGATATACTTTTGCAGATAAAGGGCAATAGTTTCTGACAGGCAGAAGTATTTCATTTCTACAGGCACCTCAAAACGCATCTCTTCGCAAATGCGGAAAAAATGGTCGGCAGAGTTACGGCTGGTGAAAATAACGGCAGTAAAATCTGCCAGGTTTATTTTCTCCTTGCGGAAATCTTTTGCGGGTACACCTTCAACGTGAATGAACGACCGGAAGTCGATTTTCAAATTGAGCTTCTTAGCCAGTTCAGCGTAAGGATTTTTATCATTTTCAGGTTTTGGCAATGTAACTAAAATGCTTTTAACCTTTTTCTTTCTGTCTTCCAATGCTATACGTTATAAAACCAACTATTTAAAACCTATATTAAGTGCCTTTACCAATATTAATATCGGGCAAATTTCGAGGGCACAAAGATAGATAAATAAATAAAATTTATGAAATTGAAAATTCGAAATTATGCCTACGCTGCTGCGCAGGTACTGCCACACAAAAATAATTACGGTTAGTAACAGCGTTATTGCCAGCAGGTAAGGGAAAAATTTATCGGCAATGAGGCTAAAGCACAATGCCACGGGCAACAGCACAAAGGTGACGTTGAAATAAGTGAGCGAAAGTGTGTTGATATAATCGCCCACCAGCTTATTAATATCAAACACAAAGCCCAGAAACTTAAGCACTAAAAACTTACCGGCAAACAGCGATATAATAACTAACGACAATGTGGCAAATAACTGTATGCCACTAATAGGGTAATAAACTTTATAGTAACCGGTAGTAAGTAAGTATAGAAATATACCGAGGGTGAACCCGAATAACACGAACAAACCCACAAAGGTCCAGAAGTTTATGGGGCTATCTTCTTTACCGGCCTGGGCTGCAGTACGCCGTTGGTAAAAAGCAATAAATACGTTGCTCATATCCTTACTCGAATAAATATTGAGCACAGGTATAAACAACAATAAAGCTACTATAATGGCTATAACCCAATAATCGCGGTGGGGGCGTACGTGCCCGTAGCCTTTTATACTGGGGCGGCTTTTGGCGGTGGCGGCAAGGCCCAAAAAATGGTCGCCTTTATAAGCGCCGGCCTTTAAAACACTATCAACAAACAAATTGGTGCTGCTGCTGTCAGGAGGGTGCAAGTACATCATTGACAGCGAATCGGACACGAACTTTTCTTCGAGGGCAATGGCCCGGGCTACCGAATCGAGCACGGTCATGGGTTGCGGGGGCCTGATGTAGCGCCTTGGGGTATCAACAGGCGTAAAGGTACCCGTACTATCTTGCTGGGCAAAAGCGCTGGCGCAGGTGGCCAAAACAAAAAGCACACTATATAAAAACCGCAGCATTAAATATCTATCAATATTAGGCGCTGCAAAGGTACTTCATTTATTGGGGCTTATGCAAAGGTTATGTTAAATGTTAAGCAAAAGGCTCAATTATGCGTTAAATTGGCGTAAATGATGGTCGATATGCTTGTAGGCCAACCGGCAAATCTGCTCATTCGTCATTTTACCGAAGAAGGGGTGGATAAAACCATCGATAGGGTTTGCAGCGTTGTACTCCATTAATTCTATCCAGCGGGTCTTCTCAGCCGCAAGGTCGCCCGACTCATCGGTAATAATAGTTTCCGGTGCCGAGGGTGAGTTACGCCTGATTGGGGCATCGTCTTTCATAACGGCTTTCAATATCATTGGGCCTATTATCCGCCCTATAAAAATGCGTTTAGCAGGCAAGGTACCATTGGTTAACTCCTCCCACTGCCTACAATGCCTTGCCATTTGGTAAACATTCATTTTACCCCATTCGGCGCGCGAACCTTCGTTCAGGGTTTTAATGCGGGCAATAAGCGAATCACGGGTGGCTTTATCGAGCGTTGTTTGCATGGCTATAATTGTTTAAAACAAATTTAGGTGCTTGGCAGCAAATATGTATTGACAATAACGGCATTTTAGCGGGGCGGATGCGACAAGAAATTACGATCAGCTTTGTTAATCTGCGCCTATGTACGCATCGTTCACTTTTCGGGCAAAGGCAGATACAGACATCCCCTTAGGCGGTTGTATAACGTAAAGCTTATTACCGCTTCCAAGGCTATACTCTTTGCCTTGAACAAAGATGAGCGGGCGCGAATGCTCAATAGCAATTAGGTTGTTCCCTTCGAAAAAGAGGCCTATACGATACCCGGGCGATGCGTCTAAAACAGTGCTTTCGTATATGCAATATTGTTTTAGTGCCGGTAGGGTTTATTAATGAGGTCCATTTTCTCGTATCTTTGTTTCATTAAAAACGGCTTCAACATGTCAAAATGAAGCTTGCCTGCTTTGTTTTTCAAGACTGTTTCCAAAGCATTTTCGGGAATTGAACCTGTTTTGATATTGGCTTTAGTAACATACCCAAATATCTCCATGTCGTATTCCTCAGGCCCATTCACCCCGCCATAGGTACCGGCAACCGACGAACTAACGGGGATGTCCACAAGTGCTATACCAATAAACTTATTATCAGCGGTATAAAGCTTTGCCACCTTCTTCATGGTGCCTTCGTATTGCTGTTTTGTAATTTTCACGGTGAACGAAATCTTATACCGCCCGTTTTCTAAAAGCCCGCATTCTACTTCCATCCCTTCTTTCAAGGCAACAAATACCGGGCCGCCCGGCTTAAAAGAAAAATTTGCAGTTCCGTTAATGATCTCGGCACGCGCAGACGCGAATAACATACATAGCGCGGCACACAGTAAAAATTGAAGTTTCTTCATTGATGATAAAGGTTTGAGGCTGCCAATTTAGGCAATCCGGCTGACAACAACACGGCCTAAACATCAAACAATTCGTGTTGTTGGCATGCTAAGTTTTACCTTTGCATTTTTAATTCATCTCCATGGCCGGCATCTATCTCCACATCCCCTTCTGCAAACAAGCCTGCCATTATTGCGATTTTTATTTCAGCACTTCGCTGAAGTATAAAGACGAGATGCTGCAGGCGCTGTTAAAGGAAATTGCTTTACAGAAAGATTACCTGGCCGGCGAAACCATCGAAACCATTTACTTTGGCGGTGGTACACCATCGGTACTGGAGCCGCAGGAGATTAACCGCTTGATAGATGCTATTACGCAGGTGCACCCGGTAGCCACCGGTGCCGAAGTTACGTTGGAGGCCAATCCCGACGACCTGGGTGCTGATAAACTGAAAGGGTTGCGAAACACCCCGGTCAACCGTTTCAGCATAGGGCTGCAATCTTTTTTTGATGAGGACCTGCAATGGATGAACCGCGTACACCGCGGCGCCGAGGCCGAAGCATCGGTAATGCGCGCACAGGATGCGGGCTTCGAAAACATTACTGTTGATTTGATATATGGCTACCCCCTACTGAGCGATACCAAGTGGAAACACAACCTCAACAAAGTTTTCGAACTGGATGTGCCGCATATATCAGCCTACAGCATGACGGTGGAACCCCAAACTGCCCTCGCCTCGTTCATCAGCAAAAAAAAGCAGCCACCCATGAACGAGCAGCAAAGCGCCGAACATTTTATGATGATGACGGATGCCATGCAGGCCAAAGGCTTCGAACAGTACGAGATATCCAACTTCTGCAAGCCGGGGCATTACTCGCGGCACAACTCTAACTATTGGCGAGGCGTAAAATACCTTGGCCTTGGCCCATCGGCACATTCTTTCAATGGCGAAACACGGCAATGGAACGTAGCCAACAATGCCAAATACATGGCATCGGTGCTGGAGAAAAGCAGCGTCCCCGCGGAGATAGAAACCCTCACCGAAGCAAACCGCCTCAACGAATACATCATGACATCGCTCCGCACCATGTGGGGCCTCGACCTTGATAAACTGGATGCCATTGCCAAAGGCGCTCCTGCCGAAGTACTAAAAGCAGCCCGCCCTTACCTGGAAGAAGGAAAGCTGGTACGAAACGATAATACCATTACTCTTACCCAACAAGGGAAGCTATATGCCGATGCTGTTGCAGCAGAACTTTTCTTTTAAATTACAGCTAAAAACCTAATAGTTAGACGTAGCGTTTTGTGCTTGTTTTACGTATACATAACTATATGGCTATCAAAACCATCGGCACACTTTTAGCGTTTATATAGTATAAGCCCCATCTACCTATGAAAAACTTATTTACCGGGGTGTTTGCAATGGCTGTTATGGCCATTCCACCCTCTGCCGTTGCGCAAACCCAAACTATGGGCGGCGCAACTATGTATACCACAAAAAACATTGTGGCCAATGCAGGCAAATCAAAAGAGCATACCACGTTTGCCCATGCTATAAAAGCAGCGGGTCTGGGTTCTACGCTGCAATCGGCCGGCCCTTTCACCGTATTTGCCCCTACCGACGAAGCCTTTGATAAACTCCCTGCCGGCACTATGGATATGCTGGTAAAACCCGAAAATAAAGCCCCCCTCACTAAACTACTAACCTACCATGTAGTTGGCGGTATTTTAACTGCCGACGGCCTGCTCGCTAAAATAAAAGCCGGCAACGGCAAAGCCGAACTGGCAACCGTAAGCGGCGGCAACCTTATTGCCACAGCCGATGGGAAACGCATTTACCTGCTGGATGAGCGGGGTAACAAAGCCCGCATTACCCTTGCGGATATTGCCCAAAGCAATGGGGTTATCCATGTGGTGGATATGGTGCTGGTGCCAAATTAGATTGCTGGTGAGTTGTGAGTAGAGAATAGTTTTCCTTTATTTCTCATTTAACCACAAAGGCCGCAAAGTTTTCGCAAAGTGGCGCAAAGGCTCATGTTGCGTTTTATTTTAAGCAAGCTAATGATAGCGGTCCAATCTTTAATGCTGTAACTTTTTTCTCATTAGTCAGTTTGCAAAGCTCTGTGCTCTTTGCGCTAACCATCGCGCTAATACTTTGCGGCCTTTGCGGTAAAATAGCCACACACGCAACAGTCATGATAACTTCAAAAAAGCAAATGAACATTAACCGCCCGTGTATTTAATTTAACTTTGAAGTTATTTACCGGTAACATGAGCATTTCTCTCTCCCCTATAGATAGAGTTGAGCATATAAGCAAAGAGGACTTTATCAATAAATACTTAAAGCCGCGCAAGCCGCTTGTCATCAGCAAGGCCACCGAAACCTGGCCCGCCCTGCAAAAGTGGACCTTCGAATACTTAAAAGAAACCGTTGGCGATATTGTTGTGCCCCTGTACGATAGCAGCAAAGCCGACCCGTCAAAACCCATCAATGCATCGGCTGCCGAAATGAAGTTTGGCGACTACATTGACCTGATACAAACTCAGCCTACCGACCTGCGCATATTTCTATTCGACCCGATAAAGCATGCACCGAAACTGCTGGACGATTACCGCTCGCCCACTGATCTGATGGGTGGCTTTTTGGATAAATACCCCAACATGTTCTTCGGCGGCAAAGGCTCGGTTACTTTTTTACATTACGATATCGACCTGGCGCATATTTTCCATACGCATTTTAACGGGCGCAAGCACGTTATCCTGTTCGACCAGAAATGGAGCGAACGCCTCTACTGCATCCCCTTTGCAACCTACGCTTTGGAGGATTACGATATTGAAAACCCTGACTTTAAAAAATTCCCGGCTTTAGACGGCATAGAAGGGCAGGAAGCCATACTGGAACACGGCGACACGCTGTTTATGCCTACCGGTTACTGGCATTGGATGAAGTACCTTGACGGCTCGTTCTCTATCTCGCTACGCGCCTGGGATAGCAGCTGGGCCATAAAAGCAAAAAGCCTTTACAACCTCACCATACAGCGCAAGTTTGATGACGTGATGAAAAAGAACTTTAAAGGGCGCTATATGGATTGGAAAGAGGGCCTTGCTATAAAACGCGCCAACAAAGCACTGGCCGCCGGCAAGCCATAGTAGCTTAATCTATTTTTAACACAGGCGTAACGCGTTTTGCGGTTTTTATTGTGTTATTTTGTTACCTTTCGGGCAATAGCTGCGTCTTATTAACAGTTATTTAAACTATCCGATACTTTACCTCTATGAGCTTTAAACTTGGCCCGATTGATACTGTTGATACCATTTCTCCCGAAGATTTCCGCGAGAATTACTTAAAGCCGCGCCGCCCATTAGTGATAAAGGGGCTAACCAGCAATTGGCCTGCCCGCGAAAAATGGACTCCCGAATACCTGAAAGAGGTAGTTGGTAAAAAAGTAGTACCACTGTATGATAACTCAAAGGCCGACCCATCAAAACCGATAAACTCATCAGCTAAGGAAATGCCCTTTGATGAGTATATCGACCTGATACGCAGCCAACCTACCGAACTACGCATATTCTTCTTCAACATATTTAAACAAGCACCCCAGCTTTTAGATGACATTGTATTACCTAAAGACCTGATGGGTGGCTTCCTTGAGAGCATGCCGGCCATGTTTTTCGGTGGCAGCAATTCGGTTACGTTTTTGCATTACGACATCGACCTGCCGCACATCTTCCACACGCATTTTGGTGGTCGCAAGCACGTTATATTATTCGAAAACAAGTGGAAACGCCGCCTCTACTGTATCCCGAATGCTACCTACGCATTGGAGGATTATGATGTACTAAACCCGGATATTAAAAAATTCCCCGCATTGGATGGCGTAGAAGGTACCGAGGTTTTCCTTGAACACGGCGACACACTATTTATGCCTACCGGCTACTGGCACTGGATGAAGTATGTAGATGGCTCGTACTCACTTAGCCTGCGTGCCTGGGATACCAGCATTACCCGCAAAGCCGCCAGCGTATACAACCTTGCCGTAAAAGGCGGCGTAGACAGCCTGTTGAAAATGGCATTTAAAGGCAAATATGCCAAATACCGTGAAGAATTGGCCATTAAATGGGCGGAGAAAGAACTGGCAGAGGGGAAGCCGTTCTAAGTAACGGCATCCTTCAAAATAGATTAATATACATAATAGCACTCAGGCAGTTTCATACTAAAAACCCGCCTGAGTACTATTCATCATATTCAAACATTTCTTCGTTTTTCGCTCTGATTTTTTCAATTTGTTTTTCAAATTCAACATGTGGATCAATTGTAAAATCTGTCAATTCCAACGGCATGTTGTGAATCATTCTAAATTCGGCAAAAAAAGAATTTTCTTCGTCCTCCCATCTGTTACCATAACCACTTAAATAGTTAAAATATAGCATTAACTGTTCAAAGCTACTCAATTGCGCCCTTACGATTCTTAAATATTCTCTCTTTTGATATCCTTTTAGTACGTTGTTAGGCTGACCGACAACATATTTAACCATGTAAAATAAATGCCGATAGTATTGCCCCAATTTAGTTGAATGACCTGAAAATGGTTTGTATTTAATTAGAATCCCTACTTTTCTTTCGGTGCCAGGTAACTGATAGCTGTTACTCTGTCCACGCGACTGCACATGTTGTTGGCGGGCGATGTCGAGAGCATTTTTACATCTAAGAACATAAGCGGAATCTAGAGGTAAGGTTTTATCAATATTCTTCACGACAGGATTACCTACTCCATTAAAGAACAAGATATAGCTCAATTTAATCAAATAGCGAGGTTTATCTTTGATAATGTCTAAATGGAGTTCGTGCTCACATATTTCATAAAATGCTTTTAACTCATAAAAATTTGTTACAAACACTTTTCGTCCAGTTATAATCTTAGTGACATACTCCTCTGTTCTTTCTAAAATCTCCTCTCCTGAATTTCTTGAAAATGTTTTTTTAGAAGTTATAGATATGTCGTATCCATCTATAGACATTTCACTAACCGTTTCTTTGTAAAGCCGGAGTAATTCGAAAAATTTGTTTTCAAATCGTTCAACCTTTAGATCTTTCTTTTGCTGCAAATTCGCTTGGTACTGTATCCAGAAAGCGAAAAAAGTTAGAATAGCCGCAATGAACGCGATAATAGGCCCTAATGTCCCTCCATAGGTGTCACCAATAGTTCCAGAAACTGTTTCAAAGCCTTGAGATTTTCCCATCCGCACAATATACGCGGGCCAATTATCAAGCAAATAGTTTCCAATATATGTTACAAGAATTATAAATAATATAATGAAGATTACCTCAAGCCATCTTGGCACTATTCGAGTTTCCTCAAAAGCAGATTTGCTTTTTCCCACAAAAAATAATAAAAAAAATTTAAAATCTTGTTACTGCCTCTTAAAACAAAAAGCACACAAACGCCCATCAGTCTAAACAAGGCAAATACCCCTCGGTTAAACAGATAGCGCATTGCTTACCAGCTTGATGTAGCACCGCCACTTGAAGAGCTGCTACCGGACGACGAGCCACCACCCGAAGAACCTCCCCTATCAGAAAAACCACTGCTATCTGAAGACGAGGAACGGCTGCTGCTTGATGAGGATGACGACGACCTCCTGCTTGATGAGCTGCCACTATCCGAAAAACCACTGTCACCACTATCGCCGCTGCCCCAGTTGCCCCAATTGCTTGGGTTATTATCTGCCGACACACGATTTTGGGGTTCACTTGTAGAAGAATAATCTCCCGAGCTATAACCATTATAGCGGTTGCTGCCCCAGAAACCGTAAGGCCTGCGGTACCATCTACCCCCGCCGTTGTTATTGTTATAATTATTTATAACAGTGCCGCCACCATAGCCGTAACCACCACCGTAGTTACCTCCCTGGCGGTAATAGCCATCCATACGGTTGCGGCCCCTGTTAACAAAGTATTTTATAATTCCGTAAATGGTCAGTAAAACGCCAAAGCCCATAATAATAAAGCCAATTTTATTAGGCTCGTTCTCTCGCGCCGCGGCAGTTTGTGCTACCACAGGTTTGGCAACCGGAGCAGGCGTAGCTATTGGCCCTATCAGTTCGGTGTGTATGCTGTTCACCAAAATGGTTAGTCCGCCATTGTAATCCTCGTTACGGTACGAAGGTTTCATTTCGGCCAGTATCTCCTCGCATTTTTGGTCGGTTAATGAGGCTTGCAGGTTTTCAGCAATGGCCAGTCGCTGCAGGTGGTCATCAATTGCGGCCACGTAAACCACGCCGCGTTTTTTGGTGCCGACATGCCATTTGCGGCCAATGCGGGTAGCAAACCGTTCAATGGTAAACTCCGATGGAACTTTTTTAACCAATACTATAGCTACCTGTACGCCGGCTTGCTTTTGTATCACGTACAACTTTTCGTTCAGCGCCTTTATATCATCTGCGGTAAGCAAATTGGCGTAATCGTTCACAAAGGTATTTTTCTTTGGCTGGGGTATTTGCGCAGCGGCCAGGCCGGTAACAAAGAGCAAACAAACGATGAGGAACCTTTTCATATTCGGGTTTGGATAAGGCTTATTTTATTGAGGCTTAAATTACTGATTTTATTTATAGTTCAATATTTCTTTTTTTATAGCAGATTTTTAAGTTTCAAACATAAATCATCCAAAAAACCTTTTAGCTTTAGGCCTTTATCTTACAGTTTCAGGACAACCAATTTTATGAACAAACAGGTACTATGTTTCGGCGAGGTTTTATGGGATGCATTTGGCGATGGTAAAAAGGCAGGCGGTGCGCCCATGAATGTGGCCCGCCACCTGGTGCAACAAGGTAACGATGTACTTTTTGCCAGCAGTGTAGGCATCGATCCATCGGGCGTTGAGCTTACCCATTTCCTTCGTGAAAACGGCCTGTATAGCGACCTGCTGCAGCGCGACGAGAACCTGCCCACCTGCGAGGTAACCGTAGAACTTGACGAGCATAACACCGCTACCTATATTATCCCCCAACCTGTATCGTGGGATAACATTCAATACACCGATGAACTACAGGCAGCCACCAAACAAATTGGCGCGGTAGTTTTCGGCAGCCTGGCCTGCCGAGAAGAAGCTACTTTTAACACCTTGCTGAATGTACTCGATGATAGCGAAGCCCTAAAAGTATTCGACGTAAACCTGCGCCCGCCGCATTTCGACATAAGCACAATTGAAACCCTGGCTGCACGTGCCAATGTTATAAAAATGAACGAGGAGGAAGCCGAAATGCTTATCCACGGTGGCAGCGGCGATCTTAAACAAATGATAACCGAGTTTCAGAAAAAATTCCACACCAAAATTATCTGCGTTACCCGCGGCGCCCATGGTGCTATCATTTGGAACGATTACGAGTTTTACGAACACCCGGGCTTTACCGTAGAGGTTGCCGATACCGTTGGCGCGGGAGATTCGTTCCTGGCTACCTTTATTACCGGTTTGTTGAACGATACACCTATGCAGCCTTTGTTGGAAAAAGCATGCGCGGTAGGCGCCTACGTGGCCAGCCAGCGCGGAGCCAACCCAGTTTATAAGGTGGAGGAAGTTGCAGAGAAGTTTTTGTAGGATGTTTTTTTACGTAGAGACGCAATACTTTGCGTCTCCCGCATGCAAATCCGTTTTACCGTAGAGGCGCAATACTTTGCGCCTCCCCGTGCAAATCCGGCATGCATAGCCTCGGTTTAGCCGCTTGTCCTACTGGAGACGCAAAATACTGCGTCTGTACAAACAAATACGCATACGAGTAGCTCCCCTAACACCCCTTTGTCATTTCAGCCTAACAATTGGCTTTAATTGGGTTGCGCGCTAAACTTTTGAATAAAATTATCCGTTACTTTAGGGTAAGAAAGGGTACAACATGCGTGGTTACGGATTTTCGAAGTTCACACCTAACCAGATCCCCAAAGGCGGGTTTGAAGAATTACTAAAACTTTTCCTGGAGTTGCTTAACTACACCGCAGGTGATGCTGGTGAAGCTTTGGCCTGGCTCAACGAGCTTGATAAGCAATACAACCTCACCAATGACGATTACGGCATGGGCGATTTTATTGACGAGCTAAAGCAAAAAGGCTACCTGAACGAAGACGGACAAAGCGGCGAAGTAAGCATTACAGCAAAAACAGAGCAAAGCATACGCCAGTCGGCACTGGAAGAGATATTTGGCAAGCTGAAAAAATCGGGCAAGGGCAACCACCGTTCGCCGCAAAGCGGGCAGGGCGATGAAAAGAACGCCGAGCGCCGCGAATTTGAGTTCGGCGACAGCCTGGATCAGATAGACATGACGCAATCTATCCAGAACGCACAAGTTAACCATGGCATCGGCAACGATTTTATGATGACCGAGCGCGACCTGGAAGTAGAGGAAATGGATTACAAGACCCTCACCTCTACGGTGCTGATGATAGATATATCACACTCGATGATCCTCTACGGCGAGGACCGCATCACCCCCGCCAAAAAAGTAGCCATGGCATTGGCCGAACTCATCCGCACCAAATACCCTAAGGATACTTTGGATATTGTGGTTTTTGGCAACGATGCCTGGCCCATTACTTTGCAGGATTTGCCGTACTTGCAAGTAGGCCCTTACCATACCAACACTTACGCCGGATTGGAGTTGGCAACAGATATGTTGCGCCGCCGCAAAACCAGCAACAAGCAAATTTTTATGATAACCGATGGCAAGCCTACCTGCTTGAAGGAAGGCACCAAGTATTATAAAAACAGTATAGGGCTTGACAGGAAGGTGGTGAACAAAACGCTGAACATGGCCGCGCAGTGTAAGAGGCTTAAAATACCTATCACCACGTTTATGATAGCTAAAGACCCTTACCTGCAGCAGTTCGTCCGTAAGTTTACCGAAACCAACGGCGGCAAAGCATTTTACAGCTCGTTAAACAACCTTGGCGAATACATTTTTGAAGACTACGCCAGGAACAGAAGGAAGAACGTTAGGTAAGTCGGAAGTCCGCAGTCGGCAAGTCCGAAAGATATATAACACAACAATTGAAGTTTCTTCCGGACTTTCGGACTTTTCCGACTTCCGAACAACAAACAGAAATATGAGTAAATTACTGAATATAACCACACTTGGGCAGTTAAAGCAGTCGGGCTATGTGAGCCGTTCGGTTAAAGACGAATTGCGGGCTAACCTGATCACACAATTACAAAAAAAAGAAGGCGGTTTTGAAGGCATTGTAGGTTTTGAGGATACCGTTATCCCCGATCTGCAAACGGCCATCCTATCGCGCCATAACATACTATTGCTTGGTTTGCGCGGGCAGGCCAAAACGCGTATTGCACGCCTGCTGGTTAACCTGTTGGATGAATACGTGCCGTATATAGCAGGTTCGGAATTATTCGACGATCCGTTGGCTCCTATCAGCTGGTTCGGGCATAACACCATCGAAGCTAATGGCGACGATACCGCTATTGCCTGGGTGCACCGCAGCGAACGCTACACCGAAAAACTGGCCACGCCCGATGTTACCGTTGCCGACCTAATAGGTGATGTTGACCCGATAAAGGCAGCCACCATGAAGCTGACCTATTCGGACGAGCGGGTTATACACTTCGGGCTGATACCACGCGCACACCGCGGTATATTTGTAATAAACGAATTGCCGGATTTGCAGGCACGTATACAGGTATCGCTGTTCAACATTTTGCAGGAGCGTGATATTCAGATCCGTGGTTTTAAACTGCGTTTGCCGCTCGACCTGCAATTCGTATTCACGGCCAACCCCGAGGATTATACCAATCGTGGCTCAATAGTAACGCCGCTGAAAGACCGCATAGAAAGCCAGATACTTACGCACTACCCGCGCTCGGTAGAAATTTCGCGCAAAATAACACAACAGGAGGCCTTGCTATCGCCCGAGCAGCGTAAGAACGTGGAGGCCGACGGACTGGTGAAGGATATGATAGAGCAGATAGCTTTTGAGGCGCGTGCATCAGAATATATCGATAAAAAATCGGGCGTATCGGCACGTTTAACCATATCAGCTTACGAAAACCTCATCAGCAATGCCGAGCGCCGCATGATCATCAACGGCGAGAGCAACACCTTTGTGCGCATTTCCGATTTCCTGGGCGTTATCCCTGCCATAACCGGCAAGATAGAACTGGTTTATGAGGGCGAACTGGAAGGCCCGGGCAAGGTGGCCAATATCCTGATAGGCAAAGCTATTAAAACCATGATGCTGCAGTTCTTCCCTGATCCGGAGAAAGCCAAAAAAGCCAAAGCACCTAACCCCTATGCCGAGATCATCAACTGGTTCGGAGATGGTAACAGCATTGCTTTAGTAGATGGGCTGCCTGCGCAGGAGTATAAAAAATTACTTAATGCCGTACCGGGATTAAAAGACCTGGTGAAGAAATTCCACCCACGCCTGAGCGAGAACCAATCGTTGTTATTACAGGAATTTATTCTTCACGGCTTGGCGGAATTTTCGCAGCTGAACAAAGGATTTTTAGATAATGGCTTCGCATTTTCGGATATGTTCAATAGCTTGTTTAACTTGCAGCCCGACGACGATGACCTGGACATCGACGACGACCGTTACTAAATAGCTAATCGTTCACAAGCTTAAATTAAATGCAGGGCCCGGTAACTACCATTTTGCTCATCATCGTTCTGTTAGCCATCGATTATTATATTCTTCGCGGGCTGCAAACGGCGTTCAAAAAAAAGAAGTTCATCCACAAAAAATGGTTCAACCGCTTTTATTGGGGGTCGTCCATATTTTTAATTACCGGGCTCTTCTCTGCTATTTATGTGCAAATGGGCGGCGTTGGCGTGCGCGGGGCCTTGCTATTCCTGTTTTTCATCTGCTTCATCTTTAAAATATTCTACGTACTGTTTATTTTGATAGATGATGCACGGCGTTTTGTAGTATACCTCATCCGCAAAAACAAGAAGCCGGAAGCTGTTGCCACTACACAAGATACAAATACTTCTGCCGCTACTCCACCTGCTGCCGCAGAAGAACCCACCTTCAAATCTATCCCGCGTTCGGAGTTTTTGATGAAGGCGGGCATATTGGCAGGTGCGATACCACTCTACGGCATTAAGCACAACATGAGCAAGGGGCTTTACGATTACCAGTTACAGAACGTAGACCTTTACCTGCCCAACCTGCCAAAGGCTTTTGATGGTATGCGCATTGGGCAAATATCAGATATCCACTCGGGCAGCTTCCATAGCAAATGGCAGATGAGCGCTGGGGTTGATATGCTGTTAAAGCAAAAAGCCGACGTAATATTCTTCACCGGCGATTTGGTAAACGGCCAAACCTGGGAGGTGAAATACTATATGGATGTGTTTAAAAAGGTAACGGCCCCGCTGGGGGTATACTCCATTTTAGGCAACCATGATTATGGCGACTACGGTCATTGGCCAACACCTGCCGCTAAAGCCAAAAACAATGCTGACATGGTAGCATCCCACAAAGAACTGGGTTGGGACCTGCTGGTGGATGTGAACCGCCGCCTTAAAGTTGATAACGAAGAGATAGGCATATTGGGCATTGGCAACTGGGGCGAAATGAGCCGTTTCCCTAAATACGGGCGTATGGATAAGGCCATCGTAGGTACTGATGATCTGCCCGTAAAACTACTGCTCTCGCACGATCCTTCGCACTGGCGGGCACAGGTATTGCCCCAATACCCGCAGATTGATGTAATGTTTAGCGGGCATACCCACGGCATGCAGTTTGGTGTGCGCACACCCGAATTTCAGTGGAGCCCTATCGAATATGTTTATACCGAATGGGCCGGGCTTTACCGCGAAAAGCACCAACAGATATACGTAAATGTTGGCTACGGATTTTTAGGTTACCCCGGAAGAATTGGAATATTGCCGGAGATCACTATTTTTACATTACGCGCTGCGGAAGACCCATCTTTAAAAGCCTAAAACAACCGCAGGCAAACCTTAACGGTTACCCATGAAAAAACTGCTCGCGCCTGCGTTTGATTTCCTTTTGTTCAGCAACGTTTTTATGTCGTTGTGTGCTGTTACGCAGGCCATGGTTACTTTCCATCTTATTGGCTCTAAACCGGTGCCGGCTGTTACCTGGCTATTGTTTACCTCCACGCTTGGTATCTACAATTTCAGCATACTGATAACCAAACCTGTAAAACCCGAAGAATCGCCCTACCGCCGCGTGCGCTGGTTTTTTGCCCATTATAGGCTCATGGTTACCTTCACCATTGTATCGTTATTGTCGCTTATCCCGCTGTTCTTTATGCTATCTATGGAGGCAAGGATGCTGCTGGTATTTTTATCTATATTATCTTTTTGCTACAGCATCCCCCTGTTCACTATCGGTGAACACAAATTCGGTTTGCGGAATATCCCTGGTTTAAAGCCCATACTGATAACTTTAGTATGGACGCTAAGCTGTGTTCTACTACCGATACTGGAAGCTGAAAACCTGCATATGGCGGATGTAAGCATGCGCGATACCATGATTTTGATAGCCAAACGCTCGCTGTTCATAGGCGCACTAACAGTACCGTTCGATATTCGCGACTTGTTTTACGACCGCCAATCGGGCTTAAAAACTATCCCCGTGGCTTGGGGCGAAAGAAATGCTTACCTGTTTTGCCAGTTTTTACTTGCCGGTTATGTAGTGCTACTCTTCTTGTTCCGCAACAATGGTTTTAGTGTAGATTTCTTCGCGTTAACTACTACCGCAATACTTATGGGTTGGCTCATCTTCCGCTCTAAATGGGAGAAGAATGAGTATTACTATTTCTTTTACCTTGATGGAGTGCTGGTATTGCAGTATGTGGTTTTGGTGGTGTTTAATTTAGTGGCGCAATATTAAAAGCTGGCTATTTAACCGCAAAGTGCGCAAAGATTTGCATATTCATCAACGCAAAGAGCACAAAGATTCTTTCACGCGAAGGCACCAAACCGAAGGTTAGCACTGAACATAACTTATTAATCAATTTGCAAGGCTTTGCCCTCTTTGCGAACACTTTGCGCCCTTTGCGGTTAAAAACAAACTGGCTAATTAAGCCCGGGAACAACTAAATTAATGGCAAGCAATTACGATAATTCTGCATCTTTTTATGATGGCTTGTCTCGCCTGGTATTTGGCAATGCACTGGTAAATGCACAGCGGCATTACCTGCCGGACATACCGCCCAATTCGAAAGTGCTGATCATCGGCGGCGGAACCGGCTGGATACTGGAGGAGATCGCCAAAGTTCACCCAAGCGGGCTCGAAATTGTTTATGTAGAGATATCTGCCAAGATGATGGCCTTATCCCAAAAAAGGAATGCCGGTGGCAACAAGGTAACCTTTATAAATAAAGCAGTTGAGGAATTTACCGATGAGGGGTTCGATGTGGTTATCACGCCCTTCCTGTTCGATAATTATACCGAAAAAGCACTTGGGCCAACATTTAACCATATTCACCAAATGCTGAAAGCCAGCGGGTTGTGGCTTAATATCGATTTTCAGTTATTAGGCAAATGGTGGCAATATGCCATGCTGAAAAGTATGCTGCTCTTCTTTAAAGTATTGTGCGGGGTAGAATCGTGGCGGTTGCCGGAGATTGGCAGCCATTTCGCCTCTAACGGCTATTGGTTATTGAAGAAGAAGGCTTTTTACGGAAGTTTTATCGGGGCAAGGGTGTATAGGAAATAAGGTTCTATAAAGTTTTGTCATTGCGAGGAGCAGCGTGGAGGATATGCGCGCAAGAGCGACGCGGCAATCACATAGTAAGCGCAGCGGTAATGCTTAGCGACGAGATTGCCGCGCTATCGCTCGCAATGACAAACTAAATTAATACACAAACTTATACCCTATCCCCCTCACGGTTTGCAGGTAAGTAGGCGAATCGGGGTTGTTCTCTATTTTTTTACGCAGGCGAACGATGTGCATATCCAGCGTGCGGGTATTTACATCGGCATTGTAGCCCCATACTTCCATCATCAGTTCTTCGCGGTTTATTACCTTGTTTTTGTTTTTAAGGAAGTACAACAGTATACGGTTCTCCAAAATGGTTAGCTCGGTTTTACGGCCATCGCGAATAAGCAGGTGGGTGTTGGGCAAATGCTCCATACCGCCAAACTTGTGCGATTCGGTTTTTTCGCCGCTGTTCAACGAGAATTTTATCTTGCTGTCTATCATGGCCACCAGCACATCCATATTGAAAGGCTTAGTGATATAGTCGGACACGCCGAAGTTATAGGCATCTATCTTGTCGATATCCTGTGCCTTAGCGGTCATCATAATAACCAACTTATCAAAGCCTTTTTCGCGCAGGGCGGCACATACGTCCGAGCCTTGCTTGCCCGGCAGCATCCAGTCAAGCAAAACAATATCCGGCTGCTCCAGCAATATCATGCTTTCGGCCTCAATACCGTTGCCCGATTCTAAAACTTTGTAACCTTCGGTTTGCAGGCGCTCGGCGACTAAAAACCTCAGGTTTTCGTCGTCTTCTATCAGCGCTATTTTAATTTCCTTGTTCATTTGTAAACTATGTCAGTTTTCGTCTCTAATTTTCCATTGGCAAGGTAATTATAAACGTCGAACCTTCGTTTATCCTGCTGTTCAACAATATAGTACCGCCCATGTAATTTACCAACTCTTTGCAAAATGCCAAACCCAAACCTACACTCCCGTTTTGGTTGTATTGGTTCTGTATCCGGTAAAACTTCTTAAACACGTCTCCCTGCTCGTTTTTGGCCATGCCAATTCCTTTATCAGCAAAAGAGAATACAATATTACGCTTATCCTGTTTTATTGTTATAGCTAATTCCTTTTTACCGGGGTGCGAATATTTGTAGGCATTCTCCATCAAATTCTGAAAAACGCTCCCCATCAGCACCGGGTCGCTGTTAAATTTATCTACACCTACAGTGGCTTCCAATTTAAAATCAGGATATTTTATTTTGAAAGTATTGATGTAGCCCTGCACAAATTCGGGCAGGTTTATCTCTTCGCTTTTTACTATGATGGAGCGGTTCTCTAACTGCGTAAACGATAGCAGTTTGTTCATCAGCTCGTTCAGCTTATCAGCTTCCTCATCCAATATCTTCCCGTAATGCTTGCGCTGGCGTTCGCTCAGTTCGGCATCTCCTTTAAGGTTAGAGCCTGCAATTTTTATAACGCTTACCGGCGTTTTAAACTCGTGGGTGAAGTTGTTTATAAAATCGTACTGCAGCTTAAACACCTTCAGGTTGATATTGAGGTTACGGTAGATGAGGTAACTGATCAGCACCAGGAAGAAGTAGATCAGCATCAATATAGCGCCGATTGGCAAATACCGGCGGTCTATCTCACGGTTCAGGTGCGCACGTTCCGAACTAAAATACAATTTAAAGTTAGAGAAAGCGCCCGGCAGCGCCGCCTCCGTTATTACCTTCTCTTTGGCCACATCCAAAGGGTCGTACACCACAGGTTGTATGGTAACTTCCTCGTAAAGTTCTTTGTGGGTATTCAGTACCTTAAGGTAATGCGGATCGAGCGAGAAGGTAAGCATATTTTGCTTACCTACGCCATCGCTGCGTTTACTGCGTATAAGCGAGCGGTATATGCGTATGTCCTCGCGACGGGGAATGTTGATGTAACTTATCTTATCGGGCGTAACGTTGTAAAAGGTACGGAACACCTCATCCTGCGTAGGCACACGCGAGGTATCGGCATAACGGATAAACGCACTTAGCTTTATGGCCATTTGCTTAAAGTCGTCGTCGTTAACGCTGCTCATGTCCTTTATGCCTACTATACCTGTTTTCTTGGGCTTAAAACGATAAATGGATTTGATGCCTACGCCATCGGGCTGCGCAGCTGTGGGGTTGGCAATTTGTATATCGTAAAACAGCACCTTACGCACAAAGGGGTACGATTTAAAAACGGTGTCGGAGTAATTAGCCGCCGAGGCCGAATCTAAAAAGCCCTGGTACGAGGTTATTTCGGGGATTTTTATCTGGAAGAAATCGTAATAGGGCTTTATAGTTTGTTCCAGCACCTCTGTTTTCCTGTTGGCAAACTCGTTCTCTACATAGCGCGAGGTAAGCTTGTACGATACAAAAACGGCAATAACAAGCGTTACCGTTATCAGCACTAAAAAGGCGGTTATCAGTGTAAAGTTGGTGCGGTATAAATTGTTGGGCGCCTTCATTTAGCGGCTACTGTTTACCCTGCATATTAGCATCCAGAAATTGCTCTATCTCGGCATACATCTCCATACGGTTATGTTCACTGCGGAAAAATGCTCGCTCGTTCTCTTTCAGGTGGTATATTACCGGCACATTGCGTTTCTTCAACTCACGCACAAACTGATTCAATTCACTGATGTTGGCACGAGGGTCTTTCGCCCCCTGGAATATCAATAACGGGCTTTTAATTTTATCGGTATGGAAAACCGGCGAAATAGCGCGCAATTGCTCAGCATCCTTTTCGGGGTCGCCAATCATTTCATAGGTCATTTTTTGGAACGGCTTAAAAAACGGTGGTGCATCCTTCAGGTAGGTAAAAAAGTTGATCAACCCATATTTCACAATAGCGCAATTATACATCCCCTTTTGGAACGATACGCCATGCAGTGCCGAAAAACCACCGAAACCACCACCAAAAATGGCTATCTTTTTAGGGTTGGCAATTTTATTATCAATCAGCCATTTGGTACCATCGGTAATATCCTGTTGTATGCGCCCGCCCACTTGTTTAAAACCGGCCTTGCGGAACGCCTTGCCATAGCCCGCCGATCCGCGGTAATTCACCTGGAAAACGGCATAACCGCGATTGGCCAAAAACTGTACTTCGGCATCATACCCCCATGTGTCGCGACCCCATATATTATCATGCGGCATTACCACTACGGGCAGGTTTTGGGTTTTATTACCATTTGGCAGGGTAAGGTAGCCATTAAGCGTAAGCCCGTCTGATGCCTTATAAGCGATGGGCTGCATGCTGCAAAACTCGTTGGAGTCCATACCGGCGTATATATCGGCCAGCTTAGTCAGCTTATCGCCCGCCTTTTCGTACAAATAGTACGAGCCGGGGTTTTTATCGGTATAGGTATTTACAATAAAACGGGTTTCGGCGCTGTCGCGGTCAACAATGTTTACTTCGTCGCCTTTCAGGCGGGTTGCTATACTTCCGTATATTTTCTCCACCTCATCGTTCAGGAAATGTTTCTGCGGTTTGGCCTCGTCCCAGTAAGCGTACTCAATACGGCGCTTGTTCTTGGAGTAGGCAAGGTCCATAATATCTGCCGTGCTGCTGGCATAAACAACCTTAACCTCTTTGCCACTCTCAGCATCTATTACCACCACAGCAGTTTTATCACGATCGACGTTTGATAGCGCGTAGAAATAATTCTTCTCGCCGGTAAAAGCCACCGGCTCTACCCTATCGTTAAAGTTATTTACAATTATGGGCTTAAAAGCAGTATGCTCGTTAGGGCGGTATAAAATGGTTTCGTCAACACCGTCAGATGCTTTAGCCAGGCGGATATCGCCATTAGGGTCGGAGTACCAACGGGTAATATTGCCCGGGTTTTGAATGTATAGCTTCAGGTCGCCGGTATTAACGTTAAGGCGATAAACATCAAATATCCCGGGGTCGCGTTTGTTAAGGCTTACGGTGAAAACATCGGGCAGCATGCGGTTACGGTTAAGTATACGCAGGCGCACCTTTTCTAAATTCAACAGGTTCTTAACTTTCAGTGTAGCAACATCAAGCGTAAATACGCGGTACTCGTCGCTGGCAATAATATCCTGGGTAAACAGTATTTGGTTGTTATAGGTCCACGAGTAATCTTTTACCGAGTAATCGGTGTATGAGGTGGCCATTTGCTCGGCACCGGTAGCTAACGATTTGATGTAGATATTTTGCTTATCTTTATAAGGCTTAAGGTACGATACAAATTTGCCGTCGGGAGAAATTTTAAAGAATGTTTTCTCGGGCGTTTTAAAAAAATCGCTTACAGGAATGCGCTTGGCCTCGTTAGGTTTACAGGCACAGAGCAGGGCAATAAGAGCGAGAAATACAAATCTGAAACGGCCGGGCATGAATTACGGTCTAATATTTACAATCAGGGTCAAAGTACTTAATTAAAAACAGGCAAAAGTAAATGTCACTACAATTTTACCCTGTAACAACGTTATATACAATTCATGGAGGCGTATAAATATATAAAAAGAATGCAGCGTTTTTTCATCACTCTTATATTCTTTTTGGCTTGTTGCACAGGGGCTTTTGCGCAAAATAACGATTTGCAGCTGGCGAGGCAGTACGCACAGAACGGCGATATGCAAAAAGCGCTGGATATTTACCAGAAACTATACCGGCAAGATAACGAAGGCTACTACCAGCAATACCTGAGCGCCCTGCTTAGCGCCAAAAAATTTGACGATGCAGAAAGCATCACAAAAAAACTGGCGCGCAAACACCCGGGCAGTTTCGATTACACCATTGCCCTCGGCACCATCTACACCCAACAAGGCAATACCGACAAAGCCGACCAGGTGTATACCGACCTGATAAACCACCTGCCTGCCGATCAAAACGAAATTTCGACCATAGCATCGCAGTTTTATAAAAACGCCAATGTGGAGTATGCTGTAAAGATATTTCAGCAGGGGCGCAAGCTGCTGCATAATGATGCATTGTTTTCTTTCGAGCTGATAAACCTGTACCGCTACAAACGCGATAAGAACGGGCTTACCGAAGAATACCTGAACTTTTTGCCGGCCAACCCGTCGTTCCTGTCGCAGGCGCAAAGTATGCTGGCATCCGTTTACGAAGGCCCAGCAGATTATGATGTACTGAAGTTCGCCTTACTGAAACGCATACAGAAAGACCCGCAACAGATTATCTATGTAAACTTACTTACCTGGCAGTTTATGCAGCAGAAAGAGTTTGGGCAGGCGCTTAACCAGTCGCTGGCGCTTAGCCGCCGCCAAAACGATGATGGCAGCAGCATTTTTGAGCTTTGCGCTACACTTACTGCTAATGAGGCCTATGATGAGGCCATCCGCGGGTACGAATATGTTATTGGTAAAGGGAAAGATAACCCTAACTATGTATCGGCCAAGATAGAACTCATTAACACCAAAAACCAAAAGGTAACATCGGGCAAGTACACCCAGGCCGATTTGGTAGGGCTTGAGCAGGATTATCTTAACCTGCTTACCGAGTTTGGCCGCAACCGCAGCACGGTGTTTGCTATGCAAAAACTGGCCAATTTGCAGGCATTTAAACTGCATAAGTTAAAAGATGCCCAAACCCTGCTGGAAAGCGCCGTTGCCATTACCGATGTACGCCCCAGCCTGCTGGCCAATTGTAAAATGGACCTTGGCGATATTTACCTGCTGAACAACCAGCCCTGGGATGCTACCCTAACCTACAGCCAGGTAGAACTGGGCAACCCCAACACCAATATTGCCCAGGAAGCTTTTTTGCGTAACGCTAAACTGGCTTACTACACAGGCGATTTTAACCTTGCCCGCAGGCAGTTAAACGTACTAAAAGCTGCTACCACCCAACTGATAGCTAACGATGCCCTGAATTTATCGCTGTTGATAACCGATAACCTTGCTGCAGATAGTGCCGGCAGCGCCCTTAAAATGTATGCCCGCGCCGACTTACTAATATTTGCCGAGCAGACCGACAAGGCCATACAAACCCTCGACAGCCTGAACACCAAATACCCCGGCAATATGTTAGCTGCGGATGTACTGATGGCTAAAACCAAAATACTCATACAACAAAAAAACTATAACGGCGCAGTAGCCCTGCTAAAACAAATTGCAGACAATCACCCAGACAACCTGTGGGCGGATGATGCCGTGTTTATGTTAGCCGATATTTACGAAAATCAACTCGCCAACCCCGAGCAAGCCAAAACCTACTACCAAAAAATTATTACCGACTACCCCGGCAGCCTCTGGCTAAACGATGCCCGCAAACGCTTCAGGATACTACGGGGCGATAAGAATGACGCGAGTTAGGTCATTGGGTCATTGGGTCATTGGGTCATTGGGTCATTGGGTCATTGGGTCATTGGGTCATTGGGTCATTGGTAGGAATTTTGAATTGAGTTTGTTGTTTCATTCCAATCAAAATAAATCGGTGAAATCTTCTCTACATCGGTAAAATCCCCCAAAATAAATCCTGTTTAATCCCTCCATCCTGTAATCCTGTTAAAATGGGCGTTATCGGTGAAATCATTCCCCAATCGGTGTAATCCAAAAAATAATCCTGAATAATCCTGCCAATCCCTTAATCCTGTTAAAAAATCAGTGGAATCATCCCCAAATCGGTGAAATCATGTTTACTTTTGTCACCATGATAGTTTACAACGAAACCTTTATACTGGAAGACACCGTTGAGCAGGAATGGCTTAGCTGGATAAAAGAAGTACAAGTACCTGCTATTATGGGTACGGGTTGCTTTAGCTCGCACCAGATACTCACCATTATGGATTCGCCAAACGAAGGCATTACCTACTGCGTGCAGTTTATGGCCGATACGCTGGAGCAGTTTCAGGAATATTACCGCCTGCACCTGTTCAAGTTTCAGGATATACACCAGGAGCGCTTTGCCGAAAGGTTTGTGCTTTTTACAACCGTAATGAAAACCGTAGACTAAACAGCCATGACCGTTACCGAAACCCTCATACCCGGCGTATTGATATTAGAACCGCGCGTATTTACCGACGACCGCGGCTATTTCTTTGAAAGCTACAGCAAACGCACACTCGCCGAAGTTGGTATTGATGCCGATTTTGTGCAGGATAACCAATCTAAATCGCAAAAAGGTACCGTACGCGGGCTGCACGCACAGGCAAACCCATTTGCGCAGGGTAAATTAGTACGTGTATTACAAGGCAGTGTAATGGATGTGGCCGTTGATGCCCGCGTTGGCTCGCCTACTTACGGCAAACACGTAGCTGTTGAACTTACCGCCGCCAACAATTTACAGCTTTGGGTACCTGCGGGCTGCCTTCATGGCTTTGTAACGCTCGAAGACGATACCATCTTCAGTTATAAAGTAACCAACTACTACGATAAGGCCTCAGAAACAGGCGTGCTTTGGAATTGCCCCGAACTGGCCATTGGCTGGGGCATTGCCGAAACCGAGGCTGTGGTATCTGCCAAAGACCAAATACTCCCCTCTTTTGCCGATTGGCAAAGCCCTTTTAACTACTAAAAAATTTATCTTGCAGATAACAAAGCCGTTACAACATTTATTGTAACGGCTTTTTGTTTTATGCGTCTTGTGAAAGTGCCGGGGCACATTTTCATCTATTTTTCATTCAGTAACATTATTGTGATTTAACAATTGTAAAGCAATTTTTAACACTATTTAACGCTTCTACTAAGTATTTAGTTATACCTTGCAGCCTCCTAACGCCTAATAATGAAACACACCTTTACCACACTCATTCTTCTATGTTTTTTAACGCTTACTGCAACTGCTCAAAAAACCTACTTGGTTAAAGGCAGCGTGCGCGATTCGGTGGCTAACGCCGGTTTGCACAATGCATCAGTAAGTATATTAAACGCAAAAGACTCTACCCTGCGCAAATTTATGCGCGCTACTACCAATGGCAGCTTCAACCTCGGCAACCTGGGGAAGGGCCAATTTATACTGTTGGTAACCTATCCAGATTATGCCGACTATGTGGAGAAATTCACCTTAGACTCGGTACATACTGAACGCTCTTTCGGTAACATTAATATGGCGCTTAAGTCGCGCTTGTTAAAAGAGGTACTTATTAAAGGTAGCGTAGCCGCTATTAAAATAAAAGGCGACACTACCGAGTACAACGCCAAAGCCTTTGTAATTCAGCCCAACTCTAAGGTGGAGGACCTGCTTAAACAACTCCCAGGCATACAGGTTGATAAGGATGGTAAAATAACCGCCCAGGGCCAAACCGTACAAAAAGTATTGGTTGATGGTGAAGAGTTCTTCGGCGACGACCCTACCCTGGTTACTAAAAACATCCGCGGTGATATGGTTGATAAGGTGCAGCTTTACGATAAGAAAAGCGACCAGGCCACCTTTACCGGTATCGATGATGGCGAGAAAACCAAAACCATCAACATTAAACTAAAAGAAGACAAAAAGAACGGCTATTTTGGGAAACTTAACGCCGGTGTAGGCAACGATGGCTACTATGAGGGGCAATCGCTTTTCAATAAGTTTAAAGGCAAGCAAAAAATGTCGGCCTATTTTACGCTCAGCAATACAGGCAAAACCGGGTTGGGTTGGGACGATAACAATAAACTTGGCGCAGGCGGCGGCATGCAGTTTAGCGACGACGGCGGGGCCTACTTTGATGGAAGTGGCGGCGACAACGGGCTCGACTCTTTCGGCGGCCAATATTATGGAGAAGGTATACCGGTTACCCGCAGTGGCGGCCTGCACTTTGATAATAAATGGAATAAAGACAAATATGCCCTGAACACCAACTACAAAATTGGTTCGATAACGATAGATGGTACACGTAACACCATATCGCAACAAAACCTGCCGGCAAATGCTGCAGGTAATGTAGATATCATCAACAGCAACAATAGCCAAACCAGCAACAATTATATGTTCAGGCAGAAGCTGGACGCAACATTCACCCTGGCGATAGATACTACATCAAACATCAAATTCTCGGTGGATGGTACCGTTAAAAACAGTACCACCCACAGCAGGAGCAATACCGAAAGCCGCCGCGGCGATGGCAGTTTGCTTAACATGAACCTACGTAATGTTGATAATGATGTAGACAATGAGCAATTTAATGCAACTGTTTTTTACACTAAAAAGCTAAAAAAGAAAGGGCGCACCTTATCTGTCAATTTCAATACCGGCTTTAATAACAGCGATGCCAACGGCTACCTGCGATCAGATCTGGAGATCTACAACCTGCAGGGCCAGCCCACTACCAGCCAAAAGATAGACCAGTTGAAGACCGATGATACCAAAACATCAAGGGTAAACACGGTAGCTACTTATACTGAGCCATTATCAAAATACCTTTCGGCCATAGTAAGCTACGGCTTATCGTTCAACAATAGCAACGCCGACCGCCGTTCTTACGATCAATCGGCACCGGGTGTTTATAATATCCTGAACGATTCGTTAAGCAACCATTACATCTTCAACCAGGTATCTAACCGTGGGGGGCTTAACTTTAACTACAAGCGTGGTAAAAGTACCTTACGCTTTGGTACCAACGTTGCCGATGTAACTTTTAAACAGGAAGACCTGATAGGTGGCAGCCTGCGCAAACGCAGCTTTACCAACTGGAACCCCAGCGCTAATTACCAGTACAAGATCTCTACATACGGCTCTTTCAGCTTTAATTACTATGGTAACCAAACGCAACCCACGCTGGATCAGTTGCAACCCATCCGTGTAAACACCGACCCGCTGAACATTGTACTGGGTAACCCGTTATTGAAGCCATCATTCACTCACCGCGTAAGTGCATGGTATAATATGTACAAAGTGCTTAGCGAACAATCTATCTGGTTTAGCGGTAATTACAGCTTTACTACCAACCCTATAGTTAACAATGTATTTACCGATACACAACAAGGTAAAAGCACCATACAGGCCATAAACCTTAATAACGAGCGTCCACATAACTATAATATTAACATTGATATGGGGCGCAAAATAACGGCCATAGGGCTTAACTTGGGTGCAAGGCTATCTACAAATGGCCAGGTTTACTACAGTATGGTTAGCACCCCGTCTGTCCCTTCGGCGCTTAACCGCACCCACACCAACCGTTATTCGGGCCAGCTTTCGTTATCAAAATACAAGGAGAAAAAATTCCAGGTATATATTAACGCCGGCCCCGATTATACTATTGGCCAATCGTCGCTACAGCCCGAGATCAACAACAATGGCCGTGGTTTTAATGCCGATTATTACATAAGCGTATACCTGCCATTTAAAATACAAATAAGCAGCGATGGCCAGTACGAATACAAGGCAGCAACACAATCGTTCGCTACCGATTTTAACCAAACCATCATTAACGCCAGCATCACCAAATCGTTCTTCAAGGCCGAAAACCTGAAGCTTATACTAAGAGGGAACGACCTGCTGAACCAAAACTCGGGCTTTAGCCGCAGTGCATCAAGCAATTTGATCACGCAAACCCAATACAATACCATACGCCGTTACTTCCTGCTATCGGTAACCTGGGATTTTAGCGGCATGGGCGGCGGTGCACCAAAAAAATAATTGATACCTAAACGATATTTAAGATATAAGAAACATGAAAAAGTACCTGTTCATAATGCTGGCCTGCCTGTTTAGCAGCAGCATAGTATCGGCACAAAACGCGCACTTCACCACCTCGGGCACTATTGAGTACGAAAAAAGGGTGAACATGTATGCAGTAATAAAAAAGGTTATTAATAAGGATAACGAAAGCTGGTACACCCCGGCCTTCGAATCGTACAAAAAGAATAACCCGCAATTTAAAGTACTAAAAAGCCAAATGGCCTTCGGCAATAACAAAACACTTTATACACCCATAGAGTCTGACGATCCGCCAAGCAACAGCTGGTTTAGCGATATGCCGCTTGCCCAGCAAATAAACACTGTTTATACCGATTTGAATACTAATATTAGCACTACCAATAAAAAAGTGTTCGACGAGGCCTTCCTGGTAAAAGATACCGCCCGCCGAATAAACTGGAAAATAACAGATGAAACACGTGACATTGCCGGCTACACCTGCCGCCGTGCTAATGCTATTGTGATGGATTCGATATACGTGGTGGCCTTTTATTCGGATGAGATACCGGTATCGGGTGGCCCCGAATCGTTCACCGGCCTGCCTGGTATGATATTAGGCGTTGCCCTGCCGCACGAGAACGTTACCTGGTTTGCCACCAAAGTAACCGATATGCCCGTTGCCGAAACAACGCTAAAAGCGCCAACCAAAGGCAAGCCTGTAAACTATAAAACCTTGCTGAGCACCCTAACTACCGTTATGAAGGATTGGGGCGAATACGGGAAGAAGTTCTTTAAGATATACTTGTTGTAGAGCCTTAAGCTCAAAGCAGAAAGTCCAAAGCGAAAAGCCAGCAATAGTTTTTACCTATTAAATGCTTAAAGCTTTGGACTTTTTGCTTTAGGCTCATTTCAAAAATACAATATTCTTCTTTGCGCTTTGCATCGGCGTTTCATGGTAATAGCGGCTTTGTTCCACAAAAAAATACTTTACGCCTTCGGACTTTGCTGCCGTTAATAGTTTAGGGAAATTGATGATGCCTTCGCCCATATCGCAGGCCGATTCTTCTTCGCTTCCTTTGGGCAGGCGTTGTTTCAATACATCGCGCAGGTGCATCAGTTTAAACCGGCCTTTATGGTTCTTAAAATAAGCGTAGGGGTCTTGCCCCTCGCTTACGGTATAGTAAACATCCATTTGGAAGTCCACCAGCGCTTTATCAGTATTTGCGAGTAGAACATTGATTGGTAATTGCCCGTTTACGGGTTTGTAAGGATAATCGTGAGGGTGATAGGCGTAACGCAGTCCGTGCTTTTTACAAATCGCGCCCTTGGAATTAAAGTCATCGGCCGCGCGTTTAAATACGTCTATCGACTTTTGTGGCCCAAGCCAGGGGCATACCAAATACTTCATCCCAATTTCTGCTGCCTGCGCTGCCAGGGTTTCAAACGCTTTTGCCGGCATAGGGTTATGATGTGCCGATACCAATTGCATACCGTAACCGGCTGTAAGTTTCTGAAATTCCTTATTGCTCATACCCCAAAAGATGCCCTTATCACTACCATAGCTTTCCAGCTGTTTGTAGCCCATAGCGCCTAATTGTTTCAGGGTACCTTTAGTATCTTTCATCATTTCATCGCGCAGCATATAAAGTTGTATACCGGGTGTGATGCCGTATTTAGAGGACGCAGCTAACAATTCTGCCGGGAGTAAAGCGGATGCGGAAAATAGAGTGCTATTATATAGGAAGTTTCTTCTATTCATTGACTGTAAATATTAAAACAGCTATATCATATCGAAGCGAAGCGAGATATCTTGTTCGACTACGCATGAACGTTTTGTATTACTACTTAGCAATACCGTCCTGTATAATGAGATTTCTCTTCCGCTCATAAGAAATGACAAAATGGTTTATTAGTCCCCCCTTTAGGGGGTTAGGGGGCTAAAGATCCCTCACTATAACTTCCCCAGTTATTTTATCTTTCAGGATAAGCTTCTTATCTCCGTGCGGCAGTATCTCTTCTTTAATTAGATAATACTGCTCGTCGTATACGGCAAATTCGGAAGCTATTTTAGTATCGGTACTGCCGCGCCAGTCATCCAGTTTTACAGGCTCCCAAACCCCGCTTTTGGCAGATGCGTAGGCGGCATCAATAATAGCATTTACTACATAGCCGTCATAAAATGTTTCGGCAGGCTCGCGTTTAGCTTCAATAGCCTCAAACATATCGGTAAACATATGGTTATAGCCCAGTTCGTTCACTTCGTCGCCGACCGGGAATAGCCAACCGCTACTGCTCTCTGCTTTCTCGGCCACATAACCACCGCCTTTACCGGTGCTGAACATGTCGAAACCAGTACGCAGGAAATTGTTTAGCCAGATGGTGCCCTCGGTGCCCATTACTTCGTCGCGCAAATCCATACCACCGCGGAAACACCAGCTCACCTCAAACTGCCCGATGGCGCCGTTAGCATACTTCACCATACCAATGGCATTATCCTCCGCATCAATAGGGTGAACCTGCGTAGCCGCCCAACACATTACTTCTACCGGGCGAATATCTTTACCAATAAAATTACGGGCGATCTCTATGCAATGGCAGCCCAGGTCAACAATAGCGCCGCCACCACTTTGCTCTTTGTTCCAAAACCAATTACTGTGCGGGCCAGGGTGAGCCTCACGGCTTTTAGCCCACAAGATACGTCCCAAGGCACCAGCCTTAACACTGGCTAATGATTTCAGGAATTTGGGGTTATAACAAAGATCCTCCAGGTAGCCGCCCATTATACCGGCAGCTTCAACAGCGTCCAGCATTTGTTTGGCCTCGGCAGCAGTACGTCCAAGGGGTTTAGTACACAGTACGTGTTTACCGGCAGCAGCGCAAGCTTTAACAGCATCGAGGTGCAAATCGTTGGGAAGAGAAATAACCACCACATCCACTTCGGGGTGGTTGATCACGTCTTTCATACTTGTGCTGTAATGCGATAATTTGTAATCAGCAGCGAATTGTTTTGCCTTATCGGCACTACGCCCGTAAACGGAATATAAAATGTCGGAGCGGCGGTGCGCCACTAACGAATCGGCATAGAAACGCGCAATGAAGCCCGTACCCAGCATAGCAATTTTCATAACGGTAATTTGTGAGGTTTGTAATTGCCGTTAAGATAGTATTTTTTATGATTACACCGATGAAGATTGATTTCACCGATAGAGCTGCGAAGTGTAGCCAACAGCTTAGCCTTTCCAATTAATAGAATTGGACAAGTGCGAAAACAGGCCGATACAACACGATTTTTGAAGGCTATTAACCTTTAATAGAATCAGCCAGTTCGCTTACGTCGCTTTTCAACTTCTTAATTCTTTTGGCTTTTGCTTTAAGGTAATCCTGTGCGTGTTCTTTAAGCTCAGCAGCTTCAGCGTCTATTACAGCTTTCTTTTTGATGTACAGATAGGTAATAACACCGGCGAAAACTGCGCCAAGTGCTAAACCGGCAATAAGTTTGTTACTGTTATCTTGCTTTTTGAATGGATTTTTCATGACGTTGTTTTTATAACTAACACGCCATTTTGTGTTTGGTTCTGATTTATTTGGATTTAACCGCTTAGGCGACAGATAGGAATTGATACTAACGAAGAATCAACTTACGTGCTTGAAGAAAATAACTGCCGGGAGTTTGCCAAACAACCAGGCTGTTACGTCGCAAAGCCACATCTCCTGATCCAGCTGTACGCCTCCATAGTCGGCTAAAAGATAAATACCGCCCCCGCCGGTTTCTTCCGAATAAGAATGTTTAAGAGTTAATTGACTTGCTCCGTCGAACGGAGTTTCCGAAAGTGTCAGCTTGACCTCGGGGCTGCCTTTACCCACATACTCCAGCATAGTGTCGGCACCCTCTACCATTTCCAAATCGGCGTGCGGTCCTGGATAATCGGGCAAGTCGATATACCACTTGTTATCGGGTTCTTTTACAAAGAGAAAGGTTTGCTTATCTGTGATGAGGTTCATATGTTAAAGATAAACAAAATTGAGATGATACAGACGTGCGAATGTCAGATATGCCCACAGCCATGAAAGACGGACAAGAATGGAATGTTTAGCGGTAATGCTTGCTTATCTACCTTGCATACTGCCCACAAGCTGGGGACGCTTGCGGTAGCGGTGAGGAATGAAAAAAGGGTATAAAACAACAAAGCCTCATGTATTTCTACATAAGGCTTGTTTAAAGGTTGGCACCGACCTACTCTCCCACATTTTACTGCAGTACCATCGGCTCTGGCGGGCTTAACTTCTCTGTTCGGAATGGGAAGAGGTGGACACCGCCGATATAGGCACCTGAATATTTTTAGTTAGTAGTGAGGGGTTAAGCGGTGAGTGGTTGTAGAGTTCAATAACTACCCACTCAATCAAGTATTCTCCATTCACTATAACTTGACATATTATTGAAAGAAGTAATTTCGAGAGAAAACAACAGCTTTGTGTTCGGGCAGCGGCAGAGCCGCCACCCTATTTACCTGCTATGAGAAAGCTTCGGATTATTAGTATTACTCGGCTTTGATGTCGCCATCTTTAGACCTGTAACCTATCAACGTAGTAGTCTGCTACGATCCTCAATGGAAGTCTCATCTTGTGGCTAGTTTCGCACTTAGATGCTTTCAGCGCTTATCTATTCCCAACGTAGCTACTCTGCAGTACACCTGGCGGCATAACAGATTCACCAGAGGTTAGTCCAACCCGGTCCTCTCGTACTAAGGTCAGCCCCACTCAAACTTCCAACGCCCACAACAGATAGGGACCGAACTGTCTCGCGACGTTCTGAACCCAGCTCGCGTGCCACTTTAATGAGCGAACAGCTCAACCCTTGGGACCTTCTCCAGCCCCAGGATGTGACGAGCCGACATCGAGGTGCCAAACCTCCCCGTCGATATGAGCTCTTGGGGGAGATCAGCCTGTTATCCCCAGCGTACCTTTTATCCTTTGAGCGATGGCCCTTCCATGCAGAACCACCGGATCACTATATCCGTCTTTCGACCCAGCTCGGCTTGTCTGCCTCACTGTCAAGCAAGCTTATGCTATTGCACTCCGCGTACGGTTACCAAGCGTACTGAGCTTACCTTTGAAAGCCTCCGTTACCTTTTTGGAGGCGACCACCCCAGTCAAACTACCCGCCAAACAATGTCCTCCGCTTTGCAGAGTTAGACACCAAATACAGAAAGGGTGGTATTTCAACGTTGGCTAACTGAATCCTAGCGAATCCAGATCACAGCCTCCCACCTATCCTACACATCCTGTATCCGATATCAATGTTAAGTTGTAGTGAAGGTGCATGGGGTCTTTCCGTCCCGTTGCGGGTAACCGGCGTCTTCACCGATACCACAATTTCACCGAGCTCATGGCTGAGACAGCGCCCAGATCGTTACACCATTCGTGCAGGTCGGAACTTACCCGACAAGGAATTTCGCTACCTTAGGACCGTTATAGTTACGGCCGCCGTTTACCGGGGCTTCGATTCAATGCTTCGCCTTGCGACTAACATCCCCTCTTAACCTTCCGGCACCGGGCAGGTGTCAGGCCATATACGTCATCTTTCGATTTTGCATAGCCATGTGTTTTTGTTAAACAGTCGCCTGGGCCTTTTCACTGCGGCTGATATTGCTACCAGCGCCCCTTCTCCCGAAGTTACAGGGCCATTTTGCCGAGTTCCTTAGCCATGATTCACTCGAGCACCTTAGGATCCTCTCCTCGACTACCTGTGTCGGTTTACGGTACGGGTTTTTATAATCTGAAGCTTAGCAGGTTTTCTTGGAAGCCTGGTTACCTGGGCTATCACCTTACCCGAAGGCTCGGTGTACTATCAGCGTTCAGCAAATCTGGCGTACTTAACTACCAAACCTATACCTACAGCCTTTAACGTGCTATTCCGTCAGCACGCGCCAGTTTCACTACTCCGTCACTGCGTCGCAATTATAAAAAGTACTGGAATATTAACCAGTTGTCCATCGGCTACGCCCTTCGGCTTCACCTTAGGCCCCGACTAACCCTGATCCGATTAGCGTTGATCAGGAAACCTTAGTCTTTCGGTGGGCGGGTTTCTCTCCCGCCTTATCGTTACTTATGCCTACATTTGCTTTTCTAATTCCTCCACAGTCAGTTGTCCTTCCTGCTTCTCCGGCAATTAGAATGCTCCCCTACCAGTACAATTAATTGTAATCCATAGCTTCGGTATAACGCTTAATGCCCGTTTATTATCCATGCCCGGCCGCTCGACTAGTGAGCTGTTACGCACTCTTTAAATGAATGGCTGCTTCCAAGCCAACATCCTAGCTGTCTGTGCAGCCGGACCTCGTTAGTTCAACTTAGCGTTAATTTGGGGACCTTAGCTGATGGTCTGGGTTCTTTCCCTCTCGGCCATGGACCTTAGCACCCATAGCCTCACTGCAATGTATATTATATAGCATTCGGAGTTTGTCTGGATTTGGTAGGATTTGACTCCCCCGCACCCAATCAGTAGCTCTACCTCTATATAACTTTACCATCACGCTGTTCCTAAAAACATTTCGGGGAGTACGAGCTATTTCCCAGTTTGATTAGCCTTTCACCCCTACCCACAAGTCATCCGGAAACTTTTCAACGTTTATCGGTTCGGTCCTCCAGTACCTGTTACGGCACCTTCAACCTGCCCATGGGTAGATCACAAGGTTTCGCGTCTACCTCCTCTGACTATACGCCCTATTCAGACTCGCTTTCGCTTCGGATCCGTGCCTGAAGCACTTAACCTTGCCAGAGAAGAGTAACTCGTAGGCTCATTATGCAAAAGGCACGCCGTCACACTTTACAGTGCTCCGACCGCTTGTAAGTACACGGTTTCAGGTTCTATTTCACTCCCCTGTTCGGGGTTCTTTTCACCTTTCCCTCACGGTACTGGTCCACTATCGGTCTCTCAGGAGTATTTAGCCTTACCGGATGGTGCCGGCAGATTCCCACAAGGCGTCTCCGACCTCGCGGTACTCAGGGTACCACTATCTTACTATTACTTACCCGTACGCAGCTCTCATGCTCTATGGCCGGGTTTCCCACCCCGTTCCGGTTCATTTTAGTAGTCATGTTGTGGCCCTACAACCCCATATATGCCGTAACATATATGGTTTGGGCTTCTTCCATTTCGCTCGCCACTACTCTGGAAATCATTATTATTTTCTCTTCCTCTGCTTACTTAGATGTTTCAGTTCAGCAGGTTTGCGCTATTGCAACTATTCTTCAAATAGTTAGGTTGCCCCATTCGGAAATCCCCGGATTAAATCATATTTGCTAATCCCCGGGGCTTATCGCAGCTTATCACGTCCTTCATCGCCTCTGAGAGCCAAGGCATCCCCCGTGTACCCTTATTTACTTTCTTCTATACTTGTGCTGCTTTTGCTCAGCACTGTATGCTTTTTGATTCGTGTTGCCGTCTTCATGTCATTGCTAACAATCTGAGCCTGCAACAGCCCTCTACTGTTGTTTTCTCTTCAATTTTACTTCTTCCAATATGTCAAAGAACGTTTCTTCAGTTTGCAGTTCCCGGTTCGCAGTGTGCAGCATAAAACTGCTTACTGTTAACTGTATACTGCCTACTGAAAAGCGTGGAGAATAACGGATTCGAACCGTTGA
>NZ_MBTF01000019.1 GCF_002013915.1 Mucilaginibacter pedocola
ACCCTCTTTGCGAAGCAGAGAGATTCTGTGTTAACTGTCAAGTATTCTTTTTAATTTTGTTTCATTAAGGCGGCTTTATGCCAGCCTGTTTAGGGCAGTCCGTCATTGATGGCTGCCCTAACCCATTTATAGGGTTTTGATATTTTCAACAGACCGGTGTACGTGTTTTTTATCATAAGGCTTGTTGGTAACCCATAGCGTATAAACGAGTTCCAATAGCCGTCTTTGGACCGCTACTGCTGCTTTCATTTTTATCCCATGTTTCGATACCAGCCTTACATAGATAGCTTTAAAGCGTTCATCTACACGAATGGCTGTTAAAGCAGGCATATGCATTGCTTTACGCAAATGACGGTTCCCCTTTTTTGATATCTTAGGCTTCTTCTTTACAGATGTCCCCGACTCCTTTTCTTCCACATCCAACCCACTGTAGCCTATCAATTGCTTTTTGTTCCGTACCAGGTCGAACCCATTCGTTTCGGCTACTGCTATTACCACGGTAAGCCAGCCTATTCCCGGCGCTGTAGCAACGTTCTTTATCCTTGCTGCCAGTTCCTTATCTTGTTTTATCAATCCTGCTATCTCTACCTTTATCTCTTTTTCCTGAATGTTGCATAGCCCGATTCGCTGTTCAAGCCTGGCAATGCTATTCTCATTCGGGAAAGCTTCGGCTTGCTCTGCATGCAGTTGGTTCTTGCTTACTGTACGCTCTGCTACTATTTGGTCCCGTTCGCGCGTCAACTGCTTTAAGTCGCGGTATACCTTTTTTGGCTGTTGCCATAGTTCGTACTTCCTCTCCAGCCCGAACTGGCAGATAGCCTGCGATGCCGTTTTATCAGTAACGGTCTTCAGGTCAAGGCTCTTCATATAGTTGCTCACCTTGTTCGGCAGCAATATGCTTACCTCATGCCCTTGCCCTGATAGATGGTAAGCCAGTTTCTCGTGGTAAACGCCTGTCGCTTCCATAACATAACGTACCGGGACTTCTTTGTTTGCCCTTTGCTTTACCCATGACTCCAGCGCTTTAAAGCCGGAGGGCTTATTTGCGAACTGCCTGAATGCATAAACTTCTTTCTCCGCAGTTTCATCCATCCTGCCAAGGGAAACTACTAGTTCGTTTTGTGCTACGTCTATCCCTACAACCTGTTTTAAAATGTTTGCCATCGTTTCCTTTTAATAAATTATTAAAAGTGAAAACCCAACTTCGCCTTTTCTCCTGCTGGATATCCTGGATATACCGCTATGCAATATTCCTTACATTCTGTTCAAGCGCCAATGGGTAAAAAGGAATGAGGCAGCTTCTCTCTGTCAACATACCAACAGGTTGTTTGGGTCGTCATCTGCTCTCATCCCTCCTCACTTTCGAATACAAATCTATTTGCTTATATTCTAACAGCAAACATAGGAGGGTCGACAAGCGATAGCGGTGTCGGGGTGAGTCAACTCGCCGAGCGGACATATAAAAAGGTGTGCTTACAACTGGTCCCTAACTTCCAGCAGGAATTTTTTCAGGTTCTCCAGCGAATCTATTACGCGCTGGCTGTCGCGTGTATCGCCCATGTTGTTTTTGAGGTGGTCTTTTGCGCCTTGCAGCGTGTAACCCTTGTCGCGGATGAGGTGGAAGATGATCTTAAAATTCTCGATATCCTCGGGAGTGAAATAGCGGTTGCCCTTTTTATTCTTTTTGGGCTGCAGTACGTCAAACTCCTTCTCATAAAAACGTATCAGCGATTGATTAACTTCGAACATGGCCGAAACCTCGCCCATGGTATAGTACATTTTGCTGATCTCGCGTTCTTTGTAAGGCATACACAAAGGTAGTTTTTTAGCTGCATTGCGCAAAAGGGGGCGAGTAAAAAGGGGAAGAAATTTGAAGTCACCGCAGGGGCTCCCGGTAGAGGACTCCGCGGAAGCAGTC
This sequence comes from Mucilaginibacter pedocola, assembly GCF_002013915.1. Lineage (GTDB taxonomy): Bacteria > Bacteroidota > Bacteroidia > Sphingobacteriales > Sphingobacteriaceae > Mucilaginibacter > Mucilaginibacter pedocola. The sequence continues at coordinate 1,919 of NZ_MBTF01000019.1, forward strand.
GTTTAGAAAATGATCTAAGCTTAAAGCCCTTCCAAAAACGCCAACACCCGTTGTACTCTTTCTTCTACCGTAGTATCGCCACGTATCTCTAATACTTTGGCATTAACTCGGCTTAGCCAGGCTTCATGGTGCACAAGGCTGCGGCCGCTGAAGGTTGGGTCGTCGTATTTTGCGGCCCAATCAACAAATTCTTTATGCTGCTGCGCGCGGGTCGGGTCGGTGAAGATGACGTCGCCATAGCGTTCAATTTCGCGGTCAATAAGGCGTTGCATACGTAATTCGTGCGGGATGTACAGGAACACCACCACATCAAACATTTCCTCCCAATCGGCGCCCCATTTAATAACAGAACCTGCTTGTATCCAGCTTTCGTGTTTGGCCATGTCGGCTTTGATCATTTCATTACGCAGTTGCGGTTCGCGTTTAGTGGTGTATGGCGGGTCGGTTTTTACCCAAAAGTAATTGTCGGTATCAAAAAAAGGGATATTCAGGCGTTCGGCCAGCGCCAGTCCCAGCGTTGTGGAGCCGGCGGAGGATGCACCCATGATCTGTATTTTCATAATGCGGTTTTGGAGGCAGCGAAGTTAACTGTCTGGATCAGAATTTTAAGGGATTGACGCCCCTTTTTACACTATCCGTCATGCCGAATTTATTTCGGCACCCCACACGGCAGGTAGCGTTCATGCAGGGCGGCTTAGCATCGTGGCTTATATGATGGGGTGCTGAAACAAGTTCAGCATGACGGGAAGGCGACAATAAGGACAATAGGCCTAAATGCTTCTGTAAATTCGCTTAATTCCATAAATTCGAGTTCCAGACAATTTTCTACCTTTGTGCCCATTATGACAGCTACCCAAATACGCCAGGCATTTCTTGATTTTTTTGTTTCTAAGGGGCACGTTATTGTTCCCAGCGCTCCAATTGTTGTAAAAAACGACCCAACCCTGATGTTCACCAACGCGGGGATGAACCAGTTTAAGAACATATTTTTGGGTGAAGCACCTGCCAAGGCGCCGCGCGTGGCCGATACGCAACGCTGCCTACGCGTAAGCGGTAAACATAACGACCTGGAGGAAGTGGGTATCGATACCTACCACCACACCATGTTTGAGATGCTGGGCAACTGGAGCTTTGGCGACTACTTTAAAAAAGATGCCATTGCCTGGAGCTGGGAGTTGTTGACCGAAGTTTACAAGCTGGATAAGAACCGCCTGTACGTAACTTACTTTGAAGGCGACGAAAAAGAGGGCTTAGAAAAAGATACGGAAACCTACGAACTGTGGAAGCAATATGTTGACGAGAGCCACATACTGCCCGGCAATAAAAAAGATAACTTTTGGGAAATGGGCGAAACCGGCCCTTGCGGCCCCTGCTCGGAGATACACTTCGATAGCCGCCCCGATAACGAACGCGCCGAAGTTGACGGTGCTACGTTGGTGAACGCCGACCACGACCAGGTGATAGAAATATGGAACAACGTATTTATGCAGTTCAACCGTATAAAAGATGGTTCGCTGCACTCTTTACCTGCTAAGCATGTGGATACCGGTATGGGCTTTGAGCGTTTGGTGCGCGTGCTGCAAGGCAAAACCAGTAACTACGATACCGACGTTTTTCAGCCGATGATACAATTCATCGCCGAAAAAAGCGGTAAGAAATATAACAGTGCTGCCAAACCCGGCGATGCAGATTGGGCCGATGCCGTAGCCATGCGCGTATTGGCAGACCATATCCGCGCTATCAGCTTCGCTATTTCCGACGGGCAGCTGCCTGCAAGTAACAAAGCAGGCTATGTTATCCGCAGGATACTGCGCCGTGCCGTACGTTATAGTTACCAAACATTGGGCTTTAAAGAGCCATTCTTTAACGAATTGGTGCCACTGTTGGCCGAGCAATTTAAAGGCGTGTTTGATGAGTTATGGAATCAGAAAGACTTTGTGCAGAAGGTAATATTGGAGGAGGAGACTGCCTTTTTAAGGACATTGGAGAAAGGTATTCAGGTGTTCGAACAATACAAATCGGATATCACCGGCGAGCAAGCATTTTTACTTTCGGATACTTATGGTTTCCCTATAGACCTAACGGAACTAATGGCTCGCGAACGAGGCTTAATTGTAGACTTAAAAGGTTATGAAGCCGCTCTCCAAGAACAAAAATCTCGTTCCCGCGCTGCATCCGCCATCGATACAGGAGACTGGATAATGGTAAAGGACGAAGACGAAGCCGTTGAGTTTACCGGTTACGACGAAACCGAAACTATTGCCCACATCATCAAATACCGAAAGGTAACTGCTAAGGGCAAAGAGCAATACCAGATCGTGCTGGATAAAACACCTTTCTACGCCGAAAGCGGTGGCCAGGTAGGGGATAAGGGCGAGCTGGTTTTCCCTAACGGCGATATTGTTGAAGTTACCGATACCAAAAAAGAGAACGGCTTGGTCGTTCACTTTACAGATACACTGCCATCTACCCCTGATGATGCTTTAACGGCTATTGTAGATGCCGACAGGCGCAACAATACCAACAGCAACCACAGCGCCACGCACCTGCTGCATGCCGCCATGAAACAGGTGTTGGGTACCCACGTAAACCAAAAAGGCTCGTTAGTAAATGCCGATTACCTGCGTTTCGACTTTTCGCACTTCGCTAAAGTGACCGAAGACGAACTGGCGCAGATAGAAGCCATCGTAAATCAAAAGGTTCGCGAGAATATTCCGCTGAAAGAAGAGCGCATGGTAGCCTACCAGGAAGCTATCAGTATGGGTGTAACCGCGCTGTTCGGCGAAAAATATGGTGAATACGTGCGCGTAATTACTTTTGATGATGCCTTTAGCAAGGAGCTTTGTGGTGGTACGCACGTAAAAGCCACCGGTCAAATTGGCTACTTTAAAATAATTACCGAAAGTGCCGTAGCGGCTGGTGTTCGCCGTATCGAAGCCATTACCGGTATAGCTGCCGAAAACTACATTAACGAGCAAACCAAACTGGTACAGCAGGTAAAAGAATTGCTGAAGAACCCGAAAGATATCAGCAAAAGCATCGAAACCCTGCTGGAAGAAAATAACCGCCTGAAAAAGGAAATAGAGAAGTCGGTATTGGAGAAATCGTCGGGTCTAAAGGATGAGTTGGCTAAAAAAGCCGAGAACATAAACGGCATCAACTTCATAGCCCAAAGGGTAGAGTTGCCAAATGCCGATGCGGTGAAAAACCTGGCCTACAACCTGAAGGATATCGTATCGGACCTTTTTCTGGTGCTGGCTGCCGAGATAAATGGCAAACCCAACATCACGGTAATGATAGCCGAGAACCTGGTGAAAGATAAAGGCCTGCATGCCGGCAATATTGTAAAAGAACTTGCCAAAGAAGTAAAAGGCGGCGGCGGTGGCCAACCCTTCTACGCCACTGCCGGCGGCAGCGATGCCGGCGGCATTGATAAGGCACTGGAAAAGGCGAAGACGTTTGTTGCTTGATTACTTCGCCACCCTGTCATTCCGAGCGAGCCGGGGCAGGCAAAGTGCGAGGGAGCGACGAGGAATCTTCGACACGATGCAAAGAGGTAATGCAAATCCTTTAGAACCTCTTGTTACTTCGCAGCGCCGACTTATTTTAAACAGGAAAGCCTTTCCAATAACGGAAAGGCTTTCCTGTTTTTATGTTAATGATGGCCGTGCCCGTTGCCATGACCGTGTGCCGGGCCTCGCCCCGGACCATGCCCTGGTCCCGGTCCATGGGGGGCACGCGGACCCGGTGGCCTATGGTCTATCCTTACCACTTTGGTTTTGCGCACATAGTTGTTGCGGGGAGCCACGTACGAGTTGCCTCTAACAATTACCTGTTTGCTTGAACCGCGGTAGCGTGCATACCGTACCTTGTCGCGGCTAAAATATTGGTAAGCGCGGGGGCGGTTAACAATAACTTTATAACCGTTGTTAATATTGTAACCTGCGTAGCGTTGGGGAGGAGCGTTCCTGAAAACCCAGCTTCCGCCATCCATATAAACGTACTGGTGCTGTGGTACGTAGTAATAACTTTCAATATCGGGCAGGTAAACGTATTGCACGTCGGTATATTCTACCGGGGGCGTCCAGGTACCAATGTTTACGTTAACACTAATTTGAGCCTTGCTCTGCGTAACGGATGCCGCAAGCAATGCACAGCTTGCAAACATGCCTAAAAGGATCTTCTTCATGGAGGTAAAATGTATCTGTCTTGTAAATCAATAAGGAACAGACAAGTAACTGGGGAAAAGGTTTAGAATATTTATTGCGCCCCTCGCCATAAAGGCCTTTATTCCCCACCAATCCGCTATACTTTATAGAAAATAATATACCCAAAAAATATAAATTACATTATATTTGGCAGATTACATCATCGCTGGGCATCAGCTGAAAATATTATATGGCAGTTCTAACAGGCGGCGTGAGTGATAAGTACGAGTTGGTTGTAGGATTAGAGATACACGCGCAATTATCCACTTTAAGTAAAGCTTTTTCATCAGACTCGGCCGCCTTTGGCGCCGGTCCAAATGAGCATGTTAGCCCCGTTTCGCTGGGGCACCCGGGCACCCTCCCGCGCATCAATAAAAAAATGGTGGAATACGCCGTTAAGATGGGTTTGGCATGCAATTGCAGTATCAATTTAACCAATAACTTCGCCCGCAAAAATTATTTTTATGCCGATCTGCCCAAGGGTTTTCAAACCACGCAAGATCAGCGCCCCGTGTGCATCGGCGGTTATGTTACGGTAAAATTGGCCGATGGCAGCACCAAGGACATTGCCATCCACCACATACACATGGAGGATGATGCCGGCAAAAGCTCGCACGACCAGCACGATGAGTTTTCGCTTATCGACCTGAACAGGGCAGGGGTACCACTGATAGAAATAGTATCGCAACCCGACCTGCGCAGCGCCGAGGAAGCCGGGCAGTTTTTAACCGAGGTGCGCAGGTTACTCCGCTACCTCGAGATCTGCGATGGCAATATGGAAGAAGGCAGCATGCGTTGCGATGCCAATATATCGGTACGCTTGCATGGCGCTGCCAAATACGGCAACCGTTGCGAGGTGAAGAATTTGAACTCTATCCGCAACGTGCAGCGCGCTATCGAGCATGAATTTGCCCGCCAGGTGGCCATTATAGAGGATGGTGGACATATCGACCAAAATACCCTAAACTTTAATGCAGATACCGGCGAAACATCGGTACTGCGCAGTAAAGAAGAAGCCAACGATTACCGCTATTTCCCCGAACCCGATCTGTTGCCTGTGCAATTAAGCGAAGGTTATCTGGAGCAAATTCGCAAGCAAATGCCTGCCCTCCCGAAAGAGCTGTTCGCAAAATACACCACCGAGCTGGGCCTCTCTGATTACGATGCCGGGGTTATTACTGCCGATAAAGCGTTTGCCACGTATTATAACGAAGTTATTCAGCATACCAATAATTACAAATCGGCAGCTAATTGGCTGATGGGGGCAGTAAGCTCGTATATTAACGATAATGGGCTGCAAATAAAAGACTTCCCGATAAGCCCTGAAGCATTGGCCGGGCTTATAAAACTGGTTGACGATGGTAAGGTGAACAATACCGTTGCGGCGCAAAAAATATTTCCGGAAATGTTGAAAGGAAATAGTAAAACTGCCGACCAAATAGCTAAAGAGCTTAACCTGCTCATCAGTGATGATTCGTCGCAACTGGATGAGTTTATAAAAGCCGCGCTGGCTAAATTTCCCGATAAAGTGGTGGAATACCAAAAGGGTAAAAAGGGCGTTTTAGGCTTGTTTATGGGCGAGATAATGAAAATATCGAAAGGTAAGATCGACCCCAAAAAAACCAACCAGCTTTTAATAAAAGAATTAGAATCGAAGTAACACATGAAGATTAGCATACTGGCCGCTACTGCACTATCGGCTGCCGTGTTTTTTACCGCCTGCAAGGATAGCAGCACTTTCACTATATCGGGTACCGTTACCAATGCAGGCAAGTCGCCAAAAGTTTATTTACTGGCTGCGGATAGCACCCAGATAAACATTGTAGACTCCGCCGCGCTTGATGCAAGCAACCAGTTTAAATTTACCCACACTGCGCCTTTTGCTAATCTGTACAAACTAAAAGTTGGCGAAAGTATTTTCGACTTTGTAGCGAAGAACGGCGACGATATCAAAATAAAAACTGATATGGCCGATGCTAACCACGCTTACGAAATTTCTGGCTCGGAAACCTCGGAGCAGATAAAAGAATTTAACCGCATCAGTAATTTCTACGGCGAAAAGAATACCAAACTTTCTGATGAGTATACCGCTAAATCGGAAAAGCTGGGGCATCAGAGCGATTCTTTGCTGAAGATATATATGCCCATCTTCCAGAAAAACATTGCCGACTACAGCCAGGAAATCCTGAAATTCGTTGATAAAAACAAGGCTAACCTGGCAGGCTTTTATGCTGTTACCTCTTTAGATCAGCAAAAGTACGAGCAGCAATTAGTTGCTTATGCCGATGCCATTAAGGATGAATTTAAGGATAACCCCTCTGTGCGCACCTTTGTTAAACAGATGGAAATTGCCAAACCGGTATCAATAGGCCATAAAGCGCCCGATTTCACCATTAATTCTATCGACGGTAAAAAGTTGTCACTGGCCGATTATAAAGGCAAATATGTGATGATTGATTTTTGGGCATCGTGGTGCGCGCCTTGCCGCCAGGAGAACCCTAACGTGGTAAAACAGTACGCCAAGTTCAACTCCAAAGGGTTTAATATACTGGGTATATCGCTTGATGAAGATAAAAGCCCATGGGAAAAAGCTATTAAAGCTGATGGTTTAAAATGGGCGCATGCCTCTGACCTGCAGCGTTTTGATGGACCTACAGAGCGCCTTTATCACATCGAAGCCATCCCTTCTAATTTCATCATCGACCCGCAGGGAACTATTGTTGCCAAGAATATAACCGGTTCAGATTTAGAAGCTTTTTTAAATAAAACGTTTAATTAGCCTCAATGCTACGTTAACTTTTTTCCGTTGTTAACAATTTGTTAATACGTAATTAACCGTATGCTTGTATTAAGGACATATTTTTATACAAAAATTTAACCTGCCCTATGAGCACCGTAAAGCAAAAGATACTGATCGTTGACGACGAACCGGATATTTTAGAACTGATAGAATATAACCTTAAAAAAGAAGGTTACCAGGTATACTCGGCACGTAATGGCCAGGAGGCCGTTGCCGAAGCTAAAAAGACACTTCCGGACCTTATAGTGCTCGATATAATGATGCCAAAAATGGATGGCATTGAGGCTTGCCGCATTATGCGCACCATGCCCGAGTTTAAGAATACCTTTATGGTGTTTTTAACGGCCCGCAGCGAAGAGTATTCGGAAATTGCAGGCTTTAACGTTGGCGCCGATGATTATATAGCTAAACCTATTAAGCCACGCGCTTTAGTTAGCCGTATAAACGCTATACTGCGCCGTAACGCACCGCCCGAAGAAGTTACCGATAACAAACTGGAAATAGGCGACCTGGTGATAGACCGCGAAGCTTACCTGGTTTACAAAAACGGTGTAAAGGTAGTGTTGGCCAAAAAAGAATTTGAGCTGCTTTACCTGTTGGCCTCTAAACCCGGTAAAGTTTACACCCGCGAGGTGATCCTGAAGAACATCTGGGAAGACTCGGTAGTAGTAACCAACCGTACTATTGATGTACACATCCGCAAACTACGCGAAAAACTTGGCGACGACTGCGTATCTACCGTAAAAGGCGTAGGTTACAAATTCGAAGCACAATAAGCATTAAATATAAACGGCCCCGGAGATATCTTCGGGGCCGTTTTAGTAGTATATAGATTTGACAACTCTTTAAGAGTTGTCAAATCTCACATTAGGCTTTTGCTACTGCTTTTTTGCGTGGCGTAGTGGTAGCTGCATTCTTCACAGCAGTAGCACCGGTTTTGGCAGCGGTACCAACTGCTTTGGCTTTAGCCGATACACTTTCCTTCGCAGCAGTTGCGGATTTTTTAGCTTCAGCCACGGTAGTTTTGGCTTTAGCGTTAATTGTTTTTGCCTTGTCATCTGCCTTAGCTTTTATATCGGCAGCTTTTTCATTTGCTTCAGCAGTCACAGCTTTGGCTTTGGTGGCTGCTTTCGCTTTAACTTCTGCCGTTTCTTTTTTGGCTTTGGCGGTGGTTGCGCTTACTTTTTCGGCTACAGCTTCTTTAGCCTCGCTTGCTTTTTTAGCAACCTTGCGTTTGCTTGCCGCTGCTTTCTTGGTAGCTGTTGCTTTTTTAGCCGTTACCGTTTCTTTAATGTCCTCAAATTTGTCTTCCGCTTTGTCTTTTATATCCTCGGCGGTGTCTTTGGTGCCTTCCCAAAATTCTTCAATGGTGTCTTTTATCCGTTCGAAAAAGCCTTTTTCTTCGGGCTGTGTTTTTTCTGTGCTCATGGCAGATGTTAATTATAGGTAAATGGTTAATGTATGTTTTTCAGGGTTAATAACATGCGCTGGTAACTTTTGTTTTCGAGGGCTGTAGGGCATGCCGCTTATTAAAATTATAAACCGTATTTTTGCAGGCTATTTAAAAATATGAAGTTCCCGAAATTTGCCGACCTGATACTGTTTGAAGACGACGATATTATTGTTGTAAACAAGCCCCCTTTTATAAGCTCGCTTGATGAGCGCGAAGGCGGGGAGATAAATATGTTGCGCCTGGCTAAACAATACAGCGAGGATGCGCAAATATGCCACAGGCTGGATAAAGAAACTTCAGGAGCGCTCATCATCGCCAAGAACCCCGAAGCCTACCGCGCGGTAAGCATGCAGTTTGAGCGCCGTAAGGTGAAGAAAGTGTACCATGCGGTGATAGATGGCACGCATGTTTTTGAAGAATTATTTATCGATCTGCCTATCCTCAACGTGGGCAAAGGCAACGTAACCATTAGCAGGCAGGAGGGTAAGCGTGCCGAAACATGGTTTCAATCGTTAAAATACTATAAGCATTATACACTGGTAGAGTGCCGCCCGGTAACCGGCCGTATGCACCAGATCCGTATACACCTGGCCACCCAGCGTGCCTCCATAGCCGGCGACGAAATGTACAAAGGCCAGCCGGTATTTTTATCCAAACTAAAGCGCAAATACCAATTAGGGAAAGACCAGGAAGAACTGCCTATAATGAAGCGCTTTGCCCTGCATGCCTACGAGGTTACATTTAAGTTGGTTAACGATCAGGAGGTAACCATCCACGCGCCATACCCTAAAGATTTTGAAACACTATTAAAGCTGTTGGATAAGTTTGATAGTTAGTAGTTTATATCAGCTTTTTCTTTTCGTATTCTTTTAAAAGAGCGTCTGCCTTGACTTTCTGCCTGTTTTGTAATAGCCTGAAATAAGTTGAGGCCAACTTATTGGTTTGGCTGTTGGCATAGTGTTGCTGCAGATAGGCCCATGCTTCTTTAAAATAGTCGGTTAGCCCACCGGTTTCGTAGTCGTCAGCTGCTCTGGTGTTATCCATTCCGATCAGCAGCGTACTCAGATAGGCCGCCCGGTTCTCCTCAGCCGCCTTATAAATTAGTGAGTGTGGGTGCTGCATCGCAAATTTTTCCCACCATACGGTACGATCAACCAGTTGCCCGGGCGAAATAGTTAGGCCGGCATCCTCCTGAAAACCTTCTTTTTCGTCTTTATTTAACTGGGTAATGTATTGCCTTAAAACCGGCGAGAGTAGTGGCGCGAACCATTTGATAGAAAATTCATAGTCGCGGCCGATGTAAGAGTCGCCTTCCGATATGTATACATAAAAACCATTTTCGCGCAGCCTTTTGCCGTAGCTAAGCAAACTTGCCGAAAGTTTTGGTGTAGGAACAGTATCAATCTGCGAAGTATCGGCGAGTAATGAATCTGCGCTCATACCATTGACATAATTTAAACTATCTACAACTACGTTAAGTTTGTTGATAAAGTTATCAGCAATTAAAAAGTATGCGGTATCCCTGGTAGCTTGGTTCTCTCCTTTAAATAGTTCCGTGTATTTTTTTGCAGCTATTGTTGCCGATGCCATGTCTGTAACATCAAGGCCGGCAATAAACTTTTGGTAGTTATTGAGTACCGTTTGTCCGTAGCCCGAATGTTTGGGCGCAATTGCTTTAGATGATAGTTTAATGTTAGTTTTTGTTTGGGCGGGCTGCTTGCATGCAACAAAGCATAAAAAGATGAAAAGGAATAGGTATTTCATGCGGCTAATATAAATTAAAGCCATAAAAAAACCCATGTGATATCATCACACGGGTTTGGTATGTTTTAAAGCTAAAGCTTAGCTAATTATTTGCTTGGTGGAACAGTGTCCTTAGATGCGGTAGTAAATTTAGCAGCAGGAGGAACTGTGTCTTTTATTACTTTAAAAGTAGCAGCAGGAGGAACTGTATCTTTTTTGCCTTTTGCCGATAAAGCGTTAATTGTAGCTTTTGGTTTAGCAGACTGTTCTTTTTGGCAAGAATAAATGCTTGTAGCTATAACAGCCAGAGCAATAAATGGTATAATTTTTTTCATGACGTGTCGTGTTTTTTGGCTGTAGCGTAATTTTATGTAAAAGTATGAATAATATTTGTAAACCAAGTATAAATACGTGATTTTTTTAAAAAAGTTTTAATTGGCTAAAAAAATCTTTCCAGGTATTAATACGTGGTTTTTTTATAAAAGGTTTCGCCAATATTTATTTTTTTTATAAGTATTTGTACGCAGGCTATTTAAAAAAGTTTTAGGTGTGTATAATTTGTTTTTATCAAAGGCAAGCGTATTTTTATGGAAAATATAGCGCATGCGCAAGACACTTATTATTCTTATAAGTTTTATACCCCTAATGTTTTCGGTGCTGCAGGCCCAGGTGCCTAAAGGTACCGTTGCGCCTCCGCATCAGCCTAAAATAAATCAGGATACCCTGGCCAATATACTGGAACAGAAAGACGACTTCTCCCGCCAAAAAAGGCTGGTAGTTTTTGTGAAGAATTATTTAGGTGCCTCGTTGCCCGAAAAGCTTACCGCCGTTCAGGATACTTTTAACCAGGCATTTACGCGTGCCGGTATGCTTGATAAAGATGCCTTTGCCAACTTTATGGTTAGCTATGCATTATACAAACAGCACAACCTGCGCGATGCCGAAGCTTACATGAATAAGGCCATACAGGCGGCTGATAAGCGTAACGATGCCAATCTGCTATTTCAATTTTATACGCACTTAAGCTTCATCCAAACCGACCAAGGGAATTTTATTGGAGCTATCTATAGCTACCGTCTCTCCAAAAAAGAGCTAACCAAATTGAAGGATAAGCTGCCCGACAACCGCCCGCTGGCCTCTATCAACATCAATATTTCTGACCTTTATTACAAATCGGGCTTTTATACGCAGGCTTTAAATTACCTGGATAGGGCACTGGCGCTGTTGGCAAAGGATGAAAAAAATATGGCTTTGCTATCAAGCGCCATTTACTATAATAAGTCGGAGATATTTTTTAGGCAGGGTAACCTGGATTCGCTGAAGGCTTATCATGTTAAGCTGAACGACCCGCGCAATAAGAACTACAAGATATTTAACTATCGCCAGCGTACCGCGTATTACATGACGCTGTTAAAGCAAGATTACCCTTTAGCCATTAAGCAGATCATCGCACTCAAAAAAAATCCGAAGTACATTTATAATGAGTTAGAGGACCAGCGCTTAGGCGATGCTTATTTTATGAACGGGCAACTGGATAGCGCCAAAAAGAAGGTGGAAGAACAGTTAGCCGTAGCTGCGGCAAATAACCACCCCGAAATAAAGTACCATTTTTATGATGTACTGGCCCAGGTAGCGCAAAAGCAAGGCGATAATAAAGCGGCTGCCCGTAACTTTGAGCTGGCGCTGAAAGAATCGCAGGAGAATAACCTGAGGCTGACACAGGTAGGGGACATATCATCGCAAATAAAAATTGACGAGGCCGAAAACTCTTATACGCAACGTGCCGCTATATACGAGAAGGAACGCCTTTGGCTAATATTTATGGTGATTGTGGCTGCCCTTATTATTGTGGCCATTGCATTAATTTATCGCAACGTAAAACAAAAACGCCATTACGAGCAATTACTGTTTGCCAATAAGAAAGCCGAGCTGGCCTTTATTAACTCGCACGAGGTTCGTAAACACCTTACTAATATACTGGGTATAATGGATATCATTCAGCATAGCGATAACAATAAGGAAGAGTATAAACAGTGCGAAGAGTACCTGCTAAGCTCCGCCAAGCGCCTCGACGAGGCTATCAAGAACATATCTGAGAAGATCAACGAGTAATTTCCTTTGCTATGCGTCCTTTAAAAAGAGGCGAGATCAAACAAATACTGATAGATACCGCTGCTGAACTTACTCCGGAGTTTTCTTTTGTTACCTATAAAAACAGTTGCTATTTCTTTGAACGGCTGAGAAGGGTTGAAGATGTACCTGTTCATGAATTTTTTCAGATAGTTTTTTCTTTAAAAGATGGTTGCTTTTGCTGCTCGGTAGCTTCGCGGTTGAACGTTGAGCTTATGGCAGATAGTAGTTATAACACCGGCTTGTTAAACCCGCACCTGGATCTGATAGTGCTGAAAAAGGGCACGGGAGCACTACCACTTTCTGAAGCATACTATTACCATGATGGTAATATCGAAACCGTTTTGATAGCAGTGGAGCAAATATTCTACGACTTCAAGCACCACGGTATAAGTTTTTTAGATAACCAGTTTCAAAAACTACAGCAAAACCATATCATAAAAACCAGCCTCCATTTTCTGCGGTCGCGGGAAAATAATAGAGCAAGGGTAGGTAATGTTGCTGTTCGCGAAGAACTGGAGAAGGAGCTAAAAGAAAAGTTATATGCTGTGCCGGGTCAAACCAGGGAAGACCGAAAAAAGATCAACAGAACTACCAGAGAATTGATCGAATTATATTTGGCTTCCCCAAGTCAGGTATAATTCGATCAAATTAGATGGCTACAACATCATTATCAGTTGTTACATATTAATAAGCGTACTTTCCCTTGCAATAACATCTGCTATGCTGGTTTCTGAAAGTATCTTCAGCGTAGCATCGCGTACTTCAATAAAAACATCGCGTATGCCGCAGGTGTGCTCCTGGTGGCATTCATCGCAACGGTGGTAAAAGTTCAGGCTGGCGCAGGGTACCATAGCAATTGGCCCATCGGTAATGCGCATAATGCTAACCAAAAAAATGTCTTTTGGGTCTTTATTAAGGCTATAACCGCCTCCCGCACCCTTTTTGCTATATAAAAAGCCGGCATTACGTAGGTCGAGAAGGATCTGTTCCAGGAATTTCTTCGGAATTTTCTCCACTTCAGCAATTTTTGATATCTGCATAGGCGGTTTATCCATGTTTTTGCCCATGGCCACCAGCGCTTTTATAGCATATTTAGTTTTTTTAGATAGCATTTGAAAAATTAAAGCTGCAAATGTACGTAAACAAATTTTGTTAAGTCAATAGTGGGGGAATAAGTAAAAAATTATGGTTTATCTGAGTGGCCTAAACTCTTATTGGGGTTAACCACATCGCGCACCAATTGTTTCAGTTCTTTCACCTCGGGGAAGCGGCCCTGTTGCTTGCGGTCGAAAATTTCGGTGCCGTTTATACTAACTGTATAGCGGCCATTGGTTTCGCTTGGGTGCAGGGTTACGCCATAAAGGTCGTCGGTAAAAGTGCTCAATAGTTCTTGCGCCATATAGGCCGCGCGAAGCATCCAATTGCATTTAGGGCAGTACTCTATAATAACCGTAGGTTTCATCGGTTATAAAAATAGTAAACTTATTTGGATACAAACCTATATAAATAAGGTGCCTTGTGTGCGCCCCCACTATATTTTTTTGCAATACGCTCCAGTATGCCCATGCCAAGCATTTTACGCTGAAAGGCAGGGCGAAGGAGCTTTTTGCCCAAAACGGTTTCGTAAAGGCTTTGTAGTTCGGCCATGGTAAATTCGGCAGGCAGCAGGTTAAAGCCCGCCAGTTTACTATCTAATATCACCTGTAGCCACTGCAGGCCGGCAGCCACAATGGCCGAGTGGTCTTGTATTAGCGGGGGGATATCGGTTAAATTATACCAGTTGCAGCTGTCAAATATTTTATCAGGCGTTGGGGTAACCTTCGTAAAATCTACCAAAGCCAAATACCCTACACTTATAAAACGCTGAAAAAGCCAATGGTTAGGGTCGGGCTTACCTCCGTCAGCCGCCATAAACGATATAAAAGGAGTGGGATCGTGCCGGGCCATATCGCCAAAAACGCGGAACTGCTCCGGTGAAATATCCCTTAGCCCTGTGCGTTCGCCGGCTACGCGTTTTGCTGCATCGTCCAGGTTCTCGTTAAGCCGGACAAAGCCGCCGGGAAGTGCGTAAAGCCCGGTTTTGCTGTATTGCATCAGCAGCACCTTCAGTTCGGTATCATGAAAGCCGAACACCACCACATCAACGGCCAGGTTAGGTATAAAGCCATTGCCGGCGGCATCAGTTTCGTTATGTGGAGTATCGGGTTTCATGTAATGGTGCTGTTACAAATTAAATTTGTTAATGCCAATTATACAAATTATTATTGTAACATATTGATACAATAATAAACTCAATAAAATTACCTCCCGGTACTATTCCATTTATAAACAAACCAACATGAAAAAATTATCACTTTTTGTACTTGTACAAATGGCTGCAACCATGGCCATGGCGCAAACGCTTGTGCAAACCGACAAGGGGCAGGTTGACGGCGTTACCGAAAAATCGGGCGTGGTGAGCTACAAAGGTATTCCCTTTGCCCAGCCGCCCATTGGCGAGCTACGCTGGAAAGACCCGCAACCTGCCAACAGCTGGACAGGCGTGCGCAAGTGCGATGCCTTTGGCTACAATGCCATGCAGAAAAAAGTATTTGGCGATATGGGCTTCCGCTCGCCGGGCATGAGTGAAGATTGCCTGTACCTTAATGTATGGGTGCCTGCCAAAAAAACTAAAGAGAAAATGCCGGTGCTGGTTTACTTCTACGGCGGCGGTTTTGTAGCCGGCGATGGCTCGGAGGCCCGGTACGATGGCGAGAGCATGGCTAAGCGTGGTATAATAGCATTAACCGTTAACTACCGCCTGGGCGTGTTCGGCTTTTTGGCGCACCCGGAGTTGAGTAAGGAGTCGCCACACAAGTCATCAGGCAACTATGCTTTAATGGATCAAAACGCTGCACTGCGCTGGGTGCAAGCCAATATAGCCGCCTTTGGCGGCGACCCAAAACGCGTTACCATAGCGGGCGAATCGGCAGGCTCTATCGCGGTATCGGCACAGATGGCATCGCCATTATCAAAAAACTTAATAGCCGGTGCAATAGGGGAGAGCGGTGCTATGATAAAGCCTACGCTGGCTGCAATACCTTTGGCAGATGCTGAAGCTAACGGCGTAAAGTTTACCGAAAAAGCAGGCGTGAAGGACTTGGCTGCGTTACGCGCATTGCCCGCAAACGAATTGCTGGAGATAGCTTCTAAACAAGGTATGCCGCCAACATCCGTAGGTAATATTGATGGATACTTTTTGCCTAAATCGCCTGCCGATATTTTCGCTGCGGGCGAACAAGCCAAAGTGCCTTTGCTGGCCGGCTGGAATTCTGCAGAAATTCCCTTCCAGGCGGTAATGTACGGGCAGGTACCAACTCCCGAGAATTATTTGAAACAGTTAAAAATGTTTTATCCCGAAAAGGCTGATGAGGTATTGAAATTATACCCCGGCGCTACAGAAGCGGAGGTTATTAAATCGGCAACCCAACTTGGCAGCGACCGCTTTATAAACTACAGCACATGGAAATGGGCAGAGCTACACGCGCAAACAGGCGGCAAACCTGTTTATCGTTACCTGTTCTCGCGCCCGCGCCCGGCCATGACGGCTAAGATGGGAAACGCCAAAGCAGGCCTTGCCGGTGGCGTGATAAAAGATGATAGCAGCAAACCCGCTCCGCCAAAAGGCCCTGAGCCTTATAGCGGCGCGGCGCACGCATCGGAGATTGAATACGCAATGGGCAATTTAGCTACCAACGAAACCTACGCCTGGACACCCGACGACTACAAGGTATCAGAGACGATGGAAACCTATTTCGCCAACTTTATTAAAACCGGTAACCCTAACGGATCGACTGTACCAAAATGGACTGCCAATACTAAAGGTAGCCCGGTATCGTTCATTAATATAGACGTGAAAACCGTTCTGGAAAAAGAAAGCGAACAACTGCATAGCAGGTATGTATTCCTCGATAAAGAATATTTGAAATAACAAGCCGATACTATCGTTTAAAGCCATCTTTGCTTAGCAGAGGTGGCTTTTGCTTTTGAAGTTGGATGTATATGTATTAGCGCCTTGCCGAATGAAGGTACATCATTGTTTAAAATTATTAATACCCCGATAGGGGTAAAAGCTTTGTAGAAATCCAACACCAAGATGTTATTGCCCTGTAAGGGCAACACAATAGCCCGTTTGATACCCTTGTGCTAAACTTTGTATTGCACCTACGGCGCATTTCTCAATTACGCTATATTGCTACAAAGCTTTAACCCCTAACGGGGTAATGTAACTTTTGAAGATAGGGAGGGAGAGATGTGTTTGTAGATAACGTCGGTAACAAAAAAAGCCGCAGCGGTTATCCCGTTGCGGCTTTGTGTTGTAAAGATAGTTTATCTTATAAGTGTATCACTTCGCCGTAAGCATCAGCAGCGGCTTCCATTACAGCCTCGCTCATGGTTGGGTGAGGGTGTACCGATTTGATGATCTCGTGGCCGGTAGTTTCCAGTTTGCGGGCGGTAACTACTTCGGCTATCATTTCGGTAACGTTGGCACCCAGCATGTGTGCACCTAAAAACTCGCCGTATTTGGCGTCGAAGATAAGTTTCACAAAACCATCTTTGCTGCCTGCAGCGCTTGCTTTACCCGATGCCGAGAATGGGAATTTACCTACTTTAATTTCGTAACCGGCTTCTTTAGCTGCTTTTTCGGTATAACCTACCGATGCAACTTCAGGCCAGCAGTAAGTACAGCCCGGTATGTTGTTGTAGTTTAAAGGCTCGGGGTGGTGCCCTGCAATTTTTTCAACGCAGATGATACCCTCAGCGCTGGCTACGTGTGCCAAAGCCTGGCCTTTAACAATATCGCCGATAGCGTAAACACCTTCAACGTTGGTTTGGTAATAATCGTCAACCAGTACTTTGCCTTTATCGGTTTTTACGCCGTTTTCTTCAAGGCCAATTCCTTCAATATTGGTAGAGATACCGATAGCAGATAATACTACATCAGCCTCTAAAACAACGTTACCTGTTGCTGTTTTAACATTTACCCTGCAGCCTTCGCCGTTAGTATCAACAGATTCTACGGTAGAGCCCGTCATGATGTTGATGCCTTGTTTTTTCAGGATACGCAGCAGGCCTTTTGAAATTTCTTCGTCTTCCAGCGGAACGATGTTATCTAAAAACTCTACCACAGTAACTTTGGTACCAATAGTATTATAGAAGTAAGCAAACTCGATGCCGATAGCGCCCGAGCCTACTACCACCATTGATTTTGGTTTTTCGGGCAGTATCATAGCCTGGCGGTAACCAATTACCTTTTTGCCATCCTGTTTAAGGTTTGGCAATTCGCGCGAGCGGCCGCCTGTGGCTAATATAATATGTTTAGCAGTGAAATCTTTTACAGTGCCGTCGGCAATTTTTACGGTAACAACGCCTTTGCTTTTTAATGAACCATAACCGATTATTACATCGATCTTGTTTTTCTTCATTAAAAACTGTACGCCTTTGCTCATGCCATCGGCAACGCCGCGGCTGCGTTTTATTACGGTCTCAAAATCAACTTCGCCACCGCTGGTTTTTATACCATAATCGGCCGAGTGATTTATATAATCAAAAACCTGCGCGCTTTTTAACAACGCTTTAGTTGGGATACATCCCCAGTTGAGGCATATACCGCCTAATGATTCTTTTTCTACTATGGCAGTTTTTAAACCCAGCTGTGATGCACGTATCGCGGCCACATAGCCACCCGGGCCCGAACCTATTACAATTAAATCGTAGTCCATAAGGTTATATCTCTTTTTTGATTTTGAATGCCAAAGCTAAGTAAAAAGCGGTAAAATGAGAAAAAACGGCATTTTTAGGAATTTGCTGTGATAATTTACCAAAATGTTAAGCTTCTGCTACGTAAAAACAGTTGCGAACGTCGTATAAATGTAATTATTATACTAAAAATTCATCAATATTTCATTATTGCGTGCTTAAACTGTAAAGTGTTGAAAAATATATAATTATTGTTAACAGTAACTTAACATTGGCAATTGTCCTATTAACTATCTTTGTACTCGAATTTAAATCACTTAACAGTTTAAAAATTAAAAAAACAACGTATGAGGAAGCATTTACTTCTATTAATTTTTTCCCTGTTTACGGCGGTTGCCAGCTTTGCACAGCAAACAACCGGTAGTATATCAGGAACTGTAGTTGACGAGAAGGGTTTGGCTTTGCCCGGTGTTACTATCACCGCATTGCACACCCCAACCGGTACCAACTACGCAACCGTATCGCGCGTGGATGGCCGTTACAACTTACCAAACTTACGTATTGGTGGGCCGTACACGATCACCTTCTCATTTATCGGTTTTACAACTAAAACCGAAAGCGATGTAACTTTAACACTGGGCCAGGAGTTCAGGGTTGATACCAAATTGTTACCTAACAGCACTTCGCTGAGCGAGGTTCGCATCACCGGTACACAAAACAAGGTTATCAACAACTCACGTACCGGTTCGCAGGAAATTGTTACCCGCAGGCAGATCGAAGCATTGCCAACTATCAACCGTTCACTTCAGGACTACACCAAGCTGACTCCTTCTGCAGGTAGCAACAACTCTTTTGGTGGCCGTAACGGTAACGGTAACAACGTAACTGTTGATGGTGCTTTGTTTAACAACTCTTTCGGTTTATCGGGTACTTTGGGGGGCCAGGCTAACTCACAGCCTATCTCGCTTGATGCGATCGAGCAAATCCAGGTTGCAGTTAACCCGTTCGATGTTACTCAAGGCCGTTTCGCCGGTTCGAGCGTAAACACTGTAACCAAATCAGGTACTAACGAATTTAAAGGTACTGTTTACCTTTACAAACGCAGCGCCGGTTTAGTTGGTTTACACGCCATGACTGCCGATGTATTAAAACCAACAGTTAACTACACCCAACGTGGTGCAAGCTTTGGTGGCCCAATCATCAAAAACAAATTATTCTTATTCGTATCTGGTGAGCAGGAAAGAATTAGCGACCCTGCTACTTCGTTCACCGCTTTACGCCCGGGCCAAACTGCAGGCGGTAGCGTATCGCAAGCTACTTTAGCCGAATTGCAAGACCTTAAAGATTACCTGCAAAATACTTACCAGTACAATGCAGGCGCGTTCGAAAACTATCAGTTAAGGACTCAGTCAGACAAGATCACTGCTAAATTAGACTGGAACATTGACAAGAACAACACACTATCGTTAAAGTATTTCTACCTGAAATCTTTCCGCGATGTACCTCCAAGCAGCTCAGGTGCGCAAGGCACTCGTAGCCCGGGTTTGATAGGTTTGCCGTTCTTCTCTTCTTACTACACTATCAACAACAACTTCAACATTGGTATTGCCGAGTTGAACACCCGTATCAGCAGCAAATTTGCTAACAAATTAACTGTTGGTTACCAGGCCCTGCGTGATTTCCGCTCTTCACCGGGTGGTGGTGCATTCCCGCTTGTTGATATCTTGAACGCTGCAGGTACAGGTACCTTAACTTCATTTGGTTACGAGCCTTTCACTGCAAACAACTTGCTTAACACTAATACCTTCCAGGCCAGCGATAACTTTACCTGGTTTGCCGGTAAACACGAAGTTAACGTTGGTGTAACCACTGAGTTTAACAGCTACACTAACGGTTTTGCGCCTAACTACAACGGTTTATACCGTTTCAACAGCATTGCCGATTTCAAAAACGGCGCACCTGCTGTACGTTACGCTTTGCAATACTCTGCATTGCCTGATGGCTCTTTCCCGTTTGCTGTTACTAAAGCTTATACTATTGGTTTTTACTTGCAAGATAAATGGCAAGCTACCGACAACTTTAAGTTGACTTACGGTGTGCGTTTAGATATGCCGGGTTATAATACCGATAGCCAGTTCAACGCAAGCGCTAATGCCCTTACAGGTTTCCGCGATGGTTACAGAGTTAACACCGCACAATTCCCAAAAACTTCGTTACAGATATCTCCGCGTGTTGGTTTCAACTGGAATGTTAATGGCGAAGGCTTAACACAAGTACGTGGTGGTGCCGGTATATTCCAGGGCCCTGTTCCTTACGTGTACATATCTAACCAGGCAAGCAACAACGGTGTGCAGTTTGGTTCCTACACTTTGGTTCCCGGCCAAGGTGGTGTATTGCCAACCGACCCACGTTTGATCTTCAACCCGAACGTAAACGCCAACAGGCCTACAACTGCCGCTGCTAACGTTAACTATAACCTTGCTATTACCGATAGGGATTTCAAATTCCCATCTAACTTCAGGGTGAACGTTGGTGTTGACCAGAAATTACCTTTGGGTATCTTAGGTACCATCGAGGGTAGCTACTCTAAAGATATCAACGGTATCCTTTACCAAAACATTGCATTGCCTTCTACAGGTACTGCTCTTGCAGGTAGCGATAACCGTATCCGTTACAGCAACACTACTGTTTATCCTTCTATCCCTGCTGCTCAGGGTGGTAACACTGCGGCATTGCCAAACATCACCGATGCGATATTGTTGAAAAACACCAGCAAAGGTTATGCTTATAACATTACCGGCCAGTTACAGCGTACTTTCAAAGACCTGTACTTCATGTTGGCTTATACTTACTCTGATTCTCGTTCGGTTAACGATGGTGGTTCTATCGCACAATCTACCTGGAGAGACCGTTCGGTATCTGGCGACCCTAACGCTGATGTTGTTTCTTACACCAACTTCCGCCAGCCAAACCGTATAGTTGCTGCATTCTCTTACCGTAAATCATACATCGGCCACTTAACTACTTCAATCGGTTTAACCTACGAAGCAGCTAACGCGGGTTCGTCATCGTATGTATACAGCGGCGACGTAAACGGCGATGGCCAAACCAGCAACGATTTGATCTACGTACCTAAAGATATCAACGATATCGTATTGGTAAAAGATAACGCAGTTGCTACAAGCGCTACTTATGATGCTCGTACTCCTGTACAGATCTACAACCAGTTAAACGCTTACATTAACCAGGATCCTTACCTGAGCAAACGCCGTGGTAAATATGCCGAGCGTAACGGCTTGGTATTGCCTTACTACCACTTAGTAAACTTTAACTTTAGCCAGGATATTTACCAAACTACCGGTAAAGTTAAAAACACCCTGCGTTTCGAGTTCAACATGATCAACTTGGGTAACTTCCTTTACAGGAACTGGGGTAACGTTAAATTTGCTAACAGAACCTTATTGTTAACTTACAAAGGCCTTGATGCTGCTACCGGCAAACCAACTTACTCTTTCCCATACTTCGATGCTAACAACCAAACTCCACTTACTACTACTTGGGGTAACGGTGTTGGCCAATCGTCACGCTGGCAAGCTCAGTTTGGTTTAAGGTACATCTTCAACTAAGCGACGCTTAACAACAATGAATAAGAAAACCCCGGTAGCAATGCCGGGGTTTTTTGTTTGCAAAACCAGCGCTTTTATCAGCGCCAATACTACATTAGGGGCTAATTTTATAATGATGCAGATACAAATACGGCACACCACTTATAACGATATCGAACCTGTATTTTCGCTTTACAACGATGCCATTGCTTATCAGAAACAGGTAGGCAATAACCATTGGTATGGATTTGAGCGGGCAAAAGTAGAAGCGAAATTGATGAAGCAAGGCACTATACCATATTGGCGGATGATGTAATTGTGGGTACCTTCTGCCTTACTTTCAGCGACCCGGAGATATGGCAGGAGTTAAACGCTGCGGCTGTTTACATCCACCGTATTGCTACCGGCCAACACGCGCGTGGGTTAAACTTAGTTAAGCACATTATTACCTGGGCAAAAGAATACGCCCGCGAGAATAATTTCGAATTGATCAGGATAGATACAGGTGCCGGTAACGACCGGCTCATCAACTACTACATCAACTGCGGCTTTACCTTTATAAAAGATACCCGAATATTATATGAAGAGGGGATGCCGCTGCATTATAAGGATGGGGCTTTTGCTTTGCTGGAAATGGGGATTTGATATCTCGCTAAGCTTTATACGTCCCAAACATCCTATCCCAAATGCTGGTGTAAAAGCCATAATTGTGCTTAATATCGGTATGGTGCCCATGGTGGAATGAAGATGTACCCAAATATTTCAGCAGAAAGCTGTCTCGTAGTTTAGCGGGTAATGGCCCAATACCCAAATGCCCCACAATGCCGAAAACTACGTTCAGCGTGAGATAAAGCAAAACCGCATAAAAGTTGAAATTGTAGATAGCCAATGTTATTAGCCAAAGGCCACCAAAGCTCAGCGTTTCCAAAGGATGCAGTACGAATAAATCGATAGGGATGGGGTTGTGGTAATGGTGGTGGAATTTGTGCACCACGTTGTATATGCTCATGTGGTTTATGGCATAGTGCAGTACATACATGGCCAAATCCATAGCAATAAATAGCAGCAGAAAATCGGGGACGATGTGCCAGTTGACTTCGAAGCCAAACACCAGATAGCCACGCTGCAGCAACCAAAAGCCTAAATAGGTGATGGCAGTATTGATGAGATTAGTTCCCGTGCAGGTTAGTATTTCGGTACGCGATGCGGGGCGAATCGGCCGTTTGCTTAATTTCAATATCAGCCAACCCGCAAATAACCCAATACCTGTAACCAGCAGGTTCTCTGCCAAAAAAATCAACCACAAGTTCAGCGGCGGCTGTGCCGAGAGGAATTTTAACATGCCATTGCAAGTATATCTACCGCAAAATAGCTGTTAATTATTCATATTCAAACACCCCGAACTCCGATGTTACTGTCACCTTCTTTTTATCGGCAGCTTCTACGCGGCCAATAATTTGTGCAGGTACGCCAAAGCTTTCGGATATGCGGATAATATCGGCAGCAATCTCCTCCGGTACATAAAGCTCCATACGGTGGCCCATGTTAAATACCTTGTACATTTCCTGCCAGCTGGTGTTGCTTTCTTCCTGTATCAGCTTAAACAAGGGCGGAATAGGGAAGAGGTTATCTTTAACGATATGCACAGCATCTACAAAGTGCAGCACTTTGGTTTGCGCGCCCCCGCTACAGTGTACCATGCCGTTTATTTGGCTGCGGTAGCTATCCAGTATGGTTTTAATGATAGGTGCGTAGGTACGCGTTGCCGAAAGCACCAGTTTGCCCGCCGTAACGGTTTGGCCGTCGCCTATCTCAATTTCGTCGGTAAGTTTTTTGCTGCCCGAGAATACCAGGTCGTACGGCACGGCAGGGTCGTAACTCTCAGGGAATTTATCCGCGATGGTTTTGTTAAAAACATCGTGGCGTGCCGAGGTAAGTCCGTTTGAACCCATGCCGCCATTGTATTCTTTTTCGTAAGTGGCTTGCCCGTATGATGCAAGGCCTACTATCACATCGCCGGGTTGTATACGGTGGTTTGATATGATGTCCTCACGCTTCATGCGGCAGGTAACGGTACTGTCTACTATAATAGTGCGCACCAGGTCGCCTACGTCGGCAGTTTCGCCACCGGTAGAGTATATGCCAATGCCGGCTTCGCGCAGCTCGGCTAAAATCTCTTCGGTACCGTTTATAATGGCCGCTATAACTTCGCCCGGGATAAGGTTTTTGTTACGCCCTATGGTTGATGATAGCAGGATGTTATCTACGGCGCCTACGCAAAGCAGGTCATCAAGGTTCATGATAATGGCATCCTGTGCAATACCGCGCCATACAGAAATGTCGCCGGTTTCTTTCCAGTAAGTGTAGGCTAAGGATGATTTTGTACCCGCGCCGTCGGCGTGCATAATATTGCAGTACGCATCGTCGTTAGTTAATATATCGGGAACAATTTTGCAGAAAGCTTTCGGGAAAATGCCCTTATCAATGTTTTTAATGGCATTATGTACATCATCTTTTGATGCCGAAACGCCCCGTTGGTCGTATCTTTGCGGAGAGATCATGGGCAAATATAAGGTTAATACCTCGTTACAGGGGTAAAATTGTAAATTTGCCCCGCCCCTCTACAGTTATGTTCAAATCTTTAAGCCACAAATTCAACCGCCTTCGCCTCACGCTGAACGGGCAGCGTAATTTTTTAATTTATTGCAGCGTTGTAGTAGGTTTATTTGGAGGGCTTGCCGCCGTTGCTCTAAAATTCCTGGTGCACTTTATGGAGGAGCTTAGCCGCAACATATCATCGCACCTGCCGTACCATATTATATATGTGTTTTTGCCGGCACTGGGTATACTGCTTACCGTAGCGTGGCAGCACCTCATTAATCGGGATAAGATACAGAAGGGGATAGGCAACATACTGGTTAACATCCGTAAAAACCGTTCTAATATCCGCTTTAACAATATTTACTCGCATTTGGTAACCAGTTCGCTCACGGTGGGCTTCGGTGGTTCTTCGGGTTTGGAGGCGCCAATTGTGTGCACCGGCGCGGCATTGGGCTCAAACCTCGGGCAATTTTTTAAACTAAGCCCTTACGAAAAAACGGTACTGATAGCTGCCGGGGCTTCTGCAGGTATTGCTGCGGTATTTAACAGCCCTATTGCCGGCGTACTGTTCTCTTTAGAGATATTGATAGGGGAGATAACCATCCCAACTTTCATACCGCTGCTTATCGCTTCGGCAACGGGCGTAGTGGTATCAAAGGTGCTTTACTCGGGCCAACTGTTCCATTTGGTTACCGAAGGCTGGGCCATGACGGCGTTACCATTTTACGTAGTGCTTGGCGTGCTGTGCGGCTGGGTTGCTATTTATATAGGCAAAGTAGGCGGCACACTGGAGAAAGGTATATTTATGAAACAGGACCGTTATGTGCGTGCCATTGCAGGCGGCTTGCTTTTGGGTATTGTTATTATGGTGTTCCCCGCGTTGTTTGGCGAAGGCTACCATCACTTACAGGAAATATTGAATGGCAATGTATCGGTATTAAAAGAGGAAACCATTTTTGGCGAATACCTATCGGAGCCATTGCTGATGCTGTTATTTATAGCCGCACTGGTATTGATGAAAATTGTTGCCGCCGGTATTACCATTGGCAGCGGCGGTAACGGCGGTACGTTTGCGCCTACTATGTTCACGGGGGCTTTCCTGGGGCTGTTTGTTGCCTTCGGCGTAAACCAAACCGGGCTTATTCATTTAAACGCGAGTAATTTTATCGCAGTTGGTATGGCGGGAGCGCTAAGCGGCGTGCTGCATGCACCATTGACCGCTATATTCCTGATAGCTGAAATTACGGGCGGGTATGTGCTGTTTATTCCGTTGATGATCGTTTCGGCCATATCGTACATCATATCTAAAATATCAAACCCGCACAATATGTATTGGCACCATTTGGTACACGATAACAATATACACCCGGGACAAGACCATACCATGCTTAACAGCATTACCCTTAGCAGTATCATCAACAAAAACTTTACGCCTATTGCGCGGCAAACTCCGCTAAGCGAGCTTTATAAAGCCCTTGCCGATACCAATACCAATATTTTCCCGGTACTAAAAGCCGATGGTACGCTAGAAGGTATTATTTGGATGGACGAGATACGCCGACACTTCTTTAGCGGCGAAACCGAGCTGGTAACCGTGGCAGATATAATGGTTGCACCACCCGCGCTTATTGATGCTAACGACCCGGTAAGCCGCGTAATGGAACTGTTTGATAAGCTGGATGCCTGGCAGTTGCCGGTTATTGAGGATGCAAAATTTGTGGGTTTTGTATCAAAATCGGCCCTGCTGAATAAATATCGTCAGATAATTATCATTCAGTACAACCAAACCGACTTATTTGCGCATAATTAATTGGAATTTATTGCCCATGCATTATATTTAGGGCAGTAAATGAAGATCGGATTCCGCCTGTTTTTAATAGTTACCGCAATATTCAGCTTCTTTTTGGGGATGCCTAAACCTGCTTTCGAAACCGAAACGGCTTTGGCTCTTAGCTTTACCAATGGGGCAGCAGATATATTCACCAGTGCATTAATTTTTGTAATGCTGGTATCGCATGTGTTGCTGTTGTTTTTGGTGTTTATGCGGCAATCGTTAGAGTACCGTTATTTCCTTTTTTACTTCCCCATTGTGTTTTGGCTAATGTATATGGCCAACACCATTACCGATCATTTGGCGCAGCCCGATATGTTTTTATCGCACATACCATACCTGCTTTGCTACGCACTCACCGTTTTTCAATATAATTCTATCCTGAAAATAGACCCCGATTTTGCTTTAGGCCCCAAACCCGAAATAGAAGATGAGCCGGGCCTTCCGCGCCAGCAATTCGATACAAGGGAGCCCATGTAGCGTCGTTATATTAGTCTCTATTTAACCGCAAAGTACGCAGAGAACTTGTATGTTCATTAGCGCAAAGGGCGCAAAGATTTTTTAAAGTAAATTCACCGAAATACAGAAAAGGCGCAAAGAGATAAATTTTCTTTGCGCCTTCTAATTTAGAGGCATTGTCTGAGCGTTGTCCGGTAAAGAGCTTTGCGTCTTACTGCCTTTGCGTGAGAACTTTGCGAATTCTGCCTTTGCGCGTCTTTGCGTTTTTTCTCTGTGGTCTCCTATGTTTGTTACCAATTAATATAGCTAATAATTTTGTATTGAGTGAAGGAGTATGAGAGCCGATTTGTGCTCAAACAACTCATGAAGTATGTTCTCGCAAAGATACGGCCTCATGCTCTTTTGCCCATTGGAGTTTGAACAGAATGTAAGGCATACTGCATAGCGGTATAGCTTGGATATCCAACCAGGAGACAAAACGAAGATGGGTTATTCACTTATTAAAATAGATATTAACAGGTGATGACAAGTGTTTTAAAGCAAGTTGCCGGCATTGATGTGGCACAAAAGGAATTAGTAGTATCGTTAGGCAGGATAGGCAGCTCCCTTGAGAAGGATATTTACGCTTGTAAATCGTTCGCCAATAAAGAATCGGGCTTTAAGGCTATGCTGGTTTGGGTAAGCAAGCATAGCGTAAACACTACCAGCGTAAGGTATGTGATGGAAGCCACCGGCGTTTACCATGAGAAGCTGGCGTACTACCTGTCCGACAACGGTTACGAGGTTAGCATAGTACTACCCAATAAGATCAGCAACCATATAAGGTCGCTGGATATCAAAACCATTACTGATAAAACTGCTTCAAGAGGCATTTGCGATTTCGGGCTTGGTACAAAACTGGAGGACTGGCAGCAACCGGAGAAGGGGTTCAAAACATTAAGGCAGTTAACCCGGGAAAGGGGGCAATTGATAGCAGAACGTACGGTGGCTAAGAACCAGCTGCACGCCGAGCAGGCAGAAGCATACCCTAACGAAAGGAGCGTAGCCAGGCTCAAAGATCGTATCGGGCTGTTCAACAGCCAGGAAAAAGAAGTTAAAGAAGAGATCGATGCCCTGATAAAGCAAGATGCCGAATTGACTAAAAGAGTACGTACTATTACATCTATCCCCGGCGTAGGGTGGCTTACGGCAGTTACCATCCTTGCAGAAACGAATGGCTTCAACCTGATCCGCAATAAAAGGCAACTGGTAGGGTATAGCGGGTTGGATGTAAAAGTTAAAGACTCGGGCACTTCGGTAAAAAGTAAGCCTCGTATATCCAAACGAGGGAACCGTTATTTACGGAAGGCAATGTATATGCCTGCATTAGCCGCTATACGTAGCGACAAGCATTTCAAAGCAGTGTTTGTGAGGTTAGTATCTAAACATGGAATTAAAATGAAAGCGGCGGTAGCGGTGCAGAGGAAGTTATTAGAACTGGTTTACACCCTTTGGAAAACAGGCGAGAGGTACGACAGCCGCTACCTGCAAGTACAAAGCGAGGAAGCAACCTCATAAAATAGTTAGGGTGGTTAAAGCTAAAGCCAACCACCCTAAACAGGCTGGCATAAAGCCGCCTTAGACAACAAAAGTAAAAAATCATTTGGTAATCAACACAGAATCTTTGCGGTT
>NZ_MBTF01000020.1 GCF_002013915.1 Mucilaginibacter pedocola
CGCGGTAGGGTCGAGGCCGCGCAGGCTTTGCCCTAAACTATAGCACCACGCGATCTGCCGGTGGCCCATCGTCCTGATCGCCTCTTGTTTATCCATAGAAATAAAAGATTGCAACTGTAAGATGAAATTGCGGCTTTCGTTGACGATACTTCCCCAGACTTTCCGCGCCTCCCACCAGCGGTCATAAGATTGATTGATCTTAAAGGAAAGGATGACCGAGATCGCTGTACCGATGAACGTGGGTATAGCTATCGGCATTATAGGGATCAGGTTTTTATAATGGCTCGTCAAATAGTTGACCAGCAGGCCTACCACCAGCACGTAGGGGAGTTCGTTCTTAACTTTCCCGAGGATGTAATGTGCCGGGATGCGTTTTTTTAACAGCATGCTTTTTCGATTTTTAGCACATAACAAAAAGTTGGAAGAGTGGTTTGGTGTAATGATGCTTAATGCGGTGCCGCTAATTGCGGGGAGCATGCCTGGCCGCTTGGCATCACTGTACTACTTTTTTCGTCGGAAGGTATATTTGACAGCGAGGCATTTCGTGCAAAATATTTTTTGAATGGGCAGAAAACTGAAAACTGTCCTGCCCATAAAATTTCTTTTCAACAGGTATGGTGAAGGCGTACGGCACTTCCGGCATGTAACATAGCTGTTCCTTTCCATAGTGTACTATAATAATTAATGTAAAGCAAGCGCATATCGCTTGTAAAATTTCATAGGCAACCAAAACAGGAGCGTTTTGGTCCGTATCGGGCCTGGACCGCTTATCGAGTTGGTCGTGCCGCAAAAACATGGCTCAAGCGGCGATCTTTTTCTAGGGAAATTAGTAACCATCAAAAAATGTAAATCATACATCTCTTAATCAGATCACAATTGGTATTCAAATATAGCGAAAAGCTGCCTTATGTGAGGCTTATCTAACATTTAAAATCTCATTAGAATCAAGCCGGAATGCTGCGCGTTATTGGGTTACAATTGCCGAAACAATAGGGTTTTGAAATAGTTGTACTGTTATGGAAAATTACCCGATCACCATCTCCTTGAATAAAGAGGTGCATCATTTTGAAGTGGGTGAATACGCGCACCATGAGGACGGCAAATGCAAATTCAGAGTTTACAAGAACGGTAAGCACGTGGCCAGTTTTACGCCCGATATCCACGACTTTTTACAGATATGCCAGAATCCCGGCAGCCTCCCTGAAGAAATACTTCATGAACTGGCAGACAAGATCGAAGCGCACCACCCGCACGGCATCAACGATGACTTAGAAAACTAAAGATATG
This sequence comes from Mucilaginibacter pedocola, assembly GCF_002013915.1. GTDB lineage: Bacteria > Bacteroidota > Bacteroidia > Sphingobacteriales > Sphingobacteriaceae > Mucilaginibacter > Mucilaginibacter pedocola. Next base: position 1,288 of record NZ_MBTF01000020.1, read on the forward strand.
AGAAGCATCTGGACCGGCTCTATCGGCTTTGGGCTTGTGAGTATCCCCATCAAATTATTTTCGGCTGTACAAGAAAACCGGCTTGACCTGGATATGCTCGACAGCCGTGACCATGCGCATATTAAATTCCAGCGTGTTAACGAGCATACGAAAAAGGAAGTACCCTATGATAAGATCGTTAAGGGATATAAATATGACGATGATTACGTGATCATCGAGGATGCTGATTTCGAGGCGGCCGCGCCGGAAAAGACCAAGGTGATCGAGATCGAAAGTTTCGTTGATGTCGTATCGGTCAACCCGATGTATTATGAAACATCCTATTACTCCGAGCCGGCAACTAAAAACAATAAAGCTTATGCCTTATTGCTGGAAGCTTTGAAAAGATCAGGCAAGGCCGGCCTGGCGAGGTTCGTCCTGCGAAGCACCGAAAGCCTTTGTATCGTTCACCCCGTCGATAATGCGATCGTCGTGACCCGCATCCGTTTTGCCCAGCAGATCCGCGGCCAGGAAGAATTGAAACTGGATGATAAGATCAAAGTCAGTGAAAAAGAACTGAAAATGGGGCTGGCGCTGATCGACCAGTATGAAGAACCTCTTGACCTGTCCAAATATAAAGATGAGTATCATACCGAATTGATGAACATCATCGAACAGAAAGCCAAAGGGAAACGCCCGACAATTAAGAAACTAAAACCTAAAAAGGCCAAAGGCGATGACCTTTATGACCAGCTCATGAGCAGCCTGAACGCAAAAAAAGGAGCCTGATCGTGAAGGTCGCGACCTATAACATTAACGGCATTAACGGGCGTGTAGACAACTTAGTGCGCTGGCTTAACGAGGCGAAACCTGACGTCGTTTGTTTGCAGGAACTTAAAACGGAAGATCATAAATTCCCTGCATCTATTTTGCTGGACGCGGGCTACCATTCCATCTGGCATGGCCAAAAAAGCTGGAACGGGGTGGCGATATTATCCCGATACGGTGAGATACAGGAAACGAGGCGCGGACTGGACGGGGACCCGGATGATACGCACAGCCGTTATATCGAAGCCTACATCAACGGTGTAGTGATCGGCTGCCTTTATTTACCTAATGGCAACCCATTTCCGGGCCCTAAGTTCGAATATAAATTAAAGTGGATCAAGCGGCTGATCGCACATGCTAAAAAATTGCAGGGCTTTGATCTGCCTGTCGTCCTCATCGGCGACTATAACATCATGCCCACCGATTTGGATACCTACAAGCCAGAGAAGTATCTTGAGAACGCCTTGTTCCGGCCTGAGGCAAGAAAGCTTTGGCGGGCATTGCTTAAACTCGGCTGGACGGACGCTATCCGGCAACTGTACCCGGACGAAAGGATCTACACCTTTTGGGATTACCTGCGTAATGCCTATGGCAGGGATGCTGGGTTACGATTAGATCATTTCTTGTTAAATGATACCTTAAAACCTAGGCTGTTGTCGGCCGGCGTCGACAAGGCAGTCCGCGGCCGGGAACACTCCAGTGACCATGCGCCGGTATGGATCGAATTGGCAGATCAAATTAATTGACCGAACCCCAATGAAACCAAATACCCCATCGTACCTTGATTTTGATATAGAAAATTATGCCTGGAAGCCGGACATCGACTACCGGAAGCACCCGGAACGCTACCTTGTAGGTAAAGGTGAACAGGGCGTATTGACCTGTGAACCCTACAAAGCCGAGATCGGGCAGCACTGGCGCTTCAGGACCGAGGAGATAGCAAAAGAAAGCAGCGAAAAGATCTATGCACAGTTCCTGGATTACCTGGCTAAAGGTGAGTTCGTAGGCGCCGACATGGCGCGTAAATATTTGCAAATGGGCTATACCCGGGCCCGGCGGTATGCCAATTATAAGGGCGGACGTAAGTATGATGCCGAAAAAAATTACGCCTTAATGGAACGGGGAACGGGAGATGAGGAAAAAGCGAAAGCGGCCGCCATATTTCACAGCAAATGGAAAGAAGCCGAACAGAACACAACTTATGCTGCTATGAAAGCCGACTGGAAAAAAGCGCGCGGCTGACCGCCGCTTGTACGTTCTATTTGCGTAATGCTTTCATGACGGCCCCCGCTACGATTCCGCCAAAAGTATACCAGGCGACGGCCATTACTTTTGTTTCGTGCGTGCGTGTTACCGGCGCATCGCTTAAACCCATCGGCTTTGTCAATACCAGCCCGCCAACTCCGGCCGCCAGCCCGGCCAAGGCCCCGGCCAACGGGAACCGTTTCTTCTTAGCGAGGCCGATAAGGCTATAATAAGCCGCATTGCTCAACAGGTCGGCCGCCATCGTTGCCGCAAATAGGTTATCGCCGGTGGGCGGTTCAATCCCCAGCTTCTCCAGGCTTTTGGACAAGGCTTCTTCACCGGCCAGGTCAGCCCTCGGGGCTTCGTGTACGAATTCCTTCACCGCCTGGTGGAGGATGTTCAGCGCAACGGCGCCGGCGATGCCCCCTATGATACTGCTTGTAGTCCTTTTCATGTTTATTCGAATGTGGCTTGCGCCTTTTTAAGTGTCTTTGCCAGGTCGATACCTTCTCCCAGTACACCCCGGAAAAGGTCGCCCGTCTCTTTCAGGCGGCCCAAGACGTTGTGGATATTAAAATGCTGAATGGTCAGGCCGGGCTTTACTTCATCCCAACTCAGTGGCATGGAAACCGTTGCTCCCGGCTTTGGCCGGAGCGAATAGGGCCCGGCGATCGTGGCTCAAGGCCGGTTCTGTAAATAATCGAGGTACATCTTGCCTTTGCGGGCAGCGATACTGCGCTCCAGGCTGGTATAATCCGGGATCTGTTCATGGACATGCTTAACGATGATATTGGCGAAAAGCTGGGATTGCTGGTAAGAATACTTCCCACCCAAGGGGATATAAATATGCATACCCGTCGAACCTGAAGTCTTCGGATAACTCGGGACCTCGATCGCATCCAGGATATCCTTGACGACCCTTCCCGCTTCGACCACCTGGTCGTAAGTGTGCTTATCCGGGTCGAGGTCGATCACGCAATAGTCCGGGTTGTCGGGTGTTTGCGCGCGGCTGAACCAGGGGTTGATCTCGATACAGCCTAATGAATTCATCCAAAGCAGGCTGGCCTCGTCGGTGCCTATGAGGTACTTGGTGATTTTGCCTTCATCCGTCACATGGCCGAAGGTCTCTGCCCAGTCCGGCGCTTTATCGGCCACGTTCTTCTGATAAAAACTTTGGCCATGGATACCACCCGGGAACCGGTTCAAAGACATGGGCCGGCCTTTCAGATAGGGTATCATATATTCGCCTACCTTATAATAATAATTCAGCATGTCACCCTTAGTGATCTTGTCTTCCGGCCAGTAAAGCTTGGTGACATGATTGAATTTGAGGTCATGGCCGCAGACCTTTTTCGTTTGCGTGTCCTCTGTAGGATTAAGCAGCGTTTTGCGTTCCGTGCTTTTGGCCGGCTCTAATCGGAGATCGGCTTTATCAGGAGAAGCTGTTGAGCTTTTAGTTGCTGCAGCAGCTTCTTCCGTATGCGCGGCTTTTTCCATTACCACATCTTTCGGGTCCTTATCCGTACGCATCCCTTTAAAGGAGGCCTGCCGGAAAACGCCGTCACTCGTCACCTCCGCAAAACCCACCTCGCAAACGAGTTGCGGTTTCAGCCACGTCGGTTTAGACCCCATTCGTTTAGGGCGGAAGCGGGTCGGTTTATCGACATCTACTTCATAGTTGAACGGGCTTTTATCCGTAATGAGCGGCTTGAACTGCGCCATCATCTCTTTCTGAAGCTTATCGGAAAAGCCAGTACCGACCTTGCCAACGAACTGCAGATCGCCTTTTTCATCGTAAACCCCTAATATTAATGCGCTGAAAGATTTACTGGTGCCTTCGTTCTTGGTAAACCCGGCGATCACAACCTCCTGGCGGCGCTGTACCTTGACCTTCAACCATTCCTTCGACCGTAAGTCGGAAGTATATGCACTATCCGCTTTTTTAGCGATGATACCTTCAAGGCCCATGCGCTCAGCGGCAGCAAAAAATTCCGGGCCGTCCGCATCGAATACCTTGCTTTGCCGGATGTGTTCATTATCGGTGGGCAGTATAGACTGTAGTATCGCCTGGCGCTCGATAAGCGGTAAGCCCATCAGGTTCTTACCTTCATACCATAGGATATCAAAAATGTAAAAGACAAGGTTGCCGTCCGCTTCACTGCGCCAATTCTGCATAGCGCCAAAATCAGAGATGCCCTTGTCATTCAGCACCAACAGCTCGCCGTCGAGTACGGCATTCATGTTCCATTGCTTCAGTGCATCATTGATCGGGTAGTATTTTTCAAAGGGCAGGTTATTACGGGAGATCAGCGAGACTTCATCATTTTGGATTTTGGCAATGGCGCGGTAGCCATCCCATTTCACTTCGTAAAGCCAGCCTTCTTCACTAAAAGGCCCATCTACCAAAGTGGCTTTCATGGGTTTGATATTGGCCGGGATCTTTCCCTTTGGTGCGGACTTCAACAGGGCCTGTGCGTCAAATTCGGGCGCTTCTTCCGTTACCACCTCTTCTGCCAGGCTTTCATCCGGTACGACGCTATCTTCATGGCCGTTCTGCCAAACCTTTGCACCGGTTTTGGCCATCTGATCGATGGTCTTGCCGGAAAGTACGGACCTGTCCTTTTTAGTGATATCCTTATCCGTAGCGAACTCATCCTTATGTTTGATCATCAGCCAACCGTTCTCACCCATGCCGTGGGTTTTGACGAGCGCAAATTCACCATTGAGCTTTTCGCCATGTAGCCTGACCTTCAGCTGCCCCGAAGCCAATTGCTTGAGCAAATGCTTTTCCTGCGCCTTTTTTCCCTTGACCGGCTCGATCGGTTCATAAGTACCTTCATCCCAAACGATGACCGTGCCGCCGCCATATTCCCCTTTTGGGATGATGCCCTCGAAGTTCAGGTAGTCGAAAGGATGGTCTTCGACCATCATCGCCAAATGTTTGATCTTGGGGTCCAGGCTCGGGCCCTTGAGCACCGCCCAGCTTTTTAGTACGCCTTCCATTTCCAGCCGGAAATCATAATGCAGCCTGCTTGCATCATGCTTCTGCACGACAAACACCAAATGGCCCTTGTCCTTGCTTTTCCCCGCTTTTGGTTCGGATGTTTTTTTGAAGTCCCTTTTTTTAGCATATTCGGTCAGGCCCATCGTCTTACTTATTTAAGTGATCCCTGACGGCACTTACTGATGTCCCGGCGGCGCTGACAGCGGCTTCGAGCTCTTCTCTGGAAACGCCTAATTCTTTTGTCCAATAGGCTACCTCGTAATCTTCGTTCACGTTAATGAATTTGCTATCCGGGCTGCCGGCCTTTGTTTTATCGTCCATGATCTTTAATTTATAATTAACTTTTTTTTACAACAACAGCCGGCGCTTAAGGTTTCATCATATCAAGGAGAGCAATAAAAAAAGCCACTGGTTGGCCGGCAGGCGGTTTGAACATTCCGCGCCTTGAACAGTTATACTTTCTCATCCAGCCAGGCAGCGCCACTTTCCGGATCGCCAAAAAATCGCGTCTCCACCAGTCCCGGCGTGGTATCAGCGGCTTTTTCTGCGGACATGCGGCTGAATGTGCTGGGCGAATAGACCCAGGCAAAGTATTTCAGGCCGGCAGCGGCCATTTGCGGGAACCAGACTTGTGCGGCCCAGTCAGATGCCTCTGACCAGCTTCCTAAAACGTGTGTATTATCGTTCAGCACTTTACTAGCCCCGGCTTTAGTAAGCATCTCCAGCATCTTCATGCCGCCCCGCTGCACACTTTCGACATTTTGGAAACCTTTCCAGTCAACATCCAGCCTGAAGTGTGCTACATTATGTTCGATGGTTATCGACCGGTCGCCATAATAACCCTCATACTCCGTGATACGATCTTCCTCGTTAGTTTGGAGGGGCAACCGGAAATAAAACGTAGAACCTTCGCCTTCAGTACTTTCTATCCATAAGGTACCATCGTGGCGTTTGATGATCTCTGAGGATATATAGAGGCCAAGCCCCAGGCCCTCGAAGCGCATGGCCGTATTATCGACCCGGTAATACCGGCCAAAAAGGTGTTCGATATGCTCTTTGGCGATGCCGATCCCAAAATCCTGAACGGAAACAACGATACCGTTATCCTGCACCGCCGCGTTAACGACAACCCTGGTGGCCTCGGGAGAATACTTGACGGCATTAGTCAGGATATTAGTCATGACCTGTTCCAGCCTGAGCCTGTCGCCGTTAAAGTCCACATCATCTGCCTTTTCTAAAATGATCGCATGCCGTTCACTTTTCAGCTGCACGCTCTCAATAGATTCCAACAGCATTTCCTTGAAGCCGAAGGGCTGGATATCGTAAACCATTTTACCTGCATTGATCCGTGTCACGTCAAGCAGGTCATTGATCAGTTTCTCCAACCTGAATAAATGATGGGCTGACTTCTCTATGAAGGTGCCCAAATTTTCCGCTTTATTCATGCGGCGCATGATCTGGTTAAAGGCTTTGATGCTGGTGAGGGGTGTTTTCAATTCATGGCTCGCGATCGATAAGAACTCATCCTTTTTTTGTTCATTACTTTTTTGGATCTCGATATTGGTATTAGTACCCAGCCAGGAGACGATCTTCCCGCCTTCCCGGTAAGGAAGTGCACGGGCGAGGTGCCAAATATAATTGCCGTTCTTCATCCTCAAACGGAACTCGACCTGGTATTCCCGGCCACTGGCCAGTGCCTTTTGCCAGGTGTTCAGCGTTGCTGCGGCATCATCAGGATGTATGAATTTCTGCCAACCCTGCCCAACGATCGATCCACCGTCCTCACCAAAATCCTCGGCGACCACCTCGTTCACGTAATTCAATGCGCCGTCAGGTGTTGCTGTCCAGACCTGCTGGGGTATCGCATTGAGCATAAAACGGAAGCGCTCCTCGCTTAGCTCCAATTTACGCTTGCTGATGAACTGCTCCGTGACGTCCTGGCATAATACCATGACGCCGGTCACCTTGCCATTGGACTCGCGGTAGGGCTGGTAAGTAACATTCAAAAAGCCATTGATCGTGCCCCCGTCCTTGTAGACGATATACGGCTGATCGGCGAGGTAAAGCGGCTCCCCAACATCACGCACCCTTTCGATCACTGGCCTGAAGGTACTCGTGGCTTCCGGTATGATATCGAAGAGCGGCCTGTTCTCCAGTTCAGCTACCGTACGGCCAATCAGCCTCGCGTAAGTATCATTGACTATAAGTGTAGTAAGGTCTTTTCCCGTGACGAGTATGATACCGACCGAGGCATCCCTGACCAGGTTCCGGAACCGCTCATCACTTTCCGCCAGCCCGGCAAGCGTACGCTGCAAGTGTATTTGTGTTTCGCTTAATTCTTCATTCGTTGCCGCGAGTTCTTCATTCGCCGAGGTCAGTTCCTCATTGGCCGCGTTTATCTCTTCGTTAAGCGCCTGCTGTTCTTCGTAGCTTTCTTCCAATTCCCTGGTACGTTCAACGACCTTCGCCTCCAATTCATCGGTGAGGCCATTTAAACGTTGCTGGGCCTGATGCAATTCTTCATTCGTGGCCGCAAGCTCTTCATTCGCCGCAGCAAGTTCCTCATTTAATGCCTGCTCACGCAGGTAAGCATCATTGATCTCGTTCCCATAGGCGTTATTGAGGATCGTACCGGCCTGCCTGCCTACCGCCTCCATGAATTGCATATATTCATCATCCAGGCGTTTGCGGGGGGAAACGCCCAATACCATATATCCCCTGAGCCGGGTGTCGCCGTTGGAAATGGGAACGATAACAGCCTCTTTGACCGGTTCATCATACGAACTCATAATCGGTCCGGGCAAATACGCATCGAGGCCATTGATCTTTAATGGCTTTCCTGAGAAAGCGGTACCTTCGGCCAGCGAGGCAATAATGGGCAGGCTTTCTCCAGGGATGGACAGGTGCCCGCTTAGCGGTACAGCATGGCCTTCGGGCCCGCTGCCCGAAAAAAGCGCGCAGAAACAAATATCATCAGGCGCACGGTTCAGGATGGCACAGATCAGTTCGGCCGCTTCCGCAACACCGGCCGATCTGTTCAGGTTCTCCCAAAAGGAAAGCAAAAGCGCATTACGGCGTTCGTTGATATGCCGGTAGGTCGTTTCGATAACGGCATTGAACACGCCGCCGACACCGCCGTCTGATGCAACGATCGGGGACAGCGTATAATCGAAATAACATTCCTCTTTATAACCGTAACGGTTCATTAACAACAGGGCATCAGGCTGCCTGATCGACTCACCTGTCCTTAGAACAGCATTGAACTGGTCTTTCAACCCGTCCCAGATCTCCGGCCACACTACGGCACCCGGTTTACCCAGGGCCCAGGGGTGCTTATCACCGGGAATGGAACTCCATGCATCATTATAGACAAGGGTAAATTCCTGCCCCCAGTATATCGCGATCGGAAATCCCGAATTAAGGCTGATACTGATCGCTGACCTTAAGCTTTCGGGCCATTGTTCCGGCGAGCCCATAGCTGTAGCTGACCAATCCACCGCCCTGATCAGACCGCCGGCCTGGCCGCCGCCGTTAAGAAAAGTATATGATGCTGTAGACAATTATTTATAGGTTATAAGTTAAACGATCACACCAATGTGTACACCGTGAAAAACGCCGGAAATAAGGCAAATGTTTGAATGTTTTAACCAGCAGGCAACTTTTTCAGTAAGAAGGATATTAACGTTAGCTTTTACTGAATTGGGCGGATGGTTCTGTTTGCCTTATTCCGTGGATCGTCCATATCAAACCGTGATGTGTTAAAACGCCCGCTGCCTTAAAGGGCGACCTTTGTCAAACATAAATTATCAGATAAAACAATGAAAACGAACGACAATATATCGGTGGAAAATGCAGAGGTAGTGATCATTGGCGGCGGTGTTTGCGGGCTTGCCCTGGCGTTGTTCCTGAAACGGTCAGGCATCAAAACGGTGGTACTGGAACGACGCGGGCGAACTTATGTCGAACAAAGGCAACGCGCGGGCGTGGTGGATGCCCGTGCCGTGAAAATGTTCGAGCGATGGGGTGTCGCTGAGGAACTGCTGACCGGCCCGGTAGCTCAAACGATCGAATACCGACTGAATGGTGAGGCTAAAATATTTGTCGCGCCTGCCACTGACGGCATCGAAAGCCGTTTTTGTACCCAGCAAATGCTTGTCAACAATCTCTTGAAGGAACTGATCGACGAAGCAGGCGGCGATGTCCGTTTCGAAGTATCAGATGTGGCCATCCAAAATGAAGCAGATCTACCACCGATCATAGCTTATCAGGACGCGCACGGCACTCATGAGATCCATTGTCGATATATCGCGGGCTGTGACGCGGACCGGGGCATCAGTCGCGCTTCGATACCAAGCGGCATGATCAAAACCTATCAGTATGACTATGGCTATGCCTGGCTTGCGGCACTGGTTGAAGCACCGGTCAGGGGAAATCCGATCATGGCGATCAGCGACGATGGTTTTGTCGGGCAGTTGCCGCGGGGACCTTTGCGGAGCCGCTATTACCTGCAATGCGCCCTAAGCGATGACCGAAGCCACTGGCCCGACGAGCGGATATGGGATGAGATCCGTTTAAGGCTGAACGAACCGGCCATAGAGAACGTGTTGGTCCATCACGTCGAATTCGTACCCTTCCGCTCTGTCGTGCATGCTCCCATGCAATACCGGCGCCTTTTCCTTGCCGGAGATGCCGCTCATCTCGTTCCGCCGGTAAGCGCCAAGGGCATGAACCTTGGGCTCTACGACATCGATGTCCTGGGAACGGCGCTGTCAGCAGCGATCCTTAAGGGTGATGCTACCGCACTTCACAACTACTCGGATACCGTACTGCCGCATATCTGGAATTACCAGGATTTCGCTGTGTGGATGGCGGATACCATGCATGATGCGGGTAACCCATCCTTGCATGGGGATTTCAAACAGATGACGGCAAGGGCCCGCTTGAACAATTTGTTCCGGTCCGAGACCGCGGCCCTGTTACACGGTGAATACCAAAGGGGCACGAATTAAATATTGATTACCTTTATAAATGAACAAACAAGCGCAAATACCGGTGCACCTTATGGACGACTGGTTCGCCGGTATTTACATCAAATCATTCAGCGCGGCCAGGCCATTTGGCTCAGGGTATGAATTGGACGAACCCCATCGTCACGATTTTTACTATTGTGTATTGCTTGATAAAGGTGAACTTCAAATGGAGGTCGACCTGCAAAAGGCCACCCTTTCCGACGGTAACTTATTCCTTTCTTACCCGGGCCAGGTCCACCGCATACTTTCAGCTAATTTGCGATCCGGCTGGTTCCTTGCCCTGGATCCCGCGATCATTGACCCGCCATTAAAAGATATTTTAGACCAGTGCCTATCGGAAGTGGTGAAGGCATCCGCCGGGCCCCGATTGGCCCGGGACCTGTCAGCCCTATTAGCATACCTGCATGAAACCCACCAGGACCGGGAGCGGCCATTCAATATTAAGATCGCCCATCATCTTACCAATGCCTTTACTTACCAACTTGCTTCCGCTTACCTGGCTACCGAGCGTGACAGCCTTAACGGGCACCCATCGCGCAGTATCGAGATCGTCAAGCGGTTCCGGCAACTGATCCGGCAAAGATATCATATACTGATGAAGCCTTCCGAGTTTGCGGCAGAGATGCATATTTCAGCGGGGCATCTCAATGATACGGTCAGGGAAGTAACAGGTTTCTCCGTGACACAACATTTGCAGCAGGAGACGATGCGTGAAGCGAAACGCCAATTATACTATACCGATCTGCCCATAAAAGAGATCTCTCGTTCGCTCGGTTTCGATGATGCCCAATACTTCACCCGGCTTTTCACCAAAATAACAGGCAGCCCGCCGACCACTTTCAGGCTGGATTCGCGGGGGGCGTCTGCCTAAATAAAAATACCACCAAAATTTTAATCACCAAAAGCCACAGACGCAGTTGTAATAGCGCAAAAAAACTGCTTCGGCATGGAGATCAAATGGCGGGATATATTCATCATCGACCAGGCGCTCGCGCGGAAAAACTACATTATTTAAGGCTCGCATATTGGATCAGCCTTTGCGAACGAGCGCCCTAATTTTGCCTTCTGTCAGGTTCTTAAAGCGTTTCTCTTCCCGGATGTTTTTCTGCCTTATTGCCTGTTCGTGTTTTGATAATGGCATGCCACTCGCGTAGCCAGGGTAGGCATGCCGAACTGCATTAATTCTGCTGCTAATTTCCCGTTCACGCTTTCATACTGAATGACCAGCGAATCGATACCGCAAAACACATGGAGGAGTTTGAAGTTCAGCTCGGGATAAGCATTCAGTCCTTTTTTGAAATACAGCTGTAACAATTCTTTGCCATCGATACGGCCTTTATCGTTGACACCAAGCGACACGATCACTGGTGAATAAAATATGAGATCCTCGCTATAATGCGCCATTATCCGGTCGAGATCGTGGCTGTTCCAGGCCTCGATCCATTGTTCGGCAAATTCATCTGCCTGCTGCTGTGTCATCATTTTTTAGCTTTTTGATCTAATATTTCGTCTGTAAAGTGCTGCCGGGTTTGCGGCTGATCGAATTTTTCGGTGTTGTATTCCGTTGACCGGCCTTTCGGTATCGACAAAGAAGCCCAGTGCTCTGCGAGCATTTTGCCGATAAGAACGATCTGGCCGACATGATAAGGGTAATGAGCCAGTTGCCGGTTGATCGCTTCCAGTACCGTATGCCCCTGGTTACGGATATAGATGACCTTGGCCAGGTCCTCAGGCCGCAATGCCTGAAGGGTATTCAGCAGCATTTCCCAGCCCTTGTCCCAGTAAGCCATGACCTGGCTTCGGGTAGCCAGGCCGTTTTCAAATTCGGCATCCCGGTCCCGCCAGGGTTTTTCACCATCCGTGGACAGCAGGTCCGTCCACCTGCTGAGCATATTTCCCGACAAATGTTTGACGATCACCGCAATGCTGTTGCTCTCTTCGTTAGCCTGCCAGGACAGTTGCTCATCAGTCAACTGCTCAAATGCCTTTTCGCCCAACAGCTTGTAATACGCAAACTGTTTGATAGCGCTTTTCAGGTATTCATCATTCATAACCCAAACTTTTATCTTAATTTACTATTTTTACGTCCATAGCTAAAATAAATAATGCTCCCGATGATCAGCCAAGCCAATAATCTCAACCAGTTGGCCCAGCCCAGGCCATAGATCATCGCGCCACAGAACGCGATACCCAGCACCGGTATAAAAGGCACCCACGGCGCTTTGAATTGCCGCTCCAGTCCCGGTTCTCTTTTACGCAGAATGATCACGGAAATACTGGCCAGAATGAAGGCGAACAGTGTTCCTATGCTGCTCATATGGCCGACAACGGTACCCGGCACGAAAGCGGCGAACAGGCCAACCAGTATCATAATAACGATATTAGCCTTATAAGGCGTGTGGAACCGGGGATGCAGGGCTGAAAAATATTCCGGCAGCAGGCCGTCTTTGCTCATAGCATAGAAAACCCGGGATTGCCCCATCAACATGGCCAGGATGACCGAGGAGAAACCGGCTAATAAAGCTACGGTTACCAATTGCGCCAACCAGGCATAACCCGGCATATAGCGTTGAATGGCAAAAGCGACCGATGCTTCCTTCCCGCTGGTGCGGAAGTCGTTAACACTGCCCAATCCCGACAATACATGGCCGAAAAGAATATAAAGCACGGCACAGAATGCAAGCGTGCCTAAAATGCCTATCGGCATGTCGCGTTTAGGGTTAATGGTTTCCTGAGCTGTAGTACTGACCGCATCAAAGCCAATGAAAGCGAAGAACACCGTTCCGGCTGCGGCCAGTATGCCGTTTATCCCGCCAAAGCTATGTGTGAAGCCTTGCTCATCTGTATAGTCACTCGCAGGAGGTATATAAGGAACATGGTTGCCCGGGTCGATAAAGCCCCAGCCAAGGGCGATGATCAGGATCACGATGCTTACCTTAATAATAACAATGACACCGTTTACCAGCGCGGATTCGCGTGTACCTTTGATCAGCAGTAAACTTACCAAAACAATGATGGCCAGCGCCGGTAGGTTGATCAGGCCATGTTCACCTGTTGTGGCGTGTTGGAACGGTGAATGCGAAAGCGCGTAAGGAATGGGCGGCAAATGCAGCACATTCGCTAACAAATTGTTCAGGTACTGGCTCCAGGAAATGGCCACGGTGGCCGCACCTACGGCATATTCAAGGATGAGGTCCCAGCCTATGATCCAGGCTAGAAGTTCGCCCATGGTAGCATAGGTGTAGGTATAGGCACTGCCGGATACCGGTATGGCCGAAGCCAGTTCGGCATAAGAAAAGCCGCTTAATGCGCAGCCAAGCGCCGCTACGAAGAACGCGATGGTAACCGACGGGCCGGCGTCGTCCGCGATCGCCGTTGCTGTACTGACAAATAAGCCGGAGCCAATGACTGCGCCAATACCGAGCGCGATCAGTGACCAGGCAGTAAATGTTCGTTTAAGCCCTTTGCTTTCACCGGCCTCTTCCAGCAATGATCTTATCGGCCTCTTTCTCCAAATGGATGCCATATTCATTGGTTTAGTTGTGATCTGAGTGCAATAAGTTCGCCCAGCATACTTGTAATGATTACTTTATTTTCCAGGCCTAAAGACCGGGCGATCGCGGCCACCTCAAGGTTTAGGGTGCCAATTTCTGTAGGCCGGTGATGCCTGATATCCTGCAAGGTCGAGATGAATTGCCCGTCAGCAGCGCAGCTGATCGATAGCAAGGTATTCCTGATCTCTTCCAACTGAAGAGATATACCGGAACGATCTGCGATCAACATACACTCTTCAATGATACGGCCTGCTATTTTCATTGCCTTGGCCTCGCGGTGGAAAACGCCGTTATCTATCTCCAGTAAAGGACACACTGAATTGAAAACGCAGTTGACAATTGCCTTTTGCCAAACCATTTTGTAGATATGATCCTCCCGGACGAACGGAAACCAATTGGTATGAAGTTGCTCAACAATAAGGTCATTAAAAGCAGTATCACGGTTAACGACCCCAACAGGGCTGGCAGCTACCGGCCGGAACCGCAATTCATCGGCTTTCTCGAACTGGCTGGTCGCCAGTAATACGCAGCGGTATAAGTTCGGGAACCCGTTGCTCAGAAACGGCCGTTCAATGTTCAGGCCGTTCTGCAGCAGTACTACAGGTGCGTTTATTGCTAACTCACCCAGCTTTTCCGCGACTCCATCATTGGCGAAAGATTTACTGGCCACCACAAAAATACCATCCGGTTCACTGAGAGAACTGAACGTTTTTACTGCCAGGTCAGCCTGTAGCGTAGCGCCGTCGGCCATGTTCAACCGGATGCTTTCCAATCGGTCAGGCTGGTGATCCAGGCTGCTCCTTACCAGAACGGCATCTTTCCCTGCGTTGGCAAGGCAAACAGCCAGTGCTTTACCTATAGCACCGGCACCAATAATATAAATACGCTTTGCCATATCATTTTTTGCAGTATACGATAAGCGATGCTTTGGCAATGGACGCCTTGTTCAGCAAGAACCCGGCCAGGGCTGCGGTGGCGTTCGACGGTGCAGGCAACGTTTCCGTGTTCAAAGCATAAACGGTAATGAGGTAACGATGCGGCGTGACGCCGTCCGGACAAGGGCCCTGGTAGCCTTGTGCGCCCGTATCATTTTGTCCATGCTGGCTGCCCGCCGGTAACCGTTTAAGATCGGCGTTGCCTGCACCCTGGCTTAGCTGCAAAGTGGCGGAAGGTATGTTAATGACCACCCAATGCCAAAAGCCGCTGCCTGTAGGGGCATCCGGATCATACATCGTGACGGCATAACTTTTTGTTCCGGCCGGCGGGTTCGACCAATGCAGTTCCGGAGAAAGGTTTTTACCATTACAACCAAAGTTACCGGCCACAAACTCATTGGTGAACTGCCCGCCAAGGTCTTTACTGGCGAGGGTAAATGTTTGAGCAGAAACGCTCTTGTAGAAAGTAATAAAGTAAATAAGGATGAAGATCTTTTTCATGCCCAAATATGGGCGATGGCGGCAGTATCGTGTTATTGCGCAAAGTTCAAATTATCTTGCAAAAAGCCCAGATCAGGCGATAGGCCGGTAAGCTGATGGCGTCACACCAAATTTCCTTTTAAATGCGGTATTAAAGTTAGATAAATGCTGGTAGCCATAGTCGAGGTATAACTCACTGGCGGACTTCCCTTTCAACAGCTCCTTTCCGGCGATCTCCAGTTTGCGGCCGCGAATGTATTGCTGCGGGGGCACGCCGTACATTTTCATAAAGTCGCGCTTGAAGGACGAGACGCTGCGGTTCGCCAAAAAGGCCAATTCCTCCAGGCTAAGTTCTTTGAGCAAGTTTTGTTCGATCAGGTTCATTAGTGACAGGTCCCGCTGGCCACTGAACAGCGATACAAGCAGGCCCGGATGAAGATCACATAAAGCCGTCAATAACTCGTTCACTTTGATCACTGCTAATTCCGGAGATAGCTTTTGCCCGCGGCAGATAAGTGTTTTTAAGCTATTTACATATTCGCCGATGTAACCGTCGATCTCAAAATGGACATATGGTGCAATATCTTTGACCCGTCCCTCATAATTCCTGGATGCTATAAATTCCTGGCCCAGCGATGCCGGGAAGAAAATAATGATACTGTTATACGCCTCATCGGAATCACTATGCTCCGCTATGATCGAATGGCCTTCGGGAATCAGCATACCATGCCCTGGCCGCAGAATAGTACTGCCTTCGGCTCTGTAGATATGCTTTTGGCCATGCTGAACGAAGCTAAAGGCGAACGTCCTGAACAACACACGGTTCCTGAACGGGCCGCCTTTGTCCCGGTAATCTACGAAACGAATATCTCCCGCCTCCATCTGAGGATGGCCGGTAACTATGTCGGGAACATTAAAAACTTGCATAACTCAATGTGCAAAAATTAACCTATGCCGTCAAATTTAACATACCAAGTCCATTTTAATGCATCGAAAAACCTATGCAGAATACTTTTTGCTGCCGTTTACAGCAATCGGATGGAAGTAGGAAGGCAGGTTAACCGATGTGTGCATACGTTTTAAATAAAATAGTAATGTAGGAAAATTGATGCGCGGATAATAATCGACTATATTTTATGAAGAATATTTTAATTAATACATTACAATAATTAACTTTGATTTGCAAAGTACTTTTAATATGAATATCATTCAAGGTTTAGATAAACTTTACGCAAGATCGAGGGGTAATAAATGGATGCGTTATTTTACAACATTCACAAGGCTGGCGCTTGTCGCAGGGTTTTTGCCGGCAGGATATGTTAAGATCATTGGAGAACGTTTTACGGATCTGCACAATAATCAACCAATGGGGCACTATTTGGAGGCATTGCACCATACCGGCTACTATTACACTTTTATTGGATACGCCCAGGTCGTTGCCGCTTTATTACTTCTCTTTCCCCGCACCGTGGTGTTGGGAGTCCTGCTTTATCTTCCTATCATATTAAATATCTGCGTCTTGTCGCTTGCAGTAAGGTTCGAAGGTTCCTTGTTAACAGCACCGCTGATGGTAATAGCCTGCGTTTATCTGTTGTGCTGGCATTATGAAAGGGTCAAATACATTTTTCCATTCAATGATCCGCCTCAACAGGCCATCGTTCAGAATAACAAATTTCCAAAATGGTTCTTTGCCAGTGTTGTCGCCATTTTCTTACTGGTTGGATATACAGTAACGCATATGTATGATCTGATGCCCCGTAATACTTTAACCGGCTGCCAAACGCAATGCGGCGACAGTGAAGACCCTGCGGCCTGTAACGTATTCTGTAGGTCCATCCACAATAATGGGCAGGACCTGAAGAAAAGCCTGAAAGAATACGAGCGGTCATTAAAAAGAAAGTAGCAGCAGCGAGATCGAGCGGTAATAATGATATCAATTACCCAGCTCCAAGCTGGCCTGCTGTGAGTAATGTGCTTCCAGCCTCGTTTGGGCGCGTAGCAGTTTCGAAACCTGGGTGTTTCCTAAATACGCATTCGCTGCTTGTACGGTTTAGTTAATTTATTTAAGCACTTCTTTACCTAATGCCCGGTTCTTCTGGTCTATTTGCAAGCCGATCTGCTCAATATAGTTTTTGGGAATATCCGCCAGTGCCTCATCTGCATATTCCCAGTTGCCATCAGCATTCTTTTTCAGTGTGAAATACAGATCCAAGGAACTAAACGTGTTCCTAAAAAGATATTCGTTTTCAGCGGTTTGGATAACAGGGCCATAGGTCACGGAATTATCCGATAGCTTCAGTTCGGCAACATTTAATATGATCTCCGGCATTATAATTACTTATAGTGAATAAAAGCTTTCGGGTTTTAAAGGCTCAGGGATATCCTGCTCACCCAGTAACTGCTTGATATTGATTTCTATATTGGTGGCTATCGTCGTCATCGCGGTATCAGTAGGAAGGTTATTGAAAGGGTCCTGTAAATGCATCGCTGATTTTTCCAAAAGAAAAAAAGCAGAAGAAATCACCAGTAACAAAGGGATCTCGAAGAAACTATCGATATCTGTCAGTGCTATTGATAAAGTAACGACGAAAATATAGATAAAGAAATGCAGGAATAAGCGGTAGGTCTGCGGGAACACCGTGCTTTTGATCCGCTCGGCCATACCCATCGCATTAGAAAAATTCACCTGCGTTGAATTGATCTGTACATGGCTGAATAATTCCAGTCTTCCTTCATCCCGCAGCTCCGTTAATTGCAGCGCATTAAGCTGCAAAATGGCCAGCGGTTTATTACTATGCGTGTTGATCTTCTCCAGGTCGGCTGCCGACAGGTATTTATGAAGGTTCGCGGTAGGGTCGAGGCCGCGCAGGCTTTGCCCTAAACTATAGC
>NZ_MBTF01000021.1 GCF_002013915.1 Mucilaginibacter pedocola
TCCTAAAATAGGTTGACACAAAAAGTGTTAACAAATGAAAGAACAAGAAGTTAAGGCCTATCAGAGAAAGACCCAAAAAGATTACAGTTTATCATTTAAACTGGAGATTGTAGACGCAGTAGAAAAAGGCGAACTTACTTACAAGCAGGCGCAGTTGCGTTATGGCATCCAGGGTAAAAGCACCGTGTTGGTTTGGTTGCGAAAACATGGTAGATTAGATTGGAAAGAATCAGAAGCCATGAAAAGAGATACACCCAATAAGAAGATCCGGGAACTGGAAAAGAAGCTAAAGCGATTGGAACAAGAGAAAGAAGTTTTGAACCGAGCTATCGATATAGCCGACAGCCGGTTGAATACTGATATTAGAAAAAAGTATTTGAGCCTGTTGTCAGAAGCTACAGAACAGGCTCGAAGCGAGACCGACGAACCGTTGGATTTGTAGCTAACGTTTTAGGATATAGCCGTCAATATTTCTATAAGCACTGCAAAGAGCAGGAGCAAAAGAACGAACAGGAACTGCAAATAAAGCAGCTTGTTGACAAGGAGCGGAAAGTATTATCCCGTTTAGGTGGCAGAAAACTTCATCATCAGATCAGAGATAGCTTGCAAGCGCAGGAGATCAAGTTTGGGCGGGATAAACTGTTTGCCCTGTTAAAGAAAAATGGGATGCTGATATTGCCTAAACGCAGATACATACAAACCACCATGTCAAAGCATTGGCTAAGAAAATACCCTAACCTGGTTAAAGATATCGTTGTAAAACGTCCCGATGAGGTATGGGTAAGTGATATTACCTATCTCAAAACAGATGAGGGCAATTGTTATCTGAATATGGTGACCGATGCTTATAGCAGGAAGATAATGGATTATGCGATAGCTGATAACATGGAAGCGGCACAAATGAAGCAGGCCTTTCAAATGGCTATCAGGAACAGAAAAAACAGGCAGCACCAACTTATACATCATTCAGACCGGGGGATGCAGTACTGTAGTGCAGAATATGTAAGTATCGCAAATCAGCATCAGATCAAAATCAGCATGACTGAAAATGGAGATCCTTATGAGAATGCACTGGCTGAACGGATGAATAGAACTTTAAAGGAAGAGTTTGGCTTAGGCAACGTACTAAAATCAAAATTGCATGCAAAATTATTAACAGAAGAAGCTGTTGATCTGTACAATAATTACCGGCCGCATTTATCTTTGAAGATGAAAACACCTCAAAGTGTTTATAAACAAAAATCCCAGCTACTCACGTAACTGGGACTATCGTAAAATCTGTCAACTTATTTCAGGACGATTCAGTTTAACAGAAATTAAACTGTCATGATATCTTTTTCTTTCGCTTCCGAAAGCTGGTCCACTTTTACAATGTAGCTATCGGTTAGTTTCTGTACATCAGCCTCGCCGGTTTTTATCTCGTCTTCAGATACACCTTCCGATTTCAATTTTTTGATCTTCTCGTTAGCATCTTTACGGATGTTACGCACAGCAACTTTACCGTTCTCTGCTTCGCCTTTGGCTTTTTTAACCAATTCGCGGCGACGCTCTTCGGTAAGCGGTGGAACGTTAATGCGGATAATAACGCCATCGTTTTGCGGGTTAACACCCAGGTTGGCTTCTTTAATAGCTTTCTCGATCAATGGCAGCAGGTTTTTTTCCCATGGCTGTACCACAATTGTACGTGCATCGGGGGTATTAACACTACCTATTTGCGATAGCGGGGTAGGAGTACCGTAGTATTCAACAACAATATCATCCAGCATGGCAGGGTTTGCTTTGCCCGCACGAATCTTTAATAGTTCGCTATCTGTGTGTGCAATAGCTTTTTCCATTAAAGCCTTTGCATCATTTACTTGTTTTTTAACGAGTTCGCTCATCGCTTAATATTTTTGACAAAAATAGTAAAAACTATCAAAGCCCCTAATTAAGCTTTGTATCAGTTTAGCTGTTGTAACCTTTGTTGTAAGGTAATTGTTTGCCCTGGTGTATTATAAGCCGCCATGTTTCTGCGAAGTAAGCTTTTCTACCGGGTAGCCCATAGCGCGGCATTTTGCTACCAGTTCGTCGTAAGTTTGTTTGCTGATGCCGGGCTTTCGGCTCATAATGAAGAGGAATTTATGATCGGGATGTCCTACCACTACATACGAGTAGTCGTCGGCAAGGGCAATTACCCAGTAATCTACCTTAAAGGGCCATAAAAACTGGGCTTTCATTTCGGCATTGTTGGTGCCCTCTACCTGGAATAGTTTAGATTTTACGCTCTTGTCACTACCGTCTTCTTTCTTGCAGGTGGTAACAACATCGTAATAACCCTTATCGGTATTATAGGTATAAGTGGTAGTTGTTTCGCGGCTGCCTTTATCAAACATAGTGGGGATAGAGTACAGCGAATACCAAGTGCCTGCGAAGCGCTTAAGGTCGACCTTTTCTACCGGTTTGTTTGGGGCGGTATTGATGGATGAAATAAAGAAGAGTGCGATGGCGAATATCGTTTTCATATAAATAGAAACGAAGTTCGGGCAAGTGTAGATTGCGTGTGCGTATCTAAAGCGGGTTACTATGTAGCTGATATAGGAATATCAGCATGCCGGCGCCGGGGTGGCGCTTGAAACTTTAGGGTACAAAAAATCACGCTGCCAAAAGATGAAAGCGTGCACAAAGTAGCAAATAACAGCAAAGCGCCCGGCAATAGAGGCGCTTTGCTGTTATAAAGAAATTACCAACGGCTACCGCCGCCGCCTCTGCTATCTTTTGAGTAGCCGCCACCGCCGCCACCTCTGTTATCTCTCGAGTAGCCACCGCCACCGCGGTTGCCGCCACCAAAGCCACCACCGCCTCTGCGGTCGCCGCTTGGCTTTTTGTCTTCAGCCTGGCTAACAGCAATAGAACGGCCAGATACCTGCGAACCGTTCAAGCCGGAAATAGCTTTTTGAGCTGCTTCATCATCAGCCATTTCAACGAAACCGAAGCCTTTGCTGCGGCCCGATTCCCTGTCAATAATAATTTTAACGGTGCTTACTTCACCATAAGCTTCAAAAAGCTCTTTCAGATCTGCTTCCTGTAAAGAGTAAGGAAGGCTTCCAACGAATATGTTCATCAAAAAATTAGTTTAGTAATGGCCGGTTGTTATTGCCGCCATGTTATTTGTTTACACCAAATATAGAATAGATATTAATCACTTGTACAAATAATTTACTAAACGGCCCGCTTTATTTTAATAAATCGCTGAATTTGTAACATTTTCATTAAAAAATCTCGGAAATGAGGTAGTTTTTACCATTTAAATTGAACTCTTCGCCCATTTTTTTGCCCTTAAGCTTCAGGCCGATAGGTGATGCCGGCGATACAGCAAAGTAGTTTTTGCCATCAAATGCCAGTGCGCCCGCACTTATGGCAATATAAAAGCTTCCGTTATTGGTAATTACAAGGCTGCCTGCATCTGCTGTTGCGGCATTACCTTTCATAGGTATTTGGTTTAGCGCCACCATTAGTTTATTAGCCTCGTTTAGTTGGGCAAGGTTGCGGTTGGTTTCTTGCTGCGCCATCTCGCGCCCGGTTTCGTATTTATCGCCGGCACTGCTTTTTGTATCGTTATTGGCAGCTTCCTGTGCTTCGGCAATGGCTTGCTCGGCTGCCTGCATGCGCCCTTTTACATAGGCTACGCATAAGGCATGCAACTGCTCCTTTATATCATTCATTTTTTAATCTTCAAAAAAAAGCGAATATGGCAATTTAAAACAGAAACCTGCCGGAGGTAAAAAATAAAAGCCCCGTTGCACTCGCTGCCCGGGGCTTTCAACCTAAACCTTATCACAATTATAAGTGCGGGTTGCACTTATGTTCTCCTTTAACGCACCATATTGCCGAAATGTTGTGCCGATGCAACTCTAAATTACTTAAAAATGATAATTGGGCTTTTTTCAGAGATTTTATGCGTGCCCGCAAACAATTGCACACAAAAATTATTATTGCATTGTTGCGTTTGGCAATGTTGCTGCGTAACTGTATTTATACTAACCGGGCTTCTTGTTATGGCGCTGCGCATTAAACAAAAAGGTGTACAAGGCTACACATCTACACTTATACTGCTTGCTATTTTATTAGTACTAATAGGGCTTTTTGCGGTTTTGCCTTTATAGCTGCCTGCTCAGATTCTGCATCTGCCGAAACACAAAAACAATGCATGCTCTATTTGGTTAATAGCTTACATCTAATTACTGTAAAACATTAACGCACTAATAACCATGAATTTAAAACGTACTTTCGGCACTGTGCTTACTGTGTTGGGCATAGTTGGCCTAATATGGACCGGTGTAGCTATTATCAACAAAAGCAGCCAGGCTACAACTCTTATTGTAGTGGGTGTGATAGCCATATTATTTTTCTCTACGGGTATCAGTCTTGTACGCAATACCAAAGACGAAGCCTAATTAGCCACTGCCGGGCTTATTTCCCCGCTTTCAGAAATATTCAGCCCCGAGCGCTCAAAATCTGTTTGCGTTAGCATTTTTATGCGGCGCATAGCACGGTTAAGCGAATCGGGCACTAATCCCCTATCGTGCGATTGTATGTACGATACGAGTTGGCCGCCCACAAAGCGGCCTTTTTTATCTATCCTTATTTTTAACAAAGGTGCCAACCCGCAAATACCAGCTACACTTACACTGCGGTAGGTGCAAAAATTGCCCAGACTGTAGGCTATAAGGCGGCCGTTGTATAATTCCATTGCGCGGTTTACGTGCGGGCCGTTACCCAGCACCAGGTCAGCACCGGCATCAATTGCTGCATGGCTAAAGGCATGTACATTACCGCGACGCTCGCCGTTATATTTTTCGGGTGCACAGGGTACGTGCTCAAAGCTCACACCCTCGCCGCCACCGTGGAACGATACTATTACTATATCATTCTCTTTTTTTAAGGCGCGGATAATTTCTTCCGCACCCTTTATATCTAATAACGATACCGTTTGGCTATTTGGCGAAAATGCACAAAAGCCATACTTAATGCCCTTTAGTGTAAATGTTGTAGTGGGGCAGGTTTTCAACCCGGCGTATTTTATACCCAGGCTATCTAACACGCGTGCGGTGGCAACGCGGCCCTGGTAGCTAAAATCGTTACTATGGTTATTGGCCAGGCTTAGTATATCAAAACCGGCATCTTTAAAAACGCCGCCGTAATATTCGGGCATTTTAAACATATAGGGTTTGCTGCGGAATTTCAGTTTCATGGCAGCCGGTGCGGCACTATCTACCAGTGCGCCCTCCAGATTGCCAAAGGCAATATCAGCTTGGCGCAGGTGCTTCATGGCATATTTAAAACTTTGCCTGCCACTATCCGGCGGCAGATTGTTGGCGTTGGGGTAAGCCGTACCCAGCATTATATCGCCAACGGCGGCTATATTAATTAAGGTATCCGGGAGGATAGCAACGGTATCGGCAGGATTTGCCGGTGAGGTATCTGTTGCAGCCGGAGGCATGCTCAGGCTATCGGCAAGCTTTTTTTTACCGGGCGAATTGTTGCACGCAATAATTGTAGAGGAAACGGCAAGTAATAAGGCGAAGGTTTTAAGGGATTTCATGGAGCAAAAAAAAGTCCCCCCAAATTGATGATGGGGGGACTGAGGAATATAATAAATTTAGGTTTATATCAATTATTGTCGGGCCCCGGCTGGTCGGCGCTGCTATTGGCAAGCTCGTTTTTAAATGCTTCTAACAAGCGGCCACCTTTATAAAAGTAGCGGCTGTAATAAGCATCATCGAGGCTGCTGATGGCTACGCCGCGCGATGATGCGTGGGCAAACCTGTTATTACCTAAGTATATGCCAACATGCGAAATGCTGCGGCTGTGTATTTTGAAGAAAACTAAATCGCCTTCTTTTAAATCGTCTTTACCAACGGGGTTAACCATACCAAAAATATCACGCGAGCTGCGGCGAATAGTCAGGTTAAACACATCGCTGTATAACTGCCTGGTGAATGCTGAGCAATCTATTCCCCTTTTAGAACTGCCACCAAAACGGTACGGAGTACCAATCCAATCGTGCACAAAGTTGAAAAGCTTCATGTTGGAAGTTGCCGAGAAGGCCACGCCCATAATTTGTGAAAGATAATCTTTGGCTAAAGACTCCTGCTCGTCTGATTCGGCGGCAGGGGCTGGAACAGTTTTTGTTTGAGCTTGTGCAGCTAACACGCTCAAAAATAATGCAATAGCAAGGGCAGTTTTCTTCATTTAATCTCTTTTTTGTTGATTAGGGGTACAACAAACGTATATTAATCAAGACATTGTGTCTATTGTTACCTACAAAACTATACAAATTATCTAATCAACCAAATATTTAATGAAATAAATTTCATGTTCGTGGCGGTAAATATTTTTAACCATTGTTAATAAAGTTATCGCCATTGTGAAATTCGGATATCCTCATGAAATGGCAAGCGGTTAATTATCAACATGGTGTGGATTTCGGGCTTATGCTGATGTTTTAGGTTAGTTTTATTGTTTAGCGAAAATATAAGGCCGCATAATTTAACCGCAAAGTACGCAGAGGATTTGCGCGTTGGTGAGCGCAAAGAGGCGCAAAGCTTTTAAAGGCGCTAAAACACAAAGCGCAAACCCTTGCCTCTTAATGAATTTGCAAGGCTTTGCGCTTCTTTGCGTTTTTCTTTGTGCCCTTTGCGGTTAAATTACCAGTTTCACAAAGTAAAACGCCCGCAAATCCAATAAAAGATTATTACGGAAAACCAATATATTGCACCGCCGTAAAGCGTACGATTTACACACTGCCGAAATGATATTCTGATTTTGCCCCCTAACGCGTTTCAGCCACACAAAAGCTGACATTCGCATTAAATAAATCTTTACAACAAATTCGTTGCAGTTTCGGTTATTTGCGAGATATAATTAGATTTGCACATTCTCAAAGAATTGTTTTTAATAAATGAGTTCAATCGAAATAACTAAAGACACCTACCTGATGTGGTACGAGTCTATGCTTCTGATGCGTAAGTTTGAAGAAAAAACCGGCCAGCTTTATGGCCAGCAAAAAATACGCGGATTTTGCCACCTTTACATCGGGCAGGAAGCCGTGTTGGCTGGTGCCATGTCGGTTATACGCCACGAAGACAGCTTGATAACTGCTTACCGCGACCACGCGCACGCTTTAGCAAAAGGTACCACACCTAAAGCCATTATGGCCGAAATGTATGGTAAAGCAACCGGCTGCTCTAAGGGTAAAGGTGGTTCGATGCACATGTTCGACAAAGAAAATAATTTTTATGGCGGGCATGGTATAGTAGGTGGCCAGGTTCCACTGGGTGCCGGTATTGCTTTCGCCGAGAAATATAAAGGTACCGATAACGTAAACATTGCCTACATGGGCGATGGTGCCGTTCGCCAGGGTGCATTAACCGAAACCTTTAACATGGCCGCTTTATGGAAGCTTCCTGTGATCTTCGTTTGCGAAAACAATGGTTACGCCATGGGTACTTCGGTTGAACGTACTACCGTACAAACAGACATCTATAAATTAGGCTTGCCATACGGTATTCCATCTGCCCCGGTTGATGGTATGGACCCGGTAGCTGTACACAACGCAATGGACGAAGCCGTATCTCGCGCTCGCCGCGGCGAAGGCCCAACCTTCCTGGAAATGCGTACTTACCGCTACAAAGGCCACTCGATGAGCGACCCGCAAAAATACCGCACCAAAGAAGAGTTGGAAAGCTACAAAGCTAAAGACCCAATTGAGCAGGTAAAACTAACCATTGAAAAAGAAGGTTATGCCGACGAGAAATGGTTTGAAGAAATTGAAGCCAAAATTAAGGCAACGGTTGACGAAGCTGTTCAGTTTGCTGAGGAGTCGCCATGGCCTGAGGCATCAGAGCTTTACACTGATGTTTACGTACAGGCAGATTACCCGTACATCCGCGATTAATTATTACACCTAAATATTAACAACAAACAGTATATGGCTGAAGTAGTTAAAATGCCTAAAATGAGCGATACCATGACCGAAGGGGTATTGGCAAAATGGCATAAAAAAGTTGGCGACAAGGTAAAATCGGGCGATGTATTGGCCGAGGTTGAAACCGATAAAGCCACTATGGATTTTGAATCGTACCAGGACGGCACCCTGCTTTATATAGGTGTTGAAGAAGGTAGCGCTGTACCGGTAGATGCTGTGATAGCAGTATTGGGTAAAGAAGGCGAAGATTATAAAGCATTATTAGAAGGCGGCGCAAGCGCACCTGCCGCGGCACCTGCTGCCGAAGAAAAAGCACCTGCACCTGCTGCTGATGCTAAACCTGCCGCACCTGCTGCCGCAGCAAAACCAAAAGTTGACCTTTCGAGCATCCCGGCTACGGTTATCCGCATGCCGCTGTTGAGCGATACCATGACCGAAGGCACCATTGAAAAATGGAACTTTAAAGTGGGCGATAAAGTAAAAGCTGACGACTCTTTAGCTGATGTGGCAACCGATAAGGCTACCATGGAAGTAGTAGGTTACGAAGCCGGCACTTTATTATACATTGGTGTAAAAGAAGGCGAAGCTGCTCCTGTAAACGGCATTATTGCCATTGTAGGTAAAGAAGGTACCGATATTACTCCATTACTGGATGCCGGTAACGATAGCCCTGCTGCCGAAGCTGCACCAGCCGCGGAAGAAAAAGCTGCACCTGCTGCCGAAGCCGCTCCTGAAGCTGCTGCCGCCGGTTCTACCGAAGACGATAGCCGCGTAAAAGCATCGCCTTTGGCACGCAAAATAGCCAAAGAAAAAGGTATTAACCTTAATGATGTAAAAGGCAGTGCTGATAACGGCCGCATCATTAAAAAAGATATAGAAAGCTTTACACCATCGGCCGCTAAACCAGCTGCTGCCGCTGCCGAAGCACCTGCTGCATCGGCTCCGGCTGCTGCACCTGCAAAAGCACCGGTTGTATTGCCAACCTTTACCGGCGAAGAAAAATTCAGCGAGCGCCCTGTTACCCAGATGCGCAAAGCTATCAGCCGCCGTTTATCAGAAAGCTTATTTACCGCGCCGCATTTCTATGTAACCATGTCGATTGATATGGACCAGGCAATTGCAGCCCGCGCTAAAATAAATGATGTAGCTCCGGTTAAAATTTCGTTCAATGATTTCGTGGTGAAAGCTGTTGCTGTTGCTTTGAAATCGCACCCGGCTATTAACTCATCATTCCTGGGCGATAAAATTCGCACCAACGAGCACGTACACATTGGTGTAGCTGTTGCGGTTGACGAAGGCCTGTTGGTGCCGGTTATTAAATTTGCCGATGGCAAATCGCTTAGCCACATTTCGCAAGAAGTGAAAGAGTTTGCCGGTAAAGCTAAAGGCAAAAAATTACAGCCTGCAGAAATGGAAGGCTCAACCTTCACCATATCAAACCTTGGTATGTTTGGTGTAGATGAGTTTACCGCTATTATTAACACCCCGAATGCATGTATCCTAGCGGTAAGCGGTATACAAGCAGTACCGGTAGTTAAAAACGGTGCTGTAGTACCTGGCAACGTAATGAAAGTAACCCTAAGCTCAGACCACCGCGTGGTTGATGGCGCTTTGGCTGCTGCATTCCTGCAAACACTAAAACAACTATTAGAAGAGCCGGTAAGGCTGTTGATATAAGTTCGGAAGTCTTTAGTCGGAAGTCCGAAAGAAGAAATAGCGATGGGTTTAGGCTCATCGCTATTTTTGTTTTAGGGGGATTTGTGTTGCAGATGCGGAGGTGCTGATTTACCCCAAATAAACCTTAAACGTAGTACCCTTCCCCAATTCGCTGACCACCTCTATTTTCCCGCCGAAGGATTCTATTTGGTTTTTGGTGATAAACAAGCCCATGCCTTTAGCATCGCGGTTGCCATGAAAAGTTTTGTACATGCCGAAAAGCTGTTCGCCATGTTTTTTCATATCTATCCCAATGCCGTTATCGGCTACGGTAAAGCCGTGCCGCCCACCTTCGGTAAATGCCTCGATATTTATAACAGGAGCCTGCGTTGCCGAACGGTATTTAATGCCGTTGCTCAGCAGGTTCAGCATAATGCTTTCCATATAGGCTGGGTTGTAGGTGAGGTTATTGTCTTCGGGTATGCGGTTGTTAACGGTAACCTGCCACATCTCAATATCGTTGCTTAGCAGCTCGATAGCCTTTTCGGCATAATGCCGCAGGTTTATTTCGGTGGTTTGTATATCTAAGTGTGTTTGTATAGATACCACCTCGTTAAGGTTAGTAATGGTTTCGTTCAGCTGATCGGCAACCTTGCCCAAGTGGCCGGATAGTTCTGCCTTTTCTTCCTCATCGGTTTGCGGATCGTCGAGCACATCCACTATCATTTTAAAATTGCTGGCATGTGTACGCAGGTTGTGCGATACAATATAGGCGAAGTTGAGCAGGCGATTATTTTGCCCGCTCACCATATCAAGCGTATGGCGCAGTTGCTCTTCTTTTTGCTTTTGCTCGGTAATATCTGTATGGGTGCCAATAATGCGGGTAGCATTACCGGTTTCGTCGGTCTCCATTATTTTGCCGCGGTCCAGTATCCATTTGTAGCTGCCATCCTTACACATCACGCGGTGCTGGTTCTCGTAGATATCGGTCTCGCCGCGCAGGTGCTTTTTCAGGTCCTCCACGTATTTCTCGCGGTCATCGGGGTGTACACGGCTGGTCCATTCGCCAAGTTTTTGCCCAAAGCCTTCATCCTGCATACCTATCATGCGCAGGCATTGCTCGGAGTGGAAAATGGTACCGTTTTTTATATCCCAATCCCACAGCCCTCCACCCGAGCCTTCCAGCGCAAAAGCCCAGCGGCGTTCGCTCTCGCGTAGTTTTACTTCGGCTTCTTTGCGTTGGGTAATATCTTTTATCTGCGATACAAAGTAAAGCGGCTCGCCGTGTTCGCCAAGCACCAACGAAACATTCAGCAATATCCAGATGGTTTTGCCGACTTTGGTGAAGTAGCGTTTCTCAAGAGTGTAGTTCTTTATCTCTTTTCGCAGCGTTTTTTGCAGCAGGCTCAGGTCGGCTTCCAGGTCGTCGGGGTGGGTAATTTCCTGAAAGGTTTTAGCAAGCAATTCATCAGCAGTGTAGCCAAGCATTTCGCAAATGCTTTTATTTACTTTCATGAATTTCCCCTCGGTTGATACCAGCACCATGCCAATAGTAGAATATTCGAAAGCGTTGCGGAAGGTTTCTTCGCTGATGGCGAGGCTTAGTTCTGCCTTTTTTTTCTGGGTTATATCGGTATGGCAGCCCACCATGCGTATAGGTTCGTTGCCATCCCACTCAATTACCCTGCCCGTGGTATTCACCCAAATAATGCTACCGTTTTTGTGCTTATAGCGCACATCTATATTGTAGGGTTTTAAGCCATGGCTATCAAAATGTTCCTGCACGCAGGCATCTATTCGCGCACGGTCTTCCTCCACAATAAGCCGCGACCATGTGCTTGTGGCATTGGGCAACTCATGGTCCTCATAGCCAAAAATAGCTTTAAATGCCGGGCTGAGTATCAACCGGTCTTCTTTAATGTAGAAGTCCCAGTAGCCGGCGAGGGTTTCCTCCAGGATAATTTTGTAAATATTCTCCATTAACGTGTGTAGGGGTAGGGGGTGCGTACGAGAATTAAAATATTACGTAAAATACAACATTACGTTTAATTAAAACAAAAGGAGTGAACACGAATTATCAAATCGTACTGTTTATTTAACCGCAAAAAGTACAAAGCTTGTATTAGTGTCAAAAAAGCGTACTTCATAGCCCTCATATAAGCCTTTGTGTCCTTTGCGTTCACCAAAATGCTAATTCTCTGCGCTCTCCTATGTTTGTTACCAATTAATATAGCTAATAATTTTGTATTGAGTGAAGGAGTATGAGAGCCGATTTGTGCTCAAACAACTCATGAAGTATGTTCTCGCAAAGATACGGCCTCATGCTCTTTTGCCCATTGGAGTTTGAACAGAATGTAAGGCATACTGCATAGCGGTATAGCTTGGATATCCAACCAGGAGACAAAACGAAGATGGGTTATTCACTTATTAAAATAGATATTAACAGGTGATGACAAGTGTTTTAAAGCAAGTTGCCGGCATTGATGTGGCACAAAAGGAATTAGTAGTATCGTTAGGCAGGATAGGCAGCTCCCTTGAGAAGGATATTTACGCTTGTAAATCGTTCGCCAATAAAGAATCGGGCTTTAAGGCTATGCTGGTTTGGGTAAGCAAGCATAGCGTAAACACTACCAGCGTAAGGTATGTGATGGAAGCCACCGGCGTTTACCATGAGAAGCTGGCGTACTACCTGTCCGACAACGGTTACGAGGTTAGCATAGTACTACCCAATAAGATCAGCAACCATATAAGGTCGCTGGATATCAAAACCATTACTGATAAAACTGCTTCAAGAGGCATTTGCGATTTCGGGCTTGGTACAAAACTGGAGGACTGGCAGCAACCGGAGAAGGGGTTCAAAACATTAAGGCAGTTAACCCGGGAAAGGGGGCAATTGATAGCAGAACGTACGGTGGCTAAGAACCAGCTGCACGCCGAGCAGGCAGAAGCATACCCTAACGAAAGGAGCGTAGCCAGGCTCAAAGATCGTATCGGGCTGTTCAACAGCCAGGAAAAAGAAGTTAAAGAAGAGATCGATGCCCTGATAAAGCAAGATGCCGAATTGACTAAAAGAGTACGTACTATTACATCTATCCCCGGCGTAGGGTGGCTTACGGCAGTTACCATCCTTGCAGAAACGAATGGCTTCAACCTGATCCGCAATAAAAGGCAACTGGTAGGGTATAGCGGGTTGGATGTAAAAGTTAAAGACTCGGGCACTTCGGTAAAAAGTAAGCCTCGTATATCCAAACGAGGGAACCGTTATTTACGGAAGGCAATGTATATGCCTGCATTAGCCGCTATACGTAGCGACAAGCATTTCAAAGCAGTGTTTGTGAGGTTAGTATCTAAACATGGAATTAAAATGAAAGCGGCGGTAGCGGTGCAGAGGAAGTTATTAGAACTGGTTTACACCCTTTGGAAAACAGGCGAGAGGTACGACAGCCGCTACCTGCAAGTACAAAGCGAGGAAGCAACCTCATAAAATAGTTAGGGTGGTTAAAGCTAAAGCCAACCACCCTAAACAGGCTGGCATAAAGCCGCCTTAGACAACAAAAGTAAAAAATCATTTGGTAATCAACACAGAATCTTTGCGGTT
>NZ_MBTF01000022.1 GCF_002013915.1 Mucilaginibacter pedocola
GGTACTGATACAAAGAAATATACTTTGAATTTGCTGCCCGGCGCAAACAATATCCGCGCGGTTGCCCTCAACAGTCAGCGCACTGAGAGCGAGCCCGACGAGATACTTGTTAACTATAACAGCGGCGCGCAAGCCAATACGCCACCTGTTTTGAACAATGGTGCCACAGGTCCCGTAGCGACGGTGGATAAAGATGCCACTATGCATTTGGTGGTCGTAGGTATCAACGCTTATAAAAATCCCAAGATGAGCCTGAACTACGCTTTAGCAGATGCAACGGCGTTTAAGAACGAAGCAGAAAAGGATGCCAAAACCATCACTACCAACCTGAAAACCTATTTTGTTACCGATGCGCAGGCCGATAAAAATGGCATCACCGCCGCCTTTGCCGAAGTGCAGAAGAACGCTAAGCCGCAGGATGTATTTGTGTTTTACTACGCAGGCCACGGGGTTATCAGCGATAAAAACAAAGAGTTTTATTTAGTGCCGACGGATGTTACCGACCTGCAGAATGTAGACGAAGCTCTTGCCCAAAGCGGCATCCCCTCCAAAATGCTGCAACGCTATGCTATCGATATCCCTGCCCAAAAACAGGTGTTCATACTGGATGCCTGCCAGAGCGCGGGAGCATTTCAGCAGCTCATGTCCAACGACGCGAATCAGCAGAAAAACCTTGCCGTAGTGGCCCGCAGCACGGGTACGCACTGGATTGCTGCCAGCGGCAGCCAGCAATTTGCGCAGGAGTTTGGCCAATTGGGGCATGGGGCATTCACCTATGTATTGCTGAAAGCCATGCAGGGCGAAGCCGCCAATAACAAAATGATAACCGTGAACGGGCTAAAGAATTACCTGCAAACGCAGGTGCCCGACCTGATGAAGAAATACAACGGCGCACCGCAATACCCGGCCAGCTACGGCTTCGGCAACGATTTTCCGGTAGAACTGATGAAATAGCAACAACCCATACCATGAGATACCTTATCACCCTATTACTGGCATTTATTTCGGCCGCGGGCATGGCCCAAAAGCTGGAGCTGCGCATCCCTATTGCCCATACCAGCTATGTGCAGGGACTTGCCATTTCGCCCGATGAAAAGTACATCGCTACGGCCTCGTCGGATAAGTCGGTTAAAATTTGGAGTATGGCCAATGGTATGCAGCTGAAAACCCTGCCGCTAAAACAGGGGGCGGCAGATGAGGTGCATTTTTCGGCCGATAGCCGTTACCTTACGGTACGCACCGAGAATGGCTGGGAATATTGGGATGTATTGGCGGGTAAGCAGGTATACCTCTTTGAGAAGGGTTTGGTAAAGGACGGCTACAAGATAGGTGCCACCGTTTCGGCAGATGGCTCGCTGGGGGCGGTGGTGAACCCTGTAGATATATTGATATGGGATGCGGCCAATGGTACACGGCTGAAAGCGTATAAGTGGAAAGCACCCGATGCAGATGGCTCGCTTAACGGTAACGGTATAAAGCTCAATAAAAAGTACATCGCCATAACGCAGAATAAAAAGCTACAGGTGTTCAGCCTGGAAACAGGTAAGAAAGTAGACTTTGACCAACCCGACCCCGAGGTTCAGGAGATGGCCATAACCGCCAATAGCAATATGTTGCTGGTGAATGGCAAAACTAAAATGTACAAAGTAGATCTGGATAGCAAAGTTGCTACCATTATTAGCGATGCGGTGTACGGGCTTACAGGTTTAAGCTTTTCTGCTGATGATAAAAACATCATTATGGCACCCCGCGCCGTGCTTGATGCCGCAACCAACCGCGAACTGAAGCATTTTTATGATACCGAGTATAACGACCTGATGGGCGCCAGCAGCAAATACATAGTGGTGTTCAATCGCGCCAATAGTTCGGGCAAGTTGTATTCGGCCACCACTTTCGAAAAACTGCGCGAGTTAAAGAACGAAACCAGCGGCCTGCAACGCATGATGGTGAAGGCCGCCACCAACCAGTTGATATTTACCACTAACGCCCGCGAGGCCCGTATCTGGAACGTAAGTACCTATAAATTCGAAAAAACGGTCCCTTTCAATACCCGCGAGGCAGGTGACTGGTACAATTCGGCCTTTGGTAACCAGGGCGATTATTACCTCACCGGGAACTTCGGCAGGCAAACGGTCGTTAATATCAATACCGGCGAGGCAAGCCCGGCGTATGCCGATAGAGGGGTGAAAGCTATTTCTCCCGATGGCACTATCGGCTTTACCGATAAGAGCGGAGCGGGTTCTATCATCAATTTTGCTACGGGCAATGTTATTAAAACTATCGATTTTAAATATCCCCGTTACCTCCCTTCGCCCGATAATAAAACGGTTATATACCAGCATTATCCCGATGCGAAAGCTTTCATTTATAATTATCGCCAGAATACAGAGATAACCGCTGATGTAGAATTGGGCGAATACCCGGTATTCAATAACACTGGCAGCAAACTCTACAGCCTTGATGCGGTGGATGGCGAGGGGGGGAAGGCCATTAATTTGCTTACTACATCGGTAAGCACGGGGCAGCAACTCTCTAAAATACCGCTGGTGGCCATACAGCGCAAAGGTGCCTTGAAATTTGCCGTTTCGCCCGACGAAAAGTATGCTGCCGTGCTTTACCGCCCAACAGACGAGTATTACATGAGCAAAAACTACGTGCTGGTAACATACGACCTTGGTACAGGCAAAGAAATTAGCCGTGCAAATGATATTATGGGTGGCGATGAAATAGCCTTCCTTGGCAATAATTACCTGGTGGCTATGATGAGTGTGATCACCAACACGGTACAGGTATTCAACGCCATTACTACTGCCCATTTAGTAGACCTTGCGCACTTTAAAGGCACCGACGATTGGATAGCCGTTACGCCCGATGGCTTGTACGACGGCAACATGGAGAGCCTTAAAAAATTCTACTTTGTTAGAGGCAACGAGTTTGTTGATCCGGGGGCATACTTCGAGAAGTTTTATACACCCAACCTTTTCGCCCGTTTGGTGGCCGGCGAGCGTTTTACCCCGGTTGATGTAAACATTAACCCCGCACCGAAAGTACGCATCAGCTACGCGCAGGTAACCCGCAATTTAAATGTAGTTGATGATAAAACGCCAACTTATGTAAACACTACCGGCGTAGCCGAAATTACGGTTACCGCCAGCGCCGAGAATGATAGGGTAGATGAGATACGCCTGTTCCACAATGGTAAGATCGTTAATCTGGCAACCCGGGGCCTTTTCGTTACCGATAATAACACCCATACCGATACCAAGAAGTACACCCTGAACTTGCTGCCCGGCGTTAACAGCATTCGCGCGGTAGCCCTCAATAGCCAACGGACCGAAAGCGAGCCGGATGAAATTGCCGTTACCTACAACGCCGCAGGCCAGCCCAATACACCTGCACCTATAAACAACGGCAACGGATTTATTGCCCAGGTAGACCGCAAAGCCACCATGCACCTCATCGTTATCGGCATAAACGCTTATAAAAACCCAAAGATGAGCCTGAACTATGCACTGGCAGATGCAACGGCTTTTAAAAACGAGGCCGAGAAAGACGCGCACACGGTATTAGCCAAACTTAATACTTATTTTATTACGGATGATAAAGCCGATAAAGCAGGCATTACCGCTGCCTTTGCCGAGGTGCAAAAGAACGCCAAGCCCGAGGACGTTTTTGTATTTTACTACGCAGGCCACGGTGTTATTAGCGAGAAAAATAAAGAGTTTTACCTGGTGCCTAACGACGTAACCGACCTGAAGAACGTAGATGAGGCATTGGCACAAAATGGCATCCCATCTAAAATGCTGCAACAGTACGCCATAAACATAGCCGCCCAAAAACAAGTATTTATTTTAGATGCCTGCCAAAGCGCAGGTGCCTTTCAGCAATTGATGGCCGATAATGCCGGTGCCTTAAAAAGCTTAGCGTTGGTTGCCCGTAGTACAGGTACGCATTGGATAGCCGCCAGCGGCAGCCAGCAATTTGCGCAGGAGTTTGCCCAACTGGGGCATGGCGCTTTCACGTATGTGCTTTTAGATGCCATGAAGGGCGGCGCGATAAATAATAAAATGATAACCGTTAACGGTCTGAAAAGCTTCTTGCAAATAAAGGTACCTGACCTGATGAAGAAGTACAACGGCGCACCGCAGTACCCGTCCAGCTACGGTTTTGGCAGCGATTTCCCTTTAGAGTTGATAGGGCTGGCCGGGTTGAGGTTAGATTGAGTTTTACTGGCTGCCTGCAATGCATGCTGCAATGGTAGCAACACATAGTTCCAGTTCTCGCATAATATCGTTTTGCCAAAAGCGCAGTACTATCCAGCCGGCATCTTGCAGGGTTTGGGTGTTGGCGCGGTCGCGGGCCATGTTGCGCTCAATTTTGGGTATCCAGTATTCGCGGTTTTGTTTAATGGTGGTTTTCTTTTGTTCCCAGTTTTTGCCATGCCAAAACTCCCCGTCGATGAAGATAGCCACCTTTTTGCCTTTGAAAACAATATCAGGCTTGCCCGGAAGATTCTTTACATGTAGCCGGAAACGATAGCCCAGCGCCCACAACTTTTTTCGCAAAACCAGTTCGGGCTTGGTATGCCCCGATTTGATCTTTTTCATCAAATCCGACCGCGCTTTGCTGGTTTCGAAAGTATAGGCCATGGTATTGGGTTAACAGCGATAAGCGTATAAAGTTGGTTCGGTTGCACTATTGTATTGTCAACGTATGCTCGCGTTTTTTTAATTCTTCAAAGTTCGCTTTAAACGCCGCCACGCTGGCATCGTCATCAATAATTGTATAAATGCCACATTCGCTAAAAATGCCCTCATATTGCAGTTTATCGGTATTTATAGAAACTTTTTTATAAATGAGCTGCGTGGGCGTGTAGTTAAAACTGGATACCAGCACCCGTCTATCGGCTATAATGTATTTGCTGTGCAGGTTTTCGTTTACATGGTAACTAATGTTGGGCTTTCTTGCTATGGCGTTATAAAACTCTATAAATGCTTCGGTATTTGCCGGCGTACGGCAATGCTTATCAATTTCGCGGTTGCCGCTGGCGAAGGTTTGCGATATAATTTGCACGCTAACGCCTGCAGCTGCCCTTTCCTTTAAGGCCTCTAATATGCCGTTTCGCCAGCCAACAGTAAAGCAAATATGTTGTGCTGCTATTTGGATAGTTGAGGTAGCGTTTGCAATTAAGTTAACAATATCTTTTTCGGCGTTGAGATTCGATTTTGGGTAGAATGGTGCTGTAAACCCCACCCTCGTGTTTACCGGGTATTGGGTAGCAGGTGTAGGGTATTTATTATACAAACTTTTAAAATCAAAATCTGCGATGGGTATAGATGCAATTCTCAGGTGCTCAAAAAACTGTTTGACGGGAGCTAATACCTCAGGCTCGTCTTCAATAACCACCAGGTATTCTTCCTTAATGGCATCGCGTACTGCAAAGTTTGACGAGCTAAGGGCTACAAATCCGCCACCGTCTTTTTTAATTGCCAATATGCCCTTAATATGCATAGAGTAGGGCATCTCGCTTTTTGAAAACCCCGTAAAAGATGACGACCGTATATATTGATGGGGAAAGAAGCTGAGTGTGGCACCTGCAACCTTATTACGGTAATACGGAGCAAAAACCTCACGGGCAAGCGTATATTTGGTTGCCGGTCCAAGTTTAGCCTGTGTTGTAACTAATCGTATTTCTTGCGGGTTTTCTTTATCGTAACCGCTTATCGGAATAGTAATGATGTGCACTTTTACCCCGCTCGCTGCAAGTTGAATGAGTTTCTCGCTGAGTATTTTATTGTTGAAAAGGTAAAAGGCAACATATATTGTTCCAAGTGTTGATGCAGCCTCATCAATGTGCTTTATCAGCTCCTCCAACAGGTAGGGGCTTGCCCCAACATCGTAAAAATGTTTTGGGTGCCGGTATAGGCCGGGCGAGTCGAAGTAGGTGTGGGTGGGCATCCTAACAAACTTCTGTATTTAAATTCAATAGATACCTGCCCGCCAAATATTTTTCGCAATTATTTCTTCAAAACCGCGCCATTCTTTAAGCAATTTGCCCATTTTTGGTGTCATCAACCTGTAGCATATATCTTACCCATGGTTATAAATTTTCCACGCTTCGTTAAAACGGTTTCCGCTGGTGTACTGTTGTCGGCTTTATCGGTTTCGGCCATTGCGCAAAAGGTAGCGCCATCCGCCTTAAATTATATCGACCCGCGTATTGGCAACGTTGGTGCCTTGTTAGAGCCCACGCGCCCTACCATTCATCAGCCTAACCAAATGATAAGGGTGTACCCAATCAGGGCCGATTATATCGACGATCAGTTAACCAGTTTTCCACTAAATATGGTTTCGCACCGTATGGGCGAGGTGTTTTCGGTTAAGCCCGATACCAAAACCGTAACCGCAGCAAGCTGGGATGAGCGTATGCCATACGACCACGAGCTGGAGGTGATCCACCCATGGTATTATTCTACCTTCCTGATCGATAAAAACATCACCGTAGAGCTCACCCCCGGCAAAAAAGCGGGTATTTATAAATTCTCTTTCCCCGCAAAAAGCGCTTCTAAAAGTATCTTGTTCGGTACTTATAACGATGGCAAAGCCAAATGGGAGCTTAGCAATGGCAACGAGTTAACCGGTATGGAAACTTACCACGACGAGGTGAAGGTTTACGTTTACGGCCAATTAAACGCCAAAGGTGCCGCAGGTACTTTGCAAAATGGTGAATTGACGAAGAAAACCGAACAGGATGGTAAAAACCTAAAGTCGTACATCACTTTTGGTTCGGGTACACCGGATGTTATTGAACTTAAATACGCGATATCTTATGTAAGTGCCGAGCAGGCCAAACAGAATTTTAAAGATGAGGTTGCCGCGGTAGCCTTTAACACCTTGATGCAAAGCGCCAAAGCAGCGTGGAGCAAGGTGGTTAACCAAATACAGGTAGAAGGCGGCACCGAAGCGCAACGTCGCTCGTTCTACACAGCGCTATACCGCAGCAACGAGCGTATGGTGAACATTAGCGAAGGTGGTAAATACTACAGCGGCTACGATGATAAGGTACACGAGAGCAACCGCCCATTTTATGTGGATGATTGGGTTTGGGATACTTATTTGGCGCTGCACCCACTGCGCACCATATTGAACCCGGCAATGGAATCGGACATGCTGAACTCTTACGTGCTGATGTACCAACAAAGCGGTTGGGTGCCAACTTTCCCGGTATTGTTTGGCGATACGCCATGTATGAATGGCTTCCACTCAACCGTTACGTTTTTGGACGCATACCGCAAAGGCATACGAGGTTTTGATGTGGCGAAGGCTTACGAAGGTGTGCTGAAGAATGCTAACGAAGCTACCATGCTGCCTTGGGAGAACGGCCCCAAATGCGAACTGGATGATTTTTATCACGAGAAGGGCTATTTTCCGGCCCTGAAGAAAGGCGAGAAAGAAACCGTTAAATTGGTACACTCCTGGGAAAAACGCCAGGCCGTTGCGGTAACACTCGGTGGCGCTTATGACGATTGGGCCGTTGGCCAATTTGCCGGCGAACTAAACAAAACTGCAGATGCAGCCACCTTTGCCAAACGCGCCAATAACTACAAAAACCTTTGGAATAACGACAAGCAACTGTTTATCCCCAAAGACAGCGAGGGCAACTTTATAGACATTGACCCTAAATATGATGGCGGCATGGGCGGCCGCGATTTTTACGACGAAAACAACGGCTGGACCTACCTGTGGCAGGTACAGCACGATATTGACGGCTTGGCCAACCTGATGGGCGGCAAAGAAAAAATGCAGGCGCGCTTAGACCAAACCTTCCGCGAGGGCTTGGGCATGAGCAAATACCAGTTCTGGTCAAAATTTCCGGATGCTACGGGTTTGGTGGGCCAATACTCTATGGGTAACGAGCCAAGCTTCCATATACCGTACCTGTACAACTACGCAGGCGCACCATGGAAAACCCAGAAACGTATCCGCTTTTTGCTTGATGTTTGGTATAAGGATAACATCTTCGGTATCCCCGGTGACGAAGATGGCGGCGGTATGTCGGCCTTTGTGGTATTCTCATCCATGGGTTTTTATCCAATTACTCCGGGCAAACCTATTTACACTATCGGCAGCCCAGTGTTTAGTAAAGTCACCATTAACCTAACCAACGGTAAGCACTTCACCATGAAGGCCAACAATTGCTCGGTAGTGAACAAATACATTCAAAGCGCCAAATTCAACGGCAAAGTGTTGAACAAACCAACCTTCACCCATGCCGAACTAATGGCAGGCGGTACCCTCGAATTACAAATGGGGCCTAAGCCGAATAAAGGGTGGGGGATATAGCAGGTGGCAGTTTGCGGTGGGCGGTAGGCGGTAGGCAGTTTGCAAGGAGCGGTTAGCAGGCCGCTATAAAAAAAACATATCGTCATGCTGATTACTATGACATATGCAAATGTTTTTGCCATGATAGTTTATTTTTCATGAATATTTCTTTGTTAAAAAGCGTGTTTGACCGTACGAGTTTAAAGGCAAGTTTAAGCAGGATATTTTTGATGGAGTTAAGGATATACAAATGATGCCGGTTCGCTTTGATCATAGCTTGATAATAATCATAAAATAGCTGCCCCTGCCTCGTGCAAACGCTTACGATCCCTTGATTAAGGTCGGTTTTTAAAGGGCGGTAGGCTTTGGTTGATACTTTGTCTTTCCGCTTTACTGATGTCCCCGACTTCCTGGGGTATGGAGCGCAACCGATGAAAGCGGCAAGTGCTTTATGGTTGTCGAACCTTTCAAAGCAATCCGTAATAAAAAGCAGGTGCCATGCGGTTACCGGGCCTATGCAGGGTATAGATACCAACACCCGGTACATGCTTTTTACCCGCTTGTCGGCATTGATAGCTGCGCGTATCGCTTTCTCTGCCTCTTTGATAAGCCCGCTCAGGACGATGACCAGTTGTTTTTCCAAATGCATAGCCAAAGCATCGAAAGAAGACTTCTGTTTATGGTCCTCGATCCTGCATTCGAATGCCGAGCGCGCTTTTATCAGGTTCTTTCGGCAGTTAAATAGTTCCCTAAGCTGGCGGGTGGCGGCCGAGGGCAGGTGGTAACCTACTGCATTATCCTTGTTGGCCAGGGCGTATTTGAATATCTTTTTTGCATCGGCTTTATCTGTTTTAAACCGGTTGATATCGAGGCTGTAGTAGCTAAGGAGCAAAGGGTGTACAGCCCAAAGGAATATCCCTTCCCCCTTTAATATGCAGGCCAGCTTATCCATCAATGCGCCGGTGTTCTCGCAACAGACGAGGATGGCTCCTCGGCCGGGTTGCGCCTGCAAAAGGACGTTCAATAGCGTGCTAATGCCTTTAATGTCATTGCTCAATTTCAAATGGCGGCTGGAAGAAGCCGTGCCATACACTACGTCGATATCAGCCTTGCTGATGTCGATGCCACAAAAAAGTTTAAATTTGTCCATACCGATACCAGGTTGCATGTGGCGCTTAACCCGGCTGGTTCCATACTACGAATGTGGAGCTAAATTACTATTGAGCCTTGGGTTAAGTTAAAAAGATAGCTGAGGTACAGAATCAGCATTGAGCCTCGAAGGCTAGAAATTGTATTCATATCGCTATCAGCTATCTTTTCCACATGTTTAACATGCCAAAATTATCAACAACAATCTGTTAATTAATTCTTCTGCAAGTCTAATGGAACTTGTTTCAGCACCCCATCATATAAGCCACAGTGCAAAGCCACTTTGCATGAACATTACTTGCCGTGTGGGTTGCCGAAATAAATTCGCCATGACGGG
>NZ_MBTF01000023.1 GCF_002013915.1 Mucilaginibacter pedocola
CGGAGCCTGGGATTCAAAGCTTCGGTCAGGACCATTCATCAGGCGAAAGAGGAAGGCATGCTTTAGAAACGTATTTAGTTTTTGTTTAGCATATCACGCCGGAACTGCACCGGCGTGATATGGGTACGCTGCTTGAATAATTTATGGAAGGACTGTGGGTGCTCAAAGCCCAGTTGATAGGCAATCTCAGCGGTCGTCAGACCGGTGCTATTCAATAGGATTTTTGCTTTTTCTATCAGCGCCAGATGGATATGCTGCTGGGTCGTCTTACCGGTGAGCGATCTGAGCATGTCAGACAAATAGCGCTGCGATACATTAAGGTGCGCAGCAATATCCTGTGGCGAGGGCAGGCCATTGACCGTGGCACAGGAGCCATCGAAGTGGCTTTCCAGGCAGTCATTCATCCGGGTGATCAGTTCATGGTGCAGATTCTTGCGGGTATGGAACTGCCGGTGATAGAACCGGTCGCTGTGATCGAATAATAATTCTAGTAGCGATACCAGCACCTTATCACTGAATTGGTCGATCTGGTTCTCCAGCTCGGAAGCGATCGCCTGGAAGACCATTTCCACCGTCTGTTTCTCTTTATCAGAGAGGTATAAGGATTCGGCTACGGTATAATCAAAAAAACCATATTGGTAAATGTGTTGAGCCAATGGCTGCCCCGTCAAAAGCGACGGATGGAAATAGAGCGCATAGCCCTGGTAATCCTCTCGGTCACCCGGCATCTGCACCGATTGGCCCGGTGCTAAAAATGCCATTCCGCCTTCCTTAAAATCGTAAGTTCCCGGCCCGTACTTCACGCTGCCGTTAAAATCCCTTTTAAACGTTATCTTATAGAAATCCAGCAGGAACCAGTTCCCGGCATCGCGCAGGCTGATCGTGTCCTTGTCGTAATTGACCAGGCTGATCAGGGGATGGGCCGGCGGAGCCAGTCCCAGCCTTTTCATCAGATCGGTGATATTTTCAAACTTTAAAGTGTTCAAATCATGTTTTGTTAAGCTATTGAATTAACTCTGCACAGCCGGACGGATCACAATATCGCCGACATCTACATTGTCCGGCTGGTCAATAGCGTAAGCGATCGCGCGGGCTATAGCCTCTGCCGGGATCGCCATTTTTTCAGCATTTTTCTGAATGTTCGCCCGTAAAGCATCATTCTTAATTTTACCGGCAAATTCGGTGGACACATAACCTGGCGATACACCTGTTACGCGCCAGCGTCCCTGAGATTCCTGACGCAGGCCTTCGCTGATCGTACGCACTGCATTCTTCGTGCCGGCATATACGCCCATGACCGGAACGATGGTTATACCAGCGGTAGGGATCACGTTGATAAAATGTCCTGAGCCCGCTTCTTTAAATATGGGCATTGCAGCTGCTATACCATACAAAGTGCCTTTCAGGTTGACATCGATCATCTGTTCCCAGCCTTCCACATCAATGTCTTCCATCGGATATAACTGGCTTATCCCGGCATTATTGATCATAACATCAAGTTTGCCGAACTTGTTTACCGCCAATTCGGTTAGCCCTGTCAGGTCTTCCCGGCGTGTCACATCCACTGCCAAGAATGCTGCCTCACCGCCGTTCTGCTGAATTTTTTCAACGATTCGTTCTAAATGATCGTCCCTTCGAGCGCCGAGAACGACTTTAGCGCCCATGGCGGCTAGTACTTCGGCTGTAGCCTGCCCGATGCCGCTGCTCGCACCTGTGATCGCAACGACTTTTCCTGCAATTCTGTTTTCCATGATGCAAAGGTCAGGCAATGGACCGGAAATCATGAAGCCATTATGGCCAGATATGTAGCCTTTTTGGAATCTATAGCAATAATATACCCGAACCCAATACAGTCCGGGTATCTTTTCGGCATGCTACCGGCAGATCAAAACCGTAGCTTGGTTAGCCATTCTGCAGTATCCGGGTCCCGATGGTCAAAGAAAACGCTTTTGCCGGTATCAAGAGTTTTTATCGCCTTCATATCTTCCGTGCTCAATTCAAAATCCCAGATGCTGAAATTCTCTACCATCCGTTCTTCGCGAACTGACTTCGGTATCACGGCGATCCCCTGTTGGGCCAGCCATCGTAAAGTTACCTGCGCTATCGATTTGCCATATTTTTGACCTATGCCGGCAAGTATTTCATTCCTGAATATGTCATTTTTACCCTCTGCAAAAGAGGCCCAGGATTGGGTCAATATATTATGTTTTTGCATCAATTCGTTTTCTTCAGTTCTCTGGTAAAAAGGGTTGACCTCTATTTGATTAACTGCCGGAACAACTTCGTTATGGGCAATCAGGTCTACCATACGGTCCGGAAAGAAGTTACTAACGCCGATTGCACGTATTTTACCTTCCCTGTAAAGATCTTCCATAGCGCGCCATGAGCCGTAATAGTCGCCCAATGCCTGATGGATCAGGTAAAGGTCGAGGTACTCCAATTGTAGTTCTTTAAGCGATCTTTCAAAAGCAATTTTAGTTTTTTCGTAACCCGCATCCTGTACCCACAATTTGGTGGTGATGAATAACTCTTCTCTGGTTACACCACTTTTTTTAATAGCGTTGCCAACGGCTGATTCGTTCAGGTAAAATGCCGCGGTATCGATTAGGCGATAACCGGCTTTGATGGCGGTCAATACAGTTTGTTCGCATTCTTTCGGGTCGGGGATCTGGAAAACGCCCAGCCCCAGCATCGGCATATCCACGCCGTTGTTCAATTTAATTGTTTGCATGTTTGTTGAATTATGAGAATTGATATCAGGTAAATTATTTTGTAAGGTTATGTGACGGTGTATTTACTGCGATATGTCTTTGACCAACCATCGGGTGTTCATTGGATCGGAGATAAAAAAGCTGGATGTTTTGGCACTGAGTTGTTCTATATATGTCCGCTTCATTTGCGCCTCATGGTCAGCTACTGTTTGCCAACCTTCCACCAAGGCGAATTTGTTCGCATCTTCGGCATACCGATAAACATTGAATTCCAGATTACCATGCGCCTGGCGGGAACGCTTGGCCAGATCGGCCATAAGCGAAACGAACGCTTCACTTTTTCCCGGTTTAACATCGAACAGTATAATCACATACCGTGTCGTCTCGGGCTTTTCAGAAAGTACAGGTACCCGGGCGGGTATCTCGCTCAGTTCTTTT
This sequence comes from Mucilaginibacter pedocola, assembly GCF_002013915.1. Classification (GTDB taxonomy): domain Bacteria; phylum Bacteroidota; class Bacteroidia; order Sphingobacteriales; family Sphingobacteriaceae; genus Mucilaginibacter; species Mucilaginibacter pedocola. The sequence continues at coordinate 3,150 of NZ_MBTF01000023.1, forward strand.
AACCCGATCGATTGCGGTTTGCCTCGTAGCGACTGCTGGATTACTTTAATGGCATTTTTGAAATAGTCTTGTTTTTTGTGATCGTTGTGGGAAACTGTATCCCTGTACCTTTCAAACCAGATGGGTTGAAGTTTCCCTTCCTCCGGCTTATACAAGCTGAAAGATAAATTACCTTGTTCTTTTCTGGAATGGCGGATATTGTTTTGCACAGCACTTACAAAATCAGTCCATTGCCATTTTTTAATATCACCAAAGAACCCTAACTCCTGGAAGGTTTTAGGCGTATCTGCAACAACTGATGTGTCAGTGCTGTTGGTTGGCCGGTATCTAGTCCTAAGGCCATCGCAACTACACAAAAGAGCGATACACCCTACAACCATCCATTGGATGATAGGAAGTTTGTCCGGGTTAATGATGTTGAGTTTATTAAAGATCATAACATTATTGTTTTAAACCTTTCGTTCCAAAATGGGGCAAAAAATATCAGGATATTGTGCTTATCAAAATTTCGGCGTTCTGCCGGGTTAGCTGTTCGTCGCCAAACAAGATGTGCGTATTGTAGATAGACACTAACCCGGAGACGAGGAAATGAGCCAACGCTTTAGCGGGCTTATCAGATTGGAGTTCACCAGCCTCTTTCGCTTTGGCCAGCAATTCTTCAAAAAGTGCTACAGCATTTAATGTTTGCCTGGCCAGTATCGCACCGACCTCCCTATCTGTGGTGCCTAACTCGAAGACCGAGTTGGTGAACAGGCAATTGGTATCTTCCAATGCCGATTCCAGCACCGAATGAATTATATTCTTAATAGCCTCTAACGGGCCTTCACCTTTTTCGGCAGCTTTGCGGTATTGCTTGTCTTTTTTCTGAATATAATTATTCAGGGATTTCAAGAATAGGTCATGTTTGTTCCCGTAGGTAAGGTACAGGCTGCTACGATTAATTTTCATGCCGTCAACCAGGTCATTTAATGTAGTTGCGTTGTAACCTTTCTTCCAGAAAAGATCCCTTGCAACTATCAATTTTTCGTTATGGTCGAATTCTTTGTTCCTTGGCATGACGGTACAAAAATATATATTAAACCTATCGTTCCAAATTAATCTTGCCATACCAATGTCATCAATTGGAGGGATTTGGTTCAGGAGTTTTTGTTTCCCTGCATCTTACCTAAATTTAAATGCCAATACCGAGCTTAAGAAAAAGCCGTCGTCATGATTTGGGATAACGTCATTAATGAATTTACCGGTTTCAAAATATTGAACACCCACGTTCAAATTCAGGAAACGGTTGATAGTCCAGGCCACCGTGGATATGTACGACGTTCCGATGTAGCGTTCTGATGATCCCGAAGAAGAAAGGTTAAGCGAGCCATCCGGCCGGTAGATCCCGTCCTGCAGGGAACGGCGCCAGTAAAAAACCGTCTCCATAGATAGCTTTACGTGCTTCAAGGGATACCAAATGATATTCGGGTGCAACGACCATAAGTTGGCAGGGCCAGCCTGCGGGTTCATCCCGAAATAACCGCCATTAGGATACATGGCATTAAATGTTCCCAGTTTGCCGTCGCCTTTCGTATCATCCCCGGAAATAAGGTCGGCTCTCAGCTTCATTACCGGTGTTCCGTAAAGGTTGTTGATGCGGTAGCCGAGTTCTGAGGAACCACCCCAGGCACGGATCTTCCCTCTGCCGAATGTGCCAAACTGGTAACCGATCTCAAAATTATAGAGCCAACTATTAGTGCTTGCCCATAAGCGTGTGCCAAGGGTATGGCGCAATTCTTTAGCGGCACCTTCATCAAATACAGCTTGAGGGCGGTTAATACCGAGATAATACAGATCTGCATTGATCATTTTTGCTGCGGCATAGGTACTGTAGGCACCCCACAAACCGGCTTTATGATTAAGCGGATTATCGAAGGCCCCGGTTTTTACATTAGCGTTGGCCATCACAAAGGCATCTATCTTAAAGCCGGGAGATGCATAGGCTATTTTCGCCCCGTCGAAATACTGGCGAAGGTTGGGCCCTTCCCGAACGTCGATGAGCCTGCCGCTGCCATATTGCAATTCTTGCCGGCCCAGGCGTAAGGCTAGCGACTTGCCGGCTGTTTTCCAGGGAATGATGGCGGCAAAAAGATTCTGTATGTTTAGTTGGTCTTCATCAATGGGGCGCGGGCCTGTTTTTCGTCCGTATTCCAGGCCGCTGCGTAACTGCGCAAATATCCTGAAACGGCTTCCGGCGTGCAGGCCGGCGTGTAAGTTATACCGCTGCAGCGAGAAGTGGTCCGTTCCGGGGTTCCTTGCACCCCAGTCTTCATTATGCGCACGGTCAAATTCCTGGCGTACCTCACCGCCAAAGGAAATATAGGTGCTGCCATCTGCAGATAGGGGCAGGTATTTCAGCAGATTATAAAGAGTTTTTGAACTATCCTTTAAATTTGAATAATCCTCATCGTAACGTAACAGCTTGAAGTTCTGAGCACGCACAACATTGAATGACAAAAGCAAACCGATCAATAAAAAGCGCTTGATTTTCATGATAGGCCTATCGATGGATCAAATTCGGTTACGATATTGATAGTTCCCTTAAGTATCTTGGAGATAGGGCAGTTTTCTGCTACTCTTAACAGTCTTTCCAACAGGGCCGGATCTTCGATTCCCGGAATAACAATTCTGCGGTAAATATGCATGGCCGCGCCATTCTGGTCCAGCTTATGTATCATATTGGCTTCAACAACCAGTTCCGGCAGCAGCAGCCCTTTGTGGTCGGTATACATTTTGAGCGTGGCGAGCGTACAGGATACCAATGATGCCAGCAACAACGTATAAGGATCAGGGCCAATATCCCTGCCGCCGATCTTTTCGGGTTCATCGGTTATTAGTATACCATTCCGCCAGCGGATCTCTGTTTTATATTTCTCCAGGCCTATCGTTCCTGCGACAGGCGATTCCAGCAGGTATTTCATGAAGCCTCAACTTTAAACCAGATATCTGCATATACTTCAGGATGGTGCCTGAACTGCAGGTTAACGTAGGGGCAAAGCGGAATGATCTTCATGCCATTTTCCTTTGCATAACTCACCAATTTGTTGAGCAATATTTTGGCGAAACCATGGCCTTCATATTCCGGTTCAACTTCCGTATGATATACGGTGACGTTTCCGCCCGTGATGGCGATATCCATTTTCCCGATCTTATTATCGCCCGAAAAGAGCTGAACCTCACCGGAACGATGGTTCGTGAAGACGACTTTGGTAGTTTCCATTAGCTTTTTGTCTCGTTGTTGGTTATTAATTCTTTGATACTTAAAGCACCCGAAGGGCATTGAGTTACCTGGTCGACGAGTTGCCTGGTAGTAGAATTTTCAGGCCTTATCCAGGGGCGTGCTTTGGGGTCATATACCTGCGGTAATGTTTTTACACATATCCCCGAGTGTATACAGGCTTTGGGTTTCCAGAGGATCGTGATCTCCCCGTTGGAATATTCAAGAGTTTCCATTTGGCAGAATTTGTTTTGCTGAACTTATAAGGGAGCATCAGAGTTTTCCCCTGTAGGGTATCCGGTATAAGTTGAGTAGCAAACATCACCAATCGGGAAAAAAGAGAAAGATGATATAAGTCAAAAAAAAAAGTAGACCTAAGTCTACTTTTTGGAGAAAGCCCGAACGGCTTGTTCGTTTATCGCTGCAGAAGCTGCCGTTTTACGCGGCTCAGCGTATCTTTAGTGATACCAAGATAGGACGCAATGATGTGCTGCGGAAAGCGCTCGACTAAGACAGGGTAGCAGGCTACAAAATCAGCGTATTTCTTTTCTGCAGTTGCACTTATAGATGAAGTAAGCCTGCGTTGGTTGGCAATGTTGTTGCGTTCGTCGAGCTGGCGCATCATTTCATAAATAAAAGTTGTTTTGTTAAGCAGGTCTAAAATGCTCGCCCTTGTAACCAGCAGCATTTCCGTATGTTCCCAGGCATCTATATTGTAATTGCTCGGTGTTTTCATCACCCAGCTTTCCCGGTCACCCATCCACCAGTCTTCCACGCCAAGGCGTACAATGTGTTCGGTGCCTTTATCATCTACGGAGTACTGGCGCATGGCACCTTTCACCACAAATGCAAAATATTTGCAATGGTCGCCCGCCTGTAGCAGGTATTGTTTTTTTCTAAGTTTAAAAGGCGTAAATACCTGCCTGATCAGTGTCTTCTCCTCATCAGTCAGCGGTTCTGATTTAAATTTTTTTAAGTAGTTAAATAAAGCATCGTGCATTATTAAACAGCGCCCACCCAGCGGTTTTTAGTTAAAATAAATAAGTTTTAAAGATCGGTAATTTTATATGTAAAAATAAGCTTAATTGGGCATTGTTAAACAAAACTGCTTTGGAGAACCGATCCATAAGCCTTAGTGTTTTAAAGTTATGCGCCTGTTAACTTTTCTTTAAACATAAATCTTATAAAGGTCGCAATAATCCTTGTTGCTGGTTGTAGACATAAGTCTACTCTTTTTTATGATTTATGTCATCTTCCTGGTTTTGCGGGTTAATGAAATTTGTCCCCGGCGAAAGTCCAATAATTAACCATACAACTATCAAAACCATGTCGAAAAACGTAAAATCGGGCCTTGAAGGCTTGCTAACTCCGGACAACAGTATCCTTGTGCTGATCGATCATCAGCCCTTTCAATTTTCGAACCTGAACAGCCACGAACCAACAATGATCATCAATGCGGTTACAGGGCTTTCTAAAGCAGCAAAAATATTTAACGTGCCCACTATCCTGACCACGGTTGTGGAAGAACGCGGTGGTTTGATTATTAAACAGATACAGGATGTGTTCCCTGAACAGAAACCTATCAACCGGACATTCATTAATACCTGGCAAGACCCCAATGTTACCGATATAGTGGCAGCAAGTGGCCGCAAACAGTTGATTATCGCCGGGCTATGGACAGAGGTTTGCGTAGCTATGCCGGCTATACAGGCGGTAGGCGAAGGCTATGATGTTTTTGTTGTGACAGATGCCTGTGGCGCAGTTTCCGAAGAAGCGCATGATATGGCCATCCGCCGTATGGTACAGCATGGCGTTACGCCCATTACCTGGTTATCAGTTGCATCAGAATGGCAACGTGATTGGGCACGCCTTGAAACGGCTGGCCAGTTAGCCTCACTAATGATAGACCATGCCGGCGCTACAGGCGTAGCTTATTCCTGGGAGCAACAACTGTTAAATACCCCGATCCCCCAATAATTCCTTTCTGATTCAGCACCCCCGGGCAATCGGGGTGCTGTTTTTATCTGATTACCACAATTAACTCTACAGCTATTTACCTATGACAGACCACGCAGCCCAAATGATGGAAGACAACCTTAACCAGGTATGGAACGAAAGAGACCCGGCCACAAGGTTAAAGGCCATCGAAAAAATTTACAGCCCTGCCGCCACGCTTAATCACGTTGGCGAACAGGTTAGCGGTTTCGATGCGATAAACCGGAGCGTGTCGGCAACACAAAACTTCCTGCCGGCCGATTTCGTGTTCACAACGTTGAAACCGGTTATCATTAACAACAGCATCGGCAGGCTGATTTGGGGAGCGGGCCCTGCCGGGCAGCCGCCCGTTGCTACCGGGATGGACCTGGCCCATTTCGAGAACGGTAAAATCAGGTCGCACTACGTTTTTCTCGACAATTGATCGGTACAGAAACACTAAATCTCACACAAATCAACTACATCATTCACATCAAGATCGACATGTCAAATAAAGAGATCGTCGTTAAGGCAATGAAGGAATTCTTTGTTGACCGAGACCATAATGCCATTGAAAAATACTGGCAGGAAAATTATATACAGCATAACCCCGGAATGATAGATGGGCACCCCGGGTTAAGGGATATCCTGAAAAACAGCATCGATTCGGGCTTTAAATGGGAGCCTGGCATCTTTGTAGAATCGGGCGATTTGGTTATCGCTCACAGCGAGGTGCATGGCTGGGGGCCCAACCCGCTGATCGTAGTGGATATCTTCCGTTTTGAGGACGGCAAGATAGCCGAGCACTGGGATGTGGTGCAGGAAGAAGTACCTGCTTCAAAAACAGCGAGCGGCAACTCCATGACTTCTTTCAATCGGAAAGGTTCGGACAAATGAATAATAACCTAACCGGAAAAATGTTCCTGGCCGACCTGGGCGCATTCAAATCAGAGTTGTATTTCGAGTCTGGCGATACCCTTACTTTCAGGATTGTGGAGGGAGGCGGCCCCGGGGAACCCGGTCATACGGAAAAAGTGAAAATTACTATTGCCGAAGTCCGCCCGCAGGTTTTTATGGTTTGCTGGAAAGAGGCAACCGGGGCTACCGTTACGCACGTGGAAGACCATGAGCATGGCATTCTATACAGTAACGCCACCTTGCCTGATGGTAGTTTCTATCCGATGAAGGGAACGATCACACCGATACAGCAAAACAGGTTTTAAACCCGAACAAGGTAGTTTTTCCTCGGGTTTAAATTCCCTAAACCTTAAAGGATGGCAGATAAGTCTGCCATCCTTATCTGTTATTACCCGCTAATCCCAAAACTTAAAACAATGAGCCCACAATTAAATGATAAACAGAACAGCCCGATCAGGATCGGATACAGCCTGTCGCTTACCGGGCCGGTTGCTGAGAACACCAAAGCGGCAAGGCTTGCGCACAGGCTTTGGGAAGAAGATGTTAATGCAAAAGGCGGTTTATTAGGCCGGCCCGTTGAACTGATGTGTATAGATGACCTCGGCGATGCCTCCATTGTTCCCGGCATTTATAAACAGCTGCTCGATGGCGATAAGGTAGACCTGGTTATTGGCGGTTATGGCACCAATACCATCAAGGCATCGTTGCCGGTGGTAATGGAAAGAAACCGTTTGCTGATTGGCCTGATGGGGCTGGGCGTAAACGGCGATATTCAATATGAGAACTACTTTGCGATGATACCGACGGGGCCGGATCCGAATGCAGCGCTAACGGAAGGCTTTTTTGAGCTTGCCGCGGCCCAGGATCCGAAACCACGCACCGTTGCGCTACTGACCGCTGATGCGGAGTTCTCCAAAAATCCTGTACTTGGCGCGCGGGCTAATGCGGCAAAATATGGCTTTGATATTATTCACGAGCAAACCTATCCGCTGTCAACGCAGGATTTCGGGCCGGTAATTCAGCAAATGAAGGAGATAGATGCCGATCTGCTTTTCCTTTGCTCATACCTCGATGATTCTAAAGACTTGGTTAGAGCTATCCACGATAGCAGCTACCGTCCGAAAATGGTGGGGGGCGCAATGATTGGCCCGCAGAGCGCAATGGTTAAAACAGAGCTTGGTCCGCTGCTGAACGGCTTTGTGAATTATGAATGCTGGATGCCGGTACCCAAAATGGATTTTCCGGGCGTGGCCGATGTGTTGCGCAGGTACCAGCAAGAAGCCGCTGCGAGGAAGGTAGACGAACTGGGATTTTATGTGGTGCCGTTGGCGTATGCTCAATTGCAGGTGCTGGAGCAAGCGGTAAGGGCAACCGGTTCGCTGGATGATGCCCTGCTTGCAAAATATTGCAGGGGAAATGCTTTTGATACTGTAATGGGTACCATAAGTTTTGGTAAGGGCGGAGAATGGACGGAGCCCCGCGTGGTGCAGGTACAGTTTCAGCACGTAGAGAACGGCCGCCTGGATACTTTTAGGGACAGCAAAGTGCAGGTGGTTGTTTCTCCCGAAAGCTATGCATCCGGAAAACTGATCTATCCATATGACCCGTCGAAATAACGGCATCCTTTTAAAGTAAAGGGACTGAAAACAAGAATTAATAAAAAACGAGAAAATATAATATGGAAATAGGCATAGATAGTTTTGCATCCGCAATGTATGGCAGCAATGAGTTGAGCAGTGTTGACGCGATGGAGCAGCTGCTGGATAGGATTGTTGCTGCTGATGAGGCCGGGCTGAATGTCTTCGGTATAGGTGAACATCATAAAAAAGAATTTCTCGACTCTGTTCCCGCCGTGATACTGGCAGCGGCAGCAGCTCGTACCAAAAGGATCCGTTTAATGAGTGCGGTGACTGTATTAAGCACCTCGGACCCGGTGCGCGTATTTCAGCAATTTGCCACATTGGATATTATTTCAAAAGGGCGCGCGGAGATCATAGCCGGCCGGGGTTCTGCTACGGAAGCGTTCCCATTGTTCGGTTATAACCTTGATGATTATGATGCCTTGTTCAAAGAAAAATTAAAATTGCTGCTGCAGATACGCGACGAAGAATTTGTGACCTGGTCGGGTAAGTTTAGGGCTCCGCTGAATAACCAGCCGGTATATCCGCGCCCGTTGCAGAAGAAGCTGCCTGTTTGGGTAGGCGCAGGCGGCACGCCGCAATCTTTTGTGCGTGCCGGGATGCTCGGACTGCCTTTAATGGTGGCTATCATCGGTGGCGAAACCGCGCGTTTCAGGCCGTTGGTAGATCTTTACAGAAAATCCGGCGAAGAGGCCGGATTCAAACCGGAAGACCTGAAAGTCGGGTTGCATTCACCGGGCTATGTGGGCGATACCGATGAATCGGCCATTGCAGATTACTACCCGGGCTATGTTGAAAGTTGGACCAAAATAGGCCGCGAACGTGGCTGGCCGCCGGTTACCCGGGCGCAGTTTGATGCCGGCGTTGGGCCGGAAGGTGTGCTGGTTGTAGGCGGGCCGGAAACCGTAGCGGAAAAACTATTAAGGCACAGCGAAGCCCTCGGCGGCGTAGACGTTTTTACTTTCCAGATGGATATAGCCGGGCTTAAACACGAGCAGCTTATGCGTTCGATAGAACTAATCGGTTCGAGAGTGATCCCGCTCGTCAATGAAAAAGCATAAATTATTAACAATAACGCGAATAAGGAATTCGCGATCAATTTAGTACATGAAAAAGAAAAGCAGTTTTTCAACCCAGGGCCAAAGGGCAGATATAGGTGATCTGGTTATCTACAGGATACTGGCCAACCGTTATGCGGATGCCGTAGGCCCCTTCGTTTTTTTAGACCATATCGTACCAAAGATCCAAACCAAAGTTAATAAAGAGGGGACAGGTGCGCATCCGCACCGCGGAATTGCTACCTTAAGCTATATACTTAACGGCGAAGATGAGCACTTTGACAGCGCAGGCAATTATGCCATGGTGCATTCGGGAGGTGTGCAGTGGATGAACGCCGGCAACGGGATCATCCATGATGAAACGCTGAATTACGATTCAAAAACAGATTCCAAACTTACCCATGCCTTTCAGTTCTGGATAAACCTCCCCGCAAAGATCAAGGCCGAAAAGCCGGGCTACTTGGCCATCGAGGGTGATAAAGTGCCGGTAAAAGATCTGTTGGACGGTGCAGGCTGGGTTAAGGTTATCGTTGGTGCTTATGAAGAACTACGCTCCGCGATCCCCAGCTATTCGGAACAGTTCCTGTACCATATCCACCTCGAACCTGGCGCGGTATTCAACATTGATCTGCCGGAGAAGGCCGAAGTAGCGGCTTACTTGCCACTGCTTAAAGCGGTGATCAATGATGAGGAGTTTAAAGCCGGTGATTTTGTTGAATATGACCGCAATGCCGGCAGTATAGAGATCAAAAATATTAACGCGAAACCTTGTGATGTACTGCTTTTCGGCGGTGAACCGTACGGTGAGCCCATTGTTGCCGAGGGGCCGTTCGTCATGAATTCCAAACTGGAGATAGCTCATGCTTACCGGGACTATTACAACGGAGATTACGGCAAAATAGATCACGAGCGGCAGCGTGCGGGGAAATAAGTTTCAGTTTTTTACACCTCGTATCGGATAAACGACAGGATAAAGTGTGATAATGGACTGATAACATCCTGATATACTTCAATACAGCATATGTTTAAATTAAAATTGTCTTTTGTGCTGATCGGCTTTTTGCTTTGCTGCCCGGCCGTCGTTTTAAAGGCCCAGGTGATCGAAAAAGTGCCAGAACTCCACGGTGAGGTCGTTACCTTTCCGCTTATCATGATCGATGTTTATCCTTTTATATCAGCCACCGTTGACGGGGTAGAAGGTAAATTGATGTTCGACACCGGATACGGAACATCTATATCGCTTAACGATAATTTTATTACCCTGCCCCACAAAAAGCCGAAAAGCGTTGGAGTTGCCGGTAGCGGCCAGTCGTTCAATACAAATGTTAACGATACGATCGGAGAGGTCAAATTTCGGAACGGCCTTATTTATCGTAACCTGTTGGCCATTTCCAGTGCAAATTATGAGTTTCTGCAGAAAAATATCACGCCTGATTTCCTTGGGTTCATCGGACACGATCTTTTCAAGGGTTATCTTTTTAAACTGGATTATCTACACCGGAAGGCCACTTTCTATAAAGCCACGGCCGAGCGGAACACATCGATGGATTTTCTGATAGGCGAGAAGGTATTGGCGGTTGTAGATTTCGAGATCCGAAAATTGGTTAACCATCCGCTCGTTAAAATGAAAATAGACGGAGTAGATGTTGTGGGGGCATTTGATACTGGCCAAAATGGCTTATTGCAGTTAGATCCACTTTCTGAAAAGCGGCTTAAAAGTAAGGGTTCTGTGATGATATCCGATACGGATAGTTATGGCGATACTTTGCTTAACGTTAAGAACATCGTCATGGGCGGAAAGTTAACAACCTCGTTAAAAGGGTTGGTATCGACGGATCTGAAAAGTACGCAGATACAACGAGAGAAGTCGGGAATTATTGAGCCTAACTTAATGAATATTGGGTACAGGTTTCTTGCGCAATATAAAACGGTTTGGGACTACGCTAATAAGAAGATATATATTTTAGAGTACTGACCCCATACCGTTAACTTATAACTACCTATTAAAAACATACAAATGCAGATGGAAAACAAAACGATTTTTATTACCGGGGCATCTTCCGGCATGGGAAAGGCTACGGCCAGGTATTTTCATGAAAGAGACTGGAACGTAATTGCCACGATGCGCGACCCTGGTAAGGAAAAGGAGCTTATACATCTCGAAAATGTTACCCTTTTACCGCTGGATGTAACCGATCCGAAACAAATTAAAAACACGGTTGCCGACGCTATCGCTACGCATCCTATCGATGTTGTTTTTAACAATGCAGGTTACGGGCTGATGGGTGCTATGGAAGCTTTAACCGATGAGCAGATACTGAAAGAGATAAACACTAACCTGATAGGGGTGATCAGGGTAACACACGAATTTATTCCGCATTTTAGAAAAAGGCAGAGCGGGGTATTCATCAGCACAACCTCAATGGGCGGGCTATTAGCTTTTCCACTGCATTCCATTTATCATGCCGCCAAGTTCGGCGTTCAGGGCTGGTCGGAAGGAATGTCCTATGAACTGGGGCTTCACAATATCAAGATCAAAACTGTTGCGCCGGGAGCTGTTGCTACAGATTTTTTAGGGCGGTCGTTAGAGAAAGCTTTGCATCCTGCTTATAAGGAACTGGAAGATAAATTATTTGCCACTACCGAAAGCATGATGTCTCAGGGCGTATCGCCTGAGCGGATCGCTGAAGTAGTTTATGAAGCTGCAACAGATGATAAAGACCAGGTTACTTACATTGCAACAGATGATGCCAAAGCAGCGTACAACAGGCGTTTGGAGATCGGGAGCGAAGCCTCGAGAATAGAGATCAGGAAACAGATATTGGGGCGTTGATTGCGAACCGATCTGCTAAGCGCGGTATGGTGCAACTTAAAGAAGTCCATTGAAATATACGGTTCCAAATGCTTGCATTTGGAACCGTTGTTAGTATAAAATTGATCGCCATTATTTCACTACGGGGAAATTACCGCCATCGATAAAATAATTGGCACCGCTGATGTAAGAAGCTTTTGGTGATACCAGGAAGTAAACCAGTTCTGCGGTTTCCTCCGGTTCGGCCATTCGGCCCAGCGGTACACCGCCAACCCTATCGAAAAGTTTCTGTGTCATTTCCTCAAGCGTTATTCCGGCCTGCTTTGCAAGTTCGGTTAGGAAGGCCGACATCGCTTCTGTTTTATTTAAGCCCGGCGACACGGTAATTACTCTCACGCCCTGCGGCCCGGCCTCGTCTGCAAGCGACTTGCTATAGGAATTTAGTGCAGATTTGGCAGCACTATAGGCCATGGTGGATTCCCAAATTGGAAACTGCCCGCTGGTTGATGAGATATGAATGATTACACCGCTTTTCTTTTCTAGCATTGCGGGTAATAACGCACGGTCTAAACGTACCGAAGACAGCAGATTGATCTCCAGTGCCTTGTACCAGTGTTCGTCGGTAAGTGTGGTAAAGCCGCCGCCCGGAAAGGTATTGGCTCCCATGTTGTTGATCAAAATATCTACCCCGCCAAAATCGTTGCTGATTTGTGCTGCTAACTTTGCCACTTCATCCGGCTGCGAAAGGTCGGCTGCTATAAAATGATAGGGCGGGTGCTGTTCGTCCGGTTCGTTTCGGGCGGTTACTATAACGGTAGCGCCGGCTGCCAGTAAACGGGTGGTGATTGCTTTGCCTATGCCCTTGGTGCCGCCGGTAACCAGCGCCGTTTTTCCTTTAAGGCCTTTTACCTGATCTTGTTGATCATTCATGTTTATGAAATTTAATTTACTTTTGTTTCATAAAGTTACTAAAGCGTTTTCCGGCTGCATCAGGCTTGCGCGGAATAAGTGGTTACAAGGTTGTAACTAAAGGCAAATAATGGTAACCTATTGGTAACTAACACATGAGAAAAATGCTGCAAAACCCCGAGAACTGTGCTGTAGTACGCACGGTTGGCTATATAGGTGGGAAATGGAAACCGATAATTTTGGTGAGATTACTTAACGGCGAAAAGGTACGCTTCGGCAAACTGACTGTTCAGATGCCGGATATCTCCCGGAAAATACTCAGCCAGCAATTAAAAGAACTGGAGGAGGACGGCCTGATCATCCGCCACAGTTATATGGAAAAGCCGCCGCGTGTTGAATATGAACTAAGCGAACTCGGTAAAACACTTATCCCTGTTTTAAAGGCCATGTACGATTGGGGTAACCAGATTGCCGCACCGGAACATAAAGGCACCTGGGACCCGATTGTGAGGTAACGGATAAGAGGCCTAAGCCTTTTGCGGTGACAAATATTACTGTGTAGCTCTGGCTCTATCTCTTCAAAATAACTTTACTATACGTTAATTCTTTTTCCCGGTTTGGCATATACAAAATGCCCTTTTACATAATAGAATTTAATCAGGAAGCAAGCCAAACTACCTTCGTTCAAGGTTTTCGCAGGTTGCTGATGGGGCATGCTGCAAAGTACAGGTAAATGCCCGGCACCACGCGTAAATCAAGTTAACATCTATTATTAATTACTATTTAAAAAAGAATTAAAATGAAAAAGGTAACAGTATTTTCACTGATCTCGTTCCTGGTTATGGGCTTATTGGCGGCATGTTCTACGCCATCGTATTTTGGGAAAACGTATTCTCCCACCAATAATGTGGACGTCTACCTGGCTAAAGGAGACGTTAAAAAGAACTATACAACCATGGGTACTACCAAGGTTGGCAAAGGGTTCAGTTCACTGGAATCTGCGCAGCAAAAGGTTATTGAATTAGGAAAAGCTAAAGGCGCAGATGGCGTGATTATGGAACTTACCGAAGAGGTAGTGAGTACGCAGCAAACCGGCACAGGCGTAGTGACACAATCAAAGAGAAAGAATGTTATTGGTACCAGCAGTTCATCTACCATGGATATTAAACAGAAGAAAATAACCGCTACTTTCATTAAATACGAATAAGGGCTTGCCAAGCAGTACCTTGCCAAATACAGATAGCATGTTCCGAGCAACATTGAGGTTCGTAAAAATTAACTGCAGGCGCTTATTGCTCCTGACTATGTTCTCGTTACTCGTTTACGGCTCGTTCTTCATGCTGTCGTACCTGGTTACTCCTGAGAAAACAGCGCAAAACTTCGCCGGGCAAAATGGGCTGGCCTTTGGGATACTCAGCTTTGTTGCAGAATCGGTGGTTACGCAATACGTCCTCATCTTCGTGGTGATACTCCCGGCCATGCACAGGCAACGTAGCCGGCGAAGTGCATTAGCCATAGCGGTGATTCTTTTTCTTGTGAAGTTTGCGGTAAACTATGGTACTTATTTGCATGAGAACGGTAGCAGGGCCGGTGCCGGTAACAGGTTGCCTGAGAATTCGTTTGGTTGGATATTGGTGGTATCTTATCTCTTTACATTGGTCAGCAGCCTGTCTGTAGCTTTATTGGTTGAGTGGGTAAACAAAAGCAAAGAGCGCATTATGCTGGAAAAGCAGAAAACCGAAGCAGAACTCAGTGCCTTAAAACACCAGATCAATCCTCATTTTTTATTCAACTCGTTAAGCTTTATTTACGGGAAAGTGATGAAAACAGATAAAGAAACAGCAGATTCGGTACTGATGCTGGCTAACATCATGCGGTACGCATTAGGTACCAGTGAAAATGTTGACGGGAAGGTAAATATTATGGATGAACTGGAATATCTCAAAAATGTTATCGAGATTAACCAGCGCCGCCATAACCATGGCTTAAATATTCAATATGAGGAGCAGATAGACGACCAATCCATAAGCATTTTGCCGCTGGTACTCATCACCCTGGTAGAGAATGCTTTCAAACACGGCGACTTGCACGATTCGGGCCACCCTTTGCATATCAGGATAAGCACCGGGGTAAACCAGCTTACTTTTTACATCGAGAATAAAAAGGGAAAGGGAATAAAAGAGCTATCTAATGGTGTTGGCCTGCAAAATATCAGGCAGCAGCTTAAACTTGCCTATAGCAACCACTGTTCATTTGTGATCAGGCAAACCGATCACCTTTTTAGTGTAACCTTAAATATAACATTCCCGGTATGATAGACTGCGTGATAATAGATGACGAGCAGCATGCAATAGACCTGCTTGTTCAGCATATAAGCCAGGTACATTTTTTGCGTATAGCAGGTACAGCTACCAACCCGGTAAAAGGGCTGCAAATGGTTGCAGATTTAAAACCGGGGCTGGTATTCCTGGATGTACAGATGCCGCACCTTACCGGTATAGAAATGCTGAAGCTGATTAGTAAAGATAGCCACATCATCCTGACCACCGCATACAAAGAATACGCTTTGGAAGGGTTTGAACATGCCGTGGTAGATTACCTGTTGAAGCCGGTCCAGTTCCTTCGTTTTTTGAAAGCTGTTAACCGCTTATGGACCATACACAACAGCCTGCGGCCGGCATCGGAACAAGACCACTACGTGTTTGTAAAAACCGAACAGAAGGGCAAACTGCTGAAGATAGATTCCCGCAGGATAACTTACATTGAAGGGCTGAGTAACTACGCGATCATTCATATGGACGATAAGAAAAAAATTATTACTTATCTCAAATTGAAAGAGCTTTCTGAAAGCCTTTCTGCCAGGGGATTTGTAAGGATACACAAGTCGTTCATTATCTCACTCAGCCA
This sequence comes from Mucilaginibacter pedocola, assembly GCF_002013915.1. Taxonomy (GTDB): domain Bacteria; phylum Bacteroidota; class Bacteroidia; order Sphingobacteriales; family Sphingobacteriaceae; genus Mucilaginibacter; species Mucilaginibacter pedocola. The sequence goes on from NZ_MBTF01000023.1 coordinate 18,624, forward strand.
TTTAACCGCAGTGGAGGGAAATATGGTCAGGATACTTAATGAGGAACAACCCATCGCCATAGGCGATGCCTACAAAAAAGATTTCTTCGACTTTATTAACGCCAAAATGCTATCCATACCGCCAGACAGCACAATCGGGTAGGCATCGTAAACCCGGCAAATTGTGCGCAGGCATTGTTGCCCTGTCGCTAAAAACGCTTCCGCTGCTTCAGGAGCAGCGTTAATCCATTATTTAAAACAACATGAGGCCATGCTTACCAAAAGCATAATGGCTGCGCTATGCCCGGTTTATTACTTAGGGATAGGTAAGATCTGCATCTATTCGTTAACTAAAAAAACAAAAATGAAAAATAACACACACGAGTGCCGTACATTCAGAAAAACTACGGCAAGAATTCTATGTACCTTGTTTTTGCTTTCAGCATTTGCTATACAGGCAACAGCGCAAAAAGCATTAGTGCTTGCCGCACTCTCAAAATATGGTGTGGATCAGTCTTTTCTGGATCCCGCAAACCTGAGGCTTCCTGTAGATCACTCCTTTGAACTGAAGGAATCGGCTACTACCGCGGGTAAAGCAAAAGTGACCCTGGCCAAATTCAATCCTTCGGCTAAAGATGGTGAGCAATGGAATGTAATTTCGGTGGACGGGAAATCGCCATCGTTGTTCGAAGCCAATACCTTCCGTAATACCAGGGCAAAACCCCCGGTAGATAAGCCCGACGAAAAGACTTATAGGATAGATAGCCAAACTGCGGAGCAAATAATCATTAGCTATAAATTAGATGCAACAATCATCCCGATGGATGCACGATTCCTGAAAGACTGCCGGGCAGTGTTAACCGTCGACCTTAAGGACAAACAATTAAAGCAGTTGCAGCTGGTAAATGAGAAACCGGTTAAGATAGGGCCGCTTACCGCTAAAAAGTTTGAAATAACTACAAAGTTCGTTTATGATAAGCAGGCCCGGCGCTATTTCCCCATAAACGACAACTTGAATATGGAAGCGGCATTTTTAGCGAAAACCTTAACCACCGTGGTAGAAACCGTTTATTCGAATTACGCCGGCAAACGTTAGTCATTTTATAATTAACTGATAACAATTCTTCCCTTAAGGTTTTCATCTTTAATACAGCGGGCGGATCGATATTAGAGCCGGCAGAAATAGCAGAAACTTTCGAAAGCCCTACATGAGCCAAAAGCGTTGACATTTGTCAACGCTTTTTTTTATCAATTATCATCGTCTTTGGGCACCCTTCAGCAGCAATTTTACGCGGTTAGATCACTGAAGTATAGCTGCGAAAAACCTGGCCGGGATGAAGCAAAATATGCATTAGGTTTTCAGCAAGCATCGTTCAAAATTTCTCAAAATCACGTATGAAAAAAGCATTTACATTACTTGCAACAGCTATCTTTTCTCTCGGGCTACACGCTCAATCAGTTAATTCCTCTGCCGGGGCAGACATGATCGTTTATCACGCTAAGATCACGACGCAGACAGCAGCACAGCCAGAGGCATCGGCGCTGGCCGTAAAAGCCGGGCGGATTTACGCCGTTGGCGCTGATAACGAAATTTTAAGCCTCAAAGATGGCCACACCAAATTAATAGATGCGGATGGGAGAAGGCTGATACCGGGCCTGGAAGATTCGCACATGCACCCATTGAACGAACGCAATTTTACACAAAAGGTAAAGTGGGACGGCGTGCCCACATTAAAACGTGCGTTGGAAATGCTGACTGAACAATCGGCAAGGACACCGGAAGGCCAATGGGTAAAAGTAACCGGGGCATGGTCTCCCTATCAGTTCAAAGAAAACCGCGAACCTACTATTGAAGAATTGAATAAAGCGGTGCCGGATAAGCTTCTGTGGGTACAGTATGCCTACAATAAATTATGGCTTAATAAGCCCGCTATGAAGTTCTTTGGCATCGGCACGCCGAAATTTAAGGCAGATCCGGGCACTGTGCTTCAGAAAGACAGCAAAGGGAATTACACAGGAATTATCGAAGCAAATACGTTCGTGTTTGTGGCTTTGGATGCCATGATGCCCACACCGACTGCCGAAGAGGAGATAAGTTCGCTGGAGTACCTGATCAGGGACCTGAACCATTTCGGGCTGACTACGGTTATTGAAAACTCCAGCGTTATTCCCTACCCTCAGGGCCACGCACCCATCGAGGCCCTTATAAAAGCGAACAGGATGAATATTCGTTTTCCTTTCGTCGACCTCGGGTTTAATTATGACCCTAACAAAAGCTGGGTGGATACCGAAATAGAAAGGGTAACCAGGACGTCGCCCATAAGCCCGGGGCAAAACCTGAACCCGAATATGGAGCACGGGCATGAATACGAGGGCACCGGTGAGGTAATTAGCCCGGAGGTACACGACCATGAAAATTTTGATAAACCGGCTATCATCATTCCTTATGAGACGATGAAGAAATATGCTGAAGAGTACATTCGTAAATTTATCGAAAAGAGGATACCGTTCCGGGCGCATATGTCATACAACGAGAATCTGACACCGTTTCTGGACGCATTTGAGGAAGTGGTGAAAACCACGCCGCTGGATGGCATGCGCTGGGCTGTCGAACATGCCGAGACGCTAAGTGATGAAAACATCGCAAGGATAAAAAAGTTAGGCGGCGGCATAGCGCTTGATAATAAAATGGCGCTGCATGGTGAAAGCTTTGCGAAGACCTATGGCCTTGATAAAGCGATGTATACACCAAGGTTTGGCGCGCTGAAGAAAAGCGGTATCCCTTTATCATTAACCACGGATGCCTTCCGTGTATCGCCGGCCAACCCGTGGACGGGTATTAGCTGGGCAGTCACCGGTAAATCAGTATCAGGTAAAGTGATCTTGGCCGAGGATAATCGCCTTACAAGGGAAGAAGCCCTTAAGTTGTATACAACGGGCGCGGCCTGGTTCGAAAATGAGGAAAATGAAAAAGGGCGTATAGCACCCGGTAACCTTGCCGATTTTGTATTATTGAGTGATGATTATTTTACTATCCCCGAGGATGATATTAAGGGCCTTACATCCGTACTAACCGTACTAGGCGGAAAAGTAGTATGGGGTTCCGGCAAATACAGTGGCCTTTCTCCCCAGCTCGGGGAGGTACTGCCGTCATGGTCGCCTATAAAATATTTTGGCGGTTACTACTTTAAAAAACAGTAATACATTCCAATGCCATTTCGATAAACAGAGGCCTGTCTTAGTTTATCTTCAAAAATGCGGCGAAAGGCCGGAACTGATCAGTTAATAAAACACGCTTTAGTTCTGCTTTCGCCGCTATTTACTTCAACATTATTTGACCTTAAAATGCCTTTCGGGGGCATTCGGCCATAAACCCTCACAACACACTTATCCGGGAAATATCGAAGTGTTATGACAGGCTGTTAGATCCTTAGTAATTGATCAGCTATATTATTAAGTGGTTTGTTTACAAGCTGTGCTTTTTCTACAGCATGTTTTTATTATTCGTAAATTCGAAAGAGATAGGGGGCTTCATAAATGTATCAGAATTTAATTAATTACATCACCAATTATTCCGGTTTACCACTAAGCTTTCAGGAAACAGGATTGATACAAAATATTTTTCAGCCAAAGAAACTGCGGAGAAGGCAGTACCTGTTACAAGCGGGCGATGTTTCTAAATACACGGCTTTCATTACAAAGGGGGCCATGCGCCAATATTTAATAGACGATAAGGGAAACGAGAAGGTTGTACAGCTGTATATAGAAGATCACTGGGCAGACGACCGCGCCAGTTTGCTGTCGAACAAACCTTCGGTTTATAATATCGAAGCATGGGAAGATACCGAGATGCTGATTATAAGCCCCAAAGATTTTTATGAACTGGCAGATAAAATACCTGCTATGGCGCAGATGCTTAGGGTTATGGACGACAGGCACGCTATTGCTTTGCACGGAAGATTAAATTCCATGATACGTGATACGGCTGAGGCACGCTATATGGAGTTTGAGCGGAAGTATCCGCATTTTGTACAACGGTTCCCCCAGCACCACATTGCATCGTACCTCGGCGTTACTAAAGAAACGTTAAGCCGGGTAAAAAGACAATCCATGAGGTAAATTAAGAGCCGATTTTCATCGACCCTTAATTATAACGGAATAGTGATTAAACTCAGTTAGGGTAGCTTACCAGGTTCAACACCGATAGAGCTTTCCCAAATTCGGTTATTGGCGAACCCTGGTCAAGGCTGCCCAGGTCAACTCCGGCAAACCCGAATTGTGTAATGATGTTCCCAACGGTTTCTTTGGCAGACGGATGATTACCGGAATAGAAAATAACGCGCTTGCCGTTATCAACAACAGGGTCGGTATCAAGCGTCGCCGCTATCAGAGTATTAAACGCCTTCACTACTTTAGCGCCGGGGATCAGCTCAGAAATTGCAGCACTTGTTGGTTTGTCAGCAGCGCCGCTATTCATGTTATTGGTGGTGTCGATTACGATCTTGCCGGCAAGCTGATCTTTTACTTTTGCCAATGCCCCCGGTATTTGATCCCACAATACGGTGAGGACAACCAGGTCTGCGGTAGCGGCATCTTCGCTTGTACCGGCAGTTGCTAAGCCCCCGAGTTCGTTAACCAGGGGCTGCAATGATTCAGGGCCCCTTGAATTTGAAATGATGACAGGAAATCCTGCATTAACAAATTTTTTAGCAAGTGCTTTTCCGATATGGCCTGCGCCAATAAATCCAATTTTCATAAGGTTTATGTTTTCAATGATTTGTAATACCGTAAATATGACGCAGGCAACGGTTCTGTAACGATGAGGTATGATAAAAAATAACGTTGACAATTGTCAATCCTGCAAAGGCATCGTGTATGTCAATTTTCATTATTTACCAAATGGTAAATAAACTGCCGTTAATAAAGCCGAAATTTAACTTATGGAAGCGTTCGTTAATTACATTCTCCAATTCGGGAACCTCAATAAACAGCAAACAGATTTTATTCTGAGCAAGGCCAAAACACTGGAACTTCATAAAGAGGATTATTTTTCTGAAGCCGGCAAAATCCCCAGGTATGTTGGCTTTCTGCTGGATGGTGTGGTTCGTTTTTGTTATTATAACAACAAAGGTGAAGAGATAACACATTCGTTTATTGATGAGAATAATTTTGTTTCCGACCAGCAACGGTTCGAATCACAGGTAGTCGCATCCGAATATATACAAGCGGTTACCAATTGTAAATTCCTTGTTTTCTCGAAAAAAGCCTGGGACGAGATAGGCAACACCGTTGTTGGCTGGAAAGATATTGAGCACCTGATTTTAAAGAATTGCCTGTTGAAAACCATTGAAAGAAGAAGCCCGCTGGTATCAGAAGATGCCACCACCCGTTATTTATCGTTTATCGAGCATTTCCCGGGCCTTCTCAGCCGTGTACCGCTCTCGCATATTGCTTCCTACCTTGGCATCACGCAGCAATCGTTAAGCCGTATCAGAAAAAATATACGTTAAAATCACTTTTTACCAAATGGTAAATGTTTTCATTTTTAAGTTACCAAACTTTGCATCATCAACTTATATAAAAAGAAAATGAGCAAAAAAATAGTTTTAATAACAGGAACAAATAGTGGTTTTGGATGGCTGACCGCCCATAGCGTTGCAGCTTTAGGGCATAAAGTTTATGCCACCATGAGAGATACCAAAGGTAAAAATGCTGAAAAAGCACAAGAACTGTCGGCTGTAGAGAACGTGACTGTATTGGATGTTTCGCTAACTGATGACGAAAGCGTAAAACAGGCTGTAGATACCATTATAGCAAATGAAGGCAGAGTTGATGTGCTGGTTAATAACGCCGGTGTGTCAATGAATGGGGTAGCGGAAAGCTTCACCACAGCCGATGTAAAGGCCATATTCGATGTAAACGTATTTGCGCCCTGGAGATTCATTAAACAGGTACTACCGGCCATGCGTGAGCAAGCCGATGGCCTCATCATCAATGTAACCAGCGGTTTTGGCAGGGTTTCCTTTCCGTTCGCAACCATATATGCAGGGTCCAAGTTCGGCCTTGAAGGAATTAGTGAGGGCTTGCACTATGAAGTTAAACGCCTTGGTATAGATGTCGCCATACTGGAGCCGGGTGCATTTCCTACCGAAATGTCTCAGAAAACACAATACGCCTCAGACCAATCGGTGTTTGAAGGTTACAGTGCTATCGCCGAAATTCCCGGGAAAATGGTGGGAGCGATCACCGAGCTGATACAAAGCCACAACCCCAACCCGAAGGATGTTGCCGATGCTATTGTAGAATTGATCGGTGCAGAAAAAGGCAAAAGGCCATTGAGAACCGTTGTTGACCCGATAACCGGGAAATACATACATGCTGCTAATGAGGCAGTAGCTGAACAATTTGCACCGGGCCTAACGCTGTTTGGCATGGGCGAGCTGTTAGCTTAAAGGGGAAGGTTTGAATAAGGTTTAAAATTGTTAAGGGCGGTGGTGGGCGATGACCCGCTACCGTTTTTGCTTTAAATATTTCCGGCGGCGTTCTTTATCACGAAAGCGTAAATTTTAAAAGGGTGCTTGTAGGTATTTAGGTAAATGCCTAAATTTGTGGTATGAAACTGCTAGAGGTAATAAAATCTTTATCTAACCAAACTCGCCTGGATATCCTTACCTGGTTGAAAGATCCCTTTGCTTATTTTGCGGCTGAGGAATTGGACGACTATAAGCCCTCGTTAGGCGTGTGTGTATCTGATATCGCTAAAAAGGCAAAAATGTCTATCCCCACAGTTTCGGTTTATCTTAAAAATATGGCAGCAGCTGATCTTTTGGTGGCAACAAGAAAAGACCAGTGGACATATTATAAACGTAACGAAGCGGCTATACAACAGTTGGCATCGTTGATCAAAGATAGCTTATAAAATTTTTTGATTATAGAATTAGAAGTTTACCTAAATAACTAAATATAAAATGAAAGCAGCAGTATTGAACGAGTTCGGCTCGGTTGAAAAATTTGCAATATTAGATGTGCCAACCCCACAACCGGGAGTTGATGAAGTGCTTGTAAAAGTGATGGCGACATCAGTGAATCCGCTGGATTACCAGGTACGACGGGGGGATTATAAAAATGAATTGCAGCTTCCCGTCATTACCGGGCATGATGTGTCCGGCGTGATCGTAGAAATAGGGACGGGTGTTAAAAATTTTAAGGTTGGTGACGAGGTATATTATACGCCGGAAATTTTTAACGGACAAGGAAGCTATGCAGAATACCACGTTGCAAGAGAATCGATAATCGGCATCAAACCTAAAAATGTAAGCCATTTAGAGGCTGCGACATTTCCGTTGGCAGCGGGTACTGCCTGGGAGATGCTTTACACCAGGGCGCAACTTAAGGCCAACCAAACTATTTTGATACACGGTGGTGCGGGTGGGGTGGGTATCCCCACTATTCAGATGGCAAAGGCTATGGGTGCCATCGTTTATACCACGGCAAGAAGTGTTCATCAAAGGTTTCTCAAAGAACTGGGAGCGGATCATGTCATCGACTATGAAAAGGAAAACTATATCGATGCGATATTAGAACTGACAAATAACAATGGTGTGGACATTGTGATTGATACCATAGGCGGTAATACACTTTCGGATAGCGGTAAGATCTTGACCCAGATGGGCCAGGTAGTAACCATTGTTGATATTGAAAAGCCGCAAAACCTGATCCACGCGTGGGGCAAAAATGCCACTTACCATTTTGTGTTCACCAGGCAGAACAGAAACAAATTGGACGAACTCACCAAACTGATAGAGTCCGGGAAACTAAAGCCTGTGTTAAACAAAGTCTTCCAATTGTCGGAAATTGGAAAGGCGCATAGCCTGCTTGAATTTAAAGAAGGCGATAGAAATTTCTATGGGAAGATTGGCGTACAGATAGGCAATTAAAACAGGTAGGTATAGGCAAAATCCGGGCAATCCATTTTTACATACTCGTTTTTCAGTTCCACCTTCGCTCCATAATAAAGAATATTATGGCAGCAATAGACATAGTCACCAAGGAAGGCCTAAACCGCTTTAAGAACGAGCTTTTTGATGAACTTAAAGAATTGCTCAAACCTGCAGCGAATACAGGCCAAAAACAATGGCTGAGAAGCCAGGAAGTGCGGCACTTACTTCATATCTCACCCGGCACACTGCAAAACTTCCGCATGAACGGTACACTTAGTTTTACCAGGGTCGGTTCGATGCATTACTATAAACTGGATGACATCAATGCTTTGCTGGAATGAGGGTTTACATCATGAAAACATTTCAACCGCTGACTTCTCGCCTGAGCGGAGATTCAATATTATTGGTATCGCATGTAGCCCTGTTTTTTGCGCTGTTCAAAAGCCGGCAACGGAACGGGCATGCTGCACCATTTCAGGTCAACCGCCGGGAACTGATGCGCATCTCAAAGATAAGCTCGATTGCCACATACCACCGGTAGATCAGGGGCCTGAGCAAAAGGAGTATATCATTTACCGCCCCAGCTATCATCCGAAATTAGGCAGCCAGGTAGACTGGCCTAAATAAAGCCAGCGTCAAACAGCCTAAAATCCAATTACATCGACGGGCTGTAGGCAAGGGGATCCTTGGCCTCGCAAGCGCCCAGCAAAGATGTATTTTCGTCCACGAAAACCACTTTGCTTGTTGCCGCAAGGAAATCAGGGGCGGCGGAACTTGCCCCTTTGCCGGGTGTGGAGGATTCGGAGGCCTTAACCACCAGATTATGCAAATAATGGAGCAATGATTCCGCAACACTTTGACCATTGCAATCAGTTAATTACAACAAGCTATTTTGATTTCCGTATTACACAAAATGATGCTCATAAGAGGACGTATTAGAGTGGTCAATGGCTCCGTATTCTCCACCTGGGCGCCGAAAGGTAGAACAGGCGGCATTACTCGTACATTTTTTCCCCAAGGTATCTATCGGGCCTAAGTTTTTGATATCAAACTGTTTCGGTTTAAAGTTCTCAATTGGCCTCCACTACCTCTCATTTGAGCCCCCACATCAGGTTACCTGTCCCCATTATCAGTGATTTTTTGGCAAGCCAAAGGCGGGCAACTTTGCGGCCATCTAAGGCAGATCAATGCTAAGAGGGGAGGCGATATCACTTCCAAAAAAAGATCGAAAAAAAAAACGGGGCTGTTGCTTTTCGTAAATGCCCCCCGTTATACCGGGTAAAACAAAGATCAAGAATATGAAAACAACCATGATGAATTACACAAAATTGTTCAAACCTGCTGCCGGCCTTTTAGCCATCGCAATGCTATTCACTGCTTGTACAAAGGACAACAACGCGGTCGTGACACCGGGTGCCGCAGCACTATCAGTGATCCATGCTGCACCAGGTACGCCTGAACTTCATTTGAAAGTGAATGGCACCAAAAGTGACCTGAAAGCCCTGACATTCGGTACGGCCAGTCCTTATGGCAAGATACAGGAAGAGAATTTAGAGTTCAGCATCACCAAAAAAGACTCTTCACGCATCATTACCCGTTCAACCTTGCCATTACGCAATGGTAAAAACTACTCTTTGTTCATTGCGGACATCCCGGCCAGGGCTGCGTTTACCCTTATTGAAGATGACCTGAGCGCGCCGGCTACCGACAAAGCGAAAGTTCGCTTCGTGAACATGAGCCCGAACAGCGGCAACCTTGACCTTGTGTTAACGGGCCAAACTGCGCCGGTAACTACGAACACCGCATTCAAAGCAGGAACAGCTTTCGCATCAGTAACTCCCGGAGCGGAATTGAACTTCGAGATCAGGGAGAACACTAAAACAGAGGTATTGGCAAAGATCGAGAAAGTGAAGATCGAAAAGGGCAAGATTTACACGATATGGGCTAGAGGATTGAAAGCAGCGGCCGATTCGACTAAACTTTCACTGGCTGTGATCACGAACAAATAATCTGAAGAAGCTGAGCGGCCATTCACGGTAACCCCGTGAATGGCCGTTATTGTGATGAGAGCGAACGCACTGTTATCTACATTTTGGGGGGCGGCCAAGGTCAGGCCGATCAGGAAGCTGGAGGACATCCTTGCCGGGTGCCTAGTAGGTGACGAGCATTGCCGGGAATGGCTGTACCGCTCTTTTTATGGCTATGTGATGGGCGTGGTCATCAGGTACCATAAGGATAACGAGGCGAATGAAGAACTGGTGAACGATAGCTTTATTAAGATCTTCAGGCATTTACATTCTTTCAATTATACCGGCCCGTCAGACGAGCTGCCGAAATTATTCCGTGGCTGGATCGCGCGGATCGCTTCGCGGACCGTTATCGATTTTCTTCGTATCGACAAGAACCGATTCCAAAGTGAGGAGATCAGCGATCTGCATATCACCGGCGTCCAGGCCACGGTCATGGAAAAGATGAATGCAGAAGAGATCTTACGGATGCTCGATCAGCTGCCTGAACTTCAAAAGGTCATCTTCAACATGTTCGAGATCGAAGGATTCAAACATGAAGAGATCGCCGCTCATCTTAATATCCCGGTTAAGCATAGCCGTGTCTACCTTTCCCGTGCCAAGGAAAGGCTTCGTAGTATATATCAGGAATATAATCATCGTGAACGAACATGAAAGAGGAACTGATCGATCACATCAGAACGCAACTAACTGAATTTGAAGTGGGGTATCGTGATGGCGCTTGGGAGCGGTTCAACCGGCAACAGGGCCGTCGCCGGCGTGTGGTATTTTGGACGCGTTTAGCCGGGGCCGCTGCTATATTATTGTGTATACTCCGTATCATCGTGCCGTGGGTACACCAGGATGGAGTGGTAATACAAAATCATCCACAGGCACAAGCCAACAGGATCCGGCCCGTTACACCTATTGCTGAGCAGCAGCACAGCCCGCCTGCCAGGGCTGTAGCGGTATCCCGCATCATTAAAAAAGCCAGACCAACGGTAGCGGAAGGGGGGGCTTTAACCGAAGAAACGCCGGGCCGCCTCACGGATAGCCTAAATAGCATGCGCCCGCTACTTGCCGCAATGGAGAACCCGGGCCCGATGGCCCTTCAAGTGGCCGGCCCTTTCACGGAAAGTGGCCACGAGGAAAAAATACCGCCGGGCGAAAAGCAAGAGGTCCGTACGGGCGTCCGTGAACGGGCTTCCGGAAAATGGCGGTTAGCTTTCGCATTCGGGCAAGCGATGGACAATCGTTTGAAGGCCGATATCGGTTTAGGCCTGGACATAGCTTACAAAGCCACTGGCCGCCTTTCGATCTCCGCCGGTGTGCATTTTAATCAGCTTGGCGGCGGGTTCAGGGACCGTCATCCGGATCTTAGCACCAGCACCGGTAAAGTGCTGACCGGTTCCCAGGCGAGTTTGCAGGGAATTGAGATCCCGTTTGGCCTGGAGATTAAAGCCAGTAGCAGGCTGTATGCGCATGCGGGCATATCAGCCTACGCAGTTACTGGCCAGCGACAGCATCTTGATTATACCGAACAAAAGACCACGGTTAACACCTATGTAGATCCTGACGGGAATATGCGGTCGGAAACGGTGACTGTAAATGAATTTTCTACAGAAAGTGTACCGGAAGAACAACTCAGGCGGCGCTCCGGTGTATTCGGGCTCTATAATTTTGCAATTGGCTGGCGGCAGCAAGTGGCGAAAAAATACGCGGTCTCTATTGAGCCATTCGTTAAAGTGCCGTTAAGCCGCTATTCAGATCAAAACCTGAACCTTGTGCAGGGAGGGCTTCGTCTGAAAGTCGATCTTTGACCAGGTCATACCGTCAGGCCGAGCGGCGGTAAGTACTTGGATTTTGGCCGCAATGCTTCTTAAAGAACTTGCTGAACACGAACTGGTCGCTGAAGTTTAAGGCTTCCGCGATGTGAGCGATCGGCATGCCCGATTCGTTCAAGAGCACTTTTGCTTCTACAACGAGCATTTCGTCGATGAGTTCACCTGCGGTCCTTCCGGTCAGTTCCCGCGTGGCGGTGGTCAGGTATTTGGGCGTGATATTCAGCATATCGGCATACGCCTGAACGCTTTTTTCTTCTTTAAATTTTTTGGTGACGAGTTTAAGGAACTGGTGCACCACATACTCCTTTCGGTGCCCGGACACCACATAAGGTTTCTCGAACCGCTGATATAAGGCGCCGACCTCGAAAATGAGTGCGGAAAAAAGGTGCCGCAAAATATCTTCGCTATAAAACGTATTCGCACGGGCATGCCTGAGCCTTGTTCCGAGCGCGTTAAGCTGCGTCACGACCAGGTCGGACTGATCGTCGCGCAGCGACACCACCGGGTCAATAATGCCGGACAAGTAGTCGAACGCCTCCGCGGTCTTTGAAGGAAGGGCCGAACTTAAAAGGTAGTCATTAGAGAACAGCAGATTGATGGAGGTGCAATCCGGCGTTACCGTGCCAAAATGCCTCACCATATTGGCTGTGAATAATACCAGGTCGTTTTTTTTCAAAGTGTACTCCAATAGGTTGACTTTGACATTAACCTGTCCCCCGGTGATTAGGTGCACGGAATTATGGTCAGAACGATATGGCGATATGCCGGACGTATCCATCTCTTGCGCATCCGTATCAAACACGTATAAACCATTACAGGTGGTATCGAGGTCCAGCCTCGACCGCAAGAGGTCTATCGTTAAATTTTCTATCGTCTGTTTTTTCTTTTTCATGCTACCGAAAGGCGCTATCGTAAGTGTTTGACCATCAGCGTTACAGCTTAAAGTTAATAAGATAGTGATAATTTACCAAATGAGCCCCGCCATTGGTGTTTTTTAGTGGGACGTTCCGAACATATTTAGGCGTTGTCCGGCTATGTTTCTGCGTAATGAGATATCCGAGATTTGTGATGTAATCAAAAGCAAATATCATGGATAGGCAACAAACATCTGTAAACGGGTACATCATCAACTGGGCTTTGATGGTGGCGGCATCGTTCACCTGGCTACGTATCTTCCCGGTCCCGTTAGGCCTGTTGGCCGGTATCCCTGCACTGCAGCATGATCTTTATTTACAGCTTTTGGCCAGCCTAGCTTTCGCTAACAAAATAGCTTTTTTAAGTATCCTGGCCCATATTTTCATCAAGAGGAACCTGGCGTTTCTGAGGGCGCCATTATTGATATTAGCCATCGAGGCCGTTCTGAACCTGCAATTGCTGATCGTCCTATTAGTTGTCGTATCAGGCCTTACCTACGGTTTTGATCCCTCGCTAAAGTCCGAAAAAGACATATCCGACGGTCAATACCCTGACGCTATCCTACATGATCGTCGGTATCGCGCTGACCAATAGCCTCATCATGTTAGCGAATATGCTGATCGTAGATCTATCAAAGGTGCTTCGTCGAGCGCGTAAACAGACTCCGCTCGTTACCATGGAATTGGGCTCGCTTTCATTGGAACGGCATGGCTTACCGGACGCGCACAACGTTACCAAAGCCCGCGGGATAACCAACGGTGTTTTGACAAGTACCAAATCAGTTGGCCTGCACGGGGCCGAAGCACCGGCCCAGTACGGTGAGAACCACGGCCCGGATAAATGGCGGTTCACTTACCATGATGAACTTATATTTTTCTTCGGCTACTGCATGTGCCTACCGGAGCATTACCAGGACTATGTAGGCCCGCCCTAGCGTTATAGCAGGCCATCAGGCTAAGGAACGGATCCTTGCGCCTTCCGGGTGAGCGTCGGAAGTTTCAACTGAAGATAGTGCGGTTCGCCTTAAAATGACCCTGCGCAACCGGTCCTGGTGTTCATCCCCCCAAAGTCCGATGGAACTGATCAGCGGGATCAGTGTTTTGCCAAAATCGGTAAGGGTGTATTCCACTCTGGGCGGCATAACCGGAAAGATCTTTTTGGTGACTAATTCATGGTCCTCCAATTCTTTCAGCTGCACATTCAGCACCCGCCTGGTAACATCCGGGATCTTTCGCTGAAGTTCGCTTGGCCGCAGGTTGCCTTCGTTAATGAACCACAGTATACGGATCTTCCATTTGCCATAGAGGACCTCACCGACCAGGTCAAGCCCGCAATTTTAAGAGGGAATAGTCTTTTTTTCATACATAAATACAAATATACAACAGGCTCGATAACTGAACAATACGGATAAATTTATCACTATCTGATTCGTAACCCCGTAATTGTTTGATGCCCGCGTACTGTTGAGATTTGGCCCAAAAAACAATAATAATCATGACGCAACAAATCAATTACAGCAATGAATTATCAGGCAAGATCGCCTTGGTAACAGGTGGTACAAAAGGAGCCGGAAAGGCGATCGCTGAAAGGCTGTTGCAAGCCGGAGCAACAGTAATTATAACTGCGAGGAATGCACCGGAAGAAGAAAACGGTGGCCTGCAGTTTATTTCTGCAGATCTGAGCAAGGCGGAAGATGCGCAGAAAGTGATCAGCGAAGTGCTGTCAACCCATGGCAGGCTGGATATCCTGGTAAACAACCTTGGCGGTTCATCCACACCCGCCGGTGGTTTTTCAGCATTGAATGATGAGGATTGGATATCCACCATTCAAGCTAATTTACTGGCTCCTGTCAGGCTTGACAGGGGGTTTTTACCGCAAATGGTCGAGCGGAAAAGTGGTGTTATTATTCACATCGCTTCCATACAGGGCATATTGCCGCTGTATGATTCTACCCTGCCTTATGCGGCCGCAAAAGCAGGATTGATCAATTACAGTAAAAGTTTATCGAAAGAAGTCACGCCAAAAGGTGTCCGCGTGCTGGCTGTTTCCCCGGGATGGATAAATACATCAGCATCGATCGCCTTTTTGGGCGAACTCGCAAGAAATGCAAATAGTACTGTAGAAGAAGCTCAGCAAAGCGTCATGGATGCTTTGGGGGGTATACCTTACGGCAGGCCTGCCCATCCGGAAGAAGTAGCCGAACTGGTCGGTTTTCTGGTTTCACCAAGAGCCAATTACTTAACAGGAGCCAATTACGTTATTGACGGCGGTACCGTACCAACCATTTAAAAACAAATAAATAGAAACCATGGAATTACCACAATTAGTAGCGCGTTTCGTAGAGACGCTGAACACCCAGGACAGCAAGGCTTACGTGGAGTTGTTCACCGAGGACGCCATCGTTCATGACGAGGGCAAAACCCATAACGGCAAACAAGAGATCCTCGAATGGATCGAAGATGCCAATGCGAAATATGAATCTTTTATGGAACCACTTCAATACGAAGAGTCGGCATCTAACGGAACATTGACGGCTAATGTATCCGGTACATTTCCGGGAAGTCCGATCGTTCTCCAGTTCCATTTAGGTTTTAAAGACGGCTTGATAGACTCCTTTAACGTGACCGGCTAAACAGCGCCTTAAAGCATTGAAACAGTTTGAGAGAGAACCGCCGGTTCATAGAAGGCGGTTCTCTTTTTTGAACAGTAGCAAACCCGTAAACCACCTTAATGACCATTCAGGATGAAAAATAACATTTTTGCCAACAGTCTTAAAACCATTGGTTCAGTGCTTATTGACAGCAACAACCTGGACCAGATCAATTCGGACCGGTATAAACCATATATCAAGGTCATATACCTACCCGAAGGTGGGCATGTACAAGTGGACTTCGCCGTACATCAGGCGCAAGGGCCGGCACTATTCTTTATAAGTCCCAACCAAATATTGACCGTATCAAGCGTTTTTAAAAACCCCGGTTACCTTATCTATTATAACCGTGATTTTTACTGCCTTCAGCTTCGCGATGAGGAAGTAGCCTGTGATGGCCTGCTATTCAATAATATCAATAGTATGCCTATTACCCACGTTCCTGAACAGGAGGTCGCTTTCATCGATCACCTTATTACGGAGATCGAAAACGAATTAGATTCGGAGGACACCGCGCAGGAGGAAATGTTGAGGGCTTACCTGAAACAGTTAATGATCAAGGCGGCCCGTTTCTGGAAACAGCAGCACCTCGGCGGTGTTTTGGCGGACGAGATGAACGGCGCGGATGATTTCAGGCAATTTACCCGCCTGGTGAATACCCACTACAAACAAAAACATACGGTGGCGGATTACGCCGGCCTCATGCTGATCGCGCCGAAAACACTGACCCACAAATTTAAAAGAATGAATTTGCCGGCTCCTAACGAGGTGATAAAAGGCCGCATCATGCTGGAGGCAAAAAGGTTGCTGGTCCATACCGCGATGTCAGCTAAGGAGATCGCTTACGAACTGGGCTATGATGACCCCGCTTATTTTAGCCGGTTGTTCCTGATCAAAACAGGCGAGTCGCCTTCCGGATTTAAAACAAAATTCCTGGCGCGAGCTGATACGGGAAAAGCAAGTATTTTATCGGTAGCATGAACCGTATACAGCTAACCAGCGCTATTATGTAACCACTTTTGTATTTATAAAATTTAAACAAATGAAGTTTTCGGGTAGATTCTTAATATATATGATGATCGTTATACTGTTCGCCGCAGGTCGCAGCAGTATGGCACAAACCGCGAAACCGGCCCGGCCAAAAGCCGGCCTGGCAGCTATCCAAAAAAAATATGGACTGGACCCTAAAAGTTCCCTGGTATCGCGGCTAACAACCACACCTGCTTATGTCATGGATATTTTCCGGAATGCCGGGATGTCCCCAACTGAGCATCAGGTGACGAAAGATGAATCACGTATCCTGTCGGAGGCGATAGCGGTGCTTCCCCCTTTACACCAGCGTGTATTGAAACAACACCTGAAAAGTATCAGTTTTGTGGATAATATGCCTAACACCGCGATCACCGCACCGGTCACTAAAGAGAAAGAAACAAAGCTTTTTCACATCGCGTTCCGTGCAGGCATACTGCATCAGACCATATCGGAGTGGGTGACTGAAAAAGAAAGAAATTGTTACACCAAGGGCGACTCGGCCATGTCGGTATCTATTCAGGCCGGCCTGATGAGCGCGTTGACTTATGTATTACTCCATGAAGGCACGCACGTCGTCGACGGGGCTCTTGGCCTACTCAACACCGATACCATTGCAGGCCGCCCGGTGCCCAACCCGTTCAGGGCAGGCTTTTCTAAAAATATCTGGAGCGATATCGGTACACATATCTGGCCATTCCCGGATTCACTGGCCGCTAAAAGTATTTTCAGGCCTGGAGGGCGACGGTTCGCTTTGTCCGAAGCGGAACAGGTCTATAAAGCCCTTTCCCAGACACCTTTCGTCTCCTTATATGGATCAGCGAGCTGGCATGAAGACCTTGCGGAGTTGCTGACAATCTATCATTTAACAAAAATGCACGGCCAGCCTTTTCAGGCCATCGTAAAGAAGAACGGAAACGAGGTATTTCGCTTCGAACCCATCTCTTCACCGGCAGTGGAACGCCGTTTCGTCCAACTGGACCGCTTTTACCGTAAGGCCGGTTGATGCGTGTAAACATTTTTAATTATAGCGCCGGAGAACCGTCTTCAAAGACCAGGTTTTTCGGCTTTTTTCTTGATGGTGCTTATCCCTATCCCGCCATCTCCGGAAAATCACTCAGCCGGGTAATAACAGTGTCCGGTAAGTATGGCCGGCCACCTGTGGCGGGTATGCAGGTGCCTGTAAACACCCCTTTCGCCATGATCTTCTTGTTCAACAATATACTTTGTTTGAAATGCAGTTTCGGTAAGCCGTTCCTGTCTTTGTGTACCGAGCAGGTGGCCGTAAATTCGTCACCCTTTTTGAGCGGCCTTACAAAATCCAGGCTGTAGCCGGACAAAACCATGTAAATGCCCTTCCTGGCCTGCTCCTCAAAGTCGAAGCCCAGCACTTCCTTGATAAACGCATGCCGGCACCATTCCATATAAAAGGGATAATACAAGCCATCCATAATTCCCTGTATATCGATGTGTTCGTCTTTTACGGTATAAGCTCTTGAATATTCCATATCGGTGATTTTAAAACGCAAAAGTAGGGGGATCATCAATGGCCTGAAATAACCGATAAAGGGGATATGCCCACTTGTCTGCGGCATCCTTTTGATAAGCGCCGGGAAAAATCTGCAAGACACTCAGCGATATGTGCATTCCAGGAGTGTGGGGTGGTTCGCACCTTTGTAGTGTTAAACAACAGCAATACAAATAGATAATAGATCAAAAAGAAAAACAATGAAAACATTCATCACAACCATCAGTCTTTTAGCGGCCCTGGCTTTTGGCCAGTCAGCCATCGCGCAGGTTAAAAGAGCGCCTGCTTCCGCCGGCCGTTCAGAATATATCGAAGTAGAAAAGAATGTTAAACTACATGTGACCGATCTTGGCGAGGGCCAGCCGGTGGTGCTGATCCATGGGTGGCCACTGAACGACGCCATGTACGAATATCAATATCAATACCTGGTCAAAAAAGGTTTCCGGGTGATTGGTATCTCCCTAAGAGGTTTTGGTAAGTCAGACAGCCCTTACGGTAAATATAACTTTGATGTGTTCTCCGACGACATCAAAGTAGTACTGGAGAAACTCAAAATAGAAAAAGCGGTACTTGGTGGCTTTTCACTTGGCGGCGCGGTGGTAACGCATTATGTTACCAAATACAATAGCGCGCATATTAGCAAATTGGCGCTATTTGGGGCAGCCGCACCATCATGGAAACAGCGCCCGGGTTCACCTTACGGCATCAGCGATGAAGGAGCTAAGGGCCTCATCAAAACCATAGAGACCGATCGTCAGCAACTAATTGAAGGCTTTGGTAAAGGTTTTGGTGCCACCGAGACCAGCCTTTCAGCACCGGCAGCAAACTGGTTGGCCAGCATTAGTGCCGATGCATCTCCCTACGCCACTGCACAAGCAATTATTGCACTTCGCGACTTAGACCTGCGCCCGTCACTAGCCAAGATAAAAATACCAGTGGCCATATTTCACGGCACTCAGGATAAACTGTGTGACTTCAAATTTGCAGAGGAACTGCACAAAGGGATCAAGAACTCCTACATCGTGAAGTTTGAAAAAAGCGGACACGCATTGTTCCTGGAAGAAATGGACAAATTCAATACCGAACTGGAAAAATTCGCCAGGTCATAAAAAATCGACGGACAGGCTGAAACGGCCTGTCCGTTACCATCAACTGATGCGGCAGCAGTATGCCGAGTAGTTTAAGCCCGGCCAACCCGATGATCATGAGACAACACATTTTTGAGAGTGCTGGAAGAAAGATAGGGATGTTGCAGCTCAGTGAATCTAACCTGCATCTCATCTTATCAGAAGCGATCATGCCATTTATCAAGGTCGCTTACCTGTCGGAAGGCAGCATCATCACGATAGATCTCAGGCGTTTTACGATAGGCGTGCCGACGTTGGCCTTTATCAGGCCCGGCCAATTCTTTCACGTCGCGGAATTACCTGTGGCCCCTGGCTACCTGCTGTTTTTTAACGATGCCTTGTATGGCGTGCAAATGAACTGTCTTGAGGGGGAGTTATTTAGTAACCCACCCGATATTATGCTGGTGGCCTTACCCTTACCGCATGTCAAACCTGTCGTTTACCTGCTCACGCTGATCGAAAAAGAACTTCAGCTGGATGAACCCGATACAGAAGATATGCTGCTCGCATTTTTAGAGCAACTCCAGATCAGGGCCGGCAGGCTATGGCGGAGGCAACATCTGGGCCCAAATCGTTGATCAATATGAATTTAAAAAGTAAACAAGCGATCCTAATGGGGCTTGCTTCAGCATTGCTATTCTCCATCACGTTCATTGTAAACAGATTGATGTCCGTCAGCGGGGGTAGCTGGGTCTGGAGTTCGGTGCTTAGGTTCTACTGGATGCTGCCTTTTTTCTTCCTGATCGTAGGCCTAAAAAAGGGGGTAACACCATTATTTAGGGAGATCGCCGCAAGGCCGCTTCAATGGCTGCTCTGGAGTACCGTTGGTTTCGGGTTGTTCTATGCGCCACTGACCTTTGCAGCTGCTTATACGCCCTCCTGGCTGATCGCGGGAACCTGGCAGTTCACCATCATTGCCGGTTTGCTGGTCGCACCTTTCATTAACCGGAAAGGAACGAATGTCCGTACCGGCCATCATTCGGCGCTATTGTATTCAGGTATTATTCTTCTCGGCATCGTAGTTATGCAGGCCCGGGAAGCCATATCGTTACCTCCCGAAAAGGTGATCAAAGGTGCTGTGCCCGTGCTCGTTGCAGCATTCGCTTATCCGCTCGGTAACAGGAAGATGATGCAAGTAACCAATGGCAGATTAGATGTGTATCAGCGTATTCTCGGTATGGTTTTATGCAGCCTGCCGTTTTGGCTAATACTGACGACCGGCGAGATCGTGTTATCCAAGGCCGGGCCTTCACCCGGCCAATATGCGCAGACCCTGGTGGTCGCCATTTTTTCGGGGGTTCTGGCAACGGCCCTGTTCTTCTCCGCGACCGATAAGGTAAGTGCGGATGAAAAAGGGCTTGCCGCGGTCGAGGCCACTCAATCAGCAGAGGTGCTTTTTGCCCTTGCCGGCGAGGTGATCCTATTGGGCAGCCCGCTCCCTGATCTTTATGCGCTGGGTGGTATGGCTTTGGCCATGCTTGGAATGATCCTCCACAGCCTAGAAAGTTAGGGTACCATATGAGCTACTCACGCCGGCCGGTAGCTATACCCCCGATATCGGGGATATGCCTTCGCCAGTTTTAGGGATAGTTTTGCCTTTTAATATTGAAGGGCTTTGCCGAAACAGCTTAATTCATCAGCATCCGCTTTGGCCAGGCAGCATACTGCCAAAGGAAATAAAAGAAAGCCGATTATTTTATACAAAGCCCCACAAAAGTTCCAGACAATGAAGTATCCTATTTTTAGCGAACCTGTTAACATTTTTGCGCTGTTCACATTGCTGATACTGTGTTGTATTTTATGCAGTGTAAGCCGGGTGCAGGGGCAAAATAAGGACCGTTTTTTTAGAACCGTCGGGCCTGAACAAGGACTGTCGCATGCCAAGGTAAATGCTATCATGCAGGACAAGCGTGGTTTTTTATGGTTCGGGACGGAAGATGGGCTCAACAGGTATGACGGAAGGTCCTTCAAGGTCTTCAAAAGTCAGCAGGGACTGCCACAGGGCTTATCGGGGAATATTATCACCGATCTGCACGAAGACGATATGGGGGTGATCTGGATCGCAACGGCCGATGGCGGGTTAACGCGCTACGACTACCGGTCCCGGGCTTCTGGCCAGTTCAGGCAATATAAGCACGACCCGAAGGCAGTTAACAGTATTCCCGATAACAGGATAACCAAGATCGCCGATGACGGGAACGGCCACCTGTGGCTGGCCACCGGCAATAATTACATCGTGCGGTTCAATAAAGCGCGCGGTACATTTGACATTGCTTATAGTAAAAGCCCCAGAAATATATTAACACTGAGTGTGGTCGGGAATGATACCATTTGGGCCGGCCAGGCAGGCGGAGGCTTGATAAAGATCAATACCCGTACCCTCATCGTAAAAGCTTACCCCCGTCACAGCGACCTGTACCTGCCGGGCCCGGAGAAACCGCTGCCATCTGACTTTACAGGCCATGATAACCGCATAAGGGATAGTTTTCTGGTCAACTATCAGCGCCGCTACGACAGTTCAGCGCCGCACATTACAGGAAGGCAAGATGACGATGTTCCGTATGGTAAGATCGTGCCGTTTATAGAAGACAGATCAGGGCATATCTGGATGGCCGGGGCCAACGCAGGTGTTGTGGTGTTGGATCCTAAGAACGGGTCAAGGCGTGAGTACGGGCACCGTAACGAAAGTGGATCGATAGCCGATAACAAAGTCAATGTGATATATACCGACCGGCAGGGTATTATCTGGATCGGGACGGACAACGGGATCAATGTCTATGACCCGGTATATACACCATTCAAAAAAATATTCCTTCCGTCGAAAGGTAACGATATCGTTATTAACGATTTCCACCTGGACAATGCGGGCGATCTATGGATCGGTACGAGTAACGGCATCTATATCAAACGGGCAGGAAAGAAGGGGTTCGAATACCGGAAGGCCCGTTATCGTCAGCAGGCACTGGCGGTTACCAAGTTCTTTTTAGACGTGGACGGCACCTTTTACCTCGGTACGGATTATGCACTATTCAGATATGACAAGCTGACGAATAAAGCCACCCTGCTGCCGAATACGTCTTCAGATCACGTGATGAAAAAGCTAATGGGTTCAAGGATCGTCTCGGTCGTCCGCGATACGATCGGCCAGCACCCTGTCCTGTTGGTATCTTCCTATAGCCATCATATGGCCTATTACGATCTGGCCGATCAAAAATGGGTTGCCAAACCCGGATCCGGGGCCAAAAGATTAGATGTTATGGGTAACCTGATCAAAAAACTGTACAAAGATAAAAAGGGGAATATCTGGCTGGCGACCGATCGCCTTGGATTAGGCTCCTGGGAACGGCCTGTGTCTTCGATCCGCTATTACACCAACGATCTGAACGATATGGCCTCGATCAGCAATAATGATGTTTTTGATCTGAACGAGGATAGGCATGGTAATTTTTGGATCAGCACCTACGGAGGAGGCCTGCATTATTTTGATATCCGCAGTCAAAAATTCGAGCATATTGCGGGTTCGAGCAACCTGACGGAGGGGCTGGAGGCAGACCGGCAGGGCTATTTATGGATGATCTCTAATGGACATTTGCATGGTTACGCCCCCTCCAGTAAAACCTACAGTTGTTATGACCTTCCGGATCTGAAGTCAGGTGCCGGTGTTAAAGGGTACATCTACAAGGATGGGGCGGGGCGGCTTTATGCCGGCGGGACTAATTATTATATTACGTTCGATCCTGCCGAGGTCGCAAAGATCAGCAGCCAGCCCGAGGTTTATTTTACTGATCTCCGGATATTTAATACCTCCTACAGCCATTTGCTTGGTAACCGCGAGATCAGGCTGAATCATGCCCAGAACTATTTTTCGATCGAGTTCTCCGCGCCCGAATACAGTAGCAACCACGTTAAATACCAATATATGCTGGAGGGGTTTGACCAGGGTTGGGCCGATGCAGGCCAGCATGGTTTTGCCAGCTATTCGAACCTGCGCGGGGGGCGATATGTCTTTAAGGTTCGGGCGGCCAATTGGGAGGGCAACAGTATCAGTAAATTCAAGTCGCTCGTGATCCGGGTCAGTCCTCCTATCTATTTCCAATGGTGGTTCTATACGCTATTACTGATCATTCTCAGCGCGGTTGCATACTTGTTATACCGCTACAGGATGCAGGAGTTCCTTAAACGCCAGTCGATCAGGAACACGATCGCACAGGACCTTCATGATCAGATCGGGTCTACCCTCAGTAGTATTTCTATCTATAGTAAAGTAGCGAAAGTTTACCAGGAGCAGCAAAAACAGGACAGGCTTAAACTGCTGCTGGATACGATCAACGAAACGGCTACGGATACCATTAGCGAAATGTCCGATATCGTCTGGGCGATTAACCCTAAGAACGACCATATGAGCAGTTTGGTACAAAAGATCCAATCGTTTGCGCGGCCGCTGTGCGCAGCGAAGGGCATCCGGTTCGCTTTCAATTGCGATGACCGGGTCTTGCAATTGGTACTGGAGATGTCCGCAAGGAAAAACTTCTACCTGATCCTGAAGGAGTCGTTGAATAATGCTATTAAACATTCCGGCTGCCGGACGCTGGCCGTAGATATCCGATCCAATAAGGCCCGGGTGGAAATGGCCATCAATGACGACGGTGCAGGGTTCGATCCGTTGCAAAGCGCTACCCCATTCTGCGGTATCCGGGAAGGCAACGGGTTGAATAACATCAAAGCCCGGGCAAATGAATTGGGTGCTGAATTGCAGATCAGCAGCGAGTCTGGTAAAGGAACGATGATCAGCATGGCATTCCATATTTGAGCATGCGGGCGATTAAAAAAAAAGGTAAATTAATTCAAAAAGCGATGTGCATTCGAGTAGCGATCTTTGATGATAACAAGAACATACGGAACAGTATCATTTTACTACTGAATACTGACCCATCCTTCGAGGTGGCCGGCAATTTCAGTGACGCAGGGAATTGTGTCCATAATGTGCTGGCCTCAAGGCCGGATGTTGTGCTGATGGATATTGAGATGC
Source organism: Mucilaginibacter pedocola (assembly GCF_002013915.1). Classification (GTDB taxonomy): domain Bacteria; phylum Bacteroidota; class Bacteroidia; order Sphingobacteriales; family Sphingobacteriaceae; genus Mucilaginibacter; species Mucilaginibacter pedocola. Next base: position 42,671 of record NZ_MBTF01000023.1, read on the forward strand.
CGGGAACGGATGGTATTGCTGCCGTTAAATTGTTATCGAAGGAGTTCCCACATATTCCGATCCTGATACAAACCGTATTTGAGGACGACGAGCGTGTCTTTGAATCCATCTGCGCGGGGGCTTCAGGGTATATCCTTAAAAACCAACTGACGAGTTCGCTGACCGATGCGATCAAGGAACTGCAAAGCGGCGGCTCGCCGATGAGCCCTTCGATCGCGCGCCGGGTACTGAATTTGCTACAACGGGGGTATCAGGCTAAAAAAGAGCCCGTTAACGACGAATATAAACTGACCCTACGAGAAAAGGAAGTCCTCACGGCCATAGTGAACGGCTTGAGTTATAAAATGATCGGCCATGAGCTGGGTATCAGTTATGAGACCGTACGCAGCCACATGAAGAACATCTACGAAAAGTTGCATGTGGCCTCCCTGACGGAGGTCGTGGCCAAAGCGATCCATCAAAAACTGGTTTGAACGCCTGTAAATAAACAATAATTCATTCAAAATGGAGATCAAAAAAACACTGATACTGGGCGCTTCGGCCAATCCGGAGCGATATGCTTACCTGGTGGCCAACAAATTGGTGGCGCATGGCCATCCGATCGTCAATGTAGGGCTCAAGGCGGGCATTGTGGCCGGCGTGCCGATCGAAAGGCCAGGAAAAATACACCGGGACATCGATACCATTACGTTGTATGTCAGTCCGGAGAACCAACCCCCACTGTATGATTATATTCTCGAAACAGGGCCAAGGCGAATCATATTCAATCCGGGGGCAGAGAATCAAATACTTCAGCAACTTGCAGTGACACAAGGAATAATTATTGACTATGCGTGTACGCTGGTACTGCTATCCACCGGTCAATTTTGATAAAACAACAGGCAAGATCAACTGCCTGGCCATTAGTTCTCCCCACTTTGAGTGATGCACCTCCCGCCATCGGTGATTGATTACAGAACCCCGGCCCGCCATCTTTGCACTATAAATGTGATCAGCTAATTAAAAATTCAGGGCGCTACAGCGGGAACAGATCCCCGGTCAAGTGCTGGCCGGCCATCAGCCTGCTGGCCCTGTATCAATTAACGAACAAAAAATAATTAAAATGACAAATCAGCAAAACCGCACCCTGGGTGCGTTCGAAAAGACCTTTTGGCTGCTCGACCAGATCGATTCTAAAGATTTCGCCCTTGCCGCAGAGATTGAAGGCCGGGAGACCGTTGAAGCGTGGCAGCAGGCATTGGTGAAACTACAGCAACGCCATCCGAACTTATTCGCGAAAGTTGTACTTGACCAATTTTCAAGGCCTGTACTCGAACATGTGAACGGGATAACGATCCCTTTACGCGTATTGAACGTTGATGATAATTACAGATGGGAAGAAGAAGCCGAAAAAGAACTGGCCACCCGATTCAATACCGCTGAAGCACCACTGTTAAGGGCTGTATTGATACAAAAGCCGGCCATAACAGTTTTAATACTGGCAAGCAGCCATATCGTTGCCGACGGTACTTCTCTTACTTATTTGTTCCGTGATCTGCTGAACGCTTTGGCCGGCAAAGAATTACAGGCCATGAAGCCTCAACTGTCGAACGATGAGAGCTTAGGCCTTCCGGAAGATATTATCATCACAGATGCATCCCATATTGCGTCACTCGCTAATGACTTCAAGGCGGTCACTCCGAAAGTATCTAGCATCAGGGTCGTTCCGGCTATTACACAGAGGCTTATTGAAAAGGCCCGCGAAGAAGGCACGACCGTTCACGGAGCGATATGTGCCGCGGTTCTCACGGCAGTGAGAACGAAGCGTAAGGAATGGTCTGACAAAAAGATCGAGCTTATTTCACCGATATGTGCCCGTGGCCCATTAAAACTGGATGATAACTATGGCCTGAATATTACGACCCACCCGGTATTCTTCGAGGGGGAGCAAGCATATGATTTTTGGGAGATCGCCCGCCTGGCCAAGGCAGGCCTTGCCGGTACGGATACCGAAGAGCATGTAAAAAATTACATCAACTTCTTCCGCGACCTGACCTTTAACAGTCCTGATCTTCAGCAAATGATCGACATCCTGAAAAATGCGTTCAATCACGAGATCATGGTGACCAACCTGGGTAAGTTGAAATATGGTACCGACTTTGGTAAACTTAAACTAAATGCGGTGTACGGGCCGATCGTGCGTTCTGGAAAAGGCATGGAACAGACCGTTGGCGCGCTCAGCAGCAATGGCGCTCTTTGCCTGACCAATACCAGTGACAATCCAATCGAGGGCTTGTTGGAAGCTATAGTGGAGACCCTGGCCGAGGCCTGTAAAGCGGATCAGTATATCGCTGTATAAAATGTAGTAGGCCGCTGACCCTGATGGGATATTAATGTTGTTTCGTTTTGTTAAAGCCTGCGATGCCATTCGCAGGCTTTCTTTTTTGCAAAGAAGATGCCTCTTAATCCTTTGCCCACATCGGGTGGTGTTCCATGACTTTATTAAACACTGGGCAATTATCTATATGCGCGCCCGGCAAAAAACCTATACTCATCAGGAATTCGTTCACGATCTCGCCGCCCGTAAAACGAAAGGCCTTTTTAAATAGTTTGATCCATTCTTCTTTGGACTTAGGATGATGATGTTCGAGCCATTTTAAAAATGAGCCATATTCAGCCTGAATACCCATGATGGCCTTGGCATTTTCGATAGCAGCATTTACCTTCAGGCGGTTGCGGATGATCCCGGGGGCAGCCAAAAGACGCGCGCGGTCCGCATCGTCATAGGCTGCCACTCGCCTGACATCAAAATTATGATAAGCGTTCCTGAAGGAAACCTCTTTTTTTAAGATCGTTTCCCAACTCAGCCCGGCCTGGTTGATCTCCATGATTAAGCGGCCAAAAAGCTCGTTGTCATTAGTTATGGGATAACCGTAATGGCCATCATGATATTTTTTATGGAGGTCCTTTCTGTCCCCTGCCTCCATGTTCGTGATCGCTGTGCAATAACTCATGTTCAATTATTTGTTTATATAGATGATGTGCTTGATGAACCGATATGGTCCCGTAAAATGGCCTCGGTCAACTGTTCCTGGTGCTCTTCTGCCCATTTTCCGGCAATTGATAACACCGGGATCAGCGTTCTTCCGAAATCTGTTAGCGTGTACTCCACTTTCGGGGGCATGACCGGGTAGATCGTCCTGGCCACTAATTCATGCTCTTCCAACTCCTTAAGTTGAATATGGATCACCCTGCTGCTTGCATCCGGCATTTTCCGTTGAAGTTCGCTTGAGCGTATGTTCCCTTGATGGATGAACCACAATATACGGAACTTCCATTTTCCGTACAGGACTTCGCAGGCCAGGTCAAGCCCGCAGTTGAGGGATGGAGTAGTCTTTTTTACATACATAAATACAAATGTACAACTGCCTATATATCTGTGCAATATGGATAAATTTATCCCTGTGGTGTCCGTGCGTTCATAGTTTTATAGTAACCGTCTAACACTATCCATTGCACTGCTTCTACAAAATTAGCACCGCAGCAAGAACGTCAAGGCTATACAAGCGGGCCTGCGCTTAACAGCGGAGTCCCGGCCTTGACATTCTTGCTGCTTGCTGCTTTTCGGTTGTTTACGCATTGCAATGGATAACTGTGTGCAATAAGTAAAACCTGTCTTATATTTGTGTGGTATGGTAAAACTGTTCATAGTCGGCATCCCGAGGGATATGGATGAAGTCGAACTGGTAGAGTTATTCAGTGCACACGGCACGGTCGACACCGTCACGGTCGTTACGAACCGGGTTACGGGCGAAAGTAAAGGCTATGGCTTTATTACAATGGCTGATCCGGCGGGGGCAGAACGGGCGATAGCTGCCCTCGACCAGGCCGAGATCGACGGACGTACGGTCAGCGTGCGGTTCGCAGAAGAGCGACACAAAAGCGGAAGAGTGCCGGATCCTTCGCGACTTGCAGGGCATCGCTCTACTGGTCAGGGCAAGCCGGAAAATGCCCCCCCGCCAAAAAAGGCCTCGTATCACGAAGCCTTGACGGTGATATTTGTTACCCGATGTCGCGTGGCATAAGCCTATTCCTCAGGTTTCGGGAATTTAAATCCAACAGGTTCCCTTGGTTCCCTTTTTTCTGCCAACAGATGTTTCAGCAGGCCGAATAGTTTTTGTATTTGGCCATCGTGGTCTGCCATAATGTTCTCCAGGCGTTCAAGTTTGAGTAATAGTTCCTTATTGCTTAATATCAATTCTCGTATTTTAATGAACACCTCGATGATCTTGATGCTCATTGAAATGGCCTGTTCGCTTTTGATCACGTTCGCCAGCATCAGGATGCCGTGTTCACTGAAGGCATAGGGGGCACTGCCGCCAAGGTGCTGCCTGGAAGGTATCGCATTTTGCGATACCATGAATTCTATTTCTTCTTCTGTTAATTGAAACATAAAATGCCCGGGGAATCTCGTGGCATTCCTTTTAACTTGTTCGCGTAACCTGATGGGTTTTACACCGTAAATATCAGCAAGGTCTTTATCCAGCATAACTTTGATGTTCCGGATAATATATATTTTGTCGAAGATATTTTCTTCGTTTAGCAGTGATGGGTGTGTCATATCGATGGTGCTTGTGTTTTGCTTTTTTTACTTGTGGAAAGCTTTTTTCTCAGCGCTTTCATGTCCTGGCTGACCTTCACGTCCAGTATCTTGGCGTAATGCTGGGTGGTCTTTAGAATAGTATGGCCAAGCATTTTGCTTACTGTTTCGATAGGCACGCCATTAGATAGGGTGACCGTAGTTGCAAACGTATGCCTTGCGAGGTGGAAGGTGAAGTGCTTGGTGATACCGCATAGGTCTGCGATCTCTTTCAGGTATGCATTCATCTTTTGATTGCTTAAAACAGGTAGCACCACGTCCTTAATTTCACATTGAGGATGGCCGTTATAGCGTTTGATGATCTTTGCCGCCTGGGGCAATAATGGAATACGGGAACTGGTATCGGTTTTAAGCCGGGTCGTAAATATCCATTGCTCATTATCTATGCCTTTTCCGATTTCGCTTCTTTTTAGTTTTTGGACATCGGCGTAGAACAGGTCGGTGTAGCAACAAAACACAAAAATATCCCGAACCTGTTCCAATCGTTCGATCCCGAATTCCTTATCGGTGATGCGCTGCAATTCATCCGCCGTTAGAAATGTCCGCTCTTTTGCTTTCGCCGTAGATTTGAAATTAACGAAAGGGTTAACTGTCAGCCAGTTGTTCGCCAGGCAATGGTTGGCCATTTTTTTCAGGTGCTTGATGTATTTTTCTGCAGAAACGCCGCTGCATTTGCAAGTTGACTTTAAGTAATACTCAAAATCTACAATAAAAGCATGGTTTAAGCTTCTAACGTCAATATCTGTCTTGCCATAATTAGCTTTTAGAAAGCCGGATAAATGTTTTACAGAAGTATTGTATCCTTTCAAGGTATTGGCTTCAAAGCCATTCCCGATCAAAGATTTCATTCTTCTGTTATGCTCATCGAAGATCTGCATTAAATACCTTGTCTTTTCGGCGTTGCCGGATAACTGGTTTTTGAGGTTCTCAGCCGTTACCTCCATCCCGCTGTCGAGTAAGATCTGGTGAGCATGCCTGGCTTTTGTCTGCAAAGTATCCAAATAGGTGTTCAGCATTTTTGCTTCTTCCTTATTTCCCCGGCACCTGCCGGCATCTGAATTCCATGTGTTTATTTCGCAGCTTCTTCCGGATGAAAGCTCTGATCTTTTGCCGTTTACAGTGATGCGGATGTAGATAGGAATAGGGCCCTTGTTCCATACTTTTGGCTTCTTTAAATAAAAAAGCAGATTGAAATTTGTGTTCATAACAAGCAATTAGTGGTTAACAAAATTAAACTTGCAATTGCGGCTGAACAAGATGTTTAATTACTGAACATGTTGTATGTCAGTTAATTAAACGAAATTTGGTGAGTGTTTTCTATGCCTTAAATTACTCTCCTCACTCCTCACTTTTTTGGTGGGTTTTGGTGAATAAAATGGCACCTTGACTAAAACAAAAAAGGCTGTAAATCAACGATTTGCAGCCTTTTAGTGTCTTTTGACATTGTTTTTAGTAGCCCGTAGGGGAATCGAACCCCTGTTTGAAGAATGAAAATCTCCTGTCCTAACCCCTAGACGAACGGGCCGTCTTTTGTAACTTGGGAATTTTGTTTTTTTTAAACTTTATTTCCTTTGTTTTGGGATTGCAAAGATAGAGTTTGTTTTAGAAAATAAAAATAAAATTTTAAAAAAGTTTCTGTAAGGTTTTTAAGTACTTGACGACTACCGTTTTGAATGAAAATGATAATGCATCCGCCAAACAAAAAAAGCTGTGGGTACTTTATTATTGCGGTGCCATTGCGGTATCTTTATGCACATTCAACCTGCCAACATGAAAGCCATCCGTACAGCCCGGGCACTTGCCCCGTGCAGCAAGGCCTTTGTTGCTCAACACAACTGATATGAAACATTACGATGCAATTGTTATTGGCTCGGGCCAGGCGGGTTCGCCGCTTTGCAAAAAACTGGCCGCCGCCGGGCTTAAAACCCTGCTGGTAGAGAAACGTTACATTGGCGGCACCTGCGTAAACGATGGCTGCACACCTACCAAAACCATGGTGGCCAGTGCGCGGTTAGCCTATTTGGCCGGCAAATGCAACGATATGGGCATCACCATAAAAGGCTACACGGTGGATTTGAAGCAGGTGAAGAAACGTGCCAACGGCATCGTACTCAAATCGCGCAACGGGAGCCAGGCGGCCATGGAGAAAACCCCGAACCTCGACCTTATTTTCGGCGAAGCAACTTTTATCGATAAGAAAACCATTTCGGTAAACCCCAAAACAGGCAAGGCAAGGCAGTTTACGGCGGATAAGATATTTATTAACGCAGGCTGCAAAACCGTTATCCCCAAAGATATTGAAGGGCTGGATGAAGTAGATTACCTCACCTCAACCTCCATGCTGGAACTGGAGAAGCTGCCCGAGCACTTGCTGGTTATCGGCGGTAATTATATCGGTTTGGAGTTTGGGCAAATGTTCAGGCGCTTTGGCAGTAAGGTAACTATTGTAGAGCGTTCGGGGCGGATTTTGTCTCACGAGGATGAGGATGTGTCGGAGGAGATAGCTAAACTCTTGGAAGAGGAGCAGATAAAAATATTGGCAGATAGTAAAGTCATCAAGCTTAAAAACAAAGGCAAAAACCAAATTACCGCAACCATAAAAACTGCCGATGGCGAGAAGAAGATAAAGTGCAGCCATGTGTTGGTGGCCATAGGCCGCGAGCCGCAAACCGCCCGCTTAGCACTTGATAAAACGGGTGTGGAATTGGATGATAAAGGTTACATTAAGGTAAACGATAGGCTGGAAACCAACGTACCCGGCATTTATGCCCTGGGCGATATTAAAGGCGGCCCGGCTTTTACGCATATCTCGTACCACGACTATACTATTGTTTACCGCAACCTCATCGAAAAGCAAAACCTCAGCATAAAAGACCGTGTAGTACCCTATTGTATGTTTACCGACCCCGAACTGGGCCGCGTGGGTATTACCGAGGCAGAAGCCAAGGCGCAGGGCTTGAACTATAAAGTGGCTAAGCTGCCAATGGCCCACGTAGCGCGGGCATTGGAAACCGGCGATACGCGCGGATTTATGAAGGCCGTGGTAGATGCCGATACCAAAAAGATACTGGGCGTGGCGGTGATAGGCGTAGAGGGCGGAGAAATTATGTCGGTACTGCAAATGGCCATGGAGGGCGGCATTACTTATGATAAAATACGCTACGGCGTGTTTGCGCACCCCACGTATTCCGAATCGTTAAACAACCTTTTTATGAAATTGGACTAAGCGCCCGGTATGATAAAAGTTGAAGCCCTCGTAAAAACATTCGGTGCAACAAAAGCGGTAGACGGTATTTCGTTCGAAGTGGCGGAAGGCGAAACCCTGGCCTTACTGGGCACCAGTGGTTGTGGCAAAACCACCACGCTTAAGATGCTGAACCGCCTGATAGAGCCCGATAGCGGCAGCATTGCCATTAACGGTAAAAACGTTATGGACGAAAAGCCCGAAACCCTGCGGCGCGGTATTGGCTATGTGCTGCAAAACAACGGGCTGTTTCCGCATTATACCGTTGCCGAGAATATTGCCATTGTGCCGCAATTGCTGGGTTGGGATAAAACCAAAACCGATAAGCGTATTAACGAGCTACTGGGTAAGCTCCATCTGGATAAAAAATACCTCAGCGCATACCCCAATGAGTTAAGCGGTGGCCAGCAGCAACGCATAGGCCTGGCCCGCGCCTTAGTTGCCGACCCACCCCTGTTACTGATGGACGAACCCTTTGGCGCGCTGGATAACGTTACCCGCGCAAAAATTCATGGCGAGTTTAAAGCCTTGGACGAGCTGAAGCGCAAAACCATCATATTGGTAACGCACGATGTGCAGGAAGCCTTTGAACTGGCGGATAGGATAGCGCTAATGGATAAAGGCAAAATTGTGCAGATAGGTACGCCAGCCGAATTGCTGTTTCACCCTAAAAATAAATTAGTGCGGGATTTTTTGAACGAGCAACGCTTGCAGTTAGAGTTTAGGGCAATCAAGGTGACTGACTTATGGAAATACTTGCCGGATGGGGGACGTAAAACCAATACTTCATCGCTATCGGCGGAGGCAGACTTTTGGGCGGTGCTGGAGCAATTTAAATTCGAAAAAGGGGAGCATATCAGTATTCAGCATCCATCGGAAGAAAAAGTCAAAACCATCACATTCGAGCAATTAATGGCAGCTTATTCACACTATAAACAACTACAAGCGCATGAATGAGCAGCAACAAACGCTTTGGCAATTTATGGCACAACAGGCGGACAAGCTGGCGGTGCAAACTTTGCAGCACGTGGGGCTTACCTTTATTTCGCTGCTGATAGCTGTGCTTATCGGCTTGCCTTTGGGCATTTATATCACCCGAAGAAAAAACTTTTCGGGCTTGGTATTGGGTATTGCCGGCGTTTTGCAAACCATCCCCAGTATTGCCCTGCTGGGTTTCATGATACCTCTGCTGGGCATTGGTGCCAAACCGGCTATTGTGGCGCTGCTGCTTTATGCGCTGCTGCCTATCATCCGCAATACTTACACGGGTATTATTGGTGTAGATGCCAGTGTGAAAGAAGCCGCCCTTGCCATGGGCATGAGTAAATGGCAGGTGTTGTTTAAGGTGGAATTACCGCTGGCTATGCCGGTGATATTGGCGGGCATCCGTACGGCTACGGTTATCAACGTTGGCGTGGCTACGCTGGCATCCTACATTGCTGCCGGTGGTTTGGGCGAGTTCATTTTCGGGGGCATATCGCTTAACAATACAAACATGATATTGGCGGGGGCAATTCCAGCAGCTTTGCTTGCCGTTGTGTTCGATTTTCTACTCTCAATGCTGCAAAAACTGAATTTTAAAAAGGTGAAGGGCGCGGTAAAAATCGCGCCGGTATTGCTGGTGCTGCTATCGGGCATGTACTTTATTCCATCTGCTTATGGCAGTAAGCTTACCGCCGGTTTTACGCCGGAGTTTATGGGCAGGCAGGATGGTAACCTGGGGCTGCAAAGTAAATATGGGCTCAAGATACACACTATCGTTATCAGCGATGCAGTAATGTACAAAGCCGCACAGGAAAAAGAACTGGACGTGATAAGCGGCTACTCTACCGATGGTCGGCTGAAGGCTTACGATTTGGTAGTGCTCGATGACGATAAAAAGATATTCCCGCCCTACTATGCCGCACCAGTGGTTCGCGAAGATGCCCTGCGCAAATTCCCCGAGTTGGAAAAAACACTGAACCTGCTTTCGGGACTGATAAATGATTCGGTGATGACGGTGTTAAATTATCAAACCGACTATCTTCACCGCTCGCCCGAACGTGTGGCGAAAGATTTTTTGGAAGCGAAAAAACTTTACCGGGCAGATAGAGGCGGCAACGCCGGCGTGGTGCGTATAGGCTCAAAAATATTTGGCGAACAGTACATTTTGGCAAGTATGTATACCATGCTGATAAAAGGCTACACCAATTACAACGTAGCCACCAAAACCGGGCTGGGCGGTACCAAAATAGTATTTGATGCCCTCACTAACGACCAGATAGACCTGTACCCCGAATACACCGGCACAGGGCTGTTAGCCATTTTGCAGGCATCGCCCAAAACGGTGACACAGCTACAGGCAAGTAAGGATAGCACCTACAATTATGTTGCCCGGGAGTTTACAAAACGCTACCAATTAAAATGGCTGAAGCCGATAGGTTTCAACAATGCTTATGCTTTAATGATGCGCGAAAAGCAGGCAAAAGAACTGCGCATCAAAACAATTTCAGACCTTAAACGCTATTTGGATAGCAAATAATGCCAATGGACTTAGCCGACTGTTACAAAAAAGTACGCGCGCGCACCGAAGCTATATGCGCCCCCCTGCAAACCGAAGATTACGTGGTGCAGCCCGTGGTGGATGTTAGTCCGCCTAAATGGCACATTGGGCACACTACCTGGTTTTTCGAAACTTTTATACTGAAGCCCTACTTTATGGGCTACCAGGAATTTGATCCCAACTACAACTATGTTTTCAATAGCTATTACGAAACGGTGGGCAACCGCGTTATTCGTACCGATAGGGGTAACCTTAGCCGCCCAACGGTGGTGGATATAAAGCTTTACCGCAAGTATGTGGATGATGCCATGCAGCACTTTATTGCCTCGGGCGATATGAGCGATGAGGTGAAGGAACTGCTGGTATTAGGCTTCAATCACGAAGAACAGCACCAGGAACTTTTACTAACCGATATTAAATACATCCTCGGCAACAACCCGCTGTTCCCGGCTTACTCGCACGATTATGTGAAGCCTAAATTCGAGGAGCCGCAGGATTCCGCCTGGGTGAAAATAAACGAAGGCGTTTATGAAGTTGGCTTTAACGGTGAGGGCTTTTCTTTCGATAATGAACTGAACCGCCACAAGGTTTACCTGAACGCCTTTGAGATAAGCCCTGCGCTGGTAACCAATGCCGAGTATTTAGAGTTTATTGAAGCCGGAGGTTATCACGATTTCCGACACTGGCATGCCGCCGGTTGGGATTGGGTGAACACCAACAAGGTGGACGCACCTATGTACTGGCACTTGATAGATGATGAATGGCATTACTACACCTTCCATGGTTTCGAGCCGCTGCATTTGCACGAGGCGCTTTGCCACATCAGCTATTACGAGGCTTATGCCTATGCATCATGGAAGGGCATGCGCCTGCCCACCGAGTTTGAGTGGGAAGTTGCTGCCACGCAATTTAACTGGGGCAGCCGCTGGGAGTGGACCGAAAGCAGCTACCTGCCATACCCCGGTTTTGCCAAAGCGCCCGGCGCCATTGGCGAATACAACGGCAAATTTATGGTGGGGCAAAAAGTATTGCGCGGCGCATCAGAAGCTACGCCGCCAAACCATAGCCGCATCACCTACCGCAATTTTTTCCAGCCCGAACTGCGCTGGCAATTTACCGGCATACGCCTTGCCAAATAGAAAAACATCAACACCTGCCCCAAATGGAAAACACCACCACCTGCCAACAAACAACAGATATGCCTACGGACATAGCCTGCACGCAATTTTACAAAGATGTAATTGCAGGCTTAAGCGCAGAACCCAAGCATCTCGATTCGAAATATTTTTATGATGCGCATGGCGATAAACTCTTTCAGGACCTGATGGCTTGTGAGGAGTATTACCCCACCAATTGCGAGATGGAGATATTCACCCAAAAAACCGCAGAGTTGGGTGATGCCATTATTGCCGGTGGCGATGCTTTTGAACTGATAGAATTAGGTGCGGGCGATGCCACCAAATCGAGCCACTTGCTGCGCTACCTGATGGAGCAGAGCGCCGATTTCGCTTATCTGCCTATCGATATTTCGGCTAACGTAATATCCTACCTCAGCATTACGCTGCCAGTTACCTTGCCGGGTATAAAAATTACCGGTTTACAGGGAGAGTATTTCAAAATGCTGACCAAGGCAGCTAAACTATCCGATAAACGCAAGGTGGTGATGTTCCTGGGCTCAAACATTGGCAATATGCCTGTGGATGAAGCTACAGAGTTTTGCCGCGAACTGCGCCGCCACCTCTCGCCCGGCGATATGGTACTGATAGGTGCCGACCTAAAGAAAAACCCGCACACCGTTTTAGCGGCTTATAACGACAAAGAGGGCATTACCAAGCGCTTCAACCTCAACCTGCTCGAACGCATCAACCGCGAATTGGGCGGCAATTTCGAAGTAAACAAATTCGACCATTACCCAACTTACGACCCGGAAAGCGGTGCCTGCAGAAGCTTCCTTATCAGTCTTAAAGAGCAACAGGTAAATATCAATGGTGCCGAAATTACCTTCGCCAAAGATGAATACATCGATATGGAGATATCGCAAAAGTTCACCCTGCAGCAGGTAGATGATATGGGTGCATCGGCAGGGTTTAAGCCGCTGCATCGGTTTTTAGATAGCAAGAGCTGGTTTGTGGATGCTATCTGGGTGGCGGAGTAATCCCCGGTTTTTTCTAAATTGTAGAGACGCGATACTTCGCGTCTCGGGTATGCAAATCCACCGTGCATGGTTGCCTGTCCTGCGGGAGACGCGAAGTATCGCGCCTCTACGGAAATAGATTTTTACTTGAACCAATTGCCCAGTTTTTGAAGGATAGATTTCGGTTTCTCTGTCGCAGGGGTGTCTTGAGTAGATTCTTCTTCCTCTTCTTCAGGATTTAACTGATATTGCCAATCATCCTCAATGCTGTTTCTGAATGCTTGCCAACCGTATTCTAAATCGAAAACATTATTTACACTCGGGTCGAGCTTTGTAATAGTTTCCAGCGCTACAAGTTTAGCATCAGCTATATCAAGGGTGTCGTTAGTGTGGAACTGCCAGGCACCATCCTCATTATGGTAAACATTCAATATCGGCGCACCATTCAGCACCTGGATGGTAGTAAAAACGCCAACGTTTCGTTCTTCATAAAATTTGAAATCTATATTCCTGTCGAGCAATGGCTGCCTAAATTTCCATTCGGGGTTAAAGTTCTCCTCCCATGGGAAATTACCCTGCAAGTCTGGGTAAACGATCTGTAGTGCCGGAAAATCTATATAGTTGCCATAATACCATCGGGCATATCCAAAATGCTCGGCATAAAACGCCTTATCAACCGGCAGCAATTGCACATTGTGGCCCTCTAAAAAGCCATCGTACAATTTTCCGGGAATTAGCAACTCTCCTTGTTCTATCAAATCGCAGGCATGGTTGATCATCGAGCTCATCAAGTCTGACTTCAGATCGAAGCATATGATTTCCGGATGGTTAAATCGTTCGTATAAACCTATAGAGTAAGCAAAGTCGGGTACGCTATTACCGCTTTGTACCAAAACAATATGGCAGCCATGTTGCTCAATATTAGCGGTTACGTTATTGCGGGCTTCGTCGGTGTGGTGGTCGTGTTTACATTCCATGGTTTAGATGTCTTGCCCCTAAATTAACAGAATATTCCCTCTTCGCGCGAAATTTTATGGGCACGCAAAGGCGCAAAGCCGCCAAGTTTTTTCTTTGCGTCTCTGCGCCTTTGCGTGAAATATTTTATACGTCTCTACAATTGCGTACTTAAAACCGCATCAAGTAATTTGCTGGTAATATCAGTAAATTATAACTTTTGATTCTTTGGGATTAAATATTTGATTTTCAATATTTTGTAAACATTTTACGTCAAAAAGTGTTAAGTTATGTTAACCCTATATCGCGTTTGAGAGCATGCCTAAACTCTATAGTAGAAAGATATTCACCTTCAAGAGGGTTTAATTATTTCATCTTGTTCCTCAAATAATTAAGCCTATATTTATTTCAAATTATAAAACCTATGGCTTCATCTATCATTGTTTACGTATTGCTGTTTTTGGTGTTAATGGTTATCCTCGGTTCGTTTGTAACCGTTAAGCAGGGTACTATTGTGGTGATCACTATTTTTGGCAAATACCGCCGCATATTATTGCCGGGGCTGAATTTTAAGATACCCTTCATCGAAAACATATACTCCAAAATATCTATCCAGAACCGCTCGGTAGAGCTGGAGTTCCAGGCTGTAACGTTCGATCAGGCCAATGTGTATTTCAAAGCCATGCTGCTGTATTCGGTATTAGATCAGCAGGAAGAGACCATCAAGAACGTCGCCTTTAAATTTGTGGACGAACGCAATTTGATGCAGGCGCTTATTCGCACCGTAGAGGGCTCTATCCGTGCATTTGTGGCCACCAAACGCCAAAGCGAAGTACTGATACTGCGCCGCGATATTGTGGAGCACGTAAAAGAGCAGTTGGATACTATACTGGAAGGCTGGGGCTACCACCTGCAAGATCTGCAATTGAACGATATTACCTTCGACGATGTGATCATGAAATCGATGAGCCAGGTAGTAGCATCAAACAACCTGAAAGCCGCAGCCGAGAACGAGGGACAGGCATTGCTCATCACCAAAACAAAAGCTGCCGAGGCCGATGGTAATGCGATAAAAATATCTGCCGAGGCCGAGCGCCAGGCGGCACAACTGCGTGGGCAGGGCATAGCATTGTTCCGCGAAGAAGTTGCCAAAGGTATGACCATGGCCGCCAAAGAGATGCAAGGCGCTAATATGGATACTTCAGTTATCCTGTTCACCATGTGGACAGAATCTATCAAGCACTTCGCCGAAAACTCTAATGGTAACGTAATATTCCTGGATGGCTCAACCGCCGGCATGGAAAATACCATGAAAGAAATGATGGCATTAAACCTTCTGCAGTCGGAGAAAGTCAGAAAGTAAAAATTACTTTTAACGGCTTTTAATGATGTTGAAATGTTTACGCGCAGGCACGGTATTGATGTTGTTGCTGCTTGCTTCTTCACCACTTTTTGCGCAGCCTTTCAGGCAGTTAGTGGCGGGCGATTTTCAGGGCTACCCGCGCTTTAACAACCGCGGCGTTGTGGCTTATACTAATTGCACTATCGATTTCAGGTTCCAGGCATCACACCGGGATGGTGAATACATTTTGCATTTTAATGTAACGCTGAGCATGAACAGTAACAAGTCGTGGCTTGACCGCGCTCGCGTTACCTCGGCAGAATCTCTTGCTTCTATCCTGAACCACGAGCAGGGGCATTACAACATAGCCTACCTGGAGCAGCAGGAAGTACTGCGCACCGTAAACCGCACCCGCTTTACCGCCAACTACCAAAACGAGGCCATGGCTATTTTTAACCGGATAGATGCCAAGTACAAGCAGCTGAATATTGACTATGACGAAGATACCGGGCATAGCACCAATAAGCAGCAGCAACACGCCTGGGATATATACTTTGCCAAGCGTATAGAATATATGCCGCCGGTAAACAATGGAAGCTATTAAAACAGCTTTGAGGGATTAGATCATTGTCGTATTTTTGGCGATATATGCCAACCGGAAAAAATATCTATTTCGCTTCTGATATGCACTTAGGCATAGGCGCGCAAACTTCGGCTCGTGAACGCGAAGATAAGGTAGTGCGTTGGCTGGACATGATCAAAGACGATGTTGCTGAGCTTTTTTTGGTAGGTGATGTATTCGATTTTTGGTTCGAATACAAAACCGTAGTACCAAAAGGCTACATCAGGTTTTTGGGTAAACTGGCGCAGCTGACCGATGCCGGCGTAAAGCTGTATATGTTTAAAGGCAATCACGATATGTGGATGTTTGATTACTTTGAGAACGAACTGAACGCCACCATTATCCCCAACGAATTTACTTTTGAACGCAACGGTAAAAGTTTTTACCTGCATCATGGCGATGGCTTGGGCCCTGGGGATAAAAAGTATAAATTCCTGAAAAAGATATTCCGCAGTAAATTATGCCAATGGGCCTTTGCCCGGCTGCATCCAAATTTTGGTATTGGTATTGCCGGTGCATGGTCGCATAAAAGCAAAGTAACTAACGCACGTATAGGCGAAAAAAAACTGCATCCGCAGGAATGGATAGAGCTTTATTCGAAGGAGGTTTTGCAAACCCGGCACTACGATTACATGATATACGGGCACAGGCACCGCCCTATGGATAAACCCCTCATTAACAATACCCGTTACATAAACCTTGGCGATTGGATATACAACTTCAGTTACGCGGTATTTGACGGAGTTAAGCTGGAGTTGAAGTACTTTGAGAAAGCTAAAGACGGTGTTCCTGAATGGAGCAGTGTAATTTAACCGCGAAGAACACAAAAAAGAAACGCAAAGGGGCGCAAAGCCTTGCAAGCTGATCAATTGAGGTTTTAGTGACTTTTTTCTTTGCGTCTTGGCGCCTTTGCGTGAGATCGAAAATCTTTGTATTCTTTCTGCTAATCAGTTCGCAAGTCTCTGCGCCCTTTGCGGTTAAATGGCCGCCGAAAAAAGCCCGATAATCTATTTACAATCCCCTGAATAAATTAATCCCTTATTTTCCGTATTTTTGCATGTTTTTTGCAAGCTGAAATAACCAAACAGCAAGCAGGAGATTTTCAACACAATACCATGTTAGAGAAATTAGAATTGATATTTCAACGCTGGAAGGCGGTCGAAGCTGAGCTGAGCACACCAGAAGCCATGAGCGATATGAAGCGCTTTGCCCAGTTGAATAAGGAATATAAAGACCTTGCCAAAATTGTTGAAGAGTACCACAAGTACCGCAACATTATGAGCAATATAGATACCAACAAACAAATTTTGGCTACCGAGAAGGACGAGGAGTTCCGCGAGATGGCCAAAATGGAATTGGACGAGTTATACGTTCAGCAGGAAGAAATGGAAGAAGCTATCCGTGTGATGCTGATACCAAAAGACCCTGAAGACTCGAAGAATGCCATTGTAGAGATACGCGGCGGTACAGGCGGCGACGAAGCTGCCCTGTTTGCCGGCGACCTTTACCGCATGTATATGCGCTACTGCGAAAAACGCGGTTGGAGAACCGAACTGGTGGACTACACCGAGGGTACATCGGGCGGTTACAAAGAGATCGTTTTTAACATAAACGCCGAAGATGCTTATGGTAACTTCAAATACGAGAGCGGTGTGCACCGCGTACAGCGCGTTCCTGATACCGAAACCCAGGGCCGTGTGCATACCTCTGCAGCATCGGTAGTGGTATTGCCGGAGGTTGACGAGTTCGACATCGATTTGCAGGTAAGCGATATCCGTAAAGATCTGTTCTGTGCTTCGGGCCCGGGCGGCCAGTCGGTAAACACTACCTACTCGGCGGTGCGTTTAACACACATTCCTACAGGTATTGTTGCCCAATGCCAGGATCAGAAATCGCAGTTGAAAAACTATGATAAAGCTTTGCAGGTACTACGTTCGCGTGTGTACGAAATGGAGCTGCAGAAGCACCTGGAGGAAACATCTAAGAAACGCAAAACCATGGTGGCCACCGGCGACCGCTCTGCTAAAGTACGTACCTACAACTATCCGCAAGGGCGTTTAACCGAGCACCGTATTGGCTTAACTATATACAACCTTACCGGCGTAATGAACGGCGACTTACAGGAAATTATGGAAGCCCTGCAATTTGCAGAGAACGCCGAGCGCTTAAAAGAAGGCACCGCCGCTTAATGCGTGCGGAATATTAACCCGCCGCCCAGGTAGTCGCAATCGCTGCCGTGTATGTAGCTTTTCACTTGTAAAGCCATCCATGGCAGCATATAATATTTTATGCCCGGCATCCAATACGTATGTATGGGCGTGGTGCTTCGGTAATGCAGGTAGTAGCCGGTGTTGGCCATAATAGCCAATCGCCCAAGCCATAAATCAAAGCCTGCGCTTAGCCCATATCGCCACCTATCAAACGAGGAGCCATGGTATTGGTAACTGGGTTCGAGGTTGGTTTTAGGGTCGTCATCGGGGTGGTAAAGCGAAAAATAATACACCGCATCGGCGCCTGCCTTTAAACTCAGTGCATTACCTACCCTGTAATTGTACGCCGCTGATAGGCCTGTTTTATAAAGCCCGCCTTCGGCCTTCTGTACGCCTCTTCGCCCTACATCAAACCCAAACTCAAACGAATGTTTGTAAAAGGTACTAAAAGCCTTGCTACTGGTTTGCGGCCCGGGGGTATTTAAGTTTTGAATGAGCCCTAATGATACTTCTACCGAGTTAATGCCATTGTTGGGTACCTTTACCGCGCCGTTAGAGTAATGGAAAATATCTATACCACCCTTTAGCCCAACACTATTGCTTAACGGTGCCGATATAAAAAGCCCGGCCTGGCTTGCTAAGTTAATATGGCTGCCAATAAGCGGGTTGCCGTTTGTAAAGTAGGTACCTGTGGCATAAGCAAGCCCGATTGCGGGCGCGAAAACCAAACGCCCTCTGCCAAATTTCACAATGGGTATTTCCAATCGCCCAAGCACACTGTAAACCTGGCCAATGGGTTTTGTTTCCACATCATTACTATCAATAATACTTACGCTGTTAAAATTGCGGAAACCGCCTACTATATCAATATTTTCAATATTCAGCAGCCGTATGTAGGGGGCTTTATTATTCCCCATATTAAAGCGGTAGCTGGCCTCCAGCCCTTTTAGGTGCCCCGGCATTTTATAAAATTCGGCAGTGAAGGAGCTTAGGCCATGTATGGCATTTATCTCGAATGAATTGGTGTTAGCTGTTTGGGCAGCCAGCTGTTTGCACAGCAATAGCAGGGTAAATATTACCGCAATTTTTTTCATATAGGGGCTAATCCGAAGCTATGCGCTTCGTTGTAGTTTAAATTAGTTTGGGGAGCAGCAATATAGTTTAAATATTATAATATTTATATATAAAATGCGTTGCGGATGGCATTCTGTTACTGATAGTTGCGCTTTTCATCTCAATTTCATAATGAGCCACTACTTTCGTATTGTTAGGTTGCCGTTTTGCCTTATATTTTGGCAAACTGTAACATTTGGTAACAGTAATTCATCTTGAAGATATGCTGGCAGTAAAAAATTTAACAGAAAATAAAGAGGTATTTGTACGCGAGGCGCGTTTGATGGGAAGCAATTTTGTGGTGAGCCTGGTAGGGGATAACGAAGCCCGCGCCGAAGAATGCTTTGCCGATGCTGTTGCCGAAATTGCCCGTGTAGAAAAACTGTTGAGCACTTTTACCGACGAAAGCAAACTGAACGAGATTAACCGCAACGCCGGCATCCGTCCGGTGCGTGTTGATGCCGAGATATTCCGTTTGGTTGACAGGGCGCTGCAAATATCTGAGCTTACTTACGGTACTTTTGATGTTACGTACCCTGCTACCCAGCCGGCAGAAGCTGATAGCAAGGCTGCCAAACGCAAATTAAACTTAGCCAACTATAAAAACGTTGTGCTTGATGCTGCAAAGCAAACCGTTTTTTTAAAAAACAAGGGTATGCGCATTGGCCTTGGCGCTGTTAGCCGCGGTTATGCTGCCGATAGGGCAAAATATATATTGCAAATGCAAGGCATTGCCAGCGGTGTTATCAACGCCGGCGGCGATTTGCTAAGCTGGGGCCTGCAGCCTGATAATACCCCATGGACAATTGGTACAGCCGACCCATCGCAAGCGGCGCAGCCTTTTGCCGATGTAGAGATAAGCAACATGGCCATTGCAACTTCGTTCAATTCGGATAAACTGGCGCCAATTGCCGATAGTAAACTGGCAGGCACCGTGAACCCCGAAACAGGTTTCCCTGTGAGTAAAATAAAAAGCGTGAGCATTATTACCCCAGGTGCCGAGCTTGCCGATGCTATGGCAAGCCCAATTATTGCTATGGGCATAAACGCCGGCCTTTACCTTATAAACAAGCTTAACCAAATGGCTTGTATTATAATAGATGACCATGCGCGCGTTTACACTTCAAAAGATATTAAATTAATGGCATAGGCACTTTGTTGCTTATGCCGCTATTTATATATTTATCCAATTAATACAGCCAAGCCTTTATAAGTAAAATTTTTACCCTCAAGCTAAATTAGCTGAGCCGGTGCCACGTCTAAAGGGCGTGTACGGGCACGGTTAATAAAGCATTTGTACGCTCTCACCTGGAATGATAAAGTGGTTTTTGTATATTGTACTCCTGATAATAGCAGTGCCACACATTTTGTCTGCCCGCAACGCCCCTTCAAGCAATAAAAATTTTTATAGTGCAGTAATACCTGCGCCGTTGTATCCGTCGTTACAGCATGATACCACTAACAAGGCCAAACAGCGCCAGCAGGAGGAGGAAAAAAAGAAAATTAAGGAGGTTGCCAAGGCAAAAAAACAGCCCAAGCCCGAAAAAGTGGAGGAGATAGACCCTGCCACCGGCAAGCCGAAGGCCAAGCCAAAACGCCAGCGCCGGCCCGATGGTATGGAGCGGCCACCCGAGATACCACGTAGAAACAATAATTAATATTAAGTTTACGGCATAATTTAATAATGAAATATTTAGGCATACTGGTTTTTATATTGAGCTGCGGCACCCTTAACGCGGCAATGGCTAAGCCTGTGCTTATTGATACCCTGAAGAAGCGCCTGCCTGCCGATGCTGATACGGTTGCCCTAAAACCGGCCGAAGCCGATACTACCAAGCCGGTAAAGAAAAATTCGCTTTCGGCGGGGATAAATTATGGCAGCGATGCTTTGTTTTTTGGCCGCACCGGCCCATACAAATACCCTTTTGTGGCGGCAGATATGGTTATTAACTACCAGTCGGGCTTTTTTGTGTACGGCTCCGCGCTAAAGGTGCTGGGTTATAATGCCTCGGTTGATGAGATTGATGTTGGCGGCGGGTATTTTTACCGTTTATCAAAAAAGTTTACCGGTACTATCAGTTATACGCGTTTCATTTTTAATAAAGAGTCGGAGATCATTAAATCTGCATCATCTAACGATATCAACTTCAAAAACTCCTACGATTGGGGGCCATTTAAAACCAGCATAATCGGCGATTACCTCTTCGGTAAATCGTATGATATTTTTGCTACCGTAAGCAACTCTAAGTACTGGGAAAGCAGCTGGAGTATTTTCGACGATCAGGATTACCTATCTATCAACCCATCGTTCAACTTTATATTGGGTACGCAAAATTTTGTGCAGCGCTACTCTATCGACCATAAGTACCGCCTGGAGGCCAACAATATTTATGTGCGGAATGAGAATGCCATAGGTGCAAGGGCCAACGCACGCTTCACCATGCTTAACTACAGTATTAAAGTGCCTGTTTCATACAACAGGCCGCATTATACGCTGGAGTTTTCGTACCGGTACTCGATGCCCGTGAACGTGGAAGGCTCTTTGCGCAACCGCCGCGAATCGTTTTATAACCTTACGTTTTACTACGTTTTTTATTGATGCCTGATGAATGTTTTAATTATAGAGGATGAAAGGGCGCTTGCCGACGAAGTGGAACTATTCCTATCCAAGAATAATTTTATTTGCGAGGTATGCTACAACGGTGCTTCGGCATCCGAAAAAATTGCCATAAACCTTTACGATTTTATACTGATAGACCTTGGCCTGCCCGATTACGACGGGCTCGACCTGCTGAAAGAAGCCAAACTAAACCGCCCCGAAGCTGCTTGTATTATCCTGACGGCCCGCGCCGAGGTGAACGACCGCATTAAAGGGTTGGACCTTGGTGCTGATGACTACCTGCCCAAGCCCTTTTCGCTGCTGGAGTTGCAAAGCCGTATGCAGGCCATTACGCGCCGCAAATTTGGGCTGGTTAACCAAACCGTAAACCTTGATGGCTTTATAGTAAACCTTACCGACCGCACTATTACCTATATGAGCAACGCGGTGAGCGCTATTACTAAAAAGGAGTTCGACCTGATAGCTTACCTTATTCTGCATAAAAACCGCACGCTAACCCGCGCGCAACTAAGCGAACATATTTGGGGTAGCGTGGTTAATGATGATTACGACTCGAACTTTATTGATGCACATATAAAAAACATACGCAAAAAGTTAAGCGCCTTTGCCGCCGCCGATTGGCTGGAAACTGTGCGCGGGTTGGGTTACCGCATCAAAACAAACGTTTAGGTATTTGAAACTTAAAACCAAACTAACGCTGTTTAATGCTATCTCTAAACTGGTGATAGTAACCCTTTTTGTGCTCTTGCTGCCCTCTATTATCGAGAACATCAACCGCAACTATACCGATGATAGGCTCATTAAACAAAAAGATAAGCTGCTGCAAATAGTAAGGGAGCAGGGTATTAAAACCTATATTGAAGATGGGCAAAGCTACGGTAGTTATCTTCCGCTTAAAGAAGAATACATAAGTTTGGATGAGGTGGAGCCCGACTACTACGCCGACACCATACAAAACGAACGGCGACTGGTAGAGCGCGATACCATAGACTACCGCATATTAAGCCACACCTTTGTTGCCGGGAAAAAGAACTACCTGCTGGAAATAGGCAAAAGTACCGAAACCATAGGCGATACCACCGGCCCGCTGCAAACCATAGCCTTTTTGCTGCTGTTAGGCATGATAATGCTTACCATTATTGCCGACCAGGTGTACTCTAACTATATACTCGCACCACTCAGCCGCATTATCCGCACCAAGTTAGTGGGTGCCAAATTCCCGAGCTTTACTACTTATAGCCGCATAAAAACCACTACATCAGATTTTCAGCACCTCGACCTCAGCATCCATAAAATGATAGCCACTATTGAGCGTGCCTTTCAAAAAGAGCGTGAGTTTATCTCCAATGCTTCGCACGAGTTGATGACCCCTATCTCGATCATTCAAACCAAGATCGAGAACATGTTTGAACAGGAGGATGTTGCTGACGAATTGAAGGTGCGCTTGCTGGAGATGCAAAGGATACTTAACCGCCTTAAAAGTATTACCAAAACCCTGCTACTGATATCGCAGATAGAAAATGAACAGTTTTTGAAAGAAGACGAGATATCATTAAACGATATGCTGCAGGAGCTTTATGAGGAGATATCCATACGCCTGCAGGAGAAGAATATTGGGTTCAGCATTGCTTTAACTGAAGATGCCACGCTGGTAAACGTAAACAAGTTCCTGCTGTTCAACTTGCTGTTCAACCTGGTGAATAATGCCATTAAATACAATAAGCCCGATGGTGCCATAATTATTACCGGCGAGCCGTTTAAGGGTGGCTACCGCATCAATATAAACGATACAGGTATAGGCATAGCCGAAGACGAACTGCCATTTATATTTAACCGATTTAAAAAACTGAAGGCCTCGCTAAAACAAGACAGCTTCGGGTTGGGGCTTCCCATCGTAAAATCAATAGCCGATTTTCACCAGATAGATGTGCAGGTGCAGTCGGAACAGGGTGTTGGCAGTACGTTTATCCTCTCTATTCCGGCAAAACTTTTGCGTGCCTAATATGGCATTGTGCCAAAGTTGTACTAAAATGCAGTCAGTGTATAATTGTGGCGTATAAACTGCCTGCCATTCTTTCATTCCGGCTTTACTAATCATTAAAAAATTATAGTCAAACTATCAATTATTAAGGCTGATTTATAATCGGCGCCATTGCTTTCGCTCTGTAGGTTTTGGCACCTGCTTTGCAGTTGTCATGCTTACATACACATCAACTTTATAACATGAAAACTTTGAAATTAAAAATAGCTACTTTCAGTATTGCATTAGCTTCATTAGGCATTTTGGGTGCCGGTTGTAACTCGCTTACTAAAACACAAAAAGGTGCTGCCATTGGTGCGGGTGCCGGTGGTACTATAGGTGCTATTATTGGTAAAGCTGCGGGTAATACTGCATTAGGTGCTATTATTGGTGGTGCCGTTGGTGGTACAGCCGGTGCTTTCATTGGTCGTAACATGGATAGGCAGGCTGCTGAGATTAAACAAACTGTACCGGGTGCAACCGTTATCCGCGAGGGCGAAGGTATTTTGGTGAAATTTGATTCGGGTATTTTATTTGATACCGACCAATCTGCTTTAAAGGCTGCTGCACGTACCAACCTGCAAAATCTTTCTACCTCATTGGTAAACAACCCGCAAACTAACATCCTGATCGTAGGCCATACCGATAACACAGGTTCAGATTCACACAATATGGATCTTTCTATCCGCCGTGCCGAATCGGTAAAATCATTCATCGCTGCCGGTAACGTTGCTGCATCAAGGTTAAGCACATCGGGCAAAGGCGAAAGCGAGCCAATTGCAGATAACAACACTGTTGACGGCCGCGCGCAAAACCGCCGTGTAGAAATTGTAATTGTAGCCAACGAGCAAATGAAAAACCAGGCCCGCTCGGCACAATAATTTAAAAGAGAGATTATATAAGAGTTAATAGTTCTTCAGCGCCTTTCCGGAATACCGGGAGGGCGTTGTTGTTTTATGGGAAATGAGAATGGGTATTTGTACAGTCCGGTGGGAATATCGATATTATGCTTCCACTACCTCGGCTTTGCCTTTTTCTTTAATGGCTAATTGCCCGCAAGCTGCATCAATATCTTTGCCACGGCTGCGGCGCAGGTTGGTGTTTATACCCTGGCTGCGCAAGTATTCGGCAAAAGCTTCTACTTTATCTTCGCCCGCGTTTATGTAGCTGGCAAAAGCAATGGGGTTGTATTCAATGATGTTTACCTTGCAGGGCAGGTGCTTGCAAAAGGCTGCCAGCTCTTTGGCATCCTGCAGGTTATCGTTTACGCCATCAAAAATAATGTACTCGTAGGTTACCGGGTTTTTGGTTTTTGCGTAATAGTATTTTAAAGCTTCGGCCAATGCCTTTAGCGAGTTTTGCTCGTTTATGGGCATTATGGTGTTGCGCTTTTCGTCGTTAGCGGCATGCAGCGATAGCGCCAGGTTAAATTTCACCTGGTCGTCGCCAAGTTTGCGTATCATTTTGGCAATACCTGCGGTTGATACCGTAATGCGTTTTGCCGCCATGCCCAAACCTTCGGGCGAGGTAATACGCTCTACCGATTTCATCATGTTGGCATAGTTAAGCAAGGGCTCGCCCATACCCATGTACACAATGTTTGATAGGGGGATGCCATAATTGTCGCGCGCTTGCTTATCAATTAAAACAACCTGGTCGTAAATCTCATCGGGGTTAAGGTTGCGCTTGCGTTCCATGTAGCCCGTGGCGCAAAACTTACACGTTAAACTACAGCCCACTTGCGATGATACGCAGGCCGTCATTCGCTCAGTTGTGGGTATTAAAACACCCTCAATTAAATGGTTATCGTGTAATATAAAAGAATTTTTTATAGTTTTATCAGCACTAACCTGTGAAGTATTTATTTTAACATGATTGATAGTAAATTTCTCATCAAGCTTAGTACGTAGTTCTTTAGAAAGATTGCTCATGTCCTCAAAAGATATGCACGACTTTTTCCAAAGCCACTCGTACACCTGTTTAGCCCTGAAAGCCTTCTCACCCATCTGGGTGAATTGCGCCTGAAGTGCCTGAAGGTCAAGGCCGCGGATGTCTATTTTATCTTTTTTTGCGTTCACGGTGCAAAAGTACTTAATTTTAAAAATTCCGCTGCTTTTTTAAAGTCATTCATTTCTAACATTAAAAACAATAACTAAAAGTTAATTGTATTTAATTAAATTGGATGGGGTTAAATTGTTTTTAGAAGATGCCATTTTTTACTTGAATGAAAAGTTTTATAGCCGATTACGTTTACCCTGTTTATGCCGATCCAATAAAAAATGGAATAGTAACAGTTGACGACGACGGGAAAATAGTTTCCGTTAGTGATAGTCAAGGAGTTGATTTACAGCAAACTAAACCAGAGCGTCTTAGCGGCGTAATTGTCCCCGGTTTTGTAAATACCCATTGCCACACCGAACTCTCTCACCTTAAAGATAAAATTGCCCCTGGTGGCGGGCTCATTAGTTTTATTCAGGACGTTCAAAACTTCCGCAATATTGATAAGCAAGCTGTTATTGATGCCGCCCAAAAAGCCGACGAAGAGATGCGTGAAAACGGCATTGTGGCCGTTGGTGATATAAGTAACAGTAATTTTACAATTGATATAAAAAACAAAAGCAACCTCTATTACCACACGTTTATAGAGATATTCGGCTTTCTACCTGAGCGTGCCGAAGAGCTTTTTGAAAAGGCCGTTGCCCTTGCCGAAGAGTTTAAACCGTTATCCAGTTCGGTAACGCCGCATGCGCCTTACTCGGTTTCAAAAGAGCTGTTCAAACTCATTAAACGCTACAGCGATAGCGGTACAAACCTCATCAGTATACACAACCAGGAGTGCGAAGACGAGAACAAGTTTTACCGTTACAAGCTGGGTGGTTTTATTGATATGTACAAACACTTTGGTATCAATATAGATTACTTCAGGCCGCAGGCGCGCAACTCTATCCAATCGGTTATACCACTGCTTACCAATCGCCAAAAAATATTAATGGTGCATAATACCTGCACTAATCTGAAGGATATCTACTTCATTAAGCGGTTCGACCGTAAAATAAACTGGTGCTTTTGCCCTAATGCCAATTTGTATATCGAGAAACGCCTGCCCAAAGTAGAGCTGTTTATAAACCAGGGATTGAACATCACCCTCGGCACCGATAGCCTGGCATCAAATGGCCAGCTTTGCATCCTCAGCGAGATGCGTACATTGCAGCAAAATATCCCATCGCTAAGCTTCGACACCTTGCTGCAATGGGGCACTATAAACGGGGCGCGGTTTTTAGATATCGATAACACTAAAGGCACTATAGAAGCCGGCAAAACCCCGGGCCTGAACCTCATCACCGGGTTGGATGGTGGTAAAATTACGCCTGAAACTAAAGTTCGTAGGTTGGTGTAAGGTGAATGGTTGATTTGGTGAACGGTTGCTTTTGCCCGCCTTTATTTGTG
The DNA here is from genome assembly GCF_002013915.1 of Mucilaginibacter pedocola. GTDB lineage: Bacteria > Bacteroidota > Bacteroidia > Sphingobacteriales > Sphingobacteriaceae > Mucilaginibacter > Mucilaginibacter pedocola. The sequence goes on from NZ_MBTF01000023.1 coordinate 69,558, forward strand.
GCTATCTCTTTAGAGTGCCAACAAGTTTAAGTTATTTTGCGTTGTTTATGCTGTTGTGAGTCATACAACTACTCACCACTTAACTCAATCAACCACTCACCAAAATGAAACATCTCGATATAACGGTTAAAGGCAAAGTACAGGGCGTTTTCTACCGTAAGTCAACCAAAGCCGTTGCCGACCAGCTGGGCGTGCGCGGCACGGTTAAAAATTTGCCTAACGGCGATGTTGCCATAGAAGCCGAAGCTGCTGATACCATCACCATGGATATGTTCTTAGAATGGTGCCACGAAGGCCCCGAAGATGCCGAAGTTACTGCTGTAGAAGTGCATGACGGCGAATTAAAAAACTATCGTAATTTTGAGGTAGTAAAAAAATAATCTGCTCACTTTATTTCCCGCCGATTGTCAACCGCAAAAAAATTCGCCGGACAAACTTTGGTATATGGCTTAAGCACTATTGCCGGCCGTGTGTTAAGTTTTTTCCTCACGCCTGTATACACCCACACCTTCCCAACCAAGGTTTACGGTATTTTTGGCAACCTGTATAGTTATGCCTCTATGCTGAACGCCCTGCTGGCTTTCGGAATGGAAACTACCTTTTTCCGTTACCTCAATAAACGGCCCGATGATAAGCAAAGCGTATATAATAATACCTTTGGCGTGGTGCTAATGGTATCGTTACTGTTTGTGCTGTTTACCTTTCCATTCGCCGGGCTTATCACTACCTGGATACGTATAGACCCATCAACACCTGTTTCCGAGTACATACTGTTTATCAAATTTTTTATCGGCACGCTGGTGGTTGACGCGCTTTCGGTAATACCCTTTGCTAAACTACGTGCCGATGGGCGCCCGGGCAGGTATGGTATGCTCAAGTTTGTTAATGTTATGATGTTCGTGAGCCTCAACCTTATTTTTATTTACGTTTTGCCTGCTATAGTTAACAATAAATGGGTGGGGGCATCGCTGGTAAGCCCATGGTTTAAACAAGGCTGGATCGGTTATGTGTTCCTTTCCAACTTCATTGCCAACTCAATAACCGCTATTATGCTGTTACCCGAGTTTGTAAAACTGAGGCCGAGATTAAGCAAGGCACTTATTCTCGAAATGCTGATGTACAGCTGGCCCGTTCTGATAGCCAACTTCTCGTACCTGGTAAACGAGAACCTGGATAAAATACTATTGGGCAAGATACTACCCATCAGCACGAGTGCCACGCAGGTAGGTATTTACTCAGCATGCGCCAAAATCTCCGTCTTCCTGAGCATTTTTGTGAACGCCTTCAGGCTTGGTGCCGAACCCTTCTTTTTTAGCCATGCCAGTAACAGCAACGCCAAACAAACCTACGCGCGCATAATGCATTATTTTGTAATTGCGGTGTGTATGATATTTGTGGCGTTGGTAGCCAACATCGAAATACTGAAGTATTTTATAAGAGGCGGAAATCCTGCACAGACACAATTGTATTGGTCGGGTATTGAGGTGATACCGGTGCTATTGTTTGGTTATGTTAGCCTGGGTATTTATATGAACCTTTCGGTATGGTACAAACTTACCGACCAAACTAAGTATGGCCTTTACATATCGGGTATTGGGGCGTTGGTAACCATTATACTCAATGTAATATTCATTCCGTTTTACGGCTATATTGCTTCGGCATGGATATCGCTGGCGGCCTATACCACCATGATGGTGCTTAGCTACCTATGGGGACAAAAGCATTACCCCATACCATACATGCTAAAAAAACACCTGGCCTATATTATAATATCGCTTGTGCTCGTTTACATATCGTTCAGCTTATTCAATCGTAATATATTTATCGGCAACGGGCTATTTATTTTATTTGCACTTGGCGCGCTGTATACCGAACGGAAAGAACTAAAAGCTATATTTAGCAAATGAGAAAAGCAGCGTTGGCTATTTTACTTGCAGGCTCACAGATGGCCGCTTTTGCGCAACAAAAAGGCGCAGGCAACGCCGTGCCTCAAAAGCAGCTTAGCTATGCCGATAGCATGAAGGTGAAGGACCTTTTCTTTAACGCCCTTCGGCAAAAAACTACCGACAATACCCGCCTCGCGTCAGAAATGTTTGGGCAGGTGCTGGCGATAGACCCCAATAACGATGCCTCGATGTACGAACTGGCTAACCTGCAAAAAAGCCAGAATAACTACAAAGCGGCAACCCCGTTGCTGGAGAAGGCAACCACTGTAAACCCCGATAACGAATGGTATTGGTTATCGTTAGCTGACATTTATGAGCGCAATAACGATTTGCCCAAACTTGCCCAATCTTTCGACCAGCTGATACGTATTGACCCTGAAAAACCCGATTATTATTTTGGCAAAGCGGGCGTGTTTGCGGCCGAACGTAAATTTGATGAGGCCATAAAGCTATACGATAAAGTAGAAAGCATAACCGGCCCTACCGACCAACTGCAGGCCAACCGCCAAAAAATATACCTGATACAAGGCAAGGTTGACCGTGCTTCGGGCGATTTGGAGAAACAAATTGCAGCCAACCCCACCGACCCTAAGTACTACCTGATGCTTGCCGAGGTTTATAATTCCAATGGCCTTAACGATAAAGCGCTTGATATATTAAACAAGGGCGTTACCGCTTTAGATAAAGAGAAAATAAGCGGGCAAGGCATTGGTTTGTTGCACATGGCCCTGGCCGATGTTTATAAAGACCAAAAGAATTTTGACGCGAGCTTTAACGAGCGTAAAATAGCATTTACCAATCCGGATGTGAATGTGGAGCAAAAGGTGCGCATAGTGCTCGACCTTATCCCCCGGCTTACCGACCCGAAAGTAAAAGCACAAGCACTGGAACTTAGCCGGTTGATTAGCGAGGTGCACCCCGACAATGATAAAGGCTTTGCCATTTATGGCGATATGCTGGTGCAAAATGAGAAATACCGGGAGGCGAGGCCGATGTACAAAAAGTCGGTAGAGTTGAACCCGCAATCGTACCAGGTGCAGGAGCAATTGGTGCGTATAGAGATGGCCGAAAGCGATTTTACTGCCGCGATAAAGGATGGCGAGAATGCATTGAGCTATTTCCCTAACCAGGCATGGATGAATTATTTGGTAGGCGTGGCCTGGCTGCAAAGCAAAAACTATAACAAGGCGCTGGGCTATTTAAAAAATGCCGCAAGCCTGGAGGCTGCCGATGCAGATATGCTATCGCAGGTATACTCGGGCATCGGCGATGCCTATCATTCCATCAGCGATAATAAAAACTCTGATGATGCCTATGAGAAAGCGTTGACCTATAATGCCGATAACGCTTTCACGCTGAACAATTATGCGTACTATTTGTCGTTAAGGAACGAGCGCTTGGATAAGGCAGCGGCCATGTCAAAACACAGTAACGAGTTGCAGCCTAATACCGCCTCTTTTGAAGATACTTACGCCTGGATATTATTCAGGCAGAAGAATTATGCCGAGGCAAAAGTTTGGATAGAAAAATCGCTGGCGCATGATAAGGACGACAGCGCGGTAAAAACCGAGCACTACGGCGATATATTATACTTTTTGGGCGATACTAATGGTGCCCTGCAAAACTGGCAAAAGGCCAAAAAGCAAGGCGCAGCGTCGCCTGTATTAGATAAAAAGATAAATGAGAAGAAATATTCTGAATAAAATAGCCCTCCTTGCTTTATTGGTTACAGCGGCAAGCTGTAAGTCGAAAAAGCTGGTAGAGGTACAACGCCCTACAAAGGATAGCACCGCTACAGTAAAGCCCAACAACGTGGCCGAAAAACTGGCGGTCATACGTTCTAAGCAGATCACCTTTAATACCTTTTCCGGTAAAGCCAAAGCAAAGCTGGCCGTTAATGGCGACGAGAACGATTGCACGCTGAACATCCGCATAAACCGCGACCAAAAGATATGGATATCCATTACCGCCATTGCGGGACTGGAAGTTGCTCGTGCCCTAATTACGCCCGATAGTATACAGGTGGTTAACCGTTTCCAGAATATCTACCTGAAAAAGCCTTTCAGCTATGTGCACCGATATGCAGGCAGCCAGGTAAATTTCAAAACCATACAATCGTTGCTGCTGGGTAATGCCATTGGCGAATTACTGAACCCTAGCGCTAAGCTTAGCCCCGAAGGCACCAATACCTTAGTGGCGGGTAACCTGCAGGGTGCTATTGTATACAAACTATTGTTAGGCCCCGATCTGCGCGTTACCCAAACCAATTTGGTGAACCAGGATGCCGGGCAGAGTTTAGAGGTGACCAACCGGGTATTTACACAGGCCGGCGACCGTATGCTGCCATCGCAGATCGATATAAACTCTACCGCGCCGCGCAATAAAGTAGTGGCCAACCTGCGTTATACACAACTGGAGTTTGATAAGGTGCTGGAGTACCCCTTCAGTATTCCAAAAAGTTACCAACCTGCTGATTAAAAAACTATTTTTGGTGAATGAAATTTTTTAAAGCCTTCCTTATTGTTATTGCTGTATGTACAGCTTCGGCAGCGTTCGCACAAAGCAGCGCGGAGTTGAAGCGCCGTAAAGATAAACTTACGGAAGAACTGAACCAACTGAACCAGGAGTACGAAGAGACGGCCAAGAATAAAAAGGTATCGTTAAAACAACTTAATAACTTAAAAATTCAGATAAACCTTCGGCAGGAGAAAATACAGAATATCAATGCCGAGGTGCGCAACCTGGATAACCAGATATCTGAAAGTAACAACACGGTGCGCAACCTGCAAAGCCAGCTCGACCAGTTGAAGAAGGAATACGCAGGTATGGTACTCTTTGCGTACCGCAACCAAAGTGCCTACAATAAACTGATGTTCATTTTTGCCGCGAAGGATTTTAACCAGGCCTACCGCCGTTTAAAATATTTGCAGCAATTTGGCACCTATCGCGAAAGGCAGGCAGGCTATATACAAGGAACCCAAAAAGAGTTGCATGTAAAAATTATTGGGCTTGATAGAGACAAAAAAGAGAAGAACAACCTGTTGAACGAGCAGGAGAAGGAAAGAGAAGAATTGGGCAAGGCTAAAAACAGCCAGGTAAAGGTAATTAGCGACCTAAGCAAACATCAGGGTGAACTGAAACAGCAGCAACGCGATGTGCAGCAAAGGATATTAAAGACCAACCGCGAGATCACCCGTGCAATTGCCCGCGAAATTGAAGAGGCTCGCCGCAAGGCAGAAGAGGAGGCCCGTAGAAAAGCGGCCGCAGAAGAAGCCGCACGAGCCGCCGCCGCTGCAAAAGCCAAAGCAGAGAATGCTAATGCACCAGCACCAACCGTAACCAAGAAACCGGTAGCTATAGCCAAGAAAACCGACAGTGAAGCGCTGAACGCAACACCCGAGGCTGCCAGGCTTTCTAACGACTTTTTGGGTAACCGTGGCCGCTTGCCATGGCCGGTTGCTAACGGACAGCCTATACATTATTTTGGAGTTTATGTAGAAGATGGTATTCGGAATGAGAATAATGGCTGGGAGATTAGGGCACCTGCCGGTGCAGCAGTTCGTGCCGTTTTTGACGGAGAAGTGAAAAGGGTGATGGACATAAGCGGGACTTATTTGGTTATCGTTCAGCATGGCGAGTATTTTACATCGTACTCAAACCTTCGTTCTGTAAGCGTGTCTGCAGGGCAAAAAGTGAGTACCAAGCAAACTATAGGTACTGTAGCTACCGATCAGCTAAGCGGCGAATCATCAGTTAACTTTATTTTGAACAAGGGCAAAACCTTTGTGGACCCTAAGATATGGTTAGCGCCAAACTAAAAAGTAAACCATTGCGTTTATATTGTATATATTTGTAACCTTAATTGTGAGATAAGATGTTGAGCATGGTTTTTGCATTCCTGAATATAGGCACCGGCGAGATGATACTGATCATTTTTGCGGCGCTGATGCTGTTTGGCGGCGAGAAGTTGCCCGAGATAGCACGTGGGCTGGGCAAGGGTATACGCGATTTTAAAGATGCATCTGACGATGTGAAGCGCGAGATAAACAACCAGATAAATAACTACGAGGATAAAAAGAGCGAGTTGAAGAAATCCCTCGAAGATAAACCGAAGGAAGAACTGCCCGAAGCAACCACTCCGGCTTACACCCCAATAGAAGGTACTATGCCGGCATACGAAAGCCATTACTCGGCTACCGATGCCATTGAAGAAGAAACCACCTATACCGAGCTTGGTAACCCCGAGGCACCCGAAACTTACGAAGAAGTGCCCGAAATAAAACACCCGGTTACCGGCAGCGCAAATACTGCTTCGAGTATCAATTTGAGCAAAGAAGGCGAAGCAGAAACCAAAACGACTATCGACGAAGAATATAAATAAGTCAACAAAAAAATTTAAATTACATTAAACACTAAGAAAATGGGATTAGGCGCACCGGAAATTATTCTGATCATTATCGCAATACTGATATTGTTTGGCGGTAAAAAAATTCCTGAACTAATGAAAGGTTTGGGTAAAGGCGTTAAAGAATTTAAAGACGCCCAAAACGGCGAAGGCGGCAGCGCATCGGAAGAAAAACCGAAAGTGTAATTGCCTGTATGGTAGCAACAGCTTTAATTAGCTGTTTTAACTTATAAACTTATCTGCTGAAATAGTTATGCTTCAACAGATAAGTTTTTTATTTTAGGCCCCATGTCTAAAAATTTTACCTCTTACACCGAGATAAAAAGAGGGTTACAAAGCGGTTCCGTTACAGCCGAAAGCCTGGTTAAAGAATATCTGAAACAGATAAAGGCCCACGCCCGCTTAAATGTTTTTAACGAGGTTTTTGAGCAGGACGCGCTTGCTGCCGCCAAAAACGTTGATGCACGCGTTAAAGCCGGTACTGCCGGCCGCTTAGCCGGTATGGTTATCGGTATTAAAGATAATATCTGTTATAAAGATCATAAGGTAACAGCATCATCGCGCATACTGGAGAATTTCACCTCCATTTATTCCTCCACCATTGTTGAGCGCTTATTAGCTGAAGATGCCATTATTATAGGCCGTTGCAATTGCGATGAGTTTGCCATGGGTGCCGCTAACGAAAACTCGTTCTTCGGCCCGGTGAAGAACTTTGCCGATGAAACCCGCGTGTCGGGTGGTTCGTCCGGTGGTTCGGCGGTGGCTGTGCAGGCAGGTATGTGCCACGCGGCAATTGGTACCGATACCGGCGGCTCGGTAAGGCAACCCGCATCGTTTTGCGGTGTAGTAGGTTTTAAGCCAACTTACGGCCGTATATCGCGCCATGGTATTATATCTTACGCCTCATCGTTCGATCAGGTGGGTACACTTACCAAGTCGGTAGAGGATGCAGCTTTACTGTTAGAGATAATGGGCGGGCCTGATGAGTTCGACGGTACCCTGTCGCGTAAAGAACTACCCAAAGCAGAAGCACACAAGCCTGATAACGGCAAAAAGAAAATAGCCTATTTACAGGAAGCCATATCGAGCCCCGGCGTAGATGCCGAGGTGAAGAATACGTTGATAAACGCTATAGAAAAACTACGTGCCGACGGGCATACGGTTAAACCCATATCATTCGAGTACCTGGATTACCTGGTACCATCGTACTACATATTGGCCATGGCCGAAGCATCGAGCAATTTGGCTCGTTACGATGGCGTGCACTACGGCTACCGCAGCCCCAATGCTACCGACCTGATATCAACCTACAAACTTTCGCGCTCAGAAGGTTTTGGTAAAGAGGTGAAGCGCCGCATTATGCTGGGCACCTTTGTACTGAGCGCTGGCTATTACGATGCCTATTACGCAAAGGCCCAAAAGGTGCGCAAACTCATCCGCGACCAAACTAACGCTATATTGGGCGAGTACGATTTCCTGCTTACACCAACTGCGCCCGAGCCTGCTTTCCCGATAGGCAAAAAGGAAAAAGACCCGGTGGTAACCTATCTGTACGATATTTTTACAGTGCAGGCATCGCTTGCCGGGCTGCCGGCCATATCCTTACCGAGGGGCAATAACAGCAAAGGGCTGCCGTTAGGTTTACAGTTATTGGCTAAAGGTTTCGCCGAAGAACAACTCTTGAACTTCTCCGAATATTTTCTTCAGCTATAAAAAAATTATACTTTAGTAGATAGTTTTACGGGCTTCCGTTCCCGTGTATAACCTGGATTTATGAGGAAATTCTTTACGTTTATTACCTGCGTGGCAGCATTGCAGGTGATGAAGGCCGATCGCTTATTCGCGCAATCGCCAACGGCAGATACTGCGGCCCTTCTCCCTGTAAAAGAAGTGGCCGTATCAAAATACCAGGATGTTATTTACAAACGCCGCCTGGATGCTATCCAAAAAGACGTCCCGCTCGATTATAATAATTTTGTACAGGGCTATATAGACGCCTACATGGGCCGCCGCGATGAGATAGGCCGCTTTATTGGCCTCTCTAAATATTACTTCCCCATTTACGAAAAGGCGCTTCGCGATGCCGGGGTGCCCGAAGAAATAAAATACCTTTCGATAGTTGAATCGGCATTGAACCCCAATGCCGTATCGCGCGTGGGTGCTGCCGGGCCATGGCAGTTTATGTCGGAAACGGCCAAGATATACGGCTTGAAGATGACCGACTATGTAGACGAGCGCCGCGACCCCATACAATCGAGCGCGGCCGCCGCTGCCTACCTGCGCGATGCCTACCAGCAATTTGGCGATTGGCTGCTGGCCATAGCCTCATACAATTGCGGTAAAAGCAACGTAGAAAATGCACTGGCCAAAACCGGCGCTACGGATTACTGGTCTATCCGCACCCTGCTGCCTGCCGAAACGCGTGGCTATGTGCCTGCTTATATTGCCATCAGCTATATGATGAATTATTACCCCGAACACGGTGTACGCGCGCAGCCTACCGATATTTCGATGGAGAACGATACGCTGAGCATTAACCGCATGGTCCCCATGAACCGTTTAGCCGCCGCTTTGGGTATGGATTTGAAGGATCTAGTGGTGCTTAACCCCGGTTACCGCATGCTTATTGTAAATGGCACGGCTACCGCGCCAAGGCAGTTACTGGCACCGCATACGCGCAAGGAGCGCTTTGCTATTTTAGCGGAAGCTGTAGATAACCCTACGTTTGTAATACCGCCGTACCATCCGGTTTATGTACCACCGCCGGCACCAATTAAGCCGCCGGTAATTGCCGTGGCACCTGCTGCTGCCAAAACTATGCAGGCGGTTGCCCCTGCCGTAACAAAAACTGCCCCGGCTGTAACTACTGCCGAAGCAAGCGGCCCAAAGCCTAACATCCCGGCTACCTATATTACTAAATTAGGCGATACACTGGCAGATATTGCCACCAAATACGGACTGAAAGTAGAAGACCTGATGGCCTGGAACAAACAACTGGGCAGCAGCAAAACCATACGCCTTGTGGCAGGCCTTACGGTGAACTTAAGCCGTGGGTAATTGATATTTAATGTGGGCCGGGTTTGGAGAATTACCTCCAAAACCCGGCCTTTTTATTACCGGCTTTCAAAAAGGTAATTGTAATTTTGAGGGCTTGAATTAGAGAAGAATGAATAAACCAACACGCAAACAGGATGCCCTTAACTACCATGCTAAGGGCCGCCCCGGTAAAATTCAGGTAGTGCCAACCAAGCCTACCAATTCGCAGCGCGATTTAACCCTGGCTTACTCGCCGGGTGTTGCCGAACCTTGCCGCGCCATTGCGGAGAACGTAGACGATGTATATAAATATACCGCCAAGGGTAACCTGGTGGCGGTTATCAGCAACGGTACCGCTGTATTGGGGCTGGGTAATATAGGCCCCGAGGCCAGCAAGCCGGTAATGGAAGGCAAGGGCCTGCTGTTTAAAATTTATGCCGATATCGACGTGTTCGACCTGGAGGTGAACGCCAAGAGTGTCGACGAGTTTGTAACCATTGTAAAAGCACTTGAGCCAACTTTCGGCGGCGTGAATCTGGAGGATATATCGGCCCCTACCTGTTTCGAGATAGAGCGCAGGTTGAAGGCGGAGATGAACATCCCGGTAATGCATGACGATCAGCACGGCACCGCCATTATATCGGGCGCGGCCCTGATGAACGCCTGCGAAATACAGGGCAAAAAGCTTGACAAAATAAAATTGGTAGTGAACGGCGCAGGCGCTGCGGCGGTATCATGTACTAAAATGTATCTCTCGCTGGGTGTGAAAAAAGAGAACGTTGTAATGTTCGATATCAACGGCGTGCTGGATACCAACCGCACGGACCTGGATGATATCCGCATGGAGTTTGCCACCGAGCGCACAGATGTAAAAACTCTTGCCGATGCCATGAAGAATGCCGACGTTTTTGTAGGCCTATCGGCAGGTAATGTGGTTACGCCTGCTATGCTGGTGAGCATGGCTAAAAACCCGGTAGTATTTGCTATGGCCAACCCGGAGCCCGAGATAAATTACGACTTGGCGGTTTCGGCACGTAAGGATATCATTATGGCCACAGGCCGGTCGGATTTCCCTAACCAGGTGAATAACGTATTGGGCTTCCCATATATATTCCGTGGCGCGTTGGATGTAAGGGCTACTGCTATTAACGAAGAAATGAAGATAGCCGCGGTAAAGGCAATCGCCGAAATGGCGAAAAAGCCCGTACCGGAAGCGGTTAACTTAGCTTATAACATTACCAACCTGAAGTTTGGTAAAGATTACATCATCCCTAAACCGATGGACCAAAGGCTGATAACCGAGGTGTCATCGGCTGTGGCCAAAGCGGCTATCGAAAGCGGTGTTGCCCGCAAGGTAATTACCGATTGGGATGCTTACAACGAAGAACTATTATCGCGCCTGGGCACCAACAATAAGCTGATGCGCGATATTACCAACAAAGCCAAGCAACACCCAAAACGCGTGGTATTTGCCGAAGCCGATACCTACAAAATTTTGCGAGCCGCCCAAATTGTAAAAGACGAGGGTATAGCTACGCCGATATTGCTGGGCAACATTGAGAAGATAAAGGCCATCATCCGCGAAAACGAGCTTGATCTGGGCGATGCGCAAATGATAGATACCCGTGATGAATGCCACCGTGTACAGCTGTTCACGGAGTTTCTGTACAAAAAACGCCAGCGCCGCGGTATTACCAAACAAGAGGCCCGTAAACTGGTAAGCGACCGTAACTACTATGGGGCCTGCATGGTACAATTTGGCGAGGCTGATGCACTAATATCGGGTTTGACCAAGAACTACGCAGACACCATTAAACCTGCCCTGCAAATTATTGGTACCGACGAGGGCGTAAACCGTGTTGCCGGTATGTACTTAATGATAACCCAAAAAGGCCCTGTGTTCTTTGGCGATACTACAGTAAATATCAACCCCACTGTTGATGAATTGGTGGATATTACCGTACTGGTAGAAAAAGCGGTTTCGCACTTTATACCTAAGCCAAGGGTTGCGCTTTTATCGTACTCCAACTTCGGATCAAACAAAGGTGAAATTCCTGAAAAAACTGCCGAAGCGGTGCGTATATTGCATGAGAAATATCCCAACATGATAGTAGATGGTGAGATGCAGGCAAACTTTGCCCTCAACCCGGATCTGTTGAAGGATAACTTCGAGTTTTCGATGCTGAACGGGAAACCGGCCAATACGCTGATTTTCCCGGGCTTGGCATCGGGTAACATTGCTTATAAACTGTTGCAGGAAATTGGTGGTGCCGAAGCGGTAGGCCCAATTTTGCTGGGCCTTAAAAAGCCGGTGCATGTGTTACAGTTAGATAGTAGTGTTAGAGAAATTGTGAACATGGTCACTATTGCCGTGGTTGATGCGCAGGAAAAAAAGCAAACTGCATCGGCCACGCAAAAAAAGAAATAAAGTATGTACGATTATATTGATGGGCGCATGGCCTTTAAGGGGCCGGCGCATGTGGTAATTGATGCTGGAGGTGTTGGCTACCACATCAATATCTCGGTAAATACTTTTTCTAAGCTTTCAGATACTGAAAGGTGCAAGTTGTACGTTTGGTTACATGTAAAAGAAGATGCACACACCCTCTACGGTTTTGCCGACGAGGGCGAACGCAGGCTTTTTTTACATCTGGTATCAATATCCGGAATAGGGCCGGGCACAGCGCGTATGATGTTATCTTCCATCACCCCCGATGAGATACGTAACGCGATAGTGCAGGGGAATGTTCCGCTTATACAAAGGATAAAAGGTATCGGGCCTAAATCTGCGCAACGCATAATTTTAGAACTTCAGGATAAATTAAAAAAAGAAGGGCCGGACACGCTTACGGTGGTTCCGGGCCTGAAAACCGCTAAGGAGGAAGCTCTTGCTGCCCTTGTTATGCTCGGCTTTGCGCGCAATGCGGCCGAAAAGGTTTTAGACCAGGAGATAGCTAAAAATGGTGGGACGTTAAGTGTAGAACAACTTATTAAATTTGCATTAAAAAGCTTATAATTACCCTAATATAAAATAACACTTGGTTAAAAATTTTACTTTTAAAATCTTTATTAGTACTATTTTTTTGTCCGCTTTATGCGGAACCGGGAAGTTATTAGCCCAAAATCAGATACCGGGGCAAACCACAATACCCCGCCCGGGGCAGCAATCGGGCACCCAACAACCGGGTTTTCCGCAACAGCAACCGCCAACGCAACAGCGTCCGGGGCAGCAAAATGTACCACAAACAAACCAGCAGAATACAGCTCCGCAAGATACCAGCCGCCCGCGTAATACGGCACCGTTGAGCAACAAGCCAAAGCTTACCAAAACCCGTAACCAATGGGCGTTGGAGGGTTTGTTTGATGTTGACCCTCCGGGCGTAACCAGTACCGTGGAGTACGATTTGAAGACCAACTCCTACATTATCCGCAAAAAGCTGGGGAACATGAATTATGGCGTACCGCTGTATTTAAGCCCATCGGAATACCTGAAACTGCAGCAAAAAGGCATGCAGCGCGAGTATTACAGGCAACTGGCAGATAATTATGCATACGAGTCGCAGCAGCCGGGCTTTATACCGGCCATAAAAGTGCGCAGCAAAACCTTCGAGCAGATATTTGGCAGCTCTAACATCAACATCCGTCCGCAAGGTTCGGCTGAGGTTATTTTGGCAGGGCAAATAAATAAGAACGAGAATCCACTCTTCAATACCCGCCAGCGCAACCAGTTCAACTTCAATTTCGACCAGCGTATACAACTGAACGTTACAGGCGATATTGGCGATAAACTAAAAATTAGTACCAACTATAATACCGAGGCGCAGTTCCAATTTGAGAACCAGATAAAGTTGGATTACACCGGCCACCCCGACGAAATTATCCAAAAGATAGAGGCGGGTACCGTAAGTATGCCACTGAATACTTCGCTCATTACCGGTAGCCAGGCACTGTTCGGGGTGAAGACCAAACTGAAATTCGGCAAGCTGGATGTTACCACCATTTTATCGCAACAGCGCTCGCAATCAAAAAATATTACCATTACCAATGGCTCGCAGCAGGGCAATATATCGCTAACCGCTGCCGAGTACGAATCTAACAAGCACTTCTTCCTGTCGCAATATTTCAGGAACAACTATAACCGCGCGCTTGCTAATATCCCCATTATTAGTTCCAATATCAACATTACAAAAATTGAAGTTTGGACAACCAACCGCACCAACGTAACTACCGATAGCCGCGATATATTGGCCTTTTTGGATTTGGGTGAGAACCGCCCGTACAATACTACGTTAATACAGCCCGGCGCGAGCGGCTTGCCTGCCGGCTTTAGTGGCCCAGGCTTCCCGCAGCAATCGAATAATCTATTGTCGCAGTTGCCCACCGGTGCACGTAGCACCAACTCTAACGAAGTTGCAACTTTCTTCCGCTCTTCAGGCGCTACCGATAACTATGCCAAGCTAACCTACGCCCGCAAGCTTACCGAGAAAGAGTTTACCCTGCACCCGCAATTGGGTTATATATCGCTAAACTATCCGCTGGAGAACGACCAGGTTTTAGCTGTGGCCTACCAATACTCATACAACGGGCAGGTTTACCAGGTGGGGGAGTTCAGCAGTGATGTGGCGGTTGACCCTAATACCCCCAAAGTGCTGTTCGTAAAGTTGCTGAAGAACGAGTTGCTGAAAACCAATCTGCCCACCTGGGACCTGATGATGAAAAACATCTACTCGCTGGGAGCTTACGGCATCAGTTCATCAAACTTTAAACTGAACATTAGCCGTTTGGATGATAAATCGGGTATTGAGAAAACCATAATGGACGAGGGTACCAACACCAAGAGCAAACGCTGGATGCAGCTAACAGGTGTTGATAATCTGGATCAGCAGAGCGATAAACGCCCCGATGGCTATTTCGACTTTTTGGAGGGCATTACCATCGATTCGCAAAACGGGCGCATTATGTTCCCCGTGATAGAGCCCTTTGGATCCGATCTGGCAAAACAATTCACCGCAGGCGAAACGGATTTGGTAACGCGGTATACCTATCAACCGTTGTACGATTCTACCAAGACCATTGCGCAGCAACTGTTCCCCAAACTTAACCGGTATTTAATAAAGGGTACTTACACCTCCACACAAGGCTCGGAATATCAACTGAACGCTGTGAATATTCCGCAAGGTTCGGTAGTGGTAACAGCGGGTAACCTGAAATTGAACGAGGGTTCGGATTATACGGTAGATTACAGCTCGGGCCGTATCCGGATATTGAACAGTGCATTGCTTCAATCGGGGCAACCCATCAATATCAAGCTGGAGAATAACGAGCTGTTTGGCGTTCAGCAAAAATCGCTTTGGGGTACCAGGCTCGATTACCGCGCCAACAGCAAACTTGCATTGGGTGCCACCTTTATGCACCTAACCGAGCAGCCCATCACCCAAAACGAAATAGTGGGCGAGGAGTCTATCTCTAACAGTATTTTCGGTTTCGATGCTAACTACAGCACTACATCAAGGCTTCTGACGCGGTTGGTGGATAAAATACCGTTGATAAACACCAAAGCACCATCAACCATCAATCTAAGCGGTGAGTTTGCCAAGCTGATGCCGGGTAGCCCGGGCGCCCTGAATTTTGCAGGCTCGAAGAACGGTACTTCTTATTTGGACGATTTTGAGAATAGCCGCTCTATTATTGATGTGAAAAGCGCCGTAAGCTGGCAGATATCGGGTACACCGCAAATGTTCCCCGAGTCGCAATTGTTTGATGACCTGAGCTATGGATTCAACCGTGCCCGACTTGCCTTCTACAACATCGATCCGATATTTTACACCAACGCAGGCAATATCCCGGTGAACCGTACCGACTTATCTAACCATTACGTAAGGCAGGTGATAGAGCAGGAGGTGTTCCCGTATAAGCAATCGGTAACCGGGCAGCCGCTTACTTTGGCTACGCTTAACCTTGCCTTTTACCCAACTGTGCGCGGCCCGTATAACTACAGCACCACCGGCGTTAGTAACGATGGGCACCTGCTAAACCCGCGCACACGCTGGGGGGGCTTGTTCCGCAAGCTGGAGACTAACGACTTCGAATCGAATAACATTGGCTACATCGAGTTTTGGATGCTGGACCCCTTCATTTACAAACCCGGCTCGCAGGGTGGTGACCTTTACTTTAACTTGGGTAGCATATCTGAAGATGTGCTGAAAGACGGCCGCAAGAGTTTAGAGAATAGCTTGCCGGTAGATGGCGCTACTGATAAAACCGACGAAACCAACTGGGGCCGCGTATCAAAACTGCAGCCGGTTATTAACGCTTTTGATAACAACCCAAGCTCTCGCGCTTTGCAGGATGTGGGTTTAGATGGTTTGAACAGTGCCGCCGAGCAAACCAAATTTGCCAGTATTGTGAACCAGGCCAAAGCGGTATTAAGCCCGCAAGCCGCAGCCGAATTTACTGCCGACCCATCATCTGACGACTACCGCTACTACCAAGGGCCTGAGCTTGACCAGGCACGTGCCGGTATATTGGAACGTTACAGCCGTTACAATGGTAGCGAGGGTAACTCTAAAACAGCAGAGCAATCGCAAGCGGAATTGGGGCTGCAAACTTCGGCATCAACATCGTTACCCGATGGCGAGGACATTAATCGCGATAATAACATGAGCCAAACCGACGAGTACTACCAGTACCGTATATCTATCCGTCCGCAGGATATGTTGGTTGGCCAAAACTATATTACCGACAAAGTAACTTCGAACGTTAAGTTGGCCAACGGCCAAACCGAAGCCGCTACCTGGTACCAGTTTAGGATACCCATTGGCGATTACCAAAGCAAGGTGGGCAACATACAGGATTTTAAGGCCATCCGCTTTATGCGTATGTTCATGACCAACTTTGCCGATACCTCGGTATTGCGTTTTGCAACCCTGCAACTGGTACGCGGCGAGTGGCGTACCTTTAATGCCGAAAATAATCCGCTGAATGTTATTGCAGACCCAAGCATACAAAACCCTGTAGTGGATGGCTCGCAACTGGATGTGCAGGCTGTAAACATCGAAGAGAACGGTAACCGTACACCAATACCTTATGTAGTGCCGCCGGGCATTAACCGCCAGCGTAACTATAACAACCTGCAAACCGATACCAAGCTGAACGAGCAATCGCTATCGCTGAAAGTGGCCAACCTGCGCGATGGTTATTCGCGTGCGGCCTTCCGTACTTTTTATAACGACCTGCGTTCGTACAAAAAGATACAAATGTTCATCCACGCGGAAGGTGAAACACTTAATGACAAGGACCTGAATGCCTTCGTGCGTTTAGGTGTGGATTATATAGATAACTACTACGAGTACGAGGTGCCGCTTACCATTACCCAGCCCGGCACCCGCGACCCCGGCGCTATTTGGCCTGCCAATAACGAACTTAACCTGCAACTGGAATTGCTGACCAGCGCCAAACTGGCTCGTAATAATGCCAAGCTGAACGGCCAACCATGGCCATTCACCACGCCATTTGTGTATACCGATGGCGCCAATAAAGTAACCATAAAAGGCCAGCCCGACTTGAGCCGCCTGCGTACTATTATGCTGGGTGTGCGTAACCCTTACAAAGGCAACAACTCGGGGCCCGACGACGGTTTAGATAAGAGCGGTACCATTTGGTTTGATGAGTTGCGCTTAACGGACTTTGACCAGCGCGGCGGTTGGGCGGCAACAGCAAGGGCCGATTTTGCTTTGGCCGATTTTGCCAACATCACCATATCCGGCAGTAAGAGTACGGTGGGCTTTGGCTCGCTGGATTCGCGGGTGAGCGACAGGAGCAGGAGCGACAACCAGATTTATGATATATCGGGCAGCGTGGAGTTGGGCAAGTTCTTCCCGGCGAAGAGCGGAATAAAAATACCGGCCTACGTGAACGTGAGTAATGCCGTGGCTACCCCGCAGTACGACCCGCAATCGCCGGATGTGGAGCTGAAGAAAACTTTAGCTGCCGCCCCAACATCGCAGGCAAGGGATTCGATACGGAATGTATCTATAGATTATACCATGCGCAAAAGCATCAACTTTACAAACGTGCATAAAGAGCGTACCGATGCCAGCGCGCCTGTACACGTTTGGGATATTGAGAACTTTAACGCCACCTACGCCTATACCGAATACACCCACCACGATTTTATTGTGGAGAGTGATATAGCCCGCACTTACCGTGTAAGCCTGGCCTATAACTATAGCAACCAGCCGAAATATATTTCGCCATTTGAGAAGGTGATCAAGAGTAACCTGTTGGCCCTGGCGCGAGATTTTAACTTCAGCCTGCTGCCATCAAGGTTGAATTTTAGCATCAATTTCGATAGGTTCTATTCGGAGAACACCCTGCGTAATAACGACCCGAATAATTTTATACCGATACCTACGGCCTTCAATAAAAACTTTAACATTACCCGCGTTTACGGTATAGGCTGGAACTTGTCGAAGTCCTTACAGATGGATATCGATGCTACCAACCTTTCGGTGGTGGATGAGCCCGCCGGGCGAATTAATGGTTTGAAGCGCGATACCCTTTGGGAAAACCTGAAAAGGCTGGGGCGTACTACCAATTACAACCACACTATTAACTTTAATTACACCACGCCTATAAACAAGGTGCCGGGTTTAGATTGGACGGCGTTGGTGGCGCGTTACAGCACGCATTTTAACTGGCAAACCCAACCCGAGTTTGCTATTAACAACCCCGAGTATAACATTGGCAATAGCATACAAAACTCGCGCACCGTACAACTGAACCCTACGCTGAACTTCATTACCTTCTACAACAAATTTAAGGGGCTGCGCAAAGGGCCGAATGATAAGGGAGGGGTGAAGGGTTTCTTCCTTGGTTTATTAACCAGCTTGAAGAATGTTAGCGGTACTTATACCCGCACTGAGGGCACCTTCCTGCCGGGCTATCTGCCGCAGTCGAATTTCTTCGGGCAGGATTTTAGTTATAACTCTCCGGGCTTAGGCTTTTTGTTAGGCAGCCAGGCCGACCTGCGTAGCCAGGCAGTTGCCAATGGCTGGATAACCCGTGACACCCTGCAAAACCAGCCTTACGTACGCACCTTTAACTCCGACCTTCGCCTACGAAGCATCATAGAGCCGATAAAAGACCTGCGCATAGAGCTGATTGCCTTTAAAACCCAGGACCGTAACTACCAAACCAACTTTAAGTATTTGGCCAGCAGTAATTCCATAGAGAATTTGAGCCCTACAACTACGGGTACTTACAGTATTTCGATATTGTCGTTCGCTACGGCATTTTCTAAAACTACCGGCGGTACCAATAACTCTACCACCTTCCAGCAGTTTTTAGCTAATAGGGAGGTGATATCGCGCAGGCTGGGTGTTACCAACCCCAACTCTACCGGCACGTTAACCGATGGCTTTGTGGATGGTTACGGCGCCAACGCGCAGAACGTTTTAATACCGGCCTTTTTAGCGGCTTATACAGGTAAAAATGCGGCAAGTGCATCGTTAAGCCAGTTCCCGGTAACGCCTATACCCAACTGGCAGGTAAGCTATAACGGTTTGGGTAAAATGCCATTCTTTACCGAGATATTCGATTCGTTTGACCTGAAGCATGGTTACCGCTCATCGTACAACGTAAATGGTTATACCACCCTGCTGCAATATCAAGAGGCAAACGGAGCAGTTAGCGCCCGCGATGTGAATAACGACTTCCTGCCATTCTTCCAGATGACGCAGGTGAGCATCTTCGAGCAATTTGTGCCCTTACTGGGTGTTGATGTACGCTTTAAAAACAGCATGACAGCCAATATGGAGTTCCGTAAAACGCGTACTTTGGCGTTGAGCTTGTTGAACAGCCAGCTGGCGCAACAGAGCGAGAATATCATTGTATTCGGTTTCGGCTACCGCCCTAAAAACTTCAGGATGCCGTTTGGCCTGCTTGCGGGCAAAACCAATAACGATGTAAACTTTAAGCTGGATGTGGCCATCCGCGATAACAAAACGCTGATATACCGTGCGGATGTACAAGATGCCGAAGTATCATCGGGTGCTAAAAATATCACCATGCGCCCGTCGATAGATTATGTAATAAACCAGCGCTTCAACCTCAATATCTTCTACGATAGCAATATCACCAAACCCTATACTTCGCAAACGTTCAACACCTCGTTTACCAACTTTGGCTTGAACTTGAAGCTGTTGTTGCAGTAGTTTTATGCCCTTGTTGGTGTTATCACCAACAAGCCCGTAATGCCCTCAGATACATGACAACCGCGAGACCATTAGCTCAATGACAATATGAGGTTTCAACAAGCGTTGGAGTCGCTGGTGATAACACCAACGACGGCGGGGAGAAAAAGAGCCCTTGTCATGCTGAGGGACGAAGCATCTATTCGCGAATTTGCATAGCGGCAATTGTATTGTGGCTAACAGATCCTTCACTATCGCTCAGGATGACAAAAAGAAAAAGAGCCTTTGTCATGCTGAGGGACGAAGCATCTATTCGCGGATTTGCATAGCGGCAATTGCATTGTGGCTAACAGATCCTTCGCTTTCGCTCAGGATGACAAGAAACAACCACTCTCCACTCACCCAATCAACCACTCACCAACCCTTAACACTCCGGCAAGCTAATAGGGATATTAATGGCCAAACCACCATCTGAGGTTTCTTTGTATTTGGAGTTCATATCAAGCGCGGTTTGCCACATGGTGCGTACTACGGCATCAAGGCTTACTTTGGCTTTATCGGGGTTGCTTTGCAGGGCAAGTTGGGTGGCAGTGATAGCCTTTATAGCACCCATGGTATTGCGCTCGATGCAGGGGACTTGCACCAGGCCGGCAATTGGGTCGCAGGTGAGGCCGAGGTGGTGCTCCATGGCAATTTCGGCGGCCATTAATACCTGTCGCTGGCTACCGCCCAAAACCTCCGTAAGGGCTGCTGCTGCCATGGCAGATGATACGCCTATTTCGGCCTGGCAACCACCCATAGCTGCCGATATAGTAGCGCCTTTTTTAAAGATGCTGCCTATTTCGGAAGCCGTGAACAGGAACTGTATGATGCGGCTTTCGTCGAACCCGTCGCAAAAGCAAATAAAGTATTGCAGTACGGCGGGGATAACACCTGCCGCGCCGTTAGTTGGGGCCGTAACCACGCGGCCAAAGCTGGCGTTCTCTTCGTTTACGGCAAGGGCGAAGCAACTCACCCAATCTAAGATATTTTTGAAGCCGTGCCCGGTTTCGCGTATGGCGGCAACCCACTCGGCATAATTACTGTAAGCATGGTGGCCAACGAGGCGTTTATTTAATTTGTAGGCACGGCGGGCAACGTTCAAGCCTCCCGGGAGGTTACCGGTGGTATGGCAGCCGCGGTACATGCACTCCTGCATCACGCGGAAAATATCAAGCGTACCGGCGCGGGTTTCTGCCTCGCTACGCCACGCTAACTCGTTCTCGGCAACTACTTCAGATATTTTTAGGCCGGTTTTTATGCACCAGTGCAGCAGGTCGCCGGCGGTATCAATGGGAAAGGGGAGGTCTACCTCGGCCTTGTGCGAAGTGTTTGCACCCTCCTGTACCACAAAGCCCCCGCCTATAGAATAGTAGGTAGCAGACACGGCCTTACCATTACTTAAAAACGCCTGAAAGGTAACGGCATTGGGGTGAAAAGGCAGGCTCTCGGTGAATAGGAAAAGCATATCGTCCTCAAAATGGAAGCTTATTTCTTTATCGCCTCCTAATTGAAGTTTATGCCCTTTAATGATGCTATCTATCTTGCTGTTTATTTTATCTACCTCGAAGGTAACCGGGTCGTCGCCGCTTAAGCCAAGCAGTATGGCAATATCGGTACCGTGCCCTTTGCCGGTTTTGGCCAGCGAGCCGTACAGCAGCACTTTTATTTCGACAACCAATGGTAAGGCATCCTGTGCGGCAAGCAGGGCTACAAATTGCTGCGCGGCACGCCAGGGCCCCAGCGTATGCGAACTGGAGGGGCCAATGCCAATCTTAAACATATCGAATACCGAAATCTGTTCTCTTACCATTGTTGCAAACTTAAGGATAGTAAATATTTATTTGCCCGAATGCTTTTAAAATTAACGGGCAATTAATAATTTAAGGCACACATTAAACACTAAATACTTTATTACAATGGATCAAACTTACGACTCAGGCTCGGTAGCAGCAGCGGCCGCCATTTTTGGTATCGTTATGATACCCGCACTAATTGTTACGGTTATTTTAGTTATTGCCCACTGGAAGATCTACGAAAAAGCAGGTAAACCGGGTTGGGCAGCCATTATTCCTATTTACAATGTTATTGTATTGTTAGAGATCGTTGGCAAACCCGTGTGGTGGTTTTTACTGATTGCATTCCCCTGCACCGCGCCTATATTCGCCATTTGGGCAATAAACCTCCTTAGCAAAAGCTTTGGCCAGAGCGAAGGATTTACCGTTGGATTATTGTTTTTGCCATTTATATTTTACCCAATGCTGGCTTTTGGTAACTACCAATATGTTGGCCCAGCAGGCGCAGGTTTTGCAGGCGCAAAAGGCTTCGACCCATCTGTTGGTTATAAAGACCCATTTAATAACCCGCCTCAAGCATAATGTTACTATACTTATTTGCCCCTTTGGCCCCGGTATTTATTACCTGGCTGAAGGGGCATTTACTTCCGTGCCCTTTTAAATATTTTACCGGGATAGATTGCCCGGGCTGCGGTTTCCAGCGGTCGGTAATAGCACTTGTTCAGGGCGATCTGAAAGTGAGTTTGCTGCTTTATCCGGCTACTATTCCTTTGTTATTGGCCATTGCTTATACCGTTGCCGATAATTTTTACAAGCTCGATACACCAAAGAAAACTATCAAGAAAAGCGCTTACATTACAGTTGGCAGTGTAATGCTAATAAGTTACACTATCAAAATGGTGCACTTATATTGGCTATAATGCTGCTGCCTGCTGCATGTGGTAACTGTAATCGGTACGCAGGGTTTGCAGAAATTTAAGGTCGTTCATGTCTGCGGGTGGCGTTACCTTCAGGTGCTCTTTCAGTCGGGTGGCCATATTATAAACCACTACGCTGTTACCGGTTTTTACGTAGGTGTTTATTACCTCGCTTATCAGCTCAACTTCCTGTTCGCTTAATTGTGCTGCTTCGGCAAATGCAGGTTGGTAATCATCTGCCGCAGGAGTAAAGGCAACATGGTTTATTTGCGTGCGCGGAACGGTGCGGATAAGTATAGTACCGGCCACCAGGTCGCCAATGCGTTGCACCTTATCGCTTATTGCAGCAACTACCAAGGCTATAGAGCCAAAGCTTATCCCGAAATCGATAATGCGGAAAACCCATCGCAACAGGTACTGGCTAAAGCGCGGCTGTGCCCCGTCGAGGCTCACCACCTTTATTTTCATTACCTTTTTACCTACCGATTGGCCGTTCATAGCAAACTCGCATACCAGGTCGTAAAAAACGTAGCATACGCCGTAAATTATAGCACCAATAAGCACACCGGTGCCATTGCTGCCAATGCTGACACCTGTTATGATGAACAGCAAATAAAGTAGGAAAAAGATGCCAAAATCTATAATACTTGCCACCATACGTTCGCCCAAGCCGGCCAGTTCGTAGTCGATATCAATGTTTTGTGATGTGGTTATTCGTACGGTTTGCATGTTAAGAAATATATATGCTCAATTTGCCGGTTTTTTGTTGAATAATAAAACTTTTGTAATTATTTTAACGGCATATAAAAGTACCTAACCCTGCCCCATGCGCGAACCGGTCTTCGTAAAACAAAACGCCCAAAAATGGCAACGCTTCGAAAATTCGCAGGGGCAAGGGCCCGATGAACTGGCCGACAGTTTCATCCAGATAACCGACGACCTGGCCTACGCTAAAACCTTCTACCCCAAATCAAAAACAACGGCTTACTTAAACGGACTGGCGGGGAGGTTCCATCAATCTATCTATAAAAATAAAAGCGAAAAGGGTAACCGCTTCATCAGCTTTTGGAAGTATGAATTGCCGCTGCTGTTTTATAAACACCGCATGCCTTTGCTGTATGCCTTTGCATTTTTTATGGTGTTTTGCCTTATTGGCGCGCTTTCGGCAAAGTACGATGAGAACTTTATACGCCTGATACTGGGCGACCGGTACGTGGACGAAACCAATGCCAACATTGCACGCGGCGAACCATTCGGTGTTTACAACAGCCAGTCGGAGGCGCTGATGTTTTTAGGGATAGCTGCCAATAATATTTATGTATCGTTGGTTACGTTTGTTAGCGGTATTATTTTTTCGGTGGGGTCGGTTTATCACCTTTTTCAAAATGGGGTAATGCTGGGTGCCTTCCAGTATTTCTTTTTCAGCAAAGGCTTGGGCATGCAATCGGTTTTGGTGATATGGATACATGGTACGCTGGAAATATCGGCCATTGTGATAGCCGGTGGTGCCGGGTTGGTATTAGGCAACAGCTTTTTATTCCCTAAAACTTATACCCGCATGGTATCGGTACGTAAGGGTGCCTCCGAGGGTATCAAGATAGCTATTGGGCTGGTGCCCATATTTATAACCGCTGCTTTTTTTGAAGGCTTTGTAACCCGGCATACCGATATGCCCATATGGCTAAGCGTAAGCATTTTGGCATCATCGCTTTTATTTATTATTTGGTACGTAGTAATTTACCCCCGCAAGCTTAACAATACTTTAAATGGAAAATAATATAGAACTGGCCAAACCGCGCGACTTTGGCGAAATAATTGGCGATACCTTCGTATTCATCAGGCAAAATTTTAAAGAGTTGATGAAGAACTTCTTTATTTTTTGCAGTTTTTTTATGATTGCCAGTGCCATAAATATGAGCATGATGCAAATTCGCATACAGCAATTTACAAGAGGGTTACAAACGGGAGAGCCGGCCAGCCCTACTACTTTCGAAAGCATAAGCGACTTTTTTATAAATTGGGTATTTGTAATGGTTTTTGGCTTGTGCATGTTTGCTACCAATATGCTGGTAATAGTATGCTATATAGCGCTTTATAAGCAAAAAGGCAATGTTGCGCCCACCACGCAGGAGCTTTGGGCATATTTTAAATACTATTTTTTCAGGATGCTGCTTTCGGTGTTCCTGATAGTTATTATGCTGACAGTTGCTTATATGGTATGCCTTATCCCGGGTGTATGGTTGTTTCCTATATTTGGGTTGATATTCCCTATCATCGTGATAGAGAACGGCAGCTTCGGTTATGCTTTTAGCCGGGCGTTTAAACTCATCAGCAATAACTGGTGGGTTACCGCGGGGGCGGTATTAATAGTTTGGATAATTGCCTACTGTATGGTTATGGTTTTGAGCATACCGGCATCTGCCATGAATATGGCAAGCGTGTTTTTGCATCCGGGTAAAATGCCTGTTTTATCAAATGTACAGATCATAGTAACAACCGTATTGCAGCAGTTGATGCAGGTGTTTTTTATAATACCTACCATTGGTATATGCCTTTGCTATTTTAACCTTACCGAAACCAAAGAGGGCACCAGCTTGCTGGAACGCATAGATAAATTTGGCCAGCAACCTAACACCCCTAATCTGCCAACCGAGGAGTACTAAATGCTGCGTATTACCTGCCTTTTTATATTCCTGTTATTTGCCCGTGCCGGTTTTGCTGCCGCGGATACAACTGCTGTGCCTGTAAAAAAGGGTGTAAAAGCCGATACCGCAAAAATAGTAAAGGTACCGGCGGTGGTAAAGGCAGATACCTCGGCCGTTTCAATACGCCGGTTTAATGATGCCGCCATAAAAAAGTACGCTGCACAACCCGAGTTTAAATACAACGAAGTAAAAACAGGCG
Organism: Mucilaginibacter pedocola; assembly: GCF_002013915.1. Lineage (GTDB taxonomy): Bacteria > Bacteroidota > Bacteroidia > Sphingobacteriales > Sphingobacteriaceae > Mucilaginibacter > Mucilaginibacter pedocola. The sequence continues at coordinate 94,794 of NZ_MBTF01000023.1, forward strand.
GCCTATCCTGGTGGACGCGCTTTTGGATATGGTTTTGGGCTTGGTTCCAGTCGCTGTTTAGCAAGAACAAAACGGAAATATCCGGCTTTGCGGTTTTCATGAAGTACTTTTTTATAATGACGGGGGTGGCAGCATTGGTATTTTTGATACTAAAGCTGTCGGGTATTAACATGCTGCAGCTTTTCCGTAAAAAGCCATATAGCGCTATCAGTTATTCCGAAGCGGTAGAGAACATCCACGAGATAGATTTTGAAGCAGAGATAGAGAATGCTGTTGCCGTGAAGAACTACAGGCTGGCCGTGCGCCTGCTTTACCTGCGCAGCTTGAAACAGTTGAGCGATGCCGGTTTGATAAACTGGCAGATAAATAAAACCAATACCACCTACGTAACCGAATTAACCGATGCTACCCAGCGCGAAGCCTTCAGGCGGCTTACCCTGCAGTTTGAGTACGTTTGGTATGGCGATTTTGTGATAAACGGCGATATCTTTAAAAAGATAAATACGCTTTTCAGCAACTTTAAAAGCAAGGCCGAATGAAAGATTTTAAAATATACATCGGCATAGCTTCGGCCTTATTATTGGTTTACCTTATTGCCCAGTACAATAAGCCTACACCTATTAATTGGGAAAGTACGCTTTATTATAACGACAAAATTCCCTTCGGTACTTTTATCATGTACAACCGCCTTGGAGATATGTTCCCCGATGCGGAGGTAACGCGCACCAATAAGTCGGCCTATGAAGTGTTTAGCGATACACTTTTAATGCCGGGCAACTATCTGGTCATTGCTAATAACGTTGACTTAAGTAAAGCCGATTATACTGCTATGGTTGACTTTATCAGCAAAGGCAATTCGGTGTTCATTAGTGCTTTTGCCTGGGATGGGGTGATGATGGATACGCTGAATGTTGGTGTAAGTACCGAACTCACCCAAAAGGATATTAGCGTAAATTTTAACAACCTTAAACTGAAACAGGCCAAAAACTACGTATTTGATAAACACATTACCGACGAATACTTTACCAAATTTGATACCACCCGCGCTACCGTTATAGGGCAGAACTCGGAGGGACATGCTAATTACATCAGTTACTCTTTTGGCAAGGGCAAGCTGTTTTTGTTTACCAACCCGCAAGTGTTTACCAATTACAGCCTGCTTAAACCGCAGTCGGCAGATTACGCGGAGAAGGCGCTATCGTACCTGCCGGCAAATGCCGATAATGTTTATTGGGACCAATACCAAAACCACGATATCCCTACCGACGAATCGCCAATGCGTGTATTTTTTCAATATCCTGCGCTGCAGTGGGCCTATTACATAGCACTTGCCGCCATGCTGCTTTTTGTGGTGTACGAAATAAAACGCCGCCAACGCATTATACCCGTGGTAGAACCGCTGAAAAATTCCACGCTTGATTTTGTTAGCGTAGTAGGTAAGGTGTATTACGAGCAGCGCGATAACAGCAACATTACCGCCAAGAAGATATTGTACTTCTCCGAGCATCTGCGCAATACTTTCGGGCTAAAAATGGATAGCCAATCCCCCGAATTTACCGAACGCCTGGCTAATAAAACAGGTATAGAGCGTTCGCTTGCCGATGAACTGGTGAACCATATGAGTTACCTGGCAAGGCAGGTGAAGGTAACCGACTACGAACTTATTGTATTGAATCAATTAATAGAAAAATTTTACACCCAAACCGGCTCTTATGGAAAATGAAGATTTTGAACAACGCACCGACCTTGGCCAGCTAAGTGCTGCTGTTGAACAGATAAAGGCTACACTGGGCAGCATTATAGTAGGGCAGCAGCACGTGATAAACCTGCTGATAGCCGGCATTTTGGCCGACGGCCATATATTGATAGAAGGTGTTCCCGGCGTGGCTAAAACCCTTACCGCAAAACTTATTGCCCGCGCTGTGGATGTGCAGTATTCGCGCATACAGTTTACCCCCGACCTGATGCCCTCCGACGTATTGGGTACCTCGGTATTTAACCCGCAAAGCACCGCTTTTGAGTTTAAGCGCGGCCCGGTGTTTGGCAATATTATTTTGATAGACGAGATAAACCGCGCGCCAGCCAAAACACAGTCGGCATTGTTCGAGGTGATGGAAGAGCGGCAGGTTACCATGGATAGCCATACCTACAAAATGGCGGAGCCTTTCATCGTATTGGCCACACAAAACCCCGTGGAGCAGGAAGGTACCTACCGCCTGCCCGAAGCACAGCTCGACCGCTTTTTATTTAAGGTAGAGATAAAATACCCAACCCTGGAAGAAGAGATAGCCATTGTTACCCAACAGCATCAGCAGAAAACGGTAGAGCAGGTAGCCGACGTAACGCCGGTACTTAAAGGTGCTGATATTATAGCCCTGCGCAAGCAAGTGCGTGAGCTTTATGTAGAGCCGAAGATATTGGCCTTTATTGCGCAAATAGTGCACGAAACACGCAACAATCGCTCGATATACCTCGGCGGGTCGCCGCGTGCCTCGTTAGCCATAGCCAATGCAGCCAAAGCCATTGCTGCCATTAACGGTCGCGATTTTGTAACGCCGGATGATGTTATTTACGTAGCAGCGCCGGTGTTGCGCCACCGCATAATGCTAACGCCCGATAAAGAGATGGAAGGCGTATTGCCCGATGATGTGATCGCGCAGATCATTCAAAAAATTGAGATACCAAGATAAAGAGAGGTGAAAAAAATATTCGCGCTGTTTTATACCAATTTGTTTTTAAGCGGCAGGCTGTTCCTGTTGTTGGCGGGCAGCGTTGTGTTCTTTCTGTTCTCGTTTTTTTACCCCTGGCTGGGCGATCTGCCCGAGTTTGCATTTTGGGGCATAGTGCTGCTGGTACTGGCAGACCTGCTGATGCTTTACCGCGTGAAAGAAGCCATGTTTGCCAAGCGCCAGGCACCCGAGCGCCTGAGCAACAGCGACGATAACGAACTGGGTATTTATATCGAGAACCGCTATTCGTTCCCCGTATCGGTTGGTATTATTGATGAGATACCCGTGCAGTTTCAGAAGCGCGATGTTTGGTTTAAGACCGATTTGAAGGCCGGTGAGCATAAAACCATCAACTACTTACTGCGTCCGCTTAAACGGGGAGAGTATGAGTTTGGCGCAGTGCGGGTGTTTGTGCGCTCGCCGTTGGGCTTACTGAGCAGGCGCTTTACATTTGGGCAAACAGAGGTACTGCCCGTTTACCCTTCGTTTTTGCAGATGCGCAAGTACGAGTTGCTGGCCATATCTAACCGGTTGAACGAAATTGGCATCAAGAAGATCCGCCGCCTGGGCCATAGCCTGGAGTTTGAGCAGATAAAGCCCTACGTACCCGGCGACGACTATAGGAACATTAACTGGAAGGCATCCGCAAGGCAAGGTGCACTGATGACTAACAGCTATACCGACGAAAAATCGCAGCAAGTGTATTGCGTGATAGATAAATCGCGGGCGATGAAGATGCCTTTTGAAGGGCTTAGCCTGTTAGATTATGCTATTAACGCCAGCTTGGTGCTCTCGAATGTGGCGCTGCTGAAGGAGGACAAAGCAGGGCTGATCACTATATCTGAAAAAATAGGAGCGGTGCTGCCGGCAGATAAAAAACATTCGCAGATTAACCGCATACTGGAGATATTATACAAAGAGAAAACCCGCTACCTGGAAACCAACATGGAAGCGCTGTACAGCACCATACGCAATGTGGTAAAACAACGCAGCCTCATTGTTTTCTTTACCAATTACGAGAGCATACCTGCCTTGCACAGGCAGTTACCCTTCCTAAAACGCATAGCACGTTTCCACTTGTTGTTAGTAGTTTTCTTCGAGAATACGGAACTAAAACAGTTAAGCGAAAAACCGGCTAATGATGTAGAAGAAGTATACATAAAAACCATTGCCGAAAAATTTGCCTACGACAAAAAACTCATCGTAAAAGAACTCGCCGCCCACGGCATTCAATCCATCCTGAGCACCCCGCAGAATCTCACCATTAATACCATCAACAAGTACCTGGAGTTGAAGGCTAAGCAGAGGATATAGTCGTTTGAGAATCAAGAAAAAAGAGTCAAGAGCCAAGATGTATGCCATATTCAACTTCTTGTCTTGATTCTTGAATCTAACCGTCTTGGCTCTTCTCTAACTACATCCCCGGCAACTTCACCCCAGCGGCGGCTAAACCGTTTACAATGCGTTCCTGCAATTCTATTTTGGTAGAGAGGAAGTTTGCCGGTTGTACCCAAACATTTACGGTATACTTAACACCCTCAATATCCATTGCTATAACACCAACGCGGGTTGCGGGTTCTTTTAATATAGCGGGGATGGCTTTAATGGCTTCGTTTATGATCTCTTTCACCTTCGGCACGGGTGCTGCGTAGCCCAATTTTATTTCAAAATCGAGGCGGCGCTTGCCCTCGCGGGTTACGTTAACAATTACTTCGTTGAATAGCTTTCCGTTAGGGATGATGACGGTTTTATTATCAGCCGTAATGAGTACGGTATAGAATATTTGGATAGAGGTTACTTTACCATCCTGCCCCTGGGCAATAATGCTATCATCAACCTCGAAAGGTTTTAATAATAGGATAAGCACACCACCGGCAAAGTTTTGGAAGGTACCTGATAGTGCCAAACCAGCTGCTACCGAAAAAGCACCAATAATGGTGGTAAATATGGTAAGTTCGAAACCTACGATATTCATCACCGTGATAATGAGCAGAACGTATAGCGCCGTAATGGAAAGGCTTAAGATAAATGGTTGAAGCGATGAGTGCACCTGGTTGCGATCCATGCGGGAACGCAGGCGTGATTTTAGAAAGCGGATGAACCACAATCCCGCAAAGAACAGTAAGATACCTGCAGCATAGCTGGGTCCGCGGTGTATCAACCAAACATGAAATTCTTTATAAAATTCTTTTAGCTCCATAGCGGTGCCAAAAGTATAGATTTTTTGCCGATTAGCTATAAATGGCCACGAAAAGCTCCGGGCCTTTGTACAGCACCCATTCTACAATGCGGGTGTGTATTTGTGTTTTTTTGTTTCTGAGGTTTTTCATAACGCTGAACACTATTCAAACGCTGTGCCTAACAGCTTCGGTAGCAATTTAATTACGAAAATTTCATACAGAGCGGTTTCCTTGTTATTAAATGATATCCAAAACATTACACAAGCTCAATCAAAACCACCTATACCGGCGCTACCGCCTGCCATTCCATACAAAAGCCCTGTATGTTTTACCATACAGGGCTTTTGAAAATTTATATCCTGTGGAAGGATTGGAGGCTGATTACATCATGCCGCCCATGCCGCCGCCACCCATTGGAGGCATGCCAGCACCTTTATCGTCTTCCGGATCATCAGCCAATACGCACTCGGTAGTTAACAACATCGAGGCGATAGAAGCAGCGTTCTCTAATGCTACACGGCTTACTTTAGTTGGGTCGATAACACCGGCGCCAATTAAGTTTTCGTAAACATCGGTACGTGCGTTGTAACCGAAATCGGCAGTACCTTCTTTAACCTTTTGTACTACTATAGAACCTTCGATACCTGAGTTTTGACAGATCTGGCGAAGTGGCTCTTCAATAGCACGACGGATAATTTGGATACCTGTGTTTTCGTCGTCGTTAGCACCTTTAACGTCTGCCAGCGAAGCAACTGCGCGGATGAAGGCAACGCCACCACCTGCAACAATACCTTCTTCAACAGCAGCGCGGGTAGCGTGCAATGCATCGTCAACACGGTCTTTTTTCTCTTTCATCTCTACTTCAGAAGCAGCACCGATATACAATACCGCAACACCACCGCTTAATTTAGCTAAACGCTCCTGCAGTTTTTCTTTATCGTAGTCTGATGTAGTGTTCTCTATCTGTACGCGGATCTCGCCAACACGTGCTTTGATCTGCTCTTCTTCACCGGCACCGTTAACGATGGTGGTGTTGTCTTTATCAACAGAGATTTTTTCTGCCTGGCCTAACATGCTCAGGTCAGCGCTTTCCAGTTTGTAACCACGCTCTTCAGATATAACGGTACCACCGGTAAGGATGGCGATATCTTCCAGCATAGCTTTACGGCGATCGCCAAAGCCCGGAGCTTTAACAGCAGCAACTTTCAGCGAGCCACGGATTTTGTTAACAACCAAAGTAGCCAGCGCTTCGCCGTCTAAGTCTTCAGCAATAATTAACAATGGTTTGCCGGTTTGTACTTGTTTCTCCAGTATAGGAAGGATCTCTTTCATCGACGAGATCTTTTTGTCGTAGATAAGGATGTATGGGTTATCCAATTCTACTTCCATTTTATCAGAGTTGGTTACGAAGTAAGGAGAAAGGTAACCACGATCGAACTGCATACCTTCTACGGTTTTCACTTCGGTTTCGGTACCTTTTGCTTCTTCAACAGTGATAACACCGCTGGTGCCAACTTTTTTCATTGCATCAGCTATCATCTCGCCAATAACTTCGTCGTTGTTTGCAGAGATAGAAGCTACTTGTTTGATCTTACCGAAATCGTCGCCAACATCTTGTTTTTGCGATTTTAAGTTAGCTACAACAGCAGCAACAGCTTTGTCGATACCGCGTTTCAAGTCCATTGGGTTTGCACCGGCAGCAACGTTTTTAACGCCTGCGGTAACAATAGCTTGTGCCAAAACGGTAGCAGTAGTTGTACCATCACCTGCAACATCGGCAGTTTTAGAAGCAACTTCTTTTACCATTTGTGCACCCATGTTCTCAACAGGGTCTTTCAATTCAATTTCTTTAGCTACAGTAACACCGTCTTTGGTAACCGATGGAGAACCAAATTTTTTGTCGATGATAACGTGGCGGCCTTTAGGGCCTAAGGTTACTTTTACTGCATTAGCCAGGATGTCTACACCGCGTTTTAAAGCGTCGCGTGCTTCAACATTATATTTAACTTGTTTTGCCATTTTATTTTTAAGTTTCGAATGAGTGAATTGTGGTTAGAAGGGTTAGAAAAGTTGAAAGGGTTGGAAAAGTTGGAAAAAGATGATCTTGATATGTCGGCCTTTTCTAAACTTTTTTAACCTCTATAACTTTTACAACCTTCAACAATTAATTGAATACCGCGTAGATGTCTGATTCGCGCATGATCAGGTACTCTTTACCGTCAACAGTAACTTCGGTACCTGCATATTTACCGTATAATACTTCGTCACCAACTTTTACGGTCATTGGGATAAGCGAGCCCGATGCATCTGCATATTTACCGGGGCCAACAGCCACAACAGTGCCTTTTTGAGGTTTTTCCTGAGCTGTTTCAGGCACGTAGATACCCGAAGCAGTTTTAGTTTCGGCAGCAGCGGCTTGTATAACCACCCTGTCTGCACTTGGTTTAATGTTTAATGACATAGTAATACTATTATTTGAAATTTTATTTAAGTTTTTCAGTAATTGGTTTTCACATCAATTATGCCAAGCCCGCAAATACTGTTGTATTGTCAGCATTAGGTAAAGGGGCTTGCGGTAGTTCACATTAATTTTACATGCGGGTGCCAACGTGTCAGCACTCGTATTTAACCAAAAAAGGCCCCGTTTTTTGCGGAGCCTTTTTGATATTTTTTCGTAGCTATTATTTTTTGCCGGTATCTGTTTTTGCAGCAGGCAATAACGGAGTTGTTGCAGCAGGAGCGGTAGCACCCGGTTTAGATACTTTTTTGATCAGTTCTTTTTGTGCCGAATCATCGTTGCCTTGTGCACCGCCTTTAACCGATACATTGATGATCAACGAGAACACCATAATGGCAATGGCCAATACCCAAGTGCCTTTTTCAAGGAAATCGCCTGTTTTTTGAACACCCATCAGTTGCGATGAGCCTGCAAAATTTGATGATAAACCACCACCTTTAGGGTTTTGTATCAGCACTATAAGGCCCAAAAGGATGCAAACAATAATGGTGATCACGATTAAAACTACGTACATTTCTTATTTAAATTAATTGATTTTCTTTTCTAACTGTTCAATTTGGGTTGCAAAGTACGTCTTTTTTTCCGGTATTTTCAACATTAATTTTTTATAAGTAGCTATCGCTTTATGATATAGCATTTGGTCGCCGTATATGCGGGCCAGTGTTTCGGTAACCATGGCATCCTGGTCTTCCGAGCTGCGGCGCGCTTTGTTCTCGTTGTCCAGTTTATCAGCCGCCAAAGGTTTTATCTGCGGGTCGTTGTGGATAAAGCGCTCGATGATCACATCTTCCTTCTTCTCCGGGTCGAAGGCTATTTGCGGCGGCTCGATATCGCCTACGCTGCTTACCGAAGTAAGGCTGAAAATATTGGCAAAATACTGCTGTTGTAAACCATCGGCTGTAACTGCTTTTATATTATCGGCAATTGCTGCACCTTGTGGTTGCGCCTGTGCGTAGGGGCGGGTGCTGCCGGCATGCTCTTTACGTGTTTTATCAAGCCACCACAAAAAGCTGTAGGGCAAGGTATCATCGTCATATTTCGAAACCCGTTCAGGGTCTTTCGCCGTTTCGGCGATTTGTGGCTGCTGGGTTACCTCTGCTACAGCAAATTGTGCAACAGGTTCCGGTGCGGCTTCTATCGCAGGTTCTGCAGTTGGCTCCGGTGCCGGCACTTGGGCAACGGGCTGTGCTGCTGTTTCGGTAGGAGTGCTTGCGTTTGTAAAACCGGCACGTAATTCATCCAGTTTCTTATCGAACGATAAATAGTCGGTTGCAGCTATGTTACCGTACATCAGGCGCTCGGTTTCGTCGGCAATCAGATTTTCCTGCGCTTTAATGGCTTCCTCATTGGCATCTGCTTCTTCCAACTGCTCTGTGTGTTCGCTTTCGGCAAATGTATTCCCCAACGATTCTATACCTATAGCATCAATGCTTACTATCTCGTCGTAAACAGGCTCTTTTATTTCATCCTGCTTGTGGAATACATTGAACGATGTTGTTTCTTCTTCGGCTTTAGGCGCTTCGGCAGGTTTTTCAACCGCAATAGGTTCTATTACTGATAACGAGTGGTCGTAGGTTTCTACTTTCGGTTCTTCGGTTATCGCAGTAGCTTCGGGTTGTGGCAGGCTTTCTACTAATGGTGCCGGGGCTATTTCCTCTATTGGCTCTACCTCTATCGGAGTACCTGCTGGTTCGGCCGGTATTTCGGCAGCAGGTTCTGTTTTTATTTCGGCTACCGGTTGCGGCGCTGCTTCAGCAGCTGGTGCTATTTCTTCTTTTACCGGCTCTGGTGCATTAACTGCCTCCTTTTCGTCAAGCTTCGAAAGATCCCATGGGTTGGCATACTCATCGTCGTCTTCATCCTGCGCGGGCTGTGCATAGGCAGTAGCGGCTACGGGGATCTCCACCGGCGGAATATAAGTAACCAGCGGCGCAGGTGATTGCTCCGGTTCTGGTATAAAGCCTATTGTGTCGCTATGGAAAGTATTTTCTTCCTCGTGCTGCGGCAGCATTGGCGGCTCATCATGTGCAGGTAACAGTTCCTCAGTTGGTGTAAAGTTATCTACAGGCTGTGGCGCTGCCTGCTGCGATAGTTTTTGGAATATATTAACAGGCGCATCGCTTTCCTCATCTGTAATTACAGGGGCGGTTTCGGGTGCGGTGCCTATGTTAAAGTAATTCTCGGGTTCGGCGGGTTTGTGGCCGTTAAGGTATTTGTTCACCCTATCGCGCGATACGGGCAGCAGCCCATCAGCATCGTGCATGAGTTTATGCAGCGTTTTAGGGCTGAAATAGGCAGATGCCTTCTGTATATCGGGTGTTTGCAGCGAGCGGGCGTACATTACCTGCAGCAAACCGCTTTGCGGATTATCCTGCACCAGCCGCTCTAAATTATGCTTGTACAACTGGCCATTCTCGGCCGGGTTAGCCAGCAAATCCCACAAAATTTCTTTATGCCTGTTATCTATGTTTTGATCCACCTGCTTAAAACTACAAATTGCCTACCAATTATTGAAAGCCTTATTGAAAATATCGTCGGTGAGCTGCTTGTTAATATCCTGTATCAACTGCTGCTCCTGCGATGATATATCGCCTGTAAAGTCTTTGTACTTACTAAAGCTCTGCTCAAAACTAAGCTTTTTATCCTTATCGTAGGTAAACTTCACGTTTACGGTAATAGTTAAACGGCTTGCACCTGCAATTGGGGCCGTATTATTATTGGTAGCCTGTACCGATATTGGCGCATAGCTGTAACCCGTAATAGTACCCGTCATCATTGCATCAGCTTCCGCATTCCTAACAATGCTGAGGCTGGTTTGTGTGCGGATTCGGTTTTTTAATGCTTCGGTAAAATCCTGGCTCAATGTATTTACTACCAGCGGCGCATTGTTTTCAAAATATTGTACGTTGATGGTTTTAAGCGCCGGCGGTATTGTAGCCCCGTTCAGCGAAACCGAGCAAGAGTTGAACAGGCAAATAACAGCGGCCAATAAAACAGGGGCGAAAAATAGCTTTTTGATCATATACGTATGATAACTATAAATTTAGCTCTTTTATTTTACGGTACAAGGTTCTTTCAGAAATACCCAGTTCGCCGGCTGCCAGCTTGCGCTTGCCCTTGTGTTTTTTAAGTGCCTTACGTATCAGGTCCGACTCTTTATCCACCAGCGACAACGATTCTTCAACTTCCTCGGCATCGTGCGTAATGTTATAAGCATCATTAGTGTTATTGCTGTTGCTTACAGTTGCTGTTAAGGGCTGTTGTATGGTAAACTGCGGTTCTTTGTAATTGGCGGGCGGTAATTCAATGTCGCGGTAAAGCTGTGTAAGCGTTTGCGAATGGTTGGGGTAATTAGCGCTTACGCCGCCATGCTCAATAATATCGGCAACCAGTTTCTTCAGCTCCACCATGTCGCGTTTCATATCGAACAATACTTTGTACAATATATCGCGCTCCGAGAAATCTTCCTTCGGCTGATTATCTAAGCGCATTGGGAGATTACTGCGGCCTGCTTCGTGCGGAATGTAGGTAAGCAGGGTTGCGGCGGTAATTACACGGTCGCGTTCCAACACGGCTAATTGCTCGGCCATGTTTTTTAACTGGCGCACGTTACCCGGCCAGGTGTAGTTGGTAAGTACCTGCTGCGCGTCATCATCCAGTTGGATGGGCGGTGTACGGTACTTATCGGTAAAATCTGCCGTAAACTTGCGGAACAGCAGGAAAATATCTTCCTTCCTATCGCGCAGGGGCGGGATGCGCAATGGCACTGTATTTAAACGATAATATAAATCCTCGCGGAATTTGCCGGCTTTCACCGCATCGTAAACATCAACATTTGTTGCGGCAATTACACGCACATTGGTTTTCTCAACCTTAGACGAACCTACACGGATGTACTGTCCCGACTCCAGCACGCGCAGTAAACGCGCCTGGGTGCCCAAAGGCATTTCGGCAATCTCATCTAAAAAGATGGTGCCGCCGTTCACAGTTTCGAAATAACCTTTACGCTCGCCAACGGCACCGGTGTAAGCACCTTTTTCGTGCCCGAAAAGTTCCGAATCGATAGTTCCCTCGGGGATTGCACCGCAGTTAACCGCAATAAAAGGCCCATGCTTACGCGGGCTCATCTGGTGGATGATGTGCGAAAATACCTCTTTACCGCTGCCGCTCTCGCCGGTTATTAAAACCGAAATGTCGGTAGGCGCTACCTGGTTAGCTATATTAATGGCCCGGTTAAGCAAAGGCGAGTTGCCAATGATACCGAAGCGTTGTTTAATGTCTTGTATATCCATGCCCCCTAACCCCCTGAAGGGGGAATATTAAGTTTGTAATTCAGTAAGCCCAGCTTTGCTAATCAAAAGCTCCTCCGCTAATCAGCGGAGGCTGGGGGGCTAAACGATTCTTCCTATCAGCGTTGCCGATGTAGTCCTTTCAACCAGTACGTTGGCGTATTGGCCCGGTTTGTAGCCTTCGGTTACCGGGAATATTACCATGGCGTTTTGGTCGCTGCGGCCGCAATAGTCTTTGTCGGATTTTTTGGAGAAGCCTTCTATCAGTACTTTTTCTACACGGCCTAAGCGAGCCTGCATACGGTAATAAGAGTACTCCTGTTGTTTGGCAACTATCTCGGCTAAGCGCGCTTGCTTTACATCTTCCGGTATATCATCGGCGTAACGTTTGGCAGCTAAAGTACCCGGGCGTTCGCTGTATTTAAACATGTAAGCAAAATCGTATTTCACGTAATCCATCATGGTTACGCTATCCTTATGCTCTTCATCGGTTTCGGTACAGAAGCCGGTTATCATATCGGTAGATATGGCGCACTCCGGAATAATACGACGGATAGCATCAATGCGGTTGATGTACCACTCGCGGTCGTAAGTGCGGTTCATCAGGTCTAAAATGCGGCTGTTACCGCTTTGTACCGGCAGGTGTATGTAGTTGCAAATATTATCGTACTTGGCAATGGTGTATAAAACCTCGTCGGTAATATCCTTAGGGTGCGAAGTTGAAAAGCGCACGCGTAGATCAGGACTAACCAATGCCACCATCTCCAGCAGGTTGGCGAAATTCACAATTTTCACTTCATCACCAACTGCTAAAGCCTCTCCGCCTTCTGCTACCGGCGCGGTCCACTTGTACGAATCTACGTTCTGGCCCAGCAAAGTTACCTCGCGGTAGCCCTGGTTGAACAGGTCGGTACATTCAGCAACCACCGAAGCTGCATCGCGGCTACGCTCGCGGCCACGGGTAAACGGAACCACGCAGAACGAACACATATTATCGCACCCGCGCATAATTGATACAAAGGCGTTGATGCCATTGCTATTTAAGCGCACCGGGTTAATATCGGCGTAGGTTTCTTCGCGGCTTAGCAATACGTTTACCGCACGCTGCCCGTTATCTACCTGCTCTATCAGGTTCGGCAGGTCGCGGTAGGCATCGGGGCCTACTACTACGTCTACCAGTTTTTCTTCTTCTAAAAATTTGGCTTTTAAGCGTTCGGCCATGCAGCCCAATACGCCCACCACCATGCCGGGGTTTTTAAATTTGGCACCGGCAAATTCTTTCAGTCGGTTACGTACGCGCACTTCGGCATTCTCGCGGATTGAGCAAGTGTTAATGAAAACCACGTCGGCATTATTAAAATCCTTGGTGGTTTCAAAACCCTTGTCGGCCAGTATCGAGGCAACAATTTCGCTGTCAGAAAAATTCATGGCGCAGCCATAACTTTCTATATACAGTTTGCGCCCGTTATGCTTGCCGTTCGGCTCTAACACCAACGCCTCGCCCTGGCGGCTCTCATCATGCGCCTTATCCGGAATAAGCAGATCCATCTCCATTATAAAAAATTGAACGGCAAAAATACAAAATTTTAGTTAAAGGTGTGACAGTTTGTCAGCGACTAACAAAACTGAATTTTTGTTGTTAGGTAAACGCTGTGGTGCATAGGGCGTTGCAGTTAATTACCAAATTACCCTAAAATGGCGTTTAAACTATTGAAGCATCGCTGGCAAAAAATAACCCTCATTGTAGTGGGCGGCTTATTGGTTTTAACACTTATAATCGCCTTATTCGCCAACAGCTACTTCGCCCCAAAGCTTGCTGATAAAATAAAAGTTGAGGTATTGAAAGGCAGCGATAGCCTATATCGAATAGATATTGGGAATACCGACCTCCACATTTTGCGCGGAACAGCCACCCTCTATGATATTAAGCTAAGCGTAGATAGCTCGGTCTACAACCTGAAGAAAAAGCAAGGCGATGCACCGAATAATTTATACGAATTGCAGGTGAAACGCCTGGTAGTATCGCACATGCAATTGTTGCGGATGTATTTTAAGAAAGAACTGAACATTGGCCGCATAACGCTGAACGCGCCCGATGTGGTAATAAGCTACCACCCCAACCAGCCCGATACTGCCGGAAAAAAAGATAAGCGCACCCTATGGCAAAAACTATCCAAAACACTAAAGTTGGTTAATGTAGGCGAGATATACCTGAACGATGTAAAGCTGAAATACAAAAATTACAGCGGGCCAAAAGTGGCCACCTCCGAATTTAGGGAGTTGAACCTGAAGGCGACCGACTTACTGATAGATTCGGCTACGCAAAAAGATACTTCGCGATTTTTGTTTTGCAAGAATGTTAGCACCGAGTTATTGAACTACAGCAGCAAATCAGCGAACGGGCTTTATAGTTTTAAGGTGAAGTCGGTAAAGCTATCTACCCAAACATCAAAACTGACGGTTAAAGGCATTAACCTGCAACCGGCAGAGCACGTGAAGTTTTTTAATACGGTAAAAGCCGACCGCTTTACTTTACGGATAGATTCGGCAGCTATTAATAATTTCGATTACATCAATTACCAAAAGTCGCAGGAGATGGATGCCTCCAAAATTACCCTGAACCATGGATTTTTTGAGGTGTACAGCAATTACAACGGCAAACTGCAAACTACCGACAGGCTGGTTACTTTCCCCAACTGGGCCATGCGCTATGCGTTTAAGGCCCGCGCAAAAGTTGATACCCTCGATTTGAAACGCTTCGAGTTTGTTTACCGCCAACTGAACAAAACGCCCATGAAAACCGGCGTGGTGGTATTCAACAACATCAACGGGCGGTTTTTAAACCTCACCAATAAAAAGGAAGCACTGCAGAAGAACAACATTGCTACGGCCAACGTAAGCAGCTATTTTATGGGGAAAGGTAAGCTCGACCTTAACTTCAAATTCAACCTCGACGATGCCGACTATAAATACCATTACACCGGGCACCTGGGGCCAATGAGCATTACCGATGCCAACCAGCCCATGATGGCATTATCCATGGTACGGGCAACATCGGGCAGGGTGAAAAGCCTCGATTTTGATATCAGCAGTACGCAAAAAACATCAACGGGCACGGTAACCTTGCTGTACAATAATTTGCAGGTAGATGTATTGCGAAAGGATTTTACCAAACGCGGCCTCATCAGTACCCTGGCCAATACCTTTATCCTGAAACACGATAACCCCGACGATGGAAAAACAGAACCACGGAAAGCGAAAGTAGCCTTCATTCGCCCGGCGAATTTCCCTTTCTTTAAAACCGTTTGGCAAACCATTTTAGTCGGCCTGAAAGCCTGCGCCGGCGTTGGCAAAGCCGAAGAAGAAAAGTTTAATAAGCAAAACGCCGAGGATGCTAAAAAGGAACAGGAAGATCTGTTAAAGGATGCGAAGAAGCGGAAAGAGAAAGAAGACGAGAAGTTTAAGGAAGCGTTGAAAAAGAAACGCGAGGGGTAAAATAGTGCACCTACATTTTTACGAGAGTTTCGGTAAATACATACTTCTGACTACCTACAACATTCTCGAAAGTGAGCTGGATAGAAGTTTTGCTGAGCATTTTTATTACGCCATAGCCATTATCTAAGGCCCCGTGGCGGCCCTGTATGCCCGAGAAAAAAATATATTTGTCGCCATCCCGGGTGATGCTGTATTCTCCGTCTGATGTGATGTGCCCTTCGTAATAAAGTACTTTTCCGTTAGGCAAAAATTCGAATTGGTAATTGAAATATTCGAGTGGGATGTCTTGTACAAAAACATCGTTTCTATACAATTTATTAGTGTATGCCGTAAGGTCCCATTTGCCTAAAATAGTATTTGCGGTAATGGTGGTATCGGCTTGTTTATCTTTTTTACAGCCTGCGAAAGTAGCGATACAAATTAGGGCGATGATAAGGTTTTTCATGGTTGAAATTGGTTAACGCTAAGGTAAGCTTCGATCCACAAAAAATCAAACCACCAAGCGCGTTTTGCAGCGATAATTTGCAGGAGGTTATTTACGCAACCTTCGTGTCCTTTTTTCTTTCGGTTACCGCTTTCAGGTCGGCCGCTATCTGCGTAGCAATAACCGCTGCCAGATCCACCGGAACAGCATTGCCGATCATTTTATAACCGGCGGTTAGTTTTTTGTAGTGGAGAATAAAATCGTCGGGGAAGGTTTGCACGCGGGCACACTCGCGCACCGTTAGGCGGCGGTATAGTTTTTCGGAGCCCTTGGCAAATTCGCGCACGTTGGTGGCTACAAAAGGCATTTTTGGTGCTTGCGGATGCAATGGCGCATGCCTGCCGCCTGCCTGTATGGTGAACGAAACATCGTCCCAGCCGCGCACGCGGTTACGCGACATATAGATAGACGAGAAATCGCCCGTCATGTATTCGTGGTTTGGCACCAGGCAATCGGACCCGTTGGTAAAGTCTTTTTTAATGGCAGGTATTGCCGTATCTTTCAGGTCGCCAATAGTTTGGTGCAATGGCTTTTTTTCCGATGCATTTTTGGTGGTAGGCTCGGGGAATTTGAATTTCATGCCCAGGTCTTTACGGTAACCTACAAAGAAGATACGCTTACGGTCTTGCGGTACGCCATAGTCGGATGCGTTTACCGGGGTTACCGATAGCTCGTACCCGCATTCGCCGAACAGGTTTTTAAAGTTCTCCATCGAAAACTTATGCCTCTCCAGCAGCATGCCGGCCACGTTCTCGGCCAAAAAGAACAGCGGTTGTTTATCTTTCAGGATGCGGATAAAATCGTAAAAAAGCTTGCCGCGTTTATCGTCGATGCCGCGTAATGCGCCGCCGGCGCTCCAGCTTTGGCAGGGCGGGCCGCCAATAATCCCGTCGCAATCGGGCACTTCGTCAGAAGTTATATCGGTAATACTGCGCCTGTCGAGCACAGTATGGGTATGGTTTTTTTCAAAAGTTTCCCAAATATCTTTATCGTATTCGTTTGCCCATACCGTATTAAAACCGGCTTTTTTAAAGCCAAGGTCTAAACCTCCTGCGCCCGAAAAAAAGGAAACTAATTTCATAACCGCCCAATTTGATTTACAAAAGTAAATGCTGTGATAAACAATAGCGAAAATTGTTACTCACAATCATTGTATATTACAATATTAAACAAAAGGATTTAAAAGCTAAAGTATTTAGTATTATTGCCGCGTAGGCTATTGCTTTCAAATAACTTTAACATTTATTTTAAAAAAATAATCTTATGGGGCACAAAGATAAATTAATCACATATAATGCTGAAGTTCAGGATATGTCTTTCAATAACGAAAAATCTTTTGATCAACTGAAATCTTTTTTAGAAGAGGTTGTAAGATACTATGATTCAATTATTCCAGATAACGGTGGCAGGTATCAAGAAGATATAAAGATTAGGCACTACGAACAGGAGAGGATGCATATGACTTTGGATTTAAAAATATTGAGCAATGTTTCGTGGAAAGCAGGGCTGTCGCAAAAAAAGAAAGCTTACGAAGAATGTTTAAAAGAAACTAAGTACGATTTAAAAAATGCTTTAGTCCACTGGTAACGATAATTGTTTGATTTCGGGAATAATGAGTTTTTCCTAACTTCCGCCCCATAAACCCAACCCAATGAAAACCGAACTACAGAAAATGCTGGATGGCGAGCTATACGTTGCCAGCGATCAGGAACTGGTGGATATGCGCGACAATGCCCGCAAACACCTTAGCCAATACAACCAAATGATGGCCGAGCCGCTTGAGAAGAAGAACGCCATACTAAAGCAGCTTTTAGGCAAATGCAGCACCATTGATATACAGCCGCCCTTTTATTGCGACTATGGCAAGCACATTGTGGCCGGCGAGAACTTCTTTATGAATTTTAACTGCATAATTCTGGATTGCGCCATGGTAACTATTGGCAACAATGTAATGTGTGGCCCCAATGTGCAGATATACACCGCTTACCATCCGCTGGCGGCCGAAGAACGCATTAAAGGGCCCGAACTGGCTAAACCTATAACCATTGGCGATAATGTTTGGCTGGGTGGCGGCGCCATTATTTGCCCCGGCGTAACCATTGGCAGCAATACCACCATTGGCGCAGGCAGCGTAGTTACCAAAGATATCCCCGCGGGCGTATTTGCGGGGGGGAACCCATGCAAGGTGATACGGTTGATTTAGTTGAATATCGAATGAAGAATGCCGGATTCCCAACGCCGAAGTAAGATACTTCATCATTCGACATTGGGTGTTCGATATTCGACATTCTTTTATTTGTTATCTTGCGCCCGTATTTAAAACATCAAAACCATGCAAGAGCCAAGCGCATTAAACCAGGTAGCCGAATTTCACAGAACCTTTAAACACCCGGTGGTTGATGGCCCGGCCATCCCCTCAAAAGAGCGTTGCGCACTGCGTGTTTCGCTGCTTGCCGAAGAGGTGAAAGAGTTACAGGATGCTATCGCCGATAACAACCTGGTAGAAATTGCTGATGCCCTTTGCGATATACAATACGTATTGGCCGGCGCTATTTTAGAGTTCGGGCTGGGCGAAAAATTTAAAACGCTATTCGACGAGGTGCACCGCTCCAACATGAGCAAGGCCTGCAAAACCATTGAAGAAGCCGAGCAAACCATAGCCCACTACAAAGCCAAAGACGGCAGCGAAGCATACCACAAAGAAGAAGACGGACTGTTTTTGGTGTATCGCAATAACGATAATAAAACCCTGAAATCTATTAACTACTCGCCTGCTGATTTGGGAGGGATATTGTTGTAGGGCGCAAAGTTGGTTTTGCCGATGTAATTATTGCTACATTTATGTTTGAGTAAGAATAAGGCTTTTAAATGCATTACGAAATTCCCTTATTGCCGCCTAAGCAGGACTTAGAAACAAAAGCGATCTTAAAAAAACTTCCTTCTGCCCACAGAAGATTGGCGGAGTTAAAGGGTATTGCAGCAACTATTCCAAATGAAAGTATTTTAATTAATACATTGGCGTTGCAGGAAGCTAAAGATAGTTCTGCCATAGAAAATATTATTACTACTCATGACGAACTATATAAAGCTCAGTTATTTGAAGAACTTGTAACCAACGCATCCGCCAAAGAAGTAAATAATTATGCCGACGCATTAAAACATGGATTCGATTTAGTTCGAAAGAATAAAATTATCTCTGTTAGGCATATTATAGAAATACAAAATTTACTTGAGCAGAATGACGCGGGCTTTCGCAAATTGCCGGGAACTGAGTTGGTCAATCAATCTACAGGCGAAAGCGTTTATAAACCACCTCAGTCTTATGATTCGATAGTAGAGTTGATGGATAACATGGTAAGGTTTATAAACGAACCGGAAATAAGCGATTTAGACCCGCTTATAAAGATGGCGGTTATTCATCATCAATTTGAAAGCATACACCCATTTTACGATGGTAACGGCAGGACTGGCCGTATTTTAAACATTTTGTATCTGGTAATTCAAGACCTGCTTGATTTGCCGATACTTTATTTGAGTCGGTTTATTATCAGTAATAAAGCTGATTATTATAGGCTTCTACAAAAAGTTAGAGACGAAGGAAGTTGGGAAGAATGGATAATCTACATGCTGAATGGCGTAGAGCAAACGGCGAAGGAAACTATTGTTCTCATAGGGGCAATGCGCAATTTAATGCAAGATTATAAAATTAGGATACGAAAAGAATTACCTAAGATTTATAGCCAGGATCTATTAAACAATCTCTTTAGGCACCCTTACACCAAAATAGATTTTTTAATGAAGGAACTCATTGTTTCAAGGCTCACAGCTACAAGGTATGTGGATTTATTAGTTAGCAATGGTTTTCTTACTAAAGAAAAAATAGGGAGAAGTAATTTTTACATAAATGTTCCTTTGTTTACGCTGTTTAAAAATGAACCTGATGTTAAGCAACCAGTTCCTCCTATCCAAACGATAAATCCTAATTTCGATTCAATTTGATATGTATAGAAAACGCGGGTTTTCTATACATGTCGTAGGTGATATGTATAGAAAATGCAGGTTTTCTATACATGTTGTAGGTGATATGTATAGAAAATGCAGGTTTTCTATACATGTTGTAGGTGATATGTATAGAAAATGTAGGTTTTCTATACATGTCGATGATATGGATAGACTTTGAAGAATTCGTTCGAATTCCGTAAATTAACCCCATCATGAGCAACCAAAACCGCCGCATTTTTTTAAAGCAAGCTACTGCTTTGGCGGGCGCCTTCGGCGCCGCCAGTATGTTTAACCATGCACATGCCGAAAGCTTTGCAAAAGCATCGGCAAGGGTAGCGCATTTAAACCCCGAACAAGTGGCGGCGGATGAGGATTATTGGGCCACCATACAGCAAGCCTATACGGTTAACCCCAGCATTATTAACCTGAATAATGGCGGGGTTTCGCCTACGCCTACGGTGGTGCAACGTGCGCTGGAAAGGTATAATGCGCTTTGCAACGAGGGGCCATCATACTTTATGTGGCGCATTTTGGATATGGGGCGCGAGCCGCTTCGCGAGAAACTGGCGGCCCTTGCCGGTTGCCTTCCCGAAGAAATTGCCATTAACCGCAACGCTACCGAAGCACTGAATACCATCATCTACGGGATAAACCTGCAACGGGGCGACGAGGTGATAGGTTCGTACTTTGATTACCCTAACATGATGCATGCTTACGAGCAGCGTGCCCTGCGCGATGGTATTGTTTACAAACAGCTTAGCTTTAATTTCCCGATAGAGAACGACGACGAGATAGTTAAGGCCTATACCGATGCCATTACCCCTAAAACCAAACTGATACACGTTACCCACATGGTGAACTGGGTGGGGCAGGTGATGCCCGTGCGTAAAATAAGCGATATGGCGCACGCTAAAGGCATTGAGGTAGTGTGCGATGGTGCGCATTCCTTCGGGCTGATGGATTTTAAAATACCTGATCTGCATTGCGATTATTTTGGTACCAGTTTGCATAAGTTCCTCTCGGCACCTATTGGCAGCGGCATGATGTGGATACGCAAAGACCATATAGAAAAGACCTGGCCGCTCACCTGTGCCGATAAGCCCCAAAGTGCCGACATACGCAAGTTTGAGCAATTGGGTACCCGCAGTTTTGCCATTGAGCAGGCCATTGGCGAGGCAGTCAATTTTCAACTGGCCATTGGCAGCAAACGCAAAGAAGACCGCATTCGTTACCTGAAAAATTACTGGGCCGAGAAAGCAAAAGATATCCCGAAGGTAAAAATACACACCTCGCTAAAAGCACCATACTCCTGCGCCATTTGCGGCGTAAGTATCGATGGCATGAAAGCCGGCGACCTGGACGCCGCCCTTTGGAATGGCTACAAAATACACGTAGTAGGTATTGTATACCGCGACCTTAACCTGGTGCGCGTAACCCCGCATGTATATACCACAACGGCGGATCTGGATAAATTTGTGAAGGCTTTGAGGGAGATAGCAGCGAAAGTATAGAAGAGTCCGAAGTCCGTAAGTCGGAAAGACCGAAAGACGGAATTGAGTCTGCAAGTCGGAAAGTCCGAAAGACACTGCCATTGACATTTTTCTTTCTTCTTTCCGACTTACGGACTTTCTGTCTTTCGGACTAATAATCTACAAATGGCTCAATACTACCGGTGCTAATTGCTGCACCCATAGGCTATACATAGCCGCGGAGGGATGTAAACCATCGCCGGCGGTGAGGCTAGCATCTGTAGCGGCTTTGGTGGATATGCCGGTTATGTCGATATAAGCGACCCCCTGTTTGTCGGTTTCCGATTTGTTGATAGCGTTGAAAGCGGCTATATCTTCCGATAATTTTTCGAGGTTACGCCCATTGGCGAAAGGCGTTGCGCCCCAATCGGGGATAGAAAGTACAAACACCCTTCGCTTGTTGCCGTTAGCATAAGCAATGGCTGTGTTTAGCAGTTGGGCGAACTCCGTTCTGTAAACATCTTTTGGATAACCGCGGAATTGGTTGTTCACGCCAATGAGCAGGGTAACAATATCGTATGTTTTGCCCTGGGTATCGCTGGCATTTATGCCTTTGATGAGTTCGTCGGTGGTCCAGCCCGTGGTGGCTATAACCTTTACCGAGCTTACCGGGTGGTGTGCCGCTGTTAACCGTGCTGCCAGTTGATAGGGGTAAGTTTTACTCGTTTCCACCTCCTGGCCAAAGGTATAGCTATCGCCAAGGGCAAGGTAACTCAAATTACCAACAGTGGCAGGTGTAGTTGTGGTGGTTGGCTGGTAAGTCACGGGTTGTTGCTGCGGATCTAACTTTTTGCTGCAGCCGTAAAAAACGCCTGCTATAAATAATAAACTTAATAATTTTCTCATACGGCCTCCATACCAAACAATACGAAAATATGTTTGGTAAGGATTTGTTGTACGTCTTTTAAATTCACTTCGTGCCCCAGTTCCTGCTGCATGCTGGTAACGGCCTTATCGTCTATCCCACAGGGCACTATGTTTTTAAAGTAGCTGAGGTTGGCGTTCACATTCAGCGCCAGCCCGTGCATGGTAACCCAGCGGCTGCAGCGTACGCCCATGGCGCATATTTTGCGAGCCTTCTCGTTATCAGCGTCGAACCAAACACCGGTATAGCCCGGGTAGCGGCCGGCAGTTAAGCCGTATTCGGCAAGGGTGAGTATGATGGCCTCCTCCAGCGTACGCAGATAGAGGTGTATGTCGGTAAAAAAATTGTCGAGGTCTAAAATAGGGTAGCTCACCAATTGGCCGGGGCCGTGGTAGGTGATATCGCCGCCGCGGTTTATGGGGTAGTAAACGGCTTCTTTTTCTTTCAGGCCTTTTTCGTCCAGCAAAAGGTGTTCGGGTTTGCCGCTTTTGCCAAGGGTGTATACGTGCGGGTGTTCGCAAAAAACAAGGTAGTTGGGCGTAAGCGGTTCTTCGGCAGGGGCATCACCAGCCGCAACTAAGGTTTGCCTGTTGCGTATCTCGGTTTTCAGTTTCACGGTTTCGCCGAAAAGTTTTTCCTGGCGTTCCCAGGCAACTTTATAATCGGTTAGCCCCCAATCCTGTAGTATTACTTTCTTGTTTTTCATTATCAGGCCTTCACGTATCCTATCATATAATCTTCGTACTTAATGTAATTCACTTCGTACGCATTATCTATTGCCCCTTTTTGCAATTTGGCATCAACCACGCCATGCCCCTCGTAAGCAAAGGGTTGCAGCGATATGTTATCTAAAAACGAAACCTCTTTTTGCCCGTAGCATTTATAGATGGCCTCTTTGGCACACCAGCAAACGTACAGTTGGTCTATGGTATGTTTAGGGTTTATGTAAGCCAGTTCATCGGGGCTCATAAATTTATTGGCAATGCGCTCTACCTTTTCTTTCACCTGCTCAATATCTATACCTACCGGGCTGCTTTTGCTGATCATTACAGCCGCGTAATCAAACGAGTGGCTTAGAGAGATATGGTAGGGCAAGCTAACGAGGTAAGGTTTGCCGTGGGCATCTACCTTGCAATCTATATAATCTTCGGTGCCCAGCATTTTGCGCAGCAGCACGCGGGTGCCCAGCCAATGCAGGTAGCGTTTGCTTTTGCTTAGCTGTTTGGTAAAGGCTTTCTCGTGCTCGTCGAGCTGTAGTTGCTTGTACAGTTCGTCGGCACCCTCCTCTATCCGCCAAAGGGCAAATTCGGTATCATCGTCTATTTGGTGCCGGTAAGCTATCGCCATAAAAGTAAAATTGCAAAAACGGCTGCAAAATTATATCAAATAAAATTAATAATTCGTTTTTATGGGATCGGATGTAACAGTACGCGGTGTACTTACGTCATACCCGTACTAAACGTTATTTAAATTACATTACCATGAAAAGGATATACATAGCCGCTGCCGTTTTAATAGCCGTGGCACTTAGCGAAAGCTGCCGCAAATTGCAGGTTAGCGCCGCCGGCGCCCCGCATGAAAAAGTAACCATCAATTAATAAATACCAATAAAATCGGCAAAAAATTGCCTTTCAGTATTTTATAACAAATTTTAAATTGATAGTGTGTTAAGTTTCGGGTAAAAAGTGTAACTTGTACCCTGTTTTACCCTCCAACCGTTAACTTAACACAATCATGAGCGTCGTAGAAATATTCGCATCAATTGTACTTGGTTTTGCCTTGCTGCTTATATTGGGCATTATCTTTTTCAGCATTTTGAAATGGATCAAAAAGAAATATTACCCCACCTGGAAATTCCCTGATTACATCAGCGTAGGTTACGCCGAATACCTTTACCATAAATTTATAAAGCGCGACCTGAAGCAATAGGCTCTATTCTACAACCGGAGTTTACTCACCCCGGGTACGCTATCGCTGCCCGACCCTCTCTCTCGCTTTGCGGAAAGAGGGTGAACTGCAACAAATCTTCCGCCCTCTTTACGAAGTAGAGAGGGCCGACGCCCGCGAATTGCGGGCCGTCGGGGTGAGTCAACTCGCCGAGCGATAGCCAGCTTCATTACACAATTGTTGGTTAATAACGCGGCAACAAGCTTGCCCGCCCCGGCATTTTGTGATAATTTTGATGCCTCATTTAACAAGTTCATGATACTATCTGATAAGCGCATCCTCGAAGAAATTGACAAAGGCACCATTATTATTGAGCCTTTTAATCGCGAGTATTTGGGCACCAATTCATACGATGTGCATTTGGGCAAACACCTGGCCACTTATAAAGACCGTGTGTTGGATGCTAAACTGCATAACGAGATAGTAGGCTTTGAGATACCCAAGGAAGGTTACGTACTGCAACCCAACACGCTGTACCTGGGCGTTACCATGGAGTATACCGAAACCCATCAGCATGTGCCTTTTTTGGAAGGAAAATCGAGCACGGGGCGTTTGGGGATAGATATACACGCCACCGCCGGCAAGGGCGATGTAGGTTTCTGCAACACCTGGACGCTGGAGATATCATGCGCGCAGCCCGTAAGGATATACCACGGTATGCCCATAGGCCAGCTGATTTATTTTGCGGTAGAGGGCGAAATTGAAACGCTTTACAACACCAAAACCAATGCCAAATACAACAAGCCTACCACCCGCCCGGTAGAAAGCATGATGTGGAAGAACAAGTTTTAATTATTACAGTTTATATACAGAAAAACAGGCTATTAACGTTGTAGCTTTGTATAAGCCCCGCCTTTTTCTGTATGATCACCAAACGACATTTTATTGCGCTGCTTTTTGCTGCCGCCATAGCGGGTGCATATAGCTTTATGCCCGCCGATGGGCCTATTGATAAGCTTGCCAAGCAACTGGCCAATTGGCTTAGCATACACCCCATAGAGAAAGTTTACCTGCAGTTTGATAAGCCCAATTACGCCGCCGGCGACGATATTTGGTTTAAGGCTTATGTGGTTGAGGGTGCAGAGAATAAACCATCGATAATTAGCGGGGCTGTTAACGTTGATTTGGTGGATAGCAAAGGGCGGACTACTATCGCCGTTAAACTCCCCTTAAAGGATGGCACAGCCGCGGGCGACTTTGCCCTGCCCGATACCCTCCGTGGCGGTTCGTATTTCATCCGCGCTTATACCAACTACATGCGCAACGCCGGGCCCGAATATTATTTCAGCCAAAGCATTACGGTTGTAAATAGCCCTATATCAAACAATAACAAAAAGAGCACATCCCCTCAAAGTGCAGCGGTGCCTTCTGCCGATGCTAAACCCGACCTGCAGTTTTTCCCCGAAGGCGGCGAACTGGTTGCCGGGTTAAAAAGCGATGTAGCATTTAAGTGTGTTGGTGCTAATGGTTTTGGCCTGGATGTACAGGGCGTTTTGTTGGACGGCAGCGGGCAACAAGTACTTAACTTCAATAGCAGCCATTTGGGTATGGGTAAGTTTAGCTTTGCCCCGGCTGAGGGTAAAACTTACAGCGCGAGGATAACCACCGCGGACGGCGCTTCTTTTACTTACCCTTTGCCTATCGCCAAAAGCGCAGGTTATATACTGCATATCCCCGATGCCACCGCCGACAATATTGAAGTACAGTTGAAGGCTAATAGCATTGCTTTGCAAAGCGGCATAAATAAAACATTGTATTTAATAGCACAGGGCGGCGGGCAAATTTATTACAGCAGCAGTTTAGCTGTTAATGCCAATGGTGTATCTGTTAGTATACCGAATAGCAAATTCCCCACAGGCATTGTTCAGTTTACGGTGTTTACCGAAGCGGGTGAGCCACTGCTGGAGCGGCTGGCTTTTATCAAGCATCCGGATAAATTGGCCTTGGGTATTTCGCAGGTGCAAAATTCAGCTGTGAGGCAAAAGGTTACTATAGGGCTTGACGCAAAAAGCGAAGGCGCACCTGTTGCAGGCAATTTTTCGGTAGCGGTGATAGACGAGAGTACCATGCCTGTTAACCCGGATAACGAAAACCATATTATGGCAAGCCTGCTGCTCAAATCGGAATTGAATGGCTTTATTGAAGACCCGGCATATTATTTTGAACGGAATACCCCAAAGGCCTTGGCCCACCTCGATCTGCTGATGCTTACCCAGGGTTACCGCCGCTTTAGCTGGAAACAACTGAATGCCGGTAATTACGGGCGCGATGTGTATAAAGCCGAGCAGGCCTTAAGTATATCGGGCACCATTACCACCCCGGCGGGCAAGCCGGTGCCTAATGGTAAAGTACAGGTAATTAATATCGACAATGCTACTTATACTTTAGATACCCTTACCGATGCTAACGGCCACTTTGCCTTCACCAACCTCGATTTTGATGATAGCATACGCTTTATTGTGCAGGCGCGTACTGCCAATAATAAAAAAGATGTGAAGATATTGCTGGATAGCGTTCCGCCCGAAACTATTTTCATAAAAGCAAGCCTCCCCGAACTGAGTATTGATAAGCGCGAGGATCTGGCTGTTTATACCCGGGCAAGCCGCTTGCTTTACCAGGCGCAGCGGCAAGCAGGCGTAGGCAACCATATTATACCGTTGGCAGAGGTAATTATCCGCGAGAAAAGGATAGCCCTAAAACATTCTGCCAATCTGAATGGCCCAGGCAATGCCGACCAGGTATTGCTGGCCCGCGACCTGATGAATTTTGCTTGCCCTAACTTTGCAGATTGTTTGCAGGGCAGGCTGCTGGGCGTTACCTTCAGGAATGGCAGGCCATACTCTAACCGCGGCTTTGGGCCAATGCAGGTTATTATTGACGGTATTTATGTAGGCAGCGATTATTTAAATTCGGTTAACTACAACGATGTTGCCGCGGTAGAAGTACTGCGCAATGCATCAACTTTAGGGGTATACGGCGGGCGGGCCGCAAACGGCGTAATATTAATAACCACCAAACGCGGCGACGAGCCCGATAATAGTTACGATGGCCCTATAGCCGGCCGCGGCATAAAGCCATTTTACCCCAAAGGATATTACAAAGCGCGCGAATTTTATTCGCCCCGGTATGATGACCCTAAAGTGGTCAAAACTCTGGCAGACCTGCGCACTACTATTTACTGGAACCCTACAGTAAAAACAGGAGCCGATGGCAAAACATCATTCGAGTACTTTAACGCAGGCAGCCCCGGCACTTACCGCATTATTGTAGAGGGGATAGATGCTAACGGCAACCCCGGGCGGGCGGTTTACCGCTATAAGGTGCAGTAATTACGGCTAAGCGTTTAGTTTTGAGTTTTTTTGAGTATTTTTGGGGCATATATGCCAACCGAAGTACAGGAAGAAACCCTCACCCTCGAAGAGATACTGGCCGGGCTGAAAGAGATGCACCGCCTTATTTTGTGGAACGACGACCATAATACTTTCGACCATGTAATTTATTGCATGATGAAGTACCTTGATTATTCTGAATCGCAGGGCGAAAAGATTGCCTGGAAGGTACATAACGAAGGCAAGTGCGCCGTGTTAGAGGGCTCGTTCACCGAAATGGAGATCTACCGCAAAATTTTGCAGCAGGAAGGTTTGACCGTTAGTGTGGACTAAGCCATGGCATACACACTGCAAACCGAACGGTTGAACATCAGGGGGCTCACGCTTAGTGATACAGCCTTCATCATCCAATTGCTTAATTCTCCCGGCTGGCTCACTTTTATAGGCGACCGCAATGTGCGTACTACCGAAGAAGCCATAGCATACCTCAATAACGGACCCATAAAAAGCTATAGCGAAAACGGCTTTGGGTTGATGCTTGTGGAAACTAAAGAGGGGGCACCTATAGGCATGTGCGGCATCATCAAACGCCCCAGCCTCCCTAACCCGGATATAGGTTATGCATTAATGGCTGAATTTGCCGGGCAAGGTTACGCTTACGAAATGGCACGCGCTGTTTTAACCCATGCTGTTGATGTTCTAAAACTACCCATTATAACGGCCATCACCCTGCCTTCAAATGCTTCGTCGGTTAAGTTGCTGAGCAAACTCGGTTTGAAACTGCAAGGCGAGATCACTTCGGGCGATACAGGCGAGACACTTTTGCTTTTTGAGCTATAAGCTCGCCCATACCGTAAAGTCCATCCGCTATAATTTGCTCTTCGTCTACACAAAGCGGGGCTTCATCTATTCTTCTTTTTTTATTCGTTTAAATTTCACTCATTTGCAATGCCAATCCCCGGGGGCGGTGCTGCAAACCCGGGATTGATTTGTTCGATAATGATGCGTTCCGTGTGAGAAACGGGGCGCATTTTTCGTTTATAGCTTTCGGTAACATTTTTTGCATCAACATAAACATTAGTGTTTCTGGACGAGGCTTGGTGCGGGCTATTTTAGCAACGTAAAGAACCGCAATTCCCAAATCATGAAGAGAACCCTTGCCCTGTGCCTGTCGCTATTCGGCTTAACGGCTTTTGCCAAAAGCCAAACAATATCTCCCATACCCAAAGTAATTGAAAAGAATGGCCGCCATGCTTTGCTGGTAGATGGTAAGCCCTTTTTAATGCTGGGCGGGCAGGCGCATAACTCCAGCGCATGGCCGGGCATGATGCCGCAGGTTTGGCAAGCTATGGATGCCATGCACGCCAATACTTTAGAAGTGCCGCTTTATTGGGAACAAATAGAACCGCAGCAGGGCAAATTCGATTTTTCGGTTGTTGATACTTTGCTAAAGCAGGCACGTGCCCACAAGGTGCGTTTAGTGCTCCTATGGTTTGCCACCTGGAAGAACGGCAGCAACCATTATATGCCCGCCTGGATGAAAGCCCAATCAGCCAAATATCCCAATATTGAAGGTAAAGGCGGTAAGGTTATCGATTCGCCCTCGCCGCATGCCGAAGCAACGCTGGAAGCCGACACCCGCGCTTTTGCCACCGTAATGCGCTACCTCAAAAAAGCCGACCCGCAACATACGGTAATAATGGTACAGGTAGAGAACGAGCCCGGCGCGTGGGATACCGTGCGCGATTATTCGCCCCTTGCCCAAAAGCTTTTTGACGGTGCCGTGCCGCCGCAATTATTGAAACCCCAAGTACTTAAAGCCCTTAACCGCCCAACAGATGCTACCGGCAATTGGCAAAAGGTTTTTGGCAACCGTGCTGAGGAATACTTTCATGCCTGGTCGGTTGCTTATTATATAGGTAAAGTTGCGGCAGCCGGTAAAGCCGAGTATGGTTTGCCCTTGTACGTAAACGCTGCCCTGCGCGACCCGCTTACCGACCCTATGCCACCATCGTACGAAAGCGGTGGCCCTACCGATAATGTAATACCTATTTGGAAGGCCGCGGCGCCCGCTATTGATGTGCTGAGCCCGGATATTTACCTGCAGGGCAGCGAACGCATTATGAAGGTAATTGAATTATACGATAGGGCAGACAATGCTTTGTTCGTTCCCGAAGCCAGTTTAGCCCCACACATGTCCCGCTATATGTATGATGTTATTGCCCGTGGTGGCATAGGCTTTTCGCCATTTGGTATAGATAGTAACCTGCCGGATGGTAAAAAGGCCGAAACAGTAGAACGCCTGGCACCGTTTGGGCAGGAATACAAAGTTTTTGCCCCCATGATGCGCGAATTGGCGGCTTGGGGTTTCGATGGTAAAATAAAGGCCGTGGTAGAGCGGGAAGATAATGCTGCCCAAACGATGGACCTGGGCGCATGGCAGGCAAAAGTAACCTTCGGCAGCAAATGGAATGGCAACGATGTTACACTAAATGCAACACCATCGGGCAAGGCCATGGTGGTGAAACTTAGCGAGAACGAGTTTGTGGTAATTGGTTCGCTTTGCCATATAACCTTTAAGCCGCTGGGTGCCAACGAAGGCAAAGTATGGCAATACCTGAAGGTAGAAGAAGGCCGGTATGAGAATGGCGTGTTTAAAGCCCTGCGCATACTAAACGGCGACGAAACTGATTGGGGAGGCCCGCGCATTGGCCAAACGCCGGTAGTGCTTAAAATATCGCTTGTTGTAAGGTAATATTACCAATTAGAGTATTAGCCTTTACCTGTAAGGCACTGTACATATTTATAGCTAAAAAGCTACTTATTATGCGTAGTTTCGTAAGGTGCGGATGTGGTTTGGGCCCGTCCGCGCCTTTTTAATATCCGCCAAAAAAGGCGCTTAAATAAACTATGTATTTAAACAAAAAGGTGGTGGTTGTTTTGCCATCGTACAACGCCTCGTCTACATTAAAGCAAACTTATGCAGAGATCCCTCTCGGTCTGGTTGACGAGGTTGTATTGGTTGACGATAAGAGTAACGATAATACCGTTGCCGTAGCGCAGGAACTGGGTATACAACACATTATTGTACATGAGGTGAATAAAGGCTACGGCGGTAATCAAAAATCGTGTTACAACAAGGCGCTCGAACTGGGTGCCGATATTGTAGTAATGCTGCACCCCGATTACCAGTACTCGCCAAAATTGTTGCAGGCCATGATATCTGTTATTGGAGAGGATGTATACCAGGTAATGTTTGGCTCGCGCATATTGGGTAAGGGCGCCCTAAAAGGTGGTATGCCTATGTATAAATATATTGCCAACAGGGTGCTAACGCTGCTGCAGAATATACTGATGAACCAAAAGTTATCCGAGTACCACACCGGCTACCGTGCGTATTCGGCACAGGTGCTTAGGGCAATTCCATACCAGAAAAACTCCGACGATTTTGTATTTGATAATCAGGTGGTAGCGCAGATATTTTACGCGGGTTTCGAGATAGGGGAGGTTACCTGCCCCACCAAATACTTTGATGAAGCATCGTCTATCAGCTTTTCGCGCAGCATGACTTATGGCTTTGGCGTGTTAGGGGTTTCTTTAAGGTATTGCCTCGCCAAGCTGAAACTGCTGAAATGGGATATCCTGGAGTGTTGATATGCGGAAGATAAAACCGGAAAGCCTCATTGTACCTTTAGCGTTGTTATCGCTTGTTGCGATAGCCGTAATTATACTTTGCCGCACGCAGGGTATACTGTACGATGAGAGCTATTTCGTACCCAATATACCCCGCATAGCACAATTAGGGCTTACCAACGAGTTTTTATTGAAGATAACCGGCTCGCCGGGACCCACCTACGCCGTAATACACAGTTTCTTTTCGGGCATTACCCACTTCAGTACATTAGGTATCAGGCTGGTGAATTTTGGCTTGTTGCTGTTGCTACTCGCTTTTATTTATTTAAACGCTAAGCTAATGGGCGCTGCCTCGCCGCTGAGCGTTGCCGCCAATTTCATTTTTATACCAATGGTATGGGTTGTATGCGGGCTGGCCCTAACCGAAGTACCTACCATGCTTTGCGCCATGGTGAGTTTGTATTTTATGCTGCAGTGTTTTAAAAACGGCAAGCCAATTGGCAAGCAGATGCTGCTGGCTGTAGCGGCAGGCTTGTTTTTATCATTCGCTATAATGGGGCGCTCTTTTTTCCTGATGGTGGTATTTGCCGCCCTGGCCTGTTTATTTATCTACGCCATAATTGTTAAACCTAAAACAGGTGTTACAGGAAACTCAGCTTACAGCACACCGGGATTTAATAACAAATGGGCAGTAGTGTTGCTTGGTGTTTTTTTGTTAGCAGCGCTGCCTTTACCCGCCTATGTTTTTAAAGTATGGGGAGCCCTTGCCCCGCCTACCGAAAATGTGGTTGTTGGTGCCGACAATATTTCAATTGTGCCCTGGTACGCACTGTTATCGTTTTGCTACTGCGGGTTTGTCGCCCTCATATTGGCACCCGCATGGTTCGTTGCCGATAAGCGCACTCTGCTGGCCACGCTGGCCGTAAGCCTTGTGTTTTTAGTGGCGAATTTGATAAACGGCTATTTCGAATTTGCGCCTATGATGAGCGCTGCCGCGAAGTTATTGGGGCCTGCTATGTTTGGGGTATACCAACGTGCCATACCGGCTTTGGTGGTGTTTTTATCGTTCCATTTCCTGCTGTCGTCGGCCATTAGGCTCTGGCAAAACCGCAATAACCCGGTATTTGTATTTATCGGGCTGACGGCGTTGTTTATCGCCTTCTCGGCCATTAAGGTGAAGGTGCAATTTTCCAGCCGTTACGTAGCGCAGGTGGTCCCTTACTTTTTATTGCTGTTTATCCCTTATCAAAAAAACGATTGGACGAAGATTGTCCGCATAAGCATTGGCGCAGCGCTGGGCTTTGTTTCGCTGTGGTTTTACTATAACGGATAGGGGAGCGAGTAAAATAGGTTTGGTGGCTCAGTAAGGCAATAACTCTTGTTGCAAGGCCATCAGCCGTTGGCTATCAGTTCAACAGCCTCCGTTAAGTCATTCTAACTCTTCTTCCTGCCTGTTCATTACAAACAGATCGAAAAGCCCCAGCAGCGTTAGCCATAAAATAAAAAGAACAGCAAGGGCTATGTGGGAGGCGCGATGAGTTGTTACAACATACAATATTAATAGTGCTATCAGAATAGAAAGGGTACCAATAATATATTTTGCCGCTCGTTTATTGGTTTTATTTTGAAGTTCAAGAGAGGTGGTATATATCATAAGCACAATGTAGCAAAGGCTGCCTGTGTCAATTAATACATCTATCCAATCCACAGCAATAGGAAGCGATGCAAACCCCGAAAACAACGTAAAAACAATGAACATAAAACGTGTGATCGTCCAAAAGTAATAGCTCTGAATAAAGAAGCGTTTCATTGCTTGAAGATAATAATTATTCAATGGAATTAAATGGGGGGTACACGCCTTATTTATCCATGAAGTTAAAGGAAAGGCTGAAAGCGAGATCTGTAAATTTCCGTGCGGTATAGGCTCTGGCAAAACCTCAATAACCCTGTGTTTGTAACGGATAGGTGTTAATCAACGTTGTTTGGAACACTATTGCGAAACTGCGATGGCGGCATATTTTTTACCTTTTTAAATACGCGATTGAAATACGGTACATCATTAAACCCCACGGCATGGCATACTTCGGCTACCGACATGCCCGTGCGCTGCAGCATTTGTACTGCCGACTCCACGCGGTATTCGGCCAGGAAAGTGAAGAACGGTTTGCCTGCTTTACGTTTAAAGAAGGTGCAGAAAGATGACTTTTCCATCCCAACAAATGCCGCGGCATCTGCCAAAGTTATTTCCCGCTGAAAATTATTGATCACATAACTGTAGGCTTGTTGCAGCTTCAGTTGGCTGCGGTCTTCTACTACTACGCTACCTACTATTTCCATTTGCGCCGACTCGGCTATAAGAGCAAGCATGCGCACCAGGCTGGCAAATTGTTCGGTTTTCGATTCGTTCCGGGTATTGCGCATTAGCTCCTGTAAACGCTCGCGGGTTTGCCCGGTAAACACCAAGGCGCTTTCCAGGCTAAGTATTTTTGTAAAACATTCGTGTAATTCGGGGCAGCCATCAAGCGCGGTTTGCAACAGTTGGGGTGTAAAAAAGATGGATATGTTCTCGATCTTTCCGTCGGCCGCTGTATTAAAGTTATCAAACGACCAGCAATGCGGGATATTCGACGGGATAAATATCACCTCGCCCTGGTTAAAGTTATCGGCCGTGTTGCCAATAACCCGCCTGCCCGAACCCAATACGATGTATGATATTTCCAGCGATTCGTGCTGGTGAAAGGTGATCTGCTGGGAAGGCGTTACCCGCACATGATCAATGAAAAAAGATTGCCAACTTTTTTCGGGTGTTGGACAATATTTTACCCTATTAACAACATTTCTCAATTTATCGAGCTATTTATCCAAATATACGACAAGTATTTTCAATTATCCGACAATTTGCGCACGTGCCTTCCTTTTACTTTTGTTCACCCGGTAGCTGATATTCCGCCGGTATAAACTATCCCTTAACTAATTTCATGAGCGCAAATTCAACAAACCTTGCCACCAAACCGCACTATCCTATATTGGATGGGTTGCGTGGCGTGGCCGCTATTACCGTAGTAGCTTATCACATTTTAGAAGCAAGCACAACCAATACCCTCACGCAGGCAATAAACCACGGCTACCTGGCTGTCGATTTCTTTTTTGTGCTTTCGGGTTTCGTAATAGGTTATGCCTACGACGATCGTTGGCATAAAATGACCATAGGCGGCTTTTTTAAACGGCGCTTAGAGCGGCTGCAGCCTATGGTTATAATGGGGATGCTGATAGGTGCCCTGTGTTTTTACTTTTCCGATTCGCCCGCCTGGCCTAATATTCATAATGTACCGGTTTGGCAATTACTGCTTGTTATGCTCGTTGGTTTCACGCTGCTGCCGATTCCGCCATCTATGGATATACGCGGCTGGCAGGAAATGCATCCGTTGAATGGGCCGGGCTGGTCGTTGTTTTATGAGTACGTGGCCAATATTTTATATGCGCTTGGGTTGCGCAAGTTAAACAAGCCGGCCTTGTGGCTATTAGTAATGGTTGCCGGTGCATGGTTGGCGTATTATGTAATAACCAGCCCTGGCGGCGATGTTATTGGCGGCTGGGCATTAGATCCGGTTCAACTCAAAATCGGTTTTACGCGCCTTATTTACCCGTTTTTTGCGGGCTTATTGCTCTCGCGTTCCATTAAACCCGGCAAGCTTAACAAAGCCTTTTTATGGTGTAGTATTCTGCTACTGGCATTGCTATGCGTGCCAAGGCTTGGCGGGCAGGAGCAACGCTGGATGAATGGTATTTACGAAGCCGCGGCGATAATTATATTCTTCCCTCTGGTAGTTTACTTGGGTGCCTGCGGCGAAGTTAAGGGGAAGGCCGAAAGTAAGATCTGTAAATTTCTGGGCGATATATCGTATCCCATCTATATAACTCACTTTCCTTTTATTTACATTTATGCCGGCTGGGCAAGCGGCCACCGCCCTCTCGACCTAAAAGAAGCAACAGTTTATGGTATTATTACTTTTACGGTTTCGGTAATAGTAGCGTATGCTACGCTGGTGTTTTACGATGAGCCGGTGCGTGCGTGGCTGCGCAAAAAGCTGAATTGAGCATTTAAACCAATTATAAACCTATATATGTATAAATTACGATTGGCAGCCGCAGCTTGCCTGTTTGCCCTTGCGTTTAGCGCTTGTAGTAACACCACCACCAATACAGATAACCAATTAACCGAAAAAGAGCAGAGCGAAGGCTGGAAGCTTTTATTTGATGGCACAACCACCAATGGCTGGCATTTGTATAACCAGGAAAGTATTGGCGATATATGGCTGATTAAAGACGGTGTTTTGTATTGCAACCCCAACCCCGATTTAGACCACGGCGATTTGGTAACCGACGAATCATATATTAATTACGATTTTAAGTTTGATTGGAAGCTGGGCGAAGGTGGCAATAGCGGCGTATTTGTAAATGTGCTTGAGCGAAAAGACCTGGCAACCGCCTGGGCATCCGGTCCCGAATATCAGTTGCTGGATGATAAGCATAAGGATGCACACATCCCCACAAAGATATCCGGTTGCCTTTATGGATTTAGCCCGCAATTAAACCCTGTAAAGCTAACACCCAATGGCGGCTGGAACCATTCGGAGATCATACAAAAGGACGGTAAGGTATCATTCTATCTAAACGGCACCCTCACCGCGGAGCAGGACCTAAAAAGTACCCAATGGGCAGAAAAAGTTAAGAACAGCAACTTTAAAGCCTTCCCCGAATTTGGCAAATACACTAACGGCCGTATAGCCCTGCAAGACTGGACCAAAGGCGTATCGTTTAAAAATTTGAAGATACGAGAGTTGTAAGTAAATTAATATGTGTGGGGATGTTGATATCCTTAATGATTAGGCTGCTTCAGTTGGAGGCGGCCTTTTTTGTTGGCGAAAATTAGTGAGGTGGTCAAAAAATAGGTTTCAAACAAAAAAGCCTCACATTTCTGTGAGGCTTTTGAAGTGGGAGCTACTGGGTTCGAACCAGTGACCCTCTGCTTGTAAGGCAGATGCTCTGAACCAGCTGAGCTAAGCTCCCTTTTGTTTTTCCTTTTTCTTAGCGGATATTTCCGTTCGTTTTGGGATTGCAAATATAGAGCTAATACTTGTTTTGCCAAAAAATATTTTCAAATATTTTTAAAGTGCAAGATACAGAGGGATTTAATTTTTTTCACATAGCCAATTCGTGCCCGGGGCGCGGGTCCTCGGGTAAAATTTCCATCTCAGGGAAATCAATATAATCGGCATACCACTGTATGGCGCCTACCACATCAAGGGCATCTTCGGCGGCAATGTTGATGGTTTCGAAGGCATAAAGCTTATCATGCGCATAACCATAAAGCTGTATTTCGTTTTCGCTGGGGCTAAAGCGGTCGTGATTGAGGCAATATACTCTTATTTTAAGGCTGGTATCTCTGGAGTGGATAACATCCCTGCACGGATCCTTCGGATCGGTAGCCAATAAATATACATTGTAATCCATTTGCGTAGTATTGGGAGTTAGCTTATAATTATCTTATGCATAACCCATTAGCGGGGCATTGTGTTTTTGATAATGTCAATAATAAACATTTGGGTAATGTTTCCCCAAAATGGGTGTGTTTTTTCTACAGTTTAAATTAAATAAAGCAAGGCGAGGGGCTTTTTCTCTATAATTAAGCAGTTTTTGAGTTTGGTATCAGTATTGAATTAAAGTTAATACCCTTCTCAAAGGGTGTTTTTCATAGGTAGATGTAGGGCCGATAAAACTGCGAGAGTTTTACGGCCTTTTTTCTTTTTAGCCCCTACATAGGCTACATCATATGCACAGTTCCCCAATTTCCCCAAAACTCCGCAAGATTTCCCCACGCTTAAAACAGTATCGATAAAAAAGCTTAATATTTCCCTGTAATTAATATGTTTTGAACTTTGGCATTAGTATTGAATTAAAGTTAATACCCTTCTCAAAGGGTGTTTTTCATAGGTAGATGTAGGGCCGAATAAAACTGCGAGAGTTTTGTCGGCCTTTTTTCTTTTTAAGGCACCCGGGAAAACAATTCAATTAAATTAAACAAGCCGCAAATAGCAAGGGTTAAAAACTTTGCCATAAGCGCGGCCTTCTAAATACAAGGCTCTGCAAATGCGCCGGCCGTTCAATACTTTAAAGCGTAATCTTATTTTCTTACGGCCGAACCGATACCAGGTTACAGGCCATTAACTTAAGTTCATGTTGAGGACCGAATATTTCCGGTATCGTTCCCCAATTTCCCCAAAAATGTGAAGTTTTTCTACAATTTAAATTTTGATAAAGAGGAGAAATGCCCTTTTGCCTTATAATTAAGCGCTTTTGAAGTTTGGCATAAGTGTTGAATTAGAGTTAATACCCTTCTCAAAGGGTGTTTTTCATAGGTAGATGTAGGGCCGGCAAAACTGCGAGAGTTTTATCGGCCTTTTTTGTTTTAAATACCTTACTCTTTTATCAGCTACTCCCGCAACGGCTACTCTCGTTTCAGCTACTCTCCAAACGGCTAACAAGTTTATTATCAGGCTCAATCTAACATGACCGGTAATGCGTTTGTCTATTTAATTAATCAATACAAAGTAATTATAAACTACTTATGAAAACAGACACTAACTTAACTACAGGCGGAGCGAATATGGCCAGGCGGTCGTTCCTGCGCTATGCCGGGGCAAGTGCCGCAACTGTGGCTATCCTGGGCGCAGCATCCTGCCGCAGCGAACAGATACCGCACCCGGTTGATGCTACTGATATTGGCTCGGGCGACATTGGTATACTAAACTATGCCTATGCGCTGGAACAATTAGAGGCTGCCTTTTACATGCAGGTTGTGGCAACACCCTACAGCGGCATCTCCACTTCAGAAACAGCTTACCTTACCGACATTCGCGACCACGAGGTGCTGCACCGCGATTTCTTTAAAACAGCTTTAGGCAGCGCTGCTATAAAAGGCCTTACGCCCGATTTTTCAACCATCAACTTCAGCGACCGTGCAAGTGTATTGGGCGCAGCAAAGTTGTTTGAAGATACAGGCGTAAAAGCTTATGATGGTGCTGGTTACCTGATACAAAGCCCCGACTATTTAACCATTGCAGGCAAAATAGTTTCGGTAGAAGCAAGGCATGCCGCGTTAATAGCTAACTTAATTACCCCAGGCAGTTTTGTAAACCCCGATCAGGTAGATGAGAACGGCATTAACAGGTCGGCATCTATAGCTGAAATACTCAGCGCGGTAAATGGTTTCCTTAAAACCAAGGTAATAGCATCAAGTTTCGGTTACGATAAAGTATAACGCCATGAATTTATTTGAAATAATAGACGAAATAGAAAAAGTTGACCCGGAGATACACGAAAGGTTAAACCCGCGCCGTGCGGCCATAAAAAATATCACCAGCTTTGGCTCAAAAGTAGCGGTTGCTGCTTTGCCATTTGCCTTGGGTACCATGTTTAAAAAAGCATACGCCGCCGCATCAACTGCCGATGTTATTGGCGTGTTGAACTACGCCTTAACATTAGAGTACCTGGAGGCGGGTTTCTACAACCAGGGAACTTCTAAAGCAGGCTTGTTCCCCGGCTCAGATACCCAATACATCAACAAAATTACTGCCGACGAAAACAATCACGTTACTTTTCTTAAAAATGTGATAGGTTCGTTAGGCGGTACCGCCGTAGCTGCACCAACTGTAGATTATACCGGCGGCAACAACAAGGGCGGCGGTCCGTTCCCTACAGTATTTACCAATTACGATACCTTTTTAGCTGTTGCGCAGGTGTTTGAAGATACCGGTGTGCGTGCTTATAAAGGTGCTGCGCCGATTTTGATAAACAACCAGGTAGTGTTAACTGCTGCATTGGGTATACACGCGGTAGAAGCACGCCACGCATCGGCCATACGTAAATTACGTAACGACAGGGCTAACGGCGCAACCGCAAAACCTACTATTTACCCTTACATAGTAAGCAGCGCATCGTTAGGCAACGATACCGGTGTTTCTGTAGCCAACGGCAACTACGCAGGCGAAGAAAACCAAACACAGGGTGGCGTAAATTTAAGTTCGCTGGCTTCAACAGCTGTAGTAACTGCCGCTTTTGATGAGCCACTTACCAAAGACCAGGTATTGGCCCTGCTGGTAGGTTCGTTTATTGTGAACTAACGCTATTCTCTCCAAAAAGATCAGCTAAATAAAAACGGCCGCGGGGTAATTCCCGCGGCCGTTTGCATTATAAGGCTTTTGCTTACCGGTAGCTTAGGGCCTACCGGGGCGGTTCTGTTGCTGCTGTTGCTGGCGTTGCTGCTCGCGCTGTTGTTCTTGTTGTTGGCGCTGTTGCTCACGCTGCTGGCGTTGCTGCTCCATCTGTTGCTGGCGAGCTTGTTCTTGCTGCTGCCTTTGTTGCTCCTGCTGTTGTTGGCGCTGTTGCTCTTGCTGCTGGCGTTGCTGCTGTTGCTGTTGTTCGCGAGCCTGACGCTGTTGCTCCATTTGTTGTTGGCGTGCTTGTTCCTGCTGCTGCCTTTGTTGCTCTTGTTGCTGTTGGCGCTGCTGTTCCTGTTGTTGGCGCATTTGCTGTTGTTGCTGTTCACGCTGCTGGCG
This sequence comes from Mucilaginibacter pedocola, assembly GCF_002013915.1. GTDB lineage: Bacteria > Bacteroidota > Bacteroidia > Sphingobacteriales > Sphingobacteriaceae > Mucilaginibacter > Mucilaginibacter pedocola. The sequence goes on from NZ_MBTF01000023.1 coordinate 134,412, forward strand.
TTGTTGCTCCATTTGTTGCTGGCGCTGCTGTTCTTGCTGCTGCCTTTGTTGCTCCTGTTGCTGTTGGCGCTGCTGCTCTTGTTGCTGCCTTTGCTGATCCATTTGCTGCTGACGGGCCTGATCTTGCTGTTGCTTCAGTTGGTCTTGTTGCTGCTGTTGGCGCTGTTGTTGTATTTGTTGCCTTTGCTGTTCACGTACCTGCTGTTGTTGTTGGTCGGCTTGCTGGCGAGCTTGTTCTTGCTGTTGCCTTTGCTGATCTTGCTGCTGGCGGCGTTGCTCCCGTTGTTGGTCTGCCTGCTGGCGCTGCTGGTCGGTCTGCTGGCTGCGCTGTTGCTCCCATTGCTGGCGGCGCTGTTCGCGTTGCTGATCGGCTTGTTGGCGCTGCTGGTCGGTTTGCTGGCTACGTTGTTGCTCCCATTGCTGGCGGCGTTGGTCGCGCTGTTGGTCGGCCTGCTGGCGTTGCTGATCGGTTTGCTGGCTGCGGTCGACCTGCATTTGTTGGCGTTGTTGTTCGCGTGCCTGGCGTTGCTGGTCGGCTTGCTGCCCTTGTGCGTTGGCATCTATAGGGCGGCGCGTTGGCCTGTCGGCAGTTCCTTGCTGCCCGTCGGGCCTTCTGAAGCCGCCGTTGCCACCGTTTTGTTGTGCGCCGGGTACATTAGGGCGGTCGTTGTTGTACGCAGGCCTATCGTTACCGTTGCGCACAAAGCGGCTGTTGTTTGAGCGTGCTTCGTTGGCTAACCTTGCGGCATTATCACGCTGGCTAACTATACCTGCGCGGCGGTCGCGGCCGCCTATACCCTGGTTAGGGTTCTCGCGTCTGTAAGCTGCACCATCTATCACTGTCGATGGGCGTGCACCACGGTCGCGGCGGATATCGGGCCTGTAAAAATTAACCGTATTGCGGTTAAAGGTATTGCGCGATGGGCGGTCGATATTGTTAATGGTATACATCCTTACCGGGCGATTGGTGCGGCGTTGAATATCCTCGCGGCGCGGGCCGGTAACGTACACGCGGTTATTATACCTGTAGGTATTGCGTATAAAGTTACTATGTACATATATGGTACGCACACGGGCATAAGGCACGCAGTAGTTATACACGTTGGTGTAGTTGATGTAAGCATATGGCGCAAACGACCAGTAGAAATCCGGAACGGAGTAGCTGTTATAATAATCGTCGCCATAGTAGGCATTATAGCTGTAGTCGGGTGTCATTGGTGCCCAGCCGTAGTAGCCGTCGCCATCGCGCCAGTCAACCCAGGCGGGTGCCCATTCGCTGCCGGGTACCCATTCCCAGCCATAGTAATCATCATAGGTCCAGCGGCCATAGTGGAAGGTTGCCCATCCCCATTCAAAATCGCTTACCCAAGTATTGCCGTAGTTGGTGTACACCCAGTGCCCGTTGGTTACATAAGGGCGAAAATCCTGGTCAACATCAGGCAGCCATACGTCGCCATACTTGGCATCGTAAACCCAAGTGCCATAGGGCGACAGTTGGTCGTAAAAATCCTGTGTGGATATATATTGGCCGCCATCCTGGGCGGAGCTTTTTGCAGGGGCAATTGCCACCAACATGATGGCTAAAAGTGCTGTCCCCCATAATTTTGTTAACGCTTTCATAATATATTCGAATAAGATAGGCTTATATGCAGGTAAGACTACGCCAAGTATAAAACGTTTAAACAATAAATAGTTTTAAGCCTTATATTGTGTAACAAATGTGCGGCAGATAAATTGTGGAGAGATAAACCCGTATCTGCCCCATCTTTTTAATAATTTTGAAGGCATTTTTAAACCCATACTTATGAGCACCATCAACATCCCTCGCCTCGACTTAAATACCTACGTAAACGGCAGCGCCGAAGAAAGGAAACAGTTTTCTGACGCTATTGGCAGTGCCTTTAACGAAACGGGCTTTGTTACCATAACCAACCATGGTTTAAGCAAAGAGCTGATGGATAAATTATACGAGCAGGTAAAAGCTTTATTTGCGCTGCCCGAAGCTACCAAGCAACAATACGAAATACCCGAATTGGCTGGCCAGCGCGGCTATACAGGCAAAAACAAAGAAACTGCTAAAGGCTTTAAAGTGCCCGACTTGAAAGAGTTTTGGCAGATAGGGCAGATAGACCCCGAAGAAACCGCCAGCAAAGAAGACTACCCGGATAACATGACGGTTGCCGAACTGCCCGAGTTTAACAGCACTACCGAAGAGGTTTACCAAAAACTGGAAGCTGCCGGTAAACACCTGCTGCGCGCTATTGCCGTGTATTTAGAATTGCCCGAGAATTATTTTGATGATAAAGTAGAGCATGGCAATTCGATATTGCGCACGCTGCACTACTTCCCGATAGAGGACCCGGATAGCCTGCCTGATGACGCCGTACGCGCCGGAGCACACGAAGATATTAACCTCATCACTCTGCTGATAGGTGCCAGTGCTGATGGTTTAGAGTTGCTAACCCGCGAGAACAAATGGTTCCCGGTAACAGCTTTTGGTGAAGACCTGGTAGTGAATGTAGGTGATATGCTGCAACGCCTGACCAACAATAAACTAAAATCGACCACGCACCGTGTAGTAAACCCGCCGCGCGAACTGATGAAGAACTCGCGTTTCTCGGTTCCGTTCTTCCTGCACCCCAAATCAGATATGGACCTAACAAGCCTGCCATCAACAATTGATGCCGAGCACCCCAAAGTGTATAGCGATATGACGGCAGGGGAGTATTTGGATGAACGATTGAGAGAGATAGGGTTGAAGAAGTAACCTGTCGACATAATTATAAAAAGGGCGAAAATCGAAGATTTTCGCCCTTTTTCTTTTACCTCCATGTCATTTCGACGAACAGAAGCGAGGGGAAGCGTAAGGTGTGAGGAGAAATCTTCGACACAATGCAATGCAGTCATGCAAGGCGATAATACATTGCGTCGAAGTTTTCTCACACTCGCCTTTCACGCACATGCCATCCGCACACCGGTTCGAAATGACATCGTGGTAGTAGTGTTTTCTTTCCTTCCTTTTCTACTCCAACACCACCTTCTGATGCTGATACGGTATCTCAATATTAGCAAATCCCTTTTCGCTTAGCTTTTCGGCAAAGTGCTGCTGTACTTCGTATTCGCCGTGCACCAAAAACAATTGTTTAACTACAGCCGGGTCCTGGCAACTGAGGAAGTGGAGCAGGTCGTCGTAGTCGCCATGGGCACTCATGCTTTTTATCGACTGTACTTCGGCATTTACCCGGTATTGCTCGCCAAAAATATGTACTTCCTTTTCGCCACGGGTCAGGCGGCCGCCAAGTGAGTTGGGTTCGGCGTAGCCTACCATCAAGATCGTGTTCTTTTGGTTGCTGATGTTGTTTTTGATGTGGTGCTTCACCCGGCCGGCCTCGGCCATGCCCGATGAGGAGATGATAACGCATGGGCGCACATCATCATTTAGCGCAATAGATTCCTGCGAGCTTTGAATGAACTTCAATCCTTTAAAGCCGAACGGGTCGGCATCTACCTTTAGTACTTCTTTTACCCCGTTGTTATAAACCTCGGGGTGATCTTTTAATACCTGCGTAGCTTTTTCGGATAGCGGGCTATCTACATAATACGGCACATCGGGCAATACACCTTTTAGTTCCAAAGCATTCAATGCGTAAAGTAATTCCTGCGTGCGCCCTACGCTGAACGCGGGTATAATTACTTTGCCTTTCTTTACCTCGCAGGTATGCTTTATTACTTCCAGCAAGGCATCCTCTATCGGGCCGATATCTTTATGCAAGCTGTCGCCATAGGTCGATTCTAATAAAATATAGTCTGCCTGCGGGAATGTTTGCGGGTTTTTCAGCAGCAGGTCGCCGTAACGGCCAACATCGCCGCTGAAGGTGATATAGGTTTTCTTGCCGTTCTCTATCACCCTGATGTGTACCGCAGCGCTGCCCAGTACGTGCCCGGCATCGGTAAATTTAAATTTTACGTTTTGGTTGATGTGGTAAGGCTCGTGATAATCTACTATTTTAAACAGGCTCAAAGCCTTAATTACATCTTCTTCGGTATACAAGGCTTCTAAAAGCGGCTGCCCTTTGCGGGCGCGGTGCTTGTTGCTGTATTCAATATCCTGCATCTGTATCTTGGCCGAATCGAGCAGGAGTATCTTGCAGAGGTCCATTGTGGCGGCGGTGCAAAATATTTGTCCTTCAAAGCCTTCGGCTACCAGGCGTGGTATTAATCCGCAATGGTCTATGTGCGCGTGCGAGAGTATCAGGTAGTCAACTTTTTTTGGGTTAAAGCCAAAATGCTCGTTCATGTCTTCGGTTTGCTCGCCCAGGCCCTGGAATATGCCGCAATCTAACAATATGCCAGTGCCATCCTGTAAACGCAAAAGGTGTTTGCTGCCGGTAACATTACGGGCAGCCCCGTGAAAAGTAATATCCATGTATAATTGGTTGTGGAATTTTAACAACCAAACATGCACATAAAAGTTTATTAAATAAAAAACTAAACATTTAGTTGTAAATTTGCTTTATATATTTTAACTTCGTTTAACTAATAAATTAGTTCGTTTTTATCATGATGGAAATAAAAGAGTTAACACGCGCCGAAGAACAGATAATGCAAGTGCTGTGGCAGTTGCAAAAAGGCTTCGTAAAAGATGTGCTTGACGTATTGCCCGAGCCGAAACCTGCGTACAATACGGTATCAACTATCATCCGGATACTGGAGACCAAAGGCTTTGTGGGGCATACGGCCTACGGCAAAAGCCACGAGTATCATCCCATTATCAGCAAAGAAGCTTACAAAAACTTTGCTGCCGATAAATTGCTTACGGGCTACTTCGATAATTCGGTGAACCGTATGCTCTCCTTTTTTGTGAAGAAAGAAAAAATAGACCTGAAAGAGGCCGATGAGATAATGAAACTTATTGAGAAACTTAAAGAGAAATAGTTATGGCTTGGTGGCATTATTTGTTGCTGGTAAATATTTACCTCACCTTGTTTTTTGGCTTTTACGCGCTGCTTTTGCGCCGCGAAACCTTTTTTCAGCTTAACCGCATTTACCTGGTAGGGGCGGCGCTGCTATCGTTCTTTATCCCATTGATGCAGTCGGAATGGGTGAAGAACCTGTTTATTACGCAAAAGGTGCAATATGTATTTTACGGTACGGGTACCGAAATAAACATAACAGCCATGGCACCTATAAACAATAGCTCCTACACGCTGGGCGAAATACTGGTAATGGTATACCTTGCCGGCGTTACGCTGCTTGCTTTGCGGCTGATGTGGCAATTTATACAGCTTAGGCGAGTGATAAAGCAGGAAACGCCATCGGCCACGCCCTACTCTTTTTTTAATACCGTAAACGTTGCCGAAGATACCGAAGGCCGCGACGTAATTATGGCACACGAGCATGTGCACGCCAAACAATGGCACTCGGCAGATGTGCTGGTGATAGAAGCGGTAATGATCATTAACTGGTTTAACCCCGTGGTGTACCTGTACCGCTTTGCCGTTAAGCACATACACGAGTACATTGCCGACCGCCAGGCCATTGATGCCGGCAACGATAAAGCCGAGTATGCCATGCTGTTGCTTAGCCAAACCTTTAACACACCCCAAAGCCAATTAGTTAACCCATTTTATAACCACAGTTTATTAAAACAACGAATTATGATGTTACAGAAGAACAGATCGGCGAGGGTGAAGTTGTTAAAGTACGGCTTATCGGCCCCATTATTTGGTTTGATGCTGGTATTGTCGTCAGCCACCATCAGTAACAGCAAGGCTATTGAAGCCATCCACGATAATGCAGCAGAGTTGTTATTGCAACCCGCTACCGGCGAGGCACCCGAAGAGGCAAAAGTTATAGAGCCCACCGCTACAAATTTATTGCTTAAAGAAACGGTAGTGGTTATTGATACTCCGCGACGGGGTAAAGTTTATATGAAGGTGGACAAAATGCCGCAATTTGGAAAAGATGAGAGTGCATTTGGTCGGTACATTGGAAAAAACGTTAGATACCCTGCTATTGCCAGAGAGCATAATGTGCAGGGCCGTGTAATACTCACTTTTGTGGTAGAAAAAGACGGCTCATTGAGCGATGTAAAAGTACTGCGTGGTATTGGCAGCGGCTGCGACGAAGAAGCCGTACGCGTAATAAAAGCATCGCCTAAATGGACACCGGGCACACAAGGGGGTAAAAAGGTACGGACCCAATTCTCGGTGCCTGTAAATTTTGCACTTTCACTTGAGGCTGATAATAAAGAAAATGCAACTTATACCGAACCTACGGTAGCGAGCTCGGCCGTTCCCAACGAGGTATTTACCGCGGTAGAGCAGCAACCAGCCTACAAAGGGGGCAATGAGGCTTTTGCAAAATTCCTTACCGCCAACATTAAATACCCGGCTGAAGCACGTAAAAATAAGATACAGGGTCGCGTAATTACCACCTTTGTAGTGATGAAAGACGGTAGCATAAACAACGTAAAAGTATTGCGCGGAATTGGCTACGGTGCGGATGAGGAAGCCGTGCGCGTTGTGAAAGCCATGCCAAAATGGAACCCCGGCATGCAAAACGGGCACCCTGTAAATGTACAATTTACGGTACCGATCACTTTTACACTTGATGGTAAACAACTAAACCTGCAAGGCAAAGTAGACCCGGCGATATATCCTAAAACATATAAATTGTTAGCGGGTGATACCAGCACTATCAAAACCGGAGATGGTAAAACATTTATCGAGCTAAAGGGAGATAAAGTGCCATTGTATATTGTTGACGGTAAAGAAGCGAAGGATCTGAGCAGTATTAACCCCAATGATATTCAGAGTATCAGCGTATTAAAAGATGCATCTTCGACATCTATATATGGTGATAAGGGCAAAAATGGGGTGATTTTAGTAACTACTAAAAAAGCAAAATAGCACACAGTTTAGTTAATTATAAACCTGGCCGGCAGATGCAAATTTGCCGGTTTTTTTGTGTTATCCCTTTTGTCATATCGAGGGAAGCGAAGCGACGAGATATCTTGTTAAATAAAGTATGAACGCTAATGTATGAACGATTTGCAGCCGTACAGGATATCTCCCCAGGCTGCGCCCATCTCTCCCCGCTGCCCATCGAAATAACAAATAATATAAGTTGGTGATTATGAAATACTCTCTCTAAATTTATACCATAAACCTGCCCCGCCATGAATGTTAAACTAATCCTTCAATTATCCCTTTTCGGGCTGATAATGGCCTTTGGTACCATATCGCTTATACCCGAACCTATCGAACCATTCTTTTGGGTGGTGATATTTATATTTTCAGCAGTAGTGATTGCCAAAGCCTGCCCGGCCAAACATTTTTGGCATGGCTTTCTGTTAAGCCTTTTCAATAGCGTTTGGATAACTTTAGTGCATGTTTATTTTTATGATAAGTACCTGCCGCATCATCCTAATATGTCGGGGTTCGAAATTGGTACACACCCGCGGGTGATGATGATATTAATGGCACCACTATTCGGCATTATCTTCGGGCTGATACAGGGCGCATTTGCTTACATAGCCTCAAAGTTGTTTAAGCCCAATCCGGTTTACTGAGCATCTGTAGACTCCATAGCTTCTTTTTGCTCGCGCAGGTTCCGCATAATTTTGGTGAAGCCGCGGTGGTTACGTTCCTCATCGTATAAGGGGAATACCAGCCCGCTGCCCCAAAAGCGGCTTCCGTCGCGCCGCATGTGGTAGCGCTCGTCAATAGCGCGGCCGTGGATGAGCGCATTGGTCAATTCTTTTTCCGGCTCGCTAATAGCAATATCTTCGGGCGTGAAAAATATTTTGGCGCTGCGGCCAATTACTTCAACTTCTTTATAACCTAAAACTTTCTCTGCACCCGAGTTCCAACTGTTAATGTCGCCGTTCTTGTCGGTAGTTACTACGGCGTAATCTTCCAAACTCTCCAGCACCTGGTGGAAAAAGTCCTCACTCATCCTGAAGTAGCTGTCGTCAAAAATATCCTGCCCGGTTATGTTATCGTTCCGCGTTTCATAATCCAGCATAATAATAGTTTCGCTGATGCCGGCTGCCATTACCATAGGTTCGCGGGTTATTTTGTAGAAAGTTTCGTAACCCTCGGGTAGGTTATATAGTTCGGGCTTTTTGCGTACGGGTTTCAGCGTAATAGCATTTTCCAGCGATGGCTCGGCGGCGCTGCTGGCCAGCAGGTAAGTGTAGCCTTTTTCTATCAGGTCGCCCAGTAATTGCGGCGTGAACGGGATCTTCATGGTGGCAGTAGAGTTATTGAAAAGGCCCCGGTTTGCGCCGGAGCCTTTGATTTATAATGTTTGCTTACTATATTGCTGTCGGCCTGCGTATAATACCCAGTATTACGGCTATAACGGCCAGTACCAGCAATATATTTATCAATCCGCCTACGGTGGTGAAGAAAAAGCCCACGGCCCAACCAATAACAAGGATGACCGCGATGGTATACAATAATGAATTCATGGTAGTAGATGTTTAAAATGTTATTTATTATGGGTTATGTAATAAATAATGTGCCAAAAAAATAGGTTAGTGGTTATTTTACCGCAAAGGGCGCAAAGATTTGCAGCTTCATTAGCGCAAAGGCCACAGAGCTTTGCAAACCGTTTATTAAGGTTTTAAGAGGGATAAATTAGTAAGTAAAGTAGCTATAAAAGGTAATCGCGGTAGGAAATGAAATTGCGCTTGCAAGGCTTTGCGCTTCTTTGCGTTTTTTCTCTGCGTTCTTTGCGGTTAAATAATAAAGCCAACAAAAAGCCCCCTATCCAAAAGAATAGAGGGCTTGTATAAAAAGTTATTCAATCTACAACTTCAACCATTTTTTACGTACCGCCAATTGCTTTTCGGTAGCGTTTGGCAATTGCTCGGCTTTGTATTGAACGCGGCTGTTGCGTTGCAGGGTTACCGGTAGGCTGTAGGGTTTACCATCGCGTATTACGGCTACGGTAACTTTATCGCCTACTTTATGGGCGTTCAGCATTGCTGCAAGATCGGTAACCGGTGTGCCGTCTATCGATACTATTTCGTCGCCCACGTTAATGCCGTCTTTCCAACCCGGTCCATCGCGCAACACCATGGTCACTATCTTTTTACCATTTTGGTTTACCGATACGCCCAGTGTTGGGTTATTGGTATCGGCCAGTTTATCTACTATCTGGTAACCGGCGTAGCCCAAGTATTTGTTATAATCGATAGCTGCTAAGCCATTGATGTATTTAGCATAAAAATCATCCAGTTTTTTACCTGCGAATTTTTCGAAACCTGCTTTAAACTCGGCATCGGTATAGCCGCGTTTTTTGCCTTTGTAATAGGTTTGGTACATGTATTTCATTACATCGTCCAGCGATTGCTTGCCGCCGGTGTTGTTCATTATCTCCAGGTCAAGCAGCATGCCTACTACAGCACCTTTGTCGTAGTAAGATATACCGGTGTTGTATGAGTTCTCGTTAGGGCGGTAAGCTTTTATCCAGGCATCAAAGCTGGCTTCGGCCAATGGCTGTATGCGCGAACCGGGCTGGTTCTCTACCGTGTTTATATCACCAATAGCATCTTCCAAATAGGCATCGGCCGAGTAAACATCAGCATGCAGGCGGGCCAGGTTTTGGTAGTAGGCAGTAAAGCCTTCGGCTATCCACAGGTTGGTGGTGTAGTTTTCGTTCTCGTAATCAAACGGGCCCAATACTATAGGGCGCAGGCGTTTTACATTCCACAAGTGGAAGTGCTCGTGTGCTACCAGGCCTAAAAAGCCCATGTAGCCGCTCTCGCTGCCATATTGCTCGCGGCCGGCACCTAATACGGTAGAGCTTAGGTGCTCTAAACCGCCGCCACCACGCTGGCGGTTGTGTACAATAAAGGTGTAGTGTTTATTAGGGTTCTCGCCAAATACGGCAGTTTCGGCTTCAATAATTTTAGTCATGTCCTTTTTCAGGCGCTCTTTATCGTAGTTACCGCCGCCATACATGGCCACTTCGTATTTAACGCCGGCAGCATCAAAACCAAATACATCCTGCGTGCCCACCTCGATAGGCGAATCGAACAGGATATCATAGTTTGGCGAAGTGCGGGTGAACTGGTCGCCGCTAACCATTTCAAGGCTGGTAGATACGGTGGTCCAATCTTTATAAGGGATTATTTTTACGGTAGAAGGTTGGTCCAGCATACCTTTTGGGTACAGGAATACGCCTGAAGTTGAAAGGAAGCCGTGGCTCACATCAACAAAACTGGTACGTACCGATACCTCGAAAGCATAAACCTTGTATTTAACCACTACGGTAGATACGCCGGTGGTAGCAATATGCCAGGTGTTTTTACTAACCTTTGGCGCGGCAATAGCTTTGCCATTGGCGGTAGCGGTAAGGCTCTCTATGTTTTTGGCAAACTCGCGCACCAGGTAGCTGCCGGGCGTCCAAACAGGCATCTTTAATTCGAGGCTTGCTTGTTTCAGGCCGCTAACGGTCATTTCTACATCAATGTAATGAGCCTGTACTTCGGGAAAGGTAACTTTATAAGATATTTTAGGAGATACAGCAGCAGCTTCGGCCGTGGAAACTTTCATAAATAATAATATTAAATAAGCCAGAGCTATAGGTTTAAAATTTTTCATGGTTGCAATTTATGAAAATTTATGTTTTTTAATTGAAACGCAAAAAAAGGGGTGTTGTAAAATGGTTGATACACGCAAGCAATATGCACACTAAGCGGTTAGTTTTGCGGTTATTAAGCGGTGCAGGTATTTTATATTTACGCCGAAAAAAATATACAACAGCAAACAAATGCGAACGCCTTTTTATTTACAGATGAACCTCATCATCAGCCAATAAGCCGACATGAAAACGAAATACATTATATACACATTGTTGGCTTTGCTGGTGGCCTTCCTTATTTATAATAAATTTTTTAGTCAGCACGCTAAAGAGCGCGATGCCCTAACCGCCGGTGGTGGTGGAGCAGGCGGCGGAGGCGGCAAAGGTGGTGGCAAGGGCGGAAAAGGCGGTAAGCCCAACCCGCCGGTATCGGTAACGCTGATGGTGGTGAAAGATACCGCCGTGAGCAACCAGATAGATATTACCGGTACCATTGATGCCAACGAAAAGGTAAGCCTGATAAGCCAAACCGCGGGCAATATTACCGGAATTTACTTTAATGAAGGTACCAAAGTGAGCAAAGGGCAACTGCTGGTAAAAGTTTACAACCAGGATCTGCAGGCATCACTGCAGCAAATAAACGCCCAAATGGTTTTGGCGCGCGATATTAATAACCGCAACAAGATATTATTAGAGAAAGAGGCCGTTAGCAAAGAGGAGTACGAAACTTCACTATCGTCCCTCAATGCCATGAAGGCGCAGGCCGATGTAATAAGGGCACAGATAGCCCGTACCGAAATACGTGCACCATTCTCAGGCACTATAGGCTTGCGTAACGTTAGCCCGGGTGGCTATTTGTCGCCGCAAACGCCTATTGCCACATTGGTGAATATCGACCCGGCGAAGCTTACCTTCTCGGTACCTGAGCGCTATCTGCCTTTGATAGGTGCAGGCAGCAAGGTGAAGTTCACTATCGAAAGTTCGCAGAAAGACTTCAGCGCTACGGTTTATGCTGTAGAGCCTGCCTTGGATGCAACATCGCGCACCATTACGGTAAGGGCAAAAGCACCTAACGAGGGTAATTTGCTTACCGCAGGCTCGTTCGCCAAGGTGAACCTTACGCTCGACCAGATACCAAAAACCATTATGGTACCAACCGAATGCGTTATCCCCGACCTGAAAAGCAGCAAGGTATACGTAATGCACAACGGCATAGCCGAGGCACGATTTGTGAAAACTGACCTGCGTACCGATACCAAAATACAGATCATCGACGGCCTGAAACAAGGGGACAGCCTGGTAGTATCGGGCCTGATACAGATACGCCCGAAATCGCCTTTGAAGGTTAAAAACGTTATAAAATAGCCCTATGAGTTTATCGTCCGTAAGTATAAAAAGGCCCGTATTGGCAACCGTAATGTCGGTTGTTATAGTGGTGTTCGGCGTTATTGGCTATACGTTCCTGGGGGTGAGGGATTTTCCTTCGGTAGATCCGCCCATTATATCCGTATCAACCAGTTACTCGGGTGCCAATGCCGATGTAATTGAATCGCAAATAACCGAGCCGCTGGAGAAAGCTATCAACGGTGTGCCGGGCATTCGTAATATATCTTCAACCAGTTCTGTAGGCTCGAGTAATATCACCGTAGAGTTTAACCTGGATGCCGACCTGGAAACCGCCGCTAACGACGTGCGCGACAAGGTGAGCCAGGCCCAGCGCCAGTTGCCGCAAGATATTAATGCCCCGCCGGTAGTTACCAAGGCCGATGCAAGTGCCGACAACATTATCACCCTGACGGTTAGCAGCGACAAGCGCAACATTATGCAGGTGAATGATTTTGCCGAGAACGTGCTGCAGGAAGGCTTGCAAACCATCCCCGGTGTAAGTACCATTAACATACAGGGCCAACGCCAGTACGCCATGCGTTTGTGGATCGACCCGAATAAGCTTTCGGCACTAAAACTTAGCGCTAACGATATTGGCGACGCGCTAAACCGCGAGAACGTGGAGCTGCCCGCCGGTAAAATTGAAGGTAATAATACTGAGATAACCATACGAGCACTGGGTAAACTAACCGACGAGAAGGACTTTAACAACCTCATCATCCGTGCCGATAGTAACCGTGTGGTGAGGCTGCGCGATGTTGGTTACGCCATATTGGGTTCGGCCAATGAGGAAACATCGCTGAAAGAATCTTTCGTGCCGATGGTGAGCCTCAACGTGGTGCCGCAGCCGGGTGCCAACTATGTGCAGATAGCCAAAGATTTTTATGTAAGATTGGCCCAGATACAGAAAGACCTTCCGCCGGATATTAAAGTAAAGGTGGCTTTGGATAATACCAAATTCATCAATAATTCCATCACCGAAGTAAAAGAGACCTTGCTTGTATCCTTTGTACTGGTGGTAATTATTATTTACCTCTTCTTCCGCGATTGGCTCATCGCCTTCCGCCCGCTGATAGATATACCGGTGTCGCTGATAGGCGCCTTCTTCATCATGTATGTGTTCGGTTACTCCATCAACATTCTTACCCTGCTGGGCATTGTGTTGGCCACGGGTTTGGTGGTGGATGATGGTATTGTAGTAACCGAAAACATCTATAAAAAAGTAGAAGGTGGTATGCCGATCAGACAGGCGGCCTTCCAGGGGTCGGCAGAGATATTTTTTGCGGTGGTATCTACCTCGGTTACTTTGGCCGCGGTGTTCCTGCCTATCATGTTCTTGCAGGGTTTTACAGGCAGGTTGTTTCGCGAGTTTGCGGTGGTAGTTGCCGGTTCGGTATTGATATCTGCTTTCGTATCGCTATCGTTAACACCGATGCTGAATGTGAAGCTTATCCGTAAGGAGCAAAAGAAATCGAAATTCTACGAAAAGACCGAGCCTTTCTTCGAGGCTATGACCACCGGCTACACCGAATCGCTCATCAACTTCATGAAGAAGAAATGGGTATCGTTCGCGATACTTATTGGCTCGCTGGCTATCACCTGGATACTGTTTAAAGTAACACCATCAGAGCTTGCCCCGCTTGACGACCGCAGCTTACTGCGTTACTCGGTTACCGGATCTGAAGGTGCCACCTACGAGTACATGACCCGCTATATGGACAAAGTTGCCCAGATAGTGGCCGACTCGGTTCCTGAAGCTAACGTTAACCTCGAGATCGTATCGCCATCATTTGGCGGTGGTGGTTCGGCAAACTCGGGCTTTGGCCGTATAGGTTTGGTAGCGCCCGATAAGCGTACACGAACGCAGCAGCAGATAGCCGATTTTATGAACAAAAAGCTGCGCGCCATGCCCGATGCCCGTGCCATTGTGGTGCAGGAACAAACCATAAGCGGTGGCGGTAGCGGTGCGCGTACTTCGCTGCCCGTGCAATTTGTTATCCAGAACCAGGATTTTGAAAAGATACGTAAGGTACTGCCCGACTTTTTTGCCGAGGTATCAAAAAGCCCTGTTTTCCAGGGGACGGATATCAACCTGAAATTTACCAAACCCGAGTTGCGTGTTGTGACAGACCGCGACCGCGCGCGCGACCTCGGCGTTTCGGTACAGGATATTGCCCAGGCGCTGCAATTGTATTATAGCGGTGGCCGTTTGGCGTACTTCCTCATCAATGGTAAACAATACCAGGTAATAGCCCAGGTAGACCGCGCCAACCGCGATCAGCCGCTCGATCTGAAATCGGTTTATGTACGCAGTACTAAAGGCAATTTGGTGCAGTTGGATAACGTGGTGAAAGTGGCCGAAAGCGCTACGCCGCCATCTATCTACCACTTTAACCGTTATAAATCGGCAACGGTACAAGCCGGGCTCGCACCGGGTAAAACCATTGGCGATGGTATTGCCGAAATGGATCGGATATCAAAAGAAATGCTTGATGAAACCTTTAGTACTGCACTAAGCGGCCCATCGAGGGATTATGCAGAAGGTTCATCAAACATCGCTTTTGCCTTCCTCTTCGCGCTGTTGCTGATATACCTTGTATTGGCCGCACAGTTCGAAAGCTTTGTGGATCCGTTCATCGTAATGCTTACCGTACCCTTGGCTGTGTCGGGAGCCTTCCTGTCGCTTTGGTTATTCGACCAAACCTGGAACATTTTTGCGCAGATAGGTGTAATTACCCTTGTAGGGCTGGTAACCAAAAACGGTATCCTGATCGTAGAATTTGCCAACCAGCGCATGGAGCACGGGCTTAGCAAATACGAGGCCGTTGTTGAAGCTGCCACATCGCGCCTTCGCCCAATATTAATGACCAGCTTGGCCGTTGTGTTGGGTTCGGTACCTATTGCTTTGGCTTTGGGTGCGGGTGCAAAAAGCCGTGTGTCATTAGGTATCGTTATTATTGGCGGTATGCTGTTTTCGCTGGTGCTTACACTTTACGTTATCCCGGCCATGTATTTAGTTTTTGCGGCCAAAACCCGTAAAGATCCTGATGAAGAAACGGAGGAAGAGGCAAAGGCCATTCATCCTTCGCACATTATTATTCAAAAACCATAAGCAGCAAAGGCATGAACTTTAAATATATAATAGGCTTGTTTTTTTGCTGTGCTGCCCTAAGCGCAAAGGCACAGGATGCCCAGCCGCTTACCCTGCGCGAAGCTGTGGAGATAGCCCTGAAGAACAACTATAACATTAAGCTGTCGCAAAATAATGCTACCATATCGGGCAATAACGTTACGTTGGGTAATGCAGGCTTTTTACCACAGGTAACCGGTAGCCTTACGCAAAACAGCAGTATACAAACCACCCGGCAAACCCGTAGCGATGGCACGGTAAACAATATTGATAACGCCCACAACAGCAACCTCAACTACGGCGTAAACCTTAACTGGACGGTATTTGATGGTTTTGCCATGTTCGCCAATTACGACCAGTTGAAGCAATTGGATAAGCTTGGAGGCATACGTTTGCAGGATACCGTACAAAGCACCATTGCCAACGTAATAAACACCTATTATAATTTGGTGAGCCAAAACGAGCAGATAAAGGCCCTGCGTGGCGCCATAGAAATATCGCGCACGCAGCTGCGTTACTCTAACGATAAGTTTGCCGTGGGCAGGGTATCGAGGTTGGATGTTTATAATGCACAGGTGAATTTAAATACCGATACTGCCGCACTGATAACCCAACTGCAGCAATTTAAAACCACCAAAATACAACTGAACCAATTGCTGGTGCGCGATCTGCAAACCGATTTCGCGGTAGGCGATACGATCATGATAGACCGCTCATTGATACTGGGCGACATCATCAGTAAGGCGCAAACGCAAAACCCGGCGCTCATCTCATCGCAAATAAACAAGCGCCTTGCCGAGATAAACCTGAAACAGGTACGCAGCACGCGCTATCCCGTTGTGGGTGTAACCTCGGGCTATACTTTCTCGCGCAGTAAATCGCCGGCGGGTTTTACCCTGCAGCAAAATGCGCGGGGTTTTGCGTATGGGTTAACAGCTTCGGTAAACATATTTGATGGTTTGAACCAATGGCGCAAAGAGCGTAATGCCAAACTACAGATAGATAACGCCGACCTGAACTATAAAAGAACCATGCTGGATGTAGAGGCGCAGATAAGCAGCTTTTACGTAGCCTACCTTGCGGGGCTCGACCTGGTGAAGCTCGGCGAATCGAACGTTGACCTTGCCCGCAAGAATATGGAGATATCGCTGGAGAAATACCGCCTGGGCAATATCACCCCATTGGAGGTACGCACGGCACAACGCAATTACCTTGATGCGCAATCCACCTATTTTTCGGCGCAATACCAAAGCAAAATGGCCGAAGTGACTTTAAAGCAGATAACTAACAGTATAAATATTCAATAAAGTAGATTAATTTGCTTTAAAAGATTAATTTTGAGCATGCCTGTCCGCTACAAAACTTGCTTGCTCATTGACGATAATTATATCGACAATTTTGTTACGCGCAAAATTTTGGAAAGCGGCAATTTTGCCGAGAACATTATAGTACAGCAATCGCCCGGGCAAGCCTTATTGGCTTTGGAGCAAGGCGTGATAAAACCCGATATTATTTTCCTGGATGTACGTATGCCGGATATGAGCGGGTTTGAGTTTTTGGAGGAATACGATAAACTGCAACTGGATACCGAAACGCCGGTAAAGATAATCATGCTGTCTTCCTCGCTGGACCCTACCGACCGCAACAACTCGTTAAACAGCAGGCACGTAGCGCAATTTATTCATAAACCCCTTACCTACGAGGCGCTGGAAGAACTTAGCACATGATATTAGTAGCAGATAGCGGGTCGTCGAAAACCGACTGGTTGCTCTCGGGCACCGACGGCGAACCCAAAGCATTTAAATCGGTAGGGCTGAACCCCTACTTTCTTACCGAAAAAGAAATACTTAAAATACTTCAGGAGCAGATAACCGATCTGATACCTTACGCACCCGAGATAAAAGAAATATACTTTTTTGGCGCGGGCTGCTCAAGCCCCGACAGGCACGAGATAGTTTCCAACGCGCTTAGCGTACTTTTTCCACAATCATACATCAGCGTAGATAGCGACTTGCTGGCATCGGCCTATGCCACCTGCGGCAAGGAGAAAGGCTTTTGTTGTATTTTAGGTACAGGCTCTAATATATCTTTCTTTGATGGCGAAGAAATACACGACGGGCAACACGGCCTGGGCTATGTATTGGGCGACGAAGGGGCAGGCACCATCATCGGCAAAACGCTGGTTATCGATTTTCTGTATGGCCGTATGCCGCATGATATCCATCAGAAATTTGAGGCGGCTTACCATTTGGATAAAGAAGTGGTGATAAAAAATGTTTACCAAAAGCCTGCAGCTAATACTTACCTGGCATCGTTCTCGCGTTTCATCAGCGAGATACGCGAAACCGAGTATGCTCAAAACGTACTCCGGAATATATTCCAGGAGTTTGTAGATACCAACGTAAAATCGTACCCGCAGTACGCCAAATACAAATGCAACTTTGTAGGCTCCATAGCTTATACCTTTACCGATGAGCTGAAAGCCGTTTGCGAAGAAAGTGGCGTGCATGTAGGCAAGATCATTAAACAACCCATAAACGATCTACTGGAGTTTATTATAGAGCGTAACGGCTGACCATGATTCGCTTGATTTAAAGATTCTCCGATAGAACTAATTATAAACGCAAGAAGCCCGGCATGCCGGGCTTCTTGCGTTTATAAACCATTTTGTCATTTCGAACCCTGAAGCGGTGGCTGCGAGCGTGAGTGGGTGAGAAATCTTCGACACTTAGTATGGGCGCCGGTTATTACCGCTTTGCATGAGCGCATGCCGTTGCGCCGAAGATTTCTCCTCACGCCACGCACTCCCCAGCCCGCAGTTCGTTCGAAATGACATTTTTGGTTTATGGAGTAGTTTCTTTGTCGTAAACTACCCGATACTTGTCGCCTTTGCATCCCTTAAACAATTCTTACACCGCAGATATTTGAATAAAAATAACCTGCACTATGAGAAGGATAATTTTATCGATGCAAACCTCGCTTGATGGTTACGTAGAAGGCAAGAACGGCGATATGAGCTGGATGCAGCCGGACGACGATGAAGCCTGGGGCGACCTGTTCGGTATGCTTAAAAGTAAAGTCGATTTGTTCCTGTTGGGTCGCGGCATGTGGGCCGAATACCGTAACTACTGGAAAAAGGCACTGGCCGAACCGGAGAAATTTTCGGCGCATGAGGTAGAGTACGCCAAACTTGCCGAAGCTACACCGCATATCGTCTTTTCTAAAACGTTAAAAGAATCCGGTTGGGAAAACACCTCCATCAACAGCGGCGACTTGGAAACTGAGATAAAGAAAATAAAGGCATCTGAAGGGAAAGATATCCAAATAGTAGGAGGGGGAGATTTTGCCGCCGCGATGCTGGATTCGGGCCTGGTGGATGAGATACGCATATTGGTAAACCCCGCTATTGTTGCCGGGGGCAAATCATTCTTCCACCAGATCAAAAACCGCCATTCGCTGGAGTTGAAAGAGGTTAAGCAATTGAGTAGCCAGGTGGTGGTATTGGTTTATAACCAATTGGATACCAATAGCAATATCAACCAAAACCCGGTGAAACGCAGGGCGGAGAACAATAAGTAGGGCTAAGCATTGGGGACGTTAAAAAAGCGTAGGGCGATGGGATTCCTTCCCTGGGGAAGGAGGAGGAAGGGGTTTAGCGAACTTTGCATGTGGTAAGCGTTATGGCTAAACCCCTCCCTGCGTTTGCGCTCAGGCTAGCCGCACCCCTCCCCGAGGAGGGAATTTTATTTAGGCTACAACTTTCTTCCTGAAAAACGATCTCACTAACAAAGACAGAATTCCCAATACCGCCAAAATACTACCCAGTTTTGGCAGGTAATCGCCATGCGCTACGTAGAAGGTGATATTACTGTTGAGGTTAATATTTTGTTTCAGTGCCGTACGCACCCACCATTTGCTTTGCTGCACCACATCACCACGCTGGTTAATGAATGCCGAGATACCCGTATTGGCCGAGCGGGCAACCCAACGGCGGGTTTCAATAGCGCGAAGTTTGGCATAATCCAGGTGCTGGTCTTTCCCCGAGGTATTTTCCCACCAGCCATCATTGGTAATAATGGCAATAAATTGTGCGCCCTGGCCAACCGAACGCGCTATCCAATCGCCCCAAAGCGATTCGTAGCAAATAACCGGCGCTACGCCTATGCCGCTCTGTGCATAAAATACACCAGGCTCGGTTTGCAAGGTGTAAGTACCTGTAGCGCCACCCAAATGGGCAAATACAGGTTTTAAAAACGATAAGGCATCGCTAAAAGGAAGCGACTCGGCTCCCGGTACCAGGCGCGATTTGTGGTAAAACTGCACCCTATCTAAATTTTCGATATTGATGGCACTACTGTAGCGGTCCCAATAGCCACCGCCGGGTACCGGGCTGGCGGTTTGGTTTATTTGCTTATCATATAACTTATAGGTTTCGCCGCCGGTGAGTACATTGCCGTTTTTGTATTTATCTAAGAAACGCCTTACTTGCTGGTAATATCCGTTGCTCGATATATGCTCCTCGTCGATAAGATCAGATATCGCCGTTTCGGGCCAGATAAAAAATTCTGTATTAGGCTGCGCTAATGAATCGGATAGTTTGGTAAGCGTTGCTATCTGTTTGAAAACAGGTATTTCTCCACCCTTTAAGTAAGGGTCGATATTGGGTTGGGCAACTATGACGTTGGATGGATTAGGTTCTTCCACATAATCGTAATAGCGGCTAAGAGAAATACTGAAAGGAATCACTAAAGTCAGCGTAAAAGCTATTACCAGCCTCTGCTTGTATTTTGCTGTTTGCGCTTCGCGGATGCTTATATACATTAAAAACACCAGTATGTTAATTGCCCACACCCAAATGGTGCCGCCGTATACGCCGGTGTACTCGTACCATTGTACCCACTGGTGCATGGTGGCAAAGCCGTTGCCCAAAGTCATCCAGGGGAAGTTGAGGTCCCAGCTTTGGTGCAGGTATTCGTAGCCTATCCAAAAACAAACCAGGCCGATAAGCCCGATAGTGCGGTTGGTTTTTAAACGTAAACGATAATACAGCCAGCAGGCGGTACTCATCAGCAAAGGGCCTAAGGAGTAAGGTATCAGTGTAACGGGTATGGCCACAATTGGGCCTATGGTTTTTAATGAGTTATAAACCCAGTAAACGCACAACGTATTCCAAATAAAAAAGCCGATAAAGGTGCTGTTGAATATCAGCTTCCCTTTTTTGGCGGAGTTGGAGTTGATAATATTCTCCATCATTAGCAACATAGGTACAAAACCAATGAACAGGAAAACGGTGGTATACGGAGTTGGCGGCCAGGCCAGCCAAAGCATTAAACCTGAGAATATGGATAGGAGGATGTTTTTTTTCATGTAAAATTAAGTGCTGCTGATTAACTACATCATTGCTATTCCACTATGTCATTGCGAGCGATAGCGAAGCAACCTCGTAGTGTGCAAAGTAAGGGAGGTTATTCGTCGTCTTCCTCGTCGTTTCCGTATTTCTTTTTCTTTTTATCCCCCTCGGCCGGTGTTGCACCGGCAACGCACATCACAAACTCGCCCTTCATGGGGTGGGTTTCAAAGTAGGCCTTTACCTCGGTAACGGTGCCGCGTACGGTTTCTTCGAACATTTTGGTGAGCTCCCGCGATACGGATATCTGCCTGTCGGCACCCCAGTAGGTGGCCATCTCTTCCAGCGTTTTCAATAAACGGTGAGGCGACTCGTAAAGTATCATGGTGCGCTCTTCGGTAGCCAATTGTTTATAACGGGTTTGGCGCCCTTTTTTCAAGGGGAGAAAACCTTCAAAACAAAACTTATCGGTAGGGAAGCCCGAATTTACCAATGCGGGCACAAATGCGGTTGCGCCGGGAAGGCATTCTACCGCGATGTTGAATTTCAAAGCCTCGCGAACTAAATAAAAGCCCGGGTCGGAGATAGCAGGGGTGCCTGCATCAGATATCAGTGCAATGTTTTGCCCCATCAGCAGGAATTTGATGATCTCGTTACTGCTTTGGTGCTCGTTGTGCTGGTGATGCGCGAACACCTTATTTTGAATATCGAAGTGTTTTAGCATAGGGGCGGAGGTACGTGTGTCCTCGGCCAGTATCAGGTCGGCCTCCTTCAAAATACGGATGGCTCTGAAGGTCATGTCCTCCAAATTGCCTATGGGCGTGGGTACTAAGTAGAGTTTACCTGTTGCTTGGTTCATGGGTGGCTATTTTGTCCATGGTCCATGGTCGATGGACGATAGCATCTCGAATACTTTAGTACTAATAACCACTATCAACAGTGGCTTAAATATCTATGGACTATCGACTATGGACTATGGACTTATTTATATCTTTGCCTAAAAATTATAATAATGCTGCAAGTTAGTTATATCCGTGATAACAGGGAACAGGTTTTAGAACGTTTGGCTGTAAAAAATTTCAAACAGCCCGAATTGGTAGATGAGGTGATAGCGTTGGATGATAAACGCCGCCATACTCAAACTCAGCTCGACAACGTTTCCGCCCAGTCTAACGCAGCTGCCAAACAAATTGGCGAACTGATGCGCACCGGTAAAAAAGAAGAGGCCGAAGCCATTAAAGCCAATACCGGTAAATGGAAAGAAGAAGGCAAACAACTTGGCGAGGCTTTGGCTGCTGTTGAAGCCGAATTGCAGGATAAAATTGTGTTGTTGCCCAACCTGCCGCATACATCTGTACCAAAAGGCATTACGCCCGAAGAGAACGAAGTAGTACTGGAGAATGGCGCTATACCAACGCTACCCGCAGGTGCTTTGCCGCATTGGGAACTGGCGAGCAAATACAATTTGATAGATTTTGAACTGGGTGTTAAAATAACCGGCGCGGGTTTCCCGGTATATAAAGGGAAAGGTGCTAAGTTACAACGCGCCTTAATTGCTTTCTTTTTAGATGAGGCCGAGAAAGCTGGCTACAACGAAGTAATGTTGCCGCTGATGGTGAACGAGGCATCGGGCTTTGGCACCGGGCAATTGCCGGATAAAGAAGGCCAGATGTATTTTGTAGGGCAGGATAACCTGTACCTGATACCCACAGCCGAAGTGCCTATCACCAACTTGTACCGCGATGTGATACTAAAAGGCGAGGAGTTGCCCGTTCGTAATACCGGCTACACCCCATGCTTCCGCCGCGAAGCGGGTTCTTACGGTGCCCACGTACGTGGTTTGAACCGTTTGCACCAATTCGATAAAGTGGAATTGGTACAGGTGGTACATCCCGATACTTCATACGATGTATTGGAGCAAATGAGCGCACACGTACAAGGCCTGTTACAGAAACTGGGCTTGCCATACCGTGTATTGCGCCTTTGCGGTGGCGATATGAGCTTTACCGCATCGTTAACTTACGATATGGAAACCTGGAGCGCTGCACAGGGCCGCTGGCTGGAAGTATCTTCGGTATCGAATTTCGAAACTTTCCAAAGCAACCGCCTGAAACTGCGTTTCCGTAACGCTGAAGGCAAAACCCAATTGGCCCACACGCTGAACGGTAGCGCGTTGGCTTTGCCGCGTATAGTAGCTACATTACTGGAGAATAACCAAACCGAACAAGGCATTAAAATACCGGAGGTATTGGTGCCATATACAAGGTTTGAGTGGATAGATTAAAAAGTACAAAAAAATTACCGTTGTCATTTCGAACGAGCAGCGGGGAGGGAAAGAGCGTGGCGTGAGGAGAAATCTTGTTCATGATGCAAAGCGGTAATGCTAAGCGTTCATGCAAAGCCGAACAGGATTTCTCGTCGCTTCGCTTCCCTCGAAATGACAGAGGGTTATAAAAAGGAACGAGCAACTAATGCCGCTCGTTCCTTTTTATGTTTTAGCCTTATTGATCACAGACTTAAAGTTGTTTGCCCAAACGGGTAAGTGCACTGCTTCTTCAATGATCTGTCCGTTGCTCACATTCATCAGCGGTACCATATCTATATTCTGCCCCGGCGGCTGGAAATTTTGATAAAGGTGTACTGAAGTAAAAGTTTGGTAGTATTGTGAGAGATTCTGCAAACTCTTTTCAAAGTTAATATTGATGTATTCTACAGATACATTATGCCCGCCTTTTGCAACCCTTAATTCGACCCTCTCAATACTCGCTTCTACAGAATCCAAGCCCATGAAAATAAGCCGGGATTCGAAGCCGGCATTCATAAATTGTTTAACGGAATTAATGACCTGCGAATCGCGGAAATTGGTTTCAAAAGCAGCATCTTTTTTACTGCTGATCATTTCTTCTTTCCATTCCGGAAAGAAAACGTCAGTGACGGAGAGCCAAATTTTACTTTCGTCCAGGTCATAGAAAAAGGATTTTAGTTCGGCAAATTTTTTGTCTCCGTCGAATATTGGCGTTCCAGAGGGAATCATTGATGTAGCAAAAGTACTTTTGCCGGCACCATTGGGTCCAGCAAAAACATACAGTTGCGGGGTTGCCATTACCGTATAGTTTTGATGATCTCTGTATGCCCAGTAGCGGCATCTATTTTAACAACCTCCCGATGGCTTTGATACTGCCTGATAAATATATTGCCCGCTTTATAGTGGGCATCGCGGTAGCTATTGTATAAGCCTTCGCGCAGGTTCTCTAACTGCACTTTCGTCATCTGTGGGGCTAACAACTCCGATTGCTCGGATAATGTTCTCTCAAAAATTGGTTTGAATGTGTTGTGAGCCATGTCGTTGGTCCGTTGCTTAAAACAAAGATACAAATGATTTTACAATCCCTACATCCCCTTATTTATCGCTTCATAAATAGCATCCTGTATCCTCGGGCGGATGTTTAGGCTCCCTAATTTGCTGCTTACATCGGGGTGTACGCGGTTACTCAGGAAAACGTAAACCAGGTTATACTTTGGGTCTACCCATACGCAGGTGCCGGTGAAGCCGGTGTGGCCATAGGTTTGGTCGGAAGCCAGTTGCGAGGGGTATTTGTGGTCAGCAATGGGGTCCCAACGGTCAAAGCCGAGGCCGCGGCGGCTTATGGCGCTTTGTTTGGAGGTGAACAGGTCAACCGTTTCGGGTTTGATGTATTGCACGCCGCCGTAGCTGCCGCGGTTCAGCATCATTTGGTACATAATGCCAATATCATTGGCACTGGCAAATAAACCGGCGTGGCCAGCTACGCCCCCCATCAGTGCCGCTGTTGGGTCGTGCACGTAGCCGTCAATTAATGTATGGCGGTCTTTTTTATCGTCTTCGGTTGGCGGTATGCGGTCGGCAGGGAAACGGTACAGCGGCAGGTAGCCTGCGGTTTGCATGCCCAGCGGGTTGTAAAACTGCTGCTGCACATATTGATTAATGGGCTTTGCCGTAACGGTTTCCACTATCTGCTGCATTATGCACATGCCCACATCGCTGTATACATATTGCCCGCGTGTTTTTATGGGGGCGTTCAGCATATCGGGCCACATTACTTCTTCAAAATAATTCTTCCGCAAAAAGTAATTATCGTTAACCTTGGTAGGGAAGTTGGCAGACGAATCAACCGTGTAATCCGTAGGTTTTATTTTGGTAAAGGTTTGAATATCGGGAATAAGCCCTGCCTGGTGCAGCAGCATTTCGCGCACGGTTAGGGTTTTGATATTGCTTTTACGCGCCAAAGCCAGGTAACTGCCTGCGGTAGAATCGAGCGAGAGTTTGCCCTGGTCGTACAGTTGCATGCTCTCCATTGTAGTAGCCGATATTTTGGTCATGCTGGCCACATCGAAAATATCATCTGTGCGGTCGGCTATGCGGTTATCATAGGTATGGTAGCCGTAAGCTTTATTGTAAATTACCTTGCCATCTTTGATCACCATTACCACGCAGCCCGGGGTTGCATGGCTGCTGATGGCCTCTTTAGCAATTTTATCAATGGCCGAAAGGTTGTCTGTCTTTATCCCTGCATCTTCGGGTACGGTGTATTGCAGGCGTACACGGGCGGTGAGCGAACCGGTGCCTGTTGCAAATTTTGGCGTATAAGTTTTGGTAAGCTTTTGCGTAACCGCTACCCCGCCGAACAGGGCCTCTGCACTATACATTGCCGAAACAGGCGTAACCTTTGCCGACCAGATAAGCGGACCGGCAACATCATTCAGCTTAATAAGCGACTTATCGTTACCCAGCAGAGATACAATCACCGTTTTCACCTTTTGGTTAGTAGTGATAAAATCCAATATCTGCGCGTTGTTGATGTCGCCATCGGCGAGTTGAACAATGAGGGTATTGTAAAACTTGGTGTCTAAAGAGAGGGCATCCAGCGTTTTTACGCCTAAATAGGCGCTGCCATCAAAAGGCTGCACTTTGGTGTATTTGTTGGCCAGACTATCAAATGTGGCGGCATTGGGTGCCGAGAAATGTATGCTGGCAATTTTTGCCGATTCGAGGTTTTGCAGCGGGATAACCTGCTTGTCGTTATTTAACAGAACGGTGCTTAGCTCTGCCGCTTGTTGTTCCTGCAGGAAGTTTTTGCTGTTGATGGGCGGGTTTTGCGCACATGCCGAATTAAAAACCACAAAGCCCGATAAAAGCAGAAGGCATAAATTCTGCTTATTTTTTCTCATAAACCTTAACACCATTTATATATGTCTTTATAACTTTCACATTAGGCAGCTGGCTGCCATCCACCTTCATAATATCATTATCCAGTATCACAAAATCGGCATACTTGCCAACCTCTATACTGCCTTTTTCGCTTTCTTCAAAGTTGGCTTTGGCTGCCCAAATGGTCATGCCTTTCAGTGCTTCGGTGCGGCTAAGCGCATTCTCCATCTGGAAACCACCTTCGGGCAAGCCCTTCAAATCTTTACGTACCACCGCTGCGTAGAACGTGTACATAGGGTTTATGTTTTCTACCGGGAAATCGGTCCCCAACGGAATCCAGCCGTTTTGCTTCATCAGGCCTTTATAAGCGTAAGCGCTTTTTAGCCTTTGCGCACCAAGGCGGGTACCGGCCCATGCCATATCTGATGTAGCATGCGTAGGCTGCACCGATGGAATAATGTTAAAGTTGCCGAAGTATTTTACATCCTCGGGCGATACAATTTGCGCGTGCTCTATGCGCCAGCGTTTATCGTTTTTGCCTTTAAGCACATCAGCATAAATTTTTAGTATGGCGCGGTTGGTAGAGTCGCCAATGGCGTGGGTACACATCTGGAAACCGTGTTCGGCTATCTTTTTGGCCACTTCTTCAAAATGGGCTTTGCTGCTCAGCAAGAAGCCGTTCCAGTTGGCTTTGTCGCTATAAGGCTTCAGCAAACATGCCCCGCGCGAGCCTAATGCACCATCGCCATAAACTTTAAAGGCGCGTACATTAAGTCCCGGTGTTTTGTAAGCGCCGCGTTTAAACAGGTACTCGTAGTTTTCTTCTTTATCGGCCAGCATCAGGTACATGCGCATTTTCAGGTCGCCTTTGTGCTGCAGGGCGGCAATAGTGCTTACCATGGTGTAAGGTAGCCCGCAATCGTCAACCGTGGTTAGGCCTACGGCGAAGCAATTCCTCTGCGCATCCAGCAATGCGGTTTGCACCAGTTGCTCGGTTGGCTCGGGTATTTTGCGCGTAACAATGCCCACTGCGTTATCAACCAAAATGCCGGTGAGTTTGCCGCCAACAGTTTCTATTTGCCCGCCGGTAATGGTTTGTCCGGGTTTAATACCTGCAATATTCAATGCGGCCTGGTTGGCAATGGCGGCATGCCCGTCTATCCGGCTCAAAATAACCGGGCGCACGGGGAACAGCGAGTCAAGCTTGGCCTTATTGGGGAATTGCTTTACGGCCCAAATGTTTTGGTCCCAGCCGTTGCCAATTATCCAGCCTTCGGTGCTTTTTGCGGCAAAGGTTTTTACCGTATCCAGTATAGCCTGCCAGCTTTTGCTGCCTACCAGGTTCACTTGCTGCAGGCCTAACCCATATTCAAAAAAGTGTGTATGGGCATCAATAAAGCCGGGGTAAACCGGTTTGCCGCCGGCATCTATCACCTCTTTGGCAAGGTATTTTTTCTCGAGAGTATCAGCATCGCCAACCGAAATGATTTTTCCGTTGCTTACAACGAAAGCATTGGCGGTAGAAAAATTACTGTCCACCGTATAAATGAGGGCGTTTTTTACAAGGGTATCGGCGTTGTATTCCTTTTGTTTACAGGCGGCTACAAGCACAAGCAGCAGGGGCCATAGTTTCTTCATATCGTAAATGGGGGTATACCTAAGTGTATTATTATATACAAGTATGTAAAGGTAAAGTTAGGGCATCAAAAACATAATTTTTTATGGTATCAATTTTATAGCAATTCCTGTAAGGGGTAAGGTGGTGAACTGCGAGTTGACTCACCCCGAATGCGCTACGCTGTTCGACCCTCTCTACTTCGTAAAGAGGGTGGAGGAAATGAAGCTCACCCTCTTTCTGCTTGCGGAGAGAGGGTCGGGCAGCGATAGCGAACCCGGGGTGAGTAAAAATAGCGCCGTAGTGAGCCACCGTGCTAACCGTGCCCATAAAACTGCCCGCCAGCTACTATTCCTATTATTTCCTGAATGTCATTATTGGGCGCGCCGCCCTATGCAACAAGCAGGTGGGGATAACTAAGCCGCAGCCTATCCTAAACATATGCAAGCAAATATTTAATTTAGCATCGAAAATGACTCCGTGCGAAAACGGGAGAAGGGACCACATTTAAATGCCAGATATAATACAGCTTTTACCCGATTCGGTAGCTAACCAAATAGCCGCAGGCGAAGTGGTGCAGCGCCCGGCATCGGCCGTGAAAGAATTGATAGAGAACGCCATAGATGCCGGGGCTGATAAGATACAACTGATATTAAAGGATGCAGGCAAGGGCCTGATACAGGTAATTGATAACGGTTGCGGCATGAGCGTTACCGATGCCCGCATGTGCTTTGAACGCCACGCTACTTCAAAAATACGCAAGGCGGACGACCTATTTGCTATCCGCACCATGGGTTTCCGCGGCGAGGCCATGGCATCTATTGCCGCTATTGCGCAGGTAGAACTAAAAACCCGCCGCCACGAAGACGAACTGGGCACCTGCATTTGCATTGAAGGTAGCGAGGTAATTAAACAGGAGCCTTGCTCGGCTGTTGCAGGTACTTCCATATCCATAAAAAACCTTTTTTATAATACGCCGGCGCGCCGCAACTTTTTGAAGAGTAACCCGGTAGAGATGCGCCATATTATTGATGAGTTTCAGCGTGTAGCGCTGGCCAATCCGCAGGTGTTTTTAACCCTGCATCACGATGGACAGGAGGTTTACCATTTGCCGGCGGCATCGTTAAAGCAACGCATTGTGCACCTGCTGGGCAATAACTACAACCAACGGTTAGTGCCGGTAGAGGAAGATACCACCATCATAAAACTGCACGGCTACGTAGGCAAGCCCGAGTTTGCCCGCAAAACCCGCGGCGAGCAGTTCTTTTTTGTGAACAACCGTTTTATTAAAGATGCTTACCTGAACCATGCGGTGCTTACGGCTTTTGAAGAGTTACTGCCCGATGATACCTACCCGCTTTACGTGCTGTACATCGATATCGACCCATCAAAAATTGATATCAACGTACACCCTACCAAAACCGAAATAAAATACCAGGACGAGAAGGCCATTTATGCCATCATCCGCTCGGCGGTGAAGCGCTCGTTGGGGAAGTATAACATTACACCTACGCTTGATTTCGACCAGGAGAACAGCATCGGGCACCTGATTACGCAAAAACCTTTCGAGGAAATTGTGCAGCCTACCATTGCTTTCAACCCGGATTTTAATCCCTTTGCGGCCGAGAAGCGCCCCGAGCGGGAAATACCGTTTTTGCGCGATAGCCATAGCAGTAGCAGCCCGCGCACGGCCATCCCTAAAAACTGGGATACCCTTTACGAGATTGCCCGCAAGGAAGAAAGCCTGCAGCAGCAAATGCATGTGGAGCCGGTAACGCAAATAAACGAGCAGGAGGTAACCAAGGGGGGCGATAAGCAGTTCTTCCAGGTGCATAACCGCTTTATACTATCGCAAATAAAATCGGGCTTTATGCTGATAAACCAGCAGGCCGCGCACGAGCGTATTTTGTATGAACGCTATTTGCAGCAATTGGACAACCATAGCGGTGTAAGCCAGCAGAGTTTATTTCCGCAGTCGGTTACACTAAACAGCAGCGATTTTGAGTTATTGAGAGAGCTTTTGCCCGATATACGCGCATTGGGTTTTGATATACGCGAGTTCGGTAAAAACACGGTTGTGGTAGAGGGCGTACCGGCAGATATTACCAATGCAAACGAGCACGAATTGCTGGAGCATTTGCTGGAAGGCTTTAAAAACAACCTGGCTATATTAAAGGTTGATAAGCGCGATAACCTTGCCCGCTCATTGGCGCGTAATGCAGCCATAAAAACGGGTACCAAATTATCGATGGAAGAGATGAACCAGTTGATAGACCAACTTTTTGCCTGCGAAATGCCCAATTTAGCCCTGAATGGCAAGCCCGTAATTACTACCTTTACCCTGAACGAATTAGCCGAGCGGTTTGATAAATAACCGGCAAAGCTTTTAAATATTTTTATACAGAAAATGCAGTCACCATTTGCAAATCTAACGCCGGTTGTAAAGAACCTTGTTATAATTAATATCCTGTTTTTTGTAGCTACTTACGCTTTAGCTCAGTTTATAGACCTGGAGAAGTTTTTAGGCGCATACTACCCGGCATCGCCATCATTTAAGCCATGGCAACCCATCACTTACATGTTTATGCATGGCGGGTTCACGCACATATTTTTTAATATGTTCGCCGTATTTATGTTCGGCCCCATGTTGGAACAGGTAATGGGTTCAAAGCGTTTTTTTAACTACTACTTCATGACGGGGCTGGGCGCGTTTGTACTGTATATGATAGTGCAGGCTATACAATTGCATGCAGTAACGGGGGCATTCACCATTCCGCATCCCGAACTGGAAAGCTCCTATTTTAACTATGGCGGAGGGGAAAAAGAGGCAATAAAATTATACAGTATATATAATTTCCCAATGGTTGGTGCGTCAGGAGCAGTTTTCGGTATCCTGGTTGGTTTTGGCCTGTTGTTTCCCGAACTGGAGATGATGGTGCTATTTATACCCGTACCCGTTAAGGCTAAATACTATGCCTTAGGTTATGTTGTGTTAGAATTATTTTCCGGAGTTAGGCAAGCGCCCGGCGATAACATAGCGCACTTTGCCCATCTCGGTGGCGCACTTATTGGTTTTATCCTGATTACCATATGGGGGCTCAGGAAGAAAAACAATTATT
Organism: Mucilaginibacter pedocola; assembly: GCF_002013915.1. Taxonomy (GTDB): domain Bacteria; phylum Bacteroidota; class Bacteroidia; order Sphingobacteriales; family Sphingobacteriaceae; genus Mucilaginibacter; species Mucilaginibacter pedocola. The sequence goes on from NZ_MBTF01000023.1 coordinate 164,793, forward strand.
AATAATTTTTATTGTAATCATAGCTTATGAACACGCTGTGGCGAGATATTCAGTATAAAATGTCCAGATCGGGCAATAAGATCAATTTGCTTATTGGTATAAACGTTATTGTTTATTTGGCTATCAATATCCCTTCGGTACTGCTTGGTTTGGTTACCCGTTTGGATAGCAACCCTATTATCGATTTTACACAAAAGTACCTGCTACTTCCCGCAGACCTCCGTACGCTGCTCTATCATTTCTGGACGCCCGTTACTTACATGTTTATGCACGCAGGTATTCTGCACATCCTTTTTAACATGCTTTGGCTGTATTGGATGGGGCAGATATTTGAAGAGTACCTGGGCAACAAGCGTACCATTGGCCTTTACCTGCTGGGTGGGCTAACCGGCGGCTTTTTGTTTGTAGCGGCGTATAATTTGCTACCTGCTTTCACCAGCATCAATGCCGCTTCGGGTGGTGTTATCGTTGGCGCATCGGCCAGTGTTATGGCGGTAATGGTGGCTACGGCAACTTTGCTGCCCGATCATACCATCTCGCTCATTATTATTGGCCCGGTAAAACTAAAATGGCTGGCCATATTTTATGTAGTTGTTGATTTTTTAAGCATTGCCGGCAGTAATGCAGGCGGCGAAATTGCCCACCTTGGCGGCGCGTTATTTGGCTTTGTATACATCAGGCAACTGCAAAAAGGTAACGACTGGATAGGCAGCATCAACAAAATGTTTCAGCCTAAACCTAAAATGAAAGTGGTAAGCTTTGAGCCTCAACAAAAAAAGAACAACAATTTGCCTCGGCAGGACGAAATAGACCGTATTTTAGACAAAATAAGTGCCTCGGGCTACGAAAGCCTGAGCAAACAGGAACGAGAGACCCTATCGCGGGCAAGCAACAATAATGAAGGATAAAAAAAGCTTAGGTTTTTTTGGTAAGATACTTTTGTGGATAAACTATGCATTGTGCGCCGCCCTGCTGCTTAGTTACCTTGCCCCCTATACCGATCCGCGCAATGCCTGGTTGATCGCTTTCTTTGGGTTGGCCTACCCGCCGCTGTTATTATTTAACGCCATTGCCGCCGTTTACTGGCTGCTGCGCAGAAAGCTGTATGCGCTGCTTTCCATCGTTTCCATCCTCATAGGTTATAACGTACTCTTCAACAATATTGGTTTCCGCGCTAAAAGCGAAGCCCCGTCTGCCCCAAGCGCCGATATGCTGAAGGTGATGACCTACAACGCCCACGATTTCAGGAAATACGGCGCCAATAACGATATATCTACCAAACACGAAATTTTAGAGCTGATTACTCAATATAACCCCGACATTATTGGCATACAGGAGTTTTATACCCGTAAGCGCGGCCAGTACGATATGATAGATTCGCTGAAGAAAATAATAGGCAGCGAATATTATTATTTTGAACCTTTTGACGTGAATTACGACCAGGCCTCGGGGATGGCAGTTTTTTCGCGTTACCCTATCTTCAATTTCGGGCTCATATCGCTTTCGGGTAAGGTAACGGGCAACCAGTGCTTGTTTGTTGATATTAAAAAAGGCGATAAAAAAATAAGGCTCTACAGCATGCACCTGCAATCGATAAAATTTGAGCCGGAGGATTATAAATATTTGGGCGAAGTATCTAAGCAGGGCAAAACCAATATGTCGGCCACCAAGCGCTTAGGCAGTAAATTAAAAATCGCATTTTTAAAACGTGCCGACCAGGTGTTTACCATTAAGGCTCACGCCAAGCAATGCCCTTACCCCTACATTTTTTCGGGCGATTTTAATGATACCCCTGCATCGTTCGCCATGAACGAAATGGCAAAGGGTATGAAGAATACCTTCCGCGAAAAAGGCTCGGGCCTGGGGCGAACCTACAATGGCGATTTCCCGAATTACCAGATAGATTATATTATGGCCAGCCAGCATTTTGATGTGCTGCAATACGATATCATCAAGAAAAAGCTATCCGACCATTATCCTGTTACGGCAACTTTACAGCTAAAGTAAGCGGCCTGTTATTTACGTTTGTTAATGAAAGTTTTAGTCACGGGTGCCTCGGGCAAATTGGGCTCGGTTACCGTACAACATCTTAGGGCGTATGGCCATCAGGTAACAGGTGCAGATGTGATAGCCTCGGCCCAGGCCAATACCCTACTTGATATACGCGACCGCGATGCCGTTGAGTCCGCATTGGCCAATGAGTACGATGCCGTTATCCATACCGCCGCTTACCACGGCCGGCATATGGATTTGCAGTATTCGCGCGAGGCTTTTATCCATACCAATATCCTCGGCACTTTAAACCTATTGAATGCCTGCGTAAAGTATGGCGTTAAAAAGTTTTTGTACACCAGCACAACCTCTATCTATGGCGAAGCCCTGGTAGATGCCGAAAAAGCCGTTTGGGTGGATGAATTGCTGCCCATACAGCCCCGCGATATTTACGACATTACCAAACAAACCACCGAACAGCTCTGCCGCGACTTTTTTTATAAAGAAGGGTTACAAACATCAGTATACCGTGTTGGCCGCTTTTTGCCCGAAGAAGATAACCTGCAAGCCAACCACCGCCTGTACCGCGGGCTGGATGAACGCGACGGAGCCGAAGCCCTGCGCCTGGCATTGGGCCGGGAGTTTAAAGATTTTGAGATATTCAATATCAGCAGCGGCTCGCCTTTTGGCAGGGGAGATGTGTTTGCACTCAAACATAATCCTGCAGAAGTTATCCTGAAATATTACCCCGAAGCTGCTGCCATTTATGCCGGTAACGGTTGGGTATTCCCCCAAAGTATTGATAGGGTTTATGTTTGCGATAAGGCAAAGAAACACTTAGGCTATATGCCCAAATTTACCTTCGAATACCTGCTGAATCGGGCTTTTGTGCGCTCCTGAAAAAATAATTGGTAGGCCCATGAAACCTTTTACATTTAACAGAGTCTTAACATACAGATAAACTGATAATCTGACATTTGTAAAAATATAGCGAGATGAATTTTGAATTTGCTTACCTGTTTATAGTGGGACTTTTGGTATTGCTCGGCGCGTTTTACCTGAGCCCCTACGAACTGAGCGTTAAAGAGGACGATGACGACGAATGATCGTTTTCCCCTCCAAACGAACTTGCTGTTTTTATACCGGTACAACGTGCCGGCTTGCATTGTAGCCCCGCAATACTAAGTAATGGCAAAAAGAGAAGTTGATATTGTAATTATATCTGATGTGCATTTGGGCACATATGGCTGCCACGCCAAAGAACTCCTGAAGTACCTGAAAAGCATTAAGCCAAAAATGCTTATCCTCAACGGCGATATTATTGATATTTGGCAGTTCAGTAAATCGTACTGGCCCGAAACCCACATGAAGGTGGTGCGCCGTATCCTGAAATTTGTTACCGAAGGCATCCCCGTGTATTACCTCACCGGTAACCACGACGAAATGCTGCGCAAATTCACCGATTTCGACCTCGGTACCTTCCAGCTCCTCAATAAAATAGTTTTAAATATCGATGGCAAAAAAGCCTGGATATTCCACGGCGACGTGTTCGATGTTACCATGCAGCACTCTAAATGGCTTGCTAAGTTGGGCGCCGTGGGGTACGATTCGCTTATCCTCATCAATAGCTTTGTAAACTGGTTTTTAACCGCCATTGGCAAACAAAAAATGAGTTTCTCGCAAAAGGTGAAGGCTAAGTTTAAAGATGCCGTAAAATTCATTAATGCCTTTGAACAAACCGCTGCTGACCTGGCCGTGGAGAAACAATACAGCTACGTAATTTGCGGGCACATACACCACGCCGAAATTCGCGAAATACAATCTACCGAAGGCAATGGCAGCGTGCTATACCTCAACAGCGGCGACTGGGTAGAAAGCCTTACCGCCTTAGAGTACCACAATAACAACTGGACCATCTTCAAATACACCCCCGAGGCCTTCCACACCGACACCGACGAAGAAGACCAAACCGACGCCGAAGACCTGGACGCCAAAATGGATGTGAATAAACTATTGGAGCGGTTTAGGCAGGAAGCGGAATAGGGAAGCTATACAGGCTGAAGTAAGCAAAATAGCCCGATAGTTTATAATTCAAAACAGCATCTGTAACTAACGTTATTTAAGTAATTTGCACAACTATGAGGAAGGCTTACTTACCCGGCTTATTGGCGTGCTTGCTTTTATTACAGCTTAGCGTGTACGGGCAAAGTATACCCGTACCATTTAGAGTAGGAGATAAATTTGGGATTGCTGATGAAAGTGGTCGAATGATTATCAAGCCTCAGTTTGATTGGGTAACCGTTAGCAACCTTAAACAAAAGGTGCTCGTCGGTTACAATCTAAAGGGCGGCACAGTTTTGTCGAGCCTTATTTATCAAAATAAGATATTGCTAAGTAACCTGCCATATAGCGAATACTTTTACACCAATGGTTTATTTGTAGCGGTTAAGTACAGCATTACCGACCCGACAAACTCAAACTTCAACGACCGTTTCGTTCAACGGGATGACCTGTTCACCGTAGATGGCAGAAAATTAATTGACGGGAATTTCAACGATATAACTCCTCTCGACGGCATAGAGGAAGAATCGCTTAGGCAAACGTTGGTAAGCACAACCGACTCTGCCTACAGGCAAAGTTTGTTTCTTTACGATAAAGTACTAAAGAAAATCGTTAAAACTTATTTTGCTAACAGCAAGTATGTAGAATTTACCAATAACGCATCGGTATATTATAAAAATAGGTCTTACACGTTTGTTTTCCTTGATGAAAAGGGCATAGGCCATCAGTTGGTGATAAAAAACGATGGCAAAGCCCTGCAAGTTGTAGTGAATAAGCCCGTAAATGTACCGCCACCACCACCGCGTCAACACTATTTTGACCAGGCTTTTGATTTTCCGGAAAGCGTTTTCGATAATAAGCTCACGCCCCCAACTGAAACCGGTTCTAAATTAATCAAATCGTATGAGCGGCGGGGGGCGTACTATTACAAACCGAAGGCTAAAGAACAGCTAAAAAATGGCTCTCAACTCTTAGGCAGTACAGCCCTTGTGTTTAAAGATGGAAAGATAGGACTTGAGGATAACGGCATATTGCGAATACCGGCGGTTTATGATGATATTTTACATGGCGATTTTGAAGGCGATAGCGGAGGCTACGTACTTCGGCAGGGCAATAAATATCAGCTTTACTATTACAGTAACGGTAAACCAATGGTGCTGCCTACCATATTTGATAAAATCCCGCTCTTAATAAGCGGTTATTTTGCTGCCGACGCGCCTCTGATAAAACTTTATGAGGATAACGGCGAGTTTTTTTGCTTCGCTAATAGCACCGGCAAATTATACTACAGTAAACAATAGGCACAACTGCTGCAGGGTTGCCATGATGCCTCTGCCGGTTACAAATTCACAGTGCGCGTAAGTTGTTTAAAGATTTTGCCGCCACTGCAATTCTATGAGTTCCGCAACACCCTCATCCTATAACAATTCATGGCCGCCTCGCCTAATTGTGCTATTAGTTTATAGTTAGCGATTGCCCCAACCGCTGCGCCTATTACGGGGATGAGTTGTGCTATTTTTGCCAGGTCGATGTAGTCGCGGTATTCTTGTTGGAAGGTGCGCCAGTCGAATTTTTCGGCGTCTTCCGGCAGTCCGGCGCTGTAATTGTCCCAATCTTGCAATATGCGGTAAACCTCGTTGCGGTGCTGCTGGCTGCTGTAAGTGAGTTGAAAAATATAGAGGATGTATAGCCGCTCTTTGTAATCCTTTACATCAAAACCATATAGCGATGCTATGTTGAACAACATCTTCATTTTTATAACGATCAACAGCGGGAAATCGGCAAGTCCCAATAGTATGCCGCCTGCCCCGGTAACCGCACCTTCTACCGTGGCGGTTTTTTGGTAGATGCTTATCTGCCATTGTACATGGCTTTCGCGCAGTTGCAAAGGGGCATCGGCAGGCAGCATTTCGCTTGCTGTATATTTTGCGCCGAACAGCACCGCCTTCACCATTTTTTCGATGGTTATGGTTATGGCCTTGTGTACTTTCTCGGGGATAAGGTTATTGAGCTTATCCTGCAAGCCCTTGGCCATACGGTTTACCAGCGATGGCTTCTTTTGCATCTTCTGCTGCCATTCGGCTAACTGTAACTGGGCCTGGTCGCGGTAACTGGGCATTGGGTACGATGTTTTGGTAATAGACTGTGCTTTAAAGCCTTTGTTACTATCAACAATATAAAAGCCCGCTTGTTGCAGCCAAGTGTGTTATCGTAATAAAGTTATCCAACCCGATACCGGCGGCAGGTTATCTTCCCTTAAATTGATAATGTAATAGTAAACACCGGCAGGTAGTTGTTTGCCGCCGCGCGTGCCATCCCAGGGTTTGGCGTAGCCGTTGCTTTGGTAAACGGGTTGGCCGTTTTTGGTGAAAATACTCACTTGTGCATGTGGGTAGGTGGCAATATTGTTAATGTTCCAGAGGTCGTTCACTCCATCATTATTGGGCGTAAAGGTATTTGCCGGGGCTATTTTTTTATAAACCCGCACGAACACATCACTTGTGCTTTCGCCGCAGGTGGTTGATATTACGTGCAGGGTGTAAGTTATGTTATCGGTAGCGCTTGTTATGGGATTTACCGATAAGGGGTTATCCAGAAATGTCGAAGGAGTCCAGTAGAGTTGTGCCAAATTATCAAAAGTGGCGGTACCCTGTAATTTTGCGGTGTCACCTTCCATCAGTTTAATATCCGGTCCGGCATCGGCAACGGGTAGGCGCCAAACTCTTACATAAACAGAATCTGAAGCAGAGCAACCGCCTGCGTTGCTCACCTCTAAATGGTAAGTAGTGGGCACGGCAGGGTTAGCCATGGGGTTGGCAATATCATCATGGTCAAGCCCGGTGGAGGGTGTCCACTTATAGGTGGTGGCATTGGTAGTTTGCGGTGTAAGCTGCACGGGCGTGCCGGCGCAGGTTTCTTTAGGTACCATAGGCTGCACAGTGGCGCGTTCGTATACAGTAACGGTGGTTTCGGCGTGGCTATCGCAGCCGTTGCTGGTAACCTTTACGTGGTAAACGCCATTATTAGCGGTTGTGGCATCTGTAGTAACAACAGGGTTGCGCGTATTGGCGGTAAAGCCGTTAGGCCCGGTCCATTCGTAGGTATCGCCGCCGCTGCTGTTTAGTTGCAATGTGCCGCCAACGCAAGCGCCTGTTGCACTCGCCAGCACAATGGTGGGTTCTGCATAAACATCAACCTCCAGCGGGTCGGAGTATATGCGACAGGCTTCAGAGCCTACCTTTTCTGCCCCCAATACACCTATGCGGTATAAGTATTTCCCGGCGCCCGAGGCGTTGATGGTTACGGTAGCACTTGCACCGGTTTTCCCCGGGATATCCTGCCAACCGTTACCGTCGTTTAAATTTTGCTGCCATTGTAACGATGGGTTGTTGTATTCCTGCGGATCGGCCACAAAGGTATATTGCAGCGTTTGGCCCCGGCAACCGCTGCGTGCGGTCATATCGCCGAGTGTACCAAATCCTACAGGTATTAACTGCCCGCAGGGGCTGAAGGTGATATCGTCCATGGCAAAATCGTTACCGGCACCTCCCGGGGCGTTGTTTATTAGTTTCACTATAAAATCGCTACCATCTGCCGGGGTGGTAAACAACGAGCCATATTGCACCCATTTGCCGGAGCCCCTCTCGGGCGGTATTACGCCGGTATTGGCTTCACCAAGTAATTGCCCGTCGAGCGTCTCCACCCTAAAAGTGATATCCGGTTGCGAAAAACCCTGGGTTTGTGGTATATCGCGCAGTATATTCATTATCCAGGCACCCAAATAATAAACCGAATTGGGGCATAACGCATTGCCCGATACACGCTGTGTATAAAACACATCGGGCTGGCTGCCGGCGTTTATCACCATAAAATAGCCATTGCCATCGCCGGTATGGTCTGCCGCTATAGTTTGCCAGGTGCCGCCCTTACACGATCCCATAAACGTTTGCAGCGTGTAAACGCCTTCGCCGCCGTTATCGCCGCCGCAGTTATCGTTATAATACCTCAGGTTGGTTAGCCCGGTTGCCAGTGCCGGGCCCGGTGCGCTGGTTGTGCCCCGGCCAAAAGTTTCGTTTATAGCGGGTGCACCCAGGCTACCTGTACACTTTTGGGCATAACAGGGCAATCCGAATAAAAGGACTATCAGCAATAAAAATATAGGGCGCATGAATTGGGTGGTGGTGCAGGGGCACTCGGGTAAATGTAGGTAATGTTAGGCATCGCACAAAGGCATCAGTAAGCAAATTTGCATTTCGGCTTACGACGAAGTATATTAGCCTTACTTAAACCTAACAACCATGGAGTATAAAAATATCATTTACGGACTGCTTGTATTGGCGCTTGTCTTGGCAATAATTTTTAAAGACAAGGTAAAAGCCAGCTTTATGGGTATGAAGTTGAACGCCGAGAACGGTAGCAGGCGAAATAAACTTGATATTGATGGTAAAAATAACAAGGTAAAGCAAGGAAGCGGCTCAAGCAAAACTCCCGCAAACAATACCGCCAAAGTACGGGGCGAGGATCATGATGTAGAACAAAATTGATTCAGTATTAATGAGCTTCATCCAATACAATTCTGTAAAAATTGATGGCGACAACAATTTGGTGCTCCAATTGGTTGACGGCGGCAATTTGCGGATAGCTTTAAATGAGTTCATCGATAAATTTACCCACGAAAAAGATCAGAGAATAAAGGAATTACAGGACGCTTTGTTTGACAAAAGTAAAGTTGTAATGCTTACTGAAGAAAGGGTATCCACTCTGGCTGCTGAACTGGATCGTGTTACCAAAGAGCGCGATTCTCTATCTGTCCAGATAACAAAAATTATTGAAGACTTTTCTCAAAAGGATATTGCAGCAAGTAACGAACTTTACAAACAGGCGTTTAATTTGTTCATTAATGCAAAGCTGGATGAAGCGTTAGCTTTGCTTAGCGAAGCTCGTTTGCAAGACGAATTGCTGCTTATACAGCAAAGAGAGGAGGTTTCTAAACGGGAACGCCGAAACCTTGCCGATAATTATTTACTACGTGCGGAAATGCTGAAATTGAAGTTTGATTTTGAGGAGGCGAGCGAATGTTTTAAATCTGCGTCATTGATATGTTCCGAATGGAAATATAAGTTAGAGGCTGGTAATTTTTTTAAGTTTGTTAATCAGTTTGATAAAGCTGAGCTTTATTTTAACGAAGCTCTAAGTCAGTCCGATTACCCGGAAGAAAAAGCAATTGCGTTGAACAATCTCGCCGTTTTGCAAAGCCAAGCAAACGAATATAATAAAGCTACAGAGAACTTTACCCAAGCTCTCGCACTTTATCGGCAACTGGCGACGTTAAACCCGGAAATGTTTCTCAAGGATATTGCGACCACATTGCAAAATCTAGCCAACGTGCAAAGTAATATGCAAGAATACGAAAAGGCGGAAATTAATTATAAAGAATCAATTTCCCTAAGCAGGCAACTTGAATCAACTTATCCCGGTAGTTACTTAAACCAATTAGCAGCCACTTTAAATAATTATGCCACATTACAAAAAAATAGAAATGCATACGATATAGCAGAGGTGAATTACGCCGAGGCTTTAAGCATTCGCACTAAACTAGCTACAGAAAATCCTCAAACTTTCTTGCCAGATCTTGCAACGACACTAAATAACATTGGCAATTTAAACAGCAACAGGAGTCAACATGTTCAAGCTGAAGCTAATTATAATAGGGCACTTGCCATACGCAGACAACTGGCCGCAGAAAATCCACAAACCTATCTTCCTGATGTTGCGATGACATTGAACAATCTTGCCAATTCGCAAAGATTTCGAAATGACTATACCATGGCTTATTCCGGTTATGAAGAGGCTCTTATAATTCGCAGACATTTGGCGACAGTAAATCCGAAAGTTTTTTTACCGGATGTCGCGATGACGCTAGTCAATATGGCAACGCTCTATAGTTATGTGAATATTTTTCAAAATCGTGAAAAAGCGCTTAAGTGCTCTATGGAAGCAATAACGATTGCACTGCAATTCTCCGAGTTTATGCCGTTATGCGAAAAATATATACAAATTTCATGTAGGGTACTCACCCACTGGGGCGAAGATACCGAAGCCTTCCTCGATTCCATAAAATCTAAATAGTCACTTTACCTGTATTTCACCTTTTAATAATCTGCAATAAACTTTTCTTTACTAAATTGCCCGCTATTACACGCTTATGAAAATATTGTTTGGTATACAGGGTACAGGCAACGGGCACATTAGCCGCGCCCGCGAAATTGTCCCCCTGTTGCAGCAATATGGCGAGGTCGACCTGGTAGTAAGCGGCACCGAAGCCGAAGTAAGCTTGAGCCAGCCGCTTGCCCACAAATTCCACGGCTTTAGTTTTGTATTCGGCAAAAATGGCGGGGTTGATAACTGGGCCACCTATAAGCTCATGAACCTGCGCCAGCTTTATAAAGATATGCACAGCCTGCCGCTGGCACAGTACGATCTGGTTATAAACGATTTTGAACCAGTTACCGCCTGGGCTTGCCGGCTGCAAAAAGTACCGAGCGTTTCGCTTAGCCACCAATGCTCGTTTGTATCGCCAAAAACGCCGCGCCCCAAAAGCTGGGACTGGGCCGAATGGCTTTTTAAATATTACTCGCCCACTACGTACCACATCGGTTTCCACTTTGAGCGGTACGATGATTTTATACACACACCAGTTATCCGCAGCGATATCCGCAAAATGGAAACCAGTAACCTGGGGCATTATACCGTATACCTGCCTGCCTACAGCGATAAAACCCTGCTGAAGCATTTAAGCGGTACCGATGCCGAGTGGCATGTATTTTCAAAACGTACCAAAACGGCCTATCGCGAGGGCAACGTGCATATATTTCCGGTGAATAACGATGGCTTTAACAAAAGCCTGGCAAGTTGCACCGGCCTGCTCAGCGGTGGTGGCTTCGAGGGGCCTGCCGAGGCATTGTTCCTTGGAAAAAAGGTGATGATGATACCCATGAAGGGCCAGTACGAACAGCAATGCAACGCCCTATCGGCATCGCGCCTGGGCGTAAGCGTAGTAAGTACCATTACCGATAGCTTCCGTTCGGAAGTGAATAACTGGCTTGCAGATGATAGGCGTATCAACGTAGACTTCCCCGACGAAACCGCAAAAATTGTGGACGATATGGTGAAGAAGTATGCGAGATGGTAAATACTAATTGTCATTCTGAGCGATAGCGAAGAATCTATTAGCCACAATGCACTAACGCCGATGCAAATCGACTAACAGATGCTTCGTCCCTCAGCATGACAAACGGAGAGGATAAACCCTAATTGTCATTCCGAAGCGAAGCGACGAGGAATCTTGTTAAGTTATGAATGAACGCTATGCATCTCCGCTTTGCATTCCTGCTTTGCATGTACCGTAAGATTTCTCTTTCGCCGCATCACACCAACCTATCACACCGCTCAATCGAAATGACATAATTGTTTAAATTTCTGCTAATTTTGCGGCCACATACCATGGTCAATATCTTCAAGGTTTACAACCCGCTTAATATATTTTGGCTTGCCATTTTGCTTTATGGCCTGCGTATCGGCTATATAGTGCAGGTGCCCGATAAGGTGGAGTTTATTATGGTGGAGCCCTTTGCACGTCTGCTGATACCCGTTGCCTACGAGTATGCCTTTTCGCCTGTTTTAAATGTGTTTTTGGCCGGCGTGCTGGTTTTGGGGCAGGCGGTATTGGTAAACTATATGGTTAACCACTTTAACCTGCTGGGCAAGCCCACGTTTTTACCCGCGCTAATGTATGTAACCGTAACGGCGTTGTTTATGCCTTTTATGGTATTGAGCGCACCGTTGATGTGTAATTTCCTGCTGATATGGATGCTGTTCAAGCTGTTCAGCTTTTATAAAAGCGAAGATGCCAAATCAACCGCTTATGACTTGGGGATGATCGTAGCCATCGGCTCATTGATCTATTTTCCCTATATTTTTATGTTCCTGGCTATTTGGATAGCGCTTGTTATATTCAAGCCCTTCAACTGGCGCGAATGGGTTTCGGGCATATTGGGCTACGCTACGGTGTTCTTCTTTTTAGCCGTGCTGTATTACCTCAACGGCAGGCTGGGCCGCTTTTACGACATTTGGACGCCGCTTGGTACCAAATTCCCCAACAGCATCCATATCGATTATCTCGACTACCTGGTACTTATCCCCGTTATCATCATCATTGCCCTTTACTTTGTAAAACTGCAGCAAAACTTCTTAAAAAGCTATGTGCATGTGCGCAAATCGTTTCAGTTGCTGTTTATTATGTTTGTGGTGGCAGGGCTATCGGTATACATCCGCAGCACCTTCAACGTAAACCATTTTTTATTGTGTGCGGTGCCTGCAGCGGTGTTTTTTAGCTATTATTTTGTACACGCTACCACCCGCTGGTTTTACGAAAGCCTGTATTTACTCCTGCTTATCAGCATTGTATATTTTCAGTTTAACACTTTTTAACTTTTACATTCGTCCATATTTCAGCCGATATGTTAGTTTTGTAGCATGAAATTTGGCGTAGTAATATTTCCCGGATCCAATTGCGATGAAGATATCATCCACGTTTTGCAAAATGTAATGGGCCAGCAGGTGGTTAGGCTTTGGCATAAAGACCACGACCTGCAAGGTGCCGAGTTTATTGTTTTGCCGGGCGGCTTCTCTTTTGGCGACTACCTGCGCAGTGGCGCAATAGCACGTTTTTCGCCTATTATGCAGGAGGTTATACAGTTCGCTGCTAAAGGTGGCAAGGTGCTGGGTATCTGCAACGGTTTCCAGATACTGGCCGAGGCCGGGCTGGTACCGGGAGCATTGCTGCACAACAAAAACCGCAAATTTATTTGCCGCAATATTTATTTAAAACCGCAAACGGCCAACTCGCTGGTTACCCGCCAGCTTGATCCTGAGCGTGCTTTAAAAATACCTATTGCCCACGGCGAAGGCAATTATTTTGCTGATGCTGATGTACTAAAAGCTATCAACGATAACGACCAGGTGTTGTTCCGCTATTGCGACGAAGCCGGTAACATTACCGACGAAAGCAACCCTAACGGTTCGTTAGAAAACATTGCCGGTGTTTGCAATGCCGAACGCAACGTATTTGGTTTTATGCCGCACCCAGAGCGTGCCGCCGAAGGTTTGGTAGGTAACGAAGATGGTGTGCTGATATTTGAATCGATACTGGCACTGGCCAGAGCCTAAATGGTTGCACTGGTTATTGATATTGGCAACACCTTAACAAAAATTGCCGTTTTTAATGGCGACGAAATGCTGGAGGTGCAGCAGTATCCCGAAGTAACCAGGATAGCGTTGGCGGAGTTTTGTAGTTTGTACTTACCCGATGCAGTTATCGTTTCTACAGTAAAAAATGCAGAAAGACACATTTGGGAAGATGCTCTGGCTGCGTTTACTATCAATTGCAGCATTACAGCTTTTGATAGCAGCACACCTACAGGTATAAACAACCACTATAAAACCCCTAAAACACTTGGTGCCGATAGGCTTGCTGCCGTTGTTGGCGCGCACCACCTATACCCTAATGCCGCCAATATTATCATAGGCGGCGGCACCGCTATCACTTACGATTATGTAGACGCCGGGGCTAATTATTTTGGCGGTAGTATATCGCCGGGGCTTAAAATGCGTTATAAAGCCTTAAATCAGTTCACGGGCGCGCTGCCGCTGATAGAGGTTGATGAAAATTTTGAGGCAGCGTATGGTGATGATACCGCTTCGGCCATCACATCGGGCGTGCAAAACGGAATAAAATATGAGCTTACGGGCTTCATAAACGAGTATATAAAAACACAGCAGGCGTACAATATCATACTAAGCGGGGGCGATAGTATTTTCTTTGATACGCTGCTAAAAAATAGCATCTTTGCCCCCTATATAAAAATTGAGCCTTACCTGGTTCTCAAAGGATTAAACGCAGCTATACAAAAGCATAATGATTAGATTTTTAAGGCCCATACTTATACTTTCGCTCGTTGCATCGGCGCTTGGCGCAAATGCACAATCTACTGCCACTACAAGTTCTCCGTATTCGAGGTATGGCCTGGGCGACCTTAGCCCTACAGTATTGCCCCAGCAGGCAGCCATGGGTGGTATAGGTGCTGCTATCAATAAAATAAACAACTTCAACTACGTTAACTTTTTAAACCCGGCATCGTACTCAACCATCAACTACACCATTATTGATGCCGGTATAGCAAGCAATATCAATACACTCAGCAAAACCGGGTTCACCAACCAAACCAATAGCAGTTTCAGGCTTAGCCATATTGTGTTTGCCATGCCTGTTTCAAAGCGTTCGGCCATTAGCTTCGGGTTAATGCCCTACAGCGAACTGGGTTATAATTACCGCCAAACCAAAAGCAATTTTGGCAGCGGCTTGCCGGCTGATACTAATGCGGTTAATTACCTGTATAGCGGCGATGGCGGTTTATCTAAATTTTACATGGGTTACGGTGTGCGTATTGGTAAGCATTTATCAGTAGGTGCAAACGCAGCATACATATTTGGTAACTTAAAAGAAACTCAATCTACCGAGGTGCCCGATCTGTTTGGTACACTCAACTCAAGGGTAGAAGAAGGCAACGCTATAAACGGTTTCAACTACGATTACGGCGCACAATACAGCTTCGATTTTTCGGCCCGCAAGCACCTCGTGTTTGGTTATTCAGCTTCGGCAAAATCAAAACTGAATACGCAAAATAGGTATATTGTAAGTAGCTACTTTTCCGAAAGCGGCGACGAAGGCGTAGCTACCGACAGTTTAGTAAACCGCACCGATGCCAGCGCAAAACTTACCCTGCCGCAGGTGCAACACTTTGGCGTAAGTTATCAATTTGATGGGCACTACCTTTTTGGTGTTGATTATACCATGGGTAACTGGAGCCAACTGGAAATAGCCGGTGTAAATAAAGGCCTGAAAAACAGCCGCACCTGGAATATTGGTGGCCAGATAACGCCTAATGCCAACTCGTTATCAAATTACTTTGCCCGTGTAGATTACCGCTTTGGTTTTATTTACGATAATACCTACCTAAATGTGAATAATACTAATATTAAGCGCTATGCAGGTACTTTTGGTATTGGCTTGCCGCTACCACGTAACAACAGCGCCTTTTACAAAATAAACTTAGGTGCCGAATACGGCCAACGCGGTACGGTAGCTAACGGGTTGGTGAAAGAAAACTACATAAACCTGCGTTTGTCATTCACGCTAAACGACCTTTGGTTTATCAAATACCGTTACGATTAATACGCCACGCATGGCAAAAAAACTTCATATTTCAACTACACTCATAACCGCATTATTTGCGGTTATGCTTTTTAGTGCCTGCGAGAACGATATAAACAAAATACAGGAGATAGCCGCTGCTGATGCCACAAAACCCATTCAGCGTACAACCGACCTTGATGTTATTTTCAGCGATTCGGCACTGGTGAAGTTCAGGTTGCGGTCGCCGCTGTTTATTGAGTATCAGGTGAAAGAGCCTTACAGTACCATGCCAAAAGGGGTAAAAATCACATCCTTGGATAAAGATGCCAAAGAGAACGGTAACATTGTTTCCGATTCGGCCTGCATGCGTAACAACAATAAACTTATCGAATTTTATAAGAATGTTGTTGCTACTAATTCTGAGGGTACAGTGTATAAATCAGAAGAACTGATTTGGGACCAGAACAAAAAAATTTACTACTCAAACAAGCCCGTAGAGATGACCAAAGTTGGCGGCGATATTATGCGCGGTACCAGTTTTACCAGCGATGATAAACTACAGCACCCCATCTTTCAAAACTCTACAGCGGTTATTCACGTTAATGGCGACGCTGTTTCGCAATAATTAAACAAATTAGATACGCAAAAAATTGTATTATAGAATTTTAGTAAAAGTTGTATCTTGCGCCTCTTTTTTGGAGAACTATAAAATAGATTAAGAGTTATATGGGTATCATGGGTTATTTGCGGGACCGAATGGGGACAATTCTCGCAGTTTTTATCGGATTGGCTTTAGTTGCCTTTATAGCAGGCGAAGTTATCAAGTCCGGAAGTTCAATTTTTAAAGATAGCGCTACCGAAATTGGCGAAATAAACGGCACCGCTATCAGCTATGCCGATTTCAACAGGAGGCTGGAAGTATCTACCGAGCAGTTTAAACAACAGTCGGGCCAGAGCATTTCTCCGCAAATTACCAACTATTTGCAGGAAACTACCTGGAACCAGTTTTTAACTGACGGCTTGCTAAGCAAAGAAATTGAGAAACTGGGCATCACTGTTGGCGAAGCCGAAACACAAGCCATGATAAGCGGCCCAACCCCCGATCCGCAAATTGCTCAACAATTCACTAACCAGCAAACCGGCCAGTTTGACCGTGCCCGCCTTAACCAGTTTTTGCAATACTTGCAAACTGCTAAAGCCGATACTGCACAGCTAAAAGCCTGGGGTAACTTTGTTACCGAGTTGATAAAAGACAAAAAAAGGCAAAAATACCTGGCTGCCGTTACAACCGGTTTATACGTAAACTCGTTGGATGCGCAGGACGATTACCAGGCTAAAAACAAACTGGCTAACTTTAAATACGTGGTGTTGGATTACGCATCGATCCCCGATAATAAAGTTACCATTAGCGATGAAGACTACAGCGCATACTACAACGAGCACAAGGCTCTGTTTAAAAACAAACAAGAGTTGCGCAACTTCGATTACGTAACCTTCAACGCTGCCCCTTCAAAAGAAGATAGCATTGCAATAAAAGGCCAGGTAGAAAAATTAGCTGCCGACCTGAAAGCCTCTACCAACGATTCGTTGTTTGTACAGGTAAACTCAGAAACCAAAACACCTATCGCTTACCGCAAAAAAGGCCAGTTAGAGCCTCAGCTGGATTCGGTAATGTTTGCCGCAGCCCCGGGTTTTGTTTATGGCCCGTACTTATCAAATGGCAGCTACAAAATTGCTAAACTGGTTTCGGCTACTATCAGCCCCGATTCGGTTAAAGCACGCCACATATTGATTAACCCTGCTACCGAAGGTGGTTTGGATAAAGCAATGGCTAAAGGCGATTCAATTAAAAAACTTATTGCCGGTGGCAAATCATTTGCCGAATTGGCCAACACCTTCTCGATAGATAAAAATGCCAACGCAAAAGGCGGCGATTTAGGCACCTTTGCCCGCGGCATGATGATACCTGCCTTTGACGATGTAGTGTTTGATGCTAAAAAAGGCGAGATAAAAGTATTTGCTACCCAGTTTGGTGTACACGTTGTGGAGATTGAGAACCTGATAGGTTCATCAAAAGTGGTGAAAGTAGCCCAGGTTGATAAACCTTTGGAGGCAAGCCAAAAAACACAAAACGAAGCATACAACAAAGCGCAGGCTTTCCTGGCATCGCTTAGCGGCAACAGCTTTGCAGCGCAAGCTAAAAAAGCAGGCCTTACCATTAAAACTGCAGATAACGTAGTAGGCACACAAGCTGTATTACCTGGCCTTGACGGCGCACGCGCTTTAGTAAGGTGGGCATACAAAGCCGATGTGGGCGATTTCTCTGAAGAGGTTTACCCAATTGGCGACCAATATGTAGTGGCCACCCTTACCCAAATAAACCCAATTGGCTACTTAAGCCTCGATGCTGTTAAAAAACAAATTGAGCCGGCCGTAAGGATCGAGGTAAAAGGCAAACAACTTACCGAGAAACTGCAGGCAGCTTTGGGTGGCAATATCGATCAGGTTGCTCAAAAAACTGGCGGTAAAGTGGTGCCGGTACAAAACGTAGTATTTGCTAACCCGGTTATGCCAGGTTCGGGCCCGGAGTATAAAGTTATCGGTGGTATCTTCGGTTCGCAGCCGGGCAAGCTTTCTAAGCCGGTAGTTGGTACACAAGGTGTTTATGTATACGCTTTGGATAGCTTTGTTAATCCTCCGGCTTTAACCAACGCAGTGCGCGAGAAACAAACCCTTGGCGCTGCCCTTGCGCAACGTGCCGATGGCGCTGTGCTTGAAGCCTTGAAAGATAAGGCGAATGTAAAAGATAACCGCGCTAAGTTCTTATAAGCTAATTTTAAAGTAATTTTGCATCCGGCAAGGGCCTTAAAACCTTTGCCGGATTTTTTTTGCTTTACATTACGGTTTACAACCATGGAGATACAGGAAAACATAGTAAACAAAGTTGCGCTTAGCGGGCTGGTAACGCTCGACCCCGCGCAGTTTTACCTGCCCGGCGAAAGGGTGGTGTATGATATAAAAGATAATTTGTTCCACGGGCTAATGCTGCGCGAGAAGGATTTCCGCGAGTTTGTAAAAGGGCACGATTGGGCACAATACCAGGATAAGTATGTAGCCATTACCTGCACGGCCGATGCTATTGTACCTGCCTGGGCCTATATGCTATTGGCCAACCGTATGGCGCCCTATGCCAAAGATGTGGTTTTTGGCGATGCCGAAGTGCTTGAAACCGTTTTGTTTGCCAAACAAATGGAAACCCTTGATGCCGAACAATACCGCGACCAAAGGCTCGTTATAAAGGGCTGTGGCGATATACCGGTACCGGTGTCGGCTTATGTAGAACTGGCAAAAAAACTTACGCCTGTTGCAAAAAGCCTGATGTTTGGCGAGCCATGCTCTACCGTGCCTATATACAAGCGCCGCGATTAAACCCTTTACGCAGAAGCGCGTCAATAGGGCAAACGCAAACCCCGAATGAAGAAATATTATATAGCGCTGTTATTGCTCACTTGCTTTGCCGGTGCTTATGCACAGGAGGCCGAGAAAACCGAAGAGGTGGCTTTTCAGGCGGGTGAACAAATAACCTATAAATTAAAGTACGGCATATTTTCTGCGGCCGAAACTACCATTAAGGTAGAGAACAGCGAGCAGAAGTTTTTTGGGAAGCCCGCGCTGCGCATACATGCCGTAGCCAACACGCTGGGTACTTTCAATTTGTTATTCAAGGTGCGTAACCAGTACCAAACGTTTATAGATCCGCATACGCTGCTGCCTTATTATTATTCGGAAGAACGGAAAGAGGGAGGCTACAAACATGCCGATAAAGTAACGTTTGACCATACTACGGGCACCATATCGGCAAATAGCGGTAAATACCCCTACAGCGGCAATGTATTCGATTTCCTGTCGGCATATTACTTTGCCCGTAATGTGGATGTATCAGGCCTGAAGATAAACGATAAGCTGGATATGCGCTATTTTTTGGAGGACGGCATACATACGCTTACCATAACTTATTTGGGTAAAGAGCAGGTAAAATGCGGGCTGGGTACCTTCAACTGTTTAAAGTTTAACCCAACAATTATCCCGGGGCGTATATTTCGCAAAAATAGTAAGCTATATTTGTGGATTACTGACGATAAGAACCGAATACCGGTAAAAGCCCATGTAGAATTAATAGTGGGCAGCCTGGTGATGGACCTTACGCAGGCAAGCGGGCTTAAATATGCCCTAAATCCGGTGAAGAAATAATGATGATAGAAGTAGGGAGTGTTTTACTGCACGAGGATGTGGTAAAAGAAAATTTTGTATGCAACTTAAACAAGTGCAAAGGCGCGTGCTGCCTCGAGGGCGATTCGGGTGCGCCGCTAAACCACGATGAGCTGGGCATACTGGAAGAGATTTACCCCAAAGTAAAACCTTACATGACGGCCAAGGGCATTGCCACCATAGAAAGAGAAGGCACCCACGTAACCGATTTTGAGGGCGACTATACCACCCCCTGCGTAGATACCAATAAAGAGTGCGCTTACGTAACCTGGGAAAACGGCATAACCAAATGTGCTATTGAGAAAGCCTACGAAGAAGGCGTTATCAGTTGGCAAAAACCTATATCGTGCCATCTGTACCCCATACGCATAACCAACTACCCCGAGTTTGATGTATTGAACTACGACCGCTGGAGCATTTGCAGCCCGGCATGCAGTTTTGGTAAAGAGCTCAAAGTATCGGTACACGAGTTTTTAAAGGGGCCGCTCATCCGTAAATACGGCGAGGAATGGTATCGCGAACTGGAGGATACAGTTGCGGGAATTTAAAATATTCGCAGGTTTGTAGTTAAGCTTTTAGGTTCTATTTCGATTATTTTGGTAATATTGCAATAAATAATTGCTTATCTAATAATCGTTAATGAAAAAAGCACTAATAACAGGTATAACTGGTCAGGACGGCGCATACTTAGCTGAATTTTTGTTAAAAAAAGGTTACGAGGTACATGGCGTTAAACGCCGCTCGTCGTCTTTTAATACCGATAGGATAGACCACCTATACCACGACCCGCACGAAAAAGGCGTTAAGCTGCACCTTCATTACGGCGATCTTACCGACTCAACGGCCCTTATCAGGCTGATACAGGAAATTCAACCCGACGAAATTTATAACCTTGGTGCGCAAAGCCACGTTAAGGTGAGCTTTGATACACCGGAGTATACCGCCAATGCCGATGGTATTGGGGTATTGCGTATATTAGAGGCAATACGTTTGCTGGGCCTTACTCAAAAAACCCGCATTTACCAGGCCTCTACTTCTGAGCTTTATGGTTTGGTACAAGCCGTTCCGCAAAGCGAAACCACGCCGTTTTACCCGCGTTCACCTTATGCAGTAGCAAAACTTTACGGCTACTGGATAATTGTGAACTACCGCGAAGCTTATGGTATGTATGCCTGCAACGGTATATTGTTTAACCACGAGAGCCCTATACGGGGAGAAACTTTCGTAACCCGTAAAATTACACGTGCCGTTGCCAAAATATCCTTAGGGTTACAGGGCTGCCTTTACGTGGGTAACTTAGGCGCACAACGCGACTGGGGCCACGCTAAAGACTATATAGCCGCAATGTGGCTGATGCTGCAGCAAGATAAGCCTGAAGATTATGTTATAGCTACCGGCGTAACTACAACCGTGCGCGACTTCATCAAAATGTCGTTCCACGAATTGGGTATCAACGTAGAATTTAGCGGCAAAGATGAGAACGAAAAAGGCGTTATCATAGATGTTGACCAGGCTAAAGTACAAGCGCTGGGCTTAAACTACGCTGCATTACACTCGGGCCAAACAGTAGTAAAGGTTGACCCTAAATACTTCAGGCCTACTGAGGTTGATTTGCTGATAGGCGACCCTACAAAATCGAAAAAACAATTGGGTTGGGAGCCGAAATACGACCTGCAAGCCCTGGTTACCGACATGGTACAATCAGACCTTGACCTGGCCAAAAAAGACGAGCATTTGAAAAAAGGCGGTTACAAAACACTCAATTATTTCGAATAGCATTTATTGATACCCCGGCATTATATGAAGAAACTTCTAATCAGCAGTGTTGTATTACTGGCTACTATGGGTGCTGCGAAGGCGCAATCGGTTTACCAGCCCTATAACTTCCAGTTTTACCAAAAGCTGGATGCCGAGGTATATTCTACCAAAACAAGGGTTCACTCGTCCATGAAACCCTTTTATTCGGACAATCCGCTGCTGAAGGCTAAGTTTGATTCGATTTTGAATTACGGTGTGGTTAAGGATGGCGCCTATGCCAAAATTTTTAACGAGCACCTCATAGATTCTAAAAGCTCGGATGCTACTTTTTATGCCGACCTGCTGCCTGATTTTAATATTGGCCGCGATTTTAGCGGTAAAAAAACTACCTATTACAACTCGTTGGGTTTGCAAATAGGCGGTACTGCAGGTAGCAAGTTCAGCTACAGTATTGAAGGTTACCTCAACAGCATGAAAGCCCCCGACTACCTGGATACTTACATCAGTCAGGTAGGCATAGTGCCCGGGATGGCTTACGCCAGAAGGGTTAACGGAAAAGCGGATGTTTACAACTGGAGTTATATAACCGCTACAGCATCGTACTCCCCTTATAAATTTATTAACCTGAGCATAGGGCGCGATAAAACTTTTATTGGCGATGGCTACCGTTCGGTGTTTTTATCAGATAACTCGTCGCCTGCGCCGTTCTTCCGTGTAACTGCCGATGTGGGTAACGTAAAATACATGGCCATGTGGGCCATGTACCACGACCCTGCCAACACCAGCAGCATAGGGCAGGACCGTACCAAGTTTGGCGTTTTCCACTATCTGGATTGGAATGTGAGCAACCGCCTTTCGTTCGGTTTCTTCGATTCGGTTATATGGGCCAGTAAAGATGAAACCGGGCACCAGCGCGGGTTCGATTTTGCATACATCAACCCCTTTATATTCCTGAGGCCTGTTGAGGCATCAAGCGGCTCGCCCGATAATGCTTTGATAGGGCTTACCAGCAAGTATAAAGTTGTTGACGGGCTTACGCTGTACGGGCAATTTGGGTTGGATGAATTTGAATCGAAAAACTTTTTCCATAACCCGGGTAACTACCGCAACAAGTTTGCATGGCAATTGGGCCTACGTGGTGCCGACCTGTTTGGTGTTAAAAACCTAAACTACCTTGCCGAAACCAGCACAGCCAGGCCGTATACTTATTCAGAGCGTTCATCAATTATCAACTACACCGCTAATAGCGAAATGCTGGCACACCCGTTTGGTGCCAACTTCCGCGAGTATGTAGGTTTGCTTAACTACGCCTACAAACGCTTCAACTTTATGGGTGAGGCCGATTACGGCCACTACGGTTTGGATATAAATAACCTTAACTACGGTAAAAACCCTTTCTTAAATTACCAAAACCCTGCTAAGGTTGATGGTAACTACATTGGCCAGGGCCTAACCACCAATATGATTTACCTGCAGGGCAAAGTAGCCTTTTTACTAAACCCCAAATACAACCTGAGGCTCGAGTTGGGCGGCATTTACCGCAGCGAGAAAAACGACGAGTTTCATGATAAAACGGGTATGATCACCTTCGGTATCCGCAGCTCTTTCCGCGATTTGCATAGCGATATAGTAAGCTTTAAATCGCATTAATTTATTTCATAGTGGGCGTTGTAATCAAGGCTTTTTTCTTATCATTGTGATAGAAATGCGATTCCCTATTAGTCGCATTTTAAAAGAAAACTTGAACCTTATTTGATTAAACTCCATGAAGAAAATTCTACTTTTTGCGGTCGTATGCCTATTCGGCCTGAATGCCCATGCGCAATTTGAAAGTGCAAAACAAATTTACGAAAGCCCAAAACTGAAAGATGCGGTAAAAACGCATAAGCTTGTGGCTATTCTCCCGTTTAATGTTAAAATCTCTTACAAAAAGCCGCCTAAGAATTTTGATGCTGCCAGCAATCACGAGCAGGAACTAAAAATGGGCAAAAATATCCAGTCGAGTATGTACACATACCTCCTTAGAAAGGCTGATAACTATTCGGTAAGTTTTCAGGATGTAGAAAAAACCAATGTGCTGTTAAATAGGGCAAAGTATTCTGATAGTATAGAAATACATACCAAGGATGAAATAGCTAAAGTATTGGGAGTTGATGCCGTAATTTTTGGCACCTATAATCAGGAGAGCACAAAATCAGAGACTGGTGCCATTGTTACTACCGTATTATTTGGCTTTGGGGGCAAAACAGGTGAAGGCGGTATTACCATGCAAATTTGCGATGGTGCCGATGGCGAGATGCTTTGGCGTTACACCAAAAGGATGAACGAGGATCTGTTCTCTTCAACAGACGATGTTATTGAGCGGCAGATGAGAAAGATATCCCGCAACTTTCCTTATTCAAAATAACTTTAACGTACATAAATACAAAAGGAGGGTTTCGCCCTCCTTTTGTATTTATCATAAGATGCCTTAGTGCTTACGCTTTCCTCTTCATCTCTTCCTGTACAGCCCTCAAAAATTCGTTTACGTGTTGCGAACCTATAATGTATAGCAACCCATCGCGATCAGTAAGGTGCACGGCGTCGTTACCGGCGGTGAAAAAACGGATGGTGCCTTTGGTATGCAGGTTATAAACAGGGTTGTTGAACAGGTAGCGGCTGTAGGTGCCTTTTTCGGCTTTTACAATACTGTTCAGGTCTATTTTTACGCGGCGGGTGGTCCACAGACCGTCGAGCGTAACGCTTTTGTTGGCAACAGTGGTATTAAAATGTACTACAAAGCCAAGAATGATGGATATGGTGATAATAGCGAAGCCTACCACGGCAAGCAGGTCGCCGTTGCGTTCGCGCTCATCGGTAAAAAAGTAGGCTGCAAAGCAAAACATTGATAATACAAGGCGTATGGTTATAGGCATCCACTCGCGGCCCAGGTATTGTTTTTCGGTAAAAACGGCTTTATCGCTCATAATTTATTCAATTCGAATATAGTAACTTTTTTAGTGTTATTATCCACTTTATACCTGTCGTCCGGCCGGTGGCCGCCAAGCCAAATAATGTCTCCGTTGCCGTTCACCAAAACGGGTATTTCGCTTTTTTGGTGCAGCGGCACTTTTTGGTGAATGAAAAAATCGCTCAGCTTTTGCTTCGTCTTCATACCCAGCGGGTAAAAAACTTCGCCCTGCTGCCATGGCCTCATAATCAGCGGATAAACCAGTTTTGCGGCATCTACCGAAACCGCAAAGGGGTTATCTTTTATAATAAGCGGGCTATCATCATGCAGCACAGCAAGCCTAAAATCGCCATAAGTAATAAAAGCCTCGCCTTCCGCTATCGGTACCGCTACCTGTGCCGCGGTTTTCCTTTCAGAAATAATAAGGTTCTCCCTGTCGAGCACAAGCAGGTGGCTATTACTTTCGAAGACTCGCCCCGAATGTTTATCCAATACTGTTAGCAGGTCATCTATCACTGTATCCACAAACCCGTAAGGCTTAAGCAGTTCAAATAGTAGCAGCCTTTGCGGCGCCAATTGCTTTATAGCATCGATAGCTATATGTGTTTCGCCGCCTTTACCAATCAATAATGTATTACGCAATTCATCAACCTTTAGGTTCAGTAATTGCTCCATTTCCCTAAAGTTGCGCAGGTTGTTCTCAAAGGTATCTTCCAGCGCAGGGTTAAGTTCTTTTAGCAAGGGCACTACCTTGTGGCGTATTTTATTGCGGGCATATTTGGTTGAGGCATTGCTGCTGTCTTCTACGAAGGCTATGTTTTCGGCGGAAGCAATTTGGGCAATCTCTTCGCGGGTTAAAAACATCAACGGGCGCACCAGGTTGCCGTTTTTTGGTAAAATACCATGCAGCCCCGCTATGCCTGTACCTCGTGTAAGGTTCAACAATATTGTTTCTATCGTATCGTTCTGATGGTGTGCAAGGGCAATAACTTGGTAGCCTTCGGTTTGGGCAATTTGGTTAAACCAGTTGTAGCGCAGATCGCGCGCTGCCATTTGGATAGATACTTTATTTTCGGTAGCAAATTGTTGGGTATCGAAGTTGGTGGTATGGAAGGTAATGCCTAATTGCTTGGCCAGTTGACGGGTAAATTCCTGGTCGGCATTAGCTTCATGGCCCCGCAACATAAAGTTGCAGTGTGCTATACCAAAATGGTAGCCCGCATGTTTAAGTAAATGAGCCATTAAAACCGAATCGACACCGCCGCTAACAGCGGCCAGCACCCTTGTACCGGGTTGGAACAGCGCATTTTGCGAAATAAAACTTACAAAACGTTCAACAGGGAGCATAAGCCAAAATTATTAATTTAATAACCCCCGCAAAAAACTAATTTTGCCATCGTGATAAAATACGCCTTCAGCTTTCTTCTTATTCTTCTGTCGGTTACGGCGCTGGCCCAAAAAAAGTCTGTTGTGAACCTCATCAGTTCTACACGCAGCGAGGGCGTTAAAATAAACGGCAAGGATGTTATAAAGGTTTATAAAGGCACCTTCCAGCAAGATTACTCCATTATGCGGTCGGACAGCGCATACTTCTATCCACAAGAAAATGCCTTTGATGCCTTTGGCAACGTAAACATTACCCAGGGCGATACCCTGAATATATTTTCGGATAAGCTGAATTACAACGGCAACACCAAAATAGCCATACTTACAGATAACGTGAAAATGGTTGATAAGGATGCTACCTTAACCACCAATTACCTTACCTACAATACCGCTACACGCATTGGTACTTATACCGGCGGCGGCAAGGTGGTGAATAAAGACAATACGCTTACCAGCAAAAATGGCTACTACTTCGCCTTCTCGCGCGATTCGTACTTCCGGTACGATGTGGTATTGGTAACCCCCGACGCCTTGATAAAAAACGACACGCTGCGTTATAACACAGGTACACGCATAGCCTATTTTTACGGGCCAACCAATATTTACGATACCAAGGATAAAAAAGACACGCTTTACACGGAGAACGGTTTGTATAATACCGTCACCGAGCAGGCCTTCTTCGGCAAGAAAAACCTGTATAAATCGGGCACTAAAAGGCTGAAGGGGGATAGCTTGTTTTACGATAAAAAGATAGGCTTTGGCCATGCCGTAAAGCACGTGGTATTTACTGATAGCGAACAAAAAACTACCCTGCTGGGCGATTTGGCCAATTATTACAAAAGCGAAGAACGCACCGTAGTAACACAAGACCCTTACGTAGTTATTGTAACCGAAGAAAAAGATACCACCAAAACCGATACCATACCCGTGCCGCCTGCACCGGCAGATAAGGGCAGTAAGGTTAAAAAAGGCGCATCGCCCATAAAGGCCCCAACGCTTGGTACGCCAATTAAAGGGCAGTCGGCAGCATCGCCCATAAAGGCGCCACCCCTACAAACACCGGGTGTGCCTGTAAAGATACCGCCACCAGCGAGCGAAGTGCTTAAAGGTGCCCCTGCAAAAGCGCAACCGGCTGCAAAGCCTCCATTGGGTACGCCACGAAAAGACATGAGCGATACTACACGGCGCGATACCACTATAAAGGCCATCGACTCGTTAGGTAAGAAGCCAAGGGGGGAGAAAATAAAGCGCGACTCGGTATATATATCTGCTGATACGCTGGAGACACAGATAATGACCTACAAAGATTTGAAGGCAATGTGGGAGAAATTGAGGCTTTCGCGCATCAGGGATACCTCGTTGAAAGTGAAACCCGACTCGATTGCAGCCAAAGCCAAAAAAGCCGACTCGAAATACCTGTATGCTAAATACCTGAGTTTCCGCAAAGATAGCTTGATAAAATACCCGCTGCTTTTTGGGCTGCCTAAACCGCAGGTGGCGGTGAAACCTGTTGGTAAAGATGGCAAGCCTTTGGCCGGCGCAGATAGCACACTAAAGGGGAAGGATACCGCACACGTGGCGGGTATCCCCGGTAAGGGCGATAAAGCCGGCCCGCCGGGAAGTAAAAAGCCCCAAGCGAAACAGGTAGTTGAAGAACAGGAGGAGAGCGACCCTGCCTTCATTATTCGTAACCGAGTAGTAAGCGATACGGCGCGCATACGCATTATCAGGGCCTACCACCATGCCAAGCTCTTTAAATCGGACCTGCAGGCCAAATCCGACTCGATGTTTTACAGCTACAGCGATTCCACCCTGCGTTGTTTTGTGCAGCCTATTATATGGACGCAAGGCTCGCAGTTATCAGGCGATACCATTACCCTGCAAATGCGGAATAAGAAGATGGATAACCTGATGCTGTTCCCCTCGGCATTTATTGTGAATATTGAGAAGGACGATTCGCTCACCTTTAACCAGGTGGCGGGGAAACGTATGCGCGGCTTTTTTAAGGATGATAAGCTGGATAAAATGTTTATAGCCGGCAACGCCGAGAGTATTTATTTCAATCGCGATAGCACCAAAAAGGTAACAGAGATGGAGCGCTCGCTGGCCAGCCGTATGCGTGTGTTGTTTAAAGATAACAGTGCTACCGATGTGTTCTTTTTAACCAAACCCGAGCACCGCTACGGCCCGCTAAGTAAATTTACTGAGGAAGAAAAGATTCTGAAGGGCTTTATCTGGAAGCCAAAGGAACGGCCGATATCCAAGGAATCTATCATCCCATCATACGGCAAGAAAAAAGGTACAACAAAGCCTGCCGGTAAACCTGCTGCCACACCGCCCGGTAAAAAAGGCGCTAAAACACCGGCGCCAAAGCTGATAAATGGCAAGCCTGCCCCGGCAGATAGTACGGCCAATAAAAAGCCGGGCAATGGTGTAATTAAATTAGGCACCGACACTTTGGGTACACAACCTGCTGTAAAAAGCAAAGTAGACAGCGCTGTAAATAAGCCAAAGCTTGCACCAAACGTGCCGCCAAATATGGATAGCACGGTGGTGAAGCCGGTGGCTAAACCAAAGGCTGATAGTACGGCGAAGAAGCCTTAAGCCGTTTGTTCGTTTAAAAATGCAATAAGTTTCTCTACCGCGATGGCTCGATGGCTGATACTATTTTTTTCCTCCATGCTCATTTCGGCAAAGGTGGCATCGTAACCATCGGGCTGAAAGATGGGGTCGTAGCCAAAACCATCGGTTCCGCTCAATTGGATGCGGATGGTGCCTGCAACAATGCCTTCGAAAAAGTATTCCTCGCCGTTCCACATTAGGGAAATCACGGTACGGAATTGCGCTTTGCGGTTTTCAAGGCCCTCCAGTTTGCTTAATACTTTGGCGTTGTTTGCTGCGTGATCGCCATGGCTGCCCGCGTAACGCGCCGAATAAATACCGGGCTCGCCATTTAGTGCTTCAATTTCCAGCCCGCTATCATCGCCAAAACAATTCAAGCCATACCGGTCCCACACAAAACGGCTTTTAATAGAAGCATTTGCTCGGAAGGTAAGCCCGTCTTCAATAATATCATCGGTACAGCCAATATCGTTAAGGGTTACCAATTTCAGCTGGCCTTTTATTTTAGCCTCTACTTCCGTTAACTTGTGGCGGTTATTTGTTGCAAAAACTAATTGCTGCATATTAAAGGGTTTTCATTTGGTCCCAAAAGGCTTTCTTATTATCGTTGCTGCTCATCATATCATCAAAGCTAAAGCTATACAGCACCGTTGTTTTTTTGCCCTGCACGGGGCTGTTGAATGGTAAGTTACCAATACCCTGGGGCATGGCATCTTTCCCCATAATTACCATCTTGGCGGGTTTCAGTATCTCCGCAACCTTAGCTATGGCCAGTGGCTGATGCTTGTGCATGTTGAAAATGGCAACATCGGCCAGTGCAAGTTCTTTACGTTTCAGTATGTTTTCCATAGCGGCCAAATGCGCGGCAGGTATATGCTCTTCGGTAGCGTAATTTACCAGTATGGCAAATTGCTTATTGTTGCCGCCCAGATAATTAAACGCCGGTTCTGCCGTTTTTATGGGCTGAGGGATGGTAGGAATAGCCACGGTTACAGGCGCTTTTACAGGTTCTGCGATAGGTGCCTGGGCTGTTTGCTGTACAGGTTGCGGCGCTTGGACCTGAGGTTCGGGCGTAGGTTCAGCAAATGGCGCGGGGCTTAAAGCCTTGTCGCCGGCAAGCAGGTAAATATCATCCTGTAATAAAAAACGGAAAGCGTTGGGGTTATCAACCTTCATGTTTATTTAACATATTTTAACCAAAAGTAGGCAAAGCAGTTGATGCATTATAAGCATATTCGCATAACGGCTTAATTATGTGCCATTATTAATTTTTTTTACCGAAATTTGCTTTTTTGGCGGCAAAAGCGGCCGCATGTTATTCAGATCATTCATGAGAAAATTAGGGTTATTTATAGTAAGTGTTTTTTTACTTGCCACTGCTGCACAGGCTCAAACCGATACTGCTGCTAAACTGCCTGCTGCCGATACCAACGTTGTACGCACAGGCCCAAGCCGCACCATTGATAAAATTGCCGCCATTGTTGGTTCAAGCATTATCCTGCAGTCGGACATTGAGCTGCAATATGCACAGTACCTGGTAAGCGGCCAACAACCGCCACCCGATTTTAAAGCAGTGCTTTTGCAAAACCAGCTAACCCAAAAACTATTAGCCCAGCAGGCCGTGATAGATAGCGTGCAGGTGAAAGATGAAGATGTGGATAGCGAAGTAGAGCGCCGTATGCGTAGCTTTATTCAGCGTGCAGGCGGGCAGGAAAGGCTTGAGCAATTCTTAGGCCGCTCGGTTATCCAATACAAAGACGAGATACGTCCCGATATCAAAGAATCGCTGGTTGCGCAGAGGATGCGTGCAAAAATCACCGAAAAAGTAAATACCACCCCTCAGGATGTAAAACGCTTTTTCGACCTGATGCCGAAAGATAGCTTGCCAACCTTCAACAAAGAGGTAGAGGTAGGCGAGATTGTGTTTAACCCTAAAATGACCAAAGAGGAGAAACAGTTTTATAAAGATAAATCTGAAGAGTTACGCCAGCGTGTTAAAAAGGGTGAAGACTTTGGTGCATTGGCCCGCTTATACTCGCAAGACCCCGGTTCGGCACCTGATGGTGGCGACCTTGGTTTTAACGACCGTAACGGTTTTGTGAAAGAGTTTTCGGCGGTGGCCTTTAAACTAAAAGCTGGTGAAATTTCTCCGGTGTTTGAGAGTGATTTTGGTTTCCACTTTTTACAGGTGATAGAGCGTCGCGGCGAACAGGTACATACCCGCCACATACTGGTTGTGCCGGTTACTACACCCGCTGCATTAGAGAGGGCAAAAGTAACTGCAGATAGTTTGTACAAAGTAATGAAGGCCGATAAGACTGCTGATTTCTCGACCTACGCGGCTGTGTTTTCTGATGATAAAGACAGTAAATACAATGGAGGTATGATGTTGAACGCCGAGAACGTACAAACCCGTACTACTTACATCCCTACAGATAAATTAGACCCGCAGATTGCCCTGGTAATTGATACTATGAAAGTGGGCGCTACATCGACCCCAAAATTGTTTACCGACCCGCAAACCGGCAAAAAGAACTACAAAATATTGTACCTAAAATCGGTTACTGATGCGCATAAGGCCAACCTGGAGCAGGATTTTGCCAAGCTGAAAGAAATGGCTATGGACGATAAACTGAACCGTACCGTAAGCCAATGGTTTGATAAACGCCGTAAAGAAACCTTCATTAAAATTGATGCCGAATACCAGGCTTACCCTGCTCTGCAAAAATGGGTAGCGTCGCCGGCATCTGCACAGGTAAAACCCTAATATAAAATATGCAACACCGCTCTGAGGTAGAGGCCGCCGACGCATTGAAGTATGCTTATGAGCAAATTCGTGCCGAAATTGGAAAAGTTATTATAGGGCAGGACGAGGTTATTAAATTCGTCCTGATCTCTATTTTCAGCAACGGGCATTGCCTTTTGGTTGGTGTACCGGGCTTGGCTAAAACATTGCTGGTGCAAACCGTAGCTCAGGTGTTAGACCTCGATTTTAAACGCATACAATTTACGCCCGACCTGATGCCCTCAGATATTATTGGGGCTGAAATATTGGGCGAAGACCGCAACTTTAAATTCATTCCCGGCCCGGTATTCTCTAACATTATCCTTGCCGATGAGATAAACCGTACGCCGCCTAAAACACAAGCAGCCTTGTTGGAAGCCATGCAGGAGAAAGCGGTTACCGCAGCCGGCGTTACGCATAAATTATCGAAACCATTTTTTGTACTGGCTACGCAAAACCCCATTGAGCAGGAAGGCACCTACCCGCTGCCCGAGGCACAGTTGGACAGGTTTATGTTTAACGTGGCGCTTAATTACCCATCGTTTAAAGAGGAGCTGCAGGTGGTTAAAAATACTACCAGCACCCACCAGGTAACGGTAAATAAGCAGTTAAATGCCGAGCAGATCATTTATTTCCAACAGTTGGTGCGCAATATCCCCGTTACCGATAATGTGCTGGAGTATGCCGTAAAACTGGTATCAAAAACCCGCCCCGATAGCGAGTTTGCTACCCCGCAGGTAAAGCGTTTGCTTAACTGGGGTGCAGGGCCGCGCGCATCGCAATTTTTAATATTGGGCGCAAAATGCCATGCCGTACTCAACGGTAAATACTCACCCGATATTGAGGATGTACGCGCTGTTGCCAAGCCTATATTAAGCCATCGTATAGTGCGCAGCTACCATGCCGAAGCAGAGGGCCTATCGGCAGGAGATATCATCGAACAGTTGTTTTAAAACAAAGCATCACCCATAAAAAAACCGCTGCCTGTAACAAGCAGCGGTTTTTCTTTTTTGATAGCCGGGGGTTATTCTATTGTAGAAAATATCTCGGCCAGGATGTTCCATTTGCGGTTTGCATCTATCTCCCAAATGCGCACGTAGTTGTAGTTGTTTACTATATTGCCTTTGCGTATGCGGGCAGTGCCATAGCTATAGGCCAAATCGTTACTGGTGGCACGGCCAGCGTTCACGGTTTGAGCAGTAATGCTCATGCCTTCGCTGGTTAAAAATTTAGATACTTTATCCTTACCGGTCATGGGTTCAAATCCGGGGAAATACAAAGTACCTTCTGCAGCAAAAAAAGCCTTGTAACCAACCAGCGCCGATGCATCTAAAGTTTTATTAAAGGCGTTGTCATTACTTAAGGTAACAGATTTGCCTTTAAAAGGGTCTTTACTGGCAGCTGCTTGTTTAGTGGCATCTGGCTCTTTAAAATCGGTACCCGCTTCACCTTCCGGCTCGGGGTGTTGTATGCCAAGGTCTATCAGTAGTTTAAGCTTGTTATCGGCATTGTCCAGCTTCCAAACCGAAAGGTACTGGCCAAACACTTTATCATCGTCGCTTTTACCGTTTTGATAGATGTAAGGGCCGGCGGTGAAGGCCAGGTCGCCATTGGCAGATATGCGGGCAATTTTTGGTTTCCAGGTAAGCTTGCCGGGTTGTTTATCAATAGTGCTGTAAAACTCCGATATTTTAACCATGTTGGGTTTAAACACGATACCCTCCGGGTCGGCAACGGCTAAAAAGCCTGCTTTTATACCCTTGCGCTCTACCAGTTTATCAAACTCAATTTCGGCATTTACTACTTTGCTTACTTCAACGGCTTTTTGCTGGGCAGATAAATTGGCGCTAAAACCGGCCAGCACTAAGGCGGCTAATAATACTTTCTTCATAAGGTTGTTTTGCGGGCTATGGTTGTGTTGCTTAAGCCGTATAAATGTACGCAAGCCCCGCGTACATTTACATCATTCGGGAGATAAAATTGGTTAATTTTTTGTCCAATCGGTACCGCCCTGTTTGTTGTCATTTAATTGAAAGCCAATTTGTTTCAACCCCTCGCGTATCTTGTCTGATGTGGCGTAATCTTTATTGACCTTTGCCTGGTTGCGCAGGGTAATTATAAGGCTCATCAGTTCGTCGGTATCGCCGCCTTCGCTATCTTCTGTTTTCAAACCAAGCACATCAAAAAAGAAATCGTTGTACGTTTTCTTCATACGCCCGAAGGTTTCAGCTTTAATTGCGCCCGAATTACGGGTACCGCCGGCGAACGAGTTTACCTGCTTGGCTATATTATTCAGTGCATCTAACGTTTTTGGCGAATTAAAATTATCGTTCATACCGTTGTAGCAATCTTCGCAGGCGGCTATAATTGCGCTTTCAATTTCGTCATCAACAGCAACCAAGGCATTTTGTTGTAACGAAGCTAATTTTTTTGCAGCCTCTGATAATCGCTTGTAAAAGCTTTCGGCAGCATCAATGGCCTCGTTAGAGAAATCTATAGTGCTGCGGTAGCTGGCCTGCAGAAAGAAGAAACGCACCACCATAGGGCTGTAGCCTTTTTTAAGCAGCGGGTGGGTGCCGTTGAAAAGCTCGTTCGGCAAAAAGCTGTTGCCAAGCGATTTTGACATTTTTTGCCCGTTGGTGGTAAGCATGTTGGTATGCAACCAATAAGTGGCCGGGTTGTTGCCGCAACTGGCAACATTCTGCGCTATCTCGTTGGTGTGGTGGGTAGGCATTAAGTCCATACCGCCGCCATGGATATCAAACTGATGCCCCAAATATTTATTGCTCATGGCCGAGCACTCCAGGTGCCAGCCCGGGAAACCCACGCCCCACGGTGATGGCCATTTCATCAGGTGTTCGGGCTTTGCTTTTATCCAAAGGGCAAAATCGAGCTTGCCGTGTTTTTGGTCCTGCCCGCCCAGGGTGCGGGTATTGTTCAGCATATCTTCCAGCTTGCGGCCGTTCAGTATGCCGTAATCCTGCGTTTGATTATATTTTTCTACGTCGAAGTAAACAGAGCCATCAACCTCGTAGGCATAGCCTTTATCCAAAATGGCCTTTACCAGCTCTATCTGCTCAATAATATGACCGGTGGCCGTAGGTTCGATGCTTGGCGGCAGAGCGTTAAAGGTTTTCATTACCTCGTGGAAATCCACAGTGTATTTCTGTACAATCTCCATCGGCTCCAAAGCCGATAACCTTGCTTTTTTCGATACTTTGTCTTCGCCCTCATCTGCGTCGCCTTCCAGGTGGCCTGCATCGGTAATGTTGCGTACATAGCGCACCTTATAACCTAAATGGGTAAGGTAACGGAAGATAAGATCGAAGCTGATGAACGTGCGGCAGTTACCTAAGTGAACGTCGCTATATACAGTTGGCCCGCATACATACATACCCACATGGGGGGCATCAAGCGGTATAAATTCTTCTTTTTTGCGTGTTAAAGTGTTATAAACAAATAACTTTTGTTCCATAGCCGCAAACTTACAATTTTTAGGTTTGATGTGTGACAAATTTATGTTTGCCGAAGGGGCGGGCAAGGCACCCGGAATGATCTAAATTTTAAAATAACGCAGCGTTGACAAAAGGCGATGCCTGTAGAGTTAATCAAGCCCTAAGCCCCAAAAGATTTCCTGATCCTATCCAATTGTTCCAGATGATGCTGCAAATGCACGCGGATAAATTTAAACCATTGGCTTGCATTGAGCATACCCAATCGCGGGTGTTCCCACCTGGCGCGGGGAGAAGCAGAGGCCACCAGTTGCGCCGTGCTTTCTATCCGCTTGCGCACTTTAATGATGAGGTTTTTTGCTTCTTCTATCTCAATTTTCTTTGGCGCCACTTTAGCCGCAACCGCTTCGGGTACGTTTGTTTTAAAAGGAGGGACGTTGCCGGTAAGCATCATGTAATAGCCCCAAAAGTTCATGCCTTTTTTGGTGGGTGGGCAATTGTTATGCGTACAACGCTCCAAAGCTATCGACGAGCCCAGGCTCGACTTCAGGATATGATCATACACCTCGCTGTAACTCCAGCCGCCAATGGGTGGGGTGGTAGCAAAGGCATCCTCGGTAAAGCCATCCAGCTGGCGGCGGTACTCATCCAATGCACTTTCGATGGCGCGGCGTTCTTTGGCGATGTTCATGATTAGATGCCTTCTTGCAAGCTTTGTAAATATAATTCAATTGCCTCATTAGCCATTAGGGTTGCTTCTTCAATAGTTTCGCCTTGAGTGAAACACCCTGGAAGGCCGGGGACAGAGACGCTATAGCCGCCTTCGTCTTCAGGCATGAATATCACATCGTAATTGCGTATTTGTTTCGAGATCATCACAACATTAAAGTTAACTCTTTTAAATGAGTTATCTGCACCGGCACATCTGCAGGTTTATCCAGGTTGAAGGGGTTGAAATAGATAGCATCCATACCGAAGCCCAACGCGCCCCGAATGTCGGCCTCTATGCTGTCGCCTATCATCAGGCTTTCGTGTTTGGTGGTACCTGCCAGATCTACCGCATGCTGAAAGATTAGCGGGTCAGGTTTGTTTACGCCCACTACCTCGGATATGATGACGTTGGCAAAATATTTCGCCAAGCCCGTGCCGGCAACTTTTAACTGCGTAGAATCTTTAAAGCCGTTAGAAATAAGATGCAGCGTATATTTCGCCTGCAGGTATTCCAGCGTTTCGTGCGCGTGGGGGAACAGGTTGGTTTTAGTAGGGCAGAGGCGTACGTAGGCATCCTCAAAATCAGCGGGCATTACATCCGGGTGCAGGCCGAGTTCGGTAAAAGTGCTTTTGAAACGGGCGTCGCGCAGTTCGTCTTTGGTTATTTCGCCCAAATGGTATTGTGCCCAAAGGCGGTGATTGTGGCGGGTGTAGGTTTCAATAAATATATCAGCAGAATGCACACCAACATCCACCAATTTATAAGTGCCATAAAGTTCGTGCAGGGTTTCTTCGGCATTCTTGTCAAAGTCCCAAATGGTATGGTCGAGGTCGAAAAAGATGTGGGTGTATTTTGTTTCGGAGTTCGGATTTGAGATTTCGGAATGTGGCATGGGGCAAAGCTAATAATAGTTTGTTTCTCACAGATTGTAGATTTATCGCCTTAACCAATTTTTCTTATCTAACTTATTGGTGTCTATCGCCATTTCTATCTTGAAATAAGGTGTAACAGGGCGATGCCATACTATCTCGTAGTCGCCCGGTTCCGTTCCGCCTCCGAATGCTCCCAAGTCAAGATAACGGCTTATTATCTTCACCTCCGGATCGTTTTTGTTTACATAATAAGTTCCCGCCTCTGACCACACTGCAAGTGGGATGGTCAAAACGAAGAGCAAGGCGATCATCCAGACTGCGATAAGGAAAATAGCAGACAATATCTTGGTGATAAGATAATGTGCCGAGCGGCTAAAATATCGTTGCAGTTGAATAACGGAAGAAAATGCAAATGCTAAAAAGAGGATGCAATAATAAATTAAACGGGGTGTTTGTTGAGTAAAATAAACGGGTATAAATTGAAATGCAGTAAAGCCCAATACAGAATAAAGCAATGTCCAAAATGAGAGCTTATTACTGTTAGGCGTTAGGTTTTGTTCCATTTTTAATTGGCTGGTCTAAATTCTATTCCCCCTTCAGGGGGTAGGAGGCTCACACCTTCTCCCCAAACGCCAGATCCCCTGCATCACCCAGCCCGGGCACTATATAACTCTTGCTCGTCATTTCCTCATCCACCGCGCAAACCCATATTTTGGCTTTTGGCAAGTTGGCGCGTACGTGGGCAATGCCTTCGGTACTGGCAATTACGGCGGCTACATGCAGTTCGGCAATATCATATTGGGCCAATAGTTCTTTACAAACATTTACTACGCTTTGTCCGGTGGCCAGCATGGTGTCTATCATAATTAAAACCTTACCATCAAGGTTAGGTGTGCTAATGTTATCTACCTGTATGGTAAAACTGCCGCTCTTTTTGGTTTTGCGGCAGGCCGTTACAAATGCCGATTCGGACTGCTCGAACACCTCCAAAAAGCCCTGGTGAAAAGGTAGCCCGGCACGCAGTATGGTTGCCAATACCGGCTGCTGCGTGGGCAAGTGCACTTTGCATATACCGAGCGGGGTTTGCACTTCGCTGGTTTGGTAATGCAGGGTTTTGCTGAGCTCGTAGGCGAGTATGGCACCCAGTTTCTGCTGGCTCCGGCGGAAACGGGCGCGGTCGCGCTGAGCCACTACATCGCGCATATCGGCGAGGTAAAGATTGGCTATGCTGTCGGTTTTATTTAGGATGAAAGGCATGTTTTGGAGATTAGAGGTTTGTTGCTTAGAGGTTAGTTATACTTGCCTCTAATTTTTTATAAAGGTTACGAAAGCACTTTGCATAGGCAAAAAATAAGGGGAAAATATTTCTGCTGACATAGGGCTGTCATCGCGGCCATATTATTTTGTACTACACAGTA
Organism: Mucilaginibacter pedocola; assembly: GCF_002013915.1. Lineage (GTDB taxonomy): Bacteria > Bacteroidota > Bacteroidia > Sphingobacteriales > Sphingobacteriaceae > Mucilaginibacter > Mucilaginibacter pedocola. The sequence goes on from NZ_MBTF01000023.1 coordinate 202,324, forward strand.
TGGAACATTGCCCGGTCAAAATCGTTTACTAAAATCGACTAACCGCTGTTCTCTGCCCTCTAATCACTATTTTTGAATAATGGATTTTAAATTAACTTCTCAATACGTACCCACCGGCGACCAGCCCAATGCCATAAAGCAACTGGTTGATGGCGTAAACAATGGCGACCCATTCCAAACCCTGTTGGGGGTAACGGGCTCGGGTAAAACGTTTACCATTGCCAACGTAATTGAGCGAACGCAAAAGCCTACGCTGATATTAAGCCACAACAAAACACTGGCTGCGCAGCTGTATGGCGAGTTCAAGCAGTTCTTCCCCGAGAATGCCGTGAACTACTTTGTATCCTACTACGATTATTACCAGCCCGAGGCTTTTATCCCCTCATCTAATACCTATATAGAAAAGGACCTGCAAATAAACGAGGAGATAGAAAAACTTCGTTTGCGTACCACATCTGCCCTAATGAGCGGAAGGAGGGATGTTATTGTGGTGTCGTCCATTTCCTGTATCTACGGTATGGGTAACCCCGAGGACTTTGCCGCTTCGGTATTTAAATTCGCGGTGGGTACGCGTATTAGCCGCAATGCTTTTCTGCACCGTTTGGTGGAGATATTGTACGCCCGCACCACCGCCGATTTTAAACGCGGCACCTTCAGGGTGAAAGGCGATACAGTGGATATCTTCCCGCCGTATATGGACCATGCCTACCGTGTTTCCTTCTTCGGAGATGATATTGAAGAACTGAGCGCCTTCGATATTACCAGCGGCAAAACCATCGAAAAGATGACGCACATGGTGGTTTATCCTGCCAACCTCTACGTGGCCCCGCGCGAACGTTTCCAACAGTCTATCTGGGCCATACAGGAAGAACTGGAAACCCGCAAAAAGCAATTTATAGATGACGGCCGCTTTATAGAAGCTAAGCGACTGGAAGAAAGGGTGAATTACGACCTGGAGATGATACGCGAGCTGGGTTATTGCAGCGGTATAGAAAACTATTCGCGCTTTTTTGATGGCCGCGCGCCGGGGATGCGCCCCTTCTGCCTGCTGGATTACTTTGCTGATGATTACCTGATGGTGATAGATGAAAGCCACGTAACCGTTCCGCAAATACGCGCCATGTATGGGGGCGACAGAAGCCGTAAGATATCACTGGTTGATTATGGTTTTCGCCTGCCTGCTGCTATGGACAACCGCCCATTAAACTTTCAGGAGTTTGAACGTTTAGCACCGCAAACCATTTATGTAAGCGCTACGCCGGCAGATTTTGAACTGGAAAAATCGGACGGTGTGGTGGTGGAACAAGTGATACGCCCTACAGGCTTGCTTGACCCATTGATAGAGATACGCCCCGTAATAAACCAGGTGGACGACCTGCTGGATGAGGTAGACAAAACCATAAAAATGGGCGACCGCGTACTGGTAACCACCCTTACCAAACGCATGGCCGAAGAATTGGCCAAGTATATGGACCGCCTGGGCATAAAATGCCGCTACATACACTCGGAAGTAAAAACCCTGCAGCGCGTGGAGATATTACGCGGGCTGCGCTTAGGCGAGTTTGATGTATTGATAGGCATCAACTTACTTCGTGAGGGTTTGGACTTACCCGAAGTATCGTTGGTAGCTATTCTGGATGCTGATAAGGAAGGTTTCCTGCGGTCGGAGCGTTCGCTGATACAAACCATAGGGCGTGCCGCGCGTAACGATAGGGGCAGGGTAATTATGTATGCCGATACCATTACCGATTCGATGGAGATAACCATAAACGAAACCGCCCGCCGCCGCGAACTGCAGATAAAGTATAACGAAGAGCACGGCATCGTACCGCGTACCGTAGGCAAAAGCAAAGAGGAAATTATGGAACAAACCTCGGTGGTGGACTTTAAGGGCGGTGTGCAGCAAGCCTACGTAGAGAACGAGGCCCTCACCCTTGCCGCCGACCCGATAGTGCAGTACATGACCAAGCCGGACCTGAAAAAGTCTATCGAGAACACCCGCAAAGACATGGTTGCCGCCGCCAAGAATATGGACTTCCTGCTGGCTGCCAAACTCCGCGATGAGATGTTTGCGCTGGAAAAAATGATGGAGGAGAAGTTTAGTTAATTTGAATATGAGTTGATTTGAAGATTTGAAAATATTGGACGATGCCGATCGGTTAGTTATTTCATTTTCAAATCTTCAAATTCCCACATCTTCAAATCTGAGCATTATCACATTCAAACATTTTTTACGTTATACTACTTATATTTGTAAGCTAAAAATTAAGAGATGCTTCGTTACCTCATCATCATAATCTGCATCCTGTACATTGTGCAATACGTTTTTAAGCTGTTATTGCCGGCTATTTTCAGGGCGGTTATCAATAACGTACAACAGAATGCGCAGCAAAACGCGCAACAACAATATTATAAGCAACAACAGCCCAAGCCCGATGGCCGTGTAAAGGTGGACTACATCCCCGAAGGGAAAAAACAAAGATTGCCTGATAGTGAAGGGGAATTTGTAGATTACGAGGAAATAAAATAAACCGTATGATACCCGAGAACCTTTACAAACGCAGGCGCCAGCACGATAACACCCCGCCGCAATTATTGCTGATTGTAACCAACTGCATTGTATTGGCCGTTCTTATTTCACTATTCAGTACCTGCGATAAAATAAACAACATATTTTGGGCTGCCCTGGCCATTTTGGCGCTCTACAATGCCTACACCATACGCATTAACCGCGAGCTGTATAACCGCCTGCATGTTATTGTTTATGTAGTGAGCATTATTGGTATGGCACTGGTGTTTTACTATATTAACAAACACCCTCATAACTGCTAATTTGAAGATTTGGAAAAGGTAACCGGCTGGTCCTTTCTATAATTCATTATCAAATTTTCAAATAGGCTCATCCTCAAATTATCCAAACTTATCATTCTATTGTCATTCAATTTTCTATTTTTGAGAGATTTTACGAGTGGGAATCCCTTTACAATTATTTAAATGAACAACTGGTTTAAACGTAACGGCATACATTTGGCTGTTATAGGCATTTTTTTAGCTATATGCTTTTTCTATCTTACGCCTTCTTTCCAGGGTAAAACCCTTGGGCAAAGCGACGTAATTGGCGCACAATCTACCCAAAAAGAAGTAAACGATTACCGCGCAAGGGATACCACCATTTTGTGGACTAACCAGATATTCGGCGGGATGCCTACATTCCAGATTTGGGCACCATACCCGGATAATATCACTACACACGTAGTTGATATTATAAAAACTACTTTCCCTAACCCGGTAGATACACTGTTGCTGCTATTGGTTGGCAGCTACTTCCTGTTCATAGTTTTAAAAATGAACCCATGGCTGGCGGCTGCCGGCGCGGTTGCCTTCGCTTTTTCCAGTTACAACATTATATTGCTGGTGGCGGGGCATAGTAACCAGGCCTTTGCTATTGCATTTTTTGCACCTATACTGGCCAGCATTATACTAACGCTGCGTGGAAATTACCTTACAGGTGGTGCCTTAACAGCGTTCTTTTTAGCAATGGAAATACGTTCAAACCACATCCAGATGACGTATTACCTTTTGCTATCTATCCTGATATTGATGGGTATCGAAATCTTCCATGCTATCAAAGGCAAAAAACTACAATCGTTTTTAAAAGCTTTAGGCTTTTTGGCCGGTGCTACTGTTTTGGCCATTGCTGTAAATGCATCTATCTTGTGGAGCACTTACGATTATGGTACCGAAACCATCCGCGGTAAATCAAACCTGAAAGCTTCGGCAAAAGAGCCAAGCGCCGGTTTAGATAAAGATTATGCTTATCAATGGAGCCAGGGCGTGGGCGAATCGCTTACCTTTTTGGTGCCAAATGCTTATGGCGGCGCGTTGCCAAGTTCTGAGCCAATAAGCGCCGATGCAGCTACCGTAAAAGTATTTACTGATAAAGGCATCCCTGCCGACCAGGCACAGCAATATGCTCAGCAGATAACCTCGCAAATCATCCCAATGTATTGGGGTACCAAGCCGGGTACATCTGGCCCGTTCTATTTCGGTGCTATTATTTGCTTCCTGTTTGTATTGGGGCTTATCATCGTACGCAGCCGTTTAAAATGGTGGCTGTTCGGTACCGTGGTGTTAACCTTGTTCCTGTCGTTCGGGCGTAATTTGCCTTTCCTGTCAGATATCTTCTTCGATTATTTCCCGCTATACAACAAATTCCGTGCGGTAGAATCAATACTGGCGGTAGCCGGTTTGTGTTTCCCTATATTGGCTTGTTTGGCCGTACAGGAGTTGATTGAAAGCACTGATAAAAAAGCTTTGTTGAAAAAGCTTTACATAGCAGGTGGTATAACCGGTGGCCTTACACTTATCCTGATCGTATTGCCTGGCATATTCCTGAGCTTCCGTACAGATAACCATACCGAAATGGTTAACTACCTTGCCCAGGCCCTTAAAGGTGATAATGCCATGGCCAACGAAGTAGGCAAAGCCGTAATAAGCGACCGCACCGCCCTGGAGCGTGCCGATGCCATCCGCACCTTTATATTCCTGCTGGTGGGTTTTGGCTTGCTTTGGGCGTACCTTAATAATAAGATAAAAGCACAGTTACTGTCGCTGATTTTGTTTGTTTTGGTATTGGTTGATATGTGGCAGATTGATAAGCGCTATTTGAAAGAAAGCAGCTTCCAGGAAAAGGTAGAAGCAGAACAAGTGGTACAGCCGCGCGAGGTTGATAACTTTATTGCTAAGGATAAAGACCCTAACTTCCGTGTATTTGATGCCGGTGCCGACCTGCGTTCAGATACCTTTAACCCTTTCTTCCATAAATCAGTAGGCGGTTATTCTGCGGCAAGGTTAAAAAGGTTCGAGGAGTTATACCTTAACCAATTTACCAAGAGCATTAACCACGATGTGTTGGATATGCTGAACACCAAGTACATTATTACAACCGACCAGAAAAATGGCAGCGCACGTTTGCAGAATAACGAAACGGCTTGCGGTAACGCCTGGTTTGTAAAAAGTGTGAAGTATGTAAAAGATGCCGACCAGGAAATGCAGGCCATCAGCAGCTTCTCGCCTAAAGATGAGGCCATGGTTGACCAACAGTACAAAGCTTTAGCAGAGGCTAAGCCATTGGCTAATGATACCAGCGCAACCATTAAACTGGTGAAGTATACCCCCGATCATCTTACTTATCAAAGTAGTTCGGCAACTAACCAGGTGGCGGTGTTCTCTGAAATTTATTACAACAAGGGTTGGAAAATGTTGATTGATGGCACAGAGCAGCCTTTCTTCCGCGCCGATTATTTATTGCGTGCGGCAAACATCCCAACCGGTAACCACAAAATTGAATTTATATTCCACCCGGCATCATATTACACCGGCGAAGGTATATCATTAGCCAGTTCGATACTGCTTGTGCTGCTATTAGCCGGTGCAGTGTTTGTTGAGCTAAAAAAGAAAACACCCGAACCACAGCCTGAGCCTGTTGTGGCAAAAACAGCTACTAAGAAAACAAAATAGTTTTAAGTAGCCGGATGAAAAAAAGAGCGATGGATTTTCAAATCCATCGCTCTTTTTCGTTTATAACAGAGTGAGGATATTAACCATTCCCTACTCTCCATTCACCACTCACTAAACAGTTACTTAATACTATAACTAATTATACGCTCTTTGCCAATTTCGCTGCCAAAGGCCTCGCTATCAATTTCTATCAACCCAACGCCTTTTGCCATAAAAAAATGGTAGGTGGTAAAGGTTTCAAAACCGTCGCCTAAACCCGTATCGTACTGCAATTCTACCTGGGTGTTTATAACGTCGGTAAAGGTTTTGCCGCCTATGGTTTTGGTTACGCCTTTTTCTATTACGGTACCAATGATCTGTTCGGGTATACCGTTGATAAAGCCGCTATCGCTTATATGTGCTTTCCATGTATGGCCTAAGGCGGTGGTATCATTCAGTATTTGCATATCAACCGTTACACCCGATACCATGGTATTGCTGCGTAACGAGGCTATATGGTTGTTATAATAAATTAAACCCGGCTGGCTGCCGTATTTTTTTGATGTGCTGGTAGATGCATGGTAAAGCTTGCCATTAATAGTTTGGGTTTGCCCTGTTATTTTAATGGTAACGGTATCCGGCGCAGAGCCCGCTAATACGTTATTATATACCCAGTAGCTGCCGGTGGTTGTAGGATAATAGCTTTCTGATTGTGCCGACGAGCCGGTGCCATCGGTTGCTATGTCGGGAGCATCCAGCTTGCAGCCTTGTGCAAACAATATAGCTAATGCGATAAAGGTGAGGATAGGTTTATTCATACAGCTAAATATACATAAATGCATTTAACTGTATGAATAAAAGATTATTGGCGAAAGGGCTAATTGATTATAATATCGTTGTTCTTTATAACAAAGCTTAGTAATGTGCTATGCCCAAGGTCGGTACCATCAGCTGCTACGCCAATGTTTTCTATTACGCCAACGCCCATGGCAATATAATAATCGTATGTGGCAAGGGTTTCAAAACCGCTGCCTTTGTCTTGCTGCAACTGCATGCGGGTATGCCTAACCCGCGGGTAGGTAATGCCATTTAAAACCTTGGTTATATTATTTTCAATCACCGTTCCTACCACTCTTGCAGGGTATCCGTTAAGCATGCCGTCGTCGGTGATTTTTTCTGTCCAGGTTTGGCCTACAGTGCCTATGCTGTCTATAACATATTTAATTTGGATATACCCGCCTGCTATTGAGCTGTAATCGCGTACAGTTACTGCGCTATCGGCAGTATAAAAATAGCTTTCGCCGCCAAATTTGGTAAGCTGGGTGTAAACCGTATGATAAGTTCGCCCATTAATTACCGGCTGGTCTCCCGTAACGCGCGACTCGGCAGTATCGGGGTCTTGCTCTGCGGTGGTTTTTAAATATTTCCAATAGCTACCCACGCCCAGCGGCTGAAAACTTGCCGACCAATCTTCTTTTGGTGGCGGGCCATACACAGGCGGGTCTAATTTGCAGCCTTGCAAAAAGGCAGCTACAAGAACAAATAATAAGAGTATTTTTTTATTCATGATATATAGCATGTTATACGCAGAAAACCTGTTTTTGGTTGTTTAAAAAACAAACCTTTACAGGGGGCAGGTTTTCGCATTTTCGCGCAAAGATACCATTACAAAATTTATGCCCAACAGTTGTAAGGCCTGTTAGGCATAAATTAGTATATAAAAACCTACGGATTGATTTTCAACGTTATGGTTTTTGGGACAGAGCGCAGTGCTCCCTTCTTGGCTATCAGTGTAATAGCGTAGTTACCGGCGGCTATAAATGTCACCTCGGGGTGTTCATCCGTAGATGCCGGCGGGCCGTTGGTGCCAAACTCCCATTCCCAGCTGTCGGCGTTTTTGCTTTGGTTTACCAATTGTATTTGTTCGCCAACTTTGTAGGGGTATGGGTGGTAGTTTAATACAAAGGCCGCTTGCGGGTTTTGGTTGGCCGCTACCTTAACCACATCGCTGTAGGTAGCTTGCTTATCGCCGTTGATAGCTGTTAAACTAACGAGGTACTCACCGGGCTGTGGAAAGGTATAAGTGGGGCTGGCCTCGTAATAGTTTACGCCGTTGATGGCCCACTTGTAACTCTGTGCATTTACCGATTGGTTTTTGAATACCACCGTGGCCGGCGAATAATCTTTGCCATCTTTAAAAGTATAGGTAAAAAAAGGTGCCGGGTTATTATCGGGTGCTATGTAAATGGTTTGTTTAGATACCATGCGGCGTTCGCCTTTTATGGCCGTCAGGATAACATCATATACGCCTTCGCCGGTATACTTAATTTTATCAGGGTTGGCTTTGGTGGACGTTTGCCCGTCGCCAAAATCCCATTTGTAGCTGTCGGCGTTTTTAGACGAATTAGTAAACAGGATATCCGAGTTTATAGTTAACTCTCCCGACCAGCTAAAATCGGCATAAGGCGTAGTATTGTTGGGTGTGCCGGGCTTAGCTCCGCCGTTATCTTTTTTACAGGAAAGTAAGGCCATAGCGATGGCCATTAAGCACGTTAATGCTTTTAAGTAAGATGTTTTCATAGGATGTAGGGTAGATACGGCCGGTAGCGATAAAACTCCCGGCCGTATAATCTGTGTTGGTGCCGTGCCGCCAATTGGGGGCGGGCATTTTAAATTATTTGATGTTGTGGCTTATCAACTCCGATTTGCTCAGCTGGGCGCCATCGTAACTGGTGTAAACGCCAACTACGCCAATGTTTTTGGCTACATAAAAATCAAAGGTGAACACGGTGACATATTGCCCTTCGTCTTTGGATTGAAGCTCGAGTTTGGTATGGATAATATTATTGTAGGTTTTGCCCAGGATGGTTTTGCTGATGCCTTTTTCTACAATGGTGCCTTTTATTTGAGATTCGGGCGCTTCTTCAATCACAACCGGCACAGTCCAGCTGTCGTTAACTGCTTTTTCGTCGTTCAGGTAAGGTAGTTCCAGTTCGGCATTGGCTGCATCAACAACGGTGTGGTTGTAGTAAAAGTGGTTATCGATACCGAAATAACTGTTTGTAGTTTCGGTGCCGCTTACCGATTTTAACTCGCGGAAGGTTTTGCCGTTGAAAACTTTGGTAGTGGCCGTCATGGTGTTTACCGTGGTATCAACTTCTGCTTCGCCCTCGCCTAATGCAATACCTTCGTTGCGGTAGCTCCAGGTAGAACCGGTGGTTAGCGGCTGGTAATTGCCGGTTACGTTGTCGCCGGGTTTATTGTCATTGTCTTTTTTGCAAGCACTAAATAATAAGGTGGTTATGGCTATTGCTGATAAAATGTACTTTTTCATGTTCTGTAAAAAATTGCGAGGCATTAAAGCCCGGTTTGGTAATGTGTAAATAGATGTTTTGTAAAATGCGGCGCTACGTGGTACCTACGTTTTGCAACATTTGACCACATTGACGATGATGTTGGTGTAAGCGTTACACCAGGCAAAAAATTTTTACAGAAAAGGAAATTTTCAGTTCCCCTCTTGAGAGGGGCGCGCGGAAGATAGGAGCGGTGGCGGGGTGTGTTAGTCAGTCATGCAATAGCGGAACACACCCCTAACCCCTCTCAAGAGGGGAACTATAGTTCGATAGGGGCTTGTTAGGGCAGAAAGGTGTCCTACGCCCCCTTCTTCACCTTCAAGCTGCTCATTAGCTGATCGTAAAGGTCGTCGCTTTTGGTTTTGTGGGGTTTTAGTTTTTTAACAGTGGCGCGTTTGCCTTTTGCCTTGGCATGGATGATCTTCAGCAACTCGCCGTTGTACTCGTCTTTATATTTAGATACATCAAACTTCTCGGCGTATTGGTTGATAAGGGCGAGGCCTACATCCAATTCCTTTTTGCTAACGGTAACATCCTTGGCAATGTTCAGGTCATCAGTATCGCGTATCTCTTCGGCGAAGCGTATACGGGTTACCACCAACACGTTTTCTTGCGGATGCACAATACACAGGCTTTCGGTACTGCGGAGCACAAAGCGGGCAAGCCCGGCTTTTTTTGATTGCTGCAGGGCCTTCAGCAGCAGTGCGTACGCTTTATTGTTTTTGGTGTCGGGTTCGGTGTAGTAGCTGGTTTCGTAAAACATGGGGTTAACTTCGTCCAGTTCTACAAAGCTTTCAATTTCTATTACCTTGCTTTTTTCGGGTGCGGCATCCTCGAAATCCTTGGCATCAACCACCACGTAATCATCGTTCAGTTTATAGCCTTTTACAATTTTATCGTAGGGTACTTCTTTATGGGTATTCTCGTTCACGCGCTGAAAGCGGATGCGGGCATGGTCGCGCCCGTCGAGCATATCCAGGTCGAGCGTGCTTTTTTGCACTGCCGAATACAATTTAACCGGTATACTTACCAGCCCAAACCCAAGCGAACCTTTCCATATCGACCTCATAATTACTGCCTTTAGTATCTGAGATAACCAACAAAACAAGGAAGGGTTTTGCCTATCAGGCTATAAATACCACATCCGGTTGTAAGGTGTTCCAACTTCTATTAGCCGTCTACGTGTTTCACGGTATGCCAATATACCTCATATGTAGTATTGTGGTGTGTTGTTCATAATCAGAACTTTACCATCATAAACGCTAAACTTTAAATTCTAAACACGATGAAAAAACTTATCCTAACCGCCGCTTTTGCATTCGCAGTATGCCTGGGCGCAAATGCACAATCAACTCCTGAACCGGCCGCCATTACCGAAAACCCTGCTGAGGTAAAAAGCGATGGCAAATCGTTAGATCAGCTTAAAGAAGAAAGAGCTGCTTTAATTGCCATGGTGAAATCAGAAGATTACCAAAAACGCCTTGCCAAAGTTGACGGCTTAAAAGCACCGAAAGAATCGGGCGTGGCCAGTGTAGATGCCTTATCAACATTGGTTACCACCATGCTGGGCCAGCTGAAAGATAACCGCAACATGGTGCCACAGTTGTACGCCAGCGTTACCGGCCAAACTTTAGATGGCGTTGCCGCAACCGGCATACAGCCTATCTCGCCGGACCAAATGGTGGCCTTCTCTAAACTTTGCCTGGCTATGGGTAGCAACTTAGTAAAATCATCAAAAGATTTAGTTACCCTGCCCGGCGATATCTCGAGTGCAGGTTTCATGAAAGGCCTTAAAGCCCTTAAATCTGTAGCTTACATTAAAAGCGCAATCGGTATCCTGAAAGACGAAATATCATACAACTCAAAAATGGTGAGCAACCTGATGGAGACCAATAAACTGGCTTCGTTAACTGCCACTACTACAAAATAACAACGGATTAGCCGGCCCCGGCACAGGGAGGCTTTGGGGGCACCAAAAGTGGAACCTCCCTGCTGCCGGGGTTGGCTGATTCGCCTGTAACGGTTTTATTCAACCCCAAACCTTAATACAGCCGCCGAAGGTGTTTCCTTCGGCGGTTTCTTTGTTATATGGCCTTTGTGTTTTATCTGCCCAAAATCTCCCCGGCAGGTCATTTACGAGGGCAAATCACCTCTTTTTCTCGGTTTTATAGATAAAATTGCCTATTTTTGCAGCCTTTAAAATTCGAGCGAACATATTGATGTACAAGGAATATAAGCAGTTGAACCTGTCGGAAACAGGCAAGGATATACTGGAATTTTGGCAGCAGAATAACATATTTGAAAAGAGCATAACCAGCAGGCCGGCAAGCAAGCCGTATACTTTTTATGAAGGCCCGCCAAGCGCCAACGGGATGCCCGGCATCCACCACGTTATGGGGCGCTCTATTAAAGATATTTTTTGCCGCTACAAAACGCTGAAAGGCTACCAGGTAAAACGCAAAGGCGGATGGGATACCCATGGCCTGCCTATTGAGTTGGCTGTAGAAAAATCGCTTGGCATCACTAAAGACGATATTGGTAAAAAGATAACCGTAAAGGAGTATAACGATGCTTGCCGCAAAGAGGTAATGCGCTATACAGACGTATGGAACGACCTTACCGAAAAAATGGGCTACTGGGTTGACCTGGAGAACCCTTACGTTACCTACGAGAACGAATACATTGAGAGCCTTTGGTGGATATTGCAGCAGCTTTACAAAAAAGGCTGGCTGTACAAAGGTTACACCGTGCAGCCATACTCTCCCAAATCGGGCACGGGCCTAAGCTCGCACGAACTGAACCAGCCGGGTACCTACAAAATGGTGAAGGATACCACCATCACTGCGCAATTCAAAGTAAAGCGCGACGGCGATTCTGAGTTCCTGTTCGATGGCGTTGCTTCGGGTACGGATGTATTTATCCTGGCCTGGACGACCACCCCATGGACCCTGCCATCTAACTGCGCACTGGCCGTTGGCGAGAACATTACTTACGTAAAAATTACCACCTTTAACCCATATACCTACAAACCTGTTAGCGTAATACTGGCTAAAGACCTGGTTAAAAAATACTTTAAAGCCGAAGGCGAGAACGCCTCTTTTGAAGATTACAAAGGCGGCGATAAGGTTATCCCTTACAAAGTAGAAGCCGAGATAAAAGGCAGCCAGTTGGTTGGCTTGCACTATTACCAGCTGATGCCTTACGTAACCAACGAGGATTTGGAGAAAAACGCCTTCCGCGTTATCCCCGCCGACTTTGTTACTACCGAAGATGGTACCGGCATTGTACACACTGCATCTGTTTTTGGTGCGGATGACTTTAGGGCCTGTAAAGAAAACAACGTGCCATCGGTAATGGTGAAGGACGAGAACGGCAAGGATGTTCCGCTTGTTGACAAGCAGGGCCGCTTTGTTGTAGAGGTTACCGATTACGCCGGCCGATACGTAAAAGAAGAATACTATACCGCAGAAGAACGCGCCGAAGAAGGTTTTAAACCAACCGACGTACTCATCTCTATAAAACTGAAGGAAGAGAACAAAGCCTTCAACGTACAAAAATACGAGCACAGCTACCCGCATTCGTGGCGTTCAGATGAGCCTATACTCTACTATCCGCTGGATAGCTGGTTCATCCGTACTACGGCCATCAAGGATAAAATGGTGGAGCTGAACAAAACCATCAACTGGAAACCCGAAAGCACAGGTACAGGCCGCTTTGGTAACTGGCTGGAGAACTTGGTTGACTGGAACCTTTCGCGTTCGCGCTATTGGGGCACCCCGCTGCCTATTTGGCGCGAGGAGAACGGTACCGAAGAAAAATGTATAGGTTCGATAGCTGAACTGAATGCAGAAATAGAAAAATCGATAGCTGCTGGCTTTATGCCGGCAGGCTTTAAGCTGGAAGATATGCACCGCCCTTACGTGGATGATGTAATATTAACATCTGCCGCAGGCAACAAAATGATCCGCGAGACCGACCTGATAGACGTTTGGTTCGATAGCGGTGCCATGCCTTATGCGCAATGGCACTTTCCTTTCGAGAATGCTGAACAATTTAAAGGTGCCTACCCGGCAGATTTCATAGCCGAAGGTGTTGACCAAACCCGTGGCTGGTTCTTTACCCTGCATGCTATAGCGGTAATGCTAAGCGAAGCCAGCGACGAGATCAAAGCCATCAACCTGGAAGTTGGCAACAAGGGTATCTCATTTAAAAACGTTATCAGTAACGGTTTGGTGCTGGATAAAAACGGCAACAAAATGAGCAAGCGCCTGGGTAACGGTATCGACCCTTTCGAAACCATTAACCAATACGGTGCCGATGCTGCCCGCTGGTACATGATAAGCAACGCCGCACCTTGGGATAACCTGAAATTCAACATCGAAGGGGTGGATGAGGTGCGCCGCAAGTTTTTCGGTACGTTGTACAACACTTACTCGTTCTTTGTGCTTTATGCCAATATCGATAAGTTTAAATACGAAGAAGCTGAAATAGCGATACAAGACCGCCCGGAGATAGACCGCTGGATACTATCCTTACTAAACACCCTGAGCAAAGAGGTGGATGGTTACTATGCCGATTTTGAACCTACCAAAGCCGCCCGCGCTATACAGGAGTTTGTGGATGTGCATTTCAGCAACTGGTACATCCGCTTAAGCCGCCGCCGTTTCTGGAAATCAGATAACTCGGATGATAAGCTATCGGCATACCAAACGCTTTACACCTGCTTAATAGCTATCAGCAAACTGATGTCGCCTATAGCGCCGTTCTTTGCTGAGCGTTTGTATACCGACCTTAATTCGGTTACCGGTAAAGAAGAATTTGAATCGGTACACCTGGCGTACTTCCCTGAGTACCACGCCGACTTAGTTGATACAGCATTAGAAGAGCGTATGCAATTGGCGCAGGATATATCGTCATTGGTATTATCGCTTCGTAAAAAGATAGAGATACCGGTGCGCCGCCCGCTGGGTAAAATTTTGCTGCCTATATTGGATAAAAACTTTAAAGAGCAGGTAGAAAAGGTAAAAGACCTGATACTTTCTGAGGTGAACATCAAAAATATTGAGTATATTACCGACACCGAAGGCTTTGTAAAAAAGAAGATAAAACCAAACTTTAAAGCCCTTGGTGCAAAGGTTGGCAAGGACATGAAAGATGTTGCCGCCGCTATAAACGCCTTTGACCAAACCGAAATTGCCAGATTGGAAGCCGAAGGTAGCATTGACGTATTGGATGGCAAGTACAGCATACTGGTAACCGATGCCGAAATTATAGCCGAGGACGTTCCCGGCTGGCAGGTAGCAAACCTGGGCAAGCTAACCGTGGCATTGGATGTTACTGTTTCTGAAGAATTGGCGCAGGAGGGGATATCCAGAGAACTGGTTAACCGCATACAAAACCTGCGTAAATCAAAAGGCTTTGAAGTTACAGACAGGATAAACGTGCGCGTAAGCGACCATGATTATATCCGCGAAGCTGTAAAAAACAATTTAGCCTATATTTGCGCCGAAATTTTAGCTGATAGCCTTGTGCTTGATAATGAGCTGACTGAAGGCGACGAAGTAGAAATTGACGGACATAAAATTTTAATAGTAATTAGTAAAAGTTAACATGAGTCAAGAACCCTCAAAAACAAGATATTCTGACGCAGAGCTGAAAGAATTTAAAGACCTGCTGTTGGATAAACTACGCAGCTCGAAAGAAGAACTGGCTGCTTTGGCAACTTCGCTTAGCTCGCCAAACGCAAACGGTACCGATGATACCGCCGGCACTTACAAAACTTTGGAAGATGGCTCGGCCACTTTAGAGAAAGAGCAGATAAACCAGCTGGCTGCCCGCCAGAAGAAATTTATTGAGCAATTGGAGGCTGCTTTGGTACGCATCGAAAACAAAACTTATGGTATTTGCCGCGAAACGGGCAAGCTTATACCAAAAGAGCGTTTGCGTGCCGTGCCACATACCACGCTTACTATGGAAGCAAAATTAAAGCAATAGATGAAGGCAGCTTATACTAAACCTTTCCTAACCGCGACATTTATTGTATTAATTGACCAGGCCATTAAGGTTTGGGTAAGGCAAAACATGACTAAGCATGAGCCTATCAAATTCATGGGCAACCATGGCATGCTGCAATATGTTGAAAATAACGGTATGGCCTTTGGAATGGAGCTGGGCGGCGAATGGGGCAAATTGGCTCTTACTTTATTCCGCATTGTTGCGGTTGCGGGTATCGGTTATGGGTTGGTGCATCTTATCAAACAGAAATACCATCGCGGCCTTATTATGATGGTAGCCTTGATATTGGCCGGCGCTGTAGGCAATATTATCGATTCTGTTTTCTACGGCGTTATTTACGGCTATGCGCCTCTATTGCAGGGCCAGGTAGTAGATATGTTTTACTTCCCCTTGTTTAGCGGGCATTTCCCGGCATGGTTTCCGGTTTGGGGTGGCGAGGAATTTATATTTTTCCGCCCGATATTCAACTTTGCCGATGCTGCCATATCCGTGGGTGTTATCATGATACTGTTTAACCAGGGGCGCTATTTTAAACACGAGCAAGAGGAAGAAAGCAGCCCGAACAGCGAGATGGTAGAAGATTAAGTTTTTTAAGTCCGAAGTCTTTGGTCGGTAAGTCCGGAAGACGGAATTTGAAAATATTAAACAATAAAAGCGGCTAAGGCCGCTTTTATTGTTTAACCTCAATGGCATGGCGGGAGGGGAGAGACGGCACCTTCGTTTAGCACGAACGCGCATTATCGCTTCAATGCCTAAAATTCGCTATATTGCCTTAAAAAACGTCCCCAATGAAAAAGATATTCCTGATAGCCACTGTTATTGCTTTTGCCACCATCGCCAAAGCGCAAGATAAACCAACCCTTTATCATCCGGAAGCTGATGCAAAAGCGGAGATTGCCGCAGCCGTTAAGAAAGCAGCTAAAGGGCATAAAAATGTATTGCTGCAAATTGGCGGCAACTGGTGCAGCTGGTGCCTGCGCTTTAACGGCTTGGTTACCCAAAACGATACGCTGAATACTTACATGAATACCAATTATGAGGTAGTACACGTAAATTACAGCAAAGAGAACACCAACGATAAATTAATGGCAGAATTGGGTTTCCCGCAGCGTTTTGGCTTCCCGGTATTTATTATACTGGATGAAAAAGGCAACCGCCTTCACACCCAAAACTCGGCCTACCTGGAAGAAGGTAAAGGCTACAGCTCCGGCAAAGTGAAAGAGTTTTTTGAGAATTGGGCACCTGTCGCGCTCGATCCTAAGAGCTACGCAGAGAAGACGAAGTAGTCTTAAGTCTTAAGCCTTAAGTCGGAAGTCCGCAGTCGGAAAGTCCGAAAGTATTTGTAAACGATAAACGCGGCGCTAAGCCGCGTTTATCGTTTATAGCCACCACACTATTGCGAGCTTTAGTGCGGCGTTCTTCGGTTAAGCATTATCGCCTGCACATTGTGAGATTATCGATATAGCTTAGGCTTTGCTATTCCAAACAAAAAGGGTTATCGCATCCACGATAACCCTTTTTCAATTTCTTCCGTCTTTCGGACTTTCCGACTTAAGGCTTATTCTACCACACTTACGCGCAGCATATTGGTTTTACCCTGTTTGCTGATTGGTACGGCTGCGGTGTTGATAACCACGTCGCCGGTGCGGATGTGGCCTTCTTGTTTCAATATCTCGTTTACATCGGTAATAGTTTGGTCGGTGCTTTCCAGTTGGTCGTAGTAGAAAGCGCGTACGCCCCAAACAAGGCTTAATGCGTTAAGCAATTGCTTGTTCGATGTAAATATGTAAGTGCCTGCTTTTGGCCTGTAGCTCGAAATTTCGAAAGCAGTGTAACCCGAAGTAGTCATAGATACTATACCGGCTGCATTGGTATGCTCGGCAAGGTATACGGCGCTACCGCAAAGATTATCGCTCAGGAAGTTCGGGTGAGCAGGGTCGAGGTTCTCGCTTTTCTTAGCATTGAACGGATAACCCAGGTCTTCTACATTGCGAACAATTTTGGCCATAGTTTCAATAACAATAACCGGGAACTCGCCAACAGATGTTTCGCCGCTCAGCATCACTGCATCAGCACCATCTAATACCGAGTTAGCTACGTCGTTCACCTCGGCGCGGGTTGGGCGCGGGGTGGTTATCATGCTTTCCAGCATTTGGGTAGCAACAATTACGGGTTTAGCAGCATCGCGGCATTTGCGGGCAATCATTTTTTGCAGTAATGGTACTTCTTCCAAAGGCATCTCAACACCAAGGTCGCCACGGGCAATCATTACACCGTCGGTAGCAGCAATAATATCATCAATGTTTTCAATTGCTTCAGGTTTTTCAACTTTAGCAATTACGCGGGCGCTTTTGCCGCTTTCGCGGATAATGCGTTTCAGGTCTATGATATCCTGGCCGGTACGCACGAATGAAAGGCCTATCCAATCCAAATCCCACTCCAGTGCAAATTGCAGGTTGTATAAGTCGTCTTCGGTTAAGCTTGGGATAGATACTTTAGTGTTTGGCAGGTTAACACCTTTGCGCGATGTTAAGATACCGCCGTGTACCACTTCGCAAACAACGGTGTCTTTACGGTTGGTATCAATAACTTTCAATTGCAGTTTGCCATCATCCAACAGGATAATTTCGTTGGCTTGTACATCCTGCGGAAAGGTTGGGTAGGTAATGTATATCTGGTTGTCATCGCCAATACACTCGTTGGTAGTAATGTTGATGCGGGTACCGTTTATAAGGTTTATACCGCCATCTTTCACCAATCCAATACGGATTTTAGGGCCTTGCAAATCGGCCAGGATGCTCACATTTGTTTTGTATTCGGCGTTAATTTCGCGAATAATGTCAACAACTTTTTTGTGGTCTTCCGGCTTTCCATGCGAAAAGTTGAGTCGGCAAACGTTCAATCCTGCCTGAATCATGGCAATCAAAACGTCTTTTTTTGCTGATGCCGGCCCCATGGTGGCAACAATTTTGGTACGGTTATAATAAAAATTCATATTCTCGGGTTTAAATCGGGCTATACGTATATATTATATATAGTGTAGTATTGACACATTTTAAAAATCGCGCTAAAATAAGAGATTTTCCCGTGATTTTATTTTTTTCGGTTCAATCTTTACTGCAGCAACTATCTCGGGTATCTTATTCAGGCCCGAAATTATACTTTCCACGTCACTTTCGTCTATATAATTTTTTATTAATATAAAATAATCTGCTTCGCGCATTTCGGGCACAAGGTATCCATCAGACCCTTTATTGCCAATAAAATTAAATTCGGTTTCGGTAGTTTCCCAGGTATATTGATAAATAGAGAACAAAACCTCGCCGTTGCCGGGGCCAATATCGAGTTTTAGATCGTCCTGACGCACAAAATTAAAGTTTAAGTTTTTGTTAATAAGGTAACAAGTACGGTAATCTTTAAGAGATGTGGTAAGCGCAATTAATATAAAATCAAAATCGATCTCAAACTTTAAATTTTTCCTGTTCAAAATCATTACTTTTACGGCGTTAAAATTACAAATCCAAACCTTTGCAATAAAATATTGTTCTGATAATTATGCGAAGTTTTTAGGTTTGATATTTAACATAATTTATTTTTCTTTGCACTGAAAATTTATTAATCATTAAAAATTAAGACTATGTCTGATATCGCTTCAAGAGTAAAAGCTATTATCGTGGAAAAACTGGGTGTTGACGAAAGTGAAGTTACACCAGAAGCAAGCTTCACCAACGATCTTGGTGCTGACTCTTTAGACACCGTGGAATTGATCATGGAGTTTGAAAAAGAATTTAACGTTGCAATTCCTGATGATCAGGCCGAAACTATCGGTACTGTAGGCCAGGCTGTTGCTTACTTGGAAAAAAACGTTAAATAAGCTCCTCTTAAAACTATTAAATGGAGTTTAAAAGAGTTGTAGTTACCGGGCTTGGAGCGCTTACTCCGATTGGTAATTCGGTTCCAGAATATTGGGACGGTTTAGTCAATGGGGTAAGCGGCGCTGCCTTAATTAAGAGTTTTGACGTTACAAAGTTCAAAACCAAATTCGCCTGCGAAGTAAAGAATTTTGACGCGGATGGCTTTTTGGGCCGTAAAGATGCCCGTAAGCTCGATCCGTTTGTACAATATGCTTTGTTCTCTACCGAAGAAGCGGTTAAGGATGCCGGATTAGATTTCGAAAAACTGGATACCAGCCGTATTGGCGTTATCTGGGGTTCGGGCATTGGTGGTTTAAAGACATTTTTGGATGAGGTTGTAAATTTTGCCAAAGGCGATGGTACACCCAAGTTCAATCCGTTCTTTATACCTAAGATGATCGCCGATATTGCCCCTGGCCATATTTCTATTAAATATGGTTTGCGCGGGCCAAACTTTACCACTGTATCTGCTTGTGCTTCATCAAATAACTCGCTTATTGATGCCTTTAACTACCTGCGCCTGGGTAAAGCAAATATGTTTATCACCGGCGGGTCGGAGGCTATTATAAACGAAGCGGGTATTGGCGGCTTTAATGCAATGCATGCTTTAAGTACACGTAACGACGACCCTTCAACAGCTTCGCGCCCATTTGATTTGGACCGCGATGGTTTTGTTGCCGGCGAAGGTGCGGGTACCATTATTTTGGAAGAATTGGAGCACGCCCTAAAACGCGGCGCAAAAATTTATGCCGAAATGGTGGGTGGCGGCATGAGCGCTGATGCATACCACATGACGGCCCCTCACCCCGAAGGGCTTGGTGCTGCACTGGTAATGAAAGCTGCTTTAGAAGATGCAGGCTTAACCCCGCAGGATGTTGATTATGTAAATGTACACGGTACATCTACCCCAATCGGCGACCCGCAGGAAGTAAAAGCCATAACTGATGCCTTTGGCGACAGGGTGTACGATATCAATATCAGTTCAACAAAATCAATGACGGGCCACTTGCTTGGTGCTGCCGGTGCTGTTGAAGCAATTGCCTCTATTTTGGCACTGAAACATGGTATTATCCCGCCAACCATCAACCACTTTACCGATGATCCTGCTTTTGATCCGCGTATCAACTTCACTTTCAACACTGCGCAAAAACGCGATGTGAACGTGGTGCAGAGCAACGGTTTTGGTTTTGGCGGCCACAATGCATCTGTTATCTTTAAAAAATACCAGCAATAACTTCGTTGGATGCCTATTAGTCGCTTTTACAAGCTATATATTTCGCCTAACCGCAAGTATGTGAAGGTTTTAAAGAATTTGCTCGGCTTTGTGCCGGGCAATTTATCTTTATACCGTTTGGCTTTCAGGCATAAATCGGTTGCCCAAAACATCAAAAAAGGCGTAAAAAATAGTAACGAACGCCTGGAGTTTTTGGGCGATGCCGTATTGGGCAGCGTGGTGGCCGAAGTGCTGTTTAAGCTGTACCCCTACGAAGATGAAGGCTTTTTAACCGAACTTCGCTCGAAGATCGTAAGCCGAAACAATCTTAATGCCCTGGCCAAGAAGCTTGGCTTTGATAAGCTGATAGAGTTTGATACCAAAATACTTACCTCGGGCAGGCAGGGCTCGCTGCTGGGCGATGCTTTTGAAGCGCTTATAGGTGCCGTTTACCTCGATAAAGGTTACGATTTCACCCGTAATTTTTTGGTGAACCACATCATCAAATCGCATATCGACATACACAAGCTGGAGCAAACCGAAACCAATTTCAAGAGCAAGCTTATTGAGTGGTGCCAGCGCCACGGCAAGGATATCAGCTTCGACTTAATAACCAACCTTGACGGCGAAAGCGCCAAACTATTTACCGTACAAGCCAGCATAGATGGCGAAGTATTAGGTTCCGGCAAAGAATTCAGTAAGAAAAATGCTGAAAAATTAGCCGCCGAAAAGGCTTGTACTGCGCTGGGAATATAGCTGAGGCCCCCTAACCCCCTGAAGGGGGAATAGAAGTTGAAGACTTTGCGAAAGATATTTGTGAGCCCGGCTGTGAAACAGGTGGGCTTTAGGCTTTTCAAAGGCTCCCCCTTCAGGGGGCTGGGGGGGCTCACGGTTTCTTTATCTTAATTGGCCCCGGCCCGCCCAACGATTCGGGTGCAGTTAATTGAGGTAAGGGCTGATACTTGTCCCCATTTCTGCGGTAGTAATTGTAATTGGTGCGGATGCGTTTCATCAAGTCGTAATCGGCCCATATCTTAAGGTCTTCGTACGAAGGGCGCCAGTAAGCCATAAATTTTGCTACTTCTGCAGAATCGGTTAAGCCGGTTACCTTCATTACTAATGCGCTGTTGTAGCGGCGGTCTACCTCGGTAGCTTCCAGTTCGCGTTTGGCAAATTGCGCAAAGCGTTTGGCCCGATTGGGCGTTTTGCCGAATAGCTCATATACGCCTGTAATAGGGTTTGTGAGGAAGCTCAACACCGGTGGTTTGCCATTATAAAACGTGCCCTGGCTTTTGTATTGGCCCATTATTTCGCGCAGTTCCTGCTTTTTGGTTTGGCCGGTAATGCGCACCTCGTTCAGTTTAAAACCGGGTTGCATGTATACGATCATCGCGAAGCCTTCATATTCCTGCTTTTGAACGGTGTAGTCGGCTTTGGTAAATTCCAGGGTATCGCCAATATTGGCTTTTATGGTGTAATTGCCCAGCTCGTCGCTAATTGCAATAATGTGGTTTTTGAGGTTGGTAACCTTTACTGCAGCAAGGCGATCGTTAGATATTTTGCGGTAAGTAGTGCCCTTTGCCTCCTGCGCACGGGCGCAAACGGCAAAAGCAAACATCAGCAATAAAGTAAAGGCTGCATGGCGGGCGTATGGCATACTACAAACTTAGCCCTAAAAAACGACTTGAAATGTGAAAAAGTGTTAAAGCTGAAGTTGTAAGTCGGAAAGTCCGATAAGTCCGAAAGAAACTCCAGCCAAGCGCACGTCCTATGAGTGTCTTTTCTTTGGGCTTTCCGACTTTTCGGACTTTCCGACTAAAAGCCTATCTTTGCACATGATAAAATCCATGACAGGGTATGGAATTGCCAGCTTCGACTCGGGCAGGACAAAATATACCGTTGAAATTAAATCCCTGAACAGCAAATTCTTAGAGCTTTCGTTACGCTTACCCAAAATATTTTCGGAAAAAGAGTTTCAACTGCGCAACGATTGCAGCAAGCAGATAGAGCGCGGTAAAGTAAGCCTTTCTATCAATGCGGAGCAAGCCAACGCTGCCGAGGTTAAAGCCGCCGGTATAGATAAAGTGCTATTGAAGCATTACTACAACCAGCTTAAAGAAGTAAGTGCAGAAGTGGGCGAAGCCGGAGGCAACCTGTTGCAACTGGCCTTAACTTTACCTGAAGTGGTGAAGTTTGAGGAAGACACCCTATCTGAAGATGAGTGGAAACTGGTTGAAAAAACCTTCAATCAGGCCATGGCTGCTTTCCAGAAGTTCCGCAGCGATGAGGGGAATGTGCTGGAGCAAGATATTAGGATGCGCATAGGTATCATCCTGAAGAACCTGGAGCTGGTTGAAATTGAAGAGCCAAAACGCGTACCCGTTATCCGCGAACGCCTGAACCAGTTTTTGAGCGAAGCTGTTGGCGCCGATAATATGGATAAGAACCGCTTTGAGCAGGAGTTGATATATTTTATTGATAAACTGGATATCACCGAAGAGAAAATAAGGCTGAAAACCCATTGCGAGTATTTTTTAGAAACACTGAAGAATGCCGATGCCAACGGTAAAAAACTGGGCTTTATATCGCAGGAGATAGGCCGCGAAATAAACACCCTGGGCTCTAAAGCTAACGATGCTGCTATGCAAAAGCTGGTAGTAGGCATGAAAGAAGAACTGGAAAAAATAAAAGAACAACTTTTAAATGTATTGTAGTTCATTGGTTCATTAGTTCAATGGTTTGTATGGTCCTATTAGACAAGGTACTATGCACAAATGAACTAATGGACAATTGAACAAGTGAACTAATAAACCAATGACCAAAGAAGGTAAACTCATTATATTTTCGGCACCGTCGGGCGCGGGCAAAACTACTATTGTGCACCATTTGCTTGGCGAGGTGCCCGATCTGGAATTTTCCATTTCGGCAACTACACGTGCCCCGCGCGGAGATGAGGAAGATGGTAAAGATTACTATTTTATCAGCCTGCCCGAGTTTACCCACCGCATTGCTAAAAAGCAATTTGTGGAGTTTGAAGAAGTGTATACCGGCACTTTTTACGGCACCCTGCGTGCCGAGATAGAACGCATTTGGGCAAAAGGCAAAACCGTAATTTTTGATATCGACGTAGAAGGTGGCCTTCACCTTAAGCGTAAGTATAACGAACAGGCACTTGCCATATTTGTTCAACCACCATCACTGGAAGTTTTAAAGGAACGCCTGACCGGCCGCGGCACCGATAGCGCCGAAAAACTGGCTGAACGTTTCGAAAAAGCAGAAAAAGAACTAAACTACGCACCGCAATTTGATATTATCCTCAAAAATTACGATCTTCAGACGGCTTGCAAAGAAGCGAAGACGCTGGTGACGGAATTTATAGCCAGTTAGCAGTTTGCAGTGCGCGGTTAGCAGTTTGCTTTTCTGAATGGGAACATACAAAGATCTGTTGATATATAAGAAAAGCTTCAGTCTGGCGATGGAGATTTTTGTGGTTACCAGATCATTCCCCAAAGAAGAAAGGTACTCATTAATAGATCAGATCAGGAGATCTTCCCGCTCTGTTAACATTTGCTCTGTAGAGGCTTATAGAAAACGCCGATATCCAAACCATTTTGTAAGCAAGTTGACCGACGCTGATATGGAAAACAGCGAAACCCAGGGCTGGTTGGAGTTTGCCCTGGCGTGTGAATATATAGATAAGGATACCTACGAAAAGCTTTTAGCCCAGTCGGGCGAAATAGGCCGTATTTTACAGTATATGATGGATAACCCTGACAAATTTGGGGCAGGATAATTTCTCTGAATACTGCTAACTGAAATATTAACTGCCAACTGCACACTGAAAACTGCCAACTGATGAAAATAGGCTTACTATTCGGTTCGTTCAATCCCATACACATAGGGCATTTAATAATTGCCAACTACATGGCCAACCATACCGCACTTGATAAGGTGTGGCTGGTGGTATCACCACAAAACCCGTTGAAAAAATACGGCGACCTGATAAACACTTACGACCGGCTGGAGATGGCCAAACTGGCTACCGAAAATGCCACCAATATTGCCGTAAGCGATGTGGAGCTGAAACTGCCACAGCCATCGTACACCATTGATACACTTACCCATCTTAAAGAAAAATACCCCGAGCACGATTTCGCGCTGATAATGGGTTCGGATAACCTGGCTACGCTGCATAAGTGGAAGAACTATAAACTCATCCTGCGCGATTACCGCATATTTGTTTACCCACGTCCCGGTTACGAAAATGCCGAGTTTGCATCGCACCCATCGGTAACTATCACCATGACGCCTCAGATGGAACTGTCGGCAACGTTCATCCGTAAGTCCATAGCCGAGAAAAAGAATGTACAATATTTCGTCCCCGACCCTGTTTTAAAGTTTATAGAGGCAAAGAATTTGTATAAGTAAAGTTGTACATTTATAAAAAGGAGGCTTGTTATGCTAACGCGGGACAAAGTACAGGAAATAGTTGCTCACATGCCGGATAAGTTTTCGGTAGATGATTTGGTGGAGAAAATATTGTTGCTTCAAAAAATAGAAATCGGTGAGCAAGAAATACAAAATGGCGAGGGAATAGACTGGGAAGATTTAAAAAAAGAAATGGAGCAGTGGTAAAGGTTACAATTGCTCCAACTGCCCGCTTAAATATAAGAGAGATCTTCGATTATATAAAACGGGATTCAGTTCATTATGCTCAAGTAGAAAAGAGCAGAATAATCGAGGCCATAGATACGCTAAGAGAAAACCCGCTCATTGGAAAAAGGGTACCTGAACTCGATGATAGTAATTACAGAGAGATACTGTTCAGGCGCTATAGAATTATCTATAAGGTAATCTCTGAAGACGCATTGAATGTGGTCGCTATTCAGCACCAGTCGAGATTGCTCTCCAACAATCCTGCGTTTACAAAAGGACTATAAATTCTTCTTGGTTCTTGACTCTTAAATCTTATTTCTAATCTTCCTATCTTTGCTCCTGTGAGCGAGAAAACCATTTTAAAACTACAATTGCC
This sequence comes from Mucilaginibacter pedocola, assembly GCF_002013915.1. Taxonomy (GTDB): domain Bacteria; phylum Bacteroidota; class Bacteroidia; order Sphingobacteriales; family Sphingobacteriaceae; genus Mucilaginibacter; species Mucilaginibacter pedocola. The sequence goes on from NZ_MBTF01000023.1 coordinate 227,350, forward strand.
TACCGACCCGCTTTGGGTGAAGAACGTGGTAGAAAGCAATATTGAAGAATTGCTTACCGACCATGCCTACTGCGAGCAAAAGGCCGCCACAAACGCCATTACCCTTATTGTGCAAAACCCCAACCTGAGCGAGGTGGTGCAGGAGATGATAGCATTGGCGCAGGAGGAAATGGAGCACTTTAAACGCGTGCACGATCTTTTGCTCGAGCGTGGCTTTACATTGGGTAAAGAGCGTAAAGACAATTACGTGAACGAGCTGCGCAAATTTATGATAGTAGGCGGTGGCCGCGAAGCCCAACTGATAGACCGCTTGTTGCTATCCGCAATGATTGAGGCCCGCAGCTGCGAACGCTTCAAAGTATTGTCAGAAAACATTAACGATAAAGAGTTGTCCGATTTCTATTACGAATTGATGGTGAGTGAAGCCACCCACTATGCGATGTTCATTCGCCTGGCAAAAAAGTACGCCGTAGAAATAGACGTAGACAAACGCTGGAACGAGTTCCTGAAATATGAAGCCCAGGTTATCCAAAACTACGGCAAAGCCGAAACCATCCATGGATAGCATCATCATTAGCTTATAAATAAACGCAGGCGCGCAACTCTTACAAATCGGTGGAATCATCTTCCCCAATCGGTGAAATCCCAACAAAAAAATCCTGTCCCGATCCCTTCATCCCTAAATCCTGTCAACAACTTCTACTATTAAATCTTGTTCTCGTCGGCACAAAATCCCCGTTTACCGATACATCTCCCAAGCCCCCAAGTTCCTGTTATACTTTTACATCAAGCAATAAGAAACACATAAAAAAATAGCATTAGTGGTAGTATCGTTTACATAACCGCGACAATATACGGAGACGGGAGGGGACATTAGGTGTTTAGGTAGGCGTACCCCCTCCCGCCACTCCGTAAACAGGCAAGCAATTAAGTGTTCTCTTTTTTCATAATAGTTCGATAGGGGCGTTTGTATGTGCTGTGCAACGTCCCTCTTTTTTTAACCGTCATGCACCTGTTTATTAGCCCCAAAACATCCTGCAAGACCAGGGAGTGGAAACCTTTTGCCCTTTTTTTTGCCTGCACGCTTACCATGCTTGCCGCAAATAACCATGCCCAAGCCCAAAGCCTTGGCGACCCGGTGGTGAACATCACTTTTGGCTCGGGCAGTAGTACGCATTCGGGGGCGCTCTCTGCCGATTCGGGCACTACCAGTTATACTTACAGCAGTAACGATTTCCCAAGCGATGGTTCGTACACTATAGAAAATACTACCGCCGGCGCAGGCAACGTGTGGTGGAGCGGTACCGACCATACGGGCAACACCGGCGGTTACATGATGGTGGTGAACGCCAGTGTATCCAAAACAGATTACTTTTATAAACGTACCGTTCATGCGCTGTGCTCCAATACTAAATACCAGTTTTCTGCCTGGGTGGTAAATCTGCTGAGGAGTAGGGATATTAGTCCGCCCAATATTACTTTCTCTATAGAAACAACCGGTGGCACAACTATCCAAAGCTTTAATACGGGCGATATTTCCCTGAAAAGCAGTTACCAATGGGTACAATACGCCTTTAATTTTACCTTGCCTGCGGGCGTTTCGGATGTGGTTATCAAAATGTCGAACAATAGTGCGGGTGGCGCACCGGCTAATGATCTCGCCATCGACGATATCGTTTTTCGCCCGTACGGACCGGATATAAAAGCCAGCTTCAGCAGCACTGCAGAAACCGTAGATGCTTCGGCTTGTTCGGACAACCCTACCAGCTATACCTTAAGCACTACCGCGCCCGATGGTTACTCTATATTATGGCAATACCAAAACAGCGCGGGTGCCTGGGCCGACCTGCCCGGTGCGAACGCCTCCTCAAATACTTACACCTTCACTTCGCCAATAGTTGCGGGTACTTACAAATACAGGGTGGTGACCGCGCTCACAGATAATATAACCTCCACGCTTTGCCGCTCGGCATCAAACCAGTTAACGCTAATGGTGGGTTCCTCGCCCTCATCATCGGCAAGTTCTAACTCGCCGGTGTGTGCGGGGCAAAGTTTATCGCTGAGCGCCTGGGCTGGTGCGTCCTGGGCGTGGACGGGGCCTAACGGCTTTACCTCGAACGTGCAAAATCCTATTATAAACCCCGTGAGCGAGGCAGCAACAGGCACCTACTATGTTACCGTAACATCGGCATCTAACTGCGTGGTAGTTGCGCAGGTTGATGTAAGCGTAAAAGCACAACCCGTAGCAGTAGCCGGCGCGATAAGTACCGAGATATGCGAAGGTAACTCTACCGCACTAACCGCAAGCGGCGGCGAAACTTATGCGTGGCTGCCCGTAACCGGTTTATCTAACCCTAACATTGCCAACCCCGTTGCCAGCCCTGCACAAACTACTACGTATACCGTAACTGTTAGCAACAGCAGCGCCTGCACAAGTACGGCAACGGTTATTATTAATGTATTGAAGAAACCGACGGCCAGTGCCGGGGCAGATAAGCATATTACCCAAACCCAATCGGTAACGTTGGATGGCAGCGCTGGTGGCACCAACGTAAGTTATTACTGGACGGCCTCTGATGGCTCTGCAGCCCCCGAAGGGCTTACACCAACGGTAAGCCCGCTGGAAGATATTACTTATACGCTTCACGTGCTCTCCAACGCAGGCTGCGGGTTAGAGGCTACCGACGACGTATTCGTACGCGTCTACAAAAAAGTGACGATCCCCAATACTTTTACCCCCAATGGCGATGCCGTTAACGATACCTGGGAAGTAGGCGCATTAGATACCTACCCCGAAGCCACCACGCAGGTATTTAACCGCTATGGCTCGGTGGTATTCAGCAGCCTGGGTTACCCCAAAGCCTGGGACGGCAACAGCAACGGCCAGCAACTACCGGCAGGAACCTACTACTACAAAATAGACCTGAAGAACGGCAACGTGCTGAGCGGTTGGGTGTTGGTGGTGAGGTAGTTGGCGGTGGGCGGTTGGTAGTATGCAGTTGACAGTTTGCGGTGGGCGGTTAGCAGTTCTCAGTTGGCGGTTTGCATAGGGCAGTTCGCATTTCGTGCGCATCAGAGAATCCTTTAATCAAGCGAATCATGGTTCAGACAATCAGCGGAATCAACGTCATCATTAAAATCAGCGGTCAGGTTTACCGACACATTCCCGCCATTAAACGATACATCACTGCGCTGCTGCCTGCAAACCTGCACCTTAGATTCAACAAAACAAAATTACCATGAACGCCACACACAATAAAAAACACATTTTGGTGCTTGATAAAGATAACCGCATACTATCTGTAGTAGACGACCTGATGCACCTGGGCAATTTTGATGTACACGTTACTTACGACCCCAACGCTATTTACGACAGCGCCAAATCGCTTAAACCCGACCTGGTTATTTTAGACTACAAACTGCTGAACGACGAGTGCGAAGAAATTTGCCAGGACTTTAAACAGGATAGCGAACTAACCGGTGTGCCCATTATTGTGGTAACTACTTACAAAACCAAGAAGATACGCGCCGAAGCCTACAAGTGCGATGCGCTGTTTGTAAAGCCGCTGGATATTAGCCTATTCGCTTCGCGAATGGACTACCTGATGGCCTCCTGATACCGCCAAAATAATCTCAGAATATATAGAAATCAATTAAACTAACGAATCATGAAAAGGAAATTTATCTATTACAGTTTAATGCTGCTGGGCGGCATTGGTGTGTTTTCGTCGTGCAGTAAAGATGCCACAAGCAACAAAACCGATAGTACCACCACTGCGGCAAGCAGCGCCCTGGCTACAGCGGTGGCCAACACAGGCTCTATTGCTATTTCAACGGTAAGTACATCGGGCACAACAGATAGCCTGTACCTGGTGGGCTGCATGGGTAAACGCGACAAAAAAGATACCGTAGCATTTAGCGCGTTGCCTGCCGCTATTGGTACTTATTTAACCACTAATTACTCAGGCTATACCTTTAAAAAGGCATTTGCCGTTAAAGATAGCACCGGCACGCTGACCAGTTATATTGTGGCCATACAATTCAATGGTAGCCCGGTCGGCTTGAAATTTACCGCTGACGGCACTTTTGTAAAAGTATTGGAGCAACGCATTGGTGACGACCTGAGGCACGGCCGCCGTTTCCACGAAGGTGGCCCCTTTGGCGACCGTAACGGCCACCCGCGCGATACCATTGCCCTATCGGCCTTACCAACGGCTGTTAGTAGCTATTTTGCTACCAACTACGCCGCCGATACCCTGCTGCATGCCTTTATTGCGCACGATAGTACTTACGTGCTCATCAGTAAAAATAATGGCTTGTATAGCACCGCTATTACCAAAGCAGGCAGTTTGGTTAAACGTGTACAAATAGATAACCACCGCGGCAAAGTAGCATCGGTTACCGAGGCCGGTTTGCCTGCAACAGCTACCACGTACTTAACCACCACCTATGCGGGTTATGTTTTCAACAAAGCCTTCTCGGTAAGTAAAGCAGGTGTGGTACAAAGCTACGTGGTGTTCATAACGGTGAATACGACCAAATATGTGGTAGTATTCGACAGTTCGGGAACTTTTGTTGCAGCAAAAGCCATCCGTTAATTCGTCCTCATATACATATCTATATTCCCCGGCCCCGGCTCTTGTGCAAAAGAGCTGGGGCTTATTTGTGACTATAGGATCCGCGTTAGATTTGACAACTTTCAAAAAGTTGTCAAATCTTTTACCCTCCATGTCATTTCGACGAACAGAGGGCTGGGAAAGAGCGGGGTGTGAGGAGAAATCTTGAACGTTAAGTATTACCGCCACGCATTTACTCGTTGATATAACCGACTTGCAGTTCCGCTTTGCATGAACGCATAGCAATGTGTCGAAGATTTCTCTTCGCCCACCCGCTCTTTTCCTCCGCGCATGCTCATCGAAATGACATCGTTTTTTGTGTTCTTTACCCCTTAAAACCCACCACATCCCTTAAATAAGCATCCATCATCTCCATATCCACCATATCATTCAAATAGCCGATGTGCATATCCGGGCGAACGATAATGGCTTTGCGATGCCCTGGGCGTACTTGGAAGGCATCGAAGATATGTTGATTGCTTGACGACGATGGCAGGTGGAAGAAGTTGATACCCGAGTTGTATTGCTGGGTTAGCCATTTGGCCAGGCTGAAAAGATAGTTCTCTTTTATCTCACCCATGGTGATAAGCGTGAAGCCTGGCTTGTTGCACCAGGCGTGGAGGTCGGTTTTTTCTTTCTTTTTCTCGTCGAATATTTCGAGATAGGGGAGCCTGTCGCCTGCCCTGATATTTCCCTGGTGCCCTAAGTTGCGGCTTAGCTTGCTATCGCGATAGCTGATACCCGTTTGGGATACCCGTTTGAAAAATTCGGTGCGCACCTTTTCGCGCTTCCACATAAACTTTAATGCTGCGGGCATTATATATTGCTTTAGCATACTGCCAAATATGCTGCGCGAGGTAATGATGTTGAAGATACGGTCGGTAGTGTTGAGCAGCATTTTGGCAACGGGCATGCGCTCCTCGGCATAGGTGGTTAATATTGCCGGGGTGAATTGCCCGTTCACTACGCCTGCCAGTTTCCAGGCAAGATTGTAGGCATCCTGCAGCCCCGTGTTCATCCCCTGCCCGCCAACAGGGGAATGGATATGCGCGGCATCGCCTATCAAAAAACTTCGCCCATCGGCAAATTTATCGGCCATACGGTGGTGCAGTTTGTACTGGGTGAACCAGTGGTTTTCCTGCACCTCGATAGCTTTACCCGTGAGCTGCCTTAAATGCGGCAAAACTGCATCCAGTTCCAAAGTATCGTGGTCCGCAAGTTCGTCGGGTATGCTGGCTACTACGCGGTAACAGTCTTCTTCGGGCATGGGGAAGAAACCCGCGAAATCTGTCTTCGACATAAACAGCTGAACGTTATCGCCGTTGAAAACCTTATCGATCTTCACATCCGCCAAATAAAATTTATGTGCGTAGGTATCGCCGCTAAAAGGTATGCCCAATTGTTTGCGTACGATGCTATGCGCGCCATCGGCACCTACTATGTAGTCGCAGGTGATAGCAAAGGTTGCCTCTCCGCTCTGTAGTTGAGCTTCGTAGCCGGTGGCAGTTTGTTTTAGCGATTGCAGCGATGTTTGCCAGTAAACGGGGCAGCAACCTGTAGTTAACTCATCCAGCAGCAGCCGCTCGTTTTTGCTTTGCTGATAAAGCAGTATGTAGGGGAACATCGTACCGGCATCTTCAATAGCATTCATGGGCAGTGATGCTATCGCTTGTCCATCCTTGTTAAAACTTACGCCCGAAGCTTGTTTGCCGCCGCTAAGCACCCGGTCTATCACCCCCATTTGCCTGTATATTTCCAGCGAGCGCGCCTGTACCGCCAATGCTTTCGATTGACTGGTTGGCCCTTGTTTGGTATCTATAATAACCGGTACCAACCCATAACGCAGCAGTTGCGCGGCCATCATTAAACCCGATGGGCCTGCACCTACAATAAGTACGCTGCAATGGGTAGGAGGGCTTAGCATAAATTATCAGGCATGGAATAATAAGAAGATGGCCGGGCGTTTGCGCAGGTCGGGCACTTGTTTTTTCCAGTCGGCTATGGTAAGGGTTTTGATGAACTCGGTAGCGGCGGTAATATCGCAGGCTATACACAGCCGGGTTTGGGGCTTGCAGGTTTTCAGCACATCATCCAGCATACTATCATTACGGAAAGGTGTTTCGATAAACAACTGCGTTTGCTTATTCTTCTCGGCGAGGCTTTCCATGTCCTTTATCTTTTTGGCGCGCTCCACTTTATCAATGGGGATATAACCATGGAAGGTAAAGCTTTGCCCGTTAAAGCCCGATGCCATCAGCGCCAGCAGTATAGAGCTTGGCCCAACCAATGGTACTACCTTTATGCCTTTACGATGAGCTTCAGCAACTATATCGGCACCCGGGTCGGCAATGCCGGGACAGCCGGCTTCGCTCATCAGGCCAACATCGTTACCGGCCATTAAGCCCGTGAAAAATTCGCCCAATCCGCTATCGCGATTATGCTTACCATAATCGTGTACTATCAATTCGCTTTGCGGCGTTTTCAGCCCGGCTTCTTTTAAAAAGCGGCGGGCGGTTTTGCTGTTCTCTACTATATATTCCTTTACCGAGTTAATGGTATCCACCAAATAGGGCGTAAAAGACTTCGCCGCCACTTCATCGGCAAGGGGTACGGGTATTAAAAAGAGCGTTCCTAACTGCATATTGCAAATTGACGCTTTTTATTTGTTTTAAGCTAATTCAGTTTGCAGTTAACGGTGGGAGAGTTTGCAGTTTGCGGTGCGCAGTTTGCAGTTATTATAAAACTATGTCATTGCGAGCCGCAGCGGGAGGGTTGGTGAGAAGGGGTGGCGTGGCAATCTCATAGGACAGTCCTCCATGCAGAATTCGGTACCTGTCCTATAAGATTGCTTCGTCGTTCCTCCTCGCAATGACAAATTGGGAAATATAGAGATTGCTTACACTAATTTCGCCAGTGCAGCTTTCACCCTTGGCAACAGATCCTTCATATCCTGCAAGGTGCTTGCTCCTACCGATACACGGAACCACGCCGAGCTTTCATCTGTACCGAATGCTGAGAACGGCACCAGCGCTACGCCGGCTTCTTTTATCAGGTAAAAGTTCACGTCTGCCGAGTTAGCCAATACTTTGCCATCGGGTGTGGTTCTGCCAATGTAATCGACTTTAACGGTTAAGTAAATAGCGCCCATAGGCTCAATAGAATCAACGGCGAAGCCTTCAGCCTTCAAGGCCTGGAAACCTTCGTGAAGGGTATTCAGACTTGCTTGTACGTTGGCTTTCAGGGTATCAAGGAAAGTGTCAACAACGGCTTCATTCTTCAGGTATTCGGCCATGGCCACCTGCTCTGCCTTTGGCGACCATGCCCCCATGTGGCCAACTATGGCTTTCATGTGGTTGATCACCTCGGTCGGTCCAAAGCCCCAGCCTACGCGTACGCCTGTTGCAGCGAAGCATTTAGAACCACCATCAACAAAAATGGTGTAAGGTTTCAGTTCGGGGCGTAGGGTTACCGGGTCGTAGTGTTTGTATTCGCCGAAGGTAAGTTGCGAGTATATTTGGTCGTACAGCAGGTACAATGGTTTTTGGCCTTCCGCGCGGCTTTTGTTTTCTTCTATCACCAGGTCGCAAATTTCCTCCAGGTCCTTTTTGCTGAACATGGTGCCGGTCGGATTCAAGGGCGAGCACAGCGCCAGTAATGTTGCACCTTTTACATGCGGGCGCAATTCATCTGCCGTTGGCATAAAGTTGTTTTCGGCACGGGTGGGTACGATCAGTTTTTCGGCACCGGTAAGGTCGCAGTAGTGGTTGTTGTTCCACGATGGTGCCGGGAAAACCACCCAGTCGCCCGGATCAACCAGGGCAAGGTAAGTAGAGTATATCAGTGGGCGCGAACCACCTGATATCAATATTTGGTTAGCGGCATACTCCAAACCCAAACGGCTTTTCAGGAAGCCCGAAACGCTTTCGCGCAGGCTCAGCATACCATCCGCAGGCGGGTAGTTGGTTTGGTTATGTTTGTAGGCCTCAATAATGCCCTCCTTCAGTTCGGCAGGGATAGGATAAATATTCGAGTCGAAATCGCCAATGGTGAGGTTGGCAATGTTCTGCCCTTGTTTTTTTAACTCGTTTATTTCGCCGGCTATCTTGATGATCTCCGAGCCGCTCAAATTCTCTGCTAATACCGATACTTTCATGGAGGCAAATATAGCCCTTTAAAGATAAAAGACAGCAAGAATCAAGAACCAAGACAAAGCCCCAAAACTCTTTAAAATAAAAAGACGAAATACCTTTTGGATATTCCGCCTTTCTTGAATCTTGACTCCTCCGCTTACGAATATGCTTTCCTTAGCTTAATAATGCGCATCCAGTGCATCAGTTTCATTACGGGATAAACCGGGTCTATCTCGAACCATTTGGCACCAAAGTTTGCGCTGTTCGGGCGTTTGTGGTGGTTGTTTTGGAATAATTCGCCCAACATCAGAAAATCGAAAGGGGTTGTATTTTTTGATTTATCGTTGTTATCGAAGTTGGCATAACCGTATTTGTGGCCGCACCAGTTAACAATAGCACCGTGGATAGGGCCCATTAAAAAGTGGATAGGCAGCAATAAAAACATCCACCAGTATTCGGCAAAGGCAACGTAAAATGCCACATACAGGCCGCCAAATATCAGGCGCGAAATCATCGACGAACCGATGTAATCTAAAAACCTCCACTCGGGGTAGTTGCCTTTAAAGCGTTCCTCGGGTTCTTTTAAGCGCCTCTCGTGCATTTTGTAGCTTTTTGCGGTGTACCAGCTCATCTGGAAAACATCGGTAAAAAAGTGCGGCGAGTGCGGGTCCTTTTCGGTATCGCTGTAAGCGTGGTGCTCGCGGTGCATAATGGCATACGCACGCGGGTTTAAAAAGGATGAACCCTGGAAAAGATAGGTCATCATATAAAATACACGCTCGAAGAATTTATTCGTTGTAAACATCTTATGCGAGGCGTACCTGTGCAGGAAAAACGTTTGAAAGAACAACGATAAAAACCAGTGGCCGAGAAAGAAAATGAGTATGATCACAGTATAGAAATTAATGTGGCAATGCTATTTATAATGATTACAAATATAGCGATAAATTCAAGCATTTGGTTTTATAATTACATATCCGTTACGGGAATAAAAAACGCCGCTCCGGGTTGTCCGGAGCGGCGTTTTAATTAACGAGTGAATTGGGTGCTTACACTTGCGCATCGCGCAGGGCTTTGATACGGTCGTGGCCCTGGTTAATGGCTTGCTGTTGGTTAACTATCAATGAAACTTGATCCGGAGACAGGCCGTTATCTCCTGATAAGGCATCGCGATAAGCTTTCTTGATAGCATCTTCGCCACGTTCGCATTCCGAAAGGATGGCCTTACGGTCGTGCCCGCTAAAGGTGGCTTTAACATCCAGCCATGCGCGGTGTAAAGTGCCCGATACCGAGTTGCCGGTTTCCAGCTCGCCGCCTGCCTGGCCAACTGCGCGGCTCAGCTCCTGTACGTTGCGGCGGCTATCGCTTGCAAATTTGTCAAAAACGGCTTTCAGGTCGGCATCGCCTTCGCCTAAGTCTTTAGAGGCACGGGTGAAACCGTCTACACGGTCGTTATTAATTTCTATTAAATCGTTCAATACTTCTGTTGATCTTTCAATGGTGGTTTCCATGGTATTTGTTTTTGTTTGATAAGGTAATTGCAACCACCATGCCAATAATTAATTACTAATTAAATAAATTATAATTATTGATTTGTTGTTTCCTGTGTTAGTGGGAAAATAAATTTAAAAATAAAATTAACCGCAGAAGATGCGCGGTTTTTGCCTGCGCGAGGGGATAGGACAGGGTGTATAGATTTTTATAACGACGAGCTTTAATCGTTAGTGCGTTTGTGCCGAAGCCAGTAAGTGCCCAGGTTAAAGGCGATAATAAAATGGTTAAAAACTGTTGGCACCAATCCGTAATGCTTTCGCATAATGGCAAAGCGTTCTTCTAAACTTTGGCGGTGTTTAGCTTTAGACATGCCACCCACCAGGTACTTGGCCACATATCCATCCACCTTCACAATTTTTTTTGCCTTTTTCGCTGCGCGGATTATCCAGTCTATGTCGGCACTCAGCTGGTAGGCCGGGTCGTAAGGTTCAGCAAGTGTTCTGCGGATGTAGATGGCCTGGTGGCTTATGCTCATGCCGTATTTAAAGCCACGCCAGCTGAATTTTACGGGCGCTTTGTGTCGGCGCTGGCCAAGGCTTTCACGACGGGCGTTCACCATTTCGGTTTCGCCGTAATAAATGTCGGCATCATCCGCAGTCGCAAAAACTTTCTCTACGGTATCGGCGGCGTAAAATTCATCGCCCGAATTCATGAAGATAACGTACTCGCCCGTTGCCAGCGCCAGCCCTTTATTCATGGCATCGTAAATACCTTTATCAGGCTCGCTGATAAATTTGGTAATGCGGTTTTTGTAGGTGTTGATGATATCAAGCGTGCCATCGGTTGATGCGCCGTCAATAACAATGTATTCGATATGCGGATAAGTTTGGTTAAGCACCGATAGCATGGTGCGCCCTATATCCGCAAGATTGTTATATACTACCGTAATTACCGAAAGGGTGGGCTTCATACCGTTGCTCCTTTCAGTAACGAAGTATAAAGGCCGATGTATTGCCCGGCAACTTTTTGGTTATTAAAATCGCGCAGTACTTTTTCCCTCGCGGGGATAGATAAGGCGCCGTTCTCGCCAAGCACATAGTCTACGCCTGCTGCTAAACTCTCTGCCGATTTAAAAGTAGCCAGGTAGCCGTTAACTTGGTGCTCTATCATATCGGGTATACCGCCGGTATCAAAGGCTACCACGGGCGTTCCGCATGCCATGGCTTCCATTACGGTATTGGGCAGGTTATCTTCTACCGATGGCAGCACAAAAACATCCGCCAGGCTATAAACCTCCGCCATTTCTTCGGGCGAGGTTATGATATTCAGCTGATGAACCGGGAAGGGCAGGGTAGTGGTATCAAAACGTTTGTTTTTTCCGAATATCACCATCTCTATATCGCCCGCAAACGGCGAATTACTTTTGAGATGTTGCAAAGCGTCCACCAAATAGCTTAGCCCCTTGCGCCTGTCGGCAATGTTGGCCGCGCCAAAAAGGATTACCTTTTTATTTATATCGATGCCACGCTTGGTCCTCGCCGCTGCTTTATCCTTTGGCGAAAACAGTTCGGTATCTATAGGATTGGGGATGGCCTGTATGCTGGCGTTTTTGAGGAGGCAGCTTTGTTTGGCAACCTCGCCCAGCCAGTTGCTGCAGGTTACGTAGCTGATGTTAGGGGCATTAACCGGCATTTGTTTTTTGCGCAGCCATCCGCTGTGCGATATATCATTATCCGCAGGGTTGCGCAAAAAGTAGCAGTTGCCGCACTGGTTCATGAAATGGTTGCAGGCACCAGCGTAGTGGCAGCCGCCGGTAAACACCCACATATCGTGCAGTGTCCAAACAATGGGTTTGCCCAGGGCAACGAGTTTCGACAAATCTTTTATAGATAGAAAGCCCGAGTTGGTCCAGTGGATGTGCAGGATATCTGCCTGCTGTATTACCGGCTCGTTGCTGATATCGGTACCGGCATTCGCGGTAGAAAAAGCGAACCTAACACTACGGTCGCGTGCTTGAAGCGCAATAAAGGGCAGGCGTTCGTAAAAAAAGTTGAAGTTGGCGTGAGCTTTATCTATCGCGTTTTTTTCGATGGAGTACACGGCTTCATTATCCCGCTTTTTGTGCTGAACCACTAAAGTAGCATCAACCTGTTGCTGTTGCAGCGCCTTTAACAAACGCATACAGGCCTCGGCAGCGCCGCCGCCCGCATCAGCTGTATTTATTAAGGCAACTTTCATTCACGTTCAATTATCGGGGCAAGTATACTGATACTAAAATTAAAAAACTTTACTTTTGAAGGCTTCATCTTCAGCAGCAGTACACTTAAAAATAAAATTTACCCGCAGGCATGAACTTTTTCGCTTATTTATTCCAGGACCGGCGGGCCAACCGGGGTAATTTTAAAGCGCAACTGGTACTTTTCATGTTCAGGCTGGTGAATGCCATCAACCGCTACATGCTGCTCAAAGTTATCTTTTTCCCCTACCTTATGTTCTACCGTTTTTTCGTGGAATGGAGCCTGGGGATAGAGCTTCCGCGTAAACTGCGTGCGGGTAAAAACCTGGTGTTTTACCACGGGCAGGGGCTTGTAGTAAATTACGGTACCATCATTGGCGAAAACTGCGTACTGCGCAACGGCGTAACCATTGGCCACAAAAAACTGGCGGACGGCACACACAGCCGCTGCCCGCAAATTGGCAACAATGTAGATATTGGCGCTAACGTATGCATCATTGGCGATATTACCATTGGCGATAACGTAGTAATAGGCGCCGGCGCCGTAGTGGTAAAAAGTATACCGCCCAATAGCACAGCAGTGGGCAACCCGGCGCGGGTGCTGGAGAAAAAGGCAGAAGCAGCCAACCTAACAAAGGATATTAATGGACAATAATTTAACCGACAGGGCCTTTTGGAAAGCCTTCTGGGAATCGCGCATAGGGCTTATATTTAAACTGAAACCCAATTACGTTTTTGGCGATATATTGGGCAAGGTAATTGCCGAAAAGAATGCCAAAACCGCCATCGAACTGGGCGGTTTCCCCGGGTATTATGCCATTTACCTCAAAAAATACAAAGGCCTAAAAACTACCCTGCTCGATTACTTTATCCACCAGGGCTTAGTGAACCAATTGCTGGAAGTGAACGACCTGAAAGAAGGCGATATAGGCATCATAGAAGCCGACCTGTTCACTTACGTGCCCGAAGAGAAATACGATATGGTGCTTTCCTTTGGGTTGATAGAGCACTTTAACGATACCAAGTTTATCATTGGCGAGCACCTGAAGTTTTTGAAACCCGGCGGTACGCTGTTTATCACCCTGCCTAACTTTAAAAGCGTGAACGGCTGGGTACAGCGCAAGTTCGACAAAGAGAATTACGACAAACACAACATCAACAGCATGGACCTCGCCCTGCTGAAAAACAGCTGCGAAGCCCTGGGGCTAAAAAATGTAGAGGCTTACTACCACGGCAAATTTTCGGTTTGGCTGGAAAATAAATCGGAACAAACCGCCTTTGCCAAACTAATGATGAAAACCATTTGGCTTGCCGGGAAGGTGTTCACCAAAGTGGTGCCGATAGAAAGCAAAGCCTTATCGCCTTACATGGTGGTTAAGGCGGAACTGTAAGGAATTATAAAAATCGGGTAAGATTTGACAACTTTTTAAAAGTTGTCAAATCTATTTCAGGCCCCTTATACAAACCTCATGCAGGGCGGTGATACACAAACGCTACCTGCCGTGTGGGGTGCCGAAAAAAAATCGGCATGAACGATTTAAGGCTACAACAACTATCCTCTAATCAACCACTCTCCAGTCACTAACCGCTACTGCACCATCTTATTAGCGCAGCACGAGCTTGCAAAAGCCTCGGGCTTGGCCTTGAACACGAAGCCCATGCTCAGGATGTAGCCCATAGCCTCGTGCAGGGCCTGGTTGCTTTTAAACATTGGGTTGGTGTTAATGTCGGCGTGCACCTCAAGCTCTACGTCGTACAGGTCGAGCAGGTCGCAAAGTTTGTAGGCAATGTCAATAGATTTTTGCACCTCGTTGAGCATACGTTCCTTAATGCTCATTTTTTGGGTAGTGCGCTCCTGGTGGATAAACATGAACGCGCCGCGTGCTTCGCGGATAAAAACAATAACCGTAGCAAAATCGGTTATCGCCCCCTTCACCTGCGAATCCGTCCCAATACACACTTTCAATTTGTTCCCCAGGGCAGTTTCGCGCTCAATGGCGTGTTCCACTTCCTCCATAATGGGGGTTTGAATAATCTCTCCGCTAAATTTTCTCCAGGCCATAAAATTAATTTTTGATTGATTTTTAGCACTGACCTTTTTACGGTCTATAAAAATAAGCGATTAACTATTGGATAAACGTTATGTATGCATAATTTATTTGTTAACAATTTGGTGAATATTAACAAGTTAGGAAGATGTGCAGATTTCAGATGTGCAGGTGTGCAGATGATGAGAGGAGGGAGGAAGTTATAAAATGTGGGCGTTCCTGCTGGTAGAAGCGGGTGGGCTATCCGTTGCATCCCGATAGTTATCGGGACTTCATTCCGCACCGCTGATAGAAGCGGCGCATTTCACAGTATACTTTTACTTAAATGGTAGATGAGATATAATTATCTCAACGGGCTTCTCTCTCTCTAAATGTGTATACTTCTTCTCCTTTCTTTTCTTTATATGATAATTAAAAGCGGCCGCCCACTCATCGGCTCTTTCGACTTTAGGTCCTAATGTTATTTTTTGTAGTATAGGAATGATATTAATTAATTTGATATAAACTCTTGGAGGGTTTGTTGCTTTTTGAATTATTTTTTTGAAACCAACTCCCTGAACGACCAGTCTCACTTCTTGCTCGTATTGATACTCCACACTTTTGAATAGGTAGGCTATATCGTTCAGTATCACTTTAACTGTATTTTTTTGAGCTTCATTGAGAACCTCAAGTTGCTCTTTTAATTTTTTAAGTAGTCTATTAAGCTTCCTATTTTTAGTCCGCGGGGCTTCAGGTATAAAGAACTCTTGGTCGTTTTTATAAGCTACTCTATAAAAAGTAAATTTCCCTTCCATTTGAGGCATCGCTTCTAACTCAATCAATGGATTAAGCTTAGATTCAAGATTGGCAATAAATTGATCTTTAAAAATTGTTAAAGCGCATCCTCGCGCTTCAATATTAGCCTCTTTCCCGTACATCCTCCAAAGGGTCAAATCATCATTTTTGTTATCCGCGACAAAACTCCCGATGAAAGGTCTCTCAACAAAGTAATCCTCGATGGATTCTTCCTTTTGTTTGGTTGTTGTAAAAGATAAGTAGTGGAACAGTTCCCTACCCTCTGAGGTGTCATTCAAATAGGCTCCCTCTGAGAGCCGAAATAAACTATTATCCAATATCATAGATTTTGCCGCCGATAAACTTGTGTAATGAGTAACACATGGCTTATCAAAAAGTAGTAGTTCTTTGATTTTTTGAACTAATTTGTTTATCTCGTCCAACCACCTATTTGCAATAATTTCAGATAGCTCTTCGCTTTCCGCAATGGCGATTTTGCGCTTATAGTTATCATCATCTGGCAGTAATTTTAAATAGCTTTCATAGTCCTGCAATGCTTGTGTGTAGTTTTCCAGTTTCCTGTGTACAATTGCCCGATTAAAAAACGCCTTTCTATAATTTGAGTCAATGCTGATTGCTTTGTTAAAATCTTGAATCGCATTTTCAAAATCACCAACTTTGGTCAACGTTATTCCTCTATTACTATAAGCACGGGCATTTCCTTCGTCTAATTTGATGATTGTGTTATAGTCAGCCAAGGCCTCTTCATACCTTTTTAGATTGGCGAAAGACATTCCTCGATTACTGTATGCTTTTACATAAAAAGAGTCTAATTTGATTGCATTATCGAAATCCTTGATAGCTTGAATGTACTCTTTTTGATTGAGCCAAAAAGTACCGCGATTATAAAATAAAGCAGCAGAGCTGTTATCTAACGATATTGATTTGTTGAAATCGTTTAGCGCTGCATCGAATTTATTAGTTCTTACCAATGCTAAAGCACGCCCGAAATAGTTTGTTGGATTATTTGGATTGAGTTCAATAGCAGTATTAAAATCTGAAAGGGCTAATTCATACTGGTTATTAAGAAGCCGTGCACTCCCTCTTGTGCTATATCCAAGATCAAGAGTGTTATCTAATTCAATTGCTTATTCTGCATAAAAAAGGCCGGATTCAAAATTTTGTTGTTTTAAATAGGAACGCGCTTTAAAAGAATATAACTCTGCATTTTTATATTCACTCAATAATTCGTCAGTCAACAAGGTGGTAATTTCAGAAAACTGATTTTCCTTTATCATACTTTGTACTATCGATACGAGTTCTTCGGATGTTTGTGACATAAGGCGGCGGTAATTAATCAAACTTAATGTTTAGAATCTTCTATACAAAATAGAAACAGATTTTATTAAGTCTGTAAAAAAAAAGCCGCTTCCTATCAGGAAGCGGCTTTCATATTTCTATACCAATTGTGGCTTATCTGGCCTTATATGGTTTTGCTTTTTTAACCGGTAGGTGTGGTTTGCCTTCGGGGTGAATCTCCGGGGCACCAACCATGGTCATGGCGCAACGGAAGCCTACTTCGGCGCTGGCTTCGTCTTCGTCCATAAAGCGGCGGGTTGCAGGGTTCATCCAATATGCAAGGTCGTTCCAGCTGCCGCCTTTGTAAATTTTGCTATGGTCGTTTACCAATGTGGTGCTACCGTATAATACGGTATTCACAGCATCATTTTCGCCACGGAAATCGGGGTTGTAAGCTTTACCGCTGTATTTAATAGCGTCAGGCGTGGTTGGTGGCACAGTGCCACCGGTACCGGGTTGTGCAGCGCCGTTTGCAGGTGCAGCGTTTGGTGTACCATTAGGAGCAGTGCCGTTGTTTAGGCCTTGCTGCTGGGCTATCATCTCGCTGTATTTTTGTTTCTTGTTAGAGCGTGACGGATCCTTAATAGGGCGGCCATACTTATCTTTTGCGTAAAGGCCCTTGGTTGGGTCGGCAAGGCGTTTGTTGGTGAACTGATTACCACGGAAAGGGTTAAAGTCTTCCACCTCTTCAAACGAAGTTTGGCGATAGGTATCGGCAACCCACTCGTTTACGTTACCTGCCATGTTGTATAAACCAAAATCGTTTGGCTCGTAAGAGCGCACAGGTGCAGTAATATCGGCCTTATCGTTCAAGCCGCCGCCCACACCGGCATTATCGCCCGAGCCGCGCTTAAAGTTGGCTAATATTAAACCACGGGTTTTACGGCCAGGTGAACGTACGCCTAAACCATTCCATGGGTATACTTTACCATCGTTAATGTTTTCAAACTCGGTGTTGCCGGCCAATGCTAAAGCAGCATATTCCCACTCAGCTTCAGATGGCAAGCGGTAGCCTTGTTTCAAAATACCGTCTTCTATACGCACAGGCCTGCGCGGTGCATTTTTGCCTGTACCTGTAGCATTTGGGTTTTGGTCGCGCGGCATGTTTTTACCATCTACACCTGCACCGCGTATCTGGCCGTTCAGGTATATATCAGTATTAAAAGGTTCTTTTAAGCCACCTTGCGCGCCGCCGCCGGCACCGGCTTTGCCTTTTTTACCACCTGCTGCATCTTTCCAGGTCATCATGTAGTTATTCTCGCGCAGGATGTTTTCGTTGGTACGGTCGGTACGCCATACGCAGTAATCCTGTGCCTGGTCCCAGCTAACACCTACTACAGGGTAATCTTGGAAAGCAGGGTGGCGCATGTAGTTTTCTACATAAGGCTCGTTGTACGACAATGGTTTACGCCATACCAGGGTATCGGGCAGGGCATTGTAATATAATTCGCCATCGTTAGGGAAGGTAATATTTATCCAGTGCAGGTAATCGAGCCAGTCCTGGTTGCTCACCTCGGTTTCGTCCATATAGAAAGACGGAACGGTAACCCTGCGGCGTACGTTGTTGTAATCGTAAGTTACGTCCTGGTCGGCACTGCCGCCCAATACGAAGGTACCACCCTCAATTGGCACCAAACCGGGGCCGGGGGTAGGGTGCGTTTGCTTAAAGCGCAGGTAACCACCATTATTACGGGTATTGTAGGTCATGCCCGTTTTTTGTGATTGCTGAGGTTTACTACAGCTGCTTAGCAAGGTGCCAAAACCCAACAACACTAAAGCAGTATTAGTAAAAATTGATTTCATACTGTACAAAATATCTATTTGGAGGTAAATTTAATAAAATTCAATAATAAAACGGCCTTAAAGCTACCAATTTAAAAAAAGGACCGTTGTCTTTCTTTTAAACGGATTATTTATTTGTTGAGTTACAATAATTTGCTGGAATATAGGTTTTATCCTCGAAAACTTAAACGACAGCAGTGTTTTATTATTTTAAATATTAAAACTAAATTGCACGCAATGAAGTATAGCTATACTAAAAAATTTGCCCTCTATATTTTATTGGCCATACCGGCGGTTGCCACAGCGCAAACCAACACCAACGGTAGCGGTGCCAATGCCATATCAACAGCGGTACCTTTCCTGAATATTACGCCCGATTCGCGTTCGGGTGCAATGGCCGATGCAGGTGTTGCCATTACGCCCGATGTTAATGCAAACTACTGGAACCCCGCCAAACTGGCTTTTTTAGATAATGGCGACCACCTATCATTATCGTACAGCCCCTGGCTGCGCCATTTGGTGCCCGATGTGAGCCTTGCCTACCTAAGCTATGCCCATAAACTTGATGACCGCAATACATTCGGTGCATCGTTAAGGTATTTTAACCTGGGTAGTATTCAACTGATAGACGATAACCAAAACGACCAGGGTACCTACAAGCCCAACGAACTGGCGCTTGATGCATCGTTTGCCCGTAAATTTGGCGAGAACCTTTCGCTGGGGCTAACCATGCGGTATATCTACTCCAATTTTTCTAACGGGGCTTTCGTGGCCGGCGGTAATACCTCGCAAAACAAGGCGGGTAATGCCATTGCGGCGGGTGTTTCGTTATATTACAACAAGCCTTATGGCGATAGCTCTGTGTTTGCTTTTGGCGCGCATATCTCCAATATAGGGTCGAAAATTGCCTACAGCGAGGGTGGCACCAAATACTTTTTGCCCACCAACCTTAAACTCGGCGTAGCCAATACCTGGCATTTTGATGATGCTAATAAGCTTACCGTAGCATTTGATATTAATAAACTGCTGGTGCCTACACCGCCTATTCGCGATACCGACGGAAATATCGTATCGGGTAAAAACGATGATGTATCGGTACCTGCGGGCTTGTTTCAATCGTTTGGCGATGCGCCGGGAGGTTTTAGCGAGGAGCTGAAAGAGATATCATTTTCGCCGGGTGTTGAGTATTGGTATAACAACCTGATAGCCCTGCGCGCGGGTTACTTTTACGAAAACCCCAACAAAGGTAACCGCAAATACGCCACCTTTGGCGTTGGGCTGAAGTACCAGGTGTTTGCGTTTGATTTTTCGTACCTGGCAGCCAGCCAGCAAAACAGCCCTTTGGCTAATACCTTACGTTTCACCCTCTCGGCCAGTTTTGGCGGCAATAAATAGTAATGGCTAAAATTAAAGTAGGTTTTGGCTTTGATGTACATCAGCTAAAACAAGATCACCCTTTTGTATTAGGCGGCGTAAAACTGGAACATACCAGCGGCGCCTACGGCCACTCGGATGCCGACGTAATGCTGCACGCCATTTGCGATGCCCTTTTAGGCGCGGCCAACCTGCGCGATATTGGTTATCATTTCTCCAACAAAGACGACCGCTGGAAAGGCATCAGCAGCCTGATACTGTTACAGCACGTTGTTGCCCTGCTTGCCGAAAAGAACTGGAAGATAGGCAACATTGATGCCATGGTATGCCTCGAAGCACCTAAAATAAACCCGCACATCCCCGCCATGCAAGCCAATATTGCCGAAGCCGCAGGTATTGATGTGGAGGATATTTCTATAAAAGCTACCACCAACGAGCAGCTTGGGTTTATAGGCCGGGAAGAGGGGGTTGTGGCTTATGCGGTTTGTTTGATAGCGCGCGCTTCTTAGATATGCGGATTTCAGATGTGCGGGTGAGTTAAGAGGAGTTTCGGTTCTTTAAAAGCTCTATTATCAAGCACAAACACCATCCGCTCATTCGCCGCGGGGGGCTTGTTCTTTTGAAGCACCAAAAGAACCAAAAGTGCTTTCAGCATAAAGGCTTCTTTGCCGCACGGGCCTTTCCCCTGCAAACCGGGCAGAACCACGGGCTGGGAAAATTTGCCCTTGCTGCGCCGCTCAGCCCGCCGCTTCAGCAAACATTTCCTATGCCCTTACAGCCACACATGCCCACCATGTTCTGCCCGCTTTCGCCCGAAGCTCTTCTGCTGACGTTCTAAAAGCTATTTCGTAAAGCACAAGTCAAGAAATCCTCTAATCAAACGAACGGCGAAGCCCTCTTGAGTGCCGATAAAGAATGATTAACCTACGAAAAATCAAGGTTCAGGTAAATTACCTGCACACCTGCACATTTATTGTTCCTCCTCCGCTTTCAGGTCTTCCTTCTTTATCGTTACCGTTCCGGTGCGTTTTAGTACACCCCAGCCGCTTAGCTCGCCTTTGAGGGCTTTGCGGAGGGCCTTGAACAGGATGTAATACATCAACTGCCGCCAAATGAAACGCTGCGGGATAATGTAAACCAGCTTTTTGTAATTCTCTTTCTCCATCCGGAAGGCGATGATGGCCACAATGAAATCTACCAGTACGAACACGATGTAATACGTCAGTATCTTCCAGGGTTTATCGCCCAGCAGGCCGAATATCATCATCAGGTCGGCAAGAGGGGAGAAGAGGGGCAGGAATATTTGGAAAATGAGGATATTAGGCATACCCACCATCCCGAAGAATTTATACTTCTTGTTGAACAGTGCATCTTTGTTTTTCCAAAAGCTTTGGATAACCCCGAAGCTCCAACGGAAGCGTTGTTTCAGCAACATGTTCAGCGTTTCAGGGGCTTCGGTATAAGCAACCGCATCGGCGCTGTTACGTACGATGTAGCCCTGCTTCAGGATGCGCATGGTGAGGTCGCAATCCTCCGCCAAAGTATCATAAGTAAAGCCCCCTGCCTTAAATATGGCCGATTTACGGAAAGCGCCAATCGCACCGGGAACTACCGTGATGCTGTTGATGAGGTCGAAGGCACGGCGGTCCATATTCTGCGCGGTGATATACTCTATCGATTGCCAGCGGGTGATGATATTTATCTCGTTGGCCACCTTCACGGTACCAGCAACGGCGCCAATTTCCTCATCGGTAAAGTAAGCCATTAGTTGCTGTATGGCATCGTTACGCAATTGGGTATCGGCATCTATACAAACTACATAATCGTAATTTGATTTAGATATCCCGAAGTTGAGGGCAGATGCCTTGCCGCCGTTGGGCTTGGTATGCACCCGCACCAATGGATGGTCTGCATAAGCCGCTTTTACTACTTCGTAGGTATTATCCTTAGACCCGTCATCAACAAATATGATCTCAAGCTCGGGGTATTCCAGTTTCAGCAAGCTTTCAATGGTGGCCGTAGCAGTAACTTCCTCGTTGTAGGCCGGTACAATAATACTCACGGGCGGCAGGGCTGTGTTGGGTGCAACGCGCTCTTTTTTATCGCCAAAGAACTGCCTTACGGCCAGTATGCCTATCAAAATAATACGCCCGATGGCCAGGAATATGGCCGACAGGAACAGGTAGAAAATGAATTTATTACCGATAAAGAAGCCTACAATAACCACGTCATAGAACCTGCCCCAAACGGTTTTATCGTCCGAAGTTGGTAGCGGCATCAGGTCGTCTTTACTTTTATCCAGTACATCGGCAATGGTGGTGAACTGGTAGCCGTGGCTTTTGAAGAATTTGATAATACGCGGCAGTGCCTTTACGGTTTCTTCGCGGGTATCGCCACCGGCATCGTGCAGCAATATCATCGATCCGTTATCTTTTTGGCGGATGGTGCGGGCCACAATGCTATCAGCGGTTACGCCGGGCTGCCAGTCCCATGGGTCGATAGATTCGCCTATGGTGATATAGCTTTGGCGGCGGCTCTCGGCAACAGGTATAACCTCCTGCAGGGTTTGCGGCTCGGCATCGGCATTAAATGGCGGGCGGAACAATATGGTACTGCGCCCGGTGACCGATTCGATGAGTTTACGGGTAGAGTTCAGCTCCAGGTTCACCCTTTCTAAACTAATGGTAGAAATATCCGGGTGGAAGAAGGTGTGGTTACCTATTTCGTAACCTTCATCGTAAATACGTTTCAGGATAGGGATATTCTTCTCGGCCATCGAACCCACGATGAAGAAGGATGCAGGCACGTTCTCCTTTTTAAGGATATCCAATATACGCGGGGTAAACTCCGGATCGGGGCCATCGTCAAAAGTGAGTACTACTTTGCCCGGCTTTAAGCCGTAGCGGCGGATCACGTATTTGGTAGGCAGCCTGATATAGTCCTGCTTGGTGATGGTGAAGTTTTTGGGGTCCATCTTCACATCTATCTTACCGGTATCGGGCACGGTGATCAGATCCAGTACCTCGCCGCCTTCGCCCGCATAGCTTATCTTATCATTAAGGCCTACCGTATTAAAATGACGGATATCGATACCCGTTTTTTTCAACGAATCGATAGAAAGGTTCTTTTGGAAGAACGACCATAAGCGCGGATCCTCGGCACCTAAACGCCACAGGGCAACACCACCGGTAGCCCAATCATCCGCCATGCGGATGATGTTGAAATTGGTGGCGGCATCGGCAAAGTAAACGATGTGGTTAAACCCATCATTACCCAAATAGTTAAAGTGCAGGTTGGCCGAAACCGGGTCGAAAATGATCTTGGCCTTTTTTTGCTGCGCCGTACTAATGGCCTGCTGGTAGCCTGCCGAAACGCCTATACTGTTCTCGGGCCAATCGAACCCGCCGCCTGCAATGGTGAAAATGATCTTCTCGCTGGGTATCTGCTCGCAAACAAGATCCAATATCTCCTCGGCCCAGTGCTGGTTACTCACCTCGCCGGCGTTGCTGCCATCGTAATGCTGATCAATGGCCATTACAAAAATGTAATCGTTCAAATGCTGGAGGCGCTTCAGGTCATAAGCTTCATCCTCGGGGACAACGTTTTGCGTTACCAGCAGGTCGCTG
This sequence comes from Mucilaginibacter pedocola, assembly GCF_002013915.1. Classification (GTDB taxonomy): domain Bacteria; phylum Bacteroidota; class Bacteroidia; order Sphingobacteriales; family Sphingobacteriaceae; genus Mucilaginibacter; species Mucilaginibacter pedocola. The sequence continues at coordinate 250,789 of NZ_MBTF01000023.1, forward strand.
GCGTGCAGGGTGTTATACAGCTCGTTCTGAAATTCGATAAAGTGCTTGCTGTTACGGTCCTTCACATCGTCCAGATCCACATTGATACCGTTGAAGTTGTAATGCTTCAGGCGCTCAACAATGCTGGCGATAAAAGCCGTGCGTAGTTTTTTGTTGGCAAAGATGTGCTCCACCTCTTCTACATCATACCCACCCTTGACGTTATCGTAGTTGGATAGGGTAACCAGTACCTGTTTCTTCAGTTTTTTGTTGAGGTTGATAAGGCCGGTATCCAGCGTGGTCTTCAACGTATCGGCATTTTGGCTGAACGAGAAACCCTCGGTTACTACCATATCTAACCGGTGCATATACTGCACCAGCGAGTTATAGGCCTGTGGCTCCCAAGGCCGATAAAAGGCCGCGTTTATACGTTTAGAGTTGTTGGGGTGCTTTAACTGGTGCAGGCGGCGTGCGCGGGCTATCTCTTCAATGGTGGCGGTTTCTACCTTAAAATCTTTATAGCGTTTTGATTTTTTGAGCGCATCCAAATCCTCCTGTGATATCTTTTTGGGCACAGGATCCAGGTTGGGGAGGATAGGATATTCGGTAGAAGTAATGGTTATAGCGGCTGCTACGGCACCAAAGATGATCACTATTAAAAATATGCGGCTTATCCACTTAAAGCGGTTCCACCTGCCGGGGTCGTCGGCTTGAAATACCTGTTTGTTAGACATGAAGAGTATTTAAAAAAGAAACGATCAGGTTATGGTTGGGCAAATATCGCCTGTACTATTTTGCTTTACCTTCGGGGCCAATGGCCGAAAAATCGACACCGCACTTGCAGTTAGTGCCGCAGCCTTTTTTTGCGAAAAGGCTTTTGTACAGGTTACGCCCCACGTAAAATACGGCGGCTGCAAATAATAATATAATGATAATTGCCTGTACGTTCATGACTGCAAAATTAATAGATATATATTACGTACAGACAATTAAAAAAGTATAAAGTTTAGCTTTCTTTACCTTAAGCCCTTAGTTTTCCGTTGAATTAAAAGTAAGGCGGTTGCCAAAAGGGTCGCCTACTTCCATCGTGAGCACATCCGGGTTCCACCCTGCTTTCTCTAATCCCGGGTTGTAGTACTTGTAATTTTTGCTGTGCAATAACTTGTGGTAATCGCGCAAGCCTTTGAAATCTTCGATATGGATACGCCCTCCCGGTGTGCAATCGCCATAATGCTCGGTAAGGTGTAGCACTATGCCCTGTAACGAAACCTGCATATAAATTGGCGAACCCTCGGGCTTGTGCTCCCAATCGATATTGAAGCCCAGCCAATCCACATAAAACTCAATGGCCTTATCGTAGTCGAATATCCTGAATATGGGCCTTGCTATTGCCATGGTTCTGCTCTTTAATTTATTTGTGCATAAAGGCTACTGTACCGCCCACCCAATCATAATCTTTATTGTAACGCACGCCTATCATTTTGCCCTTGCTTAGCCGCGCCAGGTTTATGGCAAGGGTTGGCTTTTCATCGCTATCGGGCCAAAGGTATAGCAGGCGCACCTCTACCTTCACGCCCATATCGGGCGACTCGAGTACCGGCTCGTAGGTTACCTTCTCCTGCAATATCCAATTCTGCGGGTCGGGTATTTGCTCAATGTCGCCATCCATTATATCGATGATAACGCCCTGCCCGGCAAAACTGAAGAGGGGTTTTAGTACGTAGTTCTGCAGGTCTTCGGGGATATTTTTCACCTCGTGCAGAAACTGCGTTTTGGGTACGTAGCTGCCCTCTAAAAATGGCATAGTGAATTTGCTGATGCGGTAGAACCAGTTGGGGTGGGTTATCCATTCCACATCAAGCGGCTGGCGGATATCTACCACGCGGTTGAATATATCCTCGTCGTTATATATCTCGTCAAATATCAAGCGGTTGTATATGCGGCGGATGCGTTTCTTTTCTTCGCCATGTAGATAAAAAAGCTGGTCACCTTCCTGTATCAGGTCCTCTAACGATACCACGGGTGTGCCGATATAATTTTCGGTGATGTAAAAATCTACCGAGGTTTTTTGCTGAGGGGCGTTCACATCCATCAGTACCACTTCATCGGGTTGGTAGGGGCCAAGGATGGTTTTCTTCAACAGATCGATATAGCCTGCTTTATCCAATCCGTTAAAATAAATGGTTTGGTTGCCGGGCACGTTAAAAGAGTGGCGGTAGTTCTCGGCCAAATGCACCTGGAAACCGTATAACGAGGGGAAGCCCTGCAGTTCTATCAGTTTGGGTACGATGTTGCCTGCTTCATCTTTACAAACCCCAAAATCTAAAGCGATGAAATGCGGGTGATCATTCTCGTGCGGGATGTGCCATTTTGCGGGGATAGCGCGCTCGGTAAGTTCTTTAAAGCCCGGCTTCAGCACGGTGGCAATAATTTCTTCACCGGCCTGCAGCAGCTTATCGCGGAAATCGTCGGTTAAAAACACCGGTGTTTCGGCAATGCGGAACTCGATGGGTTTTCGCAGCCCCTCGTTCAGCGACAGCAAAAACTCCGCATATTTCTCTTCGGTAAAGTTTTGGTTGAAGGTGCTTCTGATAGATGGGTTCATAATGGTTTGTTTTATTTTAACCTCTATTTGTTAACCTCCCCTTGTCATCCTGAGCGATAGCGAAGGATCTGTTAGCGACTATGCATTACCGCTTTACTTTGTGGCTATCAGATGCTTCGTGCCTCAGCATGACAAGGATTTTTATTTTGTCATCCTGAGCGATAGCGAAGGATCTATTAGCCACAATGTGATCGCCACCTTGCAAATCGCCTATCAGATGCTTCGTACCACAGCATGACAAAAGGCGCTTATCCTGTAAATACCGGCGGCCATTCCATGATCTCGCTATTTAAGAACGTCCAATTAGGATTTTCTTGTTCAATCAATTTTATCTTTTTCGCCCTTACCCAACCTTTGATCTCCTTTTCGCGCTCGATAGCATAGTTCACATATTGGTGCCTTTCGTAGTAAACCAAATAAAAGCATTTGTATTTAGCGGTGAAACTATCTGCCTGATCTTTACCGAAGTAATGTTCATATAACCTCCTGTCCAGGTCGTTCGTGACGCCGGTATATAACACCTTCTTGGTATAATTGGTTAGAATGTAGGTGTAGAAGTTATATTGTCGCATTAGATACTTATTTCACTCATATACCCTATAAGCTGATCAGCACAGCAACTACCGCACAAAGCATGGCGTTCATAGCGTGAAGGCAATGCATTGTGGCTAATAGATTCTTTGCTATCGCTCAGAATGACAAATTAGCAATGCCCCTGCAATTTACCAAAGAACTTATACCTTCTCCACGCGCAACAACGCCGCATCCAAAAAGTTGGGGATGATGGTGTTTTGGGTATGGGCTATTTTGTCGGGATCATCAAGCCGTTCCAGCATTTCGCGGTACTTGGCCTCGCCGTGTTCGTTTATAACTTCTTCTTTCTTTTCTTCGCGCAGCAACATGCCCTTAACGCCTATTGGATCTGCTTCGGGGTGGAACTGTGTAGCAAAGAAATACTCGCTGAACCTGATGGCCATCATAGCGCGGGGCAGATCTACATGCGGGCGCTTCTTCTCCAGGGCCAGCAGTTTCATGCCCAGCTGTTCAAAGCGGCTCATGTCCGGGTTTATCACCTGCCAGCTACGCGAGTCTACGGTGTAGAACGGGTCATGAAGGTTTTCGAAGACCTGGTCGTGCTTGCCGGCATCGGTTAAATGCACCGGCAATATCCCGAACGATGGCGAGCGGCGTAAACCTATCTCGCCCAAGCCATATTTGCGGCACATCAACTGGAACGAATGGCACACAAAAAACACCGGCTTTTTATCATGCCCGTTGCCCAGGTTCTTATCCTCCAGTTTATCTATCAGCCTGAAGTACTTTTTCTCCCACTCGGTGCCCTCGCTATCTATCGGGCTGCCCGGGCCGCCGCTGGAGATATAGGCATCAAAGCCTAAGCCAGGCACCTGTGCCTTGCGGCGTACATCAAAAACCTCGTATGTTAAATTAAGGCCGTGTTTGGCCTTGTAGCGCTCCAATATCTCACGGAAACCCCGCATCCCCTCGTTGGCAATACCATCGTATAGGTCTAATATGGCAACCTTTATTTCCGCTTTACTTGTACTCATTTTTATTTACTACCATTCGGCTTTGTAGACCGACCCTATGCTTGCTTATTGCGCTCTAAGAAAAATCGCAAAAACCACAGGGTTAACACAACTTAACACATTTTAAAAATTATATTTTACAAATACCTGATTATAAGATATTTGTAATTTTAAGGATTGGCATAAAATGAACGCGTATAATTTCCTTAAAAGAAACTCCCATTGAGTTATATCCCCTTTAACGTTTGTGTGGTAATGTAATCCACAACGTCTTCAAAGTTATTGTTTTGGTTGAAAACAGCCAACTGGCGGTCGGCGCCGGTGCCGTGTTCCAGTATTTTATGGATGTATTGCAGGTCGTCGCGGCAGCCCAAATCGTCAACTACATCGTCAATAAAATCAAGTAGTTCCAGTACCAGCGAGCGGGTGTTCACCTCCAGCTCCTTGCCAAAATCTATCATTTTACCATCGATGCCGTAGCGGGCGGCGCGCCATTTATTTTCGTTGATAAGCGCACGGTTGTAGGTAATGAACTTCATGTTTTGCTGGCGCAATTTGTACAGCTTGGCGCAAATGGCCTGGAAGAGCGATACAAAAACCATCGTCTCATCTATCAGCATAGGGCAATCGCATATCCTGAACTCGATTGTTTCAAAGAAGGGGTGCACACGCAGATCCCACCATATCTTCTTGGCATTATCAATACAGTTGGTTTTCACCAGCAGCTTTACGTAGTTGTCGTAATCTTCTATACTCGCAAAATAATCGGGGATACCCGTACGCGGAAATTTATCGAACACCTTGGTACGGAACGATTTATACCCAGTGTTCCTACCTTCCCAAAATGGCGAATTGGTTGATAGTGCATACACATGCGGCAGAAAATACCTTGCCTGGTTGGCAATATGTATGGCCATCTCGCGCGATTGTATACCTACATGCACATGCAGACCGAAGATGAGGTTAGAGCGCGCCGCTTCCTGCAACTCGTCTACTATCTCGAAATACCGGGGGTGGTCGGTTATCAGCTGGTGCTGCCAGTGCGAAAAGGGGTGCGTACCGGCCGCGCCAATGCGCAAGCCAATATCGCCCGCCAATTGGGCAACCGTGCCGCGAAGCTTGGTTACTTCTTTGCGTGCCTCGGTAGTATTGCGGCAAATGTGGGTGCCCACCTCTACCACGGCCTGGTGCATTTCTGCCTTTACCTGGTCCTCATGGATCTTCTGCGCCGCGTCAACGATCTTCTGCTCGTGCGATCTTAGCTCCCTGGTCACAGGGTCTATCACCATAAATTCTTCTTCAACACCTAAGGTGAACTCGTTCATAATTGGTTAGGGGTTTGGTTGGTTAACCATAGCGATGGGTTTCAAACCCATCGCTATGGTGATATCATTATCGTCGTCATGTTGAATTTATTTCAACACCCCATCATATAAGCCGCCACAATACTATGTCGCCATGCAAGCCGCCTACCTGTCCTGTGGGGTCCTGAAACAAGTTCAGGATGACGTTTATATTATTTTATTTCTTCGCCGCCTTCTTAGGCGCTGCTTCCTTTTTAGGTGCTGCTGCTTTCTTCGGTTTTGGCTCGGCTATGGTGGCTACAGTTACATCTTCGGCCTTAGCTGCCTTTGCCGATGCAATGAGCGGTTTACCTGCTGCACCTGTTTTTACAAACTCGCCCCAGGTAAGGTTGTCCTTACCATCTTTTTGTGCTTTGGCGCGCTCAATAGCATAATCGGCAGCGGTTTCTACCACCCATTCAAAGTTGTCCTGGCCAACGCTGGTCACTTCGGCATCGGGTGCCGGGTTGCAAAAATCAATGGCATAAGGTATACCATCGCGCACGGCAAATTCTACGGTGTTAAAATCGTAGCCGAGGTATTGGTTCAGCTTCAGCACATATTCGGTCACTTTATCCAGCATGGCTTTAGCTGCGGGAGCTTTGCCGTGCTCATAGCGCAGGTGGTGTGGGTTGCGCGGCTCGTACTGCATTATGCGCACATGCTTGCCGCCAATGCAATAGCAACGGAAGTAATCGTCAAAAATAATTTCTTCCTGCAACAGCATTACCAATTGGCCGGTTTGGGCGAATTTCTCCCAAAGGTCTTCCTTGTCGCTTATCTTGTAAACATCGCGCCAGCCGCCGCCATCAAAGGGTTTCATATACGCTGGGAAGCCTACGTAATTAAATATCGCATCCCAATCCAGCGGGAAGGCCAGGTTACGGAACGAGCGATCGGTAGTGCTGTCGGGATGGTCTTTCGAGGGTAACAGTACGGTTTTTGGTACCTGTACGCCGAGTTTTACGGCAAGCGCGTTGTTAAAGAATTTCTCGTCGGCGCTCCACCAAAAGGGGTTATTGATAACCGCAGTGCCGGTAATAGCTGCGTTTTTTAACGATGCGCGGTAGAAGGGCACATCCTGCGATATACGGTCAACAATAACCGAATAGCCCAGCGGCTCGCCCTGCACCATTTTATCAATGCGGACAAACTCTGCCGAGATGTCTTTGCCTGCTTTTTCGTTTATCCGGTCGACAAATGCCTGCGGAAACGAATTTTCCTGCCCGAATAGAATGCCAATTTTTTTCATAAGGATGTGTTATAGTAGATTTTTATGTCTTGTCTCTTGATTCTTATCTCTTGACTCTCAATTCCCGGTTCTATTTTATCGTAGATAAATAATGCGGGAACATTTCTTTCCATATCGGCCAATCGTGGTTGGCACGGGGGCGTATGTCCAACCAGTGGTTAATGTTCTTCGCTTTTAATATGTTCGACATCTGGATGTTGTACTCTTTACAAATATCGTACTCAGATGTCCCCAGGATGATATTCATCTTCCAAAGCCACTCGTTATTGCTGCCCGGCACAAAATCTACCGGGTTATTATAATACACATTATCGTCGTGGTAGCCATCGGTAAACATCTTGATGTCAAAAGCGCCGCCCATAGTAAACAGGTGGGCAACTTTTTCGGGATGTTTAAAGGCAAAATTGGCCGCATGGTAGCCGCCAAAACTACAACCCGCAACGCATACGCGGCCTACGCCGGTTTCGTGCTGCGCCCAGGGGATCAGTTCGTCGGTGAGCATTTTATCGTACCAGGCGTAGTTACGGGCGCGGTCGGCAGGGTGTATGCCTTTATCGTACCAGGTGCGGTCGTCAATGGTGGCGGGGCAATAAATTTTTACCAAACCTTCGTCAACAAACCAACGTACACTATCAATAAGCCCCATATCCTTGTTTTGGTAATAGCGGCCTTTGGTGGTTGGGAACAGGATAACCGGGTACCCGCGGTCGCCAAAAACCAGCATTTCCAGGTCGAGGTTAAGGTTTGGCGAATGCCAGCGGTGATATTGTTCCTTCAAAGCAGATGTGTTTATGAGGGTAAGTTACCAGTATCGGATGTAAATGTCAACACTACGCCAAATAATTCTGTTTTAGTTAATTTAATAAAACTATAGCCGTATTTTTGTGCCCTTTATTTATTAATTTGAACTTGTACATGTTTAGTACAACTATTGAAATGGCCATCACTCAGCAGGAACTCATCATTAATTCGAGCGCGCTTGGCCGCGAAGTTACCTGCACTTTATTAATACCCGATAATGCCGGCATAGCCCCCCTGCACTTATTACTGCTTAACGACGGGCAGGAACTGGAAAACCTGAGATACACCGAAACTTTAGAATACCTCTACGACCGTAATTGCCTTAAACCGCTGTTGACCGTTGCCATAAATGCAGGCGACGACCGCATACAGGAATACGGCATTGCCGGCAAGCCCGATTACAAAAAGCGTGGCGCCAAAGCCGACGCGTACACCCAATTCATAGTTACCGAATTGTTGCCCGAGATACATAAAGCAACCGGCATTGAGCATTTCGAAAGCACTGCCTTCGCGGGATTTTCGCTTGGTGGCTTAAGCGCTATGGATATTGCCTGGAACAACCCGCAACTGTTCGATAAGGTTGGCGCATTTTCAGCTTCTTTTTGGTGGAGAAGTAAAGACCTTACCAAAGGCTACACCGAAGACGACCGCATCATGCATGCCCAGCTAAAAAGCAGCACCACCAAACCCAAGCTAAAATTCTGGCTGCAAACCGGCACCAAAGATGAAACCGCCGACAGGAACAAGAATGGCATCATCGATTCGATAGATGACACCATCGATATTATCAAAGAGCTGGAGAAGAAAGGCTACACCCGCCCGGCAGATATTCGCTACTTAGAGGTAGTAGGCGGCCAACACGATACCGAAACCTGGGGCAAAGCCATGCCTAAGTTTTTGCAGTGGGCTTTCGGGCACACGATGTAGGGGACTTGCGCGGTTGGTTTACAGGATTTAATGATTTTTGTTGGGGATTTCACCGATAGGGGTTGATTCCACAGATTTTTAATGATATCCTTAGTGGTAGAACACGATTTTGCTTAGCACGGTTGTTTTACAGGATTTCAGGATGAATGGATTAGGCAGGATTTTTTTTGAAGAAGTTAACTAACTTAGAGCATGGAAAATAGTGAGTTATTTGAAGCTATAGAAAAATTGCCATACCACTCTAAATGCCAGGTACAGCATCTCGTAATAAAATTGGTCAGGGAGGCTAAGCAAGATCCTTATTACGCCGAGCGTTTTAAAGATATTGGTGGCTTGATGGCGGACGACTTTGATGCGCCATTAAAAGAGTTCCATGATTACATGTACACAATGGATATAGATTTTATTAATAAGATCGAGAAATTGCCCGTGGCTTCACAAATGGAATTGGAAGCTATTACTGACGAAATGCTTGTTAATCTAAAAAAAAGAGAAAGCTTAGCGCCCGGCTTGTGCGCGCGTGCCGCGCGTTCCTCCAATAAATTCAACATACTTTAAAATATCCCTCCCGCTCATTCGTCTGCATGGGTATGTATAACCTTATTCTTCCGCTGCATTCGTTGGTACGCTGGCTGGTGCTTATTAGTTTGCTTGCTATTATTTTCCGTTCGTATTTTGGTTGGTTGGGTAAGAAGGAGTACTCTAAGTTTGATGAAAGGCTTAGGCTTATTGCCGTTACTATTGCCCACATTCAGTTTATGATAGGGGTATGGCTGTATTTTATCAGCCCTATTACCAATTGGTTCATGCATAACTTTAGTGAGGGCGTGCGCCTGCGCGAGATACGCTTCTTCGGTATGGAGCATGTTACCATGATGCTGATAGCCATTACGGTGGTTACCATCGGCGGCTCTAAGGCCAAGCGTAAGGTTATCGCTCACGATAAATTCCGCACGCAGGCTATTTGGTTCACTATTGGGTTGCTTATTATTTTAAGTTCTATCCCATGGGCGTTTTCGCCATTAGTGCACAGGCCATGGTTGAGGGGCTTTTAAGATAAATCGTGGTGGTCAAGATGCGTATGCTCATTAATTCTCATCCACTTGCACACCTGCACGTGCGCATATCTGCACATCCGCCCGTGTTATCCAACAATTAACTCTCCATCAAACAATTGTAAAAAGCACACCACTCTTTTTTATACCATATATAAAGCGTACCTTTGCGGAAAATTTAGAGTACGCATTTTATGCAAAAAATTAGAAATATAGCGATCATCGCACACGTTGACCACGGTAAAACTACCTTGGTTGATAAGATCTTACACAGCTGCGAGATCTTCCGCGACGGACAAGAAACCGGCGAACTGATCTTGGATAACAACGACCTGGAGCGCGAGCGTGGTATCACCATCGTATCTAAAAACGTTTCGGTTAAGTACAAAGATGTTAAGATCAACATTATTGATACCCCGGGCCACGCCGACTTTGGTGGCGAGGTTGAGCGTGTATTGAAAATGGCCGATGGCGTGTTATTGCTTTGCGATGCGTTTGAAGGCGCCATGCCTCAAACCCGCTTCGTAACCCAAAAAGCTTTGGCTCTGGGCCTTAAGCCAATTGTGGTTGTAAACAAAGTGGATAAGGAGAACTGCCGCCCCGAAGAAGTTTACGAACAAATTTTCGAGCTTTTCTTCAACCTTGAAGCTACCGAAGAGCAACTGGATTTCCCGGTTATCTACGGTTCATCTAAACAAGGCTGGATGAGCACCGACTATAAAAAACCAACGGAAGATATCTTCCCGTTGATGGATGCTATTTTGGAGAACATTCCGCCTGCACCTATCAATGAAGGTACACTGCAAATGCAGATCACCTCGTTAGATTATTCTTCTTTCGTTGGCCGTATAGCCATTGGCCGTGTTGCCCGTGGTACTATCAAAGAGAACCAGCCGGTTAGTTTGGTAAAACGCGATGGCAAAATTGTTAAATCGCGTATTAAAGAACTTTACACTTTCGAAGGTTTGGGTAAAGTAAAAGCTGCTTCGGTTTCTGCAGGTGATATCTGCGCCGTTGTAGGTATAGAAGGTTTTGATATTGGTGATACTATTGCCGATTTTGAGAACCCTGAACAACTGGAGGTTATCAAAATTGATGAGCCTACCATGAACATGATGTTCACCATCAATACCTCTCCTTTCTTTGGTAAAGAGGGTAAATTTGTGACCTCACGCCACCTGCGCGATCGTTTGTACAAAGAGATGGAGAAAAACCTGGCGCTGAAGATCGTTGAAACCGAATCCCCGGATTCTTACCTGGTATATGGCCGTGGTATCCTTCACTTGTCTGTACTGATCGAAACCATGCGCCGCGAAGGTTACGAGTTACAGGTAGGCCAGCCGCAGGTTATTGTTAAAGAGATTGACGGTGTTAAATGCGAGCCGGTTGAAACCCTGATTGTTGACGTACCTGCCGACGTTTCGGGTAAAGTTATCGAGCTGGTTACTCAACGTAAAGGTGACCTGTTGATCATGGAGCCAAAAGGCGATTTGCAACACTTAGAGTTCGAGATACCATCGCGCGGTATCATCGGCTTACGTAACAACGTGCTTACTGCTACTGCAGGTGAGGCTATTATGGCTCACCGCTTTAAAGCATATGAGCCTTGGAAAGGTGTTATCCCCGGCCGTTTGAACGGTGTATTGGTATCTATGGATACCGGTAAAACTACGGCTTTTGCTATTGACAAACTGCAAGATCGTGGCCGTTTCTTCATCGATCCGGGTGTTGATATTTACGAAGGCCAGGTACTGGGCGAGCACATCCGCGATAACGATTTGGTTATTAACTTAACTAAGGGTAAGCAGTTAACCAACATGCGTGCATCAGGTAGCGATACCAACGTGCGTATTGCACCTGCTATCAAATTCTCGCTGGAAGAGTCGATGGAGTACATCCAGGCCGATGAGTACATTGAGGTAACTCCGCAAAGCATCCGCCTGCGTAAAATTTACCTGAACGAGAACGAGCGTAAAATAAACGCCAAGAAGTTCCAGTCGCAGTAATTGGAGAATGGTTGATTAGGTGAGTGGCTGATTATTTAACTGTCGCTGATCAAATCTATATACAAATAAACAGGCCGTCCGTTTTTAATGGATGGCCTGTTTGCTTTACAGCCTTTTCCAAACCATTCTCCCAATCAACCACTCACTAATCACTATATTTGCTCCACACTATGCGCATACCCTCCATTAAAGGTTTCGACCAGCAGGCTCTTGAGAAGTATTTTAAAAATACGGGGATGTCCTTTATTGGCAAGGTGGGCAGCCTGATTATAAAGATGGGGGTTACAGTGCTGGTTGCCCGTTACCTGAGTAAGGATAGGTTAGGTATTATAACCGGTGGTGTTACTTACGTTTACTTGTTTTCGGCACTGGCCACGTTGGGGCTCGATCAATTTGTGGTGAAAGAGCTACATCAGTTTCCCGAGAACCGCGATAAAATTTTAGGCACTTCCTTTTGGATGCGTATCGCCTCGGGTTTTTTAAGCATCCCGCTTATTTGGCTGGCCTACCAGGCTTATCCGGCTAAAGGCACGCCTTATACTTACATTTTTGTTTTTTCGCTCATTGGCATCACGCAGGCATTCAATATTATCGATGCGTACTTTCAATCGCAGGTACAGTCAAAGTATATTATGCAGGTGCAGGTGGTGGGTAATATACTATCGGGTATTATAAAACTGGTGCTTATTTACCTGCAGATGCCGCTTATTGCTTTTGTATATGCTTACGCGCTCGATTTTTTGCTTATTGCCGTAGGCTACTTGCTCACCTACCAGCGCAAAGGCCGCAGCATTGCCAAATGGAATTACAATGGGCAGCTTGCAGCCAAATTATTAAGCCACTCATGGCCTTTAATTATATCGGGCATCATGGTGTCGTTGTATATGAAGATAGATCAGCTGATGATTCAAAACATATCGGGCACAGCGGAAGCCGGCGCGTATGCTACTGTAGCCACCTTAAGCGAAGCCTGGAATTTTATACCAACCGTAATTGTTACCACGCTGTTTCCGGCTATACTCAATGCCCGGCGGGATGATATGGAACGCTACGAAAAACGTATCCAAAACCTGTACGATTTAATGGTTTATTTAAGCCTTCCCGCCGCTTTAATAGTCACTTTTGCCTCACCTTTAATTTACCAAATACTTTATACAAAGGAGTTTGCCTATGCCGCATCGGCTTTATCGGTACATATTTGGTCGGGCGTGTTTGTGTTTTTGGGGGCGGCCAACAGCCAATACCTCATTGCCGAGGGCTATAGCAAGCTCACATTTATACGCACGGGCTTTGGCGCCGTGGTAAACATTATATTAAACTTAATACTCATTCCTAAAATGGGCATGATGGGGGCGGCTGTAGCCACGCTGGTTGCTTATGCGTCATCGGCGTTTTTTGTGCTATTTATTCCAAAAACCCGCCACCAGGGTGTTATGATGTTACGATCTTTATTATTATCTTCACTTTTCAAAAAATTAACCAGGCCTTGAGCACATTTTCATCCCTATTAAAAGTATTAGGCAATCCCTCACATCTTCGGGCTTTGCTATCATTCAACAATAAAGGCTACCTTGATGATATTGGCTGGTTTAAAGCATTCGATAAAAAATCACCTGTTGATGAAGCCGGCAACCCTATACCATGGGTAACCTATTCTTTTATCGATTTTATAAAAGAACGTATCACCAAAAAGCACAAGGTTTTTGAATTTGGCTCGGGTAATTCCACCTTTTTTTATGCCAAATATGCGGGCAAAGTAGTTTCGGTAGAGCATGATAAAGACTGGCTGAATAAGATCAACAAATCTGATAAAAAGACCAAAAACTCGGAGATGATCTATTGCGAGCTGCACCGCGATGGCGATTACTGCCGCATGCCGCTTAAGCTGAACGAAAAGTTCGACATTATTATAGTTGACGGGCGCGACAGGGTTAACTGCTGCAAACAATCATTAGAGGCTTTAAACACCGGCGGCGTGGTAGTGCTTGATGATTCGGAACGCGAATCATACAAAGCAGGCGTAGATTTTTTGGTGACTGCCGGCTTTAAGCATTTATCGTTCAGCGGTATTTCGCCGGGCTTGTTTTACCGAAAATCAACATCAATATTTTACAAGGCCGATAACTGTTTAGGTATATAAAAATGCGGTTTAAACGGGTTGCTATAGCTTTATTGCTTTGTACGTTGGGCGCTGCATCGGCGCATGGCCTTGCCACATTATTAAGGCCCGTTATACCCCACGAGGCAGATAAACCGCCGCCCCAGATAAGCGCGGGCGCGGCTCGTTATAAACCACCTGCATTTTCGCGCCAAAATTCCGCTTTAAACCAATCGCCTAAACCTGTTATAGATCACACCAAAGTATTTGCCGGGTGTTACGATATTAATTGGGCCACCTGGAGTACTTTTGATGATGTAACCTCAACCACAGGTAACATTATTGATGCCGACGGCACCCCAATTAGCATCACCATGTCGGCCAATTACAGTTTCGGCTCAACTCCGGGGATATATAATTATCCCAGGCTTTCAAGCTATCCGGCAACTATACCTAATCAAACCGTACCTAAAACTACCTGGGCGGCCGGCGTGGGCGGCGAAACCACCATGTGTTTTTCCCGAAAAGTTACCAACCCCGTGCTATTGCTGGCATCGTTGGGCAGTACGCTTCCGCAGAGCGCAACTTTAGATTTTTCGGTGCCGTACGTTGTATTGTATGATGGCGGCAATATGGTATATAATAGCAGCACAAGGCTAACGGGTACCGAGGGCTACGCCATTGTAATGTTCCCCGGTGATTTTACCTGCGTTACCATCAAATCATCCACTCCCGAAAACTACACCAACCTTACCTGGGGTATACGCCCGCAGCCTTTTACAATCGGCTTTAACCAAAACGCCACTTGCGGAAGCACTGCTGTTACCGCCACAGGTGGTACAACCTATCAATGGAATGGCGGCGATACGCCTAACCAGGCAACCAACACTTTCCATACCAGCGGTACTTACCTGGTAACAGTTACCAATTCGTCGGGCTGTGTTACCAGTGCATCTGTAGATGTGGTGGTCAGCAATTCTGTTACACCATCTATCACGGCTTTTACTATTCCGCAGCAAAGCGGCGCTACTGTTATTAACGAAGCCAACAAAACCATTACCTTAACCATGCCTGCGGGCACCAACCTGGCGAGTTTAACGCCGTCTATTACGGTGCCATCAGGAACTACCGTGTCGCCTGCATCGGGCACAGCGCGTAATTTTACTAACCCGGTAACTTACACGGTAACCGGGGGCTGCGGGGTGGTAACTTATACCGTAAGGGTGTTGGCTGCTAAGCCTGCCACTACATGTGCGGGCGTGTCAAACATCATTACCGGCGATACGCCTACACCCGCAGGCACTTTTGCCTGGCAGGTTTTACAAGGCGGCAATTGGGTTAACGCACCCGGCACTATAAACGGTGCCAATTATCAAACCTCGGGGCTTGCAAATACTACTTCTGCAAACATTACTTATATACTTCGCAGGCAGGTAACCGCTGCAGGCGGGGTAATAACTTATGATTCTTTTTACGACCTCACGGTTGAGCCAACAATAGCCATAACTAACAATATCGCTACCGCGAGCGGCGTAAGTATGTTTTGCGCCACCGGCGACCCGGCCGCAATCACGGGGTCGGCGCCTGCCGGAGGAAACGGAACTTATACTTACCAGTGGCAGTCCTCTGCAGATAATATAACCTTTAGTAACATAGCCGGCGCCACCGCAAAAGACTACGACCCGCCGGCTATTACGGCCACTACTTATTATCGGCGTATTGTTTCATCGGGCAGTTGCAACACGCCCAATACAAGCAACGCTGTTACCGTTACGGTTGTTCCGGTTGCTGCAGGTAACGCCGTTACCGCGCCGGCTATAACATCTTTTTGCAGTACAGGAGACGCGGCCATTATTAACGGTACTACACCCACCGGCGGCGATGGCGTTTATCAATACCAATGGCAAAGCTCTGCCGATAATGTAACCTTTACTAATATAGCAGGCGCCACCGCGAAAGATTACGATCCGCCTGCTATAAATACTACCACTTACTACCGGCGCATAGTTACATCTGCCCCCTGCAGTACGCCGCTTACAAGTAACGTGGTTACTATTACTATTACACCTGCAGTAGCCAACAATACCATTACTGCCCCGGCCGTAACTTCGTTTTGCAACACGGGAGATGCAGCGGCTATAGTTGGGAGCACGCCCACCGGTGGTACTGGCACTTATCAATACCAGTGGCAATCATCTGCAGACAATACTACGTTTACAAATATTGCCGGGGCGAACGCCAAAGATTACGACCCTGCCATAAGCAGCACCACCATGTATTACCGCCGCTCGGTAATATCCGGCATCTGTAATGTGCCGGTTTTAAGTAACGTAGTAACCATCAATATACAGCCACAGCCGGGTAATGTAGTTGTTACGCCGGTAAACCCGGTTTGTGCAGGAAGCCGCGCAACCATATCAGTAAGCTCGCCCAATGCTGCACTTAGTTATTTTTGGTACGATTCGCCCGCCAAAGGGGCCATTCTATTCGCGGGCCCAACTTTTATCACCGGCCCGCTAACCGCCAGCCATACTTATTATGTAGAAGCATCCAACGGATCGTGCTCAAGTTTAGCTTTAACCAGTATTACAGTAACTACTATACCAGTGCCTGCTGCACCGGCATTGGTTAACCCTGTACCTGTTTGCAGCGGCACGCCTGCTACCTTAAATATAGCCGGGCCACAGGCCACATTAACCTACAACTGGTACAGCACAGCAACAGGCGGCACGCCAATTTTTACAGGCCCGCAGTTCGTAACCAACGCCTTAACGGCCAATGCAACTTATTATGTAGATGCTACCAATGCATCGGGCTGTATATCGCCGCGTACCACCGCCGGCGTAACGGTAAATGCATTACCTGCAATTACAGCGCAGGGCGTGACCGTTTGCGCAGGTAGCGGCGCCACACTCACGGCCAGCAGTACCGATAATAACGTTACCATAAGATGGTACCAATCGGCCGCGGGAGGGAGCAGTGTTTTTACCGGCGCCTCTTACCCGGCACCCGCCGTTAGTAGCCAAACTACTTATTATGCCGAAGCAACTAATAACTCAACAGGCTGTATATCGGCAACGCGTGCAGCGGCGGTTATTCAAATAGCGCAGCCGCTGCCGGCACCGGTTGTAACAACAGGTGATATTACAGCAACCAGCGTTACCTTTAAATGGGCAGCTGTAACCAATGCCACGGCTTACCAGGTAAGTACAGATAACGGGCAAAGTTTTAGCACACCAAGCTCGGGCAATGCCGGGCTCACACATACCATAACAGGGCTTACTGTTGGGCAAACTGTAAATATTATAGTGCGCGCCTCAGGTACACTAAATTGTTTGTTAAGCAGCAATTCGGCCACGGCTGCGGCAACAACGGTTGACCCTCTGGCCGACGATATATTTGTGGCCAACGGTTTTACGCCAAATGGCGACGGGAAAAACGATGTGGTTTATGTGCATAACGACAACATTAGCACCATGAAATTTTATGTGTATAGCCAATGGGGCGAACTGCTGTTCTCTACCCAAAACATACAAAACGGTT
Source organism: Mucilaginibacter pedocola (assembly GCF_002013915.1). Lineage (GTDB taxonomy): Bacteria > Bacteroidota > Bacteroidia > Sphingobacteriales > Sphingobacteriaceae > Mucilaginibacter > Mucilaginibacter pedocola. The sequence goes on from NZ_MBTF01000023.1 coordinate 267,945, forward strand.
GGGATGGTACCTATAAAGGGCAGCCAGAACCGGCCGGGGTGTATGTATATTATGTACAGGCTACTATGAAATCGGGCAAGCAAGTGAATAAAAAAGGAACCATTACGCTGATCAGGTGAAAAAGATAATTCTCATTATAATAGTCTTGCTCCAGTTAGGGGCCATCGCCCGGTTACATGCCCAGGTTGATCCGCATTTTTCGCAATATTATGCGTATCCTTTATGGTTAAACCCGGCCTTAACGGGTGTTATAGATGGGCAAACCCGTATAAACGGCAATTTTAAAGAGCAGTGGAGCGGCCTGCCCAAAGGTTATAAAACAGGCGGGCTCTCGCTTGATACACGGGCAAGCGATAAGGTTGGCCTGGGTTTTAACATTATTAACCAGGCAGCGGGCACCGCGGGGTATAACTATTTTGCAGCCTACGGTTCTTTCGGCTATGGCATAGCCATATCAGGCGACGGCACGCAAAAACTGCACTTTGGTGTACAGGCAGGCCTCATCAATCGCAGTTTCGACCCTACCAAACTACAGTTGGATAATCAATATATCCCGGGCGGGGGCTTTGACCCTACAGTGCCCAATTTCGAAAACTTCAGCAGCACCAGTGGTACCGTTTTTGACGCAAGCGCCGGCCTCTTCTATTTCGATGGCGACCCTAATCATACAGCTAATGTTTTTGCAGGGGCCAGCCTGGCACATTTAACTAAGCCTAACGACCCATTTGCCACTACCGGTGTTAATAGCAAACTACCCTATCGTTTCAATGCGCATGGTGGCGTTAAAATAAAGGCGGGCTACGGATTCGACTTAACTCCGCATGCGCTTTACATTAGCCAGGGTAAAAACAATATTAAAGCAGCAGGCCTGTATTCTGAAATAAAAATGGACGACGACAATGCTTTACTGCTGGGTGGCATGTACCGCTTTGGCGATGCGGCTATGGCCTCCGCCGGCTACCATGTAAAGAGCCTGGTAATTGGTATGAGTTACGATTTTAATATTTCATCACTCCGGACTGCAACAAATGGCATGGGGGGCTTCGAGCTTTCTATTAGCTATGTGTTCCGTAAACATGCGGTAAACCCTGCAGAGGTTTGCCCGAGGTTTTAATGTGAAAATATGAGATCGACACTTTTAACACTTGTTGCCGTATTCATATTCAAAGGCGTGTTTGCCCAACAATACCGCGAAATAAAAAACCTTGCCGATAAAGATTTTGATGAGGGGAAATATTTTGAAGCAGCATACCAGTATGAGAAACTGGCCGATAGCAGTAAAGCTATTAATTTAGCTATACCCACCTATGTAGGCCGTAACCAAAGCCCCAAAAGGGCACGGGAAGAAAGGCCTTTTATTTACTACCGCCTTGCCGAATCGTACCGGTTGTATCAAAATTACCGCCTTGCCGAAAATTGGTACGCGCGGGTAATTGGTGCAAATTATGATGCAGACTATCCGCTTACCCGCCTGTGGTATGGCCTATGCCTGCGTGCCAACGAGCGTTTTGATGAGGCCATAACCCAACTGCGTAGTTTTATGGCCGATTATAAGGGCGATGCCAAGTATAAAACTATTGCCGGCCGCGAACTATCAGCAGCCTTGTATGCCAAACAGCAATATGCTGCTACGCCCTTAACCAGTATCGACAAGGCAAACATTGCTGTTAACAATGCCGGCGGCAATTATGCAATGGTGAAAAATAACGGCGAGGTGTGGCTTACCTCAACAGCCTACCACCAACAGGCAAAAAGATCTTTGAACAACATTTACCGTCAACAGGGCGATAGCGCTGTTGCTTTTGTTGCCGCTAACAGTAACTATGCCGATTATGGCACGCCTTCGCTTAGTAAGAACGGCGGGCGTTTGTACTTAACCGCATGGCATAAGGCCAACGGCAAAACCAGCCTGGCCATATACTATACCGTTAAGTTAAATAACCGTTGGGCTGCTATAAAAAGGCTTAACAAAAACGTTAATACCGATAATGCCAACGCCATGCAGCCGCGGGTAACTGATGATGGTAAACGTTTGTATTATGCTTCCGACAAACCCGGTGGTTTTGGCGGTACAGATATTTGGATGAGCGATTTGGATGACAACGGCGATGCCATAAACTCGGTAAATTTGGGCAGGCAGGTTAACTCTGCCGACGACGAGCAGGCACCATTTTTCGATAGCCTAAAAAACAGGTTGGTGTATAGCTCCAAAGGTTTTACCGGGATGGGCGGTTTCGATCTTTTTGAAAGCTATTATAGCGGTAACCAATGGCTGGCGCCTAAAAACTTAGGCTACCCGGCAAACTCGTCAAAAGACGACCTTTATTACTTTGCCGACCCAATCGATGCGCACCGCGCCTATATAAGTTCCGACCGACAATCTGATTGCTGTTTGGCAATATATGAATTAAACGAACAGCCGTTTGTTATTCGCATAAACCTTACCGCCTGCAACTCGGGCAGTATTTTGCACGATGCTACTGTAACGTTGATAGATGCCGATACTAAACGCGTTATACGCACTATTGAACAAAGTGTAAACGGCAGTTATGCTGTAAGCACATACGATAGGTATAACTATTTACTGCGTATAGAAAAAGCAGGCTATTTGGCCAAAACCCTGCCTATCAATAGCAAATTAACTACCAATACTTTGTATTCTTCCGAAATTTGCCTCGATGGATACACTGTAAACAAGCCCATAGCTATAAAAAACATCCTATATAATTACAGCACTGCCACCCTGCGCCCCGAATCGAAAATAGCTTTGGATACCGTTGTCGCTATACTTAACGAAAACCCCATGCTGAAGATAGAGCTGGCTGCCCATACCGATTCGGTTGGTACCAATGCTGCCAACCTTAAGCTTTCGCAGCTACGTGCAAACGCTTGTGTGGAGTATATAATTAGTAAAGGGATAGACAGAAAGCGGCTATATGCCAAAGGTTATGGAGAAAGCAAACCGGTTGCGCCAAATTCGCTGCCCAATGGGGCCGATAATCCCGAAGGGCGCCAGCTTAACCGCCGCACAGAGTTTACTATTTTGGGCAAATAAAACATTTTTGAACGTTTGCACAATACCCCTAACTTTACGGCTTAGCATATACCAAGTTTGATGCAACAAAACGCTATTAGCGGTAACGTAAAAACCGCCTACGACGAATTTTACCAAAAACACGATGAGGCCTGGCGTATGCTGGGTGCCAGGTACAAAGCGCAGCATATTATTGAGGTATGCGCCGGCAAAACCTTTGCTAAAGTGCTGGAAGTTGGTGCAGGCGATGGTAGCATATTAAAATACCTGTCCGACCAAAATTTCGCCCCCGAGTATCACGCGGTAGAAATATCTGACAGTGGTGTTGCCCACATTAAAGCGCGTAATATAAAAGGACTGGCATCGGTACAGGAGTTTGATGGTTACAAACTGCCGTTTGCCGATGATAGCTTCGATTTGATTATCCTGTCGCACGTGTTGGAGCATGTAGAACACGAACGCCTTTTGCTGCGCGAAATGAAACGTGTGGCCCGCCATTTTGTAATAGAAGTACCGCTTGATTACAAAGCCGGCGTTGATAAACGCATTAAACACTTTTTGGCATACGGGCACATCAACATGTATACCCCAACCAGCCTGCGCTATCTGCTAATGACCGAAGGCTACGAGGTTGAAAAAGACCTTACCTCAATGATAGAGCCCGAGGTGACAAAGTTTAACACCTACATTAACCAAAAGAAACCCAAAAGCATAATAACCGACCTGAAGATAGCTGCCGAATACAGCGTTAAAGGCATGTTAGCCAAGCTTGGCGGCGAAAAAGGGACGGAGAAGTATGCAAATGCATATACGGTACTTTGCGGGAAAAGTGGTGGTGCGGCGGAGATATTTTAAAGGTTGAGGTTTAGTGGTTAATTAACCGCAAAGAGCACAGAGATTTGCATGATGCCGAGCGCAAAGGACGCAAAGATTGTATAGTTCATTATTAAGTTGGATAGCTGATAATTTGAAGTTTTTATATGACAGAGAACGAACTTTCTAACAAAGTAATTGGGCTTGCTATTGAGGTGCATAATGCCCTCGGACCGGGTTTGTTAGAGAGTGCATACAAAGAGTGTTTGTTTTATAAGTTGGCTAAATCCGGCTTATTTGTAGAAAAAGAAAAACCACTGCCTATAATATTTGAAGAGGTGCGGCTCGATGTTGGCTATAGGCTTGATCTGCTGATAGAGAATAAATTAGTGATAGAGCTGAAAAGCGTTGAAGCCTTAAACGATGTGCATACTGCTCAAACTTTAACCTATTTAAAATTGGGGGACTATAAATTGGGCATCTTGATGAATTTCAATGTAGTAAAATTAAAAGATGGCATAAAACGGGTGGCAAACGGCATCTGATTTTATCTTAATTAACCAATTGCAAAGCCTTTGCGTACTTTGCGAAAATCTCCGCGCCCTTTGCGGTTAAATAACCAACAACATAATAAATTTTGCAACACCCCGCCCCCATAGCTCTATTCGCCTACAACCGTCCCGACCATACCCGACGGACTATAGAGGCGTTACAACAAAATTTCCTCGCCCCAGAATCGCGCTTGTTTGTTTTTTGCGATGGAGCCAAAACTGCTGCCGATGCAGAAAGTGTAGAACAGGTAAGGCAACTGGGTAAAGAAACTACAGGCTTCCTCTCGGTAAAGGTAATAGAACGGCCGCAGAACCTTGGACTGGCCAACTCCATTATCAGCGGCGTTAGCCAATTAGTTAAGGATTACGGCAGTGTTATCGTTTTCGAAGACGATCTTATTTCATCGCCCCATACCCTTCAATTTTTTAACGATGCATTGGAGTATTATAAAAATCAGAATAAGGTGATGCACATCAGCGCCTACATGCTGCCAATAGCGACAGATAACCTGCCCGAAACTTTCTTTTTTCGTGCGGCATTTAGCTGGGGCTGGGCAACCTGGGAACGCGCATGGAAACACTTCGAGCCGGATATTGATAAATTGATGCAGCAGTTCGATAAGGAGAAGATAAACCAATTCTCTATTGAGCACAGCATGAACTTTTGGAAACAGATGCAGGATTTTAAGGCCGGCCGCAACAATTCCTGGGCCATACGCTGGTATGCATCCGTTTTTCTGAACGGAGGGCTTACGCTAAACCCGCTGCATTCGCTGGTGCATAATATCGGGCACGATGGCTCTGGCACGCACTCTAACATCGAAAATACCTATGGCGTACAGGTAGCGCAGCAACGCGTACAATATTTCCCTGATGATATTGCCGAACACCGGGGCGCTTACGAGGCTATTAAATACTTCCTGAAAAACCGCAAGGGGGGGCTTATTAACCGCGGTATGCAGTTTATTAAGCAACTGAGAAGTAAATACCTGCGATAATTAGCATTTGAATTATTTGCTTAATGTTAACAGCTTTAGTTTTGTTAATAAATATATTACAAAATATTAGTCTGCTAAATCTATAGACATTATATTTGTGGTATTATTAAACCTATTATAAACCACTTGTTCTTTATGATTTAATAATAAGATCAGTAAAAAGCAAAAAAAGAGAGGGCCCGCAAGTTCTCTCTTTTCGTTTTTATAAACATGGTGCGGTTTTTGGTGTTGTACTAAAAAATCAAAAACCATGATAGACGAGAAAGATACCGCCCCGGCAGAAAAAGACGGCAAATACGAGTTTGTGATACACTACTCGGGCCGCGAAGTACCTTGCACAGTTGTAAAGGAGCAGGATAAACTCATAGTAACCATAGAAGACAATATAACGGCAGAGCTAACGCACAACGCCGACGGTAGCCTGGTACAAACCGGTGGCACCGATCTGGCCGATTCGGCTGTGGATTTCATCAAGAAAAGGATATTCGGTTAATACCTTTATTATACCTGCCCTGCCTGATAAACAGGGCTTTGCATTGCCTTCCTGCGAAACGCCCTCTTTCGCTTTAGCCAATATTTTCCTACATCTCCCTAATATTACTGCATGGCTATTAGCTACTTCAACCAAACTCTTAAGATATTACTGCTTTTAGTGCTCGTGTTCGGCATATTGTACATTGGTGCCCCGGTATTTATACCCCTAACCTTTGGTGCGGTGCTGGCTATGCTGTTGCTGCCCGTTTGCCATTGGCTGCAACGCCGCGGGTTAAATAATGGTTTGGCTTCGGGCTTAAGCGTTATTGCTTTGCTGCTCATCATAGGCGGGCTCATTTTGTTACTGCAAATGCAACTGAGCGATTTGGTGCAAGACTTGTCTAAAATACAGGAGCGCGTAAACGGAATTATAGCTAACCTGAAAGAGTATGTGCAGCATACGTTTGGCATATCTAAAACCGAGCAGCAAAAGATCATTAAAGAACAGCAGGGTGGAGGTATGGAAAAGGCGGCAGCATTGGTGACTACCTTGTTGGGTTCTTTCGCCGGGATATTGGTAGATGCTGTGTTGGTGCTGGTTTATACTTTCCTGTTCATTTATTTCCGCGCACATTTTAAAGCTTTTGTGTTGAGGCTGCTTAGCAGGCAAAACCACGCTACAGCTAAAGATGTATTGCAAAATGCCGGTACCGTTACGCAGCAATACCTGGGAGGGCTGGGTATGATGATAGTAATGCTGTGGATAATGTATGGCATTGGCTTCAGCATAGTAGGCGTGCAAAATGCGCTGTTTTTTGCCGTGCTTTGCGGCATACTCGAGCTGGTACCTTTTGCAGGAAACATTACCGGCACATCCATTACGGTACTAATGGCGCTGGCCCAAAGCGGCGATACCAAAGTGGTTGTAGGCGTTATTATCACCTATGCCTGTGTACAGCTTATCCAAACTTATATACTTGAGCCATTGGTTGTGGGCGACAGGCTCAACATCAACCCGCTGTTTACCATCCTCATCATCGTAATAGGGGAGGCCGTGTGGGGTATAGCAGGCATGATATTAGCCGTTCCGTTACTGGGCATCTTCAAAATTATTTGCGATAACTTTGAACCACTTAACGACATTGGCTTCCTCATAGGCCCGCCCAAAGAGAAAAAGAGCGAGGGCGGCAATTTTATTACGAGGCTGTTCAAGACTGGAAAGTAACCGCTTGTTACCGTGCGGCCACCGTATGGTCCTTAGCTATGCCCTTTACATGCAGCGATATTAAACTTGCATGCTTCATCCCTAACGATTGCCCCGGCACATCCGCCAGGTATTTTTTTAAATAACCGTTCAGGATAGCGGTAGAGTTGTGGATATAATTGTCCCGGTATTTGCCATCAGTGAAAGGGAATAGCGGTTTATCGTAATACATGTTGCCATCCTTATCTACATACACACTAAAAGAATACTTGAAATCGGCATAGGCTTTTTTGATAACGATATCGTAATGCGGGTCCATATAATCATCGGATACGGTGGAGTTTTCGAATAATGGGCCGGGGGCAGTTTTGCGTTTCTGTACTGTAAGTATAGGGCTTTTACTTACAAACTGAACAGGGTGCTGCGCGGCAAAAGCCTCTTTCATATCGGCGTTGGCTTTTTCTACCAATCCTTTTACAAAAAGGGTATCGCGCCTGCGGTAACGCTGTAAAACTTCGGCAGTGGTATGCAGTTTGTTTTTGATATAGTCGTCGGCATAAAACTTCATAAAAATTTTAGCGCCGGTTACATCCAGGGTATCTTCATGCGCCAACAGTAACTCAAACACCAGGCTGTCTTTACTCATGCGCCGCATTTTTAAATACGAACGGTTGGTGTTGATGATAGAATCCAGTCCGCAAGCTAAAGGGAAGTTGAGGAACTGCTTTTTTACGGGACTAAATAAGGCCACCGAATCTTTGGATACAAAACGCATGCGCCAGTCGGGGCTAAGGTGGTAGCCATACTCGTTAAACGATAGTCCGTTTTGCATAAAGCGGGCCACTTCGGTGTATGTTATGCCTTCTATCGATTTAAAAGATATAGGCCTTTTATTTACCCTATGCCGTGGGTTGTTATCGTGGCAGCCCATGGCAGAAACAACAACTAAGGCCAATGCAAATGCTTTAACCGGGAGTGTTTTTAATGATAGCATAAGGTATATTTATTTGTTAGCAGATACGGTTTGTGCAAAGGCGGGCTGCCTGCCATGTATATGCAGTGTTACTATACTGGTATGAGGGATGCCTAAAGTTTGGCCGGGTACAACGGTTAAATTGGGCTTTAAGTAATTATCTAAAATAAACTTCGATATCTTAACGTAATTGGCGGCAGCCTGGTCGTCGCCATAAAAGCCTACCATGGGCATGCGGTAGGTTATTTGCCCTTTGGCATCTACAAAAACAGAGAGCGAATAATCAAAGTGTTTGTATGCCTTACTCAGGGTAATATCAAACGTGGGCGTCATGTAATTATCGGCGTAGTCGTAATTATTGTAATATAGCTTTGGTGTGCGGTGCCAAAAAGACACCTGCATAGCGGGCCGCTTGCTAATGAAATTTACCGGTTGCTGTGCAGCAAACGCATTTTTAATATCGGCGTTGGCTCTTCCTATTAGTTTCTTCAAAAACACGCTATCTGCGTGGCTTACATGCCGGGCCTGGTCTATAGTGGCGTGCAGGTTGTTTTTAATGTAGTTATCGGCATAAAACGTCATCCGCACGGCAGAGTTGGTTCTATCGAGCGTGTCGTCCTTAGCCTGCAGCATATCCAGCACCATGCTGTCTTTACTCATGTGCAGCATTTTGAAAAACGAGTGGGAGGTGGCGAATATGGAATCTATCCCTCTGGATAAAGGAAAATTGACGAATTGCTTTTTCTCGGGGCTGTACAGCGCAACCGAATCTTTGGGTTCGAACCTCAATCGCCACTCGGGCGCGAGGTGGTAACCCTGCTCGTTAAACGACAGGCCATTCTTTTGCTTGCGCGATACTTCGGTGAAAGTAATACCTTCAACGGAACTGAAGGATATCGGCTTTTTGTTTTTTCGGAGCCTTGGATTGTTATAGTCGCACCCGGCAAAAACGATTGTTGCAGAGAGCAACAGAAGAAGGTGGAAGTTTTTAGGCAGAAACATCTTTGTATTGATATTTTATTCTGCCATAAATATAAATAAAGAAATTTAATTCTGTTTATTTTTTATCCTAAAACTTCTTCTAATACTTCGTGCGATTTGATGTAACCGAAACCCTCGATATGGAGGGCATAATATTCCAATAGTTTGTTGATGAGGTAACGGCGCTCATCGTTACTCAACTTTATTTCGCCGATGTGCCCGAAACCGCTCTCCAGCAGTAATTGGAAGTTTGCGGTATGCGGCGGCGATAGGTACGAAAGGCTATCGGGCCGGTAATTGCTAAACACGCCGTTACGCATATCAAAATAGTTAGCACTGTTAGCACCCTCGCTGTGCGGGTAAAAGCCCAGGTAGCGCGTAAGGCGAATGAGGAATACCAAATGGAAGTTGGCAAGCCCCTCGGTGGCATTGTCTAAAAACTCGATGGAGTTAAATAAGAAGTCGAACACAGCCTCATCGGGCGTCTGCTGTTTAATGGCTTTGTACAATACCTCGTTCAGGAACATCACGAGGCAGCTTTTAATAATATCGTATGGGATGCTGAGCAGCACAGGCGAATTTTTGAGTTCGGAGATACGCTGGATGTTGCCGGCTGGTTTGTGGTAAACCACCATATCAACCAAATGCAGCGGCTGCAGCATATTGCGGCTTATTTTTGCTTTTGGCTTTTTTACACCGTTGATGAGGTACGATTGCAGCCCGAATTTCTCGGTAAAAATCTGTACAACTACACTGCTCTCGCTATAGTCGGTAGTTTTAAAAACAATGCCGCGGGTTTTATGCAGCATGGTTAAAGAGCGCTAAAATTTTCGGCAGGAAAATGATACAGCCGGTTACCAATGCAAAAAAAGCAGTCACTAAAACAGCGGCGGCGCTAACGTCTTTCACATGGCCTGCCAGTTTGTTATACCCCGGCGATACCAGGTCGGTGAGGGTTTCTATGCCGGTGTTCAACAATTCGGTAAGCAACACCATAGCAATGCAGAGCGTTACCCAGTTCCATTCGGCGGCGCTTATCTGCAGGAAAAAACCCATCGCGATAGCTAAAAGCCCCGCAAATACGTGCACCCTGAAGTTGAGTTGGGTAGTGTACGCATATTTTAAACCGTTAAAGGCAAAGCCAAAACCACGAATAAACTTTTTCATTTACCTGTTAAGATATGCAAATCTGCACAAATTAATTTACAGGCAGCGTAAAGTAAAAGGTAGAGCCTTCTCCGTTCCCGCTCTCCACCCATATGCGGCCGTCGTGGCGCTGCACTATCTCGGCGCAGAGGTATAGGCCAATACCGAAGCCCGATACAGTGAGCATATGGCTGCTTTCTACCCGGTAGTATCGGTCGAATATTTTTTCGATATCCTGTGGTTTTACGCCCATGCCCTGGTCTTTTACGCTCACCTGCGCCATATTATCAACCAGGCGGCATTCCACGTCAATATTTTTGCCCTTGGGCGAATACTTAACGGCATTGCTCAATAGGTTTGATATTACCGAGCCAATTTTATCCCTATCGGCATCCACGGTAATTGGTTCCGAATGGCTGAAGGTTACCACATGGCTGGCCACGGTTAAGCGCGCATCACCTATCATTTCGGAGATCAGGTCATCCAGCGAGAACTCCTGTTTGCTCAAAAATATCTTGCCCGATTCCAGTCTTGATACATTCAGGAAGCCATTGATCATGGTGCTCATCTTCTTCACCTGTGTGTTTACTTTTTCAAGCGCGCTGGTGGTAAAGGCATCATCGTTATTGCGCGCTTTGGCGTAAAGCATTTGGGCGTAGGCGCTGAGCGAGGTGAGCGGCGTTTTCAACTCGTGGCTTACCATGCCTATAAAGTCGTTCTTGCGCATCTCATCTTCCTTCTGCTCGGTAATATCAATGATGAGGCCCGAGAAATGTACGGGTTTGCCGTTATCATCGGGATACATTTTACCGTAGGCGCGCACCCAGCGTTTCTTCTGGTCGTGGTGGCCTATCAGCGGGTGCTCCATAATATAATCGCGGCCGGTGGCTATGGTTTGGGCTATCTCGCTGCGTACTTTTTCCTGGTAGCCATCGGCAATGGTTTCGGCAACCATATCAAAGGTTACGTCCTCATCCGCATAAAAACCAAACTGCTCTTTCAAGCGTGGCGATACGTTAAACTCGTGCGTATCGGTATTCAGGAACCAGGTACCCACGTTAGCCGCCTCAATGGCAAAACGGGTTTGTTCTTCAGCCTTTTGCACCTCTTTACGTGCCAGCACCTGCTCGGTAACTACATTGGCCACCAATACAATGCTGGTGGTTTGCCCTTTATTATCTTTTAAGGGGTGGTATACAAAGTTGGAATATACTTCTTCTATTTTGCCGTTCTGCTCCAGCAGGGCCTTCACTTCATCGCCATAGTAAGCTTCGCCTGTAGCAAATACTTGGTCCAGCAGGGGCAAAAACTGCTGGCCTTCCAGTTCGGGTACGGCAACGCGTAACGGTAGGCCAATAACGCTGTCATCTTTCCCCCAGGCGGCAAGCACCATTTTGTTGGCACTTTCTACAATCATATCGCGCCCGGTAAGCAGCGCAATGGCAATAGGCGCATCGGCCAGCATGTAGCGCAACTTGCCCTCGCTTAGTTCCAGGTCTATAATGCTTTTTTGCAGGTCGAGCTGGGTTTCGCCCAGTTCTTCGTTAGTGGCGTAAAGCTCTTCGTTGGTGGCGGCCAGTTCTTCGTTAGATGCAGATACCTCTTCGTTAAGGGCCTGCAGCTCTTCGTTGATGGCCTGCAGTTCTGCTTCGCTTTTTTCTATTTGCTTACGTGCCTCCACTACTTCCGATACATCAAATACCGATACCATGATAGATTCTACCTCACCATTTTCGGCAAACAGCGGGTCGTACGAGAAGTTGACATATAGGTGTTTATTGCCTTCGGCGGTATTAATGTCTACCTCAATCTCGGGCAGTGCCAGACGCTTGCCGGTATCAAATACCTCGTACAGCATGTCCGGGAAAGGCTGGTCAAGCAATTCTGGGAATACATCCAGCAGCTTTTTGCCCATAACCTCTTCGCGCGTACGGCTCCAAATATCCAGTACCGATTGGTTGGCAACGGTTATCACCAAGTCGCGCCCTTCAAAAATGGCCATGCTGATGGGGGTATTCATCACCATATCGCCAAGTCGTTTTTGGTGGTGGCGGGCTTTGTTGGCAGCATCAACCTGGGCGGTAACATCACTGGCCACTACTATTACACCGGTGGTTTTGCCGTCGGCATCTTTAAACGGATGGTTTATGAAAGTAAAGTAGCGTTCTTCTAAGCCACCGTTGCGTCGCAGCCAGGCACGTTCCTGCGTACCATGGTAAGGCACATCGGTAGCGTAAACCTCCTGCATTATCTTAATATAGGGCTGCTCTTGCATCTCGGGCAAAATATCGCCCAGCGGCATACCCAATACCGAATCGTCTTTGCTCCACAGCTCCAAAAACTTGCCGTTCACCATATCAAGCACCATATTATGCCCGCTGAACAAGCCAATGGCAACCGGCGCCTGCGATATCATGTTGCGGAAGTTGGCCTCGCTTTCGGCAAGGGCTTTGGTGCGCCTGGCCACGCGGTCTTCCAGTTCTATGTTCAGTTGTTGTAGCTTTTCCTGTGTGAAGTTTAGCTGATCGTTAGTGGCTCGCAGTTCTTCAATGGTAGAGGCCAGTTCTTCATTTGCGCCCTGCTCGCGTGTAAGTGCGGCTTCCAGCCGCTCGGCAGATATTAAAGCTTGCCTGCTCAGGTACCGCTCGGTAACATCTGTAGCGGTGTGTAAAATGGCGTAGGTTTTACCCGCATCATCTTTTAGTGCGCGGTATTCAAAATCGAAATAAGATGTTTTTAGTTCGCCGCCTATCTCTATATCGGCGGCGGTATCTACGGCTTGGTAGGTTTTACCGCTCGTCCAAACGCGCTTTAATATGGCTATAAATTGCTGGCTGGCCAGTTCGGGTACGCCAACTTCGAGAGGGAGCCCGGTAATGGAGCTATCTTTGCCCCACAGATCCAACATGGCCTTATTGGCCCATTGTATAATAATATCTTTAGTACGGTAAATAGCTGTAGCGTTTGCCGATAGGGACAAAACTTCCAGCAATTCGTCACTGCTAAAACGGGGATCAGTGTTCATTTAAAAAAGCAACGGATAGGTAAAATTAAGCTATAATTGATAGGTACAATTAGGCAAAACGCATACGCGTTTCACGCGGATCGGCATGAACGATTTATTAACCAGGGGATGGAGATGTAAATATAGTACAGTTTAAGAATATTAAAAAAAATGTTGTTATAACACTTTATTTACGGCTAAGCTGATCTTTCAACAGCAAAATAAAGCTGATGCAGCCCGCAAGGCCAAACCCGCCCGATGCCCCGCGAATAATATCAAACAGCATTGGGTTTTTAGGCGCCGGCACCCAAACTATAATGGCAAACAGCAAAATAGATATGGCCAATAGAATAACGGTACGCGTAACCTGGTTTTTCATGCCCGCAAGATATTGTTTTTTGCGGGCAATGCGGTAAGCTTGTTACTTGATATTGGCATCCAGCCAGGCTATACGTTTGGTAAACCATTCTTTTACATGGGCAACCTCTTTAGGGTAGGTGCCTAAAACAACCGAGTTTGGCCAAACATAAGTACCCAGTATATCCCACTTGGCAAAGTTTTTCTTTTGCGAAAAATAAAAAGCGGCTTCGGTTTTGTCCATATTATCAAGCATAGTGGGTATAGGCCCGGCTTTTAGTTCGGCCCATTTGGCTTTTACTTTGGCAGCGAAGGCAGGGTCTTGGTACAAGCGGCTTATCCATACGCCATTTTTCACCCACCAGCCTTCGGCGTAGCGCGAGTCGCTATAATCGTTATTGCCGGCACCGAGGTCGAAATCCCAGGCGGGGCCCATGCCCAGTTTACCACCGCGGTCTTTGTAATAAAACATGCTCGAAAAGTTTTGCGCATCCTCATTGGCAAACAACTCGTTCACCAAAAACCAGCTGATGAATGAGTCGGTGTTGATATATTTTGCATAACCATTTACCGGGTCGGCAAAATCGGCCGCGAAGATGGCGTTTTCGGTATCCTGTATGTAGGTTTTAATGTAATCGAGCTGCTGGGTGTTGGGGGCCTCGGGCGAGCGCAGGTTCATGGGCAGGCTTTTGCCGGTTTGCCAATGCACAATTTCGCCGTTGCGCTGGTCAAGCTCAATTAAATAGCCGCCAGTAACTGCGGTTGCGCTTACATCACTGGCTTTTAGCTCGGGTATGTTTACGCGCGCTGCATTTATCTCAACTTGCTCGGTAAGGGTGTAGTTGCCCAGGTATTCGCCGTTCATTACAACTTCTACCGGTATGCCATGCTGCGCAAAATCTGATTTTGCCCCCTGTGCCAGCCCGAAGGCAAGCACGTTGCGCATGAGGGTTTTATCGGCATAGTTGGCCAACAATACCCAGTTTTTAGCGCTGGCTAAGCCCAGCACTTTGGCCTTGGTATCAAACTTAAGCCTGTACGGTTTTTTAGGCATGCCCCAGGTGGAGTTGCCGCGCCCTTTTATTTGCAGGGGGATGTTATTCACTTCCTGATCGTACAGCCCCAGTGTATTAATGTTAAGCGAACCGGTTACATAATCATCCTTTGACACCACCGGGCTTGCCGTAGTGAGGTAAAATATAGGCAGGCCCGTAAAGTTAGATAGCGTTATGGTGTACGATTTAGCAACGCCATTTTTAGTTACTGTATATGTTACGGGCTTAGAAAAATCTACAGGGGTAACGCCGCTGGTTTGCGGCACGCCAGCTATGGTTACAGTAGCACCGCTCCTGGTTAAAAAGGTGGGTATAAACGTCATGCTGCTTTCTACCTCGGGCGTTGCGCCTTTCAGTTTATCGGCATCGGCTTCAAAATAAATATCGGCGCTTACTTTACCGGTGTTGTACTTTGTTTCAACGTAAAACCTAAACTCAGGGGTGGTATCGGGCTCAGATGGTATTACGTTCTCATTATCTTTTTTACAGCTAACTATAAATAGGGCAATACACAGGTAAGTAAACGCTTTTCTCATACAGCAAGGGCGCGTAAAACCAATAACGCACATTTGGGCATGCGCGCCAATTGGTTAACATTTAATAATAGGTTTATAATTTGGTAATATAATTGGCTCCTAATTTATGAGATTTTACTGATAATCAATACCCTGATAAAAAGCTATAATTGCGCATTATGGACCTGAAACTTCAAAACAAAGTAGCCCTTGTATTTGCAGCAAGCAAAGGCTTGGGCAAAGCAATAGCATTAACGCTTTCTGCCGAGGGCGCAACGGTAGTAATTGGCTCGCGCAACAAAGCCGAACTTGATAAAACTGCCGCCGAAATAACCGCCCAAACAGGCAATACCGTACTGGCTTTACCTGTAGATGTAAGCAATGCCGATGAGATAGCCGGCTTTATTAAACAGGCTGCCGATACTTTTGGGCGGATAGATATTCTGCTGAATAATGCCGGTGGCCCACCCTTTGATAAGTTTGAAAACATAGACGAAGAACAATGGCAACAAGCGCTTAGCCTTAACCTGATGAGCGTAGCGCGGGCAAGCAAATTGGTGCTGCCTTATATGAAAGCGGCGGGCAGCGGGCGTATTATCAATATCATCAGTGGTTCGGTAAAGGCGGTGCTGGCAGGTTCGGTACTTTCTACCGCAACGCGGATGGGCGTAGTGGGCATGGCCAAAATGATGGCCGACGAGTTTGGCCCTTATAATATTACTGTAAACAACGTGGCACCCGGACTAATACTAACCGACCGTATTAAACATACTCTACCTAAAGATGTGGATATAGAACAAGCCATGAAAGACAAAGCCAAAAGCATCCCTCTTGGCCGCATCGGCGATCCTGAAGAACTGGCATCGCTGGTAGCCTTCCTTGCATCCGATAAGGCAAGCTACATTAGCGGGCAAACCATACAGGTTGATGGCGGGGCAAGCCGTGCGATATATTAATGAACACTAATTGCACTAATTTATTCGAATTTCACTAATGAGATTTACGCTGGTGCGCGCCTGTGGCGCGTTCCATGAGTAATGTTAGGTGGGGTATGTAAGCCGGTCAAACACGCGCGGCACGCGCGCGCCAGCTTTGGGGAACGCTATGCAAAGTTTCAATCCGTTAGCCAGGCACTGGTAACCTTATTGCTAACCGAATCTACCGCTACGTCTAATATTTGCCAATTGATAAATAAAGTGGTGTCTGGAGTGCTCAAGGTGTAGCTATACATACAATCAATATCATCGTCGGGCTTTCCAAGTACCCTAAATAAGCTATCCCGCGAAATGCCATTCAGCACATTTCTTTTTAGTAGATTTTTTACCATACGTCCCCGCAAGTGCCTCGTTCCTGTTTTCCATAATGCCGCATCAAACAAGGTGTCCTTGCTCCTGTAGTCGTTGCTGCGCTTTGGTCCTCCATCGCAAGAAAACATGCAGCAAATTAAAATTGCGATAAGCGCAGCCTTCATGTTAGCAGCAATTTATATGTTCAGGCAACAACCTCTGCCCCTTGTCCCTGCTTCCATTTTATGCCCCAAGCTATGCTTGCAAGCAACGAACCACCTGCTAAACCGCCGGAAAAGCCTTGCATAAAATTAATCAGCTTGGTTTCGGTAAAATAATGTGTAAAGTTGATAACCAGGAAGAGTGAACCGGCTATGATGGTTACGGCCAATGCGGTGTAGAATTTTCTTTTCATGCTATATAATTCGTGGAATTCGTTCTCTTTAGTAACAATTCGCGTTTATTCCCAAAGCGATTTTTCCCTTATCGCTTTAAATTCCGAGCCTGCTTTCCAGCCCGGGAAGCCGCCCTCGTTTGCCAGTTGCAAGCCTAATTGGAACATCAGGCCGGCTGTTTGTGCCATGCCTTGGGTATTCATGGTATCGCTGTAACTATCCGATGGTTGGTGATAGCGGTTATCGTTATATTCTTTTAATTTCTCCATACCATAGGCTTCGCCTTTTTCTATAGAATTGGCGCCGTTGTGCAGGTCTAAAGCGGGCACGCCAACCTTGGCAAAGTTAAAATGGTCCGACCGGTAGTAGCCACCCGAGCCGGGGTTTTTATCGCCAACAACCGTCCAGCCGTTGGGCTTGGTTAAGGCAATTACATAATCGTCCAAATCGTTTTGGCCTTTGCCGGTGATAGAGAAATCGCTGGTTTCGCCAAAGTCGGATAGGGCGTCAATATTCAGGTCGGCAACGGTTTTCTTCAGCGGGAAAATGGGATGTGTGCCATAATACTCCGAACCTAATAAACCCTGCTCTTCGGCGGTAACCGCCAGGAAAACAATGGAGCGCTTAGGTTTACCATTTAGTTGCTTAAACTTTTTGGCAACTGCCAATATAGCCGCAACACCGCTGGCATTATCTACCGCACCATTATAAATACTATCGCCTTTGGCATCGGGCTTGCCAATACCAAAGTGGTCCCAATGGGCGCTGTATAAAACGTATTCGTTAGCCGCAGCGTAGCCTTTTAAAATTGCCACCACATTATGCGATGTAGAGTACTTTAATTTATTTTTCAGCGATACCGATACCGAACTATTGAGAGGCACCGCTTTAAAATCTTTTTTGCGGGCGTAGGCGCGCATATCTTCGGTAATGCCTGCACCTGCCAATAATTTTTTGGCGGTTTCTTCGCTTATCCAGCCCTCTACCTGGCAGCGGTTCATGTGTTTGTCTTCCTGCGTTAAATATAATTTAGAGCCGGTAAAGCTGTTTTGTATCACCTGCCAACCGTAGCTTGCAGGTTCGGTTTGGTGTACTATGAGTACGCCTGCGGCACCCTGGCGGGCGGCTTCTTCGTATTTGTAGGTCCAGCGGCCATAGTAAGTCATGGTATCGCCTTTAAATAATTTTTCGGGCGCTTTAAAGCCGGGGTCGTTCACCAATACCACAACGGTTTTGCCTTTTACATCGAGGCCTTTGTAATCGTTCCAGTTATACTCAGGGGCAACAACACCGTAACCGGCAAATACCAAAGGCGAGTTTGTAAGATCAACGGCGGGCATTTCGCGACGGGTGGCGGCAACAAAATCCTCGCCCATTTTGAGGGAGGCTTGCACTTTGCCTGTTAGCTGTAGGGTGGGAGCGGCAGCCGGCCCAATTTCAACCATAGGCACATCCTGATAATAACTACCATTGTTACCGGGTTCTAAACCCAGCTTTTTAAACTGGGATGATATATACGCAATGGTTTTATCCTCGCCCACGGTAAACGGCTTACGGCCCAGTAACGAATCGTTAGCCAGAACGGCAATGTGCTGTTTAATATCTGCTGCCAATTCCGGGTCGGTAGTGGCGGTGTTTTCTTTTTCGTGCGAGCAACTGGTTATAACTGCAGCAAAACCGCAAATGGCAATAAACCGGGCTAATTTGGTATTCATAGGTTTTTGGGGAACTTTAAAAATCAAATATATAAAAGCAGTTTATTGTTTAGGTATCAATACGTCAATTTAACCGCGGAGAACACAGAGGTTGCGCGGAGGTTCGCAGAGTTTTTTTGAAGGCGGCTTATAAGGGAGGGGGGATGCCTAAAGTAAACTTTTAAAAAACTTACTGGTGGCTTTGCAAAGTCTCTGTGCACCTCCGCGGTTTTCACTCTGTGGCCTCCGTGGTTAAATAACTCGCCGCATTAAATAAGCAATTAAAAACCTTCCCCCCTTACCTCAAAATTTTGCACATTTGCAGCACCGTATACTGTACTCCAATGGATCAATACTTTATAATAGATTTCGATAGCACCTTTACCCAGGTAGAAGCGCTTGACGAACTTGCCCGCATATCCCTGAAAAATCATCCCGACAGAGAATCTATCTACAAACAAATAGAGGACCTGACCAATGCATCAATGGAAGGCCGCCTTTCGTTCACCGAGAGCTTGCAGGCCCGCGTTCGTTTGCTTTGCGCCAACCGCGACCATTTGAAGCTGCTGATTAGCCATTTGAAGAAGAAAGTATCTACATCGTTCTCGCGCAATACTATTTTCTTTAAAAACCACCAGGATGAGGTTTTGATCGTGTCGGGCGGCTTCAAGGAGTTTATTACGCCGGTAGTTACCGAGTACCATATCAAAAAAGAGAATATCTACGCCAACACCTTCGTATTTGATGAAGAAGGTAACATTGTAGGTTACGACCACGACAACCCCCTGTCGCAAGAAGGAGGTAAAGTAAAGCTACTGAAAGAGCTTAACTTGCAGGGCGATATTTATGGCATTGGCGATGGTTATTCCGATTTCCAGTTGAAGGAATCGGGCATGATCAAAAAGTTTTTCGCTTTTACCGAGAACATCGAACGCCAATCTGTTATAGAAAAGGCCGACCACATTACGCCCAGCTTTGATGAGTTCCTGTACATCAACAAACTGCCAAGGGCTATATCGTACCCTAAAAACCGCATTAAGTGTTTGGTGGTAGGCGATATTGATGAAGAAGCTTTAGCGCAGATGAAACGCGAAGGTTACAACCTGCGCCATAAAGAAACCATTGAAGATAAGTACCTGGAAGAAGCCGGCGTATTGTTTTGCGATGAGGCCAACCAGCCAACCGTGGAGCAAATACAAAATGCAGGGCGCTTAAAAGTTATTGGCTGCTTTGGCAGGGTTGCCAGCCGTAAATTGTCTGAAGCTGCCTGTGCCGCCGGTATCATCATTTTCGACGACCCGAAAGATAACCCCCGCAACTCGGACTTTATCCCTAAACGCGTTATTGCCTTTATGAACGAAGGCCGCACGCACATGAGCTGCAACTTCCCGGATCTGCAGCCACCACGCAATAATAACGCGCACCGACTGATACACATCCACACCAACGTGCCCGGTATTTTGGCCAAAATAAACGAGGTTTTTGCCCGCCACAACATTAACATTGTTGGCGAGTTTTTGGTTACCAACGCCCAAATAGGCTACGTAATTACCGATGTAAACGTAGGCTACGAAACCACGGTACTGAATGAGTTGAAAGCGATAGAGGAAACGATAAAATTCAGGCTACTTTATTAGAGATCAGGGATAAGTAATATCGAATAATTAATTTCGAACGCTGAATAACGAAGTAGAAAAACCTTCGAAATTCATTATTCAGCATTCGGTGTTTGATATTATTTCTCAGCCAAAGGTACCACCAACACCGGCACCTCAGAGTGCCTTACTACGCTCTCGGCAACGCTGCCCATAAAAAAGCGGTCGAGGCCTGTGCGGCTGTGTGTGCCAATTACTATTAGGTCGGCATTAAATTCTTTGCTGCAATGGAGTATACCCTCGGCAGTGGCGCCAAATTCGCTGAAGTGGGTAACCTGCAAATCGCCTGCATATTTTTCTATGGTACGGTCTACCAGGCTTTCGGATAAGTGTTCCTGCACATTCAGCATTTCCACGTCGTTAACACCCGGGTCTTCATAAGGCAGCCCCGTAATAGTATCATTGGTGGTAATGGGCGTTACAACCGGTTCAACAATATGTACCAGCCCTACGTGTGCGTTAAAAGTTTTGGCTAAGTCGAAGCCATAAGAGGCTGCGTAGTCGGCAAATTTGCTGTCGTCTATCCCAATAAGTATCCTGCTAATTTTCATGGCTGCATGCTGTGGTATTTCTACTATAACAATACAGATGCAATATGTTTTAGGTCATAAAAATTAAAGCCTGTATTTGCCAAAAATGCGTTGCAGGTATTTCGGTTTGCCGGTTTCGCTTTCAGGAAGCTTTTGCTGAGCAGTGCGCTGTGCCGAATAAATGCCACCCTCGCCGCTGAAGAAATAGGCCGTGAAGCAAGCTACGGCAAACAGTAAAGCGTGCTCGCCGCCAAAAAGCTCTATACCCATTAGCGTACAGGCCAACGGTGTATTGGTGGCGCCGGCAAAAACCGCTATAAAACCCAGCGCAGCAAACAAACCAATTGGTGCATTCATCAATTCGCCCAGGGTATTGCCCAGCGTAGCACCAATATAAAATAATGGTGTAACCTCGCCGCCTTTAAAACCACTGCCGAGGGTAACCGCGGTGTATACCAATTTCCAAAACCAGCTGAAGTTAAGCGCGCCTCCTTGCTGAAAGGCTGAAACAATGGTAACAGCGCCGGGGTATTCAGGCTCTACGCCGAGGCTCAGGTAATCGGGCCGGCCGAGTATAAAGGTTAATCCGATAATAATTATCGCGCCGCAAACAGGCATTAGCCAGCTGATTTTTATCCATTTAAGCAGAGTGCTTTTAACCAAATGCACGGCTTTTGCAAAGGCCATAGCTGCCAGCCCGAACAAGGCTGCAGCCAAAATAACTTTTGCCAGCAGCATAAAGTTTACCGGTACGTGCTTGCCGTACAACAGCTGACCAGTATCAATCAAATCAATATGGTAAAGCGTATGTTTAATACCCCATGCCGAAACCGTAACATCGCCAACAAGCCCTGCTATTAAGCAAGGAAGCAACGCAGTATAATTAATACGCCCAATGGCAATAACCTCCAGCGCGAAGATGGTCCCGGTTAAAGGTGTACCGAATACCGCCCCGAAGCCTGCCGCTACACCGGCGGTCAGCAAAGTTTTCTTGTCAGCCTCATCTAACCTGAACCAGCCCGAAAACAAGTTGGCCAAACTGCCGCCAATCTGCACTGCGGTACCCTCGCGCCCTGCCGAGCCACCAAAGAGGTGCGTAATAACAGTAGTAACCAAAATAAGCGGTGCCATGCGTTTGGGCACGCCTGCACCCGGTTGGTGTATCTCATCAATAATAAGGTTGTTGCCGCGCTCGGCGCTTTGCCCGTACCATTTGTATAGCAGGTGTATAATAATACCTGCCAAAGGCAACAGGTACAGCAGCCAGGTGTGGGCAAACCGGTAATGAATAGCCCAACTGAGCAGCCATAAAAACAAGGCTACCATACTGCCAATAGCCACAGCAACGGGCATAACAATAACCGACCAACGGATGAGGTACTTTAAAAGTGAAACCTGGTTTGAGAAGAAATTTTTGAACATAAACCTACATGCAAATAAATAAACAATATTTGAGTGGGAGCCATCAGCCTTGCAGCGGTTCAAATAGGCGGAGCACCATCGCCCTTCGTGAATAAGACAAAATTAAGTAAAAAGTCGAAAGTTAAAAGTCCTAAGTGTTTTAGACTTTCGACTTCCTGCTCAAGACTCCTATCTTTGCCTCTATGAGCATCTCGCCGGAAATAGAACAAAAGTTAGCTTTACTACAGGAGAAATACGAGGCCATGGGCCAGGATATGAGCAGCTACCTGGATGGCTTACTGCATGCCGACTTCCTTACTTATTGGGATTACATCCACCTGGATACTTTACTGAGCCTGCAAAGCCCCAAAACGCCTTTCCCGGATGAAGAGATCTTCATTATGTACCACCAGATAACGGAGCTATACTTTAAACTTAGCCTGCACGAGTGCAAACAAATTGCCGATGCGCAACCGCTTAGCGTAGAGTTTTTTACTGCGAGGGTGCAACGCATCAACCGCTATTTTGAAGCGCTAACCAACTCCTTCGAAATTATGGTAGATGGTATGGAGAAGGAGCAATTCCTGCAATTCAGGATGTCGCTACTCCCGGCCAGTGGTTTCCAGAGCGGGCAATACCGCATGATAGAGATACATGCTACAGATTTTATTAACCTGGTAGCCAAAGACCGCCGCGAAGGATTACGCGATGCCTCGATAGAAGAACAATTCGAATACATTTATTGGAAGTTTGGCGCAACGGAACTATCAACCGGCAAGAAAACGCTTACGCTGAAACAGTTCGAGAAGAAGTATGCCAAAACGTTTATCGAGATGGGTAACGGCCTCACCCAAACTAACTTTTACCACCTTTATAAACAACTGGCCGAAAGTGGTGCCGATACAACTTTGTTAAAAGAGCAATTGAGGCAACTGGATATCAACGTGAATGTGAACTGGCCGCTATCGCACTACAAATCTGCCGTACGCTACCTGCACCGCGAACCTGAAGAAATAAAGGCCACGGGCGGCACCAACTGGCAGAAGTACCTGCCTCCGCGTTTTCAAAAGCGGGTGTTCTACCCTTCGCTATGGTCGGCAGAAGAATTGGATAATTGGGGCAAAGGCTGGGTTGATAAGGTGGTGAGCGGTTTGTAATACGCGCCCATTTTTATATACGCCGAGCCTACGGCTCTCTAATTTGTTTATGCTTTTACCTCGGGTTAAAACCCGGGGCTACAATATTGGCCGAGGCTACGCCTCTTCATGTTGGCCTGATATCTTCTCAGAGCCATCGGCTCGTTTCATATTGTAGCCGTGGGTTTCAACCCACGGTTCACGTCATCCCGATTTATTTCGGCACCCCACACGGCAGGTAGCGTTCATGCAAAGCGGCTTATATGATGGGGTTCTGAAACAAGTTCAGAATGACGATTTTTTATTCAACCCAAGGCGAAGATGAATAATCAACACCCGCCATCGCCGATCACATTTTGTTTAAATACAATTTTCGCACCTTCGTAAACGGTAAGTACAGCGGTAAATGTGTAATATTCGTCATCTTCCTGCTTTCTTTCTGAGGCTTTTACATTCAGCCTGTATTTCCCGCTTACCATTTCAAGCTTGCCGGCAACTTGCTTTGTTTTAAACCTTAAAAGCTTTCCGTTTATCTTCAGCATAGCATCCTCAAAGTTATTCGCGTAAAGCATTCGCCCGGCCTTTTTATCTTTTTTGTTAAGATACAGTGCATCACCGCAGCCATACATATCATCGGGTACTTCGGTAAATGTAGAGAGCTTGAATGCTTGTTGAGCATGGCAAGGCGAAGCAAGGCCAAAAAATAAAAGGAGAGTGTATCTGATCATTTTTTGCGGATGTTGTTTAGGTTAAGTTTATGACTTTTGTATCATTCTTTCTTTTGAGAGGCGTAGCCTTGCCTCATATTGTAGCCGTGGGTTTCAACCCATGGTTCACGTCATCGCGATTTATTTCGGCCCCCCCCACGGCAGGTAGCGTTCATGCAAAGCGGCTTTGCATGGTGGCTTACATGATGGGGTTCTGAAACAAGTTCAGAATGACGTTTTTAGTTGCCCCCTCGGTTATTTCACCGTCATCAAGCTATGCTCTCTCACCCTTTCGGCTATCAGCTTTTGTATCTCATCAAAGCCTTCAAATTTATCCATTACAAACACCGAACGCTTGGCGGGGAGTTTGCTGATGAGGTGAATACCTTGTTTGGCCTCTTTTATCTGCCTGATGTTTTCAAAAGCAATAGCAGCCTCGGGCTGGCCGGGTACGTGCAGGGTTATTTTATCATCATCAACCGTAAGTTGGGTACCGTCGGTATTAGCGAAATATTTTTTACGGCCAAATACAAAGCCAACAGCCAATGCAGCGGCAATGGCGAAAAATATAATGATGTTGGTAGTACCGCCTGTGCGGTAAAGTAAGTTGTATGAAAAAACAGCAATTATAGCTGCAAATGAAGCTAAGATAGTGATGGTCCACGACCGCTTTAATTCGGCGCGGCCCTGGGCACTGAGGGCGTATTTCAACATTTGTTTAAAGGGTTAAGCCTACTAATATACTTTATGACAGCATAAAAATAAAATATGCAGCGAAAAATATTTAACTTGCCATTTTTCGACTAATACGTACTGTCATGACCGAAACATTGGATTTCAAAACTACAAAAACGTCGAAATCGCGTTTACAGGAAACGGATTTTGACAACCTGCCCTTTGGGCGCACCTTTACCGACCACATGTTTGTGGCCGATTATGCTGATGGCGAATGGAAGAATTTCGAAATTGTTCCTTACGGCCCTATCGAGCTAAGCCCTGCCATTTCTGCACTACATTATGGCCAGGCATTTTTTGAAGGTATTAAAGCTTACAAGCATGCAGATGGAACGGTCACCATCTTCCGCCCGGATAAAAATGCTATTCGTTTCAATAAATCGGCAGAGCGCCTTTGCATGCCTACCCTGCCCGAAGATATTTTTGTGAGCAGTATTGCCGCCGTGGTTGATATTGACCGCGACTGGATACCAACACAACCAAACCACGCCCTTTACATCAGGCCGTTCATGTTCGCTACCGACCCATATTTGGGCGTAACGCCGTCGGGTACCTACAAATACATGGTGCTTATTGGCCCCGTTGGCCCTTACTTTTCAAAAGCCCTACGCGTAAAAATTGAAACACATTACACTCGCGCTGCCGAAGGTGGTATGGGGTATGCAAAAGCTGCCGGTAACTACGGTTCATCAATGCTGCCGGGCCGTAAAGCTGCCGAAGAAGGCTTTGACCAATTGATATGGACTGACGCTAAAGACCATGCCTACATTGAAGAAATGGGCGCCGCTAACGCGATGTTCCTGTTAGATGGTGTGTTGATCACCGCCGAAGCAGGCAACACAATTTTGGATGGTGTAACCCGAGATACGGTTATTGCTTTGGCCAAAGAGTGGGGCATTAAGGTTGAAGAGCGCAAAGTTTCGGTTGCCGAAATTATTGAAGGCGCCAAAAACGGTAAACTAACCGATGCTTTTGGTGCAGGTACTGCTGCAACCATTGCGCCGGTAGGCTCTATCAGCTACAATGGCGAAGAGTATTTCCTGAGCGACCCTAAAACCCGCGAGTTCAGCAACCGCGTGTTCCAAACCCTGGATGATATTAAGTACGGCCGCGTTGCCGATACCCACGGCTGGAATTATACCGTATAATTTTAGTTTAGATATTTTGGAGCCCTGCAGAGATGCGGGGCTTCTTGGTTTAACACGATTAAAGGATTTATTGATTTACACGATGCCGGGCGCAGATACAATTTACTTCCTGCTGATAACTATTCTCTAACCTTTTAATCTCTATTATCTATATTTAAGACGTGCCTTATAAATTTTACAGCAGCCGCGAAAAGTTGAAGCGTATACCGCTTTATTATTTCCTGTTGATTTTGATTGCCTGTTTCCCGATAATTATTGTTGCTACTGCATCCTGTATAGCCGAGGCTAACGATTGTGTAATAAATGAGGCCGGCGCACACCCTTGTTATATTGGCAAAACAGATTATGGCGAACTGCTTTCTGTGATGTTTGTTTTTGTCTGGCTAATGCTGGTTACTATACCAGGTGGTATTGTAGCGCTTGTTTGGCTCACCTACGCTACTATACACGATGTGAGGTTTCATTCCGGAAAAGGCAGAACAGCTTATGATACATGGTTGGAACAGCTTAAAAATAGGCGATAAGTTCGCAGGCATTTATATATTTGCTTAAAACAATAAACACCTATGTCTCCTCTTATTGAAGTTACCGACCCGCATATACTTGATGGTTCTGCCGTATTAATTGATGTTCGCGGCGGCGCTGATGCGCACGAACGTTATTTAGCAGGGCACTTACCCAAAGCCGTTTTTGCCGGGCTTGATGCCGATTTGGCCAGCCATCCCGAAGATGCCGCCAATGGTGGCCGCCATCCGCTGCCAACGCTAGAAGATTTTGCGGACACTTTACAGCGTTGGGGCGTAACACCCGATAGCCACGTAATAGTTTACGACGATAAGGCCGCTGCCATGGGTGGTGCACGCCTGTGGTGGATGCTGCGCTCGATAGGGCATACCAACGTACAGGTAATAAACGGCGGACTTAAAGCCGCTACCGATGCCGGTATTGAACTGGCCACCGGCGATCACCAAAACGAGCCTGCTGCTGCACCGTACGCTATCCCCGCCGAATACACCAATACAGTAGATATAGAAGAAGTAAAACAAGCTGCTAAAGACGAAGGCCGCGTGGTAATAGATGTGCGCGAGGGCGTGCGTTACCAGGGCATTACCGAGCCGCTTGATAAAATTGCAGGACACATACCCGGCGCGGTTAATCTGTTTTATAGCAACAGCATGTCGCCCGAAGGCAAATTTCTTACCTCGCAGGCGCTTAATACCCTTTACAGTGAAGTGATAGGCGATGTGCTGCCTAAAGATGTTATTGTGCACTGCGGATCGGGCGTAACGGCCTGCCATACCTTGCTGGGGATGGAGCACGCGGGTATTATAGGCCCAAAACTCTACGTAGGATCGTGGAGCGAATGGAGCCGCCGCGACCTGCCCATTGCCACTACCGAAAAATAATATCAAACAGCAAATAGCGCCGCGCGTTACCCCTCTGTGAAAACATACGTTTTAAAGCTTACGCAAAACCTGCCCATCAGTTTAGATGAGGCCTGGGATTTTTTTTCGTCGCCCCATAACCTGGCGCGCATTACCCCGCCGGAGATGAACTTTATCGTCACCAGTGTTTATAATGGCGATGCTAAGATGTACCCGGGCATGATCATCACCTACAAGGTATCACCTGTGTTAGGTATTCCTTTGCGTTGGATGACGGAGATAACCCATGTGCAGGAAGGCAAGTACTTTGTAGATGAGCAACGCTTTGGCCCTTACGCGCTGTGGCATCACCAGCACCATTTTAAAGAGATACCCGGCGGTGTAGAAATGACCGACCTGCTGCACTACGCCATACCCTTTGGCCCCATAGGCAGGCTTACCAATGCCGTAATGGTAGGTAAAAAAGTGCGCAAGGTATTCGAGTTCCGCAAAAAGGCGGTGAAGGATATTTTTGGTGTGTACAAAGGATAATTACGAACCATAATAAAACAAACAGGCCGCGAATTTCGCGGCCTGTTTGTTTTATGCTCTTATCGGTGGAATCAACCCCAATCGGTGAAATCTGTGTGAATCCCAATCGGTGGAATCCCAAAATCAAATCTTTAATATCGCCTGCAAAGCACCACCATAACCTACACCGGTATTGCGCCCTGCAAAGGTGTAAAAGCCATTGCCGAACAATGAGAAACGGCGGCTAAAGGTATGGCCTATGTTGATAGCGCCTTTGGTGAAGGCAAAATCGCGGTTGATGCTTAAGTTTTGATTGAAGGTTTTGTTAGCACTCGATGAACGCTGCCCGCCAACCTCGAAGCTTACCTGGTTGCGTTTATCCAATGGCACACCAAGCAGGGCCGAATAAATAATAACGTTAGGACCCTGGCTATCAAAATAACGACGGTAGCCTGTTTCTACATTGAAATAGCAACCACGCAGGAAGTTTTTGCTGAAGCTACCGGTGTACATAAATTTAATTTCGGACCCGAAAACACCGTAACCCAGGTCGAGGTCCTGATCTCCGTTTTTATAGAGCGGCGCAATACCCGATACCTGTACCGAGAAGTATGCCTTATAATCGAAGTTAACCAGTGCATAGCTTAAGCCGGCCTGTATATCGCCAAAGCCAAAACTTTGCTGGTAGGTGGTACCGGCAGTGCTGGTGAACTGGCTGCGTTGGTCGGGTGCCAAAACGTTTACAATAAGGTCTAACCGGCGGGTTATGCCATAGCCAACATATAGGCCGTAAGCATAGCTGGTAAACTGGCTATTGCCTGCCGGGGTTACCTTGCGGCCGCCGCTATCGTATATTTTGCTGGAGTGGTAGTAGTTAAATGATGGCACTACGATGTTGCGGTACTTGCCAATGGGCCAGCCTGCAAATGCCTGCTGCCGTGCCGAGCCGAGGATAACCAGTAATAAGCAAAGTATGTAAGTTCTTTTCATGGTAGGGTATGGGTTATGGCATCCTGAAAACTTCTTTCAGCCAGTAGTATTGAAATGTAAAGTATGTAAAGTTAACCTCGTGGGCCTTATCAGGCACTACAAAATATTCGTTGCTTTTGTTGGCAAATTTGTTGAACATACCAAAGCTACAACGCGGCGGGCAAAACTCATCCAACAAACCTATACCCATCAATACTTTGCATTTTACTTTGTCGGCAAAGTTTTGCGGGTCGTAGTAATCCCACACGGCAAGTAGTTTTTCTTTGGTAAAGGAGGGATGCTTTTTAATGTAGTCGTGGAAAACCAGCGTTGGCCAGGTATCAACCGGGTATGAGCTACCGATGGCGTACGAGTCGTGCATATCGGCATAAAGCGGCACCTGGTAAGTGCAAAGCTTTACATTGGGGTGCATAGCGGCTACAAACACAGCAAGCGCACCACCCTGGCTACCGCCCTCTACTACTATCTTATCAGCGTTCAGGCGCAGTTTAGCCGCATTGGCCGTTAAAAAATCTGCCCCGCGCAGGCAATCCATATAAGTGCCGCGGTAAATGTATTTGTCGCGGCTCTCAATGTTCACCAGGTTGTATTGTTTGTAGTCGGGCGCTATTACATCGCGGCTGTTGCCGTTACCACGTACGTTAATGGTAAATACCGCAAAATCCTCCTTGTCGTAGTCGGGTTTCATATCAATGGTGTAGCCGGGCACCCGATAAAGCACAGGGTAGTTTTTACCGCCTTTAGGTACTACAAGCCATCCACGAATGGTAATACCCTCCCACGATTTCATTTCGCACAGGTAAACTATCTTTTCTTTGGTCGATTTCTTTTTATCCTCGGTGAATTTGAACTCCGGTTTGATGCTTTTCAGGGTGTCGATGGTACCTTTCCAAAAGGCATCAAAATCGGCAGGTTTATGCAGCGTGGTTTTAATTTTTTCAGGGTCGATACCGAAAACGCGTTTCACGGTATCATCATAAGCCGACAGGTTGAACTGGAAATGCACACGATAGAAACCCGGTATGCGCTTTGGCAGGGTAACGCTATAAGTTTCGGACGAGTTTTTGGTTAAGTGCACCGGCATGCTATTGGTAGATAACTGCTTAAAATCGTCGCTCAGTACATTGTAGGTGAGCTTGCCGTCCTGGTTCTGCTTATAGGTGCTTTTTACCTTTAATTTGAACTCTATAGTTTCATCACCTTTGAAAATGCCGTTCTTAGAGCCGGGTTTTACATCAATAAAAACCTCGCCCTCGTCTTCCGCTTCTTCTTGTTTATCCTGCGCAAAGGAGCTGTAACAGCAGCCCAGTATGACGCCTGCGGTAACAATAAAATATTTAAACCCTCGGAGTAATTGCATGGTTATGGTTCTCTCTTTTTAAAAAAGCCTTGTTTTATACGGATGCACTGCGCTTTTTGTTCTTAATTAAAAAATCCGACTGCCGGATGTAATGATTCAGCGGTTCTTCTATGGTTTTAAACAGCAGGATAGATACCGCGTTGAGTATAATAAAAGCGTAAAGCACGTTTATACCATCGTGTTGAAAGGGGGAAACCCAATCTACGCCCCATTTATCGTAAAGCTCAAAAACATAGTCGTTAAGCCAGTTAAAACTGAAGTGTAAGCCATCGTACATCCAACCTAAATGTATCAGGTAAAATATGTAGGAGCTTTTGCCAAGCAGTTCAACAAATTTATTTGATAAGATGTTTTTGAGGATGGTAGTTTCGGTAAGCAGCCCGTAAAAAAACAGGGCGATACTCATGGCCAATAAATAATTATTGGTAAAAATACCCATCGGATGATGCAGGCCGGCAACTTCGCCTTTAGGTATCTCCAGCGTACTCATTAACCATACACAGGCAAAGATGAGCAGGAAGCCCACATAGGTAAGCTTTTTATTGCTGCTGCCATCCAGCGTTTTTTTGCGGACGATAAGCGCCAGTTGTATCCCTACAAAAAACTCGAAACAACGCCCGAGGAAGGTATACAGCATCATGAAAGTAAAGTTGCCGAAGAAGCCGTACCAATCTACATTCCTAAAGATGAGTACAAGCAAGGCACCAATACCCGTGATGATAAAGGGCTGGATATAGAATTTTTTATACTTCTGCGCGAAGTAGAAAACAAATGGGGCCGAGAAGTAGAAACATTCTTCAACCGTTAAACTCCATCCCTGGGCTATGCCCGTAAACTTCAGTTGGTCGAAGAAGCCGCGAATGAATGTGACGTTGAGCAACAGCAAACCAATGGGGCTGCCGAAACCGTTGGTTACCTTTTGATCGTGCGTAAAATAGAACGAAACAAAGGCCGCCAGCGTGAGCAGGAAGTACATGGGGTATATACGTGCCACGCGGTTTTTAAGGTATTGCTTGAACCAATCGGTACTCAACTCAAAGCTATCATAGTAACGGAAGGCTATTAAAAAACCCGACAGCGTGAAGAAGATAGTTACCCCAATGTGGAATTCGTTGAAGAAACGTTGCACAGCATGGGGAAAACTCTCATCAAACGCGTAGGCGTAGTGAGATATAAAAACGAGGTATGCAGCGAGTGCACGCACTCCGGTAAGGGCTGGAATGTAATTGAGTAAAGGTTTTTGCGCCAAAACAGGTCAGTTTTTCGTCCCTAAAGATAAATTTATAGCGGAGGAATTGCAAAAACTAAGCCAACAGGTGCGGTTATTCCTAAAACGTAGGGTGGTTTTGTTAACTACATGGTTAAACGCTATCCCTCATGTCATCTCGAACGAGCGGCGGGGGAAGGTGTGCACGGGCGAGGAGAGAACTTCGACGATATGCATGGCAGTAATATCCCGGTGCTCATACATAACGATAATGCATAACCGTACAAGATATCTCGTCGCTTCGCTCCAGAATGATAAGTGGTATTTTGTCATGCTGAGGGACGAAGCATCTATTCGCAAATTTGCATGGCGGTTATTGCATAGTGGCTAATAGATTCTTCGCTATCGCTCAGAATGACAAAGTGGAGGATGCCATAATGCTTACAATGCGCTGCCCTGCACCACGCCTCTGCTCAATATTTTCTGGTCGATATAATATTGTATCTCGCTCTTTTTCAGGCCCCAGTTGGGAGCAATGAGCAGTTCACGGTCGCTGAGGCCGAAGAGGCGCTGGATGATGATATCCGGGCGTACGAGTGGCAGCAAGTCGCAAAGGAAATTGGCGTACTCATCCAGGCTGAAAAGCTTAAATGGTTCGCGTTTGTATTTTACGCCCATTACGCTGCCCTCTACAATATGCAGGTGGTGGAATTTTACAAATTTTATCTGCGCGTGGCGGTTTATCTCGTCGGCATATTTCAGCATCATTTCGTGCGTTTCCCAGGGGAAGCCGAAGATGGTGTGCACGCAAATGTCCAGTTTTGTATTCTCGGTAAGTTTTAACGCCTTCAATAATTCATCGTGGCTGCAGCCGCGATTTATCTGGTTCAGGGTTTCGTCGTAAATGCTCTCCATACCCATCTCCAGGTCCACATCGAAACGGTCGGTATAACTTTCCAGCAGGGCTATCTTTTCCGCGTCTATACAGTCGGGACGGGTGCCTACGCTTAAACCTACAATATCTTCGGTACCGTAGCTCAGGGCTTCGTCGTACAGCATTTTAAGGTAATGAGCCGGCGCGTAAGTATTGGTATTGGGCTGAAAATAGATGATAAATTTATCGGCCTTGTTGCCATTGCGGGCGCGTTCCATGCCCTGTATCACCTGCTCGCGCACGGTAGGTGCATTGCGGCTAACCGATGGCGTAAACGAATCTACATTGCAATACGTGCAACCACCGTAACCCTTACTGCCATCGCGGTTGGGGCAGGTAAAACCGCCATCCACAATAACTTTAAACACACGGTGCCCCTTGTACTTCTCTTTAAGCCATGGGCCATAGTTGTTGTAGCCTTTCTCCCAATTGTTTTTTTGGATTCCACCGATGGGATTTGATTCCACCGATTGATTGGCGTTGATTCCACCGATTAAAGTTGATTCCACTGATTGCATTGGTACAAAGGTACGAATTTATGGGCACACTGATTTATAGCAACCTACTCCGAAGATTCGGGAAACTGGCATATACTCCGGCTCGCTATCAACAAAATCAAATCCCATCAGTGTAATCCTTCTTTATCGGTGGAATCATCCTTAATCGGTGAAATCCAAAAAATCAAAAGATACGCTGCCTGATCACCTCCATAAAGCCCTCGCGGAATTTTTCGCTTATGGGTATTTGTTTGGTGCCGATGTAAATGTGGTTGTCCTGAATTTTGTTGAGGAGGCGGGAGTTTACAATATAGGAGTTATGCACCCTAACAAAAGGAGTTTGCAGTTGCTCTTCAATATCTTTCAAGCGGCGGTATATCAGCAGCTCTTCGGTGGCAGTGGCCAGGCGCACATATTCTTTCTCACTCTCGAAGTAAAGGATATCTGCCAGTAATATTTTACGCAGGGTTTTACCGCTTTTGAAAAAGAAGTAGTCAGGTTCTGGGCTAGTTGTTGCCGATGTGGTTGTTGCGGCAGGGGGCGGGTTAAAGGCAGCCTCTATTTTTTGCGTGGCAGCTACAAAACGTTTTAGGGTGATAGGCTTCAGTAGGTAATCTATAGTTTGGTAGGCATAGCTCTCGGCGGCGTGCTCGGCGTAAGCGGTGGTGAAAACAATTTTAGTTTCTTTAGGCAACAACCCCGCCAGCTCCATACCGGTTAGGTGGGGCATATTGATATCGAGAAAAATAAAATCGACAGTGTGCTTTTTCAGAAATTCGATAGCTTCCAGCGCATTGTAGCATTTGCCCAGCAGTTGCCATTGTGTAGTTTGCCCTATGAGTACCTCCAGCAGGTTTACGGCATTGGGCTCGTCGTCAACTATAATGCACCTCAAATTCATTTCAGCGGGATGTTTAAATGCGCTACGTAAATATCACCTTTATTTGGGGTGGAAAGTTCGAAATCACCAAGGTAAAGCAATTGCAGCCGTTTGCGCAGGTTGGCAATACCCGAGCCGGTGGTGTTGGGATGCAATGGTGTTTCGGGTATAGTATTTTCGGTGCTAAAAAGTAGCCTTCCTGCCTTCTGTATCAATTCGATTTTTACCCTATTCTCCGCGCTCGACTTATCAATGCCATGCTTAAATATATTCTCCACAAAAGGCATCAGTAACATGGGCGGTACGTTAATATTGGCATCGCAATTTTTACTGAAGGTGATATCAACCTCGTATCTGATGCGTATCTTCTCCAGCTCTATGTAGTTTTCTATGAACTGCACTTCGGTAGCCAGCGATACAGTTTGCTTAGGGCTTTCATCAACAAAATACCGCATAATGGTAGATAGCCGCTCGATGAGCGCTGCCGTGCGCGGAGCCTCCAAGTACGCCTCGTAATAGATATTATTCAGAGTATTGAACAGGAAATGCGGCTGCACCTGTGCTTTCAGCAGGTTAAGCTCCGCCTCGGCTTTTTGTACCGCCACTTCTTCCGCCTGTTGCTTTATCGCGAAGTAGGCAATAGCTATCCTAAATACAAAACTGAGCAGGAATATCACCAAATTGCTCACCATAAAACTGCTGATAGCTTGTATCCCCATAGGCACCGGCTTCGGCGCGAACCAGGCATTGTAAACAAACAGGGTTACATAACCACGCACAAACCCGACAGCAAGCAGAAACAGGATAACCGCAATTACATACAGCGCAATCTTCCCTTTTGAGTAAAGTTGCGGGAACAGCCACAAAATATTACCGTAAATGATAATAGCATAAAAGCCACTATTTAAAAAAGCATAAGCAATGGCTTGTCCAAGGCTATCATTCTGCAGTAACGATAGCATGATGACGATGAAGAAGCACGCCCACACCATCCATTGCAATTGCACTACATTAAGCCTGCCTGCGGATATTTTCATGCTTAAAAATACAAAGCTTTTTGCTGCCTTAGTGTAGTTTTAAACCGGCGGGCATATTTATTCAATGGCTTGACGCATTTCTTCAATGTTTTCATCAAATGCTATAATACAACCCGGTTTTATGGCCGATTGAAATTATACCGCGGTCCGTTAAAAATACAGGCAGATGGGTTGAACAGGTTTCGGGTATTTATTAATGCGCAACACCTTTGCACCAATAAATAAAACGCGAACCTTTAACATTCCATACAAATGAAAACTTTACATGCCATACCGGCGATCATCGTCAGCCTGCTTACGCTGTTCTTGTCGGCACAGCCGCAATATGCATCGGCACAAAAAATAGATACCATCCGGCTGAAAGATAACCGCCTGAACGTTGCCACCCTGAAACCCGGCCTGCGCCAGTATGCTGTTTATTTTCAAAACCCCAAAACGCCCAAGATGCTCAAATTTTGGCTTTGGCTGCGCGATACTAAATTGGAAACCCGAGGCGGGCAAAAAGTATTGGTGACCAACCAGCACTGGTACGGTAACGATACCAGCAGCTATCGCACCGTATACTCGGTAAACAAAGCCAGCGATTTTTCGCCCATCTACCATTCGGAAACCGTTGCCGGTAAAAACAAAGCTTTCAACTGGAGCAACACAAAAATTACCGGTGCCGATACTGTAACTATAAACACTGCCAAAACCTTTGCGCTCGACTTTGCAGAGCCTTGCTATAACTGGAATTTGGATATAGAAACCTTCGAGATGCTGCCCCTTGCCGCAGGCAAAACCTTCGCCATCAACTTTTACGATGCCGGCTTCGGCAAACCCGAATATATTGTTTACAAAGTTACCGGCAGCGAGGTAATTACCACCCTCGACAACCAAAAGGTAGACTGCTGGATACTATTCAACGAGAGCGACAACGCCGGCCGCCACGCTACCGAAACCTTTTGGATCAGCAAAAAGAACCACGAATTTTTAAAAGAAGAGGACAACTTCAATGGTATGTACCGCTATAAGGTGAAGATGCCTGCCGCTGCTGCGAATGTTGTGGAGAAATTTTAACACGATTTCAGGATTTATCGATTCACACGATCTTAAACATTTTGTCATTGCGAGGAGCAGAGGCGTGGGGGCGTGCGAGAGGGCGACGTGGCAATCTCGTCGCAAAGCATTACCGAAAACCTGGTTTAAACGACTGTCCTATGAGATTGCCACGTCGCGTCCCCACACCGTCCAGCCCTGCCGCTCCTCGCAATGACAAATTGTTTTTATTTTATGTATCAATGGCTAATATGTAACCCCTCATAAGTCCTCACTCCATCCTCGTTGCCATAGCTAAAGTTGAGGTGAGTGAAGCGTTTGTATTTGGCCTTATATTTTTCTAAAACAGCTGCCGGCTGTTTTTTGCCGTTTACTGTCATTTCATCAGTATTCAGCGTAAGGGTATGCAAGTCCTTATCGGTGGCAATAATTTTATCTTTCACCAAATCGGCAACTAAGGCTCGCAGCAGTTCCTGGTCTTTCTTGGCCTGCTCCATGTCCTTTTTTGCTTGTACCATATCGCGGGCGGCCTGTTCCTGGTCGCGCTTAGCTTGTAACTGGTCTTTGGCGGCTTGTTCCTGGTCAAGTTTTGCTTGTACCATATCTTTAGCGGCCTGCTCCTGGTCGCGTTTGGCCTGTTGCTGGTCGTTTTGGGCGGCTGCCTGGTCGCGTGTTACCTGTTCTGCGTCGCGCTTAGCTTGCATAGCATCTTTTTGCGCTTGTTCTGCATCGCGTTTAGCCTGCAATTGATCGCGCATGGCTTGTTTCTGGTCTTTTTTAGCTTGCAGCATATCGCGGCCGGCTTGCTCCTGGTCTTTCTTCGCCTGTATTTTATCGCGGCGTATCTGCTCTTTTATTTTGGCAATTACGCTGCTGTATTTGTTCCAGCCGCTTTCGGGTATCTGCTGCCCGTCAATATTCAGCTCCGTCATCTTATTGTTTACAAATTTGGCTTTGTAAACCACGCCGTTCCAATTGGTACGGAACTCTTCGGTTTGCTTACCATTCTCGTTAGAGGTTGTCAGGTAGTTGCTGTTCGGGGTGTCATCGTTTACGGTTTGGGCGTAACCTGCGGTCGCGGCCAGCATAGCGGCTACAAAAAGGCCGCCTTTTAAAAATGTTTTCATCACGTTTTGTTTAAAAGGTTAAAAATTGGGCAATACAAATCCACCCCGCTATTGGCAGGTTTTTAAAAAAGTATTACCGGTTGGGTTTATTGGGTGCTAAATGCACGGGTACGGGCGCGCGTTCCCCTACAGGTGTTGTTTAGCGGTTGTTGCTTTATAATTGTATGCTTTGCTGCTGACTGTTCTGCTTGGCTTTTTGCTGGTCTTTACGGGCTTGTTCGAGGTCCTTCATAGCCTGGGCCTGGTCGCGGGCGGCTTGTTCCGCATCCAGTTTGGCTTGAATTTGGTCTTTACGGGCTTGCTCCTGGTCGCGCATGGCTTGCACCTGGTCGAGCGCTGCCTGGCGCATGTCGCGGTCGGCTTGTTCTTTGTCGCGTTTCATTTGCAGCATATCCGATTCCGACTGTAATTTTTGTTTGGCGGCTGCATCGGTAAGCTCAAAATTTTGCGGCGGGGCAGTAAATTCTCTTTGCTTATCAGTGTATAATGCCGCTACTTCGGTTTCGCGTTTTTGTTTCAGCAACTCCGCCATATCGGTGCCGGGTTTGGGCGGATTGGCTACAGCAGTTTGCGGCTTTCCGCGGCGGGTAGGGGTATTTACGGTTTTGGTGGTGGCTGTTTTTTGATCAACACTCTGTTGCTTAACGGTTTCAACCGTCGCTGTCGAAGTCTTATGTTCGGTGCGGGTAACGCTTTTCATTTGCGCTACGGCCACCATGCTTAACATAACCGATAGCATAACAATGCCGCCCAGCACAAAGCCTTTCTCGGCAGGGGCAAGGGTTTTATGGCGGTTAAGCATTATGCGGCTTACCCGCTGTAGTAGTTGGTTTTTGGTGCCAGGAAAAGCTACGCTATAACCGGATGCCTGCAGCGAATATTCTTTAAAACTAATGAGCGCCTCAACAAAGCCGCGTTTGTTTTGCGTTTGGGCAAGTGCCATATCGTCGCAGCAGTTCTCTCGTTCTTCGCGCAGGAGTGATGATATCCACATCAGTCCCGGATTAAAGAAGAAGACGGTTTCAGCGATGGTTTGCAGGAAGTTTACCACGTAATCGTTCCGGCGGATGTGTGCCAATTCATGCAGCAATACAGCCTCCACCTGCTCGGGCGGCAAGCCTGCCAGTAGGCCCACGGGCATTAGTATAACCGGTTTTAAATGCCCTATCACCAGTGGCACTTTCACGTAACCCGATTCCAGCAATCTAACAGCACGGCTTAGCTGCAATTTTCGGCACAGCACATCAACGCGTTGCTGCCAATCAGCACCAGGCAGCGAAACTTTACGATACCTTACCCGCTGAATGTACACCACGCCGCCTATAAACTTTACCGACCTGAACAAAAACAGCACGAACCACAACAGCACTACGAACGGCGCATTAACACTGAAGTAATTAACGCAAGCCTGGCCAAATGCCTGCATCCCCGCAACATCTAAATGGAAAGTGCCGCCAGCCTTTGCTGCAATGCCATTCGCGATGTCCTGGCCAAGGCCTGTGGTATGGCCAATATCAAGTGCGTGCACAAAAGTGAAACCACATCCTGCCAAAAAGAAAACGAACAAGGCCAGCGCCAAATTGTACCGCAGCGCCGAGCTTGCCTTGCGTGTTACCATTAACACCACCGCAGCCGCCACCGCCAGCAGCAAGCCCTGCCAAAGCGAGTGAATAAGCATCCAGCTGAATGCCTGTATTATGCGTGTAGTGTTGAGGTTGTTTAGCAAGTCCATTACGTTGGTATTATTTGCCTTTATCTATATCGTTCAGTAACTCTTTTATTTTTTGCAGCTCCTCTGCCGATGTTTTATCGTTCCCCAGCAGTGCCACCATCAGGCTGCTTGGCGACCCGTTGTATATCGAATCAACAAATCTCCCCAGCATATTGCCTTTTACTTTATCCTCTTCTACAGCGGCGCTGTAAATATGCTTCATGTTGGTTTCGTCGCGCTCCAGCATGCCTTTTTCTTTCATCACCTGCATCAGCTTCAGCGTAGAGGTGTATATCACCGCTTCTTTTTGCTCGTTCAGTTTATCGTGCACAAAGCGTACGGTAGATGGCCCATGCTGCCAAAGCACCTGCAAAACATCCAGTTCGGTTTTGGTAGGTACATTATCGACCGGTTCATCCTTCTTAAATAACTTCATAAACCAAAGGTATGTATTGAAAACGTACGTTGCAATAGTTGAGGTGTTTTTTATTTTATTTTTTTATTTTCTTGATTCCACCGATTACTTATGATTCCACCGATGGCATGGGCTGAGTGATACGAATCAGAGAATCAAAAAAATCAAGAAAATCATGGTTAAATTTGCGAAACCAATTAGTTGCGCATATATTTGCTACCGAAAGGTTGCAAGATAAATATGAGACGAGATGTTTTCCAGGCCATAGCCGACCCTACACGCAGGGCCATTATTACTTTACTGGCTGTTAGCGCCATGACGCCTAATGCCATTGCCGAGCATTTTGAAACCAGTCGGCAGGCCATATCCAAACACATCAAAATTTTGAACGAGTGCAGCTTGCTGGAGCAGAAACAAAGCGGCCGCGAGATCTATTATCATTTTAACCCCGAGAAGATGAAGGAGGTGGATGTGTGGATGGAGCAGTTCCGCAAGATGTGGGAGAGCCGCTTTGATCAGCTGGACGAGATACTGAAGAACCGTAAAAACTAAAGTTATGATAACCAAAGAAACCGTGTTTACTAAAGACACTGAGAACAAAAAAATTACTGTGGTGCGTAGTTTTGATGCACCATTGGCCGATGTTTGGGAAGCCTGGACGAACCCTGAAATACTCGACAAATGGTGGGCACCAAAACCCTACCGCGCCGAAACCCGCGAGATGAACTTCACCGAAGGCGGCCGTTGGATATACGCCATGATAGGCCCGCAAGGCGATTCGAGCTTATGTAAAGAAGAGTTCAGGACGATAGTTACCGAAGAAAGCATCACCAATAAAGTAAGCTTTTGCGACGAAGCCTATAACGATAACCCCGATTTCCCGCTGATGTATTGGAACAAAGGTTTTGCAGCCAATGGCGATGCAACCACCGTAAACATCGAAATAAACTTCGATTCGGAGCAGGACCTGCAAACCATCATCACCATGGGCTTTGAAGAAGGCTTTAAAATGGGGCTGGGTAATTTGGATGAGTTGCTTTCGAGCAGAGATTAGAGGCTGGAGGTTAGAGATTAGAAAAAAAGCGCGAAGTTGTATGAGATACGGCTTTGCGCTTTTTTCTGAACCATGATGCGCTTGATTAAAAGATTCTCTGATTTCTTCCGTTTGGCTAATCAAATCGGTGAAGTCCCAAACAAAAAAATCCTGTAATAATCCCTTCATCCTGAAATCCTGTTAAAATATCACTAAAGTAAATAGGGGTAATCTTGTTTAATCTTGTACAACGTGTATAAAACAAAAAATACACATCATGATAATAGCGTTACTCATATGGCTTTTTAAGAAATACGCCATGCCGGCCATTAGCCGCTATAAAGGGAACAGGGCCTTGAAGATGATCAGGAATACAGTAGCGCTGGCTATGTTTTTGGCATCGTACTTTTCCGCATCGGCGCAGGAGCAAACGGTTAAATACAATGTACTGCACGGCAGCAAGGTGGTGGGCCACATGGACCTTTACCAAAAGCGAAACGGCGATAACCTTTACCTCCGCATGATATCTGAAGTGAAGATGCGTTTCATCTTCAGCATCAAAGTTAATTGCAATGAGGAATCGACTTTCAGCGATGGCAGGCTGGTAAGTTCGCATATACTGCGCAACGTGAATGGCAAGGAGAAAGCCAACCGCCAAACCACAGCCGTAGGCGATGGCTACCAAACCAGCGCCGAGGGTAAAAACGGTACATTAAGCCAAAAAGATATAAGCACCAACCTGATGCTGCTTTATACGCACGAGCCGGCGGATAACTCGCAGGTATATTCAGATAACTTTCAACAGTTTTTAAAGGTAAAGCAAACCGGCAACCATGTATACCGCATAGACCTGCCCGACGGTAATTACAATTACTACTCATACACCAACGGCATTTGCAGCAAGGTGGATATACACCACTCGTTGTATACCATACAGATACAGTTGGCGTAGTGGTGTAGATATTCCCTCCCCAGGGAGGGAATAATAGAAGCATTCGTTCTTTAATTTTCCCCGCCAAACCTCCTATCTTTAGCGCAAAAAGCCGCTAAAGGTGGAACACAGCGACAGCGCCATTATTGCTTTACTGAAGGAGGGTGACCAACGGGTATTTGAACAGGTGTTTAAAACGCATTTCAAAAACCTGCATAGTTACGCCTACACTTTTTTAAAGGATGATGAACTGGCCGAGGAAGTGGTACAAAATGTGTTTTGCCGTATTTGGGAAAAACGCGGGCAGCTGAAAACAGATGGCTCTATAAAGGCTTACCTGTACCGCGCCGTGCACAACGAAAGCCTGAATTATTTAAAACGAGAGAAGGTAAAGGCGAACTTCGAGGTTTATTATACGGGGCAAATGGAGCAACAGGAGGGCGAATCTGCAGAAAAGGTGATGGCTACCGAGTTGGAGCAGCGCATAAGGCAGGCGCTGAACGAACTGCCGCAGCAATGCCGCACCATTTTTCAGCTAAGCCGTTTCGAACAATTGAAGTACCAGCAAATTGCCGACCATATGGGGCTATCGGTAAAAACCATTGAGAACCAAATGGGCAAGGCGCTGAAACTGATGCGCGCTAAACTGGCAGAGTTTTTAACGCTGCTTTTTATATTATGGATAAACCGCTGACCGCATGGATAGTAGCAACCCACATATGAACGACGACCTGCTGGTGAAATACCTGGTTGGCGAAGCTACGCCCCAAGAGGCTGCGGATATTGATGCCTGGCTGGCTGCCGATGAGGCCAACGCCGTGCATTACGCTCAGCTTAAAAGAATTTGGGATGAAAGCCTGAAGCTGGCCAATACCAGCACGGTTGATGCCGATGCTGCCTATACGCGCCTGCAATCCTGCATTAAAAATATGCCGGAGGCGGAAGAAGCTGCAATTGTTCCACTTGCATCGAAGAAAACCAATTGGCTGGCCATTGCGGCAGCTGTATTGGTGTTTGTTGTTGCGGGCTATTTTGGGTTGAATTATTTGACTGGTCCGCCAAAAAATATCAGCATAGCCAGTAATAATGGTGTGCTGACCGATACTTTGCCCGATGGCTCGGTAATTACCATGAATGCCATGTCGCGGCTATCGTACCCAGAGAATTTTAAGGGCGATACCCGGCAGGTGAAGCTACAGGGCGAGGCATTTTTTAACGTAAAGCCCGATAAAACAAAACCCTTTATTATTTCGGTGAACGATGTAACCATTAGGGTGGTTGGCACGTCTTTCAATATAAAAAGCAGGAATGGTAAAACCGAAGTGATCGTGGCTACGGGTATTGTAAACGTTGCGCAAAACCACAAAAGCATTAACCTGAACCCGGGCGAAAAAACTGAAGTAGGGGCAGGGCAAGGTGGTTTGGGCAAGCAAAACGTAAAAGGCAAACTGTACAACTACTACGCCACCAAAGAACTGGTGTGCGATCAAACCCCGCTCGATGAACTGGTGCAGGCCTTGAACGCCATTTATGGGTCGAACATTGTTATCGGCAACAAAGCGATAGCCAAACTGCCTATAACCACGGTGTTTAAAGAGCAGCCACTTAACCAGATACTAACGACGGTACAGGAAACCTTCAGAATATCGGTAGAGCGGCAAAACGGGCGCATCATCCTGAAATAATTTTACTACCAAACACCTATGCAATTAAAGCGCTTGCTATTATTGTTTACGGCTTGTGTTATGCTGTCGGCTATCTGTCTGAAGGCTTCGGCACAATCAATGCTTGGCCGCAATATTTCTATCCATATTAACCAAAGGCCGCTGGGTGTGATGCTGAAAACGATGGAGGAGCGGGGTAAATTCTACTTCTCTTACGATAGCCGCTTGCTGAAACCCGATAGCCTGGTAAGCCTTGATGCTGATAACTGGACCATAAAAGAGGTGCTGGACCATTTGCTGATGCGCAAGTTCGAGTACAAAGAAACGCCGGGCTTTATTATTTTACGTTACGCGCCGTTGCAACTAAAGGTACTAAGCGATAGCACCGCTATGCAGGGTGAA
The DNA here is from genome assembly GCF_002013915.1 of Mucilaginibacter pedocola. Lineage (GTDB taxonomy): Bacteria > Bacteroidota > Bacteroidia > Sphingobacteriales > Sphingobacteriaceae > Mucilaginibacter > Mucilaginibacter pedocola. Next base: position 310,858 of record NZ_MBTF01000023.1, read on the forward strand.
GATTTTGTAGTAAGCGGTTTTATTGCCGACGAGCACAGCGGCAAGAAACTCGCCAACGCCAGTGTATACGAACGCAACGTATTGCAAAGCACCCTAACAGATGCCAACGGCTTTTTCGAACTCAGGCTGAAAAACACCGGTATGCAGGTGCAGCTTACCATCAGCAAGGAGTTTTATAAAGATACTACCATTACTTTCCTGAAAGATGTAAATATTACCCGGGTAACCGGCAAAAGCATTTTGTACTACGCCTTGAATGATGACCCCGAGGGGATAGAAACCACTTCGCTGGGTAAGCTGTTCCTCTCTACCCGGCAAAAAATACAGGCTGCCAACCTAAAGGGGCTTATTGCCAATGCGCCTTTCCAGGCATCAGCCATTCCCAATGTAAGCACCCACGGCGAAATGAACGGGCAGATAGTGAACACGGTTTCGCTGAACGCGGTCGGCGGCTATAACGCAGGTGTAGATGGCGCCGAACTGGGCATTATATTTAATTTGGATAAGGGCGATGTGCGCAGTTTCCAATTAGCCGGTGCTTTTAATGTGGTGGGCGGCAACGTAGGCGGTGTGCAAATAGCAGGGCTTTACAACAATGTATTGGGTAGCGTGCACGCGGTACAGGTAGCGCTATTGCACAATAGCGTAAAACGTAATTTGCGCGGTGTGCAGTTAAGCCTTTACAACCATGTGCGCGGCGAAGTAGAAGGTATACAGGTAGCACCCATTGGCAATATTGCCAATAAACGTGTTGATGGTATACAGATGGCAATACTGGGCAATGTAGCCAGCCGCAAGTTTGAGGGCATACAACTGGGCGGACTGTTTAATTATGCAGGTTACCTGCGCGGGCTGCAGATAGGTTTAATAAACATTGCCGACACCTCGCGCGGATTCAGTATAGGGCTCATCAATATTGTGAAGAACGGCTATCATAAAGTTACCCTTGGTGCCAATGAGACGCTGCAGGCTAACCTCACCCTAAAATCGGGCAGTAAAAGTTTTTATACCCTGTACACCGGTGGTGCCAGGCTGAACGAGAATGCAAAGATGTATGGCATGGGGATGGGTTTTGGCACCGTAATGGGCGGCGGGCGCATTACCCTAAACCCCGAAATCAGCAGCCGTTACCTGTACCAGGGTACTTGGCATTGCACCAATTTATTGAACAGGTTGGATGCTAATATCAATATCAGGCTGGCAAAAGGATTGGCACTCATCGGTGGCCCATCGATAAACTTATATTACACCGGGCAGTTTAATGCCGTAAAAGGCTACGCGTTAATGCAGGATTTGCACCCCAAGTTTGATGCTACCAAACGCAGTAACTGGTTTTGGGGCTGGAATGTGGGGCTGAATTTGTTTTGATGGGAAGCTTTCTCATTTCCTTCCTCCCCCCCATGTCATCCCGAACGAGCGGTGGAGGGATTGCGCGCCGGGGCGAGGAGGGAACTTGTACGATATGCAAATCCACAATGCAAAGCGTTCATGCATTTGCGTCGAAGTTTTCTCACCCGCTCGCGCACCTGTCCCCGCTTCAGGGATTCGAAATTACAAGAGGGGGAGGGGCTGGTGGTGCTTACGCCTCCGTCAATTCTCCCCTCAAATCCATCTCCAAACAACGCCTAACTTCCTGCGGGTCGTCTATCTCGCCCAATAGGTACATCATTTTGGTTACTGCTGCCTCAAAGGTCATGTCGAAGCCGCTGGCTACGCCCATATCTTTTAGTTCTTTGCTGGTTTCGTAGCGGCCAAGCTCTACCGTGCCTACTTTACATTGCGATATATCCAATATCACTTTGCCGGCATCAATGGCTTTCTTCAGCAGGTCGATGAACCATTGATCAGTAGTAGTGTTGCCCGCGCCGAAGGTTTCCATTACAATGCCGCGTACATCGGCACCTAAAATGGTTTCTACTACTTTAGGGCTTATGCCGGGGTAAAGTTTTAGTACGGCCACATCGCTCACCAGCTTATTATGCACTTTCAGCGGGCCTTCTCCGGGTTGGCGGATATCGTTGGCACTAAAACGCAAATGCACGCCCGATTCGGCAAGTATTGGATAGTTAGGCGAACGGAAGGCTTCGAATTTTGACGAGTTATATTTAAACGCCCTGTTACCGCGGAAGAGTTTATAATCAAAGTAGATACAAACCTCGGGTACGCGGCTTTTGTCGTTCTTTTTGGCCTTTGCTATTTCAATGGCCGTCATCAGGTTCTCCTTCGCATCGGTACGTACCGCGCTTATGGGTAACTGCGAGCCGGTGAATATTACAGGCTTATCCAAATTCTGCAGCATAAAGCTCAGTGCCGATGCCGTGTAAGCCATGGTATCCGAGCCGTGGAGTATCACATAGCCGTCTACCTCATCGTAATTAGCTTCTATTAAGCCGGCAAGCTCGCTCCAAATTGCAGGGTTCATGTTTGATGAATCGATGATCTGCTCGAAGGAGTGTACCTTGATTTTACAGTTCAGTTTCTCCAGCTCGGGTACGTTATCCATTATCTGTTCAAAGTTAATGGGTACCAAAGTTTTAGATATCGGGTCGGCCATCATGCCTATAGTTCCGCCGGTATATATGATGAGTATTTGGCTCATTGCTCAGGTTCTGCTTTTTAATAAAATAATTACACCCCGAATATTTTTTTAGAATTTTCGGTGGTGGTTGCTGCCACTTCTTCTACAGTAATATGATAGAGTTCCGCAACCTTTTGGGCTATGTACGTTAAATAAGAGCTTTCGTTAGGTTTACCTCGGTACGGAACAGGGGTAAGATACGGAGAATCAGTCTCTAAAACGATATGCTTTAAATCAATTTGAGGTAAAACTTCATCCAGCCCGGCTTTTTTGTAGGTAACAATACCGCCAATGCCAAGGTAAAAGCCCAAGGCAATTACCTTTTGGGCCTGCTCTACCGTGCCGCCAAAACAATGGAATATGCCACGAAGATTTTCGCCCTGCTCCTGCACTAATACCTCGTGCACCTCATCAAAGGCATCGCGGCAGTGTATCACAATGGGCAAACGCAATTGCTTGGCCCATTTTATCTGTAGTTTAAATGCTTGTATTTGTTCCGTCAGGAAGGTTTTATCCCAATACAGGTCAATGCCAATTTCGCCAATGGCATAAATGGGATGCTTGTGCAGGTGGGGCTGCATCAGCGCTAACTGGTGTTCCCAATCCTCTTTTACCGAGCAGGGGTGCAACCCTATCATGGCAAAGCAATTATCGGGGTAAGCGCTTATCATCTCCTGGATAAGCGGGAGCGATGCGGTATCTACGTTGGGCAAAAACAGGCGCTCTACCTTATTATCCAAACACCGCTGCATCAGGGCCTGCCGCTTTGTATCAATAGTTTCGTAATACAAATGCGTATGTGTATCTGTTAACACCATGCTGCAAAAATAAAAAAGCCTCCGTTGCGGGAGGCTTTTTAGGCTTATTAATTTTTCTTTTTAGCTACCGGGCGCTTTTTTACCGGCGTTTTTGCTTTTGTTGCGGCCGCAGGTTTTGGTGCAGCGGCATGTTTACCTACTTTCAGGTCGGCAATTTCTACATCAAAAACCAATGCGCTGTAGGGCTTAATTTCGGCACCCATACCGCGCTCGCCGTAACCAATGGCCGATGGGATAACGAAGGTTGCTTTAGAGCCTTTGTTCATCAGCTGCAGGCCTTCTACCCAACCCGCAATTAAGGGCTGCTCGCCTAATACAAAGCTAAGCGGCTGGTAAGGGCGGCCTTCCTGGTAAACGCCTTCGGCTTTGGCAACCGACTCAATGCTGGTATCAAAAATCTTTTCGTTGGTTAAACGGCCTGCATAATTAACCGCCAGCGAGTCGCCTTTTTGTGCTTTGGGACCAACACCAAACTTGGTTATTACGTACCTTAAGCCCGATGGGGTGGTTTTTAACACCAAATTGTGTTTTTTGATGTAAGCATCAGCATCGGCAACTTCGGCGGCTTTTAGTTTTTCTAAACCGGCGTTACGCTCGGCAATAGCCTCTGCCATGGTTTGTATTTGCAGTATTTTTACGGTACACAAAATATTGCCGCCTTTGGCCAAAAACGCAGGGCGCTGGCTATCGTTACCTTTAAAAATGGTATCAACCGGTACCTTAACAAAGGCGCTATCGCCCACGGCTAATAGTGGTAAAATATCCATCAGATCGCCGGGGTTGCGCGATGGCTGGGCTTGCACTTTTATGGGTTGGCCTATTTTATAACTGCTAAACAGTACCGAATCTTTATCCGTGCGTTGGGTAACATGAAAGGTTACTACATCGGTTTGCTTAATTTTTTCGCCGGTGTTGGGCGTAAATATCTGGTATTGCACGCCTGTAGGCAGGGTTTTAACCTGCGCCTGTGCGCCGGCAGCAAATGCTGCGCAAAATAGGAGGGTATAGATAGATTTTTTCATCATTAAAAAAGCCTTCCGTTTTTGTACGGAAGGCCGGTATAGTTTTTTACAAATTATCTAACAGCAGGTGGTTGTGGCTCTGCTACTTTAGGTGCATTTGGGTTTGCGTGGATAATGTTCACCACTTCTACAGTAAATACGGTAGTTGCAAACGGAGGTATCATTGGCGGCGCGCCCTGTTCGCCCCAGCCCAAAGTAGATGGGATAACCAAGGTAGCTTTAGCACCTTTGTTTAATAACAACATGCCTTCATCCCAGCCTTTTACTACGCGGCCTGCGCCAACTGCAACTTTAATAGGCTCGTAAGTGCGGCGAGGGTCAACAGGTCTTTTTGATTCTGCAGCAGCTTTCTCGGCATCGGCTTTAATGCTGCTATCGAAAATTTTGCCATTTGTTAATTTGCCGGTGTAGTTTACCACAGCAGTGTCGCCATTGATAATGTTAGGGCCCGAACCCGGAGTAGTTATCTGGTAGTTTAAGCCCGATGCGGTAACAGTAGCAGTAATTTTGTTGTCTTCGTTATATTTTTTGATTTTGGCTGGTTCTGCTTTTTGAGCTGCTTCGGCAGTAGTTTTCAAATACTCAGATATACGGCCCTGGAAAACAGCATCGCTAAGATTACCACGAGGAATAACCTTTTCAACTTTTACATTGTAAATAAGGTATTTGCCTTTCATGCCCGGAGGTTTTGGCTGGCCTTTTTTGAATACCGAATCGATATTCATTTTAAAGGTTGCGCTATCGCCTTCGCTAAGCAGGGCAAAGCCGGTAGTGATGTCGCCTTTTTTGCCATCCTTTGGCATAGGAGCCAACACCGGGCGACCCAATTCGTAAGTGCTGTACACTACCGAGTCGCCTTCGGTTTTCAGCACCAGGTTCAGGCTCATAAAATCGCCAGCCTTAATGGTAGGGCCCGATTTGTCGGTGTGTATATCGTATAACAAGCCACCATCGGCCTGCTTAAATCCACCTTTGCAGCTTGCAAGGCCAAGGGCAGCAAGCGCTACAAACATTACGTTTTTTCTCATTTTAGTTTTTACTGTATTAATAGTTTTTTATACTCGGGTAATATCGATTTAAATTTTTCTACCGTGGCCTCAAAGCTTTCGCCCGATTGGCCGCCGGCCGCGTTGCGGTGCCCGCCGCCATTGAAATACTTTTTGCAAATTTCGTTAGCCGGGAACTCTTCTTTACTGCGTAACGATAGTTTTACCATATCCTTACGCTCTACTATAAAAGCGCCAAGTTTTATGCTGGCTATTGATAGGGCATAGTTTACCACGCCTTCGGTATCGCCGGTGTTCACGTCAAACTTCTCCAGGTCGGCTTTATTAACGGCAATTATGGCGGTATTGTATTCGGGCAGTATTTCCAGGCAATTGGCCAGGCAATGCCCTAAAAAGCGCAGGCGGTTTTCTGATGCGCTGTTGTATATCAGCTCGTGTATGCGCCAGTTAACGGCACCACAGTCTATCAGTTCGGCAACTATACGGTGAACATCAGATGTGGTGTTTGGCAGGCGGAACGAACCAGAATCTGTAAGGATACCGGTATACAGGCAGGTGGCCACGTCCTTATTAATATACTCGCGGTGCCCAAGTTCGTTGGCAATAAAGGTGTAAACCAATTGCGCGGTGGCACAGGCATTGATGTTCCAGTAACGGTAATCGTCAAAATCCTGCGGCTCCAGGTGGTGATCTATCATCACCTTATAAGCACTGCTGGCGCCAACCAGTTCGCCCATTTGGTTAATGCGGCTAAGGCTATTAAAATCGAGGCAGAAGATAATATCGGCTTCGGCTATTAAAACGGCAGACGCTTCGGTGTTCTCGGTGTAAATAATTACCTCTTCGTTACCGGGCAGCCAGGCTAAAAAGTCGGGATAATCTGTCGGTGCAATTACCCTGGCGTGGTGCCCCAGTTGTACTAAATAATTGTACAGGCCTAACGACGAACCCATGGCATCGCCATCGGGTTTGTGGTGGGTGGTAATTACTATCTTTTTGGGCTGGGCTAAAAGTTCTGCCAGCGCTGTTAAATCCAACATTAATTCTTAAAACAAGGCGCAAAGCTAATTAAATAAATTAAATACAAACGGCTTATTTAACGCTATTTGCTTTATGTTTCAGCTTAAAAAACCTACTTTTGCGGCAATTTTAATAATCTATTAAGCAGATTAACCCTAAGAAATGAAAACCAACAGAACATTTACAATGATAAAGCCCGATGCGGTAGCAAACGGCCACATCGGCGGTATTTTAGACCACATTACCAAAGCCGGCTTTAAAATAGTTGCTTTGAAATATACTGCCTTAACTCCTGCCAAAGCAGGCGAATTTTATGCTGTACACAGCGAACGCGGCTTTTTTGCTGATTTAGTAGACTTTATGTCATCTGGCCCTATAGTAGCTGCTATTTTAGAGAAAGAAAATGCAGTTGCCGATTTCCGCACCGTAATTGGCGCAACCGATCCTGCTAAAGCAGAGCCGGGCACAATCCGTAACCTGTTTGCCAAGTCTATCGAAGCAAACGCAGTACACGGTTCAGATTCTGATGAGAACGCCGAAATTGAAGGTAACTTCTTCTTCTCGGCTTTCGAAAGGTATTAATAGCCAGTAGTATAAAAAAGGCGCAATTGAAAAATTGCGCCTTTTTTATTTGGATTTGCTTTGTTTCGTATAATATTTGTTTTTAACTTTACGTTGTAATCCCAATTACATACCAGTTAAAAAATTATAGTTCGTGAAAGCCCTGTTCAAATACGTAGTATACTCTGTGGTCATCGTGACTATTCTGTTAATATCGTTAGATATTTTCAGGTATCATCCCGAAGCGCAGTTTGCGTTTATTTTCCCGGGGATATTTTTACTGGCTTTTTCGCACATTATGGACGATGCCCTGCGCGGAATCACTTCGCGTATCCGTCTCGGGCGCCAGTAGTATTCAAATACTACAGAAATACTATATCAACCACCAGTTCGGTTTTAGCATCCTCGTTTATTTTGGTGATTATTTGGCTGCGCATCAGCACCAGCTCGTTTTTTATTACCGATGACTCGATGCGCAGGAAGAGTTTCTTATCCCTGATGAATAATTCCTTGGTGCGGTTAGCTACCGATTTGCCCACCAGCTCGGGCCAGGCAGCCACTACATGTGTCTCATCGTACCGGCGTTTAATTTTATAAACGTTCAGCATTTGCTCAATGGCATCTTTAAGCGATTTGTCGTTGGTTTTACGCATCAATAGTTCCCTCCGCTACTTTAAATAATTTTACATCTACGTTTATCGCCTCAAATATTTGCTGCACCCGGCTCAGGCTGGTATCGGTTATCAGCACCTGCCCAAAATCGTTATTGCTCACCATTTGCATTAGTTTGGTTACGCGCCCGTCGTCAAGCTTGTCAAAAATATCATCTAACAGCAGCAAAGGCTTAAACGCCTTCTTTTGAGTGAGGAAGGTGTACTGAGCCAGCTTCAGCGCTATCAGGAAAGATTTTTGCTGCCCCTGCGAGCCAAACTTTTTCATAGGCATGCCATGGATATTAAATTGCAGGTCATCCTTATGGATGCCGCTGCCGGTGCGCTCTAATGCACGGTCACGCCCTATGTTCTTCTTCAGCAAGTCGGTAAGGCTATCGTTCAATAATTGCGATTCGTAAGCCAGTTCTACCTGCTCGGCACCGTTGCTAATGAAGCTGTAATGCGCATTGAAGATGGGGGTAAAGCTTTCCATAAAATCGCGGCGTTTTTCGAATATGCGCGTGCCGGATGCTGCCAACTGTTCGTCCAGCACATCCAGCAGTTCCGGGTCGAACCTGCCGGTGTCTGCCATCATCTTCAGCATGGCGTTGCGGTTGGTAAGCACTTTGTTATAGGCTATCAGCTCGTCCAGGTAGCGGTTATCGGTTTGCGATATTACGTTATCAATAAACTTGCGTCGCTCTTCGCTGCCTTCTATAATAATGCTGATATCGTAAGGCGATATCATTACCAGCGGTAGCAGCCCAATATGGTCGGCAAGGCGGGTATAATCTTTTTTATTGCGTTTGAATTGCTTTTTCTGGTTCCGCTTTACACCGCAGGCCACCACTTCCTTATCACCGTTTTTCTCGAAGATGCCGTTTATCATAAAAAAATCGGCACCCTGTTTTATCTGCTGGCTATCTATAGGGTTAAAGTAACTTTTGCAGAGGCTGAGGTAGTGCACGGCATCAAGCAAATTGGTTTTGCCGGCCCCATTATTACCCACAAAAGCATTCACCCCGGGGCTGAGGGTAAGCTCGGCTTCGGTATAGTTTTTAAAATTTAAAAAGGAAAGCTGCTGCAGGTGCATGGGATGGCAAATTTACGCATTTAGTTTATTGGTTCATTAGTTCATTTGTTGATTGGCGTTAACAACTATCAACAAAAAAGGCAGCCTTAAAGCCGCCTTTCCATATTCTGTAAATTCTAAAAATTCGTTTAATTCGAGTTTTAGAAATTATACGAGCTGTATTAAATGCTTCAATTGCACCACCTCTTTTTCATCAAGATACCTCCAGCGGCCGCGCGGAAGGTCCTTTTTAGTAAGGTTGGCGTATATCGAACGGTCGAGCTTTACCACTTCGTAGCCCAGGCTTTCGAAAATACGGCGTACAATGCGGTTTTTGCCGCTGTGTATTTGTATGCCAATTTCGCGCTTGGTGCCACCGGTTACGTACGATACGCTGTCGGGTTTTATAAAGCCGTCTTCCAGCTCTAAACCAAACTGTATCTTGTTCAGGTCGCCCTGGGTGAGCGATTTGCTCAACTCTACGTTATATAATTTGGTAATGTTGTTGCGCGGGTGCGATAGTTTGTCGGCCAGGTCGCCATCGTTGGTCATCAATAGCAAACCGGTGGTATTACGGTCGAGGCGGCCAACCGGGTAAATACGTTCGCGGCTGGCTTTTTCTACCAGGTGCATTACCGTGCGGCGCTCTTGCGGGTCGTCGGTAGTGGTAATGTAGTCTTTTGGTTTATTCAGCAATACGTACACCATCTTCTCGCGTTTAAGCGGTTCATTGTTGTAGCGTACTTCGTCTTTATAAGGGTCAACCTTGTGGCCAAGCTCGCTTATAACTACACCATTTACCGATACCACGCCTGCGGTTATTAGCTCATCGGCCTTGCGGCGGCTGCATATGCCGGCGTTAGCAATGTAGCGGTTAAGGCGTATAAGCCCGTCATCCTTAGCTTTTGGGGCAGCGGCGTTTTTACGGCCACGCATGGTGCGTGCAGGGGCGTCGCCTTGCGGGCGCTCGCGGTCGAATTTTTTATAGCCCGATGTGGTGTTGGCAAAATCTTTTTTACCGGTTGTGTTTTTTGCATCACGGTTAAAGGGTTTGCGGTCGCCATCGGGGCGGTTGCCAAAGGGTTTATCTTTAGCAAAGGGTTTGTCTTTAGAGAAAGGTTTTTTGAACGATGCCGGGCCTAAACCGCTGCGCTCTTCGTTATCAAACCTGCGTTGCGGGCGTTCGCCATCGGGGCGGCCGCTGTATGGGCGGCCTTTTGGTACAAATGCCTTTTTATCGCCACCGCCAAAAGCAGAGCCTGATGAAGTGCCGCGTTTTGGCCTTTCGTTGTCAGAATCGGAATTTTTGTATGGTTTTGAGTTCGATGATGTCCTCCTGTCGGCACTGTAGTTGTTACCGCTATCGGCACCACGGGTGCCATAAGGGCTGCGTGATGATGAAGATGAGGGGCGTTTTGGTGCACCTTCGCCGCTGTTTGAGCGGGCTGATGATTTGTTTGGCCTGTCGTCGCGACCGCCGGTTGGCTTCTTGTATACCATGTTATTTTTAGTTTGCGCTTTCGCAGCGTGAGAGGGTCAAAATTACGAAAATTTGCGAGATTTTAAGCCAAAAAAATAAAAAACCGCAAGGCCTTAAAAACGTTGTTTAAAGTGGTTTAAACGCCGATTTTGAACCGCTTCGGAAATCGGTCGGCACACTAATCCGTGGCTAAATGGTTGACAATGTGATTTATATAGCGTACCTTTGCCGCACATCATACCAAATGTTTAATTAACGAGTAATTTAGAAATGGGTAAAAAACACTTAATTACGTGCTCCGTAATGGTGGTGCTGGCAATCATTTCCAGGCTTGACATCTTCGGTACAACACCGGCAAATCCTGCAAAAACTTCGCCAAAAACAAATGCCTATGCTGCTTCATCGCTGGTATTTTACAAAGTGGCCGAAGAAGAGGCCGAAGCCGGCTTTAGTTTTGCAAACGAAGCGATCCCCGTAAACGACAAACGGGTGAATCTTAAACTTAAAAAATCTATCTCAAAGAACAGGTTTAAAAACGTACAGTCGAACATCCTGCACAGCAAGGCCGACAAGCTTTTCCCTATCATCGAACCAATACTTAAAGCTTACGGCATCCCCGAAGATTTTAAGTTTGTGCCTTTGGTAGAGAGCGGGCTTAAAGAAGGTACCTCGCCAAAAGGCGCACGCGGCGTATGGCAGTTTATGCCGGGCACCGCACGCACTTATGGGCTAAAGGTTAACAAGGCTGTAGATGAACGCCTTAACCTGCGCAAATCAACCATTGCGGCCTGCAAGTACATTAAAGAATTGTACGGCGAATTTAACAGCTGGACGCTTGCCGCCGCAGCTTACAACAACGGAAGCATTAAACTTTCGCGCGCTATAAACAGGCAAAATGAGGACAACTATTTCCGCATGAACCTTAATCGCGAAACCGGCAGTTATGTGTACAAACTAATTGCCATGAAAGAGATTATTACCAAGCCGCGCAAATACGGCTACAGCAACTATTACGGCTATCTTTTAAAGCCAAACAGCGTGCCATATTTAATGGCAGCAAATTAATATTAGTAATTCCTTAAAAAATTACGGAGCACATTAAAAAGCCATCCCTAACCGGGGTGGCTTTTTTTATGTGCAGATGTGCAACGGATGTGTAGATGTGCAAATTTCAGATGTGCAGATGAAAGTTTATAAACTATGTCATCCCGAAAGAGCAGCGTAGGGATGTGTGGAGGGGGCGAGGAGGGAACTTGTACGATATGCAAAGGCACAATGCAAAGCGGTAATTTATTTAAATAACACGAGCCGCTCTTTTTAAGGGCGGCTCGTGTTATTTAACGCAATGGCGGCGTAGCGGTTAAGCAGGTATGTGCAACTGCCTTGCTAATCCGCTACTTGCCATTTTTATTACAGCGTTATTTTTTTGAAGTATAAGCGGTTATGGTCTACTGTTCCGCTTGATGGCAATAGTTTTTGTGCGAAGCTGCTGGCACCATTATCAACAACGCCAAAATCGTCGTCGTTAGATATTACCAGTATGTTGCCAGGCTGCAGGGCAATACCTTCGGCTTTATCGTGCGGGTAAACAGTTGGCAGGTCTTTTAACAAATCAAGCACCAATGTTTTTGTAACCGGGACAATGCCTGCGCCCGAAATACCGGCTGCATTAGCCAGTTCTTCAGGGGTTTTACCACCAAATAGTTTGCCGGTAGCACTGTTGGCCGGGTCAGATACATCGGTAGCGCCGCTAATATCTATCTTGAATATTTTTTTGAAAGTGGCTGGTGTGGTTGGCGCGCCGCCATACAGGCCATCGCGCTCGATGGTAAGAAACTGGGTTGCACTAACGGCAAGTATCTCGCTGCAGCCTGTAAGGCTTGCATCGTCCATCAAGTAAATGTATTGTTTGGTAGCACCGCTGGCAATATCAAAAGTAAGTATACGCAATACCACAGAGCCAGTAGCCGAAGCTTTAACCGGGTTATACATAGGCGACTGCATTATGCCTACCAATGTTTTGCCATCGGGCGTAATGGTTAGGCCTTCCATACCGCGGTTGGGGCGGCGTTTTGCAAATACCAATGGCAGCGTACGATTGCCGGTACCGGTTCCGAAAGGGTTGATACGCTCTATGGTTTTACCTGTAGCATCAAAGTGCACAATATGTGGGCCATATTCGTCGCTCACCCAAAACGAACCATCAGCGGCGCGTACAAGGCCTTCCGAGTCGAGGCCATCGGCGCTTGGCGCAATGGTGGCACCGCTCAGGTCGTAGGGTATTTCGCCGGTAGCACCTGCGCCCGCTGGGTTTGGTAAGCCGTTAAGGTTAGCGCCGGCGGCATTTTTTAGGTTGATGGTAGATTCCAGCACCAGTTTGCCATCCTTCAGCCTGAATTTGCCAATGGCGGGTGTAAAATCGGGTTTACCAATGATGATGGAGTTGGCCACAGTACCGGCAACGTTGGGCCCGCGGTCGGTAAGCAGGTAAAACACGGCCGGGTCGGTTGGGTCAGCAGCAACGGCCGAGCCGAAGCCGCCGTTATAAACTTTTACGCCCGCGGCGGTGGTCATCAGCAGCGCAGGATCGCTGGCCTCGGCCATATCGGGATATACAATGGGTTGGTCAACAACCACTTTTTCGGATTTCTTGCAAGCATTAAAGCTTAGGGCGCCAAGGGCAAGCAGGGCCAGTACAGGTTTTTTCATCACGTGCGGAATTATTGTTTAAAGTTGACCGCAAATGAAATGTTACCATGTATCCATAATGTTAACCTAACGATAAATGTTAAGGATAATGCGCAGGTGTGTAAAAATGTGCAGATTTCAGATTTCAAATGTGCAGATGAAAATAATAGCGCAAATTACCACTATGCCGTCCCGAACGAGCGGCGTAGCGAAATGCGATGGGTGCGAGGAGGGGACTTGTACGGTGTGCAAAGTGTATGAACCATGATTTTCCTGATTTGAGGATTCTCTGATGCGTACGGCAATAACCTGCCATTATCTCGCCGTCATTGCCTTACGTTTTTAACTCACCAAGAGCTATTCTCTTTCCTTCACCAAATCAGGCCGTTTATACCTTGCCACTATCGCATCCCTAACGGGTTTCTCCACCAGTAAATGAGCCAGGCTCGCCAAAACAATTATTGCCAGCACAAGGCCTGCCAATGCGGGTGCGGTTTTTACCTCAATAATATAACGCGTATAAAAAACATAAACCGGGTACTGCAAAATATACATGGCGTAACTGGCTTCGCCCAAAAATAGGAATGGCTTGCTACTGAATACTTTAGTTTCGGCCTTGCTGAAACCTGTAATGGCCATAATGAATATAAAGTAGGCAGGCGCCAGTACGCCGCCTTTTAAAAGCCATGAGCCATGCGGTAGGTAATATTTAGCGGCTAAAATAATAGCCGATGATGCCAGGAAGGCCACAATATTTAATGCCTTTGTTTTAAAAAATGGCCTGTCGCTTTTCAGGAAGTATTGGCCCGCCAGCATACCGAACATAAATACGCTGATCAACAAAATGGGGTTAAGGTATATCCCGCCAACTATTTTAGAAGCGATACCCGTCAATGGCGATTTGAGCAGCCCAGCCAATTGTTGGGTTATCAGCAGCGATACTATAAAATAAACCCACACCAATATGCCAAAACCACGCGCATTGCGGCGCAGGTAATAAGCCAGTAGGGGGAACAGCAGGTAGAAAAACACCTCGCAGGAAACCGACCAGCCCGGGTAGTTGAACGAGCCTGCATAAAGCCAACGCTGTATGCCCGCCATCTCGAAAGGCATGCGCATTAATACCGTAGCGGTATCTATCCGTTTAATTACGAAGTGGAAGAATAGCAGCAAAAAAATGGCCAGCAGGTACAGGGGGTAAATACGTGCCACACGTTTAATATAGAATGTTTTAAGCGGGAAAGTGGCCTGGCCGCTCGTAAAGAATCTACTGTTGGAAACAGTAAGCACAAAACCCGAAATAAAAAAGAAAAGGTTTACCGCCTCGCCGCCGTTTTTGATGATGAAGCCAATATGTTCCCCCACGCCCGGCGGGCTGTAGTGAAACAATATAACCACCAGCGCCGCCACAAACCTGACTATATATAAGGTATCGGTATTTCTTTCCATGCTTGCTGCGCCTAAAATAGGGGATTTTAGTGAATAGTGAGTGGTTGATTAAGTGAGTAGTGGTTGCCGGGCAGCGGGTAATCAATAAGGGGGCAGCTCTAAACTACTCACCACCCACTTAATCAACCACTCTCCAAATACCCATTCTCCAATTTTTTTCCTATCTTCGTTTGCCCAAGCCCCCGGTCATAACATTTCGGTTTATCATGCTGTTTAATTCGCTGCATTTTGTTGCTTTCTTCCTTATTGTTACACCGCTGTACTTTATTCTTCCGCATAAATTCCGTTGGGTATTGCTGCTGATAGCCAGCTGCTATTTCTACATGACTTTTATCCCCATCTACATCCTGATATTGGTTTTCACCATTATAGTAGATTATTTTGCTGGGATACTTATCGAAAAATCCGAAGGGCGCGAGCGGAAGCTTTACCTCACCATATCGCTGGTGGCCAATATTGGGGTGCTTGCCTTTTTTAAATACTTCAACTTTTTAAACGAGAACCTTACCTTGCTGATGAGCGAGATAGGTTTGCGTAACGCTATACCTTATTTATCTATCGTATTGCCTGTCGGGCTTAGTTTCCACACTTTCCAGGCCATGAGTTATACCATTGAGGTATATCGGGGCAACCAGGCGGCAGAAAGGCATTTCGGTATTTACTCGCTTTACGTAATGTTTTACCCGCAGCTGGTAGCAGGTCCAATAGAGCGGCCGCAGAACCTGTTGCACCAGTTTTACGAGAAACACCCGCTCACTTATGAAAACTTCTCTGCAGGTTTCAAGATGATATTGTGGGGTTTTTTCCAAAAGCTGGTGGTGGCTGATAGGCTCTCGATATTCGTATCGGCCGTGTACCAAAACCCGGGCGCGTACAGCTCGTCGATGCTGCTGGTAGCCATACTGTTCTTCGCCTTTCAGATATATGCCGACTTTGCAGGTTACTCTAATATCGCTCTCGGCACGGCGCGCATCATGGGCTACAAACTCATGACCAACTTTAACACGCCTTTCTTCGCTACCAGCGTTACCGAATACTGGCGCCGCTGGCATATATCGCTCAACACCTGGTTTAACGATTATTTGTTTACCCCCATTATGGTGGCTAACCGCGATTGGGGTAAGGTAGCCGTAATATTCGCGCTGATGATAACCTTCGGGCTAAGCGGGCTTTGGCATGGTGCCGGGTGGACGTATATCATGTACGGCCTGCTACACGGTGTGGCGGTGAGCTATGAGTTCCTGACCAAGAAATTCCGCAAGAAATTATCTAAAGCCATGCCAACCACCTTATATAATGGTTTGAGCATGCTTATTGTGTTCACCTACGTGTGCCTTACCTGGGTATTTTTTAGGGCGCAAACCTGGCACGATGCCATTACCGTTTACAAAGGTTTGTTCGCTTTTAAGGGCAGCTTTTTTGTATTCGATAATAACCTGGGGGTGATACTATACTCGCTGGCGGGGATAGGTATTTTGCTGGCGCACGATGTTAGCGCACATCTTAACCATGGCAAAAGTTATTTCTTTCACCATAAGTCGGCCGCGGTGCGTATGGCTACCTATTGCTTTATTTTGGTAACCATTGTGCTTATCGGCGTGTTCGACGGCGGGCAGTTTATCTACTTTAAATTTTAATATGGCGGCAGATCACAAACTCATCCTGAAACGATTTGCCATACTGATAGTATGCATGTTTCTGCTCGATTGGGGCATAGGTGCTGTATTAAAGCATTTCTACTTCACCAAAAAAAGCGGTGCCGATTACCGCACCAATTACGTTATCAATTCGGTAAAAAGTGATGTGCTGATATTTGGCTCCTCAAAAGCGGTTTACCATTACGATGCCAAGATCATCTGCGATAGCCTCAAGCTTTCGGTGTATAATGCCGGTCGTGACCTGAGTTATATTTACTACCATTACGCCCTGCTGGAAAGTGCTCTGAGACGCTATACACCCAAACTGGTAGTGCTGGACACACGCGCGAACGAGTTCTTCCAATTCCGCTTTAACGAAGACCGCGACCGCTTGAACGTGCTGCTGCCCTTTTACGATTCGCACCCCGAGCTGCAGCCCATCATTCAATTGCGTGGCGAGTATGAGAAGTATAAGCTGCTATCGAAAATGTACCCCTACAATTCGCTGGTGCTGAACGAACTGGTGGAACTTCTTCCGCTGGAACGTTATAAAAAAGACGATTCGCAAAACGGCTACATTGCCAAATATGGCAGCTGGAAAAAGCCAAAAGAAGATTATACCGTACGCGATGCTGTTGATACTACCGCCGCCGGTTATTACAAAAAGTTTGTGGAGCTGTGCAAGGCTAAAAATGTGCCGCTGGTGGTAGTGTATTCGCCCATTTACCAGAATATTAACCCCGCCGCTAACCGCAACGTGCAATACGTAATGCAGCTTTGCGAAAAAAACAATGTGCCCGTTTGGAACTACCTTACCGATAGCACCTTTAATAACCCGGCCTATTACTTTGATGCCCTGCACCTTAACCGCCAGGGTTCGGCGCTATACAGCAGCATAATAGGGGGCAAGTTGAAGCAATACCTCAATAACAAATAAAGCGTATTATTGCAGCATGAAGGATTTTGCCGCCCTTAAACGCAACCTCAAAAAAGATGCATCGGCATTAAAGGCCATAAAAGTTGCCCTGCTGGGCGATACTGCCACCCAGTTTTTGGCCAAGGCCATACAAGGCGCAGGCTACGAGTTCGGCTATAACTTGCAACTATGGGAAGCCGATTTTAACCAGGTAGAGCGCCAGGTGTTCGATCCATCTTCGGAGTTGCACGAGTACGGTGCGGAAATCATAGTCATCTTTCAATCGGCACATAAGCTGCTGGGCAAATACAATAAGTTTAAAGGAAATGCCGCCAACTTTGCCGCGGAGGAACTGAACGGCGTTAAAGCCCTGTACGATACCCTTGCATCGGTAAACCCTAAGGCAAAGGTTATTTATTACAACTACACCGAAATAGACGATAACGTGTTCGGCAACTTTGCTAATAAAACCGCATTATCGTTTTTATTCCAGTTGCGCAAGCTGAACGTTTTGTTGATGGAGTTTGCGGCTGAGGTGCCCAACTTTCACATCTGCGATATTTCGTCGGTACAAAACGCGGTTGGTAAGTCCGTAATGTTTCAGCCATCGGTATACATCAATTCCGAAATGGTGCTGAGCATTGAGGTGCTGCCGGAGGTTGCTTACAAAACGCTTCATATTATCGCAGCTTTACAGGGCAGGTTCAACAAATGCGTTATACTCGATCTGGATAATACCACCTGGGGAGGCATTATTGGCGATGATGGCTTGGAGAATATCCAGATAGGCGCTTTAGGCATCGGCAAAGCATTCTCCGAGTTTCAGTATTGGGTAAAAAAACTGAAGAACCGCGGCATTATTGTAGCCGTGTGCAGCAAGAATACCGAAAGCATTGCCATGGAACCCTTCGAGAAGCACCCCGACATGGTGCTGAAGATGGATGACATTGCCGTGTTTGTGGCCAATTGGGAAAACAAAGTAGATAATATCCGCAAGATACAGGGCATCCTCAATATCGGGTTCGATTCGATGGTTTTCCTGGATGATAACCCCTTTGAGCGTAATATGGTGCGCGAGGGCATTCCGCAACTTACCGTGCCCGAACTGCCTGAGGATCCGGCCGAGTATTTGGAATACCTGTACACGCTCAACCTATTCGAAACGGTATCTTTCACCGAGGATGATGCTGCCCGTACCAAGCAATACCAGGTAGAAGCGCAGCGTGCAACGCTGTTCGAGAAATTTGCCAACGAGGACGATTTTCTGCAGAACCTGGATATGGTGAGCGTGGTGGAGCCTTTCACCAAATTCAATACGCCACGTGTGGCGCAACTATCGCAACGCAGCAACCAGTTCAACCTTCGCACAGTAAGGTATACCGAGGCAGACCTGGAAGCACTTGCCGCATCGCCGGAGTATTTTACCTTTTCGTTCACGCTGGAGGATAAATTCGGGAACAACGGCCTGATATGCGTTATTATATTAAAGCAGCAAAGCGCGGATACCCTGTTTATTGATACCTGGCTGATGAGCTGCCGTGTGCTGAAACGCGGTATGGAAAACTTCACCTTGAATACCCTTGCCAATTTTGCGCAGGAAAAAGGCTACAAATATTTAAAAGGCGAGTATATTGCCACCGTAAAAAATGGCATGGTGGCCGAGCATTACAGCAAACTGGGCTTTGAGCCCAACGACGGCTTTTGGCTGCTGGACCTTGCCGAATACCAAAACAAAAAGAGTTTCATCCATAAAAAATAAACACCCGTGGAAAGACAACAAATTATAGCACAGTTAAACGAAGTTTTTCGCGATACGCTTGATAACGACGACATCAACCTAACCGATACCACTATTGCAAAAGATGTGGAGGATTGGGATTCGCTGAACCACATCCAGTTGGTGGTTGCTATCGAAAAGAAATTTAAGATACGTTTTACCGCTAAAGAGATACATAGCTGGGAAAATGTAGGGCAATTGGTGGATAGCCTGGCCGGGAAACTTTAACACGATCTAAGGATTTAGCGATTTACACGACGCGTGTTTTGGCTTCGTGCTAATCTTTGTCGCCCTGCAACTCTTACGGGAGGGAAAACTTTAATCCGGCCCCGGGATTCAACGATTAACACGATGCTTGTTTAGCTTCGTACTTACCTTTGCTGCCATGCAACTCTTACAGGAAGACCAAACATTTACCAAACTTTCCGCTGCCGAACTTACATCCGCACAAACCTACGAACATTGTAAGTTTGTGGCTTGCAACTTCGCGAATGCTAACCTTGACGGGTTGGTGTTTATTGATTGCGCGTTTGAAGATTGTAACCTGTTGTTGATAAGCGTTGGCAGCACCGGCTTTCAGAATGTTACCTTTAAACATTGCAAACTCAGCGGCGTAAATTTTGGCAAAGCCCGCGATTTTTTGTTCGAAGTGAATTTTGAAGGCTGTATTTTGGATAATGCTGTCTTCTACAAAAAGAAGAACAAGAAAGGCCGCTTCGCTGATTGCTCGATGATAGAAACCGACCTCACCGAGGCCGACCTTACCGAAGCCAAATTCATTAATTGCAACCTGCATCGCGCATTCTTCAGCCGCACTATATTAAAAGGTGCCGACCTGCGCTCGTCGTACAATTTCTCTATAGACCCGGATGATAACATCGTTAAGAAGGCACATTTCTCATTGCATGGCTTACCGGGACTATTGGCAAAGTATGATATAAAAGTGGAGTAGGATAATCCCGTTTTGTAAACAAATTGCTTAAATTTGTTTTAAGCGTATGGATAACATCCTTTTAAAATATAGCCTTTTAGATAATGCCTCAAAGAAGGAGGTCGATACCTTAATGGACCAACTTTTGGCTAAACAAGAAGAAGGAAATTCTCGTCAGGCGCATTCCGCTTACAAAAAGAGGATTTTAGAAGTGTCCATCTGGACTGAAGATGATGTACAGGCCATCGGCATGAGCTAAACGACACTTCAAGCAACCAATTCTCCAACCTCCCCGTACCCTTTAAACCGGTGTAACACTTCATCCGTAAGTATTACTGTAGAGGGGATTCGCCGCCCCGAAACAATTTAAGCCGCGTTGTTATTACTATATCAAACCCCATACGCATGCCATCTGTTGCTTCTGTATCAGCTATAAAACTCCCTTATAAAATACATCAACAGGATGTAAAGGCCCAAGCACATGCGTTATTTGCCGAACATTTTGCCGGGGCCGAACGCCTGATGCCTGCGTTTGACAATACAGAAATTGATACCCGTAACTTTTGTAAGCCTATCAGCTACTATGCCGAGCCGAACACTTTTGAGCAACGCAATAAAGATTATATTGAAAATGCCCTGCAATATTCTGTCAGGGCAATTGAAGATGCGCTGGAGAAGGCAGGCCTTGCGAAAGGGGATATTACCGACCTGGTATTTGTATCCACCACGGGGCTGGCAACGCCAAGTATAGATGCACTCATTATCAATAAAATGCGGCTAAATCCCCACATTAACCGCCTGCCCGTTTGGGGATTGGGCTGCGGTGGCGGGGTTGCAGGCGTGGCGAAAGCTAACGCACTGGCAACGGCCAACCCTAATGCGGTGGTGGTACTGGTTGCCGTGGAGCTTTGCTCGCTCACCCTCATTAAAACAGATTACAGCAAAAGCAATTTTATAGGCAGCAGTTTGTTTAGCGACGGCATTGCCGCAGTTATTATAAAAGGCGATAACCATCAACCAAAAACGGGAATTAAAATAGTAGCCAATAGCAGCAAGTTATATTACGATTCGTTGGATATTATGGGTTGGGATTTTAACGATGATGGCTTTAAGGTGCTTTTCTCTAAGGATATCCCAACGTTCATTCGCCAAAATATAGGGTCGGATATCGATGCGTTCTTGTCGGCGCATAACCTGCAGCTGAGCGATATTAGAAACTTCATCTTCCATCCCGGGGGTAAAAAAGTGCTGGATGCTTATATGGATTCGCTGCAACTGACAGATGATGCTTTGCAAAACACCCGGCAAGTGATGAAAGATAACGGCAACATGAGCAGCGCCACTGTGTTGTATGTGTTGGAGAAGTTTTTAGAAGAAGGGTATCGGGATGGCTACGGGTTGATGCTGGCCATGGGTCCCGGCTTCAGCAGCGAAATGGTTTTATTAGATATGAAAAACTAAGCCGATGTATTTTATACTTTTTATAGCCTTTGTAATAGCCCAGCGCCTGCTGGAACTGGTGATTGCCAAACGCAACGAGGCTTGGGCACGCCAACAAGGGGCTGCAGAATTTGGCGAGGCGCATTACCCATTTATAGTAGCGCTGCACACGCTTTTCATCATTAGTATGATAGCGGAATACTTTGCTCTCGGCGGCGAATTTAGCTTCGCTATGCTCATCGTTTTTCTGCTGCTCATCAGCCTAAAAATATGGACCATTGGCTCGCTCGGGAAATATTGGAACACCAAAATACTGCGCATCCCCAATTCGGCGTTCATCAAAAAAGGGCCTTACAAATGGTTCAAGCACCCTAATTATTTCATCGTTATCTGCGAGATCGTAGTCATCCCGCTGGTGTTCCATCTTTATGCAACCGCCATAGTGTTTAGTTTGTTGAATGCGGTAATGTTGGTGGTAAGGATACGGGAAGAGGAGAGGGTGTGGGGGGAACCATGATTTTTCGTAGGTTAATTGTTTCTCATAGGCACTCAAGAGGGCTTCGCCGTTCGCTTGATTTGTGGATTCTCCGATACTTGGTATTTAGTTTCAGGGACATTTTTTAGAACGTCAGCAGGGAAGCTTTGGGCGAAAGCGGGCAGAACGTATTGGACTGGTGGGCGGGATGGGCATAGGGAATGTTTGCTGAAGCGAAGGGCAGGAGCGGCGAAGCAAGGGGCAAATTTTCCCAGCCCGTGGTTCTGTCCGGTTTGCAGCGGAAAAGCCCGTGCGGCAAGAGGCATTTCTGCTGAAAGCACTTTTTGGTTACTTTTTGGTGCCTCAAAAAGTAACAAGCCCCTCGCGGCGAATGAGCGAGCGGATGTTTTTAGTTAAATATAAAGTATTATAAAAGAACCACAGCCTTACGCCAATCCCCGGTTTCGTCCTAACTTTGATCACCACTATGAAATACACCTTCCTCGCTGTAACCCTCACTTTATTTTCAGCAACCGCTTTCGCCCAAGCCGATACCGGCATGTACAAAAACTTCAACACCTTTAATAATGAGGTATTGAAAGGCCATATTAAAAAAGCAGAAGCACAAAAAACTATAGCCTGGTTCGTTAAACAGGTAAATGCCGACTATACCTCCCATTCCTCTGCCACACCCAATACACAATGGGTATTCCCGCTGCAAGGCTATAACTATCGTGCTGCCGGCGGTACCAATGGTAATGGCTATTTTGATAAGGGCTTTAATTATATGGATGGGAATAAACACGGTGCACACCCGGCGCATGATATTTTCATCAGCGATAATAACCAGGACTGTATCGACGA
This sequence comes from Mucilaginibacter pedocola, assembly GCF_002013915.1. Lineage (GTDB taxonomy): Bacteria > Bacteroidota > Bacteroidia > Sphingobacteriales > Sphingobacteriaceae > Mucilaginibacter > Mucilaginibacter pedocola. The sequence continues at coordinate 333,246 of NZ_MBTF01000023.1, forward strand.
TAAAACCCGCCAGCCCGTAAACGTACTGGCCATAACCGATGGTATTGTGATAGCCTGCACCAACGAATGGGATGCCGCCAGCGATATGCGCGGCGGACGGTACATTTGGATATACCATCCGGCATCGGGCAAGCAGCAGGGCTTCTTTTCATACTATGCCCACAACCGCGCCATATTTGTGCAGCCGGGAGCTTATGTTAAACAAGGGCAAAAAATAGCCGAAGTAGGCCGCACAGGGTTGAACGCCTACAAAAAACGCTCGCCAACGCACCTGCATTTCTCTACTTTTAAACTGGTTGATAATATCCCCGTGCCCTTCAATAGCTTTACACAACTCAAAACCGCCTTATCTAAATGAAACACCTTGTCGCCCTTGCCTTAATAACATGCCTGGGTTTTACTCCGGCAGATAAAGTGTCTACGCGTTTTAAAGCGCCGGATGGATATAAACTTGTTTCGGCAGCGCCGGGTAGTTTTGGTGCTTATTTGCAAAACCTGCCGCTGTTGCCGGTCGGCACACATACCAAAACCTACAAAGGCAGTATAGCCGCAACAGACCAATACACCGCCGCCGTAGTCGACATGAGCATTGGCAAGCAGGACCTACAGCAATGTGCCGATGCCGTAATGCGCCTTAGCGCCGAATACCTCTACCAAAAGCAGGACTACAAAGCCATCAGCTTTAACTTCACCAGCGGCTTTAAATGCGATTTTGTGCACTATGCCAACGGCTACCGCTACAGCAACGGGAGGTGGGTGCTCAAAGGGAAAAAGGACTATAGTTACGAAAATTTTATGCGCTACCTCACGCTGGTATTCAGCTATGCCGGTACGCTCTCGCTCGAGAAAGAATTAAAGCCCGTTACCGATGCCAATAGCCTGCAAGCCGGGGATGTATTCATAAAAGGCGGCTCGCCGGGGCATTGCTTTATTGTGGTTGGCGTTGCGGAAAATGTTGCCCACAAAAAGATCTTCCTGCTGGCTCAGAGTTTTATGCCTGCCCAAAATATTCAGGTGATTCAAAATGGCAGCCCATGGTTTACGCCCGGCCAGCCAGCCAATATCCCTTACGGCGAACTGGTAGATAAACGATACTTGCGGAGGTTTTGAGGTTAGTTAATTAGAGGTTGGAGGGCGGAGGTTAATTGATTGACTGTCGCGGAACTTAACGGTCTTATTAATAAATTCGTAACCTTTGATTAATTTAAAATTCCGTCAATGGAAAATTTATTAACCAAAGAATAAAATCTTTAGCGCTGATTTTCAGCCACTTTTGGCTTTTGTAGCGTTAACTATACACTACTTATTAGGTAGAGATTAACATTTTACCTATCTTGCTATCAGCAAAAAAGCTTGTTCTTACCATCATCTACAAACAAAACAATAGTTTTTGATCGAATTTGCGCCAAAACGGGCACGGCTATTGCCTTACCTGCACTAACTGAAAGAAATTTTAACTATGAAAGACTTACTTGCCGATTCGCTTCATATATTCATCATCATCATGATAGCCGCCTTTATAATAGGCGGAATACTGGCCCTAACAGGCACTTTTGACCATTGGGGCTCGCGCTACGTGCTGAAGAGGCGCCGCAAACGTTTAATGCGTAACCGCCGATCAGAAATACGTAAAACCAACGCCACGCAGGAGGTACCCAATACCAAACCCTACTATGCACCACGGCCCGAACGCAACACCAACCCTAACGGTTATAACAGCCGCTATGCTTAAAGTGTGAAAAAATAGAAAAATATTCAGCCTCCGTAAGGGGGCTTTTTTGTGCCCGATATTTTTCTTCGCCGGCGTGTTGTAGCTTGTAGCAGAGTGTTTTCTGCAGATGCTTCTGAAAAACTTAAAACCCGGCGCTTGGGTTTGGGTTATACCAATGGCCAAGGGCCAATGCATTATGCTTGTTACATTTTAAACCTTGGCCGCGTAAACCTATCTACATAACAAATAATAATTACACAGCACAACATGAAAAAGTTAATATTAACAGCCCTTATCGCCGTATCGGCATTTACAGCATCGCAAGCGCAATCGGTAGACCTGCGCCGCAAAATAGAAGTTACCGGCGTGGCCGAACAAGAAGTTACCCCCGATATTATCAACGTAACCATTACCCTGAAAGAATACTTGGACGGTAAAAAGAAAACCACCATAACCGACCTGGAGAAACAATTGGAAAAAGCAGTTGCCGAAGCCGGCATAGCTAAGGAAGACTTCACGGTGAACGGCCTCTCGTCATGGAACTACGCTACCGAGAAAAAGAAGAATCCCGACTTTTTGGCGAGCAAAAGCTATGGCATCAAATTCCGCGATCTGAACAAATTTAACCAGATCATCAGCAAACTGGATGCAAAGGGCATACAGGCAACCAACATCGATAGCTACGATTATTCAAAACTCAACTCGCTGAAAAACGACCTGAAGCTAAAAGCCCTTTTGGCCGCACGCGATAAGGCCGCATTTTTAGTGGCCGGCCTTGGCGATAAACTGGGCAGCGCCATTAATATCGTAGAGAACGATAACAGCAGCTTCCCTTCGCCACGTAATGTAATGTACATGTCTAAGGCTGCCATGGCCGATGTTGCACCCGAAAGTGACATTGATGTGCGCAAAATAAAGCTGAGCTTTACCATCAACGCCGTATTCGAAATAAAATAACGTTTTAGGATATATTTATAAGCCGGGCTTAATATTTAGGCCCGGCTTTTTTTGGGGCTGTTTTTTTGAGATAAACGCAATCATTTTTAGTTAAATAAATGTGATTTTTATAGCTAAAAACCTTTGGTAATGTAAAAAGTACATTTTAACTTTACGTACCCCAAAATAAGTTTGAGCATGATTCGTTCGCGTTCTAAGAAAGTGCTTTTGGTTGCCCCTAAAGCGTTCCCTTCTGAGCTGGTTGCAGGCTATAATGCTGTGCGCCAGGTGTCTGTGCAGTCTGCAATTTTTCCATCAATTCATGAAGTAAAGCCCGATGTTATCTTGTTCGATTACGAGCACATGGCCGATGATATGGAGAAAATTTTGCGCCGCCTGCAATCAAACAGTTATTACCGCAACATTAAGATCTGCTGCTACAAAAATAAAGAGCATACCCGTGTAGACGGCCTGCTGAAAGTATTGGGCGTAAACCACTTTTTTTACCAGGAAGACCTCGAAAAAACATCCAAAAGCAAATCGGCCCTTAGCGCGATCAATGGCATACTGGATGCTTCTATCCTTAACTGGGTCGCTGGGGTGGCTTAGTTCATTTGTTCACCGGTTCATTTGTTCATTGGTGGTGGTATGGCTAACCTGTTTTGCTAACACAACATCATGCCGATGCATATCGGTACCCCACGCGGAAAGGTAGCGGTAGCGCAAAGCGGCTTAGCGATGTGGCTTATATGATGGGGTACTGAAACAAGTTCGGTATGACATGAACTTTAGCTTCCCTATTTCCTTCGTCTTTCCGGACTTTCTGACATCAGACTTCCGACTTATTCTCCCATCCAAACTTTTACAAAAGCCTAACACATTTGTAATAAATTGCTGTTAAACTTGCATGCTTTATAACAGCTATATCAACACCACGTATTCTCCCTACGCATATTTGGCTCGGTAATGGTTGTAACGGCTTAAATCGTATCAGCATTATATGAAGATCGGCATTGTTTGTTACCCTACTTTTGGCGGTAGCGGAGTTGTAGCTACAGAATTGGGCAAAGCCCTTGCAGCGCGCGGGCACCAGGTGCATTTTGTTACTTACAACCAGCCTGCCCGGCTCGATTTCTTTTCGGAGAACCTTTTTTACCACGAAGTATCGGTATCTAACTACCCGTTATTCGATTATCCGCCCTATGAGTTGGCATTGGCCAGCCGTTTGGTAGATGTGGTGCGTTTTGAGAAGCTGGATGTATTGCACGTGCACTACGCCATACCGCATGCCTCTGCTGCTTTTATGGCACAGCAGATATTGCTTACCTACGGCATCAACATTCCGTTCATCACCACGCTGCATGGTACCGATATCACGCTGGTAGGGCAGGACAGGACCTTCAAACCCGTTGTAACCTTCTCCATTAATAAGTCGGACGGGGTAACGGCTGTATCGGCACACCTGCGCGACGATACTTACAAGTATTTCAAAATTGAGAAGGACATCAAAGTTATTACCAACTTTATAGATCTTACACGCTTTAGCCTGAAACCAAAGGACCACTTTAAAAAAGCTATAGCGCCCAACGGCGAACGTATACTGGTGCATACCTCTAACTTCCGTAAAGTAAAGCGTACCGAAGATGTGGTGAAGATATTTGCCGAAGTAGTGAAAAAAATACCTGCCAAACTATTAATGGTTGGCGATGGCGGCGAACGCTCGCTCTGCGAAAAATTGAGCCGCGATCTGGGCATTGCCGAAAACGTGCGCTTTTTGGGCAAACAGGATGCTATTGAAGAAATACTTTCTGTTGCCGACCTGTTCTTGATGCCATCCGTATCTGAAAGCTTTGGCTTGGCCGCGTTGGAAGCAATGGCCTGCAAAGTACCTGTGATAAGCAGCAACGCCGGCGGCTTGCCCGAACTTAACGTGGAAGGCGTAACAGGCTTCCTGCGCGATGTAGGTGATGTAGCCGGTATGGCAGAACGCGCCATTTATATTTTAGAGGATGATGCCCGCCTGGAGCAATTTAAAGAGAATGCCCTCGCACATGCCAAAACCTTCGAGCTAAGCAACATACTGCCTCAGTACGAGAACTACTACCAAGAGGTGATAGATAAGAGCAAACAGGGGGCGTAAGCTCTACTAACCCCTCTTCTTTAAATTAACTTTCAGCATCGGTTTACCACCCCGGCGGGGTACCGTGTTTGTAGCAAAATAAAACGCGTTATTTGGGGCTCCGTTAGGTCCCGCCTATAACTATGTTGGCTGTGTTTTGCAATTCCCGCTAAACCTTTTCGGCTATTTTAACTCAAACTATAATAAATTATAACACTAACCTTTTGGCAGGATTTGTGTTATCGTTGCTGTAATTTAAATACAAACATCACCATGAAAAAGATATTTCACACAACAGTCGCCCTATTGGCCCTTAGCCTTGCTTTTACCGCTTGCTCGTCCTCAAAAAACACAAGCTCTTCACCTTCTACCGAAACATCGGCAGCAAGTGTATCTCGCGGTAAATTTGTAGGCACCTGGCAGCTTACCAATGTTAGTTACGATGGGTTGGTAGAAAACGCCGTTCAAAACGTGTTTGACCAAGCCGCCCCCAGAGATTTTATTGGCAGTACCTGGAAATTCACCAACAGCGGTAACGGTATTTACACCCTGAGCAACGGCCAATCGCAAACCATCTTTTGGTCGGTTTATAACGGTGGCAGCACCGGTACGCAATTCCAGTTTAAAAAACTGTACGAGGGCGATAAAGCTAAAAACGTGCAAGAGGGTTACCGCCTAAACATAGGCAGCATCAGCGGCACAGGTATGACATTGATGTCGCCCATAGCTGTAGGTAGCGGTACAGGTTATATTATTTATACTTTTGTTAAGTCTTAAGCAGAGAGTTTTGAGTCGGAAGTCTCGAACTTAGCATAACGAAAAGTCTTATAAAAGAAGAAGTCCGGGAGCGTTCGCTCACGGACTTCTTCTTTTTACTATGGTGTCTACTCCTGACTTAAGACCTCCGACTTAAGGCTTCAGACTTAATTTATTGCGCTGAAGCAAATTTCAAGCACACAGGGTTGCCTATATCAACCTTGCCTACAATGCCCAGCATTTTACCGGTGGTTTTATCGAGGCGATAAACGTAAATTACATCACTGTTTTGGTTGGCTACCAGCAGAAAAGTGCCGGTTGGGTCAATCACAAAGTTGCGGGGGCCTTTACCGTTGGTAGATCGGCGGTCAACAAAAGTAAGTTCGCCTGTTTCCTGGTTAACCGAGAATACCGAAATATCATTAGCATCGCCGCGGTTACTGGCGTATAAGAACAAGCCGTTTGGCGATATGTGGATATCGGCCGCGCCGGTAGCGCCGGTAAAGCCATCCTTTAAAAGCGTTACGGTTTGTTTCTCAGTAAGCTTGCCATCGTTATAATCGTACATAGTAACGGCACTGCCCATCTCCTGTATCACATACAAATGTTTTTTATCTGCCGAAAACTCTAAATGGCGCGGCCCGCCGCCGGGTGCAACCGCTTTAAACGGAGGCTTAACGCCGCGCAACGGGCTATCTTTACCGCCTTTGTAGCGGGTGATGTTTATTTTATCGGTACCCAAATCGGTATATAAAACATATTTCTCATCGGGGCTCAGGATGGCGGTATGTACGTGGGGCTTTTCCTGGCGCTCTTTGTTTGGGCCTAAGGGGCCATCATCGCGAATGGTTTGTGCTGCGGGGGCAATAGAGCCATCTTCGTTCAGCGGAAGTACTGCAATGTTGCCCCCGCTATAGTTGGCTACAAAAAGGCTCTTGTTGGCTTTATCAACTGATACATAGCATGGCGAACCACCCAAGGTCGATTGTTTATTGATGAACTTCAGGGTACCCATCTTAGGGTCGAAGTTGAAAGCGCTTATTTCGCCCTCATCGTTCTCGTTAGTGGCATAAACAAATTTGTTATCGGCAGATACCGTTAGGTACGATGGGTTGCTTACGCCATCTATCTGGCTAAGGTAAGCTACTCGGCCGCTCTCGGCATAAAAACGGAAAACAGATATACCCTTGCTGGTGCCGCTGGTGTATGTGCCTACCACAAGGTCGTATGTTTTGGGCATGGGCTTGGGTTTTTGTGCAAAAGCTGCTACAGGCAATAGTATGGCAGCAATTATCGAGAAGTTTTTCATCTATTCAATATTGGTTTGAAGTGCAAGTTAGTAAAATATGGCAAAATCGGTATTCCCTTCATTTTACAATTACGCGATAGTTGTTTGCAGGAAAGAGAGATGGGATAGATGGCAGCTTTTTTTAATTGCCTGGTGCTGCCTCTTAAAACTTAATAATAGATATGCAAAGCTTTGTGTGCTTTGTGCTCGCCTATTGGCAGGTACTTTGCGCCCTTTGCGGTTAAATTAATGATATTTATTTCCTTCATGGTCAAGTCAATCAACGGTAAATTTTTATTTGTGAGAGAACTTGAAAACCGTATTTTTGCAAACTTAATTTTAAACATACAAATGTCAGCAACCGAGTTGAAAACAAAAGCTACGCCGGATAACACCGAAACTGTAAAGAGCGGTAGCTTTGTTCAGGAGAACCAAAAGAGCTTATTATTTATTGCCGCCGCAATTGTGTTAATGGTGGTTATATACATAGCCTACGTTAAATTGTACCTGGGCGGCCGCGAAGAAAAAGCAGCAAGCCAAATTTATATGGCACAGCAATTTTGGTCGAACAAAGAGTGGGATAAAGCCATTAAAGGTGCTGATAGCTACCCTGGCCTGGAGAAAATTGTTGCCGACTACAGCAATACTAAAACTGCAAACCTGGCTACTTTTTACCTGGGTGTTGCTTACCTAAACAAAGGCGAATACCGCAAAGCTATTGATAACTTTAGCAACTACCGTGGCGAAGACGTTATGGTTGCTGCAGAAGCTTACGGTAACACCGGTGATGCTTATGTAGAGTTGAAAGATTACGACAAAGCCGAAACCTATTTCAAAAAAGCTATTGATAAAGCTAACAACCAGTTTTTATCGCCGGTTTACCTGAAGAAATTAGGCTTGGTTTACGAAGCGAAAAACGATTTTAAAGCAGCTGCTGAAAGCTACAAGAAAATAAAAACCGATTTCCCTACAAGCGCCGAGGCACAAAGCATTGATGCTTACATTGCCCGCGCAGAAGCAAAATAGTAAGGACGTTATTAAAAGTTGGAAGGGTTGAAAAGGTTGTAATAGTTGCGAAACGTTACTTCTTTTTCAACCCTTTCTCATTTTTTAGAATTAGATATATACCCGCTTTTAACTTCTCCAACTTTTTCCAACCTTTACAACTTATTATAACTAACACATGGCTTCAGCCCTAAAAAACCTTTCTGATTTTTCTACCGCTACCGAAATACCATCGGCAGAAGCATTTACCTTTGGTATAGTTGTGGCCGAGTGGAATGCCGAAATTACCAACGCGCTTTACAAGGGTGCTTACAATAGCCTGATAAAATACGGCGCTAAAGAAGAAAATATTTACAGCTACCCGGTACCCGGAAGCTTTGAGCTAACCAGCGGTGCCGACTTGCTTTTGCAAACCGGTAAATTCGATGCTGTTATAACCTTAGGTTGTGTAATACAGGGCGAAACCCGGCATTTTGATTTTATTTGCGATGCAGTTGCAAACGGAGTGTCGAATGTTGCTATAAAATACGCTAAACCTGTTATATTTGGTGTACTAACAACCGATAACCAGCAGCAGGCCTTAGACAGGGCTGGCGGCAAACATGGTAATAAAGGCGACGAGGCTGCCGTAACCGCCATTAAAATGGCAAAACTGGCTGAAACTTTAAAGGGGTAAAAACGTATAAATCCGAGTTAATTATAATCCGCAAAATGAAAAAAATAGTTTACATAGCATTAGTAGCTTTGGCATTGGGCATCAGCGTTTCTTCGTGCTCAAACAAGCTTTGCCCTGCATACGGCTCGTACCCTAACCGTCGCTAATAACCTCTTCTGCGTCGGTTATTTAACCGCAAAGCACGCAAAGGATTTGCATGAACTTTAACGCAAAGAAGCGCAAAGCATACTTAGTGGATAAATAGGTAAATGCATGATTAGTGCCTTAATATTTTTCTTTGCGGCTTAGCTCTGTTGCGTGATATAAAATAAGGGGGCAACAAGCTTTGCGTCCCTTTGCGTTTTTTCTCCGCGCTCTTTGCGGTTAAAAAACATAACAACATCCCCGCCCCAAAACTTTAAGCAGTTTTACATTGTATTTACTTTAAACACAGTTTATAAAACTACTTTTGTGCTATGGAATGGATACAGTTGGACACTGCCGCGCAGATAGATACTATAAAACAACAAGAAGGCTATAGCCTGATATTTAAGCACAGCACCCGCTGCAGCATCAGCATGATGGCCAAAAGGCGTTTCGAACTAGATTGGGAAGGCCTGCCTGCCGATATGCCCCTATATTTTTTAGACCTGATAAAACACCGTGACCTGTCTAATAAAATTGCAGAGGATTTCCAGGTGCACCACGAGTCGCCGCAGTTGCTGCTGATAAAAGACGGCGAATGCGTGTTAGACCAATCGCACGGCGCTATCTCGGTTGATGAGGCAGTGAGTGTGGTGGGATAGTCCGAAAGTTAGAAAAGTCCGGAAGTCAGAAAGACGGATGCCGCTCGATAAAATATTTTAAGCTCCTAAGTTTTCTTGGGGGCTTTTTTAGTATTTGCGTGCTTCTTATCCCTGTGCTTTCGGACTTCCGGTCTTTCGGACTTCTCGACTTTCTCTAAATAAATCAAGAATCTGCAATATTTTGTTCCCCCTTTAGGGGGTTAGGGGGCTTTTAACTACTTTTGTACCATGATAGAATTGCCTGTAGTGCCCGCAAACCAACCGCAACGTAAGCCAGACTGGCTTAGGGTTAGGCTCCCGGTAGGGAAAGAATATGCCCATGTACGCGGTTTGGTTGATACGCATAAGCTTCACACCATTTGCGAGAGCGGTAACTGCCCTAACATGGGCGAGTGCTGGGGTGCCGGCACGGCAACTTTTATGATATTGGGTAACATTTGTACCCGCAGCTGCTCGTTTTGCGCAGTAGCCACCGGCCGCCCGCTGGCTGTTGATACCGACGAGCCCAACCGTGTAGCCAACTCGGTGAAACTGATGCAGGTAAAGCATTGCGTAATAACTTCGGTCGACCGTGATGACCTGAAAGATGGTGGCTCTATTATTTGGGCAGAAACCATCAATGCCATCCGCCGCGAAAGCCCGGAGACTACTTTAGAAACTCTGCTGCCCGATTTCCGTGGCAACTGGGATAACCTGGCCCGCGTGCTGGAAACCCGTCCTGAGGTTGTATCGCATAATCTGGAAACCGTTCGCCGCTTAACCCGCGAAGTACGCATACAGGCAAAATATGACCGTAGTTTAGATGCTTTGCGCCATGTATCAGCAGCGGGGCTGCGTACCAAATCGGGCATAATGCTTGGCTTGGGCGAAACCGAGGCTGATGTATTAGAGGCAATGGACGACCTGCTGGAGGCCGGTGTGCACATCTTAACGCTTGGCCAGTACCTGCAACCAACCCGTAACCACCACCCGGTTATCGACTGGATACACCCCGACCAATTTGCTGCTTACAAAGAGTGGGGTTTAAAGAAAGGATTTAGGTATGTAGAAAGTGGCCCGCTGGTGCGCTCTTCTTATCATGCTGAAAAACATTTATTTGAAATGTAGGTTTTCCTTTCTATATTTCCTGCCGATTGAGCAAAAAACGAAAAATATCCCTAACCGAAGACGAGCTGGTATCGGCATTGCGTAACCGTGAGAAAATTGCGGTAGAAGCTTTGTACGATATGTACTCGGCTTCTTTGTTCGGTGTTATCTCCCGTATCATCCCTGATACTACGGCTGCCGAAGATGTTTTGCAGGAAACTTTTGTAAAAATTTGGAATTCTTTTTCGGGCTATAGTTCAGAAAAAGGGCGGTTATTTACCTGGATGGTGAATATTGCCCGCAACTTGGCCATTGATAAAGTACGTTCGAAAGATTTTAAGAATCAGGCCAAAAACCATGAGCTCGAAAATAACGTAACTTTCATTGACGAACAAAGGAATACAGTTTACAAACCTGAGCTGCTCGGAATAAAGGAGTTAGTGTCTACCCTAAAGCCCGATCAAAAGTCGATTCTTGATCTGGTGTATTTTAAAGGTTATACCCATGTGGAAGCCGCCGAAGAACTTGGCGTTCCGTTGGGCACCATAAAAACAAGGTTAAGGATGGCCATTCTGCAGCTCAGAAAACATTTTAATTGAAAGTGGAAAACATCGAGGAGTATATTGAATCGGGGATATTGGAACTTTATGTTCTTGGGCAATTAAGCCCGGAAGAAAAGTTGCAGGTGGAGGAGATGGCCGCTAAACACACTGCCGTGAGGGCTGAAATCACCGAAATTGAGCAGGCGATGGAGTTTTACGCCGCAGCACACGCTGTAGAACCCGCAGCATTGCTGGAGCAAAAAATTAACGGCACACTGGTAACTAACCTGGCCGACGACCGTATTTTTACTAACGGGCATACCCGTACCGAAGAAATATTTGAAGATGATGAGCTGGTAACCGATAACGTGGTGCAAATGAATGCTAAATCATCGGGCTTTTATAAGTATGCCTTTGCAGCTTGCCTGGCTTTGCTGCTTGTAAGTATATACGCTTTGGTAAACCTTTATAACAAACTGCAGGAAAGCAATACACAGTTAACCGCAATGCAGTTGGATAAGCAGAAAATTGCCAACCAGGTTATACTGAAAGATAACGAGCTGGATATTTACCGCGACCCAAGCTATAAAGTATTTAAACTGAAAGGCACTACCAAATCGCCGGAGGCATTGTTAACCCTTGCATGGAGCGCCGATAAACAACGCGTGGTGCTTGATATGAAGAGCATGAAGTTGCCGGAGCATGATAAACAGCACCAATACCAGCTTTGGGCCATTGTAGGCGGCAAACCTGTAGATTTGGGTGTGTTCGATAAACCGGGCGAAGCAGATACCGCCGGCGTTAAAGAAATGAAATCGGTAGCCAATGCAGAGATGTTTGCGGTAACCGTAGAGCCGATGGGTGGTAGCGTTAACCCAACTCTTACCGAAATGGTTGTTGCAGGCGCAACAAAATAATAGTAAGGCTTTTATGAAAAACAGCAAAGCCCCGGTTCGTGAAAACGGACCGGGGCTTTTTTTATACTTATTAAAAACTAAAAATAATTTATGCTGTTAGAGTAACTATTATATATCTCATACGTCATATATATACAAAACAACATAGAAGTATTTAGTTCTTTATAAGATCAGTTAATAGTTAATAAGAAAAAAGGGGATGTTTGATACTTACGTCCCCTTTTTTTATGCCTTTAATTTTGCCATGGTAATAGGTAACTCCTGTATGATCTTGCCAGGGAGGGTAACATTCATGCGGTTAGGTAAAGCCAATTCGTCTCCGGCTTTACCGTGTATATAAATACCTAATATACAGGCATCCTGTGGCGAATATTTTTGCGCTAATAAGGCCGAAATAATACCCGTCAATACATCGCCCATGCCACCGGTTGCCATTGCCGGGTTGCCTGTGCTGTTAAAATACAACTTTCCTTCAGGCGTAGCAGTTATGGTATAGTCGTTTTTCAGTACAATAATAATGTTCAACTCGGCCGCCTTATCCTTTGCAGTTTGTATACGCTGCCACCAACTAGTATGCGTACCAAAAAGCCGGTCGAACTCTTTCATATGCGGCGTAAGAACGCTTCCTGCCGGAAGTTTTTTCAATAGCGTTTTATTTTCCGAGAGCAGATTTAGTGCATCAGCATCAACCACAATTGGCTTCTTATAATTTTTAAGAATAGCTTTTAGTAATTTCAGGGCTTCAGTATCTTTACCCAAGCCGGGGCCAATAGCTATGGTGCTGAATTTATCCCACTCGATATCCGGTAGTTTTCCATCCTTGCGGATAATGGCCATCAGCTCGGGCATGTAGCTGTTCAGCGCTACCAATCCACTTTGCGGAATACAAGCAGTTGTAAGCCCGGCCCCTGCATGCGCGCTGGCGGATGCTGAAAGCAGGGCTGCTCCCATAGTTTCGTCTTTACCGGCCACAACAAGGGCATGCCCGTAGATGCCCTTATTGCTGAAACGGTGGCGGGCCTTAAAGCGCTGGCGGATGTCGGCCTCCTGCACGTGTTGGTAAGGTGTATCAACAGAATTAATAAACTCTTCGCTAAGGCCTATCTTTACTACCTCGCAGCAACCAATGTATGGCCCGGCCTCGGGTAACAGAAAGTTTATCTTAGGCTGCTGAAAGGTTATAGTGATATCTGATCTGAGAATGGTAGCATCCTTGGGTATCTCGCCGTCTGTAAAAAATCCCGTAGGTACGTCCACTGCTACCACAATTTTGTTGAGGCTGTTCAGGTGGTCAACCAGTTTTTTATAGTCGCCCGCCAATGGTTTATTTAACCCGCTGCCCAACACGGCATCTATCAGTATATTTGCTTTTTCTTCGGGGAAATTATCGGTCGGCTTTATCTCTAACTGTTTTATTGTGCCGAGGCGTTTCAGATTTGTATTAAAATCATCGCTTGCCTTGTCGCTGAAACGGATAATCTTAACGTTAATGAAGGTGTACCCATGCTCATCCAGCAAACGCGTAATGGCCAGCCCGTCGCCGCCGTTGTTACCTGTGCCGCAGTACACCGATATACTCTGGCTTTTATCCTGAAAATGGTTAATGAACCAACCCACAAAAGCCTTCGATGCCCGCTCCATCAAATCGATAGACGAGATAGGCTCATGCGCAATGGTATAAGCATCTGCTTCGCGTATTTGGGGGGCAGTTAAAAGAGGTAGCATATAATGCTAAGGTATTAGTTTGGGGAATTGTTTGGTATGCCAAAATCAATAATGATATCTGCATTGCAAAATGACAATAGAGTCATTTTCGATCTTATATACTATTCGATGTTCTAAATTAATTCGCCGGGACCACCAACCCGCGAGATTGTGTTTTAACGGCTCAGGTTTGCCGCTACCTTCAAATGGAGTTCGATCAATTTCCTTTACCAAAGCATTGATCTTTCTCAGGGTTGTCTTATCGGTACTTTGCCAGTATAGATAATCCTCCCACCCTTGGTCAAGAAAGACTATCTTCATTCTTCTATCAGGTTTCTTTCTTTAGCTAAGCCTTTTTCATAATCCTCAATTCCTTGTAGTAAACGAAGTGCGTTTTTCGGGCTTTTTAAGAGGTAGAAAGTTTCCTCCATACTTTCATAATCTGATTTTGAAAGAACGACCACATCTTCACCATTTGCGCTGGTGACAAAAAGCGGCGTATGATTATTCCGAACTTTATCTAAGTACGACTTAAGCTGTTGCCTAAATGAAGTGAAAGTTGTTACCTGCATGTTTTTTGATTTTATATAAAATTAGATATAATTAAATACATGTACAAGTTTGTGTACATGTATTTGGCGGAATGAAATACTCACACGCAAGTTTACTTCCTCGCCACTCCAATCATCACTCCAAACTCACCATCCAATTGCACCCAATTCTTCCCCGGCAAATAAGCGCGTGATACAAAGCCATCCAAATACAAAGCGTTTTTACAGCCTTGCTGCTTAAAGTAATTGGCCAGATCGTAGAAATTAACAGGTTGTTTAGATAGCACGAATAAAACGCTGCCATCGGGTAATATCCCCACACCGTTGCGGATATTCTTGTTGGGAGAGCTCTCTTTTAGCGCCGGATGTATCTCGCCATTAATAACCAGCATGGGCCCCGATTGTGTGGCGTATTTGATTTGCCCGTTATCTTTAAAGTTGGGCGTTGTGCAAACAGCAGCGGTGTTGTTTTTGGTGATATAGAAAACACCGTTCGGTTTGAGGTAAAAGTTACCGTTTGCAGTTCCGGTATCTAATGGTGATAGCGTTTTGCCATTCTCAATATACAAGCCCACCGGCGTGTCATCCGGCTTATACATACCACCATTCATGGCGAATAGTAATTGTTGCTTATTACTTTCTACTGCTGTTTTCAGGTTTTGAAGGCTGCCGAAGTTTTGCCCCTTTGTATTGCGCCAATAGAGCTTTAACTCTTGTTTCTTCGGATCAACGCGGTAAGTGAGTAAGGTATCATTATCTTGCGCGAATGCAGAAGAGCTGTACGCTACGAGGAGTGATATAATTGCGGATAGAAAAACTCTGCTGTGCTTCATTTCTATCCGCAATATACTTTATTGTTTATTTGATGTTCATCTCCTTTTTCAGGAAACGGCCGGTAAAGCTGTCTTTCACTTTGCACAAACCTTCGGGTGTGCCGCTGTACAATATCTTACCACCGCCCGATCCGCCTTCGGGCCCAAGGTCTATCACGTGGTCAACTACTTTTATTACATCCAGGTTATGCTCAATCACTAATACGGTATTGCCTTTATCAACCAATTGGTTTATTACGCCCAGCAATACGTTAATATCCTCGAAGTGCAAGCCTGTTGTAGGCTCATCCAGTATGTAGAAGGTGTTACCCGTGTCTTTTTTAGAAAGCTCGGTAGCCAGTTTTACGCGTTGCGCTTCCCCGCCCGATAGGGTGGTTGATGCCTGCCCGAGGGTGATATAACCCAAACCTACATCGTTTAGGGTTTTTACTTTACGGTAGATAGCCGGGATATGCTCAAAGAATGGCGTAGCATCTTCGATACTCATATCCAGCACATCGCTTATGGATTTGCCACGATAGCGTACTTCCAGCGTTTCGCGGTTGTAGCGGCGGCCTCCGCATTCTTCGCAAGGCACTTGCACATCGGGCAGGAAGTTCATTTCAATTACCTTTTGCCCTGCGCCCTGGCAGGTTTCGCAACGCCCGCCTTTTACGTTGAACGAGAAACGCCCCGGCTTGTAACCGCGTATGCGCGACTCGGGCAACGCCACGAATAGGTTACGAATATCCGAGAAAACACCGGTGTAAGTAGCCGGATTACTCCTTGGCGTACGGCCAATAGGTGTTTGGTCTATCTCGATAACTTTATCAATATTATCCAACCCTTCTATCGCCTCATAAGGCAGCGGATGCTTTTTGGCGCGGAAGAAATGGTGGTTAAGGATAGGGTAAAGCGTCTCGGTTATCAAGCTTGATTTGCCACTACCCGACACCCCGGTAATACCAATGAGTTTCCCCAACGGAAAATCTACCGATACCTTCTTCAGGTTATGCCCAGTTGCTTTCTTCAGGCTCAGTGTTTTGCCATTGCCTTCGCGGCGTTTTTGGGGGATGGCTATTTCCTTTTCGCCATTGATGTATGATGTAGTAAGCGTATGCTTGGCCATCAGCTGTGCGGGAGTGCCTTCGGCTACTACAGTGCCCCCGTGTACACCGGCTGCCGGTCCCATGTCTATCACGTGGTCGGCCTCCAGTATCATATCTTTATCGTGCTCTACCACCAACACGGTATTGCCCAGGTCGCGCAGGTTTTTGAGGGCATTTATCAGTCGCTCGTTATCGCGCTGGTGCAGGCCTATGCTTGGCTCATCCAAAATGTACATCACATTCATCAGTTGAGAGCCTATTTGTGTAGCCAGCCTGATACGCTGCGCCTCGCCACCTGATAATGTTTTGGCGGTACGGTCGAGTGTTAAATAACTCAAGCCCACATCCAGTAAAAAGCCAATGCGGGCGCGTATCTCTTTCAGTATTTCTTTGGCAATTACATTCTGGCGTTCGGTGAGGCGGTCTTCCAAACCATCGTACCACTTGCTCAGCGTGGTAATATCCATAGTAGCCAGTTCGAAGATGTTCTTCTCGTCAACCTTAAAGTGCAGCGATTCCTTTTTCAATCTTGCGCCTTCGCAGGTAGGGCAGGTGCGGAGTACGCGGTAATTCTCCATATCATCCATCCCTTCGTCGCTGCGGCGTTCCTGCTGCTCTTCCAGCATGCGCACTATACCGTCGAAAGTTATCTGGTAGTTCTGCACGTTCCATTTATTGTACTCCACCGCTACCGATATCATATCCGGCGAACCATTCAGTATGATATCCAATTGCTCGCGGGTAAGTTTTTCTATAGGTGTGCTCAGGCTGAACTCGTATTTTTTGGCAAGGGCCTTTAGTACCTGGAATATCCAGGTTTCGCGGTATTCGCCAATGGGTGCAAGCCCGCCGTTCATGATGCTCAATTTGGGGTTCGGTACTACCGAAGCTTCATCCACCTCGAAAATATACCCTAAACCATTACACTTTTCGCAGGCGCCATAGGGTGAGTTGAACGAGAAGGTATTGGGTTGCGGCTCATCATACGAGATGCCCGAAACCGGGTCCATCAAATACTTGCTGAAGTAAGCTACATTATTGTCCCTATCGGCGATGCGGATGATGCCCTTAGCGATCTTTAATGCTTGCTGCACGCTTTGGTAAAGGCGCTTGCTGTCGGCTTCGCTGATCACCAAACGATCCACAACAATATCAATATCGTGAATTTTGTAGCGGTCTACCTGCATTTTGGGCTCTACGTCCATTATTTCGCCGTCTACATACACCTTTAAAAAGCCCTGCTTGCGTATACTCTCAAACAGTTCGCGGTAGTGGCCTTTACGCGCTTTTACTACAGGTGCCAGGATGTTCACCGGTTGCCCGTCGAATTTTTCGGCAATGGTACGCAGTATCTGGTCTTCGCTCATGCGCTCCATTTTTTCGCCGGTGGTGTAGCTGTAGGCATCACCTGCGCGGGCAAAAAGCAGGCGCATAAAATCGTATATCTCGGTAATGGTACCCACGGTACTGCGCGGGTTTTTGCTGGTAGTTTTTTGCTCGATGGCAATAACAGGGCTTAAGCCTGAAACTTTATCCACATCGGGCCGCTCCATACCGCCCATAAACTGGCGCGAGTAGGCCGAAAATGTTTCCATATAACGTCGCTGCCCCTCGGCATAAATAGTATCAAATGCCAGCGACGATTTACCGCTACCGCTCAACCCGGTAATAACCACCAGCTTGTTTCGCGGGAACGATACATCAATATTTTTAAGGTTATGCACCCGGGCACCATACACTTCCACTTCGCTTTGTTCGCCCAGGTCTATAGTTTGTTCGCTCATATATGCTTTGGAAAACGTATAAAGCACAGGCTGGTTTGCATATCGGTACTCTATACTAAAAATTTTGGCAAATATACTTAAAAACAGCGGTGTTTCATAGGGTTAGCTATGAAGCGAATGGTGGTTTAATGTAAAATTTTGGCAGGAAAATGCTACTAAAAGGTTTATGCGCCTTTGGGAGGTACCGGGATAGATTTGGCAACTATCAAAAAGTTGTCAAATCTTAGCAAGGTGTTAAACCTTTCCTATTGTCCTTAGTCAAAACTCCGAAAACCACAACGCCCTCACATGAAAAACATCTACTCGCTTTGGCAATTGCCGCTTTGCCCTGCATGGCACTTGCCCAAACCGATTCTACAAAAACAAACATCATCGCCCCTGCATCTGCCCATAACCTTGCCACCGAAGAATACGCCTCCATTTCGCCGGTAACTAAATTCATGAGTGATAATATTACCTTGCTTATTGAAGGTATGCCCGATCTTTACACATACGATAAAGAATTGCTGAACGAAAAACGCAAACCTATGGTATTTGCCAATATGGTAGAAGCTCTTAACTATATGGCCCGGCTGGGCGGCTGGCAATTTGTTAACACCTATAACGACGGTAAAGGCTTGCATTATTTGCTGAAAAGGCCTGTCGCTAAATAACAAAATATTATTTTCTGAACCCGGGCTTAATTGAAACCAAGGAGAGGCAGGATATTACCTAAACCTTATCCAATAAATTCTGCTTGTCCGGTGGTACTTTTAACGTTCGGGTTCAGAAAATTTCCTCTTTCTTGATCGCTGCCGCGAGTTTAGCGAAGCGTAACTCGTGGTTGGGCACAAAGCAAGCATCCTGCTTGCGAATAGCGCTTTCTTCTGGACTCGAATTAAACGAATTTTTAGAATGGGTAGAATAAAGGCTGCCGGAATCGTTCTGCTAAAATTCGATCAATTCCCCAAATTCGAGTTCAGACAAAAAAAATCTTCATCCTTTCGCCGACGCATTTTCGCCGTTCACCGACATATTCCCGCCATACGTCTAATACAGCCAAAACTGCTGTAACGTTTCTTTCTGCCACTCGTCATATTGATGTATTTAAAAACGAAAGAAAATAACAATAACACTCACTATCAAAATATTATAACCATGAAAACTCAAATATTAACCATCGCCACCATAGTTACTTTAGCCTTAGGTACCGTAACGACTACTTTCGCTAAAACACAAAATAACAACGAAGAAGTAGCCACCGTTTTAAACAACGTGAGCCAGATAAACAAGATCGAAGTTCGCGGTAACGTGGAGTTGTTCGTAAGCGATGGCAGCGCCGACCAGGTAAAAGTTTACAACCGCTACTATGCCGAAAGCGCCATGGTGCAAAATGAGAACGGCGTATTACGCATTGCATCATACACCAACAAACCATTGGTAGTTTGGGTAACCGCTGCCGACTTGCGCAACATTGCTGCTTATGATAATGCTCAAGTAAAATCATTCGGTAACCTGTCAAAGATCGACCTGAATGTTGCCTTGTACAACAACGCTTCAGCTAAACTTGACTTAGATGCCTACAAAGCCAGCATCACTGTGAACGACCGCGCTAAAGCCGATGTTGCCGGTACCGTAACCGAGTACAGCGTAACCCGCGACCAAAGCGCCACCATCAACAGTAGCAACGTGGTAGCCACAAACAAAACCGATAACGTTACTAACAAATTCGCGGTAGCAAAAACAGATGTAGCCGTATTGTAAGCACTACTTTTGCAAAAGTTCAACATATATTCCAACGGAGAGCCATCGTGTAAACGGTGGCTTTTTTTGTGCCCCCATGTCATCCCGAACGAGCTGTGTTGGGTTGGCGCGTAAGAGCGAGGAGGGAACTTAGACGCTACGCAAATCCACAATGCAAATACGCTCATGCAAAGATTTCATGCTTTTCGTCAAAGATCTCTCACCCTCTCTCGCTCGAGCCCCGCGCTTCAGGGATTCGAGATGACATCGGGGACAGGGCGACGCAAAGAGAAATCCTGCTTAAATCCTTCCATCCCTTAATCCTGTTCTTTTTGCTAGCTTAGGCATTTAACCCAACCCACCGAATCATGTTTAAACCACGCCCCATTCTCGCGTTTGCGTTTGCCGCATTATCCGTAACTACCGCCAAGGCCCAAATGGCTCCTGCCAAAATAGACAGCCTGGCTCAATTGGCACTAAAAACATTTGATGTACCGGGCATTGCCGTGGCTGTGGTAAAGGACGGAAAACTGGTGTACTCCAATGGCTACGGTGTGGCATCGCTGCGCACACAGAAGAAGGTAGACGGCAACACCCTGTTTGGCATTGCATCTAACAGTAAAGCTTTTACTACAGCTGCCATAGGTATGCTGGTTGATGAGGGCAAACTGCAACTGGATGATAAGGTTACCGACTACATCCCCGAGTTTAAAATGTTCGACCCGTATGTTACCGCGGAGTTTACCATTCGCGACTTGCTTACCCACCGCAGCGGGCTTGGCTTAGGTGCGGGCGACTTAATGATATTCCCGGATTCGACGGACTTTACGATTAAAGACATTATCCATAACCTGCGTTACCTGAAACCCGTGAGCAGTTTCCGCAGCAAGTTCGATTACGATAACCAGCTTTATATTGTAGCCGGCGAAGTTATTAAACGCGTAAGCGGCATGAGCTGGGAGGATTTTATAGAGAACCGCATCATGAAGCCCCTTCAAATGACGGGCAGCTTTGCATCATACAGTCGCATGAAGAATACAAAGAATTATATTGATGCTCATGCTCCTGTGGATGGCAAAGTAGTGGTAATTCCGCGCAACACCAGCGAACCCACCAACGCAGCCGGCGGCATTTACAGCAGCGTAAACGACTTGGCCAAGTGGGCTATTATGCAAATGAACGACGGTAAATATGGCGACGGGCTAAGCAAAACTTTATTCAGCAGCGCCATACACCGCCAGATGTGGACAGTACAAACACCGTTGCCCGTGGGTGGCCCCGGCCCTTACAACGCTCATTTTGCGGGCTACGGGTTGGGTTGGTTTTTGAACGATGCTAAGGGCTACCTGAGGGCAAGCCATACTGGCGGGCTGGATGGTATGGTAACGCAGGTCACGCTGTTCCCCGAAATAAAGCTGGGTATTATTGTGCTTACCAACCAGCAGTCGGGCGGGGCGTTCAGCGCGGTTACCAACGAGATATTGGATACTTACATTGGCCATACCGGTAAAGACTGGGTGAAACTATACAGCGATAGGGAAAAAGAAGCATCGGCAGGAGCAGGTACGGTGGTGGCCGACGTTTGGAAACAAGTAGAAAGCCAAAAGAAAACTGCAATTGTGGATAGCTTATACATCGGAACCTACCATGATAACTGGCTTGGCGATGCCACCATAAGCCAAAAGAATGGCCAGCTTTGGTTCGCGGCCAAACGCTCGCCGCATTTAACCGGGCAAATGTTCTTTTACAAAGGCAACACGTTTGTAGTAAAATGGAACAAACGAAGCATGGATGCAGACGCCTTTGCCATGTTCACAACCGACGAGAACGGCAAACCAACAGGCTTAAAAATGAAAGCCATAAGCCCCGCTACAGATTTTAGCTATGATTTTCAGGATTTGGATTTCACCAAAACGAAGTAATATACTGACGATGAAAAAGCTGCTTTTCGGTATTCTATTTTTACTCGTATTTTCAAACACCTACGCCCAACCAGAGATAGCAAGGAAAGATTGGAGCCGCCTTGTGGACATGATTGTTGCGGAAGACTGGGTGCCCGCCAATAAATTATCTTTATCTTTTTTAAGCAGTATTCCTTTCACAGAAGTAAACAGCCGGGAGGCGTCGAAGTTGCGGTATATGTACATACTTTCCGAAGCTGGCCTGCTAAGTACCGGTAAGGTTACCAAATCTGAAGTATTAAGTAGCGTAACGGGTTTTGTTGGTAAGCCTGTTTGGCTTCCCGCGTATCCGATATCCCAAAAACGCGAGTCAGACTCGTATACAGCAGACCTAAATGCCCCCGATACTTTAACGCTGACGGAGGGCAATACAGAGGACGATGTGGTGTTTACGTTATATCGCATAGTATTGAAAAACAAGTGGACCGTTGCGGACGTACAAGCAAATACCGGTAAAACATGGCGATTTGGCGGGAATGTTAAGTCTGTTGCTGTAAAAAGCAAACGATTAGAAATCATTATTGAAGATGCCATAGCAGAAGAGCCGCGGAAATAAATTCATTTAGGAATGGCTTTTTCTTCCGGAGTTAAGTCAGCTTAATTCTACACATTTAATGATGTGGTGCTTCACCAACCCCTGCATCAGCGCCTCGGTATCAAAACCTTTCCCAAAGTCGAAACAAATGCTGCCATTACAAGTGCTCACATTGCAAACACCCATTTCAAAAGCAAAAGTAAGGCCGTTAAACTCTCCTGATGTTACCGCAAGGGTTTCATCATCGCGCAGCTCAACCGTATTGCTTAAGCTGTTGAAGAAACGGCATAACACTTTAATGTGCGGGTAGTTGTTTATCGATCGTACTATCATCAGCTTTTTAGTATGAGTTTTAAACGGTTCCTGATAATGCTCTCTTTAACAACGCCCGGGAGCATGCTGTTTAGTAAAACCAAAAAGCGATTAGCCAGCCCGGGGATGATCTCTTTTTTACCCTTCAGCAGCCCGTCGATAGCTATGCGCGCTACGTCTTCCGCTTCCATAATGGTGGCTTTGCCTATGCCTTTCAGCTTGTTGTTCATCACCAGCAATTCGGGCTTGGTGTTGATGCCGCCGGGGCTGAGCAGGCTGATGCGCACCTTACTGCCCGACAGTTCCAGTTGCAGGCACTTGGTAAAATAACGGATGAACGATTTGGTGGCACCATAAACCTGTTTCTTGGGTACCACAAACAAGCCGCCCAGGCTGCCTACATTCAGGATGTATGATGTTTCTGCCTTATCGCATTGCTCTAAAAACAACCGCGTGAGCAAAACAGGCGTTATTACGTTCAGCTCTATCTGTTTTTTGTAGAAGAGGATGTTCTTATCCTCGAACCAGGCCCAGTTGCCCAGCCCGGCATTGTTAATAAGCATGTGCGCGGTAATGCCCGTTAGGTGCAGGTAATTGAAGATGCCGGGGTAGGCATCGGCATCAGTAAGGTCCATTTCCAGTTCGTCTACCCGGATGTTGAAGTTTTTGCGGATGTAAGAAGCCAGTTGCGGCAAACTCGAACCGGGGAGGGCAACCAGTACTAAATTAAAATTGCGCTGCGCCAGTTCAATGGCGAACGATTTACCAAGCCCCTCGCTGGCACCGGTAATAATGGCAGTTAATTGTGGCATATATTTCAGGCTTGTTTCAGGTAATTAACGGTGCGTTGCATGGCATCTGCAAACGGGGTAATGCGGTAGCCCAATTGCGTGGTGGCTTTTTGACTGCTGTATTTTTGATCGAATTTGAGGCGGTCGGCAAACTCGGGCAGAAAGAAAGGCGGTAGGCCGGTTAGCTGTGTTTTAACACGCTCGATATGGCTATAAAATTTAATAACCTTTTGCGGTACACGCACGAGGTTATGTTTAATTCCCGAAACATTCTTTACAGTATCGAAAAACTGGTTGAAACTAATATCCTCTCCGCCCAGAATATAGCGGTTGCCTTTTATGCCCTTGTCCATAGCGGCTATGTGGCCAGCAACCACATCGGGCAGGTAGGCGTAATTAGCCACCTGTTCGCCGCTGCCCGGTATTACGCGCCATTTGCCTTTTAAATAGCCGCCAACCATTTTGCTTACAGTATTGCTATCGGTAACAGGTCCCTCGCCAAAAACGCGCGACGGATTTACGGTAACTGCATCCAGTCCACGGTTTACAAATTGTTGCACCTCCAGCTCGGCCAGGTATTTGGTGCGCTCGTACGCAATGGGGAAACCCACAATGCGCGGTTCATCCTCGCTTAGCGGGAAGTTGAGGGTTGGCCCCCAAACGCCGCAGGTACTGGTGTAAACCACGCGCTTTACATCCGCATCGGCTGCGGCTTGCAGCACATTGCGTGTGCCGGTAACATTGGTCTCGTAAAAGTCATCCGGGTTTCGGCACCACATTTTGGCAAGTGCGGCCGTGTGGTAAACTTCGGTAACGCCCTGCATAGCTTTCTTCAGGCTTGCCGGATAAAGAATATCGCCCTGAACGGGAGTAATATTAGGGTGTTTAATAAGCAGGGGATGCCCGGTATTGCGGCAAAGCGCCTTTACACGGTTACCTTGTTCGGCCAAAGCGAGGCAAAGTTGGCGGCCAATGAAGCCCGTTGCGCCGGTTACTAAAATTGTTCTCATAGATAGATTACAAGACAGGATGGGTTTACCCCTATGCAACACGAATTTATTTGCGGAGTTAGTTAACAGGATTAAGGGAAGGATACGATTAGGCAGGATTTTTTTGGGCACCGATTCCAACGATTAGATTTGATTTCACTGATTTGTCTGAACCTTGATTCGCTTGATTTTGGGATTCTCTGATTAGTTGGTTTTGTAATCTGCCATATTGGATCATGATCGGCATCCATCGGATAATCCTTAAATCAAGCGAATCAGGGTTCAGAACATTAGCGATCAAAAGATGTTCCTATTTCATGAACGCCATCACCCTCATCTTTCCGCACCAGTTATTCGAAAAGCATCCGGCGGTGCATGCCTCACGGGCGATTTATTTGGTGGAAGAGTGGTTGTTTTTTAATCAGTATAGCTTCCACAAAAAGAAACTTATACTACACCGCGCATCTATGAAGTGTTATGCGGACTATTTACTCGGTAAGGGTTTAGATATTACTTACATAGAAGCCACCGATCCGCTTGCCGATGTGTGCGAATTAGTGCCGCATTTAGCGGGGTTGGGCGTTAAAACCATCCACTACGCCCATGTGGCGGATGATTGGCTGGAGAAACGCCTCGATAGTTGTTGTGCCGGGCACGGTATACAACTTGCCGAATACCGCAGCCCCAACTGGCTCAATAGTACAGATGATGTTGCGGAGTTCTTCGACGGGCGTAAAACTTATTTTCAAACCGATTTTTACATAGCGCAGCGTAAACAGCGGAATATTTTGCTCGAGATAAACGGCACTCCCATTGGCGGCAAGTGGACCTACGATACAGAGAACCGCCTCAAATTCCCGAAGAACGAGGTAGTTCCTTTGCTGAATGTACCTTCGCCAAATAAGTATATTGATGAGGCCGCTGTCTGGGTAGATAAAAATTACCCCGATAATTACGGCAGCACCGCATCGCCTTTTGGTAACCTCGGTGGCTTTTACCCCATTAATTTTAAAGAGGCCGAACGATGGCTGGATGATTTTTTGAAACAGCGCTTTGGCAATTTTGGTGTTTATGAAGATGCCATGGTGGCAGGCGAAAGTTTCCTGTACCATTCGGTGCTAACGCCTATGCTGAATATCGGGCTGCTTAACCCTCAGCAAATTATTGATAGGGTATTGGAGTTTGCAGGTGAAAACGATGTGCCGCTAAATTCGCTCGAGGGTTTCATCAGGCAGGTAATGGGCTGGCGCGAATTTATCCATATCGTTTACGAGCGCGAGCATGTGAAGCAGCGAACCAAAAACTATTGGGGCTTTAAGCGTAAAATACCCGCATCTTTTTGGAAGGGCGAAACGGGGATATTGCCCGTTGATACCGTTATTAGAAAAGTACTGCGGACAGGCTATTCGCACCATATCGAACGGCTGATGGTGATGGGGAACTTCATGCTGCTCTGCGAATTTGACCCTCACCAGGTTTACCGCTGGTTTATGGAGATGTATGTAGATGCCTATGATTGGGTGATGGTACCCAACACCTACGGCATGACGCAGTTTGCCGACGGCGGGCTGATGATGACCAAACCCTACATCAGCAGCAGCAATTACTTAATGAAAATGGGCGACTGGCAAAAAGGACCCTGGCAGGAAATATGGGACGGCTTGTTTTGGCGCTTTATGCACGTGCACCGCAACTTCTTCCTCCAAAACCCAAGGCTGGGCATGCTGATAAAAACTTTCGATAAAATGCCGGGGGAGAAAAGGAAGGGGCATTTGGAGGTTGCGGAGAGGTTTTTATCTTCATTGGGTAAGTAGTCGAATTTAACCACAGAGTTCTACACAGAGGTTCGCAGAGAGCTTTGCAAGAACACTAAGAGTTTTACGCGCTTTGTAAATATTTTTTTCTTTACGGCTTTGCGGCTTGGCGCCTTTGCGTGAAAAAAGTAGCGACGAAACAGGCTCTGTGAACCTCTGCGTTTTTTCCCTCCGTGACCTCCGTGGTTAAATAGCCATCATTTATTAAAAATAAACTTTCAAATTATTTTGAAAGTTAGAAAACTTATTTATATTTGTACATGCAATTACCTGAAGCAAAGAGTAAGTTTATTGAGGCCTGGGGCAAGTTGGGATCGGAGTGGGGGATAAACCGCACCATGGCGCAGGTGCATGCTTTGCTGATGGTGAGCCCAGAGGCGCTTACCACAGAGGAGATAATGGAGGAGTTGAAAATATCGCGCGGTAACGCTAATATGACTCTGCGCGACCTCATCAGCTGGGGCCTGGTAGAAAAACAACACAAGGCCGGAGAACGCAAAGAATACTTTTTTGCCGATAAAGATACCTGGAACATTGCCCGCCAGGTGGCCAAAGAACGCCGCAAACGCGAGCTGGACCCCATCATTAAAATATTGGATGAACTGAGCAAAGTAGAGGGCGATAAAAAAGACGAAGCCTTTAAAACCTTCAATAAATCGGTAAACGATATTAATAAGCTGGCTAAAAACGTGGATAAAACTTTGGAGACCATGCTGAAGGCAGAAGAGAACTGGTTTTGGGGCTCTATTTTTAAAATGTTCAAGTAACATTTTTTTGTGACTATAAATTTCAAATTATACTGAAAATACGATATTAACTAAACCTTATCACAATTATGAAAAAAGTGCTCACTCCTTTATTCAACGGGTATTTGGTATCAAACCTGGTTGGCTTACTTATTATAGGCCTCACTAAATACCTTACCGCGAAAACCTATGATTTTTTAGGCGGAACGTATACGCTCGCTGAGTTTTTGATAGTGCCTTTTTTGATGGGCATTATTGCTGTATGGTTTTGGAGGCACGAGCCTTTGCCGGGTAGCAGGTTAGTAAGCCGGGCATGGTATAACTCATTTATAGCCATTGCGCTTAGTTTTGGTTTTTTGCGCGAAGGGGTTATCTGCCTGGTGATATTGTCGCCATTGTTATGGTCGTTTATGCTGGCAGGTTGTTACGCGGGCCGCTATATGTTCAAAAGGGATAACCAAACATTGAACGTGAGTGTAGTAGCGCTACTGGCCATATTCTTCTTCGTAGATGTGATGTCGGAACATCATTACGAAAATATGGTGGCCGACGAAATGGTGGTCAATGCCCCGGTAAGCACCGTTTGGAAGAACGTGGTGGCCTATAAACGCAACACCTCGCCCGATAAATACTGGCTTTTCAAAATTGGGATGCCCAGCCCGGTGGAATCTACCGCCGAAGGTTATTATTTAGGTGCCAAGCGCAAGTGTATTTTTAGTAATGGTTACGTGTTCGATGAAAAGATAACCACCTATGAAGAAAATAAAAACCTCATTTTCGATATCACCAACCAACCGCGCGACCCGGAGATAATGGGGCACATCGATATCCTGCGCGGGCAATTCCTTTTGAAGGATAACGGTAACGGCACCACAACCGTAACCGGCAACAGCTGGTACCGCCTTTACGTTTTCCCGGCCTGGTATTACGGTATTTGGGCCAAAAGCATTACCCGTAATGTACATATCCGCGTAATGGAACATATTAAAGAGATAAGCGAGGCGCGGTAAATGTTCTTGTTCGTTATTAAATATCTCGGCTTCCTAAAATTCATTCCCGGGCTGGGGGTGGTGTTTGATGCATGGTTAAAAATATGGGAGGTGATTAATGGCAGAAAAACGCTTGACTATATCGATAATATTGAAGCCGAAGTTGAGAAATGGACAGGAATTACTACAAGCATTCATAAATATGGTGGGCTTCAATTTAACCTCGGCCGGCGTGAATTAGGGCACATTCATAGCAACGGACTTTTAGATATGTTGCTGAGCCGGAAAATAAAACAACAGTTGATGGAAGAGGACGGACGGGTGCAACATCATCATAGCTTTAAAAACTCGGGCTGGATAAGTTTTTATATTAAAGATGAGGCGGATATGGATTTTGCTATCAGCTTATTGCGGATGGCCTACGAGCATCACAAAAAATAATTTGCAACATTTTATGTAAACATAACGTTAATTGTATGTAAATTTAAAGCACCAATTATAAACTTAAATTGTTTCGTGTTGTAAGGATAGGTGTGGCCTGCTTGTTTGGGCTTGTTTTTGCGTTCACCAGTGCCAGGGCCGATGAGCAAAGGATATGCTTTGAGTTTTACAACGGAACTTTCAACAGCAAAATAGATAAGGCACTCATCCTTAGTGTGCCGCTAAAACTATCGCAAACCACCGTTAAAGATTTTTACAGGCAAATGAATGCGGGCAATTATGCGCCTGTAGTTGATTCGCTTACGGCCTACAAAGACCGCTACCAGCTTAATGATTGGCTCTATTACCAACTCATCCGTAAGACCGCGCAGCAGATAAGCCCCAAAGCAGATAACTACGGTCGCTATACTTTATACAAATGGTTTTTGCTGGCCAAAAGCGGTTACGATGCCCGGCTGGCCATTACCGGCGATGATAAGGTAATATTTTATGTGCTGAACGATGAGGACATTACGGATATCCCGTCTTTTAATGTGGAAGGGCAGAAGTACATGTGCCTCAATTACCACGATTATGCCAGGGCAAACCTCAACCAAAACCCGCCCATACCGGTAAACATCAACATAGCCGAAGCTACAAAGGCATTCTCTTACAAAGTGACCCGCATGCCCAATTTTAAGGCATCCGATTACCAGGAGAAGGAACTACAGTTCACCTATCATCATAAAGCCTATTACTTCAACATCAAATTAAACCCCGAGGTAGAAACCATTTTTATGAACTATCCCGGCGTTGATTTTGAAAGTTATTTCAACATCCCGTTGAGTAAAGAAACATACAGCTCGCTGATACCTTTGCTGAAGCAGAACATGAAAGGCATGAGCCAAAAGAAAGGGGTTGATTACCTGATGCACTTTACCCGTTATGCCTTTTTGTACGAGAACGATGAAGAAAACTACGGCAAAGAAAAACGCCTTTCGCCCGAAGAAACCCTCTTTGCCAAATACAGCGATTGCGACGACCGCGCGGCTTTGTTCTTTTACCTGGTAAAGGAAATTTACAACCTGCCTATGATAGCACTGCTGTACCCAACCCATATTACCATGGCAGTACAATTCAGCAAACCGGCAGGCGGCAAACCCATTATGTACAAAGGGCAGCCCTACACCGTTTGCGAACCCACCCCGCAACGCGAAGACCTGCGCATCGGCGAGCTATCGTCGAAACTGAAGAATGTGCCTTATGAGGTGGTTTATCAATATGTACCTGAGGGGAGGTAATTAGCTGATTTGGCTCAATAGCCTAAGGCTTGCTTGAACTGATGTATGTCCATTATTGGAATACGTGGAAATTCAACATTTTTCACAACATTGAAATGGTGGTCCTGGGTGACGATATAGTCTGCGTTTGCTGCAAATGCACAGTCAACAAATTTATTATCATCTAAATCAGCGGTGATTAAATTTAAGTTATAATAGACGTTTATAAGTAAAACGTTATGAAGTTCAGTAAGTGAGCGGCTGACATTCAACGCAACATCGTTATTCCAATGCTCACTGATTTTCTCCTCATACTCCAATAAAATCTCCGGGCTAATAGCTATTTGAAATTCGTTATTTAACAAGGCTTGGTAAAGCCAATGATACTTTGAACGACTTGAAATAGAAACTAATAAAATGTTCGTGTCGAGAACAACGATCAGCTTATTAACTTTCTGCATTTAACAACTTATCCATGTCGTCATCGGTTAACCCTTTTTTATCCCATATGGCGTCAGCGGTTACTATGGCGCGTTCCGCAAAAAAGCGAGCCAGTAGGTTCTTCAAATCATAAAGATCACTGTCAGACAAATTGGTACCATAGAGCTTCATCAACTCTATCTGTATGTTGCTTAAAGGATAATTTAATGTAGTCATCGTTTTGATTCCCTGTCTTAAACAAATTTACAATTTATTTATCAATACAAAAGTGATGCACGCCTCCTTACTCATCCAAAAACTCTTCCACAAGCGCCGCGGCCAACTCCGGCACCTTGCTGCCTTTTTTGCCCGCTACCAATTCACCCAAGTATTCGCCGTGCCCGCCGGGGAAAACGGCCAATTTGGAGCCTTTTATCAATTGGGTAATTTCTACGGCGTGGGCTGTCGGGGCTACGTCGGCATCTCCGGTCATAATAAGGGCGGGGACTTTTATTTGCGCTATTTCGCTATCGGCCCAGCCGGTAAAATGCTGCATACGGTGGAGCGATTTATCGTGCATGGCCTGTAGCGCTTTCGGGTCGGGGTTAATGGAGCGGAATTCGTCCTTGTATTGCTGCGGCATATCTTTAAAACTTGCCTTGCTCATAAAATCCCAAAACCAGGGCTGCGCACCTTCCTTTTTGGTGAACGATGATGCAACCACAATTTTACGTGTAAGCTGCGGATAGCTCATGGCTATCTGTAAGGTAGTTTGCCCGCCGTTACTGAAGCCCATAAAATCGGCTTTTTGAATATTTAACTGTTTAAGCAATTCGGCAACATCGTCGGCATCCTGTTTGAACGAGTAGGGGGCATCGCGGTCGCTGGTGTGGCCGTTACCCTGTAGGTCTACCGCTATTACCTTGCGATGCTGTGCAAACAGGGGCAGCGTGCGGCCAAAACTGGTGCGTATGGTGGAGCCTCCGCCGTGTATCAATACCAGTGGCATACCATCGCCATACATTTCGTAGTACATTTTTATACCGTTCACATTTTTGTACCCGGTGTTGCTGTCGGTTTTCATATTGGTATTGTTTTGCATGGTTTTTTTATGAGCCGAGTGGGCGCAGGCAGCCGCGAGGACCGCCATACAAACAAGGCAAAGCGCCTGCCATATTTTTTTATTCATATCAATAATGTTATGCAATTATCTTATCCAAATTACCGAACATTTGCAGCCAGCTTTGGTAAGCGCCGGTTTGCCTGGCCAATTCTTCGGCTACGGTTTGGTGCAGGGTAAAGCTGCATTGGTTACCTATAGCTTTAAACGTAACGGTGGTGATGATAGTGCCCGGCCATTTTTCGTCTTTGCCGCTATCTTCCAATCGGTTACCCTTAGGATCCGTAATGTAAATAGAGAACATCAATTTCTCCGGCTCCGCAACCTCCAAATACTCGCCCTTGCACCAGCAATCGCCATAAACGGGGTTGTGTATGCAAGTTTGGAAGGTGCCGCCCGGGCGTACGTCCATGTGCAATATATCAATAGTGCAGCCATCTGGCGCGTACCATTGTTTCAGTTGTTCGGGATTAGTCCATGCTTTAAATACTACCTCGCGCGGCGCATCGCACAGGTGGCTTATCCAAACCTCTTTTGTAGCAGTTGCTTTATTTTGTTCCATCGTCTGTGGGTTTTGCTTGTATCTGTACTAAAAATTTATCCAAAGCATTAAAACGGCCGGCCCATAGTTTTTTCGATTCTTCTACCCAATCGGCCACTTCGTTCAGTTGTTCCAGCCGCGCTTCACAAAAACGTTCGCGGCCTTGTTGGCGAATGGTCACCAAGCCGCACTCGGTTAAAATTTTAATATGGTTTGATACCGCCTGCCTGCTGATATCAAAAGCATCGGCCACGGCATTTAAATTCATGCTTTCGGCAGCAATGCGGCTGATGATTTGGCGGCGGGTAGGGTCGGCTATGGCCTGGAAAACGTCTCTGCGAACTATCATTATGCAAACATATGATTGCAGAATTAAATACGCAAGTATTTAATTGCATATTTTTATTTTTTTAATACATCGTAATAGCGCTGGTTC
Organism: Mucilaginibacter pedocola; assembly: GCF_002013915.1. GTDB lineage: Bacteria > Bacteroidota > Bacteroidia > Sphingobacteriales > Sphingobacteriaceae > Mucilaginibacter > Mucilaginibacter pedocola. The sequence continues at coordinate 365,103 of NZ_MBTF01000023.1, forward strand.
AAAAAATACCCTGAAGCGGGTATATGGCAGTCGGGATGCCTTTGCTAAATTGGCAAATGATATATACCCTTCCTATATGAAAAACGTAGCCTTCTTTTTAGCCGCCTTGTTTATTTCCGCAAGCCTGTTAGCACAAAACAAAGGCAAAGCCGAATTTGACAAAGGGCTGGCCGCCTACACTAAGCAGGATTATGCCGCAGCCCAGGAACCCTTCAAGCAGGCGGCCGCTAAGGGCGATAGCGCTGCAATGGGATACCTGGGCTTTATGTACGAGTATGGGCAGGGTGTGGCTAAAGATTACCAAACGGCTGTTAGTTGGTATCAAAAAAGTTCGGCAAAGGAAGAACGAAGAGCGCAATTTCAATTAGCAGGGCTTTATGCTAAAGGGTTGGGTGTTGATATTGATACCGTTAAGGCGCTTGAACTTTATAAACGTGCAGCCAATAATGGTGCCCAGGGGGCAATGATGATTGTTGGTAACGCTTACGAAACGGGTTTGGGTGCACCGCAGAACTACGCAGAAGCAAGGTTATGGTACAATAAAATTGGTGCCGAATATGCCGAAAGGGCAGATAAACGCATAGGGTTTATGCAGGCTGCAAAAGCCTCGGGCAAGCCTTTAAAGTTTAGTTCGGTACATAATTTTAAGGCGGCCTTTCTGCCGGGCTATAACCAGGTGGTGTTGCACGCAGCGCAGTCATACGAGGCTTATGCAAACAGAGTGTATTATACAGATGTAGATTATCGTATCATCGACCTTAAAACAATGGCGTATCGTTCCATTATCAAAAAACCATATAGCTGGATAACCGATTATAATGCCATTACCCGCAGCAAAATAGCGTTTAGCGATATGGTTTATCGCGCAGCCTTTGAAGTGGGGGCGGCCCCAGATTCGTTACGGGCGCGGCAATATGCTTTGGTAAAGCCTTACTTAATGCTCAACAATAGTAAGTACATGAAACCAGAGTGGGATTTTCTGTCGAGGTTGAACGATGGCAGCCTGATATACGCTGTTGTGAATAAAAAATGGAGTTCGCGCAAGGCGGATATTATATTGTACCGGCAGCAAAATGCGATGAGCGATGTGCTGGAAAAATATTTTGTTATACCCGGTATCGAATATCCGGAATTGAACCTCATCATCAGTGAGAACGGTAAGCGTTTAGTTTATCGCGATGATATCCACACCAGCAAATGCCCGGTTTATGATATCCCGTCGGGAAAGAAGGTTGGCACTGTAGACCTGCGTTCTGATTGGGTGTATATGTACAATGGTATTGTGAAATTTACCCCGGGCGGCGATTCGTTGGTTACCGTTAGCCACAGGGATCTGATGAGTATTGCGGTGGTTGATATCAAAACGGGCAAAGCCACAGTTGATATAAAGGTACCCACCAACGAGCTTGATGAGAACAGCGAAGAATACGGCTTTGAGGAGCACGAGAAGTACGCCAACATTTTGCGCGATAAGGCACCTTATATAATGGATATTACCGCCGATGGCAAGCAGGTGCTGGTAGCTACTACCAACAAATTGGCCATTATAAATATGGATGGAAGCCCTGCTAAATTCATCACATCGCCGGGCCTTTCGCTTTACGATGCCATTGTGCAACGTGTGTATGAAGATAGGGCGCATAAAAAATTGTCGGCCGACCGTACAGCTATGTTCTCCAAGATCGATGCAGAGGTAGAGCGCCGGTACTCGCGCGAATATGCCGAACGTAACGCCGCAGGCGCTGCCCGTCGTGAAGCAAATGAAGCAGCTATTGCCGAGTACCGGCGCACACATCCTTACGGCAACACCACCGATAGCAAGCCGGCGGGTAGCTCTAATGCATCTGCACAGACAGAAGCCGAGCGCCACCGCAAAGCCATGGATCAAATATACCGCGACACCGAAAAAATGAACAAACGCTTTGCGCAATGGAAGGATTAACGCTATCAGGCAAATAAAAAAAGCAAACCCCGCTAAGCATACGCTTAACGGGGTTTTAAATGGCTACCCCATACCCGGGGAGCAGCCGGCGGTTTTTTATTTATTGCGATATGCCCCCTTTAACCACAATGCCGCCAATTGGCTGTCCCGGGCTTGTAACTGCGGCATCAGGTGTTCTTTTGATGCCTTTTTCGCTGATGCTTTTATCTGATCTGATGATGGATATGTTTTGGTTTGTTGCGCTCTCCTCGTTACGGCGGCCGCCGGTGTAGGTGCGGTGCTCGTCGGCTGCGGTAACTGCTGGCGTAGCCGGGTTACCGGGCGCAGCATTAAGCGAAGCACCGCTGGCCAATGCAGAAGCGCCGCTTTGTAAGCCCTGCGCTACCTTTTCGCCAAAGTTGCTGCCTTGTGTTTGTTTGGCGGTAGTAACATTCATGGAGATGCGGTTGGGCATGCTGTTATTTATATTATTGATGCCTCTTTCGGCAGGTGCCTGGGCAAATGTTGCTGCTGTGATGATAACTAATGCGAGGGTGATGATGTGCTTTTTCATGACGTTTATGTTTTGGTTTTTATACCTCTATATAAAGCCCGCTGAATATTTGTTACCCCCTGTTTTCAATATTTTTTATTTTTAATGCAAAATGGTGCATTTAGGCACCTCAATATGTCGCATTTGTACCTTGGCGATGTGGTTTTATGCAGGTAATTTTATACCAACAAAAATTAAAACTCATGACTCAAACGCAATCACCATCAAAAGCAGCCAAAATTACCGGCTGGGTTTTCACCGGCTTAATGATCGCCTTTTACCTTTTCGATGCCGGCGGCAAGATCGCTATGGAACAGCACCACGTAGCCGGCAGCACAGCATTGGGTTGGCCGGCCGATAAAATACAAACCATTGGTTATATATTACTGGTTTGCACCATTCTGTATGCCATCCCCCGTACAACGGTGCTTGGCGCAGTTTTAATTACCGGTTATTTGGGCGGTGCCGTAGCGGTGATGATGCGCACTCCGGGTCAGCAGTTCTACTTCCCTTTCATATTTGGAGCGTTAACCTGGGCCGGCGTTTATTTCCGTAATACTAAATTGCAGGCATTAGTGAAAGGTTTATAAGATACTCTTAGCTCACAGCTAAAAAATACAAAGCCGCGAATGATGAGTTCGCGGCTTTTTTGTGATAGAAAATTTGGGTTGGTAAGTTCGTATGTGTTACTTCATAAATGCTGCTTTAGATTCATTTTCCTCCAGATCAACAGCCTTAACGGTCAGCTTTCCTTTTGGCCAGAATGTGCTTGTTAATGGCTGCCAATGCGTTAGCGGTGTGTAAGCAAAGCGTTGCCCGTTGAGGTAAATATTGTAACCTGCCAGTACGATGTTATCGCGCGATGCTTTCCAGCTTAGCTGCTTTTGCATGCCTTTGCCTGTTAGCTTTAATTGCAGAGGTGCTGATGGTGGCTGCTTATCGGGATGCAGGCGGTTGGTGCAATTGATAAAGGCGCGCAGGGTGTGGTAGGTGCCTTTCCAAATTTGCCCTTTAAGCGCCAGTTTATATTTGGGCTGTTTATCAATGCCGCCCTGGTACCAATCGCCATGCTCGTGGTCTATCAGGTAAGTTTGCACGTAGTCCCAAAGTTTATAAAACTTTTGCCCGTACTGCAGGCTGTCCTTGGGGAACATATCATCAAACATTAGCAGTGTGTTCAAGCCTTCCGCCTGCGCCCACCAGTTTTTGGTATCGGCAATAATGGTAATGCCGGGCTTATCTTTAAAGTAATAGCCTTCATCATAAAAGCCGCCGGTATTGGCGTCCCAACCGTTCTTCAGGGCATGGTCTACCATGCGTTTGGCGATGGTTAGGGTGGTAGTATCGTGTTTCAGGCCCAGCAGGTGCGATGCTTCCAGCATCAGGTAGGCGGTTTCCACATCGTGCCCGAAAGACACATGGTCCAATCCGCGGTGGCTTAGGATGTAGGCCTCGGTAGAGTCGCGATGGTCTACGGCCGTCCAGTCGGGTTGGAAGAATAGCGTGAGGTTGCCTTTGGGTGTTACAATTTTATCGCGGATGAGAAACAGCATCTCCTGCAGGCGTTCTTTCAATAGTTTATCGGGCCAAACGCGGTAAAGCTCGGTAAAGGCTTCCAGCAAGTGTATGGAAGTGTTTTGGTCCTTATATCCCGTTTCGGCTTTGGAGGGTGTTTCGGCGGTGCGTTTTATCGGCGTGCCGTCCAGTTCCATGTGCTGATAGTAGCCTTTGTAGATCGGATCGTGCGCATGTTTTTCCAGCCAGCCGAATTGTTTTATGGCGAGGCTTAGCGCAGCGGTATCTCCGGTTTGGTGGTAATACGCCGCCATAGCGTATAGCGCAAAGGAATTACCGTAGGCCTCCTTTGGTGCAAAGCCACCCGGTTTGGGTTTTCCGCTTTGGTCGGTATAGGTATAAAAGCCGCCGTTCTGCTTATCCCACAACACGTCTTTCAGGAATCGGAAGCCCTGCGCTGCACCTTCCGCATAATATTTTACAGAAGGGTAAAGCTCTGCCGCACGCGCATTGCTCCATACATGCCTGCTTTGAGTAACGATCATTTTATCCTGCGAGCCGGTGGGTTTAAAATCGTAACTGAACGAACTTAAGAAACCACCATAAACGGTATCGATAGCCGCCGGGTACCAGGGTTTCAGCAATTCATCTACCATCGATCTTTTCATTTCGGCATACACCTGCGGACGGGTATTTGCGGTTGTTTGTGCATTGCTGTTACTGCTTACAGCCAACAGCGCCGGTATAGCGAAGCAAAACTTTTTTAAAATAGATGCCATGCTACCGGTTATTTCTTGTTCAACAAACGATCTGCCGCCAATACCAGGAACAGGTAATCAGATGTGCCCCCGCCTAAAACATATTCCCCTTGTTGCCATAGGTAGGGCCATTTCAGTAACTCCGGGAAATCGGGCCTGATCAATGCCGTACCAGATGCGCTGCCTCCCGGTATGTACGACCAGTCGGCCCTGTTGGCGCCATAAGCCGTCGTCATGGACTTGGCGCCCACGCCCGATACGAATGACGAAGTATTAGATCCCGGGTGGCAGCCCAAAATAAAGTTGATGGAGTTGAGCATGTACTTATCGCTGAATATCTGCGGGAATTTGGCGCACAGGAAGTATTGCTTATACCCAAAGTTTTGAATGCCCCAACCTGCGCCCCAAATGTTGGGTTCGTAAGGCACACCGTAAGGTGTTTTTAAACCTTGTTTTTGAATATCGGAATAAACTCCTTTTACGGCTGTGGTAACAGCTTCTGTAAATGCTGCATTGTTCACGGCTTTCAAAGCACGACCCACCATCCAGCCGGTGTTTTGAATTTGCTGAACAATGAGTGCCTGGTTCTTCACTAAAAAGTCGGCGTATTTTTTATCATCGGTAGTGATTAACAATTCAACCGCCAGCGGGACAAAACGGCCAATGTTCTTGTCCTCGGTTTTATTCCAAACCTCGGTAGCTATTTGCAGGCATTGTTTAGATAAGGTATCGTTATAACCCTTCATCACCCTGCTGGCGGCAGCTAATGCCACGGCGGTATGCAGCGTGCGGCCGGTATTTTCTTCGGTGAATAGCCAACGGTCATCCGGCGGGGCGGGTTTATTTAAAATGGGGTCGATGGTGCTGCCATCGGTTTTATAAGGTAGGTTGTCGGTAAGGTTAGCGGCATCGCCTAATAGAACATACTGGCGCAAAGTAGGCTCAATGATGCCTCGATAGAACCTGCCCATGGCCTGGTAGCCGCCGGTAATGGTAAGCAAACCATGCTCTATCTGTTGCAGCATATCTGGTTTGCCATCAGGCTGTTGTATCTCTACGATGTGGTTTTGCTGATCGATGGTGGTGTTATCGTATTTCACATCAAAAGCTTCGTAAGCTAATGTTAACCCGTGCACGGTTTCCGCCTGCGATTCAACACGGATGTCGAAATCGCCTGCATCGTGCCAGGCGCCGCGGTTAAGGTAGGGTACATTATCGCCGGGCTTAAACTTCGTGAGGGTAGAGTGCCCCTGTATATAGCCGTCGAAATGGTTAGAGTCGATAGGCGCCATGCGGGCATCATCCATGTGGCACAGCCCGTGCCAAACGCGGTATTTATCGTTCACGCGCATGTGGCACATTTGCGCAGGCAGAAAGTATTCCAACGTGGGCTGCCAAACGTCATTGCTGAAAACCTTATCGCTTATCTGGAAAGTTTCGGTTTGCGAGTTGCCGTATTTCACTATATACATCCCAGGTTTTTTTACCGAAGAGAAATCGAAATGCAGGTAGTGGTAGCGCAGAAAGTTGCCCCAATCGGCAGGTGTTTGTTTCAGTACCGCTTCCAGTCCGCCCGTCTCTTTTACGCGGTAAAGCGTGGCGGGGAGTTTTTGTTTATCGTGTTTGTCCAACTCGATCACCGCAATTTTTTGCTGCGACGGATGATACCCCACCTGCGACACCTGCACCACCGGCGCCGACCGCCAGCCCGGTATGGCGTTTGGCGTAACCAACCACTCAATAGCACCTTTTGCTGCGCCTTTAGCAATAAGCGACCGAACCACAAACCAGCCGTTATTGTGTTTGCTACGGCCATCCAATAGTTGCAATTTATCGCCCTTTAGGTTCTCTATCACCAGGCGCTGCTCGGGCAGTTCGGGTGCTACGGTAATTTTTTTGCCTGCGGCGATAGGGATAGTTTGGTACTCGTTCTCCTTGTCTGCAACCATCTGGCTATTGCTTTGCAGCGGGAAAATGCCGAACTGCTCATCCGCATAAAACGACTTGCCGAACAATATGCCCGGGAAGAGCTCAATGTTAAAACCCACTTTGCCTATCCATGCATCGGGTAGGGGTTTATCCAGGTCTACAATTATTTTGAAGGCTTTACCCACCGGCAACACGCGGATGTTGTAAGCAAAATTGAGGTCAGGGTAAATAATGGGGTTAAAGCCCTTGCGGTTTATTTCGGGATTAGGGTATTCCATGCGCACGCTTATTTCGTGCGTGGCTTTATTGATAACCCGCTTGCCCACCTTGGGTATGGGCGACCATTGCCCCGGCGTAGGCTCCAGCCTTAGATCGCCATTGGTTGCCGTACGCAAGCCGTTCTGAATAATACCTACACCGCCCTGGTGCCCTTCGGGGTAAAAATCGTGTGCCAGCATTACGTTCACGCTGCCGTATTCCAGGTATTCGAGGTTGTTGAGCACCATGCCTGGTTTGGGACTGGCGGTTTTGGTTTGCGCCTGAAGATTGTTAATGCCTGCAAAGCACAGCATACCCGCAGCAATAAGGCTAAATTTTATACTCATAGTAATTTTAGGTGGGCCGTGGTTAGATGTTTTGTGGCCGATGGTAAAATTACCCCGCAGCAAAAAGGGGCAGCAACACTATTGGTGTATTTAATACAAATTATGTTAACGTGCACGGTGCATCGTGCCGTGGGTTTCAATCCACGGCTATAATACGCCACGAGGCTACGCCTCTCAGGGAATTATCAGATTCAATATACAGTCGTTGTTGTTTCTAAAGTCGCGTAGCGACGATCTATGTCGTAGCCGTGGGTTTCAACCCACGGGGAGTTACGGAAGAACAATGAGAGAGGCGTAGCCTCGGCAAATGTTGTAGCCGTGGGTTTCAACCCACGGCGGATTTGGTTCCCGGTTGAAACCCACGACGGTTTGATAATCTCCCGCCAATTTCCAATTTTTGAAAGATAATAGCCCCTTTATGAAAATTGCCGTTTTAATATCCCGCATCATCCTTGGCCTGCTGTACCTTATTTTCGGGCTGGATTATTTTTTGCATTTCATCCCTTACCAACCGGCGCACACCGGGGTTACCGGCGCTTTTGTAGCAGGGTTAAAGGGCGTGGGCTACTTTTACCCCATGATAAAAACCATACAAATATTGGCGGGGCTGTCGTTACTGTTCAACCGCTATGCACCTTTAGCTGCCGTGGCAGTTTTCCCTATCAGTTTAAATGTACTGCTGTTCCATACTATTTTGGTGCCTTCGGGATGGTTGATGGGCGTATTTTTATTTGTGCCGAATGTACTGCTGGGTTTCGGCTGGAAGAAATATTATGCGGGTTTGTTTACCGCAAAGGCGGTTGTTGATTAGCTAGGTTTTCCCAGCAAACTGCCCGGCGTAGCACCGAATAGTTTTTTGAAAGCGAAAGAGAAATGCGACAGGTCCTCAAAACCTATGTCCAAATAAATATCAGACGGTTTTTTGCCTTTTTTGCTGATGAGGAAATAAGCTTCGCGCAGGCGTTTTTGGATAAGCCAACGGCTCGGTGTATCATTAAATATCTGCCTGAAATCGCGCTTAAAGCTGGAAATGCTGCGCCCGGTAAGGTAGGCAAAACGCTCGATGCTTACGTTGAACTTATAGTTCTTGTTCATAAAGGCCTCCAGGTCTATCTTCTCGGGGATACCGAAATCGAATAGTATGCCGGCCCAGTCGGGGTGTATCTGTAATAATATCAACAGCAATTCTTCGCGCTTCAAATCGGCAAAAGGTTCGTCGAGTTGTCCGTTGCCGCGGTAATAAGGTTCCAGCGATTGCACAAAGTTTTGCACCCGTCCGCTTTTTTCACCCGGTAAAAACGAGCCACCTATCGTGGGCGATGCTGCCGCGATTTTATGCCGCTGTTGAAACCCCTTCAAAAAAGCCTCATCAAAAATTACTACCACTTTGGCAAATTCGCCTGCATCGGGTTGTTTGCTGTAGCGGGCCAAATGGTTTTTACGGGCAATGCAGTACTCGCCCGGGCGCATTACGGAGTTTCGGTGCCCGTCGTACCCTACAATGCTGCCACGCAAAAGGTATATAAAAAAGTGCTCGGGGATGAATTGCTCCGGCGAAATGGCCGGGCCAATGTAGCACGATGTTATGCCCTCTATCTTCATGGCTTAAATTTTGGCGAGCGCTTTAATGTCTTTTATCTCTAATACCTGTTTGCTGTAGCCTTTGGTTGCTGCGTTCACCATGGCGTTGGCCAGTTCGGCTAAAGTAACCACTGCTTTGGGGAAAAGAAAACCTATAATGCTCACAAGTGCCTTATAAAGCGCTTTGGTATTCCGCTGACCTTCAACTGCCTTCATGCCGCCCGGGCGGAAATTGTACTGCGCTTTAAAAGGCATGCGCATCAAAGCGTTCTCGGTTTTACCCTTTACCCGCGCCCACATCACCTTACCCTTTTCGCTACTATCGGTATGGCTGCCTGAGATGAAGTTGAACACGATCTCAGGATTCAGCGATAGCACTTTATTGGCAAATACCAGCGTAGTATCATAGGTGATATGCGTATACTTTTCCTCATTCATGCCTACCGAGCTTATGCCTGCGCAATAAAAGCAGGCATCGTAACCGCTTAGTTGCGCCTCGTAACCATCTAATGCCATAAAAGCGGGCACTATCAATTCCTTCAGTTTGGGGTGCTGCAAGGGGTAGGGGCGGCGGTTCACCATCAGCACCTCTGTAACCTGCGGGTGTTGCAGGCAGCTAAGCATAACACCTTCACCAACAAAACCCGTGGCGCCGGTTATCATTATTTTTATTCCCTTACTCATCTTTTATCATATTATACTTAAACAAACTTTCGGCGGTTGCCAGCACGGCTTCCTCGTTGCTGCGGGGCCGCCAGCCTAATAACGTTTTTGCCTTTGCATTGCTTGCATTACGGGTGCGCCCCAGCAAAGGTACAATGGTTTTTGCCTGTTTGCTGAACAATGCAGCAAGGCGTATTTGCCAGTCGGGTAATTCTTTGTGGGTAACCTGCTTTGCCCTATCGCCAAATTTTTCACGGAAAAGCATAGCGATCTGGTGCAACGACATTACCCCGCCGGATAAAGCCAGGAACCTTTCGCCTGCTGCGGCAGGGTTTACCATGGCCAGCAGGTGCAGCTCGGCAAGGTCGCGCACGTCAACAATTCCCAATTCAATTTTGGGCGTGCCTTTCATGCTGCCATCCAATATTTTCTTCAGCAGTTCGAACCCGCTCGACATATCCGGCCCTAACGATGTCCCTAAAATAGCCATCGGGTTTATCACGGCCAGTTCTAATTCGCTGCCCTCACGCGCCATAAAATCCCAGGCAGCGCGCTCGGCCAATGTTTTCGACTTTAGATATGCAGAGAGCGTTTTGTCGTTCGGGTTGGTCCATTCCTCCTCGGTGATGAGTGTATTGGGGTCGGTATGGCTGTAGCCTACTGCACCAAAGGATGAGGTGACAACTACGCGTTTTACGCCTGCATCGCGCGCTGCCTTCAGCACACGGATGGTGCCGTCAACCGCGGGGCGTATCATTTCATCCTCGTTTTTGGGCAGCCTCAAAAATATCGGCGAAGCCACATGCAACACATAAGTGCAACCGGTCACGGCCTCTGCCCAGTTTTTATCGTCGCCAAGGTCGGCCTCTATAAATTGCAGGTTATCAAAGTTGGTAAGCCCGCCTGTTTTTAGCGAGGCCAATACTTTATTCTTTTTGCTTAGCGAGCGCAGGGTGGTTTTTACCCGATAGCCGTTTTGCAGCAATTGCAAAATGCAATGCCCGCCAACAAAGCCGCTGCCGCCGGTTACCAGTACAGTTATATCGTTATTTGCGGTTTCCATTTTCTTTAAATTGACGGGGCAAATTTCGGAAGGAAAACGCGCGCGCGTTTTGTTGTAAGGTCCAAGTTTTATTTGTTGGGAGGTTCAAATACCGTTATTGCCGGGTGTCAATATCCGTAAGCGGTTTTCACGGCAGAAAATTTTACCTTTAACACCATCATGAAAAAGTTTTCTGCCTCTTTTTTAATACTGTTAGCAACAGTATGGTTAAACGCATCTGCCCAAACCACCCAACCCGCTCCCGGCGTGCAAAAGCTGAGCAAGGGCCAGCCCGATAAGTTTACGCCCTACACTTTTTGCAACGAGCAGCCTATGGTTACCGCAATGGCCGCATTACCTGCGGGCAAGTTGCCATTTGATGTAAACGACATCGGCATCAGCATTAACGACCGTGGCGTAATAGTAGAAGTGCCTTTGGCCGATAAAGAGCAGTTGTATGGCTTTGGCTTGCAGATAGGCTCGTTCAACCAAACAGGGTTGAAGAAGCAGCCTATTGTGAACGATAACCCGCTTAACAATTTAGGGTACACGCATGGCCCGGCTACATTTTATGTTTCCAGCAAGGGTTACGGAATCCTCATCAACACCGCCCGCTATACTACCTTTTACTGCGGCAATATTGCCAAATTGAATAAACAACAGGTATCTGCCGATAGTAAAAAGCCCGCCGATTCGGTAGAAGGGCTATACCAAACCAATGGTAAGGCATCCAACGTGGTAACTGTCGATATAAAAGGGGCAAAGGGAATAGAGGTTTTTGTTTTTAGCGGGCCAAGCCTGATGAACGCCTTGCAGCGTTACAACCTTTTTTCGGGCGGGGGCGCGTTGCCTGCTATTTGGGGGCTTGGCGTAAAGTACCGCGTAAAAGCCGATTTTAGCGAACACCAGGTAGGGCAAATGGCGGCGTACTTCCGCAATAACCATATACCCTGCGATGTATTGGGATTGGAACCTCGATGGCAAACCGCCGCTTATTCCTGCTCTTATGTGTGGAACAAAAGTTTATTCCCAACCCCCGAGGCCTTTACCGATACCATGATGCGCAAGGGCTTTCACCTCAATTTATGGGAACATGCTTTTACGCACCCGAGCTCTCCCATTTACGAGGCGCTGAAAACCAAAGCAGGCAATTACCAGGTTTGGGGCGGTTTGGTGCCCGATTTTGCCGATACTACCGCTGCCAATATTTTTGCCAATTACCATAACGAAACCTTTGTGAAGAAGGGCATCTCGGGTTTTAAAATGGACGAGTGCGATAACTCCAACATCGCCTACGGCAGCGGCGTTTGGAGCTTCCCGGAGTTAAGTACTTTCCCTTCGGGGATGGATGGCGAGCAGGTGCACCAGCTTTTCGGTTTACTGTATCAGAAGACCATCTACAGCATCTACAAGAAAAGCAACCTGCGTACCTACCTGGATGTGCGTGCTTCAAACGCCTTCGCCTCATCGTACCCGGCTGCCTTGTATAGCGATACCTACGAGCACGATGAGTATATCCGCATGATACCTAATTCGGGTTTTTCGGGAATGATATGGTCGCCCGAGGTGCGGGAATCTAATACCATAAAAGATCTTATGCGCCGCAGCCAAACGGCTGTACTATCGGCCCAAACTTTATACAATAGCTGGTACCTGCAAAGCCCGCCATGGTTGCAGATAAACAAAGAGAAGAACAACAAGGTCGAGCTGATGGATAATGCAAAAGAGGTTGAGGCGGATATCCGTAAGCTACTCAACTTCCGAATGAGCCTTATCCCGTACCTATATAGCGCCTTTGCCGATTATCATTTCAAGGGCATCCCGCCATTCCGTGCGTTAGTAACCGATTACCCCGAAGATGTTAACGTTTGGGATATATCCGACGAATACATGATAGGCAGCGGCATCCTTGCGGCACCGCTCACCGAGAAAGCCGACGAACGCAGCGTGTACCTACCCGCCGGTACCTGGTACGATTTTAATACCAACCAAAAATACGAGGGCGGTAAAAAGTACACCATTAAACCAAGCCTCAACCAACTACCCATCTTCATAAAAGCCGGCACTATTTTACCATTGGCCGCGCCTGTGGAGTATGTATCGCCTTCTACTAAATTCGATATCACCTGCTACGTTTACGGCGAGGGCGATGCACAGACCGCCTTGTTTGAAGATGATGGCATCACCTTTAACTACGATAAAGGCGGCTACAATAACATCGTCCTGAATTGGAATAAAGGTAAAGGGAGTGTAAAGCGGAGCGGCGGGTTTAAAGGTGTACGTTTTACAATAAAAAAATGGCAGCTGATAAAGTAACTCGATACACGATGCCTGTTTTTTGATATTGATAACTAAAATGGGTATCTGTAAGAAATGTTGATTTGCTAAATCGATATTTTGAGTCAAAATGTATACATATTGGCACAATTAGGCAAATAAAATGTCGCTTACGTTCAATATCTTCGCGCTGCTGAATATTGAAAAATTATATTAAACAATTACACTAAAGCATAATGGATCTAAACTTATCAAAAGCGGGGCTTACGGCCACGCTTTGGCTTTGCGGGAGCCTGCTGGCCTTTGGGCAGCGAATTGACCTGAAGGACCTGTCCGCCTTTAAAAATCCGGGCAGCTCGTGGTCGATAGCCGGGAATGTGGTGGCCGACCTGAACACCCCCAACGCATTTAAAACAAGCAAAGGCGAAGGCATTTTGGTAAACCAAAGCACCGAGAAAAAAGCCGGTACCGACCTGTATACCACCCAAGAGTACGGCAACGCCATTGTAGAGATGGATTACCTAACCTCTAAAGGCACCAACTCAGGCATTTACCTGCAAGGCAATTACGAAATTCAGATAGATGATGCATGGGGTTTACGTAACGCCACATCGCATAACAACGGCGGTATTTACCAGCGCTGGGACGATAGCAAACCTGAAGCCGAAAAAGGCTACGGTGGTGTTGCCCCACGCCAGAATGCCAGCAAAGCACCGGGACTTTGGCAGCACATTAAGATCGTTTTCCAGGCACCAAAATTTGATGCTTCTGGTGCTAAAACGGCTAACGCGAAAATTGTAAGAATTGAACTGAACGGCGTAAGCATCCACGAAAAAGTAGAGCTGTTTGGCCCAACCCGTGGTGCTGCAGGTGCCGAAAAAGCAACAGGCCCGCTTCGTCTGCAAGGCGACCATGGCTCGGTAGCGTTCAGGAATATCTCAATAACTCCTTACACCGAAACACCTCAATTGAAAGAGGAGGACGAGTCGGACCCGATCTACATTAATGCCAACAGCAATAATATGCTACGTAGCTTTGTTGATGTAATGCCGGGGGTACGTTCGGTGCATGCTATATCGGTAGGCGGACCTGAGAAAACAGCCTATAGCTACGATCTGGATAATGGCACCCTACTGCAGGGCTGGCACGGCGGCTTTGTTAATGCTACCCCGATGTTCGATGGCCGCGGCAACGGTACCTCGCTTCCGCTGGGCAGCGTAACCCGCTTTACCGCTAAACCTGTTTTGGCTATTGCCAAACTGGCCAAGGCCGATGATAAATGGGTTGCCGATACTGCCGGCACAGGCTTCTTCACCAAAGGTTATGTGCTGGATGCACAAGAGCGCCCTGCGTTTAAATACCTTATTTACGGCGCTACTGTTACCGATGATGTAAAAATAATGGAGAACGGGCAAGGCATTAGCCGTACGGTATCTGTTGATGGCACTGCTAAAGATCTGTACTTCCTGCTGGCTAACGCATCAACTATAGAAGAAGTGAGCAAAGGCCTGTACCTTGTAAATGATAAAGGCTACTACATTCAACTTGCCGAAGGTACGCCTGCACCAACCATACGCGATGTTGACGGTAAAAAGCAAATGATCGTTCCGGTTGGCAACAAGTTAAGTTACACCCTTTTATTTTAAGCAGAAGCCATGAAATATACATTTAAAACATTATTGACACTGGCGATCAGCTTAAGTTTTTCAGCTGCATTTGCACAGGAAACCCCTAAAGAAGAAGATTTCTTCAAGGTAAATAAAGTACGCGTACCCGAAGGCCCCATTTTAGAAGTGGGTGGTTTGGTTACCTTGCCGAACGGTAACCTTGCCCTGAGCACCCGCCGCGGTGAAGTATACATTGTAGAAAACCCTACAAGCGCAACGCCCTACTGGCGCAGGTTTGCTTACGGTTTGCACGAGATATTAGGTGTTGCCTATAAAGATGGCGCCCTGTACGTAGCACAACGCGGCGAGCTAACCAAACTGATAGACAATGACCAGGACGGCAAAGCCGAAATTTACCAAACCATTTACGCCTGGCCATTGAGCGGGCACTACCACGAATATAGCTTCGGCCCTAAAATTATGAAGGATGGTACCTTTATGGTTACCGGCAACGTTGCCTTTGGCGATGAAGAATGGTGGCGTGCCGAAAGCCGCGTGCCTATGCGTGGTTGGGCCATGAACATTACCGAAAGCGGTAAAATGACCCCTTACGCAGCTGGTTTCCGTTCGCCTGCAGGTATCAGCGCTATCGACAGCGAATTGTACTACACCGAAAACCAGGGCGACTGGGTAGGCTCGGGCGGTTTATGGAAAGTGAACAAAGGCGATTTTATGGGCCACCCCGCCAGCTTAAGGTGGACAAGCCTGCCAAACTCGCCGGTTAAACTACAGTCGGATTTCTTTTACTCGCAGATGGACGAGCGCCGCATCAAAAATGAGCAGGGCCGTTACATAAAACCGGAGAACAGGGTGAACGAAACCTTCAAAACCTTGTTCGAGATGAAGAAGACCTTCCCCGAATTGAAATTGCCATCAGTTTGGTTGCCTTACGGTATTTTGGGTATATCATCATCAGAAGCTGTTAAAATTCCTGCTAATACTTTCGGCCCGTTCGCAGGGCAAATATTGGCCGGCGACCAGGGTATGAGCATTATCTCGAGGATATTCCTGGAAACTGTTAAAGGCCAGGAGCAGGGTGCTGCATTCTTGTTCCGCAAAGGTTTCCGCTCGGGCGTGCTGCGTTTAGAGTGGGGTACCGATGGTAGCCTGTTCGTAGGCGAAACCAACCGTGGCTGGGGGTCGGCAGGTGATGCCAACGAAGGTTTAGAGCGTGTGGTTTACAACGGCAAAACACCTTTCGAGATGAAAGCTGTAAGGGCAATGCCTGATGGTTTTGAGGCTGAGTTTACTATGCCTGTTGACCGTAAGTCGGCCGAAGACCTGGCATCGTACAGTGCCGAAAGCTTTATTTACAAATACCACCCTGTTTATGGGTCGCCGGCGGTAAATACCGAAAAGTTGAAAATTACCGGTGTTAAAGTTTCGGCAGACGGTTTAAAAGCAAGGTTTATTGTTAACGGGCTTCGCCAGTATTACATCCATACCTTAACACTGGATGGTATACGCTCGGCAGAGGGTTTCTACTCGCTGATACATCCAACAGCTTATTACACGCTGAACCAAATACCTGATGGCGCTAAATTATCAATGAGCGAAGTAAGCACCAAAAACTCGGCCGCTGCCCCTGCTGCAGCTCCTGCAAAAAAAGGTGCAGCCCCGGCAAAAGCTACCGCTACACCGGCTAAGGCCGCAGCCAGTACAAAAGCACCAACTTTTAAAGAGATAGAGCCGTTGTTGACCAAAAACACATGCTTATCGTGCCATAACCCAACCAAAAGGCAAATAGGCCCTCCGTTCGCTGAGGTTGCTAAACGCAAGTATTCGCCGGAGAAGATATTGTCGCTGATACATAACCCGCAGCCGCAAAACTGGCCGGGCTACTCAACCGAGATGCCGCCAATGCCGCAGGTTACCAAAGCAGAAGCATTTAGAATAGCTGCCTATATTAACTCGTTACGTTAATAGATTTTTTCTATACAAAAAAGGGTTGGCAATTTTGCCAACCCTTTTTTGTTGAATTTGAACGGTGTTACTTGATTACCGTCCCTTCCTGTATATCATCGCTGGCTTTGGTTAGGATATGGTCTTTGTTAGATAGCGCGCCGAATATCTCGGTAGAATCGCGCCCCGCCATGCCTTCTTTTATATCGATGATCTTGGCCTTACCATCGCGCACGGCCACCACGTATTCGCGCTCGGTAGAGCGAACGATAGCCGTATTGGGCACCAGCAGCGATTTTGCTCCAGAGCGCATCGGTATCTTCACTTCCGCATACATGCCCGGCTTAAATTTACTATCGGGGTTGGTAACATCTATCTCAATAGCTTCAGATCGCATGCTGCCCAATGCATTGGCCGATCGGCTTATTTTTGCTGTATGGCTGTCGCCGGGCATAGCGTTAAAGGTAAAGTTTACCGCTTTGTTCAGGTCCACCTTGTCTACATAATCTTCAGGGATAGATACCTCGAGGCGTAGTTTTTTGGTATCCTGTAAGATGAGCATGGGCTGGTCGGTTGCCTTCCCCGGCGATACCAATGCCCCCGGCGAAATATTACGCTGGATGATCATGCCATCGAAGGGGGCGTAAATGCTGAGGTAGCCCTGCATGGTTTTTACCGATGCCATGTTCGAGCGTTCCGACGCAGCCACGGCTTCATCGGCCTTCATTTTTGATACGGCGTTATCCAGCTCCAACGGCGATACCGAACCCGGCTCTGCGGCGGCTTGTTTTAAGCGGTTGTATTTATCTTTACTGGCCAACGCAGTTTCTTGTGCCTGCAGGTAGCGCGAGTTAGCGGCCTGCAACTGCGATTCCATTTCAGGCGCTTCCAGGGTTATCAGCAATTGCCCTTTTTTAACCATGGTGCCACGGTCGGCAAACACTTCTTTTACAAAGCCATTCACCTTGGGAAACAGGTTCACTTCGTTATAGGCTTTTAACTGCCCGGGCAGGCGTACGTAGTTTGATAAGGCCCGCTCGGTAATGGGGCCGGTTTCGTAAACCTTGTCGGATTTCTTTGCGTCGGTGGTAAGGTCTACCGGTTTTTCGCCTCCCGAGCAGGCGGCGAACAGGCTGGTTATGGCGGCAAGCGTTATTAATTTCGTTTTCATGGTTTTAAATAGTTGAGGGTGATAAGGATGTGTTTTCTTCGGGCATTAATGATGGCGATATATAGCTGCTTTTGCGCTGCACCCATGCAAATACCAACGGTAAGATGAATAAGGCAGCCAGCGTAGAGGCAAACAAGCCGCCAATTACGGCGCGGCCCAGCGGTGCGGTTTGTTCGCCCGCCTCGCCCATGCCCGATGCCATAGGTATCATACCCGCCATCATGGCAAAGCTGGTCATCAGGATCGGTCGCAAGCGGATGGCCGCGCTGGTTATGGAAGCGCGCTCCGCATCCCGATACTCCAGCCGCAGCTTTTCGGCATTAGTAACAATTAGGATAGCGTTGGCCACCGATACCCCGGTAGACATGATCATGCCCATGTACGATTGCAGGTTGAGCGTTGAACCCGTAAGCAGCAATGCCGCCAGCGAGCCCAAGATTACCGCAGGCACGGTGGATAACACCGTAAGCGATAACTTGAACGATTGGTAATTAGCCGCCAGCAACAGCAGGATAACCAAAATGGCAAAAGCCAAACCACTCTGCAGGCTGCCCATGGTTTCGGTAAGCAGGCTGCTCATACCTTTCAGTTCGGCTATCAGCCCTTTAGGTGGCGCGCTTATTTCTGCCATGGCTTTTTGTATATCGGTAGTGGCGGTGCCCAGGTCCTGTTTGTAGATATTGGCGCTCACGGTTAAAAAGCGGCGCGGGCCGGTGCGGTCGTACTCGCCGGGCAAGTATTTAATGCTAAAGTCGGCCACATCGGCAAGGGTCGGTGTGTTTTGCCCTTTCAGCAGCGGTATCTCTTTCAACTCATCCATCGAATTCATTACATATTCGGGTATCTGCACCTGTACCTGGTAGGTGTACGCTGCCTTCTCGTCAAGCCACTGGTTCTTCTCCGTAAATCGGCTCGACGAGGTACTTGCTGTTACAGAGCGCGCTATATCGGTAACATTCAAACCAAATTGTGCCACTTTAAGGCGGTTGAGCGCAATGGATATTACCGGCACTTTTAACGGTTGTGCAATTTGTACATCGCGCAGGTAGGGGATGCGTTTCAGTTTACCCACCACCTTGTTGGCGTAGGTTTCTATTTGCCCCATATCCTTACCCGCCACACGTACTTCAATAGGCGTTGCGGCACCCTGGCTCATGATCTTCTCGGTCATATCAATCGGTTCGAAGGTGATGCGCAGGTCGGGCAGTTGGTAGGCAATGTTTTTGCGCAGGGCATCCTTTAATTCATCCATATTCACCTTGTATTCTTTATCAAGGTTTACCTGCAGCACGGCCTCATGCGTACCGGTATTAAAAATGTAAAGATTACTGGTGCCGTAGCTGCTGGGTACTATACCCACGTAGCCCGAAGATATGGCTACTTTGTTATCCACCGTTTTGTTGATGATAGATAACACCTGCTTAAATTTATCTTCGGTACGCTCCAGCCGGGTACCATCGGGCGCTTTGATGCGGATGAGGAATTGCCCGTTGTTCAGCTTTGGCATCATATCCTTACCAATGATCACGAAGCCTACACCTGCAAGTACAATTACGGCGACAAGGTAAATGGGTACAATGAGTTTCTTCCCCGGCATCATGCGGGTAATAATGTTCATGAAACGCATCTTCACCCGCTCAAAAAAGTCGTTCTTTTCGGGTTCGTGATTTTCGGCGGCGAGGTGTTTATCTACCTGCTCTTTTTCAGGGTTGTCCAATGCTTCGCCGGCATGGGCATGCACCTCGCCATGGGTATAGTGCTGGTAGCGCTCGGCTTTTATCATCCAGTTGCTGAGGATAGGTACCAGGGTTTGCGCCAGGATGTACGATACGATCATAGTTAACCCGATCGACATCGACAGCGGCAGGAACATCGCTTTAGGCACACCATTCATCAAAAATGATGGGGCGAATACCGCGAGGATACAAAGCAATATCAGCAGCAAGGGGAAAGCTATCTCCTCACAGGCATCATAAATGGCCAGCTTTTTGGGTTTGCCCATCTCCAAATGCTGGTGTATATTTTCGATAGTTACGGTGGCTTGGTCAACCAAAATACCTATAGCAAGTGCAAGCCCGCTCAGCGTCATGATATTAATGGTTTGGCCGAACATACCCAGCAGCATTACGCCTAAAAGGATAGATACCGGGATGGTTATCACCACAATTAAGCTACTCCTCAGGTCGCGCAGGAAGAGGAGTACCATCAGCCCTGTAAGTATTGCGCCAAGGCCGCCTTCGGTTATCAGACTCTCTACGGCATTTATCACGAAAACCGATTGATCGAACTCATAGGATATCTTTACATCATCGGGCAGCAGGCTTTGCATTTCGGGTAGTTTGCTTTTCAGGGTTTGTACCACCGCCCAGGTAGATGCATCGGCCGTTTTTACCACGGGGATATAAACCGAACGTTTGCCGTTTATCAAAGCATAATCAACCGTTACGTCGGCAGCATCGGCCACGCGGGCCACATCCTTCACCATTACCGAAACGCCATCTTTTGTTTTGATGGGGATATCGGCAAACTCTTCCGATTTCTTCACCAGCGAGTTGATGGTGGTGGTGTACATGGTATTATTCAATCGCAAGTTACCCGAGGGCGACATGGCATTGAACTTGGCCAGTGCCTCTACCACCTGGTCGGGCGTGAGGTCGTAACTGCGGAGTTTTGCCGGGTCGATATTTACGGTGATGGAGCGCGAGTTGGCACCAAATGGCGGCGGGGCCGATAACCCGGGCACCGAGGCGAACATGGGCCTGATGCGTGTGGCGGCCATATCGTATATCTCCTTAAGGCTTCGCCCCGGTGCCGATAGTACTAACTGCCCTACGGGCAGCGAGGAAGCATCGTACCGTACCACTTGCGGCGGTAGGGCACCGGGTGGGAAAAACTTCATGGCGCGGTTTACCTGCAGGGCTACTTGTGCCTGCGCTTCGGCCATGTTCACGTTTTCGTAAAAGCTCAGCTTTATCATGGTGAGCCCCTGTATATTTTTACTGGTGATGGTTTTTACGCCGTTAACGTACAGAAACTGGTCTTGCAAACGGGTACTGAAAAAGCCCTCCATTTGCTGGGGCGACATACCGCCGTACGATTCTATCACATAAATAGTAGGCAGGTTAAGCTGCGGGAAAATATCTACAGGTATTTTTATTGCACTAAGTACCGCGAATATTAAAAGGCTGAGCGTGATAACCACGGTGGTTATGGGCCTTTTTAGCGCGGATGTTACCATTGACATATTGTTTAGTTTAAAAGGTTTAAAACAGTATTTACCCGGTTGCCCGTAACCGCTTTTTGGAATAGCGCGCTGGTGTAGGCGTATTTTGCCTGGGCGTAATCGGTTTCGGCGCGGTAGAGGATGTTGAGGGCAGCATTCAGTTCAATGATATCGGTAAGCCCGCTTTTGTAGAGCGATAACTTTTGCCGGTAACCCGCAGTTGCCGCTTTGAGCTGATTGGGTATCTCCTGCAAGCGGCGGCGGGCGGTATTCAACTCTACATCGGCCTGGCTTAAGCCGAGAGCTACCAAATTTTTTTCCTCGTCCAACTTTTTGCGGGCATAGGTGGTGGCCGCCCTTTGCGTGTTTCGTTTGAGGTTTTTGCGGCGGATATCGAACAGGTTGTAGGATATGCCTACGCCCACCAAATAGTTGCCGCGGCTAAAACCCCAACCGGTAGATAGTGCGTTGAAATTATCATTAGCATCAACACTGCTGCCGCGCCCCCAGTAAGCACCTTCGAGGAATATTTTGGGGTTATACTGCTTTTTTACCAGTGCTTCCTTCTGCAGGCTGGCATTCAATAACGACTGGTAATAGCCAATTGCAGGGTGCCCGGCCGTATCGGCATCAAGCTGCGCCGGTGCGGCCATTTGGGCAATAAGCGCCTGCTCAACGGTAGTATCGGGCACAATGCCTTCATAAGCCAAACCGCTAATAGCAGATAACTTTAGCTGTACTTGTTTTAGTTGATTATCCAGTTCGATGTAGTTGAGCCTCGATTTAGATAGCTCGGCTTCGGCAAGGCTGGTATCAACCCCGGGGCGTACACCGCTTTTGGCCAGCGACTGGATAGACCGCCGTATTTGCTCGTTGCGCTTGATGTTGTGTGCTTGAATATCAAGGTAATCCTGCAAACGCAGCAGTTGCAGGTAGTAACCAATAGTATAGGCCTGCAAATTGTATTTGGCCTGCGCGAATTTCTTTTCTTCGGAATCTACCTCGGCCGTTGCTACGCGGTTTTGGGCAGCATATGCGCCGAAGTTATATACCTCCCACTCCAGCGCAGCAATGCCCAGGTTGGTTAATACAGCACTGTTGTTGCTTTGGGTACGTACCCCGCGCGAGTTGGAGGGCACAATACCAAAACCAAAGTAGGGACCGGCGGTATTGTTATTGGTACCCACATCGGCCTGGTAATTAAGGCGCAGGTTGGGCAGCCAGTTGTTATGCGTTTCGGTGGACTGGGCTTGCTTAATGCCTATCAGTGCCGAATCGGCGACGAGGGAGGGGGCGTTTTGGTTTACTTTTTCAAGAAGGGTTTTTAAAGAAATAGCCGGTGGTGCCTGTTGTGCATATACGCCGGTAACGCTGAGCAGCATAAAGCATAGGCAACACCATCTTTTGAGAGCGTGCATCTGATGATGTATTTAAGAATGAACGGGAAATAGTTGACAGAGCCTACCCTGAACGGGCGGCCTTAGGCTGCTTATGCAGCAGGAAAGAGAAATATCAAATGCTTAGTTTACCACCAAGGAGGTAAAGTTGTTCGGGCGGTACAAGGCCGTAGCGGATATCGCTGAGCACCCTGCCGGTAATGGCTTTTACGGGAGCGAAAACGCGGGCAAAAAAGCCGCTTAAAAAGAATGATAATGCAAGAAAAGCAGCGAACAGAGGTTCGGCAATGCGTTTTTGAACGGCAATAACGTCGAAGTCGCTGTCTTCAACAAATTCTTGTTTGCGTTTGGTGAATGCTTTTGCCAGTATGGTGGCTTGTGTATCGTTCGCTGCCCAATAGCTTGTGCTAAAGCCAATAAACGGCTTAGCGGCAAACATTGCCACAGCAAAAAATAGTAAAACCTGTATCCGGATGGCTTGCATTAGATTATATAACGCAATAATCGTGACAAATTTTATAAGAAATTGAAAATGGCGGCTTTGTAACTATAATGTTTCAAAGCCCGCCATTTCGGTCCGCACTCACAATCCCTGGCTCATATCAAAACCTTACTAAACCCATCAGGCAGCACCATTAGCGGTATTTTTGTTTTAACGGCCAGTTTTTGTGTATAACTGGCATCGAAAATTCCGTGGGGGCGGTGTATCATCACCAGCATATCTATCTGCCCATTTTCGGTTAACCATTTAAGGCCCGCTGTAACGCCTTCATTTTGCATTCCGCGGTAATAAATGTGCGGATAGTTTATTTTGCAGCCAACCTCGCTTAAAAAGTCTTCGGCACGGCGATGTTCTTCCGGCGATTCCATAACATGGCTCACCACTATTTCGGCATTAAAATAGCGGGCAAAATTGGCAACCGAATTTAATGCGTCGATATCGGCACTGCTTAGGTCGGTAGCAAAACCTATACGCTTTATAGACTGGTACTCGTGTTGTTTCGGGATCAGCAATAAGGGGAAGTCAGCCTTGTCTATAAGGCTTCGGCTATTGCTGCCCAATAAGAATTTTGAGAACATATTAGCGCCCGACATACCCATCACCACCAGGTTCACGTCATCGTCTTCTACCAGGTTCCTTACATAATCGGTAACATTGCCTACGCCCGTAGAGTAGCACACGCGCGGATGATAACCCTCACCAATACTGTCTTCCAGCAGGCCTGCCTGGTATATAAGTTCCGAGTCGGCGCTTTCTTTAAGAGCGGTGTAGTCGTCCATTGGCCAGGCAACCTGCGCAGCGTATACCGATTCGGCCGGTACCGTTACAGCATTACACAGCTTAATTTCGGCTTTTACGTTAATAGCAATATTTAGCGCGTATTTGGCAGCATTTGTGGCCGCGGGCGAAAAATCTGTAGGCACAAGTATGGTTTTCATGTTCTTATTGTTTTGCTATACAAAGGTTATTTAATAAGGGGGCTTAAATAATGACGGCTGCGAGCGGTTAAAACTGATCTTCGTCACATTCGCGTTCAGTTTTGGCCAATGTTAAGTGTAGGGTCGTCTTTTTTATACATCAGCATATCCAGGTTTTTATCCAGGCCGTACGGGTCGGGGTAATTTATAACAGCACCACCAACAACCTCGCAGGTAATGTAGGTAACCGCAATTGGCACAGGTGTTTTTAGCCTGAAGTCTTTTTTGATGCCTTTTGCTATATCGCGTTCCATTACGGTGATCGCGTTTTCGGCCTTGTCGTTTTTCAGTAACAGCCCGGCCAATACCGCAGCGTGTTGTACGCGGAGGCAGCCGTGGCTAAACACCCTGTTGTTTTTAAAGAATAAGCTCTGATCAGGCGTGTCATGTATATAAATTTCGTAAAGGTTAGGGAACTTGAATATCAACTGCCCCAACGCATTATCGCACCCGGAGGTTTGTGTTGCATAATACCTTTTTGGCGTTTTAAGTATAGCTTTAAGGTAATCCCTGTCGGGCGTTATAAGCATGCCGGCATTATTGTAAATGTTGTAGCGGTTGCTTCTTAAGTAGCCCGTATCGCGGATAGCTTTCGGCAGCAGTTCTTTTGTAAAGATGCTTTGCGGCACCCGCCATTCGGGCGAGCTTGTAAAATGTGTAATAGCGCTATTTAAGGTAGGGGTTGGTGTGCCCGGCTTGCCAATTATTACCCTAAAGCTATCAACAGCACCGTTGTGGTAGAAGCTCAGCATGGCCGATGGAATGTTAACGTGTATAAAGTTATCGGTATCTAACGCAGCCCACCGCAGCCTTTCCATATTAAGGGCTATTTTGCGCACCTCGGCCTCCGGGAATTCATAGCAATCGCCGGTTTGCACACCTGCTATCACATGCAGGCGTGCCTGCATGTTTTGATACGCCTTGCTGCGGGGTTGCACATTCAGCACGGCACGCATCAGGTCCTTACTTTGCATAGCGTTATTTATTACATCAATGGCGTTAAAGGCCAAATTACCTTTATCGATCTTGGCGCCGGCGAATAATGGGTTGTATTTTCCATAATGCAGGTTGTTGGTAAAAGATAGCATGGCATCGGTAAGCATGATATCGAAGCGTGCCTGCTCTGCCAGGGGTACCTGGTTGGGGCGCTCCAAAATATCGTGAAGCTTGCTGTACAGTAATTCTGTGGGGTGGTAATCGGCATGGTTTAAGCCGAATTGCAAAACACAATCTATCATAAGCATAGCTGACCATGTTTTGTCGGCATCGGCCGGGTTGGCTACCCAATTGGCATTGTATTGCCTTTGTGCATAAAAGCGGCGCACGCTTAGCGGAAAGTTCAAAGGCAGCTTGCTTTGGCTAATTTGCTTGCTTATCTCGGCACTTAGTGCATTGTCGAGCTTCGACGGTTGGTATGTCATCGCCGAACTCGCTTTTAGGAAGGCAAGTATTAAAGTAATTATAAGCAGGGCCGTTAGTAGTATATTACCCGCTTTGCCGGCATAGCCGTAACTTAGCGGTTGTGGTTGCTTTTTCATGTGGTTGCGTTTAATACTGTAAAGGTGAGTGGTTTACAGCGGCGAAATAATGACGGTGGTCAGTAAAAGAACTGATGCACAGCAGGACTACGGCATGCGGTCGAGTTTATCGGTGCTCGAACAGCCAACGGAATGGCCGGTATGCGCGCCTTGGTTTTAGCCCGAATTGTTTAATGCTTTTTTCTTTGATGAGCGCTACAGCTTCCTCAATATCATCTGTTACCAGGAAGTATTGTTCATCGGTTGCGCCAATGGTGCCGTTTTGCTTCATTACAGTTATGTGCTCCATCAGTTCCTCATGGTATTCCCGGCCGAATATCACAATAGGGAAATCCTTTATTTTATGCGTTTGTATCAGCGTAAGGGCCTCGAAGTACTCGTCGAGCGTACCATAGCCACCGGGCATTACTACAAAAGCAAAAGAGTATTTTACCAGCAATACTTTACGCAGAAAGAAATGGCGCATATAAACCCATTTATCCAGATAGGGGTTGGGCCTCTGTTCAACCGGCAACTGGATATTGCAGCCCACCGAGTATCCTCCGGCATCTTTGGCGCCGCGGTTGGCCGCTTCCATCAAGCCGGGGCCTCCTCCGGTTATAATGGTTAAGCCTAATTTTGCCATGGCGGCCGCTGCGCTACGGGTTTGCTGATAATAAGGGTGCTCTTCGGTAAACCGTGCGGAGCCAAAGAAAGTAATACATGGGCCAATAAAATGCAAAGCGCGCAGCCCTCTAATAAGGTCGGTAATGGTTTGTATGGCAAATTTCAGTTCTTTTAACCGCGAATGCGGCCCATCCAGAAATTGTATTTCGGTGTTAATACTTGCCATAGTAAAGTTAATTGGGGGCAGGCAGCACCTGCCTTGGTTTACAAACTGCCGCCGGGATCTTTATAATAATGGCGGCGATCAAAAATATGCATGGCCCTTTGGCATAAAAGTGACACGCGTCATTATCGGGGCTGAATGTCATTACATTTTTTGCCTCCCGGAGTCACGATATTTGCGCCATGTTGCTTTAAGGGCTAACTTAGTTTTATGGAAAGTGCTGCTTTATTAAATGCTATTATTCAAAACGCCATTGATGGTATTATTACCATTGATGAGCGCGGGTCGATAGAAACCATCAATCCGGCAGCATGTGCATTGTTCAGGTATAGCCCTGAAGAAGTTATAGGTAAAAATGTATCTTTTTTAATGCCCCCGCCCGACCGCAACCAGCACGACGAGTATATTAAACGTTACCAGCATACCCGCGTACCCCACATTATTGGTATAGGCCGCGAAGTTACCGGCCTGCGTAAGGATGGAACGGTATTCCCTTTCAGGCTGGCGGTGAGCGAAGTGGCTTATTCGGGCCGCAAAATATACACCGGTTTTATCCACGACCTGAGCAAGCAAAAAGAAGCCGAAGAACAACTGAGGGAATACGCCGCAGGATTGGAGGGGTTGGTTGAGGAGCGCACCCAATCGTTAAAAGAAACTGTGCTGGCCCTGCAGAACGCTAAAGAGGAAGTAAGCATTTCCCTCGAAAAAGAAAAAGAACTGGGGCAGTTGAAAAGCCGCTTCGTGTCTATGGCCTCGCACGAGTTCCGTACGCCCTTGAGTGCTATACAGCTTTCCGCTTCGCTGATAGATAAATATGCCCAACAGTTCGATAGTGAGCATATTAACAAGCACGTAGGTAAAATAAAGAATGCGGTGGGCAATCTTACCGGTATATTGAACGATTTTCTGTCGCTGGAAAAATTGGAGGCGGGTAAAGTAGAGCCCAATTTCAGCAGCTTCGACCTGGTGAAACTGTCCGAAGAAATTACCGAAGAAATGCAGTTGGTGGCCAAACAAAACCAGCATATTATTTACCAGCATACGGGGAAAGAGAGCATGGTTAGCCTTGATCAAAATCTGTTGAAGAATTGCATTTTTAACCTGATAGCTAACGCCATCAAATACTCGGGCGAGAATACTTTTATTGAATACAATACCGAAATAAACGAGCAGGGCTGCACCGTTATCATTAAAGACAATGGCATCGGCATCCCGGAGAAAGACCAGAAGCATTTGTTCGAACCTTTCTTTAGGGCGCACAATACCGGGAATATCCCGGGCACGGGCCTTGGGCTTAACATTGTTGCGCGCTATACTTATTTAATGAACGGACGAGTTGATTTTACCAGCATCGTTAACCAGGGCACATCATTCACCATCACCTTTACCAAAGCATGAGCAAGCAGGTTTTAATTATTGAAGATAACGACGATATACGCGAGAATGTAGTTGAGATACTGGAACTGGCAGACTTTAAAGTGCTGCAGGCCGCCAACGGCAAAATTGGTGTCGACCTGGCGCTGAAAAATAAGCCCGACATTATCCTCTGCGATATTATGATGCCCGACCTTGATGGTTATGGTGTGCTTTATATGTTGAATAAAAACCCCGAAACTGCCACCATCCCCTTTATTTTCCTGACGGCCAAAGCCGAGCGGGTAGACCTGCGCAAAGGCATGGATATGGGGGCGGATGATTACCTTACGAAGCCCTTTGATGATATAGAGCTGCTGAACGCGATAGAAACCCGGCTGAAAAAGAAAACCGCACAGGAAGAGTTTTACAGCAAGCCGCTGGATAAGATAGGCGGCTTACTGGCACGCAACAACGGCCTTGCTGAACTAAAAAACATTATTGCCGAGCGCAAAACCCGCCAGTTTAAAAAGAACCAGGTGGTGTATTACGAGGGCGATAAAGGCAACGGCTTATACATTGTATTGAGCGGTAAAGTAAAGGCCATGAAACTGGCCGAAGACGGCCGCGAGTTGATGACCGGTATCTTCGGCCCCGAGGAATACCTCGGCGTTAACGCATCATTATCGGGCGAGGCCTATGCCGATACCGCTACCGCGCTGGAAGATTCGCAGCTTTGCCTCATCCCCAAAGAACAGCTTGACGAACTGATAAACCATTACCCCGATGTGGCACGCAGCTTTATTGCCATACTGGCCAACGATGTGCGCGATAAGGAAGAACAACTGCTGCATTTGGCCTATAACTCGGTGCGCAAACGCATGGCGGGTTCGCTGCTGCGTTTGTATAAACAGAATGAAGCTGCCGAAAGCTTTAAGATAAGCAGGGAGGACCTTGCCGCCCTTGCCGGCATGGCAACGGAAACGGTGAGCCGCACCCTTACCGATTTTAAGGACGAAGGGCTGATAGAGAAAAAAGGCAGCCTGATCACCATCCTCGACGAAAAACGCCTCGCTAAAATGAAAAACTGACGAAGATCACTTTTCGGGCTGACGGCGCGCAACTACCAAAATACCTGTCCGCGATATTTTTGAATAAATATTTATTGCGGATGAAAGTAGTAGCGTACAGCATAAAACCCTTCGAAAAGGAATTTTTATCAAAAGCCAATCAAAAAAAGCACGATATAACCCTGATATCTAACCCCCTGAGCGTGGAAACTGCGGTTTTTGCCGAGGGGAAGGATGCCGTGGTGGTGTTCACCAATGATGATGTATCGGCCCCGGTAATAGCCAGGCTCGGCGCATTGGGCATTAAATACATTGCAACCCGCTCGGCCGGCACCGACCATATCGACCGCGATGCTGCCGCCATCTACGGCATCAAAATAGCCAATGTACCACACTACTCGCCAGAAGCCATTGCCGAACACGCTGTTGCTATGGCCTTTGCCCTCAACCGCAAATTAATAAAAGCCGACGGGCACAGCCACCACTTTAATTTTAGTAACGATGGGCTGATGGGTTTCAACTTTAATGGCAAAACCGTAGGGCTGATAGGTTTGGGTAATACAGGCTTAGCCGTAGCGGCTATTTTCAAAGGGCTCGGCTGCAGAGTTATTGGTTACGACCTGAAGTTCCCTGAAGATAGCATGGGTATTGAGCAGGTAACCCTGCCATACCTGTATGCCAATGCCGATATTATTTCGCTGCATGCGCCGCTTACGCCGGCTACCAAACACCTCATCAATAGCAACACTATACAGCAAATGAAAGATGGGGTAATGCTCATCAATACTTCACGCGGTGCTTTGCTCAATACTGCTGACGCGATACAGGGTTTGCGTAACGGAAAGATAGGTTACTTAGGGTTGGATGTTTATGAGTTTGAAAAAGGGCTATTTTTTGAAGACCACCACGGCGATGCTGTTAAAGATAACCTGTTGGAGCAATTGATGCAATTCGATAATGTGTTGGTAACGCCGCACCAGGCTTATTTAACGCGCGAGGCCATGCAAGGCATCGCTACCCAAACTATTAAAAACCTCGACCAGTGGCAGGAAAACAAATGCGTAGGCAACGCCTGTGTATGCGCCAAAGCCTGCCGCGCAACCCAAACGGCTAACCTAATTATACAGCAAAATGGACAAGCACCTCACAGCCAAATATAATGTAGCCGCACCACGGTACACCAGCTACCCTACTATGCCCTATTGGGATACCGATGCGTTTACTGCGGGGAAGTGGCTGCGGTCGGTACAATTATCATTCAACCAAACTAACTATGCCGATGGGCTGAGCCTTTACGTGCACTTGCCCTTTTGCGAAAGCCTGTGCACTTATTGTGGCTGCAATACGCGCATCACCAAAAACCATAGCGTAGAGATACCCTACATTAACGCTGTATTGAAAGAGTGGGAGATGTATAAGAATATGCTTGGAGGCCGGCCAGTTGTGCGCGAGCTGCATTTAGGCGGCGGTACGCCCACCTTCTTCAGTGCCGATAATTTGCATAAGCTAATAGCGGGCTTATTAGATAATGTAGATATACACCCCAACGCCGAATTTAGCTTCGAAGCGCATCCCGGTAATACTACCGAGGCGCATTTGCAAACTTTGTTCGATCTGGGTTTCCGCAGGTTGAGCTTGGGTATACAGGATTTTGACCCTGCGGTGCAGCTTATCATCAACCGGCACCAAACGGTAGAGCAGGTGCGCGAGGTAACTAACAACGCCCGCCGAATAGGTTACACCTCTATTAATTACGACCTGATATACGGGCTGCCCCTGCAAACCTTGAACAGCCTGGTAAGCACCATGCATTTGGTGAGCGAGCTGGTGCCAGATAGAATAGCCTTTTACAGCTACGCCCACGTACCCTGGATAAAACCCGGCCAACGTAAATTCACCGAGGCCGACCTGCCCGACGCACCCACCAAGGCAAAACTATACGAGATAGGCCGCAGCCTACTCAAAAATTATGGCTATGTAGAGGTTGGCATGGACCACTTTGCCCTCCCTGCCGATGAACTGGTAAAGGCAGGTGAAGAAGGTACGCTGCACCGCAACTTTATGGGCTATACCCATCAGCATACCCAACTGATGATAGGGCTGGGCGTATCATCTATCAGCGATAGCTGGTATGCCTTTGCGCAGAATAAAAAGACGGTAGAGGATTACCTGTATGACGTTGAGCACGGCATATTACCGGTATTCAAAGGGCATAATCTAACGCCCGACGACCTGGTTATACGTAAGCATATCCTCAACATCATGTGCACCGGCCAAACCACCTGGAACCACCATGCCGAGCCCTGCGAGGCCCTGCTGGAAGGCATAGAACGCCTGGAACCCTTAGCCGAAGACGGATTGATAGAACTATTTTCCTTCGGACTGAAGGTTACCCAATCGGGCACGCGCTACCTGCGTAACATATGCATGGCGCTTGATGCCAGGCTGTATGCCGATAAGCCGGCTACGCAATTGTTTAGTATGGCGATATAAACCATGTTGGCAATTTAACCGCAAAGGCCGCAGAGGGAAAACGCAAAGAAGCGCAAAGCCTGTTGAGTTAACACGAATTAAGAATAATTTTCACAAATCTTATCAGTAGTTTTAATTAGTGAAATTCGATTCAATTCGAATAATTAGTGTTCACTCTTTTTCTTTGCGTCTCTGCGCCTTTGCGTGAAATTTTGAAAACTTGACCACAAAGCCTTTTGAGTTAACACGAATTTCACTAATTAAGAATAATTTTCACAAATCTTATCGGCAGTTTTAATTAGTGAAATTCGATTCAATTCGAAAAATTAGTGTTCACTCTTTTTCTTTGCGTTTCTGCGTGAAATTATTGCAGCTTAATCTTTGCGCTTCTTTGCGTTAACCATTATGCAAATTCTCTGTGTCCTTTGCGGTAAAAATAGCCACAAGGTATATTCCCGCAAATCATAAACAACAAAGCCATCCGCTAAACAACGGATGGCTTACCATTTATAAGTAGGGGGGCTGTTAGATGATGAATGCAATTACCATTAGGATGTGCACTAACACGCTGGCGGCAAAAATGCCCAGCATAGTACGTATACCCGCGCCGCCCATACCGGCTATGATGTTAGCAAAGAACAAGCTTAAGGTTACTGCTAAAACGGCTATTGGTGCACTGAAGTAAAAGAGCAATACCGCAGGTACAGGCAGAAACAATACGCCCTGTGCAATTAAAGATACCATGAACCATAAGGTGCGGTTGGGTGCTTGTTTATCGGCCCAGGCGGTAAGGTTGGCCAATGCATTAGTATTTGTATTGTTGGTAGTGGTTGCCTGTTTCCAGGTGGTGGTGTTATTTGTTAGCGTTGCCATGATGTGTTTAATTTTATACCACAAAGATGCTGCGCATACACCACCCCGCGAATGACGGCAGGCCTATAGAAAAATGACGGTAGTCACATTTGCGAAAGGCTACCGGCAGATGCTGGTACCTACTGTTTTGGTAACAGGGCTGAGGTAAGGGATATTCAACCCCGAGCCGCGCAGGATGAACCAGCAGCCAAGGCATACCATGAGGTAAGGCACAGCTTTATTGATGCGGCGGCGGACCGGTGCCGATAAAAAGCCCACGCTTAGTGTAGCGGCAAACATTAACGGAAATGTACCCATGCCGAACCAAAACATAAATTGTGCAGCCTGCAAAGGCGTGGAAGTATTAAGCGCGCCGAACAAAGCGGCATACACAAAACCACAAGGCAAAAATCCGTTGAGCATACCCAGCGCCAAATGCCCGGCCTTGTGTTTAACGGCCAGGTTAACCAATTTGTAAAACCACGGAAAGGATGGCAGCCCCGTACTGTTTTTGAATTTGAACAGCCTGTTAAGCGCCATGGTGATAATAAATATGCCACTGGCAATACTTACCCATTGCTGCAGCCCGGCCAGCCAAAATAATTTGCCGGCATAACCAAGCAGTAGACCCAATACCGAGTAGGTGATAATACGCCCCAAATTATACAGCAGTTTATCGGCAGCTATGGCCCAGCGGTATTGACGCACTGAGGGCACGCTGAAAGCCAGCGGGCCGCACATGCCTACGCAATGCACACTGCCCAGCAAGCCGATGAAAAACGCTGCCTGGTTATTTTCCATTTACGAAAAGCCCCTTTTGGTAGAGGTAGTTTTTGGCATTGCTGCTCCATTCTATCTTCACATCCCAGCGGCCGGCGCTTAGTTTATCGGCAGGTATATTAATGGCATTACTTGCGCCGGTGTTCACAGGGAAGGTAAGATCTTTGTTTTTGCCAAGCGGGTTTACAAATTTGATGACACCAACGGCCGGCTCCTTAAAGGCAACGCCTATAGCTGTTTGGTTTTGTGTGATAAGGGGTTGGGCATTATCTGCTATTACCAGCCGTTCTCGGTCGTAGTCGCGGTTATAGTTTAAGCCCTTTTCGTAGTACTGATGATCGTAATCATCGGCAGGGAGATTGAACATATACACGCTCATACTCATGATGAAACCCATAAAAAGTATCATCCCTATTATTAGTTTTTTTCCCCAGTTCATATTATTAATTATTAGCGGGCCCTATAAACGAAGTGCTTTCGATAGCAGCTACTTTTTGCCCGTTGATCAGTTGCAGTTTTACAGTAGTTTTTGGCGAATGGATATCACCGGCGGGCACCATCACAAAAAATACCACCTTAGCCGAGCCCCCCTTTTCTATAGGCCCCGGCGCCTGTATGTATTTTATTTTAATGCTTTTATCTTCCGGCGCAATGGCCACGGTTTTTGTTTCGTTGGATTTGTTGATTATCTCGGCATTATACACATTGCTGATGTAGTTGCCCGGCTGTTCCTGGTACAGCATGCCCGCGCTGCGCATCACCGTCATATCTAACTCGCTCCTGCTGAAAATGAAGTAAGCCAATACCCCAAGCAGTAGCGCCATTACCGCGCTGTAACCACGCATGCGCCAGGTAAAAGTGGGGCGCTGGTCCTTTTCTATCATGTTCTCTGAGTAAAAGCCCACAAGATTCAGCTCCCGGTTTATTTTGGCCATTACATCGTTGCAGGCATCAATGCAGGCGGTACAGTTGGTACACTCCAATTGGGTGCCGTTGCGGATATCTATCCCGGTAGGGCAAACCGCAACGCAAAGCCCGCAGTCAACGCAATCACCTAACTTCGACTGGTCAGCTGCCTTTTTCAGTTTGCCGCGTGGTTCGCCGCGTTTATCGTTATAGGCCACCACCATGGTGTCTTTATCTATCAATACTCCCTGCAGGCGGCCATAGGGGCATATTACGGTGCAAACCAGTTCGCGCACCTGGCTATAAACCAAATAGAAAACAGCCGTAAATACCCAAATGCTGATAAAGCCAACGGTGTGCGATGATACCGGCTCTGTAATGATCTTCAAAAGGTTTTCGCTGCCTATTACGTAACCTAAAAAGGTATTGGCGATAAGGAAGGATAACAGGATAAAGATGCCGTGCTTGCTGCCTTTTTTCAATAGTTTTTCGCTGGTCCATTCGCTTGCATCCAGTTTACGGCGCTTATTGGCATCGCCCTCTATCCAAATCTCTATCCGGCGGAAAACCATCTCCATAAAAATGGTTTGGGGGCATATCCATCCGCAAAATACCCGCCCGAAAGCAATAGTGAACAGCAGCACAAATACCATAAACACAAGCGTTGCCAGCGCGAACAGGAAGATATCTTGCGGCCAAAACACCTGCCCCAGCAGCACAAATTTGCGCTCCATAAAGTTGAGCAGTAATAGCGGCTGCCCGCCTATCCGCAGAAACGGCCCTGCAAAAAAGAAGATGAGGTATACATAACTGATTGCTGCGCGCCATTGGTATAGTTTGCCCTTGCGCAAAGCAGGATACAGCCAACGCCTTTTCCCTTTATCTGTAAACACTGCGGCTGTATCCATTTTGCACTTAATTGAGGGCTAATTTTTCTACGGTTTCCTTTTCGCCCTGCGGCTCTTTAGCACCGGCGGGCTTTGTGCCTTGTATCGAAATAATGTAGTTGGCCACATCGGCTATCTGTTTTGGCGATAGCTGTTTCTCCCAGGTGGGCATCCCTTTGGCTTGTACGCCGTATTTAATGGTTTTAAATATGTCGGTTATTTTGGCACCGTGCAGCCAGTACTCGTCGGTAAGGTTGGGGCCAACTACGCCCTGGCCGTTCTCGCCGTGGCAGGGGGCGCAGCTTGCTTTAA
The DNA here is from genome assembly GCF_002013915.1 of Mucilaginibacter pedocola. Taxonomy (GTDB): domain Bacteria; phylum Bacteroidota; class Bacteroidia; order Sphingobacteriales; family Sphingobacteriaceae; genus Mucilaginibacter; species Mucilaginibacter pedocola. Next base: position 399,785 of record NZ_MBTF01000023.1, read on the forward strand.
AAACTGCTTTGCCTTCGGCGATGGCGGCCGGGTCGTTAACTGCCTTTACGGTGTTCTCGTCCACCAGGTTGGCGGCTTTGCTCAGATAAATCTTCTTTGCGGCATCAGCTTGTGCTATCTCGGTTTTATATTCAGCATCCTGCAATTGGCCGGTGCCGAATACGTGGTATACCATCAGGTAGCCCAGACCGAATATAATAGTGCCGTAAAACAGCACCATAAACCAAGAGGGCGTTGGGTTGTCCAACTCGTGTATGCCATCGTAAGCGTGTGGTATCAGGATGTCTTTCTCCTCCGATAGTGGTTTGAGCGATAACAGCTTTTGCCATACCTCGCTTTTTGGTTTCTTTTCTTTTTTAGCCGGTTTTAGTTCGGCCTCTATTTGCTGTTTGGTATAGCCCTGCAGTTTTAAAACGGCTTTGGTAAGTACCTTAAAGGTGCGCAACAGTACCAGCAGCGTAGCCAGAAAAAGCAGGAGCATGCCAATGATAGCACCAAAGCCTATATAGTTTTTTGTTTCGGCAGATAGCAGGCTGTCTTCTGCAAAGCTTTGTTGTGCCAGCAGTAAAACAGTTAAGGTGGTTAATAGGCGCTGCTTCATGGTATCAGGGTGTTAGGTGTTGGGGTGTCGCCGTCGGCGAGTGGAAGTGCACTCATATGGTCGATATGGGTTTTCCTTAAACGGAACAGCATAACGGCAACTACAATAAAAAATACAAGGAATATACCCAGCGAACTAAGCAGGTAAACCTGGTGCCCGTTTATGTTCTCGGTGAATTGTTTAAACATGGTTATACTTATTTGCTTGCTGTTTTATTTGCTTTAATATCTACCCCCAGCCTTTGCAGGTAGGCAATAAGGGCTATGATCTCTTTATCACTTTTTACCTTTATTTTATCCTTACCCAGGTTGTCGGCTATTTGCTGTGCCTGTGCGTTCAGGTCGGCATTGGCCTGGTTTTCGTAACCCACTGCATAGGGCACGCCCAGCTTGCGCATGGCGTTTATTTTGGCGCGGGTGGTAGTAGTATCCAAAGTTTGACTGATCAGCCAGTCGTAATTCGGCATAATGCTACCCGGCGACATCAGTCTCGGGTCAAGCATGTGATTGTAATGCCAGGCGTTACCATACTTCTGCCCTTCGCGCGCCAGATCCGGCCCGGTGCGTTTAGATCCCCACAGGAAGGGGTGATCGTACACGAACTCGCCTGCTTTACTGTATTCGCCATAGCGCTCTGTCTCCGAGCGGAAAGGCCGCACCGTTTGCGAGTGGCAGTTAGAGCAACCCTCACGGATATACACATCGCGGCCCTGCAACTCCAGCGGGGTGTAAGGCTTCACGCTGGCAATGGTGGGTACGTTGGAGGAGATGGTCATGGTAGGCATCAGCTCAATGATACTGCCAATGAGGATAACGATGAGCGCGCCCACCATCAGCGGTATAGGGCGGCGCTCCAGTTTACGGTGCCAACTGCCGCCATCTGTTGTTGCGGTAACAGGTTCTAAAGGCATGGCTTCGGCAGCTTCGTTGGCCACCAATTTGCCCTGCGCCATAGTGCGTGCCAGGTTGTAGGCCATTACAATTACCCCAAGCAGGTATAAAGTACCACCTACCGAACGCATCATGTGCATTGGGATAATGCGCAGCGTTGTCTCCAAAAAACTTGGGTACTTCAGCATGCCTTCGGGAGTAAATTCCTTTAGCATTAAGCCCTGGGTGAAGCCCGCCCAATACATGGGGATGGCGTAAAACAATATCCCCAAAGTGCCTATCCAGAAATGGAAGGAAGCCATCTTTTTAGAGTACAGTTCGGTTTTGTAAATGCGCGGTATCAGCCAGTATAAAATAGCGAAGGTTAAGAAACCGTTCCAACCCAGTGCGCCAACGTGTACGTGGGCTACTATCCAGTCGGTAAAGTGCGCCAGCCCGTTTATTTGTTTTAGCGAAAGCATGGGGCCTTCGAAGGTGGCCATACCATAGGCGGTTAGGCCCACTACCATAAATTTAAGCACTACATCATCGCGCACTTTATCCCATGCACCGCGCAGGGTAAGCAGGCCGTTTATCATACCTCCCCAACTTGGCGCTATCAGCATAATAGAAAAGGCAACCCCTAATGATTGTGCCCAGCCCGGAAGCGTGGTATACAGCAAATGGTGCGGGCCTGCCCATATGTAAATAAATATCAGCGCCCAAAAGTGTAGTATACTCAGCTTATAAGAATAAACCGGGCGGTTGGCCATTTTGGGCAGAAAGTAGTACATCATGCCCAGGTATGGCGTGGTTAAAAAGAAAGCCACAGCATTGTGCCCGTACCACCATTGCACCAGGGCATCCTGCACACCGGCATATACCATGTAGCTTTTGAAGGCAGATATAGGCAGCTCGAAAGAGTTTACAATATGCAGCACCGCAATGGTAACAAAGGTGGCTATGTAGAACCAGATGGCCACGTACAAATGCCTTTCGCGGCGTTTAAAAATGGTACCGAACATGTTGATACCAAACACCACCCATATCAGCGTAATGGCAATATCAATGGGCCACTCCAGCTCAGCATATTCGTGCGAAGTGGTAAGCCCCAGCGGCAGGGTAATTACTGCAGATACAATGATAAGCTGCCAACCCCAGAAGTGTACCTGGCTGAGGATGTTGCTGAACATGCGTGCCTTGAGCAGGCGCTGCAGCGAGTAATAAACACCCATAAAAATGGCATTGCCCACAAAGGCGAATATCACTGCATTGGTATGCAGCGGGCGTATACGGCCAAAAGTGGTGTACTGGTTGCCCATGTTCATGCCGGGCTTAAATAACTGAATGGCGACGATAAGGCCCACCGTCATCCCGATAATGCCCCAAACAATGGTGGCTATACCGAAATTCCGGACGATCTTATTGTCGTAGTAAAATTTTTCGGGCTGCATAAAATTGTTGTTTTATTGTGGTGTAAAATTATTGAGCGTGCTATTGGCGGGGAATGACGGTAGGGGTAGGGAAAGGTGACGGAGGTCATTTTTTTAGGGATGTTGGCTTGGTGATACTCGCGCCCCTATTTACCTCACCCCGGGTTCGCTTCGCTGCCGACCCTCTCTTCATGCGGAAAAGAGGGTGAGCTACATTTTGTTTTTTACGCCCTCTTTGCGAAGCAGAGAGGGCCGACGCTCGCGCATGCGAGCCGTCGGGGTGAGTCAACTCGCCGAGCGGACATACCCCCCCATCACTTTTCAGGCGATTCCTCATCATCAAAAAGTATCCTCACCGATGGCGTATACAGGTCATCGTTCTGCCCGCTGCGTTGCGCCCAGAAGAATGCACCAAGGAAGCATAGGGCCAGCAGCACGCTGCACCCTATCAAAAAATAAATAATGCTCATGCCAGGTTCCTCCTTTTTGCTGCAAAATGCGTGGCTATGGTAGTGAATGATATAATGGTTGCCGTACTCAGTGGCATCAGTATGGCCGCCGTAAGAGGCGATAGGTTGCCTGTGACGGCATAGCTTAAACCGATGAGGTTATAGGTAAGCGAGATAAAGAATGAGCAGTGAATAATGGTGACCGTGTTTTTAGAGAAGTGCAGGAAAGCCGGCAGTTTGCTGAACGAGCGCCCATCCAGTATGGCATCGCAGCCGGGGGAGAAGTTGTTGATGTTATCGGTAACGGCTACACCCAGGTCGCTTTGTTTGAGCGCTCCGGCGTCGTTTAGCCCGTCGCCTATCATCATGGCTTTTGCTTTTAAATATTGCAGGCTGCGGATAAACTCCAGCTTGTTTTGCGGGCTTTGGTTAAAGCGCATTTGGTCGGTATGTTTAAAAACTGGCAGCAGTCCGCCCTGCTCATGGTCGCTATCGCCCGAGATGAGGAAGAGTTTGTAATCGGCCAATGCTTCCGCCGTTTGCTGCAAACCCTCGCGGTAGTTTTGCCTGAAGGCGAAGTAGCCCAGGTAAGTGCCGTTTATCATGAGGTGTACTTTGGTGGCATTATTATCATCATCGTACTGCCCGAACATGAACCTGCCGCTGCCTATCTTCACCTCATCATCGCCTGCAAAAGCGGTTATACCTTTTCCCGGTGCTTCTTTGTAATGGCTTACGGGCAGTTTTTCTGCCGCGCCAAAGTAATGGCATATCATGCGCGAAAGCGGGTGGGTGGAGTTGCTGCACGCGCTATAAATCACCTGTGCCTGCTTGGGTGTTAATTGCCCAACAAGGCTTACATGATTATCCGCCGCGGTAGTAATAGTGCCTGTTTTATCGAACACGATGGTGTTGATGCGCGCCAGTTGCTCTACCACCGCCGTGTTTTTGAGGTAGAACAGGTTTTTATCAAAAATGCTAAGCGCGGCCGACATGGTGAAGGGCGTGCTCAACGCCAAAGCGCAGGGGCAGGCTACTATCAGTACAGCTGTAAAAGCTGCCAGCCCGCGGTTGATGTCGTTAGGCAGCCAAAACAGCAGCGAACCAAAAGCGATGATGAGCAGCACAATGGTAAAGTGTTTACTCACCCGCTCATTAAAAGTAGCCATGCGGTTATCCTGCTGGCGGGTAAAGGCTTCGTTGTTCCACAATTGAGTGAGGTAGCTTTGCGATACGGGTTTCACCACTTCCAGCTCAATGGCTTCGCTGGTTTGCCTGCCGCCTGCATAAATAATTTCGCCAAGGGTTTTGTTGACGGGGACAGATTCGCCGGTCACGAAGCTGAAATCTATCAGCGCATCGCCTTTCAGCAGGATAGCATCGGCAGGAATAATTTCATTATGTCGTAATACAATGCGTTGCCCAACTTTCAATTCGGCAAGGGGGATGGGTTTCTCCACGCCGTCGGTTATCACCTGTACCGCTACGGGGAAGAACGAACGGTAATCGCGCTCGAAAGAGATATGGTGATAGGTTTTGCGCTGCACGAATTTGCCAACGAGCAGGAAGAATACCAGCCCGCAAAGCGTATCGGCAAAGCCTGCGCCCGTGTTGGTAGCCACTTCTATCAACGTGCGCAGAAACAAAACGGCAATACCCAGCGCCAACGGGAAATCGATATTCAATACCTTGTTCTTCAGGTTATGCCAGGCCGAACTGAAGTATTCGGCACCGCTATAGAACACTACAGGCAAGCCGAACAGTACATTCAGCCATCCGAAAAAATGTTTAAAGTTTTGCTCGAATGCCGATAGCCCTAAATACTCAGGGAAGCTAAGCAGCATTACGTTGCCCAAGCAAAATCCCGCTACGGCAATGCGCTGCACCAGGTTATCTTTTATGGTGTTTTGTTTTTTAATAACATCCTGCAAGTTAATGGCAGGTTCGTAACCAATGTCGAAAAGCAGCTCTACCAGTTGGCGCAGGCTAAGGTGTTTGCTATCGTATTTAACACTGAGTTGTTTTTTCAGGAAATCTATCCGGCTGTGGAATATAGCTGGGTTAAACTTGTTCAGTTTCTCCAGCAGCCAAATGCACGAACTGCAATGGATATGCGGAATATACAGCGTAACCATAGTAAGGCTACCGTCGGTATAATCTATAAGCTCTTTCACAATGCTTGGCTCGTTCAGGTACTCAAAACGTTTATCGGTACGCGTGCGGGTGAGGCCGGGGTGGTCGTTAAAATTGTAATAGCTGCAAAGGTTGTTGGCAGCCAGTATGCCGTAAACGCTTTGGCAACCCTGGCAGCAAAACTGTTTTCCGTCCTTTTGGTAGGCGGTGGTATTGCATTCGTCGCCGCAATGGTAACACAGGGTTAATTGGGAAAAAGTGCTCTCCGTCATTTCTTAAATTTTATGTTCCAAAACTGCCGTTTAGCTGGCGATAAAATAATGATGATGCCGGGGCCGAAATGTGACGGTGGTCAGTTTTTGAGCGGCGGGCTAAGCCTACTTTTGGCGGCATGAGCCATACATTCCATATCCCCGTTTTAGGTTTAGGTTTTTCTGTTGATACCCCGCTGAAGGTTGCCCGCTACGGCATCTCGTCGGTAATGTCGGTTGTTGATGATGTGTTGATAGAACGCATGCGCGAGTACCACGCCGTGCAAAACAACCGCCCGTATACCCTCATTAAAAAAGGTGATGACGACTACCGCGCCAAACGGATAACCGCTTATTTGAACCTGGTAGATGAATTGGTGAACGAGCAGTTCGAAGCACTGAAACAGCAGCAATTCGGCACAGGCAGCGATTTGGATAGGTACTTTCAGCTATTACCCGAAAGCTCGCAATTGCGGCAAGGGTACGACCTGATGATGGAATACCCCGAGGGCGAACGCAAACAACTTTTTCAAGCCATCCTGAAAAGAAATATGGTGAAAGGCTCTGCCGATGTAAACATTATGGCCAAGGTGGATAAAATGAACTTCACCGAAGACGGCCAATACACCGGCGACGAAAATACCGATGCCCTTGCCGCCCTGCGCGGTTTTGTCAACAGCACGCTTTGCTCGGCGGTTACACTATCTGCCGGCATGAATCCGCGTTTATATAGCTACCTCGAAGCTTTCCCCTGTTTCTTCCCCGATGAGCGGGGCGAGTTTCAGAAGAAGGTTATCCTGAAAGTAAGCGATTTCCGATCGGCATTTATACAGGCAAAATTTTTAGCCAAGAAAGGTGTTTGGGTATCCGAGTTCAGGATAGAATCGGGCTTGAACTGTGGCGGGCATGCTTTTGCTACCGAAGGCTTTTTATTAGGCCCCATACTGGAAGAGTTTAAAACCCGCCGCACCGAAATGCAGGAAGAACTATACCGTTTGTTCGATGCTGCACTGTTGCAAAAAGGTATGTTGGTTAACAACATGCCCACCCAGCGTATCACCGTACAGGGCGGCATAGGCACTGCCGAAGAAAATGAGTTTCTGCAAAGGTATTACAACCTTGATGGTACCGGCTGGGGCAGCCCCTTTTTGCTGGTTCCCGAGGCTACTAATGTGGATGATGATACCCTTGCCCAACTGGTAATGGCTAATGAAGATGATTACTACCTGAGCAATGCCTCGCCCCTGGGCATCTTGTTCAATAATTTTAAACAAAGCAGCATTGAGCAGCAAAGGCTGATGCGCATAGAATTTAACCGCCCCGGCAGCCCCTGCACTAAAAAGTTTTTGTGCAGCAATACCGAGTTTACCGAGCAACCCATATGCACTGCATCGCGCCAGTACCAAAACCTCAAATTGAAACAAATTGAGGAAGAACAACTGGCACCTGAAGCGCACCAAAAAGCAGTAAACGCTATAACCGAAAAGATATGCCTTTGCGAAGGCCTTTGTTCATCGGCATACCTTAAATACAACATCAGCAAACCGCGCGAGAATACCGCCGTTGCTATTTGCCCGGGGCCGAACCTGGCGTATTTTAAAAACGCATTTTCGTTAGATGATATGGTGGCCCACATCTACGGCAAAATAGACCTGCTGAAGAATGCCGCCCGCCCGCATGTGTTTTTAAAGGAAATGGAATTGTACGTAGATTATCTGCAGAAAGACATACAGCAAAACCTTGCCGAACTTACTGCCAAAAAGAAACTACAGCTGACTAAATTTAAGGAGCAGATGCTGGTAGGCATAAGTTACTATAAAACGCTTTTTAACGAGGTACTAACGCTACCAACTGCCGCAATGGAGCAGTTGCATGCGTTTGAAAGTAGAGTAGATGCATTGCTAATGGGGGAAATGCAGACAGTGTAAACTGGTGTAGGGCCGGGTATTTTGTAATCGAAATTCTTCTACTATTTATCGCCATTAAGTAAGCAGAGTTGATCTATTACTAAAATAAAGCGGCAGTCTCTATAGGTAGTGCCGCTTTATTTTCAGATCGCTTAACCGGTTTCTTCAAGCCAAATCAAATTGCATAAGGTTCGTTTAATTTTCCAGCTCTTTAGCATCCTTTAAAAACTCTTCTTTTTGTTCAGCTGTAAAAATAGAAGATGCTGCAACATTAGCTTTGAACTGTTTGATCGTTTCAGTTATAGGTTGATGCAATGCCTTTTGACATTCCGCAATTTTTAAATATGCCTGGATAAAATTGGGGTACTGTTCAACTAATTGGCGCCAGGCTAATATGGCGTTAGCATAGTCCTTATTGTTGTAAAAAGCGTAGCCCTTTCCGTTCAATTTACCTAATGAAAACGGCAGTTGCGTACCGTAGTTATCTGCTAATTTTTGTTTTATGTGGGTTATGGTACTCACATCCTTATTATTCTCACTAAAATACTCTTGCTGGCACTTAGACCAATAGGCAAATACTTCGTACAGTGCCCTTGTTATGGCAAGCCCGGGCATGGTCATATGATCAGCCTCCGGGAACCACCAACCATCTGCGTTGAAATTATTTATTTTAAGGCCGGGCTCTTTTAATGTAGCGGTTAGTGTTTTGTAATCCAGCGGATAATCATTTCCCATTGCGTACCGGTAATAGAGCGTGTGTTTAAGCTTGTTACTCTTTAGGCTCTTTCTTAAAACATCCGAAAGATCGAAGTTGTCCTGTTTTAAGAAAGGGCTGATAGATATCACGGCGTTCAGCTCATTTATATGCCTGGCCATTAAGTAGGTGGTTAAAAAGCCGTAACGAGAATGGCCTACCAGCATTGTAAAGTCACTGGCTTTGTATTTATCGCGCAGCATCGGAATGAGTTCCTTAAAAATGTAGTCTTCGTTTTTTTCTGCAATGCCCGTGGAATCACTAACAGGTAATTGCGTTTCCCGGTAACGATTGCCACCGCTACCCGCCTCCACGCCAACAACTACGGCAGATGGCATTTGTTCATTGGCCGTCAGAAAATCAATTGATTTTAGAATATATTGATACTGCCTTTTATTCTGCGTATCAAACACAATGATCAGAGGGAATTTGTTAGGTAGGTTACTTTGGTATTCTATCGGAACAGTAATTTGTATATGTTTTTTAAAGCCAAGGTTTTGTGAGAGGTAGGTGGTGTCCTTTAGTGTTCGATACCTTTCCAGGGCTTGCCCATTGGTGTTAATTGTAATAAAAAGGCAAAATATTGCCAATAAAGCAATTTTAAAATGAGTAGAGATAAGCATGAGTAGATGTTATAAATTACTGTACAAAGATTCTAATTTATAGGCAATGTTACAGTTTCGCAATAATTTTATAAAAAGCTTGGGGTAACCCTTTGTGCAGGCTATTATAAACTCAGCTTTGATAACTTGAGTTGAAACAAAGTGGCGCGGGTGGTATAAAACATTAGAAGCTGATTAGCCGGCTGGTTTTTGATGCCGAACTGAATTATCAATAGCGTCGTGCGTCCGCTACTCCTTCGGCCCCGCCTTTATCTTTTTGCGGTACTCATTCGGCGATGTCCCCATCAGCTTGGTGAACATGCGGGTAAAATAATACTGGTCGTCTATCCCCAGGCTCGAGGCGATGTTTTTTATGGACATGGTGGTGAACGAGATATACTGGCAAGCCTTCTGCACCTTCAGCTGGTTGAAATATTCGATAGGCGAATACCCAGTTTTTGCCCGGAAGATGGCCGAGTAATGCGAAGTAGAAAGCCGGGCGTAGCTGCTCAGGTCATCCAGCCGTATCATGGTGTTCAGGTGCTCCTGCATATAGCGGATGGTTTTTTCTACCGTGTCGTCGTCGTTGGGCTGGTCCTCGGCGTGGTTAAATTTATCCTCATATATCAACGACGATAGAAAGTGCGAGAATATCATGTTTACATAGCGTAAAGCATCGCTGCTGTACCCTTTTTCGAGGTTAAAGCATATATCCTCGAATAGCTTGATGCGGTTTTCGTTATAGGAGAGGTATGGTTTATAGTTTTCCGAATTTTTCAGGATAAGCTCCAATATGAATGAGGCTATTTCGCCTTTAAAGTGTATCCAGTATATAGTCCATGGTTTATCCATGTTGGCGGCATAGCGATGCGGCGTATTGGCGGGTATGGCTATAAACTGCGAGGGCGATACCTCCACCTTCTTTTTGTTTATCTCCAGCCAGCCGTAACCATCGGTACAATAAATAATAATGTGCTGGTTAATGCCGTGGGGGCGCTCGGCATAGTGGTGCATGGCCTTGGGGTAATAACCAATATCGGTAATATATATTTGTTTAGTAACTAAGTCCTTACTCAAAAAGTTGGTGATTATCTTTTTGGGCAATACAATAAGTTTTTGCCCTTCAAAGCCGTCTCTGCGCCGTATAACAGTGCTTTTTGCCATGTTTGTAAAAGGTTGTAAGGAAGAAATTGCGCGGGCTGATTGGTAAAACCCCGCCATGCAAACATTGCGAAAAAATATCAATAATTTATTGGCCGGCGTAAAAAAATAAAAAACTACTCACCGTAAAAAAGTCCATCAAATCCATAACATTACCTATTTTTTTATCGGTGCCGATGCGTGAGATTTGCTTTATAACCAATTAGTACTTCCGCTCTGCCATATCGTTTAATTGACCGCCATGCAAGTGGCGGTAACGAGATACTCGTGTAAAAATGGGTCCGAATGTTGGCGGATGAAACTAAGCGGTTCGCAAATTATTAAAAGCCGAATGCCGTATTACCCTACATCCCTAATTAATTTAAAGTCGAGACGTTCCCTGCTCTGTGGCGTTGTTACCCTGTCTGTTTTGTTTTGCAGTACACTGAAGGCGCAAGAGGTACAAAAAAATGCGGATAACACCGCCATTAGCATACCGCAACTCAGCATCAGTGCCGATAAAAGCAGTGGTGCTATCAACTACACTTTCAGCAACGGCACACGCATCAATAATGCAGTGGCTTATGTAGAAGATATCAATTCGGGATATCTCTCTACAGCAAATTTGGCCAACCACCAATGCATCGTTGAGCAGGTGAACGACAAAATAGGCAAGGGGCTTTGCCTCACCGTAAAACACAGCGATTCTAAACGCAACATCAGCATTACCCAGCAATTTAAACTTTACAACGGCAAGCAATATGCGTTGGTGAACGTAAGCGCCACTTCCGCAGGTAAGCCGATCGAAACCCGTAACATCAGTGCTTTAGCGCTATCGCCTGCTGGGAAAGGCAAATTATTTATCCCCGGCACCGAGCCGCGCATACTGGATGTACCCTTTGATAACGACGACTGGACGCCCACCCTGCAACGCCATTGGTCAAAGGCAGGAGAGGATAAAACCAAAGGCATCAGCTACGAGTTTTTGGCCGTTTACGACCAGCTGAAAAACTCGGGCCTTATTATCGGCAGTATCAACCACGATTTTTGGAAGACGGGTTTAAGCTATCAGACCGCCGCAGAGGCGGGCTATGTAGATTCGCTGAATGTATTTGGCGGCGTAGCTACGGCTGATAACCCGGCGCTTAAATCGGCCTATGGCGGTTTAGATGGTACGCACGACCATACGCTTCATGGTACCATGTTAGGGCAAACAGTTAATTCGGCTACTATTTACCTCTGCGCATCAGATAACCTGCACGAAGCTTTTAAAGATTATGGCCGGGTAAACTCTATCATCAACGGCGCACGCACCTGGCAGGCACCCGCCCCCGTGTACTGGAATAGCTTCGGAGTAGAAGGTGTATTAGGTTATGAGAAAGTAATGATGCCGCCTGCTGTATATCAAATATCCGATTTTATCAAATCGATGCCCAACTTTAGCGCTTACGCTAAACCTGTGCTGAGTGTTGATTCATATGATCAAGGTTTATATACCACCGAGGTGCTGAAAGCGATAGGTGAATACGGCGCCAAAAACGGCCAGCAAATAGGCTTTTATTTTAGTCCCTTTGCCATGTGGAGTTGGAAGAACAATACCAAAAACGCAAAGATACCGGGCACCAACCAACCTTTGGAAAGTGCGCTGTTGCACGGTAAAGATGGCAAGCCTATTTTGTACAAAGACGGCGATTGGGGTGCCTACGCTTTAGACCCTACCCACCCGGGTGTGCGTTTGTCTATTATCCAGCAGCTAAAAAAGGCAAAGGCTATCAACGCAAAATTCCTGAAAATAGACTTCCTGACAGCCGGCGCATTGGAATCTACCACGCGCTATAATGCCAAAGTACGCACCGGTATGCAGGCTTACAATTACGGTATGCAGATGCTGAGGCAGCTCTGCGACTCTATTATGGGGAAAGGCATTTTCATCACCCAAGCCATATCGCCGCTATTCCCGCATCAATACGCGCACACGCGTTTTGTATCAACCGATGTATACTCGCACCTGCGCGACGACCAAAAAGGTTTCCCCGGATGGGGCAGTACCGAATCGTCATTAGCTGCCGGTTCGCATTTGGGTTGGATGCAGGGCACGCTGTTCCCCTACACCAATTTGGATGTGGCGATAATGAAGAACTTTCAGCGCAACCCCGACCTGAACGAGCAGGAAATAAAGGTGCGCCTTTATGCCATGATGGTGATGGGCAGCATTTTGGGCGATGGCTCCGACTACCGCAACCCCATTGCCGCTTTCCGCGCGCAGGAGTTTTTGAATAATAAAAACATCGCCAAATACTTCAGCAACCCTAAAGCATTTATCCCCATCAAAATGGCCGACGGCGAAAGCTTCGACCAGCAAATGGCTTTTTACCTGCCGGGAGATAATACACTGGCCGCGGCCTTCAACTTCGATTTGAAAAACGAATACAAGCAGGTCTTCAGCCGTAGCGTCCTGAAGCTTCCCGCCGGAAAAGGCTACCAACTGCTGGACTTTATGAGCGATAGACCGCTTGGCGAGTTAAAAGCAGATGCAGCAGAGTTTACCATAGTTACCAACCCCGGCGATGCTGTACTGGTGAAATTAGTGCCCCTGAAATAATGGACGAAATAAATAGTAATATTATGCCACCAGTTAAATTTTTACAACCTACAACATGAGCAATCAAAAAAGCTTCAACAGCGGCTACATTATTGGCATATCTTTTATTTCGGCATTGGGCGGGTACCTTTTCGGGTTCGATTTTGCTGTGATATCCGGCGCATTGCCTTTCCTGCGCACGCAGTTCGCCCTCACGCCAGCCTGGGAAGGTTTCCTTACCGGTTCGCTGGCTTTAGGCTGTATAGTAGGCTGTTTGTTTGCCGGTAACATTGCCGATAAATATGGCCGTAAACCCGGGCTGGTTATTGCTGCGTTGATTTTTGCGGTATCGTCTATAGGCATCGCTTTATCACAATCGCTAACTTATTTTTTGGTATTACGCTTTGCCGCAGGTATTGGTGTAGGTATGGCATCTATGCTTTGCCCCATGTACATCGCCGAAATTTCGCCTGCCGAAGTGCGCGGCCGAAATGTGGCCATAAACCAGCTTACTGTGGTAATAGGCATACTGGTAACCAATTTGGTGAATTACTTTTTAGCTGATAAAAACCTGGATGCCGTACACTGGATGCGTAATATCGGGTTGTCACAGTCGGCGTACGAGCATTTGCGGAATATAGATGCCTGGCGCTGGATGTTCGGGCTGGGTGCAGTACCCTCAACCATTTTTTTAATAGGCGTTACCTGGCTACCCGAAAGCCCGCGCTGGCTGCTAAAAGCCGGACAGGCAGATAAAGCAAAACTCATCCTGAATAAATTAGGCTCGCCCGATTTTGCTGAAAGCACCTTCAGGGCGGTCGAAAAATCACTCACGGGTTCTGCCAAACAGTCGTACGCTATGGTGTTCGAGAAGGCTGTTCGCCCTGCCGTTGTGGTCGGTATTGCCCTGGCGGTTTTCCAGCAGTTTTGCGGCATTAACGTGGTGTTCAATTATACCTCTACCATCTTCGAATCGGTAGGTGCCAACCTCGACAGGCAATTGTTCGAGACCGTAGCTATCGGTATAGTAAACTTGGTATTTACCCTGCTGGCTATGTGGCAGGTTGATAAACTGGGCCGCCGCCCGCTAATGCTTTGGGGCGCTTTAGGGCTATCCATATTGTATATTTTGCTGGCCTTGTTCCTCCAAAATAAATTCCCCGCCGGCTTGGTATCTGTGGTGGTGTTGTTGGCCATCAGCACCTACGCCATTTCGCTTGCCCCGGTTACCTGGGTGCTTATTTCGGAGATATTCCCCAATAAAATACGCGGCGTGGCCTCCTCTGTGGCTATTGTATCGCTTTGGTTAGCCTATTTTATACTGGTGTTTACCTTCCCCTTACTGGCAGACAGCCTGGGCACTTATGGCCCCTTTTACCTGTACGCGGGTATCTGCTTCGCGGGATTCCTGTTTGTGAAGGCAAAGGTGAAAGAAACCAAAGGTCAAACGCTGGAGGAGCTGGAAGACAATTTAATACGACATTAAAAATATTTACATCATAACATGCAAAATTCATCTGTTTCCGTTTGGGAAGAGCAAGTAATTATCCCTACCTACGGCGTGGGCAAGCCCGATAAAAACCCTATGTTTTTTGAAAAAAGGGTTTACCAGGGCAGCAGCGGCGTGGTTTACCCCAATCCGGTTATCGAAAAAATAGCTGACGAAAAGGAAGATAAGGCCTACACGGGTTTATTTTTAGAGAACAAGTATATCAAAGTGATGATATTGCCGCAATTGGGCGGCCGTATACAAACCGCGTATGATAAAATTAAGCAGCGTCATTTTATATACCACAACCAGGTAATTAAACCCGCGTTGGTGGGCTTAACCGGGCCCTGGATATCGGGCGGAATAGAGTTTAACTGGCCCCAGCACCATCGCCCCAGCACCTTTGAGCCGGTTGATTATAAATTGGAAGAGCATGCTGATGGCAGCAAAACCGTTTGGGTGAACGAGTTGGAGCGTATGTTCCATACCAAATGCCTGGCGGGTTTTACCCTGCACCCCGATACGGCTTACATCGAAATTAAAGCCAAACTGCTTAACCGCTCGCCGTTGCCGCAAACTTTTTTGTGGTGGGCAAACCCGGCCGTTAAGGTGAACGATCATTACCAATCGGTATTCCCGCCGGATGTGAATGCTGTTTTTGACCATGGCAAGCGCGATGTGTCTGATTTCCCAATAGCGACAGGTACTTATTATAAAGTAGATTACTCGCCGGGTACCGATATTTCGATGTATAAAAACATCCCGGTGCCCACATCGTACATGGCCATTAATTCCGACTATGATTTTGTGGGTGGCTACGAGCACGATAGCGAGGCGGGGCTGCTGCATGTAGCCAACCACCACGTATCGCCGGGCAAAAAACAATGGACCTGGGGGCACAGCGATTTCGGCCAGGCCTGGGACAGGAACCTGACCGATGAGGATGGTCCGTATATCGAATTAATGACCGGCGTGTTCACCGATAACCAGCCCGATTTTAGCTGGCTGATGCCGAACGAAGAGAAAACCTTCACCCAATATTTTCTGCCTTATCGCGAGTTAGGGATGGTGAAAAATGCCTCGAAAGATATTTTATTAGCATTGAGCAAGGCAGATGATAGAGTAACGCTGAAGGTGCAGGTGACCTCTTTACAAGAAAACCTGCATATTAGCCTTAGCTACAAAGGAGAGGAACTTTTATCCCTTACCGAAACCCTCAGCCCCGAGGCTGTTTTGGTAAAGGAAATTGCTGTTGATGCCGGTTTGAACGAGCAGGAGCTATTGCTCATAATCACCCAAAACAACCTCGAAGTACTGCGCTACGAACCTGCCAAAAACAAGCAGAACGAAATGCCGGTACCCGCCAAACCCGCTTTAGACCCTGCGGATGTAGAAAGCGTAGAGCAACTGTTTTTAACCGCGCAGCATTTGGAGCAATACCGCCATGCTACTTTTTCGCCGGTGCCATATTACGAGGAAGCCCTGCGCCGCGAACCGGGCGATATCCGCAATAACAATGCATTGGGCAAATGGTATTTCCGCAAAGGGCAGTTCGCCAAAGCGGAGCCGTTTTTAAGGAGGGCGGTTGAAACCAGCATTCAGCGCAACCCCAACCCCTACGACAGCGAACCCTACTATAACCTGGGCCTTTGCCTAAAATACCAGGGCAAAACCGACGAGGCCTACACCGTTTTCTATAAAGCCACCTGGAGCAATGCCTGGAAAGATACCGGCTTTTTTGAGGTAGCTAAAATAGACACAGCTCGCGACCACTTTGCATTAGCGCTGGAACATATTAACCAATCGTTGGATAGGAACGCCAATAACAGTAAAGCTTACGTGGTAAAAATGGCAGCGTTGCGTATCCTTGGGCAATTGGACAAGGCATTTGCCGTAGCTGACGCTGCTTTAGAGCGCGATGGCTTTAACCTTGGCGTATTTTTCGAAAAAGCGGCATTGTATAAATTACAACGTAACGAAGCGAAAGCCAATGAAAACATCGCGGAACTGGTTACCCTTAGCCGCGGCGACGACCATAACTTTTTAGAGTACGCGCTGGATTATGCTTCGGCAGGTTTATATACCGAGGCGGGCGAATTATTGCAATTGGCCTTGAAAGAGAATGGTAACAGCCCGATGGTTTATTACGCTTTGGGTTACATTGCTCATGAAAATGGTCGGGCAGTGGATGCAAAAGCATGGTTAGACAAAGCCGCCGCGGCTGATTCATACTTGTGTTTCCCTAACCGTTTAGATGAGGTGAACATATTGCAACTGGCCATAGTGCTAAACCCTGCTGATGCGCGCGCGCCTTATTACCTGGGTAACCTTTTTTACGATAAGCGCCAGTATGCCGATGCTGTTGCCTGTTGGGAAAAGTCCGCTCAACTGGATGGTCAATTCCCGACGGTATTCCGTAACCTGGCCATTGCTTACTTCAATAAACAAAACGATGCCGAAAAAGCATTGAAGTATTTTGAAAAGGCCTTTGCGCTGGATGCATCAGATGCACGTGTGCTGATGGAACTCGACCAATTGTACAAACGCCTTAATTATCCGGCAGCCGTTCGCCTGAAGTTTTTAGAAGATAACCTATCCGTAGCCGAGCAACGCGACGATGTTTATTTGGAACGCGTAACCCTTTACAATCTGTTGGGTCAACATGAAAAAGCGCTCGAACTGTTGATGCAGCGCCAGTTTCACCCATGGGAGGGCGGCGAAGGTAAGGCATCGGGCCAGTATGTATACAGTTTGATAAAGATTGCGAGGCAACAAATAGAAGATGGTGAATTTGAAAAAGCCATCGATTCGCTCAACAACGCTAAAAGCTATCCGCATAACCTGGGCGAGGGCAAACTATACGGCACGCAGGAAAACGATATCGACTACTGGCTGGGCTGCGCTTACGAAGGTTTGGAGCAAGCCGATGAAGCAAAGGCATACTTTGGGCAGTCGACCGTTGGTTTGGACGAGCCCTCTGCCGCCGTGTTTTATAACGACCAGCAACCCGATAAAATATTTTACCAGGGCCTAAGCTGGGCCAAACTTGGCGATAAGGAACGCGCCGACAGCATCTTTAACAAACTGCTGGCCTACGGTAAAGCGCATGCCCATGATGAAGTGAAGATAGATTACTTCGCTGTATCGCTGCCCAACCTGCTCATTTTTGATGACGACCTTAACCTGCGCAACACCTGCCACACCTGTTTCCTGCAAGGGCTGGGGCTGCTTGGCCTTGGCGATTTGGGGGGCGCAGCAGAAATGTTCAACAAAGTATTATTGCTTGATGCTGCACATGCCGGCGCTAAGCTGCATTTAGAAATGGCAAAAAAGCAAAGCAACGTTGCCAGTTATTAACCCGAAGCTTCAATAATAAATATCAAAACTACCCGGCCGCAAAGCTCCTAAACTTTGTGCGCTCGGGGTGTTTTGTGCCGGTTTTACTCCAATAGTTAAAATATGAAACGTTTTTACGCTTATAAAAAAGTCGCCCTTATGCTTAGTGCTGCATGTATTTTCAGCTTGGGCGGGGCAGCCAACGCACAAGTAATTACCATCCCGGTAGAAACAGCGCACCATGTAGTTGTATTGCAGGTTGATGGGGAGAAGAACCTGAAAACCGTTTACTTTGGCAAAAAGCTGGCAGATACAAAGGAGTATGGCGAGGTAGCGGCATTGCAAAAGATAGGCACCGATTACAGCGGCCAACTTAATTCGGCTTATACCACTGCCGGCTCCCGCAACCTGGCCGAGCCTGCAATTGCGGTAACCCATGCCGATGGCAATATGGGTTTGCATTTGGAGTACGTAAGCCATAAGGTTACCAAAGAAAGCGCTGATGTTTCGCTCACTACCGTGATATTGAAGGACCCGGTTTACAATTTAGAAGTTGCGCTGCACTACAAAACCTATTTTAACCAGGATGTAGTGGAGCAATGGAGCACTATTAAAAACTTCGAGAAGGGTAGCATTATCCTGCAAAAGTTTGCCTCGGCCAACTTATACCTGCAAGCCAAAAGCTTTTGGCTGCGCCAGTACCATGGCGATTGGGCCAAAGAGATGCAGCCCGAAGAGCAGCAGCTTACCCACGGCATAAAAGTATTGGATAGCAAGCTGGGTACCCGCGCCAATTTGTTCCAGCCATCGTGCTTTATGGTTTCGCTGGACAAGCCAGCCACGGAGGATGAAGGTACTGTGATGTACGGCTCGCTGGAATGGAGTGGCAATTTCCGTGTAGATCTGGAGGTTGACCCGCAGGATAACTTGCGAATAATTGCCGGTATCAATAACTACGCCTCGCCATATGTGCTTAAAGCCGGCGACGAATTGAATACCCCGCCATTTTTGTACACCATTTCGGATAAAGGCAAGGGCGATGCAAGCCGCAAATTACAGCGCTGGGCACGTGAATATAAACTGGCCGATGGCAAAGGCACGCGCCTTACCCTTCTGAACAACTGGGAGGCTACCGGTTTCGATTTTAATGAAAGCAAGCTGAAAGGGCTTTTAAAAGATACCAAGGCGCTGGGCGTAGATATGTTTTTGCTGGACGATGGCTGGTTCGCTAATAAATTCCCCCGCGATGATGACCATGCCGGCTTGGGCGACTGGCAGGAAAATAGGAAGAAACTCCCTAACGGTTTAGGCTCTTTAGTAAAGGAGTCCACTAATACCGGCGTAAAATTCGGCATTTGGATAGAGCCTGAAATGGTGAACCCCAAAAGCGGGCTTTACAGTAAACATCCTGATTGGGTAGTAAAACAAGCCGGTCGCCCCGAATATTATTTCCGTAACCAATTGGTGCTCGATCTGGCGAACCCAAAGGTGCAGGATTTTGTGTTCGGCGTGGTGGATTCGCTGTTCATCAAAAGCCCCGACCTGGCTTACATCAAGTGGGATTGCAACGCAGTCATCTACAATGCTTACTCGGCATACCTCAAAAAGAGCCAGTCGCAATTTTATGTGGATTATGTGCGGGGATTGTACCAAGTATTAAAACGCATCCGCGATAAATACCCAACCGTACCCATGATGCTTTGCAGTGGCGGTGGTGGCCGGGTGGATTATGGCGCGCTACAAGCTTTCACCGAATTTTGGCCCAGCGACAATACCGACCCGCTCGAACGCATTTTTATGCAATGGGAGTACTCGTATTTCTATCCTGCTATGGCAACCGCCAACCACGTTACCGATTGGGGTAAGCAGCCGCTGAAATTCAGGGTAGATGTGGCCATGATGGGGCGCTTAGGCTTCGATATCGTGATCAGCAAACTATCGGCGAACGACCTAACTTTTGCCAAAGATGCCGTGAAAGCCTACGACAGGCTAAAACCTATAATTTTCCAGGGCGATCAATACCGCCTGTCGGATCCGGTTACCGAAAGCGTTGCCGCGGTTATGTATGTAGATACCACCAAAACCTCGGGCGTGATATTCAACTACCTCGTAAATAACCGCTACGGGCAGGGCAACCGCTTACCTATAAAGCTGAAAGGCTTAGATGCCGCAAAACGGTACAGCCTGAAGGAAGTGAACCTTTATCCCGGTACTTCATCATCCATCGATGGCTCGAAAGCCTATTCGGGCGATTTCCTGATGACGGCAGGTTTCGACCCGGGCATTAATACAGGTAAAACCAGCGCAGTTATACAGGTAACGGAGGTGAAATAAATAACTAAACACGATACACCTAACGGTACGTCGATTTGCGTGTATTGACACCCCAGCGGGGTATCGTGTTTATAGAAAACAACAAAACATACAGAAGGCTCCATAGGAGCCGCCTAAAAAACAGGACTGTCCACACCATTTGCCAACCTAAATATTAAAACCTAAATTGGACTTTATAACAAACACTTCCATGATAAAAAGCCCCGCCGCCATCACGTTCCAAAAATGGGGCGAAGTTGCCGGCAGCCCGGTTTTCCTGTTTCGGCTAAGCAATAGCACGGGTGCTTATGCTGAGCTGACCAACTATGGCGCTACGCTGGTTTCGGCCGTGGTGCCTGATAAGGATGGCCATTTACAGAACGTGGTTTTGGGTTATAATTCTTTGGAGGCATACCTGAATGATGCCTGTTATTTAGGCTCAACCGTAGGCCGTTTTGCCAACCGCATTGGCGGCGCCAAGTTTAGCCTGGACGGCGAAACCTACCATTTACAGGCTAATGATAGCCTTAACACCAATCATGGCGGCTTCAATGCCTTCAACACCCGCGTATTTAGTTTCGAAGTTGGTGAAGACAGTGTTTCGTTTACCCTGCAAAGCCCCGATGGCGATGGCGGTTTTCCGGGCAACCTTACCTTAACGGTGGCTTATAGTTTTACCGAAGCGAACGAACTTATTATCGACTTTAAAGCAATAACCGATAAGCCAACCATTGCTAATTTTACCAACCATGCCTATTTCAACCTGTCGGGAAAAGCGGATGGTATTTTTGAGCACAAGCTTAAAGTTTATGCCGATACTTTGCTTGATGTGGATAACGCTTACATCCCCAGCGGGCTATTGAAACCTGTAGGCAAACGCAGTTTGAATGGCGATACGCTGCGCAGCAAAATACTAAACAGGGGAGGTGAGCAGGAGGGATTGAACTATTGCTATGTGTTGAATAACAAAACCCGGGATTTAAAACTTGCTGCTGAATTATCGGAAAATTTATCGGCCAGGAGCCTGCAAATACAAACCACCTACCCAGCGGCCATGGTGTACACGGGCGATCACCTCCACAGCCTTACCGACGGCAACTTTGCACAGCCTTACCAACCTTTTGACGGCGTGGCCATAGAATGCCAGTATTATCCCGATAGCCCTAACCATGCGCATTTTCCTTCAACTACGCTTCGCCCGGGCGAGGAATATAATCACACCATCGTTTATAAATTCGGCTTGATGGCCTAATCCACCTCATGTGTTTTTTGCTCGCTTATCTACATCATTTTTGCAGATAATTATGGCATTGGTAAGGCTTCGTTTCAAAAATTGAAATGTTCGTAATATTGTCTATCAGCCTGCGGGCCTGAAAGTAAACTTACACACCCGCTTTTAGGCGTATACTTTCACCTGCAACTCCGTCAACTCAACTCCCGATAAGCCGGGAACGGATCGCCAAATACAGCTTTGCTCTAAGAACTTTTGGTTAGGCTGAAACACCCCATTATTCAGAATTGCGGACACTTAAAATAATAAGTTGATAGCTAAATCATCAGCTGCTACCGTGAAATTGTAAGCTTTTTCCGATCGGTAATTTATGGTTTTCACTAACAATTTTTGCGTTGCCGTCCACGCCACTGAACATTGCCCGGGTGTATCCGTAGAAGGCAATTGTGGTAAATGTTTTTGGTCCGCAGCCATGAAACATGCCGGTGCAGAATAATGGATAATTTGCCGAAAGAAAATAGAAAATCAGAATATTGTCTATCTATTTTGAAAATTAATCCATTTTTTAAAAGCCCCCGGTGTTATACATTTACAAAACCAATTATTCACTAAACCAATTTATTATGTAAAAATTTCGACTCAACAACCTTGAGGGGAAAGGCCCGGCGTACGCACAACCAATGGATTTATAACCCATGCGGGCGGGCCTCACAAAGCTGAAATTTATATCGTTTACACAACGTGGTTTTGCCGCGTAAGGGCTTTTTATTGCCCGATGTGATGTTTACAAAGCATGTCCCCGCAAACCTTGTGCGCGAAGCAAAAGACCGATTTAAACCCAATTGATTAAAAAAGAATTTATGAGCAAAATTTTATGAACCTATCTTATACAATAAGTAAAATACCATCAACAGGGCATAAAAGGCCGGCAACAGCGTACATACGGCGTTGTTTAATGCTTTTGGCGCTTACACTGTTTTGCGGTGCCGCCTTTGCCCAAACGGCAAAAATTACCGTAACCGGTAAGGTAACCGATACTACCGGCGTTAGCCTGCCCGGTGTTACTGTAGGCGTTGTAAATAATAGCAAAGTAGGCACGCTTACCGATGCCAACGGCCGCTTTATTTTGGATGTGGAAGACGGCGCCAGCCTGCGGATCTCTTTCGTGGGTTTTAAACCGCAAACCTTTGTGGTATCGCCTACCAACAAAACTTTTAACGTGAGCCTGTCTGAAACCAAGGGGCAGATAGATGAGGTAGTAGTAACCGCCTTTGGTAAAAAGGAGCGCAAGGAAGCCATAGTTGGTTCGGTAACCAGCATAAAACCCAGCGAACTGAAGATACCCGCCAGTAACTTAACTGCTGCATTGGCGGGGCAGGCGGCAGGTATAGTAGCCTATCAGCGCAGCGGCCAGCCCGGGCAGGATAACGCTTCGTTTTTTGTGCGTGGCGTAACCACCTTCGGCTACAAGCAAGATCCGCTTATTTTGATAGATAACGTAGAGCTAACCACATCAGACCTGGCGCGCCTGCAGGTTGATGATATTGCCAGCTTTACCATATTAAAAGATGCCAGTGCAACTGCATTATACGGCGCACGTGGTGCAAACGGTGTAATATTGGTAAGCACCAAAGAGGGTAAAGAAGGCCCGGCTAAGATCAACTTCCGTTCGGAGTACTCCTCATCGCAGGCTACACAAACACCTGAGATAGTTGGCCCCATCGAGTACATGAATTTGTATAACGAGGCCTCGCTCACCCGCGACCCTACACTGCCCTTACCTTTCCCCCAAAGCAAAATTGTAAATACGCAGAATACTATTAACGGTGGCCCGGGCGCTAACCCTTATGTTTACCCTGCGGTAGATTGGCTGGGCATGCTCTTTAAAAAACGTGCAACAACGCAGCGCAATAACCTTAGCGTAAGCGGCGGTACCGGTTTAGCGCGCTACTACATTACCGGTACTTATAACCAGGATAACGGCGTGCTGAAAACTGATGTGCGTAACAATAACGATAACAACGTAAAGTTTAAAAACTACCAGCTACGCTCTAACGTAAACCTTAGCCTAACCAAAACTACCGAGGTTATTGTAAGGCTATCGGGCACGTTTAACGAGTATAGTGGCCCTATCACCACCGATGGTTCTTTTGCTTCCGACTTGTATAACATAGCCATCCACACCAGCCCTGTGCTGTTCCCGGCTTATTACCCTGCCGATGCGGCAAACGCCAATGCCCAGCACATCCTGTTTGGTAATATAGGCCAGGCAGATGGTACCAGCAGCAACAGCATATTATATAACAACCCATACGCAGCACTTTTACGCGGGCACAAAAACTTTTCCGAATCGCGTATGTCGGCACAATTGGAGCTGAACCAAAATTTGAATTTTGTTACCGATGGTTTAAAGTTCCGCACGTTGTTCAACACCAACAGGCACTCGTATTTCGATTCGCAATTGGCGTACAGCCCTTTCTATTACAACATTGGCTCGTATGACAAGGTTACCGACCAATACACCCTTACCTGGCTTAACCCCCAGCCAACAGGTTACAATGTAGCGCAGGAGTACCTTTCATACTCCAAGAACGAGCCTAATGCTGATACCTTTTTGTATCTGCAAAGTGCAATGGATTATAATAAGGCATTTGGTAACCATAACATCAGCGCTACCTTAATTGGTACTGTGCAGCAAACGGTTTATTCGAGCCAAAAAGACCCTAAAACCAATACTACCACATTGCAGTACTCGCTGCCGTTCCGTAACCTTGGTTTGGCCGGCCGCTTAACTTACAGCTACAAAAGCAAGTACTTTTTAGAAGGTAACTTTGGTTATAATGGTTCCGAGCGTTTTAATGCTGCGCACCGCTATGGTTTCTTCCCAACTATTGGTGCATCGTGGGTAGTATCAAACGAGAGCTTCTGGAACCCCGATATCATTCAGCGTTTAAAGATCCGAGCCAGCCACGGTTTGGTGGGTAACGATGCTATTGGCCAGCAAAGGTTCTTCTACCTATCGGATGTGAACTTTATTAACGGCCCTAACTATGCACAGTTTGGTTTCAATAACTCTTATGAGCGTAAAGGTGTCTTCATTAACAGTTACGAGAATAACAACATCACCTGGGAAACATCGAGGCAAACCAACTTAGCGGTTGAGTTTACCGTGCTGAAGAACTTGAACGTAATTGCCGAGGTATACAAAAACCACCGTTACGATATCCTTCGCCAGCGTTTGGTGCCTTCAAGCGAGGGTTTCGAATCGGCCATCAGTTCTAACCTGGGTGTGGTTGATTCTAAAGGTTTGGATATGTCTGCCGATTATAAACAAAGTTTCAGCAATGGTTTATGGGCATCTTTCAGGGGTAACTTTACTTACTCTACCAACAAGTACACTTATATAGAGGAGCCTAATTACAAAGAACAATGGAGGCACTTTATTGGCCAGCCCATAAGCCGCGGTTACGGTTATGTTGCCGAACGTTTGTTTGTTGACGACCAGGAGGCCCGCAACTCACCATCGCAAATATTCAGCGGTACAGGCATTCCCCCTAAAGGTGGCGACATCAAATACCGTGACCTGAACGGCGACGGCAAAATTGATAACCTCGACCTTACCTTTATGGGCTACCCGCAAACGCCCGAGATCGTTTATGGTTTCGGTTTCTCAACAGGCTACAAAGGGTTTGATCTTTCGGCCTTCTTCCAGGGGCAGGCAAGGGTATCTTTCTTTGTTGACCCTACACGCGTTAGCCCGTTCATCCCAAGCCCCGATGCTTACGTTTATGGTAATACGCAGGTATTGCGCGAGTTTGCCGATAGCCACTGGAGCGAAGAGAACCAGGACCTGTATGCCGCTTACCCAAGGCTGGGCGTAACAAGAGCAGGTATCGAAAACAACTTGCAACCCAGCACCTGGTGGCTGCGCGATGCCAGCTTTATCAGGCTAAAATCGTTGGAGATAGGTTACACACTGCCAAAAAACCTTACCAAATCGCTTAGGCTTACCAACCTGCGTATTTATTTCAATGGGTTGAATTTGGTTACCTGGAGCCCCTTCAAAATGTGGGACCCTGAGCAAGGCGGCAACGGTTTTGCCTACCCCATACAAAAAGTGTTTAACGTTGGCTTAAACGTGAATTTATAACCCTAAAACAGAGAAGACATGAGATCTTACTATAAATATATCCTGCTGGCGGTTTTTTGTATGACAGGCGTGTCGTGCAAAAAATACCTCGACGTTGCCCCCGATAATGTGGGTACGCTGGAGTATGCCTTCCGCAACCGTAACGAGGCAGAGAGTTACCTGTTTAGCTGCTACTCCACCATGCAGCAACTGAACAACGTAATTTACAACGCCGGCTTTGTTACCTCGGCCGAAGTAATTTACCCCAATAACCTTACCGCCAACTTTTTCGATCAAAGCGGCTTCAACCTCATCAGGGGTGTGCAAAGTACCGGTGCGCCGGTGTTGAACTACTGGGGCGGTGGTGTTGGTAACGTAAATATTTTCCAGGGTTTGCGCCGCTGCAACACCATGCTGGAGAATATTGATAAACCTATTGACCTTACCGAACCTGAAAAAAAACGCTGGATAGCCGAGGTGAAATTCCTGAAGGCCTTTTACCACTACTACCTCATCAGGATGTACGGGCCGGTTATCATCATCGATAAAAGCTTCCCGATAGACGCACCTACCGATTCGCTGAAACGCAAGCGCGCTTCAACCGACGAATCTTTTGCTTACGTGGTATCGCAATTAGATCAGGCAATTCCCGATCTGCCCGAGACTATCGAAAACCAAACCAAGGAGTTCGGACGTATCACCAAATTCATTGCTATGTCGGTTAAAGCGGAGGTTTTAGCTACTGCTGCCAGTCCGCTATTCAATGGCAACCCCGATTATGCCGGTATTACAGATAAAAGCGGTAAAGCCCTGTTTTCGGCAACTTACGATGCCACCAAATGGAAGGCTGCTGCCGATGCCGCAAAAGCCGCCATTACCGAATGCGAAGCGCGCGGGCTGCACCTGAATAACACCCCGCCAATTACCGGCGTAAGCACTGCATCAGATGAGATGAAAAAAGTACTTACCCTGCAAAGCGCGGTTACAGGCCGTTGGGAGCAAAACCCCGAGCTGATATGGGCACTTAATTACGGCTTTAACTACCAGGGCTTTGTTATACCCAAACTAACCAGTGCTGCTGTGGGCATGGCCAATACTTATCCATCTAACTGGGCGGTGCCTATATCAGAAACTGAACTGTTTTATACTAAGCAGGGCGTGCCTATTAACGAGGATAAAACCTTTGATTATAACGGCCGCTTTACACCAAAGGCCGGCGACGATGCCAATAAGCATTACATTAAACAAGGTTACGAAACCGCCCAGGGCAACTTCGATCGCGAGGCAAGGTTTTACGCCAGCTTCGGTTTCGACGGTGGTATTTGGTTCGGCAATGGCAAGGTTAACGAGTCTGATGCGCTTTATGTGCAAGCCAAAGGTATTTTTGCTACAGCCGGGCCTAAAAGCTTTAACTCTACCAATATCACAGGCATTTGGCCCAAAAAACTGGCTAACTACCTAACCGTGATGGATCAAACCTTTGATGTGAATAACTACCAGTTGCCTATTATCCGCCTTTCTGGCTTATATCTGCTATACGCCGAATGCCTTAACGAGGCCGAGGGCCCATCGGGTGAGGTATACCGCTATATCGACTTAGTGAGAACAAGGGCAGGGCTACCCGGCGTGCAGTCTGCCTGGGCAAGCTATTCTACCAATCCTAACAAGCCGGCAAGTAAAGATGGCTTGCGCCAGATCATTCACCAGGAGCGCCGTATAGAGCTTGCCTTTGAAGGCCAGATAGGTTGGGACCTGCGCCGCTGGAAAGAGCTGCAGGAAGTATTGAGCAAACCGTTACAGGGCTGGAATATAAACGAGGGTAACTCGGCCGCATACTATCGCCCCAATACGGTGCTGATACCTGTTTTTGGTGTAAAGGATTATTTGTTCCCGATATCTACACAGGATATCATCATCAACGAAAATCTTACGCAAAACCCGTATTGGTAGGATATATGAACGTGTTTGGCAATCACTAATTTTAAAATACAAATGATGAAGAAGATATATAAACGCAGATACCTTGCATGCTTTATGCTTGCAGCGGTATTGGTAAGCATGCTGGTGGTATCAGCATGTAAAAAGGCCGAATCGAACATTCAGATCGTATCGACCGACAAAACCAAGCCCGGCCCGGTAACTAACGTGAAGGTAGAGAACCTGAACGGCTCGGCACGCCTTACTTATACCCTGCCTAACGACAAAAATTTGTTGTACGTTTTGGCACAATACAACATTAACGATAGCCGCAGCCGCGAAACCAAGGCAAGCTATTATACCGATACCATTGTGGTAGATGGTTTTGCAAGGGCCAAGGAATATGAGGTAACGCTGTATGCCGTAAGCCGCGCCAACGTAAAATCAGACCCGGTGACGGTGAAGGTAAACCCGGCCACACCAAATTACCTGCTGATAAATAACAACCTGGCTATTACGCCCGATTTTGGTGGCGCCAATTTCTTTGGCTTTAACCCCAATAAGGTACCTGTGGCCGTGCATGTGATAAATTTTAACGAGGCTACCGGTAAGTACGATGAGCAGGAGCCAACCTACTTAACCGGCGATACGGTGAATGTATCATCGTTAGGTTTCCCGGCAACGCCCAGGAAGTTTGGTGTGTTTATTACAGACAGGTTCGGTAACGTATCAGACACGATTTTCAAAACCTTAACGCCGCTATTTGAGGTGGCGCTGGATAAAAAGAAATTCTTCACCTACCGTTTAGGTACCGATAGCCCTATAGGCTATGGCTGGGAGTTTAGGTATTTCTTCGACGATAACCTTGGCGACCCCGGATGGCATACCTTAAGCAATCCACTAAAAATAGGGACCTTTGGGATGGGTGTTAGTGCTAAAATAAGCCGTGTGCGCCTGTACAACAGGCTACCCGAAATTTATGGTTACCAAAATACTCAGCAGTTTACCATGTGGGGATCTACCAAAGATGCCCCGGCAGATTATACGGCATGGCCGGCTACTGTTACGCCTGTGGGTACCGTACTGGGCGACTGGGTAAACATGGGCAACTTTGTGTACCCGCAGCCGCCATCGGGTTTGCCGGCAGGGCAGGCCAATGCCGCCGATATTGCTTATGGTGCCGCGGGGGTAGATTTCAAGATGCCTAATACCGCCCCTAAAGTGAAATTCATCCGTTTTCAGTGTACACGCACCTGGGGCGGGCTCGATTATATCAACGCAAAAGAAATTACACTGTTTGGCGATCCTACACAGTAAGGTTTAACTCATTAAATTCTTAAGAAATGAAAAATATTTTCCGTGTGATCGTTTTCTTAATGCTGTTTGCAGCCGTGGCCGGCTGCCGAAAGTATAATGATGATTACAAAACTTTTTTAGACGGGCATGAGATAACTTACCCCGGGCTGGCAGGTGGGTTTGGGTACCGCGCCGGTAATTTGCGGGCCGTGCTGGTATGGCACCCCAGCCCCGACCCCAGTATAAAAAACTATGTGATAGCCTGGAACAATGGCAAAGATTCGCTTACTGTTGAGGCTACCAGCCACAGCCCGGCAGATTCTATGGTGGTATCTATCCCTAACCTCAAAGAGTATGTTTATGGCTTCCGGATGGTTGCGCATGATAATAGCGGCGGCACATCGGTAGGGCAGGAACTAAACAATGTGCGTGTATACGGACCAGTATACCAATCAACCCTGCTTAACCGAGGCTATGATCTTGCGCACCCCTATACGCTGAAGGCTGATGGTTCGGTCGACCTGAATTTTGTGAAACCCGACTCGGGCAACGTATCAACCACTATTGAGTACACCACCAATGCAAGCGGAGCTAAAACCGTGGTGTTGCCGGCTGCATCAAATACGGCCAACCTGCCCGATTTTAAGTTTGGTACCGAAGTAAAGTACCAATCGGCGTACAAGCCTACACGCAATGCTGCCGACCAGTTTAATACATTAACTAAGGCTACATACCCAACGGTGAAATTAATAGGCGATATCACCATCCTTTTTATTAAGAATGCCGGCCGCCCAATTTATCGCAAGGATAGTGGCACCGGAAAGTGGGGTCTACTGCGCGATTGGTTGTATAACGATGCCGTAGTAAACCAAAATGGCAACACCGGCGGCGGCTTCTCTACTGATGATGGTGGCGTAGTACACATGGAATCGAAAGATTGGGGGGCAGCGGTACTTGATAATGGTAAAGTATGGCAGACCTTCGACTTGCCTGCCGGTAAGTACGAGGTAGAGTACGAAACAGGTTATAACGGCGGTACCTTTAAAGCTAACGAGTTAGTAGCAAAAGGTAGTACACTCCCCGATATTAATAACCTCGACGGCGCGCTGGCCATCTTCCGTGGCGATCAGGGTAATACCGGTGGTAACCATACCATCAGCTTTACGCTTACCGAAACCACCACGGTATCGGTAGGTTGGGTAGTACACCTCGAATTATACACCTATCTGCAATTCCGCAGCATTAAACTACGGAAGACCGAGTAATATTATAAAAGTTCATAAAGTTGGTTAAATGCCGGGGAGCAGCAATGTTCTTCGGCTTTTTTGTCGAGGGGGTATTTACGCCAGCACCTTTTTCCACTCCCACTGCAAATACTCCAATTTGGCTTTAAAGATGTAGTGCCTTACTACGTCGGTGGCGATGGTGTAGTCGTCTACATTGGCGTAAAAAATGCGGTAATTGAGGTTGAGTGCCTGCCCGTTTAGTTGGCAGATGATAATGGCGTTAAGGGTTTGTTCGAAAGACGGGGCGTGTATTGCCTCGGTGTTATCTATTAAGAATTGGCAGGCGCGTTCTAAAAAATGCCAATCTATTTCTGCAGAGTTGAAAGCCAGTATACCGGCATTTATTTTTTCTTGCAGTGCTATACCCAAGCCTTCCCTTATTCTTTCCCCCGGCATAGCGTAAAAAGAGGGAATGGTATCCTGCATATAGTAGTAGGTTTTGGTATTGTAGGAATCTACCAGTTCTTTAGGCGGGGCAAAAAACAGCATGTCGCTATCCAATTGCACCAGGTAGCGGTTGTTAAGGCGCACATCAACCAGCTTTCGTACCATGGGGTTATTGTCGCGCAAGGCCCGTAGCGCCGGGAACTTTGATGGAGGCAGCAGCTCCTCTAATTGCTGTTTAATATATTCGGGGCTAACTATGTTAATATTAACAAGCGCCCGTTTTAACAGGTTAATGTGCTGTTGCGACAATGTGCCATCCGAAAATACATTGATAGCAACCCTGCCATGTAATTGTTTGGCTAAAGAGTAAGCACAGAAGATAGTTTGATGCCAGTATTTTTCGCCGGTGAGGTAGCTTACCTCCAGCAAAATATCGCTTGTTAATGTAATGGGCGTCAGGGTGGCGGCATGCCTTTTCATGGCCCGTTCGCCCATCTGCATTTTAAGATAACCCTTTAGCCCGAAATGAGAAATATTGTACCTGATATTGGCCGTCGGCTTAAAAAAAAGCTGATAAACTAACTTGCCTAAACGCATAGGTGCTTTACAAATACTACCATACGGCTAAAGTAAATGTTTTTGCGGTTTAATTGTGTTGCGCAGGTGGTGTTTTAGTTGATGAGAGTACATATACCCCAGGCACTTTTAAGCTTCCTTTTCTTCACAACCACAATGGCTAAGAAGTAATGGCTGCAGGTAAAACAAACAGGCATCATCCGCTTGTTGGTATTGATATTATTTACCTCATGCCAATTAACTTTACTAAAAAAATATCCGGGGCATTAGCTTTATGCTTCGCAACAAATATGCTCAGTTATGGGCAAACTAAAATCTCGCTTGCACAGGCTATCGATAGCGCACTTTCCCGAAACATTGAAGTGCGGCAGGCACAATTTAACCAGTCCATTTCCGACGAGAATTTAAAACTTGCCAAGGGGGCCCAATTGCCAACATTAAATGGTAGCGTGGCTACCTACCGTTTGTTTGGGCGGGCGGTAGACCCAACAACTTACCAGTATGCAGGCACACGCGCCACCGTAGCACAGGGCAACTTGTTTGCCGATGTTACCTTATTCCAGGGTTTTGCCAAAATGAACGAGGTGAAGCAAAACAAATACCTGTTAGAGGCCAATAAGAGTAACGTAGCAAAGGTGAAGAACGACCTTACGCTCGCCGTGCTTTACACCTACCTGCGTGCTTTAACCAATCGCGATTTGCTTACGGCATCTAAGCAGCAGCTGGCCATTGCCAAAGAAGAATTGGAGCGGCAGCAAAAGTTTTTCAAGGTAGGGCAAAAAACATTGGCCGATCTGTCGCAAGCCAAATCGCAGGTGGCTAACGCGGAGGCTAACCAAACCAATGCGCAAAATGAATTGGAGCGCGCCTACCTCACGCTTGCCCATTTTATGGAACGCAGCGATAACACACCCTTTGTGTTGATAGACCCGCCCAAGAGCGAACTCGATAAACTAAATACCGCCAACACAGTGCCCCAGGTATATGAGCGCGCGCTGCAAACCAACCCCGATATTTTGATAGCGGTAAACAGGCGCATGGCTTACGAGAAAGGCGTAATGGTGGCGCAGGGCAGGAGGTCGCCAACGCTGTCGTTCGGTGCGGGGCTTAGCACCAGTTATTCCAGCAACCAAAGCACGTTGGTAGCTACGCAGGTTACCGGTACGGTGCCTATAGGTGTAGTTTCTAACACCAACGCAACGGTAGTGGCCCCGGTATATCAAACCCAAGCTATCCCCTTCGCCGACCAGTTGAGCAATAACTTTAACCAGATAGTAGGCCTCTCGCTATACATCCCCATCTCTAACGGCAATCGCACCAATATCAATGTACGGAAGGCCAAGCTCGATTACCAGAATGCTTTGGCCAACGAAGAACTCACTAAAAATAATTTGAATAAAACCATTGCCGAGGCCGTGTGGGATGTGCACGCTACGCAAAAGAAATATTCTGCCGCACAGGTAACCTTTAAATCGGCGGTGGATGCTTTCAGGGTGATAAGAGACCGGTATTCGGTAGGGCTGGTAAACAGCCTGGATATCAATATAGCAGAAACCGACCGTAATGTAGCCGAGTTCGCACTCATCCAAACCAAATATGACCTGATACTGAAAAGCAAACTGATAGATTATTACTTAGGTAATAAGATCAGTTTCGAGTAATGAAACATAATAAATTATCTTCCTAACGAAACAGCCGCTCTTACTAAGCGGCTGTTTCGTTATTCTTTAATTTTTACGGCTCGTGCCTTGGGTTTGCTTTCGGTAAGCACCGTTTCTGGTGGTGGGGTTTTAGCTTTGATGCTGCGGCCGATAATGGTTTCTTCCGACGGGAACTGCTTTTGCCACATTTTGTGATACTGGCCTTTAGCTTTCATCAGCGTGTTATGGTCCCCTTCTTCCACCAGTTTACCGGTTTGCAGCACCACAATTTTATCAGCATTCATAATAGTGCTTAGGCGGTGGGCAATCACTATAATGGTTTTCTCTCTTTCACGGAGCAAATTAATAGCGTTTTGCACATGCGATTCCGATTCTGAATCTAAGGACGAAGTAGCTTCGTCCAATATCAGTATCTCCGGGTCGCGGTACAGGGCGCGGGCTATGGCAAGGCGCTGGCGCTGTCCGCCGGAAAGATTGGTGCCATTCTCGCCCAAAAAGGTGTTGAAACCATTTGGCAACCGCTCTATAAAATCGGTTATTTCCAGCTGCTGGCAAATGTGCATCACCCGCTTAATGTCAGGTTCCAGATCGCCAACGGCTATGTTTTCGGTAACGTTGCCGGCAAACAGGTGCACATCCTGCGGTACTACAGCCACCATGCGGCGCAGGCTTTCGTTGGTGATGTATTTAATATCGTAATCGCCTATCATGATAGAGCCCGACTGCAGCTCATAAATATTCTGCATCAACGATAATAACGTAGTTTTCCCCGAGCCGCTTTCGCCAACAATAGCAGTAATTTGCCCCTTCGGGATGGCAAGATCTAATCCCTCGAATACCTGGTTGCGGGTGCCATACCTGAAGTGTACATTTTTAAATTGGATATTGCCCACCATATCCGGCGTAAGATCGGCACGGTTTTCGGCGGGTTCCTGCTCCATGTCCATTATCTCGAACAACCTATCGGCAGCAATGCGGGCATCCTGCAAAGTTTTGTTCATGCCGATAAGCCCGGCAACAGGGCCCATAAAGTAACCAATGATGGAATAGAACGATAGCAATTCGCCGGGGGTAATAATTTTATCCAGCACAAACGCCGAACCCGCCCAAAGCAGCACTACCGTAAAAAATGTAGAAACAAAACTGCTGAAGTTACCCACCCAAAGCGAATTAGTCGCCGATGTGAATACCGTTTTAAGCATATTGATAAACCGTGTTTCGGTTTTAAAATTTGCAAAGTCTTCCAGCCCGAAACGTTTGATGGTAGGGATGGCATTTACCGATTCTACCAGTTGCGTTTGCAGGTCTGCTGCGTTCTCCATCAGTTTACGCTGAGTAGTGCGGTTAAGGGTATCCGATAATTTATATATCAACGCGAACAAGGGCACTATCAGCAGCATAATCAGCGCCAGTTTCCAGTAATAGGTAAACATTAGCGCGAAAGAGAAGATGAGGATGAATACATTCACGGCGAACATCACCAGCACTTCATTAATGAACGAGCGGATCTTCACGGCATCGTTTATCCTGGAGATGATCTCGCCCACGCGCATGCTGTCGAAAAAGCTTTGCGGCAGCCGAAGCAGGTGTTTGTAATAACCCAGTATCAGCCGCGCATCTATCTGCTGGCCGGTTTTTAAGGTGATAAGCGTTCGCGCATGGTTGATGAACACCTGCAGGAAGATGATCACCACCATAACCACACCCATCAGGTTAAGCAGGTTGCGGTTATCCTCGGGCAATACGTTATCAACTATTTTTTGCAGGAAGATGGAGGTAGAAAGCCCGAGCACCGTGTAAACAACAGCACCCAAAAGCACCTGCAACAGCATGGACTTGTGGGGCTTCAGCAACTGCCAAAAACGTTTTTCTACCGATACCTTTTTATCGCCGGTAATAAATTTTTCGGTAGGGGCCAGCAGCAATAATACGCCCGTCCATATTTTTTTAAACTCATCGTGAGGCACCTCGTGCAAATACCCGTCGCCGGGGTCCATCACTTCAATAAATTTATCGGTTACTTTATAAATTACTACATAATGCTGCAAATGGTTACCCAAAACCACATGGGCTATGGTAGGCGTGGGTATTTCAAAAAGGTTATCAAAATCGCCTTTTACGCCCTTAGCCGAAAAGCCCATTTGGCCCGATGCTTCTATCAAACCCAGTAAATTGGTACCCTTTTTATCGGTAGAGGCCATTTGCCTGATGCGGGCAATAGGCATGTTTAGGTTGTAGAACGCAGTGATGGATGCAAGGCAGGCTGCGCCGCAGTCCATAATATCGTGCTGCTTTACCTGTATTCGCTGCTTCAGGCGTTTATCGGCGGTAGCGGCTTCCCATTTTTTATAAATGGAAGATGCTTCTATCCGTTTAACTAAGCTGGTGTACCAGGCATCGGCATTTTTCAGGAACTTTTCAAACTTTGCCATAGCCTATAATTGTGCGGTTTCGTTTTCTTTTTTAGGGAGTTGGCCCGGGTTGAGCCAATCGCTGGTTTTATCGTACAGTAATTGAAAAAGCGTGCGGCGGGTAACATAAAAGTTGGCTTGTAGTGTCATGCCCTTTTTAATATTGCCGCGGTAGCCATTTTTCAGTTGCAGGTAGCTTTTATCTAATAGGCAGCGCACTTTAAAATAAGGCTGCTGGCCCTTGTCAGTAAAAATATCGTTGGATACGGTGAGCACCTTGCCGGTAAGCAGCCCCCACTGGTTAAAGTTAAAAGCATCCACCTGGAAATTCACTTTTGTGTGCGGGCGTATCAGCCCTATATCTTTGGGCAGTACATACACCTCCGCTATCATTCCTGTTTCCGGCGATATTTCTGCTATGATCTCATTAGCCGCAATTAAGCTTCCCGCTTGCACACCTTTTAAATTTTGCACAGTGCCGCTTACCGGGGCGCGCAGGGTATAGTAATCTTTTTCCTGCTCAATGGTTTTCCCTTCGGATTGCAAACTGCGCATCTGGCTTTTCAGGTTGGTTAGCTCTGCCTGCCATTTGCTACTTTGCTCATCGTATATCAGCTGCAAAGCGCTTTTGGCGTTTTGATAAATAAGATGGTTAGCATCGTACTCCGCTGCCGATATAGCTTTTGTGCGGTACAGATAGGCGTATCGGTTTTCGTTACGCTCTGCGGCCGAGAGGGTTGCTTTGGCATCGCGCGCACGCTGCTGCAACAACACATACTGTTGGCCATACATAGCCGACTTCAGCTGCAACTTCTTATTCCAATTTTGTGTTTTTATCACTTGTGCCAGCGTATCAAGGTCAGCAAGCTGTGCTTCAAATTCGGTTTGCTGGCTGCGTGCCGCCACATCCTGCTGGCTAATGGCTGCATCTTTAAGGGTTACTAATAACTCTCCTTTTTTTACGTGCATGTTCTCTTTCAGCAGCATGGTATCTATCCGGCCGGATACCAGCGCTTTTATTTCATTATGCTCTGTGGTAGATTTTATAGTGCCCAGGCTTTTTACATTGATGTTTACCTTCAGGAAAAAAATGGAAAATAAAGCCAGCAACACAAAGCCCAGCACCAGTTTATAAATGATGTTAGTTTTGGGGTCGTATTTGCGGAAATGGTACTCGGCCGTGAGTGATAAAAACTCCGCCGGGAAAACTTTTTCTTTATCGTCCATTATTGGTTAGTTCTCGGTAAGTATTAAAGCAAAAAACACTCAAACTGTTTCGGTGCCGGCCGAAATGCCTTACGCAAAGAAGGGATAGCTTTGCCATCCCTTTTTAAAGCTATCGGTAGATAGCTATGAATTACTGCTTACACCATTGCCCCATGCACTCAGGTTAAAGTCGATATCTTTGCCGGCTTCCACCTTATACATGCGGTAATGGTCGCCTTGTTGCCATTCCATCTGGATAGACAGTAACGAATCTGCACTACTGCTCATGCTGATACTCGCGCTGCCGGTTTGGCTGCTGCCCCCATTAGTTTCCATTAACTCCGCTGCATTTAGCGGGCGCAGGTTTTTGTGTTTGGTTGTAGCTTTCATAATGTTTTGCTTTTATATGTAAAAAAACTACGAAGATGGCAATCCCATCCTCGTAGCTTGTTTAGTATCGCCTTTGCAGGCTTTACTTATGAATTTTGCGATTTGCCGCTAAGGATGCCGCCCAGATCGCCGGTAATACCATTACCTAACGAGAAGTGAGAAGCGCTGGCTTCATCGCCGTCCTGGCTGGCAGTGCCGCCTGAAGCCAGGTTGCCTATGCCGATATTGCCTAATAAACCGCTGTTGGTTGATGATGCGCTATCGCTACCACCGTTAGTTTGTTCTAACTCTTCTTTTGATAATTCTTGTGGAGATTTCATGATGTTTATTTTTATAGGTAGATAATTGTGCCTACTCTGTTAAGGGTTTTCGGCTTGTCCCTTTATTGAAGTTCTTTTAGGCTTACGACCTGCTGAAAGCTTTATCCAACGCGCCGCCAAGGCTGCCGGTAATATCGTTACCTACCGATAAGCTTGATGAACTGCTTTCGTCGCCATCCTGGCTGCTGCTGCTGAACGAGGCAAGGTTACCAATGCCTATGTTACCCAGTATGCCGCTGTTTGATGCTGATGAACTGTCGCTACCGCCGTTAACGGCTGCCAACTCCTCTTTTGATAATTCCTGTGGAGATCTCATGATGTTTGTTTTTATAGGTTAGAAATTGTATTGATTAGTAGTGTTTTATCATGAAGGTTTTTAAATAAAGCGCGGGCGGTTTAGCGCCCGCGCTTTGGTGTCAATTTTAAATTACGACTGCTGTGAACTGTTGCTGAACAGGCCGCCCAGGCTCGAAGTAATGCCGTTGCCTATTGATAAGGCAGAGGCGCTGCTTTCGTCGCCATCCTGGCTTGCTGTTTGGAACGATAACAAGTTACCGATACCTAAATTGCCTAATAAGCCACTGTTACTTGATGAAGTAGAATCATTACCTCCAAAAAGTGATCCACCGTTTACTTCCAGTAATTCGGTGTTGTTCAATTCTTGCATTTTCATGGTTTCTGTATTTAAAATTTTGCCTACTCTGTTAAAAGGTTTTCGGCAGTCCCTTTTTAATTTTACAGAACAGCTTTCGCCATTCTATCAGTCGGCAACAGCTTAGTAGCTGCTTGAAGTTTGGCCGAAGATGCCGCCTAAGCTTGAAGTGATACCGTTACCGATAGATAAAGATGATGCACTGCTTTCGTCGCCGTCCTGGCTTGCGGTTTGGAATGATAATAGGTTACCTATTCCAAGGTTTCCAAGTAGTCCGCTGTTGCTTGTTGATGAAGAATCATTACCTCCAAAGATCGACCCGCCATTTACTTCCAGTAATTCGGCATTGTTCAATTCTTGCATTTTCATGGTTTCTGTATATTAAATGTTGCTTACTCTGTTAAAGGTTTTCAGCGTTCCCTTGTGCTGAGTATGCACCATCAACCATGCCATGGGGTTTAATTCATGGTTAAAAAAGAACAACCAAAACGAATGACATATAACTAAAAGTAGTGGATGGTAGAAAACCGTAGCGAATCGTTTTTCGTTGGTACGCGTACGATCGCAACCATCTCAGTATAAATGCAGGATCGGGCGCGCGCTTTTCGGGACGGTTGAAAAAATCCTTTTTATCTTTTTTTTGATCAAATAATTAAGCGATTCGGTTTTTGAGGGCTAAATGAGCTTTATGATCAGCAAATAGAAATGCTGTATATGAGGAATTAGTGTATAGTTTTTACAACTTTTTGCCTGAAATATTGATAATAGTTTAAAAATTAGGACAAAATTGCCCTGTATTTTAACAAAATTTCAGTGATTGCTATCGAAGGCACTTATTATCGTTCCGGGATTCTGCCTGTGGTACAATTTGAAGAGGATACAACAAAAACGCCCCGAAGGTGTCTTCGAGGCGTTCGTTTTATTTTGGATGAAGGGTGTTTACTTCCAGCCCAGGCCTGGTGCCACATGCTTCAAAATAGAATCGAGCACATGCACATTATATTCAACCCCTAAAGTATTGGGGATGGTGAGCAATATAGTGTCTGCTTCCTGCAGGGCTTCATCGTTGGCGAGTTCTTTTATTAACTGGTCGGGTTCGGCAGCGTAACTGCGGCCAAATATGGCGCGCTTGTCAGCTTCAATGTAGCCGCGTTTGTCGGTACGGCTATTTTCCTGGCCGAAGTAAAACTTGTCCTGGTCGTTCACCAGCGCAAATATCGAGCGGCTAACCGATACCCTTGGCTCGCGGGTGTGGCCGGCTTTTTTCCAGGCTTCTTTATAAAGCCTTATCTGCTCGGCTTGTTGCACATGGAAAGGTTTACCACTTTCGTCGAATTTCAGGGTGCTGCTCTGCAGGTTCATGCCGTTCTCTGCTGCCCAAACGGCAGTAGCGTTAGAAGCTGCCCCCCACCAAATACGTTCGCGCAGGCCTTCTGCATGTGGCTCCAGCCTTAGCAAGCCCGGCGGGTTTGGGAACATAGGGTAGGGGTTTGGCTGTGCAAAGCCTTCACCTTTCAGTTTATCCAAAAATAGCAAAGCTTTGTTGCGGCCCATTTCGGCGTCGGTTTCACCTTCGGCAGGTTCGTAGCCAAAGTAGCGCCAGCCATCTATCACCTGCTCCGGCGAACCGCGGCTGATACCCAGTTGCAATCGCCCGCCCGAAATAATGTCGGCAGCGCCGGCATCTTCAATCATATATAGCGGGTTTTCGTAGCGCATGTCTATAACGCCGGTGCCTATCTCTATCTTGCTGGTTTTAGCGCCAATGGCTGATAGCAAAGGGAATGGCGATGCCAGCTGTGCAGCAAAGTGGTGCACGCGAAAATAAGCACCATCTACACCTATCTCCTCGGCCGCTACAGCAAGGTCGATAGATTGCAGCAAGGTGTCGCTTGCGGTACGGGCCTTGTACGATGGGTGGTTGGCCCAATGCCCGAACGATAAAAATCCTATCTTTTTCATAAACCTTTTAACCGGTCCTTCCGGTTGTTTTTATATGCCGCAAAATAAGCAAGCCATTCCGCAACACCGTTTAATGATAATGTTGTACAAATATAAATAGATGTTGCAACATGCAAGTCGTGGTATTGTAAAAAGTTGCTTAAAAAGTCGTGTCCCCGTATTGCACTAATATGCTTTGTATGAAGCTGCTGTATTCATCGCG
The DNA here is from genome assembly GCF_002013915.1 of Mucilaginibacter pedocola. Taxonomy (GTDB): domain Bacteria; phylum Bacteroidota; class Bacteroidia; order Sphingobacteriales; family Sphingobacteriaceae; genus Mucilaginibacter; species Mucilaginibacter pedocola. The sequence goes on from NZ_MBTF01000023.1 coordinate 439,269, forward strand.
CATAGGCAGTTCCATATCAACATATAACTCTCGTTTATCAACCAGTACATGCGCCTTAGTTTTGGGATTAAATCCTTCCTTTTTTACGGTTTTCCAATATAGCCCCGTGCCCCGTTTCTGCCAGTTTGGAAGGTTGTTAAAATTAATGCCGTATTGAAACAGTAATTCGTTTTTGGCTGCAATACTTGCTCCCTCAATTTTTTTTGTTGCCTGTGCAACTGTATGGTTATCCTGCCTTAGGCGCCAATAGCAATGCGCATTTAGGGCGTTGCGGTGCGCATCTTCATTACGCCAGCGGAAATAATCCTCCACCAGGTTTTTGTTAGGTAGCTCACAGAGGCGGCAGTCAAAAGCACCCACAGCGCCCAATCCTGCTGAAAATTTAGCACTGGCCTCGCCGGCCAATACGGATATGTACTTTCTTGTTTTTCGCCCAAAAAGGTTTTCATTGGGATGAAAAAGCAGCGATATCTCATCGCTTTGGGTATAGCCATATATGACGTTAAAGCCGCAGTTCATCAAATGCTTTACTGTGTATATCATCAGGTCGCGAAAGCGTTCATCAAAGGGGGCTTCGAATGGATGCACCTCTTTAGTGAGCCGGGTAAAGCCCCTTCCATCAATACGGGCGACTATATACATGCCGGGCACTACGCATCGGTCCTGAGCGGTTTCATAAACCCTCATCTTAACATCCAGGTCATCAAATTTCATCTGCCCATTCTTTTATCGTGAAAGTATTGTTTTCTGTAGTAACGTAATAAAGTTCGTCGAAACCCTCATCGTGTGAGGGCAGGCTCAGCTTTTTATAAGTGCCCATTATACCAACATCCGGTACTTTCTCTTTGCCTGTGCGTTGGCTATTGCGGCTTAAAGCGTCAGTGAGTTTCGACTGAAAGTAGTAGCCAACAACTTTAAACTTATTTGTTTTTGCGATGGCTATGTATTTCGCACGGTCTTCGCGCGAGGGGTTGGTGTTATCAACAACAAAAGGATGCGAAGTTGCAATGCAGGTTTCAATAAAACGCTGCTCTTTGTTTCGGGTGTTCAATTGGTCCATTGAAATGCGGATGTGGGTTTTGAAAAACCGCTCTTTAAAAAAGGTGGTTTTTCCGGTTGCCTGTATACCGCAAAATATTACTGCTTCCATTTTAATAAGGTTGGGCACCTAAGTTACTAAAAGCAATTGAAGCTGATGTGCCGCGTTCAATACTATAAAATTTGCTTCTTTGCGACGTAGTTTAGTGTCCCGAATACACCATTCTGTTGGAAAATATTTGCGGAATACGTATTTCGGCTGTAATTGCTAAGCGAAACCATTGAAAGCCTCGTAAAAAACTACCTGCTTTGAGCTAAGTTTTTGAAATTAAGATAGTTTTATAATGTGTTTTGTAACGTTATTGATAAAAAATTACAAAATCGGCATCGTTTTGTTTGTATGGTTTAAAATAATTTAACAATAGCCATTTTTTTGCTATTTTGCCCCCGCTGATGAAATGGTTATTTAGGATATTTTTACCCGCTCTTCTGTTGTTCCTTTTCGGGAGCAATTTTACGGGTGCACATGCCTTTTCAAAAGCTCATTTAGCCATACGAGGGCTCTTTACTGAGCACGTAAAACCCGAATATACAGGGTTAAACACGTCGTCAAAGTTTACCCACATTCCTTCAAAAAACCGCCTGTCCAAATTATCGGCAGCCGAGTTCGAGGATGAGAATGTACGGTCGGGCGGCAGCAAAAAACAAATAGCAAAAACCAATCCGGCAGATGTTTTCTTAAACGCCTGGAGTTTTGCAAACCTCTCAAACATTGTTAACCATAACTTACTACCCCGTAAGTTAACCGCCGTTGCTGCGGTAAGCAAAATTTACCTGGCTATCCGGGTATTCCGCCTGTAAGCGCTTTTGCTGATACATGCCCTGCTATGGCAGGCCGGCTCTCTTTTTTAATAGTATCCTTTTTTTGATGCCATTGTAATGGCCCTGGGATAGTATTGCCTGTATCAGCCCTCCTCCCGAACTCCAAACATCCACAAATTAATTATCGAAACTTATCATGAAAACATCATCATTGGTATTGATGGGCCTTTGCGCCGTGTTGAGCTATACCAGCTGTAAGCAAAAGTCGGAAGAAAAAGAAGCAGAGGAAAAGTTGCTGGTTAGCAGCCCCCTGCAAACCGACACCACCATTACAAAATCATACGTAGGGCAGGTGCGCTCTATTAAACACATCGAACTAAGGGCACAGGAAAAAGGCTACTTAGAGAAAAGTTATGTAGACGAGGGCGCGTTCGTACACAAAGGGCAATTGCTTTTCCGCATTATGCCTGCACTTTACAACGCCGAAACCCAAAAAGCACAGGCCGAAGTTGACCTGGAAGAAATAGAATACCAAAACACCAAAAAACTCCGCGACAGCAACATTGTAGCGCCTAACGAACTGGCTATGGCCAAAGCCAAGCTGAACAAAGCTAAGGCCGAACTAAACCTGATGAAGGTGCACTACCAGTTTACCGAGATACGCGCACCTTTCGACGGTATTATGGACCGCCTGCAAGTACGCCCCGGTAGCCTGGTTGACGAAGGCGACTTGCTAACCACCCTTGCCGATAACAGCGAGATGTGGGTTTACTACAACGTGCCCGAAGCCGAGTACCTTGATTTTAAAACCAAAAAACAAACCGAGGCCACCCAGGTGAACCTGATAATGGCCAACCACGAGAAATTTGAATACCCCGGTAAGGTAGAAGCTATTGAAGCTGATTTTGATAACGAAACCGGTAATATCCCTTTCCGCGCTACTTTCCCTAACCCTAAAGGTTTATTACGCTTTGGCGAGACCGGTAACGTGGAAATGACAGTGCCGCTTAAAGGTGCGTTGCTTATCCCGCAGAAGGCAACCTTTGAGGTGCTGGAGAAAAAATACGTTTACGTAGTAGGCAAAGACGATAGGGTAGAGGCCCGCGAAGTAACCATTGGCGCCGAAATGAACGACCTGTACCAGGTTACCGAAGGCTTAACCGCCAATGATAAAATACTGTTGGAAGGCTTGCGTAAAGTAAAAAACAACGACAAGATAGCCTACAACGTGAAAGATATGCACGATGTGCTGCCTACACTGAAATTGCACGCAGAATAGTTGTACACCAAAATTTTCAAAAATGTTTAACAAGTTTATGAAAAGGCCGGTGTTAGCTATTGTGCTATCATTGACCATCATTTTCCTGGGCGTGCTCTCTATCGAGACGCTGCCCGTTTCGCAGTTCCCATCCATTGCGCCGCCAATGGTTGTGGTGAACGTAGCCTACCCGGGTGCCAGTGCCGATGTATTGGTAAACTCGGTTTTGATACCGATGGAGAAAGCCATCAACGGTGCGCCGGGCATGAAATACATGACATCTGACGCAACCAGCGCCGGCGAGGCCACCATACAGATCGTATTCGACCTGGGTACCGACCCTAACCAGGCGGTGGTAAACGTAAAGAACCGTATTGAACAGGTAACCAATCGCCTGCCCGAACTGGTACAGCGCGAAGGTTTGGTGGTGAGCTATACCTCGCCAAACATGCTAATGTATGTGAACCTTTACAGTACCGACCCTAAAGCCAACGAGAACTTCCTGTACAACTTTGCCGGGGTAAACATCATACCCGAGCTAAGCCGTTTGAAGGGTGTGGGTAGCGCCAAAATTTTGGGTAGCCGCCAATACGCTATGCGTGTTTGGTTAAAGCCCGACAGGATGCGCGCCTACAACGTATCTACCGAAGAGGTGATGAAGGCCATGAGCGACCAAAGCATCATCGGTTCGCCGGGCAGGCTGGGGCAAAGTACGGGTAAGCGTTCGCAATCGTTAGAGTATGTACTTACCTATCAGGGGCGCTACAACACTGCTGAACAGTACCAAAACATCATAGTCCGCGCTAATAAAGACGGGCAGCTGCTGCACCTGAAAGATATTGCCGATGTGGAGCTGGGCAGCGAGTTCTACGATATTTATTCGAATATGGATGGGCACCCTTCGGCGGCCATCACCCTGAAACAAACATACGGCAGTAACGCCAGCGATGTAATTAAAGAGGTGAAAGAGAAGCTGGAAGAGATAAAGGCCCGCTCTTTTGCGCCGGGGATGGATTACCAGATCAGCTACGACGTTTCCAGCTTCCTGGATGCATCGATGGAGAAGGTAATACACACACTGGTAGAAGCCTTTATACTGGTGGCTATTGTGGTGTTCATCTTCCTGGGCGATTGGCGCTCAACGCTGATACCTACGCTGGCGGTGCCGGTTTCGCTTATAGGTGCATTCTTCTTTATGCAGCTGTTCGGCTTAACTATTAACCTCATTACGCTATTTGCCCTGGTACTGGCCATTGGTATTGTGGTGGATAATGCCATTGTGGTGGTAGAGGCCGTGCACGCCAAAATGCACGAGGATCATCGATCGCCCTATAAGGCAACCAAAGAAGTATTGCAGGAGATAAGCGGCGCTATTATCGCCATCACCTTCCTCATGACGGCGGTATTTATCCCGGTTGCATTCATGACGGGGCCGGTAGGTATCTTCTACAGGCAGTTTTCTATCACCATGGCAACCTCCATTGTAATATCGGGTTTTGTGGCGCTAACGCTTACACCGGTATTGTGCGCCATGATATTGAAAGATACCCATGGCCAGCCAAGGAAGAAAACCATCATGAACCGCGGGCTTGATGCCTTCAATGCCTGGTTTGATAGGTTTACCGGCCGTTATGCGGGCTTTCTGCGTATAATAGTAAACCGCCGCGTGGTTACTTTTGGTATGCTGATAGCATTTTGCGTTGGTATTTGGTATACTTCAGATACCTTGCCAACGGGCTTTATCCCTAACGAAGACCAGGGGCAGATATACGCCATCATCCAAACGCCTCCGGGTTCTACCCTCGAGCGTACCAATGATATTGCGCACCAACTGCAAAAGATAGCCTCGCATGTTGAGGGTGTGCAGTCGGTATCGGCATTGGCAGGTTACGAGGTATTAACAGAAGGCCGCGGCTCTAACGCTGGTACCTGTCTGATCAACTTAAAAGATTGGGGCGAGCGCAAGCATAACGCCCGCGAGATAGTAGAAGAACTGGAGAAAGAAGCCAAAGTAATACCGGGTGCTACCATCGAGTTTTTTGAACCGCCCGCAGTGCCGGGCTATGGTGCGGCCGGTGGTTTCTCGCTGCGCTTGCTTGACCAAACCAACTCCGGTGATTACGAAAGCTTCGGCAAAGTGAACGACGAGTTTATGGCCGCTCTACGTAAACGTAAAGAGCTTACCGGTTTGTTCACCTTCTTTGCGGCCAACTACCCGCAATACGAATTGGAGGTAGATAATAATGCAGCCATGCAAAAAGGCGTATCTATTAAAACCGCAATGGATAACCTATCTATACTGATAGGTAGTACTTACGAGCAGGGCTTCATCCGTTTCGGTAACTTCTTTAAGGTGTACGTGCAATCGTCGCCCGAGTACCGTGCCTTACCCGAGGATGTGCTGAAACTTTATGTGAAAAACAACCGCGACGAGATGGTGCCTTATTCGGCCTTCATGAAAATTAAAAAGAAGCAAGGCTTGAACGAGATAACCCGCTTTAATATGTACACTGCATCGGCCATTAACGGTTCGCCGGCGGTAGGGTACAGCAGCGGCGAGGCCATTAAAGTGATACAGGAAGTTGCCAAGAAAACCCTGCCACGCGGTTACGATATCGACTGGTTGGGGCTATCAAAAGATGAGGTGGGCCGCGGTAACGAGGCTATCTATATCTTCCTGGTGGTACTGGTATTCGTATACTTTGTATTGGCCGCCCAGTACGAGAGCTTTATTATCCCGCTATCGGTTATCCTATCATTACCTGCGGGTGTATTCGGCGCATTTATGCTGCTGAAAATAATGGGCCTATCTAACGATATCTACGCCCAGGTGGGCTTGGTGATGCTGGTGGGCTTGCTGGGTAAGAACGCGGTACTGATAGTAGAGTTTGCCGTGCAGAAGAACCAGCAGGGCGCAACTATACTCGAGGCTGCTATTGAGGGTGCTAAGGTGCGTTTCCGTCCTATCCTCATGACGTCGTTCGCCTTTATTGCGGGCCTTATCCCAATGCTTTTTGCAACAGGCCCAGGTGCTTTGGGTAACCGTACCATTGGTGCGGCATCTGCCGGGGGTATGTTGCTGGGTACCGTGTTCGGGGTGATCATCGTTCCGGGGCTGTACTACATCTTTGGTAGCCTTGCCGAGGGCCGCAGGCTGATAAGCGATGAGGACGAAATGCCACTATCGGAAGATTTTACCCACGCTAAAAAGAAAGCAAGGAAAGCCTGGTTCAACAAAGCAAAAACACAGGAATTGCCAACCGAAAACCAACAAGCACATGAATAGAAATAAGATATATGCGAGCCTGGCCATGGCAGGGCTGTTGTTGAGCTACCAGGCCTGCAAAATGCCCGCCGTTGTGCAGCGTGCCGAAAACAAGAGCACGCCCACGGCCTACGCAAACGGCGGCCAGGATACTACCAATGCCGCTGCCATTAGCTGGCGCGAATTGTTTAAAGACCAATACCTTGCCGCGCTGATAGATACCGCCCTGAAGAATAACCAGGAGCTGAACATCACCCTGCAGGAGATAGAGGTAACCAAAAATGAGATACAGGGCCGCAAAGGCGAGTACCTGCCCTTTGTAGGCGTAAAGGCCGGCGCAGGTTTAGATAAAGTTGCGCGCTACACCAGCCGCGGCGCTATGGAAGCCAATACCGAGATAAAACCCGGTAAAGAAATGCCCGACCCGCTGCCCGATTTTGTGGTATCGGCCTATGCATCATGGGAAGTAGATATTTGGCATAAACTGCATAACGCCAAGAAAGCTGCGGTAATGAAATACCTGGCCACGCAGGAAGGGCGTAATTTTATGGTAACACACGTAGTTGCCGAAATTGCTGACTCGTACTACGAATTGCTGGCTTTAGATAACCAGCTGCAGATACTGAGGCAGAATATCGATATCCAAAACAACGCTTTGAAAATAGTACGCATCCAAAAGGAAGCCACCAAGGTTACCGAGCTGGCCGTGAAACGTTTTGAAGCGCAGGTTTACAAAACCCGCAGCCTGGAATTTGACATACAGCAGCAGATAACCGAAACCGAGAACCGCATTAACCTGTTATTGGGCCGTTTCCCGCAGCCTATAGCACGCGATGCGCAGGCCTTCGAGAATCTGGACCTTACGCCGCTGCAGGCCGGTATCCCGTCGCAATTGCTGGCCAACAGGCCCGATATACGCCAGGCGGAGTTTGAGCTGGCAGCATCAAAACTGGATGTGAAGGTAGCCAAAGCCAAGTTCTACCCATCGTTGGGTATATCGGCAGCGGTAGGTTACCAGGCCTTTAACCCTTCGTACTTGTTTACCACGCCCGAGTCGGTTTTGTATTCGTTATCGGGCGAATTGGTGCAGCCTTTAATTAACCGTAATGCTATTAAGGCCGAATACCGCAGCGCCAATTCGAGGCAGTTGCAGGCCGTTTACGAGTACGAGCGTAAAATACTTACCGCTTATGTAGAGGTGGCCAATCAACTATCAAAGGTTGGTAACCTCGAGAAAAGCTACAGCTTGCGTAAAGGGCAGGTAGATGCTTTAGCACGGTCGGTGGGTATATCTAATACCTTGTTTACCTCAACCCGTGCTGATTACGTGGAAGTATTGTTAACGCAGCGCGAGGCTTTGGAAGCTAAATTCGACCTGATAGATACCAAGAAGGAGCAGATAAACGCACGCATAAACGTTTACCAGGCTCTGGGCGGTGGCTGGAAATAATAATTACCCCTACTAAAACAGCCCCCTTTAGGGTCGTCCTGCGGAAGCGGGATGGCCCTTGTTTTTTATAAACCCTTTCTATTATTTGCAGCGCAAAATCTGAAACATTTATATCAAAAGCTGCAAGCCTCATCATTACTGCACGTGTAACTTCGCCTATTGCGTGGCTTAAAAACAGCCCGCGCTAAAACCAATTATTATGCTGCTTTCTTAGTTCAAAACAGCAGCTATTTTGTTTTTTCTTATGGGTAATAGTTTACTACGTTTCTTGTTGGTTTATTTAACGGTTGCAGTTACGTCGGCTTATGGGCAGTCGCATGTTTATAAGCCCGTATCTGCAAAAAAAAGCGCCGCGGTAAACCCCTTATCGCCCGACCCTATTTTTAGTTACCGTTGGGATAACCCAAAAGCTTCAGACGAACTGGAAGCGTATACCTTAAAACCGGTATTGTGGCACAACCCGGCGGGTAATTTCAAAATGGATGCTTATAAGTCTAAAGGTGAAATTACCGTTATCGGTGCTGGCGATATCCGATTTGATTTTGGGCAGGAGAACGCCGGCTGGCTCGAATTTGAATCGGACGACGTCTCGGGCGATGTAGAGATGAGCATCAGCGAGTATAACGAGCCTGCTGTATTAAACGCTGGTGCTGAGCATCCGGTAAAAACACTGGGGCCGGTTAAGCACGGCAATATTTACAGACTGGAATTAAACCGCGAACTTTATGAAGGCGTCCGTTTTGGTTGGATACACGTGCGTAAGTTTGTTAGCCCATGGCATATACGCAACCTGCGCCTGGTATGCCAAACCAAACCGGTAAACTACAGGGGCAGCTTTGCCAGCAGCGATGCCGAACTCACGCGTATTTGGTACACCGGGGCCTACACCGTAAAACTTAACCTGCAGAAAGACTACTTCGGCGCCATATTGATGGAACGCAGCGACCGCCACTCGTGGACGGGCGATGCCTACCCATCGCAGGCAGCATCTATGGTGGCTTTCGGTAATTACGATTTTGTGAAGCTCAATCTCACCAATACCTCGGGATTGAACAACGGTATACTCAGCTACTCGCTTTATTGGGTGCTCAGCCTTATCGATTACGCAAATTATACCGGAGATACCGCCTTTGTGCGTAAATACATCAGCAATGCCTGCAGTAAGTTAGATACCGCTTACAACCACTTTGGCAAACAGAACCACCTCGGTTTTTATGGCTGGGACGAACGGTTGGGTGCCGGTTTTGAGAACCCGGATAACCCCGAATCGCAGCGGGCCTATCAAATGCTCAGCATCCGAAGCTGGGCAGAGTTTGGCGGGTTGATGAACCAGTTAGGGGAAACCGCTTTGGCCAAAAAATACACCGGGTATGCAGAACAGAAAATGGCATCGATACGAGAGAATAGAGGCTGGGTCTCTGCGTATGGCCTGCATGCTTCTGCTGATGCGGTGAATACCCGTCTTACTACACCACAGGAAGATTCGTTGTTCTTTAAAGCGAATTATACTGATAGGGTTAACCGCTTATCTTACTCGCCTTTCAACCAATACTTCGTGATTGCTGCCATGGCCAAAATGAACCGTTATGATGATGCAATAAGTGCTGTGAAAGATAGCTGGGGCGGGCAACTAAAATACGGGGGTACAACTTTCTTCGAAGTTTTCAGGCCCGATTGGAATAATATACTGAAGCCAAACGATGCGCCCATTAACAACCAGTGCGGCTACACCAGCCTGTGCCACCCATGGAGTGCAGGCGTTACCAAGTGGCTTTCGGAAGAAGTGTTGGGCATAAAGCCACTGGCTCCCGGTTTCAGGGTTTTTGAAATATGGCCGCATTTGGGCAGCTCATTAAGTTGGGTAAAAGGCCGCACGCCACTCGCATCAGGTATTATCAGTGTGGATATTAATGTTGCATCAGGCAAATCCTCATTCTCGGTACCGGCGAACACCATGGCCAGCCGCGTTGCCATTCCATTCGCGCAAAATGTGCCGGAAGCCTTTTATATAAACAATAAGCTTGTTTACAAGGCAGGGCAACGTGCTGATACCACGCTTTGTGCAGTACGTGATGGTTATTTTATTTTGAAAAATGTGGCCCCGGGGAATTATCAATGTAAGGCAGTTTACAAGATTAAGCGGGCACAAGTGAAACCTTCTCAACAGAACTGGGCTTACGCCATCCCTACTATGGAGCAGGATTCGCTCACGCGTGGCAACTGGACGAATAAGTACGGTAAGAGCGGATATATGCTTTTTAATGATGAGCAAACAGGCGCTCATTTACAAAAACTTCCATCGTACGTAAAAGGAGTTACCATAAAAATGGCTGGCGATGTGCATAAGCCGGGCATAATTGGCTCGCTGGCAGATACCCTTGGCCACCCCGGCGCTTTTGGTGCGCTTGTTACAAAAGACCCGCAGCCGACAGCCCAGTGTATTACGATGGATATTATATCGAAGGATAAAGCCCGGCATCAACTCGCCCTATATTTTTTAGATGACGAAGGCGATACCCGCCGCACTGCCGTAGAGGTGTTCGATGCTGATTCGTTGAAAATATTATCGCCCGTACAGCTTATCAAAAACTACGAAAAAGGGAAGTACCTCAAATTTAACTATACCGGCAATATCCGCATCCGTGTTTGCCAGGTGCGTGGTAAAAATGCAGCAGTTAGCGGCTTGTTTTTCGATTAAGAATTTACGCGACCTTGTGCCTGCGGTAGCTATTTAAAAAGATATAAAACCAATTTAAACTTAACACGATATGCGTTTCGTCTCAATTTTCGGCCTTTTATTGTTGCTTATGGTTAGCAGCGCAAGCAACGTGTTTAGCCAGCCCGAATGGAAAAAAAAGTATAACAGCCCGGCAACGGTACAAAAGATGTTTGCTGAGCCGCCTATGTTTTATGCCCCGCATGCATTTTGGTTTTGGGACGATACCTTGCGGAATAACCAACTACCGGTTAGCATGGTGAAAGAAATGGCCAAACAGAGGCTAAACCCCGGCTATGCGCATCCCCGTAGCTCTATGGATCGGCTGAATCCTAAATTCCCGTCGTTGCCTTACAGCCAATATTTAGAGAAGCCCTGGTTCGATAATTTTGGAGAGGCAATGCAATCGGCAAAAGCAGCCGGGTTAACATTGGGTTATTGCGATGAATACGATTGGCCAAGCGGGCAGGCGGCAGACCGCGTGCTTAAACAACACCCCGACTTAGAGGCAAAATACCTGGTTTGGAAACGCTACGAAGTAAAGGGCGGGTCTGCTGTAAATTATCCGGCGGTAGACTTTGCAGTAGCAGCTAAACTATCTAACGGCAAAATAGATGCATCATCCTTAAAGGTAATTGAAGGCAGCGCAGGCATAAATTGGACCGCCCCCGCCGGGGATTGGGTGATATACACCTATGCTAAACAATTTCATGCCGGTATAGATGGGGGCAAGGTTAACTACCTCGATCCGGGCTTAATGAAAGCATTTATGCCATTAGTGCACGATCAATACAACGCAAACTTTCAGGGCGAGATGGGTAAAACCATACCGGGTGTATTTGTTGACAACGAGGGCGATTATGGCTGGCACATGGCATGGTCAGATCATTTGGCGGAGGCGTATCTAAAGCAGAAGGGGCGCGACATTCGTCTGTGGCTCCCGTTATTAACCGAAAAAGATAATAAAGGCTTATATGTTAAAGCCCGTTTCGACTGGTTCGACACCGTGACCGATGTATATAACGAATGTTATTTTAAGCCCATTGCCGGCTGGCTTAGCAGCAAAAATATGTACTACATCAGTAACCTGTGGGAAGAATCGTTGCAGTTGCAGGCGGGTGCCGTTGGCGATTTTATGCGCATTACCCGCACGGCTACAATGCCGGGTACCGATTGCCTGCTGATGAAATCGCAGGATGTGCATGATTTTAAGGAGACACAAACCGTGGCTGAGTTTGAGGACCGCCCTTTTATGAGCGAAATAATGGGTGTGGCCGGGTGGGGGCAAAGCCCGCAAACCATGAAGATGACACTAAATTCGGTCACCTCTTTCGGCGTTAACCACATTGTGCCCCATGGCATATATCTTAACCGCAAACCAGAAACCTACCCTTTCCCGGCCGACTGGTACACCGAGAACCCCTACTGGCCGTACCTGCACCAATGGACCGATTTTGCGCGCCGCGCTTCTTTTGTTACCCGGCAAAGTAAATTAGTTGCCGATGTTCTTTTGGTAAACCCGCAGGAAAGTATCTGGGCAAATTCCGAAAAGTTATTTGATTATAACCACCCTGAAGATGATGGTGCCTGGAACGAATTTGCAGGTAGGGTAGAGGCTCAATACTCGGGCGCTATGCGGCGCATGAACGAAAATAATTTAGATTTTTTAATAGGCGATACCTATTATCTAAACAAAGCAACGCTTAAAGTTGCCGGGAAGCAAATCAGCCTGCTTATAAACGGGCACCAATTTAGTAGCATTGTTTTGCCGCCTATGTCGGTTGTTTCGCGCCCGGTGGCCAATAAGTTGCTGGAGTTTGCTAAAAAAGGTGGTAGTGTGGTGCTGCTCGGCGAGTTACCCACGGGCTCGCCGGAAGTTGGCGAGCAGGACCCTGTAATTATAGCGGCTATGCAGGGTCTTAAAAATTGCACGAACGTTACTGATCTTTCTGCTGCGCAAAATCCGTCTGCGCAATTGCCGGCGGCCCTTAAAAGCAAGCTGCCGCACATCAGCTTGAAAAATGCGGGCCGCTTGTATACCGCGCACAGGCAATTAGGCAATATCCATTTATACTGGTTCGCCAACAATGAGAGTGTAGAGAAAACTTTTGTGGCTTCGGTACCACAAGGCACCGGCGGTGCTGAAATATGGAATTGCGAAAACGGAACTGTAAGCCCAGTTGAAGCAACAACTGCAAATGGCTATCGTAACGTTAAGTTAACGCTGCATCCCTACGAAGGGTATTGGTTAGCCTTTAACCCTAATAGTGCCATTAAGGTTGCCCCCCGCACCGTAAAAACTTTGACCCGCCAATTAGAAGGCGACTGGGCCATAAGCTATCCCGGTGTAGATACTATTTTCAGAACTTCCGCAAGTGCATTCTTTTCTGATGATAGCGCAGTCAAGCCCGCGCTGTTAACAAATAGGACCGTCGACCCGTCATGGAAAAGGTCTTCTTTTATAAAAGGATCGCTTACCCGGGTAGTTAGTACAGATGGAAAGGATAAACGACAGGAGCTGAAATCCCTCGGCGGAAAGTATGCTTATTGGCAACTCACCATTCCGGCCGGTGCCCGCGAGGTAATCTTGCCATCAGCAATGCAAAACGCACCGATATACCTTGACGGAGAGTTACTAAGCAAAACCGCAGGAGCTGTAGCCTTAAAGAACGATGCCCGAACATTAGCTTTCGCCATAAATACCGACGAGCAGTTGCCTGCGCAACCCATAAAGTTTTTGATGGGAAATAAGGTTTCGCGCCCATTACAAAGCTGGTTCGCCTATGGGCTTGACGAATATACCGGCTATGTAGACTACGAAAAGGAAGTGGTGATAAACAAATCGAGCCAAAAGCTATGCCTCGATATTGCCGGTGTGGATTACATGGCCGAAGTTTTTGTGAACGGTAAATCGGTTGGTAGTCGGTTATGGCCGCCTTACAAGTTTAACGTGCCCAATGAATTGGTTAAGGATGGGAAAAATACCATACGCATTCGTGTTGGCAACCTCATGCTAAACAGCATGTCGATGAAAAACGACTTGCACCAACTCAGAACCTGGTCGTGGGGTATGTCTCCCGCTCCCGAACTGGACGACTATAATACAGAAATAAAAGGCCCTGTATCACTGGTGTTTTCTAAGTAGATCAATAAAACGAGAACTTTAAATAAACGAAATGCTGAAAGGCGATATGATCTGGCAAAAAGATCGTAACGCCTTTTTTTGTAAGCAAAAAAATTAAGGCAAGTTTTTAATAAAATCTATAATGTCTATAGAATTAGTATTAATTATTTTTTACTTTTGATTCGATGCACCTGTTCGAGGTTAAGTTTGTTCATAACATGTTGAGCAGAGCTCTTTTTGGGGTAGCAATTAACGATATAGTGTTTAATAATTAAGTATTTATTTGCAATAGAATAATGGCAACATCAGGGTATGCACAATTAAAAACTCTTATTGAAGAAGGAGAGGCTGACGCCGAAAAGTTTTATAACAAAGGTAACCAGGCGGCGGGCGTTAGGCTGCGGATAAAGCTGCAGCAGGTACGAAAACTCGCGCAGGAGATAAGGCAGGAAATAACTGCAATAAAACGACAGAAATAATATCAACAACATGGCCAGGTGGCCGAGAGGTGAGGCAAGGGTCTGCAAAACCTTCTACAGCGGTTCAAATCCGCTTCTGGCCTCCTATTAATTAAAAGAATATCGGGCGATCGGTTTAGCCGTTACCCGGCATCAATTAGCATCGTTACATGAAGAAAACCTTATCCCCAATGCTGTTCAAGTTCTTCAGCATTGCCGAGCCACATTTGTTTTCAACCGATTCGCCCTTTAGTTTTAAAACCGTTACTTACTATAAAGTAAAGCCGGGGCGTTTAAATGAGTTTGTTGCCCTCTGGAAGAAAAGTGCGCAGCCTATTTATAAAGAATTGGTAGCGCAGGGGCATTTACTAAGTTTTAAAGCACGGTCGCCTTTATACCAAAGTACCGGGAGCAACCGTTGGGATATGAAAGTAGAGCTTACCTATAAAACAGAGGAAGCCGCTTTTGATGAGGTGGCCCGCACGCAAGCCGTAAACAAAGTATTTAGGGATGCCGATGCTTACCGCCGTACGCAAGCGCATTTGGCCGAAGTGGTTTTGGCGCAATGGGCCGTAAAGGCCACTAATTTTATTTTAAACTAACGTATATGGCACTTACCATAACCGACGACAATTTTGAAGAGCTGGTACTACACGCTAACAAACCCGTGCTGCTTGATATTTGCGCCGAGTGGTGCGGCGCCAGCAATATGGTTAACCCGGTGATAGAACAAATTTACCAGGAGTACCAGGGCAAAGCCATTGTTGCAAAACTGGATGCCGACTGTAACCCTATAACACCCAAAAGGTATGGCGTGCGCAATATACCCGCCTTATTGTTCTTCAAAAATGGAGAAGTAGTTGATAAGCAGATAGGTGCTGCGCCCAAAGCAGTAGTTGCTGCATTGTTGGATAAACAGTTTTAACTGCATTGCCTAAACTAATAACGCCACCATCGCTCTACCGGGCTGTCCTCTCAAAGAGCCCCATATCTACGCGGTAAACTTCTCGCAAAAATATTTGTGACACTCCGTTAACATCTTTTTTAGCTCGTATATAAATTCTATAGTATTAATATACTATTATTGTGCGCCTTACTTGTAGTAGTAGGGTGCTATTTATCAAGGATATACCACAAAGTGTTTTATGAAAACGTGTTGAAGCTGAATTTTTCCGGGCTCGCCCCGGTTTGTTAACATGCATAATATGCGTAGCACGCGCATAATTATTACCCTATCAACAGTTAAAAAACATCATGAAAGATATACAGCTCAATGGCTTTATTGAATTGCTTTTTCAAACGCATAAGGCAGAGTGGGAAGCCACACCATCTAACCAACAGGCCATTCATTGGCTAAACGACCTGCTGGAGTTTTTGTTCCCCAACAGCCGCCTCAATAAAAAAATAATTTACGAAGGCCAGCTGAAAAAGAGCCAGATAGAACTGGAGAATATCCTGCTCAGCTACCTCGACCCCGAACAAATAAATATTACTGATGCCGTTGAACGCTTTTACGAGGCTTTGGCCGGCATATACCAGGACCTGCGTGCCGATGCCGCCCGCATGTACGAGCAAGACCCCGCCGCAGGCAGCGTGCACGAGGTCATCGTATCGTATCCCGGTTTTTATGCCATAGCGGTGCATCGTATAGCCCATCAGCTTTCGCAATTGGCGGTGCCTATATTGCCACGCATACTAAACGAGCATGCCCATGGTAAAACGGGGGTTGATATACACCCCAGCGCACGTATAGGTGTTCCGTTTTGTATAGACCATGGTACGGGTATTGTAATAGGCGCAACGGCCATCATCGGTAAAAACGTAACCATATACCAGGGCGTAACTATTGGCGCAGCGCAGGTAAGCAAAGGGCTTAAAGACACAAAACGCCATCCAACGGTTGAAGATAACGTGACCATATACGCCCGTAGCACCATCTTGGGCGGTAAAACCATTATTGGGCACGATAGCATTATTGGCGGCAGCGTTTTTTTAACCAAAAGCGTGGAGCCTTATTCCAGCGTGTTCAACACGCACCAATTACGAATAGAAGTTAAAACTGATATACAATAATTATGGCCGGTATTATTGACCTTATTGGCAACACGCCGCTTGTTGAGCTTACCAAGCTTAACCCAAACCCCAATGTAAAAGTATTTGCCAAGCTGGAGGGTAACAACCCCGGCGGCAGCGTTAAAGACAGGGCAGCGTTCAATATGATAAGCAGCGCCTTAGAGCGCGGCGAAATAAACAAGGGCACACGGTTGGTTGAGGCTACCAGCGGAAACACCGGCATTGCCCTGGCCATGATAGCAAACTTATTCGGGCTGGATATTGAACTGGTAATGCCTGCAAACTCCACCCGCGAGCGTACGCTTACTATGGAGGCTTTTGGTGCAACGGTTACCCTGCTCGAAAATATTGAGGCCTGCCGCGATTACGCCGAAGCCAAAGGCGTTACCGAAGGGCATTTTCTGCTGAACCAATTTGCCAACAGCGATAATTATATGGCCCATTACAAAGCAACCGGGCCCGAAATTTGGCGCGATACCAACGGCGGCATCACGCATTTTGTAAGCGCTATGGGTACCACGGGCACCATAATGGGCTGCTCGCGCTACCTTAAAGAAAAGAATGCCGATGTACAAATAGTGGGTTGCCAGCCGACTGAAAACTCATCTATCCCCGGCATTCGCCGTTGGGAACCTGCTTACCTGCCAAAAATATTCGAAGCAAGCAGAGTTGACCGCACCATAGATGTTTCGGAAGCTGATGCCACACAAATGGCGCGCAAGCTGGCCCGCGAAGAAGGTATTTTTGCCGGCATGAGCACTGGCGGCGCCTGTGTGGCTGCCTTACAAGTTGCGGCAGAACTATCGGAAGGAACCGTCGTATTCATAGCCTGCGACAGGGGCGACCGTTATTTGAGCAGCCCGCTGTTCGGGTAGCCGAAGGAAAAATCTTCGCTTATATTGCAGCTGCCTGACCAGGCATAATAATCAAATTATGCGCTATTGCGGTCAAAAGCGACAAACCACTTTGTAGCATTAGTTTTAATTTTGGATAGATGATGCTCGTCATCTAACCAAAACAGAACCTATATGCAACAGAATGTAAAAATCGGATTGTTCGGCATCGGGCTGCAGGCTTATTGGGAACAATTCCCCGGGCTTGAGGAACGCTTAAAAGGCTATGTAGGCCAGGTTGCCGGTAAAATGCAGCAATTCTCGGCCGAGATCGTAAACCTCGGTTTGGTAGATACTCCCGCCGCTGCCTTTGAAGCCGGCGACCGCTTTAAGGTAGAAGATGTAGACCTTATTTTTCTGTACGTAACTACCTATGCTTTATCATCAACGGTGCTGCCTGCTGTGCGCAAAGCTAAAGTGCCTGTGGTTATACTCAACCTTACGCCGCTGAAAAGCATCGATTATGCATCCTTCAATAATTTGAACGACCGCACAACCATGACGGGCGAGTGGCTTGCGCATTGCTCTGCCTGCCCCGTGCCCGAGATAGCCAACGTTTTTAAACGCAGCGGTATTCCTTTTTACCAAATTACGGGTATGCTGGAGAACGATCCGCATGTTTGGGCCGAGGTAGAGGAGTGGATAGATGCCGCCCGGGTAAAACGAACCATGTACTACAACCGCTTGGGGGTTATGGGTAACTATTACAACGGCATGCTGGATATTTACACCGACCTAACGCTGCAATGCGCCGTTTTTGGCGGGCATATAGAAATTGTAGAGGTTGACGAATTATCGGGCATAAGGGAAGCCGTAACGGATGGGCAGATCGCCGAAAAGCTCGAAGAGATAAACAACAGGTTTGATGTGCAGCCCGATTGTTCGGCAGAAGAACTGGAGCGCGCGGCGAAAACGGCCGTAGCGTTAGATGTAATGGTAGCTAAATATCAATTGGGGTCGTTAGCCTATTACCACCGCGGAGCAGGCAACCCGGCCAATGCAAATACCATGTCCTCGGTTATTCTCGGTAATTCCTTACTTACGGGCCACAATGTACCGGTAGCGGGCGAGTACGAGATCAAAAACGTGCAGGCCATGAAAATTATCGATACCCTTGGTGCAGGCGGCTCCTTCACCGAGTATTATGCGATGGACTATGAGGATGATGTGGTACTGATGGGGCACGACGGGCCCTGCCATCCGCGCATAGCCGAAGGCAAAATAAAAGTGAAGCCGCTGTTGGTATACCACGGCAAAATAGGTAACGGGCTTTCGGTAGAGATGTCGGTGCTGCATGGGCCGGTAACCTTGTTATCCGTTGTGGAAACAGGTAAGGGCTCATTGTGCTTTTTAGTGGCCGAAGGCGAATCGGTGCCGGGGCCTATATTGGAAATTGGCAACACAAACAGCCGTTACAAGTTTTCGATAGGTGCCCGCAATTTTGTAGAGAACTGGAATCAGCACGGGCCGGCGCATCATTGTGCTATCGGGAAAGGCAATTTAGCCTCGCGGATAAAAAAGCTGGGATCGATGCTGGGGATAGAAACCATACAAGTTTGTTAAGCCGGTGCAAAGCCTGTTCTGTTTGTTACGAAAGAGGCTTTGCCATTTTACTGCAGGCCCGATAGCAATGCCAGCAGTATAGATATTTTGTGGAAGTTGGTTTTAACGTGTTTTACAGCTACCGATAGCTGGTTCTCTACGGTGTGTTTGCTGATGTTCAGTTGTTCGGCAATTTCGGTGTTGCTCAGGTCCCTAAACTTGCTCAGGTAAAATATCTCTGTGCAGCGTTTAGGTAAACTCTTCAGGCAGGCTTCTAAAATGCTCTGGTTATCGCTTACCGCTAATTTTTCGTAACCGAGGTTATTTACCGAGCCATATTCGGCATATTCGTGACCATCATTATCAATACTTTCTAACAGGAGTAGCTTAGCCGCTTTAGCGCGCCTGTAAACCTCGTAACGCGTGCACGAGTTTAAGTAGTGCCCAAAATTGCGTATATCAAGGCTTTCGCGCTTCTTCCAAATACATACAAAAACTTCCTGAACTACCTCTTCGCACAGGCCTTGGTCTTTTATATAATGCGCCGCGGCTTTATATAGCCGTAACCAATACCTATCGTACAATAAGCCAAAGGCCCTATGGTCATCGGCTTGCACCTGTTGCCACAACTCTTCGTCGGTTAGTAATATTTTACACATACGCTCTCAAATACCGGCATACACATTTGGGGGATACGCCATGGTTTACAATAGTTACAGGGTGGCATTTGCCTTAGCGGAAAGCATTTGCCAATTGGTTAAAATAATTAGTATAGCCCGGTTAAATAGCCCCGGAAAATAGGTTTATGGTGCCAATATAGTACGGGCATTTGTAAACACCATCCTGTACCGTAGGGTGCCCGGGCGTATTTTTCTATCAGAAGCGATCAATAAAAAAAATGTAAAAAAGTATGGGAGTTTATGTGGTAGCGGATACTCTATACAGTAAAGCACCCACAATTATATTTATGACCAGGAAAGAATACGTTGCGCTTTACAAGAAACATTTGTCGGGCAGGGCCACGCCGCAGGAGGAAGAACTGCTGAACCAATACGCCGACGATTTTGATATAAACCTGTTCGATAATGAGGAGGAGATACCCGATCAGGATGAGATAAAACAGCGCATCTTCCAAAATATAGAAAGCCGGATGGCCGATGTGGCACCGCAAAGCACCGCACGCAGATATTGGTGGCTGCCTGTTGCCGCATCTATATTGTTGGTAAGCAGTATCGGCTTTTTCTATATAAACGGGCAAAAGGATAAATTAAATAATAAGGTTAAACAAGTTGCAAAGGTATCAGCACCCATACTCCCCGGAACTAACAAAGCCGTACTGATATTAGGCAATGGCGATAGGGTAGACCTGAATGCCGCTGCCAACGGGCGCATTGCGCAAGCCGGTGCGCTAACCGTTAATAAACTAAAGAATGGGCAGCTGGAATATGGCAAGGCCGTTTTGCCCGATGGCGGCAGCAATGCTATTACCTACAACACTATTATTACACCGCGCGGCGGCCAATACCAGGTAACCCTGCCCGATGGTACTTCGGTTTGGCTGAACTCAGCCTCATCATTAAAATACCCAACAGCTTTTACCGGCAGCGAAAGGCATGTTGAGCTTACCGGCGAGGCATACTTTGAGGTGGCAAAAAATAAGCAAATGCCATTTACGGTAGATGCAGGCAAAGTTGGTGTGAAAGTATTGGGAACCCATTTCAACATTGCCGCTTACGAAGACGACCCCGCCACAAAAACAACCCTGTTGGAAGGCTCTGTAAAGCTTACCGGCAACCAAACTACACTTACTCTTACGCCCGGGCAGCAGGGTGTAGCTACTAAAGATGGGCATGGTCTCACAACAAAAACCGTGAATGTAGAAGATGCCGTGGCCTGGAAAAATGGCTATTTCTCTTTCAGGAAAGAGAACCTGCAGGCATCTATGAGAAAAATTGCCCGCTGGTATGATGTTGACGTGGTGTACCAGGGCAAAATGAATGATAAACTTTTGGGCGGCTCGGTATTACGCACCCAAAGCATTAACGAAATACTTGGTTACCTGGAAACCATCGGAATAGCAAAGTTTAAAGTTGAAGGAAGGAGGATAATGGTAAAACCTGACTAAACCAATTATTAAGAACTAAGACTGATAAAATAAGATCAGGAAGCGTTGCGACCGCTCCCCGATCGGCCAGCGCATAGCGCTGTATCAGGCTACAGATCAATTCTCTTTACAAAACCGATTAATATAAACCTAACACTCAAATGTATAAAGAATTTATTAAAGTTCTCGGCCGGCCTATGCCCGGCGGAGTCCCCCAATTATTACTGAAGATGAAATTAACATTTGTTTTTTGTCTGCTTGCTTTCATGCAGGTATCGGCTTCGAGCCTTGCGCAAAAAATAACCCTTAATGTTAAAAACCTGGCGTTCGAAAACTTACTTGACGAACTTACCCGGCAGAGTGGTTATCATTTCCTGTACGAGGAGCAAGTTATTGAGCAGGCCAAAGCGATAAGCCTAAACGTTAAGAACGTGCCTTTTGGTAAAGTACTTACCGATGCCTTTGCCGGCCAGCCATTTACCTATGTGGTAAACAACAAAAATATACTGCTTGTTGCCGCTAAAAAAGTAGAGGTGGCTACACCGGTTGTAAGCGCCATTACCGTAACCGGTGTGATAACCGACGAAAAGAACCTGCCTATGCCGGGTGTTTCGGTATCGGTAAAGGGCACCACGCTGGGCACCGTAAGCGGCAGCAATGGCAGCTATACCCTTGCGCGTGTAGAACCTAATGCTACCTTGGTTTTCAGCTTTTTGGGTTACACCAGCAAAGAAGTTGCTGTTGATGGCAAAACGCAAATAAATGTAAACCTGCAACCGGCAGATAATAAACTGAACGAAGTTGTGGTAGTGGGTTATGGTACGCAAAAGAAGGCTACATTAACCGGTTCGGTTGCGTCTGTTAAGTCCGAAGAGTTAACCGCGGCACCCGTTGCCAGTACCATAAACACATTGGCGGGGCGCTTACCCGGTTTAATTGCGCAGCAAAGCAGCGGGCAGCCCGGTGCCGATCAGGCAGCTATCAGCATCCGTGGTTTTGGCGGTGCGATATGGATAGTTGACGGCGTGGAATCTGACTTCAATAATATCGACCCGAACCAGATAGAAAGCATCAGTATACTGAAAGATGGTGCGGCCTCTATTTATGGTGCACGTGCAGGTAACGGTGTTGTGCTGGTAACTACCAAACGCGGTAAAGAGGGTAAGCCCGATGTAACGCTCAATTCGTCGTACACCATGCAAACCAACACCACCATGACCGAGCCTGTAAACTCGGGCCAATACGCCGAAATTACCAACCTCTTCTACAAAAACCAGGGCAAGCCGGCGCAATATACCGACGAGCAGATACAGAAATTTTACGCAGGTAACGACCCAGCCTACCCAAATACTGATTGGAAGAAAATAGCCATGAAGCCATGGGCGGGCCAAACGCAGCAAAACCTATCGGTGCGTGGCGGTAGCGATAAGATAAAATACTTCGGCTTTATCGGCTACATGAACCAGGATGCTATCTGGAGAAACAACGGTGGTGGTTATAAAAGGTACAACCTGCAATCGAACCTTGATGCTAAGATAAACGACGACCTTTCCATCCAATTACTGTTATCGAGTGTAGACGAGGCTAAATCGCAAACGCAACGTGGCCAGGGTGCAGGCGTTGGGGTATGGGGCGACTTATGGAGTTCGTTGCCGATCTATCCAGCCACCTTGCCCGATCCTACAAAAAACTCTTACGCTAATGCTTTAGGTGTGGGCAGCGTACTGCTATCGAGCGATGAGGAGATATTTGGTTATAGCCGTAATAACAACCAAAACTACAAAGGTACTTTTATAGCCGATTATAAGATACGCGCCGTAGATGGTTTAAGCGCCAAAGCATTCATCAACTACGATAAATCGTACATATCGCAAAAAGACTTTACCAAGCCCTACAGTTTCTACACCTACGATTACGATACCGACAAGTACACCCTTGCAGGCTCATTAGGTACCCAGGCAAAATTGATATACTCGCTTACCCAAAGGCGTAACATAACCGGGCAGTTCTCGCTGAATTACGATAAGGTGCTGGGGCAAGATCATCACATAACCGCCCTTGCCCTTTACGAGCTTATTGATAATAACCAAACTTACGTAATGGCAGGCAGGGAGAACTTCCTTACCCCGGCTGTTGAAGAGTTGTTTGCCGGTGCTATTCAAACCAGCCAGGCCAATAGTTCGGCACTGCAGAACGGGCGCGCCAGTTATGTAGGCCGTTTAAATTATTCGTACAAAGATAAGTACATCCTCGAATCGAGCCTGCGTGCGGATGCTTCTGCAAGGTTCCCATCAGATAGCCGCTGGGGTTATTTCCCAAGCGTGGCTGCATCATGGAGGATAGGCCAGGAAAAATTTATGCAGAAGTATAGTTCTATCGATGAATTGAAACTACGCGCCAGCTTTGGTAGCTCGGGTTTGGATAATGTGGGTAATTTCCAATACCTAACAGGTTACCAGTTCAACGGCTTTTGGTTACTTGGCAGCGGCACCAACGTGGGTATATTATCAACAGGTTTGGCCAACCCTAAACTTACCTGGCAAAAAATAAACATCTACAACCTTGCTACCGATTTCTCTTTCTGGAACAGGAAATTATTCGGTACTGCGGAGGTATTCTATCGCACGCTTTCGGGCATACCGGCCACAAGAATATTATCGCTACCCAGCACATTTGGTGCAGCGCTTCCGCAGGAGAATCTTAACAGCCAAAACAACCGCGGTTTCGATCTAAGCCTGGGTACCAGCGGCCACATTGGCGAGCTGAAGTTCGAGGTTTCGGCAAACTTATCTTATTCGCGCGCAAAATGGGATCATTACGAAGAACCCGTTTATACCGATGGAGACCAGGTGCGCCTGTACCAGCAATCGGGGCAGTGGACCGACAGGATATTTGGTTACCGCGCCGATGGCATATTTACCAGCCAGCAGGAAATCAACGACCTTAAGTTTACCTATCCCGGCGGCAACGCTGCTTTAAGGCCCGGCGACGTGAAATACATCGACGTTAATGGCGACGGGGTATTAGATTTTCGCGATCAGCAACAGATCGGTACCAGCACCGTACCCAATTGGATGACAGGTGCCAACATAAACCTGAAGTATAAAAACTTCGATTTGCAGGCCTTATTCCAGGGTGCCTTTAACTACTACAGCAATACCAACCTGTTGCGCGGAAGCCTGAACTATTCGCAAGCGCTTTACAGGAATATGTGGACGGAAGAAAACAACCGTGCCGACGCTGTAATGCCGCGTATAGCAGGCGCTGCCACCAATGGCCTATTTTCTGACCTGTATTTTAAGAAAGCAAGCTACTTGAGGCTAAAAACCATGGCGATTGGCTATAACCTGCCTGCCTCGTTGCTCAGGCAAGCGAAGATCAGGAATGTGCGTGTTTATGTGGCCGGTACCAACCTGTTCACTATTAACCCGCTTAGCAAATACGATGTGGACCCCGAGGCTCCGTCGGGCCAGGCGGGCTACTACTATCCGCAGCAACGTACCGTTTCATTTGGTTTAAACGTAACCCTATAACTTATAAGGCCATGAAAAAAATATTATTATTCATTGTTTTGATCTGTGCCGGTGCAAGTTTTTCGTGCAACAAAGAAGTGCTTGATAAACGCCCGCTCAATATTATATCCGATGCCGATGTGTTTAAAGACCCGGCGCTGATAAACGCTTACCTCACGCAGATATATTTTGATATGCCCGTACTGGGGAACGATTGTAATGCCAATGGCGCCTTTGACGGCGACGCCAGCTGGCATGCTTTTGATATCAACGATGTGTCTGACGAGAGCTTCCCGCAATTCCGCGACTGGAACCCAAGTAACGCATTTACCTATAAATACGGTAACTTAAATATAGGCGGCGGTTTGCTGGATTGGTGGGGTTATAACACCGTGCGCAACATCAACCAGTTTCTGGAAAAATTGCCCTCATCGCCGCTTCCGGCAGATGAAGTGAAGGCAAAAATAGCCGAGGCTCGTTTCCTGAGGGCCTTCTGCTATTTCTCGATGGTTAAACGCTATGGCGGTATCCCGCTGATAACCAAAGTGCAGGATGCTAACGAACCCGAAGAAACACTATATCCTGTAAGGGCTACCGAGCAAGCCGTTTACGATTTTATAATTGCCGAAGCAGGTGAGAGTTCTGCCGACCTGCCCGAAGTAGTAAGTACTGACAATTTGGGCCGCCCATCAAAATACGCCGCTTTAGCACTAAAGAGCCGCGCAGCTTTATATGCAGCAAGTATAGCTCAATTTGGTAAGGTGGAGTTGGGCGGTGTTGTAGGGATACCTTCATCAGCTGCCCAGGGTTACTACCAGGCTTCGTTTGATGCATCGCAAGCTATTATAAAGAGCGGAAAGTACGCGCTTTACAATGCAGATGCCAATAAAGCAATGAACTTCCGCAACATTTTCCTGGTGAAAAATAACAGCGAGGTGATATTCGCTAAACGCCATGATAATGTTAACCGTGATGCCGGTGGTAACGGCTGGGGTGTTGACTTTTTCAATTGCCCGAGGCCACAGGCATGGTCGCGTGGTTTGTATGAGCAATCGTACCTCGATTTTGCCGAATCGTTCGAAATGGTTGATGGCACATCGGGTAAGCTTGATCGTGCTGCCCTGGCTACTAAATTAGTTACTACCGACGAACTTTGGGGCAACCGCGACCCGCGCTTTTTTGCTACTTTTTATACCCAAAATACCGCCTGGAAAGGTACCAAGCTCGACTTCCATGCCGGTATACGCCTGCCCGATGGAAGTATTAAAACAGATGGTGCATACAATGGCATCCCGGCTACCGGCGAGCAGGATTACCAGGGAACTGGCATAGGCGTATTAAAATACCTCGACGAGGCCCACGATAATATGGCCGGTGCCAATAGCGCCTGGGCTACGTCAGCGCAAGATTGGCTCATCTTCAGGTATGCCGAAATTTTGCTGAACAATGCCGAAGCCGCTTTCGAACTGGGTAATACTGCCGAAGCCATTACTTCTATAAACCAGGTAAGAACCCGCGCCGGGATAAAAACTTTAGGCGCGCTAACCCGCGAGCAGATCCATCACGAGCGCAAAGTTGAACTGGCATTTGAAGGCCAGCGCTACTGGGATGTACGCAGGTGGCGCACTGCGGTGGCCGACCTGTCTATCCGCTGGTCGGGCATACGCTATATTTTAGATGGTGCAAGCGGCAAGTTCCAAATACAGTTTATTGAGAACGTAGACGGCTCGTCGCGCATACCGCAGTTCAGGCAGGAGAATTATTATCTGCCTATTACCAACGGGCGTACTGCCAACAACCCTAAACTGGTAGAAAACCCGGGGTATAAATAGGCCCGTAACTACTACCTAACCCTTTGCAGTCTGCAAATACCGCAGGCGGCAAAGGGTTACTATGGCAAGCACAAATTGATAGAAAAATAAAAATACGCTGATGAAAAGGATAGCTTTTAAAATGGCTTTGCTGCCCGGCTGCGAAGCCGAATACGAGAAACGCCACAACGAAATATGGCCGCAATTGGTGGCAGAATTAAAAACGGCCGGCATCAGCGATTATTCCATCTTTTTGGATAGCGAAACCAACAGCCTTTTCGGTGTGCTTAAGCTAACTGATGAAAAAGCATTAGAAGCGCTGCCGACTAAAGAAATAATGCAGCAATGGTGGGCCTATATGGGCGACATTATGCAGACGAATGATGATGGCTCGCCGCGCAGTTTGCCCCTGAAGGAAGTTTTCTATTTACCCTAAACCCTGCATCTGAATATGAATTTACGCTTAATACAAAATACCATGATGAATACTAATCTCTACAGATCAACCACCCGTTTCGCCAAAGGCAGTACGCTCGCCTTGTGTTTCTGTATGCTGATATTGCTAACCCTTAATGCTTGCGCACAGCAGAAAAAGCAAACCAAGCAGAAATACGATGTTGCCGCCTTTTACTGGCCAGGCTACCACCCCGAGCCGCGCTTTAAAGATATCGGCGTTTTCCCCGATGGTAAAGGCGAGTGGGAGGCCATCTACAAAGCCAAACCCAAGTTTGCCGGGCACGAGCAACCTTTGGTACCACTTTGGGGTTACGAAAACGAAGCCGACCCAAAAGTGATGCAGAAGAAAATTGCTACCGCTACCAAGTACGGCGTTAACGTATTTATTTTTGATTGGTACTGGTACGATAATAAGCCCTTTTTAGAAGAAGCGCTGGATGATGGTTTCCTGAAGGCCCCGAACACTAACGATATGGGTTTCTACCTGATGTGGGCCAACCACGATCATAACTCGTACCTCGATCCGGCTAACCCCGACAAAAGCAAAATTTACTGGAAGGGCGGGGTCGACCGTAAAACCTTCGAAAACATGGTGAAGCACGTTATCAACGATTATTTTAAAAAGAAGAACTATTATAAAATAAACGGCGAGCCTGTTTTTTCTATCTACGAGCTTTCTACCTTCATCAATGGTTTCGGCAGTGCTAAAGAGGCTAAAGAAGCGTTGGATTATTTCAGGGCCGAGGTTGTTAAGGCGGGCTTCCCGGGCTTGCATCTGCAGGCTATACTATGGGGGAACATCCCGTCGACGCTGAACGATGTACCCGGCGATAAATCGCAAACACAAAATAGCACCGTGGAGTATTTTGGCTTTAAAAGCATGACCAATTACCAGTGGGTGCATTTTACAGCGCCGGCAGGGGAGTATAAAGATTGGGGTAAAAAGGCCATCTCGCAATGGAGCGTGTGGGATAAGGCATTTACCATACCTTATTTCCCGCATGTATCTATCGGCTGGGATAATAACCCTCGTTTCCCGACCACTACGCAAAGCTTTGTGAAGAATGTTAACCCAACAGATTTTGAAGCGTATCTTAAACAGTCTAAAGACTATTTGGATAGCCACCCTAATCAACCTACAATAATTACCGTAAACGCCTGGAACGAATGGGCCGAAGGCAGCATGCTGGAGCCGGAGAAGAAATATGGTTATGGTTACCTGGAAGCGGTAAAAAAAGTATTTCTCGATCCTAAATAAAAAACGTTTGTTGGCAAATATGCCTGTTAAAAAATATTGATAATTAGATAGCTATTCCTTTTTATGCGTTTCAAATTCGATCTTTCGTTATGCCTGCTGCTGGTGTTTTGTGCCCTAACAACACAAGCGCAGATAAAAACCATTCGGGCAAACTTTGCCGACCCCGGTAACCGGTATAAACCGGGCGTTTACTGGTATTTTATGGATGGCAATATATCCCGCGAGAGCGTAAAGAAAGACCTTGATGCCATGAAGAAGGCCGGTATTGGCAGTGTGTTGTTCCTGGAGGTTAACGTGGGTGTACCGCAGGGCAAGATCGAACTTTTAACGCCGCAGTGGCTATCTATAATGTCATATGCTTTTAGCGAAGCCAAAAAATTAGGTATCAGCGTTACATTAGGTATTGGTCCCGGCTGGCAGGGTAGCGGTGGCCCATGGGTTAAGCCCGAAGATTCGATGCAGATGCTGGTGGCCAGCGAAACCGTTGTTTCAAGCGATGGAAGCAAGCCTGTTGTGCTGCCCGTGCCCGATGCACCCAAACCCTATTTTGGTGAAGAGGGGCTTACCGAAGATATAAAACGCCAAAGAGCAAAATACTACCGAGATGTAGCTGTAATAGCTATGCCCCTGAATGCTGGTGTGCCTTTGCTTAAAGATTATAAAGAAAAAGCATTGTATTATCGTGGCCCGTTCTCTTCAACTGACACGGTTAAGCCAAATATTCCGCTGGAAATTATAAAAGACGGTGGCAAAGCTGCAGAGGCTGCCGATGTTGTGGTACTTACCGATAAAATGGATAAATCGGGTAAGTTAAACTGGCGGCCTGCAAGCGGTAAGTGGAAGGTTTTGCGTTTTGTGAGCCGTAACAATGGTGCGGTTTCGCGGCCTGCGCCAATGCCGGGTATGGGCCTCGAATCGAATAAGATGGAGAAGGCAGCTATTGCAGCCCACCTGAAGGCTTATGTAGAGAAAATTATAGGCAACTATAAAAATACCACGCCGAATGCCGACGCGGGGCTTACCGCACTGCATATAGACAGCTGGGAATCGAGTTCGCAAAATTGGACGCCGGCTTTTATTACAGAGTTTAAAAAACGACGGGGCTATGATGCGATGCCATATTTGCCGGTTTTTAACGGGCACATTATTGGCAATGCCGAAAAAAGCCAGCGTTTTTTGTGGGATGTAAGGCTCACCCTGCAAGATTTGATTTTTGAAAACCACATCGCATTTGTTAAAACCTATGCGCAGCAACGCGGCCTTGGGCTATCAATAGAACCTTATGACCTTAACCAAACCTCCGACCTTGATATGGGCAGTTTTGCAACCATCCCCATGGCCGAATTTTGGAGCAAAGGATACGGCTTCAACACAGGTTTTACCGCGGCCGAAGCTTCATCAATGGCACACATTAACGGGCGCAGCGTGGTGCAGGCAGAATCGTTTACGGCCTTAGATACCGAAGGTTGGAAACAACACCCCGGATCGATGAAAGACCAAGGCGACTGGGCCTTTGCAGCGGGTATAAACAAATTCTTCTTCCACACCTTTGCCAACCAGTTCCTGCCCGATTCGTTGAAGCCCGGCTCCACCATGGGGCCGTTCGGGGTGCATTGGGATAGCGGGCAAACCTGGTGGCCAATGGTGAAACCCTACCACCAATACCTCACACGCAGCCAGTATTTACTACAGCAGGGGCGGACTGTTGCCGATATACTTTACCTTACACCCGAAGGTGCCCCTAACGTATTTCTGCCGCCGCCATCTGCCTTAACACGCGATACCATTGGCGACCGCAAAGGTTTCAGTTTTGATGGCTGCACAGGCAACCAGTTGATGAAGGCATATGTGAAAGGGCATGAAATAATATTCCCGAGCGGCGCTTCATATAAAGTGCTGGTACTGCCTGCTATAAAAACCATGACGCCCGAATTGTTAGCTAAAGTGGCATCATTAATAAAAAGCGGAGCCATGGTAGTTGGGCAGGCGCCACAGGCATCGCCCGGTTTAACAAATTACCCGGCTTGCGATAAGCAGGTGGCAACGCTGGCGGGTACTATATGGGGCAGTACAAATGCTTCAACCAATATTGTTTACCGCAAATATGGCGAGGGTCAAATTATAACCGGCGGCGCGCTGAATGAATTGGATGGAGGGCTTTACCCGCACTACAACGCAACGGCTGATTTGCTGAAACATTTGGGTGCAGTTGAAGACTTTACTGCCAATGCCCCCGTACGCTATACTCACCGCACCGATGCTAATTGGGATATATACTTTTGTGCCAATACTTCGGATAAACCCATTTCTTTCGACGCAAAATTCAGGTCGGCAAAGGGTGCTCCTGAATGTTGGAATGCCGCCGACGGTAAGATAAGCCCCGTGGTATACTTTAGCCAAACAGCCGGTGTTACTACCATCCCCATGAACCTGGACGCGCACGAAAGCTGCTTTGTTGTGTTTGCCAAAGACGATACGCATAAAGCAAAGCCCGGCAAATTGCAGATAAGCACAGATACGCTTAAAGACTTGAGCCACGATTGGCAGGTGGCTTTTAACCCTAAATGGGGAGGCCCTGCCAATGCTGAATTTAAAGACCTTACCGATTGGTCCACAATGGCAGACGAAGGCATAAAGTATTACTCGGGCATTGCGGTTTACCGTAAAGAGTTTGATCTGGATGGCGTGGATAAAGCAGCCGATGGTACCGTTTATTTGGACCTTGGGCAGGTGAAAAATATTGCCCGTGTAAAACTCAATGGCAAAGACCTGGGCGTAGTGTGGACGGCCCCCTGGAGGGTAGATATTTCATCGGCACTGAAGCCCACCGGCAATAAACTGGAAATTGAAGTGGCTAACCTTTGGCCCAACCGCATGATAGGCGATGCCAAGCAGCCGTATGACGGACCTAAAAATGGGCAATGGCCCGATTGGTTGTTGAACGGCAAGCCGCGCCCAACAAAGCGTTATTCTTTCGCGAGCGCCACCCCTTACCGCGAAAATTCTAAATTGTTAAGTTCGGGGTTGTTGGGGCCTGTTGCAATTGTGCGTACAAAAGCTTTAATTGCCAATAAATAACGATGTGTGATCTAATTTAGGGCTATCCGGCTATGACCAATTATTTTAAATACCCATCTGTTGATACCGAGTACGAAAAGTGGGGGCTTAGTGTGCTGAACGCGGGGTATGCCCGTATAAGGGCGGCAGAGGAATATCCTGTAAAGAACCATCCATCGCACCATTATTTTAAGTGGGACGATTGGCGCACACTGCAGGAATACCAGGTGGTTTACATTTTGAACGGGCAGGGGCTGTTCGAGTCCGCCTCGGTACCACTTACCGAAGTTAAAGCAGGCACGGCCATCGTATTATTCCCGGGAGAACGCCATAGGTACAAACCCGATAGCGCTACCGGTTGGGATGAGTATTGGGTCGGGTTCCGTGGCACCATGATAGATAATTTATTACAGGGCGGCTTCCTGAGCCGGGAAACGCCTTGTTTTTCGGTAGGTTTTAAACCCGAGATACTGGATCTTTTCAATACCATCATAGATAACATACGGCACGAACGGGCGGGCTACCAGCCCCTGGTTTCGGGCGCGGTAATGCATTTAATAGGGCAGTGCCATTCGGCGGTTAAACAAGAACCTGCCCCACGTAGGGCAAGCGAGATAGTACAGCGGGCCCGGTTCATTTTCAGGGCAAATATTGATAAACCCTACACGCCCGAGCAAGTTGCTCAGGACCTTAATTTAAGCTACTCTTCGTTCCGTAAAATGTTCAAGAGCCAAACAGGCCTTTCGCCGGGGCAATACTTTTTGCAGCTGAAAATAAACCGTGCATCAAAACTGCTTAACGATGGTACCTTGTTGGTTAAAGAGATATCTGCCAGCCTCAACTTCGAATCGGCCTATTATTTTTCGCGGGTGTTTAAAGAGAAAACCGGGATGACCCCCACCGAGTACAGGGATATGTATAATACATCGGCAAGTTGCGAATAAGAGCAGCCGTATTAATTATAAAAAAGCCCGATGTTAATTAGTTTAACATCGGGCTTTTTTGCATTTCAGGCGGTCATTTTTTCAGGGAGCAATAGTTTGAATACTCTCATTCGTTATCCCTTTTTCTGCCCTTTAACATCATCGTTTTCAATTTTCTTGCTTTCGGTTTGTTTAAATAGTTTGCCAAACTCCCAGCCAACGGTAAGTTTAATAGCCTGGTTATACTCCCGGTTTAAACTGCTCGAATAAAAACTGCTGCTTCTTACTACCGCTGTTTGCTTAACGGCTTTGGTAAAAGGGTTTACAGTTGCCAGAGTTAGGGTAATTTTTTGCGAGGTAATTTCTTTTTTGGCAGCAAAGCTATAATAGTAATTGCGTGTTTGGTAACCCTGCAGCGTTATGGTGCGGGTGTTATAGCTACCAAAAGCTTGTAACGATAAGGCATGCGGCAGTTTATAAGTTGTGTTAATGTTAAACTCGGCACCCCAGCCATTGCTGATGATTTGCAATGCGGTGCTTTTAAAATCTAACCGTGTAACGTTGGTATTGGTATTAAGCCCCCATTTTGAGGTAAGGGGTATAGTAGCCGACAAGTTTAGCCCGAATTGCCTGTTTGCTGCCAGGTTTTGCTTGCTGGTTACCGATATACCATCGGCACCCACTACGGTAATATCTTCTATAGAGTTATTGGTTTGCTTCCAAAAAACAGCCGGGTTAAAGCTAAGCCCCGAGTTAAAAGCAATGCTGTATGATAGCTCGCCCTGGTGCGCAATTTCGGGTTGTAACGTTGGGTTTCCCGTGGTAATGTTTTTAGGGTCGCTGGCGTTAACGTTGGGGTTTAAATCCCAAATGTAGGGGCGGGTAAGGCGTTTGGTATAGCTAAGGTTTAGCGTTTGCGCATCGCTTATTTTTTTTGATATGGTTGCCGTTGGTACAATGTTGGCAAAGTTGCGCGAGAAAGGCTCACTCCCCGATTGAAACTCTCCCTTCAGAAAAGTACCCTCTACCCGCGCGCCTGTTTCGGCGTACCAGTTGCCGGGCAGGTTAAATTTAAGGATCAGGTAGCCGGCTACTACATCCTGCTTGTAATTGAACAGGTTTGTACGGCCGGCAATGGGTTGCAATACATTAGGGTCGGCATCGGTACTTCCAAACACTTCGTAATTATTGCTCACCTTGCGGCTTATTATTTTTGCGCCGCTTTCTAAAGTATATTTATTGCTGTTGCCTATCGGCTGAAAATAATCTGCCTGAAACGTAAGCTCGCGGTTTTTGGTGAGGCTATTATTTAGCTCTTTATACAGCAGGGCATCAGCCAAAGATGTTTGTCCCGACTGATAGTTGGAGTTATCGCGCGAGGGCGATATTTGCGCCAGCAGGTTAAGCTCTTGCCCCGGCTTTTTAAATTTATGGATGTAGCCAATATTAAAATCGGCACCAAGGTATTTGCCGCGGCTGAATACCGCTTGGTTATATTGCTCGAGTATGGTACCATCAGGCTGCGTAACTCGGCTGTTTAGCCTGCTGTTATCGGGCCAGTTGCCAAACCACGATGTTACCCCAAAGCTTAACTGGTTAAGGCTATCGGCGGCATAGTCTACCGTAACGCTTGCCGAGCCGTGAGGGGCCACATTATCCCGAACGATGTACTGGTTTAATACCGAATTGATAGTGCCGTTATCTATATTGTTGCGTTGATAATCGCTCTCTGATTTCATGCGCAGCCTATGCAGGTGGGCATTGGCATTAATATTCCATTTTTTATTGGCCACAGCCAGGCGCGGGTTTAAAACCTGTTCCCAGTTACTTGCTGCTGCCTCGAGTGCGCCACTTAGTTTTTTACCTCCTTTTTTGGTTATGATATTTATAACACCCGCAGCGCCCTCGGCATCGTACTTGGCCGATGGCGTTGTAATTACCTCTACCGATTGAATAACATCTGCCGGCATCATGTTCAATGCATCTGCCGGGCTGCGTGCCATTTGCCCCGAGTATTTACCATCAACCAAAATTTTGATGTTGCTGCTGCCGCGCATAGTTACATTGCCGCGGGCATCAACACTCAGTACAGGCGCTTTGCGTAAAACATCAGCCGCGGTGCCGCCTTTGTTTGATGCATCGTTGCCGGCGTTATAAATAAGCATACCTGGTTTTTGCACAAGCAATTTGCGCGCGGCCATTATTTTTACCTCATCCAAGTTTTTCAAATTAGGTGCAAGGTGAATTTCTTTTACCTGTAAGGTTTGCTGGTTGGCGTTAAGCTGCACGGTTACTTCGGTTTTTGCGTAGCCAATAAATGAATATACCAGACGGACGGGGCCGTTGTATTTTAGGGTTAACGTGTAAACGCCATCGGTATTGGTATAAGTTGATGCGAGCGGGTTGCCTGTCTCGGCAAGTGCGGTAACGGTAATAAAATCGAGCGGTTTGTGGCTTAACGAATCCGATACACGCCCGGTTATCATACCGGCCGGGTTTCCCTGCTGGGCAAATAATGTAAAAGGAAGCAGCAGCAATGCCACCATGCTCCATATTTTTAAGCTTAGTTTGTGCATATGTTTTCTAAGGCGCGCCAATATAGCGTGCTTCAAAAATGTTAGGTAAGTAAAGTGATTTTTAACCAGCCTGTAATTCTGCTTGAACAGGAGGCTTGCTTTTCTTCCGGCCGGAAACTTTCTTTTTGCCTTTTTTGCGTTTGCCCCACCAAATGTAAAAGCCGGTTATGGGCAGGCTGGCACAGATCAAACTACCTAAGAAGAAGGCGATGCGGGAGGGCATGCCAATAATGGCTCCCACATGTATGCCGTAATTGGCCCGGTTTACCCAATCTGCAAATTTTTCATCGCGCAGCCTTAATTCAGAGGCCGGTAATTGTTTTAATGTATGCTGGTCAAAATAAACATAGCGCCAGGTGCCATCGTACATATCTATACAGATGGATAAAGGATCAGACGCTTTTTTGGGAAAGTCGACAATGATCTGGTCTTTATTATGTTCGCCTATCTGTGTCATCCCTAAGTGCCATACGCGGTCCACATTACTTATAGCGGCCAGCTGCATGGTTTTGGTGGTGTCTGAATAGATCTTCTCACGTTTACGCACTTTAGTTTCGCCGCCGCTGTTTATCCAGTAAACACTGTTGTGGAACCAGGCAAAACTCATCATTAAACCGGTGAAAGCTAAAAGGCCGGCTACGATGAGCGAATAGAAGCCCAGTACGTTATGCAGGTCGTAATTAACGCGCTTAAATTTAGCACTCCATTTTATCTTAAAGCTTTTGTCGGTATTGGCCTTGTTCCAGCGTTTGGGCCACCATAATACTATACCGGTGATCAGCAGTACGGCAAAAATAAATGTACCCCAGCCGGTAATATGATGCCCTATCTTTTCGGGGAACCAAATGTAGTAGTGCCCGTTTTTTACGAACTCAAAAAAACCGTCATGATCCTCGGCTATCCTCAATACTTCAGCGGTATAGGGATCAACAAAAATAGTACTATCACTTTTCACTACCGATACATGGGCCGTTCTGCCCTCGCCATGATACCACACCGAGCGTAGTTCTTTACCCGGCAAGGCTTTGGCAGCGGCCCGGTAGATCACACTGGGGGGCAGCATAGCCTTTCCCTCCGGCTTGGCAGCGTTATACCAGGGAGTCGTGAGGTCGCGTAACTCGGGTTCAAAAACCAGGATACAGCCGGTGAGGCTTAAGATAACCACAATAATGCCGGCAACAAGGCCCAGCCATAAATGCAGCCAGGCTAATATCTTTTTGATCATGCTTCATCTATTACAACAGTGCTGCCCCTGATCGGGACAGTACTGTTGTGAAATAAGTTTTATTTAAGTTTTTCGATGCGTAAGATGTAATCGATACCACCTATAAACTCAAGCCCTTTGGTTAGTTTGTCGGTAGCCGGGTCATATTCCCAGATGTAATCTTTATCGGCTGCATTAACGGCTATATACGCTTTACCGTCCTCTACTATCACCGCGTTAACCATACGCTCGCCTTTGTCAGTCGGCAGGTCAAGTTTTTTAATAAAGGTGCCTGTTTTTACATCGATCAACGAGAAAGAGTGGTCGGCATCAATATTGTTGCCTGCCACACGGGTGCGTACTATGGCCTTGCCATTGCCTATATACCACATAGCCGCGCCCATACCGTTAGATACGGTGCTGGAGAAGTTGAAGAAATAGGTAGGGTCGAGGTCGTTAGAGCCATTTTTAATACGATAAACTGCCGATGGTTTTGTGGTGTTGTACACATTGATCGGGTCGCTGATGAAATAGATATCGCCTGTTTCATCCACAAATGATGATGCAGCGTAAACCTGTGAACCGCCCATACCGGCCGAACGTGTCTCTTCGATAGACTTATCCACGGTCATGGCGGGGTAGGTAACTACAGCAACGTACGATTTGTCGTAGATCGGCATTACCGGATAATTCGTCCAATCATCAGAGCCAAAGCCATAGCCAATGAAGATCTTGCCTCCTCTGTATTCGGCAAAGCCAAAGTCGATACGCACAAAGCCCGCAGGGTTAGCGTTTATGCCCAATTTACCGGTGGTAACGGTCATGTCTTTCACTTTAACAATGGCGTACCTTGCTTCGCCATTACCATCGCCGAAGATCACCAATGTTTCGCTGTCTACCCAGGTGTAGGTGCTCCAGCTCAGGTACGTAAACGGAATTTCTTTATCGGTAACCAGTACGCCTTTATCCACATGGTACTTACCAAAGCGGCCCGCGCCTGAGTTAAGGTGGTAGTAAAAGCCATCTTTTTGCAATACGTCCTGCGCATATACTTTACCGGTTAGCTCGGCACCATTACCGGCAATGCTTAGGGTACCGCTGGTAAGCGAGGGTACATCGGCAATGTAGTAAGCTGTGTTGGGCCAGCTGCCAACGGCAACCAAGGCCGAATACTGGCCTTTTTCGGTAGTATCCGGGTTAGTGGTGTTGTCAGATTTCTTACAGGCGTTCATCGCAGTTACGACCAAAGCCAGCAGGAATATTTTTACTGTTGATTTTAATGATCTGTTCATTGTTTTAATTTGATGGGTGTTTATTTAATAAAGTATCTGAATTTGATAGAGAAGGACCTGCCCGGTTTTTGCAGCTTAAAGTTGTCATAAGCCAGCATATCGCCAAGGTTGCGGCACTCCGCCGTTATGTTATATTTCCCGTTTTCCAGCGAGTAGGTGAGGGCGGCGTTGTGAATGAACTGGGTGGGGATATTTGATTTGCCGTTGGTGTTACCGTAATTTTCCCAGGTTAAATAAAACCAGTGTACGTATTGAGTAAACCAGTTAAACTGCAGGCGTGTATTTTTGCCCAGCAGATCGTTTTTCCCGATAGACAGATCTGCATTACCGAATAACCAGGGTTGGTTAGGTATCTGATTTAAATAAGTAGCCTCGGGCACATTGGATTCTGTGCTGCCAAATTTGGTGGTATTGATAGCATTTTGGTAGGTAACATTGGCGCTTAAAGCGAGCAAGTCCTGATAGTTATACCTGGCATCTACTTCGAAACCGGTTACACGCACGCTCGATTTATTTTCATTTTTCAGCGCCCCCGAACGAACATCGGGTACCAGGTAAATAAAGTTTTTGGCATTACGGTAAAAGCCCGCTGCTTCAATAAAGAAATGGTGGCTGCCGTTGTTTAGGCTTGCAAAAGCGCCCGCGTTAACATTGTCGCTGCTCTCGGGCACCAGGTCGGGGTTGGGTTGTACGTTCAAACCATCGCCAAACATTTCTTCGGCTTCCTGTAAGCGGTAAGCGCGTTCGGCCGAAAGTTTCACACCTATCTTTTCGTTGATCTTAAAGCGGGAAGCAACGCCGTAGCCGATATTGTTGAAAGACGTATCCAACTGCGTAAGCACGTTGCCCACGTATTTATTACGGCCCAAGCCCAGGTTGTAATTTTTAACAAACCAGGTATTGGTCAGCCTTTTATCCAAAAACTCCTGCTGGTAAGCCAGTCCCAGTATCTGCTTATTCAAGCGGCCCGGCATATAGTCGCGGTCCGTAAGTAATTCATTGTAAGTTTCGTTCTTTAAATTATCCAGCGTGTAGTTGATGCTGATAGAATGCTGCTCGTTGATGATGTAGCCGGTATTTGCCCTGATAAATTTGCGCGGCCTGATGATGTGTGAAAGCTGCTTAATGCCTCCCATTTCTGCCGAACCTTTCTCTGTCCAGCTGCCATCCCAGTAATATTGACGCAGAAGTGTATCAGCGGTAATGTAAGTGTCTTTAGAAACCGATCCAAAAAGACTCAGGCTTAATCCTTTGGTAAACAAATTATCTTTTTTATACCTGATTGATCCGCTTAGGGCATCGCTTTTACGGGTAACCGCACCATAAACCGTTTTCTGGTCGAAGCCGGTTTGCAGGTCCTGGTTGGCTTTGGTGTAAGCGCCGCTGATAAAGATGGCATCAGCCCATGATTTGTTGATCAGGCCAACTTCTGCCTGCCCCATGCCCGAACGATAGTTATCGTGAAAGCGCTCAATGTCGGTAGTTACAAAACTGGCACCACTCAAATCGGTGATCTGTTTACCATTGCGTGTACCGCCTTCCAGAATTTCTACCCCTTTCATTAAATAATTGTTGTTTGAGTAGTTATAAAAACCGTTCGCTTTAAATATCAGCCCGGTCTTTTTATCGCCATATTGCGCGGTTAAAGCTGTACGGTTAGTATTAAACGAACCATAACTATGGCTGAAATCGAGATAGTTGCTTGTTTTTTGATTGGTGATGATATTTACGGCGCCGCCCATGGCATCAGCACCTAATTGTACGGGCACCACGCCTTTATACACTTCTAAACGTTCGGCCAGGTTAACAGGGATGTTGTTTAACGACATTGCCGTCCCCATCAATTCCAACGGTACACCATCAATAAAGTATTTTACTGCTTTACCCGATAAACCGTTGATGGAGAAGTTGAAGTTAGAACCCAAACCACCCTGCTCCCGTATGCGAACCCCGGCGCTGCGGCTCAAAACCTGGTTAAGGTCGGCGGTAGTATTGGCAAATTTTTTGGTTTCGATGGCATTAACCGCAAAGCCCGTCTCCCTGACTTCCTGCGATTTGGTTTTACCCACCACAGTTACCTGTTGTATATCGTTGCTGGCTGCTTTTAGCTCCAGGTTCAGGGTTTCACTGCGCCCTGCCTGTACCGTTATGTTTTTTTGTTGGCTTATGTAGCCGATAGAAGAAACTACTAATACATATTCACCCGGTTTTACGTTGGTCAGTTCAAAAACGCCTTTTTCGTTGGTTAAAGCCCCACGGTTAGTGTTCTTGAGCGTTACAGATACCCCTGCCACGGGACCGTTATTGTCTTTGATGACTCCGGAGATGCCGGTTGTATTTTGAGCTACAGCAAAAAGCGAAAAGAGGCAAAAAGTAGCTAAGAGTAGAAGTTTATTAAGCGACATTTAGACTAATTAAAAATAATGTTTTTTAATAGTCGAGTAGCTTAGCCCGGCATTTACCGAAGGTGCGGTTCGAAAAAAGTTTTAGTTTTTTTTGGTAATTGGGTTAATTGCTTTTGAATCAGTATAAAAACTTTTAAAAGTTTTTATCGATACGATAAATGTAGTCGGTATCGCCGCTTAGTTGCAAGCCTTTTACCAGTGATTTTGTGGATGGCGTATAGCACCAGATGTAGTTTCCGTCTGTTTTCGAGTTAACGGCGATATAAACCTTATCACCTTCGGCTATAACACATTCGCGGCGGGTTCCGCGGTCAAGCGGCAGGTTGAGTTTTTCTTTGGTTTGTTTAAGCAGGTCAACCACATAAAATTCAAAATGGGCCACGTCCCAATGGTCATTCAAGTCCTTATACAGGTCTTTACGCTCGCACCTAATGATTGCTTTGTTATTGCCGATGTACCAAAGGCCATAA
Source organism: Mucilaginibacter pedocola (assembly GCF_002013915.1). Taxonomy (GTDB): domain Bacteria; phylum Bacteroidota; class Bacteroidia; order Sphingobacteriales; family Sphingobacteriaceae; genus Mucilaginibacter; species Mucilaginibacter pedocola. The sequence continues at coordinate 478,976 of NZ_MBTF01000023.1, forward strand.
GCATGATTGCTTATCGCAGCCGAAATATTAAAGAAATAGTTTCGGTCGAGGGTATCTGCACCTTTATTGATTCTGAAGATGCCGGTGGGCAAGTCGGTGCGGTTACCCAGCGCAATGCCGGGGCATGTCATGTAGTAGAAGTTTCCGGCCTCATCGTTAAAACTATAATTCTGTATGGTATTATCTCCGCCGGGATAAGTGGAGCGGGTGTCTTTATCGGTATGTAAGGTTTTAAGCGCCGGATAGCTCAGGCTTGTGATGTAAGCCGTATCGCTGGTGGTATAGTTGGACGCATCAAGTTGTTTGTGATAGGTGTAGCCCAAAAATAGTTTACCATCCAGCATGGTGGTTAGGCCAATAGAGGTAGAAGTAAAGCCATGGCCGGGTTTAGGTATGGGCAGCAAGCCACTTTGCACCAGCTTCAGGTCGCCAACCGATATTTTGTAGTACCAGCTGTTAGTGAAAGTTTTTTGGTCGAGGCCTGTTAACAGTAAAGTATCGCGGGCGATCCAGTAATAATTCTCGACGATGAAATTCCTGATCTCGAGAGTCCCCACTTCTTTCAACTCGCCGGCCGTCTTCACATACTTTGAAAGGATATGGTTCCTGCCGTTGAGGTGATAATAAAAGCCATCTCTGATCACTACATCACGGTCAATAATATCGGTGTTCAGTTTAACGCCATCGGTTTCCGGTTTATAGTTCCCGGCAGCAAAGCCATCTGTTTGAATAATGTATTCGCGATGCTCGTTGCCCAGTATATAAATGCTGTATTTTTTTTTCTCAACCTGGTCATTATCCGTGCCAGGCGTGCAACCGCATAATATGCCCGATACGAGCACGGTTAAACACAGGGAAAACAATAGGTTACAAGACTTCGGGCCGGTGTATTTCAAGTTGATGGTTTAGATGCTAAACTGTGTGGATAGCTGGCGCTGCATTACCGGCGGCAGGTTGTAAACGTCTTTTTCGTTAATAATAATTGGTTTGTCTGACGGGCAATTAGTGCTCAATACAATATACTTTTGCCCGGTTTTCAGCTTAACTTTTTGCTTTAACCCGGCAAATGACAACTCCATATCGCTTTTAGGGCTAAACAGCAAACTGCCGCAAAAGTGCAGTAGGCCGGTTTTAGCATCCAGTTTAATATTACTGTTGGGAGCAAGTTCAACGTTGTAGCCCGCAACGTTTATGTTTTTTACTTCGGTAGGCGAAAAGTTGCTCGCGCTAACACCCTGTAAAGATGGTTGTGAAACCGATCGGTACAAAAAGGCACCGGCCAATAGTAAAAGCACAGCCGCTGCGGCCATTTTCCCGAAAGTATAAAAGTTGAATGTTTTAACAGGTGCAGGCTTATCTGCGAACGTCGATATCTCTGCCCACATTTCAGCAGCTGTGTTTTCGGGCATATCCGTCACCGGGACCTCATCGCCAAATGTTTCTTCTTGCAGCCAGGCTTCTACCGCTGCCCTTTCGGTGGCAGTACAGTTTCCCTGGTGGTATCGCTCTAAAAGTTCTTTATTGATCTCCATTTATCAAAGCATACGAACGCGTACATGCCGGTTTAAAAATACTAAAATATAAAAACAAGTAGCATCTAAATGAGATAACCGTAAGCGTGGGTAAAATTTTAATAAGAGTGGTAGGGTTGTAAGCCTGTTTTCAGGGTTTTTAAGGCGCGGGTGATGTGATACTCAACCGCCCGCTCGGAAATGAGTAGTTCTGAGGCTATTTCTTTGTTACTGAGCCCTTTTTCGCGGCTCATTTTAAAAACGCGTTTGCATTGTTCGGGCAGTTTATCCACCAGTGCCGTCACGGTTTCGGAAAGGTTGTTAAAGAGCACGCGTTCTTCGGTACAATTGGAGGCATGCTGGTAGTTTTGAAATTTGATCTCCAGGTGGCGTTCGCGGGTAGTTTTGTTGCGAATGAATTCAAAAGCCTTATACTTAGCAGAACGCACCAAAAATTGCTCGATGGTGTTGATCTGCAACTCGGCCCGGCGTTCCCACAGCGACCTGAAAATATCCTGCACCATTTCCCTGGAGGTTTCGTGTTCGCGGGTATTGTTATAACAAACAGCGTAAACCTTGTCCCAATAGCGATTATAGATCTGCTCGAAACTCTCGCGGGTTATAAAAGTGGTTGCGGTGATGTTATGATCTGAGTGAGCCAAAATGGGGGCATTTTGCGGCAAAGGTACTTATTTAGATTGATTATAAATAATGTATTTTGAAATGCCTTGCCCTTACCGCACACTCCCTCCAGTTTTCCGCATGTTTACGCAGTCGATAAGTACCTGTGTGCAAAAAACAAAAAGCTGTGTTATATTTGTATTGTATGGCCAAGCTATTTATTGTAGGCATCCCGAGGGATATGGATGAGATTGAACTGTTAGAACTGTTCAGTGTATACGGAGCGGTGAACACCGTTACAATTGTTACCGACCAATCTACCGGCGAAAGTAAGGGTTATGGCTTTGTTACTACTACAGACGACGCAGGGGCAGAACGCGCAATAGCAGCCCTCGACCAGGCCGAGATAGACGGGCGTACTATTAGCGTAAGGTTTGCGGATAACAGGGCAGAGGCTACCGGCATGCCCAATCCGGATAGAGGAACCTTGGCTGATACCAATGCGGCGCAACCAAAGCCGCGAAGCAAAAGGCCGCGCCTTAGTAAACGCTAAGCTTAAACTGCTATATTTTCGACTCGCTTTTTTATTTTTCGGCAAGTTTAAATGCCCCGGTTTTAATATTGAGCGACCATGGTTGCGGTTTGGGTAGCCATAACTTGCCATCGCCAATTTCCAATGGCATCCACAGGTAGCGCGAATCCCATTGGGATTTGGGTTTCCATTGGTCGGCCATAAATATTACCGTGGTGGCTTTAGTGCCAATTACCTTAAGCATCATGGTCGATTGCGATTGGTATGTATTGGTCTCGGGCGGGGCAATATCTTTAAAGTCTGTCCATGGCCCTTCAAGCGATGTTGCGGTTGCATACTTGTTGGGGTTAGGGTCCCAGCCTGTTAGTGCAGAACCTATGGCATAATACAGCCCTTTATAATGCACAATCGCGCCTCCCTCTAACGATTCCTTTACCAGGCTCATTTCTTTTTCAACGCTCATTAGGTCGTCGGCAAGTTTAACGATGTGGAAGCCTAACTCGCGGTCTTCAAAAATGAGGTAAGCCGAACCGTCATCGTCAACAAACTGGCCAATATCGCGGCTTTGGTGCCCCAATGGCCTAAAACTTTTTACAAATTTAAAATTACCGGTAGCGCTGTCGCTTACGGCAATGCCCACGCGGGCGTATTTATATTGCCTGTCATCCAAATGGAAGTACATTACATACTTTTTCGTTTTGGCCTGGTAATAAACTTTTGGCCTTTCCAATATCCAGCCAGCGCCCAGGTTCTCGGGGTCGGCCATTTGAACTACATCTTTCTGAAACTCCCAGTTCATTAAATCTTTAGAGGAGTAGCAGCTTACGTAACGCAAATTCGGGTCGAGCCCCTGGCGGCGCTCTTCTCCATACCAATAGTAGGTTTTGTTTATTTTTATAATGCCACCGCCGTGCGCCTGTATGTGGTTGCCATTCTGATCGGGCCAGGGTTGGCCAGGCTCTACGGCATTACGTTGTGCTAATGATGCAGTTACCGATAAGATGGTGCAAGCAATTGTGAGTATATATTTCATAAAGTGTGATGCTATAATGTAAAGACAAATTTTGCCCTAATGGGCTTACAAATGTGATTAATAAATTTGGCGCGCTTAAATAAGGTATCACCTTCTGCTTATAACGTAAACTTGTTCAGGTAATGCCCTTGGGAACCATCCCTGAGAATGGGAGCGTTCTTTACTCAGCTACGGTAGATTCGTGATTTTGCATGTTGCTTGGTATATCGCCAAAGACGTTAGAAAACCATGTAGCCAAAGCCCTGAAACAACTGCGGAATGCCTCGCACTTAATTATCACTTTTCTTTTACTTAGCGGCGAGAGGCGGAAGGCTCTGCCGGCAATTAATACGCTACCAAGGCCTCTGTAAAGGTATGCCGGCCTCATCTTACAACCATCATTCTACAAATTTACAATGCCATGTTTTACTGCATAAAGAGCCAGGGCAACTCTGCTTTTTACTCCGCATTTTTGGAATAGGGCCTCACGGTATCCATCTATTGTTTTGGGGCTTAAAAACATCTTATCAGCAATTTGGCTGTAAGTCATTTCTGTGCAAACAAATTGTAAAAAGTCCCTTTCTTTCTGTGAAAGAAACTCTTTGGGGTCAGCTATCTTTTTTGATGTGTCAGCGTCGGTTTCCGAGAATGAACGCGAAATAATATCAGACGCAAAATCGGAATAATAATAGCCATTGTGAAGAATCGCTTCAAGTGCCATATGCATATCTTCTACCTCTATATCTTTTGATAAGTACCCTTTAACTTTTAGCCTTATCATTCTTAAAACAGCCTCTTCAGTTTCAAACATCGAAATCACCAGCACATTCACTGTTGGATAGCTTCTTAGCAACCATTCAACAGTTTCATAACCATCCATACCCGGCATATCTATATCCATTAAAACGATATCGGGCAACTCTTCTTTTTTTAATTTGTCCTTAAGGTCTGTACCGCTTTCTGCCTCAAACAACACATTATACTTCTTTTCTGCATCTCCAAGATTGATCAACTTTATCAACCCTTTGCGAAACAAATTGTGGTCATCTACAATGCCCAGATTTATAGTACGCTTATCTTTAAACATATTAATAGGTAACTGGTACTGTAATGATTACGTTGGTACCCAGGCCGGGCACACTTTTTATATCAACCTCAGCATCAATAAGCCGGGCTCTTTTTTGCATATTTAACAGCCCTGTGCTTTCTTTTTTGGCACGCTCGAGTATAGCCTTTTCAACGTCAAAACCAACGCCATCATCGGCAATTTCCAATTTAAAAAGGCCATCGCTATAAGTTAGGGCGGCCGTTATTACGTTAGCCTGGGCATATTGTATAACGTTATTAAGCACCTCCTGGCAAAGGCGAAACAAAATGATCTCATGTTCGGGGCGCAACCGAAATTCTTCTCCCGTTTTAGATGATGTTACTGTAAACCTTTTGGTTTTAATTAGCCTGTTAAGCTCGTTATCAAATGCTTTTGCAAAGCCTATATGTATAATGTGATCGGTATTTAAACTGGCGCTTAATGCCTTAAGTTCCGATAATAACTGCTTGGCCAATGATTTGGTTTCCGCAACACTCTCCTTCATGCTGTCGGAACTTTGCGGTAATATTTCAGCCAGGTTAATATTGATCAAAGAAACTAATTGGCTAAAGTTGGCATGCAATTCTTTTGAAATATGATCCAGCGTTTGTTCCTGTATTTCCAGTTTAGACTGAAGCAATGGCTGAGTTCGTTCATAAGGCCCATTATGGGGTTATTATTTGCCGGGCAATATACAGGGGAAAGCGTTTTTATCAAGGCTTGCTGTTGCTACCTTTTTCTGTTCATTTTCCTGGTTACTTATTTGCCTTACCTGTTAATACATATCGCGCTTAAATCTATTCACAATATTGGTATTAAAACTTATGAACAACATTTCACCTCCACCACGTAGGCCATACTCGTGGATTCAATATTTTTTCTGGTTGTGGTCTGGTGCCGAAATTGGCATCCTTAAAGATTGCCCTACAGATTATAACCGCCAGGCAAGTATTGGGTTTACCATTTTTATGACCACCATGCTGGCCTTTTGCTCCGGCAGCTACGCCGGCTGGTATTTTGGCCAAACTTATGCAACAGCGTTTATTTTTGGTGGTGTATGGGCTGCGTTAATATTTAGTATAGACCGCAGCATGGTTATTACGCTAAAAAAAGACCCGGATGCAATAAAGCAAAAATTCTGGCTACCATTTTCGTCGCGCGCTGTATTGGCTGTCCTTGTTGCTTTTATCATATCTATCCCCCTTGAATTGCTGATTTTTCAGGAAGAGATACAAGCTAACATGCTGTTTTTTAAAGAAAAGCAAACCAACAGGCTATTAGCGATGACCGATATGAACAGCAATTTGGCAACCAGCCAAAAACAACATAAGATAGATAGTATTGAAGCTGCGCGTATCGAATCGTTGTTATCATTAGACGAACCACGCAATAACAGTATTTATACCGCCCTCAAATCAGATCACAGCCAAAGGTTAAACGAATATACGCGTTTAACAGATGCAGCAAGGAAGGCCCGTGCGAATAGCGTAGTTAGCTGGGCGCGCATACCGGTTGTGGACGGATATAAAGATATGAATACAGCACAAGCGTATGTTTACCGGCGCTACAAGCAGGTTTCGGACGCACGGCGGGCAGAATTACGGCGGTTTGACCTGCAGGGGCTGAGGCAGGCACTGGCCGATAAAAACGATTTTTTGAAAAGGTGGCGTGAGGAAAACGAAAAGAATAAAAAAAAGGCAGATAGCAACAAAGAAAAAACCGCAGCAAGAGTTGAGGCGGCCCTGAAAAACAGGGATGACAAAAAGCATTTGCAAGATAGCCTTACAAAAGATTCTAAAGGGTTTATTACACGCTTTATGGTTCTGGAAGATCTGGCGAGCTTCAAAAACCAAAAAGATAACCCATCGGCTGTAACCGTGTTTTGGTTTCTTTGGCTCATTAGGGTGCTGTTTTTTGTAATTGAAGTTTTGCCCACTATTGCCAAAATAGCAACCCCGGTTGGTGCTTACGATATTGCCATCAGCGCAAAAGAGAAGGACATAGAGCAGGACCTGTTGGCGCGAACGGATGATTACCTGGCAGAGCAGAAGTCGTTGCGAACTATTGAACACGACGCCGTGCAAACCCAATTACAGGACCGCATTGAGATTGAAAGCGAACTACACAAATTATTACTTACTGAAATTGCCGCTGCCCAGGAAGAAGTTGCCCGGCAAAAGTTGGACGCATTTAAGCGAGAGCATCTGTTAAACAAAGGAAGTGAACACTCTGTTGTTGGTGGCTCCTGGCACCAGGAAAATATTACGGAAAACGTTGAGTATTTTTTCAGAGACGGGGCGCTTGGGCCTTTACAGCAACTATTTATTTTAAATGAAGGCGCGTTAACTACCGGTACATGGGAATATACAGCAAACCAAACGGGGCTTGAGTTAGTGCTTCAGGGCAATCAACTAAACTATTTTATAGCCAGGTTAACCAGGGATAGACTAACGCTATTGAAAGAGGGCGGAACAGAGGTGCTCGCATTTTCGAAGTTAAACGCGTGATGTTTTAGCGTGAAAAAAGAATAGCGTAAAAAGACGGCGAGATTTACCGTCGTTTTACGCTATATAGCTGTATAGGTACATTTTATCTTGCAGCATGTTTCCTAACATATTAACAGGAAGGAAAGTAAAAAGCTAAGTATATTTTAAATAAAAAAATACAATGAAAAAACTATTATCATTTGCGCTTTTATTAAGTATTGCATGTTTTTCAAATTGCAAAGTGACCATAATTACAGGCTACGATCAAACGCTTGATGAAACCGTAACCCAAATGCAGAAAGATTTCAATTTGCATTTTATCAAGCTACAACGTGCCCTCCTGACGCAGGACGGAAATCACGATCAGGCGTATGCAAATTTCCAGGACTATTATGATCATCTGGATGCCAACATTATTAGTGTTACAACAAGAAGTTCGTTTATCAGTAAGAAAACGGGTACAACGGTGAAATCTTTAGCTGGTAATCTTATTAAGGCTTTACAGGATTTCGAGTCTAAACATAAAAGCGCCGAAAACGTGTTTAACGACAGGACCAACGACGACAGGCATGGGCTGCAGGATGCAATAAACACTCACTTTGATTCGCTGATATTACTCGAAGAAAAGCTCAAAGCTTCCGGAAAAGCTAAATAATTTTTAAACCTTTAATTATAAGTGCAATGCCATTAGATTTTGATCAAATACTGAAAGACTGCATAGCTGCAGCCAAAAAAGAATTAGGTGCGGGTTGGAATGATGCCGCCCCGTTTGCAGAACAGAAATTTAAGCAATACCTGGAGGATATGGCCGACCTGAATAAGCTAAGGGCCGATGGGACAATAGATGAGGACGAGTTTAAGTACAGAGCAGATTTGCACAAAAGTAGTATGCAAAGTGTTCTTTTGGCTGTAAAAGGCATTGGATTAATTGCGGCCCAAAATATTATAAATGCTGTTCTTGGCATTGTTGGGAAAGCAATTGGTGCCGTTTTGATCGGTGTGTAATACAACCACCGCTTTAGGCGCTTTAATAACCATATGCCCAAGATGTAAATATCTATTTATGAAAATAAAGAGCATTAAATATCTTAATTAGTATAAACCGGGCGACGGACAGTGCGGTGCCGTCAGTTTGTTTTTATTGAATTTTAAAGTTAAAACCCTTGCTATGATAAATATTGTTTGCAAAACACCAAACTGTGGTTTTCCGGTAGATACCAGCGTTGCCTGTACCGACGTGACCTCTCTAATGGGGTTACGTTTTATGGTGGAGAATAAGATTGATAGTTTGAGAACTGTTGATAACGATGAGTCTCATGCACATTTAACTACTGTTAACCGCTATTTAAAGATGTATATTCCTGACGATGAACGTTTAGAGAAAATGTATAATGAATTCAAAGTCTCCAGCCAAACTGGAGAGGCACCGGCAGCAAAAGTAAAGAACCTTTACCTCCAATGCACCAATCCCAAGCCAAGCCCCGACGGACAACACCGGAACTACTATGATGTGAAATGCTAAATCTGACGAAATATGGCAATTAACGACAAAAACATGGCGGGCGGCGACTTTTGGTGCAACGTTGCCGCGGAAAGTATTTATACTTCTGCCGATAGGCGGGCAAAGGCTGCAGATTCGCTGAAAACGGTTATCACCTGGGCATTCGGCGTGTTTTCTACAGGTGGTTTTGCCGTGAGCCTATTCGGCAGCATTAAAGAATTTAATGGTTCTGCACTTATCTGTTTGGGTGTTGCTTTTTTTCTACTCACTATAGCCTATTGTGTTGCCAATATGGCGCAATATCCGGTATCAGAAACATATAATGCGCAGGACCCCGTAGAAATTACTATTGCTTTTTCAAAGGCAGTGAAGCACCAGGCAACAGTGTTTAATACAGCTGTTATTATTTCCTCATCCGGCTTTTTCTTTTTTGCGCTGGGGCTACTCCTGCAATTTACCCATGTTAAAAGCAATCCACCCAAAATACCGCTTCCGGCTCCATTTACCTTAAATACCAGCATACAATTAAAGGACGGCAAAATGTATATCCCTGTTACCGTCAGAGCCGGGAAAAACGATAGCGTAAATGTCGCTATTTATAATAGCACTCCCCCTAAAGTTGGTAAGGTTGCCGCTGTATTATTATTTTCGGTAATACTTAAGCCTGATACTGCCGGCATAGTTTATTATTCGTACAGCCGACAGGCAGAAGATAGCGTAAAAGCCATAACGGTTACCGCGAGTATCGAAAAAAAGAACGGGGATACGATTGCTGAACAAAAAAATACAGCAAACCTAAAGATAAAATAGATTTGCTAATTATCTCGGGCGAAAGAGTAGTTAGGGCCTGTTAAAACAAAAGCCTGCAAATTGATGATTTGCGGGCTTTTGTTATTTAATCATTTTTATGCGGAGAGAGAGGGATTCGAACCCTCGATACACTTTTGGCGTATACACACTTTCCAGGCGTGCTCTTTCGACCACTCAGACACCTCTCCGTATCTTTTTTTGAAGGATTGCAAAAGTAGTAAACTTCTCTGCATTTGGCTAATGAAATATTTAGCCGTTAAGGCGGGCGTACAGAGCATAAAAAAAGCAGGCCGGTTATCAGGCGGCCTGCTCAAACGAAAACTCTAACTCACAAAAATCAAAACTTATATACTGTATCGAAATACACTTATATAGAGCATTATTACTGCCGAAGGTTTAATTGTCGCTAAAAAATAGGCGTTTAAGCATGTATATTTTTTAAGTATGTTTGCTGCGAATTAACCGGCCAAATAAACCGGGCTGTTGCTGATGCCGAACATCGACGAGATAAAGAAACCTATTGCTGCAGAAATTGATGTTTTTGAGGAGAAGTTTAAAACTTCGATGCGAAGCTCGGTGCCTTTGCTTGATCGTATTACGCATTACATTGTAAAGCGCAAAGGCAAGCAAATACGCCCTATGTTCGTGTTTTTTTCTGCCAGTATTGCCGGTGGTATTAACGAGAGCACTCACCGCGGTGCTGCTTTGGTTGAACTGCTACACACCGCCACCCTGGTACACGATGATGTGGTGGACAATTCTTACCAGCGCCGTGGCTTTTTCTCTATCAACGCCCTTTGGAAAAATAAAATAGCTGTACTGGTGGGCGATTACCTGCTCTCGAAGGGCTTGTTACTATCTATCGATAATGGCGACTTTGCCCTGCTGAAAATAGTATCCGAAGCGGTGAAACAAATGAGCGAGGGCGAACTGTTGCAGGTAGAAAAAGTGCGCCGCATGGATATTGGCGAATCGGTTTATTACGAAGTAATCCGCCAAAAAACGGCTTCGCTTATTGCGGCTTGCTGTGCCTGCGGAGCCGCCAGTGCCGGTGCCAGCGATGAAGTGGTAGAGAAAATGCGCCAGTTTGGTGAGCACATCGGTATTGCCTTCCAGATAAAAGATGATATGTTTGATTTTGGTACCGATGATGTGGGCAAACCGCTGGGTATCGATATCAAAGAAAAGAAAGTTACCCTGCCGTTGATATACGCATTGGCCAACAGCACCCCGGCCGAACGCAAACAGATGATAGGCCAGGTGAAGAACCATAACGACGACCCCAAGAAGATAGCCGATATCATCACCTTTGTAAAGCAAAAAGGCGGGCTTGAATATGCCGAGATACAGATGAAAAAATACCAGGAAATGGCTTTTGCCATACTGGATACTTTCCCCGCCGGGCCTTCACGCACCGGGCTGGAGCAATTGGTGCGTTACACCACCGAGCGCAGCAAATAAGGCGTGCCAATGTTGCCCAAAACTTATTAACTTCGTGGCATGCAGCCGTTAGATTTTAGCTTCCTGAAACCCACCATCCCCAATATATTGGATGTGCTGCTGGTTGCCTTTATTTTATACCAGCTGTATAATTTAATTCGCGGCACCATAGCTGCCAACATCTTCATCGGTTTTATAGCTATATGCCTGCTCTATAAAATTGTAGACCTGCTGCACATGCAGTTGCTGAGCGCCATACTGGGCAAGTTTGCCAGTGTGGGTATCATCGCCATTGTAATTGTATTTCAGCAGGAGGTAAGGCGCTTTCTGTTGCTGGTGGGCAAAAATGCTTCGCTGCAACGTAACAAAGCCTGGTGGAAGTATTTTTTTGGCAAGGCCGAAGCAGAGAAAAACAATTACGCCCGCATAAAGCCTATTATTGATGCCTGCAAGGTAATGAAGCAAACCCGCACGGGTGCACTCATTGTTTTTACCAAATATTACGACGAGCAATTTTACCAGAACAGCTGCGAGGTGGTTGATGCCAAAATATCTAAACGCTTGCTCGAAAGTATCTTCCAGAAGAATAGCCCGCTGCATGATGGAGCGGTGGTGATATCTGAAAATAAAATTAAGTCGGCCAGCTGCATTTTACCGGTCACCGAAAAATCTGACCTGCCTGCACAGTTCGGATTGCGCCACCGTGCGGGGATCGGCGTGACTGAAGCAAATGATGCTACGGCAATCATCGTATCAGAAGAAACCGGCGAAATATCCTACGCCAAACAAGGCCGCATAAAAATGAATATCAGCTTCGCCGAACTGGAGAAACTGTTGAATAAAGATTTTTAGTCCTACCTTAGTTGCGCTATTGGAACCGAAGCTCGCGCACGCGTGCCGCGTATGCTTTAATAGTTACGGCGTAACTATTGTTGCCCTGTTTTTCTTGTTTAAATCCTTATCATAAACAGGCATTTTTGAATAGCCATCCAACTTCACAACAGGCATTTTAGAGTTTCCCTGTAGTACCGCAACCGGAGTAAGGTAGCCTTGCATCGGGCCTATCAGTTTGGTTTCGTCCACCTTGGCCTGGTTGAAAGGTGCAAGCGTTGCCAGTTCTTTTAATTTGTTTGCCTCGGGTAGTTTGGTCCAGTCCTTTACCGAGGGCGACGTAAGTGTGGTATCAGTTTTCAAATAAAACAGCGGCGAGGGCTTTTCGCCGGGCATTTTCATATCAGTTTGCGCCATCAAACGGCCGCTGCCAACAAGCAGCATAGCGAAGAGTAATACTTTTTTCATAGAGGTTCGGTTAACTAATACTAAGATAGCGAAATAGTAATTTAACTTAAATGTTAAAAGAGGTTAAAAAGTGTTAAAATAAATGAACACGAATTTGTTCGAATTAAGGCGAATTACACGAATCAAAGCTGTGAGACATAATGCTAACCATGCTTTGTGGAAATTTTCTTCAATTAATTCGTGAAATTCGTGTTCATCAAAAAAGCCGCCCTAAATTCTTAAGGCGGCTTTAACTTCTTAAACGGAAACTACTACTTCAAATCAGCGATAGCTTTTTCAGCAGCGGCAGCCGAAGCGGTATCACCGGCTTTGGCGCGGGCATCTTTTACTGTCCCCAGTATTTCGGCTACTTGCGGGCCAACGTATTGTTTAAACCGTACGCCAAAATCGGCAATGGTTTTTACACCGGCTAATGCGTATTCGTTGTTTTTTAAACGGCCAACCAGGGCGGCAAATTTGGGCATAATGCCAAACTGGGTTTGCGGACCCATTTCGCTGATGGCTTTAGATACGTAAGGCCATTCGGCATCGCCACCGGCGCTTGCATAGGTATTAATTATAGCTTGGGTTAGAGCACCTTCGCTATCTTTTTCGTAGCTTTTAGCCAATGGTAAAGCTTCAGCAGGGTTTTGCAGGCCAATAGCTGTTAAAGCTGCGCCTTGTATAGCATAGCTTTGGCTGCTTAGCGATTGTTTGAACAAATTCATGTTGCCTGATGCTTTTAGTTTACCCAAAGCAGTAATGGCCGCGGCACGCACCAAATTGTTCTCGTCGGTTTGGGCAAGCCTAACAAGTATCGGTACGGCTAAATTGCGCACATCATCCTTGGTTAAGTCGGCAACGTTGATGGCTTTTACACGCAGCATGTAAAATTTATCCTGAATAGCTGCTATGATAATTTTCTGCGCAGTTTTTTCGCTTTGGCGGCTTTTGGCGTAGTCGATAGCTTCGTTACGGTCTAAAAACAAACCTGCATTGAAGTATTGGTAAGCAAACTCATCCAGCGATTTGCTGTCGGTTTTTTTGGTTAACAGTATTTTATCACCATCTACGTTCACCAGATCAGGTTTCGATGGAACTGAGAAAGTGAGGGTGTCTGCTTTATCGCGCATCCAAACCTGGTGGCGTGTTTTTTTGCCGGCGGCATAAATGTCAATAGCCATTGGCAGGGTAAAGGCATTGCCATCCTGCGTTTGCTGCAGGTAAACGGTTTGGGTTTTGGTGCCTTCATCCCATTTGTAGCTGATGTTTAGCACCGGGTGGCCTGCACCGTAGTACCATTGGTTGAAGAACCAGTTCAAATCGCGGCCGCTTGCTTCTTCCATGGCCAAACGTAGTTGTTGTGCTTCGCCGTTTTTCAACCCATTAGTTTTCAGGTAAATGTTCAAACCTTTGTAGAAGGCTGCATTACCTAAGTAATTACGCAACATATAAAGTATGCGGCCACCTTTTTGGTAGGTAACTACATCAAACACTTCCTCTTTATCGTTGTAATGGAAACGCACCAGGTTTTTGTCTTTAGCGCCCGGTGTGTTCAGGTAGCTTTGCATGGCTTCGTAGCTGTGCGCATCGCCTGCATCTTTACCGTATTTGTATTCGGCCCAAATGCTTTCGCTAAAATCGGCGAATGATTCGTTAACCGTCAGGTTGCTCCAGCTTTCGGCAGTAACATAATCGCCAAACCACTGGTGGAACAATTCGTGCACAATGGTGCTGCGGCCGGCATCGTAGTAGCGGTCGGCCAATTCGCGTTTAGTGCCTTGCACGTATTCGCCATGCAGGGTGGCCGAGGTGTTTTCCATCGCACCGCTAACGTAATCGCGCACTACAATTTGCGAGTATTTATACCATGGGTAATCAACGCCCAGGATCTTAGAGTAAAACTCTATCACTTCGGGCGTAAAGCCAAAAATGTCTTTTGCGTAAGGCGCGTATTTTGGCTCCAGGTAGTAGCTTACCTCTTTGTTGCGCCATTTATCTTTATAAACTTTAAAATCGCCAACGGCCATCATAAACAGGTAGGGCGAGTGCGGCAATTCCTGTTTCCAGGTATCGGTGCGCGTGCCATCTTTGTTCACCTTAGATAATACCAAGCGACCGTTGCTCAGCGTAACATACTGCTTAGGCACGGTCATGGTAATTTCTTCAGTAGTTTTTTGGTTTGGCCTGTCAATGGTAGGGAACCAGCACGATGATGCTTCGGTTTCGCCCTGCGTCCATATTTGCACCGGCTTGTCTTTATCGGTACCGTCGGGGTTGATGAAGTACAAACCTTTGGCATCGTTAATGGCAGCGCTGCCTTTTACATGCAGTTCGTTCGGCTTGGCGGTATAATCAATGTAGATAGTATATTTTTCGGCAGCGGTATAAACGCGGTCAAGCTTAATGGCAACGCTCAGGCTATCGTAAGTAAAGGTAAGTGGCGTGTTTTTGCCATTTTTTACTACGGCTATGGTTTTCAGGTCCATGCCTTTTGCATCAAGGCGAAGCGTATCGGTAGGGTACATGTGCGGTTTTAGGGTAACCCATTCTTTACCGTACATATAGCGTTTTGCGTAATCGAACCTTACATCGAGTTTTGTGTGTACAAGGTCGTTAATTTTGGTGGGAGTGGCCCGGTATAGTTTGTAGGCGGGCGTTTCGGTAGGGGCGGTTTCTTGCGCGATAGCTGTGTTTAGTGCGCAGGCACCGATGCTGCCGGCTAATATGGCAGCGCGGAAAATTTTCATATTGCTCGTTTAGTTTTTGAATGATATGCGTGCATAATAAACGCTAAATTATTAGTTTTTATTTGGAAATAAGACGTGTACCACGGTGGAAAGTTACAGCAGGAGCGGGGACAAATGCGGGACGGGGCGTCCATCTAATTTAGGGTTTGGATTTCAGCCCCATTTTTACAAATCCTCTCAATTCCTCATTATCAATGCACATAAAACATTTCTTCACGAATGTTACATACACCCTACCACATAAAAAGCTACTTTAGCCTTTACCAATTATTGCACAAATACATTTACCAAACCGTTTATGCAACGAAGAAGATTTATACAAAACGTGGCCCTTACCGGCACCAGCTTTTTGGTGGGCTCGCAAATGGCCATGGGCGGCATTTTTAAAGGCTCGCCCAACAAAAAAGTAGTGTTAGGCATAATGGGTGTAAACAGCCGCGGCGATTTTCTGGCGCAAAAGCTGGCTGCCATACCCGATGCCGAGATAGGCTACATTTGCGATGTAGACAGCACCGCTATGGCTAAAACCATAGCCAACATCGAAAAACTGACCGGCAAAAAGCCCGAAGGCATTACCGACATCCGCAAACTGCTGGAGAAAAAAGACCTGGATGCGCTGGTAATTGCCGCGCCCGACCATTGGCATGCACCCGCAACCATCATAGCCTGCCAGGCCGGCAAGCATGTTTATGTAGAGAAACCTTGCAGCCACAACCCCCACGAGGGCGAAATGGCCATTGCTGCCGCCGCTAAATATAACCGACTGGTGCAAATGGGCAGCCAGCGCCGCTCGTTTAATAACGTGCAGAAGATGGTGCAGGAATTGCACGATGGCATTATTGGCCGCGCCTACTTTGCGCGTGGCTGGTACGTAAACAACCGCAAGTCCATCAGCTTCGGTAAAGCTGCGCCGGTGCCCGCTAATTTAAATTACGACTTGTGGCAGGGCTATGCTCCGCGTCGCGCATACAAAGATAACCTGATACATTACAACTGGCACTGGTTTTGGAACTGGGGCACAGGCGAGGCACTCAACAACGGCACTCACGAAATTGACGTGATGCGCTGGGGGCTTGGTGTCGATTTTCCGGATAAAGTAACTTCATCGGGCGGGCGTTTTGCCTTTAAGGATGATTGGGAAACACCCGATACGCAAACCATTTTGGTTAACTTCCCCAACAATACCGCATTGAGCTGGGAAGGGCGTAGTTGCAACCCATACAACTCCGAAGGTGTTGGCCGCGGCGTAGTATTTTATGGCGATAAAGGCACCATTAACTATGGCGGCGGTAACGGCTACCAGGTTTATGATTATGCCAACAAACTGGTAAAAGATGTGAAAGACGAAACCCCGGTAGATGCCGGAAACAAAGTAAGCCCCACCGAACTGTTGGACAGGGTGCACCTGCAAAACTTTATCACCTCTATACAGGGCGATACGCAACTGAACCAAACCATCATCAACGGGCACAAGTCGACCTTGATACCGCAACTGGGTAATATAGCCCAGCGCGTAGGCCGCGTACTAAATTGCGACCCGAAGAACGGGCACATATTGCACGATGCAGAAGCCGAAAAGCTCTGGAGCCGCGATTACGAACCGGGATGGAATTTGAAAGTATAGGGGAAGCAAAACGCAGCTAATTTCCCCTCTTGAGAGGGGGCGCGAAGGAAAGTGCGGCTGCAGGGGTGTGTTAGCCACAATGCTATTGCGGCTAATACCGCCCCTGTACCGCCCACTTAAGCAAAGATGCTTGATTGTGCGGTAGTAATGATAATTAGAGTAAACTAATCACATCATGACATTAAAAATATTGAAAAGATAGATTTAATGAAAAACATTAAATTTTTAAAAGATGAAAAAGTTGTTTTAAAATCAGGTGGTCCTGTAATGATGATTGAAAAATACATTTGGGATGATTTTAACGAAGGCTACTCCTCTGAAAGGGTGACTTGTATTTGGTTTACAAACAGTACATTGAATAGAGAAGATTTTAATACTGGTTCTTTAGAGCATTACGAAGATTAATAATTTCCCAACCCTCGGTCAAGCGTCCACGCATGAAGAGGCGATATAAAATACAACAACATCAACCCAAATATGAAGAACAACTTAAAAATATGGATGCTTGCCGGCGTTACCGCTTTGGGCGTGCAGACGGCATCGGCACAATTACAACCGGGCTACACCAAACTATTCGATGGTAAAACCCTTAAAGGCTGGAAAAAACTGGCAGGCAATGCCGACTACACCGTAGCAGACGGTGTAATAACCGGTACCGCAGTACTCAATAGCGGTAATACCTTTTTGGTTACGGAAAAAGAATACGGCGATTTTATTTTGGAGCTGGACGTGATGACCGAAAGCAACCTCACCAATTCGGGTGTGCAGGTACGCAGCCATTACGACCCTGCCGGGCACGAAGGCAAGGGAAAGGTTTACGGTAAACAATGCGAAGTTGACCCCAGCGACCGTGCCTGGACAGGCGGTATATACGACGAAGGCCGCCGCGACTGGCTTTACCCTATGGAACTAAACGCTAAAGGCAAAACCGAATGGAAACCCGGCGTTTACAACCATATTAAAATTGAGTGCATTGGAAACAGTACCAAAACCTGGATAAACGGTACCCCTGCGGCTTATGTAGTTGATACGCTGGATAAAAAAGGTTTTATAGGTTTACAGGTGCATGCCATTAGCGAAGCAGGGCAGGCGGGTAAAAAGATATTCTTTAAAAACATTCAGATAAAAACCGATAAGTTGAAACCGCAGGCTTTTGCCAAAGATGCCTATGTGGTTAACCTGACGCCGAACAGCCTTACCGATTTTGAAACGCAAGGTGGCTGGAAGCTTTTGTTCGATGGCAATAGCAGCAAAGGCTGGCGCAGTGCAAATGCCATGACTTTCCCCGAAAAAGGTTGGAAGGTAAAAGATGGCATGCTATCAGTTATCGGTGCTAATGGCGGCGAATCTACCAACGGCGGCGATATTATAAGTGACGGACAGTACACTGCCTTCGATATGTCGTTCGAGTTCCGGATGTCGAAAGGGGCCAATAGCGGTGTTAAATACTTCGTTACCCTGAGCGAGAAAACGGTAGGTTCGGCTATTGGGCTGGAGTACCAGGTGTTGGATGATGTGGTACACCCCGACGCCAAACTCGGGCGCGACGGTAACCGCACGCTGGCTTCGCTGTACGACCTAATAACCGCCAAAAAACAACCGCGCTTTACCCATCCTATAGGTGCATGGAACATCGGCCGTATTATAGTTTACCCTAACAACCACGTGGAGCATTACCTCAACGGCGTTAAAGTATTAGAGTACGACCGTGGTTCACAAGCCTTCCGCGACCTGGTGGCCATCAGCAAATACAAGGTTTGGAAAGATTTCGGCGAAGCCAAAGAAGGGCATATCCTATTGCAGGACCACGGTTTCGATGTGAATTTCAGAAGTATTAAGATAAAGACTTTGCAGTAGAATTATTTAACCGCAAAGGCCGCAAAGTTTTCGCAAAGGGCGCAAAAATGGTATTCCCAGTTTTGCGCCCTTGTTATATTATCAAGATTTGTGAAATTCGAATAAATTAGAAAAATTCGTGTTAACTCACATTGCGTTACTTTGCGTTTTTCCTCTGCGTTCTTTGCGGTTAAATCGCAAACATACCCCTAACCAACAAGCCTATTACCGAACACCCCACCGTCCGAAACCGAACAGCTGAACGATTTGAAAATTTATTAATTTGCTGTATTACAGATTTTTATAAAATTGGCATACATCTTATATGTTTACCATATAGCAAGCTTGCTTGCGCCATAAGTTCTTGTTAGTCAATTCAAATCAAATCGAAGGTGTCATTCTTCATCAATAGGATCGCAGCTAATCGGTGGAATCAAAAATAATCGGTGTAATCATGCTAAGAAATTATCTAAAAGTTGCCTGGCGCAACCTGCTCAAAAACAAAACGCATACATTCATTAATGTATCAGGTTTATCGGTTGGTATGGCGGTAGCCATGCTGATAGGTTTGTGGATATGGGACGAGTTATCGTACGACAAATACCACGATAATTACAACCGCGTGGTAAAGGTGATGCAACACCAAACCATCAATGGCACCACGCACAGCCAGGTAGCTATCCCTATCCCATTGGGTACTATGCTGCGCAACGATTATACCGGCCCCAACCGCGACTTTAAATACATGGTAATGTCGAGCTGGAATTTTGAGCATATCCTTACGGTGGGCGATAAAAAACTGGCCATGACCGGTAGCTACATGGAACCAGAAGCAACCGATATGCTATCGCTGAAAATGCTTAAAGGCACCCGTAAAGGATTGCAGGATCCTTTATCCATCGTGATATCAGAAAAAGTAGCTACCGCTATGTTCGGTAATGATGACCCTCTGGGCAAAACCATTAAAATAGATAATAAAAAAGATGTTACCGTTACCGGCGTATACGAAAACCTGCCCCGCAATACCGAATTTAACGAACTTACCTATATTTTGCCATGGCAGTTATACCTTGATACCGAAGAATGGCTTAAACGCGCATCTACCCAATGGGGCAATAACTCATTCCAACTGTTCGCCCAGCTTAACCCCGGTGCCGACATTGCCAAAGTAGATGCCCGCATAAAAGACCTTAAAAAGAAAAACATTGCCGCACAGGGCGATAAAGTAGGCGCATCATTCAACCCGACGGTGTTTTTACACCCTATGGAAAAATGGCACCTCTACAGCGAGTTTAAAGAAGGTAAGAATACAGGCGGCGCCATTCAATTTGTGTGGCTGTTCGGTATTATCGGAGTTTTCGTTTTATTGCTGGCTTGTATCAACTTCATGAATTTGAGCACCGCCCGTTCCGAAAAACGCGCGAAAGAAGTAGGCATACGTAAGGCTGTTGGTTCTATCCGCGGGCAGCTCATCGCGCAGTTCTTCAGCGAATCGTTAATGGTGACGGCGTTTGCCTTTGTGCTTTGCATTTTGCTGGTATGGGTAACCTTACCATGGTTTAACCAGGTGGCCGATAAAAGCATGAAGATGCTTTGGAGCAACCCTGCGTTTTGGGCAATAGGGCTTGGCTTTAGCATGCTTACGGGCATTATTGCCGGTAGCTATCCTGCCTTTTACTTGTCGTCGTTTCAGCCTGTAAAAGTTTTAAAAGGTACCTTCAAAGCCGGTAAGTATGCTGCTGTGCCGCGTAAAGTACTTGTAGTGCTGCAATTTTTCGTGTCGGCTACACTTATTATTGGCACCATCATCGTGTTCAGACAAGTGCAGTTCACCAAGAACCGCCCGGTAGGTTACGAGCGTACCGGCGTGGTACAGCTGAACATGAAAACCGAGGATATTCACAAGAACTTTACGGCTGTACGTAACGAGTTATTGGCAAGCGGAGCTATTATAGAAATTGCCGAATCGGGCAGTCCGCTTACCGATGTTTACTCTAACAGCAGCGGTTTCGATTGGGAGGGCAAAGCACCCGACCTGCAGGACGATTTTGCTTACATCCGTATAACCCCTGAGTTTGGTAAAGTGGCACAATGGCAGATCATAGAGGGGCGCGATTTCTCGCGGGACATCAAAGCCGATTCGTCGGCCCTTATCCTCAACGAAGCATCTGTAAAATTTATGAACCTGAAACACCCGGTTGGAGCCATTGTAAAAAGCGGCGATTACAAAATGCATGTTATTGGCGTGGTGAAAGACCTGGTGATGTCGTCCCCATACGAGCCGGTGAAAACTACGTTCTTCTCCATGTCGGGCGGGGGGGGCGATCTGGTGGATATTCGCCTGAACCCTAAAATGAGCAGCCATAATGCATTGGCTAAAATTGAATCGGTATTTAAACAGTACGACCCGGGTAGCCCCTTCGATTATAAATTTACTGATGATGAGTATGCCCGTAAATTTGCCAGCGAAGAGCGCGTAGGTAAGCTGGCAGGCTTCTTTACCCTGTTAGCCATCTTCATTAGCTGTATGGGCCTGTTCGGTATGGCATCGTTTATGGCTGAGCAACGCACCAAAGAGATCGGTGTGCGCAAGGTGCTGGGCGCATCGGTGTTTAGCCTGTGGCAATTGATGTCGAAAGATTTTGTGGTACTGGTATCTATCTCGCTGATGCTGGCCATACCGGTTGCTTACTACTTTATGGGCGGCTGGCTGCAAAACTATAAATACCGCGCCGACCTATCGTGGTGGATATTTGCTGCTACCGCTTTTGGAGCCATAGGTATAACCATGCTTACGGTGAGCTATCAAAGTATTAAAGCAGCATTGAGCAACCCGGTAAAGAGTTTGCGCAGCGAATAAATTATAAAGCCCGATAGCTACATGGACCTTAAAAATCAAATTTGGAACCTGGTAGCAAAGAAGCTGGCAGGCGAAGCATCGGCAGAGGACCTGAAAGAGCTGGGAACTCTGCTTAAAAAAGACTCCGTTACTGCCAACAAGGTATACACCATTGAAGGCTGGTGGGAGGATAGCCGGGAGGCAGAACGAGATAATAGTGTTATATTATTTAACAGGATACGCAGCAGAATAGAGAGCCAACAGCCAAACGCAACATCGTTTAAGATGCCGGAAGCTGAAAGGAATAACCTAATAAATACAGGTATGATACGAAATTATTTAAAAGTTGCCTGGCGCAACTTAACCAAACATAAGGTTTATAGCGCCCTTAATGTTGGCGGTTTAGCCATAGGTATTGCCGTTACCATGCTGATAGGGCTTTGGGCATATTTTCAATATAGTTACGACCGCTTTTTGCCCGGCTACGAGCAGGTATACCAGGTGCGCCGCAACTTTAACAGCAATGGCGATACGCTAACCTTCAGCAGTACTTCGTTAAAACTCGCCGATGCCCTTCGCGCGCAAATACCCGAAATGGAATACGTAGCCGAAACCGACCAGGTGGGCTTTCATGGTTTGCTGGCGGATAATACCAAGTTGTTTATGAAAGGCATGTTTGTAGGAGAAGATTTTCTGAAGATATTCCCGTACCCTGCCGCCAAAGGGAGTATCGGCAAAGCTCTGGATGACCCTTATAGCATTGTAATAACCGCCTCAACAGCCAAAGCTCTTTTCGGCACCACTGATGCCATTGATAAAACAGTAAAATTTGATAACCGCGATAACCTGAAGGTAACCGCAGTTATTGATGACGTGCCCGCAAACTCTACCCTGCAGTTTAGTTACCTGGTGCCTTTTAAATATTACGAAATGAGCCAGCCTTGGGTGAAGGAGGTGCGCAATGGCAGTTTCAGCGATAACTCTTTTTGGCAGTACGTGAAACTTAAGCCAGGTGCCGATTACAACCGCGTGATGGCCAAAATACGCGATATAGAAAAGGTAGAAACCAGCAGCGTAAATGCCGTAAACTCCAACGTAATTATCCAGCCTATGGCCGACTGGCACCTCTACGGCACCTACAAAAATGGAAAAGCCGTTGGCGGGTTCATCGAGTATGTGCGCATGTTCAGCATTATTGGCGTATTTGTGCTGGTGATAGCTTGCATCAATTTTGTGAACTTGTCTACGGCACGCTTCGAAAAGAGAGCGCGAGAAGTTGGCGTTCGCAAGGCGATCGGCTCCGACCGTAAGCAACTCATCATCCAGTTTTTGGTAGAGGCCGCTATGGTGGTAGTTGTATCTTTTGCGCTTTGCCTTTTACTGGTGCAAGCCGTGCTGCCATATTTCAATTCGCTTACGGGCACTAATATTAATATACCGGCCAATAGCCCGGCATTTTGGCTCATTACATTGGTGAGTATAGTTTTGGTATCCTTACTGGCAGGCAGCAGGCCTGCGTTCTACCTGTCATCATTCAACCCCGTGTTAGTATTGAAAGGGAGCGTGAAGGCTGGCAAGAGTGCCGTGGTATCGCGCAAGGCTTTAGTTATTGTGCAGTTTAGTTGCTCCATTGCTTTAATTATAAGCACCATTGTGATATATAACCAGATCATGTATGCTAAAGATCGATCTACAGGTTACGAGGTAAGCAAACTGGTAACCACCAGCATGAACGAAGACCTGAGCAGAAATTATACCGCCTTAAAGAACGATTTGCTGCAAAGCGGTGCCGTGGAATCAGTAACTACAGCTTCCAGTCCGGCTACCGGCGTTTACTCGCATGGCGATGTAGATTCGTGGCCGGGCAAATACCCCGGCGAAACGGTAGAGTTAGGGTATATTTTCATGAGCGATGATTATTTTGAAACGCTTGGCATGAAGCTGCTTTCGGGCAGGGAGTTTATTAAGGGCTCTAAAGCTGATTCTACAAGCATCATCCTGAATGAAGCCGCCGTAAAACGCTTGCGCCTGAAAGATCCGCTTAACCAAATGATCGTAAAAAACGGCATGCAGTACCGCGTTGTTGGCGTGGTAAAAGATGCCCTGATGGATTCGCCCTACGCTAACGCCGACCCAACTGCCTTTATAGGCGGTGGTGGCTGGAATATGATATACAAGCTGCCTGCAAAAGCAGATACGCATGCTGCAATAGAGAAACTTACCGGCATATTTAACAAATATAACCCCGCATTCCCCTACGATTACCGCTTTGTGGATGATGACTACAACCAGAAGTTCAGCGAAGAATTATTGGTAGGCAAGCTTTCGGCAGTGTTTGCTGCACTGGCGGTTTTTGTATCGTGCCTGGGGCTGTTCGGAATGGCAACCTTTATGGCACAGCAGCGCACCAAAGAAATAGGCGTACGCAAAGTGCTTGGCGCAAGCGTTACGCAGCTTTGGGCAATGTTATCTAAGGATTTCCTGGTGTTGGTAATAGTGAGCTGCGTGGTGGCATCGCCCATTGCCTGGTGGTTTTTAGAAGGCTGGCTGCAAAAATATACCTACCGCATTAGCATAGGCCCCGGCGTGTTTTTACTTGCCGCCGCATCGGCCGTTGTCATAGCTATTTTAACGGTAAGTTACCAAAGCATTAAAGCCGCACTGAGCAACCCGGTGAGGAGTTTACGGAGCGAGTAAGTGGAGTTAAGAGTCAAGAAATTAAGATTCAGGAATCAAGACAAAAGACAGAGACTTGATTACTAAATAAAAAAGACCCGGCGTTTTGCACCAGGCCTTTTATTTTTTCTTAGCTCTTGATTCTTTTATCTTGACTCTAAAGCTTAGCAATACTCGTCAAAAGCATCTATCAGGTTATCTGCAATCATTTGTGCAGGGCGGCCTTCTATTTGGTGGCGCTCTATTATGTGTACCAGTTTACCATCTTTAAACAGCGCCATTGATGGCGACGATGGAGGGTAAGGCAACATCAGGCTGCGTGCAGCATCAACGGCTTCGCGCTCCATGCCGGCAAATACGGTTACCAGGCGGTCGGGGTGTTTTTCGTTAGCAGCAGCCATACGCGCAGCAGGGCGGGCATTGGCAGCAGCGCAGCCGCAAACCGAGTTAACCATCACAAATACAGTACCTTCGCTTTTAATAGCGCTGTTTACTGCATCGGCGTCCTTCAATTCTTCAAAACCAACTTTGGTTAATTCTTCCCGCATTGGGGCAACTAAATATTCCGGGTACATATGTGTATTAGCTTAATTCTAAATTTTATACAAAAATACCAAATCATTTAACAAAAAATATACGTACAAAGAATAAACCCGAATTATTGACGTTCGGGTTATAAACAGCGTTTTTGCCCGGCAATTAAAATTTATGTTTATATTGCGTTGTCGGTTAACGCTGATCCCTGATTAATTAACTAAAGAAAAAACTTAAAAACTGCACGTTTAAGTAATGGGCATCTTTACTCAAAAAAATCAAACCCAACCCAGGGTAGTACAAGTAAAAGCAAAGCATTTTAATAGTATAAAATTAGCCATAGCGGCGGGCATCATCATGGTAATGGTACTCATGACAGCCGTTTTTCGCCTAAACCGCCAGGTGGCCGAACAAAGTAACGAGAACCTGCGCCTGCATTCGCAAATTGCGGCCTTGCAAAGCGAGGTTGATAAAAGCACCGAAGACGCCATGCTGGCCAACTCCGAAAAAGAGGGGAACCGCAGCAAAGCAGTAGGCTATATCGAGAGCATACAATCTAAACTAAAAAGCATTAATACATATCTCAGTAAACGTGGCCTGCGCAGCATCAGCTTCAAAACCGTTAACCTGAGTACCAATAAAGAGAAAAGCGATACCAAAATGTACAGCGAGTTTAACGCTTACCTGGATAGGTTGGTGAACAATATTGCTTACATGCCAATGGGCTACCCGCGCTTAAGCTCGTTTACTTCGTTTTTTGGCTACCGCAGTAACCCTTTCGATTTTGGTGGTGGCGAGTTTCACCCGGGGTTAGATTTTAAAGGCCGTAAAGGCGAGCCTGTTAAATGTACCGCCAGCGGCAGCGTTATTTATGCGGCCAAAGCAGGTGGCTACGGTAACTGCGTGCGTATAAAACACCCTAACGGACTGGAGACCTGGTATGGCCACCTTTCGAAGATCAATGTTCGCGAAGGCCAGCGCGTTACCGTGGGCGATGTTATTGGCAAAGTAGGCTCAACCGGCCGCTCTACCGGCCCGCACCTGCATTACGAGATACGCAAGAACGGCCGCCCGGTAAACCCTAAAGGGTATTTGAGTTTGAATATGTGATCGTAGATTTGAGATAGATAATCTCAAGCATAAGATGAAAAGCAGTTGGTTTACCGGCTGCTTTTTTCGTTCTATGTAAAATGTGGTATTGTTTGGGAAACGTACTTCCAATTGATTAAAAATGTGAAAGTTAACGCAATGTTAATTTGCAGATATGGTTCACATTATTTATTTTGCATTCCCTAATTATTAAAACTGATGGCCCCAAAGACATCTGACGTTACTACCATTATGATCCTGAATCGTAACGAGAGCACCCGTTCGTTGCAAGTAAAAACCAAACACATAAAAAGGCTTAAACATTATACGGCAGCATTGGCTGCTGTTTTTGTGTTGCTTGGTGGCGTTATTTATTACATGTATGCCCAGAACTTACGCCATGAGCAGGAGAAAATGCAGCTGATGTCGCAAATAGTGAAGCTTAAGGGCCAGATACCGGCCAGCCTGATAAAAGCAGGCGAAGAGCATTCGGCCCAGGGCTACATCCAGCAAATAGAGGGTAAGCTTAAAACCATAAACGATTACCTGCGCCGCCGCGGCCTAAAAGGGTTCAGCACCAAAGGTACGGGTGGCGATAATAATGCCGAGGGCAAAAAACTATCAGATAAAGAAGTTTACAGCCTGTATAACGATTACTTGAACCGACTGATGGGCAACATCGCCTTTACACCAATGGGCTATCCGCGCATGGATGGCTTTAGCTCGGTGTTCGGCTATCGCAGCGATCCGTTTAACTCTGCAAGTGCCGAATTTCACCCCGGTATTGATTTTAAAGGCGACCGCGGCGACGAAGCCCGCAGCACTGCCAACGGTAAGGTTATTTTTGCCGGCTGGTTCGGTGGTTACGGCAATTGCGTGCGCATACAGCACGGTAACGATTTCCAGACCCTTTACGGGCACCTCTCGCGCATCAGCGTAAAAGTAGGGCAGCAGGTAGTGGTTGGCCAAAAGGTAGGCGAGGTAGGCTCTACAGGCCACTCAACCGGAACGCACCTGCATTACGAAGTACGCAAAGGCGGTAAACCTATTAACCCTGTAAACTTTTTGACTTTGAATAAATAAGGGTTAGTGAGTGGAGAACGGTGAGTAGAGAATGGTTGCTTTTGTTGCAGCTTTATTTCACCGATAAACCAACCACTCACCACTCTCTCAATAAACCACTCACCCTCCCCAAAATATGTTCAACAAAAAAGAGAAAGTAGCATTAGACCTGCAAGCTATATCAACCCTGGTTAGCGAAGGTGCTGTGATAGATGGTAACCTTAAGGCCCCGGCATTTGCCCGTATAGATGGTACCGTGAACGGTAATATCACCGTTGACGAAGGGCTTATACTGGGCGAGAAGGGCCTAGTTAAAGGCAACATCGTTACCAAAGAAATTGTTGTTTATGGCAAAGTTACCGGCAATATCAATTGCACCTCGCTGGAGATACGCAGTACCGGCAATATCAACGGCGAAGTAAAAACTGAAACCCTGCAGGTGGAGCGCGGTGGCATACACAATGGTAGCCTGATGATGGCCCCTGTGGTTGCCGGCAAAACTATTGGCGAGAAAGCGGCTTAGCTTCAGTTTGCAGTGTGCAGTTGGCAGTTTAGCTAATAACACACCGTCACATGAATGAGATTTTACCCTTGGTTTGTAACTGACGGTTGGCGATGTGGTCAGTTGAACGACCGCAACCCCTCCCTGCCTTTGCGCTCCTACCAGCCGCACCCCTCCCACGTGGGAGGGAATTTCTCAGCGGCATCATTCCATCATTGAAATCAGCGGTTCGGGCTTATCCTATGGCAACAAAACCTTTTAGCTTTTCCGTAAAAAAATTATATTCTTTACTTTTGAGGAAAAAAACACAGAAAAGCTATGTCGACAGTAGAAACCACCTACGTTAAAAATAAAGTGAAAGATATTTCACTTGCTGCCTGGGGCCGCAAAGAAATTGAATTGGCTGAAGCTGAAATGCCGGGCCTGATGGCCTTACGTGCCGAGTATGGCGCAAGCCAGCCACTTGCCGGTGCACGCATTGCCGGCTGCCTGCACATGACTATTCAAACTGCGGTTTTAATTGAAACCCTGCAGGCGCTGGGTGCCGAGGTTACCTGGTCATCATGTAACATCTTCTCTACGCAAGATCACGCTGCTGCTGCTATTGCTGCTGCCGGTACTTCTGTTTACGCCTGGAAAGGTATGAACGAGCAGGAGTTTGACTGGTGTATAGAGCAAACGCTTTTCTTTGGCGAAGACCGCAAACCATTGAACATGATATTGGATGACGGTGGCGACTTAACCAACATGGTTTTCGACCGTTACCCTGAATTGGCCAAAGATATTAAAGGCCTGTCTGAAGAAACTACTACCGGTGTACACCGTTTATACGAGCGTATGAAAGCAGGTACTTTATTGATCCCGGCTATCAACATCAACGACTCGGTTACCAAATCGAAATTCGATAACAAATACGGCTGCCGCGAATCGTTAGTTGACGCTATCCGCCGCGCTACCGACGTAATGATGGCCGGTAAAGTAGGTGTTGTTTGCGGTTATGGCGACGTAGGTAAAGGCTCTGCCGATTCACTACGCAATGCAGGTGTACGTGTTATCGTTACCGAGATCGACCCTATCTGCGCCCTGCAAGCTGCTATGGAAGGCTACGAAGTGAAAAAACTTTCTACCGCTATTGCCGAGGCTGACATTGTTGTTACTGCAACCGGTAACAAAAACATCGTTCGCGAGCAACACTTCAGTGCATTGAAAGATAAAGCTATCGTTTGTAACATTGGCCACTTCGATAACGAAATCGATATGGCATGGTTGAACGGCGCTTACGGCAGCACTAAAATTGAAATTAAACCACAGGTTGATAAATACACCATAGAAGGTAAAGACGTTATCGTATTAGCCGAAGGCCGTTTGGTTAACTTAGGTTGCGCTACAGGCCACCCAAGCTTTGTAATGAGCAACTCGTTCACCAACCAAACTTTGGCTCAATTAGAGCTTTGGACCAACACCGCAGCTTACGAAAACAAAGTTTACACCCTACCTAAACACCTCGACGAAAAAGTTGCCCGTTTACACCTTGCCAAAATTGGTGTAGAACTGGAAGTTTTAGACCAGGACCAGGCCGAGTACATCGGCGTAACTGTAGAAGGCCCGTTCAAACCGGAGTACTACCGTTACTAATTTCAGAATCAAGACTTTTAGAGTCAGGAATCAAGATAGAAAAGGGATGTGGCGATCAGCCATGTCCCTTTTTTGATTAGCAATTGGAAAGAAAGGAGTTATTTCTTTTTCTTGTACCTAACCGACATTAGTTCGGCAGTTAATGCGAAGTAACGCTCGATGCTCTCGTCGGATAAGCCCGTGATGGTTTTAGTACGTTCATTTCTGATGGTTGCTTCATCGCGGACTTCTTTATCCTTACCGTCTCCCTTGGTAAATTCTTTGCGGTCATGTAACACGAAGGCTTTGGTCGAGTCGGCGAGTTTATTCTCGGCCAGCAATTTGTTTAGCAGGCTGTCGCCCCTATCAGTACTTAACAGGTTTAAAACCACTGCAGCATTGTGTTTGCCGGTTGGCGTGCCGTTCTCAGTAATGCCTATCAAATTGTCTTCGGCGGCTTTAATGCTCATCAGGTTATACAAAAACAAGCTGGCATCAATAGCGCTTAGGTCGATCGCGTGCATTGCAAGGTAAACGTGCACTTTGGGTGTACTGATCAATTTTTCGGCTAAGGGGGCTATGTCTTTTCCTTTATTTCCTAACAGAAAACTAACGTTTAAATAAGGTTCTCCCTGTATATTGTTAAGGTCGGTTTTCTTTACCGATGCCAGCACCGCATCTAAATATTCTTCCTTTTTATCAAGTGTAAGTATCAGCGTGGCCGCATCGAAACAAAAATAAGGGTCGTTGTTTTCTGCCAGTACCATTTCTTTAAGGCAGGGCAGGGCCGCCGCGGGGTCGGTTTTTGCGAGGTCCCAAAACTTATCAAGCTGGGCCGATTTGGCGTCGGTTTGCTTGTCATTTAACGTGTTTGGCTTGAAGCCATAATATTCTTTTTTTAAAGTTGCCAATTTCTCGCAAAGCGATTGAGCGGAGCAAGCACACGAAAAGCAGGCAAATAAGAGAGCGGTAATAATACGGGCCATGTGTTAAGGTTGATAAGTCTATTTTTTAAATATACTGTTTTGAGGATATAACAAGCAATGTAAACAGAAAGAAACATCTAAGCTTTAGCTCTATTTGTTGGTTTCGACCGAAAGCCGCCGATAGCTTTTTGTTATATTTGTGGGTAAACCAAAGCCTTAAAATGAAATACCTCAAGATACTGTGCCTGCTAATTGCAATGACACATTTCGCGGCCATAACCACTGCACAAGAGAGCATTAATACCGAAGTTTTTAAAAGTAGTTTTAAACCCACCGCAACAGGCGGCGATATCTGCTATAATGGTAAAAAACACTCTTTCAGGTTGCGTGCGGGCGGCAAAAAGATCACGCTCGCTGCGCCAAAGGGGCAGCAGGATAACCAGATGTATTTACAGATAGATGGCGTGCCATTCCAGGCCTCATTAGTCCCGCTGCCGCAACAAATGCTTGGATCGGTCCGGTTGGAGAACCTAACCTACCAGCAACAAAGAGAGATATTGGAAGGTTATGTAAAGTATGAGATAGACTATCTTGAAAACGAGCTTAAGATGAAATTAAGCAATATGAGGAAAGAGTGGGTTTACATCAACAACAGGCTGTACTATATTTGGCGGTTCGAGGCAAATTACGGCAGCGTTAGTTCGCAAGTAGTTAAACCGGTTGTGGCACAGGTTTATTATTCCACCGTGTGCTTCAACCAGGTGTTAGACCTAAACCGCCCCGTGTTTAAAGGCGATGATGTGAATAAGGTAAAAGGGCAGATCGATAAAATAGCTACTACTTTGCGGTTATACAGCACAGCAAAGCCGCCCCAAATTTAATGCGCGCTGTATACCCGGTGCAAACAATTCTGCCGGGCTGGCCTTTTATAAGCATACCAATAAGTAAAACTGTTATGCAACTCATAAAAAGAACCATAGCCATCATTTTATTTTTGGCAGTAAGCACGGCATCGCTTTTTGCGCAAACCAAAAAAGTGGCCAACTATTTTATAGGTAAGCCAGGTACCGACACCTATAAAAGCTATTCGTTTTGGGTTACCGATGGCAAACCCTCTGAGATATCATTAGCAACTGGTGCCAATCGCACCGAAACCAAAGCAACCTACAACGGCAAAGCCACCTACCAGGGCAAAACCTGTTTTAAAATGACAGCTGCCGATAAAAAGGTATATTACGTTTACCCCATTGATACTAAATTAGCCGTTGTAAATGCTGCCACCAAAAAGATAGAAACCTTCACTTGGGAATACGAAGGCCCGGTTGATGGCGTAGGTACCTTTTGCCAGCCCTGCGCTCAAGACGAAAAAGAAAGCATGAATTTGATGAAGGGGAGTTATTTGAAATAGCTGCTTTCTTTCTTACCACAAAGTGCGCAAAGAAAGAAACACAAAGAAGCACAAAGCCTTTTTGACGGTTATTTTAATCACGCCAAGGCGCTAAGCCGCAAAGAAAACTTACAGTAAATTCGCAAAGCTCTGCGCCCTTTGCGCTAACGACGTTGCAAATGCTCTGCGTACTTTGCGGTTAAATCGCCGCATCGGGCACTAATGCCAAACGTTGCTCATGAGGGTCTTCCGCCCACCAGGTTTCTGCCTCCTGCCAATAGCTTAATATTTCTTTTGCCCGATTGGTATAAACCCCATTACTGTTTTCTCCTTTACCACTTTGCAGAAAGAGATTTTTTATACCGCGTAAAAACATTACCCTGCGGTTATCTTTTGCCCCATTAGTGTAAGTCTCATTATTCGTCGATTCTTCACTAAAGTCAAACCAATAATCTTTGTTATGTTGCTTGCTTCCTATTCTGTGCCTGCGGTGCATATGATGTGCCGTACATTTTGAGGGCGGAATATCGGCACCCCATCCGAGCTGTACACCTTTTGGCGAGCAGTTTGAAATTTCGACAACGAAACTCGGCTCAGAACGATTGAATTGGAATGTCAGCAGATTGATTCTGTCCTCCTGTATCCTCCTAAAGTGGGGATAGCTCCCGGTAAAGCCTTTCTCCCGAAAAAAAGGAATTGCAATTTCTTTTATTGCTTTATCCATCAAAACCCTGAGTTCTTTACCTGTCATACCAATAAACGTCAATGCTCAATGCAGGGCTGTCTCCCAATCCTCATACGAGGGCTGTACTTCGAAACTTCTATCCATATAAGAACGCAAATAATCGGTTGCACGCTTTTGTGCGTATGCGTCGTTAAGTACTTCTCCCATTTCGTCCATCTCAATTACATTGGCGTAAATGGCAAAAACTTGCTCTATGGCGCTAGGTTCTTTGCCATACAACAACAAATAATCAACACCTTCGAGTGTATTTTGCCTGCCGCTCGCCATAAAATAAGCAAACTCCCTGAGGGCGCCGCTAAATGAATTACTTAGTTTCATGATTTACTGTGATTTTCACCAATAAAAAAGGCTCCGTAATGGAGCCTCAATTTAATCATTCATCTGCACATTTGAAATCTGAAATCTGCACATCCGCTGCTCACGTTCCGTATTCAGGCGTGGTTACTTCGCTTTCTTCGAACTCGTAATCGCTTAGCGGCGGGCATGAACATATTAAGGTACGGTCGCCGTAGGTATCGTTCACACGGCCTACCGATGGCCAGAACTTGTAGGCAGCTACATAAGGCAGCGGGAAGCCTGCTTTTTGGCGGGTGTAGCTGTGCTCCCAATCGTTACCGGTAATTACAGCAGCAGTGTGCGGTGCGTTTTTCAATGGATTATCGGCTTTGTCCGACAGGCCTTTCTCGATATCCTCTATCTCATGGCGGATAGATATCATGGCATCGCAGAAACGGTCGAGTTCGTGTTTCGGTTCCGATTCTGTTGGCTCTATCATCACCGTACCCGCAACCGGGAACGATACTGTTGGCGCGTGGAAACCGTAATCCATTAAGCGTTTGGCTATATCCACTACCTCTATGCCGTATTGTTTGAACGAGCGGCAATCCAATATCATCTCGTGTGCGCAACGGCCTTTGCTGCCGGTGTATAACACACTGTAATGCGCTTTAAGGCGGGTTTTAATATAGTTGGCGTTCAGTATGGCGTATTTGGTAGCATTGGTTAAACCTTCGCCGCCCATCATAGCTATATAAGCGTGAGATATCAGCAATATAGAAGCTGAACCCCATGGTGCCGATGACACAGCGTGGATAGCTTTACCATTATCGATATCAACCACGGCATGGCCGGGCAGGTAAGGTACCAGGTGTTTAGCTACGCCGATAGGGCCCATACCGGGGCCGCCACCGCCGTGCGGAATGCAGAAAGTTTTGTGCAGGTTAAGGTGGCAAACATCGGCACCAATGTTAGCAGGGCTTGTTAAGCCTACCTGTGCGTTCATGTTAGCGCCATCCATATAAACCTGGCCGCCGTTGGCGTGGATGATCTCGCATATCTCGATGATCGATTCTTCGAACACGCCATGAGTAGATGGATAAGTTACCATCAGGCAGCTTAGTTCGTTTTTATACTGCTCGGCGCGGGCACGCATGTCTTCCACGTCGATGTTACCGTTCTCGTCGCATTTTACTACCACGATCTTCATGCCGGCCATAGCTGCCGAAGCAGGGTTGGTACCGTGTGCTGATGACGGGATAAGCGCGATATTACGGTGGCTATCGCCGCGGTCGTTGTGGTAAGCGCGGATAACCATCAGGCCGGCATATTCGCCTTGTGCGCCGGCATTTGGCTGCAGGCTCATGGCGGCAAAACCGGTGATCTCGCTCAACCATTTGTTCAGTTCATCGAATATTTGCATGTAGCCGCCTACCTGGTCGGTTGGTGCAAAGGGGTGCATTTTGCTGAACTCGGCCCAGGTAACGGGTACCATTTCGGTAGTAGCGTTCAGTTTCATGGTGCAGCTGCCCAGGGCTATCATTGAGTGGCAAAGCGAAAGATCCTTTGTCTCTAATGATTTAATGTAACGCAACATCTCGTGCTCCGAGTGGTGCGAGTTGAACAACGCGTGGGTTAAGTATGCTGAAGTGCGTTGCAACTCGGCAGGGATAACGCTTTCGATGTTCTCGCGCAGCGCATCAAAATTAGCATCGGCTAAAGTTTTGCCTTTTACTTTGGCAAAGAAACGAACGATGTTCTTCACATCCTCGGGCGAAGTGGTTTCATCAAGCGAAATGGTTACTTCGGTGCCATTGTAGTGGAAGTTCGATTCGTTGTTCAGCGCCTCAGAATGTATCGGCCCTGCCAAAACACCCAAGTCGAATTTCAACGTATCAAAATAAGCTTTGTTCAGTTGCTCGTATCCCAACTCGTTCAAAGCTGAAGCTAACAATACGCTTAAGCCGTGTATACGCTCGGCTATCAGCTTAACGCCTTTGGGGCCATGGTATACAGCATACATACCAGCCATAATGGCCAGCAGTGCCTGCGCGGTACAAATGTTAGAAGTTGCTTTATCGCGGCGGATGTGCTGCTCGCGGGTTTGCAGCGCCATACGCAGAGCATAGTTGCCTGCCGAATCGATAGTGACACCGATGATGCGGCCGGGGATAGAGCGTTTGTACTCTTCTTTGGTAGCAAAGTATGCTGCGTGCGGGCCGCCAAAGCCCATTGGTATACCAAAGCGCTGGGTGCTGCCTACCACAATATCCGCACCCCATTCACCCGGAGGGGTGAGCAGGGTAAGGCTCATGATATCGGCAACAACGGTTAGTTTTATATTTTTTTGGTGCAGGGCATCGGCAAAGCCTTTGTAGTTGTACACCTCGCCATTGCCGGCGGGGTATTGTACAATGGCACCAAACATATCATCGGTAAGCTCGGCAGTTTGGTGGTTGCCTATCTCCAGCTTAATACCATAAGGCTCGCTGCGGGTCTTTAAAATATCAATGGTTTGCGGGAACAGTTCTTCACTCACAAAAAACACATTGGCTTTTTGGTTTTTGCGCAGGCTGTATTGCATAAACATAGCCTCGGCAGCAGCAGTACCTTCGTCAAGCAACGATGCGTTGGCAATCTCCATCCCGGTAAGATCTATCACCATGGTTTGGAAGTTGAGCAGCGCCTGCAAACGGCCCTGTGCTATCTCTGCCTGGTAAGGGGTATATTGGGTATACCATCCGGGATTTTCGAGGATATTACGCTGAATAACACCCGGTACAATTACATCATAATAACCCTGGCCTATGTACGATTTGAAAACTTTATTCTTAGATGCCGTTACTTTCAGCGTGTTGAGGTAATCAAATTCGCTTTTGGCAGCGGGCAGGTTAAGGGGCGCTTTTAGCCTTATTTTCTCGGGGACGGTTTCGCCGATAAGCTCGTCAATGGTGCTAACACCAATGGTTTTCAGCATTTTTTCGGTATCCTCGGGGTTGGGTGCTATATGGCGGTGCTGGAATTTCTCCTGGTAATCAATGTTCAGCTTCATGGAGGTGACTTGCCTTTTAAAATTTACCGCAAAGGTACGATTTTAAGCATTAGTAACAATTGAGTAACATGATATTGACAGGGTAGTTACAATGCTCCTAAAGCGTGGTATAATAGCGGTGCAGGTATGCCTTTAACTATTCTGCATTAAATTAATTATTGCGGGTGCTATTCGTTATTTTGCAGGTCGATCACTGATGCGGCACCAACGGCTATTAATACTTCTGTTTTTTATAGTTTTTGCTTTTAATGCAAAGGCGGCGGTATTTACGGTTACCAGCAATGCCGATAGCGGGCCGGGGACGTTGCGGGAGGCGCTAACCTTGGCAGCGGCTAATGGGAGTACGGAACAGGACTTTATTTACTTTAACCTACCGGACCAGAGTGAACAGGGGAGAACAATTTTACTTACGGATTTTTTGCCCGCTTTATCGCCAAATCTTACTATAGATGGGCTTACGCAGCCTGGAAGTGCTTTTGGAATATCTTACGCAAAAGTAAAAATTACCTTACCCGGTGGTTTGCAAGACTGGCCGGAAGGCTACCATCTTTTATATGGATCGAACTTGCAAAATGTTACCATAAGTGGCCTTTGGATTTGGAGTGACTATATTTATTATATGTCAGCCAGGATCATAGATATTGCAAATTCGACGCGTGTTGAAATTAAAAATAATCTGGTACAAGGGGGGCGTGTTTATGTAGAGCTTACCGATGAGGTGCGCGTTCAGGGCAACATTGCGGGCTTTGTGCCTGACGGAATAACATCTTTTAAAAGCAGTATTGAATTAGTGGACGTGAAAAGCTCGATAATTGGTGGCAGTTCTACAACCGGTAATCTTGTTAGTGAAACTATCGATATAAAAAGCTATACGCTTACAGGCCCATGGGGGTACGATATTTCGTTTAACAAAGTTGGGGTAGACTATACCGGTGCTTCCTCCAGCCCTAATTTATATACGGAGAAACGCCGCATCAGTGCAGATGTGCAAAATACTGTGGCACTTACCGGTACCATAACGGGTACCATTAGGGAAAATGTAGCCGGAAACAATTCCAGTGTGGTGATCTACGCTTCGGGCAATGGCACCGTAGAAATATCAGGCAACAGCATCGGTATCGACAAAAGCGGTACTGTAGCTTTCCAGGATTTTTATCCCGATTGGGTAAAATCCAACCCGCCTGCAACTACTGGTATCGTAATTGAGTCGGGTATGAAAGCATTAATACAACAAAATACGATAGCCTATGTTGCCAATGGTATATTAGAACAACTTGCAAATGAAGTAACGATAACGCAGAACAGTATTTTTTGCTTGCAAAAGTATTATAATTATAATATACACGATTTTATTGCCTACCCGAAGACACTGCCATTTGTAAAAATAAACCCGTACACCAATAATTCGATCTCGGGGAGAGCAACCGCCGGCGCTCGCGTAGAACTGTTTTCCAATGAGGGTGAAACCTGCGCAGGATGCGGCGCAAAGCGTTTTTTAACCGCAGTTAACGCCGATGCTCAGGGTAATTGGGCCTATAGTGGCATTTTGCCCGGCACCATAGTGGCATCGGCCCTATCAAATAATCAAACATCTCTTTTCACAAAACCGGAGCTTGACCTCACAAACATCACGGTTACACAAATGGATTGCGATGGCGCATTAGGGAAAATAACGGGTGCGAAATTTTATAATGCGGCTGCAGTTAAATGGATGGATGAAAACGGTAATGTTGTTTCTACCTCTATTGATGCCGAAGGGCTGCCTGCGGGTAAATATAAATTGGTAGTAGGCACTGATGGATGCAATGCAGTAAGCCAGGAAATAGAAATTATTGACCCGAGGCCCCGGATAGATGCTTCTAAAATTGTTATTGTTAGAGCAGGTTGTAACCAGTTGGGATCGGTAAAAGGAATTACTGCGAGCGCCAATGCCGGCGATCTGTTAACCTTTGTTTGGTTTAATGAAAATCAAATTCCGGTGTCGTCTGATTTAGACGCAACCGATTTGCCCTTTGGGGAGTATACTTTACGTGTTACAAACGAAACTACCCAATGCATAGCCCGTTACGGGCCTGTTATATTAGCCAACGACAATCCTCTTTCCATTAACGATGCATCCCCCACTATCACTCCTTCCAAATGCTATGAGAAAACCGGCTCCATTACCGGCATTACAGCTACCGGCACGGGCACCATTAAATATAGCTGGCGCGGAGACTCTAATTTAGAGGTAGGTACCGATCGCGATCTGATCAACCAGCCCCCCGGCAAATATATGCTGATGGTTACCGACGACAGTAACTGCGGCTACCTCTTCTCTAAAGAACACGTGATTCCGGCCATCCCTAATGATATCGCTATAGATATCTCTACCCGCACTGTAACCGATGCCACTTGCGATAATGCCAATGGCTCCATAAAAAACATCACCGTTACGCCCGATGTTCCGGGAGCGCTGTACATATGGGCCAACGAACGAAATGATATAGTGGGCTACGGCAAGGATTTATCGGGCGTTATTGCCGGCACTTATACGCTTACTATTTATGGTAGCTCCGTTTGTGAACCTGTGATCAGCCAACCCATAACCATTCAAAGCACCAATGGCGTATCGCTCGATTACAGTAAACAAGGCGGCGTGTCGCCAAGTTGCAACAGGAGCGATGGCTCTATAACCGGCCTGCAAGCGCCGGGTGCAACCACCTACAACTGGGTAATAACCGGCACAAACACAACTGTTGGGCAAAATTTAGACCTTACCGGTGTACCTGCGGGTTTTTATACGCTTACCATTAGCAATGGTATTTGTAGCAGGTCTTATCCATTCGAGGTTCAAGGTTTTCCGCCTACCGCTTTTACAGGTATTACCTACACCAAAACCAAAACCTGCGATGCCTTCCCCACGGGCACAATTACCCTGAACACAGATAACGCTAACGAAGAACCAAGAGCGTATCAATGGTACGACGAACAGGGCAACCCGGTTGGCTATACCAAGCAGGTACAATTTTTAAAGGCGGGCCGTTACAAACTGGTGCTGGAAGATAAAAATTATTGCTTGTTCGATTACCCTGAAGTGTTTACCATTGAGGCTTACCCTGAGCTGAAGGTAACCCGCGGTACCGAAACGCACATACAATGCGGTGTAGGCACGGGCAGCGTAACCGCAACTACTGTAACCGGGGGCACCGGCACTTATATTTATCAATGGAAAAATGCAGATACCGGGCAAGAACTACCCGGCAAAACACAGGCAAGTATTGAGGGCCTTGCAGCCGGTAATTATATTTTGGAAATTAAAGATGATGGAGGTTGTAACAACTTTCCGATCCCCTACACTATAGTAGACCAACCTGCTACCCCGCCTACGCCCGTTGCAGATGATATACAGGTTTACGGGGTCGGCAAAGCTACTATTAAGGTTAAAGATGCTTTCCCAACGGCCATTTACCGCATTTACGAAAGCGCTACCAACCCGCTGCCTATAAAAGATACCATTGGAGGCGATATTAATATTAACGTTAACGAAAGCCGAAGCTATTACATCAGCCTTACTTATGGCTACTGTGAAAGTGCACGTGCCGAAGTGAAGGTGTTTTTGAGCGCCCTTAGCGGGGGCGTCCCCAATACCTTTACGCCCAATGGCGATGGTGTTAACGATTTGTGGAATATCCCGGGCCTTGGTAGCTACCCAAGTGCTACAGTAAACATCTTCAACCGTAACGGGCAAAGCGTTTATCAGTCGGTAGGCTATGCCAAACCGTTTGATGGTACGCGTAATGGCAAGCAACTGCCGACAGGGGTGTATTATTACATCATCACATTACGGAAAGGCGAGGTGCTCTCGGGCTACGTTACTATACTGCGTTAAGTATGAAGCCTGAAGTAGTAAGTCTGAAGTCTTAAGTTCGGTGTTCGGAAAGGGCCGATGTTTGGGTTCCTTCTTTCGGACTCAAGACTTACAACTATGCCAATTGGCGCAGGTACATTTGTATGGTGTTCTCCAGGCCATAGTACAAAGCATCGCTTATCAGCGCATGGCCAATGCTCACCTCATCTAAGGCGGGGATATTGTCCGAAAAGTATTTCAAGTTATGCAGGTCAAGGTCGTGCCCGGCGTTTATGCCCAAGCCGAGTTTGTGCGCTACTTCAGCTGCTTTTACGTATGGCGCTACGGCCTGCTCTTTGTTTTGCAAGTATTGCGTAGCGTAGGCTTCGGTGTAAAGCTCAATGCGGTCGGTACCGGTAGTGGCGGCGGCTTCCACCATTTCTACAACAGGGTCTACAAATATCGAAACGCGGATACCCGCATCTTTAAATACTTTAATAATATCTTGTAGGTAGGCCTGGTTGGCTATAGTATCCCAGCCATGGTTACTGGTGATCTGGCCCAAAGCATCGGGCACCAAAGTAACCTGCTCAGGTTTGCTCGCCAGTACAAGTTCAACAAATTTTTGCTCCTGGCAATTGCCTTCGATGTTGAACTCGGTGGTAACTATCTTCTTCAGGTCGAACACATCTGCGTAGCGGATATGCCTTTCATCCGGGCGTGGGTGAACGGTTATACCCTGCGCGCCAAAACGTTCGCAGTCTTTTGCCACTTGTACCAGATCGGGGTTATTGCCACCGCGCGAATTACGCAGCGTAGCTATTTTGTTGATATTTACAGATAAACGAGCCATGGCGCAAAGTTATACATCATTTAAATAAATCGGCATTTATGAATAACTTTAAACCATGAAACCTAAGCGCCTTATTATCGAACTGATTGTACTCGCAATAATTTATACTGCAGTGTTTTTCTGCTACTCTGTTGTATATGCGCAAATCTACAACAGTCCCGATATTGCCAACGTATACAAAACTTATTCTATTACGCCGCCATCGCCGCCTCAAATTCTGGTGTTCTCGACCTTTTGCTTAATAAGCACTGTGGTTTATTTTATCCGCTCAGTGGTTAACCGTTATAAAAGCAATATCGTCAATGTCGTCTTGCTGGTCGGTAATGTCTTTTCGGTAACTGCATTATTGGGGGGCTATCAAGCGGTAATTGAATTAGAAAAAGCTTTTATTTAAATGGTGATACGTGGACACTATATTCTCCTCTTGCCGGGCCGCCCAGGTCGTCAGCAGATCAACCGCACCTCGAAGGCTACGTATTTATACCGATTGCGATTTTCGTGCTTATATTGATAAGTAGTTGTGTTATTACCGTTAGAAACTGGAAAACAAACACTTATGCCCAAACTCTATCTTAAAATACTTTCGCTATTTTTAATGCTAATGGCCTTTTGCTGCCGGGCGTTAGGCCAATCCCCCTACACGCCTATAAGCAATTACCGCGTTTATACCGGCGTAGCCAAAGGGTTTGGTTTGAACTGGGTAGTGCTTCGCAGTTTCGAAAACCGCAGCAGGCAATTCCTGCTATTGGTAAACCCGCAAACGATGGAGACAAGGATAGACCTGGCAACTTCGTACACCGTTACACCGCTTGATCTGGAAAAATGCCGTAGCGCTTTAAAAAATACACCTTATACTAAAGCACTTGCCGGTGCCGAAAAACAGTCGGCCGCCCTGCAGGATGCAGGGATAGAAACAGGGCTGCCTAAGGAGACGGGCATCAGCCTTACTGCGGACTTATGCCCTTCGCACCGCCCGCTGGACAGGCGTATATTTACCGATATCATCAATGGCTTTAAAAAAGTAGAACGCCCGGTACCCGTTGCCCTATCGGTAAGCGGGCTTTGGATGCTGAAACATAAACCCGACCTGCAATGGTTAAAACAATTGGAACAACAGCATGAGATAGATATCACCTGGATAAACCACTCGTACAACCATCGCGTTAGCGCAAAAGCTCCCCTGAAAGAGAACTTTTTATTAGAGCCGGGTACCGATATGAATTATGAAGTATTGCAAACCGAGCAGGCGATGATCATCAACGGCTTATTGCCATCGGTTTTCTTCAGGTTCCCGGGCCTGGTATCCGATCAGCAATTGATTTACCGCATTACAGGCTTCGGGTTGATGCCTATCGGTACCGATGCCTGGTTGGCCAAAGGTCAGCAACCGCATGCCGGCAGCATAGTGCTCATTCACGGCAATGGCAACGAGCCTACCGGCGTAGCCGATTTTATAAAATTACTCGGTACAAAAGCCTCTGCCATAGCACAAAAGCAATGGCTGCTTTACGACTTAAGGCAAACTGTAGACGAAGATTTCGAAAGCAATTAGCTAAAATGTTTTAGATGCATTTAAAGTGCATCGAAATGTGATTTTGGTGGCTCTTTGGGGTAAATTCATCAAAATTTCATAATGAAATATATTAGTTACTGAATTTCATTGCATTAAGCAACATTTTATTTAATATATTCGTAATACCAATTTTATTACATGCCCCAGTGATCCATTCGCCCGTACCCCTAAACGAAAAAGAGCGCCTCAAAGCGTTAGATCGATACGAGATCTTAGACACACTGAGCGAGTACGAGTTCGATCGTATTACCGAACTTGCCTCGATCATCTGCAATGTGCCTATCTCGTTGGTTTCGCTTGTGGACGAAAAACGGCAGTGGTTCAAATCCGCCCTGGGGCTTGATGTAAAGGAGACTTCCCGCGATATTTCTTTTTGCCGCTATGCCATAATGGATAGCGCCCCCATGGAGGTGCCAGATGCTACGCTTGACCAGCGCTTTAGCGATAACGTACTGGTGACCGGCGCACCTGATATCCGCTTTTACGCCGGCTACCCGTTGGTAGACCCGCAAGGCTACGCACTGGGTACGCTGTGTGTGATAGATAACGAACCGCGCGAGCTTACCAAAGCCCAAAAACGTGCCATGCAGTTGCTGGCACAGGAGGTAATAGTTTTAATTGTAGAACGCCGGCAGAAGCAACAGCTAAGCAGTTTCGAAAAGCTTTTCCAGTTATCAAACGATTTGGTTTTTGTAGGGAACGAGAACGGTTTCTTCAAAAAAGTGAACCCTGCCTTTACCCGCATTTTAGGTTGGAGCGAGGAGCATTTACTGAATACCTCGACTTTTGATTTTGTGCACCCCGAAGATGTGGAGCGTACCGTAGTACAGTTGGAAAAATTGGGGCAGGGCGAGCCCACGGTTAACTTTTTGCAACGCTTTAAGAGCGCCGACGGCAGCTACCGCACCATACAGTGGACCTCGACCCCCGAACCTTCAACAGGCAATATCTTTGGTATTGGGCGCGATGTTACCCAGAAAATAACACTCGAAAAAGAACTTGCCCGAACTACCGAAATGCTGGAACGCACCAACCGTGTTGCCCGCGTAGGCGGCTGGGAACTCGACCTGCACCGCCAAACTTTGTATTGGACATCGGTAACCAAAGATATACACGGCGTGCCCGACGAATACGAGCCCGATCTGGTCACTGCTATTGATTTTTATAAGATAGGCGAAAGCCGCGATAAAATTACCGATGCTATTAACAAGGCCGTAACCGGTGGTTTCCCCTGGAGCCTGGAACTGCAAATTACCAACGCCAAAGGTAAAGATACCTGGGTGCGTGCATTGGGTAACGTAGAGTTTGAGCAAGGTGTTTGCAAACGTTTGTACGGCACTTTTCAGGATATTGATAATTATAAACGAAGCGAAATTGCCCTGCGCCGCGCCATTGCTACCGAGAAGAAGCTGAACGAAGAGTTACAGGTACAAGTGAGCCTGGTGCAAAAGCAGGACAAAACCATACAGGATATACAGGAGTATAAATTCCTGGCCGACTCGATACCCGAAATTATCTGGACCTGCAACCCCGATGGCAGCGTTGATTATTATAACCGCTATTGGTTCGATTATACCGGCCTGAACATGCAGGAAACCCGCAGTTTCGGCTGGGGGCTGATACTACATCCCGAAGACGTGGAGAAAGACAGTATAAAATGGAATTACTGTTTGGATACCGGTACGCCCTACGAATCGGAGATTCGTTTTAAACGCCAGGCCGATGGGGTATACCGTTGGCACCTGTCGCGCGCATTGCCCATGAAGAACGAGCGGGGCGAGATCGTTAAATGGTTCGGCTCGTGTACGGATATCGATGAGTATAAACGTGCTTTGAATCTTGAAAATAAGATAAGCCAGTTCGAAGATTTTAACCGCATTGTGGCGCACAACCTGCGTGGCCCCGCCGGTAGTATAGGCCTGCTGTTGGATATGATAGACGATGAGGACGATACTGCTGAAAAAGCCAGTCTGCAAGGTATGCTGAAAGAAAGCAGCGTTACCCTCAAC
Source organism: Mucilaginibacter pedocola (assembly GCF_002013915.1). Taxonomy (GTDB): domain Bacteria; phylum Bacteroidota; class Bacteroidia; order Sphingobacteriales; family Sphingobacteriaceae; genus Mucilaginibacter; species Mucilaginibacter pedocola. The sequence goes on from NZ_MBTF01000023.1 coordinate 522,430, forward strand.
GAAACGCTGAACGAGTTGATGAAAGTGCTGGAGGTGCGCAACAACCAAAACATGGCTTACGATCTGTGCTACCTGCCCGAAATGGTAACCGTTACCGATGCCATGCTGAAAGGCCAGATAGCCGCTAAAAAAGCCCATATCACTACCGACCTGCGCGTAGCCACCATGAAATTCCCCAAAATGTACCTCGAGAGTATATTTTACAACATGGTAAGCAACTCGCTCAAGTACAGCAAGCCCGATGTTGCGCCCGAAATTGCCATTAACTCTAAAATGGTTGACGGCCGGGTGATGCTGGAATTTAGCGATAACGGCCTGGGGATTGACCTGCGCCGCCATGGTCAGAATATGTTTAAGTTGAACAGCATTTTCCACAAGGGCTACGACAGTAAAGGCGTAGGCCTGTTCATGACCAAAACGCAGATAGAAACCTTCGGCGGGAAAATAACCGTAGAAAGCGAACCCAATGTAGGGACGAAGTTTACCGTGGTGTTTTAGGTTTTCTTTCACGCAAAGGCGCTAAGGCGCAAAGAAAAAAAACAACAACACCGGGCTTTAAGGCGTTATAAATATTAAATTTACCTCATGCCCTACACCTGCCCCAAATGCGGCCGCGAACTGGTAAGCGAAAGCCAAAGCCACTACTGTGCGCGGGTAAGCTTGGATAGTTTATTCAAAGGCAAGTCGCCGGAGTTGGTACTGCTGTTCGATAAACTACTTGCCGAAGTTGCCGATTGGCCCGATGTGCTGGTAGGCACCACACCTAACTGCATCACCTTTGTGCATAGGCAAACCTTCTTCGTGATTCGCCCCATGCAAAAAGTGCTCGATTTGAAATTTTATTCAGCTGATAAATTGGAAGGCCCGCCTATTTTCAAATGTATAGCCGCAGGTACCCGTTTCCAAAACAATGTGCGCTTAAGTGATGTAAGTGAGTTGCGCCCGAAGCTGTTTAGCTGGATACGGGATTCTTATAACTTGCTGTAAGCCGCCATATAGTTATCCCCCTATCACCTCCACTAAAAACTGAATAGCCCCTTCGGAATGCAATGCCTCGGTAGATTGCATAGTCATTTCTGCAGTTTCGGATGCGCGTGTACGCATTTGCTTTTCATAGGCGGCAATTGCTGATAGTGTGTCGGGATGATTTTCGTTCAATAAAGCCTGCGCCAGTTCAAGGGCATCCAACATCGCCATATTTACACCTTCGCCTGCGTAAGGAGGCATGAGGTGGGCGGCATCGCCAAGGATGGTTAGGTTAGGCTGTGCCTCCCAGGTTTGGTCTAACGGCATGCAATACTGCGAGCGGGGGATAAATGGCCCTGTGGCATTTTTAAAAAGTTCCTGCCATATGTCAGCCCATCCGGCGTATTCGGCTTTAAACCAGGCAAGCACTTGTGCTTTATCTGCAAAATCTATCCCGCTTGTGCGCACCCAGTCTTCGGCGCATTTAAAGCCGGGGTAAAATACCAAGCTGCCATCGCCTTTAGAACTAACGATCAAGCTCTTCTCATCGCCAAAGGCAAATATTTTACCGCCGTTAAGTAACTCGTGTATTTTAGGGCTGTTTTGAGCCGAAAGATAAACAGCTCCCTCCATAGCCGTAACTCCAGAATAGAACGGTTTAATAGGCGTAAGGTAGGGGCGAAGCTTTGAGTTAGCGCCATCGGCCGCTACAGCTATATCGGCGTAAACTTTTTGCCCGTTCTTAAATTCAATATCCCAACCGCTACCGTTCGGCTGTATGGCCGCAAATTGGCTATCCCATATTACGGTACCGGGCTTTAAGGATTCCAGCAGGATATTTTGTAGAGGCCCACGGTCGATCTCGGGCCTTATGGTGTCTTCGCGCGGGGTTTCTTTATCATCGTACACCAACGTGGCGTGTTTATCTGCAATGCGTAAGGCATCGGCGCCTGGGCGGTAGTTAGCCCAAAATTCATCCATTAAACCGGCAGCATCTAAGGCTGCCAAGCCCGATTCTTCGTGGAGGTCTAACGTGGCACCTTTGGGGCGGGCATCTTTATGTGCGTCGCGTTCATAAACGTTAACATCGGCACCGTGCATTTGCAACAGGCGCGCCAGTGTAAGCCCGCCCGGGCCGCCGCCTATAATGGCTATCTTTTTATTGGCTATTGAGTTCATTGTCGAAAGTATTTTAGCATTCTGCCTAATATTGAAGACGACCATAGCCCTCGCATATTTTAAAGTATCTGCTGAAAAATACACCTATATATCATTATAGCGGCTTTGCTGTTCTTTTCATCTGAAATCTGCACATTTGCATACCTGCACATTCAACCGCGCCATGATAGCTGAAACCCCACAACCACCTTACTATGCTGTAATATTTACCTCCATCCGTACGTCCGTCGACGATGGCTATGGCGATATGGCTACCGAAATGGTGAAACTGGCTGCCGAACAGAAAGGTTTTTTAGGAGTTGAGTCTGCCCGTAACGAAACCGGCATTACGGTGTCTTATTGGAAAACGCCGGAGGATATCAAAAACTGGAAGGCCGTGGCAAGGCACCAACTGGCGCAAAAAACGGGGCGCGAAAAATGGTACGAAAGTTATAAAGTACGCATTTGCCTGGTAGAGCGCGATTACGGTTTTTAAGCGAAAATAAAATTTCGCGCCCTCCTTATTTTTTGCTATTTTCAAGCGGAAAGAGTTATCATACTGCTGTTTTACAGTTGCGTACTTTGATGTTTACAAAATTATTGTCCAAATTAGTATTCAGTGTAACTTTTATGTGGTTTTAGGCGTATAAACGTTTCGCCGGTTACTGTGGGGTTTGTGCAGCAGTAGGTTTTAATTACTTTGCGAGCCTGAAAACAATCGAGAATTTATTTAGTTTACAACTTATAGGAGTACAACTTTTTTAATGTTATTTCCGTACAAGGATTAGATATGAGCCCTAATAATAACAAATCCGTGAGCGTTTTATTGGTTGATGACGACGAGATCAACAACTTCATCTCTATTAAACTGATTAAAAAAGCTTTAGCGAACACAGACATCATGGCCTGCCTGAACGGGAGATTTGCGATCGATCAGCTCGCGGATATCCAACGGAAAGACCCAAGTAAACTACCCGATTACATTTTGCTGGATATAAACATGCCGATAATGAATGGCTGGGAGTTTTTGGATGAGTACAAGCGCATCAATCTCGATCCGCTTGGCAAAAGCAAGATTTTTATTATTTCCTCATCTGTTTTCAGCAACGATATCAACAAAGCGCGCTCGTACCCGCTGGTGAAAGATTTTATATCTAAACCGCTTAACGTTGATAAAATAAAGGAACTTTTCGGGGTTACTGAAGAGGCGTAACCGTAAATTGTTCGTCTTGATAGCTTACTGTACCTACAGCATTTGCGCGGGCGTGGTAAAATAAACAGGTATAACCTTCTGCAGCAGCTTTTTTGCCGTACTCTATTCTTAATTCTGCCGAACGGTGGCCATCATAATCGTATTTGGCCACAAATTTCCTTATCAGTTGCTCGGGTTCGGGTAATTCATCACCTCCAAAAAACACTTTACTGCCATCCAGATCAAACCAAAGCACCTGGTGGTATTTGCTATGGCCTGCGCTCGGCTCATAAGTAATGCCCGGCCTAAACTCGCCGTTGCCTTCTACAAGCGTCATTTTCACTTTGTCCTTCAGGGCTTCAAAAATCTCTTTATGGTACGATGATGATGCGCCGGTTAGTGCATATTCCCATTCCTGTTTATTGATCATGTGCTCGGCATCGGGGAAGCTTGGCTCCAGTTTGCCGTTGCGCTCAACCACCAGGCCGCCTGAGTGGTCGTAATGCAGGTGGCTCATGATGACAAGGGTAACATCCTCCGGGTCGAAGCCGGCGTTACGGATGTGCTGGTGCAGCAATAATTCGTCGCGGGTATCTTTATAACCCAGGCCGGCATCTAATAAAATAAGGTCGGTACTTGTTTTAAGCAGGAAAGGGTTCACATGGATGAACAACGAACCGGGGCGGTCTTTTCTATTATCCGTTTCCGGGTTAAAAGGAATAAACTTTTTTGTACTATCAACCGAATACGAGCCCTCGCCTAAAACAAAAATTTCCATAGTGGCGCAAATATACGGCTATAAATTGTAACGGTTTAGTCATAAGGGGTGTCTATTAGAATATGGGAGGGGGGCGAAATTTAACCACGGAGCCCGCAGAGGTTACGCGGAGGTGAACAGAGCTTTGCAAATTGACTTAAGAGTTTTAATTTTTCTTTGCGGCTTAGCGCCTTTGCGTGAGTAAATAACCACAAGACAGGCTCTCTGCGAACCTCTGTGCAACCTCCGCGCCCTCTGTGGTTAAATAGCCGCTATGTTAAAAACTGTTAAAATATTCACAAATAATTTTGATATACGAAATCTATCGTAGATATTTGTACGAAGGGATTCGTAATAAGGATAAAATGGAACTGAAACCAACAGAAAGCGAGCTGGAAATTTTACAGGTGATCTGGAAAAAGGGCGAGTGTACCGTTCGCGAGGTGCACGAAGAACTCATTAAAAGCAAAGAATCGGGTTATACCACTACCCTGAAACTGATGCAGATAATGCACGAAAAAGGTTTGGTAGAGCGTAACACCAATGCCAAAACACACCTGTACAAAGCGGTAATTACCCAGCGCGAGGCGCAGAAGGGCGCGTTGGATAAGATCATATCCACCGTGTTCAAGGGCTCTACCAGCGACTTGGTGATACAGGCCCTTGGCCAGCATCGCGCCTCTAAGGATGAGATAGACGCCATTAAAGATTACTTGAAGCAGTTTGAAGGTAGAGAATAGAGGTTAGAGAATAGAGGTTAGAGGTTAGCGCTTTTTACTTTAGGATTTAGCGTTTAGTTTTTAGAATTTCTCCTCATTTAGAATTTAGGTTTTAGATCTTAGAATTTAAATAACATAAAATGCAAAGCTTGTTGTATAACATCAGCCAGGTTTTAGGTATCGCCATTCTGCACTCGTTGTGGCAGGGTTTGTTGGTTTGGTTTCTGTTGCGTATAGCCTTCGGGGCCATGCCGCTGCTGCCTGCCGCTAAAAAATATAACGTGGCTTTACTAGCCATGTTCGGTATTGCTGCCTGGTTTATGGTTACCTTGTTTAAAGAAGCAAGTAATTTTAACTGGCACCCGGTGAATACAACAGGTGCAGGCTTTGTACAGCAGCCCGGGCTGGTTAACCAGCTATCGCCCTTTACAGCACAGGCCGACAGGTATTACTATGTTATTGAAGGTTATTTGCCCTACATTTCTATCCTTTATATAGCAGGTTTAGTGGTGAACCTGCTTAAACTGAGCTATTGCCGGCTAAAGCTGCGCCAAATAAAAAAAGCGCTGTTGCCTGCCGCCCAATTGCAATGGCTAACCGAAGAATTTGCAGCCAAACTTAATATCAGCCGCTATGTGCGCGTACATTTTAGCGAGTTGGTTGATGTTCCCTGCATGTTGGGGTATTTGAAACCTATTATCCTTTTACCAATTTCCCTATCTGCTAACCTCACCGTTGCCGAAACGGAGGCTATTTTACTGCACGAACTCGCCCATATTAAACGGAATGATTATTTGGTGAACCTGCTGCAGCAGGTAATAAATTCCTTATTGTTCTTTAATCCTTTTGCCCAAATAATAAACCGTTTAATAAGCGTTGAGCGCGAGAACTGCTGCGACGACCTGGTGGTGCAAACCACCAATAACCCGTTGGTTTACGCCCGTGCATTGCTCAAGTTAGAAGAAAGCAGGCATGCAAACCTGCAGTTTGCCCTTGCGGCGAGCACCAACAAAAATGTTTTACTAACCAGAATTGAACGCATCATGAAAACTCAACAAAAAATAGGCAATATACGCCACCTGGTGCTTGCCATATTACTTTTAGCCGGCAGCTTAAGCAGCATTGCCTGGCTAAACCCCGAAATTAAGAACGGTAAAGTAACCGTAAAAGCAGTAAAACCTGCCGAAGTAATTGATAACCTGAATACCCTTTTTGCCGATACTACCCGTAAAAAAGCCGCTAAAGCCAAACCCGCTAAAAAGGCCGTTGCCGCAAACAAAACAAAAACCTACGTAAACGACGAAGGTATCCACTACAATTTTAACGACCCCGAGCTTGACCGCCTGAGCGCCGACGTACAAAAACAGGCCGACGTAATAAACAAATACTACAACAGTGCCGAGTTTAAGGCTATATCTGCCGACCTGGAAAAACGCGGCAAAGAGATAGGCGATTTTTACGCCAAACCCGAACTAACAAGTTTAAGCGAGAAGATGGGTAAGCTGGGCGAGGAGTTCTCGAAAAAATACGGCAACAACCCCGATGCTGAGAAGTACAGCCAGCAAATGGGCGAATTAGGCAAGAAGATGGGCGATTATTACAACTCATCGGCATTTAAAGATATGAACAACGCCCTGAGGAAGAAATACAACATCACCAGCGACTATAACGACAGCCGCGACGAGAACTACAAAAAATACCAGGACGAGTTGCACACTAAAATACCTGCTGATGTGCAGCAGTACAGCGAAACCATGCGCGCCTTGGGCGAAAAAATGCGCAGCTTTTATCAATCTGCAGATTATGTGGCCGCGCGCGACCAAATGAAACTGATGGGAGATAGCATGCGCAAGGCTTATAACAACCCTGCCATGAAGCAGCAGCAGGAAGAGATGCGTAAGCTCAGCCAAAAAATGCACGACTATACCAAAAGCCCTGAGCTTGCCCGTGCCAAAAAAGAGTTGAAAGAAGCTTCAGCACGCTTAAAGGCCTATACCAAAACCCCCGCCTTCGAGAAAAAGATGAAGGAATACCGCAAGCAAATGAAGGCTTACAATTGGGATAATAACTTCAAGTTCGACTACGATAACGACAATAACAATAATAACGACAATGATAACGACAGCAATGATAGTGCTGAGCGTATAAAAAAGGAAATAAAAGAAGCCCGTAAAGCCGCAGAAGAAGCCGCTAAAGAAGCGCCCGCGGAGCCGGTGAAGCCGTAAGGCAGTTAGCAGTGGGCAGTTTGCAGTAAGCAGTTGCCAGTTATCGGTTCGCAGTTTGCGGAGAGTAGAAGCAGTTTACTGCTACATATTCTGTAAACTGCGAACCGTTATTGCATATAGCATAGTAACTGCGGAACTGCCCACCGCAAACCGCAAACTGAAATTAGCTATTTTTTTTAGCAAAATCTTTTCGATAAACATCCTTTTCGTAATTTAGTGCTTTCAAAAAAACAGAAAGCGCTTGTTATGCTGCAGAAGCTCACTATACAAAATTACGCACTGATAGATAACCTCGAGATCAAGTTCGATAAGGGCCTAAACATCCTTACGGGCGAGACCGGGGCGGGTAAATCCATTATTTTGGGGGCGCTATCGCTGATATTGGGGCAGCGTGCCGAGAGCAAATACTTCTTCAATCAGCAAAAAAAATGTGTGATAGAAGGCTCTTTTAAAATAACCGGCTTTAAACTTAAAAGCTTTTTTGAAGAGCACGACCTGGACCATGAGGACGAAACAGTTCTGCGCCGCGAAATATCGAGCGATGGCAAAAGCCGCGCTTTTATAAACGATACACCGGTAAATCTTACCCTCCTGAAACAGTTCGGCGAGAAGCTGATCGATATCCACTCGCAGCATGCCACACAGGAAATAAACGACCCCGATTTTCAGTTATTGGTGGTTGATGGCGTTGCTGACCATCAGCCACTGCTTACCGAGTACCAAACCAAATATAAGGCTTACCGTAAGTCGCTTACCCAGCTACAGCAACTTATCGAACAAAACGATAAAGCTAAAGCCGACCTGGACTACTTCCAGTTCCAGTTTGATGAATTGGATAAGGCAGCCCTTGCCGGCGATGAGCAGGAGGCGTTGGAGCGCGAGCTAAACACGTTAAACAATGCCGAGGAAATAAAACGCAACTTGCTTGGCGCACACTACCTCATGCACGAGGGCGAAACATCGGCCATTATACAACTCCGCGAGGCCGGGCAGCAATTATCATCGGTAGAGAAATTTACGCCCGAAGTTGAAGAACTACACGAGCGCCTCAAGAGCACATTGATAGAACTGAAAGACATTGCCGCCGAAATAGAAACCATAGAGCAGCGCACCTTTACCAACGAAGCCCGCGCCGAGGAAGTGAACACCCGCCTGAGCCTGTTATACAACCTGCAAAAAAAGCACAGAGTAAGCACTAACGACGAACTATTGGCCATACAAGCCGACCTGTCTGAGAAGATAGCGCAGGCCGTTTTTGGTGATGAAGCGGTAGAAAAACTGCAAAAGCAAATAGATGCTGCCAAACAGGAACTGGAAAAATTAGCTGCCAAACTATCTGCCAATCGCAAAAAGGCCATCCCTGTTATTACTAAGAAAGTGCTGGATAACCTGGCAGAAATGGGGATGGGGAATTCGGCGATGGAGATAGATCAGGTAGTGAGGGAGGCGGTAAGTCCGCAAGTCGGGAAAGACGCTTCGTCTGCGGACTTTCGGACTTCCGGACTTTCGGACCATCTTACAAAGACTGGTACCGATAACATTCACTTCCTTTTCTCAGCTAACAAGGGGCATGCTTTGGCGGATATGAGCAAGGTGGTATCGGGCGGTGAGTTGAGCAGGCTGATGCTCAGCATAAAATCTATCATTGCAGAATACACTGCTTTGCCAACTATTATTTTCGATGAGATAGATACGGGGGTAAGCGGCGAAGTAGCTAACAAGGTAGGGCAGGTGATGGAGCGCCTGGCGCAAAACCTGCAAGTGATTACCATAACCCACCTGCCGCAAATTGCCGGTAAAGGCAAAAGCCATTATTTTGTTTTTAAAGACCATAGCGACGCCGTTACCAAAACCCAGATAAGAAAACTAACCAACGAAGAACGCGTGCGCGAAATTGCCAAAATGCTAAGCGGCGATAAGCCCGGCGAAAGTGCTTTACAAAACGCAAGGGAATTGTTGGGGCAACCTAATCCGCTAAGCGGGGAGTTGGACCTGCGGTAGATAAATAGTTGTTTAAATTTATAAGCAAGTATGCGCAAGTTAATTATCATCCCCTCGCTTATTGTGATCATATTCATTGCGGGAGCGATATTGATATATAACACCCACCCCATAGCGCTAAAATGGGCAACAGGTACTGCAAGAGTATTGGGTAAACCCATCCCTGCTAGCGTTTATACCAACGATAAGCAGGATAGCAGTATATTGGTTTACAAAAATGGAGATGATGGGTATGTTTTAGGACTGAAAAAGTTTGATAAGCAAGGCATGCTGCGCTATATACAAATTTATCCTAAGTACAATTGGGTAGGCCGGCCTGCGGGAACGAGTACCTATGATTATGACATAATAGCCGGCAGGCTGTTCCAAAGCGAAGTTGGCCAAAAAACAAGCAGTTTTAAGGATGACATGAAAGGTTTTGGTATGGACCCGCATCTATCCGTGGCAGGCAAAAACATATCATTTAATGTCCCCTACCAATATCTCGGATATAATACAATTAAGGTGATACTCAACTAAGCCGATTCGCTACCGCGAGTTTTTAACTCGTGGTATGGCATTGTTGCAGCTTTCAGCTGCTATTTGTCGAAAGCAGGATGCTTTCGATGTGCACCACCACGAGATACGCTTTCGCTAAATCTCGCGGCAGCGGGAGTTGTTTTCATCAAGAGATCCTAAAATCAAGCGCATCATGGTTCAGAAAATACGGGTGAGATTTGACAACTTTTAGAAAGTTGTCAAATCTTTACGCATGCTCGCGTTAGGGATAGGAGCGGAAACCCCACAGCCGCGGGAAGGCCTGAGCGAAGGAAAGGGCGAGGAGTTGCAGTGTATAGCCCGGGCCGAAGGCAACGCCATAAAAATTTCTGAACTCGAATTTTAAAAGAATTAGATGAATTATTCAGAATTTTAAAGCAATCGGGTTGTAGTTGCTTTACCACAAAACCCAACTGCAAACTGCCCTCCGCAAACTGCGAACAAATTTATACCTTTGCCCATTATAAAAACCAAAAACAATGGCTTACAATTTATTAAAAGGTAAAAAAGGAATTATTTTCGGGGCGCTTAACGAGCAGTCTATCGCCTGGAAGGTGGCTCAGCGTTGCCATGCTGAGGGTGCCGAAATAGTTTTAACCAACTCGCCGCTGGCCTTACGCATGGGCGAACTGAATAAACTGGCGGAAGAATGTAATGCCCCTGTTATTCCGGCTGATGTTACCAGCAATGAGGATGTTACCAACCTGTTCACCAAAAGCATGGAGCATTTTGGCGGCGGTGTTGATTTTGTGCTGCACTCGATAGGTATGAGCGTTAACGTGCGCAAAAACATTCACTATACCGAAAACAACTACGATTTTACCCACAAGGGTTTTGATATTTCGGCACTGAGCTTTCACCGAGTTTTGCAAACAGCCATGAAACTGGATGCAATAAACGAGTGGGGTTCGGTATTGGCCTTAACTTACATTGCGGCCCAGCGCGTATTCCCTGATTATAACGATATGGCCGATAACAAAGCGTACCTGGAAAGCATTGCCCGTAACTTTGGTTACCAGTATGGTGTTAAAAAACACGTACGTGTGAACACCATTTCGCAATCGCCAACCCGCACTACTGCAGGTAACGGTGTAAAAGGCTTTGATGGCTTTGTAAACTACGCCGAAAAGATGAGCCCGCTTGGCAATGCTGATGCCGACCAATGCGCAGATTACGTAGTAACCCTGTTTAGCGACCTTACCCGTATGGTTACCATGCAGAACTTGTTCCACGATGGTGGTTTCTCGTTCACCGGCGTAACCCAGGCGGTTATTGAGCAAATGGAGAAGTAATCAGCCCCACCCGGCCTCCCCTGAAGGGGAGGAGATAAAATATGCGAGCTTCTAAAAGTCTCTCCGCTAACCAGTGGAGGAGATTTAGAGGGAGCTAACAAAAAAGGCACCCAACCGGTGCCTTTTTCTTTTTTGAAAATTTACTGAACATATATGAGGAAACTTTCCGCGGGTTAGGCGGAAAGTTGGGGAAGCCCTTACTGGTTAGAGTCGATCAATACAACTTTAACGTTGCCGTTACCGGGGTTGGGTGTGGTTAAGTTACCATCATAAGCTTGTGCATAAATAGTGAGCAAGCCACGTTCGTGAATGTAGCTATAGCTTACGCCATTGAATACTTCGGGTATTTGCTCGTATACACCATTGGTGAACGATAGGTAAACCAATACGCCTGCATTATCGTTGGCATAGCTATCAAGTTCGGGCATGTTAATGGATTGTTTCCAGGTTTTGCCATTATCAAGGGTAGTCCATTGGTTGGTGCTCACGCTGGTAAGGATAGTAAGGTTGTTGTTAGGCGCTACTACGTTGTCTTTTTGGCAGGATGATGCCGTCAATACAACGATTGCCAGGCATAGGATAGATAGAATTCGTTTCATAATAATTGTGCTGTTTATATTGGTATGAACAATTTTAACAGGAAAGGTTTAACGGCTTTTGTAATTATTATATTTGGTAAATAACCTTATGAAACAATACCTGCTTTTTTTGCTGCTTTTGCCGCTTACTGCGTTTTCGCAAGTTAAAATTACCGGCAAGGTTTTGAACGCCACGGGCGGCAAGCCATTAGGGAATGTGAGTGTGTTCTTAAGTAACGCTACTGTGGGCAGCAAAACGACCGACGACGGCACATTTACGCTATACAATGTGCGCCCCGGGCAATACGAGCTGGTAGCATCGGCTGTGGGTTATAGCACTTACCATATTGTTGTATTGGCCGCCAACGCCGATATCACTGTGGCCGACATTAAGCTTGAGGCGAAAACAACCGAGTTAAAAGAGGTGGCCATTACCGGCGAAAACGACTGGGAGAAGAATTTTGCAAAGTTTAAAACCCAATTTTTGGGTACCTCGGAAGCTGCTGCCGAATGTAAGTTGACAAACTACGATGCCCTTACGTTAGATTACGACAAGCAGACGGGCAAACTAAGCGGCTCATCTAACGATTTTATTGAACTGGAGAATAAATACCTTGGTTATAAAATTAAGTACTTGCTTGCCTCTTTCGATTGGGATGAGCGGGGAGGGGTCTTATATTTTGCAGGATCGTCGGTTTTTGAGGATATGAATGGTTCTGCATCACAAAAAAAGCGATGGCAGAAGCGGCGCAAAGAAGCCTACGAAGGGTCGAGTATGCAATTTTTACGCGGATTGGTTAGCGATAGCATAGAATTGAAAGATTTTAAGGCTTACCGACTTATCAGAAAACCCAACCCGCAGTCGAAAGGCCTTTCTGATAAATATATACAAACGCTGATTAATAAGCCATTGGAAAAGTCGGAATTTTTGCGCCCCACCAATCTTTCCGGTATATATGCTATTAGCTTTAAAGATTGCCTGTCTATCAAATATAAAAGCAACCGGTCAACAGTAGTAACCATCAAAAGCGACTACGCCTTTTTCGACCTGAACGGCATCATTGCAAACCCTGCCGATGTTTTTTTTGAAGGCGCATGGGGCCTCAACCGTATGGCCGAGATGCTGCCGGTAGATTATGCGGTAGAGAAATAATTTTCGCCCCCAGCAATGTTACTCAGTACCACCTACCACAAGATTTCCAATGTTCGTATCCAATTGCGCTATCACTTTCCCGAAGGATTTGTTAAACATCCATTTACCTGCCATATAACCGAGCGGAGGTAATATAATGACACAGGCAATCAGCACCCACCAAGCGCTTGGCTTGTCCATAAAGGTAGTAACATCTTTACCGGAGGCAAATACGCCACCCCACAGATAGCCGCCTGCTGCGCTGAAGGGATAGATAATAGCTGATACCCGCATTTGTATCCGCATCCAAGAGTTAAGGGCGTTGCGGTTGCGTTTTAGTTCGGCCAGTAAGTTATCTGCCAATACATCATCATCTACCGAGCGGTAAAGTTGCCGGGCACTTAGTAAGCCCCAAAGCGTAAACAAAAGAGTGATGCCAATTAAGGCTCGTATTTGCCAGTAGTTAAAAAAATACAGGATGCAAACATACATGCCTATGCAAATACCCACGCCCACCATATTTTGAATAAGGAGTTTCTTCATCCGTTTTAGCGGACTATTTTGCTCCGGCTTTAGTTGCGCTATACCCTGTACTTCGGGCAAACCTGCGGTTTCCGGTTGGTGCCCTTTCCATATTTGTTCAATATCCATGGCTTAACTTGCTTTTAAAATGTTTTGTAATTGATCTTTTATCCGGTGCAGCTTTACGCCTATGTAATTTGCGGTAATACCAAGCACGCTTGCAATTTCGGGGTTGGCGTAACCCTCCAGATGCATAGTAATTATTACCCTATCCACATCAGCCAATTGCCTTATAGCTGCATATAGTTGATGCACTTCTTCCCTTTGCTCGGTTTGCGGCGCTACGGGGATGACGAATTGCTCTATAGAATCGGTATAGCTTACCGGCCGTGTTCTGCGGTTTATAGTGAAGATAGTGTTAATAGCCACCTGGTAAAGCCATGTGCTGAATTTGGCTTCCTGCCTAAAACCCTTTTGACCATTCCAGGCGTTTAATAGTATCTCCTGGTAAAGGTCGTTACGGTCAGTTACCGAATAAGCGTAGAGGTTTATCAGCTTAAGGATAAGCCCATGGCAGCTTTTTACCTGCGTTAAAAATTCCTGCTCTTCCAATTAAAGTTTAGATAAAATTTGGTAAAGCATTGCTCCTAATAACACAACAAAGTGGAGTACAAACCATGTGCGTTGCCACAGGGGGCGTTCTGTAAACTTATTATGATTACCGGGCATAGCAACCAAACTAATGCCGAGCATAGCAAAACCATATTGCCATTCTTTTAGCACGAACAGCACAATAGCGGTAATTAACAGGCAACCATAAGCGATCAAGCTATATCTCGCCGGGCAAATTTGTACAGATGGAGTTGATAAAGTTTTCATATTTCATTTTTGCAATAAGTACCATCCGGAAGCAAATTATTACATGATGGCTAAAATAAATTAAAATAAGCCGCTGATATGATTATGATTGGGTGTAGCACAAAAAAGCCCGCTTACTTTCGTAAACGGGCTTGAATATTTAATGAAGCTTAAGCAGCTTATTGTTGTTGCTCTTCGGGCGTTTTGTCTTCGCCGGCGGCTTTGTTTTTGGCTATAACTTTTACCTGTTCGGTTTCTTTGTCAAAGTCAACTTCCATTACATCGCCTTCGGTAAGTTCGCCTTTCAGTATTTCTTCGGCAATTGGATCTTCCAGGTATTTCTGGATGGCGCGTTTAAGCGGGCGTGCACCAAATTGCGAATCGTAACCTTTGTCGGCAATAAAGTCCTTAGCTGCAAGGGTCAGTTCAATTTTGAAACCAAGGCTGTTCACACGACCAAATAAGGCTGCCAGTTCGATATCGATAATTTTGAATATCTCATCTTTACCCAGCGAGTTGAACACTATAACATCGTCGATACGGTTCAGGAACTCAGGAGCGAAAGCGCGTTTCAAAGCATTCTCGATCACGCCACGTGAGTGTGCATCTGCCTGTGTTGCTTTTGCATTGGTAGTAAAACCAACACCCTGGCCAAAATCTTTTAACTGGCGTGCGCCAATGTTAGATGTCATGATGATGATGGTATTCCTGAAGTCAACCTTGCGGCCTAATGAGTCGGTCAGCTGGCCTTCATCCAATACTTGCAGCAGTATGTTGAACACATCAGGGTGAGCTTTTTCTATCTCATCCAACAATACTACAGCATATGGTTTGCGGCGTACTTTTTCGGTAAGCTGCCCACCTTCTTCGTAACCTACGTAGCCCGGAGGCGCACCTACTAAGCGCGACACGGCGAATTTCTCCATGTATTCGCTCATGTCTATTTGGATCAGTGCATCCTCGGTATCAAACATAAAGCGGGCAAGCTCTTTAGCAAGCTCCGTTTTACCAACACCGGTAGGGCCTAAGAAAATGAACGAGCCTATTGGTTTTTTAGGATCCTTCAAGCCTGCACGGGTGCGCTGAATGGCGCGGGTCAGCTTTTTAATAGCATCATCCTGGCCAATGATTTTGCCCGAAATAGTATCGGTCATGTTCAGCAATTTCAGGCTGTCGGCCTGGCCTACGCGTTGTACCGGTATGCCGGTCATCATAGCCACTACTTCGGCAACGTTATCTTCAGATACGGTGTAGCGTTTAGATTTTGTTTCGGCTTCCCAAACGGCTTTAGCCTGGTCAAGCTCCTCTAACAGGTGCTTCTCGGTATCGCGCAGTTTGGCTGCTTCTTCGTATTTCTGGCTGCGAACAACCTTATTCTTTTCAATTTTTATCTGCTCTATCTTCTGCTCAATATCCAGTATCTGTTGTGGTACGTGGATATTGGTTAAGTGAACACGCGAGCCCGATTCGTCAAGCGCATCAATAGCTTTGTCCGGTAAAAACCTGTCTGTAATGTAGCGGGTGGTTAAAGCCACGCAGGCGTTGATAGCCTCATCGGTGTAAGTTACGCCGTGGTGCTCTTCGTATTTCTCTTTAATGCGGTTCAGTATCTCAACGGTTTCATCAGGTGTAGCAGGTTCTACCATTACCTTTTGGAAACGGCGGTCTAAAGCGCCATCTTTTTCGATGTACTGGCGGTACTCATCAAGCGTTGTTGCGCCAATGCATTGTATCTCTCCACGGGCCAAAGCCGGTTTAAACATGTTAGAGGCATCAAGCGAGCCTGATGCGCCGCCTGCACCAACAATGGTATGTATCTCGTCGATGAAGAGGATAACGTCCGGAGATTTCTCCAACTCGTTCATCACAGCTTTCATACGCTCCTCGAACTGGCCACGGTATTTGGTACCGGCTACCAGCGAGGCAAGATCTAAAGTTACCACGCGTTTGTTGAACAACACACGCGATACTTTACGCTGAACAATGCGCAATGCCAAACCTTCGGCAATGGCGCTTTTACCTACGCCGGGTTCGCCTATCAGGATAGGGTTATTCTTTTTACGGCGGCTCAGGATCTGCGATACACGTTCTATCTCTTTTTCGCGGCCTACAATAGGGTCAAGCTTGCCTTCTTCGGCAGCTTTGGTCAGGTCGCGGCCAAAGTTATCCAGCACCGGGGTTTTTGATTTGATATCCGATACCTTTTTTGGTTGGGTAAAGTTGTCGTCTTCTTTAAAGTCGTCGTCGCCACCGGTTGATGATCCGGGCATCTCGTCGGTAACGTCGTTTTTATGCGATTCTACTTCGCTCTTAAATACTTCGTAATTCACGCTGAATTGAGTCAAAATCTGCGAAGCTATATTATCTTCATCGCGAAGGATAGAGAGCAGCAGGTGCTCGGTACCTATAACATCGCTTTTAAATATTTTCGCTTCCAGGTAGGTGATTTTTAATACTTTTTCGGCCTGTTTGGTTAAGGGTATACTGCCTATATGTACGTTGGTGCCAATGGTGCCTTTTACGGCATCTTCCACAGCACGGCGTAATTTGGCGGTATCAACAGTTAGCCCTTTTAATAATTTGATTGCCACGCCATCGCCATCGCGAATAAGGCCGAGCAAAAGGTGCTCCGTTCCAATATAATCGTGGCCAAGGCGCAACGCCTCTTCCCTGCTGTACTGAATCACATCTTTTACCCGCGGCGAAAATTTAGCTTCCATATATACCTTTCTGATTATGATCGTCCTAATCTATAAAATTATCTCTGTTAAACAAGGCGTTCGTTTTTAGATTTATCAACAATGTTGCCAACTTTTTACCCTTTTTGCAAACAGACAGTTTTATGAAGAAAGCCCTGTTTAAACGGAATATGAATATAGCAGTTTTTGTTTTTTAAACTTTAGAAACACCTGTGCATCAGCCCCAATACGGCAATTGTTTATGTTATGAGCTGCTTTTGCCGGTTTAGTTTAACCTGTGTAACAAATTGCCCGTTTTTATGAAGTTTGCGGGCAAATAGTCACGTTTTGTATGACAATACGGCATGCGTTAATTTTGCCCCGCCGTATGTTAAGCCATTATTAGCAAACCAAAACAATTGTAATGTAATATACAAGTTATCGGATGAATTTTGCGTGAAAATTTACAATGGAATTGTTCTATTCGCCGGCATCGCGAAGCAATGCCTCTATTAATTGAGAAGATATGCGGAAGTTGGTTTGTTGCATTTTTTCGAGGTAGGGTTTTAAAAGCGGAATGGCTCCTAACTCTTTAGCCAATAAAAGCACGCCGCCTGAGCCTTTTATGGCAATGCCTCGTTTGGCAGCAAGCTTCCTTGCATCTTTGTCGTCTGTTAACAAGTAATCACAATCAATTTCAGCAGCTAAGGCAATGGCACTTGCCTCACCCGGATCTACCTGTTGCGCCAACTGTTGCTGGAGTTCGGTATTGGTGACGGTTTGGATATTTACCCAATCGGGCAAAGGGTTGCCATATTCTGCGGCTATCTCAGGAGTGGTAATAATATTACCGAATAATTGCGGTAGAAGGTGTAAAGCCTGTAGTTTCTCTAAGATGATGAAGCAACTGGTATCCGTTATTACAACGGTGAGTTTATCAGTCATTTTTCAGGTCTGCTTCGATACTTTGGTCGAGGTAGTGCACGCCAAAATTGATGAGTATTTCAGCAAAATCCCATTTCTTCATTCCACACATTTCTGCTGCCTGCCCAAGTGTAAGCTTATCAGCTTCGTATAACTTGGCAGCCAGAAAACGCACGGTATCGTCGTGCTCTTTCTCCAGTTGTTCCGGAACTTGAAGTGTCATGGTCGTCATAATATAAAGATAGTGTTTTTCTGTCGAAGGTGAATGAGTTTCCATCGTGAAAATCTTTACGCACAGTATTACAATAATTTTGTTGCGAACCTTATTTACAAGATATTTGAAGCCTTGTACATTATAAATCAATCTGTATAGTATGGCTGACGAGAAGATCATATTTTCTATGGCAGGGGTGAGCAAAGTTTACCCGCCGCAAAAAACAGTACTCAAAAATATATACCTGTCGTTTTTCTATGGTGCCAAAATTGGCGTTATCGGTTTAAATGGTTCGGGTAAATCGAGCCTGCTCAAGATCATTGCAGGGATAGATAAAACCAACATTGGCGAGGTGGTGTTTTCGCCGGGCTACACCGTGGGCTACCTGAGCCAGGAGCCTGAGCTTGACCCTAACAAAACCGTAAAAGAAATTGTAGAAGAAGGCGTTGCAGCCACTACGGCTTTACTGAAAGAATACGAAGAGATAAACGAGAAATTCGGGCTGGAGGAATATTATAGCGATGCCGATAAAATGGAGAAGCTGATGAACCGCCAGGGCGAACTGCAAGATCAGATAGATGCCGTGAATGCCTGGGAGCTTGATACCAAGCTGGAGCGCGCCATGGATGCCCTGCGCTGCCCCGACCCGGATACCAAAATATCGGTACTATCGGGTGGTGAGCGTCGCCGCGTGGCCTTGTGCCGTTTGCTACTGCAGGAACCGGATGTATTGTTATTAGATGAGCCTACCAACCACTTAGATGCTGAATCTATCGACTGGTTGGAACAACACTTGCAGCAATATAAAGGTACCGTAATTGCCGTAACTCACGATCGCTACTTTTTGGATAACGTGGCAGGCTGGATACTGGAGCTTGATAGGGGCGAGGGCCTGCCATGGAAAGGCAACTATTCATCGTGGTTGGATCAAAAATCTAAACGCCTTGCCCAGGAAGAAAAGAGTGAGAGTAAACGCCAAAAAACCCTGGAGCGCGAGCTGGAATGGGTGCGCATGGGCCCTAAGGGCCGCCACGCCAAATCAAAGGCCCGTTTATCTAACTACGACAAATTAGCTTCGGAAGAAACAAAGGACAGGGAAGAAAAACTGGAGTTGTTTATTCCGCCGGGCCCGCGTTTGGGGAATGTGGTGATAGAGGCTAACAATGTTACCAAAGCTTATGGCGATAAAGTACTGTTCGAGAACCTGACTTTCTCGTTGCCGCCTGCGGGTATAGTAGGCATTATAGGCCCTAACGGTGCGGGTAAAACAACACTGTTCCGCCTGATAACCGGGCAGGATACACCTGATGCCGGTACCTTCCGCGTAGGGGAGACGGTTGCCTTAGGTTATGTTGACCAAATGCACGACGACCTTGACCCCAATAAATCTGTTTACGAAAACGTAACCGGCGGCCTGGACACCATTATGGTGGGCAACCGCCCGTTAAACGCGCGCGCCTATGTATCGCGCTTCAACTTCAACGGTGCCGATCAGCAAAAGAAAGTAGGTGTATTATCGGGCGGCGAGCGTAACCGCGTGCACCTTTCTATCACGTTGAAAAAAGGATCGAATGTGCTGCTGCTGGATGAGCCTACCAACGATATCGACGTGAACACATTGCGTTCGTTAGAAGAAGCTTTAGAGAACTTCGGCGGCTGCGCGGTTATCATTAGCCACGACCGTTGGTTCCTGGATCGTATTTGTACCCACATACTGGCTTTTGAAGGCAACTCACAGGTGTACTTTTTCGAGGGTAACTACAGCGATTACGAAGAGAACCGTAAGAAACGCCTGGGCGATGTGGCTCCTAAGAGGATCAAGTATAAGAAGTTGGTGGAGTAGTTTTTTTAGAGTCAAGAACTAAGAATCAAGAGACAAGAAACGATAATAAACAGCACGAGCCTCGGCGAAAGCCGAGGCTCGTGCTGTTTGCCAGTATGTCATTGCGAAGCCTTGCGCGGGGTGAGAGCGCAGGCGGCTGTGGCAATCTCGTCGTATGCATATCGGTAATCTGTAGCGACGAGATTGCCGCGCCGCCCCCTTTTCGCTCATGCCCCTCCCGGCGGCTCGCAATGACAAACGGTAATTTATGCTATTGAGTTATAATCGATTTAGGCACCGTCACAAACCTCTTCCTGTAAACCCTATAAGCCAACCACAGTCCCAAGCCCATCACCCCAAACACCCACAGGTTTGCCAGTGCAAGTATTACTTCTGTAAACATCAACCAACCATTCACAATAGCCATCCACAGGCGTTTAAAGAAAGGTAACTGGTAAGATGAAGGGTCATCGTTAGCAACCATCTCTTTTACAATGGTATTGCTTTGGTAAAAGGCGAGGCTAATGTTGCTGTATTTTACCGCGGCATCAATGCGCTGGTTGTTTATTTGGCCGTCAACCAGGTCGTCCTTTAGCCATAATACGGCAGATGGATCTTTGATATTTATCTTTCCGCTTTTTTGCTGGGCGATGAGTTCGCGACGGTTGTTCAGTTTCATTTTCTCCGACAGGTAGTCTAACGATTTGTCGGCAATATCCATTTGGCGCGAGGTAATGTACATGCCCATGTGGCTAACCTTCACCATGAAATCTTCCAGTTTTTCTGATGGTACCCGCACGGTCATGTCCGCAGCTGTGCTAAAGGCCGAAACGTGCATCACCGAATCATCGCTTACGCGGATATCCTGGCTGTTTACAACATTCGAGTGCATTTGGTGGTGCATTACCATGCCGCCATAACGGTTGGTTAGTGCGGAAACAGAATCGCCGGTTCGCTGTACATTTTTTACTTTGAAGGCCATATCGGCAGTTTTTATCAGTTTGGCGTTCTCGGCAATGGTGGTGTCGGCCGCAATGCCCACCGTGTCTGCCGTTGCTGAGCGGTTATCGGTATTGGCATATTCATAATTTCCTGATTTTCCTTTACACGCTGCCAGCAATGCAACGCCTGCCAGCACAACTAAAATTTTTGTTCTCATGATGATTCGTTCGGTTTAGTATTTATACCCAATATCATGAAATAGTAACCCGGAATTTTAGAATTTATTTTTTATAAGTAATTGATAGTTAGATATTTATAAAAATAAAAATAGCCGCGCGGAACATATCCGGCGGCAATATAAGGCAGCAGCAAACCGAGCCTGTTTGGCTCTTTTATTTTGGTGTCGCTAAATGAGGAATTAAAAATTTACGGCTATGTATCGGTTTTATATTGATACCATTAGGCAATAAAAAGTAACCCTATTGTTATGAAAATAGGTATGGTAAAACATGAAGAACCCTGTAATGCCCGGCATTACAGGGTTCTTCAAAAGGCCTACTTGCCCGGCTGCGGATGCTTCTCTTTCAGAAACTTTAATACCTGCGGAAAAAACTCCGTGAAGTTTTTGTATTTGTTGCTGTTGATGTAATTATTGTAAATAAAAGGGGCAAGCTCATCCACATAAATAAAATCGCTGAGGGTTTCTTTAGCTAATTGGCGTTTATAGAGGCGTTCGGTACGGTATTTTTTGTAGAGAGCGGCGGTAATGGAGCGCACCAATGTTTCATCAAAGCAATAGCGCCAGGTGCTAATGTTATTGCGTTTTTGCCCGTCATCATCTTTGTTGAACAGGTATTCCAGCGCGTCAATTTCCTTCTCATGCTCTTTCAGCAAAGTATTCACATAAACATGGCTGCCCTCGTGCCATACCAGGTTTTCAAAATCCTTAAATTCAAATACCGGGTCGGCATCGGGTTTGCCACCACGGGTGAAATAGCCGGTGTTGTATACCAGCAGATCGGAAAATTGCGGGTTGAGCGTTTTTGTCATGATGGCGTGCGAGCCCCAACTGTTCAGCGGATCTATACAGATGTACCACTTCACGTCGGCATTATACCTATAAAAATCCTGCAGGTTTTTAATGTACTGTACCGAATCAAGTTTATGCTTCATTTGGTTGCCCCAAGTTGTGTAACTTGGCAGATGCTGCTGATAAAAATCCCAGAATTTGGTATCGTTGAAAAAGTCGCGGCATAATTTTATGTACTCCAGCACATTCTCTTTGCCGTACATTTTGTACCAGTTTACATCGCCGGTGGGTTCGTAAATTTTAATGTTCGGGAAATCACTCATGCACCAGCCCAGCTCCACCAGGTCGGTATACGTGTTGCCGAAAGATTGTACTTTTTTAACCGCCGGGTGCTCCTTAAACTTCCCAAAGTATTCCAGCGCCTCTTTGCTGTAGGCCGATGGATTGGGTTGGGGGTATTTTTCGGCCAGTATTTGGATAATGGTGAATAGCTCTACGCCGGGGTGCACCTTCACAGTAAGCTTTTCCTGGCAAACCGCCAGCAGCGGCAGCATGGATAAGAGGCAAATGGTAAGCAGTTTTTTCATGTTTTTGTGATTGATCTGTGCAAGTATCAACCGCTATACGCATCGCCGCAACTGCGATTGGCCAACCCTGCTTATTTGTTGATGAACAGGGAAAAGAGGTGGTGTTAACGTTCGTCAGCCAATAGCGGGCATTTATCACCAACAATGCCGCTTTTATATATTACAGTTTAAAAGCCCGGGGCATCCCTCTATATTTACCGCTAATGAAGCGGAAGTATCTTATACTTTTACATGTGGCGTTTTGGGCTGTGTTTGTTTTAAGCAATGCTGTCCCCAAGTTCATGTCAAACAGCTTGTTCTCTTACCAGGGGGCTACGCCCGATGCTTTACTATTCTTTAAATACTTGCTGATAGAGCTGGGCTACGCACTTATTTTCATGAGCTGTTTTTACGGCAGTTATCTGTTTATAGCACCGCAGTTTTTTGTGCGGAAAAAATATTTTGTTGGCTTGGTTGCCACTGTACTTTGCCTGGGTTTTATTATTGCGTTGCGGTATACACTGGAGTATGGCTTCTTTTTGCCGGTGCTTGGTTTTGATAACTACCGGGGGAATATTTGGCCGGCAAAGCGGTATATAAGCAACATCGTTTTCTACTATTTCCCGGGGTACTTTATGTACGGCATGGCCTACTTTTTTGCCGAGAACTGGTACTGCAACAGCCGTCGCCACCAGGAATTGCAGAAAGAGAAGCTGGCTACCGAACTGGCCTTCCTGCGGTCGCAGGTAAACCCGCATTTTTTGTTCAATACCATTAATGATATTTATGCGCTCACGTACCAAAAATCGGATATGGCGCCTGAGGCGCTGCTGAAACTATCGGTAATGCTGCGCTACATGCTGCGCGAGGGCAACGAAGATTTTATGCCCCTGAACCGGGAGGTGGAATATTTAGAGAACGCCATAGCGCTGCAACGCATAGGTGCAAAAGGGCAGGCATATATTAATTTTACGCAGGAAGGTTATATTGGCGAGCAACCCGTAGCATCGTTGCTGTTTATTGCATTTGTAGAGAATGCCTTTAAGCACGGTGTTTGGAATGACCCGGAACACCCGGTAGGAATTTACCTGCATGCCGATAACCTGGGCGTTATTTTTAATGTGCGCAACAGAAAGAACAACGGGCTTAAAGATAGCACCGGCGGTATAGGTTTAAGCAATGTGCAGCGCCGCCTGCAATTGATATACCCCGACAGGCACCGGTTAACTGTAAAGGATGAGGCCGGGTTTTACGAAGTGAATTTAATTTTAAAACAGAACTGATGCGGTTAAAATGCCTTGTAGTTGATGATAAGCCGCTTGCCATTGATATTATTGCGGACTATATAGGGAAAATTCCGTTCCTGGAATTGGCGGCTACTACTACCGACCCGGTGGCGGGGCTGGGTATTGTGCGCGAGCAGGGCATTAACCTGGTATTCCTCGATATTCAGATGCCGGAACTGAACGGGCTGCAGTTCATCAAAATAGCAGGCTGGCAGTGCAAAGTTATTTTAACTACGGCCTATAGCGAGTACGCGCTGGACGGCTATGAGCACGACGTAGTTGATTACCTGCTGAAGCCCATCGCTTTCGACAGGCTTTACCGTGCGGCAGAGAAAGCTTTACAGGCTTTTGGCAGCACAGATGCCGTAAACAGCCCGCAGCGTCAGCAGATTGCCCCGCTGCAACAAGCCAATAGTACTAACTACCTTTTTGTAAAAACCGAACACCGCATACAACGGGTAAACCTTGATGAGATATTGTACATAGAAGGGTTGCAAAATTACGTCAGTATACAAACGCCTGCCGAGCGCATCATGAGCCTGCAAACCCTTAAACGCATAGCCGAACAGTTGCCCGGGGATGATTTTGTGCGGGTGCATAAATCATTTATTGTGGCGCTAAAGCATATTACCTACATCGAACGCAGCCGCATTTTTATAGGCGAAACAATAATCCCCGTAGGGGATAGCTACAGGGATGGGTTTTATAATGTTATAAGTCTTAAGCCCTAAGTATTGAGTCTTAAGTCGGAAGTCCTAAGTTTGGCCGCATTACGGATAGAGCCTCTAAAGACTACAGACTTAAAACTTACGACTTTATTCAGGGCAATTATCCTTGCGGCGGGTATCTATGATGTAAATAATCTTCCAGCCGGCTTTGGTTTTCATGAGTTGGAAAAAATCGATGCCGCAATGGCTGAATTTATCGCCCAAGTAAAATTTATAAGGAGTCCATACGCTGGCGAGTGACCCGTCAACTTTTATATCGCCAAAGGTGATGCGTTCGTCGTAAACTTCTTTATGCGGCGTACCTACCGATTTAATAAAGCCGGCAGGGTTCTCGTTTTCGAGTGTATAACTACCATCAGCAGTTGGCTTCAGTCCCTGGAAAGCGATGCCATCGGCAAAGGTGGCCTTCAGCATGGTGCTATCGCCTTTGCGCATGGCATCAAACATGGTGGTGATGGTTTTCTTGATATCTTCTTTATCGGTTTGGCAGAAGGCAGGTGTGGCGAGCACTATAAGCGCTAAAGCAAGGAATATTTTTTTCATGGTGTTTAGTTTTGGCGAGTGACAAGTTAGGCAATATCTGCTGTTATTTCAAAACGTTGAGATCGGCAGATTTCATCCAGCCTGTAATCCTTTTCCATTTGTCGGTAATGTAAGTGCAATGTGCCCAGCCATCCTTTTCGGTATCTATATAAACCACATCGCCCGCTAAAACATAGCCTTTCCGTTGCGTGGTTTTGTCGTCTTTATAAAAATAGGTTTTCGGGGTTACAGCATATTTTATGGCTATCCAGTTTTCTTTTTTGGTGAGCACGAGGCGGTTTACGCTATCGGCAAAATGCTCTACATTCCAGCAGCCACCGTGTTCTTCTTTTAGTTTTATGTCTGCTTCAGTTGCCGATTTATAAGTGAATGTGCCGGGGATAATGTCGTCTGTTTCGCCTTTTAATTTCGACGGTGGGAAATAAGTGCTTATTGTAGCTTTGCCGTTAACAACCTTACCCTCCAGGTAAAATATGCATGTAAAAAGAGGCTCTCCATGCCCGTCGTCCCCGGTGCCACTGTGTAAAAGCCCGTTAATATTTTTGTTTCCGGGTTATAAGCAAGCGTCATTTCAAGGTATTGCCCGGGTGTAATTGATTGGCAAAATGCATTGTAAGAGAAGGCAAGTGGGAGAAAGACAAAAAGTATAATTTTCTTCATAGAACGGGGGCTTAATTGTTTTCTCAAAGTAAACAAATATTCTGTTCAGGAAGTAAGTATTGGTTACATTGAGCTTAGATGATAGGTTATCACCCCACAAATCCCTAATTTTGCGCCTCTAAAAGTAAAATATGTCTATAAACAGCGACGAGGAAAGAAACGGCATGCAACAGGCGAGCGATGCTGTTGCCATTACATTGAAAAAGATGCGCGAGTTTGCCACCCCGGGCATGTCAACCAAGCAGCTCGACGATTTTGGCGGCCAATTGTTACTGGAAATGGGCGCAGTTTCGGCACCAAAGCTTACTTATGATTTTCCGGGCTATACCTGCATTTGCGTAAACGGCGAAGTGGCGCACGGCGTACCATCTACAGATAAGATATTACAGGAAGGCGACCTGGTGAATATAGATGTATCGGCAGAGCTAAACGGCTTTTGGGCCGATAATGGCGGCTCGTTTGTTTTGGGTGAAGATATACACGGCCATGGTAAACTGGTAGAAGCCTCGAAAGAGATATTGAAAAAAGCTATCAGCAACATAAAAGGTGGGGTACGCGTATCTGAAATTGGCAGGCTGATAGAAACAGAAGCTAAAAAGGCAGGCTACACCGTTATAAAAAACCTTACAGGGCACGGCGTTGGCCGCAGCCTGCACGAAGAACCTCACGAAATAGCAAACTACTGCGATAAGTACAATACAACGCGCTTTAAAAAGAACTCAGTTGTGGCGATAGAAACTTTCATCTCCACCAAATCAACCATTGCCAATTCGCAGGCCGACGGTTGGACCATGACAGGCAACAAAGGCGGCTTTGTGGCCCAGCACGAGCACACCATTATGGTAACCGGCGGGCAGCCCGTAATATTCACCGCGCAAAACGGTATTTGGGATTAATTTAGCATATCCTTATAAACGAGAAAAGCCCTGCAATTTGCGGGGCTTTTCTCGTTTATAATTTTTTGTCATCCTTGAGCGCAGCGAAGGATCTGTTAGCCACAATGCAATATTAGATTTGCAAATCGGCGAATAGATGCTTCGTCCCTCAGCATGACAAAGGATTACGACATCTTCAGTTTCTTCTGAATATCGGCAACGTAGCCTTTAAATTTCTTATCGGTATCTATCAGGTCTTCTACGGTTTGGCAGGCGTAGATAACGGTTGAGTGGTCGCGGCCGCCGAAGAAGTGGCCGATAGATTTTAATGAGCTTTTGGTGTGCGCCTTGGCCAGGTACATTGATATTTGGCGGGCCTGTACAATTTCGCGCTTGCGGGTTTGCGATTTTATCATTTCGATAGGCACCTCAAAATACTCGCAAACCAGGCTTTGGATGTATTCCATAGAAATTTCCTTGGCCGAATTTTTTACGAAATTCTTCAGCATCTGCTTAGCCAGGTTCAAATCTATCTCCTTGCGGTTAAGGGTTGATTGTGCCAGCAATGATACCATGGCGCCTTCCAGCTCGCGCACGTTGTTATCAATGTTGTGGGCAACGTACTCAACCACATCGTTTGATAGTTCGATGCCGTCCTGGTAGATCTTGTTTTTCAGGATGGCCATGCGGGTTTCCAAATCAGGAATCTGCAGATCTGCAGATAGGCCCCATTTGAAACGCGATAGCAAGCGCTCTTCTAAACCGGCCAGATCCTTAGGGGCTTTGTCTGATGTAATGATCAGTTGTTTGCCGCTTTGGTGCAGGTGGTTGAAGATGTGGAAGAAGAAATCCTGTGTTTTTTCTTTACCGGCAAAGTTGTGCACATCATCCATAATGAGTACATCAATGGCCTGGTAAAAGTTCACAAAATCGTTAATGTTATTGTGCTTAAGGGCATCAACAAACTGCTGGGTAAATTTCTCGCAGCTTACGTATAGCACCAGCTTATCGGGCAGGGTGCGTTTTATTTCGTTACCAATAGCTTGTGCTAAGTGGGTTTTACCCAGTCCAACACCACCGTATATCATCAGCGGGTTAAACGAGGTGCCGCCCGGTTTGGCCGCTACCGCATAACCTGCCGAACGGGCAAGGCGGTTACAATCGCCTTCCACAAAACTTTCGAAGGTGTAGTTACGGTTAAGCTGAGGGTCTACATTCAGTTTCTTCAATCCCGGTATAACAAAAGGATTTTTAATATCCTTGTTAATAGAAATGGGAATAGGCATGCTTTGGCTTTTAGCCTCGGCACCGTTGCCGTTTGATGGCATGTTGGTAGTATACGGCTTGCTGGTAGATTGCTCCACAACAATGTTATACTCCAAGCGGCCTTCGTCTCCCAGTTGTTTCTTAATGGTTTTGCGTAACAAGCCTACGTAATGCTCCTCGAGCCATTCGTAAAAAAACAAACTTGGTACCTGAATGGTAAGCACGCTCCCTTCCATCCTCAAGGCTTTTATCGGCTCGAACCAGGTCTTAAAACTCTGGGCCGGTATATTGTCTTTGATGATCTGCAAGCAGCTATTCCAAACGTTAGTACAAGTTTTTTCCATAGTAGATAGTAGTAATTCTTTGATTTCCAGTACGTCTCAAAACGATTTTTTCGGCCGTTTCGGAACATCGAATATTCGGAAAAAAAGCCAATTAAAAAATACTTTTCAACAATTTTTCCGAAATATATTTATTCAAAAAGCACCATTTTTTAACGCGTAATTCATATAAAATGCTATCTTTCGCATGCTTACGGCAAATATGTGCCCGTACGCGTCGCAAACGCAGTTTTTAAAGTTTAAACAGCAATTGTATTTCCGCTTGTGTGGAAAAGTTCCGGCTTGCCTTACCTCTATTTGCTCTAAATTATTTTTTAAATTTTAACCGGCTTCCCATCTATTAATATTCCCCGAAAATATCCCGGAGCGTATCAGCTATTTCGCCCAAGGTGGCGTAGCTTTCTACAGCGGTTAAAATGTAAGGCATAAGGTTTTCTTTCCCTTTTGCAGCAGCTGCAAGGTTGTGCAGCGCCGTATTTACCTCAGCATTATTTCTATGCTCTCTTAAACGAACCAGCCCCTCAGTTTGTTTGCGGCGTATACTGTCATTTATTCTAAAAGTGCTATCTGCCACAGGCTCAGGCACAATAAATTTATTTACGCCAACAACTACCTTTTCGCAGCTTTCTATAGCGGTTTGGTAACGGTAAGCAGCTGCCGCAATTTCTTGCTGGATGTAGTCGTTTTCTATCGCTTTTACCGAGCCGCCCATAGCCTCTATCTTATCTATATACAACTGTGCGGCTGTTTCCATCTGGTTGGTAAGCTCCTCCACAAAGTACGATCCGGCCAAGGGGTCTACCGTATCGGTTATGCCGCTCTCAAAAGCTATGATCTGTTGGGTGCGCAATGCCGTACGTGCGGCTTCTTCGGTGGGTAGAGAGAGGGCCTCGTCGTACCCATTGGTGTGCAGGCTTTGGGTACCGCCAAGCACGGCGGCCATGGCCTGTATACTTACGCGGGCCACATTATTTATAGGCTGCTGGGCGGTTAGGGTAGAGCCGCCGGTTTGGGCATGGAAACGCAGCTTTTGTGCACCCGCATCGGTAGCGCCAAGCTCTTGGGTGATGTTTGCCCACATGCGCCTTGCCGCCCTGAATTTTGCTATCTCCTCGAAGAAATTATTATGGCAGTTGAAGAAGAATGAGAGACGTTTGGCGAAGATGTTTATATCTAAACCTTTCTCCAGCGCCGCCTTTAAATAGGTTTTGCCGTTGGCGAGAGTGAAGGCAAGTTCCTGCACGGCAGTGGAGCCGGCCTCGCGTATATGGTAACCCGATATAGATATCGTGTTCCACTTGGGTAGTTCTTTGCTGCAATATTCAAAAATATCGGTTATCAACCGCATGGATGGGGCGGGCGGGTATATATAGGTACCGCGCGCGGCATACTCCTTTAATATATCGTTTTGTATAGTGCCCGATATTTCCTTCAGGTCGGCCCCTTGTTTTTTGGCTAGGGCGATGTACATGGCCATGAGGGTAGAAGCCGTGGCATTAATAGTCATGCTGGTGGTGATGTCCTGCAGTTTAATGCCATCGAACAGCACCTCCATATCCAGCAACGAATCTATAGCTACGCCAACTTTGCCTACTTCGCCTTCGGCCAGTTCGTGGTCGCTATCGTAACCTATTTGCGTAGGCAGGTCGAAAGCTACCGAAAGGCCCATAGTGCCCTGGCTTAGTAAATAATGATAACGCTTGTTGCTTTCTTCGGCGGTAGAAAAACCGGCGTATTGGCGCATGGTCCATGGGCGGCCGCGGTACATATCTTTTTGTATGCCGCGGGTAAAGGGGAACTCGCCTGGCAATTCGTTCATGCCCGAAGCTTTGGTATACACCTCTTTTATTTCGATGCCCGAATCGTTGCTGATCTTTTTGCCCGCCATGGTATCTTAAAATAGGTCTTCCAGGTCTTGCCTTAAAAGAGTGATAGCAATATCGTAAGGGTTTTCGTCCAGCTTGCCCAAATGGTTAAGGGTAATGCGGCCAAGGTCTAAGCCGTTAGCATCTTCGGGGAGGGCTTTTAGGGCGCTTCCTACTACTGCCAGGGTATCTTCTTTAACACGTTTTATAACTGCCCAGGCGCGGCTGCTTACATATATCTGCTGGGTAACGTTGTGCTGGTACTCGTTGCGCACCTCATTCATAATAACAGCATGCAATTCGGCAGCGGGTAGGCTATTGCCATTTAGGCGGATGAGCATATTGGCGGGGTTTACGCGCTCTATAAAAAGCACCAACCGCTCGTAGGCTTGCAAACGCAATGGCAAAGTTTGTGCACTAAGCCCCTTTTTTAGTTCGAGCGATTGCAGGGTTTGGCTTTTATCTAAATAAGGCTTAAAAAGGTAGAAGGCAATGTATATGATACCGATACCCGCTACGGTGTATTTTAAAATATCAGTTAGTAAACTCGAAAGATCCATGTTTTTCTAAATGTTAGGCGTAGGCCACAAATAATTGGGCACCCGCAAAAATCCGCATTTTAGGTTATATATTTGTATGGTTAATATAAAAATAAGATGAGCGCGACTGTGGAAACCCTTGTTGCACCGGTTACTTTAACGCCGGGTGCCGTAAAAGAACTTTATAAACTAAGAGACCAGCAGGAATTGACAGATGATTTTGGCTTGCGTATTGGCGTAGAGGGCGGCGGCTGCTCGGGCATGAGCTATGTGCTGGGTTTCGACCAAAAGAAAGATGGCGACAAAGAATATAACATCGAGGGCTTAACTGTGTTTATGCACAAAGCGCATGGTATGTATTTGGCCGGTATGCAAATCGATTTTCAGGATGGGCTTAACGCACGCGGGTTTACGTTTAACAACCCAAATGCTGCCAGCACCTGCGGTTGCGGTACATCGTTCTCGGTGTAACCACCTGCAATAGAAAATATTTTCGAAGCCTCATCCGGTTGGATGGGGCTTTTTTATTTGGCGGTTTTTAGCTTCTTGATGGTTTGCGCAACCCAATAAGGCACCGCGCCATTGTTGTAGCCCAAGCTTTGGAAAGCAATGTTG
Source organism: Mucilaginibacter pedocola (assembly GCF_002013915.1). Classification (GTDB taxonomy): domain Bacteria; phylum Bacteroidota; class Bacteroidia; order Sphingobacteriales; family Sphingobacteriaceae; genus Mucilaginibacter; species Mucilaginibacter pedocola. Next base: position 553,261 of record NZ_MBTF01000023.1, read on the forward strand.
CCATCTTTATCAATCACCAGGGTTACGGGGCATTCGGTTACGCCATGGTAGGTAAAGTACGCCGCGCCGGCCGGAATAACATTAAAGTTGAACGGCGATATCTTCAGAAACTCTTGAACGTATGCTTTATCATCGGTAGTAATGGCTACAAATACAATGTTGCTATCGTTTTTATAGGCATCGGCAACGCGGTTTAATTCGGCTATCTGGTACCTGCTGGGTGCCGATGCTACCTGCCAAAAATTGAAGACAATGATCTTCCCCCTTAACTCTTCGGCGGTGATGGTTTTGCCGTTAACATCCTGCATGTTCAGCAATACAAAATGGTTTCCCCGCTTAAAAAATATAGTTTGCCTTGGCGATAGGCCTGCAAATTCGGCAGCCTCTGCAACGGTATCGCGCAATATAAGCGTAAATGCAGTGCTGTCGCTTTCGGGGTTTGTTGGCTTTAATTTGTATTTATTTGTAGCCCACAGCTTTTGCCATTCGGCATAGGCGTAGGGCTGGCCGTTTGCTGTGGTAACTTTTGTATTTTGGCTAAGTGCGTATTGGTTAACGGGTGCTTGTTGCTGGGCCTTTGCGGTTATTATGCTGAAAGTTAATGCAATAAGTATAATTATCTTTCTCACGGTGGCTGTGTTTTTCGGGCTTTAAGTTAGTGCAAGTTTTTTATGCAGGCAAAGTTTTAATTAAGCCGTTAAAACATAGGGCCCGGCTGTAACAAATGGAGGCATGCTATAGTCAAAATGCACACGAGTTTATTAAATTACAAGCATGCCGGTAAAAACTACCTACAGAGAGAATATAGCCATAGCACTACAGTCAATAGCCGGCAACAGGCTGCGTACATCGCTTACTGCCCTTATTATTGCTATTGGCATTATGGCCCTGGTGGGCATTTTAACCGCCATAGAAGGCATCAGGCAGTTTACTAACGATGCCTTTGCCGGGCTTGGGGCAAACTCGTTTACCATACAAAACCGCGGGGCAGGCATTAGTTTCGGCAATGGCGGGCACCGCAAAATTTATCCAGCTATAGATTACCAGCAGGCCGAGCGCTTTTATAAAACCTTTAAACTGCCTGCCCGCATGAGTATTGATTTTACGGTATCGGGCACGGCTATCGCCAAATACGAAAGCGTAAAAACAAACCCAAACATTAGGGTAATAGGCAGTAACGAAAACTATATTTTTATAAAAGGGCACAAAATTGCCTACGGTCGTAACTTCTCTACATCCGAGATTGAGCACGGTGCCAACGTGGTGATCATTGGCGATGAGTTGAAGAAGAAACTCTTTAAAACCGGCGACCCGGTAAATAAATACATTTTATTAGGCGCGAGCAAATTCAGGGTTATCGGCGTAATTGCCGCTAAAGGCAGTAATGCTTTCGGGGGCGATAAATTTTGCGTTATCCCGGTTTTGAAAGGCAGGCAGATAGCCGCTACATCCAAACCATCATTTTCTGTAGTGATCAATGTTCCCCGCCCCGAAGCTCTGGATGCCACCATAGGCGAGGCAACATCGCTTTTCAGAAATGTACGCGGGTTGCGCCTTGGGCAGGATAATAATTTTGAGATATTCCGTGCCGACTCCATCCAGGCCGAACTATCGAGCAACCTTGACGGCGTAACGGCGGCAGGTTTTGCCATAGGCATTATTACATTGATTGGTGCTGCCATAGGGTTGATGAATATTATGCTGGTATCGGTAACAGAACGCACGCGCGAGATTGGTTTACGCAAGGCCATTGGTGCTACACCATCGGTAATACGCAAGCAGTTTTTAATAGAGGCTATAGTAATATGCCTTATAGGCGGTGTAGGCGGCATCATACTCGGCATATCGGCCGGCAACCTTATTGCCGTACAAATAAGCGGCACGTTTGTGGTGCCATGGTTCTGGCTGTTTTGGGCAATTGCCCTGTGTACAGGTATCGGGCTGTCATCAGGCTTTTACCCCGCCAAAAAAGCCGCTAAGCTCGACCCTGTTGAGGCGCTTAGGTATGAGTAGGGGTTAGAATCAAGAAGTAAGAGTCAAGAATCAAGAAAAAAACTTAATTGGTATACAAACCTTTTAGTTATGGTTGTTTTGTATGTTATTAAAACAGCAATTTATTTTTTAAGGGATAACTTTCAACCAACAGTTTTTCAATATAATCAGTAGTAAGCGCATCTTCAAATGCCTGGGCGTGGCGCGGGTGGTGCATATCGCTCGACATGAAATCTACTATCTGCTCGTCAACCATCTCCTCGGCAATTTTTTGGGTTTGTTTGCCGTAGTAGCCTGTTAGCGATATAGTATTTAATTGCATCGCACAGCCCCAGCTGCGTATAGCGCGCATACGGTCAACCCCCATGTAAGCGTAACGCTCGGGGTGGGCCAAAATAGGTTTATAACCCGCATCGCGCATTTTTTGCACCATTTGTATTACGTTAGGCGGCTCGTTAATAAACGATAGCTCAAACAATACGTACTTTTCCTCACCCATTGTCATTAAGGTGCCTTCATCAATGCGGCGTTCAAATGTTTCGTCGAAGTAGTGCTCGGCAGCAGCCTCTACCGGTATATCAATGTTTTGGTTTTTTAGTTCCTCTTTAAGTACAGCAAGCGCGTTCATGATGCTGTCGCGGTCGTTACGGTAATAATCGGCCATAACGTGCGGCGTGGCAATTACTTTTTTAATGCCAAGCTCCATCATTTTTTTGATCAGTACAATTGATTCTTCGGGCGTTTGGGCGCCATCATCTATCCCCGGTAGTACATGCGAGTGCATATCTACCAAAATGGGCGAATAATCCAGCGTTCTTTCTTTCTTTACCTGCTTCTTCTTAAATAATCCAAACATCGTTTTTTAACGGTTATTATATTGCTCACTGTAGTACTCCTGGTAATGGCCCGATGTTACATCGTTCAGCCATCCTTCATTAGCCAGGTACCAATCTACAGTTTTTTCTAATCCTTCTTCAAATGTAATTGATGGTTCCCAACCCAGCTCGGCCTTTAGCTTGGTGGCATCAATAGCGTAACGTAAATCGTGCCCGGCACGGTCGGTAACATAGGTTATCAATTTTGCCGATTCGCCTTCTTCGCGGCCCAGTTTTTTGTCTAATATAGTACAAAGCAACTTTATCAGGTCTATATTTTTCCATTCGTTATGGCCGCCAATATTGTAGGTAGTACCAATAGCTGCCTTGTGGAATATTACATCAATGGCGCGGGCGTGGTCTTCCACCCAAAGCCAGTCGCGTACGTTTTCGCCTTTGCCGTATACAGGCACCGGTTTTTGCTGTTTAATATTGTTTATGGCTAATGGTATCAGCTTCTCGGGGAAGTGGAACGAGCCGTAGTTATTGCTGCAGTTTGATATTACTGCGGGCAGGCCGTAAGTATCGTGGTAAGCACGCACAAAATGGTCCGAACTTGCTTTTGAGGCCGAGTAGGGCGAGTGCGGATCGTAGGCCGTAGTTTCGGTAAACATATCTGTTTCGCCCAATGTGCCGTAAACCTCATCTGTTGATACATGGTAAAAGCGTTTGCCTTCGTAATTGCCTTTCCAAATGTTTTTGGCAGCATTAAGCAGGTTTACGGTGCCCACTACGTTGGTCATCACAAATTCTAACGGGTTGGTTATCGAGCGGTCTACGTGCGATTCGGCAGCCAAATGTATTACCGCATCAGGCTGTTCCTGCTCAAATAAATTGTTGATGTAGGCCAAATCAACAATATCGCCTTTTACAAAGCGGTAGTTGGGCTCGTTCTCAATATCTTTTAAGTTGGCCAGGTTACCTGCATATGTAAGTTTGTCCAGGTTGATGATCTGGTATTGCGGATAGGTTTTTACGAAGCGGCGCACTACATGCGAACCTATAAAACCTGCCCCGCCGGTTATGATGATCTTTTTCATTCGTTAAATTGAAAGCCGATGTTTAACAACAGACAACAACATCAGCCCGTTAATGTGTTTTTTTATTGTAAAGGGTTTTCGGCAATATATTTTTCCCAGTTCCAGGCCGATGCCATCATGGTGTTTACATCCAGCTCGGTTTTCCAGCCCAGTTGGTTGGTAGATTTAGTTACATCGCCCCAAACCTGCTCCACATCGCCTGCGCGGGCAGGGCCTATCCGGTAATTCAATTTCACACCGGTGGTTTCTTCAAAGGCCTTTATTACCTCCAGTACCGATGTACCCTTGCCTGTGCCAATGTTAAACATATCATAGCCTTTAAAACTATCCTTTTCGGCAAGTTTTAAGGCGGCAACGTGTGCTTTGGCTAAATCGACTACGTGTATGTAGTCGCGGATGTTGCTGCCATCGGGCGTGTTGTATTGGTCGCCAAAAACGGTGAGCATTTCGCGTTTGCCAATAGCGGTTTGGGTAATAAACGGCACCAGGTTTTGTGGCACGCCAATAGGCAACTCGCCTATCAGCGCACTTTCGTGGGCACCAACCGGGTTAAAGTAACGCAACGAGATAATTTTATAAGTACTGCCTGCGGCAATAACATCCTGCAAAATTTCTTCGGCTATTTGCTTGGTATTGCCATATGGCGATTGCGCCGGTTTCACAGGCGCATCTTCGGTAACGGGCAATACATCGGGCTGGCCATAAACGGTGCAGCTTGATGAGAATATGAAGTTAAGCGGTTTGCCCTCGTAAGCATTTAAAATATTCACCAGGGAGAAAAAGTTATTGCGGTAATATTTCAACGGCAGTTTTACCGATTCGCCAACCGCTTTGGAGGCCGCAAAATGTATGATGCCGCCAACTTCGGGTTCTTGCGCTGCAAAGTTTTTTACAGCAGCTTCGTCGCAAAGGTCAAACTGGTAAAGCGGTGGCTCGTAGCCGATGATCTTAGCCAACTGGCCAAGGATTTTGATGCTCGAGTTAGAAAGGTCGTCTACTATAATAGGGTCGTAGCCGGCATTCACCAATTCAACAACGGTGTGCGAGCCAATAAAACCTAAACCTCCGGTAACTAATATTTTCATGATAGGGCTTTTGTATAAAGCTAAGCCTTGCAATGGTTATTGCAAGGCTTAGCGGTTATTATTTGTTATAGGTTGTAAAATCTTTATGTTCTACTTTTTCCAGCACATCTTTTGGCAACGATTTAAAATACTCGTAAGTTATTTTTAAACCTTCTGCACGCGATACCTTAGGTTCCCAGCCCAAAATGGCCCTGGCTTTGGTAATATCCGGGCGGCGTTGTTTAGGATCATCGGTAGGTAGTTCTTTATAAACCATTTTTTGCGAAGTGCCGGTTAGTTTAATGATCTCTTCGCCAAACTCTTTAATGGTAATTTCGCTGGGGTTACCAATATTCATAGGTAAAGCATAATCGCTGAACAGCAGGCGGTAAATGCCTTCTATCAAATCGTCCACATAGCAGAACGAGCGGGTTTGCGAACCATCGCCAAATACGGTTAAGTCCTCACCGCGGATGGCCTGGCCTATGAATGCCGGCAGTACACGGCCATCATTCAGGCGCATGCGCGGGCCATAAGTGTTAAATATCCTTACAATGCGCGTTTCTACGCCGTGGAAGGTATGGTAAGCCATGGTGATTGATTCCTGGAAACGCTTAGCTTCATCATACACACCACGCGGGCCTACGGTATTTACGTTGCCCCAGTATTCTTCGGGCTGCGGGTTTACGCTTGGGTCGCCGTAAATTTCTGATGTAGAGGCAATAAGCATACGCGCTTTTTTGTGGCGGGCAAGGCCAAGCAGGTTATGCGTACCTAACGAACCTACTTTAAGCGTTTGGATAGGTATTTTTAAGTAATCGATAGGGCTTGCAGGCGATGCAAAGTGCAGGATGTAATCCAGCTCACCGGGTACATACACAAAAGTAGAAACATCGTGATTATAGAACTCGAAGTTCTCGAGTTTAAACAAATGTTCGATATTGCGCAGGTCGCCTGTGATCAGGTTGTCCATCGCAATTACATGAAAATCTTCTTTGATGAACCTGTCGCACAGGTGCGAGCCCAGAAAGCCGGCCGCCCCGGTTATTAAAATACGTTTACGCGTTGCCATTAAATTTTGTTTTTTGTTTTTCGTTGCAAACCTCCTGCCAAGGTTATGATATGGTAAATGCAGTTAACATAGCGCCGTACCAGTAATAAGTTGTTACTTTTACTGCCCGACGAAGATAATAATTACAATCAGAAAAATGCTTTTACTATACAACATTGGCATCACGTTATACTACCTGCTGGTGTATATAGTTTCAATTTTTAATAATAAAGCAAAATTATGGTTAAGCGGGCGCCAAAAGCAGCACGTGCAGCCTTTAAACAAGAGCATTTGGTTTCATTTTGCATCGCTGGGCGAGTTTGAGCAGGGGCGCCCCGTGCTGGAAAAAATGAGGAATATGTACCCCGACGTTCCCGTGGTAGTAACATTCTTTTCGCCCTCGGGCTACGAGGTGCGCAAGAACACGCCCCTTGCCGATGCGGTTTATTACCTGCCATTGGATACCTCTAAGAATGCTGCCCGTTTTATTGCCACCATTAATCCTACAATGGCCGTTTTTACCAAGTACGAGTACTGGTACCACTATTTTAACCAACTGCATAAAAGGCATGTGCCCCTATACATCATATCGGGCATATTTAGGCCGGGGCAGGTGTTTTTTAAATGGTATGGCGGGCTGCACCGCAAAATGCTGAAAATGGTTACATGGTTTTTTGTGCAGGATGCCGATAGCAAACACCTGCTGCAGGGGCTTGGCAAATCTAACATCACCATTAGTGGCGATACCCGCTTTGACAGGGTATGGGCAAACGCACAGGCGCCAAAGCCACTGCCCGAAGTTGTAGCATTTAAAGGCGATAGCAAACTATTTATTGCAGGAAGCACCTGGCCCGCCGATGAGGCCTTGCTGGCTAAACTGATCGTGAAATACCCCGACTGGAAATTCATTTTAGCCCCACACGAAATAGGGGTGGATAAGATAAACCATTTGGAAAGCCTGCTGCCGAAGGATAGCACAATTAAGTTTTCCAATATCTCAAATCTCACATCTGGTATCTCAAATCTTATCATTGATAATATTGGTATTCTTTCCTCGCTTTACCAATATGCAGATGTTGCTTACATAGGCGGCGGCTTTGGTGCAGGCATACACAATACGCTGGAAGCTGCGGCCTTTGGCATGCCGGTAATATTTGGCCCTAAGTACGATAAATTTAAAGAGGCGAGGGATATGATAGGCCTGCAATGCGCCTTCAGCATCAATACCGAAGAAGAATTACTGGCCGTGGCAGGTAGTTTAATGGATGATGAGATATCGCGTTTCAGGACAGCAAAAGTGGCACAGCGGTATGTGGAGCAGAATATTGGGGCAACGGATGCTATTGTGAAGTATATTAAAGAGAAGCATTAACTTGGTAGAGACGCAATACTTTGCGTCTCCGATAGGACAAGAGAACGAAATGCATTGTTGCTTTGCAACGGTAATTTGCATTAGGGAGACGCAAGGTATTGCGTCTCTACAAAAAATATAACCGCTTGCAAGGCTCTGTGCCTCTTTTTGTTTTTCTCTCTGTGTCCTCTTTGGTAAAATAACCCACCATTCAAAACCCTTCATTTTTTCTTAATATTGCCGCCATGGGTTTTTTAGATATTCCGGGGCTGGGCAAGGCGCATTATCACGAGTATGGCAGCGGCAGTAAACCCCTGCTGGCCTTCCATGGTTACGGGATGACGGGCAGGCAGTTCCACGTACTGGAAAACTCCATTCTGAAAGATTACCGCGTTTACGGTTTCGACCATTTCTTTCATGGCGAGAGCAAGCTAAGCGGTTGGAGCGAACAGCAAATTACTGCCGGTATGCCCAAAGCCATGGTGAAGGGCTATGTTGAGGAATGGTTTAAACTGTATGGCAGGCAACGCTTCTCGGTAATGGGTTATTCTATCGGTGCCAACCTGGCGCTGATACTATTGGAAGAATATGCCGGCCTGATAGATGAAATTATACTGATGGCACCCGATGGGCTCTCGGTTTATAAAGGCTTCGATTTTTTGGCCAATAAACCCGCAGGGCGCTTGTTTTTTAAAACCGTTACCAAAAGCAAATGGCTGGCACCGGGACTGATAAAAGGGCTGAAGAAAGTTGGCTTTATTGATGAAAGCCTTTTTAATATTGCTTATAACGAGATAGATACCGAACAAAAGCGGCAGGATGTGTATTATACCCTAAACCTCATCCGCTTGCTGAAACCCGATACCGCAAAAGTTGCCGAACTGATAAACAAGTACGATATAAAATGCCGGCTGATATTCGGTAAAAGCGATAACCTATTTCCGATGAAAGCCGCTATGCCTTTTTTGAGTACGCTGGATAACCCCGATGTGCACGAAGTTGAACTGGGGCACTGGCTGGTGGTGAAACAATTGGATGAGTATTTAGTAAATTTACGCCAATGATAGCCGCCCGCCGCAAGAAATTCCTGGCTGATGCCTTTGCTAAATACATGCACTACCGCATGCGCAAAACCTTTAACCGGCTGCAGGTGGTGAACCCTATTACGCCTAAACCCGGCCACTCGGTACTGCTGCTTTGTAACCATTTTGGCTGGTGGGACGGGCTTTGGGCCAATTACTTGGCCTACTGGCACCTCAAACGGAAATCGTACATTATGATGCAGGAAGATCATCTACTGGCGCGTATGTGGCTGAACCATTGCGGGGCATTTTCGATCAACCGAAGCTCGCGCGAGATGATACGCTCGTTGCAGCATGCCGCCGATATTTTGAACGATGCCGAAAACCTGGTGATCGTTTTTCCGCAGGGCGAACTGATATCTAACCATACCACCGAGATAAAAGTGGAGAAAGGCATCGAACGCCTCATCAAAAACATAAAAGGCCCTTGCCATATTATTTACAGCTGTGCACTGATCGAATATTTCGAGAGCCTGAAACCATCGGTATATTTTCACCTGCTGGATCTGGGGGTAGCAGGCGAGTTAAGCTTTAATGAGATAGACGAAAAGATAAGTGCCTTTCACCGGCAGGCTTTGAAGGACCAGGTAAACGTAGCCCACTGACGCATGCTGTACCCTAAAAACAATGCATTAATGAAGTGGGTATTTGATACCTATGTGAAGCGGCTGGTGGGCAAAACCTTTCACGAGTTTTTGTATAACGAGGTGGGGGTTGACAGCAATAAGTCGGTGCTGTTGGTAGCCAACCACTTCAGTTTTTGGGATGGGCTGATATTATACATCCTGAACATGAAACTGCTGCATAAGAAGTTCCATGTAATGATACTGGAAGATACCGCAAAGCGCGAAGGAATGCTGCGGTATGCAGGGGCATTTTCGGTAAGCAAGAATTCACGGGACGTGCTCGAATCATTAAATTATGCAGCGGAAATATTGAACCAGCCGGGCAACCTGCTGCTGATGTTTCCGCAGGGTAAACTATATTCAAACTTTGTAAGCCGGGTTACTTTTGAACAGGGTTTGCTGAAGGTGATGCAAAAGGCAGAAGGGAAATTTCAGCTATTGTTCGCCGCAACTTTTATTCAGTATTTTAAACATAAAAAGCCCTCGGTAACCGTTTACCTAAAGGCTGATGACAAGGGGCGCGGTTATCAAACTATTGATGAGCTGCAAAGCGCTTACCAGCAGCATTACGATGCCGCCAAACTGCAACAAACCGAAATTGATATAAAGTGATCGTAGTACTGCTTATTGTATTTATTTTCCTCATCCTGCGCTTTACGGTAACGCTGTTCAATTTTTTATCGAACCCCAAACTGCCGCATATTGGCAAGCATTATACCGATAAGGTATCTATACTTATTCCCGCCCGTAATGAGGAGCGGGATATTTTGGCCTTGCTACAATCGATACACCAACAGGATTATACCGATTACGAAGTGCTGGTGCTCGACGACAATTCTACCGATAACACCTATCAAATTTGCGCCGACTTTGCTGCAAAGCATCATCAGTTTAAAGTGATAAAAGGTAAAGCCTTGCCCACGGGTTGGTTGGGCAAAAACTATGCATGCCACCAACTGGCGCAGCAGGCAAGCGGGCGGTATTTTTTGTTTTTAGATGCCGATGAGGTGGTGCACAACGGGCTTCTGAATAGTGCCGTGCACCGCATGAAGCTGCGTGGCTTAAGTTTGCTTAGCCTGTTCACCAACCAAACCATGCTCAGCGCAGGCGAGCAAATGGTGGTACCGCTGATGCACTATATTTTGCTTAATCTGCTGCCCCTGCGGCTGGTTTACCTGGTGCGCAGTGCTTCGGTTGCTGCGGCCAGCGGCCAGTTTATGCTTTTTGATGCTGATAACTACCGCGAGTACCATTGGCACCAACTGGCAAAAAACAAGGTGGTAGAGGATGTAGAGATTATGAAACTGGTAAAAGCAGCCAAACTGAACGGCGAAGCTTTGCTGGCTAACGGAATGATCAATTGCCGCATGTATACCGGCTATAACGAGGCAGTAAATGGCTTCGGCAAAAACTTTTTGGCAGCCTTCAATTATAATATATTTGGCTTTATGGCTTACCTGCTGCTGATTATTGGCGGACCAGCCCTAATTATCATGACCATGAACCTGAACCTCGTTTTTATCATGATGGGGCTGATACTGCTCTCGCGGGTAATGATATCGCTATCGGCCGGGCAAAGCCCGCTCCGGAATATTTTTCTGCATCCTATTCAGATGCTCAGCCTGCTGGTTATCGGCTTCACTTCTATACAAAAGCACCTCACTAAAACCACCGAATGGAAAGGCCGCAAAATTTCGGTATAAACCCTCGTATTGCCGTGGTGGTTATTATCCTGTTCCATATCGTAGGGCTGGTAGGGTTAATGCTGCCCGTAACTCGCCCGCTATTTTTGCAGATAGTGCCCTGGCATTTGCTGCTGATGTTTTTGGTGATTGTATTTGGGCACAACTACATCAATAAAAAGTTTATCGCTTTTTTAGTCGTCACATTTTTAGGCGGGATATTGGCAGAATGGATTGGCGTGCACAAACAGTGGCTGTTCGGCCATTATGCTTACGGCCCAACATTGGGCACGAAGGTTTTTGATATTCCGCTCACTATCGGCATCAACTGGTTTTTGCTGGTTTACGCCACTGGCGTTACCATGCAGCGAAGCCGGTTGAAAAGCATGTTTGCCCGGGTAGTTGTTGGTGCTTTGTTACTGGTACTGCTCGACCTGTTGATAGAGCCCGTAGCCATCCGTTTCGATTACTGGCAATGGGCCGACAATATTATCCCCCTGAAAAATTATTACTGCTGGTTTTTGGTAAGCGCAGTAATGCTGCTCGCATTTGAGAAAGCCGGTTTTAAGAAACAAAGTATAGTAGCGCCGGTATTGTTGGCAACGGAGTTTGTGTTTTTTGGGGTGTTGGTTATCTGAACCATGATGCGCTTGATTTGAGGATTATCTGATGCAGGTAGGCAAAATCAGAGAATCCTTTAATCCCAAGAATCAAGGTTCAGAAAAAAAGCGATAGGGATAGGAGTGGATATCGGCCCGTGTGTAATGCCTGCAGGCGTATGAGCGCATAGCCCGGGCTGAAAAGCATCGCCATTAATTATCCATCATTGAAATTTCAACTTTTTTAACTTTTCATCAACCTTTCTAACTAAAATAAATCCGTAATTTTGTACCAAATGGGTGAATATCAATTACAGGTAACAATAGATCAGGACTCGGGCTTTTGCTTTGGGGTGGTGTATGCTATTGATATGGCCGAAGAAATATTGGCCGAAGACGGTTATTTATATTGCCTTGGCGATATTGTACATAACGATGAAGAGGTTGACCGCCTGAAGGCCCTGGGTCTGCGTATTATTGACCATGCCGACCTGATAGGCCTGCACGATGAAAAGGTACTCATCCGCGCCCATGGCGAAGCCCCCGAAACTTACCGTATAGCGCTGGAGAACAACATTACACTTATAGACGCCAGTTGCCCGGTGGTGCTTAAACTGCAAAACCGCATAAAAACATCGTACGATAACGACGAGAAGATACTCATTTTTGGTAAGCACGGCCATGCCGAAGTAGTGGGCCTTGAGGGGCAAACCAACGGAAGTGCGCTGGTTTTTCAGGATATCAGCGAACTGGATAATGCCGAGCTGCCTGCCAACTTTACCTTATACAGCCAAACCACTAAAAGCGTAGCTAAATTTTACCAGGTAAAAGAAGAACTGATCAACCGTGGTTACGAGGTAAAAGCCAACGATACCATTTGCCGCCAGGTAAGCAACCGCGATAAGGATCTGCCTGCCTTTGTGGCCAGGTTTGACAAGATCGTATTTGTATCGGGCAAAAAATCGAGCAATGGCAAGGTGCTTTACGAGGTTTGCCGCAAGCATAACCCCAACACCTACTTTGTATCGAGCGTGAGCGAGCTGGACAAAAACATGTTCGCCGCGGGCGATAAGGTGGGTATTGCCGGTGCAACATCGAGCCCCATGTGGCTGATGCAGCAGGTAAAGGCCGAACTGGAAACGTATTAATTCTTTCCTATGAAAAAGGCGCTGATCATCGTCACCCTTTTCTTATGCGCGTGCGAGGCTCCTAAAACCGCCGCCGATGAGCTTTACAGAATTGTTGATACCCTAACCGATAAGGAAGGTTACGTAAACACAAAAGGCGATACTGTTATTGCGATGGGCAAGTACCTTATGTGTTTTACCGATACTTTTAAGGCCTATGCTATAGCTTCTAAACCAAAGGAAGGTTTTGTTGCGATCGACAGAAAGGAAAACGTGTTATTCAAAGTCTTTCCTTTTGATAATGGCCCCGACGATCCTTCGGAAGGTTATTTCCGCATTAAAGGCGACGATAATAAAATTGGTTTTGCCGACTCTACCGGCAATGTGGTAATTAGTCCGCAATATGGTTGCGCGTTCTCTTTTGAAAATGGTAGGGCCAAAGTGAGCGATGCTTGCACTACAATTGTCGATGGCGAACACAGCATTTGGAAAAGCGATAATTGGTACTACATAAACAAAGCCGGCAAGCGCGTTAAATAAGGGAACGGATATTGTACCTTTCAGCATAAAATCATCTTTTGCAAAAAATACCAACGTATACAGGTTTATTTGTTGCCCTGCTTGTTATAGGGTTGTGGGTAACCTCTATAGTGCTGCTGATGCAATGGCAGGTAAACTTTGCTAACCCATTGCTTTACCTGTTTATTTTGGTGCAGATGCACTTGTACACCGGGCTGTTTATTACTGCGCACGATGCTATGCATGGCACCATAGCCCCCAATAAAAACATCAACAATTTAATAGGGCATATATGCACCATGCTGTATGCAGTTTTTTGGTATCCCAAGCTTTATACCAAACACCACCAGCACCACGATCATGTACATACAGCCACCGACCCTGACTACCACGAGGGAGGCTTTTTTGCCTGGTATATGCAGTTCATCCGCAATTACCTTTCGGTTTGGCAAATTGTGGCAATGGCTATTTTATTCAATGTACTTAAGCTATGGGTACCGCAGGCTAACCTGATATTGTTTTGGGTAGTGCCCTCGTTACTGAGTACGCTGCAACTGTTCTACTTCGGTACTTATTTACCACATAAAGGCGAACACGATAACAAACACCAAAGCCGCAGCCTGCCGCGCAACCACGTTTTCGCTTTTTTTAGCTGCTACTTTTTTGGCTATCACTACGAACACCATGACGCGCCGTGGGTGCCCTGGTGGAAATTGTGGCGAAGCCCGAGCCCCCCAACCCCCTGAAGGGGGAGCAGAAGTTTTAATTTCGAATAACGATTTCGAATATCCAATGATGAAGTAGTTAGAACGATATTCGACATTGGGCGTTCGATGTTCAATATTTAAAGCCCCCTTCTCCTGTTCAAGCGCGGAAGCTTGACTGGGTGGAGGGGATAGGTATTGTTGCTAATAGAATTAGTAGCAATGCCTGTTAATAGAATGTTTTATGTTAACTTTGTATTTTTATATCTATTTGATATATAGTTATTTGTAATAAATTAAATTTGAAATGTGTTAAGTTATGTTAACCTTGGTCGGCTCAGGGTGCCAAGCTCAGGTCCCCGGCCTCCTGAAGGGGTGCAGAAGGTTTATTCATAGAAGTATGACTACTTAACTAATCAAAAGTTCCCCCTTCAGGGGGCGGAGGGGGAAAATGATCCTCATCATCTTTTTGTAATTTGTCCCCTGCCAAATGTGTTAAGGGGTTAATTTATCGTACTTTTGCGCTCTCAAATTATGGCTAAAAAAGGCGTTTTACTCGTAAACTTAGGCACACCGGATAGTCCGTCGACTGCAGACGTACGCAAATACCTCGACGAATTTTTAATGGACCCACGGGTTATTGACGTTAACCCCGTACTGCGTACCTTTTTGGTGAAAACCATTATCGTACCTTTCCGTGCGCCGAAGTCAGCCAAATTGTATCGTGCCATTTGGGACGAGAAAACAGGCTCGCCGCTTAAGCACTACAGTATTTTGCAGCAGCAATTGTTACAGCAGCGCCTGGGTGATGGCTATATAGTAGAACTGGCCATGCGCTACCAAAACCCTTCTATCGAATCGGCTTTGCAGAAACTGAAAGAAGCTTTGGTGAGTGATATACAGGTGATCGCCCTGTTTCCGCAATATGCTTCGGCAAGTACCGGATCGGTACACGAGAAGGTGATGCGTATTGTAAAAGAATGGCAAACCGTACCTAATATCACATTCAGCAATTCGTTCCATGATAACGAACTGATGATAGAAACCTTTGCCGACAATGCTGCCAAACACCGGCCCGAAACTTACGACCACGTGCTGTTCAGTTTCCACGGCCTGCCGCAACGCCAGCTAAAAAAATGCGACCATACCGGCAGCTACTGCCTGCAAACAAGCGGCTGCTGCGACACGCTGAACGATACCAATAAATTTTGCTATTCGGCACAATCATACGATACGGCACGCCTTATTGCCGAAAAAATGAACCTGCCGAAGAATAAATACACCGTGTGTTTCCAAAGCCGCCTCGGCAGCGACCCTTGGGTACAACCTTACACCAGCGAGGTAATTAAGCAGATGGCCGAGCAAGGGCACAAACGCCTGCTGGTATTTTGCCCCGCCTTTGTGGCCGACTGCCTGGAAACTGTTTACGAAGTAACCACCGAGTATGGCGACGAATTTAAAGCCCTCGGCGGCGAGCACGTTCAACTGGTAGAAAGCCTTAACGCCGAACCGAAGTGGATAGATGCGCTGGAGAAAATGGTTAGCCCAGCCCCCTAACCCCCTGAAGGGGGAACCGAATTTAGTTCTCGGAACAAGTAGGAAAACAACATAAACGAACAACGCCCTCCGATCTACCGGAGGGCGTTGTTCGTTATGCACTTCGAAAGCTCCTCCGCTAACCAGCGGAGGCGGCGGGGGCTTCACTCACTATCTTCGCCGATAACAAACACAACGGAATCCCTCCGCCCGGATGCACGCTACCACCGCAGAAATACAGCCCTTTTACTTTTGATGAACTATTGGCGTGCCTTAAAAAAGCGGCAAAGCGGTCGTTAGATGCTGTGCCGTAAATAGAGCCTTTGTACGATGATGTTTTAGCCTCGATACTTCGCGGGTCTAAAATGCTTTCGCATTCTATTAGCGCGGCAATATCTTCTCTCAATATTTCCGATAGTTTTTTCAGGATATTGGCGCGAGCATCAGCTATCAGCTTATCCCAATCCTGCCCGGTATTGGCGGGTACGTTGATCATCACGAACCAGTTCTCGTGCCCTGGGGGGGCATCGTCGGATTTTAGTTTCGAACTGATATTGATGTATACCGTTGGGTCGCGGTAAATGTCTTGTTCTTGCCAAATGTGTTCAAACTCTGCCCGGTAATCGGCACTGAAGAATATGTTGTGCAGGCCGAGTGCTGGAAAACTCTTTTTTATACCCCAGTAAAATATCAATGCTGAGCTACTCCGTTCGCGCAATAATGTTTTTTCAGGATGCAGTTCGGGATGTTTGTTGAGCATGGTTTTGTACGTATGCCATACATCCATGTTAGATACCACTAAGTCGCCTGTAATATGCTCGCCGTTTGCTCTGACACCCTTGGCAATGCCGTTTATAACTACAACTTCATTTACACGCGTGTTGTACCTGAACTTCACGCCCAATTCCTCCGCCAGTTTTACCAATGCCTGCGTAATGGCATGCATGCCACCCTCGGGGAAGTAAGCGCCAAAATGATGTTCGAGGTGGGGAATAACGTTCAGCGTAGCCGGTGCCTGGTATGGGTTTGACCCATTATAGGTAGCATACCTGTCGAAGAATTGCACCACACGCTCATCTTTAAAAAATGTACTGTTGGCCTTATGCATACTGCGCATAGCATCTATCTTCGGCAGCTTAAATACCGAGCGCAGGGTGTCCCATCGCAAATAAGTCTGCAAGCGATGCAGCGAGCGTTCTAAAAAAACGTGGTTAGTAATGGTATAAATATCGCGGCTGTTGGCCAGGTATTTCAGGATGTTGGCTACGGGTTCGCCGGTACTGCGGTTCAGCTCTGCCGCAAATTGTTGGGTATCGGCGTAGGCTTTAATACGGGTGCCATCCTCATAAAAGTAATTGCAAACTACATCCAGTTTTTGGTAGCGGAAGTAGTCCGCCGGGGTTTTGCCTGCCAGTTCAAAAAGCTCGTCCACATATTGCGGCATGGTAAAGAGGCTTGGGCCGGCATCAAAGCGGTAACCGTTCTGTTCAATTTCGGATAGTTTGCCGCCGGGGTAGCTGTTCGCCTCAAATACCTCAACGGCATAGCCTTTTATAGCTAAACGGATGGCTGTTGCTATACCAGCTACACCGGCACCTATGATGATAGCTTTTTTGGCAGGCATTAAAACGACTTTCCGTTGGCCACGTGCATGGCGGCGTAATTAATAAAGTTACCGGTGAGCCCGTTATCCTCGGTGCCTTTGCGGCGGATGAAATAGAAATCGCGGGTTATCTTTAAGCCTTCGATAGGCACTTCCACCAGGTCGCCCTCTGCCAGTTGGCGGATGATGGAAGGGCGGGGCATAAAGCCAAGACAGGTATCGGCCAGCAAAAAATTCTTCAAAGCTTCGGTACCACCCAGGCGTATTTTCACCAGCAGGTCGGCAGGTTTTATATTGAGCGAACCTATCGACTTTAGCAGCGCGTTCAGCGTACCCGAGCCGCGTTCGCGCAGGGCCAAAGGTGTTTTTACAAATTGTTTCAGGCTAAGCGATCTGCCCGCCAGCGGGCTTTTGGCAGAGCAAACGGGAATAACCTCGTCGCTCATAAAGTGGGTGTAGGAAACGGTAGTCAGTTTGCTGTCGGCCTCAATAATACCCAGGTCCACCTCGTGGTTCAGCAGGGCATTCAGAATATATTCCGAATTGCGGTTAACCAGCTGCACACCCAAATTGGCATACTCGCGCTGAAAACCCGATAGAATGGATGGCAAAATATACAAGGCAATAGTAGTACTTGCCCCCAGGCGCAGGTGGCCAGCGGCACTGGCAGCATTGCCGAGAATGCTAAGATCGTACTCTATCTTACGTTCTATCTCGGTGGCTTCTTTTAGGTAAGTGTTCAGCTTAATACCCGCTTCTGTAAGCAAAATGGTATTACCCTTCCGCTCGAACAGAGGAACTTTATACTGGTCTTCCAAGGCCTTTACGTGTTTGCTGATGGCCGGCTGCGTAATAAACAGCACCTGCGCGGCCTTGCTGAAGCTAAGGTTAGCAGCAACTTCCATAAAAACACGGTGGGCGAACGAGATCATTTGGCTAAGTTAACCACTTTCTCAAAATACTGCCCCGTGAATTTGTAGGTGATGAAATTTTTGGTTATCCGCCCTTCGGCAGTAACTAAAGGGAGCTTTATGGTTCGTGTTCTGCTATCGTAACTTAACCGAGGCTGTTCGGATATGCCATTATTGACCGAGGCACTAAGATCGGACTCAACATGCAAGCTATTATTTAGGCCGCTTTCGGTTTTAATAAGTTTTGCATCAGTATCAAGTTTTGCTTGCGTTATCGCGAAAACTTTTACCCCCTGCACAATGTAAGCACTTGATAACATTGCGGTATTAAGCCCTAAGTAATAAGTTGTTTTGCCTGCTTTAATGTTGTGTAAACCGGAGTAGAAAGGTTCATATCCGTTCGGGTCGGTTATCAAAGCGATGGACTTTGTGCCGGCGCCGGACCTGTATTGAACAATGTTTTTGTATTTACGCATAGTGCCGCCAAGCCCGGTATCCCAGGAGTATATCCTTAGCGCCCCATCTTCACAAGTAGCTATCCTTAAACCCGAATTTGCCAAGGACTTGAATGGCTGGCTTATAGTGCCCGGGTACTTACCGGTGATAGACAATAATTGTGCGGCGAACTGATCATTCGCAAGTATAAGTGAGTCATCGGCGCCTGCATAGCTCCTTTTTTTATCCCAATAAGCGATCTTGTTGAAAGCCTTGTTTAATTTGGATTCGATGGCCGCGGCGTTTTGAGCAGATGCCTCGGTTGGTGCCATCCAAAAAACACAGGATAGTATAAGCAGGCCTCTTTTCATTTGCTAACCACTTTCTCAAAATACTGGCCGGTGAATTTGTAGGTGATAAACTTTTTGGTGACGTTGCCGTCTTTTGTTACCAACGGGATTTTGATGGTCTGGGTGATGGAGTCAAAAGTGATGGTCGGACGTTCTTCAAAAGGAATATTTACAACCGAACCGAAGTCATATTCATAAGATATTTCGTTGCGAAGCCCGGATGTTGTTTTTAAAAGTTTGATCTTGTTGTTTAAACTACCATTTTCAATAGCAAATACCTTAACTCCTGTGCCCGCATATTTCGAAGACTCGATGAAACCATAAATACCCAGATAATAGGTTTTATTAACGGCTTTTAATGTATAAATAGTTGTGTAATAAGTGCCGGCGGACGAATCACTAAGGAGCACCGATCTCGTTTTATTCCCGGTTTTGTATTGCATTACATTGGCGAAATACCGTTGAGTTCCACCGGTGAGGTCATCCCAACTATAAATTCTGAAAAGCCCATCAGCAGACGTAGCTATATCCAGGTTTTCCTTCTTTAATAACTCAAATGGTGAAGCTATAGTTGAAGGATACTTATGCGTGTAAGTTTGAAGCTTCTTACCAAATCTATCGTTAGCGGCCTCAAGCGAATCGCTTGCATCTGCGTCACCCCCACGTTGCTTCTGGTCCCAGTATTCAATTTTTTTGAATGACTTTAAAAGGTCGGCTTCAATAGCTTGAAGTGTTTGGGCGAAATTGGTTTTAACTGCTAAAATGCAGCAGGCGAGCAGTAATATCTTGAGGGCTTTCATTGGAAATATTGATGCATAAAAATAGGGATCATCTTTCGAAAATCCCTATTCATTTTATTTGCCGTAGAGACGCGATACTTCGCGTCTCTGCTTTGCACATGGAAGACGCGAAGTGTCGCGTCTCTACATTTATTACGCCTCTACTGCCTGCCCGATCAGTTGTTTCGCTACCAAGTACTCGGCAATTTGCACGGCATTGGTTGCGGCGCCTTTGCGCAGGTTGTCTGACACGATCCAGCAGTTTAAAGTGTTCGGCTGGGTTTCGTCGCGGCGGATGCGGCCAACAAAAACATCGTCTTTGTCGTGTGCATCAAGCGGCATAGGGTATTTCAGGTTAGCAATATCATCGGTAACAATTACGCCCGGTGCTTTGCTCAGCAATTCTTTTACTTCGGCCAGGTCAAAATCGTTCTCGAACTCGATATTAACCGACTCCGAGTGGCCGCCCATTACCGGGATACGCACGGTAGTGGCAGTTACTTTAATGTTTTCATCGCCCATTATCTTAACGGTTTCTTTCACCATTTTCATTTCTTCTTTGGTGTAACCGTTCTCGGTAAATACATCTATTTGAGGTATTACGTTCAGGTCGATAGTATATGGGTAAGCCTTAACACCGTCGATACCTTTACGCTCGTTAAATAACTGGTCAACCGCTTTTACGCCGGTGCCGGTTACCGATTGGTAGGTAGAAACTACCACGCGTTTAATTTTATAAGCATCGTGCAGGGGCTTTAAGGCCACTACCATTTGTATGGTTGAGCAATTTGGGTTTGCTATGATCTTGTCATCAGCTGTCAACACATCGGCGTTCACTTCGGGCACTACCAGTTTCTTGGTAGGGTCCATACGCCAGGCCGATGAGTTATCAATTACCGTAACACCGGCTTCGGCAAACAAAGGGGCCTGCTCTAAAGAAGCACTGCCACCGGCGCTGAACAAAGCCACATCAGGCTTCTGCTTTATCGCATCCTCAACAGAAACCACCTTATACTGCTTACCCTTAAAAGTAATTTCTTTACCAATACTTTTTGCGGAAGCTACGGGGAATAATTCTGTAACGGGGAAGTTGCGTTCTGCCAGAACCTGCAACATTTTGGTGCCTACCAAACCGGTAGCACCTACTACTGCGACTTTCATTTTGTTGTTAAATAATTGAATAATAAAATTTGAACTCCAAATATGCGAAATTTTTGCCTTTGCGCCAATTAAGTCTACCAGTTTAGTATATAAAAAGGCTATTTGGATATCTTCATAACAAAACCGTAACGTTTCATGGGCGTTTTACCATCGGGGATTTGGTTGTATGCCCTGAAAAACACCATAGTGTTGTGCTTATTAATGTTTACCAAAACATTTCCTATGTTTTTTTGAATACTGTCGTTTTCTGCTTTTAACTTGACGGTATCGGTCAGCGGGATACTTGTGTAATAATTTATCATCGGGAAGATCCCTTCCGGTATTACCACTGGCTCTATACCAACAATTTTAGGAGCTGTGCTTATGGTTGATATTTCGAGAGGCAGTTTTGATCCCGCTTCTTTATATATCTTATCGCCAAACTCTTTCATTTCAGGGAGTTTAAAATACTCGAATATATTACTTGCGGGCGCCACCAATTGCCGGGCCAAATACATCATGATCACGGCATCTGCAATATCACCATCGGCAAAATATTTTTCCGCTTTGCGGTACAGGCCTACAGCCGTATTTCCTTTTAGTTTATACTGGCCCGCATACAAATTGTCTAATTTCCAATTATTGCCATATTTACTATAACCGCAGGTAACCAATATCTCTATATCATTGTAGTTGTATAAAAGCAGCGACCAATAAGTTTCTTTAGCAAAAACGGTGTAATTCAACTTATAGTCGTTATCTCCAGATACGCCTTTGAATATGCTCGAAACACCGCCAGTTGCGCTATTTGTACACAAATATTCATCAAGCAGGCTATAGTTGGTGGTAGTGATAATGGGTTGCAAAAAATCCACTATAGCCCCG
The DNA here is from genome assembly GCF_002013915.1 of Mucilaginibacter pedocola. GTDB lineage: Bacteria > Bacteroidota > Bacteroidia > Sphingobacteriales > Sphingobacteriaceae > Mucilaginibacter > Mucilaginibacter pedocola. The sequence goes on from NZ_MBTF01000023.1 coordinate 574,612, forward strand.
GTTTTCCCGGCTGCGCGCTGTTTTAAACCATCAGAATATATCGACATGAGTTTAACAGAATCCCCCGATTTAAAGCAGGCCATCACCTGGTCGTTAAGTAACTTTATTTCCCTGCGCGATCTTTGATCGATATGGTCATTCCAGTTTGCGCTTTGAACGGATACCTGGGCAATGCAACAAAAGTTGATGAATATTAGGCTGATAAGGGTTAGGATATATTTCATGTAATAAATATATATCCTTTAAGCAATTTAGCATACTTTCTAAAACCTTTATTTGCAAAATTTAACTCATTTCGCCCAATTTCCTACCTTTGCGCCCAAAGCTACATCTGCATGAGTGAAAAGATTTTTGTGATAGGCGCCAATGGCCAAATTGGTACCGAATTGGTTACTGCATTGCGAGCCATACACGGTGCCGAGAACGTCATCGCCTCCGATATTAACAGCCCCAATTATGCACTGCGCAACAGCGGCCCTTTCGAGTTCGCTAATGTGCTGGATAAGGATAACCTGCATCACCTTTTCGATAAGCACCGCCCTACACAGGTATACTTGTTGGCGGCCATCCTATCGGCAGTAGGCGAGCAAAAACCCAAAATGGCCTGGGACCTTAACATGACCGGCCTTTTGCATATATTGGATTTTGCTGTAGAGTTTAAAACAGCCAAAGTTTTTTGGCCAAGTTCGATAGCCGTTTTCGGCCCGCACTCGCCGCAATACGATACGCCACAATATTGCGTGATGGACCCTAACACCGTTTATGGTTTTAGCAAGTTGGCGGGCGAGCGCTGGTGCGAGTATTATTTTGCTAAATACGGGCTTGATGCACGCAGCCTGCGCTACCCCGGCCTGATAGGCTGGCGGGCGAACCCCGGTGGTGGCACAACTGATTATGCGGTGCACATCTTCCACGAGGCATTAAAACATGGCAGCTACCAAAGTTTTTTACAGGAAGGTACCGCTTTGCCCATGATGTATATGGACGACGCCATACGCGCTACCATATCATTAATGGATGCCCCGGCCGAACAAATAAAGATACGCAGCAGTTATAACCTGGCGGGTATTAGTTTTAAACCCGAAGAATTGGCCGCAGAAATTAAAAAGCATTTACCTAATTTCGAAATTAGTTATGCCGATACGGATCCGCGTCAGGCAATTGCCGACAGCTGGCCAAAATCGATAGACGATAGCGCCGCTCAACAAGACTGGGGCTGGCAAATAGAGTACGACCTGCCAAAAATGACGGCAGACATGCTCGAAAATTTGAAGAAGATAATTTAGGGTGGTCCATAGACGATAGTCCATGGCGAGGACCAATGATTATAGAACTATAAATATATTAACTATCGACCATCGACCATGGTCTATGGACTTAAAACACAATGGGAAGAGCATTTGAATTCCGTAAGGAAAGGAAATTTAAGCGCTGGGCCAAAATGGCGGTTCAGTTCACACGTTTAGGTAAGGAAATTGTAATGGCGGTTAAAGCCGGTGGCGGCGACCCCAACTCCAATTCGCGCCTGCGTACGGCAATCCAAAACTCTAAGGCAGTTAACATGCCAAAGGATAGGGTAGAAGCTGCTATTAAGCGCGCCGTTAGCCGTGATGAAAAAGATTACGAAGAACTGGTGTACGAAGGTTATGCACAGCATGGCGTGGCCATATTGGTAGAAACCGCTACTGATAATACCAACCGTACCGTAGCCAACGTGCGCAGCTACTTCACCAAATATGGCGGTACCCTGGGTAAAACCGGTTCGTTGGATTTTATATTCAGCCGTAAATCGGTTTTCACGTTCGACCCGGGCGACCGCGACCTTGAAGAACTGGAGTTTGAATTGATAGATGCCGGTTTGGAAGACCTGTTTGTGGAGGCCGACGAAGAAGGAAAAGGAATTGCTGTGATACATGCAGCCTACGAAGATTTTGGCAAAATGCAGAAAGCATTGGAAGAATTGGGTATAGAAACCAAATCGGCCAAGTTGGAGCGCATAGCACAATCAAGCACCCAGGTTACCGAAGAGCAAGCCGCAGATGTACTAAAAATTGTTGACCGCTTAGAGGAAGACGACGACGTACAGGCCGTTTACCATAACATGGCGGAGTAATTCTAAATTTCGGATTTTGAATTTTCGATTTCGGATGCAGCACCTACTGGTCATTGAAGGTTAATGAGTGTATGCTTCTGACTTTCGACTTCAAACTTTTGACTTAACAATATGCCACTAACCTCCACCCGCAAACAGGAAAAGAAAGTAAAGGTAACCTTTGCCAATGGTTTGCTATTTGTAGAGAAGGCAGATGGTAAACAGCAGGCTTTCCCGCTGGAATGGTTCCCGAAACTGATGAACGCTACCGACGAGGAGCGCGAAGACTGGGAACAAACCGACAAAGGCATCCGCTTTAATAAGCTGGACTTAAAAGTAGATCTGTAGAATCAAGAGCCGGGAATCAAGAAAAAGAGTTCAGTCTTGTCTCTCGATTCTTGGCTCTTATATCTAACAAAATATGAGTTTCGAAGAGTTTTTTCAGAAAAAAAGGATCGATCTTACCAAACTGCAAACTGGTGAGCCGGCCCTGTTTTTTGAATTTAAGAACCACTTCGAACAAATGGGCGAAAAGAGTTTCGACCATACCAAAAAGTACTGGTTCAATAAACTAAGGTTGCTTTACCACCTGGCACCCGAGCAAAAGCCCGAGAAAGTTCACATAGAGAACCGCCTGGCCGAGCAAACCATAGTAGAAACACTAACGACGGAGGTTAAAGCTGAAAGCGCCGAAACTACCGATGCAGTTGCAAAACCCGCAGGTTTTAAACCAAGGTTTAGCCCTAAAATGGCCGCACCGAAACTTGAAGCAGAGGAGCCTAAAGCTGAAAGTGCAGAGCCAAAAGCCGAAGGGCCGGAAACTGCTGAACTATCGGTACCGAAGCCTTCCGGATTTAAGCCACGTTTTAATGCCAAAGCAATAGCACCTAAACCGGAAACAGAGCAAGCAGAAAGCATAGAGCCGAAGTCTGAAAGCCCGGAAGTTGCTGAGCCGTCCGCTTCAAAACCTGCGGGTTTCAAACCTCGTTTTAATGCCAAAACGATGGCACCAAAGCCTGCGGAGGAGCAAGCTGAAAGCGTAGGACCGAAAGCCGAAAGTCCGGAGTCAAAAGTTGAAAGCCCTGAAGTTGTAGAGCCATCTGCGCCAAAACCTGCTGGTTTCAAACCGCGTTTTAATGCCAAAACAATGGCACCGAAATCTGTGGATGGGAAAGCTGCGGAGTCAGAAACCAAAACTGTACCAACCAAACCGGCGACTGAAACCATCGATACACCCGCAGAAGAAGCACAGCAGAAACCTGTTGGTTTTAAGCCGAGGTTCAACATGAAGATGGTTGCGCCAAAACCTGCTACAGAAGAAGAGCAAACCAAAGCAGACACTGCAGAACCAGTAGCGGAAGCTGCACCTGTTTCTAAATCTCCTGCTGAGCCGGAAACACCTGCTGCCGAAGCACCGCAGAAACCAGCCGGCTTCAAGCCCCGCTTCAACATGAAAATGGTTGCGCCCAAGCCTGCTGCTGAAGAAGAGCAACCTAAAGCAGATGCTGCAGAATCTGTAATCGAAGTCGCATCGGCCCCTGAAGTGCCTGCTGAGCCGGAAACACCTGCTGCCGAAGCGCCCCAAAAACCTGTTGGCTTTAAGCCACGCTTCAATGCGGCTAAAATGAAACCCAAACCGCCGCAGGAGTAAATTTTATTTAACCATCCATAACACTCGAAATATATGGACCGCGAAGAATTGCTGAATCAACATGGCGAAGAGCCAAACAAAGCAAAAAAAGAAAGCCCCCTAATAAGCCTGGAACGTGACCTGAAGCTTTACAACGAAAGCATCCGCGAGGTTGCTGTTGAAATTATGCTCGAGGGCGTATCCCTTACCCCGATATTTGTTGCACATCAGCACGAACTGAAACTGGGCGAAGTAATCCTCGATCGCAACGAACTCAACACCGAGTGGAGTATCCATGCTTCCACCATCGAAGAGTTCATAGAAAAAGGTGTCATCAAAAAAGAGTTAAAAGAGCGCTTTTTAAATAGCTATAAAAACCCGCACGATTTTATGTGCCTTTTTGTGGTAGTACCAGAGGGGGCCAACTTTGTGTATTACCCGTATGTGAAAGGGTAGATGATTTTTACTAAATTGCCTTACATTGCAGGCGTAACTAGCTTCTTTTCAATTAATAATGTGTGGTAACTGTTTTACATCAGAGATATATGAATTCCATACCTATTTTGATTTTGAAGAGTTTGATAAAATCCTCGGCCAAAAAATCGAACAAAATTACCTCGTAAGCATTTGGGACAGTACAAATCAATACAGCTACAATGATTTGGTTAAATCGAATGTTCCGTATGCCGATAATATTTATAAATGCAATGCTTGTAACGAAACATGGGCTTTATCTACTCCTGAAAACGCTCGTCGTGGCTATTTTTTACCGGTAGATGAGGCATCTGATCTGGAAACAGAATTGGCAAAGAGAGATAAGAAAACTTCTCGTGGTTGTATTGCAATAATAATAGTCATTGTGATTATCTTAATTGCCGCTATTGTTAATTAGTCGGTTTCTTGAAGTTTCGTTTTGAAAATTTAGGATATATTTGGAACGTATTAACGATTGCCATGCCCGATAGAAAGATCCTTATATTAAACAGTAAGCAAATACAGCAGAAGATAGACCGTATAGCTTACCAGATACTGGAAGACAATTTCGACGAAACAGAGATACTGATAGCCGGCATCCTGCCACGCGGTAACCATGTGGCCGAAAGGTTGAAGGCTGTGCTTGATAACATCGCTCCCTTTAGTACCCGACTGATCACTATCGAACTGGAAAAAGAAAGTACCAGTTTAAGCGCCCGCGTAAACTTCGAGGTAGAAGAATGCAGCAATAAAGTTATCGTACTGGTTGATGATGTACTTAACAGCGGCAAAACTTTGGCTTATGGCTTTGGTGTATTCCTGGATGTTCCCCTTAAAAAACTGCGTACCGTAGTGCTGGTAGACCGTAACCACAAAAGCTTCCCCGTTGCTACCGATTATGCCGGCGTAGCCCTTTCCACCGTGATCAAAGAGCATGTGAACGTTGTGCTTGATGTTGAGGGTGAAGAGGATGCGGTTTATTTGGTGTAGAATAGTTAAATTTGTGTATGTCAGCAGCTGAAGTACAAGAAACCAAAACAAGTTTGATAGCCTGGATAGAGCAGCTATCAGATTTGGAAATGCTTTCTATGTTAGAGGGCGTTAAAGACTTAACTACTCATAAAGATTGGTGGAACGATTTGAGTAGCGCTCAAAGGGACAGGCTTACAAAAAGCCTCGATAACGCAAAAAAGGGCAAAACGGTTTCTTCTGAGGAGTTTTGGAAGCGTTTAAAAAATGTCTGACGAACTATTCGAGGTACGTTACTCCGACGAAGCCATTGAAGACTCAATAAACATCAGTGATTTTATTTTGCTGAATTTCACGGAAAGGGAAGTCCGAAATTTTCATATACTCATTGAACGTTTTGAGAAAGTTGTTGCATCTTTTCCCTTAATGTTTCCCAAAAGTGAGTTAAATAGCGAGATTCATCGAGCTGTACTCAGTAAGCCACTCTCTGTGTTTTATGCAGTGGCCGATAATGTTGTTCTCGTGATCGGTATGGTTGATAATAGAGTCGACTATACTAAATGGCCTTAAGCCCCACAATCTCCACCAATTTCTCTACACTCATATCAATACCATCAACATAGTGCGTTGCCTTTAAATAAAAGCCTTCGCGCTCGGCCAGTTTGTGTTCAATGAATGCAACCAGTTCGTCGCCTTTTTTGCCTTGGAGTACCGGGCGTGGGGTTTTGGCGTTCTCTAAACGCGAGGCGAGGCCTTTTGGCGATAGCTGTATGTAAAGCGTTTCGCCATGGGCGTTCATCCAATCCATATTGTCGAAAAAGCAAGGCAGCCCGCCACCCGTAGATACGATGACATTTTCAGGGTATTCCGTTTCTTTCAACACTTGCGATTCCAGTTTACGGAAGGCATCTTCGCCATGCGATGCAAAATATTCGGCAATCGTCATGCCTACCTGTGCTTCCAGTGCGTGGTCAAGGTCTATAAAATCATACCCTAAACCTGCTGCCAGTTTTTTGCCCCAACTGGTTTTGCCGCAGCCCATAAATCCTACTATATATAAACGGCTCATGTTTTTGTCTTTTTTCGATAGTAAATTATTGTCCACCCTAATATGCCAATCTCTGAAAATACCGCAGGCCAAAAGATTTTACCAGCCATCTGCTCAAATTTGAATAACCAAAATCGAGACCAAAGCACAGTGTATATCAATGAGCTAAACTGCGAAAGCAATAAGAGGATACTTGTTTGCCCTAAATCGAACTTAGCATATTTTAAGCAATATACACCCTGCACAAGTCGGGATAAGAAATAGGCTGGGAAGCCTAATCGAATCAATAACCATGTGAGTTCTACGAATTCCCGGTTGCTCAATTTATTTATTGCTTGCTAAAATATTCCTTTACCAGGTCCTCGTACTTGGGTAAACTATGGTAGTGCCATTTGTTTATTACAGTACCGTTCTTTAATAAAATTACGCCCGGGTTGGCGCGCACCATGCTCTTCAGCGGAACGCCATCGGCATAAAACAATTCAGCTACCAAATTATTCTTTTTGGCAAATGCCTCTGCGCTTTGCGGCGGGTTCGATGTAAGTAAGATAACCTGTGTATTGTAATTCTGTATCAGGTTTGCTGCCAAAGCGTTTATCCTGCCAATGGCCTCTACGTTCGTTTCTTCCAGGTTGTAGGCAACAATTGCTAAACTATAGAACGGGCGCGAGAGCAATTCTTTATTATAGTTGTTCCCTTGCGAATCCTGTATGTTCAGGTCTCGAATTTTGGGCTCGTAGCCTTTTTTTATTAAAACGCTTTCGGGTGTGCCGGTTATCTCCCAATTAGTATCTTTCCAGATGGCGGTTTTAATGTATTCCTTATCGCTCATCACCTTGGTATCGCCTGTTTTTTTGTTTTTGAGGTGATAGGTAGTTTCGTACACATCTGCCGGTGCGTTGGGCGGTGTTTGCATCTCGCCCCAAATGTTCGCGCCGATCTTATAAGGCAGAAAATCGACTATGGGCGAAAAGTTGTATGTATACAAACCAAAGCCAAGCGAAGCAACCGATGCCGCGATCAGTAACCTGTCGCCAGTTTTTGCACCAACTAATGGCTTAATGCTTTTGCGGTTTACGAACAATACCAGCACTAAAACCAGTAACACCATATCCTTACCGAACGATTGCCATGGCGTAAGCGGAATAGCATCACCAAAGCAACCGCAAGTTTGTACTACTTTAAAAAATGCCGAGTAAAAGGTAAGAAAACCGAAAAAGATGATAAGCAGCAACAGCCCCCAAACAACTTTTATAGCCCGGGCACCTACAAGCAGAGCAAAACCCAGCAGCATTTCTAATGCGCAAAGTATAACCGCCGAACTTAGTGCCAACCCATTCAGGAAGGTAAGATGGAAAACCTCGAAGTATTCTTCCAGCTTGTAAGAAAAGCCGAGCGGGTCATTAGCTTTTATCAGCCCCGAGAAAATGAACAGCAGCCCTACGGCAATGCGGCAAAACCAAACTAAGCCATTCTTCATGCTACGCCTAATTTGATGAGTGCGAAAACGGCGTAGTTCAGCATATCCTGGTAGTTAGCTTTTACACCTTCCGATGCTACGGTGCGGCCGTCGTTATCCTCTATTTGCTTTACACGGAATATCTTCATCAGTATCAGGTCGGTTAAGCTGCTGATGCGCATATCGCGCCAAGCCTCGCCATAATCGTGGTTTTTGGCGAACATCAGGTCGCGGGTTTCGGTAACCTTGCTGTCGAACTGCATTTCTACCAGCGAAGGGTCCAGCTCCAGCGGTGTTTCGTCGGTGCTATCCAATTGCATCATGGCAATAATACAATAGTTTACTATCCCGATGTATTCGCCCGTAATATCGTCGCCAACTTTTGATACCTGCTTTTCTTCGAGCGTGCGGATGCGCTGCGCTTTGATGAATATCTGGTCGGTGATTGATCTGGGCCGGAGTATACGCCATGCGGTGCCATAATCGCGCGTCTTTTTCATGAAAAGGCTTTTGCAATGGTTAATAACGGCGTCGTATTCTGTTGCGGTATTCTTCAAGGTTGGATGTTTTGGGTTGTTATAAAGGTTGTAGATGTTATAAAAGTTAATGACTTTTAACCTTTCTAACCTCTGCAACGTTTTTAACTAAATGAAGGCTAAAGATACATTTTTTCAGAAAAAAGTAACGCTGAATGCCGGCGGCAAATTGCTCGATCTGTCCTCGCCCAAAGTGATGGGCATTATCAATATCACCCCCGATTCGTTTTTTGCCGATAGCCGCAAAACCGATAACGCATCTGTAATAGCGCAGGCAGAGAAAATGCTGACCGAAGGTGCAGCCTTCCTCGACTTGGGTGCCTATTCATCCCGCCCCGGCGCAACAGATATATCACCGGCAGAAGAAACCGATAGGCTTTTACCCGCTGTAGAAGCCATCGTTAAAAACTTTCCCGAAGCTATTATCTCGATAGATACCTTTCGCGCAAGCGTTGCCGAAGCTGCTATAAAAGCAGGGGCACATATTATTAACGATATTTCGGGAGGGCAATTGGATGATGATATGTTTGCCACCGTTGCCCGCCTGCAGGTGCCTTATATTTTAATGCATATGAAAGGCACGCCCCAAACCATGGTGCAGCAGGCACAATACAATGATGTTTTTGCCGAAGTGTTCGACTATTTTGTAAAGAAGATATATGCCCTGAAGCAGTTAGGCGTACACGATATCATCCTCGATCTCGGCTTTGGTTTCGCTAAAACAGCCGAACAGGGCTACGAGTTAATGAGCCGAATGCAGGAGTTTGATGTGTTGCAATTACCCGTACTCACAGGTATATCGCGTAAGCGGATGATATACGGCCTAACCGGTGGCACTGCTCAGGATGCTTTGAACGGAACAACCGCGTTGAATACTATCGCCCTTACAAAAGGCACAGATATTCTGCGCGTGCATGATGTGAAGGAAGCGGTAGAGGCCGTAAAAATTTGGCAGGCTTGTAACCCGCTTACCACTTAGAATTTACCTTGCGGTATTCGTATGACGGACCGTCGGCTATGGATGTGCCTATAGTTATCGAGTTTGGCGTTTGTGCCCACGCCTCGGTACTTTCGGGGTTAGTAAATTTAATAGTGCCGAATTTGAGCGTATCACGAGTTTCATTTATGTGGATGCTGAACCTGCCACTCGCGGTAACTTTATTATCTATGTATCTCACATAAGTACTGTCGCGCTTAAACTCATAAAAGTCGCCGCTATTGGTGACACGTTGCGCGGGTGCCCAGCCGCCATATCGGAAAGCCAGTTCCCATTTGGCGAATAACCCGGAATTGTTGTTAGGGGTTTCGTCTTTTTTGCAGGATGCTAATGCGATAATTAAGGTAGCCAGTAATAAAGCCTTCTTCATAATACTTTAGGTTTTTATAAGCTTTACGGGCATCATTAGCCGAATGCGACAACAGTTGGGATTAATTTTTTATAGGCGCAGCAACACTGTTAAGCATCTTCAGTATCGAATCTACATACTCGCGGTTATTGGCCAGGCGGGGGACCTTGTGCTGGCCACCAATTTTGCCTTTCAGTTTCATCCAATTGAAGAACGTGCCTTCGGCAACTCTATGTACCAAAGGGCGGCGCAGGGCCATATCCTTAAAGCGCTTGGCGTCGTAATCGGAGTTCACGCGGCGCAGGGTGGCATCCAGCAGATCAATAAAGCGTTGAAATTCGGCGGGAGCCTTTTCAAACTCTATCAGCCATTCGTGCGCGCCGCATTGGTCGCCGCTGAAGTAAACAGGGGCGGCTGTATAATCGCGAATGATAGCACCTGTTTGTGCGCAGGCCTCGGCAAGGGCACGTTCGGCATTATCTATAATTACTTCCTCGCCAAAGGCATTAATGAAATGTTTGGTTCGGCCGGTTATCGCTATGCGGTAGGGGGATAGCGAGGTGAATTTAATGGTGTCGCCTATCATGTAGCGCCAAAGCCCCGCATTGGTGCTGATGATGAGGGCATAGTTTTTATCAAGTTCCACCTCATCAAGTGTGAGCGTTTTCGGGTTCTCGTGATGCAGTTGCTCCAGCGGTAAAAATTCGTAGAAGATACCATAGTCCAGCATCAGCAACATATCGCCGGGTTCTTCCAAATCCTGTATGCCGAAGAAACCTTCGGATGCATTGTAGGTTTCCAGGTAATACATCTCCTCGTTAGGTATCAGTTTTTTGAACTGCTCGCGGTAGGGGGTAAAGTTTACGGCTCCGTGGAAGTACAGCTCCAGGTTGGGCCAAACTTCCAGCAGGTTCTTTTTGCCTGTTATTTCCAGTATGCGTTTAAATAGCAGAATATTCCAGGTGGGTACGCCGCTGATGCTGGTTACATTAACATCCTTGGTGGCGTAGGCCATCTTCTCAATTTTTTCCTCGAAGTTTTCCAGCAGGGCAATATCCAAATGCGGGGTGCGGTAAAACTCGGCCCAAAGGGGGAGGTTCTTCATAATAACGGCCGAGAGGTCGCCAAAAGAAGTATCGGCATTTAGCTGCCCTATTTGGTGGCTGCCGCCAAGGGTTAAACTTTTGCCGGTAAATATGCGTGCGTTGGGGCGATTGTTAAAGTAGATGGTGAGCATATCCTTGCCGCCCTTAAAGTGGCATTCTTCCAGCGATTCTTCGCTCACGGGGATAAACTTACTGCGGTCGCTGGTGGTGCCCGATGATTTGGCGAACCAGCGTATCTCTGATGGCCAAAGCACATTCTGCTCGCCCTTCAGCATCCGCTCTATATAAGGTTTTAGCGTATCGTAGTTTTGGATGGGCACCCGCTCCTTAAAATCGCTAAGGCTCTCGATGCTTTTGTAATGATGTTTTTTGCCCCATTCGGTGTTCTCGGCACCGGCTACCAATTGCTCAAACCACTCCTCCTGTACTTCATTAGGGTATTTCATAAAAAGCTCGATCTGGTGGATCCGCTTTTTCATGAACCAGGTAAATACAGAATTAATAAGCGCCATAAGGGGGAGTTGATGGTTTATAGTTCAGGGTTCATAGCCGGAAATTTATGGTAAAATGCGCCGCCCTTTTGGCAGCTACCATAAACTATCAACCATGAACCATCAACTCAAAGATATAACTTACTGCGCAAAGGTTTTTCTTTTCAGAACAAAATTTGCGCCGAGGTATACTTTACGCACCATCTCGTTGGCGGCCAATACTTCGGGCACGCCCGATTCCAGCAGTTTACCTTCGAATAGCAGGTAGGCGCGGTCGGTTATCGAGAGCGTTTCCTGCACGTTGTGGTCGGTTATCAGGATGCCTATATTGCGGTGGCGTAGTTTGGCCACCATGGATTGTATTTCCTCTACCGCAATAGGGTCTACACCGGCAAAGGGTTCGTCCAGTAAAATAAAGTTGGGTTCGGCGGCCAGCGCGCGGGCAATTTCGGTACGGCGGCGCTCGCCACCGCTCAGCAAGTCGCCACGGTTTTTGCGCACTTTGTGCAGGCTAAACTCATCTATCAATTCTTCCAGTTTATCGCGCTGTTTTTCTTTGCTCATTTTGCCCATCTCCAGCACGGCCTTAATATTATCCTCTACCGATAGTTTACGGAAAACCGAAGCCTCCTGCGCCAGGTAGCCAATACCCTTTTGCGCGCGGCGGTACATCGGGTCTCCGGTTATATCTTCGTCATCCAAAAATATCCGGCCTTCGTTGGGTTTTATTAGCCCCACGATCATGTAAAAGGATGTGGTTTTACCGGCACCATTAGGACCAAGCAAACCAACAATCTCGCCTTGCGCTACATTAAAGGTGACATCGCTAACAACGCTGCGTTGTTTATATTTTTTTACTAAGTTTTCTGCCCGAAGGATCATATTTTGTTTGAACCATGATTCGCCTGATTCATGGATTTTCTTGATTGCCTGTAATTGCTTTCCTTAACGTCGGATATCGATTTATAGTCTGCAAAGGTTCTAATCTCTAACCTCCCGCCTCTAATCACTAAAACGAATACCTTTTATATTCAACTGTATGGTCCGTTGCTCGCGCCAAACATTTTCTTCAATCGCGTAGCAAATATCAAAAGGTACATTAGGCACCAGTTTGGGCAGGTATTCTCCTAAGCCAAAGCCAATGCAGCTAAATGCCGCTGAACCGGGTTGAATCACATTCATTTTAACGTGATTGCCGCCAACCAGCCCCGCATAGCCGCTAACATACACATTTTTACTCAGGAACACCGGTGCCATATTCTCAGGGCCGAACGGCGCGAACTGGTTCAGTATCCTGAAAAATTTTGGTTCGATATCCGTTAATTGTATCTCTGCATCTATCAATATCTGCTGCACCAGTTGTTCATCGGTAATGGTGCTGCCTACCACTTCTTCAAAGCGGTCGGCAAAGGCTTGTATCTGTTCGGGCTGCATGGTAAGGCCTGCCGCGTATTTATGCCCGCCAAATTGCAGCAGTAAGTCACTGCATCCGCAAAGGGCTTCGTACAAGTCGTACCCCAAAACAGAACGTGCCGATCCGGCCACATGCCCGTTGCTTCGGGTGAGCACCACAGTAGGACGGTAATATTTTTCGGTAAGGCGCGATGCCACAATACCTATTACCCCTTTATGCCAATGCTCGTTGAAAACCACGGTAGTTTTTTTACCGATCAGAATGGCATCATTATCTATCAGGCTCAGGGCTTCGTCGGTTATTTGCTGATCGTGACCTTTGCGTTCCTGGTTGCGTTCGTTTATCAGCAGGCCTTGTTCTTTGGCATCCCCTTCGTGGCATGATATCAGCAGGCGTACAGCATCTTTGGCATCGTCTATCCTGCCGGCAGCATTAATACGCGGGCCTAAGGAAAATACCACGTCGCTTATGGTGTAGGGAGCTTTGCGCCCCGAAATCTCCATTAACGTTTTTACGCCGATGCAGGGGTTCTCGTTTATTTTTTGCAGCCCGAGGTTTGCCAGCACGCGGTTTTCGCCGGTGATGTGCACAATATCGCAGGCAATACTGATGGCCGCCAGGTCGAAATAAGCGCTTACTTCTTCAAATGGGATATCATGTGTTTCGGCGTAGGCCTGTGCCAGTTTCAGCCCAATGCCACAGCCCGAAAGTTCTTTGTAAGGATATTGGCAATCGGCACGCTTTGGGTCGAGTATGGCTACTGCTGCCGGCAGTTCGGCTCCGGGCAAGTGGTGGTCGCAAATGATAAAATCTACTCCCAGCGTATTGGCATAAGCAATTTTATCTACCGACTTAATACCGCAATCCAGCGCAATAATTAAGGTGAAGCCATTGGCGGCGGCGTAGTCGATACCGGCTGTTGAGATACCATAACCCTCTTTATACCTGTCGGGAATGTAATATTCGATGTTGGCGTGGCGTTTTTTGAAGAAACTGTAAGTAAGTGCTACGGCGGTGGTGCCATCCACATCATAATCGCCGTAGATCATCACCTTCTCGTTGGCGGCAATGGCAGCATCAATACGGGTAATGGCCTTCTCCATATCCTGCATCAGGAACGGATCGTGCAAGTGCAGGGCATTTGGGCGAAAGAAGTACTTGGCCTCGTCGAAATTGCTGATGCCGCGATGTGCCAGCATATTGGCCAGCACCGTGCTGATGTTAAGCTCTTCGGCAAGTTGTTTTACCACATTAGCATCTGCCGCTTCTTTTAACACCCACCTTTTCGCCATAAATATGTATTGGATTTTTTAGGGTGTAAAGATAAGAAAAAGTGAGGGATGAGAATAAGGTGTGGGAAAAGCACATGTAATTCGGTTTAGTAAATTTACAGGCTTTTCGGTACCATTTGCAACAATAATGCGTTTGAGAGGCATGCACCTGGATCTTAAAATAACATGGCTTTCTCTGTTTGCTGCCTTATTTATCAATCAGCCCTTGCTTGCTCAAACAAGGTATTTTTTTTCCGAAGATCACTCATGCACGATGGGGGATCTGGCACCAAATTTCGACGGAGCCCCTGTTATAGACACATTAATTAAATGGAAAGCAGACACCGTAATATTGAAACATCAATTAACACATGGGCAGTTTCGCCATTTAATGTTATTCAGCGTTGCCGGAAAATGGCAGGTAAGGCAGCAGGACGGAAGTGCAGAGCTTTGGGACGCGGGGGCAGAAACAGAGCGTGGTGTACGCAAATTTCTACAGGATAGCATAAGCAGGAAGCATATAGATGTACTAGATTTAAAACGCCGGTACGGCGCAACCTTTACAAACTATTTGCTTATTGTGAACAACAAGGTGATCCAAAGCCTGATAACCAATACCGAGTTGAGCGAAATACCCGATGAAGATATGAAGCGCAAAGCCGGGTTGTTTGCCGTTTTCAAAATAGTTTATAAAAATACTGTTGAACAAGAATAGTTAAATTGCCTTAACTTACTCACCAGATGCTTTATTACACCCAACTCATTTTCATCAAACCCGGATGCGAGGAAGAGTTCCACGCATTTGAGGATAAAGTATTGCCGCTTCTCAAAGAGCATAATGGCGTATTAATGTACCGCATTCGCCCCGAGGCAGCCTCCTTTGTGGAAAGTAGTGAGCCATTGCCATACGAGGTCCACCTGGTAAGCTTTGGCAGCAAAGATGATTTTAATGGATACGCAGCAGACCCAGGGCGATTGGCGTTTATAGAAATGAAGGATAGATCAGTGGACAAGATAGTACTGATAGAGGGCATGGCGCTATAAGAATGACAACAAATAAAAAAGAGTTAAAAGGAATTATAAATTTGATTTCGGAAATCACACTTTATGGAATATCCTCCTGCCAAAACTTTTTTTTATGTCCTAAGTAGCATTGGTTTGCTGTTTTCTTTAATCTTATTTTGTATGGGAATAGTAGGGGTAGACGCGCACTTCGATAATTCAATACATTTAGCAGTGCATTCCCCTCTTCTCAGTTTTCAAGCAGCTTTAATGGAAATTCCAGCTGCGATCATACTGTTTCTTCAGAGTATATATATTATGCAGGAGGAGGCTAAGAAAAATTACAAGTCCCCAGAAGAACTTAGAGAGATTCGGGAACAATTAGAAATCAAAGAGTTTAAAAAACAGCAGAAGCTTAAAATGAAAAAGTGAGGTGAAGGGCTGAAAACAAATGTAACCGCGGTTTCAATTTAAGATTTCTATCGAAACCGCGGCAATAAATCAGTGGAAGTTACACGCTATGTTTAGTCGAACTTAGCCTCTTCTTTTGCTTCCGGCGTATCATCTTTACGCTCTACGGTTATGGTACATTCGGTAAGCAAAGCTGCCGCTGCGCCAAGTGCTGCAAATACCGGTGCTACCAGCAGGCCAACCAGTCCATAATTTACCGGGAAGCTCATGATCTCTTTATTGTGGCTATCGGTAATGGTAATTTTAGTTACGTTGCCCTCGTTTATCAATTCCTTAACTTTCTTTACAATGCTTTCGCCATTTATAGAGAATGATTCTTTCGTTGCCATGTTATTGTAGTGTTTGGGTTTTTAAATTTATTGTTTGGTATTTGGACAACGGGAGGCGGGAAATGTTACAGGTTGGTGAGTGGTTGATTCGGTGAGTAGAGAATAGTTGCTGAAGTGAATTGGAATAGACAAAAAACATTCACTTACTTAACCATTTACCATTCACTAACGCATAGTGGGAGTGTGCAAAGCAACTATTCACCACTTAACTACTCACCACAAACTATTTCAATGTCTCATACTTATTCCCATTCGATGGGTCGGCGAGCAGGAGAGTATTGCGGGCGTTTGCTTTTTCCTGCCCTACGGCTTTGCTGAAGATGGAGACGAATTCATCATCCTTTGCTGTGTAAAATGCTAACGGTAGATATGAGCCAATACGCTTGCGGTCTACCTGGGTTAACTGCGGCAATATGGCGCTGATAGCCTGGCGGCCTTTTACGGCGTTATCGGCCATCAAGTCCAATCCGTTGCGGTGGTAATCGTATATAAAGCTGCGGAGGTTGTTGTACAGTTTGTTGTTCAGGTTTTCTGAAAGCCAGTAGCGGTTAAGGTTACTGTCAAAGGCTTTCCAACCCTTAAAAGATGCGGTTTGTGCGTTTTGCACTACGGTTTGCGCATTGGCAAAATACTGGCTGCCGCCATAGCGCGAGAACGAATCGTAATCCATCCCCACAATAATATATGCGTAAAATGCCATTACCGAGCTAAGGTTGCTCTGAAAGTTTTGATCGCTGTAATCAATGGTTTGCCCCTCGGTGTAGCTAAAATCTACATCCTTATCATTAATATTAAGCAGGGTAGTGGTATAGCTGGAGTTATACACCGGGCGCGACGATTGCACCTGCAGTTCGCAGTTAAAGTTGCTGCCGCCATCCCAGGCGGTAATATTCAGTACAAAGTTGCAGTTAATGCGCTCGTTGGGAGCTATCGGGTCGGCTGCCCATTTGCGGCCATTCAAAAAGTCCTTCATCGCCGTTTCCAGCGTGGTGAATATGCGTTTGTTGCTTACCTGTATTTTGGGTGCCAAAATTTTAACCCGTGCATTTAAGTCCTGCGCTTTGGCAAGCGTGCAGGCGGCTAATAAAGCTATGGTAAGCAGGGAGCGTTTCATAAATTAAGCAATTGGATAAATTTAGCACAAATATCCTTTGCCACCTCATTTTTATTTTTTAGCGCGAAGGAAGTTTTATTCAACGCGCGGTCTATCATGGTTATTTTATTGGTATCGCCTTTAAAACCTGCCCCGACATCGGCCAGCGAATTGAGGACGATCATATCCAAATTTTTGCTCTGTAGTTTGGCAATGGCATACTCTTCTTCGTTATTGGTTTCCAGTGCAAAGCCAACCAATACCTGTCCCGGGCGTTTTTGGCCGCCCAGAGTTTTCAGTACGTCCGTAGTTTTCTTCAACTCAATGGTAAGCCCGCCGTCCTGCTTCTTTATCTTTTGGGTAGCAACTTCGGCAGGGGTGTAATCGGCAATGGCGGCGCTCATAATGCAGCCATCCATATGCTCAAAATTGGCCAGGCATTCGCGCAGCATATCCGCAGCGCTGATAACATCAATACGCGTTATGCTTTTCTGTTTGCTTTGTTGCACCGTTGGGCCGGCTATTAAAGTAACGTCGGCACCTAAAGCAGCCAGTTCATCGGCAATAGCAAAACCCATTTTGCCCGATGAATGATTACCTATGAACCTTACCGGGTCAATAGCCTCGTAAGTTGGGCCGGCGGTAACCAATACCTTTTTGTTTACCAGCGGTAGTTTCTTTTTAATGTCAGCCTCAATAAAAGCAACTACTTCTTCGGGTTCGGCCATGCGCCCTTCGCCATGCAGTCCGCTGGCCAGTTCGCCGCTGCCGGGAGGGATAAGTATATTGCCGTAGCTCTGTATCTTGCTGATATTTTCTCGGGTCGATTCATGCTTCCACATATCCAGATCCATTGCCGGGGCAAAATACACCGGGCATTTAGCCGAAAGGTATACGGCAGTAAGCAGGTTATCAACCAGCCCGCCCGCCATTTTGGCCATAGTGTTGGCGCTTGCCGGGGCAATGATCATCATATCGCCCCATAGCCCAAGCTCCACATGGTTATTCCATTCGCCGGTTTCGGGCTTAAAGTATTCGCTGTAGGCAGGCCGTTTAGATAGGGTGGAGAGCGTAAGCGGCGTAATAAAATTGGTGGCATCGGGCGTCATCACCACCTGCACCTGCGCCCCGGCCTTCACCAGCAGGCGCACCAGCGTAGCCGTTTTATAGGCCGCAATACTGCCGCAAACACCAAGTATTATCTTTTTATTGATTAGCATAGACCGCCCCCTAACCCCCTGAAGGGGGGACAAAAATTAAAAATTCAAAGTAACAAAAAAACTCCCGTTAAGGGAGTTTTAAATATTCAAGCTTTTCCGAAAACTCCCCCTTCAAGGGGCCGGGGGGCTAAACTTCTTTGCTTGGGTTGCGGTAGTAAACCTTATCTTCCAAAAATTCCTGAACGGCTACCAGGGTAGGTTTAGGCAATTTTTCGTAGTGTTTAGATATCTCTATCTGCTCGCGGTTCTCAAAAACCTCTTCCAGGTTATCATTGGCCGAAGCAAATTCCGAAAGCTTTTGGTGAAGCTCTTCTTTAATGTTGTTAGATATTTGGTTGGCCCTTTTCGACATAATAACCAACGACTCGTAAATATTGTCGGTTTTCACATCCAGTTCGCGCAGGTCGCGGGTTACGGTGCTGCTGGCCACTGTGCCTTTATTTGTGTTATTGGTGCTCATCTCTTTATTTAAATGCTTTACTATTATTAATTAATAAGGTATCTTCTGTTTGTCCCTGTCTTTTATCGACGGTGGCTGTACGCTCTGGGTTGTATCTTTTTTTGCCAGCTTTTCTGCAAGTTTATAGTTCTGTGCAGCTTCGGCCAATACTTTTTTTGCCGTAATAGTTCCTTCTTCGCTATCTTTCTTCAGGCTGGTAACTTCTTTAGAATATTTGCTTTCAGGGTATTTCTCCGCAAATTGGTCCGCGCCCGATATCACCAAGCCAAAACGTTCTTCCTGGCGTGTTTCATTACTAACAGCCGCATATTTATATTGCGCCTTTACAGTAAGGTATTCCAGTTCTTCGGCGTATTTAGTATCCGGGTAATCGCGTAAGGTGTTGTTAAATGCAATAACAGCTGCCTGGTAATCGCCAATGGTAAGGTAAAGCTTCGAGTTTTCGTAGGCTTTGCGCTCCAGTTTATCACGCAGGTTTTGTATCAGCTTGCTCGCCTCGGTTACACGGTCGCTTTTTGGGTAAAGGTTAATAAACAACTGCAGGCTTTCAATGGCTTTGTTGGTGTTCTCCTGGTCAAGCGAGTATATCGGCGAATCGAGGTAGAAACAGTATGCAGCAATAAAGCGGCATTCCTCGGCACGCGGGCTTGTAGGGTAAGTATCTGCAAATGTTTTAAAGTGGTAACGTGCCGATGTATAATCCTTCAGCTTATAGTTGGTATAAGCGTAGTAGTAATACAAATCTTCGGCACCGGCGCGGCCACGGTAAATGGTAACCAGGTCTTCAAACAAACCAAGCGCCTTGCTATATTCCTTTTTATTATAAAACTTTACCGCTTCCGAGTATTTCTTGGCGTTATCGTTACTGGCCTTCAGCTTTTCGTACTTGCTTTTACAACTGCCAAGCGCAATCAATAATAATAACAATGCGCCCGAAATTACATGTAGTTGTTTTTTAAACATTTTGCAAAGATAGTTGAATATTATAAATCAGTCAATTATTAATTTAACAGGCGAATATATAACGCCGTTTCTGCACAGTATATATATGGCCTTTGTTTTTAACATCTTTTAACTATTCCGAAGCACGCTGTATAGTATATATGTATAGCGTTTAAATATGCCGAAAATTTAATAGAGGACTTTAGATCATCGATGTATTCGAGTGAGGGATTTGGGCGTTGCCCTTGGCCCGCGCTTTCCGCTGCAAATCCTCGCCCTTTCCTGCGCTGTTGCCCCTCGCCCGGCTGTGGGTTTTCCGCTGCAATCGCTAACGCGGATAATGGGATGATTAAAGAGGGACCGTATTTACATGAAATGAAGGGATTGAACGCCGCCATTGTTGCTTTAGCTATCTATACATTATATATACTCACCGGCGCGCTGTACCTACGCCCGATAGATTATTATATGGTGTTGCTTTTCGGATTATAATATATACAATAGCCTCCTTAAACGATATCCGGAAGTAAAACCTCAATCGCTTCGCTATAAATAACGCTCTTATTGCACTCAATAAAGCCTTAGTTTGGGCTATAACACGCTTTTTTAGCCTGAATGGGGCGGCTTGTGACATTATCTCAGCGCAGCCTTGTTCATTAGTTATGTCTGTCAACGCCCAATTGATCGGCCAAATCCACATTCATTCGGTGCGATTTTGAAATTTTTAATCCTCATCTACAGCGTGTTAAAAATACACTATGTAAATTCGGTTCAAAACATTTGCAGAAGCCGAAAAGCTGCGTACCTTTGCAGCCCGCAAATGAGATAGCGGGACGTTATTTGAAACAGCAAAGCAACTTAAAATTTAAAAAATAAAGTTTGCAAATTCAACAAAGGTTAATACCTTTGCAGCCCGCAAGACCGAAAGGAAAGCGGGTAGTACATTGAAGGGAAAGCAAACGAAAAAATTTAAAAAATAAAGTTTGCGAGTGAAGATAAAAATTCGCTACCTTTGCAGCCCGCAAAAGCCGAGAGGTTGAGTGGGAAAAGAAGGAAAAAGAAGCCAAAAATTATTTGAAAATAAATTTTGGAAAATAGAAAAAAGCTTCTACCTTTGCAGTCCCAAAACGAGGGAGCGGAAACGCGGAAAAACGTTAAGAAGCCGAGAGCAATTCGAGGTTAAAAAAGATTGAAAGTTTAAAGTGTTGAAAGGCACAAAAACATAAAACAGGCGCCTGCGACGGGTTAGCCGATAAAGTTCTTAAAGAGACAGGAAGACAATAAAAATGCAGCGTAACAACCGCGAGGTGGTTATAGCTAAAAAGAAAGAAGCTTGAAGATTAGAGGGGCTTTGTAAGAGAATATTTTTTTTACAAGTTTCTATTGATTGAGTTTAATAGGGCTTGGATTTGAACAACACATTATACAATGGAGAGTTTGATCCTGGCTCAGGATGAACGCTAGCGGCAGGCCTAATAC
>NZ_MBTF01000024.1 GCF_002013915.1 Mucilaginibacter pedocola
CTCATCAGTGCATCGGTGGGATAAATGCAAATATCATCGCGGTAAACACCACTTACTGCATCAAAAGTTTTACTACCTGTGTAGGCTTCCTTCTTGTAAACCCATTTACCGGCTACCAATTCGTACCAGCTGATAAAATAGCTCTTACCTGCCGGCGGGCTAAAATTGACCGTATGTTCCCCAGACTTAGCGCGGGTGCCCGTGTGGGCCTCGGACGTTGGCACCAAAGTATTAGACTCGAAGCCGTCATAGAAAATTTCATTGTAAGCAGCATTTTTTGCTTCGGCAACAGGCAGCAAGCCGTCGTAACCCCACAGGTAACTACTTTTAGGCCCAAGGTATTTCGATTGGCTTTGCAGGCCACCGCTGGTGGTATAGCCATAGAACACAATGCGTGGGTCCCAGTTGCCCCCGGCAGCTTTGGTTTGTATGCCCGCAGGTTCAAATACCTGGTTCCCCCAATCGCCATAATCGGTTTTTACCGCTTGCAGGAAAGTTAAGTCCTTATAATAATCGTCCTCTATCTTTTTTTCTACCAGGTTGGCGGCAATCATAGCCGGGTAAGGTGCCCCTGCGCCATCGGCAACCATTTCGTGCGGGTATTTTGATAACACGCGCTGTACAATACCATCGCTCCCCCCCGTTTTTTGCTCGGTGACCTGCATGTGGGCGGGGTTGCCGTAGATGTTCACCTGGTAATTACTCACAGGATTATTGCCCTCCAGGTCGTAATTGGTGGTTGTTACCGTATCGGCATATATCCATTGTACATAGGTTAAATAACGTGAAATATCAAAGGCGTCCAACCGGAAATAAGCAACATCGACAGGCGAGCCTGCTTCAAAATTTTTCCGCACCAGGTTATTGGTATAATAAACCGAACGGCGCGGATCGTTCACATAATGGGTGGACACATCTTTTACCGTTTTCCAGGTATAACTCCCCGCCGATCCGCCGTTTACAAAAAAGGTGCGGCTGCGTTTTTCCAGGCCGTTGGTAAAACCCCGGTTTTCTACCGGCGAACTTGGGATAAGGTCGCCGGTAATAATCTGCGAATAATTGTTGTAGTTGACCGTGTATTCATGCTCTATGCCGCCGTTGGCCCATTCGCTGCCCTGTAATTCAATCACATGGCTATAAGCAATGTGCCCACCGTTGTAAAAGTTCAGCAACCTATTAGGGCTCGAACTGGCGATGTAATACTCGCACAGGCCGCCCGGGCAATTGCTTGTTTTTTGGATGCCATAATAATCTGCATTACTTGGTTTTTGCATCAAACGGCCCGAGGACCGTGCTTGTGTAGCCAGTGAGGCATAAACATACTTTTTAATGAGTGTTTTTCCCGTTAACGCGGTGCTGATGTTCCTGGCCAAACGCACCCCCCCTACCTGGTGATTAGCGAGCACCCCCGGTGCTACCGGCTGATAGTTTACAGTCGCGCTGGATACAGCGGCTTCCCCGAAAGAGCGCACCTTTAAAGTAAAACTCCCGCCTGATGCATTGGGAAGCGTTGCATTTAACGTTTCACCGATATTGATCTGGTAACTCCACAATATATCGCTAGTACCCGCGTAATAAACCTCCACAATGGCATGCTGGTGGATATGGTCATCCAACCCAGAACCGCTGTAGGTACAGGACATAGAAATGGTAATAGGCGCATTGGCCGAAGTAAAAGTTTGGCTTTCAGAATTTTCGCCGCTATGGCCAAAACCCGTAGCCGTTTTAGTCAGGTTGGTACGGGGAAGCACCGGGGCGCGCACTTCGTAAACGGTATTAGGTTCATACTCCAGGCTATCAGTACCATAGGATGGATAGGTAATTTTGCTTAACAAGCCAAAATAGGCATAGGCGCCGTTCGGGTCCCTATTGGCCATACCCGAGGGGTATTTAGTCGCTATGGTAGGGTCTGTGCTTGGGGGTATCAGGTAATCATTGTTTACTCCATTAAAATACCCCCAATAGTCCTGGGCGAAAGACAACCTCGAACCCAGCTGGTTCACATTATAGTAATTCATCAGGTACCTTTCTGGACTAACACCCGTATTTGTTTTGATGACGCCCCTGAGGTAAGGGCGGTTAGCTGTACTGGCACCGCCGAACGGGTTGGTATAATTGTTATTATAGCCGTAAGTATATGTCAGATCATAACCCTTTAGTTTCTTAGGGCTGGTGGCCGCTGTAAGGTTCTTACTAAAAAAAGACACGTAAGACAATAATAAATCACCTGAAACATCGAGCCTATTGATGTAATTAAAATTCGCATAAGAATGCGTGCCAGTGATGAATAATAATACCACTCCATTACTGCGGAGCACGCTGCCGCAGGTCTGGCTTTCGTTACGGCTGCTACACATCGTTGGGCTGCCGGTACACGCTGCAGTAGTCAAAGTCATTTGCGGCGTGCGGATCAATGTTTGGCTGATATCCGCTACATAATCAAAAGTAACAGGTGCATACGTGAAAAAGATCTGCTCGCCGCTGTAATGTTTTATTTGAGTGAGGTACCATGCCGTTGCATTGGGTAAAGCAAAACTCTTCCCGCAATCCTCACCTACTCCCTGCGGCACTGTTTTGCTGGTTTCAGTAGCCTGCGAGCCGCCGAAGTAGTATTGGGCCCCTTCCGGGTCAGTTATCCTGATCGTCCAATCTTCTGTGCTGATCTCCTGGTGGAAATTTGTTTCGATCTTCAGGTTAGTAGCTGCTAAAGGCACTGCCTTGGTCCGTTGCGCCGGATCCAGGATAAACTGCCCGCTATAGCCATTAAAATCAAAACTAAAAATATCGGTTTGGGTGTCGTATAAAGTGGAACCCGAAGTGGCATTATGCAAAAAATACCGGTAATCAGATCCCGATGTATTGGCTGGGTAAGGCAGCCAATTCGAATCTTCATCCGCTACACCCACCACCGTACGGGAAATAACACCCCCCGCATTCAGCACCCAACCGGTTCCCGCCCGCGAAGCAATCTGGTTCATGCGTATGCCGTTCCCCGAGTTATAAGACAAACTAACAGGCACTTTTAACCGCCCCGCGGTGATCTCGCCAAGCGGTATAGTAGCGCTCACCGAGCCCGAGGACATGTTGACGGGTAACCCCGCATACTTGGTGGTCTCAAAAGCATTGGGCGCAGGTGGTAAAACATTGGTTAAAGCGGGGGCATTGATACCCTGCTGGGCAAAGGCCAGCGAACACGCAAAATGGAACAAAAGGCCGGTAAAAAAGGTCTTTTTTAGCATATGATAAGGAGGTTATTAAAATGATCAGTAATTAGCGGCGAACGCTATTTGCAGTAAAAATATTTGATTCCGCCGTAGCAAGCCCCGGCGATCGTTGCAGAACGTTAAAAGTGTAGGGATCCATAGGTGATAAGTACTAAAGGTTATGGCCTAAAGATAGCCATAAATATGTTCAAGGCAAAAAAATAGTAACATAATACTAATGAAAGATGCCGAAAACTATTCTGTGACCGGAGTATATCTCTATTGGTTCCGGCACAAATTAGCCCCCGCCCTAACTCATTAACAATACTTCCGCTAAAAGTGAAAGGGTGAAAGTGAATTTATTGCCCGTAGCTGGTATATTGGCCATCTTGGTTGGGCACTAATACAACACAAATTCTTACCTACCGCTACATACTCGAGCAAGAGTGGGGTTGTCATTAGCATCGTACGTGTAGCTGCGGCTGGTAAAGCCGGTGCCGGTTACCGTGGCCAGCTGGTTGCTTTGGCTGCTGTTGTTCTAAACATAGTTGAGCGTGCCGTAGGTTTGCCCTGTACGGGTGAGCGCGGTAATATTGCCCGCCTTATCGTAACTGAGGCTTTCGTTCATCAACCCGGAATTGGATTGCGCCGTCAGCAGCCTGTTCATCACATCGTAGCTGTACCGGAAACCCCGGTTGCCCCCATTTTGCCTCGCAAGCTATAAGCTTGTTTTATTTTAAGTCGAAGTTATAAACTTCGACCAGTGGGGGTCAATCAATTACTTGCTATCAAATATGTATTTTATGTTGTCAATATCTACAGATAGCAATTCAAAATCCTTCGACTGTCTATCAAATTCTTCCTCTTGATAATAGTAAGCGCCCTTTTTACAAAGAAGTTCTACGCTTCTATACACGGCAAGTTCAATTTGAAATTTATAAAGAGTATTCCTCAAATTATTAGAAAATACCTCTTCATAGTTTGATTTTGAATACTTGTTTAATTGCCTAACGTCATAATCCTTGATGACGTTGTTTAGAAGTTCCGAATTTCTTAAAAGCTCTTTAATTGGAATTTTAATTTCAAATATACTATTGGGTAATAACTGTGTAAAATGATAAGTTATCTGCCCTTTTTTGAACAATGGATCGTTTTTAATAACATCCGAAAGCTCAGTTGTCAAAAAAGGAATTATTGGCAAAAACGAAATTTTATATATCCCTTTCTTAGTATCTATTCTATGCAAATGCCTTGAACTATAATAATCTTTTTTCAAGTAACTATCAAATAGATAAAATGTATCCTCTCTGTTATTTATAACATTCAAAATCAAATAGTTGGAATCCTTTCTTGCCAACGCATTTATTTTAATAGGAAAACCCTGTGGTTTAACCAATAATTCTTTTGATTGAGAACAGCTGCACGTATGACTGCTATCCTGACCAGAAGAAACTATTGTTTTGAGTGAAAACATAACTATTAAAAGTACGGAAGTAATAATTTTCATCTTGTTCAATATCAATATTGCGTTCTATTATGGTCTTGATCATAACCTCTTTTTGAGAGCGGGCTCGGGGTAAAACCTCCTTGCGGGTTTGTAGACTTATTTATCTTCCTCGCCTTGTTCTCAAAATCAATTACTTTATTTTGAGATTTCCCTTTATACATAATGTGTCCAATACCATGCATAGTTCTCGTCATCATATTCATGGCAGCAGACTTTTGCAGATATTTCGGCTCTTTTGATGGCACATTTAATGTACCATCTTCAACTGCTTTATAATAAGTATTAGTTACTTCATTAACTGTTACCGTTGATTCACCATTCGGATCAATTACAATATAGTTTTGCCTCATCCCTTGTTCGCTTCCGGGAATTGTTACCTCACCACCGTGTTCATTGGTATTCATTTCGATACTTTTTTCTCCTTCTTTCGCAGTATAATTAGATTCAAAAATAATGTTTGTGATGGTCTGTTCGCTCATTAAACCATTAAGACCATCAAATACCGTTGCCTCATCTCTTGAAAAGCTAGAAACGTCTCCGTCGTAAATAAGATTACCATTTTTTGAATATTTGAAATTATCTGCTTTTGAGCCAAACGCGGCTTTCAATACCCCATTCATGTAGTTCCTATATTTTTCGGCAACACTTACACTGTCCCCATTAACGTCGATAAGAGCTATGGGATTATTGGCGGCATAATTATAATGGTTTATAGCATAATTTTTCTCGCTGAATGCATCAACGACAACAAACCTTCCTATCACAGGGTCATAAAACCTTGCCCCGTAATCGTATTGGTTTTGGAGGTCGGCTTGTAATTCTTTGCCATTATAAAGGTAACGATTATCGCTGGAGTTATCATGAATACCGTTTCTTAAGCCAAAGGCGTAGTAATCGTCTTCCTGTATTACGTCTGCAATGCCTGCAGATTCCTGGAAGGTTGAGCGGGTGTTGCCCAGGTGGTCTTTCAGGTCGTACTGGTATTTGTACAGGCCTGTGCCATTAGGCATGGCGCGCCCTTCTTCGGTTTGTATAAATTTAATGGCACCATTTTGGTAAATTATCCCGCCAATATAATCCCATGTACCATCGGCAGCGCTTACATTCCTGAGTTTTTCACCATTAGCGGCATACGTATAACTGGCTAACGTGGAGCCGCCCTGCGTAACCGTGGAGGGCAGGTTGAGCACGTTGTAACTGATAAACTTGCCCTCCCCATTCGTTTTGGAGTTGCCATTGGCATCGTAAGAATAGCCGCGGGTGGTAAAGCCGGCACCCAACACCGTGGCCAGTTGATTGGTTTGGTTGCTGTTATTGTAATAGTAACTTAATTCGCCGTAAGGCTGCCCGGTACGGTTTAATTTGGTAATATTTCCGCCCTTGTCGTAACTAAGGGTTTCGTCCATCAGCCCCGAGTTGGATTGCGCCTTCAACAGCCTGTTCAGAGCATCGTAGCTGTAGCGGAAACCCCTGTTAAGTCCATTTTTCCCAAAGTATTCCATTTGGGCAATATTGCCGTTGTATTGCGGGCCTATGCCGTTATCCGGTGCATTGTAACGCAGATCGAGGTTATACAAATTATCGTTAGTGGTGGCCCCGCGCAGCCAGCCCCTTTCGTTATAGGTGTGGGTAACGTTTTGCAAATAATTGGTACTGTCGGTACTGCCGATGTGCTTTATCCTAACCTGCCCTATTTCGTTATATTCTATTTTCGATAACAGGGTTTTGGTATCTGCGGCCATCGTCCTGTACTTCATCTGCTGCCAGTTGCTCAGCTTACGTCCCATATGATCGTACAAATACGTATTGGCCACCGTAAGTTGGGGGAAGCCGGCATTGGAGATGGTAAAATGCTCCCGGGTGGTGCTGGTTACCGCATCATTAAAATTATAGGTGGTGGTTACCGCATCGTAATTGTTGTAATTGGGCGTATTGCCGCCCAGGTTATGCTGTTCGTAGGTTTTAATGGCATGCCCGTCGTCATCGTAATAGGTAAAAGACCACAACATACGGGTGGCCGAGCCTAAGATACCGGTGCGTGTACAGGTGAGAAGCCCCTGTGTGCGGCTGCTGGCACCGGCGGGCGCTGCATAGTTAGCAGGCTTGGCGGCTATATTATAATCATCGTAATAGTTAATAGACAGGTAGGCCGATACCACGCCCTGCGGTGTAGCCACGTTGGTATAGCCCGGGGTTGTATTGGCCGTAGTCCGGCTTTCCCATAAATTAGTTTGCTGATCGCTATAGTCTTGCAACCAGGTAAGCACCGCCGTTGATGGCGTGCTGATATTGCTATCCCCACTGCTGTTGGGGTGTGGGTATATGCCTGTTATTACTACCCGGCCCTGCACATCATACTTGGTAAACAACCACTCCTGTGGGGTTTTATTGCGCTGGTTGGCATCCTGCGTCATTACCACCTGGTCCAGCTTGTTATAAACAAAAAACTCCCAGCCTTTGCCCGGCAGCTTTTTTTGCGTCAAGCGGTTGCGGGCATCATAGCGGTACTGGTAGCAGAGGTCATCTAAAATAGCCTGGGTGGGCATGCCGGCATCGGGGTTGGCTTTGGGTGGTAACACAAAGGCCAGGTTGCCTAAATCGTCGTACACATAATAGGTACTCAGCATTTCTGCCACATCTATATTAAAGCCGTCTTTTATTTTGTTATAAAGGCGTTTTAATACCACATGGCCGTTCTTGTCTTTATATTCCTCCACAATGCCTACGCAGCCTTCGGCGGGCTTCCAGTTTTCATCTTTGCTGATAGTGATACTTAGTTGCCCCGTGCCATAGGTACCGGGAAGGCTGAGTTGCCTGGTACCGTTTGCCAGTATCTCAGCCTTGTACCTCGATACCAGGTGGCTGCCTTTGTTATTGGGCGATATAGCAGAGGTAAAAGTGCTTTGGTCGTTGGCAGAATAATCCGTTTTCACCGTATGCCATGGGCTGTTGGGGCTGCCGGCATCAGGCAATTGCCAGGCCTCCCCGGGGGCGCCCTGCTCTACAACACGGTTTAGCGGCGATGCCTCGAAGCCGGTTACGGATAGCGGTTTGGGGGTACGAACGATACCGTTGCCCTGCTGGCTTTGAACAGGCGAAGGTACCGGCGAGGGGTTATAAAAATTATAAACGCCAACCGAATGGGCATTAGCTACGTAAGCACCGTACCCGGTAGTTGTTGTTAAGGCAAAGGGCAGGTAGCGGTTGCGTTCGCGCCCCAATTCGTCATAAGAGAAAGCCTGCACAATATCCTTCCCGCCCGGCGAGGCCTGCCGCTGTACGGTTTGCAGTGGGCGGCCCAAGCCGTCAGTATAGCTGATGGTAGTCATTACCGAATCTTTATTG
>NZ_MBTF01000025.1 GCF_002013915.1 Mucilaginibacter pedocola
AACACATTATACAATGGAGAGTTTGATCCTGGCTCAGGATGAACGCTAGCGGCAGGCCTAATACATGCAAGTCGGACGGGATTTGGGAGCTTGCTCCTGATGAGAGTGGCGCACGGGTGCGTAACACGTATGTAACCTACCTTAACCAGGGGGATAGCCTCTCGAAAGAGAGATTAAGACCGCATAATATTATCGAATAGCATTGTTTGATAATCAAATATTTATAGGGTTAAGATGGGCATGCGGAACATTAGCTAGTTGGTAAGGTAATGGCTTACCAAGGCTACGATGTTTAGGGGATCTGAGAGGATGGCCCCCCACACTGGTACTGAGACACGGACCAGACTCCTACGGGAGGCAGCAGTAAGGAATATTGGTCAATGGGCGGAAGCCTGAACCAGCCATGCCGCGTGCAGGAAGACGGCCCTATGGGTTGTAAACTGCTTTTGTACCGGAATAAACCTTTGGTCGTGACCGAAGCTGAATGTACGGTAAGAATAAGGATCGGCTAACTCCGTGCCAGCAGCCGCGGTAATACGGAGGATCCGAGCGTTATCCGGATTTATTGGGTTTAAAGGGTGCGTAGGCGGCCTATTAAGTCAGGGGTGAAAGACGGTAGCTTAACTATCGCAGTGCCTTTGATACTGATGGGCTTGAATGTAGTTGAGGTAGGCGGAATGTGGCAAGTAGCGGTGAAATGCATAGATATGCCACAGAACACCAATTGCGAAGGCAGCTTACTAAGCTAAGATTGACGCTGAGGCACGAAAGCGTGGGGATCAAACAGGATTAGATACCCTGGTAGTCCACGCCCTAAACGATGAATACTCGATGTTGGCGATATACGGCCAGCGTCTAAGCGAAAGCGTTAAGTATTCCACCTGGGGAGTACGCCCGCAAGGGTGAAACTCAAAGGAATTGACGGGGGCCCGCACAAGCGGAGGAGCATGTGGTTTAATTCGATGATACGCGAGGAACCTTACCCGGGCTTGAAAGTTAGCGAATGGAGCAGAGACGCTCCAGTCCTTCGGGACGCGAAACTAGGTGCTGCATGGCTGTCGTCAGCTCGTGCCGTGAGGTGTTGGGTTAAGTCCCGCAACGAGCGCAACCCCTATGTTTAGTTGCCAGCATGTAATGATGGGGACTCTAAACAGACTGCCTATGCAAATAGAGAGGAAGGAGGGGACGACGTCAAGTCATCATGGCCCTTACGTCCGGGGCTACACACGTGCTACAATGGGCAGTACAGAGGGCAGCTACCTGGCAACAGGATGCCAATCTCATAAAGCTGTTCACAGTTCGGATCGGGGTCTGCAACTCGACCCCGTGAAGTTGGATTCGCTAGTAATCGCGTATCAGCAATGACGCGGTGAATACGTTCCCGGGCCTTGTACACACCGCCCGTCAAGCCATGGAAGCTGGGGGTGCCTGAAGCCGGTAACCGCAAGGAGCCGTCTAGGGTAAAACCGGTAACTGGGGCTAAGTCGTAACAAGGTAGCCGTACCGGAAGGTGTGGCTGGAATACCTCCTTTCTGGAGCAAAGCCCCAACTTTAAGCAAAAAGTATTTCTTTACAAGGCATAAACAACAAACGGTTGTTGCCTGCATAGTTTTCCCAATAACTCTTAAAAAAAAACAACCCGGAAGATGAAGCCATCAGTGGTGAAGCCATGTAGTGGCAGTATTGTACGATAAACACAGTCCTGTAGCTCAGCTTGGTTAGAGCACTACACTGATAATGTAGGGGTCAGCAGTTCAAATCTGCTCGGGACTACGAAGGCAAGTTAAAAGTAAGAAGTCGAAAGTAAGAAGTCAAATGGCTTTGAACTTATAACTAAAGGCTTGCGACTTAATCTGAAAGGGGGATTAGCTCAGCTGGCTAGAGCACCTGCCTTGCACGCAGGGGGTCAACGGTTCGAATCCGTTATTCTCCACGCTTTTCAGTAGGCAGTATACAGTTAACAGTAAGCAGTTTTATGCTGCACACTGCGAACCGGGAACTGCAAACTGAAGAAACGTTCTTTGACATATTGGAAGAAGTAAAATTGAAGAGAAAACAACAGTAGAGGGCTGTTGCAGGCTCAGATTGTTAGCAATGACATGAAGACGGCAACACGAATCAAAAAGCATACAGTGCTGAGCAAAAGCAGCACAAGTATAGAAGAAAGTAAATAAGGGTACACGGGGGATGCCTTGGCTCTCAGAGGCGATGAAGGACGTGATAAGCTGCGATAAGCCCCGGGGATTAGCAAATATGATTTAATCCGGGGATTTCCGAATGGGGCAACCTAACTATTTGAAGAATAGTTGCAATAGCGCAAACCTGCTGAACTGAAACATCTAAGTAAGCAGAGGAAGAGAAAATAATAATGATTTCCAGAGTAGTGGCGAGCGAAATGGAAGAAGCCCAAACCATATATGTTACGGCATATATGGGGTTGTAGGGCCACAACATGACTACTAAAATGAACCGGAACGGGGTGGGAAACCCGGCCATAGAGCATGAGAGCTGCGTACGGGTAAGTAATAGTAAGATAGTGGTACCCTGAGTACCGCGAGGTCGGAGACGCCTTGTGGGAATCTGCCGGCACCATCCGGTAAGGCTAAATACTCCTGAGAGACCGATAGTGGACCAGTACCGTGAGGGAAAGGTGAAAAGAACCCCGAACAGGGGAGTGAAATAGAACCTGAAACCGTGTACTTACAAGCGGTCGGAGCACTGTAAAGTGTGACGGCGTGCCTTTTGCATAATGAGCCTACGAGTTACTCTTCTCTGGCAAGGTTAAGTGCTTCAGGCACGGATCCGAAGCGAAAGCGAGTCTGAATAGGGCGTATAGTCAGAGGAGGTAGACGCGAAACCTTGTGATCTACCCATGGGCAGGTTGAAGGTGCCGTAACAGGTACTGGAGGACCGAACCGATAAACGTTGAAAAGTTTCCGGATGACTTGTGGGTAGGGGTGAAAGGCTAATCAAACTGGGAAATAGCTCGTACTCCCCGAAATGTTTTTAGGAACAGCGTGATGGTAAAGTTATATAGAGGTAGAGCTACTGATTGGGTGCGGGGGAGTCAAATCCTACCAAATCCAGACAAACTCCGAATGCTATATAATATACATTGCAGTGAGGCTATGGGTGCTAAGGTCCATGGCCGAGAGGGAAAGAACCCAGACCATCAGCTAAGGTCCCCAAATTAACGCTAAGTTGAACTAACGAGGTCCGGCTGCACAGACAGCTAGGATGTTGGCTTGGAAGCAGCCATTCATTTAAAGAGTGCGTAACAGCTCACTAGTCGAGCGGCCGGGCATGGATAATAAACGGGCATTAAGCGTTATACCGAAGCTATGGATTACAATTAATTGTACTGGTAGGGGAGCATTCTAATTGCCGGAGAAGCAGGAAGGACAACTGACTGTGGAGGAATTAGAAAAGCAAATGTAGGCATAAGTAACGATAAGGCGGGAGAGAAACCCGCCCACCGAAAGACTAAGGTTTCCTGATCAACGCTAATCGGATCAGGGTTAGTCGGGGCCTAAGGTGAAGCCGAAGGGCGTAGCCGATGGACAACTGGTTAATATTCCAGTACTTTTTATAATTGCGACGCAGTGACGGAGTAGTGAAACTGGCGCGTGCTGACGGAATAGCACGTTAAAGGCTGTAGGTATAGGTTTGGTAGTTAAGTACGCCAGATTTGCTGAACGCTGATAGTACACCGAGCCTTCGGGTAAGGTGATAGCCCAGGTAACCAGGCTTCCAAGAAAACCTGCTAAGCTTCAGATTATAAAAACCCGTACCGTAAACCGACACAGGTAGTCGAGGAGAGGATCCTAAGGTGCTCGAGTGAATCATGGCTAAGGAACTCGGCAAAATGGCCCTGTAACTTCGGGAGAAGGGGCGCTGGTAGCAATATCAGCCGCAGTGAAAAGGCCCAGGCGACTGTTTAACAAAAACACATGGCTATGCAAAATCGAAAGATGACGTATATGGCCTGACACCTGCCCGGTGCCGGAAGGTTAAGAGGGGATGTTAGTCGCAAGGCGAAGCATTGAATCGAAGCCCCGGTAAACGGCGGCCGTAACTATAACGGTCCTAAGGTAGCGAAATTCCTTGTCGGGTAAGTTCCGACCTGCACGAATGGTGTAACGATCTGGGCGCTGTCTCAGCCATGAGCTCGGTGAAATTGTGGTATCGGTGAAGACGCCGGTTACCCGCAACGGGACGGAAAGACCCCATGCACCTTCACTACAACTTAACATTGATATCGGATACAGGATGTGTAGGATAGGTGGGAGGCTGTGATCTGGATTCGCTAGGATTCAGTTAGCCAACGTTGAAATACCACCCTTTCTGTATTTGGTGTCTAACTCTGCAAAGCGGAGGACATTGTTTGGCGGGTAGTTTGACTGGGGTGGTCGCCTCCAAAAAGGTAACGGAGGCTTTCAAAGGTAAGCTCAGTACGCTTGGTAACCGTACGCGGAGTGCAATAGCATAAGCTTGCTTGACAGTGAGGCAGACAAGCCGAGCTGGGTCGAAAGACGGATATAGTGATCCGGTGGTTCTGCATGGAAGGGCCATCGCTCAAAGGATAAAAGGTACGCTGGGGATAACAGGCTGATCTCCCCCAAGAGCTCATATCGACGGGGAGGTTTGGCACCTCGATGTCGGCTCGTCACATCCTGGGGCTGGAGAAGGTCCCAAGGGTTGAGCTGTTCGCTCATTAAAGTGGCACGCGAGCTGGGTTCAGAACGTCGCGAGACAGTTCGGTCCCTATCTGTTGTGGGCGTTGGAAGTTTGAGTGGGGCTGACCTTAGTACGAGAGGACCGGGTTGGACTAACCTCTGGTGAATCTGTTATGCCGCCAGGTGTACTGCAGAGTAGCTACGTTGGGAATAGATAAGCGCTGAAAGCATCTAAGTGCGAAACTAGCCACAAGATGAGACTTCCATTGAGGATCGTAGCAGACTACTACGTTGATAGGTTACAGGTCTAAAGATGGCGACATCAAAGCCGAGTAATACTAATAATCCGAAGCTTTCTCATAGCAGGTAAATAGGGTGGCGGCTCTGCCGCTGCCCGAACACAAAGCTGTTGTTTTCTCTCGAAATTACTTCTTTCAATAATATGTCAAGTTATAGTGAATGGAGAATACTTGATTGAGTGGGTAGTTATTGAACTCTACAACCACTCACCGCTTAACCCCTCACTACTAACTAAAAATATTCAGGTGCCTATATCGGCGGTGTCCACCTCTTCCCATTCCGAACAGAGAAGTTAAGCCCGCCAGAGCCGATGGTACTGCAGTAAAATGTGGGAGAGTAGGTCGGTGCCAACCTTTAAACAAGCCTT
>NZ_MBTF01000026.1 GCF_002013915.1 Mucilaginibacter pedocola
AAGGCTTGTTTAAAGGTTGGCACCGACCTACTCTCCCACATTTTACTGCAGTACCATCGGCTCTGGCGGGCTTAACTTCTCTGTTCGGAATGGGAAGAGGTGGACACCGCCGATATAGGCACCTGAATATTTTTAGTTAGTAGTGAGGGGTTAAGCGGTGAGTGGTTGTAGAGTTCAATAACTACCCACTCAATCAAGTATTCTCCATTCACTATAACTTGACATATTATTGAAAGAAGTAATTTCGAGAGAAAACAACAGCTTTGTGTTCGGGCAGCGGCAGAGCCGCCACCCTATTTACCTGCTATGAGAAAGCTTCGGATTATTAGTATTACTCGGCTTTGATGTCGCCATCTTTAGACCTGTAACCTATCAACGTAGTAGTCTGCTACGATCCTCAATGGAAGTCTCATCTTGTGGCTAGTTTCGCACTTAGATGCTTTCAGCGCTTATCTATTCCCAACGTAGCTACTCTGCAGTACACCTGGCGGCATAACAGATTCACCAGAGGTTAGTCCAACCCGGTCCTCTCGTACTAAGGTCAGCCCCACTCAAACTTCCAACGCCCACAACAGATAGGGACCGAACTGTCTCGCGACGTTCTGAACCCAGCTCGCGTGCCACTTTAATGAGCGAACAGCTCAACCCTTGGGACCTTCTCCAGCCCCAGGATGTGACGAGCCGACATCGAGGTGCCAAACCTCCCCGTCGATATGAGCTCTTGGGGGAGATCAGCCTGTTATCCCCAGCGTACCTTTTATCCTTTGAGCGATGGCCCTTCCATGCAGAACCACCGGATCACTATATCCGTCTTTCGACCCAGCTCGGCTTGTCTGCCTCACTGTCAAGCAAGCTTATGCTATTGCACTCCGCGTACGGTTACCAAGCGTACTGAGCTTACCTTTGAAAGCCTCCGTTACCTTTTTGGAGGCGACCACCCCAGTCAAACTACCCGCCAAACAATGTCCTCCGCTTTGCAGAGTTAGACACCAAATACAGAAAGGGTGGTATTTCAACGTTGGCTAACTGAATCCTAGCGAATCCAGATCACAGCCTCCCACCTATCCTACACATCCTGTATCCGATATCAATGTTAAGTTGTAGTGAAGGTGCATGGGGTCTTTCCGTCCCGTTGCGGGTAACCGGCGTCTTCACCGATACCACAATTTCACCGAGCTCATGGCTGAGACAGCGCCCAGATCGTTACACCATTCGTGCAGGTCGGAACTTACCCGACAAGGAATTTCGCTACCTTAGGACCGTTATAGTTACGGCCGCCGTTTACCGGGGCTTCGATTCAATGCTTCGCCTTGCGACTAACATCCCCTCTTAACCTTCCGGCACCGGGCAGGTGTCAGGCCATATACGTCATCTTTCGATTTTGCATAGCCATGTGTTTTTGTTAAACAGTCGCCTGGGCCTTTTCACTGCGGCTGATATTGCTACCAGCGCCCCTTCTCCCGAAGTTACAGGGCCATTTTGCCGAGTTCCTTAGCCATGATTCACTCGAGCACCTTAGGATCCTCTCCTCGACTACCTGTGTCGGTTTACGGTACGGGTTTTTATAATCTGAAGCTTAGCAGGTTTTCTTGGAAGCCTGGTTACCTGGGCTATCACCTTACCCGAAGGCTCGGTGTACTATCAGCGTTCAGCAAATCTGGCGTACTTAACTACCAAACCTATACCTACAGCCTTTAACGTGCTATTCCGTCAGCACGCGCCAGTTTCACTACTCCGTCACTGCGTCGCAATTATAAAAAGTACTGGAATATTAACCAGTTGTCCATCGGCTACGCCCTTCGGCTTCACCTTAGGCCCCGACTAACCCTGATCCGATTAGCGTTGATCAGGAAACCTTAGTCTTTCGGTGGGCGGGTTTCTCTCCCGCCTTATCGTTACTTATGCCTACATTTGCTTTTCTAATTCCTCCACAGTCAGTTGTCCTTCCTGCTTCTCCGGCAATTAGAATGCTCCCCTACCAGTACAATTAATTGTAATCCATAGCTTCGGTATAACGCTTAATGCCCGTTTATTATCCATGCCCGGCCGCTCGACTAGTGAGCTGTTACGCACTCTTTAAATGAATGGCTGCTTCCAAGCCAACATCCTAGCTGTCTGTGCAGCCGGACCTCGTTAGTTCAACTTAGCGTTAATTTGGGGACCTTAGCTGATGGTCTGGGTTCTTTCCCTCTCGGCCATGGACCTTAGCACCCATAGCCTCACTGCAATGTATATTATATAGCATTCGGAGTTTGTCTGGATTTGGTAGGATTTGACTCCCCCGCACCCAATCAGTAGCTCTACCTCTATATAACTTTACCATCACGCTGTTCCTAAAAACATTTCGGGGAGTACGAGCTATTTCCCAGTTTGATTAGCCTTTCACCCCTACCCACAAGTCATCCGGAAACTTTTCAACGTTTATCGGTTCGGTCCTCCAGTACCTGTTACGGCACCTTCAACCTGCCCATGGGTAGATCACAAGGTTTCGCGTCTACCTCCTCTGACTATACGCCCTATTCAGACTCGCTTTCGCTTCGGATCCGTGCCTGAAGCACTTAACCTTGCCAGAGAAGAGTAACTCGTAGGCTCATTATGCAAAAGGCACGCCGTCACACTTTACAGTGCTCCGACCGCTTGTAAGTACACGGTTTCAGGTTCTATTTCACTCCCCTGTTCGGGGTTCTTTTCACCTTTCCCTCACGGTACTGGTCCACTATCGGTCTCTCAGGAGTATTTAGCCTTACCGGATGGTGCCGGCAGATTCCCACAAGGCGTCTCCGACCTCGCGGTACTCAGGGTACCACTATCTTACTATTACTTACCCGTACGCAGCTCTCATGCTCTATGGCCGGGTTTCCCACCCCGTTCCGGTTCATTTTAGTAGTCATGTTGTGGCCCTACAACCCCATATATGCCGTAACATATATGGTTTGGGCTTCTTCCATTTCGCTCGCCACTACTCTGGAAATCATTATTATTTTCTCTTCCTCTGCTTACTTAGATGTTTCAGTTCAGCAGGTTTGCGCTATTGCAACTATTCTTCAAATAGTTAGGTTGCCCCATTCGGAAATCCCCGGATTAAATCATATTTGCTAATCCCCGGGGCTTATCGCAGCTTATCACGTCCTTCATCGCCTCTGAGAGCCAAGGCATCCCCCGTGTACCCTTATTTACTTTCTTCTATACTTGTGCTGCTTTTGCTCAGCACTGTATGCTTTTTGATTCGTGTTGCCGTCTTCATGTCATTGCTAACAATCTGAGCCTGCAACAGCCCTCTACTGTTGTTTTCTCTTCAATTTTACTTCTTCCAATATGTCAAAGAACGTTTCTTCAGTTTGCAGTTCCCGGTTCGCAGTGTGCAGCATAAAACTGCTTACTGTTAACTGTATACTGCCTACTGAAAAGCGTGGAGAATAACGGATTCGAACCGTTGATAAATTTATCCTACCCCTAAATGGCAGAACTCCTATACTATTATATAGTATAAAAATTAAGGAATGGATCATGTAGGTAACATGTTATAATAGGATGGTATTAGATAATGCTCCAGAAAGGAGGTATTCCAGCCACACCTTCCGGTACGGCTACCTTGTTACGACTTAGCCCCAGTTACCGGTTTTACCCTAGACGGCTCCTTGCGGTTACCGGCTTCAGGCACCCCCAGCTTCCATGGCTTGACGGGCGGTGTGTACAAGGCCCGGGAACGTATTCACCGCGTCATTGCTGATACGCGATTACTAGCGAATCCAACTTCACGGGGTCGAGTTGCAGACCCCGATCCGAACTGTGAACAGCTTTATGAGATTGGCATCCTGTTGCCAGGTAGCTGCCCTCTGTACTGCCCATTGTAGCACGTGTGTAGCCCCGGACGTAAGGGCCATGATGACTTGACGTCGTCCCCTCCTTCCTCTCTATTTGCATAGGCAGTCTGTTTAGAGTCCCCATCATTACATGCTGGCAACTAAACATAGGGGTTGCGCTCGTTGCGGGACTTAACCCAACACCTCACGGCACGAGCTGACGACAGCCATGCAGCACCTAGTTTCGCGTCCCGAAGGACTGGAGCGTCTCTGCTCCATTCGCTAACTTTCAAGCCCGGGTAAGGTTCCTCGCGTATCATCGAATTAAACCACATGCTCCTCCGCTTGTGCGGGCCCCCGTCAATTCCTTTGAGTTTCACCCTTGCGGGCGTACTCCCCAGGTGGAATACTTAACGCTTTCGCTTAGACGCTGGCCGTATATCGCCAACATCGAGTATTCATCGTTTAGGGCGTGGACTACCAGGGTATCTAATCCTGTTTGATCCCCACGCTTTCGTGCCTCAGCGTCAATCTTAGCTTAGTAAGCTGCCTTCGCAATTGGTGTTCTGTGGCATATCTATGCATTTCACCGCTACTTGCCACATTCCGCCTACCTCAACTACATTCAAGCCCATCAGTATCAAAGGCACTGCGATAGTTAAGCTACCGTCTTTCACCCCTGACTTAATAGGCCGCCTACGCACCCTTTAAACCCAATAAATCCGGATAACGCTCGGATCCTCCGTATTACCGCGGCTGCTGGCACGGAGTTAGCCGATCCTTATTCTTACCGTACATTCAGCTTCGGTCACGACCAAAGGTTTATTCCGGTACAAAAGCAGTTTACAACCCATAGGGCCGTCTTCCTGCACGCGGCATGGCTGGTTCAGGCTTCCGCCCATTGACCAATATTCCTTACTGCTGCCTCCCGTAGGAGTCTGGTCCGTGTCTCAGTACCAGTGTGGGGGGCCATCCTCTCAGATCCCCTAAACATCGTAGCCTTGGTAAGCCATTACCTTACCAACTAGCTAATGTTCCGCATGCCCATCTTAACCCTATAAATATTTGATTATCAAACAATGCTATTCGATAATATTATGCGGTCTTAATCTCTCTTTCGAGAGGCTATCCCCCTGGTTAAGGTAGGTTACATACGTGTTACGCACCCGTGCGCCACTCTCATCAGGAGCAAGCTCCCAAATCCCGTCCGACTTGCATGTATTAGGCCTGCCGCTAGCGTTCATCCTGAGCCAGGATCAAACTCTCCATTGTATAATGTGTT
>NZ_MBTF01000027.1 GCF_002013915.1 Mucilaginibacter pedocola
TATGTACAATGGATATATGCCGATACGGTAACAACCACCAATTACGACCTGGAGGGCAATAATCCTGTGAGTAATTACCAGGTGAACATCTACGGCAACCCCGCCCACATGCAGGTCACCGAGCAAAAAACGGGGGGGAGCGATGGTATTGTACAGCGCGTGTTATCAAAATACCCGCACGAAATGGTTGCCGATGGCGCAGGGGCACCTTACCCGGCTATGATTGCCGCCAACCTGGTAGAAAAAAAGATAGAGGACGATTATTATAAGGACTTAACTTTCCTGCAAGCGGTAAAAACCGATTATGGCGATTGGGGGAACCAGGTATTTGAACCTGCGGGCATACAAACCAAAGCTGCCGGGGGCAACTGGGACCCACGCATTGTGTTCTATGGCTATACCACCAGCGGTGGCCTGCAAAGCCAATCGAAATACCTTGGGCCTAAAAGTAGTTACCTGTGGGGTTACGACGGCTTGCTGCCTGTTGCCGAAGCAAAAAATGCTGCTTACAATGAAATTTTCTATGACGGCTTCGAGTCTAATACTTTGGTGCCAACGTCCGAGGCCCACACGGGCACCCGCGCTAAGTCTGGGGAACATACGGTCAATTTTAGCCCGCCGGCAGGTAAGAGCTATTTTATCAGCTGGTACGAATTGGTAGCCGGTAAATGGGTTTACAAGAAGGAAGCCTACACAGGTAGTAAAACTTTTGATGCAGTAAGTGGTGTTTACCGCGATGATATTTGCATTTATCCCACCGATGCACTGATGAGTTTTTACACCTTCGACCCCGCGGTGGGCGTAACAGCCATAACCGACGTAAAAGGCGAAACCAGCTTTTTTGAATATGATAAGTTACAACGGTTGAGCAACGTACGTGACCAATGGCGCAACATTGTTAAAAACTATCAATATAATTTTAATATTAGCGCGCCAACCAACGTGTATTACAATGGCTTGCAAAGCCAGTCCTTCACCAAAAGTTGCACAGCAGGCGTTGGCAGTACGGTAACTTACCAGGTGTATGCCGGTACTTACAGCTCTGTTATCAGCCTGCAGGATGCCAATAACCAGGCGCTGGCTGACATTGCCGCTAACGGCCAGGACTACGCCAACAGCAAAGGGGAATGCGCAACAGGTAACCGGCCAATCGCTTTCGTTAATAATACCTACCCGCCAACGGGCACCAAAACATCGGGTATTAACGGTATCAAATTAAAAAATGCGGCAGGAACGGTATTGTTTACGTACACGCAAAGCCAGGTAAACGCGGGTATAGCCCCGCCGGTGGGTACCTACAATATCGAAATAGAAACCTTTGGTTCGGCATATAACCCAAGTACACAACTGGGTTGGACGACGCTGGAACTGGTTAACCAAAATTATTCAGCAAGTTATTCATTGACACGGTCGGGCAGTTCTACAACTTATACTTTCCCTAATATCAACCTGGCTGCAGGCACGTCATGGTCCATCATCATGTCCGGCTCGGGCTTAGACTAAAATCAACTACCTAACCCTATCAATCAATATGAAATTGAAGAATATTTACAGTTTAGCAGCACTATTGGCCTTGTTGCCTTGCAGTTTTGCTTACGGCCAAACTTTAGAACAGAATTACGTATTTGAGCGTATACCGCGCAGGCCCATCACCACAGTTACCAAACTGAACGCACTCACCCCCAATAAAGATTCGGTAATGACTACCATCAGCTATACTGACGGCTTGGGCCGCCCACTGCAAACCGTACAGCGGCAGGCCTCGCCGGGCGGGAAGGATATTGTGCAGGCTTTCTCTTATGACGAATTGGGGCGCGAACGCAACCGCTACCTGCCCTTTGCCTTAACAACAACTACCGGGTACGGTGCTTACGTAGCTAATGCCCATTCGGTTGGCGTTTATAATTTTTATAACCCCTCGCCGGTACCTTCGCCTGTTCAAAGCCAGCAGGGCAACGGTATCGTTCGTACCCCCAAACCGCTATCCGTAACCGGCTTCGAGGCATCGCCGCTAAACCGTGTTGTAGAGCAGGGCGCCCCCGGGGAGGCCTGGCAATTGCCTGATGCCGGCAGCCCCAACAGCCCATGGCATACGGTGAAAACGGATTATTCTGCCAACGACCAAAGCACTTTTACCTCTGCTATATCGCCCAATAACAAAGGCAGCCACCTGGTATCGAGGTACAAGGCTGAGATACTGGCAAACGGTACCAGGCAACTCAGCCTTCCCGGTACCTATGGCACGGGGCAACTAAGTATCACTATCAGCAAAGATGAAAACTGGAAGCCCGCCGAAGGCTGCGTAGGCATTGTGGAGGAATATAAAGACAAGAACGGCCATGTGGTATTAAAACGCCTTTATAACAAAATAAAAGACGGCTTTAATATAGATGTGGCAGAAATGCTGAGTACCTATTATGTGTACGACGATTTAGGCAACCTGGCCTTTGTGTTACCACCCAAAGCCAACCCCGATGCCGGCATGCCCACCCAGGCTATTTTAGATGACCTCTGCTACCAGTACCGCTATGATGCCCGCAACCGCTTGACGCAAAAAAAGCTGCCGGGCAAAGGCTGGGAGTTTTTTGTTTATAACAAGCTGGACCAGGTGGTAATGACGCAGGATGCCAACCAGCGCAATAAAACCCCACAGGAGTGGTTGTTTACCAAGTATGATGTGCAGGGCCGGGTAGTAATAACAGGCATATACCCACACCCCAACAGCAGTGGGGATAGCAATATCAGCACGCCATCAACGGCGGTGCTTACCTGGTTGCAAGACTATAGCGATCAGCAAACTAATTTATGGGAAAGCCGGACTACGGCCAATACAACCCCGGGCTATACCAACGTGGCTACACCGCAGGGCGTGGTATCGGCCTACCTGTCTATTAACTATTACGATGATTATAATATAGCCGCCAAGCCTGCTAACTATGCAGCGCCCGCCGGTGCCAGCAGCCGCACACAGGGGCTTCTCACCTGTACACGCACCGGTATCTTAGGCTCGGCCACCCGTATGTTGTGGTCTTTTACCTATTACGATGACGACGGGCATGCCATTAAAACCTACGAACAGCATAACCTGGGCGGCAATACGCCCAATTACAACAATTACGATGCGGTAACCACCACCTATAATTTTAATGATGCGGTAACCAGCACCACCCGGGAGCATTTTACCATCTCCAATGCCGGCTTCCCCCAACTTACGGTGGCCAATACGTATTTGTACGATCATATGGGACGTAAGCTGAGCAACTGGCAGCAGATGAAGTACAGGACGATGGCCGCAGATACCAAAACCCTGTTATCGAAAATAGAATATAACGAAATAGGGCAGGTTAGGATAAAGCACATCGGCAGTACCGACAGTACCAATTATTTGCAAAACGTTACCCACACCTATAACGAAAGGGGCTGGCTGCGCGGGGCCACCACTAACGATAATTTGTATAACCTCGATCTGCGTTACAATGCACCGGATAACGGCATAGGCCCGCAATACAACGGCAATATTGCCCAAATGGAATACTTTGGGAAAAATGGACTTAACAGGGGTTTCCGCTACAGCTACGATGCTCTGAACAGGCTGTTGAAGGCGCAATCCAACTCGGGGCTGATGGACGAAACCCTTAGTTACGACAAGGGCGGAAATATTACCAAATTAAACCGTACCGGGCAGCCTTACGGCGAATTAAGTTACTATTACAATAACAGCAACCAAACCAATCAACTGGCCACGGTGTTGGGTGCCGGCTTTACCACCCGCGGCTATTCTTACGATGCCAATGGCAACTCCAAAACGAATGGGGAGGGCAAGTTTATCAGTTACAACGTGCTCAACCTGCCCTCCACGGTTACGCAGGGCGGCTCCACGTTAGCCAGTTATACGTATGCCGCTAATGGTGAAAAACTCAGGAATGTAAGCGCTGCCGATGGTACATGGGATTATATTGGCGGGATAATTTACCAAAATGGTGCCATTAAATTTATACAAACCGAAGAAGGGCGCGCCATGCCTAATGGCACAGGCCTGTACAAATACCAGTACGACCTGAAAGACCACCTGGGCAACACCCGCTCAACCTTCCAGGAATCTGCAGGCATTGCAGACGTAATACAGGAAGACGATTACTACGCCTTTGGC
>NZ_MBTF01000028.1 GCF_002013915.1 Mucilaginibacter pedocola
GCCAAAGGCGTAGTAATCGTCTTCCTGTATTACGTCTGCAATGCCTGCAGATTCCTGGAAGGTTGAGCGGGTGTTGCCCAGGTGGTCTTTCAGGTCGTACTGGTATTTGTACAGGCCTGTGCCATTAGGCATGGCGCGCCCTTCTTCGGTTTGTATAAATTTAATGGCACCATTTTGGTAAATTATCCCGCCAATATAATCCCATGTACCATCGGCAGCGCTTACATTCCTGAGTTTTTCACCATTAGCGGCATACGTATAACTGGCTAACGTGGAGCCGCCCTGCGTAACCGTGGAGGGCAGGTTGAGCACGTTGTAACTGATAAACTTGCCCTCCCCATTCGTTTTGGAGTTGCCATTGGCATCGTAAGAATAGCCGCGGGTGGTAAAGCCGGCACCCAACACCGTGGCCAGTTGATTGGTTTGGTTGCTGTTATTGTAATAGTAACTTAATTCGCCGTAAGGCTGCCCGGTACGGTTTAATTTGGTAATATTTCCGCCCTTGTCGTAACTAAGGGTTTCGTCCATCAGCCCCGAGTTGGATTGCGCCTTCAACAGCCTGTTCAGAGCATCGTAGCTGTAGCGGAAACCCCTGTTAAGTCCATTTTTCCCAAAGTATTCCATTTGGGCAATATTGCCGTTGTATTGCGGGCCTATGCCGTTATCCGGTGCATTGTAACGCAGATCGAGGTTATACAAATTATCGTTAGTGGTGGCCCCGCGCAGCCAGCCCCTTTCGTTATAGGTGTGGGTAACGTTTTGCAAATAATTGGTACTGTCGGTACTGCCGATGTGCTTTATCCTAACCTGCCCTATTTCGTTATATTCTATTTTCGATAACAGGGTTTTGGTATCTGCGGCCATCGTCCTGTACTTCATCTGCTGCCAGTTGCTCAGCTTACGTCCCATATGATCGTACAAATACGTATTGGCCACCGTAAGTTGGGGGAAGCCGGCATTGGAGATGGTAAAATGCTCCCGGGTGGTGCTGGTTACCGCATCATTAAAATTATAGGTGGTGGTTACCGCATCGT
This sequence comes from Mucilaginibacter pedocola, assembly GCF_002013915.1. Taxonomy (GTDB): domain Bacteria; phylum Bacteroidota; class Bacteroidia; order Sphingobacteriales; family Sphingobacteriaceae; genus Mucilaginibacter; species Mucilaginibacter pedocola. The sequence continues at coordinate 1,035 of NZ_MBTF01000028.1, forward strand.
AATTGTTGTAATTGGGCGTATTGCCGCCCAGGTTATGCTGTTCGTAGGTTTTAATGGCATGCCCGTCGTCATCGTAATAGGTAAAAGACCACAACATACGGGTGGCCGAGCCTAAGATACCGGTGCGTGTACAGGTGAGAAGCCCCTGTGTGCGGCTGCTGGCACCGGCGGGCGCTGCATAGTTAGCAGGCTTGGCGGCTATATTATAATCATCGTAATAGTTAATAGACAGGTAGGCCGATACCACGCCCTGCGGTGTAGCCACGTTGGTATAGCCCGGGGTTGTATTGGCCGTAGTCCGGCTTTCCCATAAATTAGTTTGCTGATCGCTATAGTCTTGCAACCAGGTAAGCACCGCCGTTGATGGCGTGCTGATATTGCTATCCCCACTGCTGTTGGGGTGTGGGTATATGCCTGTTATTACTACCCGGCCCTGCACATCATACTTGGTAAACAACCACTCCTGTGGGGTTTTATTGCGCTGGTTGGCATCCTGCGTCATTACCACCTGGTCCAGCTTGTTATAAACAAAAAACTCCCAGCCTTTGCCCGGCAGCTTTTTTTGCGTCAAGCGGTTGCGGGCATCATAGCGGTACTGGTAGCAGAGGTCATCTAAAATAGCCTGGGTGGGCATGCCGGCATCGGGGTTGGCTTTGGGTGGTAACACAAAGGCCAGGTTGCCTAAATCGTCGTACACATAATAGGTACTCAGCATTTCTGCCACATCTATATTAAAGCCGTCTTTTATTTTGTTATAAAGGCGTTTTAATACCACATGGCCGTTCTTGTCTTTATATTCCTCCACAATGCCTACGCAGCCTTCGGCGGGCTTCCAGTTTTCATCTTTGCTGATAGTGATACTTAGTTGCCCCGTGCCATAGGTACCGGGAAGGCTGAGTTGCCTGGTACCGTTTGCCAGTATCTCAGCCTTGTACCTCGATACCAGGTGGCTGCCTTTGTTATTGGGCGATATAGCAGAGGTAAAAGTGCTTTGGTCGTTGGCAGAATAATCCGTTTTCACCGTATGCCATGGGCTGTTGGGGCTGCCGGCATCAGGCAATTGCCAGGCCTCCCCGGGGGCGCCCTGCTCTACAACACGGTTTAGCGGCGATGCCTCGAAGCCGGTTACGGATAGCGGTTTGGGGGTACGAACGATACCGTTGCCCTGCTGGCTTTGAACAGGCGAAGGTACCGGCGAGGGGTTATAAAAATTATAAACGCCAACCGAATGGGCATTAGCTACGTAAGCACCGTACCCGGTAGTTGTTGTTAAGGCAAAGGGCAGGTAGCGGTTGCGTTCGCGCCCCAATTCGTCATAAGAGAAAGCCTGCACAATATCCTTCCCGCCCGGCGAGGCCTGCCGCTGTACGGTTTGCAGTGGGCGGCCCAAGCCGTCAGTATAGCTGATGGTAGTCATTACCGAATCTTTATTGCCGGACAGCGTATTGAGCTGGGTAACAGTAGCTATTGGCCTGCGCGGTATGCGCTCCCGCACATAGTTCTGGTCTATCGATTGGCCATAAGCCGTGCCCCCGAAAAGCAGCATCAGCGGCGCGGTAAAATGGTATATTTTTCTGAATTGCATATGAAATTGACAGGTTAGGTGGTTGGTTTTATTCGGTGGCTCTGCTATACATGGTTAGTGACCAGGCTGTTCCTAAGTTGAGGTCGATATTAGGAAATGTGTAGATGTTTGTACTTCCCGACCTTAGCACAGTATAGTATGCCGAATAATTTTGATTAGACAGGGACAACTGTGTCCACCCCTGTTGCGTGCTCTGGTTATAAGCCGAACCGAAGGTTTCTATTTCGATATTATAAGTACCCACCGGCGGCTCTATGCCGGCATTTACCTGGCTTTGCGTGTAAGTGAACAATACTGTACCCGCCGCATTTTTTAATTTGATACTCGTAATACCCGATGTTTTAGTACCCGTTGGCGGGTAGGTGGAATTAACGAAAGTGATTGGCCGGTTACCGGTTGCGCATTCCCCTTTGCTGTTGGCGTAGTCCTGGCCGTTAGCGGCAATATCAGCAAGGGCCTGGTTATTGGCATCCTGCAGGCTGATAACAGAGCTGTAAGTACCGGCATACACCTGGTAATTTACCGTGCTGCCAATGCCTACCGTGCAATTTTTGGTAAAGGCCTGGCTTTGTAGTTCGTTATAATACACGTTGGTTGGCGCGGGTGTACTGATATTGTATTGGTAGTTTTTAACAATGTTGAGCCATTGGTCGCGGACATTATTGAGTCGCTGAAAATTATCGTATTCAAAAAAACCGGTTTCGCCTTTTACGTCGGTTACGGCCGTTACCCCTACGGCGGGGTCGAAGGTGTAGAAGCTCATCAGTGCATCGGTGGGATAAATGCAAATATCATCGCGGTAAACACCACTTACTGCATCAAAAGTTTTACTACCTGTGTAGGCTTCCTTCTTGTAAACCCATTTACCGGCTACCAATTCGTACCAGCTGATAAAATAGCTCTTACCTGCCGGCGGGCTAAAATTGACCGTATGTTCCCCAGACTTAGCGCGGGTGCCCGTGTGGGCCTCGGACGTTGGCACCAAAGTATTAGACTCGAAGCCGTCATAGAAAATTTCATTGTAAGCAGCATTTTTTGCTTCGGCAACAGGCAGCAAGCCGTCGTAACCCCACAGGTAACTACTTTTAGGCCCAAGGTATTTCGATTGGCTTTGCAGGCCACCGCTGGTGGTATAGCCATAGAACACAATGCGTGGGTCCCAGTTGCCCCCGGCAGCTTTGGTTTGTATGCCCGCAGGTTCAAATACCTGGTTCCCCCAATCGCCATAATCGGTTTTTACCGCTTGCAGGAAAGTTAAGTCCTTATAATAATCGTCCTCTATCTTTTTTTCTACCAGGTTGGCGGCAATCATAGCCGGGTAAGGTGCCCCTGCGCCATCGGCAACCATTTCGTGCGGGTATTTTGATAACACGCGCTGTACAATACCATCGCTCCCCCCCGTTTTTTGCTCGGTGACCTGCATGTGGGCGGGGTTGCCGTAGATGTTCACCTGGTAATTACTCACAGGATTATTGCCCTCCAGGTCGTAATTGGTGGTTGTTACCGTATCGGCATATATCCATTGTACATA
>NZ_MBTF01000029.1 GCF_002013915.1 Mucilaginibacter pedocola
GCGTAGTAAAACACAAATACATCCTGCGGCTTAGCGTTCTTCTGCACTTCGGCAAAGGCGGCGGTGATGCCATTTTTATCGGCCTGCGCATCGGTAACAAAATAGGTTTTCAGGTTGGTAGTGATGGTTTTGGCATCCTTTTCTGCTTCGTTCTTAAACGCCGTTGCATCTGCTAAAGCGTAGTTCAGGCTCATCTTGGGATTTTTATAAGCGTTGATACCTACGACCACCAAATGCATAGTGGCATCTTTATCCACCGTCGCTACGGGACCTGTGGCACCATTGTTCAAAACAGGTGGCGTATTGGCTTGCGCGCCGCTGTTATAGTTAACAAGTATCTCGTCGGGCTCGCTCTCAGTGCGCTGACTGTTGAGGGCAACCGCGCGGATATTGTTTGCGCCGGGCAGCAAATTCAAAGTATATTTCTTTGTATCAGTACCCGTAGTGTTATCTGTAACGAACAGCCCGCGCGTAGCCAAATTCACTATCTTACCATTGTGGAACAGGCGTATCTCGTCTATCTTATCGTTCTCGGCACTGGCATTCACGGTTATTTCTGCTACCCCTGTTGTATTAGCATAAGCCGGTGTTCTCTCTTCTACCACTTTGAGGTTTCGCGTTGCCTGCGCGTAGGTGATGCGCACTACGGGCGGTTCGTGCAGGTCGGACAAGTTAGGCGGCGAGAAACGCTCACCCGCTATTTTGCGTTGTAACAGGTTAGGCGTGTAAAAACGTTCGTACAGGTTCTCGAGCGGGATGGGTTTGTTATTGCGCACAAAGTACAATTCCTTCATACCCGCCACGCTGCCATCGAACAAATTCTCAGGCGATACAAAAATGTACTCGTTCAGGCCGCTGATGAAATAGTAAGTACCCAGCAATTCGTTATTCTCTACGCGCCACACCTCTACCCCTTTCTGTTTATTGGCAGCGAACATCAGTTTGGCATCTGCCGTAAAGGCAACTTTAAAAACCTCGCGTATGGCAAGCTCTTTTATCAGTTTGCCATCCAGCGAGTACATGGCGGGCTTATACCGGTTAAGCTTATTGGCCAGTACCATTAAGTTATTTTTGATATCGGCACCTAAAAATACGATCTGATCGTGCGGCGTATTGAAAATTATTGGCGCGACGGCAGGCTTATCGGCATCATAAACCCTGTTCTTTAACGATTGTGCCGTTACCAGCAACTTATGGCTTTCCCCAACAAATAGCAGGTCATCAGCCGCATCATTAGTTTTTGATGCGTCGGGCATCAGGATATCTGCCGCTACGGCCTTTGTTTGTGTATTTAAAATAATAAGATGGGTTCGGTTTTGGATAAAGTTTACGCAGGCAAAGTATTTGCCATCTAAGGTGACTACGTTTTTATAGGGCACTTCGGCAAATTGTTTAAACAACGCATCTACGCCAGTTGCAATATTGATGGCCGATATATACTTTTTATCCTTATTGGTATGGATGAGCAGCTTGTTATCCGCCGAAAAGAAGAAGAGTTGAAACTCGATATCCACATTAGCCGGTGCGGGCAACAAACGGATAACCTTACCCGTTGCTACCTCGCTTACGGTTATCTTTTTTGGTGTGATGCCCGCCACCAGTTTACCATCGGCACTAAAAACCGCGGACTCGGGCACTTTGGTAAAGCCTGCCGGTTTCAGTGTTTCGAGGTTGAAATTACGCAGCCCGCCTTCATCAGTTACTACCCGGAATTGGTTATCTGCCATCAGGTTTTGGCGGGGATAGTAAAAATTAAAGCGAAAATCAGCAACACGGTCCTCAAAACCCTTCGTGTATTCGCCGCTTTGCTTGTTGTAAAACCACAGGTATTTGTAAACGCTGAACAACACCTTATCGCTATTGGGCATGGGTAATAGCTGCCCGTTGTACCAGGAAGATAGCCCCTGCAAGGGCATTGCCGAAGACGACTTTTTGACGGTTTGCAACCCGTTTACCTTTATTACTTCCGTTAATACCGCGTTGGCTTTTAAGTCCTGCGCCAGCATGATAATTTCGCCGGAATTGTTTATAGAAACAATGGGCGAATAATTGGCCGCGGCAAGTGTTTTATTGAGGATGAGATTGCCTGTGGTTGCATCGAACGTTTTCAGCACGAAGGTACCTTCTCCATTGTCTTTAAAGGTGTATACTACGATATTATCAGCCGGACTAAAATTCACATCCAGAATATCCTCCCGAATACCTCTTTTTATTTTTACGCTTACCTCTTTCGCATCAGTTGTTGGGTCAACCTTGTACCAGCCGTTGTTGGCAAGCACCAATATTTTATTGCCGGGCAGGGGGTATAATTTAGCGTCGTACAGGTCTGATAGTCCATAAATTTGTTTTTCCTGCTTTCCGGTAGATGTGCTGTAAATGCTTAGGTAGCCCGAATCGTAACTGTAAGCTTTACCCCCATCGGCGCTTAGCATCGAACCGTAAGAAGCACCGCCATTTAATTTAAATAGTTGTTGACCGGTTTGGGTATCCATATAATACAAGCCATCGCGGCCGCCTAATAACACCCTGTTGCCATCTGCCGACAGGCTGATAGTTGTTTTCTCGCCCGAGGAAACCTCAAACTCGTGTATCTTTTTATTACTTGCCACATCCCATATCATCAGGGTTTTCTTTGCCAGCGATGCTACCAAGCGCCCATCGGGCGTGGAAGCGGTAGCCTCTATACCATCTGCGTGAGATTTGGGTATCACCAACCCTATTTTTTGGGCAGACGCTACTAAAGCGCTAAATAAAAGGGCGATTGTTAGGGTGTATTTTAGTTTCATATTATTTCATCAGTTGTACCGGGAAATCGCTGCCATAGCCATAGGTGGCCGGGTATTGCGGTGCGCCATTGTATTTCTTCATCAGATCGGGCACCTGCGTTTGCAGGTAATTCTTCAGCCCGTTCACGGTTATCATTTTGTTGCTGGCGGCTTCGCCCTGCATAGCTTTAAGTAATACATAGGTAAATGCGCCATGCCCTAACTGGCCAAACTCCTGCGCAAATTGCTGGCTACCGCTGGCGGCTATCCAGTGCGTACCCGTACTGCGGGCCACTACCGCCAGGTTTTTTTGCCGGTCGCCGTCATTAGCCATCAATTGCTGAAACGCACCGGCACTTTGGCAGGCATCCAATATAAAAACCTGTTTTTGGGCAGGGATGTCTATAGCGTAGCGCTGCAGCATTTTGGACGGAATACCGCTTTGGGCAAGGGCTTCATCCACATTTTGCAGGTCGGTTACATCGGTTGGCACCAGGTAAAACTCTTTGTTTTTATCGCTGATAACGCCGTGGCCCGCGTAGTAAAACACAAATACATCCTGCGGCTTAGCGTTCTTCTGCACTTCGGCAAAGGCGGCGGTGATGCCATTTTTATCGGCCTGCGCATCGGTAACAAAATAGGTTTTCAGGTTGGTAGTGATGGTTTTGGCATCCTTTTCTGCTTCGTTCTTAAACGCCGTTGCATCTGCTAAAGCGTAGTTCAGGCTCATCTTGGGATTTTTATAAGCGTTGATACCTACGACCACCAAATGCATAGTGGCATCTTTATCCACCGTCGCTACGGGACCTGTGGCACCATTGTTCAAAACAGGTGGCGTATTGGCTTGCGCGCCGCTGTTATAGTTAACAAGTATCTCGTCGGGCTCGCTCTCAGTGCGCTGACTGTTGAGGGCAACCGCGCGGATATTGTTTGCGCCGGGCAGCAAATTCAAAGTATATTTCTTTGTATCAGTACC
>NZ_MBTF01000030.1 GCF_002013915.1 Mucilaginibacter pedocola
GGATAACTGATTATTATCATGCCTACTTTATCGCTAAAAGACGTACGTATTGTTCTAGTAGCAGATCGAACTTACGAGAGCTATAAGAAATCAGATATCAAAAGCAATAAGCTTGAAATGATCTCAGACGAGTATTTCAATGAAGTATATTCAACATTAAGCCTCATTTGTAAAGAAGTAATTCATTACCAATCACCAGAAGAACTTAGCCACAATGTTTCAAAACATATCGATGATATTGTTTTTACTATCTACGGCGGTAGTGATTCCCGAAATCGGTTGGCATTAGTTCCAGCCATTTGTGAGGCATGTGAGTTGAAATTCGTAGGTGCTGATGTTTATGCCAGGATAGTTTGTCAAGACAAGTTTCTTGCGAAAGAATTTGCTAAAAGGCACCACATACGGAGCGCCGCCGGAATACTCGTAGACAATTTGGTATCCATGCCAAATATTGAGACTTTGAAATTGCCGCTGATTGTGAAACCAAATTTTGAGGGAAGTTCGATTGGTATTAGTGACTCTTCAAAAGTATATGATTTTGCAAGCGCGTATAAATTGGTTGAAGCGTTGTTTAAAGAATTTAAACAGCCTGTTTTGGTTGAGGAATTTATTTCAGGTAAAGAGTGTGTAATATGTATCGTTGGAAATAATCACGATATCAGCATGTTCGAAGCCATGGAAATCGTTTTTGAAGGAAATGAAAATTACCTGCTGGATAAAGTTTATTCTGCGAAAGACAAACATCTGCCCGATGCTGATAGTTTTCACCGCCCAATAACGCATTTGCTTTCATCGTCAGAGAAAGAGAATATTAAAAATCTTTTTCTGAGTTTGGGAAAAATGGACTTTATGAGAATGGACGGTCGATTAAACAATGATGGGTTCTTCTTAATAGAAATGACTCCGGATTGCTACATAGGGGATGATTGTTCCTTTGTTGACGCAATAAAATTAAGAGGTGGCAACTATCAAGAATTATTGTCAACTATTATCAATACGGCATTAGCTCACTATCATACTCCATATTCCAATTACACAGGAAGCTAATTGCGCGATCTTGGAAGGATAAATAAAAATCTTCATCATTCTCATCGATCGGAATACCATGCAGCCAATACCGCCAAATGGGGGTTTCATCCATTCCTAATTCATCGATAGCGTTCCGATAGGATAGTGCTAAATCAGCCAATCCAATTCTTTCATAGTATTTAAATAAGTCGAAGTACGCATATCTCAGAATTTCCTTATTGGCAAAAGTTCGGTTTTCTAAAATTTTAGTCATAACCGAGATGGCCATTTCCGCTTCCGAATGTTTGTCTTTCCTGTCCATCAGAATAAAGTAATTCATGGCGATGGTAAATTTGTCGAACCCACCAGATGCGGTTACCAAAGCCTGTCTCAACAAATCTTCGGCGTTGCCATCAGTTACGCCTTGGGATAATTGCAATACTGCCAGATTATTCCATAAAGTGTGTTTTTCTGTAATCTCGTCACCCAATTCTTCTTCGGCCTTAAGGAACTGTTGTTTTGCAATTTCATATTTGCCAGTTAATCCGAGGTGTACGCCATATGTGATTCTTGAAAATGCTGCTTGTCTACGGGCACCAAACCGCTGGAAATGTTCGATACTCTTTAAATAATAAGGCAAACTATCAGCGTAACTAAATATAAATTCAGCATTACGCAGCAGAAAACCGTATTCCAATAAATTGACATAACTTTCATTTTCGTACAGTGAAAAGAACTCCGTCAATGATATCTCGGTATTACCGATATCGTAATAGGTAAGTAGTCTAACTAGCCTCAGCGCCAATTCATAGTTTGTACCAACCACAGCGTTTGAAAGCTCTCTTTCACAAAAAGCAATTGCGTCAGTATGCTTCCCGACCTGTTCCATCAGAATCGCTTTTAATACGCGAAGGGCTTTACTGTCATCGTTAATTTCGGATAATAAATCCCAGGATTTTTGACTATGCCCCAGCTTTAACCATATCTCTATCAACCAATAAGTTAACTTTAATAAAAGCGTGTGGTGATTAATTGTATTCTTCCTTAAAAGGTTCAAACGCACCTCATTCACATAAGTGATCATCTTTTCCGGGTCGCGACTCTTTAACGCCTCCCAATTGATCAGATCCAATAGGTCTATCACTTTTGAATCCAAGCTTAACAGCGAGGAAAAGTACAGTACTTTCATCAGTAGCCATCCTCGTGATGCGTACAGGTCGTCCGAAGCAAGTAATTGCTCATAGTTATCAAGCCAGAATCGCTGGCCGATTATCGCAAATAGATCGTATTTGGGTAATTTGACCATTTCGGCGGCAATCGTATCATGAGCAAGCATGATCGTCCCATTTGAATTTTTGACCAGATATCGATTCTCAAGTGAGCCGATGAGGGGGGCAATATCTAAAACATAAGTGAAAGCCTCTTTAAAAGTCGTTAGTTTTCGTAAGAGATTTAGTTCAACAGGTTCATGGTGAATTGCAATAATGCTCAATAAGAAAAACTCGGATTGCTTAAGAGCGCTAATATGTTCCCTTGTTGCAGCCTCTATGTCAATATAATTGCTTCCCTTAATCGGAAGTCCATATTTTAATTTCGCAAGAACATCTACGACCAAGCGCATATTACCATTCCAGTTCACATAGGAATTTTTTATTACCTCCCAGGTAATGTGAGGTTGATCATCTATAAGATGTTTTACTTCTTCAAGTGACAAAGGTTCCACTGGTAAAAAGTCGATAGCAATATTATTCTCCGTTAGTACACTGATAAGTTCGGAAAAATGATAACCGTTTTGGCTGGCGTCAGTGAACTCAAGCAGGTAAAGACAGTTTTTGCTGTATCGAATAATTGAAACCAACAAATCCAATGATCTAGGATCGATATTTTGAATATTTTCGATATTGATGATCAAAGAGTGATGGCTACAATTATGAAGAACATATTCAAAAAGCGTTATTAACACATCCGAATGCGTTGATTCAAAAAAAACATTAGGATTGAAATCACCTTGGGCGAAAACCAAATCCCATAAAGTTTTTGCCGTGTTAGAGAACGGAACAAGATTACTTAAATCACACTTAAAATTGTTGCCGATTTTCTTTACAAGAATGCTGGCACTGGCATCTTTCCTTAAAAAATCCTGAAGAGAGTAGATCCGCTTATCTTTTACTGCATATTCATGCATTTTGCGAGCCAGCTTGGTTAAATAATACCCCGCTGAATAATTATCCTTTTCCGCTTGCTGTATTGGGACTTTTATCGCTGGGAATTGCTCGGCTTTACGATTGAGAAAATTCCGAGCTAATTCGCTTTTACCAACCCCACTTTCACCGCAAAGCATTATAGTGTTCGTCAGGTGCCCTATTTCATTGCCCTGCCTCTCCAGAAATTCAAATTCTTTACTCCTGTTTACAAATTTTGTGAGCATTGATAATAATCAGTTATCC
>NZ_MBTF01000031.1 GCF_002013915.1 Mucilaginibacter pedocola
GCTATAGTTTAGGGCAAAGCCTGCGCGGCCTCGACCCTACCGCGAACCTTCATAAATACCTGTCGGCAGCCGACCTGGAGAAGATCAACACGCATAGTAATAAACCGCTGGCCATTTTGCAGCTTAATGCGCTGCAATTAACGGAGCTGCGGGATGAAGGAAGACTGGAATTATTCAGCCATGTACAGATCAATTCAACGCAGGTGAATTTTTCTAATGCGATGGGTATGGCCGAGCGGATCAAAAGCACGGTGTTCCCGCAGACCTACCGCTTATTCCTGCATTTCTTTATCTATATTTTCGTCGTTACTTTATCAATAGCACTGACAGATATCGATAGTTTCTTCGAGATCCCTTTGTTACTGGTGATTTCTTCTGCTTTTTTTCTTTTGGAAAAATCAGCGATGCATTTACAGGACCCTTTCAATAACCTTCCTACTGATACCGCGATGACGACGATAGCCACCAATATAGAAATCAATATCAAGCAGTTACTGGGTGAGCAGGATATCCCTGAGCCTTTAAAACCGGAAAGCTTTTATTCACTTTAAGTAAATTACGATGTCAGAGGTCATATTAAATGTTGCCAAGCTGGTGTCGTCAGATCAATCAGTGATCTATGGCCCTGTTATCCAAACCGCTGAAAACGAATATCTTTTCAGGAACACGTTTAGTGCCTTGGATCTGTATTTCACACTGAAAAAGAATGCTGATGGCAACTGGGTATATGCAGGTGAGGCACCGGCTAATGTGCCCGAAGAATATGTCGAACAGATCGGCTTGCAAATAGACCAGAGGAACCGGGCATTAGGCAATTCTGAATAGCAGGGCCAATTTTTGCGTCGCGAAACTAACTTAGCGCTCCGGCCAAGGATCAACCATTGACACCATTGAAAGCGGATCCGCTATCGCATTTATTGGCCACTACAAACCTGTACATCTATCAAGCATATATTTTGGCGTATATAGGCCGATTTTTTGCAGGGAATAAATAATAACAACTAAACTTTGGTGGATTTAGCAAAACTCTGATGCTTTTAAATAATTGGGGGAAGTCCGCTCTAAATATCTATAGATCAGCATTTTTTTCTATTGGACAGTAATCGCTTTAGCTTCCAAAATGGCTACACATCTGGCCATATCGGCTTCATTATTCTCGTTCCATTGCCTGACCTTTGTATCATGGAAAACAGAATTGCAGGAAAAGTCGTTGCGATCACAGGTGCGAGCAGCGGCATCGGGCAGGCTACAGCCGAAGTACTAGCCGCCATGGGCGCTAAAGTCGTTCTCGGCGCTCGAAGGGACGATCATTTAGAACGAATCGTTGAAAAAATTCAGCAGAACGGCGGTGAGGCAGCATTCTTGGCAGTGGATGTGACACGCCGGGAAGACCTGACAGGGCTAACCGAATTGGCGGTAAACAAGTTCGGCAAACTTGATGTTATGATCAATAATGCCGGGATAAGCCAGTTATATCCGATGGAAGACATTGATGTGGAAGGCTGGGAACAGATGATCGATGTCAACCTGAAAGGCACTTTGTATGGTATAGCAGCTGCAATGCCCATATTTAAAGAAGCGGGCTCAGGACATTTTATCAACGTGATCCCTACCGCTGGTATAACCATCGTTCCGGTCATGGGCGTATATGCCGGCACGAAGAATGCAGTGCGTACGATCAGCGAAGGCCTGCGTCAGGAATCTCAGGGACGCTGGCGCGTAACAGGTGTATCGCCAGGTTATGTGTCCACCGAATTTGCCGGTAAAATTAAGAATGATGCTTTACGGGCGAACATTCAGAAAAATGCTGAAAAAATGGCGATCCCGGCAGAGGCTATAGCCCGCGCGATCGCTTACGCTATTGACCAGCCGGACAATGTAGATGTCGGCGATATTGTGATCCGTCCGGCTGTGCAGAGTTAATTCAATAGCTTAACAAAACATGATTTGAACACTTTAAAGTTTGAAAATATCACCGATCTGATGAAAAGGCTGGGACTGGCTCCGCCGGCCCATCCCCTGATCAGCCTGGTCAATTACGACAAGGACACGATCAGCCTGCGCGATGCCGGGAACTGGTTCCTGCTGGATTTCTATAAGATAACGTTTAAAAGGGATTTTAACGGCAGCGTGAAGTACGGGCCGGGAACTTACGATTTTAAGGAAGGCGGAATGGCATTTTTAGCACCGGGCCAATCGGTGCAGATGCCGGGTGACCGAGAGGATTACCAGGGCTATGCGCTCTATTTCCATCCGTCGCTTTTGACGGGGCAGCCATTGGCTCAACACATTTACCAATATGGTTTTTTTGATTATACCGTAGCCGAATCCTTATACCTCTCTGATAAAGAGAAACAGACGGTGGAAATGGTCTTCCAGGCGATCGCTTCCGAGCTGGAGAACCAGATCGACCAATTCAGTGATAAGGTGCTGGTATCGCTACTAGAATTATTATTCGATCACAGCGACCGGTTCTATCACCGGCAGTTCCATACCCGCAAGAATCTGCACCATGAACTGATCACCCGGATGAATGACTGCCTGGAAAGCCACTTCGATGGCTCCTGTGCCACGGTCAATGGCCTGCCCTCGCCACAGGATATTGCTGCGCACCTTAATGTATCGCAGCGCTATTTGTCTGACATGCTCAGATCGCTCACCGGTAAGACGACCCAGCAGCATATCCATCTGGCGCTGATAGAAAAAGCAAAAATCCTATTGAATAGCACCGGTCTGACGACCGCTGAGATTGCCTATCAACTGGGCTTTGAGCACCCACAGTCCTTCCATAAATTATTCAAGCAGCGTACCCATATCACGCCGGTGCAGTTCCGGCGTGATATGCTAAACAAAAACTAAATACGTTTCTAAAGCATGCCTTCCTCTTTCGCCTGATGAATGGTCCTGACCGAAGCTTTGAATCCCAGGCTCCG
>NZ_MBTF01000032.1 GCF_002013915.1 Mucilaginibacter pedocola
ACCTTTGCAGCCCGCAAGACCGAAAGGAAAGCGGGTAGTACATTGAAGGGAAAGCAAACGAAAAAATTTAAAAAATAAAGTTTGCGAGTGAAGATAAAAATTCGCTACCTTTGCAGCCCGCAAAAGCCGAGAGGTTGAGTGGGAAAAGAAGGAAAAAGAAGCCAAAAATTATTTGAAAATAAATTTTGGAAAATAGAAAAAAGCTTCTACCTTTGCAGTCCCAAAACGAGGGAGCGGAAACGCGGAAAAACGTTAAGAAGCCGAGAGCAATTCGAGGTTAAAAAAGATTGAAAGTTTAAAGTGTTGAAAGGCACAAAAACATAAAACAGGCGCCTGCGACGGGTTAGCCGATAAAGTTCTTAAAGAGACAGGAAGACAATAAAAATGCAGCGTAACAACCGCGAGGTGGTTATAGCTAAAAAGAAAGAAGCTTGAAGATTAGAGGGGCTTTGTAAGAGAATATTTTTTTTACAAGTTTCTATTGATTGAGTTTAATAGGGCTTGGATTTGAACAACACATTATACAATGGAGAGTTTGATCCTGGCTCAGGATGAACGCTAGCGGCAGGCCTAATACATGCAAGTCGGACGGGATTTGGGAGCTTGCTCCTGATGAGAGTGGCGCACGGGTGCGTAACACGTATGTAACCTACCTTAACCAGGGGGATAGCCTCTCGAAAGAGAGATTAAGACCGCATAATATTATCGAATAGCATTGTTTGATAATCAAATATTTATAGGGTTAAGATGGGCATGCGGAACATTAGCTAGTTGGTAAGGTAATGGCTTACCAAGGCTACGATGTTTAGGGGATCTGAGAGGATGGCCCCCCACACTGGTACTGAGACACGGACCAGACTCCTACGGGAGGCAGCAGTAAGGAATATTGGTCAATGGGCGGAAGCCTGAACCAGCCATGCCGCGTGCAGGAAGACGGCCCTATGGGTTGTAAACTGCTTTTGTACCGGAATAAACCTTTGGTCGTGACCGAAGCTGAATGTACGGTAAGAATAAGGATCGGCTAACTCCGTGCCAGCAGCCGCGGTAATACGGAGGATCCGAGCGTTATCCGGATTTATTGGGTTTAAAGGGTGCGTAGGCGGCCTATTAAGTCAGGGGTGAAAGACGGTAGCTTAACTATCGCAGTGCCTTTGATACTGATGGGCTTGAATGTAGTTGAGGTAGGCGGAATGTGGCAAGTAGCGGTGAAATGCATAGATATGCCACAGAACACCAATTGCGAAGGCAGCTTACTAAGCTAAGATTGACGCTGAGGCACGAAAGCGTGGGGATCAAACAGGATTAGATACCCTGGTAGTCCACGCCCTAAACGATGAATACTCGATGTTGGCGATATACGGCCAGCGTCTAAGCGAAAGCGTTAAGTATTCCACCTGGGGAGTACGCCCGCAAGGGTGAAACTCAAAGGAATTGACGGGGGCCCGCACAAGCGGAGGAGCATGTGGTTTAATTCGATGATACGCGAGGAACCTTACCCGGGCTTGAAAGTTAGCGAATGGAGCAGAGACGCTCCAGTCCTTCGGGACGCGAAACTAGGTGCTGCATGGCTGTCGTCAGCTCGTGCCGTGAGGTGTTGGGTTAAGTCCCGCAACGAGCGCAACCCCTATGTTTAGTTGCCAGCATGTAATGATGGGGACTCTAAACAGACTGCCTATGCAAATAGAGAGGAAGGAGGGGACGACGTCAAGTCATCATGGCCCTTACGTCCGGGGCTACACACGTGCTACAATGGGCAGTACAGAGGGCAGCTACCTGGCAACAGGATGCCAATCTCATAAAGCTGTTCACAGTTCGGATCGGGGTCTGCAACTCGACCCCGTGAAGTTGGATTCGCTAGTAATCGCGTATCAGCAATGACGCGGTGAATACGTTCCCGGGCCTTGTACACACCGCCCGTCAAGCCATGGAAGCTGGGGGTGCCTGAAGCCGGTAACCGCAAGGAGCCGTCTAGGGTAAAACCGGTAACTGGGGCTAAGTCGTAACAAGGTAGCCGTACCGGAAGGTGTGGCTGGAATACCTCCTTTCTGGAGCA
>NZ_MBTF01000033.1 GCF_002013915.1 Mucilaginibacter pedocola
TACACCAAACCACTCTTCCAACTTTTTGTTATGTGCTAAAAATCGAAAAAGCATGCTGTTAAAAAAACGCATCCCGGCACATTACATCCTCGGGAAAGTTAAGAACGAACTCCCCTACGTGCTGGTGGTAGGCCTGCTGGTCAACTATTTGACGAGCCATTATAAAAACCTGATCCCTATAATGCCGATAGCTATACCCACGTTCATCGGTACAGCGATCTCGGTCATCCTTTCCTTTAAGATCAATCAATCTTATGACCGCTGGTGGGAGGCGCGGAAAGTCTGGGGAAGTATCGTCAACGAAAGCCGCAATTTCATCTTACAGTTGCAATCTTTTATTTCTATGGATAAACAAGAGGCGATCAGGACGATGGGCCACCGGCAGATCGCGTGGTGCTATAGTTTAGGGCAAAGCCTGCGCGGCCTCGACCCTACCGCGAACCTTCATAAATACCTGTCGGCAGCCGACCTGGAGAAGATCAACACGCATAGTAATAAACCGCTGGCCATTTTGCAGCTTAATGCGCTGCAATTAACGGAGCTGCGGGATGAAGGAAGACTGGAATTATTCAGCCATGTACAGATCAATTCAACGCAGGTGAATTTTTCTAATGCGATGGGTATGGCCGAGCGGATCAAAAGCACGGTGTTCCCGCAGACCTACCGCTTATTCCTGCATTTCTTTATCTATATTTTCGTCGTTACTTTATCAATAGCACTGACAGATATCGATAGTTTCTTCGAGATCCCTTTGTTACTGGTGATTTCTTCTGCTTTTTTTCTTTTGGAAAAATCAGCGATGCATTTACAGGACCCTTTCAATAACCTTCCTACTGATACCGCGATGACGACGATAGCCACCAATATAGAAATCAATATCAAGCAGTTACTGGGTGAGCAGGATATCCCTGAGCCTTTAAAACC
>NZ_MBTF01000034.1 GCF_002013915.1 Mucilaginibacter pedocola
TCGAAATGAACTGTGTTTAAAAGCAAATAATATTTGAATAATTTTCCTGATATGTTGAGTTAGTTTTAGCTATTGCAAAAGCTTGCTTTAGCAACTTATTTACGACTGCGATCAAAGCAACTTTTTTGGCTTTTCCTTTTGCCAGCAAGCGTTCATAAAGCTCCCGGCAGGCTTTATTGCAGCGTTTTGCGCTCCATGAGCATACATACAATGAGGCCCTGATCGCAGACATGCCCATTTTACATATTCTTGGCCTGCCTTTTACACTGCTGCCCGATTCGAACAGGCGCGGGCATGTCCCAATGTAAGAGCTTAATTTACTGCAATCGCCGAAACGCTCGAAACCACCGCTTACCAGGATGAGCATTATCGCTGTTTTTTTGCCAATGCCAGGTATGCTTTTCAGTCCTGATAGCATTTGCCCATAATGTTCAAGAACGATCTTTTCCATGTTAGCTGAAAGCCGTGATATAAGTTGTTTAAGGTGGCATAGCTCTTTTTGTATCGTCTGCCTCAGTGCTTTTTGCATCATTCCTGTAGCTGTAAAGCTTTCAAGCTGGTTGCTTAACACAGTATGCTGCTTGCTCAATCCTGATAAAATGGCTTCTGTTTGCTGTAATTCTACCACATGCTGCTGTGGTGGGGCCCATTGCTCCGGCTTAGCCATGGCACCATACTCTGCGATCAGGAGTGCGTCTTTCTTATCTGTTTTAGCCCGGGACATACGCATTTGGCTGTAGCGGCGAATCACCAAAGGATTTACCACACTTACCTTAATGCCCTTCGTATGCAGGAAGCAAGCAAGCCTTAAATAATATGGGCCGGATGCTTCCATCACGATATGGCTATCTGTATCCAATAGCTTTAAGAAGCCGTCGAAGCCTGTAGTTTCGTTGCTGAACTGATAATGGCGTCGGCCGGCTGATACGTCAAAGGACGCTTTTGAAATGTCTACACCAATGTAATTTGCATGAGTTTCCATAACTTTGTTTTGAGATAAATACTGTAGAAGAACCTGCTTTACTGCTTATCAATCCTACATACAGGCTCTTGTGGCCTAATGAACTGTTCAAGCTTGTAAGCAAAGGGGTAAAGTGATCTGCATTTCGAACGGCTTCCTACAGCCAATGACAACTCGTGATCTTTCTCTTTACCCTTTTTCTTCTACTTTAAATTTACTCTAAACACTTAACTTTTTCCTATAAGCAAACATAGGATGACATAACTTAAGAAAGGATCTGTGAAATCAAAAAAATCGGTGAAATCGGTGTTATAAAATCCGTGGAATCGGTGAAATAAAACAGAGCAAGATTCGGGTTCTCCTGCCCCTATCGCCAGGGTAAATTTGTGTTATAAATAATTTATGATCATGGAAACACAAAACAGCATCAATTTCGATCGTATTGCCGAGGCGATAGACTATATCAAACTCAACTTTAAAACCCAGCCCGGGCTGGATGAGGTTGCCGAAAAGGTGAATCTTAGCCCCTACCACTTCCAACGGATGTTTACCGATTGGGCGGGCATCAGCCCGAAGAAGTTCCTGCAATACCTTAGCTTAGATTATGCCAAAGGCATCCTGAAAGAACAGCAAGCTACCTTGTTCGATGCAGCATTCGAAACCGGTTTATCGGGCACCAGCCGCCTGCACGATCTGTTCATCAACATTGAAGGCATGACACCCGCCGAATACAAAAACGGTGGTAAAGCTTTATCTATCAACTTCAGCTATGCCGAAACACCCTTTGGAAATATCATAGTAGCATCAACCCCGAAAGGCATTTGCTACATGGCCTTTGCCGATGATAAGGATGAAGCTTTTAATAGCTTATATGAGCAATTCCCCAATGCCAGTTATTACCAAGTGGTAGATATGGCGCAGCAAAACGCTTTGTATATCTTCACGAGGGATTGGTCGCAACTACCATCTGTAAAACTGCACCTGAAGGGCACCAGCTTTCAGCTAAAAGTTTGGGAAGCCCTTTTGAAGATACCGATGGGCGGACTGAACACCTACCAAACCGTAGCGCAGGCGGTAGAGCAACCCACTGCAAGCCGCGCGGTAGGTAGCGCCATTGGTGCAAACCCTGTAGCATTTTTAATACCATGCCACAGAGTGATACGCTCCACCGGGGAAACGGGGCAATACCATTGGGGTTCGGGGCGTAAATCGGCCATTATAGGTTGGGAAGCAGCAAAAGTTAATAACGTAAGCATCGTATAAATTATGGACTTAGCAGAAAGAATTGAACAGGCCGACTGGGCAGCGGCAACAGAAAGCCTGAACAGCAAAGGTTATGCAATGTTATCCGGCATATTGTCAGCAGATGAATGCGACGCACTGATTGGCCAATATTCCGAAGATGCGCTTTACCGCAAAACCATCCAGATGGAGAACCATGGCTACGGGCTGGGGCAGTATAGGTACTACAACTACCCATTACCGGGCGTTGTGCAGCAGTTGCGCGAGGGCATTTATCCGCATATTGCACCGGTCGCCAATAACTGGATGAAAGTTTTAGGGATGGAAACATCATTCCCCGGCAATTTGCAGGAATTAACGGAACAATGCCACGCCCACGGTCAAAACCGCCCAACCCCGCTCATACTCAAATACAACAAAGGCGGCTACAACGCCATGCACCAGGACCTGTATGGCGAAATATTCTTCCCGATGCAATTGGTGGTATGCCTGAACCAACCCGGTAAAGATTTTGAAGGCGGCGAATTTGTACTGGTAGAACAGCGCCCGAGGATGCAATCGAAAGCGATGGTGTTAAACCCCGGCAAAGGCGACATGCTCATCTTTACCACCAACTTCAGGCCGGTGTTGGGTAGCCGGGGATATTACCGTGTAAATATGCGCCACGGTGTAAGCGAGCTACGCAGCGGGCAAAGACATACGCTGGGCGTGATATTTCATGATGCGTCGTAATGGGGTTGGGACAAGCGTTGCCGCATACCCTAACGGCGCGTTGACTCACCCCGGCGATAGCGTAGGCGGGGTGAGTTGAATAATGAAGCGATAGGTCCTACCTATCCCATTTGTGACAAATCATCAAACAATCTACACGCCATTATCGCGTTTGCATTTTATATTCGTAACAAAATTACGCCTGATGTTTAAGAAAGCCCTGCTCCTGTTATTCGCTGTTTTTGCTATCGCGAAGGCAAAGGCCCAAACTGCCGAAGAAGTTTACGACCATTACCTCGATTTTAACCTGGTACGCCTCGAAGGCCCGGCAAGCAAAGTATTGGAGGCGGGTGAAGCTTTATTGCCCGATACTGCTAAACTGACGCCCAAAGCAAGGATAAGCTTTTATAACTCAATGGGTAAAGCTTACGAAGATGATAACCAAACCGTTCGTGCGTTGGAATTTTACAAACGCGTTGCCGCCGCCGTACCTAACTATTATGTGGTTCAGCGTGCATTGGGTTACATTTATGCCAAACAGGCAGAGGAGTTCGTAGGGAAATTAAATGCCACAGCATCAAACCCTGTCCAAAATCAAAAAATTATGGCGCAGTACACCGCCGCTGCCAAAAAAGCCCTGCCGTGTTTAGAAAAAGCCCAGGCTTGCGACCCTGACGATGATACCCTCACCCGAATTAACACACTGCTGAAAAATATAAAAGATACACAAGGGCTGGCAACCTTGAAAAGCCGATTGGCGGAGTTATCGAAAAACTGTATCGATCTATTAGAGGATAAATAGACGCTATTTCTCAAAAAATGACATGCCCCCTCATTTAAATCATTCATCAAGCGTTCCGACGGAACGCGGAAGGTATTTTTGCTAATTTGCTACCAACCATACATCCCGATGGGATGACGGTGCAGAATAATCGGGCCGGCATCGTTCCGTCAGGAACGACTGGTTGGTAGAAATTCGTGCGCCACGTTTGTCACGTTCCGTTAGGAACGTTTGGTGTAAAGCGTTTCATTGTTTAACGGCAATCATCCTAAAACTCCAACACCTGCCCCTGCCTTGGGTATATCAAATTCATTTGAAGGTTGCGGTTGGCGTAGTTTAGCTGGGTTTTTATTTTAGTGATGGTGCGGTAGGGCGGTTTCATGTGTGTGATAACCACGTTCAAACCCTTAAGCGTTGTGCCCGCTAATTGCGCCAGTACGCCCATCTCGTTCATCAACAAACGCGGGGTTAGGTGCCCAAACAGGGTTTTATCGGGCTGGTCGCTTGGGAAACTTACTTCTATCATGATGGCTTTTAGCTTACCCTCGGCTACTAATGGGGCTACAGCTTCCCAAAGTTTGTGCAGGTTTTGGCTTTTCTCTATTTCGTCGGCACCGGTATCGCCCAGGTAAAGCAGGTAATTATCTTTACTGCGTACCAAAAAGGCCGTGCTGGTAAGGTTAGAATGCGCCAAAGGGTAAGCAGTTACCTGCATTTCGGTATTGGCCATATCAACTTCAGTGCCCGGCTGTAACGGGGCGTAATGATACTTTTTTAAAGCGGGTTTCTCGCCATCATCAGCAAAGTTGGCCCAGCTTTCCCAGCTGAAGTAATGTTTCTTAAGCGTTTCTAAGGTACTCGGCAGGCCGTAAATATTTTTGGCGCTATCCTCGGGCGAGTTGATAATGAGGCCCGCAAGGTGGTCCAGGTGCCCATGGGATATGCAATACCCCTTGATGTTTTGCTGTAATATTTTCTCGCTGCGCCCCTCAAAGGCTTTTTCTTTAATGGCCTTTTCAATACCCGCATGCAGCGTACCTGCATCAAGGCATACGTAATTGTCAGAACCGGTTGGCGCTACCATATAGGCCGAAAGGTTACTCTCATCTATCCCGCCCAAAACACCCAGCGGAACAACACGGAACGAGTTTGAAGAGCGGGTTACCGTAGCTTCTGCCACAGCTTTGGTTTTATGTTTTGCCTTTTTCTTCTTGCGTTGCCCGAACACCAAGGCAGGCAGCATGAACAAGCAGGCAATAATAATCAGTTTGCGTTGCACCAACATAGGGGAATTGTTTTTTCTGTTTACTCACCCCGGGTACGCTTCGCTGCCCGCCCCTCTCTACCTGCGGTAAAGAAGGTGGACTGCGCATAACCCTCTTTCCGCTTGCGGAGAGAGGGTGGCCGGCGAAGCAATGGCCGGGTGAGTTAACGCGTCAATTGTTTTTTCTGTATCAAAAATAAGCATCCGGCGCAATTACCGAACTATTTTATAAACGCAATTTGAAGGAAAACCTTTTACTTTGCGCACCATGAAAGCAAGCCAAATAGCCGCCAAGGCGGTAGTCCGTATATTTTTTATCCTTTTACTGTTAGCCCTTGTAGCTTTTTTACAGGGCGATACCCAAAAGCTGCACCAGCTTTACATCAGGCCAAAGCATATGTATACGCTGGCCTTCCCCATCATACTCATTATTGGGTTTATTATTTTGCTGGTATTAGCCACCATAAAAAAATACAGTCAACCTGATATTAACTGGCTATTGGTGGTAAATACTGTAGTGCTATTGGTGTACTCTATTACGCTTTACTTTACTATTTATAAGCTGATACATTAAGCCGCTATTCGGTCTTCATTTTCTTTTGTGCCGATTCTTTGTACTCGTAATCCCCACCGAGCAAGTATCCCCATGGTTTAAGGCCGTCTATCCTGTCGAAGATTATTTTGAAGATGGCAATGATGGGAATTGAAAGGAACATGCCCGATAAGCCCCAAAGCATTTCGCCCAGGATAATACCGATAAATGTTACCAGCGCGTTCAGCCTAACTTTGGAGCCGACTATGGCCGGCAGCAATACGTTAGCATCAACCGCATGTATACCTATCACGCTGATGGCTACGGTAACAGTATCGCTAAGGGTGCCGGTAGCAAAGGTGATCAGAACGCTAAGCAGCAGCGCCGTGAAAATACCCAGGTAAGGTATGATGTTGAACAACCCAACAATTAGGCCCAGCAAAGCCGCATATTTGATACCTATTATCCAAAAGGCAGTAACAGCCACGGCAGCTACTATTACCATCTCCAGCAATAAGCCAAAAATGTATTGGCGCAGTATCTTCTGCACATTCTCTACCACATCAAATACCACGTGCGAGTGCCCGTCATCAAACACCGATGTAATGAATTTGAACAGCAAGCGCCTGTAAAACAAAATAAAGAATGTGAATATCAGGATGAAGATATAGAACAACATGAGCGATGATATGGCGCCGAAGGTGGTTTCGAGCACTACGCCTCCCGATGCCATTATTTTACGTGCAGTATTATCTACATAGGTCATCTGCTTGGTAGCATCTATATGGAAGGCATGCTGAACCCACTCCTGAAGCCCTTCTATAGATTGGTCTACCTGTTTCTTTAGCATGGGCCAATCGCTGGCCAAATTGGTTATTTGCGCGCCCACCAAATACAATATGCCACTTATAAAACCCACAAGTAGAAGTATAGAAACAAAGGACGAAGCGCTGCGGGGCAGGCGTAGTTTCTGCTCTAAAAAATCAGCTAATGGCAGCAGCAGCACGGCGAACAAAAAGCCGAACATCAGCGGATCAAGCAGGTTTTTGGCTACTATAACCAAGTAACCTAAAATGCAGAAACCGATAAGCACCAGCGCAAGGCGCTCGTAAAACGGGGCGATAGTTTTTTTAAGGGGCATGTTTATAGGGGTAAAGTTATTTTCATGGACTGAACTTAGTTATAAATAAACAAAAACGGCTCATGCGTTCCTATTTTTCATCAAATCCATAAACTCAAAAACCGCAATTAGGTTGTTATTATTTTAATTTAGTTGCTGCCAATGTGTAACAGTGCTAATATTTGTACAGTCTCGGCGCAATAAGTACATTTCCTGTAAATTTTAAACCCATGCAAAACGGACCGAACCCGGATATGCGCTACCCTATGGAGCCTTATCAAAACCTGGTATTTCTCAAAAATTTTGTTACCCGCCCCAATATAGAGGTAGGCGCATACACCTATTACGACGACTTTAAAGATCCCGCCAATTTTGAGAAGAATGTGCTTTACCACTTTGATTTTATTGGCGACAAACTCATCATTGGTAAGTTTTGCGCCATTGCTTCGGGAGTAAAGTTTATTATGAACGGTGCTAACCACGAGAGCCGGCCTATCTCAACTTTCCCCTTTGCTATATTCCGTAATGGATGGGAAAAGATAATGGAAGGGCAAAACCCGAAGGAGAAATTCCCCTACAAAGGCGATACGGTTATTGGCAACGACGTTTGGATAGGTTACGAAGCCACTATTATGCCCGGCGTAACCATTGGTGATGGCGCGGTTATAGCATCAAAAGCAGTGGTTACAAAAGATGTTGCGCCTTACACAATCGTTGGCGGCAACCCGGCAAAACTCATCCGCAAACGTTTTGAAGCTGATGATGCCGCCCGCCTGCAAAAAATTGCCTGGTGGAACTGGAGCGCCGAAAAAATAACCGAACATCTGCTCCTCATCAACTCGGGCGATATTGATGCGTTGGAAAAAGTTGCCGGATAAAACTGGCAGGTACTTTGCGAAGCTTAGGGTAAATCAAAAACATCAATACCATGGCAAAGTATTCAGAAAAAGCGAGCAAAAAAGTGGGCGAAGTCCTGCACGAGATGAAAGAGGGTAAACTCAAAAGCGGCAGCGGTAAAAAAGTAACCAGCAAAAAACAGGCGATAGCGATAGGGTTATCAGAAGCAAGGAAAGAGGGCGCAAAGGTGCCGAAGAAAAAGGATTAAGCCATGCCCAACAACATCGGTAGTGTATTGCGGTTAGCAGCCTTCCAAATATCAATAATTATCATTGTTACAATATCGCAAGTCATAACTACCTAAATTATAGCTAATTTAGGCAATTGCTTAGCTTTATGTAACAATGCGCTATCGCCTACCCCCTTCTTATAAAACACTTTTATGCATAACATTAGGCTTACTTTGCTTTGTTACAAACGCGTTTGCCCAAAAGCAAAACAACATATGGTACTTTGGCGTAAACGCAGGGCTCGATTTTAACAAGACGCCCGTTGAGGCCCTTACTAACGGTAAACTTAGTGCAAGCGAGGGCTGTGCTGCCATTGCCGATGAAACAGGTAACCTGCTGTTTTATACCGACGGGCTTACCGTATGGAACCGCAACCATAATGTAATGGCCAACGGAACCGGCCTTGCAGGCGACGGAGGCAAATCTTCGACCCAAATACTTATTATTCCAAGGCCCGAAAGCGACCAATATTTCTATGTTTTTACTATGGCCGCATTTGGTGGCGAGCTTTATTACTCAACTGTAGATATGTATGGCGATGGCGGAATGGGCAGCGTTACCGATAAAAATATTTTTTTACTTGATGCCTCTACCGAAAAAATAACCGCCGTAAGGCACGCCAATGGTAAAGATATTTGGGTTATAGGGCACCAGGCAAATAATAATAATTACACCGAATGGCTGGTAAAGGCTAATGGCTTAGCCGCCGCTCCTGCGCAAACTATCTCCATTGGAAGGAACCACCAGGGCAGCGTAACCAGCAGCATAGGTACATTAAAACCATCGCCTGATGGTAAACATCTTGTAGCTGCCTGTAATGACGCAACCGGCGGTTTTGTTGAACAATTTGATTTTGATAACGCTACCGGCGGCATAACTAACCAACAAACACTAACAAATTTTACAGCCAACAGCACACCCTACGGTGTCGAGTTTTCGCCCGACGGAAAACTGCTTTATTTGAGCGAGTATATAATTAACCAGCCTGCTAATTTATACCAGTTGCAGTTTCCCTTTACATCAGGCTCTGTTGGCAATAAAGCGGAAATTTTAACTTCTCAGCGCGGGTTAGGAGCCCTGCAAATTGCACCCAACGGCAAAATATATGTAAGCCAAACCGATAACGCGGCCCTGCATAGCATCAATACGCCTGATGTAGTGGGGGCAGGTTCTGGCTTTCAACTTAATGCATTGCCGCTGGCCGGGAGCAGGGCAAAGCTTGGGCTGCCGCAAGCAAATTTAAGCAACTTCTCCGGCCTGTCGTTCAACAGCACCGGTCGCTGCTCAACCTTACCGGTTCAGTTCAATCTGATATCTGATAACACCAATTTTGAAAACATTACATGGGATTTTGGCGACCCAACGTCGGGCAACAACAATACTTCGGCGCAAAGCAACCCGTCGCACACCTTCGCCCGCGATGGCGTATATACTGTAACTGTTACGACGGTAACAAACGGCATCTCCAAGTCAAAGTCAAAAGATATCACTATTTTAAGGTCGCCTGATGGGGTGCTACGTAATGTAGTGGCAGAGCCAGCTGTGCTGTGCAACGATGATGTGGTAACTATTACTGCGGCCGGCGCCACTGGTACAGAGGTTTATAAATGGTACGACAATAACGGGCAGCTTATAGAACAAAACAGCGGTACTTTTAAAACACCCATATTAGCCGCCAATACAACTTACTATGTTGCCATAAGCAACGGTGTTTGCGAAGGAGAAAGACAGCAAGTAGATATTATACGTGATAATGCCATTGCCACGATATCCAGCACCAAAACCGTTATTAACCCTGGCGAAACCGTAATGCTAACCGCAAATGATGCGGTAAAATACGAATGGTCGCCGGCCACTTACCTCGATGCTACCGATAAAAAAAGCGTTACAAGTACCCCTGCCGATAACATTACTTATAAACTTACCACTACCAATGCCAATGGCTGCATAGCAGAGGTTACAATAAATATCATTGTAAATTCTGAAATAACGGTGCCCAACACCTTTACACCTAATGCCGATGGCATTAACGATTTTTGGGTAATTAAAAACCTGGATCTGCTGGAAAACCAAACACAGGTATTTAACAACAACGGCAACATTGTATTTTCGGCAAGGAATTATAAAAATAACTGGAATGGTACCCATAACGGCAAAGCGCTGCCTGCGGGCGTTTATTTCTATGTAATAAAATTAAACAATAATGTAGTGAAAGCGGGCAGCATCACTATCATCAGGTAATAAATTGTTAGCTCACTATCTCCCTTCGGTAGCAAAAGTAGATATAACCCAATCATCCAGTTCGCCTTTGTCTTCCAAGCCAATCAGGTATTCTATATCTTCATCGCTTTTATGGGTGGGCTCGGCCCTGTACTTTTCTATTACAGCACGTATGGCCGCTATATTGGCTTTATTGGTATCGAAACCTTCCCTATGCTCGAGGGCGTATTTAGAAAATTGCGCCATAAAAACAAAGCCCAGTTGAGGGTTGCGGTCTGATAGATCCATCACGGCCTCTATCAGCCTGATGGTTACCACAGGCGTACCTTTTGCCCATTTCAGCAAAAACTGGTTGGCTTCTTCCATTTTTACCGGCTGCTGTTTCCAGGGCGTTTGCTGCAGCCAATTGGCCGTTTTTATAATCTCGGGCTCGTAGCGGGCGTAATCGTCTTTTGTTTTAAGCACATAATTTTTAGGCACATCGAAGCTTTGGGCTGATGTGTTTAAAGCATTTGCCAACAAAAAAATCGATATGGCCGGTACGGCAATTTTTTTCATCAGGTGCTTACGCCTTGCTATCTAATAAATTAAGCTGAAAATTGAGCAAATCTTTCTTCATTTCAAAATGAAGATCGGAAATTGCCTCAACATACGCGCCGGTACCTTTATCAAATGCGGCAATAGCATCATTATCATACTTAGAATGGCTAAAATATGCCCAAGTGGTATTTAAATAATTATTTATTGCTTCGGTATCCGCATCGCTTAAGTGGGCTTTTATAGTACCGGCTTCCATGGCAGCGGTCATAGAGGGTTTTATGTCCTTCTCTTTTTCATAAACGGCATCAACGGTTTCGTGTATTTGGGCAAGGGGCATAGTTTCGTACACCTTGTTAAAGATCACCATTATATCGTTAAACCGGGCATACTCCTTAACGGCCTCTTGCTGAAAAACAAAAAGTGCCCGGTACTTTGCTGCCAGCAGTGCTTTTTTTTCTGCCCCATGCGCTTTTTTATAAAAGTAAGCAAACACCTCTTCATCAAGTTTTTCAACGGCTTGCTGCGTGACCGCTTGTTCTTTCTCTATCAATGTTTTCACGTAAGGCGCATCGTCGCGGCCGTATTTAGTACCTTTATAGTCGAATTTTTTGATGTCTTTTCTTACCTCAGTAATAATGTCCATGGTTTGGGCGTCGCTTTCGGCACGCTCCACTATCTTAGGCAGGGCACAATTTTCGGGTGTAAACAGCTCGTCGAAAGTTAATGCTGTGCGGCCGGGCGCTTTGTCTATAGCAGCGTCCACATCAAACTCGTTAATATTACGATCGTAATAATTACGGTAACGCCTATCCAGCGAGCGCGTATCAATAGAGGCATGGTAATCTTCCATAAACGCCGCTAAACTCATTGATGAAGCGCCCTTGGCTTTTTCAACGCCATCATACAAAAAGTTAGTCAGCTTTAACTGCAGCTCTTCCGCATTATTAAATAAGCACCACGCCGATTCATTATGAGTGGCCGTAATAAGGTTTATCTTTTCAAGATGGCCTTCGCGGTCTTCAGTTGATGGGTGCGAACTCCATTGGTTTTCAATAACTATATCGCTGCCGTCAACCACCTCCATGCCCTTTTCTATAACAGGCAACCCGGCATCATCTACAGGTATAAGCCGCTTATCGGCAAACACCCTGATCATCTCTTGATGCTCGGGGTAAAAATTCGCTGAACGCTTATTTTCTGCCAGTTTTGCATTCCAGTATTCCAGCAGGCCATCATAACAAACCTGCCCTATCTCCAGGCGTTTCAGCGAGGTTACCAAATGGTTAGAGCCCGTTACGTAAGCGGAAACGGCATCGGCATGAAACTCCATCTGGCGAGAGAGGCTCATGTGGCTTTTATTCAGCACCACATACACCTGCCGCAGTATCCATTGCATACCTTCAATGATCTTTACATTAAGCATGGCCATAAGCCGCAGTATGGCGTGCAGGCTTGCCCATGCGCTGAGAGCCTTTTGATAACCCTCGTTATCATAAAGCATATTGTAGATCACCTTGTTGAGGTTGTACACGTAGCTGCCGAATTTCATGCTGCGCTGCGAGAAATGCCCAAACTCGTGCGCCATAACCGCTTTAAACTCCGATACGTTTACGCTGTTCACCAGCCCCAACCCAATTTTCAGGTTCTTTTTTACAGGGAAGAACATGCTCCAAAAACTCGAATCGTAAAACACCGAGGCGTTAACATCCGGCGAAATATAAATGCGTTTAGGTTTGGGTGCTTCGGCCTCTTCGGTAATTTTATTAATAAAGGCAAAAAGTTGCGGTTGCTCTGCCTCCGTAATTTCTATCATGCCCGAGTAATCGGTATGGCTTTTTTTGAACAGGAATTTTACAACAAAAAACACCAGCATCAACCCCGACAAAATAAGGCCGGCACCAGCCACCATCCCCATAAAACCTACGCCCGCGGCGATAATGGTAATGCCTATATAGCCGAAAGCAATTGCGATGCCTATGGCCACCGCGAACAGGAAAAGGTAAGATACCACGAACAGCCCTATAGCAGCAATGGCATTATACACCTTGTGCTTAAAGGCGGGCGATGGTTTAATGATGTTTTTGTTTGCCCCTTCGGGCATTGGCGGATAGGATAAGGTTAGGTTATTCATTTATTTTAGGGTGAACGAGTCCATTATTTTCATCAGCACCACAGCCTCGTCAATAGTGCAGGGGTTGGGGCCTTCGTCTTTAAAAAAGGCCACTATCTTCTCTATCATGGGCTGCTGTATGTGCATGGGGTGAGTAAACTCAATTGTTTCTTCGCCAGCTTCATTTTTCAGGGTAACAAACTTACCAAAGAAGGGGAAGGTGATCTTACCCTTTGTACCCACAATTTCGCAGCTATCAATAGTTTCACTCTCGGCCACGTTGAAACTCCAGGTACCGTTTACCACAATATTGTTCTTGAATACGATGGAGCCGCAAACATGGTCATCAGCCGGACTAATATTCGCCTGGTTAAGGCTGTAGCCGCTATACGCTGCCGGTTCACCGAAAAAGAAGAGCATCAAGTCTAACTGGTGCGGGGCCAGATCGTGGAAGTAGCCGCCGCCCGACACTTCGGGGTCTAACCGCCAGTTGGTGCCGGGATATGTTGGTACTTTGGGTACGCGGTTTTGCCACATGCGTATTTGGGCGGTGCGCACCTCGCCAATAGCGCCGCTTTCTAACAAACTTTTCACATGCAAAAACATGGGCAATCCGCGGCGGTAATGAGCCACTACCAATTTGGCACCGCTTTCCCTCACGGCCTCGGCCATGGCTTCAGCTTCAGCAGCGTTGCGGGTAACCGGTTTCTCTACATAAACATTTAAACCTTTGGCAATGGCGCGTTTAGCATAATCGAGGTGCGACGATGGCGGGGTGGCTATCGACACGGAATTTACTTCCTCGTCGCTCAGCAGCAACTCGGCATCGCTGTACCATTTGGGTACATTGTGGCGGCGGGCGTAGTCGGCCGCTTTTTCTGCATTGCGGCGCATTACGGCCACCAGGCTGCTATCGTTTATCTTATTGTACGCCTGCCCGCTTTTTAGTTCGGTAACATCGCCGCAGCCTATTATGCCCCATTTAATTTTTTGTGATTCCACAGATTATGATTTTAATTGCACCGATTCCACAGTTTTTTTTGATTTCACCGATTTAGAAAACTCTGTCATCTCGAGGGAAGCGAAGCGACGAGAGATCTTGTACGGCTGTGAATGAACGCTTTGCATTACCGTCACGCATGAGCGCCTTGCAAATCCAACAAGTTTTCTCTTCGCCCCACCTCGCACTTTCCGTCCCTCCTACTCATCGAAATGACAAAACGGGCATGAGTTTGCCTACCCTATCAACTTCAAAAGTTCCTCATCACTTATGATAGGGATATTCAGTTTCGTTGCTTTCTCCAGTTTGGCGGGGCCCATATTGTCGCCGGCTACCAGGTAGTTTAGTTTGGCAGATATACTGCTCAATATTTTGCCGCCGTTTTGCTCAATGATGTCCTTCAACTCATCGCGCGAGAACTTCTCGAAGGTGCCCGAGATGATAAAATTTTGGCCTGCTAATTTATCGCTCGCCAGGTTCACTTCGCGCTCTACCGCTACAAACTGCAGGCCCGCTGCTTTTAGTTTTTCAATTTCTTCGCGATGGCTTTCGTCGGCAAAGTAATCTACAATGCTTTGGGCTATGCGGCCACCAATTTCTTCGGCTGCGGTTAGCTCTTCTACCGAAGCCGCCATTAGCTTATCGATAGTTTTAAAATGCGCCACCAGCTTTTTGGCAACAGTTTCGCCCACATAGCGAATACCCAAACCGAACAGCACTTTCTCAAACGGCTGCTCTTTCGACTTATCGATACCATCCAGCATGTTATTGATGGATTGCTCACCGAAACGGTCCATTTGCTTTAGTTCGGCAGTATGTGCGCGCAGCAAATACAGATCGCTAATGTGGCGAATGAAATTGCGGTTGTATAGCGTATTAATGGTTTCGTCGCCCAGCCCGTCTATATTCATGGCTTTGCGGCCGATGTAGTGCTGCATTTTTCCCACTATTTGCGGCGGGCAGCCCTCATCATTAGGGCAATAGAACGCCGCCTCGCCTTCCTGCCTCAACAGTTCGGTATGGCAGGCAGGGCAATGCGTAATGTATTTTATCGGCTCGGCATCGGGCTTGCGCTTATCCAAGTTTACGCTGATTATTTTCGGGATGATCTCGCCGCCCTTTTCTACAAACACGGTATCGTGTTCGTGCAGTTGCAGGCGCACCATTATCTCATCGGCATTGTGCAGGGTAGCTCGTTTTACGGTTGTACCTGCCAACAGTACCGGCTTCAAGTTAGCCACCGGTACAACCGCACCGGTGCGGCCCACCTGGTAGGTAACGGCAAGCAGTTCGGTCTCTACTCTTTCGGCCTTAAATTTATAGGATATGGCCCAGCGCGGCGATTTAGCCGTGAAGCCCAATTCCTGTTGTTGCGAGTAGTTATTTACCTTGATAACAATACCATCAATATCGTAACTGAGGTTATGGCGCTCGGTATCCCAATGGTTAATAAA
Organism: Mucilaginibacter pedocola; assembly: GCF_002013915.1. Classification (GTDB taxonomy): domain Bacteria; phylum Bacteroidota; class Bacteroidia; order Sphingobacteriales; family Sphingobacteriaceae; genus Mucilaginibacter; species Mucilaginibacter pedocola. The sequence continues at coordinate 15,063 of NZ_MBTF01000034.1, forward strand.
CTCCAGCACGCCATTAATATCGCTCACCAAACGGCTATGGTTATCTACATGGAAGCCCCAGCTTTTTACGGCCTCAAGGCTTTCCCAATGGGTTTTAAATAAGGTTTTCTCGGTATACAATCCATACAGAAAGCAATCCAGCGGACGGCGGGCCACCTCGGCAGAATCCTGCAGTTTCATGGTGCCCGATGCAAAGTTGCGTGGATTAGCGTAGGGCACCTCGCCGGCATCAACACGCTCTTTATTCAATCGTTCAAAAGCCTTCAGGTGCATAAACACCTCGCCACGAATCTCGAACAGCGGCGGGTAATCGCCTTTGGCCAATTTCTTAGGGATAGTATGAATGGTACGCACATTGGTGGTCACCTCATCGCCCTGGGTACCATCGCCACGGGTAACGGCACGGGCCAGTTTGCCATCCTCGTAGGTAAGGCTCATGGATAGCCCGTCGAACTTCAGTTCGCATACGTACTCAAAATTATCGCCAATGGCCTTGCGGATACGCTGGTCGAAGTCTATCAGTTCCTGCTCGTTGTAAGTATTGCCCAACGAGAGCATGGGCCAGCGGTGCTTAACGGTTACAAACTCTTTGGTGATATCGCCTCCCACCTTTTGCGTAGGCGAATCGGCATCCAAAAATTCCGGAAACTCTTTTTCCAGTTTACTCAATTCTTCAAGTTTCTGGTCGAATTCGTAATCGGATATAGTAGGCATGGCCAGCACATAGTAGTTGTAGGTGTGCTGTTTAAGTTCGGTGGTAAGCTCCTCTATTTTCTGTTTAGCTTGGTTAGGCTGCATGTAGCGAAGATAGATGTTTTAGTTTGAATGAATATCGAATAATAAACACCGAACGCCGAATTTTGAAGTTTTTTCCTTCATTATTCGGCGTTCGAAATTCGATGTTCGATATTAAAAAATTAATACTTCACCGTCACCACCACCGGGTAATGGTCTGATGGCAGGCGACCGTGGTAGGTATTGGTAAGGATACCGTAACGGGTTACTTTAAAGCGCTTGGTCACGAAAATATGATCGATGCGTTTGTCGCCGGCAGTGTTTACATCGTAGCCATTGTAGGTGTTCGACGGTGCCAGTTTTATAGGCGAAAGCTCGTAACTATCGCGCAGCAACCCCGAAGTATTCATCAACGTATAGCTTTCGTTAGTTTGGTCGACATTAAAATCGCCGGTTACGATGGTAGGCGTATTGCCGGCCATGGCTTTTATCTTCGCCATAATCAGTTTGGCGCTCTCGCGGCGGGCTATGACGCCAATATGGTCCATATGCAGGTTGAAGAAGTTGAACACCAGCCCGGTTTTCAACTCTTTAAATTGTGCCCAGCTGCATATACGAGGCAGAGCAGCGTCCCAGCCTTTGTTAGGTTTATCGGTTACCTCGGCCATCCAAAAATTGCCCGATTTAAGCACCTTAAATTTATCGGCACGGTAAAATATGGCCGAATGCTCGCCGCCGTGTTTGCCGTCGTCGCGACCGGCACCAAGCCACTTATAGCCTGGCAGGCTATCATTCAGTTGGGTTAACTGGTGGTATAAACCTTCCTGTGTACCAAAAACGTCTAACTCATTAAAGCGCACTATCTTGGCTATGTTAGGGTAACGCGCTTTCCAGCCATTGCCGGCTATCGAGTCGTCTTTACTATCGTAACGGATGTTATAGGTGCCTACATTGAGTTGCTGCGCTTGGGTGAAAGTTGCCGTTGCAGTTATTAATAGCAGGATGAGGAGGAGTTTGGTTTTCATAATGGGATGGATATTGGGCAAAGGTAAAAACTTTAGTCCGAAAGACGGGAAGACCGAAAGTCCGAAGAAGAAAAGTAAAACCTCGAAGAAAAATCATCCGTCTTTCGGACTTTCCGACTACAGACTATGGACTTCCCTACACCTCCCCTTCTCTCTTCCTCAAAAACCACTCGGCACTTAGCAACACCACCAGCAGTGCGAATATCCATTTCAGGGATATCATATCGCTGTAGTGCTTGTCTTCGTAGGATACTGTTTTGATGTTCTCATTCTTGCGGATGAGTTCGGCCAGTTTACCGATCTGTGCGGGCAGCAACATTTGCCCACCCGAGCGTTCTGCCATGGTTTTGAGCAGGCGGTGGTTGGCAGTACTTTGGCGCGCCTCCAGGTTAAGCTGTTTCACCGTAAGCTGCCCGTTGGCGGTGTATTGCTGCTTGCCATTTTTGGCCGTGGCCGAATAGCTGTATTCGCCCACCGGCAGCGTGCCTGCATTTAGCTGGTAGCTTTGCCCGCTGCGGGTAAACAAAAAACTATAGCTTTTGCCATTGCTGTTTTTAAGAGCAATGCGTACATCTGGGGTATTCACCAGTTCCAAGGCATCGTTATACAACTCGGCGTTCAGTAAAACATTCTCACCCTCGTCAAATACGTTTTTGGCGGGGTAAACCCTAAAGCGTTCGCGGTTAGCGTTGGCCGTTAGGTATTGCACGCATTGGCCAAACAGCTCTTCCATAGCGCTGTGGTTGCCATACTCGCGGTACTCTGCCAGTTGCCAGCGCCAAATGCCCTCGGCCGTAAGTACGCCTATGCGGCGGCCGCCCTCGTCGCCAAAAGCCAGCAGTGGGTAAGTAGTGGGCACATTGCCTATTTTCTGCCTCAGTAACACCGATGCGTTGGGTTGCGCTGAGTAAGTGCCATAGGCGGCCAATAAAGGCGGCAGTTTGGCAATTTTCTGTTGGGTAGAATCGCTTAGCGTAAAAGCCGTGAACGATGGCTGCGGCTGCGCGAATACCTCTTGCGTATCATCGCGGTTGGCGCTGGCCTGTACCACTTTCTGCGCGCGGTTAAATGCGGTTACATCCGCCTGTGTGCCGCCAATGAACCATAACGGTATTTTAGCTGCCAGCACCGGCTGCACCTTGGTATAGCTCCCGGCCGATAGCTGGTACAAAATAGCCATACTGTAATCGCCGGTTATTAAAGTGCCGATATCCGCAACAAGGCTTGTCTTTACTTCAAAATTCTTGTTGCTCTCTACCGATTGCTTTATGGCGCTTATATCGGGGTGCGGCCCATCATACAGCAGCAATATCTTCTGCCTTGCGTCCAGCACCTCCACATAAAAGGTTTCAGTATTATTTTGTACCGATAGCTCGTTCTTCAAGGGCGCAAGGCTTACAGTGAATTTGCGTACGCCTTTTTTATCGGCATTCAATTTTAACGGTATTACTTTTTTAAACGCCGGTGAGGTGATACGGATGCTTTCGCTATGCACCTGCCGACCGTCTTCGGTAACGGTAAGTTGCATGTTATCGCCATTGCTTTGGTAGGCTTCGGCAAGTATCTCTACCTCAAAATCGTTACCCAGGTAAGCTGTTTTATTATAGCTTACGTTGCCAATAAGCAAGTCGCGGCGCGGAGTGGTATCGCCAAGGGCTATGGTGTAAATGCTGGTTTTAATATTGCGGGCCTCGTATTGCGGGTCGGCACCCAGGTTGTAAAGGCCGTCGGTAGCCAATATTAAAGCACCAATGTTTTGGTTTACAAAGCGGGTGTTCAGTTGCTGCAGGGCCGATGATATATCGGTTTGCTTGCCATTGAAGGTGTTTGACAAACCATTGTGCAGGGCTTTATCGAAGTTGTACTCGTGCACCTCGTAGCCATCGCCAAGTTGTTGTTTAAGGGCATCGCCCCAATTATTGGGCAGCGAAGCACCGGGAAATAATTTTACCGATTCGGAATTATCCTGCGCTATCAGTATCAGCGGTTTCTGCGGCTGGTAACTTACCGATTTGATGAGCGGCGAAACCAGCAGCAAACCCAACAGCGTAACCACCACAGCACGCAGGGCGAACAGTCCGTAGCGCGCCGCCTTACCCAATTGCACCGGCTGGCGGTACATTAGCCAGGCATAAGCCAGCCCAAGCACAAAGCAGGCAGGCACCCACCACCCCGAAACAGAACCCCAGGTGACAGACATATTAGCTAACGGTGAGTGGTGAATAGTGAGTAGTTCGCATTAAAACCATACCCGCAAAATGCGAAAATATTGTGGAATGGGTTCAATTAATTTTAATGCGGATAGGCCCTTTAATGTTATCCACATCCACCGGCTGCCCTTTCTGCGTGATAATTACCTTGCCTGTTTTGTGCAAGTCAACAGCCGCATCCCTTACCTCTTGCATATGTTTACGCCAATTGGCAGGGAATAATTCGCGCGCTATCTCTGATGGGCAGGTGCTTTTATCGGGCCCGCGTTGGGTGGCTTTGGCGAGGATGGTTTGAGGGATGTTGGGCATGAACCGATGAACAATTAAGCAAGGGAGTTGTTCATTAGTTGCCTCCTTACACTCCCTAATTTAGTATGTTTGATAAAACAGCAAACTTATGACGAATAGTATTATAGCCATAAAAGGCGAACATCTTAACCGTGCAGCCGAGATATTTGAGGCGTTCGGGTATGTAGGCCAGCCCAATGATCTGAACTTCGGAAAATTAGAAGAACTGTACGCGTACTGCTCATCTAACATGGACAACTTTTCGGACCAGGAGATCAGCTTACGCGGAATTTGGCAGGATAACGGGTGGACCATCATCTTCGACCCTGAAACTATCGACTTTGCCAATGAGGAAGCCTTAAGCAAAATTTCCGGCTTACTTGGTTCGGAAGTATTTACTTTCGTCATTCAGACTACTTCCGGTTCGTTCGGCTTTTCAAAATATGCCCCGACTAACCTGCGCTCTTTTTTCTCGAGCGGACGCATAGTTGACCCTAACTACGGGACACCGTTGCCAGAAGAAGAAGGGTTAAATATCAACGAGCAGGTTTTTATTGACGATATTACCAGCCTTGCCGGCAAACTGGGAATAGACATTGAGGGCCAAAAAGCAAAAAACATTACCTTAAAACAATTAGGCTATAGCGATCAATTGAAGAAAGAACTGGAAGCTTTCGAATCGCCAACGGAACAGCGATCGCCAACGGCGGAAGCCAAGCCCTGGTGGAAGTTTTGGTAGGCGTTGAGGCTTAATTATTTTCGTCGGGTTCCTCCACGTATTTAATTCCACGCGCCACGAAAAAGCACCGCCTCATCAGGCATCCACGCCTGGATGGACGCGTGCAATTGTTGGGTACCAAACAAAAAAGCCAAAAGCTATTACTAACTTTTGGCTTAAATATTTCTTCTTTAGACTTTCAGCTTCAGGCTTACAGCTTATTAGAGCATCCCGCCGTCAACAGGTATTACCTGCCCGGTGATGTACGCTGCCATATCCGATGCCAGGAAAACGCAGGCGTTAGCTACGTCTTCTACTTCGCCGGCACGTTTCAATGGTATACCCGCTGCCCAGCCTTCTACCACTTTAGGGTCTAAAACGTCGGTCATTTCAGTGCGGATAAAGCCCGGGGCCACCACATTGGTACGGATACCGCGTGAACCTAATTCTTTGGCTACCGATTTAGAAAAACCTATTATACCTGCTTTTGAAGCCGCGTAATTGGCCTGGCCGGCGTTACCCTGCACACCCACTACCGAACTCATGTTGATGAACACACCCTGGCGTGCTTTCATCATAATTTTAGAAGCCGCTTTGGTTACGTTGAATATAGATTTCAGGTTCACGTCCAACACTTCGTCCCATGCTTCTTCGGTCATGCGCATCAGCAGGCCGTCTTTGGTAATACCCGCGTTGTTTACTACGATATCCAGTTTGCCAAAATCAGCAACAATATCATTAACCAATTTATCGGCCTCGTCAAATTTCGAAGCATCGCTGCGGTAACCTTTTACCTGTGTGCCAAAGCTTTGCAGTTCGGCCTCCAGCGCCTGCCCTTTTTCTACCGACGATAGGTAGGTGAAAGCCACATTAGCGCCGTGCTCGGCAAATTTCTCCGCTATTTTACGGCCTATACCTTTAGACGCACCTGTGATCAGCGCGGTTTTTCCTTCTAATAATTTCATAATTTAAGTATGAGTTTATGGTTGGCGAAGGTAGCGAATAAGTTAGAAAGTCTAAAGTGTTGAGTTGGAAGTCTCAAGTGATGCGTCAAAAGCCCCAAGTCTAAAACAATTGAGCGGGCTCAATACACACGTAACTTCTTTACTTCAGACTAAAAACTTCAGACCTCCGACTCAATCAGCGTCTCTCACCCAGGGCACTTCGCCGGTGAAATGAATGGTACTGTCGGCTTCGTCGACTTTAAAATCCCAGCGGATGGTGTCTTTGGCATTGTGATGCACGTCCGAGCAGGTAATGGAAATGTATGCCGAAACTGCATTTGCAAAAGCCTGTTTTGGTATCAGCGTTAAAGCCACTGTCCGTAATATCAAAATGTTTTACCTCGGGCGAGCCGCCGTCTTTGTTGTGATAGGCTACCAGGCCTTCGCACATCAGCCAATAGTTATGCGTGCCTGGTTCGCCGAAAAGTTGTTTTAAAAACTCGGCAATGTTTATTTGCCCTTTAGCCAACTGAACGAACAAACCCTGAGCTATGGGCAGCGAGAACTTTTCTCCCATCATTAGTAGCCGATATATTTTTTAGGGATGGGGTTGGTTTTGCTTTCGCCATCATAAAACCAGCCTATTATCCAAAATCGGGTTCCATCGTTGTAAAGTTCGATGCTGTTAATGCCGCGTTCTATCACGGGGCCATCAGCAGTATTACGGCTTTCGTAAGTACTCCATACATGGTAAATACCGCCGAATTGCTCCACCTTGCGGCCTATCTCCTGTTCTACAAAACCATCTTTGGCAAGAAACTCGTCGCTGCTTTTGTGGAAGTCTTTCAGGGTTAAATATTCTAGCGCTTTGCCGCCGTCTTTCTTGGGGCGGATGTAGCCGCAGCGCGCATCGGGTATGTGCAGGCAGCTATCGCGTTGGTAGCTGGGTTTCTCGCCTTTTTTAACGGTGACTACATCGTAAAAGGCTTTAATGATGCCATCGAGCGTGCCTACATTATCGCCGTATTGGGTTTTCACCTGTGCCGATGCCGGGCTGATGGAGGCTATGCTGGTTAGTAGCGCAAGGAAAAATATCTTCTTCATTTGGATGCGGTTTTGATATGGCTAAGATAGTATATTCGTTAAATTGAATATGCGAAACCTTGCCTTACTACTTTGTTTTTTAATGCTTGTCGCCTGCGACACTAAAAACCGTCGCAAGGAACAATTATTGCAAGCCAAATTAGCTAAATTGCGCCTGGCGGCCGACTTTAAACCTCTCGACGAAGCAGAAGCATACGACTTTATAAACCGCTACTATTTACCCCGGCTGGATACATTGCCTTACAAAGGCAAAATTTACATTCATCCGCTGCAGGGAAAAGACTTTGACGCAATCTTTAAGACAGAAAGCCTGAAACTCACACAAGACACCCAAGGTATAAAAAAGCACCCGGACGAGGTAATTTTACCCGCTCCACCCGGTTTTTATGATACTACCCGTACATGGGACGCAAAAAGGTTTCGAAATATCCGGGTGATACCCGATTCTTTGATCGTGAGTACGAGCATAAGGGGGGATGATCTTACAGAGCGCCTTAAATTATGGCGAAAAAGATTTGAATGGGGATATGTCTCGATCTCTTATCCGCAGTATAATCCACATACCAAAATACTTGTTCTCAGAGAGTGGATAGAAAACGGAGACTGGTGCGGCACCGGCCGCGAGCAGGAATTTTGGTTCAAGAAAACACCTGGTGGCTGGCGCATACTGTCGAGGAATTAAAACTACTAATAAACCAATGCCAGGGGCCCATCTTTAGCCACTAACACCGATGAACCCGGCATGGCACCGGGCAACAGTTCGGCTATAAATTTGCCGTGCAGCAAAACTGCCACCTCAATATCGCCTTCTTTGCTTTCGTCCCATTCGCAGGTAATGTCCGCTTCTGTGCTCATTGGTGTTACGGCTGTATCGGATTTGAGGTATTCCGCAGGATTCAGGGCTGGCCCATCGTCGGTATTCAGAAAAGAAACAGTTGGTGCAGGCAGGCGGTTGTACAGCCACACATCAGATACAACATCATCATAAAACGTAAGGTAGGCATAAGCCACCCTGCCGTCGTCCTCTATTTTCAGGGCGTAGGCCTTATCGAAGGGGCAGGGTATGTTAATACTAAATTGCGGCATGGCTTACAGATTTTCCTGGTATTCTTTCTGTAGTTCTAAAAGGCAATTGGCGCAGAGGCAGCCATCGTATAATTCGCTTACATATTGCACCTCGTTTATACTCAATTGCACGGTACTGCACTGGCATTTGGTGTAGGCATTAGCCTTACACTCGAACGGGTTTTGGCAACGTTCGCAATGCAGTACTTCGTGTTTCGCTGAGGTGATCATGTTGTGAGTCCGCAAGTCCGAAAAGTCGGGAAGTCCGGAAGAAATATTTTTGTTCGAAGGTCGGAAAGATAAACGGGGATTTTATCACCGTAAGGTAAAAGGAAGATGGTGCGCCTGTGTGATGGTTATTAGGTGGCACCTACGGAGCCGGGTTTCCGATTCCCCCAATTTACAAACACGGTACTCCTAACGGAGTGGGGAATGTAGCAAAATAAACGCTGTGGGCGTCATAAGAGGAGGGTATCATATTTAAATCAGCCCGCCAAACGCTAAATTAGCGCCGGCTAACACCCCAGCGGGGTATCGTGTTTATAGCAACCCAATCCATTAGTTCTTAAGGCTCCGTTAGGTGCCGCCTACTTTGCGCAACTCGGCACAACATTATTTTCATTCCACAATTGCCTTAAGCCTTCAGAATAACTATTTTGCAGCCACTACCAATACCTGCTTATGAGAAAAGTCTTCGCTGCATTGCTGCCCGCTGTTGTTTTAATTTCGGGGAGCTTTACCACCATTAAGCCCAAACCCGTAAAGGCAAAAGCCCAACGCCCCAACATCGTGGTGATACTGGCGGATGACCTCGGTTTTTCGGACATTGGCTGCTATGGCGGCGAAATACATACACCTAATATCGATTACCTGGCCAAAAATGGCTTGCGTTACCGTCAATTCTACAATACCTCGCGCTGCTGCCCTTCACGTGCATCGCTGCTTACGGGTCTGTACAATCACCGCGCCGGCATTGGCGAAATGACGGATGCCGAAGACGCCCCCGGCTACAAGGGCCACCTCGCCGAAAATACCGTTACCCTTGCCGAAGTACTTAAAAGTGCCGGTTACCAAACGGGTATGGTGGGCAAATGGCACGTATCTAACACCACGGTGCAAAGCACACCGCAGACCCAGCAGGCATGGCTGAACCACCAGGCCACCTATGGCGATTATTCGCCGCTGGCTCAATACCCTACCAACCGCGGCTTCGATAAATACTACGGCAACATTTGGGGCGTGGTAGATTTTTTTGACCCGTTCAGCCTGGTTAATGGCACTAAACCCGTTACCGAAGTACCCAAAGGCTATTACCATACCGATGCGATAAACGATACCGCTTCTGCCTATATCAAAGGTTTCGCCAAGGCAAAACAGCCCTTCTTTTTATATGTGGCACACACCGCGCCCCACTGGCCGCTGATGGCCTTGCCGCAAGACATTGAGAAATATAAAGACACCTATAAAGTTGGCTGGGATAAAATTCGCGAAGCACGCTATAAACGCATGGTGGCTATGGGGCTCATCGACCCTAAAACCACCAAATTATCACCCCGCTGGAAACCCGAACTCACCTGGGATGCCAACCCCGATAAAGAATGGGACGCCCGCGCCATGGCCGTTCACGCTGCCATGATAGACCGTATGGATCAGGGCATAGGCCGCATTATGGCCACGCTGAAAGCCACCGGGCAACTGGATAATACCATCATCGTCTTCCTGTCGGATAATGGCGCCAGTCCCGAAAATTGTACCGCCTACGGCCCCGGTTTCGACCGCCCCGACCAAACCCGCGACGGACGCAAGATCGTTTACGATATGAATAAAAAGGTGTTACCGGGCGATGAACTATCTTATGCTTCTATAGGGCCGCGCTGGGCCAACGTGGCTAATACGCCTTATCAATTTGCCAAGGCCGATTCGTACGAGGGCGGGGTGCATACACCTATGATAGCCTTTTGGCCAAAAGGCATTACTGCCAACAAAGGCGGCTACAGCAACCAGCTTGGCCACGTGATGGACTTTATGAGCACATTTGTTCAACTGGCGGGTGCCAAATATCCGACTACTTACAACGGGCGCGGTATCAGCGCTACAGATGGCATAAGCCTTGCGCCATCGTTCAGCGGCGGTAATAAGGGGCACAACGCTTTGTTCAATGAACATTTCGGCGCGCGCTACGCCCGTGTTGATAATTGGAAGGCCGTAGCGAAAGGCAACGAGAAAGAATGGCACCTATACGACCTGGCTACCGACCGCACCGAACTGAACGACCTTGCCGCAAACAACCCCGGTAAAGTAAAAGAGCTGGACAGCCTGTGGAACAATTGGGCAAAGGCCAACAACGTGTTCCCGAAACCTAAAAAAGGCAAATAACCTATCACCAATATGAAAAGACTTTTAGCCGCATTGCTGTTATTAAATTGTTTTGCCGCGCAAGCTCAACTAAAGCCAACAGGCATTTTATCGGACATTAAAAATGCGACAGCAAAAAAGACAAAAGGGAGCTGGGTAGTCAGCGCGCAAAACAACAACGCTGCTGTCGAACTGAACTTCGGAACGCAAACTTACGTGGGTGTAAGCCGCATGGAAGATAAATGGTACGTGCTACCGGCCAATGCCCCAATGGGAAAAATTACCGCTAATACCAATTTATGGGTATTGCCACAAAATGCCTTATCAAAAGATAACTCCTACCTCATCAAATTATTCTCCGGCGATTCGTTAACGGTGGCTGCCGAAAATGGCGGGCTAAAAGTAACCGTATATGCTAAAAAGTTTGAGCTGCACTCGGCCGAAACCCGCCCTCATAGCGATTGCTTTAACAACCGTTACACCATCGGCATAAATGATGGCGAAGCCCTTGCCAACGCATTGGCAGGCTTTTATTGGGGCACCATGCTGCAATCGGTAATAGAGAAAACCAAAGCGAAGAGCTATCCCTACTCCAGCGGCTATGTTATCAGCACACTAAACCCCAAAGCCTACGCCGGTTCCTACCCCGATGTTGACCATGAGTTCCAGATAAAAGGGAGGCTGGCTTTTGGTTCCGATGTGGATATCGATGTGGTGAAACGCATGATAGAACTACAATTCAAACTGATGCAGGATGACCCCGAAGGTTTATTTCGTAACCCCTGCTCGGTACAGCCCAGCGGCGAGCGCGAGTATCATATCCGCCGGAACAGCCAAAACAATAAGTCGAACGCCAACATGTTTTTACTGACCGGTAATATGGAGGTGCTCGAAGAATCATTCAATTATTTTAAAGCTACCAAAGACTCTACCTGGCTCGGTAAAAACATCATCAATCTGGAAAATGCCGCATCACTCACCATTGCCAATACCGACCAGTACGGACGCGTGTGGTCTGATGTATATTACGAAGACCAGGTAATGAAGGATGGGCGCGAAACCATGTCGGGCGCCTTGGCGGCATATACTTTCCAATTATTGGCCCAAATGGAAAGCATCCTGAATCGGGGCGATAAGTCGGCTTACTACACTGAGTTTTCCAAAAAAATTGCCCGGCAACTGGTGCAACCCCTTCCACAAGGTTTTTGGGACGAAAAAGAACAGCGCTTTGTAGATTGGGTAGACCGCAGCGGCGTTAAGCATAACCACGTGCACTTATTGGCTAATATATTGCCCGCCATGTTTGGCTATACCACCGAAGCGCAAGTGGGTGCCGTTAACCGTTTGATAGATGATAAACTGTCCGAGTTTCAACGCTTCCCGAGCTTTATATCATCGGACGTGGCGGCTTACGATAAGTATGAAATTGGCGATGGCGGCCCTTACGACCTTTGCGCCGCCGGCCGCTACTGGTGGTGGGATGCCTCGTACTGGAAATGGCGCAACAACAACGGCCTGCTGGCCAAACAACTCAAAACCGTAGCGTTGGAAGCCGTTAAAGATTCGTTTTACATGGGCGAACGTTATGATATGGACCATGTATATTACGTTGACAAAAAGGATTGGCACGGTGCCGACATGTACTATGAGTCCCCCTGCGTTTATACATCTGTTTTGATAGATAACTACCTGGGCATTCAGCACTCCCTAAATGCCGATCTGGCCATTAAACCAAACGTAAATGGCTACGGAACTATCGAGTTTACAAATCCACTATACAACATACGCTACACCATCAGCGAGAAAGGTTTTAAACTAAAGAACCTTTCAAACAAGCCGCGGAAGTTCGCGGTAGACCTTTCGGCTGTTTTTAAAGGAAAGCAATTAAAGGTTGCCGAGGGATCAAAACAAGATACTAGAGGCGCGATACTGCTATCTGCAAACGAAGAAGTAGCATGGGCCATAGAGAAATAATTGGGCATCAACCTAACAAAAAAAGCGCCTGTTCATCAATCATGAACAGGCGCTTTTTTTGACGAACTATTTCTGTAGAAAGGCCGGCAAGGCTATGTTATAGCCTGCTCCTGCATTTCAGCGTCTTTCTTCCCAAGCGGCTTGCGGTGCCAATAAGTTGCCAGCAAGCTGCCGGTAACGTTCATTAAGGGGCCAAATACAGCAGGTGCCAAACCCACTGTGGCCATTTTGCCCATCTCTTTGGCCAGGCCCGATGCCAGTCCGCCGTTTTGCATGCCCACCTCTATAGCCATGGTGCGGCAATCGCGTTCGTCCATTTTAAAGAGGCGGCCCGCCCAGTACCCAAGCGTGTAGCCCAGCAGGTTATGCACCAGTACTACCAACACCAGCATTGCGCCTATATTCAACAAACTTGCCCTTCCTGCGGCAGTGATCACAACAATTATCAGGGCAATGCCGGCCATAGATACAATAGGCATGGCCACCTCCAGCCATTTGGCTTTTTTCAGTAAATATTTATTGAACAGTATACCTGCTCCTATGGGGATAATTACCATCTTGAAGATATCCCACATCATGTTCAGCACATCAATTTTGATGAACGCACCGCCCAGCAGCTTCATCAGCAAAGGCGTAAAAAAAGGCGCCAGCATAGTAGATACCGCAGTAATGGTGATAGATAAAGCCAAATTAGCCTTGGCCAAATAGGATATTACATTAGATGCCATGCCATTTGGCGAACAGCCGATAAGGATGATACCCGCAGCAATTTCGGGCGGGAAACCGCTTAGTTTGGCCAGCGTAAAACCCAGGCCCGGCATGATCAGGAAATGGCTGAACACGCCGATAAATACGCCCTTGGGCATCTTTAGTACACCCGCAAAATCTTCCACCCCCATTGATGTCCCCATACCGAACATAATGATCTGGATGAGCGGCGTGATCAGTATAGACAGCTTTACGCCATTTACACTGATAAAGTATTGCGGATAATAAAGTGCAGTAGTTACTGCGGCAAAAATGATGAGCGTATACGAGAAACCCTTAAGCGCCTCGAACCCGCGGAAAGCGATAGAAGTTAGTATAAACGCGGCTATAAACAATGGACCGGCATGTGCAATACCGCCGCCAATGCTAAGCCCAACGGCAGCGAATAAACTGATGAAGGCCAGCGCAGCCAGCACGAGGTAAATGTTTATCTTTTTCATTTTGGTGTGAGATAGGTTTAAATGAATGATAGTTTTTTACCAGGTACGTTTTTGCATGAACTCCTCCAACTGCTGGCGGGTCATTTTCATTTCTTCGGGATGCTTGGCAAGCCATTTCATGAAGGCATCTTTTATGGCGGGTGTCCACTGGCTGTCTATTTCGCCGGTGGTGTAGGTGCCGGCTTTCAGCATCTCCTGCCCGAATTTGTCGCGCAAGCCTATGAACTCCGCAGTAGAAATTACTTTCTCGGCCAAATGCGCGGGGATGAACAGTACCCCTTCTTTCTCGGATATTACCAGATCGCCGGGTAGCACAATAGCATTGCCTATACGGATAGGGGTATTCAAACCCATCAGCACCATTTCTTCAAGGTACGAAGGGTCGAAATCGCGCACGAAGGCGTTGAAGCCCTCTATTTTGGCTAAGCCCGCCAGGTCGCGTGCGGCACCATCAAATATTACCCCGGCGCCCGATTTATTAAAAATGGAGTTACCCAAATTGTCGCCGATAAGTGTGCCAGCTCTTATTTTGCCGAAACCATCGGCCACATAAACATCGCCTTTGGTTAATTCATCTATCGGCCAGGCGTTAGTATTGCCTTTACGCCCCTGCGCTTTACCACGTTCTTTAATGTTCTTTTCTACATCAGGCCGCGATGGCATAAACATAGCGGTAACCGCTCGGCCAATTACCGGCTTATCGTTCACCGTTTTCCAGCCGCCTTCGAACTGATTGTTGTAGCCCTCGTTGCGCAGCACGGTCCAGGCTTCCTCAATGCCTATCGATTTTGCCCGTTCCAGCAAAGCATCGGGGAGCTTTGGCCGCCCATCTTTAAAGCGTTCCCCTTTCCATTCGGATGTATAAAACATCATCTCCTCCTTTGTTATAGTTTGCGCGCCTGCCCTGCCCGCAAACAACATAGCAGGTATCAGCAAGCCTAATGCAACAGCTTTTAGCTTCATATTTTGGTTTAATTTGGTTTTATAATTGGTGGTGCGGTGGTTCGTTTTCAAATACCCCTCTTGAGAGGGGCGCGAAAGACAGCGCGGCTGCAGGGGTGTGTTAGCGACTTTGCAAATGTAATATCGCATTGTGGCTAACACACCCTTCCTCCCCTCTCAAGAAGGGAACCGCACGGGCTTTTGCGCTTCTTCTTTTGGCTTTAGACTTTCACCATTCTGCTTTCCCCCGCACTATTTTCTTCAAATTTATTCGGTACTCTTTGGGGCGGTAGCAGGGGCTATGCCGATGCCGTTCAAATCGTATACTATTTTACCGGCGCGCATGGTTAGTTCGCATTCCAGTTTTTTGTTGGCTTCCATTTTAAAGCCCGTGTAGTCGAAAAAGCCGAATTTGCCTTCTCTTACATTTAGTATCGCTACATCTGCTTCTGCGCCAACACTTAGGTTGCCTAACTCTTCGCGTTTTATCTCTTTGGCAGGGTTTGATGTTGATGCTTGTATAACACTCTTCAGGTCCATCCCCATGGCCAAAAACTTCGACATAGTGGTGAGCATATCCTTCATCGCATTGTTCATGCTGCCGGTATGGATATCGGTGCTTATAGAATTTGGTAAAAACCCATCCTTAATTGCGGGTATGGCCTGCGAGTAAGCAAAGCTGATGCCGCCGTAACCCACATCAAAAATTATCCCCCGTTTGCGGGCTTCCCATACAAAGGGCTTCATTTTTTGGGTTTTCAGGTCAACAATGTATTCGCGGCCGTTTAACTGGCCAAAGCAATGCGTAAATATATCGCCGGGGCGCATGTGTTGCATAAACAATTCTTCCAGTGGCAGAGGCGGTTGTGCGCCGCCGAAGTCAACCATTACGGGTATACCGCCTGCTTGCTTGCCGGCCTCTACAGCGCGATCGATAGGTGCCCAATCGTGCCCGTCGTAGTGGGCCAATTTAAAGCCTACTACATATTTGCGGTATTTACGGGCCACCATGGCGCTCATTTTGGGGTCCATATCGTTCAGGTTTTGCTCGTACCCTCCGCGCATGCCTTCGCCTACAATATTAATAAAAGCCAACACACGCGTCTGCGATTCATCAATGGTTTGCTGCTTAAAAGTCGGGAATGTGCGCCAGCCCGAACTACCTGCATCAACTACCGTAGTTACGCCGTTACGGAAGGTAAAACCATCAGGAGGCAGTGCCAAATTACCGTTCTCGTACTGATGATCTGGCTGGGTGCCAAAAAAATTATGAGTATGTATATCTATCAGCCCGGGCGTAACGTATAGCCCCTTGGCATCTATAACCTGTTTAGCGCGGCTGCCATCAATACTTTTGGCTACCGCAGCAATTTTGCCATCGGTTATGGCCACATCCATCACCCCGTCTATATTATTCTTCGGGTCGATAACGTGGCCGCCTTTTATCACCACGGCATAGGTTTGCGCCTCTGCCCTGCCGAATAAAACCGCCATGGCCAGCATTAAAACATATATATTCTTCATCAACATCGTTCAAAAATTTTAAAATAGCATCCCCCGTTAAGCCTTTGTACAGGTAAAGGCCTTGCCACCGGATGCAAGAAAATAAATGATTTATCCCGCTCGGGTTTTAATGCTTAGGCTGTTACAGCTTTTTGTAATATCTCCTTCACACGGTTCGCTACCACATCTATCTGATCTGTACGTAAAAGTACTACGCCTATCTGCAGCGAGTCGCCTCTATGGTTGGCAACAATGCTTGGTGTGCCTGCCTTTAAGGCCGCTACCACATCTTTTGGCGTGGTGCGTATTTTAGCAGCATCCCAATTGACGAACAAGCTCGGGAAAGCATTTGCCGGCCCCGGATCTACCCAAGTTTTGGTTTTCACGGTTGGCAAGGTTTCCAGTTTGGTGCCAATGGTTTTAGTGCGCTGCAGCCAGTCTTCCCATTCCTTTTTATGATCGCGCTCGAGATACGATTTCAGCGCACAATACATACCGAACATCTCCTCTTTATTCACCTTCATGGGGCGGCCAATCGGCGCTTCGTTAGGGCTATGGTTTGCTCTTGCAGCGGTTATGAGGTCTTTACGGCCGAACAGTAATCCGGCGCTTTGCGGGCCGCGCATCATTTTACCACCCGAGAAGGTCACCAGGTCGAAGCCCATCTTTTGGAATTTGAACAGGTTCTCTACCGGCGGTACATCGGCGGCTGCATCTAAAAACGTAGGGATATTTTTCGCTTTGGCAACTTTCAAAAAGTTCTCGTGAGTAATGCTGCTTTTCTCGGCAGCGTTAAAGAACAGCGCCATTACCGTATTACTGTTGATGGCTTTTGCCATTTCGTCGGCACCGGTAACCTCAATAATTTTTGCACCGGTAGTGCTCACCGCCTGGTCGAACAGGTAGCGGTGCGTTTTCTGCATGATCACCTCGGGCCGCGGGCCGGGGTGGTTAGGCAGCATTTTTATTTTGGCTTCGTCGAGGCCGGTGATACAGGCAGCAGTACCCAATACCATGGCGCAGGCCGCGCCCGATGTTACCATGGCGGCTTCTACATGCAGCATTTCGGCGATCTTGCCACCTACTTTATCCTGCAGCTCGTACATATTAGCAAAATCCTTCGAGGTAGAATTAATAGCCTCCAGCACCTCGGGCAGCATTAGCGAACCTGACAGGAAAGTCATGGTAACCGAAGCATTGATCACCGGGGTTACGCCCAGTTCCTTAAACAGGTCGCGTTTGGGCGCATCGGCAGGCGTTGCTTCTTTGGTATGTATGGTTGAAGCCTTTGCAGCTATTGCCCCGGTAAACGGGAGAATAGAAAGGCTTTTGATAACGTTTCTGCGTTTCATTGTTTGTTGTAAATAGTAAGTTTAAAAACTTAGATGTAGGCGATGCAGTCCATCTCTACCAGCGAATCGCCGGGGACGCCGCCTTTTGCTACCGCTACGGTGGTGCGTACAGGTGGCTTTTTGCCGAAACGGCCTTTGTACACCTCGTTCATACCTTTGTAATCGGCAATATCATTCAGGTATACGTTCACCTTCAAAACCTTCTCCATCGACGAGCCTGCTTTTATCAGCTCGGCTTCCAGTTCTTTCAGTACGATCTCGGTATGCGCCTTTATCTCGAAGGGTGCTACGTGTGCACCTTTGCCGGCAACAAATACCATATTACCCAACTTGGTAGAGCCCGAAAACAAAGGCACATCATCCTGAGTGGTTACGTTATTCACTTCCTTTTCGTCGGCCAGTTGCGTATTTGCCTTTGCCATGCCGAATACAGAGATGCCTGCTATTGATGCCAGCATTTTTTTTACGATAGATCTTCTTTCCATTGCCTGGTTTTTTATGTTTTATAATGGTGTGTAGGTTTTAAATAACCCGCCGGGCCTGGTGCCCGGCGGAGTTATTATCCCAATTTAACTTAAAAGTTTCTCATCATGGTTTGTCCCACCACATACGGGTAAGGAACTCATCGGCACCCTGGCGGGCAATAGCGGCGTTGTAATTTTCGCCGTTAAGGTTTTGCTCGGTAGCAGGGTATAAAAACCTACGGAATATTTTACCGCCTGTTGCGTTACCCACGTAATTGTTAGGCACCAAAGCAGGGTAGCCTGTACGCCTATAGTTGGCAAATACCTCGGTAGCATTTGGGAATACGCCAACCCAAAACTGGGTATGTATTTGCTCCATTTGCTGTGCCGTGGTACCGGCAGTGTTCAGGGTATGGTATTTAATGTAGGTTGAAATTTGGTTTGCAGTAATGTTACCCGCACCCGAACCGAATAAGCTCCACTGCCTCATAGAAGCACTGATGCCTGCTTCGTACGATACACTTGCACTTGCACCGCTATACCAGCCACGCAGGGCAGCCTCGGCCAGCAAAAAGTTAGTTTCGGCGTTGGTGATGAGCAGGTAAGGGCTATTCAGTTGCAAAATGGTTGCAGGGTTTGGTTCTGAGTAAGTTGGGAAATCGGCTGGTTTTGTACCCAATTTTGCCGACATACCTTTTTGCACGGCAAACGATGTATCGGCCTTGCCACCTATCCATACTACCGACAGCACGCCCAAACGCGGGTCGTTATTAGCTTTCAGGTAGTCGATAAATACATCCTGGTACTTACCGCCCTCTACGTTACTGTTGCCATCTGCTTTAATATAATCAGAATTAAGCCAATTGAACGCGAGTGGGTTCTTATTGATATCCTGCCCCGCAGAAACATAGCCATTCACTTTGGCAACATCTGCATCGTTTAAAATAACGCCACCGGCAATAGCTTTTTTAGCCCAGGTTTCGGCAGCTGCAATATCAACCTTTGTCATGCGCATGGCAAGGCGCAGCATCAGCGAGTAGGCAAACTTCTTCCACTTAGGAACATCGCCCCCGTAGATCAGGTCGGCATTTCCAAAAGTTACTGTTTTAGTTGTGGTAAGTGCCGCGGCCGCTTCATCAAGTTCCTTCAGCATGTCGGCGTAAATGTTCTTCTGCTCGTCGTATTTAGGTTTATAGATAGCATCTGTATAACCTTTGCCTGCTTCCGAATAAGGTATGTCGCCATAAATATCGGTTACCCTACTGAAGCAATATGCACGCCATATACGCGCGGCAGATAACAGGTTCACCTGGTCGGCATTGCCCTGCACCTGTGCCATAACCTGCTGTATTTCATTTATTTCTTTTGGGTAAGCATTGTTAAACACACCCCACGATTGCCCGCTTTGTGCCAGTATGTATTTAGCACCAAAGCCGGCCACATCATTATAGCTTGTGGTATATTGCATAGTGCCGTGCAATAACTGCAGCACATCGCCTGCGCCATCTAACTGCGACTTTGAGAATACGAAAGCCGGTGTTGGGTTTGGCGAAGAGTTGGGGTTTGTATTAAGTGCTTCAAAGTTCTTGTCGCATGCCTGCAGCCCCATACAAGCAGCCAGGCAAACTGTAAAATATTTTAGGAAGTTTCTTTTCATGTCAATTGTTTCTTTAGTTAATACTGCCATTAAGTGGCTTATTAAAACTTAACCATTAAATTCAAACCAAAACTCCTGGTCCTGGGCAAGCCGAATGATTCGAAACCCTGGCTCCTATCGTTAGTAAAGCTCGATTCGGGGTCGAAGTTGTCGGTCTTTTTGTATAGGGTAAGCAGGTTACGGCCAACCAATGCTACGCTTGCGCTTTGTAAGCCAATAGCCTTCAGGCCACTTACCGGGATGTTATAGCTCAGGATAACCTGGCGCAGTTTAACAAAGCTGCCATCGTGCAGGAAAAGCTCCGAATACGATTTGTAGTTATCGTAGTAAGTACGCAAGTCGGCCACGGGCACAGTGCGCGAGTATGGGGTACCAGCCTGGGTTACACCACTAATGGCCAAACCACCATCGCGGCCGGGCAGGGTAGTTTTCATCAAACCAAGGCGCGTGCCGTATATCTCCATCAGCGAAAGCACTTTATTGCCAAACTTACCATCAACTAATACATTAAGGCTGAATCTCTTATACTTAAAATCGTTAGATAAGCCCATGGTTAACGGAGCAACACCTTTACCCAGCGTTTGCAAGCCTGTTGCAACAGGTAGCCCTGTTGTTGCGTTGAATACTACGTTGCCGTTGGCATCCTTCATCATGCGGGTACCTACTATAGAGCCAAAGGACTCGCCTACGATGTTATTGATGTACCCCCATCCATTTACAGATGACGCCATCTGTATCTGATTTAGGCCGGCGGCAAGCCTTACCACCTCATTTTTATTGTAAGCTACGTTATAGCTTGCGCTCCAGGTAAAGTTCGGCGTTTTTACCGGTGTACCATTTACCAAAGCTTCAATACCCTTATTACTTAATTCGCCAACGTTTAGCAGTACATTGTTGTAACCTGTAGTAGCGGTGATAGCTGTTGATACGATATCGTTTGTTGTTTTACGATTATAAAGGGTAACATCGAAACCGAGGCGGCTATTGAGGAAGCGGGCTTCCACACCAACTTCGGTAGTAGTAGACGTATAAGGCCTCAAATTTTTGTTGGTAATTATTGTGCTCGATACGTTTTGCAACGGTTGCCCCGTACTTGTAACCATACTAAAACCCTGGTTTATTTGATATGGGTCTGGTGCGCCGCCGCCTACCTGAGCCCACGAAGCGCGGAGTTTTGCATAGTTGATAGCTTGCGGCAACTTAAACGCTTCCGACAGCACAAAACTACCACCAACAGACGGGTAGAATATGTGGTTATTTTGCGGGCTGAGGGTAGAGAACCAATCCTCGCGGCCGGTTACAGTTAAATAAGCAAAGCTTTTATAACTAAAATCTGCCGAACCCATTATAGAATTAATAGCGGTACGATTGTTACGCGGAGTATTTAGTATTGTTGATAAGTTGGTAGTGCTATAAAAATACGGGATGATAAAAGTGTTACCGGTAGTGTTCAGCTCATTATAAACTGAGCGCTGCTGGTTACCACCCACAAAGGCCGAAATACCAAAATCCTTTATTTTGCCATTATAATTCAGGGTAAGCAAGCCGTTAGTTTCAGATGCATCCACTTTTAACTCGTTATACTGGCCGTTTGGCACATACAGGGTACCGGTAGGTATGATATAAGTGTAGTTGTAGTAGTAAAAATCGCGGCTAACAACACCTTTCAGAGATAGGTTCTTGATAAACTCGTAAGTGATACCGGCCTGCCCTATGAACCTGTTCTTAGTGTCTTTCTGTTGAAACCTGTTCACTACAAAATAGCTATTAGATGCTATGGGGGCATCATTCCAGCCTATCTCTTTGTTATCAGCATCGTACCCGGGCTTAAGCCAGGTAATATCAGCAGTATTGGCTATCATATAAGGTGTCCAGTTAGGGTTACCCAACGCATCACCAGCGCTTGGCCTGTTTTTGGCACGCTCTATATTGTATTGCGCCAATGCCTCAAAGCTTAATTTCTTGCTCAGTTTTCCGCTAACATTCAGGTTGCCTGTTTTGCGGTCGTAATCGCTGTTTGGCAAAATACTTTTGCTGTTCAGGTCGGCTACCGAAAAACGATAAGTTACTGCTTCGGTACCGCCTGTAAAGGCTACGGTATTGGTAAAAGTGGTACCTGTTTGGTAAAACTTTTTAATGTTATCGCGTTGTGCGCTATAAGGGTGTTCTAAGCCGTCGGCAGCTATGTAAGTAGAACCATCTATTTTAGCACCGAACGAACGGCGGCCGGTAGTAACGGCGGCAGATTGCGTCATGGGTTTTATACCGCCATCGCCCTGGCCATACTCATATTGCCACTCGGGGAATACGGCCGGCGTTTCTGCTGTAAAAGTGGAGTTATACTCAACACCAATCCCCTTCTGTGCACGCCCTTTTTTAGTAGTGATCAAAATAACACCGTTAGCAGCGCGTGCACCGTAAAGTGCTGCTGCAGTACCACCCTTTAATACGCTGATAGACTCGATATCATCCGGGTTAATGCCAGCAATACCATCGCCACGGTCAACGTTACCGCCGCCGCCATTGGTTGATGCGCTCCCTCCCGGTACTGAGTTATCAATAGGCATACCGTTTACAACGTATAATGGTTGGTTATTACCGGCTAATGAACCGTTACCACGTATCAACACGCGGCTGGATCCGCCCGGGCCCGTAGAAATACCGGTGGCGTTAACACCGGCAACTTTACCTGTTAATGCGTTAGCCACGTTGTTTTCGCGTGCCTGTATAAAATCATCGCCTTTTACTTCGGTTACCGAATAACCTAAAGCCTTTTTCTGGCGCGATATACCAAGCGCGGTTACTACAACCTCGTTAAGGTTATTGCGGTCTTCTACCAAAGCAACGTCAATAGTTTGCCTGCCGCCTACGGCTACCTCCTGCGTTACGAAACCCAGGTACGAAAAAACGATAACCGTATTTTCATCAGGCACAGTTAGTGAGTAGCGGCCATCTACACCCGTAACGGTACCGCCATTGGTGCCTTTAATTTTAACAGTTACACCCGGCAAGGCAATACCGGCATTATCAACCACCTTACCTTTTACGGTTACAGGGGCAATTGCGGGCAAGGCGCCAACAACCATTTCTTTCTTATCAATCAGGATAACGTTGCCCGATACAGAATAATCCATATCAAAAGGGCTAAGTATTTTCTTTAATACCGAGCTAAGCTGCTCGTTCTTAACATCTATGCTAACTTCCTGATTGGTAACAATTGAGTTACTGAAAACAAAACTGATCTTGGTTTCTTTATTGATCTGTTTCATTACATCTTTCACCGGCATATTCTTTACTTTAAGCGAAATGCGGGTGTTTAGGTCTTGCGCCAGGCTGGTTTTTGCCTGCACGTTTGCAAGGCACATCGTGAAAACTGTGCTTATAATTATTATCCGTGTGAGTGCTTTGCGTAGCAATTGAAAGGACAATGATTTATTTGTCATATATTTGATCAAAATTTGTAGTGATGAAATACCCTTAAGCGGGAAACTATGAATTTTTGGGGCGCTTCGCCCTCTTGGGGTTGGATGTGCTGGAACACATTCAACCTTTTTTATTTAGGTCTTTTTTCTACTCTATAGGCGTTTAGTTTAGTTTTTAATCAATCAGTTTAGTTTTAGTATTGTATGGTATAAGTGTTTTGCTTTACTGTGTAGCTTGAATGCGTTAATTGCGTAATGGCTTTTAAAATATCACCCAAACTTTGCGATTGGAAAATACCTGTAATGTGCTGATGCGCAAGTTTGCTACCTTTCACGTTTACCTGCACATTGTATTTGTTGCCCAACCTTATAGCTACGTCCTGCAAGTCAGTATCCTCGAAAATCAGTTTGTTTTCTATCCAGGCAATGGCATCCTCGGGGTTGGCCATTTTGCCCATTGTGAAGTTTTCGCTACCCGCTTTCGAGGCTGCCCATTGGCCGCGGGTTAGTACAGCAAGTGCATTGCTAACTTCATCCTTAACAGCAACTTTACCGGTAAGTACCTTAACCTGCATAGGTTGCGTGGCCGAATAAGCGCTAACGGTAAAGGTGGTACCCAATACATTAGTTTTTAATTTTCCCGAGCGCACAACAAAGGGCATAGCAGTATCGTGCACCACATCAAAATAAGCCTCGCCGGTTAAATACACTTCGCGGCTATTGCCGTCAAACTTTTCGGGGAAGCGCAGGGTCGTGTTAGCATTCAGGGTAACCTTTGAGCCATCCGGCAAAAGCACCACTTGTGTTTTTGCCGGAGCAGCATAGGCCGTAATATAATTTACCGATGGGGTGTTAACCGATTTGGTATAATAAAAGGCACCTGCCATTACGGTGATGAATACGGCAAGAACCGCAGCGGCGCGCACAACTGCCCGGCGTTTTTTAAGCGCCCACAGCCTTAACGAAATATTGCTGCGCATACCATCCCAGTCGGGCTGACCGGCGGGTTGCTGCATGGCGGCATTATCCCAATGCTGCTGCAAAGGCCCGTCGAATTCGCTTGCATCCGAAGAGGTGCGAACGAGTTCCATAAACTCGTCGAACTCCTCCTGAGTGCATTCATTTTTTATATACCTGTTTAGAAGATATTCCTTCCGCTGCGTACCGTTCATTTTGGTGGTTTAATATTCTAAAGACACAACAAAACAACTATCGCACTAATCAAATTGAAAAAAAAGTAGAAAAAAAAGTTTAACAAACCAGAAAACTCGTGCAAAAACCAATCAATTCAACCCAATTCAATTTAATATTCAGGCAAAACGATAAAAAACAGAAAGAATACAATCAATCTTAGTGTAATTTACACACCATTATTGAAAAATCACTTAAAAATTTTGCCATTCTGAATAATTTCGACCGAAATTATTGCAATTAAGGTAGGGTTAACCCCATTTTTGGTGAGAAAATTACTAATAAAAGCCAAAGCCGCTAATAAATGATTTTTTACGGTATGGCGCGAAAGGTTAAGCTGATCGGCTATCTCATCGTAATTAAGCCCTTCTTCCCTGCTTAATTTATATACCAGCTGGCGCTGCGGCGAAAGGTGTTCAACAGCGGTCGATATCAATTGCTTGCACTCTGAGGCTGCTATTACAGATTCAGTATTATTATGGCCGGAAACGGCTACGCGGGCGAGTTCATCTACCAGGCGGCTTTCGCTGGCAGCTTTGCGTAAGTAGTTTAGCGAGTAATTGCGCGCCATGGTGTATATGTAGCCACCAATGTTACTCACACCATCCAAAGCTTCTTTATTGAGCCAAATTTTTATGAAAATTTCCTGTGTTAACTCTTCGGCAGCGTATTCAGATTTAGCAATAGCATAAACCTGGTTATAAACCTGCTGTTTATAACGCTCAAAAACCTCCTCAAAGGTTAGTCCTTGATGCCTGTTTACGCTAAAACCCTTCACTGTTAATAGTATGCAATTGGAGAACCTAATGTAATCAAAAATTTACATTTCAAAAGTAAAGTGTACAAAATGTTAAGGTTAGTTAAATTTTTGAAGAATTGCACACGTAACGTACAACCGCAGGCTATGCTTTTTTATACAACCGGCAACTTCCAGTTATACTTTACAGCCAATATCCGCACAGCACATATCACAATTACCGATAGCGTTTCGGCATATTGTTGCTGTAAAAGGCTGAGGCCAATTATGTAGCAAATACCGCCGGCAATACAGGCAGTGGCGTATATCTCTTTATGGAAGAGTACGGGTTTAAGGTTCAGCAAAATATCGCGCAGCACACCGCCAAAGCAGCCTGTTATAGTACCCAGTGCTATGCACACGCCCTGGTTAAGCCCGGCGGCCAAACCTTTTTGTATACCTATAACCGTGAACAGCCCAAGCCCCAAGGCATCAAAAAGGAAGAGCGTTACCTTTAGATTTTTCACATACCTTTTAAATAGTATAGTAATAATGGTAGCAGCTAAAATTACCGAGGGCGTGGTAACATCGCGCATCCAGGTAACAGGGGTGTTGCCTATCAATACATCGCGCAGGGTACCGCCGCCAATGGCGGTTATAAAGGCGATCACTAAAACACCGAACAAGTCCAGCCGTTTTTGCATGGCCGAGAACGCGCCCGAGATAGCGAAAGCAATGGTGCCCAAAATTTCGATGATAGCGCTGTAGGATAAATGCATGGCTCAGGTGCAAAGATACCTATATAATTAAGGAAGCGCGATGATCGTTTTCGACCGAAATGCTTCATCCCATTCAATAGGTTTACCGGCTTTGGTATTACTTGTACCTCGGCAGGTATTGTAATGGTTCATAAACTCCGGCCCTTTTTTGTTGCTGTTATTATTATCAAAGAAAAAACCAAATCCCAGGTTCTTAAAATCGAAAGAGTGCCATTTAGAGCCGCTTTCGGCATCGGTATAATAAGTGGTAATTTTATTAACCGCCAGCTTTCTTTCATCATAACGAAGCACCTGGTAAGCAGGGTTATTGCCATTGCGCGAATCGAGCCCGGGCGCTATAGATAGATACGATGATAGTTTGCCGCCTTGGGTAAATAACCTTACATCCGCCGTGTGGGTATGCCCCGCCATCTGGAATTTGATGCGCGGTGCGTATTGTTTTACAATGCTTAGGTAAGCTTGCTGTATACTATCCTGCCACGAGGGCACATCATCATACCTGTCAGTCCCCGGTGGCACGTGGTAAAACAACCATGCCGACTGCCCCGGCCTTAATGCGCTTAATTGCTGTTTCAACCAATCCAGTTCGGCACGGGCCTCCGTGGCAAATTGTGCGTTCTTCCGCATAAACAACAGGCTATTAAGGGCTATCACCACCAGGCTATCCTTTTGGTAAGCATAATATCCCCCGGTGAGGAAGGTTTTGGCAATATCGCCGCTACCATCTATCCGCTTAAGTAAGCCGTCGTAAAATATGCGGTAGGTAGCCGCGCCCGGTATATCGTGGGTAATGCAATCATTATTCCCCAATGCAGGTAATACCAGCGCGTTGGTATCTATCCGGCTCACCCTATCTGTTATATATTTATATGTTTCCTTCATCTCCAGGGTATCGTGCCCAACATCGCCCACGTGGCGCAGCAGGTCGCCCGGCATTAACACTAACGAATACTTCTTCTCCCCTGCACTTCGTAGTGCCGAAGCAAACAGGGCGGTATCGGTGTCGGCATGGTAAAATTTATCCCAGTGCTTGCCGAGCGCCACGTGCAAATCCGAAAGTATTAAAACCTGCCTGTTTTGGGCAGGGGCAAGAAGGGGAGATAAGGAAAGGAAGATGAAGAAAAACTTTTTCATACCGTGGCGGCCGTACTGAGGCGATTGGCCGTTATAAAAATAGCTTTTTTTGGTAAACAGACCTTAAACCATACAAACAAACAGCCAAAGCGTTTTGTACTTTTATAGCAATGCAATTAGAAACCCTGTCAGTCGATAACCTTGATGCCCTTATCGGGTTGGTGAACGAGTTATGGCCCGACACCGATATCAATGAAGAGCGCGAAGCCTACCGCGCTGCCATGGGCTCGGCAAAAGAGGTTTGTTACCTGCTGAAAGATCAGGGCGAATACATCGCGTTTACTCATTTAACCCTCCGGCACGATTATGTGGAAGGGACCGAAACATCACCGGTGGGCTACCTGGAAGCTATTTACATCAAACCCCAATTCCGTAAAATGGGGGTAGCGTCTATACTGCTAAAAGCCGGTGAAGAATGGGCCAAACAAAAAGGCTGCACCGAAATGGCATCTGACACCGAAACTGAAAACGTTGCCAGCATAGCCTTTCATACCAAAGCCGGCTTTACCGAAGCCAACAGGATAGTTTGCTTTGTGAAGCGGATAGGGTGAATTAATAGACAACGGTTTTTGCCAAAATCTCTATATTTCTCCAATATTTGACCCACTATGCCCAACCACAAATTAGAAGCTGCAAAGGCAGCCGCAGCACTTATAAAACCCGGACAAACCGTCGGCCTCGGCGCAGGCTCAACAATAGCTTACTTAATAGAAGCCGTTTGTACCGATGCTGCGCTGGCTGGCTCAGTAATGTTTAGCTCCTCGTCCTTTAAAACTACGCAGTTATTATTGGCGAATGGTTTAAAGGTGCAGCCCCCGGCCCTGTTGGCTAAACTGGATGTATACTTCGACGGTTGCGACCAGTTCGACAAGCACCTCAACGCACTCAAAAGCGGCGGCGGCATACATACTACCGAAAAAATAATGGCAGCTATGGCGGATGAGTTTATCCTAATAGGCGACGATAGCAAAATGGTTGATGAGTTAGATACTACCTACCCGTTGGTGATAGAGATATTACCACAGGCCCTGCCATCGGTAATGCGCAAACTAACCGAGGCCTACCCCGATGCTAAAATAGCACAGCGCATCAGCACCCAAAAAGATGGAGCGCTTATATCAGACAATGGCAACTACCTCGCCGATATTTATTTCGCCAACGCCATAGCTCCAGCAACCCTTAACACACAAATAAAAATAATTCCGGGAATAGTGGAACACTCGTTGTTTTACCAACTGGCGGTTAAAGCAATTGTTGCAGGCGATGGTGGGGTGAAAACGGTATCGAAATAAATATGGAAGCGCGTATTAGTTATTACTGTAGTTCATAAAACTTATCTTAATATTCTTCCAATGGTTTATAATTCCTAAATCGGCTTATAACATCGGGTTCAGCAGGCTTGGTCAGAATTCGCTTTTCAATGCCGTTCTTATTGTAAGTACACACTCGTATACTATCGCATTGCTCCACACTGGCGAATGTGCGTAAACTATCTGCTTCAAGTTTTGCAAAAACCGTGGCGGTACATCCCGAAAAAAGAAGTGCATCAATACAATTCAACGTACTGTTATACTCCATATTGGGGAAGCGCTCTGAATTTTTTATATGGATCAGCCTGTCGTTCTTATTATCGTAGATGAAAAGCGTACGTACTTCGTTAGCGCCCCTTGCTGCTTCATTTGAAATGTATGTTACGTCTTTCAGCCCGTCATTGTTAAAGTCGGATATTTGCGGATTGCAGCCCCCGCCCATATTTTTGGGAAAACGAAACTCATTCCTCGCCGACCATTTATTATTTTGCTTACACCAAAACCGAATAACCACATAAATACTGTCGCCAAGGGCATATCGCTTCAGTTCGAACTTATTATGCTTCTTTCGGCCAATGTGTGTACTATCGGTAAACGATTCTATCAACGAATCCCGAATCGCTATCTTAGTAGCTAACTGCGTTGGCAGCGCGGTTTCTATAGTTCTTTTTGCAGAGGATATAGCAACGGGCCGGTGCTCGCCCTTACAGGAAATAATAAATAGTGTAAAAAGGAATAGGTACTTATACATGGATCATTGAACTGTTTAAAGTTAGCATTTTGCTATTGAAATAAGCTGCGCGGGCAATGTATATTTGTACTGAAAACTACCATGAATACAAAAGCCATCCTACCGTTCCGCTACTTTGTTATTTTAATCTTATTAGTTGCTTTTATTAGAACAAGTGTATCTGCACAAACATTCGATGCCAACACCCCCTTGCAAAACCGAGTGCAGCCAACGCCGGAAAATGCCATGCAAATATTCCGCGAGGCAGGCATGTCACCAACCAGGCATATTACAACAGCACGCGAATTTATGGCTATAAACCAGGCATTCGCCCTGCTCCCTCCCCTGCACCAACGGGTATTGAAAGAGCATTTAGCGGGCATTAGTTTCCTGGATGATATGCCCAATACGGCGCTAACCTCCATAGTTGAATCGGCAGACTCGGTGCGCCGTTATCATATTACTTTCCGCGCCGCCATACTCAAACAAACCGTGTCTGAATGGCTTGCCGAAAAGGAACGTACGTGTTTTATTCCCGACAGCAGCGGCACCAGTATATCGTTTATAGCAGGTAACTTAAATGCCATAGTTTATGTGCTATTGCACGAAACCACTCATGTGGTTGATGGCTCGCTGGATATATTCCACGATACTTCTAAGGGTTTTGCCAACCAATTTACCGGTGGGGTGTGGGCAGACAGGTTAACTTTCGCTACGCCCGATTCGTTATTGAACAAAAACCGTTTCCGCCGCGGCGGCAAGCCTTTGCCATACAGCAGTACTATAGCAATTTACAAAGCCTTGCAGCAAACGCCTTTTGTATCGCTTTACAGTACCAGCAGTTGGAGCGAAGACCTTGCCGAATGCCTAACGGTTTATCATCTAACCAAAAAAATGAAACAGCCGTTCAAATTGCAGTTAAGCAATAATGGGAAAGTGATTTTTAGCAACGAGCCCCTGAAGAATAGCAAGGTTACCCAACGGATGAAAAGCCTGGAGATGTTTTACAGCAAGAGCTAAAGTAACCGGTATAAAAATACCCGCAAGCAAAAGCCTGCAGGCTTTACCAATTAATTGGCGAGGATCGGCAAATAAAAATCTTTATTTAAAAACACTGCTGATGTAACCGTCCTCGGCACGTTGCGGGGCACGATTTACGTAAAACTGCCTGTCTTGCGGTGCCCAGGTTGCCAAACCATCCACATAGCGGTTGAACATGCAGAAAGACGCCGCTATCAGTACCGTATCATGTATCTCTTTATCCGTAGCCCCCTCTTCCCTTGCGGCTTCTATTTGTTCTTCGGTTACCGCTTTACCGCCTATTTGCACGCGGGCGGCAATAGCCAGCAGGGCTTTCATTTTTGGCGATATTTCTGTTGATGTAAAATCCTGCTTAATGGCGTCTATCTCCTCAATATTGCAACCCATGTAGTGCCCTGCTAATGCGCCATGCACGTTCTGGCAAAAAAAACAATCGTTAAGGTACGATACATAGGTGCCAATCAGCTCGCGGTCGCCGCGGCTTAGGGTATTGTCATCATCGCGCAGCAAAGTTTCAGCCAGCAGGTTAAGCGGTTTTTCGGTTTCGGGGCTATAGGCCATCAGGCCGCGTATGCCCGGTAGGTCGTTCTCTAAATTGATGTGTGCCATTTTGGTTATCTGTTAAGTTTTAAGGCATTAAGCCATAAGTATAAAGTCGATCAAAAAGCGGTGGACACGTGCGATTCCCCTCTTGAGAGGGGCGGAGGGGTGTGTTTCGCGAACTATTCTTTGTGTGCTTTGCATAACCCCCAACACACCCCTGCAGCCGCACTTTCCATTGCGCCCCCTCTCAAGAGGGGAACTGCTAAAAGAGTTACAGTTCAGCATAATGGCTAAACCCCTCCCTGCGTTTGCGCTCAGGCAACCGCACCCCTCCCCGAGGAGGGAATATTAAGAAGTGGACTACGCACCTACCGGTTTTGGTAAGGCGTACCCCTGCACCATCCGTTTGCCCATTTCTTTGTAAGCTTCAGGGTCGGTCGGTGTGAGGCTGGCTAAACCGTCAACATAGCGGTTGAACATGCTGAAGGCGGCGGCTATCAGCACCGCATCGTGTATCTCCTTGTCGCTTGCATCCAATGCTTTTGCTGCGTCAATATCCTCCTGCTTTACTTCTTTACCCAGAATTTGCACCTTGCCGGCAATCTGTAATAATGCCTTCAGTTTTGGGCTGATGTTGGCTGCCTGCATGTCTTTCAAAACATCATCAACCGTTGTATCATCCTCGCCGTAAAGGCAGCGGGCGGCGGCCGCGTGGCTGCTGCTGCAAAACACGCACTCGTTTCTGCGCGATACGTAGGCGGCTATCAACTCGCGCTCGGCCTGCGGTATGGGCGATTCTCCGCGGAGCAAAACCTCCGCCAGATCGTACAAATATTTGCCGGTTTCGGGCCTGAACATTACCAGCGACCTGATACCCGGTACGCCTTCGGGGACTTGTATGTGTGCCATATTTTTTTCTTGTTTAATTGTTGTCTACCAAAACACTCACCTCGCTTACTGCGGGGCTTTCCTTTTTATCTTTTACCACGAACAGGGTTACTATCAACCCCAAAACAAACACCAGCGAAAAATCGAATATGGCGTTGCCATAACCGCCCAATGCCGATACCAGTACACCAATAAATAATACGGCAGTTGCTGTAAACAGCCTGCCCACGTTAAAGCAAAATCCGGTTGCCGTTGCCCTGATACCCGTGTGGAACAGTTGCGGAATGTATGCCGATAGCACGCCCTGGCTTGCGCCAAAGAAGAGCGCCATTACCGCTATTTCGATATAAACTGCACCTGATATGGTGCTATTGGTTTTGAATAATACAAAGGATAGTACCGTACAAACTGTAAAGCAAAGCAGCATTGATTTGCGCAGCCCTAACAGTTTTACCAGCCAGCCCGAAAAGAAGCCACCGGTAAGCCCACCCATGCCCAAAAACATCATGCTCATGCCGCGTTCTTTAGGTGCATCGGTAGCTATGAGGCTCTGAATCCAGGTAGGCAACCACGAAAAGATGGCCCAAAGCCCGATAAGCATGGTACCGAAAAGCAACGAACCCACAATAACCTCTTTACGGTTTGCCGGAGAGAACAGCGCGTTAGATGAATCTGCGGGTTTTTGCTTGTGGCTCAGCCATTGCTCCGACTCCTTCATCACGAACAAGGCGATAATGCCCATTGCCAGCGGCACGGCACCTATAAAAAATCCCTGGCGCCATTCGGGAGCGATGCGGATGATGGCGCCCGCTGCAAAAATGCCTATAGGGAATGCGATAGAAAGGATGCCGATATAAACGGGCTTGCTCTTTTTGGACCATATCTCGCTGATGTACGTCATGGCGATAACCATTTCGCCGCCTACGCCAAAACCACTAAAAAAGCGGCAGGCAACAAGCCCCTCCCACTGCGGCATCAGCCCGGTTAAAATGGTAAAGGTACCGTAGCAGGCAATAGAGTAAACCAGCGCCTTTTTGCGGCCAATTTTATCGCTCACCATGCCCCAGCTAAAGCCGCCAATGGCCCAGCCGAAAATAAACATGGCGTTTATAAAACCGCTAATGGTGTTCAGCTGACCGGGGGCTACATCTCCCTGCAGGTCTTTTACAACTGCAGGCAGGTAAACCGACATTAGTGTTGATACCGAACCGCCCAATGCACTGCTTACAAAGCAAAGGGTGAAAACTGCGGCCAGGTAGGCCGCAGTTTTTTGGGTTCGTACGTTTTCGAGTTCCATCGTCATCATATTCATCGTCTTAAATTATTTTAGTGGGCTATCAAACACCAGCGATACATAGTAGATACCGCCTATAGCGGGCGAGCCGTACGATTGCGAAATGTGTTTGTTGAAAATGTTGCTTGCACCCAGTTTAATGGTGGTATGCTGTGCGGGCAGTTTTTTGTTCACCTGTGCATCAAACAGCGAGTACGCAGCTATACGGCCGGGGCGGTTGCCATTGAAAGTACCGTACCAGTCGAACTGGCTTTGCCAGTGCCAGTTGATATTAAAACCAAACCCATTAGCTACGTTAGGGTTGCCAAAGTTCATGTTAGTGCTCCACTCGGGCGTGTTGTATTGTGCAATGTTGTTTGCATTAGCGTTACCCAGGTTGAAGTTTGATTTGGTGGCATTACCGCCCAATACGTAACCTCTTTCCAGCAGGTAGGTTAAGCCAAGGCTTACACCGTGTGCCGATACTTTATCAGATGCGTTGGTATATAATTGATAAGCCTTTACGTTACGTGCGGCAACCTCGCCGGCTGCCTGCATGCTCGGTGTACCATCGGCACCTAATACTGCTGATGGTGGCTGTATAACTACCGTATTCAGGATAAAGTCGGTGTATGAGCTGTGGTAGTAGTTAAGGTCAACCAATAATTTCTCGTTGATAACGCCTTTGTAACCTATTTCGAAGGCTTTTTGCTGCTCAGGTTTAATGTAAGCAACGTTAGATTTTACCAGCAGGTTTTTGTTGTTGGCAATAGCTGTTGGCGGCGGCGTGCCTGCACCAATAGCTGCACCCACGGCTGCACCAAATGCGTTTACCGATGCCGAAGTGAAAGTATTCTCATACACGTTCAGGCCCGCACTGTTTCTTGGCGCACCACCTAAAATAGTAATAGGGCCTACGTTAAGGTGGATGAACTGGTCAACCGGGGTTGGGTTACGGAAACCGGTTTGGTATGATGCCCTGAAATTGTGCATTGATGTTACCGAGTACACACCCGAGAAACGCGGGGTAAAGCTGCCTTTAAAATTCTCGTTCTTATCGTAGCGGATAGAAGCGGTCAGCTTCAGTTTCTCGTCGAACAGTTTTTTACCGGCTTGCAAAAAGCTGCCCCATTCGGTAATATTTACGCGGTTGGTAGCATCGTCGAACAAGCTACCATTGGTAAACATGCGGTACTCGCGCAAGCTACCGCCGGCCAATAATTCAAATACTTTAATGTGCTTGCTAAAATCGTACTGGCCATCGGCATGGTAAAATTTGCTATTGCTGAATACGCCTGCGCCACTTAAGCCATAGTTGTGAATAGAAGCATCTTTAGCGGCTTCGTAAGCGGCGGTACCCGGCAGTAACCTGCCCTGGTCAGCTAAGGCGCGGGCGGCCGGGTGGTTACCTGCCGTAACACCGCTTACGTTTCCTTTAAAGGCTGCTTCGTAACGGTTGAACCAGGTGTTATCGGCATTGGCAGGAGTAACAACGTTGCCGCTTAGGTCTTGTACCCAGGTACGGTTGATGAACTGGCCAAGCGAGCGGGTGTTGTATGAATCGTGCGAGTTCTCTTGTACCGAATAGCCACGCAGGAAGAAATTGCTGCCTTTCAGCTCTAAACGGTGTGTTTGCAATACAAAGTTATTGAGGTCGAAACGGCTGCTGCCGGTGTAGCTGGCGGTACCTTTACCGTAGTTGTACTGGTAAATGGCTTCCAGGTTATTGGTAATGCGGTATTGTAAAGCACCGTTCAGTTTCAGGCTGTAAACGCCATAGTTCATCAGGTCTTTTTCTTCGTAACCGGTGCGGTTTACCACGCCTACGCCGGTAATATTTTTGGTTACCTCGTCGCCATAAATGTTAAGCGCATCGCGGGCAGGGTTGTTAGGGCCGCGGTTGGCAGCAGGGATAGAGGCATTGATATCGGTATAGTCGTTAGCATACCAGTCGGTACCGGTTAGGTACGATGCATTCAGTTTAAAGGCAAATTTATCGTTGAACGACTTGGCAAAGCGGAAGGCAAAGTCGTACAGTCCTTTTGGGTCGGCAAAGCTTTCGCCAAAGTGGTTCATACCGGTTTTAACCGATACGGCTAAACCCTGGTATTTAAAAGCATCTTTGGTTTTGATCGATAACAAACCGTTGAAAGCAACCGGGCCATACAATGCCGAAGCCGCACCGGGGATAACCTCCGCCGATTCTACATCAAGGTCAGATGCCCCGAACTGGTTACCTACCGAGAAGTTGAGGCCCGGGGTTTGGTTATCCACACCATCAACCAGTTGCAAAAAGCGGCCGTTACCGGTGGTGTTGAAACCGCGGGTATTCACTTGTTTGTAGGTGATACTGCTGGTTACGGCCTCCATACCTTTCAGGTTTATCAAGGCATCATAAAAAGTGAACGAAGGGTTTTCCTTAATAGCTTTCGGCGTAAGTTTCTCAATACTCACCGGCGATTGTAAAATGCTTTGGTTCACACGCGTTGCCAATGTTACCACCTCGTTAAGCTGCGTAGTACGCACCGGCAGCGCCGAAGTAACGTTTTGGGTAACGCTGGTTATCTTAACTTCCTGCGGATCGTAACCTACTGCGGTAATTACAATAGTAAAAGGCAGGCGCAAATTATTGGCAGATAGCGTAAACTGCCCTTTAGAGTTTGTGGTGGTGCCCACAATTTTATCTTTTACGTTTATGGTAGCGCCGCTCAATGGCTCGTTGCTGCCGGCGGCGGTTACCGTGCCCGTTATTTTAACATCCTGTGCAAAAAGGCGCGCAGATGCCAGTAAGAATATGATGAGTAAAAACTTTTTCATTGTGATGTTTTAGTTTAAAAATTAGGATAGTAAGTGCATAGGCAACCCTGCCCATTAAGGCAAAGCGCCAAAAAGGTAAAGCCCGGCAACAGGCAGGCCATGGGTATACCACTTAATTCCCCCGAATTGTGGCATAACCCATGTCTCCTGTGTGAGCAGGTTTAGTTTGTCGTAAAAGTCTTTTTTAAATGATCGTAGCCTTGCGGTAAGCGGGTGTAGCCATGGTTAACCAACCGGCCCGCCAGCACATCGTAATAACCGGGTTCGGCGGGAAGGGCGGTGCCTAGTCCGTCTACATAGCGGTTATACAGGCAAAACAGGGCAGCTATCAGCACCGTATCGTGTATCTCTACATCGGTAGCGCCGGCATCTTTGGCACGGGCCACAGCCTCGGCGGTCACCGCCCTGCCGCTCTCGCGTGTTTGCGATGCAATGGTGAGCAAAGCTTTCATCTTATCGCTCACGGGAGCGGTCTCGATGTTTTGCTTCACGCTGGCGGCAGTTTCTGTTTCGCCGGCCAATAGGTCGGCAGCGGCGGTGTGGGCCGTGGTGCAAAAGGTGCATTGGTTACCGTGCGATACCACGGTGGCTATCAGTTCGCGTTCGGCCTCTGAAAGGGTTGACGGGCCGCGCAATAAAAATTGGGTAAGTTCGCGTATTGGCTGCGCAGTACCCTTGCTATATTCCAGCAGGCCGGTAATACCGGGCAGGTGGTCTTCAAGTGCTATGTAAGGCATAAAAAAGCGTATTGAAAATTAAACGTTGGGGAAAGCTGGAAGCTGAAAGTCTAAAGCTAAAAGCCGAAAGACTAAAATAAAAGCTTGCATGCGGTGCTTAACCTAGTGGCGAGCACGGGGCATTCCCATAAAAATTTTAATTAAGCAGTTACACTTTTGCCTTCGGGCGGTTGCGCAGGCGTGTTGAGGTGAGCAGTAGATGTATTCTCGGTCAGATCAGTTGTCGGTGTTCGTTCGGCAGCCATATTAACCCCTATGGTATACAGGGCAACGGGTATATTGTAAATATTATCGATACCCGCTTTTTTCACAACAGGCAGGTGGCTTTTCTGTGCCAGCGGGCTATCGCTTATGTTTTTTGCGGTGATAATATTCTGGTCTATCAGGCGGGTTTTCTCGTAGTTGGGGATACACATCAGGTACATGGTATCGCGGGTCATTTTCATGGCCACGTAGTTGTAGTCGCCATCGTGTAGTTTCACCTGCCCTGCAATAGCCTGAAAATCGCTTTGTTGCTGAATATTGGGCATACTCACCGGTATCTTTATTTCTACCAGTTCGTCGGGTTTATAAAGCCCTTTGGCAATTTGCTCGTTGGCAAAATCATCCGCATGTTTAATAAAATAACTGAACAACAGCATGTACCCGCCTATGTTGAACATAAGCACAGCAAGCATAGCTATTGCAAATATTTTTTTCAAGAAACCTGTTTATAATATTGGGTGATGTAAAAGTAATGGTAATATTTAATAAAACAATAGTAGAGCAAGGCTATTGTAAAATAAGTGTGATTAATACATGAAAAAAAAGCATTAGATGCTTGGGAGTGAGACTATTCTTATCAAATATGCCTATGCTGAAAAAGAAGGTATTTCACTTATCGGTGTAAATCTGTAGAGATGTGCAAAACTTAAATTAACTCAAATGGGGCACCTAACCTATCTTAGCTTTTAACACTATGAAAAAGAACCCATTAAAATACATTGACCAAGAGAACGTTAAAATCGATTTTAAAAATCATTTAGATGATTCAGATAATCAGCGCATACTATTTTCTGCGCGCTTCGGCGTTGGGAAGTCTACTTTTCTAAAAAATTATTTTGAAAATTCAGAAGACTATATCGCGCTAAAACTTTATCCGGTTAATTATTCAATTGCCCATAATAAAGATGTTTTCGAATTAATCAAATATGATTTGGTATACGAGTTACTATCAAAGTATCCCAAAGAAATTCAGTTAAAGAAAGATGACTATTCGTTTTCGTTATTATCACAAGTTTTCATTCTACATAACCTGAAAATTGACCCTTTACTTAAATCAATATTAAAAGCAAGTGTGCCGGAGTCGGATACCTACAATGAAATTATAGAGCAATTAAATGGCATTGTAAAACAATACTCTAAATTTAAAGATGATGTGGTTAAAGATGAAACCGCTTTATTGAATAGCTATATCGCCCAATTAAAAAACTTCAAGGGTACTGCTCACGAGCATGACCAGATATCTGAGTTGATATCTAACATGCTCGAAAATGTAAAGAGTTCGAAAATTGAAAACACGCCTGCTATCAAGACAGTTCTCATCATTGACGACATTGATAGATTAGACCCTGAGCACGTTTTTAGGTTGTTTAATATATTTAGTGCTCATTACGACAGTGTTACAGAAGAA
Source organism: Mucilaginibacter pedocola (assembly GCF_002013915.1). Lineage (GTDB taxonomy): Bacteria > Bacteroidota > Bacteroidia > Sphingobacteriales > Sphingobacteriaceae > Mucilaginibacter > Mucilaginibacter pedocola. The sequence goes on from NZ_MBTF01000034.1 coordinate 52,880, forward strand.
AATAAGTTTGGGTTTGATAAAGTGATATTCGTTTGCGATTATGACAATATCAGGCTTATGTATGAAAATCGATATGGAACGGGTGTTGATTTTAGCGGTTATATCGACAAATTTTACTCTTCTGATGTTTTTAAATACGACAACAAAAAATATGTCAAAAACAAACTGTATGAAATTTTCAGTGGCAAAGCGAAAAATATCCAACAAAACTTGGAGCACATTTATTCGCCTACAAGGTCTGGGGACTTTTACATGGTGTTCGAATACATTTTGGCGATATTATTTGAAATTAATGCCTTAACACTCCGCAATCTTGAGCAATTCGGAATTTATGATTTACCTCGATATACATTTCTGCCAACTGATAGCTCGTTGAGATATCAGGCTGCTGATTTTCCATTTTTGATATTAACTCATTTGCTTGGGAAGTTATTTAGTTTTGATGAATTATGCCGACACTTTAGCACTTTGGCAGAGAGATGGGACTTAGACCCTGTGTTGACTAATCCTGGTGGAAGTTATGACGTAGAACAATTTCATACTTATCTTAAAGAAATATCGCTAACTTTTATTATCGATGGTAAGGAATTCTTTAGTCGAAAAAACATGTCGGAAAAAACGCGAAGTGGAGTGACATCATGTGAAGGAAAGGTAATTTATTACGAGCTAATGTTAAATTATCAAACTATGATGAATCGTGCGCATCTTAGAAATCCCAACAGCACAGAGTCCATAACAAACAGGGAAACTCAAAATAATGCGTTCTCATTTTTCTTAACCGCAATCAAAAAAAGCAATGGTTATGCTATTGAGGGACATTGAATCTAAATTCCAGTCATAATATATTTCCACCTTTTTCCTCCCAATTATTCCTACCTTGACCTTATATATGAGCGACCAGGCCTTCAACGTAATAGAGGTGGATGTAAATTATTCGCCGGTTATCAATTTCGCATTACAACAAAACCATGTTCCGGTTATCCGCGAGCTTTCGGTTAAGAATACTTCGGGTGCCGACTGGCAGGACGTGACTGTAACGCTTACCGCCGAGCCCGATTTTGCGCAGGTTTGGAAGCAATCTATAGGCGGATTAAGCAACCAACAGGCGTATGTATTTAAAAGCATATCGCCGGTAATATCATCAGCATACCTTGCCGGGCTTACCGAAAAGGTATCGGGCGGGCTTACCCTAACCGTTGTTGCCGATGGCGAAACCGTTCATAGCCAACACTACCCCGTTAGCCTGTTAGCCTACGACCAATGGAACGGGCTTGCCCTGCTGCCCGAAATGCTGGCAGCTTTCATCACGCCAAACCATCCCGAAATAGTAAAAATAATCCGCGCAGCATCAGCCATATTAGAGGGTTGGACGGGCAACCCCTCGTTCGATGAGTACCAAAGCCGCAACCCCAACCGGGTGCGCAAGCAAATGGCAGCTATTTACGAAGCCATTGCCGCCTACCAGTTCATCTACTGCACGGTACCCGCCAGTTTCGAGGAAAACGGGCAGCGCATACGCCTCGCCGATACCATATTTACCAACAAGCTTGCCAACTGCCTCGACCTTTCGCTGCTATACGCCGCCTGCCTCGAGGCTGTGGGCATACACCCCATTGTTGCCGTTATAAAAGGGCATGCCTTTGCGGGTGGCTGGCTGATAGATGAATCGTTCGCTGATGCCGTGAACGACGACCCATCGCTGTTGACCAAACGCGCTGCCGATGGCATTAACGAGTTGGTAATGGCAGAAGCCACCTGCATGAATGCCGGCAACCACGCCTCTTTTGATGATGCGGTGCGCTCGGCAGAGCAAAAGCTGATGAAGACGGAAGATTTCCTGCTGTTTATTGATGTAAAACGCGCGCGCTTTAGTGGTATTCGCCCATTGCCTTTGCGGGTGCCTACCTCTACCGGCTGGGAAATAGTAGAAGAAGCCAAACAGAGCCGCAGCAACGCCCTGCCCGAGGATATTGTTGTGGGGCAAAAACTAACGAGCCCTGATAAGATAGACGTATCTAAACAGCGCCTGTGGGAACGCAAACTGCTTGACCTTACGCTACGCAACAGCTTGCTCAACATCCGCATCACCAAAAGCGTGGTGCAGTTCCTCACCGTAAATGCGGGTAAGCTGGAAGATGCACTGGCAGATGGCAACGAGTTCCAGATACTGGGCAAACCTCAGGACTGGACCAACAACCCGCGCGATACGGGCGTATACGAAGCCCTGCACCAAACCGACCCAATGGCTGATTTGGTGAATAACGAACTGAGCCAGAAACGCCTGCGCGCCTACCTGCCCGAGCAGGAATTGAATGCCAGCCTTACCAATTTGTTCCGTGCATCCAGGTTATCGTTAGAAGAGAATGGTGCCAATACTTTATATGTGGGCTTGGGCTTGCTGCGCTGGTACGAAACCGACCTAAGCGAACGCCCACGCTATGCCCCTATCCTGCTGATGCCGGTGGAAATTATCCGTAAATCGGCACAGAAGGGCTACATCATTCGCAGCCGCGAGGAAGAAACCATCATGAACATTACCCTGCTGGAAATGATAAGGCAGGATTTTGGCATCAGCATAGGCGGACTGGAAACGCTGCCCAAGGATGAGAAAGGTGTAGATGTAAAGCTCATTTTCAACATCATCCGCCAGGCTATCATGAGCAAATCGCGCTGGGATGTAGAGGAACAGGCGTTGCTGGGTGTGTTCTCGTTCAGCAAATTCATCCTCTGGAACGATATACATAACAATGCCGATAAGCTGGCGCGAAACAACGTAGTTGCCAGCCTGATATCGGGTAAGCTGGAATGGCAACCCGTGGAAGATACCTCTGCCGAAGCGATAGACGACGGGCAGCTGCATCCCAAAAACATTTCGCTGCCCATCAGTTACGATTCCTCGCAGCTGCAGGCTATCCTGGCATCGGGCGAGGGCAAAAGCTTTGTGCTGCATGGCCCGCCGGGTACGGGTAAATCGCAAACCATTACCAATATTATAGCCAACGCACTTTATGCCGGCAAAAAAGTATTGTTCGTAGCTGCCAAAAAAGCCGCGCTTGAAGTGGTAGAGAACCGTTTGGAAGCCATAGGCATAGGCAACTTTTGTTTAGAGCTACACTCCAACAAGTCCAAAAAATCTGCCGTGCTGGAGCAGTTAAAAGCCGCTACCGAAATAGTACAGCAGGATGCCCCCGAAAACTTTATTGCCGAGGCTGAACGCCTGTATGCCCTGCGCAACGAGCTGAATGTTTACGTAGCTGCCCTGCATCAAAAATACCCTTTCGGTTATTCGCTGTTCGGCTTGTTTACGGCGTATAGCCAATTGCCGCAGGGGGCAGATAGCGTTAGTTTCCCCTACCCTGCCATACAAACCCTAACGCCCGAGCACCTTACCCAATGGCGCGATGCCGCTACCGAATTGCAAGCCGCAGCACTACTGGCTGGCAATCCGAAAGGACACCCGCTTACAGCCATCGCCCCGAAACAATATACACCGCAAGTAAGGCAGGATGCAGCAAGGCTGATAGAAAGCCTCATAACTTCGCTGCAACAACTAAATACCCAAACCGCCATCGTAAGCGATATACTGAAAGTTGGCGGGCTGGTAAAAACACACGAACAACAAACAGCCTTAAATACGCTGGTAGCTTTAGCCGCACAGGCGGAAGACTTCCCGGCATCGTTATTACAAGCCGATGCTCCCGAGCAAAACCTTGCCCAGGCTATCGGCGTAGCGGAACACGGCAAACAGCGCAATGCTTTGCGAGTGGGGTTGCTATCGCGATTCCAGAAAGATATACTCAGCTACCCCGCAGCGCAAACTCTGGGCGAGTGGAATTTGGCTGCCGATAAATGGTTTTTGCCGCGCTGGTTAAAGCAGCGCTCGTTATTGAAGGGCATCAACAAGTTGTCCATAAGTGGTGCTGTTAATGGCGATGAAGTGCCTGCCCTGCTGCAACAAGCTATTGCCTACCGCGAGGAGCAGGATATGGTAGACAAAGCCGCATGGCTTGCCCCCACTCTCGGCTTTTTATGGCAAAACGGCGAGGGCGACTGGGACAAAATTGCCCGCGCCTGCGAGCAGGTGATACAGCTAAACCGCGCAGCAGGTAGCATTACCGGCAGCAGCGGGCTTAAAAACTGGCGCACTGCATTAGCCGCCGAGTTTAGCGAGGGCAGCCGTGCTTACCTGAGTGAACATGCAGCGCTGCTCAACAATTACCAAAAAACGGTAAACGACATAGCCGCTACCGAAAGTAGTTTACAAAGCCTATTGGGGGTAGATTTTGCTGCCTTGCAACACCAGCAAGCCGATTGGAACGCCGCCTTACTGCAAAACGCTTCGGGATGGTTGCAAAATTTGGATGGGCTGAAGGATTGGTACAACTGGCTAACGGCAAAAGCCCAGGCTATCGAAACAGGTTTACAGCCGGTGATTACCGCTTACGAGAATGGTGCCATGCCCGCTGCCGATATCGCCCTGCAATTTGAGAAAGGTTTTTACCGCTCGGCTGCCGAGTACATCATCGAACATACACCGCAGCTGGCTACTTTTAATTCGGGCTTGTTTCAGGAGAAGATAAAACGCTTCCGCGATATCAGTGCCAATTTTGAGAAGCTTAGCCGCAAGGAGCTCTATGCCCGTTTGGCTGCGCGTATACCCTCGTTTACACAAGAGGCATCGCAAAGCTCGGAGATAGGCATGCTGCAACGCACCATCCGCAACAACGGGCGGGCTATGCCTATCCGTAAGATATTCGATTCTATCCCTCACCTGTTGCACCGCTTAACGCCCTGCATGCTCATGAGCCCTATATCAGTAGCGCAATACTTTGATACCGATGAAGTGAAGTTCGATTTGGTGATATTTGATGAGGCATCGCAAATGCCGACTTGCGAAGCCGTGGGTGCCATTGCCCGCGGCAGCACCGTTATTGTTGTGGGCGACCCGAAACAAATGCCGCCCACCAACTTCTTCAGCACCAATAATATCGATGAAGAGAACATCGATAAAGAAGACCTCGAAAGCATTCTGGATGATTGCCTCGCGCTATCTATGCCGTCGCACCACCTGCTTTGGCACTACCGCAGTAAGCACGAAAGCCTCATCGCCTTCAGCAATGCCAAGTATTACGATAACAAGCTGCTCACCTTCCCGTCAACCGATGATATTGTAAGCAAGGTAGGTTTTGTAAAGGTGGAAGGCTTTTACGATAAGGGCAGATCGCGCCAGAACAAGTTCGAAGCCAAGGCTATTGTTGATGAGGTGATATACAGGCTCTCGCACCCGGTGCTTGCCCTGCGCAGTATGGGTATCGTAACCTTTAGTTCGGTACAACAAATATTGGTGGAGGATCTGCTTACGGATGTATTCCGCCTCCGCCCCGATCTGGAGCGTATAGCCTTAGAACGCGAGGAACCCATCTTTATTAAAAACCTGGAGAACGTACAGGGTGATGAGCGCGATGTGATACTGTTCTCGATAGGCTACGGTCCGGATGAGAACGGGCGGGTAAGCCTTAACTTCGGTCCGATAAACCGCGAGGGCGGCTGGCGCAGGCTCAACGTTGCCGTATCGCGTGCAAGGTACGAGATGAAGGTTTTCAGTACCCTTACGTCCGACCAGATAGACCTTAACCGCACCGCATCAGAAGGTGTTGCCGGCTTAAAGGCATTTTTAGCTTACGCGGAAAAAGGCAAAACCGCCTTGCCTGCCAGGGAAACCGTGGCTATTGCGCAGGCTGCCTCTTTCGAGAATTTGGTTGCCGACGAGTTGCGTAAACAAGGCTACGAGGTGCACACACAAATTGGCTGCTCTGCTTATAAGATAGATCTGGGTATTGTAGATAAAGAGAACCCATCAACCTATATCCTTGGCGTACTAACCGACGGGCAAACCTACCAAAACGCCAAAACCTCGCGCGACCGCGAGATAGTACAGATAGACGTACTGAAAATGCTGGGCTGGAACATCCACAAAATTTTCAGTACCGAGTGGTGGGAGAAACCCGGCAAGGTAGTAAGCGGCATAGTAGAAGCCATTAACGCAGCCGAAGCCAACCGCAACAATACCGATGTACCGCCGCCCCTGCCGCCCCCTATACCTGTACCCGATGCGGAGATAAAACAGGCAGCGCAACCCGTATCGGCTCCTTCAAATCGCGTAAGCAAAAGCACCAATGCCGAAACCTACGAAGTAACCTTATTGGATGCTGTGCAAACCAACTCGGGCGAGGATATATTGTTGCCGCAGAACCGTGCCCGTATCAAAGCACAACTTTTCAACGTGCTGCAAACCGAAGCGCCTATCAGCAAAAACCTGCTGAGCAAACGGGTGCTTAGTGCCTGGGGCATAAGCAGAATGGGCGCACGCATTAGTACGCATTTCGATAGCATCATTAGCCAAATGGCTTTACAAAGCACCGGCAACGGGCAAAACACGTTTTACTGGGGCAACGGGCAAAACCCGGATAGTTACAGCCAATACCGCGTACCGCTGAACGATGCCCAAAAACGCGATGCCGACGACCTGCCTCCGCAAGAAATTGCCAACGCAGTGCGCCAAATACTCATCAACCAAATAAGCCTTGCCCAGCCCGACCTGGTGCGCGAGGCGGCAAAGGTATTTGGCTATGCGCGTATAGGCACCAATGTAGAGCTTGCCATGCAGGCGGGTATTGCGCTGGCGGTACAGATGGGCTATGCTGTACTGAAAGATGGCAGGGTTTTATTAGCCGACAGATAAAATGCCGATAACTCATAAAACATCATAACTATGCTCCTCTTATTCGAAATGGGTATCGTTTCAGTACTAATGTTAGTGGCATTAGTTCAATCGGCCCTTAAATACAAACAAATGGAGCCCCGTGCTCTGCGGCTGGTAACATGGACCTTATTGATAGCGTTCGTTACGCAGTGGGCTGCCTATTTCTATTCCAAATACACGCATAAAAGCAACCACTTCATTTTTAATTTGCAAATACTGCCTGTTTATGGCGGGCAACTGCTACTGTATGCCCGTATTCTTAGCCAACGCCGGTTCAAGCTTGCTGCCTCGGTGCTGTTCATTGCATTTGTAGTTACTTACCTGTTGCGGATATTTGTTTTCGGGTCGCTGACTGTGTTCGATTCTACGTCAATAACCATTGGCGAATTTGCCACACTCTGCTGCTGTATGTTTTACCTCGTAGAGGTGTTGGCAACCAACAACCGGCTCAACCTTTTCGCCATGCCTATGTTTTGGATAACAACCGGCCTTGTGGTGACCGTTGTAGGAGACTTTTTGTACATAGCTGCATTCGATTATATTTTGGCCCACAATATGGACCCTACCGGTAATATAATGGGCACAATTACTACATGCTTAAGCGTAGTAGAATATACTTGCTTTTCGATAGCCTTTTATAAGGTGGGGAAACCGGCAGCAGCCTGATCCCGGCTACAGCAGTTAGCACAACCCCGCAGATAATAAATGTGGAGGTTACAAGTTGGTTATTCATCAAAAGCTGGCATTTAATATTTTAACAAGTAATTAAAATATATAAACCGATTGGTTGTAAACAAATATTATATTTGGGGTACCCCCATTATAATAAACGTGGCTATAACCCCTAAAGCTTATAAAAGGCATATATGCCTGGCATTGCTGTTGTTAGCATTTTGCAGCAACAACAGGGCTTTTGCGCAGTTTGGCTGGTCGGCAGCCCGGTTTGCAGCTATGGATAACGGGCAGCGCTTCCGTTACGTACACGATTTCCCCTTTTACAAAATAGATAGCGGTGCCGTAGTTACCGCCATTTTTGAGCAGATACGCAGCATAGCCCAAAAGCAGGGCGACATTCGTACTGAGTTGGCTATAGACTTTTACAATTGCGTATCCAGCGGCAATATTGGCGTAAAGCTCCCCGGGGGCATATCTTCAGATAGTTTATTGCGGTATATACGCGTTAAGGCGAAACAAAACAATTTACCTATTGAAGAAGCCGTTGCCGACTATAACGTGGTGGAAAACGCTGCTAACAGCGGCAAAATAAGCGTAGAACAACGTTACACCCGCCTTATAGAAATTGCCGACGAAATGCAGGCGCTGGGCTACCAAAACTTTAAGGATTACTATATCGAAAACATTATGCTTCGCATAGCCATGGTGATGTGGAACCTGGAGGATTACGAAAAGGCATACCATTACCTTAAAATAGCCGAGCAGTATGCCCGCACCGGCGAAGAGCGCGACTGGTTTTACACACAGGTAATGAGCTACCTGCAAACCTACTGGAAGCAGAAAAAAGACTACACCCGCTCGTTGCAGTACGCCTTCAAGATAAAAAACTATTACGATAGCTATACTCCCCCAACCGAGTTCAGCGAGTTTTGGCGGGGCTTTTCTACCATTGAGGTTGCCGACCTGCTGGTAAAACAAGGCAAGGCTGCCGAGGGAGAACCATATGCAGATAAGGGCTACCTGCTGAGTAAAACACCTGCGCACCCGCAAAACCTGGGGCAAGCTTACGAGCGCGAGTATGATGCACTGATAGTTTTGATAGATACCAAACTATCGGTAGGCAAAGTGCAGGAAGCGGCTGCTTACATCAACAGGGCACAATTCATCAAAAAATACCTCGAAGAAAATAAGGGCTTCGATTACTTTAAACCCATAAGGCTTTACCGCTACCTGGCACGTTTCAACGAGGCAAAAGGCAACGCCACGGAAGCACTGAACTATGTGCACCGTGCCGATATGCTGCAGGATAGCCTCAACAAACGTAACGATGTGCACCGCCTTGCACAAGCACAACTGAGGCACGAGTCGGAAAAGTATGCCAAAAAAATAGCCAGCGTTGAACAGGAAAAAAGCACCGAAAAAATGCTTCGTAATGTATCGGTTATAGTGTTGGCGCTGGTAATTACCTTCGGGCTGTTTTACTACAGGCGTTCGCAGGCACGGCGCAGGCAAAAAGAGCTTGAACTGGCGGCCACCAAACAGCAGCTGTTGCAGCAAACCCAAATACTGCGCGAAAAATCGGAACAGGCGGATAAGCTGCACGCCGAAATTGAGAGACTATCAGCAACGGGGCAGCGCAGCGATTATTTGGAGCAGCTTACCCAAGCCACTATACTTACCGATGATGACTGGGCAACTTTCCGCGTACTTTTCGAGAAAGCATACCCCAGCTTTATATCCGAGCAAAAGCAGCAGTACCCCGGCATTACCCCTGCCGAAATACGTTTGGTAGTACTTGAAAAACTGGAGCTTACCACCCAGGAGATGGCTAATATGCTGGGTGTATCAAAAAACACCATCCACCAAACCCGCCTGCGTATGCGCAAAAAGCAGGAAAGCGTTACCGCCTGATATCCGCATTGCCGTACCGTAAAAATACGGTAGTTTAATTAGGGGCAAATCCACTTATTAATTGCTTATTTAATTACAACTTGTAGAAGTATTATAATAAAGCATTATATTTAGAAAACCCTTAATTACAATTAAAACTATGTCAGAAAAACCCGAAACAAAAGTAGAAGGCATCGAAGTCAATGTTGATTTAGATCCTGTTGTTCCCACCGTTCATAGCACCATCGTTAAATTGGTACAACAGTACAACGCCTCGGCTCCTGATGACGCCACATCAGGCTGGGTAAGCCTTAAAGAGATTAACGCCCTTATTGCCGGCAATCCCGACGCAACTGGAATACGTATTTATTTTGGACGACATGATAACGGTGCTGGCTATGGTTACGCAGGTTTAAATACAGCGATATTTGTTGCAACCAAAGACACAATGGATCAAAAGAACCCAACGTACAAATACAGCAAGGACCTTTTGGACCCTACCCTAACCGAAGACCCTGATAACACTACGATTTTCACAAACAGGGGCGATGACCGCATACCATTATGCCCTCCACGTTGCCCAATTGAAAAAACGGATTACATACATATTCCCTAATGCTATCCGAAGTTATCATCGGCTCCATCCCTATGCTGGTGGCGCTGCTACTCTCGATATTAAAATATAAAAAACTGGAGCCTAAAGTGCTCCGGTTTTTTACCTGGTTGCTGCTGGCATCGTTCCTGATACAGTTGGCTGGCTTTTACTATTCAAAATATACCCATAAAAGCAACCACTTTATCTTCAATATTCAAACACTTGTAGTCTATAGCGCCTACATGGGTATTTTTTTCAGCATCCTTCAAAAAAAATGGCTCAAACGCTGTGCTATTGTGCTGCTTTCGGCATTTGTGCTCATTTATTTTTTCAGGATACTGTTCGCGGGCTCGCTTTTCAAGTTCGATTCGGAAGCCGGAACTATTGGCGAATTAGCAACACTTTGCTGCTGTTTGCTGTACCTAAGTGAATTATTAACCGCAGAAGAGCGCATTAATTTTTTTACCATACCCATGTTTTGGATAACTACCGGCATTATGGCGGGTGTTATCGGCGATTTCATATACATCGCATTTTTCGATTTTATAGTCGCTAATAACCTCGACCCCAAGGGCGACAAATATGCCCTGCTTGTAGTTATTTTGAGCTTTATACAATATAGTTTTTTCACCATTGCTTTCATGCCTACTCCCCTATGGATAAAAGCCAAATTATTTCCGCCATTGCCCTAACCACACTGTTGCTTATGGTTTTGATGGCTTTTTTGCTGTTTATGCTTTTTTGGCAACGGCGAAAGAGCAACCGTTATATTAAAGAGAAAGAGATTATGACAGCCATGTTTAACGAACAGCTGCTGAGGTCGCAACTGGAGATACAGGAACAAAGCTTCAATGTGATAAGCATGGAGATACACGATAACGTGGGGCAAACCCTCAGCCTGTTAAACGTGCAGCTCAACATTATCGATCAGCAGGAAAGCCTCGACAGACTGTTGCTTGCCGACGCTAAAGAAAGCGTTAAAAAAGCCATGACCGACCTGCGCGACATTGCCAAAAGCCTCAACTCCGAACGCATTAAACTGGCAAGCCTGCCCGATATTACCGCGCACGAATCGCAACGCATAAACCAAACCGGCTTGGTGAAGGTTTCGGTAGCCAACAGCGGCGACGAGCAAGCCCTGCAGGATGGCAAAAAGCTCATCATCTTCCGCATGATACAGGAGTGCCTGCAAAACATTATTAAACACTCGGCAGCTACCATGGCAAGCGTAAACTTTGCCTACCAGCCCGACTTTTTGGAAATACAAATAACCGACGACGGAATTGGCTTTAACACCGATATGCCTGCCGATGGCGCGGGCTTCGGCATAGGGCTTAAAAATATATTTAAAAGGGCTACTGCCATAAACGGTAATGTACATATAGACAGCCAAGTGAACAAAGGGACAACTATTACCATCAGAACACCTTATGCCTGAAAATAAACTAAAAATTGCTATTGTTGATGACCATGCGCTTTTCCGTAAAAGCCTTACAGTACTCATCAACCTGTTCCCCAATTGCAGCGTGATATTTGATGCCGCCAACGGCGAAGAACTTATTGCTCGCCTAAACCCCGGCACCATGCCCGATATTGTGCTGATGGATATTAACATGCCCCTAATGGATGGCTACCAAACCACCGCCTGGCTTCGCGATAACCACCCCGCCGTAAACGTAATTGCCCTGAGCACCATGGATGCCGAAGCCGCCATTATAAAAATGATACGCGAAGGTGCCCGCGGCTACGTACTAAAAGATGCCGAACCCGCCGAACTGCGCGTTGCCTTTGGCGAGGTAATGAGCCGCGGCTATTTCTATAACGAGCACATATCACACAAAATACTCCGCTCGGTACACCAGCTTACCGAGCCGCAAAATAAAGTTGGCGTATTTGCCAAACTAAGCGAGCGCGAAACCGAGTTCCTGAAACTGGCATGTACCGAGCTTACCTACAAAGAAATTGCCGATAAACTGTTTGTAAGCGTGCGCACCGTAGAGGGCTACCGCGATACCCTCTGCGAAAAGCTTAACCTTAAAACCCGCGTTGGGCTGGCTATGTACGCCGTAAAGAACGGCTTGGTAACTGTATAACAATATCCGCCTTAAAACTTTTTTATTTTATTTTTTACTGCGCAGAAAGGCTGCGTAGTTCGTATATTCCTTTGTAGTATGAAAGAGGAAACACACGCCAACAACACCGGGCTAAAAGTAAGCAACAACGAGCTGAAAGCCCTGGGTATAAACGATAACGAACTGCTGGCAGCCTTTAGCCGCGTAGCCAATGGCTTATTAAAACACGCCGTAATGGATAAGCCAACCATATTGGCAAACCTTGCCGCGCTGATAGACGACCCTACCCCCTACGCCCTAAAACAGGGCGGTAAGTTTGTAAACCTTGCCGAAACCGTGATCAATCTGCGTAAGGAAGGCAAATTCGTAAAACAGGAAAACAACGTATTTAAGCTGAAAGAGGATATCGCCACTTTCCCGGTGTTCGGGCTGGAGCATATTGAAGTTGGCGCGCTGGCGCAGATGAAAACCGCCATACAGTTACCCGTTGCGGTTGCCGGTGCGCTAATGCCCGATGCGCACCAGGGCTACGGCTTGCCTATTGGCGGCGTGCTGGCTACCACAGCTAATACCATTATCCCCTACGCGGTAGGGGTTGATATTGCCTGCCGAATGTGCCTGAGCATTTTTGATATGCCCGCTAATATGATTGACTTTGAAACCAGCCTGCTGAAAAGCCTGCTGCTGAACAATACCCACTTTGGTATTGGCGGTACCAGCGCCACGCACTTCGACGACTCGTTGTTCGATAGCAAGGCATGGGGCGAAACCAATGTGATACGTAACCTGCGCGATAAAGCCTTTGCGCAGCTGGGTACCAGCGGTACAGGCAACCACTTTGTAGAGTGGGGCGAACTTACCCTTGCCGATGGCGCTTTGGAGGGCATACCTGCGGGTAACTACCTCGCGCTGCTTTCGCACTCGGGGTCGCGCGGGTTTGGGGGTAGCGTGGCAGCGCACTATAGCAAAATAGCTATGGAGAAAACCAAACTACCTGCCGAAGCCAAACACCTGGCGTGGCTCGACCTTGATAAGGACGAAGGGCAGGAATACTGGATAGCCATGAACCTTGCCGGCGAATACGCCAGCGCCAACCACCACGAGATACACAACAAAATTGCCCGTGCGCTGAACCGCCAGCCGGTAATGATGATAGAGAACCACCACAACTTTGCCTGGCAGGAACAACTTGCCGATGGTACGCCTGTAATGGTTCACCGTAAAGGCGCAACGCCAGCCGGCGAAGGCGTGCTGGGTATTATCCCCGGCAGCATGAGCACCCCGGGCTTTGTAGTGCGCGGTAAAGGCGACGCCGCCAGCATTAACTCGGCAAGCCACGGCGCAGGGCGTTTAATGAGCCGAAGCGCAGCCTTTAAAACGCTGGACAAAGCCGCCATTGCCGCCAACCTAATAGAAAAACGCATCACCCTAATAGGCAGCGATATGGACGAAGCCCCAATGGCATACAAAAACATCCATACCGTAATGGCAGCCCAGCAGGATCTGGTAGAAGTGCTGGCAACCTTTAACCCAAGGATAGTAAGGATGGCAGATGCGAAGGAAAAGCCGGAGGATTGAAGCGAAGCCCCCCAGCCCCCGGAAGGGGGAGCAGAACTTTTCAATTCCCTCCCACGTGGGAGGGCTGCGGCAGGGCATGTGCGCAAAGGCAGGGAGGGGTCGCGGTCGTGATGTTATCGGGTTTGTAATGTTGTAACACTCTATGGTATGTGTACACTGGTTACATCTGTTACGCTTCACCACCTTGTCATTGCGAACCGCAGCGGGAAAGATTGTGTGGTGGGGTGGCGTGGCAATCTCAGAGGACAGGTAGCCACAGTATTGTAACGTGTAACACTCCACAGTATGTGTACACTTGTTACGCGTGTTACACTCACCACCCTGTCATTGCGAGCCGCAGCGGGGAGGGTTGGTGCAATTAGGCGGCGTGGCAATCTGCGCTTTTGGTTGGGCACGAGTACACCAGGTCTTGCCCTGCGCTGCATACTCTCGCCAGAGGGGAGCTGCATACTAGTGCAAGGGAATATGTACACGCGTGGTAGTCGACGATGTGGTATATTTGCAGCCGATTATAGTGTCCAGCAATCTATATTAATATAGAAAATAAATTGATATAGATTGTAAATTGCCTAGAAAATATAGAGCATTGTATTTAAATACGTGTTAATAAATGAAAATAGATTGGAATGCCATATTGAATGGTTCGTTGGTTTTTTTGATTGTGTTTGTAATCAAAATTTTGTTGGATTTCAATTTGGCAAAGTTTATAGTTAAGTATTTTTTTTGGTTGCCCCTTAGAAATTATTTCAGGACCAAACCTTTAAAAATAAATGGAAAGTGGGAAGAAAACTGGAGCTTAAATACTTCCGACAATTTTAAGGAGAAAGTTCAAAGACATAGCCACCCCACAGTTAAGCAGTTTGATAAGTACTGCTATGCTGAATTTATTGCAAACGGAAAGACTTATGGGGTTTTTGGAAAAGTCGTAAACGATTCGTTCGTGGGTGAATGGTTTGATTTGAATGATCCGATTGGATATTTTGGAGCATTTCATCTTCTGATTATCGACGCAACCAAAATGAAAGGGAAATGGATTGGGCATTCTAAAACATTGCATGGTATCAGAGAAGGAGATTGGGAATGGCAAAAAAGGAAATAATTATAATTATCTACTTTGGGGGGGAGGATATTATGAGAAAGGATTATTCAAATCGTGGAAATTACCAATCACAGTATCTGTTAAATTGAAACTATTGTGTTCGGCTCGCATTCTATGGGTAGGGATGTCATTTTGTCTCGCGATAAACTCAATTTTATCTATAGTTTCAGCTGTAGAAGCGTTATTGTAGTTGTCACCAAAGTTTAATCCTAAGAAAATTCGCGTTGGCATGATTCTTAGCATGCATTCTTCGTTATAGATCCCTTCTAATTCTTTGTGAATTTCAGAATTTATTTTATCCCACTCTTCTGCATCTCCGCTATTGAAGTTTTTTGACATATGAATTTGATTATATATTTGGTAAGAGGAGCTTCCAAACAATCTCATTTTTGGCCTTATCGTTCGGTTAATATATCGCCATTCAACTTCGTACGACCAAGCTTCGTCTTTTATTAAGGCCAAATAAGTATTGTCCATTTGCCAATTCGCTGTGGGCATTTGCTTAACGTAAAAGCATGGATGAATCTGATCCAAAAAGTCTTCTATATTAAATTCTAAACACACGGCTTTATGATTACTTGCATAGTGTGCCCACATAAGAGCATTTTTATAATCTGTCGTAAAGCAAGAAATAGCGAAATAGTATGATGCTCTTAAATCACTAATTATTGTATAGGGTAGCTGAAATTTCTTGGGGAGTCGCCGCATTAATTCCTTAACGAACAATAATTCTTTGTGACTGGGAGAAAAATGAGTTTCGCGATTCCATGCTCCAATACTTGATAGGCAATCAAATGGATCATTAAAGTTATCTGGAGGTTGCAGCTTAACGTATTTTGAACTCAAAATTTTTAAAGCTGTGTCAATGCCGCAATATTTATACATATGAAACGGCTTTTGTGAAATATCCAGTAACTGGAGTTTAATATTCTTTAAAGCTGTACTATCTTGCCTGTCTTTTTTAAGCTGTTGGAAATACTGCTCTCTAAGGTTGTTTTGAAGCATATAACTTTTAGATCATCAATGGTGATTAGATTTCTTATTCTGCAAAATAATCTTTTCTATTGAATTGATGTTAATAATTACTGATGGCAAGTATTCCAACGATAAGGTGAACGAAGAATTCCCCCCCTCACTGGTCCAAGTTTAGCGCAGCGTAACTTACACCTAAAACTTTAAAAGATTTCAGCTTGTCACCGCAAGAAGAATTCTTGCTCTGTTTTAGTCCGACGTTTTAAACTTCAACCAGGGTAGTAGAAAATATGAAGAGGACTCACCCCATAGCTATGTCTATGTATAGCCATGTTTATTTTCCAAACAATAATTGTATATTTGATATATAGTAAAACAGATGAGCAATAAAGACATAGAAAAACTGACGGAACTTGCTGCGGCGAGGCTGGAATCGGCGCGTTCGATGTCTAAGAAAGATGCGATACTATCTCTCAACGAAGCCGGCATCCTTACCAAAAAAGGAAAATTCACCCAGCCTTATGCGGAGTTGGAAGAGGTTGTTAACAAATAACCTAACTACGTGTACGACGTTCGACCCAATACTATTATTGGTTTCCACGGTGGCGACCTCGACGTGCGGAACAAGCTTATCAATCATCCTAACCAAATAGAAATTAGCACCAAACCTTACGATTGGCTTGGGCATGGAATGTATTTTTGGGAAAATAACTATACCCGCGCCATGGAATGGGCTGAGGCAAGGGTTATTGACGGCTCGGTTAAAAAACCCGCTGTAATTGGCGCAATTTTGCAATTGGGGCATTGCTGAGATTTTCTTGACTCGAAATTCACCGGCATTGTTGCTGCCTATTACAATGTTATGGAAGAGGAATACGCTATTGCGGGAATGAAGCTGCCTGTGAACATTGACGCTAAAGATGATAAGCACAAAGATAAATTGATCAGGAAGCTTGATTGTTCTGCAATTCAGTTTATGCACGAAGCTATTGAAAAGCAGTTTAAGCAAGACATTGTCACCAAAGGTTACAGCGACTATAAAATATTTGATTCTACCCGAGGTGTATTTACAGAAGGCGGGCCTGCTTTTGCCGGTGCGGGAATCGAACGCAAGAGCCATATTCAAATCTGCATCCGCAATATGAACTGTATTAAAGGCTTTTTTATCCCGCGGGATGAAGTTGCTTTTCCATAAGCGCCGGTAAATTTCTAACAGCGCTACAGCACAAGCCCGCGTCACCTAAACCCGATAGTAGCGGAAAGCCCGCTTCTACCAGCGGCTTGGAGTGGATAGCGGGGCTATGGGTACATTAATGCTTCTGCCTTTGCTTTACTGAAAACCGCCATGATGAGATTGCCACGCCGCCCTTTCGCACGTGCCTTTCCCCTCTGCGGCTCGCAATGACATAGTGCAGAGGAGTTGCTCAAAACTATCTATAGCTTAGTGAAGGCAAAACGAGAATTTCTCCATTCGTCTCACTTCTCAGTTTTTGCACCATCGTCGCCACCCATGGTCACAATATTAGCCCTGAGAAGCATAATGAATTCCTCAAACGCCTTATGGTTCTTTATACTCTCCTCATAATTAGTTACAGGTTGCTTGTCGGCTTTTAACTCCTCAAAAGTTTCGTATTTCTTAATTGACTTCAATTCCATCACCGTCCCATTTTTATAAAGATACGTTGATTCAAATTAGTGCGCAAGAATTGCTTTAAAGCCTGTCCGCCACTCCTTTCCGCCAGCCAACTGTGCCCCTACCCGTGGAGAAGGGAAGGAAGCACAGATTAGGCGGTTTAGCGGTTTACTTACTGTAGCAAACCGTTTTTAGTTTTTGGTTATAGTTGGGGTTTAGTGGCTCGTTGGTTTGGGCGAGGCGCTGCGAACCTACGTTGGCGGGGCAGGCTATGCCGTTGGGCCCATCGTACACCAGGTCGGGTTTGGTGGCTATGAGTTCTTTGGGTACGTATATCTGCGTTTTGGTTACCGAGTAGCTGCTGGGTATAAAGCGGATGTAGTAACCATCGGGGTGCAGGCTCCAAATGCCCGAGGGCACTTCCGGATCCGGCTGGGGGGCTAAGCCGGCAAGCATGGCGTATTTCTCCATTTCCTCGTACGATGCCGAGCCCGATGCCGCCAGCCTGCGGATGTTGTTCTCTGCCTCAAAAACGGCTTGTACGGCGGGCGGCAGTTCGCCTTTGGCTTTATCCATTACGTTGGCAGGCAATACGCCCAGGGCGCCGCCCTCCAGCATCAGCAATTGCTGCGGGGTAAGCAGGGTGCTGGCGGTAAGCTTAATATCGGTACCCATATCAACAAAGCGGGTGCGGGCTATTATGGCCCAAAGCAACACCTGTATGCTGCGCTGGGCAACGTTGGGGTGGCTTTCGGCGCTTTTAAGTATCAGTATTACTACTTCCTTTTTGGGGCCCAGCACGGGGGCAAGCATGTAGCCATCGCCTTTGCTGGGTCCGCGGGTACCGGCATGCAGGCAGTAGCTTTTGTTGGTCATTTCGTAGTAGCCTTCGCAAAGTTTGTAGGCACCGGTGGGTGTTTTGGGCAGCAGGTAAAGCGGTTGTGCGGTTTGCCCATCCATAAACGAGGGTGGTTTAGAACCATTTTTATCTACATCCTGAAAGCTGGTGCTTATGGCTTGCGGCTGTTTCAGTATTTTGTTGAGCCCGCCGCTGCCCACCATTTCGGTGCCTTTGTCTAAGAGTTTTTTGCCCAGCCCACCGAATTGGGCTTGCGCGTTTACCGAAAATAGAAGGCATACTGCCCACAATAAGTAGCTGCTAATAAATTGTTTTTTCATGTAAGATGGTGTTAGTGCAGGCAAATTAACCAAAAGATATTAAATTATCATTAAGATTAACCAATGGTTTATTTATAGGCTAAAGAGTTTTTAAACCGCGGAGGTAACGAGGTTACGCGGAGGTTCGCGGAGAAGAACCTGTAACGCTGTAACACTTTTGGGGAGTGATACAGGCGTTACAGCCCAGTTCTGAAAAAGTTAAAAGTTAGCCTATGGAACCATAGCTATTTATGTGAATAAAACTCATGGCCCTGTAGCAATAGAGCACATCTAACCGTATTACTTGTATAACCGTATAACCATGTCTCCCCTAAAAAAGAAAAAACTATTCCTCTCGCTTATTGCGTTGGTTTCACTAAAAATTGTTATGCTAATTCTGTATATACTTTTTAGCTATCGCGTAATGATCAACCTTACGGCATTTTTGTGGATGTTCGGCTTTGTAGTAGCGGTTATTATGCTTGCAATTGGGATTCTGTTTGCTCATGATGCATTGAATTGCGGCAGAAAAAGGAAAGATGTTAGGTTAGGTTGATGGCCGGTGGTGTGCGTGTTAGTCACGAGTACCCTATTTCACAGGGTAGTGCTAAACGCTATGGCAATAATTACCTATACGATAGCACATTTATTAATAACAATATCGATAGTATTATTAAGCATCGAACCGAGGTACTTGATACAACGATAGTAATAGACTAATTACCCCTGAACGAGATTCGAACTCGTACAGCCTTCGGTTATATAACGGGGTAAAATACAAGAAAACAATAACCTTACTTCAAAACCTCCAGGTTCCCATCGAACATACGTACCAGTTTTTCGCGTGCATCGCCACTTTTACTTTTGAAGCCGAACAACGCCATCCCATACCCGAAACAAAACATGATCAGCGGGATAACCAAGGGCGTTAACGGTCCGCCTTGTTTTACAACGGCTAACAAAATGGTTATAAACGCAAAGCAGACCATACCCAACCAGGCACACATAAATACTAATACCGGGGTTTTTAAAGCCATGGTAACGTATATGCTGCTCCCGTTTAGGTAAAACTCTGTTTTGCCTGTTATTTTCGGCACAAAAGAATTCCTGCCCGATATCTGTGGTTCTACCTCGAAAGCGGTGGGCCATGCAACACCCCTAAAATAGTGATGCGATTTGCCTTTGAACAATTCTTTAAAACTCAACTCGGTAGGCGGCTTAATTTCTTCCAGCAAGCGCTGGTGTACCTCTTCGGGACTTAGCGGGGTGATAATATTGAACCTTTCGTATGGGAAGAATTTCATTGCGAGTGTTTAGGAATACATAGATACGCAATTTTCGTTAGGATATGCAAGGCCGGCATTTCGCCCCAAACATATCCCGCCCCGCAAGGTTGTATCTACAATATGGTTTCATCAATAAAAGCTGTATGTTCAATAAAACCTTTCTGCAGATAACTATAGCAGCATTATGTGTTGGGCTGCTGTTGCCGCCAGAGCGTGCCCGGGCGCAATCTACCGATATGATATTCGAGAACTCGGCTACTGCCATGAGCGGCGAAGCAACGGCACGAGATTTTTATGTGTTCGATTTCCCGAGCAAGAAGTACCCCGTTACCAAAACAGGCAAAAAAGCAGCAGTTAGCAGCAAAACAGGCAGCCTGCTTTATACCCCAACAGCGGCTTTAAGGCAGCAAACCGTAGCAAGCTATGCCGAACGGACAAAAGCCACAAACCCCGCATTGAGCAAAGCCGTTAGCCAGGCATTTGCACCCGGCAAGGCAGATTACTCCTCGGTTTACCAAAACATTGCAGGCAGCTTTGGGCTAAAGGCGAACGATGCCGGCGATGCCGTGGTTGCCAACCTTATTTTAAGCTACCTGATAGTGAATAACCTGCAAGGCAACCGACCCGTTAACGTAACGCAGGTAAGCGGCGTGCAGGCGCAGTTTAAGCCCAAACTGCAAAGCAGCGCTAAACTAACCGCACCCGGCATGGCTGCCCAAACCGGCGAAGAAATGAAGCTTCAATTTGTAATTCAGCAGGCGGGCTGGCAATCGGCAATTAAGAGTAACCGGCTGGCTGCCTTTCAGCAGAATGTATGGCAGGCTACCAAAAATAATTATGCTATTGATATGCGGCAGGTGAGGCTGGGGGTGAATGGTTTTGAGCGGAAGTAATTAGCGCACAATTGAAAAGCGGGGGCTCCGTGCGATTCCTTCCTTGGGGAAGGTGTAGGAAGGGGTTAACGCCCATGCAAAGCCTCACAGCATTTCGACCGCGACCCCTCCCTGCCTTTACGCGCATGCCAGTCGCCCCCCTCCCACGTGGGAGGGGAATAAGAAAAGCACGATTGAAAAGCAGGGGCTATGTGCGATTCCTTCCTTGGGGAAGGTGTAGGAAGGGGTTAACGCCCTTGCAAAGCCTCACAGCATTTCGACCGCGACCCCTCCCTGCCTTTGCGCGCATGCCAGCAACACCCCTCCCACGTGGGAGGGAATCGTACGCCGCTTCTAATGCTTAATGCCCTACTTCTTTCCCGTATTTTTTCTCGCCTGCGGCTATGGCTAATTGCAGGTGGTTCTCGTCGGGTGGTTTGGGGCACGAGTAGCCGCCGGCGAAGGCACAGTATGGGTTGTAGGCTTTGTTGAAATCGATAGTAACCTCACCGTTTTTAAAGTCGGCTTCGCGGAGGTCGATGTAGCGCCCGCCGCCGTAGGTTTCTTTGCCGTTAGTATCGTCGGTAAAGGGCAGAAAAAGGTAATCGGTATAGCCGGGCACTTTAGCAAGGCGTGTATTGCGGTAAACTGTTAGTGTTACCGGCGCGCCCTGCAACTGCATGGTGAGGGTGGCATATTTAACATACTCGCTGCCTGTGCCGGCAAAAACAGGCATAATGAATGCCGAGGACGCATTAACCAATTCGGCTTTTGCCTGTACGCGGTAGGTACTGTCGGCATCGTAAAAGCGCAGGTAAGGCAGATCGTCCTTTTTTAGGGGCGAGCGGCTGTCTTCTAAAAAGTCTGCCTTGTACTTATCGCGAAAAGCGGCTATTTGCGCCGCATGGTTTTGGGCAAAGGTGGTGGTTGAGGTGAATAGCAGGAGTATTAATAGGTATTTCATATTATTAATCATTATAGTAAGCCTTAAGCCCGAAGCCTTAAGTTCAAAGTGGGGAGTAGTAATGCCTCAACCGTTCGACTTTGGACTTTGGACTTCAGACTTTAAACTTAATACTTTCGGCTTAATACTACGCCAACGGTTTTTCTTCCTCGTCTTTTTTATCTTCCTCGGGCTTGTTTTCTGCGTTCAGCTCTTCAAAGGCAGCTACGGGTTCTTTTTCCTCTTCGGCAGGGGCAACAGGTTCTTCGCCTTTTTTGCCGGTGAAGAATTTCTTAACGGCTGTAAACGCTGCCACCAAGCCTATACCTATAAGCTTCCAAAATTTTAGCGCCAGGGCAAAGAAACCTACCTTGGCTAATACCTTTCCGGCTACCAAGCCGCCGATCGTCCAGGCGGCTACTTTATCAATGCCCGAATCGAAGTTGGTGTATTTGTTGCCATCGGTAAAGGTAACCGAGGTAAGCATTTTGGGCATATCGGCTTCTACGGGTTTTATCTCGTTCATGGTGGCAATGGCGTTAAGCACCAGCACCCCTTTGCGCCCTAATACGCGCACGTTGTAGTTGAGGGTGTTCACGCTATCGGTACCAAATTTTATCTCTTTTGCCCAGTGCAGCACGTGTTTATCCTCGTCGTAATAGGGTTTGGCTGCCCAGCCTACAATATCAATAACAGGGTAACCTTGTTTCTGGCGTTCAACGCTTTCTTCTTTGGCTTCCTTTTTCATGTTGGCTATCATTTCGTCGTAGTCAACATCTTTAGCATCGTCATCCTTTACATAACCAATAGCCTCGTATTGTATGTTGAATACATAGCCACCGGTAGCCAAAATGCCCTGTTTCTCGGGCAGCAGGAAGCCCAGCGTCATGTTCTCGGTTTTAGGGTTGCCCCAAATATCGGTAAGTACGCGCAGCGCCTGTACCGAATCGAGGTATTTAAAACCTGCGGGTACATTAACGGTGGCTATGCCGTTGCCAATTTTTATGGCACCATGCTGGTAAGTGAAGGCTTTTTCGGCAGCGGCTACTTTTATTGCCGTGCTATCGGTTTCCTGTGCGAACGTAGTTGTACTAAAAATGCCGATGAAGGCAATGAGGGCGTAGAGTTTTTTCATGCAATAAGGTTGTTTTACGGATTAAAGATAAGAGTTTTTTTTGTCCGAAAGTCCGAAGTCGGAAAGTCCGGAAGAAAAACAACAGCAGCACCAGCCCGTGTTAACTAAACCCGATAGCAGCGGAAAGCCCGCTTCTACCAGCGGCTTGCAGCGTATAGCGGGGCTGTCGGGACCTAAATGCTTCTGCCTTTGCTTTACTAATTTTCTGAACCATGATGCGCATGATGGAAGGATTCTCTGATTCGCTTTGATTATGCATCGGAGAGTCCCAAAATCCCACGAATCAGGGTTCAGAAAAATAGAAGAATTAATATCGAACACTGAACGCCCAATGTAGAATAATGAAGTGAAAAGCCCTTCGAAATTCATTATTCGGTGTTCATCATTCGATATTCTTTTGCCTTCCTAAAACCTAAACCCTACCGTTATATAGCTCAAATACCCATCGGTACTTTTGCCTAATACGGCTTGGAGGAGGAAGGCGTTGTAGGGGGTGAGGAAGATGCCGCCGCCGTAGGTATCGTGCAGGGTGTTGCTGTGTTCGCCTTTTAGCCATACTCTGCCGGCATCGTTAAAGGCTACCAACCCGAACGATGATGCCAGCACGTAGGCATTAAAATCGAACAGTTTGGCGCGCAGCTCCAGGTTATTGTATGCCATGGTGTGCCCTATAAAGCGGCTGGTGTGGAAGCCCTGCAGGGTTAAGCCGCCAAGGTTCATCATCTGGAAGAACTCGCCGTTCCCGAAGATATGCCCTGCGCCGGTACGGTTGGCGAGTACTATGGTAGAATCTTTTATAGGTATAAAAAAGCTGAAGGTGCTGATGATGCTGGCGCTGGCGTGGTCGTTTACGTTGATGCCCGTTAGCCCGGTAAGGGTGTTGCGCCAGGTAACGCCACGGCTGGGGAAGCGCTGGCTGTTGCGGCTATCGTATACCGCTCCGCCAATTACGCCTGTGTACAGCTTGGCGTCGAAGAGGCGCTCTTCGGGGTGCAGTTGGTCGTATTGTTTAAAAAAGTGGTCCTGGTTGTGGTTGCGCGATGAGGTGTAGAACTCGGTGAGCGAGCCGCCGCTGAGCACCCAATTGTTTACGCGGTGCGCCAGCCGAACGTCGGTAACGGCATAATCGTACCGGTTGCGGTAGTAGTAAAACTCCTTATCGTCCAGGTATTCGCCCACGTTGCCCAGCCCAAAAAAGTTATTGGTATTACGCGGACCGCGTTCGCTAACGTTCACCAGCAGGTCGGTGTTTTTGCCCCATACGCTTTTAAAAATACCCGTGTAGTTCACCAGGAACGATTGCTTGCTTAGCGTGTAGTTTATCTTCAGTTCCTGGTGGTTGCGGTAAGGGTCTTTCCTAAAACTGTATTGCGTAAGCCCAATACCGGCTACCAGTTGCAAGCCATCCTCGGTACTGTAGCCAATGCCGCCAAGGGGGCTGTAAGTGGTGTAGCGGTTCTCGGGGCGGCGGTACTGGTTTATCGAGGTATCGTTACGCAGTTTCAGGTGCACCTCGCTACCGGCAGGCAGCGCATTACCCGGACCGCGAACATCATACACATACAGGTTTTTGCGGTTGTGCAGGGTGGTATCTACATGGTAGCTATCGGTATCGGTGCCGCCTATCATGCGCACCTTTATATCGGTTTTGGCATCGCCCGTAACCTCCCAGGTGTTTTGCCCCTCTAAGCCATACAGGCGTATATCATTGGTTTCGTGCTGCTTAAAGGTGCGTTTATACAGTTCTCTGCCTACGCTGCCATCCTTTTTAATGTTGTTGATGGTTATTTTTACGTCGCCATCTTTTTGGGTATGTATGCCGAAGTGCTCGGGCTTATCGCTGCCGTGTATATCTACTATCTTAGCCAAAAAGTGGTAGTAGCGCATCACAAACTTGCGGGCATTATCGCGGCGTTTAAAAAAGGTTTTTAGTATGTGCTCGCCGCTTACGGCGTATACATTGGCGGGCATCAGCTTTACGGCGCGGGTAACCAGGCTATCGGTAAGTTTACTTTGCACGTAGGCAATTTCGTGCTCCCAATCCTCCTTATCCAGTTCGTTCAAAAAATACAGGTCGAAGGTTACGGTGTTGTAGTTCCACAGGTCAACACGGCGTATATGGTCGGTATAGGCTTGCAGGTTGGGCTTGGCTAAAGCCATCACGCTGAAAATGGCGCCACCCGTAGTATAAAAAACCTTGTCGCGGTCGCCGGGGGTAGGGTCGTACAGTACGGCTTTGGTGCTGTCGTTGTTTTTGGTCCACTTCCATTGCCCGCCGTGGCGGTCCCAGTCGCCCATTATCATATCCAAAATACGGGCGCGCAGTATCAGGCGCTGGTCAACCTTGTTATCGTTATTCTTCTCCAAACGGTCCTGCACCTTTTCGGTCTTGTAGTCTTTCGAGGCATCAGGCGGACCATGTTCCTCGAACAAGTAAACCGCATTGGCAAACTGCTCGCGGTATTTGCCCAGGGCAGGGTCATCGGGCAGGTAAACCATGCGCGGGTTAGTATGCTTTATGCCCAGCGCATCTGCCATGGGCGGCACAGCAAGGGCGCTCCAGGGGTGCCCGATAGAGCCCGCATCAAGCATCAAAGCCTCCACCAGGGTGTTCTTGTATATCTTGGGCTGGTCGCGCGAGGTAGTTTTATTAGCCGAGCGCAGCACCCACTCGCGCCCCGCAGAGTCTTTCATTTGTAACGATGTAGTTTGGTTACCCCCACCTACGCCGGTTATCTTCAAGCCGCCCTTCTCCTGTGTAATATGGAATATCGGCATCCGCACCGCCTGCGCCCATACCCTGCGGTAATTGGTGCCCAGCAAAGCGCGTTTAACCTTGCCCGCTTTATCAAATTTGGTATTAATGGCAATGGTGATGCTATCGGGCACGGGGGCTTGCTGCGCAAGCACAACCCGCGATAGCGCTACGGCAAATAAGGTAATGAGTAACCGCTTGGGCATCATGTATAAAGGGGGGCTTTAAGTAGATGGTAAACACGTGCCTGTCGCAATTGTTCGGCAAGCTTGTTAAAGGTATGAATTTGTTACGGAAAATGTATCTGAACCATGATTCGCTTGATTTTGGGATTTTCCGATGCAAAATCAATCAACGGCATCTGTTAATCAGTAAAATCGACGGTTTATAATCGGTGAAATCATTTAAATCGGTGGAATCGGTGCAAAAAATATGTAAAGCAAAGGCAGAAGCATTAGTGTTCCGCCAGTCCCGCTATCCGCTGCAAGCCGCTGGTAGAAGCGGGCTTTCCGCTGCTATCGGGTTTAGTTAACGCGGGTTTGGGGTGTAACGATACCCTGGTTGAAGTTTAAAAACTTCGACCTATAACTGCGCAAGAATTCTTCTTGCGGCGACAAGCTGGAAGCTTTTAAAGTTTTAGGTCCAAGTTACGCTGCGCTAAACTTGGACCAGTGGAGTAACAGGGCGTAACGTGTGTATCACTCAGGACGGGTGTTACAGTGGTACAGGTTCTTCATATTACCCAACGGCAGCAGGGAAGCTTCGGGCGAGAGCGGGCAGAACGTGGTGGGCGGTGCGGCTGCAAGGGCATAGGGAATGTTTGCTGAAGCGAGGGGCGTGAGTGGCGCAGCAAAGGGCAAATTTTCCCAGCCCGTGGTTCTGCGCGGTTTGCAGCGGAGGGCGGTGCGGCAAAGAAGCATTTCTGCTGCCTTGATTTTTGGTTACTTTTTATCAAGAAAAAGTAACGAGCCCTCTCGCGGCGAATGAGCGAGCGGATGCTTTTAGTTAAGTACAAGGTTATTTCGGAGACGTAAGAAACGCGAATCCGCAACGGTAATACATCTCGACCGCTACCCCTCCCCGCCTTTGCGCACATGCCCTACCGCCCCCCTCCTCCATAGGAGTCCTTTGGACCCCGTGGGAGGGAATCTAAAACCATCAATCGGATAATCCTCAAATCAAGCGAATCATGGTTCAGACGAATTGCACTGTGGCTACCTGTCCTCTGAGATTGCCACGTCGCGCCGCACTCCCCCTTACCGCCGCTCCTCGCAATGACAAATCGGCTAAAAACGCTTCAAAAATTAGCCACATCACCAACCATTCACCCCTTAACCACCCACATAATCAACTTTTTTTCAAATTATTTTTCACTACGCAAATAGGTTGCGCAGTGGGTATGAACCTTTGTATCAACAAACAACAAAAAGGGAGGTACCCAATGAAATTTAACTTACTGAACAGGCTTACAAAACGAGTGGTGAATCACGAAGGCGCGGCGGCTTATACGCTTAGCCCCGAAATGGAGCTGTATACCGCAGTGGTTACCTGGAGCCTGAACGACACGTTCTACGAAAAGAACGAACAGCGTTTAACCCGCGTGCGCCAACTGATAGCGCAATGCAAACCCGAGTTTGTGGGCAAACTGGCGGTATATGCAAGGCATAAAATGTATATGCGCAGCGTGCCCCTGGTACTGGTTACCGAGCTGGCTAACCTGCACCGCGGCGATAGCCTGGTGGCTGATGTTACCGCCGGTGTAGTAAACCGTGCCGACGAAATTACCGAGCTATTGGCTTGCTACGAATTGCTGAACAAGCGTACCGGCACCAAAAAGCTTAACCGCCTGAGCAAGCAAATGCAAAAGGGTTTGGCTACGGCTTTCAACCGGTTCGACGAGTATCAGTTCGCCAAGTACAACCGCGATGGTGCCATTAAACTAAAGGATGCTTTGTTTTTGGTGCACCCACGTGCAAAAGATACCGCGCAGCAGGAGCTGTTCAACAAAATAGTTGCCGGCACGCTAAATACGCCCTACACTTGGGAAACCGAACTATCGGCCCTGGGGCAATTGAACTTTGATAGTGCCGAAGCACGTGCAGCAGCCTTCCGCAACAAGTGGGAAGAGCTGGTGTACAGCGGCAAGTTGGGCTACATGGCATTGCTGCGTAACCTGCGTAATATACAAGAAGCGGGCGTAAGCTACGCTTGCTTTGAGCAGGTGTGCGCCACCCTTGCCGATGGCGAGAAAGTGGCAAAGGCAAAGCAGTTCCCGTTCAGGTTCCTGGCGGCATACCGCGAGCTGCTGGCTGCCGAAAGTGCATCGCCAATAAAGGCATTGGGCAACAAAATAAATGCGTTGTTCAACGGCAACAAGGGTTACACCGGGCTATTGCTTGATGCTTTGGAAAAAGCCGTTGCCGCAAGCGCTGCCAACATAAGGGGCTTTAACGAAGATACCAGCGTGCTACTGGCGTGCGACGTATCGGGCTCTATGCAGCAGCCGGTATCAGCAAAGTCGAAAATACTGTTGTACGATGTGGGCTTGATGCTGGCTATGTTGCTGCAAAGCCGTTGCAAAAATGTGCAGGTGGGTATGTTCGGTAACTACTTTAAAACTATAACCGTGCCACGCGCCAATATATTGGCAAACGTGCAGGAGTTTTACAAGCGCGAAGGCGAAGTAGGCTACGCTACCAACGGGCACCTGGTGATAGACGAGCTGTTGCGTAACCGTGTTGTGAAAGACAAGGTGATGCTGTTTACCGACTGCCAGCTATGGAACAGCAATGGCAACCAGTACGCCAATATACAGCACCTATGGGAGCAGTACAAAGCGCAGGTAGCGCCTGCCGCCAAACTGTACCTGTTCGATTTGGCAGGCAACGGGCAAACCCCGCTGCGTATACCACAGCGCGATGTTTACCTGGTAGCCGGCTGGAGCGATAAAGTTTTTGATGTGCTGGCAGCACTTGAAAACGGCGATACAGCGGTTGATGTGATAAATAACACACAACTATAAAAAAGAGGTAGAAGTAATATCGAATAATGAATTTCGAACACCGAACACTGAAGTAAAAACTTCATTATTCGAAATTGGATGTTCGATATTCTTCTCCCCTTTTAAAAAGAAATTAAAGAAATAAGGATGCCGTAGAAACAGGATACATCGTCTCCAATAAAGGGGAGGGCATTGTGGTGAGAGCCATGATGGAGGTTCGAGTCCTCGCTTGACAGTCCCCGCTACCTGGTTCGCCTGTAGCTCCTTATTAAAAGATAGTAAAGAAGGTGTCGTAAACGAGTGATACTTCGTATTCAGACCTGAAACGCAGGTTCGATTCATGCCCCTTTGCAAAAAGGGTAGTTGAGACGGCAAAACACGGGAGAAAGCCACTTGTTGACAGTAACCCTTCTTTTATAAAACATGAGTTTGTTGGTGACAACACTAACAAAGGCAAAAAACACCTTCATTCCCCCTTTAGGGGGTTGGGGGCATCGCCGGTGGGCGTTAAACATCGTTCTTTATAAATTCAAAAAGGCTTAAGAGATGCCGTAGGCTCGCGTTACATCGACCACCTTAAACGACAAGTACGCGTGCCGCTCATCGCTCTCTTTTGCCTGCTGAATTAGCCCCCACCGCCCCCGTTGGCTAACGGGGGAACTTTTGGAACACATTCCCCCTTCAGGGGGTTAGGGGGCAAAAGGTGCCGTAGATGAGCCATACTTCGATGGGTTACTGAGGTTGGCGGTTCGAGTCCGCCCTCTCCCATGCGGAGAGTCGCCTAATTGGTTAGGGCACAGTATTGAAAGGCTTATTGCATTTTGCCCTTTTTAAAAAAGAAAAGCTTGTTGGTAGCAACACCAGCAAAGGCTACTAACGTTCGGCGTTGGCTATTACCCCTCCTGCGGGTTAGGGGGTTAAGTTAAAACAAGGTGTCGTAAACGAGCGGTGCTTCGGGTGGGTAATACACGGGGGTCAAAACCTCTGCAAATACGCTCATTGCCTGTTACCCTTTTTACCTTAGCCCCCCTGCCCCCAAAACGAGCAGGTGTATCCATAAGCCGAATGTAAAAGCCACTGTTTGGTGCAGGGCTTGCAAGGTGCCGTAAATAAGTACTACTTCGTTACGCACTGCTGCGGATAGCATCCGTTTCAGTATACGATACTTATTGTTATTTGCCCTGCAAACCCTGCAGCTAACAAAAGCTAAAAGCACAAGAAGGTGCCGTAAACGAGCGATACTTCACTGCGGATGAGGAGGATGCAGGTTCGAACCCTGCCCCTTTGCAAAAAGGGTAGCTCAACCGGATAGAGCGCCGGTTAGCGCTTGTTGATTTTTGCCCTTCTTTTAAAAGAAATAAAAAGGTGTCGTAAACGAGTGATACTTCGAATCACTCCCGAGATTGCCGGTTCGAGCCCGGCTTGCGGTGAGCACATCCCGCAATAGTTCAATTTGGTAGAATACGGGGCTGCCGCAAGGCCAAGGCGCTCGTTGCTTTTTACCCTTTTTATAACTTAAGGTGCCGTAGATGGGCGTTACTTCGGTTAACATAGGTTCGACTCCTGTTTGCAGAAATTCGTTTCTGCAATGGCTCTTTTGAGCAAGCACGCGCCTATCGCACATTGCCCTTAAAAAAGAGATGCCGTAGTGCCGCGTTACTTCGCTTCAACCGCCAAAACAGGACGCGCCGCGAAAGTCGCTCTCTTTTTCAAACAAAAGCCGTTGATAGCAAGCGGTGTTTTAATTTGCTATACCTAAACCATATCAGCCAAAAAACTACAGAGATGCCGTAATGCCGGGTTACTTCGTTTTCACCTTAGACCAACCCGGCGATGAGTGTTGCTCTCTGTGGTTTTTTGTTTTTTTATCCAGACAAACAATTAACAACCTTGTCATTGCGAGGCTCATGAGGAAAGGACCTGCGCGAAAGGCGAGCCGTGGCAATCTCATCGCGGCGGTTATTAATAAAGCAAAGGCAGAAGCATTTTTGTGCCGGTAGTCCCGCTATCCGCTGCAAGCCGCCGGTAGAAGCGGGCTTTCCGCTACTATCGGGTTTAGTTAACAACTGTCATGCTGAGGGACGAAGCATCTATTAGCCACATTGCAAAGGTGCTGTAACGGGTGTAACAGGTGTACCACTCTACTTTTGTGTTGCAGTGATACGGGTTCTTCGCACTACCGAACGGCAGCAGGGAAGCTTCGGGAGAAAGCGGGCAGAACGTGATGGGTGGTGCGGCTGCAAGGGCATAGGGAATGTTTGCTGAAGCGCAGGACATGAGCGGCGCAGCAAGGGGCAAATTTTCCCAGCCCGTGGTTCTGCCCGCTTTGCAGCGGAGGGTGGTGGGCAAAGAAGCATTTCTGCTGCCTTGATTTTTGGTTACTTTTTATCAAGAAAACGGCGAAGCCCTCTTGAGCACCCACAAGAAATAAACCACCCGCGAAAAAAGTAACAGCCCTCTCGCGGCGAATGAGCGAGCCGATGTTTTTAGTTAAGTACAAGGTTATTTCGGAGACGTAAGAAACGCGAATCCACAACGGTAATACATCTCGACCGCTACCCCTCCCTGCCTTTGCGCACATGCCCTACCGCACCCCTCCCACGTGGGAGGGAATTGCGATATAAAGATATTTCTTTATTTTAAAACATACCTCCCCCTACCCGCCATCGGCAGCACATCATCAAAAACCAACACATTTTGGGTGTTCAAAAAAATCATATCTCACGTTTTCCCGTATGGATTTGAACCACAACTACCCGCATCAAAAACGGGTGTGCTAACCATTGCACTACAGGAAAATTAAACCCGCCGGCACCAGGGGCGCTTCCGGTGCCGTTGAACTAAAAAGGCAACGCACCGGTACCCAAGCTCAAGCGCCGGGCAGGTTGGTGGAAATAACAGGACTTGAACCTATAACCGTCACCGTATAAGGGTGTTGCTCTAACCATTGAGCTATATTTCCGATACATACACAGTGGGGTAACCCGGACTCGAACCGGGAGCCTCTCCGTTCCAAACGGAGTAATCTGCCAATTGATATACTACCCTGAATTTGCCCCTAAAACAAAAAATCCCCTTAGGTATGCCTAAGAGGATTCTCGCAGTGGTGCTGTAATATTTTTTACAATATGTACTCCGTTACCTCCGGCTCTGGCGGTTCTAATATGGGGTGTTGTATTGCAATTGTTTTCATGGCACAATGATACACATTATTTTTACAAATCAAGAAATTCTTTAAAATATTTTCAATTATTTTTCATCCAGCCACTTTGCACATTATCGGCACAAAAAATGCTTTTGATAGCTATTTTTCCCATTTCTACAGATTTTGTACAGAATGTTTCGGGAAATTAGCTGTTTAAACTACCGCCCTCTATGTCTAAGGCAGCATTATTACGCGACGCCGAAACGTATGTTACCCAATTGCTAAGCAGCCAGCTATCTGCCGATATGCATTTCCACAACATGGTGCATACCCGCCGTGTGGTTGCTGCCACTAAGGACATAGTAGCACACTCGCCCATAAGTAAAAGCGATGCCCGCATTGTGGAGATAGCCGCCTGGTTTCATGATACGGGGTACTGCTATGCCTACGCCGGGCACGAGGACAGCAGCATAGCCATTGCCGCTACGTTTTTAACTCAGCAGGGTATGGATGAAGGTTTTATAAATAAAGTAACCGGCTGTATCCGCGCCACACAAATGCCGCAAAACCCGCAAAACCTGCTGGAGCAAATACTTTGCGATGCCGACCTGTACCATCTATCAGTCCCCGAATACACAGAACGTTCGGCCTTACTTAGGCGCGAATGGGCTATACGCCTAAAAAAAGCTTACACCGATAGGGAGTGGACACAATCTAACATCAGCCTGCTTACACACCATACCTACTTTACCAATTACGGCAAAACCGTGCTGCAAAAACGCAAGCTGGATAATATTGATGCCCTGCTGGCTAACTTCCCGAAATAAGCGCCTATGGTTGTATAAAGTTTGCATTCATTTTCATAACTTTATCTGTTGGCTTCCGTAAAAAAGCCATACAAGCAACGCCGAACAACCCGACCCTGCAAGGCTGCTGCACCAATAAAACTCATGTGCTTATCACGATATTAATGAAGGTAAAACGTATACCTTTTTTTGCAAACTTTCTGTGCACGGCAAAAAGCTATCAGCTTATTGTAACCTTATGCCTGTTAGTTCTGCTATCGGGCGTACCCTACTTAGCACAGGCACAATATCAAAACGCACATAAAAGCACCCTCACTATTAACGACGGGCTATCGCACAGTAATGTAAAATATATTTTTAAAGACCACCTGGGCTACATGTGGTTCGCTACCGATGACGGGCTCGACCGTTACGACGGCTATTCGGTAAAGGTATACCGCCACCAGGCAAATAATAAAGGCTCACTCAAAAGTAATAACATAACCACTATTGCCGAAGACCCTGCCGGCAACCTGTGGGTTGGCACCGGCGGCGGCGGACTAAGCCTTTATAACCGCAATACCGATTCGTTTAGAAATTTCGATATCAATGATAACATCGATAACGCATTGTCCAATAACGACATATCGGCAATTTATATCGATAGCAAGAAGAACTTTTGGGTTGCAACCTATTCGGGCTTAAACCTGATGAACCCTAAAACCCATCTGTTCAAGCGGTACTTATACGTAAAGCATAAAGATTATATCCCCGAACACCATATTTATGGGGTGGTAGAAGATGTGGCAGGCCTGCTATGGCTCGCTACGGATGGGGGGCTGCTCTGTTTCAACCCGAACACAGGGCGATATGTAAACTTTAAGCATAACGATGCCAACCCTAACAGCCCCGGCAGTAACCACCTGCGCGCTATATACAAAACTCCGCAGGGCAATTTATGGCTTGGCAGCACCGATAACGGGCTCGACCTTTTTAACATCCACACCAAAACATTTACGCACTACGGCCATCAGCCCGGCAATAAGAATAGTATTGTAAACAATACCATTTTCTCGCTAACGCCAACAGGCAAAAACAAGCTTTGGGTAGCTACTGAAGAAGGCTTGGAGTACCTGGATATGGAGAAAGGCACTTTTGACCATGACTATAACAAGTACCTCGATAAAGTAAATTCGATAAACTATGTGCTTGAAAGCGATAACATCCTTTGGGTGGGTACCTTCGAGATGGGGGTCATAAAATACAATAATAACATATCGTCTTTTCCGCATTTTAACAACAAGCTTTCGCAGCCCGGCGAACTATCGAACAACCATGTATTATCCTTTGCCGACATTGGCAACGAGATATGGGTAGGTACAGATGGCGGTGGCTTGAATTTCATGGATAAAACTACGCATGCCATCATGCATGATAAGGCATCGGTAACTGGCAGTAAGGTGCTATCAATATTAGAAGACCGTAACCGAAAAATATGGATAGGTACCTATGGCGGCGGTTTGGATGTGTTGGATAGCAAAACACACAGGGCACGCCATTACGACAAAGGCGATGGCCCCAACCAGATAAATAATATATCGGTATTCGCATTAGCAATGGATAAGGTTGGGGATGTTTGGTTGGGGATGGACGAAGGCGGGGTTAACGTTATGCACAATGGCGTGGTTACAAAACGTTACAGATATAATATCAATGATACGTTACACTGCTTGAGTAACGACGATGTGCGCGCTATTTATGCCGATAGGCGCGGCAATATGTGGATAGGCACGTTTGATGGGCTTAACCTTTATAACCCGGCTACCGATAATTTTAAGCATTATAAAGTGTTTAATACGGGGCTTACCCACAACACTATATCATCCATTTTAGAAGATAGCCGCGGCATAATGTGGGTGGGTACATTGGGTGGCGGCTTAAACATGCTGGATAAGGCGCGCCATAAATTTATCCAATACAATTTCCCTAATGGTGGCATTTACTCCATTATAGGTTCGGTACAGGAGGATACGCTGGGATATTTATGGGTAAGTACCACCAATGGGCTTATCCGCTTTAAACCGGGCACCGGCGATTTCAGGCATTTTACTATTGTAAATGGCTTACAGGGTGCCGAGTTCAATACCGGCGCAGGTTTACGCCTCCAAAACGGCGGCCTCCTTTTCGGCGGGCTAAACGGTTTCAACGTTATCAATCCGCGGCATTTGCCCTTCAACAACCATGCCCCTGCGGTAAGCTTTAGTGGTTTGCAATTGTTTAATAAACCCGTGGCTATAGGCGAAAGCTCGCCGCTTAAACAGGCTATTTCGCAGGCGAAGGAAATAAGGCTGAACTACAAGCAATCGGTAATTACGCTGGAGTACACAGCACTCAACTACACCCTATCCGACCTTAACCAGTACGCCTACAAGTTGGAGGGCTTTGAAAAAGACTGGAACTACGTAGGCGGGCAACGCAAAGCAACCTACACCAACCTGGAGCCGGGCACCTACACCTTTAAGGTAAAAGCCGCCAATAACGACGGTGTTTGGAACACCACGCCCGCAAGCATCAAAATAGTAATAGAGGCGCCGTTTTGGATGGAGAACTGGTTCCGTGCGGCTATGATAGTATCGTTAGCGATGTTATTTTACGGCTACTACCGTTTCCGGCTGAACGACGTTAGCAAGAAAAAAGAGATACTGGAGCGGCTGGTAGAACGCCGCACCGCCGAAATAAAAAAGCAGGCTAACGAACTACAGGACCAATCTGAAGAGCTTACCGCCATAAACGAGGAGCTACAGGCACAATCTGCCGAGTTGCGCAGCCAGCGCGAACAGGAACTGCAAGCCCGTATGGAAGCCGAAAGCGCCAACAAAGCCAAGAGCATCTTTTTGGCTACCATGAGCCACGAGATACGCACCCCCATGAACGGCGTAATGGGCATGGCATCGCTATTGTGCGAAACAAACCTCGACAGTGAGCAGCGCGAATATGCCGAAACCATCCGCATCAGCGGCGAAAGCCTGATAAACGTGATAAACGATATCCTCGATTTCTCGAAGATAGAATCGGGCGAGATGGTGATCGATGCGCACGAGTTTAACCTGCAGCAATGTTTGGATGAGGTATGCAAACTGTTCAGCAGCCAGGCAACCAAAGCGAATATCAAACTTGCCTGCCACATAGATAAGGGCGTACCCGAAACCATCATCAGCGACCGACTGCGCCTAAAACAGGTGTTGGTGAACCTGGTGGGCAACTCGGTAAAGTTTACGCGTGAGGGTGGCGTTACCGTAAACGTAAAAGCTCTGCACCACCGCGGCGAAGAACTAAAGCTTGCCTTCGAGGTGAAGGATACGGGGGTTGGAATATCGGCAGATAAGCTTTCGAGGTTGTTCAAACCCTTTTCGCAGGGCGATTCGTCAACCACGCGCAAGTACGGCGGCACCGGGCTGGGGCTTGTAATATGCGAGCGGTTGGTTGAACTGCTTGGCGGCACCATGAACATCGAAAGCGAACCCGACAAGGGCACCAACGTACTGTTTAGCATGCTTTGCAGTACGCCCAAACAGCAGGAATTACCAAAAGCAAATCCACAGGCGAATCAAACGGGCGCTATCAGTACCGATTTTGCCTCTAAGTTCCCCATGAAGATATTGGTTGCCGAGGATAACCCCGTTAACCAAATGGTGATAAAACAAGTGCTTAAGAAATTTGGCTACATACCCACGCTGGCACACAACGGCAAAGAAGCCTTTGAAGCCACCCAAGCCGAAAATTACGACCTGGTACTGATGGACGTACAAATGCCCGAGATGGACGGCTTGGAAGCTACCCGTAGCATTCGCAGCCAAAACGCCCACCAACCCATCATCATGGCAATGACAGCCAGCGCTATGCCCGAAGATAAAATAGCCTGTCTGCAAGCCGGCATGAACTACTTCCTATCCAAACCCATCAGCTTTAACGAGTTACTGGTATATTTGGAGAAAGCGTTCAAGGATAATATGGGGGTTGGGGCGAAAGTGTAGGGGTAAAGCTTAGCTAATATTCGTTTTACTGCCTGTCCAGCCTCGTTGGCTTCTCTCCCGGAAAACCGAATAATAAATACATTTTCCCGCCTTCGGTATTAAATGTAATGTCGGCTTTCTCGTTCTCATACATAAAAAAGGCATTTTTACCATAGGGCACCAACTGGGTAGGTAAACCTTCGTTCTCGGTAAAGTATAGGGCATTCCCTTTGGCGTAAATTTTAAACTTATCCGTTTTGTTACCAGCAATGGTGTAGTTGCCTGCATATTGTTGCAATGTGGTGGCTGGCACCGTAATTGGCGTGTGCATTTTGCAATAGCCAAAGGCAATGGCATTTTGCATTACCTGTGCCAAAGCGGCGCCATGGTTAGCATTGGGGGCAATGGCGGTTTTCACCACCAGTCCTTTCGCGTGGCGGCTATCCAGATAGGTTTTAAAGTCGGCAATGTTTTTTACGTTGTTATGCTCGTATGAGCCTACACCAGCAAACACACGGCAGTTAAGGTCGGTATGGTTGGCGAAGTATTTTTTTGCGGACGGGATAAGGTCGTTCCCCTCGTTACCGGGTGCGCCGATGAATACCATATCAAAAAGTCCGGGATGTTGAAACAACACCATCGTAGTAAACATACCACCGAACGAATAGCCATACAAAGCTTTATTATCGTTAACGCGGTACTTGCTTTGTATAAAGGGGATAACCTCCTGCTCAATAAAGCTTATGAACTTTGGTCCGCCGGTTTCGGGGTTTAGGTCGCGGCTACGTTTGTTTGGGCGGCTGCCGTAGCCAATGCCTACTATAAGGGCTTCGGTGGTTTCATAATCCTGCCGCAACATGTTGAAGCAGTTCATGGCAACGGTCATATTCCAGTCGCCATCCGTCATGTACAGTACGGGGTATTTGGTTTTGGTAGTGTCGTAGCCCGGCGGAAAATGCACATAAATGGTATAATCCTCCCCTATCACCTTCGAGCTGTACTCCCATTTCACCATCTCCTTATCTGTAAACACCGCAGGCATATCGCTCTTTACCTGCGCAATTGTAGTTTTAGCGAAAAAGAAAAGGGCTATCATTAGCAGGCAACGTTGCAGGGCTGGGTTGTACATGGTAGTGAGGATTAATGCTTTAAAAGCAAGATAGCATTTAAACCCTTTTGGTTGCACAATGGCTCAAATAAATCTGCCGTTAATAATACTCCTCAGTGCTCGCTACCAAATTCAGTATCTCCAGTTTGGGTTCCACCTCCAGTCCGCTTGCCCAAAGTTCGTCGGCAAATTTTTTGAAGGAGGCTAATTGCTGTAATTGCTGGTGGGCTTCTTCGCTCTCCAACTGGTCGAAATGCATGAAGGTTTTACCATCGGGCAGCAGCCAGGCGCCGTATTTAATACCGGGATGGTTAAGGGTTTTCAGCTCAGCTACCACGGCAGCTATATTTTGCTGATTGATAGGCGCATATTGCGCAGTGGTGGTGTATTGCACGCGGACTACTTTCATGGCGGGTTTTGTATTGGTTTATACAATAATACCAAAATAGCCCACCTGTAAAAAGGGGCAATAGTGCCACAAGTACGGCTTTACTGCGACAAGCAGAATAACTAATGCTTCACTATATAATCGAACCAAACATAAAGTTGGTCGAAAAGCGGACCGGCGGTGAGGGGTTTGCCCTTTGTGGTGGTCATGCGTACATAGCCTTCCACATTATCGGCAATAATTTCATCGAGCCCTACCACCGGGGCATCTTTGGGGAATATAAAGCGCACGCGCAGTTTACCCTTAACGCGTTCGGTATGGCTTTGCACTTTTATAAGGTGTGCATCGTCGCCTTCAAGCAAAGTAATGTGGCGTGTATCCGCTAAACTCATATGGTTAAATGCCGCTTGCATATGCAAATAAAATCAAATCGCGTACCAAAAGGCAGGGGCAAACAACCCTGTTGCCAAAGTTTTTTCACCCTATTTTATTTAGTGAAAAATACTATATTGCCATATCTTATAAACCAAACAACATTCGGAATGAAAAGACGCTCTTTTGTTCGCTCGGCAATGGTTGCCGGTGCAGCCGCTTCGTTAGCTACCACAACAAGCAAAGCCGCCGAGCCACCAACAACAGCCGAATACTACGAACTGCGCAGCTACAGCCTTAAAACCGCTGCCCAGCAAGCGTTGGTAGAGGGTTATTATAAAGATGCCGCGATTACCGCCTACATGCGTGCTGGTGCAAAAAACGTTGGCGTATTTACCGAGCTAAAGCCCGAGGGGCAAACCAAATTATACGTGCTTATTGCCTACAGCAGCCTTGCCTCTGTAGCGCAGGTTGCCGATAAACTGGCAGCCGACAAAGCCTACCTGCAACAGGCGCAAGCATACTTAAATGCCCCCGCAAGCCAGCCTGCTTATGAGCGTATAGAAAGCTCGCTAATGAAAGCCTTTAAGCACAGCCCCATACTGGAAGCCCCTGAAAAGAAGACCCGCATTTTTGAGTTACGCCAATACCAAAGCGCAAGCGAGGCTGCCGGGCAAAAAAAGATACAGATGTTTAACGATGAGGGCGAGATAGACATTTTTAAGCGCCTTGGCTTTAAGCCCGTATTTTGGGGCGAAACCGTTATTGGTCCGCTGCGCCCCAACCTTACCTATATGGTAACTTTTGATGACCTGGCGGGTAAGGATGCACACTGGAAAGCCTTTATTGACGATGCCCAGTGGAAAAAAATAAGCGCCGTGCCCGAATATGCCGATGCGCTGCTGGTGAACAAGATAACATCAACCCTGCTGGTGCCAACGGCTTACTCGCAAATTTAAGGGCGGGTATTTTATATATACGGCTATGGCAATTTTGGTAGCTTTGCAGCAATAACAACATACAAAGCACATGCAAGAGCCATTTGACGTACTGGTGAACGGCGTAGTTTACTCCGTTTTCCCCGAAGAAGATAATATATACACCATTTTTAAAGCCGGTGTAGAACTTGGTAAAATAGAAAAAGACACCGAAAACCTGTGGCTGAAGCTTGACCCCGAAACCGAGCTACCCGTATTTAATAACGACGACGAAACCAACCGCATAGGCGCAGCCATAAACGCTTATGTGCCCGAGGAAGAAGACGAGGAGGACGAAGAGGAGTTTGAATAAAGGGAGGGTGTTTGGTGCCGGTGGATAAAGGGCTTCGACAGGCTCAGCCTGACAGGTGATGATGCAAAACCATTAACCCCAATAATAACCAATTATGAAAAAAGTAAGTTTACTTGCAGTACTGGTACTGGCACTAACCGGCTTCGCATTTAAAGCATCGGCACAAACGGGCTTCCCCGGCAAATGGGATGTATTGCTTAAAGGCACCCCGCAGGGCGATATCCACATGATGGTGACCCTGAAAGACAGCGTAAGTACCCTAAAAGGCAGCTACGAAGATTTTGCCAGCAAAGCTAACACCCCGTTCACCAAGGTAGAAAAGAAAGATGACAGCGTATCGCTATTCTTCACCGCCCAGGGTTACGACCTTACCCTGGTACTGAAACAAGCTGACGACGACCACCTGGAAGGTTCGCTGATGAGCATGTTCGAGGCTACCGCGGTTCGCGTTAAACAAT
Organism: Mucilaginibacter pedocola; assembly: GCF_002013915.1. Lineage (GTDB taxonomy): Bacteria > Bacteroidota > Bacteroidia > Sphingobacteriales > Sphingobacteriaceae > Mucilaginibacter > Mucilaginibacter pedocola. The sequence goes on from NZ_MBTF01000034.1 coordinate 92,866, forward strand.
AAAAATAGCTTATCCTGAAATAAAAAATGCCCGGGCGATGTGTCCGGGCATTTTTGTTATTGGCAAATAGCTATCTAAAGCATTTTTAGCTTGATGACCTTGAAGGTAGAAGGTGCTACCGTTAAGCTAATGGCTTTGCCTTTCACGGCGATGCTGCTTTTAACAGGAACAATTGCCTTCGGCTTATCTAACGAGTTGTACTCGTCCCTTTTTCCCGAGGTTAAGGTAACCACAGTTCCTGCAGCAGCAAATGCTTTGGCACCACTGATGTTAAAGGTGACAGGCTGTGGCTTATCGCCCGCGTTTACAAATTTGATGATGAGTTCTTTGGTAGCCTTATCTACCACTGCCGAAGCGTAGCAGCTATCCTGCCCGGCAACGGCTTTGCCATCAACCAGTAAAGGCACGGTGTAGCTGCCTTTGTTTAACGAGTACAGTTGCTGCACATAGTAGTTAGGTGTAGCGTACGAGCGCAGATTATCGAACCATATCAAATCTGGTGCCCATTGCCAGCCATCTACATGGGCGAACAGCGGGGCGTATGATGCCATCCTTACCACATCGGCATTACGTTCCAGCCCCGTCATAAACGCAGCCTCGGCAAGAGCGCTTTCCCAGTTGTTCTTCTTCAGGGCATCGCCGGTTAAAGTGCTGTGCGCAGCGTATTCGCCCGCAAATATTTTGGGGCCGCTGCGGTCGTAGTTATCGTAGCGTTTGGCGTTATCTAAAAACCATTTTGGCGATTTGTAATAGTGTTCGTCCAACAAGTCGGCATGCTGGCTACGGAAGAATTTATCGAGGCGGGTAAACTCCTCACCCTCTGGGAACGGACCAACACTCGATACGATGCTCACATAAGGGTATTTTGCCTTGATAGCTTTGGTGAACAGTTTCCAGCGTTCGATGTATTGTTCGCCCCATTGTTCGTTACCAACGCCCAGCAATTTCAGGTTGAAGGGTTTGGGGTGCCCCAAATCTGTACGCAGCTTACCCCATTTAGTATCGGCGCCGCCATTGGCAAACTCGATCAGGTCCAGCGCATCCTGTATGTACGGGTCAAGCTGGTCTACGGGCACCAGTTGCCCGGTATTGAACTGGCAAGCCATACCGCAATTGAGTATGGGCAGCGGTGTTGCGCCAATATCTTCTGCCGTCATAAAATACTCCATAAAACCCAGCCCGAAGCTTTGGTAATAATCGGGGGTAGAACGTTGGGTAAACTCGGTATTCCAGCGGTTTATCAGCGTTTCGCGTTTATCAATAGCGCCGATGCTTTTCTTCCACTGGTATCGGTTAGCCAGGTCGCGCCCTTCTACGATACACCCACCGGGGAAACGCAGGAAACCGGGCTTCATATCGGCAATTTTCTGCACTAGGTCGGCACGCAAACCACCGGGGCGTTGTTTCCAGGTATGCTGCGGAAACAACGAAACCATATCCATCTCCAACGTACCTTTACCTTTCAGCAAAACATACAGCGATGCTTTGTCTTCGGTAGCCGATGCGGTAAAGTTTACTTTATACTTTTGCCATGCGGCAGATGTTGGTGTTAAACTCCCCTTACCTATCACATTGCCTTTTGCATCGCGTAGCTCAACCGTCATGGTTATAAACGCAGCGGTCGTTTTCCGCGCCGTAATGGTAAAGTTATACACCTCTCCTTTGGTAATACCCATGCCGCGGAAACCTTCGTTAGCCAATCCGTAGCTGCCTGTTGCAGCATCTGCTTTCACACGTAAATAGTGGGCATTCTCGGGGCGTTCGGCGGTACGGTCTATCACTTCCAGTTTACCGGAAGCGCCACCTGTTTGCTGTTCTTTCCAACCCATCAGCGGCGTACCAAACTCGAACGAGCGGTTCTTCACCAATTCGGCATACACACCACCATCGGCAGCAAGGTTTATATCTTCAAAAAATATCCCGTACATATTGGGCGATATCTGCGCCTTGGGCATAGCAGCATCAATAGTATACGTTTTGGGCGATTGGGCAGCAGCTTGCAACAACGCAGCTGCAAATGCAACAGACGGCAGTAGTTTTTTTAACATGATTTGGTACAGAGGTTTAATTTTTTCTCATACAAAAGAGGCATTTGCCCTGCATGAGAAAACTTAGGCAAGGTAAATTATAATTGTAAAAAATACAATTATAATTAGAGATTGGAGGATAAAAATTAGAGGTTAGTTAGTATCGACATTGCGCAACTAATCTCTACCCTCCAACCACTAATCACTGCGAAGCTCAAAACCTATCACTATTCAGCAGCGGGTTTTGGCTGGCATTCACCTGGTAGGTGTATACGCCATAATTATCATCAACCTCTACAATGCGGTAGCCGCGATAGGCGGTGCCCCAGTCGCCGCCAATGTGCGAATCGAAGAAATGCGGGAACTTGTTGCCGGTGTAGCGCACGCCATCCAGCAGGTGGTCGTGCCCGTGGAAGGCGGCTTTTACGTTGGGATAACTATGGAGCAGTTCAACCGTTTCGGGCGAATCGAGGAAACCATCTTCTTTTACCCATTTAATGGGCGGGATGTGCAATATAGCAAATACCAGTTTTTTGCCGGCGAACTTATCCAGCGAAGCTTTGATGAAGGCATTATCAGGGTTCACATACGTGCCTTTAGTATCGGCAGTATTCGCCAGTACAAAGGTAACATCGCCATGCTCAACGGTGTACTTATCCTCGTAGCTGAACACCTTTTTCCAGATGGCAGCATCGGCAAAGTCATGGTTGCCGGGGATAGTATGGTAAGGCACATTCAGCCTGTCGAAATATTTGGTTTTTATCTCGGGAAGAAGATCGGGGCGGTTATGCACCAAATCGCCGTTGATGATAACCATATCCAAATGATTTTTGGCATGGTCTGCATTGAGCCATTTAATGAGGTTCTCGGTATTTTCTTGATATGGTGTCCCCTGTTGCCCGTAATGGATATCTGATGCTATGGCAAAGCGCAGTTTGGGTTTAGCGAAGGCAGTACGCTGATAAGAATTATCGATATTAGCAAAACTGTTTATAGCCGGTAAAAGCGTTAGCCCTGCCAGTGCGGTAAGCCCGGTGCCAATAAATTCCCTGCGGTTGCTCATGGTTTTTTGCGGTAAAAGTAAAGGCAGAAAGTTAATTCTGTATAAAGGGCAATTTACTTTATTAGTGCAGCAGAGGCAAATAAAAAGCCCTTCGGGGTTTGGTTCCGAAGGGCTGTAAAACTTATGGTAAAATATCCTACCTGATGATGGTAATACCTCCCGAGCGTATACCCTGGCCGTGTTTCAGGTCGATAACATAGTAGTAGGTGCCCGGATCTAATTGCCTGCCGTTCCAGGTACCATCCCACGGAGTGCCGTAACCTACCGAGTTAAATACCTGCTGACCGGCACGATTAAATATTTTCACTGTACAATCAGGGTACAGGTCAATATTCGGTAGTCTCCAGGTATCGTTAACACCATCGCCATTCGGCGTAAACACGTTTGGTAAGGTAGCCGCAAAGTTGGCGCGTGTTATGGTCAGGCTGTACCGTTGTGAGGTAATACCATCCTCGGCCAAAACATTTACAAATATACGGTTAGCCCCATCAACCAATATAATATTAGGCGATGATTTACCGCTCTCTACCGGCATGCCATTCACCGTAATTTTAGCGTTAGGGTCGCTGGTTATCGCTATTACATTGGTAAAGGTAACATCGCTGGTTACAGTAGCACTATACGCTAATGTATTGCGCGAGAATGCCGGCAGCAATGTCCCTTTAGTAAGGAACAACGATGTAAGTGCAGCATCTGTTGATGGCGGGCGGACTTCGCGTTTTACTATTATGGTATAAGTTTGCTCGGTACCATCAGCGGCTTTCACTACCACAGTAACAGTATTGTCGCCTACTTGCAGGTTAACGTTGCCCGATGCACTGCCGCTGCTTACCGTAGAACCGTTTACAGTAATAGTTGCTGTAGCGTCAGCGGCGGTAGGCGTGATCCTTATACTCGATTCGGAATAAGGAACAGTTGCATTATAATCAAAAGTACCGGCATCAAACGCAGGCGATAAGGTGCCCGCGCTTATAGTAAGCCCGCCAAGGCTATTGTTATCTGATGGCAGCCTCCTAACGGTAACTATGTACCTTTTCACTGTGCCGTCTTCGGCAGTTACTTTAACTTCTATATCGTTATTTCCAACATTCAATGGTGACGATGCCGATTGGGCACCACTTGCCAATGGCTGCCCTAACACCTCTATAGTAGCCGTTGCATCGGCAACCGAAGCAGTTACTGTAGCCGATGTAGTAGTATTTGGTACGGTTACGCTATAGCTAAGCGTTGCCGCATCAAAGGCCGGTGATAATGCGCCTGCATTTGAAGTTAAGGCAGACAGGTCGGCATTATTCGACCTTTGGCGTGTAACTACAACAGTATATGTTTTAGGGGTTAAGTTTTGAGCGGTTACCACAACCGTTACCGTGGTTTGACCCACAGGCAATGTTATAACACCCGAAGCTGAGCCGCTCACTACGGCCGCACCATCCACCGTAACGGTAGCTGTGGCATCAGCAACAGTAGGTGTAAAGCGGATGCTGCCTACACTGTTCAATACCGTAACGGTATAGCTTTGCGTAGCCGCACTAAACGCAGGCGATAAGGTACCCGCATCAGGCGTAAGGCTGGCCAGGTCGGCATTGGCAGATGCTTCTCGCGTAGCAATTACTGTGTACGTTTTTGGTGTGCCATCCTGAGCGGTTACTACTATAGTAATGGTGTTAGACCCTACTACCAACGGTATACTGCCCGATGCGTTGCCCGAAGTAACAGGGTTACCATTTACAGTTACAGTAGCGGTTGCATCACTGGTATTTGGTGTAACAGTAATGGTTGCATTAGCATTGCCAATAGTAGTGGTATAGCTGGTATTGCCTGCAGTAAACGCAGGGCTAAGCGTGCCACCACTTATGGTGATACCGGCAAGGTCGGCATTGGCAGATGGTGCCCTGCTGATGCTTACCGTGTAGGTTTTGGTATTGCCTGCCTGTGCTTTTACTACAACAGGAATAAGGTTGGCACCCACATTAAGCGGTATATCAGGCGATGCGGTACCACTAGCTACTGTTATACCATTTACCGTAACGGTAGCAGTAGCATCAGCCACAACCGGCGTTAACTGTATAGTGCTTGTAGCATTGCCAACTGCAGCAGCAGTATAAGCTGTAGTACCGGCAGCAAACGCAGGGCTTAAAGCGCCTGTATTTGCAGTAAGGCCCGACAAGTCGGCATTGGCAGATGGTATACGGGTTACCGTAATGGTATAGGTGTTGGTTTGCCCGTTTTGCGCGGTTACAACCACATCTAACCTGTTGGTGCCAATAGCCAGCGGTATAGGTGGCGATGCTACTCCGCTTGTGGCAGGCACGTTATTTATTTTCACCGATGCCGTAGGATCTGCCACTGTAGGCGTAACCGTAAGGGTGGTAACCGTATTAGGCACCGAAGCGGTATAGCTGTTAATACCCGATTGGAAGCCCGGAGTAAACGGACCGGTGCTGATTGAAAGCGCACTCAAGTCGTTCTCCGACGAAAGCGCACGATTTACAATAACCGTATAAGTTTTAATAGTAACACCATCCTGGGCAGTTACCACAGTGCGGATAAAGTTATTACCCACAGCCAGGGTTATCGGCGCCGAAGCAACGCCGCTTGCAACCGGTGCACCCGCCACTGTCATGGTAGCCGTGTTATCTTCCAGTGTTGGCGTAATGCTCATGGTGGTAATATTATTGCTTACCAGCATGGTGTAATCGGTAATGTTCCTACCGAATGATGGGCTATAGAACCCGGTGCTTGTACCCAACGCTGTCAGGAACGCGTTCGACGATGGCGCACGGGTTACTGTCGTTGTATAGGTTTGGGTTGACACTCCATCCTGCGCGGTAACAACAGTAGTGATGGTATTTGCCCCAACAACCAATGGTATAGCTGCCGAAGCCGCCCCGCTAACTACAGTTACGCCATTAACCTTTACGGTAGCGTTTGGCTCGTTAACGGTTGGGGTTATGGTTACAGTTGTTACGGCATTACCTACCGCAGCAGTGTAGCCGGTTGTTGCCGAGGCAAAAGCCGGGCTTAGCGTACCTGCGCTAAGTGCCAGGTTGCTAAGGGTAGCATCGGGCGATGGCGCACGGGTTACGGTAATGGTGTATGTTTTTGGTGTACCATCCTGTGCAGTAACCAATGTAGTTATGGTATTTGCGCCAACAACCAAAGGCAGGTTTGCCGACGGGCTTCCGCTTACTACGGCGGTACCATTTACTTGTATAGTAGCATTAGGTTCGCTCACAGTTGCTGTAACGCTTATGCCACTTACTGCATTTGGTACTGCTGCTGTATAACTTAAAGTACCGGCAGCAAATACAGGGCTAAGCGTGCCATCGCTTATGGCTAAAGCAGCCAGGTCGGCATTTGGCGATTTTGCCCTGTCAACCGTTACAGTATAAGTTTTAATTGTACCGTCTTCGGCGGTTACAGTGGTGCTTATCACGTTAGGGCCAACCAACAAAGCAATATCTGCCGATGCGGTACCGCTTGGTACAGCTACCCCATTAACCTGTACGGTTGCTGTAGCATCTGCCACAGTTGGCGTTAATTTAACAGTAGTTACCGCATTGCCAACAGAAGCGTTGTAAGCTAAAGTACCCGCTGCAAATACAGGGCTCAACGTACCGGTGCTCAGGCTAATGTTAGCCAGGTCGGCATTGCTCGATGGCAGCCTTGTTACCGTTACAGTATACGTTTTAAGGGTACCATCCTGTGCGGTTACATCTGCAGTGATGGTGTTAGGCCCAACAACCAATGGCAGGGCAGCCGATGCGGTGCCGCTTGCTACGGTTACACCATTAACTTTCACGCTGGCATTCGCTTCGTTAACAGTTGGTGTAAGCCTTATAGTAGTTGTTGCATTACTTACCGTTGCGCTGTAGCTTATACCGGCAGGCGTAAACGCTGGCGATAAGGTGCCGCTGCTTAGCGCCAGATTGCTAAGGTTAGCATCCGGCGATAGTGCGCGCGTTACCGTTACAGTATAAGTTTGGGTTGATGTACCATCCTGCGCGGTTACCACCGTAGTGATAGTGTTTGGCCCAACAGCTAACGGTAACGAAGCTGATGCAGAACCGCTGGCTACAAGCACACCGTTTACCCTTACGATAGCATTAGGCTCGTTAACAGTTGCCGTAACAGTAACCGAAGCTACTGCATTAGCTACCGATGCGGTGTAACCGGTAGTTACTGGCGAAAACGCCGGCGATAATGTCCCCGTACTTAAGGCAAGGTTGCTTAACGTAGCATCAGGCGATGGCGCGCGGGTTACGGTAACTGTGTAAGTTTTGGTAGTGCCATCCTGCGCAGTTACCAATGTAGTAACCGCGTTTGCACCTACCGCCAGCGGAATATTTGCAGATGGGCTGCCGCTTGCTACGGCCGCACCGTTTATTTGTATAGTAGCATTAGGCTCGGCTACCGCTGCGGTTACATTAATACCTGTAGTGGCGTGGCTTACCGATGCAGTATAGCTAATAGTTGCGGCTGCAAATGCCGGGCTAAGCGTACCGCTGCTTAGGCTTAAGCTTGCCAGGTTTGCATTTGGCGATTGCGCACGTGTAACCACAACCTCGTAAGTTTTGGTTGTACCGTTTTGCGCAGTTACAACGGTTGTAATAGTATTTGGGCCAACCAGCAATGGTATATCTGCCGAAGCTGTTCCGCTGGCAACTGTAGCTCCGTTCATCTGTACCGTAGCTGTGGCATCGGCAACAGTTGGGGTTAGTTTTATAGTAGCAATAGCATTACCAACCGTAGCGGTATAATTTATAGTAGCTGCCGCAAATACAGGGCTAAGCGTACCGGTACTTAAAGCAATGTTACTGAGGTTGGCATTTGCCGATTGTGCACGTGTTACGGTAACAGTATACGTTTTCAATGTACCATCCTGTGCGGTTACAGCAACAGTAATAGTATTAGAGCCAACAACCAATGGCAAGGCTGCCGATTGTGCTCCACTGGTTACCGTTGTGCTGTTAACTTTAACTGTAGCGGCAGCATCGGCAACGGTTGGCGTAAACCTGATGCTGGTAGTACCATTACTTACGGTTACGCCGTAGCTTGCAGTAGCCGCAGCAAAAACAGGGCTTAAACTACCAGCGCTAGGTACCAGCGAGGCCAGGTTAGCATTTGGCGATTGCGCTCGTGTTACGGTAACCGTATAAGTTTTGGTAGCGCCGCTTTGTGCGGTTACTACCGTAGTAATGGTATTGGCACCAACAACCAATGGCAACGCGCCCGAAGCTGCGCCGCTTACAACCGTTGCGCCATTCACCTTAATGGTTGCATCAGCATCGGCAGTGGTTGGTGTTAGTTGTATAGATGTTACGGCATTACCAACATTGGCGGTATAGCCTGTTGTGGCCTGTGCAAATGCCGGGCTCAAACTACCTGCGCTAAGTGTAATATTAGCCAGGTTGGCGTTTGTTGATGGTGCACGGGTTACTGTTATCGTGTAAGTTTTTGTGGTAACAGCATCCTCGGCTGTGATGATGGTGGTTATGGTATTAGCACCTGCCACCAGGTTTATTGGAGCCGATGCAACGCCGCTGGCCACTGGTGTGCCGTTTACGGTAATGCTTGCGTTGGCATCGCTGCTGCCTGCTGTTACGCTAATGGTGCTAACTACATTCGCAACAGATACGTTGTACGCAGTTGTGGCTTGGGCAAATGCAGGGCTTAATGTTCCCGTACTTACCGCCAGCGATACCAGGTTGGCATTGGTTGATGCTACCGGCGCAGCTTTTATTACATCTGCTGTATAGGTGGTAACTGTACCATCCTGCGCGGTTATGGCTATGGTTATAACGTTGCTGCCAACTGCCAACGGTATAGCTGCCGAGCTTGCGCCACTTGCAACAACGTTTCCGTTAACACGAATCACCGCATTGGCTTCGGTTTTTGTTGGAGTTACCGTGATGCTTGGCGTAGCATTACTTACGTGTGCAGTGTAGCTAAATACACCCGAAGTAAAGGTTGGCGCTAACGTACCTGCGCTGATAGTTAAGGCAGATAACGTACCATCTGAAGATAGCGCGCGGTTTACCGTAACCTGGTATATTTTATTGCTGGTACCATCCTGTGCGGTTACGGTAGCAGTTATAACGTTATTGCCCAAGCTAAGTGGTATGGCAGCCGAGGCCGCACCACTGGTAACCGGCACACCGTTAACCCTAACGGTTGCGTTAGGCTCGTTAACAGTTGGCGTAAGGGTTACGCTGGTTACGCTATTAGCTACAGAAGCCGTGTATGCCGCCGTTGCAGATGCAAATGCAGGCGATAAGGTAGTGCCGCTTACTACCAGGTTGCTCAAAGTAGCATCGGTAGATTGGCCGCGTGTAACTTGTATGGTATAAGTATTCAGGGTACCGTCTTGCGCGGTTACCTCCACCGATACATTGTTTGCCCCCACCGATAAAGTTATAGCTGCCGATGCTGCGCCACTGGCAACAGGCGTTCCGTTTACACTTACCGTTGCATTGGCCTGGTTAACTGTTGGGGTAAAGGTTATCGAGTTAACTGCGTTACTTACTGCAACGGTATAGCTATTAGTTCCGCTTGCAAAGGCAGGGCTTAAACTACCCGTACTTGGAGCAAGCGAAGCCAGTAAAGCATCGCCCGAAAGCTGCCTTGTGGCGGTAATGGTATAAGTTTTAGCGGTTCCGTCCTGCGCGGTAACTACTATGTTTATGGTATTGCTGCCAACAACCAGCGGTATTGCTGCAGATGCTGAACCGCTGGCAACCGGTGTACCGTTTACGGTGATGGTTGCATTGGCTTCGTTACGGGTTGGTGTAACAGTTATGCTGCTGTTTGTATTTGGCACAGTAAGCGTGTAGTTACCCGTTGCCGGCGAGAAAGCCGGTGATAAGGTACCTGCGCTAACAATCAAAGCCGAAAGGTTGTCGTCAGAAGAACCCGCGCGCGTTACCGTTACCGAATAAGTTTGTATCGATCCATCCTGTGCCGTAACTACAGTAGTAATAACGTTTGGCCCAACAGCCAACGCAATTGGTGCCGACGAAGCCCCGCTGGCTACTGCCGTACCATTTACCGTTACCGTTGCAGTTGCATCTGCTACAGTAGGCATTGCCGTAACCGAAGTGGTGGCGTTATTTACCGATGCGGTATACGTAAACGTACCCGATGCAAATACCGGGCTCAATACTCCTGTGCTAAGGGTAAGGCTGCTTAAGTTAGCATTTGCAGATGCCGAGCGTGTTACCGTTACGGTATAATTGGTAACCGAGGTACCATCCTGCGCAGTAACGCGAATAATAATATTATTAGCGCCAATAGTTAAAGGTATAGCGCCTGATGCTGCACCACTGGCAACGGCCCCGCCGTTTACAGTAATAGTTGCATTGGCATCGGTTACGGTTGGGGTGATAGTTGTTGAAGCAACACCCGTTGCAACTGTTACCGAGTAATTAAGCGTACCTGCCGCAAACACCGGGCTAAGCGCACCTGCGGTTGTAGTTAATGCTGATAGCGATGATACTGAAGAAGCGGCGCGTGTAATTGCGAAAGTATAGGTATTAACTGTTACGCCATCTGCTGCGGTAACCTGCACGGTAACATTATTACTGCCAACAACAAGCGGCAATGTTGCCGATGATGCGCCCGAGGCTACTGTTACACCATTAACGGTTATAACGGCATTAGCATCGGTACTACTTGGCGTAATGGTTATACCGGTCGTAGCATTAGGCACGGTAGCTGTATAAGCGGTTGTACCCGGCGCAAATGCAGGCGACAAGGTTCCGGCACTAATAGTAACTGCCGAGAGGCTGGCATCTGTCGATGTGGCACGGGTTACGGCAACGGTGTAGGTTTTTAGCGAACCATCTTGTGCGGTAACAGTTGTGGTTATAGTGTTGGTGCCTACCACCAGCGGTATATTGGCCGATGCTGCGCCACTGGCAACGGTTACCCCGTTTACCTGTATAGTTGCTGTTGCATCAGCAACCGTAGGCGTTACGGTAATACTGCTTACTGCGTTAGCCACAGCTGCGGTATACGTGGTAGCCCCTGCAGAAAACACAGGACTTAAAGTACCAGCACTTAGGCTTAAAGCAGAAAGATCTGCATTAGATGATGCTGCCCTGGTTATTGTTAAGGTGTATGTTGTGGTTGTAACGCCATCAGCAGCGGTTACTGTTGTGGTTATAATATTTGAGCCAATAGCAAGGCTAATAGGCGATGAAGCAACTGCACTGGTAACAGCCGCGCCGTTTACGGTTATAGTTGCAGTAGCATCGGTTGCGGTTGGGGTAACTGTTGTTGAAGTTACGCCGTTAGCCACTGTTACCGCATAGCCAAGCGTACCCGCCGCAAACGCAGGGTTAAGCGCGCCCGCCGTAGTAGTTAATGCAGATAACGATGAAACCGAAGACGCTGCCCTTACCACTGTTACTGTATAGTTGGTTACGGTTACGCCATCCTGGGCGGTTACTGCTACAGTAATATTATTATTGCCAACATTCAAAGGCAATACGCCTGAAGCTGTGCCGCTGGTAACAGTAACACCGTTTACTTTTATAACGGCATTAACATTGGTACCGGAAGGTGTCAGCGTAATACCGGCAGTGCTATTGGGTACCGAAGCCGTATAAGTTGTAGTGCCCGATGCAAATACCGGCGATAAGGTACCGGCACTAAGGCTTAATGCCGAAAGGCTTGCATCTGCCGAGGCTGCCCTCGTTACAGTTAAGGTGTACGATGTTATGCCGCCATTTTCGGCAGTTACAGCTATTGTGATAGTATTTGCACCCACATTAAGCGGTAAAGTACCCGAAGTTGCGCCACTAAGCACCGGAACACCATTTACCTGAACCGATGCACCCGCATCTGCCGCAGTAGGTGTTACAGTTACGTCGGTAACCGTATTTGGCACACTGCCCGAATAAGAAAAAGTAGCCGAATTGAACACCGGCGACAAAGAGCCGCCACTAAATGACAACGCAGATAAAGCCGAGTTAGACGATAGCGCCCTGTTAACATTTATGGTGTATACTTTTGCCGCGCTGCCATCTGCCGGAGTAACTGATACCGTAATGATATTAGCGCCCGAGGCTAAAGCGATAGCGCCCGAAGTTGCGCCGCTTGCAACACTAACGCCGTTTACAGTTATTGTTGCTCCCGCATCTGCCGCGGTTGGCGTAATTTGCATGCTATTTACGCCATTAGCAACCGATACAGTATAAGATAGTGTACCGGTTACAAACGCCGGCGCTAACGTACCGCTGCTAATAGTAAGGGCCGAGAGGTTATTATTAGACGATGCCGCCCGTGTAACCGTAGTAGTATAAGTGCGGGTGGTTGTTCCATCCTGTGCAGTAACAACAACCGTTATAGTATTTGCCCCAACATTCAGTGGGATATTGCCTGATGGCGTACCGTCGGCTACGGTAATGCCGTTTACCTTAATAGTTGCGTTAATATCAACCGTGGTTGGCGTAACGGTTATACCGGTTACACTGTTGGCTACGCTATTAGTATAAGTTAGTGTGGCAGTATTGAATGCCGGCGATAACGCACCCTCGCTCATGCCAAGCATGGCAAGCCCGGCTTCAGACGATGTTGCGCGGGTCACTGTTATGGTGTAGGTTTTTGTATTTCCGTTTTCGTCGGTAACCAAAGTAGTAATAGTGTTAGCACCAACATTTAGCGGAATAGTAGCCGATGATACGCCGCTTGCTACGGTTGTACCATTTACCTTAATAGTAGCCGCCGAGTTAGGGCTGGTTGGTGTAATAGCAATATCAGTAATAGCGTTGCCAACTGATGCTGTATACGCGGTTGTGCCTGTAACAAATGCCGGGCTTAAAGTTCCGGCGCTTAAAGTTAGGCCGGATAAGTTGGCATTAGGGGCTGCTGCGGTACGGGTAACGGCAAGGGTGTAAGTTTTTGTTGTGGTACCGTCGGGCGCTGTTACTACGATATTGAGTGTATTAGAGCCAACAACCAGCGGGATGGGTGCCGATGGCGAGCCGCCTGCTACAGTAACGCCATTTATTTTTATAGTGGCCTGTACATGCATCGGTGTAGGCGTAACAACAATGGTTGACGAACCAACACTTGCAGTATAAGCCTCTGTTGCTGATGCAAAAACAGGGTTTAAGGTACCGTGGTCTAACTGAATATTGCTAAGCCGCGCTTCGTTCATTACGTCGTTAACGGTTATTGCAACTGTAGAAACACTGCTTCCGCCAAGGTTATATGCTGTAATGGTATACACCCGTCGCGCTGCAACTGCAGTTGGCGTGCCGCTGATGATGCCGGTGCGGCTATCAAAAGTTAAGCCTGGCGGCAAATTATCGTAAGGGTTTATAGAGTAACCCAGTGTTTCAACTTTACGCACCATATTATTACCATAGTCGGCAACAAAAAGGTGCCCGTCGTTATCAACCGCAACACCTTGCGGGTAATTAAAACTTGCGTATCTATCCACTGCATCGGCATAACCATATTGGCCATTGCCAACCATATAAGCAACCGTACCGTTAGGGGCAATTTTGCGTATGCGGCTATTCCCGGCATCGGCAACGTATATCATACCGTTGCTTTCAACCGCAACCGCAGAAGGGGTATCAAAACTTGCAGCGGTACCAACACCGTTGGCACGCCCTGCAGCGCCATTACCGGCAAAGGTAGATACTACACCTGCCGAAGTAATTTTCCTGATCATGTGGTTGCCTTTATCAGCAACATACAGGTTACCATTAAAATCGCTGCTAAGGCCTATTGGCTGCCTGAAGGTTGCCGAAGCACTGGGGCCATTATTTGCACCAAGCGCCTGGGTTCCGGCAAGGGTGGTTACTATCCCGTCGAGTGTGCGCTTGCGTACGAGGTTATTATCAAAATCGGCTATATAAACGTTATTTAAACCGTCTACACTCACGCCCCAGGGGGTTGCAAACCTTGCAGTGGTATCAACGCCGTCGCGGTAATCAAAATCGCCCGAATGCCCCGCAAGAATATCAGCAACGCCCGATGGCGATATTATCCTTATCCTGTTATCACCGGCATCGGCAACATAAATATTCCCCTGCGCGTCTGACGCCAGCCCCGTAGGGTTTTTAAGGTTGGCAGTAAGCCCGGCGAATACCGAAATGCTGCCCGAGGGGGTTATTTTACGTACCTGTTTAGAAGCGTCGCCTACGTACACATTTCCGGCAGGATCGGCAGCAATGCCTATTGGCCGGTCTAACCCGGTTGCAATGGTGGTTACCCTGCCATATTCAATAGCAGGCACGCTGCCCCCTGTATTGGTTGGCGTAAGGTTGGGTATGGGTACGTTAATGGTGTAAACCCTTGTTGAAGGATATGATACAACAGGCGCGGCAACAGCCGGCTTCGCCCTCACTATTGATACAGTGTAGGTAGATATGGTAGTATCGCTTTCTGCCGTTACTTTTATGCTGATGCTGGTATTACCAACAGGTAGCGGGAATGGGCCCGCCGTAGCCCCGCTTGTGTGAGCCGCACCATTCACGGTAAGCGTAGCCTTCAGGTCGTTTAGGGTGGGCGTTATAGTTGTGCTGGTAGTACCGGTGGGTACATTAATTACGTATGTTTTTGTAGCGGGCGAAAACGAAGGGTTTAATGCGCCTACGCTGGCGCTTAATGCGCTTAATGTAGCGTCTTCTGATGGCAGCCTTACGCCAATATTAATAATAGCGCTGCTTTTTCCATCAGCGTTGTAAGCCGTCACAGTATAGTCATCAGCCGCGGTAACGGCCGTAGGCTTGCCTGTAATATTGCCTGTGGCGGGGTCAAATACCAAACCCGGCGGCAATGGCTTATCAATAATATAGCCTTTGGTTGATACCTTGCGTATGGCGCTGGTAACATAATCGGCCGTGTATAAATCGCCATTAGGGTCAAATGTAATACCTTCCGGAAACCCAAAAACGGCAGCGGTGCCTATAGCATCCGATCTCCCTATAACGCCATTATTACCCGCAAAGGTGGTTACAACGCCATTAGGCGCAACTATCCGAATAAGGCCGTTATAGGTATCGTTCACGTAAACGTTCCCGAACTTATCAACAGCTACGTCGCCGGGCCTGTTAAACACTGCCGAAGTACCGGTGCCTTCTGCAAAACCCGGGCTACCGCTACCGGCTATAGTAGTTATCCTCCCGTCAGGGGTTACCTTACGTACGGCACTGTTTCCAAAATCGGCTACGTAAACATTGCCGGCTGCATCAACGTCTATACCAAAGGGGTTCCTGAATCTGCCTGTCCCCACGGGCCCGCTTGCAAAACCCGGCCCGAACATTGTGCCCGCAAAGGTACTTACAACGCCGGCGGGCGTAATTTTACGTATTACCTGGTTGCTGTAGTCGGCCACATACAAGTTGCCTGCACCATCCATGGCCACATCCTGCGGGTTACGGAATGAAGCCGACAATGCAGGGCCGTCATTAGAACCTACATCGCCCGTACCTGCATAAATACTTACAACACCGTCAGGTGTCATTTTTTTGATAACCTGGTTGCCGGTATCGGCAATGTACAGGTTACCGGCAGCATCAAACGTAAGCCCCCCCGGCAACGATAATCCGGTAAGAATGGTGGTAACCACGCCGGCGGGCGTAATTTTGCGAATGGCATTATTACCATAATCGGCTACGTAGATATTTCCCGCAGCATCGCTGGCAACGTTGTAAGGGTTTTTGAACCGCGCAGCCGTGCCGGTACCGTCAACAAACCCCAGGGAGCCGTTACCTGCAAGTGTAGTAACCCGGCTATAAGCAATATTGGGCACAGCCCCACCCGAATTGGCTGGCGAAAGCGTTGTTATTGTTTGGCCAAGCACATAATCTTGCGGGCCGGAGTAAGTAATGTTAGGAGCCTGCGCAAAACCACGCGCAGCACTAAATAGCAGAAAACACGACAGTAAAAGTTTCTTCATCTTATCAAATCCATCGGCGTTAGCCAAATTATTATTGTCATTTTTTTAGCGGCCTATAAAGCCGCTCAGAACCATTTATAAATTAAACAGCCCTATTAAACCACATTAAAATTTTGAGCAAACCGCAATGGGGCAAAGGCGAGCAAACCGCGGGAGCGGAATACAACCTTCAAAAGCGGGAAACTTAGGTGCATCAGTAAAGAAATTTTAATAGTTATTAATAAGGGTATTTAACTTCAAAATTAATAATTTTCTTCTACTTGCTTAACCCTGTAGTACAAGGCGGGGGTAATAAACTAATAATGAGAAATTTATAAGGGGAAAAATACAAACTATATTTGTATTATCAAAACCCCAACAACACTCCAAATATAATTACTTCATTACCAATATTATACTTTTATGAGTATTTCATTGCGCTTTTTTTCAACAAAGCTCAGTTTCCATATGGCCTCATAGCTCCCGATACATAAATAATATCGTGAGGGTGCTACCTTCAAAAAAAAGCATTTAATTCCCTTTCGTAACATAAAATTTTGCCAATAAGGTGATTTTAACGGCACTTTATTGGAAAATTAACAATAAATCAAAACATTCATTAAATTATGTGCAAGTATTATTATCTTACCATTAAAATTACATGAAACTTAACCCCTATTCCATTTTTATGAAGAAAGCTTTACTTTTTTTCGCGTTGCTCCTGGGCGCCTCCGCGGCGTTCGCACAAAAAATTACCGTAACGGGTACGGTCACCAGTTCTACCGATAATACCACTATGCCCGGCGTAAGTGTGCGTGTTAGTGGCAGTACTATGGGTACAAGCACCAATGGCTCGGGCCAGTTCAGCATCTCTGCACCTGCCGGTGCCGAGCTGATATTCAGTTTTACCGGTTATAAAACACAAACCGTAGCAATTGCCGGTAAAACCACTATTAATGTTGTATTGGTAAGCGACATTGCCCAGTTAAACGAAGTGGTTGCCATAGGTACCCGCTCGGCAGGGCGCGTAAAATTGGAAACCGCTGTACCGGTAGATGTGGTTAGCGTTACCAAAGCCGCAGCCAACACCGGCAGGTTAGACCTTACCGACATATTAAATTACACTGCCCCATCCTTTAACTACAACCGCCAATCGGGCTCCGACGGTGCCGACCACGTACAACTGGGAACCCTGCGCGGCCTTGGGCCCGACCAAACCCTGGTGCTGGTGAACGGCAAACGCCGCCACTCTACTGCATTCGTATCGGTGTTCGGTACCCGCGGGCGCGGTAATTCGGGCGTCGACCTTAGTTCGGTGCCAACAGCAGCTATCGACAGGGTGGAAATCTTGCGCGATGGTGCATCGGCCCAATATGGTTCTGATGCTATTGCCGGTGTAATGAACCTTGTGCTGAAAAAGAATACCGGCGTGCTTAGCGTTAACGCAGGCGTATCCGGCTTTTACGATCCCGCCTTCAACAGCGGCAAAAGCGTTGTGGCAGGATACTATCCGCATGGCGGCACTATTGATGGTAAAGGCATAACTATTGATGCCAACTATGGTTTCGGCATAGGCAACAACGGTGGTTTCTTCAATATCACAGGTGAATACGCTAAAAACGGCAAAACCTATCGCCAAACGCACGATACTACTACCAGTAACCCCGACGCTTTGCCTATAAATCCTTATCGTCGCGCTAACGGCGACGGCTCGGCCGAAAGCGGTACGATATTTTACAATACCGAGATACCATTGGCAGGCACGCCAACCACTTTCTATAGCTTTGGTGGTTACAGCTATAAACCGTCTGATGCTTATGCCTTCACCCGTAACTTATCGGCACGCCCTGAGCGCTTCCCAACCGATTACGCTAACTCTACTGGTATTATTTTCACCACCCCTGATGGCGAAACTTACTACAATCCCATCATTCAAACGCATAATACCGACATATCGGTTGCGGCCGGCTTTAAAGGCACAGTGGGCAATGGATGGGACTGGGACCTGAGCAACAATACAGGTAACAACAAGTTCCATTTTTATGGCGATAAAACCTTCAACGCATCCATGAGTGCGGCAAAAACGCATTTCGACGATGGTGGTTCGGAGTTTTTACAAAACACCACCAACCTTAACGTAAACAAGCATTTTAGTACCGTTGCCGAAGGGCTTAACTTCGGTTTCGGCGGCGAGTTTAGGTACGAGCGTTATAAGATATTTGCAGGCGAGCCCGATTCGTACAGCAACTACGACCCAAGCGGCACCCAGGCCGCAGGTTCGCAGGGCTTCCCGGGCTTTCAACCGGCCGATGCGGTAAACGCTAACCGCAAAGTGGTAGGTATGTATGCAGACTTTGAACTGGATGTTACCAAAAAATGGCTGATAGACTTTGCTAACCGTTACGAGCACTATAGCGATTTTGGCTCTACTTTCAACACCAAATTTGCTACCCGTTATAAACTTACCGACAACTTTAACATCCGTGCTTCTGCCGGTACAGGCTTCCGTGCACCATCGTTGCAGCAGATAAACTATAGCAACACCTTTACTAACGTACAGGGTTCGGTAGTATCTGAGGTTAAGATAGCTCCTAACTACAGCCCTATCACCCGCGCTGCAGGCATCCCTAACCTAAAACAGGAAAAATCTAAAAATGCAGGACTGGGCTTCACCTACAAACCTATACCTGAGTTGAGCTTCACTGTAGATGGTTATATTATTAAGGTGACAGACCGTGTGGTGCTTTCGGGACAATTCAGCGCATCCGACCCTACTTTAGATCCATCATTCACCAACGCCCTAAACAGCCTGAACGTGAGCGCCGCCCAGTTTTTTGCCAATGCGGTAAACACCACTAACCGTGGTTTGGATATAGTAATAGATTATAGCAAAACAGTAGGCAACAACCGATACAAAATATTATTTGCGGGCAACTTCCAGAGCATGGATATCGACAAAATAAATTATCCGCCTATACTGGGTACCACCGCTGCCCTGCAGCAAACCTTTTTGAGCGAGCGCGAGCAGAAATTTATCCTTGCTTCGGCCCCGCCGCAAAAACTTGCGCTGAACCCGGAGTTTGGCCATAATAGTTTAACTATAGGCACTCGCTTCACCTACTTCGGCAAAATAGACCTGCTTGGTTATGGCGACGGCAGCACCCTTACCCCTACCGTACCTACCGACGATGGCACGCAACAACTACCCGACCGCTACATTTACAGCGGCAAAGTAACCAGCGACCTTTACTTGACTTATAAAGTGAGCAAAACAATGCGTTTCTCGTTAGGGGCAGATAACCTGTTCAACGTACACCCCGACCTGGCCTACGTAGCCGGTGCAAAAGGCTGGGCCTACAACAACGAGCCAAGCGGCCCATTCGATGCTGTACAAATGGGCAGCAACGGCCGCCGTTTCTTCGCACGCGTTGGCTTTACCTTCTAAAGAAATTCTACCGTAGTGATTACAGAGGCTGTTTCCCATGGGAGGCAGCCTTTTTTGTAGCGTTCGAAAGCAGGATGCTTTCGATATGCGGCACCACGAGTTGGGAACTTGCGGCAGCGATAAAGAATTAAAATATCCTCAATTCGCGATTTGCGAATTGAGAATAATTCATGACAGCGCGTTTATTTAAAGAAGTAACTAACATGTGCCAAAGCTGCAAATTTGGTACCCGCTGTAAATGCTATGCCATTTACAGGTTGTTGGTTTCTGAGGCGGGTTAGCGTCTCGAATTGGGTTTCTTTCCATTGCACATTGAAGATGTTGTTAATGGTGATGCCCACTTCGTATTTGGGTTTGGTATAATTGAGCACCAAATCGTTTATAAAATAGCCTTTGGCGGTTAGGCTATAGTCTTCGTTGGCGGCTCTATTGCCCAGGTAACGGTAGCGCAGGCTGCCATTAAAACCATCTTTAAAAGTATAGGTTACGCCACCCGTACTGCTCCAAACCGGTGCCAGCGGAATATAGTTCTCCCCTGCAGGGTCGTCTATAGAACGGCCGTGGGCGTAGTTCACATCGGCATCAAAGTAAAGTGATTTAATAGGTTGGTACCGGCCAGAAAGATCGAACCCTATGCGGCGCGTGCGGCCGCTGAACTCTACCGAGCCACCATCGCCCGAGTATACATACTCGTTTTGCAGGTAGCTGTACCAAACCGCGGCATTGAACAGCAGGTTCTTGGCGGGCTTAAATACCGTACCCAAATCGGCACCATAGGCGGCGGGCAGGGTTTGCAAACCTTTTGCTGCAACTACCACGCGGGCATCGTTTGAGTGGAAGCCTTTACCCATCAACAAATAAAACTGTGTTTTATCGGTAGCCTGGTAGTAAAAGTTAAGTTTAGGGCTAACTACATTGTTATTCGCCTTGTAAACACCAAGGCCATTCAGGGTACTATCGCCCGCGAATTTGTTGTTGTATTTATAAAAGAACTGATCAAACCTAAGCCCGGCATTCATAGTAAATTTGGGACTGAACTGAAAGGTTTCGTTGAGGTAGGCACCAGCGCCGGTTTCTGTAATATCGCCAAGCTTTACTGGGTTTATCACGGTGAAATTGTTGATGGTGTGGCTCAGTTCGCTGCCGGTGGTAGCGTCATGGCGGATATTGATACCCGCATCGGTAGTGAATTTGGTGTTACCAATATAACCTTCGTGCTGGTAACTGCCGTTGTAGCCCAGCAAATTACGCGCTTCGCGCTGTCGTATCTCATCGCCGTTTACAGGGTCTTCTAAAAAGAACGTAAAGTTGGTATGCAGGTCGAACTTGTAGCGCGAGTAGTAAAGCTGGTTCTTCAACACATCATGATTACTGAAGGTAGTAAGCAATTGCGCATTCACATTGGTACGCGATGTTACGCCCCCTTCGTTAGGGTCAATAGCGCCATAAAAACCAATAATGCCTTCTTCAACCGCATTATCGGGTATCTGCCCTGATGCCTTCCAGCTACTGTACATGGTAGAAGCGGTAAGGCTTAGCCAGTTGTTATCATTCAGCTTGCCGTGGTACTTGGTAAAAAAGTTGAAGCGCTTAAAATGCTGCGGGTTATCAAAATAACTATCGCTGTAACGGTATTCTGATGCAGCATACCACGACTGGTTATTAGCTTTCGCCTTATCGCCCAACAAACTAACCATTCCCAACACACGGTAGGTGTTAAACTGCCCCGCCTCGGCCTTGAACACATTGGTGCTGATGGCATTGGCAGTATTAAAATTAACAAAGCCGGTTACCGCCAGGTCACCTTTTTCGGCATCGTACATCCCTTTTTTGTAGTTGGTGCTTTCAATGGTTTCGGGGATGATGAAGTGGCTGTCGGCATAGCCCTGCCCGTGGGCTTGGGATACCATGTTGATAGGGATGCCGTCCACGCTCATGTTTAGGTCCGTACCGTGGTCGTTATCAAAACCGCGCAAAAATATCTGCTCGGCCTTGCCCCCGCCCTGGTGTTGTCCAATGAACAAGCCCGGCACTAAGCGCAACACCTCTTGCGAATTTGACACACCGCGCATTTTAATATCGGTTTCGCTTATGGCTTTGTAAGGGTTGCTGTTGTTGGCGGTAATAACCACATCTGCCAGTTGCGTTTGCTGTTGGCCAAGCACTATGGTTTGCCCGTTTTGAAATGCAGATAAGGCGATGGTTTTCTTTTGGTAGCCTATGGCAGAGATCACCATGGTTTGTGCCGATGCCTTTACCTGCTTAAAAAAGAAACGGCCGCTCTCGTTAGTAATGTCGGTTTGGTTGCCAGGCGATAGTAACACGGTAACACCATTTATCGGCACGCGCGTGGCACTATCTATAATTTTGCCCGTTATATTTTTTTGCTGCGCGAACAATGCGTAACTGTTCAACAGCAGTACGATAGAAAGTAAAGCTTTAAATTTCATTCATGAAAAAATTAGGAATAACAATACAAGCCGCAGCTATAAAGCCCGGCCATTATGGATTTTGTTATGCCTAAACTCGTGGTGGTGGGTAGTCGGTATCGGGCACCGATGGCTGGTAGCTGACGAGGTACGATGGGTACATTTTATCCACCGTAGAAAAATGCATCAAGCCAGAAGCATCCTTTACGAACAGAAGGTGAGTAATATCCTCGGTGCTTGTTTTGGTGGCAGCGGGTTTACCTTTTGCGCCGCTGTTCTCCATTTTGGCAATGGTTAGCTCAACGTGCTTATTGCCGTTTTGCTGGTGTTCGCCGGCTAAGTGTTCTTTCTCCCAAAAGGTATGCGCCAAAGCATCGGCAGCTACCGGGATAACCATGTTAAACATCATGAGCACATAGGCAAACAATACCAGCTTAGATAAATCGCTAAAAAGGCGAACGCGCTGTGTTGCGGCTTTTTTGGCAAGAGGCGTGCAGGTACCCTGGTTAAGGTCGTATTCGAAAAGAAACCAGTATAGCTTTTTTACCACTGTTTGTTGCCTGTTGTTTGTGCGCAAAGGTAATCGTATGCCATAAAATACCTATAAAAATCATTTATTTGTGCCCATGAACAAGCGGCAAAGCAACCCGGCCATTTTATTCCGCGCAGCGGGGTTAATGCTGTTGTTTATTGCTTTAGCTTCGCAACCTGCATTTGCCCACCTCAAAAATGGCGAACTGGCCAAACTGCTTAAAACCAGTGCCGCCCTCACCTATCTTGCCGAAGGTTTTTTGCATATTGTACCCTACGGGTACGACCATATTTTGTTTGTGATAAGCCTCTTCCTGCTCAGCCCAAAGCTGAAAGCAATTCTGTGGCAAGCAACGGCTTTTACCATTGCCCACTCCATTACACTGGGGCTGGCCATGTACCATGTAATTAATCCGCCGCTGCATATTGTGGAGCCGGTTATTGCGCTATCCATTTTATACGTAGCGTTAGAAAATATCTATTCGCCAAAACTGCGCACCTCTCGCATTGGCGTGGTATTCCTGTTCGGGCTGGTGCATGGCTTGGGCTTCGCGGGGGCGCTTAGCACATTGGGTTTACCGAAAGATAATTACTTTACCTGCCTGTTGATGTTTAACCTGGGGGTAGAACTTGGGCAGGTAACCGTTATTGTATTGGCCTATTATTTTGTGGCGCGCTGGTTCACCAATAGTGCATCATTTCGTAAATGGGTGGTTATCCCGGTATCGGGCTTAATTGCGGTTATAGCCTTTTGCTGGGCTATACAGCGCATCTTTTTTTAGTTTGCTAAGCGAAGAAGCCACATTGTTACGTTCCACCTTAACAAACAAACTTAATATTGATATTATCGCCAACCCAAATACCAGCCATTGCGCATACCCTGCCGCTGCCATCACTGTTGAGCCAATGGCATTTGGCGTATCGGTCACTCGTTCAATAATCCAGCCTACCGAGGCCACTGCTGCTATAATTGCACCTGCCACACGTATGCCTTTATAAAGATTTGCCCTGCTCAAAATAATAAGCCATGGTATAGTAATGGCAATGATGAAGAGTTGCATCAGCTCGATGCCCAAATTAAAGCCCAATATACTTAGCCCGGTGCGCCAGGCATCAAGATTTAAATTAACCAGCGTTTCGGCAAAGGCCATGCCGTGTATCAAGCCGAAACCTGCCGCTATAAATACTTCTTTCCCACGGAAAATTGGTTTATAGGCGTGTATGGCCGAAATAAAAATACTAAGCGCTATCAGCACTTCTATCAGCCTACCCGGCACGTGTGCAATGCCTGCGGCACCAATTAACAGGGTAACAGAATGCCCAAGCGTAAACGCTGTAACTATTTTACATATCCGCACCAGGCTATACCCTACCCCGCCAAATTGTCCCCACTCTTTACGGTTAACCACCAAAGTAGCAGGCAGTAACAGGGTCAATAAAAACAGCAGGTGGTCGGTGCCTTCTTTTATATGTTGTATACCCAGGCCCAGCATATTCGTGAAGCCTGTCCACAGGCTGCCTTGCTGTATGTTTACTTGCAGGGGCAGTATTTTGTTACTCGGTACATCTAACCGTACCACCCCCACTTGGTATGGATGGTTTTGGCTAAGCCCGTTGTCCCAATCCTGCCTAACCGACACGAGCGCAAAGTGGTTAGACACCTGGTGGATGATCACATCGTAGTTGAAAAGAAAATTGCGCGTACTCGCACCCTCGGGCGGGGCCATTACCAAATGCGCAGTAAGCTCTTTATAAGGGCCGCTTTCGCTTTGCAAAATGGGTTCCACCTTCATATCCTGCAAAGTTACCGCCCATGGCTTGCCATCGGCAGTAACCGGTTGTATATGTTTTAATATATAGCACTCTAACTGCACACCCAAGCGCTTCACTAAATCCTCCGAATCGAGGTTCACGTCATGCCCGAAGGCCAATTCTAATTCGCTCAGCGGCAATTGTAACTCTACGCTTACTACATCGCCCTTTACATCTAACAGCACTACCGAGTTTGGCATGGGGTGCGCATTGGCATTAATAATGCCTGCAAGGCAAAACAGCAATGTGCTGACAAATAAACGGCTGAACTTAATGGCGAAATTGGCTTTCATGGCTTTGGTGTTTATGGGGGCTTGGTGATATTTAGGGTTTATATTAGAAGGTGAAATTGTTACCGTAATCGCGCTTATGGTCGCGGTATATGCTGTGGTAGTGTATTTGGGTAGAGTAAACCACACCACTTTGACAAACAAATTCTATCCATACGCTTGGACCGTCTATACGCACGTAATCGGCATTGGAGATAAGGAAAGTGCCCGCGTTGCCGCTGGTTCCGCCCGCGCTGCCCGAGTAGGCGATATAGGTATTATCCATCTCGCTGTTGTAAGTGGCCAATAGGCTTGTGGCTGTTTCATCATCAATATTGCTTACCCATTGTTTAATGGCCGCCAGTACCAGAGCCTTTTGTTCCGTAGAAAATGTACTTGCCGATACGCCGACTTTAGTAGTCGGGAATTTACCATCGGAACCCGGGCCCAATACCACATCGCTGAACGTACTGCTGAGCTTGGCGCTTGCCAATTGGCTACTTGTTAACGATGCCAGCACAGCTGCCATGGTTGATTGGTTAGCAGCTAAAGGTGCGTAGGTTATAGAGCCTTCGATCCACGATTTTGGTTCAACACCTATGAAGAAGGGCGATGCGCCGGTTACCACACCTGCGCTTACCGTAACGTTCACGGCCAAATGGTGCCCGCCGAATTGCATTTGCCAGGTACCAGTGGTAGTGGGTGTACCCAAAAAGGAAATAAAGTAAGTACCTGATGAATAGCCGCTGCGGCTGGCACCAAGCACATCGTCGGCCAATAATATCTTCATCGCCTGGTCGTACCCGGTGCCTGTTACCGTACCCATGGCTTGTTTCACCACGGCTTTGGCATTAGCCAGTTGCGTGGTGCTTAAAGTGCTTAGCTGTATACCCACACGGCAGTTTGAACCGCAGGGCAGGTTAGACCACTTCACAGCATCGGTTTTATTATAAGTGAGTACCGTCGATGCCTGCTGGGTAGTGCTTAGGTTGCTAATGAATGTGGTGGCAGCGCATACCAGTTTTTCTACCTGTGTACCTGTGCACGTGGTGGTAGCCGCTTCGGTACCTGTGGTAGAACCCGAAGTAGTGGTGGTGCCCGATGTTACTACTGTACCATCCGAGGTAGTAGTTGTGGTGCTGCTTGTCGAGCTATCCTTTTTACAGGATATAACCGCCGGCAGCAGCAGGGCGATAAGGATGAGCGCTTTTTTCATTTTGTGTGGGGTATTAAAATTCTGTGTGTTAAATATCTTTTAGCGAATTGGGGTTATGGTGCTTGTGTCGGTTAAAGGAGGTGTTGTGTCGATAAATAAGGGCGGCGTTTTGGTTAGCATTATGGCTAACCCCTCCCTGCCTTTGCGCACATTCCAGCCGCACCCCTCCCCGAGGAGGGAATTTTTAGCTGCGGCTTTTCCTTACAAACTGTGGATCCTCTCTTGAGAGGGGTTAGGGGTGTGTTTGGGCCGATGCAAAACGGCTAAACCCCTCCCTGCCTTTGCGCACATTCCGACCGCACCCCTCCCCGAGGAGGGAATTTTAGCTGCGTTTGTGCATCACTGCAATTCAATCACCAGCAATATGGCATTATTGCTCAGCGCTTCTGCTTCCACGCTTTCGGCATCCCAAAGGGCAAGGCCGTCGCGTTCGTGTAAAAGGCGGTTTTGTAGTTCAAATGCACCGGCTATCACGAAGGAGAAAACCTTAGAATCATATTCCGCCGGCTTATAAATAGCTTCCTCACGTCCTGCAAACCTGCCTATTTGGAGTTTGAACGGCAACGCCGGACTGTTAATGAGCGATATCAGTTGGTTAGGCTGTCCATCCATATCGAAGCTGAAACGGGCAGCTTTACCGGCGAACAGTTCGTCGCACTGTATCTCTATGCGCAGGTAATTTATCCAATCGGCAGCGTAGGCGTTCGATAGCTTGAACTCCTCGCCTTCTATCAGCGCAACCATTAACACCTCGCCCGGTTCTACCTCCATCCAATGCTTATTATCGATATAAATTGCCGAGCCGGTTATGGGTACCAGCAGCAGATAGTTGCTATGTACGGCCGTTTGCTTGCTTACCGCACCTGCCGCTAATACCTCATCATTCAGGGTATACAGGTTGCCGAACGGCTCTTTGCCCTCGCGTTCGTAGTCTTCGTGGTTGAAAGTGCAGTAGCGCTGGCAGATATCATTTTCGCTGAAACCGCGCTGGTCATCCAAATAAATTTTAGCTGGCGATAGTGTAACTCTCATGGCATTCGGTTAAAGTGTGAATACTTAAATAAGGCTGTAATTGCACCAGGTGTGTAAATACCTCTTCAGTTTCCTGTCCCGCGGCAGCCAGCAGCAGGTAGCTATCAATAGTGCTATGCCATACCATCGGCTCCGAAAAGAAACTGATGGCTACCTGGTGTTTCGATCGGTCGTTGAGGTGTGAATTGATGATCTCGAACTGGTAGTGCTTAAACTTGAGGAAGCGGCGGCCAAGGTTGTTCAGCACATCGGGCACCACCTCGTTCAATTGTTGTATATAACCGGTAATGGCGGGGCCGACCATTTGGTTTAGCTTGCGGGCGGCGGGTACATAGTGCACCAATTCGCCAAAAGCAGGATATTGCTTTACTTCGGCAAAATTCTGCACCTGCATCCTGAACTCGGCGTAGCTATCATCGAATACCAGTTTATCCCAGGGTTTTGCAGAGTTGATATCGATGATCTTTCGGTAGCAAAGTTTGATGGTTGGCTTATTCATAATTTTTTGGTGGTTATTTCCTCGCGCAAAGGCGCAAAGTTTTTTTGGTTGTTTGCTGATCTATACCCTATGTTTTTAAGCAGGTACAGCAAGGGTAATATTTAGATTGAACCCATCGGTGGTGCTGCCGCTTACGGTTGCCATTTCTAAAGTGTAACCATCGCTGAACACATTGTCACTGGCGTTATAAGTGTAGCCTGACATTCCCTTACTATAGCCATTTACAATGGCCAAAGCGGTGCCGGTGCCTTCGGGGAAGGCGATCTGGGTAACCTTTAAAGAGGTGCCCGATGAATTGTAAACATGCACATGGATATGAGTGGCCCTGCCGGTATACCAACCCGGGAAAATAGTGGTAAAAGTTACCGCGCCACTGCTGCTGGTGGTTTGCCGGCCGCGCAAAAAATGTACCGATTGGTAATTTGTAGACTGCGAACCCGAGCCACCGTATTCGGAATAATTGCCCTCTGCATCGCAATGCCAAATATCTACCAGGGCATTGGCCAGCGCGTTGCAGCTGTTGTTGGCATTGGTGATCACAATATTAACCGTCATTTTATAACCGCTGCGGCCATCGGTAATATCGCTGCGCACATAAGATGCGGGCGACTTGGTTGGATACGGGCCCTCGGTTTCGGTAGGTGCTACGCTGCAGCTGCCCGAAGTGCCTGTTGTGGTGCCGGTACTGCCGGTGTTTGTAGTAGTTGTGCCCGATGTTGCGGTAACATCTGCATCCTTTTTGCAGGCCTGCACCAATACCGATGACGATACAGCGCCCACCATTAAGCTTTTTAAGAAATTCTTGCGTTCCATATTAACTCCTCCAAATCAATTTGTTCTATAATTTATTGATTCGAAAGTAAGGCGGTAGCGCAAGAACCGCTTCGGTGTGTCGATTAACAGAGACGTTGTACCGACGAATTGTAGCTAAAACGTTACCAAACGTCCATCTCTCTTATCTGGCTTTTGTAGGCCGGCGGTAGTATGGCTTCTTTAAGCAAACCATGCAAACCAACTAAACGCGTAAGCTTATAAAACGAAATAACGGGGCTCAGGTACGATAGCCTGTCGATAGGCAACAGGCGTTTTGCTTCATCGGGAACGATGAGCAGTTGCACCTGTTTTAATAACTGGTA
The DNA here is from genome assembly GCF_002013915.1 of Mucilaginibacter pedocola. Taxonomy (GTDB): domain Bacteria; phylum Bacteroidota; class Bacteroidia; order Sphingobacteriales; family Sphingobacteriaceae; genus Mucilaginibacter; species Mucilaginibacter pedocola. The sequence continues at coordinate 121,220 of NZ_MBTF01000034.1, forward strand.
ACGCACTGTACCCAAATGCTTTTTGTATTGCTTGAACAGATCGAGCGTGTAGTGGCTTTGTACCAGGTGTTCGCGCAAATGATCCACCCGAGAGATGAGCCATTCCTTATAATTATACGGCATATCCTTTAACCCCATGCGCAGGCCCATGCGGTAAAACACATCGAACACATCCTCTTTCTCCTCATCGCTAAGCGGGCGTTCCAGCAGTTCGAAGGAGCGGATAGAATAATCTATCAGCATGTAGATCACATCGCGGTAGGCCCAATCGGGTATCTGGGCACCACGTGCTTTCTCTACACCGTGATGGATGGCGTTTATTTTGTCGATAGCCGCCAATGCGCCATCATACTCCGAAAAGATGATCATTCGGCCGTAGGCAACTGTTGAGAACAGGCGTCCCAATGGGTCGGCGGGGAGGTTGCCGGTGAAGTAGAGCCAATCTACCGCTTTGTTCAGCGCAAATTCCGCAGCCGAGCCGGCAAATACGAACAGGATATTATCCGCCTTGCTCCATATCTCGCGCACTATAGAGCCTTGCTCTACAAAATATTTCTTAGGGGTATTATCCATTTGTTATTTGCGTTCTTGTTCGTTTGCGGGCGGCAAGCCCCTCTTCAACCATTACAACCATTGCCATGCCAAGCGTATAGGCCAATATATCTTCCCAACGGAAAGTAGTGCCCAGCAGATTGCGGGCAAGTACGGAGTTTCGCCAACCCAATTTATCAATGAGGTGGAAATATAGCCCAACCTCCACAACGTACGAAAATATAAGCACGCCCAGGGCAGTTATGCGTACATCCGTTTTAAAAAATGCTTTTATAGCACTGTAGACCAATATCACCACCAAAAAGTCGCCGCCGTAGGGGCGTATAAAACTATCGTGCATAAAACCGGCTATCAGCACCTCGGCATTGAACAGCAGCGCCGCCAGCAGGAAATAGTATTTATTGAATTGATACTTCATTACAATGCCCCCTTATTAGCTGCCTCCAGTTTTTTGGTATTGATGTAGGCGATATACAAAGGGATGATGCCAAAGATACCGAAAGAACAATCTACCAAAGTCCAGAATAAAGGGATATGCCTGATGGGGCCCATAATAAACGCCAGCGGCAGGATAAGTACACAGGCTATCATGCCAAACTCTATCACCCAAATGTTTTTAACCGGGTTGCGCAGCGGGCCAATAAATAGTACGGCCAGCATTACGTGTGCAAAGGCCAGCCAATCGGTACCGTAACTTAAAAACGGGAAGGCCTTGTTACAATACCTTATAGCCTGGTAAACGGTATCTATCCATTGGTGCATAAACTCGGGCGCTGCGCCGCTAAGGTTGGCCAGCAGGTTTAACTCGGTTTCGAGCGGGAATGCCGTTACGCCACTCAGAAACAGCCCGGTTATCATTATCTTGATGCAAAGCCTTACACGTTTCATGGTGAGCGTGTAATTTAAGGTGCGGGCGAGTTTGACAGGCTCGCGGGTGTTCTCTATGCGTTGCTTTAGTAGGCTGTCGGTGTTGGGTGGCAAGGTGTTGGTTAATGTTTTCATCTTATTGGTTTTTAATGCTTTTGATTTATTGGTGGTTATTTAACCGCGGAGTTCGCAGAGGTTACGCGGAGGTTCGCAGAGAGACTTGCAAATTTCTTGGGAAGTTTTGAGTGATAGGGCGGCCTCAGCATTTTTGTCAAATCACCGTCGTACAGGCTCTGTGCCCCTCTGTGTTCTTCTCTCTGTGCCCCCTGTGGTAAAAAATTAAACGGCATGTTATGGTTATCGAAAAGGTTTTGCGCGGACAATGCGGCTATGTTTTGTTTTAGTTTTTGGGGCGATGCAGCGCTCACATTAACCAGGTAAAATTGGTTATCACCTTTGGCGGCTGCCCAACGCCAGGCGAATTGGTTAACCGTTTTCAGGTGGCCATTATCGAACCACCAGGCGCTGTAGATACGGTCGGTATTTTTTACAAGGGTGGCGGTGTATACATCCAGTCCGTTAATACTTTCGCGGCGGATATTTTGGAAGGTATAGCCACTGCCTACCCAGCATATCATGGGGTCATGCTCGGGTGCGTAAAAGGCGGCTGGTTTCAGGTAAATGAGTGCATCGCTATCCTCAAACTTCAGTATGCCGCCCTCCAGAGGAGTTTTATGATATCCCTGTATTTGAATATGGTTAGCCGTATTTACCAGCCTATCGGCCTTTACTAACCGTGTAGCCATAAATACCATAGCGGTCAGCAAACCCACATGGAGGTATAGGTAACGTATACTACGATGTTCTGCCGTTTTCCTTTCCTCCATGGTTATCTTGCCAAAACGGGCAACAGGCGGTTTAATGCCGAACAATAAGGGCATCAGCACATAAACGCATAGGCAGGCTATCCCCACGGCATCGTGCATAAAAGTGCCGGGCATTAGCTTGAACAACACCAGCAGCAGTATCCTGAAGAAATTGCAAACCACATTCAACAGCAACGTGGCACTTAGCAGCAGCGTGAGCCATTTAAAATTCAATGTTTTGCCGCTTTGTTTTTGATAATAGGTTAGCACGAACAAGCCTATCAGTACCGACATTACCAGCATATTCAGTCCCGCACAGGCAGGGTCTACCGAGAACTCGTACTTATCCATCTGTATCTGATTACCTGCTGCCGCTGCCTGTATGCCTGCCGTACTGAGCGTAGCCGCTACCTTATCGCTCAGCCAAAGCCTCACCGGGAATTCCGCCAGCCGCGTAAAATGCCTGAACACCGGCGATACCAGCATCAGCAAAAACAACACACTATGGTTTATGCGCCCAAGGCAATTCTCTATCAGCAGCAAAAACACGAGTACCAGCGCAATAAAAAACAACGTATTAACGGGAGCAAGCAAAGCCAACCCGGTTGCTAACAAAGCGGGCAACAAATAGCGCAAGCTATACCGCCCGCTATCTATTTTTGCCATGTAAGGTATCAGCAACAAGCCCATTACCAAATTGGCATCCCATTGAAAGTAGCCGGGAATGCACCACAGCGCCAATGCAGCATATACGGCTACGAACCCGTGGATGGGTTGAAGTTTTAATGGTTTATTTAGTTGGATGGATAGCATTAAGTTTCTTTTTTATTTTTCATTCGCGAACTATGGTTCCCCTCTTGAGAGAGGTTAGGGGTGTGTTTCGCGGAAATGCATAGCGGACTAACACACCCCTCCCACCGTTCTTGGCCCTCGCGCCCCCTCTCAAGAGGGGAACTTTAGCTGCGGTTACTTCACTATTTACAAATTATGGTTCCCCTCTTGAGAGAGGTTAGGGGTGTGTTTCGCGGAAATGCATAGCGGACTAACACCCCCCTCCCACCGCTCTTGGCCCTCGCGCCCCCTCTCAAGAGGGGAACTTTAGCTCCGGACCTTACAATTGCGGCACCTCATTCCTTCTCTTCTTATAAATAAACGTCGCCACTATCAGCGCTGCCAGTATTATCAGCATCCACTCCTGCGGCTCGGGTACAGCACCTGAGGATTTCATGGAAGCATTCTTCAAACTGTTTTTATTTTCATCGATGCCGAAGCGTTCATAATCCTTCACGGTTTCCAGTACGATCATGCTCGATACGGGCGAAACGATGTAGCCCTGCTCCGCCTCTGCGATGATATCGGGGCGTACGTAGTCGTGCCTAAAGTAGTCGGCACCCACTTTCTTCATAATATCGTTATAAGCGAACATGCGCAGCAGGTGGTCGGGGGCGTTGGCAGTTTTTTGTCCGGTTGTTTTTTGTATCATCAGCCCGGCACTACTTATCACTATGGTGCTATCGTTCTCCTGTTCACGGGCAAAGCGGTGCTTATCCAGCAGGGTGCCTAATTCTTCAACATTACCTTCGGCATAACTAAATACACGTAGCTCTTTAAGCGCCTTCAAATAAGGTGTTAGCCCGCTGCCCAAATTGTACAGCCTTATATGGCGCGGCGTTTTCAGGTAGGCGGCCAAATCCTTTGCAAACTCGCTCCCATCCAGTTCGCCCAGGTTTGGCGATACATCGTTACTCTTAGTTATAAGCAGCGCGCCATCAGCATTCTTAATTTCGTTTACCGGGAACAGGCTAAAATTCTGGGCACTTAAAGATTCATAAAGCCCGTCTGCATTTTCCTTGTTTACTTTTATAAGCTTGTTGTAATACACATACACAGGCGCGTTGCGTACATTGGTAAAAGCCTGCTTAAACTCTTCTTCGCTCCAGCTTTTGTTTACATCCAGGTATACCACCTTCGGGCTAAAGCTTTGGTATTGTTGTTGGTAGTCTTTAATCTGGTATGTAGCACCACCAAAAGTAAATGCTGTGTTGGCCATTGGCGGAGCATCGCAGCTTATCTCCCAACGGGGTTGGTAAGTACGGTCGGACAGGTAGGTATCGCCGGTTTGTTTAAATATGGCGGGGATATCCAAATTGGCGGGCTTGTTACTATAGCTTAGTTGCAAAGTTTCCAGTGCCGTGGTAGCGTACGGTCCATCAAACCAGGCATTCTCATAAACTAACCGTTTGCCCTCCAACCGCAGCGGACTGGTGATACCCAACCTGAACTTACGGTTCTCTTTTGTGGTACAAGGGAATACCCTCACGCTGATGGTATTGCCCTCCTGCCAGTGCACTACCGATGGGTCGTGCTGCTCTACGCCTACTATTTGCTTATAAGCCGAATCAGCTTTGGCCTTTGTGGTCAACCGCGATCTCTCCTCCTTACCATCTATCCACAACGAAAGAGAACTCACTACCGAGCCCTCCGGCAGATGGAAGGTATAAATAGCTTCCTGGTTACTCCATGTCCACTCGGAATTATTGCGCACGGTAAGCGTCTTTTCGGTATAGGCCATGCGGTATTCGGGGAAGAGCTTCACATTGCTTATCACACTGATGGTTTGCAGGTTCTCGCCGCTCCACAGCCTGTCTTGCGCCTGGTGGCGGCTGTTGTATAATGCTTTCAGTATATTAATACGTTCCCCCTCGTCAAGGTTAGGCCGTTCGAAGAACAGGCTGGCCATTACCACCAGCGGATCGTGCTGCTTGCGTTCGTCGAATGATTTGGATGGCATACCTCCGAAAAAGAAATTGCTATTTCGGGATACCTCGTGATAAACCAACCCTGTTTTCAGGATGCGTTCGGTAATTGGCGACTGGCCTATCTCTTTACTCACGGCAACCCAATTGGGCAGTTTGCCTTCGTTAAGTGTATTTTGGTTGATGATGTTGTTTATCCTATTATTCTCGCTACTCCAGGCGAACAGGAATATGGCGGCAGCAATAAGTGGCAATACAAAACCCGCTATACTCGTGTATAGCACCAATTTATCGGTACGCGAGGCATTACGGATGATGACGATGGTTATAATGGCCAGGCAAATGGGTACGAATGTATGCAGCGATATACCAATAGCAATAATGCCGAACGCGCTGAGGATATAAAGCGGGATGAGGTAAAAAGCATAATAACAAAACAACAGCAAGGCGGCACCCAACATAAAAAATATAAAGTATTTTGGTATACCGCCCAATAACTGATGCCGCATGGCCAACACTAAGGTAACCGACGATACCACTATCCAAATGCTCAGCCAATCGGCACTATCGTCGAACACGTTCATCTCGCGATTGAGGGCAAAGGCGCTGATAAACCAAATAATAAGCAGTACCGCCGTATGCTCTGCTTTACCGCGTGTATAGCTCCAACCGTGTTTTTGTGCCGTTACAACCCATGCTGCCACTAAAAAGCCAAGCGAGAATATATAGTTGGCTATAAAATCTCCAAACCCTGCCCCCGAATGCCCAAACATGCCGGTAAGTATAAATATTGCCGTAGAACCCGCTATGATCGCCAGCCCTGCCGTAGTAAGCCTGTCTTCCCGCAAATAATTGGTGATGGTTTTCATTTTCTTTATTTATTAAATTAAAAGTACTTTGCAATTCAAAGTTTATAGTTAAAAAAAATTAGGCGCGTTGCTGCCTTATCAAATTTTCGAGTTCCTGCAGGTGCTTTTTAAAGGCTTGAATACCCAATGGCGATGCCGTGTACTTGGTGTTGGGCTTGCGGCCCAAAAAGGATTTGTTTACGGTGATGTACTCCTCCTTCTCCAGCGCCTTAAGGTGCGATGCCAGGTTACCGTCGGTAACATCCAGCAGTTCCTTCAGCGAATTAAAATCGTAGCTTTCATTAGCTACCAGTACGCTCATTATTTGCAGGCGTATGCGGTTCTCAAATGCTTTATCAAAATTGGTTAAAGTAACTTTCACCTGTCGTATTTAAAGTGCATAATGCTGCCATACAATATATGCAGCAAACCAAAGCCAAAGGCCCAAAAAAACAACCCGTAACCCGGGAAAATAGCGGCCAGCAGGCCTAACATAATATCAAAAATGCCCAGCCATTTTACGTCGCCAAAGGTATACTTACTTGCGGCAACTAATGCTAACCCATAAAAAATTAATGTGCAAGGGCCAATTACCACATAGTAACCACGCCACAGCATAATAATGCAGAATATGCCGCCGGTCACCAGTGGCAGCGCACCGTTCAATAACAGCGATTTGCTGCTTTGGTTCCAAACGGTTTGCCCTTTTTTTGCTGCTTTGCGCACGGTAAGTAATACGCCGGTAAGCAGAGATAAGAAAAGCACTACAACTGCGACAAAGATCAGCCGCTCTTCCAGTAAACGGTAGTAGCCACGTTCCAGAAACGAATCGCCGCGCAGGTATAGCAGGTTGTAGGCAATACCCGCACCAACAAGTGCATATATACCGGCCATAACGCCCGACAAGCCGCTGAGCGAAATGAACCTGGTGCTGCGTTCCATAATGGTGCGTATGGAACTAATTTCGGCGATCAAATCTTTATCCTCCATCTAAAGTACTTTGTTATTCAAAGTAACATTATAAAATTTGATTGTGCAAGAGGATTTTGAAAAATATTTTGCGTTGGGATGTTAAAACATACTGCTGCATCATAGCGATGGGTTTGAAATCCATCGCTATGATATGAGGATATAGTGTTGCTATTTAAGTTAAATAAGGATTTGCGTACAACGAATAAAGTATTTATTTTACGGTACTAAATCACCCGTAGCGATGGGTTTGAAACCCATCGCTACTAATATTATCACAATTAATATTTATTATGCCGCACAGCTATTCCTCTATTTGGATACATGCTATTTGGTCAACAAAAAATCGCGAAGCCATATTAACACAGCCATTAAGAAACGAAGTTTACAAAGTGATAAACGAGATAGCAGTTGATCATGAAATATACCTCGACTGTATAAACGGCGTGGAAGACCATGTACATTTATTGATCAGGCTGCGTACAGATCAATGTGTGTCGGATGTTGTAAAAATCATTAAGGGAAATTCCTGGGAACACTTCAAGAAAGATGTAGAGAAGTACGTCAGTTGGCAAGACGGTTTTGCGGCATTCTCTGTTAGTGCAGATAACCTAAAACGAGTTAGAAGCTATATTTACAACCAAGAAAAGCATCATAAGAACAAATCATTTGCCGAGGAGCTAAAAGAGATAAAGGCAGGTATCAAAAGCTTTATGTAGCTTCTAAATCATAGCGATGGGTTTGAAACCCATCGCTATGATTTAAGAGGGAAACTTAAAAACTATACGTCAGAAACAAATTCCCCGCGATCGAATTAAAACCTTTGGTAGTACTACCCCCGCTACGGCTATTGTAGCTTGCCCCTACTGTGCCCAGGCTATATCGCCCTTCCATGGCCAGCCCAATATTGCGGCTTACCATAAAGTTTAAACCCAGCTTTGGAGCTATATAAGTGTTCTGCATGTTTGATACGCTTTCGGTGCTCGAAAAATTGGGGTCGTCGATCGTGATCTTATAGCTCACCATAATTACTCCGCCATTCAGCCCGGCGTAGAAGTTGATATCGCCAAGCGGTATTTCGTATGCAGCACCCAGGTAAAGGCCTACGCCTTTGTATTTGCTAAAGGTGCCGCCGTAGTAATTCACATCGTCGTAACTGATAGACAATGTATCGTTAATGGGTTTATAGCTGCGGTAATCAACCGTGCCCGAGTAAAGCCAGTTGCCCATGCGGCGCATTACGCTCACGCCGTAAGTGGGCGAACCTTTATAGCTTTGCTTCACATCCCCCAAAGGCGATTCGTAACCACCATTAAAGGCCATCAACCAACCATCCCGGCGTACAGAACCACCACTGCTGGCGTTGCTGCCGCCAAGTACATCTCCATCTGCGTTCATGCCGCGGCCGCGTTGTGCATTTGCCGACGAAAAGATAAAAACAGAAAATAAAATTGAAAGTAGGGTTACGCTGCATTTAATGCGTAGGTTTACATTAGGGGACATTTATAAGGAGTGGTTGTTTATAATTACCCTAATTAACGTAATTCCCTTCAATTAAAAGGAAAATATTTTAAATATCTGCGCAACATTCAGCCGCTAAATAACAGAGGCCCTTGCGGGCCTCTGTCTGTTGCATTTAAGCGTTGTTATCTTTAACCGGTGCCGGTACGGGCTCGCCCGTGGTTCCGTTTTGAGCATCTTTAAACTCTTTCATGCCTTTGCCAAGGCCACGCATCATTTCGGGTATTTTTTTACCGCCAAATAATAGCAATACGGCTACTAATATTAAAATGATCTCTGGTGCTCCTAATCCCATGGTTTACTTTTTTAATGGTTAATGTTACTCTACTTACGCAAAGTACGAGGTTTAGTTTTTAATATCAATAGTTTTTTTGTTATCTGAACTCGAATTAAACGAATTAACTGAATTTATAGAATGCCTGGCTCGTAGCCTTTCTACTGCATATTCGATTAATTCATCTAAAACGGCGAAGCCCTCTTGAGTAGCATAAAACAATTAACCTGCGAAAAATTCGAGTTCAGAAAAATTTAAATTAAGTGTATTTTTTACAATTAAAATTATCTACTTTAGGCACAGCCAAAACAGGCTGCAAACCAATTGCCTTTATGAAACTATTTACCCAACTTGCTGCTTATTTGCTGCTGCCTTTATGCGCGGCCGTCCTACTTGCGCCGCAACAAACCTGTGCGCAGGCAAAATTAACTTCTTTTAAACTGCAACAAATACGTCTGCTTCCCGGCGTGTTTAAACAGGCACAGGAAACCGATAAGGCCTACATCCTTAAATTAGACCCCGACCGCCTGCTGGCCCCCTACTTTACGCAAGCCGGGCTAAAACCCAAAAAGAAAAGCTACGGCAATTGGGAAGATACCGGCTTAGATGGCCACATTGGCGGGCATTACCTCTCGGCACTGGCGCTAATGTATGCCTCAACGGGTGATAAGGAACTCAACCGTCGGCTCGACTATATGCTGGGGCAATTAAAAATATGCCAGGACAAGATCGGTAGCGGCTATATAGGCGGCACACCGGGCGGCGTGCAAATGTGGAAGGATATTGAGCAGGGTAAAATTGAGGTAGATACCTTCGCCCTCAACAAAAAGTGGGTGCCGCTATATAATATCCATAAGCTTTTTGCAGGGTTGCGCGATGCTTATTTAATAGCCGGCAAACCGCAGGCCAAAACCTTACTTATTAAATTGACGGACTACATAAACGGCGTATCGGCTAAATTAAGCGATGCCCAGATACAAAAGATGCTGATATCTGAACAGGGGGGCCTGAACGAGGTATTTGCCGATGTATCGGTTATTACCGGACAAAAAAAATACCTCACACTGGCCAGGCGATGGTCGCACCGCGAAATTATGGACCCGCTGGTACAAGGGCAGGATAAACTCACCGGCCTGCATGCCAATATGCAGATACCCAAAGCAGTGGGCTTTCAGCGCATAGCCGAAGTTGGCGGCGATGCCGATTTTGGCAAGGCGGCGCAATACTTTTGGGAAACGGTTACCAAAAACCGCACGGTAGTAATCGGCGGCAATAGCGTGAACGAGCATTTTAACCCGCTGCATAACTTCAGCACGGTGATAGATGGTGTTGCCGGGCCTGAAACCTGCAACTCGTACAACATGCTAAAACTTACCCGCCATTTGTTTGAAGAAGGTGCCGATGTAAAGTATATGGATTTTTACGAGCGTGTATTGTATAACCACATCCTGAGCAGCCAGCACCCTACCCGTGGTGGCTTTGTATATTACACCTCTATGCGCCCGAGGCATTATCGCGTGTATTCGCAGCCCGATATCAACATGTGGTGCTGCGTAGGCTCGGGTATGGAAAACCATGGTAAATACGGCGAACTGATCTACAGCCACAGCGGCAAGGATTTGTTCCTTAACCTGTTCATCCCTTCGCGCCTTAACTGGGCAGCGCAAGGCTTGGTTATCTCTCAGCAAACCAAATTCCCCGACGCGGAAACAACGCAACTGCTTGTGGAAGCAGCTAAACCAGGCAGCTTCGTTATCAATATCCGTTACCCGCATTGGGTAGAGGCCGGCAAACTCGAAGTAAAAGTTAACGGCAAAGCTATTTCAGTCGACGCACAACCTGGCAGCTACTTAGCCATAAACCGCAGCTGGAAAAAAGGCGATAAAATTGAAGTACGCCTGCCAATGGAAATATCTACAGAAGAATTGCCCGATACCGAGCATTACGTAGCCTTTCTCCACGGTCCTATTGTGCTGGCCGCCAAAACCGATACTACTGATAAGATAGACTATAAAGGCGACAGCGAACAATTTGGCGGCTATCGTGCCAAAGCCCCAACCTACCCGCTGGAAAGCGCCCCTATGATCACCGGTACCGAAGCTGATATGCCTAAACACCTGGTACCCGTTGTAGGTAAACCACAAACTTACACCGCAACAGACATTATAACACCTGCGGCCTACAAGAACCTGGAGTTGATCCCGTTCTATAAACTGCACGACTCGAGGTATGTGATCTATTGGAAGGAAACGAAGTAAGTCCGTTTAGAACCGCAGGGTCCTTTTTCAAAGTGACCCTGCGGAGACATTGTAAACAACTAACTTTGAGTTATGGCAAGATACTTAACCGAAGAACAGCTCATTGCACACTTACGGCTTGATAAAGCTGTAGAACAATGGTTGGGAGTTATTAAAGAGGAAACTTATACAATAATCAAATGGCTCCGTATAGACAAAGAATCGGCAAGTCAATATTCGGTAGCTTATTTTGAATGTTTTGATGAAGGAGAGGAAGACTTCGTTGATATTTATGAATTCTCTCAGTTGGATCCTGATGAGCCTTTTGGAGTAATTAACTCATTTGATACTGTAGAAGATGCACTAAAATTTGATGATACATCCTATACCGCCATGATCGGCAAATATGTTTCAGCGGGTTCGATTCAGGAAGAATATCTGGATTACCTCGAATCGCGAAGCTAACTCCGCCTATCCAAACATCCTCGCCTGGATGTAAACATTTGTAAGCGTCCACGCTTACTTTTATTCGCGAGCTTAGCCTCGTGAGCGTGGACGCTCAGAAATGTTATTGCGTCAGGCGTAGACGCCTGACGCGGCATCAAAACCACTAACCCACCTTCATTGCCGTCCTCATTTAAAGGACGGCATATAACCAAAAATGCCGGAGAACTTTTCAGTTTCCGGCATTTAAGCATTAAGTAATTATTTCTTCGGACTTTCCGACCGCGGACTTCCGACTTAGGCCGAGCAAGTAACGCAGCCTTCTTCCATTGAGCAAGTTGGGCCGGCCGGTACATCTTCGGTGGCGCTGTCGGCAACCACTTCCGGTATAACGGCTTCCATGTTTTTGCCTGCCTGGTTCTCCACGGTAAATTTAACCGCTTGCGAAGCTGCCTGTGTACGCAGGTAATACATACCTGTTTTAAGGCCTTTCTTCCATGCGTAGAAGTGCATCGAAGTAAGCTTGCTTGCATTTGGCGAGTTGATGAACAGGTTAAGCGATTGCGACTGGCAAATATATGCGCCCCTGTCGGCAGCCATATCAATGATGTTACGCATCTTGATCTCCCAAACGGTTTTGTAGAGCTCTTTGATATCAGCAGGTATCTCAGCAATGTTCTGGATAGAACCGTTAGCGCTGATGATCTTATCCTTCATGGTGTTGGTCCAAAGACCAAGGTTCACCAGGTCGCGCAGCAAGTGTTTGTTTACTATTACGAATTCACCGCTCAATACACGGCGGGTGTAAATGTTAGAGGTGTATGGCTCAAAGCACTCGTTGTTACCCAATATCTGCGAAGTTGATGCAGTTGGCATCGGAGCTACTAACAGCGAGTTGCGCACGCCGTGGTTCATTACGTCAAGGCGCAGGTTATCCCAATCCCAACGGGTGCTGGCAGGTTTCTCGTTCCACAAGTCGAACTGGAACTGGCCTTTTGACAGCGGTGAACCTTTAAAGGTTTCGTAAGCACCATCTTTTATAGCCAGGTCTTTAGAAGCTGTCATGGCTGCAAAGTAGATCGTTTCAAATATCTCTTTGTTCAGTTGTTTAGCTTCTTCGCTCTCGAATGGTAAACGCAGCAGGATAAAGGCATCAGCCAGACCTTGCACACCTAAACCAATCGGGCGGTGGCGCAGGTTGCTGTAACGTGCTTCTTCTACCGGGTAATAGTTATGATCAATGATCTTGTTCAGGTTCAAAGTAGCCTGGTAGGTTACTTCGTACAGTTTCTGATGGTCAAATTCGCCGTTGATCACGTAGCGTGGCAATGCAAGCGATGCCAGGTTACATACGGCAACTTCTTTATCCGAGGTGTACTCGATTATCTCGGTGCAAAGGTTCGAGCTTTTAATGGTACCCAGGTTCTGCTGATTGCTTTTTGCGTTAGCAGCATCTTTGTACAATAGGTATGGCGTACCGGTCTCAACCTGGCTATCCAATACCGCGAACCAAAGCTCTTGTGCTTTTATGGTTTTGCGTGCACGGCCTTCTTTTTCGTATTTGGTGTAAAGCGCCTCAAATTCGTCGCTGTGGCAATCTGCCAAACCCGGTGCTTCGTGCGGGCAGAAAAGGCTCCAGTCTTCGTTAGCTTCAACGCGTTTCATGAACAGGTCTGATACCCACAGGGCGTAGAACAAGTCGCGGGCGCGCATTTCTTCTTTACCGTGGTTTTTACGCAGGTCAAGGAACTCGAAGATATCAGCATGCCATGGCTCTAAGTAAATAGCGAAGGCACCTTTACGCTTGCCACCGCCCTGGTCTACATAACGGGCAGTATCGTTAAATACTTTCAGCATCGGGATGATACCGTTGCTGGTACCGTTTGTACCGCTGATGTATGAACCTGTAGCACGCACATTGTGGATGCTTAGGCCTATACCGCCTGCGCTCTGCGAAATTTTTGCAGTTTGTTTCAGGGTATCGTAGATGCCTTCGATGCTGTCGTCCTTCATGGTAAGCAGGAAGCACGATGACATTTGTGGTTTTGGTGTGCCGGCGTTGAACAGGGTTGGCGTAGCATGTGTGAACCAGCGCTCGCTCATCAGGTTGTATGTAGTGATAGCGCTATCGATATCGTTTTTGTGGATACCAACGGCCACACGCATAAACATGTGCTGCGGGCGCTCGGCTATTTTACCATCTATTTTTAACAAGTACGATTTCTCGAGAGTTTTGAAACCGAAGTAATCGAAACCGAAGTCGCGATCGTAAATGATGCTGCTATCTAAAATATCAGCATTCTGCTGAATAATTTCGTGCACATCATCAGCCAGCAAAGCAGCGTTCTTACCGGTTTTTTTGTCAACGTATTCGTACATACGTTTCATAGTTTCCGAGAACGACTTGGTGGTGTTTTTGTGCAGGTTGCTCACCGCTATACGCGAAGCCAACAGTGCATAATCGGGGTGCTTGGTGGTTAACGATGCCGCTGTTTCTGCTGCAAGGTTATCCAACTCAGACGTGGTTACGCCATCAAACAAACCTTCAATTACTTTTTTTGCCACATCAATCGGGTCTACCAATGTAAACCCGTAGCACAATTTCTCAATTCGCGCTGTAATCTTGTCGAATTTTACCGACTCTCTCCTGCCGTCTCGTTTTACTACGTACATGTTTTCTGATATTTTAAATAGTTAGTGTTTAAAGTGGATGATGGGGCTACTCTAAAACCAACAGTTTAATAAATAATTAATTAGGGGTATATGTTTTGCGGCCAGGGAAAGCCGCGGTATTATTAAAAATCTTCGTCCAGCGAGAAAGCTTTGCTTTCGGCACTGCTGTTCATTACGCCACTTTTTTGGTAATCGCCAACTCGTTTTTCAAAGAAATTGGTTTTGCCTTGCAAGCTTATCATCTCCATAAAATCGAACGGATTGGTAGAGTTATAAAACTTAGGGTAACCCAGTTCGGCAAGCCACCTGTCGGCAACGAACTCGATATACTGGCTCATCAACTTGGCATTCATACCAATTAAGCTTACCGGCAGCGCATCATTTATAAATTCTTTCTCTATCTCTACCGCATCGGTAATAATTTTGGTGACTGCTTCGGTGCTTAATTTGTTCTCCAGCATTTTGTACAACAAGCAAGCAAACTCGCAGTGCGAACCTTCATCGCGAGATATCAGCTCGTTACTAAAAGTTAAGCCCGGCATTAAACCGCGTTTTTTCAGCCAGAATATAGAACAGAAACTACCCGAGAAGAATATACCTTCAACCGCTGCAAATGCCACCAAACGCTCGGCAAAGGTGCCGTTGTTTATCCAGCGCAGCGCCCACTCGGCTTTTTTACCTACACAAGGCACAGTTTCTATAGCGTGGAACAAGCGGTCTTTCTCAGCCGGGTCTTTTACATATGTATCAATTAACAAAGCATAAGTTTCCGAGTGGATGTTCTCCATCATAATCTGGAAACCGTAGAAGCAACGGGCCTCGGGCAATTGCACCTCGCTCATGAAATTGATGGCCAGGTTCTCGTTCACTATACCATCACTGGCAGCAAAAAATGCCAATATGTGCGATATGAAGTGTTTTTCGCCGGCGTTAAGGCTCTCCCAGTGTTTCAGGTCGTCGCCCAGGTCAATTTCTTCGGCAGTCCAAAAACTGGCTTCTGCCTTTTTATACATTTCCCATATTGCGGGATACTTGATGGGCAGGATCACAAAGCGGTCTTTGTTCTCTCTCAGCAATAATTCGGTTTCCTCTGGCATCGCGTATTTGTATGTTTTGTAATTAAAAATTCAGCCCTTTGTTACTATCCTTATAGCTTTTGTGTGTACCTGGTGTTTGCCGACAAGAATACCTCCCGAGTTTTTTTGAGAAAAGCCAAAAGCTATCCCTTCTACTCGCTCCAAACACCCTCACTTATCCTTGTTATTAAACTTATTTTAATACACATGCCCATGTGTTTTCGTCATGGGTTTTCTCCAATTTTGCGGCAGGTAGATACCACTCACCGGATAGCGTTGTTAGAACTTATACTCCAAAGATAGGGAGTGTGTTTATTGAATGTTAATCGAAGTTCTTAACACCACCTTAGAGTTATACACAACAGTAAAATAAATTTGGTTTTAACGGCATTCTTTTTCGGCTTTCAATCATTTAATATTCAGTTAATTACAAAAGCAAACCAGCACCCATTTGTTTAAAATTGCGTAACGCTGACATAACATTGGCTTCAATTTAAACAGGCAAAAAACACGGCGTTTTTACGCTTAAAAAAGGCTGTTTTTAGCATAAAAAAGGGCTTTTATGAACCGAGTAGAAATACGGTATTTCGCCTGCCGCTGTCCACAAAAAAAATGTGGAAAACAAAAATTCCCGACTTTTTTGGAGGCGGGAATTTTCAATTGTTTTACCATTATTAAAATTTATTTTACATCATCCGCCGATACAAACTTCATCGATAAGGAATTTACGCAGTGCCGGGTGTTTTTAGGCGTCATGTACTCGCCCTGGAAAACGTGACCCAAATGCGCACCGCAATTAGCGCAAAGTATTTCGGTACGGCGGCCATCGGCATCGGTTTCCCAACGCACGGCACCGGGTATCTCATCATCAAAACTTGGCCAGCCGCAAAACGATTCAAATTTATCCTCGCTGCGGTACAGCGGAGCATCGCAGCGCTTGCATACGTACAAGCCCTGTGCCTTGTTGTTAAGCAAAGCGCCGGTAAACGGGCGCTCCGTTCCTTTATGTAGTATTACGTATTCTTCTTCGGGGGTTAATTGATTGTATTCCATTTTATTTTTATTACACCGATTCCACAGATTTTAATGATTTAACCGATTGCCTTGGAATGATCGAATTTCGTCTTTCGGACTTACCGGACATCCGACTTTCGGACTCTTTTCTTACATAAATATACGACATTTTGCCGGCACCTAATGTTTTGCAGGGCGATGTTTACACTGGTTTGACGGTACCGCAGCGCGCATTTATTTCTGCAACAAACGGCCATATAATGCGTTGAACAAGTATATATTTTGCCTATGACCCAGCTATTATTACTCACCCTGCTTTTGCCCATGAAACAAACTTCGGTCGATACCGAATTAAACGCAGTGACACATATCGCAAGCATCGATACCTCGAAGTATGCTGTACTGCCCTTCAACAGCGGGCGCGATGGCTTTGTATTTGGCAAGGAGTATACCGCTGCCGACCTCAACGACGACGAGATAAAACACATCGAGAAGATAATATCCGTAGCCATTACCGAGCACAACAAACAGGCAAAAAACAAAGTGGATAAACCCGGCAAATACTATAAACAGATAATAGCCGTAACCAACCCCAAGGGCGAGAAGGAAGTATGGGTAAATTGCTTTTGCACGCCTTATGAAAAGCGGCATTGGCGCAAAGGTGTAGTAATGGTTCTCGACGGCGGCCCCTGCTTTTTTAATATCAAGATAAATTTGAGCACCACTACAGTGATGAGTTTGCAGGTGAATGGAGTAGCATAACGCCTGTCCCCCTAACCGCCTGAAGGGGGAACAGAAGTTGATTTTAAGCAACGCTACTCAATGGCTCCCCCTTCAGGGGGCTAGGGCCGGAGCTACTGCACCACATCCAAATGATACTCTTGTATCAGCGGAGGGTTTTCGGGCGTTAATGTAAAACTCACCCGAATGTTAGCCTTCTCGCCTTTGATGATAAAATACCCGCGTAATTGGTTCTCGGCAACTACATCGCCTATACTTACCGTTTTACCCGCTTTTTCAAAAGCTTCGGTGGCGGCTACTTTTAGTTTATCAGGAAAGTAATCTGAAAAGAAGTTATCGGCAAATATGCCGCTGGCTTTGGCGGTGTCCCAATTTGCTATAACATTAAGTAGTTCCGCTTTACGTTGGTTCAGGATGTTAGATGGCGGCAGCACACGGGGCTTTATGCCTGATAGCATCAGCAAGGTATCCAGCGCGGCATTATTGATAGGCGCGGCGCGTGCATAAGTAACGTTGCCGAAGGAAACGATGCCTACGCCATAGTCGGGCATTACGTTCCATTGGCTGCCGAAGCCGGGTAGGCCACCGGTGTGGCCAACATAAATGCGGTTGTCGCAATCCTTCATCCAGCGGAGGCCGTAAGCATATGCGGTAACATTGGGGCATGGCCTGCCGGTTGGTGTTTTGGCATTGGCTGTAAGGTAGTTTACATCCCAAGGGTATTGCATCTCACGCACCGAACTGCGTTTGACGGGGCCTGTTTCGGCATCATTCCTTACCGGCCAGGCATCCAAATGCAACGCCATGTATTTGCTAAAATCTTCAATGCTGGTTATCAGGCCGCCCATAGCGCCGTACGCACCATCGTGCAGCAGAGGCTGCTCTACCCATTGCCCGTCAAGCCAGCGGTAGCCATGGGCCAGTTTATCTTTGGGCACTCTATCATACTCCCAATAGGTATGCAGCATACCCAGTGGCTTCAATATATTTTCGGTAATGTAAACCTGATAGGTTTTACCGCTTACCTTTTTAATGATATAACCCAGCGTAGCAAAACCAAGATTGCTGTACTCGTAACCCAAGCCCGGGTTTGTAGATAGTGATACACCTTTTTTGTAGATGGCTATCAGTTCTGCATCGCTCACGGCCAATTGGCGGTCGCCCCAGGGATTATCTTCGGGGAAGCCTGCAGTATGGGTAAGTAAGTTGCGCACTGTGAAGGGTGTAGCATCTTTAGTTAGATATTTGGTGCCCTTCATCTCGGGGATGTAGAGATAGGCAGGGTCGTCCAGTTTCAGTTTCCCCTGGTCGCGCAGCTTGAGTATTGCCATGGCGGTTAAGCTTTTTGTCATGCTGGCAATACGAAATTCCGATTTGCTATCCACTGATATCTTTTTAGCAATATCGGTATACCCTA
This sequence comes from Mucilaginibacter pedocola, assembly GCF_002013915.1. Taxonomy (GTDB): domain Bacteria; phylum Bacteroidota; class Bacteroidia; order Sphingobacteriales; family Sphingobacteriaceae; genus Mucilaginibacter; species Mucilaginibacter pedocola. The sequence continues at coordinate 139,475 of NZ_MBTF01000034.1, forward strand.
TCCCGCCGGTATGCACCAACTTGCCATCTACCACAATACCATAAGCCGTGCCGGGCCAATGGTTCTTTTCGGCGTAGTCTTTATATAGTTGGTCTATCACCGGGAAGGTAGCCTCTATCTTCTTCAACCTGTCGGCATCTGTAAAGGTAGCGGGTTTGTATTGGGCGAGGGCTAAGCTGGGAAGGAAGGAAATGGCGTAGAGGAGTTTGCGCATGGGAGTGATGTTATTGACCGAATTTAAGAAAAATTCCTGTCATCCTGAGCGAAGCGAAGGAACTATTAGCCACAAAGGCTTAGTAGATTTGCATATCCACAAATAGATGCCTCGTCCCTAAGCATGATAAAAGAACCCACAAAAAAGCCCCGGCTTATTCAACCGAGGCCTTTTAAATATTTGTAATCCTGTTCCCCCTTCAGGGGGTTAGGGGGCTGAGCTTCTTACTTAGCCAACTCTTCTGCCATGGCAGCGCCAATTTCGGCAGGAGACTCTACTACACGGATACCGCACTCGCGCATGATAGCCATTTTAGCAGCAGCAGTATCATCGGCACCGCCAACAATTGCACCTGCGTGGCCCATACGGCGTCCCGGAGGCGCTGTTTGGCCGGCAATAAAGCCTACAACCGGCTTAGTACCGTTCTCTTTGATCCAACGGGCAGCATCAGCTTCCATGCCGCCACCAATTTCGCCTATCATGATGATACCATGAGTTTCAGGGTCGTTCATCAGCATTTCAACAGCTTCTTTGGTTGGGGTACCTATGATTGGGTCGCCGCCTATACCGATAGCTGTGGTGATACCTAAACCAGCTTTAACAACCTGGTCAACCGCTTCGTAAGTTAAAGTACCTGATTTTGAAACAACACCTACGTTGCCTTTTTTGAAGATGAAGCCCGGCATAATGCCAATTTTTGCTTCGTCGGCAGTGATAACACCCGGGCAGTTAGGGCCAATTAAACGGGCATCTTTATCTGCCAGGTATTCTTTTACTTCAATCATATCCTTTGTAGGGATACCTTCGGTAATGCAAACAATAACTTTTATACCTGCTTCGGCAGCTTCCATAATGGCATCTGCACCAAATGCGGGAGGTACAAAAATGATAGATACATCGGCACCTGTAGCAACAACCGCATCTTTCACGGTGTTAAACACAGGCTTATCTAAATGGGTTTGGCCACCTTTGCCGGGGGTTACACCGCCCACCAACTGAGTACCATACGCAATCATTTGTTCTGCATGGTAGCTACCTTCTTTACCGGTAAAACCCTGCACTATAACTTTAGAATCTTTGTTTACAAGAACGCTCATCGGCTTTTTGATTTTAGTACGGCAAAGCTAAGTTTATTGCCCTTAAAGTCAAATTAAATTTTAAGCCTTAAACTATAAACCGGTGTATTATTTACAATTGGCTTACGGGGCGCAAAAGTGAAGGGTTTATCGTGTAAATTATAAATGAGCAGAATTAACAACGGGACACTAAAAATAATAAGCACACCAAAACACAACACTATATACATAATGCGCGACATTGGGGAAGAGACGCTTGCGTGGATAGATGTTTTACTCATAAGTAGTAGGTTGGTACGGTTTGTAATACCTAACTGGCACACATAATAACCAACGGTTAAATATTTTGTTTAGTCTGTGTTAAACTATGTTAAAGTTTTTTGTTACAGGTAACCGGGGGCTTAATTTTAAGCGCTAATGAAACATTTGCTGCTTATTTTGCCAGTACTGCTTTTTGCCCGTGCAAATGCCCAGGTAATAAGCGGGAAAATAATTGATAAAAACACCCGGGCGCCACTGAAATACATCTTTATCGCATCAACTTCGGGCACAACTTTTACAGACGATAGAGGTATATTTACGCTAAAGATAAGTAAAATTTTTGATACAATACGCTTAAATAATATGGGGTACCTGCCATTTAAAATGGCGACAGCGAGTTGGGGAACAAGCATCCGCACTATTGAATTGGAAATGAGCCTGAAGCAATTAAACGAAGTAACCATAACCGGCAAAAAAAATTACCACAAAGATTGGGTTGCGTTGCGGCGCGAATATGCCAAGCAATTTAACTTTCGCGGCCCTAAGTTTAACGAAATATTTGTTGCGCCCTCCCAATACGTCCCATTCGCCTTTATGAGTATAAACGTAACCCAATTGTTCCGGGCCATTTATAAAAAGCACGACCCTAATTACAAACTACAACAGGTATTGTTGCGCGACGAGCGCGAGAACCACGTAAGTGCCCGTTTCAACAAAACGCTGGTGAGTGGTATTACCAATTTACAAGGCGATTCACTCGAAAACTTTATGAGCAGCTACCGGCCTACAGCGGCAGTGCTGGATAAGTTGAGTGATTACGATTTGATACGATATATCAGAACCAACCTGGAGAAATTTAAAAGCAATGGCGGAAAGAATTATGAGTTGCCGAAGATGTTGAAGGAGGGGGAATCGTTGGAGTAGTTTTAAGTGCTAATATTTATCATCCGGCTTAATCTTCAAATCGATTAGCGTAATTAAATAATCGCAACATTTGTAAAAACCGGTTGAAGCGCTGGGTGACCAACCTTCTACTACGTTGTATTTTGTATTAACTTTTCCTTCCAATATCCATTGCGAGCCATCGGTTGCAAAAAAGTCTTTATCTGTTCTCATCGTCCAAAAGCCGGCAATGGATACTTTTTTTAAGAAATTATCCCAATTTTGTTTATTTAGGTTCCTGCTTTTCGCAACGACAAGTTTACCCGGGTCGTAACCGCCTTTCCCATCACACACGCTCCAATATAATTTGTAATTACTTCCGTCCTTTTCTATACGAATAGCAATAGGGTTATGAAAAGTTCTGAGCCAGGTAAACCGGTATATTTCTTTGTTAGTCTTATCGGCATAAATTATCGGCTCTTTAAGCGCCTGCAGATACATATAATACCACTTATTCGAAGACTGACCTTTATCTGTTATTGCATTACTTCTTTGAGCGTGCAGACAAAATGCCTGCATGATAAAAAGTATCGCAACAAAAATCTTTCTCATTTCGGGTTGTTAAAATTAATCAGCGGAGATCGTAGGGCTAACAAACTCCCCCTCACTCTTAGCCACCACAATAGTGGCTATCCCGTTCCCTATCACATTGGTAATGGCCCGCGCTTCCGACATAAAGCGGTCCACGCCGAAAAGGATAGCAACACCTTCCACCGGGATAACTTTTATAGCTGCCAGGGTTGATGATAGCACAATAAAACCACTACCGGTTACACCCGCAGCGCCTTTGGAAGTTACCATCAGGATGCCGATAATGGTGAGCTGTTGCCCCAGATCAAGATTGATATTAAACACTTGCGACAGGAATATCACTGCCATAGAGAGGTAAATGGTAGTGCCATCCAAATTGAATGAATAACCGGCAGGTATCACCAAGCCAACTACCGAGCGGGAACAACCGAATTTTTCCAGTTTCTCCATCATACCGGGCAGGGCTGCTTCTGAGGATGACGCACCTAAAACGATAAGCAGTTCCTCTTTAATATGCTTCAAATACTGCCACAGACTGAATTTGAACAAGTAGCAGATAATATTGAGCACCACAAATATAAATAGGAACATGGTGAGGTAAACGGAACCCATCAGCAGCGCCAATGGCTTCAGCGTTTGCACGCCGTATTTGCTGATGGTAAAGGCCATACCGCCAAATGCGCCGATGGGGGCCACACGCATTACTATCTTCATGATATTGAACATCACCTTAGATAGTTTCTCAAATGTCTTAATCACCGACTGCCCGCTCTCTCCCATTGCATTCAGCCCGAAACCGAACAGAATAGCGAAGAACAATATCTGCAAAATATCGCCCTCGGTAAAGGCAAGGAAAATATTTTTGGGGACAATGTGCGACAGGAAATCTATCCACTTCATTTCGGCACCGGCCTTTTCGTAGGCGGCAAGCTTAGCTGCATCTACCGGGGCATGGGTGTTAATAAAGTTGGCACCGGGTTTTATTACGTTGGCTACCGTAACGCCTATCACTAATGCCAGCGTGGTCACTATCTCGAAGTAAAGCAGCGCCTTCCCCCCTACCCGGCCCACCTTTTTTATATCGGCCATGCCGGCAATACCCAGCACAATGGTGAAAAAAATAATAGGCGCTATCAGCATGGTGATGAGGCTGATGAACGTTTTGCTGATCACCTCGGCAGTGGGGCCAAATCCTTTAAAATAATAGCCAACCACCACGCCCAGCACAATGCCAAAAAGAACCTGGAAAGTAAGGTTGCTTAGGATGCGTTTCATTTGAACAATGATACGTTTTTTTGTGAGTGGTTGATTATGTGAATGGTGAGTAGTTGGATTATGACGATTGTTACAGTTTAAGACAAAGGCGGTGTTTGAGCCTGAAAGCCATGCACTACTCACTCAATCAACCACTCACTAACAGCTAAATGCGACCCGTAAACCCATTATAGATCATTTGCCCCGCTAAAAAGGTTACTACTACGGCAAATACCCAGCGCAGCCATCCGCTGGATTTGGTGTGCACCAGTATTTTAGCGCCGGTTAATGCACCAAACAATACGCCAATAACTACAGGCATTGCAATGGCCGGGGTAATGTAGCCGCGCTGCAGGTATACCACGGCGCTGGCGGCGGCGGTAACGCCTATCATAAAATTACTTGTAGTGGTTGATACCTTGAAAGGGATCTTCATCACGGTATCCATAGCCAATACCTTCAGCGCGCCCGAGCCAATACCCAGCAGACCCGAAAGCACACCGGCGAACAGCATCATAAAAAAGCCGCCTGCAACGCGTATAACGCCGTATTGAACTTGTTCGCCGTGCCCGTCAGGGTAACTACCGTAGAGTTTTAGCTTGGCAGCAAAATAACTGGGTTCGGCAATAATGTTTTCGGCCTTTTTACGCAGCGACATAACCGCCGAAAAGATGAGTATAAAACCGAATAATATAGCAATGTAATGCGTAGGTACAAAAACGGCCAGCATAGCGCCCGTCATGGCGCCAAGTGTAGTTGCTATCTCTAAAAACATGCCCAGCCTGATGTTGGTAATGCCCTCTTTTACATAGGCCGCAGCAGAACCGCTCGAGGTTGCAATAACCGATATCAGTGCGGCGCCGATAGCATAATGGATATCAACATTTAAAATAAGGGTAAGCAAAGGGATGATAACAACGCCACCGCCAAGCCCGGTAAGCGAACCCAGCAAACCTGCGGCATAAGAACCAATAAGAATAATGAGCGTAAATAATATTACAGACATAGGCGCAAACGGCTGGTTGACGCCTCAAAAGTAAGATAAGTTTTTTATTGAAATGTTATCAACCTAAATTCATCTGCCTTAAACTGTAGCCGCAAGCCATTAAAACATTCAAAATACGGCTAATGTGTAATATCTTTGGCGGCAAATGGCTTACAAAAGTTTACAGGACTGCATTACCGACCTCGAAAAGAACAAACACCTCATTCGCATAAAAGAGGAGGTTGACCCTTACCTGCAAATGGCAGCAATCCATCTGCGCGTGTTCGAGAACGAGGGGCCTGCCATTTTGTTCGAGAATGTAAAGGGCAGCAAATTCCCGGCGGTATCAAACCTGTTCGGTACGCTTAATCGTTCAAAATTCATCTTCAGAGATACGCTGGATAAGATAAAGACACTGGTAGATATTAAAAACGACCCAATAAAAGCAGTAAAGCATCCTTTTAAATATGCCAATACCGCTTTAACAGCGCTATCAGCACTTCCCATGAAGGTGGGCAAAAGCGCCCCTATCAGCTTCGGGCGCACTACAATAGCCGAACTCCCCCAAATAGTAAACTGGCCGAAAGACGGCGGCCCATTTGTAACCATGCCGCAGGTTTATACCGAGGATGCCGACATGCCCGGCATTATGAATGCCAATCTGGGTATGTACCGCATACAACTTGGCGGAAACGACTATATACAGGATAAAGAGATAGGCTTGCACTACCAGTTGCACCGCGGCATAGGCGTACACCAAACCAAGGCTAATGCTAAAGGACAGCCTTTAAAGGTGAGCATATTTGTAGGTGGCCCGCCCGCGCACCCCGTTGCGGCGGTGATGCCCCTGCCCGAAGGCTTATCAGAAATGACCTTTGCCGGCGCGTTGGGTAACCGCCGCTTCCGGTATTTTTATGATGCGGAGGGCTTTGCTATCTCTGCTGATGCCGATTTTGTGATAACCGGCACCGTAATGCCCATGGAAAACAAGCCAGAGGGCCCCTTTGGTGATCACTTGGGTTATTACAGCCTTACGCACCCCTTCCCGCTGATGAAGGTGCACAATGTTTACCATCGCAAAGATGCCATATGGAGCTTTACGGTAGTAGGCCGCCCACCGCAGGAAGACACCAGCTTTGGCGCGCTGATACACGAAATAACCGGCAACGCCATCCCCAAAGAAATACCCGGCTTGCATGCCGTAAACGCGGTAGATGCTGCAGGTGTACACCCGCTATTGTTCGCCATAGGCAGCGAGCGCTATACGCCCTATGTAAAAGAGCGCCATCCGCAAGAGATCATCACCATTGCCAACCACATATTAGGCAAAGGGCAATTAAGCCTGGCCAAATACCTGTTCATCGCTGCAAAAGAAGATGACCCTAAGCTTGATGTGAACGACATCGGCGGCTTCCTGAAACATATCCTGCAACGCATCGACCTCACGCGCGACCTGCACTTCCAAACCAAAACATCCATAGATACGCTCGACTACAGCGGCGAAGGCCTCAACAGCGGCAGCAAAGTAGCTGTTACCGTAGCAGGCGATATTAAACGCGAGCTTTGGGGCGAAGTACCCGCATCGTTCAGCCTGCCCCGCCCTTTTGTGAATTACAAAATGGTGATGCCGGGCGTATTGGCGGTAGAGGTGCCCAAAAACATCCGCACCAGCGATATGCCGATGATGCTGGAGTTTTTGCAGGAACATTTAGCCGAAAAAGAGTTAAGCGGCTTACCGCTAATGGTACTCTGCGATGATGCCGCTTTCACTGCTGCCAACATCAATAACTTTGTTTGGGTAACCTTTACCCGCAGCAACCCTTCGCACGATATTTACGGCATCAACAGCTTCACAGAAAACAAACACTGGGGCTGCCATGGTCCGCTCATTATTGATGCCCGCATAAAACCACACCATGCCCCGGAGTTGATAAAAGACCCCGAAGTAGAGAAACTGGTGGATAAGATGGGCGAAAAAGGCGGCGCGCTGCATGGTATAATATAACACATTATCATACTGAGGCACGAAGCATCTAATTAAGGTAATGCTGAGCGCAATGCATTAAAGCTTTACTCGAGCATTCAGCGAAACCGGCTGAATTTAAATTTTGTACGGAACCATAGAAACATGATCCTGTGTTTTAGCGTATCGTTTTGCCAATTGATATCGATCTTTTTCCCGTTCAGGTAGGTTGGAGGCATTTCTATTTTAACGTCTATATATGGCAAGGGTTCGCCGTTTGAATCTCGGGAACCGATTTTAGAGTCCCATATTATATATCGTACGTCAATAATAGTTTGATGTTTATAAGCGTGCCGTATGTAAAACCCAATGTTATATAGTTGGGGGTATAATTCGTTTAGAGCAGCAGCTAATTCATCAAAAGACAGAAGCGGCAATTTTTCTCCCGGCGACCTTTTAAGGAACCAACTTTTCAAAGTATCATTGTTTGGGTCTTCCATTAAATGGTATAAACAATTGCCGGATATTTTATTCCAACATGTGAGAGATGCCAAATAAAACAAACTATCCTTAGCCTCGTGCAGCTTTTCAGGAAGTTCTTCTCGTTTTACATAATTAAACATGGTGAATAAAGATACCACCAAGATTTGACAACTTTTAAAATGTTGTCAAATCAATCCACCTTGTCAAGGATGAGGTACGAAGCATCAAATAGAGCCGATGCTGAGCCACCTTGCATTGCCGCTTTGCATTGTGGTTAACAGATGCTTCGTGCCTCAAGCATGACAAACAGGTTATGCATCTTCATCTGCACATCTGAAATTTGCACATCTGCATATCTAACTCCCCTGCACATCCGTTATTTTCCTATCTTAGCATCCTTTTATTAAAGCTATGAACAGATTTTACGGGACAGGGGTAGCAATGGTGACTCCTTTTCAGCCCGACGGCCAGGTAGATTACTCTGCGCTTGAGAGGCTTATCAACCACCTTATTGAGGGTGGGGTGGAATATTTAGTGTCGTTAGGCACAACCGGCGAAAGCGCTACTTTAAGCAAGGACGAGAAGAAGCAGGTGTTTGCCTTTACCGCCAAAACCGTAAATAAACGCGTGGCCCTGGTGGCCGGCATAGCAGGCAATAACACTTTAGAAGTTGTTGCCGAAATTAAAGCCTTTGATACTACCGGCTACGATGCCATCCTATCGGCAAGCCCGCATTATAACAAACCAACGCAAGAGGGCATTTACCAACACTATAAAGCCATTGCAGAGGCATCGCCGCTGCCGGTTATTTTATACAATGTACCCAGCCGTACAGGCACCAGCGTAAGTGCCGAAACTACGGTAAGGCTGGCCAAAGAGTTTAAAAACATCATCGGCATTAAAGAAGCATCGGGCAATTTCGACCTGATGAACCAACTGATGCGCGATAAACCGGAAGATTTCCTGCTGATATCAGGCGATGACCCTATTACCCTGCCAATGGTAGCTATGGGTGGCGTTGGCGTAATATCAGTAACGGGTAATGCACTGCCTAAACAAGTATCGGATATGGTGAGGCTTTGCCTTGCCGGAGATTTTAAAGGTGCGCAAGCAGGTAATTACAGCTTAATTGAATTTACCCGCCTGATGTTTGCTGAAGGCAGCCCTGCCGGTGTAAAAACCGCACTGAAGCAATTAGGCGTTTGCGGCGATACGTTACGTTTACCGTTGGTACAAGTTAGCGAAGCTACCGCAGGGAAAATAGCGGAGCAGATAGAGCTGATAGGCTAAGGTTAAATTATCACGGCCAAACAACAATTTTGTCGTTCCGAGGGAAGCGAAGCGACGAGGAATCTTGTTAGACAAAGCATGAGCGCCCTTGCATAGTGGCTTTGCATCACGAACAAGATCTCTCCTCACTCCTTGCTCTTGCCCGCCCGCTGTTCGTTCGAGATGACATTGGGGCTGTAAAAGTTCGCTGGTTTGCGGTGGGGACACCACAAACGAGTAAATAAAAATTCTCTTCGGAGCCGGTGTACTCACCGGCTCTTTTTGTTTGGATGAATTTTCTCGTCTTAACGAGCGAGACTGCTGAATATAAAACACAAAAAAACCCGGGTGGCTGCTCCGGGTTTTTTGTTTTGAAGTAAATAGCTTTTGTGCGGAAACTTACTCTTGGTTTTTTGCTTCCTGAATCTCCAGGCGGATGGCTTGTGCCAGGTTCTTAAGGTCCTGCATACCTTTACGAACACGTGTACCGGCTGCGCTGTTGCCTTTGTTGTAGAATTTGTCTGCATCGGCTTCCAGCGATGCGATCAGCTCTTTTACTTCAGTAAATTTTTTCATTGTGAACTCTTTTTTAGTTTTTGAGGCTTATTGTTTTAATTAAAGCTAATCTAAACTCTTTTTTTTAAAATAAAAATACCTAAACCCCAAAAATTATAGCGTAAAAGTGGTTTTTTTCCACATTTTTAACTGATTTATGTCACAAATAGCACCTTAAAAAGTACACTAAAATACTATACTAAAATATTGTTTAAAGAAACTTAACCATTGCGTAATTAAATTATTTATCACTCAATTAACCCAACGCAACATTCCTCGAGCACTTCCTCTGCTCAGTACAAACACGAAGAGAACTGCTTACCTACTGATATAAAAACCGAAAGCCCCGCTTTGCAGCAGGGCCTTCGTATATTCTCGTCATTAGCAGCGTAAAAGCTTATGCTATGGCCATTTTGTTCTCTTTGTAATAACCGGCTTTCAGTTTTTCGGCTACTACACTAAAGGCATCTAAAGTGCGCTCTACGTCGGCCAGGGTGTGCATGGCGGTTGGTATGAGGCGTAGCTCTATTAACCCTTTAGGGATAACCGGGTAAACTACTATCGAGCAGAAGATGCTATGGTTCTCGCGCAGGTCCATGGTAAGGCTGGTTGCCTCGTTCAGTTCGCCTTTCAGGAAAACCGGGGTAACCATAGTGTTGGTAATACCGATATCAAAGCCATGTTCCACCAAACCATTCTGCAGTGCACGGGCAATTACCCAAAGCTGCTCTCGCAGTTCGGGGTTGTTACGCAGCAATTCGAAGCGTTTTTTCAAACCCAATACCATTGGCATAGGCAATGCCTTAGCAAATGTTTGCGAACGCATATTATAGCGCAGGTAGTTGATAATTTCGGTATCAGCTGCCACAAAAGCACCTATGCCGGCCATTGATTTAGCGAAAGTACCAAAGTATACATCCACACCATCAATACAATTTTGCGCCTCGTGCGTACCGGCACCTGTTGGGCCCATAGTACCAAAGCCATGCGCATCATCTATCAGCAAACGGAAGTTGTATTTATCTTTCAGTGCTATGATCTCTTTCAATTTACCCTGCGCACCCGACATACCAAAAACGCCTTCAGTGATCAGCAATATGCCGCCGCCGGTTTGCTCGGTAAGTTTGGTTGCACGCTCAAGTTGTTTTTCGCAGCTCTCGATATCGTTATGCTGGTAAACAAAGCGTTTGCCCATGTGCAGGCGAACACCATCTATAATACAGGCGTGCGACTCGGCATCGTAAACAACCACATCATTACGGTCTACCAGTGCATCAATAATAGATACCATACCCTGGTAGCCGTAGTTCAATAAAAAGGCAGCTTCTTTGCCTACAAACTCGGCAAGGCCGTTCTCCAGTTCTTCGTGGTGTTTGGTGTTACCGCTCATCATACGGGCACCCATTGGGTACGCCATACCATAATCGGCAGCGGCTTGTGCATCGGCTTCGCGCACTTCGGGGTGGTTAGCCAACCCAAGGTAATTATTAAGGCTCCAAACCAGGTGTTCTTTGCCGTTGAACATCATGTGCGGATGTATCTCTCCCTCCAGTCGCGGGAACGAAAAATACCCGTGCGACCACTTCTGATGCTGCCCTATCGGGCCGCCCATGTTCTTATTTATTTTATCAAACAGATCCAAATTGCAAATCCTTTAATGTTCATTCAATATTATTGCAAATATACCTATAAAACGGCCTCCGGCAAACGTTATTACTTTTTATAATAGTTTATAACGTTATGAAGATGCAAGAGTTAAGAATCAAGAGACAAGCGCATTTTCTAACGCATAAAAAAAAGCAGAATAAAATTTATTCTGCTTTTTTTCTTGATTCTTGACTCTTATATCTTGAATCTAATTTAATCAACGTTATCGTGTAAGAACGAGTTGTTGTTTTTTATTTCGGTGTTGCCGTCGCTATCGGTTATCAGCGAGAAGCGCGATACCTGGCTCTCGTCTGATTGAGGAGTTTGCTGCAAAGCCACTTCCTTACGTTTGTAGGCCGGTACGCTTTCCAGCTCCTGTATGTTGCCGTTGCGCAGCTTCATGCTCAGGTCTTTAAGGCGCATAATACGCTCGCGCGATTTACGCAGTTGCTCCTCTATCGATTCGTCGGTTTTGTTCTCATCGGCGCTTACCACTGGCTCCGGTTCCGGCTCAGGTTGTTTCTCTTCAGCAACAACAGGGGCAGGTGTACCAAAATCCATTACCGATTCGGCAATTTTAAAGGTAAAGCCCGAAGTGTCCTGTGGTTCTTCTTCCACTTCCTCCGGCTCTTCTTCTACCAGATTAAAACGAACTACCTCAGGTTGCTCTGCTTTCTCCTGTTTATCCTGCTCTTCTGCCTTCTGGAACAGATCGAACAAACCGGTTTGCTTAGGTGCTTCTTTCACCTTAACAAAAGGTTGTGCTTGCGCGGTTACGCTGGCTTCCGGCTTAACGGCGTTAATAAATTCGTTAACTGGTTTAACCAATGGTGCAGCTTCGGGTACCAGCATGTTAACAATTTTCTTGTTGCTATGCTCTTTCTCGCGCTCATCCTTGGTTTGGAAACCGGTAGCAATAATGGTAACCGAAAGTCCTTCGCCAATGTTCTCATCCTTACAATTACCCCATATCAAGTCGGCAGCCAAGCCGGCTTCTTCCTGTATGTAGTCGGTAATTATAGTAACCTCATCCATGGTTACTTCGTTCTCGCCCGAAGTAATGTTCAGTAATATATAGCGAGCGCCTTCTATCTCATTGTCTTTCAACAATGGCGATGCCAGAGCGCCTTCCACAGCTTTTAAGGCGCGGTTCTCACCTTCGGCAGTGCAGCTACCCATTATACATACGCCGCTATCTTTCATAACGGTGCGCACATCTTTAAAGTCGACGTTTATATAACCCGGCAGCGTGATGATCTCGGCGATACCTTTTGCAGCCGTGGTCAATATATCATCTGCCTGTGCAAATGCCGAGCTCATGGTTAGGTTACCAAATATCTGGCGCAGGCGATCGTTTGATATCACCAGGAACGAATCCACATATTTTCTCAACTCTTCCATACCCTCTTCGGCTTGCATACGACGACGCTTGCCCTCGAACGAGAATGGCGTAGTGATGATACCAACTGTAAGTATATCCAGTTCGCGCGCGGCTTTGGCAATAATAGGGCTTGCACCTGTACCGGTACCGCCACCCATACCTGCGGTAATGAACAGCATTTTGGTATTGGCACCCAGCATTTGTTTAATATCATCGATATTCTCGATGGCCGAGTTTTTACCCACCTCGGGGATAGAGCCCGCGCCCATACCTTCGGTTAAGCTGGCACCCAATTGCACCTTGTTTGGTATAGGGCTTAGCTCCAATGCCTGGGCATCTGTATTACATATAATGAAGTCGACGCCCTTGATACCTTGCCTGTACATGTGGTTAACTGCGTTACCGCCGCCACCGCCAACACCAATTACCTTGATGATCGCCGATTTTTCTTTTAACATCTCAAACTGCATAATCCTTGTTTTTCAGTTGTTTGTGGTTTGATGACCAGATAGATTTCAGTAATGTAATAATAGGGGTTTTTCCACAAGGGTTTTCCACAATTGTGCATATTGTGGAAAAGTTAACTAATGTGAATAAATATTAATCGCCTTAGCTAAAACTCTCCTGCTTTTGCCTCCTCCTCAACTTATTGGCCTTATCAAACTTCTTACCAAAGAAGCTTTTCTGGGCCATATCAACCACGCAATTGTGGATAAGTCGGGAGCGAGGCAAACGCCTGTTATTTCAAGAAATCCTCATCCTTTATATCATCCTTAATAAATCTCTTGCCCGACTCGAGTATCTTGCCCAGCAGCCCATACTTGCGGTCGTCGGTGTACTTCGCTTTCTCAATTTTGGCAGGGGCCGGCGCTGCCTGTGCAACATCGTTATATTCCATTTTTTGGATACCCTTTATCAGCAAGCCAATACCTGTAGCATAAGTTGGTGCCTGCAGGTCTTCGTAAATACCTTTTGGCAATACTTCGTTCTTGGCCAAATGCTCGTTAGGATAACCAATACGGCAATCTAAACCGGTTACAAACTCTATCAGTTGGGTTAAGTGTTTCAGTTGGGCACCGCCGCCTGTTACCACTATACCACCGATCAGTTTCTTTTCGTAGCCGGATGATTTTATTTCGTAGTAAACGTGTTCAATAATTTCCTCCATACGGGCCTGTATCACAAAGGCCAGGTTCTTCACCGATATTTCTTTTGGTTCGCGGCCGCGCAAGCCCGGTACGCAAACTATTTCGTTCTCTTTGTTCTCTTCTGCCAGTGCCGAGCCAAACCTTACTTTCAGTTGCTCTGCAATGTTGCGCATTACCGAGCAACCCTCGCGGATATCCTCGGTTACGCTGTTACCACCAAATGGGATAACCGCAGTGTGGCGGATAATGCCCTCATGGAAGATGGCCACATCGGTAGTACCACCACCAATATCAACCAACACTATACCCGCTTCTTTCTCTTCCTCGCTCAGTACCGACTCCGACGATGCCAATGGCTCCAGTATCAGTTCCTGGCTTTCCAGCTGGGCTTTGGTTACGCATTTTACGATGTTTTTAATAGCCGTAACCTGGCCCGATATAATGTGGAAGTTGGCTTCCAAACGCACACCGGCCATGCCTATAGGATCTTTGATACCCGGCTCGCTATCTACAGTAAACTCCTGCGGCAATACGTGGATGATCTCTTCGCCCGGAGGCATCACCAGGTTGTACATATCCTCAACCAGTTTATCAATATCCTTGCGGCCTATCTCGGTATTCAGGTCCTTACGGGTTATCAGTCCACGGTGCTGCAAGCTTTTTATATGCTGCCCTGCTATACCTACGTTCACTATCCTTATCTCTACGTTAGATTGTGCGCTGGCCACATCAACTGCCTGTATAATGCCCTGCACCGTTTTATCGATGTTTGACACCACACCACGCGTAACACCCGCCGATTCGGCCTTGCCTATACCCAGCACTTCAATTTTACCGTTTTTGCTGCGGCGGCCAACAATAGCACAAATCTTAGTAGTACCAATATCAAGCCCCACTACTATTGGCGAACTCTTTTCATGTGTTGAACTTTTGTCCATATTGTCAAATGTTTTAAATAGATGTCTTTTTTACTTTTTCTTCTTGTCCGCGGGTTTTGCTGTGCCCTTTTTCTCTTCTTTCTTCTTCTCTGCCGGCTTATTTGCCGCTTTCTTGCTACTTACGTAGCCTGCTATCACATCCTCTGCCGAAGCAGGTTTTGCAACCGCCGTTTTCTTTTTAGTTGCCGGTGCTGATACTACTTTATGCTCGGCAGGCTTTGGTGTTGCCTTTTTGTGCTCTACTTTATGCTCCACTGGCTTCGCAGCTACCGGTTCACTTTTCGCTTCGTCGGCTTCAGCAGGCTTTTCTTTAACCGGCTCAGGTGTGTCGCGCAGTACCGGCCCATCGTTATCAGGCATCGGCTTTACTACGTTCATGCGTGCCGCCCGTAGCGAATCTTCTTCGGCACGTTTGCGCTGTGCTTTCAGGGCATTCAGCGAATCTACCAGCGTTTGGTTCTTCACCCCTATTACCTGGTTGTTGTACTTGGCGTTGATAACCTTGTAAGCATCCCAACCAACCATAGGCAGCGCCTTTTTGTAAAAAGCCTTCAGGTTGCCAAAACGCAGATCGAGCGAATCGGCATTGCCCAGCAAAATGCGCTGGTTGCCTACGCGGGGTATCAGCTCTATCTCGTGCTCTTTATTAATATATATCTGCGCTATCTGCGCATCCCAAAGCGAATCGTTACGGATAAAATCAGCAGTTTTGAAAATATCCTTTGCCAAAACCGTGTGCAACGAATCGACTTTGTTGGCAAACAACTCATCAATAAAACCATTGGCCACAATTACCTTCGCGGTAAAGTTTGGCGATAAGGGCATCTTCAGCCCATGCTGGTCTACATAAAAATCCTGCTCAAAGCGGTTCATCACCCGCAGTATGGGCTGGCGCTGGCTCACTTCTACCTGCATTACCCCATCCATATCGGCATAAACTTTGGCAAACTCCGCAAAGGGGTTTTTCTTCAGTTTATTTTCCAGCGCGTGCAGGTCAATACCGTCCATACGGCGGCCTATCAGCGTGTGGCTTTCAATCTGTAAAATTTTATCAACCTCCTGGCGGTCAATAAAATAATGGCTGCCGGGCATGTACACCTTTATAGATTTACAAACCACCTCGCCCTTTTTCACAGAAATGAAACTCATAAGCACCACCAAACCGGCCAGGCTGAGTGTCCAGCCAAGTCCAATTAAAAGCGGTTTCCAAATGCGTTTCTTAAACATGCTCTAAAATTTCTTTCAAAGGGTTTACCAGTGTATCAATATCTCCTGCGCCAACGGTTAGCAGCAATTCCGGTTGCTCGGCTTTAATAATGCCTAAGCTTTCCTGCTTGCCTACCAGGCGTTTGTTTTCCAGTTTCATTAGCCCAAGCACCATATTGCTATCCACACCCGGTATCGGCAACTCACGGGCTGGATAAATCTCCAGCATTAATAGCTCGTCTGCCATATCCAGCACCTCGGCAAAGCCGTCTACAAAATCGCGCGTGCGAGTGAACAGGTGCGGTTGAAACATTACCGTTAGCTTTTTGCCGGGGTAAAGTTTCCGTACCGACGATATTGCCGCCCTTAATTCCTCGGGGTGATGCGCATAATCGTCTATATAAATATGCTTCTCGTTCTTTACAATATATTCGAACCTGCGCTTAACGCCCTTGAACGAACCTAAAGCTTCGCGTATAGCATCGGCAGAAACTTCCAGCCTCAATGTTGCTTCTATAGCAGCAACGGCATTCTCTACGTTGTGCAAGCCTGCAATACCCATCCTGATATCAGGGATGCTGGTGCTGCCGTTATCAAAATCGAAATGGAAGCTGCCATCCTCAATACGGATGTTGCGGCCCATAGCGCCGGCTCCCTCTTTTATACTGTAAGTAAAACCTTCCAACGGCAAGCCTTTTTTGCTGATGAGCACACCGCCCGGTTTTATCTGCGAAGCAAACAGCCTGAACGATTCCTCCAGATGCGAGTGGTCGCCATAAATATCCAAATGGTCGGCATCCATTGAGGTGATAATGGCGGTATCAGGGCTCAGCGTCAGGAACGACCTGTCGTATTCATCAGCCTCAACCACCACAATATCATTTTTGCCGTATAGTACGTTGGTGTTGTAATTTGATGATATGCCACCCAAGAAAGCCGAACAATCTTTACCCGAATCTTTCAGGATATGGGCTATCATACTGGATGTTGTGGTTTTACCATGCGTACCCGCAACTGCTACCGTAAACATACCGCGACTGATAATACCCAACACCTGCGAGCGTTTCTGCAGATCGAACCCGTGGTTTTTAAAGTAATTAAGGATATGCGAATCCTTAGGGATAGCAGGCGTGTATATCACCAGCGTACCATCGCAAGGTTTCTGGAAGCTCATAGGTATCCAATCCAGCCTGTCCTCAAATACCACGCGGATGCCTTCGTTATGGAGGGCATCGGTAAGGGGGGTGCTGGTTTTGTCGTAACCGCATACAACACAACCCAAATGATGGAAATAGCGCGCCAGGCCACTCATGCCTATGCCGCCTATGCCTACCAGGTAAACCCGCTGTATGTTTTTTAGTTCCATGTTTTAACTCCTTTAAAGTTTATCTAAAACGCTTTAGCGCCTTTAACTAACCTCTTTTCTCCAACCGCTAATCTCTAACAGAAAAAGGCTATCCCCGCTATCCGCGGGGATTAGCCAATTAATTGTTGATTGTTATTTGGATAACCTCTTTTGCAATAACTTCATCGGCATTGGGCATAGCCAGTTTGCCAATGTTATCGCTTAATTTCTTTTGCAAATCTTTATCGCTTAATAGCTCCAGTGCTTTATCAACCAGTTGTGCCTCGGCATTGCGGTCGGCAACCAAAACCGCAGCTCCTTCGGTAACCAGGGCAAGTGCATTTTTAGTTTGATGATCCTCGGCCACATTTGGCGATGGTACCAGTATAACCGGTTTCTTCACCACACATAGCTCGGCAATAGTGCCTGCGCCTGCGCGGGAGATAATAACATCTGCAGCGGCAAAAGCCAAATCCATACGATTCAAAAACTCCACCACGCAAATGTTGGGGTGTATGTTATCGCCAAGTTGCGCCAGTATGCTTTTGTAATAAAACTTACCGGTTTGCCATACCACCTGAACATCGGCAGCTATCAGTTTATCTAAACCGGCCAGCATGCTTTTGTTCAGCGTACCTGCACCCAAACTGCCGCCGGTAACCAAAATGGTTTTCTTACGCGATGATAGTTTGTATAACTCCAGCGCCTGCATGTGCTTACCAACAATATCAACCGACTCTTTACGTATAGGGTTCCCCGTTTTAATAATGCGCTCTTTAGGGAAAAACTTATCCATCCCATCAAAAGCCACGCATATCTTCTTAGCCTTTTTGCCTAATATTTTATTGGTGATACCTGCGTAAGAGTTTTGCTCTTGTATCAGGGTTGGCACCTTCATTACGCCGGCTGCATACAACAGCGGGCCGCTGGCATAGCCACCCACGCCTACACAGGCATCGGGTTTAAAATCTTTAATGATCTGCACGGCCTTGCGCACACTACCCAGCAACTTCACCGGGAACATCAGGTTTTTGAGGATAGACTTGCGTTGTATGCCCTGTATATCCAAACCGATAATTTCGTAACCGGCAGCAGGCACCTTCTCCATCTCCATGCGGCCTTTAGCGCCAACAAAAAGTATTTCGGTATCGGGGTTAAGCTTTTTTAAAGCATTGGCAATAGCAATTGCCGGGAAGATATGCCCCCCTGTACCGCCGCCGCTAATGATGATGCGTGCCCCCCCCGCCCCCTGAAGGGGGAGCTTTTGATTAGCTTGGTTGCTCTGCTTTGTCATTTGCTTCTTGCTTTTATTTACTTTTAAATTGTGCTTCAAACTTCTGCTCCCCCTTCAGGGAGCTGGGGGGCCTGAGCTATACTTAAGCTATCTCCCCTACTATCACTTTATTATCGTTCCCTTTTTCTTTTGCCGCTTTGGGCTCATCAATATCTTTACTTACCGACAGGATAATGCCGAAGGCGATACTGGTGAACAATATGGATGTACCACCCATACTCACCAACGGCAGCGGCACACCTGTTACGGGGCCAAGGCCCACTGCTACCGCCATATTTGCGAAGGCTTGTATGGTAAGGCTAAAGCTTAACCCGGCGGCCAATAAAGCGCCGAACGCCTTTGGCGCTTTTGTTACAATTTTAATGCAGCGATATAGTAAAAACAGGTAAATGCTTACTACCACTATGCCACCAAACAGTCCGTACTCCTCTACTATAATGGCAAATATTTCATCAGAGAATGCCTCGGGCAGGTAATTGCGTTCGGTACTTTGCCCCGGGCCTTTGCCAAAGAAACCTCCCGTTGCTATAGCTATTTTAGCATGGTTACCCTGAAATAGTTTATCCTTATCGGCCAGTTCGGGGTGGAAGAATGCTTTTACCCTGGAAATGTGCGTCTCGCGGCGTGAGCCTAAGAACAGCATCCCGGTTAGCAGCACCATGCCTGCCAGGCAAACCACAGCTATCTGTTTGATGCTGATACGGCCCATAATGAGGAGCAAAATGCTTACACCAAACAACATCAAACCTGTAGACAAGTTGGCAGGGCCGATCAATGCGAAAATCACACATACCGAACCCATAATAGGCACAAAGGAATTTTTCACATCCTTAATGTTCTCCTGCTTACGCGATAGTATACGCGCCAGGTAAGTTATCAATGCCAGCTTGGCCAAATCGGATGTTTGGAAGCTAAGCCCTGTACCCGGTATTACTAACCACCTGGTAGCATGGTTTATACGCGCACCAAAGAATAGTGTATACAACAGCAAGGGGATAGTAATAAGCATCAGCAATTTGGATATACCGGCATAGTACCTGTAATCCAGCCTGTGCGATACATACATCAGCCCGATACCCGCCAATATCATGAACAGGTGCTTCATCAGGATACTCTCTACCCCTACGCCCCTGGTATAGGCCAGTGTGCCGATAGAACTATACACCGCCAGCATAGATATAGTAGACAGCATCAAAACGATGAGCCATATCCAGCGGTCTCCTTTTACGTTAGCGAGTATAGACCCAAAAGCCCCTCCCGTCCCCTGAAGGGGAAGCTTTTGATCTGCATTATGGCTATTCATTTCGCTCACTTTTTATCTTTTTATTCTCAATTCTTATTCAACTTCCACTCCCCCTTCAGGGGGCCGGGGGGCTCGAGCTTTTACAACTCCTTCACCGCGTCCTTAAACTGCCTGCCCCTGTCCTCGTAATTTTTAAACAGGTCAAAACTTGCGCAGGCCGGGCTTAGTAATACCGTATCGCCTTTTTCGGCAAGGTGGTAGGCTACCTGTGCAGCTTCGGCAGCCGAACCTGTGTTTACGATGATCTCTGTATCATCTTCAAAGGCATCATGAATACGTTTATTGTCTTTCCCTAAACATACAATGGCCTTAACCTTCTGCTTCACCAATTCGCGCAGCATGCTGTAATCGTTGCCTTTATCAACACCACCCAATATCAGCACTACCGGAGTACTCATGCTCTCGAGGGCGTACCAGGTAGAGTTTACGTTAGTGGCCTTCGAATCGTTGATGAACGATATGCCCGATATTTTGGCAACAAACTCCAAACGATGCTCGATGTTGCGGAAATTGCCCATGCTCTCGCGCATCGTTTCGTTGCGCAATTCGAGAACCTTTGCTACTATACCTGATGCCATAGAGTTATAAAGGTTATGTTTACCCTGCAGGGCCAATTCGTTTATCGACATTTGGAAATGTTGTTGGTGGATGTTTATGACAATATTGTCGTTATCGAGATACGCTCCCGTTTCAATCGTTTTTTCTATCGAGAACGGCAGCTGCTGCGCGGCTATCGTTTTGCCTTCCATTACTTTCAGTGTTTCGGCATCATCAGCGCAGTAGATAAAATAATCTGCCGCGGTTTGGTTCTGCGTTATCCTGAATTTGGATGCAGCGTAGTTCTCCATTTTATAATCGTACCTGTCGAGGTGGTCGGGGGTGATGTTTAGCAGCACCCCTATATCCGCCTTAAATTGATACATATTATCCAGCATAAAGCTGCTTATCTCCAGTACGTAATACTCAAAGTTTTCGGTAGCCACCTGGTACGCAAAGCTTTTGCCTATGTTACCCGCCAGCCCTACATTCAACCCTGCCGCCTTTAATATGTGGTAGGTGAGGCTGGTGGTAGTGGTTTTACCGTTGCTGCCGGTAATGCATATCATTTTGGCATTGGTGTAGCGGCCCGCAAACTCTATCTCGGATATTACCGGGATCTCCGCTGCTATCAGCTTCTTCACTATCGGTGCCTTATCGGGTATACCCGGGCTTTTCACTACTTCAACAGCGCTTAATATCTCAGCTTCGGTATGCCCGCCTTCTTCAAAGCGGATATTCCATTGCTGTAGTTGCTCTTTATATTTATCGGGTATAGCGCCAAAATCCGAAACAAAAACATCATACCCCTTCTGCTGCGCCAGGTATGCCGCACCCACACCGCTCTCGCCACCGCCCAAAACTGCAAGGCGAGCCCCTCCCGTCCCCTGAAGGGGAAGCTTTTGATCAGCAGGGTTGTTACTTTGCTCGTTCACTTATTTTGTTCCTTTTATTCTAAATTCTATTCAAACTTCTGTTCCCCCTCCAGGGGGCTAGGGGGCCTGAGCTTTGCTTTACCTCAGCTTCAACGTTATCACCGTTATAATGGCCAACATAATACAGATGATGTAAAACCTCGTTACGATCTTTGATTCGTGGAAGCCTTTCTTCTGATAGTGGTGGTGCAGCGGTGCCATCAGGAATACCCTGCGGCCTTCGCCAAACCTTTTCTTGGTCCACTTGAACCAGCTTACCTGTATAATTACCGACATATTCTCTACCACAAATATTCCACACAGTACGGGTATCAACAATTCTTTACGAATCATGATAGCGAACACCGCTATGATACCGCCTATGGCCAAGCTGCCCGTATCGCCCATAAACACCTGCGCCGGGTAGGCATTGTACCACAAGAAGCCCACACAAGCCCCCACGAAGGCACCGGCAAAAATTACCAGCTCACCCGAATTAGGGATGTACATTATGTTGAGGTAATCGGCTATCACCGTGTTACCCGATACATAGGCCAGTATGGCCAGCGTAAGCCCTATAATGGCGGAGGTACCCGTCGCCAATCCGTCTATCCCATCCGTCAAATTAGCGCCGTTGGAGATGAACGTGATGATAATAATGGTAAAGAACATAAATACCACCAGCGCATAATGCTCGTAACCGGGGCCGATAAACTTTAACACCTTGCCATAATCGAACTCGTTGTTCTTATAGAACGGCATAGTAGTTTTGGTCGATTTGATATCCTGGGTATAAACCTGCTTACCGCTACGCACGTGGTAATCTACAGGCACATCGTACTTAACCGGCAACTGCACTTCCTGGCGCATTAATATGCTGCTGTGGAAATACATGGTCCAGCCAATGAATATGGCCAAACCCACCTGCCCGGTTATTTTAAAGCGGCCCGCAAGCCCCTCTTTGTTCTTTTTAAATACCTTAATGTAATCGTCTAAAAAGCCTATCCCGCCCAACCATACTGTAGTTACCAGCATCATGATGATGTAGATATTCTCCAGCCTCGCAAAAAGCAAAGTCGGGATAAGTATCCCCGCTAAAATGATGATACCCCCCATAGTAGGCGTACCCGATTTTTGCATCTGCCCTTCCAGCCCGAGGTTACGCACCGTTTCGCCCACCTGTTTAAAGCGCAGGTAATCGATCAGCCTGCGGCCATACACCGTTGTAACCAGCAACGATACAATTACCGCCATCGCCATACGGAAGGTAATGTACTGAAACACACCGGCACCTGGGATGCTGTAATTTTTGTATAAGTAGGTAAATAAATAGTATAACATTGGCTCTTTTATTTTTCACCGATCACACCGATCTACTCCGATCTCACCGATTATTTTTTATCTAAACTATTACCTCTTTTATTTTCAAATTCTCAAATCATCAAATTTTCAAATCAATTCATGTCTTTGAACTGATTCTCCAATTCTTCCATATCATCGAAATGGTTTTTCACTCCGTTGATGTCCTGGTACTTTTCGTGGCCTTTGCCTGCCAGCAGGATGATATCTCCGGGCTGGGCCAGCATGCAGGCGGTTTTGATGGCTTCGCGGCGATCTACAATACTTACCGTGTGGCGTTTAAAGGCCGGGTCGATACCTGCCTCCATATCTTTAATGATCTGGGCAGGGTCCTCGGTACGCGGATTGTCGGATGTTATGATCACCTTATCGCTCCACTCGCTGGCTACTTTTGCCATTACAGGGCGTTTGGTTTTATCCCTGTCGCCGCCGCAGCCTATCACGGTTATTACCTTCTCTTTCCCCTTACGGATATCATGTATAGTACTCAGCACGTTCTGCACTGCATCGGGCGTGTGGGCATAATCAACGATACCTATCACCTTGTTTGGTGCTACTATATATTCAAAGCGGCCTTCGGCTCCGGTTAGCTTGCTTAGGCTCACCAGTACTTTGCCTTTATCCTGCTCCAGCAACATGGCAGCAGCATAAACCGCCAGCAGGTTGTAAGCATTAAAGGTGCCTACCAGTTTAAACCACACTTCCTCGTTATCAATATTCAGCAACAAACCGCCAAACTGGTTCTCGATGATACGTGCACGGTAATCGGCCATGCTTTTCAGCGCGTACGATTTGCGGTGCGCCGCGGTGTTCTGCAGCATTACGCTGCCGTTTTTATCGTCGGCATTGGTGAGAGCAAATGCGCTTTTTGGCAAGCCATCAAAAAATGCCTTTTTAGCATCGCGGTAGCTATCAAAGGTTTTATGGTAGTCGAGGTGGTCGTGCGTCAGGTTAGAGAATATCGCCCCCGAAAACTTCAAACCCTCTATCCTATATTGCGAAACCGCATGCGAGCTTACTTCCATAAAGCAGTAATCACAACCCTCATCAACCATGCTGGCCAGCAGTTCATTCAGCGCAACCGGGTCGGGTGTGGTATGTGTGCTCGGGATGATGCGGCCGTTCACCTGGTTCTCTACAGTAGATAGCAAACCGCATTTATAACCCAAATCCCTGAACAGTTTATATAACAGCGTAGCAATGGTTGTTTTGCCGTTTGTACCTGTTACACCAACCAGCTTTAAATTGCTCGATGGATTCTCGTAGAAGTTTGCGGCAAGCGTACCCAATGCTTTCGCAGAGTTTTGCACCATTAAAAAGTCAGTCTCGGTTGCAGTGTGTGCCGGCAGGTCTTCGCATACAACTGCAATGGCACCATCTTTAATAGCCTGGTCAATGTAGTCGTGCCCGTCAACCGCGGTACCTTTTACGGCCACAAATAAACAGCCCGGTACTACCTTGCGCGAATCGAACACTACGGCAGATATCTCCACATCGGCGCTGCCCTGCAGTTCGGTGAATGCTACGCCTTCCAGTATGTCACTCAAGTATCTCATTGCAGTTCTATGGTTATTTTAGATCCCCTTGGAATTTGGCTGCCGCCGGTAACCGACTGGCTGTTCACCGTTCCACTCCCACTTACTTTTACTTTATAACCCGCGTTACCCAACAGATAAAGCGCATCGCTAAGGCCCATGCCGGTAACGTTTGGCACTGTACCCGTTTTTACTTTATTTTCTTCGAAAGGGATGCCATTGCTGGTATCAACTCCGTTAGATGCCGCATTTAACGAAGCATACAGCGGCTTTACACCCAACTGCCTGTACACCTGTTTAAGCGCTTTAGTATCGCCGTGTTTGGTTTGCGGCAAAGTGGTATTACCTACATAGCGCACCGGCTGATGCTCTATATCCATGCTGCTGGCATACACCTTTTCGCATATTTCTTTAAAGGCTGGGCCGGCTGTTGATGCTGCGTAGTAACCGTTCTTAGGGTCGTTAATAACCACTATGAGCGAATACTTAGGATGCTCTGCCGGGAAGTATCCGCAAAACGACGATTGATATTGCTTTTTGCCTTTATACCCTTTGCGGCCATCTGCCACTTGTGCAGTACCGGTTTTGCCGGCTATGTTGAACATCTCGCTCTTTACGTTGCTTTTAGCAGTACCCTCGCTCACAACACCTTCCAGCATCTCGTGCATCTTTTTCATCGTTGCGTCTGAGCATATTTTCTGGTTGATGGTGCGGGTCTCAAAACGCTCTACCGTGTTGCCCAGCCTGCGTATCTCTTTTACAAAAAGCGGCGTTACGTATTTGCCGTTGTTGGCAATGGCATTATAAAACGACAACATCTTCAGCGGCGTTAACTGCATCTCGTAACCGTAGGCCATCTGCGGCAGCGTCATTTTTTTGTTCCAGCTGGCGTTTTTAGGGTTTTTCACCACCGGTTGCGCCTCGCCGGGTATTTGCAGCCCAAACTTCTCGTTCAGCTTCCAATCGTACAGGTGTTTCGTAAATTTTGCCTGATTGTTAGTATAATACCTATTAACCAGCGATGCTACGGCCGCATTAGATGATGTTTCGAAGGCGCGTTTTACCGATACCGTACCAATGCTACCGTGCGAATCGCGTATCACGTGGCTGTTGCCCGGTATTTTATAATCCTCGGTACTCACCAGCGTGCTGGTATCAACCATTTTATCTTCCAGCAGCGCCATGTACGATGCTACTTTAAAGGTTGAACCCGGATCCTGGTTACCGGCAATAGCATAGTTGAATTTCTCTTCGAAAGTGCCATCCTCTTTACGGGTATAATTGGCAATAGCGCGTACCTCGCCGGTTGCAACCTCCATCAAAATAACCGTACCGTGGTCGGCATCGCTTTTTATCAATTGTTTCTCTAAAGCGCTTTGGGCAATATCCTGAAAGTTGATATTAATGGTAGATATAATATCCGCACCCTGTTTTGGGGCAATATCATCTTCCTCGTTCACAGGAACCCAAACGCCACCGGCAAGGCGCTGCTCTAAACGTTTGCCACTTTCGCCGTTTATATAATTGGTATAAGCACCTTCAAGGCCCACGCCGTTTGATACGTTCTCGTTTTTATAACCGATTGTACGCGCAGCCAGCGATTTGAAAGGACGAATACGTTTGTTCTGCGGCTCGATGATCAACCCGCCTTTGTATTTACCCAGGTTAAACACCGGGAATTTGCGGATATCGGCCAGTTCGCGGTAACCCACCCTGCGGCGTATCAGCTGGTAACGCGACCTTTCTTTACGTGCTGCACGGAAAATACGCTCATACTCGCGGGCGGGTCTGTCTTTAAAATAGGCCGCCATAGCCATGGAAAGCGAATCTACCTTCTCGTCAAATACCTTATCATCGGCAATACCCGCAGCGGTCATGTCCATGTGCAGATCGTACTCCGGTACCGATGTTGCCAGCAGGCTGCCATCTTCCGAAAATATATTGCCCCTTGCCGCCTCAATAGTGCGGTAACGGGTAGAGTTTTCGCGCGCCATGGCTTTCCACTGATCGCCCTGCACTAATTGTACGCGAAAAAGCTGCACCACTACCGCTACAGCCAACAGTATAATAAGGCCGAAAGCGAGGTACACCCTCAGCAAAATATTGGTACGTATACTTAAACTCATTCCTGTTCGCCCTCCTTCACTACAATTTTTTGCGGCGGCTGCTCCGACTGGTGTATACCTATCGAGTCCGCCTCCGCGCGTTTGGCCACTTCGGTTAATGTACTTTTATAAGCCAGTTCGGCTTTACTGCTTTTATATTCCCAGCTTAATTCTTTTACCTGCTTACCTACCTTATCTATATCTCGTATGGTATTATCAGATACGTGGCGCAAGCCTATATATACCATACACAAAAAGGCTATGTAAAACACAAAGGGCAGCGCGCGTGTAACATCATCAGCCGATACCACACCGTTACGTAAAAACTGCGTAAAGAAGTTATCGGGGATGCCTTTAGGCTTTTTCTCCACAACAACTTCTTGCTCAGCTTCTTCTTCCAGAATTTCTTTGCGGAAACGGTTACTCATTTTTTTACTGCTATCCTCAATTTTGCACTGCGTGCCCTGTTATTATTCTTTATCTCCTCTTCCGATGCTGTTATAGCCCCGCGGCTAACGCTATCGAAAGGCTTGTTGTCATTACCGTAAAAATCCTTCTCCACCTCACCGCTAAATTTGCCTTTGGCTATGAAGTTTTTCACCAGCCTGTCTTCCAGCGAGTGGTAGCTCATTACCACCAACCTACCGCCAACAGCCAATACCTCTGCCGATTGCGTCAAGAAATCTTTCAAGGTTTCCAGCTCCTGGTTTACCTCTATCCTCAGCGCCTGAAAAACCTGCGCCAGGTATTTATTCTCCTTCCCTTTCGGGATGCGATTGCTAATGGCATTCTTCAGGTCGGCTACTGTATTTATCGGGCCATTCAACCTGGCGGTAACAATAGTATTGGCCAACGATTTGGCGTTTTGTATCTCGCCATACATACCAAAAATCCGGTGCAGGTCGGCCTCGCTGTAGTTATTTACTACTTGCTTTGCGCTTAACTCCGATTGCTGGTTCATGCGCATATCCAGTTCCGCATCAAAACGGATAGAAAAACCGCGCTCCGCCTCGTCGAACTGGTGAGATGATACACCCAAATCGGCCAGTATACCATCAACCGGGATAGCCCCATGCAAACGCGTAAAATTTTTGAGGTAGCGGAAATTTTGGTCGATGAATGTAAAGCGCTCATCATCCAACTTATTCTGCTGCGCATCGGCATCCTGGTCAAAAGCCAGCAATTGGCCATCCCCATCCAAATGCTTTAATATTTCGCGCGAGTGGCCGCCACCGCCAAAAGTTACATCCACATAAGTGCCGTTAGGTTTAATGGCTAAACCCTCTATGCACTCCTGCAGCATTACCGGTACGTGGTAGTTACTCATTCACTCGTTTTTTATTACCCATTACCAATTCGGCCAATTCGGCAAAATTTTCCGGTTCGTTAGCTATCATCGCTTTATGCGCTGCAGCATCCCAAACCTCTATTTTATTTAACATACAGGTAAGCACCACATCAGTAGTTATACCCGCGTGCTGCATTAAGTTCTTCGGGAAATTTATCCTGCCTGCGCTATCCGGTATCAAAGTGGTGGCGCCGGCAGTAAAATATCTCACAAAAGCAACAGCATTCCTGTCAAATTCGTTAAGTTTGCTTAGTTCATCCAATTTTTTGTCCCATTCTTTTTTGGTGTATATGACAAGGTATTTCTCGAGCCCACGGTTGATCACAATGCCCTCAGCATCAGCTTCAGGAAGCTGCTTTTTGAGGCCAGCAGGGATCATCATCCGCCCTTTGGCATCGAGTTTACATTCATATTCACCGGTTAAATAGGACATTTATATTGGCTAACATTTTTTGTAATGTAAAAGTACCGCTTTTCTCCACTTCTTAACACTTTTTACCACCAAAAAGTTTTCAACATTTTTCGTGGATTTTTTGCTTTATATTTAAATTTTTTCGGCAAAAATTGAGCTTTTAAGGTACTAATACTAAGCTTGTTAGCAATTTACACTTAAACGGGCATCGTGGACACTAAGTGAACGCATCGGCACCACGCAAACAGCACTAAAAACAAGGTCTTTTTATCACGAATAACAGCCACTTACCTCCACCCAGACAGGGACCGCACCATCCCCATCACTTTTGTTCAGGCATTTATGCTTTTCGCCATAAAATTTGAAGCATTCTGCAAAAAACATCCTATTTTACGCCTTCGGTGGTAGAGAGTGGGAGAATTTTGAAAAAGCCCGAATGCAAGCAGGGTTTTGCTTGCATTTGAAGGAAAACACGGCCGCGGTGGAGAATTGTGGGAGAGTGCCCGCACCACCGTGAAACAGCGGCCTTTTTTATCTTTCGAACCAAAAACACACCACAAGTGGAGAAATGTGGGAGGAACTTTAACCGAAGCAGATATTTGAGTATTTAAGTACTTTATAAATGATCATAGTAATACAATGCGCCGACCGTATAGGGTTGGTGGCAGCCATATCAACCTTACTTTCGCAAAAGCGCTGCAACATTATATCGATGCAGGAACACGTAGATAAAGGCGAACAGCTTTTTTTTATGCGTGTAGAGATAGATAAAACTGAAGATGCCGAGGAACTGCAGCAAGCCTTACAGGAGATACTACCCGATGGCGCTATTGTAAAGGTAAACCCCGAGGCCGAAAAGAAGGTAATTGTACTGGTTACCAAAGAGTACCATTGCCTGGCGGACATTTTAGTACGCAACTATTTTAAAACCCTTGGCGCAAGCGTGCAGTGCGTTATTGGCAACCACAATAACCTGCAGAATATTTGCCACCGTTTCGAGATACCTTTTTATTACATCCCATTTGCAGGCGATAAGCAAGGCTTTGAAGAAGCCATGCGCGATATTATTGCGCAATACGATTACGACTACCTGGTGCTGGCCAAATTTATGCAGATACTCTCTGCCGACTTTGTAGGACGCTTTAATAAACAGGTGATCAATATACACCATTCCTTCCTGCCGGCATTTGCAGGTGCCAGCCCCTACCGCCAGGCCTACGAGCGCGGCGTAAAGCTTATAGGCGCCACAGCCCACTACGTAACCGACCAATTGGACGAAGGCCCTATTATAGCGCAGCAGATCATCCCGGCCAATCACTCACACACCGTACAGGATATGGTAAAGGCCGGCAAAGAGATAGAAACCGCCGTACTGGCCAAAGCGCTTAAACTGGTGTTTGATGATAGGGTGTTTGTTTATAAGAACAAGACGGTGGTACTGGAGTAAGGTAATTAGCCCATATGGATAAAGAAACGTTTCTGGGTTTAATTCGATCCAACATCAAAAAATACAGTTATCATACAACGGAGGTTATTGGCAGTACCGTACCCAGATATGTGTATACTATTGGCTCGAACGAATTGTTTGGATTTGAATTGATCTTTGCCGGCGGCATTATTTATTTAAAAGATGATGTGCAATTGATCATCGGATCGATCTTTGATGAACTGAAAAACCAGGTAAGTGTGCCGGATATAGCATTGTCTATAGCTTCTTTAGGAACATTTAAATTGAGAGTTGTAGACCGATCATGGAGCAAGATAACTATGTTAGGCGTTTTTGATCATTATAAAGCAGAAGATATTCCAGCCTATCAAATTATCCCCGACGAAGAACACCATACACTTGATGTGCCCGACATGTCACAAGTATTTGATCCTTTGGCCGAACCTGTTTGGCAATGGTTAAATAAAGATTGGAATTATCCTGTGTCAGAAAAATCGACAGCAATAACAAATTTGGAGACCTTTTTTGGAGAACCCATCACAGAATTAACCCGCTGGGAAGATGACGAATGGGAGATGTTTACAACGGACCCAACGAATATGCTAAAAGAAAATATGCGCGTTGCATCAATAGCAACTTTACTGGCTATGGATGATACGCTTAAACCTTTGCTACAGCTATCCACTGGAGAAGGCATATGGCGGAAGGATAGAGATTCGGATTGGCAGGCTTGGGGTTAAGCATTTTAGATGCTCTACACAATAGCATGAGAGTAGTTAATTAGAGCCAGCTGTCCATTTTAAACGGTACGCACTTGTTTCCCCAAAAAACTTCTCAAAAGCGAAACCCGAAACCCGCTGCGCGCCATTTTAGTCCCCTATTCGAACACAATAGTGTCCTCGCCCGACACTTTGGCCACGTGGCAATTACAACCACCCGATACCTTAATAATGGCGCTTACCATTTTATTGGTAGCAGCATTGGTAGCTGTTATTTTAATATCGTCCCCCTCGGTAGATAGTTGCTTTTTGTTGCCATCGGTAACGAAAACATACTTACCGTCCTGACTGGTTTTACTGCCCATGCCATTGGCCAGTACTGCTGTGTTGGTACGCAGGTTCACCACTTTTACATCTTTTACGTTTACAGGAGCGCCCGCCTTATCAACAAAGCTTACGGTTAACGCGGCAAACTCCATAGTGCATATTTGTCCCGTGGGGCAGCCCGTGGTTTTCATTTTTTTGCTGCAGGCTGTAAACCCGCCGGCAATTAATACAATGGCAAGTATTTTGGTAAAGGTGCGTTGCGTCATAATAAGTATCGGCTTTTAAACCCCTAACACCAAAACGGAATAATTGTTGGCGTGTGGCCAAACTTATTCGAAAACAATTATTTCGGGGCCCGACAACTTGCTGATAT
This sequence comes from Mucilaginibacter pedocola, assembly GCF_002013915.1. GTDB lineage: Bacteria > Bacteroidota > Bacteroidia > Sphingobacteriales > Sphingobacteriaceae > Mucilaginibacter > Mucilaginibacter pedocola. The sequence continues at coordinate 170,346 of NZ_MBTF01000034.1, forward strand.
GGCAATTGCAACCGCCGGATATTTTCAAGGTAGCGGTAGCTGTTTTACTATCAGCAACGCTGGTGGCTGTAACTTTCACATTATCGCCCTCGGCAGAAAAATCGCTTTTGTTACTATCAGTAGCAATGGTGTGCAGATCAGGTGAGAAACCGGGGTCGATAACACCTTTTGCAACTATTGCAGTATTGGTACGCAGGTTTGTTACCACAATATCCTTCACGGCAACCGTACTACCGGCTTTATCCTGAAACCTTACACTTATGGAGCGAAACTCTTCGGTACACATCTGTGACGCATCGCAGCTATTCTTTTTATTGGTGCAGGCAGTAAAGCCTGTAGTGGTTAAACAAAGTAAAAAAGTTATCTTCTTAAGCATATTGTTAGTATTTATAAGCATTACGCGATCAACGACCCAAATGATACACCAGCATAGTGAAAACCCGATACACTAAAAGCAAAAATGCAGCACCGATATGGCACTGCACTTTTTCGGGTAAGCTTATTTACTTGCTTTTAGCTCGGCAAGTTCCTGCCGCAGTTTTTCTATTTCGGCCTGTTGTTCTTTAACGGCGCCTACCAATAGTGGCACCAGTTTTTCCAGGTCGGCGTGCAGGGTGGTTATGGCTTGCGGGTTGTTTTTGCCGGCCGTAAACCAGTAGTTCTTTTCGCTTACTGCCGTCGGTACTACGGGTTTCAGGTCTTCGGCTATAAAGCCAAGCTGTTTCCCGGCAGGCAAATTAAGCTGGTTATGCCCCACCCGGTTATACTCATAGGTAACAGGCTTTAGCTGCTTTATATAACTCAAAGCATTGGTAACTGGTGCTACATTGGTAGTAAGCGCCGTGCTATGCTTTGTTTGTTGTGCTTGTGCCGATGAGTTGATAGCGAATAAAGATACAAGGCCTAATACGGCCGATAATGATATATGACGAGTGTTCATGATTTAAATTTTAAGTATAAGAATTACAGCCCGCCGGTTACAGCAGGTACATTAATAAAAGACCGATAAAATTTAAACGTGGTTGGGCGGTGGCGTGGGCACAGGGGGTATCCACCCCAGGTGATGGCCGCACTGGTGCGGATGATGCCACGATGAACTACCCACACTAAGCACAGGCAATATATACTGGCTGCCGGTAATGGCCCAATACTCTTTCAGCTCTACTTCTTTGGTTTCGTTGGGGCGGGCATCGTCGTCCTCGCCATCGGCAGGTGCGGGATACTGTTGTTGATGTTTAGCGGCCATAGCGGTTACCAGCGCATTAACAATGCCTGCACGTTCCAATACCGAAAACAGGCAAACAAACACCAATAAATATTTAAATAAGGCCGAACGCATAAACAATAAATACTATGCAAACATAGCAATTGCGGTATTGCAAGCAAATTTTTCTTTAATAATTTTTAGCAGTTTTTACAGCACCTGGTTAAATTCCAGCCGCTCTCCATCCGGACCGGTTATGTTGAAGTATTTGCAACCACGCTCCCAAAACTGCAGGAAAACAGGTTCGGGTTCGATGATGTTGAAGCCCGCCTGTTTAACGATGGCGTAAGTGGCATCAATATCCGGAACGTCAAAGGCCACATGGTCGATATGCCCGTTGCTGCGGGTGCGTATTTCGGCCAGCTCGGCTTCGGGAAGTTGGTAAAGTTCTATTATCATGGCATCGCGCTTCATCATTACGCAGGTGCCGCGTTGGCCTTCTGCGCCGAAACCGGCCTGCATTACATTGACAAAACCAAGCCGCTCGTAAAAGGCTTGCGAGGCGGTAATATTAGTTACCGGTATGCCGATATGTTGGATGGCATTGAGTTGGAGATTGGTAGCTTGCTGTATCATAAAAGGTTATACCGAACTGGCAAATTGGTTTATATTAGCACAAGATACCATTTAATAATGCCAACCTTAAAACCTAAACTAATTTTTGCTATTGCGCTGCTTGCTTTAACTACAGTTGGCGGTTGTAAAAAAGGCGCGGCCGTAGGGCCCAAAGACAACTCTGATAACGTTTGGTTACTCAACAATATCAAACACACCGTAACCGGGACCAACCGGACCGGGACACCCGGAGAACCCGAAACATCTATTGTTTTTCAGGAATCATACATTGGTAACTCCGCAGTGATAGATTTTACCTTTAAAACCCTGCCAACAGCCAGCGGCACCTATAGGCTTATCTACCATGACCTGACGCCTTTGGGCGACGACGAAATGAATTTAGTAGTAAATACAAGAGATACCAACTCCTGCCAATATATTGGCGAACCCGTAAACGTGCAGGTTACCGTGACAAACGGCAAGATCAAAATTGATGTTCCTCCTGTAAAGGTAAAAAGCTACGATGAGTCACAAGCGGTTTACGACTTGTCGGCATCGGTTTATGAATTATAAAAGCAATGAAAACGCCACCACAGCTTAGGTTGTTATTTATGCTCTAAACGGGCGATAATGCGCTTCCCCATTTCCTGGAAAGGCAACTCTATCAGCCTGTAAGTGATATAAGCAACCGGTGCGCTTATTCCCAATACTACGCAGAACCTAATACCCACATCTGCCAGCGAATTACTACTGAAAACATTCAGGTGGTATTTTACCAGCAAGTTATTCACCAGCAAATGGATAAGGTAAAGGCTGTAGCTAATGCGCCCTATCCACAGGGTTATGGGGTTTACCAGCAGCTTTACCGGCCGTTCAGATAAAGCATAGGCGGCAATGGCGAAAGCAATGGCAAATAAGTAATGCGGCTTAAACAAGTTTCCGCCCAAAAGATGGATAAGTATAAATGCCGATAAATAGTAGCAGCATCTTACTAATGAGTCCCTCTCCTGTTGCCCGACCGGAGTATGCTTTAACTGAAACAAACACACTCCGATGAGAAACACGGGCAGTTGGGAAAAGATGTTCTCGTAAACGTAAACGCCCCAGGTTATGCTATCGCCCGTGAGCGGATACCTCGACATAACCGCCGTCACAATCTTTGCCAATACCAGGGCTGCCAATGTAATGTTTATGGCAGCAGGCAAATTCTTCAACCTGAAAAACAACACCGGGAATATAAGGTAAAACAACACCTCCACCCCTACCGACCAGCCGCCCGGCACGGTAGAGTTCATCCAATTAGCATTGAGCCCATGCACAAAAAACAAATTGGCCAAAACCGACGAAAGCGACGGCGTATTTATACCGATAAGCAAAACAACACCTATTATAATCATATAAAGCGGCGCTATCCTGAAAACCCGGCGGATAAAATAATTGCGAACCGGCTTGTGTTCTTTTTTTGATTTGCTGTTTAGCGACAAGCATAATGTAAAGGCACTCATCAGGAAAAAGAGCGTTACGCCTTTATCGCCGTTCCATAATATTTCTTCAACAGCGGCGGGCAGGTGATAATTGCTTATCGAAGCAAAATAAGGGTGCGAGTGATGCAGTATCACCATTAAAATGGCTATACCACGCAGTGCTTCAATATAAGCTAGCCGTTGCGAATCGGGGATCATGAATAAGCGGATTGAGTACCGCAATATAAATAAAGTTATATATCAACTTCCTGGTTTGCATTTCCCGGTGGCCTATTTTAAGTCCTACCTCCAGTGATGGCCATCGGCACCAATTTACTGCTGTTTACTTTCCAGGTACTTGGTGGAAAATGAACCGCCCAGTAATTCACCTTTCGAATTATAAATAGCCCAATCTTCTACCCCAGTTGCTTTAATGCTTAACCTTTGACCTGTTTTGATGTTTTTCAGTTCGAAAGGCGAATCAATAAATATGCCTTTAAGTGTACCTTTTTCATAGTCGTATATCTGCGACCACATGTGTTCATGTTCACCATTTTCCACAAAATCGGACTTTACCACCAGGCGATATTTTTTATCATGCCCAAACTTCTTAACTGCATTGATGAATTGAGGCAAATGTTTTTGTGCTGTATCTTTTAGCGCTAAAAAAGTCCTGTCACCTTTTTCGAGATGGACGGATTTGTACAAAGTGTCGTTTTTCACTTTCCGATGCTGGCATAAGGCGGCCGGAGCATATAAAACAATTAAAAGTAACAGGATATTCTTCATACTACATCACCCTCACCTTCAAAAAGCTCGGCTGCGCTTTGGAGCTATACAAACGGTGTGTTTGTTTTTTAAAGTCGGTATCCTTGGCTTTCATAATATCCTGAAACTGCTGCGTGTTTCGGTCTATCAGCGGGAACCAGGTGCTTTGTACCTGTATCATAATGCGGTGGCCTTTTTTAAAGGTGTGCAAAACGTCCTGTAGTTCGAAGTTCACGGGGGTTACTTTACCGGGCGTAAACGGCTCGGGTTTCTCAAAGCTATTACGGTATTTACCGCGGATAGGCTCACTACGTACCATTTGTTCGTAGCCGGCCATCTTTACATCCTTACCTGTGAACTGGTTGTTGGCAGCAGCATCGGGGTATACATCCAAAACTTTAACTATCAGATCGGCATCGGTACCGGTGGTGCTGAATTTCAGGTTGGCCCAAATGTTGCCGGCAATGGTTACATCTTTATCCAACACCTCGGTTTTGTAGGTGAGTACATCGGGGCGTTTTTCGGCAAAGCGCTGGTCGGCGGTCATGTATTCGCGCTTCATATCGAAGTCGATACCATCAATAAAGGGCACAGGGTTCATTGGGTCAGATACCCATTCTTTGTAATCGTCTTTGGTATTGGTTGGCGCGCTGAACGATAGTTTACCGCCGGGCAGCAAGTAAAGGTTCTTCTCCTCCGCTTCTTTTGGTGGCCAGGTGTTAAAGTTTTTCCATTCATTCACGCCGGTTTGGAAGGTTGATACCTTCGGCATATCCAGCGGCGTACCTTTCAGGTAATGGCTGAAGAAAGCGAACTCGAGTTTCTCGCGGTAGTAGGGGCCGGTGGGGCCGCCAAAACTCACATCGCCCAGGTGGTCGCCGTTGCCACGTGCCCAGCCGCCGTGTACCCATGGGCCCATGGCAAAGTAAATGGGCGTTGCTGGGTTCTTTTGGGCTAATACTTTATAGGTGTTTATAGCACCATATAAGTCCTCGGCATCGTACCAGCCGCCGGTTACTAATACGGCGGTTTTAATATCGTGCAGGTGCAGCAATACGTTACGGTCTTTCCAATGCTGGTCGTAATTAGGGTGGTCCATCATTTCGTTCCACAGGCGAATGGTATCTTTAAAATACTTATCGTTAGTGTTCTTCATCGAACCCATATCCAAAAAGAACTTATACCCATCATTAGTACCGGGGTCAAAGCGGCCACCGCGGCGTTGGGTAGGTTTATCATCCTGGCGGTTGGTAAAGCCCGGATAGAAACCAAAGTTGGCCACTAAAAAGAAAGCGCCATTGTGGAAGGCATCATCGCGCCACAGATCGGCAATTGGTGCCTGCGGCGATGCAGCAACCAATGCGGGGTGGCGGCTCAGCAAAGCGGTAGTGGTGTAAAAGCCGGGGTACGATATGCCCCACACACCTACCTTACCGTTATTATTTGGGATGTTCTTCAGCAGCCAGTCTATAGTGTCATAGGTATCAGTACCTTCATCAACGTCGTTATTGGTTTTGTGCACCTCTTTTTCGGGCGTCATCTCTTCGTAAATGCCTTCGCTCATCCAGCGGCCGCGCACGTCCTGGTAAACAAAAATGTAGCCATCCTTCAAATATTGCGGGGAGGGGCCAAGGCTGCCTTTGTATTTATCAACCCCATAAGGCGCAACGCTGTAGCAGGTGCGGTCCATCATGAAGGGGTACTTCTTGCTTTGGTCTTTGGGTACATAAACCGATGTGAAGAGTTTTTTACCATCGCGCATGGGTATCTCATACTCATACTTGGTATAATTATCTTTCACATAGGCAGCATCGTTTTGAGCGAATGAGCTGCAAGCCGAAAGAATAAAGCAGAAAGCGAAAAGAAGAGCCTTTTTCATTTTTGGGATGATTGATAAAGCTAAAGTACAGATAAAAAGAAAAAAGCCCCCAAAACATGGCGGCTGATATAAATATGTTACGATGGCCGGGGATTTAAATAATGGTAGGTTGATACAACTTCAAACCGTTAATAAACTTATAGTCTTTCACATTGTAAGTAAATAGCGGTATTTGCGTATATAATGATGTTGCTGCTATAAAAGCATCGGGCAGAGCAAGACCATGACTTAAATTATAGGTTTCGATACAACTTATTGCAAGCTCGCTTATCTCTGTTTTAATCAATAACAAACCAAATAGTTTAATATTCTTGTTAACAGAACGTAAATCAGACTTATTAACAGCACCTGCGATGAGTTCGATTTTTGTTATTGCGGAAACAAGTATATTATCTATACCAATTTCATCTTCAATAATTTGTTTAGTTGAAGAATGCCGACTATTTCTCACATCTAAATAATCGATCATAACGTCGGTGTCGCAAATTATTTTTTGCGTTGCCACAGTTGTTCCCTTAATTTCTTTGCGTCAATATCTTTACCGGTAAAAACACTCCGTAGTTCAGATATGTCTGCGCTTTTATCTGCCGGCACCAATATATCATCCAGTAGAGTACTTTCTTTTGATCTTACATTTATCTTAAAATCAAAATATTTAGCCAGCCCTTTTAAGATTTTTAAAGTCTCGGGCTTTTTATATGTTATAGTTACCTCAGGCATGCTCAGCTTTTTTATAAAGTTACAATTATTCAAGCAAAAACTACAAATCCCCCGTCTTCAATTCCTCAACCGCATGTGCTGCCGCCCTTGCAGTTAAAGCCATAAAAGTGAGCGAAGGGTTTTGCGTTCCCGTTGAGGTCATACACGCACCATCAGTTACATAAACATTTTTGCAGGCGTGTAATTGGTTGTATTTATTAAGCAGCGATGTTTTAGCATCGTGCCCCATGCGCGCGCCGCCAACTTCGTGGATATCCAGACCGGGCGCTTGTTTGCTATCATTAGTACTGATGTTTTTACAACCGGCAGCATCCAACATTTCGGCACCTTGCTGCAAGAAATCCTTCATTACTTTTATATCGTTATCATCATAACTTACATCAACCGATAATAAGGGTATGCCCCATTCATCCTTTTTAGCCAGGTCTAATGCTACATGGTTTTCAGCTTTTGGTATGGTTTCGCCCTGCATCATCATGTATACACCCCAGTTACCGGGTTCGGCTATCTTATCCTTAAACGCACCGCCTAATTGTTCGCCATCGGTTTGGTGGCCCCAGCCGGCGCGGGTGGCTGTATAAAAAGTCATGTAGCCACGCAGGAAATCGGTTTCCTGTTTGTGCACGTTACGGAAGTTGGGCATCATTACCGCTGTTGGCCTGCGCCCGTAATAGTAGGCGTCTTCGTAACCATCCATAGTAGCGGTTAACGAGCCACGGTAATTATGGAATGCTATGTATTTACCCAACAAGCCACTATCATTCCCTAAACCATTTGGGAAACGGTTTGATGTAGAGTTGAGCAAGATCAGGTTGGTATTGAGGGTAGCTGCGTTCACAAAAATGATGTTGGCATAAAACTCGGTGGCTTCGTGCGTTTGTGCATCTATCACCCTAACGCCTGTAGCCTTACCCGCCGCCTCGTCATAAATAATAGAATGTACTACCGAAAAGGGCCTCAAAGTTAAATTACCCGTTTTTGCCGCCCATGGCAGAGTGGATGAATTGGAACTGAAGTAGCCGCCGAACGGGCATCCCCTATCGCAAAGGCTGCGCGCCTGGCATTGTCCCCTGCCCTGCTGCAAATGAATATCGTTAGGTTTGGTGAGGTGCGCGCAACGGCCTATGATAACGTTCCTGTCTTTGTAAGCCGCCATTATACGCCTCTGCATCGTTTTCTCCACTACATTCATTTCCCATGGCGGCAAAAACTCGCCGTCGGGCAGGGTATCTAAGCCATCATGATTACCGGATATGCCCGCGAAACGTTCTACATGGCTATACCATGGTGCAATATCATCATAGCTGATGGGCCAGTCTACCGCAAAACCGTCGCGGGCAGGGCCTTCAAAATCGTATTTACTCCAGCGTTGGGTTTGCCTTGCCCAAAGCAACGATTTACCACCCACCTGGTAACCGCGTATCCAATCGAAGGGTTTCTTTTGCTCGTAAGGGTGCTCGGCATCCTTCACAAAAAAATGTTGGGTGGCTTCGCTAAAGGCATAGCACCTGTCGGCAATAGGGTTTTGGCTTTTACTTTCGAGCGTAAGTTGATTATGATGCGGAAAATCCCAGGGATTTTTTGTGGCGGTGGGATAATCTTTTAAATGCTGCACATCGCGCCCGCGTTCTAAAACCAGTGTTTTCAACCCGCGTTCGCAAAGTTCTTTAGCAGCCCAGCCGCCACTAATGCCCGAGCCTATTACAATAGCATCATAAGTATGAGCCGCCTTGCCTTTAGTATTGATGTTAACCATGCCTAAGTTTATAATTAGTGCCGAGAGCACGCCAATAAAGCTAAGCAATATGCCCGGCAAATTTGCTTATCGGCTCGCCATTTCCCAATAAGTGCCGTTGGTATCTACACCTTCGCCGGTAACCACCCAACCCCGCGAAAGGTAAAACGCGTGTGCATTTTGATTCTTCACAAGGCATTTCAATTTCAAAGGGTCAGAGTAATTTGCCATGGCGGATGTTAAAAGCGCTTTCCCAACTCCTTTGCCAACGTATTGCGAATCTACATAAAGATGATGCACAAAGTTATCAGGCTCCCAAATAGCAATAAAGCCTGCTATCGCCCCATCGAGTTCGGCAAGCCATATTTTTTCGCCATGGGTATCGGTGTCGAATTCGTCGAGGGTATACTCCCAGGTGTTCAGCCAATAGAATGTTTTGCTGCGGCTATCGATGTAAATTTGCGCCAAAGCATCATGGTCGGCAGAGCGATAGTTGCGGATGAGAATATTGTTTACTTCCATTGCCAATCCAATTCGCGGTTGATCTTGATATTGGGGTTATCCAGCACCGTTAAAAGCTCATCAAGAAAATTGGGGTTACCTGTCGCCGTTTTCGGTATTACCAACCCATCGCCGCTGTTTAGCTTAACAAAGTAATGTGTAGAAATTTCTATGATCTCAGCAACCTCGCTTGTGTTTATTTTACTCTCGCCGGTAACATCTTCGGTAGCTATCACTTCCGGACCGAAATTGATAGTACCCTCTTTCCCTATTCGGTAGCCTAACTTATCCTGCACAAATTTGCGGTAATGCTTTTTATAATGATAGCGCTGGTATAAAGGGTAAAATATCAGGCTAATAACACCCGCGCCGAAAAAGTAATAACTGTAAAAGTTATTGGAGCCATAGAACATGTAACCTATAACGAAAAACATGCCCGATATAACCAGCCACGAGCGGCGGCGGTTGGCGCGACTTTGCTTATTTTTTGAGAAAGAGTAAAGCAGGTAGGCCAGATAATCTTCTTCTGATAAAATGGTTTTAATCGTCATGGTTTATTGGCTTTTCTTTTTGCTCTTTAAATACTTATCCGAAAAATTTCCCAGGTCGGTATTGCGCTTGTAATCGTATATGGCCCAGTCTTCTACCTCGCCTTGCTTTATTAAAACCGGGGCACCGGGTTGTATATTATGCAGGTCCAATGCCGAGTCAGCAAATATTCCGGTAAAAGTACTATCGTTATACTTATATACAACACTCCACATATGCTCATGCTTCTTGCCTTCCACAAAATCTGATTTTACCAGGAAACGATAATTACTATCGAGGGCATGTGGCTTAAGGCTATCAATAAACTGGCCAATATGTGCCTGGGCTGTATCTTTAAATGCCAAAAATTTTGCATCATCCGTATCTAACATAACAGTTTTTATGCTGCCGGCTTCTTCCTTTTTTGCATGCTTGCAGGCTGTAGTTGCAAACACAATAGACAACAGGCATACAACAAATTGCTTATTCATCATGATCTTGTATATACGGTTAAACAAAAAAGGGCAACCATTTGCATGATCACCCTGTTTTATGATTGTGAAAATTTATTACTCGTTTATAGCTTTTACGCCCGGTAACTCTTTGCCTTCCATGTACTCCAGCAAAGCGCCGCCACCGGTTGATACATAGCTCACATCGTCAACCATATCAAATTTCGCAACAGCTGCGGCTGAATCGCCACCACCGATGAGCGAGAAAGCACCGTTATCAGTTGCTTTGGCAACAGCCTCGGCAATAGCTTTGGTACCTATCAGGAATTTCTCCATCTCGAAAACACCCATCGGGCCATTCCACAAAATGGTTTTAGAGTTTTCTACTACCTCGCTGAATAGCTTCACAGTTTCAGGGCCGATATCTAAGCCCATCCAGTTATCAGGTATCTCGCCGGTTTTGGCTACATCGGTATTAGCGTCGTTACCAAACTTGTCGGCAATAACGTTATCAACCGGCAAAAGCAGGTTTACACCTTTTTCTTTCGCTTTTTGGCGCAGGTTAAGAGCTAAGTCCAGTTTATCGGCCTCAACCAATGAAGTACCAATGTTGCCACCATCTGCTTTTGCAAATGTGTAGGCCATACCACCACCAATGATCAGATTATCAACCTTATCCAGCAGTTTTTCTATCAGCAAAATTTTATCAGACACCTTAGAGCCACCCATAATAGCAGTGAATGGTTTTGGTGCGTTGTTCAATATTTTTTCTGCATTGGTTAACTCGGCAGCCATCAGGTAGCCAAAGTATTTTGCATCGGGGAAAAACTGTGCAATTATAGCAGTAGAAGCGTGTGCGCGGTGAGCCGTACCAAAAGCATCGTTCACGTACACATCGCCCAGTTTAGAAAGTTTTTCGGCAAACTCAACGTTACCTTTTTCTTCTTCCTTGTAAAAACGTAAGTTCTCTAACAATAACACTTCGCCTTTATCCAAAGCTTTCGCTTTTTCAACAGCTTGCTCGCCAATGCAATCATCAGCAAACTGCACTTGCTGGCCCAGCAGATCCGACAGATGCGACACGATGTGTTTCAGCGAAAATTCTTCGGTAGGCCCGTTCTTTGGCCTGCCCAGGTGCGACATCAATATCACGGCGCCACCATCTTTCAATATCTTTTTAATGGTTGGTAAGGCGGCGGTCATCCGGTTATCATCGGTAATATTATAGTCTTTATCCAATGGTACGTTAAAATCTACACGGACAAGGGCTTTTTTACCGTTGAAGGTAATCTGGTCTACTGTTTTCATAAATTAAATGTATGATTAATGAACGGGGCGCAAATTGAACATTTTTATTATAAATGCCAACGCAAAAGTTAAAAAGGTGTGCAATTTTGCTGAAAAATTCACTGTATTTTAACATACATCACATAATGCGGCCCTATACCGGGCACATCAAACACAGGCGATATCACTTCGAAGCCTGTACCCATGTAAAACTGCACAGCTACCTTGCGGGCATTACACCATAGGTAATTTGCCTTTTGCCCGCGCAGGTACGTTATAGCAAAGTTAACCAGCATATTCCCTATCCCCTTCCCCCTATGCTCCGCGCCTGTGGCCATACCGCGTAACTGGTAAGCCTTACCCTGGTATTCTTTATAACCCTGCGGATGAAAAGACGCTATGCATGCCAGTTCATCACCTACATAATAGCCCAAGTGGAATGCATCTTCGGCATTATCATTCGGGAAACGGCATTCATCGAGCGTAAGCCTCCCTTCTCTCAACACTTCATTGCGCAGCGGCAGCACATCATCGGCAGTAATAAACTTTATCATTAATTTAATTGGCTTATGCGTTCAACCAAATCGGCCAGGCGGCTGCTGTAGCCCATTTCGTTATCGTACCAGCCTACTACTTTTACCAACCCGCCTACTACCGAGGTTAGTTGCGCATCAAAAATGCAGCTGTGCGGGTTATCAAGTATATCGTTAGACACTATGGGATCTTCGGTATATTCCAGCACAGTTTTCATTGGGCCATCGGCAGCTGCTTTAAAGGCGGCATTAATTTCGGCAACGGTAGGTATGGTTTTAAGGCTGCAGGTAAAATCGGTAAGCGAACCGTTAAGCACCGGCACGCGTATGCCTGCCCCGCCCAGTTTACCATCTAAATGCGGGAATATGCTGGTGATGGCCTTTGCAGCACCTGTTGTTGTGGGTATAATAGATGCTGACGCAGCCCTTGCTCTGCGCAAATCTTTATGGGGTGCATCGTGCAGGTTTTGGTCGCCCGTCATGGAGTGTACGGTAGTGATGTAGCCATCGGCAATCCCCCAGTTATCATCCAATATTTTCACCATTGCGGCTACGTTGTTGGTAGTGCACGATGCGTTGGATAATATAGTCGAGCTCAGGTCCACATCTCCGTCGTTCACCCCTAAAACCACCGTCGGTACGCTTTTACCCGCCGGTGGTGCCGAAATAATAACCTGTTTTGCGCCCGCTGCAAGGTGTTTACCAGCGCCTTCGGCAGATACAAACTTACCGGTTGACTCTATAACCAGATCAATATCCAATTCAGACCAGGGAAGCGCCTCCGGGCTTTTCTCCTGAAAAGTTTTTATAAGCTTTCCGTTAACTATAATACCATCAGCAGCAGCTTCAACCGTACCCTTAAAGCCACGGTGTACCGAATCGTATTTAAAAAGATGGGCGAGCGTGGGAGTGTCGGCAAGGTCGTTTATGGCAACAACTTCTATATTATCTTTCAGGAGTATGGCTCGTAAAAATATACGCCCAATGCGCCCGAAACCGTTTATTGCTATCCTCATAATTACAGAAATTAAGGGTGCAAAACTAAATAAAATATAAGTGGCTAAAATTTGCCTAAAGTAATATTATGCAAACAGGTGGCCAATGGCAAAACCTTCGCGCTCTTTGGTGCGCAGGCAAATAGTAATCCCCCAGTTAAATACCAGCGAATTAATCAGGATAAGCCCCATCAGCGCAAGGTTGCCCAGCTCGCTAAACATTAGTACCATAATAATGGTAATAATATTAATGCCTACCAGTATTAGTGTGGTTTGCATATGGTTAAAGCCCAGGCGCAAAACGCGGTGGTGTATGTGGTTACGGTCTGCCGTGAAAGGCGATACGCCATTGATGATGCGCAATACAAATACCCTCAAAGTATCAAATATTGGTCCTATAAGTATGGCGAAGCCCAATGCAGGTGCCGAAAAAACGGCCGGCGAAGTATGCCCGGCAACAAACTTATTTTCTTCGATAAATTTTACCGCCATAATAGCGGATATCAAGCCTATAAGCAGCGAACCTGTATCGCCCATAAATATTTTGGCGGGTGTAAGGTTAAAGCGCAAAAAGCCAATTACTGCCCCAATAATGGCCAACGATATAGCAGCCAACTCATAGTGCTTCATGTAGATAAAGAGGGCGGTGAAAGTACCGTTCACTACAATACAAGTAGCGCCTGCCAAGCCGTCAATACCATCTATCAGGTTAAAGGCGTTTACAATAAGCATAATAAACAGTATGGATATTATTGCGCTTACCACGTAGCTTATTTCATAAACCCCCAATATGCCATACATGCTGGTAAAGCGTATATCGCCAAGTAGCACCAATATGGCAGCAACAAAAAACTGTATCAAAAATTTAGTACTCGAGTTTACGCCCGATAGGTCATCTTTCAGCCCCATGGCAAACAAAACTATGCTTGAAGTAAGCAAGTAACTAACAGGCAGGTTTTTATCAACCATGCTAAATAACAGTAACGTAACAGTAAAGCTGGCAAATATGGCCACGCCGCCTAAGCGTGGGATACCATGGTCGTGCTGTTTGCGGAAGTGGCCTACATCATCATACAAGTGGCGGGTACGCGCTACGTGCAGTATAGACGGGATGCACAGCAGCGTTATCAGAACCGAAAACACTACTATTAAAATGTAGTATACGTAATATGAGTTTAGATATTCTGCCATGTAAATATTGTGAGGGGGCACGTATATTGTTGCATTAGCGCAAATATGTTTATTTTTTTACTAATTAAAAAAATTGCTTTATCTTTCTTAAACGCTTTAATATTAAAGCTATCAACGGGTATTTTACCCTGTTTTTATACATTGCCTTTAGGTCCAAAAATAATACTTTGGCCCTCCCTGTATAGCTATTGTTACTAACACCGCCCGTATTCATGTTAATAACTACCCTTTCGAGGTAAAAAACAGGGCTTTTTTTCAGATGGATAAACCGTGCCATTAATTCATAGTCGGCAGCGGTACCAAAATCCAGCCTGTAATTGCCCAACTGTTTGTATAGATCCCTCCGGCAATAAAACGTTGGGTGCGGCGGCATCCATCCTTTGCTAAACATCCCGTGCTTGTACCGTCCTGATACCCATTTACGTAAAACCAGTCCGTTAGGTTTCAAATAATTAAGGTCGGCATAAAGAATAACCGTAGAGTTATCTTCAAAGGCTCGGGCTATATCTTCCAGCGCGTGTTCATAGGCAAACACATCGTCGGCATTTAGCATGCCTACCACCTCTCCTGTGGCCAGGGCTATACCCTTATTCATAGCATCGTAAATACCTTTATCGGGTTCAGATACCACGCGGGCTACGGTATCTTTATATTGTTCAATAATGGCCAGGGTACCGTCGGTAGAACCACCGTCAATAATGATATGTTCTATATTACTGTAACACTGGCCCATAACAGCTTGTATACACCGTTCGATGGTAGAGGCAGCATTATAGCAAACCGTAACTACAGATATTTTTAAATGATGCACTGTTGAAAATCCTACTATTTAAGCGCAAAATATGTATTTTTGGGTTTGCAGCCCAATTATTAACCATCGGGGCAGTTTAATTATGCGGGCTTTTTATTTCATTTATTTAGTTTCGGCAGCCATCTTAGCAAGTTCTTGCTCTTACAAACAAAGCCACGCGCTTTTCGAAAACAAAGCGCAGGTAGCCGGGCTTAACGATAGTGTTGCCAGCGGCATACCGGCACCCTACCGTATACAACCACGAGACATATTACAAATAAAAAACCTCCAAAATATAAAGTATATAGTTGACGATTTGCCTCAAAACAGCGCCGGAACAGGCGGCAGCGGTGGCCAGGGGCAAACCTTCGAGGTAGAAGACGATGGTACCGTGGCCCTGCCATCGGTTGGGCGTGTGCCGGTAGGCGGGCTAACACGTGTAGAGGCTACCAAAAAAATAGAGGCCGTTTACCGGACCGAATTATTAAAAGACCCCATTTTTGAGGTAAAAATAACCAACCTTAAAGTTACTTTATTTGGCGAAGTAAGTTCGCAAGGCAACTTTCCGCTTATTAAGGACAATACCACGCTGGTAGAAATGATTGGCCAGGCCGGCGGGCTAACAGCCAACGCCAACGAAAAAGATGTAAAAATAATAAGGGGTACGGGTCAAAATAAAACCATAACGGTGGTAGATATGGGTAACGTAAATTCTATATCGGCACCAAACACCTACCTTCAAAACGGCGACGTTATTTATGTATCTAAAAACAAACGCGCCATACGCAGCGATAATTTCCAAAACCTGAGTACTATTGTACAACCCATTACATTGCTGCTCAGTACAGTTTTAATCATCTTTACGCTTAAGCGTTTATAAATGGAAGAAACCGAAAATATAGGGCAAAAGCTTCCCAACCAGGAAATTGATTATTTTAAGATAGCCAAGATTCTGATAAGCCGCTGGTATTGGGTAGCAGGTTCGCTGGCAGTTTGTTTATTATACTCATACATTTATGTATGGTATACACCCAAAACATACGCTACGGGTGGTTTCATGAAGCTGGAAGAAAAGAAAACCGAGCTGGCGGACCTGTCAAACGTAGTAACCGGTGCCGACCGGGGGCCGTCTCGCATTCAAAGCGAAACCTCGGTAATGCAAAGCCACGACGTTATTTTGGCTGCTATTAACGACCTTAATTACCCGGTTAGTTTTTATGTAGAAGGCCGTGTGCGCACCAGCGAATTATATCCGCAAAAGCCGTTGAATATAGAAAAGCTACAGTTCGACAGCCTGAATTTTTTCCGGGATATGATAACGTTTAAGCCAATAAACCGGAGCAGCTACAACCTTACTTATACTGCCGGGGGCAAAGAAATATCAAAAGATTATGGCTATAATAAACCCGTAACTCTTGGGCCTACAAGCTTTGTTATAAGCTATCCCGGCGAGCTTAACAAAAATTCGGTTTTACTTTTCAAGTTCAATAGCCCAGAGGATTTTGTTGGCCGTGTGCGCGGCGGGCTCAGGGCCAGCGAAACAGTAAAAAACTCTAACATACTGGCCATACAAATTACCGATGCCAACCCGCAATTTGCGGCAGATGTGCTTAACGCGGTTATGAGCGAATACCTGGTTTACGACCGTAACCGCAAAACACAATCGGCCAGCCAAATGATCAATTTTATCGATGATCAATTAAAGTACCTGTCAACCAAAGTAAATGGGTCAGAACAATCGATAAAAACCTTCAGGGAAAAAAACAAACTGATGGAAGTTAGCGCTGCTGCCGACGCTGCGTTGGCTAAATCTAAAGACCTTGAATCGCAGCAGGCTATATTAAAACTACAATTACAGGCCATACAAGATGTTAAGGATAAAATAAGCAAAGAAAAAAATAACGTAAATTTAAATTTTGATGCAGGGGGCGGCCAAATTGATGCGGGGCTTTCTTCGCTTATTGATAAGTTAGACGCGCTTTTGTCTCAACGCGCACAATTATTAAAAACTTACAATTATAACTCTCAACCTATACAGGATATTAACAAAGAAATACTGCAAATAAAAAGCAACGCGGTAAACTCGTTAAACACATCGTACACCAATGTAAAACGTAATTTAGATTTCCTGGAGGGGCAGCTTGGGCAGGTAAACAAACAAATAGCCGTATTACCCGGTGCCGAGCGCGATATGATAAGCCTGAGGCGCGATTTCGAGATCAGCGAAAAGGTGTACTCGTTCTTATCTGAGAAAAAGCTGGAAGCACAAATTACACGCTCGGGCATTTTACCCGGTGCTACCATATTAGAAAAAGCCCAGCCAAATTATTGGCCGGTGGCCCCAAACGAACACGATATACACCGCTCGGCCATCATCTTCGGCCTGGCAATTGGCCTCGGCGCAATTATACTTATCCGTGTGCTTAACCCTTTTATTTACGATAAAGAAACCATTGAAAGCCTTACTTCAATACCCATTATTGGCGTTATCAGGAAGTTTCCGGAGTTGATAGATGAGGATAATGCACAGGTGCTGGCTATAAGCAAGCCAAAATCTATTTTTGCAGAATCGGTACGCTCGGTACGTACCAACTTAAACTTTATTGCATCCGAAAAAGCAAGCAAAGTAATTTGTATTACTTCGGAGGTTGCAGGCGAGGGCAAATCATTTGTGGCGGTTAATTTATCCAGCACCCTATCACTGATAGATAAGAAAGTAATATTAATTGCCGCCGACCTTCGCCGCTCCAAACTTCACCGTACTTTTAAAGTGCCTAACGATGTAGGGCTTAGCACTTATCTGGCCCACCAGACCCCGCTTGACGATATTATCCTAAAATCGCAACAGGAAAACCTTGATTTTATTGTTTCGGGCCCGGTACCTCCTAATCCGTCGGAATTGCTTCATACCGCTCGAATGAAAGAGATGATAGAAGAACTTGGCACCCGGTATGATATTATAATGATAGATACTGCCCCAATAGGCCTCGTATCCGATTCGATACCATTAATACGCATCAGCGATATTAACATATTTGTTATTAGGGCGGGTAAATCAAAATATTACTCGGCAACCATACCGCAACGCATTGCACAGGAATATCAGCTCAGCAACACCTTTATAGTTTTAAATGCTTTTGCCGAAGATTTGCTGCACTCTCGCTATTACACCACGCGGTTTACCGGCGATTACGGTACCAGGTACTATTATTATTCCGACTATACCGGCGGCTACGAATCATCGGGTTATTATATAGATGATGAAAAGAAGAAATGGTGGAGTTTAAAACGTTGGTTTAAAAAATAAGGCTTTGGCAGGTAACGCTACGGGCAAAGACGCAGCAGCCCTTAAATGGTACCCGGTTTATACGAACCCGCGTGCCGAAAAAAAAGCCCTGGAGGCACTAACAGAAAAAGGTATAGAAACCTACCTGCCTCTTCAAAAAAAACTCAAACAATGGAGCGACCGGAAGAAATGGGTAGAAGAGCCGCTTATCAAATCGTATTTATTTGTACACATACCGTTGCAGGCCCGCGCCGAGGTATTAATGACTAAGGGCATTGCCCGCTTTATTTATTTTTCGGGCGAGGTAGCCACCATGCCCGATAAGCAGATAGAGGATCTTAAACTATTGATGGCAAGCGCACTGGAACTTGAAGTAACCGAAGAGAATTTACTTCCGGGCGAAAAAATAAAAATTAAGGCAGGCCCGCTAAAAGGGCTTACCGGCGAAATGATTGCTTACCGCTCACAAAAACAATTATTATTGCGGTTAGAAAGCCTTGGCTGCTCAATTATCGTAAATGCGGCAGCCGCCTATGTTAACAGGCTTTAAGCAAGGCAAGCGGCTAAATTGTAAAGAGATTAAGGCAATTAGCCTTTTAAATAAAAAACTAATTATCAATAAGTTGCAAAAACACAATGTGACTTACGGGGCGAAGCTGTGCCCGGGGAGCAAGATATGTGCAGGATAGCAGGCATAGTTACAAACCATTTTAATGAAGAAATTGCAGGCAGGCAGGTTACTGCAATGTGTAACGCCATGCAACACGGCGGGCCCGATGATGCCGGGCTGTATACAGATGTTGCGTTGGGTATAGCCTTTGGGCACCGTCGGCTTTCTATTATCGACCTTAGCACTAACGGGCACCAACCCAAAGCCGATAGCCAAAACCTGGCACGGATTACCTTCAACGGCGAAATTTACAACTACCGCGAACTACGCTCGCAATTAGTAAAGGCGGGGGCTGTATTTACAAGCGAAACCGATACCGAAGTAATTTTACAGGCTTACCTACATTGGGGCACCGCAGCTTTTGCTGCCCTTAAGGGTATGTTTGCCTTTGCTTTGTATGATGCCCGGCAACAAGCGGTATACCTGGTGCGCGATAGCGCCGGCATAAAACCGCTTTACTATTCAACACAAAACGGGCAATTTATATTTGCCTCAGAAATAAGGGCGTTTAACGCTGCCGGTTTTAACTTAGCAGCCGACGAACGCTGGCCCGCCTGGCTATTAGCTTATGGGCATATACCCGAACCCTTTACTACTTTAAATGGCGTATTTAGCTTGCCAAAGGGGCACTACCTTTGCCGGCAAAAAAACGGGCGCACCGAACTAAAGCAGTATATTACCGATACTACTTTAATTAAGATAACCACCGCCGCCGAAGCCAAGCAGGGCATTGCAGCATCTTTGCAAAGCGCTGTAACCAGGCAATTAATATCCGATGCGCCTATTGGCGTTTTCCTGAGCGGTGGCATAGATTCATCAATCTTATCACTATTGGCTTCGGCAACAGCCGAAACACAGCTAAAAACCATTTCTATATTTTTTGATGAGCGGCAGTACGACGAACGGCAGTACCAGCAAGCTATAATTGAAAAAATACCTGGCCAAAACTTTAACCACTTAGTTACGGCGGCCGATTTTGAAGAACTTTTTCCGCAGGTACTTAAGGCAATGGACATGCCGACTATAGATGGCATCAACTCCTGGTTTATCAGCAAATACGCGCATGATGGGGGGCTCAAAGCCGTACTATCAGGCATAGGTGCCGACGAGCTTTATGGCGGATATGCATCATTCGGTCGTATAAAGCTTATTCAATACCTCAGAAACCTGCCCCGTGCGGCGCTGAAAAGTTTTAGTAAAATAGCTTTAAATAACTACAAACGTATTGCGTACCTTGCGTACGATCATCCCGCTGCAGACTACCTGTTTTTGCGGGGCCTTTTTCCGTTTGCAGACATTGCCCGGATTTTGGATATTAGCCAACGGCAACTAAAAGATATCCTTTTCGGAGAAAACACCCCGTTAATTCGTAGCCCTTACAACGGGGAGCTTGCATCTTGGTTCGAAACTAATTTTTATATGCAAAACCAGTTACTGCGGGATACCGATGTAATGAGCATGAGCCACGGACTTGAAGTAAGGGTACCTTTTTTAGATGAAGATTTCAGGCATTTTACCGCACAGGTTGATGCAGGCCTGAAATTTAATAATGGCAGGCCCAAACAATTGTTGATAGATAGTTTCAGCAATATACTGCCCGAGGCTGTTTGGAACAGGCCCAAAATGGGCTTCAGCTTCCCGCTAACGCAATGGATGAGAAACCATACCAATGTGAGTAACGAAGGATTATACCAGGGTAAATTTGCCAAAGAAGCAATCAGAGATTTTAAGGCGGGGAAGCTGCATTGGTCAAAAGCTTACGCCCTATATCAAATACAAAAGCATGGCTAAAAAAATAATATTGCTTACACTGCAAACCTTTAGCGCTATGGGCGGCATTCAAAAAATGGCGCGTACTATGGCCCACTCGCTGCAGCATATAAGCAATATTAACCACTGGAAGTTTAAGGCACTATCGTTATACGACACCAACCACGATCTGCTTCCGCAATATATTGATGCCGAAAACTTTAAGGGGTACAAACAAAACAGGTTACGTTTTATATTTGAGGCGCTAACGTTAACCCGCAATAACGATGTGCTGATATTAACACACATTAACTTTGCCGTAATTGGCCTGTTGGCAAAACTAATTCGGCCCAAATGCCAGCTTTGGCTTGTGGCACATGGTATAGAAGTTTGGCGCCCGTTAAAGTATAACAAGAAGAAACTGCTGCGCCATTGCGACAAAATTTTATGTGTAAGCCAGTTTACTTTAGATAAAATGGTGGAGCTGCATAACGCAGAGCCGGGCAAATTAGTGGTATTAAATAACGCGATAGACTCGTTTATGAAAATACCCGACAGCTTTGAAAAACCAAAACATTTGCTGTCGCGATATCACTTAAGCGCCCATGCCCCGGTTGTTTTTACCCTTACGCGCCTGGCATCAACCGAAAAATACAAAGGTTATGAAAATGTAATTGCAGCCATAAGTAAGCTAAAGCTGCAATTTCCGGATATAAAGTATATCTTATCAGGAAAGTATGACCGTGCGGAAGAAACCCGCGTGCGGTCGCTTATTGCGAAACACAATGTTAACGCCAATGTATTGCTTACCGGCTTTGTAGATGAGGCCGAACTTGGCGACCATTTTTTACTTGCCGACCTGTTTGTTTTACCAAGTAAGAAGGAAGGGTTTGGGATTGTATTTGTTGAGGCCCAGGCATGCGGGCTGCCCGTGCTCTGCGGCAATGCCGATGGCAGCGTAGATGCTGTACGTAACGGAGAACTGGGCAAGGCTATCGAGCCCGACGATATTGAAGCGCTGGAAGAGGCAATAGCTGCAAGCCTGCAACACCCACTATCGGTAAGCCAGCGCAAAGCATTACAACAAAAAAGCCTTCACTACTTTAGCGAAGAAGCGTATATAACCAACTTACAAAAACTGCTTGCGGATGAAATAACTGTAAGCGCAACTCATATTAATGGCTAAAGTTATCGAGGTTCAAAATTTGTCAAAAGCGTACCAGTTAGGCTCGTTTGGTACAGGTACCATTTCGCAGGACCTTGAGCGCTATTGGGCACGCCTGCGCGGTAAAGAAGACCCTTTTTTAAAGATAGGCGAAGTGAACGACCGCGCAACCAAAGGCACCAGCGGCGTGGTATGGAGCCTGAAGGATATTAATTTTGAAATTGAGCAAGGCACTGCTGTTGGTATAATAGGCCGAAACGGTGCCGGAAAAAGCACCTTGCTAAAAATACTTAGCCGTACTACCGCCCCTACTACGGGCACCATTAAAATGAAAGGGCGCGTGGCCAGCCTTTTGGAAGTAGGCACCGGCTTCCATCCCGAACTATCGGGCCGCGACAATATTTTTTTAAACGGCGCCATATTGGGCATGCGGAAAAACGAGATTAAACGCAAGTTTGCTGAAATTGTTGATTTTTCGGGTGTTGAGCGCTACATTGATACGCCGGTAAAGCGGTATTCATCGGGTATGTACGTAAGGCTGGCCTTTGCTGTAGCTGCATACCTCGAAAGCGAGATATTAATTATTGATGAAGTGCTTGCCGTGGGCGATGCAGAGTTTCAGAAAAAATGCCTCGGCAAAATGAGCGAGGTAAGCAAAGGCGAAGGCCGCACGGTATTGTTCGTCAGCCACAACATGGCAGCCATACAAAAACTATGTAGCGACGCTATTTATTTGGAGAACGGGCTTTTGCGCTCCTTGGGGAAAACCAGCCGTATTATTGACGAATACCTATCAAACAACACGGCGCACCAGGCGGCATATTATCCCGAACTTCCGCCCGAACATGAAAACGCCCCCTGTTACGTAAGCGAAATTTGGGTAGAAGATACAGAAGGCACGCCCCTGAACGAGATACCTGTTGGGGCAAGCTGGCGTTTAAGGATAAGGTTTAAAATGAACAGGGCCATGCCCGAATTTATTATTGCAATAGGCATCAGGAGTTCATTAGAGCTTGACCTGAGAACCTGCTGGGCACCCAAAACCGATTTAGGTGAGGGTTGGTACGAAGCTTTATTTGTTGAAGACCAAATTTACTACGCGCCGGGTTCCTATTCTATTACAGTAGGCCTTTCAGCATCCGAGAAATCGCTATACTACCGCGAAAATGCTGCAGCTATTTCTATAGCAGAAGTTACCACGGCCGCCCTGCAAAATACCATTGTGCGCACTACAGGCGTAGGCTTGTTGCTAAACCCTATGCGTATAAATATAGCACCGATAAGCCCCGTTGAAGCGTAATAACCATCAGGATTTTAATAAAATAATTGGCCGCCCAACACAGCAAATGATACGCGCAATAATTAACAGGTTTTTACCCTACGAAACCCGGCTTCGAAATTTCAGGCTTCGCCAGTTTAACGAAGATCTTAAAACCTATCTCGAGCTGGATACCAGCAAAAGGTTCCCCGTTTTGCAGGACGACTTTTACCCCTGTTTAGACGATAAAACCGCCACTACGCATTTTGATGCCCATTATATTTACCACCCGGCGTGGGCAGCCCGCGTAGTGAAACAGATAAACCCGGAGGTGCATGTAGATATTTCGTCTACCCTTCATTTTTGCACCATGCTATCGGCCTTTGTAAAAACCCGCTTTTACGATTACAGGCCCGCCATACTAAACCTCGATAACTTAGAAAGCGAACACGCTAATTTAACCGAACTGCCCTTTGCAACAGGCAGCATAGAAAGCCTGTCGTGCATGCACACTTTAGAGCATGTGGGGCTGGGCCGCTATGGCGACCCTATTTTCCCCGATGGCGATCTAAAAGCCATTGATGAATTAAAAAGGGTATGCGCAACCAATGGCCACCTGCTTATAGTAGTACCTGTAGGTAAAAAACGCATACAATTTAACGCGCACCGTATATATGCCCCGCAAGATATTGTTGCTTATATGCACGGTTTTACCCTAAAACAATTTGCATTGGTAACAGACGATGGCGCCTTTACCGAAGATGCCGCTATAGAACATGCCGCACAACAGCAATACGGCTGCGGCTGTTTTTGGTTTATAAAAAACGAAAATTAATACCCCATTTTGCTAACCCCATTACTAAACAGTCTACGCCATATAAAAGGCAGGCTTTTCCCTAAAAACCGTAAAGCAACACCTTTTGTAATTGGCAATTTGAAGCTGGTAGTAGGTAACGATTTGGCCTGGGCCTTTTCGTCGGGCGATTATTATGAAAAAAATGTAATACATTTTTTAGGGCTGTTAATAGCAAATTACCAAAAGCCTGTGTTGGTAGATATTGGTGCAAACTGCGGTTATTACAGCACCAAATATGCGGCAGCATGCCAAAAGGTGTTTTCGTTCGAGCCGGTTAAGGGCACATTTTCGCTACTGAAACGCAATGTTAGGCGCAATAATCTGAGCAACATTGTGCCGTTTAATCTCGGCCTGTCAAACAGCCCGGGCAGTTTAACAATTAACATTTATAATTCCAGTGGCAACAATTCTATTTTCGAAAGGGTGTTGCCCGAGGGGCATCCGCTACAAAAAACTGGCACCGAAACCATCCGCCTGGAAACCCTTGACAACTTAGTTGCTACAGGCCAGGTTTTACCACCCGATGTAATAAAAATAGACGTAGAAGGGGCAGAGCTTTTTGTATTAAAGGGCGCCGAAAACACCATTTTAAAACACCGACCTGCTATTTTGTTAGAATATTCGGAAAACACATCAACCGATGCAGGTTACGCCAAAGAGGAACTGCTTACTGCGCTTGCCTTAACCAACTATAATATATACGGCCTCCCCGAAGATGAAACCGATATGAGGTTGATAACAGAAAGCGAATTTCAAAACAACGGCTTAAGCAACATAATGCTCATCCCGGCCGAAAACGACCCGTTCAAAAAAACGGTATAATAAACTGCATTAATTGGTTATTGTAAAAATATTCGGCGGGTTAGGTAACCAAATGTTTCAGTACGCCACTGCCCGTGCCTTTGCTAACACGGGCGATAAGCTTTACATCGACGATCAGTTTTATACTGATAACCATAATGCAACTGAGCTCTATGCTTCCCGCAGTTATCAACTCGGCCTGTTCAAAGGCATAACAGCACAACAGGCATCGCAAAAACAAATCGCCCTATTTTTTTGCAAAGGGCTGTACCTGCGTTTAGTCCGTAGTTACTTAAAGCGGCTCATCAGGTATTTCCATCATCCAGGGTCTCGTTTTACCTCCCTGCAACAACTGGCAGCTACACGCAACGTTTACCTCGACGGTTATTTCCAGTCAGAAAAATATTTTGTTAGCGTAAGGGATACGCTGCTTCGCGAATTTAGCTTCCCCCGTCTCGATAAAAGCAACTTTTTCATCGCGAACAAAATGGAAGCTGCAGATAATTCTGTTAGTGTACACATACGCAGGGGCGATTACCTGCTGCCCGCCATTAGCGGCGTGCACGGTGTACTCCCCTTGAGTTATTATCGCACAGCGCTGGGTATACTAAAAAACCGCCATCAAAACCTCAGCCTGTTTATATTTTCTGACGATATTGATTGGGCACAGCAGCACCTCGATACCTTTGGGCTAAACACTGTATTTGTTGAGGGTAACCATGGCGATGAGAGCTGGAAAGATATGGCTTTAATGAGCGCTTGTAAACATCATATTATAGCAAACAGCAGTTTTAGTTGGTGGGGTGCCTGGTTAAGCACGCGCGGCGGCGAAGTATTAGCGCCTTATAATTGGTTCATGCCCGACGTAGATTTTGATATTAACGACATCATACCGAGCCATTGGAGCGTGGTGCAGTATGAGCAATAAGCTGGTATCGGTTATAATGCCGGCATACAATGCGCAAAAGTATATTGCCGAAAGTATAGAAAGTGTTATTGCTCAAACTTACCCGCACTGGGAGCTAATTATTATTGATGACGGCTCAACTGACGGTACCGCGGAAATTGTTAAACGCTATCAACAAACGGATAGCCGCATTAAATACATTTTCCAACAAAACAGCGGGCAGGGCCCCGCTAAAAACGCAGGTATAAAAATAAGCGAGGGTGCATATATTGCATTTTTAGATGCAGATGACCTTTGGCTGAAAGAAAAACTGGCTACTTCGGTAGCGGCAATAGAAGCGAGCGGTGCCGACTTACTATTCACTAATTATTCGGTTTTTAATGCCGATTTGCAAACAGGCAACCTGAGCACCATGCAGGTTGCCGATGCCACTTATGAAGGCCGCGATAGCATCATCTTATTCCTCAATTACAACCAGGTACCCAATTTAACTGTATTAGCCAGGCGCGAAGCCATTATTGCTGCCGGCGACTTCAAAGCCATTAAGGTGGCCGAAGATTACGAAATGTGGTTGAGGATGTTAGGTATGGGGTACGGCTTTAAATCAATTGCAACTCCCCTATCGTTATACCGCATGCACGATAGCTCTATTACCGCAAAGGATAGGCATGCTACCTACGAGATAATTGAGATTATTAAAGGCTTTGGCAGAGCAAACAACGAATACCTGAACGAAGCAAAAAAAATAGCAGGCGATAAAATAAAATACTGGCTGTATAACGGTTATAACCCGACAGCCGAAAAATTTAGGGTACTGATAAAGGGCGTGTTTCCGCAATACCTTACAGCTTTATTTAACGCGTTAAGCTACCTGCTGCCTGTGCATCATTTGCGCAAGTTTGTAATAAGGCTGTGTTGATGCACATGCCAAATCAATAAATGAAAAAGCACATCATTATTACAAAGCTATACGAGTTTGGCGGAAGCAATACCCACTTGGAAACCTTAATTGAGTACCATGGGCCTGCCAACGTAATACTGGTATTACAAAGTGATGAGCAATTAGCTTATCTCGGGAAAATAAAAGGGGCGGAAAATGCACAAGTGCAGGTGAGGCAAAACATACACCCTTTTGCACATCTGCAATATAAATTCACCACAAACGTAAAGGAGTTTTTTCTGATTGTTTGGTCGGTATTGATGATACAGGCGATGAGTATAAAAAATGGCTTTGCCGATGTTACTATTTGCGCCACCGAACCCGAAAGGCACCTTTACATGCTTTGGATGCCCCTAAGCCGTGTATATTACATACTGCACACCACGCCTGCAAATAGGTATACACCGCTTACGCCATACACCTGTAACCGTATGCTTGGCACGCGCAAAAAACTGGTAACGGTATCAAACGCCAATAAAAATACAGTTTGCCAAAACTGGGAAATACAGCCCCAAAAGCAGCGTTTTGTTTATGTGGTTTACAATTGCTTACGTAATGATGCTGAACCATTAGCCAACAACCCCGAAACAAAAGAAAATAAAACCGTTACCACCCTTGGCCAAGTAATAGCATATAAAAACCCTGACACATGGTTGGAAGTTGCCAAACAAGTTACAACAGCGCGCCCACAGGTAAACTTTGAATGGCTTGGCAACGGGCCGCTTTTAGATGAATACAAACAGGTAACCAACGGTAACAACCGTATAGCCTTTAAAGGCCTTGTTACCCAACCCGGCGAATATTTAAAGCAAGCCAGCATTTATTACCAGCCAAGCTTGTACGAAACGCACGGCATTGCAGTGGTAGAAGCCATGAGTTATGCCCTGCCCTGCGTAGTATCCAATACCGGCGGCATGCCCGAATCTGTTGAAGATAACTATAACGGATTATTGGTTGGTGCTACAGACGTTACCGGGCATGTAAATGCAATACTTAAGCTGATAGATAACGAAAGCGTGGCCAGGCAATACGGCGATAATTCGCGCAAAAAATACCTGGAGATGTTTACTTACCAGGCTTTTACGGGGGCCATGGATAAGATATATGCCTAACACAAGCAGATGGAATTAGGGGTATCGGTAATTATATGTTGCTACAACAGCGCAAAGCGCCTGCCCCAAACGCTGAAACACCTTGCAGCGCAGCAAGTACCGGCTAACATTCCCTGGGAAGTAATAGTTATTGATAATGCATCAACGGATGACACCTACGCGTTAGCCAGCCAACTTTGGGAAGCTGAAAACACTACCGCTGCGGGTTTCAAACTTCTACGCCAACCCATTCCCGGCAAAAACCATGCTTTCAACATGGGTGTGGAGCAAGCCAAATTTGAGTTTATACTAACCTGCGACGATGATAATTGGCTAAACCCTAATTATATCCATTTAGCCTACGATATAATGCTTGCGGATAGTAAAATAGGGGCGCTCGGCGGTTTCGGTATTATCGAACCTGAGCAACCCGCTTTACTGCCACAAGCAGAATTGGAAAAAATAACGGTACACAGTTCGCAAACCTGGGCAACCGAACAGCATTGGGTGTATGGTGCAGGCTCGGTATACCGCAAGAGTATCTTAACTAATTTGGCGGCTAACAACTGGCAGCAGGTTACTAAAGGCAGAACCGGTACATCATTAATTTGCGGTGAAGATGTAGAGTTTTGCTTCATTTTTTATTTATCAGGCTACAAAATAATTGCCGACGACCGCCTTACGTTTAAGCACTTCATCCCTCATGGCAGGCAAAACGCTGCGTACATTGCAAAGTTGAGTTATTGGATGGCTTATACCAATGTGCTGTTGTATAGCTATTTTGCCATACTCAATCAAGAAAAAAAGCCAATTGAACGTGTTCTTAAAAATTGGCTTTTCTCGACAGCGAAAGCTATCATCAAACAAAACATTTTACTCGTTTTAAAGCCATTTAAAAGTGCTTCTGCAGCGACACACGCCCCTTTGCAGTTAAAGGGGCTTGGGGGTACCTTTAATGCTCTAAGGCAAAATAGCAAAAGGATAGTTAAGCACCATTACCATATTAAAAACCTGCTGACCAAAATAAACAGCCCGCAACAAACCCCTACCCCGGCATAGTGCTACATACACCTGTGCTTTTTTTAATATTTAACCGGCCGCAGCTAACGCAGCGGGTGTTTGATGCAATTGCCATAGCCAAGCCCAAGCGCCTGTATATAGCCGCCGACGGTCCAAGAGAAAGTAACGAAAGCGATAATGAACTATGTGCCCAAACCCGCGAAGTTACCACCAAGGTAAACTGGGATTGCGAAGTAAAAACACTATTCAGGCAACAAAACCTTGGTTGTAAAACTGCTGTAGCGGGGGCCATTAATTGGTTTTTTGAGCATGAAGAGGAAGGTATTATTTTGGAAGATGATTGCCTCCCGCACGAGAGTTTTTTCCGCTATTGCGAAGAACTGCTGCATCGCTACCGAAACGACGAAAGGGTAATGTCGGTTTCGGGATCTAACCTATTGGGCAAGCCCTGGAAATACGACGAACAATCTTATTTTTTTGCCCATGGCGGCATTTGGGGGTGGGCAACATGGCGACGGGCCTGGCAACTTTACGATAGGGATATGAAAGGCTGGCCCGATTTGCAAACACAAAAAACTATAAAGGAAAATATCCAGACAAAGGATTGGTATAACTTTTATGCCCCCATGTTCGAAGCATCGTACAACGACACGCTGGATACCTGGGATATACAATGGTTTTACACCATACTTGTAAACAACGGGCTGGCAATAAACCCGGCCGTGAACCTGGTTAGCAATATTGGTTTTGCCAACGGTACACACTTAAATTCCAACGATACTGCTATAGCCAACTTATCGGTTAGCCCAATTGCATTCCCGCTGGTGCCACCACCCTCGCAAAAAGCCGATAAAGCTTATTTAAAACTAACGTACAAGCATGTAACAGGGGGGCAACAAGCGCTAACCATGTTTCCGCGCAGGGTGATAAACTTCCTGCGTAAAAGTATCCTCGGTATAAACCCCCAACCCGCGCAGCCATGAAAAAGTTTATAAAAGCAATACTGGTATGGTTTGTTGATAAAACTAACCTTTACCATATTATAGAAGAGACAAGGCAGGCCAAGCACGTGCATAATATCCAATACAACTTAGTTAGCAACGGGGCAACATTTTACCCGGAAGCAACGGTAGTAAATGGCCGCGACCGATCTAAAATTGTGGTGGGTAACAGCACCCATGTACGCGGAACGCTATACGTTTTTAAATACGGCGGCGAAATAACCATAGGCGAAAATTGCTACGTTGGCGATCATTCGCGCATTTGGTCGGGCGATGCCATTACTATAGGCAACAATGTGCAGATATCGCACAATGTTAATATTATTGATACCAACGCACACGAGCTGGATGCACACGAACGAGCCGAGCGCTATGCCGACCTGATCAAGAATGGTGCATGGGCCGACAAAGGGAGTATTTTAACAGCGCCCATAGTGATACACGATTACGCCTGGATAAGCTTTAACGCCACCATTTTGAAAGGCGTTACCATTGGCGAAGGAGCAATTGTTGGTGCCTGTGCTGTAGTAACTAAAGATGTGCCGCCTTATACCTTAGTGGCAGGCAACCCCGCCCGCGTTATTAAAACACTGGGTAAATAACCTACAATATTACAGATTAACGCAATTGAACGATAGACAAAAAATAGCTTTAAGTTATACTTATAATGAGCTTTGGATAGGCGGCACTTATTACACGGAAAATTTAATAAGCGCATTAAATACCCTGCCCGATGCTGAAAAGCCTCATTTGGTTATACTTGTTGATAACCAAGCCGATGAGCGGGCAGCAAAAAGTAAACTCACCTATCCATATATCAACTTTCAGCTTGGCTCGGGCGAACGCAATCGGCTTTTCCAGTTCGTTAATAAAGCATCGGGAAGGCTGTTCAAATGGAAACCTTTTCCGCAGAAAATAAAGGGTTTGCAGGCTGTTTTCCCTTTTTACGACTGTGTGCAGCAATCGCTCGCTAAAAAGAAAATATATTGGATACCCGATTTTCAGGAAAGCTTTGCCCCTGAGTTTTTTACTGCCGATGCAATTAAATCTATTCAGGAGAACCAGCAAAATATACAGTCGTCTGAAGAGCACCTGATATTAAGCAGTTACGACGCACTGGCAAATTTCGAGCACTTATACCCTGCCCATACGGTAAAAACCTATGTGTTGCCATTTGCGGTAACGCACCCGCCCTATCAGCACCTTGATACAAATTGGTTGCTGGGCAAACACGGTTTGCCGCGCCATTATTTTATATGCCCCAACCAGTTTTGGAAACATAAAAACCAGCTTACGGTATTACAAGCGGTTAACCTGCTAAAAACAAAAGACTTAGAGCCAATTGTAGCATTCACCGGCAAAACCAGCGATTACCGCCATCCCGAATACTTCGAATCGTTGCAGAAATATGTTAACGAAAACGGATTAAGCAACAACATTAAATTCCTGGGCTTTATTGACCGGGCCGAACAACTGAAGCTGATGGCCGAATCGACAGCCATTATCCAACCATCATTTTTTGAAGGATGGAGCACTGTGGTAGAAGATGCCAAGGCCATAAACAAAGCGTTGATAGCCTCAAACATAAATGTACACCGCGAACAATTAGCCGGCAGTAGTGCAAAGTTCTTCAGCCCTAACGGCCCGGAAGAATTGGCAGAGCTAATACAAACTGCTATGACCGGGCCTGCATTCCCGCCATTGTATGAAACAGATAATTACCAAAGCCATATTGAAAAATTTGGCCGCGGCTTTTTAACCATTTGCACAGCCTGATATTGCTGATATGAACCTGCCCGACCTGCTTACATACCGGAAATTATTTGAAGACGAGGGTGTAATTTACCCTTTATCAGCCTCCCCGCCGGCTGCAAAAGGTTTATTGGCGCAACTGCCAAAAACCGCCGAAACAAGCTGGCCGCTTAATGCAGAAACCAACCCCAGTATATATAGCAAGGCTGTTCAATGGCCAAAAATCACCATTGTTACGCCATCGTATAACCAGGCGGCGTACCTCGAGAAAACCATCCGCTCGGTATTACTGCAAAACTACCCTAACCTGGAGTACATTATTATAGATGGCGGCAGTACTGATGACAGCCCGGCCATTATAGAAAAATACAGCCCATGGCTTAGCTACCGGCAAAGCCGGCCCGACCGTGGCCAAAGCCACGCCATAAATATGGGCTTCAGCCTGGCCTCGGGGCAGATATATGCCTGGATAAACAGCGACGATTATTACCTGCCCGGTGTATTCCATCTGGTAGCAACAGCTTTCCTTGCTAACAAAAAACCTGCCTTCGTTTATGGCTACGGGCAAGATTTGGACGAAAGCGGCAATATGAACACCACTACGGTTCCCCCATTTACCGACTACTTTATTAAGATACCCACATTGGTGCAACCATCGTGCTTTTGGCTGGCTGCTATACATCAGCCTGTGTGGGAAGAAATGCATTGTGCGCTCGATTACGAACTTTGGCTGCGGCTGGTAAAAGGCAATAAGCGCACACGCCTTAAAGTGCCCCTATCAGTAGCGCATGTACACCAAAGCGCCAAAACATCCGACCCGGCCATGAAAGCCAAATGGCACGAGGACCATTTAAAAATGTGGGCCGACGATGCACATGGCCCCGTACCCGAATGGAACCGCGTAGTTTTTTTTAACCGCATCAGGATGAAAATATTCCGTTTGCTTAAACTTGTTTAAATACCCTTATAAATGAAAAAACTGATCCTCAAGATCTTCAATTCCCTGGGCTACTCGCTCGTAAAAAATATTAAACCGCTTACTGAGGGCACCAGTAAGGTAAAAGTGGGCAAGTTCGAGGTACAGATATTTAACCGCAGCGGCCTAAAAGAATGTTATTGGTATTATAAAGAATACGGTGCTTCGCTTACCCGGCTCACTACGGTATTAAACAAACATTTTGCAGGGCTTACTGCAATTGATATAGGCGCCAACCAGGGCGATAGCGTTGCGCTGATAAAATCGGGCGCGGACGTGCCCGTAATAAGCGTTGAAGGCGACGGCACCCTGGCCGAGCTTTATGCCCAAAATACAGCGCAATTCAGCAATGTGCAATTGGTAAAAACCTTCCTGTCTGAAGACGGGCTTGATATGGATTGCACCTTTACCAAAGTAGGGCACAACCTTACCATAGTACCCACAGTGGCTGGTAAAGATACCACCCTCACCAAATTCTCCAGTGTTGACAATTTGTATCAAAGCGGTATATTCAACAGCACTTGCAAATTGTTGAAGGTTGATACCGAGGGTTTCGACCTGAAGATTATACGCGGCGGCGCTAAATTTATCAGCGAGATAAAACCCGCCATCCTTTTTGAATTTAATCGCGAAAACCTTGAAGTTGTAGAACCCGACCCTTACAGCATTTTTCCATGGCTGTTAAACCATGGCTACAACACCATTCTGTTTTACGAAAGCGACGGGCGTTTTATGTTTTCATCCACACTGGATAAACAAAGGTTTATGAAACAGATGTTTGATTATGTAGATGGAAAAAACGCAAGGATATACTACCTCGATATTATTGTATTCCATGCTGATGACGATGCAGCTGCCGAAGATTTGGTAGCCATGGAAGAAAAGCATCGCTTGGCAACAAGCTAAGCGCACTCCCCCCGTTATTTGAGCCACAAGTATTGTTTACCCAAATACGTACAATAGCATTTACGCTTAAACAGCTTATCAGCTTTGGCATCCCTTCGCACATTTTATACTTTGGCGATTCGCTTGGCGATAATCTGCTGCTAACCACGCTTGCAGCCAACCTGCACCACCAGGGTTACAAAAATGTATGGGTAAAATGTAACCACCGCTTCCTTTTTGAAGGTTGCCCGCATATAAAATTGGTGCTGCCCTTTGGTACCCTGCTATCTACGCCAATCCTTGCACTGTTTAAGGTACGTACGGTATTACCGCAATACACAACATATAACCCGCAGACCGATAGGGACGATGTACCCGAAAAACACATTATCCTCAAAATGGCCGATGCGTTGCCATTAAACGGGACCATCAAAAATAAACCCGTTTTAATTTTGAGCGATGAAGAGATTGCGAAAGGGGCCCTTGCAAAAAACCATGTCGTAATAACCTGTTCTACCTCAGGCGCGGTTGTACCTATGGGCAACAAAGAATGGATTACGGAACGTTACCAGCAGGTGGTGAACACCCTTCATCGTCAATACAAGTTTATCCAATTGGGCACTGCTAACGACCCGAAACTTGATAATGTTACCGATATGCGGGGAAAGCTTTCTGTTAGGGAAAGTGCGGCAGTGCTAAAAAATAGCCAGCTGGTTATAACACACGTTGGTTTTATGATGCACCTGGCACGCGCTGTGGATAGCCGGGCGGTTATCATTTATGGTGGCCGCGAAACACCATCTCAATCGGGTTACGGATGTTTTCGTAATATTTATAACGCTGTGCCTTGCTCGCCCTGCTGGCTGCACAACAAATGCGATTTTGAGAAACGTTGTATGACAGAAATTACGCCCGAAATGGTGACAGATGCCGCGCTGAAAGAACTTGACCTTTACGGCACCCCATTACCTGTTGACGAATTGTTGAATGCCTGACAAACTTTCTGTAATTATAGCCACCTATAACCCTGATGCGTCTCGCCTGCGACAAACGTTAGAAGGCTTACAGCAACAGTCGCTATCACTTGCTCAATGGGAACTCATTGTGGTAGATAATAACTCCACGCAACCTCTAACAATCGATCTAAGCTGGCATCCGCAAGCTGTGATAGTACACGAAGCAAGGCAGGGGCTCACTTATGCGCGCCTTAAAGGCTTCGCTACGGCAAAAAACGAGTTGATAGTTTTGGTTGATGATGACAACGTAATCGATGCCGACTATCTCCATCATGTGTTAGAGATATTTGAAAAACGTACTGCCTTAGGGGCAATCGGCGGTAAATCGTTACCCATATTTGAAACCGAGCCGCCTCAATGGCTAAAGGCTTTTTACGGAAGCCTTGCTTTGCGCGATTTGGGCGACGAAGCAAAGATACAGGCATGGGAAAATAGCTATCCCCAATACGCACCCATTGGTGCCGGTATGGGTATACGCAAAGCTGCATTGGCATCATACATAAAAAAAGCAGAGGACGGGCAAAGCATGATAGCCGACCGAAGCGGCAGTTCGCTGGCATCGGGCGGCGATAACGATATTGTATTAGAAGTACTTAAAAGTGGCTGGCAGGTGGGCTATTTCCCACAATTACTGCTTCAACACATTATCCCCCAAGGAAGGATGCAGGCTGGCTACTTGGCAAAACTGGAAAACAGCACCAACAACTCCTGGATAAAGCTATTGCAAAGCCACGGCATTTGCCCATGGCCAAGCATACCCGCTTATACGCTGCCGCTGCGCAAAGCAAAAGCATGGCTGAGCCTTAAAGCGGCCCTAAGCAAAAGCAATTATATTAAATGGCGGGGCTATTGCGGCACAATGGATGCCCTGGCGGTATATAAAAAATATTGATAACCATTGAGCCATTTGGCGGCCTGGCCAACCGCATGCGGGTAATAGCATCGGGCATATGGCTGCAACAGCAGTTGGGCATCGGGCTTAACGTGGTTTGGAATATTAACAACGAACTTGCCTGCCCCTACGCCGATTTGTTCCTGCCGATAGCCGGCGTAAATATCATTACCAAGCCTTTTAAATACTACCGCCTCAGGCGCAGCAATCAGCCGGATAAATTTGCGGCATGGAAAGCAAAAGCCATAAACACCTTGCTGGGTTTCGACTATTGTATACATGAGTCCGATTTCCACGAACTGATATGGGCGGGTAAACTGGATATATTGCAGGCAGCCAAAACACACAAGCGCATATACATACAAACCTGCCAGGAATTTGGCGACAACTTAACCGCCTTTAAACTTTTTAAGCCCATCCCCGCAATTCTGGCGCGGATAGAAAAAACGGTACAGCTTTTTGGGCCGCACAGCATTGGCGTGCACATCCGCCGTACCGATAACGAGTATTCGGTAAAACACAGTCCTTTAGATTTGTTTATCACAGCCATGGAGGGACAGGTAAGAAAGGAGCCGGAGACTAATTTCTACCTCTGTTCTGACGATGAAGATACCAAGGCAAAGCTCAAAAGTATTTTTGGTGCCCGCATTATCACAGCTAACCAAAAAGCCGACAGGCTATCAGCCGAGGGCATGCAGGATGCGCTTATTGACATGTATTGTTTAGCAGCAACACAAGGCGTGCTGGGATCATACTGGAGTTCCTTCTCGGATATTGCCACACGTTTAAACAACATTCCGTTAACCGTAATTAAGGCAGAAGCGTAGTGCTGCAGCGTATCATTAACCTTGTTTACCGTTACCCTGCATCAAGGCTTAAAACATATAAACGTTTTGGGGGGTATTTTAAATACCGCTCGGTAATACGCAATAGCAGGTTAATGGCAGAGGCTTCGATGCAGTTGCCGCCGATACTATCTCATCCCGAAGGGCTGCCTCTTTACTTCCTTACCGGCAAAAATTACCTTTACCAAACGCTGTTCTGCATACAATCGTTGGCCAGGGTTAGCAGCACGCGCTTTAGGTTTATATTGGTTGATGACGGCTCTTTTGATGAAACATTGATGCAACAGGTTAACAAAAGCCTGCCCGGCGCCGAAGTTGTAACACAAACACAAATAGCAGAAAACCTGCAAAACGCACTACCCCAAGACCGGTACCCCTTCTTGCACCATAAACGCGAGGTATATCCTCATATAAAAAAGCTTACTGATATACACACCATACCCGGCAACTCATGGAAGCTGGTGTTAGATTCGGATATGCTGTTTTGGCACAGTCCTGTCGAGATGATCAAATGGCTCAAAAGCCCCGAGGGTCCGCTGAATATGTTGGATTGCACACCATCATATGGTTACAGTACGGTGTTGATGGAGTTGCTTT
This sequence comes from Mucilaginibacter pedocola, assembly GCF_002013915.1. Classification (GTDB taxonomy): domain Bacteria; phylum Bacteroidota; class Bacteroidia; order Sphingobacteriales; family Sphingobacteriaceae; genus Mucilaginibacter; species Mucilaginibacter pedocola. The sequence goes on from NZ_MBTF01000034.1 coordinate 206,714, forward strand.
GCGGCGAGCAGATACAACCTATGCTTAACGTAGGGGCGATAGGTTTGAATAGCAACGCAATCAATTGGGATAATTTGGAGCATTGGGGCAAAACGCTGGAAGAAAAAGAAGGTGCAAGCTATTACCTTGAACAAGCCCTAAGCGCTATGCTCATAGGCAACAAACCTGCAACTATATTAAACGCTACCGATTATATAGTAAACCCGGAAGAAGCAGCGGTAAAAAACAGGGTGGGTGTATTACACCACTATGTAGACCTTTCTAAAGCGGCTTATTTTAATATTGCCTGGAAAAAATTGACGGATTAGTTTTGAGCAATAAACCGGCACTTAAAATAAACTTTACTGGCTTTTGGGCATCGTTAAATAAAACGGATAATTTCTTTTATAACCTGCTGGCTAAAAACTATCGGATAGAAATATCAGAAGAGCCCGACCTGCTGTTTTACTCGGTAGGCGGCACCGACCACACCAAGTACCGTTGCACCAAAATATACTACACCGGCGAAAACGAGAAGCCCAATTTTATGCTTTGCGACTTTGCCTTTAGCTATGGTTACAATACCCCGCGCAACTACCGGCTGCCCCTTTATGCGCTTTATCACGATGTAAAGAAACTAACCCATCGTACTATTGATACGGAGAAAATACTGGCAGAAAAAAACGGCTTCTGTTGTTTTTTGGTAACCAACGGCAAATGCGCAACACGCAACGATTTTTTTGAGGCACTTTCCAAATACAAAAAGGTTGATTCGGGCGGGCAGTTCCGTAATAATATTGGATATGTTGTGGATGATAAACATGAATTTATACGCAAGTATAAGTTCGTAATTGCTTTCGAGAACACATCTTATCCGGGCTACACTACCGAGAAAATATACGAACCCTTTATTCAGCATTGCGTACCCATTTACTGGGGCGACCCGAATGTGGATAGAGATTTTAATACAAAAGCATTTATAAATAGCGCTGACTTTACTTCATTCGATAAAGTGATAGAACATGTTATTGCGGTAGATAACGATGATGAGTTATACAAGCAATACTTGCGCGAACCCGTTTTTACAAACGACGAGGTGAACGAATATGTAAACGAAGACAACATACTGAAAAGGCTGGACGAGATAGTGGCCTACCATTTCAATCGCAAACGCAAACTGCGGCAGATGGTGCGCCCTACTTACTACAGGCTTATTCTTGCTGCGGATGCGGTTAATGCAAAGCTTCGCAGGTTGGCTGCTATTCCGGCGGGCATGTTGATGAGGTTAACTAATAAAAAGCAAAGTGGCTGATACCGCAACAGTAAACCCTGCCGGCGAAAAACAGCCATTGGTTTCTGTATGTATGCCGGCCTACAATGCCGAAAAGTATATCACCGAAGCCGTGCAATCGGTTTTAGGCCAAACTTACCCGTATATCCAGCTTATTGTGGTAAACGATGGCTCGGCCGACGGGACTGCTGAGCAACTGGCGAAAATTACAGATAGCCGCCTTACGGTTATCCACCAGGAAAACAAAGGGCAATGCGCTGCCGCTAATGCCGCCTACAAGGCAGCAACGGGCCACCTTATTAAGTTTATGGATGCCGATGACATGATATCGCCAACGTTTATCCAAAAACAGGTTGAACGTTTAGGAAACCGTACCGATGCTGTAGCTTCTGCCGCATGGGGCAGGTTTTATAACGACGACCTGGCCACATTTAAACTCAACCCCGAAGAAGTTTGGCAGGATATGCCGCCCGACGAATGGCTGGCAATGGCATGGGGAAGCGGCGCATCTATGATGCAGTGTGCCTTATGGCTTATCCCCCGCCCCATATTAGAGCGCTCGGGCCTGTGGGACGAGAGCCTGAGCCTTATTAACGACTTTGATTTTTTTGCGCGCGTACTACTCGCGGGCAAGCAAGTGTTGTTTGAGCGCGATGCTATTTTATACTACCGTTCTGGCATATCCGGCAGCCTTTCTGATACCAAATCGGCCGAATCGCTCAAATCAGCGTTCCGTTCGATAGAAAAAGGGACGGGGAGCTTACTGGCTGTTAACAACAGCAAAAGAATGCAGCAGGCTTGCGCCAATGTTTGGCAGAGCTATATATACAACTTCTACCCTGCCGTACCACAGCTTATCAAACGAGCCGAGGCCAACGTGAAGTTACTCGGCGGTGCAAACCTTAAATACCACGCAGGGGGCCTCACAAAATTATTGATGCCTGTAGTTGGCTGGAAATTGATGGCCGGCATAAAACAAGCCTATAACCGCCTGCGGTATGCAACAAGCAATAGGGTAACCAATAGCTAAGGGTCCCAAAAATTACATCGCATGAATTTATTATTAGTTGCCCAAAAAATCTATAGGCGCTTAACTACTTCAAGTTTCAAGCCTTCATTTTCGCAGTGCGGCGAAGACTGTATTATGATGTTCCTCATCCATTCGCTCAAACTGAAAGATGTGCAGTATTTTGATATCGGCACCAACCATCCCTGCAACATGAACAACACGTACCTGCTTTATATGAATAATTTCAGGGGTGTATGTTTAGAACCCGATCCGGCGCTTCACGCAGAAATTAAAAAACGCCGCCCGGGAGACATCCTGATTCCCCGGGGCGTAGCTGTTGAAAGCCAAACCGCTGCCGACTTTTTTATTATGGACGACTCGGTACTGAACACTTTCTCGGAAACTGAAGCCAACAGAATGGTTGTTGAGCACAAACGCATAATACTGAAAAAAGTGCGTGTACCGCTGATATCGGTAAATGAGCTTTTTGCCCAGTACTTTGACCATAACAAACCTGTAATTGTTTCGCTGGATGTAGAGGGGCTGGATCATTCTATCCTGCAGTCGATAGATTTTGAGAAATACAAACCGGGCATTATTTGTGTAGAAACGGTAAGCTATTCAAGCAACCTTAGCGGAGCTAAGGATACAGGCATATCCAATTTGCTGAGCCAAAATGGATACACCTTATATGCCGATACCCATATTAATAGCATATTCGTCCACAACAGTTTAACCGCAGCAGCCAGCGCTTAATTTTGAGTATACTCCTTTCTTTTTTGCAGGATACCGGCCCCGAGCCGCATCATATACCCGCCTACCGTTTTTGGCAGCACTACATTAAAAACGGCATAGAAGAAGCAGGTATGCAATGGCTGGAAGTACCCGATGCTGACTGGGCTGCCGGACTAACTCATCCGGTTGGCTCTGCAGAATTGAAAGACTGGAGTAGTAAAATATGGGAAAGCACCTTGGCTTTCATCAAAAACAACCTTGCTAAAATTGATATTTTCCTGTGCTATTTGTACCCTCAACAAGTAGATACAACCGCCATTGCGCAGATACAACAATGGGGCATCCCCTGCGTAAATTTCTATTGCGATAACGTAAGGGAGTTTAGCAAAGTACCCGCCGCGTTTAAAGTGTTCGACCGAATGTGGGTGCCCGAATACGAAGCCCTGGCGATGTATAAAGAGGCTAAGGTTAATTACATCCACCTGCCTATGCCCATGTGGGTAGATAAAAAATACCGCAACACGCTACCTAACGAAAATCCGCAGCAAATATCATTCATTGGCTCTAAAGATAACTTGCGCCAAAACCTGCTCGGCGAAGCGATAGCAAAGGGGCTTAACATTACGGTTCGTGGTTCGGGCTGGCAGCCCGAATCATCCGTACAAACGGTGCCGCACCCTGCTTCAGTATTAAAAAAAATTGGCAACCAGGCCGGTTTTATCAAACAACATGGCTTAAAAGGTTACGCTATAAAACATCTGCAACAGCTTAGCCAATCTGCTGTATTTGAGGTGGGCGAGGCATATATAGCAGCAAAGCCAGGGCACGAGGAATATATAACCATAACCCAAAGCAGCGCTATAACGCTGGGTATAAACCGGGTGCCAAGCCATAAAAGGCTACATACAAACCCGCTAACCTATTCGCGCCTGCGCGATATTGAGGCACCTATGCTTGGTGCCTGTTATTTAACCGAATATTGCGAAGGGCTAAACTCGCTTTACGAGGCGGAAAAAGAAATACTTACCTACAAAACCGCCGATGAATTAGTACAACAGGCCAATCGGCTGTTAAAAGATGAACAAATGCGTAAGGCATTGCGGGCATCAGGCCAGCAGCGGGCATTAAATGAACACTCAATACCCGTTTCGCTACAAAAAATAAAAGCAGCAATTTTTAAGTAATTGGATACCGCAAAATCCATTATCTGCATCATTACGCAATCGCACCTTTGCCGCAACCCAAGGGTGTTAAAGGAGGCGGTAACCCTTGCTCAGAATGGTTATGCGGTGCATGTGCTTACATCAATATATTCGGCAACGCTATTGCACGAAGACCAAAAAGCAATAAGCGATACCGGCGTGCAGCTGCATATCATTGCCGATAATTCAGCCCGAAACTTCCGGTCATTTATTAATCGTGCTACCAACAAAGTGGCAAAACTGCTGGTGAAATACGAGCTGCTGCAAACACCTTACGCATTGGGCTACAGGTACGGGCAATATCTTAAGAAAAGCAAGGAGCTCGTCGCCGCGCTTTATATATGCCACCAGGAAATGCCAACCTGCGTAGGCATGGCGCTACTAAAACAGGGGTATAAAGTGGCATTCGACCTGGAAGATTGGTACTCGGAAGATCTATTGCCCGAGGCACAACAAGGCCGCCCTATCGAACTTTTAGAACAGGCCGAAGCTATGGCATTAAGCAAAGGGGCCTACACCATTACCACCTCGCACGCCCTTGCCGATATATTATATAACCGCTATGGTGGTAACATAGCTTCGGTGATTTACAACGTATTCCCTTCGCCAAAGCTAAAGGCCGCTGAACCAAACACAGCCCCACCCCTGCGTTTGCTATGGTTTTCGCAAACTATTGGGCCGGGCCGTGGGCTGGAGGAATTTATTTCGCTATTGACCGATATTAAAACCGGTGTAGAAATTCATTTGCTGGGTGCTATTGATGCAGCGTATAAAACACAACTACTAGTACTGGTTGCTCCGCAGCATAGCGTACACTTCCATCCGCTGGTGCCCGAGGGCAGCCTGATGGATAGGATAGCCGAATTTGATATAGGCCTGGCCTTGGAAAACACCCACCCTTTAAGCCGCAACTACACTATCACCAATAAATTCTTTCAGTACATACAGACCGGCCTGCCCGTTATAGCTACCGAAACGGCCGGGCAAGCAGAAGCATTTGAGGTTTTTAACCCTGGTATTATGCTCCGCAAAAACGACAAGGTCCAAAGCATTAAATTGTTAGAGAGCTGGCTAAGCGATCCTTCTGCACTGGTGCAAAGTGCTGAGAGAGCACACGAGGCAGCTAAATATTATAATTGGGAAACCGAATCGGTAAAGCTATTGAAACTGGTAAGCGATGCCATTGGCAAATAAAGTAACCCTGCAAATAAACCTGGCACCCGGGGATTACCCTCACGCAAAATTTATATTGCCTCATCAGCTTAAAACGCTTGCCGAACAGGTTGATGAAGTACTGCTGGTGGTTGACACCCGCGCCAGCAAAGGCCGCTTTGCCGCCAACTGGGCCGAAAATAAAGAGCGGATGGATGGGCTGTTGGAGGATATAAAAAAAACTTTCCCGATAACAATTGCACCGGTGGATTATAGCCCGGCCGTAAAAAAACAAATTGCAGAATACTTTTTTGGCGGGCAATACATTCCCGATAAGGATTTTAGGGGCGGTCCGTTTTACGCTTACTTTTATGGTTTGTATAAAGCAAGCCACAACTACGTTTTCCATCTCGATTCGGACATATTTTTAGGCGGAGGCAGCCAAATGTGGATAGCAGAAGCGGTGGATAAACTGCAAGGCAACCCCGAATTTTTGGTAGCCTCGCCCCTGCCAGGCCCGCCTCATACCGAGGGAATACTGGTGTGGCAACCGTCGGCAAAAAAAGTTGCCCCTTATACTTTCGAGTTTGACGGTATGAGCACAAGGCTGTTCATGATAAACCGGTCGAAGTTCTTGTCGGAAAAGCTATCGCTAAAAAAACCCAACCTGCGCAGCCAGTTAAAAGCCATAGTGCAGGGCAACGCCAATGCCGAGCTACCCGAGGTGTTAATATCGGCCTACATGCGTCACAACGGGCAAAAACGGGTAGACTTTTTAGGTAGCGGCGAGGGTGTATGGTCGTTACACCCGCCATACCGTACTAAAGACTTTTATGATAACTTGCCGGAATTGATAGAACGAGTGGAGCAAAACCAACTACCTGCCGAGCAACAAGGCTTTTATGATATTATAGATGCAGTTTGCGACTGGAGCGAGGCGCGTGCAAAATTGAAAGCCAACCGTTGGTGGAAAAGGAAGAAATTTTAATAAGTTTTTTTTGAAACGCGTACTCATCATATCACCATACTTCCCGCCGGTAAACGCGGCAGATATGCACCGGGTACGCACCAGCCTACCCTACTTTGAAGAATTTGACTGGAGTGCCGAGGTAGTGGCCGTTGATACCCGGTATAGCGATATGGGGCAGGATGATCTGCTACTGCAAAGCCTCCCCCCTACCATAAAAGTGCATAAAGTAAAAGCACTGAATAAAGGCCTTACAAGCAAATTGGGTTTGGGTAGTATAGCTCTCCGTTCGCTGTGGTATTACCGCCTTTATGTGAACCAATTGCTCAAACGGGAGAAATTCGACCTTATATATTTCTCTACTACGCAATTCCCGGTGTGCGTGTTGGGTGCTTACTGGAAACGCAAATTTGGTGTGCCCTATGTGATAGATATGCAGGACCCTTGGCACTCCGAATACTATCGCGATAAGCCCAAGAGCCAGCGGCCGCCTAAATATTGGTTCTCATACCGGCTCAATAAATACATGGAGCCTATGGCCCTAAAAAAAGCAGAAGGACTTATAGCGGTATCGGACCAATACATTACTGACCTGAAGAACCGCTACCCGCAAATAAAAGATATCCATGCAGCAACTATCACTTTCGGGATGTTTGCGCCGGATATGGATATTGCGGCGGCGCACGAACGCGAATTTGAAAACTTGTTAGATACAGCCCGGATCAATATTGTTTACGTAGGGCGGGGCGGCGCGGATATGCATAAAGCCATTACGCCTGTTTTTAAGGCGCTGGCCAATGGCATGCGAACAGATGCTGGCTTTTTTTCACGGTTCAAATTCTATTTCATCGGCACCAGCTATGCCCCCGCCGGGCAGGGTAAGCCAAGCATTATGCCGCTTGCTGAAAGTTTTGGGTTAGCAACAGCGGTTACGGAAATTACCGACAGGATAAGTTATTACCGCTCGCTGGCTACACTACTTCAGGCTGATGCGCTGTTCGTTCCCGGTTCGGACGATGCCAAATACACAGCATCAAAAATTTACCCTTACTTACTGGCGCGCAAACCCATACTGGCAATTTTTAACAAGCAAAGCTCGGCAATAGGCGTGCTGAAAGAAACGGGTATCAATACCGTTTACAATTACGAGGATATAAGCGAGCAGGACATTCATGGCTTCTTGTATGCTTTACAAACGAGCCCAAACAAAACCATCAGCCTCAATACTGATGCTCTAAATGCGCACTCAGCACAAACCAAAACAGGTTTACAATGTGCACTTTTTAACCAAGCCATTGGCCAGCATGCGTAAATTAGCTATTGTTACCACTCATCCTATACAATATTATGCGCCAATTTTTCAATTACTGGCGCAAAGGGGCAACATTAGCATTAAAGTATTTTACACCTGGAGCCAGGCTGCCGATGGCCCCAAAAACGACCCCGGTTTTGGGCGCGATGTAAATTGGGATATACCGCTGCTTAATGGGTATGAATACGAATTTGTAGAAAATATTGCGGCAGAACCCGGCTCGCACCATGCAGCGGGCATTGTGAATCCGGGTCTTATTGATGCCATAAGCCAATGGCAACCCAGTGCACTGCTGGTTATTGGCTGGGCTTACCGCAGCCATTTAGCAGTATTGAAGCATTTTAACGACAAGATACCGGTGCTCTTCCGTGGCGACTCTACCCTGTTAGACCAAAAACCGGGACTAAAAAGCATGCTGCGCTTGTTGTACCTGCGTTGGGTGTATAGCCATGTTAATTATGCCCTGTACCCCGGCACCAATACTAAGGCTTACTTTGAAAAATACGGATTAACCGATAAGCAATTGGTATTTGCACCCCATGCGGTAGATAACCAACGCTTTGCCGCCTCACGTACTAACGAGGCAATTGCTTTAAGGCAAAGCTTAGGCATTGTTGAAGACGAAATTTTAGTTTTGTTTGCCGGCAAACTCGAAAGCAAAAAAAGCCCGGATTTGCTACTCGAAGCTTTCATGAAACTAAACAAAGCCGGCGTTCATTTATTGATAGCAGGTAACGGTGAATTAGAAACCGCACTGAAAGAAAGAGCAAAAGCCCATCCGCGCATCCACTTTATGGGGTTTCAAAACCAATCGGCCATGCCGGTACTTTACCAGGCCTGCAATTTGTTTTGCCTTCCCTCTGCCGGACCTAACGAAACCTGGGGGCTTGCCATTAACGAGGCCATGGCATGCGGCAAAGCTATACTCGCATCAAACAAAACAGGCTGCGCAATTGACCTTGTGAGGCCGGGGCACAACGGCGAAATATTTGAAGCCGGAAACCTGCAAGCGTTATATAACAGTTTAGCGGCGCTCTGCACTTCTGCCGAAATACTTTCAACTTTAGGAAAAGCGTCGTTAGGCATCATCGCTAATTATAATTTTTCGGAAATTGCCGAAGCAATAGAGGCAACCGTATGCGCCGGGCATTAATTTATACCGGCCTTGTGATACAAAAACATGGGTGATAAAAATTTAGAAAGGTACATAGCACTGTTTATCCCCTGGATATTAGCTTCGCTTTTTAGCAGCGATGCTTATTTATCGTATTGGATAGCCTGGCTTGGGTCATTCGTTATCTTCTTTTTAACCCTCACCGGTTGGGTAAGGCCCATACCAACAGATAGGCCCATTGGCTCGCAACTAATGCGCCCTATGTTTATTATGCACATCATTTTTGCGGGCTATACCTGTTGCACCTCCATATTCTACTTTTTCAGCGTTTTAGGGTACGACGAGTTCCAGGCGCCGCTTGGCGCATTTACCATCGATAAAGATAAGTTAGAGCTTACCGCCCAGTGCCAGCGGTACTATTGCCTGGGCCATGCTGCCTTCATAAGCGGGTTGCTTATGTTTATGAAGTATCCTAAAAAGCAAAAATATTACATCGAGAAAACTTCGCTTGCCACGCTGCTGCTGAAAATTGCACTGATTAGCTTGCCGTTATCTAACATACTTACAAAAATACCAGGGCTGTCGCAGTTCTCCATCCAATTTAGCGCCCTTAGCTTTATTGCCGGTACGCTTGCGCTCGCCTTTGCTATCCCGCTAAAAAAAACTGTTAATACGGTAATTTGCGGCATTTTATACGTCTTCAACTTTTACATCTCCCTCACTTCAGGTTTTAAAGAACCTATTATTATCAGCGTGTTGGTATTGGGTATATTTTTATACCCCAATTACAAAAAATTGGTACTGATAACGTTTGTGCCTGCGCTGTTCCTGTTATTTATAGTGCTACCTGCTTATGTTAATAATTTCCGTGCTACGGCCTGGAGCGGCGATGCATCCGCCGACGATGCGGCTCAGCAATCGCTTGATGTAGCGTTGGAGAGTGATAATACTACAACCTGGGCTTTCCTCACCATCAGGCTAAGCGAAATTGATATGTTTACCAACTTTGTAAAAAGCACGCCCGAAACGGTAGACTATTACGGCACCAAGCTATTAGAACAATCGGCAATTGCCATTGTGCCCCGTATTTTTTGGCAAGGTAAACCTATTACCGAAGACCTCGTTATGGAGCGTGTTTACAATGCAGGTGTAGTAAACAAAAACTCAAAAGTATCGGCAAAACCCGCTTATATAGTAGATGGTTACTTGTCGGCAGGCACCTTTGGGGTATTTTTGTCGATGTTTTTATATGGCGCAATAGCACAATTAATATCAAACAAAGCCGAAGAGCTTTTTGGAGGCTATATTTTGGGCACGGCGCTTATTTTTAGCGGGCTGTTCCAAATATTTTGGCGGGGGCTTAGTTTCGAGTTTATCATTAACTCGGTGTTTTGGGATTACATGAGCATGCTTGGCGTTTTCCACGTTATGATACGCCAAAAAATTTTAAAGAAGGTTTGAAGATCTTACACATTACCGCTGCTTATAAACCGGCCTTTATTTATGGCGGGCCCACCATGTCGGTAGCTATGCTGTGCGAAGAACTGGCCGGCGCAGGTATCGAGTCGCGCGTGTTTACCACTACGGCCAACGGCAAAACAGAATTGCCTGTTGCTACCGATACACCGGTGAATATTGATGGTGTGCCCGTAAGGTATTTTAAGCGCCTTACTAAAGACCATACGCATTTTTCGCCCGCGCTATTAAACGCTGTTTGGGAGCATGCCCGCGATTTCGACATTATACACATACACGCCTGGTGGAACCTGGTATCGGTACTGGCCTGCGGCATAGCACTTGGCCGTAAAGTGCCGGTAGTGGTATCTCCCCGGGGAATGCTAAGTTCGTATACCTTCGGTAGCAGAAATATGGGGGCTAAAAGCATTATCCATAAATTAATGGGTAAACGCTACCTGGACAAAAGCCATATACACACCACATCGGCACATGAAAGCCGCGCCGTGGAAAAATTGCTGCAGCCGCTAAGCGTAACCGAACTACCCAATTTTGTAAAGCTCGACGAATTGCGGCCGGAGTATACACAACCTGCAGAAAGTGTTTTTAAACTTCTCTTCTTCTCACGGATAGAAGAAAAAAAGGGGTTGGATATCCTCATCAATGCCCTTAAAACTATTGATGTTCCCTACCACCTCACCATAGCGGGCACCGGCGACGATGCCTATATAAATCACCTTAAAACGCTGGCTGCAGATGTAGCGGGCAACATTACCTGGGCTGGTTTTTATGGCGACGATAAGTTTGAATTATTGCAACAGCACCACTTGCTGGTATTGCCCTCCCACGACGAAAACTTTGGCAATGTGGTGGTGGAAAGCCTGAGCGTTGGCACCGCAGTATTAATAAGCGAAAACGTTGGGTTGGCCGGCTATGTTCTGAGCGAAAACCTTGGCTGGGTATGCCAAACAAATACCGCGTCGGTAAGCGATGCTATAAATAATATAGCCCAAAACCAACATCAACAGCTGGCACAAATAAGGCAAACTGCACCGGGCAGGGTAAGAGAGCACTTTACCGGCACTGCGCTGGCAATAAGATACATTGAGTTTTACCGTACCATTTTACAAAAATGAGCGAATACAAAGAATACCATTTCAACAGCGGCAACATCACCCACAATTTTAAGTACATGCTGCAACCGCTGCTTAAGATGCTTAATAAAACTAAAAACCAAAGCATATTGGATTTGGGTTGTGGTAATGGTTACCTGGTAAACTATTTGCTGCACTTAGGCTACAATGCCTACGGTACCGATGCCTCTGAACAGGGCATTGCTATTGCTAAGCAAACATCGCCGGGACGCTTTTTTGTACAGGATTTGAGCACTGATAGTTTGCCTGCGGAGTTGCAGGCCATGAAATTTGATACCGTAATATCTACCGAAGTTATTGAACACCTTTACGACCCGGAGAGCTTTATCGACTTTTGCAAACAGGCCCTCACTCCCGGCGGCGAGATCATTATCTCCACACCATACCACGGCTATTTAAAAAACCTGGTGCTTAGCCTTACCAACAAATGGGATAAGCACCTTAACCCGGTATGGCTGGGTGGGCATATTAAAATGTGGTCGGCAAGTACTTTGGGGGGCTTACTTACCGACAAGGGCTTTACCGTAACACAGTTTGAAGGCTGCGGGCGTATGCCTTACCTTTGGAAATCAATGATCATTAAAGCAAAGCTTAATTGAACACCGAATTTTCCTTCATCATCCTAACTTATAATGAAGAAATTCATTTACCCCGCCTGCTGGAATCTATCAGTGGGTTTGATGCAGAGTTGTTTGTACTGGATTCGTTTAGTACTGATACAACCACTGCTATAGCGCAAGCTGCGGGGGCAAAAGTTTTGGTGCATAAATTTGAGAACCATCCCAAACAATGGGATTTCGCCCTAAAAAGCTTCCCCATAAAAACGCCCTGGGTAATATGCCTTGATGCCGACCAAATAGTAACGCCCGAATTACAGCAGCAGCTACTAAATTTCAGAGATACAGATTACCAGAACATAAGCGGCATCTACTTTAACCGAAAGAATTTTTTCAAGGGTAAATGGCTGCGCTTTGGTGGCTACTACCCTTTTTATCTGCTTAAAATGTTCCGCTACCGCGTGGGTTACTCGGATCTGAACGAAAATATGGACCACCGGTTTATTGTACCCGGTAACATCATCATCTGGAAAAAAGGGCACCTGCTGGAAGAAAACCTGAAAGAAAATAATATCCGCTTTTGGATAGATAAACATAACCGCTACAGTGACCTGCTGGCGCAGGAAGAAACCGAACGCATATTGGGTTTACGTAACCAAACCATCAAGCCAAAATTTTGGGGCTCGCCGGATGAGCGCACGGCCTGGCTAAAACAATTGTGGTGGCGCCTGCCTCGCTATGTAAGGCCAACAGTATACTTCATATACCGCATGGTTTTTAAATTGGGTATATTTGACGGGCGCACCGGCATTATATTCCACTTTTTACAAGGTTTTTGGTTTAGGCTGGTGGTTGATATTAAAATAGACGAACTGATAAAGCAACGGGATGCAGATAGGGATAAAAAATAATATTGCTTTAAAATTCGCCTTGCGTTTTGGCCTGCTGTTTTTAGTATTTTACTATTTCAATATATTCTATTTTGGGCTTACCTCCCCGGGAGGGAACTACAGCGAATTTTTAGACCAGCATTTCAATTACATCACCTGGTTGCGTACCGGGTTGCTACACACCTCGGCCTTTTTGCTAAACTTAATTGGCTTTACCGCAAAGGCCGGCGCCATACAGCTAATGGTGGTTAACCATGGCATTATCGAGCTTATTTACACTTGCCTGGGTTTGGGGGTAATGAGTTTTTTTGCGGCTTTTGTAATTACCTATCCCAAAAAAACAAAGCATAAGCTGCTGTTTTTATTTAGCGGGCTGCTATGCATACAAGCGCTTAACATAGTGCGGTTTATGCTGTTAGCCCTCTATTGGAACCGTAGCCTTAACCGCATAATTGACCATCATACCATTTTTAATGTTATCATTTACATTATTATCATGATTGCTTTGTATAAATGGATAAATCACAAAGCTTCCAATCCCGATGCAGCAAACTAACCTGGCCATATACAACAACCACCCTTACCATCCGGGCGGCACGGCTATTAAGCGGTTACTTTGGTACTATGTAAATGCTATTTTTTTTAAAACTGCGCTTTTCCCAATTAACGGGCTTAAAACTGCTTTATTAAAAGTTTTTGGTGCAGGTATTGGCAAAGGGGTGGTAATAAAGCCTTCGGTTAATATAAAATACCCCTGGCTACTGCGCATAGGTAACCATAGCTGGGTAGGCGAAGGTGTTTGGATTGATAATTTGGTGATGGTAAACATTGGCAACCATGTATGCCTTTCGCAAGGGGCTATTTTACAAACGGGCAGCCATAACTACAAAAAACACACCTTCGATTTAATTACCGGCAGCATTGTGTTGGAAGATGGTGCCTGGATAGGCTGCGGTGCTATAGTTAACCAGGGAATTACCATTGGCAGCCATGCAGTACTTACCAGCGGCTCGGTAGCTACTAAAAACTTAGAGCCTTATACTATTTACCAGGGCAACCCGGCGGTAAAAGTGCGCGGCCGCGAGGTAAGTTAATATACACTCATGAAAAAGATCTTATTTTTGATTTGTGCTGTTGTGGTGGCTACCATCATCAATACCGGATGCCAAAGCAAAACCGATGGTAAAGCAGACCCGCGGGAAGCCAACCGCGTTATCGATAGCCCCTCTGTTGCTTATCTGCAAAAACTGGACAAAGAGAATAAGGATGCTGTCTTTGTAACCACTAAAGACTTTCCGGAATTAAAAGGTTTAAACAACAAAGTGATCAGCATAAAACCCCTCAACCAGGATCTGAGTATTAATTACGATGAGTACCTCCATAAAGATTATATGGGGCCTATATACATACTGCTGCCCAGCTACTATATTGGCATAAGGGCGTCGGTTATTCTTAAATGCTTCCCGGCCTACAAGGGCTTTGCGCTAAAAGAACTTAGCGATAACTACGCCCTTTATTATACCGACCAAAAACGGTAATTACCTGTTAATTTCCTTCCAGAGCAGGTCTTTCAACTCGGTAATATTCTTCTGCGCTACCGATGATATGAAAACGTAAGGGATACCTTCGGGTACTTCCTTCTCCATCTCAGCCTGCAGCTCTTCATCCAGCATATCGCTTTTAGTAATGGCCAGCACACGTGGCTTGTGCATTAACTCGTCATTATACTGGTGCAGTTCGTTCAAAAGTATCTCGTATTCTTCCTTAATCGTACGTGCAGTATCGGCAGGTACCATAAACAGCAGTACCGAGTTGCGCTCGATGTGGCGCAGGAAACGAATACCCAAACCTTTACCCTGCGAGGCACCTTCGATGATGCCCGGTATATCGGCCATCACAAATGATTTACCGCCACGGTAGCTTACTATACCTAAGTTTGGTACCAGCGTAGTAAAGGCATAATCGGCAATCTCGGGTTTAGCGGCCGACACTACTGATAGCAATGTTGATTTCCCCGCATTTGGGAAGCCTACTAAACCAACATCTGCCAGTATTTTTAGTTCGAGGATATTCCAGTCTTCGCGGCCATCTTCGCCGGGTTGGGCAAAGCGCGGGGTTTGGCGGGTTGATGTTTTAAAGTGCCAGTTACCCAAGCCGCCACGGCCGCCGGGGGTAAGTATTTTAGTTTCGCCATCGTGGCTTATCTCAAAAAGCACCTCGCCGGTTTCGGCATCCTTGGCTATGGTGCCCAGGGGTACTTCCAATATTTCATCCCGCCCGGTTTTGCCCGATCGTTGCGAACTGCCGCCCGCATCACCATCACCGGCTATTACGTGTTTACGGAATTTAAGGTGAAGCAGGGTCCAAAGCTGAGCGTTGCCTTTTATAATAACATGCCCGCCGCGGCCGCCGTCGCCACCATCGGGGCCACCCATCGAGGTTAAAACATCGCGGTGCAAATGCGCAGAGCCCGCACCACCATGCCCCGAGCGGCAGCATATTTTTACATAATCAACAAAATTTGAACCCTGCGACATAACATTTTATTTAAGACGGAAAGCCTGAAAGTCAGTAAAGTCCGAAAGATAGGAAATATATGCTTCCTTCTTTCGGACTTTACCGACTTCCGACCTACGGACTACTTCCTTTTAGTAAGTATCAATAACAGTAACGATAGCGCTGAATATCTCTTCTACCGAACCTATACCGTTTATACTTGTGTATTTATTTTGGCTTTGATAAAAACCTGCAACGGGTGCAGTTTTATCATTGTATTCTTTTATTCTTTTGCGGATAACTTCGGGGTTGGCATCATCTGCCCTGCCCGAGCTTTTACCACGAAGCAATAAGCGGCTTTCCAGTTCCTCATCGGTTACCTGCAAAGCTATCATGCCCGATATAGCAGACTCTTTAGAAGATAATAAATTATCTAAAGCCTCAGCCTGAGCTACCGTACGCGGGAAGCCGTCGAAAATAAAGCCTTTGGCTTCTTTGTTGGCATCCAGCTTATTACTGATCATCCCTATCACCACTGCATCCGGCACTAACTGCCCGTCATCCATCAGTTTTTTAGCTTCAAGGCCAAGTTCGGTACCTTGAGCAATTTCACCTCGTAACAGATCACCTGTCGAAAGATGTATTAACCCGAATTTCTCGATAAGTTTTTGTGATTGGGTACCCTTCCCTGCTCCGGGGGGGCCAAACAGTACTAAGTTAAGCATCCCTTATGTTTAAAAATTAAAAAAGCCTATGAACACTATACTCAAAGGCTTAATTTTTTGGGCACCTGGCGGATGTCGCAGCTCCGGGACAAGTGGTTGATATATGTGCACTTGTAGGGATTCGAACCCCAAACCTTCTCATCCGTAGTGAGATGCTCTATCCAGTTGAGCTACAAGTGCATTTCCAGTTAAAAAATTTCAGCGCCGTTTCAGGCAACCGTCCCTTTTTTAATGGACTGCAAAGATAGGATTCATTTACTTTAGGTGCAAACTTTTTTGAAATTTATTTCACAGCAGCAGCTATAGCTTCAAAATTCGGCAGTTCGCCGGCATTCTCCAGCACTTCGGCGTAAATAATGTTTTGTTCCTCATCTATCACAAAAGCAGCACGTTTGGCTATTCCTTTCATACCGAAGGCGAATGATTCGTATTGTGCATCGTAAGCGGCCGAAACTTCTTTATTAAAGTCGGACAACAGCGGGAACTGGTATTTATTCTCCTCTTTGAACTTGGCCAGCGTAAAAGGCGAATCTACCGATACGCCCAGCACCTGTGCGTTCAGCCCGTCGTAATAGCCAAAGCTATCGCGCATGGTGCAAAGTTGCGTGGTGCAAACGCCGGTAAAGGCTAAAGGGAAAAAATGAAGTACCACCTTTTTGCCTTTAAAGTCGGCAAGCGAAACTTCTTTTAAGTCGGTTGATGTTAAAGTGAACTGCGGAGCGGGTTGGCCTGGTTGTAGTGGCATGGGGTATGAGTTTTGTTGCTACAAAAGAATAATAAATAATTGGCTTGTAAAGCGGTGTTTCAATATTGATCAAAAAAATATTTCAGTTTTTCTTTGGAAATATCAAATCAACCTCACACATTTGTAGTGTACTACTTAACTAATACACTAATGATACAATTAAACAATTTATCTTTTGGTTATTCGAGTAAAAAGCTCCTATATAAAGACCTGAACCTGAATATACAGGACGGCAGTATATATGGCCTGCTTGGCAAAAACGGCGCTGGAAAATCTACCCTGCTCAAAAATATGGTGGGTACGCTTTTTCCGGTGGAGGGTAGCTTGCTGGTAAATGGCATGGTGCCTAAAAGCCGCAAGCCATCGTTCCTTCAAACCATTTATTACATTGCCGAAGATGTGTATGTTCCCGCACTCACCATAAAGCAATACCAAAACCTGTTCGCCCCCTTCTACCCCATGTTCGATGGCAACAGCTTCTACAAATATCTTAACGAATTGGAGGTAAGTATTGACGGAAAGCTAAACAAGTTATCCTTCGGGCAGCAAAAGAAATTTGTGATCGCATTCGCGCTGGCATGTAATACCAGGGTACTACTGATGGACGAGCCTACCAACGGCCTGGATATTCCGTCAAAAGCACAATTCAGAAAGCTTATTGCCTCAGTAATGAATGACGACCGTATCATCATCATATCCACCCACCAAATACGCGACCTGGAGAACATGATCGACAATATCATAATTGTGGATGATGGCACCCTGCTGCTGCATGCCTCGGTTGCGGATATTGCCGAAAAACTATGCTTTAAAACCGTATCAGAAATACCGCCTGGTGCCCGGGTGCTTTACTCCGAAAAAATGCTGCGAGGCACTGCTGTAGTGATGGAAAATGCAGGCGAAGAGGACTCGGCCCTAAACCTCGAACAGCTTTTTAATGGTGTTACCGAGAACCCTGCAATGGCAAAACAAATTTTTTCAACCAATTAATTCACAACCTCACATGAACGATACTTTTAGCATAAGCCGATTCGGGCTATTATTAAGGAAAACCGTATTGGAGCGCGCCATGCAGATCATTGGGGCAATGGTGGCTATACTGGCTTTTACCTTGATACTTTATTCGCTCTTTCTTTACGCATTAGACTGGGGGCCGGCACAAAATCTATCCTTTATTTGGGGCTTTGTTGGCGGCGGCGTGGTTTTATCAACAGTAGTGTTCAGCTACTTTACTACCAACGCCGGTGGCGCGGCCTACCTTACCCTACCAGCCTCGGCGTTGGAGAAATGGCTTTGCGGCGTGCTCATTTGCGGCTTACTGTTTTGTGCTATCTTTTTAAGCTTTTTCAGGCTAATGGACTACACCTTTGTAACGGCCTACCACAACAGGCTCGATCGCAACAGCCCGCTTTACCGTGCCTTGTACGATCATGTGTACCTTTATATGTTCGAAGATAATAATGTGGTTGTTAAAGCTACTATATTGTATACCAGCTTTGTAGGCGCCATGATGGTGGGCACGTTGTATTTTAACCGGGTGGCGCTTGTAAAAACTGCGCTGGTAGTATGCGGCATGCTGGCAACTATTTATTTTTTGAACCTGGGCATTGTTAGCCTATTATTTCATAATGTTGATGTTGCGTTCCCGTACTTTACGGTACTGTTAAAGGTAGATTCGGAAGTGGGCAACATTGAGCTGCCGCATTACGCATACGGCATTGCCAATAATTTTTTACAATACGTGCTACCGGGCATTTTGTGGCTAACCGCTTATATAAGGCTTAGGGAAAAAGAAATTTAGAATGGAGTTTAGAGAAAAGCAGGCAATTTATTTACAGATAGCAGAGTACGTTTGCGAACAAATACTGCTAAAGCAATGGCCGCTAGAAGCAAAGATATTAAGCATCCGCGACCTGGCCGTGACCATGCAGGTAAACCCTAACACGGTACAGCGCTCCTACGATTTTTTACAGCAGCGCGAGATCATCAGTAATAAACGCGGCGTAGGCTATTTTGTAGAAGCCGAGGCTATGGCCAGGGTAATGGCTTTTAGGAAAGAACAATTTTTAGAGAACGAACTGCCCGTATTTTTAAGAAGTATGTACCTGCTCGACATCCCTATGGAGGAGATAGAAATACGCTATGAAAAATATATCGACGAAACTTTTAAAGAAAAGAAATATGAAGACTAAAATAAGCACTCTTATACTCAGGCTAACATTTGCCCTGATGCTGCTGGGTGTTGTGGTATCAGACCTGGCGTTCAAAAGCGTGTATAATAAGGTTGATAAAAGCGACAATTACTGGAACTATAACAAGGTGCTGGAGCAACCTTTTAAGCACCTGAAACTGGAGGGTGGCAACATTACCCAAATAGTTTTTCAGCAAAATAAAAAAGCATCGGTAAGGGTACTTAATTATTGGGATGCGTATCAAAAAGATGTCACGTTCAAGGCTTACGTAAAAAACGATACGTTGCATCTCATCTTTCCCAACAAATACAAAAACGAAGCAGAAAAAAACTGGATGCAAAACCGGGTGTTGGTGCGCCTCTTTGCCCCCGAGTTGCTATCGGTAGACGGTACCGATACCAACTTCGAACTGCAGAAATTAAAGCAGGCGAACATTAGCGTGAACTTAAAAGGCCTGTCGAGGCTGGAAGTAGAAAGTTACATCCCCCACTTCGACACGATCCGGATAGCCCAGGCAGATTCGAGCCAGGTAATGTTCGAGATGGCACCCGAATTAAAAGGCTCTAAAAACATGCACTTCGGTTACGTAAACGCTAACCTGAAGGATTATACGATATTGGACATCGGACACGGTTTTGCCGAAAAAGCTGACTTGGCTATTACGGATAGCTCAGCCATCATTCTTTCAGGAAAATCACTCAAAGCAATGCATAAAAATTAAAGCCCTTGGCAGTTGGTACAAATCCCGGTGATAAAATGGCACAAAACATAGCTCAAATAACATTGGTGATTGATGATTACGACGAAGCCATTGCTTTTTTCACCCAAAAGTTAGGTTTTGAACTGTTGGAAGATACCTCGTTAAGCGATGCAAAACGCTGGGTGACCGTTTCGCCCGAGGGCGGCACATTCCGTTTGTTATTGGCTAAAGCCGTGGGCGACGAACAAAAAAGCAGGATAGGCAACCAAACCGGTGGCCGAGTTTTTATGTTTTTATATACCGACGACTTTTGCCGCGACTATAAAAGATACCAGGAGGCCGGTGTTAAGTTTGTAAGAGAGCCAAAACAGGAGCCCTATGGCACAGTAGCGGTATTTGCAGACCTTTACGGAAATTTGTGGGACCTGATAGAAGAAACGAGGAAATAAATGCAAGCCATCATCATCACCCAACCCGGCGGACCCGAAGTTTTACAATTAGGCGAACGCCCTACCCCTCTTTATGCATCGGGAGAAGTGCTGATAAAAGTTATGGCGGCAGGCGTAAACCGCCCCGATGTTTTTCAACGGAAGGGTAATTACCCGCCACCCGATGGCGCGCCAAAGGATATCCCCGGGCTGGAAGTAGCCGGCATTGTGGCCAAAGTTGGCTCGGGTGTTAGCCGTTGGCAGGTTGGCGATAAAGTTTGCGCGCTGGTTTGGGGTGGCGGCTACGCCGAATATTGCACAGCACCCGGAGGACAATGCCTGCCCATACCCGGCAACTTAAGTTTTTCAGAGGCTGCCTCACTACCCGAAACCTTCTTTACGGTTTGGAGTAACGTATTCGACAGAGCCGCACTGCAACCAAGCGAAAGCTTGCTGGTACATGGCGGCAGCAGCGGCATTGGCGTTACTGCTATTCAAATGGCCAAAGCATTAGGTAGCACCGTTTACGTAACCGCAGGAAGCGATGATAAATGTAAATTCTGCGAAACATTGGGTGCCGATAAAGCCATCAACTATAAAACCGAAAACTTTACTGAAGCCATCGGTACCCTCACAGGCGGCAAAGGCGTTAACGTGATACTGGATATGGTTGGCGGCAGCTACACCGCGCAAAACATCAAATGCCTGGCCGATGACGGGCGGTTGGTAATGATCAACGCCGTAGAAGGCAATAAGGTAGAAATAAACTTATCTGAAATAATGCGCAGGAGGTTAACCATCACCGGTTCTACCCTACGCGCACGCAATGCGGATTTCAAAAGTGCTATTGCCAAAAAGCTGGAGCAGCATATATGGCCCCTGTTGGCATCCCGGCAAATAAAACCTGTTATCTACAAAACATTTCTGCTAAAAGATGCCGCCAAAGCACATGAGTTGATGGAAAGCAGTGAGCATATTGGGAAGATAGTTTTATCAGTTTGCAGTTGACAGTTAGCAGTAGGCGGTTTTCAGTGGGCAGTTGACAGTTTGCAGTAGGCAGTGTGCAGTAGGCAGTGTGCAGTTAGCAGTACAGAAAACCTTGCAAACTGCCCACCGCAAACTGCAAACTAACGCTACTTCACCCCATCATACTCCGCCACATTCACCTTTGGAATGCCCGAGCCGTATTTGCTGTTGATGGCCTTGATAAACTCATTAGCCACAACGGCATAGCCCCTGGGCGTTAGGTGTATGCCATCAAGCGAAAAAATGCCCCCTGTAATAAAATCGGAATTTACATTTACACCATCTATCGTCAACCCGGCTTTCAGGCTATTCAAAAAGGTATAAGCATCAAACAAGGCCAGCCCTTTTGCTTCGGCAACGGCTTTAATGGTGGCGTTATAGGCGTTGATGTGTTCTTTCACCAGTATCACTTCGTTAGCATCAAGTACGTATTGGTTCTCGATAGGTGCATAGGGGCTTAAACCATAAGGCTGCATACCGGCTGTTGTATTTACCGGCTGCCCTATCTTTTGGGTATCGAAAGTGAGCAAGATCAAATCCGTAGCCCCGGCCGTGCGCGGGCTGTAAGTAGTATTAGTTATATCAGCCGCCTTACGGGCGTTCACATACAAGGCTGTTACGGCTGGGTTGGCGGCTTTTGCACCAGCTAATATTGCGGTTGTGCTAAGAGTGGTAAAATAGGGAGCGGCGGTTACATCGGGTATTGTGGCAACTACTCCTTTTTGCCCTGTTGCGGTAAGTTTGTTTATCACTAAATTATATAACGCGCCGAATTGTGCTTTATCCGTCAGCGCATCCGAAGCGCCCCCGGCTGTTGCGTAGCCCAGTGCATCGTTATTACCCAGCCAATTGTTAAAAAAGGTGAAAGTTTTCGCGGTTACAAAATCAATGTACTTAGTGGTGTTAGCGCCCGCATCGCCCGGCAACAGGCGTTCAAAGTAACCGTTCAGGTTGCCATAAGCGGCATCATCAATATTGGCCAATTTAATTCCCGGTACGCCGTAGTTATTTATATCGCCGGAGTATTTGGTATACAGCGTTACATTACCCAAACCGGGGATGGCCACTTTGCCGCGCACGGCAAGTTTATCGGCCACGTTTGCAATAACAGGCATACCTGTTGCGGTAAAACCGGTGAGTTTAAGGTAACCCGAACCGTTCTCCTGCCCCGCGCCAAATAGCGGCTGGGTAAACGCACCGCCCCCTACTTTTGCCATTTGCCGGGCAATAATGGCAGGGTAAGCGCTTTGCTGGCTCTCCAGGTAAAGCCCGCCATTAGAGTAGCCTGCTGTGAGCGAGTTACCTACAGCAATGTAACGGCTAAAGTCGGCGCTGCCCTGTCCGCCCTGCGGCCCTTCGCTGTAAGGCTTGCACGATGCCAGCAAAAAAAGGCATGCTATTATGTTGGTATAATATTTCACCACTTCGTTCAAATTAATTAGGGTAAGCCGGTAATAGTTACGCCTCCTATCCGTACCGAACACATTGCCGCACAGATCACCGCGCTTTAAAATCGGGTATCAAATTTACAGAAAATGCTTCAATAAAAACGTCCGAAAATTTCTTAACATAACTATTTAAATATTTGGCAATAAACGTTAACTTTGCGCCTCTGAAAGAGCACTACTGTTGGGAGTCAACAGCTTGCTTTACAGGTAACATTTTTTTAAAACACCACCAGGTACTATATGCCAAACATTGGAAAAATATCAAGGATCATCGGTCCGGTAGTTGACGTAAGTTTTGCTAATGATGCACATCTTCCTAAAATTTACGATGCGCTTGAGATCACAAAAGAGAACGGACAAAAAATTGTTTTAGAAGTTCAACAGCACTTAGGTGAAGACCGTGTGCGCGCTATCGCGATGGACTCCACCGACGGCTTGCTGCGCGGTATGGACGTTTTAGATACCGAAAATGCGATCAAAATGCCGGTTGGCGAAGGTATCAAAGGCCGGGTATTTAACGTAGTTGGCGATGCTATCGACGGTATTGCCGATCTTGATAAAGCTACTGGCCGCCCTATCCACGCAACGCCTCCGCGTTTCGAGGATCTGTCTACAGCAACCGAGCCCCTGTTCACAGGTATTAAGGTTATCGACTTGCTGGAGCCTTATGTAAAAGGTGGTAAAATTGGTTTGTTCGGTGGTGCCGGTGTAGGTAAAACTGTATTGATCCAGGAACTGATCAACAACATCGCGAAAGCATATTCAGGTTTATCTGTATTTGCCGGTGTAGGCGAGCGTACCCGCGAAGGTAACGACTTGTTGCGCGAGATGTTGGAATCGGGCATTATAAAATATGGCGATGCATTTATGCACTCGATGGAAGAAGGTGGTTGGGATTTGACCAAGATCGATGCCGAAGCTTTGAAAGATTCAAAAGCAACCTTCGTGTTTGGCCAAATGAACGAGCCTCCTGGTGCACGTGCACGTGTGGCCTTATCGGGCTTAACCCTTGCCGAGTACTTCCGCGATGGCGATGAAGATGGCAAAGGCCGCGATATCCTTTTCTTTATCGATAACATCTTCCGTTTCACCCAGGCAGGTTCTGAGGTATCAGCGTTGTTGGGCCGTATGCCTTCGGCGGTAGGTTACCAGCCAACCTTGGCAACTGAGATGGGTACCATGCAAGAGCGTATCACCTCTACCAAACGCGGTTCGATCACTTCGGTACAGGCAGTATACGTACCTGCGGATGACTTGACCGACCCTGCGCCGGCTACAACCTTCGCTCACTTGGATGCTACCACCGTACTTTCGCGTAAAATTGCCGAGTTAGGTATTTACCCTGCGGTGGATCCATTGGATTCAACTTCACGCATCCTGAGCGCACAGATCCTGGGCGACGAGCACTACAACACTGCTCAGCGCGTTAAAGAAACCCTGCAACGTTACAAAGAGCTTCAGGATATCATCGCCATCCTGGGTATGGACGAGCTATCTGAAGAAGATAAATTAGTTGTAGCACGCGCACGCCGTGTTCAGCGTTTCCTTTCTCAGCCATTCTTCGTGGCCGAGCAGTTCACCGGCTTAAAAGGTGTATTGGTTGATATTAAAGATACCATCAAAGGCTTTAACATGATCATGGATGGCGAAGTAGATGAGTACCCTGAGGCTGCATTCAACCTGGTGGGTAGCATTGAAGACGCTATTGAAAAAGGCAAAAAATTATTAGCTGAAGCTAATTCTTAATAGAATTAAGAAATAAGAGTCAAGAATCAGGACAGGAAAATAAATCTTGCATCTTGATTCTCGACTCTTGAATCTAACAATACATGACTTTAGAAATTCTTACTCCCGATAAAAAAGTTTTCGAAGGCGATGCTACCTCGGTTACATTGCCCGGTGCTTTAGGCTCTTTCGAGATACTGAACAACCACGCCCCTATCATCTCTACCCTGAATGATGGTAAGCTAACCGTAAGAGAAGGCGGTAAAGAAGATATCTTTTTTATTAAAGGCGGTGTGGTAGAAGCTTTAAACAATAAAGTAACCGTACTGGCAGAAGGCATTACCCACAAGTAATAGTTTTTGCACTAATATTGAAAAGGCCCGAACGAATGTTCGGGCCTTTTTTTGTTTTCCTTTTTCAGCTTACTTATCACTCCCCGTAAACTTCATTGCTATTTTCATCGGGTACGATAATTCCACCGGCCCGGTCGCAGTTTTCTTAGCTTGCATAGTCGCCGATATATTTTTGGTGATATGGCTTTCGGTAACCCAACCTGTAGTTTTATCTATTTTCAGTTTAGCGGTGTAATTGCCGGTTGCCTGTGTAAGGCGCATAAAATACCCATTTGACTGTTTAAACGCAGGCACTTTATCAGGTGTGATCACTGCGGCACCGCTAACCTGGTAATACTTATCGGTAATAGCATCAAGCGTATATTTGGTCAAGGTTTTTACAGATATAGCGGCCGCGTCCATAGTGGTTAATGTTGTCCACATTCCCGTAACTGATACCGGCGCCTTTGGGAATATTACAAATGTTTCCTGCAAGTTACCCTTAATGCTTTTCTCGCCGAACGACTGCTTCATTTGCGCCATTATTTGTGTTAACTGCAGCTCGCCCACTTGAGGAAACTCTTTGGCCATACCCGAAAACAGGCTGTCGATATTCTTAACCTCTACAATTTGCCCTCTCTTACTCATGGTAATAATGAATGGTTTATTGATCATTATCTTTATTACTTTAGACATCAGGTCGTCTGCTCCTGCCTCGCTGCTAAAACCCATCTCTTTATCTCCCATTTGTATGTGCATACCTAATTTTTTGTAGGTAACCTCCATTTCATAAAGGGTATCTTTTATTGCGGTTACTTTATGGGCAGTTGTACCGGTCACCGTTGTTTTTACTAATTGATGTGCACCGTTCAGCAATTGGTCTATATCCATATCGGCAGCCACGCTTAAAAGGTAAGTACTATCTTTCTGAAGGTTCAGTTCGAGTTTTGCCTTTTGGGCGTAAGTGTGCAGGCCGATGAACAGCAGCGATAAGGTTAGGATCTTTTTCATTTTTATGTTTTGTTAAATATGCTGGAGGTTTTCGAGATGGTCAACAGTCTTTCTGTTTATTATACCCCTCCCGCCTATTCGTAAATAAAAAATTCCATTAAATTTGGCTTAAGCTATTCAGAGCATGGATCATTCGGTAAACGATATAGTGGTAATGGCGCAAGTGGTTATTTGTACATAAACTTTTATACTGATCATATAAAGGGCCCGGTCAGTATTGTTCGGGTTTTTTTATGAACTTTTTTGGGCAAGGCCCCTGTTTCAGGCAGAATTTCGGCAACTTATTATGCATGCATAAAAACTGTACCGAATACCGTTTTTAACTTTGGTATAAATTGATAAAAATTAAATTTTATTAATTAATATATTTGCAAACTTTAATTCTTTAAAATAAAATTTTAAAATACATTATACTTTTTAAAAATATTTTTATAAAGTATTGCCATTCGCGATCGCTATATCTACCTTACATAAACCGATCGCAACCTAATTATATATAAACAAATTCAGCGTTTACGTTCAGCGTAAAATTTATAAAATGAGTTCATCAGCAGACACCACAGCAGCTATAGAATTAAACAAGTATAGCAAAACCTTCACCCAAGACCCTACACAGCCTGCCGCACAGGCCATGTTGTATGGTATTGGCCTTACCGACGAGGACATGCAAAAAGCACAAATCGGCGTGGCCAGCATGGGTTACGATGGTAATACCTGCAACATGCACCTTAACGATTTGGCCAAACTGGTTAAACAAGGTATTTGGGATCAGGACCTGGTGGGCCTTATTTTTAACACCATTGGCGTGAGCGATGGTATGGGCAACGGTACCCCGGGTATGCGTTACTCGCTGATAAGCCGCGACGTTATTGCCGACTCGATAGAAACCGTAGTAGGCGCCCAATATTACGATGGCGTTGTTACCCTGCCCGGCTGCGACAAAAACATGCCAGGCTCAATTATAGCCATGGGCCGCTTGAACCGCCCTTCAATAATGGTATATGGTGGTACCATTGAACCCGGCCATTGGAAAGGCGAAGACCTTAACATTGTTTCGGCGTTTGAAGCCCTGGGCAGAAATATTGCCGGCACCATTACTCCGGAAGATTTTAAAGGCATCATCAAAAATGCCTGTCCAAGCGCAGGTGCCTGCGGTGGTGTATATACTGCTAACACTATGGCTGCTGCCATTGAGGCTTTGGGCATGAGCTTGCCTTACTCATCAAGCAACCCCGCGTTAAGCGACGAGAAAAAAGCAGAATGCTTAGCCGCCGGTAAAGCCATCAGGCATTTGTTAGAAAAAGATATTAAGCCAAGCGATATCATGACGCGCAAGGCCTTTGAAAACGCAATGACCGTTATTATGGTTTTGGGCGGAAGCACCAACGCTGTACTGCACATGATAGCCATGGCAAAAAGTGTGGATGTACCGCTTACGCAAGATGATTTCCAGGAAATAAGCAACCGCATACCGGTACTGGCAGATATGAAGCCAAGCGGTAAATACATGATGACCGACTTACACCATGTTGGTGGTGTACCTGCGGTAATGAAATACTTATACGCGCAAGGTTGGTTGCATGGCGATTGCCTTACCGTTACCGGCAAAACATTGGCCGAGAACTTAGAGGAAGTAACTCCGCTTGATTTTAGCAAGCAGGATATTATATGGCCGGTTGAAAAACCGGTTAAAGCTACCGGCCACTTACAAATACTTTACGGCAACCTTGCCGAAGGTGGCAGCGTGGCCAAAATTAGCGGTAAAGAGGGCGAGCGTTTCTCGGGCCCGGCACGCACATTCAACAGCGAGGCCGAACTGATGGACGGTATCATGACAGGCAAAGTAAAAGCCGGCGACGTGGTGGTTATCCGTAACGTAGGCCCTAAAGGAGCACCGGGCATGCCCGAGATGTTGAAACCAACATCGGCCATTTTTGGTGCGGGCTTAGGTGCATCGGTAGCGTTGATTACCGACGGCCGCTTTAGCGGGGGTACCCACGGCTTTGTGGTAGGCCATATTACACCTGAGGCTTACGAAGGTGGTGCAATAGGTATAGTACAAGATGACGACCTGATAGAGATAGATGCTATCAGCCGCACCATCAACCTTAAAATAAGCGACGAAGAACTGGCCGCACGTAAAGCAGCATGGCTGCAACCGCCGCTAAAAGCAAGCAAAGGCCTGCTATATCGCTACGCAAAAACCGTACGCTCTGCAGCAGAAGGTTGCGTAACGGACGAGTTTTAGTCATAGCCCCCTAACCCCGTTAAGGGGAACTTATATCGGATAATAAATCGGTGAAATCGAATACAAATCGGTGGAGTCGGTGAAAGCAAAATAAACTAATCGGTGAAATCATAAGTAATCGGTGTAATCATAACAACAAAATGGCAACAGAAACAATCACACAAGAGATCGAGCCGCAATCGGTGGAATCCGCAAAAGAGATCAGTGTAATCGAACAAAAAGCAGTGGAATCGGTCAAAGAAGTCTCTGGTTCGGTCGCTTTGCTGGAAGCTTTGATCGTGGAGGGTGTGGATACCATTTTTGGTTACCCCGGTGGCGCTATTATGCCTATTTATGATGCCCTTTACGATTACAGCGAACAGTTGAACCATATCCTGGTTCGCCATGAACAGGGCGGTATACACGCCGGCCAGGGTTATGCCCGTACGTCAGGCAAAGTGGGTGTGG
Organism: Mucilaginibacter pedocola; assembly: GCF_002013915.1. Lineage (GTDB taxonomy): Bacteria > Bacteroidota > Bacteroidia > Sphingobacteriales > Sphingobacteriaceae > Mucilaginibacter > Mucilaginibacter pedocola. The sequence continues at coordinate 235,054 of NZ_MBTF01000034.1, forward strand.
TATTTGCTACCAGCGGCCCCGGCGCTACCAATTTAGTTACCGGTTTGGCCGATGCACAAATAGACAGTACTCCTTTGGTATGTATCACCGGGCAGGTATTTGCGCACCTGTTGGGTACCGATGCTTTCCAGGAGACGGATGTGATCAACATCACCACCCCTATCACCAAATGGAACTACCAGGTAACTGATGCGAACGAAATACCCGAGGTTATTGCCAAGGCATTTTATATTGCTAAAAGCGGCCGCCCGGGCCCTGTACTTATCGATATTACCAAAAACGCCCAGATACAAAAATTCAACTACCTGGGTTATACAAAATGTAACCATATCCGTAGCTACAGGCCAAAACCTATTGTTCGCCCGCAGTACATACAAGAAGCCGCCGAACTGATCAACAGCGCTAAAAAACCATTCATTATTTGGGGCCAGGGTGTAATATTAGGCAGTGCCGAAAAAGAATTTAAAGCCTTTGTTGAGAAAAGCGGTATCCCCGCAGCATGGACCGTTTTAGGTGCAGGCGCTATCCCAACAGACCATCCGCAAAACGTGGGTATGCTGGGCATGCACGGCAACTACGGGCCAAACGTTTTAACTAACGATTGCGACGTGCTGATTGCCATAGGTATGCGTTTTGACGACCGTGTAACCGGCCGCCTTGATAAATATGCCAAACAGGCAAAAGTGGTGCATTTAGATATTGACCCTGCCGAGATAGACAAAAACGTAATGTCGACAGTACCGGTATGGGGCGATTGCAAAGAGACCCTGCCCATGCTTACCGCTTTAGTTGAGCAACACGACCACAGCGAATGGCTGCAGGTTTTTGCCGACCATACCAAACAGGAAGTTGAATCGGTTATCCATAACGAACTGAACCCAACCGGCGAACAAATGACCATGGGCGAGGTAATAAAACACCTTAACGAAATTACCGGCGGCGACGCAGTTATAGTTACCGACGTGGGCCAGCACCAAATGGTGGCCTGCCGTTACGCTAAACTGAACAAAACCCGTAGTAATGTTACCAGCGGTGGTTTGGGTACCATGGGCTTTGCCCTACCGGCTGCCATAGGTGCTAAATTTGGCGCGCAGGAACGCGATGTTGTAGCTATTATAGGCGACGGCGGTTTCCAGATGACCTTACAGGAGTTGGGTACCATTATGCAAAGCAAGGTTGATGTAAAGATCATCATCCTAAACAATAGCTTTTTGGGCATGGTGCGCCAATGGCAGGAGTTGTTTAACGAGCGCCGTTACTCGTTCGTGAACATCGAAAGCCCTGATTTTGTAATGGTGGCCAAAGGCTACGGCATTGAGGGCCGCTCGATAGACCAGCGTACCGATCTTGTGCCTGCCCTTACCGAAATGATGAACCACAAAGGCGCTTACCTTTTAGAAGTAATGGTAACCAAAGAGAATAACGTATTCCCGATGGTGCCACAAGGATGCAGCGTAAGCGAGATCAGATTAAAGTAAGCCTAACCCTTTCAAAGAAGCAACAACATGGAAACCATCAACCAGAAGCAGGAGTTTAATATAACGGTATATACCGAGAACCAAATTGGGTTACTTAACCGAATTGCTATTATATTTACACGCCGAAAAATAAACATCGATAGCCTGAATACTTCTCCATCGGAGATAGAAAGCATACATCGTTTCAACATCGTGATAACCGAATCTGAAGAGGTAGTGCGCAAGCTTACCCGCCAGATAGAGAAACAGGTGGAAGTATTAAAAGTATACTACCATACCAACCAGGATGTGGTTTGGCAGGAAATGGCGCTTTATAAAATGAGCACCGATGTAATTGCCGAGAAAGTAAGCGTAGAGCGTTTGCTGCGCGAGAACGGCGCACGTGCGGTAGTTATCCGTAAGGACTACACCGTATTTGAAACTACCGGCCACCGCGAGGAGACCGATAACCTGATCAAGATACTTCAGCCATACGGGCTGATAGAATTTGTTCGCAGTGCACGCGTGGCCATTATCAAAAAAAGCGATGGCTTCAACAGCAAGCTCCGCGAATTTGAAAGGCTTGAACCGGGCGAAGATGTGGTGGAAAACGAATATTTGAATAAAGGGCAGAAAGTGTTTACGATGTAAGTGTTTCTGAACCATGATTCGCCTGATTTAAGGATTATCCGATGCAAATCAAGTAAATCCTAAAATCCAACAAATCAAGGTTCAGAAAAATCGGTGAAATCAAAAAATTAAAATAAAACATCAATCGGTGGAATCACCCCTAATCGGTGGAATCACAAAAATCAAAAATCAATACAATGGCAAAATTAAATTTCGGCGGTACTGAAGAAAATGTAGTAACCCGCGAAGAGTTCCCACTATCAAAAGCTCAGGACGTTTTAAAAGACGAAGTTGTAGCAGTAATTGGCTACGGCGTACAAGGCCCGGGCCAGGCGCTCAATCAAAAAGACAACGGCATTAACGTAATTGTTGGCCAGCGTAAAAATTCAAAAACCTGGGATAAAGCTATTGCTGATGGCTTTGTACCCGGCGAAACCCTTTTTGAAATTGAAGAAGCTTTAGAGCGTGGAACCGTTATTTGCTATTTATTGAGCGATGCTGCACAGATAGCTTTATGGCCAACCGTTAAAAAACACTTAACCCCGGGTAAAGCATTATACTTTTCTCACGGTTTTGGTATCACTTTCAACGAGCAGACCGGCATCGTTCCTCCTGCAGATGTTGACGTATTTTTGGTTGCCCCTAAAGGTTCGGGTACTTCATTGCGCCGCATGTTCTTACAAGGCCGTGGCTTGAACTCAAGCTACGCTATCTTCCAGGATGCAACAGGCAAAGCTTTCGAGCGTGTTATCGCTTTAGGTATCGCTGTAGGTAGCGGTTACCTGTTCGAAACTGACTTCCGTAAAGAAGTATTCAGCGATTTAACCGGCGAGCGTGGCACTTTGATGGGCTGTATCCAGGGTATTTTTGCTGCTCAGTACGAAGTATTGCGCTCAAAAGGCCACTCTCCATCGGAGTCGTTCAACGAAACTGTTGAAGAGTTAACTCAATCGTTGATGCCATTAGTTGCAGAGAACGGTATGGATTGGATGTACGCCAACTGCTCTACTACTGCACAACGCGGTGCATTAGACTGGTGGAAAGCCTTCCGCGATGCTACTAAACCGGTATTTGAAGACCTGTACAACAGTGTTGCAACCGGTGTTGAATCACAAAAATCTATCGATAGCAACAGCAAACCAGATTACCGCGAGAAACTGGATGCCGAATTAGCTGAATTACGCGAAAGCGAATTATGGCAAGCCGGTAAAACCGTACGCAGCTTGCGCCCTGAGAACCAGGCTGTAGAAGCATAATTCCAAGTATTAAGTCTTAAGTCGCCTGTAGTAAGTCCTATTGGCGGCTTAAGACTTAAAACTTTTATACTAAAGACTTAAAAAATGGCACAGACATTATTCGACAAAATTTGGGATGCGCACGTCGTCAGTAGCAGCGAGGGTTTCCCCGATATTTTATACATCGATACACATTTTATACACGAGGTAACCAGTCCGCAGGCATTTGATGGTTTGCGCAAAAGAGGGCTACCCGTTTTCAGGCCAAAACAAACTGTTGCCACGGCCGACCACAACGTCCCCACTTGGGACCAGCACCTCCCCATTAAAGAAGAACTTTCCCGCTACCAGGTAGATATGCTCACCAAAAACTGTGCAGAGTTCGGCATCGAACTTTACGGTTTAGGGCATCCGTACCAGGGTATCGTCCACGTTATAGGCCCCGAACTGGGCATCACCCGTCCGGGTGGTACTTATGTTTGCGGCGACAGCCACACCTCTACGCATGGTGCGTTCGGCGCTATTGCCTTTGGCATTGGCACCTCGCAGGTAGAGCAGGTTTTGGCTACACAATGTTTACTGCAATCGCGCCCTAAAAGGATGAAGATAGAAGTGAACGGCAAATTACAGGCAGGCGTTGGTGCAAAGGATATCATCCTTTACATTATTGCCCAAATTTCTGCAGCAGGCGGCACAGGCTACGCGGTAGAATATGCCGGTGATACTATCCGTGGGCTGAGCATGGAAGGCCGCATGACCATCTGTAACATGAGCATCGAAATGGGTGCCCGTTGCGGATTGATCGCTCCTGACGAAACCACCATCAACTACGTAAAAGGCCGCGAATTTGCCCCTAAAGGCGAAGAGTGGGATAAGGCAGTTGCTTACTGGCAAACTTTGTACTCTGATGAAGATGCAGAATTTGATGCCGTATTAAGCTACCGTGCCGAAGATATTGAACCAATGATAACCTACGGTACTAACCCGGGTATGGGCATTGGCGTTACACAACACGTTCCGGAAACCGCATCATTCGAGCACAAGGAACAGGCATCATACAAAAAAGCCCTCGATTATATGGGGCTGCACGATGATGAGCAATTATTAGGCAAACCTATCGATTATGTTTTCATTGGCAGCTGCACCAACAGCCGCATTGAAGACTTGCGCCAGGTAGCCGATTTTGTAAAAGGAAAACACAAGGCCGATAACGTAACGGTATGGGTTGTACCCGGCAGTAAGCAGGTACAAGAACAAGCCATCCGCGAAGGCCTCGACAAAATATTCAACGCCGCAGGCTTCCCGCTGCGCGAACCGGGCTGCAGCGCTTGCCTGGGCATGAACGAGGATAAGATACCTGCAGGCAAATACTGCGTATCAACCTCTAACCGCAACTTCGAAGGCCGCCAGGGCCCCAACAGCCGCACCTTTTTGGCCAGCCCGCTAACGGCAGCCGCCAGTGCGATAACGGGTGTCGTTACTGACATTCGCGAATTTCTGAAAGAGGAGGAATTAGTATGAGTACCAAAATATTCAAACACGTACAAACCAGCGTAGTGCCGCTGCCTATCGAGAATATAGATACCGACCAGATAATACCGGCCAGGTTTTTAAAGGCCACTACCCGCGATGGTTTTGGCAACAACCTCTTCCGCGATTGGCGCTTTGATAACGACGGCAACCCGAAAGCAGATTTTGTGCTGAACGAACCTATCTACAGCGGCAAAATACTGGTGGCTGGCAAAAACTTTGGTTGCGGCAGCAGCCGCGAGCACGCCGCCTGGGCTATTGCCGATTATGGCTTTGATGCTGTAGTAAGCAGCTTTTTTGCCGATATTTTTAAAGGCAACGCCCTTAACAATGGCTTACTACCCGTACAGGTTAGCGAAGATTTTTTAGCAAAAATATTCGATGCAGTTTATGCCGATGCTCACGCTGAGGTAGAGATAGACCTGGAAGGCCAGTACATCAAAATAGCCGGCACCGGCGAGCAGGAAAGCTTTGAGGTGAACGCTTACAAAAAAGCCTGCATGATAAACGGGTACGATGATATCGATTACATCCTCAGCCAAACCGAAAAGATAGAGGAGTTTGAGGAAGCGAGATAGTGAGTGGTAAATAGAGAGTGGTGAGTGATTAGATATTCTGACCATTCAAAATGACTCAATGACCTAATGACTCAATGACAACAAATCAAAAAGAGATAAAACGCGAAGGCAAGGGCACTGCAAAACTATTCGATGAGCGTAGTTTGGAGATAGATTATGCTACCCTGCCACCGCTGCTGCAACCGGGCTGGAAAGTGTTGGATGTGGGCTGCGGTACCGGCGCTATCTCTAAAGGTATTGCATTAGCCGTTGGCGAAGAAGGGCATGTAACGGGTATTGATAACACCGCCTACTTTGTGGAAAGCGGTAACGAAACCTATGCCGATATCCGCAACCTGAAGTTGGAGCACGCCAGCCTGTATGATTACCAGCCCGAAGAAAAGTTCGATCTGGTAACATCGGCACGTACGCTGCAATGGCTGAGCACGCCGCAGAAAGCAGTGGTAAAGCTGAAAACCCTGCTGAAGCCCGAGGGCATATTATCTGTTTTGGATTATAACCACGAGGCATTAGAATGGCAGCCCGAGCCACCTGCAAGCATGCGTAAGTTTTACGCCACATTTTTGCGCTGGCGTGGAGATGCAGGCATGAACAACCACATTGCCGAAGACCTGCCGGAGTATTTTGCCGAAGCAGGCTTAAGTGATATAGAAGTATTGGAAGCTAACGAGGTTTACAAAAAAGGTGACGCCAACTTCGAGCACAAAATAGGCATCTGGTCGTCTGTGGCGCAGATGACGCAGATGGTAGACGAAGGCTACATCAGTAACGAAGACCGCCTGCTGGCTATAGAAGAATATAACAACTGGATAAAAACCGACGCGCAACTGATGGTAATGAAACTAAAAGAAGTGCGCGGGATCAATAAAATATAAAAACAAAAAAGTCCCCCCTTCAGGGGGTTAGGGGGCTAAAGATTATATGGGCATTCAAAAACACATCTTAATAATACCGGGCGACGGTATAGGCCCCGAGGTTACCACCTGGGGTAAAGCAGTTTTAGAGAAGATCGGCGAAAAATACGGCCACGAGTTTACTTTCGACGAGGCACTGATGGGCCACGCAGGTATCGAAGCAACAGGCAGCCCGCTGCCCGATGAAACTTTGGAAAAAGCCAAAGCCAGCGATGCTATTCTTTTCGGCGCTATCGGCCACATTAAATATGATAACGACCCATCGGCAAAGGTTCGCCCGGAGCAGGGTTTGCTGAAGATACGCAAAGAGCTTGGCCTGTATGCCAACCTGCGCCCTATTATGCTTTTCGATGAATTATTGGATGCATCGAGCCTGAAACCGGAAATATTAAAAGGTACTGATATTCTTTTCTTCCGCGAATTGACCGGCGACGTATACTTCGGCGAGAAAAAACGCAGCGAAGACCGCAACACCGCATCCGACCTGATGGTTTACAGCCGTTACGAGGTTGAGCGCATCGCCATAAAAGCTTACGAAGCAGCAATGGTGCGTGGCAAAAGGTTATGCTCGGTTGATAAAGCCAACGTACTGGAAGCATCGCGCCTGTGGCGTGAGGTGGTGCAGGAAATTGCCAAACAATATCCCGAAGTAGAAACCGAGCACATGTTTATTGATAACGCGGCCATGCAACTGGTTAAAAACCCTAAAAAGTTTGATGTGGTATTAACCGCTAACCTTTTCGGCGATATCCTTACAGATGAGGCCTCGCAAATTGCGGGCTCTATGGGTATGCTGGCTTCAGCTTCAGTTGGCGATGGTACGGGCTTCTTCGAGCCTATCCATGGTTCGGCACATGATATTGCAGGACGAGACAAAGCTAACCCGCTGGCCTCTATCCTATCGGTTGCCTTGATGCTGGAAATTAGCTTCGGCCTGAAAGATGAAGCAAAAGCCATTACCGATGCTATAGACAAGGCACTAAAAGACGGCTACCGCACCGGCGACATTGCCGATGCCCAAACCGACAAAGCCAAAATATTAGGCACAACCGCCATGGGCGAAAAGGTGTTGAGCTACTTGTAGGCGAAGCCCCCAAGCCTCCGCTGGTTAGCGGAGGAGCTTTTGAGAGGCAAGACTATTAGAAATCAAGAACCAAGAAAAATCGGTGGAATCATCGCTGAATCGGTGGAATCCCCCCAAATAAAATCGGTGGAATCAATCCCCATCGGTGTAATCAAAAAAATATGAAATGGAACGCTGAATTATACGACGACAAACACTCCTTCGTGTTTCAATACGGAGAGAACGTGTTGGAACTGCTGGACGTTGCGCCGGGCCAGCGTGTTCTTGATCTGGGTTGTGGTACCGGCTACTTAACCAGCCAGATACAACAAAAAGGCGCGCAGGTTACGGGTATTGATGCCTCGCCCGATATGATAGCTAAAGCGCAGGCAACCTACCCCGAGGTAGATTTTTTTGTGAAGGATGGTACCGATTTTCATTTCGATGAAAAATTTGATGCGGTATTCTCTAACGCTACCCTGCATTGGATAAAAAATGCAGATGCGGCCATTAAATGCGTTTACGATGCGCTTAAACCCGGCGGCCGCTTTGTTGCCGAAATGGGTGGCAAAGGCAACGTACAAAAACTAATAGCCGCCACCCGCCAGGTATTGCGCAAACACGGCTACAACCGCCAGGCCGAAACCGAAGTATGGTACTTCCCGTCGCTGGCAGAGTACACCAGCCGTTTAGAAGCACAGGGCTTCCGCGTAGCTTTTGCGTCGCACTTTGATCGTAAAACACCGCTGCAGGATGGCGACGAAGGCGTGGCCAAATGGATAACCATGTTTGCCCCGCTATATTTGCTGGGCATACCGCAAAGCGAAAAACAGGAGCTGTTAAAAGAAATAACTACCTTGCTTGAACCGGCTTATAACGAGAACGGGCAATGGTATGCCGATTACGTACGTTTAAGATTTATAGCAGTAAAAGAGATTTGAGTATTGCGATGTGAGATATGAGATTTCGCCCCCAAACTCAATTGAAATAATAAAATAATAAAACCGATGCAGGATCTGAGATCGGCAGGCTTCAAAGAGTCTCCTATCGCAGATCTAACATCTCAAATCTAAGAGTATATGTTACACGATCCCAACCGCGTTTATGTTTTTGATACCACGCTTCGCGATGGCGAGCAGGTACCGGGCTGCCAGTTAACAACACCCGAAAAAGTTGAAATTGCCCGCGAGCTGGAACTGCTGGGCGTGGATATTATAGAGGCAGGCTTTCCGGTAAGCAGCCCCGGCGATTTTATGAGCGTGGTAGAAATATCAAAAGCTGTAAAAGAGCCCACCGTTTGCGCCCTTACCCGCGCCAACAAAATGGATATCGATGTTGCGGTAGAGTCGCTGAAGTATGCAAAACATCCTCGTATTCATACCGGTATTGGCTCGTCGGATATGCATATTAAGCATAAGTTCAACAGTACCCGCGAGGAGATATTAGAACGCGCTGTAGATGCCGTTAAATACGCCAAGAAGTCGGTAGAAGATATTGAGTTCTATGCCGAAGATGCCGGCCGTGCGGATGTGGTTTACCTGGCGCAAATGGTTGAAGCCGTTATTGCTGCCGGTGCTACGGTAGTAAATATCCCTGATACCAACGGCTACTGCCTGCCCGACCAGTACGGAGCGAAGATCAAATTCCTTAAGGAGAACGTAAAGAATATTGATAAGGCTATTATTTCGGTACACTGCCATAACGACCTTGGTTTGGCTACCGCTAACTCTATCGCCGGTTTACAAAACGGTGCCCGCCAGATAGAAGGTACCATTAACGGTATTGGCGAACGTGCCGGTAACACCGCCATTGAAGAGGTAGTGATGATCCTGAAAACACACCAGGTATTGGGCTTACATACCAATATCGATTCGAAGAAATTCTTCGAGTTGAGCCACATGATACGTACGCAAATGCGTATGCCGGTACAGCCTAACAAAGCTATTGTGGGTGCCAACGCCTTCGCACACAGCTCGGGCATTCACCAGGACGGCTTCCTGAAAATGCGTGAGAATTACGAGATTATTCGCCCGGAAGATGTGGGCTTCCCAAGCGCAACTATTGTGTTGACCGCCCGCAGCGGCCGCCATGCTTTAAAATTCCATTTGGAAAGGCTTGGCCACAAATTAGATAAAGACGAACTATACGAAGCGTATAAACGCTTTTTAACACTGGCCGATGCCAAGCTCGACATAAACGATGATGACTTGCAGCAACTGATGGCAGAACCACTGGTAAAGAACTAATTAATGGATACCGAAACGCAAAGCCATTTGGATTTTGAAGGGGCATATGAGCGATTGAGTGGTGTGGTAAAACACACACCCTTAGAGCATAACGAGCGCCTCTCGGCAAAATACGAATGCGAGATATATTTAAAACGCGAAGACCTGCAGGTGGTGCGCTCTTACAAATTAAGGGGCGCCTACAACATGATAAGCAGGCTGAATACCGAACAACTGAGCCGCGGCGTGGTATGCGCCAGTGCGGGTAACCATGCCCAGGGCGTAGCATTCTCGTGCCGCAAACTGGGCACCAAGGGCGTAATTTTTATGCCCGAAATTACCCCCAAGCAAAAGGTAAAGCAAACTGAAATGTTCGGCAACGGCAACGTAGAGCTGGTGCTGGTAGGCGACACCTTTGACGATTGCCTGCGCGAAGCACTTGCCTACACAAAGGAACATAACATGACCTTCATCCCCCCTTTTGATAATGAACAAATTATTGAAGGGCAGGGTACGGTAGGCGTAGAAATATTTGAGGCATTGCCTGATGTTGATGCCGTTATTATGCCCGTAGGTGGTGGCGGTTTAGCAGCCGGTGTAGGTACTTACCTGCGCCAACAAAACCCTGATGTGTTGCTGATAGGTGTTGAACCCGAAGGTGCCCCATCCATGCTTACCGCTATTGAAAAAGGCGAACCCGTTGCCTTAGGCAATATCGATCGCTTTGTTGATGGCGCTGCCGTAAAACGCGTGGGCGAAAAAACCTTCCGCGTTTGCCGCGACATATTGGACGATATGCTCACCGTAGCCGAAGGCAAGGTTTGCACAACCATACTAAAGCTTTACAACGAAGATGCCATTGTGGTAGAACCGGCCGGTGCCTTATCGGTAGCTGCGCTGGATGCGGTAAAAGACCAAATAAAAGGCAAAAATGTAGTTTGTATCGTTAGCGGTGGCAATAACGACATCGAGCGCATGGCAGAGATAAAAGAAAGGTCGCTGCTGTATGAGGGACTGAAGCATTACTTCATCGTCCGTTTCCCGCAACGCCCTGGTGCTCTGAAGTTATTTGTAACCAATGTGCTTGGCCCCGGTGATGATATCACCCGTTTCGAATTCATCAAAAAAACGGCTAAAGAGAATGGGCCTGCACTGGTAGGTATTGAGCTTAGCAATGCCGGTGATTATGATGCTTTACTGAAACGCATGGAAGAGAACCGTTTTGAGGTAATTGAGATAAATAAGGACGCAACCTTGTTTGAGTATTTGGTGTAAGATTTATTTTAACCGCGGAGAAAGCAGAGGTTACGCGGAGGTTCACAGAGATTTTTAAGAGACGCGATGGCACGCGTCTCTTTTTTTATGCCCATATATCCCACTTTGTCATTGCGAGGAGCAGCGCAGGAATCGTGCGGGAGAGCGACGTGGCAATCTCGTTATAAAGCATTACCGCAATGTATCACCGTCTACTTTGCACACTTCAATGTCCTATGAGATTGCCACGTCGCGCCCTCTCTCTACCCAGTCCTTCTGCTCCTCGCAATGACATAGTTTGTTATTTAACCGCTCATTGCTCACGCAAGCTTCCCCGCTTGTAGGCCGCATGCAAGGTAATCAACATGCAGATCAGCCTACTCCCCCATCATCTTCATTGCTTCCATCGCCGCAACCTGCCCCGATATCAGCGCAGGCGGCACACCCGGACCAGGAACGGTTAGCTGACCTGTGTAAAGCATATTCTTCACATGCTTGGCCCGCATAGAGGGTTTAAAAAACGCGGTTTGGGCGAGGGTATTGGCTAAACCGTAAGCATTGCCCTTAAAAGAATGATAATCGGCTTTGAAATTATCCATGGCGTAGCTGCGTTTTACTACTATACTATCGCGCAGGGGTTGGCCGGTCACCTGCTCAAATCGGTCTACCATTATATCAAAGTATTTTTCGCGCAGGGCATCGCTATCCTGTAAACCCGGAGCCAGTGGCATTAAAAAGAAAAGGTTTTCGCATCCTTCGGGAGCCGCACCCGGGTCGGTTTTAGATGTGCAGCAAACGTAGAATAGCGGCTTGGTGGGCCATTGCGGATCGGTGTATATCTCGTTGGCGTGTTGCTCAAAGTCCTCATCAAAAAATAAGTTATGATGCTGAATACCCTCTATTTTTTTATTCGTGCCGATGTAAAATAATAAGCTGGATGGCGACATTACACGGCTATCCCAATACTTTTCGGTGTAGTTGCGATGCGGTTGATCAAGCAGATGCTGGTCGCCGTGGTTGTAGTCGGCACCGGTTATTACAAAGTCGGCTTTTATATCACCTTGCGTGGTTTGGATGGTGTTTACCTGCTTGCCGGCTACTTCTATTTTGGTTACTTCGGTATTCAGCCTGATATCCACACCATAACTCTCGGCAATGCTAACCATGGCTTTTACAATTTCATTCATGCCACCCATAGGGTACCAGGTGCCGAAGGCAAGGTCGGCGTAGTTCATCATGCTGTACATGGCTGGCGTATCCTGCGGGCGGGCACCAAGAAACAGCACCGGGAATTCAAGTAGTTTGATCAGCTTCGGGTTTTTGAAATATTGGCGTACATGCTTACTCATATTGGTAAGCAATTGCATACTAAAGCTTTTGCGGATGAGGTTAAGATCAATAAACTCGGTAATAGAATGCGAGGGGCGAAACACATATTCCCCCATGCCCACTTTGTACTTATAGGCGGCCTGCTCTAAAAACTGTTTCAGGCCCTTGCTGCTGCCCGGTTCAATACTTTCGAACAAGGCTTCCAATTCAACCATTTCTGCAGGGACATCCAGTGTATCATCCTTACCGAAATAAACACGATAGCCCGGGTCGAGGCGTTTCAGGTTGTAAAAGTCGGACGGCTTTTTGCCGAACAGGGCGAAAAAGTTTTCGAAAACATCGGGCATCCAATACCAACTTGGGCCCATATCAAACTTAAATCCATCCTTTTCCCATATACGGGCGCGCCCGCCGGGCTGGTCGTTCTTCTCTACAATGGTGACCTTATATCCCTCTTTTGCCAGCACACATGCCGAAGCCAAGCCTGCAAAACCTGCCCCTATTACTACAATTTGCTTATTCTTCATCCGAAACCAAATGTAAACATTACTACGCGGGCAAAAACAATACGCCGTTGGTTTTGTACATTTGAGGGAAATGAATTTATTCGACGAAACGTGTTTTGAATGCAGCAAGCTGATCACCGAGAAGTATAGCACCTCGTTCAGCCTCGGCATCAAAGCATTCGAAAAACATTTGCGTTACCCTGTTTACGCCATTTACGGCTTTGTGCGCTATGCCGACGAAATTGTTGACACCTTTTACGGGCACGACCAGCGCCAACTCATCGACGATTTCCGAACTGAAACCTTCAAAGCCATAGAGCGGGGCATCAGCACTAATCCCGTACTGCAATCGTTTCAGCAGGTAGTAAACCAATACAGCATCGAAAAAGAATTGATAGATGCCTTCCTCACCTCCATGAAAATGGACCTCGATAAAACCAAGTACGACGAAGGCGGCTATAAAATATACATCTACGGCTCAGCCGAAGTAGTTGGGTTGATGTGCCTGCGTGTATTTTGTGCCAACAATGGTATGCTGTATAACCAGCTTATCCCAAAGGCGCGTAGCCTGGGTTCGGCATTTCAGAAGATAAATTTCCTGCGGGATATTAAGGCCGATTATGAAGACCGTGGCCGCACCTATTTCCCCGATGTAGATTTTAAAAATTTTACCGCGCACGATAAAAGCGTCATTGAAACCGATATTAAAAAAGACTTTGACGACGCTTTGTTAGGCATAAAACAATTGCCCAAAGGCGCCCGCTTGGGGGTATACGTGGCCTATGTTTATTACCTGCAATTGTTTAAAAAGATACGCCGTACGCCCGCCAAAACAATTATGCAGAAACGCATCCGCATATCCGATCCGCGCAAGCTGAGCCTTTACGTAAAGGCAAAACTCCACCAAAAGTTAAACCTGATATAACCTGCCGATGCTATTCAGCCTATCCCGTTTCCAATTACGTTATGTGCTGTTAACCCTGTTGGCAGCTGTGTGCCTTTCGTTCAAAAGCGCGCCTGAAACAACAGAACCCGACGTACATGTTATCCGCAAATTGCTTGTAACAGCGCTCGAAAGTAAGAAAACTACCGACTCGCTTTATAAAAGCCTCACTGCCATTAAAAACCGCTCGGGGTTGATAAATGCTTACATCGGCACACTGGAAGCACTAAAGGCTAAGCATGCCTGGAACCCTTATTACAAGGTGAAGTACCTGAACGATTGCGAAAAAACTTTTAAAACTGCCGTAGCGGCCGACCCTCACAATATCGAAATACGTTTTATGCGTTTCTCGATCGAGCATAACGTGCCTAAGTTCTTAGGCTACACCAAAAACCTGGTGGACGACCGCGAGGAGATAATTAAGCAGTTGGATGCGAAGAATTACACCTCGGCAGATAAAACCCTGCAGAGAACCATTATTAAATTCCTGCTCGAGTCGAAACGTTGCACTGCCGAAGAGCAGCATAAACTTAACCAATATTTAGCCGCCCTATAGCGTGAAGTACACCTATCTCATCATTAACCTGCTCACGGTAGTTTTCCCGGTGGCATTGTCGTTCGATAAGCGGGTGGCCTTTGCCAAAAGCTGGCGTTACCTTTGGCCGGGCATGGCAATTACGGGGCTGGTGTTTTTGTTTTGGGATGTGCTGTTCACTATTTACGGCGTTTGGACTTTTAATGATAAGCATATCACCGGCATTAAATTCATTGGCTTGCCGCTGGAGGAGATACTCTTCTTTTTGACCGTTCCCTTTTCCTGCGTGTTTATTTATGCCTGCCTCAACTACTATGTAAAATGGCAGCCCAGCCGTTTGTATAGCCGTTTAGTATCTAACTTGCTTATCGGCGCTTCGGCGTCGTTACTGGCTTACAATTACACCCGCCTGTACACAGCAGTTACGTTCGGTTTATTGATCGTGTTGTTGGTGGCCCTGGTTTACTACTTTAAAGTAAATTGGTTGGGCGGGTTTTATATGGCTTTTGTGGTATCGCTTATACCCTTTTATATTGTGAACGGCATATTAACCAGTTGGCCGGTGGTGCTGTACAATGATGCGCAGAATATGGGTATTCGGGTAGGCTCCATCCCTTTCGAGGACCATTTCTACAGCATGGCGCTATTACTGATGAACATAGCTTTTTTTGAATACTTTAAACAGCGCAAAACCACATGAGCGAATTGCCTACCTATACCAAATCGCAGCTGGCCCTGCGCAACGGGCAGGATAAACCGCAGATATGGGTTGCCCTGCGCGGTATAATATATGATGTTACCGAAAGCCGCCTCTGGCGCAACGGCAAACACTACGAACACTGGGCCGGGCAAGACCTTACCGAAGAGCTTGCCGATGCACCGCATACGGAGAGCGTATTCGCGAAATTTGAGGTGGTGGGGAAATTGGGTTAATTTAGGCGTTTCCGCCCATATGTCATTGCGAGCGATAGCGCGGCAACCTCGTAGCCAATGCATGAACGCTTTGCATCACGACGAGATTGCCACGTCGCTCCTCCGCTCCTCCTTTCACGCTGCTCCTCGCAATGACAAATCGGAATAAGTGGCTAAGAGAGCACAAAAAAACCCGCCTTATCTAAAGCGGGTTCTCCATTTATATTGTTGATGAGTTTATTGGCTTAGTTTTCTGCGTAAACAGGTTTCGCAATACCGTTATCGTAAGCCTTCAGGTTTTTCTTAAGCAACTTGCGGGCTACGTGTATGCGGGTTTTCACGGTGCCGATAGGGATAGTTAAGTGGTCGGCAATTTCGTGGTATTTGTGGCCTTCAAAATACATGGTGAAGGGAACATAGTAATCGGCTGGAAGGCGGTCTAAAGCGCGTTTGATGTCGTCCATTACAAACTTGGCTTCGCCTTGGTTTTTTGTTGAACTGAATACCAGGTTCGGCGAAGATATTTCATCGCTCTTGGTAACAAAAGTGCTCATTTTAACAAAACGGCGGTAATTGTTGATGAAGGTATTTTTCATGATGGTGTATAACCATCCTTTCAAATTAGTGCCTTCTTTAAACTTATTGTAATAAGTTATGGCTTTCAACATTGTATCCTGAACAAGGTCGTTAGCATCGTCTGCGTCGTGCGTAAAGTGTAAGGCGTATGACCTTAATGAACTTGCTTGACGTAATACCAGGGTGTTAAACTCAATCTTTGTCATTCTGTTAATGTTTTGTACCGAGTATTATTCAAACATGGTACCACAAAATGAAAAGTGTATGAAAATCAGGATTGGCCTAAAAAACGCCCTCAACAGCGAAAAAAAGGCACTATATGGCGAAAAATGACACAAACAGCTATAAATCAGCGGTGTAACACCTAAAAACATTGTCTATTTTTTGCCACAAGGGTGCAAAACAATTTAAAACAAATGCGTTTTTAAATGCTTAGGGGATAGCGAGTTGAGAAAATATAGTATTAATTAAGCAAATTAACTAATAATATTCACCTCACGTTGTAGGGTAACGCCAAATTTAGCGTACACAGTGTCTATAATTTGCGACGAAAAACTGTACACTTCCTGTCCGGTAGCCCCTCCGTGGTTCACTAATACCAGCGCCTGGTTCTTCCAGGTACCTGTATTGCCCACTACTTTGCCTTTCCAGCCGCACTGTTCAATGAGCCAGCCGGCCGCCAGTTTCACCAGCCCATCGCCTGCAGGATAATTAACAACATCGGGGAAGTTTTGTTTAATAGGCTCAAATTCGGCAATGGTTATTACCGGGTTTTTAAAGAAACTGCCTGCATTGCCAATGGTTGATGGGTCGGGCAGTTTTGATACGCGGATGTGCGATACCACTTGGGAAACATCCTTCAGCGTTGGCTCGGTGATACCGCGCGCCGCCAGTTCCTGCTCAATGGCACCATATTTTAAATTGAAGTGCGGCGTTAACGAAAGTTTGAATTTTACCGAAACGATGATGTACTGCCCCGCAAGTTCGCCCTTGAAAACACTTTCGCGGTAGCCGAATTTACAATCTTCTTTGCTGAAGGTTTTAATTTCGCTTGTAGCTATCTCAAAGGCCCGGCAGCTTTCAAAAACATCTTTCAGTTCTACGCCGTAGGCACCAATATTTTGGATGGGCGATGCACCCACCGAGCCCGGTATAAGGCTCAGGTTCTCCATTCCGGCATAACCATGGTCTACAGCGTAATTAACCAATCCGTTCCAAATTTCGCCGGCACCGGCTTCTACAAAAACATCATCGTGGCTAATGCGATGCTCAATACCGCGGATGTTGAGGCGAATAACCAAACCATCGAAATCTGCCACCATCAGCATGTTGCTGCCGCCGCCTAACACCAGGCGCGGCATCTGCTGCCATAGCGGATCGGCAAAAAGTTCGGTCAATTCATCGGCATGGTTTATCTCCGCAAAGTAGCGGGCATTAGCATCTATACCAAAGGTGTTGAAGTTTTTGAGCGATACGTTTTCCTGAATTTGCAGCATGGTGGCGAATTTCGGAAAATTATTCGGGATGGTGGGGTATAGATTTTACCGCAAATTGAGTGAACACGAATGGCGCGAATTAAAAAGAATTTCACAAATCGTAGCGACGAGACTATCTATACTCGCTCGTTTCGTTCACAATTGAGTGAACACGAATGCTTCGAATTAAGAAAAATTTCACAAATCGTAGCGACGAAAGTAATTCTACCGAAACAATAGAAATTCGCGTAATTCGATACAATTAGACAAATTAGTGTTAACTCATTTAACCGAAAAGGGAGTGAACACGAATGGCCCGAATTAAGAAAAATTTCACAAATCGTAGCGACGAAAGTAATTATATCGAAACAATGGAAATTCGTGTAATTCGATACAATTAGACAAATTAGTGTTAACTCAAATCTAAACGGATGTTATTTCTACTCGTATCAAATAAAAATGTGTCAGCGCCTGCTCGCGGGTAGCTTTGTTGATGAATTTCATGGTGATATTTTCCCCGAAGTAATTATCGAATACCTTTATCACCTGCATGCGCAGCTTACTTTTCTTTAATTGCTCCATGGAGGCATCATTGGCAAACACCAACGCGGGCTGCGGGCTCTTGATGATAGCATCCACTGTTGCATAAGCCACTGGCTGTTTCATATAGAAATCGAATCTATCGGCCATGGGTGCGGTAGATATGATCTGTTGGCCGGGATAATGGGTGTTTACATACTCTGCGGCTACGCCATCGCCTTTGTAGTTGGCCATGGCGGGATAAAATGCCAGTAGGAACCAGGCGTTCACCATTAATACCACAATGCCGCTAAGCAGTAAGGCGGGTTGGTAACTATTACCCAAGTTTCGGAAAATGAAATAAGTCGAGATAACACTTATCAACAATAACAATATGGCTATCCAAAGTTTCTCAGTATCGAACAGGATAGCTACGGTTATAAATACAGCTAACAACAATCCGCAAATAACGTATTGACTTATTTTGAAAAAGCGCAGCTCGGCAACTGTTGTTAGTTGGATGATAAATCCCGCCGTAATAATAGCAAAGAACGGGAACAAAATATTCGTTTAAAATGGCAGTTGAAATTTGGATATAGAGAATATCAACAGCATTACTATGGATGCCGATACACCCAGGTATTCGGGCTGAGGGCGGCGTTTGATGATCTCCCATAGCTTTTTGCCCAGCGCATAATAAAACACAATGGCCCATGGCGCAAATGCCCAAAGCAGGGTATGCAAAAAGAAAAACACATCGCCATGCGAATTGGTGATGTAGCCATTATTATTAAAACGCCCAAACTGGCTATCCCACAAAAACCATTTTACGCCGGAGATATTAGTGCGGCCAAAAACTACCTTTTCGGGGTGCCGGTCGAACTGGGTGTAAACGGTATAAACCTCGGGCAGGACAAAAACGCATACTAATAAAAAAGCGAACAGCCAGCGCCATTGGAATAGTCCTTTGACATCTCCTTTGAACAGGTAGTCTCCTATGATAGCACTTCCTATCGGGACGAGCAGGTAAATACCTTTTGTCATAACCGCACAGGCGGTAAAAAGACTGCCGAGCAGCAGGTGCTGCAGGGTGAACTTTTCTTTCAGTTGATAAAAGTGGAACACGCTTCCCATCAACAAACCCATCAGGTAAGGCTCGGCACGCACGTCGGTGTTCGACATGATGGCGTGTTGTGCGGTAAGCAATATCAAAACCGCCCGCAGAGCGGTTTGCCTACCATAGAATTGCAACGCAAGCTCGTAGGTGTAAAATACCGACAGAAAGAAGAAAAGCAGCGCGGGCAACTTATAGGTAACGGTACTAACGCCGAATAGCTTAAAACTTAGGGCCGCCACCCAGAAGGGGAAATGCGGTTTATCCAACCAGCCGCGCCCGTGGTACACCAGATCGGTAAAGTTGTTGCTTTGGGCCATGTTGCGAGCCAGGATGCCGTACAGCGAGGGGTCGTCGGTAAAAAAGCGAATACCTATGCCGGCAAGGTTTACCAGAATGGCAGCTATCAATATAAAATAAAATAGCGGTTGAAGTTCCGCTGATGCCGGGGAGGTTATTGCTTTCTTCACCAAGTTACCAAACACAGGGGTTAAGTTCCCTTTATGCAAATTTAACCTGCCGATATTGGGGCCTTGTTAAGCCAATATTATTATATTGCACTGTAAACCTTATCAAAAAATTGTTATGTCCCCACGTTCGTTTTGGATACTATTATTAAAATTAGTTGGTGTTTGGATATTGTTTCACGCCATAGATGTTGTACCGCAATTCCTCACGCTGTTTTATCCGTCTAACTACTCACAACTCCGATACGATAATTGGGGAATAATACTTATCTCACTCATCATCGTTTTAATTTATATATCCATAGTTCGCCTGCTTGTTTTCAGGCCCGACATTGTTATTGATAAACTTAAGCTGGATAAACGTTTCGACGAGGAGCAGTTCAGCTTTAACATCCATCGGTCAACGGTTGTAGGTATAGCTATCATAATTATAGGTGCATTAATGATTATGAATACCTTACCGGTGTTTTTTAGAGAAGTGTATTTTTATTACAGATCGGAAACCATCGACAAAATGGGGCCAGGCATTGATTTAACATCGACGTTTGTAGACCTCTGCAAAATAGTTATTGGGTATTTGCTTGTGGTGAATAACAGGCAGGTGGTGAATTATATCGAAAAAACGAGAAGAGCGCCTGCTTTAGATACAGAGCATAGCGAGAACATTGATAACGATCAAACTAAACCATGAGAAATATATTCTTTTTGGCCCTTTGCTGTACATTAGCAGCTTGCGGCCCCGGCAAAACCGACACTGTTGAGGAGACCATAGCCGATACCACCACGGTGCCCGGCAAATCATATACAGCTGACCTGGTAACTGCAACCCCGATACAGATAGACAGTTCGGAATACTTTATGTACCCTATGCCTAACGGACACCCGGAAAAAGACGAGGAAGGCGGTTCTTTTTTGAGCAAAGATGTTCCCAACCTTACCTATTGGAACGTGGCCTTTTATAATACACTTACAAAAAAGATCCATTTGCTCTCGGATAGAAAGATGGTCATCAATTCTTACAATGCTGCGTATTCACGCTATGACTCCTCGTCGTCTTACGAATACCCCTCCTCAGATTCGCCAAACGAAAGAAACCGCGTAAACGCCTCCCAGGAGGATGGGCACATATTCTATTCGATAATTGTTGACGACTATAACAAAGACAATAAATTGGACAGAAAAGACCCTACCTACCTGTTTATGAGCGACAACCAGGGAAATAATCTTAAACAAATATCACCCGCGGGTACCAACGTAAGGAGCTGGGAACTCATCAAAAATTCGGGCGTTGTGCTGATGCAAACTCAACGCGACAGTACATACGACGGAGAGGCTATAATAGTGCCGGAAGTACCATATGCCTATGACCTTAAAAAAGGCGGTGCCCCCGAATTAGTGTTCAATACAGAGTTTGGTACAATGGTTAACAAGCTTTATAAAAAGCAATGGCCCGTTAAAAAGAAAAATTAGCGTATCCGCTATTCCTCCCAGGGCAAATACTTCGGTTGGTTATGCTCCAACAGTACAGGCGCAACTTTATTTAAGGTACCCCCACCCAACACAACTTCGTACAGCTTCAAATAATCTGCAGCCATTTTTGCTATGCTGAAATTATCCATACAGTATTCGTGGCAATGCTGCCTGCTATAGCTATCGGCATTTCGCAACGCTTCGGTTAAAACGCTTTTACTGGCGGATAACAGTCCGACTTCGGCAGGCACAAGTTCGGGCAGTGAGCCGTAGGGTGTGCCGAAAACGGGGCAGCCAAAGTACAGGCTTTCGGTAATAGCTACGCCGAAAGGTTCGTACCATAGCACGGGGAACAGCAGGCCTTTCGAGGCGTTCATTACCGCGCCTTTCTGTTCGTTGTTTACCATCCCCTTAAAACGCACATTCAAATTGGGTGTAAAGCGAAGGCCCATTTTAAGGTTGAGGCGTGTGCCGCCCATTACTACCAGTTTGTTGTGGCTGCGGGTGGCTATATCAATGGCTCCTTTTACATTCTTAACCTTCCATGCGGCTTTGGCCAAAAAGTGGAAGTGCTTACGGGGCTGGCTTAAGTTTGGTCGCGGGTAGTCGTCGGCATCCAGTCCGTTGTACACATAAACATCCGAGCCGTTGCGTGCTGCATGATTGGCAGATACAAATACCGAATTATTATCCATCTCTCCTTTGCCCGAATTATTGTGCACCGTACACAAGTATGGCTTTTTAGTAAACCCATGCACCTGGAACTGGAAGTGCACCACGTCTATATCATCGGGCACCTGCAAATTCATATCCTTTGTTGCATCGTAAATGAGTATATTAGCAAAAGGGCATTCCGAACCGGCATCTACCAAATAAGTTACTTTATGCCCCTGCCGCGCCAGCTCTTTACCGAGCCACCAAATTACGCGCTCGGTACCCCCATAAGTGGTAGCGGGTATGCGGGTATCATTCACTAAAAGGATATTCATCGATACAAAGTTAGCTTTCGTCGTAAATAAAATGTTGAAATTATAAAACATCAACTTTTTTAATTATTTTAGGAACTAAATTAACTTATTAACATTTTTTAAAATCATTATATGGCAGACGTTTCCATATCCGCAATTTCATCGGTCAAGAAAAAAGGAATAAACCCTATCATCATCATCGGCTCCCTGTTCTTCATCCTCGGATTTGTAGCATGGCTCAATTCGGTATTGATACCTTACTTGAAGATCGCCTGCCAGTTAACCAACCTCGAATCGTACCTGGTAGCCAGTTCGTTCTACATTGCCTGTTTGGTTATGGCCAAACCATCCGCATGGTTGCTGAAATTATTGGGCTTTAAAAACGGCATGGTTGCCGGGTTGGTATTAATGGGCCTTGGCGCACTCATATTCATCCCTGCAGCGCTTACCCGCACCTACGCCATATTCTTATTAGGCTTATTTGTGCAAGGTAGTGGTTCTGCAGTTTTACAGTCGGCATCAAACCCTTACATCACCATTGTTGGCCCCGCCGAAAGCGCCGCCAAACGCATCAGCATTATGGGTATCTGCAATAAATTTGCCGGCGTGTTGGCTCCTTTAGCGTTAGGCGCAGTTATTCTAAGCAATCTTGATGGTTTTGACGCTAAGCTTGCCCTCATGAGCCCAACAGATAAGGACCTTGCCCTTAACGAACTTGCCTCGCGCGTAATTGTGCCATACATTTTAATTGTAGTTGTATTAGTTATCCTGTCGGTACTTATTTACTTCTCGGGACTGCCCGAAATTGACACCGACCACGAGGACGAAACCGTAGCGGCTGCCAACTCGGGTAAAACCAGCATCACGCAATTCCCGCACCTGGTGCTGGGTGTAATTGCTTTATTCTTTTACGTGGGTGTAGAAGTTATAGCCGGCGATACTATTATAAGCTATGGCGCATCGCACCAAATCCCGCTGGCAACTGCCAAATACTTTGCGTCAGGCACGCTAAGCTGCATGGTTATTGGTTATATAGCGGGTATTGCCTTTATCCCCAAATACATCAGCCAGCAAAAAGCATTGGTATTTTGCGCCATACTCGGCGTACTGTTAACCATCGGCGCGTTGGTTACACCAAAATACGCATCTATCACTTGCATTGCCTTGTTGGGTTTAGCCAACTCTTTGATGTGGCCCGCAATTTGGCCATTGGCATTATCTGGTTTGGGCAGGTTCACCAAAATAGCATCGTCGCTATTGGTAATGGGTATAGCCGGTGCCGCAGTATTCCCACCAATGTATGGTTTGCTGGTTGATAAAATATCCGCCCAAACAGCTTATGTAATTTTGATACCGTTATACCTTTTCATCCTTTACTACGCCACATTGGGGTATAAGGCAGGTAAGAAAGTAGCGGCCGTTTAAATACTTCTTCGATAGCTTTGACAACTTTTCAAAAAGTTGTCAAAGCTTATTTAGTTTTCCCTAAACCATTCCCTCCCCACCACCAACAAAATCAAACTCCTCAGTTGTGGTATAAACTAAATCAGAACGATACGAAGAAGGCATAAAAACTGTATCATTGCAATAGTAAACATAAGCTACTATGCCATCTCCACACGAAGCCGCCTGGGAAAATTTAGAGCAAACATTGAATGCGGGCCTAACGCTTAGGCAAGCCTGGGATCTGGTTATCGATTTCCATTCCGGCACAAGCCCTGCCGATTATTGGGACAAGGTAAGAGCATTGAATGTAGATGCCGACCAGCCCGCACTGGCTTCATGGATGGCGCAAATAATATCCGATTCGCCCTTGCCGGAAAACATCATAGCGATTTGGTTAGGCATTACCAAATTCTGGGACGAGGAGGAAGAAAAGGAGTATTACGCTGTTTACCTCGCCGGAGCAGATAGCTACGATGCGGATGATGCCGAATGGGCTTGCGACGCGGCATACCGGCCAGCAAATAAATACATCATACCCGATATACCGAACGATGTGGACGAGCTGATCAAAACAGACGAAGAAAACTACTCTTTTCTTGACTGGATCTTACCACTTGCCTACACGGCACTTGCTTTTAACGATATCATAAAAACCCGGTTGGATAAATCAGGCTTTTTGAAAAATCAAACATCTTTACCGGTAACCGTTGGCTTCGATGATGGCGATTTTATAAGCATCCAACCCTTAAGTAAATGAATTTATAGCTTTGACAACTTTTAAAAAGTTGTCAAAGCTTATGCGGTTTTCCTAAACCACTTCTTCCCTACCACCAACAAACCAAATTCTTCCGAAGGGTTCTTCTCAGTCGACTTATGGTGAATTTTATGCGCCCTGCGGATAGCGTTTAAATAACGATTGTTGCTTTTGAATGCTTTGAAACGGTTATGGATGAACCAATCGTGAAAGATGAAGTAGATAGTGCCGTACGTGCTGATGCCGGTGCCTATCCAAAAGCGATAGTCTAAAGTGATATGCCCTAACCACATTAGCCACAAAGCGAAAGCGGCAAAGCCGATGCTGAACAGGTCGTTTAGCTCGAACCAGCCGTGGCGTTGCTGATGATGAGTTTTATGGATGAACCAGAGCGGTCCGTGGAAGAGGTATTTATGCATTGCCCACGATAGCGCTTCCATCAGCGCTATCGTGAATAATACAATGGATACGTTTAATAAAAAAATCA
This sequence comes from Mucilaginibacter pedocola, assembly GCF_002013915.1. Classification (GTDB taxonomy): domain Bacteria; phylum Bacteroidota; class Bacteroidia; order Sphingobacteriales; family Sphingobacteriaceae; genus Mucilaginibacter; species Mucilaginibacter pedocola. The sequence continues at coordinate 259,441 of NZ_MBTF01000034.1, forward strand.
TCAACACACCCCTAACCCCTCTCAAGAGGGGAACTATTAGTCCTTATATCCGAAATCGAAGATTCGAATTCCGAAATTCTTAAATATGTATAGCGCGATTCTCCGTTGCTGCCAAACAAGCCTCCCTCATTGCTTCGGTGTAGGTTGGGTGGGCGTGGCTGGCGCGTGTTACGTCCTCTGCGCTGGCACGGAACTCCATGGCTATTACGGCTTCTGCTATCATATCGGCAGCACGCGGGCCTATCATATGTACCCCTAAAATTTCGTCGGTAGTTTTATCGGCCAATACTTTTACAAAGCCGTCAACATCGTCGCTGGCGCGGGCACGGCCGCTTGCCTTGAACGGGAACGAACCTACTTTATAGGCAGTGCCTTTTTCTTTCAGTTGTTCTTCGGTATAACCTACAGCAGCAACCTCAGGCCAGGTGTACACAACACCCGGTATCAGGTTGTAGTTGATGTGCGGTTTCTGGCCGGCTATAAGTTCGGCAACAAAAGTACCTTCGTCTTCGGCTTTGTGGGCCAGCATAGCGCCTTTTATTACGTCGCCAATGGCGTATACGCCTTTCACGCTGGTTTCCAGGTGCTCGTCAACGGTAATTTTACGGCCACGCTCTTCTACCGTGATACCAATTTTATCTAAACCCAAACCATCGGTATAAGCTACACGGCCAACGGCTACCATGCAGTAGTCGCCTTTTAGTTCCATTTTTTCGCCTTTTGGGGTATCGGCAGTAACGGTTACTTCTTTACCTTTTACGGTAGCACCGGTTACTTTGTGGCCCAGGTAAAAGTCCATACCCAGTTTCTTCAGTACCTTTTGCAATTCGCGGCCTAAGCCTTTATCCATAGTAGGGATAATGCCGTCCATAAATTCAACAACCGATACCTTGGCACCCAAACGGGCGTATACCGAACCCAGCTCCAAACCAATAACACCGCCACCGATCAGTATCAGGTGTTTTGGCACTTCGGTAAGGGTTAAAGCTTCGGTAGAAGTAATGATGCGTTTTTTATCGATCTTCAGGAAAGGCAGGCTCGATGGTTTAGAGCCGGTAGCAATGATCACTTTAGCAGTGGTCAGCTCGGTTGCGGTACCATCGGCTTTGGTTACAATGATGGTGTTTTTATCTTTAAAAGAACCAACGCCCTGGTGAACGTCGATCTTGTTCTTCTTCATTAAATAAGTAATGCCGCTGGTGTTGGCATCCACTACTTCCTGCTTGCGTTTTATCATCTGGCCAAAATCGATACCCAGGTTATCCAGCTTTATACCGTGCGTGGTAAAAGTGTGGGCAGCATTGTGGTAATGTTCGCTCGAATCGAGCAATGCTTTCGAGGGGATACAGCCCACATTAAGGCAGGTACCGCCAAGGGTATTATATTTTTCGATAATGGCGGTTTTCATGCCCAACTGTGCGCAGCGGATAGCAGCAACGTACCCACCCGGGCCCGAACCTATTACGATAACATCATATTGCATAGTAGTTGTCTATTTTATTGAGCGCCAAAGTTAAGGATTATTAAAACCCCGTTAAACAGCTTTTTTAATTAAAGTATGGTTTCAACATCACATTTTAAACGGCAAAATAATCCGCCGCAAAGCGCATTTGTAATTAACCTTTATTTGTTATCAGCCCCCCCCCAGGCAAAACCTGTTGTAAAAATTTAAAAAGTTATTCGTTAGGTTAGCAGTCCCCCCGCTCATGTCCCTTGGGTTATCATAAGAACTAACATATTTGCGGTTAGTGTTTAATACAATCAAGCCAAAACAGCCCGGTACATAAAACCGATAAAACGTGCGCACCATTTTTGAAATTGAAATATAACAATACGGTATATCCCAACGCTTAGCAATAGCGTCGGCCGGTTGCTGCCTGGCATCCACAAAAAAAACATCCACTTTGCGCTTTCCGCCCAATCGTTTCACAAATTGTTTCACCCAGGCCTCTCTGCACTTATCCTCGTTACAGTCGGTAACGCCACAGTAGCCTGATTCAAGAGCAGGGGCATTAATTATAAGTATCTGTTTACTTCCGTCGACGGGTTTATGCGCCGCTTCGCTTAAATAAGAAAGTATTTGTTGATACCTGAGCGAATCTAATGTAGTGGCAGTCATTGGTTCAAACCGCTGAACAGGTTTACTTTCGGTGGTATCTCCGCCTTTTTCGCCGGCTACCTGTGCCGAAACAGGGGGAGTAAAGGCAAGCAATAACAAAAAAGCAAGCAGGTAATAAATTGGTTTCATTAGCTAACAAGGTAATCATTATTTCTAATACCACGCTTTAACATGGTTCAAACAAAAAAAGCGGGAGCCGGCTTCATCAGCCGGCTCCCGCTTTTGCTATATATTGTGTTGCTTGCTTTAATTATTTGGCGAGGGCTTCTTTAATTTCGGCAGCGGCTTGCAGCATTGCAGCTTCGGTACCGGGTACGGTGGCCAATGGGTTTAGCAAGCCCCAATCGTGTATCATACCGTTGTAGCGTACCTGGGTTACTTTCACGCCGGCTTCGTCCAGTTTGCGGGCGTAGGCTTCGCCTTCATCGCGCAATATGTCGTTTTCAGCGGTTTGAACGAAAGCGGTTGGCAGGCCTTTCAATTGTTCTAAAGTAGCTTGCAGTGGCGATGCGTATATTTCTTTACGTTCGTTAGCATCGGTGGTATAATTATCCCAGAACCATTTCATCATGTTTTTGGTAAGGAAACGGCCGGTAGCAAATTGGTTGTATGATTCTGTTTCGAAATTAGCATCAGTAACAGGCCACAGCAATACTTGTAATTTCAATTCGGGGCCTTGTTTGTGTTTGGCCAATAGGGCAACTACAGCGGCCATATTACCACCAACGCTGTTGCCAACCACGGCTAAACGGCTTGCATCTACACCAAACTCTTCGCCATGGGCGGCTACATATTTAGTAGCAGCATAAGCCTGGTTAATAGCGGTTGGGTATTGTGCTTCGGGCGATGGGGTGTAGTTTACAAATATGGCGGCAGCACCCGAGTTAACTACTAAGTCGCGCACCAAACGCTGGTGAGTAGGGAAATCGCCCAGTACCCAGCCACCGCCATGGAAGAATATAAACACAGGCAGTGTGCCTTCGGCATTGGCTGGTTTTACAATGTGTAACAAGATATCGCCAACTTCGGTACCGATAGTTTTTTCGGCGATGGTGATATCCGAGTAATCAAACTTAACCGATTCTTGTGCGCCGGTTAGTACTGCACGGGCATCAACCGGCGAAAGTTGTTCAAGCGGTTTACCATCGCCCGAGTTAAGCACATTTAAAAATGCTTTTACATTGCTTTCGATGTGGCTGTCGGTAGCTGGGTCGATGGGTTGAACAGCAGTTGTATTGGTGATGGTAGTTGCAATTATGGCGGCTACTTGGTTGTTAGTGTTTGATAGAGTTTTCATGGTTTGTATATGTTTGATTTTTTGTTTTGATTAATTGAACAATACAAAGGTATGGCGCCAAATAACGTGCCTCAATGCACCATTGTAGACAGGTATAGCACAATTTTCCCCTGATGAGGTTTCTTTTGTGATTTAATAGCCGCGGAGTTGACTCACCCCGGGTTCGCTACCGCTGCCCGCCCCTCTCTTCCCGCGGAAAAGCGGGTGAATTGCATTGAGAAAGTATAATTTTCTTCACCCTCTTTGCGAAGCAGATAGGGTCGACGCCCGCGAATTGCGGGCCGTCGGGGTGAGTTAAATAGGGACGCGAGAAATAGCCAAAGCCTACCCTGCCATCCCCAACTGATATTGCTGCCTGAAATTAAGGGGCGAGAGTTCGGCCTGGTTGGTGAATAGCCGTACGAAGTAATTAGGATCATCGTAGCCGAGCTTGTAGCCTATCTCTTTTACCGATAGGGCAGTATGCACCAGCAGGCGTTTAGCTTCCAGCATAATGCGGTTCTTGATGATGTCGTTGGGCGTGGCATCGCTATAGCGGGTGATGCGTTTATTGAGCGCCTTGGGGCTGATGTTGAGTATGCCGGCATAATCGGCAACGGTGTGGTATTGGTTGTAATGCTTGTCGACCAGTTTGCTAAAGCTACGCAAAAACTCCACATCGCTGTGTGCATCTTCGCCAGCCACGTGGTGCACTTGTTTCCAAATGCGGGTGGCTTTAATAATAATGCGTTTAAGCAGCAGGCGCAGCATTTCTTCTACGCTGCTGTCGTTAAGTTCCAGTTCGGCCTTTATCTCCGTAAAAATGCTTTCCAGCGCAGGGGCGCGTTCTGGCTCTATAAATACCACAGGCACTTCATACACATTGCGGAACAGGATACCATCGCAGGCAACTTCATGGTCGTGCATTTCAACGCAATAAAAATCGCGGTTGTAGTACAGCATGGTACCGCTGCAGTTATCATTAACCTTGAGTACCTGCGCCTCGTGCACAAAAAACAAGGCATCCTGCCCGAGGTCGTATTCTTTAAAGTCAACGATCACACGCCCGCCTGCCTTTATGTAGAGTACCTTAATATATTGCTCGTATTCCGCAGCAGCAGTAGGCGCAGGCGTACCGGCAACAATATCAATGTATCCGAATTTTTTAAAGGAGAATTGTTTGAATGCGGGCATTTTTCAATATGGGTGATGTGGGAGCAAAAATAGGGAATTTCCAAGGGCGTTTTTTATCTTTCGGTTATTCCGTCCTGAACACCTTTTATACAAAATGAAAGCGTCCGCTCGCTCATTCGCCGCGAGGGGCTGTTACTTTTTCTTGATAAAAAGTAACCAAAAATCAAGGCAGCAAGGAGGCTTCTTTGCCGCACACGCCTTTGCCCTGCAAACCGGCCAGAACCACGGGCTGGGAAAATTTGCCCCTTGCTTCGCCGCGCCGATTCCCCCCCGCTTCAGCAAACATTCCCTATGCCCTCGCAGCCGCACCGTCCACAACGTTCTGCCCGCTTTCGCCCGAAGCTTCCCTGCTGCCATTAGCCAACAGTAGCAAATGCTATGCATTTGCCGATCCCGTCCTTGTATTAGTCGGCGATCGCTGTGCGATCGCCACTGTTTAAAAGCGCGAGCTGAGTGTCAGAGCGGGCGGGCCAAGCGGTGGCGGGAATGCCGGTTTAGCTTTTTTCCGACCGGTACGACGCGCAGCGAGATACCAAGGAAAAAGCGTTAAGAACCGGCAGGGAGCGGGGGAAGCATTCGCTCTGACTTGATTTTTTTGTTACTTTTTGTATCAAGACAAAACGGCGCAGCCCTCTTGAGCACCAAAAGAAATAAACAAACCGCGAAAAAAGTAATAGCCCAGCGGCAATGAGCGGCGGATGCTTTCAATTAACAACGAAAGCTTTTCAAAGACTGATAACTTACAAATCCTACCCCTAATCCCCCATTTCTTACCCCCTTTTGTAACACTCCCGCAACAGTTGGTAAATTATTGATTTACTTGCTAAATTAGCCTCAGCTAATACTGATCTTTATGAAAAAACTCTTCGCCGCTTTAGTACTATTTACTACGGCATGCAGCGCAACTTTTGCGCAAACCTATGATGTAAAGGAACATTACACCAAAAAGGATGTATACATTACCATGCGCGATGGCGTGAAACTCTTCACCTCCATCTACATCCCTAAGGATGCTTCCAAACAAAACAAGTACCCCATGATGATGCAGCGCACCTGCTACAGCGTTGCCCCTTATGGCGAAACGAAATACCCCGGCCAGCTTGGCCCATCAAAATACATGATGCAGGAGGGTTACATTTTTGTGTACCAGGATGTGCGCGGCCGCTGGAAAAGCGAAGGCACCTGGACCAACATGACCCCGGTTATCGACAATAAAAAAACTAAAAAGGATGTAGACGAAGGCTCGGATACGTACGACACTATCGACTGGCTCATCAAAAACATAGAAGGCAACAACGGCCGCGTAGGCCAGTGGGGTATCAGCTACCCGGGCTTTTACACGGCCGCGGGTATCTTATCAAACCACCCTGCGCTAAAGGCATCATCACCGCAGGCACCTATCTCCGATTTCTTTTTTGATGATTTCCATCATAACGGTGCTTTCCTGGAGAGTTACTTCTTTACCTTCCCTGTTTTCGGTGTGCAGAAAACCGATACCACTACTAAAGCATGGTACAACAATACCATGATAAACACCGGTACACGCGATGGTTTCCAGTTTTTGCTGGATATGGGCCCGCTTAAAAACGCCGACAAATATTACCAAGACAACTTTTACTGGCAGGAAACCATAAACCACCCCAGCTATGATGAGTTTTGGCAAAAACGTGGCCTGCCTAAGCACTACGGCAAAACTAAAACCGCGGTAATGACCGTTGGCGGTTGGTTTGATGCGGAAGACCTGGCCGGCCCGCTTACTATTTATAAAACTATCGAGAAAAAAGACCCTAATGCTTACAACACCATCGTGATGACACCTTTCGGCCACGGCCGCTGGTCGCGCGAGACGGGGCACACCATGCACAGCAACATTTACTTTGGCGATAGCATTGCTACCTTCTACCAAAAAAATATAGAGCAAAAGTTCTTCAACCACTTCCTGAAAGGCGATGGCAGCAAACAAAGCGGCCTGCCCGAAGCATACATGTTCAACACCGGCAAAAACGAGTGGAAAACCTTCAACAAATGGCCTTCGCCAGCTGCCGAGCACGTTAAATATTATTTAGGTGCCGATGGTAAGTTGCCAACCACACAACCTGCGGATGGCTCTACCAGCTACGTGAGTGACCCGCTGAAACCGGTACCTTACACCGAAGATCTGCCTACCACCATGGGCTTCACCCCGCATAACTACATGAGCGAGGATCAGCGCTTTGCCGGCCGCCGTACCGATGTGGTAGTTTTTGAGACGGATGTATTAACGGATGATGTTACCCTCGGCGGCGAAATTATGGCGCACCTTAAAGTAGCCAGCACCGGTACCGATGCGGATTTCTTTGTAAAGCTAATAGACGTTTACCCGGCCGACGAGCCCAACAACCCATACATGCCCAACAAAAGCATCACGCTAAACAATTACCAGCAAATGGTGCGTAGCGAGGTGATGCCGGCTCGTTTCCGCAACAGTTTTGAGAAACCGGAGGCTTTGGTGGCCAACCAGAAAACCGATGTAACTTTCCGCCTGCAGGATGTGCTGCACACCTTTAAAAAAGGGCACCGCATAATGGTGCAGGTACAAAGCACCGCTTTCCCGCTGTTTGCCCGCAACCCGCAAAAATTCGTGGAGAACCCGTACAAGGCAGAAGCAAGCGATTACGTCAAAGCAACTGAGACTATTTTTAGCGATAGTTATTTGGATGTTGAGGTGTTGAAGTAGTGATTGGAGAATGGTGAGTAGAGAGTTGTGTGTGGTTTTTATAGTCGTAAATAACTCACAACTTTCTACCTATTAATCCCCTGCTCACCACCATGTCATTGCGAGGAGCGGCTGGGGAGTGAGCATCGGGAGCGACGTGGCAAACTCGTCGTTAAGTATTACAGCAATACTTAACCACTAATTTACAGCGCCTTGCAACGACGAAATCGAAATAGAATATTGAAAATTAAAATATAATGAAACTACGCCTGTTATTCCCCCTATTGTTATTAGGCAGCCTAAGCGCACACGCCCAATTAGGCACCCACAAAGAAACCTTTACCCGTGCCGATACGCTGCGTGGCTCCTTAACCACGTCGCTACGCACTTGTTACGATATCAATTACTATCACCTGGATGTGAAGTTTGATATCGATAAAAAATTCATCAGCGGTAACGTACTGTTCAAGTTTACGGCTGAATCGGATTTTACTAAACTGCAGTTCGACCTGTGGAATAACCTGAAGATAGAGAAGGTGGTTTACAAAGGGCAGGAACTGAGTTATACCCGCGAGTTTAACGCGGTGTTCCTCAGCTTCCCCAAAACCATCAGCAAGGGCAGTAAAGAAGAGTTCAGGGTTTATTATAGCGGCAACCCTACCATTGCCAAACGCGCTCCTTGGGATGGCGGCGTGCAATACGCTACCGACTCGTTGGGTAAACCCTTCGTAGCTACCGCTTGCCAGGGCATGGGCGCAAGCGTTTGGTGGCCAACCAAAGATGTGCAGGACGACGAGGTGGATAGCGCCATGGTAAGCATCAGCGTGCCAAACGGATTGAAAGATGTATCTAACGGCCGCCTGCGCAAGGTTACCAAGCTGAAGGATGGTTACACCCGGTTCGATTGGTTTGTTTCGCAACCTATAAACAACTACAATCTTGAAGCTAATATTGGCGATTATGCGCATTATACCGGCACTTACCAGGGCGAAAAAGGTAAGCTCGACCTTGATTTTTGGCCGTTGAGCTACAATGTAGAAAAAGCCAAGAAACAATGGGGGCTTGATGCGCCGCGCATGCTGAAGTCCTTCGAAAGCTGGTTTGGACCCTACCCTTTTTACGAGGATGGCTACAAACTGGTTGAAACCCCGCACCTGGGTATGGAACACCAAAGTGGTACAGCGTACGGTAACCACTACCGCAACGGCTATCTGGGCCGGGACTTATCGGGCACCGGCTGGGGCATGAAATGGGATTTTATTGTGGTACACGAGAGCGGGCACGAGTGGTTTGGCAACAACATTACCAGCAAGGATTTGGCCGATATGTGGATACACGAAAGCTTTACCAACTACAGCGAATCCCTTTTCATCGAAACTTTCTACGGTAAGCAAGCCGGGCAGGAGTACGTGCACGGCACCCGCATGGCCATCCAGAACGATGGGCCTATAGTTGGCGCGTATGGCGTTAACAAAGAGGGTAGCGGCGATATGTATTACAAAGGTGGCAATATGCTTAACATGATACGCACCATTATTAATGATGATGATAAATGGCGCAACATACTGCGCGGGTTAAACAAAACCTTTTACCATAAAACCGTAACGTACGATGATGTGGTGGGCTATATCAACACCCAAAGCGGAATAGATCTGTCGCTTGTTTTCGAGCAATACCTGAAACACGCTAAACTGCCCGTGCTGGAGTTTAACACCATACAAGGTAAGCTAATGGCCCGCTGGGTTGCTGAAACACCCGGCTTTAATATGCCGGTGAAAGTGAGGGTTAAGGGCGGCGAGAATGTGTTCATTAAACCAAACACGCATTTTGCCCCGGTAGCTATTAATGGCGCTACTAAAGACAATATTGAGGTAGACACCTTTAACTATTACATAGGCGTATTGGTAAATTAAAAAATGCAACAATATTTTAGCTTATGTGCAACGTATTGGCAGGTGATAGCATCTAATAGTTGAACATAAACTAAAACCCCAATATGAAATCACTAAAGAAACTAATACTGGCAGCCGTGTTGGTAGCCGTAAACGTTGTTGCATTCGCTAAAAACGTAACCGAAGACCGTCACCTTACAGGCTTCAGCGCTGTAAATGTTGCAGGCTCTTTCGATGTATATATCACCCAGGGCTCGTCGGAGTCGGTAAAAGTTGATGCGCCATCGGATATCATAGGCCGTATTGTTACAGAAGTTGAAGGAGGTACGCTGAAAATTTACACCAAGCGCGACGAGGACAACAACTGGAGCTGGCACGATAAAAAAGTGGTTATTTACGTAGCCCTTAAAGATGTGAACAATATCACGCTCAGAGGCAGTGGCGACGTTTTCTTTAAAGAAGGTTTAAAAGCCAGCTCGCTACAATTGAAATTGGTTGGCAGCGGCGATATCACCGGCAAACTGAACGTAAAAAATTTAGATAGCAGCATACAAGGCTCAGGCGATATTACCATCAGCGGCAGTGCTGATACTTCGTTAGTTAGCGTAGCCGGCAGCGGCGATTTCACCGGCCAGGGCTTAACTACAGGCACCACCCAAGTTATGGTACGCGGCAGCGGCGATGCAAGGGTAAACGCATCAGAAAAAATTGATGCATCAGTAGTTGGCAGCGGCGATGTACATTACACTGGCTCGCCAAAAACCATCAACACCTCAAAAGCAGGTAGCGGCAGCGTAAGCCGGATGTAAGTAAAAAGTCGAAAGTCTTAAGTCTGAAGTTTTAAGAAACCAACTTCGGACTCAAGACTTTCGACTTAAGACTATAAAACAAGAAGGCCCCGCAAATTTGCGGGGCCTTCTTGTTTTATATGATAGCTTATGCTAATTGTTTATCTAATTTACCGGCCAATACCGATTTTGGAACTGCGCCGATCTGTTTGTCAACAATTTCGCCGTCTTTAAAGAAAAGTAGAGCAGGGATATTACGGATACCATATTTAACCGAAATACCGGGGTTGTTATCTACGTTTACTTTACCTACAACGGCCTGGCCATCGTATTCTTTAGCAATATCTTCTACTACCGGGCCAACCATTCTACAAGGGCCGCACCACTCTGCCCAAAAATCAACTAATACGGGTTTATCTGATTTAAGAACAAGTTCTTCGAAGTTTGCATCTGTTATTTCTAAAGCCATGATATTTTATATTTAAAATTTTTGTGTACAAATATATACTATTCAAATAGCTTGCCACAAGCGGGGGTATGACAATGTGACAATTATATTAACAATGTTGATAATATTGACAGATGTGCAATAATCGAATCACCTGCAGGTTACCTTCTGGCGCTCCGCAGTATCAATTAAAAAGTTAACGATGGAACTTGTGTTATTGTTTGCAGCGCCGGTTATTCAGCTCATACTCTCGGTATTAAAGTTATGTCGCAGTATCAGCATTCCGTTAGCGGCCATTTATATGGGGGCTGTATTTGCAGGAGCCATTTGTTCATTCATTGGCATGAAGATCATGTTAAGTCAAATGGCTGTAGCATCACACGGTCAAGGTTTTTGCGGCATGCCCGCACTTGGCTTTCTATTTGGCGGCGCGTTCATTACGCTAATTTCAACATCGCTTATAGCGGGTATATGCGCAATAATTGAAGTGAGAAATAAGAGGAGAAATACAAGGTATCAATTGAACAATTAGTTATGAAACTTCTGCTATCATTCATGGAACTTCTGATATTATTTACTGCACCCATTATTCAACTGGTTTTGTCGGTAAGGAGGTTATCCGGACGGACCCGACTTCCGCTTTGGAGCATTGTCATCATCACATATGCATCGGGGATTCTCTGCACATCCCTTGCCGGCTATATAATGTCGATAAGGCTATCGGCTTCCGGCTTCCGCTGCGGTGTACCGATGGTAGGTGGTATATTCTTTGGAGGATTTATAACCGTAGTAGTTACGCCGGTTATTGGTATTATTTTCTTTTTTATTAGCCAGTCGAAAAAGAAAAGGGCGGTAACTTTAAATTCTTAGATAGCCTTACAGCGCGTCATAAAAGTTCAGCGGGCCTACGAATCTAAAAACGCGACGGGTTACGGCTTGTATGAAAAACCGAGTTCACTCTAACTTCGTCACCCACGATTTCAAAAACAATTAAGAAGGGGAACACATCTACCTGCGCAAACCTAAATTGCTCAGAGAATTTTACAGCGTATAAAAGTGGATTTCTTTGAACGTTGTTTAGCTTATGTAATACTTGGCTTTTAAACCTTTTACCCAAGCCTTCCTTTTGTTCCTCGTACCATTTCGCCGACTCTTTTATATCTTCGGCAGCACTTTTCAAAACAACGAGGCGGTACATTAATCCTCTGTATACTTTAGAAAAATTTTCAATTCATCTAACGAGTAGGCTTCCATATTTCCGGAGTTATATGCCTGTTGCCTGCTTAAGACGATCTGCTTTTGCTCATCAGATAAGTACAGATCATCTTCGCCGTTTAAAACAGCTTTCAGTTGTTCTTTTTCAACTGGGTTTAAGGCTTGTACGGCCTCAATTAATTGCCCCATAGAAAGGTTTATCGATATCATGGCAAATAATTTTGATGTATTTCAAAGTTAAGGATAAAAATGCAACCAAGCCAACTGCGCCTCAACTTCGCCCTCCCCCCCTACTTTACCATTTTATCGCTACTTTTGCCTTTTACCCTCATCTGCCACACAAAATGCGGCGGATGGGGTTAAGCTATCTACATGAAAAACACCTACCCCGGCGATGATACCCGTATTGCAATAATTGGTTTGGGCTATGTCGGCCTGCCGCTTGCTATAGAATTTGCCAAGAAATATAATGTACTGGGTTTTGATATAGACACCCAACGCATCCTCGAACTCAGCCTCGGTACGGACCGTACCCAGGAGGCCAATATTGACGACCTTCAAAACGTACTAAAACACGCTACCGATTCGGGACTTAAATTTTCTGCCGATACCGAAGAACTACGCAACTGCAACACCTATATCGTAACAGTCCCTACGCCTATCGACCAATTCAAGGCGCCCGATCTTGGCCCTTTACTCAAAGCATCGCAAATGCTGGGCGAAGTACTAAAACCCGGCGACCTGGTGATATACGAGTCTACCGTGTACCCCGGCTGCACCGAGGAAGACTGTATACCTGTTTTGGAGAAGGCATCGGGACTGAAATTTAACGAAGATTTTTTTGCAGGCTACTCGCCAGAGCGCATTAACCCCGGCGATAAGGTTAACACCCTCGCCAAAATAAAAAAGGTAACCAGTGGCTCTACACCCGAAGTAGCCGATAAGGTTGATGCCCTATATGCTTCCATCATTGAAGCCGGCACGCACAAAGCCCCAAGCATCCGCGTAGCCGAAGCATCTAAAGCGATAGAGAATGCCCAGCGAGACGTGAACATCTCTTTTGTGAACGAACTTGCGCTGATATTCGACCGTATGGGTATCGATACCAACGATGTGCTCGAAGCCGCAGGCACCAAATGGAACTTTCTGAAATACAAACCCGGCCTGGTTGGCGGGCACTGCATAGGTGTAGACCCTTATTACCTTGCCCACAAGGCCGAAGCGCTGGGTTATCAGCCACAGGTCATTCTCTCGGGACGCAGGGTGAACGATGTTATGGGCGAATTTGTGGCAGGCAAAGTGATCAAGCTGCTCATTGCAAAAGGGAACGAGATCAATACCGCCAATGCGCTGGTGCTGGGCATCACCTTTAAAGAAAATTGCAGCGATGTGCGCAACAGCAAAGTAGCCGATATTTATACCGAGCTAAAGGCCTTTGGTGTAAACGTTGATGTGCATGATCCGCGTGCTGATGCCGAACGGGTAGAAAAAGAATACGGCATTACGCTTATTCCGTCGATAGATAAAAAGTACGATGCCATCATACTGGCGGTAGCGCACAGCGAATTTTTAACGCTCGACTATGCCGCTATTACCAATGGTGAAGCAAGCGTTATTTACGATACCAAATCGGTATTGCCGCGGGATATTGTGGATGCGAGGTTGTAGAAACCGCGTTGCCATCCGAGGGAAGCGAAGTGACGAGGAATCTTGCGCGGCGTAGCATTACCACTCAGCATGGTGGCATTGCATAGTGTCGAAGTTTTCTCTTCGCGCTTTCGCACCTCCCCCGCATGCTCATCGAAATGACAAAATTGCTTTGGGTACTCCACAGCCACATGTGTACAAACATCAATCTTCCATTTTTAGTAGTACCTTTGCAAACCAAAATACACCAAACGTTCCCTGCAGGGTCTCCTGAAAGGGGCCCTGCGGAAATAAATGAAAAGTATAGCCCAAAAGGTATTTGATATTGAGATAGAGTCGTTACAGCATGTGGCGGCCATGATAGACGAGCAGTTTTCTGACGCTGTTGCAGCCATACTGCAATCGAAAGGGAAACTGGTGGTTTGCGGCATGGGGAAATCGGGCCATATCGGCCGTAAAATATCGGCCACGCTTACCAGCACCGGTACCCAAAGCTTTTTTATGCACCCCGCCGAAGCCTTCCATGGTGACCTGGGTATGGTGAGCGAGCACGATATCCTGCTCATCCTCTCCTACTCGGGCGAAACCGAAGAGGTGCTAAAACTGATGCCCTTTTTAAAATGGCATAAAAACCTATCGATAGCTATTACCGGCAACCCAAACTCTACCCTCGCCAAAAATGCCACCTACCATCTAAACGTGGGTATCAAACAAGAGGCCTGCCCGTTGGAACTGGCGCCAACATCGTCTACCACGGCAACGCTGGTAATGGGCGACGCACTTGCTGTAGCTTTGATGACCGAACGGGGCTTTAGTCCCGATGATTTTGCACGTTTCCACCCCGGTGGCCGTTTAGGGCGTAAGCTTTTGGTAAGAGTAAAAGATCTGATGCGTACCGATGCCCTGCCTTTTTTGGATGCAGGCGCTACGTTTACCGAACTGATCATCCGCATGTCGGAAGGGAAACTGGGGATGGTATTGGTAGGCACAGCAGATAAGGTTTTTGGCGTGATAACCGATGGCGACCTGCGCCGTGGTTTGTTAAAGCATACAGATATAAACCAGTTGCCTGTATCGGAACTGATGAACCCCAACCCTATTATAGTGGACGAGGACGAATTAGTTTACGACGCCGAAGCTATCATGCTGGAGCGTAAAATAACTACCCTGTTGGTGAAGAACAGCAGTGACAAAATAGCAGGTGTTTATCAAATATTTAACCAGGCCTAAGGCGCTATGAAAACCATAATTGTTATACCCGCCCGCCTGAGATCGACCCGGTTGCCCGAAAAGGTATTGCTTGATCTTGGCGGCAAACCCGTTATACAATGCGTTTACGAGGCCTGCATAAAGGCAACCTTGCACCAGGAGGTTTGGATAGCTGCCGACAGCGAGGTTGTTTTTAACCTTTGCAAAACTTTTACGCCAAATGTATTAATGACCGCAGAAACACACCCCAGCGGTACCGACCGTATTGCCGAGGTAGCGGCCAAAATACCCTGCGACCTGGTGGTTAACGTACAGGGCGACGAGCCGTTTTTCGACGCGGGTATTATAGACAAATTGATCAGCGCCATGCGCGAAAGCGATGCGGCCATGGCCAGTGTTTGCGCACCAATAGCCACTTTGGACGAACTGCACAACCCCAACCTGGTTAAAGTGGTTACAGATGTAAATGATAATGCCATTTATTTTTCGCGTTTCCCGGTACCCTACTCGCGCGATGTGGTTTTAGAGAGTGCCGAAGGGTATAAAAAACACATGGGGGTATATGCCTACCGGGCAGATTTTTTAAGCAAATTCGTTCAACTACCAGTGTCGTTCCTGGAGCGGTCGGAGAAGCTGGAGCAGTTGCGCGCCATAGAGAATGGCTACAAAATAAAAATGATAGAGGTTGCAGGTTTCGAAAAAGGGATAGATACCCCGGAGGACCTGGAACATGCACGTAAAAAATTAGAAGACAATGGCACTGTATAAAGATATTACCGAGAAACCCTTTTTTATTGTTGGCCCCTGCGTAATGGAAAACCAGGAGTTGCTTTACACCGTGGCCGAAAAGGTTGCTGATATCAAAAGCAAATACCCCATTACGGTGGTATTCAAATCATCTTTCGATAAAGCCAACCGTACCAGTATACACGGCTACCGCGGCCCGGGCATTGAGAAAGGCATGGAGATGCTGAACAACGTAAAAGAGAAATTCGGGCTGGAGGTTACTACCGATATTCATGAGCCATTCCAGGCGGCTATTGCTGCCGAGGTGGTTGATATTTTGCAGATACCGGCCTTCCTGTGCCGCCAAACCGACCTGCTGGTAGCTGCCGCGCAAACCGGTAAAGTGGTAAATGTAAAGAAAGCTCAATTCCTATCGGGACAGGATATGTTCTATCCTGCGCAAAAAGTAAAAGAGGCCGGCAACGAGCAAATCATTTTAACAGAGCGCGGCAACTCGTTCGGCTATAATAATTTGGTGGTAGATTTCCGCAACATTGCCGATATGAAAGAATTTGGCTACCCCGTTTGTATGGATTGCACCCACTCGGTACAACGCCCGGGCGGTGCAGGCGGTAAAACCGGCGGCGACCGCAAATTTGTACCCAACATGGCCCGCGCGGCCCGCGCATTCGGAGCATCAGGCTATTTCATAGAAACCCACCCCGACCCGGACCATGCCCTTAGCGACGGCCCGAATATGCTTTATTTGAGTGATTTGGAGGAGTTGATCGTTTCGCTGGTAAACTAATACCTATCTATTCCGATAGGAACACCGGAATAGTAGATAATAATTCCTGAATAAATTACTTATTTGCTTGTAACAAACCGCCTTGCGCCTCCGTCAATAGGGTGTACTAAACATCACAACGGAAAACATGGGGCCAAGCAATAAATTATTAGGGATAGGCGGAATGGTAGGCGCACCGTTTTTGGCCATCGAGATGCTGGGCAGCAATGTTGCCGGACAACAGGTACCGCAGGTAACCACCGACTGGGCCGCTATTGCAGATGTAGTATACATGCTCGGCTGGATGTGCAGCATTTATGCCCTGCTACGCGCAGGTGCCGCCGGCGAACGTAAATGGGCGAACATTATTCTTAAAACTCAACTCATCCTCCTCGGCATAGCCAATATTTATAACCTGTGGGGCGCAACCGGTATAGGTACCGATTCTATCTACTTCCAAATTCTCGACCTCAGCTGGCCCATCAGCAACGCCTTCATGCTGGCAACAGGCATAGCAATTATTAAAGCCGATGTATTAAGGGGATGGCAAAAATATGCAGCATTGGTAGTTGGCTTTTGGCTTCCGGTGGGCATGCTTGTCATGATGCTATTCGGCCGGGTAAATGCTACTTTGTATTTTGGTGTTACTTATTCGATTTTAGCATGGGGTGCCCTTGCCATTGTAGCCTACAAGGCCCACGAACCAAAGGTGGTTTATAACAGGTTTGGTATACCGGAGATAGCTTAATTCCTGAACCTTGATTCGCTTGATTTTAGGATTCTCTGATGCTAAACCTTAATTTTTTCTCTTTGCGCCTTCGCGTCTTTGCGTGAGATAACTAAATGCAAACTAATCATACTGTTTACTGCGAACTGTAAACTGCCCACCGCAAACCGCCTAACCCGCCAGTCCGTCTAAATTGAAGCAATTACGGCAACGGGGTTCGTAACTTTCTTTTTCACCGAGGAGTATTTGGTTCTCGTTGGGTACCAGGCGGTACGAGTTGAGGGCCGGGCTACCGCATACTACGCAAACAGCATGCAATTTGGTTACGGCTTCGGCCATGGCCATTAGCTCGGGCATGCGGCCAAAGGGGCGGCCTTTAAAATCCATATCCAGGCCGGCTATAATTACCCTCACACCGGCATTGGCAAGTGTACTTACTACCTGCGGCAATTCGTCATCAAAAAACTGGGCTTCATCTATCCCCACCACCTGCGTATTACCCGCAACAAGGGGTAAAATAGATGCAGCTTTATCTACCGCTTTTGATGGGATGGAATTAAGGTTGTGCGATACCAGGGCGCTTTTATCGTAACGGGTATCGGCCACCGGGCTAAATATTTCCACGTTCAGTTTGGCAATGCGCGCGCGGTTCACCCGGCGGATAAGTTCCTCGGTCTTACCCGAAAACATTGATCCGCAGATCACTTCTATACTCCCACCAACCTCGTTATGCCTTCTGAAAACTTCCTCTGTGTACAAACCTCAAAACTTTTGTGAGGGGCTAATATCAGAATTTTATACTATTTTTGATTAGCAATTTCCTAACATAATACATATGAAGCAACAGGAGGTATTTAAAAAGATAGGTGTAATTATACAAGAAATAAACGAGCAATACGAGTACCTGCAAAGTTCGGTAGAGAACCTGAACGACCTGGAGCTTGAACTTTTTGTAGCCAACACCCACTTTTTAAAAGACCATGCCGAGATACTTCGCAAGCTGAATGCTATTAAGAGCCAGCCTGTTGCCAAAACCAGTATCAAGGATGAACCAAAATGGTTCGAGCCGATGGTGCAGCCCGCCAAACCGGCGCCTGCCCCCTTCAAAGCTGATACGCCCAAGCCTATTAATAATGACAGCATCAAGTTTGAGATAGTACCGCCTGCAGATGAAGAAGAACTGAAATTTGAAACGCTGGGAGAGTCGGAAGTCGAAAGTCTGAAGTCTGAAGTTGAAAGTCCTCAATCCGTACAAGAAAAAGAAGAAACCGAAGCTATCCGCCACGAATTGGTTTTGGATGAAGCCGATAACTTTGAAGACGAAGAAGAAGGGCAAAGCCAGGATGAATTACTGTTAACACCTGTTGCGGAGATAGAGGAAGAAGAGCAGTCTGAAGTTGAAAGTCCGAAGTCTGAAGAAAAAGAGGAGCAGTCTGAAGTCGAAAGTCTGCAGTCGGAAGAAGAAAGTATTGAGCCGGAAGTTGAGGAAGTGCCCGAGGTTGAAGCCGAAGCAGAGCCCCAACCAGAGCCTGTAATAGAAGAAGAACCTGTTGCGGAAGAGCCGGAGCCTGTAATTGAAGAAGTACCGGAGCCGGTGGCAGAAGTTGAACAGGAACAGGAACCGGAAAGCGAACCTGAAACTACGCCCGAGCCTGTAATTGAAGAGGAAGAAGAATCTGCTCCGCTTACCTTATTTGATGCGCCTAAGGTAAAAGGCAAAAAGGCTTTGGCCGAAAGTATGGAAGATATCCAACTGGAAAGCTTTAAGCCGAAAGAAGAAGAAAAAGAGCAGGTGCTTACGTTGAACCAGCGCCTATCGGCACAAAAGAAAGAGGCCAAACCTGCTGCCACAGCCGAACCTGCCGAGCATATTGAGCCACTATCAGACATTAAAACGGCTATTACGCTGAATGATAAACTACTGTTCGTAAAAGACCTGTTTAAAGGTTACAACCTGGCCTACACCGAGGCTATAGAAATTGTTAACCGTTTCAGCAATTTTGAAGAGGCCGACCGTTTCCTGAAAAACAACTACGTTACCAAAAACAATTGGGAAGGCAAAAAAGAAACCTCGGATAAATTCTACGCTCTACTGCGCAGGCGTTACGCGTAAATAATACCCATCCGGTTACTATCCAGCTTCAACAATATGAAGAGTAGGATGGTGAAACTCCATAACGATGATCCGCCGTAGCTGATGAATGGCAGCGGTATACCTAT
The DNA here is from genome assembly GCF_002013915.1 of Mucilaginibacter pedocola. Classification (GTDB taxonomy): domain Bacteria; phylum Bacteroidota; class Bacteroidia; order Sphingobacteriales; family Sphingobacteriaceae; genus Mucilaginibacter; species Mucilaginibacter pedocola. The sequence continues at coordinate 278,384 of NZ_MBTF01000034.1, forward strand.
CACCGGCATCAACCCTATGGCCATAGCTATATTAATAAGCACGTGGCAGAAGATAATAGATGCTACCCCATAGCCATAAATGCGCGAAAACGGTGCGCGCTGCCGCTCGGCTATCAAAATGATACGCAGCAATAAAAACAGGTACAACCCCATTACTACCACCGAACCTGCAAAGCCCCACTCCTCGCCTATGGTACAAAAAATAAAGTCGGTGCTTTGCTCGGGTACAAAGGCATACTTGGTTTGCGTGCCCTGTAAATAACCCTTACCCCATAAACCGCCGGAGCCTATGGCTATTTTAGATTGGTTTTGGTTGTAGCCCACATGCTTTTTATCCTGCGTTAAGCCCAGCACTACATCAATACGTTTGCGCTGGTGGTCTTTAAGCCCTTTATTGTAAAGCGGTTTCACGGCAAAAACAAAAGCCATGCTAATGATAGCGCCGATGATAATTTTAAACACCAACGGGCGGTTGCGTTTGATGCTTAAGACAATAAGTGTGGCTACTATCGCAATAGCAATAACCACGTACCACGAATTGAATATAAGCGACGTGATGAAAAGGGTAACCAATAAACCGCCCACAATTAGAAAATAGGGCGACAACCCTTCGCGGTAAAGCACAAATATCAGCGAGCAGAATACCAGCGTAGAGCCATCATCCGGCTGTAGTTTAATAAGCAGCATAGGCAGGAAAATAATGCCCCCCGCTATCAGGAAGGATACCGGGTCTGTAACTTTTACGTTGGTACCGCTGAGGTATCGCGCCAGCAGCAAACAGGTAGCAAACTTGGCGAACTCGGATGGTTGCAGCCTGAAACCGCCCCCCATATCTATCCAGGCCTGGTTACCACCTACCTTGTGCCCTGCAACTAAAACCACCATCAGCAATAGTACCGTCACAACATACATTGCCGGTGCCAGCGATGATAAAAAGCGGCTCTCTAACAGCAATATCACTGTACCTATTACCAGGCCGGTAATTATAAATATGAACTGCTTGCCATATTGCGTACTCGAATCGATAAGGCTCGGGTTATTCTCATCGTACACCGCCGCATGGATATTGAACCAACCGATAACGCATAACGCAAGGTATAGCAGAATGGTAACCCAATCTACATTTGCAAAAAAACCGCGCTGCTGGTAGTTATTCATTGTCCTTGCGTTTTGGCAGCATAGCAGTTGCCTTGTTCACCCGTGGGCTGTCTGTTGGTTTATTGTTCGATGCTGCTTTCAGCTTCAGTTTGTTGACCGAATCGGCCTGAGTTTTCTTAAGACTATCTAACTTCAGCTGCCTTTTATCTGCTGCCGATAATACAGGTGGCGGCAACAGGTTAGCGTTCATGTAATACTCGGGGTATATGCCCGATGAGCGTTTGGATATTTTGCCTGTCAAATATTTCTCTACAATAAAGCTGGCTATTGGCGCGGCCCATGTAGCGCCCTGGCCCGAGTTCTCTACCACTACGGCAATGGCTATTTTAGGGTTATCGCGCGGGGCGAAAGCCACAAATACCGAGTTATCGTTTTTATTTTTCACCTCCGCGGTACCGGTTTTTCCGCACATAATAATACCCGGTATTTTTGAGCCATATGCCGTACCTTGGTCAACCACCTGCTGCATGCCATCAATAGCGGGTTTAAAATATGCCGAATCTACCCCTACGTAATTACGTACGGTGTATTCGTGTTTAATAACCTGTTTATCGCCTATCGATTTTATGAGATGGGGTTTATAAAAATACCCTCTGTTAGCAATTACTGCTTCAATATTAGCCAACTGCAAAGGCGTGGCCAGCATCTCGCCCTGCCCTATACCCAGCGATATAACGGTGCTTGAACGCCAGCCGCCTTTTTTATATAGCTTGTCGTAAAAAGTTGCTTTTGGTAAAAGGCCCCGGCCTTCGCTCGGCAGGTCAAGATCAAGCCGTGTTCCTAAGCCAAACTTCATCACGTTTTGGCGCCATGCACCGTAGCCTGTATCAATATTTCGTGCACCATACTTGTTAACCAATTTCTCGAAAACCATATCGAAATATCCGTTGCACGAATGGGCAATGGCCTGGGTTAGGTTAACCGGGCCGTGTACCTCGCCGTGGAAACATTTTATGCGGCGGTTACCCGATGTGTAGTACCCCGGGCATACATAAACCGATTGCGGGTTTATCATCCCCTCCTGCATAGCTATCAAAGCATCTAAAGGCTTAAATGATGAACCTGGCGGGTACAAAGCCTGCACAGGTCGTGTAAAGAAGGGTTTATATGGGTCTTTATAAAGCTTGGCGGCATTGTTACCGCGTTCTTTACCTACCAGCAAATTAGGATCGTAGGTAGGGCTACTTACAAAGCATAATATCTCACCGGTTGATGGTTCAATGGCTACGATACTACCTACTTTGTTACGCATCAAAGCCTCGCCGAATTTTTGGATATTCATATCTAACGACGATACTAAACGCTCACCAGCTACTGCACTGGTATCAAAAGCACCGTTAGCGTATGAGCCCTTCCGCACGTTGCGCGAATCTACCATCCAGTTCTCTACACCGCGCTGGCCGCGTAGAACAGGCTCGTAAGAGCGCTCTACACCAGTAATACCTACGTAATCGCCGGGGCTGTAATAACCGCCCGACTTTTTGATCATAGGATCGGTAACCTCACCAATATAACCTAAGAATTGTGCCGCTGCCGAATCGGGATAGGTACGTACCGGCCTTTGCTGCGGGAAAAAGCCAGGGAACTCCGATAGACGCTCCTGGAAGGCTGCGTACAATTCTGCCGTAAGCTGCTTTTCAAATACCGATGCGCGGTATGGCGAGTACTTGCGGGCTTTGATCATCCGTTTATCGTACCCCGCCCTGTCGATGCTGAGTAGCTTGCAAAACTCCACGGTATCAAATGCGGTTACCTGTTTCGGGATAACCATAATATCGTAAACTGGTTCGTTCTGCACCATTACCTTGCCGTTGCGGTCTAATATAGGGCCGCGGGCAGGGTATTGTATCATTTTGCGCACCACGTTTTGGCTGGCATAGGCCACATAGCGGTCGTCAACCACCTGTATGTAGAACAAGCGGCCAAGCAGCACTAAAATAAAAGCTATGAAAATACCGGCGACCACATAGCGCCGTTCAAAAAAACTATTCATTTACGCTCTTTTCTCCTGAAAAATAACAGACCCGAAACCAACATCAAAAATACTGTAAATATTGAACTCGATAAAAAGCGGGTTAGTGTATATTCTATTTCAGTTAAGCGAAAAACTTCCAGATTGAACAGGAAGAAGTGGTGAAAAAGTGTAAGTATAAGCGCGTAGGTAAAAAACCAGCGGAAGCCCATAATGCTCAATGTTGGCTCGGGTTCGTTATCAAAGCCATCTTTTTGCACCGTAATGCTGATGAACAGTACACGCACCAGCGCCAGCAAGGTACAGGCAGCAGCATGCAGGCCCGGCGTATCGTAAAACATATCGATAGTTAACCCGATACCGAACGACAACAGGAACAGCACAATATTAGGCGTTTCGAAGGGCAGCAGCAGAATGAACAATATGTAGAGGTACGGCGTGGCCATATCATACAAGGCAATGTTTTTTAACAGGAAAACCTGCAAAAACACCAGCATTATAAAACGTACGATATTGGTAAGGAAAACCCTAATCATCTTTCTTTTCCTGGGCCTCCAATCCCGCTTGCTCGGTGGCAAACTTGTTATCTATTACATAAACATATTCCAGCTTGCTGAAATCTACCGCCAGCGCCACTTCCATGTTCAGGAAAAAGCCGGCACCTTTTGCATTCAATTTGCTTACTTTACCAATAGGTATCCCCGCCGGGAACAATGATGAAAGCTGCGAGGTTACCACCGCTTCGCCAACACGCGGGCGCGCGGTGTTAGATACATCTACAAGTAAACCTTTATGCGGGTCAAGGTCCTCGCCCCATTGCAGGTAGCCTATCTCTTTGTTATCGGCCAGCATAGCACTAAACCGCGAATCTTTATGGAGTAACGATTGCACTATGGCTACGTGCTCGCCCACCAACACCACCTTGCCAACAGTACCGGTGCTGCAAATTACGCCCATACCCTTGGCCACGCCATCTTTACTGCCCTTAGTTATGGTGAGGTAATTGTTACGCTTGTTAACCGAGTTATTTATCACCTTGGCATCAATATACTCGTACTGCTGCTTGTAAATGGTATCGTTCACCACATGCTTGGAAACCGAGTCGGCGTATTTGGCCGAGCGCAGTTGGTTACGCAATGCAGCATTTTCCTGAGCCAGTTTGTCGTTCACTTCGCGCAGCGAGAGGTAGCCCTTCAGTTCGTCGGCGCGTTGGTAAAACTGGCCGGTCACCTGGTTGGTACTGTTTATTACGCTGGCTTTTTGAAACGAATTGTATTTGATGTAGATGATAAGCGCGCTTACCTCAAAAATAAGGAACAGAAAGAATGCGTTGTACTTAGTGATAAATATCAGGAGGTTGCGCATCTGCTGGTGAGTGGTTGATAAAGAGAGTGGTGAATAGTTATGAAAGCGGTAAAACCACTCACCTAATCAACTATTCACCACTCACTAATGCTTATTGCATCAAAAACTTAAAGTTACCTATATTTTTAAGGGCGGTACCGGTGCCGCGTACTACGGCGCGAAGCGGGTCTTCGGCTACGTGTACAGGCAATTTGGTTTTAGCAGCTACACGCTTATCTAAGCCGCGCAGTAACGCACCACCTCCGGTTAAGTAAATACCGGTTTGGTAAATATCGGCCGAAAGCTCGGGGGGAGTTATCTCCAATGCTTTCAATATCGCTTCTTCGATCTTCGAGATAGATTTATCAAGACAGTGTGCTATCTCGGTGTATGATACGGTGATCTGTTTTGGCACACCGGTCATTAAGTCGCGGCCTTGTACGGCAAAATCTGCTGGTGGCTCCGAAAGCTCGGGCAATGCAGCACCTACTTCAATTTTTATCTTCTCGGCAGTACGGTCACCGATCATGATGTTATGCTGGCGACGGATGTATTGTACGATGTCCGAATCGAAGTTATCGCCTGCTACGCGGATAGATTGGTCGCAAACGATACCCGAAAGGGCAATAACGGCGATCTCGGTAGTACCACCACCAATATCAATGATCATGTTACCCATTGGCTCTTCCACGTCGATACCGATACCCACGGCAGCAGCCATTGGTTCGTATATCAGGTACACTTCTTTAGCACCGGCAATTTCGGCGCTGTCGCGCACCGCACGTTTCTCTACCTCGGTAATACCCGATGGGATACAGATAACCATACGCAACGATGGGAAGAACCATCCTTTACCCTGGTTTATCATTTTTATCATACCGCGTATCATCAGCTCGGCAGCGTTAAAGTCGGCTATTACACCATCTTTAAGCGGGCGCACGGTGCGGATGTTATCGTGGGTTTTACCCTCCATTTGCATGGCCTGGCGCCCAATGGCAATAACTTTATTGGTAGTACGGTCAAAAGCAACTATCGACGGCTCGTCAACAACTACTTTATCGTTATGTATAATGAGGGTATTGGCAGTACCCAGGTCAATGGCGATCTCTTGTGTGAAAAAATTAAATAAACCCATGTGGCGTTATTTCAAAATATTTTTGCAAAGTTAATAATAATGAGCACGAATTATCACGAAACTGATCGCGTTGATACGAATTTCACGAATTAAAACTAATTAATAGTTAATAACTCCCGATTTGTTTAAATCGTATCGTTAGAGGCATTTTAAAGTAGCTTCAATGCGCTAACCAACCTCTGTTCTCCGCTCTCTAACCTCTAACCCTTAGTGCTTAAAGTGCCTTACGCCGGTGGTAACCATTGCAATGCCTTTTTGGTTACACATGTCTATCGAATCCTGATCTTTGATAGAACCACCGGGTTGCAATACGGCAGTGATACCCGCTTCGGCAGCTATCTCCACGCAATCAGGGAAAGGGAAGAATGCATCAGATGCCATAACAGCACCTTTCAGGTCGAAACCAAAGCTTTCAGCTTTGATAATAGCCTGCTTCAACGAATCTACCCTCGAAGTTTGGCCAACGCCGCTCGACATTAACTGGTTGTTTTTAGCGAAAACGATGGTGTTAGATTTGGTGTGTTTAACCACTTTATTGGCAAAGAACAGGTCTTTCAACTCCTCGGTGGTAGGTACTTTTTCGGTAACCGGTTTCATTTGTGCCGGGCCTTCTATCACCTGGTCTTTATCCTGCTCAATAACACCGTTCAGCAAGGTTTTAAATTGCTTGCTTGGCAGTTCCACTTTATTGCGCAAAAGCACGATACGGTTCTTTTTGGCGGTTAATACTTTCAGCGCATCCTCTGTAAAGGCCGGTGCTATCAGTACCTCGTAAAATATCTTGTCTATCTCAATAGCGGTTGCTTCGCAAACTTCGGCATTGGTGATCAATACACCGCCAAAAGCCGAAACAGGGTCGCAAGCCAAAGCATCGGCCCAGGCCTCTTTGGTATGCAGGCGACTGGCAACACCGCAGGCGTTGGTGTGTTTCAGGATAGCGAAGGTTGGCTCGGTAAACTCGTTGATCAGATCAACAGCAGCATCAACATCTACCAGGTTATTGTACGATAATTCTTTACCGTTCAATTTGGTGAACATAGCATCAAGATCACCGTAGAAGGTACCTTTTTGATGCGGGTTTTCGCCGTAACGCAGGGTTTGGCTGGTTTGTATGCTTTGTTTGAAAACCGGCATAGGTTCGGTTTGGTCGAAATACTTAAAGATATGCGTATCGTAGTTCGATGATATGTTAAATGCTTTTTGCGCAAAAGTGCGGCGTTGATCAATAGTGGTAGCACCTTCCTGTGTTTTCAGGATATCTTCTAAAATACCGTAATCGTTCTTAGAAGCAACGATAACTACATCCTTAAAGTTTTTAGCAGCTGCGCGAATAAGCGATATACCGCCGATATCTATCTTCTCAATGATATCCTCTTCGCTTGCGCCCGAGTTCACGGTCTCTTCAAAAGGATACAGGTCAACAATAACCAGGTCTATCTCGGGGATAGCGTATTGCTCCAGTTGCTGTGCATCGCTTGCTAACCCACGGCGCGATAAAATACCGCCAAATACCTTAGGGTGCAGGGTTTTTACACGCCCCCCCAGTATAGATGGGTACGAGGTAAGGTCCTCAACAGCTATCACGTTAACACCAAGGTCGCGGATAAAAGTTTCGGTACCACCAGTAGAATATATGTTAACACCAAGGCGGTTCAGCTCGTGGATGATCGGCTCGAGGTTGTCTTTGTAATAAACAGAAATAAGGGCGTTTTTGATTTGAACAGATTGGCTCATTTGCAGGGCATTTTTTGAGCCGCAAAGGTAATGATTAGTGAGCAGAGAACGGTGAATAGAGAACAGTTTTTTTTAGGTGGCTTTTTGTTGATGCTTAGGCAGATAAAAAGTCGTTAGTTGGCAAAAAATCGGCGCTAAATTGTAGCGTAACCGGGCAGGCTTGCGTAAGGTTAAAAAACGCCAACAATGAAAACCATAACAAAATTATCTGCCTGCATTTTCTTCTTATTTGCAGCCGCCTGTACCAAAATGCAGGAAGTAGTATTAACCAACGCATCTATAGCCGGCACCTGGAAACTCGATGCCACTTATGCGGACCCGGGCGATGGCAGCGGCACCTACCACCCGGTAACCATAGCAACCACCAACACCATCACCTTTAAACCCGATGGTAAGATAGAAACCGTGGGGTTGGACGATTCGGAGAACTTCCTGATGCATTTTTCGCAATACACAACCTTTGCTATAAAGGATAGCACCACCCTGATATTTAAAGAGCCTACCGATACTACCAGCCAAAAATACCTTTACAAAATTGAAGGCGATAAACTAACGCTGATACCTGCCGGGCCGGTGATGTGTATAGAAGGCTGTGGCACTCGTTTTCAAAAACAAAAATAATTTGCTTGGGAGCGGGAAGTCGTTGTAACTTAGGGCATCACAATTAGATAGCCATGGCCAGCACCCTGCAAGCAAATAATACGGTAGAAATACCGCTAAGCAAAACAAAATTAGCATTACTACTAATAGGCTCGCTTGCCTTTGTGGCAGCGGGCCTATGGTTTGTTACGCATCCGGATATCCGTTTGTTCGGCAACCGCCCGTACCCTGTTTTCACTTACACTATAGGCGTTTTGGCCATAGCTTTATTCGGCTTTTGTGCTTATTGCCTTTTCAAAAAAATGTTTGATACCCGCCCCGGGCTTATCGTAAGCGATGAAGGCATAACCGACAATGCCAGTGGTTTCACTTTCGGGCTTATACCCTGGGCAGATATTGAAGATATCAACGCAATGGAAATGGGCAAGCAAAAACTCATTATGGTTTTTGTAAGCAATCCCGAAGACTACATTGGCACCCAAACCAACGGCATCATGAAAAAAATGGCCGCCATGAACTACCGCTCGTACGGAACGCCAATAAGCATAACCGCCAATACCTTGCAGTACGATTTTGAGGAATTATATAGGTTGCTGAGGGGGAGGATGGAGTCGAGAGCCTAATGTCGGGAGTATGTAACTTCTAATTCATTTATGAGTAGAGAGACTAACTAACCTCTAAACACCAACCTCTAACCTCTGTCTACGACCTCATCTTCTTCAGCAAATTCTCAATAACCTTGGGGAAATGCTGATGTTCCAATTGCTGTACTTTAAATTTCACCATCTCTAAGGTATCATCCGGCTCTATCTTAAAGCGTGACTGATGGATAATCTCGCCTTCATCGAATTCGGCATTAGCAAAGTGGATGGTAATGCCCGATTCTTCTTCGCCGGCTGCTAAAACAGCCTTATGCACGTTATCGCCATACATGCCTTTGCCACCAAACTTAGGTAACAATGCGGGATGCAGGTTAATGATCTTATTAGGGAATGCGTTCAACAAAGTTTTAGGCACCAACCACAGGAAACCGGCCAATACAATAATATCAACCTGCAGGTTTTTTAATAACGATATTACATCGTCGGTTTCGTAAAACTCGTGGCGGGTAAATATATGCGAGGGCACTTCAAAATTATCGGCACGCTGCAGCACGTAGGCTTGCGGGTTATTGGTTAGCACCAGTACAACCTCGGCATCGGCGTTACGCTTAAAGTGCTCCATTATTTTTTGGGCGTTAGACCCCGACCCGGAAGCAAAAATGGCTATTCTCTTTTTCAAAATGGCTGGTAGCTTTGTTATTGCAAAATAAAAAAATTTTACTACTTATCTGGTAGTTACTTCACTTTGGCGTATAAAACCCCACCTGTAAATAGTACGGGGTTGGGTTGATGTATAATAGGGCTGCGTATCGCCGGTTTGCAGCACCATCGAAAAATCGCCCAGGGTATATATCTGGGCATTGGCAAAAGGCCTGGCTCCACCGGCCAGCGCTGTGTCGGCAAATGCAATATCGGCGTGCAGCACCAATTTGGTATCACTCAGGCTATAGGTGCCCCTTGCTACAGGCTCGGCGCAACTGTAATTGGTGTAGCTGCAACTGCCGTCTTTAAAAAACTTAAACACCTGCGTGGTATCGCAATCGGCATTCAAAGTATCGGCAGTACCTACCTGGCTATCTCCCACATAATTATACACCAACACCGAAGCTAATTCCCATTGCCTTGTTGTAAGCAGGTTAGGCACATTGCTTTGATCGGTTTTCTTGCATGAGTTAATGCCAAATGCAGTAAACAATACAACAGGGAGGCACCAAAAACTTATTTTTCTCTTCATTAGTTTTTCTACGGCAAAAATAGAAATTCCCGCTATATGGCGGGCTATCCCTATAACTCTATTATTACCGTATTATTTCACCGTTGCCAAAGCCATAACAAGCAAGGCCCAATTAAGTTGTAATTTTTTAACTTGCGCCCGGTGCTTAACTAAAATTACCTATGATGCTGAACCAGCCCATTAACCACTCCCCCGAACATAAAACCCTTCGAATACCTTACAATACTTTGAAAGCCGAATTTTACCGGGTATTGCTATCGCTTGGTTTTGAAGAAAGCAAAGCCGATGCCTGCGCCGGCATTTTTGCCGATAACAGCCGCGATGGCGTAGCCTCGCACGGGCTTAACCGCTTTGGTGTATTTGTAGATTATTTAAAAGAAGGCTTTATTACCCCCAATGCCGAACCGGCTTTGATAAATTCCCTCGGTGCCATTGAGCAATGGGACGGCAACTACGCCCCCGGCTTGCTAAATGCCCGCTTCAGTATGGATAGGGCCATTGCATTGGCAAAAGAAAACGGCATAGGCTGCGTAGCCATAAAAAACACCAATCATTGGATGCGGGGCGGCACTTATGGCTGGCAAGCTGCCGAAGCCGGTTGCGTGGGCATTTGCTTTACCAATACCATAGCCAACCTGCCCCCTTGGGGCGGCACGCAACCACGACTGGGCAACAACCCATTAATTATATCCGTACCCAAACAAGGCGGGCATGTGGTGCTGGATATGGCCATTTCGCAATTCTCGTTCGGCAAGCTTTGGCAATATGAGGCACAAAACAAGCCCTTGCCCCTGCCCGGCGGGTACGATGCCGAAGGCAACTTAACAACAGACGCCGCCGCCATTATAGCTACAAAGCGTGCACTGCCTATTGGCTTCTGGAAAGGCTCTGGATTATCATTAGTGCTTGATCTGCTGGCTACCATCTTAAGCGGCGGCAGTTCCACCGCTGCTATCACCCAAAGCGGACGTAAAGAAACCGGCGTATCGCAGGTATTCATCGCTATAAAAGCCGACGCGGACCAAAACGAAACCTTAATAAACGAAATTATCGCCTACACCAAAACCAGCGAAACCGCCGATGGCAGCGAGATACTGTACCCCGGCGAAAACATGCTGCGCACAAGGGAGAAAAATATGGCTGAAGGCGTGTTGGTGGATGAAAGAATTTGGGAAGAGGTGAAGGGGATGTAAAGCAGTTACCTATTTTATTCAGATAACTATCGGCACTGCATATCCAACCTACCTCACCAACCCCTCAAACTTATCCCAAAAGCCATCCTTTGGCAATGGTGCTTCTATTAATATAGGTTCGTTTTTTACGGGGTGGATAAATTGCAGGCGGCGGGAATGCAGGCAAATGCTTTTGCGGAGGCTGCCACGGGGGTAGCCATATTTATTATCAGCTACAATGGGGCAGCCCAGGGTTGATAGCTGCACGCGTATCTGGTGCGGGCGGCCGGTTATCGGGTCAACCTCAATTACGTAGTAGCCATCTAATTCGCCAACCAGTTTATAGTTCAGTTCTGAACGCAGGCTACCCTGCACTTCTTTATCGTGCGCCTTGGTAACGTTTTTTTGCGGATTTTTCACCAGCCAGTGTACCAGGTTGCCACTTTCGGGGTAAGGGCGTTTGCGCACAATGGCATAATAAGTTTTATGCATCTCGCGCCCCTTAAACATTTTATTTATTCTGTCTAAGGCCTTACTGGTTTTAGCGAATAAGATAACGCCGCTAACGGGCCTATCCAAGCGGTGCACTACGCCCAAAAACGCCCCATTGGGCTTGTTATATTTAGCGGCGATGTATTTTTTTACTTTTTCATCCAGCGGTTCGTCCATAGTATCATCTACCTGCACAATATCGCCGGCACGCTTGTTCACAGCAATAAGGTGGTTATCCTCATACAAGATATCCTTATCGGTAATAGCGTTATTAGTATAATTATGTTCGGGCTGAGCCATTGTTTTAAGTCTGAAGTCGGATGTCTGAAAGTCCGAAGTATTATATTTTCAATTCAAAAACTCCTCCGCTGGTTAGCGGAGGCTAGGGGCTTAATATTCCTCTTTCTCATTCGGGAAGCTATTCGCCCTCACATCGCTTACGTAGTTTTTGATTGCGCCATCCATCACATCAAAAAGGTTGGCGTACTGGCGCAAGAAGCGTGGCTTAAAGCCTTTGTTCAATCCCAGCATATCGTGTATTACCAATACCTGGCCGCTGCAATGTTTTCCGGCACCAATGCCGATGGTTGGAATATTGATACTATCGGTTACTTCTCTGGCCAGTTTAGAGGGTATCTTTTCCAGCACTACACCAAAGCAACCCAGTTCCTGTAGTTTTAAAGCGTCTTCTTGTAGCTTCGCAGCCTCAGCTTCCTCTTTTGCCCTAACGGTGTAGGTGCCAAATTTATATATCGATTGCGGCGTAAGCCCCAAATGGCCCATAACCGGGATGCCTGCGGTGAGTATACGGGTGATAGACTCAGCGATCTCAACGCCGCCTTCCAGCTTCACTGCATGTGCGCCGGCTTCTTTCATAATACGGATAGCCGAACTAAGTGCCTCTTTAGAGTTCCCCTGGTAAGAACCAAAAGGCAGATCCACCACCACCAGTGCGCGTTTTGCAGCACGCACTACTGATGAGGCGTGGTATATCATTTGATCGAGCGTGATGGGTAGCGTAGTTTCGTGGCCAGCCATTACGTTAGAGGCCGAATCGCCTACCAATATCACATCGGTGCCCGCCGCATCTACGATTGCCGCCATCGAATAATCGTATGCGGTTAGCATAGCTATCTTCTCGCCGCGGTTTTTCATTTCCTGCAAGGTGTGCACCGTAATGCGTTTTACTTCCTTATTTACCGACATATTTTTTGTGGTTGGAGTTTTATAAGCCGCAAAGTTAGAAAACTCCTTTCGCATTTTTCAGGTGGAAAAATTACAGGGCTTTGCACGGGTTGCATAATATTTTATATTTTAGTGCAGCCCAATTTTTAATGCTCATACTATTATATATTAATGAACGATAAAATATACCCTTGCTATTATTGCGGTAAACCCATGAACTATACCGACCGCAAGCCGCGTAATTTTTACCTCAGGAAATTCCTTCCTTTTTTGCCTATACGCCCCTATTGGTGCACGCATTGCCTTAAAACCACATTTTTTTGGGGGAAGAAAGGGGAATAACACCGCAGGTTGTAAATATTGATAGCGTTAAAAAAATTAAGGTGTAGGTATTCGCAAATTAAAATTTAATACCTACTTTTGCGGCGTGAATAAAGAGGTGTTTTACTTCATTCTTCCGTACATTTCTTCCGGAGCTTCGAGCCAGAAAATCCGAACAAATCACCCTTTCAATTTTTTTGCAAAATGAACCACTACACCAAGCTGCCTGCTGTATTGTTGTTAGCCGATGGCACCGTATTTTACGGTAAAGCCGCCGGAAAAATAGGTACCACCACCGGCGAGATCTGCTTTAACACCGGCATGACCGGCTACCAGGAAATTTTTACCGACCCATCGTACTTCGGGCAAATTATGGTTGCTACCAATGCGCACATTGGCAACTACGGCATCAGCAACGAGGAAGTAGAATCGGGCCAGATACAGATAGCAGGCCTGGTTTGCAAAAACTATAACATTGCCTACAGCCGCAAACAGGCAGATGAATCGATACAGGATTACTTTCAGCACCAAAATATAGTGGGTATATCTGATGTAGATACCCGTCAGTTGGTGCGCCACATACGCGACAAAGGCGCCATGAACGCCATCATCTCCTCAGAAATACTTGACCTTGATGAGCTGAAAGCCAAATTGGCCGAAGCACCTGATATGGATGGTCTGGAGTTATCATCGCAGGTATCTACCAAAGAAACTTACACTTTCGGCAGCGAAGATGCTACCTACCGTGTGGCTGTGCTTGACCTGGGTGTAAAGAAAAACATCCTGCGTAACTTTGACGACCGCGATGTTTATGCAAAAGTTTACCCCGCCAAAACCACCTTTGCCGAAATGGAGAAGGATTTTGCGCCATCGGGTTACTTCATCTCTAACGGTCCCGGCGATCCATCGGCCATGCCCTACGCTATTGCAACCGTTAAAGAAATTTTAGGTGCCGATAAACCTTTGTTCGGTATTTGCCTTGGCCACCAGTTATTGGCTTTGGCTAATGATATCCCAACCAAAAAAATGCACAACGGCCACCGCGGACTGAACCACCCGGTGAAGAACGTTATTATCAACCATTGCGAGGTTACCTCACAAAACCATGGTTTTGGTGTAGTGCCTGAGGCTGTGCGCGCTTCTGACAAAGTAGAGATCACTCACGTAAACCTTAACGACCAATCGATAGAAGGCATCCGCGTGAAAGATAAAAAAGCATTCTCGGTACAATACCACCCCGAATCATCTCCCGGCCCGCACGATAGCAGGTACCTGTTTGATGACTTTATTAATTTGATGAAATAGTTTTTGGTGATTACACCGATTAGGGACGATTCCACCGATTAGAATTGATTCCATAGATAAACGCCTCTCAAATGATAAACTTGAGAGGCTTTTTTATGGGTTATTGTTCCCCCTTCAGGGGGTTAGGGGGCAAATAATACGCCGGTATTGGCAGCGCCTTGCTTTCTACATCCCAAATAATACAGCTTACCTTCCAGCCTTTAGGTGTTTTTATGAGTTGAAAGCTGTTCACGCCACGCTCGGCAATACTATCGCGAGTATTTAAATAGGTATTGTAAGTACTTATACGATGGGCTATTTTACCGAACTGTTCCGTCTTGCCATAGGCTTCCTCCTCGTAAAACATCTCGATATGGTTGGTAGTTATAAAACTGCTATATAGTTCTTTAAACTTTGGCAACGTAAAGATTTCGAGCGTCCCCGTACGGAAATTTATCATTTGCGCCTCGGGTATAAAGTAATTGCCCACCTCATCAAACCTTGGTTTTTCGCCCTTTTTAAAACTGATGACAGCGTAAGCATCATGCACAGCTTTTGTAATGGCGCTATCATCGGGCACCGTGTATGTTGTCGTTGAGGCGGCTGTATCAACTTTCTTTTCGGGAGTTTGGCAGGCGGCTATAGCCATAGCCAGGGCAGCAATTACTACAAAGTTTTTCATAATGTGATTATGTGGTTTAGGCGAATATATTGATTTTGAATCATTTCTCAACATCGTAGAGACGCGGCACCTCGCATCGCTGGATTTATCAAATCCATGAATCCCATTTCTACAACACTTATATCATACGCGAAGTATCGCGTCTCTACATGCATAAAAATATTTCATTATTTTTATTTGGATTTATTCTAAATAAGGTTTTACTTTGTCAACGTTGAGCCGATAAACACGGCGATAAAAATCTTAAGCCCTGTTCTATGGCAAGTATTGATTGGTGCGATACTTTGCCGGTAGAGCAGGCACAAATTTTTTAACTATCTACCTATGTGCGACGCAAAAGTTCTTAGCCAACGAGGCCTAACGGTGATCAGCCGCTGCTCGGAATGCCGTTGTGTTTTCATCTGGAACCACAACCTTATCCTCAGTTTTTCGCCCGAGCAGTTTATGCAGTTTAAGGATTTTGCCAATGACCTGGATTTCACCGGGCACTCATTCCCCTTCCCCGACGGGCAGGAACGTATGGTGATGCGCACGCCAACAAATGATATTCAGTTTACTTTTACAACTGATGAGTGGGACGATTTTCATGCAGCTATGGACGAAGCCGCCTACATGCAGGAGGTGTACTCGCTGATGGACAGCCCACGAATAAGGTAAACCTCAAATGTAGAGGCGCAAGATATTGCATCTTAAAATATTCTCTTCCGCGCAAAGGCACAATGAAGCAAACAATTCATGGAGCGAAACAAAGCTGATTTGCTGCCTTTGCATGGAAGTTATTTGAGTGAACACGAATTTCACGAATAAGGCGAATTTCACAAATTTTTAAAGCGCACCAAGATTCTAAGCAGAATCGCCTTATTAAGATCAAAGCTCCCTTTTTATAAACTCATTAGACATTTTGCAAAGCTCTGTGCTTCTCTGTGCAACCTCCGTGCCCTCTGTGGTAAAATTCACCACCACACCATCCCAAATTTGTGAAATTCGAATCAATTAGTGTAATTCGTGTTCATTCAAATAGCATTTAATTATGAAGGACATCCCGGTACATCGAATGCAGGACAGGTGCAATATTGGCCTGGAGATAAAGCATTTTACGCCGGGATCGCAGCCCAAAGAAGTGGAAACGCTTGGCGTTCACCGCGATGATCATTACCTGTTCTTCATACTGAGGAATGGTAGTGCTTCACTGATGGTTGATTTTAACGAGGTACACTTTGCCGAAAGCTCTTTGTACTACCTCCTCCCGGGCCAGGTGCACCAACCTACGCGCTACAACATGGGCGATGGCTGGTTTGTGGCGGTAGACGCCCCTTTAATACCTCCCGATTACCGCATGGTTTTTGAAGGGCAACTGCGGCTACAACAACTCTATCAGCTAAACCCGCAGCAACTGGAGGAGTGCCATAATGTGCTTACCCTGCTGGAGAATAAATACAATAGTAACGAGGATGATGCCTTTTACCTGCCGGTGATACACTCGCTGCTGCAATCGTTTCTGGGGATGGTAGCCACATGCTATTGCAACGCTATACACGGCAGCAGGCAGCTACTGCGCCCTGCCCAGCTTTCGCAGCAGTTTAAAAAGCTGCTTACCGAAAATATGCGCACCCTGAAAAGCCCATCAGGTTACGCCATCAAACTTAATGTATCCGAATCGTACCTTAACGAGGCGCTCAAAAAAACTACCGGGCTATCTGTAAGTTACTGGATAATGCAGGAAGTAGTACTGGAAGCCAAGCGTTTACTCTACTACAGCGAATTGAACACCAAGCAGATTGCGCACAACTTGGGGTATGACGACCATACCTATTTCTCGCGGTTATTTAAGCGTGTGGCAGGCAGCACGCCATTGGAATTTCGCAGGCACTACCGTAAATAGTCCAATCATTACCCCAAAGCAGCCATTGCTTTGACAGCGCCCCCGGCATAACTTCGTGGTATTAAAAATATCATACCTTATGCAAACATCAACCCTACATAAATTAAAGGCCCGTGCCGCCCGCCTGCTCGAAAACAGGATGCTGCAAAGCGGCCGCGTGTTGGAGGTGCGCCACTGGGAGCCAGCCACCATGGTGGAGATAGACCTGCACCTCCCCTATGCCGACGTACAAAACTGGCAGGAAATACCTTATATAAAATTTAAGGTAGATGAATTTACTTACCGCGATTATACCCCCAGCGGCTGGGATGCCGAAACCAAAACCTGCACCATATATGTGGATGCAGCGCACAAAGGCCCCGGCAGCCATTGGGCAACCTCGCTGAAGAAAGACGACGCGGTAAACTACTTAAAAGTAGGCACCACCCGCCAATCGCCCGAAGGCACATCGGCCATTATTGCCCTGGGCGATGAAAGCAGCATGGGCCACATGCTTGCCCTGCAGCAAATGGTATTGCCGCGCGCCCGTTTTTCAGGAGCGGTTCTTATCGGCAACCCCGAGCATCGCAAGCAGTTTGAGGAGTATTTTTGGTCGCCCCTGCAACCGATAGAGCGTAGCGATGTTTACGGCCACCACAGCATGATACAGTGGGTAATACAACAACACTACGATATTGCACATACCGTATTTTACCTTGCGGGCAATAACATTATGGTGAACGAAGTACGCAAACTGTTGAAGCAATTGGGCTACCCTTCATCGCAAATTAAAACACAGGGATTTTGGGGGTAAGTTCAAATAACCACAGAGCTCACAAAGTTTTACATAAAGAGGCACAAAAAAGAAATTTATCACGCAAAGACGCCAAGCCGCAAAGAGTTTTCCGAGCAGCCTGGCGTTTTTGAGTTAACACGAATTCCACGAATTAATTTGAATTTTTCAAATCACAATGGCTATCAATGCTCTCAAAATAATTAGTGAAATTCGATACAATTCGTAAAAATTAGCGTTAACTCAATATAAGCTCTCTGCTTTTCTAACTGTGAATTCCGTGGTAAAATATCCGCTCACCGATTCAAAAACCTCCACTCACCGACAACCGCGCCATTCACCGATACCCGCCCCCCTGTTGGTTGCCGCTAAAAATCCATTCACCGACGTTTTGCCTCACTTCACCTAATAACGTTACCCCTTTTTTGCGTGCTGATGCACCTTTGTATTGTAAAACAACACAAAACATCATCATGACAACTCAACTTACCATCCCTTCGCTTTACTCCATCATGGCACTTGTAGTAGCCGTGGTTATCATCAGCGTAGGCTGCCTGGCCTGCTAACAAATACCTCCATCATATATCCGGATGCATTGGCCCGTAAGCCGAAACATCCGGCAGAATTTCTCCCTCGCCGGGCCTTATCAACCAACACCCCCCCACCGTCGCTGCAAACTGGCAGGCATATTGCTCCCAATAGTTAAAATAGCTATCAATGAAAAAGGGAGATACTGTACACTGGCAATGGGGAGCCAACGAAGCCGAAGGCAAAATAGAAAAGAAACACACCTCAACCGTTACCAAAACCATCAAAGGCAGTAAGGTTAAGCGCAAGGCAAGTGCCGATGAGCCTGCGTACGAAATAAAGCAGGAAGATGGCGGCAAAGTGCTAAAATCTGAAAGCGAATTGAAGAAGGGCGGCAAGTAGTTCAATTTAAAACTCTAATTAAATTCTAATCCTTAAACGCAAAGGTTGTATGCAAATAAATTATTGCATTGCTATATTTACCCAATGGCACAACAACCAATTATCACGGTTAACAATCTCACCAAAAACTATGGCGACTTTGCCGCAGTAAAAGGCATTAGTTTTGAGGTATTTGAGGGCGAAATATTCGGCCTGCTCGGCCCCAACGGCGCAGGCAAAACCACCACGCTGGAAATCATAGAAACCCTGCGCGACAAAACATCAGGCGATGTTATTGTAGGCGGATACTCAGTAGAAACCCATGCCGATAATATTAAAAAGATAATTGGTGTGCAACTACAGGCAGCGGGATATTACCCAAACCTCAACCTGTCTGAACTCATCGTACTTTTTTGCGGGCTTTACGGTATTGACAAAAGCCCCATGGAAATGCTGGAAAAAGTAGCGCTTACCGATAAGGCCAAATCGAAATACAAGGAACTCTCTGGCGGGCAAAAACAGCGTTTCTCTATTGCCACTACGCTGATAAACGACCCTAAAATTATTTTTTTAGACGAACCAACCACCGGCCTTGATCCGCAGGCCCGCCGCAACCTTTGGGACCTGATACGTGAGATTCGTGACAATGGCACTACGGTAGTGATAACCACGCACTATATGGACGAAGCCGAAGTACTGTGCGACCGCGTGGCCTTTGTTGACGGCGGCCATATTGTAGGCGACATTGACACCCCTGACCATTTTATTGACACCTTAGTTGCAAGTGGTTTTGAACGCGAAAAGAAAACCAAAGGCGCCAACCTGGAAGATGTTTTTATACACCTAACCGGAAAAGAATGGCGGGAAGGATAGTTAGCAGCTTGCAGTGGGCGGTTTACGGTTAGCAACCAAACGGCCAACAAACAATCCCCTACTAATGAACTATTGAACCAATAAACAAATGAACCATTACAGCAACACCAGTGCTACGCTGGCCATAGCCAAGGCCAGTTTCCGGTCAATACTCCGCAGTCCCTCGGCGGTTGTTTTTAGTTTAGCTTTCCCGCTGATATTTATTATTGTGTTTGCCAATATTGGCGAAAAGAGCGTAACAGTGGATGTAGGCATAGCCAAAGGATGCGATACGGTTGGCCCGGTTTATAAGGCACTAAAAAAGGTAAGCATGCTAAACCTGGTGACCGACGAAACAGAAGCAGAGATGAATGCCGAACTTTCAAAGGGCTCTATGGATGCAATTTTGAATATTCAAAAAAATGGCAACGGCTGGGTAATGCAACCCCCACTTTCTGCCCTGCCGAACCGAGTGCCATACACCGTTAATGTACAATACACCAAAGCATCTGCAAAAGGAGCTATATTGAAATCGGTGCTTACCAATATACTTGATGACATAAACGACGTTTTCAGGAAAGGCATTAAAGCCGAACAAGCCCCCGTACTGGCTGCCGTGAAGGAAACCACCATAGCCGGCCGTGAGTATAAATACATCGATTTTATTTTACCCGGGCAGCTGGGTTTTTCGCTACTCAGCAGCGGGGTGTTTGGTACGGCATTCGTGTTTATCAGCCTAAGGCTTACGCTGGTTATCAAACGTTTTTTTGCTACGCCGGTTAAACGTTACAGTATTATACTGGGTGAGGCGCTGGCCAGGATAACCTTCTCGTTACTGGGGGCGCTTTTTATATTATTAGTGGGTCACTTCGGCTTTGGCTTTACGCTGGTGCACGGGGTATTTACGGTTATCAATATGCTCATCCTATCGGCAATAGGCCTTATTATTTTTATGGGCTTTGGTTTTACGGTATCGGGCATAGCCAAAAACGAAAGCACGGTGCCGCCGCTATCTAACATAATCACGCTGCCGCAGTTCCTGTTATCGGGTACCTTTTTCTCGGTAACGGCATTCCCAAAATGGCTGCAGTACATAAGTAATGCACTACCGCTAACCCACCTTAATAATGCGATGCGTAAAGTAGCTTTTGAAGGCGCCGGGCTTGGCGATATTACGCATCAGCTTTTTATACTGATGATATGGGGTATAATTGTTTACGCCGTGGCTGTGAAAACGTTCAAGTGGGAGTAGAATATAGTAGCGATAAAAGTATTAGTCTTTTATCTTTATCAGGCATTTTTTGCTTTTCCTGTTCTCCTCCGGCTGCTCTAAAAATGATTTAATATAATCTATACGAGCTGAGCTAAATGTACTTCCTAATATAGGTTCGGCCTCGTTGATACTGTATACTTTGTCGCCAATTTGAAAATTGAACTTATAGGACGATTTCTTAAGTTCTTTCATAGAGATATCGGCGCGGGAAATATCAAACCTGAATGGCATTGTAAAAGTTTGCTCAACAGGGCGCCCATTTTGGATCGCCGGTTTCCAAAACGGTGCAGCGGCTACAGTAGCTAAAATATTTTTCTCGAACCCGGTACCGCTTTCACTTAGGGCTTGTATATTTTTCAGCCTGCCATCTTTTTGCACGGTAAAACTTATAACTATACGGCCTTTAAAGCCAAACAAGTTCACTAATTCGGGTGTGGTTGTTTTACCGGCTACAAATTCAACAAAGGCATTGTCATAAGTTCCAAAACTTGCCTGCTGTTCTACAAACACCTGCGAATTTGTGGCTTCGAGTGCGAGCGTCGCGCTGTCTTTTTTAACTTCAGGATTTTCGGGAATATTGGGCACCTCCTGCGCAAATAAACTACAAGAGATTAACAAAAAGGATAAGGTTAGGAAAGCTAATTTCATACAACTAAGGTAACATAATAAAATTATTAGTCCATGTTCAACAGCGCTGCAAAGGCTTTAATATTAACAACAACAACGCTTTGCGAATTAACATTAACTTAACATTAAGCTTTTAAAACTTAACATCATGGTAATATTGTGGTAATATATTTGCTGCAATAATTTAACAAACCATGTTTAAGCCCCTTGCTGCAATAGCAACTCTCACATTAATATTAACATTATCTTCATTAAAAGTTAACGCACAGGATAGCAAACTGGGTACCTGGGGCATAGTTACCATAGTAATGCCCGGCGATAGTGTACACCACTGGGGAGGCTATACCGAGTTTCAAACCCGTACTAACGGCCCCTTCAGCCAGTTTCAGTACTACGAGGCCAAGGGCGGTGTAAGTTATAATATCGACCAAAACTTTGTGGCTTTGGTAGGTACCGGTACTTACCACACCTTTGATTACCGCGACGTAGGCGCCGGCGCTACAGTGAACGAAACCCGTTTTTGGGAACAGATGACCATTAGCCAATACCTTAGCCGCTTAAAATTTGAGCACCGCTACCGTGCCGAGCAACGTATTGTGAACGATGCCTACCGAAACCGCTTCCGTTACCGCTTAAACATGTTTATTCCGCTCAATAACAAAAAAATCATACCCAAAACATGGTTCATTTCGGTGTTCGATGAGATATTTGTTAATAATAAAGCCCCAAATTTCGAGCGAAATCGTTTTTCTACTGCATTAGGGTACCAGTTCGATAAGAAATGGATAGCACAAGTGGGCTGGTTGAACCAAACTAACTTTACGGCAAGCACCAGTAGCGGTAAAAATAATATTATGCTAATGTTAATGTATCGTATAAACCGCAAAAACAGCCAGCAAAGAGAGCATTTACCTACTACAACCGATTAATAATCATTACAAATTCAAAATTAACGTTGCTATTTGCTGTATTTGCGCTTAACTTAGCCGACCAAACAGGTATAGTAAATTCCAAAAATCAGACAACAATAAACTATGAGCTTAATTATTGACGTTCATGCGCGCCAGATACTTGATTCGCGCGGTAACCCTACAATAGAGGTAGACGTTTTAACCGAAAATGGTGCACTGGGCCGTGCCGCAGTACCTTCTGGTGCTTCAACCGGTATGCATGAAGCTGTTGAGCTTCGCGATAACGATAAAGGTGTTTACATGGGTAAAGGTGTTTTGAAAGCCGTTGCCAACGTAAACGAAAAAATTGCCGCTGAACTGAAAGGCGTTGATGTATTTGAGCAAAACCTTATCGACAAGATCATGATCGATCTTGATGGTTCTGAAAATAAAGGCAACCTGGGCGCTAATGCCATCCTTGGTGTATCGTTAGCTGTTGCTAAAGCAGCTGCACAAGAAAGCCGCCAGCCTTTATACCGCTACATTGGCGGTGTAAACGCTAACACTTTGCCTATCCCGATGATGAACATCGTTAACGGTGGTTCGCACTCTGATGCGCCTATCGCTTTCCAGGAGTTCATGATCATGCCTATCGGCGCTTCTTCTTTCTCTGAAGCATTGCGTTGGGGTACCGAAGTATTCCACAACCTGAAAAAAATATTACACGATCGCGGTTTATCTACTGCAGTAGGTGATGAAGGTGGTTTTGCACCAACTTTTGAAGGTACCGAAGACGGCGTTGAAACCATCCTGAAAGCTATTGAAAAAGCAGGTTACAAACCGGGCGAAGATATCTACATCGCGTTCGATTGCGCTGCTTCTGAGTTCTACAAAGACGGTAAATACGATTACACTAAATTCGAAGGCGAAAAAGGTGCTATCCGCACCAGCGCTGAGCAGGCAGATTACCTTGCTGAATTAGCTACCAAATACCCTGTAGTATCTATTGAAGATGGTATGGCAGAGGATGACTGGGAAGGTTGGAAATTATTGACCGAAAAAATTGGCGACCGCGTACAATTAGTAGGTGATGACCTGTTTGTAACCAACGTAAAACGCTTACAACAAGGTATCGATAATGATACTGCTAACTCTATACTGGTAAAAGTTAACCAAATTGGTAGCTTAACCGAAACTATCAACGCGGTTTCGTTAGCACAAACCAACGGTTACACTTCGGTAATGAGCCACCGCTCGGGCGAAACTGAGGATGTTACCATTGCCGACTTAGCTGTTGCATTAAACTGCGGCCAAATCAAAACCGGTTCGGCCTCACGTAGCGACAGGATCGCAAAATACAACCAATTATTGCGTATAGAAGAAGAACTGGGCGAATCGGCCCGCTTTATCGGCAAGAACTTCAAATTTTTGAAAAAGTAATTTGACACGAATCTTTTCGAATTAAGTCGAATTTCACGAATTATTAAAGCCCCGGTTTTGCCGGGGCTTTTTTGTGTAAAAATGTTTTTTAATTTGCAACTAATTTTTAGTTGCAAATTAAAAGTTTGCAATTTATCTTTGTCTTACAAATTCAAAGGTAATTTGTAAAGTTCCGTAGGTAAAATGTTAAACTGTTAAATTGTTAGAATAGGAAGTATGATGGAACACATTAAAAATCTCATTTGCAACTTAATTCAAGACAAACATGTCTCGACAAGAAAAACTATTAAGCAGATTATTGGCCATCCCCAAGGATTTTACGTGGGAAGAATTATGTAAAGTACTAGCCTATTATGGCTACAAAGAATTAACTGGCGGAAAAACAGGCGGCTCACGACGTCGTTTTGTCGATGAAAAGAAAAACGTCATAACGCTTCACAAGCCTCACCCAGGCAATATTGTCAAAGGTTACGCGCTTCGTGAGGTAGTAGAACATTTAAAAGCCAAAGGATATATAAAAGATGAGTGACATCTTACAATATAAAAACTACTATGCCTCAGTACAGTTCAGCGCTGAAGATGAGGTTTTTCATGGAAAAATTTTGGGCGTAAGTGACTTGATTACCTTCGAAGGCGAATCTGTCAAAGAACTTAAAGCTGCATTTGAAGAAGCCGTTGAAGACTATTTGGAAACTTGTGCCGAAATTGGCAAAGAACCTGAGAAAGCGTACAAAGGTACTTTCAACGTTAGAGTTCCTTCATCTCTGCATAAGAACGCAGCTATCTTTGCAGCGGCTCATAATATAACGTTGAACGAGTTTGTTAAAAAAGCACTCGCTTTCACACTTGATAGGAAAGACCAGATGAGTCTGGTTTTAGATAACAACTAACAGAATCTGTTGTAGAATTACTAAAGCCCCGGTTTTGCCGGGGCTTTTTTGTGGTATATTGTGGAACTATATTACACCATGAAGATCCACACTTCTTTTATCCTAATTCTGCTTTTAATTACCGGCTTCTCCCACGCCCAAACGCGCACCCAGCGTTTCGATAGCCTGTTCAACTATCTGAAAGTCAACGAAGACTTCAACGGCAATGTGCTCTTTGCCGAGAAGGGCAAAGTGGTGTACAAAAAGTGTATCGGCTATGCCAACTTTAAAACAAAGGCGCGGCTGAGCGAGAACTCGATGTTCGAGCTGGCATCCTTATCCAAGCAGTTTACGGCTATGGGTATTATGATTTTGATGGAGCGGGGCAAACTGAGCTATGCTGATACGCTGGGCAAGTTCTTCAAAGGTTTTCCTTATGGTAATTTAACCATCCGCCCATTGCTGAACCATACCTCCGGTGTGCCCGATTATATGGATCTATTCGAGAAGCACTGGGATAAAAGCAAAACGGCGCATAATAAAGATGTGATAGCCTTGCTAAGCAAATATCACCCTGCGGTATCTTTCAAACCGGGTGAAACATTCGAGTATTCTAATACCGGCTATGCACTGCTTGCTTCGGTGATAGAAAAGGTATCCGGGCAAACTTATGCGGAGTTTTTGAAGCAGAACATCTTTATGCCCCTGCAAATGACACGCACCCGCGTTTACAACACCCGCCGTTCCAAAAAAGAAGTGATACCTAATTATGCCTACGGATATATCATTGACGAAAAAACAAAGAAACCTACCCTCCCCGATGACATGCCCGATTATCAGTATGTGAAATACCTCGATGGCATTACAGGCGATGGCACAGTAAATTCCACCATTATCGACCTGCTGAAATGGGACCGCGCGCTTTACACTACCAAACTGGTGAAAGCCGCTACATTGGCCGAAGCCTTCGAGCCGGTTAAATTTGCGAATGGCGGAATAAGTGGTTATGGCTTCGGCTGGGGCCTGCGCCCGGATAACCCAGAAACGGGCAGAGAAACCGGGCATAACGGCGCATGGGCAGGATACGACACCCACATTGGCCGGTATATCGATCGTGATAAAACCATTATTATCCTCCGCAACATTACCAACCAAAACGAAGTAAGCGGAGTTTACGAGGCTTATACGGATGTACTGTTCGGCAAGCCGTTGGTATTGCCCAAAATAACGCACCCGGGGAAATAGAGGGAGCGGCGGTGCCCCCATTCCATACGCAATCAATAAACGCCTCGACAACAACATAATTAGCAATTCTCAAAATCTCTTTTTAATTTCGTGCCGATGAATTGGAAAGCGTTATACCGGGCCGTTATTATTTTGTTTATACTCGCCCTAAACATTGGTTGCGACCAGGTTTCAAAATCTATCGTACGCAAAAAAATGAGTTACGACGAGCCCATCAGCTTCATCCAAAACCATTTCACGCTCATCAAAATAGAGAATACCGGCGCCTTTTTAAGCGTTGGCGATAACCTGCCCAACCCATATCGCTTTATCCTGCTTACGCTGCTGCCTGTTCTGTCATTATTGGCGGGGACCATATTTATGCTTACACAAAAGAATTTCAGCAGGCTTATTTTAGCAGGCCTTATCTGCATCATAGGTGGCGGCATCGGTAACATATACGATCGTATAGCCCACGGCTCCGTTACCGATTTTATGCACATCCGTTTCGGTATCTTCCAAACCGGCATCTTCAACGTAGCCGATGTATCTATTATGGTAGGTATTGGGCTGATATTGCTTGATGCTTTAGTGAAGCAGCGGGCAGAAAAGCGCTTGCAAGCCGCAACGCCAATAAATACAGCCGACGAATAAGACACTTCGACCTCATAAAAAAGCTGCAACGCTAATTAACAGCTAATTGCTCCATATCAGCAACACCACGGTCATTACCAAATCAAATCTGCACATCTGAAATTTGCACATCTGCACATCTACCCGTACTTGATATTAAAAAGCGTATCTTTGCGCAAACATTTACCCCGTTCAGTTACGGATTTGATCAATACACAACTCTTCAGATACGTTTAACGCCCGGCGTTAACACATCATACAATATATTAACTACATGTTATTTCAAGACCTTAAATTAATTGAGCCCATTTTGAAGGCTCTGCAAACCGAGGGCTATACCGCCCCCACCCCTATACAGGCGCAAGCCATACCCTACGTGCTGCAACAGCGCGACTTGCTGGGCTGCGCCCAAACCGGTACCGGCAAAACAGCTGCCTTTGCTATACCTACTCTGCAACTTTTATTCAACGACAGGCAGAAACATAAAGAGCAAAAATCCATCAAAGCTTTGGTGCTTACCCCTACGCGCGAGCTGGCCATCCAAATTGGTGATAGCTTTACTGCCTATGGTAAAAATACCGGCTTAAAAAACCTGGTAATATTTGGTGGGGTATCGCAAAACCCGCAAACCGACGCACTTAAACGTGGCGTTGATATTTTGATAGCAACGCCGGGCCGCTTACTGGATTTGATGAACCAGCGCTTTATTCATTTAGAGCACGTTAAAATGCTAATATTGGATGAGGCTGACCGCATGCTGGATATGGGCTTTGTGAACGATGTTAAAAAGATCATAGCCAAAGTGCCGCAAAACAGGCAAACCTTGTTCTTCAGCGCTACTATGCCTGCCGAGATACAGAGCCTTGCCGATTCGATACTGCAAAACCCTGCCAAGGTAGAGGTTGCACCTGTATCGTCTACCGCAGATACCATACAGCAATCGGTTTATTTTGTAGAGAAGAACGATAAAAAATTATTGCTCAATCACATCCTGAAGGATAAAACCATTAAAACAGCACTGGTATTTACCCGCACCAAGCACGGTGCAGATAAAGTGGTTAAAGACCTGACCAAGGCGGGCATTACTGCCGAGGCCATACACGGCAATAAATCGCAAAACGCAAGGCAGCGTGCACTTACCAACTTCAAAAATCGCACAACGCGCGTACTTATAGCTACGGATATTGCGGCCCGCGGTATTGATATTGACGAGCTTACCCACGTTATTAACTACGAGATACCCAACATACCCGAAACTTATGTGCACCGTATTGGCCGCACAGGCCGAGCTGGTGCCAACGGTATAGCCTTTACTTTTTGCGATGGCGAGGAGGAGATAGATTACCTGAAGGATATTCATAAACTGATAGCCAAGGAAATTCCTGTTGAGCAAGGGCACCCCTATCCGCTTAGTCCGCAAATGATAGCCGAAAAAATGCAAAGCAAAGCCAAAAATGCGCCTGCGGCGAAGTCTCAGGGCGGCAGAGGCGGGTCATCACGCGGTGGCCGTTCGCGCGGCGGTAACGGAGGTGGAAACGCGCCGGCTAACAATGGCGGTAACCGCAACGGCGGCGGCAGGCCAAATGGTGGCAACCGCGGAGGTTCGGGCAAAGCAGGCGGCAACAGCGGCATGAGTGGTGGCCCAAGTAGACGAAGTGGCGGTAGAAGATAGTGAATGGTTGATTGGGTTGATTAAGTGAATGGTTAAAAGCCCGCAAAAACCACTCACCTAATCAACTATTCTCCACTTACTAATTGTTAACAAGTTGATAATCCCTATTTTGCAACATCGCAATAAATTAAATAGCTTTATAATTAATTTTAGCAAGCAATAATGAAACGTTTGATAAGCCTCCTGAAGAATAAATTTTTCCTGGTAACGGTGGTATTCTTTGTTTGGATGGCTTTTTTCGACAAAAACGATTTTTACTCGCAGTTTCAATACCACCAGCAGTTAAGCAAACTTGAGCAGGAGCGCGATTTTTACAAAGCCGAAACCGAAAAAGTAAATAAGGACCTGGACGAACTTACTTCCGATAAAGCCAAACTCGAAAAATTTGCCCGCGAAAAATACCTCATGAAAAAGGATAACGAGGATGTTTTCGTGATAGAGCATCAGAAAGCGGACTGATATATTCTATGGTTCGAATTTCCTAAAAAAACTACCAATTCGAATAAATGCCCGCTAACAACCAACCTGATAGGCCGCAACAACTTAAGTTGGTTAAAGCATTAGGTTATAATATCATTAACGATTCCCCAATTGACTCTGAAAATGTGCTGCAACAACACTTCAGAGCTTTAAACCTGCATCATCTCGCAGAACTTATAGACAGTATTTTAGGTGAGTTAACAGTCGGAGATGTTCAAAAAACCATCACTGTAGATGCCGGCCCTCCTCCAAAATTATGTTTCGAATACTGTAATACCAATCCTTTAACTTTTGATGACGAGCTGTATTTACATCGAACATTTGAAAGTATAGAAGACGGGTTAATAGTTAAACATGACGTGTTAACATTGCCTACGATCTATCAGAAGCAGAATATTGGCAAAGCGGTATTAGCTGCTTTTTTGCAACAATATGAAGCCGCAGGCGTTAAAAAGATAAAGTTGTTAGCGGCGCTTTCAACCGGTGGCTATGCTTGGGCGCGAGCTGGTTTTAAGGCAATTGATAAGGCAGAAGTAGATATTATCCTTGCAAAAGCACGCCAAATGCTAAGTCCGTTAGAATATAGTATCATACAACGGCTCTACGACGGCCACTACAATAGCAACGCTAAAAACAGTGCATTTGCTATTGAGGAATGGGCAAGGCTAAAGTTTATGAAGCCTGTTTTGCTAAACAGTAAATGGCATGGGGAATTGGATTTGACAGACATCAAAGAATTATCTAAATTTAGGGATTATGTTACGCGATAGATCGACCGGTAAAGAAGAAGGCTATATAGCTGACGAATTGTTTAGCGATGAACAATACGAGCTTGAACGCCAATGCATGACAGTGGCAGACGTTGTTCAACGCAAGGTTCTATCGTTACAGGAAGCGCTTACAGCATACGAGGTAACAGAAGAGCAATATTTCAATTTTTTAGCCGCCAGTTATTTCACTAATATAACTTCCACTATTCAAGGCGATTCGGAAAAACTTGCCCAAATAAATGCATTGACTATAGTTGATAAGCTTTTGAAAAAGCTTTTTGCTGAGAATGGACAACACAAAGACTTAACCGCACTTTATTCTAGTCTCGGCAAAATTACCGAAGATGTTAAAAAAAATGAGTTGAAAGTGTCTTTATAGTTACTTAGCCAGCATACGAACCGTTATTGCTATCCCAGCAACAAATAGCAAAAACAACCATGATACTTTATGAACGAAGTTGAACGTCCAACCTAAACCGAAGCGTTTGGGGCATAACAACCTTCGAATCGTAGCGATTGTCATATACGATACCCCCCTTCCAGTGTCTTGCATCATTCCTGTATAACTCGTTCATCGTTACGTAACTTTACAAGTCAATTTAACACATCTGCACATCTGCACATCTGCACATCTGCCTATCCCCCATTTCCTTGCTGAGTATCTATTTTAGGCACGGCAAACATGGCCTCTTTAATGAGTTTTACCGGTGCGCTGCCATAGCCCAAGAACTTTTCGTTGAAGGCTTTTATCCTGAATTTATCGCCTTCCTTCTTTTTCCAGGCAAGCATCAGGTCGTTTATTTCTTTGTAGCCGGTAAAGTAGCTGGTTAGCTGCACACTGCT
This sequence comes from Mucilaginibacter pedocola, assembly GCF_002013915.1. GTDB lineage: Bacteria > Bacteroidota > Bacteroidia > Sphingobacteriales > Sphingobacteriaceae > Mucilaginibacter > Mucilaginibacter pedocola. Next base: position 308,435 of record NZ_MBTF01000034.1, read on the forward strand.
TACGGTTACTCGTTTCCATTTATTATCGGCCTCGGCTTGTTGTTGGAAGGCTTCGCGCGTAAGCATTTTTATAGCCTGCTCTTTACTCATGTTATTGGCGTGCACGCTATAATCCAATATGGCGTTGCATACCGAACGCAGATGCCACTTATACCACATCAATCGCATTTCGGGAGCGTTATCGCCAAAACCCGCATCCAGCATAAACTGTTCGCTAAAAACGGCCCAGCCCTCTACCATGGCCCCGCTGCCAAAAACCGATTTTACCATGCTTGGCGCTTTATTAGAATAAACCAATTGCGTATAATGCCCCGGAATGGCCTCGTGTATGCACAGTATCTCTAAGATGTAGTTATTGTACTCGCGCAGGTAGCTTTCCGCACGCTCGGGCGACCAGCCCGCAAGGCTGCCCACATTGTAATAGGTATTCCCTGTTTTATCGTATGGACCCGGCGAGGTAACCGATGCCCCTGCAACACCAGCCATATAACCTGGTTCTTTACGTATCACCAGCGGCTTGGTAGGGTCAAGTGTTATTAATTCTTTATTTTTTATGAAAGCGGTTAGCTTTGGTATCTCTGCCTCAATGGCCGCCTGGAACTCCGATGGCGCAACATGTTTAGCCGATAGCGTATCTATCATCTGCCCTATCAGGTCAAGCGAATCTGCCGGCATTTCTTTACTGCCAAAGTATTTTGGCCAAAGTGTTTTACTGATCTTGGCCATCTCGCGGTGCAGGTACTTTTTGCGCTCCATGGCGGCGTTGTATATCTGCTGTGCAGTAGCCTCAGCCTGTATCTCGTATTTAAACTTGTTTTCGTAAAACTCTTTACCCAGCCTAAAGCTGCGAGGTTTATCGTTCTTCAGGGCTTTTAAAAAGGCCACATAGCCCTTTATAGCATCAACCGATATACGCGCACGGTCGGCCATTTGGCGTTGCTCCGCTTCTGGTATTTTGGTTTTCTTCAACGAGTCGGTAAAGTCTTTTTCAATAACGCTAAGCCCGCCGGTATGCTGGTCAATGGCCAGGTCGGTTAGTTCAACTACCGGATTTTTAAGCTGTTTTTGAGCTTCTTTGTAATAAGCCGGAATGAACGACATGCGCTGGTAAAAGCTTTTCAAGCGTTTCTCCAGCGGGGCATAATTTTCGTTCAGGATAACCGCGAAACTGCTTATCACATTGTACGATGCCGGGTTCCACTGGTGTTCGCGTAATTGCTCCAGGTGCCATTGCATCGATTCCATTTGGTTTTGCATCATGCGGTGGTCTATCTTGTTGGCATCGGATAGCGAGCCCACCTCAAAACGGCTGAGCGAATCCATTTGCACTTTGGCAAATTTGATGGCCTTTTTACGGTTATCGTCGCTGGGTATTACCAGTATGCTGTCGTATTTATGATAACCCACCGTAGTGGCCCACTCGGGGTTCTCTTTCCAAAAATCATCTAAAAAGTGTTCTTCGTACTGCGTAAAAGCGGCATCGTCGCGCGCAGAAAGTTGCTGAACCGACGAGCCATCTTTTTTACAAGCGGTAAACGCGGCCACATATAGCGAAAGTAAAAGTAGTTTCCTGATCAACTTGGTAAGGGTTTGCTTTGGTTGATAAACTTAGAAATTTTGGCTGACATAAATCAATTATGTAGCCACTTTGTTAGAATAGAAACCAATAACCATGGACGAGCAGCATAAAATACTGATAACCGAACTGATAAAACTCATAGAAGGCGGCGGCGCGCACGCTACGCTAGAAGACGCCCTGAAAGATATACCTGCCGAACACCGCGGCGTAAAGCCGCATAACTTGCCCTATAGCATATGGCAATTGGCCGAACATATACGCATTGCGCAATGGGATATGCTGGAGTTTAGCAAAGATGGCAGCCACGAATCGCCAAACTGGCCCGATGATTACTGGCCAAAAGAAAGCGAACCAAAAGACGATGAGGCATGGGAAAGAACCATTGAACAAATATTTGCCGACCGCGCCGCTTTTCTGGAGCTTTTAAAAAGCGAAGATATCTACAAACCTATCCCCCACGGCACGGGCCAAAACATCCTCCGCGAAGCTTTACAAATTGCCGACCATAACGCCTACCACACCGCCGAGATCATATTATTGCGGAGGTTGCTGGGGATATGGAAGTAGTGTAGCGTCGCCCCCTAACCCCTTAAAGGGGGAATAGAATTTTAAGTGTTTATTTTTCAAAAGCTCCCCCTTCAGGGGGCTGGGGGGCTTGGCTCCTATTAATTATAAAACGTCCAGGCCACGCCTAATTTTAATACTGCATCCAGTTGCGGGTAGCGGTTCACGGTATAAAAACCTTTGCTGAACAGGCCCTGGTTGGCGTAATCGTACTGGAGGAAGATATTGGTACGCTGTAGCGTTGCTTTAAAAAACACGCTGGCTACAGGGTACGAAGTGAACGTTACATTGGCTCCGTTGTAAAATTGCCCGAGGCCAACGGCGTATGAGGGTGCTGTGTAAGCCGTGTTATACCTAACGCTTATACCGTATTGCGATTTCAGTACGTCGAACAGCGTTGAGCCATGATAAAGGCTGCTGTATGTATAAACTTCGGGGGTACGCAGCAGGGCCAGGTTGTCTGACTTTTGATAAACTACATAGTTATCAAAATGGAATTTGCGCCAGGTAAGGTTTTTGCCCACGCTTAGCTTCAGCATATTAATAGCGCTGCCAAATTGCATGGGCGCAGCATCTATACCGCCATTGCTTGCCGAAAAGTACAGATAATCGTTTATCAGGAAATACTCGGCCTTCAGGTCGAGTTTCAACACATCATTCACGTAGTTGAACGATAGGTTGGTAATTTTCTGCTTATTGAAACCGGGATGAAAAATATAGTGGTTACTGATCCAATCGGTATACATCAGCCCCGGCGAACTACTTTGTTGGTACGCCCCTAACACTATCCTGCCCGCCTTTTGTCCGCCTGCAAGGGTAAGTTTTACATCATAAAGCAAATCGCCAAAGTTGCGACCCTGTACAATTTGCCTAATGTCGCCATCAAGGTTTATACGGTCGCTAAAGCGGTAGCCAAGGCGCGCCTTTAAGGTAATGTTCTGGAAGTTCTCGTTTTGCATCCTCACTTGCTTCATTACCTTACGCCCAAACTCGTTCAGCACGGTATCGCTTACATACTGGCTATACTTATAATAATCCTGAACCAGCCCTACGTCAAGCTTCAATTCGTTTTTGATCATTTTTACCGATTTACCGCGCAGGTAAAAACTGTACGAAAAATCGTTTTGTAAATGGAACACACTCAGCGAATCGCGTGAGCGGGCAGCACTGAAAAAATAATCAGGGAAAACGCCGTAAGTATCCTGATCGTTCTGCAGGTATTCGTAGCGGCGGGTATTGTAGTACAGCGTGTACGATACACGCTGCGTTGGTAATACACTGGTGCTGCCGGTAGCCTTTTTGGCGGTATCAATATGCCCTATGTAGTAAAACTGTTTAACGTATATGCCGGTGTTTTTCCACGATGTGTAGCTGCTGGGCAACTTAACTGGGAGCGTGCTTTTGCCAAACGTTGCAGAGGAGAAGGCATCATCTTCTAACAGCCCTCCCGTCTCGGGTGCTTTAAGGTTGTTCACCAATATGTTGCCCAATAAGTTATACCTGTGGTTTACCGAGTGGTACCAGGTAAAAAAGCCCCCATTCATACCCGCCACGTTTTGCCGTAGTATGTTGTTATAACTGTAGTACCCCCGCGAGCCATTAAAGTTGAGCATAAAACCCACATTCCAGTTTGGTTTTACGTTTTGGGTATGCAGGGCCTTAAAGTATTGCTCGCGCGTACTGCCCAGCGTGTTATATAAGGATAGCAAGGTGTAAGGCGCACGGGCATTAAAATAGTTAATATCCTGCGGGTTTATTAAATAGGCATCAAGCGCATGCATGCTTTCATCGAACCCGATGGTTTTGCGCGGGTTGAAAAGCAAATCGCGCTGCGAAGTACCCAGGTAGCCTAAATGGATTTTAGGGTTACGCGGCTGGTTTAGCGGGCTGTAGTTCTCAAAGTTAACCAAACCGGTATCCAGCGGAAAAAGCTGTGTGCTATCGCTCAGCAAGCGCTCGCTGGTTACCTTGATGAATTTTGAGTTAAACTCTATGGAGTCTTTATTACGCGCCTGCCGTGCACGTATCGAATCGATATTATTGGCATCGCCGGGGCGGCCAGTTCTGCCACGGCTACTGGTGTCGCGGCTATAAACCGGTTCGCGAGTTTGCTGCCCGGGATAAGTAGATGGCACCTGCGCAAAAACCGTTTGCACGGCCGCGCAAAACAACAATAGTAATAATATGTACTTCAGCTTTGCTGCCATTAAAGCCCTGCAATAAGTTCTTTTAATATCTGTGTCAATTTAGGCTCGGCCTCGGTAGCGGTAGCCAATATCTCTTCCAGCGAAACGGGTTTCAATTCTTCGGGGAAACCTTCGTCGGTTAATACCGATATCGCAAAAACCGGCAAGCCCATGTGGTTAGCCACAATAACCTCGGGCACGGTACTCATACCTACCGCATCGCCGCCAATAATGCGCAGGTAACGGTATTCGGCCTTAGTTTCCAGGTTAGGGCCGGTAACCGCAACGTAAACGCCTTTGTGGCAGTTAATGTTGTTAGCGGCTGCTATTTTTAAGGCTTTATTGATCAGGACGCGTTTGTATGGTTCGCTCATATCCGGGAAGCGCGGGCCCATATCTGAGTCGTTGCGGCCGGTAAGCGGGTTCATGGGTTGCAGGTTTATATGGTCTTCTATCACCATCAGGTCGCCTTTTTTAAAGGCGGGGTTAAGCGAACCGCTGGCGTTTGATACGAAGAGCGTTTTAATACCCAGCAATTTCATCACCCTAACCGGCAAAGTTATCTGCTGCATGCTGTAGCCTTCGTAATAGTGCAGGCGCCCTTGCATGGCTACCACTTTTTTGCCTGCCAGCGTACCAAATATCAATTTACCCGAGTGGAACTCCAACGTAGAGATAGGAAAATCGGGGATATTGCTGTACATCAGCTGTTTTTCCACCTCAATTTCGTTCACTAAGCCACCAAGGCCGGTGCCTAAAATAATGCCTACCTCAGGTTCGAAATCGCCAATGCGCGATTTGATATATTTTGTGCTATTCTGAATACTTTCTAACATGATCAATTACTATTTTATTAAAAACTTCGCCTTCACCGTCCAAAAACTCCACCCCTATGGGCAGCACCAGTATGAACATCCTTGATACCTCGGGCAGCAAGCCGTGTAAGGCTAAACGTTGAGCATCCTTTTCTGTTGTGATGATCACTTTTTTTTGTGCTTTGCAGGCAGCAAATTCCGCAGCAAGTTTAGCGATATTTTTTAAGGTAAATTGGTGATGGTCGGGATAATTATGGTGGGTAATGCTATCGGTCAGCGTTGTGATATACTCTACCAGCGGAACAGGATTGGCGATACCCGTCAGTAAAAACACAGTTGTTTCGGCATCTATTTTATACCCTACCGGCCGCTGCTGCATATCGTGCAGGGGCAGGTAGTTTATGGTGCTGAAAAACAGGGGTTGGTTGCCATTCGGTTTTACGCGGTAATAGCATTTAGTTTTCTCCTCTTCGGATAGTGCCTGCGGGCATTTGGTTACCACCATAACATCAGCCCGCCACTTGCCGCTGAAGGGCTCGCGTAGGTTACCTGCCGGGAGCAGTAAATGAGCATCGAAAAGTTTATTATAGTCGAATAGCAAAATGCTTAACCCAGGTCTCAGTGCCCGGTGCTGGTAGGCATCATCCAAAACAATAACGTCGCCCGCGTGTGTAGATATTTCCGTTGCGGATTCCCTGTATTCTGAAAGGCTTTGCAACGAACGCAGCTTCTCTACCCCTGCTACCCTATCCTCACACACGGACACGGTAACATCCGGAAATTTGTGTTTGAACTGTGCGGGTTCGTCGCCTATTTCGGCGGCGGTAGTTGTTGTAGTGGCCAACAAAAAACCTTTAGTACTGCGGCCATAACCGCGGCTGAGTGTTGCCACGCAGTAGTCTTTCTTCAGTAAACGCAGCAGGTATTCAGTCATAGGGCTTTTGCCTGCGCCGCCTACTTCCAGGTTACCTACCGCTATTACAGGCATATCAAAAGCCGTGCTTTTAAACAACCCTGCATCGTAAAACCAATTGCGCAACAGCACCACCAAGCCATACAGCAAAGAAAACGGAAATAATGCCCGGCGCAGGTACTTCATAGAGGTTGTAAAGATAGGGAATTGAGCGCAGGGGTTTATGAAGCCACGTTTAATAGCGCAATGACCTGTTCCTTAAAAACCGATGGAAAGTCTTCCAGAAATTCATCCAAAGTAACACCAGCTTCCAAGTGATCGAACCGGGATTCAACAGGCACACGTGTACCTGCGAAAACCGGTTGGCCGCTCAAAACTTCTGAATCAATGCTAATTACCTGGTTAATATGCATATCCAAATTTACACAATTTATTCAAATACTGTTTTTGCTATAGAGATAGCGAGTATAAATAGCTTAGAAACTACTTCTTTACCACTTCTTTCCCCACCACACTATGCTTATATCCATAAACTGCATATATCACCAGCCCTATAAGCAGCCAGGCCAAAAAGCGTATCCAGCTTTGGTAGGTAAGCTCCGTCATGAGGTAGAAACAACTCAGCAGGCCCAATACAGGTATCAGCGATAATTGCTTCACTACGGCAGCTACGGTTAAACCTGCCGATAGCAGTATGAACAGGAAGAAAGGGAATTTCTCGTGAACGTTCTCGCCGGCTAATATGGTATGGAAAGTACCCCAAAACAGGTAAATGATGGCAGCGAAAACTATTGGCGCTATGTAGCGGGCGTTAACGTAAGGCAAATGGAATTTCCCCTGCACAGCGGCTTCGCGAGGCATTAGCAAAACACCGCCGCATACCAGCACAAAGGCAAACAAGGTGCCTATACTGGTTAAGTCGGTTACCTCGGTAAGGTTCATAAATAGGGCAGGCACAGCCACCACAAAACCAGTTACAATAGTAGCGAACGATGGCGTACGGAATTTAGGGTGTATCCGCGAAAAAGCCTTAGGCAGCAAACCATCGCGGCTCATGCTCATCCAGATACGCGGCTGGCCCAACTGGAATATCAACAATACACTGGCCGTGGCAATTACGGCACTTACCGATATTACATAGCTGATATTTTTCAAACCAACTTTAGCAAATACAAAGGCCAATGGGTCGCCCACTTGCAGGTCTTTGTAGCTTACCATACCTGTTAACACCAACGATATCAGGATGTACAGAACCGTACAGATCACCAATGAATAGATCATGCCGCGCGGCAGATCCTTCTGCGGGTTTTGGCATTCTTCGGCTGTGGTTGATATCGCATCGAAACCAATGTAAGCAAAGAACACGCCCGAAACACCCTTCATTACGCCCTGAAAACCGTTTGGCATAAATGGATGCCAGTTGGCCGGGGTTACATAAAAGAAACCTATTGCGATAACGGCAATTACAATAAGCACCTTTAAAACTACCATGGCGTTGGTAGCCTTTTTTGTTTCGCGGATGCCCACGTACACCAAATAGGTGATGATGATAACAATAAGCAGCGCGGGCAGATTAGCTATAAATTTAATATCGCCAATACCCGGTGCATTTGCCCAAGCGGCAGCGGCCGCTTTCATCCCATCGGTTATTTCGGCGGTTTTTCCGGCTGCAGTTAACTCAGCAATGGAGCTATGTGCCCTAAAGGCCGAAAAATAATCTAAGGTAAGATACTCGGGGACGTGGATGTGGAAGCCTTCTAAAAGGTTCACGAAATAGGTGCTCCAGGATATTGCTACAGCAATGTTGCCGATGGCATATTCCATCAATAGGTCCCAACCTATTATCCAGGCTATCAATTCACCGAATGATGCATAAGCATAAGTATAGGCGCTGCCCGCTACTGGTATGCGCGATGCAAATTCGGCATAACAAAGTGCGGAAAAACCACAGGTAATGGCCGTAATAACGAACAGGATAGAAACGCCGGGGCCACCGTAAAACGATGCTTCGCCTATGGTAGAGAATATACCCGCGCCAACTACGGCGGCTATACCCATCAGGGTAAGGTCTTTTACATTAAGTTCTTTTTGGAGCTGTGATGCGCTGCCGGGGTGTTCCGAATCGCTGAAACCACATTCAACATCGGATAAAATTTTGGCTACAGACTTTTTGCGAAAGATGCTTTTCGACATTTTTTAAGATCAGTTTTTTGTTCGTCATACCAAACATAACCATTTTTTTGCATTGAAAAACTATATGCGTTACTTTGTGGGCAATGAAAACAGGCGTTAGGGAGGTTTTATTCAGGATACGTTACTTTTTAATACCCTACCTTGTAGTTTTAAGCGGCTGTTTGATCATTAAACTACTTTATACCCGCCGCGAGATATATTTTACGGTAAACGCGGCTTACTATAAGCTCGGCGATATTTTAGCCCCTTACGTAACCGACCTCGGCGACGGGCTCACCATCATCATTATTGCTGCCGTTATTGCATTATACAATTACCGCAATGCATTTTTGTTAGCCAGCAGCTACCTGGTAACTTCCATATTTGCGCAAGGTATTAAGTACGCCGTATACAGCCCGCGCCCAAGGATTTACTTCGAGAACGAATTAAACAAGATACATTTTGTGAAAGATGTATACATAGTTGGTGGCATACAAAGCTTCCCTTCCGGGCATACGGTAACGGCTTTTTCGGCAGCTGTTGTACTAACCTATCTTATCAAAAACAAAATGTGGGGAACGGTTTTGTTGGTGGTTGCTATGCTGGTGGGTTACTCGCGCATGTATTTAAGCCAGCATTTTTTTGAGGATGTTACAGCCGGCTCGGCAATCGGGGCTTTTGTTACTATACTATGGTTAGGGTTTATAGATAGTAAACAATTTATAAAAGCCCCCCGTTGGCACAGGGGGCTTTTGAAGCGTCACGAAGATTAGCTTTCTAACTGCTCTCTTAATTTTCTGTTACGACGGCTGATATAAAAGGCCATCGAACCAATAACTATAACACCTACTACCACACCACCTATCAGGCCGGGCGAAATACCTTTTGCATCAGACAAGTATTGGTCGGTACGTTGTAACTCTGGCGAAACCTGTATCGAACTTGCAAATGTCTTATACTCGTCCTTGATCAAATCGGCACGGTTTTGCTGGTAATAATACTCGAAAGTATAGGTAATATCCTGCGTGTATATCACTATAAAATTACGCAGCTGTACACCGGCACCCTGGTCGGTAGACAAAGTAAACACTTTTGCTTTCAGGTGGCCAATGGTGGTGTCGCGTGCATTCAATGCATCCGAACCTTCTGCCTGGCCTTTCACGCCTTTTATATAATCCTTCATTACATTATTCAGGTCGCGCTCTTTTTTAAGCGGTTTGTTATTGGCATTTGGCTGGCGTATAACCACCATGTAACCGATATTGGTTTTACCTGAGTATATCGATTGGCCCAGGGTATCTTTCTTTGTAAAGCCTTCAGGTAACGAAACCGTAACAGCGCTATCTATCTCTACAGGTTTGAAGGGAACCTGTGCAAAACCCGTTGCTGCCAACAGCATCAGGCTTAAACTCATCAGTATCTTTTTCATATATTAATTTAACCTTTTGTAAACAACAAAGGTTCAAAACCGTGCCAAATATGGGTTAGGTATTATAATATTTAAGTAAGAATATTCTGAAAAGCTATGGTAAAAACCTCATTTCTACGCCAAAAAAGAAGTTTTTACGCTTTTAACGCAGCCTTTACCTTAGAAAGCCGTGTCAATCTTGCTCGGTTGTATTGTTGTAGTAAAATAGGACAAATATTGTAGATAACATTAGCCACCAAAATAATTATGGCTATTGGTATCTTGCCGATAAAAAGGGCAAAGGCAGTAGTAAGCAAAAAGAAAACAAAGCACAAAAAGTGGTAACGCTCATACATTACAATAGTGCTGCTATAACCAATGGCGCTTTCCCGCCCTTTGATCACCCTTAATTGTTGCCGGGTGTTTTTACTGATGCGCTTCACCAGGTCGCCGTTTTGTACAAATTTGCGGATGACCCGCACTCCCAGCTTTTCGTAGAATTTAGGGCTATTGCTTAATTGCAACAGCCGTGCTGGTATCAACAAGCTGATAATGCTAATGCTGCAAAAAATATAAAACCAGGTAGTAAGCCCTTCCGCGAACCAAAAGCCTATCACGGGGATGAAGCATAATATGGTCCAGAAGAAGTTTACTGCCTGGTTCATGGGCGTTGCGGTATAGATTTGACAACTTTTAAAAAGTTGTCAAATCTGCAGCAGGTACTATATCTTATCCATCTCCGCTTTCACAAATTCGGCAAGCTCTTTTACGTAGCCAGCGCTGAAATCGAACTTGATGCCTGCGGTTTCGTATATCTCGGTGATGGTTTTGGTATAACCCAATTTAAGGGCATCCAAGTATTGCTGCAGTCCTTTCTCGGGGTTTTCTTTATAGTTTTTCCAAACGGCAATAGCGCCAAGCTGGGCCATTCCGTATTCGATGTAGTAGAACGGCACCTCAAAAATGTGCAGTTGTTTTTGCCATAGGTTTTGCTCGGCAGCGGGGTTAATGCTCCAATCAACAAAGCCCGCACCAAACGGCTCGTATATTTTTAGCCATGCCTCGGTACGTTCTTCGGCCGTGTGATCGGGATTGGTATATATCCAATGCTGAAACTGGTCTACAACAGCTACCCATGGCAGGGTTTTCAGTACATCAACAAGCTGATCGCGTTTGGCGCGTTTCAGGTCTTCTTCGTTATCAAAATACACATCCCAATTATCCATCGATATCAACTCCATCGACATCGAGGCCAACTCGGCTACTTCGCTCGGGCAGTGTTTAAAATCGTTCAGCTCCAAATCGGCAGTCAGGAAGGTGTGTACCGCGTGGCCACCTTCGTGCACCATGGTAGTCAGGTCGCGGAAGGTGTTCGCCGAGTTCATGAAGATGAATGGCGCACCGGTTTCGGCCAGCGGGTAGTTATAACCACCTGGAGCCTTGCCCTTACGGCTTTCTACATCGAACAAGCCGTTATCTTTCATGATCTCTAAACGCTCGCCCAAATAGCGGTTAATATTGCTGAAGCACTGGATAGATTTCTCTACCAGGTCCTCACCGCTACTGAAAGGCTTAAGTGCGGCCCTGCCCGATGGATCAACATCCATATCCCATGGCTTCAAAGCGTCAAGGCCTAAGGCCTCTTTGCGTTTCTCGGCCTGCTCGCGCAGTATAGGTACGATCTCGGTCTCGATCGCTGCATGGAAAGCGTAGCAATCTTGCGGGGTATAATCAAAACGGCCTAAAGCCTGGAACATATAGTCGCGGAAGTTCTCGAAACCGGCATTCAGCGCAACTTTGTGGCGCAGGGCACGCAGGTGGTCGAACAGGGTGTCCAATACGGTTTTCTCCTGTAAACGACGAGCGGTTATCTTCTCCCAAACCTCCTGGCGTTTGGCACGATTGGTTCCTTTTAAAAACACAGATGCTTGCTCTAAGGTATATTCCTTATCATCCACATGTACCGACATAGCGCCGGTGATGCTCTGATACTTCTGCTGCTCTACCTGTATCTCGGTTTGCAACGGTATGTTCTCCTCGCGGAAAAGCTCCAGAGATTTTTTTACCGCGCGCAGCATAATGTAAAATTTCTCTTCGTTCAGGTCGGCTACGTATTCGCTTTCTACCAGCTTTTTATTAAGCTGATTGTTGAAAGGCGCGGTTTTAGGTTCGATCTCGGTAGCGAAGTACTGGAAGCTCTCCAGCAGGTCGGGGTTCATGGTATCGCAGGTCATTTTGATGTAGCGCCATGCGAAATCTTCTTCCAACGCGGCCTGTAGTTCGCTGCCGTCTTTCAGCCATTGTTCAAGCTCTTCAACCGAATTAATAGGGCGGCCTACCAATTCCTGGTAAATAGGTTCCAGCGTTTCCCATTTAATTTCAAGATCGGCCGGGATATAGTGTCGTGTTTTTTTATGGATCATGGTTTTTCAGATGTGTCCCGAACGTTCGGGACACATCTGCAAATGTGCAGATGATTTGGATGATGTGCAAATGTTGAGATAAAGGAAAAATGTTTTGACTAACCTTCGTGTTGTTCAACACTAACCACCTTGTCATTTAGAAATTTAATACACATATAGTCCGGATCTATATTACCGAATCCTGGTTTAAAGCCAAGTTCATAACACCAGCTACTATCATTATCTCGACCTTCGTCTGCGCCCAAAAGTCGTCGCACTTCCGTTTTCGTCTTGCCTATTAGCATTCTGCTTTCGATAAGGCTTTCAGAATATTCATAGCGCGTGTCTTTGTTGGTGTTCCATCCCTCCCTGTCAAAATCACGATCAGGGTAGTATGCCATTGCGGCAAAAAAACCTATTACTAATAACACGTAAAAAACAGGAGCAGCAGCAAGCATACAAGCCCAAATAAGTAGTGAACGTTTCCTTTTATCACCAATGCGTTTTCGAAATACGTTCTTAAAAATAAAATAAAACGGGATATTCAATACAGCCCAGATAACATAAACCTCAATACTTATTCCGAGAATAACGGGGATTTCGAGTAGCATGCTCATTGATAATGTTTAGTAACATAAAGTTAAACAAAATAAACAAATCAAACTTTTCCTATTCCGCCTTATACAACGTCTCCGACATCTTTTTTATCCCTTCTTGATACGGCGTTGGTTTAACATTAAAGCGTTTCTCGAACTTTGTTGAATCGAACACGTAATCATGGTCATACTGGTAATACATCTCCACCGTGCCGGCCACAACCTTCATAAACTTGCCTATTAACCATAGCATCCATTTTTTCAGGCTGAAGAAATTGGGTTTGATATCATAGATAGCTGCCGCCATATCGATGAATTGTTTGCCTGTGAGTGCCGGGGCGGTGGGCAGGTGCCATACCTGGTTATCGGTATCGGGGTTTTGGCCAAGCAGGTACATGGCTTTGCCCGCATCTTCAATAAAAATAAAGCAGTGTTTGGTGTTGGCATCACCTATCCATTGCGCGCTTTGTTTTTTGGCGTATTTGGCCAGTACCATCATATCAAAAAAGCTGTTGGTGCTATCGGTGCCGTAAAAATCGGGCGCGCGGGCTATGCTGGCTTTCAGGGTTCCTGCCTTTACCTCGTCCATTATAGCATTGGCCACGCCTACGCGAACTTTGCCTTTCTCGCTGGTGGGGTTATAGGGTGTTTCTTCTGTCATGGCGCCATTTACCAGTCCGTACATGTATACGTTATCAAAAAATATCAGGCGGGCGTTATTCTCTTTGGCAACGGCTATTACGTTTTTAATAATGATGGGCCATTGCGCTTTCCAGATATCGGCATCATAAACTAAACCTGCGCATAAATAGATAATGCCCGAACCCTTGGTTGCCCTGCGTAGTTCATCAAGTTCCAAGAGGTCGGCTTTTTGCCAGGTGGTGTTGCCCATGGTTTTTATTTCGCGGCGGCTCACCAGGCGGATGTTTTCGTTGTGGCTTTCTAACTCGCGGGTGAGGGCATTGGCTACCGGGCCGCCTGCTCCTAATATGGTGTGTATCATTTCTTTTTTGTTTTGGTATGATACAAATGTAGAGCGCTTAAGGCAGGCAAAACGTTAACAAAAGATAAGGAAATGGGAATTAGATATGAGTATTGAGACGTGAGATATGAGACTAAAACATCTTTTTACAGTAATATCTGAGAACGGTGTATTACATTCTGAAAATTCTAAAATTCTGGAAATTCTGATTCAGACAGTGAGTATCCGCTTCCGTATTCTGGATAGAGACACCGGCGTTATGCCAAGATAATTGGCTACATAGTGCTGTGGCATGCGCTTGAGTATGTCGCGACCGGTTTCGAGGAGTTTGAGGTAGCGTTCTTCGGGTGTTTGGGTAACAAAGGACGACAGGCGGTCTTCGCAGCAAATGAGGTAGTGTTCGGCTATCAGCCTGCCAAAGCGTTCTATTTTATAGGCCAGCATGGGGTTTGCCAGCATCTGGTCGAGGTTTTTCTTGCTGATGAGCATCATTTGCGTTGGCTCTAACGCTTCTATGTAGTTTACAGCGGTATCGCCGGTGAGGAAGCTTTTATAACTACTGGCAAAATCGTTCTCGAAGCTGAAGTAATTGGTTATTTCGGCACCATCCTTAATGTGGTAATACCTTACCGAGCCTTTCAGAACGAAGCCTACATATTGACAAACTTTACCTTCTTCGGCAAATAGCTGTTTCTTTTTAAAGTTTTGCAGGCTGATATATTGCGTAAACACGATCCACTCGGCCTCGTTGAATACCGCGTAGGGTTCCAACCCTTTACGGAAGGCCTCGAGTTGGGCCTGTGTTAGCGCATCCATACCCTATCCATTAAAAAGAAGGCCGCGAACACCACGCTGGCAATGCCGTTGGTGGTCATGAAGGCGATGTTTACGCGGCTCAGGTCGTTCGGTTTCACCAACAGGTGCTGGTAGATAAGCATAGCGCAGAAAAAGGCGATGCCCACGTAATACAACACACCAACATTGGTAAAAAACACGGGCATCATAATAAAGGCCGCCGAAAATACATGCAGCACGGTAGACAACCTTAAAGCGTTCACCTTACCCAGCCAGGCAGGTATAGAATGCAGGTTTTCGCCACGGTCAAAGTCCTCATCCTGCAAAGCATAGATGATATCGAAACCGCTTACCCAGCATAAAACTGATAGCGAAAAGAACACAGGTGTTAAAGCGAAAGCCCCGGTAACTACCAGGTAAGCACCGATAGGCGCTAACGATAAACCCAAACCTAAAACCATATGGCAAAGCGCCGTGAAACGCTTGGTTGCGCTATAGCCCAACACCACCAGTAAAGCTACCGGCGAAAGGTAAAAGCATAACGAATTGATGAACCAGGTAGTAAGTATAAACAACGCACAATTGCTTAGCGTAAACGTTAAAGCCGCAGCCGGACTAATACGCCCTGCCGGTATATCGCGTTGTTTAGTGCGGGGGTTTTTAGCATCTATATTCCTGTCGAGATAACGGTTAAAGGCCATTGCCGAGTTACGGGCAAACACCATACAAAACACCATCATAACCAGCTTTTGCCAAGAAAATGGGTGATCGGTTGTGGTTACTGCCAAAAAGAAGCCAATGAAGGCGAAGGGCATGGCAAATATGGTATGCGTAAACGTTACGAGGGAAAGGTATTTTTTCATGTATCCGAGGGCTGCAACACAAGCCTGTGCGGCTCTTATTTTTGATGCAAAGATACGTTGAAAATTAAATAAAACGCAGTGGTTGATATGGGCTGCGTTTTATTTACAACACGGTTGCATATAAAGCCTGCGAGTTAACTCACCCGCCGACGCTATCGCTGGACCACCCTCTCTACTCCGTAAAGAGGGTTAGCGAAACTTATTGTAGCTCACCCTCTTTTCCGCAGGAAGAGAGGGTCGAACAGCGGAGCGCATTCGGGGTGAGTTAATAGCCACGCGATATTTACGTTACAGCATGTTACGGATACACCACGCCTGTCTCCTTCTCACTATATTCCCATAACCGTTGGGCAATAACTTCATCCCTCCCACCTGATGTAATTTCAAATTCAGCGGGGTAGCCGCGGTAGCCGCCGTCCTGGTCGGGGCTGTAAAGTACATAAGGTTTAGCGGCAGGCTCCACGGCAGCGTATAATGATGGCAGCGCGCCCTGCCATGGTTCCATTAGCGGGCCAGTGCGTTTTACGGCAGCGTCGTAAACTGCTTTATCCATATAGCGGGCCAGTTCGGTTTTGTTAGCACCCGGCTGCACAGCAAGCGATAACACGCCATCACCGGCAGCATCTATCCTGCGCTGCAATTGCAGCGAAAACAAGACGTTGGCCAGTTTGCTTTGGCAATACTCGCGCATGGCATCGTAATCCTGCTCCGACTTTAAATTATCGAAATTGATGCTACCGCGCAGGTAGGCCATACTGCTTACGGTGACAATGCGCGCGCCTTCGGTAGCTTTAAGTACCGGGTACAGGTGCCCTGTAAGTGCGAAATGCCCTATATGGTTGGTACCGAATTGCAGTTCGTAGCCATCATCGGTTTTGGAGGCAGGCGTTAGCATAACGCCCGCGTTATTTATCAATACATCCAATCGGGTGTGTTTGGCTTTAAACTCGTCTGCAAATCGCTTTATCTCGCCGAGGTTAGAAAGGTTAAGGGCAATAAACTCCAGCGAGCCTTTGCAGCCTGTTGCTTCTAACTTACTTATCGCCTCTGCCGCTTTGGCTTCATCGCGCGACGCTATGATAACGTGTGCGCCTGCTTCGTACAAAGCCAGCGCGGTTTCGTAGCCTATGCCGGCATTTGCGCCGGTTACAATAATGGTCTTGCCCGATAAGTCTGGTATGTTTTTTTTAGTCCACATGGTAGTAAAATTTATACTACAAAGGTGAGCGTAAGTAAACGGGCGAGGATACCGATATGAAAGCAAAAACTACAAAAATCAAACCGACGCCTGCTGCCTGAATTTCATAGCTGTAGTTTTCGCGTGGCTTTTAAAAAAAGCGGAAAAGTGGTTGGGTTCTTCAAAGCCAAGGCACCAGGCAATTTCGTTGATAGTCCACGTGGTGCTTTTTAGCAGCAATTTTGCTTCGCGAAGTAGCCTATCGGCAATCAATTGCGAAGTAGTTTTGCCGGTGGTTTCTTTCAGTGCCTTGTTCAGATGGTTTACATGGATATTCATCTGCATAGCAAAGTCTCCCGGGTACCGCAGTTTGAGAGTTTGGCCGGTAGCATCTATTGGGAACTGGCGTTCGAGCAGGTCGGTGAAAAGTGTGCTTATCCGTTCCGCACCATTGGCGCCTGTTAAGGGTTGCCCTGTGGCTGGTTGCAGCTTTAAAGCTTCGTGCACTACCTCCATCAGTAAATTGCGCAGCAGATCGTATTTATAAGCGTAATCGCTTTGCAATTCGGTATACATCCGGGCGAACAAATGCTGAAAGCGTTCTAAGTTTTCATTCAAAGGCACTACTGCCGAGGCGGCGTTCTGAAAAACGGGGTAATCTTTAATATTGCCCGAGCGGCTAAAAAAGCCCTCAGTAAAAATGCATACAAAACCGCTGTGCCCGTCGCCAATGCGCTCCCAGGAGAATGGTATCAGCGGATTTGTAAATACCAATACGCCATTATCCACCTCGATGGTTTGGTCGGCATAGTGTATTTTATTGTGCCCTGTAACCAGGCTCACTTTATAAAAATCGCGGCGGGTGTAAGCAACGGGCTTGTTGCCGGGCAGCAGGGTATCTTCCACCCTAAAGATATTGAATCGCCCGCTATCGCTTTCGGGACCTTCTATCTGTTGGTTAAAATATTGGTAAAATGTATTTAAAGCAATTACCTTGGGCATAAGGTAAAGGTACGGAAATCAAATCCAAATGATAGTAAGCTATGGCTCCCCTCTTGAGAGGGGTTAGGGGTGTGTTAGTGGTTTTGCAAAGTCGTTACACCCTGCAGCCGCACTTTCTATCGCGCCCCCTCTCAAGAGGGGAAATTAATTCGACGTTATTTCGCCGGTTTATAATACTCCTCATTAAAAACCGGTACTTCAAAATTACGATTGATGCCGTCAATAAATTCCAGCACTTCATCGCGGCCGTAAAGCGTTTCAGATGAGGTTACAAAATGTTGTGGCGCTTCTTCAAACGTACTCATTATCGCCCTGCGGAATTTGGCTACATTCTGGTCGGTTTTTATGCTGCTTTGTTTATCGGCTTTGGTAAATACCAGTACAAAGGGCAGCCCTTTTTCGCCCAGCCAATTGCAAAACTCCAGGTCTATTTTCTGCGGTTCCAGCCGGCTATCTATCAATACCATTACGCATTGCAGGCTCTCGCGTTTATCTAAATAATTGCGGATGAATTTATTCCAGTCTTCTTTTTTGTTTTTTGATATACGGGCATAACCGTAGCCCGGCAAATCCACAATATACCACTGCTCGTTCACCAGAAAGTGGTTAATGAGCTGCGTTTTGCCCGGCGTTTGCGATGTTTTTGCAAGCCCCTTTTTCTGCGTCAGCATATTAATCAACGAAGATTTCCCCACGTTAGAGCGGCCTATAAAAGCAAACTCGGGCTTTAAAGGTAAGGGCAAACGCGATACCTGCGTGTTGCTGCAAACAAAATCTGCCGTTTTAATATTCATGCCGCAAAGGTAGGGTTTTATTTAGTTAATGGTTGGGGTAGGTTAGAAGGGTTGGAAAGGGTTAGGAAAAGTTAGAAGAGTTGGAAAAGTTAAAAAAGGGAAAATTGATTAATTTAAATGTTTAAACATTTAAATTGACTGAGTGGTGATAGGTATAACCTACAAACCTTGTACATTTACAACATTACAACAGAATAACATGAGCGAATATAAGATACCGGCACAAACCCGCATTGGGCATGTGCACTTAAAGGTGAGCGACATACAAAAATCGCTGGCTTTTTATAATCAGTTATTAGGGTTTGAACTGGTGACCATGTACGGCGACCAGGCGGCCTTTATTTCGGCTGGGGGCTATCACCATCACATTGGGCTGAATACCTGGCACAGCAAGGGTGCCGGCCGTGCACCCGAATACGCGCCGGGGCTGTTTCACACGGCAATCCTATATCCCGAACGTAAAGACTTAGCTGCAATATTACAACGATTGATAGATGCCCAATATCCGCTCACCGGAGCATCGGACCATGGCGTATCAGAAGCTATTTATTTAGATGACCCGGATGGCAACGGCGTGGAATTGTATTGGGACCGCCCAAAAGACAAATGGCCAACCGACGAGCACGGCAACCTTACCATGTACACCCGCCGTTTAGATGTTGAAGGGCTACTGGCCTTGCTGAAATAATTTATTCGTTCAGCATGTACTTATCAATGCCCGGGGCGGGTTTCCAGCTATCCTTCGGCTCGTAGTAGTGCCATAACAGGGCCGACACTTTGCGAATGAGGGTGGATGCTTCGTTCGTGGGCGTCCAGCTTTGGTCTTTATTGTTTTTGGTGATAACGGAGAATACATAATCGCCGTGCGGAGCATATACCAGCACCGTTTCGGATCGCGACTCGTCCACCGCGCCCGATTTAGACAGGCATTGAACATATGGCGGTATTTGCGCAAGGGCGTTGTTATCCCAATAAATGCGGTTGAGCGTGCGGGCCATGCGTTCGCTTGCTGCGGGGCTAACAACCTGCCCGTTGCGTACCATGGTAAACAGTTTGCACATTTCGTATGGTGTGGTTACGCCCCAGCCATATATGCTACGGAAGGCCTCGCGGCCCGGCGTACGCGAGTTAACCCGCATGCTTTTAAAACCATTACTATCCAGCCAGTTGTTAATGTGCGTACCGGTCACCAATTTTTGCAGCCACAAGCTGGCCGTATTGTCGCTCATGGTGATCATCAGCATGGCCACCTTGCTTAGCTGTATGGTATCTTTATCCTTAAACGAGCCTAAAATATCCTCCCCTGCATACAGTAACGAATCGCGGTAGCCCAGCTTTTGATTGTACCGCAGTTCGCCTTTCTCTATCTTATCCATCAACCCGCTCAGTATGCTCACCTTGATCATGCTGGCAGTGGGGAACAAAGTATCCTGATTAATAGCCGCGGTTTTACCGGTTTTTAAATTATGCACGTAAATACCTACCTGCCCATTAAAGCCTTTCACTGCTTCCTGCAATTGGGCGGTTAGCTTCCTATCGGTTTGCGCGAAGGTTGCGGTGGAGAATATCAGAATAAGGGCGAGGAAAAGGTATTTCATAACTGAAAAGGGTTTACCATCCTAAAGTAGCACTTTTTATTTAGAGAAGCATTTCAATGCCTACCAACAAAAAAGGGCTGCCCTAAAGCAACCCTTCCCATTCAAAATAATATCAATTAAACCACCCGCGTCAACTTCACCGTTTCGGGCGAGGTTAGCATAAGTGGTACTTTTTCTACGGTAACAAAACTCAGGTCGAGGCCAAAGTTGCGCTCTTCTGAGAGGCTTACGCGTTTCAGGTATGAGTAAATAAACATCACCACCCGCTCGTAGAACGAAAGGTTATGCGAGCGCGACAGCACCTTTTCGATCACCACAAAGCGGAAGTCACCCACAATTTTATGTTTGTTCAACGATTTGTAGGTGCTGGTAATATCAACCTCGCCATTCTTCACCAGGTCTTCCACCACACGGCGGAACAATAAGTTTATTTGCTGCTCTACCCTAAAGCCCAGCTTAAAATCTACACGGATAAGCTTGCCCGGTATCAGGTGGTCTACCTCGTACTCGCTTTTGTAAGGTTCATCCACTACATCTACGTGTACCAGCCAGTAAACATCGGCACGTTTGGGTTGCTTTTGCAGGATGGAATAAATGATCTTCGATTCTACTTCCGAATTAAAGTTGGCGCTGGTTAAGTAGATCAGCTGCGAAGCATATTTAGGCACACTCTCGTCTTCGCTCATCTCTTTGATGATGTTGTAGTAATCGTCTATCTCAATGAATTTCACATAGCGGTTCTTGATCTTGCGGGCAATGTGCCATGTCCACATCACCACGAACAATAAGAAGCCGATCGACAGAGTGAACCACCCCCCTTCGAGGAATTTGTGCAGGTTGCCCAGTAGAAATGTACCTTCTATCAATAAATAAACCGCCAGAAATATGCCGATGATATATGCCGGCACCTTACGGCGCTGCAGGAATTTCGACACCAGGATGGTAGTCATCAGCATGGCCATAGTGATACTTAAACCATAAGCGGCTTGCATACGTGCCTCGTGCTGAAAAAGCAATACCACACCAATACAGCCTGCACAAAGCAACCAGTTAGCGCTGGGCACATATAATTGCCCTTTTTGTTCGCTCGGGTAATTGATGCGCACCTTTGGCCAAAGGTTCAGCCTCACGGCCTCGGCTATCAGCGTAAACGAACCCGATATTAATGCCTGAGATGCAATAATGGCCGCAATAGTAGCTATACCTATACCAAATATAAGGAAGCCTTCGGGCATGATCATGAAGAAGGGGTTTTGCTTACTTATATCCACCTGCTGCCCTTCGCGCTGCAACAACCAAACGGCCTGCCCAAGGTAATTCAATATAAGGCAGGCTTTTACATATATCCAGCTTATTTGGATGTTTTTGCGCCCACAGTGCCCAAGGTCGGAATATAAGGCCTCGGCACCCGTAGTACACAGGAACACCGCACCTAATATGATGAAAGCATTATAATTACTGGTAAGCAATACCACTGCGTAATAAGGGTTGAGCGCCTTTAAAACCATAGGCATTTGCGCAATATACATAATACCCAAAACACCCATCATGGTAAACCAAATGAACATGATCGGCCCAAATGCTTTACCAACAAGCGATGTTCCAAATTGCTGTATGATGAATAGGCACGTTATAATGGCTATAACGATCTGCATTGTAGGCAGCCCCGGGTAATAGGTTTGCAAGCCCTCTATGGCAGAAGATATGGTGATCGGCGGGGTAATGATACCATCGGCAAGCAATGCACAACCACCTATTACGGCCGGTACTATAAGCCACTTAGCTTTACGGCGCACCAGCGAGAACAGCGAAAAAATGCCCCCCTCGCCTTTGTTATCCGCCCGAAGTGTTATTACTACATATTTAATGGTCGTTTGAAGCGTTAGCGTCCAAAAAATGAGGGATACGCCGCCAAGTACCAGTGTTTGAGAAATGGGTAACGATAAATTGTTGCCCTCGGTACCAATAATAGCTTTAAATACATAAAGCGGCGATGTACCTATATCGCCATAAATAATACCTAAACTTATCAGCAGCCCTGCCGCGGTAAGTTTTTGCAGATCTTTGTGATTCGACACGATTATTCTATTTAAAAAATACAGCAAAAAGCCCTTGTTTGTTTAGGCGGGCCTTTTGTTTTGTGATAAAGCCCCTATGCCGGGGCAGGCACTATAATGGCTGCCCTACAGAGGCAGTACTTTACTTACGCAACTTTTTACATATAATGCCGCAAGCCTTACCACTCATATATAGCCAATAGCCATTAAGCACGGGGCTAACATTGCCCTGCGGTAATTTATTGGCCAAAGGTTTTGCTGGTACTTGTGGTTTTGGCAGTATATACCGGTGGAGTAACGGCTGAACCGTTCATTATTTCCAAACTAACTGGTGGCCCATCGGCCTTTAGTTTTTGTAATTTTTTGTGACTCGACACCTTGTTATAAAAAGTCCACAAATTTATAAAAATTACATTAGCACAACCGTTATTTTAAAACTGTATATCGGCAACGTTAATATTTAGCGATAATTCGTACACGCCGCTTAGGTTTTGCATAATTTTTAATTGCGGCTTATAAAAGCCGCCTCAACTTGTAAAACTTACAATTTAATTTCGGGAGCGCTTACGCATTTTGGGAGTAGCCCATGCCCCATCACCCAACAAATTCTGCGTGCGGCGGCATGTTTTTATGATGTTGCAACAGTGGGCCATGTGCCCGTGTGGAAAACTACCACCCTATGTTAAATATTATTTACCAACTTAAACTATCAGTTAGCGTATAAGTCTGATATTATAAGTTTGTGAAAATGAATGCACAAATGCTTATATTGTTAAAAATTGTTAAAACTATTTAATTATCGGTTACATTACTGATTTGTAGCGAACAATATTTATACTTTTGCAGATAATATTGATATGGGTAAAAAGTTTACAAAAATTAATTCCTGGATAGCTTTAGCGCTGCTTGCCGTAATGGTGAACGTAGCCTTTGCAAAGGGAGTTGTTGCCCAAAAATCAGACACTTCGTACCTGAAGTATATCAATAAAGGCAAAGCAAAACCCATCAACAAAAACATCCTGCATTTATCGCTGCCGCCTATAAAGCCTGCCGTAATATCAAACACCAAGGTTTACGTACCCCGCCCCGACGATAAATTACTGAGCAATGTACAAGTTTACCCTAACCCGGTGAACGAGATACTTAACGTAAAGTATACTGTATCGCGCGAGGCATTTGTGAATATTAAGGTGATGGATGTATTAGGTAACGATGTACTTACCCTGTTCTCGCAACGGGTAGAAGTTGGTGAGCAAAGCATTACCTACCCGGTAAACAGCAAATTAAGCCGCGGCTTTTACTTCCTGCGCATAAACGTAGGTACCGAATCTATCAATAAGAGGATATCGGTACTGTAAGCCCCATTTAAATTTCGAACACCGAACACTGAATATCGAATGATGAAGTAAAACTTCGGCGTTGGGTATTCGAAATTCATTATTCGATATTAAAAAGCTATCTGCCTCTTAACTCGCAAACAGAATTTTTACAACGCAATTTTTCCTACTCTCTTTTGTTAGGGCATATAATTTTTAGCTTTGGGGTTATACGTTTTAACTCATGAAAATAATCGCCATTGGCCGCAACTACGCCGAGCACGCTAAAGAACTGAATAACCCGGTGCCAACCGTGCCGGTAATATTTATGAAGCCCGATACCGCCCTGCTGAAAGAGAATAAACCCTTTTATCACCCTGAATTTTCGCAGGATATACACCACGAGATAGAATTGGTACTAAAGGTTTGTAAGGAAGGCAAGCACATCAGCGAGAAATTTGCTGCTAACTATTACGATGAGATAGCCCTGGGCATTGACTTTACCGCACGCGATATACAGGCCAAACACAAAGAAAAAGGCCTGCCCTGGGAACTGGCCAAAGCATTTGATGGCTCGGCACCTGTAAGCAACTTTTTGCCCAAAAGCCAATTTGCGGACCTATGCAATTTAAGCTTTAAGCTGGACATCAACGGCGAAACAAAGCAAGAAGGCAACACCAAAGACCTGCTTTTTTCGTTCGAACGTATAATAGCTTTTGTTTCGCAATACATCACCCTAAAAAAAGGCGACCTGATATTTACCGGCACCCCACAAGGCGTGGGCAAAGTAGCCATTGGCGACAGGCTGGAAGGCTATTTGGAGGGAGAAAAGATGCTGGACTTTCAAGTGAAGTAATATCGAATGATGAATATCGAACACCGAATTTCGAAGTACTTCATTATTCGATATTCAACATTCGGCGTTCGATATTATTAAAGCCCACCGCCCATCCAGGCGTCCACGCCTATATGAGATCATTTGTAAGCGTCCACGCTTACCTTCGTAAAATTATCCGTAAGCGTGGACGCTTACAAACGTTATTGCGCCGGGCGTGGACACCCGGCACGGCGTAAAGAAATTGTAGCGATGGGTTTAAAACCCATCGCTACGGCACAGAAAAAAGAAAAATAAACCTTTGCGTCTTTGCGTGAAAACATCGCCAACAAAACGGACAACACACCGTTAAATAAAAAATTCAATAAAAAGTATGCGAGTTCGACCGTGCAGCCGATATAGAATACAAAAGCAGAATTGCAAAACCTTCGCAGCTATTTTAGTACTGCTATTAATAAGCTCATTAACACAAGCCCAGGATATCATCCAAAGCAAACAATACCCGCAAGGCTATTTCCGCTACCCTTTAGACCTTGCACCTACCACTGCAGGCTCATTCGGCGAGTTAAGGCCAAACCATTTCCATTCGGGGTTAGATTTTAAAACCATGCAACGCACGGGCTACCCTGTGCACGCTGTTGCCGATGGGTATGTTTCGCGTTTGCGCATACAGTTCGGCGGCTTTGGGCAAGCGTTATATATTACGCATCCCAACGGCTACACCTCCGTTTACGGGCATATCCAAAGTTTTACACCCGAGGTATTCAAATACATCCGCGAGTACCAGTACAAAAACCAAACTTTCGAGGCAGACATCGCCGTGCCGCCCGGAACCTTTAAAGTGCTAAAGGGCGATGTAGTGGCTATATCAGGCAACGAGGGAGCCTCGGCCGGCCCGCACGTGCACTTCGAATTGCGCGATACCGCTACCGAAGAAACCATTAACCCGCAATTGTTCGGGCTTACCATACCCGACGACGTTCCGCCAACTATTACCGCCATTGGCGTTTATCACCTCAACGGCAACCCCTTCAGCGAGAAAACACCCAAGGAGTTTTTAGGCGTAACCGGAGCGGCGGGCAATTACCACCTCACCGTGCCCAAAGTATTACAGCTAAGCGGCAACACAGGCTTCGGCATTGCCGTTACGGATCAAAACAGTGCCTCGCATAATCATAATGGCGTTTACTCTATCGAACTAAAGCTGGACGGGCGCACGGTTTACACTTTTGCTGTTGAACGTTTCGCGTTCGACCAAACACATGCCGTTAATGCCTATACCGACTACCCTACGTTTTTAACCAGCCGCCGCATGATACAAAAGTGCTTTATTATGCCAGGCAGCCGCATTAGTTTATACCCGCAATCGATAAACAGGGGCATCATCGCCTTTAACGATAACGAGGTGCACGATGTGGAATTTTTATGTAAAGATGTTGCAGGGAATATATCAACCGTAAAGGTAAAAGTACAATCAAGCGCCGTTGCCGCTAACCAGCCTCCCGCCCCGCCTACCGGCAAAATGATGTATTATAACGACCTCGGCGAGTTTACTACCGACCGCCTGAAAGTGTTAATACCCGTAGGCAATTTGTATGATAACCTCGATTTCCAATACGCATCGCTGGCAGCCAAACCGGGGGCTTATTCGGTTACCCATCGCCTCCATAACAGGTTCACACCGATACACGACAGCTATGAGGTTTGGATAAAACCCGACATCAGCCTTGGAAAATATACCGACAAGGCAGTCATTGTAAGTGAGGCAGCCGGCAGTATTGGTGGCGAGTACATCAACGGCTTTGTAAAGGCAGATGCCAAAACCTTTGGCGATTTTTATGTGAAGGTTGATACGGTGCCGCCGATTATTACGCCCATCAACATCCATAACGGCAGTAGCATGAAAGGCATCAGCGCCATACGCCTGCGCATGAGCGATAACCTATCTGGCATAAAAAGCTATAACGGTAAAATAGATGGTAAGTGGGTGCTGGTTGAACGCAGCTATAAAACCAAGATATTGAGCTACAATTTCACCAATGATATTGCTCCCGGAAAGCATACTTTTGAGTTTACGGTAGTTGACGCAAAAAATAATAGCAGTACATTTACTGCAGAGTTCACAAGATAATGTTGAGTCCAAGCCAGATCATTATCCACAAAAGCATCAAAGCAAAACGCGTTGTTCGCAAGATCAACGGTACGCTTTTAATTGAATATACTTTGATGTATTTCTTTGTAGCAATGATTCTTTCATTTGCCATCAGGCTCATCTTCTTTCGGCAGCCACAAGACGAAACAACACCACTATTTAGTATTGTGGTTGGCTTGCTGGCTGTGTTCATGCTGTTTAATTTATACTTCCGTAATAAATTGGTGAGCGTTAACAGCAACAGCTCTGAACTTATTATTGAGCTACTCAAAGAGAAGTATCCTAACGTTAAGCACTGGGTGGTAAATAAACCGTTAATAACAGGCGGAAGCCCTGAGACCTCAAATCACAGGAGCAAATTAATAATAGGGATCATTGATGATGATAGAACCTACATCAACGGCCAAACGGTATTTAAAGACGGACTGTGGTATTTCGACGGGTTTTATAACTACATAAAATGCAGGGCGGTAGCAAAACATTTTCGCTAAAAATTAAATAAAGCGGAGAATATCTTGATATTTACAGCCGAATTTACACGATAACCTATGGCAACTCTTAAAGCAGGCGATAAAGCCCCCGATTTTACAGCGAAGGACCAAAACGGCAAAGAGGTTTCTTTAGCCGACCACAGAGGTAAGAAGATCATCCTTTATTTTTACCCTAAGGATGACACCCCGGGCTGCACCGCCGAGTCGTGCGATTTTAGGGACAACTATCAGTCGTTGCTGAAAGAAGGCTATGACGTTATCGGCGTGAGTGTTGACGATGAGAAGTCGCATAAAAAATTCGAAACCAAATACAGCCTGCCTTTTACATTGATAGCCGATACCGACCACAGCATTGTTGAAGCTTATGATGTTTGGAAAGAAAAGAATATGTATGGCAAAAAGTATATGGGCACCGCGCGCACTACTTTTGTTATAAATGGCGATGGCATTATCGACCACGTGATAGATAAAGTGGATACCAAGGCATCGTCGCAACAGGTGTTGGACCTGGTAAAATAACCGTCAGCCAAACATATTAAAACAAAAAAGCTTTATATTTATTTAAAGATAAATTTTGATAAATGGCCATACAGGCAGAAGACGAAGAGATACTGAGCAAGTTTAGGGAAGAGAAAACCCGCAACGAAGCATTTAACATGCTGCTGAAAAAGTACCAGCAAAAGATATACTGGCATATACGCCGCATGGTGATAGACCATGATGATGCCGACGATATTACGCAGGATGTGTTCGTAAAAATATGGAAGAACCTGCCGGGTTTCCGTAACGATGCGCAACTATACACCTGGATGTACCGCATTGCCACAAACGAGTGCATTACCTTTTTAAATAAAAAGAAGCAAAAAAATAACATCCCGCTGGATGAGGTGGATTACGAGTTAGCGGACACACTATCGGCTAGCGACCATTTTACCGGCGACCAGATACAGCGCAAACTGCAGGAAGCTATATTAACACTGCCGGATAAGCAACGCCTGGTATTTAACATGAAGTACTTTGAAGATATGAAGTACGAAGAGATAAGCGAAGTGCTGGGCACCAGCGTGGGCGCGCTGAAAGCGTCGTTCCACCTGGCCGTGAAGAAGATAGAAGCTTTTGTTACCAATTCTGATTAAATTTTGAATTAACGTTAAACCTTTGGTAATTTTATTCATCTATAAGGGAGTATGAAAAGCGATATGGAGAATAAGGAGTGGGGCGACGAAGAAATGTCACTTAAACGGTTTACCCGAAATAACCCGTTTACAGTGCCGTCTGCCTATTTCGATGAAGCCGAGCAGCGCATTTTATCGTTAGTGAAATTAGATGAATTAAAAAGTACTGGCCCGGCAAATGGATTTACGGTGCCTGCAAATTATTTTGATGCGCTTTCGGCAAACATCAACAGCAGGATAAATATTGGCGTGGGCGCAAACGCGGAAGAAACCGGGTTTGCATTGCCTGCAAATTACTTTAACGAGTTGACGGCCAACATCAACAGCCGTATAAATATTGAGGTTGATGCCGGGGCGGAGAACCATGGCTTTGCTTTGCCTACCGGTTATTTTGACGAGCTTTCGGCTAATATTACCAGCCGCGTGAATATTGAAACAGAGGCAGAAGAGGAAACTTTTGCAGTACTCGCGGGTTATTTTGACGAACTTTCGGCTAATATTACCAGCCGTATAA
The DNA here is from genome assembly GCF_002013915.1 of Mucilaginibacter pedocola. Lineage (GTDB taxonomy): Bacteria > Bacteroidota > Bacteroidia > Sphingobacteriales > Sphingobacteriaceae > Mucilaginibacter > Mucilaginibacter pedocola. The sequence continues at coordinate 336,821 of NZ_MBTF01000034.1, forward strand.
ATATAGAAATTGCGGCAGAAGAAGAAGCTTTTGCTATGCCTGCCGGTTATTTTGATGAGTTGACCAGCAAAATTCAAAGCCGTGTGGCTATTGAGGAGGCTGCCGGTGGCGAAGATTTTTTTACGGTGCCTGATGGGTACTTTGAAAACATGCAGCAGCAAATAACTGCCCGCATTGCTGTAGACGAACTATTAGAAGAAAAAGAAGCGGGCTTTGCCGTTCCGGATGGTTATTTTGAGGCGCTTAACCGCGACATTCTTAAAAAAACCGGAAACAAGGAAGAAGTTATACGTAAAACCATTGTGCGCAAGCTATTTGCCAGCAATAGCTTTAAGTATGCTACCGCTGCCTGCCTTGCTCTTATTGTTGGCGCAGGTGCCTTTCTAAGCCAGAACGGCTCGCAGGTTATTGTACCCGGGCAACCGGCGGCGCATCAGCATACTTTGCTGCACAGCGAGCTGGCCAATGTGCCTGTTGACGAAATAAGAGATTACCTTGAGCTAAATGTTGATGCCGGCGACGCAACCGGTTTGATACAGGATGATAAACAAATTAACACCAAAGCGCTGGCCGAAGACCTGAGCGACTATATTGATGTTAATTAAAATGCTACCCGTAAGTAATGAGTAAATTGTTCAGATATATTTTTATTGTATTATTTATTGCCGCAACAGCGGGCTACGAAGTATCTGCGCAAATACCTACCAATAGCCTGGTGCCCACCAATGGCGTAAAACGCAATTTACAACCAGGGGGTAACAAGGGTCTAGGCAAAAAAATAGAGGCTGCGCGCGATAAATTCCTTTCGCAGCAACTGGACCTTACCGATGACGAAGCCGATAAGTTTTGGCCGCTGTACCATCAATACCAGGAAGAACTAAAGGCCGTGCGCATACTGAAACGTATCAACAGCACCAGTGCATCTGGCAGCGCCCAGATTGATAAGGAACTTTATTACGACAACCAGATGCTTACTATCAAAAAGAAGTATCTGGATGAGTTTTTAAAGATCATTCCATCATCCAAAATAAGCATCCTCTACAAAAGCGAACGCGCCTTTAATGATGAGGTGATCAAACAACTCAGCGAACGCAGCATCAGAGCAGGCAATTAATTAGTTCACTTGTTCATTGGCCATTAGTTCATTGGTGGATAGCGGGTTAGCTTTTGTTGCTGATTTTAAAGCCCCGTTTGCCGTCCTCTTTCATTTTAAACCCTTAATTTTACCCGCATAGTACCACTGTTCATAGGCCTCTAAAACACCAATGAACAAATGAACCATTGAACTAATGAACAACAAAGAAATGCAATCTATCATCGGCTGGATACTCCGCGCAGGGGTGTTCATCTCTATGGCCATTGTATTTGTGGGTGGCGTGCTATACATCCTTCGCCACGGGCAGGAGCATGCCGATTATCATACTTTTAAAGGCATCCCGGCTTTCATTAATTCGCCAGAAGGAATTATCCATGGCATTTTAGAGTTTCGCGGGCAGGCCATCATACAGGCAGGTATTATATTGCTGATAGCCACCCCGGTTATCCGCATCGTATTTTCGGCCTTTGGCTTTGTTTTAGAGCGCGACTACCTTTACGTAGGCATTACGCTTATCGTTCTGCTCATCATCTTGTCGAGCATGCTGGGCGGGCACGCGGGGTAAAGGCCTCAGTTGGCTAATTTATCGCGGCACTATTGCATTCAGCGCCTATAGTTATCCTTCTGTTAAGTTTCGTTATCGCTGCCTTCCCTCCGACCTTCCCGCAAAAAGAGCTAAAAACTTTTATTAGCAATGCAGCTTGCCTCAAAAGGTAACCGAGTTTGATATTCAAAGTTGCATTTAAAAAGCTCCTCCGCTAACCAGCGGAGGCTTGGGGCCTCCTATTTGCACATCTTTTTTCTACCTTTACAATATGCATAGCCACGACCACAGCCACGCCGGACATCATCACCACGACCATGCGCCCAAGCTCGACCACCTCAACGCGGCCTTTATTTGGGGTATTGTCCTCAACTCGGCTTTTGTGCTTGTCGAAGCTATTGCCGGTTTTTGGAGCGGTTCGCTATCGCTGCTTACCGATGCAGGGCATAACCTTAGCGATGTGGCTTCGCTTGCCCTTGCGCTGCTGGCCTTTAAAATGAGCAAGGCAAAATCAAACAGTACTTACACTTACGGTTATAAACGTTCCACCATTATCGTATCGTTTTTCAATGCGGTAATATTGGTTGTCGCCGTAGGTTTTATTGTGTACGAAGCTGTAATGCGCTTTTTACAGCCCGAGAATATAGCGGGTGGCACGGTAGCATGGGTAGCTTTTATAGGTATTGCTATTAACGCTTTTACTGCCTGGCTTTTTGTGAAAGATAAAGATACCGACCTGAACGTAAAAGGTGCTTACCTGCACATGGCGGTCGATGCTATTGTATCTTTAGGCGTGGTGGTATCGGGTATTATTATCTACTTCAGCCATTGGTATTGGGTAGATAGCGTGGTGAGCATCATCATAGGCATTGTAATACTAACCGGCACCTGGAGCCTGCTGAAAGACAGCCTTCGCCTGGAGATGGATGGTGTACCCAAAGAAATGGACCTTGCCAAAATTAAGGCCGAACTGAAAAAGGCCAAAGGCGTAGTAGATGTGCACCACGTACATGTATGGGCCTTAAGCACAACAGAGAATGCACTAACCGCCCACCTGGTAATAAAACCACAGGACATGGCGGGTTTCAACGATATTAAGCACGACCTGCGCCATCGCCTGGAACACCTCTCCATCAGCCACAGTACCTTCGAACCCGAATTTCTAGATGAAGATTGCGGGCAGCCGAAGTGTTAGCAGCCATAATGAATAGCAAGGTAAAACTGCTGCTGCTGTTCTTTGCTGTGCTTTTAGTAGCATATTTTCTTTACAATTATAATCAACCATTGTGCGAGCGTTGTCTGCCAGGAAAGCAGTGCCCTCCCTGCGTTTCTAAAGAACAATATGCGCTTTTATACATTAGTGTATTTTTAGAATTAATAATTCTCTTGAGGCTTTTGTATATTTCGATAAAAAGGTAATTTACTCCGAAAATGAAAACCAACCGCAGAAAATTTATAGCAACCGCAGCAACCATGGCTGCCGGCGTGGCTGTTGCCAAAGCATTACCTCTTACAACTATGACAAATAAGTATCACATTGTGCACCATGCACTATTTTGGTTAAAAAATCCGGGCTCAATAGAAGACCGCGATAAATTGGTGGCAGGCGTAAAATCGCTTGGCAAAATAGCGCAGATAAAAGAGCTGCACGTAGGCATAGTAGCCAGCACCGAGAAACGCGATGTAGTTGATAACAGCTGGGCAGTATCAGAAGTGATGTTCTTTGCCAGCCTTGAAGACCAGGCCGCTTACCAAAGCCACCCTATCCATCAACAATTTATAAAAGACCATAGCCACCTTTGGGAGAAGGTTGTGGTGTACGATGCGATAGACGCTTAACACGATTTATGCTGGCTATTTGGACAGGATTAAGGGATTGATGGATTAAGACAAGATTTTTTCCTACACCGTTTCCAATTTGTCTATAATCCTTGCGAACAAAAGTTTGGAAGTTTTCGGGAGTACAGGCGCCATGCAAATCAGTTTTGCATTACTCCTACCTGCCGTGCTAAGTGCTGAAAAAACTCCAGCATTACGTTAGCGTGAAAACAATAAAGGCCCGATAGCAATACTATCGGGCCTCTTTGATATCTTAAAAACCTTATGCTTTTTTAGCAGCAGCTTTTTTAGCTTTTGGTTTTGGCGCTTCGGCTGGTGCTTCTGCTTCAACAGCTTCGGCAACAGGCTCAGCCGGTGCTTCTTCAGCAACAGGTGCGGTTGGCAATTCTTCGCTGAACAAAGGCAGATCTTTTAAGATCAGGAACCAGTTGATGATCTTCTTCATGTCGCTGGCGTATACCTTCTCTTCGTCATGATCAGGCGCTACTTCGCGGAAGAAGTTGCGCAGGGCTTTGCCATCATCTTTAACAGATGGTACGCTCGCAGCAGCTTTCATGCGTTCGAAAACGTCTACCAGTTTAATATCGTCTTCCAGCCCGAAGATGGTTATCTCGTTCAAAGCGGCCAATTTGGCGGTGCTCAGGTTGGCTATCAGTTTGGTTTTTTGCGCATCAAGGCTTTCTAAAACATAGCCGGTTTTGTTTTGCGCAAGCGCTTTCCACAAACCCGGTTTGCCCGATACCGCTACTATTCCTTGTAAATTCATTGTTCTTATATTGTTATGAGAGGTTATCAAAAGTTGGAAATGTTGAAAAGGTTAAAGAGGTTGGAAAACGTAATTTATCAAGCGATAAACATTTCAAACTATTTCAACTTCTCCAACCTTTCTAACTTTTTCCAACTTATTTTAACTATGCCTCAATTACTTCTACGCCTAAAATTTTATCACCCTGGCGAATGTCGTCAACTACGTCAACGTTCTCAACCACTTTACCAAATACGGTGTGGTGACGATCGAGGTGAGCAGTGTTTGCACGGCTGTGGCAGATAAAGAATTGTGAGCTGCCGGTGTTGCGCCCAGCATGAGCCATAGAAAGTACGCCACGGTCGTGGTATTGGTTTTCGCCGGTTAGTTCGCAGTCAATTTTGTAACCTGCGCCGCCAGCACCTGTACCGGTTGGGTCGCCACCCTGAACCATAAAGTTAGGGATAACGCGGTGAAACGTAACACCATCGTAAAAACCCGATTTAGCCAGTTTCAAAAAGTTAGCTACGGTGTTTGGGGCATCTTTATCGAAAAATTCAACGGTCATGTCGCCTTTTTCGGTTTTAATTATTGCTTTGCTCATAATTATTTTAAATAGGGTGCAAAGTTAATCATTTGAGGTGAAAGGAGAAAGCGCAAAGCTTAAGGCTTACAGTAGTACTTAATTAAGTATTTTGGGCGTTCCCTGCGGGCCGTGCTATACGCTGCAAATCCTCGCCCTTGCCTGCGCTAAAGGGCTCTCCCGCGGGCTGTGGGTTTTCCGCTGCTATCACTAACGCGGTTTATTTCAGCACCCCTATCCATTTCCACACCCTTGTAATACATTTATTCTTTAATCGTTACATTTGGTAATCATCAATCATATCAAAGTGATAAAAGCACTAAATAAATACTTCTCCCCTTTCACCTTTCTGCTTTTAGCTTTAAGCTTGCTGCCTTTCTTAACCAGGGCATCTTCCATTCTTATTCCTATGGACGAAGAACAGAAAGACCATCTTAAATCGTACGGAATTGCTTTTTGGGTGCTGAAGAACCAACAGGAGGTTGATTGGCTGCTGAACTATCGTGGCGGCAGCTTTTTAGTGAATTACGATAAAAAGATAGAAGATGAGTGCAAAATTCGCGGCGTAAGCTACGAGGTAATTGCCAATGCGGCAGCTACCCAGATCATTACCGAAGTAAGCGATCCATCAGTTAACATGGACCTGGTGAAACTGCAAAAGGCACCAAAAATGGCGGTGTATTCGCCAAAAAGTAAATTGCCATGGGATGATGCTGTTACCCTGGTTTTAAAATATGCCGAAATACCTTACGATGTTTTATACGACGAAGAAGTGATAAAAGGCGACCTGCCCAAGTACGACTGGCTGCACCTGCACCACGAAGATTTTACGGGGCAGTTCAGCAAGTTTTACGCATCGTACCGTTACGCGCAGTGGTATAACGATGATGTGAAAGCGCAAAACACCATGGCGCGTAAACTGGGCTTTCAAAAGGTATCACAAATGAAGCTGGCGGTGGTGGAGCACATACGCGATTTTTGTGCGGGGGGCGGCTTCCTGTTCGCTATGTGCAGCGGTACCGACACCTTTGATATTGCACTTTCTGCCTCCAATACCGATATATGCGGCCCCATGTTTGATGGTGATGCAGTGGACCCTGTCGCACAGAGCAAGCTGGATTTTACGCAAACTTTTGCCTTCCAGAATTTCCAGTTGGATATGAACCCCGAATCGCACCAGTTCAGCAATATTGACGTTACACCTACCCGGCAGGTAGATAGGACGAAGGATTTCTTCACCCTGTTCGATTTTTCGGCCAAGTGGGATGTGGTGCCCAGCATGCTCACCCAAAACCATGATAAAGTGATAAAAGGCTTTATGGGCCTTACTACCGCCTACAATAAAAACCGCCTGAAACCCGGCGTTACCATTATGGGCGAAATGAAAACCGCCAACGAGGCCCGCTACATTCACGGCGATTTCGGCAAGGGCCAGTGGACCTTCTACGGCGGCCACGACCCCGAAGATTACCAACACGCCGTTGGCGACCCGCCAACCGACCTGAAGCTGCATCCCAACTCGCCAGGCTACAGGCTCATATTGAATAACGTGTTATTCCCCGCGGCTAATAAGAAAAAGCAGAAGACGTAAGCCCCCTCCGCCCCCGGAAGGGGGAACTTTTGATTTGCAATACGAAAATACCTTAAAAGCGAAACGCAATGCCGACGGCATTGCGTTTCGCTGTTTCATCACATCAACTTCTGCTCCCCCTTCAGGGGGCTGGGGGGCCTGAGCTATGCTTTACTTCAGCCCATTCACAAACTCCACTATCGCCGTCACCAATTCAGGTTTTAGGGGCAGAGCTGGGTTGCTATAAGTAGCCATATTTTGCGTTTTATCGGCAGGGGCTTCTTTCAGCACATGGTTCATACCGGGGATAATTACCAGCTTGGCATCCGAATTGGCTTTTTTCAATTTCTCGGCATCTTCTACTGTTACCTGCTGGTCGGTTGTGCCTTGTAAAATTAAAGCCGGTATTTTAACACGCTTCATCAGCACATATGGGTCCCACCTAAACCACGACATGAGGTACGGTTGTATACTCGGTCTGGCTATATAATATAATTGGGGGTCTACATAATCGGTAGTTTTGCCTTTACGCAAACTATCAACAATTACCTTATACTGGTCGGCCAGGAATTTTGGCTGCGTTTTTTCTACTTGTTCCTGCACTATCTTTTCGGCGGGGCGGCCTGCGCCTGCAACAGATATAAAGCCTTTCACAGGCTGGTCGCGCACCGAAAGCATGCCGACAAGCGCACCTTCGCTATGCCCCAATACGATTACTTTGCTGAAACGCTGGTCTTCATTCAGCATTTGTACCAGGCTTACGGCATCGTCCACATAATCGGTAAAGCGCAGTTCTTTCTCTTTGGTTGATGATACACTTTGCCCCACCAGGCGTTTATCGTACCGTAAGGCGGCTATGCCGTTTTTACCCAGATCATTGGCCAGCATTTTATAGGTATTGCCATTAAGGCCGGTTTTAGAGCTGTTGCCATCGCGGTCGGTTGGGCCCGAGCCGGGAATGATGATAACTACCGGCACTTTGCCTTTGGCATCTTTAGGGATGCTTAACGTACCGGGGATAGTGCCGGTAAACATTTTTAAAAGCACAGGTTCCTCTTTTATAGAGGCATCCATTTGTATGGTTTTAGTTGCCTCGGTATAAGGCGTAAAAAAAACGCCTATCAATTTGTTCTGCGCGTTAAGCGAGAGATTCAGGAAAAATACCGCATTAGCAAATGTGGCCTTGTAAATAGCTGTTGGGGCTGCGTAGCGGTCTATAACCGCAGTGTTTAATGTACCCAACTGCGTTTTAATTTGGGTGGTGGTAGTATTCCATTTATCAGCCGGCATGCTGGCCTTCATTTCGGGGGCAAACATGGCGTAAATACTATCGGGCTTGTTGCTGTTATAAAACTGCGTAAATTTAGCAAGCACCGGGGCATAATTGGCCGGAACAGTTTGCGCCATGGCATTAAGCGCACAAACAAGGGCGAGAGCGGAAGCGTATAATTTCTTCATTCGGGGTTTAACCTGTTTATTCCTTGGGGTATTAGTGGCAAATTTATCAAAAAATAGAGAGCATTTTAGGCCATCTATTTTAAATTGCAGGGCAACTAATATGAATACCTAACGTAAAAAGGATATTAAGCATATTTAAAATTAATATTTTATTAAATTTGGAGTGTCCTAAACATACAATTATCGCATAAAAATCTACTAATAGTTAATGAGGGTTATAAAAGGGTGTTTGCTACTGCTAATGGTGGCGGTTTTTTATAGTTTTTGTTACGCCCAAACCGCATCAACAGTAATAAGGGGTAATATCTACATTCAAAATAATGCGGCTGCCGATGCTGCTACTGCCGTTTTGCTTAACGCTGCCGATTCGTCGGTAGTTGCCTCTGCTTTGGCCGATAATAAAGGCGCTTTCGAATTTAAATTTGTGCAGCCCGGTAATTACCTGGTGCTGGCGTCAAGGCTGGGCTATAACAAAGCATATTCGGCTGTTATTAAAGTAGCAGCCGGGCAGCAGGTTACTGTGCCATCAATTTATTTACAGCCCGCAAGCACCGAACTAAAAGAAGTTGCTGTTGTGGCTAAAAAACCATTCGTAGAAGTGCGCCCGGGCAAAACTATCATCAACCCGGCAGCAAGCATCACCGCCGATGGCAAAAACGCACTGGATATACTGGCCCAATCGCCGGGCGTAAAGGTGAGCAATAACGATGATGTAAGCATAAGCGGCAGGCAAAATGCCCTGATACTGCTCGACGGTAAAAATACCAACATGACGGGTGCCGACCTTGCAGCCTTACTCCGCAGTACCCAGGGCAGTAATATCGAGCGTATCGAACTCATTACCTCCGGCTCTGCCAAATACGATGCTACAGGCGGTGGCGTGGTGAACATAGTATTGAAGAAAGGTAAAAACATAGGCACCAACGGCACCATCAACCTTACGGCCGGCTATGGCAGGTATTACAAAGGCATTGCCGGCTTCACCTTCAATAGCCGCGGCAAGTATGTAAACGTATTCGGCTCGTACAATGCCAACGCCAATAAAACCTACCGTAATTTTTATACCGACCGAAACATCAATAGCGGAGGCGCACTTAGCAATTATTACCTTAACTACAACGGGCTGCAAAAAACCATCACCCATAATTACCGCCTCGGCGCCGATTTCACCCTGGCTGCCAACCATAACCTTGGCGTGCAGGTTTACGGCTTTGTTACCAATAACGATTTTGCCAAAAACAACAGCCTTAAAATATCTAACCAGGGCAAGCTCGATTCGGTGATACTGGTAGGCTCGTCAGTAGAGCGCGACTTCAGGAATATCAATTACAACATTAATTACTCAGGCAAGCTGGATAAAGCAGGGCGCACCCTTGCGGCAAGTGTAACTTATTTGCCCTACACCCGCCGGTCGGACGAGTATATTACCAATACATTTTTTGATGCAGCGGGTGCAGCGTATCGCGATGCTAACCAATTGCAAAACCTCTCGCCATCGCACAGGCGCAATATTACCGGGATGCTTGATTATAGCAACCCACTGGGCAAAACCGCCAAACTGGAGGCAGGTGTAAAATTCAGCCATACCAAAAGCGATAACGATTTAACCTTCGGGCCAAAAGTAGGCAGCGTTTATACTATCGACCCAACCTTCAGTAATAGCTTTTTGTATAAGGAAGATGTGCAGGCCGGTTACTTAAACTATACTGCCGCCTTTGGTAAATTTGATATGGTTGCGGGCCTGCGTGGCGAGTACACCCATGCGATTGGCAGCTCTTTAGGGGTGAATGAAACGGTGCCCAAGGTAAACACCTTCAATTATTTAAAGCTGTTCCCCAATGTGATGCTGCATTATGTGAAGAATGATAAGAACGAGTATACCTTAACCTTCGCCCGTGGCATTATGCGCCCCGATTACGAAAGCCTGAACCCGTTTTTGTATTACATAGACCCCTACGATTTCCAGAGCGGTAACCCGTACCTACAGCCCGAGTATACCAATACCGTTACGCTAACCTATCTGTATAACCAAAGTATTTCGGTAAGCCTTTATGCGGGACAGACTACAGGTGCAAACTTCACCTTCTACACCCAAAACGATGCCACCAAGGTGAACACTACCACCATGCGCAACCTGGGGAATGTAAAAGATATTGGCTTACAGGTAAGTTTGCCTAACGAGTTTACCTCCTGGTGGAAAAGCCAGTTGGATGTTAACGCCGGCTATTACCATTACAGCGCTTACCCCGAAAACGGCAGTTTTGAAAGAGGTGCAACAGATATCATCTTCAACACCACCCAAAGCTTCGCGCTAACCAAAAGCCTTGCGTTTGAAGTAATGGGCTATTACGAAACTGCCAACCAATACGGCGTACGCCGCTTTAGGCCAAATTATTATATGAATGCGGGGTTAAGCACGCTGGTATTAGGTAAGCGCGGCAAGCTAAGCCTCAACGTTACCGATATATTCAACACCAATCGCGACAGAGCCTACGCCCTTTACCAAAACATAGACCTGCGGGTGGCAGGCAAACCCGAAACACGCATAGCACGCTTAAGCTTCACCTACCGCTTTGGTAAAACAACCGTAAAGGCAGCCACCAAACACGAAACCGGTACCGAACAGGAGCAGGACAGGATGCGTAAGGCGACAAACTGATAAAGGTTGATAGAAGTTAGAAAAGTTGGAAGATGTTGGAAAAAGCGCGCCATGGGTGCGCAATGTTGGTAGAATATCATCAAGCCACATAAAAGCGCGCCGTTAGGTGCGAAACAAACGGTGTTGCATACCTGCGGCATGCCATAAACGTTTTGTGCGTTATCTACCGACATTTTGCACCGATGGTGCACCAAAATAAAAGCGTTATTTCATGTTGACGAATATCGTTTTTGCAGAAACCGGACGTGAAGTTTTTATTATCTCTCCAACGCTTCCTGCGCTTTTTGTATCCAGTTCTCTCCGGGTTTCAGGTATTTATCGGGCTTTATGCCGGTGGCATCTATCCCTTCGCCTTTATCAAGACGACGGCTGCGCGATGTAGAGTAACGCAGGATGTAAGGCATACACGAAAATGGCGCTTCTACCCAGTTAGAGTAATCCAACGTGCCCGAGGTATTTTCGCCCATCAGGGTTACTTTGCTGCTTTGGCGCGCAAACAGCAGAAATTGTTCGGTACTGCTGGCCACGTTTTTATTTACCAGGATAACTATTTTTTGCGGATAGGGAAGTTTGGTAAAATTATTTATCACGCCATCCGGCGAGTTTACCACCCATTTGCCTTTGTTGGCTTCCAGTAGTTTTACGGTTGCCCTAAGCGAGTTTTTATTTTCCTCCGAACGTTCTTCATCATCCAACTTTGCTGCCCAGCCTTTTATGTTGGCATCGGTAGATAGCAGGCTTGCGCCTGTTTGCTTTACAGGGTTAGTGTAAACATATTGCATCAGCGGGCCGTAGGTATAATCAGAACCGCCGCCATTATCACGCAGGTCTAATACCAAATTGGGTGTGGTTTTCAGCGCTTCGGCATTTGCCTTTACCACCGAATCGATGTTTTTTGCATTGTATGCCTCAAAGCTGGATATTTTAAGATAGAGCGTTTTATCAGATAATTTTCGTGAAGCCACGGGTTCCCATTTGCCGGAAGAACGGGCGGGTTTGGTGTTCTCGCGGTGCCAGTCGCCCCAGATGGCATCTTTGCCGAAGTAGAAGGTTTCGGGTTTTGGTTTGCCGTTCAGCATGTATAAAGCGCCGGCGGCCAGGCTATCGCTTACCATTTTGCCTTCCCATTTTATCATGCCTTTTTTCCATCCAGGCAGGTTCGAGCTTACAATTACGGCAATGTAATCGTGCAGCTCGGTTTTATCCTTCATCACCGCTATCTTGTACTTAGCCGCATCGTGAAAATCGTAAATGCCCTCAAAGCCTGTCGATTTGCGCAACTCGGCAATCTTCTCATCGCTTACCGGGATAATTTCGCGCTGCGCCATGTACGCCGAATCTAACTTGGCAGCATCAAAATTCATGCGTATGGCAACATGATGGTCTTTAAACTTGGCCAAAAACTGGTTGATGATGAGCAGGCATTTCTCGGGTGCGTTGGGCAGTTTGGTAAATGCCCTGTATTGGGCAACCAGCTTATCATATTTGGGCTTGGTCATCTGCGCCTGCTTATCTTTAAAGCCGGCGTAGTTTTGTTCCATAAAGTTTTTGATGTAGGTAAACTCGGTTTCGCAATTGCAGGTTTGGGCAGATACTTTGCCGGCTATGGCAATTGCAGCAATAAATAAAAGTAGGCGTTTCATTTTGGGTAGAGGGCTGTTTAGGCTCTCAATTTACAAGTTTAAACTTGTTATTGAAACGGGTCTATGCCTTTGCAACCGTTTCTTTACAAAAGCCCGGCGCTTAACCAACACGTTCTTCGCGGTATTTACCTTTGATATGCGTAACAAAGAAATTGCCTAACGATACGCTCCGAAGGAATTTCTTTAATACCGCCGGTTTAAAGTTGAAGTACTGCCAAACGCCGCTATTCTCTTTAAATTCTAACTCGAGCGTAAGGGTTTCAGCATCGTACCCAATGCTTTGCAGGGCCGATGATTGTACGGGTATCCGTTGCATATGTATAGAGCAACCGAAAGTAGAAAAGGTTTTTAGGGCTGCGCCCTACTGATGATGATACGGCTCTCCTTTAATTATCGTAAAGGCCCTGTACAATTGCTCTACAAAAAACAGGCGTACCATTTGGTGCGAGAAAGTCATGCGGCTGAGGGATAGCTTATCGTTGGCACGCTGGTAAACCGACTGGTCGAACCCGTAAGGGCCACCCACTACGAACACCAGGCTGGCTACCGAGCTGATGGCGCGCTTATTTAAATAATTGGCGAACTGTACCGACGTGAACTCCTGCCCTGCTTCGTCTAACAATATTAAATGGTCTTGAGGGGTTATTTTTTTCAGGATGAGTTCGGCTTCTTTACTCTTTTGCTGCTCCTCGGTGAGGGCTTTGGTATTCTTCAGCTCGGGTATATCTGCAAGTTCAAGCTTGGTGTAGTGTTTTAACCGTTTCACGTACTTTTCTATCCCTTCCTTCAGGTAAGCATCTTCGGTTTTACCAACGGTTATAAAAGTCACTCTCATTGCAGGCGCTAAATGTTGTGTATTTGTTGTAAAATTGAACCCGGGCAAAATTACCCAAAATAAAGCGCAGCTACCTCCATGAACCAAAATATTATAACCCGATACCAAACGCTGGCAACGCAAGCCGGGCAGCAGGCCGACGAATTTAGAAAGCTGGCCAATTTTTATTCACTGTCGCGCCTTGGCGTGTTCGGGTTAATGATATTCGCCGTAACGCTTACCATCTCGTTCGATAATTTTTACATTGCCGGCATAGGCATAGTTTTACTGCTATTGGTATTTGCCTGGCTGGTAGCGCGCCAGGGGGTATACGAGCGCGAGCGCGACTACTACCTCAACCTGCAAAAAGTGACATTAAACGAATTGGCCGACGATAACCTGTATAACAACGGGCAACAGTTCAATAACGATAAACATTTCTACACGTCGGACCTGGATATCTTCGGACCAGCATCCTTATTCCAATTGATAAACCGTGCGGCTACAGCAACGGGCAATAACAAACTCGCCGGCTGGTTAAAAGCGCCCGCATCGCGTAAAGTTATCCTGCAGCGCCAGCAAGCCACCACCGAGGTAGATACCGAATGGAAACTCCAGTTACAGGCGCTGTTACTCTTCGCCAATACCGAAGCCCCTACGCGCTTGCCCAATCTGTTTAGGTTTTTGCAAATGCCGCTCAACCTCCCGGGCGAAAAAGCTTTAGAAAAATACGCTAAAATTGCCCCTTACCTGTTGGCGGCAGGTATTGTTGCAGCGGTTTTTATGCCCGTATTAAAGGTGATACCTGTGCTGATGGGCCTTATCCATTTAGGCATTGTATTTTCAAAAGCGGCTTACATCCGCAAAACCGACGTAGTGGCCGATAAAATTGGCAAAGTGCTCAACAGCTATGCCGATGTTTTCCGCAAAATTGAAACCTACGATTGGAAAGCCGAATACACCGCTGCCCTGGCTCAAAAGCTGAAGGACGATAAAACATCTGAAAAAATAAAAGAGCTGGCCGAGCTAATTAATAAGCTTAACTACCACCTCAATATGATAGTCGGCGTGGTGCTTAATGCTTTTTTTCTGTGGGATATTAAGCAGATAACCGCCATTGAGAACTGGAAACGCAGCAACAGCAAAAACATAGAGGAAGCCTTTGATGTAATAGCCGAATTTGAGGCGCTCATCAGCATAGCGGTACCCACCCTTAATTATACCGATTGGACAGTTCCCGTTATTGCAGAAACAGAAGGCTACACGCTTACCGCCACCAACATCGCCCATCCGCTCATCCGTAACGGCAACCGTGTGGCTAATGATTACGAACTGAATGATGCCCTGCATATCGATATCATCACCGGCAGTAATATGGCGGGCAAGAGTACTTTTTTACGTACCATAGGCATCAACGCCGTGCTGGCGCTGGCGGGTGCAAAGGTTTGCGCATCGGCCATGCAGGTATCGGTAGTTACCATTGTAAGCTATATGCGTATTAAAGATAACCTGAACGAAAGCACATCAACATTTAAAGCCGAGCTCGACCGACTGCAAATGCTGCTGGCGGCCGTGGAGAACGAAGAGCGCGTTTTCTTTTTGATAGACGAGATGCTGCGCGGTACCAACTCGGTTGATAAATACCTGGGGAGCAAAGCGGTGATAGAGCAGCTAATAGCCAAAAAAGGCGTAGGCATGGTAGCCACTCACGACTTGCAGATAGCCCGACTGGAAGACAAATACCCGGCCTACGTACGCAACTATTATTTCGACATACAAATCATCAACGGCGAAATGCTGTTCGATTACAAACTGAAATACGGCGAGTGCAAAACCTTCAACGCGTCACTGTTGCTAAAGCAAATCGGAATTGAATTTACAGAGGATTGATGTGCAGATGAAGCTCTTTTTAAACATCGGAAAAAAATGCGACAGGGATTGGAAGGGTTTAGCCACGGTGCGGTGGGGGCGAGCGGGGCAACGGGGCCGGAGCGCAGCGCAGCCCTGGAAAGCCCGGTCCGCAGGGGGCGCCATCATCTCATTTTCGGAACTCGAATGTTAAAGAATTAAGCAAATGGGCAGAAATGAAAACGGATGATATATTGAATCCTCATTCTAACTTCTCTAACCTCCCCACCAACCACTCACCTAATCAACCACTCTCTTTCGCCCTAAACCCATAATCTCTACCAAACTAACCGTCATTTTTCTTATTTTCGCCCCCTCACACGCGCAATTAATAAAATGGACTATCAATTTAAGGAAATAGAGAAGAAGTGGCAGCAGTTTTGGGCAGATAACCACACCTTTAAGGCCGAAAATAATACCGATAAACCCAAGTACTATGTACTGGATATGTTCCCCTACCCAAGTGGTGCCGGGCTTCATGTTGGCCACCCGCTGGGCTATATAGCATCAGACATTTTTGCGCGTTACAAACGCTTAAAAGGCTTTAACGTATTGCACCCAATGGGCTACGACAGCTTCGGCCTACCCGCCGAGCAATACGCCATACAAACCGGGCAGCACCCTTTGGTAACTACCGAAGATAACATTGCCACCTACCGCCGCCAGCTGGACCAGATAGGTTTCTCGTTCGATTGGAGCCGTGAGGTGCGCACCAGCAGTCCGGATTATTACAAATGGACGCAGTGGATATTTATGCAGTTGTTCAACAGCTGGTATAATAAAGATGCGGACAAGGCTGCGCCGATAACTGAATTGGTTGCACATTTTGAAAGCAAAGGCAGCGCCGGCATAAACGCCGTGTGCGACGAAGATATTTTGAGCTTTACCGCCGAGGAGTGGAAAGCCTTTAGCGAAGCGGAACAACAAACCGAATTGCTGAAATACCGCCTAACTTACCTGCGCGAAAGTACCGTTAACTGGTGCGCCGCATTGGGTACCGTATTGGCGAACGACGAGGTGAAAGATGGATTTAGCGAGCGCGGCGGCTACCCTGTTGAGCAAAAGAAAATGATGCAGTGGAGTATGCGCATCACCGCCTATGCTCAACGCCTTTTGGAAGGTTTAGATACCATTGACTGGCCCGAACCTTTGAAAGAAATGCAGCGCAACTGGATAGGAAAAAGCGTTGGCGCTTCGGTTAAATTCCCTGTAGAAAATAGCAGCGAGGTTATCGAAGTGTTTACCACACGTGTTGATACCATCTTCGGTGTAACCTTTGTTGTGCTGGCACCGGAGCATGAGTTGGTTGCCCAATTAACTACACCAGAGCAAAAAGCTACTGTTGAAGAATACATTGCCAAAACCAAAAAGAAAAGCGAGCTGGACCGCATGGCCGATACAAAAACCGTATCGGGTGCATTTACCGGCAGCTATGTATTAAACCCACTGAACGGCGAGAAGATACAACTTTGGATAGCCGATTACGTACTGGCAGGCTATGGTACAGGTGCTGTAATGGCCGTACCAAGCGGCGACCAACGCGATTACCTTTTCGCTAAACACTTCGACTTGCCGGTAGTGCAGATATTGGATATTCAAAAGATAGATACCGAAGCCGACCCGACCAAGGAAGGCACCTACATCAATTCGGACTTTATGAACGGGTTGGATTACAAAGCAGGTACCGCCGCCGTAATTGCCAAACTGGAATCGATAGGCTCTGGTAAAGCAAAAGTGAACTTCAGGATGCGCGATGCCATTTTTGGCCGCCAGCGCTACTGGGGCGAGCCGGTGCCGGTTTACTTTAAAAACGGTTTGCCCTACTTAATCAAGGAAAGCGAACTGCCATTGTTGTTGCCCGAGATAGATAAGTACTTACCAACCGAAACCGGCGAACCGCCATTAGGCCGTGCTACGGATTGGAAACACGCCGAGGGCGAGTACGAACTGAGCACCATGCCGGGTTGGGCGGGTAGCAGCTGGTACTGGTACCGCTATATGGATGCGCAAAACGAAACGGACTTTGCATCGAAAGAAGCTATTGACTACTGGAAAGCGGTTGACTTATACATTGGCGGCAGCGAGCATGCCACCGGCCACTTGCTCTACAGCCGTTTCTGGAACAAGTTTTTAAAGGATATAGGCAAAACGCCGGAGGAAGAGCCTTTCAAAAAATTGATCAACCAGGGGATGATACAGGGCAGAAGTAACTTTGTGTACCGCCTGATAGATGCTGAAGGCAAAGGCACCAATACTTTTGTATCGCACGGATTGATAAAAGAATACAATACTTCGCCTATACACGTAGACGTAAATATTGTAGAGAACGATGTGCTTAACCAGGCTAAGTTTAAAGCATGGAGGCCTGATTTTGCCGAAGCAGAGTTTATATTAGAGAATGGCAAATACGTTTGCGGTGTTGAGATAGAAAAAATGTCGAAACGCTACTACAACGTAGTGAACCCTGATGATTTGGCTCAACGTTACGGTGCCGATACCCTGCGTATGTACGAAATGTTCTTAGGCCCGCTGGAGCAAAGCAAGCCGTGGAACACCAACGGCATTGAGGGTGTGTTCAAATTCCTGCGTAAATTCTGGAAGTTGTTCCACGATGCGGACTTTAATTTTAACGTGAGTGATGCCGAGCCAACTAAGGCAGAGTTTAAATCGCTGCATAAAATTATCCAGAAGGTAGAGCAGGATATTGAGCGTTTCTCGTTCAATACTTCGGTTTCCAGCTTCATGATAGCCGTGAATGAACTTACCGATCTAAAATGCAACAAGCGCGCTATTTTGCAGGACCTGGTTATTATTCTTGAACCATACGCACCGCATATTTGCGAGGAGCTTTGGGAGCTGTTGGGCTATACCAAAGGCAAATTATCATACGCAGCATACCCAACTTTCAATCCGGCTTATTTGGTAGAGGATGAGTTTAGCTACCCTATCTCTATCAACGGTAAAATGAAAACCAACATCGCTTTGTCGTTAGCCCTTGGTAACGATGAGATAGAGGCCATCATCCGCTCGCATGCCGACGTACAAAAATACCTCGACGGCAAATCGCCTAAAAAGGTAATTGTTGTGAAGGGCAGGATAGTGAATATAGTGCTGTAACAAAATAGCATACCGATAAAAGCGGGGGGATGTGCGATTCCTTCCCTGGGGAAGGTGTAGGAAGGGGTTTAGCCACAATGCAAATACGCTTGGCATTGTGGTTAAACCCCTCCCTGCCTTTGCGCTCATGCCCGGCACACCCCTCCCCCGGGAGGGAATTTTAAAAATCCCAATAGAATGCCTAAAGCAACAACTGCACCCAAACACATCCCGCAGGTAGACTATATCCGGGCAATTGCATCGGTCGGGGTGGCGTTGTTCCATTTGGGTGGCAAGGCTTTGCCGGTTTTAAAATATGGCTGGCTGGGGGTACACATGTTTTTTGTACTATCCGGCTTTATTATTTTTAAGGCCATCCCGCAAAACTACAGTTGGCGTTTGGCGCCGAAGTTTATTGCTAAACGAATTATCCGCATCGAGCCTCCTTATATTATCTCCATTGCGGTGGTATTGCTGATAAACCTTATTATGGCGGGCCTATCGCTGGCACCATATACCAAACCCGATTGGGCTAACCTTGCGGGGCATTTGGCCTATATCAACAATTTTAGCGATGCTCAATATGTTAACCCCGTTTATTGGACGCTGGGCATCGAGTTTCAATTTTACCTTTTTGTTGCTTTGGCCTTTCCGCTATTGAACAATAAATGGGGGGCTTGGGCTTTACTGGGCTTGTCGGTATTATCACATTATCTGCATTTGCCCGGAGCCAACCTATTGGGCTTATTCCCTGTTTTTGCGTTGGGTATATTATTTTACCTGTACTCTACCCAAAAAACAACGCTATTAACGGCACTACTTTTCGCCCTGCCCATAACCTTC
This sequence comes from Mucilaginibacter pedocola, assembly GCF_002013915.1. Classification (GTDB taxonomy): domain Bacteria; phylum Bacteroidota; class Bacteroidia; order Sphingobacteriales; family Sphingobacteriaceae; genus Mucilaginibacter; species Mucilaginibacter pedocola. The sequence goes on from NZ_MBTF01000034.1 coordinate 355,619, forward strand.
ATCAGTTATTTAAATATGGGCTGGATGGAAACTTCTGCTGGCTGGTTCGCGCTAATATTGCTGGCCTTGCCACTTAAGGCAAACCGCATTATCGGCTTTTTTTCCGCTATATCATTCTCGCTATACCTCACGCACGATACCGTTGGCAGCCGCCTGGTAGCCACTATGGGGCAGCACCTGCCTAAAACCTTTGGTTTTAAAGCACTGGAGTTTGGCACAGGCATTATTGTAAGCATCCTATTTGCCTATGCCTTTTACATTTTGGTAGAAAAACCCTGCCTCAAACTTTCCAAACGCATCACTTATAGCTAATTACCATTAGTGTAACATCTACATTACACTTGCCAATATTTTACAAAAAAGGGAGAATGGCTTGTAACATTTTAAGCAATTTCGCCTCCAATTACCAAAATTGAACATATACATGAGACGTGTACTTTTACTTTTAATGATCTTTAGTGCTTCCTTTTCTGCCAAAGCCCAGTTCACGGGCGGGGGAGGCGGCTCTTCTATAGTAGGGAAGATATCCGGTACGGTTATCGACTCGGTTACTAAAAAGCCGGTAGATTATGCTACCATCAGCTTGTACAGGAGCGGTGGCAAAGCGCCCATGAACGGTGTACTTACCGACGAAAAAGGTGGCTTTAAACTCGATAACATCAAAGCGGGCAGCTACAAGATCACCATATCTTTCCTGGGCTACCAAACTAAAACTATCGACCCGGTTACCACTACCCTATCTAAACCCGATGCCGGTTTAGGCAGCATCATCCTGTCGCCAAGCGCCCGTGCCTTAAAAGAGGTACAGGTAGTAGGCCAGGCCGCCTTGGTTGAAAACAAGATAGACAAACTGGTTTACAATGCCGAAAAAGACTTGACCGCTGCCGGTGGTAACGCTACCGACGTATTGCAGAAAGTGCCTATGGTATCGGTAGATATGAACGGTAACGTAGCCCTGCGCGGCGACCAAAACGTGCGCGTGCTCATCAACGGTAAACCATCGGGTGCAACATCTGCCAGCCTGAGCGATGTGTTAAAAACCATCCCTGCCGACCAGATCAAGAGCATTGAGGTAGTTACCTCGCCATCTGCCAAATACGATGCAGAAGGTTCGGCCGGTATCATCAACATCATCACCAAACAAAAAAATGCTACCGGTATTAGCGGTGGTGTTAGCGGTGGTGTAGGTACCCGTCAAAACAATGGTAACATCAACTTAAACTACAACAAAAATCGCTTTAACCTTTCGGCTAACCTGGGTGGTAACCTTACCTGGCCGCAAACTACGCATACCGAAAGCGACCAAACCATCCAAACACCGGCAACAGCCACTGCAGCGGCGGTTGATGTACACAACTTTGGTAACAGCAGCAGCCGTATGAAAAGGCATGGCGCTATGGGTTCTATCACTGCCGGGTACGAGTTCAACGGTTTCAACAGCATCAACAGCACCTTAAGGCTTAACGATGGTGGTTTTAACCTTGATGGCCAGGGCTCCAGCAACCGTGTAGATAATTTAGACCCTACCAAAAGCATGGCCTACACCAGCACCAACGTATCGCACAATAAGTTCAGCGGTTTCGACTGGAATATCGATTATACCCACAAGTTCAAAAAAGAAGGCCACGAGTTAACCGTATCGGGCCAGTGGAGCCACAGCATCATTAAAACTGATTTCCAAAACTTGTTCACTGCAGTTAACCCAAGCCAAAAAGGTGCTAATGATGGTAAAAATAACGAGTACACCGTACAGGCCGATTATGTATTGCCGGTAAGCAAACTATTAAAGGTTGAAACCGGTGGTAAAACCATACAGCGCCGCATTAGCAGTGTGTACGATATCTTCTCGGTTGACAACAGCGGCCTTAACCCGGTACGCGATAACCTAAACTCGAACCTTTACGATTACGACCAAAACGTATACGCAGGTTATGGCGTGTTAACTTTCAGCCTGCCTAAAAACTATTCAATTTTAGCAGGCAGCCGTTACGAGAATACCCAAATAACCGGCGACCCTAAAAACCCATACCAATCTTCGGGCAGCAGCAACTTCCAGGATCTGCAACCGTTCAATGCAAGCTACAATACCTACATACCAAGCTTAACTATCCAAAAACAAATGGGTACGCAAACCTTCAAGGTATCGTACAGCAAACGTATACAAAGGCCAAGCCTGCAGGTATTGAACCCGTTCATCAACCGCAGCAACGTACAGGCGCAATCGGTAGGTAACCCTAACCTTTCGCCCGAAACATCACAAACTGTTGAGTTGAACTACAACACTTTCATTAAATCGTCGGTGTTAAACTTCTCTGTTTACTATAAAAACACCAACAACCTGATAGAAGGTATTGCCAGCCCTATAAGCGAGGTGATCAATGGTAACAACATCGTAGGTACCCGTACCGAATCTAAGAACATCGGTAGCAACAATTCGTTCGGTGCCAGCTTCTTCGGTTCTATCAACCCTATTAAAATATTAACCATAAGGGGTAGTGTAAACGTGTTTACTTACAACCCAACGGTAGATGCTGCTTTCCTTAACGCGGTAAATCCTGATGCTTTGAAAACCCGTGCGCAATATACTGCCTTCGGTAGCGCACAGTTAACCTTGCCAAAAAACTTTATTGTGGAGGCGTTTGGTTTCACCAACTCGGCGCGCCGTACCATACAGGGTTCCAGCCCGGCATTCGGTATCTATGCAATGGGTGTTAAAAAGCAGTTCATGAACAAAAAGGCGTCTATCGGTTTCAACACCGTGCAGCCATTTGCGGTTAACAAATCGTTCAACCAAAATATATCGAGCACCGGTTTCAGCCAAACCAGCCGTACCAAGGTGCCGTTCCAATCGTTCGGTGTTACGTTTAGCTACAGCTTTGGTAAGCTAAGCTTCAGCAACCCGCAACAAAAGAAAAAAGGCGTAAACAACGACGACCAAATGCAGGGCGGCGACCAGGGCGGCGTAGGCGGCGGTGGTGGTGCACCATCAGGCGGCCGTCAGTAATTATTGCCAAAAACCCCACCACGGTTAAAACAGGCCTTCCGGTAAAACGGAAGGCCTGTTTTGGTTTGTCGTCTTTTTCTAATTTTTAGAATTTAGATCTTCACAATTAGAATTTCTTTCTTCTTAGAATTTCGATATTAGGAATTAGAATTTGCCTTTCTCCCTTTAGAATTTAGAGTTTCGGTCTTAGAATTTCCTAATTTCCTACCTTTGCCCCCATGCTTACTCTTCGCCAACTCTTCCTGAACAATAATGCCCAAACCACCAACTTCCCGTTGCTGCTGGAGTTTGAGCGTGCCGAAGGTGTTTATATGTACGACAAAGAAGGCCGGCCGTTTACCGACCTGATATCGGGCATTGGGGTAAGCAACCTGGGCCATAGCCACCCCGAAGTTGTGGCGGCCATAAAAGAACAAGTTGATAAATACATGCACCTGATGGTTTACGGCGAATACGTGCAAACCCCGCAAGTGCGTTTCGCTGAGAAACTGGCCTCGATATTGCCGGATAATTTAGCTTCGGTTTACTTTACCAACTCGGGTGCCGAGGCCGTGGAAGGTGCGCTGAAACTGGCCAAACGTTTTACCGGCAGGCAGCAAATAGTGGCCATGCACAACTCCTACCATGGCAGTACGCATGGTGCACTCAGTGTAATGGGTAACGAGGATTTTAAGCAAGCCTACCGCCCTTTGCTGCCGGGTGTACGCTTTATCCGTTTTAACGAACCTGCCGACCTGCAATATATCACCACAGAAACCGCCTGCGTGATCATAGAAACCGTACAGGGCGAGGCAGGCATCCGCGTGCCTGATGTAAACTATATGCAGGCACTGCGTAATCGCTGCACCGAAACCGGCACTTTGTTAATATTAGATGAGATACAAGCCGCCTTTGGCCGTACGGGCAAACTGTTCGCATTTGAGCATTTCGGCATAGTGCCCGATATTTTGCTGCTGGCCAAAGCGCTCGGCGGCGGTATGCCGGTGGGAGCTTTCATCGCATCTACGGAAGTGATGTCGGCATTGAAAGAAAACCCGATACTGGGCCACATTACTACCTTTGGCGGGCACCCGGTTTGCTGTGCAGCAGGTTTAGCAGCGCTGAATGTTTTATTGAACGATAAGCTGGTAGATGGTGTTGCCGAAAAAGAAGCGCTGTTCCGCAGCCTGCTGGTACACCCGGCAATAAAAGGCATCCGTGGCAAGGGCTTAATGTTGGCCGCCGAATTTGAAAGCTTCGACCTGAATAAAAAGATCATAGACCGCTGCATAGAGAACGGCTTGATAACCGACTGGTTCCTGCATTGCAGCAACTCCATGCGCATTGCCCCGCCACTCATCATTACCGAAGAGCAGATACGGCATGCTTGTGGGGTGATACTGGAAGCAATTGAGTTTTACGTCGGCTAATTTTACCGCAAGGGATACAAAGTTTTCGCAAAGAGCCGCAAAGGTTTTCAAGTCGACGCTATACTTTCTTTATCAAAATATTCTTTATTTTTTTCTTTGCGCTCTTTGCGGCTCACCGCCTTGCTAAGTCTCTGTGCACTTTGCGGTTAAAAAATACGATAACCTCAATTTTAATTAATACGATAATCTTAATGTAAAAACGCAGTTACCCGCAGCCTTGCGGCGTTAACTTGGTACAGTTTGTGCACTACAGTGCATGCCCGGCAAAAACCTGCTTTTTACCCCCGTAAATGCGCTTTTTAAGCCAACAATTGCATGTTTTTTGGGCCACAACGTTCTATTTCATCAAAACAAAAGTATCGGCATACACATCTACCTATGAAAATCGCTTATATATCTACCTACCCGCCGCGCGAGTGCGGTATCGCTACCTTCAATCAGAACCTGATGCGGGCCATCAACGCCAATTTTCCTAAAAGGAAAAGCGTACTGGATGGCGGCTTCGTTGTCGCCCTGAACGACTCGGAGGACCTGCAGGAATATGAATACCCTGAAGACGTGAAATACGTTATTCGCCAAAACAGCCAAAAGGATTATATCCGCGCAGCAAACTACATTAACACCAGTACGGTTGATGCTGTGATACTGGAGCACGAGTTCGGTATTTATGGCGGCGAAAGCGGTATTTATATTTTGCCCCTGATTAACAGGCTGGAGAAGCCCCTGATATCTATCCTGCACACTATCCTGAAAGACCCAAGCTACGTGCAGCGCATCATCATCCGCGAGATAGCCGAACAATCGTCAAAAATTGTAGTAATGAGCAAACGTGCGGTAGAGTTTTTGGTGAATATTTACGATATCCCTGCCGATAAGATACAGATAATAGAGCACGGCGTACCCGATCTGGAAGCGCCTGCCGATAACCCTGTTAAAAACATTACGCCATTTAAAAACCGTCGTGTGATGCTCACTTTCGGATTAATCAGCCGTAACAAAGGTTTGGAAACCGTAGTGAAGGCCCTGCCCAAAATCGTGGAGCAACACCCCGATGTGATGTACGTGGTGCTGGGCAACACCCACCCCGGCGTGGTAAAACACTCGGGCGAAGAGTACCGCGACCACCTGAAAAGCCTGGCCGCGCAACTGAAAGTATCGCAGCATTTGGCCTTTGTAAACAAGTTTGTAGCCGAGGATGAGCTGATAGATTACCTTACTGCCTGCGAGGTTTACGTAACCCCGTACCTCAACGAAGCACAAATTACCAGCGGTACCTTATCTTATGCGGTAGGTGCTGGTGCTGCGGTGGTATCAACCCCATACTGGCATGCTACCGAGTTATTGGCCGAAGGGCGTGGCCGTTTGTTCGATTTTAAAAATGCCGATGCGCTGGCTGCAACCGTGAATGAATTACTAAGCAACGATGCCGCGCTGTTAGAGCTGAAAGAAAACGCTTATGATTATGGTTTACACCTGCGTTGGCCGGTTATTGGTGCCGAATTTATTAAAACTGCGCAGGAAGCCGTTGACAAACACGATTTCAGCGAGAAGATATTAAAGAACAGCATTGTTGACCCCGAAGTGCTGCCAAAATTCAGCCTGGCGCATGTATTGCGTTTAACAGATGATACCGGTATCGTTCAGCACGCCAAATACGGCATCCCTAACCTGAAGGAAGGGTATTGCGTGGACGATAACTCCCGCGCCCTTATTATGGCGCTGATGGCATATCAGCGTAACGGCAGCCAGGAAGCATTCAGGCTATTGCCCATCTATTTGAGTTATATACATTACATGCAAACGGATGATGGCAACTTCCGCAATTTCCTCAGCTTCGACAGGCGGTACTTGGACGAAGTAGGCACCGAGGATTCCTTCGGCCGTACCATATGGGCGCTTGGCCATCTCATTAGCTGCGCTGCCAGCAACTCGTACCGCGAGTTTGCGCTGGAGCTGTTTCACCGTTCGTACCCGCACTTTAAAGCCTTACGCTACCTGCGTGGCTTTGCCAATACCATCATCGGCGTTAGCCTGTACCTTCAAGCCTTCCCGCAGGATGAAGGGATGGTGCACGAATTGAAACGGATGACCCAACCCTTGGTAGAAGCCTATGAGAACACCCGCAGCGACGATTGGGAATGGTTCGAGGAGAGTATGACCTATGATAATGCCATACTGCCGCTTGCGCTGCTGCATTCCTGCGAAATAACCGGCGACGAGAAGGTTAGGAAAATAGCATTAACTACCATGGGCTTCCTGGATAAACTCACCCTATCTAACGGTTACTTAAGCCCTGTGGGTAACGATGGCTGGTATTACCGTGGCGGCAAGTTCCCGGTTTACGATCAACAGGCCATCGAAACAATGGCCATGGTGCTGATGCACTTCCAGGCCTACCAGATATTCCGCAAGCCGCAATATATCGAGAAAATGTTCCTCAGTTACAAATGGTTCCTGGGCGAGAATACACTTCGCGCGCCTTTGTACGACCACGAGACCAAAGGCTGCTGCGACGGCTTGCTGCCAACCGGCATTAACCGCAACCAGGGCGCCGAAAGTACGCTTGCATACCTGATATCGCACCTTACCGTACTGAAGGCCTTTGAGCTGGAATACGAATACAACAAAGTTGGCGAACACGTAAAGATCTGCTAACGTGAAGGCCGCCATATTAGCACCCGTTGCCTGGCGCACACCGCCCAGGCACTACGGACCGTGGGAGCAGGTAGCATCAAATATTGCCGAAGGTTTAATAAAACTGGGCGTAGATGTTACGCTATTTGCCACGGGTGATTCTATCACCGCAGGCAAGCTGGAAGCCATTTGCGAACATGGGTATGAGGAAGACCGCACGCAGGATGCAAAGGTATTAGAGTGCCTTCACATCAGCAACCTGATGGAGCGGGCGGATGAGTTCGACATCATCCACAACAACTTCGATTTTCTGCCGCTTACTTATTCGGGCTTGATAAAAACGCCGGTGATCACAACCATCCACGGTTTTTCGTCGCCGCGTATCATTCCCGTTTATAAGAAATACAATTCGCGGGGGCACTACGTATCTATCAGCAATGCCGACCGCAGCGCCGAGTTGGAATACATTTCCACCGTTTATAATGGTTTAAATACGGCAGACTTCGCCTTTACTGAAACGCCCGAAGATTACCTGCTGTACTTCGGCCGCATCCACCACGATAAGGGCTGCGCCGAAGCGATACAGATAGCAAAAAAAGCGAATAAGAAACTACTGATAGCCGGCATTATACAAGATGAGAACTACTGGCGCGAAAAAGTAGAGCCCTTTTTGGACGAGCAGATACAGTACATCGGTCACGCCGGCCCCGAAAAACGTAACGAACTTTTAGGCAGAGCCGCTGCCCTACTGCACCCCATAAACTTCGCCGAGCCCTTTGGCATGAGCGTAGCCGAGGCCATGCTTTGCGGCACGCCGGTAATAGCCTTCAACAAAGGCTCAATGCCCGAACTGATACAGCATGAGCGCACAGGCTTTCTGGTAAACACCGTTGAAGAAGCCGCAGATACCGTAACGCAATTAGGCAACATTAGCCGCCAACGCTGCCGCGATTGGGCAAGCTCACAATTCTCCGCAGAGAAAATGGCTGAAGATTATTTGAAGCTGTATGAGCAGATATTGGCATAAATAAGAACCCGCTGCCGCGAGATCAGCGAAAGCGTATCTCGTGGCCGGCATGGTGGAAGCTTCCAGCTTCCGTCAGCTGAAAGCTGACCTTGTGCGCACCACGAGTTGAAAACTCGCGGCAGCGGAAAATGGCGCAATGTAAACCACTCACCACCCTCCACACACTACCCAATATCCCTCAACCCCTCGCCTACCGAAATATCGCTCAACTCAGGGTTGCTATCGTAGTTCAGCACCGGGCGTAACTTAGCTTCTGCGGCAGGTTTATAGGGAGTTTGCACTACCTCTTCGTTATAGCTGCCGGGCTCCATAGGGCGGGCATAGCTATAGCCAAGGCGTTTGTTCTCTTCGTCGATAAAGGTGAACAGGTCGCCAAGGGCAGAATGTACCGCTTGCAGGTATTTATAGTTGGTAGAAGTAAGGCATTTGCCCTCATCCTCGGGGCCTTTGCCGGGTTCCCAAAAATTGAGGCGGGTGATCACGCCGTTGGTCAACTCTACCTCAAACTTACCTTCGTTATGCCAGGTAAGGTTATTCTTTATTTCTCTGTAATGGTCCATGGTGTAGGGTATTAAATGTAAACGGGGGCTTTGTATCAAGCATTTAAACAGCGTATTGCAAGGGGTATGCCATGGCGCATGTTCGAGGGTGTTTATCAGTCATTTACGTGTAATAACAGCCTATGCTTAATTAAACATTAAAAAACTTGAACCCACATTAATATTCCTGTAACAAGCCCCCTCTCCGCACCCGAATAAAAAAGTTAAATGCCTTAAATACAGCACAGCGAAAATTTGCGTTTCAGCTTTTGTTCGGTAATTCATACACAACCTGTTTGTTTATTTATAGCCGATATTTTGTAACTTGCTTTGTATAAACCCATGCACAACAAGCAAAAATTAGCCAACCCGTTTTTTGTGGCCGCGGTAATTACCCTGCTGCTGAACGACTGGTATTTTAAGTATGCCTTTCATAACGCATTAACGGGCAAACTGTCGGACATTGCGGGCTTGTTTGCGCTGCCTTTCTTTTTGAGCACGTTTTGGCTTAGGGGAAAACATGGAATTTACATCGGGACAGCATTGGTATTTATACTTTGGAAATCACCGCTGGCGCAACCGCTGATTGATAGCATTAATGGTATCGGCATCCCCGTTAACCGCGTTGTAGACTTGAGCGACTGTTGGGCGTTATTGGTTTTACCAGTTTCATATTATGCTTTCCACCAAAGCAGTACTTACCAATTAAAGCCTATGCTAACGCATGCCATTATGGTAACAGCAGCCTTTGCTTTTGTGGCCACCAGCATGCCAAAGGGCAAATACACCACTTTCGCTAACATCAACAAAACTTATAGCTTCAATTTCTCCAAACGCGAATTAGTGTCACGCATTAATGCCCTGCAACTGGACTATGTGAAGGATATGCAAACCTACACTTTCAACCGAAACATAGTTTCAGGGGTGATGCAGCCCGATACCGCCCGCTTAGATTTTGACAGTAAGGCCAATATTTTTTACTACACCATTACCTTCAGCAAAAAGAAAGATACGCTGGCGCAGATACTCGACTATGAACAATTGAAAGATGCCGACACCATCCGCCTGCGCACCATGTTTTCGAAGATCAATATCTCTGGCGACAATGCACGTTCAGAAATTAAACTACTCAGCCTGAATAATTACGTGCAGCTAAAACAAAAAGGCGATGCAAGAGAAAGGGCCATCGGTATTTTTGAACGGTATGTTATCAAGAAAATAAGGAAGTATGGGAAATAGATGATAGGCAAGGTAAAATTTACCCCATCGATATAGCTTAACAACAAATATCCAGGTAATATTCTGCCATAATCAGGGAAATTCCTATTACTCCCCTCTTATTTATCAACTACATTTACATTACACAAACCAGCTTAATGTAATATGCGTTTCCCCTACTTTTTCCGTTTTAGCTTCCTCCTATACTTTTTGGTTGCGATACTTTCCGTACAGCAGGCATTCGCGCAAGACCCATGGAAAAACCTGGAGAAAAAACCATCTACACTGCATTTAGAGCAAGGCTATTCCAGCTTTAACACACCGGCCTTTCGGCTAAAATTGGTAAAAGCATCGCAAACGGTAGCTGTGTTGGAGCCTATTACTGAAAAAGACTTTGATTACACCCCCGGCGCACGTTTGGCGCAACGCAGCGGCAACGGGCTTTACCACTTAGGCGATATTAACCTGCGACTTAAAACCGCCAGCGATACTGCTTGGGTGAGCTATAGCAGCGCCGCAAACCGTGCAGACGTAACCACGCTTAAAAGTACCGAAACCGGCGTTTTAGCCGCTGCCGACCTCGCGCCTACCTTTCCCGCAAATATCCCGCTAAAAGTACAACGCTATTGGAAACAGGTGAACGGCAATCTGGTATTACTTTTCAGGTTGACCAACACCGGCACTAAAGCTGTGGAAATTGGCTCGCTGGGTATCCCTTTGATCTTCAATAATATTTTACAGGGCGAAGAACTGGAACAGGCACATGCCCGCAACGTGTTTTACGACCCCTACATCGGCCGCGATGCCGGTTACCTGCAAGCTACCCGCCTGAGTGGCAAAGGACCTGCCTTATTGGTGCTGCCTTACGGACATTCGCCATTTGAGGCTTACAACCCACTGCTGAACGACCCAACGCCTAAAGGCATCGATTTTGAAGGCTTTCATGAGTGGATGATACACAGCAAGGCCTACGCTGAAAATGAATGGAAAAAAGCCGAACCCTGGAACAAGCCCACCTCAGCGGTAGTACAGCCCGGCCAAACGGTAGAGTATGGCCTGCAATTTGTATTATCGCCCACTATCAGGGGCATCGAACAGAAACTAATTGAGCAACACCGCCCTGTTGCCGTTGGTATACCGGGATATGTATTGCCGCAAGGTACCAATGCGCAATTGTTTTTGAACTATGGTAGCAAGGTAAAGTCGATACAGGTAGAACCTGCAGGTGCGCTCAGCATTACCCCGGGTTTGGCAGAAGATAAAAAACTGCAGGCCTACAGGGTGAAAGGCTTGCAATGGGGCCGCGCCAGGCTAACCATCACTTATGCCGACGGGCTTTGCCAAACTATTAGCTACAAAGTAATAAAACCCGAACGCGAGCTGGTGAAGGACTTCGGGCATTTCCTCACTAACCAGCAATGGTTCGATAAACCGGACACCTTCCACCGCAACCCATCGGTTATAACTTACGATTACGATAAGAAACAACAGGTAACCCAAGATAGCCGCGTATGGATAGCCGGGCTTAGCGACGAGGGCGGGGCAGGCAGTTGGCTGGGTGCCATGATTAAACAATTGGTGCAACCCGACAAAGCCGAAATAGCCAAACTGCAGCAATTTGTGGATCACACCCTGTTTGGCAACATACAACATGCCGATGGGCCACAAAAATACGGGGTAAAGAAAAGTGTGTTTTACTACCAGCCCGATTCGATACCCAAAGGCATTTATAGCGACAGCCTTAACTGGAAGACCTGGGCCGCATGGAGCCATAAAGATGCCAACGATGTAGGGCGCTCATATAACTACCCGCACGTAACCGCGGCGCATTGGGTAATGTACCGCCTCGCGCGCAATTACACCGGGCTGGTAACACAAAACGACTGGCAGTTCTACCTCAATAACAGCTACGAAACCGCCATGGCCATGGTAAAACAAGCACCTTACTACGCACAATTCGGGCAGATGGAAGGCACAGTATTCTTCTTGTTACTTATGGACTTGAAAGCCGAAGGTTGGAGCGACAAAGCAGCGCTATTAGAAACCGAAATGCGCAAACGCGCCCAACATTGGGATACTTTGCAATACCCTTTCGGCAGCGAAATGCCTTGGGATAGCACAGGGCAGGAAGAAGTGTACGCGTGGTCGAGTTACTTTGGGTATAACGATAAAGCTTCGGTTACCATTAATGCCATATTGGGTTACATGCCCACGGTGCCACATTGGGGCTATAACGGCTCGGCAAGGCGTTACTGGGACTTTCTGTACGGTGGTAAATTATCGCGCATTGAGCGGCAACTGCACCATTATGGCTCGGGCTTAAATGCCATACCGGTACTAACCGAATACCGCAGCCACCCCACCGACCTTTACCTGCTGCGCGTAGGCTACGGCGGTTTACTGGGTTCGGTATCTAACATCACGCAGGATGGCTTTGGCCCGGCGGCATTCCACTCCTACCCGTCCACCTTAAAAATAGATGGCCTATCCGGCGATTACGGGCCGAACTTTTTTGGCTATGCGGTAAACTCGGCAACCTACATTACGCATGATAAAAACATGGGCTGGCTGGCCTTCGGCGGGGATTTGTCTGTAGAAAAAGGTATTGTGAAAGTGCAGGTAACTACAGCATCGGCACAACGGGTATTTATTGCGCCTGCCGGTTTATGGCTAACATTAGATGCCGGTATCTTTAAAACGGTTGCTTATAATCCAGCAACAGGCAAAGTAACTATTACTTTAAATGCGGCGGATGCATCTACCTCGAAAGCATTTTTACGGATAGAGAAAACGATAAAAGGCAAACTGGTTAAATTGAAAGTGGCGATGGAACGAGGGGCTTATGTGGTACCATTGGGACCGAAAGCTATAGAGCTTAGCATGGTAGTGAATTAACCGCAAAGGGCGCAAAGAAAAAACGCAAAGAAACGCAGAGCTTTGTATGCTTATTAGAAGGCAAAACTTTTCTTTAATGTTCTCGCAGGGTCTCCTGATAAGGGACCCTGCGATGGAACGAGACAAACGCACGGCCGCCTACTGAGCTTATCCATCTGAATGGCATTTCGTCAATAAAAAAACATCCGCTTCCGCAGGGTCCCTTATCAGGAGACCCTGCGGTGACGAAAGGGATATATAAAAAAGCAAATAGAAGAGAACCAAAATAGTTAGAGCAGCCACAAGTAAATGGGCTGCCCTAATGAGGCTGGCTTGATGCCGCCTTGAATAGCAAAAGTAAAAAATCATTTGGTAATCAACACAGAATCTTTGCGTGAAAACTTATTAACCAATTTGCAAGGCTCTGCGCTTCTTTGCGCTAACCACCTCGCAAATCCTTTGCGAACTTTGCGGTTAAATAGCGCCAACGGTTATTCCACCCCATCAGCCTTCAGTTTATTTAAAAGCTCATCCAGATCCACCTCCGCAAACGCCGTTGACGAATCCGACACACCGTAAGGTACTATGAGTTTATTGTTATGAATGATAGCCCCGCAAGAGTATAACACGTTAGGTACGTAACCCTCGCGCTCATCGCTGTTTGGGATTAATAAAGGTTCTTTCAGGCGGCCTATCTCTACAGCGGGATCATCCAGTTTCAGCAGGCTTGCTCCAAGCACATAGCGGCGCATAGGGCCAACGCCGTGGGTGATCACCAGCCAGCCTTCGGGTGTTTCTATCGGCGAACCGCAGTTGCCTATCTGCACAAACTCCCAGGTAAACGTAGGTTTTTGCAGTAATACGGGTTTCTCCCAAATGTTTATCTTATCCGAGTACATGATGTAGTTGTTGCAACCATCTATGCGGCTTATCATCATGTATTTACCATTCACCTTACGCGGGAATAGTGCCAGGTTTTTGTTTTGCGCACCGGCACCATAAAGCGGCATTATCTTAAAGTTATAAAAATCCGTGGTTTGGAGCAGCTTGGGCATGATGAGCGCACCATCGTAAGCCGTGTAGGTGGCATAATAAACCGAAGTACCGTCATCATTCACGAACTTCACAAAGCGCGCATCTTCGATACCCTTACGCTCGTATTCAGATATGGGGAAGATAACGCGGTCGGAAATATCAGTATCCAGCGAAAATACGATCTCGTAGTACGAATCTGCCAACCAGAGTACCTTGTCGTATTCCAGACGTTTCATATCGCTCTCCTGCAACTTCTGCGAATCAAGAATGATGCGGCGCAGGGTAGAGTATTCGAAATGATGATCGAGTTTGGCTTCCAGTTCGTTCAGGATATCGATATTGATCTGGGTGATGGCAGCCTTATCAAAGAAGAGTTTCTTGTTGTAAACGGCATTACGCACTATCTCCGCCTCATCTATATAACTACCTGCCGGCAATACGGTAATGTTGTTGGCCTTATCTATCATGGCGCGGCGGAAGGTAATGGAAGAGATGTGCCCCTCACCCACTGCCCTGAAGCTGATGATTACACGGCGCTGCCCGTCTTCCAGTTCGGTTTGGTCGGGGTCTTCCACAATAGATGGGTTAAAGAATGCTGCCGACTCGATAGAATACTCGTGCGTAAAGTACGAACCGATAAGTAGTTTGCGGTATACGGTAAGCGCATCAAAATCTATCCCCAGTTCCTCAAATAAGGGTTTCAGTTTGCTGCAATGGCGGTTTAAAACGCGGGTAATATTACGGTGGCGTTTAGAATACTCCTGCAACAACGGCGACACAATGCCAAAGGCAACATCCTCGCTGATGTTCATCACCCGTTGTAAAACTTCCTTAGCGCGGTCGTTACCGTTGAAAAAGAATCTTGCTATAACACGTTTCGGATCCGGATTTACTCTTACTGGTTTTCTTTCTATGGAAAGTCTCATCTAAAAAATAGTTTAATTGAAAAACGCAATTCGTACTTAATTGATCTGTTTAATTTCAATTATCACCGTTAAGTGATATTTCATTAACAAATGACCGCGCTAAGGCTATTGCGCGTTAAAACTTTTAGTAAAAGCGTTGAGACATGGAATTGTTTAACAAATCTGAAACTATCAGCCGTTAAAGCATTCGGTTGCGTTTGATGAGGTATTCGTTCAGGATATTGGTGTAGCCCTGCTCAATGTCGGCATCCACAATATCAATGTGGTACTGGGCGCATTTAAGTTCCAGTTGATGGCGGTATTCTTTAATAGAGGCTATATAGCTATCGCGGATTTTATTGGGATGCACGCGCACCTCTTCGCCCGTTTCTATATCCACAAAATGGTGCGGGCGGTTATCAAAGTCGAAATCGAGCTCTTTTTGTTTGCTGGTAACGTTGAAAATCACCACCTCGTGCTTTTTGTATTTAAGGTGCTGTATGGCAGCGAACAGGTCCTTAGTTTTTTGCGGGTTGAGGCTATTCTCCAGCATATCGCTAAAGATGATAACCATTGAGCGCTGGTGTATCTCGCCCGCCAAGTGATGGAGCACAGCAGAAATATTGGTGGCGGTATTGGCTTTAGGGTTGTTGTAGGCCTTCTCTAACTGGGCATACAAATAAAAAAGGTGCGCCGATGTAGAGCGCGCCGGGCTCATCCAGTCCATTTTTTCAGAGAACAGGCAAAGCCCGAAGGCATCGCGTTGTTTCTTGAACAGGTACATCAGCGAGGCAATGGCATAAACCGAGAATTGCAGCTTGCTGGTGCCCTCTGCCGGGAAATTCATGGATGAGGAGGTATCCAGCAGTAAATAACAACGCAGGTTGGTTTCTTCTTCGAACTGTTTTACGAACAATTTATCGGTACGGGCAAGCAGTTTCCAATCGATATTTTTTACCGATTCGCCGCTGTTATACAACCTATGCTCAGCAAACTCAACAGAAAAGCCATGGAAAGGGCTTTGATGCAGCCCCGTAATAAAACCTTCAACAACCTGCCGGGCAAGCAGCTCCAGATTGGCCAATTGGCGTACGTGTTGGTTGGTGTTTAACTGAGGCATACGCTAAGGTAGTGGTTTCGTTGTGAAACGCTAAATACAAACGCACGCGGAAGCGAAATATTTCGGCATGCATTGCTCAGCCGTCGGTTAAAACCGACGGCAATGAAAGTGGGGCGCTTGCTGGTTGCATGGATAATGAGTACCCCAACTTCATTGCCGTCACATTAATGTGATGGAGGACGGCATAGCTATTCAGCTAAGAAAAGCGCCTAAAACCTTGTATAAAACGCAGTTTGCACCACATGGTTTACAGTGTAAGCAGTGGCCTGTTTGGTGTATTGGTTAAGATACCCCACCTCGGCATCGAACTTTTTGCTGAAACGGAAACCGATGGCGCCATAAGCACGATTTTGGTCGAAGAAGTGTTTGTTTACTTTGTTCTTGTTCTGCACGTTCAGGAAAACTTCATTCTGCAAAGCAAAGAACGGGCCTTTGGTAAATACCGAATCGCTTTTGAAAGGGATAACCGCACGGGCAAAATAACGGAAGCGCTGGGCGAAATAACTATCGTTGGCGGTTGCTGATGTATTGCCAAGAAAGCGCTGTTCTAACCTTAGGCGGTGCTGCAAAGTTGCGTTACGGCTTATTTTATGGTTGTAGATAAATTGCTCCCAAATTCGGCTCTCGGAGCGGAAGGTATGGGCACCCGTTCCCGTGCGCCCGTTTGCGGTTACATAAGCATAACCTAATGCGCCTATTTTATTATTGGCGAAGTAATAGTTTACTGATGGGCGCAGTAATATATTCCGTAAGTAATCGAACTGGTCGGCAGAGCGAAACTGCCCGTCGAAGGACATGCCCCAGTGCTGCGAAAACCTTTGTGTATGGAACAGGGCGGCCCAGCCCGAAAATTGGTTATCCTGCGCCAATAGCTTACAGGGCGCCAAAAGCGTAAAAAGCAGCGAAAGCTGTAATAATTTCTTCTTCATAAAATAGCGGGTACGCGCAGCCAGTACGCATGGTTAATGGTTAAGCCTAAGCGTGGGGGGCACAGCTTGTTGTTGGCTTACGCCATCAAAAATAACATTTTAGATGTTAATTGATCCTTAAATTTTAAAGCCGCGCAACTTTGTGTAAATAAGGCAAGGTCTTAAAATTTGACATTAAACCGTGGCAGAAAGAATCCTTTTATGCAATTGGGGTTTCTTATGCATATTTGAACGTGATTCTTTTCTTTGAAACCTGCATTTGGGTAAGGAAATTCACCTTCAGTAAACATGCCTCTTACGGAATCATAACGATTTGATGGTTCGTTATTATTATGGATAGTTTCAATTACTGCGCAATCTAAATGTCGCATCAGCAACTCGTTCGATTTTCCAATTTTTAAATTTTCAGGTAGTTGTAAGCCTTCTGTTTCCAAAAGATCTTTTAGTGTTTCATACCCACTTTTTAGAATTTGCAGATTTGAAAACTCAGTAAGGTCGAGGCAATGCTTTAGATCGATCACTGCGCCAAGTACCGCAGGAGTACTTATCTTCTGGGTGCGCTTTTTAGAATTCCGTTGTAGTTCTTCGGCAAAGTCGAGAGCCCTTGCGGGACTATTCTCCCAAAAGTATATGCCATGCCCGAGCCAATCGTATGAATTGGTGCTTTTTCTTAGTTGTTCCTGACCTAATATTACTTTATCCCGCAGCTCGATGTCGCATCCATGAAAGCCAAGTACTAATCCTGACCTATCGGAATACATATCTCCTTGTATGCGTTTGAAACGTTGCCGGCTTTAGTTAAAATACCGAGTTTCTTTAGGAAAGCTGTTGTCTTAGATTTATCTCTGGCAATCTCCTTCCCATTCTTTCGAATCGAAAGAGCCACAGACTTTATTTCTTTATCGCTCATGGGAAGTTAAAATTAATAGCCTCTAACAAATATAACTATAATCTACAACATATGTTGGGTTTGTTACTCCTTAAATTTCGCTATTCGTTTCCTGCCCAGGTCGAATGATAACCTGAAGGCTTCCTGGTTACTACCGCTGCTAAACGGCGTTTGGTGGAAGCTCAAAATAAACTGACCGGTTAGGCCTTTGTATAAAAATGGCGTGTAAATAATATCCAGCCTGTTGTAGGTTTTGTATTGGTAATAAGCATCGCCGTAAGCCACGGCATGCCCGTCGCCTTTGTAAAACTCATCGTACAGGGCAAAGCGTTTGTAACTTAAGAAGGCATTGGCAACAAAGCCGGCAGGTTTTTTAAAACCCGATACATTACGTTCCCGCTCGAACGACATCATGCCACCTGCTTCGATATTTAATGAATCGAGGAAGGTTCTATGGCTAAAGTTCGCACCCAATTTTAACTGTATGGCGCCGTTATCGCGTATGTGGTCATCAGGAATGGGGATGGCGGGGCCGGCATCGTGCAGTAAAAAGAAATAATCGGCAACGTAAAGCGGGCCTTTTTTAAAGGGCTGGTACTTGCCCGAAAAGCCAAACAGGAACTGCTCGCGTTCGGTATCGGTTTGGCGGCTTGTCCAATCTATCCAAACGGCTTGTTTAAAATTGCCCACATGGTATTGGGCGTATAAACCTTCTACATTGGGGCGGAAGTACCGCAACGTATCGTTCAACAAGGCACGCGGATAATCGGTAAGCAAACCTTCGCGCGGGAACATACCGGCATTGAACAACCAGTTTTTGCCATTATGCTCGAAGTAGGCTACCGGGTTCACCTTTAAAAAATATGGTTTGGCACCAAACTCGTGCAAGCCGTTGGCACCAAATACAAAGCGGTTGGCGCTATCCAAATTCAGCCCAACGTCTAAAGCCAAGCGCGTGCCCGAGTAGGTGCGCGAGCGTATCAGCGATTCTTTATACTCCCTGTTATCAAAAAACACCGAGCCGTTAAAATGTATATCTACCGTTTGGGCGGCAGCGGCGCGGGCAATTAAAACAGTAACTAAAAACAGGTATATCTTTTTGTGCATGGTATCAAATTATTATTCCACTATAAATTTTATCAGGCGGCTGTTCTTGCTGCCGCGAAAAGGCTCGGTACGTATCGAGAACATCAGGTAATACGTGCGCTTCTCTTTGGGTGCTACTACCGAGGTATGATATGCCGCTGTTGCGCCCGGCTTCAGGCTGATATTGTTAAAATCGGCACCGGCGGGCTGCACATCCGCAATATCTGTTGGCCCGGTAAAAAAGCAGCTTTCCAGGTAAACCGGGTGCTTGTAGCCCAAGTTGGTAAAATTAACATCGTGCCCGTAAGGGTTGGTTATCTGCAAGTCAAATTCCACTTTCTGGCCGGGATGTAGCTTAACCTGCTGCGTTTTGGTATCAATGGCTATTTTTTGGTAAGTGCGCGCATCGTCTACCCAAACGCCGTACCAGGCGCCGGCATCCTTGGTTTTTATGGTATCGTTTTTATAACCATCCAGCGGACCGGCTGATACAACATAAATACGCTTATGCTGCAAGCTATCTTCCATGGGCCAAATATCGAACATGGTGCGCCCGTAGTACCGCGAATCGTAAGCAAAGCCTTTTAGCGTATGGTTATAAAAATCGTATTTAGAGGGGTTTTGGAAACCATCGTCCATTACCATCCATGCATCGCCTGCCTTCTCATGCACCTTTGCCGCCCATTCGCGGAAACCGAAATAAGTACGCAGGGCGATAATTTTCTTCACAAAGGGGAAGCCCGCCACCAGCGATATCCGCAGAACCAAAATAAGCGCAATGTTGACAATAGTGAGGCTGAACAGCCATTTAGGATGGTAGTTATTCCGTTGCAAATTGATGAGCGCCAAAGTAACCAGCGGGATAAAGCCAATAAGTGTATAATGTGGCTGAACATTGGCAAAAAAAGTGTTTACGCAAAAAAAGCCGAAGGTACCAATGGCGTTAAATATCAATGCACGGGTAAAAGTATCTGTAGCCTTTGTGCGGAACGCTTTGTAGAACAGAAACCAGCTGAGCAATATACCTCCCAATAACAGCTGCCCGCCAAGGTATTCGGTGGTAAGCGAGATGTTATACGTTTTGTCGGATGAGCGCTCGAACAACTGGTAATTTACCGCCGGGAAATTGCGCGCGGCCTGCCATAAAATGTGCGGCGTAAAACATATTAAACCCACCACTATCGCAAGGTAAAATGATGGACGCTTAAATAATTTCAAGTTTGATAACACCGTGAAGCCCACCAGCAGCACCCCATGGTATTTGCTGTAAAGCAAGCAGGCAACCACTATGCCTATCAGCAAGGCGGTAAGCCAACTATCTTCCTCTGTATATTTTTGATAGAGGTAGTAAAACAGCACCGCAAAGAAAAACAGCGGTGCATCAGGCGTGGTGGTAAAGCCGTAAACATGGATGATCAGCACACAGGATACCAGCAGGATAAACCATTTGGCCGTTACGGCATATTTTTTTACGATGAGCCATAGCAGGTAAAGCGCCAGGCTATTGGTAAGCACAGCTACCAGCCTTGCGCCAAACTCGTTGTGGAAAAGCGTGTAGCCAATTTTAATGAATACCGCCATCATGGGCGGGTGATAAAAATACCCCCAGTCGGGCTTTTGGGCATAGAGCCAATAATAGGCTTCGTCGCCATGTATTTCCAGCACATAGGCCTGCAGCAGGTTCAGGGCCGTCCAGCAGGCAATGAAATACCAAATGGGTTTATTGCTTTGTGCGGGATGGGTTGCAGTATTGGCCATGGAACAAATTATGCTGCAAAGGTAAAATAAATGCCGTTAGCCCAATGCGCCATTATTTTAGTGAAACACCTGTAGTATTCATTTAAAAAATCGAATATTTGAATTATGATAGCCAAACAGATAGACATAATGCGCCAGCCCCGTATGAAGATACTGGAAACGCTGCAAGCCTTCAGCCTCGATCAATTGAATACCATCCCCGCCGGGTTCAACAATAACATTTTATGGAACCTTGGCCATATGGTAGCCGCCCAGCAAGGTGTTTGCTACAAACGTGCAGGCCTGCCAGTGCACGTAAGCGACAGCTTCTTCAATGCCTACAAACCCGACAGCAAACCCGAAGGCTACATTGGACAGGAACAATTCGATGAGATAAAGTCGCTTTTAGAGAACACCCTTGTTCAATTAGAGCAAGATTACCAGGCCGGCATATTTACCAATTACCCCGCATGGACCACCCGCTACGGCGTACAAATAGCCAGCATAGAAGATGCCATTGCCTTTTTGCCTTTCCACGAGGGCTTGCATATTGGGTATATTATGGGGATGAGGAAGTTGGTGTGAGGAAGCCCCCTAACCCCCTGAAGGGGGAACTTTTGGTTAGCAAATATGGAAGACGAAGAAATAGAACTTAACGATTCGCAGTCTCAAATCATTGAAGCGCGGCGGGATGACTACTACGCCAATCCCTTAGCCGTAGAGAATTTTAATGAGATGATTAGAGAGATGGTAAACTCCGTCAGCAATTTAACTTAAGAAGACTTAGCAACAGCCTCCTTAATATCTTCTTTGATGAATACCCATTCTTTATGCTGAAGGCATATGGGGTCGAACTCATTATCAGCTTCATCGAAATTGGTTAAGTTTTCACGAATAAGTTTTTCGTCATGCGTCCACTCATACCTCTTTCGGTGGAGTGCTATCATATCCTTGATAGTATACCTGCCTAAAACTTCGTGCAGATCCCAAAAATCTTTCTTCCTGCCAACGCGTTGTATTACATCTATTTTCATGGCAATTATTTCTTCTATAGTTGCCATGCGTATATTCTCATCCATTTTTACCGGCTGGAAAAATGGATCCATAGCATAGTAAATGTCTACTTTTACTACTGAAGACGAATTATCTCCAACCAGATAAGATCTGCCCAGCCCGGCGTTCCCTCCGAAATCTCCATTCGCATAAGGGAAATTCGTTTTTAAAAACCGCTCGATCAATTCAAAGTCGATGGTTCCATAAGCACTATCTGTAAAAAGGTCGATATCAACCGACATTCGGTGCCCCAATTGTAAACTGAGTGCAGTGCCACCTATCAATCTAAAGTCCTTCAACTCGGCAGAACCCATTAACTGAATGAGCGTGCATTTTAGAGTATTTGTTACAGTATTCCAGAAAAGCATATCATTTAGCAAGGTGATTCATGATCGGGATCCTCTTATTCTCTGCGTTACCGATAACCGCAGCAACGCCTTCTTCTCCGTAAAAACGAATGATCTCCGCCCGTTCTTCCTCATTCCCGCGCTCGAAAACACGCTTAATTACAGCACGCTGATGCTTATGCCAGTCTATTTTCTCAATTGCGGTATCCCAAAAAAGGATGCGTCTTAATATCGTCAAATCCGGATGATTCGATGATGCAGTTTTTTCCTTTTCCCGCTTAATTTCATAATAAGCCTGAAGCACCAACATCGTTCCCTCTTGTAAACCTAATGCCTCATCGATTTTTAGCGACAATGCGGGAGTTAAACCTCTGCGGCCTTTGGTTATCTCGGTCAACGTTTGCGGATACTCCTGTAACGAAAGTGCGAACGGCCCTTTCCTCATCTTCCGCTTTTTTAATTCCCGTTCCAATATCAGCCCCGGGTGAATGCCTTTATACTTTTCTATCAACCCTGTCATATTCAAATATAAACAAATTTGTTTATATAATTTAGTTTATTAAGAATCATGAATAAAAAAAAGCCCGGCTTTCACCGGGCTTCGTATTTCTAAGATTTGACAAATTTAAAAAGTTGTCAAATCTGCTCATGGTAATTACACACCTAACAACAATCTTGTTGGGTCTTCCAACAGTTGCTTAACTCTTACCAGGAAGCTTACCGATTCGCGACCATCGATGATGCGGTGATCGTACGATAGGGCGAGGTACATCATAGGGCGGATAACCACCTGACCGTTTACGGCTACAGGGCGCTCAATGATGTTGTGCATACCTAATATCGCGCTCTGTGGCGAATTGATGATCGGCGTAGACATCATAGAACCGAATACACCACCATTGGTAATGGTGAAAGTACCACCGGTCATTTCGTCGATAGTTAGTTTGCTTTCGCGGGCTTTGCCGGCTAAAACCACAATGGCTTTCTCGATCTCTGCCAAGCTCATGCTTTCAGCATTGCGAATAACCGGAACCACCAAACCTTTTGGTGCAGAAACCGCGATAGAGATATCAGCAAAGTTGCTGTAAACAATCTCTTCGCCTTCTATACGGGCGTTAACAGCAGGCCATTCTTTCAATGCCTCTGTAACAGCTTTGGTGAAGAACGACATAAAGCCTAAGCCAACGCCGTGTTTCTCTTTAAATTTATCTTTGTATTTGCTGCGTACTTCCATAATTGGCGACATATCCACCTCGTTGAAAGTGGTCAGCATCGCGGTTTCGTTTTTCACAGCAACTAAACGCCTTGCAACGGTTTTGCGCAGCGACGACATTTTTTCGCGTTTGTCCGTACGTGAACCGGCAGCAGGTGCAGGTGCCGAAGCGGCAGGAGCAGCTGCAGGTTTAGCAGCCGGAGCAGGTGCAGCAGCGGCTGGTTTCTGTGCAGATAGTGCATCGCCTTTGGTAATGCGGCCGTCAACACCGGTACCGTTTACTGATGATGCTTCAACGCCTTTTTCGGCCAGTATTTTAGCTGCAGCAGGTGAAGGCACACCTGATGCATAAGTTGTGCCTTTTGATGGAGCCGCTTGCGGCGATTCGTTAATGGCATCTGCAACGGCAGGCGTTACAGCAACTTTGCCACCGCCCGATGAGCCGCCTTCTATAGTACAAACTACAGCGCCAATGGCAAGTGTATCGCCTTCAGCAGCTATGGTTTTTAATATACCTGCTTTTTCGGCAGTTAACTCAAAAGTTGCTTTGTCTGATTCCAGTTCAGCAATTGGCTCATCCATTTCAACGGCATCGCCATCTTTCTTGATCCAGCGCGAAAGGGTTACCTCGGTTATCGATTCGCCTACAGTAGGCACTTTTATTTCTAATGATGATGAAGCTTCGGCAGGTGCAGCAGCAGGTGCCGGTGCAGCAGGTTCTTCTTTAGCAGCAACAGGTGCTTCAGGTGCTTTTTCGGCAGCAGGGGCCGGCGCAGAAGCAGCGGCAGCGCCACCTTCGTCGATAGTTGCAACCACAGCGCCAATAGCAAGGGTATCGCCTTCAGCAGCTTTAGTGGTTAAAGTCCCGGCTCTTTCGGCGGTAAGCTCAAACGTAGCCTTGTCCGACTCCAGTTCGGCAATTACTTCGTCCATTTCTACATGGTCGCCGTCTTTTTTCTTCCAGGCAGATAAGGTTACTTCGGTTATCGATTCGCCAACCGGCGGAACTTTTATTTCTAAACTCATATTTTCTTAGTTAGTAGTCTTGTAGTTAAGTAATTGATGACAAGAGATGGATGATAGCTAAAAATGGTGAACAGAACTATTCTCTACTCACCATTCTCTATTCTCTAACCATCAATCAGCACCCGCATTCGCCATTTTCTCGGCTGTTTTTTTGATAGCAGCCTTTACGGTTTTACCAACAGGGGTATCAAATGCTTTGGCAACAATGTGCGCCTGTTGAGCGGCGTGCTGCTTAGCAAAACCTGTTGCGGTGCTGCTACCTTCAAGGCGCGATATCACCTGCAGGTTAAAGTGTTTATCGTTATGGAATTTGCGGCAGATGTATGGCCATGCGCCCATGTTCTCCGGCTCTTCCTGCACCCAAATAAACTCGGTGGCTTTTTCGTATTTCGCTTTTATTTTGATGATCTGCTGTATAGGTGTTGGGTACAACTGCTCTATACGTACAATGGCAACATCCTTTCGCTTGTCTGCCTGTTGTTTCTCTTGCAGATCGTAGTATATTTTACCGGTGCAAAGCAATACGCGTTTTACCTTTTTAGGGTCGGCGTAGTTATCGTCTATCAGCTCCTGGAATTTACCGTTAGTGAAATCCTCTATCGGCGATACGCATTTAGGGCTTCTTAACAAGCTCTTAGGCGTAAATATGATAAGCGGTTTGCGGAAATCGCGGTGTATCTGCCTCCTTAATATATGGAAGAAGTTTGCAGGCGTAGTACAGTTAGCAACCTGTATGTTATCATCGGCGCAAAGCTCTAAAAAGCGCTCAACACGTGCCGAAGAGTGCTCAGGGCCCTGGCCTTCGTAACCGTGCGGTAATAGCATTACCAAACCGTTACCACGCTGCCATTTTGTTTCGGCGCTGGCAATGTACTGGTCAACGATGATCTGCGCACCGTTGAAGAAGTCGCCAAATTGTGCTTCCCAAATAGTTAATGCGTTAGGGTTTGCCATGGCATAACCATACTCAAAACCCAGTACACCATACTCTGATAGCAGGGAGTTGTAAATACTCAACCTTGCGTCGGGGTTAATGCTTTCCAGCGGGCTGTATTCGTTCTCGCTATCGGCAAGCGTTAATACGGCGTGGCGGTGCGAGAAGGTACCGCGTTTAACGTCCTCACCGCTTAACCTTACGGGCACGCCTTCTTTCAGCAAAGTACCGTAGGCTAACAATTCACCCATTGCCCAGTCGAAAACGCCGGTTTTGTTTACCATGGCGTTGCGGTCTTCAAACAATTTCTCAATTTTCTTGAAGAACACTTTGCCTTTGGGCAGAGTAGTTATCTGATCGCCAATGGCCACAATGTCCTCTTTAGGCACTGCAGTATCAATAGCCGATATTAATTCTTTATGGTTGGCCAAATGCAAACCTGTCCATGCACCTTCAAACATCGGTATGGTATCGGTAAAGCGGTCGGCAGCTTTTGCTTCATCAAGCATCTGCTGCAGCTCGGCGCGGAAATCTTTCTCCAATGCTTTCACAAAAGCTTCGTCAACCGAACCTTCGGCAATCAGCTTTTTGCTGTATATCTGCAGCGGGTTAGGGTGTGCATCAATAGCTTTGTATAATACCGGCTGGGTGAACTTTGGCTCATCGGCCTCGTTATGGCCGTAGCGGCGGTAGCAAAGTATATCAATAAACACGTCCTCATTAAACACCTGGCGGTATTCCATAGCCAGGTTTATTACGTAGGTAAGGGCCTCAACATCATCACCGTTTACGTGGAAAACAGGCGAAAGCACTGTTTTGGCCACATCGGTACAGTAGGTGCTCGAACGGGCATCCCTGTAGTTAGTAGTAAAGCCTATCTGGTTATTGATCACCAGGTGAATAGTACCACCGGTTTCGTAACCATCCAGTTTCTCCATCTGCAATACCTCGTACACAATACCCTGGCCGGCAATAGAAGCATCGCCATGTATCAGTATAGGGGCAATTTTAGAGTGGTCGCCTTTGTATTTAAAATCAATTTTAGAGCGGGTGATACCTTCTACAACCGGGTCTACCGCCTCTAAGTGCGATGGGTTGGGGCAAAGGCTTAAGTGGACATTCTTACCGTTTTTGGTTTTCACATCTGTAGAGAAACCCAAGTGGTATTTTACGTCGCCGCCGAAAGGTGATTCAGAGTCGTAGTTTTTGCCTTCGAATTCAGAGAATACCTCTTTGTAGGTTTTCTCCATAATATTGGTAAGCACGTTCAAACGGCCGCGGTGAGCCATACCAATGATGAACTCCTGTATGCCCAATTCCGAACCTTGCTTGATAACCGAATCCAACGCAGGTATCAAAGCCTCGGCACCTTCTAAAGAGAAACGTTTTTGACCCAGGAATTTTGTACCCAGGAAGTTTTCGAAAACAACAGCCTCGTTCAGTTTCGAGAGCATCATTTTCTTTTCGTCCACATTGAACTTTGGCGTATTGCGGCCCGGCTCCATCCTGTCTTCAAACCATTTTAGTTTGATAGGGTTGCGCAGGTAGCGGTACTCGGCACCAATGGCGCGGCAGTAAGTGTCTTCCAGCAACTGGCGAATATCGCGCAGTTTTGCAGGGCCTAAGCCAACTTCCACACCGGCGTTAAACGTGGTATCCATATCCGCTTCGCTAAGGCCGAATGTCTCCAGCTCGCGGCCGGGGAAATACTGGCGGCGTTCGCGCACAGGGTTGGTTTTGCTGAACAGGTGGCCGCGTGTACGGTACCCGTTGATCATGTTCATCACATTGATCTCTTTCAGCAGGTTATCAGGTGTTGCGGCTGCCGATGGCTTGGCTGCGCCAGCTTTTGCAGGCTGCGATTCGCGGCCAAAATCAAAGCCTTCAAAAAATTTTTGCCATCCGAAATCTACCGATTCGGGGTCTTGTTTATAAGATTCGTATAGAGAGTCAATGTAGGCTGCGTTTCCGCTATCAATATAATTCAGGCGATCCATGAGAAACGATTGTAGTAAAACGCTGCAAAATTAAGCATAATAGTACAATAAGCCCCAAATTATATGTTATAACTTTGCAAGTAATTTCATGTTTTCGGGATAAATTATCCTTTAAATCAATATGCCGACATCTCAAAAGAAAACCCGCCTTGATTTTCCCGAATTATGGGAAACCGTTGCCGATAAAGCTTACAACAATTTCGAGGCCCTGAGCAGCGACGAACGCGCCCTTTTCACCGTTGGTTATTTGATAGACAGCACCAACAATGGCGGGATATTGGCTCACTACTGCAACATAGGTGCCAACTACAATGCCGAAACCCTTGCCGACCTGGAATACCTTGGCTTTACTGATGTCGCGGATATGCTGCGCGAGATAAATAAACTATTCCCCGGCGGTAAGGCACCAACCGACATAAACGAGCGAAACGAAGTAATGGAAACCTGGGAGTACAGCGAAAACGAAGACTTATTTGAGGACCTTGACCAGGATTTTTACAGGAGAGAAGAGGCGATGGAAGATGCGTTGGTGAAGCATATTGAAGGTAAGTTAGTTTAAATTATGATCATTGTAAGCAATACCGAGCTGAGTGAACTTTATAACAGAGCTATTGCAGGCTACTACAGATGTATAAGTGATGAGGACAACGCTTTTTTATCAGATGAAATTTCGATACCCATTGACGAAGTAGTATTGAAATACTTTAAGGCAAAAGCCGTTTTTTGCGACAATGTTTCCAAGATAGATTCCTGGGAGGTAGAGATAATTTTGTGGGACGAATCGTCTATGATAGGAAGATATACCCACATTGAAGACGATATGGGAAATGAGTTAGACGACAGTTTGGTTTTTGACTATAAAGGATAACCTACTTTGCAACCAATAATATCATTCGCTAATGCATCAGTTTGTGCAGGTAATTGCGCACATAGCCCAGCCCCTCTGCAAGCACGGCAAGCAAGCCTATAATAACGGTAAATTGCTCGAAGGAGTTCATATACTGGCCTATACGATATAGACAGCACGTTTATTGTTTTGTTACGCCGAAACCGGCAGCCAGGTAGTAATAAAATCGCTCTTGCTATCCAATTGGTTAACGGGTTTGGCGGCGTTAAAGTAACGGTTGCTCTTGGTATCGTTACCTACGCCGGCCACAAAGGCCCAGTTACCCCAGTTGCTTGCAGGCGAATAATCAATCAGCTTCTCTTCAAAGTAAAGTGCGCCTTTTGTCCAGTCTACCTCCAGCTCCTTGGTTAAATAAGCGGCAACTGCCTGGCGGCTGTAGTTGCTGATGAAACCTGTAGCATTAAGCTCGTGCATGGCTGCATCGATATAAGGTACACCGGTTTCGCCGGCTTTCCATTGTGCAAAAAGTTCATCCTGGTTAGTAGCGGCGGTTGGTGCTTCGTTGTTAAAGCCCTGCGCCCTAAAGTACTTTTGCCCGTGCTTTTTAAACATAAAGCGGAAGTAATCGCGCCAAAGCAATTCCAACATCAGCGCATCACTATTTGGCAGGCTGCTGCGGTGTTTCACCACTTCCCAATACACCTGCCTTGGCGAGAGGCAGCCCAAAGCCAGCCAAGGCGACAGGCACGAAGAAACTGCCGTAGCGTTCTTCCCCCCTTTTTGCCCGCAATTCTGCTGGTTTGCAAAGAACTGTTCCAGCCTGTGCAAACCTTCGGTTTCGCCGCCTTTAAATTGGTTGGTGGCACGCGAATCGTCAATGGGTGCGGGCACGCCCAACTCCTCTAAAGTGGGGATGGTGCCGGCATCGATAATTTCGGGCGTATGTATTTCGCCCGGTGTGGCAATGCTTTGGCGTACGCTGCTATCACGTTCTACCTTCTTTTTAAAGGCAACAAAGCTATCGGGAATATCTTTTATCGGGAACGGCAGGTCCTCTTTGTGGTACATGGTATGCCCGATGAAATGCTTCAGGTTCAGCTTCATCTTCCACAAAGCCGCCTCTACCTTTTCAGATACCGAGGTTTCTTCGGGAGCCACCTCGCGGTGATGGTACACTTCGCTTACATGGTATTCTTCTGCCAATTGGGTAAGCACTTCAGCAGGGTCGCCCGTACGTACTACCAGTTCGGCACCATGTTTTTGCAGGTTTTCGCGCAGGTTAGTAACCGATTCTACCAGGAAACGCGCACGAAAGCTCCCCGTTTTTTGGGTGCCATTGGCATCGGTAGTAAAATAATAGGGATCAAAAACATATACGGGCAGTACTTTATCGGCCTTGCGCAAGGCTTCAGATAATATCTCGTTATCATGTAAACGCAAGTCGTTCCTAAACCAAACCAGTATAGTCCTATCACTCATCGGGGAGACAATCTAAGCTATTTAGATTGAATACAAAGATGGTAATATTTTTTTTTTGAACAATAAAGCATACTGATAAATGACAGCATGCTAACATTTGTTGAAACACGTAATGTTTTGCATGGCCCAGCCCAAACATACATTATATAATATATAGCTACATGGTTGGCGATTGTTGATAGATACTCCATTGCTGGCTCTTATCGCCTTTTTTGGGCGCCAACACCACCTGCGCATTCACGTCTGCATCTGGCCCGGGTGCGGTAATATATTGTTTGGTGCCGCTTAGCTTTATCAGGTAGGTATCTTTCCCAACGGCTTCAAAATCGTATTGCTGGCTGCTTTTGCCTTGCTCCAATGGCTGCTCGTTAAATATAGCACCTGCATCGGTACCCAAGGCCTGCATAGTTTTATTGCTGAAAAGATTTTGCAGTTGATAGGTGTTACCGCTCACCTGTTTAAAGTCCCAGGTCATGCATTTCCAATCCTGCGGGTTATACAATACTATAGGTGTACCGTTTTTGGTGTTGGCATCTTTTATCCTTAATAACAGCCCGGTCTGCACATTTTTAATGGCGTAAGTACCTTTAATGGTTTGAGCACGGGCGGCCCCAACAAAAAGGGCGACTACTAAGAGCATACTTGCAAATAATTTCATAGGATGGCGTTTTGGTGTTATAACAAATTTAGCGGAGTAATTAATTCGCCTTTAGTTATTTACTATCATTTTGTGCGTCAGGTTGTCTCATCTTGATAAATAAACTCATGAATTGCAGCAATAGTTCCCCCTTCAGGGGGTTAGGGGGCTTGGGCTCAGGGTTTATAACACTTTTATGATATTTACGTTTATAATAAATTGGTAACTTTAACAGCAAAACCATCTTTTACTATGGCAACTACCGAAAGCATCCAGAAAGCCTACATAGACTTTGTACTTACCGAAGGCGCGCAACCCAAATCGGTTTACATCTTCGCCAAGAAAAATAAAATGGCCGAAGAAGAATTTTATAAGTTCTTTGGCTCCTTTGATGCCGTAGAGCAAAGCGTGTGGAGCGGCTTAACCGAACGCACGCTTACCGAGATACGCGCGCAAGAAATTTGGCCGCAATACTCGGCACGCGAAAAGGCACTATCGTTTTTCTACAGTTTTTTCGAACTGCTGAAAAGCAGCCGCAGCTTTGCCGTTTACAGCATAAAAAAACACCGCGGACTGGGTACGCCAAAGGTATTGGAGCCAACAAAAGAATTATTCGAAAGCTTTGCCGAAGGCATTTTGAACGAAGGTATAGAAACCCAGGAACTATCCGACCGTAAATTCTTCAGCAAACGCTATAAAGACGCCCTTTGGTTACAGTTTGGCTTTGTGCTCAACTTTTGGATAAATGATGATTCGGCCGGTTTCGAAAAAACTGATGAAGCCATTGAAAAAGGCGTAAACGTAACCTTCGACCTCTTTCAGCGCTCGCCTATTGATAACCTGTTCGAATACGGCAAGTTTTTGGCCAAGAACGGCGGGTTGAAGGAGAAGATGGGGTTTTAAGGAAGCCCTACCAAATACCGAAACGTCATGCCGAATTTATTTCAGCACCCCACACGGCAGGTAGCGTTCACGCAAATTCCGCTTAGCATGTTGAGATGCGAGATGGGGTACTGAAACAAGTTCAGCATGACGTATTTTTTGTAGCGATGGGTTTAAAACCCATCGCTATAGCACACCACAACACCCTTTTAACAAAACATATTGAGCACCACCCCACCTACTCCCTATTTCGCCGCTATTTTTGATATGGATGGCACTTTGGTTGATAATACGCCCTTCCATTACAAAGCCTGGCAGTTGCTGTTTGCCAAATACGACCTGCCCGAGCTCAGCCGCGAAACTTATAAGGCCAGCATCAGCGGTGTACCCATACCTGTTACCGTGAGGCGGTATTTTGCCGATGCGGATGAGGAGCTAATAAAAACCATCTCCCACGAAAAACAAGCCTTTTACCAGCAGGAGTACCGCCCCTACCTGCGTGCTATAAACGGATTGGAGAATTTTTTGGCAGAACTGAAAGATGCGGGCGTGAAAATGGCAGTAGCCACATCATCAGACATGGACGACGTGAATTTTATTTTTGATGTGGTGCCCATCCGCCAATATTTTGATGTTATTATTACCGGCGATAGGGTAAGCAAGCCCAAACCCGACCCGCAGATATTTTTAAAGGCAGCAGATGACGTGGGTGCCCGCCCCGAAAACTGCCTTGTTTTTGAAGATTCTACATCCGGATTACAAGCCGGCAATGCAGCGGGCATGAAGGTTGTGGGGATTACTACCGCCCACCCGGCAGAAACGGTTGCTAAAGTGGCGAGCCTTGTGATAGATGATTATGCAGGGCTTAGCCTGCAAAAGCTATCGGCATTATTTGATTGATATTTTATGAGCGATAATACCTCCAAAGAGCAAAACAGCATACCCACCACCAAGGTTGAACGCAGCGCCAAATTTGTAAAAACGGGCTTCAAAATTGGGGGCAATTATATTAAGCATTATTCGAAAAAACTGTTCAACCCCGAGCTGGATAAAACAGAACTGAACGAGGATAATGCCAGCGATATTTACCAGTCGCTAAGCGAATTGAAAGGCAGCGCCCTAAAGGTTGCCCAAATGCTCAGCATGGATAAAAACCTGCTGCCGCAGGCTTATGTAGATAAGTTCACGCAATCGCAATACAACGCGCCGCCACTCTCGGGGCCGCTTATTGTGCAAACTTTTAAAAAATACTTCGGCAAAGAGCCGGGGCAGATATATGATAAATTCAACATCCGCTCTACCAATGCCGCCTCGATAGGCCAGGTACATCAAGCCGAATTAAAGGGCAAAAAACTGGCGGTGAAAATTCAGTACCCCGGCGTGGGCGATTCCATTTCATCCGACCTGAAACTGATAAAACCTTTCGCCTTCCGGATGCTGGGCATGAGCGAAAAAGAACTGGATATTTACATGCGCGAGGTAGAAGAGCGCCTGCTGGAAGAAACCGATTACGAACTGGAGGTGCGCCGCTCGATAGAATTTTCAGAAGCTTGCTCTATCCTGAATAACGTAGTGTTCCCCAACTACTACCCCGAGCTTAGCAGCAAACGCATTATCACTATGGACTGGCTGGAGGGTAAACACCTGCGCGAGTTTTTGGCCACCAACCCTTCGCAGGAATTGCGCGATCGCATTGGCCAGGCGCTGTGGGATTTTTATAACTTTCAGCAGCACGAACTCCGCGCCGTACACGCCGACCCGCATCCCGGTAATTTCATGATAACGCCTGATGGCAAATTGGGTGTGATAGATTTTGGCTGCATCAAAGTGATGCCCGACGATTTTTATTACCCCTTCTTCTCGCTCACCTCGACCAATTTATTCGATAGCAAGGAGGATACTATTAAGGCTTTCCGGGAACTGGAAATGATATTACCGAACGACACGCCGGCGCAAATAGAGTTTTATTATACCATGTTTAAGCAGATGATAGGGCTGTTTGCCAAGCCATACATCACCAGCGAGTTCGATTTTGGGGAGAAAGCCTTTTTTGATGAGTTATTTGGCTTTGGAGAGAAGGTATCTAAGATGCCCGAGTTTAAGCAAGCCCGAGGCGTAAAACATTTCATTTATGTAAACCGTACCAACTTCGGCCTTTACAACATTCTACACGACCTAAAAGCCAAAGTAAAAACCGACACCTACAAACCACACGTTGCGGTTACAGTATAATCGGTGGGAAAAAATCGGTGAAATCAAGTCAATCTGTGAAATCACCAATAATAATCGGTGGAATCTGTGAAACTTAAATATAGTTGATTATAGCCACTACCGATAGGCCGAAGGTGGTTATCCAGGTCATGGTTTCTTTAATATTCCAGGCCTCCATATCGGCAACACGGCCCGTACCAATGTACGATTTGCTTTTACGGTTGCAATAAAAACCGTAAGCAACCAAAGCAGTCATGGCCAAAAAGAAAACACTAATAAGCAGTCGTTGAAAATCGTGTGTTAGCATAAGTAAATGTTAAAGCTTTTACGTACGTACGTTAATTTTGTTTATTTAATTTCAATATTTTTTAATTGAGCGCAAAACCACTCGTTGTACCTTCCTTTTAGGCGGGAATTTTATTACATTTATTGAGTAATTTCTACACCAGTGAGAACATCCGCCATTCTGTTTTTTGCCTTGCTTTTTATAGCTTGTAACCCCAAACCTGCTAAACCCACACTAAGGATCAACAAGATCACACCTGTTGCGCAAATAAAAACTGCAAGCAACACTTTAAATGGAGCCAATAATAATGCCATCTCACAGGCAGATTCGACCGAGAGCGGCATCGATGACCCTGATGCTTTCGCCGATTACTATGTTGTGGTTGCCGACACCGGGCTTAGCTACCATGAGCTGCATACTAAAATGTTGGCGTTGAACCAAACCCTGAACACGCCCATTGATACCATGGACCGCGGTTATAACAGCAAAAAAGACCTGATAGCCCTACCTGAGGATTCAGATGATGATATGTACGCCGGCGACTATTTCCCCAGGCGCTACCCATCAAGTGCTTTAAGCCTGGAGTATATGCAGTTTTACAAACCAAACTCGGCGGAGAAAACCATTGCTTTGGTAACCGGTATATATGAAAGTAAAACAAGTGCCGATAGTGCTTTGAATGCCTTAAAGCCTTCCGCCGGTGCTTTTGCTGTAAAGGCGCATATATATGTAGGCTGTATGCATTAATACTTCACATCTAAAAGCGCTACCCTAAAACACCCCGCCCTTTTTGTTGTTGCATGCCTTATGAAAGTATTGCTTGCAGGTGCAAATGGGTACATTGGTACGCGGCTTATACCGGTTTTGCTGGAGGCAGGGCATACCGTTGTTTGCCTGGTGCGCGATAAACGCCGTTTCCACGAGCAAAGCGATTATAGCGATAAAGTAACCCTCATAACCGGCGACCTGCTGCGCGAACAGAGCATAGAAGATATCCCTACCGATGTTGATGCCGCCTATTACCTGGTGCACTCCATGTCGCAATCGGCAGATTTTGCTGCGCTGGAGGCTTTATCGGCACACAACTTTTCGCAAGCGCTCGATAAAACAGATTGTAAGCAAGTGATCTTTTTAAGCGGGATAGTGAACGACGATAATCTATCAGACCATCTGCTATCGCGCAAGCACGTTGAGGATGTTTTGAAAGAAGGTAAAGCGCCGGTTACCGTACTGCGCGCAGCCATCATCATAGGCTCGGGCAGTTCATCATTCGAGATCATCCGCGACCTTACCGAAAAGCTCCCCATCATGACGGTTCCGCGCTGGGTGCATACCCGCTGCCAGCCTATTGCCATACGTGATGTATTAGGCTATTTGGAAGGTGTATTGCTGAATGACAAAGCATTCGGCAAAACCTTTGACATTGGCGGGCCCGATATCCTAAGCTTTAAACAAATGATGCTCGGCTATGCTAAGGTGCGTAAACTGAAACGTTATATTATTACCATTCCCTTCCTGTCGCCTAAAATATCATCGTACTGGTTGTACTTTGTAACTTCTACCAGCTACTCCCTCGCCCAAAGCCTGGTGGATAGCATGAAGAACGAAACCATTATGAAGAACCACGACATCGACAACGTGGTAAAGCGCGATTGCTTGCCTTACGAAGAGGCGTTGGCGCTTGCTTTTAAAAAGATAGAGCAAAACTCCATAGTGAGCAGCTGGAAAGATGCACTGAACAACGGCTACCTCACATCCGGCTTTATGGACCAGATAAAGGTTCCGCAGAACGGCACGCTGGAATATAAAGTAAAACAGCCCTTTAAACGCGAGAGCGCCGAGGTACTAAAAAACATCATGGCCATAGGCGGCAACCGCGGTTGGTATTATTGGGACTGGATATGGAGCATCCGCGGCTTTTTAGATAAACTATTTGGTGGCGTGGGCAGCCGCAGGGGCCGTACCAGCAACATCAACGTTTCGGCCGGCGATGTGATAGATTTTTGGCGGGTGCTGCTGGCCGATAAAATAAACCGCCGCCTGCTGCTGTATGCCGAAATGAAGATACCCGGCGAGGCCTGGCTCGAATTTAAAATAATTGAACGCAATGGCGGCACATTCCTGAGCCAGGTTGCTACCTTTAGGCCGCGCGGCTTATGGGGGCGCTTGTATTGGTACCTCATGTGGCCGTTCCACCTGTTTATATTTAACGGGATGGCGAAAAGGATAGTAAATTTTGAAGAAAGATAATATCGAATATCGAAGGCCAAATATCGAATAATGCAGTAAAGACACTGCGAAATTGGACATTCGAAATTCGGTGTTCGATATTAATTCTCACAGCATATCATGAATAAAAACGTACTCATCACCGGCGGCTCGGGGCTTTTAGGCAGGCAACTTACCAAAGCACTGCTG
This sequence comes from Mucilaginibacter pedocola, assembly GCF_002013915.1. Taxonomy (GTDB): domain Bacteria; phylum Bacteroidota; class Bacteroidia; order Sphingobacteriales; family Sphingobacteriaceae; genus Mucilaginibacter; species Mucilaginibacter pedocola. The sequence goes on from NZ_MBTF01000034.1 coordinate 391,355, forward strand.
GCGCAAGGTTATTTGGTTAACCATCTTAGCCGCACCAAGGGGAAAGACCCGCATGTAAAAACCTTTTTATGGGATGTTGATAAAGGGCAGATAGATGAGCACTGTATAGATGGCGTTGATACCATAATACACCTGGCAGGCGCCGGCATTGCCGATAAACGTTGGACCGAAGAACGCAAACGCGAAATTGTGGAGAGCCGCACCAAATCTATAGCCTTGGTTTATGGCTTGCTGAAATCCAAAGCCCACCGTGTGCATTCGGTGGTATCAGCATCGGGCATTGGTTATTACAGCGACCGGGGCGATGTATTGCTTAGCGAGGAAAGCGCCCCCGCGCACGATTTTATTGGCACCTGCTGCATAGATTGGGAAAAGGCCGTTGACGAGGGCTTGTCAATGGGCCTGCGGGTTTTAAAATTCCGCACGGGTGTGGTTTTAACCAAAGAGGGCGGCGCACTGCCTCAACTGGCGATGCCGGTAAAGCTGGGCATTGGTTCACCATTGGGCACGGGCAAACAATGGGTGCCCTGGATACACCATGAAGACGTGCTGAACATGTACCTGCTCGGCATCGGTAACGAAAAACTAAATGGCGTTTACAATATGGTAGCGCCTGAACCTGTAACCAACGCCGGCCTCACCAAAGCAATGGCCAAACAATTGCACCGCCCGCTGTGGGCACCAAATGTGCCTGCATTCGCTATTAAATTGCTGTTTGGCCAAATGGGCAGCATTGTTTTGGGCAGTACCAAAGTATCGGCACAAAAAATAAGCGATGCCGGTTTTAAATTTAAGTTCCCCGATATAGCATCTGCCTTACAAGAAATTTATGGATAAAAATACGCCGATAACCATATTCTGGCACCGCCGCGATCTGCGAACTGAAGACAACGCGGGGCTTTACCGCGCACTTAAAAGTGGCAACCCTATTTTGCCCATTTTTATTTTTGATAAAGAGATACTGGATGACCTGGAAGATAAAGATGATGCCCGCGTAACTTTTATTTACGAAGCTATTGAAGCCCTGAAAGATGATTATCGTAAGCACCATAGCGACCTGGAAGTGTTTTACAGCAAGCCCGAACAGGTTTTTAATAAACTGATAAAAGAACATAAGGTAGCGGCGGTATATACTAATCACGACTACGAACCTTACGCCGCCGTGCGCGACAAGGCAGTTAAGGAATTGTTGGCCAAACACGATATCGAATTTAAAACCTTTAAAGACCAGGTGATATTTGAGCGCGACGAGGTAACTAAAGATGACGGCAAACCATACACGGTTTTTACGCCTTACAAAAACAAGTGGATGCAAAAGCTAAAGCCTTTTTACCTGAAGGCCTACCCTACCGGTAAATACTTCAAAAACTTAGCGGCGTTTAAAGCATCGGCAATACCAACCTTAAAAGAGATGGGCTTCGGGAAAAGTGATGCCAAATTCCCGGATAAAGGCTACGAAAAGTTTATTGACGATTATGCCGAAAAGCGCGATTATCCGGCCATAAAAGGCACATCGCACATTGGGCTGCACCTCCGTTTTGGCACCGTGAGTATACGCGCCTGTGCTACCGATGCAAACCACGCCCGTGAAAAAACATGGCTGAACGAATTGATATGGCGCGAGTTTTACATGATGGTGCTGCACCATTTCCCAAAAACAATGGATCATGCCTTTAAGCCCGACTACGACAATATTAAATGGATAAACAACGAGGCGCATTTTAAGGCATGGTGCGAGGGCAAAACCGGCTACCCTATGGTAGATGCCGGCATGCGCGAACTAAACGCCACCGGCTATATGCACAACCGTGTGCGCATGGTAGTAGCCAGTTTTTTAAGTAAACACCTGCTGATAGACTGGCGCTGGGGCGAACGCTACTTTGCCGCCAAATTGCTGGATTATGAAATGGCCAGTAACGTAGGTGGCTGGCAATGGGCCGCCGGCAGCGGAACGGACGCAGCACCTTATTTCCGCATATTTAACCCCGAGGCGCAGATGAAAAAATTTGACCCGAAGCTGGAGTACATAAAAAAATGGGTTCCGGAATATGCTGACTTCAGCAAGTATCCGCAACCCATTGTGGAGCACGCTTTCGCGCGCGACCGTTGTTTAAAAGCTTTTAAAGCCGCCCTTACATAGGGTACTATAAACTGGTTACCGTTGTAATCTGAAACTCAAATTTCAGCGGTGAAAATGCTGGTATAAGGCCGGTTGATTGTGCAACGTTGCCATAACCCAGGCCCGATGGTATTAATAATGATATTGATGTGCCTGCAGCAGCATGCTCTTTAAGGCCTTCTTGTACACCTTTTATCAACCCGGCAATACCGTCAGAAGATACCGGCGTAAATGTGTAAGCGGTAGTTTTAGAAGCCTCGTCGAAAGCTGTACCGTTTAGCAACGCACCGGTGTAGGTAGCTGTAACTACCGAAAGGTCGTTTATTTCGCCTATTGTACCTGTACCCGGGGTAACCGTTTTGTAATACACACCCGATGCTGTTTTAAGGTAACCGGTTAAGCTATTGGCTGTAATAAAATTACGTATAACCAAATCATCATAATCAGCCTGTTTGTCAATTACGTGCACATAGTATTCTAATGATTGGTTACCGGCAATACGTGTGTTAACGTTGGTGATACTACCGCTACCATAACCGCTTTTGCCATAAGCCAGGCGCGAGGGTATAAGTAAACGCATGCTGGCACCTTTGTATTTTAACAAATTATGAATGGCCGATTGTAAGCCTTTAGGCAAACCGTCCTGAGTTAAATGGCCCAGGTAATCGTAAAAATGGTTAGCAATAGTGTCGGCAGAGGTGTATTTACCATCAAAACTTTTCAAGGTAAACACCAATGCTATCTGGTCGGAGTATTCCAGTTGGGCGCCCGTTCCGGGGTTGATTATTTTATAATACATACCGGTAGTATCGCCGCCGGTAGTATCGCGTACAAACCCTGTAAGGCTATTTGATGCAATCCAGTTTTGTATCTGTTGTTCGTCGTACTGTTTTATATCAATATCCTGAACGTCTTTGCGGCATGAGCTTAAGCCGGCAACGGCAATCAGTAAAAAAGTAAAGATCTTTAGTTTCATTTAAAAATTAGTTCGTTACATCTAAAAGTTGTATATCAAAATCTACTACCGAATTGGCAGGCAACCCAATAGTTGGTTGGTCGTAAGGCCCGTATGCATAACGCGATGGTAGTAATAATCGTACCCGGCCGCCTTTGTTAATTTGCGGTATTCCTAACCGCCAGCCTCTAATTACCTCGCCAAGCGTAAACGACGGATGAAAATTATTGCTTTTGGCAAACTCCTTCCCCGTTGTTAGTATACTGCCTGTATAATCAACCGTTACGCGGGTAGAGGTAGTAAACAAGCTGCTGCCTGTGCCCGGTGCTAATACTATGTAATATACGCCGGTAGTATCAATACGCTGGGCGACATCGGTAAGCCCGTTGGCAGCTATATAGTCTTGCACTATCTTATCATCAATAGCCGCCTGCGCCCGCACCTCTGCCACTACATCGTACCCCTTTTTGCACGACGATAGCCCCGCAGCAAGTAAAAGTATGGCAACCAGTATCCTCTTCATTCGCGTAATAAGCCGCAAATTTATTGTTTTATATCGCAAAAACGGCAGGTTAACACTTTTTAACAATTCGGACGAGAAAACAAGGCCTAGATTAGGGCTTGTAGTTAAGGGTAAGCTGGTTAATTTTCTTCAATATTTCGGTTAAATATTGTTTATCGGCCTCGCTGATGTGTGCGTTAAGGTAGTTATTAAACTGTTTCACCACATCCTTAGCCATCTGGCGTTTCTCTTTACCAAGCGGGGTCAAAAATATTTTTACCGAGCGTTTATCACCTTTGTTGCTTTGGCGGATGATAAGCCCGGTTTCTTCCAATTGGTTAAGCATGCGCGAAAGGCTGGTTGATTTTAACCCAAGCAATGCAGCCGCCTGCGATACGGTGGTGCCTTCCTCATCAATATTAATAAGAAGGTAACCTATAGATTGGGTAATACCAAACTCGGTAACTATTTGGTTATACCTGTTAGCCACAGTTTGCCAAACTATCTTCAGGAAATAATCGATAGTTTCCTGGTGTTTTACATTGCTACGCATACGTTGACAAACATAGTATTTTTAGTCCATAGTCTTTAGTCCGAAGTCTTTAGTCAAAAGCCCTTAGTTCAAAGTCAAAAGAAGTTTAGAAGTACTTTTCCTACTTTAGACTTTTCGCTTTAAGCTTTCGGCTTAAAACTACCACCCCAGCTTGGTATCGTCCCCTCTCGGGTCGGCGCCACCTTCGTAGTAGCCCCATTGGGTTTTTAGTATACCGTCTACCCGGCCAATGGCACCGCGGTTTTTAAATTTATAACCCTTTTGCTGCAATTTCTGCACCGTGATACTGTCTAATGCATCTTTTTCAGCGGCAACCTCGTCGGGCAGCCATTGGTGGTGGAAGCGCTTTGCCGATACCGCGCCCTGCATACTTTTATCAAACTCAATTACATTAAGCACGGTCTGAAAAACTGAGGTAATGATGGTAGCCCCGCCCGGCGTACCTACCACCATAAACAGTTTGCCATCCTTTTCAACTATCGTAGGCGTCATGCTCGATAGCATGCGTTTGTTTGGTTGTATGCTGTTGGCCTTGCCGCCTACCAGCCCGTACATATTAGGCACGCCCGGTTTCGAACTAAAATCGTCCATTTCGTTATTCAGCAAAAAGCCCGCGCCGCCCACAAACACGTGCGAGCCAAAGGTATCGTTAAGGGTAGTGGTTATGGATACGGCGTTGCCCTCGCGGTCTACAATAGAATAGTGGGTGGTTTGGTCGCTCTCGTACCCTACGAATGATCCGGGCTGTATAGCGGTGCTTGGCGTAGCGGCATCCCATTTAAAGTTTGCCATACGGCCAATAATGTATTTGGTATTCAGCAGGCTATCAACCGGCACTTTGTAAAAATCGGGGTCGCCAAGATATTTGCTTCGGTCGGCATATACGCGGCGCTCGGCTTCAACTATTACCTGCACGGTCGAGTCGGAGTTAAAACCCCAACGTTTTAGCGGATACCCCTCAACCGATTTGAGCAACTGCACCAAAGCTATGCCCCCGCTGCTTGGCGGTGGCATAGTAATAATTTTATAGCCTTTATAGCCACCTATGATGGGGTTACGCCATACAGCATGGTAGTTTTGCAAGTCGGCTTTGGTCATGATGCCTTTGCCCCGCTGCATTTCAGTAACAATCAAGTCGGCAGTTTTGCCATCGTAAAAACCATCGCGCCCTTTATCGCGAATAAGTTCCAGCGTATGCCCAAGGTCTTCCTGTATCAAAATGTCGCCTTCTTTCCAGCCACCTTCTTTTTGCAGGTACTTTTTGCCGGGGTTTAGCGCTACAAACTGTGCATTATCGCCATTAATATCTTTAGCCAGCCGGGCGGTCATTTTAAAACCATTCAGGGCCAGGTTTATGGCGGGCTGCACCAAATCGGCCCATTTTAGTTTGCCATACTTTTTATGTGCCTGCACCATACCATCAACCGAGCCCGGCACGCCCGATGCAAAATGCGTGTAAAGGCTTTTATCGGGAATGATATTGCCGGCGCTATCTAAATACATATTGGTTGTGGCCTGCCCGGGGGCCTTCTCCCTGAAATCGAGCGTATTGGTTTTCCCCGAAGCCGAGCGGTAAACCATAAAACCACCGCCGCCAAGGTTACCGGCCTGCGGGTGCGTAACGGCCAGCGCAAACTGCACGGCTACGGCAGCATCAACAGCGTTACCTCCCTTTTTTAGTATATCTAACCCTGCCTGCGAAGCATCGGGATAAGCGCAAACCACCATTCCGTTGCGGTATTGGCCGCTTACGTTTTGGCCGAGCTGCCCTCTCACGCAGCCTGCGGTAAGGCATAAAACCAATGCAGAAAAACTTATTTTTTGAAATATACTAATTGGGGCTTGTTTCATTATCCGGAGATGTATTTTTTGCCAAATTAGTTTATTTAGCGCTAAAAATACAACGGGCAGCCGTGTAATTTTCTTTCTGGCAACCAAACAGATGGGGGCAAAAAAGCTTATCAACTTTTGTGGAATACGCATAAAACGCTAATTATGCCGTTTATTCGAAAACTACTGTGATGAAAAAACTTTTCTTAATTGCACTAACTGCCTGCACTTTTTTACTGATAAGCAACCGCTCGCAGGCGCAGGATTACAAAACAGCCGTAGGGCTAAAATTTGGAGGTTACGAGAACGGACTCTCTGTAAAATATTTCGTGGACGAGGGTACCGCGTTGGAAGGTATATTGGGTTTACGCTCGCACGGGGCGGTACTCACGGGGCTTTACGAATTACATCAGTCCGCCTTCAACACTGCCGGCCTAAAATTCTATTATGGTTTTGGCGCGCACCTGGGTTCGATAGGCAAAGGCGCGTACAAGGCTTTTGGTAAAGACCAGTATTACGATAGCACCCACATTTTAATTGGTGCCGATGGTGTGCTGGGACTTGAATACAAAATACAGGAATCGCCCATTGCTATCAGCCTCGATCTTAACCCTCGTTTAGAACTTGCTACCGGGCCTTTCTTCGATTTGGCACCGGGATTGGGGGTGAAGTATACGTTTTAAACTGTTGTGGCGATCTTAACCGCAAAGTTATACCGTTCAAAAGCAAGAGCTGTTCAAACAATTTTATATGTTTGTTTAGAGAGCAGGTAGTAAGCCCGTACATTCTTCAGCTTGAAGCTTGGGACGCTATCTGCTTTCTTATTTTTTGTTCTTTCCTTCGAGATATAGGAGCATCTGATGTTGCTTCCTGGAACCTGTGCTTTTTTTGTTTATTTATTTTCTTTTCAGCCTTATCCTGCTGCTCTTTTTCCTGTTGCTTGCCTGCCGCCTTTTGCTGGTTCAGTTCGTCTACTTGTGGGTTGAATGCTGTTTTATTTTTTAGTACTCCATAAATGATCCTCAAGAACTTATGCATAACAACACCCATAGCAGGATAATGCTTCATTCCCTTTACCCGGGCGTTCACATATACTTGTTTTAAGATAGGGTTATATCTGATAGCGCTCAAAGAAGCCATGTATAGCACAGCCCTTATTTCGCCCCGGCCTTTCTTGCTCATGTGGTTTCCCCATACCTCGTCCCCGCTTTGCTTAAAGGTAGGGTGCACACCAAAAAACGCCCCCAGTTTTTTCGCGCTCGCAAACTTACTGATATCCTCTATCTCTAATGCAACCGTAACTGCGCTGCTTTGCCCTAACCCCGGTATTGTTTTTAATAAAGCTACCTCTGGTGTATCGGCATGCAACGATGCCAGGTATTCCTTCTCATCCTTTACAACTCCTTCCTTATGCAGTATTTCCTTTGCTGTAAACTGTATGAGGTGAGCCACTTGAGGGCTTACATCCTGCACATTGTTTTTGGCTTTCCCGATAATGGCATCTGCTTTTGCCTTACTAATACTCTTTATCATCGCAAGCTTTACCGCCCCGGCTTTTATTGCCATAGCTGCTGTGGGGTATTTAGACAGCATGGTTAACAGCCAGGCCGGTATCCCATTCCTGCAGTAAACGAGTACCTCGCCAAAGTACTGATAAAGCAATTTTTCCAACTGGTTGCTCAATTGCACTTTCTGCTTTTGGTGCATCCTGATGCATGTAAGATGCTGCCTGCCTTCCTTAAAGGCTGTACCGGTTTCTTCCAAATGGATGCCATAATCAAGCTTTTCAGGGAAGCTGAGCATATAAACAGCTATATTCTCCGCGCTTACCGCATCAGTTATGGTCCGTTTCAATGAAGCATCGCTAACTGATTTTACGCCTTTAGGGTTAATACGGCATACATATACACTGCTCTTTTTAAGCGCCTTCAGGCATGAATACCAATTATTCTCATAGCCCCCCGTGCTTTCTACGCCGCAAAACAACTCTTCAAGCCCCTGCTGCTGCCAGCCTTCAATTAATTCCCTCAGCTTTTCGCGCCCATGTTTGTTATCATGTAACTGGAACCCCTCTTCTATGGCACTCTTGCTCTCATCTAAAAGAAGGAAATCCGAATAACCCTTACTTACATCGATACCTAAATACCCCTTTTTATTCATACTTAATATTTGATGGATAAAATATCAAGCCCCGTTCAGCCTTATCAGTAATGCGGCATCTTTGTGCCAAGTTATACCCCGAACTCAACTTGATGAAGAAGAAACTTTGCGTCGGCATCTTTGTGCCAAGACCGCTCCCTCCTTGCCATCAAAATTGATTAATCTTTCAAAAAACCAAACATATAAGGCCGCAAAGTTTTCGCAAAGAACACAAAGCCTTGCAAGTCGATTAATTATAACACGTCACCAACCGATCAACCATTTGCAAAGAACAGAAAAAGCACTTCTTTCTGTTCTTTGCACCTTTAGCTGAAGAATTGCAGACTATGCCCTTTGCATTCTTTGCGCTAACTAAAGAGCAAATCTCTGCGCACTTTGCGGTTAAATAACAAAGCTCTACTTCACAATAATTATCTTCTTTCCATAAACTTTTTTGCCCAGCGTTACCCGCAGCACGTAAGTACCCGGCAGTTGCCCGCCTGTGTTAACGGCTGCGCTGAAGTTACCCGCAGCAATAGTTTGCGATTGCGCGTGCACTACCTGGCCTGCGTTGTTTACTATCTCTATTTTAACATTCCCCGCTTCTTTGGCTACAAAAACAACGTTCAGGTTATTAATGGCCGGTATCGGGAAAAGCGTTAGCCCTATATCGGTACTCTTATCAGGGTTCTTGGCTACCAGCGCAAAATTGTAAGCATCAGATCGGCTTACGCAGCCTGTTTCAAGCGTTGCCTCTACCGTGTAGTTGCCGCTTTGTATAGGCGTGTAGGTAGCTGCAGTTGCACCGGGTACTGCAACGCCGTTTAAAAACCATTGGTTACCATCGGCAAAGCTCGATGTAAGTACATCTCCCGTTTGGGTAATAACCGGCTTACCTACCGTTACCGGCAAACGCTCCGCCGAAGGGCAGCCCATACTTTTCACATGCAAGTCGTAAAAATAGTAGTAGAAGCCTTTGTAATAGGTGCTATCGTTAGCGTTGTTAGGGTTTTGCGCATCATTACCCAAAATGCTGAATATATTGCCAAGTTTAAACGGATAGCCTGTAATGCCGGCATTATTGCGAAAGACAGTTACTGTATTATCATACGATGGCGTAATAGCATAGGTACCTGCTGTAGGCAGCGTTAGGTTAAGGTTTACAATGGTACCCTGGTCGTTAGCATCATCTGTTTGCCCCCCTGCGCCGGGTGCAGTGCGCGTTGCATCAGCATTAATGGTTGTTGATGATACCGTTTCGCCATTGGCATTGGTTACTGTAAAGGTTAACTTACCGGCATTGCCAAAATACATCCGCGCTGTTTCTAAAACTACCGGTACGTTGGTATACACTATTACCGAGGGGCCAAACTGGTTGTACCCTCCGCCTGAAAATACATTTTTGGTAGCAGGGCCGATGTTGCCGCTAAAATCATTTAACCCGGCGTAATAGGTATTATTAACGGGTGTGGTAGTTGTATTGGCTATAGGGCCGAAGGTAAGCGGCAAAGTGGCTGTTGGCGATGCATACCATAGCAGTTGCCCGTCGCCGGTGCCGTTGAGCTGGTACGAGTTGGTGTTGCTGCAAAGGTAGGCGCTCAGGGTACCTAATGCGGGCGGCAGGCTAATGGTGATGCTGCCGGTGGTTTTATCGTTATCTGCAATTGGGTCGCCGGGCAGATGGGTTTCGGCGCTGATGGTGTAGGTTGCGCCCGCTACCGTGTTAAATTTGCCGCTCAGGGTGAAATCAACTTCATCGAGCGGGTTAAGGGTTCCTGTATAAGTTTCGTTAAAGGTTGATACCGTGTTATTAGGCGAGGTAACAGTAACGGTTACCGGTATATTACTGATAGCAGCACTGCCGTAGTTTTTTAAACGCACCACTACAGCGGTAGCCACAGCGCATGATGTACCGTCTTCCGCATTAACAATGGCGGTTACACCTGCATCGGCAGTGGGTTTTAAAAATTGTACGCGGTAATCCTGCGTTTCGCCTTTGGCATAATTGCCGCAAGCGCTTATGGTTGCTGCATCCGAAGTTTCGGTAAGCACTACCCTAAGCAGCGTAGCATTACCCGGAATTACTGTTAAGGGCACTGTAATGTTACCTGTGTAAGTGGCAGTACCGTTAACCACGTTGGTAGTAGCCACCAGTTCCGAGGCATCAAAAACACCGTCGCCGTTCCAATCGGAAAATATTTTGGCGGCTTTATTAAAGTTGTTGCCGCAAGTGCCTAATGTAATGCTGAAGGGGTAGGTTTGGGCTTGCTCCAATTGTATAGAGAGGTTGGTATAATCTGAATACCCGGTGCAACCCGCAGCAGGTGTGTTGTTAACGTTTGCCAGTGTAAAATTATTTACCCGCGAATCGGCTGTTGAAAGTGGTGCCGAAGTGCAATACGCCGCCCCGCCAACACCGGTAGCAATAAGCGAGTAAGCCTGGCTGCCCGACGATAGTGTACCTTTATGCGTTACCGTAACGGTGTAAGTTTTACCGGGTGTTACACCTGCAATATAAACCTGCTCAATATTATCGCGGATGTTATCGCCGGTGGTGGCTACCGCCGAAGGGTTATCGGGCGTTAGTACATAAGGGCGAAAGGTGGTAGTACCATCGCTTACGCGGATATCAAGGTCGTTTACCAGCTTGGGGGTACGGCTATTGATTGTACCATCGGCTGTGGGGGTGCCTTGTGGGTCGGTCCAGGAGATGGATACCGCAAGCGGCCCGTTGCCTGACGCTGTTACGGTGAATACTTTGCTCTGGCCTTGCGTTAGCGTATTCTCGCTGATGAGGCTTTTGGTACCATTATCGGTAATGGCTTGTGCGGCGGCGCGCATGTTAAGCAGGCCCCAGCCATAAATATAATCGGGGCCAATGTTGCCTGCATCAAATGCGGTATGGCAGGCAAGCCCTTTCAGCGTAGCTGCCCGCATAAAAGCTCCCGAGTTTTTTTGCGCATAATATTCCTGCAACAAATACAGCGAACCAGTAACACTTGGGGCCGACATAGAAGTACCCGATAGCGTAAGGTACGAATTTGGGCTGCTTACCCCTGTAGATAGCACGTTTTCGCCATCGGCGACGATATCGGGTTTTATGCGCCCATCGTCTGTAGGCCCCCAGCTGCTGAAGTAAGATACCGCCACATCGGTACGGTTAACCGGCCCGTTTGGTAAAGGCGAAACTGCACCAACCGTTAAAATATTTTTGGCCGTGCCAGTGGTGCTGATGATATCGTACCCATCGTTATTACTGATGTTTGCCGGGCGCGGGCCTTTGTTGATGATGGAAGTATTGGTTTTGGTGGCATAACCATAATACGTTTGCCCAACCGCCGGGCCGTTGCTGGAGCGGCTGTTACCTGCCGACTCCACAATAAGGTAATAAGGCGCATTATAGGCTACCCTATCCCATGCTTGCGTACGTGAATCGTAAAAGCCAAAGTTGTAATCAACCGTATCGCCGGGCAGGCCGTACCATTCCCAGTGGCCCGTGCTGCTATCGTACTCCCAGCCTGCTACATCGCCATACGAGTGGTTAGATAGCAGCATGCCTGTGGCCGCCGCAGCGCTCATTTCCGAAACATCGTTATCAAAATCCCACGACGATAGCACGGGGGTATTGAAGGCCATGCCCCTGGCCGGGCCGTAAACGCCTTTGGCTATCATGGTACCGGCCACGTGTGTGCTATGGTCGAGCACCGAAGCGCCATCTTTAGAAGTTATCGTTTTGCCGCCGAACTCTACATGCGAGCTATACACCGAGCCACCATCCCATATACCCAGTTTGTTGTTCATGTAGGTGCTGCTGCCCGATAGGTTAAGCCCCAGTGCGCCACCCGGTTGCACGGCATTAGTGCCAATGGTAGCTGCCGAAATAGTATTGTTATGCGTAACCAAATACACCGGGAAGCCCAGGCTGTTTATTCCCTGCAATGCTTTAAGGTTGCCCGTACGCGTTTTACTGCGAATAGCCCACCCCCGGCTTTTAGCCATTGAAATTGCTTTTTGCTGCCCCGCATCAAATGCCTGCGCCGACTGTACAGACATACGATCGAGTTCTTGTTTTTTATTGGCATCTACCAGCGGGCGCTGGGCGTAGGCCGGGGCCATACAGCATAACAAAACAATACTAAACAACCATGCTGCAGCGCGCTTTCCCGTCATAACAAATTAAGAGTGATGTATCTACAAGTTTGCACAATTATCGGCGGATTATAAAATGGAAACGAAGACGATTTTTTGTTGGCTGAATACCTGGAAAAAGCAAAAATCATACTCCAAATATGTTTAAACAATAATAAGCGGAAAACAAGATGTGGAAAGCGCTTTCGAATTGGCTGCTTATTGGGGATAAAATTACCAACAAAAGGGCACGTATTACCCAATAGTTAAGGCAGTTAAACTGTCGATTACTGAAATATGAGCAAACCAACAAAACATAGTTTACGTATACAGCAATAATGCCCTTTTATGCGTATTTTAGGGCGATTTGCACTGTTTTTGTGTTATTTTCGCAGATATTAACTTTAATCTCGACGGCTTTGAAAAAACTGTTACTTTCTATCTCAATGTTAGCTGTATGTTTTATTTTTCAAAACAATATAGCTTACGGTCAGGAAACACTTTATTCCTCGGGAGGGAACAACTTTTACTATAACACATTTGATAATAGTTCCTATAATTCATTCGTGGCAGGGGGTACCACAGCTGCCATGGGATTTTCAGCGGCTGCTGCAGGAAACTTAAATCAAGTATCCGGCACGAGCGTAAGTGTTCAATCTACTACCACTACATCGGGTGCGGGTTCTATCAGCTATTCTATATTGCCAAGTGGTACAAACCTTAATGGCGCCAGCTATGAGTGGTCGTTACTTTACCGAACCACCACCACGACTGGTAATATTGTGGATCTACAAAACGGTACTCCCGCTTCCAACAGAGCGGGGTGGCGATATTGGTTAAACTGTACTGATGCTGTTCCAACTTCAACATCGCAAGGATTTTATGTTACTCAAATTGGCAATGCGATAGTAGTAAGGGCCAGAAACAGTAACTACAATACCGATATAATATCTTACACTTTACCTACCACCACCACTACAAACCCGGTTTACAATATCAAAGTACAAAGAAAGTATCAAAGCGGCACTGTCTACTGGTACTTAGCAGTTGGCGAAAGTAATGCTACCACGCCCGAAACCTATATTTCCGCCGGTTTTAACGGTTCCTCGGTTACACAGTATAACACTTATAATTATACTGTATTAGAAAGCTATTCGAGAATCGCCACGAACGGCATTTTCAGATGGGATGACCTCAAATTATATACAACTGTTTTAAACGTAACGGGCTTAAATACCGCAGCCAATGGCATAACTCAAAGTAGCACATTATATACCGGTTCTTCTTACGCTCTTTTTGGATTTGATGTAAACCCCAGAGGGCTAACGTATTTTGAACAACAAAGGGTACTAGTTTCAGGTATAGATAATATCAGTAAGCTCTTTTCGAGTTTTTCACTTGTGCTGTCTACCGACAATATTTATTCCTCAGATGACGCGGTTGTTACTACCACTACAGATATAACATCCAGTGCGATTCGCTTCGCAAACTTTAAACAAGGCTATGGCACTTCCGACCTAACCAGCCATTACTATTATTTCTTAGTTGGTACTGTTAAATCAAGCATTGCAACGGGCGACATGGGTTCAAATGTGCAATTTAAATTTGATTCAGGCGGCAATGCTACCGATGGCGCATTTGTGAATAACTCAAGTGCACCTTATACGCCATACTACTCATTCAACAGCTGGAATATAGTGAACAGTATCACGTATACTTTTGGCACACCTACCGATTGGACCGGCGCTTATAACACTAACTGGAATGACTCCAGGAACTGGAGCCCTGCTGCTGTACCAACCTCCTCAACATTGGTGCGTATTGGAGTTACAACCGGTACCATTACAGGTTCTACGGCAAGCGGAAGTTTAAATAACGGATCCTCAGGAACTTCGTTTATCTCTCAACCCACAGTAAATGCCAGCGCAACGTGTGCGCAGATCATTTTAGGAACAGCAAAGGCAATTACCCTAACCGTAACAAATACACTTGCCGTTTCGGGTGCTATTACCCAAAATCATAACACTACCACCAGCAACGTTACTACTACACTTACGGGCGGCGGTACCTTAACTGCATCATCCTTTACGGTTGGCGATGCCAGTACCCCGCCGGCTCCCAGCGGAGAATCGTTTTTTGGAACCGGTGGGCCGAAAACAGTAACAACCACTATTAATTCTGATGTAACTACCATGACCATAAGTGGTACAATTAATTTGAACACCACTTCTTCTGCGTTAGGTAATTATACTACTTTTTATATTCCACAAACAGGTTATTCGGTAAACAATGCCTATTTCTATCAGAATGGAGGCACGCTTACTGCAGGTAATTTAACTACAACAAACACCAGTTATACGGCAAATAACGCTGCAATATTTAGTACCGATAATACCAGTGCTAATACTACATTAAATTTGACAGGGGCTACACCTATTTCTGTAGCAACAGGCGGAACCATAGACTTTACGAACAACGGCTCAGGTACAGGCACCGTGAATTATTCCGCCACCTCCGGCACTCAAACGGTTTACACAACAGCAGATGCTATAGGGGTAGTAGATTACAACTATGATAACTTAACCCTATCGGGTGCTGCCGCAAAAACCGTAACCGGTGGTGCACTTACCGTAGGTGCAGCTATGAATACCAGTGGCGGTGCCGTTAGTTTGGCTAACAACCCTACCATTACCGTAACCGGTAGCTGGGCCAACTCTGCCGTAGTTACCCAAAACACCGGTTCAATAACCGTCGCCTCGACTACCAACAATGGCACTTTCAATGGCGGTGGCGGCACGTTTACCACATCATCAGGATTGCTCATCAATAACGGTACTTTTAATGCAAGCACCGGCACAATAACCACAGCGCAAACTTTGAATAATCAGGGCACTTTTAATGCAAGTAGCGGCACTATAGCAGTAGGCACAAATTTCAACAACAACACCAGCGGTGCCATTTTTAACGCTGGTACCGGCCAAATAACTGTTACCGGTAACTTTACAAACAATGGTACCTATACAGGCTCTACCGGTAATATTGATGTAAACGGCACAACATTTACCAATACGGGCACACTAACTTTAGCTGGCGGCACTGCAAACATTTCTTCTACAACTTTTACCAATACAAGCCCGGGTACTTTTATCGCCAGTGCCGGTACGGTAAATTTTGACCGTGGTAGTACACAAAGCATTATCAACACCAATACCGCAACACCGGTTACCTTTCAAGATCTCACTTTTAGTGGTAGTAATACAAAAACTTTTAACCCCACTCCCGCCAGCCAAACGGGCAAGTTTAACGTTAACAGCACCGGCACTATAACACTTTCGGGTACCGCAACGGTAGCAGCAGGCGACGGTTTTTTAACGCTAAAATCTGATGCAAACAGTACTGCAAGGTTGGCGCAGCTTACATCAACCAATAATACCATTTCGGGCAACGTAAATGTAGAGCGTTGGTTTACCGGCGGCGTTGCAGCCAACCGGGGCTGGCGTTTGATGAGTTCGCCAGTAAATAATACAAGCACTGCGCAATTAGCAGCTAACGGCAGTACTGCAACCTCGGCGGCATTCAACTTTAGTAGTTTAAAAACCAATATGCTTGTAACCGGCTCGGGGGGGAGTGGCCAGGGTTTCGACCAACCTACCGGCTATACGGCCAACGGCTCAACTATTTTGTTCTACACCCAACTAAGTACAGGCTATGGGTCCAGGTTCGACGGGCCCGCATCAATAATTTCAACAAGAGGTGTTGGTAGCGGTTTTTACTTTTATTTCAGGGGCGACAGAAGCAATGCTACCGGTAAACTAATTAGAACCGGTAACAACCCCTACCCGGCACCCGAGGCTGATGTGGTAGGTTTACAAACCGGGTACTTAAACCAGCACTCATTCAGGTACGCGCTTGGTAATATTGGGCGTAAATTCAATTTGGTTGGCAATCCATATCCTTCTTCTATTGTGCTACCCGCAGCAAATATGGTAGGCACTACCGGTTGGGTTTATACGTTTGCGCCCGGTGGAAATTCTATAGGCACAGGTAACCCGGCCGCCGCTGTTACACTGGCCAGCGGGCAGGGCTTTTTTGTGGTAGCTAACAACAACACTACTTATATTAACTTTACCGAAAGCCTGAAAACCGCCAGCCAACCTTCAGGAAGCTCGTTATTAATGGGCACCCCGCTTGATACCGAAGAACCGATGATCACCCTGAAAATGATACAGGATGATAACAATTGGGATATCTCGTACCTGCGTTTCCTGGATAGCTATAAAGATACTTTTTACGACATGGAGGATGCCGAAGACTTTGACGGCCCCAACCAGGCGACGCTTTTCAGCGCATTAACCAGCGATAAAAAATTGGTAGCGGTTGCCTCGCAACCTTTAGGCAAGCAACGCACGTCGGTATTTTTAAGCGTAGATGATACCGCTACAGGTATTTATAAAATACAAAGAACAGGTTTGGTTGGTATACCCGCCGAGTTTGATGTTTACCTGATGGACCACTTTAAAAAGGATTCGTTAGACCTTCGCGCCAACGATACGTACAACTTCAACCTTGATAAAACCAACCCGGCCAGCTTTGGTACCGAAAGGTTTGAAGTTGTTATCCGCAAGAAAATATTGCCTCCTTACAAACTGGTATCGTTTACCGGTAAAAAGGCCGGCACTAACGTAACGTTAAGATGGGATACCCAAAACGAGTTTGACTACACCAGCTTCGAGCTGCAAAAAAGTACCGATAATAAAACTTTTGACGCGGTACGTAATTCAAGGTCAACTTCATCAGGTACGTATACCTACACCGATAACTTTTTGGCCACAGATACCCAACCCATTTACTATCGCTTAAAACAAACCGATATTTACGATAATGTAACGTATTCTAAAGTTGTTATTATTGTCACCAACGGCGATGGTAAACTGAGCCTTTACCCTAACCCGGCAAGTAATAGCATACAATTTGTATTGGCCAAGCCTATCAAATCAAAGGTTAACTTAAGAATATATAACGCCATGGGTATATTGGTGAAAACAGGTACCTTTGCATCCGAGACCGGGCAACAGGATATCTCATCGTTAACAACAGGTAGTTACACCATCGAAATAGTAGATGCCAGCACTAAAGAAACTGTGCTTACCGGTAAATTCGTAAAACTTTAATATATATGTGGAAAAGGCTTTGTGCGCTGATAGCTGTTTTAGTATTAGGAACGTTTAATAATTTGGTACTTGCCCAGTGTAACGAGGTACCAAACCCCGGCGACCCAGATGACCCGGGATATGACCCTAACGGTTGCCCGGTGCCACTTGATACATGGGTTATAGTATTGGTTGTAGCAGCCTTCGCTTACGGCTACTACAACCTCAATAAAAAACAAAAGGCCCTAATGGCCTAAACGGTTTTCCGTAGATATTCTATAAAAATATAAGCCTGTTCATGAACAAAATGAACAGGCTTTTTTTATTCCACTAATCCTCTGATATACTGCTAAATACCTCCACTTCTACTGTTAGGCTACTTCTCCCCTCTTATTAAACCGAAACATTCCACCGACCTTTACGTACTCCTTATAGGAATATTTGGTTAAAATTTGCCAGCATATTTATGTATTAACCAGCTGTTCTGTTAGGGAATCCCTTATTAATTAAGCCCGACAAGAGAAAGATTTTGAGAATTAGCATTGGCCTTAGTTATGAAAAGATGTTTTACCCGCTGCCTGGTGGTATTGCTTTTTTTATTGGCATTTAACCCCATAAAAACCTATGCCCAGGATGGCGACCCGCCTGAGGACGGCTGCGATATTTACGATGGCTGCCCTGTACCATTGGATACCTGGGCCTGGTTATTGGCCGGTTCGGCTGCTGTTTATGCGTTTGGTAAGCTTAATAAACATCAGCAGGCCTTACCCGGAAAAAGGGATGGGCATACGATACCACAACATTGCAAGCAGATAAAAGAGCAGTTGAGCATTCAGTAGTAAAATTATGGCAACATTAAGGTTTACCCATTTAAATGTACGCTACACTATTTGCAACTGTATAAGGTTAGGTAAAAGGCTGCAAACAACATGCCTTATGCTTGCCGTTATCGTGGCGGTATCTTTAATGCCTTCCAAAGCCAACGCCGCCGTTTATTACTGGACAGGCAACGGCGGCAACACCGATTGGAATAATGTTAACAACTGGTATATATGGCCATTTCTGGGCGTTTTCACCGGCTACCCCGGCGCGGGCGATGATGCGTATATTGGTTCTTTTACTCCCATACTGGGCACCGATGTTTTTACAGGGCCATACTCGCCCACGGTTAATGTGGCCACAACCTGCCAGCGCGTATACGTTGGCCAAAATAAAGCAGCCACTTTAACGGTATCATCGGCATTAACATTAACAGGCGCTTTTTTGGCTACAGATGCGCTAACGGTTTACAGTGGTGGCACCGTAAATGCAACAGCAAACATTACCATATCTGCCGGGAGCAATGTATTCGCTAACGCCGGTGTAGTCAATATCAGCGGTGCTACACTGGCTTTAAGTGGCAGCAGTTCGTCGTTACAAAATACTTCCACCGGGGTAATAACTATCAACGGCACCTCTACGGTAACATTTGCCGGCAGCGCCGTTATCACCAATTCAGGCACTTTTAACGCGGGTACATCGGGATCGCGGTGTACACTTAACCTAAGCTCGGCAAGCAATTCCGTTACCAACAACAGCGGCGGCTTTTTTAATTTGGGTTCCACATCCATCATCAACCTAACGGGAAATTCGGCACGAGTTACCAATAGCAGCGGCGGGCGGTTTACCCTACAGTCGGATGCCTTGGGCTCGGCAGCCATAGGTAACATAAGCGGCAGCAGTGCAGGTCTTACGGGGTATTTTGACGTTCAGCGCTTTTTTACGGGCGGTGGGCTTACATCCAACAGGGGGTACCGCTTGCTTTCGTCGCCGGTTAACCAAAGCAACTCCACAACATCTACCAGTACATTCGGGCTTAGCTATCTTAAAAACCACACATATTTAAATATAACCTATACAGGTGTATTTACAGGAGGCACAGGTGGCACGGGCAGCGGGTTTAGTGGCACCAGCCTTGGCCCAAGCATTTATTTGTATAAAGAATCGCTCGCGGCCAGTAACACCAGCTATATATCGGGCAAGCATGTGGGTATAGCTTCTATCGCTGTAACCGGCTCGCCCACCAGCACTACTACCGGTACGCTATCTACCGTAAATACCGTGCATGCTACGGATGCCGCCGTAACCGGGCTAAACATCCCTATTGGCAATGGCTACCTTTTTTACTTTGTGGGCCCAAGTACCCGCACCACAGGCAGCGCTACCGGTGCCCCCCCGGTAGATGCCATTACCACCGCCAACGGCTATATAAACCAGGGCAACTTTGTGGTACACTTATGGTTTAACGGCACGGGGGTAAACACGCTATCGTACGCCGCGCCCGGTCCCGGTATAAAAGGTTACAATATGCTGGGCAACCCCTACCCTTGTACTATTGATTTGGCTACGGTTATAACCGATAACCCCGGGGTTGATAATTTCTATTTGCTTAACCAGCGTGCAGGCGGAACCAACCAAAACTATGTGGCTTATTCTAAAACCGGCGGTAATTCATCCCCACTTGCACAGCAATATGTGGTAAGCGGTGGCGGTTTTTTGGTGCACGCCATAAACGGTTCGCAAACTTTCACATTTAAAGAAAGCCAAAAAGTACCCACTATTAACCCAACGGGCACCGGCCTTATTATGAGTGCCCCCAAAGCAGAAATACTGGCGGTGAACGGCCAACTTACTAATGCACAACAACGCACCATGGCCATGCCCGCGCAAAATAACACTGCACTAACCGGCTTGTACATGAAAATGGAAAAAGACAGCCTGAATTTTGACTACTGCGGAATTTACTTCGGTACTAATTACGATGCAAAATTTGAAGACGGGGATGCGCGGTATATTAACGGGCCTAATAATGTGGTTACCATGGCAAGCCAATCGGCAGATGGTATTAGCAGTGCCATTAACAATATGCCCGACTACCACGCAGGCGGCCGTATAAAGCTAAATGTGAATGCCGCTGCTACAGGCCTCTATAAGTTAAAACTGGAAGGCGTACGCAATATTGATACCCTGTATGATATTTACCTGATGGACCGCTACATGAACGATTCGTTAGACATACGGCGGCACAGGGTTTACAATTTTAACCTAAACAAGGCCGACAGTGCTACTTTTGGCGCCAACAGGTTCGAGCTCTCCATTCGCCGCAGGCCCCTGCCCCAATACCTGCTTACCGATTTTTATGCCGCTAAAGTGACCGGGGGGATAAATATTACATGGAAAACCCAAAACGAAAGCAATTACACCGGCTTTACGCTGGAGAAACAAACCCGCGGCAGCAACGAATATACCTCCCTTTTTGATGAGCAAAGCGACGGCAGAGGCGCATACAACACCATAGACCGCCAGCCAACCTCCGGCAACAACGTGTACCGCCTCAAACAAAACAATGCCGACGGGCGCATTAGTTATTCGCAACCAATTACCATTTTTTACGATAGTCAGGCGGGCAACGGGCTTATCAATGTGTTCCCCAACCCTACCGCACAAATGATAAATGTGAGCATACCGGCAACAACAGCGGCGCAGCAAAATTATCGAATGAGGGTGTATAATTCGACGGGCTATATGGTAATGCAAAAAAACACACCGAACAATAACTGGACAGAGAACATAGCCGATTTTCGCCCCGGCGTATACGTGGTAGAGGTGATAAAAGCTGATGGCAGCACTTTAGGAAAGGTAAAATTCATTAAAAATTAACCCCTTATGCAATGGCAACCGCAAATAAAATACCCTTATGGCTGCTTGTAGCGCTTATATTGCTTACAGCCCCCATGCTTATACAAGCCAAGTATGTACTGCCCGTGGCCTGCAGCATGTGCTATAGCTGCACAGCCGGAGTAGAAAATTGGGTACTGGTTACCGGCATGTTAACTTTTTTTGTGCTGGTTTACTTGTCTGCCAAAAAGTAAAGCCCTTTTAGCTTTTACACCAAAAGGGCTTTTATATATTTCAGAATGTATGGGCTTTATGATTTCCTCATCGGCGGAGCCAAATCCAATTGTTTTATAATGCCTTCTACTACCTTTGGTATTTCGCGCAGGGTGCTTTTTGGGTTGTGCAACTCACCAACGCCGTAGCCGCGCCATACCAATACGTTGGTTTTAGGGTCTATTAGGTCGATAATGATGGTACCTTCTTTATACGGCACACGGGCAGGGTAAGCGCCGCCGCCATAAAACGGATAGCCGTAACCATAATAGCCATAGCCAAACGGGCGATACCAGCCATAACCAAAGCCACCATAATAGCCGCCATACATTGGAGTGTAATAATAAGTGATTTTGGTACCCTTACCCGTTGCAGTAGCGTAGCCTACCAACAGATCCGGGTTTTGCTCATCAAGCGTTAACCCTTTCCCTATGAGGGCCTCTTTTGCAGATTCTTTTAGTTTACCGTTACCAATTTCGGTGAGGGGGCGCCATTGCTTGCTGCTATCGCGCTTCATGGGCGCCCAGGCAAAGGTGTGGTAACTGCTAAGGTTTGTTTTGTTTCCGGCGGCAGTATAATAATTGTAACTGCTGCAGGCCGAAAGTGCCGATAAGAAGGACACCGCCAGCACGAGGTAAAGATATTTTTTCATGGCAACACCTTGTATTTATAATGCTTAGACTACGAAATGTAGAATGGTTTAATGGGAAATAAAAAAATATTCAATTAAATATCGAACACCAAATTCCGAATATTGAATTTCAAAGTTCAGGGGCCTATACTTCTATATTCGGCGTTCAATATTCATCATTAGATATTAAATAGATCTAAGAAAGGTATTTCCCAACAATCGGCATCCTCCTGCCCATACCAAAAGCCTTTGGCGATACGCGCAGTATAGGCGGTGTTTGGTAGCGCTTATGCTCTGCAATGTTTACCAGCCTAAGCACTTTACGCACAACCGCTTCATCAAATCCGAGTTTTATGATCTCTGCAGATGAGCGCCTGTTGAGTATGTACTCGTACAATATCGCATCAAGTATATCGTATTCGGGTAGCGAATCGGTGTCTTTTTGATCGGGGCGTAACTCGGCAGATGGTGGTTTTACGATAGTATTCTCGGGGATTATCTCGCGTTCTTTATTTATCTCGCGTGCCAGCTCGAATACTTGGGTTTTAAACACATCGCCTATGACAGATATACCGCCGCACATATCGCCATACAAAGTACCATAGCCTACAGCTGCCTCGCTTTTGTTGGATGTATTCAGCAATATATAGCCAAACTTGTTGCACATAGCCATCAGCACTACAGCCCTACTGCGCGATTGTATATTTTCTTCGGCAATATTAAAGGGCAGCCCGTTGAATTGCGGAGCAAGCGAACTCTCGAAAGCTTCCGTAATTTTGGCAATGGCAACCAGTTCGCTTTTGCAGCCCAGGTTCTTCACCAGGTCCTCGGCATCTTTTACAGAGTGGTCGCTGGAGAAACGCGAGGGCAGCAACACCGCCATCACATTCTCGGGGCCAAGAGCCTCGGCGGCTAAAGCACAAACTACAGCAGAATCTATCCCGCCGGATAAACCCAAAATGGCTTGTTTAAAGCCTGATTTTACAAAGTAATCTTTTATACCCAGCACCAGGCCACGGTGTATTTGCTCAATATCGCTTTCGCGTTCGGTACGGATGGTGGTTTCGTGCGCAAATGATACTGCGGCGTTGTCATCCAGATCGTAATAACGCAGGGCTTCTTCAAAGTAAGGCAATTCATCAACCAAATTACCTGCATTATCAAACACTAACGATCCGCCATCAAATATCAGTTCGGTTTGGGCGCCTACGTGGTTTACGTAAAACAGCGGAAGATTGTAGCGGCTTGCGTTATCTTTCAGTATTTCAATGCGCTCTTCATCGTGGTTATAAGCAAATGGCGATGCAGCAATATTGATCATCACATCGGGGTTCTGCTTTATTAACGAATCCATTGGGCGGGTTACATACAGCGGGTTTTCGATGGTGTTCCACAGGTCCTCGCAAATAGTAAGCGCTATGCGTTTGCCCTTAAAATCAATACAACTAAACTGTGTTGATGGCTCAAAATAGCGGTACTCGTCAAAAATATCGTAGTTGGGCAACAGCGCCTTATTCACTACAGCTTTAACCTGCCCGTTCTCGATGAAGTAAGCGGAGTTGTTCAGGTCTTTGCCCTCCGGTTTATCGTTAGGTGTGGGCAAGCCAATAATGCAGGCAATATCTGTACACTCGGCAGCAATGGTTTTGGCGGCTTCATCGCACAGGGTGATAAACTCGTTAAACTCCAAAAAATCGCGGGCGGGGTATCCGCAAACACATAATTCGGCAAACACCACCAGGTCGGCACCGTTTGCTTTAGCTTCGCGGATATGCTGGATGATCTTGCCGGTGTTCGACTCGAAGTTGCCTATATGGTAGTTTAGCTGGGCTAATGCTATCTTCATTGTTGTATGGTAGTAAGGGCTACGCGGTAATGCAAATAAAAAAATTATTTTTGCTAAAACGACAGAAATGGACTTCTATTCTCTTAAAGCAAGGCTTATTTATATTCTTTCTATCGGGCTGATACTATCTGCCTGTAACAAACATAGAAAAATTGATGTTAGCGATATACAGGTTGATGTAAAAATAGAGCGCTTCGACCATGATTTTGATTCGTTGCGCCTAAAACCGATGGACGAACAAGCCGGCGTGCTTTACAAAAAATACGGTGTGTTTTATACCGATTTTATTGAACGGATATTAAAGGCCGGAACCTCGCGCGATACATTGTACTATACTAAGCTGCGCGATATATTTGCAGATAAATCGTACGGCGAACTGAAGCATGATGTAGATGCCGCCTACCCTAACCTTGATAAACAAACCGAAGAGTTAACCGATGCCTTTAAGCATATTAAATACTTTTATCCCCAACAGCGCTTGCCTAAACTATATGCTTACCTATCGGGCTTTCAAACGCAGATAGCAGTTGGAGAAGGCTACTTTGGTATAGGCTTGGATCTTTTTCTGGGTGCCGATTCCCGCTTTTACCCCGCGCTTACCAATGCTTTCCCGCACTACATAAGCCGCAGGTTTACTGCTGATAACATTACACCGCGGGTAATAGAAGGCATGGCGCGCGAAGATATGTTCCCTGAGCGCGAGGCTGACAGAACGTTGCTGGCCAAAATGGTTTACAATGGTAAAATTATGTATTACATGGACCAGGTACTGCCTGATGTACCCGACTCTACCAAAATTGGCTATACCGATGCCCAGCTAAAATGGTGCGAAAGTTTTAAGGGCGATATATGGGGTTACTTTTTAGAAGAGAACCTGCTTTACGAAACCGATTACCAAAAACTTACCAAATACCTCAACGAGGCCCCCTTCACTCCCGGCCTTGGCGAAGAAAACGACTCAGCGCCAAAACTGGGTATCTGGACCGGCTGGCAAATTGTTAAAGCCTATATGGAGAAACACCCTGACATAACGCTACAACAACTAATGCAGGATAGGGACGCACAGAAGATATTGAACGAGGCTAAGTATAGGCCGAAGAATCCGTAGGCGCTGCGGGTAATGTAAAGATTTGGCAACTTTTGAAAAACTTAAATCCTCACCGTAAGCTGCACATCATGAGATCTTCGCCGCCAACAGGTTTAATTATCTTTATCTTACTTGTGTTTATATCGATACGGGCTGTTGGGCAAAAAGGCTATTTCCGGATAAAACCCATTACTAACACAAAATACACCGGTAAACTTCAATTTCCTATCCTGCTTAAAGACACATCAAAAGGGGTAGCAATTGAGAAAATAAATCAATTCTTGCAGTTGGCAGAGTTAGAACTACTAAATGGGCATCAGCACGATAATATTTTCGAAAAAGTAGCGGTTGGCAAAGTCGGGCTTTATGGAAACAAAAGCGATCTATCGTATTCTATCTATTCAAATAATAATAAAACGTTAAGCATTGGCCTGCAAGAAACGGCAAGCGGGATGACCATGCATTACTGG
Source organism: Mucilaginibacter pedocola (assembly GCF_002013915.1). GTDB lineage: Bacteria > Bacteroidota > Bacteroidia > Sphingobacteriales > Sphingobacteriaceae > Mucilaginibacter > Mucilaginibacter pedocola. The sequence goes on from NZ_MBTF01000034.1 coordinate 416,695, forward strand.
AGCAGTTATTATACCTTTAATTCGGGCAATGGGGATCTAATACAATTATCAGACCTGTTTACAAAAACAGGGTATCAACAATTCAGGAAGCAAGTGGTCAAAAAAGCCACCCGTCAATTAAAAGAACAAGTTGAGGAAATGGGCGATCAGGCCACATTCACATGGCTGACAGATGCTTTGGCTTCGTTGAAAGAGATAAATAATTTTGACTTTTACCTCCAACGCGACACAATTGTAGTAAACGCCGAAGCCATTCTTCCAAAGGAAGGCAGAGCGCAATTTGACATGCACCTAAAGTTTCATCTTTCTGAATTTAAACAATGGCTGGATGATCAAGGCAAATGTTTGTTCAATATCAACAAAGCGGATATAGCTTCGTATCGATGCCGGTCTCTCCCACAGCTTTTTGCAGGCAACATTGGCAAACACCGCATACTGCTTATCATAAGGCCAAGTTACGGCGATGAATATCAGGGAATTTATTGCTACGAAAAATTTGGCAAAGGAATTTATATGGAGGGCAAAATTACCAAGGGGCACATAACCATGGAGGAAAAAACAGAGGATTTTGATACACAGGCTACAATATCCGGCGTTTTTCGCCAAGACTCAATAATTGCTACATGGAAAAAAAACGGCAATTCGGTACGGTTGCCTCTCTTCGCTCATCGGAAGTAGATCGCAAGTTTTAATCGCAAAAAAAAAGCGTCGCCAGTTACGGCAACGCTTTTAAAATATATCACGATTAAATTTAATCCAGAATTTTAAATACGCCTCTTAATACTAAAGCAGAACCTATAACCAACAGTATGTTGGAAATGGCAGAAGCGTAGTGAAAATCGGCAAAGCGAAGGAATACGCCTAATAAACCTACAACAATTGCAAGTACTAAAAATTTATAGTGGCTTTCCGAGTTCGCGTTCTCCATTGATTGCATAGCAGTATTTGTTTTATGTTGCGACAAAAATAAAAATCTTTACCGAAAAACCGATAAATTTTTAAGCGTTTACGGCTTTTTTTGTCCAACCCTGCGGCAGGTTTTCTTCAATCTCGATATTCTCAAATTCGGCGCTCGCACGTGAGCCTACAACCTTGGCCCAGGCAGCCATTTTGCTGATGCCTTCTTTCAGGCTTACGTTTTGGCTTTTACCAAAAACACCGGCCGCTTTAGAGTGGTCGCTATGGGCGTGCATTACTTCTTTGCGGGCTTCCAGGTGGGTAACTTTTGGTTCAACACCCAATTCGCTGGCCACTACCTGCACCAGTTCGTTCACAGTGTATGGCTTATCGGCACCTACGTTAAATACTTCGTTGTAAGCAGCAGGCACGTTAACGCTATTGGCAATATGCGGCGCTACATCATCAATATAGCTAAAGGCGCGGGTTTGCTCACCATCGCCAAAAATAGTCATTGGTTTTTCCTGCATTATCTGGTTCATGAAGATACCGATAACGTTGCGGTATTTGTCGCCAATGTTTTGGTTTTCGCCATACACATTGTGCGGGCGGAAGATAACATAGTTTAAACCGAACATATGGTGGGCGGCTTTCAGGTCCATCTCCACAGCATATTTCGCTACGCCATACGGATCTTCGGGTTGTGGAACCAAATCTTCGCGCATCGGCAATTGGCCTGCACCGTAAACAGCTATAGACGAAGTGAACACAAAGCATTTTACTTTATGCAGTACCGATAAATTGATCAGGTTTACCGAACCAATAAGGTTGTTATTATAGTTGAACCTGCGGATAAAGTGCGATAAACCTTCGGCAGCATAGGCGGCCAGGTGGTACACATAATCAAACTTATGTTCCTCAAATAATTTCTCCAGCAGTTCGTAATCGTTTATCGAACCTTCAATAAACTCCACACCTGCGGGCACGTGGTCTTCAAAACCACCGCTAAGGTCGTCAAGTACAATTACTTTGTGGCCTAAGTTAAGGCAATGTTTAGCTACGTGTGAGCCTATGAACCCGGCACCGCCGGTTACCAGTGATGTTATCATAATAATATAGAAGTATGTTTAAAGTGTCAGTTCAAAAAATTTGGGGGCCTGCACTATTCCCATCCCGTCGTGCTCAAAGATGGCAAAAAAAATGCCAACGGCGCCCCTTACAACCTATTTGTTTGCGTCTACCGGCTGCGCCATTGCGGCCACGGCTTGCAAAAACCAAGCGGCGTGGGGGATCCATTGTTCGGTCCAACGCCACTCGTTGCCCGCCGCTTCGCGCTTAAAATCAATACCCGAGCCATCTGCACAGCCATCTTTACCTGTTACGCCGTTAGAAATGCCGCCACGTTCGCTGCCATGCCCATAGTTAGATGCCATATACGGCACATTATTTTTGCCGAAGCCATAAATAAAACTCATATCGTAAGGGTTGCAGCCCATTATCCACGATAGCTGGCGTTCGGCATAATCGGCAAGTGTTGCTTTTATTCCCCAATTCCCCTCGGCGGGGTAAACCAACCTGCCACCTACTACCGCAGCTGTAGCAAGTGAACCTAAGCGGGCGTTCTCTCCCTGCCACCACCAGCCCGTTTCGTTTTCATGAGGAATAAAAAAACCATCTTTCACTTTCCCCTTAAATAAAAAGCTTTGGCGGGCATAGCCAAAGGGATTGCTGATGCGGTTGGTAACAGCCAAATTGTAATCCAACGCCTGCTTAATGGTTTTTAGTGCGGAAACACGATAGGTTTCTTCTTTTTCCTTGCTTAGATAACGAGTTAAAGCCACTACCGGCAAGCCCGCATCTGATGCATGGAAGTATGGACGGTTAGCATCGTTAGATAGAAAATAACCCGCTGCCGTCATCCTGCCGTTTAGGTTTGCGGCGCGTTTGCGTGCTTCGGTGCGGTATTGTTCCTCGTCGGTAGCTATCCAAAGTTCGGTGGCTGCCATCAAGGCACAATAATCGTCTATAATATTTTCCTTGCCATCATCATCGTATTTGGTATTGTTGGCCAGAAGGTGGGCAAAGGCGCGTTTAGCACCGTCGAGATATTGTGCTGATGTAAAATCGCCATCCTTTTTCCATTGCGATATACGGGCAAGGGCAGCTATGGCCATGCCTCCACCCTCTCGGAAAGCACATTGGTACTGGTTAGTGGTAACACTATTAGCCAGCAAACCCACCACGCGGCGGGCATTAGGGTCTTTATTAAAATAGCTGAAAACGATCATGTAAAAATAATCGTCCTTGCTCAGGGCACGCATCATGTAATCGGCACCGTAAAGGGCTTCGGTTTCCAGCGAATCTTTAAGGTTCCATTTTTTGAGCAGGCCGGGGATGGCTTCATCAGCGCTAACCATGCTCCAGGTAACCAAGGGTATTTGCTGTGGCGAAAAGTAATTGGCATAGGCCAGGTGCGAAAAGTATTTGCTTACATCGCCTGAAGCATCGCACCAGCCGCCCCGCAAGTCTACCTTATCGTTACTGCCGAACAGCTGCATTTTAGCATCAGCCGCCAATTCGCCCGGGGTATTGGCGCGTTGTTTATTGTAATAATGAATAATGGCAGAAAGCGTGCGTTTGGCAACGGCATGTTCGCCTATCTCGAAGGGCGATGAGGTGTAAACCGCCCCGGCATATTTAATACGCAACCGGTATTTACCCGCCACCCGGAATGCCGAAAAGTTTGCCTGGAAGAACAATTTGCCCGGAGCCCAGTCGCTAATGGTTTCGGGCTCGCTTAACATGCCGGTATGGGCTACCCTGCCTGTAGCAATATTTACCAACTCAAAGGCGAAGGCTTTGGTAAGCTTACTATCGAACTGTACCACACCACTTTTGGGGCCATTGCTATCAAAAGCAATTTGGTTTACGTAGATAACGGGAGTAGCAAAAGCTGCAAAACAGGCGACTGAAAAAAGCAGGCTGAAGTATAGTTTCTTCATAGATAGGGCAGCCGCCGGGTGAGATGCAACGGCTGCCCTAAAAATAGCAACTTATTTTTTAATTGCCCATACGGAAACCGAACCGGCACGCACCGGAAATTCGGCCCAGCCTTCTTCGTTAATGGTTACCTCGGCATCGTGCTTGTTCAGGTAGTCTACAAATACTTTGCCTGCATGTGCTTTGCCTACTTCCATGCTTTTGCTGCACTCATCACCATTGGTTAATAGCACGGCGCAGCCCGAGTTTTCGTGCTCGCCGTCGCCTTCGCGTGTCCAGCCTATGCAGTTGGGGTTGTCGAAGTAATCGCGCTGGGTGCCGTAGGCAATATGCTTGCGGGTGTATAGCAGGCTTTCCATTTCGGCAACTGCGGGTAGTACCACTTCGTGGTCTTGCCCGTCGTCGCCTTTGTCGGTATATTTTGTACCGTACAGATCGGCATAGAAAACGCAGGGGTAGCCATGCTCGCGCAGCAATATCAGCGCGTAGGCCAGCGGTTTAAACCATTGCTCTACCGGCATGGCCAGCGATTGCAAAGGCTGGGTATCGTGGTTCTCTACCAGCGTTACTGCCCTTGATGGGTTTGCTGCAACAAGGGTATTATCGAATATTTTGGTCAGGTCAAAATCCTTACCGCCTGCCGATGCCTTGTGCAGGTTCTCGTGCAGCGGCGCGTCAAAAAGCGACAAGCGGCCTTCTGTTGCCGCAATGTATTCTTGCAGCAAGTCGACCTCGTAGCTCCAGTATTCGCCAACGGTAAACAATTCTTTACCGGTCTGTTCGCGCAGGGTATCCAGCCAATCGTTATAAAAATCGTAGGAGATGTGTTTAATAGCGTCCAGCCGCATCCCATCGAACTGCACGGTATCATGAAACCATTTGCCCCAGCGTTTCAACTCATCGCGCACGGCGGGGTTGCGGGTATCAATATCGTCAAGCATCAGGTAATCGTAATTGCCGTTCTCGTCGCCAACTACGTCTTCCCAGCCATCGCCATACTCATTCTGTATACTGTAAATGGCCGATTCGTTTTTGGCAGCATCATAATCAACACCGCTAAAGCATTGCCAGTCCCACACAAATTGCGAGTACTTTCCCTGCCTGCCGGGGAAAGTAAATTTAGTATAAGCCTCTATCTCGAAAGTTTCGCTGATGAACTCGTTACGGTCGTCGGGGTTTACCTTGCGTACGGTTACTTTTTCCTTTTCATCGGCACCGCCCATATGGTTCAGCACAATATCCATATAAACCGATAGGCCTTTGCTTTTGGCGGTTTGCACAGCATCTATCAGTTGTTGCTTGGTGCCATACTTGGTGCGCACGGTACCTTTTTGGTCGAACTCGCCCAAGTCGTAAATATCATATACATCGTAACCAACCGAATAGCCCCCTGCTTCGCCTTTATACGCAGGCGGAAGCCAAACCGCATCTATACCTATATTTTTAAGCCTCTCGGCATCGTTCTTTAAGTGATCGTATAAGCTGCCGTCGCCGGGGTAGTACCATTCAAAAAACTGCAGCATTGTAAAATTTTCCATAGATGAACAAGAAATTACATGTTTAAACAGCATACATAACTAAGCAACATGAAATTGGTTTGCGGTGCACTTTATTTGAACAACATATTTTAACAGGATTTTGAAGATGGAGGGATGAAGCAGGATTCTTCTCAGCGATTTTGAATCTATTGAAATTTAAAATAATCCTGTAAAATCCCTGCATCCTGTCATCCTGTAAAAACGCTTCAAAAGGTAATCGTAAAACAACCCGGTATTATCAAACATCTTGTTTACCTTTAATTATGGAAGACGCCGCCTTTATTTACCTGCAGTTTTTGCGAAATACGTTGTTGCCATTACCCGGCGTAACCGAAAAACTTTGCTTCGGCACGCCTGCGTTCTACGTAAACAAAAAGACATTTACCCGCATTTGGGAAGACGGCGAAACGCTGGTGGTAGGCTCCACCGAGCGGGATAACCTCATTGCCGCCAACCCCAACGTTTACTTTGTGACCGACCATTACCTCAATTACGATTACGTGCTGGTACACCTCGCCCAAGCCGACCCCGAGGAATTAAAACCGCTGCTTATACAAGCCTGGAAAAACAGGGCGACAAAGAAACTTTTGGGTGATTACACCGATAGGTAGAAATGATTCCACCGATTAAAAAAATCCTGTCTCAATCTTTAAATCCCTTAATCCTGTTAAAAAGGCTAACATCTCTAAATCTTGTTTGGCATCATCCTTGCAACCACCACTATATATTTACTTAAAAAACATAAAGTGATGGGCTTATTAAAATTTATAGCAATTGGTGCGGCCGTAGGTTACGGCGTAAACTACCTGATAAAGAAAAATGAAAACGGCCGTTCGGTGCTTGATGATCTTGTTGAAGATGCACCGCAATGGTTTGATAAAGTAAAACAGTTCGCCGAAGAAAAAGTAGAGCAAACTGTAAAAGCAGCACAGCCCAACGGCTGATAGCCAAGCCCCGGAAATATATTTCGGCGCACTCGCTAAAAGCACCTGCATTTATACCTGCAGGTGCTTTTTTGTTTATAAGCAACCGCACACAACTAAAGGGGGGCAAACCCGGGTTATTTAAACATCAATTAAGCCGTTTAAATTTACATTAAGCCCTACAAATCAACACTTAAATTATTTCGATAAGTTTTTAAGCAACATTTAATTAATTATATTTATTGCAAAACTTTCCAGCCTTGAAACTTATCGATAGCCTAAGCCACACAAGCAAATTGTGCGGCCCCGTTTGTGCCCCCGTAAAACCACCTGTAAAGGCCTCGTTAGGCACACAGGTTGCCGATTTTTTCAGCAATATATTCAGCACTGCCGATTGGCCCCCGCGCTGGCATTGCGGCAGCTGGAGCGATTTCCATGGCTGGCTGTACATTATATCCGACATTGGCATTTGGGCGGCCTATTTTGCTATCCCCATCATGATGCTTTTACTGTTGCGCAAGAAGAAAGATATCCCCTTTCATAAGATCTTTCTGCTTTTTGTGGCTTTTATACTGCTTTGCGGGCTCACGCATTTGATTGATGCTGCCATATTTTGGTGGCCCGCCTACCGCCTCAGTGCGTTGGTGCGTTTTATTACGGCTGTCGTATCCATATTTACCGTATATGCCCTGTACCGAGTAATACCCCTGGTGTTTAACTTGCGCACCGTTGCCGAGCTGGAGGCTGAAATAGAGAAGCGCCGCATTGTAGAAGAAAAACTAAGCCAAAATGAAATAGCCCTCAACCGCTCGTTGGAGCTTACCACGCAGCACAACCAGCAACTAAAAAACTTTACGCACATCCTATCGCACAACATACGCAACCATGCCAGCAACATCGCTTTAGTATCGAGCCTGGTTCAAATTGAGAAGCTGGATAAAACTAATGCCGAACTGTTCGAAAAAATAAACAATGTATCGCGGTCGCTCAACAATACGCTGGAAGACCTGTCGCACGCCATTAAAATAAAGGAGAGTGTTATCAAATCAACCACGCTTAATTTTGAGGCAGTTACCGATGGAGTGCTGAAAATATTCGAGTCGGACCTTAAGGTAAATAATGCTAAATTCGCCGCCGATTTTGAGGCTGCAGAGGTAACTTTCCCGCACATTTACCTGGAAAGTATACTGATCAACTTAATATCCAACGCCCTGAAATACCGGCGGGCAGATATTCCGCTGGAAATAAAATTAAAAACGTATATTAACAACCAGTTACGTACGGTTTTAGAGTGCAGCGATAATGGATTAGGCATAGACCTTACCCTGCACGGGAAAAAGATATTTGGGTTGTATAAAACCTTTCACAACCGTAAAGACGCGCACGGCGTTGGGTTGTTTTTAGTGAAGACTCAGATAGAATCGCAGGGAGGGCAAATAGAAGTAGAGAGTACACCGGGTAACGGTGCAACGTTTAAAATAATTTTTTGATGACTAAAGTTGATATTGCATGTGTGGTTGACGATGATGAGATATACACCTTCACCGTTAAACGCATCATAGGCCGATCTGAAATTGCTAACAAAACCATATTCTTCCATAACGGGCAGGCTGCATTAGATTTTTTTATAGCCAATGCGCACAACGCCGAAGCCCTGCCCGACCTGATACTGCTCGACATTAATATGCCTGTATTGGATGGGTGGCAGTTTTTGGCCGAATATGTAAAGCTGGTGCCCGAAATGGGCAAGAAGATCACTGTATTTATCGTTAGCTCATCTATCGATGAGGAAGACTACGCCCGCGCCCGCGCTATTGAAATTGTTAGCGATTTTATAGTAAAGCCGTTAACGGTAGATCACCTGCACGAAATTTTAAAGAGAGTACAGGAAGCGGAATAACACCACAAAGCTTTCTCCTGATGTTAAATGAGATTCCAATGCTACATACCCTGCAGTGCGCTAAAGCCGTATGTAAAGCAATTTGTTATTTCGGAAAACGCCGAGGCCCAAACCTATAAAGTACTCCCCGGCACATCGCTGGTAATGGGGTTCCAGTACTCGGGCACTTTAGCATTTGAAAACGGCTCTGCAAATGTTTCTCTCGCCACATCGGGCATTACGGGTTTACTTGATACCTACCGCGTATTTAAAAACTCCCCCAACATTGGTACGGTGCTGGTGATGTTCACCGAAACAGGTGCCGCCAATTTCCTCCGCCTACCGCTTAATGAGTTATTTGGCGAAAGCATTCCGCTCAATAATTTCTTCTCACATAATCAACTGGCCGAAACAGAAGAGCGGCTTTGCGCTGCAGGTACCGATACCGAACGCATTGCAATAGTAGAAAATTTACTGCTCGCTCGCCTAAACCCGCTCTCGCCCGACCTACTGGTGAACAAGGCCATCGAAACCATCTATCAACACAATGGCAACGTCCGAATAGCCGAATTGGCCAACCAACTGCATACCAGCCAAAGCCCGCTCGAGAAACGCTTCCGCAGTTTAGTGGGTGCAACGCCAAAAAAGTTCGCTTCTATTATACGCATCAAGGCGGTAATGCATGCGCTTAAGCAAACAAATTATCGCGAGGTTATCTATCGGTCGGGCTATTTCGACCAGGCGCATTTTATTAAGGACTTTAAAAGTTTTACAGGCGTAACGCCGGAGCAATACCTAAAAGATATTTAGGCAACGCAGCATATACCTCTATTTAAAACCATGCTTAATTTTAGCAACAACAAAGTCCGCATAGCGGACGAAACATATTGTAGCCGTGGGTTTCAACCCACGGGGAAGCACGGCCCGTATTAAACGATTTTTTACAATGGGCAGTAGCACGGGCTCGGTAGTTTTGCATCATCAAATCAAAGCACCATGTTCACACTACAGCAACTAAAAGCAGCGCACAGCAAAGTAAAAACCGGCGCCGATTTCCCGGCGTACATTCAGGAAATAAAACAGCTCGGGCTGATAACCTATGAATATTGGGTTGCCGACGGGCACACTATTTACTACGGCGAAGGCGGGCATAGAGTATCATCGCCGGCCATATACGAGTCGCTGCAAATAGCATCATCATCCTCTGCCGATGCTTTGCGTAACACTATCACCATACACCAGCAAGGGCAAACCGATTTTATAACCTTTTGCAAACAGGCTTCCGATGCTGGCGTAGAAAAATGGGTAATAGATACCCAAAAAATGCTTTGTATTTACTACGATGCGGCAGGCAGCCAGATGGTAGCAGAACCTATACCACAGTTGGGCTATCAATTTTAACGCACTACAAAACAACTATTTAGCAAAATAAACCACCGATTTGTATCGTTTTCATCAGTAGCCCCGTAATGTTGGTATTACAAAAAAAAAAATTTATGATGAAAAACGTTCAACACAATTCAAGGAAGTGGGCAGGCATGGTCGGGATGATGTGTTTGCTGGCCGTGGCGCTAAGCTCATGTTTAAAAACTAACGATAACCAGCCGCAAGCGCCTATTGCACTGCTATCAGTGATCAACGCTGCACCGGATGCACCTTCGCTCGATTTCTACTTAGATGCCAATAAGGCAAACGTATACTCTTTTGGCTTTGGAAACGGTATTGATTATGTGAGCGCTTACACCGGCAAACGTACTGCTAAATTTACTACAGCGGGTACACAAACCGTCTACAAATCTGACACGCTTACGCTTAACCAAAACAGGTATTACTCGTTGTTTCTGACCAACACCACAGGCAATGAGCAACTTTTGTTATTGAGCGATACTATTGCTAAACCGGCAGATGGCAAAGCAGGCGTAAGGCTGATAAACCTTAGCCCCGATGCTCCGGCTGTTGACCTGGTTATAAAAGATGGCGCTACAGTTGTTGCTAACAAAGCCTTCAAAGCTTACTCTGGCTTTGTACCGGTTGCTTCAAACAAGTACACGCTTGAAATTCGCCAGGCAGGCACTGCTACCGTATTAGCTACGCTAACAAACGTTAACTTAAGCAATGGCTCGTTATACACCGTATGGTTACAAGGCCTTGCAGCAGCCGGCACGCCCGACGCTAAAAAACTGGCTGGAAAAATTCAAACCAACGTTTACTACTACTAAACGCATTCTCACCTACCTATTTAAAAACAGGAAACCGGCCATAGCGCCGGTTTTTTTGTTTTATATGATAACCGGCTTCAGGGCTTTATAACCGTGCTACGGCTGCGCGAGGGTTTTACCTCCGCGGGAGCTGCCTGCTCTTTACTTAAGCGCCTTACTATCCAGGGCAAAGTAAGCCCCTGCCCTACTACGGTAAACAGCACTACCACTACCGATATAAAAATGATATCGTTACGCTGCGGAAAGGGCGTACCATCGGCAAGTTTAAGCGGCAAACCGATGGCAATGGCCAACGATACAATGCCCCGCATACCCGACCAACTGATGATAAAGCAGTTCTTCAGGTCGAGCAAGGCATCTTCGGTTATTTTATGTTTGCCCTTGGCAAAAGCTTTTTGCAGGTTTATTCGTTGGCCAAACACGCGCCACATAAGCAGAATAAGCGCAACCACGGTGATTACAAACGAATACCCAACATAGGGCCAAACCTGGCTGCTATCGATATGCTTTATCACAAAAGGCAATTGCAGCCCCAAGAAGATAAATATAAGCCCGTTGAGCAAAAAGATAATGATATCCCAAATGTTCTTCGATTGCTCTTTCAAGCTATCCGGAAAAACCTTACTGCTGAAACGGGCAATCCCCAGCCCTAAAACCACTACCGCAATAACACCCGATACGTGCAATTCCTCGGCAACGCGGTAGGTTACAAAGGGTGCCAGCAACATAAAACTAATAACGGCCAAACTATTCTGCTTAATGCGCTGAATAATCATGGCCAGTATTTTAGACATTACCGCCCCTACCAAAAAGCCGCCTGCCATTAGCCCCAAAAACACCAAACCCGCCTTCCAAAACACAAAGGCTGCACCGGTTACGGCGGCCACCGCAAAACGGTATACCACCAATGCCGAAGCATCATTCACCAGGCTCTCGCCTTCTAAAATAGTATTGGTTTTATGCGATAGCCCAAGCCCTTTGGTAATACTCATGGCCGCCACGGCATCTGTTGCCGAAAGGATGGCACCAAGAACAAAAGATACCGGCCATGTCATCCCCGGTATCATATAATGTGCTACCACGGCAATACCCGCCGCTGTAACAAACACCAGCGAAATAGCCAGCGTGCTGATGGTGCTTATATTGGTTTTAAAAGTTTGGTAGTTGATATTAAAGGCAGCATCGTACAACAAGGGCGGCAAAAATATCAGGAAAACTATCTCGGGGTCAAGTTCAATATCGGGCAGGCTGGGTACAAAACCAATACCCACACCGGCTATAATCAGTAGGACGGGCGTAGGCAGCTTTACCTTATCGGCAATAGCCGAAAACCCTATCATAATAGCGAGGATGAAGATGACGATACTGTAGTTTTCCATGCGGTATTTAAAGGTAACAGATAAATTAATATCCTGTTCTTTTTTGGGAGGACGCCATTGTGGCTATTTTACCGCAAAGGGCGCAGAGAATTTGCATATCTGTTAACGCAAAGAAACGCAAAGCCTTGCAAACTAAATAAAAGATTTAGGTTTATGGTAATAAGCCTTATAGCGGTTATATCTTATTCTTAAAAATAGCGACAAAACAGGCTTTGCGCTTCTTTGCGTTTTTTCTCTGCGTTCTTTGCGGTTAAACTCCGCCGCAAAAAAAAAAGCGCAGATTCACCATCTACGCCTTTCAAATTCCAAAAAGATATCCTTACAAAGTCTTCATATCAATTACAAACCTGTAACGTACATCACCTTTTTCCATGCGTTTGTAGGATTCAGTAACATCTTTGATATCGATCAGCTCGATATCTGATACGATGTTGTTTTCGGCGCAGAAATCCAACATTTCCTGGGTTTCTTTTATGCCGCCAATGCCCGATCCGGCAAGGCTTTTACGGCCGCCTAACAGGCTGAATGCCGCTACTTGAGCAGGCTCGGGCGGTACGCCAACGCATATCATCACACCATTGGTGCGCAATAACGATAGGTACATATTAAAATCGTGCGGGGCCGATACGGTATCCAAAATAAAATCGAAAGTACCCATGGCAGCTTTAATTTGCTCAGGGTCTTTAGTTACCACAAAATGGTGCGCACCCAGTTTTTTAGCATCTTCTTCCTTAGCAGGCGAGGTGCTTAGCACGGTAACTTCGGCACCAAAAGCAACGCCGAACTTAACACCCATATGGCCCAAACCACCTAAGCCCAACACGGCAAGTTTATGCCCTTTGCCAACTTTCCAGTGGCGCAGCGGCGAGTAGGTAGTAATACCGGCACACAACAATGGCGCAACAGCGGCCAGGTCGACACCTTCTTTTAAAGATAGCACAAATTCTTCGCGAACAACAATGGTGCTTGAGTAACCACCATAGGTAGGCATCGAGCCATCGCGCTCCATGCTGTTGTAGGTTTGGGTGCTGCCTTCCAGGCAATACTGCTCCAGATCTTGCTTGCAGTTTTCGCAAACCTGGCAGCTATCAACCATACAGCCGGTTGCGGCAAGGTCGCCTACTTTAAATTTTGTTACGTGGTTGCCCACTTTTACAACGCGGCCCACAATCTCGTGGCCGGGCACCATCGGGAATATCCCGGGGAACCAGTCGTTTTTAATTTGGTGAAGGTCCGAGTGGCACACGCCGCAGTACAAAATATCAAACTGCACATCGTGTGGGCCAACTTCGCGGCGCTCAAAGTCCCAGGGCGCCAGGTCGGTTTTCTCGTCCCGGGCTGCATAAGCTTTTGCTTTGATCATGGTAAATTTAGTTTTTGATAAGTAAGTTTTCGTTTTTCGGCCGAATGGCCTAAACAAATATACACCCACATATTGCTATGCAAAGCACAACTCATCAAAATTACTTTTACATTGCACCAGGAGCAAAAAGGGGCATTTTTGTCCATTAAATTTAATTAGTAATTTAATATCCTTACCGGCACTTTAAGTAACTCATAATAAATGGAGAAGCGCATACTTTTTTTTCAAAAAATGCCGATATTCCAAATCTGTTTAAGAACCTTTTGCGTATACATTGGAGAAGCTGCCCGGCTGTTAGTTATTTTTTACCGTCGGCAGTTTTTTGTTTATACCCCTAATTGATAATGATAAGCCCAACCCCTACGGCATATATTCACCGTGTAAGCGTTCTTTTAAAAAAGCTTTTGCTTTTTTTCTTTTTTGCTGTTCCCCAAATTCTTGCTGCTCAAATTTCCGACGAACGCTTCCGCCATATCAGCGATGAGCAGGGCCTCTCAAACAGCACCATCAATTGTATTTATCAGGATAGCCGCGGCTTTATGTGGTTCGGCACGCGCGACGGGCTTAACCGCTACGATGGCATCAACGCTGTTATCTTCCGTACCGATAGCGCTAACAAAGCCAGCATTGGCGATAACTTTATCAACTGCATTTACGAAGACGGCAACCATAAACTTTGGATAGGCACCTCAAACGGAATAAGCCGCTATGACCCTATTACTAAAACTTTCCGCAATTATCCGCTGCCGCATGCAAAATGCGTAACTGCTATTACAGCTTACAATGCCGGTAAACTTTGGGTAGCCACGCTGGAAGGAGGTGTAGACCTGTTCGATATGCAAAGCGGTAGCATTAAAGAACTTAGGCATTCTAATGGCGGCATCAATTCTGATTCGGTAAACACCCTCTATCGCGACAAGCAAAACCATCTTTGGGCAGGCACGCAAAAGGGACTGAGCCTTTACGATGATAAAAGCGGCACCTTTAAACCCTTTGCTATTGCAGGGTTAAGCGGCAACAAAAACATCGTATCGATAGCGGAAGGCATGGGCCAAAACCTGTGGCTGGGCATCAACGAGGTGGGCGTAGCACGTTACGGCCTTGCCGATAAAAGTTTCAGGTTATTCAGCAATCAGGCTAATGACCCGGGCAGCCTGTCGGGCAATTTAATTTTGCAGGTATTTGCCGATAAAGATGGCAATATTTGGGTAGGAACGGTTAACCAGGGCATGAACCTTTTCAGGCCAAAAACCAACAGCTTCCATAAATATCGCCCTAAACCCGAGAATCCGTCGGGCTTATCTAACATGACGGTATCTGCCATTTACCAGGATAACCAGGGCAGTATGTGGATAGGCACCCACCGCGGCGGCGTAAACCTTTATGTGGCCGAGGCCGATAAATTTAAACTTTACCGCCCCGGTATAAGCACCAACACGCTTACTTACGATGATGTGAAAGAACTTTACGAAGACCGTAAAGGCAACATCTGGATAGGTACGGATGGCGGCGGGATAGATCTTTACAACCGCGAAACCGAAAGCTTTAAGCACTATAAAAACCAGCCGGGCAACCCAAAAAGCCTGTCATCAAACAACATACAGGATATTACCGAAGATGCTGCGGGCAACCTTTGGGTAGGTACCTGGGGCAGCGGCCTAAACCTGATGGACGCCAAAACCGGCACCTTCACGCGGTTTACCAATAACCCTGCCGTTGCTGGTTCTATCAGTTCCGATTTCCTGCAAGCCATGCTGCTGGATAGCAAGGGCAACTTTTGGGTTGGCACCTATTACGGTGGACTGAATCTGCTTGATACCAAAACACATCGCTTTACCCGCGTTACCAAAAGCCCTGATGGAAAAACCAGCTTCAGTGGTAAAAACGTGGTGTCCATAGCTGAGGATAAAGAAGGCAATGTTTGGTTCGGTACCGATGATGGCGGGCTTAATAAGTACAGCTTAACCGATAAACAATTTACGCACTATTTAGACCCGGCCATTAAAAAGACCGACTCGCGTGTGTTGTTTGCCGATAGCAAAGGCCGCTTTTGGGTGGGTATGGCGGGCTTATACCTGCTCGATAAAAAGACTAACGACTTTAAATTATTCACTCAAAAAGCCGGGCTTAATATCAACTTCATTAAAGGCATTGCCGAAGATAAACGCGGCAACCTTTGGATATCTACCAATCGCGGCGTAGTAAAGCTCAACCCCGAAACCGGCGTAACCAAGCAATACAATACTTACGATGGTTTACAGGGGATGGAGTTTGAGGCCAACGCGTACCTCAAAACCCGCAACGGCGAAATATTTTTTGGTGGCATAAAAGGCTTCAATAGCTTTTACCCCGATAGCGTAAAAACCAACCTGCAGCCGCCGCCGGTTTACATTACCGATTTCCAGATATTCAACAAAAGCATTGTTACCGGTGCCAAAGATTCGATACTAAAACTTGGGGCCACCTATACTAAGTTGATCACACTCAACTACAAACAATCATCTATAGCGTTCAGCTTTGTGGCGTTGAATTACATTATCAACCGCAACAACCAGTACAAGTACAAACTGGAAGGCTTTGATGACGATTGGATAACCGCCGGCGAAGAGCATCGTGCCAGTTACACCAACCTTTCGCCGGGCACGTATACTTTTAGGGTGATAGCCTCCAATAACGATGATGTTTGGAACACGCAGGGAGCAACCATCACTGTGGTGATAAACCCTCCGTTTTGGGTGACCACGTGGTTTAGGGTACTGGCGGTGCTGTTTATTATAGTGGCTATTTATACCATTTACTACATCCGCGTAAGCACTATAAAACGACAAAAACGCGAACTGGAGATACAGGTTGCCGAGCGGACGAAAGAAGTGCGTCTGCAGGCCGAAGAGCTATTGCAGGCCAACGAAGAACTGCACGCACAATCGGAAGAGCTGCAAACCCAAAGCGATTACCTGCAGGACTTGAACGATGCCCTGGCCATACAAAAAGAACAGGAACAAACGGCCCGCGAAGATGCCGAAAAGGCCAACCAGGCCAAGAGCATCTTTTTGGCTACCATGAGCCACGAGATACGCACACCGATGAACGGCGTTATAGGCATGGCCTCCCTGCTATCCGAAACCAAACTGGACCATGAGCAGCGCGAGTACACCGATACCATTATCAACAGCGGCGAGAGCCTGCTGAGTGTGATAAACGATATCCTCGATTTCTCGAAGATAGAATCGGGCAAGATGGAAGTAGAGCACGAAGATTTTGTGCTGCGCCGCACCATTGAGGAAGTGATGGACCTATTCGCCAAAAAAGCTACCGAGCAGCGGATAGACCTCGTTTACGAAATAGATGAGAACGTACCGCAGCACATTATAGGCGATAGCCTGCGGGTGAAACAGGTACTCATCAACCTGATCAATAACGCCATTAAGTTTACCTCGAAAGGTGAAATTTTCGTGAAGGTATTCCTTACCGAGAACTCAGCACCCGGCAACCTGCAAATCGGTTTTACCGTGAAAGATACCGGTATAGGCATCCCTCAGGAAAAACTGTCGCGCCTGTTTAAGGCCTTCTCTCAGGTAGATTCATCTACCACCCGCAAATACGGCGGCACAGGTTTGGGCCTTGCTATATGCGAGCGATTGGTACACCTGATGGGCGGCGAAATTTGGGCGGATAGTGTTTATGGGCAAGGCTCGGTATTCGGCTTCTTCATCACTACCGATGAGAGCAAAAACCCGATAAAAGACAACCACATATACGACCTGAGTAGCCTGGCCGGCACACAGGTTTTGGTGGTTGACGATAATGCGACCAACCTTACCATTATAGAACGCCAGCTGGCCAATTGGAAACTGAAACCGGTACCGGTTCTGTCCGCCTATGACGCTTTAAAAATACTTGGCGAAGAGAACGACATTAAGCTACTGATAACCGATATGGAAATGCCGCTAATGGACGGCATAGACCTGGCCAAGCAGTTGAAAGTGAAATACCCCGCCCTACCGGTTATTATGCTTAGCTCGATAGGCGATGAAACGCGTACTAAATACCCGGGGCTGTTCTCGTCGATACTGGTAAAACCGGTTAAGCAGCACCATTTGTACGAGGCTATAAACAAAGCCTTTAATAAGCAAGCCACTGCCACTGCAGAAGTCGCAGGTAAAAAGGTATTGGAGGCCGATTTTGCAGAAGCGCATCCGCTTAGCATTCTGGTTGCCGAGGATAACATGATCAACCAAAAACTGATAGACCGCGTATTGGGTAAACTGGGTTACAAACCCGAGATGGTAGAGAACGGTTTAGAGGTGCTGGAAAAATTGAAGGAAAAGGAATACGATATTATACTGATGGACATACAGATGCCGCAAATGGACGGACTGGAAGCCACCAAACACATACGCGAAAACAACGGCTACCAACCCTACATTGCAGCCATGACGGCCAACGCCATGCCCGAAGACCGCGAGATATGCATACAAGGCGGCATGGACGATTATCTATCAAAACCAATGAAGCTTGAGGATCTGGTTGGGGTATTGAAAAGGGTAACGGAAGCGAAGGACCTGGCGTAGTTACTACGAGTCGGTGGTGGTAAAAACATAATACACAATGCCCTGCCGCCCCGTCAGGGGCGAAAGCTTTGTAGAAAAAAACGTACAACCAATCTGTCGAGTGCCGTAGGTACTCAACGAAATGGAGTTCAACACCTAACGGCGTTGATTTGCTTTTACTATATTTTCTACAAAGCTTTAACCTCTACGGGGTTGTTACAATTGGCTCAATTGCTTTGCCCTACCGGGACATTTAATGGTATTTAAAATACCTATTTCTTCACTTTACCTTTTAACATACGTGCGGCTTGTGTATAACCACCTTCGGAGCCATCAACGAAATGAATGTGCCCGTCCTTTAGGTCGCGAACGTAACAGGACATAATTGAGGCGCGGCTTACATGCAACCCGTAAATGAGTTTACCATCGGCTTCTAATTCGTCTAAAACTTTTGTAAGGCTATTGCGCTGTTTCGTGGTGCCCGATATTACGGTATTTATCTTGCCATCTATCACCAGTGTATCAGCCATTTCTACCAGGCTTTTCAGGTATTTTTTACCATTGCGAGTATGGAAGTAAAGGTACCCGAACAGCCCCGTTGCCCAGGTTTTAAGTAGTTGAAGCCATTTTACACGGCCAATACGGGCAATCATTTCGGTACTTATTTTAGAGAAGGTACTGTTGAACCTGAGCTTCGCGACAGATATAGGCTGGCGCTTTTGCGGCGGGCCGTAAATATTATCCATCGCATCTATCACCTCCTTAAACACTTCCGATTGGCGATGGCCGGGTAGCGCTACAACCAACAGGCTCACCACCTCCTCCTTATTCTCGGGCGGGGCTATGCGGTCCCAGCGGCATTGCATACCGCTCAGGTCAGGCTCAGTAGTTGCGCCGGTGGCGGCCAGCATGTAATCTTCACCCTTGATGATGCGTTCGGCATGGTTAAGCCCGTTGCCTAACACCACCGGGATAAAGAATGTTTCGCTGCTGCTAAAGCGGGCTATATGCAAATGATGCCCGGCTTCATAAATATCCTTTACCGGTATGGTACCGGTGCGCAGTTCTAACCCGAAGTTTTCTTGTGTTTGCATTTTGTAAGCCGCCAGCGCCTGCATGGCCTGTTCGATAATTTCGGGTGGCAAAATAAATGTAGCACCATCCCCACCGAAAAAGAACGGCACAGTTACGCCCATACCAAAAGCAATATTCAGCACGGTTACAATACTGCCGGTGGCAATCAGGTTAACGTTCTCGTGCGAGCCATTCAGTACCGATTTAGTGGAGTTCTTGATATCGGTAACCACCACATGCCAGTTGGCCGGCACATCAGCAAAAAGCGCATCGCTCACCAGCAGCTCACCTAAAGGCATGCGGTTAATAGGCAATTGCGCATAAAACTGGCTGTTATCGGCAGGCATGGGTTGATGTTTATTTATAAAGATATACGAGTTAATATTAGCATTGGGATGTATCGGCTTGAAGCGCCATTTTGAATTTACACGGCTTTCATTTTGAAATTACATGGGTTTTATTTTGAAATTACATGAATTCAATAGGCAAACAAATGACAATCAATACTATTTAATAGTTGCCAATACCGGCATATGGTTAGCGCCGTATATCAGCCAGGCATTTACGGCGAGATATGCGAAAAGCAGCACTTGCGCACATAAAAAATCGAAGCGTTTGGCTTGGTCTATCTTTTCCAGTTTCACCAACCTGAGTGAATAGGCGGTGCATATAATTACCGTTAGGATGAATAACAACGTAGTGCCATGCAAACTATCCACTAATGTGAAGGTCGTCGATTCGGGCAAGGCCGAATCGACAATATACTTGTTACCAATAACTGCGAACAGCGCCCCCACGCTAAGCCCAAAGCGCGAATCGATACTATCCGTATGGATGTAAAAACACATGTAGGCTATCAGGAAGGCCACGTACATACCAAGGAACATCTTCCAAAAGAGGCCCATGGCATCGCGGTCTATCTGTAGCCGCATTTTAAAATTGCTGTATTCGGTGTGGGGTTTGGGCAGGCTTTCGTCACCGAAGGCCGTTTCGTATTTTTTGATGCCGGTGGTAATATCGAGGCTGTCTACTGTCCAGCCGCGCAGGGTGAAACGTTTATCAAAGTGCTCGCCCAGCGTATCCGCCTTAAACACCAGCGATTTTGAGTCGAACTGCGAGTTCTCGATAGAAAAGCGCAATTTCTGTTTATCAAACGGGAAGTTATTAATGGCCCAGGTATCCTTCATTACACACTGCAGTTTCATCAGCAGGTAAATGCGCCCGCCTGTGCTATCAACTGTAGAGTAGGATGTAGTGAACGATTTCGCCTGCGGAATTTCGAGGTTCTTCACAAAATCGAACTTTTTGTTTTTGTATTTGAGCCACAGCCACAGGTTGATGTTGTACTCTTTATCCTTAAAGTTGATATCGTGTATACTAGTTACATAAATGCCGGCCGTCACGGTATCGGGAGCAGCCTTTTGCGCTTTTGCTGAAAAAACAGGGAATAAAAATGCAATAAGTGCGATGGCTAAAACTATGCGTTGGATGTTTTTCATGAAAGGGGCTTAAACAGCTAAAATTAGCTTTTTTTTATTTCAAAGCGCATAACCATCTATAACAACCTTAATTCAAATTAACCAACTATTGATACGTTATGACGAATTAAAAATTTGCCTTGCCCAAAGGCATTTATTTATCTTGGCTAACCTTCGTGACCTATTTTTTTATGAGATTTTTTAAACCATTTTTCCTAAGCTTTGCTTTAGGCCTTTTACTCCCTTTTTCCGTTTTCGCACAGCGAAATGATGGTGCTGTTATACCCGGCGATTTTGCCGACCCATCCATCATCCGCGTAAAAAATACCTATTACGCTGTGGGTACCTCGTCGGAATGGGCGCCGCATTTCCCCATTTATAAATCTACCAATTTAAAAAACTGGCAGCAGGTGGGCTACGCTTTCGATAAAACGCCCGCGTGGACATCCGGGTCATTCTGGGCGCCCGAGTATTATAAGATCGGCAATACCTATTACCTGTACTATACCGCCCGCCGCAAATCCGACAATACCTCCTACATCGGCGTGGCCACTTCCCGCTATCCCGACAAAGGCTTTGTAAACCATGGCGTGCTCATCCCATTCGGTAAAGAAGCTATAGATGCTTTCATTTTTAATGATAACGGGCAGCTGTACATCACCTTTAAAGCTTATGGTTTAGACAACCGCCCTATCGAGATATTGGGCTATAAGCTTTCTGCCAACGGCTTGAAATTGGAAGGCGAACCTTTCTCACTATTAAAAGATGAGCCGCGTATAGGCATGGAAGGGCAAAGCATCCTGAAAAAAGATGGCTACTACTACTTGTTCTATTCCGCCGGCAATTGCTGCGGAACCGGTTGCAGCTACAACATCAGGGTAGCACGCGCCAAAAACTTTGCAGGCCCGTATGAGGTGTATGCTAATAACCCTATCCTTTCCGAAAACGAAAAGTGGAAATGTATGGGGCATGGCACTTTTGTAACCGGTACAGACGGTGCCGAGTACTACCTGCACCACGCCTACAACCGCGAAAGCACCGTATACACCGGCAGGCAGGGACTGATGTCGCAACTTACCTGGCCACAAAACCATGGCTGGCCCGTGTTTACCACGCAAAAACTTGCAGGTGGCATTGTGCCAAACATAACAGACAACTTCAATACTGCAAGCATAGCCAAATATTGGGCATGGGACTTCCGTAATTCTACCCCTAAAATAAAACAGCAGGCCGGCACATTGCATCTATCGGGCAGTACAAAAGCGGGTAACCAAACAGGCATTGTATTGGCAGCACGCTCGTTTTCGGGCAGTTTTGATATGGCCGTAACCGTAGCCAATAACAACACGGCCTTAAAAGGCCTTGCCTACTACGGCGATGCCAATGCGGCGTTGGGGATAGGTACCCAAAACAACAAGGTGATAGTATGGCAGGTGGCCGACAATAAGTTTGCTAATCTTGCAGAGGCATCAATAAAAAATACATCGCCCGTAGAGGTAAAGTTTGAGGTAGCAGAGGGTAAAGATATCCGTTTCTTCTATCGCCAGGGCAAAACTGCCTGGACAGAGTTAAAAACCGCCGAGCCTGCAAAACTTTCATCGCTACCACAATGGGACCGCAGCCCGCGTGGGGGGCTGCACTTTAAAGGTGCCGCAAATCAGGAAGCGGCATTTAAAGCATTCAGCGTAGTAAACAAATAAAGACTTTCCCTAACCCTAATCAGTAAGGCGATCTCGAAGAGGCATAACCTCATCAGATCGCCTTTTTTATTTACCGCTTATTCGCCATCGAAAGCTTTTTGGATGGTAGCAACATCCACTTCCCCATCCCCATAAAACTAGACGTAATGCGCTCTATCTGTTCGGGCGTGCCGTTTTTCAATCCATTCAGCATTACCACCGATGACACTTGCCACGATACACCGAACTTATCCTTCAGCCAGCCACATTGCCCGGGCTTGCCACCATCTGCCGGAAGGGCATCCCACAGATAGTCTACCTCTTCCTGCGTTTCGCATGGGATCAGCAGCGATACCGCATCGTTAAATTTAAAGCCATGCGGGTGCGCGCTATCCATAGCGGCTATCCAGGTTTTATCTGCATAAAAGTCGGCAAACATCAGCGAGCCTGCTTTATCCGGACCCATATCTTCCGGGCGGGGTGCGGTGGTGCCGCGTTTGCCATCTTTAAATATCGAGGTATAAAAATCAATGGCTTCCTCTGCCCTGCCGGCAGCATCTTCGGTAAACATCATCGATGGGATGATCACCGGGCGCTCTTCGCCTTCGGGGTTGGTGAGTATTAGTTGCCAGGATACGCCGTATTTATCGGCTACCCAACCATAGCGTTTGCTGAAAGGGTAGCTACCCAGCGGCATCATCACTTTGCCACCGTCGGACAACTTCTCCCAAACCTCATCTATTCGGGTAACTGCATCAGCATCCTGCGAGGGATCGAAATTGATCATGAAAGATATCGCGGGCTCTATCTTCAGCCCCGGGTTGTTGCTGCTGATACCCAAAAAAGACTGCCCGGCAAAAGTAAACTCTACAATATCACATTGGCCACCGCCCGGCATAGGGAAGTGGTTTACATAATCAACAGCCGAATTGGGCATTAGCGATGCATAAAATTCGGCAGCTTCTTTTGACTGGCCTTGATCGAACCAGATATGTGGTTTAATGGCTAACATGGTTTTTAAATTGGTGTTTAATAATAAGTGTTTTTAAAGAGTGATGTTTTAACGAAACAAAACTAACACAAACGCACACCATGCGTAAGGTGCCGAAAAGACATTTAAAGGGCTATTTGCGACAAACACTGCCCCAATGTTAAGTTTGTGCTTCGGTTCGCCATTAAACAAATGCATGCCTACATTTGCTGCATGAAAAAACGTGTTCTATCGGTATTGGCCGTTGCGCTGGCATTAGTATTGGTTTCGTGGGGATTTGTTGGGCACCAGGCAGTAGGCATCATAGCCGAAAAACACCTTACACCCGAGGCAAGCAAAGGTGTAAAATTACTGCTCGGCAGCGATTCGTTAAAGGATGTAGCCAACTGGGCCGATGATATTATTGACGAGAAAACCTTCCCGCAGCATTTTATCAACGTGCCGCTTGGTCTCTCGCGCGGGCAGTTCGATGATGAAATTACCAACCAGCCGCAGGATAACGTTTACAAAGCCATACAGGCCAAACAGGTCATTATTAAGAATCCCGGAAGCAGCTTTGAGGAAAAACAACAGGCACTCAAGTTCCTGGTACACTTTGTAGGCGATCTGCACCAGCCCTTCCATGTATCGCGCAAGGAAGACCAGGGCGGCAATACCATTATGCTGAAATTTGACGGGCGCGATGTAAACCTGCATTCGCTTTGGGATAGCCGCCTGATAAGCAAACAGGGCCTTAGCTCGGCACAAATGTCCGAAAAACTGGATACCGCGAGCGCCACCCAAATAAAACAATGGCAGGCCGATGACCTAAAAACCTGGCTTTGGGAAAGCTACCAACTAAGCACCCGCCTCTACGATGAGTGCAAACCCGGCACCGAACTGGGCGAAGAATTTTACCAATCGCACATTGGTATTGTAAACGAGCGTGTTGAAAAAGCAGGCATACGCCTTGCAGGGTTGTTGAACGTTTTGTTTACACCTAAACTTGTGAAAGCTCTGGAGAAAAAAGCATCTGCACAACCGGCAGCAGCGCCTGTAACTTACACACCGATAGAAATAGCTGATGCTGCCAAACACATTGGCGAAACCGTAAGCATAACCACAGAAGTAGCCGGCATTAAAGAACTTGACGGCATAACTTTGATAGACCTTGGCGCTGCGCAACCAAATACACCATTAACCATGGTTTTCCGCGGCGATGCAAGGGCATTTGCTGGCCCAATAAAAACCATTGGCACCAAACTCACCATCCACGGCAAAGTGGCCGACCGCCGGGGCAAACCGCAGATAGAAATTACCAAACCGGCGCAGCTGATAAAGCTGTAAAAAAGCGGCTGCAAAAATTTTTATTATAATTTTAAATTAACCCGTAATATAATATATTTGCAGCCCCAACGGGGGATTAGCTCAGCTGGCTAGAGCGCTTGCATGGCATGCAAGAGGTCATCGGTTCGACTCCGATATTCTCCACACTTGATAATCAGGGCTTTACGAGTTTTCGTAAAGCCCTTTCTCTTTCAAGTAAAACCCAAGTAAAACATAAATTGGTTTAAAAAGGTTTAAAATGAAACATTAATCTGGTATTCTCGATTGATGATCATTTGAAATCCCCCGCCATTTTTACCACCATTTACATTATATGATACGAATTTTTATTGATGACACCGGAAGTCCAGGTACAGTTAGTGAAAGTATTTATGACAGTAAAGATGCGAAGACATGGGTCGCACTTGTTCTAAATGATAGTGATTATAATGATGCCTGTTGCGAAATGACAGAACTTTTGAAAGACCTTACCCAAACAGGCCCGAAAGAATTTCACTTTTCAGATATCTTACAAGGACAGGGCGATTTTAAGTCTATGGAACTGGGTGAAAGATTGGCGATAATACATTATTTCGCCGATTATTTTAGAAATAAAAACTTCCCGGTTTTTGTACAAACTTTCACATCTAAAGATTATGAACGCAACCGGATAATCGCGGAGGGTAAGAATTTTAGAAAAGATAATTTCAAAGTAAGCGACAACGGAGATCTCGCACTTATTTGCCTTCTTGTTCAAATAAAAACTTATTTAGCTGAACACCGCCTTGATAATGAGGGACTGGAAATAATAATTGACTCCGGCAGGCAAAAAGGAGGGACAGTTCAAAAATGTACACTATTTGGCAGCAGGCTGAAAAATGAATTAATCAAATACGAAAAGTCACATGATGAGCCGATGCTACAATTGGCTGATTTTGCTGCATTTATGATGAACAAGCAACGACTGTTCCTTTCAAAATCCAATAATACTGATCTTGAAAAGACAATCAGGGAATACTTTACCTATGCGCAATTCAATGCCCCCAACATGGTTAAGATCCCGTTAAAAAGCGATGCGGACACAGTGGCGATATACGATACGTTATTTAGAAATAAATATAAACAGTCGGAAAACTTGCCGCGTTTAAGCGTGGAGGATTTTGTGGAAAGCTTTTACAATGCGCGGAATTAATTATTCCAGCTTTTAATATATTCTTCCAGATTATCTGCAATGACATTCAAATCGGATTTCCGGACAGTAATGTGCGGCGCGGCAGACGGGTTTCGGATGCTTCGCTGCAAATCCCTTAATTTTACAATCCGGATTTCATCACCTTCTTTAAAAGGCGCAGGGTCTTCAGTGATAATGTAAACATCAGTCGAATTTTCGTTCGTATTTAAATTCGATATTTGGCAAATCTGGCCAGCCATGGTGGGTGTCTCCATACTCAAAAATACTTGTAATTTTAAAGATTACTTGCAGACTATAAGTTACATCTGCGATTACAAAGACATATAAAATGATACCTGCCGAACTCTTTAAATTGTTAAATTCTGAAATTGAAAAAGAGCTGGACAGTATAGAAAGCGACATCGGGGCCAGCAAGGCGATAAAACTACTTGAGCTTGCAAAATGCACTGACCATTGTTTTGTCGCTGTATCTTTTATCATGCCGAAAGAATCGGCAGAATATCAATCATGGGCTGATCTTTTTCAGCAATTTTCTACAGGATGGTATGTGTCGTTAAGATTGACACTAGAAGAACAGCAATCATTTGTCAGTATTCTTAACGTAAATTCCCGTCAAAAAGAGATAGGCTGGGCCAACAAGATCATGCAGAGGTGCGGTGATGCTGGCAATTTGATAAAGCTTTTTTCCTTGGCTAACACGAATGATTTTGTTGAGGCAGAACAGCCTGAAGAGTATACAGTGTTATTTCGTTTTTCCGGGCAGTCTTTGGGCATCGAGCATTTGGAAACTCAGCGGCAAAAGTGGTTCGCTGAATCATTACTAAGCAGGGAAGAAACAGGTTATGATTTTGAAAAGGTGATTATACCTCTCGTTAAAGCCGGTGTGTCTTCGCCGGATGGCCAGCGTATCATTTATAAACCAGATAAAACCGTCGACCATTTCTTTTTTGAGGAGGGTAAAATATATAGCCAGGCCCTCATAGGCTCAGATAGTTTTAATGACAATTCAAATTTTGGCGGAATTCCGTTCGATAGTTACAAAAGTGTGATGTCGGTTTTGATCGGGAACGCATTTCGCCATCTCCATTATTGTTTTGCCTATCAGGGAAAAACAGGATATAAAGTTATTAATCCGTGGAATACCTACACCCGGATACTGGAAATAGCGCAGATAACCGAACTTATTTGTAAACAAACATCTTTACCTGATTTGGTTGTTAATACTATCCTCGAAGCTATCATACTGGATAAAAAGGGCCTAAATAAAGTCGGTTTTGCTCCCGGCTACGCACCGCCCCCCCTTATCCGTATCAGTGAGAAAAGGGTAATTTCATCGATGATGGGACATTTATCAAATCCAATGGCTTACCTAAGCCGTTGCCTTGTAAAAAAATTCCCCGATGATTACTCCATAGCTGTGAACCTGCGGGAACAAAAATTTAAAACAGAATTGTATAGCCTTTTCGGTGAGAATTTATTCAAAGTTAAGGGTAATGTGACTATCAGGAAAGACAAAAAGCTTTTGACAGATATTGACGCTATCATATCCGACGAAAAAAGCAGGATAGTTTTTCTGTTCCAGCTTAAGTGGATGGACGATTGGGGATCAGATATGGGACAGCGCAGCAGTATGTTTAAAAACTATACAAAATCGGTTGCAAAATGGCTTGAAGTTGTGGACAGGCATATCAGTGCAAAAAGCGTTTTGACGTTCTTAAAAAATGCGGGCATCAAAAAGCCATACGCTGATACGGTAATCGTTAAAATTGTGCTTGGACGGCATTTCTCCAGATTTTCCAATATTTCGCCACCGGATGATACTTTTTTTCTGAACTGGGCTTCGCTGGTAAAAATAATCACTGAAAACCCGCAATGCGGTTTGTCATTGTCTTCCTTAAATGATCATCTTAAAAACAATCAGCTTTCTGAAGAACTTGCGGCAAATCCACCAGCCACTAAAGATGTTAAACTTCGGCTTGGCCCTTATACGATTATTACCGAATCGTTTGCCCGGAATTAATCATTTAATAATTCGCAAACTTTGTAAATATCTGACAACTGCGGATCTTCATCCCGGCTGATATACATGCCTATATTCTTCCATGCGTTCGCTTTGTTTTCCGGTACACCTTTCTTCATCGCTTTGACAGCCTGCGCTTCAAACGCTTCCTTATAGCGGTTCAGGTTTTTATTGTAAATATTTGTGACCTGACCAATAGTGTTTATCAAACCGGCGTTTTCAATCTTGAAATTAAGGAACCATTCCGGGTCTGCCGCCTGCATTTTTCTGATGATGGCGTTCTCGAACTCTGCCAGTTCCTCAGAAAGATTATGCTTAACCTGTATCTTATGAACCAGTTCTTCAATTTTCCGGAGCTCATTCGCTGTCAGCATATCGCCGAATTTCAGCTTGAAAGAAATATAGAATTTTGTTCCGTTGGAGTGTATCCGGCAATTTTCGTTGATCAGCGAAAAATCGAATGTCTTAACAGAGGTGTAACGCTTTTTAAAATCGCTTTCGCTCAACTGATATCTGGAAACGATTGCTTTTGTTTCCGGAGATTTCTCAAAAGCAGCGAACTCCGGGCTTTTCAGTACATCATTCCATAAGTCTTCTTTTTTGGCATATTCACCAAGGTCATCGCTCTTGCTGTAGGCCTTCAGCCATTCCTGTACAGATTCCAGCAGTTTCCGTGAGAAGGCCTTCAGATCTTCAGGAAGGCCCTGTTTTACCCAAATGGCACCAAGGTCGAAGTAATTGTGTTTTTTGATGAGTGTCATTTTGTAAAGCAATGACAGTGCATATGGCACTACAGAGGAACGGATCTGCCCAATCGCGCCTTCTCCGGCACCATAAATCTGCTCAAAATCCTTAAACATAATCGCTTTGGCGATCAGGTCTTCATAAAATGCCCTGCCCAGATTTTCCGGATTCAGCGGCTTTTCATTATGGTCAAGCTGAATAAAGTCCATAAAATCCCGGAACACTTTTTCGCCACCCTTACGTACAAGGTACGGGCTGGTTCCCCAGGCCACATAATATTTGGCAACCTGTTCCTTGCTAAGCCGTTTTTGCTTCGGATAGTTGCGTTCGATCTGTGCCTTCTGATTTGGATATATTCTGAGCAAGGTGTTAAAGTCGCCACGGATACGTTCAAAAAACCATTTTGTGCCTGACGGATCGGTAATGCTTTCAGAAAGTTTTTTGATCTTGACCAGATGCGGGCTGCGTGATTTCAGGTCTACGCTTGATACTTTATTTTGTGAGTTGGAGTACTGGGATATTTTTGAGATGAGTTCATCCAGGCTGTCCCGGTCATCGGCATTAACAATATTGATCTTGGCAGTAACATTGACTTTGGATACATCTATGCCGTCCTTGTTGGTAAAATAGATCGATGCGGTGGTTTGACCGCCGTTAACGATCTGGAAGTCGGTCAGTGAGCTTATTGTGGCTATACCGCCTGACTGACTGATCTCTGATGCGGTAGCTGTAATGGTAAGCCCGTTGTTATAGGCAATGAATTTTTCCGGTTCGCTGTCAATAGTATCCTTCAACTGCTTGTTGACGCCCTTGAACTGCAAAAACGAGCGCACGTTTCGCTCCAGTAAACGGGAACTGTAACTGTGATATAATTTTACCAGTAAGGTTGCAGGCAAAACCGCTAAATATGATTTGAATACACCCTCATCATCAGCAGCCTGGATGGCTGGCAGCGGCGGATCGAAATTTATTACAATCGGTTCGGCGGTTCCTTCACTGATCTCATAATTGTAAATTTTATTGAGGTCGATCAGCTGATAGATGATTCTGATCTTCTTTGTTTTTCTTTCTTTGTTTCTGGTATAACTTACCGTTATTTCATCGTCCGTAAACGCGAAATTCTTCGCTGACTGTGATCCGCGTGTTTCAATTGAGATCGTATTGGAGATCAGAAATATTTCCAATACGTCTATCTGTTCCTGAAAATCGGCTGTTTCCAGTGAACGGATAAGTATTGCTGCCGGATCACCTGCCTGAACATCTGAAAGCTGTTTTTTAACAGCCTTCGTAAAAAAGTTCTTGGGGCGCGAAAAAAGCTGGTCATAATATTCCTTGCGGGCGATCTGCCGTTCAGCACCCGGAAGGATCAGGTTTGAAAGGAACAACTGTAAACGCTCACCGGACTCATTGATCTGATAGCCGTCTACTTCCGCATTTTCGCCATTTCTCAAAAAATAAGACTCATTGATCTCTTCCGAATCGGTAAGCCTCGCCAGGTTAAGGGCAGGTAATACATAAGTCAGCAGCCCGCGGCGGTTAACATTATTATCTTCCGATGTGATATTGTTCAGCAGCGTTCCGAAAAAGGAGTTCAGTTCATTTAAGGTCATATTAACGGCGATATATCTGAGATGGTAAATTCCTGTATAATATTGAGCGCGAGGTCATATTTTACTGACCGAACGGCATCGGGCAGGCCTTTTCTTTTTATCGACGGAAACCCTTCGGCTGTACAGTCGAACCAAGACGTCTGCTTTATCGTGAAACTATGGTGATCATATTGCTGAATACTTTGATAATCAATACCGGCTTTGGATAAAGCGGTCCATAAAAGATGAAGTTTTGAACCGGTAACTGCACGAAGTATAGCAGCAATACTGCCAATAGTTTCACTGAGCGTAACAGCTTCGGCAGTTACCTCACCGAATTCAAAAACACCCAGTAATAACTGCTGGCCGTCGAGAAAATCAAGCTGATACTCACTGGAGATACTGACTAGCTGTTTAAATTCTGCAATGCTTTTTATCTCGAAATGATTATCGCCGATCTCAAAATCATGACCTTTTCCATAAGGCCCTTTCCAGGCCGACAAAACATCATTGGGCGTATGCCTGGAATTTTCAAGCAGTGTTTTAAGAAAATGAAGCTCTGCAAAGATCCCCTGCAACTCAGGCAGTGAAAGCTGGCCGGATAGTGGTTCAAAAAGTTCAAACCATTCATTG
This sequence comes from Mucilaginibacter pedocola, assembly GCF_002013915.1. GTDB lineage: Bacteria > Bacteroidota > Bacteroidia > Sphingobacteriales > Sphingobacteriaceae > Mucilaginibacter > Mucilaginibacter pedocola. The sequence goes on from NZ_MBTF01000034.1 coordinate 447,148, forward strand.
CAAAGGGAAACAAAGGCTTTCTTGACCGATGCCGGTTGAACATTTCTGGTCTGTTCAACAATACTGACGATCAGGTCGCTGAACACTTCACGGGCATTATCATTCAGCAGGGTCAGTACCAGTACCGGTTTGCCCTCATCAGTTGTCTCTTCCAGCGAAATGTTTGCCCTTAGCTGCGGCTCAACCGGAATGTTTCCGGCTGCCGGACCAAAGTAAAAGTAAAGGCAGTAGTGCATCTGCGCATCTATGCCATAACGAAACCGCTCATCCGCAAACTCTCCGAAAAAGAGCAGACGGGGAAAGCGGGAATCATCGTTCAGTAATATGTCCCATTGCAGTTTCATCAGTTAATATCGTTTACTTCTGTATCGTTAATATCTTCGGGTATTTCGTTATCCTCGTTTTTGATCTCTGCTTCTTCCAGTTTGGTATATTCATTCGCCATGTAAATCGCGCCAGGATCATTGTTGATCTCCGGGAAACTCAGGGCATACCCGATCAGCGGGATATTCAGGTCAATGCCGTTTGCATTAGCTACTGCCCGCAGTTCGTGATTATTGAAGACCTGTTGGAGATCCATCAGATAAATGAGTAACAATCCCTGATTTTCCGGGCGTATCTTCCTGAATATCCATCCTGGGATCGTCATGCTTTGTGATTTCTCGGTGGCTTCTGCTTCACTAAGATTGCTTTCGATAAATTTCTTCTTTTTGTATGCTCTGAATTCAGCAATCACGTTATCGCAGGCTTCCTTATTTAAACCAAGCGATTCATCAGAACCGGACGTCATAATATTTGCTGACTTGCCTGACGCCGTAAATAAAAGTTCGTTCTTTAATTCGCTGTAATAAAGTGACTCTTCTTTTTTGGGCGCACTTCTTTTGGTAAGATTTGTGATTTCTATGCCGTCTTCCGTAAATGCCCTTCCTGTTCCTGTGCGTCTTATTGCAATTTTCCAGTTGGTTAACATACCCCGTTCAGTGCACATTTCGAGGTAACGAATCATGTCATCTTTTTTGAAGGAGTTTGGGAGAAATACTGAGGGAAGATTCAGAAAATCGAACAAGTCGGCTTTACTGCCGTCGAAAGTATAAAAGCCACTATCTTCTTTAGTGTTGAAATCAGTTGCTTTAAATAACTTCTTAAAACCGTCCCATGCATTTTGCAGCGCTTCCTTTTTAAGTTTAAAATGAACCGACTGGTGTACCGCATCCTGAAAAGAATAACGAACTTCGACTGCATTTTTGAGAATTGCTGCACGGGTGATCTGCAAGATATCAGGGTGCTTGCGTATGCGCAATTCAAATTCTTTCGGAGATTTCTTTTGAATCTCCATGTTTTCAATCTGCTCTTCGAGTTCACAGAGTGCCGCTGTAATGAAGTTATATTTATCTTCTGTTGCGGCATCAATAAACAGGCGGCAGGCATCAAGATAACCTGGGCGGTAGCCGAACCACCTGCCCATCTGAAGCAGCGTATCGTAAAGGTTGGTATCGCGCAGGAAATAGTTAATGGTCAAACCTTCCAGTGTAAATCCCCTCGAAAGCCGGTTACCACCAACCGCAATGTATTTTTTGGTTTCATTGTCGGGATAGATCAGCTTATCATGGGTAAAAGAGTTGACTGCCTTTACCTGAATATTCTTAACTGCAGTCGGAAGCAGTTCCGAAATATCATCCCAGGTCTTTGATATCAGGCCGTCTGCATTATATTCGTCAGGCAGATAGGAACGGATATTTGCTACTTTATAAGCGAAGAATTTATTCCATTGCAGGCGCAGCTTTTCATAAATTCCATTAGGGTCTTTAATGCTGTCGTCTTTCAGCTTTTTGGTGATATGCGCTACATACTTTGTAATGCGGTCGGCAGCGATATTCTGATCGGTGATCAGCCGCGAAATATGGACCAGCATGGTATGGTGCGGCGTGTATCCGGGCAGGATCTCCAAAACGGCTTTCCTGCTATCGCGCAGCGCGATGGAAAGGACATAACAGTCTATTGCATCAGTCAATGACCGGCGCAGGACGGTTTCATCATCACCGAAAATATGGTCTTCATCATCGGGCGCATCCGGAATCGTCTCGATGAGCGGTATTTTCTGATCGCCTTCCTGTTCCCTGCCCGTTGAGAAATAACGGCGCGGGCCGAGATATGACGTCGGTGTAGCCAGCTTGTAAATAAACTTATCGGGAAATAATCCCGGTGAGAGTGTGCAGTTCAGTTCACGCACTTCCCCCTGATAACGGTATTTTATCGGCCACGCTCCATCCATAGCACGTTCACCGTGCTGATCCTGCAAAATATTGGCAAAGGGCGTTGCCGTATAGCCGAGATAGGAACGCCTTTTGAACAAATCCAGCAAAGCCCTGATATGGCCGTTCACCTTACTCGCATATTCCGCGCCTTTGTAGCCGAGGTTATTCAAAGAAGCATTATCCGCCTCGTCATCGACCAGCAGGACGCTTTTGGGCAAACACGTAGCTCCTTCAGGCAGCGAAGACATCAGCCAGAAAATAAGATTTGTGAGTACAGATACGTTTTTCTTACAAACTAAAATGCGTTGACTGGTGAAATCAAAGTGATTATCCACCATCGACTTTCGAAAATCCGCAGTACCTGTTGTGATCGAATTAATTTGATTTATTCCATCCCTTCCAAATTTCTGAATCTTGCCTACACCGACATCCTGATTAAATTGTCCTCCCTTTTCACCGATACCTATAACATCATGGTTAATGCGTTTTTGGGTCTGAACACGCAGGTCTTCCATGATACCTGAAAACACGATAATAATATCGTAACCGGCATCAATTGCCCGGTTCACAACTCCATTAAAGTTGGCTGTTTTACCCGACTGCACCGATCCGAGTACCAGGCCTTTTTGCAGCTGTTCAATATCACGTTTGGGGTCACCCAGCCGCTCAATGATCGCATGAGTGCTTTTTTCGGTATTCTGAATAACATCTACAGGCCGCTCCAGCGTCCGCAGATAATGGATATATCTTTTAAAATAATTCCATTCGATCTTTGGCTCGCGGCGGTCGATCCATCTATCATAATCTTCTTTTTCATCGATTACACTATCGGGGTCATTGGTCGTTACGATCACGGATTTCAGGCGTAACTTGATGTTACCAAGCCATTCAGCCAGACGAGAGTCGTCTGCACCTTCAAATTCATAATCGAAATCAGGGTTGTCTTTCAGTGACGCAAAGTGCGTATCTATCTGATGGTTTAACTGCTCGACGGTGATAAAGCCCTGTTCGCGTTTGTAGCGTTCAGCGCGCCTTTTGATAATATCGGATAAGTGTTCCCAGGCCATTTATTCAGTATAAGGTCTCTAAAAAAGTCTTCACATCGTTATTTTGTCCGAAGCTTTCCAAAAGAAATTCCCGGATCTCATCGGCAGAGTATCCTGCTTCTTCGTAATACTTCTTTAAACGACTGATCTTTTGCCTATCGGCTTCCGCCACTCCTTCACCTATTTCAGACGGTGCTGCGGTATCGCCTTTCCAAACCTGGTTTAGTTTTTTCTCAAGCAATGAAGTTACGGTGCGCAGCATTTCCTGTTGTTCAGCGTTAAGCTGGCTTTCGAGCTGCCGCAGCAATTCAAAGTCATGGCTGATCCGTAAAACGGGACCGGCGGCACTGTTCTCGCGGGTGATCAGCGATAGTCCCTTTTTTGTGGTATTGCTCCTGGTCACGCCAGATGCCAGCCTTTCCCGGTATTCCTTGGATGCCTGTCCCGCTACACTGGAGATCATTATCGCCATAGCACGTTTCAAACCAAAGGGCAGTTTGAGCGATGATTTGGCAACATTAAGGTGAAATTCACTGTCATTGATATTGGTGATGTCAATTTTCAGACGGCCAAACTGAAGCCAGATCGTGCGGGTGATCGTCCTGAGCCAGCCACCGTAGCTGATCAGCCTTTCGTTCCGGTAGACATAAATACCCTGACAATCTTCCAGCGTTTTTCCGGGCGGTGCCCAGACGGATATTTCTTCACGCGCTTCAATTGCAGCCCGCTTTGGCAGTATAATGCCCTGAAAGCGGATGAATGTATCGCCGGACTGCCAGTAGTCTTCTGAGATGATCTGTACACCTGTGGCGTTCACGGGGAAAGGGTCGAAACCTTCAACCAGTGAATTGTTCAGCCTAATCTCAATTTTTCCCGCCTGAAGAAAACGGTGAAATACCAGGCCAAGGTGACTGCGCAGTTCTTCCAGTTCGTCGTTGATCTCTGATTGTTTTTTCAGGCGCTCCAGTTTATAGAGGTCATCCCATATTACAATTGTCCTCGGCACAAATGATTCGCTGCGGCCATGAAAGTCTGCGCTGGTCTCTGCGAAATCCTGTAAGAGTTTTTCTGTAGCAGTTTCTTCTTCAATAATCAGCGTCCAGTCTTCTGTTTTTTTAAGATACCCGACATCCCATGTTCTTGCCTGATAGGGGGCACCGGACTTTGAGGAAACAAGCGTGAAGCGTCTTGCCTGCGAAAACGAGCCGGTTTTTAAACCGAGCCCGAACCTGCCCAGGTCGTTTCCGGCACGTCCGGCATCAAGGTCAGCACTGGGAAAACGCATGTTGGCTGTCAGTTCCTCGCTGGTCATTCCGCAACCGTCATCGGCAATATAAAGCCGGAGCGGCGATACATTTGCGTTAATGAGCAGTTCTATCCTGCGGGCACCGGCGGTAATGGAGTTATCAACCAGATCAGCAACTGCGGTAGAAAGCGAATATCCCTGCTCTGAGATTGACTTGATAAAAAATACTGGCGGCGGGGATAATACTATACTTTCCGGCATAGGTTAATGATATGGCTTTGGGTTGTTAATATTATAAAATGTTTATGTGATCTGAAACTTATATATTGTTTTTATTTAATATCTGAATAACAAAGGCTCTCTTACCTCCCTTGCATTTGCCGGCACAAGGATTTCATGAACCACAGCAGCTATCTGCCAGGCAAGGTATGGCGGTACCGCATTGCCCACCTGATGAAATTGTTGCGTCCGGCTTCCGCAGAACCAATAGTTATCAGGAAATGTCTGTATGCGGGCAGCTTCGCGTACGGTAAGGCTACGGCACTGCGACGGGTCATAGTGAATAAAATAATGTCCGTCCTTTGAAATGTGGCTTGTAACGGTGGTTGCCGGTTCATCCGGAAGCTGAACACGGAAACGGTCATTGAATTTACCCGATTCCGCATTTTCATGGTCGGGGATCAGATCAGTGCCAAATTTACGGTAGTCCTCCATCCTCGGGAATTTTTTAAACTCGCGGGTATAAAGCGAAGCAAACAGGTAACGCTTCAGATCCTGGGTCAGGTGCCCCCTTGACTGGTGCTGTATAACTCCCTGTAACTTTTCGTCTGAATACCACCTGCTGAGTGGATGTGTTGCAGCGATTGTACACGGAGTCCGGCGAAAATCCGAACCGGTAGTTTCCGGCAGTGTTTGCTCAAATTTCACATCATATCCCAGCTCTGAAAATGAATTTAGTAGTTCGACCGTATAAGCTTTTACCCGTTTCGACCAATTTAAAAATGAGTCTTCCAAGTTCAGATATTTGCGGACTTTCTTCGTGCCAGTTTCAGTACTAACCACTTCAGTGCGGGTAAATTCACGGTAGATCCCGCTTCTGACAGACGGAAGCGCACCGATCACCGACCGCAGATCTATTCTCCGGGAGGGTTCGAGCGTTCCGGGTTGAACATCAATATCTTCGCGGATGCCGAGCAATATTACCCGGTGACGCCTTTGAGGTGCACCGTAATTTTCAGCTTTTATAAGATAATCGGTGTCTGCACGGACATCGCCTTTCACAAGGGAATAGATACGGTATGCCGGGGGCGCAAATTCTGGAAAAACTGTGGCCGGTGTGGTCAGGTCGGCCATAATTTTACCGAATATTTTTTCACCATTAAGTTCTGCTGAAAGCAGACCCTTCACATTCTCCATGACAAATACGGCAGGTTGGTGCCTGGCAATGATGCGTAAATATTCCTTGTATAAATGAACCCGGTGGTCTGTTTCGCTGATGCCGCCGACACGTGATCTTCCTACAAGGGAGTAAGCCTGGCAGGGAGGTCCGCCAATTAGCACCCAGTTGGTTTCGCCGTCCAATTTTTCCGCAATCCGATTATCTATTTCTGCCTCCGGTGTTTCGCCGAGCGTAGCCTGCCAGGCTTCATGTAATGCCTCTTGATGCTGTTCAGGCCAGGCATTATAAAGTTCTTCTATAGTAATCTCCTGTCTGAGAAAAGCGTAATATTCTTCAGGCAACTCGCGAAAAGGAAACTGTCGTAAAAAGGAACGAAGGGTTAGAGTTTGATGCGCATGGCTGTCTTTTTCAATAGAAAGCTCAATTTTGAAAACACGCTCATTATCATTCCCTATTAGCGAACTGAACCCTTCGGCTAAGCCACCAGGGCCTGCAAACAAATCTATTATCGGAAAAGGCATTAAAAAAATTAAAGTAAAAGACTAAGATATACATATTATTCTTTTACCATATAATGGGTTTGTTGCTTGAGCTGTGCTAGGATTTACTTTCCAGCATTTCTATAACGTCATTGTAGGAATAATTTTTAATAAATACACTTCGCTGACGATCCCACTCCAAAAGGTTTGTCGGAACAGATTGACCAATTCCTCCTTTAATTGAAAGGAGATATTTTCGCTCGCCATCATTGAATATCATCTGTTCCAGAAAAAAATAATAATCGGAAGCTTTAACCAAAGCGTGCAGAAATGGAGCCATTCCTTTTTGCATCAAAAGGTGATCGGGTGATTGATTAACCATTTGATTCCTTGATTGAGGCTCATTATCTAATAACTTATCGTTCAGCGCAAAGTTGGTGAATGTGCTTACTACCGTCAGGTCATATCTGGCTAAAATATTATATAAAAGGGGCCATACCATATCATTTTCCTGAAGTTTGACAAACTGAAGGAATACATTGTGAAGACCGTCTATCAAGATACCTGTAAAAGGGTGTCCCTCCAATGTTGCCTCATCAATTTTACGGGTAATTTTATTAATGAAATCTTCCGGTGAAATAAATCCCGGATAAAATATCAGATATTCTACTAACGGATCGGGCAAAGATTGATAAGACGAATTAATTTTTTTTGAAAGTTCACCTTTTTCAAAAATCAGATCGTGATAATATTTTTGCGGATATAAAAAAGAAATAATCAAGATTTTTCGACGATAGACCGAACTTGAAAAATCAATATTACAGATATCGCAGGTAAGATGATGACTTTCAATTGGTGGTGTCAAAAGTAATTTGAGAGCGAATCCAGCCTTTCCTGTACTCCCATAGCCATGTACGAGAATGTGAGTACGCGGGAAGATTTTAAAAAAAGGCCCTTTTTTTTGCTCAATTTCTTTACTGTATATTTTTTCTAACTTCCGGTCGTCATTGAGATAATTAAGGGCGTGAATTATACTGTTTTCATCGTGCAAGTAGCGCTTCAGTTTTTCCTTACGGTCCATCTGCGAAGGTATTTGCGGCGATATCCTGAATCCGTCTTGTCCACTAAGATGAAAAATATGAGTGCCCTGACGCGACATTTGTTGCCGGGTTTTATAAAGATTAAATAGGCGGAGAGGCTTTTCCCCTTTTTTATCCAATCCTTTGTGTAAAAGTTTTACCCCCGTATCTACTAAATATTCCAATTTTAGCTTTTCAAGCACTCCTTCACCCCCAACCAGTATTACTATACTTTTAAGCTTCCGCAGATTGTCCACGAGGTTCTCTATTAAAGCATAATCTTTTGAGTCCCAAAATTCATTGAGGTTGTCAATTACAATGATAGATTGATAATATTGGTTGACAGTTTTCTCTGATTCGAGTTGATCCTTGAATTTATTAATAAGCTTATAAAAATCTTTTAAATCGAGGGTAAGATCTGATTTAAAAGGGAAAAACCATTTATCAGTTTTCTGATATATAGACAATGTTTTTTCGAACGGAGTCTGCAGACTTAGCAAACGTTTCCTGATATCGCTGATATCCTCTTCAAGGCTGAGGTAAAAACAATGAACGCCAAGTGGGGCAAGAGAATTTGCCAAAGCGAGAGCGAAAGAAGTTTTGCCAATTCCGGCCTGGCCACTAAGACCAATAACGAGTCCACCCGAAGAAGCAGGCTTCATGCCGCCAAAAAAAACAACATCCGCCCCTTTTATTGGAAGCGGAATACCATATAGTTGATTAACAAGTTCTCCTGTGTCAGGAAGCTCATCATATTTATTAGATATTCGAAATCTGGGCATCAACAGCCTTCCGGAAAACTCTTCAGAAAACGATTCTATTTCGTCTATTGTTACAAAATTCTCAGCTTCAATTTTATTGGCAAACCAAAGATGAGTTATTCCTTTCATGGCCAGAAAATGCCCAACAATCATGTTCTTATATGATTTGGACGAAGTGGCTTTGGCATCGCGCGGCCATCTTGCTTGAATCCTAATATGTCTGGACAACGAGTCAGTTGCATCCGAAACGTCTTCTTCATTAAATGCGCCAATCAATGTTTCGTCACTTGCGGGATTGTTCTGGCTGTAATTTTTCTCAAGCGCATTGAAAAGCAAAGTGCGACAGGCGGCTAAAGAATACCCGGCTGTCTGAGAATGTTCAGGCACGATGAGAACATAATAAAGTATATGCAAAGGGGAAGGTAAAACGTAGCCGGACTTAACATTAACTTCCTGAGCATCTTTAAATGCATTGATTGTAAGATTTAATATTCTTGGAAAAACTTTTTCGCCCCTTTTTTGATGGCTGGAGAATAGTCCTTCAAGAATATGACGATCAGCATTTTTCTGGCTCAGAAGAGGATTGAAACATTCTATTAAGTCCGGATTTTCCGGTCGAAGTTCGTTGATATTTTCACCGATTCTAATACATTTCAGCAATGCTTTATTGATACAGGCTAAAACTGGTACTGCTATATCAGAATAGATAAATTTATTCTCCATTGCCTGTTAGTGATTTTCTAAAGTTCTTTTATTGTTATCCTGGGATTTTTTTTGCGAATTCAGAGAACGGTACCTCGCAGTATTACTTGACCGTCCAACAAAAACGGCAAATCCGGAATTTAATTTATTAAGTTCTTTTAACTTATTTATTCTGTCGGCTGCAAACTTAAGTCTTTTGGTTTTGGAACCTCCACTGGATGATTTTATCGGATATTTTCGTTGTCCGGTAGTCTGGTTACCCCGCTTTTTAGAAACCGGGGGTTCATTGCGAATTGGTGCTGCATTTGTTGAAGGCACGGAGTGGGTTAATATCTTAAAGCCATAATTTTCGGCATAGTAGGCTGCAAGTTCCTTATCATCCCCATTGAAGTATTGATTCCATTTACTGAAAGCAACCGAAAGCTCTTCATTGGATTGTCCTTTAAGAATCTGCGGAATCAACGCAAAAAGATAACTAGCGTCATAATCTGTTTGAAGCAGAGATGTAATCATGTCAACACCTTTGACATAATTAACATTTAAAATTAATTCAGCAAACAACCAAGGGTCCAGTTTTCTGAGCAATGGGAACCGCTGCTCAAGAAACCCAGCAGAGAATCCTCGTGGCTCCATTCGTTGGACAGCTCTAGCCACACAAGCTTTAAGTATAATATCTTCTTTTTCTGCCTGATGTTCAACATAGCCTTTCAACGCTTCCAACATCTTTTCAAGAGAAAATTCGGAGACGCTGATATAGGACTCCAACTCGGAGAAATTAACCTGATGGAATTCAGAAAATGACCCCACAAGATTGCATACTACCATTTCCTCGAATTTCTTTTCGGGACTTAGCGGTGACATCGTTGCATTTAACTGGGCCTTTTTAAGAAGTGGAGTTACGCCGCTAATATCAGGCATTTTCAAATCCTCATTGAGGATTAACTGTTTCAGTTCATCGGTACTCTTTTCAAGTTCTGTTACCATTTCAAAAAGTCTCGTATAGATTGGGATTAATATTAAAAAACTGATTTGGTGTATGTACAAATTCTTCGAATCCTGTTTCAGTCATACAGGAATCTAACGGCTTTGTAAGCCCATTTGGGAGGAACTGTTCATAAAAACCAGCATCGAATGACGTAGGTTTCCTAACGTTATAATCAGCGGAAAGCTTATGGGTAAAAATAATTTTTTTTGATGCGCCCATGATTCCTGCTCTGCATGGAAGTTTCTGGATTGCAATTTGATTAGCAAAAATATCCTCCGACGACGGCATTGGGAATGACCATTGAATACCTTTGTAAAACGTCAGATAAGCGTCGCGTAACTTCGGGCCGTCTTTGCCGGCCCAAGTCTCTAAGCCAAAATATTTCAGGCAGTTCTTTTCATTTTCGTAACTGCTTTTCACTGCTTTGTTGTTAAGAAAAGATTTTAACAAAAGCCTTCGTGCATCATCATCCCGTGCATACATAAGTTCCTTTACTTTTGCTGATGTATTGGACGCTACAATACCTGTAATTTCTGAAATCCATGAAATAAACGCAGCAGCATCGCTGATCCGGACAAATGGATTCAGGTTGTCAACTACATGACATTCGACACCTAACAACTTATTGGTATAAAAAAAGACGTTGTTCGATTCCTGATGAAACAATTCCGGCGACATACCTGCTTTGATACCACATAAAGTATTTAGACAGCGTTCTTTATCGACGTCTTTTAGTTCATTATCAGCAAGTAACTGATTAAAAAAATAACCAAAATGCGTTTTGATCACATCGTAGGAAGGAAATTTTATGGAATCTTCGAATAAAGTAAGATCAATCATTAAGCCAGATGAAATAAAAAGTCAACACACTTTCGGGAAATTTCGTAATAAAATCTGAAATAACAAGCCAGTTTTTTTATTATCTCTTAATTCTGCAATTCTATGACAACCTGATAAGTGAATTTTCAATTGCATAAAGCGTTTCTAACGTCTTTTTCTTTAAGTCACATTCCCAAACCGTGATTACCTTGTAGCCTGCCGTTTTTAGCGCAAGTTCAGATTTATCATCATTTTCAATGTTACGATTAATCTTACTAAGCCACCAGTCTGTCCTTGTTTTAGGAATTACAAAATATCTGCACCCTTGATGGCCATGCCAGAAACAACCATGAATAAAAATAACGGCTTTATACTTAGGAAGTATAATATCAGGTTTGCCCGGCAGTTTTTTTTCGTGCAGCCTAAACCGGTAGCCTCTGGAGAATAAAAACTTCCGGACGAGTATTTCAGGCTTCGTATCCTTGCTTCGGATACGGGACATATTGTAACTCCTGGTCTCTTTGGTGTGAACGTCCGCCATGTATCTGATTAACGTAAACTCAGGCAGTATGTTCTACTGGACCTGAGACGGCAGAGGAATGTACTGATCAAGCCCCGTTTCTATCAGAAATACTTCATGCATAACACTGTAAACATCAAGCCCGTTCTTTTCACAAACCTCAAAGCACTGCTCCATCAGCCGGTTCCTTAAATCAGCTTCTTGTGGCGTATAACAGGGCAATCCCGTTTCCATAATGACATAATTATGGAAGTCCTCATCCGGATGGGCATTGGTGCCCTCAGCCACCAGTTGTTTCATGAAAAGTTCCACATCGGCAGGGGTTAATATTTCGGTGATCATGGTGGTTAATTTTAGTGAAATTACTCTTAAATATAACGATTTTTCTGTATATTAAGTATGGATTTCTGAAAAAAATCGGGTTTTAGCTATGCTGGATTTGCTGAGCTTCCACTGGAAAATATGCTGGTGCTCATCCCGGCAATGTCGAGGGAGGATATCATTGAATGGCTGTGCTGGAATGACCATAACGGCTTTTACCGTGATGAACAATCTCTTAAAGAATTGGCTAATTTAATAGGCCGGGATGAAGGAATTGAGATCATGGTCCGGTGGATAGAGGACGGGCGTCCTGCTGCTTATTGAAAAACGCCATTAGGGATGTTTGGGTTTTAAATGCAGCTTTTTTTTCCACTTTCCCTTTCACCTGCAATCTTTCCTGTAGCAGCAGGCGCGATAACGTTTCGATTGACCGGTAATGGGTATTTTGATAAACATACACATCATCGTCCTCCAGGTAACTTACCCCTGCGAAATCCTTTTGCCCCAAACGTATGTCGCAGGCCTGGCCTTTTTCGTACCTGGCCTGTCCGTACAGGCTCATCATCGGCTCACAATAATCATAGACAAAACCAACCCCGAAACGGTCAGCGATTACTCGGGCTGTCTCCAGTTGCGGACCCCAGCGCGTCCCGAACAGGAAACGCCCCCGGCTAAAACCGATATCCTGAAAATAGCCATCGGTGCCCTCTATCGTAACACCGCCCCATTCGTCCCGCGGCAACCCTGCGAGGAAAAGATTTGCCCGCTGGACTTTTGCGCTATCACCGGTAAAATAAAGTTCGTTAAAACATGTATTTGCCATTATGCTGTTTTTCTAATGACCAAATGCGACAGCTCCGGGTCGTTCAACAGCCGCTCCATTTCCAGTTCGATAATGTCCCGGATATCCTGTCTGATCTGTAAATAATTTCGTTCCACGATAGCCGCATTGATCTTCCTGACCTCCGGCAGCGGCACATAGCCATCGATCTCTTTTTTGAGTGCCGCATGGTCGTTCACGATCTCGCTGTGGAAGGCTTTGAGTTCAATCTTGCAGTCGGGGTTATCCGCTACCATGCCCACGAACTCGCCCGAACTCAACGCCGAAATACGCGATGCCGGTACCGCCGCCTCCAGTTGTTTCGAGCGGCTGATGGACGTATCGCTGCGGTTGATGGACAAGCTTTCACGCTCCTGCATGATACGCCCGATCTTTTCCGATACCGATTTGGCCGTATCGCCGGATACCTGCCCGACCGCCATATTGCCGACAATGTTCATGATCACGTCCGCCTGTTCGCGCCCGTAATCCTTGCGCAGCTGGCTGGCATCCTGTATACCCAAAGTCGTGGCGATCAGGTTACTTCTGCCCGTACTGATGGTGGGGATGATGTCCGTGGTCAGGGTGGGGAACTCGTCAAAAACCAGGCTGCATTTCAGCTTATCCTTTTGGTTGATGATCTTCAGCAGCCGGTTGGTAAAGAGCGATAGCACCGCCCCATAGATCTGTATCTTTTGCGGGTTATTGCCCATGCAAACGATCTTCGGTTCCTGCGGATTATTGATATCCAGCGTAAACTCATTACCGCTTAAAACGTAGTATAATTGCGGGGAAGCGATACGCGCCATCGTAATCTTTGCCGATGCGATCTGCCCCTCCAGCTGCTCGACCGCATCCCGCTTGTAAGCGCTGATGAACGGATTGATCAGCACATCGATTTCCTTTTGCGTGCTAAGCAGCGTGAACAGGCTATCGTAATCCGCCTGCATCAGTTCAATGACATGCGGCAGCGTACAGAACTCCCCGTTATCATATTTACGCAGATACCAGATAATAGCGGTTAAAAAGTTGATCGGTGATTCCACGAAGAAATCACCCTGCCGCTTGATCCACTCCCGGTTCAGCCCCAACAAGATGGTACGCGCCGATTCCACTGCATCCGTGAGATCCAGCATCGCCGAAGGGTCGAGCGGGTTGCAGCGGTTGCTGCGCGACAGGTCATCAAAATTGATCGAAAAGAACTTTGGGGTGACCTTGTAAACGTGCTTATACTTCAGCCAGGTATTGTAGGCAATGACCGCCAGGTCAGGCATTTTGAAGTCATAAACGAACATGGCAAAACCCTTGCGGATATGCTGGGTAATGACATGCCGGATAATGAAATAGCTCTTGCCCGAACCCGGCGAACCGAGCACGATCAGCGCGCGGAACAGGTTGATGAAATTGATCCAGCCATCCCGCACTTTCCCTTTCAGCACATACTTCGCCGGCAGATTGACCGAGAACTCATTCTCCAGCAGCCGCTCTTCCTGCGGGAAGGTTTCCTGGTCACGGTTAAAGATATCGCCGGAAAGCTTATCGCGGATGATCTTAGACACCATCGTGCCGCCGCTGAGCATCAGCAAATAACCCAGTCCGGTAACCCCCATATAAAGCGAGGCTGCGACCGCCATCGTTAATTTAACCTGCAACACCAGCCAGCTAGCGAGATAAACCAGCAACCCAACGAGCAGGTATAACACCGCCGTTTTCCAGGTCTGTTTTTCATCCTTTTTACCCTTAACCCCGATCAGCGCAATGGCCAGAAAAGCCAGCGCCAAGAACTTTGGTTTCAGGAAGCTGCTCAACAGCCCCGTCTTCACCACATTGCCCAGCAGCCGGTCGGTCAAACCCGACACTAAATGCCACCCGGCGAACGCACCGTAACACACCACATAAAAATGCAGCAGCAATATAAATATACTGATCAGCCTCGTCATATCGAGGATCTTGCGCATCGCCTGATCGTTTTCCCCTGTTTGCATAAAACCCCTCCCAATCCCGGTTTTCACCGGGACTTTTCTAATCGTTTCCACTAAACCTTTACTCAAAGCCCGTCCACTCATACCCAAAAATCCGGGCAGGACAGCGGACAGGCCATTTTCCCGGCACCGGGAAAATGGTTGCCAAAAACCGTCCTGGATTATCAGGAAATTTAGCCCGGCGACAGCCGCAGCTTCTTCTTTTTCTTCTTCGTCCGCTTCAACTCCCAATCCATGCCCTCATGGGTTGAACCAGTGTCGAACAACACGTCCACCAATCCGGAAGCAGGAATATTTCCACCACCTGAACGCACCCCAAATTCTGTCAAAAACTGACGCTCCTTGTTCCCGTTTGCATAGCCGCCGACCCCGACCCGCGCCACCTTGCCGTTTTGTTTTTTCCCCTCATTAGCCCCCATGTTAAGGCAACGCTCTCGAAGCGCGTTGGCACTGTACGCCTTGCCCAATGCACTGCCATTAAATACCATCTTGCTTTGATGGTCAACATAAGTAACCCCGTAAAACAAACCCTCATCATTGCGCCGCAACACCATATCCACGCTCTGCGATTTTAGCGCCGCGACCAAGCCATCCAGACTTTTATCACCATTTAAAAAATACCGGTCGACCATGTTCTTCAGCCGTGTTTTTACTTTAGGGTCGTCCTTTGCCGCCTTGTTCACCTCAAAGCGTTCCTGCAAAAACTTCAGCGTCGCATCCTGAAAAAACAAACTCGCTTTGATCGGTACGCCCACCTTATTGCCCTCTTCGTCCAGCACCCGGTAAACCAGCCCGCCGTGCCGGAAAACACGCGAGTTTTCCTCGCCACGGTCGGCAACGATATTGTACTGCCGCAGCACTGCATTTAACTCCGCCAGCGAAGCATATTTATATTCCTTTAATACTTTTACCAGCACATTGCTGACCGCCTGCTTCGTCGCCGATTTACCATAAGCTACCCGCGCCGCGTTCACTGGTTTCGCCCCCAAAACCTGCCTTTGCTGCCGCTTGTCTGCTTGCACCAAACCGAATAGCTGCTCTATCGCTTTGCGCGCCGGTTCCGACTTATTTTTACCTAAATAATTCATTCGGATGGCGCTGCCATCGGCTTTGATATTCGTTGTCACCAGGTGCAAATGCGGATGCCCCGCATCCTCATGTTTATAGAGCAAATAAGGCTGCCCGCCAAAGCCGATTTTTTCCAGATACGCTTCCGCAATCGACTTTAAAACCTCATCCGAAAGCTTTTCAGAAGGGTCAAAATTCAGCGACACATGCAGGCAATTATGCTTCGTCCTTTGGTTCAGTTCGGCAAGCATTTCCAGCCCCCGCAGCTTCTGGTAAAAGTTTAAATCTTCCGGCCCTACCGGGTAATAACCTGCCTCTAAACAAGCCGCCACACCCGCCTTGACCTTATGCTCGTTATAGTTCAAAGCATTGCGTAAACTTGATGACTGATGGATTACTGCAACCATGCCGAACTCAATAATTTTAGGCGCGAATTGATCGCATCCACCGCCGCAAAATACCGCGCCTTATCCTGCTCAAAACGCTGCACCCAAGACTGCATCTGCGGCGAATGATCCAGCATATTCAGCCGGTGTACCGCTTGGTTAAAATTCACGCCCATCGCATTTAACTCACGCCTTAACAAAGCCAGTTCTGCAAGTAATTCATCTTTCGACTGGTCGCGCATATTTACCGTAATTGACCGCCCGAAAAGCACCCGCCGCACATATTCGCTCAACTTGCGCACCGTAGACTGCTTCCAGTTTTTGGCTAATTCTGCATATTCGTCGCCCGTTAATCGCAGCGTGATACGCTGCTTACGGTTTTTATTTTCCTCTGCCATCAATCATCTCCCACACAAAAAAAGCTTGTAAGCGGTTACCCCGTTTTCCCAGCGCCCCCGACTTCGGAGAAGGGGCGCAATTTTCCAATGTTGTCAGACAATGGTACATCTTGCCGATTGCAAACCGGCAATCTCCAGACGGCTGCCGGTGAGGGAAAAAATTAAAAAGCCCCATCATCAGCCCGCAGGGCGCAAACCCGTACCCAGGCGCTGCACCTGCTTTTGACCCTCGCCCTTGCAGCGCAGCCAGTCGTTCAGATCCTTGAATTTTTCATACAGCCCGCTTTCATCCACAAACCTGCTATCTAAAGACAAGGCGTAATCGCGGTAAGCCAACCCCGTTACATCCCTGTCCAGCCAGAGATGTACCCGTTCATGCTGCTTCAAAAATGGCAGCGCCCGGTCGAACAAGCCTGCACCGTTCAGCACTACAAAATCTGCCGACTTCGGATCTGTATAAGGGTGCAAAGTAACCCAGGAAAGAAAATCCATAAAGCCCTCGAAAAGATGCACCGCAGCAGTGCCGGAACCCAGGCAGGTAATATCTTTGGGCGAACTGCTTTGCTTGAAATTTTTGTTGCGGATCTCCCAGCCGCCGCTGTCGTTGGCGAAGCCTATACCGTAGTAAATCCCGCCGCCGGTTTCGTAGCTAACTTCCCGGCAAAACTGATCCGCGACAGCAACCGGTATCGCCCTTTCATGCAGGTAATTTTTGAGCGGGTAAGCGTACAAGGCGCGCACTTCTCTGATCACCAGCGCCTGCTTTTTTTCGGCCTTTCCGGCATACCGTTCCGGCTCAAATAAACCAAGGTTGGACACCGCAAAATCGGTGGTTACCCGCTCCAGCATTTCCGAAACAGGACAGTTAAAATACCGCAATAAAAAGTCCACCGGGTTACCGCCCGCAGCCAACCCGAAATCATACCATTCATTACGCAAACGGTCAATATGAAAACTCGCCGTCCGCTCATTCCGCAGCGGCGAAACATACCACCAATCGGTATCATTTTTCTTTTTCGCCACCGGCTGGTACCCCAACCTTTCCAGCAGGAAAGCCAGGTCTGCTTCCCTGACACGGGAAAGCGAAAACACCTCGTTCGTTATATCCATCACACAGTTCCCTTTCACTAATCGAAACCAAAAGTAGAACGCCTGAACCGCATCCACCTATCCCGGCTAAATTTTGAACAGGATACTGATTGTTAATTAAGCCAAATAAGGAAGTTACGTACCTTTGCCTAAAAATAAATTGCATGTACACCACAACCAGTCACATCGATAAAATCATTGAAAAACTCGCCCTTATAAAATCGGCGCTGGAACTTCATGGCAAGAACGGCACACTCTCTCTTCACAAAAACTCAGAGCTGATCATGATGCATGTGCTCACATTAGCCTATAATTACCAATTAGAATTTTTGGGAAAAGATAGCCGTTTTCCGGGCGTTGACCTCGGATCGCAAACCGATGGAATCGCCATCCAGGTAACTTCTCGAAACGACAATGATAAGGTGAACGATGCGATTGAAAAGTTCCTTAAAAACAATCTGCAAAAAACCTTTCCGCGTATGATTGTTTTGATGATGAATACACGTATCGCCAAATATCCGCTTAAACCATTCATCGACCCCACATTCCAGTTTGACACGGCAAAGGATATTATAGATTTTAATGATCTGGTACAAAAGATTAAAACCTTAATGCCAATACAAATCCAACTGATAGCAGAATATTTGGAAAAAGAGATGCCGGGCGCAGGCCTGGCAATTGAGGACGACAAAAAATACCTGATCAACACAGAAGCTGACAAAGCTAAGCGGAAACTTGATTACTATTTTCACTCGGCAGTAACCATCGAGTTTACAGGTGCGGGATTGAGTGCAGCGAAGATATACCGCTGGCTGAACGACTATTTTAATGATCCCCATAAACGATTTTATTATCTAACTGTCCTGAGCGAACATTTTCGCAACAGGACAGGAGGATCCGGTGAAGTCGTTTTTGAAATACCCCTGAATGACGAATCCGCAGTTAATTATGCGAAGCATACCATCTTAAAAATTAGCCAGGATAAAATCCAAATCGAATTTGCGACCTACTACAGCAACCGCGAGCACAATACGAACCTCCAGGATGAACTTGGACCCATGCTTGTCATTCTACTCGCATTACCCGCCTTGAAATTACCGGCACAGGCAGGCATCAAAATATCATATGACTATAGAACTAATGGCAAAATAATGTTTTACAACATGAACGCCATTCTTTCGGCCGATACCCACATGCAGATATTTTATATTGATAAGCATACTTCCGTACAAGAGGACTTTAAAAACATCGGTGACGAAGAACTGCTGGAATTGCTGCAGGAGATCGCAGATACTTTCGTTAACGAACCATTGCCTCATCAAAGCAACCAACCGTTTATGGCCTTTGATCGTAACGGCCAGTTGCTCACACTAAACCATCTCCGCTCACGTATTCAGCCGGCACTCCGGGAAATAAATGAATAAGCAAAGGTGAGCTTGCACCGTTCCCGGCTAAATTTTGAACAGGATCGTTTCAGGCCTATCCGATAAATTTGTTGCCGGTATTAATCAATTAAATTAAAGCGTATGGCAACGAACAATGTGTTAGGGAAGGTGTATGAAACGTTATTATGCAGTCCCGGAATGAATGAGGTAGTGAAGATCGATGTCAAAGTAAATCGCAAAGCAATTCTATTGCTATCAAGCGTTATCGAAAGTGGCATCAATAAACAAAGCGGCAACCTCGAAGAGTTATTGGAACTTGTCCCTGAAGCCGATGTTCAGGAACTAAAAGCGTTTGCCGAAGACTGTCTTCGAAAAGCAGGATTGACAGAACTAAGTGAAAAGGTAAGATCTTTGCAGGTCAAAGCCTAATCCAAAGGCCGTATTGTTTTATGCAATACGGCTTTTCCCTTATTTAGTAAATATATTATTGGTTCAGCAATCTTTAATTGCCTGTAAGATTTTTTTGATATGCCTGTTACCTAACGGTATAATATTTATCTGCCTGTACTTTTCCATCATTTGCTCCGCATGCCAGGCTATATGGCCGGCATTGGCCGGATAAGTTATTGATAGGTCGTTTACACATTGGTTCATGAAAGCAGTTACTAAACTTAAATCGGGTTCACTTTTCGCAGCAAAGCCATTCAGTATTTCCAATAACAGGTATTTTGGAGAATCATGAAATCTTAGCGCTTCGGTCTTTTCGTCCACCAGCAAAAACATCAAGGACCTTAATTGCTGCAAGCCCCATGATGTATCGACGTTCCAATAATGGACCTTACCCTGAACATCAAATGGAGCACGTTTACCCGCCTCAAATTTATTGATCAGGAATAAGAAGCCTTCCTCATTACCTAATTGTGCCAGCCTTTTAGCTGCTTCGATTTTCCGGCCTTGCTCGGTTGTTTCAGCCCTTAAGCATTCTAATAACCGGGCTGTAACTTGACCGGGGTAAACTGGTTCCAGCAATTTGACCATGAACATGAATAGGTAATCGTTCAAGTTCGTCACTGCTTCAAACAAAGGCAATAACCGATCATAGCCCCCCCCAAGAGAAATATATAAGGCCATGTAATCATCCACATGGTGGGTGTAGGACTTTTGGTGCTGGATAGCATCTAAAAGATAAGGTACAGCTTCTTTGATTTCAAGTTCCCTGCAAATTTCGAACTGTGTGCCGAGAACATCATAATGCCGCACCCCGCTGGCCAGATTCTGTAAAATTTTTATTTTTAAAATTTCTTCCCGGCCAGCAAAATGCTTGAGCAATAAATCGGTCACAGACTTTCGCCGATTCAATTCCCTATGATGCATCCCACCGTAACCCTCCGTGTTAATCCGTGAAAATTCAAGTAGAGTTTGATCGCTGGTCGGCCATTGATGTTCCGCCCATATTTTCATTAGCAATCCAGCCAAAAAAGCGGCATTATGTTCGCTATTGATATTGATTTCCGTAAATGGAAAACTAACGATTTCTTCATCATAGTAACCCCTCAGCATTTCTTGCACCTGCCCTGGATAGTAACGATTGAGATAGCCAGTAAAAAGCCGTTCTCCTCGCCAACCTTTAAAATACACCTCATCGTCAACGGCTTGCAGACAAGTTTCCAGAGAAGCTGTTTTTTCCTCTGCCTGCAAGCTGATAAAATGCGTCAAATAACTGGAGAGTAAAGGGTTCCTTGGATTATCTTCGTCGAATCTCGTATGCAAGGTATTGGTCTTGATAACAGGACCGCCTGCTATTTTGAATAGTTTAATGACCCCTTCCCGGAAAGCTTCCTGCGATGCAATAAGATGAAGGTCGTTTTTACGTTTACGTTCCTCTAATTTTTGCCAAGTATTCGCTTTAGGATCGGGCTTGTCAACGAAACCAAATATTTTTTCACCGAGTTCCTCCAACCTTTTTGAATCATCGGCGCGGCCGCTGTAATAAAGTCCGTTACTAAAGTCGCGAAATCCCCGCTGATCTAAACACCCTTCTTCTACCGCGTAGAATAACGCGTCAAAACAATCAGGGTGCATCGCGCCGCAGTAAGCATAATTATGACGGTGACCTTCGTAAAGCGGTAGTAAAGCGATCTGCATACCGAGGGAATGAGTTTGCGTCAAGTCCAAAAACTCCGACATTTCGTTAGGCTCCCGGTCAAAATTATGCCGTCCAGTATGGGCAAGATAGTCAACGACAAGGAATATTATTAGTGGATCAATGCGGTAAATTTCAGCACATACTTTAGTCAGTGAATGGTAAAAGGCTTTGGTGCCGTCTTTATCATCGCGGAACATTTTTTGGAACGCCGATCCTTTGACTACATCCAATAATTTTGAGATATGCTTCAGTTCTCTTGTGGCCAGCAATAAATCCAGCAGGCGTTTTTCAGAACCGAGGTGGATCGTGCTGACGTTGTGTTGGCGGAGCGGCTCAAACCCACCCAGCAACCAGTCATAATATTGATCAGTCAACTGGTGTGCAGCCAAGTATTGGTAAAAACCCTGACGGAATTCATGGGATTGTTCTAAAGTCGGATTTTCAAAAAGGCGTATTAAAAAACCGTTATCGCCCAGTTTGTAGTGCGCCAATGCTTCCAACAATAAACGCCCGAGATCCGCATTGTTCAAGACCGGCAATACCTCAATAGCGAAAGCAGCGTACCGGCCTGCCTGTGCCTCGCTCAATTTAATATGCCGCAAGGTACGACAAGCCACAATTTTAACGATCATCACCGCATCACTGCGCAGAATGCCAAGGAGTTCATTCACGACCGCATCATCGTTACCCGCGAAAGCAGCCAAGTCAGCTTCGTCTATTATAACCAAACGGGCCTGGTACCGGATCGCCCGGCCAAGTATTTTCTGTAATACCTCTAAACGAAAGACATTATTGAATTTACTGCCCTCGCTCAATGCTAACAATTCGATGTTGTCGGCTTCAATCACCTTGACCACTTCCTCACGGTCGGGATCATTTTCGGGCAACAAAGAAAGGTATGTCGCCAACGTTTGTATCCATTTCCTACTAACCTTTTTGATCTTATCGCCTAACGTGATTAGGCTAATTACAGTTGCCACGTCCAGCTTATGCAAAGCCAGCGCCGCTAATTGTTCTTGAAAAATAGCGTTGATAAATGACCATTGCGGGCCTTTAATATTTAAGATGGAACTTTGCAGCAATAAGTCCGTTTCACCCTGTTCAAATAATTGTTGCAAGTCGTCTTCCGAACAAGCATTCCACCCCTTGATCTGCAAAAGTAAAGCGAATTGCTGCAATGCTATTCGATATTTAACGCGGTGTTTATCCAGGCTAAGTCCTGAACGCAACTTGCGGCCTGCCGAAATTTGTAACGATTCATCAACAAAACGATTGGTGATCGCCATTTTATTTTTTGGCATTTCTGTTGCCAAATCGCTAAACCATTTGGCCAGATTGACCAAATAAAAAGGGGTACCCAAGAGATCGGCGACACCTAAGCCATTCATATCACTATAGAAATTCATGGCCTTCTCCCGGCTGCCCAACAATGGCTCCAGGTAATCAAATATCTGCCGCATGTGCAGTTCGAGCAGTTCATAAGCCTCAAAACTTTTTAGCGTTGTTGCCAGGTTCTGATATTTATAAAACATCGTCCGGCAGGACACCGCCAAACGCACTGCAGGGTGTTCCTGTTGAAAGTCCCTTATATGGCCAGCTACGGTATCTAAGTGCTCTGCCGCTACTTCGTCCAAGCCATCGATCAGAATAATAAGATCCTTCGCGGGCACTTCCCGCCATGTTCCAAAGTTGATATCTAATAATTGATGAACCGGTAATACCGAGCAAAATTTAAGGTCGAGTATCAAAGGAACTAAGCCAAGGTCAAGGCGACTCAAATCCCAAGCAGTTTGTCTAAACAAACTGCTTTTACCTTCATAAGCTTCGGCAACCAAACAAATTCTTTTATAATCTGCCGGAACTGCCAGTACAGCTGCCAATGTTTGGGTGGAACGTGGTGTGTCAGAGGCATGCCAACGGTCTTCACTGACCTGATCTTCAAAAGGCTGGATGTGACGGGTGATAAATCCCTGGATCGCTAAAAGTTCAGGTGCCGTGAATGCAGGTTTGAAACAGTTAGCAATTGCTTCAGCTTGCCCAAAATATTTTTCAACGAGCAAATAATGCCATTCCAGACGATCTTCTAATCGTTGACGATCCCAAACATCGAAAGCTATCCCTTTTTGTTCCCGTAGAGCAATTTTTTGTTGGCTGATCCAGGTTTGCACCGCTGGTTTTTGCAGATCCGCTGAAGTGCTAATAATAAAGGTTTCGGTCATTGCCGCAAAGTCACCCGACAAAAATACGCTAAGCGCATCTTTCAGTTTGGCCAGAGTCAGGTTCGTGTGCTTGCATTGTATGCAAATATATTTTCCGGTGGACTGCTGAAAAGAAAGCAAATCAATTCCTGCCTGAAAATGCCCCTGCCGCAGGTATTCTTCTATGGCTGGATCTTGATGATCTTCCCGATATAAAAACAAGCTTACCCGCTGAAAATCTTTCCAATCCAGCTTCTCCCAAGTAAATTCCTTTTTATTCATCCGGTAAAGATAAATGATTTTCGGACGGCTGTTGTTCCGCTAACGCGTTGGCTGCCGCGATCAGTTGTGGGATCATTTCCCGGCAATATCTTTCAAGATCTGCTGTATTGACCGGTACTTTTGTGTTCAGGTGGTTTTTACGAACTGTTTCTAAAGTTTCAGGTCCGATCATACCTGCTATTTGTGGCAAATGGATGATGAGATCTTTTTGGAGCTCGCCTAAAAACGTCGGTCGCATCAACTGGTTCATAAACGCCGTTGCGTCGGGCAATTCCATATCTTCCGGAATAACACCGTTCAGATAATCTTTCATTAACTCCAAATTCTCGGTAAGTTGGTATTTACCTGTAAGGTCATACGCAAAAAATGGGTCTATTTCTGAATAATCCCGGACAATCTCCGAGATATTCTGTTCTAAACGCGGCAATTGTGGTTGTTTAAAGATAGCGCGTTTGATTCCTGCTGCTATTACAGTAAACATTTCACTTAACTCAGCATCCGTTCTTTCTGGCTCAATAGCTTTTATGGTAACGCACATTTGTTCCATAGCTTTAGTAACAAAAGGTTCCGCGCTGATCTCTTTATCTACCCAATGCTTTAATTCCAGCATGTTATAAAGCAAACGGTTAAGCCGTTTCTTTTCCTGCTTGCGTTCCTCGCGATTAGTATTCCAGCGCCCTAAAACCCATACCAGTAAGCCTGAAATAACTGCGGTAATAATTGGTAAGTAAGCCATGATGAATAATTTAGGTTGGTCAAAATAAGAATTGCATGGAGAAATATTGCATTGAGCCTTAAAAAAGGCTCAATTGAACCTTACTCACTTCCATCGCAGCAATTGCTTTCAGTGTCTTACGCAATACATCCTGTTTGTAATTGGTGGTATCGGTGTCACCCAAATATTTCGTCATCTGCGCTTTCACATCTGCCAGCGCAGCGTTTAGCGACGCATCGCGGTCAGGGTACTTTTTGCAGAAAACACAAAGCGGCCCGCTGCTTCCAGCAGTTCCAAAAGTCAGCCTTAAAGCATAAGCCCAAATTCCGTTCGGGCCATGCCCGATACGAATCTCACTTTGCTCCAGCTGAATATCTTCCCGGTCTAAAAACTTTGGCGAAGAAAACCAGCCGTATTCATTAAATGCAATATCAGTAAAACCAAACTCCAAAGCCCGGCGGTGCTCGTTTAGGTTCATCGTAATCTTGCGAAAACTTTCCCCAAATGAAGCGAAATAATCCAACTGCTCAATATCACCGGCTGCAATAGCGGTAACTATTTCTGCCATAATCGCCTTTTCGTAAGGCATCAGGTGACCATCGCTGATGTAGCTGTCGATGGCAGCCTGGGACTGAAGGGTTAATGCGAACTTTTCCATAAGCTAAGTATTAAGTTTTTATTGCCCTGCCGCGCGGCACGGTTGCCTGTCAAGGGCCGCGGCTCCGCCGCGGTTCATATACCCTTGACAGGCAATCCGTGCAAGCGCGACCTTTGCAATCCCAAAACTTAATGCTTAGCGGGAAGGTACGCCCGCCGTCCCAACTCGAGCGCCGCCATCAGCGTGGCTGCTTTTGCCACACCAACGCCCGGAAAACGGCAATAGTCTTCCGCTGTCCGCAGCGGCAATCGCGAAGGTTCATCGCCCACCGATTGCATGATCCTGCCACACAAGTCCAGCACCGAAAGTTCCGAACTGCCCGTGCCTAACAGGATTGCCAGCAACTCCGCATTGCTTAAAGAACCCGCACCCAAAGCATGCAGTTTTTCGCGCGGCCGGTCATACTCCGGTATCGCCATCATCCCTTTCGGTTCTTCATCTTTCAAAACCTCCATTCTGGCAGGTGGCAATTCCAGTTGCCCGTAAGCCAGTTTGCTGAGCACCATCGAAAAGGCTTCCACGAACACCGCCAGGTCTTCTTCCCAGACCATCACCGTTTGCCGGTCATACCGCTGCTCATTCTGGTACTGCTCACTCGACGTAATCAGCAGGAAATGCTTATTGTTCACCGCCCGTTTAATATCAATAAAGTAATGCTTTCTCCCGTGGTTGAACGTCTCGCTCGCCAGGTTAGGATAATTAGTTTGAACTGCTTCCATCGTCTTTCAGGTATTTGTCCGCCACAAAATTGAACACAACCCCAACCATTTCGCGGAATTTGCTGTTGTTTAATCGATTATATCCGTATCAACCCGTGCCGATGCCATCCATGAAAGAAGAAACAACCCTTACCGAAGAGCCCAAAACCTGCCTGGAATGCGGGCAACCGCTGGGTGCCGGGCGCAGCGACCGCAAGTTTTGCAATGAATTTTGCCGCATTGCCCACAATAACCAAAAGCGCAAAGAAACCCAGGTAAGTGATACGGAAAACAGCAATCCGGACAACCCCGATTTCCGTAAAGTCTACGACATACTGATCAAAAACCGGGAGATATTAATGATGGGCTATCTTTATCAGGGGAATACTGCCGAATTGCGCGACCTCCTGGGCAGGGGATTCAACCTGAAATACTTTACCACCGAATATACCGACCCGCAATATGGTACCTATAAATTCTGCTTTGACTATGGTTACCAGATCCACAATGAACACGTAGTTATTATGGAGCGCCGCGAGGAAATATTTTTGCCACATCATCCC
Organism: Mucilaginibacter pedocola; assembly: GCF_002013915.1. Classification (GTDB taxonomy): domain Bacteria; phylum Bacteroidota; class Bacteroidia; order Sphingobacteriales; family Sphingobacteriaceae; genus Mucilaginibacter; species Mucilaginibacter pedocola. The sequence continues at coordinate 473,148 of NZ_MBTF01000034.1, forward strand.
TGACAAAACGATCATAGGCTGACACCAAATAATCCCGCAACTGCCGTTGTTTTGGTCAGCGCAGGGACGGCTTCAGCCGCCTGCGCTGGCGAAGCGCAACTAAAACTGCGGCTGTTGCAACAGCGGGAAAAGCGGGTGAACCGTAGCGGCGTGCGCGATAGCGCGCAGAGCGAAGGTGAACCTGCTTTGCCCGCGATTACAGTCGGCAGGCTGGCCTTTAGCAACAGAAAAATACTAAGCCAGCTTCGCCAATTTTTCTGCTATCGCCTGCAGCAAACCAATATCAGGCTGCATACTTGCGGGTGAACCTAAAACCCGGTAGTTACCTTCTTCATCGGGTTCAAATACAAAAGGCTGCTCATTGACCGAAACGGCAATACGGTAAGTATACCCGTACCGCTGAAAAGCCGCAGGAAACTCCAGCGGCTTATTTTGATAGGTTAGTTCCAGGACAAAAGGTTCGTTCATTGCACTTTCACTTGGTCTGTTGAGGTAATAATAATCTCCGGCTTGCCACGGTACTCGATAACCTGGCCGCTTACGCTGACCACCTTTCCTTCTAAGGTATTGGCCAATGCTTTCGTGTCACCCTTAAAAGCTAAAGTCAATAATTGGTTCGGATAGGCCGCCCCCATGTTCGCAAGCACCATACTGCTGATATCCTTTACGCTGTAGATTTTGCCTTGCACACTTACATTTTTGCCAGTAAAGTTTTTCAGGTCCTCCAATTTTACCAGGCCTGCCGGTACTGCTGCCTGAACAGGGGGAGCAGCCTTTACCTGCGGCACAGCTTCATTGCCAAATAATTTATTCAGTTCACCGGCCAGCCGGATACCCGCCTGGTCAATACGCTGGCGCACCACGGGGATATACTTTTTATAGTAGGCCTCATCAATTTCCTGCCCCGGTTTGGTTGCAGCATAAAGCTGGGTGCTGATTTGATAACTTTCCCAAAGCCATTCCAGCGGGCTGTCCTTCTCCCAAGCTGCGATTTGGGCGGGCGTAGCAGTATCATAGGTTTTGGCAATATCCGCTTCGCTCAAACCCTCATGATCAATCAGCCGGCTATCCCATAGCGTATGCAAATTTGTTCCCTTATTGTCAAAACGAACCTGGATCGTGTTGCCCCCTTTATCTTCCTTTCCGGCAACATGCATCGGCTGATGCGCATCGCCTACTAAATGGATGAGGTATTTCAGGGCTTCGTTCTTTTGCTCAACGCTTAAACTCTTGTCCTTTAATTGTGCTTCTGTTTTCACAATGGCTGAATAAACATTGCCATCGCTTTGGGAAACCAATTTGACAAACTGGTCGTGGCTCAGCCCTAACGGAAGGTTCATAAAATGCCAGGGGGCGGTTGCCCGGTCCTTGTTCTCATCCGCCCAGGTTGAAACGTCTGCCAGGCTGCTGCCGCTTAAATAAGCAGAAACCACATAGGCAGTATTACTCGTCAAATGTTTTTGCGCGATGGTTGCCACCGCACGGTGGCCCTTAAATCCCCAGGAAATTAAACACAAAGCACCGCTCAGGGCCAGCGCAGTTAAAAAAGTCTTTTTCATTCAGATAAAATTGATTTGCGCTAAATACGGCGCAAGCCTTTGTGTATTGGAAAACGCACGAAATTCAACAATCTTATTGGCTTCCGTATCATAAAACACCTCCACATAACAGCCCGGCAACGAATACAATTGAATCCTGCGGCCATCTTCCTCACGGTCAGCGAGGAAAGCCCCGCGCCATACCGCGTCGGCTTTTTCGTTCAGGTTGAGGGCTTCAAACTCGTACAGCGTCATTGGCCAAAAGTAATTATTTCAGCCTGAAATGCCGGAATTTGAAAAATGGCCATCACTCAGAAAAGCACTTGATCCAGCGTTTGTTCTCGTATAAAGTAGACTGGTAAATTCTGCTCTCCGGGTTTTTCGTGATCCCCTTTAAATAACCTTTAATTGTTTTGAACACGCTCCGCGGCATTTGCTGGCTGACCGTGATCCGCTTGATAAGCGTCAGCGGAATATCAATATCATAAAAGCTCTCCGGGTGGTTACCTTCGAGAATGATACGGTATTCTTCTTCGCAGCGGTAAGGCCATCGCTTCGTAAACGGCATCTGTTCCAGTTTGATCACAGCTCCTTTACCCTCCACATCGGAAAGTTTCCGGTATTTGACAAGGCCATGCCTGATGCCCGGCACATCTTCCAGGATGGCCAATAATTTAGGGGCATCAAATTCGATCATACAACCGCTCCCGCCCCCTGAAAAGGTTTTCCAGTGATGCACCGTATCATCGCCATGGGAAAGGCAAACCGCATGTAAACTCTTTATGCCTTGCTGGTTTTTGTAAGAATTGATCACCGCGGAATCATTCTTATCATCCCACAGGTCAGGTGTAAGCAGGGTCAGTTTTTTCCGGTCCAGCATATCCAGCAAGATCGGCAGGGTAGTGTAACGCTTGAGTTTAGTGATTTTCTTCATGGCTTTGCGATCATACGGGATTAACGGTGTACAGTAAATATACAACGCCACTAACAAAGAATATATCATCAAAGCTTGGATGACAAACAAAAAACCGGATCGGCGTTTACTGAACTGATCGATAACCGCATCGGAAACCTATTATTGCTAAGCTTAACTGACTGAAGTTTAGTTCAGCTGTTTTCGAAAGGCACGTACATATTTGCCTTTATGAAAAGCCCACTTTTTATCCTCATCCAATAAAACTTCAAATACATCTTTACTCATACTGGGGCCGAATCCATGGAATATCATTACCAGGATCATATCATAAGCACGGAATATCAGTTTGTTGACCGCGGTTAACATGGCAGTGCTTTCGAAGCCAATCGTATTCCCGTTTTGCCTGTTCTTCAATTGCTCATCCAGTTGTTTACGAGAAGGATGTACATATGCGCAGGCTTTATAGAAAAAATCTTTAACTTCATCGCGGAACTGTTGCTGTTCAGGCGGCGGGAAAGGTGTGCTGTACCGGTCGATAACTTCAATAGATGAATTTGGAATACCATTGCGCAGGTGGTCAAGTTTATCCTCCAAACCAGCACCCATTTTTTCGTAGTCGATAATTACATATTTGGTTATTAGCTCTATCAGATAACGCAACTCTCTTTTTGGGATATTATGAATACCGTTTTCCACCAGGGTTAGAATGCCCAATGCCGATTCGTTGAGTTCATCGATCACATGGATGGTTAAAAAGTTATCGTAAATGTGTCTTGCACGGGTGCTGTAAATGGAAATACTACGAAGCGTTTCTGCAAAATGCAATGTAATCTTCTTCAGGTATTTAATTTCATCCTGATAGGATTTGGATTCAAATACTTCCGCATGGTGCCTGCTAAGTTTATCAGCCATGGCATCCCTTACCGACGCTGCCCATTCTTCCAAAGAAAAGTTTTCCTCCATGCCTTATTAATTAAAACCGGCTTGCTGCCCTGTCGCACAAGCGTCATTCCATTTGTAAACTTTTATCTTCTGCATAGCTGTAATAAGCAGGATGTATAGTAGCACCTGATTTAGGCCTCCTATGCCAAATACGAACCTGACTTGGTTATTCATCATATGCTCGTCTCTAAAAATAAAAGAAATCAATTATAGTCACTGCTTATATTGAAAGATATCGGCTGTTAATGACTAAATAATTCCCGGCTAAACCTGGTATACCAAAGCTTGGAGTACAAAGCCTACACACTGATTGCATTATAGAATAATAATTTACCTGAATACTTGACATCAATTGCGGATTGCCTAACTTACAATCAACTTTTGATTGACGCCCCGCTATTCCAAATATTAATCAAAGAGCTGGACCTTTAATTTGATAAGCCTTGTTTGACATTGAAACCATCTTAGCAGACTGCCCTCCATTTAGGATAACCGTGGAGATCGGCCTGAAAGAAACCGAATTGGAGATCGTGCCGCATTGGTCCGGTAATGAATATTACTGTAGCTTTTACGTATTCCATGAAGGCAGGGAAGCCGGAACGGTAATCAGTACCGATATTAATGAGTGGGCGTGGTTAACCAAGCCGGGACCCGAATGGCTGGCTCAGTATATCGGAAATGAAATCGACTAGTATTACCTGTAAGCTGCACCCATAGAAACAAAGAAATAAACTAAAAAAGGTTGGATTGTGCCGGACCTGCCTCATCCTCGCCATAAACCGGCAACTTACCACCCCAATCATACAGCGCATCCCGCTGTTTGCCCTCCGGCTGTTCTTTGCCGCCACGAATAGAGAATACCGGGTAATGCACCAGGTCATCGGATGGGATACTATAATGAAAAAATTCCTCCATATCATCGTCGCCCAAATCATCCAAAACCCAGGCCTGCTCCATTTCCCTGGTCAGGAATAAAGGCATGCGGTGCTTATTATCGCCATCATTATGGATCCACATCATCTTCTCGTTGGGACCGCGCGTGAGCATCGAAAATGAGGCGAAATTATAAATATCGCCCGTTTTCTGGTCCACCTCCTGGCTTACCTGGTACAAAGCCGGCACATAAAACTGCTCCCGGCCCGCGATACTGATATGATAAGGGATCTTATTTTTAAAGCCTTTGACCTTACGGTGTTCAAAGATGCCCGTAGCCGGGATCAGGCAGCGGTTCTTACGCAAACGGTACCAATAAGATTTTTTGTCTTCGATCACTCGCTCTGAGCGCGCATTCACATAATTCCTTCGTTGGGCCTGGCGTTCCCTTGGGTTGTCAATAAAGACAGGCACCACGCCCCAGCCCATGTTCGCCAAAGCCAACATCTGACGGTTAACCACAATCGGGTGCGTCGGCAAAACCTCGCAGGTAACATGGATCATATCATTCGGGTAATGCGCCAGATCGGGGGCCAGTTTGATCCCCTGAAAGTCTTTAGTGACCAATTTTATCTCTGAGTGAAAGCTGATATCCCTGCACATGCTGAATTATTTTATCATATCATAAAAAAGCGCCGTATGGCTTTGCTCACCCGAAGTGATCTCTGCTTTTAAACGGCCGTGTTCAACAAATATACGCACATCGTAGTGATCTTCCTTTTTCATGCGGATATAATGAATATAGGCCGAAACGTTTTTTACATAGGCTTTTTTCAACCTTTTTTCATGAAGCGCATCTATCGTACCATTAAAGAATAGGTTCAGTCCCGAACCGTTTTTCAACAGTTTTACAACCGCCTGGTATTGGTTGAGGTCGAGCAGGTTTTGCATCTTGCCTTCTTTAGCTGCCAGCTCCGCTTCATGGCGGCGGGCTTCCTGCTCATCCGCATAAGCGGATACCAGGAATGTTTGTTGCGCAGGCTGACCCGGCCACTGAAAGCGCTGGATCACCACATGGGGTTTGCCCATACCCATCAACTTTTTCAGGGTATCTTCCTTGATGCGCAAAAACGGATTATAAAACAAGCTATCAGTCATTTAGCCCAGCCTCCAAATTTATTTTCAAATATAAACAAAATGCTAATATTTTTAGTATTAGTTTTGTTATCCGTTTTGAAAACGAATAAAAATAAAATTCTGATGTGATTAACAACGAAGGTTGAACGAAGATAATTAAGGCAAAATGAGCACAGACCGCCAGATCATCCACATGGACCAGGACGCATTTTTTGTTTCCGTGGAAGTCCGTAAAAACCCCCAACTGACTGGCAAACCGGTGATCATCGGCAGCCTTTCCGACCGTGGCGTGGTCGCTTCGTGCAGCTATGAAGCCCGAAAATTCGGTATCCACTCCGCCATGCCCGCGCGCATGGCGCGGATGCTCTGCCCGCACGGCATCTGGATCCGGGGCAACATGGACGAATACTCCAAAGCCTCGCATGAGATCACCGAGATCCTCAAACAAAATGTCCCCCTTATTGAAAAAGCCAGCATCGATGAGCATTACATCGATATGTCCGGCATGGACAAGCATTTCGGCACCCTGCGCTATGCCAAGGAACTGCGGGCAAAAGTCATGAAAGAAACCGCGCTGCCGATCTCCTTCGGGCTTTCCGTCAACAAAACGGTATCCAAAATGGCCACCAACGAATGCAAACCCAACGGCGAACTCAATATTGAAAAAGCCGTCGTGCAGCCCTTTTTAAACCCGCTATCCATCCGTAAAATACCTGGGCTGGGCGAAAAGACTTTTATCAAACTGAGCGATATGGGCATTAAACGCATCTATGAACTGTCACAGGTGCACCCCGAATACATGAACAGCATCTTGGGCAAGAACGGCATCTGGTTGTTACAAAAAGCCAGGGGCATCGATGATTCGCCTATTATCCCTTACCAGGAACAAAAATCCATCGGTACGCAAAGTACCTTCAAAAATGACAGCATCGACCTCGTATCCATCAATTACCTCCTGACCGCGATGGTCATGGAACTGGCTTTTGAGCTGCGCCAGAAAAAGAAACAGACCGCCTGTATCACCGTAACAGTCCGCTATTCTACGCGGGAAGACGTGACCAAACAGTCCAGCATTCCCTATACCGCGCTGGACGGGCCATTGATCAGCAAAACGAAAGAACTCTTTAAACAGGCCTATCAAAAACGGCTTCTCATCAGGCTCGTGGGTGTCCGCCTGTCCAGCCTGGTCAACGGCTTTGAACAGATCGACCTGTACAGCGAATCGGAAGAACAATACAGCCTGTGCCAGGCCATGGATAAGATCCGCCGCCGCTTTGGCCCGGATGCGATCAAACTGGCCTCGGGCATCAACCTCAATCTGTAAGGCTATGTACCTGAACGTCCATTCCCAATACAGCCTCCGCTACGGCACCCTGTCCATCCCGGCGCTGGTCGAAGAAGCCGTTGCCTGCGGCGTGACCCAAATGGTGCTGACCGATATCAACAATTCCACCGGCATCATGGAGTTTATGCGGGAATGCGACGAAAAAGGCATCAAGCCCATTGCCGGGCTGGAGTTCCGTAAAAACAAGCGCCTCCTGTATTTCGGCATCGCCCGCAACAAAGAAGGCATGAAGGAACTGAACGATTTCCTGACCGAACATAACCTCGAACAAAAGCCCTTACCTGACCTAGCCCCGGGCTTTCAAAACGCTTATGTAGTTTATCCTTATGGCCACCCGGAACCCTTAAACGAAAACGAGTATTTAGGCATCCGCCACGAACAGCTCAACAGCCTGTTTAATAAGGATATTACCTCCATAAAAGATAAACTACTCACTTTACAGCCGGTTTTTATCGGCGATAATATCGAATACCGCCTGCACGAATACCTGCGCGGCATCGACCTGAACGTGGTATTGACCGAGGTTAGCCCGGAAGATAAATGTAAAAAAACAGACCGGTTCCTGCCGCCCGGCCAGCTGGAAGCTAAGTTTGCACGGTATGCCTTTATCCTGGACAATACCCGCAACCTCATGAACCGCTGCGTCATGGATTATCCCAAAGGGCGGGTCAACCTCAACCGCCGCACTTTTACCGGCAACAAAAAGAACGACCGCGAACTGCTGGAAAAACTCGCGCTCAGCGGCATGGAATACCGTTACGGCAAAACCAATAAGGAAGCCCTGAAAAAAGTAAAGCATGAACTGAAGGTCATTTACGAACTGGACTTTTGCGCTTATTTCCTCATTACCTGGGATATCATCCGTTACTCCGGCTCGCAGGGCTATTACCATGTGGGGCGTGGCTCCGGTGCCAACAGCATTGTGGCCTACTGCCTCAAAATTACCGATGTTGACCCCATAGAACTGGACCTTTATTTTGAGCGGTTCCTTAATGCCCAGCGGACTTCCCCGCCCGATTTTGATATCGATTATTCCTGGGATGAGCGGGAAGATGTACAGGATTACATTTTCAAACGTTACGGCAGCCAGCATACCGCGCTGCTCGGCACTATGTCCACCTTCAAAGACCGCAGCATCATCCGGGAGATCGGCAAAGTGATGGGCCTGCCCAAAGCCGAAATAGACGGCTTTACCGACCAGACGCGCGCAGCCGTTAACCAGAACAACGATACCTTCCGGAAGATCGTCGCCATTCATGAACGCATGGCCAATATGCCCAACCAGCGCTCCATCCATGCCGGCGGCGTTTTGATCACCGAAGAACCCATTACGTATTATACCGCCCTTGACCTGCCGCCGAAAGGCATGGCCACCGTGCAATGGGATATGTACGAAGCGGAAAAGATCGGTTTCGACAAATACGATATCCTGAGCCAGCGCGGCATCGGGCATATCAAAATGGCCGTCCAACTGGTCGAAGAAAACCAGCAGCGCAAGATCGATATCCACCAGGTCAAAACCTTTATGCAAGACCCCTTAGTGAATGCCAATCTCAAAAAGGGAAATACCAAGGGGTGCTTTTATATCGAATCACCCGCCATGATGCAGCTCAACCGTAAACTCCAGTGCGATAACTACCGTGTCCTCGTTGCTGCCAGCTCCATTATCCGCCCCGGCGTAGCCAGTTCCGGCATGATGGGAGAGTACATCAAGAACCACCATAACCCCGGCCAGGTGAAATACCTGCACCCCGTGATGGAAGAACAACTCAAAGAAACCTATGGTGTGATGGTTTACCAGGAAGATGTGATCAAGATCTGTATCCACTTCGCCGGGATGGACGGTACCGATGCCGATATCCTGCGCCGGGGCATGAGCGGCAAGTACCGCTCCAAAAAAGAGTTTGACCGGCTGGTAGAACGTTTTCATGAAGGTGCCATCAAACTTGGCCGCGCCGAACACATTGTGAAAGAAGTATGGCGGCAGGTATCCTCATTCGCCGGTTACAGTTTTTCCAAAGCACACTCCGCCAGCTTCGCCGTGGAAAGCTACCAGAGCCTTTACCTCAAAACGTATTTCCCCAGGGAGTTCATGGTCGCCGTCCTCAATAATTACGGCGGCTTTTACGACCGCGCACTCTACGTACAGGAACTGCAGCGTTCAGGCGGCATCGTGCACCTGCCCTGCGTGAACAACAGCGACAGCCTGGTGAACATCGGCGGCGTGGATGTCCACCTCGGCTTTGTCGGCATCCATGGGCTGAACGAAACCTTCATCGAACTCATACCAACAGAGCGCAAACTCAATGGCCCTTACCAGAGCCTCGAAGATTTTGTCAAACGTACCAGCATCGGTTTAGAACAGGCCATTACCCTCATCCGCGTGGGGGCGCTCCGTTTTACCGGCAAAAGCAAAAAAGAACTGCTGTGGGCCATACACCTGCTCCTGGGCAACAAATCCAAACCCAGCAACAACGCAGAACTTTTCCAGGTAGAAGCCAAAAACTATGCCCTGCCCGTGCTCGTCAACACCCAGCTGGAGAATGCCTACCACGAACTGGAACTGCTCGGTTTCCCCATCAGCATGACCCTGTTCGACCTGCTGCAAACCGATTACCGGGGCGAGATAGGCGCTAACGACCTCATCAACCACGTAGGGCAGACCGTCAAAATAGTCGGCGAATATGTTTGCGAGAAAACCGTACACACCAAAAACAACCAGCGGATGTGGTTCGGCAACTTCCTCGATGCCGAAGGCAATACCTTTGACACCGTACATTTTCCCAACAACACGCCGCAATATCCTTTCCGCGGCAAAGGCTGCTACCTCATCCTCGGCAAGGTCGTCGCCGAATTCGGCTTCGCCAGCCTCGAAGTACAAAAATTCGCCAAGCTGCCCATCTTACCCAACCCCGTAATCTCTTAAAACCAACCCCATGGAAAGAATCAATATCCAATGCCTCATCGGCGGAAAAGAAACCCAGCTGCAGTTAGACAAAAAGGCCATGCCCGGCGAAAACGGCCCCTGTTTCATGATCACTGCGGATGGCTGCTTCAAAGGCTATATAACTCAAAAGAACGGAGCCTACCAGCCCATTGGCAGCCTTTACTTTATTATAGAAGACCTGCGGGCCATAGCTGAACAAATCGAAAGGCAAACTTCTTCCGCCATATAGCATTGGGCAGTTGCCAATTATTATTTAGCTTCGTTTATGGAAAACAGCCAAACGAAGAAAATGCTGATCCTGAGAGCCTGCGGTTCGGCCGGCGAGGATAAAGAATGCGTCAATATCAAAGCCCAAGCCGAGCTTTATGGTATATCCGTACATGATCATTGCCCAAAGACAAACGAAGAATTGATCCAGGCACTTAACGGCGGCGAAACCTTTGATTATATTTATTTAGCCAGCCATGGCAATGAAGAAGGTTTTGGGAATGAAGATGGTACCATCGATCTAACCTGGATGAACTTTGGTACACAGCTTTGTACTGCGACGTGTATGAACGAAGATTGTATTATTTTGCTGTCCTGTTGCCGGGGCGGCTTGAACCAGGTAGCGTACACTTTATTCTACTGCTGCGAAAAAATTGCCTATATCGCCGGGCCAAGGCAGAGCCTTTATCCATACGACTTACTGATCGGGTTTAATATATTGTTATATAACCTGGAGCACCGCGGCATTGACCCGATAGTTGCCTGTGAAAAGATAAAAGCCGGAACTGATATCCGCTTCGTTTGTTTTGACCGGCTGGAGACCGAGTCGGAACCTGCTTACTGGATGCACATCAAACGCTTCAATCCAGAAACGCTAAATCAGGTAAACGAGGCCAAAGAAAAAGCAAACGAAACACCCGCCTATATCCCGCCGGAAGTAAGCGGATACGTAAAAAGCAAAATCGTTCCCTGAAAACACAACATAAAATCATCATCATGACACCTATAGCAGAAAGATTTTTACAAATATTCAAAGACACTAATACTGCACGCAATGCGATCCTTATGCCGCAGGTTATTACTCTTCAGGTAAATAAATGGCCTTTTGAGTTGCGTGAAAAGGCAGGCGAGGCTTACCAGACCTTAGCGGATGAAGAATACTTAACTTTTGAGCACAACAAATACAAGTTACTGGATAAAGGGTTTGATCACCTGTATGCAGATCAAAGCATTGCTCAGACGAGGCAGCTTGTTCTCGGCTTGTTTGAAAAGAACAACCTGAAACCCGGCCATATCTTACCCCATGGCGTATTGAACAGCGCGAGGTTAAAATGGAACGCCTATCACCAGGAAAAACTGGGTACCACATTAACGGACCTACAAAAGGAAGGTGATCTTGGGTTGGAACAGTTGGGTTACCGCTTGCTTAAATAAAAAGCGAACTACACCCAGGCCGGTGTTTTTTCCCAACCCGCCGGGAAGCCCATATAGCCAAGGTTGATCTTGGGGTACTCCGCGATCAGGGCCTGAAACTTGTTCACTAAACTGTGCTCCGGATTAATCACATTCAGCAGCCGGATCATGATGCTCAATGTGCCATAATAGCATGTGTTAAAATTTTCATCTATAGTGCCGCTGAATTTAAATTCTTTGCGTTCGGGTACTTTGAACCTATCCGCAGTCGTCCGGCGGTTCCAAAGGCGGCCATGGTGTGCGCAGATATTACGGATATTCGTCAGGTAGAGGAACCAGCTGGACAAATACAAATGCGGTATGCCGAAGCCGGAAGCGACCGCTTGCTTTTCGGCGCTGTTCACCAATGCATCGTACAGCCGGGCGATCTTGCCCATAGATAAGATTTCCATCGCCATATTGGATGGTGGTAAGCGTTCAGCAGTATACTTGGACTGGAACTTTTTGATGAATAGTTCTGTCGATTTGTCGAAATTCTCCTTTACTTCTGCCATGATAAAGGCATGGGTATCCAAATATTTTCTCGGCATTTCCATTTCACCCTTTTCGACTCTTTCGATAACATCCTCAGGCGGTGTCAGCCGGCTGTAGTGAGCGGCCTCCGTATACCAGTAAAAGTCATGCTTCGCGGAATAAGTATTGGTCAGCAGGATTCGCATCGCCACTTCGATCCGTTCCAGGTAAGAGGCAGTCAGATACCTTAGTTTTTTATCAAAAGTATAAGTATCGATGATATCATCGAAAGTAGTGCCGTCTTTAAACTGGTGGCTGCCGTCATTGGCCTGCAGGTGGTACATATAACCACTTAACCTGTAATAGCCTACTGTTGTCAGATATTTGGCAGCACGCGCTTCATCAGGAATCGCCAAACCTCGATTTTTGAGCAATTCGATCTGCTCATCACAGGTGGTGGAAGGTTTGGTGTATCTCATACGAAAGTATAGGGCAAAAAAAAGCCCCGCAAGTGTGCTTAACTTTCGTCATAGGCATGCGAGGGGTTATTGATACAAATATAAAGTTTCTTAAATGGATATGCAAAAAAAATTTACATGTCTATTTAAGTAGTAAAAACTCGGCCTGTCCAATGCAAAAACTTGAGATCATCATTTACCTCGGATACTCGTGATCATCTTCTCCAAAAATTCAGTGGCGATCTCCTTATTCCGCGGCTCCGCCCGTCCCGCGATACTGCGGATCGTATCCCAGGAAGTATCCGTCTTCCAAGGTGTCGATAAAAAGGAGCCACCGCCTTACAAACCTTGCGAAAACTTTTACCCAAGATAAGCTTCACGTCAAAAGCCGATTTCAAAACGATCCCTAACTTGTCCGCGCTTAAAGAACATAACACCTTATCGAAAAAGTTCGCGGCGTAGGTTTAGCGCTGCTCTAACCAAGCCCTCAGAACGCGCAGATACCAAAGATTTATCCAGCCATGACGTAAAACATGCTTTCATGGCCATGCTTAAACCCATACTGACATTGCCAATAACCGTACTGATCTCGTGCAGATAATGCAGGCACTCATGAAAAAGCGCCGGTAAATTCTCTTGTTGTAACTGTTTTTGCACAGGCTCCGGTAAATATAAATCTACCGGTTTTAAGCCAACCTCATGCCGGAAGCGCCGGGTGTTGATGCGAAAGTAATATTGGTTTTTAAAATAGCCCCTCAATAGGTTTTGCTGAAAGTTTATTGGCGAGCTGTTGTAATTCGGTTGTCGGTACCATGAGTGCAATTTTGCCAATTTTCAGTTTACTGCTTGAACACCAATTTAGCAGTGTTTAACTTAGTGGTATGGCAGCAATCATCAATTATGATCCTTTGGGTATGTTCTTTACCGGCAATCGCGATTTTATCGATCAGTACTATTTTGAGCACTTTCATTTGAGAAAAACCTATGAATCATTGCTTCAGCAGAAATTTCGGGGCATTGATGCCTTTACCGTAACCGATGACGAACTTCGGGTTCTGTTCCTGGCCACGGAAACGGGCATACAACTATACGGCAATGGTTTTAATGACGAAATAATCGAAATGCTTTATCAAAGAGCCACCCAACATATCCACTATAGTAATATCAGGTTGTCCGGCCGCAAGGACCTTGTCAGCAGGATAATGGAGAAATACCAGATCGCGTTTCAACCTGAAAAAGACCGGATCATTTATGAAATAACCTCTGTACTGCCTCTAAAGAAGAAGCATCTTGGCAAGGCCGTCAAATCAGGAACGGACGATTACGAGCAGCTTGTGAATTATTCCCATGCTTACAGCCTGGAAGAATGGGGCGAACGTGAAGGCCGCGGTATGGACTACGTTCGAAATATGGTCATGCAACTGATACATGAAGGCAACCTGATTCAGTATGATACCAGTCACGGTATTGGCTGTATCGCTCAGGTATTCAATTTGGAGGATGATATGCCAATTATCGGCAGCTTATACACGCCCCCTGATCGCCGCAATAAAGGTTATGCCACTATGCTGGTACATGCGTTGGCCAAAAAATTACTGGAGAGCGGATTTGAAAAAGTAGGAATTTTGTCAGATGCCAGCAATCCGGTAACCAACCGGCTTTTTAAGCAAATTGGCTTTCGGCCGATATATGAACACCTCGCTGTCCACTGCCCCAAATTTAACTAGTAAGCCGCAATTAACAGAACATTCGCTATAATAAAAAATAAGACAGGAGGCAAAACGCTGGGCTATTTGCCCGCATTGAAGCAACCAGCCAAGTAAGCCGTTTTGGTTCCACCAGAACATCTTGTTACCCATTGATACTACTCACTCCATCAATTCAAAAACAAACGTGCCTTCATTCGCGGTTTACTAACACCAATAAAAATAGCAGAAAACATTTTCACATCTTATTGCGAATATAAAACCCAATATTTAAATTGGCATTTATAAACCTTTATTCCATGTACGCCCAATTTCCTTATTGCAACGACGCTTAGAGTAAGAGCTATTTTACTTTGCCTATTATTAAACCGAACCTAAACCTAAAATCATATCACATGCTATATAAATTTAAGCCGGTTACCTTGCTGGCGCTCATGATAACCATCTTGTTTTCGGCCGTTGAAGTAAGCGCCCAATCAAATCCTTACTTTTTGCCAACCATTTTCCGCAAACCGCCTAATAGTACGGCGCAGGAAAAATATGGCAATTACCCTGTCAATTTTTTTAGCGGCGTACCGGACATTTCCATCCCTCTATATGAGATCAACGCCGGCGACCTTAAATTGCCCATCACATTATCCTACCATGCTTCAGGGAATAAAGTAAACGATTTTGCCAGTTGGGCCGGACTGGGCTGGTCCGTTTCTGCCGGGGGAGAGATCAGCCGCCGCGTTATGGGCCTGCCGGACGATGTCAACACCACAGGATACCTGAATGGTACCATACTGCTTGCTGCAGGAAATAATATTAACGACAATTACGACGACGGACGAATTTTCATGGCAAAGGCGAAAGACCGGCAATATGATTTAGAGCCGGACATATTTAATTATAGTTTCCCCGGTGCATCCGGAAAGTTTTTTTTCGACGGACGAAATAGTAATGCACCGGCAATTGTTCCATATGCTCCGATAAAAATCACAAGGATTGGCGTCCTCAATTCCTTCATTATCAACAACGAACAGGGAGACAGGCATTTTTTTGGCACCACCATAACTTCCAGCGGTACACTTAGCTACGGTAGTATTTCAGAAAATGGTAAATCCGGATGGCCATTGGAAAAAATAATTTCTCAGTCGTCGAAAGATACCATTTCCCTTGGCTACACTGCTATTTCATATAATACGCCGGCCGAAACGATGGAAACATTTACAATAGACGATAACGTAACGGTTATATCATCAACGCCTTCTTGTACTACCTACCATCCAAGCTCCGGCTCCGCATCCTCAAGCAGTAATAGTAGCTGGGTAACTGAACAGCAATTGTCTACGATCAATTTCAAAAATGGTAAAGTCGTGTTTGTAAAAACTACAGCGGACCGCCAGGATAATACTGCCTTAGGGCTTAAAAGCTTACAGGCCATTGAAGTATATGGTTACAGCATGGCTACCCGCCAATACGTGTTGCAAAAAAAAATCTGGTTTTACCAAAGCTATTTTTATAATGGCGTAGATGCGCTATCCCGCCGCCTGCGGTTAGATTCCCTCGCGGTAATGGATGCAGCAGGTTCTGTTATGCAAAAATACCGCTTTGGTTATAATACCACCCCCCTTCCGGTTTACAGCTCGAAAGGGAAAGACTATTGGGGTTATTATAACGGGAAAAACTCACAGTCCTCATTGATACCGCAAACCACGATAGATTACGTTACAGGCCCCGGCGGCGGTGCAGGCAATCCATTAACCGTCGGAAGCACAACGGCTAATGGCCGCGAACCTGATACCGCCTATATGCAGGCATGTATATTGCAACGAATTTATCACCCTACCGGCGGGTATACTGATTTTACATACCAGACGAACAGGTATAATGACGGAGGTGTGAAACTTGCCGGCGGTTTACGCATCGCAACGATAAAAAGTTATACTGCTACCGGCGCTACACCGGTAGTCAAAACCTATGTATATAACCAGTCAAGGGCAAATTTCCATTTAGGGAATTACTCATTTATGACCGAACAAACAGTGCGCCATTACCCCGGAAGTACCTGTGGAGTGCAATCTACCGAACGAATGCGGAGGCGGACTTTCGTTTCAACGCCAACCACTGATATAGAACCATGGGATGGCATTCCGGTTGCATACCCTATGGTCACCGAATATGATGGCGATCCGGCAAATAATATCGGAAAAACAGTTTATACATTCAGGGATGTAACGGATGCCGGGACCTCCGCGAGCTATTACGGAAAACCTGTGTACCAAAGCAATTTTTTTGCGCGCGGCCAATTACTTTCCAAAAGCCTTTATAAAAACCTCGGCGGAGGGAATTATAGGGTCGTCCAACGCGAAACTATGACTTATACTGCGTTTCCTCCAACAAATTATGCCGGAGTTGGCTTCCTTGTAGGCAGGCAGGAAGTTAATGACGTGCCCGGCAGTTATGACGCTACATTCCCGGTAAATGGCGGTACAGGCCCGGATGATTCCGGCCGGCTAAAACCTGCATTTTATTCCGTCACTTCTGACGACAACTACCTTACCAGCAAAGCCGTAAACGTATTTGACGGCCTAGATACCACAAAGTTCACATCATCGGCTACGGAATTCAAATACGATAATATTGCTCATAAACAGGTTACACGTACCCGCCACACCGACACTAAAGGGGTGACGACCATCAATGTAAGCAAATATGCTGCCGACTATTCGACGCGTAATGCGCTGCTCGACAGTATGCTTAACCGTAATATGCAGGCGGTGGCTATTGAAAGGTGGGATAGCGTGAAAAACGCAGCCACAAGCGTTTACGGTGTTAGTGCAGGGCAATTAAATGTTTATTCCAATACGATCGGCGTCAATAACGCGGTATTGATGAGCTCGGTTAAAAAACTGGCTGTGGGCGCCCCTGTAAATAATTTCACCCCCTCCGCAGTAACCGCAGGCGTAATAACCGGCGATTCGCGATATGTTCAAATGGTCAGCTTTAACAGTTACGACAGCAAAAATAATATCACTAAATACACACCCCGCAATTCCAGGCCGGTTGGTATTATCTGGGATTACCAACAAGCACTGCCTGTTGCTCAAATTAACAATCACAGTATCGCGATGTATACCGGTTTTGAAGCGGACGGAAGCAACACTTACCTGACAACCAACGGCTGGTTTTATAGCAGTAACCAAACGGTGACTGACGTTACGGCACCTTCCGGTGCCAGGTCTTATAAGTTAACAGCGGGGAGCATCACCTCCACTGTATTGGACAATACGCGCAACAACGTCGTCTCGTACTGGAGCAACGGAGCTGCTGCGACCGTATTGTATAACAGTGCATATGTATCTGCTACCGGTGTAAAATCGGTTAATGGCTGGACGCTTTACGAACATTATCTACCGGCATCCGGCACCGCTTCCAGTGTAACATTGAGTGGTTCGGTTTCCATCGACGAATTACGCGCCTACCCCGCAGACGCACAAATGACCACCTATACCTATTCACCTGACGGCTTAGTGCAGATCGATGATGCTAAGGGTATGGCAAGCCGGTTTGAATACGATTTTGCACAACGACTAAGAAATATCAAAGATTGGGAAGGGGATATTGTTAAAAACTTCAATTACCACACTTACGACATGGTTATTGGAAACGATGCCATGAGCAGTACTTTTACACGCAACAATTGCCCGGCTGGAACTACGCCTCAATCTACCACTTATGCTGTAGCTGCAAATGTATACTATTCATCTACCAAAGCATCTGCAAACGCGTCGGCAACGTACGACCTCAATATCAACGGGCAGCGCAAAGCCAATGACCCGGCTGTCTGTGGCTGCCCGGTGGCCACCATGTCTTTTACTCTTTCAAACACCAGTAGCGTTAATGGCTGGCAAGCCAATTTTTCAGGGACTTCGAGTTTCTCTTTCAGCCTGCCCACTACCGGAAATACCAACGTGGTGCAGGTACCATTAGGGACATACACGGTTACGATAAATGCCATTGGCACCTACGTTAAAAATTTTAAACTAGGAAGCCGTAACACCGTAAATGGACACAGCGCGACCTTCACCAATGTAAACATATCTTCCGGAAGTACGGACAATAGTTTATCTATATTTTAACCATAAGCGGCTAATAAAGTATATGAAAGGCAAAAAACTGGATTCCCCTTTATTAGCCGCCATCTTAATCATCTGGGGAATGATTATTTACCCCACAGTATCGGCTTTTTCTTCCCAAGAAGATGCCCCTGTTATCACAACTGCTACGGCAAAGCAATCCATTAATGATTATTCTATTAAAACAGATAACAATAAACTCGGGCTGCATTACCGGGGCCCTTTTTGGGCTGGCTAAGCAGCTCCGTGGCCCCGTGTGCGCGGACGTCTTCAAACGTTTTGGAGGAGAGCTACCCTGGATCACACAAAAATCATTCTAATATCCGATGCGCTGTCTGCTAATTTCTACATTTCCTTATTCTTTGTATAGCCGTAGCAGGGGCGTTGTTCCTTTCGAAGAATACCGTAAAATTTAAAGCCATTTCATCCGCGCTTGTTTTGAAAACGCGGGGCATAGGAAAGATTGTACCAAAAATTTTTACCCCGCACGACTTTGCAATGCCACGCGGCTGTTCGTCAACGCGTGCCTTTATTAAGGGCTCATAAGCAAACAGATGATGGGCTACAACCATATCCCTTCAAAAAGTAGAAGAAGACATCCTCCGTGGAAAATCACTCCACGAAAGTTTAGCACAATTCTCTAAATATCCTCTCAAAATGGTCCAGCTGATCAAAGTCGGCGAAGAAACCAGCCAACTAGGACGGTTCTTTGAGCGTATAGCCAATCAATATATTGATGATGTTGAACATGGGGCTGCCAGGCTCAGCACCGTATTAGAGCCAATAATTATCATTTTCCTGGGTATAATTGTCGGAGTCATATTGGTATCTATATACCTCCTGCTGATACAAATGAGCAATAGTTTTCAATAAAAAACTGCTATTTATGGATTACGATTAGTTTAATTAATTCGGCACTTTTTTACCAAACAAAACGATCCCTTTATTTATATACTATAACGCCACTTAGTCAGCAAATTGTAAGACTAAACTTTTATCACCTTTGGTCGTAAACATAATCCGTAAATAATATGATTTACCACAAATTCCCCTCTGAAAATATATAACAATGCCTCATCCGCTCTACGGCTGTAACAATTTTCATTATAATTATCATATGGGCAAACCTGCCAATCAGTCGAATACTGCTAGTAAAATACGTAATTACACATTTTGTTAGCATCTCAAAGCTTCATTGATTATTGTGTTGTATTTACTCCGATCATTATAAATATGACTTAACGCCGATGATATATTTAAAGAGTTGAACTCTTACGATAAGTCGATCTTTAAAAAGCTGGCTTTGATAGATTAGCTTTAAGAAAAGGAAAGTTTTGCTTTCCTCTCCATACTTGATGCACTGTTATATAAATAACGGTTGAAGATACTTTAGTTCCCACGCTTAAATAGAGATAACGGAAGAGCTGACCGTTTCCGTGTGCCTTGGTATTCTGTTTAATTTTTTTCTTGTTGACTAGCTTCCGCCCTTGGACACTGTCCGCACACATGGGGCAATTTCGCTTGGGGTCTTTTTTTGCATAAGGTTCTAAGCGCGGTGGGCGCTGCCCTGCCGCACCGTTTATCCATTAAGTGTGAGAGGCTCGATTAGCAGCAGTATTAAGATAAGGTTCCTCATTGCATTTTTACCGTTTCACTGGTGACAAACTATACTCAAAACAATTAACACAACTTTCCTTTATTTTTCCCTTATCTGCTACGAATATTGCATTAGATGGGGTCAGGTATGGGGGATTGGAATGCAGCAGACTGTCAATAATATCGGGGAAATTTATCGTTGATTTGCTATAATCAAATGATTTAAAGTCCTCTTCGTAAACAACATTATTGTTATATACAAATACCATTCTTCTATAATCATCTTGTATATCTTCCCCGTCATATTTCAATTTAATTACTTTTCTAATAGAGTCTGATGTTGTCCATGAACCAAAAAAGTACAGTTTGTCCCACTTGAATCGTGTTGCATCAATTAAAACTATAGTGCAGGAAGATTTATTTTGTTTCACACAGTTTCGATCTATATTATTTATTAGATCATCCGTTAGCCTGTTTTTACATCCTGAAAAAACTGCTATAATTATTATAATATTTACTACTCTCTTGATCATATCTACATTACTGGTGGATTATGTCCTGCTTGCGCTTGTTGAAGTTGTGCTTTGCCGTTTTCTTCATCTATTTTTGCCTGTCCTGCGGCTGTACGTGCATTGTTATTAAGTTGCTTGAATCTTGCCTGCAATGCCTTAAACTGCTTAGAAGTTATTTTTGTCATACTTATTGTATATGAACCATCTTTTTGTCTAGTGGCAGTCCATAATCCTGTATTTGCGAACTGATTCAAGACTTTTCCGGCTATAGCATTCATTCCTTGCCCTGAACTGGCGGTTCCAATTTGCCGTCCGATTTGATTATTTAATAAATCTACATGCATATCAGCATTATCTAAAGCATTTTTACCTGTAAATACTCTCTGACTAAGATCCGCATTAGGGTTATTTTCATGTGCATCTCCAAAGGACTGCGCTATATCGGAACCAAATTGGCTTGCAATAGTTGCCTGCCATAATGTATGCCGGAAGGCATTACTTTCTGTTCCTGCGCCTTCCTGCCCTCCTGCTAATACAGACCCAGAGTCATCCGATGCCCCACGTGTTGCAAATCTTTCTGAATTTGCTGAGATATTGGAAAAACCACGAGTTGGGGGACCAATAGCGAGAGCTGCAATTGGGTGAAAAACCTTAGCAAAGAACGTTCTTACTCCAGACGAAAATGTCGGTTCTGCATGTGGGTCATCATTATCAGCTTCCTCAGCTTCCATTCCATCCGGGTCAATAAACCTGATTGGATTATTATTCCCATAAACAAAAGTACTAAACCTTCGGGCCTTTTCAGCGAGCGGGTCGATGCCTGTCCACCTGGCGACAACAGGGTCGTAGAACCTTGCGCCGTAATCATACTGTGCCAGTTCGTCCTGCAGCTCCTTCCTGTTGTAAAGGTACTTGTTCGATGGGCTGTTGACCAGCCCCGGTACCTGCATCCCGAAAGGAAGGTAATCGGCGCTTTCTACCTTCCTCGCGTACCCCATCTTCGTATCGAACATCACCCGCGTATTACCCAGGTGGTCCGCTAAAAAGTACTCGTAGTTGTAGCTTGCCCCTTCCCTGAACGCCTGCCCTTCCTCCGTTTGGATAAAGTCGATCGTGGTTGTATTGCCGGTATACTGGATGCCATCGATATACTCCGTCGTGGTACCCGGGCCCGCTGTACTTACCCGCCGCAGCTTGGCCCCCGACGCATCGTACGTATAGTTGATCGTACTGCCCGAGAACGTGACAGTTTTGGGCAGGTTCACCAGGTTGTAAACGATGCCCGTTACCCCCTTGCCCGGGTCTGCCGCCAGGTTACCGTTAGGGTCGTATTTCCCCGCAAAGCTTGTTGTGCCTGACTTTTGCCCCGCATTATTGCTTGTCGCATCGGTGACGCTCTGCAGCTGGTTGCCCCCGCCGTATACATACGTGAGGTTATCTGCCAGCGTACTGTTCAGCGTCCGCTGCAGTGCCGTGATGTTCCCCTGCTTATCGTACGTAATCCCCTGCTCTATAGAACTGTTGTCGTTCCGTACGCCGGACGTCAACCTGTTCAGCTTATCATAAAGGTAGGTATAATAGCTGGTATTCGGGGCCGCCCCAGTACCCCAGAACTGGTACATGATGTTCCCGTTATAAGCCTTGTTCGTCCCTGTCTCGTAAAAAAGCTCTTCCTCGAAAAGCCCCGAGCTCTGCTTCTTCAGCCAGCCCCGCTGGTTGTACGTGTAAGTGACCTGCTCGTAAAAGTTAACGCTGTCCGTACTGTGCAGCCATTTGTCCTGCAGCTGCCCCACCTCGTTATAGGCGGACTTCGATATTAACGTGCGCGGCGTGGCCGTGCCGCTGTTATATACCTGCTGCCAGGTTTTCAGCTTACGCCCCGCATGGTCATATATGTACTGCACGTTCACCATGTGGAGCGGTGTGCCGGCATTCGCGGAGGTGAAGTGCTGGCGGCTAACCGTAGTCGGTGCATTCGTGAAATCGTATGTGGTGCTTACAGCATCATAATTGCCCGTGTTGTTCACCCCGCCAAGGTAATGCTGCTTGTATACTTTCAGCGGCCGCGCATCGCTGTCGTAATAAGTGACCGACGTGAGCATCGTACCCGTGCCCAGCACATTGGTATACTGCTGCGTCGGAAGCCCCCGCACCGACTGGCTGGCACCATAAGGCGCACTATATGCTGCCGGCGCCAGCGAGGTGGCGCTGTAGTCGTCGTAAAGCGTAATGCTCAGGAAGGTATAGCCTGTGCCTACAGGCGTACTGGCATTGTTATACCCTGTCGTTGTACTGTTATCCCGCGTTTCCCAGTTGGGCGCCGTGAGCGACGGGCTATCGTAATAGGATTGCAGCCAGGCCTGCCCTGCTCCACTCGGCGTATAAAGGCTGGTATCCGGCATGGAGCCCCCATACTGGTAAATACCTGTAATAACTACGCGCCCCAACGCGTCATATTTAGTAAACGTCCATTCCTGCGGCATTTTAGCGCGTTGGTTCGCATCCTGCACCATCGCTACCTGGTCCAATGCGTTATAGACCATAAAGTCCCAGCCCTTTCCCGGGAGCTTCTTCCGGTAAGGGCGCCCCAGCGCATCGTACCAGTATTCGTAGCCTAGTTTACTGATCGTTTGAGATGTGATAGCGATGTCCTCGTCCGCATTCGTTTCCGGTGGCAGCACATAGCACAGGTTACCTTTATCGTCGTAAACATAGTACGTGCTCAGCCGCTCCAGCTTTACAACCGCATTCTTATAATTGTACGACCTTTTCAGCACTACATGCCCCTCCTGGTCTTTATATTCCTCCGTCGTGCCCGCACGCCCGCTTACCCAGTTCTCGTCCTTGCTTACCGTTACCGTTAAGCTATTGTCCGGGTAAACCGCATTGCTGTAACGGGCAAGGCTCCGGCTGTTATCCGAATTGATAATGACATGGAAAAGAGATACCCGCCGCGAATTCACCGAGTCCGATGCCCACGTTATGCTATTGTTCAGCCGGTAATCCATCCGTACCGTATGCCCTCCCCCCAATTGCCACGCCGTGCCCGGTGCACCAACCTCCTCAGGCCGCCCAAGCGGGGAAGCCTCCAAGCCGGTAACAGAATACGGAGCAGTGTTCGTCGCCACACCGGAAGGTGGGGTACTGTAAAAACCGGAAACGCCTGTCGTTAATGCCGATGCCTGGTAAGCACCCGCCGTCGAACCCGACGGAATATAAGGCAGGTACTTCTTTACCTCACGCCCATACTGGTCGTACTCGTTCGGCGTTACCACATCATAACCCAATGGCGAGCCCATACGCTGGACCGTTTGAAGCCCACGCCCCAAGCCATCTGCATACTGGATGACCGACTGCACCTTAGTCTTGTCGCCGCTTACAGCCCGTAAAGAGGCGTCGTCCTTAACCCCTCCTACACGTAACGTATTGCTGATAATATAGTTCCGGTCAAGGCTCTGCCCAAACGATAATAATGGGCAAGATAGTACCCCTAAAAGTAGGGACGCACTTAATATAATCCTTCTGTCTCTTCTCATCTCGGTTTAGGTTTGTAGATGATTTACTAGGTTGGTGTATCAGGTAATTAATTAAAGGCGCGGGCATTAAACGCTAATGCCGTGTTAGCTTACAGCATCGCCGGAAAACAATATGCAACAGGTAATAAATATTCATTCTCATATATTATAAGGATAGGTTAACTTTTATAATTGGTATATGGCGCATAAACTAACTGGTAGTAAAACAAACCAGCTGATTATTACACCTTATTTAGGCAACACAATGTAAAATATCTATTTGATTATTACAAATTTTACCGCCCTATTATTTAGAGGAAAATAAATAAATTCTCACCGTTAAAAGTAATTCTCCTCCGGGCCTCGCTGCAGCATCAGGTGATAAGGTAAAATAGTAAAATGAAATGCCAAAAAATAAATTATTGGAATTAGCTATGCTTTTAACTTCAGGTTGCCCATTTAATAAAAAATGGTCACAGGCCCGCTAAAACGCTGTTTACCCTTTTTAGCCGTTACGATATAGTAGTAAGTGCCCGCCGGCAATGCCCTACCCCTGAATTTACCATCCCAGGGCGTGTAATACCCTTTACTGTAAAACACCTCAGCTCCCTGCCTGTTATATATCCTAACAACTGCAGAAGGGTCGTTCTCTATACCGGATATTCGCCAGGTGTCGTTGGCCAGGTCGCCATTGGGCGTAAAAGCATTGGCCAGGTTAACGTCTGCACAGGCTGATGATACTACAATTTGCTGGCTGGCCTGGCAGCCATTTTCATCCTCTACTGTCAGCAAAATACTTTGCGGCTCCCTAATGGCGTACCCGGAGCTTCCTTGAATATTATTCCAAAAATAACGGCGGAACCCGGCAGGGGCGGTTAAAACCACAGTAGATTTTGTATAGGTGCAAACGGAAGTGTCGGGGACATGAAATACAGGCGCGGGGAGCATCTTGATTTTTATACTATCTTCTGCAGCACATCCGGTGGCACTGGTTACTTTTACTTTATATAAACCACTATTGTTCACGGTAATACGAGGCGTTGTTTCACCGGTAGACCAGTTTATATACCCTCCTGCATAGGAAACTGACAAGCTAACCTCCTCTCCACTACATAAAGAAGTGTTTATCTTTTGGGAAATATGGACAGTGGGCACCTCGTAAAATACCAGTGAGTAGGGCGGTGAAACAGTATTGCATTGTGGCCTTTCTTTACTTATGGCTATTACCTGGTACGTTCCGGGTAATAGCGTGGTAATTTCCGTCTTACCCTTGAGTTCAGGCAAATCAAGGCCATCACGCCTCCAGGAAATATTGTAATTCCCGGCGAGGCCCCCGCCCAAAAACAGCCTGGCTGCTTCCCCAATGCAATACGCCTGCTTTATCGTTTTGATAAGTAAACGCGGCATTTCAATAACTTTCAAGGAAACTTTACTACTTGGCACCCAGGTTCCCGGGCAGGAACTGGCTTCTACATAGTACTCACCCGGCGATGAAACATTTATATCACTTACATCCTCCCCTGTAAGCACACCGTTTAAATACCACCGGTATCGATATGCAGGGTTGTTAGTTGCGGATAGCTTAACGCTTTCCCCCTCGCAAATAATAATTTCGCCGGCCTTGTCCAGGTTTACAACAGGTGATTTGATAAATTGGATCACCAGCGGCTCAGACTCTTTTGTACAGCGCTGCCCTGTAGCACTTAACAACACCTTATAAGATCCGGCTTTATCAATTTGGACGCTGGAGCGATTCGCAAACGAATCAATTTCGTATCCATCCAGGAGCCAATGAATCGTATAACCGGAGCTTACAGGAACGTTTAAGTTTATCGTTACCGGCATTCCCTCACAATTAATAAGGGCACCGGTATGCAACTGGGGTACGGGAAGATTGATAAGCTCCAGTTTAACATCCTTGGACGGTAACCAGCTGCCGCTACATGCACTTACTTCTACATGGTATACCCCGCTTTGCGTAGCCGTCATTTTAAATTCGGTATCACCCGTAAGTTGCCCGTCCCTCCACCACCTGTAGCGGTAAGCAGGGCTATAGTCAGTATTTAATGCCGCAGATGCACTGTCACAATACGATAGATTATCCGGATAGTTAAATGAAAAAACCGGGGAACTCACGACAGATAATTCCAGGCTATTGGTTTCGAGGTGAGAGTTCTGGCATGGGTCATAAAGTACTGCATGGTAATTGCCGGGAATGCTGGTTACTAATTCAGCATGGCTTTCCCCGATAAGCTGTTCATTACCACGGTACCACTGAATGCTGCTTCCTGTGTAATGCTTCGGGTCAACAGCCAATATAGCCTGCTCTCCGGAACAAATGCTAAGCTTATGCTGCATACCTGGCGCCCCTTTAAAAGACGCTGCCTGGAAACTGCCTTGTCCAACAAATTTTGCATAGTCAGGTTTCAGGAAGTAAAGCCCCGTTCCGGTAGCAACCCAGGCGCCATCCTCGCAAAGCGGCACATGCATTGAGGCTACATTTACACATATGTCATTTACTTTGGCCATGCCGAGCGCGTCCAGATGGAACAATTCAAAGGGCCGTAACCCTACAGAAGTTCTTGTATAAATGGAATTGCTGAAATACAAGCCCCGGTCCGTCCCGACCAACAAATTTTGTTTGATCATCCCCGGATCCCCAAACCACTCTCCTTCCCCAAAGGCAGCCAGCCCGTATATATTTGTAACCTTGTTAACCTGTATGCCATTCAGGTAATGCGCGACAGGAGAATGAACATAATAGCTCTGGTTAAAATTATTCTGGAACAAGCCATTGCTGTTCCCCCAAAACATTTCCATCCTGCTGGTAACCGCGTCATAAACATACATGGAAGGGGAAATCATACAAGCGGTCTTAATATTATAGCCGTAGCCATTTCCGCCCTCCCAAAGAAAACCCATAAATGTGGCATATTCTCCCCGAAAGGTTACCGGTAATTGTTTCAGGCCATCATATTCACTTGCACCGGCGGTACTGTCCCGGTACATCTCAGTCCGGTAAGTCGCCTCATAGACCAGGCTGCTATGTTCCCCTTCCGGATGTGTGGCTTTTTCGGCACGTATATCATAAAAGTAAAGCCCTTTATCCGAGCCCACAATAAGCACTGGTGGTGCGCCCGCATCGAAATAGAAAAAATCATAGTAAGTATTTTTCTTTATCCCGATAGAATTAGCGGCACTCAGAATACCTTCGGCAGCCCCGATCGTTTTAAGGCCTCCGCTTTTATATTGAACCACTGCCCCTGTAGCTGTTGCAAGGAATACAGTATCCTTATTTAACCCTGCAATATCAATAAACGAATCATGGGAATAGGCCGAAAAATTTGCTGTGAGGTCTTCGACCTGGCTGGTAATACTATTGATCCGGTATACCTCATTGTTTTGAGACAACACCCAAACATAGGGGTCAAAAAAGTCACGCTTTACTTTGATAATTTCCTTTCCCTGTAAAAAAGCCCCGCTAACCTGGAATTCAACATCTTGTTGTGCGTACAGGCAACGGCACCATACCATGAAAGATAATATCACAAACAGCCGGCGCATTGGGATAGCGATTAGGTTTAGGCAAGCAATATAATTATTTTTAAACTATTAAATAAAAAACAGGTAATGAGATAACCGTATCCTATTCCGGTGGGCAACAACACTCCACCCATTGAAACACTTACACGGCAAGCTATTACCCTTTAAGTAAAGAAGCGGCCTTTTGAGTTGCGTGATCAAGACGGCGAACCCTGCCAAGCGTTAGTTGATGAAAACAGGCAGGTTTAAGGACCGTAATTACACGTTAACGGATAAATGTAAACCCTGCCAACAGGTAAAACCGGGCACAGCATTAGCGGCAAGGAATCACCGGTATTCCCTTACTATTTTAGATAAAACACCAAGCGCCTCGATGACTTTATCCACATCTCTGCGCTCCGGGCGCCCGGAGTTGCTGCGCAGGCTTTCATGTGACAGGCCATCCCGATGCGGCGTTGATAAAAAGGGCGTTAAAGCCTGAAAGGCGGCCCGTTTCGATACCGTATCAATCAGGCCTGCATCGAATGCGCCGCGCACCAGGATGCCAATCTGGTCTCCGCTTAACTTTAGCAGGATTTTAAATAAAGAGAAAGGCCGCACCTGAGCAGCCGGTGCAGGGGCATGGGTGCCATAGCGGCGCTCTAAATTCTGCGCCAGGCCGGCAAGGCCGCTGAATATCAGCTGGCCAGTCGTCCGCAATATACCTTTAGCCGGGTATTTGTCAAGATTTGATGCGGCTTGCTGCAACAGCAGCCTTACGGCCTGGTCATAATGCCCCGCTATAGCCTTCAATTGTTCACCGTTGTAAAGTGAAAAGGCCTGCGTTTTTGCTGTGGTGCTGATCTCATCGAGTTCAACAGGCAAACGTTCAGATACAGCCTGGAAAAAATCAGAGGACAACAACCCCAGGTCACTTCTATCCGGATTTAATGCCCTTTCCACAAGATCATCCAGCCATAAAAATGGATATGTTTCTTTGGTTTCATTTCTATTCATAATTGCGGGGCTATGGTGAATATTAAATTTCGTTAAAAGCAAATCTGCCAACTATATGCAATCTTCCACTTGACAATTATCATTTTCTCAATTCTTCACAATCCAATAAAAACAATACACAATAAATTGATTAACAACCACTTTTAACAACTACCCATCATTCAACAACTATCCAAATTTGACATTTGTCAAAAAAACGCAGCTAACTGTATAATAATTCCAGACCGAAACATGTTTAATTAAACGAAACCCTATTTAACTTAAGAGAACACCCATAGTACCCAATTGGCAATTTTTCCATATAACACATTGACTGATGGATACGAATTTACTGATCACAACACTGAACTTTATTGCGCCATTATCAGCCGCATTAGAACATCAATTAATTAAGCAGCTCCGGCCGGAAACCTACGAAGGGAAACATTTGCTTTTGCAGGAAGGGCAGGTCGCCAGGCGGATCTGGTTCATCAATAAAGGATTCGCGCGTGCGTATTACCATACCCCCGAGGGCCGGGAGTGTACCGTCTGGTTTATGGGGGAAGGCGACCTGATGATATCTGTTTACAGCTTTTACACCCAGCAACCAGCCAGGGAAACCATTGAACTCGTAGATGGTGGTGAGCTTTTATCAATGTCCTGGGCAGAGTTACAGGCCATTTATGCCGGGCATCCGGAATTCAATTACATCGGGCGTAAGGTTACTGAAAAATACTACATTCTGGCTGAAGAACGCGCGATACTCCTACGGACGCTCACCGGCCGTGAGCGTTACGAAAAGTTACTGGCCAATCATCCGGATATCCTGCAGAAAGCATCGCTCAGCCAGATCGCATCCTACCTGTCTATTACGCCGGAAACCCTCAGCCGGATCAGGGCAGGTAAAGTACAAATGAACAGAAAAGCATCCGCATGACCCGTTATGAAGAAAACGACCACTTCTTTTTTAGCAATATTCCTGATCGTGGCTGCTGCCTGCCGAAGGGATAACACAAATGACATCAAACCGGGTACAGAGGCCAGTACCAGCCGTGATACATTGGCTTTGAGTACCGTGGAAAATTGGCATAACGCCATGGCATCATCTACCCCTATAAGGACTAATAACACCTCCGCTCCCTCTTTCCGCCTTGCCGATGCTTCTATAGACTGGAGCCAGGCTGTGTCAATGCCCTCCACGGCAAGCAATTATTGGCTGATTGCCATGAAAGGCACTCCGACATTCCAGGGCGTGGGGCAAGGTTACCGCAAGATCGCTTTTTATGCAGACAAGCATCACACCCTGCATGCAAGGATACTGGAATTCATCCCGGATGCCAATTGGCTTCAGCGGCAAAACCATATTACTCCCGCAAATTACACAGGGAGGATTTTTGTATTTGATGAAGCTTATAACCTTTTGGGCGGGCGGATATTTTCAGAGGGAAAAAGTATCGGTGAAGCTAAACCGGCAAAAACTAATGATATCCAGCCATCCATACACATTAATAACCTTCAGCCTACCACTGATTGTTATTGGGTGGATCATAATTATATTAACGGTGAAGGCGTACTGGTTATCTACTCAGAACAGATCTGTACGACGACCTACACCGACATTGATGGCCCGTACGGCGGCATGGACCCGGGTGGTTCATCCGGCGGTTTCGACCCCGGCCATGGCGGCTATGCCACCCCTCCGGCCGATAGCAGCGTCCCTTCCGTTTCCAACCTTCCCGGGGAGGAGAAGCCCGGAATCAAACCAAGACAACTAATGGATTGCTTCAACAACGTTCAGGATGCAGGGGCAACAATGTCCGTTACCGTTTACGTACAGGAGCCCCAGCCGGGCACTTACTTTAATATCGGCAAGAACAGCGTTGGGCATACCGCAATAGGGCTAACGAAAGCGAACGGCAGTAATAGTATAACACAGGTGGTAGGTTTTTACCCGGATGCCACCGGAATGGACAAAATGCACGCACCATCGAAAATCGTGGATAACAGTATTTTAGATTATAACGTAAGCATTACCTTCAATGTAAATGCAGTAAATTTCCGGCATATAATAGATTACATTTCCTCCCCACCTGTCACCTATGACCTAACCCAATTCAATTGTACTAATTTTGTGATCGAGGCCTGCCTGAAAGGCGGGATCATCTTGCCTGATGCCACGAATACAGTCGGACTTTCAGGCCCTGGCGGGGCGATGACCGCACAAACACCTGCGGCTTTGGGAGCGAATCTTGAAAAGATGAATGGAGATAATATAAATAAAAATGGTGGAACTGCGCCATCAAGCAAAGGTGCGTGTAATTAAGAACAATGAAAAAAACACTTATAGTAGTAATCTGTGTATTGGTGTTGACCAACTTACCGATTTTCGATTTTTTTCTTAAAGAAAATTACACCTATTCAAACATCGATGGGAGTTTCATTTATAGTGAAGAAAGCGGGAAAGGACAGTCTTTTAAAACTTGCTTAATGCGATACGGTTACTTTCTCTGCCAGCACCCGGAGAAAGATAAAGGCGACAACAACCTGTACCGAACATTCACCATCAAACCCTGGCGTTTTTGGGAGTGGGCCGACTTCATATTCCAACATGAACGATTTGCTTTGCCGTACAAAAGGACGCGCGAAACTAAGTAATGAATGTATAACTGTCTGTCAATTTCGGTGGTATGGTGGTTCCGAACGTGAAGTTACAAGTGATTCCCCCGGTAAATCTCCAATGATCTGTCTCGGTTAACGTAAATGTACCGGAAGTGGTTAGGGTGCCCAATAGCGTTTTTGTAGCCGCAGCATAGACCAGGCGGTAAGGTACCTGATGCGGCTACTGAATACTTACCATAGCCCCGTAGGAAGTTGAAATTTATACTACATGGCTTTCAGCGGAGTAAAATTGTAGGTTAAGAAAAAAACACTCTGCTCTAAGCAATAATGTAACGGCAGGGATAGCATCCGGCGAATCTAATTCAGTATAATTTTTATTGCTTTGCAGTTTCTGATCCAATAATCCGGAAGACTTAAGCGTCAGCCTACCCGAAATGACAACCCTATTTTCCCGCCCTATAAATAAGTAAGGCCCGGCATGAAAAAAGGCCGGTTATTGCCACAGTTGTACTTACGCCGAGGCTCCCTCGTAACCTTACAACACTTAACGATTCTCTGTAAAAATGCATTGAAGGGGCCACGGATACCAGTGCCTGAGAACCGCGATCGGCCGTCAGAACCTGCCGGTGTGTATCATCAATGTTTTGATGATAATAAGTTTGGACCAGGAAATTGGCATTTCCGAAATTCGTAAAAGCACGAGTAGGGCACGCGATTGCCAACGGTACATACTCGCGCAAGAGGGGTCGGTAGAGAGCATCGGAAGTACGCACAGCACTTTCGTAATGGCCGAGATAAAGAATACGCAAAATATCTTTTTCTAAAAGCGGTGGAAGTTGGAGTTAACAGGTGCCGGTTTTTCTTCGCCCCAATCTATCAATACCCGGTGTATCGTCATGCCATAGCACACTATAAGTTTTCTTCATTTTAGGCCGAAGTTATAAACTTCGACCAGCGGGGGGCGGTATATCATATAGAAAGCTGCCGCCGTTAACTTAGGCACGAGTACGCCGCGCTATTGCCAACCCTGATACTCGCGCCAGAGTGGGACGGAAAGGCTCGAAATTAGTTTTTTACAACTTTCATAAACAAGAAAGTCAATTGAAATTGTTTCCAATTGGCTTAATGCACATGTTTGATATTCAGTATACTTACAAGAATCGCCAACTATTTTTCATCCCTACCATCTCGTAGAACATTAATAAAAATTGGCAAATTTACTCTGTCTTATCCGCCCTATGACCAAATGTTCGGTATTTATCTAAACCTAGTTACGGGTAAGACATTAACCTGTACTGAATTGAGGCTGTCATAAAGAAGCACATCTTGCTTTGAATAGTCGATCGTATCTAGACGGTTAGTATTTAAAAACAATTTACGATAATAATTGACCTGTACGACATTGAGGTGTTTGGGAATGTCAAAAACTAATCTAGTGATATATGAAGCCCCGGATTTTATTTCTCTAATACCATGTATTTTGAATTGATTATAAAAATTGACCTGACTCTTGATCTTAACTGTTGTATCTGGTGAGACACCATCTATCTTTTTTGCTGTATAAAATTCGAACGGGAATACTTTACTGTACTTATAAAAATAGGTCACCCCATATTTTTCCTTGTTGACAACGCTCATATACAGTGTATCGGTATTTGATGTAAAATCAACTTCATAATCTTCTGGAATATAGATAACGCTATCCGAGTTATTTACGATTTTGACATGTAGTGTATCGTTGTCCACTAAACATACTATTTCAACTTTCTTTCTCTCAGGGTACTTCTTAATGGAGAAATAACCACAGGAATAAAAAGCAAAGATTAATAACAAGTTAAATAGCGTGAAAATTGGTTTTCTCATAAGGTTATGGAGCTAATGTACTTTCAACGTGCCATGGATCAAATTTCCTTAAGGGTATCGGGTTTCCATTAATATCTCTGAGATCGTTTCTTATTTCATTTTCATTATTAATCGAATTACCCTTAGTTGAGCCAAAAATAATTGGAAAAGCATGCCCAACGAATTCGTGCATAAGGATTAAAGAAGCATCATCTGGTACTGGTAGATTGTTTTCACCACGTATATTGTAATTAGGATTACCCGAAATAGTTATTACCGGATCACTAGCGACCTTGTTCCTACTATCATTTGCAGGCCCCACGGTCAATTTACCATTAGTGGACGTTACACCGCCACCAGCATCGATATCAACTGACTTTTCCTTACCATCCTTGCCTATAAACGACTGTCCAATTGCCACGGTAACGGTTTTGTCATTCTTAATAGCATTATTGATCTGCGTAGAATACTTTGCAGAACCATTTTTATTTATTGCGGCACCTTTTTTAGGCTGCAAGTAACCATTTTTATCAAATTCATATTGTGTTTTAGATCTAAAATTAATCAAGCCCAAAATTTTGGAACGCTGCCCAATGATTGGTGCTTTAATTTTTGTTGGAGCCATCCCATCCGGATCAATAAACTTGATCGGATTATCAAATCCATAGTTATATACTGAATGACGCCTCATTTTCTCCGCCAATTGGTCTATGCTTGCCCACCTGCCTATCGTTGGGTCATAGAACCTTGCGCCGTAATCGTACAGCCCCAGGCTCTCCTGTAACTCTTTCTTGTTGTAAAGGTAGTTATTTTTAGGGCTGGTGCTGGTGCTGCCGGGCGTTTCCAGGCCAAAGGGGTAATAATCGTTAGTTTGCACCAAACGTGCTAC
The DNA here is from genome assembly GCF_002013915.1 of Mucilaginibacter pedocola. Taxonomy (GTDB): domain Bacteria; phylum Bacteroidota; class Bacteroidia; order Sphingobacteriales; family Sphingobacteriaceae; genus Mucilaginibacter; species Mucilaginibacter pedocola. The sequence goes on from NZ_MBTF01000034.1 coordinate 506,536, forward strand.
GCCCGTGCCCGTGTCGAAGCTTACCCGCGTGTTGCCCAAATGGTCGCTTAAGCTGTATTCATAGTTATATGCCGTGGTGCCGTTTGGCAAGGCCCTGCCCTCTTCGGTCTGGATAAACGTAATGCTTGGCGTAGCGCCGTCGTATTGGATGCCGCCGATGTATTCGGTTGCTGCTGTACCGATAACACGCCTAAGCTTCTGCCCGGCAGCATCGTAAGTATAGGTAGTGCTTTTACCCGTGAAGGTTTCGGGCAAGTTAAGCAGGTTATAACTGATACCTGTAATAGATTTACTCGCATCACTTTTCAGGTTGCCGTTAGCATCATAAGTATAAGCCTGATTAAACCCTGCGGTTAACCCCGCGTTATTGCCCGAGCCATCGCTGATCGACTGCAATTGGTTGGTTGCATTCCCTGCAGAAGTATAGATATAAATGAGATCATCCGTGAGCGTGCCCGCCTGGTAGCGTTTGAGCGCAGTGATATTGCCCATCAGGTCGTAGCTGATGCCGTTCTCGTGGTGGCTCAGCGTCGAATTACCGCCTTTCAGCCTGTTCAAAGCGTCGTAGCTATACGTATAGCTTTTGCTGTTGGGCACCGCTTCGGTGCCCCAGCTTTGGCTGGCAATATTGCCGTTGTATTGGGCAGAAGGCGTTATGCCGCTGACATTATTAATGCTGTTGTATTGCAGGTATTCTTCAAACAATGGAGCCGTGCTTTTCTGCAGCCAGCCGCGTTCGTTATAATCATAAGCCACGTCCTGCTTATAGCTGGTGCTGTCCAGGCTGTGCAGGTGTTTCTTCCACAACTGCCCTAATTCGTTATATTCTGATTTGGACAACAATACTTTGGCATCAGCTGCCAAAGCCCCGTTCTTCAGTTGCTGCCAGCTGCTCAGCTTGCGCCCCATATGGTCATAGTGCCAGGTGTTGCTTACCGTCAGGCTTAAGGCTTTATCGTTGCCTGCGGCATTTTTGGTAAAGTGCAGGCGCGTGGCAGAGGTGGGCTGGTCGTTGAAATTATAGGTAGTGCTTATCTCATCGTAATTGTACTTGTTTAACCCCGTGGTGCCGCCCAAATAATGCTGCTTATAAGTTTTGGTATTCCGTCCTTCCCGGTCATAGTAGTTCACGCTCCAAAGGGTGTCGGGCACTGCATTGCCTATCGTGTTCAACACCATTACCTTAACTGCGGTTGCCAGGCCTTTTGGCCTGGCTAAGGCCTTAGCAGGGGCTACTGCATATGGCTTTGAGGCCAGGCCAGGCACGTCCGAATAGTTATCATAATAGCTGATGGTTAAGGCTTTGCTGATGGCAGGGTAGCTGCTGATGGTATAACCGGTAGCTGTATTCGCTTGGTTGGGCGTATCCCATTGTGGTTTGCTGTAAACGCTGTCTTTCAGGGTATTTAAGGGGATAGCGCTGCCCGCATTCCAGAGCGCTGTCAGGATTACCCTGCCCAGTGCATCGTACTTGGTTGCCGTCCATTGGTTGGACGCACGCTGGTTGGCATCCTGCGCCAATACGGGTTGGTCCAGCCTGTTGTATACCACATATTCCCAGCCTTTGCCAGGCAGCTTCTTTTGCGTAAGGCGGTTGCGGCTGTCGTAGCGGTACTGGTAGCACAAGTTATCCAGCACGGTTTGCGAAGGCAGCCCGGCATCAGCATTGCTCATCGGTGTGAGCACATACGCCAGGTTGCCCAGGTCATCGTAAACATAATAGGTACTCAGTACCTGGAAGGCGGGAGTGCCGCCCGGTACATAATTGAACAGCCGCTTTAAAAGCACCCGCCCTTCTTTGTCTTTATACTCCTCCACCGTACCCGCGCGCTGGTTGTTCTTATTGTTTTCGTCCCGGGTAACAGTAACTGACAACTCATTGGCATCATACCGCGCCAGGTTGCCGCTGCCTAAAGCAAGCGTACGGCTCTGGTCGCTGTTAATGGTGCTGATGTAGTAACGGGCCACCCAGCGCGAATTCAAGGTGTCTGATAAAGCGGTAATATTGTTAAGTAAATTGGCAATTTTGATGGTGTGCCCGGCGGTACTGCCATCGATGGGCTGCCAGTCTGCCCCGGGAGCGCCCTGCTCAACTACCCTGTCAAGCGGAGAGGCCTCGAATTTGCTCAGCGAGAACGATGGCGTAAGCCCGCCGGATATGGGTATGGCAACAACGCCCGGCGCATTCCACGTTACCCCCGAAGGGTTGTTGTAAAACGAGGCCTGGTCCGTCAGGGCACTGGCTTTAAAACTGCCGGCAAGCGTGTCTTTCGAGGCATAGGCAAGGTACTTTTTGGCTTCCCGCCCGTATTCATCATACGCTACCGGCTGCACGATGTCCCTCGCCGTCGGGGAGCCTTTAACCTGTACCGTTTGGATAGGCCGCCCAAGCCCGTCGAAATATACCACCGTTTGCATCAGCCCGCAATTGGATAGGCTTGACAGCATCTGGCCGGAGGTGATGCCTCCTGTACGGGGCTCCGAGGTTATAATATAATTCTGGTTTTGGCTCGGTTTGACAGACAGGATCTCGCAGCCCTCCTGCTTGATAAAAAACTCCAGGCTGCTGCTAGGCCCCGCCTGGAAATTAACCCCGGGGTTAAGCGTAATGCTGGTATAATTATAATACGAACCTGCCGCAGGTGTCGTCGTATACACCTTCTGCGGCGTTACTAACGTTTGTGCCTTTGATGACTGGAAGCAAAGCACCGCAGCCATCATAAATAATCCGTTAACCGGGTACTTTTTCAGCTTTAATAAGGTTTGAATGTTCATTTCGGTTTAGGTTTTTATTGCCCCTGGTAATGGTAATCCATATGCTTAACGATATTCCCGTCCTGGTCTTTGGTATCTGCCAAACGCTGGAAGCCGTCGTACTCAAAATAGGTGGTTTGCCCTTTTGCATCAGTTTGGCTCGTCATGCCTACCAGGGGGTCGTAGGTAAATGTCGACATCTGCGCGTCTGATGGGTATATCCGGATATCATCGTAACCGCCGCCGGTATCCGCCCCCGTTAGCGTAAAGCTACTCCCCGTGTAAGCTTGTTCTTCTTTATAAACCCACACGCCTCCGCTCCGGTACCAGTAGCTGATCACGTAGCTCCGGCCGTTGGGCTTTGCCCAATTTACCAGGTTATTGGTAGAATATTTCCGTCCGGTATGGCCTGCGCCGCTTACCGTGCTCCCCGCCGTGCTTTCTTCAAATCCTTCGTAATAAAACTCTGTGCTTAAAGCGTTCGTAGCCACAGCGATTGGGTATTGGTTACTATACCCCCATTTATAGCCGCTAACAGGCGCATCTGCCTTTTGCTGTTCCAATATATTGCCATAAGCATCATACTTATTGAATTTCACCCGTGGTTCTACCGCATTATTAGCAACCTGCCCGTCTACCGTTTGCGGGAGCAATAATGTACTGTTCCCAAACCAGTCGTTATAATTGATGTTGGCAAGTTCCAGCTGGCTGCTGTTCTTTAGCTGCTGGGCACTGACGACGGAAGCGACCATATTCCGGTTCAGCAGCTTTTGGTAAACATTCGTGCCGGATGCCAGGTCATGCGGGTATTTGGTAACGCTGGAAAGCATATCCCCTTTGCTGTTAAAGGTTTGCACTTTCGTCGGTAGCGTATGCGTTAAATCATCATAAGAGAGGTTCTTTACCTGCACGAACTTATTACCCAGGTCATCGTAGGTCGTATCCGACTCCGTTTGCAGGAGCATTGCGCCTGTGTAGGACGGGGTCCGGCCAATAAAGAAATGTGTTTTGTAATTGTTTTCAGGGCCTATGTACGCCTGTCGGGTATGGACGGTATCCTGTAGCTCAGAGCCGCTGCCCAGTTTAATGTATAGCGGCTTTATTTTTAGCCCCCACAACGTGTCCCGGCGAAAAACGTTGTAGTCGAAATTTTTGATGGATACGGGTGTAAATGCCGATCCGTTAGATTTATAGGTGCTTTCACTCGCCAACAAGCCATTTTTCCAGGCGTTCGAAGTCAGCCAAATACCGATGAGGCCATAATCTGTCACGGGTAGCGCAGCCTGGTCATTGTAAACTCTATAGGCGAATACGCTCTTGCCGTTTGGCTGGCCCAGGCTGTTGACTTCAGTTTTGGTAACTGCACCGTAAACAACGGGGCTGCCACTAAATTGCGTGGCCGGGTAAATACTTTTGGTGTGGTAAATGATACTGTTATCGCCCAAAGATAACGAACAACCGGACGAACCCGCCTCGCCAAGCTGACAAACCAACAAGCGGTAAAACACATTTTCATAATTGATCAACAAATAGGCCGCATCGGTCATTAAGGTACCAAGCCCGTTGTTACCATATTGATAGGTTTCTTTACCGATAAAGCTGTTATTGGCGTCGTAATTGGTGATCGACTTGATACGTAACCCGCCACCGAATTTGACGTTGACACCGCTAACCGGGATACGCCAGGAAACCGTGCTTTGCGCCGATACGTTCGAATTAACTGTATAAATATCGGTGGTCATTACATAGGTATGGCCGACAACAAGGTTTAACGCGATTGTTCCGCTATCATAGCTTTGGCTTGGGTTATTAACATTCGATTCAAAAAAGACCTGTTGCCCGGTTGTTTGGTCGACCAGTTTCGCTCTTGGCCGGTCGGTGACGTTAGGGTAATTGTAGGCAGACAAAACCACCCGGTAGGTAAAGTTACTTTGGTTTGCTAAAACCGTAAACGAATAGGTATTAGTGCTTTGGACGCTGCCATATGCGTTGCAAACTGCCGATTGTGTTTGTGTGGACTGGTAGCTGACAGGGTATTGGTGCGGTTCGAAATCAAAAACTGTATAGCCTTTCGTCGGGTATTTGATGCTTTGCAACATGCAGGCCTGCATCGAGTTGCCCGTCGAGTCGGGATCGGTATTCGCTTCCCCAAAGGTGTAATAAATATTTTTCCATAACACCCTCTGCACAGGCATTGATGTTGTGTTATTGAATTTACCGTTATTATACCCCCACAGATCCTGCCCGAAAGACTCATTAGGCGCTATCGGTGTGTTGTTATAAGTCATCTGATAGGTTTGTGCTTTAAGCGCAGGAGAGGCTACGGGCAGAAAAGCAACAGAATCCAATCTTAAGCGGTAATTACGGTAATCGGGGGTAGCACCGCTAACCGGGTTACTGTAAAAATAGGATTGATAGAGTTTAACACTTTTATTGAGCTGGTAACTTCCGTTTAGCTTTGCATAAACTTTCACGCTGTCCAGCCGCATCTCGGCCGGGCGGTCTGTACGGTCCAAAACATTTTTAAAAGTAACCTTCCCGCCACGCCAGCTGATCTCTTTCGGAAATAATTCCAATGTATGGGCTATCTGAGATACTGATGAATTCTCGCCGTTGGCAGATACCAACTGGGAGGGTGATTCTTCATTGGGCTTATTACCGATCGTGTATGTAAAATTCCAACTGCGTTCTATGCTTCCGGAACTGCTTTGGTAGGTAAAATAAACGGTATCGGCCATATTGGGCGCGATCAGTTTTGACAAGCGGTAAGTACTGGGGTAATTGCCCGGGCCCGATGCACCTATGATTTCGGTCCGCTCCTGTTGGTCGAATATATAGGTTACGCCTTTTTCATCTGTGATCTTAAAATTCCCCGCAATTCGTTCGATGCGGTTATTGGTTACCGGGATCTGCATCGCGGTGCCATTCTGCCGGAAAATAAATTTTCCGCTGCTCCCGTTCAGCGTGTAGGAATAAACGTCCGGCTCTGTATCGTTTAAATTGTCCCTCACGCCAAGTATAAACTCAGCAAACCTTAGTTTAGTAGCAACAGGATAATTAGCATAGTTATAATAATCATAAAGGGAGTCCAGCGAAGGTGCAGTTAAATAACCGCTTGATTCGTCCGGACGGCCGATCATGTTTCTGGTGATTTGAGGAATACCATTCAGTGCCCAGCTGGTGCCAACGCTTGATGAAACTTCATCCACCCGCACGCCGCCGCCATGGTAATCAAGGGACAACGGGATCGTCATGCCACCAATAGAAATTTGGTAAAGCGGGATGGTAACCGAAGGCACCCCCGTTGCATAACTCACAGGAATGTTCCCAAATTTACCCAGGCTCGCGGCATTAGGCGATACGGTGCTGACCGGTACCACGTTTTGAAATTCCCTTGGCGAGGATTGTGCGTGAATATTTTGAATTACGCATACAATAAGAACAAGCGACAATATGGCGCCCCTGCAAAAAGGGCGCACAAAAAATTTAAACAACATATGAATTACTTTTAAGGTAAAAGATAAGGAGCTACTTTTTCAACGCTTCGAGCTTTTTCTGTAAGGACAATATAAGCTCGTCCCTTTCCTTGTCCTTTTTTTCCTTTTCGATCAGGTACAGTGTCAACTCTTCCACTTTCTTCATCAGGATCTTATTCATTTCGCCAAGATCCAGGCCTTTTTGCTCGACCTCTTGCGCGGCGGGTACACCCGGTAGGTGATGGTTTTTCTCGATATAATCTTTTACCTCGCTAAGTTTCGCCAATTGATAAGCCTCACTGAACACAAAATCCGGCCAGCCATTGAGATCTACCACCACTTGTTTGGCATGAATTTTACCGTTCACGGCAAGCGGAGCATCGGGTGTAGTAGTTCCTATGCCCACAAAGCCATTAGCAGCGATCCTCATCTTCTCGGTAATTGCCCCGCCACCATTCGCTGTGGAAAAAGCCATATCCCCCCTATCGATGAAATAGTTTTGCGGTTGGGTCATTTTAATGCTCCCCAACGTGTAGGATTGTGAGGCCGCCAGGCTTTGGAAGGTTAGTTTCTGCCCCTCATAATCGACCTCTGCGCTGCCATTGTTCGGGTTGGCATTACCTGTGCTGGCCAGGGTAAGGCTGGATACGGGGTTACTGGTACCTATACCCAGCTTGCCGTCGCTGGTAAGCAAAAGCTTCGACGTATGCGTACCGGCACCGGCGGCAGCCGTATTGGTACCTACATCCATTAATAATTTTGATCCGGTACCTGTGGTGTTCTCATAGGCGGAGAGGTAAAATGCACGGTAGGCACCTGCATTGCCCACGCTTTGCTGGATAGTTGGCGTAAGGCCAAAAAAGTTCTGCTGGACATTACCGGTCAGGGTACCGCGTACAGAAAGGATACCGGCGGCGGCGCCAATACCGGTGGTAGAGACGTTCATTAAGATTTTATAGCCCGGGTTTCCGGAATTCGAGTAGGTCGTTTGGATTGACCCCGAACCAATCAGCAGGTCGCGCGTGGAGGTGTTCGTTCCGCCGTTTTCTGTCCTGATATAATAGGTACCCGAAGACCAATACGCGCGCAACCTTTCGTAGTTGGTTACTTGGTCGGGAGTATTATACATCGAAAGCCCGGTACTGGTGGAACCAAACGTCAGCGATTGAGTAGGTGCCGTAGTTAAAATACCGATATTATTATTGGAGCTTAAAAAAAATGGGCTGATACCTGTGGCTGCGTTGTGGAAATAAAGGTTCCGGTCGCCATCCATATTCAGGTCGGTCCCTAACTCCCATTTGTTCTCTAAGGCCGTACCCGCAAAATTGTAGCCGCCAAAAATGATTGCGGAACTGGCGTTCTTGTTAGGAGCATTATAGCTGTTGAAGATATTTATCCGCGCCCTGTCGCCGCTGGTGCTAATGAAGTCTGCGACGGAAGCGTACCCGGATAAAGAGGAGGTCTGCGTGCTGGATACAGTAAGTTTGGAAGTAGGTGTTGAGGTGCCGATGCTAACGCGCCCGCTTAAATTGAAATAGGCATCATTAGTCGATGTGGTCCATTGCTGCGCATGTGCCTTTAGGCCAAAACAGCTCAGGGCGATGCCCATGGAAAAAAGGTTAAGGAGTTTTTTCATATAAAGTTACGGTGATCGATGATATTAGGTCTGTCCCTTAGAATGCGGGCCACATTCTGTTCATTTTTTTAACTTTTTCACAACGTGATCGATTTGTTTTTGGAGTGACCTGTTGATTTTCTTTTGCTCCTCCATTTGCCTGTCCTTCTCAATGAGATAGAGTGTCAGTTCTTCCACCTTCTTTAAGAGCACGCTATTGATGCGGCCAAGGTCCTGGCCTTGTGTGGAGACTTCTTCGGCCGTAGGGACATCAGGTAAGTGGTGGTTTTTATCTATATAATCCTTTAATTCACTTAAAAGCGGCAGTTTGTAGGATTTCTTGAATACATAATCCGGCCAATTAGTCCTCAGCTTTACCGTAACCGCCGTGGTAATTATACTTCCATTCACCGCGAACTGAAAACCTGAAGGTATGTAGGACGAATTTACCCCTACTTGGCCCGAACCAGTAACAGTTAGGGCAGTTGCATTGACCAGGTTACCGGTGGTATTGAATACTGCCCAGGCTAAATAGTCGGGGGTTGAGCCATTGGCTCCGGTATGTTGAAATTGGTAGCCGAATTTGGTGTTATCGTAGATCGCGCCCGTAGCTACCCGCCTGTTGAAGCCCAAACTTGAACCGCCTAATGAAATGCGTTCGGTAATGGTTCCGAATGCCGGGTTTCCATTCACATCAAGCGCTTCTGTCGGTGTGGTGGTGCCGATACCCACGAAGCCGTTATTTTTTACGATCATGGAGGTTGCTGAAGGGTTACCAGTCTGAAATTTGACGTCCGCCAAGGTTGCCGTAATGTTCAGGTTTTTACCGGTAGCGCCATAGAAGTATGAATCGGTGCTGGAAGTGCTTAATCCGGCGATATTATAGCCGCCAACCTGGAATAATATATCGCTTGTAGTTGATGAATTTATCGTAAGTGCTTTTGAAGGCGTGGAGGTACCTATACCAACATTACCGGTATTATAATAGAGGTTGGGGTTACTGTACAACCACTGCTGTGCTTTGGACACATGAAACATGATCAAAAAGGAGATGATTAAAAGTAGCTTTTTCATATAAAATGAACTGCTGATATGAATGATTGGGTTAAAAGGTTGTAGCCAAAACGCACCTTGGCCATTCGAGGAAACATCTCGATAAAAGCAAAGAAAATTATCCCTCAACGCAATAGCGCGAGGCAGTTTTAAACTTAACTGAGGTCTTTGGGATGTGTATAAAATCGCATGTGATAAGTATTAAGGTTACGAAATAAAATTAACGATAAATATTATGTTTCCCAAAAAATATTTAAAATCCGTTAAAATACATCGTAAGTTCTATTTCCCCTGCTTTTTTATCGGTATGGTTGTCCGCATCCGGCTTTTTCCAGCTTACCGATGAGGCCATGCCGGTGCCTTTTTGCTTTTCGGCGAGGGCGTAAAAGCGCAGCAAAGAAAAGAAATCGCCTTTTGCGCCGATTTGCTGGCGGGTGATGCGGCCGTCGGCGGAAGTGTTACTTTTGGGGATATTGATGAGGGTGATGTGGCAACTGTCGGCCAGGGGAGCAAGTTTGCTGAGGAGCTGGGTGCGGTAATTGGCGGTATCTACGTGGTAGGAAGATGCCAATGCGGTAATGGTTTGGTATTGGCGTTCCAGGAAGGCGGGCTGTAAAGACAAGCCGTCATTGGCGGTTACTTGTTGGCTTAACCGGCTGTACAGTTGCGAGGCGGCGATGGTCTTTTTAAAGGCCAATTGATAGCAGAGCAGCAGTACCAGTAATGTGCCGGCTGTGATCCAATATTTTCGATAGCGGTTCAGGAGTTCCATATCAGTAAGTGAGTATGATGACGACCCGGGCAAGGTCCGACTGGGCGTCAAACCAGTAATTTTCGATACGTACGGACTTGGCCCAGGCTTGCAGTTTCAGGCGTTCTACCCATTCATTCACCGGCAGTACCGATTTGGAATAGGCAGAGAGCCGGATCGTATTGGCCAAAATACCCTGCGCGTTGGGTGCTCCGCCCGGACGCACCGCCGACGGCTGCACTTCTATGCCGGTGACCGTCAGATCCCGGGGAACGCAGCGGGCTACGGAATCGATCAGGCGGGCCTTGTTAAATTTACCGTCCCAGCCTAATTGTTTCAGCAGTTGTTTTTGCTGTTGGATCTTTTCATTAAGCCCGGATACGTCCAGATCTTGCTGCTGCGATCGGCCAAGTTGTTGTGCCAGGGCGGTGTTTTGGCCTTCCAGCGATAGGAAGGCAATAAAGTTAAGCAGGAGCATGAAAAAAGTGATGGCCAACAAAACGGCTCCCTGTACCCGCAGCTTTTGTTGGAACAGGGCATTTGCATGTTTTTCAGTAACAGTGGGCGCCTCGGCTTGGATAAGGCCGTCGGAAAAGAGCAATTGAAAGGCTGAAGCGTAGGGTAATACCAGCCCGTCATTCAGGAGCTCGCTATCGGCTTTGATCTCAAAGGGGGCGTACTCTCCTACTTTATACTGGTACTGGGCCCAATGCCGGTTGTCATCCAAACTGATGTGGTGCCCGTCGAAAATAACCGGGCTGCCATAAAAATTAAGTTGCGGGAGGATGCGATCTACAGCGAAAGGGCCAAGGCTCAGGCAAAGTACCTGATAGCCCTTAGCCTCGACCTCGGCGATCAGTTTATCGGCTTCCGATTTGCGGATGAGGGCAACAAAAACTGCATTTCCGCTTTGGAAATGCTGGATATAAAAATCACCTGCCTGCGCATTAGGCAAGATGGCGGCGAAGTCCGGCGCTTTGCCGTTAAAAGTTTTGATCAGGATGCCTTTACCGCTCAGGTTCAGGCTAACCGATACTTTTTTGTCCGCATGCTTTTGGAGTTCTGCAAAACTCTCCAGCAAGCTTCTTTTATGCGCAAAGGCCAGCTGCCCGCCTGCCAGTGCAATTTCGCACATGGCAATTTGGTAGCTGCCGTCATTATTAATATGCAGGTTGATGCCGGTGGCACGCCCTAAACGGTAATATTTATCCAGCAGCCCCATGTTAGCGGATGATGGAAGGTTTAATGAATACCAGCGTCACGACCTTGGATCTTGTGCGGTTCTTGCTGCTAAAAATATACTTCAGCAGGGGGATACGCGAAAGCAGGGGCACGCCGGAATAATTATCCGCATTCTCGGTACGCTCGATACCGCCCAGTACTACCATATCTTCGTTATGCACACGCAAAGTAGACTCGAATTTACTGGTCGATTTAGGCGGCGGTGAACCATCCGTTGGCAACGAAGTAAAATCTGAGATATCGATACCGATACCCAATGTCACCTGGTCGTCCCCCGAAACAACGGGCTTGATTTTGATGCTGAGGTTGGCATCCGAGGATTGGTAAACGTTGCTGAAAATAGAAGTATTAGACGTAGCCGAGGGGATAATATTCTGTGTTACGTTTTTGTAATAGACCGTATTGCCGATACTCAGGGTGGCCGTATGCCCGTTTAAGGCGGCCAGTTTGGGTACGGAGCGGACCTCTACATTATCTTTAGTCTCCAAAGCGCTTACGTTCAAATAGAAGTTGGGGGTTACTTTACCGAGGTTGGTGGAAAAAATGCCGCCGATACGGTTCAGCAGGTCGTTCACCGAGCGCGAGCCCATGGTAAAATCTACGCCGGGCAGTAAGGTACCGCCGGTTTTCACGCTATCGGCCGTGCCGGCAGATAAACCCGTGGCCACGCGGCGGGTTTTGCGTACGTCGATCAGGGTGACTTCAATGAGTATTTGCGGCACCAACACGTCGATCTGTTTGATGAATGAAGCGATCTCTTCGGTTTGGGGTTTGGAACCCGATAACAAGATGGTGTTCTGTTCCCGGAATTCTTTGATTTCCACCCCGCGCTTCCATTCGGCCGGGATCATGGCGAGTACGGTATCTATCGAACGGTTTTGCAGCATAACCGCTTTATTGGCCCGTAAGCCTTCCAGTTTACGGTCGCCGATCATATACACGCCGGCCTCCTGATTGAAGGTGTAGTCTGTACCTTTAAATATCAGGTTCAGAAAACTCTCGTAAGAAAGATTAGCGGCGTTCATAAAATTGATATTGCCTTTGATATCAGAATAGATAAAATAACTTTTATCCAATTCCTGCGAGGCGGAGCGGACCAGGTCTGCGATCGAGGCATTTGACGCATTTACCGAAAGGAGTTTTTGCCCGGCCACTGTTTGTGTATAAAGCCCGAGGTTACCCGCGGGGGCATTGTTTTGCGGGCGGAAATTGCGGCGCACCGCAGTTTTTTTCTCCCCGTTCACGTAAAGTTGTTCCCCCTCATCCAGGGGCTGGAACAGGTAAAAATTGTCATTGGTCTTCACCATTTTAAATTCGTTGGCGAAGGCCATTTTCTCCATAGCCACATCAAAAGGAGTGGAAGCCATAAACGCGTTGATGAGCTTTTGTTGCAAGGGCGCCGGTACGATAATATTCTTACCGGAAAGCTGAGTGATCTTCCTGGCCACGGCCGAAAGCGTATCATTATTCAATTCCAGCGCAATGGTGTTATCAATAGGCTGGTAACGGATATTCAAGGGCTTTGGCAGAGGCCTGGTAAATTGCGCCCCATCAACGTACGGCCTAACCACCAGGATCAACCCGGTGTTGCTGATATCCAAATTATATTGCTGGGCCAGCAGCACCAGGATATTGGAGGCTGTTACGTTGCTGAGCGTATTATTCACCACCAGGTTCACCGACGGTTCTACGTAAAAGCTGATATTACTGGCTTTCCCCAGTGCTTTTAGATATTGCTGTACCGGGACACCGGTTATGGATAATTGTACTTTTTGGTTGAGGCCGGGTATAAATTCGGCGAGGCTGTCCAGCCGGTTTTGCAGGTTTTGCAAACGGTTCCCCGGCTGCTGCGCCAAACCAAACAGCGGCAACATCAAAAGCCATAAAACGCTAAAAAGCCGGGTAAACTTTTTCACCATGCGTGCAGTATTAATCATTAAACAACAATGGGTAAATCTCTTCCAGCGACGTCATCCCTTCCCTGAAAAGTTCAAATGCGTTCTGTGATAAGGTTTTTATGCCTTTTTCTTGCAAAAGGCCCTGAATATACATATTTCCGTTCTTTATCTCCAAAGAAAGTTCCCGGTCTACGGGTATCACTTCGTAAACAGCCTTGCGCCCGCTATAGCCGGTATAATAACAATGCGGGCACCCGCCCGGAATATATTGTATTTCAACAGCAGAAAATGGCTTGAACTGTTTAGGGTAAAGGCCGTCGTTCATGATGGCTTCTTTTTTGCAATGCGGGCACAAAAGGCGCAGCAAACGCTGGGCAACCGTCGTATTCAGCGTGCTGGCCACCAGGAAAGGCGGCACACCCATATCGATGAGCCTGGATACCGTGCCCCAGGCCGAATTGGTGTGGATGGTAGAAAGCACCAGGTGCCCTGTCAGGGCGGCACGGATAGCCATATTAGCCGTTTCCACATCGCGGATCTCCCCTACCATGATCACGTCCGGGTCCTGCCGTAAAAAGGTGCGCAGTGCCGCTGCAAACCCTAAACCGATAGATTCTTTTAATTGTACCTGGTTAATGCCTTCGAGGGTATACTCCACCGGGTCTTCAATAGTGAGAATATTCCGTGTCTCTTTATTGAGCAGCTTCAGCGTAGCGTACAAGGTGGTGGTTTTCCCGGAACCGGTAGGCCCGCTGATCAGCAGGATGCCATTGGGGCGTTTAACACCATTGAGGTAATTATCCAGGTCTGTATCCGAAAAGCCAAGGCGGCTAAGCTCAATATTGGCAGCGTCGTTATTCAGGAGCCTTAATACGGTTTTCTCGCCGTAAAGGGTAGGCAACACCGATACGCGGATATCGATCTGCGTACCATCGGCCTGGTGGCTGATGCGGCCATCCTGCGGAAGGCGTTTTTCCGCGATATCTAAATTGGCCAGTATCTTGATCTTGTTAATCAGCGCCGGGTAATCTTCTTTGCTTAATAAATAGCGTTCCACCATCATTCCGTCAATACGGATACGCACGCGGCATTTATGCTCGTAAGTTTCGATGTGGATATCGCTGCTTTTCAGTGACCGGGCTTCGGCAATCAGGCCCGAGAGAAAATTATCCGACCGGGCTTCGGCACCATTACCGGTTTGGCTTTCACTACCCGTTCCTTTAAGGTAGTGCGTGGCCAGCATCCGTTCGATTTCAGCGGGCGGGACGGGTACGAGCACAACCTGCCTGTTCAGGATGATCTCCAGTTCGGCCTGCAAGTCACCCCGATCAGCTATATCGCTGCAAAATAGAGCCAGCACACCGCCTTCCGCACTTTTGGGTACCACCTGGTAATGCCAGGCCTGGCCTTTAGTGAGCAGGTGCAGCACTTCTTTAGGGATAGGCGCATCAAACGGCATAATAAGGCTTTATAAAAGTGTAAAACCAGTTTTCGTTGGCAGGATTAATACCAAAACCAATCAATAATAAAACAAAAGCCGCCTGCAGTCCCGCAAGGGGAATAGTGCCCTTTTGCTGCCGAATGTGGCTGATCGTTAGCCAACCGGCTATAATGGCGAATAGGCTTACAATGTAAAAAGCGATAAAGTTAATGGCAGGAAAATAAAGGCATAAGCAAAACAGAAAAAGGATATCGCCGGGGCCCAGCAGGCTTTCAGTAATATTGACAAAGCGTTTTTGCTTTAGCGAAAAATAGATCGACAGCACCAACAACTGGATCAATAGAAATGCGGCAGGAAAGGCACTTTCAAAGGCCACCATTTGCGGGGTTTGCCCTACCAATAGCCGCTGCAACACAAAGGCCAGGGCAAGCAAAGGAAAAAACACCCAGTAAACTGCGCGCGACCTGATGTCCTGATAGAAAATACCCAGTAGTAACAACACCATTACCATCTTTAGCAAAAACACTTAATCCGGGGTTACTTCTTTCAGGTTCTTGTCCTGGTCTATCTGCCAAACGTTCATGGTACCATTGCTGTTAAAATCTACCACGGAAGTGGCTTTGGCGGTGAAACCGCTGGTCGTCGCTTCCGTAACCTCTATACGGTAATTGGCATGGCCGTCTTTGCTATCGGTGGTGAGTTTCTCCTGTATAAAACCCAGTTCAGCGAGGTCTGTCGTGTACTTGGAATGCTCGAAATAATAGGTCTTTTCGAGTTTCTGCAGGTACTCCAATTGTATCTTCGCTTCGGTGCTTTTGGCTTTAGTGATCAGGGGTAAAAGGTTCGGGAGTGCAAGCAATACCAATATGCCGATAATGCACAGCACCACCAGTATCTCGGTCAGGGTATAAGCCCGTACACGTTTTGTGAAAAGTTTAGGAATAGTTTTCATGTTCTCTACGCCCTCTAAATTAAGCTTTTTATCTGCTATGCAAAACTTTTATTGAAAACCATTACTCATCTGGAACAGCGGCAGGTACATCGAGATCAGGATAAGGCCGACGACGAGGCCGAGGAACACGATAATGATAGGCTCCATTACACTACTGAGCGTCGACGTTTTATATTCAACTTCTTCCACATACTGCACCGAAAGTTTATCAAAAAAATAGTCGAGCTGGCCCGCCTCCTCGCCTATCTTGACCAGTTGGGTCATTTTGCGGGGGTAAATAGGGAACCGCTGCAAGCTTTCGTGCAAGGTTTTGCCGCGCATGATATCTTCTTCTACCTGTTGAAGCGATGAAGCGATGGGGTAAAAATCGATCATCTGCCGCACCAGCGCAATGGCCTTGAGCAAGGGCAATTTAGAACTGATGAGCAGGCGCATGGAATTGCAAAAACGCGCGAGGTAAACTTTCTGCACCAGGCCGCCCACAACCGGGATCCTCAGAATACTTTGCGAGGTAAAGGCTTTAAAAGCCGGCGCATTACGGAAGGCATAAGCCGTACCGGCCAGCGCCAACACTAACAGCATAAACCAGCCAAAGCCGTCTTCCAGCGCTTGCGATAGGGCCATGATCTTCTCGGTGATCCAGGGCAGCTGGCCGCCGAAACGCTTGAATACATCGCCGAACATGGGCACAACGAATTTGAGCATGAAAAACACCGCGCCCAGCGAAGTAAGCAGCACAATAGTGGGGTAAGTTAAGGCGGACACGATCTTGCGCCTTTGCTTGATCTTGTTTTGGTAATAACCGGCCAGCCCTTCCATCACCTCTATCTGTTTACCAGATTCCTCCCCTATTTGCAGGCTGTATACTTCGTAAAGAGAGAACTTATGGGTTTGCTGTAAGGCGGCCGAAAATGAGGCTCCATTCAATATGGCCGCCTGGATTTGCGCATAAACGAGTTTATCTTTACCCTTTTGCTCATCCGACAACAACTCGAGGCTGGCCTTTAAATTGATACCTGCCTGCAGCAACGAACCCAGTTCGAGGTACAGGCTTTCTTTCTTCTTGTCGGAGAACTGCCCGTTACCGAAGCTGATATCGCGGTTTAAAAAATTGGCCACGGCATTGCCTTCGCCCTCCTTTGAGGGCGCCGCGGGTTTAGTCGGGGCACTATATCGGCTGATATCAATGGGCATGCTGCGTGTTGCTGACCAGTTCTGCAGAACTGTATTTTTTGTGGTAATGATACATAAAAGTTTTGCCCTCGTAAAGCGCAGAAAAGGAAAGGCCGTCAATCAATTGTAGTTCTGCCGGTTGTGTAATTTCTTGAGATTCGAACCAATACCTAACGTTCGATACCTGTAATTTCAAGGTGTCGGTATTAGCCTCCCGGCGAAGGATGCCTTCCGGAGAAAATTCATACCGGATGATGCGCCCCGTATCCTGCAGCGCAAGGCCTGTGCCATCGAAGCGGATAGCAATCGCCCCGGCGAACTCCCGCTGCAGAAGCTTGTCGGTTTGGATAAGCACGGATAGCCCTTCATGCTTTTTGTGGTAAGCGGCATAGGAACGCGCCATGATATCGTAAGCCGTAAAACCAACCGCAACAACTATTGCCGCCAGCAGCATACTGACCGTCACTTCCATGATGGTGAAGGCCTTAATTTTTCGGTTCATTCCTCAATATTACTTTTTGCACTTGTGCCAGCGTATCACCCCGTGTGCCGAACGCGGTTAAGGTAACTACCTGTAAGTTTTTGGCTTGTAAAAATGGCGTGTATACGCGCGTGATACCCAAGCTGTCAACCGAGTAATTGCTATCGGCTGCTGCACTATTTTCTTCGGTATCCGACAACTCCGTATCCAAAATACTGCGGGCACGTAGTTTCGTGGTAGTTACCGATGAGCGGGCCACATTGCTGTAGATCATCATGCCGATACCGAAAACTACGACAATAACCACCATCGCGATCAGCACCTCCAGCAGGCTCGATGCCGTTAGCTTATGCTTAGCTACTTGTCTAACCATTGCAGTACGCCCGTTTTTGGTGCAGAAAATGGCAACAGCATGCCGTTGAGGTAATACCTCGAAAGCGATGTAGCGTCCAGCGAAATATTGATGAGGTAATTCTCATAGGCCGTATAGGCATTTTGATATAAGAAACGCTTGGCATATGCGCCTCCAGTGATGTTCATTTTCCCTTTAAATGACAATACTCCACCGGCATAAACCTGCCCGCGCAAAACCGCCTCTTTACCAAACTGCATCAATGGCGGCAAACTTTCGTCCTCGGCCGGCGGGCAAAACACGATGCCCTCTATAACCGCCTTATTGCCGATTTGCAGGATCTGCCGCCCTTTGCTATGATCCGCCAGCAAACCGATACAAGACGGATAGTTAAACCGCACGTCATCTCCAATAATAAGTGAATCTTGGGCAAATAACTGGCAGGTACCTGTAAAGCCAGCCCCTATCTTCAGGCTTTTTGCCGCGATAATGACGTTTTGCAGCTTGGCCGTACTATCAACGGTGATGGTGGTATCCGACACGATCAGGATATGCCCGCTGAGTGAAATATGCGCCAGCGTTTGCGGCACCTTTCCAAAATATATCAATTTTTGCGGTGCCCGGAACAACTGTTTGAGGGTATCGCCTTGTAGCCTTCCGCTCTCCTCCTCTTCTTCCCGTTGGAACAAGGCCTTTAATAAAGCCATGCGCGCGGAGTTCAAAACCGGAAGCCCGCGCTCGCTGTCACGTACCGGGCCGTTCACCATTTTTTTATCGCCTTTGTAGCCTTCGTTGTCCACGTATGCCGCCCGTATGCCCGATTTGGGGAGGTACGCGGGCCCTTTGATGAGCGTTTGCCCGCTAACCGATAGCGGCCTGTCTTCATCTACCAGGTATAAAGCCGGCGAGGCCAGGGTATCGGGGCGACGGCCGATCTGGAAAGCAGAAACCAGTGTATCGCTTTGGATGAAAGCCTTCACAACGCCTACATCGAATATGCCCCAGGGGTAACGTTGCAGCCGCAGGCTATCATTCGTATGGCCGAATAAGATTATTGCCCGTTCCGCTGCGTAGCCGAGGCTATCGGCAAGCAGTATATTTTGGCCTGAGCCCAGGTTTCGGCGCAAGTCGTTGAAACGTTCTTTTTGGCTCAATTCTAATCGGTAGTAATAACCCACTACGATAAGTGCCGAGCAGATCACTGCGATGAAGAGCGCAATAATAATGGCCATATACAACGCCGAAGCCTTTACCATTCCCTATTGGCGTTTAAGCGTATCGGCGGCCGGCCGTTTTTTCCCGAAAAGATGAATACGTTTGATGAACGGAGGCTTGATAGGTACAGCCTTACCATTTTTATAGTTCAGCGTATCGGCAGGCAGGCCCGCGGCATGATAGTTCACCAGCAAGCCATTCAGTACCCCATTTTTATAATGCCCGGCCCTGGCAGGTTTACCTTCGTTATAAATAACGAATGGACCCGATAAAATGCCCTTACCCCAGTTTTCTGATTTGAGCAATACGCCTTCGGATGTCCACGCTTTCCAGGTACCGTCTTTAAGCCCCCGGTCAAAACTGCCTTGTTCTTTTAATTGCTTATTCGCATAGTAAACCGCATATGAGCCGTTCAGCGGCTTGCCGCTATAGCCACCCTGCGTAGTATGGATCTCGTTGGCACTATACCAGTAATACATTTTGGAGGCATCGGCCTCCGGCGCTTTATTAGAAGCCCTTACATCAAACAGCTTCGTTTCTTCGGGACCGATGATCCGTACCCTGTCTGTAGCCAAAGGCGGCATATCCTGCGCCAGGCACCGTGCACCGATCAATAATGCTATAGCAATTAAACGTAGGCTCTTCATATTCAATTGAGGGCAATGAATTTAGTTTTGTTTTGATAAGCTACTTTCACTGAGTCTTTGAGGTTCTTCAGCAATTTCAGTCCTTCGCCCTGCTCGCCTTCAGCCAGCATCAGGCTTTTGCCATTAACCGTCAACAGGGCGATCAGTTTTTTAGTATCGGGGTTACGTATGTACCCGGTATATTGAATCATGCCCCAGTTAATAGGCGGTGGCCCCATCGGCATGGCAGGCCGGCTAACAGCCACGGGCGCAGCCAGGGCGGCGACTTTTACCGGCGGGGCCTCCTTGCCTTCTTCAAAGGGGTCGCGGTAATTAAAATTCAGTTTTACGGTATCCTCGGGACGCGTGTAGTCGACAATGGGTTCTTTAACGATAGCGGCCTTTTGCGGCGTAACAGCACCATCTTCATCACTGTTGAGCGCAGCAAAAACGCGGTAGCCGATGAGCCCCCATACCACGGCTACGAAAACAATAAGCAAATAAGTAACCTTCTTGTTCTTCATGCTATTGTATCGTAAAACTGCGTAAAGCACTGGCGGTGCCTTCATTACCCGCGGCATCCAGGGCGCTCACTTTCCAGTAGATCTTATCGCCCGGCACACCAAGGTTAAAGCTATAACTATTAGTGGTAACGGCTACGGGGAAACTCGTATTGAACAGCGTAGTGCCGTCAGCCTTATAAACATATACACGATAGCGCGTAGCCCCCAAAACATTATTCCATTGTAAATTGACAGGCAAAGGCAGGCTTTGGCCCTCGGCGGGGCTAACAAGCGTAACCAAGCCCGGCGGTGTATGGTCATAATTAATCACTCGTACCTCTGACCATAGTGCCTGTGCCGTATCATTGGCAGCTCTTACGCGCCATTGGTATTGACGGTCGCGCGGGAAGAAAAAGGTGTATTGCGTCGCGGGTATCGAGATATCGTAAACCACCGAAGCTTCGTTGGCGAAGTTATTGCTATCTACCTGCAACTGGTATTTGGTGGCGCCGTACAGCTCCGTCCAGCGGAAAGTAGCGGCATCCTGGTTGGTAAGCGCATTGTTGGCAGGTGCTGTGAGGATAACCTTTTGTTGCTTGATAGAAGAAGCCACTACGGTGAAACTTTTGGCAGCACTGAAACCCGAAAAAGAAGAATTGTTCTCGGCACGTACACGCCATGCATATCGCCCCGGGGAAAGGCTGAAAGCGAATTTATTGCCCTTCACCAGCGTGTCGGCCATCAGCGCACCTACCGTATCGAACCCGGGAGTAACCACCTGCAGGCGGTACTGCGTAGCATCCTCCACCTCATCCCACCAAAAATTAACGGTATAACTGGTACTTTGATAACCTTCGCCCGGCGCCAGCGGCGTAACCGTTTTCTTTTCCATCGAAGGCTCGATAAGCTCCTTACAGGACACCAAACAGCAAAGCACCAAAAAGGCGAAGAGAATTGAGACAGGCTTAAGTTTCATCAGGAAACTAAAATACTAAACATCGCCGACAAAACTTTCGTTTGTTGAAAAAAATTGAAAAGCTGAGTAACCCAATCCGCTGCCCATAACTGCTTACACGAGCGCCGGAACCGCAAAATAAGGGTTAACATAACTTAACACATTTTAACTCTTTAAAAGAATTAAACAATTGATAATAAGCGATTTGTGATTTAAACAACGGCTTTTTGTGTTAACCTTTGAGATTTGGTCTTGAAATACAATCAAACAATTGATAATAAGATACTTATAAACCAATGCCATCTTTCTCGTTTTAACCCGTTAGGCACGAGTACGAACGCACTCTTACCTACCGCTGCATACTCGCGCCTGAGGGGGAATAATCTAAGGGGTTAGGCACGAGTACGCCCCGCTCCTACCTACCGCTGCATACTCGCGCCAGAGGGGCAAGTTGGGTTAATTATTTAGTTTGATAGGTACGAATCACCTGACCTGTTTGATAATTGACTATGACTGCTGTATCACACCAATTGAATAATACTAACTCGTGATTTTCGTTAACGATAGCTTCAACATAGGGACAATGATCAGATTCCCAGCAGTATGAACCTATTTCGCCAATACGCCAAAGGAAATCTCCTGTCAGACTGATCGCGAACACATTATAATTGTAAATAACATCATATGGCGGATCAATCACAATAATTACAACGTCATGTACAGTTAATGTTTTTTTTATCTTGTAATTAAACTCAATTGAATATCCGTTAGCTAACGTGATTTTATTTAAATCTATTGTATATCTCATTTTAAGGAATTATTTCGGGAACTAAGGGGACTATTGTTTCTATTGGCTCTAATGGAATCATTAGAGCCAATGCGATCACCGGGGGTAAAATAGGCGGCTGTAATAGCCTTACAGTTTGCTCTCGCCGTTAGTTTGTGCGTTGCCGTTAGCTTCTTACGTATAGCTGCGGCTGGTAAAGCCCGTACCCGTTACCGTGGTCAGCTGGTTGCTTTGGCTGCTGTTATTATAAACGTAGCTGAGTGTGCCGTAGGTTTGCCCTGTACGGGTAAGCGCGGTTATATTGCCTGCCTTATCGTAACTAATGCTTTCGTTCATCAGCCCCGAGTTGGATTGCGCCGTCAGTAGCCTGTTCAAAGCATCGTAGCTGTACCGGAACCCCCTGCTAAGGCCATATTTCCTCGCAAGCTATAAGCTTGCTTCATTTTTAGGTCGAAGTTTTAAACTTCGACCTGTGTGAGAATAATCTATCCTTTACTTTACACATCTATCGTCTTTGCAAACTGGTTAGGCACGAGTACGCACCCGCTCCTACCTACCGCTGCATACTCGCGCCAGAGTGGAATTTTATGTTAACCTTTGAAAGCCGGCCTTAAAATACAATCAAACAATTGATAATAAGAAACTTACAGACAAGTGTCATCTTTCTCGTTTTAAACCCGTTAGGCACGAGTACGCACCCGCTATTACCTCCCGTTGCATACTCGCGCCAGAGTGGGGAATTATATGTAATTTGATAATATATCCGAGTCAGCTAAATAAAGCTGTATAAATTCATCTAATGAACGGGCCACAATATTCAGCTTATCTCCAGACGAAATAATTACGATTTCATACCCCTCTTGGTTAAGATTAACGCCATACCACCAGCTTTCGTCCATATAATCGGCAAAGATTACTACACTTTGCATAGAATGATTTTCGGGCAATGAAAATCTTGACCCCATAGTAATCAATCCCCCTACTCCATAAAAGGTGATAGAACTGTCATCCCAGTCAGATGTCCCATTAGATACCCTATACAAATCTATAAAATCCTGAGGCAGTAAAATACCCTCATTACGAAGACGGTGGTCAAGCAAACCAAATTCGTCCGGCGGCATGTATACACCACACCTTTTCCAATGATTTGTCAATTCAAAAACATTTTTTAATCCCATAGTTTCAAAATCTTTTCAAGTAATTCTATCCTGGGTTTCAAATTGCTGTTCTTGGCATTCATTACCCGAGGACGATTGGTGGACCCGATATATTGTTCTAACATTTCTAAAACCCTACGTTTTTCCAAGCCCCTTGTCTTCATCGCTTCCACACCTTCTTTGGTTAAGCTTTCTAATAGCGCTATTGTCTGCTTTCCTCCTTCCGGACCTTTTCCCCACTGGATGATTTCTTCTCCGATTTTGAACGACTTCATCTCGGGCCCAATGAATCCCCCAAAACCATCAATCATGCCAGAAGCTAACCCCCCAAAGAACATTTTATTGTCGTTCTTATCCATGCCTTTTGACATTTTCCAAGCGCCAGAAACTAAAGGCACATATTCAACGTCGTCGTCAATTCCTTTTTCCCACTTGTCGCCAGCGGCTTTTATTACACCAAGATCTTCCTTTAATTGTGCACCCTCTCGAGCTTCCTCTGTAGATCTTGGTTGACTTCTACCTATATGGAAATACGCTATAAGCTTTTTTAACCAACCATCACCAGGTCCATCTCCATCGTGTTCCGATTTAAATTTTCGGAACATTTGCTGAGCTTCTTCGGCCGATTCTGAATGTTGATTGCCGTAGGCATCGGTAACAACCATTCCATCAGGATCTATATTTCTTATAGGATTATTTTCTGCGTAGCCGTAGGTAGTCCATCTACGACTTATTTCCGCCAACGGATCCACACTCCCCCACCTCCCGATCACCGGGTCATAAAACCTCGCCCCGTAATCGTATTGGTTTTGGAGGTCGGCTTGTAATTCTTTGCCATTGTAAAGGTAACGATTATCGCTGGAGTTATCTTTGATTAATTGGCGCAGGCCAAAGGCGTAGTAATCGTCTTCCTGTATTACGTCTGCAATGCCTGCAGATTCCTGGAAGGTTGAGCGGGTGTTGCCCAGGTGGTCTTTCAGGTCGTACTGGTATTTGTACAGGCCTGTGCCATTAGGCATGGCGCGCCCTTCTTCGGTTTGTATAAATTTAATGGCACCATTTTGGTAAATTATCCCGCCAATATAATCCCATGTACCATCGGCAGCGCTTACATTCCTGAGTTTTTCACCATTAGCGGCATACGTATAACTGGCTAACGTGGAGCCGCCCTGCGTAACCGTGGAGGGCAGGTTGAGCACGTTGTAACTGATAAACTTGCCCTCCCCATTCGTTTTGGAGTTGCCATTGGCATCGTAAGAATAGCCGCGGGTGGTAAAGCCGGCACCCAACACCGTGGCCAGTTGATTGGTTTGGTTGCTGTTATTGTAATAGTAACTTAATTCGCCGTAAGGCTGCCCGGTACGGTTTAATTTGGTAATATTTCCGCCCTTGTCGTAACTAAGGGTTTCGTCCATCAGCCCCGAGTTGGATTGCGCCTTCAACAGCCTGTTCAGAGCATCGTAGCTGTAGCGGAAACCCCTGTTAAGTCCATTTTTCCCAAAGTATTCCATTTGGGCAATATTGCCGTTGTATTGCGGGCCTATGCCGTTATCCGGTGCATTGTAACGCAGATCGAGGTTATACAAATTATCGTTAGTGGTGGCCCCGCGCAGCCAGCCCCTTTCGTTATAGGTGTGGGTAACGTTTTGCAAATAATTGGTACTGTCGGTACTGCCGATGTGCTTTATCCTAACCTGCCCTATTTCGTTATATTCTATTTTCGATAACAGGGTTTTGGTATCTGCGGCCATCGTCCTGTACTTCATCTGCTGCCAGTTGCTCAGCTTACGTCCCATATGATCGTACAAATACGTATTGGCCACCGTAAGTTGGGGGAAGCCGGCATTGGAGATGGTAAAATGCTCCCGGGTGGTGCTGGTTACCGCATCATTAAAATTATAGGTGGTGGTTACCGCATCGTAATTGTTGTAATTGGGCGTATTGCCGCCCAGGTTATGCTGTTCGTAGGTTTTAATGGCATGCCCGTCGTCATCGTAATAGGTAAAAGACCACAACATACGGGTGGCCGAGCCTAAGATACCGGTGCGTGTACAGGTGAGAAGCCCCTGTGTGCGGCTGCTGGCACCGGCGGGCGCTGCATAGTTAGCAGGCTTGGCGGCTATATTATAATCATCGTAATAGTTAATAGACAGGTAGGCCGATACCACGCCCTGCGGTGTAGCCACGTTGGTATAGCCCGGGGTTGTATTGGCCGTAGTCCGGCTTTCCCATAAATTAGTTTGCTGATCGCTATAGTCTTGCAACCAGGTAAGCACCGCCGTTGATGGCGTGCTGATATTGCTATCCCCACTGCTGTTGGGGTGTGGGTATATGCCTGTTATTACTACCCGGCCCTGCACATCATACTTGGTAAACAACCACTCCTGTGGGGTTTTATTGCGCTGGTTGGCATCCTGCGTCATTACCACCTGGTCCAGCTTGTTATAAACAAAAAACTCCCAGCCTTTGCCCGGCAGCTTTTTTTGCGTCAAGCGGTTGCGGGCATCATAGCGGTACTGGTAGCAGAGGTCATCTAAAATAGCCTGGGTGGGCATGCCGGCATCGGGGTTGGCTTTGGGTGGTAACACAAAGGCCAGGTTGCCTAAATCGTCGTACACATAATAGGTACTCAGCATTTCTGCCACATCTATATTAAAGCCGTCTTTTATTTTGTTATAAAGGCGTTTTAATACCACATGGCCGTTCTTGTCTTTATATTCCTCCACAATGCCTACGCAGCCTTCGGCGGGCTTCCAGTTTTCATCTTTGCTGATAGTGATACTTAGTTGCCCCGTGCCATAGGTACCGGGAAGGCTGAGTTGCCTGGTACCGTTTGCCAGTATCTCAGCCTTGTACCTCGATACCAGGTGGCTGCCTTTGTTATTGGGCGATATAGCAGAGGTAAAAGTGCTTTGGTCGTTGGCAGAATAATCCGTTTTCACCGTATGCCATGGGCTGTTGGGGCTGCCGGCATCAGGCAATTGCCAGGCCTCCCCGGGGGCGCCCTGCTCTACAACACGGTTTAGCGGCGATGCCTCGAAGCCGGTTACGGATAGCGGTTTGGGGGTACGAACGATACCGTTGCCCTGCTGGCTTTGAACAGGCGAAGGTACCGGCGAGGGGTTATAAAAATTATAAACGCCAACCGAATGGGCATTAGCTACGTAAGCACCGTACCCGGTAGTTGTTGTTAAGGCAAAGGGCAGGTAGCGGTTGCGTTCGCGCCCCAATTCGTCATAAGAGAAAGCCTGCACAATATCCTTCCCGCCCGGCGAGGCCTGCCGCTGTACGGTTTGCAGTGGGCGGCCCAAGCCGTCAGTATAGCTGATGGTAGTCATTACCGAATCTTTATTG
>NZ_MBTF01000035.1 GCF_002013915.1 Mucilaginibacter pedocola
GGCAGTTTCGCGGTTACGGTCCTCGGCGCGTACCCAGAACTCGCGGGCATCATCGCCGGGGAATACCGGGGTATCTTTCTGGCTTTGGTGCTTGAAGATCGCATCGCGCTTGCGCAATACTTCGGCAGGCGATAATGGTACAGCCATCTCAATCTCGTGGGTAGCAAACTCGTGCCATGCACCGCGGTACAGCCACATCCAGCAATCTTTTACCCACTCTTCGGTTTCTTTTAAGCGTTGCAGGGCAGCGAGGATAATGTTGAAGCAAACGATGTGCGTACCGTTAGGGTCGGCGAAATCGCCTGCTGCAAAAACCTGGTGTGGCTTTATTTTTTGCAGAAGCTCCATAGTTAACAGGATATCCTCTTCGCCAACGGCATTCTTCTTGGTTTTGCCTGTTTCGTAAAAAGGCAAAGCCTGGAAATGGATATTGCTATCCGGCAAGCCTGCGTAACGTGCACCGGCTATCGCTTCGGTTTTACGGATGAAACCTTTAACATTGCGTATCTCCTGCGTATCTACCTGGTTAGGTACTTTGTTCTCGATGAAATGGCGCATCTCGCCGTAAAGTTTTTTCAGCTCAGCAGCATCTTCGCCAACACTTTCTTTAAAGTCGATAGCGAACTCTACATAACGCAATACATCATCATCCCATACTGCAGTATTGCCCGATGTTTGGTATGCTACGTGTACATCATGCCCCTGGTCAACGAGCCTAATAAATGTACCACCCATAGATATTACATCATCGTCGGGGTGCGGGGAGAATACGATAGAGCGCTTGCGTGCCGGTTCGGCACGTTCGGGGCGCTGGCTGTCATCAGCACCCGGCTTACCACCCGGCCAACCGGTAATGGTATGCTGTACCTGGTTAAATATGTCGATATTGATATTGTATACCGGCCCTTGCTCCACGGCAAGCTGCGCCATGCCATGCGCATTGTAATCTTCTTCGGTCAGTTTTAAGATAGGCTTACCTACGGCGCCTGATAGCCAGATAACGGCTTTTTTAATTAAAGCATTTTCCCAAACGCAATCCTTAACCAGCCATGGGGTGTTAAAGCGCGTTAAGTCAGAAGCAGCACCCTGGTCCAATACGAATTCAACACTATCAGAAAGCTGCAGGAAGGTAGCAGGTACTTCGCCTGATATTTCGCCTTCTACAGCTTTTTGTACGATAGGCGCTTTTTTGGCGCTCCATGCCATCAGGATAATTTCGCGGGCTTTAAAGATAGTACCAACGCCCATGGTGATGGCTTTGGTAGGTACATTCTCTTTACCACCAAAATCGCGCGAAGCATCGCGGCGGGTAAGGTCGTCAAGCGTTACCAAACGGGTACCCGAGTTGGGTGCAGAGCCAGGCTCATTGAAGCCAATGTGCCCGGTACGCCCTATACCCAATAGCTGCAAATCCAAACCGCCAAGCTCTTCTATCTGGCGTTCGTAATCTAAACAGAAGGCAGCCACATCATCCTGTGCCAAGGTACCATCGGGGATGTGCACTAAAGCTTTATCGATATCGATATGGTCGAATAAATTCTCGTTCATGAAAGTAACGTAGCTTTGGGCAGCATCAGGCTTCATAGGGTAGTACTCATCCAGGTTGAAAGTTACTACATCCTTAAATGATAAGCCTTCTTCTTTGTGCAGGCGAATCAGCTCGGCATAAACGCCGATGGGCGTTACGCCGGTAGCCAAACCCAGAACGGTTTGCTGCCCTGCTGCCTGTTTGCCGCGTATCAGCTTTGCTATGCGTGCCGCTACCGCCAGCGATGCCTCTTTTTGGTTGGCATACACGCTAACGGGCAGCTTCTCGTACCTCGTCTCTTCCAATAAATTTAATCGTGCCATAAATATGAATAGGGTGATGGTTGGTATATAATGGGTTAAAACAAATATATACGTTATTTACATACAGGACATTTTAATTTACATTTGTGCCTACACCTACCCAGCAAGAAATTACATGCCGCTATTAAATAAAAACCTGCAAAAACTATTTGCTGTGGCTCAAAAAGATGAGCGGCTGGGCATCGGCCTTATGTCGGGCACCTCGCTCGATGGATTGGATATTGCCCTGTGCAGTTTCAGCGGCAGCGGACTGCAAACCCAATTTAAACTGCTCAATTTTACTACCGCACCATATCCGGAGAGCTTTAAAAAAGAGGTTCAGCAGGTGTTCGCAAAAAAACAAGCCAGCCTGGAGAAGGTAACGCTATTGAATACCTATATCGGCAGCTACCATGCGGAACTGATATTACAAGCGCTCACCGAATGGCAGGTAAACCCCGCTGATGTGGATTTTATAGCCAGCCACGGGCAAACCATTTACCATGCCCCAAAACGCCTGCATGGGCAAAGCGGATATGGCAACGCCACCCTACAAATCGGCGATGCCGACCACATAGCCGTGAAAACCGGCATCTTCACCATCAGCGATTTTCGGCAAAAACATATTGCGGCCGGCGGCGAGGGCGCACCGCTTGCCCTTTACGGCGATATACTTTTAGGCAGCAAGCCGGGCGAAGAGCGTATATTGCTGAATATAGGCGGAATAGCCAACCTCACCTACCTGCCTGCCGATGTCGACCATACCAAAGTAATGTGTACCGATATTGGCCCCGGCAATACTTTAATAGATGCTGCCTGCCGCGCATACTTTGATAAGCCATTCGACGAGGATTCGCAGATAGCATACTCCGGCAATATTGATGAGGCGCTGCTGGATGCCTTGTTGCATCATCCATTCTTCAACGAAGCCGCCCCGAAAACCACTGGACCGGAATTATTCAACCTAAATTTTGTTGCCGATGCCCAGCAAGCCAGCCGCTCGCTCAACATCAGCAAAGCCGACTTAGTGGCTACGCTAAGCGCCTTTACGGCACGCAGCATTGCCCGGTTCATCGGAACAAATTTCCCGTTGGCAGATTTGAAGCTATTCACCAGCGGCGGCGGGGCAAGAAACCCATTCGTGATAGAACATATCGGTAAAGCATTGCCTAACGTTACAATCGCCGATACCAGCGAACTGGGCATAAACCCCGATGCCAAAGAAGCTATACTATTTGCCCTGTTGGGTAACGAAGCGCTGTGCGGAGAACCAATAACAATTGGTGATAACCCGGCGGTGTTGATGGGGAAATTTAGCTTCCCGGCATAGCTATTATTTAACCGCAAAGGGCACAAAGCGGACGCAAAGAGCGCAAAGGCTTATTTAGCTTGAAAAACTTTGTGTTCTTTGCGTAAAATAAACCTGCAAATCCTTTGCGTGCTTTGCGGTTAAATAGCGCCAAAACACTTTTATCCTTATATTCGAGGCAAAATTTTCACTCCATGTATAAATTTATCCTTTTACTACACTCGGGCTTCCGCTACCTTGTATTGGCTTTAATGTTATGGGCTATCCTGCAATCGCTGGCCGGCTGGTTCGGCAAAAAAGAATATACCGAAGGCAACCGCAAAGTAAACCTGTTCGCGCTAATATCGGCACATACCCAGTTGCTCATCGGTTTAATATTATACTTTATAAGCCCCTTTGTAGTGTTCGCAAAGGAAACCATGCGCGAGGCAACCGCCCGTTACTGGACGGTTGAGCACATTGCCATGATGATATTTGCTATAGTGCTTATTACCATCGGGCACTCAAAATCGAAAAAAGAAACCCTGCCCGAAGCTAAGCACCGCACCATTGCCATATTTTATACGTTGGCACTTATAATTGTAGTTGTAGCTATAGTACAAAGCAAGCGCGCATTTTTTGGCCTAAGCAGCTAAAAAAGAGTGCAAAAAAAATTTGCAGTTTCAATATTCTTTCTAAATTTGCTCCCCGGTCATGAAAAAAACTATGAACAATATCTATTGGTGGCACCAAATCATTTTGGCAGCCGGATAGTTTTTTGCATGAACTACTAATCAAATATAAACCTATATTGAAAACCCGGCGAGCACCAATCCGCCGGGTTTTTTTATTTATAACGCACAACAGAAAAGATGACGACCTTTAAAATAAATACCACACATAAAAAGCTACTTGCCGATACCACTACGCCGGTAAGCATTTACCTGCGCCTGCGCGATGTGTTCCCCAATTCGCTTCTACTGGAGAGCTCTGACTATCACAGCCGCGAAAACAGCATGAGCTATATCTGCTGCCAGCCCATCAGTGGGTTTGTACTGGATAACGATGAACTGAAAAAGAAATTCCCTGATGGTACAACTGAAGTAAGCGCCTCGGGGGCATTTGAACTAACCGACGAGATAAACAGCTTTTTAGCCCGCTTTGAAACCGATGCACAAACCGGGAAAATTATCTCGAACGGTTTATTCGGGTACTTCACCCACGAAGCAGTGGAGCACTTCGAAACCATCAAGCTGAAAAAGAGCGACGATGAGAGCCGTAAAATACCGGTAATGCAATATCATATTTACAGCTATATCATTGCGGTAGACCATTTTAAGAACGAGCTGTACATTTCGCACAACCAGGTAGAAGGGCAGCCCGAAACAAACGGTTTGGAGAAACTGGAATACCTAATCAAAAACAAAAACTTCCCTGAGTATTCTTTCGAGAGCAAAGAGGCAGAACAGTCGAATTTGACCAACGAAGAGTTTATTGCGATAGTGGAGAAGATGAAAACACACATCTATCGCGGCGACGTTTTCCAGATAGTACCTTCCCGCGCTTTCTCCCGCAAGTTTTTGGGCGACGAGTTCAATGTGTATCGTGCCCTGCGCTCTATAAACCCATCGCCGTATCTGTTCTATTTCGATTTTGGCGATTTCAGGATATTCGGCTCATCGCCCGAGGCGCAGATCACCATTAAAAACAAAGTGGCCAGCATATTCCCGATAGCCGGGACTTTTAAACGCAGCGGCGACGACGAAAAGGACGCCGAAATAGCTCGTCAACTGGAAGCCGACCCCAAAGAATCTGCCGAACACGTGATGCTGGTTGACCTTGCCCGCAACGACCTGAGCCGCCATTGCGAGCAGGTAAGTGTAAAGGCATTTAAAGAAGTGCAATACTACTCGCACCTCATACATCTGGTATCGCACGTGAGCGGCACCCTGAAACCGGGTGTAAGTTCCTTTAAAATTGTAGCAGATACTTTCCCGGCAGGAACTTTAAGTGGCGCTCCGAAATACCGTGCGATGGAAATTATAGACGAGAACGAAAAAACCAAACGCAGTTTCTACAGCGGCGCCATTGGCTACCTCGGTTTCAACGGCGATTTTAACCACGCCATTATGATACGCTCGTTCCTGAGCAAGAACAATACGCTGCATTACCAGGCGGGCGCAGGCATAGTAGCCGGCTCAGTCGCCGAGAGCGAACTGAAAGAGGTAGATAACAAAATAGCCGCGCTAAGGAAAGCGGTAGAATTGGCGGAGACGATTTAGTAGCCCCCTAACCCACTGAAGGGGGAACAGAAGTTTGATAATTGAATAAGACAACATGACTGAAAATATAAATAAAGAAAGTTCCCCCGCTAGCCAGCGGGGGCTGGGGGGCAAGAGCTCCGGCATTCTGATAATAGACAACTACGATTCTTTCACCTACAACCTGGTGCATTTGGTAAACGAAATAGACCTGGAATGCGATGTGTGGAGAAACGACCAGTTCAAGCTGGAAGATGTGGATGCTTACAGCCATATCATTCTGTCACCCGGTCCGGGTATACCATCAGAGGCGGGTTTGCTGCTTGATGTCATAGGGAAATATGCGCCAACAAAAAGTATTTTCGGCGTATGCCTTGGGCAGCAGGCCATTGCCGAAGTATTTGGCGGTAAATTATACAATTTGCCTCAGCCTATGCACGGTATAGCCACGCCTATAAAAGTAACCGACGGCGACGAACCGCTTTTTGCCGGCCTGCCCGAGAGTTTTAAAGTAGGCCGTTACCACAGCTGGGTAGTAGAAAAAGAATTACCCGAAGCATTAACGGTTACCGCAATCGACGAAGCGGATAATTCGGTAATGGCTTTAAGGCATAAAGAATACGATGTTCGCGGTGTACAATTCCATCCAGAATCGGTATTGACCGAGTACGGCAAAGAAATGCTGGCGAACTGGTTGAAAGGATAAAGCGGTGTGATATGAGCTTGCTGTTAAGTTTACCATTTGCCAGGTTTAATAATTTTGAGATAACCGTCTCAAGTATTTCTTTCGGCTGGATGGATATTAACGTTCTTAACAATGGCAACCATATAAGCTATGGCGCAAGCTACCTGACAGACCCGTTAAACGATCTGTTATCGGCAGCAGTATTATTTGTTAGTTATCAAAATGCGCCGCGGATGTGTTTTTGTGCCACCCATGAACTGGAGCCAAGCACGATAACCTGGCTTTTAAAGTGGCAAGGCAATGAGATGGTCCTGTTAATTTGGGAGGATGTTGAAACGGAGCTACAGGACTTGATAGATGCAGGTCTTGATGAAGAGTATTATAAGCATAATATCGACAAAGATCTTCCGGATATAACAAAGGGTTTGCTGCTTGCGGTAAAAGATTCTCCCAGGAAATTTATACAGGCATTAATAAAAGTGTTTCCAACCCTTCAGCGTCTTAAACGGGATTCCGAGGATGCAGATTGGGGCTTCACATATTCAAAAGATAAATTAGCTACCTTGGAGGATTGGTTGGCAAGCACGAGGGATTAAATAATTAGATTATACATGACGATCTTAGATAAAATAGTAGCTCATAAAAAGCGCGAAGTTGCGCGTGATAAGTGCGAAACCACTTATGTAGAACTGGAAGAATCAGAGTTTTTCCACCGCGAAACTTACTCTTTCCGCGATTTTTTGTTGGCACCCGAGCGTACCGGTATCATAGCCGAATTTAAACGCAAGTCGCCATCCAAAGGCATCATTAACGATGAAGTGCTTGTGAAAGAAGTGACCAAAGATTATGCGGATGCAGGCGCCTCGGCGCTATCGGTACTTACCGATCGCAACTTCTTCGGTGGCCGCAAACTCGACCTGAAACGTGCCCGCAAAGCCAATACGATTCCGGTGCTGCGCAAGGATTTTATGATAGATGAGTACCAGATAGTAGAAGCAAAAGCCCTCGGTGCCGATATCATTTTATTGATAGCTGCCATCCTCACACCCGAAGAGATCAAAAATTTTGCTGCGCTCGCAAAAAGCCTCAACCTGAATGTATTGTTGGAGGTGCACAACCTGGAAGAACTGGAGCGCAGTATAGATAACAATCTGGATGCCATTGGCGTAAACAACCGCAACCTGGCCGATTTTACGGTATCGGTACAAAACTCATACGACCTGGTAAACCATATCCCCAACGAATTTCTGAAGATATCCGAAAGCGCGATCAGCGATACCGAAACCATAAAAGGGTTAAAGCAGGTTGGTTTCAATGGTTTCCTTATTGGTGAGAACTTTATGAAACAGGCAGACCCGGGTGCCGCGATGCGGGAGTTTGTGAAAGGCTTGTAGGAGTACAACGACTATAAACAGGGGGCGCCTATGGAGCCGAAAAGTTATTTCGTTTTTGCTATAAACACGATACCCCTAACCGGGGTTTAAGCAATGTATTTATTCCATCCATAAAAAGCATCCGTATTTTGCAGCACAATGGCTGCAGCGTAGCCCCGTGTTTGTAGCGTTAATTTAAACGTCCCGGTGGGCTCCGTAGGTGCCGCCTGTCAATACGATTAGGGGCATTCTTTCTTCGCTATTTTTCAATACCTTAGCTAAGTAATGGCAGCTACCATCACCTTTAACCCGGAGCAGAAGGACGCTTTTAAGGCTATCAAGAAATTTCTCGAACACCCCTCGGCAAATGTTTTTGTATTGCAGGGTTATGCGGGCACAGGTAAAACTTTCCTGATGCAGCAGGTGGCCAAATGGCTGAAAGAAAGCGAGCGGGAGTTTTGCCTGTTAGCAGCAACGGGAAGAGCTGCCACGGTATTAAAAGGAAAAACAGGCTTCAGTGCTAAAACAGTTCACGGCGAGCTTTACAATTTCAGTGGCATGGCCGGTATGGAAGAGTCTGGTTCAAAGGACGCACCTATGAGTTCGACGGGGCAGCTATCATTGCAGTTTTCTATACGGCAAACAGATGAAGAGCCCCGCTTATACATCGTAGATGAATCGTCCATGCTTTCGGGCGTTGCATCAAAAGGCGATGGGCTTATGGATTTCGGTTCCGGCATATTATTAAACGACCTTTTTGAAGTAGCCGGTAAAAATAAGATCATCTTTGTTGGCGACCCATGCCAGCTACCGCCTATAGGGCAAACCTTCAGCCCGGCATTAGATACCAAATGGTTAAACGAACAGGATAAAATTGCCGTATCGGTAAAGCTGAACAAGATTGAGCGGACGGATAGCGGCAATGATATTTTAAAATTAGCAGGTGCTATAAGGGCCATGTATGACGAAGGCGTGTTCGAGCTGTACCCGAAATTACCCGCCTCAAACTTAAACAACGTTAAAATCCACACAAGCGACCGGGAATTGCTAAACGCTTATTTTGAGAAGTACAAAACCACCGGCGCCACAGAAACCCTTGCAATTGCCCGCACCAATTTGAAGGTTTACGAGATAAACCGCTTTATGCGCCGTAAGTTAATGGGCGATGCCAACCTGCCCATACAAATTGGCGAAGTATTGCTGGTTACTCAAAATAATTACAAAGTGCCCTTAACCAATGGCGATTTTGTGAAGGTTTGCTATTTGGGAGAGGTTACGAAGCGAGCGGGGCTTAGCTTCCAAAAAGTAAAGGTGCGCACCTTTTTATCCGATACCGAGTTTGAAATGCTGTTATCGCTTGATGCAATAAAAAGTTTAAAAGGCACCCTTTCTGAAGACCAAACCAGGGATTTGATGATCGATTTCAGCCATCGGATGCGGGAGCAAGACATAGCGTACAACAGCGCAGAATTTAAGGCTGCTATGATGGCTGATGAATACTATAATTGTTTAAAGGCAACATTTGGTTATGCGGTTACCTGCCACAAAGCCCAGGGTGGGGAGTGGAACAATGTTTACCTTTTTTTAGATAATGATAAAAATGGTATGTTTTCCATGCCTGCATCCAGCCTTTGCAAATGGTGGTACACTGCCGTTACCCGCGCCCGTCAGGAGTTAAATTTGGTGAAGCATTGGTGGGTGGTGTAGAAAGTCACCCCTTTGAATAAAGTAAGACCGCTTCGATATCTTCTTTTTCCAGAACCGGATGTTCTTCTAAGATTCCCTCCACCGAAAGCCCGGAAGATAACAGTTCGAGCACATCTTTAACCGGAAAGCGCATTCCTCTGATGGTTGGCTTTCCACCCATCAATCCCGGTATTACCGTTATCCTTTCTAACAAGTGTTCGCTTCGGCTATCCATGGTAGTATAAAGATAAACAAACTCATTGTCAGATATGCAAACTAAACAAGTCTATAACACCATTTTATCTTCCGCACAAAAAATATTATCTTTGCAGCACTACTACTACAAAATGTAATTCTCAAACACTCCAAACCTTCATCGGTTATCCCGATGATCCATTTTGCCGGAAACAATGCCCGGCCTCACTAATGTTTTACTGATTACGCCGACCGCATAAATGCGTACATTCGCGTATCTTGATAATTTAATTTATGAAGCAAAAAGTTTATGATACTGCTGTGAAGCAGGAGAAAGTTGTGCTGGTGGGCGTTATTACACCCAACGAAACCGAAGTACAGGAAAAAGAATATTTAGAAGAACTGGAATTTTTGGTGGCTACGGCTGGCGGGCTCACCGTGAAGAGCTTTACCCAAAAATTGCAACGGCCCGAGCGTGCCACCTTTGTGGGTACGGGTAAACTGGAAGAAATAAGGGAATACGTGGTTGCCGAGGAAATAGACATCGTAGTTTTCGACGATGAGCTTACCCCGTCGCAGTTGCGTAACATCGAGCGCGAACTACAGGTGAAGATACTCGACCGCAGCAACCTCATCCTGGATATTTTTGCCAACCGCGCCCAAACTGCACAGGCCAAAACCCAGGTAGAGTTAGCGCAGTTGCAATACCTGCTGCCCCGCCTTACCCGCTTATGGACGCACTTAGAGCGCCAAAAGGGTGGTATTGGTATGCGCGGCCCGGGTGAAAGCCAGATAGAGACCGACAGGCGTTTGATCCTGAACAAAATATCGTTACTGAAAGAGCGCCTTAAACTCATCGACCGCCAAAACGAAACCCAGCGTAAAAATCGCGGTCAGCTGATTCGTGTGGCATTGGTGGGTTATACCAACGTGGGTAAATCAACCATCATGAACATGCTCTCCAAATCGGATGTATTTGCCGAGAACAAGCTGTTTGCTACACTGGATACTACGGTGCGCAAGGTGGTGATCGAGAATGTCCCTTTCCTGTTGTCGGACACCGTAGGGTTCATCCGCAAGTTACCTCACCACTTGGTAGAGTGTTTTAAATCTACGTTGGATGAAGTGCGCGAAGCGGATATTTTGGTACATGTGGTGGATATTTCGCACTCAACATTCGAAGATCAGATACGTACCGTTAACGAGACATTGAAGGACCTGAAAGTGGTGGACAAGAAAACCATCACCGTTTTCAACAAGATAGATGCCTTTAACCCCGCCGATCATAACATCGATATTAAGGAAACACCTTTAACAATGGACGATTTCAGGCATAGCTGGATGGCCAAGAACAATGCCCCTGCTATATTTATCTCCGCAACGCATAAAGAGAACGTAGAGGAATTCAGGTCGATGCTGTACGATGCCGTGAAGGCCATACATACCGAGAGGTATCCGTATGATAATTTGTTGTATTGAGCCCCCTCCGCCTCCGCTGGTTAGCGGAGGTACCTTTGATTTGCGTGTTCAACGTATCGAGAAATAAAATGCCGGGCAGTTAGTCCGGCATTTTATATATTCTGCTCCCCCTTCAGGGGGCTGGGGAGCTTTCCCAAATACTGCACAAATGCAAAATGGTTAAAACCGCCTTTTGCATATCCTGTACACTTACCCACTCCTGTTTGCCGTGGAAGGCGTGTTCGCCGGCGAAGATATTCGGCGTTGGTAAACCCATAAATGATAAGCGCGAACCATCGGTGCCGCCGCGTATACTGCAAAGTTTTGGCTCCATACCGGCCCGTCGGATGGCTTCCATGCCATAGTCAACTATTTGGGGGTGTTGCGCCAGTACGTTCTTCATGTTGCGATACTGTTCTTTTACCTCAAGGGTATAAGTAGAATTGGGGAAGCCCTTCAAAACCTCTTCGGTAATTTTGCGTATGGTGTTGGCATGGCTCACCAATAATTCTTCCTCAAAATCGCGGATAATAAAATCGATAGTGGCGGTTTCTACATGCCCGGCAAAATCCACCGGGTGCACAAAGCCCTGCATGCCTTCTGTGCCTTCCGGCGATAGGTCGAACGGTAAAGCGGCAATGATAAGCCCCGCTATCTTTATAGCGCTTTCCATTTTGCCTTTGGCAAACCCGGGGTGAGAACTTACGCCATTAATGGTTAACCTTGCCCCATCTGCCGAAAAGGTTTCGTTCTCCATATTTCCTGCGCTTTCGCCATCCATTGTATAACAGGCAAAGGCACCTATTTTGGCAATATCTGCCTTGTCTACGCCCCGGCCAATTTCCTCGTCGGGCGTAAACAGAATTTTTACGAGGCCGTGCTTTATCTCAGGATGGTTCATCAATTGGTAGGAGGCATCCATTATCTCGGCAACGCCGGCTTTGTTATCGGCTCCTAACAGCGTGGTGCCCGATGCAGTGATGATATCATTCCCCAATTGGTTCTTCAGGTCGGGGTGCTCGGCCATGCGGAATACCTGGGTATTATCGTCGGGCAATACAATATCTGCGCCTGTATAATTTAGATGCACCAATGGTTTTACGTTGGTCCCGCTGCAATCGGGGGCTGTATCCATATGCGAGCAAAAGCATATTACAGGTACATCAGCTTTATCGGTATTGGTCGGGATGGTAGCATATACATAACCATGCTCATCTAAGTGGGCATCGGCAATGCCCATTGCCAATAGCTCTTTCACCAGCAAACGCCCTAAATCCTTTTGTTTTTCGGTAGAGGGGCAGGTGGGCGATGCCGGGTCTGATTGGGTATCGATAGTAACGTACCGCAAAAACCTTTCGGTTGCGGTAAAACTTAGCTGTTCGGTAAAATCCATAGAAAGCTTATATTAGTGCAATATTTGTTGAGTGTGCCGTTGGTGCAAAATTGTGAATAATCTTAACTTATTTATTTTGAAAAAGTTCTTTTTACTAATAGCTGTTACAATTGGTTCAGTTGCTGTCCGCGCCCAAAATGCGGGCTACAATTTTAATGCTTATGGCATTGGTATTGGCGGAGGCATAGTACACCCATTGGCCGATTTGAAAAAAGGTTATAACGATAAGGCCTTCAACGGAAATTTCACTTATTACTTTAACCCTTATGTGCCGGTTGTGCTCGAGCTGCAGGCTGGCAAGTTAAGGGGCGGAGGTAACGATATCAGCATTGATAAAGATACCCGCCGTTACTCAAACAGCTACAAAGCCGTAATGCTGCATGTAGATTACCAACTGGGCGATGCTATAGATTATTACCGAAGCGGCTTTTTAAATATCATCAAAAATTTTTACGGGGGCATTGGGGTAGGTGCTATTTTAAATAAGGTGAATACCAACCGCTACAGCCTGCTCGACCCAACCTACCGTTTTCCGGGTAGCGACAAAAGCACAAACGTTATAGTGCCACTGCGTTTTGGTTATGAGTTTAAAATATACGATTACTACGGCGTGCCTAAATTTGGTATAGATATTGGTTACCAGCACTATGTAACTTTTGGCGAAGGGCTTGATGGATATGAAGACCCGACATCACTATTTAAAAATAACGCGCCAGACCAATACCGCATGATCAGCATTGGGTTGAAATACAACTTCGGGCCCGAACACTCTTATGATAAAGCAATAGGCCGCAACTAAATTGAATATAGAAGAACTGCGCGATTACGCCCTCTCATTGCCGGCGGCAGAGGAGAGCTTCCCCTTTGGTGAAGATACACTTGTGTTTAAGGTAGGAGGGAAGGTGTTTTTGTTGGCAAACCTTAACGATGGCCAACACATCAACGCCAAATGCGACCCTGAACGTGCCGTTGAACTGCGCGAGCAGTATACCGAGGTGCAGCCCGGTTATCACATGAACAAAAAGCATTGGAACACAGTTTACATGAGCGGCGCGCTAAACTATAAACAACTTTGCGAATTGGTTGATCATTCTTATCAGCTTGTTTTTACAAGCCTCTCTAAAAAGTTACAGGCAGAAATACGGCCTGTTTAACTATTGTTGGCCCGCTGCGGTTATATTTGTTTAATGGATATCAAACGAACCCTGGCCGCCCTGTTGTGCCTCGCTGTATTTACTAAAGCGCAGGCCCAGCTAACCCCCTTCGAGCAAAGCAAAAACAAAAACTATACGGCCACCCATGCCGAAGCTATAGCTTATTACAAAAAGCTGGCAAAGCAATATCCGCAAATGCGCACTATTGACTACGGAACCACCGATGTGGGCAAACCGTTAACGCTGGTGGTACTTTCGCGCGATAAAGTGTTTGATCCTGCTATTATAAAAAAACAAAATAAACGCGTATTGCTCATCAACAACGGCATACACCCCGGCGAGCCCGAAGGTATTGATGCCAGTATGATGCTTACCCGCGATCTGCTGAAAGGCAATAAACTACCCAAGGATGTGGTGGTATGCATTATTGCCGTTTACAATATTGATGGCAACATGAATCGCGGCCACTCGCGCGCCAACCAAAACGGCCCCGACTCTTACGGTTTCCGCGGTAACTACCGCAACCTGGACCTTAACCGCGATTTCATAAAAGCCGATAGCCGCAACGCACTTGCCTTTGCGCAAATACTCAATACCTGGCGGCCCGAAGTATTGCTGGATAACCACGTGAGCGATGGCGCCGACTACCAGTATGTAATGACGCTGATAGAAACGCAAAAGGACAAACAAAACCCCTTGCTGGCCGACTATACAGCTAACACCATGACCGCCGACCTGTACAAAAGCATGAAAAAAAGTGGCTATGAGATGATACCTTATGGCGCAGGGGAAAGCGGGCTGCCCGATAGCGGCATTGTGAGCTTTATGGAAACGCCAAGGTTTTCTACCGGGTACGCCGCGCAGCACAACATGATCAGCTATATGACGGAGACGCACATGCTGAAGCCTTTTGATAAGCGCTTGTATGCTACCTACAACTTTATGGAGCAGCTAATTGCCATTTGCCAGCGTGATGCCAAAGTAATTGGCGAGCTGCGCAAGAAGGTAGATGCCGAAGTAAGCCGCCAAAAAACATTCGCGCTGAATTGGGAATTGGATAGGAGCAAGGTAGATACCATTACTTTTAAAGGCTACGAAGCCGGCTACAAAACAAGCGAAGTAAGCGGACTGAAGCGCTTATTTTACGACCGTAACAAACCCTACACTAAAACCGTTAGGTTTTACAATACCTACAAATCCTCGGTTACTGCCGAGAAGCCGGTAGCCTATGTTATCCCGCAGGCCTGGGGTAAGGTTATCGATCTGTTTAAGCTGAACCGCGTGGCCATGAAACAACTGGCGCATGATACCACGTTAAGCTTGCAGATGTACTACATAGCCGATTATAAAACCGGGCAGCGCCCGTATGAAGGGCATTATATACACACGGGCGTAAAGCTGAACTTGGTAGATGCCAGGATCAAATTCTTTGCCGGCGACTATGTGGTATATGTAAACCAGCCCATTAACCGTTACATTGTAGAAACACTGGAGCCGCAGGGCGTAGATTCGTTTTTTGCCTGGAACTTTTTTGATTCGATGTTGGGGCAAAAGGAGTATTTCTCGGATTATGTGTTCGAGGATATTGCTGCTGACCTGCTGAAGAACGACCCTGAACTGCGCAAAAAACTGGATGACGAAAAAGCAAAAGACCCTAAAATGGCGGCAAGCGCCGGGGCTCAATTAAATTTTGTGTACCGCAATTCGCCGTATTTCGAAAAAACATACCTTCGTTACCCGGTGGGCCGTTTGCTTACCGATACCAAACTCGATCTTAAATGATAGAATACCTAACCATGGCCCCTGTGGCCTCTATTATATTTGTACTAACACTGGCTATGTCGCTTTGGGCTTTTTCTAACCCAACGGCATATGCCCGCTGTATACTCAACCCCTACGAGGTATCGCGCGGGTATAGGGTATACACGGTGATCACCAGCGGGCTTATCCATGCCGACTGGAACCACCTGTTCTTTAATATGTTTTCGTATTATTTCTTTGCCTTTAGGTTGGAGACAATGATTGGGCATTGGCAGTTTGGTTTATTGTATTTTGCAAGTATGATTCTTGCCGATCTGCCTTCTATTCAAAAGCATAAAGAAGATTCATGGTATAACACTTTAGGAGCCTCTGGTGCTATCAGCGCAGTTGTGTTTAGCTATATATTATTTTTGCCAAAGGAACCATTAGGTCTGATCATCATACCCACGATAGGAATTTCTGCATGGATCTATGGCGTTTTATACTTAGTATATTGCCACTTTGCATCGAAACACGCACGCGACAATATTAACCATGATGCCCACTTTTTTGGTGCAGTATGTGGCATTATCATCACCTTTGCATTACATCACAACATTTTCAACGAATTTTTTGCCCAGTTTTAACGGGGTAATTCTATGCTCTTTGCCTTAATAAATTCGCCGTCTGCATTGAACAGGAAACTCATTGGTTGGTTGGGGTCTTTAATGATCTCGAAAAGCAGAAAGCCCCAGGGCTTCCAAAAGTTTTCTACTACTTGTCCGTAGGTTTTTACTACCCATTCCTCGAACAAAGGCTTGCTGTTAAAGCCGCGCAAAGGCAGCGCCTCAATAAATATCTCTTCGCCAACAGGCATTACCTCGTACTCGGGCAGTCGATTGAACAGGTAATTGGAGTAAAAAACCCTGCCCGAAAATTCCTCGAACTGTATAGGGTGCAGCGTTTCATCTTTTATTTTATCATACACCTCGCGCTGGTAACGCTGGTTGCTGGCATTATCCTGCAGGCACATCACCAAACCGAAGTCGGCAACGCGCAGCGCGAAGGTTTGGGTATTTATTTCATCGCGGTAGCCAAATTCCTCCTCTTTATTATCCACTTTGAACAGAAACAGGCTGTAAGGCGTAAATTCCTCAAACACCACAGGCAGGTTTATGCTTTGCAGCATCAGGTGCAGGTGGCTGAATTTATGCAGCAACGATTGCGATATGCTGAACTCCTCGCCCTGTGCATGCTGCATCCTGATGCCCGATTGTAGCTCGTTAAACAAAATACCATACATCAGGCGCGCCACCCATTGGAATAGCTTTAACTCGTCAAGCGCTTTAACTCCTTCATAACCCTTGGCAAAGGCTTCGGCAATTTCGCTCTCCAGTGGCTCTAAAAACTCTTCGTTAACGGCGGCGGCGCAGGGTAGTTTTAGGTCCTTATAGGTAGCAATACTTTCATCCAGCAGCTTAAAGGGTTTATCCTGCAGGCCGTAGCGGCTCATAAGCCATTGCGGGAAAACCTGTATCTTTTCTTCGGTACTGCTCAGCTGCTGCCCCGTAAGGAAGCATTTGCTGTTGCTGAAGTTGAAATTATTGAAAGGGGAATAAATTTGTACCGCCATAGCGGCAAAGATAAACAGCTTTTGACAGGATTATTTTAGCTTTGAGTTTTATGGAGTAAAAATGACTTTAACGCTTGCGGCCCTTTCTGATAACGAGTACGAAATTTATAAGCGTACGCAGCAACAGCTAAACAGCAATGTAGGAGCCGAGGGTGATTTACAGGATGATAAGCTGATATTGGATAACTATAAAGCCATCCATCGCTATTACCTCCGCATATTTTACGAAGCGCAGGATGAAGCTACCAAACTCGAAGCCCTGAAGCGCCTGGTGTTCCTGAACTGGAATTTAATTGTAGAAACCGATTGGCTTACCGGGATAGATGCGCTTGATGAATTGGTGATCAACGAGGCTTACTCTATTTTGGAGCGCTATATGGAAGAAGGCAAGTTTGACGTAGAACTAAGCTGGATGCTGAGCCACTACGCCGTTTGGGATTATGCCATACTGCAATATGCCGAGGGTAAGCTACCTGCACTAACCCGCTTTGTAGAAACCATAGAAAAGAACAAAAAGAAATTCCCCCGCCAACTGCCTGCCGGTACTTTTGATAACCGCGGGCAAATGGGTATTTATTGGAATTTGATGATAAAAACAGAAGCCTGAAGATGAAGCTTACTTTCCGCCCTTTCGAACTTACTTTAAAACATACTTTTACCATAGCCAAATTTTCGCGCAGCAGTACGCCGGTAATGCTGTTGCAGATAGAGTACGAGGGGCACATTGGTTACGGCGAAGCATCGATGGTGCCTTACATGGGCGAGACCTACGAAACCGCTACAGATTTTTTAAACAAGGTAGATGCCGGGCAATTTACTTATCCTTTCGATTTTGGAACTATAAGCCAATACCTGGATAGCCTTGCGCCGGGCAACACGGCTATAAAAGCAGGTATTGATATTGCCCTGCACGACCTTGACGGTAAGCTGCAAGGCAAACCTTGCTGGGAATTATTAGGCACCAACCCGGTTACCATGCCCGTAACCAGTTTCACCATTGGGATAGATACCAAGGAGGTTATTATTCAAAAACTAAAAGAAGCTGCCGATTTTAAGATCATCAAAGTAAAGCTGGGGCGCAACAACGATAAAGAGATCATCCAAACGATACGCTCGGTTACCAATGTGCCGCTTTTTGTAGATGCCAACCAAGGGTGGACCGACCGCAAGCAAAGCCTCGACCTGGTTTACTGGCTAAAAGAGCAAGGCGTGGTACTGATAGAGCAACCCATGCTGAAAACAGATGTAGATGGCAACGCCTGGCTTACAGAGCACAGCCCGCTGCCTCTGATAGGCGATGAGGCGGTGCAACGGTTTGATGATGTAGAAAAGGCAAAAGGCGTTTACCACGGCATCAACATCAAATTGATGAAAGCTTCGGGTATGTATGAGGCTAAAAAGATGCTGGATAAAGCCCGCGAATTAGGCCTGCAAGTAATGATAGGCTGCATGACCGAAACCAGCTGCGCCGCATTAGCAGGTGCAGCCCTCGCCCCCCAATGCGATTGGGCCGACCTTGACGGTCCCTTTTTGGCCAGTAATAATCCTTACAAATTGCCTGAGTTTACAAATGGCAAATGGGTATTGAGTAATGCGCCGGGCTTGGGTATCGAAATTTAACCTTAAACGTATCAGAATGTGCCATAAAGCAAACGCTTGCAAAAGTTAAGTGTAGTATTTACAATAA
Source organism: Mucilaginibacter pedocola (assembly GCF_002013915.1). GTDB lineage: Bacteria > Bacteroidota > Bacteroidia > Sphingobacteriales > Sphingobacteriaceae > Mucilaginibacter > Mucilaginibacter pedocola. The sequence goes on from NZ_MBTF01000035.1 coordinate 18,384, forward strand.
ATAGCTACCTTCATCCTACAATTTTATCCTTTTATGAAATCCCCATTTTTATTGCTGTTAGCAGCGCTACCGTTGTTTGCCAATGCGCAAAACACTACAAAAAACTACCACGTTAAATCGCCCGATGGGAAGATAGATATCTCCATCAATGCCGGATCCACAATCAACTGGGCGGTTAAGTATGAGCAAACAGATGTACTAATGCCATCGAACGTATCACTGGTTTTGGGTAACGGCTCGGTATTGGGTTTAAATGCCGTGGTAAAAAGCGATAAAACCAGCAGTAAAGACGATACCTTTAACACGCCCATCTACAAAAGGGCAAAGGTGCGCGATAATTACAACCAGCTCACTTTAAAGTTCAATGGCGATTACGGGCTTATCTTCCGTGCCTATAATGATGGTGTGGCTTACCGGTTCACTACCGAGTTTAAAGAGCCTATTACGTTGAAAGATGAAGAAGTAAATTTCAACTTCGCTAATGATAGCAAGGCCTTGCTTCCTTTTGTGAATGATTACCGTAACAAGGACAGATGGAATACTTCGTTTGAAGCGCATTATGATACGGTGAATGTATCGGCCGTGAAGAAAGATACTTTGGCGTTCCTTCCTGTTTTGATAAACATTACCGATAATATTAAAGCCGCCATACTGGAAGCCGATATTGAAGATTACCCCGGCCTGTACCTTACAAACGGCACAGGTAACGGGCTGCATGGGGCATTTACCCCTTATCCGCTGGAGCAGGCCAATTTGGGATTGAATTACGTGGTTAACCGCCGTGCCGAGTACATGGCTAAAACTACGGGTACCCGTCAATACCCGTGGCGCGCCATAGTGATAAGTACCGAAGATAAACAGCTTGCTGATAATGATATGGTGCAAAAACTGGCATCGCCATCGCGCGTAGCCGACCTGAAATGGATAAAGCCCGGCAAAGTTGCCTGGGATTGGTGGAACGATTGGAACATCACAGGCGTTGACTTTAAAGCAGGTATAAACATCCCCACCTATAAACATTACATTGATTTTGCTGCCGCCAACAAACTGGAATATGTTGTATTGGACGAAGGATGGTCGAAAAGTACCGACTTGAACCAGATAAATCCCGACATCAGCATTGAAGAGCTGGTAAATTATGGTAAGGAAAAAAATGTAGGCATAATTTTATGGGCAACCTGGTACGCAGTGCTGCAGCAAACTGACGCAGTATTTGAAAAATATGAAAAAATAGGGGTGAAGGGCTTTAAAATAGATTTTATTGACCGCGACGACCAGTTTGTTGTAAACTCGCTATATGATATTGCCCAAAAGGCTGCCAATCATCATCTACTGGTTGATTATCATGGCATGTACAAACCATCGGGCATGCAGCGCACATTCCCTAACGTGTTGAATTTTGAAGGTGTAAAGGGATTGGAGAACATGAAATGGGGCGTAAACAACCAGCCGCAATACGATGTTAGCATCCCGTATATTCGCATGCTGGCAGGACCTATGGATTATACCCCCGGCGGTGTGCGCAATGCCAATAAAGGCTCGTTCCGCCCGGTGAACAGCAACCCCATGACACAGGGCACCCGTGCGCACCAATTGGCTATGTATAGCATATACGAGGCGCCATTACAGATGTTGGCAGATAGCCCAACGGCCTACAGAAAAGAGCAGGAATCTACCGATTACATGGCATCGGTACCTACCACTTTCGACGAAACTGTTGCGCTCGATGGTAAAGTTGGTGAGTTTGTGAGCATGGTCCGCCGTAAAGGAACTACCTGGTATGCCGGTGCCATGACCAACTGGACCGAACGTGAAATAACTATCGACTTGTCTTTTTTAGGTGAGGGTAGCTATAAAGCCGTTTTATTTACCGATGGTGTTAATGCTAACCGCAACGGAACTGATTATGTACGTACCGAGAAAACGGTTACTGCAAAAGATAAGCTTACCGTGAAAATGGCTTCCGGCGGTGGTTGGGCAGCACGGTTTGAGAAGGTAGAATAATTTCGCCCCTTATATTATTAGCTAAAGCGCACAAGCCTCAGGTCTTGTGCGCTTTTTTTTGTAGAGAAGCAATACCTTGCGTCTCCGACATGCAAAGCCACGATGCTGTGAGGCGATAAATAATCGGCCCCACATACTTTTTATGTATGCCAAATAAGCCATCTATGTTAAAATGCGCAGGCGACGACCCGTACTTTTCGCCGAAGTAGTACGGGATTTTGAAACTCAATATCCGGCGTATTAGCCGTACAATTCCGTCTTGCAATATGTATTACGCTATTCTAATGCAATATCTTGCTTCTTCACCGTTAAGAGATAAAACCTTTATAAAACAAAAGCGGGGCGCAATTTGCGCCCCGCTTTTGTTTTATGGGTAAAGAGTGCTTTATTACAACTCTTCGTCGTGCTGGCTTACGTCCAAACCAGCAAGTTCTTCTTCCGGAGTTACACGCAGCGGGCTAATCAGGTCGGTAACTTTCAATAGTACAAATGCACCGATGAAAGCAAAGGCCGATACAGCAACCAAAGCTATAAGGTGTTTGCCAAACAGGCCGAAATCGCCGTAAGCTAAACCTTCTGCACCAAGGCTGTTAACGCTTTTGGTAGCGAAGATACCGGTCATCAACATACCAACCATACCACCCACACCGTGGCAAGGGAATACGTCAAGGGTATCATCAACACCGGTTTTGCTACGCAGGATAACCATCAGGTTACTAATAACGGCAGCAACTATACCAATTACTAATGAGCTTGATACGGTTACGAAACCGGCAGCAGGAGTGATGGCAACCAAACCTACAACAGCACCTATACAAGCGCCCAATGCAGATGGTTTTTTACCGCGCAGCATATCAAAGAATATCCACGACATGGCAGCAGCAGCCGAAGCAGTAGTGGTAGTAGCTAAAGCAGTAGCAGCTAATTCGCCTGAAGCAAGGGCAGAACCGGCGTTGAAACCGAACCAACCGAACCACAGTAAACCGGTACCTAATATTACGTAGCTGATACGGGCAGGAGTGTGAGCTTCTTCAACTTCGTTACGTTTTTTAAGGTAGATAGCTGATGCTAATGCAGCCCAACCAGCGCTCATGTGTACTACGGTACCACCAGCAAAGTCTAACACGCCAAGCTTAAAGAAGTAACCATCCGGGTGCCATGTAGCGTGAGCCAATGGGATGTAGATAATTACGATGAACAGGGTGATGAAAATTAAGTAAGAGTTGAAACGGATACGTTCTGCAAATGCACCGGTGATAAGCGCTGGTGTAATAACCGCGAATTTTAGCTGGAACATTGCGAACAGGATAACCGGGATAGTGCCACCCAACCATGCAACACCCAGGGTGTTTTGCATCATGAAGAAGGTTTTAGGGCTACCAAGGAAACCGCCGCCAATATCGTCACCAAATGCAAGGCTGAAACCGAATACTACCCAGATGATAGTGATAAGGCCCATACAAACAAAGCTTTGCAGCATGGTAGAGATAACGTTCTTTTTGCGCACCATACCACCGTAGAAGAAGGCAAGGCCCGGGGTCATTAACAACACCAAAGCGGTTGAGATAAGCATCCAGGCAATGTCAGCACCATTGTAGGTGGTTGCGGGTTTTGCAGCGGCCACGTTACCGGGGTAGATAAGGGCCAGGATTACAACAATGACAAGAATGCCAAAGGGTACAATTTTTTTCATTTGTTTAGTTTAAAGATTGAGGATTTATAGTTAATTATTGTGTGTTTTGCTAAAGAGTTGGGCTTCCCCGCGGTATTCACCAGTACGAGTGGTAAGGGAAAAGCATCAGCTTAGGTTGCGTTGGGTAACTTAACCCGGGCCGATGCTGTCCAAAACCTGTCAGATCATTTATATAATTTGTCGCGGTAGAATTTTTCGGTGCATCAATGGCAACCATCAATTGCATCGTATTTTGGCCTTCATTTACATTTTCCTCCCAATTAAAGGTGTAAACTACTGCCTCATTTCTTAAGTTTTCTTTAACCGATCGTGTTTTTGCTGCTAAAAACTTAAATAAAGTAGTTTTTTGGCGAAAAACGGCTGAGATAAATAACGATAATGCATCAAAAAGAAGAAATAATATAAAAATATGTCTTAGTTTTTTGGAATGCATAATCTAAAAGTAGAATATTAAAATGATTTTGTCAAAAAAAATGACAAAATTTTATAATTATTCTATATCAAAAGCTATTTATTCCAAAAATCACTAAAATTCCTACTAAAAAGATGTGCTTAATTGATAAAATAATGATAAGTGTGATACTTATTGTGGAAATATTTAAAAAGAATACCTTCGGAAGGCAAGAGCTTAAAAAAGTTTTAGTTGTCCGTGGGTTTCAGGGCCGTTATCTTCTGCGGAGCTAAAATTAGAAACAGTGATGCCAAGCAATCTTATGTTGTTATCACCAATGCCGGCGGATAATAATAAGGCCTTAGCGGTATCAAGTATAGCATCAAAGTTGTCCGAATATTCGGTGTGCGACTGGCTTCGGGTTATCTGCCTGAAATCGCCAAACTTTATTTTTAAAGTAATCGTTCGCCCTTTTAAACCATGCCTCAACAATCGCTCGCTCACCACTTTGGCTATCTTATCCAGTTCGGCAAACATTTCTTCGGTAGTGCTTAGGTCGTAAGCAAAGGTATCTTCGGCACCAACAGATTTGGTTTCGCGGGAGGGCTGCACCGGGCGGTCGTCTATTCCGCGTACTATATTATAATAGAAGGCACCGGCTTTACCAAAGTGGCCGGTTATCTGCTCCAGGCTAAGTTTTTTCAAGTCGCCACCGGTAAATAACCCCAGTTTTTTCATTTTGCCTGCAGTTACTGCACCTACGCCATGGAATTTTTCAACAGCAAGTTTTTCTACGAACGCCTCTATGGCCGAGGGGCCAATAAAGGTAAGCCCATCTGGCTTCTGCATATCCGAAGCAATTTTGGCAATGAATTTATTTACCGACACTCCGGCGGAGGCCGTGAGGTCAAGCTCATCTTTAATGGCTTGCTTTATAGCTTTGGCAATATCAATAGCCGAGCCAATGCCCAGCTTATCTTCGGTTACATCCAAATAGGCTTCGTCAAGCGAAAGGGGTTCAATGAGGTCGGTATAGCGGCTGAATATTTCGCGGATATGTTGTGATGCTTTTTTATAGGCATCGAACCGTGGGCGCACAAATATGGCGTGCGGGCAAAGCTGCACCGCCCGTTTAGATGACATGGCCGAGCGCACGCCGAACTTACGAGCCTCGTAACTGGCGGTAGCAACAACTCCACGCCCATTTGGCGCACCGCCTACCACCAAGGCCTTGCCCCGCAGTTCGGGGTTATCGCGCTGCTCTACCGACGCATAAAAGGCATCCATATCTATATGGATAATTTTCCGCCTGGGCTGTGTTTGCTTTTCTTCCACCTTAAAATACCTAACAAATATTAAGCTATTTATTTGAATTACCTTTGTGTATAACAGCTATCAAACAAAAATGTCGTCACACCATATCGTCCGCGAAAAACAGGAACCCGCTTTATTAATATTAGGCTTAGCCTCGTTCGATGATGAGTTATTGGGCCAACTATTGGAGTGGAGCCCAACCGTTATTACCACACCCGATACCGCCGAGCAAATAAATGCTTTTGGCATAAAGGTAGATATGATGGTTGCTGATGAAGCCGATATTGACCTGCAGTCGGATGTAAAGCTGATATCACAGGAGGCAGGCAGTATAGTTGATGCTGCCTTAGACTACCTTATATCTGCAGGATATAGCGCCGTGAATATTGTTGCCGACGAGTTTACTATGGAAGATATTTGGGGCTACGCCGATAAAATAAACATTGTAGTGTTTTGCGAAGGGCGCAAGGTTTTTGCCGTAACCAGCGGCTTCAGCAAATGGAAACCCGGCGGCGAAACCATCGAAATATTATCGGCAGCCACAAACCTAAGAACCGAAGGCTTGGAGCCAGCTGGCGATGGTAAATACACCACAATAGAAGATGGTTTTTACGCCCTGCATTTTGATGGGGTATTCTTGTTTATTGCAGAAGAATTGTAATCTATGTCATTTATACGTGCTAAATTGGCAGTGTTTAGCAGTACTATTGTTTCATTTCTTCCTGTAGTTTTTTGTATAGTGCAGGCAGGTCTGTTTTAACATTGCTAAGCTGCAGGGTTTTAGCAGCCTCTGTTAACATGGGGCTGTTCGTCTCTTCTGTTTCGCCGGATAGGGTAGGGCTATTTAAATTGAGTACTGCACCAAAACAGCGAGTGCTGAGATTTACCTGTCTTAAAACCAACTGGTCAGCATTTTTACCCGCTTGGTTATCTTGCGGCATATTATATCCCCAAAGTAAAAAGAGCTTGTTGTTTATGGTGAGCCATTTTTGAGTAATGTTGGAAATGCTGATCTTGAGTTCTTTTTTTGCATAACTTGTTTCATATTCCATATATCCTAATAGCTCAGCCTTTTGTCGCGCTTCAGATGTGTCAGTCATACTCAAAGCACCGTTCGGGATCAGTATATATTGAAAAACCTTTTTGTTTATCGAAAGAACCCCTTCTTTTTCAGTGGGTATAATTTTGTCGGAATGGATGTCGAAAATAATAGAGTGATCTTGGCTGGTGTAAACAACCTTAGCCCCTGATTTTGTTTCCAATAGGGCCGGGGTATATTTTTCTGCGGTTTGTGCAAATGAACGGGCGCTGCCCAGCAATAAAATGGCGATGAATAAGGTTCGGTTAAGCATGGTGTTTTTATGTAGTGCAATATATAAAAACAGCGAAATATTTCTGTAAAGTTACCTCCAAAGTACTTGGGTTGGGTTTCCCCAAAGCGGCGTTAAATTTCTTGAAAAAATAATTAAAGCATAATTAAACCGTTGATAGTTATCTTAGTCTATATAACTAACGGTGTAAGAACCGGGTAATTCAATCATTCAAAACAAAATGACATATAAAAAATTCCTTTCGTTAGCTTTTGGGGCCGTTTTACTGGCTTCGTTAGCTTTACCTGCTGTAGCCCAACGCAGGGGCGGCGGCGGTGGCGGCTTTAGCCGCGGTGGTGGTGGTTTTTCGGGTGGTGGTGGCTTTAGCCGTGGCGGCGGGAGTTTTGGCGGCGGCGGTTTCAGTCGCGGCGGCTCGTCGGGCGGCGGCTTTAGTCGTCCGCAGGGCAGTTTCAGCCGCCCATCAGGTGGTTTTACCAGGCCAAACAGCGTAGGTGTTTCTCCGCAGCGCGGCAATAGCTTTGGCGGCGGCAGCATTGGGCGCGCACCACGTACCAACTCTTTCGGTAGCGGCGGTTTCCAAAATCGCTCATATGGTTACCGTGGTGGCAGCTTCGGCAGGCCGGGCGCTTCTTATGGTTACCGTGGCGGTAGCTATGGCCGTGGCCCATCGTCGTTCGGCCGTGGCAGCTATCGTTATTATGGAGGCAGCTATCGTGGCGGTGTTTACCGTGGTGGATACTGGGGGCGCTATTATGGCCCGCGTTATTTCAACAATGGCTTTTACAATTATCGTGGCTTTTACAGCTCGCTGTATTTCCCGCACATTGGTTTTAGTATAGGTGTTTTGCCTTACGGTTATTATCCGTTCTATTGGGGTGGTTACCCTTATTACTACAGCGATGGCCTTTACTACCGCCAGTATAACGATCAGTATACTGTAGTGGAACCGCCAATTGGTGCGCAAATAAACAAATTGCCATCTAACGCTGAAGCTATTACTATAAATGGCGAGCAATATTACGAATCGAACGGGGTTTACTACCGCGAGTTTACTAAAGACGACGGCACTGTAGTTTATGAAGTAGCCGGTAAAGACGGCGAGTTGAACACCGGTGATACCCAAAGCGATCAATCGTATTCATCGGCAGATGATGCGCCATTAAAAATTGGCGACGTGGTTGACCAGTTACCTCAGGATAGCCGCAAAATAAAAGTGAACGGCGAAAAGCTTTATGTTGCCCCTGATGGCACCTACTTCCAGGAAGCGCTTGACGAGGATAACAACAAAGTATACAAAGTTGTTGGCCTGCCTACAGATGAAGAACCTGCAGACGACGGACAATAAACATATTTTGATACTATTTATTAAAGGGTGTGCCGGCTTGCGGTGTACCCTTTTTTGTTGGCGGCAGATCTAACCTTAATTAAATTTTCGGAAACATTTTAATTGTAAGGCAGTAGTATTTATATACTAATTATTAAAACCGATGGAAAATCATGGTCATACCGCTTTAATTGCCAAGCTGCTTGCTTGTGTTGAAGCCTGCGAGAACTGTGCTACGGCCTGCCTAAACGAAACAGATGTACAACCCATGGTTCGCTGCGTAGCACTTGACCGCGACTGTGCCGATATATGCAGTCAGGCGGCGAGGTTATTGCAGCGCCGCTCGGAACTGGCGCACCAATACCTGTTATTGTGCGAAGAAATATGCCGAATGTGCGCAAAGGAATGCGGTATGCATCAACACGATCATTGCCAAAAATGTGCGGAGGCTTGCTTTATTTGTGCCGAAGCTTGCCATGCCCATCATCAACCTATTTTGCAGGATTAATGCCTGCATTATTATAAGTACCACAGCACCGCTATGTTTACTACCTTTGCAGCCATGATTGATGTGGTATTAAAAAAGGGAAAAGAAAAGGCCGTGCTGCAAAGGCATCCCTGGGTATTTTCCGGTGCTATAGAAAAAGTAAAGGGTAAACCCGCGAATGGCGAGATTGTACGCTTGCTGGGAAGTAAAGATGATTTCCTGGCTTATGGCTTTTACAATGCGCAGTCGCGCGTGGCGGTGCGTTTGCTGGAGTGGGATGAGAATACAGCGGTTGACGAAGCCTGGTTCCGCGATAAAGTACGAACCGCGGTAGCCGGCCGAAACCATATTCTTGAAGATGGCAATACCGATACCTGCCGCCTTGTGTTTAGCGAATCAGATTATCTCCCGGGGCTTATAGTTGATAAATACGCGAGGCATTTGGCGGTACAAGTGCTCACTTCGGGCATACAAAATGCTTTACCGGTTATTATCGACGAATTGAATACCCTGCTTAAACCGCTAAGCATATACGATAAAAGCGACGCATCATCACGTGCCCACGAAGGGTTGGAAACAACCAATACACTACTTTCAGGCACGCAGCCGCCCGAACTGGTAATGGTGAAGGAAAATGGCATCACCTATGGTATTAATATAGCCGAGGGCCAAAAATCCGGCTTTTATTGCGATCAGCGTTATAATCGCAAAGAATTAGCATCATACACAAAAGGCAAAAAAGTACTGGATTGCTTCAGCTACACCGGCGGCTTTACGCTCAATAGCTTGCGCGAAGGTGCCGCTTCGGTAACCAGTGTAGATAGCTCGGCCCTGGCGATAGAAACATTAGAAGAAAACATCCGCCTTAATAATTTTGCGGGTGCTGAGCACACTGCTATTAAATCCGACGTGAATGTACAATTAAGAAAATTCAGGGATGATGGCGAGAAATTCGATGTGATCGTATTGGATCCACCCAAATACGCGCCGTCGCGCTCTGCATTAGACCGTGCTTCACGTGCTTATAAAGATCTTAACCGCTTAGGCATGCAATTGCTTAACAGCGGTGGCTTGCTGGCTACATTCTCCTGCTCGGGTGCTATGGATATGGAAACATTTAAACAGGTAATGGCTTGGGCTGCGCTGGATGCCGGCAAGCAGGTGCAGTTTGTATACCAGTTCCATCAACCCGAAGACCACCCTGTTAGGGCTTCTTTTCCGGAAGGGGAGTACCTGAAGGGATTGTTGTGCCGCGTCTGGTGAGACACGATTTAGGGATGGAGCGATTTACACGATTCTATCTTTTTTGCCAAAAAAATATCGAACAGCGATGCCCTAACATCATTGTTCGATATTTTAATATTAATACAGCAACTCGTGTTTGCCGGGCTAAAAGCTAAGTAAACGTTTACTCCAGGGTGATCTGTCTTTTAATACTTTCTTCCAAAGAGATGAACGTTTCGGTGCGTTGAATGCCCTTTACGCTTTGTATTTGCTCATTTAATACCTCGCGCAGGTGGTTGGTATCGTGGCAAACAATTTTAGCGAAGATGCTCCAGCTGCCGGTTGTGTAGTGTAACTCCACAATCTCGGGTACCATTTTAAGCTGCTTTACCGCTTCGTTGTATTGCGATCCTTTCTCGAGGAATATCCCCAGGAACGCAGTAACGTCATAACCAAGCTTTTGCGGGTTTACTTCAAGGCTTGCACCTTTAATTACACCCAGCTCCTCCAGCTTTTTCATGCGCACGTGTATGGTTCCGCCAGAAACGATCAACTCTTTTGCAATCTCCGTATAGGGTGTAGTTGCATTTTTCATCAAAATTGACAAAATCTGGATGTCAAGATTGTCAATTTCTAAATTTTGGGGTTTCCTGTGAGGCATATATTTAGATATCTATATTCAAATACAAGTTTAATTAAAATTAAAGTAAAAATAAAAATATTTTGTTGAAATATTTGCAAGGAATGCCAAAGTCCTTTAAATTTGTATAAAGCAAATCAGAAATGGTTGCTTGTTCTTTAAAGAAAACAAATTGTTGGGTGGTGAAATTTTTGGCAGACACACCTCCTTGTCGCGGTGGCGGAGATCATGGGAAACCCGAAGCGGGCTAACCACTCTGTGAAGGTTCGAACCCTTCCCCAACAGCAAGCTAAACGCAAGGTTTAGTTTATATCCTGTAGGATGGTGAAATTTTTGGCAGACACACCTCCTTGTCGCGGTGGCGGAGATCATGGGAAACTCTTAGCAATAAGAATAACCACTCTTTGAAGGTTCGACCCCTTCTCCTACAGCTCTTCTCATAATTTAGGTTTATAATTGGTTAGTAAAGGCCCCTGCCCATCAGGGGCTTTGCTGTTTTATAAGGTTTTGTAATTGATACGCCTAAAAGTTCCCGGAAAGAAATAACATCTAACACAGAATTTCGAATAGCCAATATCGAAGGTGGGGAGTTGTCACGGTTTTCGGTATTGTGGAAAAAACAAAAGCGCCCCGGTGGTAACCGGGGCGCTTTTTAAAAGTTCTCATGAGTCTATCCCTTAAAACAACTTAAACCCAACGCTTAAAGCCCAAAGGTTTTGGCGCTGTCCGTAGTTGGGGTTAATTTTGGTTAGCCCACCTTCGTACCTAAAATCGGCAGTAATGTGGCCTATGTCAACACCAGCGCCGGCCTGGAAACCCAGCGTACTTTTGCGGTAATCGCCAAAATCGTTGTAAGCACCGTTAACCGCGCTCGAGAAGTTGTCGTTCTTATCGAGTACATAACTGTAAACAGGACCGGCCATTATCCTGAAATTCAGGTTGTCGCCACCGAAGCCTTTGCCTATTAATAATGGCAGGTTTAGGGTAGTGAACTTTACTTTACCCTCCGACGTTGTATTGTTGTTGCTGGTAGGGAACGCAAATTTACCACCGCTACTACCCAGGTAAAGTTCGGGCTGCAGGTAAACGTTTGAACCTACACGCGCAAAAATACCGGCCTGGTAGCCTGTTTTGGTAGATTCACTTACGTTATCGGTGTTGATCTTAGAGAAATTTACCCCGCCCTTTATACCGAGCGAGAATTGTGCCTTGGCGCTAATAGCTGCCGACACGATGATTGCAATGCTTAAAAATAACTTTTTCATAGTGTTTGTTTTTGGTTGCATGCTTTGCTGCACAAATGCTAACAAGCATGGCTTTGTTTAGTTTATCCTCGGTTTGATGTTGCCTGCAGGTAAAAGTTTAACCGCAAGCCGCACATTAAACGTATACAGCGCTGTATTTTTTATATTTTTGTTGAAATAATTTGTTTTATGGCAGAAATTACTATCAGCAATAAAGATTGGGCACGCGTTAAAATTAAGGTTCAGCGCAAATACAACCACCTTACCGACGAGCAATTGCAATACACCGAAGGCCAGGAAGATAGCCTGATAACCCGCATGATGCAGCTGGTAAACCGCGATAGGGCTTATGTAGTGTTCACTCTTAAAAAAGCTTTGGTGAACATTGACAATAACCGCCTTTAAAATGAGTTAATTGATTTACATACGCAGCCTATTGCTGCGTTACATTTACCCCGGAGGGTTCTTTAAAATGGATACTGAGAGAAGGAAAGGCTTTAGCTACCGAAAACCGGCCATAGTTGCCAGTGTAATTGCCGTAGCCGTTACCGCATTTGGCTTTAACGACGACCTTTTCCAGATAGCTAAGAACCTGGATGTGTTTGCCTCGGTATATAAAGAGGTAAATATTAACTATGTAGATGAGGTAAATTCGGCGAAACTGGTAAAAACCGGTGTTGATGCCATGCTGGATGGTTTGGACCCCTACACCGAGTTTGTGCCCGAATCGGAAATAGAAGATTATAAGCTGCACTATGTAAGCACCCAATACGGTGGGATAGGAGCAAGTATCTTCATTCGCGATAATAAGGTGTTCATTACCGATATATTTACCGGTTTCCCCGCTTACAAAGCAGATATACGCCAGGGCGACCAACTGGTGAAGATAAACGACATTGACCTTACCGGTAAAACTAACGACCAGGTAAGCCAGCTGTTAAAAGGCTCTAAAGGCGCTGCTATTAAACTCCAGATCAAGCGCGGTGCCGATGCCCCTGTTGATAAAAACCTGGTGCGCGACGAGATAAAACAGCCCAACGTGGTTTACTCGGGCATGGTTGATGGCAATATGGGCTACATCAAGCTCAATAAATTCCTCGAGAACTCTGCCGATGAAGTTACCTCTGCCTTGTCAGCTATCAAAAAGAACAACCCTAACGGCATCATCCTCGATCTGCGCTCTAACGGTGGCGGTATACTGCAGGAGGCCGTAAAAATTGTGAACCTCTTTGTACAGAAAGATGTAATGGTGGTATCGCAAAAAGGGAAGGTGAAAGAGAAAAACTTTACCTACAATACGCAGGCTACGCCAATGGAACCCAACCTGCCGCTGGTGGTATTGGTGAACAGCCGCTCGGCATCAGCATCAGAAATTGTGGCGGGAGCCCTGCAGGATCTTGACCGTGCAATTGTAATAGGTCAACGTAGCTATGGCAAGGGGTTGGTTCAACAAACCTTTAACCTGCCTTATAATAGCCTGGTTAAAATTACCATTGCCAAATACTTTATACCATCGGGCCGTTGCGTGCAGGCTTTAGATTATACGCATCGTAAAGATGACGGTAGCGTAATAAAAGTTGCCGACTCTTTACTGCACGAATACAAAACCAAAAACGGCCGCTCGGTTTATGATGGCAGCGGTGTATACCCCGATATTTTTGTAAAGCAGGAGCGCTTTGCCAACATTACCCAAACGCTGGTAAGCAAATTGCTGATATTTGATTACGCTACGCAATACCGTAATGCTCACCCTAATATTGGCGATGCGCGGGCCTTTGCACTTAATGATGCAGGCTATGCCGATTTTACCAAATACCTGGCGGGCAAAAATTATAGCTACAGCACTGTCTCTGAAAAAATACTCGATCAGCTAAAAACCGAGGCTACTAAAGAAAAACAGTTCCCCGAGATACAGGCCGAATACGATGGTCTGAAAGCCAAAATGGCCGCCAGCAAAAAGAACGACCTGCAACTGCATAAAGAAGAAATAAAGCAGGTACTGGAGAACGAAATAGCCTCGCGCTACTACTACGAGAAAGGCCGCTACGAAGCCAACTTTAAATACGATAAAGAACTTGCCCAGGCCATAAAAACCATGCAGGATAAAGCGCAGCTGGCATCTATCCTGAAAGGAGAGGGTAGCTTTAAAGTAATAGGCAAGCCCGTATTGGCTATGGCCGATAAGAAAGCTGAAAAAGACGATAGCGAAGATTGAGCCTCAGTCTCTTCGTTTAAGATTTTGCCCGTTGTTATTTAACGGGCTTTTTTTCTTTCCTGTTATGGAATATCTGCAAACCACGCATCATAGTAATAAACGGCTATGAAACCTTACACCTTAATCTTTTTAAGCACATTCCTTTTCTCGCTTTTGGGCTTTAACGCTTTTGCCAGCCCTCAAATGCCCGATTACATTATTTATAAGTCGGATACTATTGGCACTTATAATCTTATTGTTGAACGTTATTTGCAAAATCAGCATCCGGCAGATTCAGCTAAACTATTTGGGTTAAGTTTTAGGGACGGTGCTTCATTTAACTGTTGGAGAGGGTATCAAGCTATTTATAAAATAGAGAATGATAGCCTCTTTTTAGTTGATATGATACAATGCGGCACACTGCGGCAAGTTAAAAGGGATACGGCTTGGTCGAATGGGCTTATGAAGAAAATATTTGGCAACGAGGTTGTAAACGGAAAGGTTTTTATTAATTGGTTTACAGGCGATATCAATTTCCCGTTGAATAGTAAATTGGTAAGATGGGACGGCGTTTTCTATAGGATATTTGAAAAGGAGCGTATAATAACTATCTCTGGCGGAAAGTTATCTAACACTGAAGATGTTTTAAACTATGTAAACGCCCCACACGGTATAAAAAGGGAGTATGGAGTAAAACTTTCAGATATCCTTTTTAAAAAGGTGAAAAAGATAAAATGGAGGAAATTGCCCGATTGCGATTGTTCTGACGAATATGTAATCACAATTGGCCCGGCGGGGAATGTCTCTAAAGTTGCGTTGGCAGGTGAAAATAGGGATGAAGTGAGCGAAAACGAAGGTTGCAGAAAGCTGATATTTGATGCTTTGCGAAAATTGCAGTTTGATATTATAAAAGACAAAGGCAAGCCAATTGCCGAAGATGTTTATTTGGAGATATGGGTAGAAGATAACGGCAAAACCGAGAACTGGACAAATTAGTGAGTTAATGTTTGCCCAGTCCGCGGTGCCCGGCTCTTGTAACATCCCCGTTATACTCCTCAATTCATTTAAACCCTCGGGTCGGTTTGTTTGTCATACCTGCAAAACAATAACAAACAAGACCATGAAAAAGATAATTTTAACAACTGCAATATTCTTAAGCGCCTTGTCATTCCAGGCTGCTAAAGCACAAATAAGTTTAAGCATAAACATTGGTAGCCAGCCAGAGTGGGGACCCGTAGGTTACGACCACGCCGACTATTACTACATGCCCGATATCGATGCTTATTACGATATCCCCGCCCATCAGTATGTTTATGTAGAAAACAATGTTTGGGTACACCGCGCATCGTTACCCGCCAGATACCGTAACTACGATGTTTACAAAGGCTATAAGGTAGTGGTGAACGAGCGCACCCCATGGGTACGCAACGAAGTATATCGTGCAAAATACGCAGGTTACAGAGGCCGTACAAGCCAAACTATCATCCGCGATAGCCGTGATGCTAGGTATGCCAACCATTGGAACGGCGACCGCCGCGAAATACGCCAGGATAAACGTGAAGTGCGCCAGGACAGAAGAGAAGTTAGGCAAGACCGTAAAGACTTGCGTAAAGACCGTAAGGATGCACGCCAGGATCGCCGTCACGGCCACTAATAAAGGCTATAATTGAATAAAAAAGACCGCTCCTCAATTTGAGGAGCGGTCTTTTTTATGACAAGTTTTTATCTCTTACCAAAAGAAAGAGTAAAGCGCTACAATTATACCGCAGACCAATAGGGCGCCGGCGGTGAATGCGCGATTAGTTTTAAACATTGATGAATCTATCTCCAGCCCGTTGGCAACAACGCCTTTGGCCTGGTCTATTTTAGAGATGATATACATACCTATAACGCAAAGCGCAAATACAAAGCCCATCCTATCGATGAACGGAATTTCGTAAACGCCTGCGCCATTATCTTTAGAGAAGCCCATTGGTGCTAAGAAAGAAAGGTTGGCAAATTGCGGAAGGAATTTAAAGAACACCGAGAATACAAAGCCGCCTATTGTAGCAAACAAAGCTGCGTTTGAAGTGGCTTTCTTCCAGAAGAAGCCTAAAATGAACATGGCAAATATACCCGGCGATACAAAGCCCGTATACTCTTGTATGTACTGGAAGCCTTGCTTGCCTTCGCCCATCAGCTGCTCGCCAATTACTAACGACATTACAACGCCCAAGCCCATAGCTACCACAACAGACCATTTACCCAGCGATACCAGTTTTTTATCGGTAGCGGCCGGTTCAATAGCTTTCTTGTAAATATCTAAAGTGAATATAGTAGCTATACTATTTGCTTTACCGGCAAGCGAGGCTACAATAGCAGCCGTTAAAGCCGCGAACGACAAACCTTTTAGGCCGGTAGGCAATAACGAAAGTAGGGTAGGGTAGGCTTTATTATAGTCGATAACGCCTTTTGAGCTTAACATCTCCTGCTGGAACATACCGCGTTGGTGCAAAACGTAAGCAGCAATACCCGGCAGTACCACAATTACCGGCATCAACAATTTAAGGAACGCCGCGAATAAAATACCGCCACGGGCAGTTTTTAAGTTGGCACCTAATGCACGCTGAGTGATGTATTGGTTACAGCCCCAGTAGTTAAGGTTAACTATCCACATACCACCTATCAGTACCGAAAGGCCCGGCAGGTCCATATAGTTAGGGTTATCCTTTTTAAATATCATGTGGAAGTGGTCGCTCGCTTCGGTATGCAGTGTTTTAAGGCCGGCAAGTATCGAGTGGTCGGGGGCATCTTTAGTAAGCTCGCCCAATCCATAGTAGGTTGCTGCCAAACCGCCCAGTATCAGTACAAATACCTGTATAACGTCGGTATAACCAATAACCTTCATGCCGCCCAGTGTAATTACCACTGCAAAAACTGCCAGTCCCAATATACATACGATGATGTTGATGCCCGAGATACCGCTGATGGCCAGAGCGCCAAGGTAGAGTATCGACATCAGGTTCACCACAATATACAGCAGCAACCAAAATATAGCCATAACCATGGCCACCGTGCCATTATACCGCTGATGAAGGAACTGCGGCATGGTAAAAATTTTGTTCTTGAGATAGATAGGGATAAAAAATACTGCTACAATGATAAGGGTAGCTGCGGCCATCCACTCGTAGGTAGAAATGGCCAAGCCCATTTTAAACGCCGAACCGCTGGTACCGATGAATTGCTCGGCAGAGATATTAGATGCGATGAGTGATGCACCAATGGCCCACCAGGTAAGGGAGCCTTCTGCCAGGAAATAATCTTTTGAAGTAGCATCGGCATTGTGCTTGCGTTTGTAGATCCAGTAACCGTAAGCCGAAACGATCACGAAGTAGATGGCAAAAACGACCTTATCGGCCATAGAAAGAGTATTCATTTATCTGCTCAGTTAAATTTTTATAGTTTGCGTAATTGGAGTGCTAATATTACGCTATATATAGCGGTTTAGCAAATTTTAGCTGTTAATGATACATTTTTACCATTGTATTGATACATATTGAACAAATGCCTTTAAATATCCGGACGTTCGTAACCCTTAAATAAAGTTATTCTGCTGTAAATAAGGGCTTAAAGTAAAGGGTGCGATATTTTTTTAAAATTTATTTGGATAAAGAAAGAAGGTGCGTATATTTGCAATCCCAAACGGAGTGGTAGTTCAGCTGGTTAGAATACATGCCTGTCACGCATGGGGTCGCGGGTTCGAGTCCCGTCCATTCCGCAGAGTAAATTAAGGAAATCCCTCAGATGAAAATCTGAGGGATTTCTTGCTTTTAGGGGATTTTAAATGTTAGCCTGCCCCGCAAAAAAACACCAAACTCAACACTGCGTATTCAGTCCTTATTCTTTATCTTCCAGATAAAACCGTCCAATACGTAATGGGTAGACTGCGGCAGCGCAAGCAATGGCACCAGGAAAGTAAGTGCCTGTTCGCCGGTTATACGCGGCAGTGCCGAGAACATACTAAACACACTGCCGTGTTCGCGCCAAACCATTCCGTCCCATACACCCTCTTCCAAATAGGCCAACGCTGCCAATAACACAATGAAAACTATAACGCCGTAGTGCCCGAAGCTGAGTTTAAGGATGGTGCTCTTTTTAACTTTGCCTTGCTGATACCTTTTTTGCTCGAAAACCCAAATAAGCGCCATATAAGGTATACCATGCGATACCACGTTGAGGGTGGTAAAGGCCAGGTCGCCGTTAAAATATACGATGCCGAAGTACCATGATAAAAAGGTGCCGGTGATAAGCAGATTTCGCGGCAGGTTAAATGTTTGGGTTCGATAAACGAACATGCATTCCTTAATGACATAAATGACAATGATGGCAAGATAAGCTACCATCCCAGTAACTAACAATAGCGGTGAAGGATGGGTAAGGATATCCCCCTCAACAAACCAGCTAAAATTGCGCCCGCCCGCAAAATGCCAGTAAAACAATGGGTAAATAGTGGCGGTGTATATGGCAATATTGTCTATTCGCCTGTACCATTTGGGGCTATCCTCATAACGTGAATACAGCCGCATAAAGCCGTACTGTTGCCTTATAAAATGAAAAACGGCCAGGTAAGCCAGTATCCGCCAAAACAACATACCGTTGTAACTGTACAGTAAAACGCCTGCAATGTAACAAGCCAAGGGGACGGTAACTAAAAAAGCATCGTGCTTATAGGCCCCGGCAATAAAATAAGTACGGTACAGGGTGCTGTAAACGTGGGCAACATCAATAAAAACAACCAAGAACAACCAATAGTAAGCAGGCATGGCGGCATTGGTTTGAAACTGCGCCGGCAAACAAACCACCAGCAACAACGCAATAAAAGGCGGCGACAGGATAAACACCCCATCGGTAATGGCCGAGTGCAGCCATGGCTGTTTATGCGTTTGCGTGTTTTCCATTATACGCTAAAACTTGTTCGGCGGCACGTAGTCCCTGGTGAAATGCCTCTTCGAAAATAGATATCCCGCTCAGATCGGTATGGGCAAAAAACAGGTTATTATTTATGGGCTGCTTTGCTGCCTGCCTGTCGGCCCCCCAAATATAGTTTACGGCGGGTGATATCATGCCGTGCCCCCATATCCAGCATTCCACGTGTTCAATAAAATCGCTAATGCCGGGGTGCATAAACTCCAACTCGGGCATCATCATATCCAGCCATTGCTCGTAAGTACGCGTATAAGCTGCCAGCCGTGCCACACGTGGTTCGTGATCGCATAGCGGCAAATACCAGGTAAGCACTCGTTTACCATTGGTCATGCTGATGGCTTGCTGCCCTGCGTTTACATACCCTACCGAAGGCGTGTTGTAGGCCACATTATCCCAGCATAAGCCGGCACCTTTACTTTGTGGTAGCCCCTTCACAGTAATATTGGCTATGAACCAGGGCGAGTAATGCATGGCATCATAATTAACGCCTCTGTTAACATCTTTCAGGATTTTTTTGTTGACGAATTGAGGCGTGGCCATAATAACATTATCGGCGATGATGGTAGCCGACGTGCCTTTAGCGATATCATAAACCTGTACGGCAAGCTTGCCATCGGATTGATGGCTCAGGCTGTAGCAGATGTTGTTTTTAATAATGCGTGGGGCTACGGACGCTGCCAGTTGCTTGGTCAGCCAGCCATTACCCTCGGGCCAGGTTAGTACGGCATTGGGTTCGGCATTGGCGGCTTTGCCACGGCGCGATGCAAAATAGTGCAGCCCCGCCCAGGCAGATACCTTTTGTATCTGTTGCCCGTAATCGTCCTTACAGCAATAGTTCAAATACCATAGCAGGTAGGCCGAATGAAAACCCTGCTGTTTCAAGTATTCGGCAAAGCTTATTTTATCTAATGAGCGGTATTTTTCGTCGGCACTGCTATTGTCCAGCGGGATATCGAAGGCGTGTTTGCCATCGTTGCCTTTGGCTTTCTTTAGTTCCTCTATTAGCACAAAAAACTTCTTTACCTGCGCTTTGTCGGCCGCTGGCAAGCCAAAATCGGGCACCAGCCCTTCCTGCCACTGCCCGTTTATTAGCAGGCGCTCTTCGGGGTCGAAGCAGAGGTAATATTCATTGTAAACGGGCAGGCCATTTTCAAAGCCTGTGATTATGCCGCATTCGCGGTAAAAGTTAATAAGCGGCGTGTCCTCGTTGTTGGCAATAGTTACATAATGCGCGCCCAAAGGGTATGCCGAAGTGCTATTGCTGCCATAGTGCGCGTTACCGCCCGTGTGGTTCTCCAGTTCCAACAGTTCAAAATCATTATAGCCCTGTTTTTGCAGATGCCAGGCTGCCGAAAGCCCCGATATGCCGCCGCCAACGATGAGTGTTTTTACTTTCCGTGTAGTTGCAGGTGCCGGGAGGGGCAGTTTATCGCGCAGGATATGCCCTGCCTTGGCATTTGGTCCTTTAATGCTGCCGCTGATATTCTTATAGGTGGTGTTGGGTTTTATCTTCCGCAGGCAACCGCTCAGGAATATGCCCCCGGTAACCAGCCCGGCCTTCAACAAAAACGAGCGCCGCCCAATGCCTTTAACAAAGCCGCCATTATAAAACCGTCGACCACTCATCCTCGAAATATTTTACCAGCACCTGGTTGTTAAGCTTGTTCACATCCGTTTTTACCTTGGCCATATCCTTGGGAAAGTAAAACATTAAGTCGAGGCTTTCTTTGGTAATAAAGCGCAGCTCCGGTACAAAATGGTCGGGCTTTTTATAGCTAGGGTTTTCGGTGGCCATAATATAGCCCCATTCGCCAAAGGATGGTACATTATTATGATAAGGTATGGTACGTAGCCCTACCGAGCGCAGGGTGGTATCAACCGTCCAAAACGATTTCGGGGCAACATAGGGCGATGTTGACTGCACCACCATAATACCGCCGGGCGCCAGCGCGCCTTTTGCCAGTTTGTAAAAAGAATTGGTATAAAGTTTCCCTACCGAATAATTGGAGGGGTCGGGGAAATCTATCACCATAAAATCGAATTTCTGTTTATCGGCCCGCAGCCAACTAAAGGCATCGGCATTTACCACTTTAACCTTGGGCGATAGCAATGAGTTTTTATTCAGTGCCAGCAAAGCGGGGTTCGATTTGAATAGCCCCGTCATCCCCTTATCCAGGTCTACCAGTGTTACACTTTTGATGTTTGGGTATTTCAATATCTCGCGCACGGCCAGCCCATCGCCACCGCCCATTACCAATACGTTTTGCGCGTTGGGCAAAGCCTGTAGGCCGGGGTGCACCAAGGCCTCGTGGTAGCGGTATTCATCGTCTGAACTAAATTGTAGGTTGCCATTCAGGAACAGGCGCAGCACTTTGCCTTTTTTAGTAAGGATGATGCGCTGGTAAGGCGTACTTTTTGAATAGATGATGGTTTCGTTATAGGTAAGCGATTCTGAGAAATTGGTGATGGCATTAGCATAAACAAAACCTGCCAAAAGCAGCAGTATGCAAATAATGCCGCTGGTTTGAAGGTAGGCAACGGCTTTAATTTCTTTACGGAAGTTGAAGCACACAATAAGCGCCACTGCCACATTAAGCATACCCACCATGTATGATGTTTTCACCAGCCCGAGGTAGGGGATAAGCAGCAGCGGGAATATAATGGAGGCAAGCAGCGCGCCGATATAGTCGAAGGTGAAGATGTTCGACACCAGATCCTTAAATTCGTAGCGGTCTTTCAATATCCGCATCAGCAGGGGTATCTCCAAACCCACCAAAATACCGGTTAGGCCTACCAGGCTATATAGGATGATGCGGAACGATGCAGCACTCTCGAACACCAAAAACAGGATGGTTGAACTGGTGCCGCCAACCAGGCCTACCAGCAACTCTAACTGGATGAACCAGGAGATGATATTTTTATCGAAGTATTTTGATATCCAGGAGCCAATACCCATCGAGAACAGGTAGGCGCCAATGATGGTGGAGAACTGGGTTACCGAATCGCCCAGCAGGTAGCTGGCCAGCGTACCGGCTATCAGTTCGTAAATAAGCCCGCAGGTGGCCACCACAAACACCGATAGCAGCAGCAGGGCATGCAGTTTTTTGTTCATAAGCTATTAACCGTGTATGGCCGAGCTTACGATCATAGCAACCGCTATCATGAACGAGGCGCATACGATGGCCAGGGCGATGTTATTCTTCTGTACAATTTCCTTCCACAGGTTCTCGGGCGTAATTTTCTCTACTATCCAATACGATATCATTAAAATTAAGATACCGATAACCGAGTACAGCACCGATGCGATGATGTACTTGTAATTTATTAAGTCGTGTAAGCTCATGGTATAAAGGTTTTATTTATGATAAAATGTGTGTACGCCCCTGGTATGGCTGCTGCTGTTGTATTCGGTATTGCGGGTTACGCTGCTGCTTTCCCAAAATGCTATACCATTTACCGCCGTGTAGGCGTAGTAACCCAATATTGCTATAGCGAAGATGAGGTAGTATTTGCCGTTGTTTAAACTCTTCATTATTCGTCGTCTTCGTAAGGTGAATAATCGCTGTTCATCCAGCGTTTCTTTTCATAGGCGCGCATGCGGTACCAGGCAAAGGCAGGGTAGATGCAAAGCAGTAATAAACTAACAAAAAAGTTTTTCCAGATAATTGGATTGGCGGTAGCGCTGATGTGTAGTGCTGGCCCCGCAGCATAACTTGCTGTACTACCACCTGTGTTAGCAACAACGGCACTGTCCGCGCTAAAGGATGTGGTTGCAGGAACTGTTACAGGAGCCGGAGGCGCTCCTGCCGCCGGGTAAACATTCAAGTGGTATTTACCTGCCGGGATGGCCGAAAGCAACACATCTGTTTGCTGGGAACCTTCCGACCAGCTTTCACCGTCTTCGTAACCATGGTAGTACTCTATACTTTCGGTCACTTCCCAGCTTTGGTTATCCTTTTCGTTTACCAGCACTACAGTGGCTTCCGCCCAGTTATTGTCAACATCGGCATTTATCTTAAAATCTAATGCCGATTGCTTTGTTAGTTCGAACGATGGCGTTATAAAGGGCTTAAACTCGTCGGCCTTGGTAGTATCGCGCTCCATGACATGGGTAGTTTCAAGCAAGGGCACCTTCGGCGAAATATAAGAGGCCGCAAAACCTATTGCCGCAAGCAGGATAATAATTACCGGGAAAAATTTATTGATAGCGAACCAGCGTTTTGCTGCAGCCGAGGGTTGGTTGGCCCCAATGCCTACCCGTTCGGGAAAGGTATTTACATCTATTTTAAAAGCATCGGCAATTTCTTCGGGCTCGGCATACCGGCCCAGGTAAAACTGCGCCCGGCTGTAGTTGGGCACATGCTCTTTATAGAGTATTTGCGGCGGGGCAATAAACTCGCTGGTTTTTGGCTTCTCAAATAATATATCCCAATCAAACTCGCCCACAAGTGCGGTGGTTACCGCGGTGTATTTATTAAACAGCGTGTATTCGTTCTCCTGGTAGTTGATAAAGTTCCAGCCTTTGTCTTTCAGTTCATCCAGCTCGGGAAAAAAGTCTTTACCGGCTACAAAGTTCCAGTGCCCATCGTATTCGGCAAAGTTAGCGTAACCTTTCTCGTAATTGTAAAGGATGTATTCGCGCCAGGCGTAGGGATTGCCCTGCTCTTTTTTTTCTACAAAAGCTATTACTTTGAACTGGTACCCTCTGAATAAGCCAACGCTGCCCAATTTAAGTACAGGTTTTTCGGTAGGCCTTGGCGCTTGTTTTTGTACTACCGCAGTTTCGCTTGCTATGAACCGCAGGAAAGAGGTACAAGAAGTACAAACGCAAAACTCGCTGCCTTCAGGGTCGTAAAGTGTAATAGGGGTATGGCACTTCGGGCAGTTGAAATCTTCCGAATAAGGGAAAGCTTTTAAATTTGTTGTAGCCATACTACCTTACCAATTCGGTTTTTTTAATTTCGGTACCCTTGAAAAATTCCAGCACACGGGCATAAATGGCCTTTACTTTTTCCGAATTATCTTTTTGATAGTTAGATAAGAAGATATCAAAAGTAGCCAGGTTAAATTCGGGCCAGGTGTGTATCGACAGGTGCGATTCGGTCAGGCAAATCACTGCGGTGAAGCCTGCGCCATCAAAATCGTGGTAAACCTCACCCACTTTCTCCAATGAATGTTCGGTAACAAGTTCGTTAAAAAAAAGCTTGCAAGGAGCCGATGCAGAAAGGCACGACACATCGTCCACAGAAAATTCGGCTAAAATATGTAGTCCCGGTTTATACAACATGGATAAGGTTTCTTTCAAACCAAAGATAATAATTTGACCGAAAAGAAAAGAGCTTGTTACATGGTTGTTTGCCTTAGTCAATTTAGATAGTAAATACTGGCATTACGCGTTACCTTTGGCCAATGGTGATTCAATACTGCTCAGATCTGCATTTAGAATTCTTTTCGAACCGGGAGTTTGTTGATGGTAATCCTCTATTGCCTATTGGTGAGGTGCTGATATTGGCCGGCGATATTGTAGCATTAAATTCTATCAACCATAGCAATTCTTTTTTTAATTATGTAAGCGATAATTTCCGCGAAACTTATTGGGTGCCGGGAAATCACGAATACTATCATGGCGACCTTGAAAGCAGAGTAGGCCCGTTCACAGAAAAAATACGCCCGAACGTTACTCTTATGAATAATACAGTGATAGAAGAAGAAAATGTTCAACTAATATTCAGTACGCTCTGGTCTTCCATCCAACCGAATATGGCCTGGCAGATTGAGAGAGGAATGAACGACTTTTATCAGATCACAAATAGCGGGAAGCGGTTTGATACATTAGCCTATAATGAATTACACACCAGGGCCGCTAAGTTTTTAGATGGTGAATTAAGCAGGTCCACTCCTAAAAAGCGGGTTGTTGTAACGCATCATGTGCCAACCTTTCGTAACTATCCTCCTGAGTATTTGGGCAGTGCCTTGAACCAGGCATTTGCAAGCAACCTCGATGGACTTATCGAGACAACAGCTCCCGACTACTGGATATTTGGGCATCACCATCGTAACATACCACCATTTAACATCGGTAGTACAACAATGCTAACTAACCAGTTGGGTTACATCGATGCAGGCGAACATCATACATTTAATGATTCCGCTACAATAACAGTTTAAGTCCTCAGCTACTTCCATACATAATAAAGCGCTCCATTCTTATCATCCGTCACAAAAAACGAGTTGGCATCGTTCATCATCACATCGCATGGGCGGCCAAGGCGGTCGGCTTTGTTTTTGCCGGTTTGGAAGCCTGATATCACGTCGACGTATTTATCCCGCCCGGTTATCATTACCACCGCATTGCCCCGCTGCCGCCAAACGCTGGTAGAGCCATGCAGGGCAACAAGGAAGTTGTTGGTCAGTTGCGGGTCGCTGAAGTTGCTGAACCAGTCGAAGCCCAATGGTGCCGAATGTGGTTTAAAACCACAAAAAGCAAGTGGCGGCTTCGGCGGCACGGTTATGTTTTGCAGCCTTGCCGAATCCATCATTTGCTTATCGGGGTAAATTTTTTGCCCGTTTTGTGCGTAAAAGGGCCAGCCATAATTTTTGCCCTGTTCCATAATGCCAAACATATCCTCGGGGTTATCAGGCTTCATCAGGTCACGGCTCATCATGGTACCCCAAAGGCGATCTTTCACCCATTTTATAGCTACCGAATTGCGCACCCCGGTGGCAAAAGTTTTTTGTGCGCTGCCGTCGGGGTTCATTTCTATAATGGTGGCGCGGATAGCTTCCTTTTCTATACAGGCATTGCAACTGCTGCCCACGCTTACATATATTTTGCCGTTATGCTGCGCAAGGCTGCGGGTAAGGTGCCAGCCGCCATACTTGTAGCTAAGCCCTTGTGCCGGGAAGGTGGCCAATATTTGCTGTTGCCCGGTAAGTGTAGTATCGCCGGAGTAGTATGGGTAGCGCGAAAGTTTATCCGTTTCGGCAATATAGATGTAGTTGATGCCTTTATCGGTGTAGAACATCACTTGGTTAGGGTTATGCAGTTTATCGGCAAAAAGCGTTGTTTTCCTGAACTGCTTTGTAGTGTTATCCCAATTATCAAAAATATAAATGCGCCCGCGTTGGTTATCGGCAAGGCTGTGCATATCGGTACAAAACAAACGCCCATCTGGGCTTTTGGCCAAAAAACGCAAGCGGCGCATACCTTCTGCCGCAACCGAAATATGGTACCCTGCGGGGATGTTAAGCTTCATATTCACGCCGTTTTTAAGCGCCACGGGTTGAGGCGCTAATTTGATTTGTGCCTTTGTGTTCAGGCTGAAAAACATGAGCACTGCAAGGAAAGTGAAGGGGCGACAGGTTTTAGGCGGGCAGGATAGCATGGGTTTTTATTTGCAGCAAGTTATTAAAAATAGCCCGAATGAGTAGCGTACAGCGGATCTCCAAACCATTTTTTATGGCGGGGGTTGTTTATAAATGCAGTATTCATCAAAACAGGAAGCCACACCGATAATGCTGGGCGCGGAAGTATTTATAGAACCCGGGCAAAGGCCTGAAGAAATAGATACCTGGTTTTTACGGCTGAAAGAGGCGGGCATGCAGGTGACGCGCATACGATTATTCGAAACCTATATGCACCAGCCCGACGGCAGTTGGGATTTTACCTTGTTTGATACCGCATACCGTGCTGCAGAAAAGTACGGCATAAAGGTTTATGGCAATTTGTTCCCGGCCACAGCATTTACCGATCTGGGCGGACTGAAGTTCCCGGATGATGAAGCGCATTTACAGTCGATAGCCAATTACACCAAACATGTGGTTTCTCATTTCAGTCGATTCAAATCGTGTTACGGTTGGGTGCCGGTAAACGAACCCGGGTTGGGGCAATTCCCTGCCGGACCACTGGCGGAAGCTAAATTTAAAGAATGGAAAGACAGCTTGCCTGAAGCCGAATACAGCAGCGGCGGCTACGACCATTTCGACTTTGCCGATGAACGTTTCCTGGTTTACTACAATACCTGGTTTTTGCAATGGCTGACGGATGAGATACACCAGTACCACCGCGGCAGCATCATCCATGTAAACAACCACGCCATATTTAAAAATGTGGGCGAATATAACTTTACCGACTGGCGTAAATTCCTCACCAGCTTGGGCGGTTCGGCACATGCGAGCTGGCATTTCGAATACTTTACGCGGCCGCAGTATGCACTGGCCGTTGCCGCCAATTGCGAAATCATCCGCTCGGGTGCAGGTGATATCCCCTGGTTCATGACGGAGCTTCAGGGCGGCAACAATACCTACAGCGGTTTTTTAGCCTTATGCCCAACTGCCGAAGAAATTAGCCAATGGCTGTGGATAGCCATTGGCAGCGAAAGCAAGGGCGCTATTTTCTGGTGCCTCAACCCGCGCTCGTCGGGCATAGAAGCAGGCGAGTGGGGTATGCTCAATTACCTGAACGAGCCAAGCGACAGGCTGCTCGCCGCTACCGAGGTTGCGGAAGTGCTAAACAATAACATAAGCCTGTTCGAAAACGCCAAAGAAGTTGAGTCGGGCATCAATATCCTTTACACCCGCGAATCGTTATGGGTAGAAAAGAAATTGCAAATGGGCGGCAAAGTTTACGAAGGCCGCGGAGAAGGCGGGATGATGAAATCGGCAATCGCTTATTTTGAGGCATTGACCGAAGCAGGCATGCAGGCGAATTTTAAAGAGATAAGCGAGTTTGATCTTTCACGCGATGACTACACCGGTATTGCAATTTTACTGGCGCATCAAATATCAATTCCCCATCAATACTGGCCTTTGCTGGAGGCCTTTGTGCAAAAAGGTGGCAAACTGATAGCGGACGGGCTAACCGGCTATTACGACGAGAATGCCGTGGGTACGATGCGGCTGGGTTCGCCATTGCGCAATTTGTTTGGTGCCGATATATTGGAATACAAAGCCATTGACGAGCCGGAGGGCATAGACGTTGACGGGCATTTATTGCAGGCCTACCAATGGGTAGGCCTGCTGAGCCCTACAACTGCAAAGCCAATAACACAAAACGGCAACACTGTTTTTGCAGTGGCGAACAGCTATGGCAAAGGGCAAACCTGGTGGCTGCCAACCATGGCGGGCTTGGGCGCCCGGTTAAAAGGCGATTACACCGCCCTTAACCAATTCCTGAAAGATGCCTTGAAATATCAGGATAATAAGATCCCCTTCATGTTCGATGCGCCGCAGCCGGGTGTGTTAATGAAAACCATGCAAAGCGGCAACAGTACGATAACCATCATCATCAACAAATCGGGCGAGCGCAGGGATGTGGGTTTACTGATGCCTTCGCCGGCGCCCGAACCTACGGTACTGTTCGCCAACAAAGGTGGCAAAACGGGCGGAAACCATATCAGTATTGATACAGAGGAAACCATTGTGATCAAATGGGAATAAACTAATTTTAGCCCTCATGAAAAAGCTGTTATTCCTTTTTGCCTGTTTAGTAAGTTCGGTTGCGTTTGCCGCGGATGAGCCTATAGTTATCCCCCTCGGCGGCAACGCCTGGGTAAACGGAAGTGCGTTGATAACCGACGACGGCTTAATGCAGTGGACCAGCTCCAAATCAACAGCCGATATTTATTTTCGTGTACCTTCGGCGCAGCAATTGGGCCTGGCTTTACGCCTGCGCGTGCCATCGGGCAAAAGCCGGATAAGCATTACCGTAGGCAAAACGGTTTTCACAAAAGATATCAGCAACACTGAGTTTGATACCATAGCCATCGGCAATATCACCGTAGCCGATGCCGGGCATGTTAAAGTTAGTCTGAAGGGTATTAGCCGTACCGGCTTAGCCTACGCGCAAGTGTCCGATCTGTTGCTTACCGGTGCCAAAGATGCTAAGCAATTCACCTATGTGCGGGTTGGCTCCTCGTACCATTTTGGCAGGCGCGGGCCATCGGTGCATTTGCGGTACGATGTGCCGAGCGACATTAAGAAACAGGTGAAATGGTTTTATAATGAGATAAGCGTACCTGAGAAAATGGACGTAATAGGCTCTTACTTTATGGCAGATGGTTTTAGCGGCGGGTATTTTGGTATGCAGGTAAACTCACCAACCGAGCGGCGCATATTGTTTTCGGTTTGGAGCCCCTTTAATACCGACGACCCTAAAAGCATCCCCGACAGCCTGAAAGTAAAACTGTTGAAAAAAGGCGCAACCGTACACGGCGGCGAATTTGGAGACGAAGGCTCGGGCGGGCAAAGCTATATGCTGTACCCATGGCAGGCTGGTAAAACCTACGCTTTTTTGCTGCGTGCCGAACCGGATAAAGCCACGAAACATACAACATTCACGGCTTGGTTTAAAGATGTTGCAGCTGGTAAGTGGCTATTGGTAGCCAGCTTCAGCCGCCCGCAAACCGATACCTATTTAACCAGCTTATACTCTTTTTTAGAGAATTTTGAACCCGATAGCGGCAACCAGGTGCGGTTGGCTAATTTTAAAAACCAATGGCTGGGCGACAGCAGCAACAATTGGCACGAAAGCACCGGCGCCCTCTACACAGGCGATGCCACCGCTAAAACTAATTATCGAAAAGACTATGCCGGCGGCAGCAATGGCAACATGTTCTTTTTAAAGAACGGCGGCTTTTTTAATGAGTTGGTGCCCTTGAGTACAAATTTCAAAAGAACAGGCGGCGGCCCCGCACCGGTTATTGATCTTGATGCTTTGCCGATGGAATAATGTCTCCCTTTTGTCATCCTGAGCGAGAGCGAAGGATCTGTTGGAGCCATTGCATTGTCCGACATGCTTTGTGGCTAATAGATGCTTCGTGCCTCAGCATGACAATGAACAAAAAACGGGCTACCCCATAACAGGACACCCCGTTCAAAACTAATTAAAACGAAAAATTATTCGCCGCGGCTGTTTAGCTGGGCAAAGGCGGCCTCGGCATTGGCGAAGAAGCCCTTATAGAAATCAGCAGTACCGCCAACGTGTACTTCGTAAGTATCGGTTTCGAAAGCCTGTAACAGCTCCGTAGCTACCTGCGATGCCGGGATACCGTTCTCGCCGCCTATCTCTTTAGAAAAATCGGTATTCACCAACGGCGGCATCAGTTCAAATACTTTCACGGTGCTGTCGTTCTTCAGCAACGAATACCTTAACGACTGTGTGTAGGCATGCAAAGCCGCTTTACTTGCCGAGTAAGTAGGTATGGTATAATGCGGAGCCAAACCTAATATCGAACTTACATTCACTATAGCAGCCTCAGGGCGGGCTTTTAAACCGGGCAGCAGTTTATCCGTCAAGCGCAATATGGCAGTAAAGTTGGTAAGCATTTCGGCGCTCGCTTTTTCGTAGGTATTGGCATCGGTTGCCAGATTATAATAAAAAGCCTGCCCGGCATTGTTGATGAGCACATCTAAAGCCGGGTGCTTTTCGGCAAGGTAGGCAACCAGTTTATCGGTGTCTTCTGCACTGGTTACATCAAAAGCGAAAGTGTCAACATCGCCTAATTGTGCGGCGGCCTCTTTCAACCTGTCGGCATTGCGGCCAGTAATGATCACCTTGTTGCCTTTGGCGCTTAATTGTTTTGCGATCTCGAAACCGATACCCGAGCCTCCACCGGTTATCAGTATGGTTTTATTACTAATGTTCATGGTGTTTTTTTTATATGTTGTGTATATATGTTTTTAATTAATGGTCGGATATGATTACGCCCGGTACCGGCTTTTTGGCTTTCAGTACAAAAAGTAGTAGCGGTAGTGCCAGCACGAATAGCAGCCCTATCAGCATATAGCTATCCAGGTAACTCATCAGGGTTGATTGTTTTACCACGCCCATATCCAGCAGTTTCATCGCTTTTGCTTTCGCATCTAATAAACCTATGCCGTGTTTTTGGAAGTTGGCCACATAGCCGTTCAGGCGGGCGGTTACCAAGGCATTACCCTCGGTAATGTGGGTAAGCAGGTCGGTACGGTGCGAGGCTGTGCGCTGGAACGAATAGGTATTGATAAGCGATATGCCGAACGAACCGCCCAACTGCCGCATCATGTTATTAAGTGCTGCTCCCTGCGGAACATCCTTTGCCGCCAGCGACGATATGGCCAACGCGGTTAATGGCACGGTTAAAAATGCCAGCCCCAATGCACGAAAAATAAGCGTATAGGTAATTTCGGAAGCGGGCGACTCGAGCGTTATCTGTGCCATGCGCCAGTTAAAGTAAATAAAGCATAAAAAGCCAACCGCTATAATTGCTACTGCAGGCACGCCGTTTTGTAAGAGTTTACCCGATATCATGAGCCCTACTATCGCCAGTATTGCGCCGGGCAATAGTAGCAATCCAGTTTGCGATGGTGTGAAACCCAGCAGCCGTTGTGCAATAACCGGTGTAAGGAATACCGAGGTGAACATACCAATGCCGGTAACAAATGTGAGAATGGCGGCGATGCTGAGTGTTTTACTTTTGAGTACGCGCAGGTTCACCACTGGGTGAGGCACTTTTAACTCCCACAAAACAAATGCGGTTAGGGCAACAATGGCTATCACGGTAAACCAGATGATGTAATTGGTTTCGAACCAGTCTTCGGTTTCGCCGCGCTCTAATACGGTTTGCAGCGTGCTTACGCCAATGGCCAACAGGGCTATGCCGGTCCAGTCGATGCTTTTTGCTTCGGTTTTAATGGGCGGCTCGGTGAGCAGGTAGTAGCATGATACCGCAGCGGCTATGCCTATGGGGATATTAATATAGAATATCCATGGCCAGGAAATATCTTCAGTGATAATCCCGCCTAATGTAGGGCCGATGGTAGGACCAATAAAAACGCCTATACCGAAGAGCGCACTTGCAACGCCTTGTTTTTCTTTAGGAAATAGCTCGAATACCACCGCCTGCGATACCGAAAGCAGTGCCCCACCGCCCAAGCCCTGCAAAAACCTGAACAGTACCAACACCCAAAGGTTGCTTGCCTGCCCGCACATCAGCGAACAAATGGTGAACAGGATGATGGAGCCGATATAATAATTCCGCCGCCCGAGTTTAGTAGTCAAAAAGCTGGTGATGGGGATAATAATAACGTTCGCAATGGCATAAGAGGTGATAACCCAAGAGGTATCTTCGAGTGTAGAACCCAAATTGCCGCTCATGTAGGATAGTGCAACGTTCACTATCGATGTATCTATAAGCTCCATAACCGCAGCGAGGATAACGGTGAAGATAAGTAGTTGTCTTTTTAGTGGCGACATGGTAATATACCAATCGGTATTTTTTATTTCGTGCGTTTTGATGCTTCCCGATGGCGATGCAATAGTAATTAATAAAATATACCAATTGGTATATTTTATGTCAAAATTTTTACACGCGTATCATTTTGATCAGTAGTTCGGCGGTCTTCATCACGCGGTTAAGGTTGCTTTGGCTATCGGTTACCTTGGCTATCATAATGCCGCCTTCTATCAGTGCAATAAGCGAAAGGGCTATGCGCTCGTCGTCCACATCGAATTTAAACTCCTTTGCATTTATGCCTTCCTTGATCAGATCTTGTATGTTTTGCTTCCATTCCAATACGGCTTTGGCTGCACGCTCTTTCAACAGGGGGTTGGTATCATCAGCCTCTGTTGAGGTATTTAAAATAGGGCAACCACCGCGGGGGAAATGCGCTGTGCGGGTGAAATGGTCGTAAACTTGCACATAAACCATCAATTTTTGGTGAAAAGTGGTGGCTTGGGCTATGCGTTCGCGTATTACCTGCCGCACTTTGCTGTAGTTGTGCTCAAAAACAGCCAAGGCAACATCCTCTTTATTTTCGAAGTTGCCGTATATGCTGCCCTTGGTTAGGCGGGTAGCATCCGTAATATCCGACATGGAGGTGCCGGCATATCCTTTGGTATTAAAGATATCGGCAGTAGTTTCAATAATGAATTGGCGGGTCTTTTCGGCCTTGGATAATTTGCTTTCCATAAAACAAATATACCAATTGGTATGGTATTTATTTGCTTAGAAGTAAAACGTTTACAAAGCCCTGAAATATACCGTTCGGTATCTTGTATTACTTATGGTTTTTGTTCCAGCCAATTTTCAATTTACCTTCTTCTTCGTGCGCACGGATGTGTAATACAATACCTTTAAAGCGGCGCTTCTTCAATTCTTCGGGGTCGGTAATGTCTTCGTCCTTTTTGGGATTGCGCAGGGGGACATCTAAAGCAATATCGGTTCCGTTAGTTAGCCCGTAAACACCGGCCACATCCATATTCAACACGCTCGAACTGATCTCCATGGGGTTAATGGTTATCTTATCGCCCATAATATCGAAATCGCCATTGAGGGTAGATAAGGTAATGTTATCCAGATCGCGGAAAGGGAAGGCAAACTTGCCCACACTTTTTATCGGCTTAAAGTTGAGCAGAGCTCCGTTGCTTAACGTGATCTTTACTTTACCCCTTATAGAGTGTTTTACAATATCGCCGGTATTGGTAACTGAGCCGGTGGTGCTGGTAAGTGCCGATAAATTGCCCCGCAGGTTTTGGCTGGTGAGGTCGCCCAAACCAAAGTTATCGAAGGCATAAAAAAACTGGCTCACGTTCACGCCCTTGATGTCGGTTTGCATAATAAAATCGTTCACCTTGCCCTTCTGCACCAGGTTGCCGTTTAGTTTTAGCGAGCCGCCCGATGTTGCTAAAGCCAGCTGCTTGATACGAATACCATCTTCAGACAGCAGCAGGTCGGACTTAACATCTTTCGCTAAAAATTTGCGGTAATGCAATTCGTTTATCTTCATGTGCATATCCGCTTTTGCGCTGTTTAGTACTTCGGCGAGGCGCTTAACCATATCGGCGCTGTTGCCGGATGGTTTGCTCGGCGCTTTTGATGGCTTGGCACTATCCAGGAAACCCAAAAACTCGCCCAGGTAAATTTGCGGGCTGCTCACTTGCCAGTCTATCAAAATCTTTTCGGGCGCGCTGTAATATAGGTTCATAAAATTCTTTACCGCGCCTTCCATCTTTACAATGCTTTGCCCGCTTTGCAGCCTGATGTTTTTCAGGAACAGGTCGTTCCCTTTAAAATCAAGCAAAATAGAGCTGTTGGTTAGGTTGAGGTTGCGTGGCACATAACGCACATTGGCGCCGCTAAGCCCGATGGTACCCTGTACCGCCGGTTTGTTTATTTGCAGGTTTACAACATCCGCTTTATAGCGCAGGTCCATAGCCACCTGCCCCTTGGTAAACTTGGCCACATTACCAGTAAGCAGGTAATTAAGGTTGGTAACCGGAAAGTTTGCTTTAAAGTTACCCGTAGCAATAGGCACCTCCAGGTTGGTAATGCTGCCCGTATCTATCTTAAAAGGTAAATGGCTGTAGCTGCCACTAAATTTCTTCAACCTTATAACTGAGTTGGCATCGCTAAAGCCTTTTCCTTTTATATTCTCGTTGGTAAAAACCGCATCAAAGTTGCAATCATCAATAACTGCACCCGGTATGGTGAGTTTATTATCGGTAACCCCGGCAGCAACGTTAAAGTATGGGTCGCCACCACCGAAACTGCCCGAGATAATGGCTTTTACATTAATAGGCTTATCTAAGTTAAACTTATTCAACACGCGCTGAATATTCGGAGCCAGCAAAGCCGATGCCCTTCGCCACAACAGCTTTTCGTTAGTGAGGTGGAATGCAAAACTATCATCGCCTTCGCCGGTAACAAACAGGGTATTTAAGCCGAACACATCGCCACCGATATCGAAATTATTGGACTTTACGGATATTTTGCCCGTTTCTTCATTAAAACCGGCATCCAAATCGGTATTTATCTGC
Organism: Mucilaginibacter pedocola; assembly: GCF_002013915.1. Classification (GTDB taxonomy): domain Bacteria; phylum Bacteroidota; class Bacteroidia; order Sphingobacteriales; family Sphingobacteriaceae; genus Mucilaginibacter; species Mucilaginibacter pedocola. The sequence continues at coordinate 52,988 of NZ_MBTF01000035.1, forward strand.
CTGTTTTTAATAAAACTGCCACGTTTAGTATTAAACGCAAGGCTTTTAGCCAACACATTCAGGTGTACATTGGCATGCCAGCCAGTATCGGGATAAGTCATTTTACCGGCAAGCTGGCTCACCGCGAAATTGAACAACTTGTGCGCCTTTTGATTATCGATGGTGAAGTTTACATTAGCCAGGCTAAAGCGCTTCAATTGGGTAGACGAATTGCTTTCGTTCGCTTCAGCCTTTACTTTCTCTTTTTTGCTTTTCTTGAAAACCGAGGTATTGCTGTAGCCCAGGCTATCGGTATACAGGTCGATAGCTGCATTATCTATATCGATATTGTTGATGCTGATAACACCACGCAGCAAAGCAGCAGCGTTAACCGATACATTGAATTCTTTTGAATTGAGTAAAGTATGGTGGTGCTTAGGGAATTGCCTGTCGCGGATAACTACATCCCTCAACGATAGTGATACATCGGGGAAGTTGGAGAAGAACGACGGGCGGATATCGCCAACGGTAAGCGAGCCATCTAAATTCTCGTTGAGTTTTTTAATGACCTGCGCCAGTACTTTTTCCTTGTTATTAGATACATATATAGTGGCACCCACCGCCAGCAATACAACCAGCAGAATGAGCGCGCCAAGCACTTTTAACGATATTTTTAACCACTTAGGCATTTTAATTGATTTACCTAAGAAAAAACATCGCCCCGTTTTGTTTTACTTTAAGTGGTGGTAACTAATAATTTACCGCAAAAACTCATAGCTTTCGGGAATAAACGACGCTTACCGTTGGTTACTTAGACTTTTTAGGCGCCTTTAAGTTCTCCTGTAGACGGTACTCCACTATCTTCCTCACCAGGTCCAGCGGCATGGGTTTATTCAACGGGAATTGAATAGAGCCTTTTGCGCTTTTGAATTTGTTGGCGGCGATATCCTCAGCAAAAACAACAATGGCTTCCGAGCCGGGGTAAAGCCCGATGTGTTTTTCGTAAGCGGCAAAATGCGCCAGCAGCCCTTTGTATTTATAGGTAGGGATAGCGTAGCTGATGCTTTCTTCTGCATCGGGCATCACTTCATAAATGGTTCGTTTAACATCATCCATGGCGTCCTGCGCCTCTTGCGGAAACCAACTGTAATATTCTTCAACGTTTTTAGGGGTTCTCATAACTATGGGGTATTATTTATTGTAATAAGCAGCCTCTAAAGCGGCAACGTCCAGTTTTACCATTTGCAACATGGCCTGCATGGCTCGCTGCGCACCGGCGGCATCGGCACCACCCAATACCTGCCCCAAAACATCGGGGATGATCTGCCACGATACGCCGTATTTATCAGTTATCCAGCCGCACTTCATCGGTGTGCCTTCTTCGGCAAGTTTATCCCAAAGCTCGTCAACCTCTGCCTGGTCTTTACACTTCACAAAAAATGAAATAGCCGGGCCATCTATCTTGTACATAGGCCCGCCGTCAAGTATCATAAACTCCACATCCTCCAACTCAAAGGTAGCCGTGAATACTTTCCCTTGTTTATCCGGGCTTTCGCCGGGGAAGCGGCGCACATTCTTAATACTCGAGTTTTTGAACACGGAAGTGTAATATTCAATGGCCTCATCCACATTGCCGTTGAACCATAAAAACGGTGCTATCTTTTGCATAATGTTTTGGTTTATATCAGTTTATCAAATATACGGCCGCTAAGCCACCATAACAGGGTGTTATTGCGACTATTTTACGGGCTGGACGCGGCCGGTGCCGTTTACATAGCGATGGGTTTTAAACCCATCGCTATGTTTTTGCAATACAATATACTCTATTTAAGTTTCCATTCCGCCATGCCAATTATTTTCCGTTAGGTACGAGTTTGCAACCAAGCGTTTTTTATTACTAATTTTATGAACTATGAAAAACGTACCAACCCTGTACAACTGGGTGGGCGGCAATGATGCACTGGAGAACCTTACCAGGGTGTTCTACGATAAGGTTTTGAAAGACGAATTGCTGCACCCGGTGTTCAAAAGTATGTCGGCCGCGCATACCAAACACGTGGCGCATTTTATCGGCGAGGTATTCGGCGGACCGCCGCTTTATACAGAAGGCGATGAAGGCAGCCACGCCAAAATGGTATCGCACCATATTGGAAAATTGCTAACCGAAGCACAACGCCAACGTTGGATGACCCTGCTGCTGGAAAGCGCCGACGAGGTGGGCGTAGCCGATGACCCCGAGTTTCGGTCTGCCCTGGTTGCTTACCTGGAGTGGGGCAGCCGCATAGCTGTAATAAATTCTAACCTTACTGATAACCCTTTGCAGCACGATGCACCTATGCCCCAATGGGGATGGGGTGTACCTGGCGGCCCTTATATACCCGAGCCATGAACGACGTAAAACTTGAGGTTACTTTAGAAGAACTAAAGGCCATCCCCGTATTAAGCGAAGTGCCAGACGACCAGCTGCAATGGTTTTTAGATGCCGGCGAGGTAGTTACTTTTGAAGAAGGCGAACGCGTATTTGAATTTGGCGATGCCGTGAAATATACCACGGTATTGCTCGAAGGGCGCATACGTATATGCGCTACACAAGGTGGCAAGTACCGCGAAATAGCCGTGATACGCGAGCAGGGGATAACGGGCTACCTGCCATTCTCGCGCGCAAAAAAAACGCCGGGCTTTGGCGAATGCGTTAGAAGGGTGCGTTTGCTAACCGTGCCTGCTGATAAGATAAAAGAAGCCACCAAAATACACTACGAACTCACCGAGGCCCTGGTACACACCATGACCAGCCGCGTACGCGATTTTACATCGCTGCAGCAGCAAAACGAAAAGATGTTTGCCTTAGGTAAGCTATCGGCCGGTTTGGCGCACGAATTGAATAATCCCGCTGCGGCTATCAGTCGCGGTGCATCATCGCTGGATAAGCAGATAAAAAACCTGCCTGCCATGTTCAAAGCTATCGTATCGCTGAATATGAAGCCCGAAAAGGTAGATAAGGTGAACGAATTACTGGTAAGCCGCGCCAACCAAACCGACCGTCCCGTGCTGAGCATGATGGATAAGGCCGACCACGAGGATGCCCTTGCCGATTGGTTGCTTGACCACGATATTAAAAAACTGGAGTTTGCCGAGAACCTGGTGGATTTTGATTTTAAGCCTGCCGACCTCGACCACATGAACGCCTGCACGCCATCCCCGCAATTGGAAATTGTACTGGCCTGGGTGAACAATTACCTGCTGGCCACCAAAATGATAGACGATGTGAAAGAATCGGCGCAGCGTATTTCTCAATTGGTTACATCGGTGAAGAACTTTACCCACATGGACCGCGATACCGATAAGCAATTGATGGACATACACGCAGGTATACGCAATACCCTTACTATGCTTAACTACAAGCTGAAGAAGGGCAATGTAAAACTGGTGGAAGATTTTGACCTGACACTGCCGCAGGTAAGAGCCATGGCGGGAGAACTAAACCAGGTTTGGACCAACGTGATTGATAATGCCATTGATGCCATGGAGCCTAACGGCGGCGGCACGCTGGAGATACGCACCCGTAAAGACCGTCAGTTTGTGCAGGTAATTATAAAAGATAACGGGCCGGGCATACCCGAAGAACTGCAATCGCAGATATTCGACCCGTTTTTTACAACCAAGGAAATGGGCAAAGGTACCGGGCTGGGGCTTGATGTGGTGAGCCGCATCATCAGGCAGCACAACGGCACCGTGAAAGTGCATTCGGTACCGGGGGATACCGAGTTTGAAATTTGTTTCCCTTTAAACGACGACTAAACACTACCAAAAAACATGGACCAACCTATCATATTTGCTATTGACGACGACCCGCAGGTACTGCGGGCCATAACGCGCGATTTAAAAAGCCAATACCGGCAAGATTACCGCATACTGAGCACCACATCCGTGAAAGAAGCTTTAGACAGTTTACTGGAGCTAAAGAATAAAGGCGAAGTAGTGGCGATGTTCGTATCAGACCAGCGCATGCCCGAAATGGAGGGTGTTGATTTCCTGTGCAAGGCATTAACGTTTTTCCCGCAGGCCAAGCGCGTATTGCTTACTGCTTATGCTGATACCGATGCGGCTATAAAAGCCATTAATGATGTAAAGCTCGATTATTACCTCACCAAGCCATGGGACCCACCCGAGGAAAAACTGTATCCCGTAATAACCGATATGCTGGAAGACTGGCAGGGCAACTACCGCCCCGATTTTAAGGGTATAAAAGTTATCGGCTACCAGTTCTCGCCAAAATCGCACGACATTAAGGAATTCCTCTCGGGATACCTGGTGCCGTATTTATGGCTGGATGCCCATTCAGATGAAGCAAAAAAACTTTCTGAGGTTAATAAACTGGAAGCAAAGGACCTCCCCGCAATCATATTTGCCGACGGTGCTTTGTTGAAAACACCATCGGTACGTGATATAGCCGCCAAAATAGGCCTAAGCCAATCGGCCAAGAACGAATTGTACGATGTGGTTATCATAGGCGCAGGGCCCGCGGGCTTAGCGGCTTCGGTATATGGTTCATCAGAAGGATTGAAGACTTTGCTGATAGAGCGTAAAGTACCGGGCGGGCAAGCGGGCACCAGTTCGCGGATAGAGAACTACCTCGGTTTTCCGGCGGGCCTAAGCGGTGCCGACCTCACGCGCAGAGCCATTACACAATCTACCCGTTTTGGTACCGATTTTCTGTCGCCGCAATCGGTAAAGGAAATTAAGCTGAAAGATAACTATAAAACCGTGGTGATGGACGATGGTACAGAAGTGCTCACCAAATCGGTAGTAATAACCACCGGTGTTGATTACCGCCAGCTAACCACGCCGGGTATCGACCAGTTTACCGGCGCAGGCATATACTACGGCGCCGCCATGACGGAGGCTGCATCATGCAAAGATGCCAATGTATACATTGTAGGTGGCGGTAACTCGGCAGGGCAGGCCGCTATGTACCTTTCTAAATTTGCCAAACAGGTTTATATCCTCATCCGTAAGGAGGACCTAACGGCCACCATGTCGGCATACCTTATCGATCAGATAGACGGCGTGAACAATATTACGCTGCTACCTTGCTGCGAAATTACCGAGGCCCGTGGCGAAAACCGCTTACAGCATTTAACCATTAAAAACCTCAACAATGGCGAATGCAGAAAAGTAGATGCCGATGCGCTTTATATATTTATTGGTGCCAAACCGTTTACCGATTGGCTGGGTAAAGCCGTTATTAAAAACGACCGTGGCTTTGTAGAAACCGGCCGCGACCTGAACAGCTGCCAGGATTTTGAAAAGATATGGAAGTGGAACCGCGACCCATACCTGCTGGAAACCAGCATACCCGGTATTTTTGCCGCAGGCGATGTACGCGCAGGTGCCATGAATAGGGTGGCTTCGGCCGTTGGCGAGGGGTCCATGGCGATTAGCTTTGTGCATAAGTATTTGGCAGAGATATAAATAAACCGCTATTTAACGGCTTTAAGTAAAGGCTGGCTCATTTTGGGCCGGCCTTTTTGTTTTTCTATAGCTGCCGTTTCAATAGTTTCAAGCCGGGCGGTTGTCTAATGAAATTTTTGTAAGGCGATTAGGGCACATGTTGGGTTATTCGCAAAAGTTTTCTTAATTTTATTTAGACCAATTATAAATAATTGTATCTTCGCCGCACTTAATCCCCTCAGATACAATGAACAAACACTTACAAATTTTTATTAAATGCTTTACGTTTTTAATTGCCGGTATAATATTAATGCCTTCTGCCGGTTTTGCGCAAAACGGAAAAGGCGCACTATCGGGCACCGTAATGTCTGATTTTGGATTGCCTGTAGATATGGCTTCTGTACAGTTAAGAGGTACAGGGCAAGGTGCAAAGGTTAACGAGAAAGGCTCGTTCCTGATCGAGAATATACGCCCCGGCAAATACCGCCTGCAAGTTTCGAAAGTTGGCTACAACAAGGTAGATACCGCCGTTGTTATAGATGCCGACGTTACTGCGCAGATAAACATCGTTTTAACTGCATCTTCGGCCGGGCTTAGCGAGGTTACTATTACCAGCAAGCGCGCAACAGCCGTTAAAGCCGTGTCGCCATCACTTAGGTTAAATACCCCACTTATAGAAACTCCGCAGAATATTACAGTAACCTCGCAGCAAACCATAAAGAGTATTGGTGCGCTATCGTTATCAGAGATCTTGCGTACCAGTAGCGGCATTATAGCCGGTGGTGCAAAGCAGGATATCTCGTTCAATGTGCGCGGTACGCAGGTTTACAGCAGCATTTTACGCAATGGCGTAGGTAGCGGCTACTGGTTTAACCAGGAAGCAGATGCCGCAATGATAGAGCGTGTAGAATTTGTAAAAGGCCCCGCAGGCTTCATGATCAGCAATACCGAACCCGGTGGCTTGGTAAACATTGTCACCAAACAGCCTACGCATGATCGCATTGCCAGCTTTGGTTTTGGCACGGGTAGCTTCAACATGATGCGTACCAACGTTGACCTTGGCGGCGAGGTTACGGCCAACGGCGCGCTTACTTACCGTTTGAATGCCGGTTTGCAGCAACAGAATGATTTTTACCAGTTCGGTAAATTCAACAAGAATTTTGTGGCTTTGGCACTGAAGTACGAGTAAAACATCGGTAACTGCCGAATACAACCGTATGTATGGCCGCTCGGTAAGCAACGGGCAAACCATACCTACCATTAACGGTAAGTTCTTTGCCATCCCCAGTAAGATGGGCCTGATAGACCCTAACATCCCCGGCACTAAATCAGCAGATAACTACTACCGCCTGCAGGTAAGCCACAAACTGGACGATACCTGGCGCATAAACGTGCAGGGTGGCATGGCCAATGGCCCATGGGGTGGCTACATGATGTATACCGAAGGCATATCGCCAACACAGGATAGTATTTACCGTTATTCGGCCTACACCGGCTGGAAAAATAAATTGGCAACTATTCAGGCATTTTTAGATGGCCAGTTTAACACAGGCAGCAAAATAAACCACAAAGTTTTAGTAGGTGTTGATTATGGTAATACCGATGTACGCAGCACCGGCGGCAATACTTACGGCGACCATAGCCGTTTTACATTGGCTTTAAATGCCCCTACATACTATATCCCGCTCGATTCGTTGACCAATTTTGATGCTAATTCTTTCGATTCGCAGTATGGCACCCGTTACCAGGCGCTTTACGTGCAGGATCATATTAAGCTTTATGATAAACTGATAGTAACACTTGCTGCCCGCTACACCAATGCAGTAAGTTGGGCCAACTACAGCGACCCGGTTGAGCAAACCGACAATAAACTGGTACCGCGCTTTGGTTTAACTTACCTTATTACTAAAGACGTTTCTGTTTACGGTTTATACGATGGTGCTTTTGTACCCCAAAACGGGCGCAGCTTTAGCGGGTAGGTATTTAAGCCATTGGTGGGTTACAACAAAGAGTTAGGTATTAAAGGCCAGCTTTTCGATGGCTTTAATGCCAGTGCATCGGTTTATCGCATTGTAAAAAACAACGCCTTGACTACCGACCCGGAGCACCCCGACTTCCAGATACAAGCAGGCCAGCTGGTAAGTGATGGTGTGGAGTTCGATATCAGCGGCAATATATTGCCAAACCTCAACCTGTTTGCCAACTACGCATACACTAATGCCCGTATTACCAAAGATAATAACCCGCTACTGGTTGGTTCGCGTAACTATGGTGCGGTAAACCACACGGCAAATATTTTCGCACGCTACAACTTTACCGAGGGCGCCATTAAAGGCTTCTCGTTAGGCGCGGGCGGACAGTACCGCGGTCAAATAAGCGGAGGTTTTGGCTCGGGCTATTTGCCAAACTATACCTTGTTCGAAGCATCGGCAGGTTATACTTATAAAAAGATGTTCATCAACCTGAATGTCTATAACCTCTTCAACAAAAATTACGCAACATCGGGTTACCAAATTTCGGATGTCGACTGGATGTACACCGCCGGCGAACCCATCAATTACCGTTTAAGCTTTGGCTTTAATTTTTAATAGCACCGATAAATGACCGCTAAGAAAGTTATAGGGCAAATACATTTATGGCTGGGTTTCATAACCGGCATAATTGTATTCATTGTAAGCATTACCGGCGCTATCTACGTTTTCCAGGAAGAGTTGAGCAACATGGCCGAGCCATGGCGTAAAGTAGCTGTAGAGAAAAAGCCCGAAATATCGCCCCTGCAAATGGAGCGTATAGGTGCGCACTATTTCAGGGGCGCGAAACTAAGCTACTTTATTCAGCAGAAGGGAAAAGCGGTTGAGGCCGTATACACCGTAGGTAAAAAGAATGCCAACCTGTTTCTGGATCCGTATACCGGAAAAATATTGCACGCGGTGCCACCTGCCCAAAGCAGTTTTGATTTTTTTGGCTTTGTGCTGCAGGGGCACCGTTCGCTTTGGTTCCCGTATAATATTGGCAGCCCTATTGTAAACTATGCTACACTCGGTTTTGTAATATTGCTTATAAGCGGACTGGTTTTATGGTGGCCAAAAAATAAAAGCGCAGCCAAACAACGCTACTGGTTCCGCTGGAAGGATAGCACCCAATGGAAACGCAAGAATTACGACCTGCATAACATCCTCGGCTTTTATGCAATGGTGTTTTTGCTTTGCATAGCATTAACCGGTATGGTTTGGGGGCTTAACTGGGTGTCGCAGTCGTTATACTGGGCAACCTCGGGTGGTAATATAATAGATGAGTATAAAGAGGTGTTCTCCGATACCACTAAAGCCAATAAAGCACACCAGCCTATTTTAGCAGTAGATAAATTGTGGCACAAATTCAAGGCCGATTATCCTACTGCTTACGGGGTTTACATATCGGTACCTGAGAATAATAAAGCCACTATTTACTCCAACGTATATATGGTTGAGGGAAAATATTACCGCGACAATAGTTTTGAACTCGACCAGTATACGCTAAAACCCATCGAACGCCGTAACGACCCATTCAAAGGCGATTATGAACAGGCGGGTTTTGGAGCACGTTTGCGCCGAATGAATTACGATATACACGTTGGGGCTATCTTCGGGCTTCCCGGTAAATTCCTGGCATTTTTCGCCGCCATTATTTCTGCAACGCTGCCCATAACCGGTGTTTACATTTGGTGGGGGCGAAGAAAAAAGGTAAAGAAGGGCGCCGCAAAAACGCCAAAGCCCAAAACAGGGGAGTTGCCTTCATCTCCAACCAGGAGGTATAGGCCGTCGGTTTAGGCTGAGCAAAATATCCTTACAAGCCCGGTGCACACAGCATCGGGCTTTTTTATTTCGCCGGAGCAGAATAAACCACCAGCTTGGTGTCATTCTTCTTGCTGGTGCTTTTTACGCGCCAATTTTTACCTGTTTTTATTATTTCACGCTTTTGGCATATAGCATCTACTTGCAATATAAAATCGCCAATAAAGTCACCCCCGTAAAAGCGGACGGTGATATTTTTCGAAGAGCGCGGAAGGTTCAGAAGTTCGCCTTGCAAATTTTGGATGTATCTGTATTCTTTCAAGGTAAGTCCCTTTGATATCACGCCACCAGTCCCATCGTTGTTGCGTGTTTTATTGCAGATAGAGCGCTCTATCCCTCCCACTTTTAAATTGTGAATGGTTGTTACTATAGCGTTGTTAAACACAGCCAGTGGTAACAGCGCCCAATAGGTATATTTAAGTACTGATCGTTTTGGCTTGAACAACCGCCGCAAAGCGTAATACAATAATACCCCCAATATAAAAATACCTGCCGAACTCACGAAGGTCTCGGCTCCCGAAAACATATCGTAAGAAAGCGCGTAGTAGTTAAGCCCGTGGCAAGTGCAGTCGGTAACTATTGTAGCTACCCACAGCAACACGCTTGTTAAAATAAAGACGGCTATAAAAGGAAGATACCTGTCTTGCATGGTTTTTGGTTCCTGCAAAATACCAAATTTGTAATTAATAATTAAAACCTCGCCAAAAACAAAAGCTTGTTAATGTTTTTACATTTTTATAATATTAAACTTGTATTAATTAGGCTTATTTTTTCATAATTTACCAAAAAAATTGCGGGTTTGATGCGGTTATTCATTAATATTACCAAATTGTAAACCATTCGCGCCGCAGTTTAGGCAATTAAGGGAGAGTTTTTATGAACAGATCGCAACATTTTGACAAATACAATGCAATTAATGGCGTATGGGACGAAATGTATAACGAAACCAACGGCGTTCGCGGGCATTATCAGAAAGTAATTGAGTATTTGGCTAACGAATCGCCGGATGACCTCAACAGGAAAGAAGAATTGGCCAAAAGGCTTTTCATGACGCAGGGTATTACCTTCACCGTGTATAACAGCGGCGAGGGTATCGAAAAAATATTCCCTTTCGATATTATCCCGCGTATCATAACCGCGTCCGAATGGGAATTTGTAGAACGTGGCATTAAGCAGCGCCTAAACGCACTCAATCTTTTCCTTAAAGATATTTACCATAACCAGTTCATCATTAAGGATGGTATAGTCCCTATTGATATTATCTACTCCTGCCCGCATTTCCTGCGCGAAATGTACCAATTGAATGTGCCTTACGACGTGTACGTACACATTGCCGGAGTGGACCTGATCCGCGATTACGACGGCACCTTTTATGTGCTGGAAGATAACCTGCGCACCCCATCGGGCGTGAGCTATATGCTGGAGAACCGCGAGATAACCAAACGCCTCTTCCCCGATCTGCTGCCCAATTGCGGTGTGCGCAGCGTAACCGAGTATCCGTCTATCCTGTATAAAAACCTCATGTCGCTTTCGCCAAGGCAAATGAGCAACCCTACCATTGTGCTGCTTAGTCCGGGTATTTACAACTCGGCCTATTTTGAGCATACCACGCTTGCCCGCTTAATGGGTGTTGAACTGGTAGAAGGCCGCGACCTGGTAGTGAATAACCACAAGGTTTACATGAAAACCACCACGGGCCTACAGCAAATAGATGTAATATACCGCCGTGTAGATGATGAGTATTTAGACCCGCTGGTATTTAACCCTAACAGTGTGCTTGGCGTAGCCGGCCTGATGGGCGCTTACCGTAAAGGCAACGTTGCTATCGTGAATGCCGTAGGCAACGGCGTGGCCGACGATAAGGCCACTTATATTTACGTGCCTGATATGATAAGGTATTACCTTAACGAGGAGCCCATCCTGAAAAACGTACCTACTCACCGCCTGAGCGACCCGGATGAGCGCGAACATGTTTTCAAAAACATCAATAAAATGGTGATAAAGAAAACCAATGGCAGCGGCGGTTACGGTATGCTAATGGGCCATGCGGCCAGCGAGGAAGAAATTGAAGAATACAAAGGCGAGATACTGAAGGCCCCGCGTGATTTTATTGCGCAGCCAACCATCAGCCTTTCGGCAGCGCCGTGCTATATTGGCGGTATATTGCAACCCCGCCGTATCGATTTACGGCCCTACGCCCTTTGCGGCCCGGATGGTATTGAGATAGTACCGGGCGGCCTTACCCGCGTAGCCCTCACCGAAGGTTCGCTGGTAGTGAACAGTTCGCAGGGTGGTGGTAGTAAGGATACCTGGGTGTTAAGTTAGAGTCAAGAGCAAAGAATCAAGAGACAAGAAGATCCGATATCGAAAATTCGATATCCGAAATAAGGAAAATATGTTAAGTAGAGTAGCAGCAAGTTTTTATTGGTTGAGCCGTTACATTGAGCGGAGCGACGGTATTTTGAGGATGCTGAAGATAAATTATAATTCCTCCCAGGATTCTACCGAGGGGTTCACCTGGTCGCCGGTTATCCGTATTTTTTCGGGCCACGATGAGGAGCTGGAAGCACGCTTGGGTAACGATAGCCGCGCCGTTTTGCGCTATATGGTTACCGACAAAACCAACCCGAACTCCATCCTCAATATCATCACCTTTGCGCGCGAGAATGCCCGTAGCGTGCAGGAGCATATCCCCAAAGACCTTTGGCAATGCCTTAACGAGTATTACCATACCGTGAAGGACCCCAAGTTGGACATGCGACTGCAGCGCGAAGACCCTATTACGGTGCTGGATGTGATCATAAAACAGGTAATGCTTTACTACGGCACCGCCGAAATTACCATGGAACGTGGCCAGGGCCGCAGCTTTATGAACATTGGCAAATACCTGGAGCGTGCCATACAATCGATAGATATTCTTGATATTAAATACAAGCCTACCGATAGCAACCCAACCCTGCTAACCGATATTACTTATTGGAAGCACCTGCTGTTATCTATAGGCGGCTACGAGCTTTACCTGAAAACCTACCGCGATGGTTTGGAAGCGCAGAATGTAATTGAGCAGGTTATTTTGAATAACGATTTTCCGCGCTCGGTAATTTATTCGGTAAACAATATTCAGCGCTATTTCGACAGGTTGAAGAACAACAGCAATGTGAACGATTATCGCGAAATATCTTTCCAGATAGGCAAGCTGCAAAGCAATATCAAATACAGTTCGGTAAAAAGCATTACCAGCCAGGGCTTGCACCAGTTTTTAACGTTGATAAAAGACGACCTGTATAAAATTGGTAATTCGCTGAATGAATATTATTTTGCGAACTCCTAATTTGAATTTGAAAATGAGATGATCGGCAGATCTGAAGAGGAGATCCTATGTGATCCATTTTCAGAATTTCTGATCATCAAATTAAAACATTGAAGAAATGCCCGAATTTAAGATACAGCACATCACTAAGTACTCTTACGATACCCCCGTTAGGGATAGTGCCAACAAAATAATCCTGTACCCCATAGTGGATATTTACCAGGAGGTTTTGAAGCAGGATATCATGATAACCGGCAACCCGCAGATAGATACCTATGTAGACTATTATGGTAACGAGGTTGGCAGTTTTACATACAGCGAGCCGCACAACCTGTTGGTAATAAACTCGCAGGTATCGGTTAGTACACACCCCCGCCCATTGCCTACCGATGAAATAGCTTCGGCCATACAGTGGAACGAGTTAGACAGCATCAAATACATCGTCCCTTACATCGATTTCCTGAAACAGGAATACTTTGAAGGCCTGAGCGAACTGGCACCCATTGTAGAGAACGAGCGCAAAACAGATGATACCCCTTACCAGGCAGCGCTGAAGTTTACTGAATACGTTTATAAAAACTTCGAGTATATAAAAGGCGTAACCACCGTTGAAACCACGCTGGATGAGATATGGAAGATAAAATCGGGCGTATGCCAGGATTTTGCCCACTTGCTGATGGTGATGCTGCGTTTGGTAGGTATACCCGCCCGCTACGTTAGCGGTTACATTTGCCCCCGCCGCGATGGTATGCGCGGCGAAGGCGCTACTCATGCCTGGGCCGAAGCATACCTGCCCGGTTATGGCTGGTTGGGTTTAGACCCTACCAACAATTGCGTGGCTAACGAAATGCACGTGCGCCTGGCCGTAGGCCGCAACTTTAGCGATTGCTCGCCCGTGAAAGGTGTTTACAAAGGTTCGGCAAGGCATAAGCTGGAAGTATCGGTATCGGTAGGTTACCAGGAGGACGATAACCTGCCCGATGAAGAGGAACTTTTTGAAGTAGCGTCGTTCCCGGTTGCTGAAACCAAATCGGCTCCGCGCAATAGTTACGAGCGGTACATGGAGATAATCCAGCAGCAACAGCAGCAACAACAATAGGCGCTCTCGTCTGTATATTTGTTGTATATGACTTACTGTTTAGGTATAAAGGTAAAAGAGGGGCTGGTGGCTATTGCTGATACACGCATTACCACCGGTACCGATACCACCGTAAAAAAGAAGATATCCATCGTTCAGAAAGACCATCACTCGCTGTTCATCATGACCAGCGGGCTGCGGTCGGTACGCGATAAAGCTATTGTGTATTTTAACGAATTGATGGAGACCGAAGAGTTCAGCAAACTTTACCAGGCCGTTAACGCATTTGGCCAACAGGTGCGCCGTGTGGCAGAAGAAGACCGCGCCACACTGGAGAAGAATGGCTTTAAATTCGACCTGAATACCATCATAGGTGGCCAACTGCGAGACGACGAAGAACACAAACTTTTTTTGCTTTATCCCGAAGGGAATTGGGTAGAACTGGGCCTTGGCGCGCCCTTTGTAATAATTGGGAACTCGGGGCACGGAAAGGCGATATTGAACCGCACCATCGACGAAGATTCGGACATGAAACTGGCGCTTAAAGCGGGTTTTCTTTCGTTCGATAGTACGCGGGTGAGCAGTAACAATGTCGATTTTCCGATAGACGTGGCGCTGTATAAAAAAGGCTCGTTTGAGCTGATAGAGCAGCGTTATACCCAGCGCGATATGGCAGATGTATCTGCCCAATGGGCCGAGGAATTAAAAAATGCCCTGGAGCATATCCCGGGCGAGTGGATGGATAAAGCATTTAAAAAACTACCCAAATAGCAATATGAAATTTAAAGTATCGGCGGAATTAGAATATGATATAAAGGCGCCGAGCACCTTAATACTAAACATACATGCACTAATAACAGCACACCAAAAAGTGCTGCACGAAGAACTCACCATTGAGCCTCCTATAAAAATTGAAGAACTAAATGCCATGAACGGTGAGAACCGTTTTGCGCGTTTGGTTACCGAAGAAGCCGGGCTCGTAAAAATTAAATATGAAGCGCTGGTTGATAATTATTACGAGGTGAAAGATCACTCCAACGTGCAGGAACTGCCTGTATCAAGCTTTGATGCTTCGGTGTTGCCTTACCTTAATCCCAGCCGCTATTGCCAGTCGGACAAGCTATCCCGTTTGGCATTTAACACCTTTGGGCATATCGAGTCGTCATTCGAGAAGGTGTTCGCCATTACCGATTGGATCTATAAACATGTAGAATACCTCAGCGGCTCTACCGATTCGGAAACATCCGCTTACGATACCGTTACCCAGCAAGCCGGCGTGTGCCGCGATTTTGCGCACCTGGGTATCGCTCTTTGCCGCGCGCTCACCATCCCCGCGCGTTATTTTACCGGCTATGCCTACCAGCTAAACCCGCCCGATTTCCACGCCTGTTTTGAAGCCTATTTAGGCGGTGATTGGGTACTGTTCGATGCCACCCGATTGATACCGCTAAACGGTTTGGTTAAGATCGCCACCAGCCGCGATGCTGCGGATGCTTCGATTGCCAGCATATTTGGTGATGTGTATTGCAGCAACATCAAAGTATCATGCGATTACGTAGGCGAAGAACCTTTTGTGCCGATATATTATACCCGCTCGATATTTGATGGGGTGACGTATTATTAGCAGCACCGATTCCACAGATTTTTGCTTCGCTGATTCCACCGATCAAGAGCCATTTATCCACCATGTCATCTCGAACGAACCGGGGTAGGGCTGTGAAGTAGCGTGAGGAGAGAACTTCGACGATATGCAAAGCCACTAATACAAGCCGTACAAGTTCTCTCCTCGCCCTTGCACTCTTTCCGCCCCGCTGCTCGTTCGAGATGACATGACGAAAAAGCCCGGATAGAAAATAGACGTAGTTTGTTAAGCGGCCAGCTCAGCAATAACCTTATCAACGCTTCCCTGCTCCTCCGCATCCAAGCACCTCGTAGCGCTCAAATAACTCAAAGCCGATATTAGTTTATTAATGTCACTCTCCGTACCAGTGCATTGCACATAAGCGGGCAGTACAAGCGATAAGGGCCGCAAGTCCTTCCGTTCGCACCACTTGGCAATTAAACTATCTAACACTCCATGCTTAAACGGTGTCACACCCGTACGCTGTAAACCAGCCATAATACCCGCCTTCAGCATATTGCCGTAACCGCCATCGGGTAGGTAATGTGCATTATCTAAAGCCAATTGGTAATAGTTGGCAGCGGCGGCAAGGTCGCTAAGGTTCTCGTACGATTTCCCTATGTTGAGGTATAGCGATGGGTAGTGCGTTTTCAGCGAATCGTGGTTGGCTGCTAAAGCATACTTTAAGGAATCAAGATTCCATTGCAGGTTTATTAGCGGGTCGGGTTGGTTGCGGGCGCAGTAGTGGGCAGCGGTAAAGCGTTCAAAATCGTTAGTGGCAATTTCCCAGGCTTGCTTAAAATGGGTATTGGCCTCTTCTATCTTACCTTCAGCTTCGGCAGCCATACCGGCAGCGCAAAGTTTTACAACTGGGTTTTCGGGGTCGAAATCCATGCCGGGTAATTATTTTGCGGGATATAGTTCGCGCTCCACCGTTTCTATTACTTCGCTCAATTCTTCGGCGCGTTTGCCCCAGGTATTGCCTTCGGCTATGGCCAGGCGGCTTTCGCGTTTGGCGGTAGTGTCGGTATTTATTTCTTCCGTGAGGTGTTTCAGGAAATCCTCTTTATTATCGGCAATTTTTATCACGTCCTCAAAATCCGAGAGGTCGCTAAAGTCCGTACTAATAACCGGCAGCCCGGCGGCAAGGTATTCGTTTATCTTCATGGGGTAAATACCACGCGTAAAATCATCCTTAATAAAAGGGATAATGCCTACCGAAAATGTTTTGCTGTAGCCGGGTAGCAGCTCAGGTGCTTTAGCACCCTCCAGCTTCACGTTTTTGTATTTCTTTAATATGGCTTCGCCGCGTTCGCTTACTATTCGGCCTACAAAAGTGAAGGTGGCATCGGGCATTTGGGTAAACAGGTATTGCAGTATATCGTAATCAAGCCTGCCATCTACACTGCCTACGTAACCCACCACCTTATTGCCGGGGGTAACATCGGGGTTAAAGCCCTGGCGAAATAATGATGCTTTTACTGCATTGTTCACCACATAGCAGCGTTGGGTTTCGTCGCATTTGCTTTTGAACAACCCCTTGGAGGTAACAATAACAGCATCAACCATTTTCATCAGCTTTTGCTCCAGCTTTACGCCATGCTTGCTCAGCCAGGGGTGTGCCCCTTTTACTTCATCGTAGCAATGGTAAATAAAGGTTTTCTCATTAAAACGCCGCCCCGTCATTACACCCATTCCCGGGTTGAAGGATACGAAATTGATCAGCTCATGGTTCATGTTCAGCTGTTTCAGCGCCTTGCGTATGGCCCGGCGCATTAGCCAACCGTTGTAGTTAAGCATGGCCCGGTAAAATTTACCATCGGGCAAAAAGCTCACCGGGAAAACAAGGGGAGGGGTAAGGATATAAACAGTGCCGCTATTTTCGGTATTTATTGTGCTGATACGGGTTTTTAAACCAATAGCCTGCACATAGTCGAGCTTGTTTTTTCCTTTTACGCCGGTAAGGGCATCTTTGTAGGTGTAAGGGTTTTCTACAAACAATATCTTGTTGCTTGCCGACAAAACCTTCATCAGTTCAACAACCGCTTTTATATAATTGCCATGCCATTCGGTGCCGCTTATGCACAGTATATTGCGGTTGTTTAGCATATTGGGGGGACGTTTTGTTTGTGCTAAGCTAATAATATTATTTTCAAATTTTCACAACCAGCAAGTGTAACCATTACAATATTGCCACAGCCGCTGTTTTTTTATTCAAAATCGCCTATATTTAAAACGGCAAATTTTAAGCTACCCTTTTAAATATAGCAACAGCAAATCCCCTCATAAACATGCCCATAGAAGAAAACATTTACGTACATTATGGCTGCGGCCAGGCTGCACCTCCCGAATGGAAAAACTTTGATGTGTCGCCTACGTTGCGGATACAAAAAACACCTATTTTAGGTACCATACTCAAAAGCAGCCTGGGGCAGGTTTTTGATAAAAATGTTCAGTATGGCGATATTACCGATGGTTTGCCGGGTATTAAAGACGGTACCGTTAGCGGCGCTTATTGCTCGCACGTGTTGGAGCACATGTCGCTGGAGCATTTTCGTATAGCCTTGCGCAATACCTATAAAATGTTGAAACCGGGTGGCATATTCCGCATTATTATGCCCGATTTGGAAGTGCTGGTGCGCGATTACGTGAACGATAAGGATGTGAAGAAAGACCCTGAAGCATCTATCACGCTTATAAAACGTATGATGATGGGTGTAGAAGTACGCCCGCGTAACTTTATGGCTGTTACCAAGCACCTGTTTGGTTACCTGGAGCACCTGTGGCTGTGGGACTGGGAATCGACCGAGAAAGAGCTGCGCGAAGCAGGTTTTACCAATATACGCCGCTGCGAATTTAACGACAGCGCCGACCCTATGTTTAAGCTGGTAGAGAACCGCAAACGCTGGGAGCTGGTGGTTAAGTTTGAATGTATTAAGTAGTACAACAACAATATTTTAAAAAAGCTGTATTCGTCTTTTACGGAAGGTGGATACAGCTTTTTTTATGCCTTTTTTCGATGAAGCGAGCAATAATTAACCATTAATACAGCAGTAGCGGTTTTTATTTGCTTTAAATTAATTAAGTTAGCAAATAGTTATGCCCCCGAATAATTACCGCTATATGATGAGGCCATGGGCCCTTTTATTTTTATTCCTGTTTTTAAGGCCGTTTGCTGTTTCTGCGCAAACCCATTTGCGCAAACCTTTTATTGATAAGCTGCAAGCCATTGGCGATATAGACTCTGCTAAACGCTATGCAGATTCGTTGACCGGCATTGCTAAAACGCAAAACGATAAATTGTTCGAAGCGAAGGTTTTATTTACCCTATCCTATAAGTACTACAAAAAAGGGCTGGAACGGGTTGCCCTCGACTATGCGCACCAGGCAGGTAAGGTGGCATCGCCTGCCGACTCTACCACATACGTACAAACCCAAACCATGATTGCCTGGATGCTGAGCCGTAACGGCGATACGCAGGGCGGTTTAAAAACAGCATTCGCTATTTTGCGCGAAACCGAGAAACACGGCTGGAAGACTTTGCGTATCGATTGCAAGGTTTGCATTGCCGACTTGTTCCGCCCGGTGCATAATATTGCTAATTCGGTTAAGTTTTCGCAACAGGCGGCAGACGAAGCGCTGACCCTGCGCGATACAGGACGCTATATTAGCGCATTGAGCATGGTGGCCTATGGCTATGGCGATATGCGGGGTAAAAACGATGCCGAATCTGACCAATATCTTGCCAAAGCAGTTACTTACTTGCAGCAACTATTGGCCAAACCCTTTGCCGACAAACTGGGCACCTTCCAAAAGATAAATTTGATGGGTAACCTGGGTACCTTTTACGAAGGGCTGGAAAAGTACGATGAAGCCGAAGCCATATTAAATAAAGCGCTTGCTTTAGCTACTGAGCAAAAATTCCTGACGCTGCAAAAGCACGACCTTAACCAGCTGATGTCGTTGAATGTGAAACGAAAACATTTTGACAAAGCAGTTGCCTATGCTAACCAGGTATTAGCGCTGCAATCTGAAGCCAATAGCAGCCGGCCTTTGCAACTGAACGTTTATAAAGAGGCTACCAAAGCATATGCCGGGGCCAGAGATTTTGAAAAAGCCTATAAATACTCTGAAAAGGCCCGCGTGCTGAACGATAGCATGCTTGCCGATGGCCAAAGTAAGGCTACTGCAGAACTGGATAAAAAGTACCAGAACGATAAACAATTGTTGCTGGCCGCCAACCGCAATACCTTACTTAAGCAAGAACGCAATTTCATAATTCTTATAGCTGTTATCCTACTTATAAGCGGGGCAATAGTTTACCGTTGGTATGTGCTCAAAAAACAAAAAGAGGCAAAGCTACTGGCCGAAGAGAACCGGCAATTGGCCCGGCTCGATAACCTTAAAAGTAAGTTTTTGGCCAACGTGAGCCACGAACTAAAAACACCGCTTACTCTGATAATGGGGCCTGCGCAGCAACTGCTCGATGGTAGTGTAACTCCCGTGCAGCAGCAAAGCAATCTTTTAACCATTGGCCGCAATAGCAAAAAACTGTTGGGCATAGTTAACGAACTGCTCGATATAGGCAAATTGGAGGCCGGCAATCATTCGCTAAGGCTTGCACCCGTTAATTTACAGAGCCTTGTAAGGCTGATATACCAAAGTTTTGCCTCTGCTGCCGAGTATAAAAATATCACCTACACACTAACCGCTAATATTGATGAAGGGCTATTTGTATCGATAGATAAGGATAAGTTTGAGAAGATAGCCAATAACTTCATCAGTAATGCCATTAAGTTTACCCCGGCATACAAGAGTGTTAATGTTGTGGCAACGTTTGGCAAGGGGATGCTGGTTTTTAGTGTGGAAGATAATGGTAACGGTATATATCCCGATGACCTGCCATATGTGTTCGATAGGTATTACCAGGGCAAACAGGACGAGAAAGTTGCCGAAGGCGGCACCGGCATAGGCCTTTCTATAGCCAAAGAGTTTGCCGAATTAATGGGAGGCCGTATAGAAGTGGCGAACCGTTGGGGAGAGGGCGCGTTGTTCACAGCGCATATTCCTTTAGCCGAAGTAATAGTTACCCAAAGCGAAATACCGGTAGCAATATCTGCTGTAGCAAAACCCGCATACACTGCTTTTGCCTCTGAAGTGCGCCCGCTTATTTTACTGGCAGAAGACCATGCCGAGATGTCCGCATATATATCATCGGTACTTGGCCCCTACTATGATACCCTTGTGGCAAGTAATGGCAAGCATGCTTTACAATTACTTGAAACTTCTGCACAATTACCCGCCTTGATAGTATCCGACGCTATGATGCCGGAGATGAACGGCTTTGAATTATTGGAAAAATTAAAAGCAGACCAAAGGTATTACCACATTCCGGTTATAATGCTTACCGCACTGACCGATAACCAAAACCGGATTAGGGCGCTGAATATAGGTGTAGACGATTACCTGGCCAAGCCTTTTGTTGCCGAAGAATTATTGGCGCGCACAGCAAATCTGTTAAACAATGCCTCAGGCAGGGCGACAGTGGGGATCACCGATGCCGAAGACGCTGCCGAGAGCGCACAAATGGATGCGGCAGATAACAGCGGCCTGGAAAATAAACCCACCTCCAACTCTCCTGCCGATTTGGTGTGGCTTGCCGGTCTGGAAGAAACGGTGAGGCAATTTATAGGCACAACCGACCTGAACCTTGCCATGTTAAGTTACGAAATGGCAATAAGCGAGCGGCAATTGTTCAGGCGCATCAAAAGCATCACCGGCCTTACGCCCAATAAGTATATCCGCACCATACGCCTGCAAATAGCCCGCGAGGCTATTGATAGCGGCAAGTATCGCACTATGGCCGAAATAGCCTACCTGGCAGGGTTTGAAACACCCGCCTATTTCAGCAAGTTATTCAAAGAGCACTACGGCCGGGATATAAGCGGCCTCCTTTAGCCATTTTAGGCGTTTATTGGCAGTTTGCGGAGGTATGTATACACTTTGTGGCGGTTTTGTACACCAAAGTGGCGGTTTTGTACACGTATTTGGCAGTTTCTTTCGGCTCTTAGGGGCGAAGTTTGCTTAAAAATTAAACTTATGGATTTAATATTTAACGAACAAAAACCCGCTATGAAGAAAACTGTTCAACAAGAGGCAAGTATTGAGTGCACGCGTTGCGGCCGAAAAGACTGTGATAGAATAAAGCGCGGATTCTTCATACGCACTTTTCTTCCCTGGTTACCACTAAAACATTATCGTTGTGAAAATTGCGTACGCAACTTTTACAAACTTTAGTCCGTATTACAACATAGATGTTTAAGTACTATTTATTTTTATAAACCAATAATTAGTACTTTAGTATTTATTGTTTGATACGGAAAATGCAGCCTGCCGAAACCACTGAAAAAAGAGCTATACACCAGTTACTGGACGATGCTTACACCAACCGTGTGCACAATCTTAAGTATAGCGTAAAGCTGGCTGCCGAAGCCCTGCAACTAAGCCGTAACCTTAACGATAAGGGATTAATTGGCAAGAGCCTTAATCAGCTCTCTTTATTTTACATGATACAGGGCGCCTACAAGCGCTCTATCCACATGGCTAAAGAGGCTATTCGGTATTTTGAAGAACTGCATGACGACCGCGGCGTTGCCGATGCCAAGTACAGTATAGCCGGTGTTTATTACAAAACCGACAACTACCACCTCGGCCTTATTTGCCTTTTCGATTGCCTGAAGATATACCGCAAATACGACGACCACCATAACGTGGCGCGTACGCTAAAATCCTTAGGTACTATATACGAGTATTTTGGCGACCCCAAAAATGCCATACGCTCTTATGAGGCAGCTATCGAATCTGCGCGGCGGGTTAAGGATATGAATTTGGTATCCAACGCTTTTAACCCATTATCGGGCATATACCTTAACCAGGGAAAAATTGATAAGGCACTGCGTATAATACAAGATTCGATAGCCATTAAATCGAAAACGGGCGATATACGCGGGCTGGCCTTCGCACTGTATGGCCGTGGCAAAATTTATGTGGCTACCGGGCAATTGCAGGAAGCCGAGAACGATTTCAGGAACGCGATAGACATACACGTTAACGCCGGCGAAAAGCTGGGTTTGGGCATGGCCTACCAAAAAATGGGCGAACTTTACATGGCTCAGGGGAAGCTGGAGAAAGCAAAAGCCATACTGCAAAGATGCCTCGATTTTTGTAACCGCTACACCATAGCCATCATCCGGTTTAAATGCAATTACCTGCTTTACAAGGTAAGCAAAATGGAGAACGATACGGTGAAGTCGCTGGAATACCTGGAGCTTTACCTGCACCAAAAAGAAGCGGTCATCAATACGCAGACGCTAAAGGTGATAGAGAATTACGAGCTCATCACCAAAATGGAATCGATGGAGAAAGAGGCTAAGCTGAAGAAAGAACGCGAGGCCATTGAAGAAAAACAGAAGCGCGCCGAGCAATCAGCCCGGATGAAGCAGGAGTTCTTATCTACCATGAGCCACGAGATACGTACGCCGCTCAATGCCGTTACCACCATCACCTCCATGATAACCGAACGCGAAGCCTATGATAAGGAACTGATGGAGTCGCTTAAATCGGCATCAAACAACCTGCTGCTGGTTATAAACGATATTTTAGATTTTACCAAGCTCGATTCGGGCAAGGTAGAGAT
The DNA here is from genome assembly GCF_002013915.1 of Mucilaginibacter pedocola. Classification (GTDB taxonomy): domain Bacteria; phylum Bacteroidota; class Bacteroidia; order Sphingobacteriales; family Sphingobacteriaceae; genus Mucilaginibacter; species Mucilaginibacter pedocola. The sequence continues at coordinate 75,956 of NZ_MBTF01000035.1, forward strand.
AGAGAACCGCCCATGCCCTTTTAATGAGTTGCTTGATAGCCTGATAAAAACCTACAGCAGCCTGGCCCACAAAAAAGGCGTAGAGTTGGAACTAAAAAGGGGCGAAGGCATATCAGACTGCTACGAGGTTGACGAAACCAAGCTATCGCAAATACTGGGCAACCTTATTAGTAATGCTGTAAAGTATACCGATAAAGGTGCTGTTACCCTTGGTTTAGAAAAAATAGCCGCCGAGGGAGACGTAGACACCATTCGCTTTAGCGTTACCGATACCGGCGCAGGCATACACGAAGACCATTTTGAGGAGATATTCGAAACCTTCTCACAGCCCAAATCCATTACCACGCGCAAGCAGGGGGGCTCGGGACTGGGATTGGCCATCGTAAAAAAGCTTACCGGATTATATGGCAGCAATGTAAGCGTGAAAAGCAAACTGGGCGAAGGCTCAGAGTTTAGCTTTGATATTCAATTGAAGCGGGCCGTTATACCCGGCAGAGCAGTACCTATGACCGCCGAAGGCCTTAAAGGGAAAACCGTGTTGTTGGCGGAAGACAATATGATAAATGCCATGGTAGCGCGCAAGTTGCTATCTAACTGGGGTATTGTGTCCGAGCATGCCGTGAACGGCTTAGAGGCTATTGAAAAGGCCCGGCTAAAAACCTTCGATTTTATATTGATGGATATACACATGCCCGAGATGAACGGCTTTGATGCTACCGAGCAAATACGCCTGCGCGTAAACCCTAACAAGGCTACCCCTGTGTTTGCACTCACGGCCGATATTACGGCCGAAAGCAACGAAGAATACAAAGGCTATTTTAACGGTTTCCTGCGCAAGCCTATCGAGATAGACCGCCTTTATATGGCCTTGCTACAGTCGAGCTAAGTGCTGCGGCATAAAAAATTATAAAACCTCATCCTTTGTTGCTAATATTACCGTTATCAAATTATCGTTGTTTATTTGCGCCATCAAATGAAAAAATACGGGCTCATCGGCTTTCCGCTTTCGCATTCATTCTCTAAAAAATATTTTACCGAAAAATTTGTTGCGGAGCATATTGAGGACTCGAGTTACGACCTGTACCCGCTGGAGCATGTGGATGGATTGATTAACCTGCTGCACAGCAACCCCGAGCTTTGCGGTATTAATGTTACCATTCCGCATAAGGTAAATGTGATGAAATACCTTAACTGGATAGAGCACGATGCTAAAAACGCCGGGGCGGTTAACTGTATTAAGGTAATTAGCGAAAGCCCGGTATCGGCAGCCTTCTCGGGTGAGTTGGGTATTGGCGGGCACGATTTACGGCTGGAAGGCTACAATACCGATATACATGGTTTCGAGGGTTCGCTAAGCCCGTTGTTAACACATCATCACGATAAAGCGCTGATTCTTGGCGATGGTGGTGCAGCCAAAGCAGTAAAATGCGTGCTGGATAATAAAGGGATAGATTACGTTTGCGTAACCCGCAAACCCGTTGAAGGCAATATACTATTCGACGACCTGACGGTAGAAATGATAGCTGAGTATAAACTCATTATCAACACCACACCCATAGGCACATACCCTAATGTAGATGAATGCCCGCCCATACCTTACGATGGTGTTGGCGAACACCATTTATTGTTCGACCTGGTGTATAACCCGCCGCTGACTAAATTTTTGCAAATGGGCGACGAGCGCCGTGCCACTACCAAAAACGGTTACGAAATGCTGGTACTGCAGGCCGAAAAGGCCTGGGAAATATGGAACTCTAACGATTAATACATTGAAGTACTTCGCGCTATCTATACTGATATTACTACTTGCTGCCTGCGGCGGTGCTCCCGATTATTCGCCAAAACCGCGCGGATTTTTCCGCATTGTATACCCTAAAAAGGAGTATCAGCAATATGCCGAGGGCTGCCCTTTTACTTTCGAATACCCGAAGTATGGTAAGATAGAGCCTGATAAGTCGCGCACGGCACAGCCTTGTTGGCAAAACATACAGTTCGATCAGTTTAATGCAACACTGCATTTAAGCTATCAGCCGGTAACTTCCCCGAAGGAGTTTAACGAGTTGATAGAAGATGCGCACAAGCTTAGCTTTAAACATACTGTAAAAGCGTCCTCTATTGATGAAGCGCTTATAGCCTATCCCGACAGGAAGATCTACGGCATCTATTACACTATTGACGGCAATGCCGCATCGTCCGCACAATTCTTTTTAACCGATAGCACCAAACACTACCTGCGCGGGGCGCTGTATTTTAATTCAGAGCCAAGGTTAGATTCGATTCAGCCTGTTTTAACCTTCCTGAAAAAGGATGTGGACAGGATGATAAAAACATTTAAGTGGAAGTAAGCTTAAAGCGGAAAGTCTAAAGCCGAAAGCCTCAAGTCAACCACATTAAAGCTCTGCTTTCTTAGCTTTAGACTTTTAGCTTTCTGCTTTCGCCTCCATAAACTACCTTTGCGCTATGGCAAACATCCGGAGCTTTTTAAATAACCCTTACCAGGAAAATACCTACATATTATTTGATGATAGCAAAGAGTGCGTTATCATAGACCCGGGCATGTATACCGCGTTGGAGCAAAACCGGGTGGTAACTTTTATAAAAGAGAACGGCTTAAAACCCGTAATGCTGCTGAATACCCATTGCCACGTAGACCATGTGCTGGGCAACCGCTTCGTGTTCGACCAATATGGTTTGAAGCCGCGCTTTCACGAAGGCGAATCGGAAGTACTGGCTTCGGTAGTGGCGTACGCGCCCTCGATGGGGTTCAGGTACGATGCCTCGCCACTGCCCGATGAATACCTGCCCGAAACCGGCACCATCAGCTTTGGCAATACCGAACTGCAATTGATATTTGCCCCGGGCCATTCGCCCGCACACTTATGCTTTTACGATAAGGATGCTAATATTTTGGTAGGCGGCGATGTGCTTTTCCGCAACAGCATTGGCCGTACTGACTTGCCGGGTGGCGATTATAAAACGCTGGTAAAAAACATCGAAGAAAAACTTTTTGCCCTGCCCGATGATTGTACCGTATACCCGGGCCATGGCCCTGAAACCACTATCGGCTTCGAAAAAGAAACCAACCCATACCTGTAGGCATTGAATACCTCCATCTACATAGCTAAAAGGTACCTGTTCAGCAAAAAACAGACGCATGCCATCAATATCATCTCCGGGATATCCATGCTCGGTGTGTTGGTGGGCAGTGCTGCGCTGATCATTATCCTTTCGGTGTTCAACGGCTTGGAAAAGGTAATACTATCCCTCTACAGCGATTTTACACCCGAGCTTAAGATAGAACCCCGCCTTGGAAAAACCTTCGATCCAAATACACCCTACCTGAAACTGCTAAGTAAAGACGACCGTATATTCTCGTACACCGACGTTTTGCAGGAGCGCGTACTTATTAAATATGGCGAGAAACCATTCATAGGCACAATAAAAGGCGTAAGCGACGATTTTTTGAAAAAAAAGGAACTCGACAGCATTGTGCACTATGGTTCATTCACGCTGAAGGATGACCGATACCAGTTCGCCGTTATAGGTACCACTATACAAGCCAGCCTGGGGGTGAGTTTAAAGGACCAGTTTACGCCATTGCAGATCTATTCGCCAAGGCGTACCTCGGGTAGTTCTAACAACCCGATGAACGATTTTGTATTCCGCACCATATTGCCATCAGGTATATTCGGCATACAGCAGGAATTCGACGACCAGATGGTAACGCCCATCGAGTTCACCCGTGGATTGCTTGATGAGCCGGTGAATGTATCGGCCATCGAAATAAACCTGAAACCCGGTGCCGATATTGATGGTATGCAGGATGAGATAAAGGAGAAGATAGGCGAAAACTACGTGGTAAAAAACCGCAAGGAACAAAACACCGAGTTGTATAAGACCATCAACTACGAGCGCTGGTCCATTTTTATGATACTTACCTTTGTGCTTATTATTGCCATATTCAACATCGTAGGTTCGCTTACTATGCTGGTGATAGATAAACGAAAGGACATAGCCATTTTAACCAGCCTGGGTGCCGATAAACGCTTGATACAAGGCATCTTCTTTTTTGAAGGGATGATGATATCGACCATTGGCTGTATCAGCGGGGTTGTGCTGGGCACCATTATTTGCATACTGCAACTGGAGTTTAGTTTTGTAAAAATGGGGGCTAAGCTTTCGGTGCTGGATGCTTACCCTGTAGCATTTAAGGCGAGTGATTTCCCGCTGGTGTTTGGTACGGTAGGGGTGATAGCTGTAATTGCAGCCGGCATTAGCGCACGGTTGAGCGTGAAGGGCTTGGATGAAATAAAACAGGACTTGTAGGGAAATATGAGCGGTTTTTTAAGTTCCCCTCTTGAGAGGGGGCGCGATGGGAAACAGCGGTGGCAGGGGTGTGTTAGCCACCATGCGACTGAGACAAACCGTCGAAACACACCCCTAACCCCTCTCAAGAGGGGAACCATAGTTCAATAAAACATAGGCCTAATAAAAGAAAACTCATTATTATCAGTAGCTTTAACTTTCTGCTGTTATAAACACAATAAAACAAACTCATTTGCCTAACCCGCGTTATTAATCATCATGGAATCAAAACGTCAGCAAAAATTTGCCGGGGTAATTCAACAGGACCTGGCCGCAATATTTCAACGCGAAGGCATGAACTATTTGCCCAATACCTTAGTAACCATTACCAAAGTGCGCGTAACGCCCGATTTGGCCATAGCCCGTATATTCTTAAGCTTCTTTAACGGAACCAACAACCAGCAGGCGCTGGCCACTATAAAACTGCACGCATCAGAAATTCGCTATAAGCTGGGCGCCCGCATAAAAGACCAGGTGCGCGTAATACCGCAATTGGAATTTTTTGTAGACGATACCAGCGACTATGTAGAGCGTATGGATAAGATATTCGAAAAAATAAGCAAAGAAGACCGCCAGCCCGATACCGAAGAGAACTAAGCAGATGCACGCTACCGAAAAACTGGCGGCGGCACTTGCCCAATATGACGGTGTTGTAGCCAAGGTGGTGGATTTTGATGCGGTTGCCGACAAGCTTTACAGCCTCGACCTAACGGCCGCCAACACCGAGCTTGACCCGGATATGGTGGCAGATACTGCAGCCTTTAGCCAATACATCGACAGGAAACTTGCCGAAAATAATTGCCGCTACGCTATTGGCGGCTATATGGAACACCGCACCATATACGCCCGCAGCGCCCATTTTGACACGGAAGACGAACCGCGCCGCCTGCATTTGGGTATTGATATTTGGGGCGATGCCGGTACAGCTATTTATGCACCTTTAGATGGTACCGTACACAGCTTTCAGGATAACGACAACTTTGGCGATTACGGGCCTACTATTATTTTAGAGCATAATGTGGCCGGGCTTAAACTATATAGCCTCTACGGTCATTTAAGCAGAACCAGCCTGTCCGGTTTAGCTGAGGGGCAAACCATTAGCGTGGGGCAGCAGGTAGCTACCCTTGGCGATGCCGATGAAAACGGGCATTGGCCACCGCACCTACATTTTCAACTGATGCTGAATATCGGAGATGCTAAGGGTGATTATCCTGGCGTGGGGAAGTATTCTGAAAAAGGGAAATTACTGGCTAATATACCCAACCCGGGGCTGTTATTACAAATGGGTGATATAATTAAGGCTTAGCAGGTTAATGTAACCACTTTATTATACGCCGCGCCAATTGCATTTTACACATTAGTGCTTATATTTGCCATCGCAAAAAACTTCATTTTATACAATAATGAGAGAAATACAATTCAGGGAAGCGCTTAGAGAGGCCATGCAGGAAGAAATGCGCACAGACGAAAACGTATACCTAATGGGCGAAGAGGTTGCCGAATATAACGGTGCCTATAAAGTAAGCCAGGGTATGTTGGACGAATTTGGCGCTAAACGTATCATTGATACGCCTATCTCTGAATTAGGCTTTGCCGGTATAGGCATTGGCTCGGCCATGAACGGTTTAAAACCTATCGTAGAGTTCATGACTTTCAACTTCTCGCTGGTAGCTATCGACCAGATCATCAACGGCGCAGCCAAAATGATGAGCATGAGCGGTGGCCAGTTCTCGGTGCCTATCGTATTCCGCGGCCCAACCGGTAACGCAGGTATGCTTAGCTCGCAGCACAGCCAGTGCTTCGAAAACTGGTATGCTAACTGCCCGGGCCTAAAAGTGGTAGTACCATCAAACCCTGCCGATGCAAAAGGTTTATTAAAATCAGCTATCATCGATCCGGATCCGGTTATCTTTATGGAATCGGAATTAATGTATGGCGATAAAGGCGAAGTTCCGGAAGAAACTTACTACACCCCAATAGGTAAAGCTGCTGTAACCAAAGAAGGTACCGATGTTACTTTAGTTGGTTTTGGTAAGATCATGAAAGTAGTTAACGCTGCTGCTGCCGAACTGGAAAAAGAAGGCATCCATGCAGAGGTTATCGACTTACGCACCGTTCGCCCTATCGATTATCCTTGCATCATCGAATCGGTTAAGAAAACCAACCGTTTGATCGTGGTAGAAGAAAGCTGGCCATTAGGCTCTATCGCTACCGAGATCGCCTTCAAAGTACAGAAAGATGCTTTCGATTACTTAGATGCACCTATACTGCGCATCACCGGTGGCGACGTACCATTGCCGTACGCACCAACCCTGATACAGGAATACCTGCCAAACCCGGAGCGTGTTATAAAAGCAGTAAAAGAAGTAATGTACGTTACCAAATAATTTGTAACTATAACATATTCGAAAAGCCTTCCCGAGCAATTGGGGAGGCTTTTTTGTTGGTACCCCATCAAGTTAATGTCATATAACAGCACTTAATTGGCATATCGGGAAATTCCGATATATCTTTGTTGTATGGATGAGGTAGAGATATTTAAAGCACTGTCTAACAAAGGCAGGCTGCAAATTTTAAATTGGCTTAAAAACCCGGAGGTGCACTTTCCGGGGCAGGCAGAGAAAGGGTTTGATTATGGCGTATGCGTAGGGCAAATCCAAACAAAACTGGGGCTAACTCAATCTACCGTGTCTGAATACCTTACCATTTTGCAACGCGCCGGGCTGATCACCTCTACGCGCACCGCACAGTGGACCTACTACAAACGTAACGAAGAAGCCTTTGCCGCTTTAAGTGAACTTATTCAAAAAGACATTTAATTAAAAAGACATTCCTACTATGAATACAGATAGTTTATTCAGTCCGTTTAGCCTGAAGTCATTAAATATTAAAAACCGCATCGTAATGGCTCCTATGACGCGTTCGTTCTCGCCCAATGGCGTGCCGACTGCCGACGTTGCTGCCTATTACCGTAAACGTGCCGAAGGTGAAGTTGGCTTGATATTATCAGAAGGTACGGTTATTAACCGCGTATCATCATCTAACGATGCCAACGTGCCACACTTTTATGGTACTGAAGCATTGGCTGGCTGGCAGAATGTAATTAACGGCGTGCATACTGCGGGTGGCGCTATGGGCCCGCAGATATGGCACATGGGTATAATGGATAACCACCATTCGGGCTGGGTGCCTTCGCAGCCATTTGAAGGCCCATCGGGTTTGAACAGGCCCGGAAATAACAACGGCAATACCATGACAGATAGCGACATTGCCGATACCATCGCGGCCTTTGGCCAAGCAGCAGCTGATGCCAAAAGTTTAGGTTTTGATTGCGTAGAGATACACGGTGCTCACGGCTACCTTATCGACCAATTTTTTTGGGACGGTACCAATGAACGTACCGATGCCTTCGGCGGTAAAACCCTGTCCGAGCGCACCCGCTTTGGCGTAGAAGTAATTAAAGAGGTGCGCCGCCGCGTTGGCGACGATTTTGCCGTGATCATCCGCTTGTCGCAATTTAAGCCATCTGCTTATGATAATAAATTGGCGGCTACCCCTGCGGAGATGGAAGCATGGCTGTCCCCATTGGCTGATGCTGGCATAGATATTTTCCACTGCTCGCAGCGCCGCTTTTGGGAGCCGGAGTTCGAAGGCAGCGACCTTAACTTTGCAGGTTGGGCAAAAAAGCTAACCGGTAAAGCCACTATTACCGTTGGTTCGGTAGGGTTAACAGGAGAGTTTATGGCTGCTTTCAGGGGCGAAAGCTCTCAGCCAAGTTCGCTCGACGAATTGCTGAGGCGATTTGACCGTGGTGATTTTGACCTGGTTGGCGTAGGCCGCCCCTTACTGGCCGACCCATTTTGGGTTAACAAAATACGCGAAGGCCGTACCGACGAATTGAAAGGCTTTACTACCGCCGCCCTTGGCGAGTTAGTGATGTAAAAACAAAAAAAGAGGCTAACCCAACGGTTGGCCTCCTTTTATTTGATAGTTTTACGCAACAACCGGTTTGCAAATTTGCCAGGCACCATCAAAGCATTGAAGAAGATTTCCCGACGAACGTTTTATAAGCGTTATCCCTGCTTTGTTCGCTCGGATAACTATCACAACATGTATTCTTTTCCTGAAACCATAGGCAGCCATATCCTGTACGCCGAGGCAGGTTCTACCCAAGGGTTATGTAACAGGGTTGCCAATGGCTTAACTGCGATGGCTAACGCAAGGGATTACACACATTTATATTTTATGGGCGATAGTGGCACTCCCTGGCTTTGCCGCCCGCATACCTATCCACCTGTGACACGCGCGTTGGAATACCTTATGGAAAACGGTATTAGCGAAACGTTCAACGGAGTCATAAAGGTAGATCTAACTGAGCTACCTCAGTTTGTTAAACACTTGTTTTGGCTGGTACGCTGCAATGGCGTAACCTTTGCGCCACATTTTACCGACGAGAGCTTTAACATCATTGGCAACATTTGCCAGTATGGAAACATCCATATTAGCACATTAACTACAGTTGCGGATGACGGTTTTAATGATGTTGTTTTGGCTGCAGGCTTAAATTTTTTAGAGGGAATGGACTGCGGCGCATCGCGGATAAACGGCCGCCACTTTGCGTAGCCTATTGAAAATTAACGCACTCCGTTAAATTAATATTAATTTTATTCAAATATTGTTTACCTTTAGGTTATGGCAACACCAGAGAATCGCAAACTGATATTCCCGATGCTAATATTCATTGGCATGGTAGCGGTGGGTGTGAACAGCATTAACCGGGCCATCGATTCGCACCAAACCTGGCGTTTGGTTATATCGGTTATCCCTACGCTGATGTTTAGCGCGGCAACCATACTGGTTATTATGAAGTATAAGTACGAGAGCAAGAACCACGAAGAAAGCTCCGACAATACGCTCGACCAATAGGACACTCTTACATATCTATCAGGATATTCTCCCCAAACTTTTGCGAAACCGTAGTGCGCTCGCCGCCGCTTATGCTTATCACCAGGGAGCCATCAAATTGTATCTTCTCTACCAATTGCAGTTTTGTACCAATGTTAATGTTCAGCTTTTGCAGGTATTGCAAAAAGGCGCTTGTGGTATCTTTTACAGCGGCCACGCGGCAATGCGTACCGGGTTTAACATCGGCAAGAGTAGTGGAATGGCGCTTGGCCATTTTGCCGTTGGCTTTGGGTATAGGGTCGCCGTGCGGGTCGTACTCGGGGAAGCCTAAGAACTTATCAAGCCTGTCGGCAAGGGTAGCATCTTTAATATGCTCCAAGTCTTCGGCAATATCGTGTATCTCGTCCCAGTGGTAGCCCAGTTTCTCTAATAAAAATACTTCCCAAAGTCGGTGGCGGCGTACAATCATGGTCGCATCTTTTTGCCCTTGTCCAGTTAATTCCACGCCTTTTTTCTTATCGTAATTGATGAGTTGCTTCTCAGTAAGCTTGCGTATCATATCCACAACCGATGCCGGGTTATTGCCCAGCCATTCGGCAATTGCCGTTGGGGTAATCTTCTCACCATCTTTATCCTGCCAAAGGCGGTAAATACATTTCAGGTAGTTTTCTTCCGATAGCGTGTTCATGGCTCTTTATTGGGTATTGCAAACATAAACAAAAATGCATGGGTATAAATAAAATTAGTCTTGCCTAATTTTATTTATTTAGTTTGTCAATTTTAATTTATACGTTTGTGCGAAACATCTATACATGCGCTATCTAATACTAACTATATTTACTTTTTGTATATCAACAGCTTTCGCCCAAAACACGAGTTTGAAGGGTAGGGTAACATCTAACAATACGCCGTTGGCTTATGCCACGGTAGCGCTCTCGGGCACCCGCCATGGCGCTACCACCAATGAGCAAGGCTACTACGAAATAAAGAACGTACCCGCCGGGCAATACCTCGCTGTTTTTAGCAGCGTAGGCTATTTTACCGAAAAGCTGAAAGCGAACATTACTACCGGCGATGCCTCTATACTACATGCCGATTTGAAAGAAGGCAGCTCGAAACTGAACGAGGTGGTAGTAACAGGCGTATCGCGCGCTACCGAATTGCGCAGTAACCCCGTGCCTATTGCGGTAATGGGCAAGGCAGAGATAGACCAGCACGTGAACAACAATATTATTGATGCCGTGATAAAAGGCGTGCCGGGTGTTACTGCCGTTACTACCGGCCCAAATATATCCAAGCCTTTCATCCGTGGCTTAGGCTATAACCGTGTGCTGACTCTATACGATGGCATACGCCAGGAAGGGCAGCAATGGGGCGATGAGCATGGTATAGAGATAGACCAATACGGCATATCCCGGGCCGAAGTAATAAAAGGTCCGGCCAGTTTAACTTACGGTTCGGATGCACTGGCGGGCGTTATTAACCTGATACCCTATATCCCCAACGGCGACGATGGCAAACTGAAAGGCGACTTCGCTAATGATTATCATACCAACAACGGGTTGATAGGTTCTTCGCTGGGCCTATCGTACAAAAAAAATGATTGGAAATACGCCTTTCGCATCACCGGCAAACTGGCGCATAATTATCAGAACAAGATAGATGGGCCGGTGTATAATTCGGCGTTCCGGGAGTATATTGCATCGGGCATGGTGCGTACGGATAAGAAATGGGGCTATTCGCAACTGGCGGCTACCATCTACAATAACCAGCAGGAAATACCCGATGGCAGCCGCGATTCGCTTACACGTAAGTTTACCCGGCAGGTGGCCGAGGGCGCGAATGATGATATCAAGAATCGCCCCTTTGCCCCGGAGGAGTACTTACAATCGTACCGTATAACACCTCTGCATCAGCATATACAGCATTACCGTATTTACAGCAAAAACGAGTTTAAGTTGGGCGATGGCTTGCTTGATGCCTCCGTTGGCGGGCAGCAGAGCGTACGCCGCGAATACAACCACCCCACACAGCCACAACAGGCAGGGCTTTATGTTACGCTGAATACCCTGAATTACGATGTGCGCTACAGTGCCCCCGCCTTCGCCGGCATAGAAACCACCTTTGGCGCCAATGGTATTTACCAAACCAATCGCAGCAAGGCGGCTACTGATTTTCCTATTCCCGATTACAACCTGTTCGATATAGGCACATTCTTTTTCGCTAAAAAAACTATTGGCAAAACAGATATTTCGGGTGGTATCAGGTTCGATAACCGCAACATCCGCTGGGATGATTTTTATGTGGGGCCAAATCCCGCGAACGGATTCGAGCAGAAAGTCTCGGCAAATACCGCGGGCAGCAAACTGCAATTCCCATCGTTCAACCACAATTACCGCGGGGTATCATACAGCCTGGGGCTTACCTACAATGTAAGCGAGCGCGTATTGCTGAAGGGGAATATTGCCCGTGGCTACCGCGCACCAAATATTACCGAAATAGGCAGCAACGGGCTTGACCCGGGCGCACACATTGTATACCTCGGCAACCGCAGTTTTGTGCCCGAGTTTAATTTGCAGGAAGATATTGGCGTAATTGCTTACCTGAAAGATGCCGATCTGATGATGGAGCTATTTAACAACCAGGTGCAGAACTACATTTACCAATCGCGGCTGGACGACGAGAACGGCAACCCGGTCATCATTGTCCCCGGTAACAGTACTTACCAATATCAGCAATCGCGCGCGCGGTTGTATGGTGCCGAGTTTACGTTCAATCTGCATCCGCACAACTTAAAATGGTTGAGCCTGAATAATAGTTTGGCTTACGTAGTAGGTTTAAATCAAAACGAAAAGCTGATAGCGCAATCCAACGGTGCCGCCAAATACCTTCCCTTTATTCCGCCGCTGCATGTGCGTTCGCAATTAGCTATCAAGCTGCCGGGCAACTACGGTATCCTCAGCAAAGTTACCTTCCGCGCTGAAGCTGATATGTATGCCGCCCAAAACAAATTCTACTCCCTCAATAATACCGAAACCGCTACACCGGGTTATACCCTCATTAATACAGGCATCAGCACAACCGTTAGCCGCAAAGGCGGCAAGCCATTGTTCGACCTGTTTTTGCAAGCCGATAACCTGTTCGATGTAGCCTATCAATCGAACCTTAACCGCCTTAAGTATTTTGAATACTACAATTCATCGCCAAATGGTAGATTAGGTATTTATAACATCGGCAGGAATTTGAGTTTTAAGGTGGTGGTACCGTTTTAAGCCCCAAGCCCCCTAACATCCGCTGGCTAGCGGAGGAACTTTTGATTGGTAAATAAGGCGGTGTTTGTCCACCATGTCATTGCGAAGCCCTGAAGGGATGGGGAGAGCGAATGAGGGCTGTGGCAATCTCATAGGACAGTCCACTAAGCAAAGTCGCTCTTCATACGGTCGTGCGCACGGAGATTGCCGCGTCGCTCCTTCGCGCAATGCCCGCCCACTCGCTCCTCGCAATGACAATGAAGAATAAACTTCCTCTTTTTTGTTAACAACCTTTTTTTGAATTTCTCCCCAAAGAGTGCCAACTTCGCGTTCCCGAGAAATTCGATGAGCTTAACGGTGGAATCTAAAACCCATCGGTGAAATCATCAACGAATCGGTGTAATCAAAAATAAATCTGTGGAATCGTATAATTTAAAAATAGCCCAGGAACTATCTGTTGGCAGCAAGCAGGTAAGCGCAACCATTGCTTTGTTAGACGAAGGCGCAACCGTGCCCTTTATTTCCCGTTACCGTAAAGAAGCCACCGGCAGCCTCGACGAGGTGCAGGTAGCCGCCATACGCGACCGTGTGCAACAACTGCGCGAATTAGATAAACGCCGCGAGGCTATCCTGAAATCGCTTAGCGATATGGGTAAACTAACGCCTGAGCTGGAAGCCGCGGTGAATGCCGCTGAAACCATGGTGCAATTGGAAGACGTGTACCTGCCATACCGCCCCAAACGCAAAACCCGTGCTACTGCCGCCCGCGAGAAAGGTTTGCAGCCATTGGCGGATGTGCTGTTGGAACAAAAGAATTTTGATGCCGAACTGGAAGCAGGCAAATACATAGACGAAGAAAAAGGCGTTGCCAGCATTGAGGAGGCTTTGGCCGGTGCCCGCGATATTATTGCCGAGTACATTAGCGAGCATGCCGAAACCCGCGCCAAAATGCGTGAGTTGTTTACGGAGAAAGGCACCTTCCAAAGCAGGGTTGCCGAGGGTAAGGAAGAAGAGGGCATTAAATACAAAGATTATTTCGACTGGACCGAGCCTGTAAAATCGGCACCATCGCACCGTATACTGGCCATGCGCCGCGGCGAAAAAGAAGAGATACTTTGGCTGGATGTAAAACCTACCGAAGAGGAAGCTATAGGCCTGTTAGAGGGCGAATTTATAAAAGGCCGCAACGCCGCGTCATCTCAAGTTGGTTTGGCCATTGCCGATGGCTATAAACGCCTGCTGAAACCATCTATGGAAACAGAGGTGCGCCTGCTTACCAAAAAGAAGGCCGACGACGAAGCCATCCGCGTATTTGCAGAGAACGCCCGCCAGTTATTGCTGAGCGCCCCCCTTGGCCAAAAACGCATGATGGCTATTGACCCGGGCTTCCGCACGGGCTGTAAAGTGGTTTGTTTAGATGAGCAGGGCAAACTGTTAGAGAATACTGCCATTTACCCGCATACCGGTGCCGGGCAAGCCAAAGAAGCCGAGAAAACCGTTCAATATTTGTTCGACCGTTATAAGATAGAGGCCATTGCCATTGGTAATGGTACGGCAGGGCGCGAAACTGAAGTGTTTGTGCGTAACATGAATTTGTCGGGAGCCGTGATCGTAATGGTGAACGAGAGCGGCGCATCCATCTATTCTGCATCGGATGTAGCGCGCGAGGAGTTTCCGGATAAGGACGTTACCGTGCGTGGCGCCGTATCTATAGGCCGCCGCCTGATGGACCCATTAGCCGAGTTGGTGAAGATAGACCCTAAATCGATAGGAGTTGGCCAGTACCAGCACGATGTGGACCAAAACAAACTGCAAACCTCGCTTGATGATACCGTTATCAGTTGCGTGAACGCCGTGGGCGTAGAGCTGAATACTGCATCTAAACAAATATTGGCCTATGTATCGGGCCTTGGCCCGCAACTGGCACAGAACATTGTGGAGTACCGCAACCAAAACGGAGCCTTTAAACGCCGCAGCGAGCTGAAGAAAGTTGCCCGCCTTGGCGATAAAGCCTATGAGCAGGCCGCAGGCTTCTTGCGTATACAAGGCGCCGAAAACCCCTTAGATACCAGTGCTGTGCACCCCGAGCGTTACGCTTTGGTAGAGCAAATAGCCCAGGATATGAACTGCAAGGTGCAGGATCTGATGCGCGACGATAAGCTGCGCAAATCTATCCCCCTGCAAAAATATATTTCAGATAGTGTGGGCCTACCAACGCTGAACGATATTATGGCAGAACTGGCCAAACCCGGCCGCGACCCGCGTGAGCAGTTTGAGGCCTTTAGCTTTACCGAGGGCGTTAATGCCATTGGCGACCTTAAAGTGGGCATGAAGTTGCCGGGTATTGTTACCAATATTACCGCCTTTGGTGCTTTTGTTGATATCGGCGTACACCAGGATGGTTTGGTGCACCTGAGCCAGATAACCAACCGCTACATAAAGGACCCTAATGAGGTACTTAAAGTGCATCAAAAGGTAGAAGTAACGGTAACCGAAGTAGATGTTAACCGCAAGCGCATTTCGCTATCGATGAAGGAGAACGAAAAACGTGAGGCACCTGCCGCAGGCAAACCGCGCGATAACCGCCCGCAACAAAAGCCATTCAACAACCGCCCTGCCAACAAACCCGCTCCTGAACCGGAGATGGATATGATGAGCAAACTGGCAGCATTGAAGAATAAGTTTAAGTAATTATAAAACGGCAGGGCTAAACGCTCTGCCGTTTTTGGTTTAGCACAGTCCCCGTTTGTTATAGTGCCACTTTTTTTGTATTTATGGGTAAAATTTGTTTTACAACCGAGGCCTGATGCACAATAAAACCTTCCGCATTATTTTATGCTTTTTCTTCTTGTTATGTAGTGTTGCAGCGCGGGCGCAAAAGCCACATTATGTTGTAAAATACAGCGAGCCGCAGGGGAGCAAAAAGGCTGTTAACTCAAAGGTTGCCGTTAATCAGCTTATCAATGGAATTTTGCCGCCGTTAATCAGCTATCAGACACCGCAGGCCTATGTTATAAACAGCACCATATCGGCGCTTGCACCTCAAAACGACGGCGGCGCCGTCCCGGCTGCTACCTATGGCCAGGTAAGCGATTTTGCCTCGGGTTTTGGCACCACTACCGGGGTTACTGTTGATGCAGCAGGAGCTTTGTACGTGGCCGATTGGAGTGCTAATACTATCATTAAAATAACATCATCGGGGCAACGCTCGGTTTTTGCCGGGAGCGGCGGCGTAGGTTCAAGTAACGGGCAAGGCACCTTAGCATCATTTAATACTCCCGATGCATTGGCCACGGATGCTGCAGGAAATATTTACGTTGCCGACCAGGCTAACAGTATGATCCGGAAAATTACCCCCGGCGGGCTGGTAACTACCCTGGCCGGTAGCACCAGCCCGGGATACGCTGATGGTACCGGCACCGCAGCAACTTTTGATAACCCGCGCGGCCTTGCCATAGATGCTGAGAATATTGTATACGTAGCCGATCAGGGGAATAATCTTATACGTAAAATTACACCAAGCGGTGAGGTAACTACCTACGCGGGCATAAAAGCCGGCGGTAATACAGATGGGCCGAGGCTTTTAGCTTCGTTTTCGTCGCCTACCGGCGTAGATGTTGATGCGTATGGCAACCTTTACGTGTCTGATGGGGCTAACGGTACCATCCGTAAAATAAGTGCAGCGGGCATTGTTTCTACGTTGGCGCGCGGCTTATCGTTTCCGCGCGAGTTAAGGGTAGACGGAACCGGGAATATTTACGTAGCCGACCAGAACGAAGGCCGTATAAAACGTATATCGCCGACGGGTGTGGTAACCGTAGTGGCAGGCAACGGCGCAGGCAGTGGCTCTAATTTTTTCGGATCGCCCATTGGCCTGATGCTTGATGGGCTTGGCAACTTGTATGTTGGCAGCGGCGGCCAGGCAAAAAAGGTAGTAATATCGGGGTATACCATTGATAAGGCCTTGCCGCCCGGGATGTCCTTCGATGTTAAAACCGGCATTATTACCGGTACGCCAACCTCGTTATGGCCAGCTACCGATTATACCATAACGGCTTATAATGGCGGCGGCAGTAACACTACGGTATTAAACATCAGTGTATTGGCCACGGCACCGCTCAAACAATCCATCATTACACTTCCTTCACAAAATAACCCGCCGTTAGATGCTAACAATAATTATCCTCCGCGGGGCACCAGTACCAATAACGAAACACCAATCACTTATACCAGCACCAACCCTGCTGTTGCCGTGCCTACTGCAGATGGTTTAATTCACCTGGTTGGCCCGGGCATTACCACTATTATAGCCAACCAGGCAGGCAATGCCAACTATTACCCGGCACAACCGGTTTCACAGCAACTTACCGTAGTGGAGTACCTGGAAGTAGCCATGCTGCCTATCCCCGCAAAATCAGTCTGCGATGGCGATTTCGATACCGAAACAGGCACCTCAAATCAAACCATTCCGCTCATTTTTACCAGCACCAACCCGGCGGTCGCAACCGTATCGCAAACGGGCAGGGTGCATATTGTCGGCCCGGGCACAACTACCATAACCCTTAGCCAAAATGCCAACCCGCCGCTGTATGTGTCTGCCGTGCCTGTTTCGCAAACATTAACGGTAGTAGCGCCGCAGGCACCATCAGCAACAATTTCGGCGAATTACGCATCGCCCTGCGAAGGCGGAACAATAACTTTTACCGCTGCTACCCAAAATGCGGGGGCAAACCCTACTTACAAGTGGATGGTAAACAGCAGTAGTGCCGGTACAAATAGCAACAGGTTTGTGAGTTCGGCTTTAAAAACAGGAGATATTGTAACCTGTATTGTTACCAATACCGATGATAATTGTGTTGCAAATTACCCTGCCACTTCTGATCCCGTAACCATAAGCCTGATAACACCGCAAACACCTTCCTTAAGCATTGAAGCCTCGGCCACTTCGGTATTAGAGGGTACAACCATTACTTTTACGGCTACTGTAACAGGGGCAACAGGAGTAGTAGATTACCAGTGGTTTGTTAACGGCGAAGCCGCAGGAACTAACAGCGCCATTTTTGAAAGCAATACTTTTGCTAATAATGATGTAGTTACCTGTATCGCCACTCCTGTAGCTGCCTGCAGCACGCCTGCAAACAGCCTGCCCATAACAGTATACGTGGTGGAGCGAATTACCGCACCAAATACTTTTACCCCCAATGCAGATGGTGTAAACGACGTTTGGAATATAAGTGGCATAGCAAGTTACCCTAAATGTGTGGTAAGTATTTATAATCGTTACGGTTCATCGGTATTCCAGTCGCGGGGGTACCAAAAGCCATGGGATGGTACCAACGGCGGCAAAATACTGCCGGCCGGCACCTATTATTACGTGATAGAACTGAAATACAAAAGCCAACGAATTGCGGGATATTTAACCCTATTACGATGAAGATCAATTTTTTATCGGTTCAACCCACAACAAAAGGCCTCACGTACGAGGCCTTTTGTTATTTAAGAAAGTGTTAAGTTGTTTTAAAACATCGGGATAGATTCTGATACCTGGTCGGTATCAAAAATTGCGCGTGCTTCGCCTTGTTTAATAAATGAGGTACCACCGTTCGTATTGTCAATATTAATGAGCCCGTAGCGGATATTATTGAGCTGGGTGCCGCTCTTCTCGCCGGAGATGATGATGCCGAATATGGCCGAGTTGGTACCCCGTACCGATTTAACTTTGCCGTATACGGTAAAGGTATTGCCCTTACCACTTATCGCTGTAACAATGCTTGTATCGGCAGTGTTTAAAAGATTTTGGGCGATAATTTTTATGTTATTATCACTATCCTGCGCAAAGAATTTGACCTTGGAGTCCGTAAAAGTCATATTGGGCGAATCGGTTGGCCTGTTACTTTTCAGTAACCGCCAGGGGCGGAATGAAAAAGCACCCTCCAAATTAGGCGGATCGGTTTCGGTATTCAATTCAATGCCAAGTTTGCTTAGTGTGTCCTGGTATTGTTTGGGGATAATATCGGCTATTTTTTTTGTTAATTCCTCTTGTTTAACTATTTGGTCAACCACCTCGTTCTTCTCGCTGTTACTGCAAGCCGCAAAGGCCACAGCAAGCAAAAGCACCACTCCCCATTTCAAATTTTGTGTAATCGTTTTCATGTTATTTGGTATTAGTTTTTTCCATACCCAAAATTGGGCAGAATGGGCTTGAGGGAAAATACCGCAATGGGGGATTTTAAGGGGGCGGGCAACTGTAAAGTATATGATTGCCTATCATATAAAATAAGCCAAAGATCACCAAAAAGCATGAAAGGGTCGAGGAAAGGGTTAGGCTATACCCTGTTGACGGGCTTTTAAGATCGCTTCGGAGCGGGAAGCTACGTGCAGTTTTTTATAAATGTGCTTAATGTGGGTGCGCACGGTTTCGTAACTAATGAAGGCCTTGTCGGCAATGTCGCGGTAATTGCAGCCTTCCATCATTAAGGCTAATATCTCTTTTTCGCGGGTGCTCAGATCAAAATCGGTTTCTTCGGGTTGCACCAATATCACGTTCTGCCTCACAAAAAACTGCATTACCTTTTGTGCAATAGAGGGCGACATGGCTGCCCCGCCCTTATACACATCTTCCAGTGCCTGCAACATTTTTAGCGGCGAATCGCTTTTCAGGATATAGCCCGAGGCCCCGGCGCAAAGGGCCTTGAATATTTTGTCGTTATCGTTAAAAACGGTTTGGATAAGTACTTTAACAGTGGGTACATTATCGGTTATCAGTTTAGTGGCATCAATGCCGTTGCGGCCGGGCATTTCTATATCCATCAAAACCACATCGGGCCTGCTAAACTCTACATCGGCCAGTACCTGGTTCACATTAGCAAACGCCCCTGTACACCTAAAACCCGGCGTGCCATTAATAATGGTCTGCAAAGCTTCGCGAATGAGCTTGTTATCTTCGAATATGGCTATGTTGATTTCCATTGGCAGGGGATAGGCAGCAAATATTAATGTTTTATAAATAAGTGAACATACCTCATCAGGTGATTTTGCAAACTAAACTTATACGGGTACCTGCGCTGCTGTTTATGGTTAGTGCACCGTTGATCTCGGCTGCCCGGTTGCGCATATTCTGCAAACCGTTACCCTTGTTGGCAACTTCGGCCAAAAACCCTTTTCCATTATCTTCAATATCTATATACAAATGCTTGTCTAAAACGGCTATCTTAATGGTTAGCAAGGTGCCTTCGCTATATTTTATACTGTTATTAACGGCCTCCTTACAAATCAGGTAAACGTTTTTCCGGGTTTCCATCGGCAGTTTCAACCCGTCAATGGCCGCATCGTAATTAAAAGTTACTTTAATGTGCTTAACTGCAGCTAATTGTATGGCGTACTCTTTCAAGCGCGCTATCAATGCCGACAGCTCATCCTCTACAGGGTTTACTGCCCATACAATATCATTCAGTTTGGCCACCATTTCGGCGGCATTATCTTTTATAATATCCAGCGAGTTGTTTACGGCTACAGGCTCCGCATTCTTTATTTGCTCTTTAGTGATGTAGCTATACATTACAATACCGCTTAGCGTAGCGCCCACTTCATCGTGCAGGTCCTGGCTTATCTTACTCCTTACATTGGCCAGTTTTAAGCGCTGCAAGGCATAGTAGCGGTACGCAATAAACGCAATTACAATAAGCAATAATACCAGCATGGCAATGTACAAACGGGTATTAGCAAGGCTTTGCTTGTTTTGCGATTCGCTCAGCTCCAGCCCGAAAATAGTTTTCTCGTTTTTTAGTCCCGCCAGCAATAGCGATTGTATTTGGGTATTACTGGCATCGTAGGTAGCCTTCTGTATGGCCGACCGTAACTCCAGCGTTTTTATCAATGCTGCCGCGTGGTTGTATTTGCGGTATATTTTTACGGCATCATCCAAAAACATGGATAGGTAAAAGTTATTGGTTTCGGGGAACTCCTTTAGCAGTGCAAAGCCTTTGCCCAGTTGTGTGAAGGCCTGCGTTTTATTTTCGCTGAGCGAGGCGCAGTTGGCAAGTCCGCCGTAGCTGGTTAGCTCCACATCAAAATCGTTTCCCCCCGTTGCGTACTGCCTGCTTTGTTCAAAGTATTTAAAGGCACTATCAACATTGTGCTTTAATATAAAGGCCATGCCTAAATTTAGCGTACCGGTCGCTTCACCGCGATCTGAACCTATTTGCCGTGCCTTTTTTATAGCTAACCTGCAATAGTGTATGGCGCTATCGGGCATGTTAGATTTTTCGAAGGTTTCGGCCAGATTGCCGTAAATATGGTGCGGTTTCGAAAGCTCGATATATTGTTTTTTGTAGGGAGGTTGAATAGCGAACTTCAACCCAAGCTTAAAGTACTTTTCGGCCTGCCCGAGCCGGTTTTTGCTTAAATTGAACAAGCCGATGAAGTTATAAGCATCTGAAAGCAGCAGGCTATCTTTTAAAACTTTAGCGATGTTTTCGGCTTTGTAGGCTTCTAAAAGCCCCAAATCGTGCAGGTTGTTGTAATAATAAACTTCGGCCTGGCGCGAGGTAAGGAAGTAAGAAAATAGCGATGGCCTGCGATAGCTTACCGTTTGATAGATATTGTTGAGCCAAACCTGCGCCGAATCGTAATGGCCGGTGTTCATATATTCGTCGGCCTTGTTAAAAGCCTCTAATATGAATTTATCGTTGCTTGGTGCTTTTTTACCGTCGGTTTGTTGCGCAAATACTACGCAGGGCAAAAAGGCGAAAAATACCGCTAACCATTTCAGCATGTTTTAAATATAGGTATATTAAACCGGGCAAAGGCAAAGCACGCTAGTCCTTTTTCACTCTCGCCCGCTTTGTAGTTTTAGCGGCACGTTTTGCCTTCATCTTCAAATTCAGCATTTCAACCAAAATAGAGAAGGCCATAGCGAAATAAATATAGCCTTTGGGTATATGCTGTTCAAAAGCCTCGGCAAGCAGCGATACGCCTATTAATAACAGGAATGACAGCGCCAACATCTTCACGGTAGGGTGTTTATTTACAAAAGCCGCCACACTGCCCGATGCCCACATCATGATGCCCACGGCCACTACAACGGCGGCTATCATTACTTCCACGTGCTGTGCCATACCCACGGCGGTAATTACCGAATCTAAGGAGAACACGATATCCAGCAGCATGATCTGCACCACCGTTGCCATAAACGATTTTGGCTTTACGTTTTCCGCATCATCCTCTTCGCCCTCTATTTTATGGTGTATCTCAGCAGTACTTTTATAGATGAGGAAACAACCACCGATGATCAGTATCAGGTCGCGGCCGGATATGGCGAGTTTTTCTACCCACTCCGGGTCGGTAGCGCCCACCAGGCCCGATATATTGAATAAGGGCGCAGTGAGCTTCATTACCCAGGTGATAGAGAGCAGCAACAATATGCGGGTGATCATGGCGCCTGCCATACCTACGCGCCGGCCTTTGGCTTGCTGGCTTTTGGGCAGTTTGTCCGATAGAATGGAGATGAATATCACGTTATCGATACCCAGAACGATTTCGAGCACCGTAAGAGTAATGAGCGATACCCAGGTTTCCGGGTCGGTAAATATTTCCATAAGACATTTTGGTATGCCCCCTAAAATAGCAAAACCCCTGCCTAATTTGGGCAAGGGTTTTGCAAAAAGCCATTTTTTATGTTGTACTGCGGCTTAATTGAAGTTTACGCCGGTGTAGCTTGCGTTAATAACGATTTTGTTTGATGAGCCCGAGCTGCCTACATAGCCTTTGTAGCTTTTGGTAGACGACCAGCCTCTGTCTTCGTCCGATGGCGATTTCGAGGTAACCTTTACGCGGTCGTCGTCAAAATTAAAGCTGCCGAACTTGGTGGTAACATCAAAGGCAAAGTTTTCCAGCTGCCTAAAATCAAGGTTGATTTTGGTGAACTGTGCATCAACGTTAATGTTTTTTACCGATTTATCGATAGTGCCTATACGGAAGCCATCGCCGTATCGTACGCTCACGTCTGCCGAACCTTTAAGCCTATCGATGCTGATAGCTCCGAATTTGATCTCGGCATCTATGTTATTCACAGTACCCGCCTTCAACTTACCGTAGGCTACTTCTATGCGGCCATTGTTGAAGTTGCTGATAGAGGCATCGCCAAACCTTACGTCAACATCGTTCTGGCTGTTTGTAAGTGCTGCTACAGTAAGTGCTCCGTATGATACCTTTACGAAAGCCTTTCCCGAAAGCTCGGGCAGAGATACCGCACCAAACTTGTTCTCGATATTGATAGGGTTGCCGGCAGGCATGTACACCGTGTAGTTTATCTCGATATTCTGGTGGCCGTTGCGCCTGCGCGATTCGCCACTGTACAGGTTAGTCCTGAACGATACCGTTGAGCCAACTTTGCTGTCCTCAATGCTCGAGCCGTTCAGCATTTCGTTCACGCGGTCTTCATCGTCCGAGCCGAATTTCATCTGTACATCAACTTTAAACTCGTTCTTGTTCCAGGTGTTCACGGTTACTCTACCAAAGCTGTTGCTTATCTGCAGCAGGTCGTTGGCATCTACACTGTAGCTTTTGCTGTAGTTTTTTACCTTCTCGCTTATCTCGCCGCTGGCCACTTTCTCCCGGTACTCGGCGCTATCCATGCCCGCATGGCTGGTGCTGTTGAAGCTGCCCGAATAAGTAGAAAAACTACCGTTACCACCAGGCACCATACCGTTAAAGCTACCAGAGAAGTTTTTGCCAAAATCCGTCCCGAAGCCCTTGCCAAAATCGGCGAAGTTTTTACCAAAATCCTTAAATTTCTCTTTGAACTCTTTATTGAACTTTTTAGAAGCAATGGCCATTTTCTGCGCGCTTTTATCCATGCGCAGTTTATTCATTTGCACCTGCAGTTTGCTCATTTGCTTTTGCAGGTCGGCCATTTGTTTATTAAAAGCCTTATCGTCAAATTGTTCTGTTGATGCCTCCGGAGTTTGCGGCGCTACCGGGGCAACAGGTTTTGCCTGTGCAAAAGCCGCTGTGCTTAGGGCAATGCTTGCAATTAATGCAAACACCCTGGTGTTAAATATCCTTAGTTCCATTTTGTTGATCCTTTTTACTTTGATTAAATTGTTCTATCACACTCAATTGCTGATTTAGCACCTCGGCTTGTACCTGCAAGTTCCGGATCATTGCACGTAAAACACGTTCCTGGTTAGGGCTGGTGGCCAAATCTGTTCTTAGTTTACTATAGTTTGCCTGCATTTTAAGCAGTTCGTTATTAAACTCGTTATAAAGCTGCGGGTCAAATTTGGCAACCTTTTTCAACTGCACCTTTTTTGTTTCTACCAGCGATGCATACTGCGCCTGCTGTTTGGCATAAGTGGGGTTTATTTCGGCCAGGTTAATACTGTTATCCCCGGGTTGGCCTTTTTGGCTTTGTGTATACACGCCGAAACCTATGCCCATAACCACGATGATCATGGCGGCCACTCTTAACACGAAGCCAAGGGAGTAGGTTTTTGCCTCGCGCTTTTTTGGCTGCTCATCAGCCTCCCAGGCATCCAGTTCTTTTGAGATGTTGTTCCAGATATCGGCGCGGGGCACCAGGTCGTCAAACTCTTCCCGGTTATCGGCCATAAAATCTTCTAAACGCTTGCTCATCTTGTAATTCCTTTCCTAATTAGTATCTCGTTCAACTTTCTTTTTGCTCTTAAAAACTGGGTGCGCGATGTGTTTTCGTTTATCCCCAGCACCTGGCCAATTTCTTCGTGGTCGTACCCCTCTAACAGGTAGAGCGATAGTACCACCCGGTAGCCATCCGGTAATTCTTTCATGGCATCTTTTATTTGCGCCACTTTGTGTTGTATATCATCATCGTTCCAGGGCTCCTCGTTGGCAATATCATCCAGGTGCCCGTCTTCTATTTCCACCAAATCCAGCTTGCGTTTGCGCAGCAGGTTTATGGAGCGGTGCACCACAATTTGCTTCAGCCAAAGCCCGAAGGTAGTCTCCTGCCTAAAATCCTTCAGGCGGTTAAAAGCATCGGTAAATGCCTCCTGTAAAATATCCTCCGCTTCGGCCAAGTTGCCCACTATCCTAAAGGCAATGTTCAGCATCGCTTTAGAATACAATTTGTACAACTCGTAACAGGCCTTTTTGCTTCCCTGCTTACACTCAACTACCAGTTGATAATGTTTATCTACAAATACAGCTTCCAATTAATTGTCAGGTTTCATAGTAAATGACGCAGGGTATTTTACAACGTTGCATAACACGATGATAAATTTCAAAAATATTTTCAAAGTGGTGTAATAACACGATAAATTATGCGTTTTCACACGATTTATTTGCGACGTCTTTTTAACAGGATTAAGGGATTGATGGATTAAAACAGGATTATTTTGGGGGGATTTCACAGATTAGGGCGTGTTGATTACACCAATTATTTTCTGAACCTTGATGCGCTTGATTTTAGGATTCTCTGATGCGATGTTGTACTGATTTAAAGAACCGCCATCTTGTCTATCTATCAAATCCTGTCATCCTGTTAAACTTTTCTCATCGTGTGAATCGCTTCATCGCTGAATCGTGTTAAGGAAGCTATCCACCGCCATCACAGCATTCTCGTACCTGTCTTGTCCGGTGCCGCTAATTAGGGTGTAGTTGGCATTTAGTGCTTCCAGCTCTTTATACCAAATGGCCATAAAGTGTTCGCGCATGTGCGGGAAATCGCGTAAGGGGTCGTCTTCCCAGGGAAGGTCGATGTTGAGCAGTAGGTAAAGATCGTAAGGGTGGCGTGGTAATTCGTCCAGCACTTCCTGTGGGGATTTGCCGAACATCTCATCGCTCCAAACTTTTACAGTGATGAATGTGGTATCGCAAATAAGTAGTTTGTTGGCTTTCGGTAATAACTCCTGCTCAAGCGCCAGTTGGCCATGAAACATATTTATCTCATCCTGCCAGGTGGGCGGGGCAGGAAGCTTTTCACAATAACCACGGGCATATTCTGGAACCCATACGGTATTATAATGCTTTGCCAAAAAAACCGACATGTGCGATTTGCCGGTAGACTCGGGACCAACAACGGCTATTTTTATAATGTCGGATTTTGTATGTTCGATCTCGGAATTCTGCATTCGTTTCAATTCTCTTATTTGGCCAGTGTGGCGGCCTTATATTGCTTATTCCAATCAATATAACCTTTATACGCAATTATAAGCAAAATCACGTAGAGTAAAGCTGTTAAATAAAGGCTTTTGTATATGTACAACGGCACATAGCATGCATCTACAAATACCCATAGCGCCCAGTTTTGCAATACCTTGCGGGTCATTAAAAGTTGTGCAATAAAGCTTATCGCCGTACAGCAACCATCTACATAGGGTACATTGGTGGGGGTGAATTTATCTAATACCAAACCAAGTACCAAAGCCAGCGTTGCGGTGGCAACGGCAGTTAATATCAACTCTTTATTGTTTAGGCTGGTGATGGGTTTTTCGTCTTTTTCGGTTTTCTTCAACCAAAAATACCAGCCATACACGCTGGTGCTTAAAAAATACATTTGCAGTAAAGCATCGCCATATAGTTGATTTTCGTAAAAAACGATGGCATATGCCAGTACGCTAATAATGGCTACCCACCAATTCCATATGCTTTGCCTGGCGGCCAAATATACGCACGCAGCACCGGTAACCGCGCCAACCCATTCCAATAAAGAGGTGTTTCTTATTTCCTGAATTAAATGCTGGCCTACAGACAAGCTTAAGATGTGCATGGAGTAAATATAAGCAAGGTTATAACATTTTGGTTAGTTAACCACAAAGCCCGCAAAGGTTTTACATAGCCATTAGCACAAAGGGCACAAAGAACTAAATCTTTGTGCCCTTTGTGCTTTTTCTCTGGGACCTGTGGTTAAATGAGCCCTACCAGATTTTCACCCTCTTATCACGATCCAACCACATTTTATCGCCTTTTTTAATTTTGAAGGCTTCGTAAAACTCAGGTACATCGGTAAAAG
Source organism: Mucilaginibacter pedocola (assembly GCF_002013915.1). GTDB lineage: Bacteria > Bacteroidota > Bacteroidia > Sphingobacteriales > Sphingobacteriaceae > Mucilaginibacter > Mucilaginibacter pedocola. The sequence continues at coordinate 102,467 of NZ_MBTF01000035.1, forward strand.
GGCCGTTTACGCGCATAAAGCCGGGCGAGTGTACATCGCTCAGCAGTTGGCTCGCTAACGATTCTGGCCTATCGTGGCCCAACCAGCCCAAGGCATAACCCATAAAGTAACGCTGTGTAGGCGTAAGTCCGTTGATGGTTTTGCCCTCTTTATATTGTTGAGTCTTTTTAAAGGCATCCAGTCCGATAACAATACCACCAAGGTCGGCAATGTTTTCGCCGAGGGTGGCTTTGCCGTTCACGTGCTGGTCGCCAACCTTGTAAGCATCAAATTGCTTCACCAGCATTTCGGCGCGTTGGGCAAATTTCGCCGAATCCTGCGGCGTCCACCAGGCTTTCAAATTGCCTTGTGCATCGTACTGGCGGCCCTGATCGTCAAAACCGTGTGTCATTTCGTGCCCAATGGTTGATGCAGCTGCATAGCCATAAACTACGGCATCATCAATATTTTCGTCAGAAGCGCCGGGTATCATGAAGATAGCCGCGGGCAATACTATCTCGTTATTTGACGGGTTGTAGTAAGCGTTATAGGTTTGCGGTGTCATCCCCCATTCGGTACGGTCTACCGGTTTGCCCAGTTTATCGGCATTTAAATGGTGCAGGAAAACACTGGCACGCATTACGTTTTGCGCGTAAGAGCTGCGGTCGATAGTGAGGCTGCTGTAATCCTTCCATTTGTCGGGATAGCCCACTTTAGGCATTACCTTGGCCAGTTTATCATAGGCTTTCTCTTTAGTGGCGGCGCTCATCCAATCCAGTTTTTCAATGTGCTCTTTAAAGGTAGCGCGCATATCTTCAACCAGTTTCACGTAGCGTTCCTTTGTTTTTTCGGGGAAGTATTCTTTCACAAATATTTGCCCAAGCACTTCTCCCATTAAACCGTTCTCGGTATCTATCACACGTTTCCAACGAGGCAGCTGCTCTTTTCGGCCGTACAGTGCCATACCGAAGAAACGGAAGTTCTCCTCGTCAAAAGCTTTGCTTAAGTACGGGCTGGCATCACCTACCAGGTTTTTCTTCAGGTAGTTCTTCCAATCGGCAAGGGTAAATTTGCTTAGTGCTTCACTTACGGCTTTATAATATTCGGGCTGGCCTACAATAACACTATCCACCTTTTTATAGTCCATTTGGTCAAGCGTACTTTTCCAATCAATGGTTGGTGCCAGTTTGCCCAGGCCTTCAACCGCCATTTTGTTATAGTTCTTGTACGGGTCACGCAGGTCTTCCAGTTTGCGCGAGTTAGATGCCAGGAATTTCTCCAGCTCGTAGGTTTTATCGGCAGCGGCTTTGGCGGCTGCTTCATCTAAACCTATCAGTTTAAATACGATGGGCAAGTGCTTTTGCTGATAATCTGTACGGATATCAACGCTGTGCTTATCGGTATTAAAATAATAATCGCGGTTTGGCAGGCCAATGCCTGCCTGGTATAATTGCAGCATCATTTTGCTGCTATTCTTATCGTCTTGCCCAACGTAGGTACCAATAGGTGTGGGCACGCCAATGGTGGTCAAATGTGCAAACTCGGCAACCAGTGCTTTGGTATCGCTTATTTTATCTATCTGTGCCAGTTCATCCTTCAGTGGAGCAATACCTTGCTTCTCTATGTTCACCGTATCCATCCCGCTGAAATAGAAATCGCCTATTTTTTGCGTGTTACTGCCTTTTTCGGCATTGGCTTTCAGGGCATCTTCGTTTATTTTTTTCAACTTATCGCGCAGGTCGTTCTGCACCACGTTGCCAATACCCCAGCTGGAGTACGCGCCCGGAATGGGGTTCTCTTTTAGCCAGCGGCCGTTGGCATACTGGAAGAAATCGTCGCCGGGTTTGGCGGTGGTATCTATGTTTTTAAAAACGCGGTCGTTCTCGGCGTATATCTTCGCCATATCCGGAGCGGAGTTATTGCATGCCGCCAGAAGCGCTGCCGAAGCGGTTAAAAGCGCTATGGCACGGGTGTTTCTTTTTTTGTTCATTTTTTAGACGGTGTATGAAAAAAAATACAAGGTGTGTATTGTAAAGCAGATATTTTGCTCCGCATAAATATACAGAGTTTCATTTATTAACACCTATTTGCTCTTTCCGTTTGCTGCGAGAATATATTTTCAAATACTTTAAACATAAAAGTTGTAAACGCGTTCGCGCCCACACTCTCAGTTAAATTTGATGAATGTCTATAATTTCCTTATAATCAGACATTTGATTGTTTTATTGTGTCAATTGGACAATTTTGGCATTTCTTCAAAAGAAATTCGCGTTTAAACCGATATTTAGTTTAAGGCAAAAATCGTGGCTTGGGTTTTGTTAAAATCTAAGCGGTCCTGCATCATCTTATAAAAAACATAAATACATCTACCTATGTAAAAACGTTTTTTGGTGTTACAGGCTTAATTGAATTCTCAGTAGCCCAAGTTGAGATGAATTGTTCTTTTTTTTGGGTTTAATCAATAGTTTAAATTAATTAGGGGAAAAGGGAGCTTCACAAAAAGCTCTCTTTTTTTATGCCCCTAATTTTGCTATGCTTGCATATTAATTCAACATTCTACTTATGCAATTCGACCTTACCGAAGAACACCTGATGATACAGCGCGCCGCGCGCGACTTTGCCCAAAACGAATTAAAACCCGGTATAATAGAGCGCGACGAACACCAAAAATTCCCGGCCGAACAAATTAAAAAGCTTGGCGAGCTTGGCTTTATGGGTATGATGGTTTCGCCCGAGTACGGCGGCAGCGGCATGGATGCCATCTCATATTCCATTGTAATGGAAGAACTATCCAAAATAGATGCTTCTACATCGGTTGTGGTATCGGTAAATAATTCGCTGGTGTGTTACGGGTTGGAAAAATTTGGCAACCAAGCACAGAAACAAAAATATTTGGTACCTCTTGCGCAAGGGGATGTGATAGGCGCTTTTTGCCTGAGCGAGCCGGAAGCCGGCTCGGATGCTACATCGCAGCGTACTACCGCCATTGATATGGGCGACCACTACCTGCTCAATGGCACCAAAAACTGGATAACCGGGGGCAGCACCGCATCAACCTTTATTGTTATTGCACAAACCGATGTTGCAAAAAAACACCGCGGTATAAATGCTTTTATTGTGGAGAAGGGTTGGGAAGGCTTTACCGTTGGCCCTAAGGAGAACAAAATGGGCGTACGCGGTTCGGATACGCATTCACTAATGTTCAACGATGTGAAGGTTCCCAAAGAGAACCGTATTGGTGAAGATGGCTTCGGCTTTAAGTTTGCCATGGCGGCACTGGAGGGCGGGCGTATTGGTATTGCTTCGCAGGCATTGGGTATAGCATCGGGCGCTTACGAGCTATCGGTGCAGTATGCCAAAGAGCGGCAGGCGTTTGGCAAAGCCCTTGCCGACCTGCAGGCCATACAATTTAAACTGGCCGATATGGCAACCGAAATAGAAGCCGCCCGCTTGCTGTGTTACCGCGCCGCGTGGCTGAAAGATAACCACTTGCCATATGCCCAGGCAGCATCAATGGCTAAGCTGTTCGCGTCAGAAACCGCTATGCGTACTACAATAGAAGCAGTACAGATACATGGTGGCTATGGTTACGTAAAAGAATACCACGTAGAGCGCCTGATGCGCGATGCCAAAATAACGCAGATATACGAGGGGACATCGGAAATTCAGCGTATCGTCATTTCCCGAGAACTTTTGAAATAGTTGGCTGCTTTTACTACTTTTGGAAAGTATACAAAATTAGTCGACATTTTTTATGGTTCGTAAAATCATATTCGGCGCAGCATTATTGGCTTCGCTATCAAACATAACTTCGGCACAAACTAAACTGGCTACCGGCACCTGGCGCGGAGCTTTAAAAACCGCTACTGGTAATGAGATACCTTTCAATTTTGAAGTAAGCGGCAGCGGTAAGCAGGAGTTATCCATCATCAACAGTACCGAGCGTTTTAAAGTGCCGGGCGTAACTGCCGTTGGCGATTCGGTATTTATCAAAATGCCTTTGTTCGATTCGGAGTTTAAGTTGAAGCAAAGCGGGCAAACCCTAACCGGGCAGTTTATTAAACACCTCGGCGTGCGCGATGTTGCGCAGGAGTTCACCGCAACCGCCAATACCAACTACCGCTTTTTTAAGGATGCCGAAAAACCGCAACATAATATAAGCGGGCGCTGGTCGGCAGTGTTTGGCCAGGGCGGCGACAGGGATACTACCGTGGGTGAGTTTAAACAAGTTGGCGCAAAAGTTACCGGTACATTTTTAACCACCACCGGCGATTACCGCTTTTTAGAAGGCACTTTAGCCAGCAACCAGCTTTACCTAAGCTGCTTTGACGGCGGGCATGCCTTTTTGTTTACCGCAAAAGTTGCCGATGATAATACCCTGAGCGAAGGCAAATTCTTCTCGGGGCTAACAGGTACCGATGTTTGGGCAGCCGTGCGTAACGAGAACGCCAAACTGCCCGATGCTTATTCGTTAGCAGCGTTAAAACCGGGCTACAAAAAACTGGCATTTACCTTTAAGGACCTAACCGGTAAAGAGGTTTCGCTGGAGGATGAGCGTTTTAAAAACAAAGTGGTCATTATCCAGATAATGGGCTCCTGGTGCCCCAACTGTATGGACGAAACCGCCTATATGGTAAATTACTACAAAAAATACCACAAAAAAGGCGTGGAGGTAGTTGGCCTGGCGTATGAGCGTACCACCGATTTCGCCAAATCGCAGAAGTCGGTTACGCAGATAAAGGATAGGTTTAACATTCCGTACCCGCTGCTGATAACCGGCTATACCAGTAATAAAGTAGAAACTGCCAAAAGCTTGCCCATGCTAACTAAGGTAGTAGGCTTCCCAACCACTATCATTATCGATAAAACAGGCGACGTGCGCAAGATACACACCGGCTTTAGCGGCCCCGGCACCGGGCATTATTATACGGAGTTTATTAGTGAGTTTGAGAAGCTAACGGACGATCTGCTGGCAGAGAAAGCTTTGTAATTAAACCCAACGTCATCTCGAATTTATTTCGGGACCCCATACGGCAGGTATTGAATATGCAAAGAGCCTTTGCGTTGTGGCTTGTATGATGGGGTTCTGAAACAAGTCCAGAATGAGGATTTATTATTATCCCTCAAATGCCGATGTCCTCACCGGCATTTTTTATGCTTCAACGGGCGGGTTCAGAAACAGATCCTCGTTAATAGACGGGATAATACCTTTCTCCAAAGCAGTATCGAACAAAAGTTTCACGGCTTTTTTGCCCTCTAATCCCAGATCGACAGAGAATTTATTAACGTAAAGGTCAATGTGCTTATACATTACCTCTTCGCTCATTTCCTGGGCGTGCGAGCGGATGTATTCTAAGCCTGATTTCGGGTTGGCAAAAGCAAACTCTACCGAGCGTTTTAACACGCGGTTTATTTTATGTTGAACATCCTCCGGTAAATTGCGGTTGGCCACAATGCCACCGAGCGGAATTGCACAGCCCGTGCGTTTTTCCCAGTAATCGCCAAGGTCTATCACTTTGTGTAAACCCTTATCCTGGTAAGTAAAACGATTCTCGTGTATGATGAGGCCCAGGTCTACTCTGCCATCCAACACAGCATTTTCTATGTCGGAGAAAACAAGCTCTTGTTTATTAGTAGCCTCCGGGAATGCTAAACCGAGCAAAAAATTGGCTGTGGTGTATTTGCCGGGAATGCCTATCTTAAGCGATGAGTTTTGTTCAAGTTCGGAAACCGAAAATGGTGTTTTCGATATCAGCATCGGCCCCACACCAAATCCTAACGCACTGCCTGCATCCAGCAATATGTACTTATCAGCAGCATACGCAAAGGCATGGTAGCTCAGCTTGGTAATATCCAATTCGCCGCGAAAGGCTTTTTGGTTAAGTGTTTCTACATCATCATAAAATACCTCAAATTCTAATCCTTCGGTATCTATCTTATGATGAATAAGCGCGTCGAAAATAAAGGTATCGTTAGGGCAGGGCGAAAAGCCAATGGTAAGTTTCATAAGCGTGTTATAAAGCCCCCTAAAAAGTATTAATATAGAATAATGAATTTCGAATACCCAATACCGAAGTTTTAAACTTCATCATTCGGCGTTCAGGATTCGATATTTCTATAACCAACTGCTTTTGCTTACCCTTAGGAGGTCTTTGGGGTTATGGTATTCAGCAGGTCGATGGCAAATGTATCCAGATTTTTCACGGCCAACCCTATGCGCCAGTTATCCCGGTTACGTTTTTCAACATAATTTGACACTGCCCTGATCTGTAGGCATGGCACCCCCGCCTGCCGGCAGGCGTAAAAGAAGGCCGCGCCCTCCATGCTCTCCAGTTGCGGGTTCATGCGCTCCATAATTTTCGCTATCGAGGCATCTTCACCGTGCACGGTATTTACTGTAATAGAGCGTACCTGTTTAAGATTTTTGTATTTGGCCGCTGCTTTGCTGCCCTTTAAAAGGTTAGCAATAGTTTCCGATGCTTTAAACATGCTTTCGCCCAGGCCCATCAGGCTGATGGGTAAAAATGCCTCGGCATCTTCGGCACCCAGTTCAGATAAGGCGTCATCCACCACCTCTACAACTTCGCCCAGCTCAATGCTGCGGTCGAAACTGCCGGCAATGCCCAGGTTTATGGCAAGGTCGTACTGATTGGTAGCCAGCTCTTTACCTATGGCAAAGGCGGTTGCCACCATGCCCACGCCCGTAATTAACAGCGAGTGGGAATCATCGGTTGTGGTAGAACTTGTTTTAAATATGTTCTTTTTTTCGGAGTCGGAAATTCGGAAGCCAAAATCTAAAATAAACCCACCAACTTCCATTCCGGTTGCCGCTACAAACAAAATGCGCATATTTCAAATTTATTTCAGCCACTAAGATAAAACAACTCAGCTATTTTTGTTTTGTATATTTGCACCATTAATTGCTATGATGATACACATTACGCGCAAAGAACATTTTAACGCGGCACACCGTATGTACCGCGAGGAGTGGAGCGCTGAGAAAAATGCCGAAGTGTTTGGCAAATGCGCCAACCCTAACTGGCACGGGCACAATTACAACCTTTATGTAACTGTAAAAGGTGAAATTACCCACGCAACAGGCTACCTGATAGACCTGAAAGAGCTTAAAGAGATAATAAACGAATATATTATCGATAAGCTTGATCATAAGAACCTCAACTTGGATGTTGATTTTATGAAGGGCAAAATGGCATCTACCGAGTTGCTTACCATTGAGATATTTAACCAGTTGAAGGGCCCTATAGAGGCTTACCCGGGTGTATTTTTGCATTCGGTGCGTTTGTTTGAAACCGAAAATAATTCTGCCGAGTACTTTGGCGAATAAACCTGAATAATGGATAACGATAACAACATTCCGGACAGGGATGCGGGCATAAACGGCTACCAAAAGGTTGACCGTTACAACCCCGAACTGATAAAACACCTGTCGGACAATTACCTGGATGTATTAAAGCATATAGGCGAAGACCCTACGCGCGATGGTTTGCTGAAAACCCCCGAGCGTATGGCCAAGGCTATGCTGTACCTTACCCACGGCTATGATCTGGATGCCAAAGCCATACTGGATTCGGCCATGTTTAAGGAGGATTACAGCCAAATGGTAATTGTGAAAGACATTGAAGTATACTCGATGTGCGAGCACCACATGCTGCCCTTTTTTGGAAAAGCGCACGTGGCTTACATACCCAACGGTTATGTAGTAGGGCTGAGTAAAATACCTCGCGTGGTGGATGTGTTTTCGCGCCGTTTGCAGGTACAGGAACGCCTCACCAACGAGATACGCGATTGTATACAGCAAACCCTGAACCCGATAGGTGTAGGCGTGGTAATAGAGTGCCGCCACCTGTGCATGAGCATGCGCGGCGTGCAAAAGCAAAACTCGGTAACCACCACCTCGGCATTTACCGGCGAGTTTTTAAAAGAAAAAACAAGGACGGAGTTTTTAAACTTAATTTCGAGCAGATTAAGTTGAGCCCCCAACCCCCTGAAGGGGGAGCAGGAGCATAAACGAAGTATAATTATTAACCAATAAAATTCCCCCTTCAGGGGGTTAGGGGGCTTATGAAAGCATACATTTTCCCTGGGCAGGGTGCCCAATTCCCGGGTATGGGTAAAGACCTTTACGAGGCCAACGAACAAGCAAAAGAGCTTTTTGAAAAAGCGAACGATATTTTAGGCTTCCGCATTACCGATGTAATGTTCGAGGGAACCGAAGAGGACCTGAAACAAACCAACGTAACCCAGCCGGCTATATTCCTGCACTCGGTTATTTTGGCAAAAGTTATGGGCGAATTTGAGCCGGAAATGGTTGCAGGCCACTCGCTGGGCGAATTTTCGGCCTTGGTTGCTGCCGGTGCTTTATCTTTCGAAGATGGTTTGCGCTTGGTTGCTGCCCGTGCTAACGCGATGCAAAAAGCCTGTGAAATACAGCCGGGTACCATGGCTGCTGTATTAGCTTTGGATGATTTTACTGTAGAAGATATTTGCCAGCAGGTGAGCGATGTAGTGGTTCCGGCTAACTACAACTGCCCGGGCCAGTTGGTGATATCGGGCAGTATTGCCGGTATCGATGCTGCTTGCGAAAAATTATTGGCTGCCGGAGCAAAACGCGCCATGAAGCTTAACGTGGGTGGTGCTTTCCACTCTCCATTGATGGAAGCTGCTCGGGTAGAACTGGAAGCTGCTATTGTAAACACTGAGTTTAAAGAGCCGGTTTGCCCTATCTACCAAAACGTAGATGCAAAACCACACACTGCTGTCGACGAAATAAAACACAACCTGATAGCCCAGTTGACCGGCCCCGTACGCTGGACACAAACCGTAGAGCAAATGCTGCGCGATGGCGCCACTTCGTTCACCGAAGTTGGCCCGGGTAAAGTGCTGCAAGGTTTGGTTAAAAAGGTTGATAAAACCGTGCCTACAGCTGCCGCCGTATTATAAAGTTAAGAAAGCAAAACTAAATACCCCCGTTGTAGTTTTGTTTGTGGTTAATTTTTAGCTTTATAAACACCTTTGACTACAGCCGGAAAAATACGCGCTTTACTGGGGCTTTTGTTCGCCAGTTTACTCATCACTGCAATAATTGTTGAGAAAACGTATTCGCCTGCAAATAACTTGGCGCAAACCGCCCAGGTGCTGGAAGATAACCTGCACCAGCGCGAGCAATATGTTTACAACCTTATAAACGATAAGGAAACTTTCGCGCTTATTAAAAATATGCCCTCGCGGCAAAAAGAGGCGCTGCAGTTTATTAATGATAACACGCTCCAAAAAAGTATTTGGCTGATAACGTTGAAAAACGGCCGGATAAATTTTTGGAGCGGTGCTAAAATTATCCCCGATAACCCCCTCCAGCTCAAAGAGGGCAGCTCGTTCATCCGGTCGGACAATGGCTATTACGAAGTTATCAAACGCACAGAAGGTGATTTTACAGCCATCTTCTTCATCTCGGTAAAAAACAGGTATTCTTTCCAGAATAAGTACCTGCAAAACACCTTCACCAACGGACTTACCGACGATACCAATATTGATATTGCCGACTTTACCGACAAAGGCGTATACGCCATACACGACTATAAAGGCGTGTACCTGTTTTCGGTAAAGCTGGTTAACGGTGGTGTAAACAACCGCTTCTTTTACTTCGAGCTCACAATATGGATAATGGCTATGCTAAGCCTGTGCGTATTTATCCATGTAATGATAACCTACCTGGCTAACCGTGGGCTGGTATATCTTTCAACCCTAACACTGGCAATATTTATTGTAGCATTCAGGTTTATTAACCTGCACTATGGCTGGCCCAGTTTTACCCAGCCCTTGCGGCTCTTTAATCCGCAATTGTATGGCTCCAGCAGTATTTACCCTTCCCTTGGCGATTTTTGCCTCAATATACTCGGCATCAGTTGGTTTATAGCCTATGTGTATAGCCTGCGGGCTAAACTTATAAATGGCCAGCCCGGTAAGGTAGCAAGCTACTTTATCTTTGTACTGTGTTTTGCGGTGTTGGTTGCAACCTCGGGAAGTTTGCTACAGCTGTTTTATGGGCTTGTTAACAACTCTAAAATAAGTTTCGATGTAAATAACGTGCTTAACCTATCTGTTTACAGTATGGTAGGCGTGCTGATGCTTTGTTTCAGCTTTATGATATTTGTGTTGCTGAGCGAAGTGGTTTTAACTATTTGCGCAAAACTAAGCATCCCGCTCAAGCAGCAGGGCATTTTGCTTTTGGCGGGTATAGTTATTGTTACGGGCCTGGTTGCCTGGTTTGACGAGTTTACTCTGTTTTATATTTTATGGGCCATACTGGTGCTATCGCGCGGGTACGACTATGCGTATGGCGACCGCAGGTTTACAGCGGTATCTTTCCTTATCATCGTATTTATTTGCGCCATTATCTCGTCGATAAAACTTTATCGGTTCGAGGCTGATAAACAACGGGCCATAAGCCGCGTGCTTATTCGCCGGTTGGAGATACCTGATGATGTTACGGCCGATACGCTTTTTAAAAAGATAGAGAAAAGCATCATCAAAGAAAAAGCGATAATCCAGTATTTTAAAGGGGGACTGCATACAAACGATTACCTGGCTTCGCGTCTGCAAAAACTCTACTTTGATAGGTACCTTTCTAAATACGAATTTAAGATACACGAGTTCGGGCTTGATGACCAGCCCCTCTCTGCTGCCGATACTGAATATCCGCTTGATGTATTTAAGGATATGGTGCAGTACAGCTCGTTCAAGGTGTCGGATTATTTTTACCGCGAGAACGAATCCTTTGGCTTTCAAAGTTACTTTGCCATACTCCCGGTAATTGATGGGGAGGATATGCTGGGCACCGTAGTAATTGAACTGAAAGCACGCCCGCTACTTGCCACCGGCACTTTCCCCGAATTGCTGATAGATAAAAACGATAAACCCGAAGACGAGTTTAAAGATTACTCTTATGCGTTTTATACCGATAATATGCTGATAGGGCAAAGCGGTAATTATGTATATAGTGTAACCAATAAAACCTTTAAAGGCGAAGTAAAAAAATATACCACACTGCTTACCCCAGGCAGCCGCCCCGGCTTTTTCGATCGCTTTACACAGTACAGCCACCTGCTTTATAAACCCAGCAACCGCAACCTCATAGTAGTTACCCGCGAAGAGAATAGGGTAGCATCTATTGTTACGGCGCTTACTTTCTTTTTTGTGGTGATATTGGCCTTTGCAGGCCTTGTGTTGCTGGTGCGCCTGTTGTGGATAAAGGTGAAGATATTCAACATCAACAACAACCGCATCAATTGGAGCTTTAAGTGGAATTTTGATAAGCTGCTATATAAAACACGTATACAGTTTTCGATGATATTTGCCGTGGTGATAACTTTGGTATTAGTGGGGATTATCACCTTCGTATCTATCAGTACGCAATACCAAAGCCAGCAGGATAAAAATATCCGTACCAAGCTGATGCAAATAGCCGGCGTATTAGAGACCGGCACTATTAATAATTACACCGGCAACATTAGCGAAGAAGCCCGTGTAGCTTTTGATAAACTGGCCGATAATTACAATACCGACTTAACCCTGTACGATCTTGATGGCCGCGTGCTGATATCAACCCAGCCCAAAATTTACGATTACGGCCTGCTTGCCCGCCGCATGAACGGCCGCGCCTATATTGCCTTAACCGACGAGCAGAAATCGGAATTTGTGAACGAGGAGCGTATAAGTAAACTCACTTATAAAGCAGCCTACGCCCCGTTACGTAATGGCAACCACCAACTGGTTGCCTACCTGCAATTGCCGTATTTTGCTAATGCCGTGGAGTACACCGAGCGCATTGGCTCGCTGCTAAACATCATGATAAACGTATACGCCCTGGTTTTTATAGCCATTGGGTTGTTTGCGGTAATTATTGCAAGGCAGATAACCGCCCCGCTCAATTTTATACAATACAACCTCAGTAAAACTATTTACGGTAAAAAGAACGAACCCATAAAATGGGAGCGCGACGATGAGATAGGGGCTTTGGTAAAAGAATATAACAACATGATAGCCGCGCTGGAGAACAGCGCTCACAAGTTGGCCCAAAGCGAACGCGAAACCGCCTGGCGCGAAATGGCCAAACAAGTTGCTCACGAAATTAAGAACCCGCTTACGCCATTGAAGCTGGGTTTGCAACTTTTGGATAAATCGTGGAAGGATAAAGACCCTAAGTTTGATGCTAAATTCGATCGGTTCAGCAAATCATTTGTGGAGCAGATAGAGAGCTTATCAAACATCGCATCAGAGTTTTCGGCCTTTGCCAAAATGCCCGATACACGGATAGAAAGCATCAACTTGTTCGAGATGCTGGGGCAGGCTGTTATCATTTTTAAGCAGATGGATAACGTGAGCATCGTTATGATGCCGCCCCCGGCGCCGTTCTTTATAGCTGCCGACCGCGACCAATTACTGCGCTGCTTTAACAACCTGCTCAAAAACGCCATAGAGGCTACACCGCCCGAGCGTAGTTGCCTTATTGAGATAAACTTTTTGGTAACCAGTAAAAACGTGCTGCTTACCATAAAGGATAATGGCAACGGCATCCCCGAAAACATGCGCGATAAAATATTTGAGCCGAACTTTACCACTAAAAGCTCAGGAACCGGGCTGGGACTTGCCTTTGTAAAAAACTCTATAGAAAATGCCAGCGGCAAAATATGGTTCGAAACCAATATTGGTGTGGGCACTACATTCTACCTAAATTTCCCGGCAGAGAATACGGGCGTTTAAGGATAAAAAAAGCCCCGCCGTTGCCGGCAGGGCTTAAAATAATTTAAACTTATCAGGTTAAAAGGGGAGGTCTTCAGTATCGTTACCCTTGAACGCATCAGCGTCAACGGAATTTGCTTTGCTGTTGCTACGTGGTGGTGCTTCGTTCTCAAAATCGGTTTTGCGGCCGAGCATAGTAAAGTTTTCGGCCACTACCTCGGTGGTGTATTTTTTAATACCCTCTTTATCCTCAAAAGAGCGGGTGCGTAGTTTTCCTTCTATGTAAACCAGTTTTCCTTTTTGTAAAAATTTGGCGGCTACGTCTGCAAGCCCCCTCCACATTACAATATTGTGCCATTCGGTTTGTTCTACTTTTCGGCCATCTTTATTAAACGTTTCAGAAGTAGCTAACGGAAAGCTCGCCACGGCCACGCCGCCTTCCAAATGCCTTACTTCCGGGTCCTTTCCTAAATGACCAACAAGTATTACTTTATTAATTCCAGACATGCCATAAATTAACGAAGAATTATTTAGAAATTAAAAAAATCTTTTATAAATATAAAAATACGCTTCGGCATAGCTAATTTATTTAAATTATCAACCTTGGTGTAAAACCAACCCGGTTGCAGCTTTTCAGGCTGTCCGTTTAACACAATAAATCTGATGAACAATTGCTGGTGCGTTAGCACATGCTTGATTTCAGGTTCAATATTCCTGATAGCTATACCATTGCCGTATATTTGTTGTACATCCGGAAGTTCAAAAAGTTTGTGCGGCTCAACAGTCCCATCGGTTTCAATAAGCGGCAGATCGTACATATTGGCCCATATATCGGTTTCGCCGCGCTTGTTCAGCAATACCTTGTCGCCCTCTGTAATTAACAAATAGTTAAAATATCTTTTGCGCACTTTAACTGTTTTTAGTTTTACCGGCAGCGATGTAGTTGCATTAGTTTTAAAAGCCACACAGCCCAGCCTTATGGGGCAAATACCGCAGGCGGGGTTTTTAGGTTTGCAAAGCATGGCACCAAACTCCATCATGGCCTGGTTATGTTGGGCGGGACGCTCATGGTCCAATACCTCGTTGGCAAGTTGTTGAAAGAGCTTTTTCCCTTTGGGCGAATTAATGGGTTCATCAATGCCAAAATAACGCGCCAGTACGCGGTAAACATTCCCGTCCACCACGGCACGAGCCTCGTTGGCCGAGAATGATGATATGGCGGCGGCCGTGTATTCGCCAATACCTTTTAGTTTAATAAGCTGCTCGTAAGCGGTAGGGAAAACACCATTATAATGCTGCTGCACCAGTTGTGCTGTTTTTAACATGTTTCGGCCGCGGGAATAATAACCCAGCCCTTGCCACAGCCGTAATATATCATCCTCGGGCGCGGCAGCGAAGTGCGAAACAGTTGGGTATTTATCGGCAAACCGTTCAAAATAGGGTAGCCCCTGCTCCACTCGAGTTTGCTGTAATATAATTTCTGATAGCCATATAATGTATGCATCAGTGGTGTTGCGCCAGGGCAGATCGCGTTTATTTGCCTCGTACCACCCTATCAATTCTGCCGAAATATTCATCTGCAGCAAAGATACTTTATCCATCTCAGTATCATAATTTAAGCCTATTAAAGCCCTTTTGGCAGCTGCACAAAAAAAATGCGCCATTTATTTTAATCTTTAAATTTAAAGCGATACTTTTGCAACCCCAAAACAGTTAAGTATTTATACAATTTTTAATAAAGAAACAGGATATGACCAAGGCAGAAATTATAGCTGAAATCTCTTCTAAAACAGGTATCGAGAAAGTGGACGTGCAGGAAACTGTTGAAGCGTTTTTCAAAGTAGTGAAAAGCTCAATGGTAGGCGGCGAGAATGTTTACGTAAGAGGATTCGGTAGTTTTGTTGTTAAGAAAAGAGCCAAGAAAACCGCACGTAACATTTCAAAAAACACTGCCATTATTATCCCCGAGCACTTCGTGCCAAGCTTTAAGCCAGCTAAAACTTTCGTAGAAAAAGTACGTACAGGCAACAAAACTGCTAAAGCAGTAAAATAATAAGCTATGAATAAAAAACAGATAGCCGTTTGTGCCATAGTAGTTGCTACTATGGGCTATTTGTACCTGCAGCCTGTTAAAGGTATTGTAAAATCTGAGCAGGCAGGCGCGCGCCCGGCGGCAGCAACCGCTACCGACGCCAGCGCAAAACCACAGGCACAATTAACCGTTGCTTCGGTTTCGGCCGCAGCAAAACAAGCTTTAGATGCTGAGCAAGTAAAGCAGATACAGGATGCCGAGGCTCAGCTTAACAGCGCAAGCCTTGCAGCAAAACCATCTGCACAACGCGCTTTGGCAGCTTTATGGGATGCAGCAGTGCAACCCGCCCCGGCAGCTTTTTACTATCAGGAAATTGCCAGGCAAACCAATACGTTTGAAGACTGGGTGAATGCCGGCAACCGTTTTAACGAAGCCGCCAAACGCTCGCAAGACCCGAACGAACAGGTAGCCTTAAGCGCGCAGGCTACAGAAGCATTTCAGAATGCTACTAAACTGAAGCCTGAAGACCTGGAAGCAAAAACAGGCTTAGGCGTTGCCATGGTAAATGGCGGCGGCATGCCTATGCAGGGTATTACTTTACTGCTCGAGGTAGTAAAGGCCGACCCTAAAAACCACTCGGCTTTGCTCAACTTAGGCATGTTTGCCATGAAGAGTGGGCAGTACGATAAAGCGGTGGGCAGGTTTAAAACCATGATAGCCATAAAAGAAGAGCTTGAGCCCTACTTTTACCTGGCCGAAAGCTATAAACAGCTTGGCCAAAAACAAGAAGCTATTGCAGCTTACGAAAAATGCAAGCAACTAATTGGTGACGCTGCTGAAGCAAGCCGGATAGATGAATTTATAAAGGAATTAAAAAAATAAATCACACTTAAAAATTATTATTATGCCAAGCGGTAAAAAACGTAAAAGACATAAAATGGCTACCCACAAACGTAAAAAACGTTTAAGGAAAAATAGGCACAAGAAAAAATAAGCTGTTTAAATAGCTTATAGTCCCACCCAACCGGGTGGGACTATTTATGTTTATTTTTTTCCCACCACGCGGTGCTTACGGCACTGTTTTAAGAAATGGAGTAGCAATTGATAAAAGAATTAATTATCGATTCATCCCCCAACGGGGCTACTATTGCATTATTACAAGACAAACAACTTGTAGAACTCCATAAAGAGCAAATCACCAATAATTATACTGTTGGAGATCTGTATTTGGGCCGCATAAAGAAAATTATGCCGAGCCTGAATGCTGCTTTTGTGGATGTTGGCTACGAGAAGGATGCCTTCTTGCATTACCTTGATTTGGGCCCGCAGGTGCAAAGCCTGCTTAAGCTTACCAAACAGGTACGTAGCGGGGGATACCAATCTAAGCTATTAGACAACTTTAAGCTGGAGGCGGATATAAACAAAGGGGGCAAGATCTCTGATGTTTTGGCCAAAGGTGTGCTTGTGCCGGTACAAATTGCTAAGGAGCCCATATCAACAAAAGGGCCCCGTTTAAGCAGCGACCTCTCTATTGCGGGCCGCTATGTTGTATTGGTGCCTTTTTCTGAAGTGATATCTATCTCTAAGAAAATTAAAAGCAATACCGAGCGCACACGCTTGCGCAAAGTTGTTGAAAGCATTAAACCCAAGCATTTCGGTGTTATTATACGCACCGTATCTGAAGGGAAGGGTGTGGACGAGTTACAAAAAGACCTGCTGGATCTGATATCCAAGTGGGAAACTTTTGTTACAAAACTCCACGGTACCGAGCCTTCTAAGAAAGTTTTGGGCGAGATCGGCAGAACATCAACTATCCTGAGGGATATTTTGAACCCGGATTTTCAGCACATTTATGTGAACGAACAAAGCATGTATGAAGACGTAAAATCATACATACACGAGATATCGCCCGAGCTGGAGGGTATTGTACGTTTGCATAAACATAAAGAGCCCATATTTGAGCATCACGGTATCGAGAAGCAAATTAAGGGTGCATTTGGCAAAACCGTAAACCTTGCAGGTGGCGCGTACCTGGTAATTGAACATACCGAGGCACTGCACGTAATAGACGTAAACAGCGGCAACCGCACGGCCAATAAAGAGAACCAGGAAGAGAACGCCTTCCAGGTGAATAAAGAGGCCGCACGCGAAATTGCCCGCCAGTTACGCCTGCGCGATATGGGTGGTATAGTGGTTGTCGATTTTATTGACATGCACAAGCCGACCAACCGTAAGGAACTGTTCGATTGGTTGAAGGCCGAAATGGCTCACGACCGCGCCAAGCACACCATATTGCCGCCGAGCAAGTTTGGCCTGGTGCAGATAACACGCCAGCGTGTGCGCCCCGAAATGAACATTGTTACCAGCGAGATATGCCCCGCCTGCCACGGCACCGGCACTATCCGCCCAACCATTTTGCTTTTGGATGATATTGAAAACAACTTCAACTACATCCTGGAAGAGCAGAACGAGAAAAACATTACCCTCTGTGTACACCCATACATTGAGGCCTACATTAAAAAAGGTTTATTTAACCGCCAGATGAAATGGTACTTTAAATACAACCAATGGATAAAGGTGAAAACCAACCCGGCTTACCAGATAACCGAGTTCCACTTCTTCTCATCGAAAGATGAAGAGATCAAATTATAGATGCAGATGTGCAGATTTTAAATGTGCAGATATGCAGATGAAAAAAGAGCAGGTGTTTTAATTAACATCTGCTCTTTTTGGTTTAGAATACCATAATAGAAAGTAGTAGCTTTATATCATGATTGGCACCTTAGCTCAACTTATCGCAATAATTTCTTATGGCAATGCATTTTTGATGGATCAAAATTGGAAAAAACTCGATTTTGAAAACTCTACATTAAAATATTGTAACAGGGTAACTTTTGTTAATGATAAGAGTAGTGAAAACCATGGCGTTGTTGCTGAAGATATACAAGAATGGTTTGTGTTTTTGAAGAAGAGCGGATGTCAAAGACTCAAGCTGTTCTACAAGCCTAAGAATAGAGATAATGTTGGACGCGAAAGACTGGATGCCGGTTTTGTAGAGGGCTCGGATGTTTGGATGGTCGAGGTTGTTTTTGCTAATCATTCTGATTATTGGATGGTAAATGAACAGGTTACCAATGAGCAGGCCAAGGATCGCAGAATTTGGGGAGTTAAATATTTTTTAGCCTCAAGCGGCCATTCTTCTGCCTCGCCAACTTTAGCATCCCTGAATAAAGCTAAAGCTGAGCTGGATTCATCTTTAAAAGAAATAATATCCTTTTCTGATAAGCATAAGCTTAAATATTGGGCAGAGACATTTAGTAAAGCCAAGCAGAATTTAGAAAGCTCGCACCCAGCTATAGGTTATTATAAAGATTTTATTATAGAGGAGAATATGGCTTTACTCTCGCGGCAGGTTTTATTCTCTGCCGGCGAGGCTTGGGTATTCGGAGGAATGGGCACATGGAACGATTTATTATTCAATAATTCTAAAGATAATAATATGTACAACCGATTATCCGACAGCCTTTACAAATCAGTAGTAAAGGCCATAATTGCCGGAGTTAATATATAGTGTTTTTTCGTCACCGCAGTGTTTCTCAATACAAAGTACTCCGGTTGACGGATATAAATTGAGAGCTACCTCCCCTGCAACATCCCCACATTATTGATCACCCAAACCTTTCCTTTCCCATCGGTAATATTTGCCGAGAAGTAATACTTACCACCTTCAACGTAAAGCGTGTTTTTTACTCCTTCTATTTCATAAGATGATAAGCTGATGCCCAGGTCGGCGAGGTTGTTTGCATAGCTATGATGCTCACGGAAGTATTGCTGCTGGCTGTAATATACCAGCCACAGGTATTGCTTTTGGAGGTCAGCATAGGGCGTTTTAACGGTTATACCCTCGGCGCTGGCTTTGCGGGTGAACTGCAGGTAGCCCCAGCGCTCGGGCATGTGCATGCTGATGATACCTTGGGGCGACCATACCCAGTTGCGCTCGGGCAGGTTTTTGCCGTTGCTGTCGGTTTGTTTTACGTATTTGCCATCCTTTATATCGGTATCCCACTCTACTCGCGAGAAATTGATGCGCCATTGGCTGCCCTCGGTAGGTATGCCTCTGCCAAAGCCCATAGTAATGGCTTTGAATGGTATTTTAAACTCAACCGTCCAGCCTTTATCGGTATCGCCGCTTTTATTTAAAGTGCCCTGTAATTTTACTGCCGACTTCATACCCGCAGCATCCCATGCTATGAGGGCATCGCCGCCATCGCGGTAGGGCTTGGGTAAAAATAAGTCGAATATTTTGTTGCGCTGGTTTACTTCTATCTCAAAGTAATTGCGGGTATCGTTATTGGGCGCTACAAATATCTCAAAGTCGTTGTCGTTATAAATAACATCGTCGTGCTTAGTTAAGTTAGCCCAAAGGTGAGGCTCCTGCATTTGCACGGCGACGAACAAGCAGCTATCGTTCCAGAGCATTTTTAGTTTGGTGCTCATATGCGGCTTTGGTTTCAGGTCGCCTTCAATATCAACGAACTCATCCGTCCAGGCGGCTTTTTGCCAAACGGCATCGTTTAGGTCGCCGTCAATTTTAGGTTCCTTAGTGGCGAAAGTTGCCACATAATTTTTCGGTGGGGTAAACAAATGCGGCATTGCCTTAAAAGCATCCTGCGCAAATGTTTGTTGAGTAAATAATATAGCTAAGGCAAATAGTACATTTCTGTTAATAAGCATGGGTTAAATATATAAATAATGCAGGCGTATTGCGAACGGCATTAAAGAAATGGCAAGTTGCCCGAAGTGTTTGCAATCCTTTTAATTGCCAATATTTTTAGCAATTTATAACAGCAAATAGTTATCTTTACGCCATCTGCATATTTGCACATCTGAAATCTGCACATCTAAAAAATGGCCAAAACCAAAATAGCATACTTCTGCCAAAGCTGCGGTTACGAATCGCCAAAGTGGTTGGGAAAATGCCCTGCCTGCCAGCAATGGAACACTATGGTAGAGGAAGTCCTTGAAAAACCTGCTGCCTCAGTACCAACCTGGAAAGCCAGTCCGGCATCATCCGTCCGCGCCAATAAACCCGTGCAGGTGGCCGATATCACTTTCAAGGAAGAACATCGCCTGCTTACGCCCGATAAGGAGTTTAACCGTGTATTAGGGGGCGGCATTGTTGCCGGATCTCTGGTGCTGATAGGCGGGGAGCCGGGCATAGGAAAATCAACCCTGATGCTGCAACTGGCGCTGAATATGCCCGGCATTAAAGTGCTCTACGTATCGGGCGAGGAAAGCGACCACCAGATAAAAATGAGGGCGGAGAGGTTAACACAGTCGACGCCCCCCCCGCCCCCTGAAGGGGGAGCTTTTGATAAGCGCAGTGGCAATTCTACCCCCCCTTCAGGGGGGCGGGGGGCTGGAGACTCATCCTGTTACATCCTTACCGAAACCTCCACCCAAAATATCTTCAAACAAATAGAAGAACTGGAGCCCGACTTGTTGGTGATCGATTCAATACAAACGTTGCATTCGGCTCATGTTGAGTCTACGCCGGGAAGTGTATCGCAGGTGCGGGAGTGTACGGCCGAGTTGTTGCGTTTTGCCAAAGAGACATCTACGCCGGTGTTTTTGATAGGGCATATCACCAAAGATGGAATGATAGCCGGGCCAAAAATATTGGAGCATATGGTTGATACCGTGCTGCAATTTGAAGGCGACCGCCACCACGTATACCGCATACTACGCACCATAAAAAACCGTTTCGGCTCATCGTCTGAACTGGGTATTTACGAAATGCTGGGCGAAGGGCTGCGCGAGGTATCTAACCCATCGGAGATATTGCTTTCGCAGCGCGATGAGCCACTGAGCGGCATCACAATATCTGCCACATTGGAAGGTATGCGCCCCATGTTGATAGAAACGCAGGCACTGGTAAGCCCATCGCCATACGGCACTCCGCAGCGTACCTCAACAGGCTTTGATACCAAACGTATGAGTATGTTACTTGCAGTATTAGAGAAACGTTGCGGTTTCCGCCTTGGCGCAAAAGATGTATTCCTGAATATTACCGGTGGTATACGCGTGGAAGATCCGGCGATAGATTTGGGGCTTGCGGCGGCAATTATTTCATCGCATGAGGATATCCCCATCCCGGCTAAAACCTGCTTTGCGGGAGAGATTGGGCTATCGGGAGAGATACGAGCCGTGAACCGCGTAGAGCAACGTATTGCCGAAGCGCAGAAACTGGGCTTCGAGCAGATATTTATTTCTAAATACAATATGCCTTCGGGCGCAAAAGATAAAAACAGATTAGACCTATCGCGCTACACTATTGACGTAAAAGCCGTGGGTAGGATAGAGGAAGTATTCGGGCTATTGTTTGGCTAAGCATGCAAAGCTAAAACGCCTTGTTGCCCGTTTAAACAGGCAGCAAGGCGTTTCAATTGGTAGTAGGCTAAAGTAAGATGCCTTATTCCAGATCGCCGGCGGCAAAGGTATTCCCCTGGCTTACATCGCCGGTATCGAAGCCTTTTTTAAACCAGTACATGCGTTGCTTGCTGCTGCCATGGGTGAAGGTATCGGGCGTAACTTCGCCCTGGTATTGTTGCTGCAGGCGGTCGTCGCCAATTTGGTGGGCGGCGTTAAGGGCTTCTTCTATATCGCCTTCTTCCAGCACATTTTTCATACTCTTTTCGTAGTGCGCCCAAACTCCTGCATAAAAATCGGCCTGTAGCTCCAGCTTAACCGATAGCTTGTTATATTCTGTTTGGCTTAACTGTTGGCGGGCCTGCTCCATTTTGGCGCTGAGGCCAAGCAAGTCCTGCACATGGTGGCCAACTTCGTGCGCTATTACGTAGGCCTGGGCAAAATCCCCGCCCGCACCAAACTTGTTGCTTAGCTCATCAAAGAAAGAAACATCGATATATACTTTCTGATCGCCGGGGCAGTAGAAAGGCCCGCTTTGCGATGATGCCTGCCCGCAGGCGGTATTCACCCCATAGGTAAAAAAGTGCATAATGGTGGGCTGGTAAGTGCGGCCCATATCATTAAACAACTTGCCCCAAATATCTTCGGTATCGGCCAGTACCACGCGGGCAAATTTCTTTTGGTTATTATCCGGCCCTGCCGAAGCGGTGTTTTCCTGCGGCGAACTGTTTTGCACCTGGTTTACGATCTGCGATGGGTCTATCCCCGTGAAATAGTAAATAGCCAGGGCAATAATGCCCACCAAACCACCACCGAAAGCTACGCCACGGCCACCGCCGCTGCTGCCTTCTTCGGTATTACTGCTTTCGCGCCTGCCAAACCATTGCATAGTTGATGTCGATTTAATTAATGGGGATAACGGGGAGGGTAGGAGAAATGTTTTTTGTTTTGGTTGTAGAGGGTGAAAAAAGTTGGAGATGTTGAAAGGGTTGAAAAAGTTAGAAAGGTTGGAGATGTTGAAGCACCCATTGCCCCATTACCACTTTTCCAACCTTTCCAACTTTTAATAACTTCTATTAACTACCTCTCCAGCTTAGGTATACGCGTTGGCGTTTCTTTACCGGCAACTATTGAGCGCGAGCTTAGCGCAATGGCGCGGATGGTTGCCACGATATTGTTTACATCCATGCTGCTGAACTCATCCTTAACCGTGTGGTACAGTTTGTCGGTATCTATCTGGTCGGTAGAGATAGTGTGTGCCGGAACGCCTAATGCGGCTAAAGTAGCATTATCGCTGCGGTAGAAAAGGTTTTGCTCCGGGTAAGGGTCGGGGTGGAATTTAAAGGCAGTACCTTCTAAGTTGCTTTGTAGTATCTTACCAAAGTCCGACCGTTCGTAACCGGTGATGAACGCCGAGTTCTCGCCGAATTTAGAGGCTTTACCTATCATCTCGATGTTGAACATGGCAACCACCTGGTCAGGGTTCATCTGTTTAGAGAAATATTGCGAACCAAAGCCGCCAATTTCTTCAGCAGTAAAGGCCACGAACACCAGTGTGCGCTCGTTATTGTTTAGTTTTTTGTAGTACTTGGCCAACTCGATAACGGCCGTAGTGCCCGATGCATCATCATCGGCGCCGTTGGCAATGCTATCGCCTTCCATTGGTTTTATTATACCCAAGTGATCGTAATGGCCCGAGAAAACTACGTACTCGTTCGGTTTAGTTTTGCCGGGTATCATACCTGCAACGTTGAACAGTGGCTTTTCTTCTGTTTTGGCTTCGTAGGTCAATGTAACCGATTTCGCTTCGTCGATACCTGCCATTACAAATACAACAGGTTTACTTTCTGCTGCGCCTTTAAAAGATGTACCGCCGCGTTTTACATAAGCAACTATTCTTTTAAACATGGCCGCGTAGCTGGTATCTACTAAGGCAATGGTACTTTTACCGCTATTAGAGAGCTGCTGGAATACGGCACCGAAGTTTTTACCGGCCGGAACCTTTACTACCTCTACACCATCAAGGCTACTCCAATTGAATGAGCCCGAAGCCTTTACTGCAAATTTATCGGCAGGTACTTCGGTGCCGTTAATGGTAAGTTTTGCACTCACGGGAGTAGTGCGTACCATGCTGAAATTTTGGCGGAAACCGGTTGCGCCGGTTAATGGCTTAATGCCGGCTGCTTTAAATTCCCCCTCAATAAAAGTAGCTGCTTTATCAATACCGGGTGTAAAAGTGCCACGGCCCTGCATGTCATCAGCGCTAAGGGTTTTTATGACGCGTTCTACATCATCCTGTTTAATCAGTTTATTAACATCTTGCCCAAAGCTGTAGGCTGACGAGGCCACCAGGGCCGCTGCTATTAAATATTTCTTCATAATGCTATTTTACTTTTGATGATAACCACTTATCGCGGAATTCTTGTTGTTCTTTTGTTAGCTGTTTGCCGGCTTTTTCAAATGTTACTACTTCGTAATTGGGGTTTTCTTCCAAGGTGATAACCGTTTCGTGCGCCCCGGCGCGATTTTTAAAGCTTACGGTAATTTTATCGCCGGGCTTTTTGGTAGCCAATACTTCGGTAAAAGCGGTAGCATCTTTTATTTCTTTACCGTCGGCTTTGGTGATCACATCGCCGGCATCAATGCCTGCTTTGTAAATGGGTGTACCTGCAACCGTGTTGGCTTGCAAGGCCATACCATCGGCATTACCGGTATATGCCTGCCCGCTTCGGCCACGGCCGCCAGCGCCGCCTAATGGGCCTGCCCAGCCTTTACCCGGCTGCACGCGCTGCAATACAAAACCCGCTTTGGCCAGCAGTGCCTCGTAGTTGTTTTTTTGTGTGCCGTTTATGTAGTTGGCGAAGAAATCCTGCGCAAATTTTTTGTTGCCTGTAAGCGTTGCCAAATCGGTCTGCAAATCGGCAATGGTGTAAGGTTTCATCACCTTTCCGCGGGCGTTCCAAACCTGACGCATATAATCATCTAGCGTAAGGTTAAACTCGCTGCGCAGGCGCAGGTCGAGCGCCAAAGCCGTTGCACCACCATACGTATAATAGCTGGTGAACATATTGATCTGGTTATTCGGGTCGATAGATACGCCGGCATCTGCAAACACGGCGTAACGGCTTGCGGCGGCAGGTGAATATTTAGCTGCACCTTGCGTGTTAAGAGCCTGGTTAACCAAACCGGCAAGTGTGCGGGTATAATCGTCGACGCTACGGAAGCCTGCGCGCTCCAAAATTAGTTCGCCATAATACTGGGTAAAACCTTCTGCAAACCAAAGCTCGCTGCTCATGTTGGCATGCGTAAAATTAAAAGGCTCCAACGATTTTGGGCGAATGCGCTTCACATTCCAGCTATGAAAAAATTCGTGGGAGAAAGTGCCCAGCAATCTTGCTTCGTTACCTTCAACTTTATCTATAGGTTGTACTATAATGGTTGAATTACGGTGCTCCATACCATCGCCGGAAGTTGTTGGGTGCACATCATCCAGAAAAACGTATTCGCCATAATCGAACGTTGGCAGCTCACCAAAAACGGCTTTTTCTTCCAGCACCATTTTCTGCACCATTTTGCCAAAGCCATCAATTACGGGCTGGCTATCGTCGGAGTGTACGGCTATGCTTACTTTCTCGGCTTTGCCATTATTATCAACCGTCCAGCTGTTTACTTTAGATGCCGATAGCTCTGTGGGGCTATCCATCAGGTATTGCAGGTTGGTAGCGCTGTACACATTGTCGCCTTCGCTTTTTAGCTGCGTAAATACTTTCCACCCGTATTTATCGGCATCGTTAAACTGTACTTTTATCGGGGTGTTGGCTTGTCCCTCGGCCCAAAGAATAGTGGCGGGCATGTTTAGGTGGGCGTGGCTGGCATCAATGCTGGCGTACGTGCCGTCGGTCCAATTGCCAAACAGTGTATAGCTGATCTTTAATGGGCCACTTACACCTTGTATCTCATACAAGTCGCCCTCCAACTGCTTTATTTCAAGCGCGGTGCCGTCTACGCCGGCAGCTTTCAGGTTATAAATATTTTTACCGAACTCATGCGTGGCATAGCGCCCGGGCGAGGAGCGGCTCATGTGAACTTTTATAGAGCCATTATCTGCCTGCGGGATGGTAAGCGTTATTTCTGCCTCATGGTGGGCTGCGTTGGGGAAGGAAATAGTGTAGTATAGCGGCTTTTGCTTTTGCGCAAATGCCGACGCAGCCAGCATGGAGGCTGCTGCCAGGGTAAGTAATTTCTTCATCGATCAGTATTTACAGCGCTGAAATTACCATTTAATCGGTAAATGTTTTCTATCAATTTTATTACGCTTCGTGGGGGGCTAAACATCATCGATGTCATTTCGATCGAACGTGGGCAGGAAGTTCGCTGCGTGAGGAGAAATCTTAGACGTTTGACATGAGCGCATTGCATTGTGTCGAAGATTCCTCGTCGCTCCTTCGCACTTTGCCTGCCCAGGCTCGCTCGGAATGACAGGGTGGTTTTAATCAAAACTATGCCTGCCGTAATCGTAATCCGATTGCGCGGTGATGATGCGCTTTCGCCGTTCTACGTCGGCATCCAGGTTATGGTCGTAGGTGCTGTCGGTTACGGCTATGTCACGGTCTTTGTCTTTCTCGGCGAAGTGAATGTTCGCTTCGGCAATCTTAGCAATAGCCGTATCATAAGGCCCCTTGGGCGACATGAGTTTTACAAACACCGGCAAACACTCGAACAGGATGAACAGGTAGCCGATGAATGATATGGCCAGGTAGGTATCAAGGTCGCGTGTGCCATCTACGTTGTAACTCAACTGGCCCAGCGCCCAGTTACGGTCGGCAAAGCCGGCCACGTTGCTAAGGCTATCCAATTGCTTATCGCTGAACAAACGGGTGGAGTTTACTCCCTCATAATCCTTACGCCGGCTCAGGTAATCGTCCATCTGCCCCAGATTTTCAGTAACGGTCTTTAGGCGGTCTTCTTTCTCCTGAAGCACCTGCGCTTTTTGTTTGGCATAGGTGCCGTAACCGCTTATGCCCGATGTTTGGTTGGTTTTGTCGCCAAATACTTCCTGGTTTAACTCGTAACGCGAGCGGTTGATATCACGCTCCAGCGAATCTTTTTCCTTTTTCAGGTCGTTGTTCTTGCCTAATTCTTGCGCGTATTTTTGCTGATAGGTTTTCTGCAACGAATCTATTTTAGTATGCTGCCCCTTCAGGTAAGCGGTTTTTAGCCGTTGGCGTATCTCTTTATCAAATATTTTTAACTCGAGCGGGCGCGATATTACTACGCCTATCATAATGGCCAATAAAATACGGGGCGATGCCTGTAATATCTGCTGGTTGGTGCTGCCCTCTTTATTGATACTTGATACGATGTACCTATCCATATTAAATATGGCAGTGCCCCATAAAAGCCCGAAAAGTATAGCGAAGACCGTTGCAAATTCGTTGCCGGCGAATACGAAATACATAGCGTAGCCGCCCGATAAAGCGGCGAATAATGCGGTAAAAAATATGGTGGCGCCAATGCCTACATATTTATTATGCTCGATGGGGTATTTTTTTAAAGTATCTATATGTGCGCCCGAACAGAACCAAAAAAAACGGGTAACTTTTTTCATGTACATTAAGCTGTAATAATATGCAGCCATATATGAAACGCCCTTGGCCCCTTATTGTTACAAAAGCGGGACAATTATTTGATTGAGAAAAAACATACCTTTGGCTAATAATTACATTTAAAGATGAAAGAAATAAGCGTACAGGAACTAAAAGATAAGCTGGATAGCGGCGAAGATTTTCAACTGATAGATGTTCGTGAGGATTTTGAGTACGAAACTTCGAACCTGGGCGGCAAGCATATACCCCTGGGTGGCATTTTAATTGAGGCCGACCAGGTAGCTAAAGATAAACCGGTAGTTATTATGTGCCGCAGCGGTAAACGCAGTTCGGTAGCATTACACCAGTTAGAGGCGCAGGGTTACACCAATTTGTATAACCTTACCGGCGGTATTTTAGCCTGGCAAGCCCAAATAGACCCAACCATCAGCGTTTACTAGTATGGGTAAGAAATTAGCGCTCAACGTAGTTTATAACCTCGGTATTATTATAGCCGTGGCTATTGGCTGGTGGGGTATACAACATACTCAATACGCCTACGTATTAGGCGCGGTATTTATTATTGCGATTTTTATATCGCTTAAAATAAAACTGATGAAAGAGGTAAAGGAGCTTACGAGGAAGAAGTAGGTAACGCTCTTATTAAATAAATGCCTTTGTCCTGTTAGGTTCAAAGGCATTTTCTATTTGATATGCTTACGCTCTGTTAATAACTCAGCACAACACCTGCCGATAGCCTATAACCCTTTCTGTCCGCTCCATTCAATTGTGTTTTTTCGGAGCCTCCCGAGGATAAGAAAAGTTCATCAATCCCTTCGCCGGTTTGCCAGGTATAATACCCGCCTCCTGCGTTTACTGCAATATTTTTGGTTAAGTGATAATTCAATGATGCGCCTGCTTCTAACCCATAACCTTTTGCGATATGCCGATAACTTACCGGGTGCTGAAAGGATGAGATAAGGTTCCAATCGGCTTTAGCATTGTAGTTAGCTTGGGTGTATTGGATATTTCCATTTAATGATAGCTTGCCGGATATTTTTAAAACGCCTATTGCTTTCACGAACGGCCCTTTCCAATCGGTATCGTAGGTGCTGTTTAGATCGGGGAACTGCCCGCTTCTATCCAATAAATGCAGCGACTGTTTACTGATGTTGTAACCGACGTAAGGCGTTAAACTAAAGTTTTCTGTTTGTATGAGCCTGTAGCCCAAACCAGCGACAATATCCCGTGTAAAACCTTTGTCCGCATCAAAAAGCTCATCGTACGCGGGGTTGGTTCGGTTATCGCCGTTGTAATCGTTATCGCGTACGGTGCCTGTGCGGATAGATGTACGCGAATAAGCCCCGATCAACATCAACCTGCCTGAAAAATTCCACTGCAAATTTGCCGATATTGTTTGCCCGCCAAGCTTTTTCCATTGTAGCTCGGAGTAGATATTGGGGCTTTGCCCCTGCAGGTTCCCTGCGATGGACCATTTAAAGTCTTCGCGCTGGTAGCCGGTGGCAATATCTAAATGTATCTTCTGCTGCGCATGTAACGCGGCGGTGCCGAAGAAAATGTAAAGGCAGATAATGGTGGATATTCTCATTAAAACTGATGTTAAAACAGCCCGCCCCGTGCAATGGGCAGGCCGTAAATTAGGGGAATTAATTGTATTGATGATAGCAATGGGTTTACAACTCCCTCCCTGGGGAGGGGCGCGGTGGAAATGAGCGCGAATGCGGGGAGAGGTTTAGCCGATAAGCATACCGCTATTGTAATATGGGCTAACCCCTCCCTGCCACTACACAAGCCCAACACACCCCTCCCCAAGAAGGGAATTAAAAAAAATGCATCTTTACTGGTTCACCCCAAACGCTTCCCAGCCCGAGGCTGTGGCGCGGGTACAGGTCATGGCTTGTGTGCCGTTCTCGCTGCTGATGAATTTGCCGTTGTTGCCCCTGAAGGTTACCTTACCATCGCCGGTAGGTACCCAATCAAATTTCTCCCAATCGCCAATGGTTGTACGGTTGCAGGTGATGGCTTGTGTGCCGTTCTCTGATGATACATATTTGTTTTGGCTGCGCAGGGCTACTTTGCCGCCGCCGGCGTCAACTACAGTAAATTGTTCCCATGCCGATGCGGTTGGGCGGTTGCAATTCATGGCTTGTGTACCATTCTCACCGCTTACATATTGGTTGTTGAAGCCTTTCAGCGTAACGGTTTGGCCTATTGGTGCCGTGCTGCCTGTGCCGCCGCTAATACTGTAAACCCGCACATAATCTACATACATGCTGGCGGGCATTGCTCCCGCATTGATGTTGTTCCCCGGCAGATCGCCGCCAACCGCGAGGTTCAGGATAATGAAGAATGGCAACTGAAACTCCTCGGTGCTGTTGATATTGTTTTGGATGTTGCCTGTGTGAAACAAGGTGCCATCTACATACCATTTAATGCTGTTGGCATCCCATTCCACCGCGTACAGGTGGTAGCCGGTAACATTTACAGGCGTATTGCCGCCATAGTATACGTGCCCGTTATTGTTCCAGTGCATGGTGCCGAGCGTAAGGTTGCTGGTATTGGTTTGTTCCATAATGTCTATCTCGCCGCATTGTGGCCAGCCCACTGTGCCAATGTTTTGGCCCAGCATCCAAAATGCCGGCCAGCTTCCCTGGAAGGCGGGTAGTTTAATGCTGGCTTCGATACGCCCGTATTTTACCGAGAATTTACCCGAAGTTGTTAGCTTGCCCGAGGTATAAGGCTGGCCGCCCATGCTTTGGTTTTTGGCGGTGATCACCAGGTTGCCGCCGGTCACGGCCACGTTGCCGGTAGAGTAGTACTCCTTCTCATTATTTACGTTAGGGTTGCCCACATCCACGTTCCACTTACTGCCGTCAACGCCGCTGCCGTTAAACTCGTCTTGCCATACCAGGGTTAATGCGCGTGGGGTAGTGCTGGTAGCTTCCGTTGCAGTAGCTGCTACTTTCTCGTCCGCAGGTGATTTCACATCCTTTTTACAGGATACCATGGCTAGGCCGATGCCGAGCACAAGCCCGGCGCTTCTCATTAGGGTAAGTAATTGCTTTTTCATAAAAGTTAGTATTAAGTGTTAATTGGTTTTGTTAGATATAGTAACGAAGGATACGTTTTCATTCCCTCCTTGGGGAGGGGTGCGGTTGCCTGAGCGCAAATGCAGGGAGGGGTTTAGCCACAAAGCAAATTGCAATTGCAAGGCGGCGAACCCCTCCCTGCCACTACACACGCCCAACACACCCCTCCCCAAGGAGGGAATAAAAACATCAGTGTTACTGGTTCACCCCAAAAGCTTCCCAGCCCGATGCCGACGCGCGGGTACAGGTCATGGCTTGGGTGCCGTTCTCGCTGCTGATGAATTTGGCGTTGTTGCCGCGCAGGGTTACTTTGCCATCAGTGGTTGGCACCCAGTCAAATTTCTCCCAATCGCCAATGGTGGTGCGGTTGCAGGTTATGGCTTGTGTGCCATTCTCGCTGCTTACATATTTGCCCTGGCTTTGCAGCGCTATTTTGCCACCGCCTGCATCAACCACGGTAAATTGCTCCCAGCCGCCGGCTGTGGCGCGGTTGCAGTTCATGGCTTGTGTACCGTTCTCGCTGCTAACGTATTGGTTGTTGAATCCCTTCAGTGTGATGGTAGAACCTATTGGCGCACCTGTGCCGCCACCACCGCCAGTGCCGGGTGTACCGCTCCATTTAAAGGTTACCACCGCGCCTGCTGCCAGGCTGTAGGTGAATGACTCGCTGCCCCACTTCACTTTAAAGCTGGTGGTGCTGTTGCCACTGTTAGATGCGATGAGTACTTTGGTACCATCGCCGTTTTTGAAGGCTACGTTTTGTATGCTGCCCGCAATGTTAGATGCTATGCGCACGGCACCGGGGCGTACTGCTTTAGAGGCATGGGCGATAATATAGTAGCCCACGTTGCGGGTGATAGAAGTACCGCTCACGGTGATACCGCCAAGGCAGGTGCTGCAGCCACCATTGGTATGCGGGTTGTTGTTAGGGTCGGCAGCAAGGTTCCACTCCAGTACGTTGCGGCTCCAGTTGCGGGTAGCGCCGATGATGAGGGTGTTGATATGCCAGCCGAGGTCGCCGCCAAAGTTGCTTGGTGCGCCCACCCATTGCTCGGTGAAGTAAACGTTTTTGTTAGGGTAGGCGTTGTGCACACCGGTTAGCGCGCTAATATCGCCGGCATACAAGTGGAAGGCCGAGCCATCTACATAATTGCCTGCCTGGCCAACTACGGTAGTGGCATAGCTGGGCACATCGGCATTGTGATCGTAGGCGATGATCTTGGTATTGAAGCCGGCCGCCCTTATTTGAGGACCAAGGTTGTTGTTGATGAAGGTAACCTGCTCGTTGGCCTGCATTACCATGCTGGGGTTATTGTAGGGGTTAAGGGGTTCATTCTGCGGGGTAATAGCATCAATGGTAATACCCTGCGCTTTCATTGCCTGCAGGTATTTTACAAAGTAGCGGGCATAGGCATCGTAGTAAGCCGTGTTTAAGCTGCCGCCTGTGTAGCCGTTGTTGCCGGTGGTGTTAACCTTCATCCAGGTAGGGGCCGTCCAGGGGGTAGCTATTATTTTGATAGTTGGGTTAATGGCAATGATCTTTTTCAGGATGGGCAGGAAATCGGTGTTCTCCTGCGCCAGGCTAAAGTTGTTCATGTTCACATCTCCTGCGGTTTGGTTATAGGTGAAATCAGACGAGCTCAGGTCCGATGCGCCGATACTGATACGCAGGTAACTTATACCTATCTGCCCGTTGCCGGTGCCAAAAAGCTCATTAAGCACATTTGCCTGGTTGCCGCCCAGGCCATTAAGCAATTGGGCACTGCCGCCGGTCAGGGTAAAGCCGAAACCGTCGATACCCTGGTAGGTGGTGCCTTCGTCGACCGTGATGGTGTTGGCATTTGTCCCCGCATCGGCAGCAAAACTTACGCTGCCTTGGGTTAGTTTGTTGCTTTGGTCGGCCGTGGTGAGCCAGGTGGTTACCGCGCTGGTGGCGTTGCGCGGTGTGGTGGTGGTAGTTTGCGCGCCATCAATAGTTTGGGTGCGTGCATCTTTCTTGCAGGCATTAAGCAAGAGGGCAAAGGTTGTCAGCATTAATGCGAGTAACCTTGTTGGGTAAGCAATTCTCATAGTTGTTATTGGTTTGGTGTTAATTGGTGTTGCGTACTTAAAAGCCGTAAATGCCTGCAAGCCATTAACTTTAATGTAAACCAAAGGCAGGGCAAGCCATGAGCAGCAAGCGTGCATATGGGTATTCTTCAAGAAAAAGGCAGATGCCGGTTTATATCGGTTAAGGCAAATTTAAAGTAATTTTTACGTTACAAACAAATTTCAAATACTGCAATAAGCTGATAATTAGATAATTATAAATATATTGATACGCTTACGTCGCAAAGGCAGAAATGCAAAAAGCCGCTTTAAACTGTTTAAAGCGGCTTTTGAAAAAAAGAAAAAATAGTTGCGATACGCTTACTTCACAGTTTAATTTTTAAGCAATATAGCTATGGGGTGTAAGCGGTTCAGGTTTAAATAAAACTCATTCCGTCATTGCGAGGCACGAAGCGATCCCCTATATGCAAATCCGCAATGCAAAGCGGTAATGCTAAACCGAAGATTGCCGCGCTATCGCTCGCAAGGACGTGAGGAGCACTACCATCTCTCCCAAAATGCAGGCGGCTCAATACCCAAAGCACGCAGGTAAACAGTGCCTTGTGCACGGTGATGTATCTCGTTATCCATTACATATTGTATAGTACCGATAACGGTATTGTCCCACTGGCCAAAAGACTTAACCACTTCGGCAAAACGAGCCGCAGGTATTTGTGGCCAAAGCGTATCAAGTTGTTCGGTTACCTCGTCCCAGGCCGCCAGCAATTCGGCTTTCGATTTAATATCGGCGGTGGTGTCAAAATAATCCAATTCGGGTTTTGTGGACCAGTCGCCGGTAACAATACCACTAATGCCTCCGCTGGTAAGGCCAATAATTTCTTTTGCAAGGGCTGCGTAGGTGCGCATACCGCCGATAGAAAATCCGAAAAGTTCATTTTCCGGGAAAGCGTTCAATACTTTGCGGCTCAATTTACGGTGGCCCTGCCAGTGTGATAAAAGTTCGCCTGCGGTTATTACGGTTACATCTGCGTTGGTTTCAATTACTTGGTTTTCCATTATCTTTTGTTGTTTTTGTTTGTTGATACAAAGAAACCATGGGCTAATGACAGCAGTATGTCAGTAGGGAGTTGAGAAAGTTATTTTTTCTGAACCATGATTCGCCTGATGAGAAGATTCTCCGATTCTATGATTGGCATAATCGGAATGTAGTATGAGATTGCCACACCGCGCCATCGCTTCAGCCTCCCCACTGCGGTTCGCAATGACATAATGGCTATAGGGGCTCGGTTAGGGGGCAGCTTCATCTGCACATCTGCAATCGGCACACCTGCACATCCGAAGCTTACTCTTCCGAATTATCGATAACCAGTTTACTCCAGCCTTTGCTCCCTGCATTTTTGATCTCTTTCTTGCGGGCTTCCATGGCTTTTTTAATGCGGCTGCTGTAGGCCCAGCAGGTGCTTTGGCGGATGGAGAGTATCTCGGATAATTTATGCGATGATATTTTGCCCTTAGTGCTATACATCAAAAATATCATGTAAAAGGCCTTATTGATGGGTATGCGGGTGTTCTGCAGAATGGTGTAGGCAATAACCGATTCCTCGTAGCCGCATTTAGAGCAGCGGCGGCTGTAGGGCAGGTGGCCGTTGCCGTAGTGAGTGTTGCTGCATTTTTTGCAGGCGTAACCATGCTCCCATTTCAGGTCTGATAGGAATTTGAAGCAAGTTTCGCGGTCGGGATATATTTTGCTGAACTCCTCAAAATCTACCTCGGCGCTCATTACCCTATCGTGCGTTACCTTCTCGATATCGTTATGCAGGCTCAGATTATCCTTTTCCAACAGGACATTCATGCGCGATATTTCTTCCGCCTGTTGCTGCAGCAATTGGTTTACGGCAACAAGTTCTTCGTTCTGTAATTCAATGAGCGACGATTTTTCTATCAACTCGCTGGTGCGCTCGGCTACCTGTACTTCCAGGTTGCGGTTCAGCATATCCTTTAGCTCCTCGTTTTGTTGGAGTTGCTTGATCATGCGTTCCTGCGCTATGTCCTTCTCGCGTTTAAGCATGCGCACCCTATCGCCAATAGCAAAGGTGATGAACAGCATCTCCATAATAAAGCAAAAACTGAGGCTGTAAAAGTTAAGCGCCGTAACCGGCAACCACCATAAATTAAGCGCAATGAGCGATTTGATGACGAAGCCCGTAAACAAAAAGCTATAACCGATAACAAAGAAACGCGCCGCCCGGTAACCCTTATACAAAACATAACAGCCCGAAGCAAAGGCAACCGAGAGTGGCACTATTTCGATAATTTTATAACTGAACCAGTTTTTATCTACCGCCAAACACAGCATAAAAAAAGCCGACCGCGCCACAATTACCCCATTGATGAGCTTATTAAACCCGGGCGCATTCTCTTTTAAATTGAGCAGGCTTTGAGCAAATAACATTGCAAATGTACTGGCCAAAAACAAGGCAATCCCGTAGGCATAGTGGTTCCACCCGGGTGCCATTTGCCACAGGTATTGGTAGGCAATGCCGTCGGTACACATTTCGTAAAGCCCGATGCTGAGGTTATACACAATGTAGTACAGGTACTGCCGCTGCCGCATGGCCACGAACATCATGAAATTGTACAGCCCGAATACGAGTATCATGCCGTAGAATATCCCGAAATAGAAATACTCATCCAGCGCATAGGCAATAAACCAGTTTACCGACCGCAGCACAATAATGACGTTGGCCGACTGGTTAGACCGCAGCTTGAAGTAGTAGTAGTTCTCGCCCTTTAACTCGGTACTGATATTAAAGGTGAAGTTTTTATGCGCATACAACCTTTGCGAAAACGGGCGGTTACTGCCCAGCATAGTGGCGCTGTACACCCCCTCTTTGGTAGGCGAATAAACCGTGATGCTATCAATAGTTTGGTCGAAAAACTCCAGCAGCCAGTTGTTTTTGGTAGCAATCTGCTGATCGAGCCTTATGCGGTACCAATAGGTGGTATTGGCATCTACAACTTGCGGTGTAGGCGCGGTGTTAGCTACGAATTTGCTGGTATATGTGGTGGTTATATCGGCAATGCCCAGTTTATTGGTAGTATCGGGGAAAGATTCCAACTCGCCGAAACGGAAAACATGCTGCTTGGCGGTATCGGCAACGGGCACTAAGGTTTGTGCACAAGCAGGCTTAAAAAAACCAGCCAATAACACAAAAAGGCATACCAGTTTTTGGTAACGTTTATCCATGCTTTTTCATTAAACCCGCCCCGTTCGGGGGAACGAGACGGGCGGTAGGGTTATAATTAGTTGAGCAATGTAAGCGAATTATCGCTTTGAACCTATTAAGGGTAAACTACACAATTATTTGGCCGGTACTTTTAGCCCCAAGGCTTCTATATAGCCTTTCTGCGGTGTGCTGTTGGTAAACTTGCAGTTCTCTAAAAAAGCATAAAGCGCGGCTTTTATTTTAGCTCTATCGGCAGGGGCGGCTTTGCGCACTTCCTCGAAACTTGCGCGGGGCTTTTCGGTATAGTCGATTATTTCCTGGTAGCCATCGGGCACGTTAAAGCTCATAAAGCCGCGGGTGTTATCCAGCTTTTTGTAGGGCCAGTAGTGCCAGCCAATATTGTTCTGCTCGCATACGATACGGAAATCGCGCACCCATTCGTCGGTATTCTCGCCGGTTTCGCCAACGTAAATAGGTACTTTGTATTTCTCGCGGAAATCAATGTATTCCTGCACTACGGCTTTTGTGGCGTCCGTCCAGTATTTATGGAAAGTGTAAACCGCCTTGGTATCGAAAGGCTTCCCGAATATTTTAAAGTTGCTATCCCACTGCGCGCCGCCGATGAATACGATGTGGTTTTTATCTACCGAGCGCACCGCCGCGGTGATCTCTTTATAAGTAGGCTCCAGGTGCGGGTTTAGTTCATCAACCTTAAAGTAATGGGCAATAGGTTCGTTCAGCAGGTCGTAACCTAATATGATGCTTTCGTTTTTATAATGATCGGCGATGCGTTTCCAGATATCGGCGGTTTGTTTTCGGTTGGCCGCGCTGGTGAACAGGAAGGGGTAACCGTCGCCGTCATCGATATTATCCCCGGTTTGGCCGCCGGGTGCGCAGTGCATATCCAGCATCACATAGAGTTTTTCCTGCTTGCACCAGGCTATAACACGGTCGAGCAGTTCGAACCCGCGGTTAGGGTTGTTCATACCCATATAGCTTTCGCTGGTGAATAGCTTATAGTTGAATGGTATGCGGATAGAGTTGGCGCCGGAGGCTTTAATGAACTTAATATCGGCCTGCGTGATGTAAGTATCCTGGAACTTCTTCCAAAACAGGCGGGTTTCTTCGGGGCCTATCAATTCGGTAACGGCCTGGTTAATGAGGCGCTGCGAGTTAACGCTTTTAAACTTGAACATGTAGCCCTCGGGCACCAGCCAATTGCCCAAATTGGTGCCTTTAATAAAGAAAGGCTTGCCGTCAACGCCGATAATTTCTTTGCCCTTTGTGCTGATGAATTTGGGCGACTGCGCGCACAAGCCCAAGCTTGCCGTAAGCACCGCGAGTAAAATGAGTACTTTTTTCATGTGGTGTGAGATAGGATGAGATTTGAGAGATATAGTTGATTTATTTATGAGATTCGGTATCAGTAATGCACAAGGCCGCCCTGCGGACGTGCAGCAAAATAGTTTTTCATTATTGGCAATAGTTTATATTGGTGTACAGGTAACACAAATGTAATGTATTCGCCCCATTTGTTTTACAGTTTATATTTGTGTTGGGCGGCAGATATGCGTAATTTGTATTTATTGATGAACGGGTATGAATAAAATTTACAGGCTTCTATTAAGGGTATCGGTATTCCTGGCTGGTATGAACGGCATAACCGCCAACGCGCAAAACCTAAAGGTAGCCATTGCGGCCAACCTGCAACCGGTAATGAAGGTTTTGCAGGAAGATTTTACTAAGCGCACGGGTATAATTGTAGATGCCATATCCGGCCCATCAGGTAACCTCACCACACAGATAAAGAACGGGGCACCCTTCGATGTTTTCCTTTCTGCCGATATGGGTTTTCCGCAGGAGCTTTTTAAGAGCGGGCTTGCCGTGCAGAAACCGGTAGTGTATGCCTCCGGCGCACTCATCATCTGCAGCACGCAAAAACTCGACTTTAATAACTGGCAAAAGCTTTTATCCGCCGCTTCCATCGAGAAAATTGCTATCGGCAATCCCGAAATTGCCCCTTACGGAAAAGCTGCCGAAGAGGCGCTGAAATACGAGCGTGTTTACGATAAAATGAAAGATAAGATAGTGCTTGGAGAGAGCATTACGCAGGTGAACACCTACATTACTACGGGTGTGGTGCAGGTGGGCTTTACCACACTATCATTGGTAAAAGATGCTGATATAAAAACCAAACTTTATTATAAAGTTGTAAACCCCAAAACCTACAAGCCTATTGAACAGAGTATGGTGCTGGTAAAACAAAAACAGATCAACCCGCAGGCCGAAAAGTTTTACCGCTATATATTAAGCGCACCCGCAAAAAAGATATTCACCCGCTTTGGCTACAAGGTTAACTAAATGGATATAACCCCCATATGGCTTACGCTGAAACTGGCAGGCATTACCACCGTAGTGTTGCTTCTGCTTGGCTTGCCTTTGGGTTGGTGGCTATCTAAAAAGCGCTCGCTGTATAAAATTATTACCGAAGCTATTATTACCATGCCGTTGGTTTTGCCGCCATCGGTATTGGGTTTTTATTTGCTGCTGGCATTCAGCCCGCGCCACGGCGTTGGGCAATGGCTGTTGGATACCTTTAGCCTGCGGCTGGTGTTCAGTTTCCCGGGATTGGTTATTGCCTCCGTTATTTACAGCCTGCCCTTTATGGTAAGCCCGGTAAAATCCGCTTTTCAGCAATTGCCGGCATCGCTACGGCAAGCATCGCTCACGCTGGGCAAAACCGAATGGCAAACCTTTTGGCACGTACTGCTGCCCAATATAAAACCATCCCTACTAACAGCCATCGTATTAACCTTTGCGCATACCCTTGGCGAGTTCGGCGTAGTGCTGATGATAGGCGGCAATATACCCGGCGTAACACGCGTGGCATCTATTGCGGTTTACGATGCCGTGGAACGGATGGATTATCCCGCCGCAAATAACTATTCGTTCGTGTTGTTCGCCATAACCTTTGTGCTGGTAATAAGCGTATTCATTTACAATAAGTACCAGGTAAAAAGCCCGCTGGAATGATCAATATCGATATCACCAAAAAACTAAAAGCCTACGCGGGCGTGCAAGAGTTGCGGATAAAAAAGGATATCGCGCCGGGCAGCATTGTGCGCATCACAGGCCCATCAGGTGCGGGCAAAACCACGCTGCTTAAAATGATAGCCGGATTGGTGAAACCCGATGCGGGCATTATTGCGGTTAACAATATTAATTGGTTCGATGCCGAACAAAACATCGACCTGCAACCACAGCAGCGTATGCCCGGCTTCGTTTTCCAGGATTATGCGTTATTCCCTAACATGACGGTGCAACAGCATCTGGAATATGTAACTCAAGATACAGAATGGATAAACCGGCTGTTAGCAATAGGCAAACTTGATAGTTTTACCACCCACAAACCCCAATACCTCAGCGGCGGCCAGCAGCAGCGCCTGGCTATTTTACGCGCATTGTCCATCAAACCAAAACTATTGCTGATGGATGAGCCGTTCTCGGCATTGGATGTAAAGATGAAAATGGATTTGATTGGCGAACTGCGGCCGCTTTTTAAAGAGTTAGGAGCGACTGCGCTAATAGTTAGCCATAACCCGCAGGAGTTGGATGGGGTGGCTGATGATGAGTTGGAAATAAATTAAAGCCCTATCGTCATGCTGCTTGTTTCAGCACCCCACGCGGCAGGTACCGAACTTGCTTAGCGGATATGCTTTGTGGCAACTTGTATGATGGGCTGTCGAAATAAATTCAACATGACGTTTTGATTTTTCGGCTTAAGACTTTACTGCACTTGCGCTACCACTATCTTATCCAGATTATGCAAATAACGGCGCCCGGTTTTCATATCGGCGGCGGAGGTCATTTGTATGCTCTCAGGCATTTTATCTATGCTGATGCCGTTCTTCTCCATAATTATGTATACATGGTCGCCCACCATGGTGTTGTATAATTCGTTCCATGAGTATACTACTTTATAGCCATCAACGCCGGTGCAAACAAAGTAGAAACGGCTAAGCAGTTTTGGGCTGGTGGTTTTAAATTTGGTGTGCGATAATACATCTTTCAGCAAAACGCCTTTTAGCTTATCGTCTTTATGCTTAAAAGTACCGGTATGGTCGGTTACGTTGATATCGCCTATCTCGCTTACTTTATATTGCTTTAATGAATCGAGTGTGATTACCGACTCTTTTTCCACATCGCCCACTATGGCGAATTTGCTGGTTTGCTGGTTCTTCTCCTGCGCGAAAGCGTTGGCTGCGTAAACGAATAATATGAGGGTGAATAGTTTTTTCATGGTGTTTATCAAATAAAAATGCTCAAAGCTAAGCAGGATTAACTTTGAGCAAATTACTAAATTTTGTTATTCGGGCGGGGCACTTCCTTAAAGTACCGCCAAAATATCTTTTATCGCCGGGCGCTTGCTGTAATCTTTATCGAAATGGGCGAAGGTAATTTTGCCGCTGCTATCAATAACATAAGTAGCCGGAACGGGCAGCACGTTATCCGGGTTGCCATTTGCCTTGGCCATATCTAACCCGTAGCCTTTGTACTTGGCAACGGTGGCATCGTCCATGGTGTACTTTACGCCGTAAGCGTTCATAATGGTATATCCCTTATCCTGCACAATTGAATACGATGCCTTGGTTTTAGCAACAGTTACCTTGATATTGTCGGCTGTTTCGGGCGTTACGCCTATAACAAAGGCGCCCTTGCCCTGCAGTAGTTGCAACGAATCCTGAATGTGCTGCATTTGTTTGTTGCAATACGGGCACCATTGCCCGCGGTAAAAGAAAAGCACAACAGCTTTGTGCTGCTTCAATAAGTCCTTAAGGTTGACTTGCTTGCCCGAGTTATCGGTAGCGGCAAAAGCGGGTGCGATAGTCCCGGTTTTTAAGCCGGTTTGCGCCATAGCCTGTGCGGAAAATAGTAGGCCCATTAACACGCTGAGTGCTGTTAGTATATAGTTTTTCATGTTTATCCTGTTTTACTGAGGTGCTTTAAAAGGCAAAGAAGGGCACGGCCCTCCTTTACCTAAACAAAAACAACCTCCCAATTATTTATTGTTTTCTCGTTGTGGGGTTACATTTTCGAAGTGGTATCTTTCATCTTATCCATCTTCATCATGTCGTGCTTTTTAGCCATGGCCATTTTCTTTTTCTTCATCTTTTCTTTTTTCATTTTGGTGGTATCGCCCTGCATTTTTTGTTGCGGAACGGGCATAGCGGTTGCTGCCTCGCTTGCGTTAAAGGCGGCGAAAGAGAACGAGGCGGTAAATAAAATTGCGGCTAAAATTGTTTTACTGTAAGTTTTCATGTTTGTTTAATTTACTTTCCGGTTTAGTCGGCCGGTAAAAACAAACCTTACAGCGTTTTTTAATTTTTGCTAAGGTGGGTATCTATACGTTCCTGTAATTGTTCTTTAAAATCCGAATCGAGGCGCACGTTGCTGCCTACTGGTGTTTTCATAAGATCCTTCACCATGGCGGTTAACTTGCCGCTCTGCTTTAAATAAAGCTTGCAGGCATCGCAACCTACCAGGTGTATGCGCAACTGTATATTCTCCACAAAAGATATTTTGCCCTCCAGCTTTTTATCGGCCAGGAAGGTTGCCTTGCGGCAGTTGTATATTATTCCTTTCAAGGGGTTCATGGTTATATCCAGTTTTTTTGAAGGCATGCCCTCAGGTTAAGTTTAGCACGATGAATGATAACCCAGTAATTGGCCGGGCTTATCTTCAGCTCGGTGCAAACCGTTTCGGTGGCTTCATCGTCCATATGCTTCATGGCAAAAACCGACTGCCATAGCGGCGGCAGTTTCTCCATGCATCTTTTCAATATACCCCTCAGCTCCTTGCCTTCCAATGGGTCGTAGTTCTCTATGCCGTAAGGCTGCGGGGCGTGTTCAGCTTTCCAGTGCCCGTCGGTGGCATCAAAAAAGTCA
The DNA here is from genome assembly GCF_002013915.1 of Mucilaginibacter pedocola. GTDB lineage: Bacteria > Bacteroidota > Bacteroidia > Sphingobacteriales > Sphingobacteriaceae > Mucilaginibacter > Mucilaginibacter pedocola. The sequence continues at coordinate 143,582 of NZ_MBTF01000035.1, forward strand.
GCATCCTCGCCGCCTGTATTCACCAGCTCCTGTGTGCGCAAGCCCGATGCCTTTTTGCGGTACACATCTATTATCTTATTCTTCAGAATAGCGGTTAGCCAGGTACGTTCGCTGCTTTTGCCGGCAAATTTACTCATGGCATTTAAACCTGCCAAAAAAGTTTCCTGTACCAAGTCCTGCGCCTGTTCGGCATCGTTTACGCGCGTTATGGCGTACATATATAAATAATCAGCATAAGCTTTTACCCAATTTTTAGGGTCGAGCTGATGGCTTTCGGGAGGTGTGGCCATGTTTGGTTCGTGTTAAACAAAAGCTTAGTAGTTAGGATATGTAAAACCTTACAACGAAATTTACATTATTACCAATAGCCCGCATACCGCCGCTAACCTTTATACGCTACATACGCATAAAAATGTTAAATATTTTGTAAGGATAATGGTATAAAAACTACAAAGCGAAAAAAAGATAATGAAAGCCGTTAAAATATTGCTGGGTTTTGCCTTATGGCTGGGCACAGGTGTTGCCATAGCCGCCTACATCGGTAACAAGAAGCAAGATAAAACTGCTATCCTTGCCGGGCAAGGCTTCGCAGTAGTGGAGCTTTTTACCTCCGAAGGCTGCAGTAGCTGCCCCGCTGCCGATGCAGTGGTGGCCAAGATCGAGAAAGAAAGCGCCGGCAAACCGGTGTACATTTTAGCCTACCATGTTGATTACTGGAACCGCCTTGGCTGGCGCGATGCCTTTAGCAATGCAGAGTTTTCGCGCAGGCAAAATACCTATGCCGATTGGTTCAACCTCAGCTCGGTTTACACCCCGCAGGTAGTAGTGAACGGGCGAACCGAGTTTGTTGGCTCGCAGGAAGGGCAGCTCCGCAAAGCCATAAGCGATGGTATTGCCGAAGCAGGCAAAGTGCAGTTAAGCCTGAGCGATATCCGCATCAATAATAATAAAGCCTCTCTGAATTACGATGTGCAGGCAGCCTCAGGTAATACCTCATTGGTATTGACCTTGGTGCAAAAGCAAGCAACTTCTGCTGTTAAAGCGGGCGAAAACAAAGGGCGTAATTTATCGCATGTGCAGATAGTTCTGAAATTGCAGAACATCCCGCTCAACCGAACATCAAGCGGAAATGCGGAAATTGCCTTACCCAAAAACTTCTCCGCAGATAATTATGAACTGATAGCCTTTGTACAGGATACCAAAACCGGGACTGTACAAGCTGCCGCGCGAGCCGCCTTACCCGCCTCAACAAACAGCTAATGGTTACACACAAAGCCCCCTGCCAATGAAAACCATCAAAGAAAAACACTCGCTGCTGATGCGCTGGACGCATTGGGTGAACTTCCCTATACTCACCATTATGATATGGAGCGGTATGCTAATTTACTGGGCCAGCGATACCTATTCTATCACGTTGTTCGGGCATACGTATTTCAAGTTTTTCCCGCAGGGGTTTTATAAAACCTTTAATATCCCCAAAAGGCTATCAGAGGGTATGGCCTTCCACTTTTTATTTATGTGGGCCTTCGCGCTAAACGGTGTGGTGTATGTGCTGTACACTATAATCTCCGGAGCGTGGCGCGAGTTAGTGCCGCAACGCAAATCGTTCAAAGAAGCATGGCAAGTCTTGCTGCACGATCTGCATATACGCAAAATGGCACCACCGCAGAACAAATACAACGCCGCCCAACGGATTGCCTACACGGCTATAATTTTAATGGGTTTCGGCTCGCTGGTAACCGGCTTAGCCATTTACAAACCGGTGCAGTTCAGTACGGTAGTTTGGCTATGCGGTGGCTACCACTTTGCCCGTATACTACATTTTGCACTTACAATTGGCTACGTGTTTTTCTTTTTGATACATATTATACAGGTGATACTTGCGGGCTGGAATAACTTCCGCTCGGTGATATCCGGCTTCGAAGTAGTGAACAGTGCCCCCAAAAAACTAACAGTCCCCGCCGAAGATGGAAAATAAAGCGAAGCCAAAAAAAGAGCTCACTATTGAGCAAAAAATAAACCGCCGCAATTTTATCTCGTTCGGTGTGTTTGGCGTAATGGGTGCTGCTGCCTGGAAGGGTTGGAGCTGGCTTTACAACGCTCCTAAAGAAACGGCAAGCGCAACAGCAGGGGCAAGACTACCGCTACGCCGGGCGTTGAATAAAACCGAACTGGCTTTCCGTAATTTTTTTAGCAATAACCATTTGGTGAAAACCTATCCCAAAGAAATGGCTGCCAAAAACGTAAAGGTAAACAGCTTTATTGGGTTAAAAAGTAAATTCGAAATAGCCGACTGGCGCTTACAGGTGGTGAAACAAAGTGGCGAAGTACTCAGCTTTACCATCGACCAGATAAAGGCCCTGCCCAAAACCGAAATTATATACGATTTTAAATGCGTAGAAGGCTGGGACCAGATACAGCACTGGGGCGGCTTAAAAGTGATCGACTTTATAGAGCATTTCGGTTTAGCCGAAGAAACCAAAGCAGCCTACGTGGGTATGATGACACCCGACAAAGTTTACCAGGTGGGGTTGGATATGCCCAGCGCCCTGCACCCGCAAACTATATTGGCTTACGAAATGAACGGCCAGCCCATCCCCATAAACCACGGTGCGCCGCTGCGGCTAATCATCCCCGTTAAATACGGCATTAAAAATATCAAGCGCATAGGCAGCATCACATTCAGCAACACGCGCCCGCCCGATTACTGGGCACGGGCGGGGTATGATTATTATTCGGGACTGTAGGCACTTACCAAAGGGCAATATCTGCCCAACTGTTTATAAAAAAGGTGATATCAATACCTCATTCCACTTAATATTTGCATATTGCATAGTAATGGTGCCGGTGAAATTGCCTCTTTCTAAACAGCTTGCTTATGCCTGCGGAATGATAGGCTGGAGCACCATGAGCAACATTATCATTGTAATGCTGCCCTATTTTTACCTGCCGCCAAGCAACGCCGGGCTAAAACCGCTGATACCCCAGCTCATGGTTTTCGGTATATTCAACATCATGTCGCTCATTACGGCCTCTGGTAGGCTTACCGATGCTTTCTTTGACCCTTTTATTGCTTCGCTTAGCGATAAAAGTACGCACCCTAAAGGCCGCCGTATCCCTTACATGCAATGGGCTATTTTACCGGCGGTGGTGTTTTGCTCGCTTACGTTCTACCCATGGTCGCGCCAGGTTACGGCACACAACGCCTGGTGGCTAACGGCTACGCTCATATTGTTTTTTATGGGGGCAACGGCTTACATTATCCCCTATAACGCTCTGCTGCCCGAGTTAACCAGCACCGGGCAGGAACGGGTGAAGCTATCCTCGCTGCAACAGGTGGGCTTTGTTATTGGCATTATCCTATCGGCATTGGTGAACAACTTTGCCGATTTGCTGGAGCACGCCCTCCATCTTACCGACCGCGACGCCGCCGTACAATATACTATTTGGGTCCTATCTGTATTCTCGGGGCTGGTAATGCTGGTACCGGTATTGGCTATCGACGAAAAGAAATACTCCAACAGCGTGCCGTCGCATTTGCCGTTGTTGCCCGCCATTAAAAAGACCTTCGAGAACCGGAATTTCAAGTACTACCTCATCTCCGATTTTTCGTACTACATGGCGCTCAGCATCATCTCCAGCGGCTTGCTGTTCTTTATCACGGTACTGCTCAACCTGCCCGAATCGCGCGGAGGCGAGTTGATGGGTGCCATGGTGCTTACTTCGCTGCTGTTTTATCCGCTGGTGAACTACCTGTCGAAGAAAGTAGGTAAAAAGCCGGTGGTGCTATTCTCGTTTGGCTTATTGAGTTTAATTTTTGTGGCGATATTCTTTTTAGGGAAACTCCCCATGACGCCCACCGCGCAGATATACACATTGGTGCTAAGTGCATCATTCCCCCTTGCGTCGCTGGGCATCCTCCCCAACGCCATCCTTGCCGAAATTGCCCAACACGATGCCAAACGCACCGGCGAAAACCGCGAGGGGATGTTTTTTGCAGTAAAATACTTGTTTGTAAAACTTGGCCAAACGCTGGGAATAGCCCTGTTCGCTTTCCTCACCGTTTACGGTAAAGACCCGGGTAACGATTACGGCCTGCGCCTAAATGGACTCTGCGGCTGCGTACTTTGCCTGCTGGCGATAGGCTTTTTTAGCAGGTTTAGGGAGAGAAGGGGGAGGTAGCAGTTGTCAGTGTGCAGTTGTCAGTTGGCTGTTGCCGGTTTGTAGTTCGAAACAGATTCACTGCTAACTGCAAACCGGCAACTGCAAACTGACTAATGTTTATCCCCAAACCCAAATTCTTTATAAGTATTCGGCAGTTCGTCGCGGTTACTGAAAGCGAACGAGTACGTAGCAAACCATGTTTCAAAATCGGCATCGTTGGTTTTTGATGGTTCGATGTGTACGCAGCGCAGCATGTAAATGCCATCGCGGCTGGGGCTAAAATAAAGCTGCCCGGTAGCATCGGTGGCCAGCAGTTGCGGGTGCACGTTACCACTGGCTGTTTTTATGTAAAGCAACACGTTGCTGTTTTTTAAAGGCTTGCCTAAAAAGTAAACCACGGCGGTAATATCGTCGCCATAGCTTTTTTTGTAGGGGTTTTGTTTTAGTACTATCTCCAGGTCGCTGCCGGTTTGTTTGCTGTAAATGTTACCGCCGCCATCGCCAACGTTTATCAGCGTTTTTAAATAATAGCGGTATTTCTCCACCAGGTTAAGGCGGGTATCGTCTTTTATTTTTTCAGCAAGGTCGGTATAGCCTTGCTTGGTAAGGTAGGCTACAAAATCTTCGTGTGGCAGCTCAATACTTTCGTCTTTGGTGTTCATCTCCACCATGGTCATGTTGCCGCTATTAACAGTATACTTTAGTAACGGGGCAGCGCTATCTTTTGTAACTTTAAGCAAGTCGATAGCTTTACCGCCTTCGTAAATATTAAATTTTGTTGTTTTTTGCGAATTATAACCGTCTTCCCCCTCCTGCGTTAAATTTTCCCCGTTAAGCAGGTGCACGGTAAGCTGATCGCCTTTGTGCAGGTAAAAACTTTCGGGCAATAAATAGGTGTCGGGTGCGAATGCCGTAAGTGCAGTTAAGGCAATCAAAAAAAATAAAATGGCGTATAGGTGCTTCATAGCAAAAAGATGATTAGTTCAAACATACAAAGTTTCAAAAACTTCTTAGCTTTACCGGGATGATTTTCGACCGCAAAAATATCGATAATGACGGTTTAATAACGTTCTACAAGAAATTATTATTGCCGCGGCTGGTCGAGGAGAAGATGCTTATTCTGCTGCGCCAGGGCCGCATAGGCAAATGGTTTTCGGGCATCGGGCAGGAAGCTATAGCAGTTGGTAGCACTCTGGCCATGGATGCCGATGAGTATATTTTACCCATGCACCGTAATCTGGGTGTATTCACGGCCCGCAACATTCCCATATCGCGCTTAATGGCCCAATGGCAGGGAAAGCTATCCGGCTTTACCCGCGGGCGCGACCGCTCCTTCCATTTTGGCACGCAGGAACACAAAATTGTTGGCATGATATCGCACCTCGGTCCGCAAATGGCCCTGGCCGATGGTATTGCACTTGCCGATAAATTGAGCGCTCGCAAAAAAGTTACCTTGGTTTACACCGGCGAAGGTGCTACCAGCGAAGGTGATTTCCACGAGGCTATAAATATTGCCGCTGTGTGGGATCTGCCCGTTATATTTTTGATAGAGAACAACGGTTACGGGCTATCAACTCCCGTTAACGAACAATACCGCTGCGAATCGTTAGTAGACCGTGCCATTGGCTACGGCATAGAGGGCCGTCGCGTAGATGGTAATAACGTGCTGGAAGTTTACCACACCGTAAACGAACTGGCCAAAAGCATGCGCGAAAAACCGCGCCCCGTACTGCTGGAATGCATGACTTTCCGCATGCGCGGGCACGAGGAAGCCTCGGGCACTAAATATGTCCCGCCCGAACTCTTCGAAAAATGGCAGAAGAAAGACCCGCTGGAAAATTTTGAAAAGTATTTGCTGGAAGAACAAGTATTACGCCTCGATTGGGTGCCTTACCTGCGCAGCGAATTTGCCAAGCTGATAGATGTTGAGATAGAGAAGGTATTTAGCGAGCCGGATATCGTTCCGCACGTGCAAACCGAGGTGAACAGTATGTACCGCATGCTGAACCCGCCTAACCGCCCATCATACGAAGTGCTGAGCAACAAACGCTACATTGATGCCATAAGCGATGCCCTCAAACAAAGCATGCGCAAATACTCTAAGTTGGTAATAATGGGGCAGGACATTGCCGAATACGGCGGTGCCTTTAAAATTACGCAGGGTTTTGTAGAAGAGTTTGGCAAAGAGCGCGTGCGCAATACGCCCATTTGCGAATCGGGCATTGTGGGTACAGCCGTAGGGCTTTCGCTTAACGGCTATAAGGCTATTGTAGAAATGCAATTTGCCGATTTTGTTACCTGCGGCTTTAACCAGATAGTAAATAACGTAGCCAAAACCTACTACCGTTGGGGCCAGCCTGTTGATGTTGTGATACGCATGCCGACGGGCGGCGGCACCGGCGCGGGTCCGTTCCATTCGCAGAGTAACGAGGCCTGGTTTACCAAAACCCCGGGGCTGAAGGTGGTTTACCCGGCCTTTCCCGATGATGCCAAAGGCTTACTGATGGCGGCTATAGAAGACCCCAACCCCGTAATGTTTTTTGAGCACAAGGCGCTGTACCGCAGCGTAAGCGGCAACGTGCCCGACGAAGAATATTATGTGGAAATAGGTAAAGCCAACATTGTGAGCCAGGGCACCAAGGCCAGCATTATTACCTACGGCATGGGCGTACACTGGGCATTAGAATATGCCGAAAAGCACCCGGAACACGCCATAGAAGTGCTCGACCTACGCAGCCTGCAACCATGGGATAAAGAAGCCGTGGCAAAAACAGTAAAGAAAACATCCAAAGTGCTGATACTGCATGAAGATACCCTCACCAGCGGTTTCGGCGGCGAAATTGCAGCCTACATTGGCGAGCATTGCTTTCAGTACCTCGATGCACCGATAATGCGCTGCGCCAGCCTCGATACCGCCATCCCCATGAACAAAGCCCTCGAAGACCAATTTATGGCCAAAGCAAGATTGGAGGAGTGTATGGAAAAGTTGTTGAAATTTTAGGTAACTTAGTAATATGCTAACGTTAGAAGAAATATACAAACAAGACCCTATCGAAAAAGGCATTGATGAAGATGCGGGCTTGGGCGCACAAGCTATGCTGAAAGCCGGTATCCCTATTTTCTATCGTGATGAGCAATACCCCGAAACTTTAGAAGGCGAACTATTTGTTAAGGAATACTCAAGCGGTGCCAAGTTCATTGTTCGGAGGCATCTTACTGAAGATTTTAGGGTGTTAGAAGAAAAGATCAAATCATTAAATTCCTTATAATGCCAACATTAGTTATTGTTGGAGGGCCGAATGGCTCCGGTAAAACAACTTTGACTAAGCATCTTATAAAACGCGGGCGAATTAAAACGCACGTTATCAACCCTGATGATATTGCTAAAATTGAACTCGGCAGTTTTAACTTCAGAGTCGGTGCTGCCAAGTTAGCACTCGAGCGTCGGCACCAGGCCTTAAGTATTAACGCCGATTTTGCCTTTGAGACTACCTTTTCAGGCAAATCGGAGATCAATGACTGCATAGCAGCGAAAGCAGCGGGTTTTAAAACGATCTTATATTATATCACGCTTACATCCGTGATGGATAACATAAACCGGGTTGAAGAACGGGAATTAAATTTGGGTCACCCTGTTGATGTAGAGGATATAGCCCGGAGGTATAATAAGAGCAAGGCAAACCTATCATCCCATATTAGCCTGTTTGACCGTGTATATCTTTTCGACAACTCAAAAACCGAACGGTCACGAGTAGCTATATTTGAAAAGGGGGAACTGATATGGCTGAGCCCTAAACACAAAGACCATTCTTTCTACAAAGAATTACTTACCCCTCAACCAACTCCACCTCTGCCACAGGGCTAAATAAGTAAACCCGCTTGGTACTTATCTCAACGCATTTATAACGTTTGCGTAGTTTTTCTTCTTTACGAAACACGCGGCCATCCTTTATTTTGAAAACCGATTTGATGGGTATTTTCTCTACCGTATGTACCGATTCTTTCACCGGGTCGTACTTGCGGAGGGAGCGGTAAAGGTTTAAGTCGGAGCAACTGGAGGCGGCCGGGTTATCCAGATAATTGCTGATGGCCAATTTTATATCGGGTGGGAAAACTTCTTTTTGGAAGAAGGGCTGCATCATCCTTTTAAAATTTGCCTTCCATTCGGCGCCATGGGGTTTTACCTTGTGCTTGTGTTCGTTCCAGGTGTGCAGATGGGCGAACTCGTGCACAGTGGTCACCAAAAAAGCGTAAGGATTAAGATCGTAATTAACGGAGATGCGGTGGCCCTTGCCATCAAAAGGGGCGCGGTAATCGCCAAACTTGGTGCCGCGGTTGCGCGAAATTTTAAACTCGCATTTAAAGTAATCTATCCAGCGGCCTATCAAGGGTGCCGCATCCGGCGGAAGATATCTTTCTAAAACTTTTACTTTATCCAATTTTTACCTCTGTATCAAAGATAATGGTTTAAGCTAAAAGCCGAAAGTCTAAAGCTGAAAGGTTGAAGTGCGGTGACGAAGTTAAGGTGAAAGCCGAAAGTGAAAAGATGAAAGCTTAAAGTCTAAAGCCAAAAGCAGGACCGATTAAGGCGCAGTTGCAAAAAGCTTTCCGCTTTGTTCTTTCAGCTTTTAGCTTCAAGCTATCTTAACAGCGTATAAACCAAAAACGCAGAAGCATAAGCCAAAAACGTCATGTAAGCGAATTGAGCGGCGGGCCAGCGCCAGTCTTTGGTTTCACGGTATACTACAGCTACCGTGCTGGCGCATTGCATAGCAAAGGCGTAGAACATCATTAGCGAGAAAGCAACCGCTAAAGTAAATACCGGGCTGCCGTCAGGATTTTTGGCATTCCGCATTTTATCCTGTACGGATTCTATACGGTCGGCATCACCCTCAACGCTATAGATAGTTGCCATAGTGCCTACGAATACTTCGCGGGCGGCAAAAGAAGTTATCAGCGCTATACCTATTTTCCAGTCGAAACCTATTGGTTTTATCACCGGTTCTATCACATGGCCTAAAACACCGGCGTAAGAGTTTTCCAGCTTTTCGGTTGATATAACACGCGCCAGGCTATCGGGTGTCATGGTTTTTACTATTTGCGGCTGGCTGTATTTGGTTCCGATGTTTTTGAACCTGTCGCCCGGTCCGTAGCTCGATAATACCCACAGGATGATAGATACAGCAATAATTACCTTACCGGCCTGCAGCACGAATGCTTTAGAGCGCTCGAACATAGAGAACAGTACGTTGTTCCACCTTGGCATACGGTAAACAGGTAGCTCCATAATGAAGTAACCGCGTTCGCGCGCCTTCAAAACAAATTTCATTACCCAGGCAACAATAATTGCCGATAACAGGCTGAGGAGGTACATGCCGGTAAGTGCAAGCCCCTGTAGGTTAAATATCCACCAAACATTGCGGTTAGGGACTACCAGCGCTATTAACAACGTATAAACAGGCAAACGTGCCGAGCAGGTTACTAATGGGGTAACCATAATGGTTATCATGCGGTCCTTCCAGTTCTCAATGGTGCGGGTACTCATGATAGATGGCACGGCACAAGCAAAACCGCCTATCAATGGCACTACCGATTTCCCGTTAAGCCCCACCTTGCGCATTATCTTATCCATCATGAAGGTAACGCGGGCCATGTAGCCGGTATCTTCCAGTATAGATATAAAGGCGAACAATACGGCAATTTGCGGGATGAAAACCAGCACGCCGCTCAGCCCGGCAACAACGCCGTCTATCAGCAGGTCGGCCAGCGGGCCCTCGGGCATTACGCCACGCAGGAGGCCTTCCACCCAAACAAAACCATCTTCTATCAGCGATTGCGGGTAAGATGACCATGCAAATATCGACTGGAACATAAATAGTAATACGCCCAGGAAAATGATAAAGCCGAACACCCGGTGGGTAAGTATCTTATCAATTTTATTGCTGATGCTTTCGTCGTGTGCAGCGGCCGGAGTTTTCACCGTATCGTACAATACATCGTTGATGTAGTTGTAGCGGGCAATGGTTTCGGTAGCTTGTGCCTTTTGCGAGTGGAAGCTGTGCTTATGTTCCAACGCTTCTATCCGGTCACTTTCTTCGGGCTTTAAAAATTTCAGCGTTTCGTGCTGATGAGCCAATTGAAGGGCAAAGTATGGGTTATTGGTTTTTACCTCTTCGCAAATATCGGATATCAACTCAGGCGCGACGGAACGTACATCAATGCTATCCTGCTGCAGGGCAATTTTATTGGCGTATGATATAGCTTGTTTTAATTCGTTTATACCTTCCAGCTTACGGGCGGATACCGGCACCACCGACACCCCCAGTTTTTTAGAAAGCAGCGCGGTATCAATAGTAATGCCCCCTTTGTTGGCCATATCTATCATATTCAGCGCAACAATAACGGGTATCTTCAGGTCGGCTACCTGGGTGTATAGTAAAAGGTTTCGTTTAAGGTTTGTAGCATCCAGTATCACCACTATCAGGTCGGGCGTAAGCTCGGTATCGCGCTCGGCCAGTACCGAAAACACGATAGATTCGTCGCGGCTTTTGGGGTAGAGGCTGTAGGTGCCGGGCAGGTCAACTATCTCAGCACGGCGGCCATCGGGCAATTGGCTGATGCCGGTTTTCTTATCAACGGTAACGCCCGGAAAATTGCCCACCTTTTGGTTTAAGCCTGTTAATGCGTTAAATAGGGTGGATTTACCGGTATTGGGGTTACCAACAAGTGCTACTCGGATATCAGCTTTCAATGGCTATAAAATAGGGCTACTTCAAAATAATAGTTGATGCTTCAAATTTACGCAGGCTAAGCTGGTAGCCCGATACATGAATAGCAATAGGATCGCCAAGGGGGGCAATGCGCGATACTTTTACAGTTTCGCCGGGGAGGCAACCCATTTCCATCAGCTTTACAGACATCTCCAGATCAGTAAATTCTTTAACAATGCCGGTTTCTCCTACTTCAAGCTGTGAAAGTGTCATTCTGGGTAAATTTGACACAAAGTTAAGCCTATTTATATTAAATCCAAATAAGATGGGTGGCTAAACACGCATTGCGTAATAGCCGATGAGTATAGAAGGTGTAATACAGGCTTTGTACCCGAGAATTATTACGCGCGGTTAACACTAACAGTAGCTTTCCTCATGCCGAAATGCGGGCAGCCGCAATCTTTTTTGAAAAGCCCGCAAGAGCTTAGCAGTGCTGAACCAGCCAAGAGGATAACGAAGTATTTGAACAGTTTCATGGGGTTTATTGCATTAGCTTTAATATTACTAAAGGCAAAGGCAATGCAATTTACAAAAACAAACAAGGCCCGCCAATAGCGGGCCTGTAATATTTATGGGCAATGCTTTATTATGCGCCTACCAGGCTTGCATATTCATCGGCAGAAAGTAAACCTTCTACGTCAGAGGCATCGCTTAAAGTAACTTTTACTATCCAGCCTTCGCCGTATGGGTCGCTGTTTACCAGTTCCGGCTGTCCATCAAGTGCAGGGTTCAACTCGTTTACAGTAGCTGCAAGCGGCATAAACAAATCCGACACAGTTTTTACGGCTTCAATGGTACCAAAAACTTCTTCTTTGGCAACTTCCTGCCCTACGGTGTTGACATCAACATAAACAATATCGCCCAACTCGCCTTGTGCGAATTCGGTAATGCCAATGGTTGCGGTATCGCCTTCAATGCGTATCCACTCGTGGTCTTTAGTATATTTTAACTCGGCAGGGAAATTCATAGCTGTTTTGATTAATGTGCTCAAAAATAGCAAAACTTTAAGGTATAACAATACACCGAAAAATTTTCAAAATATAGCGATGGGTTTGAAACCCATCGCTATGATTAAGATAGCCACACTGTTTAATATTTTTCTTCAAAAACTAAATCACCCGCATCATGTTAACTATAAAAACAAATTATAACCTACAAAATGAAAAACATTAGTTTAGCAGCGATGATAGCCCTTGCCGCATTATCGTTCCAGGCCTGTAATAATGCCTCAAAAGACAGTAAAGAAACCGCTGATAGCGTGAACGCCGTTAAAGACACCACCACCGATGGCAGCACCGGTATTGCAGTTGACCCAATGGATGCCAAATTTGCGACGGATGTGGCAAGCGCCGGCATGGCCGAAGTAGCCGCCGGTAAATTAGCCGCAGAAAAAGCTGTTGACCCGCAAGTAAAAGAGTTCGGCAGCATGATGGTTATGGACCACACCAAAGCCAACGAAGAATTAATGGCCATTGCCAAAGAAAAGAACATAACCTTGCCTACCGCGCCGGACGAAGAGCATCAGAAAAAGGCTGCTGAGCTGGAAAAGAAATCGGGCAAAGAGTTTGATAAAGCTTATGTAGACGCGATGGTAGAGGGCCACAAAAAAGTAGCCTCGATGCTGGAAGATGCATCTAAAAATTGCAAAGATAAAGAACTTATGGCCTTTGCCACCAAAACGCTGCCTACCGTGCAGGCGCATTTGGCTAAAATTGAGGCTATCCAAAAAAGTATGAAATAATTAAGGCACTATTAGCTGATATTATACCTGAGGGGGGGAGCGCACAGCTTCTCCCTTTTTTATTGGGCACGTTTTGCATAAGGCCGCGTAATTGAATATTTTTAGGCAGATAAAATCCGCCCCTCATGAAAAAACATTTCCTTTTTATAATTCTGCTGCTTATAGCAGCGCCAAAACTGCAAGCCCAAACCTATCAGGAACGAACGCAAAAGCTCACAAAATACAAAGGCTACTTTAATTTTTATTGGGACGAAGCAACCGGCAAGATATATCTCGAGATAGATAAATTTAACCAGGAGTTCCTCTACGTGAACTCGCTGCCGGCCGGTGTTGGTTCTAACGATCTGGGGCTCGACCGCGGGCAGATAGGCGATAGCCGCATTGTGAAGTTTATTAAGATAGGCCCAAAGGTGATGCTGATACAGCCTAACTACAATTACCGGGCGGTTAGCAATAATACCGATGAACGTAAATCGGTAGAGGAAGCCTTTGCGCAATCCGCTATTTGGGGAGCCACCGCTGTTGCTACGGATGGCGATAAAGTGCTGGTAGACCTTACGCCCTTCATCCTGAAAGACAGCCACCACCTGGGCGACAGGCTTGGCGATAGCGGGCAAGGCAGTTATAGCGCTGACGAAAACCGCTCGGCAGTGTATTTACCCAATACCAAAAGCTTTCCCGATAATACCGAGTTCGAGGCCATCATCACGCTGGCGGGCAAGGCAAACGGTTCCGAGATAAGTTCTGTTACACCCGATGCCAATTCGGTTACGGTGCGTATGCATCAATCGTTCATAAAACTGCCGGACGATAAATATAAGCCCCGCAAATTTGATACACGCTCGGGCTACTTCGGTATCGAGTACATGGATTTTGCAACACCCATTGGTGACCCGATAGTAAAACGCTTGCTGAGCCGCCATCGCCTCGAAAAGAAAGACCCCGCCGCTGCCATTAGCGAACCCGTAAAACCCATTATTTATTATGTAGACCGCGGCGCACCCGAACCTGTGCGCAGTGCATTAATTGAGGGTGCAAGCTGGTGGAACCAGGCTTTTGAAGCCGCCGGTTATAAAAATGCCTTTATTGTAAAACTATTGCCCGAGGATGCCGACCCGATGGATATCCGCTACAATATTATCCAATGGGTACACCGCTCTACAAGGGGGTGGTCGTATGGGGCATCTATCAACGACCCGCGCACAGGCGAAATTATTAAAGGGCAGGTGTCGCTTGGTTCGCTGCGCGACAGGCAGGACTACCTTATCGCCGAAGGTTTGCTGCAGCCTTACGAAGATGGCAAGCCCGTTAGCGATAAAATGCTGCAACTGGCTTTGGCCAGGCTTAGGCAACTCTCGGCACACGAAGTTGGGCATACGCTCGGCTTACAGCACAACTTCACCGCCAGCGTAAACGATAGGGCATCGGTAATGGATTACCCACCACCCGTAGTCGCCCTGAACACTGATGGGACTATAGATGTAAGTAAAGCCTATAAAACCGAAATAGGTGGCTATGATAAGCGCGCTATTCTTTACGGCTACCAGGATTTTCCCGCAGGGACGAACGAAGATGAAGCCTTGAAAAGCATTATTGGCGAAACCATTAAAAAGGGCTTCCTTTTCATTTCCGACGAAGACGCTCGCCCCTCAGGCAGCGCACATCCACAGGCGCACCTTTGGGATAGCGGCAATAATGCCGCCGATGAGCTGAACCGCTTGATGGCGCTCCGCAAATCCGTGCTGGATAATTTTTCGGTAAAAGCCATAAGGCAGGATGCACCAATGGCTACGCTGGAAGAAGTGCTGGTGCCGATGTACCTCATTCACCGTTACCAAACTGAAGCCGCGGCAAAAATGCTGGGCGGGTTATATTACACCTTCGCCCTGAAAAACGATAGGCAAACCGTAACCAAAATGGTTCCGCCGGCTGAGCAGTGGAAAGCATTTGATGCCTTGATGGGGACGCTAAAACCTGATGCTTTGGCATTGCCCGAAAAACTGATAGCCATGATACCGCCGCGGCCTACAGGCTACCCGCGCACAAGGGAAACCTTTAAAGCACGCACGGGGGTAACGTTCGACCCGATGGCTGCTGCTGAGTCTGCGGCGAGCACAACACTATCATTCATGCTGCACCCCGAGCGCGCAGCAAGATTGGTAGAGTACCAATCGCGTGACAATACGCAGCCCGGCTTGCTGTCCGTGTTGAATAAGCTTGTTGCCCAAACCTGGAAAGCGCCGCAAGCCCCGGGCTATAAAGGCGAACTACAGCGGTTGGTAAATAACCTTGCACTAAAACAAATACTGCAACTGGCCGCCAATACCAATGCCGCCGAAAGTGTACGCGGTATAGCCTTACTGCAAATAGACGACCTGAAGAAATGGATGCAAAGCGCTCTTCCAACCACAACAGATAGCCGTAAAGCAAACCTGCTGTTCGGGCTGGCGCAGATAAAACAGTTTGAGGCTACGCCGGATAAATTTCAACCTGCAAAAGTATTGGCCATGCCCGATGGTTCGCCAATTGGTGCAAATGCGGATGGCGTTTATTAATAATTAAGCCCTATCTTGGGGCTCTCTAAATACAATAATATGGCAAAACCCATAGTAACAGGCCTGATGGCCTACGGCATGTCGGGCCGCATTTTTCATGCGCCTTTTATTCATACCAACCCCGGTTTCACGTTAAAAGCAATTGTAGAGCGTAGCCAAAAAAAAGCAGCTGCGGTTTACCCGGATATCATCAGCTACGATAGTATAGACGAATTGCTGAACGATACCGAGATAGAACTCATTATAGTAAACACACCTAACAACCTTCACCTTGAGCATGCTATAAAAGCCATGCGCGCAGGTAAACACGTGTTGGTAGAAAAGCCCGCCGCAGCTACTGTAGAGCAAGTAAAAGAATTGTTTGATGTTGGCCGCGAAACGGACAAACATGTGATGATATACCAAAACCGCCGCTACGATAGTGGTTTTATATCTACCAAAAAAGTAATAGAAAGCGGGCGCTTAGGTACGCTGCAAGAGGTTATCTTCCGCTTAGACCGTTACAAAATGCAGATAAACGTAAAAGCCTTTAAGGAAACCAAAGAAACCCCGGCAAACGGTTTGGTTTACGATTTAGGGGCGCATTTGGTTGATAATGCCATTGCCTTGTTCGGTAAGCCCCTATCCTACAACAAAACGGTAGGTATTTACCGCGAAGGTTCGGAAGTGCCCGATTACTTCTTTTTCCATTTAATTTACCCTAATCAGTTGAATGTATTCTTAACGTCAGGACTGCTGATAGCACAGGAGCAGCCGGGCTTCATTCTCAACGGTACTTTAGGTAGCTTAGTAAAAACCCGCACCGACGTGCAGGAAGCCCAATTAGATAAGGGCATGATGCCGGATGATGCCGCTTATGGCATAGAGCCGGAAGGCAAAGATGGCGTACTGACAATTGTAGGTGTAGATAATGTGAAAAACACAGAGCTTGTACCATCTGACAAGGGCGGCTACATGCAAATATTTGATGCTGTTTATCATACGGTGCGCAATAATGCGTTATACCCTGTAACCGAAGAACAAATTGCCTGGCAGATAGAAATGCTGGAAGCATAATAAACTTAGCCCCTTTTTTTGATAAAGAAATGAAGAAACTATTATTTGCCTTTACCCTGCTCATCGCCATAGCAGGATGCTCAAAAGCCCAGCCGCCGGTTATTGCACCATACAAAATGCTGAAACTGGATAACACCTGGACAACCCCTGCCGACCTGAAAAAGGATAAGCCAACAATGCTTATCTACTTCGCGCCCGATTGCAACCATTGCCAAAAGCTTATATATGATATGAAGCCGGTGATGAATGCCTTTAAAAACATGCAGGTAATAATGATAACCTTCACCGATATAAAAATGGTGAAGAACTTCAGCGATGACTATGGCTTGGGTGCCTATAAAAACTTCACGCTGGGTACCGAAGGCTACACCTACGCGGTACAGAAATACTACCAGCTAAGGTCTACACCGTATATTGCCATTTATGGTAAAGATGGGCACCTGGTGCAGGCATTTGAGAAAGTACCTAAGATACCTGAGTTGGTGGCAGCGGTGAAGAAGGCTTAAAGCCGGAAGTCCGCAGTCGGAAAGTCAGGAAGATTTAATACCACTATGTCATATCGAAATGACATGGGTGGATAGTAGAAAACAAAAAATCCTCGGCCATATCAAATGACCGGGGATTTTTTATTAATAGCTTAAGCAATTATTATTCGCCGCCGCCATCATGAACATGGTTCTCGCGGAATAATTTCGCGCTGAAGTAGTCGTTGTTCATGCGGGCTATGTTGGTTAGCTTAATTTCTTTAGGGCATTCTGCTTCGCAGGCACCGGTGTTGGTACAGTTACCAAAACCTTCTTCGTCCATTTGGGCAACCATGGCCTGTACGCGGCTGTAACGTTCTGGTTGGCCTTGCGGTAACAAGCCTAACTGTGTAATTTTTGCCGATACAAATAGCATGGCCGAAGCATTTTTACAAGCTGCCACGCAGGCACCGCAACCAATACAGGTAGCCGAATTGAAAGCCTCATCGGCAACAACTTTTGGTATTAGGGTAGCGTTGGCATCCTGTGCACCCCCGGTGTTTACCGAGATGAAACCACCTGCCTGTTGTATACGGTCGAAAGCAGAGCGGTCGGTACCCAGATCCTTAATAACCGGGAAGGCCGCCGAACGCCATGGTTCAATGGTGATGGTTTGCCCATTGTGGAAGGTACGCATGTGTAACTGGCAAGTGGTAATAGCTTGCTTTGGCCCATGCGGGTGGCCATTTATGTACAGCGAGCACGACCCGCAAATACCTTCGCGGCAATCGTGGTCGAAATATATAGGCTCTTCGTTCTTTTTGGTCAGGCTTTCGTTAACTACGTCAAGCATTTCCAAAAACGACATATCAGGCGATATGCTGTCGGCTTTGTAGGTTACAAATTTTCCCGCTGCTTGCGCATCTTTTTGGCGCCATACTTTCAGCGTCAGGTTCATGTTTCCGCTCATTTCTTTTAAAGTCTTGAGTCTTGAGTCTAAAGTTTAAAGTCGGTTAACGACTTCGGGCTTCGGACTTCAGACTATTTGTAGCTCCTTTGAGTTAATTTAACGTTTTCGAATACCAGTTCCTCTTTATGAAGCTCTTCCTCTACGTTTTCGCCTTTAAATTCCCAGGCGGCTACGTATGCATACTCTTCATCGTTACGTAATGCTTCGCCTTCTTCTGTTTGCGATTCTAAACGGAAGTGGCCACCGCATGATTCACGGCGGTTCAAGGCATCGGTAACCATTAATTCGCCCAGCTCAATAAAGTCGGCAACGCGGCCGGCTCTTTCTAATGCTGCGTTCACTTCGTCGTTACCGCCTGTTAGTATAGCGTTTTTCCAGAAATCAGCTTTCAGCTCTTTTATCATAGCTTTAGCTTTGGTTAAGCCTTCTTCGGTGCGCGCCATACCGCAATACTCCCACATAATGTGGCCAAGTTCGCGGTGGTATTCTACAACAGTTTTGTTGCCTTTAAGCGATAACAGTTTGTTGTTGTAGGCAATAACCTCTTGTTTGGTTTTCTCGAAAGCAGGGTGGTTTTTATCAACCGGTTTCGGGCCAATGGTAGCCAGGTAATCGCCAAGGGTGTAAGGGATAACAAAGTACCCGTCTGATAAACCCTGCATCAGTGCCGATGCACCAAGGCGGTTAGCGCCGTGGTCGCTAAAGTTACACTCGCCCATGGCGTAAAGGCCCGGTACGTTGGTGCTCAGGTTATAATCAACCCAAAGACCGCCCATGGTATAGTGTACCGCAGGGTAAATACGCATGGGTTGTTTGTACGGGTTCTCGTCGGTAATTTGATAGTACATATCAAACAAGTTACCGTATTTGGCACGTACGGTATCTTCGCCCATACGCTGAATAGCTTCGGCAAAATCAAGATAAACGGCTAAGCCGGTAGTACCAACACCGCGGCCTTCGTCGCTCATTTCTTTTGCGTTACGCGAAGCCACGTCGCGCGGAACCAGGTTACCAAAAGATGGATATTTACGTTCCAGGAAGTAATCCCTGTCTTCTTCTTTTACCTGTGCGGCAGTAATTTGTTTGGTTTGCAGCTGCTTAGCTATCTCAACCGTTTTTGGTGCCCAAACGCGCCCGTCGTTACGTAACGACTCCGACATCAGCGTAAGCTTACTCTGGTGGTCGCCGGTTACCGGGATACAGGTTGGGTGAATTTGGGTATAGCAAGGGTTTGCAAAGAATGCACCACGTTTGTGTGCACGCCATGCAGCAGTTACGTTAGAGCCAATTGCGTTGGTTGAAAGGTAGAATACGTTACCGTAACCACCTGTTGCTAATAATACAGCATGGCCTGCATGTGTTTCTATAGCGCCGGTAATTAAGTTACGGGTAACAATACCTTTAGCATGGCCATCAATAGTTACAACGTCCAGCATTTCGGTACGAGTGTACATTTTCACCTTTCCCAGGTTTATCTGGCGGTTAAGCGCCGAGTAAGCGCCCAGCAGCAATTGCTGTCCCGTTTGGCCACGGGCGTAGAACGTACGCGATACCTGCGAACCACCGAATGAACGGTTATCAAGCAAGCCGCCGTATTCGCGGGCAAAAGGTACACCCTGTGCCACGCACTGGTCTATAATGTTTACCGATACTTCGGCAAGGCGGTGAACGTTACTTTCGCGTGCACGGTAGTCTCCCCCCTTAATAGTATCGTAAAACAAACGGTAAACGCTGTCACCGTCGTTTTGGTAGTTTTTTGCAGCGTTTATACCTCCCTGTGCAGCAATAGAGTGCGCACGGCGGGGGCTATCCTGAAAACAAAACGCTTTTACGTTGTAACCCAACTCGGCCAATGATGCAGCTGCTGAAGCGCCGGCCAAACCGGTACCCACAATAATAACATCGTATTTACGCTTGTTAGCGGGGTTAACCAGCTTTAAGTTAAATTTATGCTTGCTCCATTTTTCGGCCAACGGCCCCTGAGGAATTTTAGCATCTAAACCCATGTTCTTTCTTCTTTATATTTTTTGAGTGGCTAACACGGGCGAACTGTGAGTTCGCCCGTGTTAGCCTGAACTAAACGGTCAAACTATTTCGACAAACTGTGAATGTAATACAGGATCGGCATCAGCGCAAAACCCAATGGGATAATAACGCCGAAGAACCATGTACCTATAAAGCGCACTATTGGTGTATACTTTTGGTGTACCCAACCCATAGTTTGGAACGCGCTCTGGAAACCATGCAGCAAGTGGAACGCTACGGCTATCATAGCAATTACATAGAATGCCACGTAGATAGGCTGGCTAAAGCTTGCCTGTACCCTCGAATGGATATCTTTCACACGCACAATTTCAACATTGTTTTCGGTAGAGATAGACCTCTCGAACTCGGCGCTTGCAGGCGTGTAATCGCTAACAGTAGTTTGGTTGGTAGCAAGGTCGGTACGGTACTCTTTAAAGCCAATTACGTGCTGGTACTTGTAAGCATACCAAAAATCGCTCATGTGGATAACGATGAACAATAGCAGGATAGAACCCAGCAAGCCCATGTTTTTTGACGACCATGATGCCTTTGAACCCGACTGAACAGCGTAGCCAACAGGGCGAGCCTTGCGGTTTTTAAGGGTTAACACCAATGCGTATACCGCGTGAACGATAATGCTGATGTACAGGATGTAGGCAATAACCTCGATAGGAGGAAAATGCGTTAAGAAGTTTGCGTAGCTGTTAAATGCAAAGCCCTGGTCGTCTACAAAAAGTAATAAGTTACCACCAAGGTGAACAATTAAGAAAGTACACAAAAACAAGCCAGTTAAAGCCATTATCAGCTTCTTTCCCAGTGATGAGTTAAAGGTTTGTTTGAATTCGCTCATTATTGATTCTGATTTATTTGGCAAAAGTATTTATTAAAAGCCAAAAGATATAAATGGTTTCGGCTTTAAAAGGCATTATCGGCTATTTAGAAACAATCTAAAAGAAAAACAATTGCGTGACAATTGCCGCAAAAATATTAATGAAGAAAGTTTATGGAAAGAACCCAAAGCCTGCATCATAAAGGAAAGCAAACCAAATATGAAAAGGCTAACCTTAACCCTCCTCTTATTTTTAACTACGCTTATCACCGCCAATGCCCAGGCACCCCAACTTACGGTTGATGGCAAAAGCAACAACGGCGTAACCCTGCAAAACCTGAAGATTGACGTAGCCGTTTACGGCAACGTAAGCCGCACCACCTGGCAAATGACTTTTTATAACTCTACCAACCGCATACTGGAAGGGACGCTAACATTCCCCTTGAAAGACGGCGTTGCCATAAGCCGTTACGCGTTGGATATAAACGGCAAAATGCGCGAGGCCGTGCCGGTTGATCGCGGCAAAGGTACCGTAGTTTTTGAGGCTATAGAACGCAGGCGTGTAGACCCGGGCTTGCTGGAAAAGGTAGCAGGCAACAGCTTCCGTACCCGTATATATCCCATAAACCCTAATAGTACCCGCACGGTAATTATTGGGTACGAAGAAGAAATACCCATGGAAGCGAATGGCAGCCTAAGATTTACCCTGCCGCTTAATATGCAGGATACCGTAAAAAAGTTCTCGCTTACGGCATCAGTTATCCAAAATGCTGAAGCCCCTGTGGCAGATGGCGGCGAACTTGCTTTTGATAAACGCCGGAACACTTATTCGGCATCTATCGAAAAAGAAAACTACACGCCAAACCGCCCGCTATCGTTCTCTATCCCCAAACCAAAAGATGTTGCTGAAGTAATGATGCAGCAGTTGGGCAATAAATATTATTGGTTCATCAATACATCGGTACCGGCGCAAAGCATCAGAAAACCTGCACCCAAAACAGTTGGTTTATTGTGGGATGCCTCGCTAAGCGGAGCGAACCGCAATGTGAAAAAAGAGTTAGCCCTGCTTGATGCTTACTTCAGGAAATTAAATAACGTGAAAGTGTCATTGGTTCTATTCAGTAATAGTATTCTCAAAAACAAAACGTTCGATGTTACTAACGGTAATTGGGATGCCCTGAAAACCGAGCTGGAACAAACCACTTATGACGGTGCCACCAACCTGGGTAACCTTGCTTTAGCCAAATACCCTGCCGATGAGTACTTATTAATGAGCGATGGCAACCAAACTTTTGGTGAGGGGCAAATACATTTTAATGGTAAACCCGTTTATTGCATTACTTCGTCGGCCGTGACCGATTACAGCAACCTGAAAATGGTAGCGCTGAAAACATACGGCGAATTGATAGACCTTAACCGCGCCGACAGCGCCAAAGCTTTGGAGTCATTAACTATTCAGCCACTTAGGTTTATGGGGATAAAGCAAGGCTCCGAAGTGAGCGATAGTTACCCGTCGCTGCCGGTTACGGTTGGCGGCGCGTTCTCTATAGCCGGTATTACTAAAAACCCAAATCAAAGCATCACGCTGCAATATGGCTATGGCAATAAGGTAAGTATAGAAAAACGAGTTTCGCTTGATCTGCAAAGCAGCCTAACCACCGAGGTAAATGTTGCCAAACTGTGGGCACAGAAAAAGATAAGCGAACTGGATATTAGCTATGATGCCAACAGGCAGGAAATAGAATCGTTAGGTAAACGCTTCGGAATAGTTACGCGCAATACCTCACTCATTGTACTGGAAACGGTTAACGATTATATCCAATATGGTATAGAGCCACCGGCCGAATTGCAAGCCGAATACAATGCCATTATGAAAAGGCGGGGTAACGATAATGCAAATGAGCCCATTGCCGCAGATGCTAATCTTGGGGCTGCCGAAAATATGCTGAAAACGCTTACCGAATGGTGGAACGCCGATTTTACGCCGAAGAAAGCAGAGCCTGAAAAACAGCCGAAGGCAGTGGCAAGGGGTACCGTAAGGGGCCAGGTTACAGATTCGGGCACGGGGCAGCCTTTGGTTGGTGCAACTGTTATAGTAAGTAACAGTGGCGCCCGTGCCACTACCGATAGATCTGGTAATTATATTTTAGAGGTAAGGCAGGGCGAAGTTCTAAAAGCATCGCACGCAGGCTATCATACCGAAGAAATGAATATTGGTAACGATGGTGTGGTGAATTTCAGCCTGATAAAAACCACAAACAATACCGTGCAGGCGAGGCCTAACCCACCTGCACAGCAACAGGCTAACAACATGCGCCCCTCAAATAATACCGGCCCGGGCATACATGGCCGCGTATTTGATAAAGGCGACGGGCAAATATTACCCGGCGTAAGCATAAAGTTAAAGGGTACTAATTTAGGCACACAAACCAATGCTGCCGGAGATTTTAGTTTGCAGGCTGGTGCCCGATCTGTTTTGCAGGTATCTTTTATTGGGTTTAAAACGCAGGAGATAACCGTAGGGAACAGGCGCAACTTTGATATCTGCTTAGAGCAATCCAGCAACTCGTTACAAGAAGTGGTGGTAACAGGTTACAGCGCCGAACGGAGGAAGGATGTAACCGGTTTGGTATCGTCATCAGCGAGCGCAGCAGAATATAAGTCGGCCGCGGCAGACGTTAGAGAAGATACAGCACCGGAGCCGGCAGTGGCAGCCCCAACCCCAAACGGTAGTACCGCATTGCAAGGCCGTGTTGCGGGAATACAGGTACGGGCGCAAAACTCCGGCAATACACAGCGGGGAAGCGCTGCTGTTACAAGCCCGCAAGGTGCACCAGGCAGCAGCCCGAACATTGTAATCAGGACTGCTACAAGCATCGGTAACGATAAACCTTTGTACGTGGTAGATGGCAAGCCTGCAGATGTATCGGGAATAAGTCCCAATGATATCCAATCTATCGATGTTCTCAAAGATGCTTCTGCCGCCATCTATGGCTCCCGGGCATCAAACGGTGTAATTGTTATCACCACCAAAAAAGGCAATGCAGCAGCAAAGCCTTCCGCCCCAGCTGCGGATACGGTTGCAGATGCCGAACCGGTAGCTGCAAATGGTATCAGCATAGCCTACCAGGCCCCCGATATGGAGTACTTAAAAACTATCCAAAAAACCGCTAAAGAAGCACAATACCAAAAATATCTGGAGCTGCGCCAAAACCAGGCGGGTAACCCGGTTTATTATTTTGATGTTGCCGATCACTTTATAAAAACCGGTAACAAAGAAATAGGCCGATGCATTTTAAGCAACCTGGCCGAAATGGGCTTAGACGACTATGAGCTTTACAAAATGCTGGGCTATAAACTAAAACAACTTGGCGACTACGAAGGCGAAGTATTTGCCTTTAAAAAGATAACCGAACTGCGCCCGATGGATCCGCAAAGCTTCCGAGACTACGGGCTGGCGCTTGAGGATGCCGGCAAATATCAGCAGGCGTTAGATGTACTTTACAAAGCCATGGTTACCCGCTACACCAACGAAGCCGAAAGCCTTTATGATGGTATAGAAGAGATATTTTTGCCGGAGATAAACCGCATCATTGCGTTGCATAAACAGAAGATCAAAACCGGGACTGTACCTAAAACGGTTATCAAAGCCTTGCCTGCCGATATACGCATTGTGATGAACTGGAACAAGAACAATACTGATATTGACCTTTGGGTAACCGACCCTAATGGCGAAAAATGCTTCTACAGCCACAACCGTACTGCCTTAGGCGGCCGTATATCCGATGATATGACCCAGGGCTTCGGCCCCGAACAATTCCTGCTGAAGAAAGCCATCAAAGGTACCTATAAAATAGAGGTAAACTACTATGGCGATACACAAGCCACCATAGCCGGGCCTACTACTATTATGGCCGAATTGTATACCCGCTTTGGTACGCCGCAGGAAAAAAAGGAAATTATAGTGCTGCAAATGCAGAAGGACAGCAAAGGCGCCGTGTACATTGGCGACCTTGATTTTTAAATGTATTTACAGCCCCGAAGTGCTAAATGGCGCTTCGGGGTTTCTTGGATTTTTGTTTGGGACGATGTGATTTTTTACCTTATTTAGGGGCGCTTAAACCACCCGTATGAAACTACGCTACATAGCCCCCATTCTTCTTGTACTTGCAGCCTGTAAGCAAACCCCACACTTAGAACTTACCATTAAAGCTGACGGAATTACCAACGGAAGAGCCATATTAAAACAAGCAGGCGAGCAGGCTTTTAACGAGCCTTTGAAAAATGGCGAGCTAACCAAAAATATGCAACTGCAAGCGCCGGGTTACTATAGCCTCACGGTTATTGATAACAATAAGCCCATTACCGGCAAAATAGCTTACGATGTTTATTTGGAGAACGGAAACTATACCATACAAACCAACACCGCCAAGCCCAACGCGTATCCAACAATTACCACTACCTCGGCAACGCAAAAAGAACTGAGCGATTACTATCAGCTACAGGCAAGGCATACCGCAGCTATTGACCATAAAATAGATTCGTTAACAAAATATTTGGAGTCGGCAGAGGTTGCTGCAATGCCTAAGGATAAACGCGCTGCCCTTTACGAAAGCACACGCGCCATACAAAAAGACCGCCGCGAGCTTGACCTGAAAGTACTTGGCGAATACGCCAACAAGCATCCGCAAGGCAAAATAGGTGCGCATATTATGCAACAGGTATACTATCCTGAGTATGCAAAGGAGTATAGCACCATCTTCCAAAAATTCCCCAATGAGGTGCAGTTAAGTGATGATGGCTTGAAGATACGCAACAAACTGGGCAGCCTGCTTAGCCAGTTCTCCGGTGCCGGCGCCCCCGAAATTGCCGGAACTACGGCTGATGGAAAATCATTCAACAAAGCCGCCATCAGCAAAAAAATTGTTTTGGTAGAGTTTTGGAAACCCGAAAACGAAACCAGCCAATTGTTTCATAACCAATTGGTAAAGGGCATCATCCTCACGCCTGCCGATAGGGAGCAATTTGAAGTAGTATCGGTAGCTATAACCGACAATGTTGACGGTTGGAAAAACATCATCAAGAACGATGGTAAACCCTGGCAGCAACTAAGCGATGGCAAAGCCGACCAATCGCCAAACGTAGCAGCATGGGAAATTAAAACCTTGCCGATGTACTTTTTAGTAAGTAAAGATTGGAAGATGATCAAATCTAACGTGCCCTTCAACGAGATTGATACCGAAGTGCATGATTATCTGAAGAAACAGAAGTAAGTCTTAAATCCGAAGTCGCAAGTTTTGAGTCTGAAGTAAAAACACTGGCTTCTGACTCAGAGCTTAAGACTTGCGACTCCATACTTTAGGCTTTCAACTTAACTAATGGCGATAACCTTATCCTTCAGCACCCCGAAGATATTATCGCTTTTTTGGCTGCGGATGGCTACCCTGCCCGTAAACCTGCCGAAAGATGGCAGTATGGCCTGGTTTTTCCCGAAAGCGAAGCAGGGGAGGGTGATGCTTTGCCTGCCGCGGCCTACTAAGTTAACACCCGGGTGTATATGCCCGCAAAGCACGTAGCCGCCTTCGGCTTTTACTGCCGCGTCTGCAAGAGGGTGGTGCAACATCAGGAACGGGCCCATACTTAACTCTTCCGTCAATACAATATCCAGGTCGAGGTAATGCTTGTCGTGGATAATATCATGGTTACCTTTTACCAGTATGATCTGTAGCTTGGGGAATTGCCTGCGCCACATCACAAACCAATCCCAATCGGCATTCAGGTCGCTATGGAACAGATCGCCAAGAAAGATGACCTTTTCGGGGCGGTGCTCGGCTATAAGGTCTGATAGCATGGCCAGGTCATCCTGCTCCATATCCCGCGGAATGGCTATACCCGCCTTGCGGAAATGCCCCACCTTCCCCAAATGCACATCAGCAGCTATCAAAGCTTTTTCCTGCTGCCAGTAAATAGCTTTTTGCGGCAGTAGTAAAAGGTCTTGCTCCAAAAAGTTAAAAGGTGTTCCCGCACTCATCGTCATAACGGGGGTAAAGATACTAATATTTGTAGCAATATCGGGCGTGCCCATACACTGGTTTTGCATGCGGGAGACGCAAGGTATTGCATCTCTACAATATGGTTCTAAAACAGAAAACCCGGCTGTCGGCCGGGCTTCCTGTTTATATTCACTCCAAAAATTTCGCTTATTGTATCTCAAAAACGTTGCTGAAGCTGCCACCGTTAGGATAGTAACCGGTGATGATTAGTCGGCCGTTTTTAAGGTTAGTAAGGGCGTTATCCATATCATCAATGCTGGCAATTGGCTGCTTGTTGATAGATGTGATAACAGAACCTACCGGAATTTCGGTATCATCAAATATACCACCCGGGCGTACTTGCGTAACCAATATACCATTGTTTACATGGAATTTAGCTTTCTGCGCCTGGCTCAACGGCTGGAAGCTTGCGCCCAGTTTGTTGAACAGTTCTGATGCTGATTTAGAAAGTGCTGCAGTTTTAGCAGTAGGGCTTTCGGCTTTCAGGGTTACATCAAAGCTTTTCTCGCTGCCGTTACGTAATACGGTGATGTTAATTTTATCGCCGGGTTGTAAACGTGCCACGCGCTCTTGCAGGTCTGATGATTCGTAAACGGTGTTACCCTCTACCTTGGTGATAATGTCACCGGGTTTAATACCGGCAGCTTCTGCACCACCACCTTCAACTAACGAGTTTACATAAAGGCCGTTAGTTTTATCAGTTTTTACACCTTGTGCCGCTTCGGGGTCGCTCAGGTCGGCAAAGCTGATACCAATGTAACCACGCTTAACCGAACCATATTTTTTAATATCGTTCAATACTTTTTTGGCCAGGTTAACCGGGATAGCAAAACCATAACCCTCGTACGAACCAGTGTGCGATGCAATAGCAGCGTTGATACCTATCAGTTCGCCGGCAGTGTTCACCAATGCACCACCGCTGTTACCGGGGTTAATGGCAGCATCTGTCTGGATGAACGACTCGATACCTTTACGCAAAGATGGTTGCTGCTGAGTAACCGGGCCGAAAGGGTTTTGGTCTTGGTCCTGGTCATCATCTTTACCAATGATGTTAATGCTGCGGCCTTTTGCGCTAACAATACCTGCTGTAACGGTAGAGGTAAGTTTGAAAGGGTTACCCACAGCCAATACCCACTCGCCAACACGCACGGCATCCGAGTTACCTAGTTTTACAATTGGCAGGTTAGTGCCGTTAATTTTGATCAGCGCCAGATCGGTATTAGGGTCGGTACCAATTACCTTCGCTTCAAACTGGCGGTGGTCGTTAGTAGTAATGGTAATTTTCTCCGCTTTGGCAACCACGTGGTTGTTGGTCACAATATAACCATCAGGCGAAATGATCACACCCGAACCCGATGCCATTTGCGGGCCCTGAGGGCGCATACGCTGACCAAACATCTGCCCGAACATTTGCTCGAACTGATCCTGGTTGCCATTGCTTTTTGGCGAATACGTGGTACGGATGTAAACTACAGCCGGGGTAACTTCTGCAGCAGCCTGTGTAAAATCGGCCGTGCCGGCAGATGATACCGTAGGCGCATTTGAGCGGTTACTGGTAAAATAAACTTTCTGTTTGTCTTCGAAACTCATGCCCTGGTCGTATTTGTTTTCGGCAAACTTGTATACGCCTAAGGCCAACGCACCGCCCGCAAAGGCGGTAAGTAATGTTAAACCAAATCTTTTCATATTTTTATTCAATTCTATTTATTGTTTGCGGTATTATCTACCGGGATTCAAATTTAATACCATATAGACGATATAAACAATGATAAGTTATATGCAATTTTGTTAAAAATTGTTAAAACTAAATTAACAAGGGCATACATTTGTTATGGCTTGTTAGCTTATATTAAAACTACCGCCAACATATAATATTTTAACGTGAATATAAAGTTTTACAAATACCAGGGTGCCGGCAACGATTTTGTTTTGATAGACAACCGCGAAGGCGTTGTGAATCAGCCTGATAAAGAAACCGTGGCAAAGCTGTGCGACAGGCGTTTCGGCATTGGCGGCGACGGCTTAATGCTGCTGGAAAACCTGGATGGCTACGATTTTAAAATGGTTTATTACAATGCCGATGGCAACGAAGGCAGCATGTGCGGCAATGGCGGCCGTTGCATAGTGGCCTTTGCCAAGTACCTGGGCATTATATACGATACGACAAATTTTCTGGCTACAGATGGCCCCCATCATGCCAAAATTACCGACGAAGGCAATTGGGTGAGCCTGCAGATGATAGATGTGAACGACATCAGCAAAGACGGCGAAGCTTACGTGCTCAACACCGGCTCGCCGCATTACGTAAAGCTGGCTGCCGACTTAGCCGTAAAAGATGTTTACAACGAAGGCTATGCCATCCGCAATAATGCTACCTACAAAGCCAACGGCATCAACGTAAACTTTGCGGAGAAAACCGGCGAGGGCTACTTTGTGCGCACCTTTGAGCGTGGAGTAGAAAACGAAACCTATGCCTGCGGAACCGGGGTTACAGCTGTAGCGCTCGCCATGGCTAAACACAACGGGCAGTTTGGTAATATCAGCACCCCCATTAGGGTATTGGGCGGCGACCTCAATATCCGCTTTACCAACAATGGCGAAAAATTCACTAATATATTTTTAGAAGGGCCGGCCGAGTTGGTGTTTGAAGGGGAGATAGAAATAGCCTGATGAACAAACCGGCAGGCCGTAACAATACGATAGATTTATTGCGCTTTTTTGCCGCCTGTGCTGTGGTCTTTTTTCATCAACAGGCCTATATCGAATACAAGGATAATTGGTACCGCAATATTTGCGGCATGCTTTGGCTTGGCGTACCGGCCTTTTTTGTAATAAGCGGTTATTGTATACTTATAGCGGTTAAGCATACCCGTTCGCCCAATGAGTTTATTACACGGCGTTTTTTCAGGATATTCCCCGCCTATTGGTTTAGTGTAGTTTTAATTTTGGCCATAATAGCGGGCAAGCTTTTAATAAATCATATTAACGATGTTGCCGCGCTACCCAAAACACCATTGCATGCAATGGCAATAATTACGCTGTTTACCTCGCCGGTTACGCATTTCAAAACAATAAATTGGGTATACTGGTCGCTTTCGTGCGAGGTGTGTTTTTACATTGTTGTTTACCTGGTGCTGTTTTTGAAGCCAAAATATCGCCTGGCAGCATTTGTGTTTATTACAGCTGTAACCCTTGTTGCCCCGCCCCAATATATTCCTGCCTTCTTTTTAAAAAATTGGCCATCCTTCGCACTCGGTTTGGGCGGCCACTATCTGCTGCATAACGCTCAAGGCAATAAAATTCTGGTCATCTTGTTACTACTCTTGTGCCTTGGTGCCATCTGGCACGCAGGAGACATCAACTGGTTAATTGTTTGCATTTTAACCTGCCTGGCTATTATTGCCAACAGCATACGCCCGCTGCCCGATAATTTCTTTTCGCGTCTGGGCGACCTGTCGTACTCCATTTATCTCATCCATGTGCCCATATGTGTTTATATGCTGGGCCGCCTTAAAACGGTGCAAATACAAAACAATGTGGCATTAAACATTGCATTTGACTGTATTACGCTTTCCATAACCATTGCTTCGGCAGCGTTAATATTCAAATACATCGAAAAGCCCGCCATTAACTTTGGCAAAAAGCTTTTGCTTAAGCCTGCGCCCGACAATGCAAACAATACGGTAATTGACGGCGTAAAATAAAGCCCGCGGGTGAAGGCTGTTTTTGCCGGTGCAATTGTTTAAAAAAATCGCACTAAAAATTTTAGTTTATTACAATTTCTGTTTACGTTTGAATTTTTTGTTGATGTAGCTTTCATTAATTTTTAGCCAAAATTGATGTTACGCGTAGACAGCAACAAACCTTGCCAAATTATATATGCCATTGCCCGGCACGATTACCTGTTATACGTAATAGAGCCGCACATTGTGCAGCTAAACCCTAATGGCGAGTTTTCGCTCACTTACCAACGCCTTTTCAGCAATACCGCAGTTGAGTTTAACCACTGTTTAGATGATACCGACCGCAAGCTTATTAAGCTGCTGGAGGATATTGAACAAGGCAACATCATTAAAAGGTTCTATAAAAAGCCCATACGCCCGTTCGAGTATTTTGCCAAGGTATTTAACGACCAGGTATTTGACGTTATCCGCCCGAAAATTGAGAAAAAGATAGTAGAGGCCCTGGCACTAATAGGTACAGGCAATAAACAATTGTACCTGATGAGCAAGGAGGGGTATCCCGCCGGCCGTAAGGTTCACATTGCCGACGAGGCAGCTTCAGTACTGTTTCATTTCCGCCGAAATGAGGAGGAGATACGTTACTTTCCTACCATTAAATACCGGGGGCTGCGTATCGAATTTATGTTTAAAGATGCCGAGATCATTTGCAACCATCCTGCCTGGATGCTGCTTGATGATACGCTCTACTATTTCGATAAAGAGATAGAAGGTAAAAAACTGCAGCCCTTTTTAAATAAGCGCTTTATATCTATCCCCAAATCGTCGGAGCATTCGTACTTTGAAAAGTTTGTGGCCCCACTTATAGAGAAGCATAACGTATATGCCGAAGGCTTTACTATAAATACCGAAAAGTACGATGCTACGGCTTGTTTAAAGCCGGTATATGTAGAAGGCGGCACATCGCAATTGCAGCTTTATTTTAAATATGCGGGCTATATTTTCCCCTACGGCGATGGCAGGCATATATCGGTACGGATGGAAAAAACCGGCGACGATTACCTTTTTCATCGCATTAAGCGCTCTACAACCTGGGAGAAGGGCAAACTTGCTCAATTGGAGAGTTTAGGGCTTACGCTTACTTCCTCGCTTTTTCAAAATTTGGAAGTGGCGCATGGCGATGACGATAGCGACCGCTCTTTCCCGGTTTTTGAATGGCTGAATCAACACCACGATGAACTTATTGAAAAAGGCTTTGAGATAGAACAGCCAGACGGCCAGAAGCGCTACGTTTTTGGTGTTACCAAAATAGATATCGAGATATCCGAAAATAACGACTGGTTCGATATTAACGGCGTGGTTTACTTTGGGCAATACCGTATACCCTTCATTCAACTGAAGAACCATATCCTAAGCCATAAAAAAGAATTTATACTGCCATCGGGCGAGATAGCCGTAATACCCGAACACTGGTTTTCGCAGTACGGTAACCTGCTGCATTTTTCGGAAAGTGGCGATGGTATAAAACTACGCCGCCACCATGTTGGCCTTGTGCACGAGCTGGAAGGTGAAATGGCCGAAACCAGCATGAACCGCAAGCTGCAAAAGCTTACCAATTACGACGAAACCGAAGATATGCCTATGCCGGTAAACTTTGCAGGCAGCCTTCGCCCTTACCAAAAGGCGGGTTACAATTGGTTCCACTTTTTGAAGGATTACCATTTTGGCGGTTGTTTGGCCGATGACATGGGTTTGGGTAAAACCATACAAACCCTGGCCTTGCTGCAAAAGCATAAGGAGGATACCGAAGCGGCAGGCAGCAAAGCTACATCGCTGGTAATTATGCCCACCTCGCTGATCTATAACTGGCTTAACGAGGGGCGTAAGTTTGCGCCGCAATTACGCCTCATGGTGCACACCGGTGCATTCCGCTATAAATCGGCAGAGGTGTTTGCCAATTACGACGTAATCATCACCACGTATGGTATCAGTCGTATAGATATCGAAATGTTTAAAGATTACTATTTCGATTATGTGATATTGGATGAAAGCCAGAACATCAAAAACCCATCGTCCAAATCATACCAGGCGGTACGCTTGCTTAAGTCGCGCTTTAAGCTGATACTGAGCGGCACGCCGGTAGAAAACTCGGTGAACGACCTGTGGACGCAGATGAGCTTTATTAATCCGGGTTTGCTGGGAGCGCAGGCATATTTTCAGAATGAGTTTGTTGCGCCGATAGAGAAGAAAAAGGATGAAGAGAAAGCACGTAAACTTCAGGCGATCATTAAACCCTTTGTATTACGCCGTACAAAAGAGCAGGTGGCTACCGAGTTGCCGCCTAAAACCGAGAACCTTTTCTACTGCCAGATGAGCGAAGAACAGGCCGAGGTGTACGACAAGGTAAAATCTGAATACCGCAACGAATTACTGCGCAGCATTGAGGATGGCACTTACGCCAAAACCCAAATGCAGGTTTTGCAGGGGCTGATAAAGCTACGCCAGATAGCCAACCACCCCGCCATGATAGACCAGGACTACGAGGGCGATTCGGGCAAGTTTGAGAACGTGGTGCATACTCTGGCCAACGTACTGGATGGCGGGCATAAAGTGTTGATATTCTCGCAATTTGTGAAACAACTGAATATCTACCGCGAACACTTCGATCAGCAGGGTATCCCTTACGTTTACCTGGATGGTAGCACGCAGAACCGTGGCGATGTAGTTCAAAAATTCCAGGAAGATACCAAAACACGCGTGTTCCTGATATCCATAAAAGCCGGCGGCGTGGGGCTGAACCTCACCGAGGCGGATTACGTTTTCATCCTCGACCCATGGTGGAACCCGGCGGTAGAACAACAGGCTATTGACCGTACACACCGCATCGGCCAAACCAAAAACGTGTTCATCTACAAATTCATCACTAAAGATACCGTAGAAGAAAAGATATTAGCCCTGCAGCAGCGCAAACTCAGCGTGGCCCGTTCGCTCATCACCACCGAAGAGAGCTTTATTAAGTCGCTTTCGGCAGATGATATTAAGGAGATATTGGGGTAGTATTCATCTTCCCTTGTCGGCGGTGGGGACGCCGCCGACATTTTAAACCCCACCACAGGCAGGTGGTTAAACAAAAAGCCCCATCTTTTGTATTTGCTTTGCCACATTCATTCCCACTTATCGGAATAATTTGGCGGCAAGCCCGCCGCTTGCGTTGCTTTTTGTAACATTGCACAAATTTTTGTTGTTGACAGCTACCGCCCGAAAATTTCTTTCGTACTTGCTCAAAGCCGCCATATTGGTGTTGGCTTTCTATTTTATTTACCATAAGTTTTTAAAAAAGAACAACGACCTGCAACAATTCCGCGTGCTGGTTTCGCATATCAGCCACCAACAGGTAGTTATTACCTTATCAGCGGTAGTTTTGCTCATGCTGATTAACTGGCTGCTGGAAAGTTTTAAATGGCAATTCCTTTCTAAAAGGCTTGCTTCCATATCGGTATGGCAAGCAGTGGAAGCGGTTTTTTGCGGGCTTACCTGGGCTATTTTTACCCCCAATCGCATAGGCGAGTTTGGCGGCAGGGTAATGTTTCTGCCCAACCGTAAACGTATACACGGTGTATTTGCTATGGCGGTTGGTGCGTTTGCGCAAAACGTTATTACCAACGTTATGGGGGTATTGGCCTCGCTATGGTTTGCCTACACCTACTTTCATTTAACTGCCTGGCTTTACTGGGGCATAGCGGTGCTGTCTATGCTATTCCTGGCTTTGCTGCTGGTGGTCTACTTCCACATTAACTGGTTAGTAAACCTGCTCGATAAAATAAAGTTCCTAAAAAAGTACCACCGCTTTTTTGATATTATGGGGCGGTATAATTTTCGCGAGCTGACCGTTGTTATAGGTTACAGTATAGCGCGCTTCGCTGTATTTTCGGTGCAATATTACTTGGTGATACACCTGTTGCTGCCCGGGCTTCCATTTGCCGCCATGATGCTTACGGTAGTTGTGTTTATTTTTGTCCAATCGGCCCTGCCCTCGCTCGATCTGTTGGATATTGGCGTACGCAGTTTTACCGCCATGCGTTTGTTTTCTTACATTACCGACCAGCAAATAGCTATTATTGCAGCGGTATCATCTATCTGGCTTATTAACTTAATTATACCGGCCATTATGGGCTCGGTGTTCGTTTTAAAACTCAAATTCTTTGATCGCACATAGCCTCGTTTCTCTTTTCCTCACCGGCATATACCTTTTGGTAGTGGCGTACCTCATTAAAGGCTGGGCAGCATTGCGCCGCCCTAAAACAGATGGAGCTCCACTAAATACCCGCGTTACTATACTGATAGCTGCGCGTAACGAGGAAGAACTCATCCATAAAACCATCGAAGATATTCTGGCGCAGGATTATCCCCGCCACTTGGTAGAAGTAATTATAGTTGACGACCATAGCACCGACCGCACCGCCGAGATCATTAGCAGCTACGCATCGCAGGGTATTACGCTGATGCAGCTGAAGGAAGATAAACCACTAAACTCCTATAAAAAGAAGGCCATTGCCGAGGCCATTGCCCGCTCCAAAGGCGACCTGATGGTAGCAACCGATGCCGATTGCCGTATGGGCAAAAGTTGGTTGAGCACTATTGTGAGTTATTACGAAACGCATCAACCGGTAATGATATCGTCGCCGGTTACCTATTTTGAAGAGCGGAGTTTATTTGAATTACTACAAACGCTTGAATTTTCGTACCTCATAGGCATTGGCGCTGCCTTCATAGGCAACGGGCGGGCATCTACCTGCAATGGGGCAAACCTTGCTTACCGCAAGGATGTGTTTTACGAAGTGGGCGGTTTTAAAGGGATAGACGACCTGGCCTCGGGCGACGACGAATTACTGCTGCAAAAGGTAGCGG
Organism: Mucilaginibacter pedocola; assembly: GCF_002013915.1. Classification (GTDB taxonomy): domain Bacteria; phylum Bacteroidota; class Bacteroidia; order Sphingobacteriales; family Sphingobacteriaceae; genus Mucilaginibacter; species Mucilaginibacter pedocola. The sequence goes on from NZ_MBTF01000035.1 coordinate 178,797, forward strand.
TAAAATACCCCAATCGCATAGGTTTTCTTAAAAACAGCGAGGCAGTAGTTTATACACACGCCAAGCATACCTTACAGGAGTTTTTGCAGCAACGCCGCCGCTGGGCATCCAAATCTACCCGGTATAAAGATAAATGGATAGTGGCGCTGGCGGTTGCTATATGGCTTTTCAACGTTTCGCTGCTGGTGAACGCCGGGCTGAGCTTCTACAATATTTTCTTTTTTAAACTTTTCCTCGTTCAGTTTTTGCTGAAGTATATTTTCGAGGTGGCGTTTTTATTGCCTATCACATCGTTTTTTAAGCGTGTTAATTTGGTGGGTTTGCTTATCATTCTCATTCCCATACACATAGTTTATTTTGTTTATGTGGGCCTTATCGGCAACACACGCAAATACTCTTGGAAGGGCCGTACTGTAAACTAACATTTGCCACAAAAAGCAAACAAATCCTGCTAAAAATAAATTATTCATTATTTTAGGCTGCCTATTATAATAATGCAAAACACTCAGGGAAGTTCGGGCGAAGAGGAACTGATCAGGCTGCTGCTGAAACGGCAGTCGGAGTTGAATGCTTTGCTCGAAATTACGCAGGCCATCAATAAAAACACCTCCACGCCCGATCTGATAAAGATGCTGGAGTATATCCTGCGCAACTACCTGCAAATTGGCAAGTTCAGGTTTATGATAGCCAAGGATAAAGTTTATAGCTGCATATCCAAATACGGCGGCGATATAGAGCCTGCCAGCGTACTCAACGGTACATGGACCCATCTCAGCAAAATCAAATCGCCATCGGTACTTACCGGCCATGCCGACCCGGTGCTTAGCAAGTACGATTACTACATTCCCATCTATCATAAAAATAAGGCACTGGCCTACGCGCTGATAGGGCAGTTCCCCACCTCGGGCGAGATGTTGAATAACGACCTTACCTTTATTCAAACCCTCATTAACGTTATTGTAGTGGCGCTGGAGAACAAAAAACTCTTCCGCGAACGCCTGCAGGCCGAACGCTTTCAGCGCGAAATGGAGCTGGCCGTTGAGGTGCAAAATATGCTGGTACCCTTAAGGGTTTACAAGGACGATGGGGTGGAGGTGGGGGCCAAATACATGCCTCACCAAAACATAGGCGGTGATTATTTTGATTTCTTCCGGCTGAACGAGAACGAGTTTTTATGGTGCATTGCCGACGTATCTGGTAAAGGTATTTCGGCGGCTTTACTGATGGCCAATTTCCAGGCCAGTTTGCAGGGGCTTGCTGCTATTGAAGACGACCTAACCACTATAGTAGAAAGACTGAACAAGCTGGTTATTCATAACACTAAGGGCGAGCGCTTTATCACCTTGTTTTTGGCACGCTTTAACGAGAAAACGCGTAAGCTTAATTACGTAAACGCCGGGCATAACCCTACCATTTTGTACTGCGATGGCGAAGCCTTCCCTTTAAAACTGGGCACCACCATGATAGGCGCTTTTGACGAGTTGCCATTTTTAAATGAGGGTGAAATAGATATAGACCCCAACAGCCTTTTCTTTAATTATACCGACGGGCTGATGGATCACGAATTGCAAAACCACAAAGCCTGGAGCGAAGAAAAATTACTTGAGTTTGTGATAAACAACGGTAATTTATCTCCCGACAACTTTAATGACGCCATGATGGAGCATATTAATACGGTAATTAAAGGAAAACCTATTGATGATATTACCCTATTAACGGTTAAGATAACGTAAGGCAAAGGCGCATAATTACCCCGGAAAAGGTATAGCCCCGCCTAACCTCTTATCTCTAATCTCAAGCCTCTAAAACTATTCCTCAACAACAGCCTTTATCCTGTCTTCGATAATTTTTATCACCTCATCAATCTTCCCGGTGCCCGGTTCAACAGGCTCTAATACTTCAAAGCTCATTGGGGTGAAAGTGTTGAGGGGATATAATCCGTACTGAATCATCTTCCATGAGTTTTTGATAGCAACAGGCACCAGCAAAGCGTCGGGGCATTTTCTTAAAATAGCGCCCACGCCTGCCGCCTGGAAGGTTTTTAGCTTACCATCGCGCGAGCGGGTGCCCTCCGGGAATATCATGGCCGACCAGTTGTTCTGCTTCATCCTGTCGCCAAGATCAAATAGGGCCTTCATAGATTGGCGCGGGTCGTTACGGTCAATATTAGCGCCGCCGCCTTTTTTCAGGTTGTAGGATATTGATGGGATGCCTTTTGTGAGTTCCATTTTAGATACAAATTTGGCGTGGTATTTACGCAAAAAGTATATCATCGGCGGAATATCAAACGTGCTTTGGTGGTTGGCAATAAATATCATGGGGCGGCCAACCGGCAAGTTTTGGTTGTTGGTAAACTTCACGCTGTTGCCAACTATATAATAGGTGCTTATGAGCCAGAAGTTGAGTATATCTACACATTTTTTGTGGGCAGCATAACCAAACCAGTTATAGCATATCCATTGTAGGGGGTGGAAGATGCAAAGCACCAGCAAAAATGCAATTGTGGCAAAGGGCGAAAGGATGTAGCCTAAAAACTTTTTCATTTACGCGGCAAAGGTAAATTTTTTTAATAAAATGGTAAACCTTTGGCTTATAATTGGTTCTCTAACAATAGTAGCTTCAGCTTTAGTACGGCACCTACCGTTACCGAATCGGTTATTTCGCCGCGACAAACCATTTGGTATACATCTTCAAAGGGCACCTTATTCACCAATAGTTCTTCGGTGTCTTCGGGCTCGGCCTCGTGCTGCTCCAGTCCGCGAGCCAGGTAAATAATGCTCAGCTCGTCGCTTACCGAATTGGAAAGGTGCATTTGCAGCAGTTCTGTCCATTCCGTTGCTTTTAGCCCGGTTTCTTCAAGTAGTTCGCGCTTGGCCGATTCCAGCGGATCGGTACCCTCGGGGCCACCGCCTTCGGGTATTTCCCAGCAGTATTGGTTTAGTACATATCGGTATTGGCCTACTAAATAAGTATTCAGCTCGGCATCCAACGGGATTACACCGATAGCTACATTTTTGAAATGCACCTTGCCGTAAATACCCGGGTTGCCCGATGGGTTGAGCACCTGGTACTCGGTAACGTTTATCCAGGGGTTATCGTAAATGTTTTTTTCAGATAGGGTGGTCCAGGGGTTTTCGGTGGGATGTTGCATATTCAAATAGGATAGGAGGAACGCTCGTAAAGATATTTAATCGAAACTATTTAAGCTTCCTCCGCCCGGTTTCTTTTTAAATATCCGGGCACATTTACCATTAATATTCCTATTAATATCACTACCAAACTCAGTAGTTGGGCAGTGTTAACCTTCTCGTGTATAAAAAGCCATCCCAAAAACACCGCTACAACAGGGTTTACATAGGTATGCGTACTGATAATAGCAGGCGGTTTAATGCTCAGCAACCAAACGTAGGAAAGGTAGGCTACCAGCGAGCCCATCACTATTAAAAATATCAAACCTGCCCAAGCCTCAAACTTTACCTGCGAAAAGCTGAAGCCTATTTGCTCGCTTTTGCAAAAAGCTATAATGGCACATGCAATTCCCGCCGATAAAAGTTGTACGCTTGCATTCATCACCGTGGTGCTTTTACCCTGGTTGCCTTTAATAATAAGCGAGCCAAATACCCACAGCATAGCGCTGAACAAAATAATAATGCTTGCCGTTGTTGCCATGCCCGATTGCTGCGCCGTAGTAGCTACGCCCAACTTTACAAACAGGAAGATACCAATGAAGCCAACTATAAGCCCAGTAACAATGTATTTATTAGAGAAATATTGGCCCCAGCGCTCGCGGTCTATCAGTAATACCATCAATGGCTCGGTTGCTACCAGTATGGCCGCCTGCCCCGAGCTGATGTATTGCTCGGCCCAGGCTATCATACCTGTACCGCCAACCAGCATAAGCGTACCACTGAAAGCATGCCGCCACAGGAATTTAAATTCCGGTAAGGCTTCGCCTTTTAGTTTGCACCACGCCAGTAGTAATAGCCCTGCCGTAAGGTAACGTATACCCACCAATATAAATGGCGGGAAGCCCTGCAAGCCATACGCCACTGCCAGGTATGTAGAACCCCACACAATGTAGATGTTAAAAAAAGCGAAGGCCACCAGCCAGGCCGGGGCAAATGTTTTAGCATTCATGGCAATACAGCATAAAAAAAGCGGCCGAAATTATCGAGCCGCTTTGCTATTGATTATTTTATTAGGGGTATTATAATCCAAATTCGGCTTTTACCTTATCCACGTAGTCCAACTTCTCCCAGGTGAAAAGTTCCACTTCACGCTCCAGCTTGCTGCCATCGTGTGCGTTGAACGATTTGGTTACTGTAATGCTTGGCTTACCAAAGTGGCCGTAAGCAGCAGTTTCGCTGTAGATTGGGTTGCGCAGTTTAAAGCGGGTTTCAATAGCGTAAGGCGTCATATCAAAAATCGACTCTACCTTTTTAGCGATCTCGCCATCATTCAAGCCAACTTTTGCAGTGCCATAGGTATTTACGTAAATACCCATTGGCTGCGCAACGCCAATAGCGTACGATACCTGTACCAATACCTCGCTGCAAACACCGGCAGCTACCAGGTTTTTAGCAATGTGGCGGGTAGCGTAAGCAGCCGAACGGTCAACCTTCGATGGGTCTTTACCGCTGAAAGCACCACCACCGTGTGCGCCTTTACCACCGTAAGTATCTACGATGATTTTGCGGCCGGTTAAGCCGGTATCGCCGTGCGGACCACCAATAACAAATTTACCGGTGGGGTTAATGTGATATTTAATTTCGCTGTTGAACAGGTGAGCGTATTTAGGGTATTTAGCTTTTACGCGCGGGATAAGGATGCTGATGATATCATCGCTAATCTTTTTCAGCATGGCGGCTTCTTCATCAAAGTCGTCGTGCTGCGTAGAGATAACGATAGCATCAATACGGGTAGGTACGTTCTCGTCGCTGTACTCTAACGTAACCTGCGATTTTGCATCCGGGCGAAGGTATTTTATTTCGCTGTTCTCACGGCGGATAGCGGCAAGCTCTATTAATAAAGCGTGAGCCAAGTCTAATGCCAATGGCATGTAGTTTTCGGTTTCTACGGTAGCGTAGCCAAACATCATACCCTGGTCGCCGGCACCTTGCTCTTCGGGAGCTTTGCGCTCAACACCCTGGTTAATATCTGGCGATTGCTCGTGGATGGCCGATAGCACACCGCAAGAGCTGCCATCAAACATATATTCGCCTTTGGTATAACCAATTTTATTGATCACCTCGCGGGCAATTTTCTGAACATCTAAATAAGCCTTAGACTTTACTTCGCCGGCCAAAATTACCTGCCCGGTAGTAACTAAAGTTTCACAAGCCACTTTCGACTGTGCGTCGAATGCTAAAAAGTTATCGATCAATGCGTCGGATATTTGGTCGGCAACTTTGTCCGGGTGCCCCTCTGATACAGATTCGGAAGTGAATAAATATGGCATATTGTTTTGAAAATAAACGTTAAAGCCGAAAGTAGGGATTTATTTGAAACTTGTAAAAAGAGAAGCAGGAATTAGCACTTTTTTACGTGGTTGCAACATGTATGGGGCAGGCCCATACCATCAAATCAGTCCACTTACGACGGGAGCAAAAATAAAACAATTTTTTACAAAGCCGAAAATATTTACTTTTGCCGCCTGTAAACCTATATAGTTGAAAAGGAAAGCGTTATTTATAATAAACCCGGTGTCGGGCGGGAAGCGGAAAGATGGGGTGCCGGAGCTTATAAAACAGTACCTCGATCATTCGCAGTTCGACTATCAAACCATCTTTAGCACGGGTATAAAACACGCACGCGATGTAGCCCGCGAACAATCGCGTTTTTACGATATTATTGTAGCCGTAGGTGGCGATGGTACGGTTAACGAGGTAGCTTCGGCCATCGCCGGTACCGATACAACTTTAGGCGTTATTCCTTACGGATCGGGCAACGGGCTATCGCGCTTTTTAAGTGTACCCATGAATGCAGAGGGCGCTATTAAAGGTATCAACACCGGGCGCGCTGTTACTATAGATGCCGGCAAAATGAACGGCCGCTGGTTTTTCAACATGGCAGGGATGGGTTTTGATGCCCACATAAGCCAGGTATTTGCCGACCGCAGCACCAAGCGCGGTTTTACCGGCTACCTTAAATCATCTTTCCAGGAAATTGCGAGTTATAAAGCACAGCAATACCATATTAATATAGATGGTGTAGTTTACCAGCGCGAAGCGTTTATGCTCAGTATAGCCAACTCATCACAATATGGCAACAATGCACACGTATCGCCAACAGCCTCGGTGCAGGATGGCTTACTGGATGTTTGTATTATAAAACCATTCCCACTATACCGTTTCCCCGAAATGGGTTTCCGGATGATATTGAAGGCTACCGAAAGCTCTAAATACGTCGAGATAATAAAAGGAAAGAATATTACTATCACCCGTTCGCAGCCTGGGCCTATCCACCTGGATGGCGAACCACGCGAAGCTGGCGTAGATATAGATATTAACGTAATGCCCGGCGCTTTAAAAATTATTGTTGGCGATAACTATAAAGGCTAAACCCATGGCAAAAAAGAATTATACCGGCATCATGTACTCAACCGATCCCGATTTCCAATACCATGAAGAAGGGAACGACGTACAGGAAACGCTGCCGCCGCAGCAACAAAACCTCAAAGTTTTTCTCGATCGTATAAAAGGCAACAAACTGGTAACCCGTATCAATGGGTTTGCAGGAACCACTGCCGACATGGAAGCTCTGGGTAAAAAACTGAAAAGCAAATGCGGGGTAGGCGGTTCTGCCAAAGATGGCGAGATATTATTACAGGGCGATTTCCGCGATAAAGTGCTGGCCATCCTACTTGCCGATGGTTACAAGGCCAAAAAAGCAGGCGGATAGTTTATACCTATTATATATAGTACCGGCTGCTGTACTCGTTCTCGTATTTAATTAGCAAAACCTTTACAAACACTTTTTCCCTTCCGGCACTTATCTATGCAGCTTGGGCGCCGTGTTTCAACTTGTACTAACTTGTACATCTACGGGCTTTGGAGGCCCGGCCACAAAAAACTTATTTTGTTTCAAGCAAAAAAAATGCAGCAATATTTGCAGTAGATGTTGCTTCGGGGTGCGGGCTTTATTTATGCCTAATTATCAGGCAGTTCAATGTGTTTTATTGACGCAATGGTAGTGCCCGGGCATAGCTGTAATTGTATTTTAGACACTAATATATCAGTTTAGTTACACACTTTTTGTTGGGCAATGCTTGCTATTCTTAAAAAAAATGGGTTTTATTGTAAAATTTTATTTGGTAAAAACACAATTTTACTGGCTTATTACGTTAAGTATTACCAATTTGAAAAACCGCTTAGCGTGTTGTATTAAATTATTATAAAGAATTACATAAAAAGTTTTTTTAATTCATTTAAATTCTATTTTTGTTATTCGCATTAAAACGCACACATTTAATTTAACTTATATTACAAACAAAACGAAAACTAAAAATCAAAAGTAATGGCAAACGCACCAACAAAACCAACTACCCCTGTAAAGAAAGAAAGCTCAAGTGCATCGGGCCTATTTGCAACTTTAACTATCCCGATCTGTATTGTAGTAGCTATCTGTATCTTCGTGTTCATTTTGGGTGACTCGAGCCACTTCGTAGGCGGCGACCCTGAGAACGAAGCCGTACAAGGCGACTACTTCGGTATCATCCACAAAGGTGGTGTTATCGTACCTATCATCATGTCTTACCTGTTAATGGTTATCGTGTTCTCTATCGAGAGGATGATCGTTATCAGCAAAGCTTCAGGCACCGGCAACGTAGAAGTTTTCGTTAAAAAGATCCAATCTTTCCTTAACGCACAAAACATCGACGCTGCAAGCGCAGAGTGCGACAAACAAAAAGGTTCGGTAGCTAACGTTATCAAATCTGGTTTGAAAAAATACAAAGAAATGGAAGTTGACCAGTCAATGGACGTTGATCAAAAAGCTTTGGCTATCCAAAAAGACATCGAAGAAGCAACTGCTTTGGAAATGCCAATGTTAGAGCAAAACCTTACCATCATCGCTACCCTGGTATCTATCGGTACATTAACCGGTCTATTAGGTACGGTAATCGGTATGATCAAGGCGTTCGGTGCGTTAGCAGCATCAGGTGCTCCAAACCAATCAGCACTTTCCGCTTCGATCTCTGAGGCACTTATCAACACTGCATTGGGTATCGGTACTTCAGCTGTATCAATCGTAATGTACAACGTGTTTACTTCTAAGATTGATAAATTGACTTACGCTATCGACGAAACTGGTTTCAGCATCGTTCAAACATTCGGCGCATCGCACAAAAACAGCAAATAGTAAAATATTAGAGCGTTTTTCCATCTTATAACAAAATATAATTTGGAATTTATTTGATATTGTAAAACCTAATATTTAACTTTACACCATGCCAAGAGTAAAAGTCCAAAGAAAGAGCACCTCGATAGATATGACCGCCATGTGCGACGTAGCTTTCCTTCTGCTTACTTTCTTTATATTAACAGCAAAGCCAAGGGTTGAGGACCCAGTTCCTGTTGACATCCCGGCTGCAACTACAGAGATACCTATCCCCGACGATAACATGCTAATGTTAACCGTTGGCCAGGGTAAGGTGTTTTTCTCGGTGGATGGTAACGATATACGCATGCAAACCCTAACCCAGATGGGTGATAAATACGGTGTGAAATTCACCGATGAGCAAAAGGTTAAATTTTCGGGCTTGCCAATTTTTGGTGTGCCTATGAAACAATTGGCCGGCTATCTGGATTTAAATGGAGAAGAGCGTAAAAAGTTCCAACAAACCGGTATCCCTTATGATACTACAGCCAACAACGAGCTGTCGGATTGGATCCGCGAAGCACGTAAGGTTGACGTAAGCTTGCACAACAAAGCACTACGTATATCTATCAAAGGCGATAACAAGGAAGAGTACCCAACTATCAAAAAACTGATAGGCGTTCTTCAGAGACAAAAAATTAACAAGTTCGCGCTAATTACCACCGTGAAAGGCGGAACTAAAAAGTAAAAAAAGATGGCAGAATTAGATACCTCCGGCGGAGGTAAACATAAAGGCGGGAAGGTAAGAAGTAAAAAAGCCTCTACACGCGTGGATTTAACCGCGATGGTGGATTTGGCCTTCTTGTTGATCACCTTCTTTATGCTTACCACTACGCTGTCGAAACCTAAGGCAATGGATTTGGCCATGCCTGATAAGGAAGAGCACAATGATGATCAATTGGCGGTTGCTGCTTCGCGTTCCATGACACTGTTGTTAGGTGCTAACAATAAAGTAGAGTGGTTTATTGGCGAGCCAGGCAAATCGCAGCCAACTACCGATAATTACGGTAAAGATGGCTTGCGCAAAACCCTTATCGAAAAAGGTAAAGAAATTCAACAATCAACCGGTAAATACATGGTTGTGTTAATTAAGCCAAGCGATAAATCAACTTACAAAAACGTGGTTGATACGATTGACGAAATGAACATTACCGGCGTACAATCCTATGCAATTGTTGATATTTTGCCGGCCGAGCTTGAATTGCTGAAACGCGACGGTAATTATTAATAGAACATTAAAAGTATAAGATAATGCTTGGATCAAAATTAGACATATTAAACCAGCAGTGGATAGATGTCGTTTTTACAGGCCGTAACAAAGCTTATGGAGCTTACGATCTGCGTAAGGAAAACCCTCGCCATACCAACAGGGCCCTTATCATCGGTGTAGCTGTATTTGTATTTGCTATTTCCTTTAAAACCATCCTCAACAAGCTTGAGGGCTTTATCCCTAAGGAAAAAGAGAAGGTGAAGATCACCGAGGTGGTACTTCCTCCTCCGCCGGTTGACGAAACAAAAAAACCACCTCCGCCGCCACCGGAGCCACCTAAGCCAAAGGTTGACCAGGTGCGTTTCCCTCCTCCGGTAGTAAAACCGGATAACGAGGTGCGTGAGAAAGAACCACCAACCGTAAAAGAGTTGGAAGTTGCTGACCCTGGCCAGAAAGACCAGAAAGGTGACCCGAATGCAGATATCCGTATAGATGAGCCGGTAGGTAACTCTGACGTAAAGCAAGTGGTAGAGGAAAACCCGAACCAGATCTTTACCGCAGTAGAGCAACAGCCAAGCTTTGGTAACGATGAGAATGCATTTAACAAATATTTGGCAAAAGCCATCCGTTACCCTGCAGTAGCAAGGGAAAACAACGTACAGGGTAGGGTAATCTTGACCTTCGTTGTGGAGAAAGATGGATCGTTAACAGATATTAAAGTGCTGAGAGGCATTGGCAGCGGTTGCGACGAAGAAGCTATCCGCGCGCTTAAAGCATCTCCGAAATGGAAACCGGGTATTCAGAACGGCCGCCCTGTACGTGTACAGTTCAGCGTTCCGGTAGCGTTTGCTCTGGCTTCAGAAGAATAAAAATTAATGTTATTAAATGATAACGGAAAGCAAAAATCGCCCAAAAGGCGGTTTTTGCTTATTTTAGGAGTAACCGCATTCACGGGTTTCTGTATACTGGGGCTGATGATCATCTTTTGGGACAAGTTTCCTTTAGATTTACCGGTTACCCAACGCAGAATATTCGGTTCGATAATTTTGATTTATGCGGTATTGCGTTTCTCACGCTATTTAAGAAAAAGCCCCGAAGATGAAGAATAACAACATATTATTGCTGCTTGGCTTTGGGCTTTTAACAGTTTTTTTTAGCTGCGGGGAAAATAAAACCGATAAAAAAGCAGTTATACAAGACGGCTTCACCTCAGGCACACTTGCTTTTGCTGCCGATGAGTCGTTTTCGCCGATAGTGGGCGAGGAAGAATACATTTTTAAAGCCCTTTACCCAAACGCCAAGCCGGTTATCAGCTACGTAACGGAGGCAGAGGTACTAAACCAGTTGCTTAATGATAAGGTAAGGGTGGCTATTTTGTCGCGCGAGCTGGATACTACAGAAGCAGGTGTGTTAAAGCGCAGGGCATTGCGTGTAAACGCAAACAAGTTTGCTATTGATGCGGTTACTATTATTGTTAACCAAGCATCGGCTGATACGTTAACATCGGTAAAGGAAATTATCGGCATGCTAAATGGCACTGCTAAAACCGATAAAAGCATTGTTTTCGATAACCCCAACTCCAGTTTGGTAAGGTATTTGAAGCAGCTTTCGGGAAGAAAAGACTTGGTGCAGAAGAATATATATGCACTAAAAAATAACAAAGAAGTTATTAAATATGTGGCGAGCCACGATAATGCAATAGGCATTACAGGTTTTGCCTGGTTGAACGATCCCGACAAAGACTACGCAGCAGACGTAGATAAGGTGAAAATTGTGGGTGTTAAAGATGACACCAAGGAGACGAAGCACGCAGGCGAATACTTTAAACCATCGCAGACTACGCTCGTCCAACATACGTATCCGCTTAGCAGATCGCTGTACATACTCGATTGCACAGGAAGAAAAGGCTTAGGTGCCGGCTTTGCATCGTTTTTGGCAAGCGACCGTGGTCAGCGGATCATATTGAAATCGGGATTACTGCCTGATTCGATACCGACAAGGGAAATAAACATAACACACTAAGAACTATATAAACGGACTATTTTGAATTACGAAACTAAGATGAAAATGATCAGTAAAATAAGTAAACTAATATTGGGCCTGGTGTTCGTGAGCTCGGTTGTATCGGCGCAGAGCTTGGAAGACGCGCGCAAAGCTATTGATGCAGAGCAGTACCAAAAGGCAAAATCGATGTTGAAGAACCTTACGGTTACTCAGGCTACTAAAGATGAAAATTTCTTTTACCTGGGTTGGGTATATGTACTGCAAGATTATACCGACTCTGCTAAAACAGCATTTAATAAAGGTATTGCTGTAAACCCCAAATCGGCCCTTAACTATGCCGGTTTAGGTGTGGCTGCTTTTGTTGATAAAGACAAAGCTACAGCTACCACAAACTTTAACCAGGCGGTAACATTGGCCGGCAAAAATACTACCGCTTACGCTTACGTTGGTCGTGGTTATTTAATGGCTCCTGTTAACGATAGGGTAGCCCCTGCCGATGCTGAAGCTGCAATTGCTATATTAAATAAAGCAAAGGCACTTAATGCAAAGGATGTTGACGTGTTATTGGCTTTGGGCGAAGCTTACCGCACCCAATCTAAAAACACCGAGGCTTTGAGCAACTACCAGGCCGCTTTGAGCATTAACCCTAAATTGGCGAGCGCTAAAGTAGCCACCGGCGTTATCTGGAAATTCGCTAACAATTTCGAATCGTCAGAAACCGAATTTAAAGCTGCTTTGGCCATCGACCCTAATTACGGCCCTGCATACCGCGAATGGGCAGAAACAGATGTACGTTGGGCGTTATCTGACCCTAAAATGGCTTCGGTAAAAATTAAAGAAGCTGTTGATCAGTACCGTAAATACCTTTCGTTGACAGATATGTCTGAAGAATCGCAATTACGTTACGCCGACTTCCTTGTATATGCAGGTGACTGGAAAACTTTGCAGACCGTTGCTACGGACCTGTCGAAAACATCTAAAAACTTAAAAGTTTATCGTTATTTGGCCTACGCGGCCTACGAGAACAAAGATTACCCAACCGCATTATCTGCAATGAACACCTGGATCACTAAAGCTGAACCAAAACGTGTTATCGCCCGCGACTACCTGTACTATGGCCGTGCGCAAATTGCGTCTCAGCAAGATTCATTGGGTATTGCTTCATTGCAACAAGCTTACCAGTTAGATACTACCCAGGCTGATGTGTATTCTGAAATGGCTAAATCTTTCTACGCACAAAAGAAATATGAGAAAGCCGGTGACGCTTACCACATGTACTTAACCAAATCGAGAAAAGGTACCTTGAATGATTATTTCCGCCAGGGCTTCTCTTACTACTTTGCTTACGATCCGTCTAAACCAAACCCGGATACTACCTTGCTTACCAAAGCAGATTCGGCATTTAGCTATGTGGAGCAAAAAGCAAGCAAACCAATTGGTGATGTTACCTTATACCGTGCACGTATTGCCGAGTATAAAGACAAAGACCGTAACAACATTAAAGGTTTGGCTAAGCCATTTTACGAAAAGTATATAACCATAATGACAGCAGCTCCACTTCCGGACGAGAGATCGAAAAAGAATATGGGCGAGGCTTATGCTTACCTTGGTGCTTACTACGAGTTTAAGGAAAAAGACGAAGCAAAAGCTACTGAGAATTACACCAAAGCAAAAGAAGTTGACCCTACTAATAAGCAGGCGTTGGGCTACTTTAGCAAAAAAGGTGGTGCCAAAGGTAAATAATGCCTTTGCCACAATATAAAATAGAAAGCCCCTTGTAAAAAGGGGCTTTTTTATTTTGCACTCATTTGTATATTTGCAACATGGAATTACAAAGTTTACCAGGCGATTTCCTTCCGATAATATTCCAAATGCTTGTGGCAATGGGTTTTGTGGTTACAACCATGTTTGTTACACACAAAATTGGCCCTAAGCGCGTAACAAAAGACAAACTTACCCCTTTCGAGTCGGGTATTGAGGTTGTGGGTAACGCACGCACCCCAATGTCAATCAAATACTTCCTGGTGGCCATCCTGTTTGTATTGTTTGATGTCGAGGTAATATTTATGTACCCCTGGGCCGTAAACTTCCGCGACCTTGGCCGCGAAGGGCTTATAGAGATGTTCATATTTATGGCAACGCTGCTGGCCGGCTTTATATACATCCTCAAAAAGGGTGCACTAAACTGGGATTAAGCTTTTTGCTACTTACTTACGCGCCTCAAGGGCGCGTTTCTTTTTTCAGGACTAACTGTTTTTGAGTGGGATTTAAATGGTGTGCGGCTGTTTAGATTAATTCTAAATATCTCCCCCTGCCGCCATAGTGTAGGTGTTACAACGTAATTTGTTATAAATTTGCATATCAGCTTAGCTGACGGGTTTATTTTATTTGATAAAAAAATTCATGAGTGATATTCAGATAGTTGAGGCTCCGGCCGGTGTAGAAGGCTCAGGCTTTTTTGCCACCTCGCTTGATAAGGCGATAGGTATGGCCCGCGCCAACTCGTTATGGCCTTTGCCTTTCGCAACATCATGCTGCGGTATCGAGTTTATGGCCACCATGGCCTCTACTTACGATTTGAGCCGTTTCGGTGCCGAGCGTTTAAGCTTTTCGCCCCGCCAGGCCGACCTGCTGATGGTGATGGGTACCATATCTAAAAAAATGGGCCCGGTATTGCGTCAGGTATACCTGCAAATGGCCGAACCTCGTTGGGTAATGGCTGTTGGTGCATGCGCATCAAGTGGGGGTATATTTGATACTTACTCGGTTTTGCAAGGCATTGATGAGGTGATACCGGTAGACGTTTATGTACCCGGCTGCCCGCCCCGCCCCGAGGCTATAATTGATGGCTTTATGGCCATACAAGAGCTGGTGCGTACCGAAACGCTTCGCCGCCGCTCTGAACCTAAATACCAGGAATTGTTAGCTAAATACGGAATACAATAATGGGTAAGATAGCTAACGAAGTACTGATAGAAAAACTGACCGCCAAATTCCCCGGGGAAGTAGCTGCCATAAGCCAGGATTTTGGCTTGCTTGCTGTAGAAACCACCAGGGAGCATATAACCGAAGTATTGTCGTATTTAAAGAACGATGATGAACTGAAGTTTATATTCCTTACAGATATCACCGGCGTGCATTACCCGGAACAAGAAAAAGCCATTGGCGTAGTTTACCACCTGCATAGCTTAACAACCAATACCCGCATCCGTGTGAAGGTTTTCCTGAGTGCCGATGATGTGCATATACCAACTGCCACCACCATTTGGGATGGCGCTAACTGGATGGAGCGCGAAACTTACGACTTTTTCGGCGTGATATTCGACGGGCATCCCGATCTGCGCAGGATATTGAATGTTGACGATATGACGGCTTTTCCGATGAGGAAAGAATACCCGCTTGAGGATCCGAACCGTATTGATAAAAAAGATTACTTTTTTGGAAGATAATGTATAACCATCCCGTATATACTGATAACGACCCGCAAACCGAGCATTCTACGCTCAACCTTGGGCCAACCCACCCTGCCACGCACGGTGTATTCCAGAACGTACTGGAGATGGATGGCGAACGTATTGTTAGCGGCGTATCAACCATTGGCTACATACACCGCGCTTTTGAGAAAATTGCCGAACATAGGCCATTCTATCAAATAACCCCGCTTACCGACCGCCTGAACTACTGCTCGTCGCCCATTAACAACATGGGCTGGCACATGACGGTTGAGAAGCTTTTGGGTATCACCACGCCAAAACGTGTTGACTACATGCGTATCATCATTATGGAGCTATCGCGCATAGCCGACCATATTGTTTGTAACTCCATTCTTGGTGTAGATACCGGCGCTTTAACCGGCTTTACCTACATGATGCAGTACCGCGAAGCTATCTACGAAGTATTCGAGGAAATATGCGGTTCGCGCTTGACTACTAATATTGGTCGTATAGGCGGTTTCGAACGCAACTTCAACCACATTGCTTTCGCCAAGATCCGCAAGGTTTTAAAAGATTTCAATTACGGTTTAAAAGAGTTCGAATCGCTTTTTAACCGTAACCGCATATTTGTTGACCGTACCCGTGGTGTTGCCGCCGTTACTCCTGAGCAAGCTTTAAGCTACAGCTGGAGCGGCCCTATACTGCGTGCTACCGGCGTAGATTACGACGTAAGGGCGATGGAGCCATACTCGTCATACGATGAATTTGACTTTGAAGTACCGGTTGGCGATAATGGCGACGTTTACGCCCGCTTTTTGGTGCGTAACGAAGAAATGTGGCAGAGCATGCGCCTGATAGAGCAAGCGCTGAACAAAATAGAAAAAGAAGATTCAAGCATTTTCCACGCGGATGTGCCGGCATTTTACCTGCCACCAAAGGAAGAAGTTTACAATAACATGGAAGCTTTGATCTATCACTTTAAAATTGTGATGGGCGAAGTAGAAACCCCTAACGCCGAAGTATACCATGCGGTAGAGGGTGCCAACGGCGAACTTGGTTTTTACCTGGTGAACGATGGCGGCAGAAGCCCTTACCGTTTACACTTCCGCAGGCCAAGCTTCATCAACTACCAGATGTATGCGCCTATGAGCCGCGGCATGCTGTTGTCTGATGCGATTATTAACATGAGTAGTTTAAACGTAATAGCAGGAGAGTTAGATGCTTAGCGTACAGAATACCGATACCCCGGTAACATTTTCGCCGGAACTGAAGGCAAAGTTTGCCGATGTGGTTAGCCGTTACCCTGCAGGTAAACAAAAATCGGCCCTGCTGCCTGTGCTGCATTTGGTGCAAGCCGAATATGGCTGGGTAAGCGCCCCTGCTATGGATGCCGTTGCCGAATATTTGTCGATACAATCTATCGAAGTCTACGAGGTGGCATCTTTCTATACCATGTATTTTTTAAAACCACAAGGCAAATATATGCTGGAGGTTTGCCGCACCGGCCCATGCGAAATTGTAGGCGCTACGCCAATAATGGAGCACATTGAGCAACAATTGGGTGTAAAAGAAGGCGACGTTACCGAAGACGGCTTGTTTAGCTGGAGAGGCGTTGAGTGCCTTGCAGCCTGCGGCTTTGGCCCGGTATTGCAGATTGGCCCCGAATATACTTTTTACGAGAACTTAACCAAAGAGTCGGTTGATACTTTGATCAGCGATTTAAGAAGAAAGGCTGGCAACTAATGGCACGTAAACTTTTACTCGAGCATATCAACGTACCCGGCATCAATACATTTGATGTTTACCGCTCTAAAGGTGGTTATGCTGCGGTAGAAAAAGCCCTGAAAACCCTTACCCCCGAAGAAATAGTAGAGGAAGTAAAGAAATCGGGTTTACGCGGCCGTGGCGGTGCGGGTTTCCCTACCGGCATGAAATGGAGCTTTTTGGCCAAGCCGGAAGGCGTTGCGCGCTACCTGGTTTGCAACGGCGACGAATCTGAACCCGGTACTTTTAAAGACCGCTTTTTGATGACCTATATCCCTCACTTATTAATTGAGGGTATGATCGTATCCAGCTTCGCACTGGGTGCCAATACATCGTACATATACCTGCGCGGCGAAATGATGCCGCAGATACGTATACTGGAAAAAGCCATTGCCGAAGCAAAAGCAAAAGGCTTTTTAGGTAAAAACATTTTAGGCACCGGTTACGACCTGGAGCTTTACGTACAACCGGGCGGCGGCGCCTACATCTGCGGTGAAGAAACCGCTTTGTTAGAGTCGTTGGAAGGTAAACGCGGTAACCCGAGGATAAAGCCACCATTTCCGGCCATTGCGGGTTTGTATGGCTGCCCAACGGTAGTAAACAATGTAGAATCAATTGCTGCTGTAGTACCTATCATTAACGATGGTGG
This sequence comes from Mucilaginibacter pedocola, assembly GCF_002013915.1. Taxonomy (GTDB): domain Bacteria; phylum Bacteroidota; class Bacteroidia; order Sphingobacteriales; family Sphingobacteriaceae; genus Mucilaginibacter; species Mucilaginibacter pedocola. The sequence continues at coordinate 196,234 of NZ_MBTF01000035.1, forward strand.
CGAAGAGTATGCTAAAATAGGTATCGGCCGCAGTACCGGCACTAAACTGATATCTGCCGGTGGTAACTTAAAACGCCCCGGTGTTTACGAGATAGAATTAGGCCTATCCGCCGAAGAATTTGTTTATGGCGACGATTACTGCCAGGGTATTGCCAATGGCAAACGCCTTAAAGCAGTTGTTGCCGGCGGTTCATCGGTACCAATTTTGCCTGCCAACCTGTTCCTGAAAACCATTAACAACGAGGCTCGTTTGATGAGCTACGAATCTTTAAGTGATGGTGGTTTTGCAACAGGTACTATGTTGGGTTCGGGTGGCTTTATAGCTTACGACGAAGACCAGTGCATTGTGCGCAATACCTGGAACTTTGCCCGTTTTTACCACCACGAAAGCTGCGGCCAATGTTCGCCATGCCGCGAAGGTACCGGCTGGATGGAGAAAGTGTTGCACCGCCTGGAATACGGCCATGGCAAAATGAGCGACATTGACCTGTTGGTTGATGTATCTAAAAAAATTGAAGGTAATACCATTTGCCCATTGGGTGATGCTGCGGCCTGGCCGGTTGCCAGTGCAATACGCCACTTTAGAGACGAATTTGAATGGCATGTAACAAGTGCCTACGAAGCTACAACACGCAATTATGGCTTAGCGCATTACGCTGATCCGTTAAATGCTGTCGTAGCGTAATAAAATATAAAAGGACATTAAGTCAATGAAGGTAACGATAGACGGATTTCCGATCGATGTAGAACCAGGAACCACCATCCTGAACGCCGCAAGGATGATTGGTGGCGACATAGTTCCGCCTGCCATGTGCTATTATTCCAAACTGGAAGGTAGCGGCGGTAAATGCCGTACCTGTTTGGTGAAGGTGAGCAAAGGTTCTGAAAAAGACCCGCGCCCTATGCCAAAGCTGGTGGCCAGCTGCCGTACTACGGTAATGGACGGTATGGAAGTACAAAACATCACATCGCCGGAGGTTATTGAGGCACGCAAAGGCGTTGTGGAAATGCTTTTGATAAACCACCCGCTTGATTGCCCTGTGTGCGACCAGGCAGGCGAATGCCACCTGCAGGATTTAGGTTACGAGCACGGTGCCGCTAAAACTCGCTACGAGTTCGACCGCCGTACATTCGAGAAAATAGATATTGGCGATAAGATACAGTTGCACATGACGCGTTGCATCCTTTGCTACCGTTGTGTATTCACCGCCGACCAAATAACCGACCACCGTATACACGGTATCCTTAACCGCGGCGACCACTCCGAAATTTCTACCTACATACAAAAAGCTGTTGATAACGACTTTAGTGGCAACGTGATAGACGTTTGCCCGGTAGGTGCCTTAACCGATAAAACTTTCCGCTTTAAAAACCGTGTATGGTTCACCAAACCGGTAGAAGCACACCGCGATTGCGACCACGAGAAATGCAACGGTAAAGTAACCCTTTGGTACAAAGGCGAAGATGTTATCCGTGTAACCGCACGTAAAGATGAGTACGGTGAGGTTGAGGAATTTATCTGCAACACCTGCCGCTTCGATAAAAAGAAAACTGCTGATTGGGTAATTGAAGGCCCGCGCAAGGTTTCAAACAAATCGGTTATCAGCGCTAATCATTACGATACACTTAAGCCGTTGCCGGTAGTGAAAGCTAATCCGCAATTGCAGCAGGCCAATAAAGAACAATTTGAAAGGGAGACACGCTTATAATGGAAGGTTTAGATATACTCATTAAGTTCGGGCTTATCGTAGTTATATTCCTGATAAGCCTGGTAGTTGCCATGTACTCTACTTATGCAGAGCGCAAAGTGGCAGCTTTCTTCCAGGATCGTGTTGGCCCTAACCGCGCAGGCCCATGGGGAATTTTACAGCCATTGGCTGATGGTGGTAAGATGTTTTTGAAAGAAGAGATCATCCCAACTAATGCAACTGGATTCTTGTTCATTGTAGGCCCATCGCTGGCTATCCTCACAGCTTGTATAGGTTCTGCGGTTATCCCATGGGGACAAACTGTAGTAATTGCCGGTAAATCTATTCCATTGCAGGTAACTGATATTAACGTAGGTATCCTTTACATTTTTGGTGTTGTATCGCTTGGTGTATACGGTATCATGATAGGTGGTTGGGCATCAAACAACAAGTACTCGTTAATGGGTGCTATCCGCGCGGCTTCTCAAAATATCAGCTACGAAATTTCGATGGGCTTGAGCATCATCGCTCTTTTATTAGTTACCGGAACTTTAAGCCTGGGCGAAATTGCACAGCAGCAACATGGCTGGCACTGGAACGTGATTTACCAACCGGTTGGCTTCCTGCTTTTCCTGGTATGTGCTTTTGCCGAAACTAACCGTACGCCATTCGACTTGCCTGAGTGCGAAACCGAGCTGGTTGGTGGTTACCATACCGAGTATTCTTCAATGAAATTAGGTTTTTACCTGTTTGCAGAGTATATCAACATGTTTATTTCATCGGCGGTAATGGTTACCCTTTATTGGGGTAGTTATAATTACCCGGGGATGGACTATATGCACGAATTGCTGGGAGACACTTGGGCACCTTTGTTAGGTTTTGGCGTAATGTTCATGAAAACATTGCTGTTCATCTTCTTCTTCATGTGGATACGCTGGACCATCCCGCGTTTCCGTTACGACCAGTTGATGGACCTCGGCTGGAAAATTTTGATACCTCTGGCCATTGCCAATATAGTTGTTACAGGCGTAGTTATTACTTTTTTTAAATAGCGAGGCATAGTTTACAAAATGGAATCATTAAGTAATAAAAAGAAAGTTTTAGAAGTAAAGCCCCTCAATTTTTGGGAGAAGGCTTACCTGCCTGCTATTGCCAAAGGTTTGAGCATTACGATCGGGCACTTCTTCAAAAAACCGGTTACTATACAATACCCCGAGCAGAAGCGCGAGTTTTCTGAAAACTATCGTGGTATGCACTCGCTAAAACGTGATGAGAACGGTAAAGAGCGTTGCACTGCCTGTGGCCTTTGCGCACTATCGTGCCCGGCAGAGGCTATCACCATGACGGCTGCCGAACGCCAAAAAGGCGAAGAGCATTTATACCGCGAAGAGAAGTATGCTGCTGTGTATGAAATAAATATGCTGCGCTGCATTTTCTGCGGCCTTTGCGAGGAAGCATGCCCTAAAGAGGCAATATATCTTGATGGTGACATCGTTCCGTCGGATTACCTGCGTAAGGATTTCATTTACGGCAAAGACAAATTAGTAGAGGCACCGTTAAATCAATAACAGAAGTTTTATACCTTTGCCCAACTCTTTTAAAAGGCAAAAGTATTTTGTAAATATCAACATGAGTACATTTTACTTCATCGCGTTTTTATCAATTTTTTTCTCCATCCTGGTAATTTCTGCCAAGAACCCGGTGCATAGCATCCTGTACCTCATCCTCACGTTTTTTACTTTTACCATCCATTATATTTTAATGAATGCCCAGTTTTTGGCCGTTGTAAACTTTATTGTTTACATGGGGGCCATACTGGTATTGTTCCTTTATACGCTGATGCTTATTAACCTGAACAAAGAGAGCGAACCTGTGAAGCCATTTATGGTGAAGCTGGCTGCAGTTTTTGGTGCGGGTATATTAGCTGTGGCATTGGTATCATCATTAAAAGTATTAACCCACACTTCAGACCCTGTGGTATTGAAAAACCCAAACTTGGGTTTGGTGAAAAACCTGGGTAAAGTTTTATTTAACGAGTTCTTGCTGCCTTTCGAAGTATCGTCGGTATTGCTGTTATCGGCAATGGTGGGTGCTGTATTATTGGCAACTAAAGAGAAAGAACCAAAACCAACTATCTAATGAATAGCGTAGCCAACACCATACAAGCAGTGCCGCTTAACCATTACATTTTGTTAAGTGCTTTAATTTTTTCGATAGGGGTTATGGGCGTGCTTTTACGCCGCAATGCTATTATCATATTCATGTCGGTTGAGTTGATGCTTAACTCGGTTAACCTGTTGCTTACAGCATTTTCGGTTTACCGCGGCGATGCAGCCGGGCAGGTATTCGTATTTTTTATTATGGCGCTTGCAGCTGCAGAGGTAGCAGTAGGGTTGGCCATTATAGTAATGATATACCGCAACACTAACTCGATAGATATTAACGTACTGAACAGGTTGAAATGGTAGCCCCCGGCCTCTGTTGCTTAACGGAGGAGCAGGAAAGGGATCAATAAATTAAAAACGAAATTAAACTTCTGTTCCCCCTTTAGGGGGTTAGGGGGCTGACGAACTTTATATGAATCAATACATTTGGCTTATTCCTATATTACCTTTAGCCGGTTTTGTGATAAACGGATTGGGGCGCAACACCCTGTCGAAAAGCGTTATTGGCGCTATTGGCAGCTTGCTGGTGTTTGTAGCATTTGGCATAAGCATAGCCACATTCTTCCAGATAAAACATACAGGCGCAGCAATTAACGTAACCCTTTTTGATTGGATAAGCGTTGGCGATATAAAAATACCTTTCGCGTTTTTGATAGATCAGCTTAGCTCTATCATGTTGCTTATTATTACAGGGGTAGGTTTCCTTATTCACTTATATTCGGCAGGTTATATGCACGATGATGCCGGTTTTGGCAAGTTCTTCGCTTATTTAAATCTGTTCGTATTCTTCATGCTGCTGCTGGTTATGGGTAGCAACTATATTGTAATGTTTATAGGTTGGGAGGGCGTAGGTTTATGCTCGTACCTGCTCATCGGCTTTTGGTACACTAACGGCGCTTACGCCGATGCTGCCAAAAAAGCATTTGTAATGAACCGCATAGGCGACCTTGGTTTTTTACTGGGCGTGTTCATCCTTACCATTGTATTTAAAAGCGTTGAATTTTCAACCATATTTGCTAAAGCGGCAACAGTAGTAAAAGGCGGATCGTTTATTACCATTGTAACTATACTACTATTTATTGGTGCAACCGGTAAGTCGGCACAATTGCCGCTGTTTACCTGGTTACCGGATGCGATGGCCGGCCCAACACCTGTTTCGGCGCTAATACACGCGGCTACCATGGTTACTGCCGGTATATACATGATAGCCCGCTCGAACATTTTGTTCACCATGGCGCCTGATACCATGGAGATAATAGCTATCATAGGTTTGGCAACGGCTTGCTTTGCTGCGCTTATTGCTTTAACTCAAACGGATATTAAAAAGGTACTGGCTTATTCAACAGTATCCCAATTAGGCTATATGTTTTTAGGTTTGGGCGTTGGCGCTTACACAGGTGCTTTCTTCCACGTATTAACCCACGCTTTCTTTAAAGCATTATTGTTCCTTGGTGCAGGTTCAGTTATCCACGCCATGAGCGGTGAGCAGGATATGCGCAAAATGGGCGGCTTAAAAGGTAAGATCAGAATTACTTTTTTAACCATGCTGGTTGGTACTGTAGCTATTGCCGGTATCCCTCCATTGTCGGGCTTTTTCTCAAAAGACGAAATATTAGCTGCGGCATTTGCACATAGCACTACGTTTTATGTAGTGGGCGTAATAACTGCCGGACTTACCTCTTTCTATATGTTCCGGATGATGTACCTCACTTTCTGGGGTAAATTCCGCGGCACGCACGAACAGGAACATCATTTACATGAGTCGCCACTGAGCATGACTATCCCATTAGTTGTATTGGCTATACTATCGGCTATTGCCGGTATGATTGGTGTGCCTGCGGTAATGGGCGGCCATCACGAATTACACGCTTACCTTGCACCTGTTTTTGAGGCATCTGAAAAGATATTAGGTGAACATGAATTGAGCCACAGCACCGAATGGTTGTTGATGGGTGTATCTGTTGGTGTTGCCTTGGTTGCCATGGCGTATGCTTACGTGAAATATGTTCAGGGCGGAAGCCTGCCAGTTGCCGACGAAGAAGAACGCCCGGCATTGGCTAACTTATCATACCACAAATTTTATGTAGACGAGCTTTACGATACCATTATCCGCAAGCCGCTTGATTTCCTTTCGGGATTCTTCTACAAAGTTATAGATCAATTAGGTATTGATGGCTTTGTAAATGGGCTGGGTAAGGGCACTTTAGAAACAAGTAAAGGTTTGCGCTTATTGCAAACCGGTAATGTGGGCTTCTATATATTCATGATGGTGATTGGTATAGTGGCCATCCTGGTATACGGCGTAACTAAAATATAATAGACAGCGATTTTCAACAGATAAAATGACGGTTAGCATTTTAATTTTTTTACCGGTAATAGCAGCAGTATTAACCCTGTTGTTTAAAAACGAAATGGCCAAGCACGCAGCTATGTTTTTTGCTGTTGCGGAATTGGCTACTGCCCTATATTTTTTAAGCGGTTTTGTTGCAGATGCTTCGTTACAATACAGCCTTGACGTACCATGGGTACCACAGTTTGGCATTTACTTTAAGGCAGGTATTGATGGTATTAGTATGATAATGGTGTTACTTACTACTGTGTTAGTGCCGTTAATTATACTTACTACATACGAGCATGAGTATAAGAATGCCCGTGCGTTTTATGCCCTAATCCTGTTTATGCAGGCAGGTATGCTTACTGTATTTACAGCTTTAGATGGTTTCTTATTTTACGTTGGCTGGGAAGCAGCGTTAATACCTATCTATTTTATTTGCGCACTTTGGGGTGGCGAAAACCGCATCCGTGTAAACATCAAATTCTTCATCTACACCTTTGCAGGTTCTATTTTTATGCTGATAGGTATTATTTACCTGTACCTGCAAACTCCTACTAAAGATTACGACCTGTCGCACTTTTATAACCTTACTTTAGATGCAAGCCACCAGGGCTGGGTTTTTGGAGCGTTCTTTTTAGCATTTGCCATCAAGATGCCAATATTCCCTTTCCACACTTGGCAGCCGGATACCTATACTACTGCGCCAAGCGCGGGTACCATGATGCTATCGGGCATAATGCTGAAAATGGGTATATACGGCGTGCTGCGCTGGTTGATACCTAATGCGCCGATCGGCTTTTTAGCCTGGGGTAATTGGGCTATTGTATTATCGGTAATAGGAATTGTGTACGCATCAATTATAGCATTTAAACAAACCGACGGAAAGCGCCTTGTAGCATATTCATCAATTGCGCACGTGGGTTTAATTGCTGCCGGTATTTTTGCCTGGAATATTTATGGTGTACAAGGTGCCATGATACAAATGATAAGCCACGGTATAAACGTAGTGGGTATGTTCTTTATTTGGGATATCATCAGCAGGCGTTTAAATACCCGCGATATTTCGCAACTGGGTGGTATAGCTAAAATTGCACCTAAGTTTGCTATAACATTTTTAATTGTGGTATTAGGCACTGTTGCGCTGCCATTAACAAATGGCTTTGTTGGAGAGTTTTTGCTGTTGAGGGGCGTATTAGGTATTAATATTTTCAATATGTCGGGCATTGCTACATCGGCTATTGCAGGTACTACTATTATACTTGGTGCTGTATATATGCTGCGTATGTACAAGAATGTGATGCAGGGCGAGTTGAACGAAACTACCTCGGTTTTTACCGATATTAAAGGCAGCGAGAGATTAGCCCTTGGGATAATCTGCGCGCTGATTATCGTAATAGGTGTTTATCCGCAGCCATTGCTGCATATTTCAGAAGCTTCGGTTACTAACCTTATAGAAACTGTAAGCCACAAGTTTGTTAATGCTAAATTTTAAAGTACAGGTACAATAAACAAATGACTACTTTAATCATCATATCTGTTTTGCCTATTGTGCTTTTGTACTTAGGTTTATATAAAGCTCAAAAGGCATTATTGCCTGTTACTATTATTGGCATGCTGGTGGCATTGGGTGCTGCCGTATGTGCCTGGAATAAAGACGATGTTGCCCAGCCCATTTACCATGGCATGATGCTGTTCAATAACTACTCAGTTGCATTCTCTGTAGTTAGCATTATTTCTACCATATTGATATTGATGCTTTCGAAGGGTTACTTCGAGAAAATCAGCAACCACATTGCCGAGTATTACGCTATTGTATTGTTCTCGCTTGCCGGTATAGTGGTAATGGTAAGCTACCATAACTTAACCATGTTGTTTGTAGGTATCGAAATTATGTCGGTAAGCCTTTACATATTGGCAGGTATACGTAAAAACGATTTTGCCTCTAACGAGTCGGCGCTGAAATACTTCCTGATGGGGGCTTTCTCAACCGGCTTTTTGTTGTTCGGCATTGCGCTTATCTACGGTTCATCAGGCTCTTTTGACCTGGATGGTATCCGCGATTATGTACTTACACATCCGCGCAATATCGACCCTATATTTTACACGGGTGTATTGTTGATCATCGTTGGCCTTTGCTTTAAAGTAGGTGCAGCACCATTCCACTTCTGGACACCGGACGTGTACGAAGGTGCGCCATCGCTTATTACAGCTTACATGTCAACCGTGGTTAAAGCAGCAGGCTTTGCTGCTTTCCTGAGGTTGTTCTTGTCTTGCTTTGGTTCTATCGCCGCTTTTTGGTCGCCGGTATTAATGGTAATTACTATCATCACATTGTTTATAGGCAACATAACCGCGTTGTACCAACAGAGCTTTAAGCGTATGCTGGCTTTCTCCAGTATATCGCATGCCGGCTACTTGTTATTTGCTATTGTTGCTTTAGGTGCAGCATCGGCAAGCTCAATATTTATGTACGCTACGGCCTATTCAATAGCATCTATTATAGCGTTTGGTGCTTTGGTATTGGTAAGGCAACAAACCGGTACCGATGATGTTGACGGCTTTAATGGCCTGGCAGCTAAAAACCCTTTCCTTGCCTTTGTACTTACAGTAAGCATGCTATCATTGGCAGGTATACCGCTTACTGCGGGCTTCATTGGTAAGTTCTTTATGTTCTCGGGCGCGTTATTACAGTATAAATACATTATGGTTATAGTGGCTGTAGTGAATGCTATCATCAGCATTTTTTACTACTTCAGAGTTATTATCGCTATGTATTTCCGTAGTGCCGAGCGTGCCGAAGTGCAAATTCCGGGCTATTACAAATTTGTTTTAGGCTTTGCAGCAGTAGTAACGATAGCTATCGGCGTATACCCTTCATTAATTTCGGGCCTTTTAATTTAGCACCAAATTTATTTTCCATATAATATTTGTAGTTTTACAGATATAGCTAATGGAGAATTTTTGGGAGTACCTGCGGACTTTAACCGAAGCTGAATCTATTATCAGCAGTGGTGGTTTCTACCTTCTGCTGATAGTGGTGTTTGCCGAAACGGGCCTTTTTTTTGGGTTTTTCCTGCCCGGAGATTACTTATTGTTTTTAGCTGGCCTGCTTAGCGCAGCAGGTATTATACAGGTACCGGTGTATACGTTGGTACTTTCGCTAATTGGTGCGGGCATATTGGGCAACTATACCGGCTATTGGTTTGGCTACCGAACGGGGCCCGTGCTGTTCAAGAAAAACGACTCGTTGTTTTTTAAAAAGCGGTATATTGCTGTTGCCGAAGAATTTTACGCCAAATACGGCGGCATGGCGCTTATTTTAGGCAGATTTTTCCCTATAGTTAGGACATTTGCCCCTATATTTGCAGGTGTTGTAAAGGTTGATATAAAGAAATTTACCATTTACAACATAGTTGGCAGCGTAGCATGGGTTACAACTCTTACGCTGGCCGGATATTTTTTAGGCAGGAGGTTTCCGCAATTGAAAGATTACCTGCAATACATAATACTTGGACTGATAACAATAACAACTGTTCCGCTGATATTTGCCTTTTTAAAAAAGAAGTTAACAAAAACGGGCGATACGGAACAAGCAGAATAATACAACATATACCAAATGAGCACACAACACCCATGGCACCAGGTTTCTCCGGGCGAAAACATTCCTGAAATTGTAAACGCTATCATCGAGATACCAAAGGGTTCTAAGGCCAAATATGAAATTGATAAAGAGTCGGGCTTATTGAAACTCGACCGCGTTTTATTTTCGTCGGTAATGTACCCGGCCAACTATGGTTTTATCCCGCAAACATACTGCGACGATAAGGACCCCTTGGATATACTGGTACTTTGCTCAACCGATGTTTACCCCATGAGCATTATTGAAGCCAAAGTAGTAGGCGTAATGCACATGGTTGATAACGGCGAACAAGATGATAAGATCATCGCGGTAGCAAAAAACGATATGTCGGTTAATTACATTAACGACCTTAACGAATTGCCACCACACGCCATGACCGAGATAGTGCGTTTCTTTAAAGATTATAAAAAACTTGAAGGCAAAAACGTAACTATTGAGCATTTGCTTGGTTTGCGTTATGCGCATAAGGTTATTTCCGAGGCGCTCGACCTTTATAAGGCCACTTTCCCCGTTTACCAATAATTAATTAATGGACCCCGCGCATACGTACGAGATAAACGGCTTTTATATAATTGCCACCATATTTTTGGTGCTGCTGAACGGCTTTTTTGTGGCTGCCGAATTTGCCATGGTAAGAGTACGCGGATCGCAGATAGAGCTAAAAGCTAAAAGCGGCAGCGGGGTAGCCAAAATTGCCCGGGGCATACTGCATAATCTTGATGGATACCTGGCTGCCACGCAGCTGGGTATTACCATTGCCTCGCTTGGGCTTGGCGTAGTGGGCGAAGAAGTTGCCACCAACATAATGGTGCGCGGCTTCATGAGTGTAGGCGTAGAGCTTAGCCCCTTGTTTATTTCGATAAGCCACGGGCTTGCCTTTGCAACCATCACCATATTGCATATTGTGTTTGGCGAGCTGGCACCAAAATCATTGGCCATACAAAAATCGGTGCGTACTACGCTGGCGGTATCTTTACCGCTGCAGTTTTTCTTTGTTGCTGCAAGGCCCTTCATCTGGCTGCTTAACGGTTTCGCAAACTTTATATTGAAGCTAATGGGCATCAGCACGCTGGAAGGCGGCGAAACGCACCATAGTTCGGAAGAGCTTCAGTACCTATTAGAGCAGGGTAAAGAGAGCGGCGCATTAGATTCTAACGAGCACGAACTTATCCAAAACGTATTCGACTTTAACGAGCGCGTGGTGAAGAATATCATGGTACCCCGTACTAAAATACAGGGTATTGAGATTGATACACCTACCGAAGAATTGCTGGAGATACTGATAACCGAGGGCTACTCGCGCATGCCGGTTTATGATGATGTGATAGATAAGATCATCGGCATAGTGCACGCCAAAGATATTTTGCCCCTTCTTGCACGCGGAGAAGAGATCGTTTTGAAAAACATCATTCGCAAACCTTACTTCATTCCCGAAACCAAAAAGATAAATGATCTGATGGCCGAGTTGCAGCAAAAACGCATACAGATAGCCATCGTATCTGATGAGTTTGGCGGCACCGCAGGTATGGTTACGCTGGAAGACATTGTTGAAGAATTGGTTGGCGAGATACAGGATGAGTTTGACGAAGAAAAACCTATCGTTGAAAAAATAAACGACCGCGAGTTTGTGGTGAATGCCCTTGCGCCAATATACGATGTGAACGAGCACCTGCCCCACGACTTACCGGAAGACGGCGATTTTGATACCGTATCCGGCTGGTTGGGCGATATCTTCGGTAAGATACCCGATGTTGGCGAGCAAAAAGAATCTAATGGCTACAACATCACCGTGCTCAAAAAATCCGACCAAAACATCGAATCGGTGAAGCTGGAGCTGCTGATAAACGAAGAAGACGCGGTTGACCTGCACTGATAATTTCCATACTTACTTTATTTTATCTGCGTTTTAATAATAGCTTTGCTTTAAAGCAACAGGCTGCGCTATTACTATGCATCTATTTTATACTCCCGGTATCAACCCATCTCTCCACGAATATTTTTTAAATGAGGAAGAAAGCAAACATGCTGTGCGTGTGTTGCGGTTAGCCAAAGGGGATGCTGTTACGCTGATAGATGGTGTAGGCGGTTTGTACCAAGCCGAGATAAAAGATGCCCATCCCAAGCGCACCATATTACAGGTAAATTCGGTACAAACGGAGTATGCTAAACGAAACCATTACCTGCACCTGGCTGTAGCCCCAACCAAAAATATCGAGCGCACCGAATGGTTTTTAGAGAAAGCCACCGAGATAGGGATAGATGAGGTATCGCTCATTATCAGCCAGCGTTCGGAACGCAAGGAGGCCAAGGCTGAACGGCTAAACAAAATCATCACTTCGGCCATTAAGCAATCTATTAAGGCGTATCACCCGGTTTTAAATGAAGCCGTGACTTTTGCTCAGTTTATAAAGAAACCCTTTGATGGGGAAAAGTATATTGCGCATTGCGCGGAAGGTGAAAAGCTGGCGCTTCCAGAAGCTATCGCTAAGCAAAGCCGGTATTTGATATTGATAGGCCCCGAAGGAGATTTTAGTCCTGCAGAGGTTGAGATTGCTTTGCAGAATGGATACAAAGCCATAACTTTAGGCGAAAGCCGCCTGCGCACCGAAACCGCTGCATTGGAAGCTTGTTTTGAAATAAACTTTTTGAACCGCTAATGAGGAAGCCGTTTTTTGCTGTAGCCTTTATTGTTGCTGCAATTGCTGTATGCAGCTTTACCGAGCCATCATACAAAATGGGCCGCTTAAAGTACAACGGCGGCGGCGATTGGTATGGCGACCGTACCGCACTTACCAACCTCATTAAATTTTGCAACGAGAACCTAAAAACCAACTTTCAACCCGAAGAGGAAACTGTGGAGGTTGGCAGCGCCGAGTTATATAACTATCCTTTTGTGTTTATGACGGGGCACGGCAACGTGATATTCAGCGAGCAGGAGGCTAAAAACCTACGCAAGTATTTAACGGGTGGAGGCTTTTTGCATATTGATGATAACTACGGGCTCGACCCGTTTATCCGCCCGCAAATGAAGAAGGTTTTCCCGGAGCTTGAGTTTGTAGAATTGCCTACCAATTACGCTATTTACCACCAAAAGTATAGCTTCCCGCAGGGCTTGCCCAAAATACACGAACACGATGGTAAACGCCCGCAAGGGTTTGGGTTGATATACAAAGGCAGGCTGGTATGCTTTTATACCTACCAATGCGATTTGGGCAACGGTTGGGAAGATTACGGCACCTACGCCGGCGATACGCAGGAAACCCGGCAAAAAGCCCTGCGCATGGGCGCAAACATGATACAGTATATATTTACCAAATAACTTATAGCCCGTTGTTATATGCATAAAATAAAAGTTAACGATAAGTTTGATTTTGAGGCAGAGAGGCAGGGTGATGCATTGCTGGTTAACAATAGTTTTGTTACGCCCGATATTAAAGAGCTGCGCCCCGGTTTATACCATATTGTAAACGGAACCGCATCGTACAATGCAGAGGTTATAAGTTTTGATAAAGAAGCAAAGGCGGCCGTTGTAAAGGTTAATAATACTGTTTACACCCTATCGGGTAAAGACAGGTTTGACATGCTGTTGGAAAAAATGGGGCTGAGCAATATGGCTGCAAAATCTGTAAGCGAAATAAAGGCTCCTATGCCGGGTTTGGTACTTAAAGTGTTTGTGGAGCCCGGTGCTGACGTAAAAAAGGGTGAAAATTTGTTTGTATTGGAAGCCATGAAGATGGAAAATATCATAAAAGCCCCCGCGGACGTTAACATTAAGGTAATTAAAATAAAACCTGGCGATAAAGTTGAAAAAGGGCAAATTTTAATGAGTTTTTAAGCGCGATAACGATCGAAAACGAAGAATATTTTAAAAAGTAACAACAAAAGGCATAAAATTTTATGCCTTTTGTTGTTTTTGTACTTTTTTATTGTGAACTTCCTTTTTCAATTCACTTAACTCATATTGCATGAAGAAAATTCTACTCTCATTCCTGCTGTTATTTGTTACCGCATCATTAGCTTTTAGTCAAAATAGCGTGATTACCGGTAAAGTAACAGACCAGAAAGACGGATCAGCGTTACCGGGAGTAACCGTGACCGTAAAAGGTACCCCTGGTATCGGCACCCAAACCGACGTCAATGGTAAGTACAGCCTTTCGGTACCTGCCGGTAAGGTGCTGGTGTTTAAATTTATCGGCTACAAAGCCGTGGAACTTGCTGCTAACAGCAGTGTAGTAGACGCAACGTTAGAAACCGACTCTAAACAACTTACCGAAGTTGTAGTAGTTGGTTACGGTACACAAAAGCGCCAAAACATTACAGGTTCGGTAGCCTCTATTGCTGCAAAAGAAATAGAGAATACCCCCGTAACTACCTTAGAACAAGCCATACAAGGTAAAGCCGCCGGTGTTGTTATACAATCAAACAACGGTAAACTTGGCCAGGGTATTAAAATCAGCGTTCGTGGTACTTCATCTATTTCGGCAGGTACGCAGCCACTTATCGTATTAGATGGTATTATCCTAAACCAGGGCGACATATCGAGTACAAACGCAGCCACTAATCCTTTGGCTGATATCAACTTTAACGATTTCGAATCGGTAGAGATATTGAAAGATGCATCGGCATCAGCTATCTATGGTGCCCGTGCATCAAACGGTGTTATACTACTTACCTCTAAAAAGGGTAAAGCGGGTAAGGCCAAGTTGAACTTCAGCAGCCAGTTTGGTAGCAGCAAGCCATCGAGGCACCGCCAGTTCTTAAATAGCGAGCAATACCTGCAAATAGAGCGCCGCGCAGGCGTGGGTGCTTCATTACAGGATTTTAATAATGGTTTTTATGATACTTACCAGGATGCACTTGATGATAATGCTGCATTTGTTGAAAGCCGTTTATTGAGGTATTCTGCAGGCGTTGCAGATGTTGGCGCAGCCAATGTTGATTGGGAAAAACAAGCATTTCAGGATGCACCACAGGCCATTTACGACCTTAACTTATCGGGCGGTAACGATAAAACTACCTACCTGATATCGGGCCAATACTCTGACCAAAAAGGTATTTTGGTGGGTAACCGCTTCAAAAAATATTCGGGCCGTGTAAACCTGAGCACTAAACCCTTTAGCCGCGTAGAAGTGGGCATGAACCTGAATTTTACCAATACGGTAAACAACCGTATATCGGATGATAACCAGTTCTCTACCCCGATGCAGATCGTGGCCTTATCGCCTATTACGCCTATTATAGACCCGCGCACAGGTTTATTGAGCGGTAGCTTACCGGGTTCGGCAAGTAACTATCCGGTTTATTATAACCCTTTGCTTAGCGTAGCAAACTCATACTATAACACTACCGTATTCCGTACTATTGGTAACGTTTACGGCAGCTGGGAAATTGTTAAGCACTTAACTCTCCGCAGCGAGTTCGGTTTAGACCAGACCAACCAAAACGAGGATAGCTATTACGGCCGTTTAACGTTCCGTAACACAGGTACGCCAAATGGTGCGGGCCAAAATACCAATAACGGTATCATCCACTACACTGTAAACAACTACATCAACTACAAAAACGTTTTCAACACCGATCACTCTTTGGATGTAACTGCAGGTACCAGCTACGAGTATAACCACTTTGTTGGTAATGATATACAAGGCCAGCAATTCCCTTCAGATGCTTACAAGCAAATTGCATCGGCGGCCGTAAAATCGGGTGGTTCGTCTTCGCAAAGCGAGTACGCATTTGTGTCGTACTTTTCTCGTGCTAACTATGCTTATAAAGGTAAATACCTGTTATCAGCAAGTGCACGTACCGATGCTTCTTCGCGTTTCGGTAAAAACAGCCGTTACGGTTTCTTCCCCGCAGCATCTGTGGGCTGGATACTTTCTGAAGAGAGCTTCCTTAAAAACTCTACTTTCATCAGCAATTTGAAACTGAAAGCCGGTTACGGTTTAACAGGTAATGCGGAAGTGGGCAATTACCCGGCATTAGGCTTATTTTCGGGTGATGCGGGTTATAACGGTTCTGCCGGCCAGCGCTTCATTCAAATTGCCAACCCTAACCTTAAATGGGAAACCACCGGTCAGTTTGATGTTGGTGTTAACTTCGGTTTCTTCAATAATCGTATTTCGGGTGGTTTCGAGTATTACCGCAAAAACACCCGCGACCTTTTGCTGGATGTAAATATACCGGGTACACTGGGCCTTTCTATACAAACACAAAACCTTGGTAAATTATACAATCAGGGTTACGAGCTTGAATTATCGGGCGATATTTTTGTTGGCAAATTTAAATGGACAAGCAGCTTTAACGGCGCATTCAACAAAAACGTAGTTACCGATATCAAAAAACAGGTATTGGGCTCTAACGACCTGAACCGCGTAATTGAAGGCCAGCCAATTGGTGTATTTTATGGTAAAGAGTATGCCGGTGTTGACCCAGCAAACGGCGACGCTATCTACTACCTGAATACTAAAGATGCTAACGGCAACTTTATCAGAACTACAACTAACGATTATAACGCGGCACAAAACGTAATTTTAGGCAACCCAACACCTAAATATACTGCCGGTTGGACCAACACCTTCGCTTATGCAGGTTTCGACCTATCGGTAACTATGCAGGGCTCTTGGGGTAACAAAATTTACAATGGCGGCGGGCAATACATGTCGGCTTCAGCAAGCAACGGTTTCGATAACCAAACAGTAGATCAAATGGCTTACTGGGACAAACCCGGCGATATTACTGATGTGCCTGAGCCTCGTTTATTTTACGGAAACGGCGTTAATGCATCAAGCCGTTACCTGTCAAGTGGCTCATACATCAGGATGAAAACCGTTGGCCTTGGCTACAGCATTCCTAAATCGTTACTGGCTAAAATTAAGCTTGCCAATGCAAGGGTATTCATGAATGCTTACAACTTATTCCTGATCACTAAATACAAAGGATGGGACCCGGAGGTGAACGCGGATTACCAGGCCAGCAATATCAACCTTGGTGTTGATTTCTACTCGGCGCCGCAGCCACGTACCATTACCTTTGGAGTGAACATAGGATTATAATTTTAATATTATAGCAATGAAAAAATTTAAATCGATATACCTTACAGCTTTTGGCACCGCGTTATTATTAACCGCCTGCAATAAGCAATTGGACTTAAAGCCCTTTCAGTCGGTAGGACAGGATGTGGCCATACTTACATCAACTGATGTGCAAATTACACTGGTGGGTGCCTATAACAGGCTCGCGCTATCGGGCACATACGGTGGCGGTAACTTCTTGCAGCCCGACCTGATGGCAACCCAAACAATAATTGACTGGCAGGGTACTTTTCAGGACCTTAGCCAAATGGTAGCCCAAACTATTACAAACGATAATGGTTTTGTGGAGGGTATGTGGCTAAGCTCGTACCAGGCCATTAACCAGGCAAACAACGTTATTGCCAATTTGGACAAAGTTGATGCAGCCTCAAAAGCTTCGTATGAAGGGCAAGCCAAATTTATACGCGGTATACTTTATTTTAACCTGGCCGAAATGTATGGCAAATCTTACAACGATGGCAGCCCGGCAACTAACCTGGCCGTACCTATTGTATTAACACCAACCACGGTGGTTGACGAGTCTTCAAAAGTGCCGCGCGCTACCGTTGAAGCTGTTTATCAGCAAGCTATTACCGACCTTACCGACGCGCAAAACCTGTTGCCGGCAGGTAATACCTTTTATGCAACCAAGAATGCTGCTACAGCTATGTTGGCGAGGATATACCTGCAAAAAGGCGATTACGCAAATGCACGCGATGCCGCTAATACCGTAATTGCATCTAACCGTTACTCCCTGGTAACACCTTACACAGCTGAGTTTCCTTATCCGGCACAAATTCACGTAGATAACACTACCGAAGATATTTTTGCCGTACAGGTTACTGCCCAACAAGGCACCAACGGCTTAAACACCTATTACGCATCTCCGGATGATAGCGGCCGCGGCGATATTATTGTAAGAGATAACTTTTTGGCCGAGTTTGAGCCGGACGATCAGCGCGCTGCTATTTACACTGAAGATAGCGACGGCATTTTGCGCGTAGGTAAGTTCAGCAACGTTTATGGTAACGTGCGCGTTGTGCGCCTTGCCGAAATGTATTTGATACGTGCCGAAGCAAACCAAAGGCTTGGTACTGCTATTGGTGCTACTCCCGCTGCCGATATCACTACAATACGTAACCGTGCGGGCCTGGGCAATGTTGCAGCAGTTACGCTGGCCGATATTTTAAAAGAGAGAAGGCTGGAGCTTGCCTTTGAGGGTGGTTTCTTCCTGCATGATGCCAAGCGTTTGCAGCAATCTGTTGGTGCTTTACCATATAATTCACCAAAATTGGTTTTCCCGGTTCCGTTGCGCGAGATAAACGCAAACTCGGCCCTGGTGCAAAACGAAGGTTATTAATAATAACCCGTTCTAAAACACAAAACCCCGGAGTGATAAGCTTCGGGGTTTTGTGTTTTATGATTATGCTATCAACTTTTCTATTTGTTCGAAAATATATTCTACCGTTTTATCCCTTATTTCATTTCTGCTATTGTTTTTATCGATGATATCTTCGGGTAGAAAAGAATGCTTGAACGGGTGTAGTTTCTTATAAAAAATAGCCACATAAATTTGACCTACGCTAGCGGTTGCCTTATAATCAGTAGATGGATCGATAGCAGAAGCCATACCGGTAACCGCCACATGGATGTCAGCATTGGGATAAAGCCTCTTTATGCCATAGCACATTGCCGTAGTTGTTTGCTGCGACTCGGCCGTATATTTTTTCAGGATTTTGCGTCGTACCCCTAATATTTTCACTTTTACATTTTCGTCATAAGTAACGATACTGCCTTTTAAAATTGCGGATGCGCCGGAAACAGATGCAATAGTGCTTGCTAACAACCCCGCAGTAATACTTTCTGCACAAACAATAGTGAGCGTTCGTTCTTTTTTTAATGCTTTGTGAAATTGCTCAACCGTTTCTATACTTATCATGTTAGTTTATTTGTAGTTATAAAATTTCATTGCAGCTATAATCATCGCGCTGAATTCGCCTGCTAAATTAACTGATGGCCCCCAATTTCATAAGTGCGTAAAACAAACCGGTACAGTGTAACGCTTGCGGTATCTTATTCTCGGCAAGTAATTGTTTTACTTCATCAATGGTATATTCCATCACCTCAATGCGTTCGTGCTCGTCTAACGATTGCTCCTGCACCTTTTTGCCGCCTTTCGCTAGGTAGCAGTAAGTAACATTACCTGCGGTAGATGGGTTAGCGTAAACCGTGCTGATGAGTTCTACGCTATTAAAGGCGTAGCCGGTTTCTTCCAGCAACTCGCGGCGCATGCCTTCTTCTTTATCTTCGCCTTCTTCTATTACGCCACCCGGTATCTCCAGCGATACAATGCCCGCCGCGTGGCGGTACTGGCGTATCATAATAATTTTATTGTCTTCGGTAAGTGCTACCGCATTTGCCCAGTTGGGGTACTCCAGTACGTAGTATTCGTCAACAATAGTGCCGTCGGGCATTTCGCATTTATCGGCGCGCAGGGTGGCCCAGGGGCCTTTGTGTACATAAGTGGTGGAAAGGGTTTTCCATTTATATTCGTCCATAGTTGTTTTTAAAGAAACCGTAGATGTGGTTCCTCTTGGTTAAATTATCAAAAGATTCGTAATGATGCTCGCTTTCTAACACATCAAAAATAACAAGCACCTTATTTAAAATAGCGGCTGTTTCTTCATCGGCCTTAAACGGCTCGGCAAATACATAAAGCATTTGGCTTAAGGCATTCAGCTTTTCGGAGCTGTAATTGGCAGATAGCAGCAGGTTTTTAAACTTTTCTGTATCGGCTTGCAAAAGGGTATCCAACTCGTGGTTATATTCATCTTGCAATACCTCGTTAAAATACTGGCGGTATTCTTCCTCTTTTTCTTCGGCCTTCAAGCCCATAAGTTTCGCCAGCAGCAAAGCCATTTTACGGGCCTCGTTAAGCAGGTAATCGCGTTGGTACATGGGTTATTAGAAATTGGAGGTTAGTTGATCAGAGGTTAGGTGGCACGGTGCTCCCCAACCTCTGATTAGAATTAAGTTATTGGAATTTGGAGCTCCCTCCGGCTTTTGGCTTTGATCTTTCGGCTTAAGGCTTCCATCACCAGCTTCCGCTGCTGCCGCCGCCTCCGCTGCTGCCGCCACCGAAGCCGCCCCAGCTGCTACCGCCGCCGGATGAACCACCCCAGCTGCCGCCGCCTCCGCTGCCGCTTCCAAGAGCATTAGCTGCCAAATACCACCAAAACGCATGCGAACCGCCGCGGCTGCCAATAATGCGCCTGCCGCCGCCCCCACCGCCACGCTTGCTGATGATAATGATGAGTATAACTACCACAATTATCACAATGAAAATAACGCTGCCAAGGCCGCCGCCTTCATTTTCATCTTTCTGTTTCGGCTCGGCTTTATATTCGCCTTTGGTGTATTTGATGATATCGTCGGTAGCGGCATCCAGCCCGCCGTAGTAATCGTTTTGTTTAAACCGTGGCCTTACATCTTTCTGGATGATCTGTTGCGTAATAATATCGGGGAGGGCGCCTTCTACGCCATAGCCTGTTTGAATAGATACCTTACGGTCGTTAACGGCTACCAGCACCAGTACGCCGTTGTTTTTCTCTTTAGTACCAATACCCCATTTGCGTATAAGGCCAACACCGTAGTCAATTATCTCTCGGCCGTCCAGCGTAGGGATAAGCACCACTGCTATTTGATTAGTAGTGCTGTCTTCAAACGCCTTTAGCTTTGCATCCAGCTGCGATACTTGCTGCGGGGATAGTGTACCTGTAAAGTCGTTCACCAGCCCGCGCGTGGGTTTTTCGGGGTAGTTTTGGGCGAATGCTAATGTTGCGCAGAGCACCAGCCCAACAAATAAAAATATTCTCTTCAGCATGGTATTCATGTTAGTTGCCATCCATAAAGGCAATGTCGTCGGGCAGTTCGTTCTTATCGTCGAGCAGGTGCGGAAAGTACTTTTTCAACTGTTCGCCTGCCTTGATAATCCCCGTTACAATGCCTTCAACAAGGTTGCCGTATTTAAACTGGCTCAGCATATCTTCTTTGGTACCATCCCAAAAATCAGGTGGAACAACCTTGTTAATACCGGCATCGCCAATAATGGCAAATTTGCGGTCTACGGTTGCTACGTATATCAACACACCATTCCGCAGGCGCGTTTTGTGCATACCCAGTTGGGTGAAGTATTTTGCGGCACGGTCTAAGGTTTCTTCGCTGCAGATTTTCTCAACGCATACGCGTATCTCGCCGGAGGTATTTCGTTCGGCATCGGCAACGGCCTTTTGTATACGAAGCTGTTCTTCGTCGGTAAATACTGCCATTTTTTTTTGTGATTTCACCGATGATTTATGATTTCACCGATGTGATTTTCTGATTCCACCGATGGCTTACTATTCCACCGATAGTATGAAAGCCTATAGGGTAACATTAATTTGCCCTATAGGCTACGACAATATTACTTCGTATCTTCTTTTTTAGTATCGGTATCAAAGTTAACCGACGGTGCTTTCTCTGAACCGGCATCGGCCTGGAAGTAGCCTTTCTCTTTAAAGCCGAACATTTTGGCAGTAATATTGGCCGGGAAGGCGCGTATTTTGCTATTGTAGGCTTGTACGGCTTCGTTAAAATCGCGGCGTGCTACGCTGATGCGGTTTTCGGTGCCTTCCAACTGTGCCTGTAAGCCTCTGAAGGCTTCGTTAGCGCGCAGAGTAGGGTAGTTTTCTGTTATGTTAAGCAATTTGCCTAATGCGGCACTTAACTGGCCTTGTGCTTCCTGGTATTTCTGGATGTTCTCGGGAGTTAGGGTAGCGGCATCAACCTGTACCGATGTGGCTTTTGCACGAGCCTCAACAACAGCGGTTAGTGTACCTTTTTCAAAATTGGCTTCGCCTTTCACGGTCGATACCAAATTAGGGATAAGGTCGGCACGGCGTTGGTATTGGGTTTGTACTTCGCCCCATTTGCTTTTTATATTTTCGTCGGCTGTAACCATGCTATTGTAGCTGCACGAGCTTAACGACATTGCCCCAACCATAATGGCCAGCGCGAAGAATAACTTTTTCATTGGATGTTTTTTTAGTTTATGGTGATGTGAATTTACGAATTAGATTACAAAAGCCATACCGATGTTACAAACCGTAACATTTGCGCCACAATGGCAATTTTTTGAGGGCTGTAGATGCAATAAAATGCAGTTAACCAATATATGATTTTATATTTGCTTCTGTTAAATTGTTTTACTGATCATCTATTTACGCCATTAATGAAGAAACTACTTGTATCATTAATATGTTTTGCAGGGCTTACCGCCGCTGCCCAAACCCCCACACACGAAAAATTAGTGCAATACGTGAAGCCTATTATAGGCACACAGCGTATGGGCCATACCTATCCCGGTGCTACCGTACCTTTCGGTATGGTGCAATTAAGCCCCGAAACCGATACCCCCAGCTACGAGCTGAACGGTAAGTACAACCCCGATGTTTACAAATACTGCGCAGGTTACCAGTACGATGATAAAACCATTGTAGGCTTTAGCCATACGCATTTCAGCGGTACAGGCCACTCGGACCTGGGCGATTTCCTGATTATGCCTACCGTTGGCGCTTTGAAATTGAACCCCGGTACGGCAGATAAACCCGGCAGCGGTTACCGCTCGGCGTTTTCGCACGCTAATGAGGTGAGCGAAGCCAATTACTACAAAGTAAAGCTGGACGAAAGCAACGTAACTGCCGAAATGACCACCACTACTCGTGTGGGCTTTCATCAATACACCTTTCCCAAAACCGATCAGGCGCACATCGTACTTGATCTGATGGCGGGTATTTACAACTATCCAGATAAAACCGTTTGGACATATGT
This sequence comes from Mucilaginibacter pedocola, assembly GCF_002013915.1. Classification (GTDB taxonomy): domain Bacteria; phylum Bacteroidota; class Bacteroidia; order Sphingobacteriales; family Sphingobacteriaceae; genus Mucilaginibacter; species Mucilaginibacter pedocola. Next base: position 219,000 of record NZ_MBTF01000035.1, read on the forward strand.
AAAAGTTTTGAACGATAGCACACTGGTAGGCTTCCGCCAAACCAATGGCTGGGCACGTACACGTACGCTATACTTCGCCATGTCGTTCAATAAAGCATTCGCACAATACGGTTTTAAGAAATATGAGAAGCGCCAGGTATACGGCGGCTTCTGGGGTAAATTCAATCAAAGCAAAAACTTCCCCGAGATAGCCGGCAAACAAATACGTGCTTACTTCGATTTCAAGACCGAAGCCAACGAGAAGATCAAAATAAAATTTGCATTATCGCCGGTAAGCATGGATGGCGCACTGGTCAATATGCAGGCTGAAGCACCGGGCTGGGATTTTGAAAAGGTGAAAGCCGATGGGCAGGCCCAATGGGAAACTGCTTTGGATAAAATTACCGTAACCGGCAGCACCGAGAAAAAGCAGGATTTTTATACCGCCATGTACCACACCATGATAAACCCAACCATTTATATGGATGTGGACGGCCAATACAAAGGGCTTGATCAAAACGTACACAAGGCAGATGGCTTTGTTAATTATACCACCTTCTCGCTTTGGGATACTTATCGCGCCTTACATCCGCTGTTCAATATCATCGAGCCGCAGCGTAATGCCGACATGGTAAAATCGATGCTGGTGCATTACGACCAAAGCCCCGAGCACATGCTGCCTGTTTGGAGCAACAGCGCCAACGAGAACTGGTGCATGAGCGGTTACCACAGTGTGTCTGTTTTAGCAGATGCTGTAGTGAAGGGCAATGCGCCTTTTGACGCCAACAAAGCCCTGGATGCTGCCGTAGCTACCGCACGCCACCGCAGCTATGAAGGTATTGGCGAGTACATAGATAAAGGTTACATCGCTGATGAGCGTACCGGCGTATCGGTATCTAATACTTTAGAGTATGCTTACGATGATTGGGCAATAGCACAAATGGCGAAGAAGCTGGGCAAAACCGATATCTATAACGAATTCATCAAACGCAGCGAAAACTATAAGAACGTTTACGACCCATCAGTAGGGTTTATGCGCCCTAAACTGGCTAATGGTACATTCCGCGCTAAATTTGACCCGTTGAGCACCATTAACGAAGGCTTTATTGAGGGCAACTCTTGGAACTACACCCTGTTCGCCCCGCAAGATCCTGAAGGTTTGATAAAACTGATGGGGGGAGATAAACGCTTTGTGCGCTACCTCGATTCACTGTTCACGATGGAACTGCCGGATAAATACTTCGCCGAAACCGAAGATATTACCCGCGACGGTATCATTGGCAACTATGTGCATGGTAACGAACCATCGCACCACGTAGCTTACCTGTACAACTGGACCGGCAAGCCATGGAAAACACAGGAACGCATCCGGATGATATTGAACCGCATGTATAAACCTACGCCGGATGGTTTGGGTGGTAACGATGATACCGGCCAAATGAGCGCGTGGTACATCTTCAGCACACTGGGCTTTTACCCTGTCGCACCGGCCTCTAACGATTATGCCATTGGTAGCCCTGCTATCAACAGTGCGAGCATACAAGTTGGCGGCGGCAAAACCTTCAACATTACCGTGAAGAACCAAAGCGAGAAGAACGTTTACATCCAAAAGATGACGCTGAACGGTAAGCCGCTTACCTCGTTATCTATCACCCACCAGGATATCATGGCTGGTGGTGAATTAGTGTTTACTATGGGAAGCAAACATAAATAACCAAACAAATAACAAGATAATAATGGGCATGCCGGCAACGGTATGCCCGTTTTGCATTTAATGGAGGGCTTATGGTAATAAACTTTACTGATATAACATACCTAAAACATGGCTCTGCAGCGCAGCAGGAAGTTTATACTTTACTTACCGAATGGCAAGTGATGGATATGCTGAAGCACTATTCGCCAGTGCCCGTGGGTACGTTCCCTTTAGATATACAAGTACCCGGCAGCGATCTGGATATTGTTTGCTGTTATACTGATGCTGATTCGTTCGCAGCAGAAATGAAAGCACTGTTTGTTGCCGAAGATGGCTTTTCGATAAAGGAAATAAGCCATTTAGCAGAGCCCGCTGTACTGGTGAGCTTTATCAAAAGTGGCCTGCCCGTAGAAATATTCGGGCAAGCGATCCCCGTGATCGAGCAGATGGGCTATCGCCACATGCTTGCCGAGTATGCTATTTTACAGCACTTCGGCGAAGAATTTAAACAGGCTGTTATTGGCTTAAAACTACAAGGCATAAAAACCGAACCTGCCTTTTGCCAATTGCTGGGGCTTGGTGGTGATCCGTATCTGAACTTGTTGGAATACAAATTACCCACTTAAACTAAAAAGACTACGTTCATATTAGTAGCGGCCCTAAATTGTGGGCTTACATAAAACGTTCCGCTGGAACGTAGAGCGGATGCTGTTATTTCCTACCCATAAGCCGTTCCTATGGAACGAAGCGCCTCTATATCCCATCGGGATATTTTATAGGTAGATAAATGTAAACGCAAATGTCACGTTCCATAGGAACGTCTTATAGATAGAGATTGATTAGTTGAACAGCTTTTAATCCCGTAAAATTATTGTGGCAGCATCCCTATCTTTTGCAGCCACTTCTTAACAGCTGCATCGGTTTCGGTTTTCTTGTTACCTTCCATCACGTACAAAATACCATCTCGCTCAATGCCGCCTTTGGTGGTAAAGCCGTCTAAGACTTTGCTGTTTGGGCATAATTCCTTTACGGTATCAAAACTGCTGCCTATGCCGTAACCCGCATTTGTGTTAAACGGTATAATGGTTTTACCCTTAAGGTTGTATTGATGCAGGAAGCTTTTCATAGGCGGCGGCAATTGCATGCCCCACGTAGGGAAGCCTACAAATACTACATCATATTTCTCAATTCCCTCAATTTTGGTTTTCAGCGGCAGTAGGTAGCCCGTTTCATTTTCGTGAGCCACTTGGCTTACGGTTGTTTTATAATCTGCCGGGTAAGGCTTTTGCAGTTCAATTGGCATCAGATCGCCGCCGGTATAACCTTGTATTATCTCGGCCAGTGTTTTGGTATTGTTGGTGCGCGAGAGGTAAACTATCAGGATGCGTTTGCCACCTGTTGGGTTTGCGTCAGCAGGTGCTTGTTGCGCGCGCCCGCACGATGGCAGAATGAAAACGGTTAACACTGCGCACATCGCCGGTAATATTATTTTCCTCACAAAGTCTTTTCTTTTCATATCAATAGGCCGATGTAGTGTGCAAATTCACCAATTTCCATTTGCCGCTTTTTTTGCGGTTGTATACCTCGGTGTAAACCAGCGGATATACGCAACCGCCGTTTACGGTAAATGTGGCCCTGCCCACCAGCACGGCCACATTACCGAATACTTTTACCGACGCTTCTTCCTGCTGCTCTATTTTGTTGTACACAAAACGGCGGGTACGCAACTGGTCCATCCAATCATCTTTGGTGGTGGTGCGGCCGGTGATGTGTACGAACACCAGGTTATCATCAAAAAGCTCATCCACCAAATCAAATTTGCCCGTAGTTTTCCAGGTAAATTTATCGGCAGACAGCTTTAGTATTTCCTCTATTTTTTGGAGCTTACCTTCACTCATTTATTGCTCCGGGTTTATTTGCTTACCAATGCCTGTAAACTTGCAGGGTAACGTGCGCCTTCAATTTTTATTTGCGATGCTGCTTCCTCAATTTTGGCAAGGTCGGCTGTGCTTAGTTTTACATCCAATGCGCCGAGGTTTTCTTCCAAACGATGTAATTTGGTGGTGCCGGGAATAGGCGCTATCCATGGTTTTTGTGCCAGCAGCCATGCCAAAGCTATTTGGGCAGGCGTTGCTTCTTTTTCTTTAGCGATAGCCGTCAGCAGGTCAACCATTATCTGGTTAGCCTTACGGGCATCTTCGGCAAAGCGTGGTACAATGTTGCGGAAGTCGGTTTTGTCGAATTGCGTATCTGCACTTATCGCTCCGGTAAGAAAACCCTTACCCAGCGGACTAAAAGGCACAAAGCCAATTCCTAATTCTTCCAGCAATGGTAATATTTCTGCCTCGGGCTCGCGCCACCATAACGAATATTCGCTTTGCAGGGCAGCCACAGGCTGCACGGCATGTGCCGCACGGATAGATGCTGCGCCCGCTTCCGACATGCCGAAGTGCAGTACTTTACCTTCGGCTATCAGGTCCTTTACAGTACCGGCTACATCTTCCATGGGTACGCTTGGGTCAACGCGGTGCTGGTAAAACAGGTCGATGCGGTCGGTCTTCAGGCGTTTTAACGATTCTTCAGCAACCTTACGGATATGCTCGGGGCGACTATCAACACCATTGGTAGGCGTAGCATCTTTAAAACCAAACTTGGTAGCTATAACTAAGCTATCGCGATATGGGGCAAGGGCATTGCCCAGTAGTTCTTCGTTCGCAAACGGGCCGTAAGCCTCGGCGCTGTCAAAAAATGTAACGCCTTTCTCTACTGCTGCGTGCAGTAGTTTGGTTGCTTCGCTGATATCGGTAGCGGGGCCGTAGCCAAAGCTTAAACCCATGCAGCCTAAACCTAAGGCCGATACTTCCAGCCCGCTTTTACCTAATGTTCTTTTTTCCATAGTATGCATATTTGATGTTCTTTTAACAGAACAGTACAAATTTGCAGCCTGTTTTTGTAATACTGCTTATACGTATTACGGTATTGCCTACCAATATTACTGATGCGATTTTGGCGACAAGAAATAATATTGATAGATTTATAATGTGTTCTCAATAGTTCAATAAACCTCTTAGCATGGATGCCGGCCAGGTGATAGTAATAAACAGCGATCTTGATAAATTCAAGTTAGCGCAAGGCTGGGCTGTTTTGATTGTGACGCTGACAGTGCCATGGCTCGTATTACTGATACAGCCGGGTTGGGGCACGGCTACGTTTATTTTATTTACCAATCTGATATTTGCTGCGATAGCTGTCAATAGAGAACTGAGCTTGAAATTTGTAATAGATACAGAGAGCCAGGTTATGATACATTACCGGAGGCGGCTTTGGGCCGAGCAAACACCTGTAACCATAAATTTAAGGGATGCCTATGCGAAACTCTACACTGTGAATGATAGAGGGAATAAGTTTTGGGAATTAGCTATTATAGATAAAAGCCAGCAGAACAAAAAGATAATTTTGACAGAATTTAAAAGCGGTTACCACGAGAGGGACATAAGGCATGTATGGCTTACCCTTAAGGAACTTGGGGTTGAATACAGCTATAAAGAGTAACGAATTTTGCACTCCTAAATACAAAGAGAGGCTGTTCCATTTCGGAATAGCCTCTCTTTGTAAGATGCTTTGACAATTATGCGTAAACCACTTCTAATGTAATAGGCACATTCAGTGCTTTAGAGATGATACAGTTTGCTTTTGCGCCTTCGGCAATGGCTTTAAATTGCTCTTCGCTTACGCCTTCTATAATGCTGCCTTTAAGCGACAGGTGGATGCCGGTTACGGCCAATGCTGTCATATCCAGATCGAGGATAGCATCAGTTGTCAGGTCGCCGGGGGTAACGCCGTTTTGGGTTAATGCTGCGCCAACGGCCATGGTGAAACAGCCTGCGTGTGCTGCTGCCAAAAGCTCTTCGGGATTGGTGCCAATACCATCGGCAAAGCGGGTTTTGAAAGAATATTGTGTTTTATTTAATACGGTACTTTGGGTGGTTATTTCGCCGTTACCTGTTTGTAAGTTACCGTTCCAATGTGCATTTGCTGTACGTTTCATGATGTTTGTATTTTATTTGTTGTGTTTTGATAGGTCAAAGGTAGGCTGCCTTTTGCCCGCAAATATTAACCCGGGTTAAAGTCCCGAAGATTTATCATCATGCAAATGTCATTTGAAATTTAGGCCTTTAGCCTTTTACGAATGCGGCTCAACGATGGGCCTTCTATCCCCAAATAAGAGGCGATATGGTACAGCGGCACAGCATCAAAAATATCGGGGTGGATATCCAGCATTTCGCGGTAGCGTTCTTCGGCAGTTTTGAATAGGAAGCCCTCGGTATTGGTCATCACAGTATTCAGCGCGGCTTCGGCATACAGGCGGCCAAAGCGTTCCCAGGCGGGCGAGGTTTGGTAAAGGTACTGCAGGTGGTCGTAATGGATGTAATAAATATCCGCAACCGACATGGCCTCGGTATAGTACTCGCAGGCTTGTTGGTTCAGGAAACTTTTATAAGGGCTCATGAACTGGTTGGCAGTGAAGAAAAGCATGTTCCGCTCGGTAGAGGTGCGGTCGTCGAATCGGTAAATGCGAAATACACCGCTGAGGATAAAGCCAAGGTGCTTACAAACATTGCGGTACTCGTTATAAAACTCGCCCTTTTTGTAAGTTTTATGATGCCAGTAGGGTAACGATAGCGCAAAGTCTTCCTCGCGCATGCCCGAAACTTCCATAACCGACTTTTTTAGCTGCGCGATAGGTTCCATTGATTTTGTTTTTAGGTAAAGGTAAACCTTTAAAACGGGTTATTGCTTTTTCTTCTTCTGCTGAGCCAGCATTTTTGCCTTCGATGGGCTGCCTTTGCAGCAACTCTTTTTAGGAGCCAATGGGTTTTGCTTAGCTTTTTTCAGGCTATCTGCCAATAGCGGAGTTTTGGTATCTGCTGTGTTTCCGTTGGCAAAACTCAAGCTTGCGCAGAGGCAGGCAATCATTATCAAACCAAAGTATTTTTTCAATTTCATGTTTTCTATCATCAAATATCTTTAACGCACCTGAAGCCTAAATTATTGGAGCCGCTGCTTACTTCGCCTTTGCCGCGGCTGCCGGTTTTAAAACGGATGCAATATTGCTCGCTGCAAATAAATGAGCCACCGCGTTGTACGCGTTTAACCGCGCCGGGTTCATCAGGGTCGTAGCTGTCGGTAGGGCCCAGCGGGTTGTTGGCGGGGCTGTGTTGGTAATAATCGGGGCGATAAAAGTCGCTGCACCATTCCCATACATTGCCATCCATATCGTATAAGCCATATTTATTGGCCGGGAATTTCTTAATAGGGGCTACACCTTTGTAGCCATCTTCGGCCAAGTCTTTATCCGGGAAGTGCCCTTGGTAATTATTGGCCATCCATTTGCCGCCGGGGTGCAATTCGTTCCCCCAATAGTAGGTGCTGTTGCCGCCGCCTGCGCGTGCCGCGTATTCCCATTCGGCCTCGGTAGGCAGGCGCTTGTTTGCCCATTTGGCATAGGCAGCTGCGTCGGTGTAGCAAACATGCACTACAGGGTAATTTTCCCGCCCTTTAATGCTGCTGTTTTTTCCTTCGGGATGTTGCCAGCTTGCTCCGGCAATGTATTGCCACCACTGCATAGCATCATTTAAATTAACAGGATGTTCAGGCGGCGTAAATACTGCCGAGCCGGGCACCAGGTCCTTTGGGTCTACCGTTGGGTAGTCTGCCGGGTTTAAGGCCTGTTCAGCAACGGTTACATAATTGGTGGCTTTTACAAAAGCAGCAAACTCGGCATTGGTAACCTCGTGTTCGTCCATCAAAAAATCACCCACAGTAACGCTATGCAAAGGGCGCGCATCGGTAAAAGTAGAATCGATTGCGCCCATGGTGTAGGTTCCGCCCTTTATCAATACCATACCTGCAGGCGCAGTTGTTGGCTGCATTTGGCTGGCCACCGTGTCGGCATTTTGTTGCGCGGCGGGCTTACCGGCATTGCCACAGCCCCAAGCCGTTAGGCATAGCAAGGCGATGGCGCTATTTGTAAAGCTTATCTTCAATTTCTCGTTCTATAATTGGTTTAAACAGGCTCCATTGAAAAACTTTACCGAGCTACCCTTTGTGCATCTTTGTGTTTTTCTCTTTGTGCCTCTGTGGTAAAATTAACCACAAAAAATTATTTACCGGTCAAAAAAAACTCTGTGGTTAAATAACTAACAACAATGTTGCGATTGGTTATTTAACCACAAAGGGCGCAGAGTTTTACACAGAGGTTCGCAGAGAGATTTGCAAATTTGTTAGAGGAGTTTTATTGCTGGACTTCGATAAACAGCTTTGTCAACCATTTTACAGGCTCTGTGCATCTCTGTGTTTCTCCCTCTGTGTACTCTGTGGTAAAATTAACCACAAAAACTACTGCTCGTAAACCTCTTTTATCCAGGTTTGGTATTTGGCTTTCAGTTTTTCTACTATCTCGGGGTTGTTAGCTGCCTCGTTAACCTTCTCGCTGCTATCGCGTTTTAGGTTTATCAGCATGAACTTGTTAGCATCCAATTCCTCTTTTTTCGATTGGATGGGGTTGTGCAGCAGTTTCCAGTCGCCCTCGCGCACTGCCCATTGCGGGTCTTCTTTAGAGCCAAGGCTTTGCCAATAAAATACCGGGTGCGTAGTTGGTGCGCTTGGCGATGCGATAACAGGCACCAGGCTAACACCATCTAATTTGCGCTCGGGCAGTTTTATACCGCAATATTCGGCAAGCGTGGGGTACCAATCTATATTGGCAGCAAACTGGCTGCGTATTGCATTGGCTGCAATATGCCCGGGCCAGCTAATAAATGCAGGCACTTTAACACCACCCTCGAACACGCTGAATTTTGAACCGCGGTACGGTCCCGCGTAACCACCGCCGCCGAAAGCTCGTTCCTCTTCCGAGTGCCCCTGATCGGCCTGGAAAACTACGATGGTGTTTTTGGTTAGCCCCAATGCGTCGAGCTTCTTCAGCAGTAAGCCAATTTTTTCGTCCATGGTAGATATCGATGCGGCATAAAACCTGCGCGGGATAGGCAGGTTCTTATAATGATCGAGCCATTTCTTTTCACCCTGCAGCGGGTAGTGCGGCATGTTAATGGCGAAGTACATAAAGAACGGCTTGCTTTTGTTTGAGGCCATGAACTTGCCTGCCTCGTCAACCATCATATCCGGGAAGTAGTGGCCAGCCTCCCAAATTTCGGTACCGTTGCGCCATAGGTCGTGCCGGTTGGGGCCACCCCAATAATAAAAGTGCGAATAGCTATCTATACAGCCGCCCATAAAGCCGAACGAATAGTTAAAGCCTTGCTGATTAGGCATGGTTTCGGGGTTATAGCCTATGTGCCATTTACCAATATGCGCCGTGTTGTAGCCACCGGCCTTAAACATTTCGGCCATGGTGAACTGGCTACCCGGCATGCCGCCACCTCCATAAGCGCCGGCAGCATTATCAACCAAGCCCGCGCGCTGCGGGTAACGCCCGCTTAACAACGATGCCCGCGATGGCGAACAAATAGGCGATGCAGCATAAAAGTTGGAGAACCGGGTGCCAGAGCGCGCCAACCTGTCCAGGTTAGGCGTTGTAAGGTCTTTGGCACCGTAGATGTTCAGGTCGAGGGTGCCCTGGTCGTCGGTATAGATAACAATTACGTTAGGCTTTATTGCCGGTTTGGTTTGGGCAATGGCGTTAGCTCCGCCACACAGCATCAGCAACGCTGCAAAGCCAAGGGTTAGTTTATTAGTATTCATAGATGAGGGTTTTTAAAACCAGTTAGGGTTTTGCGCTAAATTAGGGTTTAACTGTATTTGGTTACTTGGTATGGGCCACAAATAGTCGCGGTTTTTATTGAAAGTGCGGGTGCTCCTTACGCGGTCAAGGTAGTCTAATATGGTGCCGTTGTTTTCTATTTCGGCAGTCTTCCAGCGTTTAATGTCGCTGTAGTAGAGTCCCTCAAAAGCCAGCTCTACGCGGCGTTCGCGCCTTATTACATCTCGCATTTGGCTTTGCGTTAATCCGGGCGTTATCTCCGGCATGTTTACCGATGCCCGCTTACGTATTTTGTTCAGTGCATCATAAACAGATGCATCGGGCCCGCTGGCTTCATTTTGCGCTTCGGCATAAATGAGCAATACTTCGGCATAACGTATAAAAATAATATTCAGGTCGCTGTTGTTAGCCTTTGGGGCAGGTTGCGCATCGTCATCGGTAAGGTTGGTGTATTTTTTCAGGCCGAAACCGGTGGTAACTACGTTAGAAGCGGCCGTTACTCTGCCGTTAAATTTATAACCTACGGGGTACATAGTTTGCAGCAAGCGTGGGTCGCGGTTGTCAAAAGGTTTGGCCGGGTTGTACAATGGCGATGTTTCTTTGGTCAGTCCATCCGTCATCAGGTAAACATCCGCAAGGTTTTTAGTGGGTGCCGGGCGGTTAAGCGTGTAACTGTCGTTATCCATGTTATTTAAAAAGCGGGGCGACTGGTACTCCACGTTAAAAATAACTTCCGAGTTACGCTCGTTGGCCACCAAAAACATGTTACGGTAGTGCGGGAACAAGGTGTAAACGTTCATATCCATCAATGCTTTTGCGGCTGTGGCAGCCTCGGCCCAGCGGCCCGTATAAAGCAAGGCCCTTGCTTTTAATGCCATAGCAGCGCCTTTGGTTACACGCCCAAGATCGGTACCTGCGGTGTAGCTGTTGGGTAATGCAGGGATGGCTTCGTCAAGGTCTTTTATTATTTGGGCGTACACCTCGTCGGCCGTATTGCGCGGTAGCGTGGCCTGGGTGGCTACATTGGGTTCGTCGGTTATTAGCGGCACGCCGCCAAAGCAATCAACCAGCCCCAAGTAATAAAAGGCACGCAGGAATTTAGCTTCGCCAATGGTGCGGTTTTTCAGGTCGTCGGCCATGCCGGTAACTCCGCCTACTTTAGCCAAAAAGGTATTAGCGCGGCCTATGCCGCGGTAGCCCTGTGTCCAGCGGCTGGTTATTAAGGCAGTAATGGGCGTATGGGCACCACGGGCAATGGCATCGGTACCATTGGTTTCGTTGTAGGCCAAGCCGTTAGAAGTTATCATGTCGGTTTCGTAGAACCAGGTCTGGCAATCGTACAGGGAGTTATATATGCCCGATAGTCCCGCCAGCGCATCTGCCTGTGTTTTCCAAAAAGTGTCTTCGCTATATTGGTCGGTCGGGTTTACTACCAAGTCGTTTTTACAACCGGGATTTACAGTAAGGAGTATAATGATGAGTGGGATGTATATCTTAAGGTTTTTCATCGTGCTTGATATTATAATGAAACATTGATGCCGGCGGTAAACGTTTTTACCGTTGGGAATTCGTAGAAGGTAGAACCTGTGAGGTTCTTCTCCGGGTCGAAGCCTTTAAGCGGGGTAAACGTGAGGAGATTTTGGCCGTTAGCAAATATTTTGGCCTTCTTGATGCCGATCTTATTTACCCAACGCTCGGGTAAGGCATAGTTAAGCTGGATATTTTTCATGCGCAGATAGGCGGCATTTTTTAACCAGAAGGTAGAACTGCGGTAATTCTCGGTTTGGCTGCCTTCTACAGTAGTTACTATGGGCAGGCGGGCACCGGTGTTAGTAGGTGTCCACGAATCGGTAACCCACTCTTTAGTTACCGATGTGCCGAACCAAAACGGTTGCGCACCAATGTTTTCGGTATAAGTATAAACCGTGCCTACCCCCTGGAAGAAGGTGTTAAGCGACAGGCGCTTGTAGCTCAGGTTTACATTGAACTGGTAGGTTAGTTTTGGGATGTTGGAACCCTGTATTGTACGGTCGGCCTCTGAGATGGCGTTATCACCATTCACATCTTTATACTTTAAGTAGCCCGGTTTGGTATTAATGTTTTGGAACGGGCTTGAAGCAATCTCGGCAGTATTTTGGAATATACCTGCAGCATTTATTAAGTAGTAAGAATTAATAGGGTAGCCCTCGGTAATAATGTTTCGGCCGTTGTATATTACGCCGCCTTTAAGATCAACCACCTTGTTTTTTACATAAGTGATACCGCCCGATATACCGAACTGAAACTCTTTTATTTTGCCATTGTAACCAAGGTTCAACTCTACGCCGGTGTTATCTACCGTGCCTATGTTTTGGATAGGGCCTGTTAAAGCGCCTATCTGGTCGGGGATGGTAACTGCGTTCAGGATATCGGTGGTGCGTTTTTTAAATACCTCCGCCGTAAAGTTAAGGGTGCTGTTGAACAAGGTAGCATCAAGCCCTATGTTGGTAATAGTTGTGGTTTCCCAGGTGATGGTGGGGTCGTTATAAGCAGTAACTGCCGCGCCCGATGATACCGTAGTGCCGAAAGGGTAATCGCGCCCGAGCGTAACGAGGTTTACATAGCGGAACAGATCGATGTTTTGGTTACCCAGCTGGCCCACAGATCCGCGGAGTTTCAGGTCGTCTATCCAATGGATGTTCTGCATGAAAGCTTCTTTATTAATTCTCCAGCCCAGCGAGAACGATGGGAAGAAACCCCATTGCCTGCCCTGTGCAAAACGCGAAGAGCCATCGTACCTGAAGTTAGCCTCGGCCAGGTATTTTTCGTTGAAGATATAATTCAACCTGCCGAAGAATGAGCTAAGTTTTGATGATGCGGATGTGCCCCCCACCGCAGGGTTAGACGAACCCGCATTTAACTCGTAAAGCGTATTGCCCAAATAACCCTCGTTGCGCGCAAAGAACGAGCGGTTGCTAAAGCTCTCGCGGCTGTAACCGGCCAATGCTTTCAGGTTGTGCTTGTCGCCAATGTTGCCTTCCCAGTTAAGGGTGTTAAACAAGGTTGTATTCAGGCTGCCCGGGTTGGTTTGGCGGGTGCCGCGCTGGCCCTGCCCGTCATAGGGGATCAGTTGGGTCTCACCGGTTTTTACCTGGTAGGTATATATTTCGGGTACGAACTGCGATATAAAGTTATCGCCTTTGTTTACCGCGCCGTTTATTTTATAGGTAATATTAAAAGGCAGTTTATACTCTGCAAAAATATTCAACAACACCTGCTGTATTTTGCTGTTGTTTTTGCCTTCGTCGGCTAGGGCCAGCGGGTTCCTGAAAATGTTGTGCCCCGGTGTACGGATGAATGTATTGGCGTAGCGCCCGTCGGGCAGGTACGTAGGGTGGAAAGCCTGGGCTTTAAAGGTCATCTCCATCAGGTTGGCCACACCGGCAACGGGTTCGTTAATATCCTTGTACGATGCATTAAGATAAGCGCCTATCTTCAGCCTGCTGCTTACCTGCGCTGTAGTGTTATAGGTTAAGGCGTAGCGTTTAGAGTTGGTGCCACGCAAAACGCCATCCTGCGACAGGTAGTTTAGCGATAATGCGTAAGTAAGTTTATCCGTCCCGGCAGAAAAACGGACATCGTGGTTTTGCATATTGCCCGGATTGAACATGATATCCAGCCAATCGTTATTGGGGTAAACATTCTTATCGGTAAGCATGCCTGCTTTGTACTCGGCTATCAGTGCGTCCGAGTAATCAACCACAGCTTTACCTTCATTTTTTTGCGCCTGGTTGCGCAACTCCATAAACTGAATTGGGTCTTTTACAAAGTCGGGCAGGTAGTTTACGTACTGGTTGCCGGTGTAGTAGTCATAATCTACACTGAACTTATCTTTTTTGCCGCCTTTGGTAGTGATCAGTATAACACCATTGGCCGCCCGCGAACCATAGATAGACGCCGAAGCCGCATCTTTGAGTACTGATACACTTTCGATATCTGCCGGGTTAACATTCTCCAGCGCGAACTCTATACCGTTCACCAATACTAATGGGTTGCTGTTGTTAAGCGTGCCCACACCCCTTATACGCACGGTGGCCACATCGCGCCCCGGCTGGCCGCCGGCCTGGTTTACGTAAACACCTTCTACACCCTGCAATAATTGCGATGCGTTGGTAAGAGGGGCGTTCTCCTGCTTCTTCATATCTACGGTAGATATGGCTCCGGTAAGGTTCACCTTCTTTTGTACGCCATAGCCTACCACCACAACCTCGTTCAGAGCCGAGCGCGTTTCGGTAAGGATGATGTTGAAACTCGAAGCACTTGCGGGTACCTCCTTGGTTTCGAACCCGATGTAACTGAAAACCAGCGTTTGCTTAGTGTCGGGTACGGCCAGGCTGAATGTTCCGTCGGGCTTGGTCATTACCCCGCGGGTGGTGCCTTTTACAGATACGCTCACGCCCGGCAGAGGTATGTTATTGGCATCGGTTACCTTACCGCTAATGGTAATATCCGCAGGCGAAACCGGGCGCAGCTCTTGTGCGGGTTCGGCATCGCGGCGTTTTACCACTATGGTATTCTGCTGTATAACATACGTTACGGGCTGGTCGCGGAATATCTTGTCAAGCACGGGACCAATGGGCTCGTCGTTAACGTTTATGGTTACCGGCTTGGCCTCTTTAAGTACCGATTCGTCGTAATAAAAGCCGTATTGGCTCTGTTGCCGTATGGTTTTAAATACTTTTTGCAACGAGGCATCTTTGGCATTAAGCGTAATGCGTTGCGCATACGATGATGCGTGCACCTGTAGCAGCGCGGTTAGCATAAAAATGAAGATAAGTTTCACTCTTATAATGATTTTGGCGGGCACGCAAAAGGCACCCCTGCATATAAATGCATGATATTTTTTATACATTTGATCGTAAGGTTAATTGGTCGGTGTGTTAATTGATCAACGATACTTGCAATGGCTTTGGCCACCGGCCTGAAGCGTTGCCGCGCTTCAGGCCCTTTTTCAAGATCATTTATTAAGCTGTGTATGGTAGAGTTACGGCATAACAATGATCCTCCTCTCCTGAATTTTAAAGTGTACAGATCCGGTAGATTCTATAATGTTGAGCACATCTTTCACGTTGCCGAATTTGGAGATGGTGCCCCCGAACGACCGTCCCTCAAAGTTTCCCTTGTACTCGATATCCACATCATACCAGCGCGATATACGCGTCATGAGGCTGTAGATACTCTCGTGCGAGGAAGATAGGTAACCATTCTTCCAGGCAATGGCATCTTCGGCATCGGGCATGTTAACTATCCGCATGGCGATGCCTTCGGCATTTATAGCCTGTTGGCCTGGTGTTAGTATCTCGGTTTGTGAGCCTTTGCTTATCGCAATTTTACCCTCCAATAGGGTGGTTTCAGCAGTTTTTTCGTCGCTGTAGGCATGCACGTTAAAGTGGGTACCCAGCACCTGTATTTTTTGCCCCGGCGTGCTTACTACAAATGGCATGGCTTTGTTTTTGGCCACCTCGAAGTACGCTTCGCCCGTAATTTCTACCGCGCGCTGGTTGCCGGTAAATGCAGTTGGGTATTTTATGGTAGATGCTGAGTTTAGCCAAACCTTAGTACCATCGGCCAGTATAAGGCTATAGGTGCCACCACGTGGTATGCTCAGCGTATTGTAGGCAGTTTGCCCGGTTTTATCGCCGTTGTTATACTGGATAGACCCGTTGGTATTTTTAACAACGGCAACATCGCCCTCGTTAGCGATGATCCCCGCCGATGTGCCGTCAAGTACAACCTGCTTCCCGCTGGCCAAAGTAAGTACGGCTTTGTTGCTGCCGGGTACAATGGGTTTGCTTTTTGCAATTGAGGTACCCGGAGCAGGCAGTTGCGTGGTATCGCGCCATAGCCAAATGCCCAGGCCTGCAAATACCAATATCGCGGCAGCATATTGCAGCCATTGCTTGTTCAGGCGTTTTACACGCGTTTTGTCTGCCGTAATATGCTGCCACATGCGCCCTTTGGCAGCATCCATCTCGGCAAGGTCGGGTTGGGTAGGCTTTTCGCGCAATTGCTGCAGGTGCCAGCTTTCTACCAGCGCCTTTTCTTCGGGCGTGCAGATTCCGGCGCGGTACCGTGCCAGCAATTCTTCCGGGTTATATTTGTTAGTCATTTTTTGGGTTCGATAATTGGCGAATGGCAGTGCCGCTGGTATAAGGGCTTGGTTGAGGCCCGCGTTTACTCATTCTCGGGTATAAGTAGGTTAACCGTGGCGCAGGTAGTAGGTGGAATGAAAATATTTTTTCGGTCAGAAAAAAAGGAGTACAGAGATAAGCGTCCCCAACTTAAGGCGCAGGATCTTGATGGCGTTGCTCACCTGCTTTTTTACCGTTTTATCAGATATATTCAGATGCAAGGCTATTTCTTTTTGCGATAGCCCATTTTTGCGGCTCAGCTCGAACACTTCGCGCATTTTTGCCGGCAAAGCTTCAATTGCCAATTCTATCTGGTTGGCCAGTTCTTTTTCAATAATAGCGCTATCAGGTGTTGCCTGCTGCTTTTCGAGGAAGGCGCTAAGCGAGGCAAGGTGTTTTTCTTTCACCTTTTCATGGTCCAGCAGGTCGAATATTTTATATCGGACCGCCGCATAAAGATAAGCCGATAGGCTGCTGTTCAAATCTAATTCCGGGGCGCGGTTCCAAAGGTCGATAAATACATCCTGTACAATGTCTTCCGCACCATCTGCATGCCACGAAAATTTTGTTGCATACAAATAAAGTACCGCCCAATACCTGTCATAAATTTCGGCAAGGGCCCGCTCGTCGCTTTCTGCAAGCAACAAAAACAGGTCATTGTCCGACGTATTTCTGTAGGGGCGAACCACGTTAGATTAGTTAATTACCGGGTAAACAGTTTAAAATTGGTGCTGCAAGTTATGTAATAATTATAAAAAACAATAGCTGGGCACTATTTTAAAGCGATGTGTAAATATAAGCATGTGTTTTAGCCTTACCGTTTTAGCATGCAAATAATTGCCTTTTAGTTTAGGGGGATGATAGCAGCTAAAAGGTTATCGGCCGCTAAATACAAAATGCACACCTATCGGTACATAAACTTTCTTATGCGTTTTCATCTGCCCGCAGATATTATAACTTTGAGAACCAGTTATAAGCTGTCGCCCCGAAAACAGCACTAAATATTTAAGAATATGCCCGAGGATAAAAAGCTACGCAGTGCAGAATGGTTTGGCCGTAAAGGCAAGGATGGGTTTATTTACCGCGCCTGGATGAAAAACCAGGGCATCCCCGAGTACGAGTTTAAGAATAAACCTATCATAGGCATCTGCAATACCTGGAGCGAGCTGACACCCTGCAACGCGCACTTTCGCGACCTGGCCGAGTCGGTTAAACGCGGCGTGCTGGAGGCTGGTGGTTTCCCGGTGGAGTTTCCGGTAATGTCGTTGGGCGAAACGCTGATGAAACCCACCGCCATGCTCTACCGCAATTTGGCCAGTATGGATGTAGAGGAATCTATCCGCGCCAACCCCTTGGATGGTGTAGTGTTGCTTTGCGGTTGCGATAAAACCACCCCTTCGTTGGTAATGGGCGCCTGCAGTGTGGATCTGCCCACTATTGTAGTTTCGGGCGGGCCAATGCTTACGGGCAGGCACCGCGGCGCATCCATCGGCACCAGCGATATTTGGCGTTATCATGATGATATACGGTCGGGCAAAATAATGGACGAAGAGCTGCTTACCATCGAGGCCGCCATGTGCCGCAGCCTGGGGCATTGTGCGGTGATGGGCACGGCATCGTCTATGGCTTGTATGGTCGAGTCGTTGGGTTTATCTCTACCCGGCAACGCGGCCATCCCGGCGGCAGATTCACGGCGGAAGGTTTTGGCGCAGTTGTCCGGACTGCGCGTTGTGGATATGGTGAGGGAGGATATGAAGCTTTCAGATATCCTTAAGCGCGAGGCATTCGAGAACGCTATTCGGGTGAACTCGGCCATTGGCGGCTCTACCAATTTTGTGATACACCTGTTGGCCATTGCCGGCAGGATAGGCGTTCCGTTAAAGCTGCTGGACTTTGACCCATTGGCTGCCAATGTGCCCTTGCTGGCCAACATCCAGCCCGCCGGTAAATATTTTATGGAAGATATGTTTTATGCCGGTGGCTTGCCCGTGGTGCTGAAGGCGCTGGATAGCCTGCTGCACCGCGATGCTATGACGGTTAACGGTAAAACAATCGCGGAGAATTATGAGAAGGCAGAGTGTTATAACGATGATGTGTTGGCCACGCTCGATAAGCCTTTCAATAGCGTACCGGGTTTGGCTATATTAAGCGGAAACGTCTGCGAAGCCGGAGCGGTAATAAAGCCCTCGGCAGCCAGCGCGCATTTGATGGTGCACACGGGCAAAGCGGTAGTTTTTGAAAATATAGACGACTATAAAGCAAGGATAGATAGCGATGAACTGGAGGTTGACGAAACCAGTGTGCTGGTGTTAAAGAATGTTGGCCCCAAAGGTTACCCAGGCATGCCGGAGGTGGGCAATATGGGTATCCCCAAGAAACTGCTTGATAAAGGCATTACAGATATGGTGCGGATATCCGACGGGCGCATGAGCGGCACCGGCTTTGGTACCGTGGTATTACACGCTTCGCCCGAAGCTGCGGCAGGCGGTAACTTCTCGGCCATCCAAACAGGCGACCTCGTTACATTGAATGTACCTAACCGATCATTAACGGTGAACCTTACAGAGACCGAACTTGCCGAGCGTAAACGTAATTTGAAGCCCGGTGAACCGGTGGCTACTCGGGGCTATGTTAAATTGTATATCGAGCATGTAGAGCAGGCGCACCTTGGGGCCGATATGGATTTTTTACGGGGCGGTAGCGGCAGCAAAGTATCTAAAGATTCGCATTAAAATACAACAGGCATATATGACAGCGAGAACATTTGAAGGGCAGGTAGCCATAGTAACAGGAGCAGGGCAGGGCATTGGGTACGAAATTGCCAAACAATTGGCGCTGAACGGTGCCGACGTGTTGTTGAACGATAAAGACGAAACCTTATTGGCAAAAGCCGTAGAGGCGATTAATGCCGAAGACAGTAATTGCTCGGCATTGTCGGGCGATGCTTCTGACGTGGGTTTTATTCAGCAGTTGGTAGATGCTGCCGTGGAGCGTTATGGTAAACTCAACATCGTAATAGCCAATGCGGGTATTACTTTGTTCTGTAACTTTTTGGATTATCCTGTTGACTCGCTGCAGCGGGTGATGGACCTTAACTTGCGCGGCACTTTCTTTTTGGCGCAGCGGGCGGCAAGGCAAATGGTAAAACAGCAAAGCGGCGGGCGCATTGTTTTCATGTCGTCGGTAACGGGTCACCAGGCTCACCGCGACCTTGAGGCCTACGGAATGACCAAGGCTGGCTTAGAGATGCTGGCCAAAAGCCTTGTGGTAGAACTTTCCCAATATCAAATTACGGTGAACACCATAGCACCCGGCGCAACCCTTACCGAGCGCACCATGGAAGATGCCGGTTATAAAGATACTTGGGCCAAACTTACACCCATGGGCCGCGCAGGTACCGTACAGGATGTAGCGAACGCCGCATTGTTTTTGGCCTCGCCATTATCGGGGCAAATTACAGGGCAAAATATTGTTGTTGATGGTGGCTGGAGCGCCGTTAGCCCGGGACCGGGTTGAAATCATTATTAGCTTATATTAATCTATAATAGATATTAAAGCCGGGTTATTTTTTCTTGCCTGTAAGAAAGGTTGGGAGTGTAACAGTCAAATTGAAACCAAAAGCAAATTGATCTTTGAGAAATACCAAGTCTCCTTGTTCAAGTTTGCTGAACCTTATGATTGGTTCTATCACTACATTGTCTTTAGTTCCGGGTAGGGTTAAATAGAATCCAAAACGTGCGCCCAAGTTAGCCCAATTGGGTTGTAGGTCTGCGTTAATGGCAAGGTCGAATCCAAACGGGAAGTTATTATTAGGGTAAAAAAGTACCAAGGGGAGTTCGGCGTTTACAGCAAACTTCCTCTTAGCTTTTTGCGCATAGTAGCTTGTCGGGTCGTACTCATTTATAGTTTTACCATTAGTTATAACGGTTTTTGTAAGAATATTTGCTGTTATTAAGTCGGCCGCTTTAAAATCGTGATTGTTTGAGATTTTTATTGTTGGCGAAAAATACCAATTAGCTTTAGGGCGCGCCCATAAAACGTTAAAAGATGCCGAGCCGCTCCAATAATTATCATCAAAATTCCTAACAAATTTTGAATCATGAGCAGTAGAGTCATAAATTGGATATTTTGTGGTGTTAATTTTTGCGCTAAAATTGAACCAGTTATAGATAACTTGATGGAATGGCAATGTTAATTGCACTCGATTCAGCGTATCTAATTCTTTCCGATGCCAAAAATTGATAGCTATATCATCCCGGTTGTTATTTAAGGCTTCAATTGACATCCTTTTAGCAGCTAAATTATCTGCGTCAAAAGTGCTGGGCAAATAGGTGCGGTATTTGGCAAGTAAAGCAAGATAGGATTTGATAACCTGTTCGTAAGAAGCTACCATTCCAGAAGGAATTCGATCGTTTGAATATATATAAATGCCGTAAGTATCAAAAAGTTCAGCGAGTTGTTTAACCTCCGTTTGAACAATTGTACCGTTTCTTAGGCCTGAGTAATACTCATGCAGTCGATCCATTTTATCGTATAAATCTTGCCGGGGGTTACCTACAAGGGTAGCGCTATTGCACGATGGGAAATAAAAAAAATTCAGCCCTGCATTGAGCGTTTTGTTGTAATGTCCGCCGGAAAATACATCCACAAAGCTATTTGTTGATTGCCCTCCAAGGGTTACCTGTAGAGTGTAGTTTTCTCTGTCGCGGATGTTGCCGAAAAGTGATAAACCTTTATCATCTATACTGGCCGATGTGATTCCTCCCTTTCCATCCTTGTAAGTTATGCCGCTAACTGTATTTAGTACCGAATCTAAGCGTTTAACAAAGTTCGAATCGGTTATAAAGTTCTCCGACTTTAAAGGGAAATTAAGGATGTTGTTAATTTTTATCTGCAGGTCTTTCGTTTGGTTATTATAAACCTGAGCTTTTAAGTTCTCAGCAGACAATATTAAGATCGTAATCATAATTATGATCTTAAATAGTTTAGAATAAAGCTTTTTCATTCGAGTTTAAGGTTAAGGCTCCTCTAATATAGTCTTAAATAGTTGATTTGGAAAAAAAAGTAAAATTCTTTAAGTGAGTCAGTTATAGACGGTGTCACCTGATTTTGAGCCGTTGCCAGACGGTTTGTTTTTATCAAGCTTTGAGTGTTTACGTTTGTCAGAATTGAAATTAGCTACAACAAAAAAGTAATTATTGCCTTTTATAATTGATAAGTAAGCTGCTTAAAAAACAACAACTTATGAATTATAAAAAATATCTATTGATGTGCCTGTTTGTTATAGGCATTTGTTTCGGCGAGGCTAAGGCTCAAAAGCTGGATGGCGTTTTTGGCGGGGCGCAATTGTATACCACCCCTTTTAACGGTATGCAGATAAGTTATTTTTCGGTTTATTTCCGGGCCGATGGTACCTATACCGATAATATGAAAAGCCGCACCTGGCGTACAGATGTTACGGGAAAATACAGTATCAGTGGCGGTGCGGTGCATTTTGTTTACAAGAAGGATAACGAAACCTACAAAATAAACAGCAGTGGTAACCTCGAAAGTACACAAGGCATCAGGCATACGCTTTATAAAATGAAGGCCATAACCAGCATACCCGCCGGGGCATTTGAACGCAAGTCGGCATCAAGCAGTGGGGGTATTGGTACCAATATGCCTTATGTGGGCGCATTCTCGTCCGATTTTCTTTTCTTCGATGGTAAGGGCAATTTTTCGGCAGATCGTTCCAGCGTTGTAGGCGTTATGGGCGAGGTTGCCACAGGCGGCAGTATTGGCGGAAAGTTCAGCAATGACAAGTCGACCGCGGGTACTTACAAACTTAGTCCGGGCGAAATAACGCTGAGTTTTAACAATGGCAAGGTAGATAAGCACAGCCTGTTTTACAGCCCGCCTGCCGAGCAGGATATGATAGTAATGGATGGCGATTTTTATTTCCGTAAGGATAAAGATGAGTTGGTCAAAGAGCGCCCAAACAGATCGGTAAAGAAGAGTACGGGTAGTAGCAGTACCACAACCAGTAACAATTCTGCTTCATCGGATGCCGGCGTATCAGCGGGAGAATTGTTAACCAAACTTCGCGCAACTTATGGTGGAGCCGCTATCGATAAAGTAAACACCGTAAAGGAAACATCAACCATAACCGGCAACATGCAAGCTACCGCCATAACCGATATTGCTGCACGGAAATTCCGCCTCGAAATAAGGCAGAACGGGCAATTGCTGATGGTGAAACAAGCGGCAGGGGTCGATAGCTGGCAATGGGTAAAAGGCGCGAAAAGTGCCCTGTCTGAAAAGGACAAAACCGATATGGAACTAAGCCTTTATCAGGGCGTAATGGGCCTGCATAAAAACCTGAACAACTATTTTTCTACCGCTACCGTGGCCAAATCAAAAGGTGATAATATGGTAACCTTTTTAGTAAATGGCAACAAGGTAATTTATTTGATAGATGCCGGCGGCAACATCAAAGCAAACGCTTATTCGGTTGGTGGTGCAGCAAACTATTCGGTATACCGAAACTTTGTGGCCAAAGGCGGCATCACCTATCCATCAGTAACAGAATCATCCGATGGAAAAAACAAGCTTACCGTAACCACAAACAATATAGAGTTTAACCCGGTGCTGACGGCCGATACATGGAAAACGCCGTAAAGAAGTCTCTGTATTTGAGCATTTCTACCAACCCGGTAGGGTTGAAAGCTTTGTAGAAAATTAACCAACCGAGACTTGGAGTGCCGTAGGTACTCAGCAAGACCGAGTTCAACACCTAACGGCGTTGAAATATTGTTTACTATATTTTCTACAAAGCTTTGGTCCCTAACGGGACGTCTGGCACTGGGTTAAGGACAGAAGCTGTTTGAGCGCACATTAATTTAGCTTATAAGCCGCTACCGACTTGCCATAAAATGTTGGTACGTAAATTATTTTGGCTTTTGGGTCGTAGCCTATGTCTGCGGTTTTGTTGTTCGATTCGTGGGTGTCCAGCAGCAGGTCTTTGGTGCCATCGGCATGTACGTAATACAGGTAGCCCACCCACGATGTAACCAGGAAGTCGCCATTGCCGATGGGTTCGATGCCGTCACCGCCGTATTCGAGCGTGCAAATTTTGGTGGCGGTTTTATCGTTACCGGCAAGGTATATGCCGTCGGCAGTGAGCACGTATATTTTATCATCAACCGCTTTAATGCCATTTATGCCTTTAAGCCCTTCTAAAAACAGGGTGTATTTATCGCCTTCTACTTTGTAGGCGCTGCCATTCCGCGGGTCGGTAACGTACACGATGCCGTTTTTATCGGCAGTTACATCATTAAGCCCCGGGTTACCGCTAAATGTTATTTTATGATCGATAAGGCCTTTTTTAATATCCACTACCACCAATTCGTTCACATCGGCAACGTAAAGTAAATTGCCTATTTGCGCCATGCCTTTTGGTGCCTGCAGCCCGGTTATCCAATCGGTTTTAAGCACTTTACCCGCCGGCGAAAGTTGTGCCACACCGCCTTTACGAGCTGTCGGATTCTTAGGGTCGCCTATTTGCGAAACATATAATACGCCTTTGCCCGGCAATACCGATTCGGGTACTGCCAATATGGTGTCAGTTTGCCATAGTTTAGTTACAGCGTGTTGTGCCCTGGTAACGCTTGTAAGCAATAAAAAGCAGAACACCATAAAGGTGTTTAAGGCAAATGTTTTCATGAGGTTTCGATAGATATGCGTAAATATATAAACTCGGACGCATAAAAACCGGCCATCCTAAAAGAGTAATAGCCGGTTAAGAATTAGTTATGTCTTGGGTACGCCAACAGGGCCCTATAGCCCAGCTACGGTAATATGGCCGCCGGAATTGAAGCCCTTAATTGAGCTTGTACGCGACCACCGATTTGCCTAAAAATGTGGGCACATAAATTATTCGCGTTTTGGGGTCATATCCTATATCGGCGGTTTTGTTTTTTGTTTCGTGGGTGTCTAAAAGCAGCTCCTTCGTGCCGTCGGCTTTTATGTAGTACAGGTATCCCGACCAGGCCGTTGCCAGGAAATCGCCGTTGCCAATAGGCTCAAGGCCATCGCCGCCATGTTCCAATTCGGCAAATTTGGTGGCTTTTTTATCATTCCCGGCAAGGTACATGGCATCGCCTCCGAGTACGTATACCTTATCGGCAACGGCTTTTATCCCATTGATACCTTTTATGCCTTCTAAAAACAGGGTGGCTTTATCGCCTTCGATTTTGTAAGCAGTACCATTTTTAGAATCTGTTACGTAAACAGTGCCCTTTTTATCCGCCGTAACATCGTTCAGCCAGGCAGCGCCCGGTATGGCTATCTTATGGTCGATAGCCCCTTTTTTAATGTCAATCACTGCTACTTCATTCAGGTCGGCAACGTATAGCCTATCGCCAACACGCGCCATGCCTTTCGGCGCATTCAGTCCGGTTATCCAGCTGGTATTTTTTATTTTACCATCGATGGAAACGGTACCAACACCACCTTTGCCGTCTGCCGCCCAGGCATCGCCGTCGATGAGTGAAACATACAATACATCTTTTTCGTGCAGAACCGATTCCGGAATATTTAAAACAGTATCAGTTTGCCATAATTTGGTTACCGAATGCTGCGCTTTAGCCATGCCTGCTGGTAATATAAAAAGTAAGGCAATAAAAACACGTGGTGCAAAAGCAGGTAATTTCATAGGTAGGTTTGTTTTGGTTTGAAACAAATATAACGTTGCGGCGCTAAGGTTGCATAACATTTTATAAACCAATGTTTATTGCGTAAGGTGGTGTTATTCCATAAAAAAACCGGCCATCCCAAATTAGGAATAGCCGGTTAAAAAAAATATACATGAAACACCCCTCGCGGGTATTAGCCTTAACTGTTTCCGGTTAAACGGAAACTTTGAACCACTGGGTTCAAATATTTTAAATAAAAATGTTAAGCGAAATGATGGGCCTCCTAACCAGGAAACCGTTTTGTGGGGCTGTAAGAAAAATACTAATTTAAACCAACCAGCGGCAAAATAGCTGGTTTACACCAACTGATAACTGTGCCTTGGTTTGGGGCTGGGCGCAGGTGAAAGCGGTTTGTATAGTTTGCACCGAAGCCGAATAGCTAAAGCCTCCCTGAGGGAAGTATGGCGTAACGGGCAAAGGCGACTTTTTGCTGAGAATAAGGCGCGGCCTGCTCAAAAACTTGAAGTGGCCGGCATGGCGTTCGCCCTGTTTTGCATCTTTAACGGCAACAGAATGCTCGTTAAGGTTTTGACGGAAAACATTGGGGCAGGCAATTACATACAAACAGGCAAATACAAAGTACAGTGCAACTGTACAAATGGCAAGAGGCCTAACATATATTGGTCTGCGGGGAATAAACACCTTGTTATGTAATTGTACCAAAATTATTTATAGCGTATTGGCTTAATGCAATTATAAGGTTAAATAATTATTAAGCAAAACAAAAAAGCCACCCCAATTGCTTGAGGCGGCCCCGAGAGAGATATAAAAAAAGAGAGATGAGCTTTATTTGAGTGCCCGGTTTACGGCGTTGATGAGGTATTCCTTTTTATCATCAGAATATTCCCAAAACATTACGCCTGCCATATCGCGTTTCATTACGTAATAACACTTCTGCCTTACCGACCATTCATCATCATACGAAATGAACTGCTTGGTTTCGGCATTGAAGATGTAGGGCGCGTCGGCATCGCGGTCGCGGTAGTATTTAAAGCCTTTTTGGGTAAGCAGGCTATCTTTAATATACGTATAGCCGCCGCCACGCATATAGCCATCTGTTTTTAACCCCAACCCCTGGCGCAGCACATCGGTAACCTTGCGCGAGCGGCCATAGAAGGCCATCCCCATCACCAGTTTATGAGCAGGTACGCCGGCTTCAATAAAATCATTCACAGCTTTATCGGCATAGTTGGCGGTTTGGTAAACTTTTGATGGGTATAGGTTTGTATGATGCACGGCAATGCCCAAGCTGTCCTGGAAATAATCGTAAGTCATTAGGTTTACGTAATCGAGGTAACGCTGCACCTTATCCATTTCGGTATTTTGGATAAAGCGTTTAAACCCGCCGACGGCCGCCGTAAGCAGCATCTTTTTGCCGGTAACGCGTTCTACTTCGTCCAGCTCGTTACGCAATGCCTCGAACATCAGCGTGAAGTTTTGTTTATCCTCTTTGCGGTAGATGTTGCCGTTGCCAATATCGTTAGGGTATTCCCAGTCTATATCTACACCATCCAGTTGGTAGGTTTTTACCAGGTCGGCGGCGCTTTTGGCAAATGCACGGCGTGAGGTATCGGTAAGTACCGCGTCCGAAAAATTGCGGCTCCAGGTCCAGCCGCCTATGGAGATAAGTATCTTCAGGTCGGGGTTTACTTTTTTTAGGTTGCGCAGTATGCGGAAGTTAACTGTATCGGTTTTGCGGCGTTTCAAAAAGGCGCGGTTGTTCTGCACATCCACAAAAGCGTAGTTAATATGGGTAAGCTTATTGGCGTTCACCATGGTGGTATCTATCAGCCCGCGGTAGCCGCCTACGTAGCCTATTATAACGCGCTTGGGTTTTTTGGGCTTGGGCGGGTTCGGGTTCACCATTGCCGATAGCGCTACTATGCAAAGCAAGGCAGAGGCGAGCAGCAGGGGCTTAAATTTAATTAATGTTTTCATTTTCGGGTATCAATAGGGTTAGTTAGGTTTAAATTTTAAGGCGGAGGTGTTTCTTTTCCATTAGCCCCACCAATGCTATCAGCACAAATGAGGTAAGTACCGAACGCAGCAGACCCGTGGCACCGGTATTAATTACATCGGGGTATTTGGTGATAAAAAGCTTGAGGATAAATACCTGGAAATAGGGCATAAGGTAACAGGTGAGTGTGCTGGTACCGGCAGGGCGAATCCAATTGAATAAATTTTTATTGCCGCGCACATCTACCCAATAAATAAACAGCAGGAACACCAGCAAGGTAATGCCACTGCAAATAAGTACCCATGCAGGTGTAGCGTGTATTTTTGATATACCTTGTGCGAAGGGCCTAATGGCAAAACCGGCGGCCAACAGGCCAATACCTATAGTAATAAACGTCGCCCATAGCCTTTGCGGTTTACCTTGTTCTGCCAGTAAAGCATACAGCCGCGATGCTACAATGCCGCCCATTATTAAAGCTTCCGAGGCGCCATCGCCAACCAGCCAAAGCCTGAATTTTGGCGCCATGCTATGGCCGATGATATTAAGCGCAATAAGTGCCGCCCAGCAGGTAACCAAATAGGCCAGCTTTTTTCGGAGCACGTAATATAAAACTGCGCATGCCAAATACGCCCAGCCAATAATACCCAATATACCCCACCAGCCGGGGCGCATGCCGCGGGCAACCTCATCATCGTCGCAGCCTTTGTAGATGATGGCCATGGCTAACAGTATGGCTACGCCTAAACCTATCAATAGGTTTTTGCGGGTTTTGGCAAGCGTTTCGGGGTAATCCATCCATATTAAAAAGAAGGCCGTAGTAATGATGAGTGCCCAAACAGCTTTAAGCAGCGGGGCGGTGGCTTCGTCGTAACCTTCGAGGTTTACATGGTAAAAGCCCATTATTAATAAAGCCGCGCTGCGGATGAAAATATAAAACAGTACCTGCACCGGGCCGTCGCCTTTTTTGATTCGGTTGTTTATAGCGAAGGGCAACGACAAACCCACGATGAACAGGAATGCCGGAAAAATAGTATCGGCAAAACCAAGCGCATCGGCATCACCCGGGGCGTGCCCTATCCATTCGGGTATTTGTTTTATGCCATCGGCATCGTTCACAAATATCATCAGGAACATGGTGAGCGCACGGAGCACATCGATAGATAAAAGGCGTTTTGGTAATTGCGGCATGCGTAAATTTAGGGCTTGTTAAAGCTGCCGCAAATTACGGCCGCCCGTTTTAAATATACGCAACACGCACCACTACATTTACACTACAGCGATGGGTATTTAAGTATAAATGTGCTCGAAACTTACCATCAGTAGTGTTATTGTAGTGGCAACAAATTAGCAACGGGCGGCTTAATGCCTTAGTTTTGGCTTACCGTATTGATATGATAAAACTGCTAAAAACCTTCTGCTTTTTACTCGCACTACCTGCCTGCGCATTGGCCCAGGTGAAAATTGTTACCAACCACGTGGGATACGAGTTTGATAAACCCAAACGCGCCGTAGTGGTTGCCGAAAGCAAGCTCGCCATTAACACCTTTAAATTAGTGAATGCTGAAAGCGGCAAAGAAGTATTTGCAGGAAAGGTACAGTACAGCGGCCCGGTTGATAAATGGAAGCACTGGCAGTTTTATACTATCGACTTTAGCAGCTTTACAACGCCCGGGGAGTATAAACTGATGGTAAACCTTCCGGCAAAACAAGTAAGTTCATTCCCCTTTACCATTGGCAAAAACCTGCTGGAGCAAAAGACGATATCTGAAGTGGTGTATTATTTTAAAGGGCAGCGCAGTTCGGGTTTGCTGGATAAGGCGGACCATACCCTAACCCTATCGGGCAAGGGTAAAGATACCATTGATGCACACGGAGGCTGGTACGATGCTACCGGCGATTATGGCAAGCATCTCTCGCACCTGTCGTTTTCCAATTACTTTAACCCGCAGCAAATATCGCTTACCGATTGGAGCCTGTTTAAAACCTACGAGTTACTGAGCGCCCGCCCGGGAACCGATTACCGCCAGTTTCTGCGCCGCATTTTGGATGAGGCCATGTATGGCGCCGATTATTTGGTGAGGCTGCAGGTAAAGGATGGTTCGTTCTACCGTTCGGTTGGTGCGCCCGGCCCCGGCAAGCTGCCGCAGGACAGGGTGATACAGCCCGACGAAGGTAGCTATCGCATTAAGCAAAACAAAAACCAATCGTTCACCAAAACCATCGAACAAAAAAGCCTGCGCAGCTATTTGGCCAGTTACCGCTCGGGTGGTGGCTTGGCTATCGGATCGCTTGCCATGGCATCGGCGTACCCTACATCGGGCGAGTTTAGCAATGCCGATTACCTGAAGGCTGCCGAAAACGCTTTCGCCTTCCTTGAGGAACACAACCCTGAAATAGATTACGATGGTAAGGAAAATATACTCGATGACTATTGCGCCCTTACCGCAGCGACCGAATTATATAAAGTAACCCATAAGGATGTTTACAAAGCCGCTGCCGAGCGCCGCGCCAATAATTTATTGGGCAGATTGACTGCCTGGGGTAAGTACAAAAACTACTGGCGTGCCGATGATAAGGACAGGCCCTTTTTCCACCCCTCTGATGCCGGCATGCCGGTGGTAAGCCTGTTGGAGTTTTATCCACAGGCATCGCAGGACATGCAGCAAAAAATTAAGGCTGCTGTAAAAGCATCGCTACAAGCCGAACTGGATATTACCCGCGAGGTGAACAACCCCTTTGGTTACAGCCGCCAATTGGTGCAGGATACCTTAGGCAAGCGCAGTACATCGTTCTTCTTCCCGCATGGCAGCGATGCTTCGCCCTGGTGGCAGGGCGAGAATGCGCGGTTGGGTTCGGTAGCTACTGCTGCAAAAATGGCCGCACCGCTGTTTAAAGATGATAAGATATTTTACAAGCAACTGCAAACCTACGCGCTCGATCAACTAAACTGGATATTAGGGCTGAACCCCTTTGATGCCAGTATGCTGCAGGGCACGGGGCATAACAACCCGGCTTATGGTTTCTTTGGCACCTTTGAGTATACCAACGCGCCGGGCGGTATCGTAAACGGCATTACGTCGGGCTTTGATGATGAGCATGATATCGACTTTAATATCCCCTATGCCGTATCGGGCAAAGATTCCGACTGGCGCTGGGCCGAGCAGTGGCTACCGCATGCTGCCTGGTATTTATTGGCCGTAGCTACACCCTAATATGCAACCATGAAGAAGATAGTATTTACCTCGTTTATATTACTGCTAAGCATTGGTAGTACGTTAGCTCAAAAAAGCAAGTTCCGCGTATTGATACTGGCATCGCGGGCAGACGACCACATGAAAATGATGGCCGCTGCAAAGCCCTTCTTTACCAAACTGGCTGCCGATAGTGGCTTCACTATTGACTATACCGACGATACCAGCAAAGTAAACACAGCCAACCTGCGCCGGTATAAAGTATTTGTGATGTTGCAATTAGCCCCTTTCGATATGGCGTACCCACAGCAAGATGCTTTGCAAAAGTTTTGCGAGGATGGTAACGGCTGGGTGGGTATACATGCGGCGGGGCTTACCGGTAAAGAATTTTTAGGACCCAATACGCGTTATTGGCAATGGTTCGAAGGTTTTATGGGTGGTGTTACTTATTCGCCCCACCCCAAATTTCAGCAGGCTACGGTGTTGGTAGAGGATAGGAATCACCCCGCAACCCGGCGCTTACCCGCAAGCTTTACCATAGCCGACGAATGGTACGAGTTCAACAAAAGCCCGCGCGATAAAGTGCGCGTACTGGCAACAGTTGACGAAAGCACTTACAAACAAAACAAACCAATGGGCGACCACCCCATCATCTGGACGAACGAACAGTTCCGCCGCATGATATACATCGGCATTGGCCACTCGCCTGATGATTTTGAGAACAAAGATTATGTAACCCTTATACACGATGCCATTGTTTGGGCGGCATCAAAATAAACCGATATGAAACGAATCCTTCTAATAGTCTTTTGTTGCCTTTTGGCATTTGCAAGTCGGGCACAAAAAGCCCCGCGTTTTAAAGTTTTGGCCCTTTATGAGAATGGCGGGCACCACCTCGAATTTTCTAAAGCGGCCATGCCATGGCTCAATAAACTGGCAGCTGATAATAGTTTCATTGTAGATTACATCACCAATACCGACGGCATCGACAGCGCCTTTTTAAGCAAATACCAATTATTTATCCAGTTAGATTTTCCGCCATACGGCTGGAAGGATAAGGCCGTAAAAGCCTTTGAGCAATACATTAACGAAGGTAGGGGAGGCTGGATAGGTTTCCATCATGCTACTTTGCTGGGCGAGTTCGATGGCTTTGAGATGTGGCCCTGGTTCTACCAATTTATGGGGCAGGTTCGGTTTAAGAATTACATCCCCGCCTTTGCCAAGGGGCAGGTGAATGTAGAGGATAAAAAGCATCCCGTGATGAAGGGTATCCCGGCTTCGTTTTGGGTAGAAAAAGAAGAATGGTACACCTACGATAAAAGCCCCCGCCCCAATGTGCATGTGCTGGCCTCGGTAGATGAGAATACCTACCAACCCAATGGCGATGTGAAAATGGGCGACCATCCCGTTATCTGGACCAACCCCGCTTACAAAGCCCGCAACGTTTACATTTTTATGGGGCATTCGCCTATTTTGTTTGATGATGCGAATTACAAGCGGCTTTTCAGCAATGCTATATTTTGGGCAGCCGCTAAGAAATAATTTCTAAACCTTATCACAATGTTTTACAAAAGCCTCCTCCTTTGCCTGTTACTGCCGCTGGCCTCCATGGCACAAACACCTGCACCCAAAGCAGTGTTGCCGCTGGTGCGCGGTAAAATTGTTTACGATTCTACTTATACTTCGACCGCCATACTAACCGATGCGCAACTGTTCAGCAAAGCGGGGCAATGGTTCAAATCGGAATTTAAGTATCCGGGTAGCGGCGTTATGCGGGTTGATAAAGAAAGCCATAGCGTAACCGGCACAGGTATTTTTAAGATACCGGTGAGCAGCAGCGGGCATTATTATTGGATGCGCATTAACTTAACCCTGCAACATACCACGGCGGGTTACAGGTTTATTGTGGACAAGATATTTGAGCAACCCGTTGAGCCGGGCATCAGCAACGAATACTCGAAGCTGGAATACCGCTGGTGGGATTACCGCAAAGGCAAGCACTGGTCGGCAGAGGATGACGCGCTGTTTACCGGGTTTGTGGATGCATTGGGCAAAATGCGGAAATCGTTACAAAACGCATTCGCACTATCCGCGCAGGCACAGCAGCCAAAATTTAAAGCACTGGCCTTTTACTCAACCATTGTGGAACCCGACCATGTGGACTTTGCACGCGATTGCATCAGCTTCTACACAAAAATGGCAGCCGACAGGAATTTTGTGTTCGATACTACCACCAACTGGAAAAAACTGAACCCCGCCAACCTGAAAGATTACCAGGTAGTAGTTTGGATAAACGATTTCCCGCAGGACGAAGCCCAGCGCAAAACCTTTGAAGATTTTATGGAGAACGGCGGTGCGTGGATGGGCTACCACGTATCGGGCTATAACGATGGTACCACCAAATGGCCCTGGATAGTGCAGTTTTTAGGCGCTACCTTTCATAACAACAACTGGCCGCCGCTACCAGCAAAATTAATAGTAGATGATAACACGCACCCTGCTACCAAAAGCCTGCCCAAAAACTATGTAGCACCCATTACGGAGTGGTACGGTTGGAAACCCAACCCGCGCGATAATAAGGATATAAAAGTATTGCTCACCATGGACCCCGCCAATTACCCCTTGGGTAAAAAGGATGTGATACGTGGCGGCGACATCCCGGTAGTGTGGACCAACACCCGCTACCGCATGATATACCTCAACATGGGCCACGGCGATGCTGTATTTAATTCGCCACTGCAAAATAAAATGTTTAGCGATGCCATGCTTTGGCTGGGAACAGGAGCGAAATAGCAGAGGGCAGTACCACTTAGTTAGAAGTTCAACATCGTAGAGGTTTAAGCTTTGTAGAAACCATGAAAAAACAAGGCAACGCCGTTAGGTGTTGAACCCGGCTTAGTTGAGCACCTACGGCGCTCGAAAGCGTGGTTGAATGGTTTTCTACAAAGCTTTTAGCCCGATGGGCTAACAAAATCGCCTAACTTATCTTAATTAACTGCCAATGGTTATTTTGTTGCCTCTATCAGGAAATCGTACAAATTAGTTTCCGTAACAATCTGCAGTTTTTTGCGCAGGCGATAGCGGCTCACCTCTACTCCCTTCAGCGAGATGTTGAGTAGTTGGGCAATTTCTTTTGATGACAGGTTGAGCCGCAGGTAGGCGCAAAGCTTAAGGTCGGTGGGGGATAGGTTAGGGAATTTGGCTTTTAGCTTGCTGAGGAAGTTGTTGTGCACCTCGTCAAAATACAGCGCAAAATTATCCCAGTCCTCGCTGCTTTTTTCGCTATCGCCCAGAAGGCGGAACACGCTTCTGAATTGATGCCCGGCATCGGGTATGTTCAGTTTTTTGAGTAACTGTTCCAGCTCTTCCTCAATATCCTGCAATAGCTTGCCACGGCCTACCATCTGCATAGTTAGTGTTGCCAGCTCTTTGTTTTTATAGTTCAGGTCGGCTTCCAGTTTATCGTTACGCAGGGCAATAATTTCTTTCTCGTTGCGGTCGAGCTCCAGGCTGTGCAGATAGCTGAGGCGGCGTTGCTCATCTTCGTGCCGGCGTTGCTGCAGGGCCAGTCGTTTTTGCTGTAAGCGGACACCTGCATAAACCAAGGCAGCTACCAACGCAGCATAAAGCAGGTAGGCCCAAATGGTTTGGTACCAGGCTGGCTCTACAATAAAAGTATAACCCAATGGTGCCGACTCCGCACCAAAGCTGTTCCGCGCCTTTACCCAAAAGGTGTATTTACCGTAGGGGAGATTGGTATAATCTTTTTCGGTTTTGCTGGCCCATTCCGCCCATTCTTTATCAAAGCCTTTCAGTTTGTAGGTAAACTCCCGGGTATTGTTAGGGCTGAACGAGGTAGACGAGTATTCGAAACGAAAGGAGTTCCATTTATTGGGTAAAGATATTACCTGCCCGGCATCCGGTGCACCCGTACCTGTAAAGTACCCGCCAAAGATAACACTATCCTTTTCGCCAACGGCCGTTACCGATGATAGTAGCACTTGCTGTTTTACAGCCGCAGCAGCGTACTTTTTATAGTTTAAATGGAATACGCCATCATCGCTCCCCACAAAAATATTTTCGGCATCGTAAGGGTAAATGTATTGCGCCGACCTTGCCTTTTGCCCGGCTACTTCGGGGAAATAAGTAACTGTGTAAGCTTGGCTACCGGCGGGTTTGCTGAAGTCGGCCACCCCGGCGCGCTGGCCGCAAATGAACCAGATTTTCCCCGCTGCATCGGTAGTTAAGAACTGAACGCCTGCATCGCCGAATAGCTTTTGGTAAAAATGAGAACGAACGAATTTGTCTTTTCCTGCATCGTATTCATAAACGCCGCTAACCGTGGCGGCTACAATTTGGTTGCGGATAAAGTTTACGCGGTTATTGGCTGATGACGGCAACCCGTTCTTGCCCGTGTAATGGGTAGCGTGCAATACCTTTTGATGGTTGGGCGATAGTTGTGCTTTATATATCCCCCGGAACGGGTGCGATGCCCAGACATTACCCCCGGCATCAACCGCCAAATTCCCTAACGATTCGTAAATGCCATTTATCCGGTCAACAAAGCCGAGCGCGCCGCCTTGCCGGTTCAGCAACTGGAAACCTGTGTAGGTGCCCGCCACCACATGGTTGGTGTTGGGCAATTGCTTCAGCATCCAGGCACCCGGGCCGGGTGTAATTGGTGTAGCCGAGTAGCCGTTGATAGCCAGAACGCCATCCTGGTGGCCGGCATATAGCTGCCCGTTAATTTCGGTAAAACTCCAGGCCTGCCCCTTGGTGCCGGTAACTTCGGTAAAGGCGGCGTTTTGTTTACTGATATCCCGCTGAAGGGTACTAAGCGGCGTAGCGTAAATGCCATTGGAGGTACCAATGTATAATGTATTATCGAAAACGGTAACCGCATTGCTTTTGAGCCTGTTATTATGGTTAGGGGTGATTCGGGTGACCGCGGTGTTGTAAAAAATATGGTCGGTGCCGCTCTCCAATCCAAGCCACAAGTTATGGCTATCATCGGCAAAGACACTGTGTACATTGTTGTTTTGCAACCCTTGTGCCGTAGTGTAGTGGGCTGTAACCCTAAGTGCTTTATCCAATATAAAAACGCCCTTTGCTGCGGTACCAATTAGGTATTGTCCGTTGGGCATGCCTTGCATAAAGTTCACCGGGTCGGTGCGTAATTCGGTGTTTATGGCGGCAGGGGCGGGTGTAACTTTTCGTCCGCTTAAAAACAGCAGTCCGTTATTGCGGGTAGCCAGCAGCAAGGTGTCGCGCCCGTATTCGGCTATGCCGGTTATACGGGTAGTTATGGCGCCATCGGTAGCAGGCTGCCATTTGCCCTGCCCGAACGTGAGCAGCCCCAGGTCTTTATCATAAGCAAAAAGTTCCTTGCCCGCACAAGCCAGCATCATCCATGCGGATGGCGCATCAAAAGTGTGTATGGTATTGTTCTTTAGCTCGAAGATGCATTCGATGGTGCGGAAAAACACCTCATCGTTATACAGCACAATATCCCATACATCTGCAAATTGCCGCGCTTTAAGCGGCAGTAGTTGGGTGAGCGAATGGTATTTCAGTAGTCCTTGTGCGTTGGGAAAAAAGTAGCCGATCTCATCAAGCCCGCCAACCCATATACGCCCCTTCCCATCTATAGCTACCGACTTGATGCCGCTTTTGTTGGGGAGCAGGTAAGTTTTCCAGTAAGTACCATCGAAACAAAGCAGTCCCTCATCATTAGCAAAATAAAGCCTGCCGCCGGCATCTTGTGCGGTGTGCCAAATGTCGTTTGCCGCGCGGTACTGTTCGGGTTTATAGTTGTTTATAGCCGGTGTACCCAGCATATTTTGTGCCTTGCATGGCAGCAAAAAAGCATAAATAACAAAGGGCAGCAGGGCGAAAAACTTCTTCATTTACAGGCATCGGTTAACCGTATTTAACATGCGGTTAACCGAGCCGTAATTTAGTCAACATTTGGCAATGGCGTGCCGTTGGTTTTTATCTTTTAAAACGCATTATAGTATAAGAGTTCGGTAGGAAGGTGTACTCCTTTTGCAGGGATATCACCTTGCTCAAAGGCGAAACTCTACTGGGTTCCTCCAATGTGTTTTCTGCCGAAGGCGGGGCGCTGATAGTAGTTACGGCAACTTGCCCCGTGGCTTTAAAATTGGTGATATCAAGCGCAGAGGTTACTTCGCTTTTGCCCGTATTCACAATGTGCAATACCAGTTCTTTACCATCATCCGAGCGGGTGGCGCTTACATCAAGCGGGCCTTCAACCGTTTCGGCAATGCGCAACCTCTGGTGGTTGGCCGATGCCATTTGCTGCACGTAGAAGGGCGGCATACCCCAAACTTTATCTGGTGTGAAGAATATTTGCCCCTGGTCCCAGTCGTTATCATTTTGCAGGTAAGGTTGCAGGGCATTGGCCGGGCATGAGGTAAGCACAAAATCGCCGTGGCGGCGTATGGCATTCAGCGTAGTGGCGTGGCCCAATGCACGTTGCATATTGTGCAGCCCGCCATTTTCTTCAAACACGGCGCACTTCATTTTGGTGGCCGGGTCCCATTGCAAAAACAGATCATGCATGTGTTGGATGTTCTTATCCACCGTGGTGCCCGCAGCAGCTTCGTCGGCATCGGTGTGCAGGTCCCAATAATCGGCTCGGCCGTTTATAGCTTTAAATACGATCTCCATATTGGGCGATTTAGGCCGCCACCAGGCAGCGCAAACTACTTTTATAGCCGGGTTTTTAGCATGAATGGCATCGTACAGGATGTTAAAGCGTTGGGCGTAATGTTCGTAATCTTCCTTTTTATCGCCCCATATCACTTCCTCATTCCCAATTTCTATGTACTTCACCGGGTAAGGTTTAGGGTGCCCAACGGCCGCGCGTTTTGCGCCCCATGCAGTGCTTTTATCAGCGGTTAAATACTCCACCATGTTGGCAATATCCTCAGCCGAATCTTCGGTATTAACGGCAAAGGCGCTCGTGAATCCGGCTGCCTCGCATAACTGCAAAAACTCCTCGAAGCCAAACCCGTTGTTCGACCACGGGTACCAATGCCCTCTGTAGGGCGGGCGCAGGCTTTGCGGGCCCGTCATGTTCTTCCAGTTATATTCTTTTGCGTTCACCATGGTACCGCCATAGCGTAAAAAGCTAAGCCCTTCCTTTTGCATCATGCCGGCAATATCCGCCCGCAGGTTTAGTCCTTTAAATTCATCCTGAGGTGCTCCGCTGAGCGATGCGCGGTCGATCAAAAGCTTTCCTTTTCCCAGTAGGCGTATCACCAAATTGCCGCGGGCGGTACTGCCTGTAGTTTGCAGGCTGAAAGAGTACTTTTTCCATGCCGAAGAAACACCGCTAATGGTTGCTTTTGCATAAATGGTTTTGGCATCATCGCTCTCCAGCGTAACCATAACCGTTCCGCTGTAGCCCTGCGCTTTCAGGTAAACAAACCCCGGATAACGCTGCCCTTTTTTTATACTGATGCCCCAATGGTTAAGCCCGGCGTTGGAAATGCCGGCTTTGGAATTAGCGGTTAAAGCCTCTATTACCTGTGCCTGCCTGCCCGATACAGCATCGGCCGAATCGAGTGAATATTTTACCGCCGCTACCGGTCCCACAGGCTTCCATTGAAAGCTTACTTGTAGTGCCGTAACGGGAGTAAGGCTTGCTTCTTTACTTTTATTACCATCGGCATCTATAGCTATGTTTTGAAAACTTGCCGCAGCATTGTTGGTGTACAAACCGACGCTTCCTGCCGGGAGGGGCGTTTTATCGCTATAGTCGATAACCGGTGTTTCGCTGCTGTTCACGTAAACCGATATGTGGTTGCCTGTGGCTTTTATCTTAAGGTGGACTTCGTTTTTAATATCGATATCTTCTGCACTTTCGTCTACCAGTGCAGGCCTGCCGTTGAATTTTTCGAGCCTTATTCGGCGTTGCCCTTTGCTGCAGCTTACGCGGTAACCATTAAAATAAGGGCTTCCGGGCGTAGCTTTTGTTACCCGGAATAAGAGTCCTGCATCGCGCCCCCTATCTGTAAAGGCAATATCGGCTTCTATAGAGCCGTTGTTGGTCTGTACGCCATTGCGCAATATGGTATATCCCGGGCCTGCTGCCGAGCCTGCGCCACCACCGCCAATGCGCCACTCGCCTTGCAGGTTGGCCCAGCCCTTAAAGGCATGGGCAAGTGCGGGTTCTTCAAAGTTGCCGCCGTAAATGCGCTCGCCATAAATACCGCCGTAAACCTCGTGATTCACATCCTCAATGCACGAACCATACAGCGTAGCAGGCACTTTATTTAGAACCTTAGCGGCATCGATAGTAATATGTGCCGATTGAGCATCGGCCGCCGCGGTTTTAAAGAGTAATACAGAGAAAATGCCCGCCTTTGTGAGGAGGTTGATAGATGATCGGGATATGTTCATAACAGGTTTTTATAATTCCGCCTAATGTCTGCCATGTGCTGCAAATTGGCTTGCACCCTTTTGACGGCTTTTACATCAATATTGACTAAGTTTAGCCCTTGCGTAATGCAATTACACAGTAAAAGCATCGAAATTCGTATTTTAACCCCTAAAATACACATATCAATAAAGTGCAAGAAAAAGTTAAGATTGTGCTAAAACAAGGCACACATAAACCCCAAATTGCATCCGAAATAGAAGTATTGCATATCCACTATAGCAAGGGCTTCAATTATATACCAACATAAACGAATAAAATTTTACTCAATGGCATTTTTTAAAAGGCACCGCATAGCCCTGGTGTGCAGTCAGCTGGCGCTGTTATCATTGCCCGCGCTTGCGCAAACGGGTGGTAAAACCCAGATCATAACCCCGTTAACTTTTCAGCAGGTGCGGATAGACGACTCGTTCTGGAGCCCTAAACTGAAGGTATGGACATCTAAAACCGTGTATGATGTGTTCGATAAACTGGAGGGTAAATACGTCCCCGACCGGCCCGACATTATCGCGGAAAAAGAAAAGCTCGGTCGTACCCGTAACGCTTTCCTGAATTTTGACGAGGTAGCCAAAGGCAAGGTAGATACCAAAACCCACGACGGCCCGCCCTGGTACGATGGCCTGGTTTACGAAACTATCCGCGGTGCCGCCGACTTGCTGGCCGAGCACCCCGACCCTACCTTGCAGAAAAAGATAGATGCCTATATAGACCGTATAGCCGCAGCCCAAGCTGCCGACCCTGATGGCTACATAAACACCTACACCACCCTTACCCGCCCCACTATGCGCTGGGGAACTAATGGTGGCAGCGATACCTGGCAGCACGATTGCTATAACGCAGGCATGCTGGTAGAGGCGGCAGTGCATTACTACAACGCCACCGGCGAAACCAAACTGCTTACCGTTGCCGTAAAGCTGAGCAACTATATGTACAAAGTAATGGGCCCATATCCAAAACTGAACGTAGTACCCGGCCATGGCGGCCCTGAAGAGGCGTTGATAAAACTGTATTGGTTGTTCAAGCAAAACCCTGCGCTTAAAAGCAAAGTAGGCGCTCCGGTAGAAGAACAACAATATTTTGACCTGGCTAAATTTTGGATAGAGGCACGCGGCGACCATGGCAATGCTGATGGCACCCACAAACGCGAGAACCTGAAAGCTTATGACCAGGATGATAAATCGGTTTTTGAGCAAAAAACTATTGAGGGGCACGCCGTTAGGGCAACGCTGTTTGCCACCGGTGTAACTACCGCTGCGTTGGAAAATAAAGACCCGAAGTACATATTGGCCGCCAATACCCTTTGGGATAATATGATAGGCAAAAAGCTTTTCATCACCGGTGGCGAGGGTGCTATACACGATGAAGAGAAATTTGGCCCCAATTACTTTTTGCCCGAGAATGCCTACGGTGAAACCTGCGCCTCTATCAGTTCGGCTTTCTTCAGCGGCAGGATGAATGAACTGGAAGCCGATGGCAAATACATGGACGAATTTGAGCGCGTAGCTTACAATAACCTGCTTTCGGGCGTATCGTTAAGCGGTGAGAAATACTTTTACGAAAACCCGCTGGTGGGCAACGGTAACAAACGCTGGGCCTGGCACGATTGCCCTTGCTGCCCGCCCATGATATTGAAAATGATAGGCGTACTGCCGCAATACATTTACGCACAGGATGCAAAAGATGTTTACGTGAACCTGTTCATAGGCAGCGAAGCAACGGTAAAGGTTGCCGACAGCGAAGTGTTATTGAATCAAAGCACACAATACCCCTGGAAAGGCGACACCAAAATAACCGTAAGCCCTGCAGTTCCTAAAAACTTTACGGTAAAAGTGCGCATCCCGGGCTGGGCGCAAGGGAAAGAAAACCCTTACGGTTTGTATACATCTAACAGCACCGGGAGGGCAACGTTAAAAGTGAATGGTGTTGCCATGAAAGTACAGCCGGTAAATGGTTATGCGGTTATTAACCGTAAATGGAAAAAAGGCGACGCAATAAGCCTGTCGTTACCAATGGCGCCCCGTGTGGTAACGGCTAATGATTCGGTACAGAGCGTTAAAAGCAAACTGGCCATTGCTTCGGGGCCGGTATTGTACAGCTTCGAAACTATTGATAACCCATCATTGGCATCGTACAAGGTAAGCCCTAATACACCAATGGTGCTCACTTACAAGCCGAACCTGCTCAACGGCGTTAACGTGGTAACGGGTAAAGCGGTAAACGAGGCTACGGGGAAAACGGTTGACTTTACAGCTGTGCCTTTTTACACCCTTGGCAACAGGGAATTAGGCGCGCCGTACCAGGTTTGGATACCGGAGAAGGCCAAATAGCAAACTAATATTTATTGAAACTCTTCAGCAGCGCTAAAAGCTGCTGAAGAACTTTTACATCGGGTGAAAAATACCGGTGCTGGGGATGCTCATTTTAAAAAAAGATATACGGCAACCAATTTAAACCAAGGAAGGAACCTGCGTATGCAATAAAGTTTACAAAAAGGCCATAACGCAAAACCGGGAAATGCTTGCGACAGATCCCGGCAAGTCGGGCTACAGCAAATAACCACTCAAGTAATTATCAACCTAATTAACCAGACATTCAAAAGTATGAAAATATTTTTCAATAGTGTATTGCGGCTATACCCCCTGGGCGGAAGATACCGGAAAGCTATGGCATTAACCTTATTGCCGGCAACCGTTCTCTGCTTTCAACCGGCCGCAGCGGGCACCATTAAACCCATTGGCGCCGCAAGCACTTCAACGCAACCCATACCACCGGCCACCATTACCGGTAAGGTAACAGATAGTAAAAATTTGCCCCTGCCGGGCGTTAACGTGCAGCTAAAAGGCACCACCACCGGCACCACTACCGACATTAACGGTAATTACCGCCTCACGGTGCCCAACGCTACCGGTACGCTGGTGTTCTCGTTCATCGGCTTTGCTTCGCAGGAAGTAACGTTTAGCGAGAGCAAAACCACCATCAATATACAACTGCTCGACGAGCCAAAAGGGCTTGATGAGGTAGTTGTGGTAGGTTACGGTACCCAGCGCCGCGGTGAGGTAACCAGCGCAGTATCTACCGTAAAAGCTAAGGACTTTGTAAAAGGTTCGGTAAACGATGCAGCGCAGTTGATTCGTGGCAAAGTGCCGGGCCTGTCGGTTGTTACTACCGATGGTAACCCAACCGCTACTGCCCAGGTGAACCTGCGTGGTATAGCTACGCTTAATGCCAGCACCAGTCCGCTGGTAATTATTGATGGTGTGCCGGGTACTTTAACCACGGTTGCACCGGAAGATATCGAATCTGTCGACGTATTGAAGGATGGTTCGGCAGCCGCTATTTATGGTACGCGTGGTACCAATGGCGTTATCCTGATCACTACGCGTAAGGCTAAAGGCCCGTCGGCTCCTAAGATGGAGTTCAACACTTACTTCACTACCCAAAGGATAACCAAACGCCTCAACTTTTTAAACGCCGACGAGTACAGGCAATACGTGGCCCAAAAGAAACCGGGTGCAACCGACTATGGATCGAGCACCGACTGGCTGCCCGAGGTGTTGCAAAACCCTTTCTCGCAGGTGTACAACATCGACTTGAAAGGCTCTAACGAAAATACGAACTACGTGGTGAACCTCAACTACCGTAACCTGAACGGTATCATGCAGCGCTCTAACAATAAAACCATTTTCCCGCGCATAGAGGTGAACCACAATATGTTTGATGGTAAACTGAAACTGAATGCTAACATTAACGGCTACGAGCAAAACTTTTTCGGTTTTGATGGCGGCGGTTTCCGTGGCGATGTTTACCGCAACGCTATTTACCTGAACCCTACCCAA
The DNA here is from genome assembly GCF_002013915.1 of Mucilaginibacter pedocola. Classification (GTDB taxonomy): domain Bacteria; phylum Bacteroidota; class Bacteroidia; order Sphingobacteriales; family Sphingobacteriaceae; genus Mucilaginibacter; species Mucilaginibacter pedocola. The sequence goes on from NZ_MBTF01000035.1 coordinate 260,808, forward strand.
CCTGTGAAAGAAGCGGATGGCAGCTATTCGGAACATGTAGATAAAACGGATTATGCCAACCCGGTATCGTTGCTTTATAATTCGGATGGTATACAGCAAAACACCGACCTGCGTACTATTGGTTCGGTAACGTTTACACCCATAACCGATCTGGACTTTAAAGTATTGGGTTCGCGCGACTTGTTGAATAACTTCTCAGGCTACTCGGAAACCAAGCAGCACTACTCCACCCTGCACGATGGTAAGAATGGTTATGCCGCAAGGGGCGCGCAACGCAACGAAGAGAACCTGTTGGAGGCTACCATCAACTACAAAAAGAACATTGGCCTGCATGCCTTTACCGGTTTGGCAGGTTATAGCTGGCGCGAAACCGATTTCCAGAGCTTTTACGCGCAGAACTACGATTTCCCTACTAACGATAACTCATACAATAGCCTGCAATCGGGCCGTGCGCTTAGCCGCGGCCAGGGTGTAGAAAACTCGTACCGCAGCCAGAATAAGCTGATCGGTTATTTCTTCCGTTTGAATTACGCCTTTAACGATAAATACCTGCTGATGGCAAGTATACGCCGCGAGGGTTCATCAAAATTCGGGGTGAACCACAAATGGGGTAATTTCCCGGCAGCGTCTGTCGGCTGGAACGTGAAGAAAGAATCCTTCCTTGTCGATAACAAAACCATCAGTTCGTTAAAATTCCGCGCGGGTTATGGTATCACCGGTACCGAGCCTGCCAGTCCGTACTTATCGTTGGATAGGATAAACTTCAATACCAACACCTACGTGAACGGGCAGTGGATACAAGCCATTAACCCATCGAGCAACGCCAACCCCGACCTGCGCTGGGAGCGCAAAAAAGAGTTGAACGTGGGTATGGATATTGGTGTGTTGGATAACCGCATTACCGCAACGGTTGATTACTACAACCGCACCACCAGCGACCTGCTCTTTAACTACCCCGTAGCTACGCCGCCATACCTGTACAACAACATTACGGCCAACGCCGCATCAATGGAGAACAAGGGTATTGAGGTGGGCGTGAACATTGCCGCCGTGCAGGGTAAGGATTTTACCTGGAATACGCAGGTGAATTACTCTACCAACAAAAACAAGATCCTTTCATTGTCCGACAAAAGCTTCCAACTGGCCAGCGGTTATTTTGACGCCGGCTTTTTGGCAGAGCCTATACAAACTCCCACCAGTCGCGTACAAATTGGCCAGCCTATTGGCAACTTCTGGGGCTTTAAGAGTGTGGATATAGATGATGCCGGCCACTGGATAGTACAAGGCAAGGATGGTAACCCCAAACCTATTGTACAGGCACAGGCAGATGATAAACAAATTATTGGTAACGGTTTGCCTAAGCATTACCTGGCCTGGAACAACAGCTTCTCGTACAAAGGTTTCGACCTGAACATTACCATGCGCGGTGCTTTTGGGTTCCAGATACTGAACACCCCGCGTATTTGGTACGATGCCCCGGTGATGATGACCCGCGGTAACCTGCTGAAAACGGCCTACGATAATGTGTATGGCAAACGCCCGCTGGCAGACGACCAATCGGTTAGCTATGTGAGCTACTATATTGAGAATGGCGACTATTGGAAGATAGATAACGTAACCCTGGGCTACAACCTGGCCATAAAAAGCCGCTACATCAAAAGCGTGCGTGTTTATGCATCGGGCTCTAACCTGAAAACGTTCTCGAAATACAAAGGCATCGACCCTGAAGTTGCCATACTTGGCCTTGCGCCGGGTGTCGACGACAGGAACCGTTACCCCGCTACATCAACCTACACCTTGGGTGCATTCTTCACATTTTAATTAAGCCGACCATGAAAAAATTAAAATATTTAATGTTGTTGCCTGCTTTAATGCTGACAGCCATACCGGGTTGCAAGAACGATCTGAACGAGGTAACTTTTTCGGACCTTTCTGCGCAAACCTACAAATACACCGGTGCCTACGCGGCCATGGGCATTACCTATGCCAACCTGCGCGGCCTGTTTTCGCACACCAGTTATTACGCCCTGCAGGAAACCAGTTCTGACGAGATAGTGATGCCTGCCAATCCATCGGGTTGGGAAGATGCCGGTATTTACAAACGCATACACCTGCATACGTGGAACTCGGAGAACCCGCAAATGGGCAATATGTGGCAAACGCTTTATGCGGGCGTAATTAACGCCAACCGCATCATCGAGCAATTGGATAAAGGCAGCATTCCGCCCGATGCCGGTACTAAAAAAGAATCGCTTATTGCCGAAATGAAGGTGGTAAGAGCATTTTACTACTGGCTTATTTGTGACAACTTTGGTAATGCGCCGCTGGTAACCAGCACCTCTACCGAACTGCCGCAGACAGCTTCGCGCACCGATATTTACAACTTTATTGTTAAAGATGTTACCGATGCCCTGCCAAACCTGAGCGAGAATAACGATAAGCTGATGTACGGCCGTTTTAACAAATGGGGGGCAAAAGCCTTGTTGGCCAACATTTACCTGAATGCACAAGTGTACACCGGCACTGCTAAATGGGCAGAGGCCCTGGCGCAGTGTAACGATATTATTGCCTCTAACAAATACTCGCTGGAGCCGGCTTTCAAAAACGTTTTCAAAACCTCTAATGAGAACTCGCCGGAGATAGTTTTTGCTATACCGTTCGACGAGAACCAGGGCAAGGGCTTTTTTGTAGAGATGTTTTCGTGGCATGGTGCCCTGAAGGATAAAGTTTCGATGCAGGCCACGCCTTGGGGTTCGGGTTCGGCGCAGGGTATCCCGCAGTTTATTGATACCTACAATGCTGCCGATAAAAGGCTTGCCGATACCTGGCTGATGGGCCCGCAATTCAGGGCGGATGGTGTTACGCCGTTAAGGGGCTCTTACGATAAAAATGGGCAGCCGCTCAACTTTGTGAACCGCCTGCCCGACGGGCTTTTCACCAGCGAGACCGAAGGCTATCGCATGAACAAATTCGAAGTAAAAACCGGCGCACTGAGCGACCTGAGTAACGATTTCCCCTTCTTCCGCTACGCCGAAGTATTGTTGATGAAGGCGGAATGTTTATTAAGAAGCGGCAACAGCGCCGAAGCTGCGCAGATAGTAACGCAGGTACGTGCCCGCAACTTTACCGATGCTACGCAGGCTACCGTGACCGGCGCGCAACTGGCGGGTAACAGCAAATACAACTATGGCTTTGTGGAGAATTATAACATTACCAATCCCGGCAACCAGGCCGTAGTACCGTTCGGTGGTATGCTGGACGAGCTGGGCTACGAGTTCCCCTGGGAAGCCCACCGCCGTCGCGATGATATCCGCTTCGGGGTGTTCACCACCAAAAGTTGGCTATCACACAAACCCAACGGCGATTTTAGGTCGATATTCCCTATACCGCAGCAGGTGCTTAATTCCAACCCGAATCTTAAACAGAATACGGGGTATTAAACTATCCTGTAAAAGGGTGCCGCATTTTTTGCAGCACCCTTTTCTGGCATTTTAAACGGTCACTATGGCAATAAGCAAAACAAATAAACATGGTAGCTTAAAGAACAGCAGAAAAACGCTGTTTTTTAAGCTTTTTGCCGTTTTGTTGCCATTTGTAATAATGGGCCTATTGGAAGTTTTGCTGCGGCTGTTCCATTACGGTCAGGACCTGAGCCTGTTCCTTGCCGACGAAAATCAGCCCGATTACTTAGTCGTCAACCCGCATTTGTCGCAACGCTATTTTACTATTGGCGCTAATGCCACCATAGGCAACGCCGAGCCATTTTTGAAGGAAAAGCCAAAGGGGCTGTTGCGGTTTTTTGTGCTGGGCGAGTCTACCACTATTGGTTTCCCTTATATGCACAATGGGGCGTTCCATCGGTTCTTGCAATACCGGTTGATGCAGCAATACCCGGAGAAGCAAATAGAAATTATTAACCTCGCGCTAACAGCTGTAAACTCGTTCACCGTGCGGGATATAGCTGCCGAGCTGCCCGCTTACAAGCCCGATGCAGTACTTATTTATTGCGGGCATAACGAATATTACGGGGCCTTGGGTGTTGGCTCTACCAGTAAATTAGGCAGTAACCAAACGGTTGTGCGAGCATTGATAGCTTTAAAGAAGTTGCGCGTTGTGCAGTTACTATTCAACGGATATACCTCCCTGTTCAAGGGCAAAAATTCGGCGGATGCGGATGTTTCCAAAAACCTGATGGAGCGTATGGCGCAGGAACAGAAAATTCCGGAAGGTTCGGAGATATATAAAGCGGGTATCGAACAGTTCGCTGATAATATGGATGCGGTTTGTAGAACGTTATCCGCAAAGGGTGTCCCGGTGTTTTTGAGTACGATAGTAAGCAACGAAAAGGACCTGCGGCCTTTTATTAGCGATACAAAAGGCAATGCTGGGGGCTTATACAAAACAGCACAGCAGGAATATGCTACGGGTAATTACTTAAAGGCGAAACAACTTTTTGTAGCTGCCAAACAAGCCGATAAACTACGCTTCCGTGCGCCGGAAGAAATAAATGCAGAGGTAATAGCTTTGACGAAGCGCTACCCGCAAACTTATTTGGTGGATGCTAAAGCTATATTCGAGGCAAATTCGCCGAATGGTATTATTGGCAACAGCACCCTTACCGAGCATGTGCATCCTAATTTGTTTGGTTATGCTTTGCTGTCGGACGCTTTTTATCAGGCGCTTAACAAACGCCACCTGCTGCCTGCAAAACCTGCGCGCAACCTAACCCTGCAACAACTTCGGCAGGAGATGCCTATCACCCGTGCCGATTCTGCTTTTGGCGCATACACTATCCAACTATTGAAACAACGCTGGCCTTTCACCCAAAAAATAAAACTGGTTACGCCTGTCGCTTTTGAAGATAGCGTTGGCTACGATATGGCTGCCCGCGGTTTAAAATGGACCGATGCCATGGATAAGTTGATGGAGAACTACCAGCGCCGTCGGGACACTATCGGGATGTTGAAAGTAGCCGAAGCAGTGCTACTGGAGTACCCTACCGACCCTGCATTTTACACCATGGCAGGCGGACTAAGTGCAAAACTCGGGCAATTAGATAAGGCAGCCAATTATCTGGGTCGGGCATTTAAAATGCAGCCCTCTATGCAATTGGCACAAGAACTTTTCGAACTGGAGGTGAAACGGCAGCAATTGCAAAATGCCCTGGCTTATATCGATTACGGCTTAAGCCAAAGCCCGCAGAACACAACGTTGGCCAATGTACGCGGTTTGTTACAGCACATGATAGCCGTAGAGAACAACATCAGGCAGAAACCAAATATGCAGGATAATAAAGAGATGGCACGCTGCTACCGCCTGCTGGGTGAGCATAGTATTGCCAATAAGTATGCATCCACCAAGGCCAACTAATGAAAGCAACAAATAACATCAACCGCAAATTTTGCCTGCAAATGGCGATGGCTTTGCTTGCCGTAACGGCGCTGTTAGCTTATAAAGACAGGGCGGGCGCATGGTATACTTTAGGTATAGCGGTGGTTTTCGCTCTTGTGGGCTTTGTTCGCCCACAGCTTGCGGATGGTTTTCGCAGGTGCTGGCTTTGGTTGGGCGAGCTATTGGGTAACATCAACGGGGTGGTGATGCTTTCGGGGATATACTTTTTAGTGTTAACTCCGCTGGGTCTTATCCGCCGGCTGTTGGGCCGCGATACGATGGGGCGGAAATTTAAAACTCCGGCAGCATCTTACTGGGAGGAGCCTGACAGTAGCCAAACATCAATGGAAGAACAATTTTAAACATGGAAATAATTGCAGAGTTTTTCAGCTTTTTAAGGCACCGGAAAAAGTATTGGTTGTGGCCTATATTCTTCCTGCTCATCTTCTTCGGGGCGCTTATTGCGCTGGCGCACGGTTCGGCTTTGGCTCCCTTTATTTATTCGCTTTTCTGAACCATGTACATCCTCGGGATCTCCGCTTTTTACCACGATAGCGCCGCCTGCCTTATTCATCACGATGAGGTAATTGCTGCCGCGCAAGAAGAGCGTTTTTCGAGGATAAAGAACGATGCGGCTTTCCCTGCTGAGGCTATTAAATATTGCTTGCGCGAAGCGGGTATTACCCTTGCCGACATAGAACACGTAGTGTTTTACGAAAAGCCTTTCCTGAAATTCGAGCGGCTGCTGGAAAGTTATGTAGCCACTGCGCCGTTCGGTTTACGCTCGTTCCTGAAAGCTATACCCCTTTGGCTGCGCGAAAAACTTTTCCAAAAGCGCCTCATCAACCGCGAGCTAAACAACATCGATGCAGCTTGGCCAAAGCGTAACCATAAACTGCTCTTCACCGGGCATCACCAGTCGCACGCGGCATCCGGCTATTATCCTTCTCCATTTGAAAAGGCGCTTATACTTACTATTGATGGCGTAGGCGAGTGGACCACCACCTCGGCATGGATAGGCGCGGGCAACACACTCAGTATGGTTAGCGATATGCCTTTCCCGCACTCGTTGGGTTTGCTTTATTCGGCGTTCACCCAATACCTCGGCTTTAAAGTAAACAGTGACGAATACAAAGTGATGGGTTTGGCGCCTTACGGACAGCCACGATTTGCCGAGTTGATATTGCGGGAGATAGTCGATCTAAAACCCAATGGCTCCTTTCAACTCAACATGTGCTACTTCGATTTCATGGGCGGGCTATCCATGATCAATAAGCACTTCATCAAGCTATTTGGCAAACCCGCGAGGCTGCCGGACGCGGAGATAGATGAGTTTTATATGGATGTGGCGGCTTCTATCCAGTCGGTTACCGAGCGCATCCTCATCACTATGGTCACTTTTCTATCAGAGAAACATCAACTAACCGACTTGTGCCTTGCCGGCGGTGTTGCCCTTAATTGCGTAGCCAACGGAAAGTTGCTTAAACACACGCCCATCAAACGCCTTTGGGTGCAACCTGCGGCAGGCGATGCGGGTGGGGCCTTGGGTGCTGCTTTTGCTGCGCGATACTTACACCTTAAATTTACCAGACAAGCCAAAGAAGGCGATAGCATGAAGCAGTCATTGCTTGGCCCTGCATGGTCCACCGCCGAAGTGGAGGATGCTTTGCGGGCAGAAGCATTAAGCTATCATATCTTGGTCGATGATGAATTTCTGCAGGCGGTTGCAAACTACATTAATGATGGCAAAGTGGTCGGATGGTTTTCTGGGCGGATGGAGTTTGGGCCCCGGGCCTTAGGCGCGCGCAGCATCCTTGGCGATTGCCGCGGCGCGGATATGCAGCGGCACATCAATATGAAGGTGAAGTTTCGCGAGTCGTTCCGGCCCTTCGCCCCTGCTATATTGGAGGAGCATGCTGCACAGTATTACGATATCGCACAAAGCAGCCCATATATGCTTATTGTTGCCGATCTGCTGCAGGAGTATCAGCGCGCATCCAATGCCGATGTAAAAGGTTTCGAAAAACTGAAGGATATATCATCTCCCTTCCCGGCGGTAACTCATGTTGATAGTACCTCGCGGTTGCAAACCATCGGCCCTGCCAACGGGAAGTTCTATCAATTGCTACGGGCCTTTTATCAACTCACGGGCTGCCCCGCTATCGTAAATACCTCCTTCAATGTAAAAGATCAGCCGATCGTTTGCTCGCCTGCCGATGCCATCGACTGCTTCCTTAAAACCGACATAGATGTGCTCGCCATCGAGAATATCATCGTGCTGAAACAGCATTAAGCAAATATCAATTTGGTGTTACAAGTGGCTAAGCGAGTGTCAAACAATTGCTTGGCTAATAAGGACTTTTGTTAAACTCAAACGTCATTGTACGGTGGATAGCCCGCCGCGTATTGCCGTTTTTGTAAGCATAGCTCATAATTTTTAGTTGGTTAAAGCCGGTCGCAATAAATTGCGCCGGTTTTTTTGAATGATACCGCAGCAAATATGTTACGTACAGTTTCATACATATTTATTAAATTAGGCGTAGCTAACCAATATACCCCCGGTATTATAGTATGAGAATTTTTCGTGAGAACATTGTAAGCCCCGACAATCAGGTGGTTGTTAAGGAGGAGAGTTTTAAATATAACGACTTCCCTTTCCATTTTCATCCCGAGTACGAGATCATCCTGATACTCGAAGGCAACGGGCGGCGCATTATTGGCGATAGTATTACCGAGTTTAGCGGGGTAGATCTTTGCATGTTCGGCTCTAACCTGCCGCATACGTTTTTCACCCGGGGGCTTAGCGATAACGAAGCCATTAAGCAGGTGGTGATACAATTCCACGAGAATTTCCTCGGCCCCGGCTTTTTCGAGCGGAAACCTTTTAAGAGCATAAAAGAACTATTGCAGCGTTCCAGCCAGGGCATTGTTTTCACCGGCGAAACCCGGCAGAAAATGATCAAACAGATAGGCAACCTGGTAGGCCTTGGCTCCGCCGAAACGCTGATAGGCTTGTTAGGCATCCTGCAAGATCTTTCCCTTTCCAAAGACTACAACGTGTTATCAAGCCCCGGCTTTATCCACGACCTCGACCTGGACGACTCCACCCGCATGAGCAAGGTATACGATTATATCCTCGCCAACTTTAAACGCGACCTCTCGCTGGATGAGGTAGCCTCGATAGCTTATTTATCGCCCTCGGCCTTTTGCCGTTACTTTAAAAAGTTCACCCGCAAAACCTTATCTGAGTTTATGGTGGATCTGCGTATCGGCTATGCCTGCAAATTGCTGCAAACCAATAGTATGGGTATATCGCAGGTAAGCGTGGAGTCGGGCTTTAATAATGTGTCGTACTTCAACCGCAAATTCAAAACCATAAAAGGCGAAACACCAATGGAGTATCAGCGCCATTTCACGGTGAAAAAGGCGCACTAGGCCCTTGCCTAAAATGGTCAATAGGGTACAAGTTTTCGTCAATATGGTTAGTGCGGTCATCGGCATAAATAGGCAATTTGCGTCTATAAACAGATGCCCTTTTCAGCGGCAATAATAAACCTGAATTGCTTTACAGCAAGCCCTATTAAACTACAGATGAAAACAGCCAAAGCACTTTTGTTCGATTTGGATGGCACTTTAATTGATTCGGAGAACAGCCATTACCGTTGCTGGAATGCTTTGGTGACCCTTTTCGGCCACAACCTGCCGCACGATGTTTACATGGCATCGTATTCCGGCGTGGCATTAGCTATCAACGCCCAACGGCTTATCGATGAATTCTCACTCGATATTTCGCTAAAGGATATGATCGCCAAGCGCGAAGAACTGATGCTGGAAACCTTCCGTACCGATGATATCGTGCACATGCCTTATGCTTTGGGTATCATCAACCATTTTAACGCGTTGGGTGTGCAGTTGGTACTGGTAACATCAAGTTCGGCCGATGAGGTTGCCGTTATACTGGAGCGCGCGAACCTCATGGGTTATTTCGGCCTCATCATTACACGCGATGATGTATCTAACGCAAAGCCCCATCCCGAACCATATTTAAAAGCGGTAGAAAAACTGGGCCTTACCAAAGAAGAATGCATCGTAATAGAAGATACGCTTACGGGAGTAGATTCGGCCACTAATGCCGGTATTGCCTGCGTGGCGGTTCACCCCGATCCAACGGATGAATTTAAAGCGGCCTGCCGTGCCGATGCCCTTTGCAACGGTTTGCGAGAGGTGCAGCGATACCTGGAGGATGAGTACAGTTTTGGCGTTGTAAGTGGTACAGTTGACCGCGCTGCTGTTGCTGTCCCCGTTAATTGAACGCCGGAATTACAGGTAAAACCAGTCAAATAAGTACCATAACCGGCTAAAGGAGTATTAATAATGTACGCTAATTGCGGCATTTTTGTGTGCCGCTTACCCATATCCCAAACTATCATATGAAACTATCTGCGAAGATCATCCTGCTTGCAGCGCTGCTCAACTTCGGCTGCAAACGAAACGATAAACCTACCATTGCCTTTATAGCAGGCGCCGCAACCGATTTTTGGACCCTTGCCGAAAAAGGCACCAACCAGGCCGCCAAAGAACTGCCAGGCTATAACGTGATATTTAAATACACTACAGATGGCGCCACCGAAGAACAAAAGCGCGTGGTAGACGATCTGCTGGTGAACGGCGTAAGCGGCATAGCCATTGCCCCCTTGGATCCTATTAACCAGAAACCATTTATTGATGCTACTGCCGAGCAAGTCCCAGTGGTTATTACCGATAGCGATATCCCCGGCAGCAAACGCCTGTGCTATTTGGGCACCAGCAACATACAGGCAGGTAAAGCGGCGGGCCAGTTAATAAAAACCGCCCTGCCCAAAGGCGGCAAGGTGATGTTATTTGTAGGCAAGGCCGATGCGCAAAATGCCAAAGAAAGAATAACCGGGCTGGAGGAAGAACTGAAAGACTCGGGCATTACCATTGTAGGCATTAAAACCGATAACATAGACCGCGTACGTGCCAAGGCCAATGTGAACGATGTGCTGGTATCAAACCCCGAGGTGGGCTGCTTTGTAGGCCTATGGAGTTATAATGGCCCCGCCATACTCAATGCCGTAAAAGAATCGGGCAAATTGGCGAGTGTAAAAATTGTATGCTTTGATGAAGAGCAGGAGACTTTGCAAGGTGTGCAAAAAGGCGAGATAGTAGGCACTGTGGTGCAACAGCCTTACGAGTTCGGTTACCAGTCGGTAAAGCTGTTGGCCAAGTATATCTCTGGTGATAAAAAGTCGGCGCCGGGCGAGGTGATCATCCCGGCAACCATCATCAACCACGATAATGTGGAGGGTTTTATTGCTAAAATGAAAGCCATCAGGGCCAAGTAATTCCTGCTATCTGAAAATTATATGTCTGCAGATATTGTGAGTGGAACGCCGGGCCCTTTCATCCGGATGAAGGGCATCAGCAAAGCTTTCGGAGCGTTCAGGGCTCTGGATGATGTGAATATCGATATTCGTCCGGGCGAGGTGCTGGCCCTGTTGGGCGAGAACGGTGCCGGGAAATCTACCCTGATGAAGATTCTCAGCGGTATCCATATACCCACCGGCGGCGAGATAGATATTGATGGTGTTAAACAAACTATCGATTCGGTAAAAACGGCGCAGCAATTGGGCATCATCCTCATTCATCAGGAACTGAACCTGCTGGACAACCTTGATGTGGCGGGCAACATCTTTTTAGGGCGCGAACCAACGGGGCGCTTCAAACTGGTAGACAAGCAAAAGATGTATGCCGATGCTGCTGAACTTTTGAAATTGTTCGGGCTGAAGATATCGCCCCAAACCAGCGTGAGCAAACTCTCGATAGCTGAGCAGCAACTCATCGAGATCATCAAGGCACTCTCGCAAAATGCGCGGGTGATCATTATGGATGAGCCTACCTCCAGCCTCACTTTAAAAGAAACCGAACTGCTTTTCGGCATTATAAGCGGCCTGAAAGCAAAGGGCATATCGGTAGTATACATATCGCATCGGCTGAACGAAGTTACCCAAATAGCCGACCGTGCCATTGTACTAAAGGATGGCAAAAATTCCGGCGAATTGGCACGCGAGGATATCAACCACGATAATTTGGTGAAGCTGATGATAGGCCGCGATATTTTCAAGGCCGAGCAGGAGGGGTGGGCTTACAAACCCGAGTATTCTTTTGAGGCCATAGATATAAGCACTTACCGCTACCCCGGCAACAAAATAAACCTTCGATTGGTTGGCGGGGAGATACTGGGTATATCGGGCCTGGTAGGTGCGGGCCGTACAGAACTGGTGAATACCTTTTTCGGTATACACAAACCCGCCGGCGGGTACCTGCGCCTTAATGGCGCGGATAAACGTATCAACACCCCCGACGATGCCATAGCCAGCGGGATTTTTTTAGTGCCCGAAGACCGGCGCAGCCAGGGGATCATCGTATCGATGGATATCGTTCAAAATACCACGCTGCCCAACCTTGGCCCCAATTCATCGGGCGGAATCATCAGCAACAAGAAAGAGAATGAGGCTACTGCAAAGGTGGCCAAAGAACTGAACGTAAGAGCACCGGGCTTAACCACCTTGTTGAAGAACTTGAGCGGTGGTAACCAGCAAAAGGTGGCCATTGGCAAGTGGTTATCGCGCAGCCCCAGCCTGCTGATATTTGATGAACCTACCCGTGGCGTAGATATTGGCGCCAAGGCCGAGATATACGCCATTATGCGCAACCTGGCCAAGCAGGGGGTAATGATACTGGTAGTGAGTTCGGATATGGAAGAGATCATCAACATCAGCCACCGCATTTTGGTGATGCACGAGGGCAAGATTTCGGGCGAGTTGATGCCTGCCGATTTTACAGAAGAAAATATTATGCGCCACGCGGTGGGGCTGTAGTACTAAAGCAATATGAAGAAGGAACGAGGGATATTTATAATTTTTGTGGTGTTGTGCGTGCTGGTGTCGATAGGCAACCCCAACTTTTTAGGCGCCGCCAACCTGAAGAATACTACGCGGCTCATCGGCATATTCGGTATTTTTAGCATCGGTAGTGGTATTGTTATTATTGGCAGGGGGATAGACCTTGCCGTGGGTTCGGTGTTCTCATTGGTGGGGGTAATACTCAGTATGTTGCTGGTTACCCATCATGTGGCCTGGCCGCTGGCCATATTGGCGGTGATAGCCTTAAGCCTGCTTATCGGCTGGTTCCAGGGAACGCTGATAGCCAAATACAAAATTCAGGCATTTATTGTAACACTTTGCGGCTTGCTTTTTTACCGTGGGATAGCCCGTTTCATCTCCAACGATGTAACCATGGGCTTTGGCGATGGCGAAGGTTTTGCAGGAGTGCAGTATTTAGCGGCCGGCAATTTGCTGGGCGTGCCGGTGCCCTTTTTGTTGATGATACTCATTGCCGTTATAGCAGGCATATTTTTGCATAGGTCGGTTTACGGGCGTTATATTTTTGCCATTGGCCGTAACGAAGAAGCTGCCTTTTTCTCGGGCATAAACACCAACCGCATGGTGTTGCTTACTTATGTTATTTCGGGTTTGCTTACAGGTATTTCGGGCATATTGCTGGCCTTTTATACCAATGCAATTGCCCCATCGTCGCACGGTAATTTTTATGAATTGTATGGTATAGCCGCAGCGGTATTGGGCGGTTGCTCCTTAAAAGGCGGCGAGGGTTCTATTGCGGGCATCATTATTGGTGCGGCCATGCTGCAGGTGATACAGAACCTGGTAAACCTGTTGGGCATACCCAGTTCGCTCAATTTTGCGGTGATGGGGATAGTGATACTGATAGGGGTATTGGCTGACAAGTTTTTTATGGGCAGGCAGACAACAACAAAGTGATTCTTCCTAGACCTTCCGCACAAGCCGCACCTGCCACCAACAGGTGCGGCTTTGTTGTTTTATCACCACAATAACACCCTTCAACAAAAGTCAACATTGTTCTATTACTGGCTAAAAACGTATCATCTCCCGCCTGCAAATTCCATCACTTTTGGTGAACGGTTTTGTCATGGTAAAGCGGAATAAAATACAGTATTCTAAGCTTGGGCGATAACCGGCAATACAACCACAAAGGGCCGTTGCCCCGCATATAAACTACAAAAAACAACATGAAAGGATTAGCAGGAAAAGTTGCTATCGTTACCGGCGGCTCGTCGGGTATTGGGAAGGCATGCGTAGAGCGCCTGTGTGCCGAAGGGGTTTCGGTAACATTTACCGGCCTTAGCGATGGCGGCTTTGATACAGAAAAAGAGCTTGCAGAGAAAGGGTATTCGGTGCAATTTATTAAAGGCGATATGGCCGAAGAAGCCTTTTGCAAAGCGGTAGTTGATGCCGCGGTAGCCAAATGGGGCAGCCTGCATTTTTTGGTGAATAATGCTTTTTCCTTTGTATCTAAAGGCCCTGATGTTACCCGTGCCGATTGGGATAGGGTAATGCACGCCGGCCCCGTGGCTTATGGCACTATGGCCAAATATGCCTATCCGCACATGGTTGATGCAGGCGGCGGCGCCATAGTGAACCTATCCAGTATATCGGCACACATAGCCCAGCCCTACCGCTGGACCTATAATTCGGCCAAGGGAGCCGTTACCCAGCTTACCAAATGCATGGCCATGGACCTTGCACCAAAGATCCGCGTAAATGCGGTTAGTCCCGCCTGGATATGGACCAAAGAAGTAGAGAAGGCCGCTATTGGAGGGCGCGATAAATGGGAGCCGGTATGGGGTAAATACCACTTGCTGCGCCGCCTGGGCGAGGCCGAAGAGTGTGCCGGTCCGGTAGCCTTTTTATTGAGCGATGAGGCCAGCTTTATTACCGGTGCCGACCTGTTCATTGATGGTGGCTACCTCACCATGGGCGGCGAAGGCCTTGGCGAAACATCATCTTTTGCCGGCAGCCTTTAAACTCATTTAATGATGCAAAATATACCTGTTGTTGATGCCCACCTGCACCTTTGGGACCCGCAATTGCTGCGCTACCCCTGGCTGGATGACGTGCCCATGCTGAACACAGCCCATTTGATAGCCGATTACAACCAACAAACCGAGGGCATTGAAATAGAACGGATGGTTTTTGTACAGTGCGAATGCGAACCCTCCCAATGCGAGCAAGAGGCCGCCTGGGTTACCGGGATAGCTAAACAGGATAAACGCATACAGGGCATAATCCCCTGGGCGCCGCTCGAACTTGGCGAGGGGGCAAAACAGGTGCTGGACAGGATGGCACAAAACCCGCTCATCAAAGGCATACGCCGCATAATTCAATTTGAGGCGGATGCGGACTTTTGCCTGCGCCCCGGTTTTGTGCAGGGCGTGCAGCTACTGCCGGCCTATAACTGGAGCTTTGATATCTGTGTGGCGCATCACCAATTGCCCAAAGTTATCGAGCTGGTACGCCAATGCCCTAACGTTGCCTTTATGCTCGACCATTTTGGCAAGCCTGATATCAGGAACTGGGATTTTATGCAATGGGAAAAGGACATTGAAATCCTTGCCCAATTCTCCAATGTGGATTGCAAATTATCGGGCCTGGTTACCGAAGCAGACTTTGAGAACTGGACCGCCGCTCAACTAAAGCCATATGTTGATGCTGTACTTAAACATTTCGGCCCCGACAGGCTGATATTCGGCGGCGATTGGCCCGTGGTGCGGCAGGCATCAACCTATAAACGGTGGAAAGAAACCGCGGATGAGTTGCTGGCGGGTCTGAGCCATGACGACCGCTACAAAATTTATAACGCCAACGCAGTGCGTTTTTACAAACTGGACAAACAATAATTTCTACATACTGAAAAATGAATTTAAACCTACAAGATAAAGTGGTACTGGTTACCGGCTCGGCCGGTGGTATTGGCTCGGCCTTAGTTACCGAATTTAAAGAACTGGGTGCCAGTGTATACGGCACCGATATAGCCGCCCGGCGGGAAGATAACTATGTGCAGGGCGACCTTACCGACGAAGTTTTTATCGAAACGCTGGTAAACCACATCACCGAAAAAGAAGGCCGAATAGATGTGTTGGTGAACAACGCCGGCATCTACCTGCGTACCCCGGCGCTGCAAATAAGCAAAGCCGAGTGGGAGCGGCTGATGGATATCAACTTAACCTCGGTATTTCTGCTCACCCAAAAAGTTATTGATGGCATGATAGCGCGCAAGAACGGTGCTATAGTTAGCCTGGCATCGGTAGCAGGCAAAGTGGGCGGACTGATAGCCGGGGCGCATTACGCGGCAAGTAAAGCGGCGGTAGAATGCCTCACCAAATCGCTGGCCAAATTGGGGGCACCCAATGGCGTGCGTGTAAATGCTGTTGCCCCGGGTATTATTGATACCAGCATGCAGGATGGCGTGCCGGCCCACCAAATGGATTTCCTGATGAATAACATCCCCATGGGGCGTTTGGGTACATCGGCAGAAGTGGCCAACACCATTGTGTTTTTAGCCTCAGATGCAGCATCGTACATCACCGGGCAAACCATCAGCATAAATGGTGGCACTTACATGTAATTCCCTCAAAAATGTTTCAAAGCGATTTATTTGATATCAAAGGAAAAGTGGCATTGGTCACCGGTTCATCGGGGGGGCTGGGTTCGGCTTTTGCCAAAGGTTTGTGCCAACATGGTGCCCGTGTTATTTTGAACGGCCGCAACCGCCAAAAGCTTGATGCGCAGGTAAAACAATTTACCGAGGATGGTTACGAGGTTTACGGTTACGATTTTGATATTGCCGATTCTGCGGCGGTGAATGCCGCAGTGGCTGATATCAGCAGCAAAATAGGCGATATCGATATATTGGTAAACAATGCCGGCATCACGGTGCGTGCCCCGCTGGAAGATTTTGACGAGTCGGATTGGGATAGAATAATCGCTTCCAATTTAACCAGCGCCTTTATAGTTTCTAAAGCGGTGGTAGGTAAAATGATAGCCCGCCGAAGCGGTAAAATTATTAATATCGGTTCGCTGCAGTCGGAACTCGGGCGGCCTTCTATTACACCTTATGCGGCATCAAAAGGAGGGCTTAAGATGCTCACCAAAGGCATGGCTGTGGAGTGGGCCAAACACAACATACAGGTGAACGGTATTGGCCCCGGCTACTTTAAAACCGACATGACCAAACCCCTTTATGAGAACACCGACTTTAATGATTGGGTTTGCAAACGCGCTCCCGCCGGCCGTTGGGGCGAAACGGATGAGTTGGTTGGGGCGCTGATATTCCTGTCATCAAAAGCGAGCGATTACGTTAACGGGCAGATGCTCTATGTAGATGGTGGGCTGCTATCGGGCGTATAAAAACTATCATTATATAGTTTAAACGTATCAAAAATCAAATACTGGCCTTGTAGTTATAACTATATTTATACTTTCGGTAAAATAAACCGGGAAGGCCCAATTTTAACAATGAGTATATTAACCTTTGGCGAACTGATGCTTAGGCTTACGCCGGCGCTGAGCGGCGATAAACTTGCCGGGAGTTCGGCGTTTGGTGTAAACTACGCCGGGTCCGAATCTAACGTGGCCAGTTCGCTTGCCGTGCTGGGTAATGCGGTGCAATTTGTAACCAAACTGCCCGATAACCCGCTTGGCGATGGTGCTATCAGGTCGCTTCGTAGCTATGGTATCGATACTTCGCTTATCAGCCGCGGCGGTGAGCGCTTGGGTACCTACTTTATAGAGCTGGGCGCCTCTATCCGCCCCTCGCGGGTGGTTTACGACCGCAAGCATTCTGCCTTCAGTGAGATAGCGCCCGGTGAATTTAACTGGGCGGAGATACTGAAGGGCAAATCATGGCTGTTCGTTTCGGGTATTACCCCCGCTGTTTCTGCCAATTGCGCTGCCGAAGCTATCGCGATGGTGAAAGAAGCCAAACGAATGAATGTAAAGGTTGCCTTCGATTTTAACTACCGCCGCACTTTATGGAACGATAGGGCAGATGCCCGCGTAATATTCGATGAGATACTGGCACATACGGACCTTTTGCTTGGTAATGCAGGCAGCCTGCTGGATGTTTACGATGTGCAGATAAATGGCAGCAACGAGGAAAAACAAGCAGAACATGGGCTACAGGTAGCTGCAGAAACCTTCGGTTTAAAACAGGTAGCGTTTACCATCCGCGAGCATACATCGGCATCGCAAAATAAATTGGGCGCGGTATACCTCAATAACGGCAAGGTTTACCATTCTGCCAATTACACGGTTGATATTGCCGATAGGTTTGGCACCGGCGATGCTTTTGCCGCGGGTATGCTGCACGGGCTTGCCCATGGCTGGAGCGACGAAAAATGCGTAGCCTTTGCCGGCGCGGCATTCGCCCTGAAACATACCATTTACGGAGACCAGCACACCAGCACCGAACAGGAAATTATAGCAATAATGGAGGGGAACACCTCCGGGCATGTGATCAGATGAAAGACATTATTATAAAAAATATAGAAGCAGCGAAGGTTGTGGCCATTATCCGCACCGATGACAGCGAAAGCGTTGGCGCAACCATTGACAGCCTTGTAGCTGCGGGTATTACGGCGCTGGAAATTACCTCTAACACGCCCGATTTTTGTAAGCATATTACCCGGGCAAGGCAAACCCATCCCGATGTAATGGTGGGTGCGGGTACCATTATTAACCCCGAACTGGCCAAACAGGCCATAGCCGCAGGCGCACAATTTTTGGTAACGCCCAACATGAACCCCGATGTAATTGCCGAAGCCAAAGCAGCCGAAGTGGTTACCCTAATGGGGGCCATCACCCCAACTGATATTGCGGTGGGTATAAACAACGGTGCCGATTTTATCAAAATATTCCCCGCGGGGCCCATGGGGCTTGATTATTTTAAGGCCCTGCTTGGTCCTTACAAGGGCACCAAATTTTTAGCCGTGGGCGGTATTGGCGCTGCCAATGCTGCCGAGTGGCTGGCCGCAGGTGCGGTGGGCATTGGCGTGGGCGGCTCTGTGGTGAACGGCTCGCCCGAGGTGGTAAAACAAAATGTAGAAAAGCTTTTCAGTAAAATAAAATAACGCTGCTGTATGCAAGATCAACTGATCATCGAACGTATCGAACTGTTTAAGGTGCCACCGCGCTGGCTGTTCCTTAAAATAACTACTAAAGAGGGCATCATTGGTTGGGGCGAACCCATTGTAGAGGGTAAGGCCGATACCGTTGCTGCCTGCGTAAAGGAAATGGAGCAATACCTGATCGGGCAGTCGGCGCATCGTATACAGGATATTTGGCAGGTGCTTTACCGCGCCGGCTTTTACCGCGGCGGCCCCATACTCATGAGTGCCATTGCGGGGATAGACCAGGCGCTTTGGGATATCAAAGGAAAAGCCCTGAACGTGCCTGTTTACCAGTTGCTGGGCGGCGCCGTGCGCGATAAAATGAAGATGTACTGCTGGATAGGCGGCGACAACCCCGAGGTAGTACTACAGCAGGCAAAAGATAAAATGGATGCGGGCTTCAAAGCTGTTAAAATGAACGCCACCGGCCCCATGGAATGGATATCTGCCCAAACGGAGATAAAGAAAGTTGCCGAGAACATCCGCAAACTGCGCGATGAGTTTGGCGATACGCTGGAAGTGGGCCTGGATTTTCATGGACGCGTGCACAAAGGCATGGTGCGCCGCCTGATAGACGAATTGGAGCCTTACAACCCGATGTTTATTGAAGAGCCGGTGCTAAGCGAAAATAACGAGGCGCTTAAACAGATAGCGGCCTATACCAGCATCCCTATTGCTACCGGCGAGCGCATGTTCTCGCGCTGGGATTTTAAGAATTTACTGCACGATGGGCACGTAGATATCATTCAGCCCGACCTGAGCCATGCCGGCGGTATCTCCGAAGTATTCAGGATAGCTGCTATGGCCGAGGCGTATGATGTTACCATTGCACCCCATTGCCCGCTTGGCCCCATCTCGCTGGCATCAGCCTTGCATATTGATTTTGCCTGCCCTAACGCTATTATACAAGAGAACAGCATAGGCATACACTACAACCAGGGTTTCGACCTGCTGGATTATGTGGCTAACCCGGAGATATTCAAAATAACCGATGGCTACATTGACCTGTTCACTAAGCCGGGCTTAGGTGTGGAGATAAACGAAGATGCCCTGAAAGAAGCGCAGAAGGTTGGTCACAATTGGGCAAACCCTGTTTGGCGGTTGGAAGACGGTAGTTTGGCCGAATGGTAGGCCCATAGTCTGGTTGTTATTCCTATAAGTGGTGAGGTTTGTTTTGCGGGAAAAAAGCCGGTGCTTTATTTTCGTGATAACATCTTTACCCTATGAGAACCACCGAGAGCACATCTACCCTCTCTGCTCATGATAAATTATGGCAGGCTGGGGAGCAACACCAAACTGACAACACCGAGCGCGACCTCCTGCGAGTTCGCGAACGCAACAGGGCCCATATATTGGAGCAACTGGCGGGCGATATCGACATCTTCACGATTATGCATTCTATCGTAGAATCGATACAGGAAGAAGATACCGGTTCTATTTGTACCATATTACTTTACGATAAGGAGACCAATACATTAGGCTCGGGCGTGGGGCCCGGTATGCCTAAGTTCTACAACGATGCCATTGATGGTATATCGGTAGGCGAGGGCATAGGTTCCTGCGGCACCGCAGCTTTCTCTAAACAATTGGTAACGGTTGACGATATTGGCACACACCCTTATTGGGCCGCCTTTAAGGAGTTGGCTTTTAAAGCAGGTGTGCAGTCGTGCTGGTCGCAGCCCATTTTATCAAGCAAAGGCGAAATGGTGGGTACTTTTGCCATCTATCATCGCGAACCCCGCACGCCTGAACCGGTTGACCTGGAGCGTATAGCTTATGGCGCCCGTTTTGCCAACCTGGCCATTGAGAATCGCCGCAACCGTGCCGAGATACTGGAACACCGCAATCACCTGGAAAAACTGGTTGCCGAACGTACCGAGGCGCTACGCCATGCCAACGAAGAGTTGGAGGCTTTCTCCTATTCTGTAAGCCACGATTTAAGGGCACCTCTGCGCGCCATAGCCGGCTTTAGCAATATCATGATCGAAGACTATTCGGATAAGCTGGATGCAGATGGCCAAAAAACCTTGAATACCATCGTAGTTAATGCCCTGCGCATGGGTACGCTGATAGATGATATCCTATCGTTCTCTAAACTGAGCCGCGCCGAGAAGATCAATACCGAGCTGGATATGAAAGCCATCTTCAGGAACGTTTATGACGAATTGATCAGGCAGGAGCCCGCCGGGCACAAGGTCGTTTTTGAACTTGGCGAATTGGCACCATCCTTTGGCGACCAGGCCATGATAGCGCAAGTAGTTACCAACTTTGTATCCAACGCCCTTAAATATTCGCGCAATACATCCGAAACGCATATCATAGTAAGCTCTACCGATAATGGCGACAGCACTACTTATTCGGTAAAGGATAATGGTGCCGGTTTTGACGAGAAGTACAAGAACAAATTGTTCAAGATATTCTCGCGCCTGCATAATGATCGCGATTTTGAAGGCACCGGCATCGGCTTAAGCATCGTAAAAAAGGTGATAGAACGCCATGGTGGTACCGTAAGCGCCGAGGGTGAACTGGGCAAAGGCGCTACTTTCAGCTTTAGCCTGCCCAAAGCATAAGCAAACATTTTTCGAGTAAACAGGTAGTAATAATTTTCATTTACCATGACGATAAAAGAATATCCTGAAGTATTATTAGTAGAAGACCGCGAAGAGGATGCAACGCTCACCATTCGCGCATTAAAAAAATATAATCTTATAAACGATATTAAGTGGCTGGAAGATGGCCAGTATGCCTTAGATTACCTTTTTGGTACTGGCCCGGAGAAGGTTTTGCAAGCCGTACCCAAACTAATACTACTCGACTTGAAACTTCCCCGCGTGAATGGGCTTGAAGTTTTGGAACAGATAAGGTCATCAGAAGGGCTAAGGTCTACCCCGGTTATTATGATGACATCATCAAAAGAAGATGTAGATATTAAAAAAGCCTACGAGCTCGGCGTGAACAGCTACATTGTAAAACCTATCGATTTTGCCAATTTCGCCGAAGCTGTGAAACAAGTGGGTCTGTATTGGCTAATGCTGAATCAGCCACCCGCACCTTCGCAAAAGTAGCGCCCGTTATTTTATTACCGATACTTTTTTCAGATATGATCAATGATTTGAGAATTGCCATAATTGCCGATCAAAACGAACAAATTCTCATTAGCAACGAGCTGAACGCCGCATTTCAGCAACCCCAAATAACCTTCTGCGAAAGCCGCGAAGATTTTGAAAAGGCCGTAAAGCTTCATAATTGCGATTTTATAATTGTGAATGATGCTGCCGTTAACAGGGCATTTTACACCTACATAATGCCTTTCCTCGAGCTTACCAAAATACCGTTTCTGGTATTGCGCGAGCCACAAGCGCAATCGTTCAAAAACAAGGTTATCAGAGAATTGGTGAAAACCCCTGATGGCAGCCACTTAAAAGAGTTGCCCGGTGTTATTACGCAACTTTTCAACGAACAATTTGCCCTTGGCGGGCAAAACAAAATCCTGTTCCTCGAAGACGAGGAGATAGATATTACCTTCATCAAACGTAAATTCATCAGGCTTAACCCACAGTACGAGTGCGATATAGTAACCAGTATTGGCGAGCTTCGTGAGCAAATAGAGAAAAAAGACTACGACCTGGTAGTATCCGATTTTAACTTACCAGATGGTAATGCTTTCGATTCGATAGCGATTGCCGCGGGGGCAGATATTCCTATCGTAATTGCTACCGGGCAGGGAGTAGAGAAAACCGCAGTGGAACTAATGCGGGCCGGCGCTGCCGACTACCTGATCAAAGATAAGAATATGGGCGAGCACATGCTGCTGCTGCCCAGTATCATACGGTCGGTACTGAATTATGAAAAGCTGGAAAGCTACAACAGCGGCCTGGTAGAAATGCTGCGCCTGAAGAACCAGGACCTGGAGCGTTTTGCGCATATTATAGCTCATGACCTGCGCTCGCCCATTGCATCTGCCATATTATTGATAGATACCCTGCAAATGCTTGGCGAAGACCTGTCGGAAGAACTACAGGAAACCATGGGCATGCTTACCGAGGTATCGCACAACATGACCAATACCATCGAGGGCATATACCAATACACCGTAATGGATTCGCAGTCGGACGCTTTTGTACCCGTGGATATGACCAAGGCTGCCGAAGAGGCCCTGCAAAACCTGCAAAACAAGGTGAACGAATGTGGTGCGGTGGTTACCATTGAGCCTATGGCAACCATAGAGGCCAACTACGTGCAAATGGTGCAGCTTTTCCAAAACCTGATGGGGAACGGCATTAAATACCGGGGCGATAAAAAGCCCGAGCTAACCGTGCGCAGCTTTCAGAAAGATGGCGAGCAGGTATTCACTGTAAGCGACAACGGGATAGGTATAGCCAAAGAGAACCACAAAAAGATATTCGACATATTCAGCCGCCTGCACAACAGCAGCAGCCAGTACGAAGGCGTAGGCATGGGCCTCACCATAGTAAAACGCATCCTCGAACGACACAACGGGCGCATCTGGGTGGAATCTGATCTTGGCGAGGGAACTACTTTTTTCTTTGCAGTGAAGTTAGGCTTAAACTAACTCTTCAACCAACGCCTCCCATTCCTCATCCAACGATACATTAGGCCGCTTCTGCCCGGCGCGGCGGTACCAATAGTCGGCGTTCCAAATGTCGCCTTCTTTGCGGTGCAGGTAGGCGTGTACCCAGGCCGCTGTGGCATCGTTTAGTTGGTCAACCTCGGCGTGGGCTTTATGCCAATCGCCTTTACCATCGTACCAAAGGCTTTTTAATTGTACACTTAATTGGTGGGGTGGCTGCGCTTCGGTTAACGAGGCTTTAAATTCGGCAAGTGTTTTCATGGGCGATGCTTTTGCTTGGGGCTAAATTACAAAAAGCCCGCTTTCTGCCGAACCGCATTGTGGTAATGCAGGGGTAATTTGTAACAAAAGGGCAGGCCGGTAATCTCATTAGGGCTTATCAACCTATACGTTATGCAATTGATCAGGAAACATGCAGTGTTATTAGGGGTAATTATATCCTTTATCTTCATGATAAAGGCCATTATGCTGTATCCCGGCGGCTCTTATGCCAATGCGCATTCCGTTGGCTTTACCTGGGGCGAAAGTTTTATATGCAACCTTTTCGGCGAGCATGCCCTGAACGGTGCATTAAACCCCGCAAGGTACTGGGCCTATACCGCTATGATATTGTTCCCCTGTACCTATGCTTTGTTTTTTGTTAGGATGGCTAAGAAAATGCCCGAGAAGAACGCTGCGGTTATTATCCAGATCGGCGGCGTGGCTAATATCCTCGCCACCTTTTTAATTGCCACCGGCCTGCACGACCTGATGCTGATCATATCCACCAGCCTGTTTTGGACCTGCCTGGTGATCATCACCATTTTCATCCTGAAAACAAAACTGCATTGGCTAAAATTCCTTTGCGTGATAAGTCTGTTAATGTTTTACTACAGCGTATACCTTTGGGGAATAAGCGACTGGAACCTACTGCCCATTACGCAGAAGATAAATTTTGCTACCTCCACTTTGCTTATCCTGTTGCTGGAGTATTGTACAAGTAAAGAGGATTTCGCCCATATAAAACCGAAACGAAATAAGAAATTAGCAACCGAGCTTTAGCCTTCCGCCCTATTTCAAAAACCCGTTCAAATACCCTAATATGGTTTTGGTTTGCATCATCAGCCCAACGTGGGTTTGGCCGGGTACAATGGCTAACCGCGATTTTGGCATCGGTGCCATGTCCGCAGCTATGCCGCCACCCAATAGCTTATAAGTTTTCATCAGTTCAACTTTATCCAACCCATCGTTATCGCCCGAAATGAGCAGCACGGGCATCTTCATTTTGGCGATATTGTCATCCCCCACATCAAAGGGTTCCTCGGCAAATACCATCATTTGCTCCAAAAACTTGCGCCACTTGGTTTTGTCGGGCGCAGCGGCGTTATAGCCGGTATGTAAAGGCGTATTGTCAAAAAACTCAGGCTTAAAATCTTTAAAGGCTCCATTCACCACATCCAGCCAGCCGGCGGTTTTATAGGTAGACGAAATGATAACTAATTTGCGAACACGTTTGGGGCTGTTAACTGCTACCTGGTAAGCTATGGAGCCGCCCATACTGTAGCCGGCAACATCAGCACTATCTATTTTGAGGTAGTCCATCACATCGGTTACATCTGTTGCCAGTGTGTTAATGTCCAGCTTACGGTCGGAGTAAGGGGAATGCCCGTGGCTCTGCATCTCGAGGGCAATAACCTTGTGCGTTTTGGATAGCTCAGGTATCAGCTCCACCCAGTTCATTTTTATGGTGTAAAAAGCGCCGTGGATGAGTACCAGCGGCCTGCCCTTGCCATAAACTTCGTAGTATATTTTAGCGCCTTTAACCGGCGCATAACCACTTTTGATGGGTTTGCTTTGCTGCGCATTCACGCTAAGTGACGTTAACAAAAGCATGGCAAATACTACCCCGAGTTTTACGATGCTAAATTTTTTTATCGCTGTTTTCATGCTGTGGCATCAGGTTGTTTAAGGTTTTGCTGACGATACAAATATGGCATGAATATACGCATTACGCGCTGTGTAAAAACGACATCCAACGGGTAAAAGGCGACTTGTTTGAGGGTCTTAATTAAACGCCGCCCTAAATTCTGCAGGAGAAGCTTTGGTTTTTATTTTAAACAGCCTGCTGAACGATTGCGGATGCTCGAACCCCAACCGGTAAGCCACCTCGCTGATAGACAAGGCAGTAGTAGACAAGAGCGTTTTAGACCGTTCGATAAGTTTTTGATGGATATGCTGCTGTGCATTCAATCCCGTAAGCGAACGCAGCATATCACTTAAATAATTGGGGGTGTAATTCAATTGATCTGCCAGGTACTGTACGGTTGGTAAGCCTTTGTCAATAGGCTGATCGGTATCAAAATAATTGTTCAGCAACTCTTCCAGTTGCTGAAGCAGGCCGTGGTTAGCAACCTGCCGGGTAATAAACTGGCGTTTATAGAAGCGTTTGGCATAGCTTAACAGTAACTCTATCTGTGCAATAATTACTTCCTGGCTAAGGTCATCTACCTGGGTGTTTATCTCTTTGCGGATAATATCATAGATAGCCATAATGGTGCACCGTTCCTGCTCCGACAGGTGCAGAGCCTCGTTGCTGGCGTAGGAGAAAAAGCCGTATTGTTTTATTTTTTGCGCCAGCGGGAAGCCCTGCAAAAAATCGGGATGGATGATAAGCGAGTAGCCTTCGTTATCGCCATAAGTTTCCATGCCACCGCCCATGATTTGGCCGGGCGCCGCAAACATCAGGCTGCCTTCGTCGAAATCGTAATAGCTTTGCCCGTATTTTACCTTGCCGCCCAATTTGGTAACAAAGGTTATTTTGTAAAAAGTGAGCACATAATTTGCCGGCAGCCGGCAAAGGTCGACCTGTTGCTGTGTGGCATCTACAAAAGTGATCAAGGGATGGTTGGGGCCAGGTAACCCCAGCATACGGTGTATTACCGTTAACGATTCCAGCTTCTCTACTTTCTGTGTTTCGCTTTTCATTTTTTAAATGTAATAAGTATCCCCCGCGGCCGTAGCCATAGGGGATAAAATGAAATTGCTGTGTTTATTACCAGGGTAATGGCCCATCCGGTCCGGTGAAGGCGCCTGTGGGCCCATCAGTTTCCAGTGCCACACGTACAGGTTCGCGCGAGCCAACTTCAAGGGTATCTGTCCCCTGGAAATTGTTCAGTGCGGTGGCAGTAAAGCCCGGGCTGGTGGCGTTAACTTTAATGCCTTCTTTCTCCAGTTCCAGTGCAAAGGCCAGCGTTATAGCATTAAGCGCTGTTTTTGATGCAGCATAAACCACGCCGAAATTACTGCGTGCCCAGCACTCGGGGTCGGATATCCAGGTGAGTGAACCCAGCCCGCTCGAAACATTTACAATACGTGCTGCTGTGGATTTACGCAGCAATGGCAGCATGGCCTGCGTAACGGCAATTACCGCAAATACATTGGTTTCCCACACGGTGCGTACTTCGTCAAGCTTGGCGGTGGTGGCCTGCCCTTCGGCTATTACTTCTTCCAGTGTGCGGCCGGGTTTGCCTGCGTGAGAAATGCCCGCGTTGTTTACCAAAAGGTCTAATCGGCCATGCTCGGCCTCTATTTTGGCAACGGCTGCGCTAATGCTGTCGGCTTGGGTAACATCCAGTTGTATGGGTTTTGCATTGCCGCCAATTTCGGCAGCAGCTTTTTCGCCGTTGCTAAAATTGCGCGAACCTACATATACGGTATAGCCATTGGCGGCAAGCTCTTTAGCTATTTGGTTGCCTACGCCCTGGTTTGCCCCGGTAACCAGCGCAATGGGTTGGTTAATTTTTGATGCTGTTTGGTTTTCCATTAGAATGATGTTTAAAATGAATAACCAAAGGTGGGCATTGCTAACGCAGTGGGCATAACCAAAACAAGGAAATGCTTAACCAAAATGAAAGGCGGCCGAATGTGTTGATACATTGACCTCTCTGTTTTATTGCAGAGCCCTTACTATCGGCGGCTTTCTACCGTGTAAATAAAGCTATCGGCTTTATAATAGCCTAAGTTATATTCCATAGGGCGCTCACCCTGGTCAAATACAAAGCGTTTGCGGAATAAAACGGGTTCGCCAACTTTAATGCGTAGCTTTTCTGCTATCAGTTCATCTGCCGCATGTGCGCTTATTTCTTCCTTGGATAAGTTAGCAACGGTAGAATATTCCAGCTCCAGCAACTCGTAAAGCGGGCGCTTAAAATCCTCGTCGCCGGTTAACTCTATGCGCGGGTGGAAGTAAGATATAAAGTATACAAATGGCCCATCGGGTTTACCGCGTACGCGCTCCATCTTCAGTACTTTGCGGTCGGGTTTTATTTCAAAAAAGTTAGCCAGCAGTTCATCGGGATAGACCCAGGTAACATGCAGCTCAAAATTTTTGATACTGATGCCCCGCAACTTCATTTCTTGCGAAAAGCTAAGCCAGTTGTTTGATTTGGAGCTTACCGTGGCCTGGTTAACTTTAGTGCCCGTGCGTTTTTTACGAACCAGCAAACCCTCATATACCAGCTTGTTAATGGCCTGCCTGAGAGTGGTGCGCGATATGGCCAATATTTTGGCCAGCTCAACCTCGTTGGGCAATAGTTTGCCGTTCTGAAACTCATCTTCGGCAATAAGTTTTCGTAAAAGTTCTTCGGCCTGTATATGCAGGGGGACAGGGCTTTTATGATCTATAGAATACTTCATCAGGCTTGTGCTTACGCAATGATAGTATTTTTAAATCATTACATCAATTTGTATATACATTACTAGCCCTAAAACAGGGTAAATAGCTATAAGTGTAGGTAATACACCCCGTTAAAAATAAATTTCAAATTATTTGCTATTCTTATTTTTGTTCATATGTTTGTACATTATAAACAAAAACCAATTATAATTTTCAAGTTTTAAATAGCAATGGAGCCTTCGTGGCTTTTTTATGCATCAATTAATATGTACATACATTACTACAAATAAATGAATATTGTTACTAAAGACCTTAAACCGTTGACAGCCGCAGATGCCCCTCTGCGCAAAACCTCGCAATTTCTGATGCCCGCGCAATTAGATGCGGGCTTAGATGCAGATGGCGGTTATAATATTTACCCGGCCGCATCCCTCGGAGGAGGCAAAATATTTAGCGGGTTTGCTTCGCTGGCTAAATACATCATCGCGCAGAAAACTGTTGTTATCGACGGCTATGGCGGCGTGTTTTATGAAAGCATACAGCACCAGTTGCAAGATTGCTTTGCGGACGCCGGGCTGAACGTTAACTGGATAAGAACCGAAGAATTGTTAAAGCCGGCGGCTGAAATTGAGGCCATGGTGCAACCCTTCCTTGGCGAAACGGAATCTGTTTGGGGAACTAAGGCAACTATATCTCTGTCTGATTTTTACGATAAAACAATTACCACGCAGGTTGCCGATAGCAATTACGATATCAACATCATCATTGGCCCCGGTGCTGCGCTTTCGGGCTGGGATGTGCCGGTGGTATACATAGATGTGCCAAAAAATGAGATACAGTTCAGGATGCGGGCAGGTAGCATTACCAATTTGGGTGCCGATGAGATGAGCGAGCCTTTCCAGATGTATAAGCGCTTTTACTTTGTGGATTGGGTAGTGCTTAACGAGCACAAAAAAGCCATCCTTAATAAAATTGCCGTAATGGCCGACGGGCAATGGCCCGATACCATTAACTGGATGCATCAAAGCAGCCTTACTGAAGGGCTCGGCCAGCTAAGTACGTCGGTGCTGCGTGTGCGCCCTTGGTTTGAGCCGGGTGCATGGGGCGGGCAATGGATGAAGCGAAACATTAAGGGCCTGAACACCGATGTAGTTAACCTGGCCTGGTCGTTCGAATTGATCGTGCCCGAGAATGGCCTCGTTTTCGAGAGCGACGGTAATTTGCTGGAGGTATCGTTCGATACCCTCATGTTCGCCAACAATAAAAACGTATTGGGCAAACATGCCGACCGCTTTGGAGATGAGTTTCCCATCAGGTTCGACTTTCTGGACACTTACGATGGCGGGAACCTCTCTATCCAATGCCATCCCCGCCTGAAGTACATACAGGAAAACTTCGGTGAAACCATTACGCAGGACGAAACCTATTACATTTTAGACTGCGATGATAGTGCCCGCGTTTACCTCGGTTTCCAGCAGGATATCGAACCGGCTGCCTTTCGCAATGCTTTGGAAGAAAGCCAGGCAAAAGGGGAGGAGATAGATATTGAGCAATTTGTGCAGGCGCACCCCGCCGACAAGCACGACCTGTTCCTTATCCCTAACGGAACGGTACACAGCGCCGGTGCTGGCAACCTGGTATTAGAAATAAGCGCAACGCCCTACATTTTCACCTTTAAAATGTACGATTGGGTACGGTTGGACCTTGATGGCAACCCGCGCCCCATCAACATCGAACACGCCTTTAACAATCTCGATTTTGAGCGCAAAGGCGAGCGCGTTCAACAGGAATTGATATCCAAACAAATCGTAATTGAACAAGGCGAAGGCAGAGAACTGGTACACCTGCCCACCCATCCCGACCATTTTTATGATGTGCACCGCCTGGAGTTTG
Source organism: Mucilaginibacter pedocola (assembly GCF_002013915.1). Lineage (GTDB taxonomy): Bacteria > Bacteroidota > Bacteroidia > Sphingobacteriales > Sphingobacteriaceae > Mucilaginibacter > Mucilaginibacter pedocola. The sequence continues at coordinate 290,406 of NZ_MBTF01000035.1, forward strand.
ATCATTCAATATCGGTAGATACCAATGACGTATGCCACGTGCTGATGCTGGTGGAAGGCGATGCCATAACGCTGGAAACAGCTAACGGTACCAAACACCGCTTTGCCTACGCCGAAACTTTTGTGGTGCCCGCGGCAGCCGGCTCATACACCCTTACCAACCTTGGCGCCGGCCGCGCAAAGGTTATTAAAGCCTTTTTAAAGTAATGGAAACTACAACAACAATAGCATCACATACTGCTGCTAAAAAAAGCAGTACCTACCTCTACCTGGTGTGCCTGGTAGCTGCGCTGGGCGGGTTTTTGTTCGGGTTTGATACGGCCGTTATTTCGGGCACGGTTGGCCTGGTGAAAAGCGATTTTGCCTTAAACGCCGTTAGCGAAGGCTGGTTTGTTAGCTGCGCATTGCTGGGCTGCATTATAGGGGTAAGTTTTTCGGGCAAGTTAAGCGATATGTATGGGCGTAAAATAGTGCTCATCCTTTCGGCTGTATTGTTCCTGGCATCTGCCATTGGCTGCATGTTCTCCGGCTCATTCACCATACTTATCATCTTTAGGTTGATAGGAGGATTAGGCATCGGCGTGGCTTCTATGGTATCGCCGCTGTACATCTCCGAGTTTTCGCCATCACGCTACCGGGGGATGATGGTATCATTATACCAGCTCGCTTTAACGGTGGGCATAGTACTGGCCTATTTCTCTAATGCATATTTAGCCAACCATGTTACCGATAGTTATGCCAGCGAAGGCATGCACACTATTTTTTCTGCCGAGGTATGGCGTGCTATGCTTGGCCTGGGTGCATTGCCGGCCGCTATATTTTTAGTGAGCCTGTTTATGGTGCCCGAATCGCCACGCTGGTTGTTGCTGAAGGGCGAAGAAGCCAAGGCGCGTGAAATACTTGTTAAGATAGACGGGCCTGCCGCAGCAATTAACGAAATAAAAGCCTTTAAAGAGCAGGACGATAGCGAGAGCACATCCATAAAAGAATTGTTTAAACCCGTTTACCGCACCGCTTTGTGGATAGGTTTGTTGCTGCCTTTCCTGTCGCAGGTCTGCGGAATTAACGCCGTGATTTATTATGGGCCAAGGATTTTGGAACAAGCCGGTTTCACGCTGAATAACGCTCTGGGCGGGCAGGTTACTATCGGCCTTGTAAATGTGGTGTTCACCTTTGTTGCCATTTTCACTGTTGATAAATGGGGCCGTAAACCACTGCTTTATGTGGGCGTTGGCGGTGCGGTTTTGTCGCTCATTATCATCGGTGCCCTGTTTTCGCTGGGTGTTACTTCCGGTCCATGGATACTCATTTTTATACTCGCTTTCATATCCTGTTTCGCTTTCTCGTTCGGCCCGGTTTGCTGGGTGGTGGTGGGCGAAATATTCCCTAACGCCGTTCGTGGCAAAGCCATGGCGCTGGCAACACTTTCCTTATGGATAGGAAACTTTTTAGTAGGGCAGTTAACGCCACTGATGCTGGAAGGACTGGGCTCGGCCTGGACGTTCTGGCTGTTTGCCCTGTGCTGCTCGCCTGCCTTGTGGTTAACCTACAAGCTAATACCCGAAACTAAAGGCCACTCGCTGGAAGATATAGAAAACTACTGGAAGGAAAGTTATAAGCGATCATCTACCCATAAATAACCCGAATAAACCAAATACAATGCAATATAAACCAACTAAAACCCCATACTATGAGATTTAAATTATTACCCAAATTAAAAAAACCATGGCGGCTGTGCAGTGGCCCGCTTGCGGCCAGCCTGCTTTGCGTTGCTGCATTTACCGGTAGTGCCAATGCTGCTATAAAGCCAACCGGGTATTTTACCAAAAACATTTTTGATGCAACGGTTACCGGTAGGGTGCTCGACGATAAGAACCAGCCCCTGCCGGGTGTTAACGTAAGCATTGTGGGCACCACTGTAGGTACCGTTACCGATGCCAACGGCCGTTATAAATTAACTATACCCGATGCTTATGCTAACCGCAGCTTAAGCTTCTCGTTCATTGGTTTTGTGAGCCAGAGTGTTGCTATTGCGGGCCAAACCGAAATTAACATTAGCCTGAAAGCCACCAACACCAGTTTAGATGAGGTGGTAGTGGTAGGTTACGGCACCCAAAAAAGGATAAACGTTACTGGTGCTGTAGGTACCATCAGTTCAAAAAACATTGAGAGCAAGCCGGTGCTGAACACCTACCAGGCGCTGCAGGGCGAATCGCCAAACTTAATTATCCAGCAAACTAACTTAAACCCGGGCAGCAACGTTACCGTGAACATTCGCGGTGTAGGTACGCTGGGTGATAATACGCCACTCGTAGTTATTGATGGTATAGTAGGTGGTAACCTGAATACGATCAATCCTAATGATATTGCCAGTGTATCGGTACTGAAAGATGCGGGTTCGGCGGCCATTTATGGTTCGCGTGCAGCTAACGGCGTTATTTTGGTGACTACCAAAGGTGGTAAATTCAATTCGAAACCAACGGTAAGCTATAACGGCAGCTACGGTTTGCAGGATGCTAAGGTGTTGGTGCATAAAGTTGATGCCTGGGATAATGCTTACTACAAAAACCAGTCGCTCATTAATTCGGGCTTGCCACCGGCCTACACCCCCGACCAGATACAGGCTTTAAAAGATGCCGGTAATGGTAACTGGGATGTGGAGCATTTGTTGAAAAAAGCACCGCAACAATCGCATAACGTAAGCATCAGCGGTGGTGGCGAAACCAACTCGTACTACATATCTGCCGGGTACCAGGATCAAGGCAGTAACCTGATAGGTAACGGTGGTTCGGGTGCCGATTTTGGTTACCAAAAATATAACCTGAGGCTAAACCAAACTTCGGTGATAGGCCGCTTCAGAACTAATATTATTCTGAACTATACCAAAACCCGCAATAAAACCAACAGCGTAGGCGACAATAACATTTTTGCCGATGCTAACCGCGTACCGCACAATTACAACTGGACGGACGCTGACGGTAACTACCTCACCAACCCGGTTGCATCACAATACAACGAGTATGGTGTATTAGAAAAAGGCGGTTTTAACCAGGCGGATAACGATGAGATATTCGGCGCCTTTAACGGCCAATTAAGCATCACCAAAGATTTGAAACTAACCGGCGAATTTGGCGGTACCATTCAAAATAATGGCAATTTTTTCAGACGCACACAAGTGAACTACCTGCCTGCGGGTGTTTATGGTAACGACCTTACCGTGTTCGATAATAACGCAAAATCGTTGCTGACCAATACCAAGGTTTACGCCGAATACGGTAAAACCATCAGCCAGCACAACTTTAAAGTGCAGCTGGGTGTATCAAGCGAAACTTATAGCCAAAATGGTTTCCAGTTACAAAAAACATTAACCGACCCGCTTTTGGGTACCCCAACAACAGGTACCATTGTTGATACGCAAAACTCATTCAATAGTATAGCGGTAAACGCTTATAGTTTACTATCTGCATTTGGCCGTTTAAATTATTCGTATGCTGATAAGTACCTGTTCGAGGCCTTGTTCCGCCAGGATGCATCTTCAAAATTTGCAGCAGGTAACAGGTCGAGCTTCTTCCCATCGGTAAGTGCCGGCTGGATAGTAACCCGCGAATCGTTCATGGAATCGGTTAAAAACACCCTGAGCACTTTCAAACTAAGGGCATCATATGGTACGGTGGGTAACCAAAATGTGGGTAACTACCAGTATCAAACCACTTACTTTAACTACCCTAACGCTTATGGCTTCGGTAACAATATTGTAGGCGGTGCAGGTACCAACATTGCTAACCGCGATATTACCTGGGAGAAAGCCACCAAACTGAACGTTGGTTTTGATGCCGGTTTCTTTGATGATAAACTTACCGCCAGTTTCGATTACTTCCGCGAGACGAGGAGCAACATTCTTGCGCCGCGTGCCGATGTGCCGCTGATATTCGGTGCAGGCTCGCCTGACTATAACGTAGCCAAAGTACGCAACAAAGGCTGGGAAGCATCGGTAACCTATAACCTTCGCGGTAAAGACCTTACCCAAAGCTTCAGCATTAACGTGGCCGATAACAAAAACACCCTGCTGAAATTAACAGGTTCCGCTACCGAAACGATTATCAACCAGGATGTTTTCCAACTGATCAGGCGAGTTGGCCAGCCTATTACGCAATATTACGGTTACGAAACCGATGGCTTTTTCCAAAATCAGCAGGATATTACAAACTCGCCCAAAATTGCAGGCAACAGCGTACAACCCGGCGACCTGAAATTTAAAGACCGCAACGGCGATGGCATTATAGATGAAAAGGATAAAACTGTTTTAGGTAACCCCTTCCCGCGCTACACATTCGGTTTCACCTATCGTGTTGCTTACAAAGGCTTCGATATGTCGTTCTTTATACAAGGCGTAGGCAAACGCGATCAGTTCCTGCGTGGCGAGTTGGTTGAACCATTCCACTACGGCTATGGCGCTACGGTTTATGAGCACCAAACAGATATTTGGTCGCCAACAAACCCCAATGCACGTTACCCCATATTGGCCAACATAGGTTCGCCATCAAACACCAACAACTGGCGCACCGGGTCTGACTTGTACAAGTACAATGCAGCATATGCAAGGTTGAAGAACGTGAACATCGGCTATAGCTTCGGTAAAGCCGTTACGCAGAAACTGGGCGTACAGCGCTTGAGGGTATCACTCATCGGCCAAAACCTGGCAACGCTTACCAAACTGAAATTCATCGACCCTGAAACCTCTGAATTTGGCAATAACCTTGGCCTGGGTTCAGCTTCGAACAGTGCAAGGCAATACCCGCTGCCTGTTTTCTACGGTGCCGGGCTTGATGTAACATTCTAAAGAAACAGATAATATTTAAAACATAAAGAAATGAGATCTTTTAAAAAGCTTTTGATCGTATCTGTTGCGATGATGGCAGCATTCGGGTGCAAAAAACTCGATATCGCACCAACAGACCGGTTTTCCGACCTTACCTTTTGGCAGGTTGATGCGAACGTATATAACGCCCTTTACAATAACTATAGCCTGATATACAGCAGCGGCCTATATTTTGATGCCGAGGCGCTTTCAGACAACGCCTACTCACCATCGGGCGACCTGAACCTGATAGCCAGCGGTAATGCTACTGCCCAAACCGCCAAGTTCGCCGGTGATTGGAGCAGGTACTATTCGGCCATCAAATCATGCAATATTTTCCTGGCCAATATTGATAAGAATACCACCTTATCTGCCGCTGCCAAAGCCCGTTTGGTTGCCGAAACCCGCTTTATCCGTGCCTTCGAGCATTTCAATTTGGCTAAATGGTATGGCGATGTGCCTTTGGTAGATAAAGATATTACACCCGAGGAGGCGCAAACCATATCGCGCACGCCGAAGGCCGATGTTATAAAATTTGTGGTAGCCGAATTGGAGGCCGCCGCTGCTGCCTTGCCATCTAAGGATGCCATCCCCGCATCAGAGAATGGCCGCATTACCAAAGGTGCTGCATTGGCTTTAGAAGCACGCGTGCTATTATACCAGGGCGACCGCATGGCCGATGTGGTTAGCATTTGCGAGAAACTGATGAACGACCAGGGTACCAACGGCGCCTACGCATTAGCCACCAGCTATAGTGCTTTGTTTAGCGATCCCAACGTTAACAAAACCAGTAATGAAAGCATTCTGGCCATACAATATGTACCCACTACCCGTACCTGGCAAAACCTTTGGGACTTTGTACCCCGTACCGTGGGCGGGCGCGTGAGCAGCATGGCCCCAACGCAGGAACTGGTTGACGATTATATTATGCTGAACGGTAAAGGCATTAAAGAAGCTGGTTCGGGCTATGTAGAAACCAACCCTTACGTAAACCGCGACCCGCGCCTTACTGCAACCATCGTTTACGACCGCTACGTATGGGTAAACGCTAACAATAGCACCAAAACTATTTACATAAAACCGGGCACCGACCCTGTTCAGCCGGGTTTAGACGAGTACAATGCAGGCTCGCAGGCAGCATCGGCAACGGCATATTACTGGCGTAAATATTACGACCCAAGCGCGCTTGCTAATTTTGTATCGGGCAATAACCTGCACCTCATCAGGTATGCCGAGATATTGCTGGATTACGCTGAAGCCAAACAAAGCCTTGGTCAAATGGACGCTACCGTATGGGCAAAAACCATTGGTGCATTACGTGCAAGGGCCGGCTTTACCGATCCCGGCGCATTAAACTACCCGGGCAGTGCCGATATGACCAACATCATCCGCCGCGAAAGAAGGGTAGAGCTGGCCATGGAAGGTACCCGTGCAGATGACATCCGCAGGTGGAAAACAGCCGAAGTAGTAATGAACGGTTACATACACGGTGCCAAATTTTCATCGGATCAAAGTACCGATAACGGTTACATCCGCACACAGCTGCGCAAGTTTAATGCGAGCAGAGATTACCTATTGGCCATCCCCGCAAATGACTTGGGCTTAAATACCAATTTGTCGCAAAACCCGGGCTATACCAAGTAAACCAATAAAAAAATTATAGAAGACATGAAGAAGATAATGAAGCTGGCAAGTGTGGTGCTGCTGGCTGTAATTGCAGCAAGTTCCTGCAAAAAAGAGAACCACCCGCTCGACCTGAACTTTACCCCGGTGGGCACTTTGGCCACGCCTAATGATAATGCCGATGTAAAACTCGACCCAACCAGCGCGGCAACCGTGCTGTTCAAATGGGATGCTGCGGCAGATGCCGATGGCGGGCTGATATTGTATGAAGTTGCCTTTGATAAAGATGGCGGCGACTTTAGCAAACCTGCCTTTAAAGTAATGAGCGATGGCGGCGGTGTGAAACCACAGGTAACCATCACCCATAAAGACCTGAATAAAATAGCCGCCGCGGCGGGCATTGCCTCATCAACCGTAGGCAAATTGAAGTGGACGGTTATCGCATCAAAAGGCACTAATAAAAAGCCTGCATCGGTAGCGCGTACCCTGCAAATGGAAAGGCCGGCCGGTTTTGCTGAGAACCCCGTTGACCTGTACATAACCGGCTCGGCTACCGAAGGTGGTACCGATCTGAGCAAAGCGGTGAAACTCAAAAAAACCGAAGACGGCGTATTTGAAATTTATACCTCGCTTAAGGCAGGCGATTACATCCTGACCGATAAAAACAGCGATGGCGGTAAAAAATACTATGTAGATAATGGCATCATTAAAGAGGGCAATACCCCGGTTACGGTTAGCGGTGCCGAGAAGGTGTACCGTTTGAATTTTGATTTCACATCGGCCACCACCAAATCTATGCAGATCAACAACATCGGTTTGTATATGTCGGCCTACAATACCGAGATAGGTACGCTTAACTACATTGGCAATGGCGTGTTCGAAGCACCTAACGTGGCGGTAGAGTTCTACCAGTTCTCGTGGGGGCGCGATGAGCGTTACAAATTTGTGATGCACACCGCCGCCGGGAACGAATACGTGGGCAGCACCAACGCCAATAACGTAGCCCCGGCAGGCCAACCGGCATCATACTTTTACCTGGTGCCGGTAACTGGTTCGCAGTGGGATAATACCTACAAGTTCGACCCTTCGGCCGATAAAAAGAATGTTAAGGTTGATGTGATGTTTCAGCCCGCAGCTTATACACATAAAGTAACCGTTCTATAATTCCCCTGCTGCAGCACCCCGCCGCCCATGCGGCGGGTGCTGTATTTAGGCTTATCAGTACCTCATGAAAAAAATAATATTCGGGTTAATGGCTGTTGCAACTGTGTTGGCAGCATCGTGCGGAAAGGAAAAAACAGTAACGCCGGGTGACGGTGGGGGCGGCGGTACCACAAACCCGCCGGTAGATCCGCCCGTTACTACGGTTAATTATCTGAATCTTGCTAAAGAGACACGCAGTTTTATCAGCAGCAACCTGCTTACATCAAATTTTAGTTACCGGGCAAACACTACCTCGCAGTCCAATTCCTGTTTCGAGTGGTATAACGTGAGCCAGATATATGCCGACGCTGCTTTGGTGGCCGCCGGCGACGCCTCAGCACTGCCTTATATGAACAACACTTTTAAGTTTATGGAAGGCTTTTGGGATAAGTCCGACTTGCGCGGAGGGTATTTTGCCTCGGTAAGGCTTGATGGTACCGGCGCAGGCGGCGATAAATATGTGGACGATAACGGCTTAACGGGTATGGTTTACCTCGAAGCCTATGAAATTACTACAGGGGCTGACAAAGCCGCCTACCTGGCCAAAGCAAAGGCCTGTGCCGACTGGCTCATTAACAGCGGGCTGTGGGATGGTACCTACGGCGGCGGCTTTTGGTGGAGTACTGCCAAGCCCGATAAACCAACACAATCTAACGGTGTGGCCATGCAACTATTCGCCAAACTCTACACCATTACCGGCGAAACCGTTTATTTAGATTGGGCAACCAAAACCAATAACTGGCTACGCAACACCATGTACGATTCTGCAAGCGGCCTCTACATCTGGAAGATAGATGGCGGCGGCGCGGGCACAAAACATTTCGAAAAATTCACCTACGATAATGCGGTGATGTTAGAAGCCTACCTGCTGTATGGTAAGGCTGTTAACGATGCCGCAGGCTATTTGGCCAAAGCACAGGATATTGGCAACGCCATGAATACGGTGCTATGGAACGCCCAATACAAAGGCTACATTTTTAACACCGACCCAACCCAAACGCGCGTTAACCCCGCCTGGTGCGGCTGGGGTACGCAGGGCATGATAAGGTTGTATGAGCAGGATAAAGACGAAAAGTGGCTTACCTTCGCACGGAACAATATTAACGCCCTGAATACCGCAACGCGGAATGCCGATTCGCACGCTTACTACTTTTTTGCAGCTTTTAACGGCAGCAACCGCTCGCCCGAGATTGAGGGTGTAGACCAGGCATGGATGCAAAGGGTACAGGCTATGATGGCCAAATACGATAAGTAAAATACGGGGCGGATGCTCCTTAAAAAGATACAGATACATGAAAGTTAAATTCGGTTTAGGGATAGCTTTGGTGGCCGCAATATTGGCGGGCTGCAGTGTGAAACGCGAAAGTGTTTTAAGATACGTGGACCCTAATATTGGTACGGCGCACAGCCGCTGGTTTTTCTACACGCCTGCTGCGGTGCCATACGGTATGGCCAAACTGGCTCCATCAACCAACGGGCACTATGGTAACCCCTCGGGATGGGAAGCAGTTGGGTACGATACCCGCCAAAACTCGATAGAAGGTTTTGTACACTTCCACGAATGGCAGGTGGGCGGCTTAAGCTATATGCCAACCACAGGCACGCTCAAAACAAAACCCGGCGACCTGGAGGGCCCGAACATCGGCTATCGCTCTAAATTCGACAGGAAGAACCAGGTGGCAGAGCCGGGTTACTATAAAGTGCTGCTGGATGATTACGGCATCACTGCCGAACTTACCGCTACCAAAAGGGTGGGCTTTCAGCGCTACACGTTCCCGGTTAATGAGCAAGTGCATATTTTACTGGATGTAGGCAACAAGCAGGGCGAAAGCGATATTGTTACTGATGCCTCCGTAAAAATGACCGACGATACGCACTTTGAGGGTTATGTAATAACCTACCCTAAGTATGTAAAGATATACGACCCGGCAGGCAAGGTTGCCATGTATTTCTATGGCGAGCTGAGCAAAAAGCCGACAAACATTACCGCCTTTACAAGTGATAAAGTAACCGAAAATAGTAACTCGGCAACAGGCAAAGGGGCAGGCTTATCGCTCAATTATAAAACTACCGAGGGTGAAACTATCGAGGTAAAAACAGGCCTCTCGTACACTTCTGTTGCCAACGCTAAAGCCAATTTTGCTACAGAAGCAACAGGTTTATCTTTTGAGCAGGCTCGTAAGAACGCGCAGGAAACCTGGGAGCAACAATTAGGTAAAATAGCGGTGCAAGATACCAGCCTGCAAAATAAAACCAAGTTTTACACGGGGCTTTTCCATGCCTTGCTGGGTAGGGGCATAGCAAGCGATGTGAACGGTGCTTACCCAAAACATGGCGGACTGATCGGCCAATTGCCGGCACAAACCAACAGTGATTTGAAGGCCGAATTTATTAATACCGATGCTATTTGGGGCGGTTTTTGGAATATTACCCAACTATGGTCGCTATCGTACCCCGAGTGGTATGGCAGCTTTGTAAATACCCAGCTACAGCTTTATAAGGACAAGGGCTGGTTTGGCGATGGCATTGCCAACAGCGAATATGTATCGGGCGTGGGTACCAACTTTGTGGGCTTGGCAGTTGCCGGGGCCTATAACGTTGGCATCCGTAATTACGATGTTAACCTGGCCTACCAGGCGGTTAGGGCGAACGAATTGGGTTACAAGAACCGCGCGGTAGGCTCGGGTAAATTAGATACCAAGGCCTTTGTTGAACATGGCTACGTGCCCTTCTTCGACCAAACGGGGCGCGATTTTGTGACCGATTCTACCGGTTCCAACTTTGCAGGCTCGCATACTTTGGAGTATAGCTACAGCGCATTTGCCGCTGCACAAATGGCCAAAGCGATGGGTAAAACTGCCGACTACGGCCAACTGATCAAATTATCTAACGGCTGGCGGCAAATACTCAACCCGCAAAATAAACTGATGCAGCCTAAGCGCGCCAACGGTAGTTTTATAGAAAAATTCGACCCGTACCAGCCATGGAGGGGTTTCCAGGAAGGGAATGCGGTGCAGTATACTTTTTATGTGCCGCAAAACCCGGCGGGATTAGTCGAAGCTATCGGTAAAGATAATTTCAATAAAAGGCTGGATAGCATCTTCACCGTGTCGGAGAAATTAGGCTTTGGCGGCGGTAAAACTATAGATGCATTTGCTGGTATCAATTCTATCTACAACCATGGTAACCAACCCAATTTGCATATAAGCTGGTTGTTCAACTTCTCGGGCAAACCATGGCTTACGCAAAAATGGACAAGGCTCATCGGCAGCGATTTTTACGGCACCGAACCCATCCACGGCTATGGCTACGGGCAGGATGAAGACCAGGGGCAATTAGGCTCGTGGTATGTAATGAACGCCTTGGGCTTGTTCGATGTAAAAGGCTTTACCGATTTGCGCCCTATTATTGAACTGGGCAGCCCGATATTCGAAAAAGCTACTATCACTTTGGGCAACGGCAAAACGCTTACTATCGAAACAAAAAATAATTCTAAAGAGAACGCTTACATACAGTCGGCAGAGTTTAACGGCGCAGTACTAAACAATTGCTGGCTTTACCGCGACGAACTGATGAAGGGCGGCAAGCTAAGCTTTGTAATGGGCAGCCAACCCAACACCAATTGGGGCACGCAAACGCCGCCGCCATCGGCACAATAAAAAAACCGTTTTTAATGGGATGAGGACAGGATGAGAACGCTGGTACTACGAAACAATTAAAACCAAATAAACATCTGTTATGAGAACTTATCAAAACCAAAAGCTGCTTGCGGCCGGCTTGCTGCTGTGCCTAAGTGTACACCTTGCTGCCTGTAAAAAAGACCAGGCGACCGCATTGGCCAAACAAACTACCGATTCGGTTTCGGCCACGGGGAAGAAAACCAAGGTGCAAAGCACATCGTCGGCCTATTACATTAAGGCTAACGAAACGCACAATTTTGTGTACGGCAATTTGCTAACCACCTACAACAGTTACCGCGTAAATACCACTACACAAACTACCACGGCCTACGAGTGGTACAACATCAGCCAGATATATGCCGATGCAGCCATGGTAAAAATAGGGGCGACCGCCTACGCGCCCTATATGAACAACACCTTTACCTGGATGAACAATATGTGGAACGGTGCCAGTCCGACAGGCGGTTATTATGCCGCCGCAAACATTAATGGTACAGGTGCCGCAGGCGATAAGTATACCGATGATAATGCCCTCTCGGGCGTGGCCTACCTTGATGCTTACGACGTTACAACCGGTACCACCAAAACCAATTACCTGAATGCGGCCAAAGCCTGCGCCAATTGGCTGATGAACAGCGGCCAGTGGGATACCGTATACGGCGGTGGCTTTTGGTGGAACACCATTAAAGAGAGCAAACCCACGCAAACCAACGGGTTGGCCATGCAGCTTTTCCTGAGGCTGTATCAAATTACCGGGCAAACTTTTTACCGCGATTGGGCCGTATCGGTCAAAAACTGGATGCTGGCCAATATGCTCGATACTACAACCGGGCTGTACATCTGGAAGATAGACGGGCCAGGAGCAGGTACGAAACATATGGAGAAATTCACTTACGATAATGCCATTATGGTAGAGGCTTTCTTGCTGTACGCGCAAATAATGGCGGATAATACCTTTGTAACCAAAGCTCAAAACCTGGGCAGCGCCATGAATACTACGTTGTGGCAAAGCACCTACCATGTATACAAATTCAACACGGCCGATGGCAGGATAAACCCGGCCTGGTGTGTATGGGGCTCGCAAGCTATGATAAAACTTTACCAGCGCGATGGCAACACCGCCTGGCTCGATTACGCCCAGCAGAATATCGACTACATGAACACCAAACTGCGTAACACCACCAATTTGGGCTACTACCACTTCTGCAATTTTGATGGCAGCAATGTAGAAACCCGCTTTGAGGGTGTAGACCAGGCATGGATGCAGCGCACGCAAGCTATGCTATCTGATTACAGGTAAATATTTAATACCATGAACTTTAAAAACTATTTGCGTTTAGCATTTTCGGCCGCTGCCTTCTCGGCATGGTTTAGCCCATGCATCGCGCAGCAAAAAAACACAGCCCTTGTTTATAAACAACGCGCTGAAGAAATGTACGCCCGCGTTTGGAAGCTTTACCGCGTGCCGGCACAAAAGGGACTGTTTGCCGAGAACTATCCGTCGAACAAAAAGGATACGCTCAACTATTTCCAGGGTGAGGGGGTGAAGGAAAAAGAGGTAAGTTTTTTGTGGCCGTTCTCGGGTGTGTTTACGGCTACCAACGTGCTGATGAGGCTACCCGGGCTAAAGCCCAAATACAAACCTTATCAGGATAGTTTGATAGTAGGGGTGGAGCAATACCGTGATACCGTGCGCAAACCCACAGGTTACCAGGCCTACCCGGTAAAGTTTGAAAAGGCCGACAGGTACTACGACGATAACGGGCTGGTGGGGATAGACTACATGGAATCGTACTTTAACACCCGCAACCCACTTTACCTGCAACGCGCCAAAGAGGTTTTTAAATTCATATTAAGCGGCTGGAATGATGATGTGGGCGGCGGCGTAACCTGGCTGGAAGGGCACCGCGACCAAAAGCCCGCCTGCACCAACGGCATGGCCACCTTAACAACCCTGAAGATATACGAGGGTAGCAAGGATAAATACTACCTGGAGCAAGGCAAGCGCTTTTATAGTTGGATGTATAACACCCTGCGCGATAGCACTACGGGTATTATCACCAACGATGTAAAGATGGACGGCAAGCAAAACCGCACCTTCTGGACCTACAACACCGGCTCGCTGATAGAGGCTGCCGTACTGCTTTACCGCTTTACGGGCGAGAAACAATATCTGCAGCAAGCACAGCAATTGGCGGCTGATAGTTATAAATACTACAGCGGTATCCCGCACGATAAAAACCTTTTGCTGCACGTGGATGTGCCATGGTTTGTAACCGTGTTGTTCAGAGGGTACGAGGCTTTGTATAAGCAAGACGGCAACTACAAATACCTTGCTGCCATTGAGCACGACCTGAACTACGCCTGGGAAAACACCCGCGATAAATATGGCTTCACCACCCATAGCTGGACACCCAAACCGACCGAAATGAGCAAACCCAAATGGCTGTTAGATGAAGCCTGCATAGCCGAGCTGTATGCCCGCCTGGCTATGATCAAAAATAAACAGTGAGTTAGTTGATAATTGGTTAAAGTGAGCGCCGTCGGGTTGAGAACCGGCGGCGTTTTTTGTTTGATGTTGATTTTTGCAATGAGTTATGATACAGTTAGTTTGCCGCGCATAATTGTTCATTTTGTTCATGCCCGTTCTTTGATGCTTTAAATGCGGATATTTGATATTATCCCTAAAGGATGGCTTTTTTAATCGGAAAATTTATTGTGATCGTAATTTATGTTGATCAATATTATTACAGTAAACGCTACGAAACCGGTGCCTTGCAGCATATGTAAAAAGGCTGCGATAGATACATCACATAACGCGACCCCGTTAAAAACGCAAGCCGGAGATTTCTTCGGCAATTTATTTGATACCAAAGATTGGCCCGCGCGCTGGCATTGCGGCAACTGGACCGACCTGCACGGCTGGTTGTATATAGCAGCCGACCTGCTAATTTTTGTATCCTATTTTGCCATCCCCATCCTTTTGGCTTTGGTGGTAAAACGAAGGGCGGACCTACCCTTCATGAGGATAATTTGGTTGTTTGTTGCATTCATTGTTCTATGCGGATGCACGCATTTGATAGATGCAGCAATTTTTTGGTGGCCCGCCTATCGGTTAAGTGCGTTCATCAGGATATTAACCGGGGTTGTTTCAGTGTCTACCCTGATTGCTTTATACAAGGTATTGCCTGATATATTAACGCTTAGAAGCGTTGCCGAACTTAAAAAAGAGATTAAACAACGGGAGGAAGCCGAAGCAGCGCTAAATAAATCGCATCAGCTGTTGGTTGACAGCCACGAGCAACTCCGGTCGTTTACGCATATATTATCGCACAATATCCGCAACCATGCCAGCAATGTAGCCCTACTTACCGATATGGTAGACCGGCAGGGCCTTGAAGAGTACAATGCCGACCTGTTTGATAAGATAGCAAAAGTATCGCAGGGGCTTATCAGCACGGTAAACGACGTTGCCGAGGCTATTATGATAAAGGAGCGGCACGTTGAGCCTGTTTTGATAACCTTTCAGGAGGTTATAAATGATGTTTTGAAAGAGTTGCGCACCGAAATAGACGCCAGTAAGGTTACGATAGAAGCAGATCTGCAGGTGCAATCGATACTTTACCCGGCAGAATATTTAAAGAGCATCTTGATCAACCTTTTGTCTAACGCCATTAAATACAGGCGGTACGATGTTGCCTCCACTGTGCTTATCAGTACTTATACAGATGAAAACGGATCTGTTATTATGGATTGCGCAGACAACGGTATAGGTATCGACCTTGCCCTGCATGGCGATAAAGTATTCGGGCTTTATAAAACTTTTCATCCACATAAAGATGCGCATGGCGTTGGGCTTTTTTTGGTAAAAACCCAGGTAGAATCGCAACGAGGCAGCATTACGGTGAAGAGTAAAATAGGAGAGGGCACAACTTTTAAGGTTAACTTTAATCAGAAAGCAAGGACATGAGCATAAGAAAAGTTTGCATAATTGACGACGACGAGATATATACCTGTATCATTAAAAGAATGATAGCCGGCTCGGGCCTGGCATCAAGCGAGTTGTTTTTTCCGAACGGGCAGGAAGCTATAGAGTTTTTTAAGAGCAATATCTCGGGTAAGCCTGATGCCCTGCCCGATGTTATTCTGTTAGATATTAATATGCCGGTGTTGGATGGATGGCAATTCTTAGATAAATTTTCGTTGCTTGATTCCCCCGCACAAAAAGACATCCCCATTTTCATTGTCAGTTCGTCAATTGATGAAAAAGATCACCGGAAAGCAAAATCGTACCCGCAGGTATTGGATTATGTGGTGAAGCCGGTAAGTTTAGATAGCCTGAAAAAGCTGTTTGATAAGGTGGCAATGGTTTAATATTAGCTTCATGATAATAGCGTTATAACTGCAGAGACCCGTTGTTGCTTTAATAAGATTTAAAATAGCGATATAAAAAAGGCCGCTTCCTGTTTAAAGGAGCGGCCTCTTTTGTGATGTTAAAATAGCTGAGCGGTAAAGTACCGCCCGCTACTGTTTAGTGTTGTTGTTAAAACAACGAGAACTCTACCCTGCGGTTCATGGCCCGCCCCTTAGCTGTTTTGTTTGTAGCAATTGGCTGTGTGTAGCCATACC
Source organism: Mucilaginibacter pedocola (assembly GCF_002013915.1). Lineage (GTDB taxonomy): Bacteria > Bacteroidota > Bacteroidia > Sphingobacteriales > Sphingobacteriaceae > Mucilaginibacter > Mucilaginibacter pedocola. The sequence goes on from NZ_MBTF01000035.1 coordinate 306,398, forward strand.
CGGTAGCTTCTATACGCGATGCATTAGCGCCTTTCTTAACCAGGTAATTTTTAACTGCTTGTGCCCTTGCTTTAGACAGTTTAAAGTTTGCCAGCATGCTGCCTGTATTATCGGTATGCCCGGCAAGTTTCAGGCTGAAATCTTTCTTGATCAACAGGTCGGCAACACGATCCAAAACCGGGTACGATTTTGTTTTGATAGTTGCTTTACCCCATTCAAATTCAAGGTCTTTTATGGCATCGCCTATTACCCTCCGATCTTGTTCGGTTATCACTTTCTCTGTAATTACCGGTGCAGGTATCTTAATAGGGCAGCCGGAACCATCTACCGGTGTATTGGCCGGAGTGTCGGGGCATTTGTCAAATTTATTGGCCACACCATCGTGGTCGTCATCAGCCATATCACGCTCGTATTGCTGTTGCTCTGCCAGGCGTTTGCGTTCGGCCTCTGCCAGTTCGGCTTGTAAGCGCGCATTTCGGGCGGCATTTTCATCATTCAAAGCGGCTACCGGGCTGTAGTTTTGTAGTTTCGGACGGCTCTTTTTGCCTAAGCTATATTCTATACCGCCGTGTATGTACGAAAAGTGATCATATAAACCGCTCCTATACCCATCAAAATTGTTGGTTTTCACAGCATATACGCGATAGCCCAAATCGATACCCACCCTATCGGAAACACCAATTTTAAAGCCGAGGCCTATTGGTATAAACCAAGTTTTTTGGTTGCTGTTGCTGTTTGCGCCTGGGGCGTTGTATACGGTGGCACTGTAGCCCATGTAGCCCCCGCCTATGGTTGCGTAAGGGAAAATATCGTGCCTGTTATTTAAATTCAGGTTAGGGATGGTTAGGTTAACGCTAAGGGCGGCCGACCAATTTATTCTTGTGTTATAGCCGCTGTTCTCGGGGTTAAGCGTTCCCACGGGTACATTGTTCAACTGAGTGCCATGTACTTTGCCACCCAGGAAGTCTAATTGCAGGCCCACATTAGAAAGTAACTGGTCTTTTAAATAAAACCCATACCCCAATGTGTGGTGTGTGGTACGGTAATCGCCATTGGTAACACGGTTAAAGGGTGTCCAGTGAGTAAGCGAACCTCCGTTTAATCCAAAAGACCATGTGCGAAATTTAATTGCGGTATCAGGGATGATGTTTTGCGCCATAGCCGAAGTTGAAACAGCTAACAAGAGCAAAATTAAGCAGTTGTATTTTATTATTGATTTCATGATGGTTAAAGTTAAGTTGTGTTAAGTAGCCGGTAGTTTTAAACACGCTATCATATAAACTATTAAAGGGTTGAGGTGACTAATCCATATTAGCGGAAATCTTTATCACCTGTTATCATTTGTAATATGGTACGCATAGTGATCCTCATATCAAGCGAGAACGACCAGTTTTTCAGGTACCAGAGGTCGGCCTCTACACGGGCCTGCATTTCAGATACCGTTTTGGTTTGGCCGCGCAGCCCGTTCACCTGTGCCCATCCGGTAATACCCGGTTTAACAAAGTGCCTCACCATAAAAGTGTCTATTAGTTTTGCATATTCTTTTGTTTGGGAAAGCATATGCGGCCTGGGGCCTATAACAGACATATTGCCCATAAGTACATTGAAAAACTGTGGCAGCTCATCAAGGTTATACCGCCTTAAAAAAGCACCTATCCTGGTTATGCGTGGGTCGCCTTTTGCGGTTTGTAAAGTATCGCAATCTGCATTGATGTACATGCTGCGGAACTTGTAGCAATGAAACGTTTTGTTATTGCGCGACGATCGTTTTTGCGAAAAAATGAAAGGGCCCTTAGACTCGATCGTTATCAGCAGAGCAAGAATTGGCATTAGCCAGCTCAAAATAAAAATGATAACGGCTAAGGAGAAAACAATGTCAAAAGCCCTTTTGGTGCTACGGAACCAATAGTTGTTAGGGTAAAACATCTTTTCGTCTTCACCTTCGAGTAATAAGGCGTTGAACGTTACAGCGTTGTTTATAACCACGTTAGTGTTTGGCCGTAAGTAATTGGGGTCGTAAAGAGGAGCGGAGTACCTCATTAGTTCCTTGTCCTGTTTAATTCTTGAAGCCGGTTTAAACAGTTGGGAGTAACCGGAAGTTAGGCCTTCGTATACCAAAATGGAGATAATACGGGCAGGTGATGTAATTCTTTCCATGGGTGGATATGTTTAGTTAATAATTTGTGAAGACTGTTCTACTGCATTTGATAATTGTGGTATGGGTTGTTTACTGTTTTAGGTTGATCTGTTTTACCTTCGGCCGAGTGTGATAATAAGCAGTGCCGTATTTAACAGAAGCAAGCCCGGTTGCGCCAGGGTCGAAATGTCCTGTATCTTTTCGTTTTTGATAGCGCGTTTATTTTGCGCAACGTAGATAACATCCTTGCTTTGTAAAATGGTGGCAGGGTTAGAAACCGACCTGAAATCGTTAAGGTCGATGGTTAATGCGCGTGCATTTGCCATACCGCCCCTAACGATCTTTACGGTTTTTTCATCCGCTTTTTCGGTTAATCCTCCCGCCTGGGCTATCATATCTACTAAAGTGGTTTTATCGCTTACCAGCATGTAGCTTCCGGGGTTCCTTACTTCGCCAAACACGGCAACCTTCAGGCTCATTATCTTCAGTTCGATAATTGGGTTTTTCAATACCGATTTTGCATAGAGCGACTGTATTTTGTTAGCCGCTTCTAACTTTGTTAAGCCGGCAACCTTCACCTTGCCTAATACAGGCAGCGCCACGGTACTGTCGTTTTCTACCTGGTAGGTTTGCGCCTGGGGTACAGATGCAGCACTACTGCTGTTCACATTGCCCCCCGGCACGCTATACACATAGCTTATATCCTGCAGGTTGCGCATTTGCAGTACATCCTGCGTTTCTATCTTGTATTCAGGCGGCGCAGAAGTTATCGGCGGCATATTTTCGTTTACCGCGTTTTTCTCAAAAAGTACCTGGTTTTGCTTGTACGAGCAAGAGGCATTAGCCATAAGCAGCACACCACACATCACAGCTAAAAGGCCCTTCGTTTTTTTGTTGATGTAAGCCATGTTGTTAGTTGTTTTTTAGTTGGAGTTTTATTTGTGGTTCGTTTGCTCTTTGTGGTTTTTCTACTCTTTGCGGTTTTTCTGCAAGCCTTTCGCGGGTTATCTTCTCAAAATGCGCCGCGTATGAATTAACAATGTTGTCGATGTTGTAGAAATTTGCAATCCTGTCGCGGTTGTTGGCTATCATGTTGTTGTACAGTCCGGTTGATTTCTGGATGTTCAGTAGGCTGAATGCCACATCATTCGCGGTAGAAAAATATTGTGCATTTTCGTTCAGCACGGCCCGGTTAAACACATTGTCGTTAGCGCAAATGAGGGCGTTAGAGGCCATAGCCTCCAGCAACGAGGGGTTGGTGCCCCCAACAGTGTGCCCGTGGAAGTATAAATTGGAATAGTACCTTAAATTGTCGAGCTTGTTTAAGGAGTAGATGCCCCCGCAAAAAACGATGTTTGGGTTGTTTTTAAACTTGGCTACCAGGTAATTGCCGAATACGTTGTTAGTATTGCCAACTACTAAAAATTTGCGGTTTGTTTGTGCCAGGGCATGCCCATCCAGTATCATCTCTATACTGTTTTCGGGCTCCATCCGTGCAATTAGTATGTCGTAATTGTAAGGCTCAACATTGTACTCTTCTAGGCAGGCAAGGTTGGGCTCATCAAACAGCGTTGCACCGTAAGGTATAAACACGGGCTCTTTACCGTATTTATTTTTGAGGTAGCGTTGTATTTCAATGGAGTCTGCTATCAAATGGTCGCTTGTTAATACAGCAAGCCGCTCGGCAACGCGCAAAAAGGCTTTCGTTTTTTTCGAGTACTTCGCTCGTGCCCATTCCATACCATCCATATTGGTGGTTATTATCGAATTAATGGGTAACAGCCATCCCCAAATAGAGCTGCTGGTATAGCCCAATTGAAGTATGATGTCAAAGTTTTTCTTTCGTGCATCTCTTATGCAGTTCAGGTCGTAAAAAAATTGGCCAACCGTACCCATCTTGTATTCCGGGTCGTAACAGTGGCAGATCTCTACTCCATTCCACTCCTTTTCCTGATAGGGATGGTTGTGGGAGTTATAAACTGTCACTTCGTAGTTTTTCTTGACCAAACCGGCCGATAGGTATTCCGCACATTGTTCAAAACCACCGTAGTGGTTGGGGATGCCTCTTGTTCCAATGATTGCTATGCGCATGGTATATAGTATTATAGGTGGATAATATTTTCTATTACAGGTGTCAGTATTGTTGCCAGCTGTAAGGCCTTCTGAGGCAGGGCGTTTATAGCTGTAAAACAATAATGTAAATTACACTATGTGCAGTAAAAGGCGCGGGTTGAACAACCCATATAAGTAAAATGGCCGAGGCTGAATGAGGGGTAGAGTACTGAATGAAGCAATAAGCAGTGAATAAAACGAACGGAACGATTTGGGTAGTGCTTTTACATAAGCTATGTTATTATATGCTACATTTAAAACAGATGCGGGAGGGAGGGAATGTGTATAAAAAGGTTTTTTAATGCCGGGCGGCCTGGCCTGTTATTTAAGCAGTAAACACTATGAACAACGCTTTGAAATTTTTAACCAGGATAAACCTGAAAACTATTCGTTTTAACTTTAAATACTTCCCTTTTAAAACGGCAATAAAATTCCCGGTATTAATTTCTAACAATGTTTTTTTACACCGTATGCAAGGGCGGGTAATTTTAAACGGGCCTATCCGAACTGCACTTGTGCAAATAGGCTTTGGCCGGATAGGGATATCGGATTTTAAACGGTCGCGTGCCGTGTGGGAAGTGTATGGCGATGTGGTTTTTAATGGCCGGGCATTTATTATGCATGGCTGCAAACTAAATGTTAGCGAAGGTGCGCAACTCATATTCGGCGACGATTTTAATATGAGCACCGAGTGTGCCATAGTTGCAGCTAAAAAAATAGAGATTGGCAATCACAGTGGTATATCCTGGGAGAGCTTAGTTATGGATACCGATTTCCACCACATAGCCGATGAAACAGGCGTGGTGTTTAATCACCCCAAGGAAATAATTATTGGCGATAACGTTTGGGTGGGCTGCCGTTGCACTATTCTAAAAGGTGCCGTTATCCCTAATGGAAGTATAGTTGCCGCAAACTCTATGGTAACTAAAGGACTTACAGGCGAAAAAAGCATTTTTGGCGGCAACCCACTTAGGGTATTAAAAAGTGGAATATCCTGGTGGTATTGATCTGCCGCTACCATTCACAAACTGAACAACTGCTATAACCGCCGCGCTCGTGGTTAAATTATCGGCAGTACAAAGTCGCCCAAATCGTAAACTAAGCCGTTGTTTCTGTCGGCTATTTTTTTAGCGGGCGTGCCGCCTACAACGGTATATGCCGCAACATCCCTCGTAACCACAGCACCTGCAGCTACTACAGCACCCTTACCTATTTTTACTCCGGGTAAAATTATAGCCCGCGAACATATCCAGGCATGGTCTTCTATAGTTACTGCGGCGCCTGTTTGGGCAAAATCGGGGCTGTTATAATCGTGGTGTAGGGTCCATATCATTACCTCATTACTCAGGTTTACATTGTTGCCTATAGATAAACCCATGCGGGCATCCAGCATTGCTTTATGGCCTATAATGGTACTGTTGCCGATTCGCATTTTCCATGGTGCGCGTACCTCGAAGCCTCGGTACAAGCCTACTTTTTTACCAATGTTCGCTCTTAATATCCGCAGCAACCCTATCCGCACAAAATGAAACGGCAACAGCGCTATAGTTGCCGAAACTATATAGATACACGAACCTTTAAATTTTTCGAAGCTACTTGCCATAAGAATAGGTTTATGCAGAAATTTTTATGGTGGGGATCTCTTGCTTTATCAAATTTGCCTCAGTTGCAAAGCACCTGCTTTTTAATACTTTGGCGGGCACTCCTCTTGCTATCGAATTTGGAGGCACAGACCTGGTAACTACACTGCCCGCCGCTATTACACAACCCTCGCCAATAGTAACACCATCTATAATAGTTACACCGGCGCCAATCCAGCAGTTATCTTTTATTACTACCCCCACCCGGGTTACCCCCTGGTTTTTAATAATAACATCGGCATCTGCAAATACATGGTTTTCGGAGAATATTTTTACCCCCGGCCCAATTATTACGTTGTCGCCAATTTCTATCCCGCCCTGGCCGCCAATAAAAGCATTCTCGTTTATGCCGGTGTTGTTGCCTATGCTTACGCCAATACCCTTGTGGGCTATAACGCCGGTGCACAAAATGGTGCTGTTGCGGGCTATGGTTACATTGTCTTTTAGTTTTATGCCGTTTGCCGATAGGGCATTTAAATAAACACCATCTTCCAGTATCAAATTTTTGCCGGCAGATATCAGATGCGCATGTTTTATTTTAACCCCCGTGCCAATAAACATCAGCCCCTTTGATTTTACCAGTATTTTAACAAACAGGCCCCGCAGTACCTGGCGCGATCGGCCCAACAGCACAATAAACAGATCGAGCGGCTGGTAGTCGCTTTCCCATTTATAGTTAGGGTCGCGTTTTAGCTTTCTGATTAGTTTTTCAATTAACATTTGCCTTTTCAATTAATGTTAAAATTTGCTGTGCCGACTTCGACCATACAAAGTTTGCGGCCCTGTAAAGGCCCTTTTTAATTTTATCGTTATACAATACCGGGTCGTTCAGTAATGCATTTATTTTATGGGCAATATCGCAGGGGTTATCGGGCTCAAAATAAACCGCTGCATCGCCGCAAATTTCGGGCATGGCCGTTCGGTTAGATGTTGCTACCGGCACACCGCACTTCATGGCCTCTAACGGGGGTAAACCAAAACCTTCGGCAAAAGATGGGAAGCAAAAAACAGTGGCACATGCGTATATCAGCTGCAGGTCTTTTTCGGGCACGTGGCCGGTAAACATAATCCTGTCGCTTAATTTTTCGTCGGTTATGTATTTTTTCAAATCCGCATATAAATTGTTTTTTTCGCCAACTATCAGTAACGGGATCTTTTTATCGTCGAGATAGTTGAGCGCTTTTACCAGGTTTACCAGGTTTTTGCGAATGTTAACCCTGCCTACAAAAAGCAGGTAACTGCAAGGCAGCTCGTACTTGTTAATTACATTGTAAACAGCATCTTCGGCATAATAGCTTACCGGTTTAAAATCATCATTAATGCCATGGTATACCACGTTAATGCCCTTATCATTGGCAATGCCATTGCCTATGAGGCGTTTTTTTTCAGATTCGGATATGGCAATTATACTGTTGGCTGTTAGCGCCGAGCGTTTCATTTGTTTAAAGTACAACAGCTCGGGTTTAGTGTAATATTCCGGATGGTCCAGAAAAAGCACATCGTGTATGTAAGCTATCTTATAAAGTTTGCCCGGCCAGGTGCTGCTAAAGTTTTGGAATAACACCACGCTTAAGTTATACCGCAGTGCCGCTATTGGTATCAAAAACAGGTTTGATACCAGGTTGGGTAAATTTGCCAGCGATATTAGTTTAACGCTTGCCGGGAAGTATTCCATGGCTTGCTTGCGGTATTTACTGGTTATCAGCAAAAACAAATTAAAGCGGTCGTTATTGTTCAATATAAGTTCGTTCACGAGGTTTTTAACCACCATGTTTCCGCTTGGCGGCCCTTCAAAAAACCACTTGGCATCTATCCCTACGTTCAGTTTTGTGTTTGTGATAAGCATTTTAGGTCATGGTTAAGGTGTGGGTAGGGTAAATGCTATGGCGGGCATGGGCCAATATGGCCTCGTCATATATCTTGTTCAGCTTTGCCAACCTTTTATCCCATTTGTGCTCGTTGGCGCAAACCAGAGTTGTATGGTACATATCGGCCAGTATTTTTGTATTGCACAGCAAGTTGTCCAGTGCGCAGCTCATTTCTTTTACCATGTCGGAATGGTTGCCGGGCAAAATTTTTATACCGCATTTGCTGCAAAGTACATCGCCCATGCCGCAGTGGTCAATAGTTAGGGTGGGTACCCCATTGCTCATGGCCTCAAAAGTTACTGCGGGGTTATCTTCAGCAATGCTGGTAATCATATGTAAATGTGCGTTCACCATTATTTGCAAAGCTTGTTTGCGCGGCAAATGGCCATAAAAAGTAATGTTACCTGCTATGCCTTTAGTTGTTGCGTAATTCTCAAGCTCGTTACGCAGGGGGCCATCGCCAAGCACATGCAACTTCCAGTTATTTTGCTTTAGGGCAGCTAAGGCATCAATACATAATTTCAAGTTTTTGCGATGGATGAGGCTGCCGCTCCAAACCAAATCTACTTGCCTGTCTATGTTGTTAAACTTATCCGCTGCCGGTGTTACGCGGCAGGCGGCAGCTTGTTCGGGCAGGTAATAGCTATCCCGGTTGAAGCGCTGCCAAATAGTTTCGCGGCCCAAAAGTGTTGCAGATATAAGAACATCTGCCTTTTCAAAAGCGGCTTTTATCCTGAAAGAATAGCCCAGCTGGTACCGGTTTATATAATTTTTTACAATGAATTTAAGCCGGGCTTTAACAGGCAGCGTAGCAATTAACTCGCCGTCCATTATTTTCATTCCGCCTATTGGCCCCCAAACCAGGGGTTTGCCCAATTGATGTAAAAAGCCCGGCTCGCGAAAACCTATAGGCCCCAGTTGATGCACTACATCAATATCAACCGTTTTTGCAATCTCTTGTGCTGCTTTTAGCGCCTGCTTTTGCCACAAGTAATAAGCAAAGTAAAAAAACCAGCCTAAGCCCACTTTATTCAACAGGTTAATGCTGTTGGCCAGCCATCCGCCTTTTACCTCAATAAATTTTACGGTGGGCATCACATGCTCTTCGAGATATAGTTTAAGTCCTTCTGTATCGCCCATGTGATCGTCAGACATGCCGTACAGTACCCACAGTTGATGCTGCTCCGCAAGGTTTACAACGGTATTCCATGCCGCAGCATACTCCGAACCCTTGGTTGGAGATATTGCATATGCCGATATGAGGATATTCTTTTTCACGATGCAGCAGTAATTTTAACCTCGCGAAAAGGGTCGTTATACCAAAGGCGCCAGCGTAGTTTGTTTAAATAATTGAACATGCCCGATAGCACGAAATTAAACCCGTTCAAGTTCCTTTTCATCACGGCCAGTTCTTCCCGGTGCATTTTCTGCACATCGTTACTTACCCCGAAAGTGCGCATGCAGGTAATGTGTTCATCTACATATTTGATGGAGTAGCCGGCTCGTTTTATCCGCAAAAACAAGTCGAAATCCATGGCTATTTTTAGTGTGGTATCGTAGCCGCCAACCCTTTTATACACACTGTTTCTTACAAAACAAGTAGGATGCATTATATACATGCCATAGTTAAGCCAGCTTACTTTGCTCTTTTTTATGCGCTGAAAACCGTTTTGGCCAATAAGCAATAAATTGCCGCAGCAAACATTATCACCGGCATTTGTATTGGCCATCATTAGTTCTACAGCGTTGGGGGTATACCAGTCATCGGCGTTCACTAACCCAATCCAATCGCCGGTAGCCAAAGCAATGCCTTTATTAAAACCGTCGGCAATACCTTTATCGGGTTCGCTTACAATAACGCTTATGTTATCCCGGTACTTCTCTATCACTTGCAGGGTGCCGTCGGTAGATCCGCCGTCAATCACTATATATTCAATGTTTTTATAGGTTTGGTTAATAACGCTTACAATAGTTTGCTCAATGGTGCTAACCGCGTTAAGCACCGTTGTCACTATTGTCACCTTTAAATTTGTGTGATGGGGTATATTCATAACGGTATTAATAAGCGGGTTGATGAATAGGGGGCTCGTTGTATTCGGTCAAGAAAAGCAGGTAGTTAAAGTTTAAATAGCTATAACCAAGCGTTATCATTAGTATGCTCATCTCCACATTAAAAAATGCGGTAACAATGTAGTTGGTAAGGAACAGGCTGAAAATGCAGCCGATGGTAAGTGCCGCAAATAGTTTTATGACCGGTTTTTCTTGTGTATTAGCGTATTTGCGCCAGTTAATAAACACCAGCCTCAGGAATAGTATTAGGTAAGTGAGGATGCCTATTATGCCCGTTTTAATAAGCAAATATAGCCAGCCATTGTGCAGCACGGGGATGTATTGGTAATCGGTATCTTCGCCTAACCTCAGGAAAGTTTTCAGATCTACCAATTTGCCTAAACCACCGAATATCCAGTCTTTGGTATCGCCCTGGGCGTATTGGTTTAGCGCCATAAACGATTCATAGCCCCGGTATTTGGTGTTTATTTCCTCTTCGGTATTGTAATTGCCAATGCTCAGTTCGTTAAACGAGCCTAAAAGTTTATCTACAAATGATGTTGATGTTTCGGTAGCCCTAAAAAAGTTGGCAGGCACCATAAAAAGCAGCATAACTATCATGAATGACACAGGTATTACCCATTGCCTCTTTACTTTATCGGCTACAAGCAATAGCAAAAAGCAAAGTGTTATAACAAGGTAAGTACGCGATGCGCACATGTATATGCCCATGGCATTTATCAGCAGGAACAGGTTGAACTGAAACCGGCTAAACAACCTGATGTTGAATTTTTTAGTTATGAGTAAAGCGGCAAGCGCTATTGGCGGGCCGGGGGTACCAACAATACCCGCAGCATAGTGGGCCGAATAAGGATCGCTGAGCGAGCCAACGCCCATGTAATAAACCGAGATAGAGGTTACCAGAATAGAGGTGAGTACACCGGCGTAAACCAGCGCCTTTAAAAACTCGCCAATTTTTAACCTGAAAGCCAGTAAAATACCAGCTAAAATGAATATTACGGGTAGCAGGAAGTAGTAGAAATCTTTAAAAATAAGATAGTTATCGTTAGAGAAACCGGCAAACAGCCCCAAAACAATCGGGATGATAAGAATGGTAAACAACCGCACCGGTTTTAGCGCGGTTAGGTGCTTTTTTAGCGGCATGGCAATTATAATGGCGGCTACCCCCAAAACAATTGCTTGCATGTGGAAAAACGAAGCTAAAACCAGCACAAGTAGCAGGGCCGAATAAAACTTTGCTCTCATAGCGTTATAATTTTTATGAGGTGTAACTATTCTCTTTGATAAAAACGGCCGGGTTGCCGGCCCAAACCTGTTCGTCGGGTATGCTTTTAAAAACTACCGAGCCGGCGCCAACTATTGAATTTTTGCCAATGGTTACACCTTTTAAAATTGTGGTGTGCCCGCCAATAAAGGCACCGTCCATTATGGTAACGGGTTTGCTTTTTACGCCATCTATACTTTCGGGTACCCTATTGCGTATCCGGGCATCAAGCGAATGGAAATCGGTATCGTAAATAACCGTGTTTATGCCAATTTTTACATTATTGCCAATGGCTATTTTGCTATGGCATATAATGGCAATGGAGGTTACGCCCACGTTATCGCCTATAACAATTTCGGCACCTTTGGCGGCTACAAAGTAGCATTGTTGCTGCCTGCCGCCCATAGCATGGTATTTACCGCTGTTAAACCAAAACCCTTTGCCTATGGTAAACTTCCCTTCCATATTAATATCAAGTATGGGGATGCCGAAGCCTACAAAATCGCTATTAAATTCAACCCCGTTAAGGTGGAATTTAAACGTTGTAACTATGTGCGAGTACACCCTTGCGCTGTTGTAGTAAACTACACGCATGCCGCGGTAAGCTTTTCGTATGTAGTGTATCAGGCTCATTTTATTATATGTGTATTTATCAGGCCGCGAATAAGCCCGATGCTGTGCCATTAATTATTTTTTTTGTTTGAACAGAAAATGCAACCCCCATCAAAATAAATACAATGGTGTTTGATGTGGTAACCCCGGCCAACCCCCAGTATTTCCCCAGCACAATGGCCAAGGGTATGTTTATTAAAGCACAAAAAATGCTGAGGTACAATTGCAGCTTTATTTTACTGATGCCGTTTAAAAACTGCACATACATTGCCTGCCAGATAAGGGCGATGGTATAAATGGCCATTGACAGCGATAGCGTGAACGGCACAACCATATCTTCGCCCAGCCATAACCTGTAGATAAGAGGAGAGAAAGCCAAAAGCAGTAATGTAGCTGCGCTTAGCCCCATCCATAACTTATTCATTTTATTGAGTGTAAGGTTTATCCAATCGTGGTCTTTTTTTGCATAGGCCTCGGTAAAGGCGCTCCAGAAGGGCGTAATGATCATGATAAAAACCATGATGATTACCGAGAATAGCTTGTAGGCGATATTGAATGTGGTAACATCCTTAGGGCTAAATAACTGGGTAATTACAATGTTGTCGGTTTCGTAAAGTACCAGGGTGCCTATCTGGATAATAAAAAATGCCCCTCCCGCAGATAGTAATTGCCTGGCGTACCCTACATTTATCGACCTGAAGTTTGGTGCCAGCGCATTATAGGTGCCACTGTAGAACCAAATGCTTGCTGCAAGCAATACCAGTAATGGTATAGCGGTAAACGCATAAATGAGATAGCTGAGCGAACTTTCTTTAAAATTGATAAGGAACAGTACCCCCAGCAGCGTAAACGTTTGGCTTAAAACACTTATTAGTGCCGGTAGCGCCGGTTGCTGGTTAGCAGTAAGTACAGTATTAATTAACTGAATAATAAACTGGAGGCAAAAAAATGTAAAAATTACAGCCACCAGGTGGTTTAAATTGCTCAGTTCATTGTGGGGCACGTTAAGAATGCTATGCCAGTTAATGTAAGGGTTTATGAGGCAAAACACAGTTAACAGTATTGCCGAAATAAGCGTTAATATAGCGTAAGTAGAACTTACATAGCTTTTAGCTCTATCAATGTTATCTAAAGCAATATCTTCTGCCAGTTTATTTTTTAGCCCATTGCCAAGCCCCATATCAAATAAGGCCGCCCAGGTTATAATGGAGCTTAGCGTTAGCCAAACCCCATAATTGGTGGCACCTACATAGCTAATTGTAAGCGGAATAAGGGAGTATGAAATAACCACCCCGCCTGTTTTAATTAATAACGATTGGAATATGTTCCGCTTAGCCCTAAGCGAACGCTCATGCCCTTTCGTAAAAAATTTACGAAACCCGGTTTCTACTACCTGAAGCATAGTGTGTGTTATTTAAAACTTGGTTTAAGTTTTTTCATCAGCGTAGCAAATTTGCCGCTGTAGGTTTCAACATTATCATAATGGTAATTGCCATATCCATAGCCGTAGCCGCTAATGTCATTGCTGTTTAGTTCAATATCATTCACAACCAGGTACATCTGTTTTACTTTCTTCTGCTTCTGCAGATCGTTTACTATCTCTAATTGCGACTTGAAAGTATAGTTTTGGCGCATTACGTAGCAGGTAATGTCCGCAAACTCTTCAATTATCAGAGCATCAGATACCTGCCCTACCGGTGCAGTATCAATAATAACATAATCAAACTTGCGCCTGAGGTCTTCAATCAGCTCTTTCAGGCGGGGGCTCATTAGTATTTCTGCAGGGTTAGGCGGTATCGTGCCCGATGATATGAAATAGAAGTTCTCATTGAAAGATGATGGTTTTATCAGGTCCTCTATGTCATTTTTCTCAGGCGATACCACATAATCGGTAAATCCGTAAGCTGCATCGGTGCCAATGTATTTTAACAGTTTAGGCTTACGGAGGTCAAGCTCCAGCAGTACCACTTTTTTTCCGGATAATGCAATTGAGTTGCCTAAGTTTAATGATACAAACGATTTGCCTTCGCCGCTCATGCTCGATGTAAACATGATAACGTTAGACCGGTTGCCGTTGGTTACATACTTAAGGTTGGTACGCAAAGCGCGTATCTCCTCACTAATTACAGAGCGTGCCTCGTTATAAATCAATACTTTTTGCTTATTGGTGTTCTGGCTTATTTTGCCCAATACAACTACTGAGGTATGTTTTTCTATATCATCTTTCTTGCTTATCCGGTTATTCAGCGTCTCTTTTAACCCTATACCAGCGGCAGGTATAAGCAATCCTGCAATACAAGCAATGGTGTAGATAAAAGATTTTTTTGGCGCGAAGGGGTCTTCTCCGCTCTCGGCGTTATCCAATATGCGGCAATTAGAGATAGTGGCTTTTTGCGAAATAGCTGTTTCTTCCCTTTTTTGCAGTAAAAACAAATACAGGTCTTGTTTTAAGCTTTGCTGCCTCGAGTAATCTAAATATATGCGCTCTTTAACAGGAGCAGCCGCTATTTTATTGGTTATGGCGCTGTTTTGCTCTCTTATTGCAGCCTGCGAAATATTTAAACTACGGCTGTAATTTTTTAGGCTTGTTTTTAGTGCCTGGCGTGCAACTTCTATTTGCTGGTCGAGGTTTTTTATGATCGAGCTCGATTCCTGCAAGCCTAACTTCAGTTGCTCTTTGCGCAATAACATCTCATTGTAGGTGTTAATTGCGCTGCCGAACGACATATCTTTTGTAATAAGCGAGCTGGGTACAACCTGCGCTTTAGGTCCGCTGTTGATGTACCTGTTAAGGTCGTTCACTACGGCTAATTGCACTGCACTTTCGTTAAGTTTCTGCTGGTAATCAGTAGCACCCTGAACAAGCGCTTTAGATTGGGCATTGATGTCGGATATTTTATTATTGACTTTATATGCCTCCAGGCTTTTTTCAACCTTATCAAGTTCCGAGCTTACTACAGTAAGGCGGCTGTCAATAAATTTTATTGTGCTATCAGCAATGCGTATTTTATTGGAGAGGTTGTTTTTTAAGTACAGCTCCATAAAACGCTGTAAAATCAGCTCGCCATGTTTAGGGTCGCCATAATTCAATTGCAGGTCTATAACGGTTGATTGTTTATCGTTAAGCCCAGCCATGAATTTAGCTGCCAGTTCGTTCTCGGCCCTTTTGAGCGATTTGATAACGATCTTATATTCTCCGTTTGGCTGGAAGTAGGCGGTTTTGTTTAATGTGATTGTACAGTCTGATAATTTGTTTGGCACGCCAAAAACTCCTTTTATATCAATATTTCTGTCCTCGTTTACCAAGCGGTAGGTTTGGGCATCAAGTATAGAGAGTTGGTAAGTGCCGGATTTATGTAACTCGCCGCGTTGGGCAACAGCTACCTTAAATGGCGCGTCATCGTAAATTTCGGTTTTTAAGAAGCCATTATTATCAAAAACATGAACGTTAATATTCATGTCGGTTATTACGCGGCGTAACAGGTTGCGCGATTGTAAAACCTTCACTTCGTTATCCGAGTTGCTCTTGATATCGAAAAGCGATGAAAGGTCGGCGTTTACGCCGTTGGTGAGTAATTTTGTCGGCGAGTTCTTCTCGTCTTCAATAATTATTTTACTTACGATATTCCATTGCCTGGGTGTAAATTTTATAACAATGAAAGCGATAAAAACGCTTATCACTACACCTCCCACAAATAGGTACCAATAGTTGGCCACTAAGGCAATAAGCTTTCTTGCCTCGTTGGCATCGTCTTGTTTTTTGTAGGTGAAATCAAGCTTTTCGGCTAATAAATCTCCGTTGTTCATAAACTGTAAATTTTAAGGTAGGTGGATTACTGAAGTACTATTAAATACTTAATTACAGCGGTTTATTTGCATAAAGGTACCTGATAGCATAGCTCATTCACATTAATTTAGGGACAATGAATAAGGTGAATGCCTTGAATAAAATGAACACGGCTAACAGTGGTTGATTTATGCCACATGCCGAGAGAATTTTTTATTCCGCCGGGCAACAATTTGTATGCGCTGTGGGCGTAGAGTGGCTTAGGCGGGTTGAGCCGAAATATAAAGCAGGCCCGAGGCTAATACCGCATGGCAAGTAAGTGGGTATTGCTTGCAAGGGTAGTAGCCCGGGCCTGCCCGGTTTTATGTATTATAGAAGCATTTTATTAACCCTGTACCGGGTTTATTTGGCGGAGAGGCCGCCCAGGAACAGATCGATAAGTTTAACCGAATATTCGGGAAATTCGTATTGCGGGGCATGACCCGAACTGCCTATTACGTGCAACTGTGCCGATTTCCAAACGCGTACCAGCGGGAACCAGTTTTCTACCGGGCAACTTGGGTCGTGGTCGCCCGAGAGAATAAGTATTGGGAATGGCGCCGTTGCTAATTTTTCCCGGCTGGCATAACTATCTTGCTGATAGTCGGCAACCCCTTTAAAATAGTCGCCAAATTTATCGGGCGTAACTGCTATGCTTAAGTCAGCTTTGCGGGATGCTATCCGTTCACGCGAAAGTTTAGCAGCCTCTACGCTCGCGGGTATGTTGGGTTCAAAAAATAATACCTCATCATCCCGCAGGTCGTTATAAGGCTTAAAGGCAGCATCTAAAAATGCCTGTTCTAAGGGCGCATCGTTTTTGCCCGGCGGGTTGGCGCCTATCAGTATCAAATTCTTCACTTTATCGCCAAAGTTTGAAGCGTAAGTTTGCGCAACGGCTCCTCCGTACGACCAGCCCAGCAGATCGAAGTTCTCCAGCTCGAACGCTGCTGCCACGCTATTCACCGCCTTGGCCACATCAAGCATATTGTGCGGCAATTGCCCATCAGACAAGCCGATGCCCGGGTAATCGAAAATGATCACCTGGTGCTTTTGTGCAAGAGTATCTAAAAAGGCAGGGTCCCAAGTATCGAGTATCCCCCGGAAGCGGTTGCAGAGGATAATAGGCGTTCCTTTGCCTATAACGCGGTAGGCAATTTTCCCCTGCTCGCCGGGCAGGTATCGTGTGGGCGCGTTGCGAGCGTCATTGGGCGCAGATGTTGTGTTTGTTTCCATGTTTTAAGGTTTTATGTTCACGCTACGCATAAATTGGGCTTGTTTGCTTAAGTGGTTGATATTTAAAATATTGGTTGCTGGTATTTGCCCAATAAGCTTGCGAAATATCAGCTATTGTCGAAATAGCGACAGGTTTAAAGCTGGTAGCCCGTGCGGGGCTTAAAACAGAGGCAGTATTGCCTTATAACTCTGCGCAGTGTTGAGGGAGTATCGATATTTCGATAGTAAAAGCGTGCTGATGTCGGCATTTCGACAATTTTGAGAAGGGGTTGATTTTATTTATTTGATAATCAGGTATTTGAAATTGGGCATGATTTTGTATACAAGGATTTTGCGAACCTCACCTACATCTAAAAACCTTACCGGCACATGAACAGCACCTACACCCAACCCTCTCGAACGCAAGTTCATTTGAGTATTAATGATGAGCAGAAGAACCTGCTGTTAAGTTATTCATACAGCATTGCCCAGGCACGCAGCAAGGCCGATTTAAGCAGTGCTATTAACGACAGGTTGAAAAGGGTTTGCGGTATGAAGGACTACCTGATATCAACAATAGATGAAGCAACGCACACTCACGGCAGTTTTCTGATCAATGCCAATTCCCATTACGCGCGCCGTGCAGATTTTAAAGAAATGATGAATGCCCGGTTTTGCATTAATGATGGGCTGGCCAATATGGTACTCAATTCTGCCGATCCGGTGCCTTTCAGCATTGCCGGGCAGGCCAAACGCTGCGATGCCCCCGGGTATGTGGCCTTTTGGCGCGCTATGGGTATAAGCAAAATTGTTGGCGTGGCCTTACGAGTAGGGCATCAACATATCGGTATTTTGTGGATAGAACCTGATAAAGATGCCGATAGCGAGATATTAACGGGAGGCTTTTTTAAAGGGGTGGTTGCCCAGTTGGCCATTGCCCTTGCAAATATACTGGCGAACGAAAGGGCCGCAGCACACCTCAAAGAGATAGCACATTATAAACAGCAGCTGGCAGAAGAACGTACTTATTCACAGCAACAAGCCTATAATACAGTTAGCAATAAAGAGGTGATTGGCAACAGCCCCCAAATGCTTGAAGTATTTAACAGGGTGGAGCGGGTGGCTTACAGCGATACTACAGTACTGCTACTTGGCGAAACCGGAACCGGGAAGGAACTGATAGCGCAGGCCATACATGCAGCCTCGCCCCGGAAGAATCGCCCCATGATAAAAGTGAATTGCGCTGCGCTGCCCGCCAACCTGGTAGAAAGCGAATTGTTTGGCCACGAAAAGGGCAGTTTTACCGGTGCTACAGAACGCCGGATAGGAAAGTTTGAGCTGGCCGACAACAGCACGCTGTTTTTAGATGAGGTTGGCGAATTACCCCTCGAACAACAGGCAAAGTTATTACGCGCCCTGCAGGAAAGGGAAATAGAGCGCATAGGAGGAAAAAGCCCCATAAAAGTGAACATACGTATAATAGCAGCCACCAATCGCGATTTGCTGAAAGAGGTTGCCGCCGGCCGTTTCAGGAGCGACCTGTACTACAGGCTTAATGTATTCCCCATACTGTTACCGCCGCTACGCCTGCGCCAAACCGACCTGCTGCCGTTGGCCCGGTTTTTTATCAAAAAGTTTTCGGGCAAACTGAACCGAAAAGTAGAAGGACTCTCTAAAAAAGCAGAACAGGAACTGATGGCCTATGATTGGCCGGGAAACGTGCGCGAGCTGGAGCACGTGTTTGAACGATGCGTATTAATGGCAACCGGGCCAACCATTAAAGAACTTAACCTTTTTACCGACGCAACAGATAAGCCACCCGGCAAGTATTGCAGCAACACCGCAGTGCAAACGCTGGAAGAAAACGAGCGGGAACATATTTGCCACGTGCTTCGGCTTTGCAACGGGAAGATATCCGGGTATTTTGGCGCGGCCGGGCTGCTGGGAGTGCCGGTATCAACCTTAAATTCTAAAATAGTGAAGCTAAATATCGCCAAAAAGCAAAAGGTTTTCAGCAATGGGCATCAGGCGGTTTTGTAACCATACATGCCCGAAGGCAAGCTTTGCTTTTTCGGCGTTAAAGGGTAAATTCGTAACACGGCCGGCACGTTGCTTTAATTCCAGATAAATGAAAAGAAAGGTACTTATTGTTGAAGATGAATTTATTGAAGCAAGCGGGCTGGAGCGTGTATTGGAGAAAGCGGGCTTTGCTGTTATGGGCATAGCTATGTCTGTTGCGGAAGCCTTGAAAATGATAAACCGCGAAAAACCGGATGTTGTGCTGCTGGATATCCGGTTAAAAGGCCCCGAGAACGGTATACAACTGGCTCAGCAACTTAAGGCCATGCAAATTGCCTTTGTGTTTCTTTCTGCCAACTCCAACAGCAGCATATTCGATGAGGCTAAAAAGACCGAACCATACGGCTTCCTGGTAAAACCATTTCGCGAAAGAGACGTGTTGAGTACCCTGAACATAGCTGCCTATCTGCACGAGCAAAAACAAAAACTAAATCAGCGCCACCAGGCCATCCTCGAAGAAAAATTTGTGCAGGCGCCTGGTATAAAGGGCATCATAGGCGAAAGCCATAAAATTTTGCACGTACTAAACCTCATTAAGGTGGTAGCGCCGGTAGATACTTCGGTTTTGATACTTGGCGAAAGTGGTACCGGTAAAGAGTTGATAGTAGATAGCATTCACCACCTTTCTAAAAGGCGTGCTAAGCCCTTAGTAAAGATAAATTGCGCCGCCTTACCGCAAACGCTGATAGAATCGGAACTGTTCGGGCACGAACGAGGCGCTTTCACCGGCGCAGTAGAAAGGCGTATAGGTAAATTTGAGCAGGCCCATGGCGGCACTATTTTCCTTGATGAAATTGGCGATATGCCGGCCGATCTGCAGGTGAAGCTGTTACGCGTGCTGCAGGAAAAGGAAATTGAACGCTTGGGCGGCAAGGGTACGATAACTGTAGATGTAAGAGTTATAGCCGCCACCAATAAAAACCTGGAAAAAGAAGTTGCAAAAGGCACTTTCAGGATGGACCTGTACTACAGGCTTAACGTATTCCCGGTAACTTTGCCGCCCTTGCGCGAACGAAAAGAAGATATTCCGCTGTTAGCTGCGCATTTTATAACAACTTTTAATAAGCGGCTGAGTAAAAACATTGGCGGGCTTTCAACAAGGGCCATGGCTGCGCTTATAGACTATAACTGGCCGGGCAACGTACGCGAACTGGAGCACCTTATAGAGCGGCATATGCTTTTGGCCGACGGTAAACTCATCAACCATATTGAATTGCCATCGCCGGCTACTTACCAGGAACCCGAAAGCGGCGGCGGGCGGGTAAAAACTATGGAGGAGAATGATATAGACCATATTATTAAAGTGCTGAAACTTGCGAAGGGCAAGCTTGCCGGCCCCGGCGGCGCTGCCGAAATGCTGAACCTGCCTTATTCTACCTTAGCCTCCAAGATCAAAAAATTGGGTATTAAAAAGAACGATATTTCCGGTTAACCATACTAACGGCCGCCTGCCGAGATCTGCTACAACCCATTGTATTGCGTTAAATAACGAAATATAGCTATCGAAAGGGTCGTGTTTTCTTGTTTAATTTGTTGATAATTAGATAATTGAGCATTTGGTGTGTTTTGTGTAATGGCTGATAAAAAACCCATTATGGAAAACCTCATCTACTTTATCACCCGGGCAGTGGTGTGCGGCTGCCAGCTCACTATTTTATTGGCGGCTTATAAACAGTACCGCAAGGCATCAAAAACCAGCGGTTGGCTTTAGGTTCGGACCATCGGTTGATGCGATAGCTTCCTGCTATCTAAATAGCAATAAAAAACGAAATACCGTTGTGATTACTTGAGGCTGTTTATAATTAACTTGTTCATTTATAGGTAATTGTTCCTGTTGGAGTGGTGCTTGCATTGTTGGTGCCGAAAGCCATTAGGACCGACATGATAAGCCAAATCCCAAAACACAATGAATAATAACTTAAAAACGAGCATGATGGCCGCACTGTTGTTTGCGGCCCTGCTGAACACCCGTACCGCAGAGGCGCAGGTAGATTACGCCACCGACCCGCATTTATCACCAGCTGTTAAGTCCTTCTTAAAACCGTTAAACGGCGGCGGTACACCATTAGAGGCCATGCCGGTTCCCGATGCCCGCAATGTGCTTGTAGGGGCGCAGAAGGTACCCGTAGACCTATCTGGCATTACCGAAACGGAGAAGGTGATCACCGCAGACGGGTACAAGATCACGCTGAACATCGTTCGCCCCAAAGGCGCGGTTGGTAAGCTGCCGGTGTTCCTGTTCATCCATGGCGGCGGTTGGGTACTCGGCGATTACCCTACCCACAAACGCATGGTGCGCGACCTGAGCGTACTTACAGGCTATGCGGGCGTATTTGTTAATTACTCCCGCGCGCCCGAGACCAAATACCCCGTTCCGGTGAATGAAGTTTATGCCGCTGCCAGATGGGTGAAACAAAACGGTGCCCAAATTGGCGTTGACGGCAGCCGCATGGGCATAGTGGGCAATAGCGCCGGTGGCAATTTGGCCACGGCATCTGCCTTAATGGCCAAACAAAATGGCTTGTCGCTTTACAAAGTGCAGGTATTGTTTTGGCCAGTTACCGATGCCGGGTTCAGCAACGAATCGTGGGCAAAGTACGCCACGCAGCGTTTTCTTACAGGCAGCCTGATGAAGTGGATGTGGGACCAATACATCCCGGTTGAAAAACGGAAAGAAATATATGCATCGCCGTTGCAAGCCAGTTTAGAACAACTGAAAGGCCTGCCGCCAACACTTATACAAACCGCTGAGAACGATATACTGTGCGATGAAGGCGAAGCTTACGGTACTAAACTGAGCGATGCCGGCGTAACGGTTACTACAGTAAGGTATAACGATGTTATTCATGATTTTGGTTTGCTAAACGGGCTGGCCACTATCCCGCAGACAAAATCGCTGTTTTTGCAGGCCGCTGCCGAACTCAAAAAATACCTTAAGTAAACCTAACACAGTTACATACGCAGGCAACCCAATGCCTTGTTACCCTACATCAACATGAAAAAATCTGATACTATATTATTTATTACAGGAGCTTTTGTAAGCCATAACTGCTGGGACGAGTGGCGCCCTTATTTTGAAAGTAAGGGTTATGATACTATTGCCCCTCCCTGGCCGCATAAGGATGGCGGGACCGCCGCGCAACTAAGGGCGCGCCAACCCGATGATACCAACCTGGCGCGGCTCACGCTGGATGAACTGGCGAACCACTATGCCGATATTGCGGCAGCGCTGCCGCAGAAGCCCATTATTATTGGCCATTCGCTTGGCGGGCTTATCACACAGATACTGGTTAACCGCGGGCTGGCGCAAAAGGCTGTGGCTATACATCCCGTGCCGCCACAGGGCATATTCCCGTACGAGTTATCTTTCCTGCGGTCGACATGGCGGGCCCTGGGTTTGTTTACTTCACTCGATAATACCTACATGATGTCGTTCGATACCTTTAAGTATGCCTTTGTGAACGGCCTGCCGGCAGCTAAACAACGTAAAGCCTATCAGGACCTTGCCGTGCCCGAATCTAAGCGGGTAGCACGCGGCGGGCTTACCAGTGCAGCAGCTGTTGACTGGAAGAAAGCACATGCCCCCTTGCTGATAACCGCCGGCGACGAAGACCATATCATTCCCGCGCACTTGAATAAACGCAACTTTGAGAAGTATGAGCGGAATGGATCGGTGCTGGAGTACAAAGAATTTAAAGGGCGCAACCACTTTGTACTCGGTCTGCCAATTTGGAAAGAAGACGCCGACTATATTCTGGACTGGCTGGACAGGAATTAAATTGTAAACGATGGCCCTGCAACTAACCCATATAGATACCGCATGCCTGCTGATAGATATCAACGGTTATAAAATACTTACCGACCCTACTTTGGATAGGGCGGGAGGTTGGGATTACCATGGCTATGGCGCGGTTTCGCGCAAGACGGGTGGCCCCAGTTACCTGCCCCCGATGCTGGAGGGCATTGACCTTGTTTTACTAAGCCATCATCAACACCGCGACAACCTGGACCATGCCGGGGAAGCTTTTCTTCGCACCGCTAAAAAAGTGATATCTACGGTGCCGGCAAGCAGGGCCATCCCCGGTGTGCAGGGTTTGCGCGAATGGGAAACAGCCGAAATTTTAACGCCTAAATTAAAGGGGCTGCGCATAACGGCCACACCCGCGCAACACCGCCCGTGGTGGCTGCCCGAGTTTATTTCGGGTAAGGTGATTGGCTTCGTTATCGAATATGACGAGCAGGAGCAGGGCGTTATTTACCTTTCGGGAGATACGGTTTATTTTAAGGGCATTGATGAGGTTGCTGCCCGTTTTAAAGTGGATGTGGGGATATTTAATGTAGGCGCTGTGCAGTTCCGTTACCTTACAGGCTGTGCTAAATATACCATGGATGCGGAGCAACTCATTCGCGCTGCAGAGGTAATAAAGCCTAATAAAATATTCCCGGTGCATACACAGGGCTGGTCGCACTTTAAGGAAAGCGAAGCGGCGCTGATGACCACTTTATACGCTAACGAATATACCCGCGACCGCACACAGTTTTTAACCCCCGGCGAACCTACGCTTGTTACGGGGAGGTAAAGCGGAAAGTTTTTTAGTAGATACCGATAGGGGAATGGCATTAAGCTATTTTCCTATTTTTTTTATCATAAAACCTACCTTTTAGTGGTTTAAATAACAGCCGCCGCTTCGTGGATATTGATAGAACATATTACAAAGGTTGTACCCTTGCTGCTTTGGATGTTCAGTTCCCCATCCAGTTGCCGGGTGAGGCCTCTAACGAGTTTTAGCCCCATTGTTTTGGGTTCTTCGCTGAGTTGCCCGCCGGGTAGGCCAATGCCATTATCAGCAATGGTAAGGGTAGCCGAGCAGTCTGCCTGTACTTTCAGCGCTATGCTGATAATGCCTTTCTGCTGTTCCCTGAAAGCATATTTTAAGGAGTTAGTCACCAGTTCATTAATGATAAGGCCTATGGGGATGGCACGGGTGGCATCGAGCTTAACCGGGTCGGCATCAATATTAAATACAATGGGCCTGCCCGAAAATGTCTCGCGTAAAAAACTAACCAATTCGCTGATGTAAACCGGCATATCAATTTTTGTGCTCTCGTCTGACAGGTATAGTTTGTGATGAATGAGCGACATGGCGAAGATGCGGTTCTTGCTGGTTTCGATTGCGGAGAGCGCCGGTTCGGCCAGATGGTCTGATTGCGACTCGAGCAGGTTAACAATGGTTTGCAAATTGTTTTTTACGCGGTGGTGCACCTCTTTTAGCAGCCATTCCTTCTCGTTGAGCAATTTGCTTAGCTGTTCGTTTTTCTCGCTAACCAATTGGCTGCTTTTGCGTTTTTGCCGAAATTGCCTGTAGATCAAAATAATGATGACCACCAACAACCCAATAACGGTGGCGGTAATGCGCTTGTTAAGGCTGGCCTGCTCCAGCTGGGTGTGTTGCAGGGCGGCTATCTGGCTAACGGATTGGTAGTCCTTGGTTTTTAACTCCAGATCATGCTCGCGTAACTTAATTAGTGCTTTGTTGTTCGCCACGAGCTGATCGGCCTGGCTTAGTTTTACCGCCTGTAATTTGGCGTTTTGTACTTGCAGCGAATTTGTTTGCTTTAAAAAAGCAATGTTGGCCGCGCGTTGGGCAAGCAAGGCCTCTTTCTTCTGCGTTTCGTATTGCACTTCAAGCTCCTGCGTGTGTTTTTCTTTACTCTCGGTGTATATCGAGTCGTCTATCCGTTTGCTCTGTAGCAGATGGCCCAAAGCGCTTTGATAATTTCCCAGCAGCGAATCGGTATGCGAGCGGGCTTTATAAAGCGAACTGATGAATGCCGCATGTTGCCCCGATGATAACTCGGCGGATTTTTCAAAGGCCTCAGATGCTTTTTTTACTTCGCCCAGTGCAAGGTAAGCATCGCCTAAATAACGGTAATCTGCAGAAGGGCTTAACCTGGCTTTTCCGATGAGTTGTATCGAGGCCAGTAAATATTTTACAGCAAGATCGGGCCGGTTTACCCTCGCGTAATTTTGGCCTAAGGCGCGCTGCAGGTAATATTCATCGCCATCTGTTTTTGGAGTGTACCTTTTGCCAAAACCTAAAACCAGGTCCAGGCCTTCTTGCGGGCGGCCAAGCATGCCTAAATTATAACTCACATTATTTACCACACCATAAATAGTGGCTGCCGACTCGAACCTCTCGGGTTCGGCAAGTATCAGGTTGTAGTAATAATTGCTTTTTTTATAATCGTAGGTAAGCCGGTACAAATTACCTGCCTGCCGGTAAAGCGATCCTCTGTCGTGATCGGAAGTTTGGGCATCCAGCAATTTCAAGGCACTAAGGGTTTCCTTCATTGATAAGGTATAGTCGCCCGCGTAGAGTGATTTTTGCGCTGCTGCAAGGTGCTGCCTTATATCGGTTACGGGGTAGCCTATCTTCCCTGCCTCAGTTTTCAGCCACTTTACCTGCTTGTCGGCATCGGCCACTCTACCAGCCTCCCTAAACATTTCGCTGCAATGCAACAGGTGCTCTATCGATTGGTGGATGAGTTTATCCGATTTTAGTTTTTTACTTTCTGCAAATTTTGCGCGGTAATAGGTAATGGCCGTATCAAGGTACACCAGCCCCGGCACCGGGCCTGCCCCATAGGCTATGTAATAATATTGGTCGCCAATGTAGGTAAGCAGCGTTACTTTGGCCTGGCCCGATAAGAATTTGAGTTGCGCTTTAGCCGCCGCCCGGTCGCCACGTTCGGAGTAACAGCCTGCTGTAAGCATTACGGCCTCCTGGTAGCCGGCGGTGTATTTCAACTTAAGGCTTAACTGCTTTGCATTGTTGGCCAGCAAAAAAGCACTATCGATATCTGTTTTTGATTGAAATGGTTTAAAAAGGTACCAGGTGCCCAGGTTTAGCATGGCCTGTATACGCTCCTGCCCCGGTTTACTGGCGTTGAGGTTGATGATGGCTTTGGTAATATCTGTCTGTGTGCCCTCGCGCTCTCTTGGGAAGTATTGCGCATTTGCTTTTAAGCTAAAAGCCAGCAACACGATAGTCGCAAAATGAAAGGCAGGTTTCATAAAAAAACTGTTGAGCGGCGCAAAAAATCCTCAACGTGTAATTTACGAAAAAATAGGTTAACTCCTAATAGCTATACGCTAAACAAAAAAGTGCCTGTTTAGGTCATTAAATGGACATCACTATCTTCTTCCCGAAAATCTGGTTACTTTCCATCAGGCGGTGCGCTTCCTGAACGGTGGCTACGCTAAGGCCGCCAATAACGTTAACATCGGGTGCGCTGAGTTGCCCGGTGCTGATGAGGTTGTTGATCTGCTCCAGCGTGTTGCCATACCACTCTAAATTACCCGATAGCCCGTAGGCAAAAGCCGCTATGTTGTAAATATTGCAGGCACTATCAAACAGTATCTCCCTCGCTTCTTCGGTACTTAAAAAGGTAACATCAAGGTAGGTGCCGTTTATTTTTAACACGCTTGCAGCCGCCTCGGTTATTGTGCCACCGGCAAGGTCGGCAACGTAATCGAATTTTTGCCGCCCGTTTGTTTTCAGTATAGCATCGGTAAGGTTATCCGCGTTGTAATTAACAATACGATTGCTATCTACCCCAAGCGCAATCAGCGAATCAACACTTTGCGGGTTGCCTGCGGTTGCCGTTATATCATTTATGCCATTTAGTTTAAGGAGTTTGATCAGGAAGCGGCCCACGCCGCCGGTTGCTCCGGCAATAAAAATACTATCATCGGGCTTTATGCCTGCCCTGGTAATAGTTTCCCAGGCCGTAAGCCCCGACGAAGGAATGGCCGCTGCCTCCTCGAAGAAAATACCCGCCGGTTTTTTGGCCAGCAGCTTCTGGTTTATGGCAATGTATTCGGCATAGGTGCCATTGCTGCCCAGGCTGCCGGCAAGGGCTACAACAGCATCGCCGGGGGTAAACTTTTTGGCGTTGCTGCCCGTACCAACCACCACGCCCGAAAACTCGCGCCCTAATATAGGCGAGCGCATCAGCGCGCTTTCGCGCAGCCCTTTGCGCATTTGGTAGTCAATGGGGTTAAAGGCCGTTGCTTTTATTTGCACCAATACATCATTTGGCCCAACGGCGGGAACAGGCAGGTTGGTAAGCTCGAAATTGGAACTGTCGCCAAAGGCTTTCAGGGTAATTGCTTTCATGGTTTAATGAGGTGTGAGGGCGGGTTCGAACCGCCGTAAGAGGTTTTGCAGACCTCCGCCTAACCACTCGGCCACTCCACCATTGCTATTTTAGGCGGCCACGTTTTTCAGTAAGGCTGCCAGGCTTGCCGCAACTTCATCTATTTCAGCCACGGTGTTTTTATAACTGAACGAGAAGCGGATAGTTTCCATCTCGGTTTGTATGCCTAACGCTTTAAAAACAGCTCCGGATTGTGAGGTGTAATCAGTGCCTCCCGATACGGTAACATCTATATCCTCCAGGTAATCGCTCAGTGGGCGGTTACCCCAATGCGGAAAGCTTACGCTTAAGATACTTGGCAGGCTTTCTTGCAGTTTCCCGCCGTTTATCCGCACACCCGGAACATGTTCCTGCAGTTTGGCTATCAGCCTGTTTTTCAAGTTTTGGATGTATGCGCTTGTATTGTCTATATCCCAGTAGGCTATCTCCAGCGCTTTGGCCAGGCCCACTATAGCGGCAACATTTGCGGTTCCCCAGTTGGCCTGGTGCCGCCCGTTGCCATACAAAGGGTTATTGATGCGCTTTGCTTTGCGGTTAATCAAAAAGCCGGCACCCAAAGGCCCATGAAATTTATTTGCCGATGCCGATGCAAAGTCAAGGTTCAGCTTTTCGGGTTGAAGGGGAAGGGTGCCTATGGTTTGCGTAGTATCGGCATGTACCGTTGCTCCAAAACGTTTGCCTGTTTCGGCAATTTGTGCAATAGGGTTAATAAGCCCGGTTAAGGGGTTTGCATGTGTTACCGAAATTAGGTTGCGGGTATTGGTTCGTAGCAAGTATTCTAAATGATCCAGATCGAGCCGGCCTATCCTATCGTGCTTCAGGAAACTGATACGGGCATTATGTTTTTTCTGCAGGGTGCTCAGGGTGTTAAGCACGCCGCTATGTTCAAACGGTGTGGTTATAACGTGGTCGATGCCTTGTGCAGCAATTGCTGTGGTAATGGCAAGTGTATTTGCTTCGGTACCGTTAGCGGTAAAAACAATGGCATCGGCGGGTACCTTTAATAAAGTTGCTATAGTGGCGCGGCTGTTCTCTATGGCCTCTTTTGCCTTGCGCCCATAGGAGTTATTGGCGCCGGTATCGCCAAAGTGCTCTAAATAGTAAGGCGCCATGGCGCTGAATACTTCCGGATGTATAGGGGTAGACGAAGCATTGTCGAGATAAATACCCATAGTAGTAGATAAAATAAAGTAGATAGATGTTTTAAGGACGATGGGGGAAGGGGTTTTATCAACAACAATACAAGCGCAGTTTCATGGTAGTAGTAGTTTAAAAAGCATCCTTGCGCGGGCAAGGATGCTGTAGTTTTGATAGCAAATAATAAGATCAGTAAATATTTGTTGATGCAAAAATAGAATTAATTCTATAAATTCTATAGAAATAGTAGAAATTATTTTTATGTTTGCACCACAACGTTTTTAAAGCTTAGTATTGATTCTTTTAGTTTTTCAAATCGTTCTTACACAGCTTCTCTTCATTAAGGTTTATAATTGGTTGTAAAGAGTTCCTGCCCATCAGGAGCTCTTTCTTTTTACTTTAAATAACACCATGCGCACTTCCCTGAAATTTTTACTGCTGTTTTTAGTACTGAAGCATATATCTATAAATGCTGTTGCGCAGGAGGCTGCGAAGCCGCCACGCGTGCTGGTGGTAATGGCGCACCCTGATGATGAAAGCACATTCTCGGTAACCTTATATAAAATAGCCAAGGAACAGCACGGTACGGTAGACCTGTTTGTGATTACTAATGGCGAGGCTGGTTTTAAATACGCCACACTTGCCGAAGCATTTTATGGGCGCGATTTGACCGACGAGCAAACCGGCAGGCAAAATTTACCACGCATACGTAAACAGGAATTGATGAACGCCGGGAAGATACTTGGCGTATCTGAATACCACTTTGCCGGGCAGCAGGATTCTAAATTCACCCTAAACGAGCGGCAGCCGCTTGATAGTTGCTGGAATGTTACTTTGGTGGGGAAAGAACTGAAGAAAGTATTGCTGAGTAAGAGTTACGATTTTGTGTTTTGCTTACTGCCCGAAGCCGATACGCATGGTGCGCATAAAGCCGCTGCATTATTATCGCTTGATATTGTGCATTCCTTGCCCGAAGGCAGGAGGCCGACGCTGTTGGGCGCCACGTTAAAGAACAAAACAGGGCAGACGCTTGCCTATACAAGCTTGCGAAATTACCCGGAAACGGAGGCTACTACCGATACCGCAGCTTTTGTAATAGACCGTACCGCAAGCTTCAGCTATCATAACCGCGTAAACTATAAAGTGATAGCTAACTGGGAAATAGCCGAACATAAAACGCAGGGCGTTACCCAAATGACCATGAACGAAGGCGATTTGGAGGAATTTTGGTTTTTTAAACAGAATGATGCTGGCCGATTTGAAAAATGCAGGCAGCTTTTTGACAAGCTGAAACTTACACCTTACCTGGCAAAAACCTATTAAGCTATTTTGCTAACCCGCAGGTGCTGATATTAATTTCTGCTCTTTAAGGAAATAGTATTTCATTATAGGCCCCGATATAAGCATGGTTACTACTGTCATGATCACCAGCCCTTCAAAAACAGGCTCGCTTATTATTTTAGCCTGAAGGCCTAACAACCCCAACACAATTTCCTGCGATCCCCTTGCATTCATCCCGAAGGCCACGGCTATCGATTCGTTTTTGCTCATGCCGCTTAATGCACTGCCAATGCCCGCGCCCACCAGCTTGGCAAGGCATGCAATCACAAGGATGATAAGCACTATCTCGAGGTTGAAATTGGCGATGAAATTAAGCCTTAAACCTACCGAGGCAAAAAACAGCGGTGCCAGTACGTTAATGGTGAACTGGTGTAAAACATGCTTGTGTTTTTCGGTAAAGTAGCGCGAATCGTTTATGCCGATGCCTACCAAAAATGCGCCGAATATGCCACGTACGCCCAATGCCTCGGTAGCGCAGGCACTAAGCAGGCAAAGGCAAACGCCCATGGTAAGCGCACGCCCCGGCTTTTCGCCCTTGCCGGCTATTTCCATCAGGCGGTGTATAAGCCAGCGGCCTCCCGTCAGCATAAAAATGGCGTATGCTACCACAATAATTACCGACCAAAACGACGCTTCGCCTTTGCCAACATGCATGAGTTGAATGATGACCGAAAACAATATCCAGCCCAAAAAATCATCAACCATGGCTGCGGTAAGCACAATGTTGCCTATGCGGGTGGTAAGCAGGTCGAGGTCGAGCAGTATTTTGGTAATAACCGAGAGTGCGGTAATTGATAGTGCCGTACCAAAGAACAGCGAGGTTACCAGTTGATTATTGGCTTCGTTAGCGAAGTGGCTCTGGTATAAAAACCACACCGCCGCAAAGCCAATAGCAAAAGGGAAAATGATGCCCGTAAGGCTGATGCTGATGGCCTGCTTGCCATCTTTTCGTATCTGTTTCAGGTCTACCTCAAAACCGGCTATGAACATCAACAGGATGATACCAATGTTTGCTATACCGTCGAAAGCCTCGAAAGCATGCGGTGCCGAGAGGAAGATGTTATCAAAAGCTCCCGGCGATATTGCGCCCAGCAGGGTAGGGCCAACCAGTATACCTGCCAGTATTTCGCCTATAATGGCGGGCAGTTTGTACCTGCGGCAAAGCTCGCCCAGCAGCCTGGCCGGCACCAGTATAATTAATAGTATAAGCAGGAAATGTATTATCTCTGATGAGGTCAGTTTAGAAACCATGGTACGGTAGAATTATAGCAATGTTTAAGAGCCGATAGAGTGTATATACTATTCGCACAAGTATAGTATATAATGTCTATAGATTTAATAGTTTAATGAAAAATGTTTTGTTGTTTCATTAATACTCTTTTTTGAATTTATTCATCCCCTTTGCCAGGATAGTAGGTGATTAACCGCTCCAAGTGCTTTTTGATGCTATTGCTCGCCGTTGCAGAGTGGTAGCCGGATGAGCGGGTAACCAACATCAGTTTATTGCTTAGCTGTTTCTCAACCCGAATCAAATTTTATAATTAATATGTCATATCGTATATTTATTATCACCCCCAGCGGGATAGTTTTGCTGAATAGCCCCTGCAATAGGCCTGTTATTATCCAGGCTACCTAACCCGGCATTGTGGCGGCGCTATTAAAACCAATTAACAGCTCTTAAAATTTAAATATGGCTACAGAAAAGGTGTTTTGGCTTTGGGAGTTTTTAGGCCGCCTGCATCCTTTGGCTGTGCACTTTCCCGTGAGCCTGCTATTATTGGCTGCCATACTGGAACTGTTCACGCTGAAAAATCGCCATTCAAAACTTCGCCCGGGTATCAATATCCTGATTTTAACCGGGGCGGCATCCGCCGTTGTTGCTGCATTTTTAGGCTGGCTGCTATATCGGCATGGCGATTACAGTGGCAATGTACTTATCATTCATCAATGGTTCGGGTTTGTTACGGCAGGTTTTGGCTTAGTGTTGCTGCTATTGCTTTACAGGCGTGGCGGAGATAGCGGGAATTTCCTGGTATACCGCACTATCCTTTTTATAACGGCGGTAACGGTATCGGTGGCCGGGCATTTTGGCGCAAGCCTTACCCATGGCGACGATTATTTATCGAGTACGCTACCGTGGGATAAAGATTATGTACCCGCTTCGGGCAGTAACTTCAACCTCGCTTCCTTAGGGGCAGATACCGCCAAATTAACCAAACAGCAAGAAATTGAGTTGAATGTTGAGGTCAGGGCCATACTGGCGCATAATTGCTATAAATGCCACGGGGCCGAAAAAGTAAAAGGCGGTTTACGGCTTGATGGCAAGCATCTCGCTTTTAAAGGTGGCGAAAACGGCCCGGTGATTGTTCCCGGCAATACAACCGAAAGCGAATTGTTTCGCCGGATCTCCCTGCCTGCTGATGATAAAGATGTTATGCCTTCGAAAGGTAAGAGGCTGGCGGACAGAGATATTGCTATTGTTAAATTTTGGATAAGTAAAGGAGCCCCCTGGCCCGAAGACGGAAGCAAGGCAAGCGTTTACCGCGTAGCTAAACTGGAACCCCGAAACCCCGTATTACCTGCGCCTACGGCGGGCCTTTCAAATCCTATTGACCTCTGGACCAACAAATACTTCAAAAAAAACTACAGTCAATGGCCAGCCCCCGTTGACGACAGATTGTACTTACGCCGCATATACTTGGATATAGTTGGTCTGCTGCCAAGCCCTGCAGAACTTGACAAATTTGAAAAAGATCCCCGTGCAGATAAAAGAGCGCTGTGGGTGCGGCAACTACTCAATCAGCAGGACGACTACGCAACGCACTGGCTAACATTTTGGAATGATGCGCTACGTAACGACTATTCGGGTACCGGGTACATCACCGGCGGGCGGTTTAACATTACCGATTGGTTGTACCGATCATTAAAAAACAATAAGCCTTACAACCAATTCGTGAAAGAATTACTGAGCCCTACGGATGCGTCGAAGGGGTTTATAGCCGGCATACAATGGCGCGGGGTGGTAAATTCCAGCCAACGTACCGAGATGCAGGCGGCGCAAAACGTGTCGCAGGTGTTTTTGGGGCTTAATTTAAAGTGTGCTTCGTGCCATAACAGTTTTATAAGCGATTGGAAACTGGCCGACGCATATGCATTTGCCAATATTTTTGCCGATACTACTTTAGAAATAAACCGTTGCGATAAACCAACGGGTAAATATGTAGACCCTAAAATGTTATGGCAACAGCTGGGTGCCATAAACAGTAAAGCCACTGCAGCAGTAAAGCAGCGGCAATTAGCCGAAAATTTGGTTAAGCCCGAAGATGGCCGCCTGTACCGCACGCTGGTAAACCGTATTTGGGCGCAAATGATGGGGCGTGGCATAGTAGAGCCGGTGGATGTGATGGACAACGCCCCCTGGGACCAGGATATGCTGGACTGGCTGGCTTTCAATTTTTCTGCCAATGGATCTGACTTGAAGGAGCTCATCTTTCAGATAGCTACCTCAAAAACCTACCAATTACCATCAGTCGGGTTTAAGGAAGTGGCGCTGATTAACAATCCCAACTATAAATTTAAGGGCATGCTGCGCAGACGCATGACGGCCGAGCAATTTACCGATGCCGTAAGCGGGCTTATCTCGCCAATGTTTTTATCCGTCGACTTAAAGTATGATCCATTCACGGCGGCGGCGTACAAGAATACACATACCAAGCCTGCAATTATTAGGGCATCCCTGGTGGCCAACAATAGCTTTTTAACCGCCCTGGGCAGGCCAAACCGCGAAACGGTAGCCACCAGCCGCGATTCGCAGGCCAATTTATTGCAGGCGCTGGAGCTAACCAACGGTGGCCGTTTTAACGATATGCTTAAACAAGGCGCGCAACAATGGAAAGCGCAGTATAACGATCCTGATACGTTGATAAAAGCATTATATAGCAAAGGGCTGGCGCGGGAACCGACGACGAAGGAGTTTACGCTGGCAAAAAAAGCACTGGGTAAAGCACCAAGTGTAGCAGCCATACAAGATCTGTTTTGGGCGGTAGTGTTATTGCCCGAGTTCCAGATCATTTATTAACCAATTATTTCAACAAACTGATGCGCATATAAAATGAACTGGAACAGGCGTGATTTTCTGAAAAACACAAGTGCGGCTACATTAGCGGCCATGGCGGGGAGTGTTCCGATGAGCAGTTTTCTGTCTTCGTGTAACGGCAAAAGCATTCATTCAACTGCCGATACAGTCATTTTGCTTTGGATGGCCGGCGGCATGGCGCATACCGATACCTTCGACCCTAAAAAGTTTACACCCTTTACCAAAGGCATGCAGGCCAATAGCGTATTAAGCACCTTCAAATCGGTGCCGACGATATTAGATGGCATTCACTTTTCGGAAGGGTTGCAGTCTATTGGTAAGGTAATGGATAAGGGGACGCTGATACGTTCGTATGTGGCGGCAGATATGGGTTCTATCCTGCATTCCAGGCACCAGTACCATTGGCATACCTGCTACAAACCACCACAGTCTGTTATGGCACCCCACATCGGCTCGTGGATAGCGAAGCAGTTGGGGCCCAAAAATCCGGTGATTCCGGCCTTTATCGACATTGGGCAGCGCTTCAACCTGGGCGAAGGCGAGGAGCTAAAGGCTTTCCACACAGCAGGCTTTTTAGGGAACGAGTTTGGCCCCTTCCTGGTGCCCGACCCAACATCCGGGCTGGAAAGCGTTCGCCCGCCGGTGGGCATGTCGTCTTCCCGGTTCGAAAAACGTAACCAGTTGTATAACGACCTGATCAGCCAAAGCCCGATGGGCGAGTTTGGCAGCGACTATCAAAAAGAATCTTTACGGAGATCAATGGAACAGGCATACATCCTGCTAAAATCGCCCGAAGCTAAAGCTTTCGACCTGAGTTTGGAGCCCAAAGAAAGTTATGACATATACAACACCGGTAAATTTGGTTTAGGTTGCCTGATGGCTCGCAGGCTAACTGAACAAGGTGCCCGTTTTATTAGCGTAACAACGGAATACGAGCCGTTTAAAGGTTGGGACACGCATGATAACGGCTACACCCGCCTTATCGATATGAAAAAACAAATAGACGGACCGGTAGCGCAACTGATAAAAGACCTCGACAAAAGCGGCCGCCTGGACAGGACGCTGGTTATTTTGGCCAGTGAATTTAGCCGGGATATGATGGTGGAAGGGCGCCCTGATGCAAAAGTGCCCGAACAGGTTGACCAGCCTGATGTGATACAGGATATTAAAAACTACGGTATGCACCGCCATTTTACCGATGGTGTTTCGATGCTGATGTTTGGGGGCGGCATAAAAAAAGGCAGCGTATACGGCAAAACTGCCGATGAGCGCCCATGTAAAACCATTGAGAACCCGATAGTGATAGACCAGGTGCACCAAAGTATTTACCATGCGCTGGGGATAGCACCCGATACTAATTATTTGGTTGAGAAGCGCCCTTTTTATACCACGCCCGATGGTTTGGGTAAACCGGTGATGGAGTTGTTTGCTTAAGCAATCGCCGATATACCGGTATTAAAACCCATAAATAGTATATTGGGCGGCCATTAGGCCTGTAAATGATCAATTATTACAAATACCTTCCGGTAAGTAAAGAAGACGAAAGCTGGGGCTTAACCGTATTGAATGCAGGATGCACGCGGATAGAGCCGGCCTGTAGCTACCCTTATAAGAACCATCCTGCCCATCATAATTTTAACTGGGAAAGCTGGCGCCGGTTAGAAGAATACCAGGTTATTTATATTACCAATGGCGGGGGGATTTTTGAATCGGAGCATTGCCCGCAAATACCGGTAAAAGCCGGTACCATAATATACCTTTTCCCGGGCGAAAAACACCGTTATAAACCGGATTTTACAACGGGCTGGGATGAATATTGGGTAGGTGTTAAGGGCCCTGTTATTGATAACCTGGTAGGCGCAAATTATATATTGCCCGATTCTCCGTGCCAGTATATAGGTTTCAATGAAGGCATAGTTGGCCTTTTTAATTTGATAATAGAAAAAACTAAGCTCGAAAAAACCGGCTATCAACCGTTTGTAGCCGGTGTGGTGCATCATTTAATAGGCAACTGCCATGCAATTGTGAAACAGAACACAATTGGTAGCACCGAAGAAGAAACAATTATAGAGAAGGCGCGGCTATTATTTCGGGCAAATATTAGCAACCCATTCTCGGCAGAGCAGGCGGCAAAAGAGCTTAACGTGGGTTACTCCTGGTTTCGTAAACGTTTTAAAAGTTATACAAGCTTATCGCCCGGGCAATATTTTCTCCAGCTAAAAATTGAAAAAGCCAAAGAGTTTTTGAGTAATGGGAGTATGCCCATCAAAGAAATTTCCGCTCAGCTAAATTTCGATTCTAACTTTTATTTTTCTTCAATTTTTAAAGAAAAAACGGGGTATACGCCCTCCCAGTACCGCAGCCGTGCCCGCGGGATTTAGAAGAAATCAGCCAATTGATATCGGTATCTGATGCAGCGGGCAATATAGGCTCGCTAATTAAAGCTATACCGTACACCAAATTGTATGGTGTACGTAGAGTTTAGGCTTACATCGTTCCTGAAAGTTTCTGAAACAAGTTTGCCGCCAATTGTGGCCAATTGGAACTCCGGCCTGGTGGTGCCGCCGGGTTTAACAGCGTTCAGGTTTACGGGTATCAGCAGCGCATTGGCGTTAACTAATTTTCTGAGGCCCCAGTTCGGGTTCAGGAGGTTTCCGGCATTTAGCAAATCCACAGTAAACTCCAGCGCATGTTTGTTTGTATTGTGCTTGAAATGGGTTTTTATAGCCAGTTTAGCATCCAGCTGACTGCGCCAGGGTAGCGTTGCGCCATTGCGTTCTGCATAACGCCCTTTTCGTGTTCTTAGATAATTATCCTGTTCAATAAATTTAAAAAAGGCTTCTTCCTGCTGCTCGGCTGTGTACGCCACCCTGCCGGTAACGTTGTTGATGATGGGCGAAAATGTGATCTCGGAGGCATCTCGCGGAACATATAAAAGGGAGCGGTTGGTGCCATCATTCACCAAATCGCGGGCGTAGGTGTAAGAAAACCTGCCATCAATAGCGCCCTGATAAAATACCGCCGCGCTGATCTGTAAATTCTTACCCAAAGGGCTTTGGTAGTTCAGGCTGCCGATAATGCGGCTTGGGCTTACGTAGCCTGCGTAGGAAAGCTCGGGCTGGTTTATGCCATTCACGGTTGGGGTAGCCGTTAGGGCTGATAAGGTTTGGTCGCCATCGCCATCATTTAAACTTTTGGCCATGCTTTTAATAAACGTTGCCGATGCCGACCAATGGTTATCCCACTGCTTTTCTATGCCTGTTGTTACCGACCAGTAGTACCCTCTTGATGCATTGTTAATCAATACAGCATTAAAAGCTGCATTCCCCGCCGGGTCCGGATAGCCGGAGGTATTTAAAGGATGTATAAAACGTTGGTTTATTGCCGATGGGTACACCAGCCGGTTATCGGGATAGCCCGGTATATTTAAGCGCTGCGGCTGTACCAGGTTAACATCTTTAAAAACGATAGTGTTAATATCCCGGTTGTACAAAACCTCCGCGGTGCCTTTAAGCCCTCCCGGTAAACGAACATCGAGGCCCAGACTGCTTTTCCAACTTTGTGGCATCTTAAAATCTGGCGACAACACGCTGATATTTGAAGGGAGAAAAGTACCCGTAGCAGGCGTAACGGCAGGTACATAAGCTTTTGGGTCGGGGTTAAAAGGCCCGGGTGTATTTTGTTGCCCCTGCCAGGTTTGTGTTACCTGGTTTATGCCCGAATACCGGGCCTGGCTAATTATCCACACAAAGGGTATGCGCCCCGTGAATATGCCCGTGCCGCCCCGCAACCTAATCGTTTTAAATTCATCCATATCCCAATTAAAGCTAAGCCTTGGCGAAAACAAAAAAGCGGGCTTGGGCAATTGCGAGGTAAACAGGCGTTGCCCGCCCGCAAACTCCAAGCTTGATGCTAAAGTGTTATTGGCTAATGGTTTTGGAAATGCAGGCAGGTCTAACCGCATAGCTCCCGTAAGCTCAAAGCCATCATTGATGGTGAAATGATCCTGTCCGAATAATGCAAAGTTGGTGTATATAAAACTGTAGGAGGGTTTTTCTCGCCCCGGTACAATGGAATAGGTAACTGCGTAATCAACAGGTTTTTGTCCGGTGGCAAAATCATTCCACGATGCAAAGGTGTAATAACCCGTACCAAAGGGCATATAAGTGTTTTCGGTACGGCTGTAATCGGCCTGAAGCCCTGCCTGCCAGTTGTGTTTACCACCACTGCCATGCAAATAATTTGCTGCCGACAGCATGCTGATATCCCGGCTGTTACCATAGGTGAAAGGCTCAAACCCGAATGAGGTGAACGGCGAACCGTCTTTTAAGATATCTACAAAAGGGAAAACTGTGCTTGCCGTTTCGCGTGGCTCATCCTGCCGGGTAAATGATACCCTGGCCGTATTAAATAAGCCCGGCGCTACAGGGAAGTTCCACTCGGCAGCCAGCGAATAAAAATTAGAGCGGGTGCTGAAGTTGGAGTTGCCGAACGGAAGCGCATTGTTGCTGCGGCGGCCTGCCCCCATCGGGAATGCGGTTAAGGGGCTGCGGGAGCCGTTCACCAACTCGGGGCGCAAGCTGTTTAGTTGATTGTACCTTAAGGTGAGGGTATGGTTGGTTGCAATATTCCAATCGAGCCGTAGCAGCACGCGTGAGCTGGTGTTCTTAAAAGTATAGCCGTTATTAGGCCCGGCATTATACCCGTAGTTGGTAAGCAGGTATTCATTAATGGCGCCCAGCTCCTGTGCCGTTGGCCGCGCCACGTTCGGGCTGCTACCGTAAGGTGCAGCCGGGGTTGAGGGCGTTAATACCTGCGGATCGTAAATTTCGCGCTCGGCCTCGAGGCTTAGGAAATAAAAAAGCTTGTTTTTAATGAGCGGGCCGCCTATCCTGAAGCCGTTAAGATGAAAAGATACCGGCCGCTTTGCAAGCTGCGCTTCGCCAACACGGTAGCCGTACATATCCTGGTTTCGGAAATAACTGTAAACCGAAGCCCTGATTTTATTATCGCCCGAACGGGTGATGATATTGATGGCCCCGCCAATAAAGCCCGATTCCCAAATGCTGTTGTATGGTGCTATGCTAACGGTAAGCTGATCAATAGCATCCAAAGCGATGGGTTGTGCGCCGTAGCCGGGCAGATTATCGCCAACGCCAAAGTTATTGTTAAACTCCGAGCCATCTACCGTAATAAAGTTTTGGCGGTAATTGCCACCCGCTATGGCATTGCCAAACGCCTGGGGCACCAGCTTAAGCAAATCGGTAATACTTCTTCGGATATTGGGCTGTGCCTGTATTTGCCGGTTTGCCATATAAAGCCGGGGGCCTGTTTGTGCCGTGAGGAGTTTACCTTCATCAGCATCTGCATTTATCACTACTTCGGGGAGTGTACGAGTAGAGTTGCTCAGCACTATTTCAAGGCTCTTAGCCTCGGCAAGTTTAAGGTAAAGGTCTTTTATGGTATACCTGTCGTAACCGGTGTGGGTAACTTCTAACTCGTAGGGACCGCCGGGCTTTACCTCGGGCAGGTAAAAAAAGCCTCTATCATTAGTG
This sequence comes from Mucilaginibacter pedocola, assembly GCF_002013915.1. Classification (GTDB taxonomy): domain Bacteria; phylum Bacteroidota; class Bacteroidia; order Sphingobacteriales; family Sphingobacteriaceae; genus Mucilaginibacter; species Mucilaginibacter pedocola. The sequence goes on from NZ_MBTF01000035.1 coordinate 345,567, forward strand.
GCGCTGCCATATTCCGTGGCTGTTGGTATGTATAGCAAACGGATACTGGCTCCTGCAACCGGGCTTCCGCCTGCAACAACAGCACCCTCCAGGCTGCTTTTAGTGGTTTGGGCGTAAAGTGCATGGTAGCCACACAGCATCCGGCAGGTAAGCATGGCCATAAAAAGGAAGCACTTTGTTTTCATAAACCACCAATGTGATGTTTTTGTAAATGTTAATTCAAATAGTAATGGCTTTAAACCAATAGAACGGGCAGCGTTAGGCTGCCCGTTCTTTACGGCCGGTTATTATCGATCGTTATTTTTTGTAATTTTTATCTGTTGCCAGCATACCAGGGTAAAGCACGCCATCGGGGGCGTTAAATTTTACACCCAGCAGTTTTGCTGCTAAAGGTGCAATATCCTCTAAACCGATAAGCGGCATGCTTACGCCTTTTTTTACACCCGCACCACTGGCAATGAAGCCGGTTTGGATGTGCTGAAAATCGGGGTAAAAACCATGCGTTCCGCCCGAAGCTGCCCTTACAGCATCGCCATCGGCAGCACCGCTCATTGATACGCCTTCAACCGGTGCCAGCGCTAAAGCAACATTAGGGTCGGTACCAATTTTATCCAATTCGGCACGCTCAACTACCCTGAATAGCTTTTTTGTCGATTCGGGTAAAGCTTCCAGTTCGCTGCGTACCTTTTGCAGGGTTTGTTGGTCTTTAGCGTCTTTCAGCATTAAAAATGCCGCAGCGCCCGAAGTGTGAAATTGTGCTTTCCAGGTGGTTTTACCATTGGCCTTTGATAACAAGCCTGCCTTAGTTAGCCAAACATTTGGCGCAACCGCCGTGTGAATATTAGAAAAACCATGGTCGCCGGTTACAATAACGGCGGTGCTGTCTTTCAACCCGGCTTGCTCTATGGCCTCCAGTACGTTGTTAACGGCATGGTCGGCACCGGCAACGGCCTGGCGTACATGTTGTCCGTCGCGGCCTTCGGCATGCTCTGCATGGTCAACCGCAAAAATGTGGAAGGTTAGCAAGTTGGGTTTATATTTTTTGATAATATAAGCCACCATGCGGCTGCCATTCTCATCTGCCGAAGCAAAATCGCTGCTTAGCTTAGCGGCATCAAGTTTACCGGTAGCATTAACCTCTATCTCCTCGAACAAACCCTTCGGTACCGAGTTTTCGCGTTGCGGCGTAGTGCGCTCTACATTTTTATCAAGCGGCCAAAACTCAGGAATGTTATAGTCCACCTTTGCGCCAACAGATACCGGCCACAGTACCGAAGCTGTTTTCAGCCCGGCTTTTGAAGCGGCATCCCAAAGGGTTGGCACTTTTATTAAATTGGTTTCCCAATACCAGCGGCCGGTAGCGCCATCGGGCTCAAATGGCGAGTTATAATAAATGCCATGCTTAAGCGGTTTGGCACCTGTTATAATAGTAGTGTGCGATGGGTAAGTAACACTCGGGAATACACCGCGTACGCCATCGGCCGATACACCCTCGGCCATCATACGGTGCAGGGTAGGCGTGGCCCATTTGTCTTCGCGGTAAAAATCGGGGCGAAAGCCGTCGATGCTGATGATCACCACATGCTTTGCCTGCTGCGCAAAGGCAGCGCAGGCAGGCAAAGTAAGTAAGATCGCAAAAAGTATCTTTTTCATATTACTGATTATTAGAATGAATACCTGGCACCTAACTGTATTTGGTATGGCGTACCGTTAGCAGTAGTTACGCCTACGTTCTCGTTTACACGATAAGTGTATTGCTGCGTTGCCTGGTTAAAGCCGGTAACCGTATAAAGCGTTTGCTGGCCAAGGTTGTAGTTTACGCCCTTGTTTTTGTTAAGCAAGTTGGCAAAGTTGAAAACATCGGCCGAGATGGTAAGCGCCTGTTTTTTATACAGTTTAAATACTTTTGATAACCTAAGATCGATAGTGCCCGAGAATGGGTTGCTGCCACCATTACGGTTAGCTATTTTACCAATGCTCTCGCGGATGTATTCTTTTGCGCGGTTATCAGGGTTGTTCAGCACTTTTTCCATCGAAGCTTTTACAGCTGCAGTGGTGGTAGGGCTGTTAGGGTCAAACACAAAGGCAAGGTCGTTATCGGTGCCCGGGCCGCCCACAAAGTCGCCGTTGATGTCAGAGTCAACAGTTAACGAGTAACGGCTGCCACCCATACCGGTATAACGGCCGCTTAATGAGAAACCCCAGAAAGTTGGCGTTGAACCGAAAAGGACTACTTTTTGCCTGAACTGGTTGTCTGAGTAGTTCATCTCGCTCAGGTCGCGCGGGTCCGATTTGATAGGACGGAAGGTAGAGGTGTTAGCTACGTTACCGTTGTAAGATGTATTGTCTTTAGTATCGTTCCAGGTGTAGCTGAATGATAGGTAACCATCTTTGTAATAGCGCAGGTCGCCATCAAAAATAATTGCTTTTTGGGTGATCTTAGCGCCGTTGGTCAGTTCCAGGGTACGGCCTACCAATTGGGTTTTGCGGCCACGTACGTTATCGGTAGTACCCGAAGCGCTGATAGTGTTAGCCGGAACAAATACACCGCGGTTAGCTTCGTTAGCCAACCTGAAATAAGGCTGATCAACCAGGTTGCGGTCCAGGTAAACATAGTTGTCGTTAGTATGGCTGTACAACAAGTTAACACCCATACGTAGCCAGTTGCCAAATAATTTGTTGTATGATAAGTTTACTTTGTAAATATTAGGTACCTGCAGGTTAGGGTCGTTCAGGTTAATGGTAGATACCTGCGGTGCACCTGCTATAACACCCGGAACGGTGCTCGGATCGTTACGGTAGGCAGGGAAGTTTGGTACAGGTACCAGGTTGGTGCCTGTAGTAGGGCGGGTAACGTCTATCGAGGCTACCTTAGTACCGCTGTTTTGAATATTGTTTACCTGTGCGTAGTTAACAGGGTTGGCCGAAAAAATACCACCGCCTAAACGTACAATATCAGTTTTATTGCCTTTAACATCCCATGATAACTGGAAACGTGGCTGTATGTTGTTCCAGTCGGTTGGGTTGCTGTTGGTTCTTAAGCCCAATTCCCGATAAACTACCGGGTTGTACTCGCCGGCGGTGAGGTAGCTGGTCATATCCCATCTCAAACCAAAAGTAGCGCTCAGGTTTTTAACCAGGTCAAACTGTACCTGGCCAAAAAGCGAAGCATTTAATACATATTGCTGTACCGATGGTATACCGTTAAGCGGCACTTCCCTGGCGTAGCGGGTAGGGTTAAGGTTATCAAACTCCTGGATGTTGTTGAAAATAAAACGGCCGTTCTGTTCGCTTGAAATATAAGTATCAAGATAAGTCAGCGTGTTATCGGTACCGAAGGTGAAGTTGTATTTGCCCTTGGTCCAGTAGCTGGTGTTTAATAACTGAAATTGGTTCTCCAAGTTGTTCTCAGGCGTAAAGCGCTGTCCGCCCAACTGTACCGACGTATTGCCGATAGTACCGTTTGGCAAAGTTGAACGTACAGAAACTATGGCACGCGGGATGTTAGCGGCCGGTAACTCGCTGTTAGGTACATAATCGCGTTTGGCGGTTTGGTACTGCAATTTCAACTCGTTCATAAAATTAGGGCTGAACTGCGTACGCAACGATGCCAGTGTGGTATTCTCGCGCGATTTAAAGCTTCCGTATACCTCAAAAAGGTTAATGTTGGTGTTGTCATCAACACTGTTAGGGTTGTTCCAATCGCTGTAGTTGTTGCGGATGGTTAAACGGTTCTTATCGTTCAACTGCCAGTCTAACCTTGCAAAAAAAGTATTGGCCAATGTTTTACGCGGAAACTCGCCTACTTGCGGGCCACTGCCCAGTCCGTATTTTTGGCGGCCAATGTTTATAACGCTATCCAGCATGCCTTTGCTTATCCTTAAAGAAACGGCATCAGCATCGGTACGGATGTCGGCTATATTAAATGGGGTAGACTGGTCTTGCCTGTCTAAAGCGGTAAAAAAGAACAATTTGTCTTTCACTATCGGGCCACCTAAACTGAAGCCGTATTGGTTGGTGCTGAAGTTTTGCTGGCGTTTGTTACCGCGGATATCGTACGGGCTGGCCAAACCATCAGAACGGTAGTAATCAAAAACAGAACCTACAAATTCGTTAGTACCCGATTTGGTTACTGCGCTGATGGTTGCACCACCTGCACGGCCCTGCGATACATCATAAATATTGGTAGAAACCTCGAACTCGCGGATAGCCTCGAGCGATAAAGAGTATGGGCCGCTGCCTACTGCACCCGATGTAAGGTTGTTACGCGCGCTGGCACCATCTATAACATAATTGGTAGATGATGGCAACTGCCCGCCTACCGAACCACCGTTAGATGTTGGCGCTAACGAGATAAGGTTGGTGAAGTTCCTGTTCAGTGCCGGTATTTGCTGAATGGTACGTGCGGTGATGGAGGTACTTCCGCCCAAACGATCGTTACGGCTGCTAAGCGAGTTGCTTTTTATCACCACTTCATTTAATTCGGTGCTTAAGTGGCTCAGTTTAAAGTCAACCGTAAGGCGGTCGCCCTGGTTAAGCGACAGGTCTTTCTGCACCTGCGAGTTCATGCCTATGAACGATGCTTTAACCATATACTGTTTACCAAGAGGTAATTGCCTGAAGGTATAGCGGCCATCGGTACCGGTAATGGTAGCTGCTTTAAAACCATTGCTTTCGCTTTGGATCACGATGGTTACACCCGGCATGGTTTCACCTTTGGCATCGGTAATGGTACCAGATATGGTGGCATCGGTAGATTGTGCCTGTGCATTAACCGCAAGCAGGGAGATAGAAACAAGTACACAGCAAACTTTTAGTAGATAGTTTGCTTTTATATTTTTTAATAATTGAATAAAAAGGCGCATATTTATTGCTTAATTAATTTTTGAACGAGTTAATTAACAAGGCCTTGGCTGCTGCAGCCGGGGCCGAAAGCCGGAAGTGTTGGAAGCACTTTCGGCTTTTGATATTTAATAGGGATCTATATCATGGGCGGTATTTTTGGGGATAGATAATTAATTGTTGATTATAAAGCCTGTAGCTGATACCCGTTTGGAGCATAAGTTGCTGCAGTAAATCATCGGTTGATAAACCATTGATCTGTAAACTATAGTGGCGCTTATCGAGTTCCGGATGCTTTACGGATACTTTAAGGTCGTATTTCCTTGCTATCTCAGCCGCTATTTCTTCCAACGTGGCATCGGTTAGGTAGCTGCTTCTCCCTTCGCGCCAGGCGTTGATAGATGAAGTGGTTAACCCGTTCGACAAGGCCGCTTTGTTAGCCGCCATAGTTATCGACTCGCCTTTGATGAGGCCCGGCGCTATATTTTTAAACCTGCCGTTTGCGTCGCGTTCGTCTACGGCAACTTTGCCGGTTACCACCGCTATGCTTATCTTTTTGGTGTCGTTATATGCCCGTACGTTAAATTCGGTACCCAATACCCGGGTGCGTGCCCGGCCGCTGAATACATAAAACGGGTGCGATGCATCGTGTGTCACCTTAAAATAGGCCTCTCCTTCGTCGAGATAAACTATACGGCTGCCATTATTAAATGAAGAGGCATCAAAGCGTATACTGCTGGCAGAATTTAACCACACTTCCGACCCATCGGGCAGCATGAATTTTTTCATCTGCTTATTTTGTGTAGCAATGGCCTCAAAAGTGGGCGATGGCTTATCTATATGAGCAGAAGGCTTGTTACCAAAACGCCATACGCCGAAACCTACCGCCCCGATAACAGCTATAATGGATGCAGCACGTAGCCAATAAGCGCTTATAGGCCTTATCTTTTTCACATCCGGCCTAATGGCCTTATTGATGCGCGTGGTCATCTCCCGGTAAATCCGAAGCTCTTCGACGGGGTCTTTCAACAAGTTGGGTATGGGGTTGCTCGCGGCTTCCCCGAACCACTCATCAAGCGTGGCTTTATTCCTTTTTGAGCCGGTTCCTTCCCTATACTGGTCGAAATACCTTTTAAGGCTATCGCGGTCTTTTCGTTTCATTCACACCTATAGCGTTCGAATGGGCCGAAAGTACTTTACCAAAAAGTTAAGCTTCTGTTAATTGTTAGAGAAGGTATTTATCGCGATCAGCGCGAAATAAACAACAGAGTTTTCTTTGATGCCTGTTCTCAGGCGGCGCAATGCTTCGGAGATATTGTTTTTAACCGTTTGTTCGGAAATGCCCAGTTTGACTGCTATTTCGCGGATGGATAGATCCTCAAAACGGCTTAAGCGAAAACAGCTTTGCATATTATATGGCATTTTCTTTAACTCGGCATCAATCCCCAGCTGCGTTTCGTGCAACAACAAGTGCTCGTCGCTCTGCGGTACGCGCTGAAGGTCTGCCAGTAACACATCGGTACCCAGTAGCCGCACCTTATCCTTACGGAAGGAGTCTATTACCGAATTTCGGGCGATTGTATTTAAGTATGGGCGGATGTTGTCGCCAACGGCCAGGCTCGAGCGATGGTCCCACACGTACAGGAACACGTCCTGCAGGATGTCTTTAGTGCTATCCTCATCCTGGCAAAGATGGTAAACAAAGGAGAAGAGGGGTTTCCAGTGGCGGTCAAATAAAGTGCTGAAAGCACCTTGATCGCCGGCCGAGATTTCCTTAAGCAGTTCTTTATCTGTTTTAAATTCCATCTGCCGGCAAAGCTAATGGATAGATGTTAAGCGAAGTTTAAGCCGGTGGCCTATTTGTATAACCAGCGGCTCTAATATTTGCTTAGCTAAAAAAATGCAACACCATTACACTTTAATTGGCTTCCTGCTTTAAATATTTAACGTTTCCTTAATACTGTTTTCGGTTACGATAATTTTCAAATTTTTAGTTTTGCGCCCGTGATTGAAAATGCTGACGTTGATTTTTTGATACTTTTTTCGGCCGCCCGGCAAGAAGATACCCAAGCATTTAAACAGATATATCAGCGCTATTGGAAAATGCTTTACCTGAGTGCCTGTAAAAGGGTAGATGAGGACGAAGCTCAGGATATGGTGCAAGAAATAATGTTATCGCTTTGGAAACGCAAAAATAGTATCATCATAAACAGTGAAACCGACCTGGAACGCTATCTGCATAAGGCGCTCAAATACCGTATCATTTCATTTTATGCCAACGATGCCACTAAGGTGCCGCTTGCCGAATGGTTCGACCCTTCGTTCGATCCTCATATCGAATCGGCCTTTGATGTAAAGGGCCTTAAAGAAGTTATAGATAACGAGATAAACCTGATGCCGCAACGCATGCAGCTTATATTTAACCTGAGCCGGCGCGACGACTTCTCAATAGCCGATATAGCAGGGCATTTAAATCTTTCGGAGCAGACCGTAAAGAACCAGCTTACTACCGCTATAAAACGCCTTAAAACAGGCATAAGCAAATACAACCATACCGATGTTGCTGTTTGTTCAATTATTGCCGTAACTCTTTTTGGGGCTTAATAATTATTTAATATAAACTTTACACACTTTGTATAGTACTAAAACCTGTACCGCGGATATGTTGGTATAGGTAATGAAAGATATAAAGAAAATACTTAAGCGATATCTGTCCGGCGAAGCCGATACCCGCGAGCGGCAAAGTACCGATGCCTGGTACGATAGTTTCGAAACCCGGGATCCGGTGCATTTGTCTCAACAGCAGGAGTCTGAGATACAAGATGCAATATGGCGAAAACTACAGCCGCAACTTACAGTGCGTGGAAGAGTATTTAATTTAAGTGTTTTTCAAAAAATAGCTGCCGGTATTATTGTTGTTATCGGTGCTGCATTGTGTTTTGCCTTATTCAACAAACCCCTTGATAATAAAATTGCCGATGCGGGCTATACCGAGTTTGCTACCGGTTTTGGCGAGAAAAAACAACTGACCCTTAGCGATAGTACCATCGTTATACTCAACAGCGCATCGCACCTGCGCGTTTATAACGATTTTAACAAAGTGCGCCATGTACAACTTACCGATGGCGAAGCTTACTTTGATGTACACCACAACCCCCAACTACCTTTTACTATTGAAACGGGCGGGCTTTTAACAAGGGTGCTGGGTACTGCCTTTAACATTAAGGCCTATAAAAAACTGAATTTAATAATGGTTGCTGTGCTGCGCGGTAAGGTGCAGGTAAGCGAAAAGTTGCGCAGCCTGGGTATTTTAACGCCCAAACAGAAACTGGTTTACAATAAAACCAGCAAAAAAGGCAAAATAGTTGCGTTGGATGATGAAACCACCGCATGGCAGGCCGGTAAACTGGCTTTTAAAGATGCCAGTTTTGATGAAATGGCCTTAACCCTGGCCAATAACTACAATGTTAAAGTAGTATACAACAATCCCAATATTCTTAAAAAACACTTCACGGCAAGTATTCCTGCAGCGTTGCCTGCTTTTAAAGCCGCGCAGGTACTTGCATCAATTCATCATTTAGAAATTAAACAAAGGAGGGACACAATCATATTCCAAAAATAACCCAATAAAAAAAGGCTTTGCTGTAACAAAGCCTTCGTTAAAAGCCGCTGTAACGGCTCAATGCCTTCATATTATTTCACAATATCTAAAAGCCATACAATGTATGAATAAATACAGACATTCTAAATATCTGCATAACGATCTTATTAAAAAAGCAATGAGACTCACATTTGTTTCGATAAGTATATTGCTCACATCATCAATGCTGCTGCCTGCAATCGCAAGCGAAGGCCAGGCGCTAAACAAAAAGGTATCGGTAGTGGTATCAAATGGCTCGCTTGAGCAGGCCGTTAAGCAAATAGAGCAGCAAACCAACGTAAATTTTGCTTATGACAAAGCAGTTTTACAACAGGCAAAGGCCCAGGCCCATGCTTACAAAAACGAACAATTAACCAATGTGCTGTCGAGAATGCTTGGCCAAAACGGGCTTGCATTTCTTGAGATGAACGGCGTAATAGTAATAAGGCCAATGACTGCCCGCGAGCTTGCCGCTAATGCGGATGGCCGTATAAAAGGTAAGGTAGTTGACGAGCAGGGCGCACCCTTGCCAGGCGCCACAGTAAGGATACTTGAGCTCGACCGCGCAATTGCCAGCGGCGTAGACGGTAGCTTTAGTTTGCCGGCCGCACCCGGTGTGTACACCGTTGAGGTTAGTTTTATTACGTTTAAAACGCAGCGCTTTCAGGGCGTTGTGGTACAAGCCGATAATAATACACAGCTTGATGTGCAGATGAAAGCCGAAATGGGCACACTAAACGAGGTTGTGGTAGTTGGTTACGGTACCCAAAAACGTGGCGAAATTACTTCTGCTGTGGCAGCCGTAAAAGCCGAAGACTTTAACCAGGGGGGCATCAGATCGCCGCTTGAATTGATACAGGGTAAGGTTGCCGGTTTAAATATTACCAAAACACAAGGCAATAACCCTAATGCCGGTACATCTATACAGTTGCGTGGTGTAACCTCGTTAACAGGTTCGCTTACCCCGCTTATCGTTATTGACGGTATACCGGGCGGTAACCTCGATCTGATACAGCAAACCGATATCGAATCGTTTAACGTATTGAAAGATGGTTCGGCCGCGGCTATTTATGGTACGCGCGGTAACGCCGGTGTTATTTTAATAACCACCAAAAAAGGTAAAGGCGGCGACCCTAAATACGAATACAACACCTATTTCCAGCGCGATTTTGTTGACCGCAAACCTGATTTTCTTTCGGCTGCGCAATTCCGCCAGCGTATAGGCGAGGGTGTTATCTCGCAACAGTCGGATCTGGGCAGTTCTACAGATATGTATGATGCGCTTATTAATAAAGATAACCTGAGCCAGTATCATAACTTTTCGGCATCAGGCGGATCTGATAAGGCAAACTACCGTACTTCATTGTTTTATAATGATTTTGAAGGGATAGCCAAAGAGAACGGCCGCGAGCAATTCGGCGGCAGGCTAAACATCAACCAGAAAGGCATGAATGATAAGCTTTCGTTGCAGGTGAACATGGTTGGTAACTTTAACAAAGCCAATTTATTAGGCGGCGGCACCGGCGATTTTGAGCAGGCTGTGGCCTGGAACCCAACTGCGCCTATATACAAACCCGATGGTACGTTTTACCAGATACAGGAGATGTATAACCCTGTTGCACGCTTAAGCACAAGGCTTAGCGAGCGTACGCAGCAAACTTTCTCCGGCGATGCAAGGCTTACATTTAAAGCCAATCACGGCCTTTCGTTCTCGGTATTTGGTTCGTACCTGCGCGATAATTATAACGACCGCAACTACCGCTCTATGAGCGATTGGGATCAGCGTGTGGGTACCAGCTGGCAGGGTATGGGTTATGCAGCAAAATCTAATAACCTAACCTGGACCAAAACACTCGAGCCTACCATTAATTTTGAGCATACCTGGAACAGGCATACAGTAACTGCTATTGCCGGTTACAGCTACCAGTACTCAACCCTTGAGCGCTTTAACGCCGATAACAACGGTTTTACTACAGATGGTTTCCTCGATTGGAACCTGGGTGCCGGCAGCGCTATTAACAATACTGCCTTGCCGCGCCCTGGTGTAGGTAGCTTTAAAGATGATAATACCCTTATCGCATTTTTTGGCCGTGTAAACTACGCGTTTGACGAGAAATTTTTTGCACAGGCAATTTTACGCCGCGAGGGCTCATCGCGCTTTGGCGCAAACAACAAATGGGGTAATTTCCCGGCAGCATCCATCGGCTGGACGCTTAGCCAGGAGGAGTTTCTGAAAAATGCCTCGTTTATTAATAGTTTAAAACTGCGGGTAGGTTATGGTATTACCGGTAACCAGGGTATCCCTAACTACCAATCGTTAATTACGCTTGGCACAGGGGGCGTTTACCCGCAAAACGGTATCTATTACCAAACATACGGTGCATCGCGTAACCCTAACCCTAACCTGCGTTGGGAGAAAAAGGCCGAATGGAACTTTGGTGTTGATTACGACTTGTTCGACCATCGTTTAAGCGGTGCCATTGATGTGTACTCGCGCCAAACCCGCGATCTGCTTTATAACTATGCTGCGCAGCAACCGGCCTTCGTTCGCGATGGTTTATACACCAACGTAGGTACCATAAGCAACCACGGTGTGGAGGTATTGATAAGCGCCATTCCTGTTAAGAAAAAGGATTTTAAATGGAGCATTGATTTCACCGCCAGCTCGCAGTTCAATAAACTTAGCAAGCTATCAAACGAGTTATATAAAGCAACTTACCTGCAATTTGCAGATATACCTAACCCGGGGGCAATGGGCCCGGCTATCCGCTTAACAGAAGGTGGCCAGGTAGGTAACTTTTACGGAAAACGCTTTGCCGGCTTTGCTGATAATGGTACGTGGTTGTTTTACAAAGCCGATGGCAGTAAAGCACCTGCATCGCAAATTAACGAGAACGACCGCACTATTATTGGTAATGGCGTGCCTAAGTACAACATGGCCATTAGCCAAACTTTCCGTTACAAGAACTTAGATCTGACAGTGTTGTTCAGAGGCAAGTTTGGGTTCGATATCCTTAACCTGCAGGAGATATTCTTCGGTAACAAAAATTACCTGCCAAATAACATCTTCAATAGTGCATTTACAAAACATGCGCAACTTAAAGATGTGCCTCAGTACTCAGATTACTATATTGAAAAGGGCGACTTTGTTAAGTTAGATAATGCTACACTGGGTTACAATTTTAAATTGAATAATGCCTATGTACGCAACCTGCGCCTGTTTGTTAGCGGCCGCAACTTATTAACCTTTACCGGGTACAGCGGCCTCGACCCCGAATTACAGGATACCGGTTTTGAAACAGGTGTAGACTCGAGGGGCTTTTACCCACGCACCCGCTCATGGACAATTGGCCTTAATGTTGGATTTTAATAACCCATGGCTTTTACCTGTAATCACTATTTAAGATTTTCATAATGAAGAATATAAAAAAGATACTTTTTAGCGGCAGTGTTTTTACGCTGCTATTTTTAGGTGCCGGTTGCACAAAGCTTAACGAAACCGTGTACAGCGACCTTTACAAAGATAATTTTTACAAAAGCAGAACAGAGGTATTGCAGGCCGCATTGCGCCCCATGACACACTTACAATCGTGGATTGCGCCTATACGCGGCGATGGTTATTACTACCATGCCGAAATGTGCTCGGACCAGGTGGCCTGGCCACAAAAAGGCCGCCACGCTTATGATAACGGCGACCACATAAGGCAGCACTACCACACCTGGACTGATAACGAAGGCCGCATGCGCAACGCCTGGGTAGGCATATGGACGGGCGTGGGTTATTGCAACGCAGCTATTGAGGATCTGGAGAAACTTAATCCGGGTAACATTGGTATGTCTGAAACCGAGATGAAAGCCATTTTGGCCGAGTTGCACGTGCTTAGGGCGTTTCACTACATAAAATTGATGGACCTTTGGGGCAATATACCGGTAGTAACACAAGTTGGGCTTCCGGCCAACCCGGCAACGCAGCCACGAGCCGAAGTGTTTAAATTCATCCAAACTGAACTCGAGACATTTACACCGCAGCTGCTGCCATATTCGGCTGAGCTTGTTGGCCGTATAGGCCAAACCGGGGGCTATGCAATGATGGCCGAGCTTTACCTGAATGCCGAAAAATGGACAGGTACCGCCATGTGGGATAAATGTATAGCTGCCTGCGACAAAATTTTAGGCGGCACAGCCGGTGGTTTGGGCGGCGCACCAAAACTTGCGCCAAACCTTACCGAAACATTTGCCAATACCAACCGCACCGCTCCTGAGGCATTATTTCAGTATGCTTACAGTAATAAAGGCGGTTTCGTATGGGATTTTATTCCGTTGTTTGGTTTTAGCAATATGAGCGCCGCTTTAGATGTGGGTTATGCAGGTAACAACGGTTACGTAGTTATCCCTACGTTTTTTGATACCTATGCAGAAAATGATATCCGAAAAAAAGAGTGGTTTTTATTTGGTCCGCAGTATAAATTCGGCACAACTACGCCAATTTTAGGTACCGAGGAATACAATGGCAAGCCGCTTATATATGTTAACACCATCAGGCGCGAAACTGAAGGCGAAGTTTCAGGGCCGGGCGGCATGACCAGGGGCGAAGAAAATAGCGGTGCGCGTTTCAATAAATACAAAACAGGCCGTTTAAGCGACCCTAACTACCGCGAAAACCATTTCATGATCTATCGTTTAACAGAGATCTACTTCGATAAAGCCGAGGCGCTGATGCGTAAAAATGGCGGTAGTGCAACCCAGGAAGCTGTTAACCTGATAAACGAGAGCCGTAAAAGAGCGTTCTCTGATGCTGATTGGCAAACTGCCCGCTACACCCCGGCAACGCTTACCATGGATGAGCTTTTGGCCGAAAAAGGACGCGAGTTTATTTTTGAAGGCAAGCGCCGTACAGATATCATCCGTTTCGGCAGGTTTAACACAGGTACATGGTGGGACCATACCGCTACCAATAACCCTAACCGCGAGATATACCCTATACCATCTACGCAGTTAGCTAATAACCCAAATCTGAAACAGAACCCGGGCTATTAATTTAAATAAAGCAATAGAAGGGGCGAAGCCGGAGAGGCTTCGCCCCTTTGTATTTATCGAAGGCTTCGTGTTGTCAGGGCGCTTCTTCCTAATCAATACTTATAAGCGCGCAGCCTCTTTTCAGTGGCACATCTAATTTTAATGTTTGAGCAAATGGCGTGTTGTTTTTAAGCACCTGCCATTTGGCCTGGCCGGGGTACAGCACTTTAATTTGTAGCTTTTTCTTGTTTAAAGCTGTAAACGGAAGCCGGAGCATAACCGATGCCTTACCCGTACCGCCGCCCAACACCACGGGTATAACCACTTTGCCGTTTGCTTTAAAGGCGTTGGCTTTTGCCGGCCCGTTAATTACCTGCACCACATGCGGGGCAAGCAGCCATTCGCGCTCTTTGATGGCTGTTAGCATTGGGCCATAATCCAGGTAGTATTTTTCGGCTTCGGCATCCGGCAGTATGCAATGGTCGTTACCGGGGTAGGGTGCGGTGAGGAAAGCGCCCAGGTATAAATGCCGCTGAAAATATGCATCAGGATCGGGCATGAGGTTTTCTTTTGAGGCGGTCCAGGCTATAATGGGTTTAAAAAATGCCATTTGCGCACAAAGGTTCAAGCTGGATGCCATATACCCAAATTCGTCGTAAATCCCGTCGATATGCTGCATCAGGTCGATCCGCCTGTCCAGCGGGTTGCAAAAAATAACTTTATGCGCATCGTGCATTATCCGGCCCAGGGGCTCCATAAGGTTTTTCCACGATAGCAGCAACGATCGTGTTTTCTGAGTGCCAACCATGCTTACCCCGTCGTTGCCATTGCTGTTGTAAAAACGCATCCAGTCCAGCCTGTCTATACATATTCCCGACGAAGCCGGGATGTTTTGAATATGCAGCCTGGCCTGGTTCAATAAAAAAGACTTATATACGGTGTCGGCCGGGTCAAGCACAATGCAATCTTCCCAGTTTGAAAAAACGGGCCTGTCGTCCCAATCGGGCAGTTGGCCTGCCGGTTTCAGGAAAGCCGTTTTTAGTTTAGTGTATACAAAGTTATTCGGGTTTTTCCAGAGGCTATCGCCGTTTACGGGCGTTGTTTTATAAGGGTAAACAATGCCATTGCCAAACTCGTTCACGTTAAAATAGCTGATGGTATGAAACCCGAGTTGGTTTAAGCGCTCCGAATATTTGTTCAGTTGGTTATGGAAGCGTATCCGTCGCCTACCTGCACGCCCCTTTGCTTGTATTTAAGCCATTTTTCGTCCTTTGTTTTTACCGGTGGAATAAATGCGCCCATGTACGGAAAATCGAGCGATGCCTTCCAGTTCAGGCTGAAGGCCATTTTACGGTATTTGGCGGTATCAAGCTCTCCTTCGTATGATGAGTATGCGGCACAGCCGGCAATAGTGTTTACCAAAGGCTCTTCGGGCAAAAAGTAAGTGCTGAAGTTTTTGGTCATTCATGCCATGCCATCGCGCCAGTCGGCCTCGTGCAATATGATCTGGTGGCTGATGTGGATACGATGTGCCGAATTGATGCGGTGGTTAAGGTGCCGGTAAGCTATTTCGCCATCGGCGGTGGTGTGCATCTCCAGATCGAGAATGGTATCATTGAGCGATTGAACGAAGCTTAAGCCAAGGTTATCGCGGTTAAATAAAGTACTTGCAATAGGTATTACAAAGGCATTGCGCGAGAGGTGCGTTTCGCCGCCATAAGTTAGCGCCAGTTGCTGAAAAGGGGGCAGATAAGAATGGGTCTTGCCAGGCATCGGTTTTAGCGTTAGGCTGGTTACCTGCCCAAGCAGTCCAAAACCGGGCGGAATCAGGGTTTACCCATTTTAAGGAAGTTTCTATAGGGACGGTCCAACTGCCGGTATCGTTGGTTGTAATGTCGATATCCCACTGTAAACCATAAGCGGTTCTTTTTACCGTACTGGTTATATCGCAGGAGTTTTTAAAGTACTCGATATGTTTTTTAATAACTATATGCGTGCTGTCGGCAGATAGCACTTGAGCACTTGTGCTTTTATAGGTTGAGGGTATAGTGGCATCCAAAACAAATACCTTTTCGCCACCCGGGCTTTTAAAACTGCCTTTTATCTGTCCGTTCTCAAAGGTTAACCGTACTGGATCTGCCTGGCAAAAAACGAAGGTGGGGCAAAGTAACAGGATGAGCAATACAAAAAGTTTAGCGGGCATATAACTAATATAAGTAAGCCGTTAAGGTAGGATATTTTGCCTGTAGAGGAGACTGTAAATGAAAAAACGCCGACCTCTTGTAAGAAATCAGCGTTTTTAGTAGCCCGTAGGGGAATATTTAGACCCTGCTAATAGCTTTATATTCAATGTCTTATAACGGCTTCATTTTGTACTCACCGCTTTGCTCACCAGCGTTCGACCGCGTTGCAAATATGATTTAAAGATAAGCATTTAACTTCGTTCGTACAAAAATTTTGAGGGGTATCTCAGCTCCCGATGAAGTGGCAGTATACGTTGACGTTGTTAAACCACCTATTTCTTAAGTGAGTGACCAACGGCCCGGCCGGCTGTTCGCATTTATCCAATAAATGGATTTCGAATCCTGCGAAGCAAGAGGTGATGTAGTGCCTGCTGGTGATCTCTCCTTAAAATACCGCCCAGCTAATTTTTTTTTAATCTTTTGCTAATCTCTATTTATTCCTTTGCTGCAAATTATTTAGCGTTGATGGCGTCAAAATTCGGAGGCATAGGGCTCAATTACTTTGGGAGCATTTTTCCACGTTGTTCCTGATCATGTTGGCCCAAACGCCAAGTTTCTTTCATCTACAAATGTAAACGACCTTAAGTACCAGCATCATTTAAAAGGAAAACCTATGACCAACCATGTATTTGACATGAGCCTGAAAACCATTGGCTTACTGCACCTTGATAAAAATAGCCTGGAAATGATCAATTCGGAGGCCTATAAACCTTATATCAAGGTGATGTACCTGCCAAAGGGCTGTAAAATAAAGGTAGATTTTGAGGTCTACAACACAGAAGGGCCGGCCCTTTTCTTCATAAGCCCGAACCAGGTGTTGAATATAGTAGGGTTATGTACGGAAACCGGGTATTTTATTTTCTATAACCGCGATTTTTACTGTGTACAGATACACGATGATGAGGTTGCCTGCGATGGCCTGCTGTTCAACAACATCAACAATATGCCAATGACGGCGGTGCCCGAACACGAAGCTGCTTTTATCAATTACCTATTCGCCCAAATGGAGGATGAGTTTAGGTTAAAAGAAGCTTCGCAGGAAGAGATGCTTCGGACTTATCTCAAACAATTGCTCATTAAATCTACCAGGCTATGGAAGCAGCAGCACCTGGATGGCGCGCTTATGAACCAGCAAAATGATCCTGATTCGTTCCGGCATTTTACACAGTTGGTAGAGAAATATTATAAGGAGAAACATACGGTGGCTGATTACGCCGACCTCATGCTGGTAGCGCCTAAAACACTTACCCATCGGTTTAAGCGCATGAACCTGCCGCAGCCGAACGAGGTGATAAAAAATCGCATTTTGCTGGAAGCGAAAAGGCTTTTGGTACACACCTCGATGACAGCCAAAGAAATTGCCTATGAATTGGGTTACGACGACCCGGCATATTTTAGCCGCTTGTTTTATATAAAAACGGGTGAACCGCCATCAGGCTTTAAATCGAAATACCTCGCAAAAGGCGCTTTGGAAGGATCAGCGCTGTTAGCAGCTTCCGGGTTTTAGATGCAATACAGCGTGCTCTTGCCGAAGGAAAGTGTTGCCTTTATTACCTTATATAAGTATTTGACATAATATTAAACCCTACCTCTTCATATGAAATTACATAAAGCATTAGTAGTAAATTGTTTTTTTGCCGCGCTATGGTTGTTTGGCAATGGTGTTTTTGCTCAGGTTAAACCTGGCTTTTCTCCGGCGAAGGGCTTGCGTGCAATTCAAAACAAGTATGGGCTTGATCCTAACAAGCCGCTGCTGTCGAGAGTGGCCGCTACTCCTGAAGACGTGTTGAAAATGTTCAGGGATGCCGGGATGGACCCAACCGAACACCCTATGAACAAGGAGGAAATGCAGATCGTTGCCAAAGCTTTCGCTGTGCTGCCCCCGTTACATCAACGGGTATTGGAACAGCACTTGAGAAGTATCAGCTTCCTGGATAATATGCCGAATACTGCGCTTACATCCCCGGTTACCAAAGACGAGGGGACAGATCTTTTTCATATAACATTCCGCGCAGGTATCCTTCATCAAACCATATCTGAGTGGGCAACCGAAAAAGAACGTACTTGTTTTGAGAAGGGAGATTCTACCACTTCCGTATCTATACATGCAGGCCTGATGAGCGCACTAACCTATGTTTTACTGCATGAGAGCACGCATGTGGTCGACGGATCGACAGGCTTGCTTAAAGTGGATACAATTGAAGGAAAACCGAAGCCTAACGCATTTACATTGAACTTTACAAACGGTGTATGGCAAAGTGCTAATGTTCATGACAGGCTGTATCAGGATCCTTTGCTGCTTCAAAGTCGTTTCAGGCCGGGAGGGCGCCGGTTTGTTCCGGCAGAAGCCTTAACTGTTTATGCCGCCCTTGCTAAAACGCCCTTCGCATCATTATACAGCATGGCCAGTTGGCACGAAGACCTGGCTGAACTTTTGACCATATATCATCTTACTGAAAAGTATAAGCAGCCTTTCCGGGTCAGCGTTAGTTGCAAAGGCCGGGAAATCGCCCATTACGAGCCAATGAGGTCTGCACTTGTAAGGCAACGTATTAAAGTATTACAACGCTTCTACTCAAAAAAGGCATGATCGTATGATGTTCGGTTTTCCCGGACAGGCACTAAGCCGCCGTCGCAGGATAGGTGCGAATTAAAAAGCCTTGGCTTTTGCAAAGCGCACATTTTAACTTTTTTTACAGCGGAAGTGCCGCATCGGTACCCGGCGGGAAAAATCTGCAATACACTTCGCCATATGTGCATTCCCCGGGCGGTCGCTTCTACCCACCTTTGTATCGTTGACAAGCAACAAAGCAACCAAAAACAATAACTATACAAACCTTAAAAACTAGAGCAATGAAAACGATCATCTCAACCATCAGTCTTTTAGCAGCGTTAACCATTGCCGGATCTGCCGGCGCCCAGCAAAAAAGGGTTCCCGCATCAGCAGGGCGCGCCGAATACATCGAAGTAGAAAATAATGTTAAATTACACGTTACCGACCTTGGCGAGGGGCAACCTATAGTACTCATCCACGGCTGGCCATTGAATGATGCCATGTACGAATACCAATACCAGTACTTGGTTCAAAAAGGGTTCCGCGTTATTGGTATATCATTGAGGGGCTTTGGTAAGTCGGACAGGCCTTATGGTAAGTATAACTTCGATGTGTTTTCGGACGACATAAAAGTAGTGCTGGAGAAACTGAAGATACAAAACGCCCTGCTTGGCGGCTTTTCGATGGGCGGCGCGGTAGTAACGCATTACATTACCAAATACAATGGTGCCCATGTAAGCAAGCTGGCACTGTTCGCAGCCGCGGCACCCTCGTGGAAACAACGCGAGGGCTTCCCGTACGGAGCGACCGATGAAGCAGCAGCCGGTTTGATACATACCACCATGACCAACAGGCAACAATTGATAGCAGATTTTGGTAAAGGCTTTGGTGCAACCGAGAACAGCTTGTCCCCGGAACGATCGCAATGGCTTGCCGGGATCAACCTGGATGCATCGCCCTATGCCACAACGCAGGCTATTACAGCCCTTCGTGACCTTGACCTGAGGCCTGCATTGGCAAAGATAAAGGTACCGGTCGCGATATTCCACGGCACAAAAGATAAGTTATGTGACTTTGTATTTGCCGAACAACTGCACAAAGGCATTAAAAACTCATATATCGTCAAATTCGAGAATAGCGGGCACGCCCTTTTTATAGAAGAAATGGATAAGTTCAATACCGAACTGGAGAAATTCGCAAAATCCTAAATAAATTGATCTTCGCGGTGCCCTTGTGCCTGGCACCATTTAATAACATACCAAGGGGGATAAGCCGGCTCAAAGCCAGAACTTATCCCCCTTATTGATTTTTGTTACCGGTAACACCGTAACTACCCGGCCAGTGAAGAACAAAATATTATAACACTTAGCGTATCAACGGCCCGGAACGGGTATGCCCGTAGCCCCCACGATAAACCATCGACGGCGGAATCGATGATAAGCGCGTGCGAAGCAAATAAGGTTACCGCCTGATATGGTTTCGGTATTAGCCTGAAGTAAGTAAAGCGGTTCATCTCCGGAAAGAGGTGCCCGCTTTTTATGCTTTAATAGGATTCGTGTAAATTTGATGATAAACAGGTTGTAAAAGGGGCTCGATCTTATCTGTAATTATAATTGATGGGGTATAGCAAACATTTGTAATTAACCGTTAAATTTGGTATTGGTCTGCGGAGGGAAGGGCATTATAAACCGTCTCCGTAACATTAATAACTGTAACTTGTTGATTGCGTGCGTATGAGGAAAGCTTACTTAAAACGAAGTATCCTGATTTTTTTGTTTCAAATTATATACCATTGCCATGGTTATGCTCAAAACTATGGCCTGGGGTTTTTCAGCCATGAAGTACAGCAGGACAAGCGGACATCAATCGATCTTTCGCCTGGCCGCGACCTATGCCTTTCCGATAATTTCTCTCTTTCTTTCGAACTATCGTTTGAGCCCGGCCGGGCCGTATATTTTGGTTACGTTGTACGGATAATAGAAAATGGCCGGCGTAACTACGACCTGGTTTACAACACCGCAAAAGACCAATTCAATATTATCGCAGGTGATAGCCTCTGCGGCATCAACTTCACTATATCGCGTACTAAGTTGTATAACCAATGGAATAAGATCGTCATCAGTTTCAATGGCGAAAACGGAGTTTCGGTATCAAACGACGGTAAAAAGTATACACAACGAACATTGCATCCGGGCAAAAATAGTTGTTATAAAATACTTTTTGGCGCAAATCAGTCGGAGCAGTTTTCCACCACGGATATACCGCCAATGAAAATACGCAATATTGAGATATTTAAAAAAGGAGTTCCGGAATACCATTGGCCCCTGGAAGAGGTGGAGGGCACCACCGCTTTAGATATCCTGAAAGGCGCCAAAGCTGTGGCAAAAAATCCCTCCTGGAAAACTGCCCTGCATGCAAAGTGGCAAAAGGGCAGCCCTGTTACAGTGAATGGGATGGCGAGTGTATGTTTCGATCGTGAGCGCGAGTTGCTATATCTGGTAGCTGAAGATACGCTTTATACCTATGCTGCAAATGATGTAATTTGGAAAAAGGCCGTCACTAAAAATAAAATAAATTTAAACCAGGGGAGCCGTTCTGTTTTTAACCCGGTGGATGGCCGCCTATATAGTTATTTTCAGGGTAAGGATACGGCGGCGGTTGTAAAGTTTGACGAGGTTGCAGGCAGGTGGAAAGGGAATTTTGAACCTGGAGACGTAACAGGTTACTGGCATGCTAACAGTATGTTTTCGGCAGCCGATACCTCGTTATACCTGTTTGGCGGCTACGGTTATTTGCGGTATAAGAATAGTATTAACCGTTACCATTTTAATACCGGCAAATGGAGCAGTATTAAAGCGAAAGGCGATTTTTTTACACCGAGATACCTGGCCGGTGCAGGAGCAACGCCGCTTGGCGACACTGCGTATATTCTGGGAGGATACGGAAACTCAAGTGGCCAGCAGATCATCAATCCCGGCAATTTGTATGATATGATGCGTTTTACCGTACGCGATAGAACTTTCAAGAAATTATACGAACTGAAGATCAACAGGGAGGATTTTGCCTTAGCCAATTCATTGATCATCGACGGACAGAATTATTACGGGCTTATATATCCCCGGCATAAATACAATTCTTCGCTGCAATTGATAAGCGGCTCTTTAAAAAGCCCGTCATTTCAGGCCTTAGGTAGCCAAATACCCTTCCTGTTTCATGATGTGCATTCGTTTGCTGACCTGTACTATTGTAAAAAAAGTAAGAAATTTGTTGCTGTCACCCTATTACGAACAGAGGATAACCGAACCATTGTAAATGTATTTACCCTGCTAGGGCCGCCTTACGTTGCGCCGGTACAAAAAGTTGCTGAGCACAAATTAAATAGTTGGTATTATTTGGCCGCTATTGCCGGGTTAATTTCCGTGGCAGCGCTCTTTTTGCTTTTGCGCATCCGTAATAAAAAAGCCGGTCGGGGACAAGAAGCTTCACTTACTGAACCAGCCGGAGCTGCCATTGATGAGGTGGGTGAAGCAGTTACAGGGGCACAGCAGTCAAAGCCGGTACAAACCAGTAATTATGATCCTCCGGCCGTCAAAAATGCCATATTATTATTTGGCGATATGCAGGTGTTCGATGCATCGGGTTGCAATATTACCAAGCTGTTCACGCCGCTCATGAAGGAACTGTTCTTACTTATTCTGCTCCATTCGGTTAAGCTGGGGCGGGGCGTAAGCTCGGATAAGTTGAACGAGATGTTTTGGTTCGACAAAACTGAGAAGAGCGCCAGGAATAACCGTTCGGTAGCTATTGTAAAGCTGAAGTCGCTGCTGGAGAAATTGGAATATTGTACGCTATCTAAAGATTCGGGATATTGGATGATAGACATAGACCACCGGCATTTTTATGTAGATTATCATAGCTATTTAAATATGATCAATAACCGCAAAAAGATGAATGATGCTGACATAATTCATCTTTCGGGCATTGTTCAGCGCGGTAATTTTCTGTCGAACAGCGAGTACGAATGGCTTGATAAGTTTAAATCGGATATCGCGAATGACATCATTAACACGTACCAGTATTATTTGCAAATGCCCGCCCATAACAGCGACCCGGAGTTTCTCATCAATATAGCCAACCGCATATTGCACATAGATCCGGTGAACGAGGAAGCATTGAGTTTAAAGTGCTGTTCGTTTGTTGCATTGGGGAAACACTCCCTGGCTAAGAGTACTTTTGAAGATTTCCTGAAGGCGTACAAGCATATGTATGACAGAACTTTTGATAAAGATTTTCATTCGGTACTCGAGAATTCTTCCCATCTGAAGAAATATTGAAGGCCCAACCCGCTTTAAATAACCTTTTGTGTAAAATACCTGTAACATTATTATACCCGAAAGTTGCCAAACTTTGTACGTGCCCGCTATTCTAATTATTTGTTAAGTTTTTTTTAATGTATTAAATGTACTTAGCAACTGCCGCCAACAACGGCAGCCGCCCGCCATATTGTTTAAGAGGCGGGTGCCGGTATTTTATTACTCATTAAAACCTAACATGTTTAAAACTCAAACACTCCGGGCGGGGCTTAAGATCGTATGCCTTGCCGTATCATTAACTTTTGCCTGCAATTCCACCGCATGGGCCCAGCAGGCAGCAGAGCCGGGTAACTTGAAGTACATCGACCCATCTATAGGAAACGTTGGGCAGTTATTAGAGCCTACCCGGCCCACCGTTCAGTTGCCTAATCAAATGATGCGCATGTTTCCTATCCGAAAAGACTATATAGACGATCAGATCAGCAGCTTCCCTTTGATCATATTATCGCATAGGTTGGGGCAGGCATTTTCTGTAAAACCTTCTGCCGGTAGGGTTAGCGATAGTAGCTTCAGTGCGCGGATGGCTTATGATCATGATCTGGAGGTACTTCGGCCATGGGAGTATTCCACCTACCTGGTAGATGAAGATATCTCTGTAAAGTATGCGCCGGGCAAAAAGGCAGGGATCTTTCAGTTTGATTTTCCGGAGAATGCCGACAAACATATTTTATTGAGTACGTACAACGATGGCCCAGCAGAATGGCGGGCCATCTCAGGTAACGAAATAACAGGCATAGAAACTTATCATGGTGACATTAAAGTTTACGTGTACGCCGTTTTAAGCGAGCATGCAGAATTTGGAACCCTTACCGGCGATAAAGCTGTTAATACAACCGAAGTAACAGGGAATAATGCCCGGGCCTGGCTTTCTTTTCCGCGTTCAACATCTCGAACAATAGGCTTTAAGTATGCAGTTTCCTTAGTGAGCGCCGCGCAGGCCAAAAAGAATTACTTGAACGAGTTAGCTAATGCCGGGTTGAATGATCTGCAAGCCTCGGGACAAGACGCCTGGCAAAAAGTAATTGGCCAAATACAGGTATCCGGTGGAACTGATGCGCAAAAACGTACCTTTTATTCGGCGCTTTACCGCTGCTACGAGCGGCCGGTGGATATCCTTGAAGATGGGCAATACTACAGCGGCTATGATAAAAAAACACATAAAAGTAACAGGCCCTTTTACGTTGACGACTGGATGTGGGATACTTACCTGGCGCACCACCCGTTACGAACGATACTTAATCCAGTACAAGAAGAAGATATTTTAAATTCCTATGTAAACATGTTCGGCCAGAGCGGATGGATGCCTACGTTCCCGGTTCTGTTTGGCGACCATGCCTGCATGAATGGCTTTCATTCTGCTGTAGTTTTCACGGATGCACTTAATAAAGGGCTGAGACGCTTCGATGTAGATAAGGCTTACCAGGGGCTGCTAAAAAATGCCACACAGGCGACCATGCTGCCCTGGCGAAACGGACCGAAAGGCCCGCTGGAAGATTTTTACTACAGTAAGGGTTATTTCCCGGCCCTGCATCCGGGCGAAAAGGAAACGAATTTAATGGTGGATGAATTTGAAAAGCGGCAGGCGGTAGCAGTTACCCTGGGGCATAGTTACGATGACTGGGCGCTTGCGCAATACGCCACTAAAATTGGCCGCAGTAATGATGCCATCAAGTTCGGTAGCAGGGCCCTCAATTATAAAAACCTGTGGAACACCAATGAAAGAATGTTTATGCCAAAAGATGATAAAGGGCAATGGATAGCAATAGACCCCAAGTTTGACGGCGGGCCGGGTGGCCGCGATTATTATGATGAAAATAACGGCTGGACGTATATGTGGCAGGTACAGCACGATATTCCCGGGCTGATAGGGCTGATGGGAGGGCATGAAAAGTTCGAGGAGCGGCTGGATCAATTGTTTCGCGAAGACCTGGGCCGCTCTAAACAAGACCTGCAAGTTAAATTCCCTGATTTTACCGGTATTGTTGGCCAGTATTCAATGGGTAACGAACCAAGCTTTCATATTCCCTATTTGTATAATTATACCAAGTCACCATGGAAAACGCAAAAGCGTATCCGAATGCTGCTTGATGTTTGGTTCAAAGACAACATCTTTGGCATCCCGGGCGACGAAGATGGCGGCGGCATGACGGCTTTCGTTGTTTTTTCGTCAACGGGCTTTTATCCTGTTACTCCCGGCGTCCCCGCCTACACTATAGGCAGCCCGGTATTTGAACAGGTAACCATCAATTTGCAAAACGGCAAGCAGTTTAAAGTTACCGCTAAAAATTACTCGGTTAAAAATAAATACATCCAAAGCGCTACCCTAAACGGAGCTGTGCTTGATACGCCCTTTTTTAGGCATACCGATATTATGGGTGGGGGAGAATTAACATTTGTAATGGGCCCCAAGCCAAATAAAAGTTGGGGGCTGAAAAAATAGCAATGGTACAATTTTAACAGGTGAGGCGGGGTACATCCCTGCCTCTTTTTTTTGGACGCCTAATAAGTTTGGCCATGCCTGTATCTTCAAGATAGCCACCAATAATACATCCATATCATCACTTATCTATAATCGCTAATAAGGAACGGTAGTTAGTGACGAGTTTCTCCGGATAAGATATATCAATCGATTGCAATATTTTATTAATAAATTAATTTGCTGTAAATAAGATATTTATGGAATTGCTAACTGGCATTAATGCTTTTTTAATCCTTTGCTAATCTTTCAAATTTTATTTGCTATCCAATTAATAAACCAATTAAAACCCAAAAGCATGAAAAGAATTTTATTTATCTTTTTTATGTGGTGTATTGCCCTGGCGGTTTATGGGCAAGGCTCCACAATTAATGGTAAGGTTGTAGACGACACGGGCCAACCGCTGGCCGGCGCCGTTGTTAAGGTGAGCGGGGAGGATGTCGTAACAACCACCACAACGAACGGCTCATTCTCCATCAAGGCCGCTAAACTACCCGCCACACTTGTTGTGAATTTTATGGGCTTCGAGCCCAAAGATGTGCAGGCCAACGGCAAAGCCGATATAACCATAGCACTGGTTCCTGTAAATAAGGGGTTGCAGGAAGTCGTCGTAGTGGGTTACGGCACGCAAAAAAAGGTATCGTTAACCGGCGCAGTAGCATCCATTTCCGGGAAAGATGTGGTCACCACAAAAAACGAGAACGTATTTAACTCGCTTACCGGAAAGATACCAGGATTGAATATTGCGCAGAAGAGCAGTGAACCCGGTTCTTTCAATACCATATTGAGCATCAGGGGCGCGAGCAGGAACCCGCTCATCATTATTGATGGGGTACCCCGGGGAAATTTAGAGCGCCTCGATCCTAACGATATCGACAATATCTCAGTATTGAAAGATGCATCGGCAGCCATATATGGTGTCCGCGCGGCGGACGGGGTGATACTGGTTACTACCAAGTCCGGTAAAAAAGGCAAGTCCGAATTGACCTACACCGGCAACTTTGGCGTTCAGCGCCCCGTTGGCCTCGAGCCTACTGTTGATGCCATTGAATATATGACATTGATGAACGAGAAATTCGGGCATAGCCTGGATAACCCTGTGGTGAGGTATACAGAGGATGATTTTAACCTTTACAGGAGCGGCAACAAAAAAACTACGGACTGGTATGCCCCGGTACTGGATCGTTCGGTGCCGCAAAACCAGCACAATATCACGGCAACAGGCGGAGGGGAAAATTCTAATTACTACCTCAGTTTAGGGCACCTCAGCCAGCAGGGCTTTTGGAAAAGCGGCGACCTGAATTATGAAAAATTTAATTTACGCTCTAACGTTACAGCTAAGATAGCCAAAGGCCTGACAGCAGAAATGCGCCTTTCGGGCTTAAAGGATACAAAAAACCAGCCGTGGACAGATACCTGGGTAATGTTCAAAAGCATTTTTGGCCAGCTACCTATTACCGATCTGTATGCCAACAACAATCCATCTTATCCCGGGGCAGCGAGAGATGACAATAACCCGCTGGTAACTTCGCGGGCAGACCTCTCGGGTTATAAACGTGACGATAATATCCTATTTCAGGGCTCAGTTAGCCTGAATTACGAGATCCCTTTTATTCCCGGCCTTAATGCCCGTGCTTTTTATAGTTACGATTACAACTCATCTGAGTATAAAGGTTATCAGCTACCTTACGACCTGTACACCTACGATCCGGGCAATAAAACCTACGACTCAAGGACTTTCAACACGCCAATGAGTATTTCAAGGGGCTTTAACCGTGGGTCTACTTACCTCATGCAATTTCAGCTTAACTACAGCAAATCGTTTAAAAAGCATACCATAGGTGCCTTGGCCTTGTATGAAGAAACTACCGGAAAAGGCGATAACTTCAACGCCTACCGCGAACTGGCTTTCAAAATAGACCAGCTTTTTGCGGGTAACTCATCCAACCAGATGGGCACACAAGATGTGAATGGGTTATCCGACTGGGCAAGGAAAGCATTTGTGGGCCGCTTAAATTATGATTTTGCTTCGCGCTACCTGGCAACCGTAAGCTTTAGATATGATGGATCTTCAAGGTTCAGGAACGATCAGCAGTGGGGGCTTTTTCCGAGTGTAGAATTAGGCTGGCGCGTGTCAGAAGAAAGCTTTTTCAAAAATAGCTCAGCATTATCGGCCATCAGCAACTTCAAGATAAGAGGCTCGTATGGTAAGCTTGGTAACGAAGACGCGGTAAACTACCAATTCCTGTCGGGTTATAACTTCCCGTCCGGAAATTATTTGTGGAACGGCGAGTTGGTGAACGGCCTGGAAGATAAAGGGCTGCCTAACACCAGTATCACCTGGTACACTTACACCACATCCAACATTGGTGTGGATCTTGAACTGTGGAAAGGTTTGCTGGGCATACAGGTAGATGCCTTCAGGAGAGATGGCAACGGCCTGCTTGGCACCAGGCTGGGCACTTTGCCCGGTACAGTAGGGGCCGATCTGCCGCAGGAAAACCTGAACAGCGACCGCACCCAGGGTATCGAACTCAATCTTACGCACCGTAACGTTATTGGTGCTGTAGGGTACAACATTGGTGCTAACATTGGCTATGCCCGTACAAAACTGCGTTACCAGGAAGTTGGCGCTTATGGCAATGCTTATGAGAACTGGCGCAATAACCCCAATAACCGCTACAACGATGTTTGGTGGGGGCTGGGTTACGAGGGGCAGTTCCAGTCGTACAGCGAAATATACAATTCGCCCGTGAACTACGGCGGTGGTAATCGCGGTACCCTCCCCGGAGACTATAAGTACACCGATTGGAACGGTGACGGCATAATTGATGGCTGGGACGAGCACCCGATCGCTACAAAAGGTGTCCAGGAGAACGATGTAGTGCAAAGGAATATCCCAAAGATCAACTTTGGGCTGAACGTATCAGCAAGTTATAAAGGTGTTGACCTCAGCATGCTTTGGCAGGGTGCTGCACTGGTTAATGTTGACTACCCCGAAATGCTGAAAGAACCGCTTGCTTTTGGCGGAAGCGCCAGTGCATTGAAGATGTTTATGGACAGGTGGCACCCCGAAGTGCCTACTACGGATATATACAACCCAAATACGAAATGGGTTCCCGGATATTATGCTTACACAGGCACGCTTCCGGCCGGTAATTCTGAGCGCTCGGTACAAAATGCTGCTTACTTACGCCTGAAAAGCCTCGAAGTCGGCTATACATTCCCTGTAGCCTGGACGAGCAAGATCGGGGTTAAACGAGCCCGTTTTTACCTCAACGGTTATAACCTGGCCACCTTCACCGGTATAAGAGGCCTCGACCCCGAGCATACCTCCGATATATACGGCTACACCTACCCAATGAACAAAACTTATAACGCCGGCATAAACATTAGTTTCTAAAATAAAGCCATGAAATATTTAAAAAGACTTTTAGTACTGCTGCCGCTGTTTATTGTAACGGCATGCAACAAACTCGATATCGCCCCGGTAAATATCCTGAAAGATAAGGATGTATTCAGCACCGATGCAGGTGTGGGCGCTTACCTGATCCCGATCTATGCGGAACTGCCCATAGAGGATTTTAGGTATAATTTTAACGATGGTTTCAATGCATTCCCGCCGTTTCCTGCACTGGGCCTTTTTACGGCCGAGTTCCTGCAGATCGATTACGTTTTCAGGGGCTCGATAGAGCACGGCAGCTTTGGGTATTGGCCTTACGACAAGATCCGCAAGATCAATTACCTGCTGGAAACTTTACCAAAAAACTCTTCCAATTTTTCTGAAGCACAAGCCAATGCTTACCTCGGCGAAGCTCATTTTTTAAGGGCGTACTTTTATTTCGACCTGGTGAAGCGGTATGGCGGGGTACCTATTGCCAAAACGCCGCAGGATCCCTTTAATTCATCGCAGGACGAGCTTCGTATACCCCGCAGCAGCGAAGAAGATGTTTATAAATTCATAGAGGAAGACCTCAACCAGGCCATCCAGCTTATGCCGGATGTAAGCGCAGACGATGCTACCACAGGGCGCGCGAACAGGAATGTTGCTTTGGCTTTAAAATCCCGAGCGATGTTGTACGCCGGTTCTATTGCAAAATATGGAAGTATGCAGTTAAGTGGCTTATTGGGTATCCCATCTGGCCAGGCACAAAGCTATTTTCAAAAAAGTTATGATGCCGCAGTTATGTTGGAGGGTAAATACAGCTTGTATCGCGTTAACGCCGATAAGTACCAAAACTATGTGAACCTTTTCCTGGACCGGAACAGCCCGGAGAACATTTTTATAAAAGATTACAAGTACCCGGATAAAACCCATTCGTGGGATGCCCTGAACGCGCCGAAGCAATTTGTGAGTGGCTACGGATCGTTCATTAACCCCACTTTAGATTATGTGGAGCTTTATGGCGAACTAAAAGTAAATGACGATAACGGCTTCCCCATCCGCTTTAACGATCGTATGGACCTGTTCAAAAATGCCGAGCCTCGACTCCGCGCTTCTGTTATTTTCCCGGGCGATAAGTTTCGCAATGAGGTGATCGACGTACAGCGCGGTATTTATCCGTCGTACAAAAATGGCGATGAAGCCGCCAACAGCACAGCGCTTAAAACCGCAGGTAGTATAGATGTCCTTTACAATGGAAAACGGGTTGTTGGCCTCAGCGGTATGGGTATAGGTGGCTCTACCGGCACGGGCTTTTATGTGCGCAAATACCAAAACTCCGATCTTCCGCAGGGCGACCTAAGCCTGTGGCGTTCAGACCAGGCGTGGATAGACATACGGTATGCTGAAGTTTTATTGAATAAAGCTGAAGCAGGTGTTGAACTGGGAACTTCTGAAACCGAAAAGAAAGCCCTTGATGCGATGAACGACATACGCGACCGAGCCGGTGCGCCTGTGCTGATGCCTGCACAGCTTAACGTGAATTCGGTGCGTAACGAGCGCCGTAAGGAGCTGGCTTTTGAGAATCATAGCTGGTGGGATAACCGCAGGTGGCGCGTGGCCGATAAGGAATTCAATAACCGTATTTACAAAGTGCTTTTTCCCTATTACGTGTTCGACGAGAATAAATACATATTCAAAAAGGATGATGAGCTAACAAAGTCGAGGTTCACTTTCCAGGTTAAATTCTACTATGAGCCCATACCCGGCGACCAGATCAACAGGAATCCTTTGCTGGTTCAAAATCCACTTTATTAAAATATCAGTATAAGACAATGAAAAAGAATAAGATCTGCATAACCATATTGCTGTTAGCCGCTGCCTTAGCAGGAGGCTGCACTAAGGTGGACAACTACCCTGAACCGGACAAAACCCTGGCCGGCAAAATAATTGACGCTGATACCAACGAGCCCCTGTTCACAGAACAGCCCGACGGTACCCGGATCAGGTTGCTGCAAACCGATTGGAACGATAACCCGATACCACAATACTTTTGGGTGAAGCCGGACGGTACTTTCCGGAATACCAAAATTTTTAAAGGTAAATACGATGTAACACCGGTTGATGGCCCTTTTATACCGCTTACCGAGCCTCAGAAGATCGATCTATCAGGCGAAGCTGACCTCACCTTTAAAGTGAAACCCTTTCTGAGGGTGAAGTTGCTAAATACATCAATTGCCGGAACCAGCGTAACGGTAAGTTACAAGATCGAAAGGCCTTCTACAACCTTCAAGATCACTGATGCCAAGGTGTTCGTATCAAACACTTCGCAAGCAACTAATTCGTCGTTCGATAACAAGTTAAGCCAAACCAATGATCTGCAGGGCGTGGCCGATGATGTGATACTGGCGACCACTTACACCGCCACTGTTCCGCTCACTTCCGGCCGGACCTTTTATATCAGGGTGGGCGCACGGTCTGAAGATAACGTGTCGCGCCGCTATAATTACACCGACGTTGTAAAAGTAGATATCCCCTAATTTGTACCCTTTATAACCGTGTTATGCCATCCAAATGGCATAACACGGTTTTTGATCTGTTAAGGCCGAGGTTCGCCTGCGCACTCCCGCTATTTCGTTTAATGGCTTAATATTTACCTGTATTTATGTTACATCCTGTTAAAGCAAAAAGCTTTTTTACTATCCTCTTCTTATTTGGCATTATTTACAATGGCTTTGGGCAAAAAACGCAGTTTTTGGCAGGTTTTGCGCCCACCGAGCAGTCGGTAACAGCGCCGGAGGCGAGCTTCAGAGACGTGGTATCGCTGAATGGTTCATGGCGGTTCTATCCGCTCGGGAATGCCGATCAACTTTCCAGGGATCAAATAAAGAACCCCGTTTACCCGCCGGGCAATGGTTGGGAAACAACGCCGGTTAAGGTGCCCTCGCCCTGGAATGTAAATAGTTTCGCCACAGAGAGGATAGCGGGCGGCGATTTTGTTACCTATCCAAGCTATCCCAAAAAATGGGAAGATATACAGGCTGGCTGGCTATCCCGCAAAGTCACTTTTCGTAAAGGGTGGGCCGGGAAAAGGTTGATCCTGAGGTTTGAAGGCGTGGGCGGTTTTACGCAGGTTTACCTCAATAAGAAAAAGATCGCAGAAAATTTTGATGTTTTTTTACCATTCGAAGTGGATGTGACCACCTTGTTGAACCAACAGGGCGAAAATGAACTCAGCCTGTGGGTGGCCGACGGGCGTTTGCTAAACCAACCCGGTAAATTCGGGAACCGGATATTTGTTGGAGGTTCTTTTTGGGGCCAGCATGTGCGCGGCATATGGCAGGATGTTGATCTTCTGGTCAAGCCTGCGGTATATGTAGCAAGCACTTATATTCAACCATTCGTAGATAAAGATACGCTGGCTATCCGCGTAACTCTAAAGAACACAACTACAAGGCAGCGTGTAATTAACTTGTCGGGTTCCATATCGCCATGGATAAACCTGGCCGGAAAAAGTGTTATTGAGGCGCCGGAAGTGAAATGGAAACTTGGCAAAAGTGTTCTCAATGTCGGCGCTAAGAACATTATTATAGCACCTAATAGCGATAAAGAGGTTGTTTTAAAACTAAAAGTAAACCGCAGGTTAAATCAATGGGCGCCTGAAACGCCTAATTTGTATGGCTTGGTGATCAGCAGTTCGTACAAGGGTTCCGTAGTTGATAAACAGTATACAAGGTTTGGCTGGCGGCAATTTTTGATAGCCAACAAACAACTGGAGTTGAACGGAAAGCCTATTCAGTTAAAGGGAGATTCCTGGCATTTCATGGGAATACCGCAGATGACGCGCCGATACGCCTGGGCATGGTATTCGATGTTGAAAGATGCTAAGGCAAATGCGGTGCGGCTGCACGCACAACCGTATCCTGCGTTCTACCTGGATATGGCTGATGAAATGGGCATATGTGTGCTCGACGAAACCGCCCTTTGGGCAAGTGATGGCGGCCCTAAGATCGATGGCGGCGAATATTGGAAGAACGCCGACGCGCATCTCCAACGGTTCATACTGCGCGACAGGAATCATCCGTCGGTTTTTGGCTGGAGCGTATGCAATGAGACCATGGCGGTAGCGTTGAATGTATTTAACGCGCCCGATTCGTTAGTGAAAAAACAAGTAGCACAGATCAATAAATGGGTGGCCATCACTCGTAAATTAGACCCGACAAGAACCTGGATATCCGGCGATGGCGAAACCAATGAACCTACCGATCTGCCGGTGGTTATCGGGCACTATGGCGACGAAAATACATTCAGGGATTGGTCGTCACAAGGCAGACCATGGGGCATAGGCGAAGCAGGAATGGCTTATTACGGAACGCCTAAGCAAACCGCCGAATATAACGGCAATGTTTCTTACCGTTCGCAGCAGGGTAGGATGCAGGGGCTTGCTACCGAAGCCATTGAACTTCTTAACGCGCAAAAACGTTATCACGCTTCTTATTTATCCATATTTAATATTGTTTGGTATAGTGTGAAGCCTTTAGAGTTGGGCCTGGCGGATACCACAAGAAAACCAACCCCAACCGATGGTGTATTTTTTAGGCCATATGAAGAGGGGAAGAGGGGTATACAGCCCGAACGCCTCGGACCATACACCACTACACTAAATCCCGGGTATGATCCGCATCTCCCACTCTATAAAAAATGGGCTCTTTTTGATGCGGTCCAGCGCTCATTCGCTGATACCGGTGCGATAGCGGAAAGCAAACCTACTTCAATGCCGGCAAGTGCACCCATACCTCCGCCCGCTAACGCTTATTTGATGCTCCGCTCGGCAGACCCGGATTCGACCATGCAACATGTTTTTACTGAAGCAGGCTTTACGCCCGGTAAACCTGAGAAAGGCAAGGTACCTTTGTTAGTGATAGATGGCATCCATCCCCCCATAGATGCGGAAAGTATAAAGCTGAAGGACGAGGTTTTAAAAAAAGAAGGGAAGGTATTGATCTGGGGAATTACCCCGGCATCGAAAGAAAAAATAAATACGATGCTACCATTACCCGTTGATATTACGGAACGGCCATCAACCTCTTATTTGATCAAGGAGGCGGATGCGATCATGAATAATTTATGCGACAGCGACCTTTACTTTTCTGAGTTAGCGAATGAGCCGGTGGGGCGGTACGGCCTTTCAGGGCCGTTAGTAGCAAAGGGGAAAACGATATTAACCGCTGCTAATACCGATTGGGGAGTATGGAATAAACAGGCAGAATACCTGAAAACGGCTGCTGTGATCCGTAGCGAGCGGGAAGCCAAGCCAGATGGCAACACTTTGGTTTTTTTACCTGCGGCTAAAGGCGGAATATACGTGATGGCTGTGAACCCATTGCTGATGTATAAGTCGGCACCCGGTATTATCAGCAAGATGTTGACAAATCTTGGGGTAGCACCCAATGAATCCGCAGGGACAGCAAAAAGTTTGATAAGCGAAGAAGGGTTCCTGAAAAAGGCATTGTTTTTAGGCCCGTTCGAAACGTCTGCCAACTTGCCTTTTGAGCCTGGAAGCGAAACCTCCGGTAACGAAAAGGCAGGTGTTAATTTTATACCCGGAGAAATTACTAACGGGCAAAAATGGAAATTGGCCGATGCTGATGAGGAAAGTAATTTCAGCCCGGTAGCTTATCAGGATAAGGCACAGGGAGTGGGTTATTACAGCTTTTGGGTTTATACCCCGCGGTCGTTATCAAATTTGCTACTTGAGCCAGACATGCCCAAAGTTGACCTTGATGTAATAACCAATAGCGGCATAAATGTATTTCTAAACCAAAAGCCTTTGGGCAACACTTATAAAGCCATGCCTCTTGAAAAAGGCTGGAATCATGTTTTGATAGAAACGGTTAATGCAGCTCCTGGCCGAAAAATGAAAATAAAACTGAGCAGCAACGACAAGCGTTTTTTAAGTAAACAAATGAAGGTTGTTGCTTATAGATTATATTAATACACAAGTGTACCTTCCTATCAAGATAACAGGCGAGGTCCGATGTTATTATAGAAACCTGGTTGATTCAGGGAAGATCAAGTAATGATCGGTCGATGGATTAAAGAAAGTAGTCAAGAAATATACTTGTCGGAGTATATATACGGTCGCAAATGCATATGTTTTGACCGACGTTCGTTGAAGGTCTCTCATAGGTCACTTCAGGAATGCGAGCGCTTAAATACTTTGGTGTTGTCTTAAATCAAAAAGGGCCCTTAAATCTTGTGTTTAAGGGCTCTTTTGTAAAGTTTGATATGTTAATTCCGGAGAGGGAGGGAACAATCGAAAGGCTTTTGTGCTCTCTGAATCAATGCTTTATATTCTTTCGCTTTTCTAGGTAACCGAATAGGTCACCTCAAAATATATTCAATTTTCGCTAATGCTTATAGAGTAAATTTAGCAAAAAATCGTTAAGATAGGTAGATTTCGTTTTAATTTTCATTGAACCTAATTTGAAAACGAACGAGAGTATAAAAAAGAAGATTTAAAGAGTAAGAAATCGGATTCATCGATATTTCCTACCGACGATAAATTGCGGGGCTTAAAGTTAACGCGTTTAAAATAGAAAAGTAAAGATTATGGTATTGAACTGAAAAATATATATGACAGGAAGGGCAAACAAAACGTAAGTGCTGACTTATTTCCCCTTTTGCGTTTTCACGAATTCTATTGGGGCAATACCGAACTGCTTTATAAAATTATGGCTGAAGGCTCCGCGCGATCTGAAGCCAACCTGGTCTATCACCTAAAAAAAATTAAGGTCATCTTTCACCAATCGTTCCGCTGCTTCTTAAGGCGTATCACGTTTATCAAGACCGATATAGGAAGACTCGCTTTTCTGACGGACAGAAGCCTCGTACGTTTAAACGGGATTTTAAAAAATATTCGGTACTTCACCCGGCCGCTGGCTTGTCAGGTGGCGGCTGGGGCAGGCATACTACCTCATCAAGGAAGAAGGTAAGCGTCCTTCCGAAATCTATAATAAACTTGGACTTGAAGACCTGTCCCATTTTACCTATGCTTTCCGACGGGCGTATGGGCTCTCGCCGTCCAAGGTATAAAGCGTGCCGTTGCCGCCGGGCATCATCTTTCAGTAATTTTATCTGCCTGCAATCCTCCGCTCCGGTTTTTAACATAAAATTTACTGACTGGTAATCACCGTTTTAAAAATAACACCCGTGACAGCTGTTTCAGCCTCGCGGTTGATCACGTAATCCCTGCAGTAAGGTTAGGCCTGATAATTGATTTATCCGTTTAAAACAACATCGGTTCCGATCGTCTTAAAATAATAAATTATGATACGTCAGATTAATATTTCATTCATCGCCGCAACTATCGTTTTATCAGCTTGTCGCACTCAAAAGACCGCCGGCGACACAAAAAATGAACAGTCCTATATCAGTGAGGCGCAAAAGCTCGAAGTCCGTCTTCAGCCCGGGAATAACAGCGGCAAAGGGAGCGCCATGCTAGTGTTTACCGTGACGAACCCTACAAACAAGCCTTTACGTTTCTGTAAGTGGGAAACACCCTTTGAGCCGGCGATCGGTAAATATTTCAGGATCATGGATGAAAAAGGGGAGGAAGCAGCATTCAGGGGCGCTATGGCAAGGCGAGTAATGCCGCCGCCCGCTTCGGCTTTTACGATCGTTCCTGCGCACAGCAGTGTCAAAACGATGATCAGCCTCGCTGATAAGTACGAGCTTTCTGCACACCGGTATACGGTCAGGTATACAGGCGGCGGCGTAAGCGGCCTTAAGGATGGTAACAAAATGACCCTGCTGCTGTAAGCCGGCATTTAAGAATCATGACAAGATAGGGGAAAACTATGATCAGACATACAGTATCTTCCTGTCGTTAGCGTTCTGCAAGGGTAATGTTGCTGACATGTAATTTTTAGGTCCGGCTTTTTTTCGAATCCGTATCTCGAAATCATTTTGATCACAGCTTACTGAAGTTGTTGTAGATCAATGAACAATGTAAGAAGATTTATGCGCAGATGGCTCGAAAGAAAAAAGACTCCTCCGTGCTCAGGTCGTCTTTTAAGCAGCTGAGGAAGCATTCGTTTCTCTTAAGGGCGGAGTGTCGTAAAACCAGTTGATCAGGTCATTCAGGACTATACCATTTCCGAGGCCGATGAATCTCGCCGTCTCCAGGAAATTGAGGAAGTTTCGCTTCATAGTGATCACGGAGGCCGGGCGGATCTCTTCACCTGTGCGACGGAAGATCAGCAGTTCATCGTCCTGCGCGCTGATACCGAAGCCCTGCGCTTTCAGCCAGCGATAGATATTTGCTTCCTGCTGCGGCGAGCAGCGACCCTTATAACCAGCACTGTTATCTTTTTCAAACGAAACGAAATCCGAAAGTTTGTAATGGTCCGGTATAGGGGAGTGTCCTCGCCTTAAAATAAAACCACTTATCATCGATCGCCAGAGTTGTTGAAAATAACAGGATCGTTGAAAAATCAGTTTCCCTGAGTATATGCAAGCTGTTTTTCAAAAGCCATTCTGGATTGCCCGCGGATTGAGACCTCGCCGCAATATTTATATACTCTTTTGTCAAATGTCTTCAGCATGGCAGCATTGTCGTAGTTTGTATCTGCCTTTATACTGTGTATCCCCTGCCGGAGTGCCATACTTTCAGCAAACCCCATGATCTGCCCGGCAATACCCCTTCCTCCGTGTTCTGATGAAACGGCGATCCGGTGTACAACTAGGAAATCGCCGCTTGTAAGCCATTTGCCTTGTATCCTTTCGTAAGCCGGTTCCTGGTTTTTAGCAATCGAGGCATACGCGGCAATAGTCCCGTCTTTCAATAGCACGAAACCCGTTCTTTGTTTTATATCGTTTTCTATTACTGCCGGATTAGGGTAGCCATCCTGCCACTGGCCACTGCCTTCAGCCTTTCTTTTACTGATAGCAAAAAGCATTATTTCCCAGATCGCTTCCAGGTCACCGGGTTTTGCCTGTTGGAATTCGTAGTTCATATCTTTTGTTTTATTTGTTGTAATGGTGGATTGTTCTCTTTTATTTTTTTTGCCGCCCCGTAAATTGCCATCGACACTAAAGCGTTGGCCAGCGCAATGGCGAGAAATACCCCGAGGAAATGCATGCTGCCCAACTTCTGCATGATAACGCCGGCAACGACCGGCGTTACCGCCTGTGCAATGAGTGGCCAGCGCCCGAGTTTTCCGATCAGCACCGCGTAGCTTTTTTCTCCGAAAAGAGACAGCGGCAGCGTCCCTCTCACTACAGACCGCATACCATTTCCCATGCCGAAAAGGATGACTCCCGGAATTGCCAGGCTATTGCCGGCCATCAGTAAAATCACACCTGCGAGCATCGCTAAGGCTGATATGACAGACATCTTCAGCGGTGTTGCAGACGGCATAACCAGTTCGAGTAAACGGACACCCGCCTGGCTCGGGCCAAGAAATGAGATGATTGCCAGTGATGCAGCCATCGTGATATCTTTCCCGGTGAGGATATCGATAAGGTTGAGGATGATACCGGTGGTGAGCACAGCACCCAGCGTAAAACTGCTGATGAGTAAAAGAAATAGCTTCGGTTCAGGGCCTGCGGCATCCTCTTGCGGAGTTTTATTGCTTTCATCAATAGCCGCGGCAGTTGGCGGGAATAGTGAAAAATGAAGAGGCAATATCCCTAAGGCCAAGGCAGCAGCGTATATGAAACAGGTATCGCGCCAGCCGAAATGCCCAAGCAGGTATGAGGTGATCAGCCAGGAAATGGTCGGTGCCAGGCTGGAGATCAGGGTAACCTTAACGATCATATTTCTCGTGCTCTTTCCAAAATATTTCCCGATAGAAGCAAAAAGAGCGTCGTACAAGCCCATACCCATGGCGATACCGGCTATTGCCCATGCCAGCAGGAACATCGGATAATTCTTTGATAATCCCATAATGGTCAATCCTCCGGCCATCACCAGTCCGGTATATCTGAGCATATGGTTGCGCTGAAGCGATTGTATCATACGCCCGACGGCGGGCAGTACCAGCCCTGAAATGGCCAGTGAAAAGGATAATGCCCCGTAAACCATCTGGTAGGTCCATCCCGTTTCCACCATGATTGGTTTTGAAAGTACGGACAGGATGAAGTAGGAGCCACCCCAAAGCAATATCTGCCCGGCTCCCAGCCCCAGGTTCGTGAATAATGAAGGTGTAGTTTCCTTCAACGATAAACTGATCGTTTTCATTTCACAAAGTTCCGGCAATCTGCTATATTGGCAAAATGGTATTTTTCGATGCATGGCATCGGTAAAAACGATAAGGATGGAACTTAGGCAATTGCGCTATTTTGTAAGAACAAAAGACTTGGGCAGCTTCACGGAAGCGTCCAGAAGCCTGAATATCACACAAAGCACCCTCTCTCAGCAGGTGAAGCAGCTGGAAGATGAGCTTGGGGTATTGCTGTTCGACCGTTTTGGTAAGCGGATAACCGTAACAGAAGCCGGCGAGCTGTTTTATCAGTTCGCTGCAGAGAGCCTGAAAAAGGCAAATGACGGGGCCGTTCTGCTGAAAGATCTCAGCGATATGCATACCGGTACACTTAAAATAGGTGTGACCTACGGACTCAGAAGCCTGTTCACTGCGGTGCTGATCAAATTCAGTGAAAGGTTTCCGGGGATCAGCGTCCGTGCGGTATTCGGCACCTCCGATGAGCTGATGGAAAAAGTACGGTCGTACGATCTGGATCTTGCGCTGGTATTCTTCGGCGAACCTGAGGATGAGGCACTGGCCTATGATACACTTTTTAGTTCTCCCATGGCCCTGATTTGTGCCGATGACTCGCATTTTAAAGGAAATAAAACCGTGTCATTAAAAGATATCGCCGCGCTTCCGCTGGCTATTGCCACCAAGGAGCATAGCGCTGACCACTTTTTTCTGCGCCTGTTCAGAAATCATCGGCTGAAACCTGATTTTAAAATGGAGATCAATGATATCTCCGCTGTCCTTGATCTTGTCAGAACGGGGCGCTGGTATAGTATAATGGTAGAGGTAACGGTACGCAACAGCTCGCTGCACACGATCCCCATAAAAGAGAAAAACCTGCTGAGAAAAGCGGCATTCGTCAGGCTATCCGGTGCTTATGAAAAAAAAGCCGCGAAGGAGTTCACAGCCCAGTTGCGCAGGCAGCTCCCGGGACTTACATAGCTGTTACCGGTGTCCGTTCTGGTTATTAATTAATTGATTTACAGCGACTACATTAAACTGAAAAAAGAATTCCGCAACTGTCTGCGGAATTCTTTCCATATATCAACAAAATATCCTGTGGCAACGCGTCAAAAGGCGATCACTTTCGGTTCGAGATGCATCTCGATACCGTAAGTCCAGCCCGTCCGGCCTATTCCTGACTGCTTAAACCCGCCGAAAGGAGTTTTCGGCTCGGAGTTGACCACGGAATTGATGATAACCCTGCCCGATTCGATCTTTTTTGCAAGCTGTTTCGCGCGTTCTGCATCGCCGCTGCTGATATATGCGGAAAGGCCATATATCGAGTCGTTCGCAATACTGATCGCTTCCTCTTCACTGCGATAGGTGAGCACGGACAGGACTGGGCCAAATATTTCTTCCCTTGCGATGGCCATGTCATTGCTTACATTGGTAAACACAGTGGGCCGGACGTAGAATCCCTCCAGGCCATCAGGATGCCCCGGGCCGCCGACGAGTAGGGTAGCACCTTCATCAATACCTTTTTGTATGTAAGACTGCACTCTCTGGTACTGCTGGGCATTGACCATCGGGCCGATCTGCGCATCCTCTGCAAACAAGTCCCCGATCTTCAGTTTGTTCACTGCATCTATGAGCAATTCAGAAACCAGGGGAAGCTTATTTTCCGGGACGATGAGCCTTGTTCCGGCGTGGCATGCCTGTCCGCTGTTGCTGAATGCGATGAGCAGCGCCCTTGGGACCGCTGCTTCGAAATCACAGTCATCCAGGAGGATATTCGGCGATTTGCCGCCAAGTTCAAGCACCAGCCTTTTAACTGTATCTGCCGCGGATCTGGATATCGTTTTTCCGGTCTGGGTAGAACCGGTGAAAGAGACGAGTGCAACGTCGGGATGCGAAGAAAGCGCGCTTCCAACCACCGCACCTGTTCCGTTGACGATATTGATCAAGCCATCCGGAATGCCGGCATCCCGGAAACATTCTGTAAGAAGCTGCGTTTCGATCGCATTGAATTCGCTGGGTTTGATCACCACCGTACAGCCTGCGGCCAGCGCCGGGGCGATCTTCCCGCACATGTGGATGTAATCGGCATTCCAGGGCGTAATGGCAGCAACCACACCTACGGGCTCTTTTACAATAACGGCTTTATCGAATTTCTTTTCAAATTCGATTTCGTCGAGCGCGTGGCTTGCATCCATGAAAAATTGCGCGGCAAGGCTTGTCCTGAATTTAGTTGCTGCCAGAGGCGAGCCGTATTCGGCCACTGCCGCTTCATTCAGTTTATCCTGGTTTGCTGATATCGCATGGTATATTTTCTCAAGTATCGATTTTCTTTGTTCGATAGTGTAGCCTGAATACATCTTGAATGCCGCTTTTGCAGCGCTGACAGCATGGTCAACATCTGTTGCATTGCCTAACCTGACCCGGCCGATGATCTGCGCCGTAGAAGGATTGAAAAGGCTCTGCACTTCGGTTCCGTTGGGTGTTACGAACTTTCCATTGATGTATATCTGGTCGATTTCAGTTATTGCTTCCATTTTATTATTATTTAAGGTTACTGTGTTAAATCCTGAAGCTATAGGGAAGATGAGTAGGGAGCGCCGTGTTTGATGTTTCCCAGCACCCGCAGGATGATGGCAGGGAAGAGTACAGGCAGCGAAAGCGATGTCACGCCAACGATCTTATCAGCAAGTGTGGGAAACATGCCCATCATCATCAGGTGATAAACGAGGTGGGGGATACCGAAAACAAGTGACACATAGGCGGCCACTTGTATCCTGTTCTCCTCCGGTTTGATGATGGCGTACATGGGCAGGCTGCCCATCGCGATGAAATACGCGCCGACATCCCTCACCAGGTGATCATTGTAGGGGCCGAAAATACTGATCCAGTGGAATCCGAAGCCTGGAAAGTTTTCGTAAAATGAATAGGCGAAGAACAACGCCCATATGCCAATAAGTACATTGGTTAAGAATAGGTAGTAGAGAAGGAATTTAATGGTTTTCATCGATAAAATTATAATTGTTAATTAAAGGTTTTCCAATATCACAGGCTATAGGCCTGGCGTCCTGCCCCTGAAGGCTTTCCTAAACAGGTAATAAGCCCTGTTAAACCGCTCTCCGGGTTTAGTAGCTGGCAGATACCCTCGTGCATCCTGGCATATTTTCCATGTCCCGTGCAAAAAAAATAGCATAAAGTGCATATCCTTACGGCACTGCTACAGGGAGAACTGCGCCGGCTTTTCTTGCCACAGAAGGAGGGTTCATGTGCCCGCGTTACATGGAAAAAGGCCCGCCCTTTACGGACGGGCCACACATGAAAATTAAACACCCAAAAACTTTTTCAGTTCCGCAGCAGCATGGACAAAAAGCGACCTCACCTGCGGAAGATGTGCCAGCGGATTTAATAAACCGAAATCATGGATCATTCCATTGTACCTGATCGTCGTGCACGGCACGCCTGCTTCGTCCAGCAAACGGCCGTATGCTTCACCCTGGTCTCTCAGAATATCGGCTTCGGCAACCTGTATCAGAGTAGGCGGCAGCCCTATCAGCTGGCTCGGAGTAGCATTTAGAGGAGAAAGATATATTTCTTTCCGTTGTGCCGGGTCCTGCGTGTAATTGTCGAACATCCATTGCATCAGCGGAGCAGTCAGGAATCTGTCTTTTCCGTACAAGTGATAAGAATCCCAGTCGAAGGTGGCATCTGTTACAGGCCACATCAGGATCTGTACCTTGAACAGCGGCCCCCCGTTTTCCTTCGCTTTTATTGCAGTAACCGCGGTCATATTACCGCCGACACTGTTACCGACAATAGCCAGGTTCCCGCCGTCAATGCCTATGGACGCACCGTTTTCAGCGACCCATTTTGAAGCGGCGTAGATCTCGTTGACGGCTTGCGGATATTGCGCCTCGGGCGAAGGGGTGTAATTGACGAATACGCCGGCTGCTCCGGATAACACGACAAGGTCGCGGACCATTCTTTTATGTGTTGGGTAATCACCCAGTACCCAGCCGCCGCCGTGGATAAATATAAAAGCGGGCAGCAGTGCCGTTCCGGGTTTTTCCGGCTTCACAATGTTTAACCTGATCTGATAACCGTCTGCGCTGATATCCAGTTTAGTTTCTTCGATACCGGAATAATCCACTTCTGCGGAACGTTGGGCTTGTACAAGTACCTCACGGGCTTCCTGCGGTGAGAGTGTTTCCAGCCCCGGGCCACCCGGCCCGTTCAGTGCAGCCAGGAAGGCTTTGGTTGATTTTGAAATTGCGGGGTCTTCAGAAACCGCAACGGGAGTTTGCTTTGCTGTCATATTCGTATTGTTTTTAGATAGGCATCTGCCCGGAGCAGATGATGTAAAATTAGGCCGCCTTTTGATACGAATAATTGATAAAAGTCAAGATTCTCCGTTGATGAGATAAAGCTTTCGGTATAAAGAAAAAGGCTGTCTTCGGAAAAACAGCCTTGATGCATCAGAAAGGAGGGCGTTTCGGATCCGGTCAGTCAATGAGGATGCTGTTTATCCCTTTTTCCACCGCGCCCTCTTTAATGCCGTCGATAGCTGTTCCCTCAATACGGAATACTGTGACGTCAGTAAGGCCCAGGAAGCCGAGTATCGTTTTTAGATAGGGGCTTACAAAATCGTAGCCGGCTGCTTCTCCATGTGAATAAACATCACCCGAGGACATCGCGATATACACTTTTTTACCGTGGATCAGGCCTTCCGGCCCTTTCTCTGTGTACTTAAAGGTCTCGCCGATCCGGGTAATATGATCGATCCACGCCTTTAGTGAAGAATGTATCCCGAAGTTATAAAGGGGGGCGCCGATGACTATAAAGTCTGCGTTGCGTATCGCACTGATCGCTTCGTCAGAATGGGCAAGTGCCGCTACCGCTTCCGGGCTTCTTTCTTCTGCAGGCGTGTAGAAAGACCTGACGTGATGTTCTTCAAGATGAGGGAAGTTCTTTGAGATGAGGCCATATTCTGTAACCGAACTCCCCGCATAAACATTCTGAATTTTTTCAACGATGGCTTTTCCAAGTTTGATACTGAAGGAAGACTCGCCGCGCGGGCTCGAAATGATATGAAGGATATTTTTCATGTCTGTTTAAAATGTGTTTGCTTTAATTTGTTACTCTAATAATTAACCGGCGATAGCCATGTAGAATGAAAGGTCTTGCTGAACAGGGGGGACAGGCCCGGATGCCGTCTCATATGGTTTTCCCAAAAGATAAACCTTGACCGGTTGAGGTATCCCGCGGAGGTTAAGTTCTGCGGCGCTGTAGCGGCGGCACTTTTGATGGAGCAACCGACAGGCATCAGCAGAAATGAGCAGGTTATTATTTAACGTTTTGGTTTCCGCCTGTATCCCTGCTGCCACATTTACTGCAGGGCCCATAATGGCCATCTGTTCTTTACCTGTCAGGTCGGATAAGCCTACAATGACTTTTCCCTTGTGTATCCCGATGCCGGCTTCCGCAACAGCGCTGCGGCCTCCGGTAAGATGTTTTTCATTGAAAGAATCCAGTAGAGACAGAATAGTTATTGCCGCAGCATGGGCAGACTGCACCGCAACATCAGGCGCTGTTTGGCCCCCGAATGCAGCATAAATACAGTCTCCTGCAACTTCAACGATCTGGCCGCCGTGTATCCTCACGGTTTTGGCTGACTCTTCAAGAAAGTGGCGGGCCACGAAAAGGGCATCGTAACTATTGTTTTCTTCTATAAGGGATGTGTAGCCATATAGGCCCAGGAATAAGAGCGCAAGCTCCTGTTCCTTTCCGAGATGATACACTTCACCGGTACCCTCTCCTGGTGTGAGGCCGGGGCAGTATATCTGATCATCTTCAAGCCTGGTACAAGCCTGAAGCCTTTTAGTGTTTTCTGTTATCATAATGAGATAATTTGAGCGGTTTCTGAAAAAATGAATACCCGCTATCCTCGCTTTTACCTTGAAATGCTGTTATTTCTTCCGCTTTGGTCTCGCTGAGTAGGGTAAGGGGTCCGGCCTGAAATGAAAAACGTAAACTGAGTTTAAGA
The DNA here is from genome assembly GCF_002013915.1 of Mucilaginibacter pedocola. Classification (GTDB taxonomy): domain Bacteria; phylum Bacteroidota; class Bacteroidia; order Sphingobacteriales; family Sphingobacteriaceae; genus Mucilaginibacter; species Mucilaginibacter pedocola. The sequence goes on from NZ_MBTF01000035.1 coordinate 390,350, forward strand.
TTCGGCCGGGAGTATTGGGCAAGTCCCCGGGCTTTGCCTGCGCGGGGATCATATTTCCCGGGATAGTGCAGCGTTCTCGTATAAAGGCGCGGCAAAAATGCCGATGGCCGGTAACGTACAGGATCAAAAGCTGTCCGGAAAATAGCTGCTGCGTTCATGCCTTGTTAACTTTGTTTTGTATTCCTTTACCGGAACACCACAAAGTTCAGCAACACCCGGCCGGGGAACGTTCCTGTTTTTCGGTAAATAGGACCAATTTTACCGTTCCTGCTGATATTCTACAGGCGACCTGCCGCTCATCTGCCTGAAAAACCTGCTGAAATGCGAACTGGTAGAGAAACCCAGTTCCAAAGCGGCCTCTTTAATACTTTTGCCGGAAAGGTTCAGCAGGTACTGGGCTTCAAGATAGAGCCTGTTGTGTATGATTTGCAAAGCGGTCTGCCCGGTCTCATTTTTGACAGCTTCGAGCAAATATTTAGGCGAGATGCCTGCCAGGTCTGCATATTCACGTACAGTACGTTTTTCCAGGAAATGCTCATCCACCTGCTTCCTGAAATTTAAGGTAATTGTATGCTGCCGGCTTGTCTGTCTCAGCGCGGTTGAACTGCATGTCTCGCAGGCTCTGTTTATCTCAAACAGCACCTGAATAAGCAGTAGCCTGATGACCTGCCTGCTGAAGTTTTTTTTCTGTTTTACTTCCCAGCCTATTTGCTCAAAAAGAAATTTGAGTTGCCGGAAACTATCCTCATCGAGCTCAAATATAGGCGGCTGGCCGGTTGCCGGATCCAGCAGCTGTTCGATCAGTTCTTTTTTTATGAAAGATTCGGTAAGGAATTCCGGTTTAAAAAGTAGCATGTATAGCTTAACGTCATCCGTTTTATCCTGGTAAGAACTGATATAGCGAGGTGACACAAGATGTATAGTTCGTGGCCTGACATCGAGGCTGAACGGGCCGAGTGTTTTTTGAGACACACCCTCAAGGCATAATATGAGAATGAAAAAGTCAGTTTTAAGCGGCGGCCCTGTTTTCAAGGCACCTTCATTGCTCAGCACAACAAATTCTTCTATCGAATTGGCGATGTCAAAACTGTTCATACCGAACCCTTCAGCCCTGTTCTCAAAAGTGATGTGGGCATTGACGGTAGCTCTGATATCCGATATTCGTGGAGGTTTGGCCATTGGTACAAAATAAACGTTTTTAAACTTCCTAATAAAACGGCCTTTACCCGGATGAGTAGCGTGCCGGAATATAGAGGGGCTGCTTTTTAATTGCCATCAGCCCCAACTGAAAGTTAACGTCCACTTCCCGCGCCGGCCCCGGCTTTTTCTATACCTGTAAGGCCCTGCAACGAAAGCACTGCTGCTGCTGTCGTTGCACCGTCGGGCTTCTGCCGTTGTTTCATAGTGTCATTATCAGTTTCTTAACTACTACAAAGTTGAATACTTAAACCAACACCGTTTCTTGACAAAGGGCAGGAAATATCATTGATAAAAGTCAACACTCCCGGATTGAACGCCTGCAATTTATCAGGCAATTGACTTTTGTCAAGATATTTTCATGCTTTTTATCATCGGCTGCCTGTGATCATAGGGCGAATTTTGAACGGGCCGAATTACCGCAAAGCAACAGATGCCGCGAGTGCCCATCCAACAGATAACAGGTTTCCCGGGGCTATATGTTGCCGCTAAAATTTCGATCGTCAGTTAATTCAATATAAGATGTTTTATAAAAACGCCGTAATCATTATTCTTTCAGTAGTTTTTAGCCTTGCGTCGCAGGAATCATTGCGGGCACAATCAGGCAGCGGCTTTCCCGATAGCATAACGGTGAGTATCCGCCCCCGGTATGATAAAGCCGGAGGTTTGCACCGCTGGCTTTTTGGCCGCAATTACAGGAACGAATGGGCAACACAAGTAAAGCTCCCTTTAATAAGGGCCTCTGCGGTTGCGGGGGGGCTTAGGCCGGTTAGAGAAGGCGGCGGGATGCAGTCCACGTCACTTCGCCTGACAGATGCCGGGGGGCAGGGCTGGGTTATAAGGAGTATTGAGAAAAGCCCTGACAGGATTTTGCCTGAACAACTGAGGCAGACTTTTGTGCTCGACTGGTTTGATGATGCCATGAGTAGCCAGCACCCGTATGGTGCGCTCATCGTGCCCCCGCTGGCTGAGGCAGCCGGCGTTCCGCATACTAATCCCGTTATTGGTGTTGTTGTAAAGGATACTGCCTTAGGGGAGTACAACAAGAAATTTGAGCATATGGTTGTTTTGCTTGAAGAAAGGGAGCCCGAAGGAAAATCTGATAACACGGTAAAAATGCAGGCCAGGGTGCTCTCCGATCACGACTACAGGATTGACGGGCAGAGCTTTTTAAAGGCAAGGATGCTTGACCTGCTTGTAGGTGACTGGGACAGGCACGAAGAACAATGGCGCTGGGTGCTCAGGAACAGCGGAAATAAAAAAACGTACACAGGCATTCCGCGTGATCGCGACCAGGTGCTCCACGTACAGGAGGGCATAGGGCCATCAATAGCGGCTGTATCGTGGATCAATCCTCTGCTGGATGATTTTGACGGTGATATCCCGAGGCCGAAATACTCACTGGCTAAAACCCGTTTTATCCAGCCTTATCCCGATTTTCAATTTTCCTACGAAGACTGGATGCAAGCTGCACGTGAGTTTGTAAAAGCCGAAAATGATTCGGTTCTTTTCAACGCACTGAGAAGGCTGCCGGCCGAGATCTATCGGATCAGGCATGCTGAGCTTTATGAAAAGCTGAAGAAACGGCGCGATCATATCCCCGCAGCGATGGACAGCTATTTCAGGTTCGTTAACAGGGTTGTTGACCTTCGGCTTTCGGACAAGGGTGAGCGGGTTGCAGTAACCGATGACGGCGATGGCAGGCTGAGGGTAAGAATTGAGGCAATGAACAGTAAAGGTACGGTAGCTTCAGAACTCCTGAATACGGCCTACTATCCGGAGATCACCAGGGAGATCCGGATCTATGTGGAAGGCGGCAATGACCGGGTCGATATCAATGTGAAAAATTCGCCGATCAGGCTGCGGCTGATTGGACGGGACGGAAATAAGGAATATGAGGTTCGGTCGACGCTAAAGAAGGTAGGGATCTACAGCAAACCCGACAGTATCCGAATTATAGGGAATAAAGATAATGTCAGGGCGCATTTATCGGCAGATACATCCAATATACATTTTGTTCAGAACGACCCCTATAACGTATGGATGCCGCTGGCCATGGCCGCCGGAAACAGAGATGACGGTTTTCTGCTCGGCGCAGGTTTCCGTTACATACAGCACGACGGGTTCAGAAAGCAGCCTTACGCTACTATGCAGCAGCTGATGGTGACGCATTCATTCGCGACCTCTGCGTTCCGTGTAAATTATCACGGCGAATGGGTGCAGATCGCCGGCAAGGCCGATCTTATGATGGATGCTGTGATCAATGCGCCTAACAATACGCAGAATTTTTTTGGCAGAGGCAATGAAACGCCGCTGATGAAATTTCTGGGCTACCTTACCTTTTACAGGACGCGGTACGATACTTACCGTTTGGAGCCTGCTTTGCGCTGGTGGTTAGGCAGGTCAGCATCCTTGAGTGCAGGCCCGGGGTTTGAATTCTATCATATGGACCCCGCTGAAAATGCGGGGCGCCTCATCGGCTCTTTATCTGCCGGGATTCGCGGCTACGACAGCACATCGGTTAGCAGGGACAAAGCTCATCTGGGGCTCTCGGTGCTGTTTAAGGCCGATCAGAGAGATCAGCGGCTTTTACCTTCCCAAGGGTTTTATTTTGAATTGGGTATCCGGGCTTACAAAGGGCTGAACAGCTACAGCCGTTCATTTTTACAGATCAGGCCGGAACTGACCTGGTACCAGCGTATCGATCATGCCGGAGCGCTGGTCATCAGCGACCGTACGGGCGGAGGCATCACGGCCGGAAGCCCGGCATTCTACCAATCCGTGTTTCTGGGCGGGCAAGGGAATCTGCTTGGGTATCTCCAAAACAGGTTTGCGGGTGATCATATGGCCTACAATAATTTCCAGGCACGCCTGCGGCTATTCAATGTGGCCAGCTATATTATGCCGGGCGAATTAGGGCTGATCGGTTTCAACGACACCGGCCGCGTATGGGTAAAAGGAGAGCGCTCGGAGAAATGGCATAACGGGACAGGCGGAGGGGTTTATTTCGCTCCTGCCGGTTTAACTATCGTTCAGGTGCTTGCCGGCCATTCATCCGAGGGCTGGTACCCTTATGTATCGCTTAATCTCCGGCTTTAAGCGGAGAAGGAAGCCGGAATATCTCATCATTAAATATTTTACCATGAATGACAAAACCATTATGATCTGGTTCAGGAATGACCTGCGCATCTCTGATAATGAAGTGGTCTTTGAGGCCCTGCATAAGGCTGGAAAGATCTTACCCGTGTACATATTCGATCCATATTATTTCGGAAAGAACGAATATGGCTTTTTCCGGACGGGGAGTTTCCGCGGCAGGTTTCTTCTGGAATCCGTTGCCGCACTTCGCGCAAAGTTTAGGGCAAGTGGCAGTGACCTTATCATAAGGACGGGCGATCCGGCCGTCCTGGTATCGCGCCTGGCGGAACAGTATCATGTATCCGCTGTTTACCATCATGCAGAAGTGACGCCCTACGAGAATTTTGTTTCGGAGAAAACGGAACAGCTGTTGTGGAAAATGCAGGTACCCCTGCGATACTTCAGTCCGGATACCCTGTATCTCAAGGAAGATATGCCTTTTCGTATCGCTGATATTCCGGACGATTTCGCTGTATTCAAAAAAAAGCTGATCAGAGATAGCTGCGTCCGGGCTTTGTTACCGGAAATCAATGACCTGCGAACGCCTGTAATACTCAACCCGGGAGAAATGCCGGCACTTGCAAAACTGGGTGTTCCGGCTTCATTTACAGATCCGCCTGTTAACAGAAGTTACACAGGAGGAGAAGATGTTGCGTTGGCGCGGCTGGGGGCGGTTCAGGCAGCGTTGAGCAGTGGTTATCATGATATTTGTCCGGATAGCCTCAGCCCATGGCTAACATCCGGATGTATATCTCCTGCAAGAATATTCTGGGGCATTAGCAAGTCCGTCGATGGCAGGCGTACCGGTTTTGCGGGCAAGCTTGTTTCCGGGCTTATTCGGAGGGACCACTGCAAATTTCTTTTTAAAAGAAAGCAGCTGGAGGCTAAAGGCCATAATAATGAGGAACCAATAAAGATATCGGGCCGGCAAAAAAAACTCTTCGAGCAATGGAAGAATGGCGAAACAGGCGAAACATCAGTGGATACGGCTATGAAGGAGCTTAACGCTACAGGTTATCTGAGCTATGTTTCGAGAGAGGCCACGGCTTCTTATCTTGTCCGGCACCTCAGGCAACACTGGAAAAGGGGAGCAGCGTTATATGAAGAGAAGCTGATCGATTATTCGCTATCCGTTGATTCCGGTTATTGGGGCCGCCTGGCTGATGAAACCAAAGTTAAGAAAGCTCCTTTCGTATTTGCCGGGCGGCCGGAGATACGTCTCGGCCTGCCGCCACAATAAGCTTATTTTTCCTCGAAGATGCCGATGACATGGTCATCTTTCAGCTGAACATGGCAGAATGCAAGGCCAGAACATGGAAATTTGATGTCAGCGACCAACCGGGCGCCTTCCTCCAGTAGCCTGGTGACCGACTGCTGAAGGTCCTGTACACGGAAACTGATGACCGTATCTCCGTTTTTAAACATGTTCTCGGGGGGAAAGGAGCCTGTGCCGTAAAATTCAAGCAATGTCCCGTCCTCAAGCTGGCATAGTTTGAGGCCCGGCTCTTCCATTATATTTTTAGCATTCAGGATATTTGTAGCGAAACGTTCCATCGGTGAACACTTAGCAGTTTCGCTCCTGAATGAAACACGGTATAAGCTGTTTGTTTTTTTCATTTTTCCTGTTTACTATAATTTTTATGCCCTGTCTGCTGAATGAGTTCCGCAGGCATTTGTGCCACAACTCTCTTTTACATAAGATATGATGCCTGGCCTGGTAATGCCGGGATGATCCAGATAACGGAAGCGATGCACATGATCTATATCATACTGATCATTTTGGCGGGTGTTCTGAACTGCACCTGCTGATGCAAAGGTCACTATATGGTGGCGCGTTAATTTTGATTAAAGACAAAAAAGAATATTGACAATTATCAATATTCTTTTAGATCAAAAGGCAGCATCCCGCGATGCTGCCTTGTTGCGGGCATAATTTCCATTCTGTTGTTACAGTCCGAAGCCATAGGCCACCCTGAGGCCGAGAAAGTTATTCCAACCTCCGCCTGTATTGAATTTTGAGTTGCCTTCCCAGCGGATGCCGGCGTCGATGTAATTAGCCCCTGCCGGGAACTGGTAACCTACCTGTGGTGCATATGTGAAAGCCGTGGATTTGTCATAACCGCTTTTCTCTTTGTTAAAAAGGAACGCGGCACCGGCCTGCCCCTGGACATAAAAATTACCGGCCGCAAAATATTTCAGGCCGGCTTTTAGCGGAAGCGTCTGCAGGTTATGGGTATTGGCAGCGTCATTTTTGGAAAAGAGGTTATTAAAGCCTGCATTGCCTACAAAATAAAGCGATTTCCCAGAAACAGGTACGCCTACCTGTACCGAACCGCCAAGGTTCCAGTCATACCTGTGGTGCATCGCACCAATAGGGATTCCGGCATCCGGGCCGATACTGATGTAAGACGATGGAGTTGTTTTTTCACTTTGGGCAAACGCGCTTTTCAAAGTAAGTGGCATAATCACGCCGATCAGCAGAAGAGATTTGATGAAGTTTTTCATAATTGTCGTTGTTAATTAATATCAAATGTTCGAACACTGCAAAATTGAAAGGAAGCAGCGGCTGTACTGATGACATTCATCAAAAAAGAAATTTGACATTCATCAACAGGTTTGGTTGACCGGCTTACTCATTTGTTCGGTTATTTTCATTTTCGGGCACCTGGCCAGGCCGTTCAGGCAATTATAACACAGCTGAATATTTTAATTTATTGATGGGGCCTTTCAGTGGTCAATATCTATTTATCACATAAGTCAACGTTCGCCGGTTCACAATGCCGTAATTTTACTGTGTAATGTTAAGGCGTTTTGCAGGCCCAGAGCCGGTAATCTGTCCGTAATTACAAAAAATCATTTATATCTATATCCCGACTATGAAAACGAATGCAGGAGTACTTCCGGACCAGGACAAAAACGTTAAGCTTAATGCCAGAAAGGGGAGGGCTTACCCCAATAGAGAAAAGATGATGCAGCCGGGAGCGGTGGCACTGGCTTCTGCAGCCAGGAGAGATTTCCGTACAGGCACCGGAATGATGTTCGCGATGCTGTGGAACAATTTATTCTGACCTGTGCCCGCAACGGTGCCCCGATCCTTCTAAAGGATCATTACAGCGCTACAGGACTATGAAAACAGGCTGTCGGGCACAGCCGCACAATTTACCCGCAGGTATTTTTTCTTTTGCCGGCAAATGCATATCAGCGCCCTTCCCGGAGACAGGATGGCTTCCAAAGTAAAATCTAACACCCTCAGCGCTTCCTCACTCTACTGAGTGTTTCCGGCTTTATACCCAGATAGGAAGCCAGCATATTCTGAGAAAAACGCTGGATATATTCAGGATAACAGCTGATCAGGTCATGATATCTTTCTTCCGCTGTCATGCTTATTGCTGCATGTATCCTTTTTTGTGTAGCGATTGCGAGCTGCTTGTTCTGCAAACGCGTCATTTCGGCAATCGCCGGAATTGCCTGTCCCAAAGCGTCAAGCTGCCCAGGAGTGAACTGGACGATATGGGTTTTCTCAATGGCTTCAATATTATAGATCGATGATGTTTGCAGGCCCATGCTCTCACGGTCTGCGATCCAGCTGTTCTCTGTACTTAACACTATGATCGCCTCCTGTCCCCGCTCATTGACCGAGTACATTTTCAAGGCGCCATTCGTTATAAAATTCATGTACCTGCAGACATCTCCTTCCTGCAGAAGGTACTGCCTTTTTCGAAGTGTCTTAAATTTAGCAGCTTGTAAAAGGAGAGATATATCCTCCTCTGCCAACCTTATACCGGTAAGCTCCTGAACATACTTGCAAAGGATCCCGAATGAGTCATCCTTTATATCCTGATCGCAGATAAATTTGATGCCCGGAACAGGCCTTAGCCCTGCGGCTGCAAGGCCTAAGGCCGGAATTATTTTTGACGCTTCCATAATCACAGATATTTATAGGTTCCATTATGCCAAAATAAATGCCATTGATTTAAATTATTGTATATCAGTATTTTATACTTATTTCTGGTTGGTTGCTCTACTTTATATCGCCGAACGGCTTCATCTCATCAAATCCGGATGCCTTCAACTCCTCTTTTATGTGTTTTAAGCCTCGGGAGGCTCGGGATTTTTTCATAAAATGCACCAGACTTTACTGAAGCTACCGCGACTTGAAAAGGCGCAGGCCTGCCGAAGTCTCCCGGACACAAAAGGAAAAGCCGGGCGTTAACCCGGCTTCTTAAGGCGATGCCGCCGGCACAGAAAGATTCTACATGTAGAATAGGAAAAAAAGAATAGATTACAAAAGCCAAAACCTTCCCGATAATGACGGGCATCCGCCTTCGCTTATTATTGACCGGTTTTTTGAAAATGCTCGTCAAACCACGTTGAGAATGCCTGGGCAGATGTCCAGTCTGCTGATTCAGGAGATAAACGGTCATCAGTGACCGGCACGCCGTCATAACCAACTTTCTCGTCAGGAACCACTTTCCTGCCATCATTATTTTTCCTAAGATAACCGGCAACGATATCCGGTAAACTGTAGCGTTCGGGACCGGCTATATTGATGATACGGTTCAGCGGTGCTGCAATTACAACTTCCGCCAGTTTAAAGGCGACATCCCTTGATGCAATGGGCTGAACGATGGCAGGAGTGAGGTGAACAGTTCCATCCTGCTCATACATATTAGCGAGCGCCCCCATAAATTCATAAAATTGAGTGGCCCGGACAATGGTATACGGGATACCGCTTTGGACAGCAATGGTTTCCTGGATCTCTTTAGCGCGGAAATAGTTGCTGCCGGTAAGTTTAGGGGTACCTACGATAGATAAAACCACGTAGTGCCTGATCCCCGCTTTTTTTGCTGCTGCGGCAAGATTATTGCCTGATTGTTCAAAGAAAGCCAGCGATTCATTGTAAACGGGTGAATTTGAAACATCGATCAAAGCATCTGCGCCTGACAATGCATCGTCAAGCCCTTCTCCTGTGATGCTGTTAATACCTTTCGCCGGAGATGCAGCTAATGTTTCATGGCCAAGTGACTGAAGCTTGTCAACAAGCTGGGCACCGATCAGGCCGGTACCGCCGATTACTACTATTTTCATATTAAGATATTTTAATGCCTTCGTTCAATCGAATGCACTGTGATATGGTTACGATTTCAAGTTGTGTTCCAGTTTGTTAATATATTGCACAACAGTATGTTATGTGGCTTTAGGGTTTCCCGCAGCTAACTGCATATCGCGGATGTACCTTTGCCTGACGATATATAGTACCTGTGAAGGCCGTAAAGCCCTCTCTCAGACTTTACGGCTTCAGCGTTATTTCTTTTCCGGCACCAGGAAGGGCTTTCCGTTATCTCCGATAAACATTGCGAGCAGTTTTGCCGGTTTGGTCTTGCTCACGTTCCGCGTACCGTTATGCAGTCCGTTTGGTTCTTCGTAGAAGGCTTCCCCTTTTTTATAGCGGTATTTTTTTCCTTCGAAAGTCGATTCCAGTTCGCCCTCCAGCACGTATCCGAAAGTCGGGATAGGGTGACGGTGGGCTGATGAGCTTTCACCCGGAGCAAAATTTACGACCACCAGTTTGAACTCCTGGTTGTTTAGCGAAGCTGTGTTCAGCACTTTTGAAAAAATGACCTTAGGAGGTGTTGCAGTTACATCCGGCATATCCATTTTATGCTGGGCCTTGGCGCTGATCACCAACAGGCTGCATGCAGCCAGTAAAGTTAATTTTACCTTTTTCATATATGTATATATCAAGTTTTTCTGCAGGCGACATTGCCCGCAGTATTGAATGATCTTTCAGCGGAAACAGAATTATACGCGATCGTCAGCTGGTATGCCCGCGCCTGATACCCAGCCTTTTCATTTTTGAGTTCAGTGTCGTGGGCGGGACACCGAGGATATCCGCGGCATTGCCTTTGCCGGCGATCCGTCCTGCGCAGTAATTGAGTACATTCAGAATGTGCTCCTTTTCGTTCTCATCGATCGTTTTTAATGCAAACTGTGCCTCCTGGTCCGGAATATTTACAGTATCGTCTTTAACGACCGGAAGCGGAATATGCCTGATAATGCTATCGTTGGCCAGCAGAATACTTCTTTCTATCATATGTTCCAGCTCACGGATATTTCCCGGCCATCCGTAACGCTTGAGGTCTTCAAGCGCTTTAGCGCCGATCCCTGTGATCTGTTTTCCGCATCGCTTGTTGTATTTTTCTATAAAATGGTTCACAAGCATCTCAATATCGTCCCGCCGCTGCCTGAGCGGCGGGAGATCGATCGGGAAAATATTCAACCGGTAGTAGAGGTCTCTACGGAATTTACCTGCAGCCATTTCTTCTTCGAGATTCCGGTTGGTAGCCGCAACGATTCGCACGTCGACGCCAATCGTAGTCCTGCCGCCGACACGTTCTATTTCCTTTTCCTGGAGGGCGCGGAGTAACTTTACCTGAAGGTCAAGCGGCATTTCACCAACTTCATCAAGGAAAAGTGTGCTGCCATTGGCAAGTTCGAACTTTCCCAGCCTGCGTTCTGTTGCGCCGGTGAAACTTCCTTTTTCATGGCCGAAGAGTTCGCTTTCAATAAGATTGGCCGGGATAGCTGCACAGTTCACTTTGATCATGACTTTGTCTTTCCTCGGCGAGTTGTTATGTACCGCACGTGCAAAAAGCTCTTTACCGGTTCCTGTTTCCCCTAAAATAAGTACTGTACTGCTTGATTTGGCTACCTGGGATACCAGCTGATAAACACCTTTAAGAGAACTGCTTTCACCGATGATCTCTGAAGTGTTATGAAGAATATTGATCTCCTCTGCAAGATATTTTTTTTCTACTTCCAGTTGCTCACGGTATTTCTCCGTTTCTTTTAGCTGGGCCTCCAGGTCTTTGTGCGCCTGTATATTGGTGATTACGATACCTATCTGAGAGCAAAAGCTGTCGAAGATTTGCCGGTCGCGGCTGATGATCCGCATATCGCTGCAGTTCATGACCATAATACCCGCAAGTTTATCACCAAGCTTTATTGTTGTCCCCACGAGGACGTCTTCCGGCGCCAGGCTCAGCAGCTGCTCAAGTACGTTACTTTTGAGGCTGTCATTAGGGAATCTTACAGGCGCAGGGCTTTTCAGTATTTCATTATAAAAATCAGAATTAAGCGGCACCGGCCTTTCAGCCATTTCAGTGAAGGCTGCGTTACCGGTAACGGGCTGGTCATGGTCATAAAAGAAAAGCTCTCCGGCCGCCTGGTCAGCAGAGATCAGTAATATTGCAAAGCCTCTGACCCCCAGGAGTTCAGCCATTTGCTTTTTGATGATCCGGGACAATGCGCGTTTGTCTTTTGTCATTCTGAGTTCGATCCCGAAAGAGAGCATTGTCGATTTGAATGACAGTAGCTTGTTCACCTGCTGCAACGCTATGACATTTGAAACGGCCACAGAGGCAAGATGTCCTATGCCGGTCATCAGTGCCATTAGGTTGGCGGTCAGCTGCCGTGGTTCTTCAAAAAAGAACGTAAGGATGCCGATCGTTTTTTCTTCTGTCCTGAATGCAAGTCCCCATATCATTTTGATCCCGCTTTCCCTGTTGATGCGGAGATAGAGCGGAAGTTCCTCGTTAGAGTAGGATTGGAGATCGATGCTTACCGGATAGGGTGATGCGCTGATCGTCTTCACAAACTGATCATTAAGCTCGTAGCTCTTCGATCTGAGGTGTTCGTAGTCCGGATGATTCCTCGATTTTGACAGCGGATCTAAAAGAAAGAGATTGAACGTTTTCCGGTTTTCGTCATTCATGGCGATGGCGATGTGGCTGAACCTGAAATAATTTTTTAAGCGTTTGGTAAGTGCCTCATGTAACTGTGCCTGATCCTTGACTTTTGCTATAGAAGTACTTACCGCCAGCAGCAATTCTCGTTCTTCTTGTTGTTTTTGAACTTTTTTGTTGATAATGATCCTGCTTACAGTCAAGCTTATCTGGTCGAAAAGCAACTGTAGGGATGCGGTAGGGGTGGAAATTCCTGTTTTACTATTGTTGAATATAAATATACATAGCCCGGTTAGTTCGGCACCGTTGCGCAGCTCAAAGAGGTGGTACAAATGCCGGTCCGCCACGTTTCCCGGCTTCAGAAATGGCACAGCATTTTGGGCTGCTATGGCCTCTTCAATATCAAGGGGCCATAGCCTGTCTATATCCGGAGGGTTCTCTATGTCTAAAGGTGTTTCAACCAGTGATACAGACGCCCTGAAAAATGCTGAAGCTGGTAAACCTTCCTCTTCTGAAAGGAGATTGTGAAGGATGCCGGTTTCCGGCAGGAGTGAAAAGATCGCGAATTCGTGGATACCAAAGGCCGGGGAAACAAGGCTTTTCATCAACTGGTATAATTCCGTTGCAGACTGTATTCCTGCGAGTGTCCGGGTGAAGCTGGAAAGGGATTCCAGCCGGTCCATCGTATCAGAAAGCCACGAGGCAGGCCCATTGAGAGAAGCGTTCGAAATATTTAAAGATTCAGTCATAGTTTTAGGGATAGCCGTAAAATGATTTGATTGCCTTAGCGCTTTCAACCAAAGCTGTGCCATACGCCCAAAAGGTGTAGGAGTGGGGGCTAATAACAGAAACAGACGGTATTTCGTCTGTTTTAAAAAAAATGGCCGATGATATTTCGTCTGTTTTGGGAATTTAAACCATGCCATTTTTTGCGAATTACCATGGGCAGTCCATCCGCAGAGAAACCTCAGGAAAAGGTTTTGAAAACCTGCGATAAATTGCCGACTTTAGTTCGGGTTTACATCATTTACGAATATTTATCATGCGATAAGAATGCTTCCGACAAACGTTCTTAACTCAGGGACATGAGAAAAAAAGCTGTTTTTACAACAGCTTATCTGTCATCTGAAAGGGTAAGATTTTTAATTATGGAGCAGCATCTCCCTCTCATGATTTTGGTGCCATTTATGAAAAAAATATTGATTGTCGAAGACGAGTATCTTGTATCTCAGCATATTAAATCAGTGCTCAGGAATTCGGGCTTTAAAGTTTGCGGCGTTGCGGATAATGTAGAAGAGGCGCTTTCTCTTACAAAAGAACATTTGCCTGATCTGGTGCTGGTTGATATTCAGTTGAAAGGTGAGCTTTCAGGGATAGATCTTGCCCGAAGCCTTGCTTCGGAAAACATCCCGTTTGTATTTCTGACAGCGAACTTTGAAGGAAATACACTCGAGAAAGCCAAAGAAACACTACCGTTGGGCTTTATTGTTAAACCATTCCGTGAATTCGATCTGCTAACTACTCTGGATGTTGCGTTTTACCGGCACCAGCATATGATGGATTCGCGGTATAAAGAAGAACTGGACCTTGACAAGAAACTACGCGCCGCCATTGATTCGGTAAAAGACGAAAAGACCCTGTTGATAAGAATAGCCGAGGTTTTTCAGCCGCACATACCATTTGATTACTTCAATATCGTTACCCCGCTCCGTGACAGATCATCGGAAATTCATTCAGGCCTTTTAAGGGTAGGCTTCGAAGAATACCAGTATATAGGAGATGAGGGCTTCAGGAATATCGCAGGACAGAGCACTGGCAGGGATGGTTCGGATGATATCAGCGAAGATGGTTTCAGCAGGCCGAAGATCTACCGCGATACGGATATCCAGCATCTGTTCGGCCTGAGTCCCCGGAGCAAACTTCTTTGTGGGATATATGACCTGCGGTCTGCCATCCTTTTCCCGGTCGAAACAGAAAGCACCGAAAAGGTCCGGATCGAATTTTACAATCGGCGCTCAAATATCTACAGTCAGCATCATCTGGTACTCATGAGTCGTATACAAGCGGTATTACATGATCTGTTTTCCCGCAAAGTCCCGGTATCAACCCTGAAAACAGGATTGAGAAAGCGTGGGGCAGAAGGTGCTTCCACCGGCGATTTTGACGGAATGGTAGGTACAAGTTCTGCAATGTTATCAGTATTGGATAAGATCGAGATCGTAGCACCGCTCGATACCTCTGTTCTCATACTGGGTGAAAGCGGTACGGGTAAGGAAAGGGTTGCGAGAAGTATACATGTACGTTCAAGCCGTAAGGACAAACCGTTTGTCATCGTCAATTGCGCATCTTTACCTGTTAATCTCGTTGAAAGTGAATTGTTCGGTCATGAGAAAGGGGCTTTTACCGGAGCAGTTGAAAAAAGGGAAGGAAAGTTTGAGATAGCGAACGGCGGGACAATATTTTTGGATGAGATTGGTGAACTGACCATGGACGTGCAGGTAAAGCTGCTGAGAGTTCTGCAGGAACAGGAGATTGACAGGATCGGCGGGAGGGCCCCAATAAAGATCAATGTCAGGATCCTCGCGGCAACTAACCGCGATCTTGAGGTAGAAATGGAGAACGGCCGGTTCAGGCTGGATCTTTACTACAGGCTTTTCGTTTTTCCGCTAAACGTGCCTGCGCTGAGAGAACGCGTAGAGGATATTGTATCCCTGACTGATTTTTTTGTTGCACGCTATGCGCAGCGTTATAAAAAAGCTGTAACCGGCGTTTCCGAGGACCTTCTGGAGAAAATGATGAACTACACATGGCCCGGCAATGTGCGTGAACTGGAGCACTTTATTGAACGGTCTCTGCTGATGACAAAAGGAACGGTCATCACAGATGCGGAGATGCCAAAACAAGGCAGAATGATACTCCTGCCTGCAGAATCCCCTGCGAAGATCAAAACTATAGATGAAAATGAAAGGGAATATATATTATCTGTTTTAAACAGCTGCAACGGAAAAATACGCGGAGCCAACGGTGCTGCAGCGCTGATGGGCCTTCCGCCGACAACGCTTCATTCCAAAATGAAGCGATTAGGTATCAGGTAAATACAGTGTATAATAAAGGGTTTTACAATCATAGCAATCGGTTAAATATGCGTTGACTGAAAATGATCATCCGAAAATTCATACTGTTTCTTTTGCTTGTCAGCTGTAGTACCGTTCTCATGGCACAGGGAAGTGGTACACTGCTCCGGGCTCTGCACAGCACAGCGCCGGATAGTAACCGTATCGTGGCCCTGCTCAAACTTTCAAACTATTACCTGGATAAGCCCGGTGATGAAAAAAGTGATATGGACAGTACTGCCTATTACGCTGATAAGGCTGCAGGACTGAGTCGGGAGCTTCGTCTGCCGCGTTATTATTACGATTGCATCCTTATAAAAGCCTGCCTCAGCGCATCTCTTCACGATTATGTTAAAGCGGAGGGCTTGTTTGGCAGCGCAGCAAAATACCACGAACAAACCGGTGATAAAAAGAAAGCTGCCTTCACATGGCTGATGTTTGGGGACTTTATTATGTACACAGATATTCCCAACGCAGCCATCAGAAAAAAGGCTTATGTGAATTCCTATAAATTGTTCAGTGCCGCCGGCATGAAACAGGAATCTGCAGATTTGCTTGGAAAGGTCGCTGATGCAGATATGGTACTGGGTAATTTTGAACAGGCAGAGCAGGAGTTGCTGTCTGTTATCAAAGAATATAAGGCATTAAAATACCGGAAGGTATACCTGGCCTATTATTTACTTGCGGAAGTACTGTACCGTAAAAATGCGATCAAAGAGGGATTGCTGGCCCGTATTGAAACGGCTAACCTTTTTGATCAGGATCCTGACGGTAAGGATAACGACGGTGCCTTGTATTATTTTTGCCTGGCCGGGGCCTATTATAATGATTTACAGGAGCAGAAGGCATTGGATGTTTACCTGAAATGTATGAAGTTCTCCGAGAAGGTAGGTTTGAAGGATTATTATTATCTCTGTATACGAGGGGCCGCCTTGTGTTATAGTAAATTGAAAAAATACCGCGAGGGATTGGAGTTCATCAGGAAATACGAGAGCAGATTCCCGGATCATACGGTTTATCACAACATGTTGCTTTTGTCCGCAAAGATCCAGCTCTATACCCTGTCCGGAGATTTGGAAAGCGCCGGAAGGCTTATCGGGCGATTCAGGAAAGCTTCAAAAGAGGTGTATGATGCGCTGCCGCAAAATAAGGAATTCTACCGGATAGATAATTACATATCGTTCTCGGACCCGCTGCTTCGTTTTTACATGAAGAAACAGCAATGGGATGAGTTCGGAGCAGCATATAAACAGCTTGATGCTTTACCATGGAAAGGGCGGTCGGTACTGATAGAAAGAAGAATGCTGCATTATGCTTATACCATTGACTCTGTAAACGGAGATTTCTTTTCCGCCCTTAAAAATTACAGGAGCATTACCCGGTTAAACGATTCGATAAATAACTCGAAAGCCACAGAGCAGATCCACGAACTTGAAGCGAAATACCGTTTGCTGGCAAAGGATAAAACTATACACGAGCTGCATAGCGAGACAGCGATCCAGAAAGCAACACTGGAGCGACGCAATGCCCAGTTCTACGGCCTGATAGCAGGATCTTTCCTCATTCTCATACTTGCCTGCATGGCCTGGTATGCTTACCGGCACAAGATCAGGATCAATCTGGATATGAGCGCAAAACAGTTGCAGATTAATGAGCAGAACCGACAGCTCTCATTGCTACTCGACGAGCAGCAGGTGCTCATCACAGAAAAAGACGATCTGCTTCTTCAAAAGGAATGGTTGTTAAAAGAGGTGCATCACCGCGTAAAGAACAATCTGCAGATCGTGATGAGCCTGCTTTACGGGCAATCCTCCCATCTTCAGAGTGATGAAGCGCTCCGGGCAATGCGTAACGTACAGAATCAGATACAGTCGATCGCCATCATTCACCAGAAGCTTTACACCAGGTCCGGACTCTCGACTATCAGGCTTTCTGATTATGTTCATGACCTCATTGGTTACCTGTCAGGTGTTTATACCCCGGAATTAAGAAAGATAAAGATCACCCAGCACATCGATGATATTGTTCTGGATCCAGCGCAGGCAGTGCCCGTCGGCCTGATCATGAATGAGGCGGTCACAAATGCCATTAAATATGCTTTTGATGGTTCGGGGGGCGAAATAAAAATAACAGCTTCCGTATCGGGTAAAGGAAGTGTGAGACTGCTCATAGCCGACAATGGTAAAGGTTTTGCAAGCACTGAATACCAGCCCGCTCACATGGGTATGGAAATGATGGCTGCCCTTGCAAAGCAGATCAGCGGATCTTTTGAAAGAAAAAATGATAAAGGTGCCGTAATCATGATCTGTTTTGACATCATTGACGGGGCTGCAGCTCAGCCCGGTGCCTCAGGCATTCACACGCCTTTTGACTGAGGCCTTCTGTCTTTCTTTTGCTATTAAATGGAAGGGGGGAATATGTTTTCCCAACGCCTAATCGCCGCCGAAGCGGCCAATGGCGATATATCGTGCCTTTTTCTTTGTGTAGTTATTTCAAGTTGCTGGTTGTTAGTTTTTTAGGTTGGTGGCACAAGCGTTGTTATTTGTGCGCCGGCGAATTTAAATAATCGCCGCATGAGTGCGCTATGAAGAAACGACTGGTAATTATCGGCGGGGGCTTTTCGGGGTTCTGGAGTGCACTAAGTGCAGTGCGGCAAAGCCGAAAGATCAGTAAGCGGGATGAGGTTGAGATCACTATTATTAACCCTGATGAATATTTCACCATCAGGCCCCGTCTTTATGAAGCTTCTCTGGCAGGCTTACGAATAGAACTTTCCAGGTATACCATACCGCTGGGGATTTCCCTAATTACCGGAAGGGTAGAATATATATTACCCGAAACCGAGACAATATCAGTCCTTACCGCCGACGGTACTTTTTCATTGGGTTATGACTACCTTGTTCTTGCGACGGGGAGCGTTCTAAAGCGATCTGACATTTCGGGTATTGAACACACGTTTAATGTAGATACTTTTAATGCCGCGCGTAAACTGGAAAAGCACTTGGAAAAACTGGCTGAACAGGGTTTCGGCAGCGAAGGAGCAGCGACATTCGTTGTTGTGGGAGCCGGGTTCACAGGGCTGGAGACCGTCTCCACGATCATAGAAAAGGCCCGCAGCATCAGTAAGCGATTTGTCAGCCCACCACCGCTTTTTAAGGCGATAAATATTGAAAAACTCCTGGAGATAGGCAGCGGGTATTCTGCTGAAGCACAGGCATACATCCGGAAAGCGATAACGCTGCAGAACATCGAGGTATTTACCGGGACAGAGGTTACTTCAGTAAAACCGGGATCGGTAAGGCTGAACAACGGGACGGTGATTGCTACGCAGACCGTTATATGGGCTACAGGTATGGAGGCCAGCGAACTTACTGCGCAGTTCAATGGCGAACGGGATGAATTCAATCGCCTTAAAGTGGATGCCTTCCTGAAATTGCCAGAATATGATAATGTCATTCTTAGCGGCGATGTAGCAAATGTTGATACCGGGAACGGTGAAGCTTGTGCAATGGCCGCCCAATACAGCAACTTTCAGGGCCGCTGGGCCGGACACAATGCGATCAATGATCTTTTCGGGCTGCCCCTGAAAGAGTACAGGCAGACCGGACAGATCACCTGTCTGGATCTTGGCCGTAGTCAGGGCCTTGTTACCTTCGGCCGCGATCATCAGGTGGAATTAAGCGGAAAAGAAGCCCATGATGTAAAAATGTATGTCAACACAAAACTTATTTACCCGCCGGCAGATGCGGAAGACGCGGTGGAGGCTTCCTTTCCTGAAGGGCCGAAGCTGCAAGAAATAAGGGAAAGTTACAAGCGCTCCATACACATCAAAAACAACAGAAACTTTAAAATAAAACAGAACTTTATGAAAAAGAAAGACTACGCACAACTATTTCTCCGCCTGTCGCTCGGGCTTGGTTTTTTGTCTGCAGTGCTGGACAGGTTGGGGTGGCTGGGGCAACCCGGTACGCATAATATTAACTGGGGCAACTGGCAAAATTTCATTGCTTATACCCAAATGCTGGTACCATGGTCGCCCGCTGGCCTGACCCGAGTACTCGGGCTGCTCGCTACGGTAGGAGAGGCTGTATTCGGGCTGCTCCTTATTGTAGGTTACAAGACAAAATGGAATGCAATGGCGGCCTGTCTGCTCACCCTTACGTTTATCATTTGTATGGTGTTCACCGCGGGAACCAAGGCTGTATTCAACTACTCGGTACCGGCAGTATGCGCCGGTGCTTTTTTACTTTCGGCATTCAGCGAGTTCCGCTGGAGCATAGATAATATTTACAGGGAAGGTCACAGCATCCTGAGGTGAACTTCGCTGTTACCCGATGCCGGTTCCTGAGTCTGTTTCAAAGAAATCATTCCGGGGCATTCAAAAGCACCTATAAACTTTATAAAAATGAATGAAGTATTGATAAAAAAAAGAAAAGTAGTGATCGTCGGCGGTGGTTTCGCAGGGCTTAACCTCGCGAAAGATCTGATCACGGACAAGCTGTACAGCATAACGCTTATTGACAGGAATAATTACAATTACTTTCCGCCGCTCCTCTATCAGGTGGCGACGTCTTTTCTTGACCCTTCCAGTATCAGCGCTCCGTTCCGGAAATTATTTCGGGACGGACGTCTCTTGTTCCGTATGGCCGAGGTCTTACGAGTGGATCCAACGGCAAAAAAGCTGATCCTGAATAACGGTGAACTGTCCTATGATATTCTTGTTTTTGCAGCAGGAGGAAAAGTAAATTTTTTCGGTAACGAAAATATTCGCAGGTATGCGATACCTATGAAAACTATAGATGATGCGTTGCGCATGCGAAATGCAATGGTACGTACAATGGAAAGGGCAAGTATCACGAAGGATCCGGAAGAGCGGAAGAAACTGCTGACCATCGTTATTGCCGGTGGCGGCCCCACAGGCGTGGAGGTGGCAGGAATGCTTGCCGAAATGAAGAAATATATCCTTCCCAGAGATTACCCGGAGCTTAAAGATGAACAGGTGAACTTGTATGTTGTTGACGGCGGCCCCGCTTTGTTGCTGCCGATGAGTGATAAAACACATCGTGAGGCTTATCAGATACTGTCAGAAAGAGGTGTTAGTATAAAACTGAGGTCCAGGGTGAAAGACTATGATGGCGAACGCGTACTGTTGGATGACGGGACGGAAATTAAAGCAGGGACCATGATCTGGGCGGCAGGTATAACGGCTAATACCTTCGAGGGCATACCGGAAGCAAGTACCGGCATCGGTAAACGTATGCTTACGGATGAATATGGCCGTGTTAAAAATGTACCGGATGTTTATGCGATCGGCGATGCCGCGCTTCATACAGATGATCCGAGATACCCCCATGGCCATCCTCAGGTGGCACAGCCCGCTATTCAAATGGGGAAAGCCCTGGCTAAGAACTTAAGGGCACTTGCCCGTGAGCGGCCGCTGAAACCATTCATTTATGCTGACAAGGGAGATATGGCCATCATCGGCCGTACCAGGGCTGTTGTCGATCTGTTCGGGCATAAACTCCATATAAACGGACTGCCCGGCCTATTAATATGGTTATTTATTCATCTGATATCGCTCGTTAGTTTCAGAAATAAGTTTGTCACCTTTTATGACTGGGCAAGTGCTTACCTGTCCAAAGACAGGTCGCTGCGGATGATATTCCGTACGGAGAAAACGGAATGAGAATCGTCCCGACGGCTGGATTCTGAAAAGCCTTAATCCCGTTTATTTCACGCGGGAGTGTTGAGAAGAGGTGGTCCGCTGATCAGCTGTCAACGGAATTTCCGGCAAACAGGTTCCCGCTGAATGCCGGCAGGCTGAAATAAAATTCTGAACCCTGTCCCAATTTGCTCCGTACGCCGGCCTTTCCCAGATGTTCGGCGATAATCTCACTGACAATATAGAGGCCATAGCCGCTCCCTTCAACTCCCCGAACTGCTTCTGTCAACGCACGATAAGACCGCTGAAAGATCTTTTCTGACAAACCCGTTTCTATGCCTGTGCCAAAATCCTTTACGGTGACGGTTACAGCTTCTGGAGTACTTTCACAGTTGATCAGCACTGTCTTGTTCCCACAGGAATATTTAATGGCATTGTTCAAATAGTTGTTCAGCACCTGTTTAATCTTGTGCCTTTCTCCTGTTACGCAGGCTGTTTTTACCCCGTGTAGCTCGAACGAAAACCCCGGATAAAGCAGAACGGCTTCGTCTATAGTTTCCGTGAGCAGTAAGGTTATATCGAATCTGCAGAACTTCGGGGCGGGGGCTGACAGGGGGCATTCAAAGCTTTGGACGAAATCGTCCGTGATCCTGTTGATCGTACCGATCTGTTCGGTTGCCCTTTCCATGAAATGCCTCATTTGATCCGTGCGATGGTCAGACAGTCGCTGCGCCATTTGGAGATAGAGCTTTGCCAGGCATAAAGGTGTTTTGATCTCATGCCCGAGCAATTTCATTGTTTCTGCCGGATCCTGTCCCTCACGGAAAGTTTTCGGCACTGATTCCGCTGAAAGTTCAGATAGGGGATTTGCGTTCCGTTCCGCGTTCACACCCTGAACCCTTTGAATAGCTTTAGATTCCTGCATTTCTTCATTATTAATGTCTGGTTTTCCGGTAAAGCCGTTTAAGCCGGCGTGCCGCCCGGGAATATATTTTTTAATTCTCTGATCCTTACCGTTGCCCGGATAATGCAAGCCAGATGCCATGTAGTTAAGTATTTGTTTGCCAGGTTTTTGTGCCTGTGTGTGTGGCTTGTTGCGGACTTTATATCGTTTTTATGCGATATAGTGGCGCTAAGATGCCACTTCATCAGGCCGTGGGCCGGTTTTAATGACGCCGGTAAGGTTTCCCCACAAGCCGGCCCGCCGAAACACTCGGAGACACGGTATTTCGCGTATCGGGCATCTTTAAAACGCGTAACGCCGAAATATCGGAGATGTGTAAATCTGTGCTTGATTTAAATTGCTGATGTACAGATTATTATATAATGGCACGTAAGTCGTTATGGGTCGGCAGTTCAATTCGAGGAACTTCAGCCATTTCCGGAATCCCTGTGATGGCGGCAGTTCCGGTCGATAGGTAATATTGATAACAATGATGAAAACAAACAAACTCTTCATTACAGCTTTCGCCGTGATGGCCGGTACCTCTGCTGCGTTTGCCGGAACGGATGACACAACGGGCATTTCCGGCCAGGGCATCAGTGACATTGTTTACGGCCTGTTAATGGGGGCATTGATCTTTCTTATGCTTCTTCTGCTCCTCTGGCTGTACAGGCTGTCTGTAAAACTCAGGTTAGAGACAAATGACAATAAAGCCGATCATAAACGAAGGATGCAGCAGCAGGTCTCTGCACTCGACAGAACGGATCTCAGCCATATACTGACACATAGCGCTTCCTTACGAAAGAGGACCGGAAATAATGCGGGGATCGTTACGGCAATGATCTTTATGAGTCTGCTGGCCGCTCCTGCAAAAGCGGAGGCCGGCCCGGCACCTGATCTGCTTCTGAAAAGTCCCGGAATGATAATTACCGTGACACTTATCCTGCTGCCGCTTATGGTTGCCATATGGTATACCGGTATAAAGGTGTCCCGTCTGATCAGCCGAATACAGTTCCGGCGCATCAGGAATGAGACGGACGATCTGATCAGCGCCGCGGGTACTGATCCTGATTTCTATCACCTGCTCCTGGAAAGAAAAGCATCACTGGATTTTAAATTATCGGACGAGGAGCTTGGCAGTAATGTATCTCCTGCGGATCGGAAGGGTTTACTGCACAATGTTGCAGAAGTTGATTCACCCCGCTTCCTTGCTGCCAAAAGGAAAGCATCCGTTCCTCATGACCTTGATAAGTCACTTGTAAGGGCAATCCTCTGGTTTCTGGGCTCTGCGACAGCCTGGCTGGTACTTGGAACCTCTGTAGGGGAATATCTGGGCATTAAATTCGTAGCGCCTGACGCAGACCACGTGAGCTGGCTGAGTTTCGGGCGCCTGCGCCCCGTTCACACGAATATGGTATTCTGGGGGTGGTCTTCTTTGGCCATGCTCGGCCTTGGTTACTACGTGGTACCGAGGGTAAGCAATACCGTTATATTCAGTATTCGACTGGCTTACTGGTCACTGATACTCGTTAACAGTGCTGTTCTTTGCGGTTCGCTCACACTTATGGCCGGTATTAACAACGGGGGCGGCGAATACCGTGAGTATATCTGGCCGGTGATGGCTCTTTTCGCATTGGGTATACTTTTAACACTTTATAATTATTACCGTACAATTGGCAGCCGCAAGACAACGGAGATCTATATTTCCAACTGGTATATTGTGGCGGCCATGATGTTCGTAACCGTGATCGCCCTGGTCGGTTACCTCCCGCAGTGGCAAAACGGCCTCGGTGAAACCATCGTGCAGGGATATTATATGCACCAGGCTGTCGGAATGTGGTTCATGCTGTTCAATCTGGGACTGATCTATTATTTTCTCCCCCAGCAATTGAACACACCTATTTATTCCTATAGTCTGGGTATCCTTGCCTTTTGGGCACAGATACTTTTCTATACCCTGATCGGCACACATCACTTTCTGTTCAGTTCGATCCCGTGGTGGCTGCAGACCGTCGCTATTGTCGGAAGCGTCGGTATGCTGATCCCGGTTTTTGCGGGTACGACCAATTTTCTCATGACCATGAAAGGGAATTTCCACAAGATCAGCCGGAGCTATACGCTGCCGTTCTATCTTGTTGGCGTAATTTTCTATTTCACAGGCTCCATGCAGGGTACGGCAGAGGCATTCAGGGAAACGAATTTGGCCTGGCATTTTACAGATTTTACAACGGCTCACTCGCATATCACCATGTACGGCATTATTGCCTTTATGCTATGGGCTTTTATATATACGCTTGTTCCGCGCCTAACGGGAAAGGAACCCGGACAACACTGGGTCGGCGCACATTTTTGGCTTGCACTGGTCGGCCTGCTATTTTACACCGTGCCGTTAATGATCGGCGGGACACTGAGAGGCATTGCCTGGCAATCCGGTAAGCCTTTTATTGACAGTGTGGTGCTGATGGCCCCGTACTGGTTGTGGAGAGCTATCGGGGGTTCTCTGATGTGGCTGTCTCATCTGGTCTTCTGCTGGAATATGTATACAATGACGCTCCGTCGTTCCGAGAATGAGATCAGAAAAGAGGTCATGGATGCTCTCGGCAACAATCATATGATCTCTAACCCCGTCTAACAGAAATATAGAACATGGATCTCTACTCGAATCATAAAAAACTCTATATGGCCGCGCTCGGATTTTTCCTGGTGCTTACGCTCTTCGTTGCCATAATTCCTGCACTCAGCAACCAGCAGGCCAACGCCGTCCTTCCGGGATCGAGGCCATTAAATGCTTTAGAAAAAGAAGGTAAAGCAGTATTCATCGCTGAGGGGTGTGTAGCCTGCCACACGCAGCAGGTCCGGAACCTCGATATGGATAAGAACTGGGGCAGCCGTCCCAGCATAGCTGCGGACTATGCCGGCATCACAAGGACGGATGTCTGGCGAAATACGGCAACGCTGATGGGATCGGAAAGGACAGGCCCGGACCTTACAAATATCGGTAACCGCCAGCCAGCCGAAGACTGGCACTTGCTTCACCTTTACAACCCGCGCCTTGTTGTCGGCACATCAGTGATGCCGTCGTACGAATGGCTCTTTGAGTCAAAGGAATATGCTGATACGGAAGATAAGGTGCTCAATATTCCCGGGGCTGAAAAAGACGGCAGAAAAGTTGTTGCCTCGCGCAAGGCCATGGCGCTGGTGGCTTATCTGCAATCGCTCAAACAATTAAAGCTGCCCGACGGCAGGCCTGTCCCGGTATTTCTGTACAGCAAAGATGCCGGTAAGGTTACTGCAGCTGTGCTGGCTCTGAAAAAGCAAACAGCGTTTGATGGTGAAGCGCTGTATACAAGCAATTGCTCAAGCTGCCACCAACCGAACGGACAAGGGATACCCGGGGCATTTCCTTCACTGAAAGGGAGCGCGATCGTTCTGGACACTGATCCTCTGGTGCAGGTCACTATCATCATGAAGGGCTATGACGGAAGAGCAGGGGAGGGATACGGTGCAATGCCTGCCGTCGGCACAAATAATAATCTGAAGCCGGAAGAAGTTGCCGCAATAGTCAATCACGAACGTAGCAGTTGGGGGAATCAATCCAAACAGGTGACCGCAGAGGAAGTGAAGAAGATCATCTCTTCCCTGAAGTAAAGGCCAACATCACGGTATATCGCAAAAAATCAAAACAATTACATGATGAGAAAATACATTGTTACCATACCCGTCATTTTAGTCAGTGGAACTGCTTTCGGATGTGATGCCTGTAAAAAGCAACAATCTTTTTTTACCGGTATCAGCCACGGCAGAGGGCCGGAAAGCACCTGGGATTATCTGATCGTTGCGCTGATGGTCATCGTCACGCTTTATGTGCTTTTTGCAGCACTGAATTGCATGTTCAGGCCATACGAGAACCATCGGAGCCATATCAAATATACATTTATCGAATCGGATGATTATGGAATTTAAAAGCAGCGTTGTCCTCTACATTGATGACGACCCGCAGCCCGTCGGAGAGTTTCCCTGCCCGGTATCTTTCGAACTCGATACGCGGCGGCTGACGGACGGCGAACATGTTCTGAAGGTAGTA
This sequence comes from Mucilaginibacter pedocola, assembly GCF_002013915.1. Taxonomy (GTDB): domain Bacteria; phylum Bacteroidota; class Bacteroidia; order Sphingobacteriales; family Sphingobacteriaceae; genus Mucilaginibacter; species Mucilaginibacter pedocola. The sequence goes on from NZ_MBTF01000035.1 coordinate 416,232, forward strand.
GGTAAAGACTATCTCGGAAAGGAAGGGATCAGACTGATACCTTTTAATGTGCGGAACGGGCCCGCTATTGCCGTCGAAGGCATTCGTAAGGATGAAACCGTGGAAGGGGTGTTGCCGCTTATGATCAATGCTTACAGTAAGGGCAATCAAAAAGTGTTTTTAGTACATGGCAGTGAAACGCCCCGGAGCATACCCTGGTGGATCGTTGCAGGGATCATCCTGTTTGCTGCATGGACAGTGTTTTTTGTGATCACTTCACTTTCGGTTAAACTATAAAATAAGCATAGAAAATGGCAGATAGACAAAACATGGATTCTATCAGATTACTGGTAGATGATTTTTACAGCAGGGTGCGGGAAGACGTACTCCTTAATCCGGTATTCGCGGAATTTATTATTGACTGGCAACCGCACCTGCTTAAGATGTATACTTTCTGGAATACGGTGCTCTTTGGCGTCCCTGATTACAAAGGTAATCCTTTCGCAAATCATGCTAAACTCACGGTCACGGCCGGGCATTTTTACCGCTGGCTTGAGTTGTTCGGCGAAACGGTAGGCCTGCATTTTGAAGGCCATAAGGCAGAAGAGGCAAAAAAGAGGGCGGAGATCATGGCAAGTATGTTTCAAAACAGAATGTCTCAACTGAAAGATAAAAAACACGCCCTGCTTTAAGGACGGCCGGAGGTAACTGGAAATGATATCGACTGATATATGTGTAATAGGAGCCGGCCCGGTCGGGCTTTTTGCGGTGTTTGAAGCGGGCCTGCTGAAAATGCGCTGTCATGTGGTTGACGCATTAACACAGGTCGGCGGACAACTGACGGAGATCTATCCGCGAAAGCCGATATATGATATTCCCGGTTATCCGGAGATCACAGGAGAACAACTCATCGGGCAGCTCATGGCACAGATCGCGCCGTTCAGGCCTTCTTTCACCCTCGGTGAGCGCGTAGAACAGGTTGACAAGCAGCCTGATGATACCTTTTTGCTGACAACCTCTGCAGGAACAGTTATCAGCGCAGGGGTGGTTGTTATAGCCGGAGGCCTCGGCTGTTTCGAACCCAGAAAGCCCGCAATCCCGGATCTGCAGCTGTATGAAGGAAAAGGTGTGGCCTATTCCGTCAGGGATCCCGAAGTGTTTCGGGGCAGACAGGTCGTCATAGTGGGCGGCGGCGATTCGGCACTGGACTGGACACTCGTTCTGACCGGTATAGCTGATAAAGTTACGCTGGTTCACCGGGGGAACACCTTCCGCGGTGCACCCGACACGGCAGGCAAAATACAGGAGTTAGCAAGTGCAGGGAAACTTGATTTGATCACCAGGGCGCATGCCACACATCTTACAGGTGCGGGAAGGCTTGAACGTGTAGGCGTTTCAGTTTACGGCGGGGAAAGCCTGCTGATCCCGGCAGACGACTTCGTTCCGCTTTTCGGGCTGACGCCAAAACTGGGGCCTATTGCAGAATGGGGCCTCAATATGGATAAAGATGCCGTTAGTGTGACCACTCTGGATTACAGTACAAGCGAAAAACGCATCTATGCGATCGGGGACATTAATCAGTATCCGGGTAAATTAAAGCTGATACTTTGCGGTTTTCATGAAGCCGCCCTGATGGCCAGAAGCGCTTTCCAGTTTATCTATCCTGATCAGCGGATCAATTTTAAATATACAACAGTCTATGGGATCAATGCATTCTGAAAGGAAAATAGAATTTAAAGCTTACGATACGGACGGAGACTGGAGAATAGTTGAGGCAAGTGCCGATGCGCGCCTTTCACTGATGGATATTCTCCGGTCAAACGGTTTCGATATCAAGGGGGTATGCGGAGGGCTGGCACTCTGCGGTACCTGTATCGTTAAGGTCATCAGCGGTACCGGCGAATTAGCGCCACCGAATGATGACGAGGCTGCGATGCTGGAAATGTTACCTGATGCAGGCACCGGGAGCAGGCTGGCCTGCCAGCTGCCCCTTTCACTCTCAATGAATGAGATGGTATTCGGGCTGCAGAATTATGAATAAGTAACGGATACAACACGACGGAACACTGCATTTTTTCACGGGGCAGTTGTTACCCGGAGTTGCAGGCCGGCAAGTAATACAGATATTGACATGTTAGAGCAAATAAGTACGTTATCGATCTCAAAGCTGCAGAAAGCCTTTGACCTGGCAGCACCGAGGAAACAGTACCTTTTCGTTGATACCGGCTGCGAGCCGCTGTACACGGACGAACCGTTCCGGACGGAGACTTATTCTGTAGTCTGGCTGCGGCAGGGAATAATGCACCTGCAGGCAGACCTTACATCGACCGTAATAACGGGGCCGGCGGTCATTACCATAGGCCCGAACGTTACGCGGTCCTTCCGCAGGTCGGATGCACGCCCGGATATGCAGCTTTTCTTTTTTACCGCTGATTTTCTCCTGGAAACGCTGGCGAACATCTTCTATCTGGACAGGTACAGGTTTTTTGAGGATAACGAAGGGCATGTGCTTCAGTTGCATGAACAGGAAGCTTTCAGGCTGGCGTCGATATTCAATCTCGTCAGCGGTGTTTTCGGCAGAATGCATCCCAATGAGCCGCAGCTGATGCGGAGTTACGGGTATTTGCTTATTCATGAGATCGATGCGATACACCGGAGCCGTAGCGCAGGGCAGCAGCCTGATGAAGGCAATCTGCTCTTTACCCGTTTCAGGAACTTGCTGACAAAAAAATTCTGGCGGCACAGGACTGTCGGCTTTTATGCCAGCAACCTGAATGTAACACCGAAATATCTCTCCGAAGCCATCAAAAAGCAAAGCGGAAAAACCGCCGGTGAATGGATTAATAAAGCCGTTATGCTGGAAGCAAGGGTACTTCTGCAGAACAGAACACTGAGCATAGCAAGAGTGAGTGAGCGTCTCAGCTTTTCAGACCAGTCTGTTTTCGGGAAATTTTTTAAGACACATCAGGGCTTATCCCCGGCAGAATACCGGAAGTCGCTTTCCCAATAAACCCGTTTACCGACATATTGACGAAAAATACCGAAATGCAGCCCTTTTTAGCGCGTGTTTTAGCGGCAATTTTGAATTCATAAAGGAATCAGCCAAGGCAGATTAAAATTACGATCATGAGATTTATCAGAGAACAGGACCGGAAGTTCGTCGATATGGGTAATGTCAAGAATCACCAGATGATCTTTCCTGTCGTCTATCCGGTAGCAGATGACCGTTGGGGGCCGGTCGTCCGGTTTGACAATAAAAGCCTCGTCCCCGGAGGACAGGAATTACAGAACTTCGCGGGAAGCCCGCTGCTGGTCATACGCATAATGATCAGTGGTACCGCTACATATTTTGATACTGCGGGGAACCGCGTTGTGATGCACAGCGAAGATGCCTTGATGGTGAATGCCGGTAAAGGGGCCTTGCAGGCAACTTTGCACAATACCGATGATACTTATGAAGACGATCTGCTGGAAATATGGCTGCACATGCCTGAGCGGGACAGTATGTTCCATTTCCAGGTGGCTTCATTTCAGCGTGAAAAAGGACAGCTTTACCTGCTTACTGCCCCGGAGAAGCAGGATACTGAAATGCGGCGTGGCCTCTTCGGCCCGGGATCCGTCTACGTGCTTGAGCCCAGTGCTGAACGTCGTAACGTTGTCATCTTTCTGATCAGCGGAACACTTAATATAAACGGACGGGTGCTCAGTTACCGGGATACGGTAATGCTGGAAGCAGATGGCCCGCTAACAATGAAGTTTGACAGAATGAGCGAGATCTTCCTGATCAGGTACAGTTAAAGAAAAACCCGGAAGCGGCTCAGCAGCCATTAGCCCGTCACATTTTTATGCGCAGAACAGAAAATCTAAATAATAATCTGACATGATAAGATCAGTTTGGATAAAGCCATTTTTTAACAGGCTTATACGGATACTTGCCGGTATTTTTTTTACAGGATGGAATATGGCTTGTGCCCAGCAGCCATCCCCGATGCCTGGAGTAAGAAAGCTCAGCCTCGCCGAAGCCATAACACTCGGAAAAACAGACAATAACCTGGTAAAGGCGGCCGGGCAGGAGGAAGAAGCGAGCCGGGCAGATCTTGATGATGCCAGAATGAATGCTTTGCCGGCAATTACCGCGTCATCCGGCTATCAGCGGTTTACAAAGCTTACCCTGTTTGAAAGTGGCCTCGGCGGAGCCCATAGTGTACCAAAACGCCCAAGCCAGTATGGTGCAGACGCAGGACTGAGCGCGAGCTTTAATCTTTATTCCGGCGGAAAGCAACGGGCACTGGCCGCTGAGCAGCGCCACAAAAAGGACCTCGCGGGGGTGAATACGCAAGAACAAAGTGCAGCGGCCGGCCTGCAGGTAGCAGCTCAATACCTGGATATAGTCAGGTTGAACGATCAGCGTCATTTTATACTTGAGCAGGTCGTCCGGGCAGAGGCGCGTCTCAAAAACATCTCATCTCTTTTCCGTAATCAGAAAGTTACCAGAAGTGATCTGCTTCGGGCAGAACTGAACCTGTCAGCTGTGAAGCTTAATCTTGAACAGACAGAAAACGATATTGTGATCAGTAACCAAAAGCTGAATGTGCTTATCAATATTCCGGATACCGTAAAGGTTGAACCTGCGGATTCTTCGGGTACGGCAATGCCAGGCCCGGAGGAACTTAATGACCTGCTCGGGCAGACTACAGGGAATGCATTTTCAATACGTAAAACAGAAGAGAACCTGCTGATCCTTGGAGACCGCCTGAAGGGTATCCGCAGTAATTCCCTGCCATCCGTATCGCTGTTGTCCGCATATAGCATAAATTATCCAAACACCATCTTTTATCCGCCTGTTGACCAGGCTTATGCGATAGGGTTTGTGGGGGTCAGAGTTCAGTATAATATTTCATCGGTTTACCAGAATAAAAATAAGGCCGCCGCTGCCCGCATAAGGGTGAGACAACTCCGTTTCCAGCAACAGAATATAACTGACAATGTCAGGCAGGAAGCAGCAGCCCTGCTGATCAAATACCGTGAGGCCCTGAATCGTATCTCGGTCACAGAACGATCGATCGAACAAGCGCTCGTTAACTACCGGATCGTCAACGCCAAGTATCTTAATCAGCTGGCGCTGCTGACGGATCTTCTTGATGCTGACAATCTGTATCAGGAAACCCGTTACAACCTGGTACAGGCCCGTATCAACGCAAAGCTGATCTATTACCGGATGCTTTACACGGCCGGTAAATTATAATTTTTCACCATCTAATTACATCGATCATGACTACATCACCGGCCAAACGACCGCTAACCATTATCCTCACTGTTTTTGCCCTCGTTATCATCGCAGGGGCGGCGTGTTTCTTTGTTTTTTATTTTCTTAAAGGCAGCCGCTACCAGGAAACAAATGATGCACAGGTAGAATCCTATATCAATCCCGTTTCCGCAAGGGTTGGGGGGTATATCCGGTCTGTACGCTTTGGGGAACACGAGCCTGTAAAAGAAGGGGATACACTGGTTACACTGGATGATCGGGAGTACCGTCAGCGTGTACTGGAAGCGGAAGCGGCGGTTGACGATGCAATTGCGCAGGTAAACGTACTGAACGCAGGTATCACCAGCCTCCAGGCCGCTTCAAAGGTCAATAAAGATCAGGCAGAAGGGGCTAAGGCAAGGTTGGTACTGCAGCAGTCGGATATCAGACGTTATAAAAACCTGATGCGTGAAGAAGCTGTTACAGGTTCAGATCTTGATGCGGTTCAGTCCCGCTATGATGTTTCCAGAAGTGATTACAGCGGCGCCCTGAATAATTTGCAGGCCAGTTATGCAAAAATTGCCGAACTGAAAACACGCCGGGCGCTGCTTGCGGCGGACCTTAAAAGAAAAAATGCATTACTTGAACTTGCAAGGATCAACCTGGGCTATACGGTAATCAGGGCCCCTTACAGCGGCCGCATGGGCAGAAAGTCGATCCAGGAGGGACAGCAGATCCAGCCGGGGCAGCCGCTCGTATCAATCGTCAATGAAAGAGACAAGTGGATCACCGCCAATTTCAAGGAAACACAGGTGAACGGTATGTATATCGGGCAGTCTGTCGAGATAAGGGTTGATGCGATTGATAATGTGGTTTACCGGGGCAGGATAGAAGCAATATCAGCTTCCACCGGTGCAAAGTTTTCGCTGCTCCCCCCGGATAACGCAACCGGGAATTTTGTGAAAGTGGTGCAGCGAATCCCTGTAAAGATCAGATTTACAGATAAGGATATCACAGCAGTAAAAGCAGGTATGAATGTTCTCGTCGCAGTTGAAAATAAAGGAATATGAATCCGCCCGTATATCTCAGAAATTGGCTGCACCGGTCTCCATGGATGGTGAGAATCCTGCTGGTGTTCGTTACGCTTTCTGCTGTTTTTCAGTTCGGTGCCTTCGCACTCAGTCAGAACTTTGTTATCTCTTACCTCGGCGCTCAGCAGGAAGATGTTACTTTCGCAATTCAGATGACCTATGTGGGTATACTGGTAATGCTGCCTGTTCAGTTCAGGTTTCAGCGCTATTTCGAGCCGAGAAACTATATGATCGTCATTCTGTCATGCGGAATAGCCCTGGCGGCGGCTTGTCTGTTCGTTCAGGATCTCGTTTTGTTCTTTGTCATCCGTTTTCTACAGGGGCTTGTAGTTTGCGGTATTGCTTCCTGTATGTTTGTGCATGTTTCCGCCTATCTCAAAACTGAGCACCGGCAGGTGATCCCTTCGGTGCTTTTATACGGATCTGTACTTGCTAATACGGTGATCATCGGTATGGTCGCCTCGAATGTTTCGCTCACTGCAGATTTCCAGCAACTGTATTATTACATCATATTGTTCCTGCTCATTTCGCTTGTGATCATCATGACAGGTTTCAAAAGCCGGACAGACAGGCATCCTTATCCGCTCTGGCAGATCGACTGGGTCGGAGCGGTATTTTTTGTGACTGCAGCAGTGGCTTTCGCATACACCATTATTTACGGTTCCAAATTTTACTGGCTTACCGATCATCGTATCCGTCTGTCAATTCTCATCACTGTTGTATCGGTGTTTTTATATATTTTGAGAGAATATTCGATAAAGCGTCCGCTAATCCAGGTCCGGACGCTTTTAAATCCTAAGATATGGCTCGGGTTATTACTGCTTGCAGTTTACTACGGAATGAAAGAAAGCATAAATCTCTTGTTCGGTTACACCGGCGTTGTGCTGCAGTGGAGCCCGGCGCAGACCATGGAACTCGGGCTGTTCAATCTTGCAGGCATCATCCTGTTTATGATACTTTCCACCGCTCTTTTATTTCGTAAGCCAGGCTTTTTTCCCGGTTTTCTTTTCATTGGTTTTGCGCTTTTGCTGGTATATCACCTTTGGGTTTATTTATTAATTACGCCTGATCTTGCCTTTGAGGATCTGATTGTTCCGATATTCCTGCAGGGAGCCGCATCCGGAATGATGCTTGTACCGATCGTGGTTTTCATTATCAGGGCGGCAACGCCCGCCGCGGGGTACACCGGACTGGTTATCGGAGCATATGCAAGATTTACCGCTTTATTAAATGCAAGCGCGGGTTTTTATAATCTGCAGTTGTATTATAACCAGATCTACAAGGAATCTTTCCTCATCCATATCACCGGCACCGACCAACAGACGGCAGAGCGGCTGGACAGTTTTAAACAATTATACCTTTCCAAAGGCTACGTACCCGAGCAGGCGGCCGTACTGGCCAATGGTGCCTTAAGCAGGTTAATCGGTACTCAGGCGCAGTTATTGACAGTACGTGCTGTATTTATGCAGCTTTCGATCATCGCAGGATCCATCATGATCATTGCCGGCATCGTGTGGATACTCGCGTCCGTTCTCAAAAAGAGTAATGCTGTAGCACAGATAAATTAAGATTATCAGGATCACTCTCTTTAAGCAGTCATCATCGGGGGCGGGCGGTATAATACACACCCTTTATCGAAGGGGGATTTTGAACACTTCGGGTACGATATTTCGCCGTTCGACTGCCATGGTATGACGAAAGAACGTCGATATACTTATTGATATTATTTAATAGATTGATTATTAGTTCTTTGTGTAAGTGGCATGATATTTTAATGGTTTGGTTGATCGAATTCGATAATATGATAAACTGTAAATCAATCCGTTATGAATATTTCATCAAAGAGCCACAGGAAACTGAATAGCGCAATTACACGCAGAGTGATCGAGCTGCATTCAAAAGGTTACGACCAGGATTTTATGATGCAGACCAATCGTTTGTTATGCATTCAGAACAATGAGGATTTTGCCGCCAGCGCAGTGCAGATCCTCGTTGTCGACCAGGGCTACGATCATGTCGACCGCTGTTTTAAGTATATCCACACCATAGATACCTTCAACGGCCAGAAGGGGGTGCTGATCGCTAACGGTATCTTCACAAATGCGGTGATACACTGATCTTGTTTCCGAACCGAAGAAAGCAGGATCGGCTTTGGTCCCCCGTTTCCGGATAAACTGGCCCACATCAACGATTGTTACCGGAATAACTTTGTCTGAAATTTTAATTGAAGACATATGTTGTGTAAAAAAGTAGAGTCAGCGGAGGATATTGAAAAGTGCAGGAATCTTATCCTTGACTTCAGGCCTCATCTGGACGCGGGAAATTTGGCAGTTCAGGTAATAAGAATGATCAGGGAGGGAGGATATAAAATAGTATATGCCGTGGATGAAGATACCAACAGTGCAATGGGATTTGCCGGGTACAGAAAGTACGAGATGTTGAGGACGGGGAAGATCATTTATATTGACGATCTGTATACTGCACCGGAAAGCCGGAAGAAAGGTTGCGCGGCAGCACTTCTTGGTTTTATAGAATCTGAGGCGCGAGAGCAGCAGGTACAGAGCATTCACCTTGACAGCGGTTATGCACTGCATCCGGCCCACAGGCTATATCTGAATCAGGGTTACATACTGGCCTGTAACCATTTTGCAAAACCTGTTGCATGATCTGTTCGGGCTTATCCTCAAAGGGAGGGCAATTCCCGGGACAGCTGCTTGTAAAGATGACAATTAAAGAGTTTTATATCTTTAATAAAGATTTAGCTTTGCATTAAAGATATGGGCGTTTTCTCAAGGACTTGCGAATATGCGATGCGTGCGGTTTTTTTTATCGCCCACCGGACCCCTGAGGGGACCAGAGTGGGAATTAAAGACATCTCAGAGGGTATCGATTCACCTGCCCATTTTCTCGCCAAGATTCTGCAGGACCTGAGCCGAAGGGGGATAATTCACTCAGCTAAAGGCCCGAACGGCGGTTTCTATATGACAGAGGAAGATTTGTCCAGGCCGCTAAGTGATGTGGTCGAAGCAATCGACGGCGTCCAGATCTTCAAAGGGTGTGCACTTGGCCTGAAGCAATGTTCTGAGAAAAACCCCTGTCCGCTTCATCATGAATTCAAAGCCATAAGGAACGACCTTACTAAGCTCATTAACGGAACATCTATCAAATCATTCAACGAAGACCTGCTCAACGGCATGACATCGCTGAAAAAATAACCTGGCCCCTCGCAGCCGGTGCGTGCGGCAGCAATGTATAACGATAATTTTCTGGCCCCCTCTACCTGGACCCGCTGGACCATTTAATGAGGCTTTTCAGGCGTAATTTTGTTAAAAAAATAATATGAAATCACAAGCAAATGCGCTACCCCAGTTAATAGCCAGGCTCGCTCTTGGTATTGGTTTTCTTTTACCTGTTGCAGACAGATTGGGATTCATGGGTGCGCCGGGTTCGGGTGTTAACTGGGGAGACTGGAAACATTTCACAGGCTACGCGCATGTGATCATGTCTTTCCTGCCGGAGAACATCAGTAATTTTGCGGCATTGATCGCAACGGTCGCCGAGGTCATATTCGGTGTTTGCCTCATACTTGGCTTCAGGATAAAAGCGAATGCGTTTGGCAGTGCTGTACTGACTTTGCTTTTTGCGTTCAGTATGGTCATTTCAGAAGGCATTCTTGCTCCGTTTAAATACCCGGTATTTGTATTTGCCGGCGCTGCTTTACTCCTTACTTGCACTGAAGATCCGAAATGGAGTATCGACAGCATTTTGAAAGGAAGATAATTCCTTGGCCTGAAAAAATAAAGCGTGTATCCGGCCCGTGTTCATAGCGAAACCGGTTAGTTTTTATGTCAGTGGCTTTGATCGATTTGTTAGGTTAGCGATTCGCGGCCGGAACGCCCGCTTTAATTTTTACATTACATTATACCCTTTATTGTCAATTTTTATACATAAATTCTATGGCAGCAGGCAAAAGAAAATTCGTATCAAATTCCCAGGATTCAGTCCGGATGTTCAAAAGTGATTTTTTTGAAGCACTGTCAAAAGTGCATTTTACTGTCCCGCTTTATCTGTTTATACCCGTAATTATTTATTGCTTTTACAGGTCTTCGCTTACCGGTATGGCTTTATGGGAATATCCGGCAGATTTTCTCGCAGGTATGCTGGTATGGACCGCCGTTGAATATGTGATGCACAGGTATGTATTTCATTTCGAACTCCCCGGCACTATCGGCAGAAGGCTGCATTTCATTATCCACGGTGTTCATCATGACTATCCGAGTGACAGGTTGAGGCTGGTAATGCCTCCTTCGCTGAGTATTCCTCTTGCGATCGCTTTCTTTTATCTTTTCAAAGCCTGTATTCCGGACCGGTATTTCTGATTTTTCTTCGGTACTTTCCTAATTGGATATCTTATTTATGATATCGGCCATTACGCTATGCATCATTTTAACTTTAAAAGCGGCATCTTTAAGAAGATCAAACACCATCATATGCGTCATCATTATCAGGAACCGGAAAAGGGGTATGGCGTGAGTTCACCGCTATGGGATCACATCACTGGATCGGTATTTACAGATACGAAGGAAAAATAGTTTAATACGGGCTACGCCGCCGGTAAAGCGAACGCCGAATAATCAAAATAATGCTGCCTTTTAACAACCTAATCGTCACCGACCGCAATTCTCAGGTCAGCATTGCTGCGCAGATCAGCGATCAGATCATCAGGCTGATCCGTGATGGGGTGGTTGTGCCCGGCGCTTTATTGCCTGCTACCCGGATACTGGCCGGGCTGATCGGCGTTAACCGTAAAACGATCAACAAAGCTTATGAAGACCTGCTTGATCAGGAGTGGATCGAGTCTGTGCCGAGGCAGGGGTTTCGGGTAAAGGCCAATCTCCCGCTGATCAAACCCCGCTCTTTTCATCCGGTCAATAAATTTGAGCAGACGGACCGCCAGCAGCCTGTCTTTATCGAAAAAGATGAGATCCCGAAACTAAGCAAGCGCAGGATACCGGATTATGAACTCCTGGTGACGGACGGACTGCCTGATTACCGGCTTACACCGCATAATGATATGCAGAGGGAATACCGCAAGCATCTGGATAACAAAGCGCTTAACAGAGCAACATATTTTCTCGACCAGGGAGGGCATCCGTCGCTAAAAAATGCGACGGCTTCTTTCCTTAACAGTTCCAGGGGACTGAATGTGGCCGAGGAGAATGTACTCATCACCAGGGGCGGGCAGATGGCCATTTACCTTGCTATAACGCTTTTGGTAGGCAGGGGGGATGAAGTGGTGGCCACTGAACCAAACTATGTTTTCGCGGATGAGGCCTTTTTGAATGCGGGGGCTGTCATCAACCGGATAGGAGTGGACGAAGACGGAATGATCATAGAAGAGTTTGAAAAGATACTTGAGGAGAAGCAGATAAAAATGCTCTACGTTGCTCCGCACCATCATCATCCCACAACGGTCACCATGAGTTCGGAAAGGAGGCTGAAGCTCCTTCAGCTGATGTCCAGATATGATTTTTGGGTGATCGAGGACGATTACGATTATGACTATCATCATAGTAACCGTCCGATACTGCCGCTTTCAACAAGCTGTCATAACGGTAAAATCATATACGTAGGTTCTTACAGCAAACTGCTTGGCCCCAGCGTGCGCTTAGGGTTTATGATCTCGGCACCTAAGCTCATACAGCGGGCGCTTCACCTGAAACGCCTTTTCGACCTGAAGGGAGACGTTTTTAACGAATACGTGCTTGCTCAAATGATCATGTCCGGGGCTTTGGACCGGCATATCCAGAACGTCAACAGGATATATGCCTCACGCTGTGTGCTGATGGCACAGCTGCTCAGAGAAAAACTGGGAGGCAAAGTTTCCTTCAGCATCCCGCAGGGAGGCCTTGCCTTGTGGGTGAAATTTCATGAGAAGTATGACCTGAAGCAATTGATCCGGAAAGCCGCAGAACAGGGTTTGCACCTGATCGGGAATGCTTGCTTTAACCCGGCATCGCCTCATAATAATTCCATCAGGCTGGGTTTTGCTTCGCTCATAGAAGGAGAAATTATACGTGTAACGGATATTCTTTATCAGCTTCTATCATAACAGGGAATCGTTTCTTATCTTCCTGAAATACAAAATACTATAGTTTTATTCTTTTAATAAAGCCTCACTTGCCTGGCCTTCGGCGGTGTTGGTGCGCTTGTCACTTGCATTTAACATTCTCGAAATTTTCTGGTCCCTTCGATGTGTCATTGCTGGTCCATGATATGGTCCACAGCCCGGGGTACATTTGTATCGACAATGGCAATAAAGCCTTGCCTTAAACATTATAATATGAAAAAGATAGCACTGCTGACTTTTATTACAGCATCATTATTTACAGGTATCGCCCGCGCTCAGCATAATCCTGCTCATGAAGAAGTAACCGCCACGCCTCCAAAAGTTATCTTCTCGAAACTGCTCAATACCCCATCATTAAAAAATCAGGAGTTTAAGATGGTTGTCGTGACGTTTGCTCCTGGTGAGGCATCTTCAGGGCACCGTCATCCGATCCCGACTTTCGGTTATGTACTGGAAGGTGAACTGGAATCGACATTTGAGGGAAAGGTATACCGTTACAAAGCAGGCGATACTTTCTACGAAGAACCGGATGGCCTGCACAACGGCACACGCAATGTCAGCGCTGATAAACCTGCCAGGCTGCTTGCCATATTTATAGGGGATGCAGGTAAACCGTTCCTTGTACCCGAAAAGCATAGTAAATAAATAATTCTCAGAATATTCTGAATATCATACATCAAAAAGCTTAATTATAAATTTATGAAAATCTTAATTATAGGAGCAACCGGCCTGATCGGATCAAAAGTCGCTCAAAAACTGCAATCTCTTGGCCACAGCGTTGTCGCAGGTTCTTCATCAAAAGGAATTAATGCACTGACAGGCGCCGGCCTGGAAGAGGCTTTGAAAGAAACGGACGTGCTCATAGACCTGATCAATTCTCCTTCATTTGAAGAAGGTCCTGCTGTCGAATTTTTTACCAGAACCGGTAACAACCTGGTTGGGGCAGCGAAAGCAGCAGGCATTAAACACTATGTTATTTTGTCGATAGTGGGAACCGATCTCATGCAGAATATAGGCTATATGAAGGCAAAAAAAGTGCAGGAAGGCCTTGTCAAAGGATCGGGTGTTCCGTACACGATAATCAGAAGTGCCCAGTTCCATGAATTTGTACCTGTGATCGCAGATATCGCAACACAGGAAAACCGTGTCCATGTTTCAACATTGGATTTCCAGCCCATAGCAGCTGAAGACGTTGCAGGCTTCGTTACAGGCCTGTCAGTACAATCTCCGTTAAACAGTATAGTGGATATTGCGGGACCGGAACGTAAGGGGATGAGCGCATTCGTAGAAGATTATCTTTCAGCCAGGCAAGACTCTCGTGTGCTGGTACCGAATGACAGGTGCGAGTACATCGGTATAGCAGTTCCCCAGTCAGCGCTGGTACCTGATAACGGTGCAAAACTTGGAGGTATCACTTTTGCAGACTGGATCAGCGGACAGTCAGCATAATATCCATTCATCACAGGTGAAAAGGGGCGGAGAAAATCTTCGCTCCTTTTTTTGCGCTAAATGAATTAAGGTTAGCCCGCAAACTCATGCCCGATACCGAATAATCCGGCGGTTTTAATGAAGCCTGGTTGCGGTTATACTTTAAGAAAAAGAAATTCTTCAGGCAGGTGACTTAAATGGATCATTCAATAATTTATTATAAAAATTAAAACATTTACGTTCATAAGGTAACTTGTTTTTATCAAAGCAGGAAAGCTTCGCAGGGTCTCTGCGAAGCTTTCTCTGATCCAATAACTTCCGGATAATTTATCAGTTCAGCTGTATAGTCTGCGGCCCGAACTCTTCGAAGAAGATGAATGACCTGTCGACCCCTGCAGCAATAAGATCATTGTAATGCTTCGTGATGAACGATGCCGGTCCGCAGATGTAATATTCGCTGTTCGGCGCAAAGTTCCTTCTGTCAATATGCTGAAGATCTACCCAGCCCTGGCGAACAGATCCCGGATCTGCACCTGCGTCAACGACGTCGTAGAAAATATGCCGTTCGAAATCTGCGTCTGTTTTCCAGGCCGCCAAATCATGGTGAAAGGCATGAAGGTTCCGGCCCCGGCAGCCATGTATCCAGGCCTTCGGACGATCACTGCCAGATGCGATCAAATCTTCCATCATACTGATCAACGGAGTTTGGCCTACGCCGCCACTGATAAAGACAACCGGGTTTTCTGAAGCTGAAAGAACAAAATTTCCTGCAGGGGCAGAAACATCGATGATATCGCCGGTATTTATGAAGTCATGCAACCTGTTGCTTACCATGCCGTTGAAATTTAATTCGCCCCCAAATTCCCGCTTAACAGAAATCCGGTAGTAGGCTCCGTTCGGTGCGCAGGAAATACTGTATTGCCTCGGCTGGAACAGATTCAGCTGCGGCACAAATATCCTGACACTGATAAACTGCCCCGGTTTAAAGTCAGCGATCTTACCGCCGTCAACCGGATATAAATAGAAAGAAGTGATCTCATCCGATTCAGCTTCTTTTTTCCTAACGGCAAACGGACGCCATCCGGTCCAACCACCCTCGGTATCGGCAAGTTTTTGATAGATCTGCCCTTCGTGGTTCGCCATCAGTTCGGCAAGCTGTCCGTAAGCCACTGTCCACGCGTCAATCAGTTCATCTGACGCAAGATCGCCCAGGACCTCCCGGATAGAGGCGATAAGATGTTTCCCGACGATACGGTAGTGTTCAGGCCGTATACTCAGGCTTGTGTGTTTTTGGCCGATCGCATCCAGTACGGGCAGCAGTACTGTTGGGTTCTCAATGTGCTCCGCATAGGCTAATACAGCCATAGCCAATGCCGTTTGCTGCTTCGCATTTTGCTGATTACCCATATTGAAAACATTTCTGAGTTCCGGATGGTGGGAGAACATCCTGCTGTAAAAGTATTTGGTAAGTGTAACGCCATGTTCTTTTAGAATTGGTACGGTGCCCCTCACAAGGTCTTTTTGCGCGTCTGTTATCATAATTATAAAGTTGTTTGTGAATGAATTTTATAGCGCAAAAATATATAATAAAAGATAAAAAGGTATTTTATTATTCTATTGATTTTAACTGTGGCAATTCCGTGACATCCTGGTTAGCTGTGGGAGGGGAGTAAAAAAAGCCTTTCAAAATGAAAGGCTTGAGTTACCGGATGGTGCTGTCAGAGCTGCGGTATTTTCGGGAATGACGCCGCAACAGCCTGCTCGATATCTTTTGGTGGATAGATCAGGTCATTTGAGATCCAAAATTTATGCTTCTTTGCTTCTTCACCTTTATGGCGCAGATCTCTGGTCCAGCCGTCAGTCACGATCGCGTGACCGGAACCAAGGTCAAGACAGGTATTGTATCCGGTCTGCTGATAGGGTTTCAGCGGCGCATTAAAAAGATCATTTACTGCGTTGTGCCCCGCCCATCTGCCCTGGAATTGTGAGAACTGACAGGACATAACCGCTGAACGGCCTTCTGATACGGTCACGTTAGCGACATCTCCGGCGATGATCACATTATCATAGCCCGGCAGCTTAAGGTGCTGATCGACACTGAGGCGGTTAAGGTGATCTTTGCTTCCTTTAAAACAGGAGGTCAGCGGGCTTGCGGTCAGGCCGGCTGTCCATATTACCGTGCTTGTCGGTATTCGCTCGCCATTGCTCAGTGTAACAGCATCCGGCTCTATGCCGACAACGGCGGCATTAGTAATCACCTCTATATTTTTGGCTTTTAGGGTTTCTACGATATACTTCTGACTGTCTGAGGAATAAAAGGAAGCTACTTTGTCAGACTTTTCTACCATAACTATTCTGAAAGATGCTACAGTGGCTGAAAGTTTTTCCTGTAGCAGCTTCGCCTTTTCTTCGATTGCTGTTACCGTCTCCAAGCCGGTAAAGCCTCCGCCGGCGACTACAAAGGTCGTATCTCCTTCATTCTCGAAATTGTTCTGGGCGAGCTTTATCATATGATCCTCCAGGTGCTTTGCACCGTTAAAAGTATCATTGTTGAAGGTATGGCTGATTCCGGGCAGATTAACTGCTTTTAGCGAACTTCCCGTAGCAAGAATAAGATAGTCATAAGGAATGTTGAGGATACCATTAGCGGTAAAGACAGAAAGTTCGTTATTTTCTGCGTTGATGCTTTCCGTTCTTCCCTGGATCTGGTTGACCTGTAAGGGCTTCAGATACCTATCCAGCTCAACGCGGGTACCTTCGAGTGACACCTCGTACAATCTGGGGCGCATGGTAAAGTAATTATCGGAATTGATCAGCGTGATCTCCAGATCGGAGGCTTTATTTAGCTCCCGGCTTTGTCTGACAGCACTTAAAGCGCTCCAGAAACCGGCGTATCCGCCGCCTACGATGACCAGGTGTTTTTTGTCTTGATATTGATTTGCTGTATTTGTCATTAGTTTGATGATTGCAGTTATGGAATGCTCTCAGCCATACCCGATGAATTTTGTGACGGGCATGTCCCTGAGAAATTTGTTGATTTTTATGATCTGGGTAAACGTTCAGCCGAAGGTCCGGCAGGAGTTGCGGGATTATTGGCAGGTTGGGAAACCAAAGATTTCAGTTCCTGCAGAAACTTTTTCATATGCGGCAGGAAATCCCTGAATAAAGGGGTTTTCCTATCTCTCACAATGAATTCTGTAAAGATCTTCACGGTAATGGCAAATGCTGCTGCATCTTCTTCTGTACTGAAAAGTTTTTTGCTTTCGATCCGTTTGATGATGCCGAACAACTCATCGTGTGATTCAACAGGGATATGTATCACATCCCCGGGATAAATGACCGGTTGGGCTTTTGTTAGGCTCAACAGATACTTATTTTTTTCCATATCAGTGTCTTGTTTTGTGATACAAAGGTCACCAATGCGGATATGTTAAAACTGGACAAATCTATCCGAATACCTTACAAATCTGTCATCTCACTGATAAACTGGGATATTTTTTTGCCCAGGTTTTTTTTGAAAAGCCTTGCAAAATAATCAGGATCAGAAAATCCCAGTTCATAAGCGATCGCTTTTGTAGAATGATTTCCGTTATACAGTTTGCGCTGTGCTTCCAACATAAGCCTGTTGATAATAAACTGCTTGGGTGACAGTCCGGCATACTGTTTCACAATCTGGTAGAGGGAGTTAACGCTTATTGCCAATTTTTCAGCGATAAGGGTGATCTCAGAAACACGTCCAAGTTCCCGCTCAACGTATTGCTGAAACTGTATGTACACATCAAACCTGTGATCCTGTATCATATTATAATGATAACCATGAAAATAAAATGAATTACATTCGGTCAGCAGGACATTCAGATAGGCCAGTACAGTTTCGGTATTACCCTGTTTTTTTAAAAGGCCCGACAAATTGCTGAAAATGGATCTTAACCTCACGACAGCCTCATGCGGGAGGGAAATAAGCGGGTTATGGAGCGGGTTAAAAAGGAATTTGTGCGTGTGTGGCAGCAGTGCGAGACAATTCTCGTCGAATACGATGTTGAAGAACCTGCTTCCGGGAGAATGCCTGCCCGACCAGTGTATCTGATTCGGCAGTACGAACAGTATCTGCCCCGGCGATACGGTGTAATCTTTCATATCGATCCTTTGATTGTCTTCGCCCTCGAGCATCATAACCAAATAATAATGTGTTTCCCGGTGCGGTCCGCTAAGGATCTTTGCAATGTCATCAGGAAGCTGCATCGTATTTTCAGCATTAACTCTGATGGCTAATCTATCACTTTGCTTTATTCTGTCCAAAAAACCGCGTCTCTGATGCATTTTGCTGTCTGGAAATATGATTCCGGAACAATCTCCGGCCTTGCAGGTGTGAGCATATTGGAAACACAACCTTAGGCCGAAAGGATGATCCCGATGTATAGCAAACATAACGAATCCCGATACGCCGATTGTCAGTGTATTGATATTTTCTACCCTGACAGAGTTTTCTGATGCGCCATCATAAAATTAAAAAAAGAGCATAAATTACACTAAGGGTACAATTTATTGGCTTCCTGATTTAAGAATATTCCCTTGCTGCGTTATATTTAGAACTTGATAATCGTTGCTGCATATGGCGGCAAAATATGACAGAATTACCCAATGACACGCGGACTTTTTGCCTTTCTTTTATGCTTTTTTATTTTCGGGCCTGTTGCCGGCAAGCCTTTCGCTGAGCATAAAAACGGAGAGGTTCGGGTACCGGATAGCGTGAGGATAAATAAGATGATCGCGCGGGCTGAGGCTTTCATCCCGAAATTTTCCGAGAACAGGAAATATATCGATAGCGCCTTAGCTTTGCTGACTGCTGCTGAGGAGATTACTTCGGTTCCCGCACTCGAAAATCTTTATTACAGAGTGTTGTCAAAGAGGGCGCGGATACTGGTCAAGAGTGCGGATTTTACATCAGCGCAACTGCTGTTTACGAAGATCACGACTTATGAACGGCGCAAAGGGATTGCCGCAGAGGCGGCCTCATGGCAGAAGATCGGTGATGATTTTGAACTGGAGATCAAAAGCGGTTTTCCGTTGCGCCGCAGCTGCTACCAAAAAGCTTATGATCTGTTCAAATTGACCGGAAACAAACAGAATGTAGCAGACGCTATGGGAAAAGTGGCTGACGCAGATATGACCGCCGGAGATTATGCAAAAGCCGAGCAGGAGCAATTGTGGGTTCTCCAGGAATATAAGGCGCTAAAGTACCGCAAGATCTATTACGGTTATTATATGCTGGCCGAAACATATTTCAGAAGTAGGAAGGAAGATAAGCATATCAAAGCACGCATAGATTGCGTAAATGCTTATGAAAATGATAAGAATGGCAGCATAGGCGACGGCCTGTTATATTATTATAACTTGGCGGTCGCTTATCACAAACACCGTAAGTACGAGTTTGCGATAGAAATGTACAAGAAGGGGATGCAGATTTCAAAGACGCTTAAAGATTTCGATCGCTACTACTGGGGATTAACGGGAAGCGTAGGTTGCTACATCAAATTGAGGGAATTTTCTACCGCGGTAAATTTGTTAAAAGAAGCATCCAAATATCCAAAAACGCTTAAAATGGAATGTTTCTTATTGTCAAGGGAACTTAGCTTGAACACATCAATGAAAAACTGGGGTGCTGCTCAAAAGCTTGTTCAAAAATTCAAATTGGCTTTTGATCGGTACCTGCCGAATGCTAAAGTCGACGGCAGTGCTTACGCGAAAGAAGAGTTTGTTGTAACCTACTATCCTCTTCCTTTGTACTATATTTACACCGAACAATGGGGCGAATTGAAAGCATCTCTTTTGGTATTGCAATCATTCCCGGAAAACAAACTCAGTAACAACACACGCATTTATGTTCACACCGTCAAATTGAAAGTAGATTCTGTAGGCGGGAATTTTTTAAGTGCGTTGCGGGAACATGAAATCATAACAGATCTGCGTGACTCGTCAATGTCTTTAGAGAGCAGGAATCGGATCAGTGAATTAGAGGCAAAATACAATTCAGTCAATAAAGATAAAGCTATTCAGTTGCTAAACAGTGAAGCCTCTGCTCAAAATGCGAGGCTTGAACGGTCTAAGTTACAGGGCAGATTCATTGTAGTCATTACGATTGTTTCTGCCTTGTTCGCCGCCGTATTGCTCTTTGCTTATCAGGCTAAACGCCGCAGCAACTTTACTTTAAGAGCGAAACAAAAAGAAATCAATGATCAGAATGGCGTGTTATCGGAATTACTGACCCAGAAGGAGATGCTGCTGACGGATAAGAATGACCTAGTAGAATCGCTGGAAGACTTGCTCAGTGAGAAGGAATGGCTGTTGAAAGAGGTCCATCATCGTGTGAAAAATAATCTGCAGATCGTAATGAGCCTGCTTTATAACCAGTCCACTTATCTTAAAAACGAGGATGCAAAAAAGGCGCTGTTCGATGTCCAGAACCGGATCCAGGCGATCGCCATCATTCATCACAAGCTTTACAGTAAGAATTCGGTTGCATCTGTAGCCTTACCGGGGTATATCAGTGAACTAACCAGCTATTTGTCCAATATCTACGTTCAAGATATCCGGTCTATAAGGTTCGTTCTTGATATTGAAGACATCAGTCTGAATATAAGCCAGGCCGTTCCGATAGGCCTTATTCTTAATGAGGCCATCACCAATTCCATCAAGTATGCATTTTGCGATAAGGGCGGCGTTATCGCTGTTTCAGCGAAAAGAACGGAAAACGAGGGTTTGGAACTTACTGTAAAAGACGACGGTAAAGGGTTGCCGGACGCTTTTGAACACGACAGCGATAGTTCTCTCGGGATAGGTATGATGAGGGCGCTGACCAGGCAGCTGAAAGGGGACTTTAGTATTGAGAGTGAACAGGGGGTGGCGATACACGTCGGCTTTAAACTTGAATTATAGTCCTGCGGCTGACCCGCTATCGTCTATATAGGATGCTCCGGATGATTTTAAACGCGATCATCAGATGATCAGCGGCGTTATTTGTATATAAACCTGATTGAGTCCTGAACACATACGTTGCTGACAAGCTCACCTGTATATTTGATCGTGTAAGTACCGGGCGAGCTGAATTTATAAACTTTGAAGAGGTCTATGTCAGCAGATATTCCGGTCTGAGGCGCAACGGATATGTAAGCGTCTTCGGAGGTTGGTACAACTTTATTTACACTTATTCCCAGGTAAGGTACTTCTTCACCGCGTTCATTCCTGATCTCGAGAAATCTTCCTGACCGCGTTTCAAAAGGTGTCTGCCATTTACAAAAACGCCGGGTATCACTGGCCGTATTTGAAACGGTCAGGCGGAGCTGGAGCGATGCCTGCCCCGCAGCGCTCGCCGGAAAAGATAAGAAACCTGCCAGGCGCCCTTTTGCAGTACAGCTGTCACTTAACGGGCCGCAGAGTGCAACCGGGCGTGTTGCATTCCCGGTGTTAACAGGCACCGTATTATTTGAATGGCATGAAACCGCAAAAAAAGGTGCAAATGCGTAAAGTTTAAATATTGCTTTCATAAAAAGATAATGTTTTTGTTGGGGTAAAAAACAGGCCGCCACCTGCCGGGCCAAAGGCACAACAGGCTGAATAAGACATACGGCGGCCTGCCTATTTAAACACTATTAATCAATAGTTTCTTTAACACCGGTCATCCGAATTGGCCAACAACATATGATCCTGCCGGGAATGCAAAGGCGATGTTGATACGATTCCAGGTATTGATCGTGGTGACGGCCAATGTAAGATCGATGAGTTCTGCTTCAGACAGCTGGGTTAACGCCTCCCTGTACTGGCTGTCACTTACGTTAGCAGCAGTTACCGCTTCCGCCCAGCCCAGTGCTGCACGTTCCTTTTCATTATAAAAGGGGCTGTCTTTCCAGGCATCAAGACCGTACAGGCGCTGCTCTGTTTCACCGCCGTGGCGTGCATCTTTCGTATGCATATCGAGGCAGTAAGCACATCCGTTGATCTGTGAAACGCGGGTATAAACCAATTCCAGCAAAGGTTTTTCCAGCGGGGAGTTTTTCAGATAGGCGTGTATGCCGAACAGGGTCTTTAATGCCGGTTGCCCTTCTGTGTAAACATTCAGTCGTTTTTCCATTTTTAACGGGTTTTTAAATGATGGTTATTTGTATAGGTAAGTTTGTGCTTATTTTCTGATGAATTCTTAAGCTGTATGTATTTACAAGCTTCAATAGCATTTCGAAGGTCGTGGGTAACCGGCTTTGATCATCGTCCGGACCGTCTTTTGAAACTCACGTACTCATCTTTGGACCGTTCCGGCTCGAAATGCAGGTTCGGCGTCAGCCAGAACAGCAGTATCACCCTTGAGTATCTGTATATCATCGGTGATAATAAAAATATCGGCAGCAAAGTAGCGACGGTATAAACCCAGGGGTTCACACTGTCGCTTAAAATTAAAATATAGGTCGCGACTGCAAAGGCCACCATGATAGCAACATCAAGTGCGTAGCTTACAAACATGGCGACATAAAAGTAGCCGGGCTCGATCTCGAAATGGAAGGCGCAGTATGGGCAGTCTTCATTCATTTGCTGGCCATAACCTGCAATAGTGCTTGCGGAAAACATCTTGCCCCCCCGGCATTTCGGGCACTTGGCATGCAACGCCGCTTTGAATTCGGAATTGATATATTGTTTGCTTTCCATGCTGCTGTTTTCCATAATCCCTGAGGTTGATTGTCTCATTGTAATGTGCGGTGAAGGTCGGTAGTAACGGCCGCTAAGATTCTTGATAAATGTCAAGAAAGGCTGCATTGCCATTGATCAAAAAAGGAATTTTTCCCGTTCAGTGCAATTTTCCGATGATACCTGGCCTGCAACTGCTGGTGATCACTTTATGATATCTTCCACGAAGGCCCTGCTTTCTGTTTTTGCCTGGTTTTCTCTTGTAATGACCCTTACAAGGATCAGTAGAGATGCTGCCTGTGCTGCATGTGTCAATAAAAACATAAATAGATTCATAATAATTTGTGTTTAATAACCTGCCCTTAGGGGCAAGATCATTTTATCTGCAACGCCGGCACAAATGCAGGGTGGCTAACCATTAAAAACACTGTCATTCTGCAGGTCCGGCATGTTTAAGAACCCGATGAGGCTTATCAGGCTTCCAATCTATTCCGGTCAGTTAACTATATCCTGCGAGAACTACTGCAAAGTTCTGAGGTACACTGGGATGGGGTGTTGATTTATATCTAAAAAGATCGTTGACATTTATCAATGGTTTTTGACCTGCCGCCTTTAAAAAATAGTCCGGTAGTATGACAAGGATAGATTTAGGGAGAAAGGCAGATACTGGGCAGGGTAATGTATTTCAAAATTCCGCAGCAGGGGACTCAGGCAGTGTTGACTTAAATCAATGATTTTTTTTGTGATTAGTCAATAACTCCCTGGTGGGTGCGATGCCACCTTTGTATAGCAAACATTGGTAAACAAAATTATCGGCAATGAGAAAACTTGTAATTACAGCCGCTATTACACCGCGCGACGGTGATCTGCTGAGACGTTATTTCAGGGACGTTGAAAAAATAGGGATGATGAGCCCCAAGGAAGAACAGGAGCTTTGTGCCCGCGTGCTGGAAGGCGACAGACAGGCTGAAGCCAAGCTGGTCACTGCTAATCTCAGATTTGTAATATCGGTAGCCAAACAATACCAGACGAGCGGCATATCACTGAATGACCTGATCAGTGAAGGAAATCTGGGGCTGATCCGCGCAGCGCAGCGTTTTGACCACACCAGGGGATTTCGTTTTATTTCCTATGCAGTATGGTGGATCAGGCAGGCCATCTCGGGCGCAGTCCAGGAATACACCAGATTTATACATCTTCCGATGAACCAGGTCGCGCTCCTCAATAAGTGTATGCGGGCCTCAGCCTTATTGGAGCAGCGCTATCAGCGCGGTGCGACCAACGAAGAACTTGCATCGGAGGTTGGTATCGAGGCGAATTTGCTTTCTGAGCTTATTATACAGGATAAGATCACTTTGTCACTCGATCATCCGGTAAGCGCAGACAGCCCCTTAACGTTCCATGAGACGGTAAGTTTAGAAAAAGCAACGCCTGACGAAAGACTCCTGAGAGAGTCATTGCGGCAGGATATTCGGGACGCCATGACGGAACTTACGCAAAGGGAGAGGGACCTGCTAATCCTGTTTTTTGGCCTCGAAACGGGCCAAGCTATCCGGCTGGAAGAGATCGCCCGTATCTTCGGCCTCTGTATTGCGCATACAAGGCGGTTAAAGGACGGCGCACTTGAAAAAATGCGGATGTCCACAAAAGCAAATGAGCTCAGGTCCTGCCTTAATTAAATTCGGGAAGCTTTTATTACCAGTTTTTTTTCCGCTTTACCGGCTAACTGTCGGGATTAGTAAACGTCATGCCATGTATATATACGGCATGACGTTTACAGCTTAATGTCTGGTGGTTTTAATAAGCCGCTGGTGTCAACCGTTCCCAATTCCCCCTTTGGTCCCGGCTGACACGGCTTTTTCTATTCTTCGGAATTTCCGGAAAAGGGCCTGTTAGTCAAGATACATTTTCTTTTTCAGCACAATGTCTTCCGCGGACCTGCCGATCATCAGATCGAACTCTCCCGGTTCCGTGGCCTCTTTCATATCGCGGTTCCAGAAGGCCAGGTCTTCGGCTTTAATCGTGAATCTGACAATTTGGGTTTTGCCCGGCGCAACTTCGATCTTGCTGAATCTTTTGAGCTGTTTTTCAGGAGTGCTCACTGAATTAACTTTGTTGCCTAAATAGAGCTGAACCACTTCTTTCCCCTTCACTTTTCCATTATTTGTAACGGATAACCGGACCTCGATTTCTTTGCCTCCCGACAGCGTATCAGAACTGACTTTTAAATCGGCGTAGCTGAAAGTCGTATAACTCAGTCCGAAGCCGAAAGGAAAAAGAGGAGCAGTAGATGAGTATACATAATCACGCCCCGGTTTTTCAAAACTACCGGGCTGCCTGTTATTGCCTTTTGATGAATTTACGTAATTATAGTAAACCGGTATGTGCCCTGTTGACTGCGGTATGGTCATGTTGAGCCTGCCAGAGGGATTAACTTTTCCAAACAGGATATTAGCCACGGCATTTCCGCCTCTTTCACCGGGGTACCAAGCCTCCAGTATCGCAGGAACGTGTTCTTTTTCCCAACTGATACTCCAGGGACGGCCATGAACGAGAACGAGTATGACCGGTTTGCCTGCCTGGTAAAGCCGCTGCAGTAATTTACGCTGAACGCCCTGGGGATCGATATCGGTCACATCATAACCTTCACCGCAGCTGAAAGGATCCGAAGGTTCATCCTTACCTGCTTTTCCGTTCCATCCGATACCTTCAAAAACCACACTTGTGGTGCCCAAAACAACTACCACTGCGTCACTTCTGCGTGCGGCCTCTTCAGCCTCAGCGAATTTGCTGGTATCAGGGCCTGATAATTCACACCCCAGTGCATAATTCACCTTTACTTTGTCGCCAACATATTCTCTGATGCCTTTAAGTACCGTTGTTCCGGAACGGTTATCGCGCGTGGAACTGTAATCCCCGTACTGAACTTTATCTGCATTAGGGCCGATCACGGCTATAGAATGCAGCGAACTGATATTTAAGGGTAACACGTTCCCCTGATTTTTCAAAAGAACGATCGATTCTTCAGCAATTTGTTGTGACAGCGCTACCGCCTCTGCCGTATGAAGTTTCTTTTTCAGCGAGATTGTATCCGGTAGGTTTTTTTCGAAAAGCCCTGCTTTAAATTTTATCCTTAATATTCGGGCTACAGCACTGTCAATGACGCTTTCCCGGAGACTGCCGTTTTTTACGAGTTCAGGGAGCGTCTTATAAATGTCGGGACGTGAAGCCTCAAGATCGACACCCGCTTCCATACCAAGCATTGCGGCATCAGCTTTTGTTTTGGCGATCTTATGAAAATCGTAAAGCTGGCTCAGTCCGCCATAGTCGGAAAACACATATCCCCCGAAGTTCCATTCTTCGCGCAGGATCTGTTTCAAAATAAATTTGCTGCTATGTGCAGGTATGCCGTCTGTCTCATTGTACGATGGCATGATCGAGTAAATGTTCGCTTTTTGTACGGCATCCCTGAAAGGGCTGAGGAACATACTCCTCAGCTCACGCTCGCCAATCTTCGCCGGTGCGATATTTACACCCGCTACCGGAATACTGTAAGCAGCGAAATGTTTTCCTGTGGCTATCAGTTTTCCTTCAGGTATGCCTATCCGGCTTTCAGAAGCTTCCCCCTGCATGCCGTTAACAAAAGCACAGCCCAACTGACTGACAAGGTAAGGGTCTTCTCCAAGGCATTCTTCAACCCGTCCATATCTCGGATCGCGGATTAGGTCAAAAAGGGGGGATAGTGCCTGGTCAACGCCTGAAGCAGATGCCTCTGAAGCAATTGTGCCGGCCATTTTTCTGATCAGCGAAGGATTCCAGGTGCTTCCCTGTCCTATGGCCTGCGGAAATATGGTTGCGCCTGCAGCCAGCTGGCCGTGCAGGCATTCGCCTATCTGAATAGGAGGGATGCCAAGCCTTGTTTTTTCACGGGCATATTTTTTTGCCGCTGCAGACTGGACCGTAATTTCTCCGGCGGTGATAAAGGGGCTTTCCACGACGCCCACAGAAATCGGGCTTTTCAGGGAGCCTGACAAAGATGTCATGCTCATTTGTGCTATCTTTTCTTCCAGCGTCATGCGTCCGAGAAGGTCGCTGACCCTTTCTTCAATACTTTTTTTCGGGTCTTTGTATACTTGAGCGTTGAGGGAGAATGAGATAGAAACAGACAGTGATAAGATTAAGGTTATTTTCCTGGAGAGTTTATTCATATATGGCTGGGCGTTAATGCCGCTGAGTGATGCGGAATGCAAAAGGTGCTCCAAGGCTTTTCGAGCTGCCTGCCGGATGTTTTAAAGATGGCAAAGCACTGCGGTTCAGTTGTTTGTTGTAACATCTATTCGCCCCTGTTAAAAACGGATAGATTTCGTACGAAATATCGTTCGCCTATTTCGTCGTTCGACTGTATATCGTCGGTTTGGTGGTTTAAGGTGTCGCCTGAAATCTTGACGTGCAGGCGACACCGGATCTGTTTTAACTTACGGAGATCCCACCGTCAACCGGAATGATGGCACCGGTCAGCCATGCTGCGCCGCCGGCCAGTGCTGCAGCGATATTGACAATATCTGATACCTCGCCGCGTCGCTTCAGCGGAATGGCATTCTGCTCTGTATCCTGTATGTTTTTTATATCCGCTGCTGAGAAACCCGAGTTGGTCAGTACGGGCGTGTCGGTAGGTCCGGGAGCAATTGCATTTACCCTGATACCGAACGGTGCCAGCTCCAACGCCCATATCTTCGTGAGCATATTCAGGCCACTTTTAGCCGATCCGTAAGCCATGAGCTGAGCATATGGTTTAATACCGTGGCTGCTTGTGATATTGAGAATCTGGCCTTTGTTGTTTTTCAGTGCATCGAGACAGCCTGCTGTCAGCAGGGAAGGAGCTGTAAGATGTACCCGGTACATGTTTTCCAGTGTTTCCCTCTTTAGGTTCCCGAACGGCGTGAGTGCGACGTGCCCCGCGTTGTTGACTAGTATATCCAGCTTATTTTCCCATACATTTCTGATGAACTCGACAATTTTGATCTCGTCGTCTGCGACGGAGCTGTCATAGACCAGTGTCCTGATACCTTGCAGGTCATTTGCCAGCTGAGCCAGCTTATTAACGTCGCGGCCGGTAACCAGCACATCCCATCCCTTTTCGTGAAAATTTTCAGCCAGGCCTTTTCCTATACCCGACGATCCGCCTGTAATCAGTACTTTCATTTTAATTTTTTTTTATCCAAAAAAAAGAAGATCGATGCTATTGGTCAACAGGCTTACCGCTACGGAAGTAAATTACCCCAGGGTAAGTATCGCTGATACCGAACCATTTATAGAAGAAGCTTTTTTTTATTCTAACATTGCAATGACATGTGTGTGGCTGTCAGGTTTTTTCTGTGCTATCATGGTGCATCTTTTGGAGAATGTATGCAAGCCCCAGGTCTTCCAGCGACAAGAATAACGGTTCAAGTTTTTGCCCGAGATCCGTTAGGCTGTACTCTACCCTTGGTGGCACTTCGGCATATGTTATGCGGATGAGAAGCCCATCGTACTCCATCTCCCTTAACTGGGCGGTTAGTGTTTTTTCTGAAATGTCGCCCAGCCCGTTTTTCAATATTGAGAAACGGGTCGGGCCTCCCTGCCTTAACGCCTTATAGATCCTGAGTTTCCATTTGCCGCTTACAATGGATAGTGCAGCTTCTACGCCACAGTCTTTATTGGGGTTTATTTTGCAATCTAATGTTTCTCGTCTGTTATAACTCATTTTTTTCGTTAAGCAGGTTGTGATAGATCAGCGGTACATAGTTTATACCATAAACTTTCGTCAGAGGGCGGCTTATCGCCGAGATGGAGAAAAAACGGTTTTCTGACGGAAGTAAAGGCATGAATGGGAAAATTAGGTTGTAAAATGTTCGCTGCCTCAAGTGGAGCGGCCGGATATCAACCGCTTCGGGCAGACGATATTTCGTGCCCGCGCCGTATCCCGGCGTTATTTCGTCTTGGCCTGAAGAAGCAGATGCCCGTAAATCCTTTAAAATTCGCGTTTTATCCTGTTTGGCATTAGCCTTGTATCTGCTGGGAAATTTTGGAGACTTTCAACTAACCCCATCAACGATGAGCGACTTTTTACGAACCCTCAATTCTTCTCTTTTTAAAAAGCTGATGATGGCTTTAACCGGTACATTTATGTGTACTTACCTCATTGTCCACGTCAGCGGGAATATGACCCTGTTTGCCGGTGACGAGGGCTACAGTTTCAATACCTATGCGCATTTTATGACCCACTTTCCGCCTGTAGAAGTGATCGCTTACCTGCTCTACCTTACCATTATCGTGCATGCGGCCTATGCTCTGCTACTAACTATCCTGAACAGAAGGGCGAGGCCGGTTAGGTATGCTGTCGTTTCCCGTTCGCCTGCTTCGTGGCCGTCAAAAAATATGGGGCTTCTCGGCAGTATACTTTTCCTTTTCATCGTTATCCATATGGCGGATTTCTGGTATCGCTATAAATATACTGAGATAGCCTTTCGTGAATACCGTACAGACCTGCTTACCGGCAAACGCGAAGTATCCGAATATCACCCTGTATCTCAGAAATTCCAATATGCGGTTACCGTGGAAGGAAATACGGAGATCGTCAGGACAAAAGATTTATATACTATCGTGGCAGAGAGTTTTAAGAGCCTTTGGTATGTAGTATTTTACCTGATCTCCGTAGCGGTCGTTTCTTTTCATCTTTTACACGGATTTCAAAGCGCATTTCAAACTATGGGCTTGCGGCATAAAAAATATACGCCGATCATCAAATTTACCGGCACCTGGCTGTTCGCTGTCATTATCCCGCTTGGGTTTGCGTCAATGCCGCTGGTTTTCTACCTGAAACATTTACTGGAATAAGAGGCAATGGCGTTGAATGTTCATCCCATAATCAAAACGAAATCCTAAAATGTATACAGACGATTTTTCAAAGGAAGAAATAGCGATTATAAACGAGATAGTTGAACAGGTTGGGGGAATGTTGTCGGAATATGTTGCTAAAGTACCCTTTGCTGAAGAAGAGGCTGAAGGCCTCCGTCGATCCTTTAGCGGCCTTGTTGGGCTATACGGGAAGGGGAAGAAGGTATATGGTTCGACCAATATCGCCTGGTATTCCGCAATAAGATCATGAAGCCGGCGTTGAACGGAGTAAGAGGTTACATAGCGATACATTTTGACCGCATCTACAAGCGCCTGCCGCTTTCAGAAAAACTGATGGTTAGTAACGTCAGCAATAACAAGCACCACTTTTTGATCTACAACGAAAGGGAACCGGAACGGCTTTTGCAATCCATCGCAGATGGTGCAGCGCTGTTCTGTAAAAATATGTACGATGATAAAGGGATGTTGGAGCAGCTATTCAACGACAGGAAAGATGCTATCATTTTTTCATTGCCATATCTTAGTGGGGAAAACTCTTCCGTTTGGCGGTGGCAGACAGGATACTGGAATATAATATACTGTCTGACGGAATTCATATCAACAATTTTGACCTGCATTACGAGGTACTCAACTGCATAGTTAGAGCTGTGGAACACCGGGGCAACTGATCTCTGATATGCTATTAAAACCCTGGCCAGGCTTTGCGATGCTGAGGCCAGGGTTTTTTCTTTATCAAAAGTACATGCCGTCAGTTTCTTCAGCAAACCTTTACAACCGGCAGGCAGGCGTTTTATCTTTGGAAAACTCATGGAGAAAACCGGTTGCCGGATGAGCTGTCAGTACTGCTGCAGTTGGAAGCCCAGCGGATATGCCTGTTATTTATACAGAGCGGCTTTTATGGTGGCAGCGGCCTGCTGGATAGCAACCTTTATTGCCGGTACATCCGCGATAGGGTTGAGGAGTCCGTAATCATGGATCAGTCCACCGTATCTTGTCAGTGTTACCGGCACACCAGCTTCATTAAGCTTTCGGGCATAAGCTTCCCCTTCATCACGAAGGACGTCATTCTCGGCAGTTTGTACCAGAGCCGGCGGCAGGCCTTTCAGCTGCTCTGTGGTGGCCTGCAGGGGAGAAGCATAAATTTCCTTTCTTTTTTCTGCGTCAGGGAGATAGCTGTCCCAGAACCACTGCATCATTTTCTTTGACAGGAAGCGGCCGTTCGCATAAAGATTGTAGGATTCTGTATCAAAATTTGCATCCGTCACCGGCCATAACATGACCTGCAGCTTTATTTTGGGGCCTTTTTTGTCTTTAGCCATCAGGGCAATGACGCCTGTCATATTACCACCAACGCTGTTACCGACAACGGCAAGGTTTTTACCGTTCACCCCGATCTCTGCTCCATGCTGCGCTACCCATTCTGTTGCAGCGTAGATCTCATTGATAGCCGTAGGATACTTTGCCTCCGGCGACCTCGAATAATCCGGAAAAACAGCGACCGCCCCGCTTCCTGTGACCAGATCGCGTACCAGTCGTCTGTGGGTAGGGTAATCACCCAGTACCCATCCGCCTCCGTGAATAAATATAAAGACCGGCGCATTCGCTTTAACGCCTTTCGGTTTCGTGATATGAAGTTTAACGCTCGTGCCGTTTTGGCTGATCGTTTTCTCGGTTTCATCTACATTCGAGTAATCAAATTTAACTGAGTTCTGCGCGCCGGTGAGTACATCACGGGCCTCCGGCGGGCTTAACTGTTCGATCGGCTTGCCGCCGCCCGAGTTCAGGGCTTTAAGAAAAGGCCGGATCTCCTTTAACACGAGCGGGTCTTCTTCCCCCGGATATGGCCTTTCCTGTGCAAAGGCATGGACATGCAATAATAGCAGGGCGGCAACCGCCGCGAGATTCTTGTTGAATTTTAAAATTTTCATAGTGGTCATCAATTAATTATTTACGGATACTTCTTCTCGTGATTCAGGCCGTTAACCGGATTTACAGGGTTTGCTATCTATGCAGCGGGCGCCGCTCAAATCCCGCGGGGAGCAGGGGCGATGGTCACCCGGTTTCACCGGAGCAGCGGTTTTCCCTGATCCGTACCTGCCTGACCTGGCGGCAGAAAAAGGGTTATTACGTGCCGGTGTAATTACGGGTGTGATCATCTGTCTTTTTTTAATTGGATGAATCCCTGATCTCTAAACCTGTGCCATTGTTATAACTAAATGATAATGAATTGATTGTATTTGATTTAGTCTTTTGTTCCGCACTGCATTTCGCTGTTTGGCGATGAAGTGGCGAAGGGTCGGAAGGGCGTTCCAAAAAGTTTATTTACAGCGGTTTATCAGTGACAGTTTATTAAACGATGTTATATCGCGCAATCCCGATGCATTAACGAAATAAAGTAGGGTATGGCTTTTCTTTACTTTTGTAAAGTATTGTTATACAATTGTTTGTGAAGATGGTGTGCTCTTTGTCATGGCTTTGGCAATCAATAGCTACGACAATGAATGAAAAACTGACCACAGCATCCGGCATACCCTATGCCAGCCACGAAGACACGCAAAGCATCGGGCCGAGAGGCCCGCTATTGCTGCAGGATTTTATACTGCACGAAAAACTTGCCCATTTTAACAGGGAACGTATCCCGGAAAGGGTGGTTCATGCCAAAGGTTCTGGTGCATACGGGATCTTTAGGGTGACCAGTGATATCAGCCGGTTTTCCAAGGCGAAACTGTTTAATGCTGTTGGAAAAGAGACCCGCATATTTATCAGGTTTTCGACAGTGGGAGGTGAGCGCGGAAGTGCAGATACGGAGCGTGACCCGCGGGGATTTGCTGTCAAGTTCTATACCGAAGACGGGAACTGGGATATCGTCGGCAACAATACACCGATATTCTTTTTGAAAGACCCGAAGAAGTTCCCGGATTTTATACATACGCAGAAACGTGACCCCCACACGAACTGTAAAAACCCAACGATGACCTGGGATTTTTTCAGCCTTAATCCGGAATCCCTTCACCAGGTCCTGTTTCTGATGAGCGAAAGGGGGACACCTTACGGATATCGTCACATGCACGGTTTCGGCAGTCATACCTATTCCATGATCAATGCCTCAAACGAGGTGGTTTTTGTAAAATTCCATTTCAAAACACTGCAGGGTGTCAAAAACCTCAGTGCCCGGGAAGCCGGCGAGCTCAAGAGCCGTGATCCTGATTTTGCACAGCGTGACCTGTTAGCAGCTATTGCCGAAAAGGATTTTCCGCAATGGCAGCTGTATATACAGGTAATGACAGCGGAGCAGGCAGGTGAGCACAGGTTTAATCCCTTTGATCTTACCAAGACCTGGAGCCAGGCTGATTTTCCGCTTATTGAGGTCGGGACGATCCAGCTGAATGAGAACCCGGCCAATTATTTTGCAGATGTGGAACAGGCCGCTTTTTCGCCTTCCAATATCGTGGACGGCATCGGGTTTTCTCCCGACAAAATGCTGCAGGGCCGGATCCTCGCTTATCCTGACGCGCAGCGTTACCGCCTGGGTATAAATTTCAATTACATTCCGGTTAACCGCTGTCCGTTCATGGTTGCCAATTACCACAGGGACGGGCAGATGCGCACTGATGGGAACGGCGGGGCCCAACCGAATTATTACCCGAACAGTTTCGACACTATTCAGCAGGATATGGCCTACAAAAGGCCGGCTGAGCATACGCGTTCGCAAACGCTGGATTGGTTCGGCCGTAACGCACCAGGTGAAG
Organism: Mucilaginibacter pedocola; assembly: GCF_002013915.1. GTDB lineage: Bacteria > Bacteroidota > Bacteroidia > Sphingobacteriales > Sphingobacteriaceae > Mucilaginibacter > Mucilaginibacter pedocola. The sequence continues at coordinate 449,424 of NZ_MBTF01000035.1, forward strand.
ACGATCATTTCAGCCAACCCGGGATCTTTTACAGGAATGTACTTGGCCCGGAAGGAAAAGAAGCCCTGGCCGCTAATATTTCGGAGGCTATGTCAGGTATCACAGGCCCAAAACGTGAAGAAATTATCAACCGCCAGCTGTGCCATTTTTTTCGGGCGGATATTGATCTCGGCACCAGGGTTAGCAATAAATTAAACATCGATCTCGCCGGTGCTGTACATCATTAGCCTGTTTCCAGCCTTATAAACGATTACCTTAAACAATAATAAAATAATAATACCGCTATGAAAATCTCTGAAAAATTAATGAGGCCGGGCATGGTTGCCCTGGTACTTTTGTTAACCGTTTTTGCTTTTACAAACCCTACTACGGCACAAACTTCGCCTGTTAAGAATATTGTTATCGTCCATGGTGCTTTTGCCGATGGCTCGGGCTGGCGTGGTGTCTTCGATATTTTGAGCGCGAAGGGCTACAACGTGACGATTGTTCAGAACCCGCTGACGGGCCTGAAAAATGATGTGGATGCGACTAAAAGGATTCTGGATAAGCAGGATGGGCCGGTGATCCTTGTAGGCCATTCCTGGGGCGGCGTAGTCATCACGGAGGCAGGTATGCACGAAAAGGTGGTGGCGCTGGTCTATGTTGCAGCCTATCAGCCTGATAAGGGAGAAAATACGCTCAAATGGGCAACCTCACTGCCCGCTGCCCCGGAGAACGGCATCTTGGCACCTGATGAACACGGTTTCGTCTACTATGATAAAAGCAAATTCCGGGAAGGTTTTGCGGCTGATCTGAGCAAAGCCGAGACTGATTTCCTGTTTGCCTCGCAGCAGCCTATTCTGGGAGAAAGCTTTGCGGCCGAACTGACCGACGCGGCATGGCGTACGAAACCCAGCTATGGTATTGTCGCAACGGAAGATAAAAGCATTAACCCCGATGTTGAAAGGAACATGTACAAGCGTGCAAAAACGAAGGCTATAGAAGCGAAAGGAAGCCACCTGATATTCGCTTCTCATCCTGATGTCGTGGCCAGGCTGATCATTACGGCAGCAGGCGGAAAATAAGAGTACCGGCCGGACCTGCAGTTTACAGCGTCCGGCCGGTCTGTTTAACGAGGCGTCATTGTTCTGAGTTGGAACAACGACAGGCCCGGTAGTTACAAATCATATTATTCCAAAAAAATGCCTGCAGCAAAGATCATTCTGTCTCCGAAAATATTTTTATTCGCCGTTTCACTATGCTGTCTCCTGACAGGAACCGGGCTGACTGTCTTCGGACAGGAGTTGTCAGGCAGTTCCGGCGAAGCTGTTAAAGCACTCGGAAGGATACGGCAGATCAATGCTGGTGTGCTCAGTGTGGGTTATGTTGAATCAGGGCCTGCTGACGGACCGGCGGTTATTCTTCTTCACGGCTGGCCCTACGATATCTACAGTTTTTCCGCTGTCGCACCAATACTGGCCCGAAAAGGTTTCCGGGTCATCACCCCGTACCTCCGCGGCTTCGGCTCCACTGTTTTTCTTTCAGACAGGACTTTCAGGAACGGGCAGCAGTCAGCACTGGCGGTCGACGTGATCGAACTCATGAACGCCCTGCATATCCGGAAAGCCGTTATCGGAGGTTTTGACTGGGGAGCACGAACAGCCGATATCGTGGCCGCGCTGTGGCCGGAACGCTGCATTGCCCTCGTTTCTGTCAGCGGCTATCTTATCGGCAGCCAGGAAACAGGAGGAAAGCCGCTGCTCCCAGGAGCCGAACAAGCATGGTGGTACCAGTTCTATTTCGCTACGGAAAGGGGGAAGGCAGGTTACGAGGCTAACCGCAAAGCCATGGCGAAGCTGATCTGGCAGAATGCCTCACCCCGGTGGAAATTCAGTGATAGCGCCTTCAATCTTTCAGCCCGGTCATTTGAAAATAAGGATCATGTCAGTATCGTGATCCATAATTACCGCTGGAGGATAGGGGCAGCCAAAGGAGAGCGCCGGTACACCGGTCTGGAAAAAAGACTGAAAGATTTCCCGGTGGTCAGCGTTCCTGCTATTACTATCGAAGGAGATGACAATGCTGCGCCTCATCCGGATCCGGAAACCTACGCCCGGAAGTTTACCGGAAAATATATGCACCGGACCGTCCTTGGCGGAATTGGTCACAATCTGCCATCTGAAGCGCCCGAAGCTTTCGCACAGGCAGTGTCTGACGCCTATATGATGGCGCAGTAAAACTTAAAGGCGATATTTCGTCTGTGAACGATATTATAAAACGATATATCGTCTTTCTACCGGTGTTTAAAGTAATAGATGCTGATTATCAAGTATCTAATTGTCTGGCATGGTTTTTCATGAACGCAGGCATTGTTATAACTTATAATTAGTCTAAATAAAAATGATTAAACTTCTACGAAACCAGTGCCTCTGCCTGTTCATTTTTTTGTTATCTGTTTCATCTGTCTGTGCCCAGGGCAATAGAGGAGCGGTCAGGGGAAGAGTGCTTACTTCCGAAGGAAAAGATGCCGATAATGCTTCCGTAACCGTTAAGGGACAGGCATCAGGTACATCAACAGATGATCACGGTAACTTTGAATTGAAACTCCAGCCGGGTACTTACGTCCTGCTGATATCCCAGACAGGCGCCGCCCCGGTAGAGCTGACAGCTGAGATCACAGCCGGAAAAACCACGCAGCTGGACCCTGTCAGACTCGATATCAGTAACCGTGCGTTGCAGGAAGTGACCATCAGTTCCGGAAGAACAAATAAATTTACCCGTAAGGGAAGTGACTATGTCGCCAAAATGCCGCTGGGTAATCTGGAGAACCCGCAGGTGTATACGAGTATCAGTAAAGAACTCCTGAGGGATCAGCAGATCAATAACCTGGACGATGCCCTGCGCAATGCTCCGGGTGTGACCAAGCTGTTCGATGCTACCGGAAGGGCCGGATCAGGTGCGACCAATTTTGTGCTTCGCGGTTTTTCTACCCAGGCAAGACTGCGTAACGGACTGGCCGGAAATATCACGACCATTGCAGATGCGGTAAATGTGGAAGCGATCGAAGTGATCAAAGGTCCTTCGGCCACCTTATTCGGCAATACGCTGACCTCATACGGAGGACTGATCAACCGTGTCACCAAGAAGCCTTTCAAAGCCGCTGCCGGTGAAGTTTCCTATTATGGCGGGAGTTACGGGCTCAACCGTATCAGCGCGGACTACAACACGCCGCTGGATAGCGCGGGAAATGTACTTTTCAGGGTAAATACCGCTTATAATTATCAGAACAGTTTCAGTGATAACGGCTACCGGAAGAGCTTTTTCCTGGCACCGACCTTATCCTACAGGGTAAATGACCGTCTTAACTTCAGCGTTGATGCCGAATTCAATACGCTGCAGAGCGGGGGCAGCCAGTATTTTTATCTGTACCCGACCGTTAATGTCAGCGCATTCGGCGCAAACCGGGCGGATCAGATCCCGGTCAATTATAAAAGCACTTTCTCCAGCAATGATGTCATGAAAACGGGTCAGAATGCCAATGTTTTCGGGCAGATGAACTATGTATTCAATTCCCGCTGGAAGTCCCAGACGAATTTCAGTGTGACCAGCAGCACATCGAAAGGGCCTGCACCATACTTCTATATAATACCGGGCAGCAGTGTCAGAACGCTGACGGGTGTTAATTCCTACACGGATCCGCTATACCTGGAGCGTATGGTCTGGTCGCCGAACGGAACGGACCTGAATGCTGAACTGCAGGAGAACGTAACTGGTGATTTCAAAATAGGTAAGTTCCGTAACCGCCTGACCGTGGGTCTCGATTATTTCCACGCCCGTACGAACATCAACTTTAACCGCTTTGCTTATGTAACGACAAAGACGCCGGCAACACGGATAAACGATCTTTTTGACTTCGTGAGCCTCACGAACCCAGGTAACGCCTATTATAATTTCAACGAAAGCAAAGTAGACTCAGCGTATGCCAATCGCCCTGCAGGCACCGTACTGACCACAAAAAATGATTCATATACCTATAGTGCCTACGCATCGGATGTTTTCAATATTACCGACAATTTCCTGGCGCTGATCAGTCTGCGTGTTGACCGCTTCGAAAATAAAGGGATCCTGAATAATTCCACCAACGTGACGTCTGACGGTTACGGGCAAACGGCCCTCGCCCCGAAATTCGGTCTGGTTTACCAGGTTATCCCCGGGCTTGTATCGGTATTCGGCAACTACCAGTCGGGATTTAGCAATAAAACAGGGACCGACTTCGAAAGCAAACCGTTCAAACCCGAACATTCCAATCAGGCGGAAGGCGGTGTGAAATATGACCTGCTTGGCGGCAGAATAAGCGGTACTGTGAGCTATTACCATATTAAGGTAACAGATATTGTGCGTCCTTATGAGGCTAATCCCGCCCCTTCCATACAGAACGGTACACAGGTCAGTGAGGGCGTAGAGATAGAGGCAGTTGCCAACCCTTTTCCCGGGCTTAACATTATCGGAGGCTATGCTTATAATCACAGTGTATACACGAAAACCACAACGGCCCAGACCGGCCTTCGCCCGACAAATGCAGGCCCGGAGCGTACCGCTAATTTGTGGATGAGTTACCGGTTCAGCAACGGCCTCGTAAAAGGACTTGGTTTTGGTGCCGGCGGTAACTATGCCGGCAACGTTTACGCGATCAACAGCAATACTTACGGACAATTCATTTTGCCTTCCTATACCGTCTATAATGCAGCTGTTTTTTATGACCAGGTTAAATACCGGGTAGGACTGAAAATAAATAACGTCGGCAACAAACGTTACTGGGTAGGTAGCGCCACTATGAACCCGCAGATGCTGAGGGAGATCGTTGCCAATATCAGTTTCAGATTTTAATTGACCGGGAATGTCTTTGTTTAAAAAAGTAGTTTTATTCATGCATCGCTGGCTCGGGTTCCTGTCCGGGCTGGTGGTGTTTATTGTCAGTATTTCAGGTTGTGTATATTCTTTCCAGGATCAGATACAGGATGCCCTGTTTTCCTACAGGAAGGTTAACCGCGGGAGCGGGGATATGCTGCTGCCTTCACGGCTCATTATTATCGCTAAGACAAAATATCCGGACGGCAAGGTGAGCTTAGTGAATTATTACACCCCTGACCGTACCGCACAGGTACGTATTAACACCGGTAAGGTACAGCATTCACTGTTTATCGATCCGTACACGGGCCGCCTGATGCATGATGATCCGGATTTTAAGCACAATTTCTTCAATACGGTAAAGAGCATACATTTTTACTGTTTTTTTCCGCCGGCGATAGGAAAAACGATTGTCGGCGCGTCGACCATCATATTTATGATCATAATGATCACCGGATTGGTTTTGTGGTGGCCCCGTCGAAAGTTTGATCGGAAGCGAAGCCTGACTATCAAATGGAAGACCAGGTGGCGCAGGGTCAATTATGACTTGCATAGTGTAATCGGATTTTATGTTTTCAGCATTAGTTTCCTTCTTGCATTCAGCGGACTTTCCATGTCATATGACTGGTTGAGCAAAAGTATCTATTGGGTAGCTAACGGAGGTCAGGAATACAAAAAGGAACTGAAGAAATATACATCGGACACGACAACCAAAGTACAGAATATCGTGGTTATACAGCCCATCGATGCCGGCTTCCTGTATGCTCGTAAAAGATCGCCGAAAACCGAAATGATGCTGATCTCTCCTGGAGTATTACCAAAATCTCCGATATCTTACACCTGTTATCCTCGGGTACTTCATTTCAGCTACAGCGATACTTATTCCATCGATCAGTACACAGGTAAAATCCTGAAGGAATTACCTAACACAAAGAAAAGTACGGGCTTAGTCCTGTTAGGAACGAACTATGATATTCACGTCGGGCAGATCGCAGGATTAAGCGGTCAAATCATCATGTTTCTGGCTGGATTGATCAGTGCTTCCCTGCCGGTGACCGGGTTGTTTATTTATTTAGGCAAAAAAAAATCGATACAACTCAGAAAAGGTAGAGGGGCGCATTCTGTCAGACAACGACGACTTGATAAAAGCTTGAATTAAAGTTCATGAAAGAAAGATCGAAGTAAATACCAGTTGCGGTTTTTACATAAACTTCAGCAAATTGATGAGTGTCAAATGTATTGCACCTGATACCATCGAAATTTTAGATGTGCGCCATTGATGACTCAGCGATATCTCAGGTGTATAGCAACACCTGAGATATTTTTTGATGATTCATGATTTGAAAGAATAAATTAGTTTTTTCGTAAATTAACTCATGTTTTACAGATCCTCGTTATTTAGTCTCAAATATCATGGCAGTCCAAACACTACCTTTCAGCAGCCTGCTCTACATCGATAAAAAATCCGCCACACCCGTCTACCGTCAATTGGCCGACGCACTTACCAATCTGATCAGAAATTCCAAATTAAAGCCAGGGTATCAACTTCCGTCGTCCAGAGCTATGGCACTTATGCTGGAGTTAAACCGGACAACAATTGTTGCGGCTTATGAAGAATTAAAAATCCAGGGTTGGCTGGAAGTGATTGAAAGAAAAGGCATATTCGTATCCAACAAGCTGCCAGTGGTCAAACCAAAGCCTTTTCAGAAAGAAGAACCCGAAAAGTCTTTTCCGGAAACAGAACACTACTTTTATCATCGCTTCTCTGACCCCCCTAAAGGATCACGTGAACTAAAGGCGTACCAACTGCTGATAAATGACGGATATCCTGATCAAAGGATCGCACCCTTCGATATGATATTTAATCGTTACAAAACTCTGATACGCAGAACATATTTGCACGGTACGCTTTTAACTGAACAAGCCGCGGGAAATTCTTTTCTCAGGAAAGAGCTCGCCGATTTTATTTCAAAAACAAGGGCACTGGATATAGGTCCTGACAATATCCTGATCACCCAGGGTGCACAATTAGCGATCTTTATTGCCGCCAGAATGATTTTACGACCAGGAAGTACAGTCGTAGTAGGCGACCTTAACTATATTTTGGCAAACAGATTGTTCGAAGAACTTGGTGCTAAGCTGATCAAGGTCAGAATCGACGATGATGGGATCGATGTTGATGCAATTGAAGAAATATGCCGTACACAGAAGCCGGACCTATTGTATCTGATTCCTCATCATCACCACCCTACCACGGTGACGCTCAGTGGAGAAAGAAGAATAAAATTGCTGGATATCATCAGGAGATACAAGCTCCCGGTTATCGAGGACGACTATGATTATGATTTCCACTATGAAAATAGCCCTATATTACCTTTAGCAAGTGCTGCTCATGGTGGTTATGTATTATATATCGGTTCAATATCAAAAACCTTATCACCAACCGTTCGTTTGGGATACCTCGTCGGGAGCAGTGATTTTATATGGCAGGCTGCCAAACTTAAGCAAATGGTAGACATCAGGGGAGACGTTTTATTCGAAGAGTCGATTGCTCACCTCTTCAATTCGGGTGAGATGCAAAAACACTTGCGGCGTTCTGTTGAATTATATAAACACAGAAGGGACCTGTTCTGTGACGCTTTGCAGATCGCAGCGTCTGACATCGTAAACTTTGAGAGACCAAAAGGGGGAATGGCAGTTTGGGCAGTTTTTCCGAAAGAATATTCTGTCACGCTACTGGCAGAGAGAATGGCGGGAAAAGGGGCATTTTTAAGCGATGGCAGCATCTACCCATACAATTCCCGTATAAACGGTGTTCGGTTAGGTTTTGCGTCATTGAATCCGTCTGAAATAGCTCAATTTATGCAGACGTTAAAAGATACCTTGTAGTTTTGGCATATGACGGTATAAAAAAAGGCCGGCTTATAATGCCGGCCTTTTGATTGATAGAATAAGATTATTTGTTTTTCTCTATCCAAGTATCAAAATCCATTTCTCCTTTATAAAAGTCGCCTGTGGGAACCAGGCAAGACTTTGGAATTTCGAAAAACATGTATTTGTCATCATCATTAGGAACGACTGTTTTTTCGATGCCCGTTGTTTCCAGATACTTAGTTACAAAGTCTGTCATTGGAGCCTTTTCAGGACCTGCAATCTCTACGATCTTCTGCTTTGGCTCACCCAGCGCGAATTGCACAACATAATTTGTTACATCCTCGGCAGCTATCGGTTGATAATCGACCGTCGAAACGAATACTTTATCACCTTCACCTTGTACGGAGATTATTGTATCGATATGTTCGTGAAACTGCGTAGCACGAATAATGGTGTAAGGAATGCCTGAATTGATGATATTATCTTCCTGATCTTTCTTGGCGCGGAGATAACCTATATATTGTGCACGGTCGGTGCCTACTATTGATAGAATCAGGTGATGCTTGACGCCCGCCAGCTTCTCAGCACTTGCAATATTTTTGCCGGCTGTTCTGAAAAAATTCAGAGCGGTCTCATCATCAGGCGAAGCGGAATTTGACAGGTCGATCACGACCTCTGTTCCTTCCAAAGCCTGTGCTAATCCCTCTCCTGTTAAAATATCGACGCCTGCCGAACGTGCGCCAACCACAACTTCATGACCTGCTTTATTCAATTTATAACAAACTGTTTTACCAATGAGTCCTGTGCCTCCGATTACTAAGATTTTCATAATTAATTATTTAAGTCAGCTATAATTTTAATAGCCTGAGCAAAGTAACATCATTCGTGACATCCAGTGGTCATCCAGGACTCATATGAAAGCCAGTCCAGACTAACCTTATCGTCCTGTTTGCTGAATATGATCGAACATAACCCTTCCGCCTGATTTCGCCCATTCATCGATTCCCCCTAACAGCGGCCTTATACGTTTCAAACCAACCTTTCTTAGCTTTTCAGCATATCGGGCAGCGGTTATTTCGTTTGGACATGAGCAATAAATGATCACTTCATGATTACGCTGAAACCGTTCAGCTATTTCGTTGAGGTTATTATCACCGATCAGTATCGAACCGGGAATAAAGCCATTCCTGGTTCGCTGGTCTGCCGGACGCGCATCAAGTATGACCGGACCGGACTGCTCCTGTATCAGTTCATATAAGTCACTGACCGTCACACGGTCAATGTTAAACTGCCTGATAAGCCGCTTTCGCTTTACCCATTTTGCCAGAAGATATAAGCCGAAGGCAACTGCGATGATCAGGCCACCTATTTTTCCATAGTCGGAAAGCGCTGAAATTATGCTGCTGATCTCATGCCGGAATAATGCGCCTAAGGAAACGGCAGCGCCCAGGTAAAGGATAGCTGCAATTAGTGAAAAAAGACCGAACAGGCTTAGCCGCATTCTGTAAACCCCTGCCACTACCGGAGCGATGGTAGACAGGCCGGGAATAAATTTTGCTATGGCCAGGGCTGGTGGCCCGAAACGTTCAAACAGGTCGCTGCTGCCGCTTACACAGGAATCTGGGGATATGGAAATTTTGCAAAGCCTGCCGAGTATCCGGGTGCCGTATCGCTTACCTGCTGAATATAAAATAAGGTCCCCGGCCAGCGAGCCGGCTGCCCCCGTAATCATCAGCGCAACAATATCAGTCGGGGCCAGTGGTGTAAAAGCTGCTGTCACCATCAAAATAGCAAACGCCGGTAGCGGAAGCCCTAAACTTTGCAGTAGCGTGATGATGAATATCATCCACAATCCGTAGACTTCTACCAGTTCAATTAATGCATCCATCTTTCACAAAATACAACGTGAAATTAATTTTATTTGCGGGTTATATTAAATGGCGAATCTCGATTTTACATCTACGTGCTTATCAAGAACTCCGGAAACAAATTTAGGCTACTTGCGAAAGCAACTTTTTGACATTTGTCAATTTAGATCATGTGCTGACATATAAAGGTTGCCGAACAGAAACATATCCGGGTTATCAAACGCGATGGCGCCAGTTATTCTGCAAAAAGTAATGCGTCAGAAAGTCCAGGTTCAATGATGCCGGTGGCTATCGATGCGCTATAAAGCCCGACAGTGCCGTTTTAGAAAAAGCCTTGCCGGTTGACAAGGCTCCAAAAACAGATCGCCTGTTAATTTTACTTACCTGCGTTCTTTTTGTCGGTGACATCCTTACGTAGTTCTGTAGCCAAAGCCTTGATCTGCTGAAGGGCATTACGGAAGCGGGTGCCTGCTGCATTGTTGTTCTTTTCGTAAAAAGCCTGGCCTTCTTTCTCTGCGGCCTCAACGAGCGCCTTTAATTCTGCTAATTTTTCCATTTTATTGAAATTGGTGTTATACATCAATTGGATGCGGCTGCAAATATAGATAATCGTATAAATTGCTGAATTAACTTATGGATACTGTAACAGGGGAATGATCAAGGTTCGCGATATCGTAAGGTGACGCTAATAAGCCAGCTTCAGATGAATCATTATCACACAGACCTCTATTTGTATACCCTTTGGGTGATGATAGAAAAGTCCGGAAAGTTTATTTATCCGTCTTCAGCAAACCTTTAAAACCATGATATCAAATCATCAAACGATGAACTTTGTATTCGGTTTAAGAGCTTTACATGCAACGGTTCGTTGTATTCAGCTGATATTTACTCTGACGGCGCAAAAACAGTTTACAATATTGAATGCCTAAATCAGGATTATGCGGACATCGACGAAAAGAAAAAGCAGGTGCTGATTGAAATTCTATGAAATGAGAGATTTAAGACATGGTTTATTTGGAAGAAAATGATTTGTAAAAAGCTCTCCAGACTTGTCTGCATCATTTCAAAACCTTTGATTATTCATCAAGCTCTAAAACAGCGGGACAGAATAAATGCTGGTAAATAATGCCTGCTCTTGCCAAGTTATCCACACCTCAGGTAATATGATTGTATCAAAAATGACTTAATTTTAAGTCTGAAAGTTTGTTTTTAATTCGGTGCTGAAATATCATTACTTACCGATAGCTATATAGAAATTATTTTCTGGTTGCGCGACGACACCCCTCTCTAAGTTATATAATCAACTGCTTGGTTACTCATTTAAATAGATTTAAACATTAGTTTTAGAAATACCCACATAGTTGTTAAACTCTTTGGTGATTTGAGATTTTATAAAGTCATGGAAAAAAAGAAAAGCGAAAAGAATCAAAATATCAGTAAACACAAGCACAACATTCTGCATTCAAAAAGAGTTAGACAATCAAGAAGAAATCAAGAAAAAGGCATTTTTAGATTTTATTGTTAAGATTACTTTAGATGAATTTCAGATCTTGATAAATAAAGTTTAGTTAACTCAATTATAATAATTAATTGTGGTGTATCGAAAGAGGAAGGCTGTAAGGTATTAGATATGTAGGTTGTTGATAATCAATCTTATATGATGTTAATGAAATTGAAAAGCTTTATAAATAGTTCATTTTAAGTATTTGTAAATCAGTTATTTATGAGGGTTTGTTTTTTTGCGGAGCGGGAGGGATTTGTACCAAATGTCGTATTGTTTGATTATGAGTAATATAATGCAAACTCATTATCTGAGGTATCTAATAGGTCTCTACTATGCCGTATGTTTGAAGAACAAAGTGATTATTGGTAGTCAGCTAGTAGTTTTGGTATCACTAAAAACAACTCGTTTTAATACGTCAGATAATGTTCAGTTATCCGTTATTGACTTACATAAGTATGTTACTTTATAAGTTAGCGAGGTCGATATTTTTCATACTGTTGCTTTATTCGAGTTCCGTTCCCGCTACCGAATAGGACAGCTTGATTAAATCCAAGTTTGTCCGGTTTTTTTTGCCCATAATTTGCTGTTTAATAGGTAAACTAACTCTGCCGCTTGATTCACCCTAGCGGTTCGATAATCCCTGTTTTCCTAGTACAATTCTTCAGGAGTCCAGCCAACGTTAAATTTTTCGAGTTGATCAGCAAAGGATACAGCGCTGAATTTGAACCGCAATATCCTCATTCTTTTTATCCGGGCATCACCTTCGGCTCGGGCTTTCCATTTGTATCTGCTCTGCAGGATAAAATTGCAATCCCTGATGCAAGTTCCGAGCGACCGCAAACCTATCTGTGCAAATCGACAAGAAAAGCGCTAATCTTCTCGGCACAATATTGATCTACAGTTATGAACATTCCGTACATAACACTTAAGTGTACCTCATAAAAAGCTCTTAAAGCATTAAAAATAAAGATTTTAAATTTTCGGGATGTGAATATATTATTACAATTCAGGCAATCTTTTTTACTATCTTTATGTTAAAACATAAGTGATCTGCCATGCAACTGTCATCATAGGTTATAGATTACTTTGGTTAACGGGATTCTTATTAAAATAAAAAAACTGCGGTATATGCGTCGCCGCCTAGCTGAAGTATTTAAACCTTTCAATCACTTAATTAAGAGCTTGATGTTTGTGGTAAAAAACAAAATTTCCCAAGAAGCGCTGAATGATATGTTCTCTGTAGCAGAGGCATTATCACATGACATCAAAGGTGCCGTCGGCACAATTGGTTCTAAATTATCACTCACGCTCAGGGAGTTAGAACGACTGAATGAGCAGGGTGCAGGATATCATCAACTAGTACTTGATGTAGAAAGATGGAAGGAGCAGATAAGGCAAATCTATGATCACGCAGAAGACCTTACCAACCAGGTCCGCGAAGACAAAATCAATTCTCCGCTATCGCTCTCTGAAGAAATCACTGCGAAGCTCATTGCGCCCATCTCGGATATGCAGAATGGGATTGATAATCAACTCAAAAATAAAAGGGATCTGGTTCGTTTGAAAGAAGCTCGGACTGCAGTATTTCGGGTTAACAGAATTTTAGAGGGACTATTGTATGAATTGCGTGAGGACAACGCGCTTACGTACAGGCCTACTAATATGGTAACTCATGCACAGAATGCGCTTGATTCACTGTATCAGGTCAGGATGGAAACAGAAGCTGACATTATTATTCGTGGAAACGCTTCAATGAGGGCGGACCAGGCTTCCATTTTAGTAATGTATATCAACCTGATCGAGAATGCCATTAAGTATAGGCGTCCGGGCCAGAAGGCAGAAATAGAAATCATTCTTGATAATCTTTGGCTGCGTAGTCTCAAAACCAGTTATGACGATCTTTTTGATAAAATAACGGGACCAGAGGAATGGATCTCAGTGACCATTTCCGATAATGGGATTGGAATACCACCTGAAGAGCGTAGACTGGTATTTGATATGGGATACCGCGTTAGAACAGACGATAATATACCTGGATCTGGTTACGGCCTTGCCCGGGTCAAGACAATTATCCGACGTCACCGCGGTAAATACCTACTGGAAACCAGCAAAAAAGGCGGTCTTGAATTCATATGCTTTTTCCCCAGTATTCAACATTAAACTACTTCGTATTAAGCTGTTTTATCGCCATAACAACCAATCCTGAAAAAAAAGCTAACAGGCCCATACAGCAAAGCCCACAGCCGGTATAATACACCGCATCAGAAACCCGACCAGTCATCGAACTACTTAAAATCAGCAAAAGCAAGCCCGTTGAGATCGCCGCAAACCCAACTGCCCCCATCGGCGACTTATCTTTAATTAAATTATACCAACTTTTAAATTCAGATTGGCCATCATTATTGTTCATGTGATTGTTTAGGAAATTTTAGCGAGATTAAGAGCAAATATGAGGATAATGTAAGTCCAGCAGACCCGCATACCAGGATGGCATAATTTTTTAGCAACGCTCCTCCGAGCATCAAAAAAATACTGAACACAGCCAAGTAGAAAAACGATTTGAAGATTGTCACTCCACTAATGGTGTCGTTTTGGGTTTCAGTAAGCGATAAGTCCGCAGAAGTTTCACTTACGAGAAGCTGAATAAGATGATCGGGATTCTTTGCTTGTAAAAGAACTGCTTTGGGCAAAAATTTAGACATTCCCAGGCTGTAAAGTTCCTGACTAGTATATTGACGCCCAGCAATGGAGACATTCTTTTCGGATAGATCGCTCATAACGATTTTAGGAACATTGAGCATTTTACCAGTGGTCTGCAAATTCTTCATAAATTCAAGGCCACTCGAATTGCCTGCAAGTTTCAGATCGATCAGTATCAAATCGAAATTTTGTTGCTCATCAACTGCTTTGATCGCTTCGGGCACGTTCCTTACAGGTATATGGACGACCTGATATTGCTGCGCATACTCCAGCTCTTTGGAAAAGGCTTCAGTATAATCATAATCGTCTTCTAAATGTAAGATGTTGAAATGTGTTTTCCGTTGCGATTCCATATATCAATTGGGTAGGATGGCTTCATTATGCCAGTGTAATATCACCGATTTAAATCTTTCAAATTTCTCAGCACCTTTTTCCACGTATACATTGGCTAATTTTTCATAAACTGTCTTCACTTCTTCCGGTTGACGAGAGGAACTGAACATAACCAACGGGATCGTCTTTATGTGCGAATCTTTATGTTTTTTTATTGTATCTAACGCAGCATATCCCTCTTTGATAGTTCTGAACCGAAGATCAAGGAAAATCAAACTTGGTACAGGCTCACTTTTGTTGACCACCTTTTGTACCATATTTTGGAATTCGTTTAGGTTGGCGATAGTTACCAATTCAATCTTACCTGCCTTTTTAAGGTCTTTGTCGTCTACAAATAAATCTTTAAAATCATTTAACAAATCGGACTCGTCATCGGCCAGCCATACTTTCATTACTAGTTAACAGTTAAGGGTTTATAGATATTTATTGCAAGATACAATATTTTATAATTTGATAAAATCGACTTAATGATTTTGAAATATTTAATTTGATTATATCTTGTTACGAAAAATAAAATTGAACCTTTTGAAACTTTAATCTGCAATTTCGGGAAGAACTACCAATCCAAATGTAAGATGAAACAGTTAAGTAATTGATTTCCAGTATAAATTGTAGTGTAATAGCGGTACCATGTCATTGTTTGCTGTCTTTTTTAAGTTCCAAAACTGATTTCAACAGGCTCATGACATTTTTGTCGGCAGTAATTTCCGCGCGCTCTCTTTCCAGTTCAACTGTTGTTTCGCCTTTTTTTAGGATTCGGTTTCTTTCTGTTTTTGCCAGCTCGTCAATAACCGATTTGACATATTTACTGTCGCCAATAAGCAACGAGGTTTTCAAAGCCAGTATCTTCTGTTCAATATTCGTTCGCTCATTGTGGAAATATTTGATGTCTGCCAGGTTCCCCTTATAAATCCTTAGGAAAAAGAATGCAAAAATTTCGATAAAAACAATTGTCGATATTCTCGGGATATAAAGTTTCAAAATTTCAGTTGTATCCTTAAGGCCCGTCTGATCAAATGCATTAACGGTTAAGATGATAATTCCGGCAACAGTGGCAACGGATCCGAAAACCAAGTTGTAGTTTGCTACCTTCCCCAACCTTTCAATTTCTTCGACTAATCTATTGATGATGTTGGCGTAATCAGCTTGAACAAGGGCGATCTTACTCTCAAGAACGTAGCCTAACGGGGGCTCCGTGTTCTTAGTTTCAACAACAGGGTTTGATTTGTGTGACAACTCATCGATGATTCTATCACGGTAATCTATGGCGACAGGCATCGGCTCCCTGGAGTTACCCGCCGAATTGACGACCGTTCGCGTCAGCTGCTTGAATGTTCCATATTGCAGATATAGGAAAAGCCCGGATCCGACCCCGATTAAAATCATCGTAAAAGCGACGAGGCGATTAAGCGAAGTGTTGTAGCTAGGTATTCCTTTAGCCTCCAAACTTTCGTCATAAGCCGTCGAAGAAAAATGGAATGGTGTGGAAAAGTATATAAGAAGACCGAAAGAGATCATGAAAAACACAGTTACAATTAAGGTATTTCTTCGCCGTATGCGTCTTCGTAAGATCAAACTCGGGCTGTCTCCTGTTGTCAAATAGTTGGGAGAAAAATCAATTTCGCTTACAATATTATTAGATGACTCTGATTCTTCCTGATCTGGAGGTGTGTTCATACTCTTGAATGTGATGGTTTAGAATATTTGCGGTTTCCTTGGCCTCATTATATATTATATTCAGGCCATGAAATTGCCTGTTAAATATAATCATAATATTTAAAAGTATTCCTCCCTCTCACACGCAATAAAATAGTACCACGCCTTGCAGGTGCCTCGTCCGGTAACGGTAACCGGAAGGTCAGTCCTATTTTATTTGCTCCCATAAAGTTAACCAGGAAACCCGCATTTTTATACGGCCTATCTCCAAATAGCGTCGCTTTGAATCTCAAATTTAATTGTCAGCTTTAAACGTTATATTCAATTCAGATTTTTTATCATTTTAGAAAAGGTTTTGATCATTGCCACAATTCTGCCTGGTTTTTCTTTTCCTCGCCCGAATCAGCGTAAAGTCTGAATATGACCAAATGTGCTGCTACCCGTCTATATCATTGGCGAGCGCATCGTTATCTTCGTCACGCGCCCGTAGATCATATTGAATCGCGATGTGGGCAAATATTTGCGCGGTTACCGGATGTTTTAGCCGGTGGCAGGCTTCAAAGTTGCGAAAGTAACGCGCGTTGTTTCGTTCGATATAACCACCCGCATAAGGACTTCGCGAGGTGAAACTTCTCTTGTTAGTCACGCCGATCCTGAAGTTGGTACGCAGGTTATCGGAATCAATGTTTTCCAACATTGCAGCGATTGGCTCCGGCGGCCAGCATTCCGGGTTTTCCGGGTATTTTGCCAATAACCTGCCGATCAGCAGGTCTGCTTTTTTCAGCCTTGCCCGCTCGTCCGATAAACGCCGTACCTCCTGCACCCAGCTCGTTAATATTTCACCGTCCAGTGCAGGCCCCTCGGTCTGGCCAGGCAAAGTGTCCAGCCCATCCAGTAACGCGTCCGCCTTTTTTGCGCGCTGGAGGATAACTTTTTCTTCGATCCCGGCGATCTCAGCTTCCGCCATCGATAAATCGTCCGGCCGGTATATGTACGAAAGAAATTCGACGAACAGCGCAGGATTTTCACGGAGTTCACGATAAAGCTCCTTCGGTTTTGTCGGTGAATATCGACCGGCGATCCATTCGGCATAAAGCCATTCCAGGCGGGCCATCAATTGCGGATCATAGTCGTTCCGGTCATAACAATATTTGAAAAGATGCGTCACATTACTGCTGTCCACTCTTTTTGTTTCTTCTGCCGGTTGGGTCGCCAGCTGTTCCAGTACGGATAACAAAGATGGCGTATCGAGCACCTTTTTGTTATGCGTACAAACTTCCAGCGCGCTGATAAAACGCCCGGCACTCATGAAATGATTCAGCTGATAACGGACATGACCTTCGTCGCGGTCCGAAATATCCGTATCGCATTGCTTCCAATAAGCTTTTTCGGCCGCCTCGCCCAAAGTAGAGACAAATTGCCACAACTCATGGCAAGAGCGTGCCGCAGTTAAAAACGCCACTTTCGCTTCCAGATTATATCCCGCTTTTGAAAATGCCTGAAACAGTTTTTTAAACGCCTGAAGGCCCCTGCGGATATGGTACCAGTAAATAAATCTGATTGCGCCGTAACGCAGAAACTCGTTCTCATCGCTTACCAGGGCCGCAAACCGCACACGCTCCGCTGCAGTCATGGTAATCAGGGCTGCGGTCTGACCAAAAACGCCGGGCTCCTTTACGTTCGCCAGCAGGGCAATAAATTGTTCAAAGTCATTATCCTTGTAGATGGCGGTTAAGGTCGTTGTCCGGCGTTTTGCCATCTCCTTTTCCCGCCCCTCGTAATCATCGTGTTTTTTCCCCAGTCCATCCGGAAACTTTGCCCAATGGTCATTAAACACCCAGATCAACGCCGCAGTCGTATCAACGGGCATCATTGCCTCATAGATCTTCTGGAACTGCGCTACCATTTCGGCTGGCATAAACGCCAGTTGATGATAATCATTATGGTGATTATAAAGTATTTCCCGTACCGTTGCCCTGATTAACTGTTCCTCATTCCGGAAATGTTCTTTGTTTTCGAGCAGCAGGGCAAGCAGTGCTGACCGGTCGCCCGCTGCCAGATCGACGAAACGCTCCAGCAGCGTTGCAACCCGGGGCACGTTCAGGCCAGCCATTCCCAGGAGGCTGTGGCTGATGAAGTACACGTATTCGGCATACTGCTCGTCCGTATAGATTTCTACATCCTCTTCCAGGAATTCGCGCCAGCGCAATTTTTCATTGGTGTGGGCGATCGGTAAACTTCCTGGCAGCAAATTCAGGAACAGCGACCATGCTGCATCCGGAAACCTTTGCCGGATCGTTTGCAGCGTCGTGATACGCTGCGCGTTGCTTGCATAGGTTTGCGGCATCATCGGCTGAAAAACATGCCGCAGGCTGTTGACCGGCCGGTTCATGATCTTTACGCCGGGATCAAGAAGGTTAAGCTTAACGAGCAGTTGGCTGGCGCGTAATAGATGATCCGGCAGCCACGCCAATTCCTCCAAAGCCCATAACAGGCCCGTATGATAATAGGAATCATGCAAAAGTGATGGTGCATTTTCAAAGACATCGCCGATGACAGCGGGTTGCCGGTCAATAAAATTCTCCAGCCGGTACAATACGGCCGAAGGAGAGGCGTCAGCCAGCATCGGCATGATATCGTCCATGGATTTCCAAAGATCGCCGACCGGATGCTGGATGAGCTGGCCGACCAGCTGATCCGCCCATAATTGCGGCGAGGGTTGCAGCAGCACCTGAAAAGCCTCGCCGAAAAGCGCGATCAGGATAACCGATTGCGTCAATCCTTCACGCAGAACCCGCGAATAGTCGGACGTTTTCCCAAGAAATGCCGCATAAACGCGTTGTTGAGGCTCCAGGGATAAGGACGGCTTGATATCGCCGCAAGCCATCAGGAATGCGTCCTGGAAATTTTTTAATTGTGTCGAAGTTACGTAACGGCCCAAATATTCCCAGGCGTCCTGTGGCGAGGTCAGGCGCCAATTATTGCCGATATGCAGTATGGGCGCATCTGGGTGAACAACCCAGCGCATGATACGTTCCGTATATTGCTCATAGGACGTTCCCGAAAGGTATTCTATAATGATCCTGTCCCCATCACGGTCGTCCGACCACTTGCCCGTCAATAACGCGGGTATCAGATCAGCAGCGACCTGCGCCGCTGCCCATTCGGGTATCGCAACATCAAAGCCAAGCGTCCTACGCAGCGCGTGTATATTTCTTGCCGTTTTACGGGAAAGCGCGCGCGCATGTTCTTCATCAAGCCCCATTTCCTGCAAGGCGCTGATCGTTTGCTCCCTGCCGAGGCGGGGTAAAACGATGGCCTCCCCGTCTTCAAATTTCTCTGAAGCCGCAAGTGGCAGAAGAATGTGTTGCCGGTCTGGCGTTACTCCATAGAGCAGGTTGGCCTGCGGAATATTCGCGATGACTATCGCCACCTTTGTGGTCATCATCTCCAACAGGTTATTTTGATCACCGACAATGATGGTATTGTCGAATAACCGTTCCTCGTCAAGCTGTAGCGCACCGGCGATGAAGGCAAGCGCCTCTTCCTTGGTACCGGCTCGCACAGTGATTAGCCTGGGTGGTCCTGCTAACTTCGTCTTCAAATCGTTTCGCTGGCCCTGACGTCCGGCGCAGATAAGACTGGCCGGAAATTTCTGTTGTTTTGGACCGGTAGACCATTCCTGCCAAAAGGCAGCGAGCGGCCTGACATCCGCGCCGATTTTCCGGCCGATCCGCTGGGTCAATTCCGGGATGCTAACCGGAGAAGTATTCAGCCATTCGACCAATTGATCCGCGTCAATAACTTTGATATCCCGAAACATATTTTCCTGCTTTTTAGCAGCGATCCACTTTTCCTTTGTTTTCCACGGGCGTGTGGTGACAAAAACAAATACTGCTTCATCAAAAGGCTGGGACAACGGGTCGGCCTTTCTTTTTTGGTAATCCTTTTCTGCTTTGCTCGCGGGCTGCTTGTCTGTTCCCATTTCCCAGAGCGACAAGCCGGCCGGCACAAATTGGGTCGCATTCGAATTGAGGGCGATCCCGTCCCAGCCTGCGGAAAAAGTACTGATCCCAATCGGTATAAGCGACGAGTCAAGCCCTGGCGTAGTTCGCCGGATCAAACGGGAAATAATTAGCGGAAGGTCTGCTTTCGATGACATTAGTCCCGACCAATACGTAAGATCATTGCTGTCGATATAGGTAAAGGCCATCTTACAAACTTAAAATTCGAATTCCTCCGGCTTAATACTATCCAGATAATTTTTCAGCTTTGCGCATTTGTTCGCAAAGAATTCGCGGTAAAACTGCTTCGCACCAGAAAAGCCGCCGTCCTCGGCGACATAGAATTTCAAACGGCTGGAAGCAAGCGTCGTGTAATTGTTCATACTGAGCGAAGAATTATCTGATTGCAAATGCCGCAGGTAGGTCAGAAATTTCTCATCCCGGCCGGCCTCGGGTTCGTCAGCCCAGCGTGGGTCAACGATTAGTACCCTTGCATTCACGTTGGCGTTCAGGTGCCGGATAATAATATTGTTCAAATAATTATCAAAAAAGCTGTAGCCGATCACCACCAATAGGCGTGATTCCTTCAGCTTTTTGATGAACTGCTGTAAAAGCGTGAAGAAAGGATCGACCGAGAACAGCTTGTACTCGAAACCCAGAATAATATGCGGTTTTCGTTCGTCGGGTTGCAATGGATTGAAGGCGATTTCGTGCCCTTTTAGAATATGTGTGTCGTCTTCTTCCAGGTACCAGTCCAGCGATCCATGGATCTTGCTGTAATTGATTTTTGCTTCACCCGAGTCGAACGCACTTTCCGTCCAAATGCCATCCGAATTGAATCCTGTATTGACAAGGTATTCCGATGCGTTCAACACTTTTTCGAATACGAGGTCATAATTCAACCCAAAAATGTTAAGGTAATAAGGCTCATCACCGGTCGCCTGCAGCAGGTCGACCAGCGGCACGAGCAACTCATTGGCTGCGGCGTAATCGTCAGCCGGAGATATCCAGGCAATTACCTTTTCATAAATAAAGTTCAGATAGGTTTCGAAAAGGTCGGGGTGTTTGATCTCCAAACGCATCAGTCTTTCACTCCAGGAACCCACCAGCGGTTCGGGAATCAGCAGGTCTTTGTTAATAATCTTCCGGATAATTAGGATGTAATCTTCAATATTGGGCGCGTACATAGAATTCGCCGTGCCCGACTTAATATTGCGCAATTCACTTTGAAAAGAAAGGGACGGCTTGATGAACTGGTAAAGTTCCAAAAAAGCGATCTTGTACTCACCGTAAACGAGGTGGTCCTGAGGGATATCGATGATCGATTGGTGCAAACGGTCGAGCATCCGCTGGGACACCAGGCAGCCGGCATCGTAGGAAGCACCCGCACCCAGCAAAAAGATCGTATCCTTAAAGGCCGCTTTCAATGTCATAAGAACCAGAGATTAGTGTGTGCTACCGGGTTTTGCGGTAGCTCATGGTCAGGGAAATGCGCCGCTAAATCTGCCACAATTTTGGAATAGGAGATCGTCACCGGCAGGCTGGCCTGTCCGATCGACTTCCAGTAAATACGCGAGAAGCTATAAACCTGGTCGATCAGCTGCTTGACATCAAAAATATCATGCAGTACATTTTCCGGCTTATTAACCTTTATCTTTAAGGGAAATGGATATTGCCAGATTCTATAAGATTGCAGCTCATCGTGTCGCATATTGTTAGATAACAAATATTCACTTTTCCACTTGAGTTCGATGATGGTGCCGCTCACCGGCATGATATTGCTGTACTGCGTATCAAAAAATACATAATCCTTACTCTTGGAATCATTGATCGTCAGCACAACGAACGGAATGTCGAGGTTAAAGAACTTCAGGGTTTTTTCAATAGCCCGCCCTTCTTCGTCGTTTAGCGTTTTATAATAATGAATGACCAGTTTACTGATCTTCAGATCGTCTTGCTGCAGCACCGATTCGATATTATGCTTAAGCGCATCGCCGATTGTCTGGATATTTCCGTGCTGAAATGACTCGAACTTATGGAAGGTACCGTCTTCTTTAAAAAAAAGGCTATTGCCTAAAAATTCCTCATTGTTGATCTTCTTCACGCCGAAACCAATGATCAGCTTATCATCGGAAAATGTGTCCAGCTTCCAGGGTATACCGCCCAGCTTAGCCAGGATCGCCACCTGAATATTGGGCAAATGGAACCGGAAATTGTTGGCCAGGATATTCTTGTGCCAGATGAACTGTGATAGTATCCCCCGGTTGAGCAACAGGTATTTCACTTTGTAATATTCCTCTTCATTTTCGTCCTCGCTTTCGAAGCGGTTATGGTCTGTCAGGTAGATGACGAAGTATCGTAAATCCGCTGAAAATGGATAGTCTGCAATCTTTGCTTCCAATTCGTTTACAGGATCATTAGAGTCAAGTACGATCCGGTGCGGATCCCCCATCCTATAATTTACCTTGACATAATCTTTAAGCCCAGGTGCGAATGCACCGTCCTGTAAACCCTGCGTCAGCGTTAAATGCAGCTTTTTAGCCGCAGCTGCATGCGCCGGTTTATAGACAAAAATAAATCTCAAATTTTCACTGTCCGGTGCCGAATAAGGTCCGTATCGTTTTAAGCCGCTGTAAATGCTGTTATCCTCGCCATCATTACCAAAGCGCAGTTTGTTCGACACAAATTTCGTTTTCCAGATCTCCTGCTCTTTGAGCTGCTTAAATCCGGAATCGAAGAACTGGAGGTTCTCGCCCACCTGTTTTCCTTGTAAATAGGTCGTATAAAACTCACTAATCTTTTCATAATATTCTTTGTAGGTATTACGCGTGGGATCATGTTCACTGGGCATATTTAAGGCCTTCCGCAATTCATAACCCAATACAGGGTAAACGTCCTCGGCAGCAGGCGGATTTTGCTTGTCCAGTTTGTGGATGGCGCCACCTGCAATGTACTTGGCATAGCTCGCTTGCGTATGAAGCGTCGAGAGTGGCTGCTGGCTGACCAGCGATTGCCCGTCGTAACTGATCAGCATTTCCAGTCGTGAAACGTTATCCAAGGTCACCTGCCGCAGGCTGATCTTGTCATAAACTGTAAAGTTATTTTTTGCGCCTGCTGTCCGCCACAACTGAAGCCCGTTGACAAAATCGTCCAAGGTCATCAATCCCTGGTCTTCGAAATAGGAACGCAATTGCCGGGTTACATAAGGTTTGAAAAAATAGCGGTTGTTTAATAAATTAAGCGAACAGGCCTGAGCGTGCTCGTGTGCCGCAAAAGAGTAAAACAGCTCGGCATTTCCTTCCACCAAATCTGCCGGTGCAAAGTCCGCAAAGAAGTCCGCCGTCTTTTTTTTTGCGCCCGGAAAAATTTCTGCCGAAACGTAGATCGGTATGATTGGCGTTAATAGTTTAAAATATATTTTGTTGAGTACAAGGTTTGCCATGGTCTGAAACTGTTGCGGCCCCCTGTTGGGGCTTGCATTCTAAATAGATAAAGTTACCTATTTTATCTGAGGTGAGCTAGTGAGCGTATGAAGATATTTCTCCATTGCACTTGGCCGTCGCGTTGATGGTCAAAAACATCTATTAGCAACCAGGCAACTGCCGCGCCGCTGTCCGGCTGTTGTAGCATCCCGGAAAAGCGGGTGAGCGCAGGAACACAGCGACCTGCTTACCGATGACCAGGGCCTTACGTCGGTTCCCGCCGGTGATTTGTCACATATGGATTGAAAAAAGCCGTCTGCCGACGAATGTCTCGTGTTATTCCGGCAAATAAAAAGAATCATTCATTTGCGGATCGGGCTGAAGGTCCGGAAAAGTCACATACAACCCTTCAGTGGCGTCGGGGTGCACTTCCAGTTTTTTACGCAGGGAATTGATCATATCGCATTCTTCCTCGTTCAGGTAAAAGGCGATTTTTTCAAAGAAGTTCATGAACTTATAGAATCCGCGACGAGAGAACTCCCCTCCAGCAAAACCGCGAAAATCATCAACGGCTTTAGTGATCATGGAATGTCTGACCTGCGGGCGCAATTTAGGGATGATATCGATCATGCCATCCTCAGAAACAATGACAATCATGGTCGGCTTTTTTACGCCATCCATATAACGGACCGCGGAATTATACCGGGCGCCGCGTGACGAATCGCCGTTGTCGCTGGCTTTCCCATCCAAGATCAGGCCAATGGCATGGCAGGTGCCTTTACGGTCCAACAAGACAGCCCCATCGATGGCAGTGATGGTTCGGAAAAGGTCTTTGTGCAAGCGGGTAGCCTGCAGGCCAAAGCTTTGCTTGGCCAGCCGCTTTGCTTCTGTTTTAGCGTTGTCACTGATTACCAGCATCGTTCCGTGCTGCTGCTGGATAGCTATTTCGATTAGTTCCCAAAGGTATTCGCTGTCCCGCTTTTCGATCTTAGTAAAGATGCGCACTATGTCGAGGTCAAAAAGTTGTTTATCCAGCCGGTCGCGCGGCAATGCTGGCTGCATATAGGACACCGTCATCAGGGAGTGGCCTTCATGTTTGACATCCCATTTATAGTGCTGCAGAAACTCAATTTCAAAAATGCTCTCCTCGGTTGGGTTGTAGCGGCCAATTAGCTCTGCCAGCCCGTAGATATAAGCGGCATCGCATAAGATGACGGAGTTCTTGTCGGTGACCTCCAAAAACTTGCGTACCTTGCGGTAATCATGGATCTCGATCGGTTCTGCCAGTTCCAGTAAGAGACGGACATTTTTATGCCCCCGTTTGGCAATTACTATCTTACCCAGGCCTTCACTGCCTTCATAGCGCAACGAGGAAATCGTATTGCAGGCATCGAACAAACCGTGCAAACCCTGGAAGTTGCCACCGGCCTGCGAAACGGTATACATAAAGTCCTTGCCCGCGAGCCTGAACAGCTCCACATTGGCCGGCCCGATCGTTTCGGTACCCGGCGAAGGGCCGTAAAGCGATTGCCGGCAGCCTTCCAGAAATTCCCTGATCACGCTGGCAGTAAAGGAGGTACGGATCTCGAAGCGATCGTTGAAGACCGTTTTCGTTAGGCTGTAAGTTTCATCGATCAAACGTTTATTTAATTTCAATACCACAAACACCTGGTAACCTTCCACTTTGGCCGGGTAGGACACAAAACATTTATCATCGGCATAAGCCAGCTCCCTGTTCAGGATTTCCACGATGGCATTCCGGTAAGAGCGCATATCTAGCCGCCTGTCCTGGTTTTGCTGGGCCATCGGATGGCTTTGAAAAATCCGGCTTTCCGGATCGACATTGCGCAGGCTACGCGCCAATTCATGAATCTTATTGAACGCGGACACCCGCAAACGGGGATGTTCCGGTTCCAGGCATACAGGGTGGCGGCCCTCTCGCTCATCTTCCAGGACGCCGATCAGGAAGACCTCCGGCATAAAATGCGGGTTAAGCGCCCGGAAGACATCTTCCGCCTTGCCCTCGGCGGTGATCTGGAAATGGGATTGGTACCCCCACATGAACAGGTTAATGGTTGGCATAGTCGAATGGTAAAAAACAAAGTTAAGGCTAAAGACGGAAATTATGTAGCTTTGAGTTTATACCAAACCTGTCATGTCAATTTTAACTATCCATGAAAAATTACTTGATCATTTGGTCAAGCTGCGCAAGAACGATCCTAGATTGTATTTTATGCCTCGGAAGATCAATAACCGGAACCGCCTGCAACAGGGCTATTGGTTTCTCGGCAATGATGATTATGTATATGTCGACCTGTGGAATGGGACGGACTGGAAAGAAAAAGTGAATTGTATCGGCTTTGTCGTCTTACCGGACGGCCGGCATTATTTGGAACTCTCTGCCCAGGGCTGTCCGGAAGTCGTTCCCTTCCTAGAAAAGATTGTCGCCGCCGAACCGGGTTTCGATCGTCCAGGTGAGAAATACAAGTGGTATAAATATTTTTCAGGAGACAAATACCTGCGAGACTTTGACCAAGCGATCCGGCAGTTCAAGCCAAAAGTCGATCACCTGATCGATCAGGAGCAGCCGCCCGTCATCCGCAAGATCACATCTGCGGAATTTGATCGCTACGGCGAAAGGGTAATCGCTTTACGGAATGGCCAGCTGCAGTACCAGAAAACTCACAAGATCACGCGTCTCTCCTGGAATACGCATAACTGGCAATACCCTTCCGGTTGGCTTGGCAAATCACGCGACAAAACTACCCACGAGGGTAAATACGGCTTTGGCTATGAAGAGTGGCTGTTCGACCGTTCCAAACTGATCGGCGGCTACCATTATGGCTTTGTGAAAGGACTCGAATCAAAGGTCGACCGCCATGCGTCGAAGACCTACGAACTGCACCTGTATACGCAGAACAGTTTCCGCAATTACTATTATGTCGGCTGCATCCGCCAGGCCGAAGGCGTCAGCCATGCGACGTCCGAAGATATTTACGCCCAATACAAGGCACAAGGCTGGCTCGAAGAAATGGCCGGTGCAGTCCAGCGGGTGGAGGCCGATGTCAAAGCCTTCCGTAAAGTCAATCCGAAACTGTTCGTCAACGTCCGTTTCCGGTTAGCTGATCTTGACCTGCCCGAAGAACTGGTCGAGATTGGCGAGCAGGACGATAACATCACCATCGACCGATTCAAACTTCTGGGCTACCGCGGCGGAATCGTACCCATGCTTAACCCCGAGCTACCCGAAGATGCCGGTTCGGACGGGACGTCGCCGGAGAATAGCGGCCATGCCGGCAACTGGAAAAATACCGGCAGGCGCAAACGCACCTTCAAGATGGAACAGGAGTACGACCCCGACCATGACCAAATGCAAAACGCGATCGTAGAATTCCTGCGCGAAAACCCAGCCTACGGTTACGCCAGGGTGGATATCGAAACCAGCCGCGTCGATATCAAGGCACTCACCCATGGTGGCAACTGGCATTATTTCGAGATCAAGACCGCCAGCCCAAAGCGTAATATCCGCGATGCCATCGGCCAAGTCATGGAGTATGCCTATTACCCCAGTCGCGAAAGAGCAAAACAATTGATCATTGTCGGTGACAGCGCCCCTGAAAACGAGACGATCCGCTATCTGACCTACCTGCGTGACCGCTTTGAGCTGCCGGTAACCTATCGCTATTTTGATTGGGACGAACTGAAGCTTAGCGCTGATTTTCCCGTCGTTGAGTGAAAAAACAGCGATGAAAGCAGCTGAATGTCCTATTTTGTGATAATATGTTTAAAAACCAATGGATTGTATTTTTTGCCGAAAAGGAAATAGTTTTAAAACGGTCGAACATGTCATTCCTGAGTCGCTTGGCAATGTCGAGCACGTTTTGCCTAAAGGCGTCGTATGCGACGCTTGTAATAATTATTTTGCGGTCAAAGTCGAAAAGCCGCTTTTGGAAATGCCCTACTTCATCAATCTGCGACAACGCAACCTGATCCGCAGCAAAAAGCGCAGACTGGTCCCTGATAAAGTATTATTTCCTCATCCGCAGGGCGGTTGGGCGGAGGTTTGGATTGATGAGCAAGGATTCATACTGCGGTCAGAAGATACTCATATTGCTTCGCTCATAAAAGAAGGAAAGATCAATAGCATGATCATACCCACCATTCCCGAAGTGGATTATCCCAATGATGTCATTTCCCGCTTTCTGGCAAAAGCGGCATTAGAAAGCGTTGCTTATTATTCGTTTGGCAAAGGCCCTTATACCGACGATTTCATCCAACAAAATAATTTGGACCCGCTTCGGGAATACGCAAGATATGGCATTGGCCCATTCTGGCCCTATCATCAACGCCGAATTTACACGGAGGAAGACCGTTTTGTGAATACCGATATTCAACCTGGACCGTATGAAATTCTTCACGAATTTGATTTCCTGATGATCGATTATGAGCACATCTATTTAGCATTAGTCATCATGGGAGTTGAATATGTGATTCGTTTGAACCAGCCGGAGATTAAAACTTATCAGCAGTGGCTGGCTGAAAACAAAGGACGGTCGCCCATACGCCGGGGCAAGGAATACATGGTAACGAAAGATAAAAATGACGGTACCCAACCTGATACAATATGACGAACGAACCTAAACATCACCATTATGTCCCACGGTTTTACTTGCGGCGCTTTACCGACGACAAAAAACAACTGTGGGTATTTGACAAATCAACGGGTAAAATATTTCCAACCACTTGTGAAAATATAGCCGGAGAGAACCAGTTCTACTGGAATGAAGAACTAAACGAACAAGGTCACGACCCACTAACACTGGAAAAACAATTTGCCGACCTGGAAGGCGAAGCTGCAGCTATTACCAATGATTGGTTTCGTCAGTTTAGTCGGAACAAAAAACTCATCATTCCTAAAATAAACCGGGAAATCATGTCATTGTACCTAGCTACCCAGCTCTTAAGGACGGCCGAAGCCCGGAATAGGATTGTTGAATTCAGCAAAATCAGCAACCCCGGCTATGACGCGGAAAATGACGCCCGGCAATTACACATTGCCCTGATATGGGATACCAAATTGGTCGAATCCATGTGTAAGAGAATCAAATCCTGCATTTGGATGTTTGGACTTAATGAAACAGCAACGCCATTTTTGACCAGCGATCACCCGGTACTGATCAAAAATTTTGAAAATACCCAATGGCTTTCCGGCCCTGTCGTTTATGAGCCGGGTATGTATAT
This sequence comes from Mucilaginibacter pedocola, assembly GCF_002013915.1. Lineage (GTDB taxonomy): Bacteria > Bacteroidota > Bacteroidia > Sphingobacteriales > Sphingobacteriaceae > Mucilaginibacter > Mucilaginibacter pedocola. The sequence goes on from NZ_MBTF01000035.1 coordinate 477,973, forward strand.
CGTTTTCCCATTGACACCGCAACTGATCATGTATGCCAAGGACCATAAACACTGGAAAGGCGCTAAAATATTCAAAGATTCGATCACACCGGTCACCTTTGATCAACACATGGTCCAGCATGAAAATTCAGGTCAGGTGGGTATGTCTAACCGGTTTATCTTTTCAAATGAAAATAATTTTGACTTTGCTAAAGAATTTCTGACAGATAATGAAACGTTTAAAGATCCCAAGCGCAGCAGGTTTATCAATAAACCGAGAGGTGATTGATCTTGCCGTTCATTAGAATAATTTCATTTGCGGATCGATAGGCTTAGGTGCTTCCATTTTTGGATGGAAAGTGCCAATAATCATAAAAGGGTTATTAGAGACATGGTGATGCTGTTGACTGGTGCCGAGAAATAAGTGCAGGTCCTTCGTACGGGCAAAATCATCCAGATACTTCGTTTTTACATCGGTGCAGGCTTTAGCTTCGTTACCCTCATGCCTCGCCAGACAGTTCCAGTATAATTGCCCGATCTCCCAATCTTCGATCATCATAGTGCTTTCCTTGCCCTGATTATCGACTATAACATACGAAAACTTATAAGGCAACTTGCGTACAACCTCAAACTTACCGTCGTCAGCGGTTTGAAAAAGGTTCATTTGCTGTAACTTTTCCAGTTTTGCTTTTTTCCATTCGCGCGAAACTGCTTCGATTTTAAAATCCTTTACCAACGCCGGTTTAAAGACCGCCAGTGACGTTCGTATGGCTTTATCGTGTGCTTCGCTAATGAGCTCCGTCAGGTTACAATAGATCTTGCCTAATGCGATCGCCTTTCGTGCTGCCCAGTTTTTGCTGGTGTCCAAATGGTCAATTATGGTGATTTCCGAGTCATGGGCATGGGGTCGAAAGCTTTCAGGCCGGAAGTCCTTGTGATTCTTTACCAGATCAAGCTCGATCCAATCATATTTTCGGTACTGCTCGCTGTAGGACTTTTTACGAAAGGAAACAGGATAAATTCTGATCCAGGTCCCATCTTCCCTGAAACCTGCGGTGCAAACCAGTTCATCATATTTACCGGAAATTGCAGGGTAGGTTTTTACGGTAATGAGAACTTTGGTCAGCGCCATGTGATATCAAATATGCTTAAGGTCGTATTGGTCTCCCGAAAGTTTACGGATAGCTTCCGCTAATGGTTTTCGATGGCACTGGCAGATATTGGCTTCAAAGCAGGTCAAAGCAATCCTTTTTTTATTCTCCAGCAAGGCAAGTATACCCGCTTGGGCACCCGCTGTATTGACAAGGTTTTCTTTTTTATAGATTGCGAACAATTGATCGTAATCCCGCTGTGTGTTCAATTCTTGCCGTTGGTCTGAATCGATGCCGACTTCCGGAATATGAAGATACTCAATTCCAACACTTTCACATACTTTTTTTAATAAACTTTTTGAAAAACCATATTTCATGCTCAAGGGATTTTTGCGGACATCTACAAGTACCCTGACATCATTGCGAATCAATTTATTGATATAGTTTTCCAGCGATATGCCTTCGTAACCAATGGTAAACAGTGTCGTAGCCGAGAATGGTGGCCGGCTTGCTTTAACTTTAGCCATTTCTTCTTCCGTTAAAATCTCCGGTGCCTTCAGGCTGTTCAAAGCAAAATAAGGAAAGTTAACATAAGTATGACGCATCAGTGCCGTACCGCTAAACCCGCCGTAAAGTTTTTTTAATTCTACTAGCGCTTTTCGATCCGCTTCTTTTAAACCGGCTAAATATTTAGCGGGATCTTTTTTTATCAGGCCGTTTTCTTCTTCGATCAGTGAGCCCTTTTGAATCATTGTCGTCAAATCGGCCTGTGCTGAAAAAGAAAAGCACCCAAATTTATAGGGAACGAATTCATATTCGGGGTTGGTCTGGCTTTTCGAAAACAGAAACAAAAGTTTCTGCAACCGGAGTTTTTCAAGTTTCCCGTCGAATAATTCCAGCATGGCCAATATGATCTTTCTTCTATAAAACATATGCAAATTTACTAATCCTTTAGTAATAACCTCGAAGACCGCTCATTGTGGAATCGCAAAGTCCCGTTCCTAAAAATCCGACGGACCGAGAAGTCCACCGCTGAATCCCGGTTACGGATCCGCGCGATACAAGTCGTGACCTCAGCGAAAACCACGTCATAATAGGCCTGAAACACCTGCCTCGCCGGCACCGGAAGACCAGCACCTCCAATACCCGGCAAATATCCGCTTCAAAGTCAGGCATTTTCTGTTGCAGATAAATCTTTACTTTTTCGAGGTATTCCGCGTCCATTAAAAAAATTTAGCCCCCAAAACGCTGTTTAACTAGCTTTTTCGCATCAACCGGACCATCATAAAACTTTTTCTCAAAAAAATGATATCCAAATATATAAATACTAAAATTATTAGCATGATTATTATTTCAAAATAGCAATGCGATGGTGCCCCTGGAGATCACAGGCCTTCTGGCGCTATCAAATATAGCGAAACCCAGAGACCGTCATGAGCGGCCGGAAACTAACTGCGACAGTCTTTGGTTGTGCCATGCATGAAGCCTAATAGTTTCTTTACCAATGACCGACGATTTGATACAGGGCAGGCTAAACCCGCCTAGACGCCAAGCAGTTCATCGTCATATCTGCGATATTGAGCAGCCTACCGGAATACCCTCCGGAAGAATCGGTAGCTACTATAGGCTTGACCTTCCTTCAGATCTCCGACACTTCGCACTGGTATGAAAACGTCGGCGAATCTCCTTTCCGGTGCAACCATAATGCTTCCACCTTGAGCTGGGGCTGCCTGACGACGCGCAGTTCATCGGCTTCCGGTATGGTGTGCGACAAATCCTGAAGGCTGTCAGTTTGCCTGCTATAGCGTTTGGTAAAGCTGTTGCTGTGAATCACTTGCTGTAATACAGCGTCGGTATCCGGGCCGTTAACATCACAAATCATCTGCTGGTCATCGGTGGTCGTATCTATCACGCGCTGGCCCGCTTTTTTAATGTTGACGCACCTTTCGTCCAAGCTTTGCAGGTCGATGAGGTAAATCGTGTGGACGTGCATCCTATCTCGGTATTAACTGTTTTTGAATTTAATTGTCCTCATTTCACACTCAGAAGTAAATCAGTTCGTTTTAAACAACAGATAACTATTTATTATCGCAGAGATAGTCGATTAATGGTACAATCTATGGTTCAATAAAATTTACGTTTCCAAAGTTTTCGAAAAGTTTTTCATACAGGGAGGTGAACTGTTATTTCACTCGATAACGGCAGATAAAAGGACGATAAAACCTCTCGATTTTTATAGCGCTACAATCATTTAAACCATATTCCCACTCCCGTTGTTATTCAATAAACGCGAATAGCCATGCCGATACAAAACCATTATTTCAAATTCCGCAACCCATTCGATTTTTCCCCTCATCAGTATGATATCGGCAGACCGTTTTTAAGTAATAGAAAATTAGAGGATAACTTTTTCCTGTTGAAAGTTTACAAACTCGAAGCAATAGAATACAAACATTTTTACCATTACCAACTTGACTTTTACGTCAAAGCCAAGCATGGAAAAGAAGAGGCTTTCTTCAACCATGTTTATGATGCTGTTATTAACCGCATCCGCCATTTTAAACGGCAAGACCCGTTCTCTTCGAAATATGCGTCAGGGTTAGAACAAACCCGAAAGCTGGAATCCTTTTTAGCATTCCTGAAAACCATAGACCAGTGGCATACAGTGGAGCCTTTGGAATCGGTCATAGGAGAAAAGGATAAACTAATCGAGGAGCTAAAATAACAAATCGAAGAGTTGCAAGCCCAATTAAAGCAAGCGAAAGAATTCGATGCCAATGAAAAGATAGTTATTACGAATGGGTACATTGCTCCCTTTATGGATTTGATGAATCAACTTCAAAGCTTAACAACAGGCAATACAAAGTTGGTCAGTTCGCAAGCGCAAAGCCCCTGGTATAAAATGATAGCCAAATATTTTATGCATGGGGACAAACTTATTGCCAAGGACACCGCAAAAAGATATTTCCCGGCTGACAAAAATGAAAAGTCTTCCGGATATACCTTCATAACCGAAGAAAGTAAGCTTTTTAAAATAATTCCTAATAGTAAGAAGTAAAACCCGCTTACTATCCGTGACCAAACGCCTCCAAAGGTCATCCATTCCGCCCTTTTTGCCTTCACATTTGCCTCCATACTGTTCAGGCAGCATTGTTCTGTGCCGCAACTGAACAGGCTATTATTAGAACTAACAAAAGGAGGGAAAGATGAATGTGGAACTGGTAACCAAAGAAGACCTGCAGGAATTAGAGAGCAGGCTGCTCGCCGCAATTAAAAAGCTGGTGCCCATGGAAGGGCAGGGGGCATCAAAGAAATGGCTAAAGAGCAATGAGGTCAGGAAACTGCTAAAGATATCGCCGGGCACATTACAAAACCTGCGCATCAATGGGACACTAAGTTTTACCCGTATAGGTAGCCTTATCTACTACAAGCAGGACGATATCGACAAGCTGCTGGAAGGAGGCCTGCAATGAAAGCAAGAGGCAGCGTACCAACTACAACAACATCAGCAGGGCTTGCCGGCTACGGCAAGCTGCTGCGCAGGATGGCTAAAGACGAACGGCTGAATGCTACGCATATCAGCCTGTTCACGGGCTTATTTGTCCATTGGCAAAGGAATGGGTTCACCAGCCCTTTCGCGGTAACGCGGAAGGGGCTGATGGGCTACAGCAAAATAGCATCTATTGCTACCTACCATAAATGCATCAGGGAACTGGATGCGTATGGCTATATCCGTTACCAGCCATCGTACCACCCCAAGCTCGGCAGCCAGGTACACTGGCCTGCCGGATGGGAGGCAGGGGAATAAACAGTATCAATGTAGCAATGTATCCGTGCAGCGCGGGAGCGCTGCTCCTGCATAGCCTTATAACAAGGCGGCGAATGGGCGCAGCTACGCTGCGCCGTCCCACGGAAAGCGGGGGAGCGAGCGGAAGTCGGGCACACCCGACTTTTTCCGCTCGCCCTGCGGGGCAACGCAGATTCCCGTATACCTGCGGTATACTTTACCCCCGCTATGAGTTTGAATAAATGAAAACGGTATACCGATGAGTATACGCCAGCAAATTATTCTAATGAAACCAGCGAAAGATGAGAATGTGAAAACCATAAGGTTTCCGGTAAAAACGGATGAGAAGCTGACGGCTATTGCCAACAAGAGCGGGCTGACGAAACTGGCTTTCTTCCTGCATATGGTAGATTATTTCTATAAGAGCAAGAAAGACCCGAGGGACCTCAATGATGAGTTGCTGAAGAATGCCATTAATAGGAAAACAGATAATATTGTTGCTTTTATCAAGACGCAGGAACAGGAGTTATTGATACCGGTAAAGAAAGATACCGAGCGGATGATTGCCAGCCAGATGCAGGTCATCGCTGCTTTTAACCAGCACATCATTAAGCACAATGAAGAACAGAAAGCAACCTTACAAGAGCAGGCAAGCCACATTGGAAAGATGGGGGATTTCCTGAAAAGGCTTGATAGCAGCCAGTATGAAAAGAAGCTGCTTAAAACAAAATTCTCTGCTATCCTTGAGTTCTATATCAATGCCCGTGAACAGATGGGTATGATGAGCAGGCAGGTAGATAAGGATGCGCTTATCCAAAACGTGAGGCAGCAACTGAATAACTTGTAAACATGATAGAAAGCTATAGTTCTACATTTCTATCAATATAGCAATCTAACCATATAGCATTATAGGAATGTAGCATTATAACATTATAGCAATATAGAGTTATAGCACTCTATCAATATAGAAATATAACGATCTAACAAATGGGCTATGCATATCAATATCAGCAAAAGCGAGACAGGCAATAACAAAGGCAGCAGCAGCCAGCTGGTAGCCTACCTCGAAAAGGAGAACAGGGAGAAAGTGGAGCAGGGGAGAACCCCGGCGCTGCCGGAATACTGGTTCAATCCAAGCTGCCGGAAAATCCAGCCTTATGAAGTGAGGCAAACCATCGATAACAATGTTGCCAAGTTATCGAAGGACGAAGCTAAATTCTTTTTGGTTAATATCAGCCCGAGCACTAAGGAACTGCTTTTCCTCAAAGCGAAGTATGGTGAGGAAAAGGCTAAAGAATACCTGAAGGATTACGTCAATAAGGTGATGGATAGTTATGCCAAAAACTTTAAGCGGAATGGCATTGAAAGCAACCAGGATTTGGTTTACTTCGGCAAACTGGAAAATAACCGTTACTACACTTACAAAGATTTGGAAGTGCGGAAAGGCTTAGCAAGAAGAGGTGATAAGAAGCCTGGCGAACAAATGCATGTGCAGGTCATCGTTAGTAGGAAGGATGCAAGCAATAGTATCAAGCTAAGCCCGCTGAATAACTCTAAAGGAACAAACGCTGCACACAGCCAAAAGGTAGGGCAGTTCGACAGGGTAGCTTTTAAGCAGTCGGCAGAAACTTTGTTCGACAGTATGTTCGGTTACGATAGGAATATTAAAGAGTCTTTCAGTTATGCGAATGCGATGAAGAATGGCAGCTATGAGCAAAAAGCAGATGCGAGAAAGCGGGTGGAAGCCATAATGGAACATTCGAAAACGAACCACATTAAACAGGAGGGTTATAGCAAAGGATTGCTCGATGTGCTTTTAGGCGACAGTAATGTTTACATCGCGCCGGTGCCTGAGGATCTGAAGCGCAGGAAAAAGAAGAAAGGGAAAGGCTACGATAGAGGCATCTGATAGTTGAGGCAATTAGATGACCCGCCTCGGGCGTTTCTTTTTGACCTCCGTACCGAGACGTTGCACCTTTTGGTAAACGGGCTGGCGCCCATAAGAATTAAAAGAAGAGGCGATACTGGGTTTAACTGCCGGCTCTTCGTTGATATTAACTGTTAATGTTTTGCCTGCAAACATAGTTCCATCCAATGCTTCAACGGCGTTCTCCGCGCCGGCTCTGTCAACCATTTCAATAAAGGCGTAGCCTTTACATATACGGGTTTTCTTGTCGCGTACGATTTTCAGGGTGCTGATGTCGCCATGAGGGGCGAACAACATAGCCAGTTGCATTTCTTCCATGTCGAGCGGGAAGCCGCCTACAAATACTTTTACCATAGGAATTTCGTCGTGATAAGAATGAAAACAAGAAAGCCCCTTCGTTGGGGCTTGGTGTTATTTAGAGTTCTTAAGTATTTCTACTTTTTCACGTTCGCTTTGCAACAACCTTTCATAAAGCTCTATTACCTTTTCTATCGGATTGAAGTTATTCTGGATTGAATTATCGTGAAAATTATTGATGTTATTAAAAACTGAGTCTTCAGTAAAATGCTTTAAGCCCTCAACGGTTACGCCAAGCGCCGTGGCGATTTTTATCAAGGCATCTTCTTCCACTTCGGCACTTTGCTCAATTTTTGAGATTGCTTGTTGGCTAATGCCCAGCTCTGATGCCAAAGTTTCTTGCTTCATCCCGCGTAGTTCACGGAGTTTACTGATCTTTCTTCCGATGTGTAATGCTTCAGCCATGGTTCAAATGTAGATGTTAAACGTAAAAGTACAAAACAACCGTCGTAATGTAAAGTACAAAGCGCTGTGGTTCGGTACGGGGGCTTGCTGCTATTCTTTTGTGTTGCCGGCCAATGGAGGGCGGCGGTAATTCAAATACAATGTATTGCGGTAAATATGCGCCTTGGGACCATTATCCCAAAACCTTGCGCCATGATGAGGTACAAAACCCTTTTGGTGTGCTTGTAGATTTCTTTAGTGCTGATTTCCCTAAGGGGCACCGGAAGCAATTGAAAAGATGGCGTAAGTATGCTATAGGCAAAGAGCATTACGACGATAAAAAGTTCGGTCCCGGAAACTTGGTGTTTACTTACAAGATAAACCTCAATTTACTGGAGGCGATGTATATGCTCTTGCTGGAGTATGAATTTGCCTGGAAGCACGAGAAAATACTGGAAGAACAATTAGTAGATGAAAAGGCGGCTTGGCGGTCATTCCCTAAAAACTTGTCAAAAGAGGAATTGCTCGATCCGTTCATAGCCATCAAAAAAATATTTAAGGACTTTTCGCTGCCGGAATACCGCGACCATTTGGAAGAATGGTTCCAGGAAGCATTGTTCATCCGCCATACATATGAGCGTATGGACCCTGCTGAGGTAATAAAAGTATACGATAACCTGCGCCGCCTTTATGCCGCTGCATGGCTCATCTATCAAAGGAACCGCAAAGAGCCGGTCTTAAAAGTTGAAAAAGCACGCGCCGAAATTGCACCGGGTATTGCGCCGAAGCCAACAGCCACCGTAAGTTGGGCAGAAGCATTGGGATTAGAAAAAGTAGTTGGCTTAATTGTAAAAGAGATGCCTACGGTTCAGCTTATTGTACATGTGCATTCTCATCGGGAGCCGTTTACTTATTACCTGTTGCTACTAGTCAAGTCCAACGAAACCCTGCAGGAGCATGAAATAGCCAATAAAATAGAAGATAAATTAAAGCCCATGGCGAAGGTGTTTATTTTCGCCCACAAGCTATCCGGTTTGAAGAAAGCTTTGCAAGCGGAACGGCGTTTCTTTATCGATGCTTTAACCACAAAAACGGTGGTTTATAGAGCAGAAGATTTCGTCATGCCGGAACTGCCAACTTTAACTACCGAGCAGGTAAAAGCCAAAGCACAGCTTGATTTTACAAAATGGAATGTGCAGGCGCATGATTTCCTGAGAGGAGCGAGGTATTATAGAGAAGTAAAGAATTATAACCTCGCGGCCTTTAGTTTACACCAGGCGGTAGAGAGCATTTTTATAGGCGCGATCAAGGCGGTTTTAGGCTACAAGCTAAACGTACACAACCTGCCCAGGATGCTGCGCATTACATTAATGTTCACAGAAGAGTTTAAAGATGTTTTGCAGCTCGATACGGAAGAGGGCAGCAAACTGTTTGAAGCACTACGTTCAGCTTATACCAATGCCCGATATGTGAGCAAATACGGGGTTGATGAAGAAATTATCAATGCTTTGGATGAGTTAGCTGTAAAGCTATTGAAAACAGGGCAGAGCGTTTATGACAAATTCGAACGACAGCTTGAAGTTTGAAAATGTGCACCTGCGGCACGCAGCTTCATTCCACCACGCGCTGCCGCGCCGGGTTTCATTGCGCTGCAAGCCTCGGTGCGGTGGGCTGATGTTCGCTACGCTCACAACAGCCAGCTTCTGTAACGAATTCATCCGTTTTCACTACACCCCGGCGACTTTTGGATACATTCCGGAACCGGCAGCAGCCGAACTTTGCTTCAACAAAAAGCAAAGGAATATGGACTTAAAGAACAGCACTATACTCATCACCGTGGGAACCAGCGGTATCGGTCTGGAGTTGGTTAAACAACTGGCCGAATAGGGAGCAAGTCCCGACAACACTTTACGAGATCCTGCAGCTTGCCGGTGAAACGATGCCTTCAACAGCCGAACCACTGGCCGATCCCTGGTATTTGCATGCCGATGCCTCACTTGCTCGGAGCCTGGGATTCAAAGCTTCGGTCAGGACCATTCATCAGGCGAAAGAGGAAGGCATGCTTTAGAAACGTATTTAGTTTTTGTTTAGCATATCACGCCGGAACTGCACCGGCGTGATATGGGTACGCTGCTTGAATAATTTATGGAAGGACTGTGGGTGCTCAAAGCCCAGTTGATAGGCAATCTCAGCGGTCGTCAGACCGGTGCTATTCAATAGGATTTTTGCTTTTTCTATCAGCGCCAGATGGATATGCTGCTGGGTCGTCTTACCGGTGAGCGATCTGAGCATGTCAGACAAATAGCGCTGCGATACATTAAGGTGCGCAGCAATATCCTGTGGCGAGGGCAGGCCATTGACCGTGGCACAGGAGCCATCGAAGTGGCTTTCCAGGCAGTCATTCATCCGGGTGATCAGTTCATGGTGCAGATTCTTGCGGGTATGGAACTGCCGGTGATAGAACCGGTCGCTGTGATCGAATAATAATTCTAGTAGCGATACCAGCACCTTATCACTGAATTGGTCGATCTGGTTCTCCAGCTCGGAAGCGATCGCCTGGAAGACCATTTCCACCGTCTGTTTCTCTTTATCAGAGAGGTATAAGGATTCGGCTACGGTATAATCAAAAAAACCATATTGGTAAATGTGTTGAGCCAATGGCTGCCCCGTCAAAAGCGACGGATGGAAATAGAGCGCATAGCCCTGGTAATCCTCTCGGTCACCCGGCATCTGCACCGATTGGCCCGGTGCTAAAAATGCCATTCCGCCTTCCTTAAAATCGTAAGTTCCCGGCCCGTACTTCACGCTGCCGTTAAAATCCCTTTTAAACGTTATCTTATAGAAATCCAGCAGGAACCAGTTCCCGGCATCGCGCAGGCTGATCGTGTCCTTGTCGTAATTGACCAGGCTGATCAGGGGATGGGCCGGCGGAGCCAGTCCCAGCCTTTTCATCAGATCGGTGATATTTTCAAACTTTAAAGTGTTCAAATCATGTTTTGTTAAGCTATTGAATTAACTCTGCACAGCCGGACGGATCACAATATCGCCGACATCTACATTGTCCGGCTGGTCAATAGCGTAAGCGATCGCGCGGGCTATAGCCTCTGCCGGGATCGCCATTTTTTCAGCATTTTTCTGAATGTTCGCCCGTAAAGCATCATTCTTAATTTTACCGGCAAATTCGGTGGACACATAACCTGGCGATACACCTGTTACGCGCCAGCGTCCCTGAGATTCCTGACGCAGGCCTTCGCTGATCGTACGCACTGCATTCTTCGTGCCGGCATATACGCCCATGACCGGAACGATGGTTATACCAGCGGTAGGGATCACGTTGATAAAATGTCCTGAGCCCGCTTCTTTAAATATGGGCATTGCAGCTGCTATACCATACAAAGTGCCTTTCAGGTTGACATCGATCATCTGTTCCCAGCCTTCCACATCAATGTCTTCCATCGGATATAACTGGCTTATCCCGGCATTATTGATCATAACATCAAGTTTGCCGAACTTGTTTACCGCCAATTCGGTTAGCCCTGTCAGGTCTTCCCGGCGTGTCACATCCACTGCCAAGAATGCTGCCTCACCGCCGTTCTGCTGAATTTTTTCAACGATTCGTTCTAAATGATCGTCCCTTCGAGCGCCGAGAACGACTTTAGCGCCCATGGCGGCTAGTACTTCGGCTGTAGCCTGCCCGATGCCGCTGCTCGCACCTGTGATCGCAACGACTTTTCCTGCAATTCTGTTTTCCATGAT
>NZ_MBTF01000036.1 GCF_002013915.1 Mucilaginibacter pedocola
TCGAAATGAACTGTGTTTAAAAGCAAATAATATTTGAATAATTTTCCTGATATGTTGAGTTAGTTTTAGCTATTGCAAAAGCTTGCTTTAGCAACTTATTTACGACTGCGATCAAAGCAACTTTTTTGGCTTTTCCTTTTGCCAGCAAGCGTTCATAAAGCTCCCGGCAGGCTTTATTGCAGCGTTTTGCGCTCCATGAGCATACATACAATGAGGCCCTGATCGCAGACATGCCCATTTTACATATTCTTGGCCTGCCTTTTACACTGCTGCCCGATTCGAACAGGCGCGGGCATGTCCCAATGTAAGAGCTTAATTTACTGCAATCGCCGAAACGCTCGAAACCACCGCTTACCAGGATGAGCATTATCGCTGTTTTTTTGCCAATGCCAGGTATGCTTTTCAGTCCTGATAGCATTTGCCCATAATGTTCAAGAACGATCTTTTCCATGTTAGCTGAAAGCCGTGATATAAGTTGTTTAAGGTGGCATAGCTCTTTTTGTATCGTCTGCCTCAGTGCTTTTTGCATCATTCCTGTAGCTGTAAAGCTTTCAAGCTGGTTGCTTAACACAGTATGCTGCTTGCTCAATCCTGATAAAATGGCTTCTGTTTGCTGTAATTCTACCACATGCTGCTGTGGTGGGGCCCATTGCTCCGGCTTAGCCATGGCACCATACTCTGCGATCAGGAGTGCGTCTTTCTTATCTGTTTTAGCCCGGGACATACGCATTTGGCTGTAGCGGCGAATCACCAAAGGATTTACCACACTTACCTTAATGCCCTTCGTATGCAGGAAGCAAGCAAGCCTTAAATAATATGGGCCGGATGCTTCCATCACGATATGGCTATCTGTATCCAATAGCTTTAAGAAGCCGTCGAAGCCTGTAGTTTCGTTGCTGAACTGATAATGGCGTCGGCCGGCTGATACGTCAAAGGACGCTTTTGAAATGTCTACACCAATGTAATTTGCATGAGTTTCCATAACTTTGTTTTGAGATAAATACTGTAGAAGAACCTGCTTTACTGCTTATCAATCCTACATACAGGCTCTTGTGGCCTAATGAACTGTTCAAGCTTGTAAGCAAAGGGGTAAAGTGATCTGCATTTCGAACGGCTTCCTACAGCCAATGACAACTCGTGATCTTTCTCTTTACCCTTTTTCTTCTACTTTAAATTTACTCTAAACACTTAACTTTTTCCTATAAGCAAACATAGGATGACATCGGAGAGGAGGGTGTAGGGAATTACATAAAACTATTCGACTTATCCATATCCTCCAGCGGATCGGCGGGCGCTTCTGGCTTGGCGGTGATATCCGTTGCCCACCATTCTTTTGTGGCGTAGTATATAGCTGCGGCAATAACCAAATAAATAATGGCCAGCGCTATCCAGGCATTCAATACTTCGGGTAAATGTTTCTTGCCTACCCGCTCATCAAAAAACGCATAAGGGAAATCAACCGAAGCATGTGCAATAACCATCACGAACAGATTACCATCTGTACGGTACCATAACCAGGTGAACAACACCGATAGCGCCGATACCATAACAATAAATGGGATAGCTGTACGGTAGCCACTGAAAAATATAGGGAAGTGCCAAAGCGCCCAGGTTGTAAAAACCATTAGGGTGGCCAGCCCTATTGGCCGCCCATGCGAAAGTTTGGGTAATAGCCAGCCCCGCCAGCCTATCTCTTCGCCGAGCCCTATCATCAGCATCGATGCAAAAATGTGCGCCATCAGTAACAAGGGGCTAACGTCCGTCATGGCCACAACCAATTGTTCCAGCGTAAAGCCGCCAATTACAAAAGCTGTTATGGTAATGCCCATACATGCAAAGGGTAAGCCTACCCACCAAATGATATGCTCGGTATCGGGTTTTAGTTTTTTAAGCAGGGCCAACACGCCTTCGCCGCCTCCGGTAATTGCTGTAACCGTTACTGCAGCAATGGCCGGGCCGAAAACTACGAGTATTTTAGAAATATAATTGATCCCGATTTCGGATCCAAAGAACACCGGGTTCAGCACAAAAAGCTTTAAAGGGAAACCCATGCCCAGCGAAATGAGAAACGTGAGCCCAATAAACCCGGCAACGGGATATTTGGTAAATAAAGCCTTCAAATTATTTATGCGTGTGTTAGTTTAAGTATACAAAATACTTAAATAAAGGTTCGCAGTAAATATCTGTTTATAAGTTGTTTTTAACAAACGATTTGTTTACCCTAAAACCAGCAGGAATAACAAAATAAGCCGCTGTAAGGTGGCAGCAGGAATATTGTGCAAGTATTGCAGCATTATTTATGCAACCTTATTATACTTGTTGCGGTACTCTATAGGCGATAGCCCGGTTATCTTTTTGAACACCGTACGGAAGGCTTTGGTATCAGAGTAGCCAACATCGTACATTACCTCGTTAACGTTCTTTCGGCTGCTCTCGAGGTGCTTTTTGGCTGCCTCTATTTTTACGCGCTGAATATATTCTACCGGCGTATTATTGGTGGCCTTTTTAAATCGGCGCTCGAAATGGCGCTTGCCAATAGCATATTTATCGGCTAATTGTTCTACCGAAATACGTTCGGCAATATTGGCCTCTATAAACTCCTGCGCTTTTTTTATGGGTTCATCCTCGTGTGTTTTTTGCCCGTTAAACATAATAAAGGGCGACTGGCTCTTTCGGTCTATCTCCAGCGCGAACATTTTCGAGGCCATAATGCTCATATCACGCCCTGCGTGTTTCTCTACCAGGTAAAGCAACAGGTTCCAGTACGATGTTGCCCCGCCGCTGCTGTAAAGGCCCTGCTGCTCGGTAACAATGCGGTCGTCAACCAATGTCACCTTCGGGAACATAGCCCGGAATAGTTCGGCAAAGCGCCAGTGGCTGCTGCATTCTTTTCCATCAAGCAAACCGGTAGCAGCCAACAAAAATGCGCCAATGCAAAGGCTGGCCACTTCGGCACCGCGCTGGTATTGCTGTATTATCCAGGGTAAAAACTCTTCGTTACGTTTTATAGCGGTTGCCATATCCCCACCCATAGCGGGGATGATCACCAGGTCGGTTTTGGTTACATCTTTCAATAAAGCATCGGTATGTACCGAGAACAACCCGCTGTGCAGGCGCACCTCTTTATCAAGCCCTATTAGTTGTACTTTAAACAGTGGCGGCCTGCCTGCAGCCTCCAAAAAATCGTTCACGCCGGTAAACATAATACGCGGGTCGGCTATGCTGGCTAAAACGGCTTCGTTGGTTATCAGTATAGATACATGCTTCATTTTAAAGGGCTATTGGTTTGGTTAAAGATACATACTCGGCCAATACAAATAAAATGCTGCGGGCGCTAAAGTCGCTAACCGCCCCTAAAAAGTCCTGTATGCACCCCGAGCCGGGCAAGGGCATAGCCTACCTTTGATGTTGTGAAGCCCTAAATATGTAGGATGTAAATAAGTGATAATGCGTAAACTAATAGTATCAATGAACGTCACCCTTAACGGTTGTATGGCGGGTCCTAATGGCGAGCTCGACTGGCATTACAACCTTTGGGGCGAAGATATGGCCCGTGCCACCGCCTTGCAGCTTAGCCGGGCGGATACTCTATTGTTCGGGCGGAAAACCTACGAGGCCATGGCGAGCTATTGGGTGGCCAAAGCAAATAATGTTTTTGGCTCGCGCCGCGATGATGACCTGGTTGATATGATGAACAACTGCAACAAGGTGGTATTCTCTAAAACGTTGCACACAACCCGCTGGCAAAATAGCCGCCTTGCCCAAAAAACTTTAGCAGGCGAAATAAAGGCCTTGAAGCAGGGCGATGGTAAAGATATTTTGGTTTATGGCAGTGGCAGGCTTGTAAAAGCGCTTGATAAACACGGGCTGATAGATGAGTACCGCCTGTGGGTACACCCGGTAGTGGTTGATGGCGGCAAACCACTGTTCGGCGGTTCACAAAAGTTAAGGTTGGTAGGGCAGGAAGCCTTTGAAACGGGGGTAGTGTTGATGGCCTATACAACCTGCTTGCGTAAGTAAGCGGCTTTTTATAATTTAGGCAAACCTTTTTATATCGCGATGTTCAATAATCCATTTGTATTTTTCGGGCGCATCCGGCGGAAAGAGTACGGCTACAGCCTGCTTATATACGGCGTGATTTTGATATGGGTGATAGCACAGGCCTCGCATAACCATGATATATACATGGTGGCGCTATTGCCTTTGTTTTGGTTCAGGCTTGCACAAGGGGCCAAGCGCTGCCACGATCTGGGCAACAGCGGCTGGTTCCAAATAATTCCCTTCTATTCTTTTTGGATGTTGCTGGCAGATGGCGAAACCGGGCCCAACCGTTATGGCGAAAACCCCAAAGGCAACAACTGGCCGTTTTACCCGGGTAACCCACCGGGTTCTAAAAATCATTTTGGCCCTACCGGCCCAACAAATTCAAAGTATTGATTGCGTATTAAAATGTTGTAAATTAGGGCTCCTAATTACCACCATGCGTAAGAATCCCTTATCGTTTAAAGGCCGCATCAGGCGTGCCGAATACTTTGTTAGCTGCGTTGCCTACTTGTTTGTTTACTATTTTATATGGGGCATGGGCGAAGGCCGCGGTGGTGGCCCGTTAGCCATGATATTGGTGGTCCCTATGCTGTGGTTCGCTATTGCGCAGGGTACCAAACGCATGCACGATGTTAATAAAAGCGGCTGGTGGCAGTTGGTGCCCTTATATAATCTTTGGCTGTTATTCCAACCCGGTATGGCGGGCAACAACCAATACGGTGGCGACCCTAAAGTGGAGCCCTATCAAGGTGTGGACGATGCCTACGATAAACCCTATAATTACCGTAGGCCGGAAGATCCCAGTTAGCAGTTGGCGGTTTGCAGTGGGCAGTTCGCAGTAGGCAGTATACAGTTCGCGGTAGCTCGTTCTTAGTTGGAAGTATGTCGGGGGGAGTTAAAATAAATGGGCGGTTTGCAATTACCATTTGTAACTGCAAACCGCCCACTGTAAACTGCCAACTGAATTTACCTCCAGGCTTTATACTGATTGATCAGCCCGTTGGTAGAACCGTCGTGCGAGGTGATTTGCTCGTCGCCTTTTAGTTCGGGTAATATTTTGCCGGCCAATTGTTTGCCCAGCTCAACGCCCCATTGGTCAAAGCTGTAGATGTTCCAGATGATGCCTTGTACAAATATTTTATGCTCGTACATGGCAATCAGCGAACCCAGGCTGCGCGGGGTGATCTTCTTAACCAAAATAGAGTTGGTTGGGCGGTTGCCCTCAAAAACTTTAAATGGCGCTATCTTAGCAATTTCTTCTTCTGATTTGCCTGCCTTTTTCAATTCATCAATTACTACTTCCTCGGTTTTGCCGTTCATTAACGCTTCGGTTTGTGCGAAGAAGTTAGAAAGCAGCATAGGGTGGTGCTCGCCTATTGGGTTGTGCGATTGCGCAGGTGCTATAAAATCGCAAGGAATCAGTTTAGTGCCCTGATGTATCAGTTGATAGAAGGCGTGCTGCCCGTTGGTGCCGGGTTCGCCCCAGATGATGGGGCCGGTTGAGTGGTCTACCGGTTTGCCGTCGCGGCCAACGTATTTACCGTTGCTTTCCATATCGCCTTGTTGGAAATAGGCAGCAAAGCGGTGCATGTATTGGTCGTAAGGCAAAATAGCCTGCGTTTCCGATTCGAAGAAGTTATTATACCATACGCCTATCAGTGCCAGCAGTGCAGGGATGTTCTCTTCCAGCTCTGTCGACTGAAAATGGTTATCCATAGCATGTGCGCCTTCCAGCAGTTCTACAAAATTATCAAAGCCAATGCTCAGGCTTATGGATAGGCCAATGGCGCTCCAAAGCGAGTAACGGCCTCCAACCCAATCCCAAAACTCGAACATGTTTTTGGTATCGATACCAAATTTTGAAACCCCTTCGCTATTGGTTGATAGTGCGGCAAAATGCTTAGCCACATCTTCTTCCTTAGCACCGGCGGCAATAAACCAATCGCGCGCGGTATGGGCGTTACCCATAGTTTCCTGCGTGGTAAAGGTTTTTGAGGCTATCAGGAACAGCGTAGTTTCCGGGTTAACGGTTTTCAGCGTTTCGGCAATATGTGTACCGTCAACGTTAGATACAAAGTGCAGGGTAAGGTGGTTTTTGTAAGCCTTTAACGCTTCGGTAACCATTACGGGGCCCAGGTCCGAGCCGCCTATGCCTATATTCACCACATCGGTAATGGCTTTGCCGGTGTAGCCGGTCCAGCTGCCACTGATGATGGCTTCGCTAAAATCTTTCATTTGTGCCAGTACGCGGTTCACGTCGGGCATTACATCCTGCCCGTCAACCAAAATTGGCGAGTTGCTGCGATTACGCAGGGCCACGTGCAAAACAGGGCGGTTCTCGGTAACGTTGATGCGCTCGCCGGCAAACATGGCCTTAATGGCTTCGCCTACACCGCATTCGCGTGCCAATTGTATCAGCAAGGCCAGCGTTTCTTCGTCTATGCGGTTCTTCGAGTAATCAACCAGTATATCTTCAAACTGCTGCGAAAATTTTTCGAAACGTGCGGCATCACTATCGAAAAACGATTTGAGGTGCTTCGGCGCAATGTTGATGTAATGGTCGGCTAAATACTTGTAAGCCTGGGTGGCGGTAAAATCGGTAGTAGGTAGCATAAATTGGGATATTTTTTGGTAAAAGTAGTAAGTAAATTGAGGGGCGCGCACAAAAAAGTAAATTATGGCATAACCGTGTGATTTAGTGTCGTTTTGACAATTTAGACTTAGTGTTTGAGTTACACGATTAAAATTGTCATATTTTTAACATAAATGTGAAATAATTCATAAATCGTAAAACTTTTATGAATATATTTGTTTGGTTGATAACCAAAACGGTTTTTTGTAATTAAATTATCAATACGCTAACAAATTTGCCATTATGTTTGAAAAACTCTATTCACTTGTTGAAAATAACGCCGGGACGGCTGTTATTAACAACCCCTTAATTGCTCCAAAGTTTCATGCTGCAGTAATAAATGATGCGACGAGTTCGATCATCGAGGTGATAAAGTCGCAGTTAGAGAGTGGCAAATTAAAAGACCTGGTGAAGTATTTTCAGCTTTCGGGTGTGTATGATAATCCGCTTATCAATAGTGCCGTTAATAAATTTGCCATTAAGCTTGATAAATACTACGATATACCATCGGTACAGGCCAAACAAATATCCAACGAACTAATACGCCCGGTAATGCAGGAACTCATCCGCCAAAGCAAAACCGAACAGAATAAAGAATTTGCACTAACTACGCTCCTGTCGAAAATAAGCGGCCAGGTTGCCGATATGGGCTTACTGATAGCCCAGCTTAAAATAGCGTAACAAAACCAAAACTCTTATACTTTTAAGCCTGCGTCGTTTAGTCGATGCGGGCTTTTTTTTGGGGGAAGGATCGGAGATGGCGAAGCGTTTTTTTACCGCAGAGTACGCAGTGGTTACACGGAGGTTCACAGAGCCTATATTACGGATAAATTACTCATGAGTTGGGCTAAGCCGCCAAAGAAAATAAGTAGCCACCACATAAGCTCTCTAACCAGTTTGCAAAGTTCTCTGCGAAACTCCGCGTAACCTCTGTGTCCTCCGTGGTTAAATAATGAACTATAGCAATAAGGGTATTATTCTCCAACTTTCCCCTATCTTTGCTTTCATGACTAAGGAAAACATCCAGGATCTAAGGGATAGAACAGCTTCCCTGAGGAGGCATCTTTGACATCGATACCAAACTCGATGCGATGCAAAAAGAAACAGATATAACCCTCGGCCCTAATTTTTGGGACCATCCTAAAGAGGCCGAGAAAGTACTGGCTTCTATCAAAGCAAAAAAAGTATGGACCGACGCTTTCCAAAAAGTAGTATCGGTAGTTGATGATACGGGCGTATTGTTTGAGTTTTACCAGGGGGGCGATGCCACCGAGGCCGAAATGCAGGAGCAATATAATGCTGCTGTAACTACGGTAGAGGAGCTTGAGTTTAAAAACATGCTCAGCGCCGAGGAAGACCAGTTTAACGCTGTATTGCAGATAACTGCCGGTGCGGGCGGTACCGAAAGCTGCGATTGGGCCGGTATGCTGATGCGTATGTACATTATGTGGGGCGAAAAGAACGGCTACAAAGTAACCGAGCAGGATTACCAGGCCGGTGATGTGGCCGGTGTAAAAACCGTTACGCTGCAGCTGGAAGGCGATTTTGCTTACGGCTACCTCAAAGGAGAAAATGGTGTACACCGCTTAGTGCGCGTATCGCCTTTTGATGCCAATGCCAAACGCCACACCTCGTTCGCTTCGGTGTACGTATACCCATTGGTTGATGATACCATTGAGATAGAGGTGAAGGATGCAGATATAGAATTTGAAACCTTCCGCGCGGGTGGTGCCGGCGGCCAAAACGTGAACAAGGTAGAAACTGCGGTGCGTTTGTACCACAAGCCATCAGGCATTATCATCAAGAACCAGGAATCGCGTTCGCAATTGCAGAACAAAGAGAACGCCATCCGCTTGCTGAAATCGCAGTTGTATGAGATAGAGATGCGCAAACGTGCCGAGGCATCAAGCGCGGTAGAAGGCAGCAAAAAGAAGATCGAATGGGGCTCGCAGATACGCAATTATGTGCTGCATCCATACAAACTGGTGAAGGACCTGCGCACCGACCACGAAACCTCCAACGCCGCCGCCGTATTAGATGGCGACCTGAACGATTTCCTGAAGGCCTACCTGATGGAATTTGGCGGGCCGAAGGGGTAAAAGGATCTTCCCTTTTTTGTCATCCTGAGCGAAAGCGAAGGATCTGTTAGCGGCCATACATTAGCGGAGATGCAAATCGGCGAATAGATGCTTCGTCCCTCAGCATGACAAACCTTTTAGACTAAAACAAAAAACGATGCTGCACAACAGCGTCGTTTTTTGTTTATGGATTTGTAACTTGCGGAAATCAATGTCGTAACCTATAATGAAAAATATTCTAACCGCCCTCATGCTTACCACCGCTACCTTTGCCGCTCACAGCCAGGAAAAAACTATGCCTTTATATCCTAAAGGTGTACCAAACTCCAAGCCTACGCCGGCCACGTATAAGGAAGTAACCAACTCCACTAACTGGATAAGCAAAGTAAGCGTGCCTACCATTACGCCTTACCTGCCTGCCGCCGGTACTGCCAATGGTTCGGCTATTATTGTTTTCCCGGGTGGGGGGTATGTCGGTTTGGCCAATGCGCACGAGGGGATGGATATTGCCAAGGCTTTCAGCAATATTGGTGTTACTGCCTTTTTAGTAAAATACCGCCTGCCCAGCGATAGTATTATGGTTGATAAAACCATTGGCCCTTTGCAGGATGCACAGCGTGCTGTACAAATTGTAAGGCAGGGTGCTGCCAAATGGAATATCGACGCAAACCGCATTGGTATCATTGGCTTCTCGGCCGGCGGGCACTTGGCGTCAACGCTGGGTACACATTTCGAGAAAGCGGTTATCGACAATAAAGAAGGTACCAGCCTTCGTCCCGATTTTATGATGCTGATATACCCGGTGATCACTTTCGGTGAAAAAACGCACTCGGGCTCTAAAGAAAACCTTATTGGTAAAAACCCATCGCAGGAGTTGGTAGACCTTTACTCCAACGAAAAACAGGTAAAGCCGAACACCCCACCGGCATTTATAATACACGCGGAGGATGACACCGTAGTGCCTATAGAAAACGCCATGATGATGTACGAAGCACTACTGGCAAACAAAGTAAAAACCGAAATGCACTTTTTCCAGGCCGGCGGCCACGGCTTTGGAATGCCAAACTCTACCACCAAAGAGAAATGGTTCGATTGGGCACAAGCCTGGATGGAACAGAATGAGTGGTTGAAGAAGTAGGGTATTCGCAAACTATGGTTCCCCTCTTGAGAGGGGTTAGGGGTGTGTTAGTGGCATTGCAAAGCGGACTAACACACCCCAGCCACCGCTCTTTCCTTCCCGCCCCCTCTCAAGAGGGGAATTTGAGCTGCCCCTTTACGACTTTAAGCTGGAAGCTTAACTCGTGCTTTACCACGAGTTACGCTTCGCTAAAATCGCGGCAGCACATGACCTCATCATGTGTGATTTTAGGTTAACATAACTAATCTTGAATATTTTATAAAGTGCTGATAGTTAGTTTTTTGTAAAATATATTTTTCGAAATGTGTTAAGTTATGTTAACCCTCTTTGCTGCCACTTGGCCTGTTAAAGGCGCTTAAACTTCGGTTCCCCCTTCAGGGGGTTAGGGGGCTGAAGCTTACTACTTTACCAACCCTAAATTCTGATAATAGGAGCTTCCTACAGGCAACACCGCCCCATTAACCACCAACTGGTGCCGCTCTATTTTCTCTACCTTGTTTACAGCCGCAATAAACGAGCGGTGTATGCGGATGAACTTATCGGCAGGTAACAGGCCTTCTACTTCGGAGATGGTCATGCGGGTGAGTACCTGTTTGTCCTTCAACTCAAAGTTTACGTAGTTGCCGGTGGCTTCCAGATAGCATATATCATCAAACAATACTTTCACCTGCTCATAGCCTGTCTTCAGGAAAAGGTAGTCCTTTTTATCCTCCTTTACATTACGGAAATTGTAAAGCTCGTAAGCCTTATTGCATGCCTTGGTGAAGCGGGCCAGCGAGAAAGGCTTCAGCAGGTAGTCCACAGCATCCAGTTCAAAACTGGTAACCGCATGCTCGGTGTAGGCGGTAGTGAATATCACCAGCGGTTTTTTGTTGAGGCAGGTAAGCAAGTCGATGCCCGAGATATCGGGCATTTTAATATCCAGGAAAAGCAGGTCGATGGGGTTGTGTTGCAGGTACTCCATCGCCTTAAAGGCATCGGTAAATTCGGCTTTCAGATCAACGAACGGAACCTTCGCCGCATGGGAGCGCACCACCCCAAGGGCCAAAGGTTCGTCGTCTATAGCTACTGCTGTAATCAAAATATCAGGACAGGTTAATGGTTAAATGTATGAAAAATTCGCTGGCATTTTCGCGGATGATCAGTTCATGCTTATTGTTATAAAGCAGCTTGAGGCGTTGTTTCACATTCTCCAGCCCGATGCCGCTCTTACCTTTTTCGGGATCGTTATCGGGGCGTATGTGTATGCTGTTGTGCACATCAAAGTAAAGCTTATCATCTTTGGTTTGCAGGGTTATTTTAATGTGCGATGGTTCGCGCAGGCTGATGCCGTGTTTAAACGCATTTTCAATAAAAGGTATCAGCAGCATCGGCGCAATTTGCAAGCCGAGGATATGGTCCTCAATATTGGTATCTATCACAATATCGGGTGAGGTTTGGGTGCGCAGTTTTTGCAGGGCAATGTAGTTATTCAGGTAATCTATCTCGCGGGTGAGTAGTATCTTATCGTGCACGTTCTCCTGCAGCATAAAGCGCATCATGTCGCCCAGGCGCTGTATGCCTTCGCCGGTGCGGTCGGCGTTCTCTTGCAGGGCTGTGCCATAAAGCGTATTCAGGGCATTGAACAAAAAGTGTGGGTTTATTTGCGAGCGCAGGAAATCGAGGCTGGCGGTAGAAGTACCCAGCGCGGTTTTTAGGTTCAGTATCTCGGCTTTGCCGGCCATGCGGCGTTTGTAGGTTATCCACGAGAAAGGCGCTATGGCTATCAGTTGCACCCCGGCATTAAAGCCCAGTATAACAAAAACAGCCTCGGGCCTGCGCAATGCCATTGCCATAATAAAACCGGCGGGAATAGATGCCGCAGCCGTTACAAATAGCACCTTTATCCAATAGGTGAAAAAGCGTTTGTTATCGGCAAGCGTAGTGGGGATAAGGCTGTAAGTGGATAAGCCATGCACGCCAATGGCAATAGGGGGGATAACGAAGAACATGGCAATGATATCGATATTGGCATCATTCAGTAATAAGCCGAAAACCAATATCATCCACACAATTAGCGCTATGATGCTGTCGCGGGTGAGCACCTTATATTCCGATTGTATACGGTCGGTATTATCCAACAGGTAGTTGGCCACGTGTTTTATTACGCTGTACAGCGTCAGCATCATCATCACCCAAATGGCGTATATCAAATTGGTTTTAAAAACAATGTTGTACACGTAACCGGGCGTGTGGTTGTAAAACAGATAGCCCTTAAGCCAGGTATCGGTAATGCCGCAGAACAGCCATATCGCCCCGAATAGTGCCACCGCCAGTACGATCATCAACACGGTACGCCGCCTTTCTACCAGCGAGGGGATGATCACAAAATTCCACAGCAGGAAAGCGAAGTAGTACAGGCTGTACCGCGCCACCATGGGGAAAAAATAGTATTTAGAATAGGAGTAGTGCAGATGAAGTTCGTTATAAAGGTAGCGGTAGGGTGTCCATACAGGGTTTACGTTGCTGCCGGCAACGCGGGTAAGCATCAGCAATAAAATAAAGGCGTAGATGGTGCCCGATGCCCAATATTCGATCTTCTTTAGGTCGATAGGTTTTTTTACAAGAGTGATCATGCAGGTGTTAAATTATGCCGCAAGATACCCCCGGCAATAAAGCAGGCAAAGAGAATGGGATGAAACCGCTAATAGTTGGGACGAAGCCCCCTCCGCCCCCTGAAGGGGGAACTTTTGATTCGCGTAATTGAATTTCGGTTCCCCCTTCAGGGGGTTAGGGGGCCGGGGCTTCAAGTATTTGTAACAACTCATTTAACTCATCTACCTTAGCAGATGCGCCGGCGTGTTCATACGCGCTGATGAGGTTGCGCAGCACGCGGCGGATGATATCGGCGTTAGAGCATGGCTCGTAAAATTGCTTGTCGTATTTCAGGTTAAGCTGCTTTAGGAACATATCTACATCCCTGCGGCCAAAAATGAAGCCTTTGTTAAAGGCATTGATGTAAAACAGTATACCGCCTTCAAACTCGGTTTCGCGGCTCTCATCCAAATAGGCTAAAATAAAATGCTGGGGCAGGTTTACACCGTAAACAGGTATATCAAGCTTTTGGGCAATGATGGAATAGATAATAGCAAGCGATATTTGGTTGCCCTTTTTAGATTCCAGCACCTGGCTAATGTAACTGTTCTGCGGGTCGCGGTGATTGGCGGTGTTGCCGCTAAAGCCGTGTATACTATAAAAAATATGGTTGATGAGTTTTACCTGCTCCACCGGGCTGCCCTCGTTATTCATTTGCAGCCATATATCGCGTTTAATGGCTTCGATCTGGTTGATCACCTTTTGCTCGTCAAGGTCGGGGTATTGGTATCGGTTAATGATGAGGATGCCTTGCAGCAGATCGAACGCGCCCCCCTGGAACCAAAGCCTGAGGTCGTTTTTTACCATGCCGAACTGTATCTCGTGCACCAAATTGGCAATGCGTTCCTGCTGTATCGGGTCGAAAGCTTCCGTAAAAGCATTCTCGAGGTATTCGATAGCTTCGGGTCCGTACGACAGTAATTTTTGGTGTACGTGAGTAAATATCTCCGTATCAGGGTCGTCGAGCAATCGTATAAGAGAGTTGAGTTCTTTAGGGTCTATCATATTGCTATGCACTAAAATACTAAAGTTTATATACTTTTACAGCAATATAAACCAATGTCTAAGTTAACGTTCACTAAAGATTTCTTGTTTCATCGTTTCACGTCAAAAAACCGTCATGGTTTGCATTCGCCGTTTGTATACAAACTGGTCGACGAAGTGATATACGACTACAAGCCCAAGCACGCCTACGATAAAATTGAAAGAGAACGTGATAACCTGTTGATAGACGATCGCGTAATTACCGTAACCGACCTTGGCGCCGGTTCGCACCTGAACAAGAACCGCGAGAAGAAGATAAGCGATATTACCATCAATGCGCTCAAATCGCCAAAACTGGCGCAACTGCTTTACCGCCTCACGGCCTTTGCCAAACCAAAAAGCATTGTAGAGTTGGGCACCTGCCTGGGCATAACCACGCTATACCTGCATGAGGCCGCACCCGATGCTAAACTGTACACCATGGAAGGCTGTCCGCAAACCGCAGGCGTAGCCAAAGAGGTGTTCGATAGTGCAGGTATCCGTGATGTGAACTTGATTACTGGTAATTTTGATGATACCCTTAGTGGCGTATTAAGTAAGCTGGATAAACTGGATGTGGTATATATAGACGGTAACCACCAACGCGTAGCTACTCTAAACTACTTTGAACAATGCCTGCCCAAGGTGCACGAAGATACTATGCTTATCTTCGATGATATCTACTGGAGCGAAGGCATGAAACAAGCCTGGGCACAAATAAAGGCCAACCCGCAAGTAACCGTAACGGTGGACCTATTTTGGATAGGCTTGGTGTTTTTTAAAGGTGGCAGGGTGAAGGAAGATTTTAAGATACGGTTTTAGGGCGGTTCATAGTTGATAGATGATAGTTCATAGCAGGAGAATGAAGCCCCTATGAACCATTATCTATGAAGTACTATATTCCCGCAAATACTATTTCAAGATCCAATTCAAATCCTGGGAGGATAGGGGTAATTATCGTGTCGCCAATGGTCATGAGTTTGGTTGGCTGATATTGCTTATCCGTTAATATATACTTCATAAAAGTTTTATCCTGCGGGGAGATGATCCAGTACTCCAGCACACCCGATTCTTCATAAACTTCATATTTATTACGAAGTTCTTTTTGGTTGTTACCCGGCGATAGTATTTCTACCACAATATCAGGAGCACCTATACAACCTCCTTTATCCAGCTTTGCCTTATCGCATATTACGCAAACATCGGGCTGTACTACTGTATATACTTTGTCGTTGGCCTTGTCGGTACGAGGCAACCTTACATCAAAAGGAGCACTGTAAACTTTACACGGCTTCCCGCGCAGGTAATCATATAACTCACCAGAAACAACTGCCGATATATCCTGATGATACAAGTTTGGAGCAGGCGTCATCTTAAATATCTTTCCTTTGATAAGTTCAAGCCTGTCTTCAAATGTCCATTTGAGATAATCGGCGTAACTATAAGTCTTACTAAGATCGAGATCAGATAATTGCATCACTTCCATTTTTTATCAAATTTAACAAATCATCTGCACATCTGAAATTTGCCCATATGCACATCCGGCCTAAAACGCTTCCCCCAGCCCGATATAAAAACCGCTCATCCTTTTCTCGTTAGGGCGTTTCTCGCCTACACCGTAGTCTACGCGTACGCTCAAGCCTTTCTCGGTATCGAAGAAATAGCGCAAGCCACCTCCGTAGTTGGGTTTAAAATCGTCGAAACTGAAGTTTTTGTTCCATACCTGGCCGGTGCCTACAAAGCCCACTATGCCTATGCGGTTGCCAATGCGGTAACGCAGTTCGGTTTGGGCGGCTAATAGGTTGCGGTCGCGGAAACGGCCGTTGTAGTAGCCGCGCATCATCTCGTCGCTGCCCAAAGCAGGCATCAGGTAAAATGGCGACTGGCTACCGGTTAAACTTTGTTCCTGCACATCAAACCCTAAAACAAGGCTTTTGCCAAGCGAGAAAAACTGCGCGTACTCGATATTGAATAAGCCACCACTGTAGCTGCTGTTGCTTCCTATACCCTTCATGGCATTAAAATAGCTTGTTATAACCGCGCCTTTGGTGGTGTAGGTATTGTTATTACGATCGTCGAAGATGAGGGTAGGGCCCATGTATACCGATGTGCCGCCATGCCTGCCTTCGAGGCTTGCATCGGTTTCAAATATTCCGGTTTTATCTTCGTCTGTAAAGCGGTAATCGAACCCGCCGGCTACCAAACCGGCATACAGCTTTTTGGATATCCGCTTTTCGGCATTCAGCGCCAGTTTAAAGCGTTTCAAGCCTAACCTGTCGGCATTGCTTTTTAAGGTTTGATTGCCTGTGCCATAAAAATCGAACGGGAAATTAATATAGCTGATAGCCGCAATGTAGTGGAACTTGTTTTGCGGGGTCCAGTAGTTGGTGCTCAGGCTAAAGCGGCTTTGCCCTTTGGTAGTTATGGTTGCGTAAGCGAACACGTTTGATACGCGTGTATTGTGGCTTGCGGTGGTATCGGTGTAAAAAGAATACAACCCGGCACCGCCAAGCTCAACGCCGGTTTCGGGTGCGGTGCTTAGCACAGGCAGTATCACAAAGCTGATTTTCTTGGTAGTGTCTTTATCGAAGTACATTTTGCGAATGAATTTCGGCAGGAAATTTTGAGAAAAAGCAGGCTGTAAGGAAGCCGTAAAGAGCAGTAAAAAGGCAAGTTTTTTCATGTAGGTAGTTGATGCTAAAGGTAAAGTTTAAGCATTTGTTTTAGCCATTTTTCAAATTAAAATTCAGTTAACCTCAAAATGCCTACTTTTGCGCAAAATAATCAGCATCAATAATTATGAGCACAGAAAGAGGCCCTATTTCGCAATTTATCGAAAGAAACTACCTGCATTTCAATGCAGCAGCATTGGTAGATGCAGCAAAAGGCTACGAAACACACCTGCTGGAAGGTGGTAAAATGATGGTTACCCTTGCCGGTGCCATGAGTACTGCCGAGCTGGGCATATCGCTTGCCGAAATGATCCGCCAGGGAAAAATAGATATCATCAGCTGCACAGGCGCTAACCTCGAAGAGGATATTATGAACCTGGTGGCACACTCGCACTACAAACGTGTACCCAACTACCGCGACCTGAGCCCGCAGGATGAGTGGGACCTTTTAGAGAACCACTACAACCGCGTTACTGATACCTGCATCCCGGAGGAAGAAGCCTTCCGCCGTTTGCAGAAACATATCTACAAAATTTGGAAAGATGCAGATACCGCCGGTGAGCGTTACTTTCCGCACGAATTTATGTACAAAATATTGCTAAGCGGCGAGCTGGAGCAATACTACGAGATAGACCCTAAAAACTCGTGGATGCTGGCCGCTGCCGAGCGTAACCTGCCAATTGTGGTACCGGGTTGGGAAGACAGCACCATGGGTAATATCTTTGCATCATACGTTATCAAAGGCGATATAAAAGCTACCACTATGAAAAGCGGTATCGAATACATGGCATGGCTGGCGCAGTGGTACCCGGAAAATTCGGGAGGCAAAGGCGTAGGCTTTTTCCAGATAGGCGGCGGTATAGCCGGCGATTTTCCGATATGCGTTGTGCCTATGCTTTATCAGGATATGGAGATGCCGGAGATTCCTTTCTGGAGCTACTTCTGCCAGATATCTGATTCTACTACTTCTTATGGATCGTACTCGGGCGCGGTGCCAAACGAAAAAATTACCTGGGGTAAACTGGACATCAACACCCCTAAATTTATTGTAGAAAGCGATGCAACCATTGTTGCACCACTCATTTTTGCCTGGATATTAAAACAATAATTATTTTTTAGAAAAAAGCCAAAAAATATTTTGTTGGCAATTTTTTAAATAGGAGTTAAAAAGGCCTTTCTCATAGCTAAGAAAGGCCTTTTTTAATTAGTTTAGAACGATTATAAATTAGACTTAACTGTCACTAATTTGTCACCCATACCTTATAAAATTTTACTTTTGTGGCTGTAAAAGTGGCTAAAACGTAATTCACTACGTCAGTTTAACTCATTAACTATTATAATTATTTAGCATAAATACACTTTATGAGAAATATCTCATTGATTCTTAAACAGTTCTCGAAGTCGGTTTTGCTGGTTGCAGGCATTGCGCTATGCGGGCTTACTGCAAATGCACAGGCCGATGCGGCAAAAGGGGAAGCTATCTTCAAAGCCAAATGTACCGCCTGCCACAAAGTAGAAACCCGTATGGTTGGCCCGGCTCTTGGCCCTCAACTTACCCAGGAAACTGACGATGCCTATCTAACCAAGTGGATCCAAAACAACCAGGCCCTTATCGCCGCAAAAGATCCAAAAGCACTTAAAATTTTTAACGAGTACAACCAGGCAGGTATGACGGTTTTTGCCGAACTATCTGATGCTGATGTTGCCAACGTTATCCACTACGTACGTGAGGATTGGAAAAAACAACAGGAAGCAAAAGCTAAAGGACCTGCCGGTGGCGGTGCTGCTGCAGAAGATGCAGGCCCAAGCAACCTGGTTATCCTTGCACTTATCGGCGTTATCGTTATTGCCTTCATCGTTATCCTGGTATTAAACAGGGTTATCGGTACGTTGGAAAACTTGCTGACCAAAAACAAAGATACCCTGGTATTTGAGGAAGAGGTTGAAGAAGAAAAAGAAAAAACCGACAAGTTTGCAGGCGTTAAAAAAGCGCTGAAGAACAAGAAACTTGTTTTCTTTATTGTGCTCTGCGGTGTTATAGCTTTGGGTAGCTTTAGCTGGGTTACTATGTGGAACACCAATATGCACCAGGGTTACCAACCGGTACAGCCAATTAAATACTCGCACAAACTGCACGCCGGTACCATGAAAATTGAGTGCCAGTACTGCCACACCGGTGCGTTCAAATCTAAAAACGCTTCTATCCCGTCGCTTAACGTTTGTATGAACTGCCACAAGGCTGTTAAAACCGAGTCGCCGGAAATACAGAAAATATACACTGCGCTGGGTTACGATCCGCAAACTCAGAAATACGACAGCACTAAAGCACAGCCTATCCAGTGGGTACGTATCCACAACCTGCCCGACCTGGCTTACTTTAACCACTCGCAGCACGTAGTAGTTGGCGGCGTTAAATGCCAAAAATGCCACGGTGAAGTGCAGGAAATGCAGGAAGTATACCAATACTCGCCGCTTACCATGAAATGGTGTATACAGTGCCACAAACGTACTAACGTGAACTCTAAAGGCAACGGTTACTACGATAAGATATTGGCTATGCACAACGATATCAAAAAAGGTAAGAAACTTACCGTTGATGTATTGGGCGGTATAGAGTGCGGCAAGTGCCACTATTAATAAACAAGAACAGAACTTAGCATTACAGTTTATATAACTTAAATGGATAGCAATAAAACATACTGGAAAGGTTTAGAGGAACTAAACAGAACGCCAGAATTTGTTGAGAAAAATAAGCATGAGTTTGCGGAGCCGATACCTATTGAAGAGGTTTTAAGCGGAGGCGGATTATCGGCAAAAACACCACGCCGCGACTTTTTGAAGGCGCTTGGTTTTGGTGTGGGTGCGGTAACTCTTGCAGCCTGCCAAAAGGTTCCGGTACACAAATCTATCCCGTACTTGGTAAAACCAGAGGAGGTTACTCCGGGTGTTGCCAACTACTACTCTTCAACATACGAAGGCAGTGCAATACTTGTAAAAACCCGCGAGGGCAGGCCAATTAAGGTTGAGGGTAACCCCGGCGACCTTTTATCAAAAGGCGGCTTAAGCGCGCAGGCACAGGCATCGGTACTGGAGTTGTATGATAACAACCGCGTTAAAGACCCTAAGCTAAACGGCAACACTACAGGTTGGCCACAGCTTGATAAATATGTAAAAGACGAACTTGCTGCTATTAAAGCCTCTGGTAAAAAAATCAGCATCGTATCGTCAACGGTACATAGCCCTTCTACCTTAGCTGTTATTGCCGATTTTATACTGGCTTTCCCTACTGCTACCCACGTTACTTACGATGCAGTATCATACACAGGTATTATCCAGGCAAACAAAAACAGCTTTGGTAAAGCAGTAGTACCTCACTACAACTTTGGTAATGCCGATGTAATTGTAAGCTTCGGTGCCGATTTCCTGGGTACCTGGATATCAGGCGAAGAGTTTACTACGCAATACGTAAAAAACCGCAACAGCAAATCGCTGGAAGAAAAGAAAATGTCGCGCCACATCCAGTTCGAAGCTGGTATGAGCATGACAGGTACTAACGCCGACGTTCGTTTGCCAATAAAAGCATCTGAAGAAGGTATAGCACTAATGAACCTGTACAACGCCCTAACCGGCACTACTTTACCGGGTTCAAAAAAATTAACCAACGCAAACGCTGATAAAGCAATTGTACTGGCCGCTAAAGAACTTTTGGCAGCAAAAGGCAAAGCATTGGTAGTTGCAGGCTCTAACGATGTATCTATCCAAACTTTAGTAAACGCCATCAACTCCCTGCTGGGTAGCTACGGCACTACTATCGATCTGGATGCTCCATCGCGCCAATACGCAGGTAACGATACTGTATGGGCACAATTTATTGCCGATGCAAAAGCTGGCCAGGTTGATGCCGTATTCTTCCTGGATGCTAACCCCGCTTACGATTACTACAATACAAAAGAGATAGAAGCTGCACTTGCTAAAGTACGTGTAAAAGTAACTTTCTCTGACCAGGCCGATGAAACTTCGGCACTTTGTACCGCTGTAGCGCCAAACCACCACTACTTAGAGTCGTGGGGTGATGATAGCGCTATTGAAGGTTACTACACCGTAATGCAGCCAACCATTAACCCGGTAGGCAACACCCGCCAGGCAGAAGAAAGCCTGTTGCTGTGGAGCGATAACGCGGTAAAAAGCTATTACACTTACGTTCGCAATAACTGGGACACCAACTTATTGGCCAAAGGCGGCTTAGCAGGCCAGGCTGGTTGGGAAGCCCTTTTGCAAAAAGGCTTCATCAACGCAGCACCGGTTGCAGCAGGCACTTACAGCTTTGCTTTAGACCTTAATGCTGTTGCACAAACCATCATCAGCCAAAGCGCTAAAGTAGCAGCTGCAGGCAAATTCGAATTGCAGGTTTACCAAACACCAGCAATGCGCGATGGTAAAAAAGCTAACAACCCATGGTTGCAGGAATTGCCTGACCCGGTATCTAAAGTTACCTGGGATAACTTTGCTGCAATGGCCATTGCCGATGTGAAAGAGATGGGCCTGGAAGAATTCCAGGTAATTACCATCAAAGGTGCTAACGGTTACACTATCGACCTGCCTGTATTGCCTCAACCGGGCCAGGCAAGGGGAACCATATCGGTGGCTGTTGGTTACGGCCGCACCTCTGCCGGTTTGGTTGGTAACAACGTTGGTAAAAACGCATTCCCTTTCTACAACCTGCTTAATGGTACTTTCCAAACCGTTTCGGGTGTATCGGTAGAAAAAACAAGCGATATATTCC
Source organism: Mucilaginibacter pedocola (assembly GCF_002013915.1). GTDB lineage: Bacteria > Bacteroidota > Bacteroidia > Sphingobacteriales > Sphingobacteriaceae > Mucilaginibacter > Mucilaginibacter pedocola. Next base: position 21,005 of record NZ_MBTF01000036.1, read on the forward strand.
CGCTTGCACAAACACAAACACACAGTTCATTTGAAGGCCGTACCGTTATCCGCGAAGCTACCTTTACCGAATACAAAAAGGATAAAGCAGCAGGTATAGGCGAAGAAGAACACGAGAAATACGACCTTTGGGATAAGAGCGATGACGATGCAAGCCACGCACGCCCGGTTTACGACTGGGTTATGGCTATCGACCTGAATGCTTGTACCGGTTGCGGTGCCTGCGTTGTAGCTTGTAACGCCGAAAACAACATCCCTGTTGTTGGTAAGGCCGAGGTTGCCCGCCGTCGCGAAATGCACTGGATACGTATTGACCGTTACTACAGCTTCGAGCAAAACGGTGAGGCTAAAACAGACGGCCGTACAGGCATGGTTACTAAAGAAAAAGATATTGCTAAACTGCAAGACTTTGATAACGTAACCGTGGTACACCAGCCAATGCTTTGCCAGCACTGCGACCACGCACCTTGCGAAACTGTTTGCCCGGTATTGGCAACCGTTCACTCGAGCGAAGGTTTGAACCAAATGGCTTACAACCGTTGCGTTGGTACACGTTACTGCGCAAACAACTGCCCTTACAAAGTTCGCCGCTTTAACTGGTTTAACTACTGGAACGATAGCCGCTTTGATAACTACCTGAGCAACGAGCACACTCAATTGGTGTTGAACCCTGATGTTACTACCCGTTTCCGTGGTGTAATGGAAAAATGCTCGATGTGCGTACAGCGTATACAAGCAGGTAAGCTGAAAGCTAAAATAGAAAAACGCCCATTGGCCGATGGCGAAGTTAAAATGGCCTGCGAGCAAACTTGTTCGGCAAATGCAATTGTATTTGGTAACCGTAACGATCCTAACTCTGCAGTTTCGAAGGCTTTGGCCAGCGAGCGTACTTACTACGTACTGGAAGAGTTGAACGTGAAACCGGGTATTGGCTACCAGGTGAAGGTTAGGAACACGATATCAGAATTACACGCTTAATTACTACAAGAGATTTATATATATGGCATCTCACAGTGAATCGATAATCAGGGAACCGTTAATTACGGGCAAGAATATCACCTATGCCCAAATTACTAACGAGGTATTAAACCCTGTAGAAAATAAACCCAATAAGGCCTGGTGGATCGGCTTCGTAGTTGCATCCCTTGGTGCTATGCTTTGGGTAGTGTCTATCAGCTTTACCTTTTGGTTTGGCTTAGGCTCATGGGGCTTAAATAAAACAGTAGGCTGGGCCTGGGACATCACCGGTTTCGTGTGGTGGGTAGGTATAGGCCACGCCGGTACGCTTATTTCGGCGGTACTGTTGCTCTTCCGCCAAAACTGGCGTAACTCCATCAACCGCTCGGCAGAGGCGATGACCATTTTCGCGGTAATTTGCGCCGCCACATACATTGTGGCGCACATGGGCCGCCCATGGTTAGCTTACTTCTGTTTACCATTACCCAACCAGTACGTACTTTGGGTAAACTGGAACTCGGCGCTGATGATGGACGTGTTTGCGATATCAACTTACTTCTCGGTATCATTAGTATTCTGGTACACCGGTTTGTTGCCCGATATTGCTTCCATCCGTGACCGCGCTACCGGCCTTCGCCGCCGTATTTACTCGATACTTTCATTCGGTTGGACAGGCTCGGTAAAAACCTGGCAGCGTTTTGAAACTGTATCGTTGATACTTGCAGGTATCTCTACACCGCTGGTACTTTCGGTACACACCATCGTATCTTTCGACTTTGCTACCTCCCTTGAACCGGGATGGCACACAACCATATTCCCGCCATACTTCGTTGCGGGTGCTATCTTCTCGGGTTTCGCCATGGTGCAAACGCTATTGCTGGTTACCCGTAAGGTATTAGGTTTAGAGAACTACATCACCATGTTCCACATCGAATCGATGAACAAGATCATCATGCTTACCGGTTCTATCGTGGGTGTGGCTTACATCACCGAGTTCTTCATCGCATGGTACTCTGGTGTAGAATATGAGCAATACGCTTTCATCAACCGCGCAACTGGTCCGTACTGGTGGGCATACTGGAGCATGATGAGCTGCAACGTAATTTCGCCGCAGTTATTCTGGTCGGCTAAATTGCGCCGCAACATCAAGTTCTCATGGGCACTTTCTATCGTGGTGAACATTGGTATGTGGTTCGAGCGTTTCGTAATTATCGTTACCTCGCTGCACCGCGACTACATCCCATCGAGCTGGGCTATGTTCTACCCAACCTGGATAGACGTAGGTGTGTTTGTTGGATCAATCGGTTTGTTCTTCACCATGTTCCTGTTGTTCATCAGGGTATTGCCTTCAGTGGCTATGGCAGAGGTGAAACTGTTGCTGAAAACAGCCAGTGAGCAATCTAAAAAGAAACTGATAGACGAAGGCCACTTAGAGCCGGCGGAAGTTCAGTACTACAAAGAGTCGTTAGTGAAGTATGACAGTGTTGATATGTCTCAATACGAAAAAATATAAAAATGAGCAACACAAAATTTATATTAGGCCTATTTGATGATCCCGATGAAATGATGCACGGGATAGAGAAGCTGCAAAAAAATAGCATCCCTATTTACGATGTATATACGCCAATGCCTATTCACGGTATCGAGGCTAAATTGGGCATAAAAGATTCGAGGTTGGGTTACGCTGCATTTTGCTTCGGTTGCCTTGGTGCTTCGGTTATCTTCAGCATTGTTTATTATACTTTGGTACACGATTGGCCAATGAACGTAGGCGGTAAGCCAAATTTCGCTATGCCTAACTTTGTACCATTTACCTTCGAGTGGACCATCCTGTTCACAGCCTTTGGTATGACGCTTACCTTCTTTGCCGCTACTCACCTTTTCCCGGGCCGTGCGCCAAGGGTAATGGACCTGCGTGCAACCGACGACCGTTTTATTATAGCTGTTGATGCGAAAGGTAACGTACCTCACGAGGATATCACTAATTTATTAAAAGAAGCAGGCGCTGTAGAAATAAAGCATAACAAGAGAAAATATGTTAGCTATGAATAAGATCAAAATATTGGGCACAACAGCTATCGTTATTGCTGCATCTATTGTAGCAACATCGTGCAAAGATAGGCGCAGCACAGGCTGGGAATATGCTCCCAATATGTACGAACATACCGCATACGACCCCGACCAACCAAACTCGCAATTTAAAGACGGCAAAACTGCACAGGTTCCGCCGGCAGGTACTATACCGGTGGGTTTCAAAAAATTCGATTACCCTAACACACGTGAAGGTTACGATAAAGCCAGCCTGGAAGTAGCCAGCCTGATAGCCCAAACACCAAAGCATTTAGCTGAAGGTAAAGTGTTGTTCACTACTTTTTGCTCGCCATGCCACGGTACTACCGGCGAAGGCGATGGTTTGGTTGTAAAACATGGTTACCCGGCTCCGCCTTCGTATTCTAAAGGGCAATCATCGCGCGGTGGTGCTATGAAAGACCTTACCGACGGTAAAATTTATCACACTATCACCTACGGTGTAAACTCAATGGGTTCGTACGCATCGCAAATTGCGCCTGAAGACCGCTGGAAAATAGTGATGTATGTTCACCAATTACAAAAATTATAAGATCATTATTAATGAAGACTCATAATAGTTTCGAAGAGACATTTAAATTTGAAGGCAGTGCCAAAACATGGAGTTTGGCTGCGCTTGCAGTTGGTGTTATTGCAGTGGCCATTGGCTTTGCAACCGGCCACGTTGCGCAAACCTTCAGCAACCTATTATTGATGTCGTACTACTTTGTGTGCGTATGTATAGCGGGCGTTTTCTTTTTAGCCTACCAATACGTAGCGCAGGCAGGTTGGTCTGCATCGCTTATCAGGGTTCCGCAGGCATTTGCAAAAGTACTCCCTATAGCAAGTTTGGTATTGATACTGGTAGTTACTGCCGGTTTGTTTACCACCCACGAGGTACACGAGCATGGTAAAACCGAGGTTGAGCCATACCTTTATGCACACTGGGCTACTCATGGCCTTACCGACCCTAAAGCAGAAAACTACGATAAAATTATCGACGGTAAATCGGGTTTCCTTAACCTGAAATTCTTCTACGGTATGTTGGTTGTGTTTTTGGCAGCTTATAGCTACTTCGGCTACGCGCTAACCAAAGCATCTAACGACGAAGATACCGAAGGCGGTATGCGTAACTACAACAAAAGCTTTGCTTTAGCTTGTACTTTCCTTGTAATTTTCGGTTTCACCTTCCCGATATTTGCGTTCGGTACCATCATGTCTTTAGAGGCACACTGGTTCTCTACCATGTTCGGTTGGTATAACTTAGCTGCGATGCACGTAAGCGGTGTTGCGGTAATCACACTTGTAATTATCCTTTTGCGTAAAAAAGGTTACATGGGCTGGTTATCTGAAAACCACCTGCACGATTTGGGTAAGATCATCTTTGGTTTCTCTATCTTCTGGACTTACGTTTGGTTCGCACAGTTCTTCCTGACCTGGTACGCCAACATTCCTGAGGAATCGGTTTATTTCTATATCCGTTGGGAGCCTGAGTACAAATTCTGGTTCTGGTTAAACATCGTAATGAACTTCTTGTCGCCATTGCTATTGTTAATGTCGCGCGATGCGAAACGTATGACTAACCGCCTGATGTGGGTTTGTATATTGCTTATTGCAGGCCACTGGTTAGATTATTACATCATGATTATGCCGGGTACTGTAAAAGAGCACAGAGAATTTGGTTTTGCTGAAGTAGGTTCGTTCCTGGCATTTGGCGGCTTGTTTACTTTCCTGATGCTTACGCAGTTAAGCAAGTTTACATCGCTTATACCTAAAAAACATCCGTTCTTGCAAGAGAGCCTGCATCATCACATTTAATAATTGTTATTTTTGCACCAAAATACAGCATTCATATAAAGCCAATAAAATGGGATTCAAAAGTTTAATTAGTTCTAAAAAAATGCTTTCGCTTGTAGCTGCGTTCCTGCTGTTGGGTACCAACCTGCTTATGGCACAAGAGGCGCCTGCTGCGGCAGCTGCCACCGGCGATGCAGCTACCCCAAGTGTTTGGCTTGGCCCCGCATATTATATCTTACTATTTGCTGTGGTATGTTTTGCCATTGGCATTGTAGGCAAAATATTACGTGTATACGATCTTAGCCAGCAAATACAAGGTAAAAAGCCTATTAACTGGCATAATGTAATGGGCGTTTTATGCCTTATATTCCTGGTAGCGGGTATGTATGGTGCATACTGGTCGTTTACTGTACACGGTTCAATGATATTGCCTGGCGCAGCATCGGTACACGGTAAAAAGATCGACCAGATGTTCTGGACAACTACGGTACTTACCATGATCGTGTTTGTTATAACCCAGATATTACTGTTCACTTTCTTGTTCCGTTACCGTTACAATGCAAAACGCCGTGCACACTTCCTGCCACACGATAACACTATCGAGAAAGTTTGGACCATTGCACCGGCTATCGTATTAACCATTTTGGTGATATTCGGTTTCTTCACTTGGCAGCAAATTACCAATACGGTTGATGCCAAAGGCGAAACTGCTTCTATAGATGTTGATATTACAGGCCACCAGTTTGCATGGGAATTACGTTACCCGGGTACAGATGGTAAATTGGGTAAAACCAATTACAAACTGGTAACCGGTACTAATAAACTGGGTTTAGATTTCGCAGTTGATAAAAACACTTACGACGATTTGCAGGCCGATACCATGGTATTGCCGGTAAACAAATCTATCAGATTAAATATCCACGCACAAGACGTTATCCATAGCGTTTACATGCCACACTTCCGCGTTCAGCTTAACGCTGTACCGGGCTTGCCAACCTATTTTAAATTTACGCCAACTGTTACTACCGCAGAAATGCGCCGCCAGGAAGGCGACCCAACCTTCGAATACCTGGTTTATTGCAATAAAATTTGCGGTGGTGCCCACTACAACATGAAAAAAGTTGTACGTATTGTATCAGAGGCCGAATACCAGGCATGGTTAGCAACACAGAAACCTTACATGACCGACCAGGTTAAAAAGGATCTGAAATTTGCCGAAACAAAACCGGCCGCAAAAGAAAACAGGTTAGCGTTAAACAATTAATTCAAAAAGATTAGCGAGTATGTCAACATTAGCAGTTCACGATCACGAAGTAGCACACCACGACGAAGATCACGGACACCACCATCACGATACGTTCCTGTCGAAGTACATCTTCAGCCAGGACCACAAAATGATTGCCAAGCAATTCCTGGTAACAGGTATTACTATGGCGGTTATCGCGATGATTCTTTCTATCCTGTTCAGGATCCAATTAGCTTATCCTGATAAAGCATTCCCTTTATTAGAAACTTTACTGGGCCGTTTTGCTCCCGGTGGCCGTTTAGATGCCAACTTCTATTTGGCACTGGTTACCATTCACGGTACCATCATGGTATTCTTCGTACTAACTGCGGGCCTTAGCGGTACCTTTAGTAACTTGCTTATTCCATTGCAGGTTGGTGCGCGCGATATGGCATCGCCGTTTATGAACATGTTATCGTACTGGTTCTTCTTTTTGGCCAGTGTTATAATGCTTTCGTCGTTCCTGGTACAAAAAGGCCCTGCAAGCGGTGGCTGGACCATCTACCCGCCACTATCGGCTATGCCAAAAGCAATGCCCGGTTCAGAAATGGGTATGACTTTGTGGCTCATCAGTATGGTGCTTTTCATTGCATCATCATTAATGGGTGCTATTAACTATGTAAGTACTGTACTTAACATGCGCACCAAGGGTATGGACCTTTGGAAAATGCCTCTAACTATCTGGGCGTTCTTCCTTACCGCTATCCTCGGTATCCTGGCCTTCCCGGTTCTGGTTGCGGGTGTTGTACTTTTAATATTCGACCGTAGCTTCGGTACAAGCTTCTACCTTTCAGAAATTGTTTTGGGTGGTAGCAGCGTTCAACCTTTCGAAGGTGGTAGCCCTATCCTGTTCCAGCACTTGTTCTGGTTCCTGGGTCACCCTGAGGTGTACATCGTAATTATGCCTGCGATGGGTATATCGTCGGAGGTTATGTCGGTAAACTCACGTAAACCTATCTTCGGTTACCACGCCATGGTTTACTCGCTTATCGGTATCACCGTTCTTTCGTTCATTGTTTGGGGCCACCACATGTTTGTTACGGGTATGAACCCGTTCCTGGGCGGTGTGTTCATGATCACTACATTGATTATTGCGGTGCCATCGGCGGTAAAAACATTCAACTGGCTGGCAACATTATGGCGCGGTAATATCCGTTTCAGCGCAGCTATGTTGTTCGCTATCGGTATGGTGTCGTTCTTCATCTCCGGTGGTTTAACAGGTATATTCCTGGGTAACGCTACTTTGGATATCAACCTGCACGATACTTACTTCGTGGTAGCTCACTTCCACTTGGTAATGGGTTCGGCAGCTATATTTGGTATGTTGGCCGGTGTTTACCACTGGTTCCCTAAAATGTACGGCCGTATGATGAACGAGCGTTTGGGTTACCTGCACTTCTGGATCACCTTTATTGGTGCTTACCTGGTGTTCTTCCCAATGCACTTTATGGGCTTAGATGGTGTGCCTCGCCGTTACTACGCTTTCACCGAGTTCGAATCGATGAAACGCTGGTTATCTGTTAACACCTTTGTAACCTGGGCAGCTATTATGGCGGCCGTAGCACAATTTGCATTCCTGTTCAACTTCATTTACTCTATATTCTGGGGTAAAAAAGCAACTCAAAACCCTTGGGAAGCAAATACAATGGAGTGGACAGCACCTGTAGAGCACATCCACGGCAACTGGCCTGGCGAAATACCAACCGTTTACCGTTGGCCATATGATTACAGCAAGCCTGGTGCCGATGAGGATTACATCCCTCAAACAGTACCGTTGTCGCAAACTATGAGCTCTAACTTGCCTCACGATTTTGAAGACAACCCTGCAGGCCTTGAAGCTTATGCTAAATGGGCAGAAGCTCAGAAAAAGAGCGACGAAGTAAAATAACGTTTTATACAGATCTGATCTTTTAGGGGTAACTGTTTCAAGTCCGTAGCCTAAAGTCAGAAGTTCTAAGTCGGAAATTTTAGGACTTAAAACTTTCGGCTTCCAACTTAAGACTTAAAATAGTTACCCTTATTTGTTAGAAATAATTTGAATGGCCAATAACGCACCCGGCAAAGTATTTTTAAAAATAAACCTCTTTACCATCATATCACTATTTGTAGTGATACTGGCAGGTGGAGTAGTGCGCAGCTCGGGTTCGGGAATGGGATGCCCCGACTGGCCTAAATGTTTCGGCAGGGTTATACCGCCGACAGATGCATCGGAGTTGCCGCCAAACTACAAACAAATGTATGTAGAGAAGCGCGTGGCCAAGAACCTCAAATTTGCAAAAATGCTTGATGTTTTTGGTTATGAACAGCTCGCAACACGCATACGTACCGATAAATCGATATTGGTGCCCGAGGAGTTCAATAGCGCCCGTACCTGGACGGAATACGTTAACCGGGTAGTTGGTGTAATAGCCGGTATATTTATGCTATTGAGCGTAGTTTATTCTTTTAAATATTGGAGGCAGAACAAGCTTATAGCTATCCTCAGCATTTTTAATTTAGTGCTGGTGGGTTTCCAGGGGTGGTTGGGCTCTATTGTAGTATCAACCAACCTTGTTGCCTGGATAGTTACGGTACATATGCTATTGGCATTGGCCATATTGGCAGTAGCCATTACAACTTACCATATGGCTAAAGTTAACGGCAGGCCCGCATTACAGGTAAAGCCCTTTGTGGTGGTACTTACCCTGGTTGTATTGGTACTTAGCGTTTTGCAAATAACGTTTGGTACCGAAGTGCGCGAGAAGATAGATGCGGTTGCCAACCATTTGGAAGGTAGCTACCGCAATAGCTGGGTAAGCCGTGCCGGCGAGGTATTTAGCCAGCACCGCGATATGGCGGTAATTGTATTGATATTGAACATTGTGCTTTACGCATTAATAAGGAAGACTTTTAACAGGCATTCGATGCAGCAGCAGCTAATGAGCTTTACGTTTTTGATGCTGATGCTGCAAATAGTGACCGGTATAGTATTAAGTTATTCGAGCCTGCCGCCTTATGCGCAGGCAACACATATAGTATTAGCGAGTTTAGTTTTTGGCGCGCAGTTTTACCTGTTGCTTAATTTGTTTAAGTCGGTAAGTGTGCAGGGGGCGGGAAGATGAAGATGAGTGATTTTAATAAACTGATCAAGTTAAGGCTTACCTTTTTGGTGACCTTTTCGGCATCTATATCTTTCATCATAGCCGTAAAAGCCAACACCAATGCCACCTGGGGTACGCTGTATAGCACCACCATGTGGATCAACTGGGTGAAACTGGTTATAGGTGGCTTTTTGGTAACATCGGCAGCCAACTGCTTCAACGAAGTAATTGAGGTGGATACCGATAAGCTAATGAAGCGTACGATGGACAGGCCTATGCCTGCCGGGCGTATGGCAACCGGCCAGGGCTTGGTGCTGGGTTTAGGGATGGGTATACTGGGCACCTATTTGTTAGGCAGCCTGAATATATTAACCGGCCTACTTTCGGTATTCTCGATAGTGTTGTACGCTTTTGTTTATACCCCTTTAAAAAAGAAATCGCCTATTGCGGTTTTTGTGGGAGCAATACCGGGCGCATTACCCGCTTTAATAGGCTACGTAGCCGGGCAGCCACATGGCAGGATAGACGAGATAGCGCTGATATTGTTTGGAATACAGTTCGTGTGGCAGTTTGTGCATTTTTGGGCCATTGCCTGGGTGCTTGATGATGATTATAAGTTGGCCGGCTTCAGGCTGTTGCCAACGGGTAAACGCGACCTGCCGAGCGCGGTTATAACGTTCATATTCGCGATAATAATGCTGCCGGTAAGCTTACTGCCAACTATTTACGGTTACGGTGGTTACTATGTAGGCGGGGTATCATTAGCCATGAGCCTGCTGTTTTTATACCAGGCATACGGCCTGCTGCGTACGCTCGACGTTCCTGCGGCACGTAAGCTAATGTTTGGCTCTTTTTATTATTTGCCGGTAGTGCAATTAATGTTTTTGTTTGATTTTATAGGAAAGTAAGATGATGGCTAAGATAGAACAGGAAGATAAATACCAGTTTGCGCCAAAAAAATTCAACATGTGGGTTTTCGTATTCACATCGTTCATGTTTTTTGCAGCGCTAACCAGCGGGTTTATCGTATACGCCGGCGGCCATGGCACCGGTATGGACATGAAGTTGCCCGCCATTTTTACCTACAGTACCGTTGTTATTGTATTAAGCAGCATAAGCATGTTTATGGCATCGCGCGCGGCACGCCAGGTACAATTAGGGCAACAACGGTTGTTTTTGATTATAACCATTGCTTTAGGCGTAGCATTTTTTGCGCTGCAAACCTATGCATGGTTAATACTGCTGCCCGGTATGGGCGTTTATTTCAGCAATCCTAATGCATCGCAATCATTTGTGTATGTATTTATATGGATGCACTTATTACACATTTTAGCAGGTGTGTTATTACTGGCCAATACCTTGTGGGGAAGCTACAAGGAAAGGCCCCAGGCAAAGAATTTATTCGGAATGCAGATGTCCTCTATATTTTGGCATTTTGTCGATATTATATGGATTTATCTGTATGTTTTTTTACTTTTGAACCAATATTAACAAACACATGAGTGCACAAGTATCACCTATTGATGAAGTAAAAACCACGCCATGGTCGGGAGGCTCGTCGCCTTTCAAAGTAGAGTATGGCAAAATGATGATGTGGTTTTTCCTCCTGTCGGATGCGTTTACCTTCTCTTCTCTTTTGATCGCCTATGGCGCATTACGTTTCAGCTCTGACGCATGGCCCGCACCTGATTTGGTATTCCAATCGGTACCCGGTATGACGGATAGCGGCGCACCACTGGTGTTTGTAGGTTTAATGACGTTTATCCTCATCCTAAGTTCGGTAACTATGGTGTTGGCGGTAGAGGCCGGCCACCGTATGGCTCGTAAAGAAGTACTGTGGTGGATGGTAGCTACAATTATTGGTGGTTTCACCTTCCTGGGTTGCCAGGCATTAGAGTGGACTCACCTGCACCACGAAGGTTTTTGGTGGGGCAGCATTCCGCACATGGAAGAGTTGAAGCACCTGTTTAAAGAAGGCCCGGAAGCAAGCTATACTGTATACGCACAGCAATTTGCTAACCTGTTCTTCACTATCACTGGTTTCCACGGTTTCCACGTATTCAGCGGTGTTGTTATCAATATCATCATCACAGTTAACGTGTTAGCCGGTACTTACGAGAAACGTGGTAGCTATTTAATGGTTGAAAAAGTTGGCCTTTACTGGCACTTTGTAGACCTTGTATGGGTGTTTGTATTCACCTTCTTCTATTTAGTATAAAAATTTAAACTGATCAATATCATGTCATCAGAACATAACGAAGCACACGCAGCCCACGGCGAACACGAAGGAATGACCAAGAAAAAGATCATCCAGGTGTTTTTGATCTTACTTGGTATCACCGTAGTTGAGTTCATCATCGCGCTTGCATTAGTGCCTAAAAATATTGTACCGCTGCATTTAGCGAATCCTATCTACATTATATTAACCTTGCTTAAGGCATTTTATATAGTTGCATTTTTTATGCACCTTAAGTTTGAGAAAGTTGGTTTGATGTTATCTATCATCGTACCTATTTTGTTCATCATCGGGTTAATATTGGTGCTTACCAACGAAAGCCACTACTGGGTAGAGTTGTTGCGCCCCGTTAAGTCGTAATGCGCAAGGCAAGCCTTCTAAAAAAAATAACGATCCTGGTAATGATATTGGCATTACCGGGATTTTTATATTATTTACTAACCGCTAAAGGTAAAAACCGATACAAGCCGCTGGCTTTTTACGGTAGTAAAACGGTGGCTAAAACCAGCCATAAAGTGCACGGTAAGGTTATACCCGATACCATTTACCATACTATTGGCGATTTTACCTTTACCGACCAGAACGGCAAACCGGTAAACGCAAAAAGCTTCGACAAGAAGGTATTGGTTGTTGCCCTGTTTTACACCCGCTGCCCCGAAGTTTGCACCACTGTGAATAGCTTTATGGATAGCCTTGATGTAAATTACCGTAAGAATAAGATGGTGCAATTCGCCTCCATTACGGTGGATCCTGATCATGACACACCGCCGGTTTTAAAGGCCTATGCCGATAAATTTAAGCCGAGCGATAAATGGTTGTTTTTGCGTGGCGATACTACTACCACCTATAACCTTGCCCGCAACGGCTTATTGGTAAATGCGCTGAAAACAGGCGAAGGCAATTATATTTTGGATGACAAGCTGATACTGATAGATGGCGAAAGGCGCGTTCGAGGCTATTACTCGGGCAGCACCCGTGCCGACGTAATGAAGCTGAACGACGAAATAAAAGTGCAGATAGCCGAAGAACTACGGAAAGTAGATAAGGCGCTTTATTAGACACGAGAAGTCTGCGGAGTGTATCAAGGGACTTGCTAACTATATATATGATCTTGACTCTTGCGTCTTGATTCTTGACTCTAACATAACATGACTGATAAATTCATATTCCGTTTTGTTGCCGGCGTTACCGTTTTTGTAATAGCCGTTGTGATTCTGCTTAACCGCCACATTATACCGGGCCCTGCAACACCACCCTCGTTCACGCCATACTTGCCTATGCTGAATGCGATATTAAACGGTACATGCAGCATATTGCTGTTGGTATCGCTTAGCGTTATCAAAAAAGGCAACGTTGCCCTGCATAAAAGGCTTAACATTTTAACGTTTTGCCTTTCGTCGCTCTTTTTGGTGTCGTACATCTTGTTCCATTACCTGATGCAGCACGATACACCTTATGGCGATGTAAACGGCGACTTTATTGCTTCTCCAGAGGAGAAAACAGCAGCGGGTGGTTTACGTACCTTATACCTTGCTATACTTGTTCCGCACATAATATTAGCGGCAGGCGTATTGCCTTTGGTTTTGCTGAGCTTTAACTCGGGTTTGCAAATGCAGGTGGCCAAACACAAGAAATTAGTAAAATGGACGTTCCCTATATGGTTATTCGTTACGGTATCGGGCGTTGTTGTATATTTGATGATTAAACCCTACTACCACTTTTAACAGGTAAACACATGAAAAAATTAAGCTATTTATTCTTCGTACTCATGTTTGGTTTAATGGTATTGGGCACCGTGCCTGCCAAAGCGCAGTGTGCTATGTGTACCGCTACGGTAGAATCGAGCAATAAGAGCGGTAATCATGCTACCAAAGGCCTCAATGCGGGTATTATGTATTTGCTGGCCGCGCCTTACCTGGCAGTTGCCGCCTGTGGCTTTATATGGTACAAAAGTTATCGCCGCAAAAACGTTGCACTTAATGTGCCTAACGAAAAGTTCAACTTAAATTAAAATTGCCCCAACCAAAGGGTAAAATTAGTTTTGCGGAATGATACAGCCCCAAACGCTTACATTTTTAAAAGAACTTGTAGATAATAACAACCGCGAATGGTTCCAGGCCAATAAGGAGCGCTACGATACCGCACGCGAGAATCTGATTGCTTTAACCACTTCGCTTATTGGCAAGGTGCATAAGGTGGACCCCGAGGTTAGCCCCGACCTTGACCCCAAAAAATGCGTGATGCGTATTTACCGCGACATCCGCTTCAGTAAAAACAAAACGCCTTATAAAAACAACTTCGGTGTAAGCCTTCCTACGCTTGGCCCCAAATTGGGCGGTGCCGAGTATTACCTGCAGATACAGCCGGGCAACAGCTTTATTGCCGGCGGCTACTGGATGCCCGAAACCGAGCACCTGAAAGCCATAAGGCAGGAAATAGATTACAACGCTGCCGAACTGAAAGAAATCATTGATGAGCCCGGCTTTGTAAAGCTGTTTGGCGATTTCAGGGCGCAGGAACAGCTAAAAACCATTCCGCGCGATTACAGCGCCGATAATGAGAACATCGAATTACTCAAGCTGAAAAGCTTTGTGGTGTTTCATAAATTCACCGATAAGGAAGTACAAAGCCCCACATTTGCCGATGATATTGCCGTGCTATGTGCCCGCATATACCCGCTGAATGTTTTCCTGAGACGCGCGATAAGCTAAAACCAACATATATTTTATCATGAAGATCCAATCCCTTTTTGCTGCTGTATGCGTTATGATGGCACTAAATGCCTGCGTGGTATTATCTCCCAAAAAATACAAAGCCCTGTTAGCTCAGCGCGATTCGCTGGCCACGCGTACCACTAATTTAGAAGACGAGCGTACTCGACTGATGAACGATACAGCACGCTTGCATGCCGACATAGCCAAACTAACCGGTAACTACAACGACCTGGATAAGAAGTACGGCGCACTGGATAAAAACTACAATTCGCTTAACTCCAACTACAACGCCAGCAACAGTAAAGTAAGCCAGTTATCTGCCGACCTGCAAAAACGCGAAGCACGTTTGAAAGAAGTAGAAGAAATATTGCGCAAGCGCGATGAAGCAACCAATGCCCTCAAAGAAAAACTACAGAAAGCATTACTTGGCTTCCAACAAAGCGGCTTAAGTGTGGATGTACGCAACGGCAAGGTTTATGTATCCTTAACCGATAAACTGCTCTTTCCTTCGGGCAGTATAGTGATAGATGATAAGGGTAAACAAGCATTGAAATCACTTGCGGCAGTATTGAACAAAGAACCGGATATTAATATTTCGGTAGAGGGGCATACCGACGATAAGAAAGTAAAGAACCTTGGGCAGATAAAAGATAACTGGGACCTGAGCGTACTCCGTTCAACATCGGTAACACGTTACCTAACCGAAGTAGAAATGGTAGACCCGCACAGGCTTACCGCTACCGGCAAAGGCGAGTTCCAGCCGATAGATGCAGGTACCACCGCCGAGGCCCTATCCAAAAACCGCCGTATAGAAATTGTGTTGACGCCGAAATTGGATGAATTGTATAATTTGATAACCAAATAGGCTTTATTTTAACCGCAAAGTGCGCAAAGTTTTCGCAAAGAAACGCAAAGGCTTAAAAACGCAATTGAATGAAGCACTATACCAACTTTATTAACAAAGGGCGCAAAACAAAAACTTTGCGCCCTTTGCGTTTTTTCTTTGCGCCCTTTGCGGTAAAATAGCCACCATCATAACCGAGGCAACCTAACCTCCAAACCAACCGTAACGCTAATACAGCCTTACGATATTGGTACAAATTTTAAAAAGCATATCCCGCATACTGTTCCCCCACGAGAAACGCAGGCTGGCGTGGCTTGTTGCATTTGATGTGTTTACCACTTTACTGGATATCGCCTTTTTGAGCGCGCTGGTACTCTTGGTTAATTACTACACCGGTACAGCCCCCAATGGCAGCAAAGCATGGCTCACACAAATGCTTGCCGGTAAAGAGCCCTTGTTGCTGATGGGGGTGTTCTTACTACTCTTTGCCGCGAAGAATGCCTTCGGCTTTTGGGTTCAAAAAAAACAGCATCATTTTTTTTACGGCGTGGCTTCACGTTTGTCGGAGAGGAATATACTGCAATACCTGCGCGATGGATATGGCCGATTTGTGCATACCGATTCATCAGTAGAGATGCGGCGCATCAGCAACCAGCCTATCGAGTTTAGCCATCATATACTTACCGGTTTACAGCAAATGGTATCGCAAGGGTTATTGGTTGCCTTTACCCTTACGGTCTTGTTGCTTTACCATCCAGCCCTTGTGCTGGCTTTAACATTGCTGTTACTGCCGCCGTCTTTAGCTTTGCATTACTTTAGCCGTCGAAAGTTAACTGCGTTGAAACAGCAGATAAAAGCAACCAACGCAAAGGTTATCCAACATCTTAACGAATCGTTGGCGGGTTACGTGGAAAGCAATATTTACGATGGCGAAGGCTTTTTCAGCAGACGTTACCTGCGTTATCAGCAAGGGCTGAATAATACCCTGGCCTCGCAGCAAACCTGGCAAGCACTACCCGCACGCGCCATGGAAGTTTTTGCCGTTGCGGGTATTTTAATGTTGGTCGTATTAAGTAAGAGCAATGGCCCCGTAGCGGGGATGGATATGCTAACCATTGGTGTATTTATGGCCGCCGCTTACAAAGTGATGCCGGCTTTGGTGAAAATGATGAACAGCGCAGGGCAGATAAAAACCTACGAGTTTATATTGGATAGCCTTATGCCTAACAAAGAACTGAATACATCTCCCAAGGCTACCATCAACGAAATAGACAATATTGAGTTTAAAGATGTAGTTTTTAGCTACCCCCAACGCCGGGTGTTGGAAGGCTTATCGTTTGAACTAAGTAAGGGAGATCTGTTGGGGTTATCCGCCGTTTCGGGAAAGGGGAAAACTACCATCATCAATTTATTGCTTGGCTTTTTAGAGGTGGAGGATGGCAACATTAGTATCAACCATAAACCAACTGCATTTGCAGATAGGGCGGCTTATCGCAGCCATATCTCTTTAGTAAAGCAGCAGCCTTTCTTTATTCATAATACCCTAATAAAGAATATCACGCTGAGCGATGATGAACCCGATCGGCCGCGGTTGCAATACGCGCTACAGTTTTGCGGGTTGGATAAAGTGCTTACCCAATATCCTGATGGCATAAACCAACTGATTACCGAGAACGGCAAAAACATCAGCGGAGGGCAACGGCAACGGCTGGCACTTGCACGCGCCATATACCACGATTTTGACCTGCTGATACTCGACGAACCCTTCAGCGAAATGGATAGCGATGCCGAGCAGGAAATATTGCTACGGCTGGCTGAACTGGTGGCCGGAGGAAAGATAGTGATACTGATAACCCACAACAAAGCAAGCCTTGCATTTTGTACTAAAGTGCTGAATTTAACCGAAGCTTATGCCTGATACGCTCGTCATCATCAGCCCCGCTTTCCCTGCGCACGAAGGAGATGGCTTTATTCCGCAGCAGCAGGTTTTTGTGCGGACGCTGAAGCAAACCTACCCCGAACTGCATCTGATCGTACTTGCCCTGCAATATCCTGCGGAGGCGAAAAGCTATACATGGCATGGTGTAGAGATAATTGCATTTGGCGGAAAGGGTAGGGGGAGGTTGCACCGGGTCATGACCTGGCTTAAGGCCTGGCGCGTGCTACAAAAATTATATAAGCAGCATCAACTTATTGGCATCCTTAGTTTTTGGCTGGGCGAAGCATCGTTCGTTGGTAGTATGTTCGCAAAGTGGAAAGGGTTAAAACATTACGCTTGGCTGTTGGGGCAAGATGCAAAAGCAGGAAACAAGTATGCCCGTTGGATAAAACCTAAGAGCGATGAATTGATAGCGATATCCGACTTTGTGATGGGCCGGTATTTTGATAATTACGGTATTCGCCCTGCGCATGTGATCCCTGTGGGGGTGGAGCCTGCAGCGTTAAGTGTTGATCAGTTGAGGGATATTGATATTTTAGGTGCTGGTTCGCTGATACCGTTGAAGCGCTATCACCTGTTTGTAAAGCTGATCTTCGAGCTGACGAAAAGCAAGCCCGGCATAAAAGCCACACTTTGCGGTGGAGGCCCGGAGTTGAAGGCACTACAAGAAATGATAGCTAACCTCGGGCTTGAAGATAATTTAACCTTGGTGGGCGAGATACCCCACTGGCAGGTATTAGCCCTGATGCAGCGCACGAAAGTATTCGTCCACCCGTCCGAATACGAGGGCTTCAGTACCGTTTGCCTCGAAGCCATTTATGCAGGTTGCTGTGTGGTTAGTTATATCCGCCCCATGAACCATGATATCGCCAATTGGCATATCATCAACAGCGAGGTAGAATTAGAGCGAACGGTGCAAGGCCTATCGGAGCAATCTCCCGCACAAGGCCCGAATATGCTGCCATACCCCGTTGCCGATAATGTAAAGGCAATGATGGTGCTATTCGGCTACAACGAATAAGCGATCTCCGCCATACATTTGGCTATGGCGTCGAAAGATAAATGCGATTTGAAGTAGGCCAACGACTTCTGCCTTTTTTCTGTAATGTCGATATTATCGGTTTGCAGCAATGTTTCCAGCAGGGCCTGTTCATCTCCCGGAGGGTACAGCATCCCGCAATCACCGTTATTGGTAATCATCCTGAAAGAAAGAATATCGGTAACAATGGGTACACACCCGCAGGACATAGCCTCGCAGACCGAAGCACCGCTCCCCTCGTAATGCGAACCCGAAAGGATGAAGTCGGCACTATTGAGCCAGTACAACAACTCAGCATGGGGGACTTTACCGATGAGGGTTACTGAAGGGCCATGTTCGTTTTCGTCAAGCAGGGTTTTTACTTCTTGCAGCAATTCTTCGGTATGGTAAAGCATATACAAGCGCGCATCGGGGTGCTTGGCCGCGTATTTTAAAAATGCCCTAAGTACGCAAAGCGGATCTTTATTGGCATTCAGCCTGCCCACCCATAAAAACACAGGGTTGCCGTCAGCACCTGTTCTTTGTCGCGCCTCAGTTTTATCTATCGGATAAAAAACAGAGGACACCTCCATAGCCTCATGAATTTTTAAAGGCGATGACAGGCTGCCGGCTTTCACCCAGTCCAGCCCCATAGCGTAGGAGGCGAACAGGTAAGCATCGGTGCAGCGGGAAGCCAGTCTTTGCAGGTGCTTTTTTATTCCATTTGCAGGTTTCTCGGCGTGGTTTTGCACCATTATTTTTACCCGCCTGCCCAGCATCAACCGCAGCAGTATCACCTGAAAAGGGAAGTTGAGGCTGTGGATAACCACTACATCAGGCCGTAGCTGTTTAATGTACCGGTTCAGTTTCTGGGGGAAGTAGCGCAGCGCAAGCCGGGGGTATCGACGAAAATGATAGTCGACGCCATTGCTGAACTGCCGCCCCTGGTAATTGATCTGTTCTATGCTGATCACCTCGTTATGGCGGGCCAACGCCTGCAGTATACCGGTGTAGGCATTGGTGCGCTGCAGCCAGGCATCGGGGCTATCAAAATCATTTGAGTAATGCACGTAACCGGCAAAAACAAATCTCATGCAGGGGGGCTTTAAAAAATATCTATATCGGCAAAGGTAAAGTCGAACTGCTGCGGCGCAATACCCGCGCCAAGATCTTTGATACCAATGGTGAACGAAAGTAATGGTGAGGCATATTTTTTCAGTAGAGGATAACTTTGGCTTTTTGTTGTAACCTGCCACTGTATTTGCTGTAAACCAAGTTTAGTGCATAGTTTTATCAATTGTTGAACCGTAGCGTCAACGTCACCGGTCG
The DNA here is from genome assembly GCF_002013915.1 of Mucilaginibacter pedocola. GTDB lineage: Bacteria > Bacteroidota > Bacteroidia > Sphingobacteriales > Sphingobacteriaceae > Mucilaginibacter > Mucilaginibacter pedocola. The sequence goes on from NZ_MBTF01000036.1 coordinate 40,270, forward strand.
GGCCAAGCATATCGCCAACCTGCATGCCGTTTTGTATTTTGAACCAAACCCAAGTTCGCCCGAACTGCATGGCATAGGTAGGCGTGTAGGTTTTGTAGGCTAAAAAGTCCTCGTCGCGGTAAAGCCCTGCGTATCCATTGGCTAATACCGAATTGGCTATCCCGCTTCGTTGTGCCTTTGCCAGCCGCAGGTTTACATACCATTTATACAACGGCGATAAAAAGCTGAGTTTGGCGGCGAGTTTTTCGAGCGGCATTGTTTTAACCGGTAGGGCAAAGCGCTCTAATTGGCCTGCTGCCTGCCAGCCCAGTTTATTCATAAAACCCGGCAACGAGTTTTGGTTGGGGAAACCGAACACCAGGCGAATGCCCTCCTTTCGGCACAAACTATAGGTAAGCTCGGCAAGGGCTACAAAAAGCCCCTGGTTGCGGTGCCCGGGGTGAGTCATGGTATCTGCCGATTGTGCAGCTAGTATCAACCGCCCCTCGTGTTCAACAAAGCAAGGCAGCACGGCGTAAAAAGCGGCCGGAAGTCCATCATCGCTGTAGGCCAGGTAGCCTGTGTAACTCACTACGGCAAACGAGGTATTGTATTTTTGCAGGAAGTATTCTTTTGGTGGGAGCTTGTTGTAAACGGCGGCGTACAGGTAATTAAGGCAGTCCAGCTTTTGGGCGCTGAAACGCTCGGCACGGTACCCGCCCGGGAGGGTGATGCTTTCAATAGGCTCCGTTAATGTTTGCATACAGTTGGTTGGTGATAGAGATGAATGGGTTGATGGTGAGGCGCTCTCGGAGAGATACGTCGTTATGATCGGCAGGGTCTTTAATGTCTACAGTTAATAACTGCGTGTAACCGCATTGCTTTGCGGCTGCCGTAACATTGGCGTTATAACTGCCATAGGGGAATGCGATGCTGTTCTCAGCTTTCCCGGTGAGACCTTCAAGGTAATATTTGCAGTCTGCCATTTCCTTGGCAGCATCTGCCGCAGAGATGCCCGCCAGGTCGTTATGGTAGTAGCCATGCGCGCCAATGGTAACAAAGGGCGAGCGCGAAGCCCGCGTAATTTCTTCGGCGCTCATTTGCAGCCAGTAGTCCGTTTCCTGCTTCAGCCTGCGGAAGGGGAGTGTTTTATCCAGCATCCGCAGCAACTCTGCCTTTTGGCCAAAGCCTGTTTGCCTGAGTAAGTTGTTCAGGCTTTGTCCTGCGGTATTGCAGTATTGGCGATGTTTGTTCTTTCGGTAGGTACCACCTTCAAATGTGAAACTCTCAGGGCCATACAAGCCTGCAATGCTCAGCATATCGTTCCACAAAATATCATAGCCGGCAGCGCCAATGCCCGTAACAAAAAAAGTGGCGGGTACCTCATACCGCTCCAGCAAAGGGAGCACGTAATGGTAGTTATTGGCAAAGCCATCATCAAAAGTGAGGCAGATATTGAATTTGTTGTTGCTGAAGTTTTGCTTATAGTAGTCATCCAACGATACCATATTGAAGTACCGCATGTAGTATTGCAAATGTTGTTCGAAAGTTTCTTTGGTGATGAACAGCGAATTGAATTTGGTGGGATGGCTTTGGCAAACGCCATGATAGCAAAGTATGCGTGACCCGCGGGCTCTGGCATAAAAGCGCTTATCGGCACCCGTAAAATGCGAAAGCCCTCCGCGCAGGCGGCGCATTTTTTGGCTGGTTCTGCCGGCTATCTTTTGTAATACATCCATATATCAGGCGGCAGGTTCGGATGGTTGGTAAACAGGAAATGGTGTATCGGGGCGGTATCGTTTTATCTCGTTCATCAACCCGTTTATATCGCCCTGCACATATTTTACCGCCCCGCCGCTATACACTTTGCTGAACTGAGATAAAGGAACATCGCTCAGTTGGTGGTACAGGCTTTGGTCGAACAGTTTTATTTCGCCACCTTTTATAACCAGTAAAATACGCCCCGGATCTACCTGGTAAAAGGCTTCCATGCCCCGTGTTTTGCCGTTGGTTTTGGCTATCACAATATCAGCATCCATGCCCTCCGCTATTTCGCCGCTGTTCAGTTTCCAAACCTCTGCCGCCGTAGTGGTTAAAGCGCGGTATAGCTCATTATCGTTAAGCATTTGGGTGCCGCGGGCCATGCGGATGTGCTCCCAAATATCCCAGTCGGCAGTAAGGGTAGAGTCGGTACCGAAAAGGATATGGGTATATTTCTTCAGGTGATGAATAGGCGCGGTAGCGTTCAGCAAGAAATAGTTCGACTGCGGGCACCACACCAGCGCCTCGAAAGCTTTTGCCTGCGCCGGGCTCATGGCCACTCCATGCACGCCTATTAGGTTGCGGTGCAACAGGTTCCACCTGATCAGTTTATTGGCCTCGGCACGTGCTTCTGCATTAGTGCCTTCGCCTATATGCACCACCACCGGCTGCCTGAAACGTAGCGGGTTATTAAGCTTTTTTCGCCATTGTTTTTCAAAGCCTACCGAGTGCAGATCCTGCTTATTATCAACGATATTGATGAGGCTTTGCGCAACTACTTTTGGCCCAACATGGTTCACCACAGTGGTAACGCCGCAAAGCAGGTTTTTGTAAATGCCCCACTGAAGGCGCAATTCGGCAGGTATTTTTAGTACTGAGGCTATTTCAGCGGGATACTCTTGATGTATGTACGGCCCCCATTCGGTATAGCTTTTGTAAACGCGATGCCCGAGCTTGGGGAAGAGGTTAAAATCGAGATGATCGTGCGAGTTGATGAGCCCCGGGAAAGCCAGCGCGTTTAAAAAGACGATCTGCGGGTCGCTTTTATCTATCATGGGCACAGCCGATACTTCCGCAATTTTGCTCCCGCTAACGCGGATGCTCGCGGTAGAGCCATCTATCAGTTGCACATTGTTTAGTATCATCGCAGCGGTTGTATAAAAGGTTACGGCGGCCCTTTGTTAAAGGTTGCCAGCATGCTTTATTTATACCCGGAGGCAACGGCTTTCCCCATTGCGGCGTAACTATTAATGTGATTACGATAAGTGCGGATAGGATAAAAGTTTTTGTTATATGGGCACCCCGGCGGTGAGGCCAGCTTTGCTGCCCGGGGCTTTTTTTGATGATGAAGTATTGGATATGCTGCAACCCCTCAACAACATACCCGCGGAGGCCCCGACCCCCGATTTTGAAGCGCTATACCTGGAACTGCGCCGCCGGGAACAACGCATATATACCGACCTGCAACTGGCGCGCTTACCGGCATTACCTCGCGGACACATACACCGCGCCGAATGGCGCATCCGCAGGCAGTCGGCTAAGCGGCTGGTGAGGTACCTCGCCGCGAAAAAACGGACGCTCAATATCCTCGAGATCGGCTGCGGTAACGGCTGGCTTGCCGCAAAACTGGCGGATATACCTAAGGCCAACGTATGTGCCATAGACGTGAACCGCACCGAGGTGCACCAGGCCAAACGTGTTTTTAATAAACCCAACCTGCAATTTTTTAGCGGCAGTTTAAACAGGGGGCGTTTTGGCGCAACGCAATTTGATGTAGTGTTATTCGCCGCCGCTATACAATATTTTTCGCCATTGAGCGAGGTGCTGCACGGCCTACTACCCTGGCTCGCCCCAAAAGGAGAGGTACACCTGGTGGACAGTAACTTTTACGACCACTTTACGGTGGCAGATGCCGCCAAACGGACGCAGGAGTATTACACCGGCATGGGCTACCCCGAACTGGCAGACTTTTACTTTCATCACAGGTTAGATGAACTGGAGGGCTTTAATTACAAGGTAATGCACAAACCAGCCGGACCAGTGGCGCGCCTGCTAAAGGGCAGCCCTTTTTATTGGATAAAGGTGATGAACAACACCGAAACTACCTCTGTATGACGAGCAGCATTTTATTCAGCCATTCGTATTTCCTCAGGTTCGATCCAAAACAATGGTCGATAGGTTTGCCCTATGCCCCACTGGGTACCATCTACGCCGCCTCGCTGATGCGGGAGAATGGTTACGATGTAGCACTGCACGATACCATGTTCGCGCATAGTGCTGCAGAAGTGCTGCCTGCTATTGAACAGCATCAACCGCAGTTCTTCGTAGTTTACGATGATGGCTTTAATTACCTCACCAAAATGTGCCTCACCAATATGCGCGAGGCAGCTTTTGAAATGTGCAAGCTGGCCAAAGCGCGGGGTTGCACGGTGATCGTTTCAAGTTCCGACTCTACCGATCGCTACGCTGAATACCTCGCCGAAGGTGCCGATTTTGTGATCATCGGCGAAGCAGAACATACGCTGCTGGAACTTTGCAACTATATAAAAAATGACGGCACCGACTATGCCGGCATTATGGGGCTTGCCTATAGTGATGCCGGCAAGGTTGTAAAAACGCTTGCACGCCCTGTACTTAAAGACCTTGACAGCCTGCCATTACCCGCATGGGATCTGGTGGATATCGGTAAATACCGCGATAGTTGGATGGCCAACGCAGGTTATTTTTCTATCAACATAGGCACCACGCGCGGCTGCCCTTTTAAATGCAACTGGTGCGCCAAGCCTATTTACGGCAACCGCTATAATTCGCGCAGCCCGCAAAACGTGCTCGATGAAATAAAGCTGCTGAAGCAAAACTATAATATGGATCATATTTGGTTTTGTGACGATATTTTTGGCCTGAAGCCGGGTTGGGTGATGGAATTTGCCCGGTTGATAGAGCGGGAGCAGATAAGTATTAAATTCAAGATACAATCGCGCGCCGACCTGCTGGTTGAAGAAGAACTGGTGACAGCACTTGCCCTTGCCGGCTGCGATAATGTTTGGATAGGCGCCGAAAGCGGGTCGCAAAAAATACTGGATGCCATGGATAAAGGCACTTCTATCGCCCAGATAGAAACTGCCACCGGGCTGATGAAAAAGCATGGCATCAAGCCGTCCTTCTTCATCCAGTTCGGGTACCCCGGCGAAACGCGGGATGATATCAGCCTCACCATCGATATGATCAACCGCCTGTTGCCGCACGAGATAGGCATATCAGTATCGTACCCCTTACCGGGTACCGGCTTTTACGAACGCGTGAAAGCTGAACTTAAAAAGAAAACCAATTGGAGCGATAGCGACGAGATGGCGCTGATGTTTACCAATACTTTTCCCGCGCCGTACTATAAGCAGCTACACAGCTACGTGCACCAAAATTACCATAAGCACCTGGCCAAAAATAGCCTGCTGAAACTGTTCAGGCAGCCGTCGGCCATTACTAAGGCTGGCTTGCGCAAAGCACTTTCGGTATTTTACCATACGCCGCGTACCTATATCGAAAAACTAAAACTTAACCGATTGGAGAGTGCCTTATGACCGAAGCTATTGGCTCCGCCCAAAACGAACAACTTGCCCAAGCGGCCTTCAGCAACCAATCTGTTGTGTTCGACAAGCTATATTCGGGCGATAGCATCATCGCCTACAAACGCGAAAGGGTGCGCAGCCATGTATTGCAGCATGTAAAACCCGGCGGCAGTATTTTAGAACTGAATAGCGGCACAGGCGAAGATGCCTTGTTTTTTGCGCAGAACGGTTTCAGGGTACATGCTACGGATATTTCCGCAGGGATGCAAAGCGAGTTGAAACGGAAAGCAATAAGTGCAGGATTTGCAGATATAATCACTAACGAAATTTGCTCCTACACCGAACTGCAACAACTTCAAAGCAAAGGACCTTACGACCTGATATTCTCCAACTTCGCAGGTTTAAATTGTACCGGCGAGTTGGATAAAGTGCTGGCGTCATTCCCCGCCTTACTAAACCCCGGCGGACTGGCAACGCTGGTTATTCTCCCCAAATTTTGTTTATGGGAAACACTGCTGGTTTTTAAGGGCAAATTCAAAACAGCATTCCGCAGGTTCTTTAGCGCTAAAGGGCGGGCGGCTCATGTAGAGGGGGTACATTTCAAATGCTGGTATTATAACCCATCGTATGTAATTAGGCATTTGGGAAATAAATTTGAGCTCGTTGGTATCGAAGGATTGTGCACTATTGTGCCGCCATCGTACATAGAAGGTTTTGCGGAGAAACACCCCTTGGCTTATAGGTTTTTATCCCGTTTAGAGGATAAGCTAAAAGATACTTGGCCCTGGAAATATATTGGGGATTATTACATTATTACGGTAAGGAAAACGTCGTAATTTCGTTTCGGTGGGAACCACCGGAACGGGCGCGAAGAGAAGCGCAAGGAGGCTATGCTGTAGCCAAAATGCGCTTTTTAATTTGGCTACAAACACGATGCTCCTATCGGAGCGTAAACCTGTTTCAGGAAAATGCAATGCGCTGCGAGAACGATGTTCCTAGCGGAGCGTAAACCTATTTCAGGACAAATGAGACCCCGGAGTGGGCCACGTGTTTGTAGAAAAAAGTAAGCATCTTTCGGCTCCGGAGGAGCCCCCTGATCAGGATGGTCGGAAGCGCAACAACCTACTGCGCCACACGTTCCTCCGTCAATTGCAGCACATAGTTCAACTTGTTTTTATACCGCTCCATCAACCGGTTTTGAAAATTTACCGGGTCGGGTTTGGCAAAGTGCTTGCCTGCCGACATACCCATCACCAGCCCACGAAGGTTCAGTTTCTTCTGCTTTGTTTTCTCGGCCCAGCGGGATGAGGTAATGCGCAGGAAAAAATTATCCAACAGTTCGCCCATCCGGTTATTCAGTAAGGTTTCTATCAGGGTTTTCAGAAAATACTTTTTCAATGGCTTTGCCGATGCTAACCGCAGGGTTTTATTGGGCAGCAGGTTGCGTGTCCAGGTGTTGGCCGTGTAGAAACGTTCGAACGTGAGGTCGCCCTCTAAGGGTATCAGCGTATCTGTTTCGATGGCGGTGTAAATATTCTTTTCGGCTATCTGCAATTGCTGCTCATCTACATAATAATTCATGCAGTAGTTGTGCTGCTTGTTCACCAAAAAGGTGAATTTTTTAAAACAGTGCATCAGCGTGCGGGCTACCCAAAGGCGGTTTTTAGCGGTAATGATGAACAGGTCGATGTCCGACTTATCATCCGCAAAGTTTTTAGATAACGAACCGGAAATGCCAATACCCCGCACATAAGGGAACTGGATAAGGAAGCTGCCCACCTGCCTTGCCTTGGTTATCATTTCGGCAGCTTTTTGGTTGCCACGGTTACGGCGGATAACAATAAGGTAATCGTTTTTCAGCGAATAGAACTTGTCAAAGTGGTATACCATTTTACCGGCCACCAGGTAATTAAGCGCTTCAGTAAATTCGCTTTTGCAATGGCGCTCGCCCAGGAACATAAATATTTCCCCATAGGTCAGCGGGTAGTCGAACATATCAAAGTACGCCAGTGCAGCTAAAATATTTTTGTTTATCCTTAACACGTCCCTGTGGTTATTTGCTATGTTATCTGTTACGGGTTTTAAGCCGGTGTGCATCTTCATGGGGTATACTGTAATGACGGGGGCAAGCCCTGTTTGGTTGCCTGTGTGTAAACTATTTATCGGTTGTGCTTAATGTATCTTCCTTTTCCGAAAAGAGGAAAAGCGAGAAGAATACCGCGTAAAAAAATATACCCTTATCTACATCCAAAAAATTCTCGGAGAAGGAAACAGTGGCTACAATTACCATAAAGGCCAACAACAAAACATCGCGCCTACGCAACGCCCGCCCGAAGCCGAAGTATAACGTAGCCAAGTAAACCAGCAGCCCGATAATCCCCGTTTTGATAAGGAAACTGATATATTGGTTATGCGCATTAAGCCCCGCCAGGTACGAGCGATAGAACCGGGCCTCGAAGAAGCGTTGCTTCAATAAACCAACTTCGGTGCCCGAACCATGGCCTATGATGGGTGCCTGCCCAACAAGTTTCAGCGCCACCTGCCAGCGTGCCAGCCGCGGGTCGAAAAGCTCATCGGCTTTCGCTTTGCTCAGGTCGGTTTTCAGGTCGTTGATGTAGCGTTCTTTAAAATTGCCGAGACTGTAGATGCCGGCAAACACCAAAACCGATAACGAAACTGTTATTGCCGCGAAGCGCCATCTTGCGGTGCCCTTCAATAAAAAGTAAGGCAGGCAAATATTGATGATGATAAGCAAGGCAATGAAAACCGATTTAGAAGCCAACTGGATGATGCCGACGGATAATATCGCGCAGCAAACGATATTCAAAATTTTAGAGCCGTTACCCTTAACCAATTGGCTTATTAAAAACACCAACGCAACGGCTATCTGCATCGAAAAAAAGGTAGCATGAATATCCAGCGGCCCCGAGAAATTATGATTGGTAAAATCTGCCGAAACCAAAGCCGATAAGGGTAAATGATAAAAACGGATAGTGCGCAATGCCTCCAGATATAGGTAAAGTATAGTTACCGCGCTGCCGATGGCAAAAATATAAAGCAGCTTATCGCGGTATTTTTTTAGGTCGATAGGGTTTAAACACAAGGCCAGCGGGAACAACAGCAGGGTGATTTGTTTGGCCCATTCGTTGAAGGCCATGGGCTTGTTACTGCTGTAGAGCGTACCCGCTACCGTTACAAAAAATACCGATGCCAGTGCCAGGTTGCTTAGGGTGAAAACGGGTTTTATTTCGCCTTTACGCAAGTTAACGAGCGTATGCAATAGGAAGCTGATGAGTATCAAATGGCTGTAAAACCTGTCGTAAGGCAGGCTTAACAATAGCAACGCTAAATGATAAAAGCTGAGTTGGTTTGCCGGGCTATCAGCTACCGTAAACAATTTTTTCGAAGTTGCGGGCATAGTAGCATTCCATTATAAATTCTTCGTACTCGTCAATTACCTTGGGCCAATTGAACTGGCACTGTATTTTGTGCAGGTTGTTTTTTACCATGGTTTTCTCCGTATCGTGCCGCTGCACGTTCTCTACCAATTGGCGCACCTCGGCAGCATTGTTAAAATAAAAGGCATCCGAACTCAGTACCGATTTATTGAACGGGTTATCGTGCGCGGCAATAAGCGCCTCGCTGGCCATTGCCTCTAATAGTGATGGGTTGGTACCACCCACGCTGTGCCCGTGGAAATACAGGTAGGAGTTGTTCTGCAGCGAACGCACGGCGGCATTATCGAATATCGAACCCTTGAACTGAATGCGCTCGTCGTTCTTAAATTTATGGGTGATGTACTTGCCAAAGCGGTTGCCGGTATCGCCCAATACCTTAAAGCTTTTTTCGGATGTACTGCTGTTGAAGCCCTCCAGTATACTTTCTATATTGTTCTCGGGCTCCATGCGGGCCATCAGCAAAAAGTAATCTTCCTTTTGTGCCTGTGTGTTATCCAATTGCTCGCGCTCATGGTCCGATAGCAGGTCGGCTCCGTAGGGTATGTAGCAGCTATCGATGCTGTATTTATCTTTCAGGTAAGTTTTGATGACGCGCGAATCGGCAATGTAATACTGGCTATGCTTTACGGCTAATTTCTCGGCGTACTTTAAAAAACGCTGCACGGGTTTGCTGTATTTGCTGCGTTTCCATTCCAGCCCGTCCATATTGGTGATGATGGTGCTATCCTTAGGGTAAAACTTCCCCCAAACCGAGCTGCTGGTATAGCCCATTAGCAGCACCACATCAAAATTGCGTTTGCGGGCATCGGCCAGGCAATTAAAGTCGTAGCCGAATTGCCCGGCGGTACCTATCAGGTATTCGGGGTCGTAGCAGTGAACTATATCTACACCATTCCAGTTATCGGCTTTGTAGGGGTGGTTGTGCGAGTTATATACCGTTACCGAATGCCCCTTTTTTACCAGCCCTTCCGATACATATTCGGAGATATGCTCGAAACCGCCGTAATAGTTGGGGATGCCGCGTGTGCCTAAAATGCCAATTCGTAGTTTCATGCTGAGTATGCTAATTGATATGCCTGGTAGGTTTGCAGGGCCGCCCGCTGCCAGGTGAATTTTTGTTCGATGCGTTTTTGTAAATTTTGGTTGTACTCCGCTTCGCTTGCCCTTTCAATGGCCGCCAGTATGCTGTCGGGGCGTGCCGGGTCGCAGTAAAAGGCGTCGTCCTCGAAGTACTCGCGGGTATCGCCTTTATCGGTTATCACAATATTGCAGCCCATAGCGGCAGCTTCTATCGAGCTTAGCCCCGTGGTTTCGAACCAACTGGGCAACACGTGTACTTTGGCCAGCCGGTAGAACGATAGCAGTTCCTGCTGCGGGATATGGTTGATGAACTGTACGTTTCTGGCCGCTATGGCCCGGCATTCTTCGTAATAGCTTTGCTGGTTGGGCGCTGCCGAGCCTATCAGCAATAAAGTAAAGCGTGTATTGTTAAGCGCCTTAATAAGGTTGAGCTGGTTTTTTATGCCCTCTATCCTTGCCACGCAGATCACCAATTCGTGGTTGCGCACAGGCTGACCGCTAATGTTAAAAAGTGAGGTGTTTATACCGTTGGTTACCACTTTGTACTCCGACCTGTAAGCATAAGTACCTACAATGCGCCGGTATTCTGATAGCGAATTAGGCAATACCAAAGCAGCCTCGCGCAGTATTTTTTTGATGCTGTTGTGCTGGCCCAGCCACAGGTAGGCCATGCTTGCCAACTTATCTTTCCCTAAGAACCAGCGGGCTATGGTTTTAAAATATTCGATGCTGCCTGCGGGTAATTTGCCAAGGAGCGCACGCAGTCCCTTGGTGTGGTATTTATCGTACTCGCTGTAATCGCACATAATGGTTGATACTACAAAGGGCTTTTTGGCGCGGGCACTGTGCGACAGGATGTCCGCCGGGCGGGTGATATTAAAAAAATGCAGCAGGTCGAAATCGGCATAGGGGATGGCTTCGTTGGCCAGTTTAATTTCTACATCAACCCCAATAGCAGCCAAATGCCCGGCAGTTTGTACCACCTGCACGGTATCGCCCCCGGGGACCGAGTACAGTGTAGACCGTGTGATAAATGCTACTTTCATTTATTTTGCCAGGTTAAGGTGAAGCCAGTTGATGAGTGAATAAGGCAGAAAGCTGATAACGTACAGCAGGTAATTATCGAGCCGTAGCGGCTGCAAGGCTATGGCGCGTACTACATGGTTGCGGGCGCGTTGCGGCTGGTAATTGTTCAGCAAAAATTTTTTGCCGCAGAGCGCATAGTAGGCCCCATGTTTGTTTTTGGCAGAATATTGCCCTTTGCCTATCCGTTGTAATTCTATACCCTCTGATGCAGATATGCGCCGTGTTTTCAGCGATTCCTGCTTAATGGCCCTGAACTTGCGGGTATGCCATTTTTCGTCGATAGTAACCGATTCGGGGTTGAGGCGTACCTTTATCAGCGGCTGCGGCAGGTTGCAGGCTTGCTCGGTCTTCAGCAGTTGCGCCCATAAAAAATGGTCCTCAAATGTGTAGGCATGTTCGTTGTAGCCGCCTGCGCCAACAATAACATCCTTTTTGTACAGTACGCAGGAGTGTATCATGGGGCAAACACTTACATCAAGCTGTTTGATATCCGCGTAGCTGTATGCCGCCAGTTGGTGGGTGAACAAAAACTCGCCCTCGTTATCAATATAATCCGCCTCCGAGCCTACAATGCTGTATTGCGGGTTGGCGGTAATAAAATCGTATTGCAGCTGCAGGCGGTTGGGGTAGCAAACATCGTCGGCATCAAAGCGGGCAATGTAAGGCGCACGGGCATATTTTAAGCCGGTGTTTAGTGCAGCAGATACGCCCTTATTGCTTTGGTGGATAACTACTATGCGGTTATCGTCGAAGCTGCTGATAATATCCAGCGTATCGTCGGTAGAGCCATCGTTCACTATCATCAGCTCAAAATTGGTAAAGGTTTGCGCCAGTACCGATGCTATGGCCTCGCCGATGTATTTGCCCGCGTTGTAGGCAGGCATCAGCACGGTTATTTTAGGTTCAGGCATGTGTAAGCCCTCCTTCCTGTTCAGCAGTTTCTTTAATGTTGAGGAACATCAGCAATTCAAAAAATATCATGATGGATAATTGCTCGAACCAATAATCGACGAACAGCACCGCCATTACCAGCATCAGCAGCGGCAAGCCATAGCTTAGCTTGCGGTAATGCCGGGCGAAGAACCACAGGTAGTACACCACAAAAATGCCGACGCCCATAAGCCCGTATTCGCTGAGTAACTGCCCGTATACCGAGAACGGGCTATTAGTGAGCGAGTGCAGCCCGGTTTGTTTACTGAAGAAATCGAGGTATACATCTAAATGGTTATGCAAAAAATCGGGGTTGATGTAAGTATACTTTTGCGGATAGCCACCTGCAATGCCCAATCCCGTTGCCCGGAAGGCAAGCTTGGATGAGAAGTTCCCCATGCCATCGCCCAACAATATCTTACCGGGATGCGTAGCCATAAATTTTATGGTTTGTACCATGCTGATGGCTTTGCCCGGCAGTTTAGGTACCTTAATAGTTTTGGCAGAAATAGGCAGGGCGCTATCGTGCGTGTTGATGAATTTGATAAGTGGCTGTTGCGCAGCCTGCGGCACTTTTATGCTTTGGTAACTTGCCGAGTGGATAGGCACTTTAGGCAAGGTAATGCGCCCTTCCTCGTTACGGATAACCGGTTTCGGCGGGGCTGCCGCAATTACTGCCGGGTGCGCTTTTAAATAGGTGGCTGCACTCAGGCTATCTAAATACAGCTGGGCTGTTTTTTCTTTGCGCTCTTCGGGGCTAAGGGTAGAGTCGGGCCGTTGGGTGATGGGCAGATCTACCGTTTGCGCAACTGCGCCATGCATTTTATTCCCTTCGAAAATGTTCTTAACCGTTTCGGCAAGGTAGGTATTGTTTTGCGGCGATACCTTCACCATAAACACCACCAAAAACATGAGGCAGATGAGCACCAGGCTTTTTTGGTAAGGCGCACTGTTAAGGGCGAACAGCCCGGCAAGGATGAGTATTAAAGCAATGTTGATGAAGTTGCTGCCTGTGAGCAGCAGGGTAGCCATACAAACCAGAACCATAACCGGTTTTTGGCGCACCAAAAAGTATATTACCCCCATGGCATTAATGGCGGCATTGGTGGTGCTGGTATCAAAGGTGATGCCCTTGATATAGTCGCCCGTGCCGATGAAATATTTTTGGTAGTTGCCCTGGTAGGTGTAGGGGTTAAGCTCGTGCGTTTCGGCAATAATGGCCAGCAGGTTTAGCGCCGATGCGATGGCGTTGATGATAAAAAACATGAGGATGGTGCGATGGATAACATCGGCGCTATGCTGCTCTACCGATAGTTTTACCTGGTGCACCGCCAGCAGGCAAAGCAGCCAAAAGAAAACACCCGTGGCAACCACAATAACATAGTTGGTATTTAGGTAACCCTTGCCGATGAATAAGCCAATAAGCGATAAAGGCAAAATGAGCAGGTAAAATAGTGGCAGCCTTGAATTTTTAAAGCTGAAGCCGAATTTGAAATTGAATTGCAGCAGGTATACCAGGGCAATAGCGGGTATCTTCACTGCCAGTTTCACGTTCAAAAACAGCAGCAGCAGGGTAAGCAGTTTCCAATCGGCATACTGCTTCCATTTGTGGGTGTTGAGGGCTATAAGGCTGATGGCCATTGCGTTTTTCCGTGCTGTTTTTGATGTAGTGTGATCCTGCCCGCCGGGCCGGTTTTCAAAAACAATTACGCCGGGTATTTTGCAATGGTTGCCTGAGTGGCGATACAGGCCGGGAGATTTATGCAGAAAATAAATTTAAGGCCGCCCTGCCATCGCTGATTTTCAGCTGCTTAGTGGTGGATAGCAACAAGGCAAAAAATATGCAGGCAAGCGGTACCGACAGCCAATAATTAGCAGTAATTGCCTTTGATGCAAAGCCCGATATGAGCGCACAGCCCATACAAAGCGGCAAATTTTGCCAAATAGCATTGAGCGCATTTATTTGGTTATGGTAGAGGTAAAACGCCGCTTGCGCCAAGCACGATGCCAGGAAAGCCGCCGCTGCGCCTTCGTTCCCAAAGAGCGGTATCAACACCAAATCCAACCCCGCGTTCACCAAAAGTGTGATGACGAAGCCCCGGAGTATCATCTTCATTTCGCCTTTGGCGAAGAAGATGGTCCACAAAAAATTATTGAGGTAGAGGAAGGGGATGCAAAGCGTAAGGATAAAAAAAGTGTTGCTGTTTACCGCGCCGTATTTGCCGTGGGTAACCGCATCCATTACCGGCTGCCAAAGCAGGTTGAGCACCAGTGCGGTAAAAGCGGCAATTATCATTTCTATCCGTATGAGGTATTTAAGCCTTTCCGTATCGGGCATGCCCTGCTTAAACATTTTGGTGAATTTGGGTATCAGCAATGGTGCAATAGCCAGCAAGGGCAGGGTACTCATCTCGAAAACCTTATAGGCAAAGCTGTATTCGGCAAGCTTTACTGCCGATGCCATAATGCCGATAAACACCCAATCGAATCGGGCAATGGCGGAGGTGATAATGTTCACGCCTGTTTGTGGCAATGCCTCGCGCAGCAACGCAAAGTATTTTTGTTTATTAACCAGAATGTGTAAGTGCATACCCGTACCGCGGCTAAAGGCTATGGCGGATATGGTCAGTTCAAGCACATCGCCCGCAATAAAAACAATTACAGCGTTTTGCAGGGAGATAATATGCAGCAGGGCAAGTATCATCAAAGCTATGCTTCTTAAAAGGTTAGATACCACCAGCATCAAGCCCATCAACCGGAAACGCTCCATGCCGCTGGCTGCCTGCTTGAACGGCGTGGAGAAATATATCATCAGTTTACCTGCTCCTATCAGCAGTAACAAGGGATAAACGGCTGCGGTTTGATAGAAGAATATACCGCCTGCCAGTATTAATCCGTAAAATATCAGCCCGGTAAATAGCACATGAAAAATGTAAAGCCCTAATACTTCGGCTGTATTATCCCCAGCTGCAATTTTGCGGATGCTTATCTGGTCGATGCCCAGCGAGAGCAGATTGAAAGCTATCATTAAGATGGCTAATGCGAGGTTCAGTAAGCCGAAATCGTTTTTTGTTAAGCCTGTTGATAGCAGGTAGAAAATAGCCAGCCCCGCCAGTTGGTTTACCACCAGTTGCAGCGTATTGGCAGATAGGTTGCGGAACAGGGTGCTTTTGAATGCCATTAGTATTCAACCGCCAGTTTTTTGGGCAGGGGCTTATCCGAAGGTAAGTATTTCCTGCCTTCAAACAGTTTGAGGTATTGGTATTTCAGCCGGGTGTTTTTATAAAGCATCAGGGCGATGGCAAAACCCTCTTCGCCATCCAAAAATCCCAACCGGAAAATATAACTCATCAAAAAGCAGAATACAGGCGATAGGTACAGCTTGGCAAAGCCTGCTTTTTTGCCGGCATTGGCGTATTTAATGGCGCTTAAACGCGCGTAATGGGTAGCCTTCTTTTCGCACTCGGCAATGTTTTGTACCGAGTAATGGTGCAGGTAACCGCCTATCTTTTTTACCCGGGCATCGGGCGGCAGCACCAGTGTTTCGTGCACCTCCGTTTCCGACCAACGCACTTTCGTACGATTGAACAGCCGCGGGTGATGGTCGCGCCCCCAGGTGCCAAAACGGATAAGCTTATCGCCAAAGTACGACCGGAATTGGATATCATAAACCACGCTGGCATTATCCAACGGTAATTTATGCAGGGTATTGATGAGCTGCACATCGGCTATCTCGTCGGCATCTATGCTTAATACCCAATCGTAGCGCGCCAATGCTATGCCCTTGTTTTTGTTGGCGCCATACCCATCCCAGCCCATTTGGAAGGCCCGGGCACCAAAGGCTTCGGCAATTTTTGTAGTGCCGTCGGTACTGCCATTATCAACCACTACAATATCATTGCTTATAAAATTGGCCATTTTTAAGCATCTGCCCAAAATGGCAGCTTCGTTTTTAGTGATGATGACGATAGAAACAGGTATCATACGAAACAGATAACAGGTAAACATCTGCGGCAGCGCCGGCAGGTTATAAACTATATCGTACCAAAAGCGGCTTGGGTTGCCTCGCTTTTATAAATGCAGGGGCAATAATTGCGGGAGAGCTTTTAGTTGAATATTTAAAGCATTTAAAAACAGTGGTTTAAAAAGTTGTAAAATATTTTTTACATAAACAGGCAACCTTTAGGCTTCGGGCTTCGTGATGTAGGTAGATTAGGTTAAATTTATAGGCATATAGTTTAATACCCCGCATGGGCGACGAAGAGTTACACCAACTGATACGAGGCTGTGTAAAGCAGGACCGGAAATGCCAGAAGATGCTGTATAAAGCATTCTACGGCTTTTCTATGGGTATTTGCCTGCGCTACGCCAACAACCGCGAGGAAGCTGCCGAGGTAATGAACCAGGGCTTTTTAAAGGTATTTACGCATATAGATAGGTTCGATTTGGATAGGCCCTTTAAAGCATGGCTGGGGCGTATAATGATGAACGTATCTATAGATTACTATAGGGCAAACCTTAAAATGGCCTATACCGATGATCTGGATAAGGCAGAACACCTTACCGACGGCCAGTTGGTTGACCGTAACCTGAACTATGAAGACCTGCTGCGTATGGTGCAGCAATTGCCGCAGGCCTACCGTACGGTGTTTAACCTTTTTGCGGTTGATGGATACTCGCACGAGGAGATAGCCGAGATGCTGAACATTAGCACGGGCACCTCTAAATCGAACCTGCACAAGGCAAGGCAAAAACTTAAATTAATGGTATTAAAAGCAGAAGAAGCCGCCAACAACAACAGTAACTACAACCGGGGGATGGGTTATAACCCCATTGTGGCCATGGTAGGCAACGACATTAGGAATGCTTTTTATAATAATGGTATCAGGAGATGAAAGAGGGGGAGGAAGTAGATAAATTATTTAAAAAGCGCCTGGAGGAGCCCGGGAACAACCTCGCCTACAACGAGGATGACTGGGACGCCCTTGAGCAAATGATGGATGCCGGTAAAAAACGCCCCCTTATAGTTTACTGGCTACCCATAGTGAGTGGCATTGCGGCAATGTTGCTGCTGGTTTTGGGCTGGTACCTGTTTAAAGGGCAAACTACCGAAGTGAAACCGGGCGATACTATTGTGAAAGCACCTACAGAGAAAAAGATAAACAACGATACCGCTAGGACTGATGGCATTAAAGCTATTACAGGCGACTCGTTGAACAATGTTGCGGATAACAAAGCGGGGGTTGAGAATTTACAGTTGGACAGCACGCCACTGCATACCCCGGCGGTTGCCGCAGGCAGGCTGCCGGGGCAGAACAATACCGGCACTGCCAAATTAAAGCCGGGTAATGGTATCGATATCCCGCATTTCAATAACAATGTTGCAGCGACTTCTAATATCAATAACGTAGCATCGGCAAATAACAGCAGTAATGTTAATGTTGTTAAAAAAGATACCACGCCGCCTGCTGCCAATAATGTAGCGGTTGTAAAGGTAGATACCGTTCCGCCGGGCAAAGCTAATATGGTGGCACAGCGCGATACTACGCCACCTGCTAAGCTAAATACCGAGGGGCAAAACGCAGCACAGGTTGTTGCTTCGGTAAAACCTAAGGTGAAAACCTTTGGGCCAAACCGGCCGCAATTCGCGCTTAGTGTTATTGCTTCGGGCGATGTTACGGGCGTTAACTCGTTAAGCCAGGGTAAAACAGGCAGCAACTTTGGGGCTATGTTCACGGTAAGCGTAAATAAATGGAGTTTTACAACAGGTGCCATGTATGCTATAAAACCATACGCAACATCTTTTGCCAATTACACAACAGCATATCAGTTTAAAACCGATCCCACCGAGGTGACTGCCGATTGCCGCATGCTGGATATACCGCTTAACGTTGGGTACCGGGTATACCAAAAAGGCAAAAACAAATTCGCGCTGGGTACGGGGCTAACCTCCTACTTTATGCTGCACGAGAATTATAAATATACATACAGCTCTGCGTACGCAAACGGGCCAACCAGTTACCAGGTGCCCAACCCTAAAAACTATTTATTAAGTACAGTTAATTTAAATGCCACTTTCGAGCATCAGGTAAATTCAAAATTCAGTTTGAGTGTGCAACCCTACATGAAACTGCCAATATCGGCAGTGGGGTACAGCAACGTAAACCTGCATACCGCAGGGGTTGCCGTGGGCTTCAACTGGAATATCAATTCATTCACCAAAC
Organism: Mucilaginibacter pedocola; assembly: GCF_002013915.1. GTDB lineage: Bacteria > Bacteroidota > Bacteroidia > Sphingobacteriales > Sphingobacteriaceae > Mucilaginibacter > Mucilaginibacter pedocola. The sequence continues at coordinate 58,354 of NZ_MBTF01000036.1, forward strand.
CAAAGTAACATGAAGTACATCTGCCTTATTTTACTTGCCTGGTTAAGCATCAAAAACCAGGCGAGCCAGGACCTCTATGCCTGTAAAAACGTAAAAGTAAGTTTGTTTTCGAGTGCCCCGCTGGAAGATATCACAGCATCTACCAGCACCGGAACCTCGGTTTACAACCCTGCCACCGGCGATCTGGCCTTTAGCGTAAACATCCGCTCGTTCCAGTTCCCCAAATCGTTAATGCAGGAGCATTTTAACGAGAACTACATGGAAAGCGACAAATACCCTAAAGCCACTTTCAAAGGGAAGATTAAAGAAACCATCGATGTAACTAAAAACGGCACTTACCCGGTAACCGCCACCGGCGACCTGCAGGTGCACGGCGTTACCCAAACCCGCACCATTACCGGCACTGCCGTGGTAAACAATGGCACGGTGAGCCTGTCATCAGAGTTTATGGTAAAATGCGCCGACCATAAAATAGAGATACCCACGCTGGTATTTAAAAAGATAGCCGAAAGCATCAAGATGAATGTATCGGGCACTTACACAGTGGCCAAGAGCAGCTAAAAACCCTACACAAAAACTATACTCCATGAAAAAGCTAATTTTAATTGCGGCCTGCGCTGCGATAAGTACCGGGCTATGCGCGCAAACCAAGCCCGCCGAGAGCAAATCGGCCGCCGATTCCCTGTTGAACAGTATGGATGCCGGTAACACCAAGGCCGAGCCGGTAATTGCCACCTTCAAATCTACAAGGCTTATTTTAGGTGCCACTACCGAAACCGTTAAAAAGAACAACCTTAACTTTTTGGTGATACACCGTTTTGGCGATATAGGCGGCTCGGAAGGCGGGGGTAAAACGCTTTTCGGGCTGGATAATTCGAGCGATATCTACATCGGGTTCGAATACGGCCTAAGCGATAACCTCGATATCGACTTTGGCCGCAGCAAGTACAACCAACAGGTAGACCTGGGGCTGAAATACGCCATGTTGCACCAAACATCAGACGATGCCACACCCTTTGCCATTACGCTTTTGGGCAAAACAGGCGTAAAGGCCTACACCGCCAACCAGGGCGAATTCCCAACTTTTGCCGATAGGCTGGATTATGTAGCGCAGGCCATTATCGCCCGCAAGTTCTCGAGCAACTTCTCGCTGCAATTAACGCCAACTTTTGTGAGGCATAACTCGCCTTTCCCGTTTTTGGCGGGTAACAACCGTGGCTTTTTTGCATTGGGCGCAGCGGGCCGCCTAAAGGTTACCAAGCGCATGGGTATCGTGGTTGATTATGCGCATCCCTTCTCCTCCTTCCGCGACAAAGCAACAGGCGATAATGCCTTTTACGACCCGCTGGGTATAGGTATAGAAATAGAGACCGGTGGCCACGTGTTCACTATTGTGTTCAGCAATACCAAAGCCATTAGCGAGGCCAGCTACCTGGCGGGCAGCCAAAGCGATTGGGGTAAAGGGCAATTCAGGCTGGGCTTTACCATCTCGAGGATGTTCAGTTTCAACAAAAAAGCAAAAGAAGGTAAAACATACTAAATACAACATACCATGGAAAGACAAGAATTTTTAGCAAAGCTGGGTATTACCCTGGCGGCTGTTTGCACCGGATGCAGTTTAGTATCATGCGGCAGCAATCCCAAAAACGAAGACCCTACGCCAACAACCGATGGCAATATATTTACCACCAACCTGGATAGCGAACTACTTAACGTGGGCGATGCCAAAGTATCCAACGGCGTAATTTTAGCACGCACCGCGCCCGGCAACACTGCCGATGCATTTTCGGCCGTACAGGTGGCTTGTACGCATGAAGGAGCGTTTATTAACTATAATAATACTGCAGGGTTATACATATGCCCGCTGCATGGCAGCCGTTTTAGTACTACCGGTAGCGTAGTTCAGGGCCCCGCTGTTAATGCGCTGAAGAAATACAATGTGGTGATTACCGGTACAAGTTTGGCGGTAAGGGCGTAGGGCGATCGTCTTCAACCATAGCGATGGGTTTCAAACCCATCGCTATGGTTAAGCGCAAAAAATAAATGTTTAATTAGGGGGCGGTCCATTTCTGAAAAGAATGGGCCGTTTTTTATTTATTGGCGGGTACATTAATCGGTTACCACAACAATTTTCCCCTTTGCTATATTGCTGTCCATCAAGCGGTGTGCCTCCACTATTTCATCCAACTTAAACACTTTGGCGGTCTTTATTTTTACCATACCTGCTTTTACCTCGCGTACAAAATTTTGGAAATGCTCTGCACTTATGCGTATTTGCCCGCTATCATAAACGGTTAAGTTTACCGCGGCGGGGATAAATTCCATGGGGCTAAATTCCGGTACTGACCATTGTTCGGACAGCATACCCGTCATGCAAACCGAACCTCCAATTGAGGCGCATTGCAACGAATCTTTAAGGGCTAATGTGCCTACCAGTTCTAAAACATGGTTTACGCCTGCGGGGTGCAGGGCTTTTAGTTGCAGCGCAAGTTGTCCATCGTCTATCAAAACTTCGTGTGCGCCGTTTTGCAATAGTGCTTCGCGGCTTTCGGGTTTGCGGGTGGTGGCAATTACCCGCAACCCGGCGTTTTTGGCAAGTTGGGCTGCCAATAGGCCGATCGACGATGTGCCACCGCGTATAAGCAGGCTTTGCCCTTTTTTAATTCTTAGTGCTACATGCAACGAACCATAAACGGTTTGGAACATTTCGGGCAGGGCACCAAGTACTTCCCAGGGCAATACGCTCTCAAAGGGTATAATGATCTGTTTCGGTAGCACGGTGTATTCGGCATAACTGCCGTCGTAGTCCCTACCCATGCCGCCCATAAAGGCGGCTATTTTTTGCCCGGGTTTGTACTCGCCGGAGGCATCGGTAACTACTTCGCCCACACATTCTATGCCCAATATCCGTGGGAACTGCACGCCGGGCGAGTAACCTTTCCGCGTCATCAATTCCGAGCGGTTGAGCCCAAAGGCTTTTACTTTCACCAGTAGCTGCCCCTCGCCGGGAGTGGGTATAGGGCGCTCTTCTATAGCGAAGTTCTCCGGGCCGCCCGCTGTGTAGATCACTGCTGCTTTCATATGTTACTTATTTAAAAAAGGGACGATACTATCCCATACAGCCGGAAAGTTTACCAAAAAGACCGGGTGCGGTGCGTTTGGGATTATACTGAGCTGGCTGTTAGGTATCATTTGATATGCCGCAATTATCGTAGCAAGCGGCGCATTTTGGTCCCGTTCGCCTGCCATTACCAGCACCGGGCATTTAATGATGGCAAATTGTTTTTTGCTTATCTCCATGCTGTTATAAAAATCAGCCAGGTTATCCCAATATACTTGCAGGCGGCCGGGCTGCGGCATTAGAGCGAGTTGTTGTTTCCAATAAGCGCTATCGGCCTTAAATGCCGTTTTGGTATCTAATATCACTTTGCGTAAGCCGGGTGTTTGTTCGCCTGCACCAACGGCTATCAGCTTTTTTACCCGTTGCGGGTACATGCCTGCCACAATGTAGCCAGTGTAAGCACCATCGCTAAAGCCAAGAATGTTCACGCTATCGCGGGTTTCGGCATTTATCACGGCTATTATATCGTTGGCTTTTAATTCGGCAGTAACAGGTAGGCGGCCTATTTCTGATTTGCCGTGCCCGCGGGTGCCAACAGCTATCACGCGGTAGCGTGTGGCAAGGCTATCAATAAACCTCCCCATTTCCTGCATCGAGCCGTACACGCCACCATGCAATACCACAAAGGGCTCACCTTTGCCATAAACTTCGTAATATATTTTGGCATCGCCCGCGTTTGCATATTTGCCCGCGGCCGGGTTGTTGCCGTAGGGTATTCCCCCTGCGGATGGCGTGGTTACCTGCATAAAATGCCGTGGCGGCAAAGGTTTGGTTTGTCCGCTTACATTAAGGCTTATGGCGAGCGTAGCTGACAGTATTAAGGCTTTCATGGCTTAAAACAGTTTTTCGCCCGGTGCTTTTTGTAAACCGGCAAGGTGAAGGTATGGTGCAGTTTGCCCGCGTTGGTGGGTTTGGTGCTCGAAGGCTTTTTCAAAAACTTGCTTACGCGACAGATCGAACCGTCCGAAGAGTTTTATTTGTTCGTTCAGTTTCTCGGGTGTTAACTTTTTCAGGGATGCAATTACAAAATCGTAACTATCTAATACCGATTTAGTGACGCCTGCTTTTGAAACATCTGTTGTTTTTTCTAATGCACCCATCCCGATAGGGCTTGTTTCGCCCGAGGCTGCTGAAGCAAAGCCGTAATTGGTATCGGCCAGGTGGAGCATTTGGGCAGCAAAGCTGCGCATTTCGGGCGTTGGCTTTAGCCCATACGACGCTTCGGGCATAGCATCAAGGTATTCTTTGGTGTAGGCTTTGGCGCGTTCCCAGTCTTTTAAAAGAGCATCGTTCGGCGTTTGTGCTTTGATGGTTGTGCTGCATAAAATGATGCACAATGCGGCAAGTAGTTTTATTGCTTTCATGAGTTTTAATTATGAAAGCAAAGGTCGAGCAGATGGCGCAACTCAACCCATAAGGTATTTTAAGAAATACCCTTAAGATAGTTTAAGAATTAGCTTTGCTGGGTATGCTTTTTGCGAATAGTGCTCAGAAATTCAGGTGTAACGCCGATATAAGATGCTATTTGGGTGTTTGGCAGGCGGTTTGCCAATTTAGGGTATTGTTTCAGGAAAGCCTCATAGCGCTCGTCTGCGGATAGGCTGATGTTTTGTAGCACGCGGTTCTGCAATGCGATATACTTTTGCTCGATAATGACCCGGAAATTATGATCGATGGTGTGGTGGTTAGAGTACAGGTATAAAAGGTCCTGGTGTTTTATTTGCAGCACTTCTGTTGGCTCTACGGCCTCAATGTATAGCAGGCTGGGCTTTTCGTCGTAAAAACTACTTAAGTCTGTAGCCCAATCATTTTCGGCAATAAATTGGATGTTGTGTTCCTTACCGTTCTTATCTACGGCATACATTTTAAGGCAGCCCGAAACCACAAATGAGAAGTGCCGGCACACATCTCCTTGTTGCAATAAAAATTGACGACGTTTTACACGTTTTTGAGTGAGCCGAATAGCAAATGCTTCCTCCTCTGCCGGGCTAAGTGCAAAATAGTTTTTAAAATATGTAGTCAGTTGTTCTATCAAACCTATCAAACCTATCAAACTTACTTATTATCCAGCCGCCCTATAACCTTCTTCCCCAACGCTATTCCCGGCTTCTCAATAAACTTTTCGGATAGTATGGCCAAAAGTGCGGATAGTGTTAAGGTTATTAAAAAGTTGATCACCAAAACGGTAGTTGCATTAAACCTGCCCGAGATGTGAATGCTTATTTCGTTAGACAGCGGGTACGCAAATAAAAAGTGGAAAATATAGATGGAGAATGACAGCTGCCCTATGCGTGCGAGTATGGGAAGATTAAGGCCGGCATGTTTAAAAAAGTTGAACAGGAATGCAAATGACAGGCCTGCTACAAAAATGGTGAGGTTGATGTTGTGCGTAAGCTTGCGCGATAAAATAAGTGCGGCAAAAAATAATACCAGGAACAAAGCCATGCTCACCAAGGGGGGCAGTTTGGTTGGAATAAACTTCTCTAAAAAGAAATAACTTATACCAAGGGCGAAAATGGGCAACTGGTTTATAATAAAAGCAAAAAAGAAGTGGTTGGTAAATACCTCCTCTTTAAAAGCAGCGTAGCAGGTCGCGGTGTAAAGGGTGGCAATTATAAAGGCTGCAAGCGGCAGCAAAAACAGCCATACTACATTTCTAATTTTACTATAGTAGTTAAATATGGCCGGGAACAAGAGGTAGAACAACATCTCGGTGCCAATAGACCAGCCGCCGGGCACAATGCTATTATAGGCCTGCTCTACAAAGCTGTGCAGGAAAACAATATTGAGCAATACAGAGAGCGGCGTATACATTTCTATATGCGACAACGGCCCTTGGCGGTTTAGCAAGGGCGTAAGCGCAACTATAAGGTATATAACTATCCCCGCGTAGTATAGCGGTGCTATCCTGAAAAAGCGGCGAAGGTAAAAATTGCGCACATAATGCTCCTCGCGCCGCGCACTCATCGACCGGCATAAAGTATAGGCCGATAGAAAAAAGAAGAGCTGTACTCCTACCTGCCCGAATATGAGGCGCGCGCGCCAAACCTCGGTAATGTTACGGTCGGTTAGGGCTACGTGGGTTATTACTACCAGTATTACGGCAATGCCCCTCAGCAGGTCGATATGGTTTAGTTTGGAAAGCTCTTTCGACGGAATATTGGCCACAACAGGTGTTTAAGTTATAGCAATTATACTAAAAAGCCCCCACAAATACACGCCGAAATTCCTCATCTGCCTTTACCTCCACACCAGCGGGAACTGCGATATCCGCAACCTTGTACAGCCGTAAGGTATCAAAATAATATCTTCCTCTTTACTGGTTTCCAAACCATACCCAATACTGAAAGGTACCTGCCCCGTCATGTCATTATACAAGCCCCACGATGGCACGCGTTTTCCTTTTGTTTTTAGTTGGATAGGGGCTTTTGCTGCGCTCCATGGGTAGTTGGTCATGGCGGCTGCGTTCTCTACCCGGTATTGGTCTGCCAGTTTATCATCTCCCACAGCTATCAGGGCGTAGTTCCAGGGCGTAGTAGGGTGCACTTCGTTGTAACCTTTGCCATAATCTACCGAATCTTTATCGGTAATTTGTACGTGTTTTACTTCTTCGCCAATTTTGAGCGCATACACAATTGGGCCACGCTCTACCGACATGGAGTTTTCGAACCAGTTGTTTTTGTAGATGTGCATAGGCAGGGTAAGTTCCACCACATCGCCGTTCTTCCACTCGCGGCTCACCTGTACTATCTGGTTGCCCGCAGGCTCTTGCAATACTTTACCGTTTACGCTGATGGTTGCTTTTTTGCACCAGGCAGGTATGCGTAAATGCAACGGGAAAGCTAATTGTTTGGCTTTTGTATTTAGGGTGAACTTAATTACATCGCCAAAGGGATAGGCGGTTTCTTCTTTAAAAGTAACTTCCTTGCCATCGGCTACCACTGCCTTTACATCACTGGGCGAGTACACCAATGCCGCTAAACCATTATCGGGCGTGGCGTACCATAGGTTTTGCGTGAATTTTGGCCAGCCCTGGTGCATGTTAGATGTGCAGCAGGGGTAACCGGTAAGCAAACCGTAGCAAATATCTGTGCCGCTGTGGTTGGTATCAAAGTTGCGGGTTTTGCGGGTGAGCAGCACCTGGTTGGCTTGCTGAAAATATTGCCTGTCTACCCAATTATCGGCCACTTGTGTTGGCAGGGCGTTAAAGGCTATCTTTTCCAAGCGGTCAGCGTAATTTACATCGCCGGTAATTTCTAAAGTGCTTTCCAGCGTGAACATCATCTCCACAGCAGTGCAAAGTTCTGATCCCTGTGTTGGGTTATTGCCGTGCAGGCTTTCGTCGCCACCGTATAGGCCGTGCGCCATTTCATCGTACTTGCGCAGGTCTTTATAGCCTTTAACGATGGCATCCAAATACTTTTGTTCGGGGTGTTGCTGATAGTAAATGATAGGCTCTTTCATGCCCTGAGCCAGGTTTACGCCGTGTATGCTCCCCGCTTCTGATAATAGCGGGGTGTTCAGGAAGGCATCCGTAAAATCAAAGGTTTGTTTGTGCAGCAGGTCGCCAAGCTCTAACAGGAATTTATCGCCGGTAATGTTATACAGCCAGTAAACTACCATCAGGTTATCGCCTGCGCGGTAGCGTGCCCAAAAGGTCCAGTGGTCCAGCGGGTGCGTGGGTAATTCCTTCAACTGGTACTTAAAGTAATTGGTCATGAGGGTTATCACCCGCTTATCGCCGGTGGCCGAGTAATACTGTTTCAGTATTTTCAGCATCACCATTTTTGGCCACCAATCTCCGGTATTATCGCGCTGTATGCCCGGTTCGCCGGGGTAATCTTTTGCCGGGCCAAAGTAGCCATCGGCGCGCTGGCTTTTTATGCTCCACTCCACCCAGGGTTTTACTTTCGCTATCAGCTCTTTATCATCCAAAATATAAGCAAGCGGCAGCAAGCCATCAACCCAGTAAGGGCCGCGTTCCCATTGGTCGCCATCGCCGCCGAGCCAACCGTTGCGGTTACCCATTACCAATGGGTATAGCTTATCCAGGTTGCCTGTTGCGCCATTTTTTTGCCTTACCAGCATTTCGCGCAGCCAGCCTTGCGGCTTAATGGCTCCCAGCGGTAATTCCATATAAGGGTTTTGGCGTAAGGGGGCACGATTAGCTATATAAGCTGTAGCGGTTTTAGGGCTTTGTGCTTTTGCGGCAGGGCAAAACAATGCAGCAATGCACAGGCATATAAAGGGCAGCTTGGTTCTCATTGGGTTTAAGAGGTGTTTGTTTGACAATTATAGTTTATTGCGCCCGCTTTTCAGGAATTTTTGTGCCGCTTTTTTTGGTTAAACCCATTTGCCTGTATTATGTCATAATTAATATAATGTTAAGCCCCGGGGCTGATATTGGCTAATTTTGAGTTTCGTAAATCGCTACCGACCACATGTATAAGTATCTATTTTCTATCATATTCCTTTTAAATATCACAGCCGCATCGGCACAATATAAATGGACCCCAAAAACCGAGAAAGACGGTATTAAAGTTTTTACCAGTATAGTAGAGGGCTCTAAAATAAAAGCCGTAAAAGTAGAGGCCGACCTGGATGCCACACCCGCGCAATTGGTAAAAGTGCTGCTTGATGTAAAAGGTTGTACCGAATGGGTATCGCATACCAAACTGTGCACGCTGGTAAAACAGGTGTCTCCATCAGAATTATATTATTATTCGGAAATTGATGTTCCATGGCCTGTATCTAACCGCGATTTTGTGGCGCACTTAACCGTTCATCAAAACCCCGAAACCAAAGTGGTTACCGTTGATGGCCCCGCAGTGCCGGGTTTTGTACCCGTTAAGGAGGGCATTGTGCGCATAAGCGAATCGAAAGGGGAGTGGATACTAACGCCGCTGGAAAAAGACCGTGTGAGAGTAGTTTATACTTTGCAGGTGAACCCGGGTGGAAGCATCCCGGCATGGCTGATAAACCTGCTGGCTGCCGAGGGGCCTATTAATAGTTTCCAGGGATTAAAGAAGCAGCTTAAGAAACCACAATACGCAGAGGGCGCAAGTTTTATAAAGGATTAAGGCTGGGCTTTTGGTTTAGTGTTGGCCTTTAACATTACCTTCCCTTTTTTGGTAAGAATGCACACCGGCGACCTGTCTTTTTCGGTACCTTTTTCAATATTGATGAGGTTGTAAAGGCGCAGGTCCTGCAGGTCGTCCTTACTTATATTTATTGCCAAGCCTTTTTCAGAAATTACCTTTAGGGCAGCCACTACTTCTTCGTGTTTCATGGTGTTGTGATTTTAGATATCGATACCACAATGTACAAACATTTGCAGGTGTTGCCAAGTTTATCCCGCTTTTAAATTACCCACACTGCCATTAATAAAGCGCTGAGCCGTATTTTTGCAGCACAAGCTATGAAAAAAGTATTCCTCCTCCTGTTACTCTTCCCCATATTTATCAGCCACGCCCAGGTTTTGCGTAAGCGTACCACCAAGCTAATGGGCAGCAAATGGCAGATAACCATTGTGGCTAAAGATTCGATTACGGCTGAGCAAAATATAGATACCTGTATTACCGAAGTTACCCGTATAGAAAACCTGATATCCGACTGGCGCTCCTACAGCCAGGTAGGGCAGCTGAATACAAACGCGGGCATACAGCCCATAAAGGTTGATAAGGAAGTGTTCCAACTTTTTCAGCGTGCACTCCACCTTTCTAAGATCACCAATGGTGCTTTCGATATCAGCTTTGCTGCAATGGATAGGATATGGAAGTTCGATGGCTCTATGACCGCCATGCCAACGCCCGAGGCTATTAAGAAGTCGGTAGAGAAAGTAGGTTATAAAAACATTATTCTCGATAGCGCAAACTCTACCGTGTTTTTAAAACTAAAAGGCATGAAGGTAGGCTTTGGTGCCCTTGGCGAAGGCTACGCTGCCGACCGTTGCCGTGCCATGATGCTGGCTCGGGGTATAAAAGCAGGAATAGTAAATGGCTCGGGCGATATGAGCACCTGGGGCAAACAACCCGACGGCAGCGATTGGAGCATTGGCATCACCAACCCCTTTAAAGAAGATACCATTATTGCCGTAGTATCGCTAAAACAAGGCTCGGTAGTAACATCAGGCAGTTACGAAAAATTTGTAGTGTTTAACGGCAAACGGTATGCCCACATCATTAATCCCGCCACCGGTTACCCGGCAACCGGCCTATGCAGTGCAACCATATTTGGCCCCAGTGCCGAACGGGCCAATGGTTTCAGTACTTCAATGATGGTGTTGGGCGAGGAAGCAGCGCTGAAATTCATTAAACAGTTTCCTGCGTATCGGTATATTATTATCACCGATAAGGGGAAAGTGATTGCATCGAAAGGGGTGGGGCTGAAGAAAAGTAGGGTGAAGTGAGTGAGCTGAACGAAAGGATAGTTTAAAGAGCGCAAAGGCTCGTGCGATTCCCCTCTTGAGAGGGGTGGAGGGGTGTGTTAAGCTTTGTAGGGTAGCTATGCATTGTGCCTAACACATCCCCGCCACCGCTCTTTCCAGCCGCCCCCCTTCTCAAGAAGGGAGTTTGGATGGCTTTGTTCACTCAATAACAATCCGATAATACCTGCCCGTGCGATTGGTAATAGCTAATGCTCTTCCCGGTTTTTTCGCTACTGATAGTTTCCAGCAATTCCATTACATCCTTCTGCATGGCCAGCGAGCCGCATAGCATCAATACAGCACCCTTTTTCAGTGCATCTGCAATAGCATCTGCATCGCGGCCTATCAAATCGCTTACGTATTGTTTTTCGCCTTCGCGCGAGTAGGATACATTGATGCTATTAACTTTTCCACCCGCAGCACATCCCTCTAATAATTCGCGGTACATATTGTACGATGCCTGTTCGCGGAAACCACAGTATAGCGCGCATGGCGTTTTGCTATCGTTTTGGCTCAGCATACCCAGGAATGGTGCAATACCTGTTCCGTTAGATATCATGATAACCTGCGGCGCTTTTGCCGGGAAATGGAAGTGCCCGTTATCTATCACCTTGGCCTTTATCACATCATGAACCGCCAGCCCATGCAAAAAGCCTGAACCTAATCCATTAGGCTGCAGCCTTACGCTTAGGCGTATTTGTCCGGCAACAACGCCGATGGAGTAAAGCCTTTCGCGGTGGTCGTTAGCGGGGTATATGGCCAGCAAGTCGCCCGAGGTTACGCGTTGGCCGCGTTTGGGTTTTAGCTGTATGGTGAATGTGCCGTCGGTTTGCGTGGTGGCTGTATTGGCCATTACTGTAAAGTTTACCAATTTGCTTGGTTTGGCACTTTGCAATTGTGGTAAAACGCTCAACTGTATGCCCGACTGCTGCCCCCAGGCTTCTGCCCATAAAGCAAATTCGTCGGGGTTGCGGTCGTTAACGGTATGGATATCTATCAGCGGCGTGGCCCAGCTTTGATGAGCAAGCAAGTTGTTGGCCTCGTAAGCAAAAGCACAAAAATCGGGGTAAGCGTGCGAGCCAAAGCCCAGTACCGAATAATGTACATCATGCGCTTGAGGGTGCTTGTTCAGCAATGATGCAAATTTGGCGGCATTGGTAGGCGCATCACCCAGCCCGTAAGTGGCCGTAACCACAATAATGTGCTTCGCTTCGGGGAAGGCAGTGTAATTATTCAATTCGGTAATATGCGCGCGCTTATCTGCTTTTATTAATGATTGGTAAATTGCCCTTGCAAAACCAAAAGTACTGCCGTTTTCAGAGCCTACTAAAATAATGTATTCGCTCTCCGCGGCCTTGTATTTGTTTTTGCTGCGGTTGCCTAAGCGTTTAAATGTAATGGCAAAGCCCGAGTAAATAAAGAACAGGATATTGGCTGCCGCAAATGCCAGCACAACCGCCCAAATACCGCTTGCCCGCCCGGTGTGCAAGTCAAGGCTTAGGTTGGTAAGCAAAACCGCCATAGGGTATTTGGTTTCGCCCAGTATTTCGCCGGTTATTTGGTTTACGGCAACCTCGCGGGTCTTTAGTTTCAGTGTGTAGTAATCTTCAGCATCTTCCGAGAAGGGAAACTCTACCGATTCTACATCTGATAGTTTGGTATCCTTAAAAATGGCAAAGTCGGCAGGCTTACCTACGGGCTTATCTTTTATCGAATCAAAATCGATCTTGGGCGATACCTGCTTGGGCACATTAATTAGCCCGAAGCGGGATAGTGATAGATAAGTGCCGCTTAGGGCAATGATAAGTATAGGGATAAGCGACAGCCGGCCCAAAGTTACGTGGTAATACTGCGCAAAGTTATCCTGCGCTATTTTGGTGAAAAAACGCTTTACCCCGCGCTGCCGCTGAATGATAAGTGCCGTGCCCGAAACCGTTATCAGCAATAATAAAAATGCCGTAAGCCCAACAAAAAAACGCCCCACCTCGTGTAGAAAAAGTGACCGGTGCAAACCCGTCACCCACTGGAAAAATTCGTTCTTTTCGCCGGGAGTACCTACAATTTTGCCGCTAATAGGGTCTATGTAAGCATTCAGTTTTTTACCATCGGCATCGGTGCCTTTGGCTAATACAAAATGGTTGGCATCAACAGATATTTCGGTAATATCGGGATAGGTCTTGCGGAGTGCGGGCAGTGTTTGTGCCAGCGTAGTGCCGCTAAAGTTATCGGTACGGTAGGGCTGTAGTTTTTCGGATACGGGCTGGAAGGCAAGGATGATGCCTGTAACGGCCGCGAGGGTGAGCAGTAAAAAAGAAGATACAGCCAGTGCTAAGTGGCTGTATCTCCAAACCGAAATGGTCATAGGCAGATGTAGAGTTAGTTTGCGCTAAAGCGTACGTAGCGGATATATCCTTTTTCCGAGCCTTCGCTTTTTGCAGAAAGGGCTTCGGTGGTTAGCGGTATCTCAATGTCTTTTACTTTGTATTCCTGATCTTCCACAGCGGCTTCGAAACGTATTTTATAGCCTGCGTTTATTTTCGAGTTCTCGATCTCGATAACATTGACGCTGCGGTCGCCGCCGGTTACCGATGCACCGGTAATGGCGCTCAGGTTAGTTGGGTTCTCTTTGTTGAATTTGTTCCACTCCTTAAGGGTTTTGTACCATTTTTTGTCGGAGCCCAATATGTACAGCGTTTTGTCGTAAGCGCCTTTGCTGTCTATCAGCGATATGGCAATGTAAGCGCCTTCGCCCATGTAGTTGGTCATTTGTATCATGCACTTATACTTGGTGGTTTGGGCGAACGAACGAGTAGCGCCGGCCATGGTAAAGGCAAGGGAGAGCAATATAATAGCGGTTAATTTTCGCATGGTTTATTTTAAGAAGTTAACAGATACGTTGTTTTTAGTAAGCGATTCGTTCTCGGCCGCCAAATCGAAAGCGGTTTCTTTAAAGTTGGTTACCGCCTCTTTTTTAGCACCGATAGACAAAAGGTATTTCAGCAGGGCATCGTCTTTAGCAACCAAAGCAGCTTTGTGCAATACCGTCATGCCCTCGGCATTTTTGGCATTCACATCAATACCCAGTGGCTCCAGGCGTTTTAGTAGCGCGATGTCGTTTTTAGCCAAGGCGAGGTGGTAAAGTGTGTTACCGTTTTGCTGAGCGGCAGTAATGTTCAGGCCTTTATCTTTCAGTAATTGCAGCTTGGCATCAAAGTCGGCAGCGTTTGCGGGGCGGTAGCCTTCTACTGCATAATAAGCAAGGTTGTTTCCTGCTTTATCTACAGCTTTAACATCGGCTCCTTTAGTAATCAGCAAACGAACGGCAGCCGGCGAATTACTGCGCAGAGCCATAGCCAATGCCGTTAAGCCTTTTTGGTTGGGCTGGTTTATGTTTTTAACCTTTGGCAGCAGGCTCAACAGGATGGCAGTATCGCGATTGGCGGCAGCAGCATACATAAACGGTGTGTTGCCATCTTCGTCGGCCTGGTTAATGTTAACACCTTTTGCCAAAAAGAATTTGATCACTTCGGCTTGCTCCGGCGCGCGTACTATATAATGTAAAGCGTTGTGCCCGCTTTTATCGGTAGTGGTCATTTTCAACCCAAGGCTATCTAAATATTGATAGATAGGCAAACGCAACGGCGTACCACCACGACGGCCGCCTGCGCCTTGCGCGGTTAGTATTACGGCGTTATCAGTAGGTTTTATACCTTTTTGTATAAGGCCTTTCAGCTTATTGATATCTCCGCTTTTGGCCGCGTAGCTAAATGCGTTGTTACCTGCTTTATCGGTACTGTTCAGGCTAAGGCCTTTTGATATAAAGTAATTTGTTAAGGCAAAGTCTTTATCGCCCGATATGCCTAACAATAATGCGTTGGCACCATCACCGTTTATCTCTTCTTTCAGGTCAACACCATGGGCTATAAACGAGTCGTAAACTTTAGTGTTTAGCTGACCGGTAGCAGCGGCGAATAGTACCGGGTTAGCACCCTGGCTATCTTCAATATCGTTTTTGGCACCTTTGCTGTAGAGGAACTCCATTAATTCCTCGTTGCCTTTGTAAGCCGCCCAGTGCAGGTAGGTGCGGTTATCGTGCGTCAGCTTGGTTACTATGTCGTTTCCCGGCAAGGTAAGCAGGTATTTTATCGACTCATTGGGCGCTTGTGCCAGCATAGCCTGCACCGCCGGATCGAAACTGAACTGGTTCAACTGTGAAGGGCTGTTGCCTTTGGCAATCTCGGCTTTCACGGCCTCTACATCGGGCATGGTTTTCCAGTAGGCCTGGTCTAATAATTTGTTTGCGGGTGCTTGCTGGGCGTTCGCGCCAAGGGCAAACCAGCAGGCAATAAGAGGTAAAAATATCTTTTTCATGCAGCAATGAATGTTAAGCGGAGCGATGCTGCGAAGTTAATAAGAATTAGTCTAAATAAGGATGCGTATTTAAAATTGTTACGTTGACACAAAGCTGCCCTGTTATCCACCGAAAAACAGGGCAGCTTTAAATAAGGTTCGTTTTTACTGTTAGGAACCTAAGGTTATAGCATATTTATTTTACTTCGAAAGTGTTGTTAGCGCGGTTTATATCCGGGTAAGCGCTTTCGGGATCGATCACTACTTTTGCAATGGCTTTGCCCGTATTGTTTGCTGTAAAAGTATACGTATTAGTGTATTGCCATATCTCTACCGGGAACTTCCGTTGTTCTTTCGTTCCATCGGCGTAAGTAATTTCAACTTCCAGCGGCATAGCGACCCTGTCCATGTTCATTACTGTAACGGCGCGTTCTTTAGCATCAACTTTAACTATGCTTTGATCGAGCCTATAGTTTTCTATGAACATACTTTTCCAAAACCAGCTTAAATCCTCGCCAAACGAATTATCAATACTCCTGAAAAAGTCCCAGGGCGTAGGGTGTTTGTAAGCCCAATCGTGCATGTATTTTTTAAACGCACGGTCGAATCTTTCAGCCCCCACTATCCTGTTACGCAGTAAGGTTAACACGTAAGCCACCTTTTGGTACTGTATCGGGAAAACCATATCACCGGGGATGGCATCGGGGCGTGTCATTATCGGTACCGCCCTTTCAGAAAATATAGTATCCATCGGAGCGTATATCTGTTGGTAGCCTACAAACTCGCCTTTGTTAAATTCTTTTACGGCAAGGTTATCTATAAAGGTGTTAAAGCCTTCATCCATCCAGGCGTACTTACGCTCGTTTGCGCCCACCGCCATCGGGAACCAGGTGTGCCCCAACTCGTGGTTAACCACCATAAAATAGGCGTTGCCGGTATCTTTGGCCGAGCAGAAAACCATAGCAGGGTACTCCATTCCATCCAGGTTAGAAGCCACATTTACCGCCTTGTTATAAGGGTAGGCCAGCCATTTTTCAGAAAAGTGCTGTATGGTGAATTTGATATACTCCGAAGAACGGCGCCAGCTATCTTTTTTATCAGATTCGATAGGATACAATGAGCTGCCTATAACCCTTTTGCCGCCCGCTATCGGGAAACTCAATGCCTCCCAAATAAATGATTTGGAGGCCGTCCAGGCAAAATCGCGGCTGTTGCTTAGTTTGTACTTCCATGTACTGGTTGCCTTTGCCGGTTTTGCCGCTGCATCGGTTACCTCTTTGGCGGTGCGGATAAATACCGGTGCATCGCTTGCCTTAGCTGCCTGCCAGCGCTTTAATTGCGTTGGCGTTAAAACCTCTTCGGCATTTTGCAGATCGCCCGATGCTTCTACAATGTAGGATGATGGCACTGTTATGTTCACTTCGTAGTTGCCATAATCGAGGTAAAACTCGCCGTTGCCTAAATATGGCAGCGTGTTCCAGCCTTCCACATCATCCAGCACGCACATGCGCGGGTACCATTGCGCCACGGCAAATATTTCCCCGTTTTTTGTTGGGAGTATGTCGGTACGGTTCACCAGGAAGTCGGCATTTTTATAGTTAACGGGGAAATTGTAGCTATAGCTAATGCTGAAACTGATCTTTTGCCCGCTCAGCAATGGCTCGGGCAGTTGCAACTCCATGCGGGTATCATAAATGTTGTATTTGATATCCCGCCCGTTAGCCCCGGCTGTTTTTATACCGCTTATTTGATACCCGCCGTCAGGCACTTTAACATCTGTATTTTGATAAAGAAAAAGCTTTGACAGCACACCTTTCGAATCTTTCCTGAAAGCGTTTTGTTCTGCCTGCATCCACAATACCTTTAGCGCATTTGGGCTGTTGTTGGTATACGTAACCGTTACCGTCCCGGTAATGGTGTGGGCCGCGTCATTCAGCGAAACATCTATGGTATAATCAGCCTGGTTTTGCCAGTATTTTGGGCCGGGTTCGCCGGTGGCGGCCCTGTATTCGTTACCGGCGGGTAAGATAGGCACTGCCGGGAACAGGTCCGTTGGTTTATATTTTGATTGCCCTGCTACGGTAATGCAATTAAACAATAAGTAAATAGCGGTGGTGTATTTAAAAAGAATAGTAGAGTTATTATGCATAGCTGCAATATACATGTTAATTCAATATCCTGTTGAAATAACAATCGATTGCCTGATATGGTGTATAACCAACACCTCCTACACACATTTAAGCCGGGCATCAACTACTCGCGGGTAGTTGATGCCCGGGTGATCAACTTAGGTTTTATACTGATTACTTTTGGTACCACTACGGTATCGGTATTCTCCATTTCCTGAAAGTAGAGGTTGGCCACCGTTTTGCCCATGTAAAAGCTGAACTGGTCTATAGTAGTGATGGAGGGACTGGTTATTTCGGTAAAGTTCTCGTTAGCGTACCCGCAGATGCCTAATTGCTGCGGCACCTTAATTTGCATAATGGTAGCAACCTCCAAAACACCCAGAGCCGAAAAATCTGAGGTAGACGCAAATATGGCATCAGGTGGCTCGGGCAGGCTGAGTAGCTGACGGGTAGCGGCCGCGCTGAGTTCTTTGGTCCAGGCGTTCTCTATCATCAGGTCGGCTATGGGGGCTATGCCATGCTCTTTTAGTGCGCGCAGGTAACCGGTTTTGCGCTGGCGGAAAATATTGAGCTTCTGCGGACCCTCCAGCAAGGCTATGCGTTTGTAACCCTGTGTGATCATGTGGCTTACCGCATCAAAAGATGATTGTTCGTTATCGTTGGTCACTTTCAGGGTTTCCAGTTCATCCACCACACGGTCGAACTGGATGAGTTGTATGCCATGGTCCAATACATTCTGCAGGTGGTCGTGCGCTGTAGTTTCTACCGAAACAGATATTACTATACAATCAACATGCTGGTTGATCAGCGTGTTTACGCATTGCACTTCTTTTTCGTACTGCTCGTTAGATTGGCAAATGATCAAGTTGTAGCCCTGCTTGTAAGTAGCATCCTCTATCCCCGCTATCACATTCGAGAAGAAGTTTTGGTTGATGCGCGGAACCACCACGCCAATGGTTTTGGAGTGCCCCTTACGCAGGTTAGATGCCAGCGTATTGCGGGTATAGTTAAGCTCTTTGGCTGTTTTCAGGATGAGTTTCTTGGTAGCGTCGTTTACCGAACTACTGTTATTAAGCGCCCTCGATACCGATGAAGGGTTGAGGTTTAGCTTTTCGGCAATATCATAAATGGTAGTTCGTTTCTTCGATCTCATGCTGCAAGATAAAATTTAAAATTAAATTCAACAATCGATTGCATTTTGTTGAATTTAATTTAATTTCGTTTCTGCAATTATAACCAAAAACGGCTATTATTTATGTTATTGTTAGGTATCGATCTGGGTACGTCATCGGTAAAGGTGAGCGTGGTTGATGTTGAGAAGCAGCAACTTGTTGCATCGGCGCAATACCCCGAAACGGAAGCGGCCATTATTTCGCTGCAAACGGGTTGGGCCGAGCAATCGCCCGAGGAGTGGTGGCAGCAAACCGGCCACGCCATAGCGCTGTGCCATAAGAAAGGCGGTTATGACCCTGCCGATATTACTGCCATAGGCATTGCCTACCAAATGCACGGGCTGGTATTGGTTGATAAGAACCAGCAGGTGTTGCGCAACAGCATCATCTGGTGCGATAGCCGCGCCGTAGAAATTGGCGATAAAGCCTTCGATGAGATAGGCCACGAAGCCTGCCTCTCGCACATGCTCAACTCACCGGGGAACTTTACGGCATCTAAACTGGCCTGGGTAAAACAAAACGAACCCGCAGTTTACGAGCAGATAGATAAGATAATGCTACCGGGCGACTATATCGCCATGAAGCTAACGGGCGAAATAACTACTTCCGCCTCGGCGCTATCAGAAGGTATCTTCTTCGATTTTCAATTCAACGGTATCTCAAAAGATGTTATCGAATACTTCGGGTTCGATGATAGTCTGTTCCCGGTAATGAAGCCGGTTTTTTCGGCTCACGGGCGCGTAAAACCTGATGTTGCCGCAGCGTTGAAACTAACCACCGGCATCCCGGTAACCTATAAAGCCGGCGACCAGCCCAATAACGCCCTTTCGCTGAATGTACTAAAACCCGGAGAAGTAGCCGCTACAGCTGGTACCTCGGGCGTTATATACGGCGTGAGCGACGATTTGGCTTACGACCCACAATCGCGCGTGAACACTTTTGCGCACGTTAACTATGCCAACGATGCCAAACGTTTGGGCGTGTTGCTGTGCATCAACGGCACGGGCAGCTTATACCGCTGGGTTAAAAATGCCTTTGCGGGCAATTTAACCTACCAGCAAATGAATGCCGAGGCAGAGAAAGCCCCGGTTGGCAGTAACGGCTTACGTATTATGCCCTTTGGCAACGGTGCCGAGCGCATGCTTAACAATAAACAGGTAGGCGCGCACCTCCACAATATCGACCTGAACCTGCATACCCTTGCCCATATTTTCCGCGCGGGGCAGGAGGGTATTGCTGCCGCCTTCAGGTACGGGTTGGATATTATGCGCGAAAACGGCATGAACCCAACCGTTATCCGCGCAGGCAAAAGCAATTTATTTTTGAGTAGCCTTTTCACCCAAAGTTTTGTGAATGCTACAGGCGTACCGGTAGAGCTTTATAATAACGATGGCAGCATGGGCGCGGCCTTGGGCGCGGGTATAGGCGCAGAGATATTCACGCCATCGGAGGCTTTCAGCAATGCTAAAGTTATCCAGAGGGTAGAGCCACAAGGCGATGGCTTTGAAGAAACCTACCAAAGCTGGAAAGGTATTTTGCAAGAGCATTTAAGCAAGTTATCATCATAAACAAATCAAACATAAACTAATAGAAAAGCTATGTCGGTTATAACAGGAGAGAAAGAGTTTTTTAAAGGAATAGGGCAAATAAAATACGAAGGCCCCGAGTCGGATAACCCGCTGGCCTTCCGCTGGTACGATGCCGATAAGGTGGTTGCCGGTAAAACCATGAAAGAGCATATGCGCTTTGCCTGTGCATACTGGCACTCGTTCAACGGCAACGGTGCCGATCCGTTTGGTGGTGCTACCCATATTTTCCCCTGGGATGCTAAAGCGGATGCGGTAGAGCGTGCTAAAGATAAAATGGATGCGGCTTTTGAGTTCATCACCAAAATGAACATGCCGTACTACTGCTTCCACGATATCGATGTGGTTGACTACACCAACGATGTTGCTGATAACGAGAAACGCCTGCAAACACTGGTTGAATACGCTAAACAAAAACAAGCTGCCAGCGGTGTAAAACTGCTTTGGGGTACTGCCAATGTATTCAGCCACTCGCGCTACATGAATGGCGCTTCTACCAACCCCGATTTCCATGTGCTGGCGCATGCAGCTGCACAGGTAAAAGGCGCAATGGATGCTACTATTGCCTTAGGTGGCGAGAACTACGTTTTTTGGGGAGGCCGCGAAGGTTACATGAGCCTGCTGAACACCAACATGAAACGCGAGCAGGAGCACCTTGCCAAATTTTTGCATACCGCTAAAGATTATGCCCGCAAACAAGGCTTTAAAGGTACCTTCTTCATCGAGCCAAAACCATGCGAGCCAACTAAGCATCAATACGATTTTGACGCCGCTACCGTGTTCGGCTTCTTGCAGAAATACGGGCTTACCGATGATTTTAAACTGAACCTGGAAGTGAACCACGCTACATTAGCGGGCCATACCTTCCAGCACGAATTGCAGGTAGCTGCTGATTGCGGTATGCTGGGTTCGATAGATGCTAACCGTGGCGATATCCAAAACGGCTGGGATACCGACCAGTTCCCGAATGATATCACCGAGGTAACCGAATACATGCTCATCATACTGGAAGCAGGTGGCTTTGCAGGTGGTGGTATCAACTTTGATGCAAAAATTCGCCGTAACTCTGTAGACCCTGCCGACCTGTTCTATGCACACGTAGGTGGTATGGATGTTTTTGCAAGGGCATTGGTTATTGCCGATAACATATTGCAAAAATCGGATTACAAGAAAATACGTGCCGATCGCTATGCTTCTTTCGATAGCGGCGCGGGTAAAGATTACGAAAACGGTTTATTGTCGTTAGAAGACCTGCGCAACTACGCAGCCGCCAATGGCGAGCCAACACCAAAAAGCGGCAAGCAAGAATACCTGGAAAACCTGGTGAACCGCTACATCTAAAAATTAAACAAACTAAACTAAAGAGGGCTGTCCGTTGATAAACGGATGGCCTTTTTTGTTACCGCTTAATTCTGCAACGAATCGGGGTTAGGGATGATGTTAACGAATGCCTGGAAGTTGGCGTAGTACTTATCCTTATCTAACTGGTAGTAGTAAGCGCCGCGTTTAGAACCGGCCTTGTCTTTATCGGTTAATTTAATAAGCAGCCCGGTGGCCAGCACACGTTTGCTGAAGTTACGTTTATCAATACTGGTGTTAAATACACTTTCGTAAAGGTTTTGCAACTGCGGCAGCGTGAAACGCGATGGCAACAATTCGAACAAAATAGGGTGCAGCGCCGCTTTGTATTTGATACGGCCGCGGGCCATTTCTACCATGTCCTGATGGTCGAATATCAGTTTGGGGATACGTTCGAGCGGTACCCATTCGGCATGAAACTCGGAACTTATTTGCTGCTCGTATTTATGGATGTCTATCAGCGCAAAATAACTTACCGATATGGTGCGCTCGATAGGGTCGCGGGTGGTTTCGCCGAAGGAATACATCTGCTCTAAATACACCCCTTCTAAACCGGTGAGTTGTTTCAGGATGCGGTTGGCAGCCTGGTCCAGGCTTTCGCTATCCTGCACAAAACCACCCATCAGGCTCCATTTATCTTTTTCGGGGTTAAAGCCCCGTTTTATCAGCAGTAGTTTCAGCGATTCGCCATCGAAGCCAAAAATTATACAATCTACCGCTAATAAAAATCTTGTTTGCTTGCTGTATTTGTTCATTTTGGTGGCCTGAATTGGTGCTGTTGCGGGCAAATATAACTTACGTAGGGTAGAATAAAAAACAGGGGCGCAATTGAGCGGTGAATGAACTGCTTATGCTATTGCCTTAGCGCGCCTGAACTCGCCCGGGCTTAACTGTTTGTATTGCTTAAACAGGCGGTTGAGGTGGCTTTTATCGGTAAAGCCAAATTCGTCGGCAATTTCGGTTATGCGCATTTTGGTTTGCAGCAGGCGGTTCTCCACCAGCTGCATGCGGTAGTTGTTTATGTATTGCTGCAGCGTTTCGCCGGCATGTTTGTTAAAATACCGGCCAAGGTAGCTTTCCGAGATGTTGTAGCGTTGGGCCAAGGCCGCTGCCCTAAGTTTATCGGGGAAGTATATATTGGCCTGTATGTATTCCATCATATCCAGCAACTTGTCGTCTGCTATTTTAGGTTGGTCCCCCACAACGGGCGAAAGGTTTCGCGCCAGCAACGTAAGCAGGGTGTTTACCAATTGCCCGGTCACTTCCTCGTAATAAATATCACGGCGTAAGTGTTCGCTTATTAAAATATCCATTAGGTTTTTCAGGGCGGTGCTGTTTTCCGGCTGATTCAATAATGGGGTTTGCCTGCCGGCATTCTCCAGTATCATCTCTAAGCGGGCAAGCAATGCGCTGTTGCCCTTCGCCCGGCTGAGGAATAATTGGTTGAACCGTATGAAAAAGAATTGCGACCGCTCTTGTATTTTGAACAGGTGCGAATGGTTGGGCGCCAATATAAAAAGCTCGCCGGTATGGTAGGGCAGTTCGCTTTCATCTATGCATTGCGTGCCGCTGCCGGCCACAATATACACCAGTTCGAAAAAGCTATGCTGATGCCAACCGCGGGGGCACTCGTCCATTGCTTCTTTCAATACCAGTTCGAAGGGTTGCCTTAGATGGTCTGTTACCATACACAAATATAATGCGGTGTGGTAAATTTTTACACCATAATGGTGTAAAAATACTCTTTATCGGGCAGCGCGCTATCGCAACTTTGTGTCATCAAATAAATAATTATGAAAGCTTTAGTATTAGAAAATTACAATGCATCCTTTGTATTGAAAGATATAGATAAACCCGCCTCTAAACCCGGCGAAGTATTGGTAAAAGTTAAAGCCAGCGGCATCAACCCGCTCGACCTGAAAATAAAAGCCGGGCAGGCCGCACATGCGCACACTCAATTGCCTGCAATATTAGGCATAGATATGGCAGGCGTGGTAGAAGCAGTTGGCGAAGGCATTACCCCATTTAAACCCGGCGACCGTGTATTTGGCATGACGGGTGGTATAGCCGGCATCCCCGGTTCGCTGGCCGAATATGCTTCGGTAGATGCTGCGCTGTTGGCTAAAATGCCCGCCAATATCAGTTTTAAACAAGCTGCTGCATTACCGCTGGTTTTAATAACTGCTTGGGAAGCCTTGGTAGATAAGGCCAATGTTGGGCCGGGTAAAACTGTTTTGATACATGGCGGTGCAGGTGGGGTAGGGCATATTGCTGTGCAATTAGCAGTAGCCAGAGGCGCAAAAGTATTTACCACCGTAAGCCACGAGAATGAAAGCCTCATCACCGGTTATGGCGCTATCCCCATATTTTATAAAGAGAGCAGTGTTGAAGAATATGTGAACCAACGCACCAACGGCGATGGCTTCGATATTGTGCTGGATACCGTTGGCGGGGCGGTGCTGGATGATTCCTTCCGTGCAGTAAAGCGGTATACAGGGCATGCGGTAAGTATATTGGGCTGGGGCACGCATAGTTTGGCACCGCTATCATTTCGGGGAGGCACGTATTCGGGTGTGTTTACTTTATACCCGCTTATTTCGGGCGAGGGCAGGGCGCATCACGGGCAAATACTGGCAGATGCAGGGCGTTTGATAGAAGCCGGTAAGTTATTGCCAAATGTTGATGAGCGTACGTTTGGTTTGGCCGATGTGGAGGAGGCTTATGCTATACAGGCTGCGGGCGGTTCGAGAGGGAAGTTGGTAGTGGATATCGATTAAAGCTTGGATCGCTTTAAAAAATGTGCGGAAAGGCTGGTGCGGTTCCCCTCTTGAGAGGGGTGGAGGGGTGTGTTTGCGCATCTCGGATAATGGAAAACATCAGCCAACACACCCCTGCTCTCGCTCCGTCCACCGCGCCCCCTCTCAAGAGGGTAAATAAAAACGTTTACCTACCGCCAGTCCTTAATAAACTCAAAGAATAACTCTTTGTATTGGTCGGTAACGGGGATGGTAGTATCGGCAATTTGTACGCTGTTTTTGGTGACCGATTTCACAGCATTTTTGGCGATGATGAATGAGCGGTGTATACGCAGGAAACCCGAGGGTGAAAGTTTCTCTTCGAGGCTTTTGAGGCTGGTTAGGGTAAGCAGTGGCTTCTCCTGGCTTTTCAGGAAAAGTTTTACGTAATCCTTTAAGCCTTCTATGTACAAAATATCGTCGGTATCTATTTTCACCAGCTGAAAATCTACCTTCAGGTATATATAGCTTTTCTGCGGTGCGGTTATCGGAGCTTCAATTCCTGCGCCGGCATTGCTGCTCTCCAGCATCACAAAATAATCGTAGGCCTTGGTTGCCGCTTTGGTGAAATCTACAAAACTGAAGGGCTTTAGCAGGTAATCCAACGCATCAACCTTAAAACCTTCAAGAGCATATTGGTCGTAAGCAGTGGTGAAAACAATGCGCAGGTTTTTCTTTTTGCCGGTTTGCTCAATAATGCGAGCCAGCTCTACACCGCTCAGGTCGGCCATGCGGATATCGAGGAAAATTAATTGTATTGCGGGATTCTCAAACGTAGCCTTTAGCGCTTCTACCGCGTTGGAAAAAGTGCCTACCAGGTTCAGAAACGAAGTTTGCTCAATGTACGATGTTACCAGCTTAAGGGCAACGGGTTCGTCATCAACCGCTATGCAATTTATTTTCATTTCAAATTTAAAGTTAGCGATACGGTGTAGTCTTTGGTTACGGCGTCACTGTTAATGTCAAGCGAGTAACGGCCTGGGTACAACAGATCCAGTCGGCGCTTGGTATTGGCCACGCCAATGCCGTTGCTTTCTTCAAGGTACTGCGCCTTCTCGTTAAAAAGCGAATTTTTTATTTCGAGTATCAAGGTGTTGGCCGTTTGGCTTATCTCTATAAAAATATAGCTGGGATGTACCGAACTGATGCCATGCTTAAAGGCATTCTCCACAAAAGGCAAAAATATCATGGGGGCAATATCGTGGTTGCGCAGGTGCTCGGGCTTCTCAAATATGATCTGCACATCATCGCTCAGGCGCAGCTTCATCAGTTTAATATAGTCCTCAATAAATTTTATCTCTTTTTCAAGATTGGTAAGGTCATTCTTGGTTTCATATATCACGTAACGCATCATGTGCGATAGCGTGTAAATAGCATCCTTGGCGCCTGCCACGTTGCTATCGGCAAGGGCATAAATAGTGTGCAGTATGTTGAAAAAGAAATGCGGGTTTATCTGCGACTTGAGGAAAGATAGTTCGTTGGTTATCTTATCCTTTTCGGTAGCGCGAATGGCCTCCTGGTCTAAACGTATTTTTTTGGAGATGGCGATGATGGAGCTGATACCTAAAACAATAAGCGCCGAGATGATGGTCCAGTAGTTGTCGTGTTTGTTGCTTTCGTCGGATTTTTTGTTGAAGAGTTTGATGAGTGCCTTTCGCACGCCGGTAACTTCATCCAGCCAGTTATTGAGGTATACAACGCCCACTACCACCGCTATCAGCAGCAATAAAAAGGGCAGCACCCTGTTCTTGTATAAAAAATTGGGCGCTAAAAACAGCAGGTTAAGATAAAATAAAGCGGCCCACATCAGGTTTACCAGCACCTGTTTGGCCCAAAATTCGGGAGGGAGCTTAATGGGCCATGCCAGCGGGAAAAGCGTAAGCGCTATAAGCCCCACAATAATGTAGAACTGCGCCGAAAAAAGAAGCTTTTTAATGCCCGAAACAGCCATGGCTTATGTTAATTGGTAAAAATTAAAGGTAAAAAAAGTGCGTTTTGTTTCTCAGGCAAAACGCACCATACCGTATCAAGATACAGTAATCAACCAAATCCCATCTCACCGGGATGCTGCAAATCACCTGAATATTTTTCAATATAAAATGTCGAATAGACGGTTTGCAAAATAAAATAGATGAAACGGCATTTTCTATCTATAAAGCCCGGCACAATAGGTATTCCACAGCTAAAACTTCGCTAATTAGTTCTCATCGGTTTCTAATCGCCATTCGTCTACATTTAGGGCCTGCCCGTCTATTAGTAAAAACTACTTAATAGAATTTAGCTTGTTTTGCGCCAAACCAAGAATTATGTACCGCCAACTTTACCCGAATACACTTTTTAAAACAATATTAAAGCATGCACTGAAAGCCTTTGTAGCTTTATTGCTGCTGCCTATTATAGCGCAGGCACAACAAGGCGGCTTTCCGCAGGGGCCGCCGCCGGCAGGGGGCTCTATCTCGGGCGTGGTGATAGATTCTGTTACGCGCAAACCTTTAGATTATGCTACGGTGAGCGTTTACAAGGCAGGGGTTACCGCACCTGTAAGCGGTAGCCTTACCGACGCCAAGGGTGCCTTCAAAATTACCAACCTGCAGCCCGGCGAATATCGTGTGCAGGCTACCTTTTTAGGTTATGCCACAAAGTCGGTCAACAATATCCAGATAACTCCAACAAAAAAAGACATTAACCTTGGGCCGGTAATCGTACCACCCAACGCCAAAATGCTGGCCGACGTGCAAATAACCGGGCAACGCGCTTTGGTAGAGAATCGCATTGACAAACTGGTTTTTAACGCCGAGAAAGACGTGACCAGCACGGGCGGTAACGCCGCGGATATTTTGCGCAAGGTGCCAATGGTATCGGTAGATATGGATGGCAACGTGGCCCTGCGTGGCAGCCAGAATGTACGTATCCTCATCAATGGCAAGCCCTCAGGCGCACTGGTTACCAATGCTGCCGATGTGCTGAAATCGATGCCATCAGACCAGATCAAAAACATCGAGGTAATCACCGCGCCATCAGCCAAGTATGATGCGGAAGGTTCGGCCGGTATCATCAATATCGTTACCAAAAAGAAAGAGATATCGGGCTTTAGCGGGTCGGTTACGGGTAGCGTTGGTACCAGGCAGAGTAACCAAAGCGCTAACATCAATTACAATAAAAACAAGCTGAGCCTAACGGGTAACTTTGGCTATAACACGGGCTGGCCGCAAACCACTTATACTTCGTTCAGCAGCCAGAATACCGATCTGGGCACCAATTCATCATCCGAAGGCAGGAACACCTCCAACCGCCATTTCATGAATGGTTCGGCATCTCTGGGTTACGATTTTAACGACAAGAACAGCTTCTCCTCATCATTTAACCTGCGTGGCGGTGCCTTCAAGAATGATGGCAGCACGGTAAACTCCAACTATTCGCCTGCGGATGGTTTGGTGAATTATACAGCGCTAACCAGCAACAAATTCAATGTATCGAACTTCGACTGGAATAACGATTTTACGCACAAATTTGCCAAAGAGGGCGAGGAGATAAGCATAGCCGCCCAATGGACGCACGGTACCAACGATGTGAATTACCTGAACGAGTACACCGGTTTCACCCAAAATGAAAGGGCACAAAACAACGGTGTTAACAACGAGTACACCATACAAACAGATTATGTGTTGCCTATCAATAAAGTATTCAAACTGGAGACAGGTGCAAAAACCATTATCCGCCGTATTACCAGCGAGTACGATTTTTATAACCCAGATGCAAGCGGCAACTATGTATTCAACCCTGCAACTTCAAATATTTATGATTACGATCAGGATGTGTATTCGGGATATGGCTTGCTAACTACATCACTGAAAAGTGGCTATACCCTACAGTTTGGTGCAAGGGTAGAGAATACACAGATCAGCGGTAACTCAGGCAACAGCAGTGTTGGTTTATCGCCGCTAAACAACTCGTACACCAATTTTGTGCCAAGCTTTGTTATCTCTAAAGCGCTTACACCAACACAAACCCTTAAACTGAGCTATAGCAAACGTATACAGCGCCCCAGCCTGCAGTTCCTGAATCCTTTCCGCAACACGGCCAACCCGCTTAACCAAACACAGGGTAACCCCGAGTTGTCGCCCGAGATAAGCCAAACCGTAGAACTTAACTATTCTACCTTCATCAAAACCTCGGTGATCAATGCATCGGTTTACTACCGCAAAACCAACGATATTATTGAGAGCTATGTAAGCACCGTGCCTTTCACTACCGTTGATAACGATGGCAACACCGTGACACGCGATGTATCGTTAACCAATTATCTCAACGTCGGTAAGAACAACTCTATCGGTGCTACACTATTTGGCTCTACCGAATTATTTAAGGTTTTAACCATCAGGGGTAATATCAATGCTTTTACTTACAAGCCGCAGGTTATCAGTAGCCTGTTGCCGGTGGGTAACCAGTCTACCTATATCCAGTACAATGCTTTCATCAGCGGTACAGTAAAATTGAGTTCAACGCTTTCGGCAGAAACGTTCCTTATCCAAAATTCGGCAAGGCGCACATTTCAGGGAAGCAACCCGGCCTTTAACCTGTTTGTGATAGGGGCTAAGAAAGATATCTTCAAAAAGAAGGGTTCGGTGGGTATCAATATCACCCAGCCGTTCCAGGATTACAAAGATTTTACGTCGCGCATCAACAGCGGTGCGCTCACGCAGTATAACCGCTTCTCGGTGCCATTCAGGTCCTTCGGTGTTAGCTTTACCTACAACTTTGGTAAAACCACCTTCGGCCCGCCAAAGAAAAAACGTGGCGTAAGCAACGATGACCTAAAACAAGGCGACGGCAACGGCGGGCAAGGCGGCCAGGGTGGTGGCCCCGGCAGGTAATTAGGTCAGCTATCCCTATTCAACCCTCTTTCCTTTTTAGGGAAAGAGGGCTTTTGTTTTACAGGATGTTTGGGCAGCTAATCCTCTCTCTTCAGGTCAACCCTTAACCCCACCTGGAAAACATTGCTATTACCGAAGCGATTCATACCTGCGGTATTGAGTGTGTAATTCACCATTACTGCCGAGTTGATGGAGGCTACATTAACACCCAACCCCAGGGTGGCGTTTTTAGAAGTATGGTACATGGCGTTCAACATCAAATTATTGTTCAGCATGGCAAGGTTGGCGCCGATGTCGAATATCTGGTCGCCGCCTTTTACACCGCGGAGGGCGGCTAAGGGTTCGAGGGTACCATCGCCGTCATCGCCCAAGGGCAATTTGTAGCTGATGGCAGTATAAAACACGGCCCAGTTTACGGTATTGGTAATTTCTTTTTTAAATAGCTGGCGCATGTTGGGCAGCATTGCTTGTATGGTTAGGGCGCTGTTGGTATAGGCAATACCAAAATCACCATCGATACTGGCGCTTGAGTTATTAAAGCGCGCAATGGATGGGTCGCTCATGTCGCCCTGTAGGTTGGAGGTGTTTAATCTCTCAGTGCTTATCCCTCCCGATAGACCGAAATGCAGGGTTTCGCCCTGTGCTACGGGCAAGTGGTAGGCGTAAGTGGCCACAGCGCGCGTACGGCGCAGCAAACCGGCTTTATCTGTAAACACGGTGGCGCCTATACCCACACGGTTGTTAAAGCCGTACTCGCCTGTAAAGGCCCCGGTAACCGGCGAACCTTCTACGCTGTTAAATTGCGAACGGTAGGCCAGGTTGCCTTTAAAACCCTCGGTGCTGCCCGCGAAGGCAGGGTTACCCAAATACCTGTTAAAATAATACTGGCTGGCCAGGGGCACCAATTGCGCCTGCGCCTGCATGCAAAACATAACGGCCGTTAAAAACACCGTTAAAGCAATTCCTTTTATGTGCTGAATAAGTTTCATGGTTGTGATGGCTAAAGGTTTAGTTTCTAACGATGGTTATGGTACCGCTTAGGGTGCTGCCGTTGCCCAGGTCTATCTTATACAAATAGGCATCCTGCACCAATGGGTCGCCGCTGCGGTTGGTGCCCGCCCAGTTGTTGTTGTAAGCCCCGCTGAAGGCATAAACCTCGCGCCCCGCGCGGTCGTAAATGCGGATGCGGCAATCGGGGAAGCTGCCTATATCGGCTATTATCCAGGTATCGTTATAACCATCGCCGTTGGGGGTGATGATATTATTAGGCCTAACCGTGGGTGGCTGTATAATAGTGAAGGTTCGCTCTACCGGCTTGGCGGCTAAGTAGGTATCGTTACCGGCCTGTGTGGCAGTAACCGTAACCGTGCCCGCTGTTAAGGCGGTAAGGGTAGTGCCCGATAGACGCGCCTTGTCGCCTGTTACGGTAAGGGTAATCGGCAGTCCCGATGATGAGGTTGCCGTAAGCGTTGCGGTAGTTTGTGTGCGCATATCCGCTATAGCTGCGAAGGTGATGGTTTGCGATGCTTTGGCTACCACAATATCGTGCTGTACGGGGGTAGCGGCATTGTAATTGGCATTACCCAACTGTGTGGCGGTAATTTTTGCCGTCCCAAGCCCAACAATATGAACTTTGCCTGCCAAAATGGTTGCTACCGAAGTATTGCTGCTGCTATAGGTAACTCCCAATGATGAACTGGCCGTTGCGCCAGGGTCAAAGTCGGCATCTATCAATGTTTTATCGGCGATGGCTGCGAATGTAATGGTTTGGCCGGCTTTGGATATGGTTAGTGTTTGTGTGAATGGGGCGGCGGCAACATACGCGGAATTACCCGGTTGCGTGGCGGTGATATCTGCCGTGCCTGCCCCTACGATGTGTATTTTGCCATCGGCCGTTATGGTAGCTACTGCCGGGTTGCTGCTGGTAAGCGTTACGGGCAGGCCCGAGGTAGCCGAGGCCTCCGGGTTGAAGTCTGCCGAGCCGAAATCAATTTTTAAGGCAAAGGGAGGTATCCAAACCGATTGGAATGCTTTAACAACGGTAAGCGCCTGCGAAACATTTGGTGCCGGGAACCAGTATGCGTCGCCCGCTTGCGATGCGGTGATGGTGGTAGTGCCCACACCCGTAATATGGATGAGGTCGCCACGCGGATCGCTGCTGGTAACGATCGTTGCTACAGCCGGGTTACTGCTGGTATAGGTTACTTTAAGTCCCGATGTTGCTACGCCGCCTGCAAAAAAGTCGGTAGCTATAACTTCTTCATTTTCGAAAGGGGCCAGCGCAATGGTTTGCGGCTGGCGCTCAAATACGTTAAGGGTATGTTCTACGCTTACAGCAGCGTTAAAATTGGCATTGCCCGGCTGCGATACCGTAATATTGGTGAAACCTTCGCTTAGCAGGTGCACCATACCCGATGCGCTCACGGTAGCTACTGCGGTATTGCTGCTGGTGTAAATAAGCGGCAGGCCCGAGGTGGTAGACGCCCCTACGCTAAAGTCGGCCTCGCCCACCAAATGATTAGCGAATATGGGGAACGTAATAGTTTGATTGGCTTTGTTAACGGTAAGCAGTTGCGAAGACGGCGGGCCGGCGAAATAAATATCAGTTTCGGGCTGCGTGGCCGTAATGGTGGCCGTGCCGCCGCCTACAATGTGGATGTGTTTACCATCAGGCATAATAATGGCTACGGCAGGGTTGCTGCTGCTGAGTACGGTCGCTCCGCCTTCATTAATAATTATCGTAGGCTCAAAATCGGCATCGCCGTATGTTTTTGCGCTAATAGGCAACAGGTCGGCCTGTTGCGGTGCTTTGGTTACGGTTAGCTGGCGACTGATAGGGCCTGCGGGGTTCCAGATATTATCTCCGGCTTGCGAGGCGGTGATAATGGTACTACCCAGGCCAACCACATGTATCATGTTGCCACCTACAATGGTAGCCACTGCGGTATTGCTGCTGCTATAGCTGATGGGTAGTTCCGAATCGGTATGCCCGTCGGCGAAGAAATCAGGATCAAGGATGGTTACATCGGCAAATGGTGCGAAGGTGAATACCTGGTCGTGTTTGTTTACGGTTAGCGTGCGAGATACATCCGCTGCAGGCGCATAAACATCGTTACCGGCTTGCGACGCTGTAATAGTAGTAGTGCCTGCCCCTACAAGATGTACCATAGCGGGCTGCCCGCCGGTAGCAGGAATAATGTTTGCCACATTGGTGTTGCTGCTACTATAAGTAACCGGCAAGCCCGAACTGGCCGAACCATTAGCGAAGAAATCTGCTTCATCAACAAATACATCGGCAAAAGGGGCAAATGTGATGCTTTGCGCGGTGAGTACTACGCCTATGGTAAGCGTGCCTTGCTGGTAAACAAAGTCATAGTTGGTGGCCACGCCGCCGCTCGCGGTTATGGGGTAAGCACCCGGTGCACTCGCCGTTGTTGCGGTGGTTGTAGCGGTAGGGGCGGTAGTAAGGGCAGCAGCAGTTTCGCCATTTACAAACCCGGTGTAAGTTAGGGTAAATGCAGGGTTCGCCTGGCCCTGGTCGCGGTTTTTATCGTCGGGGCGTACGGTCAGGGTTGCTTTGGTAACTTCGAGTATACCATTTTGATAAACGAAATTGTAATTGGCCGCTGCTGCGCCCGATGGAACTATATTATAAAAAGCCACCGGCGATGTTGCCGTGGCAGCCGTGGTAAATACAGGCGGCGTAGTTATAACGTTCTCGCCCTCGTTATACACAAAGCCCGAGTAAGCCACAATACTGAAAGCCGGATTAGCCTCACCGTATTTGCGTTGAGCGTTGCCTGCTTTTATAGCAAGCGTTGCTTTGTTTACGTTTACCACCGCGGTAACTGCGGTAGCCGCATCATAAGTAGCATCGCCGGGTTGAGTGGCAGTAATATTCGCCGAGCCAACGCCCATTATGCGCAGTTGCCCGCCAACAACGGTTATTACAGCGGTGTTATCGCTGGTGTAGTTTACTGCAAGGCCCGATGATGCGGTTGCCGGACTAAATTCTCCATTACCATAATTTTTATCCACCGGGCCGGCAAAAGTGATGGTTTGCGCGTTTTTACCTGTGGTTACGCTGGCGGGATTGCCGGTGGTATTATCGCGGATGTAAACCACTTGCGGCTCGAAGGTGCCGGTGTAGTCGAACACCTTAAAGTAGTAAGTGGTGCCCATGGTAAGCCCCGTTACGGTTACACTGTTGCCCGTGCCGCGGTAAATAATTTTGGTAGCAGCATCAAGCGGGTAGCCAGACGGGTAATTATTATTGTTTGGATAAATAGAAGCATCAGATGGGTTGGGGAAGTTATTATCCAGCGTGCGCACCTCCACAATGCGGGCGGTGCCGGTGCCGTTGGTCCAGGTTAGAGTAACCTGGTCGCCCAGGATGTTAGAGAATACAATATTCGATGAGTTGGTAGCAACCGGCAGCGTTACAGGCACGGTAGTAATATCGGCTTTGGCCAAAAAGCCATCGCTCACACCACCGCCAAAAGCGTTTTGGAAGGCATTGGTTACAAAGCCGGTGTTGCTGTTAGTACTCCCTGCCATGTAAACAAAATTGCCTGATGTAGCCAGGCCGTTAACCGCATCATCCCCTGCATCGCCTATGTACGAACCCCATTGCAGGGTACCATCCTTTTTAAAGCGGGCCACCCAGCCATCGGTAGTAGTAGGGAAACCGCCCGGGGTATAATCATTTTTAAAGCCCGCATTGCCAATACCTGCGGTGCTTTTGGTGTTGCCGCCTATGAAGATATCGTCGGAAGCGTTAATACTGATGGCCGAGCTGATATCGGTAGCGGTGCCGCCATAATAAGTGCCCCACTGCCTTGCGCCAAGGGAATTGAACTTCGCCAAAAAAGCATCCTCGTTGCCGCCAATGCTTTGTTTATGGCTGCCAACAGTGGCAATAGTGCCCAGGCCGGGTGTTGCAGCAGAACCCGTCATGTAAACCGAGCCCTCGCTATCTACCGCCACGCCAAAGCCTTTATCATCATAAACATTGCCGCCGTAATAAGTCCCCCATTGCTGCAAACCGGTAGGCGAAAATGCCGTCAGAAAGGCATCCCAGTAACCACCACCCCCGTAAGTGGTTTGCTGGGCGCCTCCTGTACTTATCTTTGTAGGGCTATTGGTATAGCCGGTAACGTATACCTGCGAGCCGCCTACGGCTATGCCCCGCCCGGCATCGTCCTGCGTGCCGCCATAGTAAGTGGCAAAGCTTGCAGCGCCTGCGGTATTCAGTTTTACCACAAAAGCATCATAGCTGCCTGCAAGTGCCAACTGATGCGGCGCCGCACCTTTTACCGGGAAGTTTTGGCTGTAGGTATAACCTGTGAAATAAATGTTCCCGCTGGCATCGGTAGTAACGGCCAGCGCCGCATCCTCGCCCGATTGTATGCCGAATGCGTTTATAGGCCCGCCATAATACGTTGCCCAGATACGTGTACCATTGGTGCTGAATTTGGCAACAAAGGCGTCATAGTCGCCGGCCAAAGCATCTTGTGCCGTACCTGCTGTGGCCATGCCGTTGCTTTGGGTGTAGCCTGCTATAATAATATTGCCATCGTTATCGGTAGTTACGCCGTAGGCCAGGTCGCTGCTGGTGCCGCCGTAGTAGGTTGCCCAAAGGCGGTTGCCGTTCGCGTCGAACTTTACCAGCATGGCATCGTAATTCAACACGCCGCCGCCACCGCTTTGCTGGCTGCCCGGCGTGGCAATGTTTGATGTACTTTGGGTATACCCCGCCAAATACACGTTGCCGCTTGCATCTGTAGCGGTGCTCGTCGCGGCATCTTCGCTTGGCCCGCCATAAAAGGTGCTCCAACTGATAGATGGGTCTATCACCAGCGTTTTATCCTGCGGTTGTTCAACATCGCCAAGGCTGAATGATACACCGTTTTTGCTGTGGCTGTAACTTGCGGCAATGGTTTTGTTGGCTACCATAGCCACCGGCCCTGCCTCTGTAAGCGTGCCCAGTCCGTTGCTTATTTTTATTTTGCCGGAGGCTTTTTCCGCCGGCGCATCTCCGCTGTAAGCAAACTTTACCTTCGCAATCTCACTGCCGGGGCGCAACACTACATCGTATTCCAGCTTATTATCTTTTATATAATATACGATATCGGTATTGGGGTAAATATTTTTATAAGTGATGCGCCTGTAGTTCTTTACGCCGCTAATAAGCTTGCCCGATTGGTAGTAATTGCTGATATCGGTATAAGCGCTATCTGCCTCCACCTTTACCGCCGGGTTGCTATTAAGCCATTGCGTTTGCGCATAGGCTATGTTCACAGCCGTTTCTTCGGGGCGGATTCCTTTTAACGGATGGTTATCAGGCAGCTTTTTGCTTTGGGTTTTGGTATCGGCCTGTATCCATTTATAAAGCACGCCAGTACGGGTGAAATACACGGCCATGCCGCGGTCTTTCATGGTGTACAGCACATCTTTTGAGGATAGTTTTGTCTGGTTGGAAACCTGCCCCTTATTCTCCTCGAACCGGAGCGGGATAGCGAGCGAGGGTTGCCCTTTTTGGGGTTGATAATTGTTTGCCGATACAAAATTGCTTAGCAGGCAAAAAAAAGTGAAGGCGTAAAGTTAGTTTCATGTGTTTGGTTTGGCGATAAGCCAAGTTACACACGTAAATGCTTGAGCCATTGTAAAAAAGAAGCGGGAGATGAGCTCTTTTTTGTTCCCCTCTTGAGAGGGGGCGCGAAGGAAATGTGCGGTTGCTGGGGTGTGTTCGCGAGTTTTACAGATTCGCTTTGCACCAACTCTAACACACCCCTAACCCCTCTCAAGAGGGGAACCAAAGTATGCGAATAATTGGGCAGTTAAAGTTCCCTTTTTTAAATCGGTGGAATCGTCTTTTAATCGGTGGAATCAAAAAATTAATCACCTACACTCCCCAGCAGCTCGTTACTGTTTACGCGGCTTTTGTGCACCTCGGAGGGCGTGCGGTTGAAGAATTTCTTAAAATCTTTAATAAAGTGCGCCTGGTCGTAAAAGTTGAAGTTGTATATTACCTCCTGCCAGGTATTATATTGCCCGTGTTGTAAAATATTATATACTTTATTAAAGCGTACTATACGGCTGTACATTTTTGGGGTGATGCCAACTACTTCTAAAAAATGACGTTCGAGGGTGCTCTTTGATATCCCCATACCCGTATACACTTCTTTAATGGTTTTTACGCCGCTGCCTTCATCTATCCGCTCGCAGGCCTGTTGTACCAGTTGTAGTTTTTCGGAATTTACTTTGGTGCTTAACCGCCCTACGAACCATTCCTGTAATAAAGTCATGGCTTTCTCCGGTTCGTTTTTATGTGCAAGCATCTGTTGATAAAAGGCTTGCATATCAGTATAGAGCAGTTCGCCAATATCAATAAAGGTGTCAACCAATCTGTTTTGAGGTGTGCCGAATAAGCGGTAAGCACTCCAGGGTTTCAGTACCGCCGATAAAAAACGGTAGCGCCCGGGTTTTACCCCAAGCTGGTAAAACTTGGTGGTTTGGCCGGTAAGGTTAAATGGGGCAGGGTTTTGTCCTTATCCAAAAAATCCTGCAATAGGTCGTCGAGCGCGAAGGAGAGTACGCTGTACCCCACCGGGAAAATGTCCACACTGTCGCTGCCTTCTGTAACGGTCATGCGGGCAGAAGCAAAAATGGTTATATAAGGTGTTAACTCGGGAAGTGGGGGCGTGTATTCAATGTATTCTGGTAAGGCCATGGCTGTAGGGGTTAGTCAATTTTTGAAAGCTCAAGGCATCCGCGCCCCATCCCCATAGCCTAACCCCAGCGGATGACCTCCGCACACGACGCAAATACTAAGCTTAATATTTATAAATATACGATTATTACAAATATTAAGATTTGTATATAATTTATTATCAGTAAATTATATGTATTGATGCGTGCTTTTGGCGGTTCGCTGACGATGTATGGCCTTGCCAATAAGGCTTAGGCCATACATTATCTATAAACTGAAACGCAGGGCCAGATAGTACCCCTCTTAAGTTTAGTTCACTTTAAAGCTGAATACCGCCGATTCGGACGTGTTGCCCCTGGCATCCCGTGTTACTATCTTCCAGTAGTATGTGGTGGCAGCAGTTACCGTGTTATCATTCAGGAATTTATCAGTTACCTTAGCCTTTACCAGCGTGTTGGCCGATGCATCTGTGCCCAGGTATACATCATAATTCAAAATATCGTTATCGGCATCGGCACTTTGCCAACTCAGGTTTATTTTGCTACCAACTGCCGTAACTGCCTGGCCTAAGGCCGGGGCAACTGCATCTGCCGGGAAAGGTGCATAATACAGCGTACCGGGACCCGGGTTGTAAAATTTCCAGGTATCGCTTGTGCCAACCTCGGTTGTTTTGGTAGATTTTGCCTCTACAAACCAGGAGTAGGGCATGCCACGCGGAAGTGCTTTTATGAGTGGCGGGGAGTTTGTTGTTTGGGTAGATTGTTCGCCAGATATTAAATTTTTTACAGTTACAACATAACTTTCGGCATTGGCAACTGTATCCCAAACCAATAATATCGTACTTTCAGACGGGGATGAAATAGCGCTTGGTGTACATGCCGAGTTTTGTGCAGGGAAAAGTAATACGGGCTTTCCGGGTGGTAAAATTTCGGGCACTGCATCGTTATGCTTATCGCCGCAGCCAAATAAGGCCATTGCCAGCAACAGCAGGAATATATTTATTCTCATTTCTTAATTATCTTAAAAACTTTTTGTTCTCCGTCGGTAGTTAACTTTAGCGTATAAGTACCCACCATGGTAATACCCGCCAAATTTAACCGCAGGGTGCCGGTAGGGCTGCTGATCTTTTCGCTATAAACCAAATTGCCCATTGCCGAATAAACGTCGGCCTGTACATTAGTTGGGGTACGCCTTCCCAGGTTAATGTTTATGGCATTATCGAAGGGGTTGGGGTATGGTACTATAATATCGGTAATGTTAAGTATCTGCCGTATGATGCCCTGGCATGGTTTATCGCTCGTCATCACCAACTCGTTTCTGCCGGTAGCCAGCGGCAAACTAATTGTGCTATCGGTTGTGGTATATAATACTCCGTTCAGCTGGATATTGTAAACGCCGGCCCCGCTCATTGCAAGCTGTACTTTTGTTTTATCGTTGCTCACGGTTGTGTAGAGCGATATATCGCGAGGTTCAATTACAACTACCGTATAACACTGGCTATACCCGCTTTGCCCGGCAATAGTGATGCAAAGGTTGTAGGTACCCGCCGCCAGGTTGTTAAAAGCAGTTGTGTTATTGAATGATTGCGATTGGTTTGCGGCCCCGGTTAGGGTTGCCGTGTAGTTTAAATTTTGCTTGGCGGTAACACTTATGCTGCCGTTGCTGTTGCCTTTGCAAGTAGCACCGCTGGCCGAAACGGTAAAATTATCAGTTGGCAGGTTAGTTATGGTAAGCGTACCCGGCACATATGTAAACACATAATTGGCCGCCACCGCACCGCTCAATGCAATGGGGTATGTGCCGGGCCCGGATGCGGCCGTTGCCGTGGTTGAGGCTGTAGGCGCCGTTGTTATGCTTGCCTGCGTGTCTGAGTTAACAAATCCTGTATAAGTAAAAGTGAATGCAGGATTTGGCGTGCCGGCCAGGCGTGTTTTATCATCTGCTTTAACAGTAAGCGTAGCAGGTTTTACAAGCAGTAGCTGAGTGGCCTGGCTTACATACAAACCGGCCGAGGTTGCTGTAATAGTGGTAGTACCTGCCCCTGTAATGTGTACCTTATTGTTTACTATGGTTGCTACAGCGGTATTGCTGCTGGTGTAGCTAACAGTGCTGTTGGTTGGCGGTACCGCATTTAAGGCAACATCGGCACTGCCGTAAACCATTTCGGGTATGGGGTTTAATACAACCAGTTTGTTAGCATCTGCCGTAACCGCGAATAACTTTGATACACTG
This sequence comes from Mucilaginibacter pedocola, assembly GCF_002013915.1. Classification (GTDB taxonomy): domain Bacteria; phylum Bacteroidota; class Bacteroidia; order Sphingobacteriales; family Sphingobacteriaceae; genus Mucilaginibacter; species Mucilaginibacter pedocola. The sequence goes on from NZ_MBTF01000036.1 coordinate 97,109, forward strand.
GCGCCCGCAATATCTGTAGCAGTAATAGTTACAGTTGTTTTTTCGGCGGGGTTGAGCCTTGTACCGGCTACGGGTAATTGCGAAATTTTTATGCCGCCGGTGCCGCAGCTTCCGGCAACAATAACTCCGGCAGTGTAATCGGGGATGGTGGCTTTGCCGTCGGGTTGTAAAGGCAAAAGCTTATCCTCAAAGGTAGTGGTTATGGCCAGGTCGCCTGTTATGTTCACTTTTATTTGTGCAGTAGTAACAGAAGAAGGTGAGCCAATGCTGCCGTCCTGAAAACCCGCTTCTCCACCTGCCAAAGTAGTTACCAAGCCGGTAGCATCTATTTTACGGATGGTATTATTAAGGGCGTCGGCAACATAAATATTGCCCTTGCTGTCAACGGCTATCCCTTTAGGTAGCCTAAACCTTGCTTCGGTACCTTGGCCGTCCACGTTTCCGGCTACATCTTTATTCCCCGCTATGGTTTTAACAAAGCCATCGGGCGATATGCTGGCCACCGAATGCCCGTTTATTATAAACAATGTACCATTACTGTTTACTGCTATACCTGTTGGGTAAATATAGCTTTCGGGGCCTTGCAGTGTTAAAGCAGATACCACCCCGGCCGGAGTGATCTTGCGGATGGCATTGGCATTAGATTCGGCCACGAATAAATTGCCGGCTTTGTCTATCGCTATTCCGGCAGGCCCGTTATAATAGGCGTCGCGCGCGCCGTAGGGTTGGCCGTTGAATACGTATTTGCCCGAAAATACCGAAACGATGCCGGTTTGGGCCAGTTTTGCTATAAGGCCTACGCTGGAGTCGGTTATATAAACGCCGCCATCAGGCGCAGCTACCATCCCCGTAGGAGCAAAAGCGGCGGAAATATCAATCCCCGGGAGAGAGCGGCCATCGCCGCCACCCGATTTACCGGCAAGTATTGATATATTGCCTTGCGCATCTATTTTGCTTACGCTGCTTTGTATATTAACATAAACATTGTTAAAAGCATCAATAGTTATGCTACCGGGGTAAGGGATACCTGTTTCGGTGGCTTTGCCATCCTTATAATTTTCGGTGCCATTGCCTGCCAATGTGGTAACAACGCCACCGGCACTTATTTTGCGCACCCTGAAATTATTGTATTCGGTAACATAAAGGTTTCCGGAGGCATCAATAGCCAGGCCGTTGGGGTAATTGAATTTTACGGCTGCAGGGTTTAGCGGTGCACCGGCATCTTCAACTTTTACGGTTACTGTTTGGTTGCCAAGTGTGGTGCAATCGAAACTTAAAGGGCTTACCGTAATTTTTGGTGTGGCAGTTGCGGCAGCAACCGTTGCCACATCGGCCAGGGTAATGTTCTTTGTGCCGCTACCGCTGAGTTTTAGTTCCACTACGTCGGCCAATGGTGTTATAAGGGTTGCCTTGGTATCGGGCAGGCCATATGTAAAACCAGGCAGCGAGGCAGTGCCAAGCGGAGTAGTTACCGATACCGATCCGCTGTTACCTCCGGCTATCACCGCTGTAATAAACCGCGGCGACTGCACAACGAACGAGGCCGCCGGCGTGCCGCCAAAGCTGACGGCTGTTGCGCCCGTAAAGTCGGTTCCCATGATACTAACCTGGGTACCTTGTGTTGCATTTACAGGGCCAAAAGCGGTTATTGTTGGAGCTGCGGCTACATGCGGCTTATTAGGGAGTATCGTGATAACTCCCGATAGGCTTGCTACCAGTTCGGGCCTGCTGTCGCCATCCAGGTCGCCGGCTGCTAAATGCATTATTGTGCCAATGTATGAATCCATCCGCGGCGCAAGCGAGTTTTTGTCGAAGCTACCCGGCGTGCTTTTGTTTAGGTATATGCCAAAGCCTGTGGGTTTTGTGTAATCGTTTTGTTGGTTGGTTATAATGTCCGGTTTACCATCGCCATCTATATCGGCCAGCATAAGCCTAAGCAGTTGTATGGTGCTAAATTCAACCTTCGGTGCAAAGGAGATATTGCCTTTGGTAGATGTATTGCGTAAGATGCAAAAAGTAGAATCTACCTGGCTGGAGATAACAAGATCGGGTTTCCCATCTCCATCAATATCGCCTACTACAGGTATCGCGAACAAAGATTTCCCGATGGAGAATTTTATTTCGGGCGCAAAGGTGGCCGCGTTGATCGCGTTAGGTACAGCCGTATTACGCAGAACAGAAATGCTGCCATCAGTGTTGCCCGTAACAATATCGGGTTTACCATCGCCATCCAGATCGCTAACCGTTACTACGGCAGGGTCGCTGCTGAGTGCGTAGGACATTTCGGTACTAAATTCGAAGGGTTTAGTTTTGTAAACGTTTTGCGAAATGCTTACAGACCTGGCATTGTTGCCGCCTGATGATACCACATCCATCAAGCCATCCCCATCTATATCAACGGCAGTAACCGCCAGCGTGGATGATGAAGTACCGTTGTAAACCGGTGCCCCGAAAGAGAAATTGCCCGGTGTAGAGGTATTGGGGCTGATGCTAAAACTGCCGCCATAGGTGAATGGGCCACCGCCTCTGCTCAAAATATCCGGTTTGCCATCGCCGTCAACATCCCTTAAGCCTACAATATTGTCGGCTTTGATATCAACTTTTGGCTCAAACGAAGCAGCGTTGAGCGGTGTACCTTTAACCGAGATGTTGCGGTATATTGACATTTTACGGTTGGCGTAATTGGAATCTATTAAAGCCACCATATCCAGTTTTCCGTCGCCATCTACGTCGGTTATTATTAGTGAGTTGCCTGTTCTATATGTGCGGATAAATACCGGGTCGGCAAAGTCGTTTAACGAAAAGCTGTTTTTCGACTCGAACGTGGTAACAAAGGGCTGCCAGGAGTTGCTTACCCGTTTATTATCGTTATTGGTAACAGTAATATTTTCGTACATGCTGCTTACCGGCACGGTTACCGTTAAACTTGTAGCCGAAGCTGCGGTTACTGTAGCTGTTACATTACCCATAACAACCGTGTTGCCCTGGGGTGAAGGGCTAAACCCGCTCCCTGTTATGGTGAATTGCGAACCAACCGCACCTTTTAAAGTACTTACAGCGGTTATTTGGGGCGGGCTAATAACCACCTGGGCATGATAATATACCGGTTGTATGTAGCCATTAACGGTTGATACCAATATATCGGGGTAGCTATCGCCATCTATATCTGCCACGGCCAGGTTAACAGGTTCTGCGGGCATGTCGATATTTATCGGCAGGTCGAAAGAAATAGCGGTGCCGGCACTGGTATTGTGGAATACCGCCAGGGTATTATGGTTATTATTGTAGGCATTGGCTACTACAACGTCGGGTTTGCCATCGCCATCTACATCTGTTAGGGCATATGAACCAAATATGTTAAAAGTTTGGGCATCACCCAAACTTACTGCGGGAGCAAAAGAAGATTCGTTCATTGTGCCTTTGGTGGCGGTGTTCCTGTAAACTGCGATACCGGCAGCAATTATATCCAGTTTGTTATCACCATCTACATCTGCCAGCCTAAAATTGCGGTAGTAGCCTGCGGTTGTAAGTTGCCCGGGAGCAAACGAGATAAGGCCCGGTGTTGATGTGTTTCTTGCCGCAAATATCCCTCTCACATTATTGCCGTCGTAATACCCATACACCAGGTCGGGCTTGCCGTCGCCATCAATATCGCCAACCTGGGCATCCTCCCCGCCGTTGTTGCCGAGAGGGCCGGAAGTAGCTGTAAAGAATATGCCTGCTGTAGATGATATGTTACGGTAAATATTAAATGTGCTGTAAAAATTCCCTAATAAAATATCGGTTTTACCATCACCATCCATATCTCCCAGTGTTATTTTATCTACAGTGCCATACTGGTCTACAGTTATGGAGTTTGCCTGTTCAAATGCAGGTTTACCGGGTGTTGAAGTATTGCGGAGTATATAAATAATTTTTGCCGCACTCGAAAAGGCTATCAGGTCTGCCTTGCCATCGCCATTAAGATCGGCTATTTTAAGCATATCAATAGGTTTATCTATTGTAAACTCTGTAGGCGTATCATATTGGTCTGTAGTGTGCCCGAGCAACAGGCCTTTGCTAAGCCGCACGTGTATCCAGTTTTTGGTAAGGGTAGTGGTTACCATATCGGGCGCGCCATCGTTATCAATATCTACCACATCTACACTGGCAGTTCGGCTTGTGGCATAAGTATATGCAACGGGTATCTCAAAATCTGGCGCCCTGATGCCGGTGTTGCCGCTATAGGTAACATTGAAGGGCTTGTTAGAATAGGCAGAACGGATGGTTTCGGTATTTAAAACGGATATAGGCTGATAGGTGGAGCCGGCCGGTACCGTAGTTACTATCTGCGTTTCGGTGGCCGATACCACCTTGGCTTGTGCCCCGCCAAAGTAAACCACATTTTTATCTGCAGCGTATTTGTTAAAGTTGGTGCCTGTAATAGTTACGGTTGTACCTACCGGCCCGCTCATGGGTGTTATAGATGTTATGGTAGGCGCTATAACCGGGTTATTGCGTAATACCGAAACCTTATTAAGGTTATTAGTAGTTAAAATATCGGGGCGGCCGTCGCCATCTATATCGCCCATGGCCACCAAAGCCATATCATTGGCTACCGGCATATCTAATTTAGCTGCAAATGTGCCGGCATTAATAGCGCCTGCCGAATTAAGCCCCCTGAAAATAGATATGCGGGCATTGGCATATACCGATACTACCATATCCAAGTAGCCGTCGCCATCTAAATCATCAAAGGCCACATCGGTTGGCAGTGAGGGGTAGGTGCCTATCGGAAAAATAACCTTGGGCAAAAACGAATTACTGCTAATGCCGGGGCCTGTTGTAGCATTTTCTAAAATGTTGATGTTGCTATCATAGTTGTTAATGGTTATTAATTCGGGTTTGTTGTCTTTATTCAGGTCTGTGGCTAACAGGCGTTTTGGGCCCGAACCCGATAAAAAAACAACATTTGGCGCAAAAGAAGCCGAATCTACCACCCCTGGTGTGGCCATAGTATTGCGCATTACTATAACAGTACTTATGTTGTTAATACCAGCCAGGTCGGGTTTGCCGTCCCCGTCCAGGTCGGCAATTATTACAGCTTGTAACGGCCTGGTAACATCGTAATTGGTGGCGAACGATGAAGCGTTTATAACGCCCCTGGTAGTTTTATTCAGCAATATCGAAACAACCACCCCATTGGATGTAACTATGTCCGGTCGCCCGTCGCTGTCAATATCTCCAATGGCCAGCGATAGTGTATTTGAGCCGGTAGTGAAACTAACTTTTGCTTCAAACGAATTTGCGTTGATATTGCCCGGTGCCGAAATATTACGGTAAATGGATACACTGTTTTCGCTCTTGTCGGTAACTACAAGGTCCGGTTTACCATCTCCATCCATATCCTGCAGGGCCAGGGCAGTTGGGGCGGCACCTGTTGGCAGGTTTACCGGGGCGGCAAAGGAAGCTTTATTAATAGCACCTTTTATGCTTGTGTTACGCAATACCGATATGCTGGTACCGCCGGTTGAAGAGGTGTTTAAAATGGCCATATCAAGCTTACCATCGCCGTCAATATCGGCGGTGCAAATGGTTTGCGGCAGGGAGCCGGCAGAAAACTCTACTTTAGGGTCGATATCAGATAAGCCTATAGAGTTTTTTGAATCGGCTGTTACCATAAACGACACATTACTGTAACCTGTAAGCCCGTTTGATGTATTTAAAACTGATACAGGTTTGTAAGCGGCACCGGCAGGTACTGTTACGGTGAGCGATGTAGCACTTGCAGCGGTAACCGTTGCCTTTACGCCACCAAAAAACACCTGGTTGTTTGCTGCTACTGTATTAAAGGAGTTGCCGCTAATGGTTACTGTAGAGCCAACTTTCCCGCTTGCGGGCGTAAATGAGTTTACACGGGGTGCCTGCGCAAATAAGTTGGCAGTAAAAAGCAGCAGGAATATGCAAAAAAGTAAAGGTTTTTTCATTTAGGGGGTTTAGGTAATACTATAACTATTGATGCCGGACTAAGATATTTTGTGATATGTAAAGTTATTAACTCTTAGGTAATTAAAAAAAACAAAACTCTACTTAGAAGTTGGTGCCGGCAATAATTTATTGCAAGGGTTTTGCAGCAGGCTTTAACAATAATGTATGGCGGTTAACTGCAAGCTTGCGGCCGGTACGCTTTTTATAAACGAGGGTAAGAATGATGGAGAGAGCAATGGTAATGCCGCGTAATATATTCGCCGACATATTACCGAAAGCGTTCTCGCTCATGGCAAAAAGCTCCCATGCCAAATTCATCAGTGTATGCAGGATAATGGGTACCCACAAGTTAAATTCCCATTCGGCAAATAGCCAGGCGAATAGTACCGAGCCCATGAAAGTAGTGATGAACACACCGAATAGTGTACCCGCATCGTGGCTTTGGTATAGGTGCCCTGCGGCGAATATGAGCGAGCAAACCAATATCGACGGCAAAAAGCCAAGCTTCGTTTTACGAAACAACTGCCCGAAGAAGAACCCCCGGAAATACAGTTCTTCAAAAAAGCCTGCGAATAATGTTTGCGCAATTAGGTTGGGGACAGATGTAACCGGCTTTAACCCGAAGAAAATAAAGCCACCCAATAGCAACGGTGCCGCGAAAATAAGCGAAGCTATAAAGGCGATGCCGATGTTACCATTAAGCCCCAGGTAGGCCGGGAAATTATAGCCTTTGTTAATGATGCAGACCGCCGCAAAAATGGGAATGCCTACTGCCACATAAGCCCAAAAATAGCCGGCCAGCCCGTAGTGCACCCATTTGTTGAAGAAAAGCATAATGGCCTCGAAGTTTTTAAACCCGATGTAGTATAGGGCAAAGCCCGCTATTAGCCATAATGCCTGCTTCATAACCGCAATATATTTATTATTTTGGCTTCTATGCAACCTATTAAGCTCAGCAAACAACAAGCCCGCAAAATTATTTTGAATGCCGCAGGGCTTGCCAAAAAAGCACAGTTCGGTACGGGGATAGAGGCGGTTTATAACATTATTAACCACCTGGGCTTCCTGCAGTTAGATACCAATTACGTTGTTGAGCGTGCGCACCATAATGTAATGGCAGCGCGCGTACCCGATTACGAACTAAGCTGGCTGGACGAACTGCGCGAGGATGGGCAGATATTTGAATACTACACTTCGGATGCCGGTTTCATCCCCATGCATGATTTTCGGTTCTCGTTACCTATAAAAGAGGCTTTTACTAAACGCCACCAGCTAACGCCAGCCGAAAAGCAATTGATGAAGCAGGTGCTGAACCGCATAGAGCGCGAAGGTCCGTTAATGGTGGGCGATTTTGAATACGACCGCGAGCAGGCCAGCACCGGCTGGTGGGACTGGCGCCCCGCCAAGGTAGCTTTGGAGCGCCTTTATTATTATGGGCAATTGATGATAACGCGCAACGCCAAATTTCATAAAGTATACGATGTCCCGCTGAACCTGGTGCCGCCCGACACCGACCAGACCATGCCTTCGCCCGAAGAGTATGCCCGCTTTGTTATCCGCCGTACGCTGGGTGCTTTAGGTATTGCCCAGGCAAAAGAGCTGGCCTGGCGTGCGCGTTTTGTGAAAGATAATTTGGTGAAGAAGGAGTTGGCTAAAATGGTAGCGGAGGGGGAGCTTTTAACGGTAACTATCGAGGGTGTGAAAACTGCACCACTTTACATGCTACCCAACCAGCAAACAGAAGTGGAGATATCGGGCGATGCTTTTATCCTTTCGCCTTTTGATATCCTGAACGTTTTCCGCCACCGCCTGCGCGACTTTTTTGATTTTGATTATCAGGTGGAATGCTTTGTGCCTGCACCCAAACGCAAGTACGGCTATTTCTCGTTGCCCGTATTAATTGGCGACACCTTTGTTGCCCGTATGGATGCCAAGGCCGACCGCAAGCAAAAGGTACTTATCGTACACAACCTGCATTTTGAAGAGGTGGAGCTAAGCGATGCCATGATGCAAAATTTGATAGAAGCATTAAAGGATTTTATACGCTTTAACCAATGCAGGGATGTGGAGTTTAAGAAAACGAATAGGGAAGAATATTTGCAAATAATACAGGATGCATTGAAATAGTCTGCGGTCGATGGTGCGCGCGTGCCGCGCGTTTCTATAATGGTTTTGGTGAGGTTATTGCTCTACCAAAACCATGAAAGCTATCTATCTGCCAATATTATGCCTCCTGCTTTTCTCTTGTGGCGAGGGCAAAAAGAACCAACCAACTCAAGATACTACACAAGCATCCCTAACCGACACGGTTGATTCTGCCAATGCAGTACTTGCAGATACGGCGGCAGCTGACGCAGAACCAACAGATCCTATTGTCTTCATTCGCCAAATAGTAGAAGATATTAACACCTCACCCACCGAGAAGAAGCACTTCGAATTTATGTGCGATGAACAAATGAAGGTAGACTATTATTACAGCGATAACCGTATAGTAAAAATATCGGTAGACTATGGCACCGTTGGCGATGTGTATGCCAAAGAAGATTACTATTACAGTGCCGAAGGCAAGCTGATATTTATGTACGAATTTACAGAAGGCGGCCCCGCCTGCGAAGGTTGTATTAAAAAGCATGAATACCGCTCTTACATCCAAAACGATAAGGTTATTAAATACCTGAAAGATAAAGTAGAAGAGAAATGCCGGATGTGCGCGTTCGCCTCAGGTTCAAAACAATATAAATTGCTAAGCGCCAAAGATGTTGAAAGCGTAAATGCAATTTTATGCCGTTAAAACCCGACCCTGCCAACGGATTGGTTGCGTATTTATTATGGCTTATGCCTGTTTGCGCGCGCCAGATGCGCGTTTATTGCTCCTTATTAATAGTCAGTTAAGTGTCATGGATGCGACGTTGCTAATTGGCTACGCGTGTGGTTGGCAAAACTGTTAATTATCAATGCGTTTTGGCTTTATTTATTATAAATATTATAATAAATAAATTTTACTATAGGGCCTGTTTTTTGTGTTATTGTTATTTATCTTAGTGCTGGTTGATGAGTATTTGTTCTTGGTGCTTTACATCCGCAATAAAGATAAACAGCAGTGTTTTAGCGGTATAATAAGTGGCTAATTATTCGTCGGCATTATTTGGCCATACCTTATTATCAAATTTCTTTATCCGGGTTTAATACCTCCACAGGCGCATATTCGTAGCCCGTTTTCTTGCCATGTATATACTATCCGTCCCCCAGCGGCCTATGGTTCAAGGTAAACATATTCAGCGTTTTTAAAGTGCCGCTTGCAATACTTCGGTTGCAAACGAAGTAAAGCAATGGCAGCAAATATGCGATGCCCGTAAACGGTATTGCTTTGCCCTGATTAATAAATTATTGTTATAACCTTTTTATGGCCTTATCACGCATTAAACTATTCGCAAGCATTGTGCTGATGCTTGCGTTTGCAACCAACCTCCGAGCCCAAACCCACGTTTCGGGCGAGCAAAGCGGCACCTGGACAAAAGCCGCAAGCCCTTATATTCTTGATGGAAGTATTAATATTCCGGCAGGTGCGACGCTTACCATTGCAGCTGGGGTGGAGGTGCAATCGTATAACTATTACGATCAGATAACGGTTGATGGTGTGTTAATAGCCAATGGAACAGCCACCGATTCGATCCGTTTTAAAGGATTTGAAACCAATGCGGCGAGCGGCTATACTCATGGAGGGCGAATTGTTTTCCAGTCGACAGGTACTACAATGTCTGCCTTGCAGTATGTAGCAATGGATAAATGGGGAGATACTTATTATTACGGTGATCGTGGTGCAATAGTAATAAACACCTCATCTGCAACAATAAGTAACAGCCGTATAAGCAATAGCGAAGGGAGCGCGATAATGCTCGGAGCTAACCTATCTAATAAAGTTACCATCGCTTCCGCAAAAATTACGGGTAGTGGAGCTAACGGTATTACCATAGGGCAATCAACCGCCGCGTTGGTCAGCGGTATCTCTTTTTCTAATAATGCAAAAGATATTCAAGCTTATCCCTCAAGCGTTGGTGGGTTAAGCGGTTTAACGGGTGCCAAAATATACCTTAGTAACGAGTCTTTGGGTAAATCGAGCACTATACCAAAGCCGGGGACCGGTTCAGTTTATGTTCTTGAGAGCGGGTTCACCATACCTTCAGCAATAACACTTACAATTGCAGCCGGTGTAGAGATACAGTCATACTTTTACTCCGACCAAATAACTGTTGACGGGGTACTGATAGCGAAAGGTACGGCTACTGATTCTATTCGTTTTAAAGGGTTTGAAAGCAATGCGGCAAGTGGCTACACCCATGGTGGGCGCATTGTATTTCAATCGGCAGGGGCTACAATGTCGGCCATGCAATATGTAGCCATGGACCGTTGGGGCGATACCTATTATTATGGTGACCGCGGCGCTATCGTGATAAACACGTCTTCTGCCACAATAAGCAACAGCCGGATAAGCGGCAGTGAGGGCAGCGCGATAATGGTTGCAGCTAACCTATCAAATAAAGTTAGTATCAGCGCATCCAAAATTACGGGCAATGGCGGCAACGGTATTACCATAGCGCAATCTACTTCGGCATTGGTTAGCACTATCGCTTTTGCAGGTAACGGGCGTGATATACAGGCTTATCCATCAAGTGTAGGCGGCCTAAGCAGTTTAACCGGAGCCCAAATTTACTTAAGTAACGAGTCGATAGGAAAATCGAGCACAATTCCTAAACCCGGCACAGGCTCGGTGTACGTGCTTGAAGGTGGCTTTACTATCCCATCGGGCATTACTTTAACAATAGCGGCCGGAACGGAGGTTCAATCAAAAAGTGTTTACGATAATATCACTGTTGATGGTGTGTTGATCGCTAAAGGTACCGTTGCCGATTCCATTCGTTTTACCGGCTTTGAAACTAATGCCGCAAATGGATACACCCATGGTGGCCGCATAGTATTCCAATCTACCGGTGCAACAAGCTCTGCATTGCAGTATGTGGCAATGGACCGTTGGGGAGATACCTATTACTACGGCGACCGTGGGGCCATCGCTATCAATAGCTCTAAAGTATCTATCAGTAATACCAATATCCGTAACAGCGAGGGCTCGGGTATCAAGATAGCCCAGTCGTTTTCACCATCACTCAGCAGCCTTGCGTTCGCAAATAACAGTCGCGACATACAAGCGTTTCCGTCAGGTGTAAGCGGGTTGAGCAGTCTAACCAATACCGCCATCTACTTAACCAGCGAATCTCTCGGAAAATCGGCAACTATGGCAAAACCCGGTACAGGCTCATATTACATGCTTGATGGCGGGTTTACAATACCCGATGGCATTACGCTTACCATAGCAGCAGGAACGGAAATACGGTCGCAAAGTGTATATGATAACATTACCGTCGACGGAGCATTAATAGCCAAAGGTACAGCTGCAGATTCTATTCGTTTTATTGGTATTGAAACCAATGCAGCAAGTGGTTACACCCATGGCGGGCGCATTGTTTTTCAGTCTGCAGGCACAGTAACTTCGGCGTTGCAATACGTAGCCATGGACCGTATGGGCGATACTTATTACTACGGAGATCGTGGTGCTATCGCTGTTAATTCTTCTAAAGTTTCTATTAGTAATAGTAGTGTACGAAACAGCGAAGGGACTGCTATTAAAATAGGCCAGTCTTTTTCGCCGGTAATAAGCAGTATTAAGTTTTCCAATAACATTATAGATGTTACAGCGTACCCATCGAGCGTTGGCGGGTTTGCAAGCTTAACTAATACAGCGATAGGGCTTGGCTACGAGTCTATGTCGACTTCTGCTACTATACCTAAACCGGGCACCGGATCTCGCTATGTGCTCGATGGCGGTTTCAATATTCCTGATGGCGTAACGCTTACTATTGCGCCGGGGGTTGAAATACAGTCAAAAAACTATACAGATAGGATAACTGTTGATGGCGCATTAATAGCAAAGGGTACGATAACCGATTCTATTAGATTTAAAGGTTTTGCGAATCCTAATAATGCTAATCTTAGTCATGGGGGGCAGTTGCTTTTTCAGTCTAACGGCACTATCAGGTCATCGTTGGATTATGTAGCGATAGATCGAATGGGTGAAACCTCTTATTATGGAGATCGGGGAGCGGTTAATATCAATACATCAACAATAAGTATTAGCAATAGTAGCGTTCGCAACAGCAAGGGAATAGGTATAAATATTTCAAGCGGGAATCCATCTGTTGCTAATGTGGTTTTTTCAGGTAATGAACGTGCCGTAGTTATGGATGTTAATAACGCCAGCTCGATTTCTAACTTGAAAAATGCCTCAGTTTATTTGATCAATTCCAGCGTTGAAGGGACAAAATTTTTACCCTATCCTGGCTTGGGTTCTTATTATGTTTTACAAGGAGGACTTTCCATTCCTGAAGATGCCAAACTTACCATACAGCCAAAAGTTGAGATACAATCTAAAAACTATTACGACTTGATAGATGTTTATGGCAAATTAACGGCGGTTGGAACACAAGCCGATTCTATCCGCTTCATCGGTTTCGCCAGCTCGGGCCACAATAATGGCGGTGTAATGTATTTCCGTTCGGGTAGTGATAGTTCCCAATTACGATATGTAGTTATGGACCGTTGGGGCGACGTTAGTAATGGTTCTTCGGGACCAGGTGTAGCCATGCGTTTAAATAGTACAATAAAACTATCTAACAGCGTAGTGCGGAATAGTTACAGCCAGGATATTGATGCCAACCCCAATAATGTTGGTAACATATCTGATATGTCTAACGCATCCATTTATTTAAATTATGGCAGTATAGAAGGGGCGAAAATATTCCCTTACCCGGGCCCTGGCTCTAAATATATTTTACAGGGAGGACTTTCTATTCCTGAAGATGCCAAACTTACGGTACAGCCCAAAACTGAAATTCAGTCGAAGAATTATAGCGACTTGATAGATGTTTACGGCCAATTAACAGCGGTTGGAACGCAAGCCGATTCTATTCGCTTTATCGGTTTCGCTAACTCGGGCCACAATAATGGCGGTGTAATGTATTTCCGTCCGGGCAGCGATAGTTCCCAATTACGATATGTAGTTATGGACCGTTGGGGCGATGTTAGTAATGGTTCTTCGGGACCAGGTGTAGCTATGCGTTTAAATAGCACAATAAAACTATCTAACAGCGTAGTGCGGAATAGTTACAGCCAGGATATTGATGCCAACCCCAATAATGTTGGTAACATATCTGATATGTCTAATGCATCCATTTATTTAAATTATGGCAGTATAGAAGGGGCAAAAATATTCCCTTACCCTGGTCCGGGCTCCAAATATATTTTGCAAGGGGGGATAAGCATTCCTGAAGATGCCAAACTTACGATACAACCCAAAACTGAAATTCAGTCAAAAAATTATAACGACTTGATAGATGTTTACGGCACACTTAATGCAATTGGAAATGAGGCGGATTCAATTCGATTTACGGGTTTTGCTAATTCAGGGCATAATAATGGCGGTGTAATGTATCTCCGGGCAGGTAGCAAAAATTCTCAGTTGAAGTATATAGTGATGGACGGATGGGGCGACGTTAGTAATGGCTATTCCGGTCCTGGGATATCTATGCAAATTGCCAGTAACATTACATTATCAAATAGTACGGTGCGAAACAGTTATTATGGTGCTATCCAAAACTCCGCATCCCCTAAAATAACAGAAACCAGCCTCTATGGCAATAAGGTCGGTTTTTATAACACCGCTGGCAAACCGACCCTCCTTAATAGCAAAATTTACAGCAATAGCGAATACGGCGTAAACAACACTGGTGCCGATACCGTTGACGCGCGTAGTTCGTATTGGGGCGACCCATCGGGGCCATTGCATACTACCTTAAACCCCCAGGGCAAAGGCAACAAAGTTTCTAACAAAGTATTATTCATCCCTTGGGTACAGCAAACCACACAGGTTGACCAAACCGTTAATTTGGCGGCCATCCCCACGCAGTTTGTTGGCGATACTTTAAGGCTTAACGCCACGGCAACATCGGCACTGCCGGTTACTTATAGCATTGTAACGGTTCCTGCATCGGGCGTTGCTGCGCTGGCGGCCGGTAATTTGCTTTTAGCGTTAGATACCGGCAAGGTTACGCTAACTGCCAAACAAGCGGGTAGTGCCGGCTTTAAACCGGCGCAGGCACAGCAAACTTTTAATGTTACGCGTCGCGCGCAAACTATCACTTTTGCGGCTCTTCCTTCCAAAAAGGAAGGCGATGCACCATTTAAACTGGTTGCAACCTCATCATCGGGTTTAAAAGTGGCATTCGCTGTAACATCCGGGCCGGCAACTATAAAAAACGATACGCTCCGTATCACTGCCCCGGGTAACGTGGTTATAACCGCAAGCCAGGCGGGTAATAAGTTTTATAATGCCGCTGCCGCAGTGCAGCAAAGTTTTACGGTTGTGCCCAAACTGCCCGATCTGGCTGTTAAAAATGTACTGGCTAATAAAGTAACCATCATCACAAACGATTCGGTAACCGTTTCGTGGACAGTTGCCAACGATGGCTCACTTGCGTCAAACGGCGATTGGGCAGAGCGTATTTACATGCAGGGCATAGCAGGCGAAAACCGTACCTTCCTGAAGCAGGTTGGCTATAGCGGCGCATCGCTCGCGATAGCTAAAACAGTAGCCAGAAGCACCAAAATAGGCGTACCTACCCAGCTTAATATTGGCGATAAAGGTGTGTTTGTAGTGGAGCTTGTACCGGGAGCCACCGTTCAAGAGGAAGGCAACGGTGCCAATAATACCGGCGTACAAGCTACCTCTTTCAACGTAAGGAAAATGCTGAACCTCGCCTTATCAGCAGGCGAGGTAACCGAGGGTAGCAGCATAAGCGGCGTAGTTAGCCGTACGGGTTCGTTGTCTGCAGCTTTATCAGTAAGGCTTAGTGTGGTAAACACTGCCAAATTTACTATCCCGGCAACGGTAACCATTCCGGCTGGTCAGGCGGGTGCATCGTTTACCATAGCTGCCCCTAACAATAATTTGGTAGAAGGCCCAATTGCCGATTCGCTCACTGCCGCTGCCACCAGTTTCTTCGGTACAAAAAGCGGCATTACTATGTTAGATAACGATGTTGCTGCATTGAGCATTACCAGCCTGCCATCTGCCATAACCGAAGGCGGCAGTGTTACCTTTAGGGTAAATACCAACCTTGCACCCAAGAGCCCCTTAACGGTTTACCTCACTTCCGGTAATCAAAAACGTTTCCCGGTACCTGCATCGGTAATTATACCAACCGGGGCACTGTATGTTGATGTGCCGGTTACTGTAGCACAAAACACAACACCAGAGATAGCGGTAGAAGCAACCGTTTCCGCCGGTGCTGCCGAACGCGAACCGGCCATCGCAAAAATAACGGTGAACGATGATGATATACCCAACCTGGAATTGATTGTTCAGAGCGGGATAGTATCTGAAGGGGCGGGGGCTTACGCTACCCAGGCTACGCTGCGCCGTACAGGCACAGGCAGTAGTAACGCCTTTACGGTAAACCTATCGGCAAGTGTGGCCAATGCGTTGTTATTGCCGGCAACAGTAAGCCTTGCCGCAGGCGAAAACGAAAAAACTTTTGATATAGGCGTAGTTGATAACAGTATAGTTGACGGGCAGCGCACCGTGGTAATAAATGCATCGTTGTACATCGCCTCATGCGGCTGCTCGGCGCCTCCCACTTCATCCGGCTCGGTATCTGCATCTATGGTCATCAGCGATAATGACGGGCCTGCTTTAACCACCTACGTTGCCCAGCAAACTTTTGCCGAAGGTGTTGCCAATGCCGGCTATGTAAGGTTCTCGCGTAATACGCCAACCAATTCGGCCTTAACACTTACCCTAACATCATCAGATACTAAAGAGGTTACCTTGCCTGCCACAGCGGTAATACCCGCAGGCCAAACCTATGTAGATGTGCCTATTACTACTAAGGATGACGGCCTGGCCGATGGCAGTAAAAAAGTTTACCTGAAAGCAACCGCGGCAGGTTTTGCAACAGGTGTAATCTGGGTAATGGTTACAGATATTAACAAACCCGACCTGCAGGTGGCAGCCGCCAAGCTTGCCAACGCTACTGTAAATGCAGGCGCACTAATCAATTATCAGCTAACCATTAAAAACACGGGTAGTGCAACTGCGCCTTCGGGAGTGCTGGTGCGCGCTTACCTATCTCAGGATGATGCAATAGATGCAGGCGACGTTGTGCTTGCCGAAAGCGTTACCAAAGATGGTATCCCCGCAGGGCAAACCAGGGAGGTTTTAAATGCTGTGGCGGCCCCGGCTGCAACGGGCAATTATAAAGTGCTGTTTTGGGTTAACCCTAACGATTCGCCTGCCGAATTGCTTAGCACAAACAATATATCGCAGGCCTTGCCAATAAATATTATTTCGGCTTATACGGCAACTGCACAGGTTGCTCCTACTTACGTTTTACAAGGCAGTACTATTGCTGTAACCGGTACGGCAGTAACTGGTACTGCTGCAGTTGCCAACAAGCCTGTAGAAGTTTATATTATTACTAATGGCTTGCGGCGTACCATAGCCGCCACCACCAACGAAGCAGGGAAATTTACCGCGCAGTTTAGCCCATTGGCAACCGAGGCGGGCCATTATACGGTTGGTGCAAGCTTCCCGGGCCTGGAGGCTGCTGCCGAGCAGGATGCCTTTGATATAGTAGGCGTAAAACTTAACGGGGGCGAAACTCCGCAGATACTCGTTACGCAAAAAGATACGCTTAAAGGCACATTGAAGGTGCAAAACCTGAGCGGCAGGGCATTAGGTAATTTTACGTTGGCTAACGTAAAATTACCGGCAGGCGCGTATGTGAAATTTGAGAAACTGGCATCGCTGCCGGCCAACGCTACTGTTGATATCAAATACTCCATTTATGGCGCTACAGTAACCAACGGCGACCTTTTTGAGTTGGCTACGCTAAGGGCCGCCTCTAACGAAGGTACCATTCAGAATTTTGACTTATATTATTATTGCCGCGCAGCCAATGCCAATTTGGTTGCCGATGTTGACAAGATTGATGTTACCGCCTCATCTGTAAAAGGCGAACGGCAGGTAGAAATTAAGCTGACTAATAAAGGCCTTGCTGCATCGGGCCCGGTAACGGTAGCATTGCCGCAGGCAGCCTGGCTTAGCAGTGTTACGCCTAAAAACCTGCCATCGCTGGCCCCTGGTGATACCACCACGGTTGTACTGAAGTTTTTAGCTGCCGCGGAGGTGCCCTTTGATTACCCGATTAATGGCAACCTAAAAGTTTCTGCGCAAAATGCTGCGGCGCTTTCGGTGCCATTTACCTTCAAAAAAGTGTCATCAGCTACGGGTACGGTTAAGCTTACTGCAACCGACCAATTTACCTTCTACTCGCAAGGCGGACCTAATGTTAAAAATGCCCATGTGCAGATAAAGAATTATTTCACCGGGCAAGTATACGCTGATGGCTACACCGACTCGACCGGCATTTACACCATTGCAGGAATACCCGAGGGTAAGCACAGCATTACCGTGGAAAAAGAAAAACATAAACCCTACAGTGGCACAGTTACTATAAACCCCGGCAGTACGGTTGCCGTATCGGCATTTTTAGATTACCAGGCTATTACTTTTGATTGGAAAGTTACGCCTACAGCCATACAGGATAATTACACCGTCACCCTCGAAACTAAATTCGAAACAGAGGTGCCAAAACCGGTAGTAATTATA
The DNA here is from genome assembly GCF_002013915.1 of Mucilaginibacter pedocola. Taxonomy (GTDB): domain Bacteria; phylum Bacteroidota; class Bacteroidia; order Sphingobacteriales; family Sphingobacteriaceae; genus Mucilaginibacter; species Mucilaginibacter pedocola. The sequence goes on from NZ_MBTF01000036.1 coordinate 114,855, forward strand.
GATATGCCTAAAGTGATGCCAAAGTTAACGGGCGCACAAACCTTCGCTTTCAATGTGACGCTTACTAATTACGGATTGATAACTGCCGAAAAAGTATCACTCAGCTTGCCGGATAACGACCCGGAGTACGAATTTGTAATGAATTATGTACCAACCGATTTGGCGGCCCGGCAAAGCATACAGGTGCCGGTTTTAATGCGCCTGCGCACTACTCCGGCAGTAGCGGGCGGTATAGGCGGATTTTCTTTTGGGCGGATAGCCGAGTATTTTGATATTGAAACAGCCAAAAAGTTTGCACAGCAGGGAGAATGCCATCCAATAACTTTAACTGCCTATACCTATAAGTGTAATTTCGAAACCGGGCTATGGGAGAAGGTTACTTTTCCATTTGAATATGAAAACCGCAATTGCTATGAGCAAGGGAGCGCCTTAAATCCCGACGGAACGCTTAACCTTTCAAAAACAGGATTGTATGGGCTAATTTACACCTGGGCTGCTGCAGGAGGTGCAGGCAACGTTACCCTGCCAAGAGCAATTTGTTTAACTTGTGGCGGCTTAAATCCGGCAGATCCGGAACACCCTTATGAAATTCCCGCATTCCTGACGGAAAAAAAAGGTTGCAACACCTGCCTCACCAGTATTGCCGGTGCTGTTGTTAGCTGCATTCCCGTGAAAGAAGCTTATGATAAATACAAACTGGCCGCAGATCTTTTTCTTTGCGGGCTTGGTAAGTTTTTTGAGCATTCCAAAGCACGCGAGTACTTTGATTGTCTACGAGATGCAGCCGGCGATCACATGATGAACAGAATCATTCCGTGGTTTGGATGCTTAAGAAATACTTTAACTGCTATTAACACCTGCGGAAGGGGAGTGTTTCAGAACCCGAATGCGCGCGGGGTTGCAAGCCTTTCGTTGCCTGTTGATAGCGGACCCGATGCTGCCCTTGCAGAAATTGCTGCCAATTTGGGCGCTGTAGAAAGTACATTTGATATGCTGATAAAAGCCAATACCGAATACTATGGCGAATTGGCTATGAATGAGGCCTGGCAGCATCAAACGGGCTTGTTTAAACAATATATAGATAGCCGCACCACAATACCTGCAAGCGCACAAAACAGCATCATTTCCGCTTTTGCCGGGTATGATGTACAACCTGCAGCAATAAATGCATTTTTTACGAGATGGAACACTTCAATAACTGCGCTTAACGAGAATGTTTTAGCTCCTAACACTAAATACCCCAATATTATAAATTGGACAAAAATAAACAGCTATGCCGATACCTTGGTGGATCAGCATAATTACGCTATAAGTAAGGGTTACGAATCGATAGCGGATATGCACAGCAAATCGTATCAGGACCTTGATCAAATAATTAATACCGGTAAAGAATCTGTTTGCGCATCGGTAAGTGTACAATTTAAACAGCAGGCTGCACTTACGCGCGAAGCATTTGAGGGCAACCTTCGAATTAGTAACGGCCACCCTACCGAAGCTATGAAACAACTTTCGGTGGATATCAGTATTACCGATGAAAATGGCATACCCAGCAATGGTTTGTTCCAGATAGAACAAAAAAGCCTTGATAACCTTTCTGATGTTTCGGGCAACGGACAAATAAGCGCGCAGGCTACCGGCGGTGTTAACTACCTCTTTATACCAACACTTGCTGCGGCACCAACAGCCCCTAAAATTTACTTCTTTGGTGGCTCTGTAACGTATTTTGACCCATACGCGCAAGCGGTGGTAACATTACCACTATCGTCCGTGCCTATTACGGTAAACCCCGGGCCAAACCTGGCGCTGCATTATTTCATGAACCGGAATATTCTTGGTGATGACCCGCTTACCGCTGCCATTGAACCTTCGGTACCCGGCGAGTTGGTGGTTATGGTGCAAAACCAGGGATATGGCGCTGCTGTTAATATGTCTATATCATCGGCACAGCCTAAAATTGTAGATAACGAAAAGGGGCTGGCTATTGAGTTTAAACTTACCGGCTCCAACTTCCAGGGCCAGCCTCAAAAATTGGGTGTCGAGAACATTAGTTTTGGCCCCATACCGGCAATGCAAAGCCGTGTAGGGCAATGGTATTTCACCAGTTCGCTATTGGGTAAATTTGTGAGCTATGATGCCAACGTAGTGCATGATGATAGCTATGGAAACCCCAACTTAAGCCTTATTAACAGTGTGAAATTGCACGAGCTTACCAAAAGCATCAAATTGTACGGCAACGATGACGATGGCATTAACGATTTCCTGGTGAACGATATCTTCGACGTAAATAGCGTGCCCGACATTATTTACTTCTCGCAGGGCAATCGTACAGCCAAAGTTAACCCTGCCAAATCTGGCAGCTTCTCGGCACCGGTTGCTGCGCCAACGTTTAAAAATGTACTTACCGTTGCCGCGGTTGATACCGGTTACAATTACATAAAACTGCCCGACCCCGGCAATAACCTTTACGATTTACAAAGCGTAATCCGTAGCGACGGGCAGGTAATTCCGCTTGATAATGCCTGGCTAACTTTCGTAACGCTGCCGCTAAACCAAAAGCCGGTTTACGAAAATAACTTCCACTTTGTTGACCGCTTTACTGCGCTTACCCCGGTAACTTACAATGTAGTTTGGAAACCTAAAAACCTTAACGTACCCAAAGTTGACAGCATTTACAATGTACCGCAGCAACTTACCGCAACAGCTGTAAAAACGCTGAAGGTGGTATTCAACAAACGTATCGATCCGGCTACTTTTGATTATACCGACCTTAGCCTTACCCTGCAGGGCGGGTCAAACCTTATCAATTCATCGGCATTGGTAACACAGGTAGATTCATCATCATTCAATATCGATATTTCGGCACTTACCACCGGTAACGGTTTCTATACCTTTACTGTGCAGGCGGCAGGTATTGCAGATATGTACGGCACAAAAGGTTTAGTTGGCAAACAAGCCAGCTGGAACCAGTACCCAACTACGCCGGCAGTTCAGGCATTTCAGGGTATTCCGGATAACCGCCTTGCAGCATCGTACAACACAATGCAGGTACTGTTTAACTTGCCTGTAACCGGTGTTACGCCCGCGCGATTCATTATCAAAAAAGGTGGTGTAGTGCAAAGCGGCAGCGTGGTTATAGATTCGGTAAGGGCCGATGGTAAGTTATTTTACCTGTCGGGCCTGGGTAGCATACTAATCCAAAGCGGGGATTACGATTTTATTGTCGACCTGCCTAATATCAAATCGGCTGATAACAAGCCCGGGCTGGCCCAGCAGTCGGTAACCTTAACGGTTGATAAAACCGGCCCGCAGGTATTAACGCTCGAAAAATCGAACGAAGAAGGGTTCGAAAGCCAGCAGGTAACCTACGTCAATTTTAAATTTAACGAACCTGTAGCTGGCTTTAATACATCGGCCTTGAAGCTCACCCGCAACGGCACCACAATTCCGCTGGCCATAGGGCAATTAAGCAGTACCGATGGGCAGGCCTGGCGTTTGGGTAATTTAGGTATAGCAACATTGGTTGATGGCAGCTATGTGCTTACCATTAACCAGGCATTGGCTAAAGATGCTGTTGGTAATGCCGGTACAGGTACCAAACAGCTTACATGGTCAGTTAGCCATACGCCATTGGTGGCTATATCGCAATTGGTGGTTACGCCGGATAAAGGCTACTCAAGCACCGACGGCATAACCAGCGGGCTTGCAATTAATGTGGCCCTGAAGCTTAGTGCCGTAGCATCTAAATTAACCATTGCCCAGCAAGATGCCAGCGGGCAGCAGGCGTTGGCGACGTTTACCAATATGGCGGCGGGCGATGTTTCGGTACCGGTTACGCTGGCAAAAGGCGGCGATATGAAGCTGGTAATTACAGCAACCGACAAAAACGGGCTTTCTGCTACAGCCGAGAAGGCTTTATTTGTGGATGATATACCACTTACCGCCAAATGGAATTTTGCCGACAATCAAACTTTATTTACCCAAGTTGATGCCATGGCGGTAAACTTCTCAGATAAATTGTTGAACGCCACAAGCATCCCGGGTGCTTTGCAATTAACCCGCAACGGTGTTGTTGTTCCGTCGTCGTCGCTTACCATTCAGCCGCAAAGCGAAACGCTTTACAACATAATCGGTTTGGCTGCATTAAGCTCATTGCCGGGGAATTATAAGCTGTCGTTAAACATGGCTTCGTTAAACAAATACAGCAGCGGCATTGCCGGCACAACTGCAGCGGTTGTTAGCTGGGCCGTTAGCGATAATAACAGGGCTCCGGTAGCAAACGCCGGAACCGATATTACAGCCACAACAGCAGGGCAGGTAAAACTGAATGGCTCGGCCTCTGCCGACCCTGATTCGGATGCGCTAACTTACAGCTGGACGGCCCCCGCAGGCATAACGCTAAGCGACCCGTCTGCCGCTTCGCCTACATTTACACTTGCCAACAACAACCAGAAAGATACACTTTCGTTTTTGCTGGTGGTGAGCGATGGCAAGCTGAGCACTACCGATGTGGTGACAGTTTATGTTAATATGACCACAGCGCCGCTTGTATTTAATACTTTGGCGGCCAAAACTTATGGCGATGCCGATTTCAGCGCCGGAGCTACATCCGGCAATGGGGCGGTAACCTATTCGCTAAGTTCTGCAGGGGTTGTAAGCATATCTTCTGCCGGGCTTATACGTATCATAACAGCCGGTACCGTAAATATCACCGCTACCGATGGCAAAACTTCTATAACGAGGGCGCTGGTGGTTAGCAAAGCACCGGTTGTTGTTACGGTTGATAGCCAAAGTAAGGAGTATGGAGATGCTAATCCTGCCTTTACGGTGAGCTATACAGGTTTAAAAAACAATAACACCGATGCAGTTTTCGCAACCAAGCCAACTGTATCAACATCGGCTACTACGGCTTCGCCGGCAGGTAGTTACGCACTTACGGCATCGGGGGCATCATCTACCAGGTATACTTTTACATATGTTGCGGGCACATTAACGGTTACAAAGGCTACCTTGCAAATAACGGCAGGCAGTGTAAACAAAGCCTACGGTTCGGCAAACCCGGCTCTAACGGTAACCTACACAGGCTTTAAAAATGGGGAAACCGCCACCGCGCTTACAACCCAGCCAAAAGTTAGCACAACGGCTGTTACAGCATCGCCCGTGGGTACTTACCCGGTAACCGTGAGCGGTGCGGCATCGGCTAATTACGCCATCAGTTATGTTGCGGGTACGTTAACGGTACGCCCTGCAACGTTAACCATTACGGCGGCAAGCCCGGCAAGGGTTTATGGGGATGCCAACCCTGCCCTAACGGTAACCTACACCGGCTTTAAAAACAGCGAAACCGCGGCCTCGCTTACCAAACAGCCAACTGTTAGTACAACGGCTACCATAGCATCGCCTGCGGGCACATACCCGGTAACGGCAAGCGGTGCTGTATCGGCTAACTATACTATAAGCTATGTTGCAGGTACATTAACGGTAACGCCGGCGGCATTAACCATTACCGCTGTAAACAAAAGTAAAGTTTATGGTACCGCTAACCCGGCACTTACGCTAACCTATGCGGGCTTCAAAAATAGCGAAACCGCAACAGCGCTTAGCACCCAGCCGGCTGTTAGTACAACATCTGTAACGGCATCGCCGGTGGGTACTTACCCTATAACGGTTTCGGGTGCAGCATCGGCTAATTACACAATCAGTTATGTTAGCGGTACGCTTACCGTAACACCTGCCGATCTGTTAATAAGCGCCAACGACTTTACCCGCAGTTACGGTTCGGCAAACCCGGCCTTAACACTTGCTTACAGCGGCTTTGTAAATGGCGATAACGCTGCAAACCTTACAACGCAGGCCAAGGCAAGCACCACCGCTACTACCACATCGCCGGCCGGTGGCTATGCCATAACGGTAACAGGGGCTGCTTCGCCTAACTACGCCATCAGCTACACCGATGGTTTGCTTACTGTATCAAAAGCGGCACTTAAAATAACGGCAGTTAGCCCAAGCAGAGTTTATGGCGCAGCCAACCCTGCCTTAACGGTGGCTTATACAGGCTTTAAAAATGGCGAAAGCGCATCGGCCTTAAGTACATTGCCAACCATTAGCACCACGGCCAAAACTACATCGCCGGTGGGCACTTACCCGGTAACGGCAAAAGGCGCAAGCGCTAACAACTACACCATTAGTTACGTTGCAGGTACGCTCACGGTAACGCCTGCGTCGCTTACCATAACTGCTGCTGATGTTGCCAAAACATATGGTGCGGCTAATCCGCCTTTGGCAGCTATTTATAGCGGGTTTGTAAACGGCGAAACAGAAAGTGCGCTGGCCACGCAGCCGGCGTTGAGCACCACCGCAGTAACGGCATCGCCGGCAGGCAACTACCCTGTTACAGTATCGGGCGCTGCGTCATCAAATTACACCATTAGTTACGTAAACGGCACTTTGCGGGTGGGGGCAGCTCCATTGCTGATAGAGGCTAACGACCTGAGCAAAACTTATGGTTCGGCCAACCCTGCGCTTACGCTTAGCTATACCGGCTTTGTAAACGGCGAAACCCAAACGGTGTTTACTAAACAGCCCATGGTTACAACTACAGCCACCACCACATCGCCGGCCGGGGCGTACCCAATAACCGTAAGCGGCGCAACAGCGGCAAACTACGCTATAAGTTACGCGCCGGGGCTACTCACGGTAAACAAAGCGGCGCTTAAAATTACCGCGGCAAACCAAACAAAGGTTTATGGCGAGGTTAACCCGGCTTTAACCTTTACGTATACCGGCTTTAAGAATAGCGAAACCGCTACGGTGCTTACCACCCAGCCAATAATTAGCACTACCGCAACTACAACATCGGCAGTGGGTAATTACCCTATAACTGTGAAGGGGGCATCGTCGGCAAATTATACCATCAGCTATGTAGCGGGTACTTTAACGGTAAACCCTGCGGCGTTAACTGTTACGGCACCAAACCTCAATAAAACCTATGGCTCGGCAAACCCGGCGCTTACGGTAACTTATTCGGGCTTTAAAAATGGCGAAACCGCGGCGGTTTTAACTACGCAGCCGGTCGTTACTACTACTGCTACAACCGCATCGGCGGTGGGTACATACCCTGTAACGGTAGCCGGTGCTGCATCGCCAAACTACACCATCAGTTATGTGGCAGGTACATTGAAAATTAACCCTGCCGACTTGCTGGTAGAGGTTGCCGACGCTACACGTGCCTACGGCAGCGCCAACCCCGCCTTTACTTTAACCTATACCGGTTTTGTAAATGGCGAAAGCGCTACCACACTTACCACTCAGGCTAAGGCAAGCACAACGGCTACGGCAACATCGCCTGCGGGTGGTTATGCCATAACGGTTTCGGGCGCGGCATCGCCTAATTACAGTATCAGCTACACTAATGGGTTGCTCACGGTGTCAAAAGCAGCGCTTAAAATAACCGCAGCAAGCCTGAGCAAAGTGTACGGTGCAGCTAACCCAACATTAACGGCAACTTATACCGGCTTTAAAAACGGAGAGGGCACATCGGTATTAAGCACCCAGCCAACGCTTAGTACTACGGCTACGGCTTCGTCTCCGGTGGGTACCTACCCAATTACGGCAAAAGGGGCAAGCGCTAATAATTATACCATCAGCTATGTGGCCGGTACCTTAACCGTCACCCAGCCTGCATCGGCCAATATTGCGGCGGTGAACAAGCCGGACGCTATAATGAAAGTTGAAACCAACGATGCCGAACCTGTAGTAAACCGTGCCCTATCGCCCAATGGCGATGGTATAAACGATGTGTTTACCATTGAAAACATTGGCAACTTTGCCGATAACAAACTGGTGATTATCGACAAAGGCGGCAACAAGGTTTTTGAAGCATCGAGGTATGATAACCAAAACAATGCCTTCGACGGGCACGCCAATGTGGGCGGGCGGAATGCCATGCTGGCGGCCGGTACTTATTTCTATGTACTCGAGTATAAACAGGGTAACGAGATGAAGAGAAAGGCCGGTTACCTCATTCTTAAATATTAGTAGCCTCATAGCTAAAAAACGCAAAGCCATCGCATAACGCGGTGGCTTTGTTGTTAAAATTTACTGCCGGGCAAGCTAAGATTTTGCATACCTTTAGTTCAACCTGAAAAATCGATAAAACCGTAAAATAAAATGGTTATCACTATAAAAGACGAAAGCGCTACGGGCAAATTACTGCACGAGTTTGAGATGGAATTTAAAACCGAAACTGTTACCGTGCGCGATATTATTATGCGGCGCGTATACCGGGAGGTGGAGCAGTACAACAAAAAGACCCCCCTTGGCTTTAACGGTTTGGTACAACCTACCGATGCCGAAAAAACGCTTAATGGCGTTAAACCCAAAAAAGTAGTTGATGCCGAAAAGCAAGCCTACGTTGCCCTGCATGCGTTCCAGAATAATGGTTTTTTTGTATTGATAGATAATACGCAGGCCGAAGATTTGGACGAAGAGGTGCTGCTGCACTCGGGCATGGCCGTAAGTTTTATAAAATTGACGCAATTAGTAGGCGGTTAAGGCATGGGCATTTTTGATAAAATTTTAGGCGTTTTCCAAAAGGAAAAGAAAGAGCCTGATAGTGCTGAGGCACATATCGATACTTCCCCCGGAGCGCTGGCGAATTGGGAATTTAGCAGGGTAATTACAAACACGCGTACCGAACTGGAAAAAATCCATCCCAATTACTTTTACGACCTTAAAATTTCTGCCTGTACCGAATATACCGGAAACGTTGTGGCATGGGGCGATAAAAAGAAAATTCAGTTTATCCTTTATTGCGTAGAACGAATTATCCGTTTTAAAGATAAGCGTAACTACAATTACCGAAGCGACGCTTATAAAGATTACATGGTGCAGTCGGCTTATCTTGGGCAGTTATTCCGGACTAAGCTGCATATCGATGCCGGGGCGCTGGAGCAATTGGTGGATGCTTTTACAATGCGTGCGGGAAAAAACTGGGGCTACCACTATCAATGGCCTATCAACCCGCTGCTTAACCAGCTGTCGCGATTGTATGGTAAGGATGGCTTGCCTGCCCCAATGCACACAGCCCTATACAAACTAAAACAAACTATTTTTCAGGATACCTCCCACGGCTTTGAGAAAGATAAACTGAAGCTGATGGAAAAGATAGATCAGTTAATCTTTAAAGCCTCCGCAGCACCCGAAGAAGTAAAACCAACATTGTTCTTGGGGAAAGACCCGTTCTCGGATTACGCTAACCCCATTATAGAGGGTAAACCTGCCGCTGATAAACAAAATTGGTATAAATTGATAACCAAGGCAGGCAAAGCTACCGGCTCAAAACCCTCCGCGAAGTTTCTGGCAGAAAGCAAGGAGCTATTCACCCAACTGGGTACCGATAAATTCAAGGCTGTTGTAAACGATTGGTTTCTTTTTGTAATTGCCCTGAAAGAAGAAACTACCGAAACCACGCAAATTTATGGCGGGCAGGTTTATACCTATTACAACTCCACTTTCCTGAGTTCTATAAACGTAGAGGCCATAAAGGGTTTTGTATGGATGTGCGCCAACTTTCATGATAATGCCACCCTTAACAATTTAGCCAAACTTGCCGAGCGGTCCTTCAGGAAAATACCGGGGCAGGGGCCGGCTGCGGCTGCCGTTGGTAATGCCTGCTTGTATGCCTTGTACCGCTCAAAAGGGTTGGATGGCATAGGGCATTTATCGCGGTTAAAACTGCGCGTAAAACAGGCAAGCACACAGCAGCTAATTGAAAAATACATTGCCGAGGCAGCAACCGCGCAAGGGGTATCAACCCATGTGATAGAGGATATGGCTGTTGACGACTTAAAACTGGTTAATGGCAGCCGCGAATGGGTGCTTGATGACTTTACCTGCAAACTAACCATCACAGGCCTGGGCAAATCTGAGCTAAGCTGGTTTAAGGCCTATGGTTCGCAGCAAAAATCGGTACCGGCGGCGGTGAAGGATAAGTATGCCGAGAAGTTAAAGAAGATAAAAGATACCCAAAAGCAAACCGACCAGGGCACTGCTGCGCAGCGCGACCGTATTGACCGTATGTTCAGAACGGGGCGAAGCTGGAGCATGGGAGCCTTTAACCAATACTATTTGGAGCACGGGCTGATAAGCTTTTTAGCCAAACGCATCATCTGGAATTTTACAACTGCCGGCGAAACTATATCTGCAATGCAGTTAGATGGCGGATGGCGAACCAGTGCCGGCGAAATTGTAACGCCCGCTGAAGATGTGGTGGTATCGCTTTGGCATCCCGCGTTGGCAACGCTTGCCGATGTAAAGGCCTGGCGCGCGTATTTAATGGAGCACCAAATACAACAACCGCTAAAACAGGCCTTTCGCGAGGTGTACCTGTTAACCGAGGCCGAATTGAATACCCGCACTTACAGTAACCGCATGGCGGCCCACGTACTAAAACAGCACCAGTTTAATATGCTGGCCAAAGTGCGCGGTTGGAAATACGCTTTAATGGGTGCCTTTGATAACGGCATGGACAACGGCACGGCAGAAGTTAATTTGCCTGAGTATGGCTTAAAAGCACAATATTGGGTAAATGAAGTAAACGCCGATGATGCTTTTAACACTACGGGTATCTGGAACTACGTAACCACCGACCAGGTAAGGTTTGTAAACAGTACAAGTGGCGCAGTTGTGGAACTAATAGAAGTACCGCCGCTGGCCTTATCAGAAGTACTGCGCGATGTAGACTTGTTTGTGGGCGTGGCCAGTGTAGGTAACGACCCCAACTGGCAGGATTCGGGTGGTTTGCCTGCGCTGAATACTTACTGGCAGTCGTACTCATTCGGCGATTTAACCGAGGTAGCCAAAACACGTAAAGAGATATTAACGGGATTGCTGCCCCGCCTTAAAATTAGTAAGGTGGCCGAGATAAGGGATAAGTTTGTGGTAGTGAAAGGCAAATTGCGTACCTACAAAATACACATAGGCAGCACCAATATACTGATGGAGCCGAACGACCAATACCTCTGTATAGTACCCGACCGCAGCCAGAAAAGCCAAACCGAAAATGTATTCCTTCCATTCGAGGGCGATGCAGGGTTATCGGTAATAATATCGAAAGCGTTTTTGCTGGCAGACGATGATAAAATAACCGACCGCACCATCACCTCGCAAATAAACAGGAAGTAGTATAACAGTGTTGTTACCCGGCGGCAATATGCGTCTGTGTTAACATTCCCTTAATACAGGCGCGTTACCTTTAGCTGTTATTTCTCCCTTATGCATTTAAAATTTGGAAGCCCCCATGTTTTCTATTGCATTGCTATGCTGTTTGGGCTCTTTGTTCCTAAGCAAGCAGCGGCCTATCAGCAAAACTCCGCTACCTTCGCTTTGCATGCCGACAGCGGTTTGGCCGAAGCAAAATTTGTTAAGATCAAAGCAAATTTAACTAAGGCCTTATCTGCAAATGATAAGCCGGCGGCAGCGGTTTGCTACCAACAGATAGCCGAATTATTTTACTTGCAAACTGCTTACCTGCAGGCATTAGATAACCTTTACAAGGCCGAACGGATATACCGCGAAATAAATGCGCCGCTTAAGCTGGCCGCTAACCTCAACAAAATTGGCCAAACGTACTACCATGTTCGGCAATACCCCGCGGCATCAAAGGCCTTTAACGAAGCATTGGAACTTTACCGCCAGCAGAGGGATAATAATGGCATGGCCGAAGCTTATGGTTACATTGGGCAGGTGGGCGAAAAAACAATGGCCTACCCCGATGCCATACATTACCAGCAGCTTGCCTTGCAGCACTACCGCCTGGCAAACAACAACAGTGGCATAGCCAAAATATACGAGAACCTGGGCAGCATTCACGAGGATAAGCTGCAGCTGGATTCTGCCCTAAAATACTTTAGCCTGGCAGAGCAGATAAATGCGGGTAACAATAATATGTTGGCGCAAATAGAGGTGATAAACAACCTGGGCGATGTATACCGTAAATCGGGCAAATACAGCGAGTCGCTTAAATACACGTACAAAGCCGCCGCGTTGGCGAGAAAGTTAAACGACGAATACCAATTGGGCAGCGCTTACCGCGACCTATCTAAAGCCTATAGTTTGCTTGGCCGGAACGACAGCGCATTTTACTACAGCGAGGCCAGCCGAGATATGTTCCTGAAGATATTTACCGAAGATAACGAGAAGCAACTGGCCTTGCTGCAAACACTTTTCGAGATAGAGGAGAAGGATGATGCTATCGACCGTTTCCGGAACGAAAAAATGATCAACCGTATTATTGCCACGGGTGCTACGGTAATCACCTGCCTGGTGGTATTGCTTGCTGCAACGTTCATCAGCAGGCAGCGCCTAAAATTGCGTAACGAGCAAAAAATATACGAGCAAAGCCAGCACAACTTTAAAGAAGCCCTCGAACTGAAAAGCAAGGAGCTTACCGGCCACACCCTCCACATCATCCAAAAGAACCAGCTGCTGGATGAACTGAAAGAGAAGCTGAAGGCGATGATAAAGGATGACAAGCGCGACCAGCGCCGTGAGCTGCACAAGCTGTTGAACATGATACAGCTGAACAGCAACCAGGATAAAAGCTGGGAAGATTTCCGTGTAGTGTTCGAGCAGGTGCACAACAATTTCTTCGATAAACTGAAAGAGCACCCCGCCGGCTTAAGCGCTGCCGATATGCGTATGCTGGCATTGCTGAAAATGAATTTAGGCTCGGCAGATATGGCTACCATGCTGGGTATCTCCCAGGATAGCCTGCGTATAGCCCGCTACCGCCTCCGCAAAAAGCTCGACCTGCCCGAGGGCGAAACCCTGCAATCTTTCATTAAAAACGTTACATAGGCGTTAATGTAGATTTCCTAACGTGGTATTAACACAAACTTAATGGCTTTAAATTGGCTATTTAATGTATTGTTTTACAGGTTGTTAATTTGTTTTGTATACGCCTGTTCACGCTTTGTTTACGCCTGTAACAAGGCTGTATATGTTTTGTAACGATGCTTTTTGCGCAAAGACCGCCGGCCCTCCCAACCTTTGTGCAAATCAACAAAAAAGGCATCCTTATGACATTTAAACAACTACTCATTTTTTTCCTGTTAATGTGCGGCAGTGGCATGGCCATGGCGCAGCAAGGAATTATTAAAGGTAAAATAACCGGGCAGGATAACGAGCAACTTGCCGGTGCCACCGTGTTGGTAAACGGTACCACCAACAGCACCGCTGCCGACCTTAATGGTAACTACCAGTTTTATGTAGCACCCGGCAGCAGAAGCCTTACCGTACGTTACCTCGGTTACCGCGACACCGTGATAAACGTAACCATTACCGCAGGGCAGCTAACTGTACTGAACGTAACCATGAAAAGCCGCCAGTCGGCTTTAAAAGATGTGGTGATAACCGGCTACACCGAAGGGCAGGCCAAAGCGCTTAACCAGCAAAAAAATGCCGATAACATTAAAAACATTATCGCCGCCGACCAGATAGGCAAATTCCCCGACCCCAATGCTGCCGAAGCTTTGCAGCGCGTACCGGGCGTTACCATTGAGCGCGACCAGGGCGAGGGCCGGTATGTGTCTGTCCGTGGTTTGGCCCCGCAGTTTACCAACACCAGCGTGAACGGCGAACAAATTCCATCGCCTGAGGCGGATGTAAGGTATGTGGCATTGGATGCGATACCATCGGATCAGCTGGCTTCTATCGAGGTAACGAAAGCGCTTACGCCCGATATGGATGGCGACGCGATAGGCGGTTCTATCAACTTAATCACCCGTAGCGCACAAAGCAATATCCCGGCAATTAGCGGTACGCTTGGCGGCGGTTACAACAACCTGATGCGCAAAGGCAATATGCAGGGCCAGTTGCAATATGGCCAGCGCTTTGGTAAAAACCAGAAGTTTGGTTTATTGCTCAATAGCAACTACTACCAAAATAATTTAGGCTCGGATGGTATCGAGCGCGCTATCAACGATAACGAACTGGAGCTGCGCGATTATGAATTGACCCGTACACGCTTGGGCCTAAGCTCATCGTTAGATTACCGTTTCAACAACCATCACGAAGTATACTTCCGTACCCTTTACTCACGCTTTAGCGATAGGGAATGGCGCAGGCGCTACGTGTTTAAACCGGAAGATGAGGAGATAGAAAAACTGACCAAAGACCGCTACGAATCGCAATCGGTACTATCGTTAAACGCAGGTGCCAAGCACACCTTCAAAAGCTTCTTATTGGATTATGAGGCGCAATACAGCTACGCCGAGCAAAATACGCCTTATGATAACGAGGCGGCTTTTATCTCGGGCAACGCAAGCACCTTGAATTATACTGATACGCGCTACCCATCTATCTCAACCGATCAGGATTACACCAACAACTCGCAATACCAGTTTGATGAGCTGGGTATGGGCAGCACCATTGCCAAGGATAAAAACCTGACGGCGAAGATGAACTTCACCATCCCTTACAAAATAAACAGCAGCAATGGTATCATAAAGTTTGGTGCCAAAGTAAGGTCGAAGAATAAGAACTACAGCATCAACCAAAACACTTACGAGAATTTGGGCGGTGTGCCAAACCTCGATCAATTTGTAGGTTCGCCGGTGAAGAACCAGTTCATGGGCGGCCGTTACCAAATGGGCAATCCGCTTGATGTGAGCAGCCTTATTCGTTACTTCAACGCCAACCCATCACAGTTCGAACTGCAGATAGCCGATAAAGCTGCCGATGAAGCGCTGGAATCGTTCAAGGCATCAGAAGATGTTTTGGCCACCTACCTGATGGGCCGCCAGCAGATTAAAAAACTGATGATACTGGGTGGTGTGCGCTACGAGCGTACCAAGGTAAGCTACGACTCTAAAGACGTAGTAATTGCCGCCAACGGCGACCTGGAAGCCATCCGCCCCATAAGCGGGAGCAACGTTTACGATTTTGTATTACCGCAATTGCACTTTAAGTACGACCTGAGCAAGCTGACCAACTTACGTGCAGCGATTACTTATTCGTATGCCCGCCCTAACTTTTCAGAGATCATTCCATCGCAGGAAATAAACCGCGAGGACCGTGTAGCTACCATTGGTAACGCCAACCTGCAACCGGTAAAAGCGCTGAACTACGACCTGATGGCCGAGCATTACTTCGGTTCGGTGGGTATAGCTTCGGCAGGTTTGTTCTACAAAAAGCTGGATAATTTTATTTACCGCCGCACGGTGTTCAACTCGCCATACCCAACTACAGGTACGGTAATTATCCCGAGGATAGATATCACCCAATCGCAAAACGGTAACGATGCCGATGTAATGGGAGCGGAGATCGCTTTCCAGCGCCGCTTGTCGTTCATCTCTTTCCTGAAAGATTTTAGCTTGTACCTCAACTACACCTATACGCATTCTAAAGCGCGCATCCAAAGCCGCAACGCCAGCGAAACCAATGCTAACGCAACCGAAGAGATAAGGCTGCCTGGGCAAGCCAGCCACGTGGGTAATACCTTGCTGGCCTATGAGGGGCGTAAGTTCTCGGCAAGGTTATCGGTAAACTTCAATGGCAGCTACCTGTCTGAACTGGGCGGTACTAAAGATGAGGATATCTTCATCAAAAACCGTGTTCAGCTTGATGCAACCGCCGGTTACGCTATCAACCGCAAGTTCCGCTTGTTTGTAGAGGCGCTTAACCTTACCAACCAGCCGCTGCAGGCTTACCAGGGTACGCCTAACCAGTACATACAGCGCGAGTTTTATTCGTACTGGCTGCGTATGGGTTTAAAATTCAATTTATAACAGTTGATAAATTCGATTTACAGACATGAAAAAACTAAAATATATTTTATCGCTGGCCCTGCTATTGGCGTTTACCGCCTGCGATAAACGTAACGATAACGTGGTGACGCCCAATGTGGGCGATGCCTTCCCGCAAATTATTAAATTGGCCGACGAAGGCGACGGCGAACTGGAAGACGAAGATAAATTCAGCTTTAAGATTGACCTGGCCGACAGGGTTGACCCAAGCGGCGAATCGTTAGAAGGAAAGATCATCCCGCTAAAGAAAACCGTTAAGGTGAATTTTGAAGTGGGCGATATTAAGGGCTTCAGCAAACTATCGGATTATATTAAAGATGCCAAAGCATTTTACGAGATAGATGATTGCACCACATCCGAAGATGCCAACATTAGCCTTAACCTGGTTTTCGATGCGAATACCGGCAAGGGTAGTGTTGATTTCCCGGCAGGGGTAGAAGAGATAGAAGTAGAGTTTGAAACCAACGATGCTTTATTTGATGACGATGTGTTAAACACTACCGACCGCTCATTAGAAGTAAAACTAACCGGCCTGGCCAATGCCGAAAGCGATGTAACGGTGAATACCGCCAATACATTTAAATACGAAGTTTTAGATGACGAAGGCATACACGGCGAGTACGAACTGGACGTAAACAATGCTGCAGAGTTCAACAAGTTTATAGCGTTATTTGGTTTGATAAACGAAGACGTAAAAGGCTTGAAGGCATCTGATGTGGACGAGATCACCATTGAGTTTGCTTACGACGAATTTAAGGCCGTGATAAAGCTGAAAGAAACCGAAATGGTTACCGAATGTGGCGAAACCGAGGAAAAGAACAAGGAGATAGAGATAGAAGGCGGGCTGGAAGAACTTGGCCTGAAAACCCTGAGCGGCGATGTTGAATTTGCTGACGATATAGAGCAGGAAGATGGTACCGAAGCCGAGTTTAAATATTCGGGCAGCTTTGAGATAAGCGGCAAAGAATTGGTGCTTACCCTAACCGGCGAGTATAACGATGATGAAATAGAAGAGATAACCTTAACTTTTAGCAAATAATGAGGAAAGGAATTTCAGGAATTATTATCGCAACCGGGCTGGCGGCAGCATCATGCCAAAGCCCATCCCCGGCACAAAAAACAACCGGCGCAACGGCTGATACTATTGTTAAACCGCTGTATGTAACCGAGCCCGTACAATTCGATACCGACGATCCGGCAATATGGGTAAACCCGGCAAATCCGGCACAGTCGCTGGTTATTGGTACCGATAAGGATACCAATGGCGGGTTGTATGTTTTCGACCTGAAAGGGAAAATAGTAAAAGATAAAGTAGTAACGGGCCTGCAGCGCCCCAACAACGTGGATATTGCGTATGGCTTGATGCTGAACGGCAAGCCCGTTGATATCGCCGTGGCAACCGAAAGGATAACGCATAAGCTGCGGATATTCTCATTACCGGATATGAAGCCGGTCGATAATGGCGGCATCCCGGTGTTTGAGGGTGAGAACGAAGCCGCGGGTTTGCGCGATCTGATGGGGATATCCCTGTACACCGCGCCCGATAAGCAGATATACGCTATAGTGGGCCGCAAAACCGGCCCAACTAACGGCGGCTACCTGTGGCAGTACTTGTTGCAGGATGATGGCACGGGGCATATTAAAGCTACGCTTAAACGCAAGTTTGGCCAGTACAGCGGCAAAAAGGAAATAGAAGCCATAGCCGTTGATAACCAGATGGGCTATGTATACTATTCCGACGAGCAATTTGGCGTGCGCAAGTATTATGCCGACCCCGACAAAGGCAATGCCGAACTAAACCTCTTCGGCCAAACCGGCTTTGCTGAAGACCACGAGGGCATCAGCATTTATAAGACCGGCGATACCACGGGCTACGTTTTGGTGTCGGACCAGTCGGCCGGGCAGTTCAAGGTGTTTACACGCGAAGGGAACAATGCCTTTGTAAAAAGCGTGCATGTATCAACCAGTAACAGCGATGGTTCTGACGTGGTATCCGTCCCGCTGAATGATGATTTTAAGCACGGACTATTTGTAGCCATGAGCGACGACAAAACCTTCCAGTTTTATCGCTGGGAAGATATTGCCGGCAAAAGCCTTAAGGTGAATAAATAATTATTTGTATCAATAGAAAAAGCCACGGAGCGTTAAATACTCCGTGGCTTTTTGCATTATACCGTAGGCGCTTTGCCGAAATCTCTTTTTAAAGGAATGCGAGAAGTGCGACAGGCTCTCGAAGCCCAGGTCGAGGTAGATGGCCGACGGGCGTTTGTGTTTATCTTCGATGAGGTAGCGCGCTTCTTCAAGCCGTTTTTCCTGCAGCCAATGGCGCGGGGCCATATCAAATATCTTGCGGAAATCGCGCTTAAAGCCTGCCAGGCTGCGGCCTGTTAAACTCGCAAATTTCTCTACCGGCAGGTTGTAATGAAAATTGCTGAGCATGAATTTCTCCAGATCGATCTTATGCGGTTCCGAAAAATCGAACAGGAAATTCTTCAGTTCGGGGAGGGCATTCAGCAGAAGATGTACGGCTTCGCGTACTTTGAGCATGCCCATGGTGTTAACAAAGTGCTCATCTGCATGGCGAACGTAGGGGACAAGCGAATGGAAAAAGGCCCGCAAAAAATCGTTCCCGGGTACCAGGACGTTTTGCGGGCCGTTGTATTTTTCGGTCATTTCAATATTCTCTTCCAACGCTATTTGCCTAAGCAGGTCCTCTTGTAAGGATATCACGATGGTCTCGTAATCCTCATCGGGCAGGGGAGTTTTGGTAATTTGCCCCAACTGGTTTTTGCCTATTAGCAGCATTTGACCACCGCGCATGGTGATCTTCTCGGTAGGTGTTTCCAACAGAAATTGCCCGGATACCTGCATCACCAAATTATTGTGGTTAAGAAAGCCCACCGTTTGTTTGGTTTTAGTAGCAAGATAGGAGTAGAAAATAACCCCTGGGATAATTTCTGTTGGGTTTACCATTGTGTAAATATATAAAACACCGCCTTTTTTTATGCGCTTAGCGTTGCAGGTAAGTGCCGCCCAAAATAGCACCTGGTGCAAATTCGCGGTTTAAGGTTTCCCATTCGCTATCGCTGAAGGTAATGTTCATGGCGGCTATGTTTTCGGGCAGCCTTGTGCGGCGGCTCATGCTTACCAACGGCATAATATGCTCGCCTTGCAGGTTTACCCAAGCAATGGCTAATTGGGTTGGCGTAACGCCTTTATCGGCGGCAATGCTTTTCAGTACCTCTACTTTCTCCAGGTTCTTCACCAAATTATCGCCCTGGAAACGCGAGAAGTGGTTATGATAATCGTCAGCAGCCAGCGGTGCTTTCATATCGCCGGTGAGCAGGCCTTCGGCAGTGTTGGCAAATGCCACTACGCTTATGCCAAGCTCTTTGGCGGTAGGCAGAAGGTCAGCTTCTATCTGGCGGTCGGCAAGGGAGTAGCCAATTTCCAGCGCGCTGATGGGGTAGGCGTTATTGGCAGCACGTAGTTGCTCGGCAGTAATTTCCGATACCCCAATATGGCGCACCTTGCCTTCTTTTACCAGGTCGGCAACGGTGCCAATGATATCTTCAACAGGTACACTGCCATCCATACGGCAGGGTTGGTACAGGTCGATGTTATCGATACCCAAACGCACCAGCGAGTAATTGATAAAGTTTTTGATGGCCATAGGGCGTAGGTCCAACCCAAGCCATTGCCCGTTGTGGAATATAGCACCGAATTTTACGCTGATAAAAGCATCATCGCGCCTGCCTTTGATGGCTTTGCCTACCAATAGTTCGTTATGCCCGGCACCGTAAAAATCGCCGGTATTTAAAAAGTTGATCCCATTATCTAATGCAGCCTGTATGGTGGCTATACTTTCGGTTTCGTCCTGCGCTTTGCTGCCCCAAACAGATGACATGCGCATACAGCCCAGGCCCAGTTTTGATACCAACGGGCCGTTGTTGCCAAGTTGTATTTTTTTGATGTTTTCCATTGTTGTTTCTTATAAATTGATAACACAAATATCGTGCTCGGGGCGGGGAGCCGATTACCTTCACGGCTCAATTTACTTGCCTGTACGGCTCAATTAGTAAGTAGCTATTTAAAACCGGTAGTTAAAAATGAGACGAATGAACGAAAGCTTGATACAAAACGTGGGCACTACAAAATTCTCATACCTTACTTTTACCTTTCAATTATACTGCACTAAATACTGTATGAACTATTCTACTAAATTAAAATTTGCGGGTGTGCTGGCTTGTTTCTTTGCGTTCGGGCAAACGCAGGCGCAGGAACGCACGGCACCCTCGTATCCGCTTATTACGCATAACCCCAACTTCAGCATATGGTCTAACACGGATAAACTCCAGGAATCGACCACCACGCACTGGACAGGTTCCGATCATTCGCTGCTGGGCCTTATTAATGTAGATGGCAAGATCTACCGCTTTATGGGCAAAGAAGAAGTACGTTACAGCCCTGTACTGGGCACTTCCGACGAAACGCCCTACTCTGTAAAATATACCGAAACCGAACCCACAGGTGATTGGAAAGCTGCAAGCTACGCTGCTGCCGATTGGAAACAGGGCGCCATGCCGCTTGGCGATAACCCCAGCACCGTAAAAACACCATGGAAAGGCGATAATATTTGGGTAAGGCGTACTTTCACCGTAGCCGATCCATCTGCCATTAATGAACTGTTTTTGAAGATAGACCACGATGACAACATCGAACTATACCTGAACGGCAAAGAAGTGTATTCGAAAAAAGGCTGGACCAATACCCT
The DNA here is from genome assembly GCF_002013915.1 of Mucilaginibacter pedocola. Taxonomy (GTDB): domain Bacteria; phylum Bacteroidota; class Bacteroidia; order Sphingobacteriales; family Sphingobacteriaceae; genus Mucilaginibacter; species Mucilaginibacter pedocola. Next base: position 135,432 of record NZ_MBTF01000036.1, read on the forward strand.
GCAATATTTCCCTATTAGCAAAGGCGACCTGAAAGCAGGTGAGAATATTATAGCTATCCACCTGGCCAATACTGCCGGCGGCCGTTTCCTCGATTTTGGCTTAGCAGATAAACAGAAAGAAAAAGGTGCTAAAGTAGAACTGGCCAAAGAGAACAGCGTAGACGTAACTGCCACCCAAACCTTATATAATTTTACTTGCGGCAAGGTTGACCTAAACTTAACCTTTACGTCGCCGCTGTTACTGAAGGATCTGAGCCTAATGTCGCGCCCGGTATCATACATTACCTACAGCGTAAAAGCTAACGATGGTAAAAGCCATGCCGTGAAGGTGTTCCTCGGGGCATCGAGCGATATCGCTGTATTCCGTCCGTCGCAGGAAGTTACCGCCACCAAATACAGCGCCAATAACCTTTCTATCCTGAAAACCGGTACCGTAGAGCAACCTATCCTGCAAAAAGGTGCGGACGATATGCGTATAGATTGGGGCTACTTTTATGTAGCTGCGCCAAAAACAAGTGGTGCTAGGCAATTTATTACCTCGGGCAGCGGCGCGGCGGGTGCTTTCCAAACCGGCAGCACAGTTTCAACCGCATCAAAGGGTAAATCCCTATCGTTAAATACCGTTATCCCTTTCGGCACCGTTGGCAAAACCGCTGTAGAGCGTTTTGTTGAACTGGGTTACGATGAGATATACGCCATCCAATATTTCGGCACCAACCTGCGCCCATGGTGGAACAACTCTGGCAAGGCTACCTTCGATGGCCAATTATCAGCAGCGGCTACCGGTTATAAAACCGTAATGGCACAATGTGCAGCTTTCAACAAAGAAATTTATGCCGCGGCGTTAAAATCGGGTGGTAAAGAGTATGCTCACCTGTGTATGTTGGCTTACCGCCAAAGTATTGCAGCCCACAATTTGGTGAAAAGCCCTAAAGGCGAAATACTTTGGCTATCAAAAGAGAATAACAGCGGCGGGTTCATCAACACCGTGGACGTGACCTATCCATCAGCGCCGCTGTATCTTATCTATAACCCCAAACTGATGCAGGGCATGCTGAACGGCATCTTCTACTTCAGCGAGAGCGGCAAATATCCGCACCCATGGGCAGCGCACGACTTAGGTACCTACCCGCGTGCCAACGGCCAAACTTATGGCGAGCCAATGCCGGTAGAAGAATCGGGCAATATGATCATACTTACCGCGGCCATCACCAAAGCCCAAAACGATGGTGCTTTTGCCAAACTGCACTGGAAGACTTTGAGCCTTTGGGTAGATTACCTGGTGAAGGAAGGTTTAGACCCTAAAACACAGCTTTGCACCGACGACTTTGCGGGCCACCTGGCGCGTAATGCCAACTTATCGGTAAAAGCTATTGTAGGTATTGCCTGCTATGCGCAAATGGCCGAGAAACTGGGCATGGCCGATACTGCCAAAAAATACCGCGCCATTGCCGAGAGTATGGTGCCAAAATGGATCGGCATGGCCGAGGCCGGCGACCACTACGCCCTAACCTTTGACAACAAGGATACCTGGAGCCAAAAGTATAACCTGGTTTGGGACAAGGTGCTAAACCTGAACCTGTTTCCGCAGAAGGTTTACGATACCGAAACAAAATACTACTTAACCAAGAACAACAAATTTGGTATACCGCTGGATAGCCGCAAAGCCTACACTAAAAACGACTGGATATTGTGGACGGCAGCATTCGCGCCAACACAGGCCGAGTTTGAAGCTTTGGTGAAACCGGTGTACAGGCACTCGATAGAAACAGAATCGCGCGTGCCATTGAACGATTTTTATGACTCTAACACAGGCATACGCGACAACTTTAAGGCGCGTAGCGTTGTGGGCGGGTTTTATATGAAGCTCTTGTCGGATAGGTTAAATATGCGATAGGTTTAGTTGGTTTGAGTCCCCGGGATCTTGGTTGGCCCGGGGCTTTTTTGTACTTTTTTGTTGCGCTTTTACCTTTGTGTGAGAAGCCGGATCTGCCCCCGATCTGTTTGGTTTCAGCGCGTTTTTTTGCAATTTCCCTCGTTGCTTAACCCATACCTAATTATAAATGAATAATAACACTTTGGCCAGCAAGCCGCACTATCCTATACTGGATGGCCTGCGCGGTGTTGCAGCAATTATTGTAGTCACCTTTCACCTTACCGAGCCGCTGGGCACCGGGCACCTTGATATTATTGTTAACCACGGCTACCTTGCGGTAGACTTCTTTTTCCTGTTATCAGGCTTCGTTATAGGTTATGCGTATGACGACCGCTGGAACAAGATGACCGTTGGCAGTTTTTTTAAACGACGCATAGAGCGCCTGCAGCCCATGGTAATACTGGGCATGACATTAGGCGCCATCGGCTTTTACTACACTGATTCGGCGATATGGCCACTCATCCACGAAGTACCGCTTTGGAAGATGCTGCTGGTATACGTTATAGGTTGTACCATTTTGCCCATACCGCTTTCGCTGGATATACGTGGTTGGCAGGAAATGCACCCGCTGAACAGCGTAGGCTGGTCGTTATTCTTCGAGTATATCGCCAATATCCTTTACGCCGTTTGGATACGAAAATTCTCGAAAACTGCATTAGCCATACTGGTGGCTATATCGGCAATAGCCCTTGCACAATTAGCCATAACAAATGGCGATGTAAGCGGTGGCTGGACTTTAAATGTAGAGCAGGTTCGTGTGGGCATCACCCGTACTATGTACCCGTTTTTTGCAGGATTATTAATGTCTCGCGTGGTTAAACCGGGAAGTATTAAAAACGCCTTCCTGTGGTGCAGTATATTGGTTGCGGTAGTGCTGTATATGCCCCGCATTGGCGGTGCCGAGCATTTGTGGATGAACGGCGTTTACGAATCCATCTGTATCATTATCGTATTCCCACTTATCGTATACCTTGGCGCAAGCGGTGTTGTTGCGGGAGCTACTGAAAGCAAGATATGCAAGTTCCTTGGGGATATTTCATACCCTCTATATTTAGTGCATTATGCCATAGTTTATTTCTATGTGGCCTGGATAAGCAACAACAAAGGCACAACCATTGTACAAGCATGGCCGGTTGCCTTGGCTGTCTTAGTAGGTTCAATTATCCTGGCTTACATCACCCTGAAATGGTATGATGAGCCGGTGCGCAAATGGTTGCGGAAAAAATTGGGATAGGAAAGTTATTGATTTTGGTGCGGTGTCAGGTTCTGATTAACTTAGGTGCATAATTTGCAGCAAATGGTATTCGAACTATCAAACGAACAGCGCGCTTATTTTGGTTTAGAACCTGTACTACCTCATTGGGAAAAAGTTGTGCTTAAAGGCGATGCATACAGATCGGAAAGTATCCTTTATTTTGAAGGTGATGTTATAAAAAGGCAAATAGTTTCTACAGATTTAAAATACGAGGAACACCAATACGATGATCTAACACGAGGCAGGATTGTACTGTTGCCGAAAACAGGCAAAGGAAAAGAAAAGAAACTCTCTGCCTCGGTACTCGAGTCTCGCCAACCAGTAGGGGTTTATTGTATAATAGGGTCTGATGGAAGCACAATTGTAGGTAACTACGATACGCAAACAACTTTCTACAATGCTCGGTGGGAGTATCCATTTAAAAAAGATACACTCGCTCAATCGATAGAACGCCTTGTTAATGGCTTTATAAAAAACTCGCCCCTTAACCATCTTACCGAGATTGCGGAGTTTAAGCACGCTCGGCGAAAGCATCAGAAGTTTAAAACCGGCGATTTTTTTGCATTCAAAATAAGCCGAACTCAATACGCTTTTGGGCGAGTGTTGGTTGATATTAATTTGCTAAAAAAGAGAAACGTGCTTTCAGAAGAGCATGGCATAGGCTTCCTGATGGCTAAGCCTGTATTGGTAAAGGTTTATGCATATCTATCGGACCACAAATATATCGATATAGATGTTTTGAAAAATGCCCCGGCATTACCGTCGGATTATATGATGGATAATTTGCTGCTATACGGGCAATACGAAGTGATTGGTCATAGTGAATTGACACCGGACGAGATGGATTTTCCGATGTCCTATGGTAGCCATGTTAGCTCAGGCAGATTAACGTCCTTTCTTCAATGGGGTTTAATTCATAAAGAGCTGCCTAAAAGCGTCTTCAATAAGTATTTTGCCGCTGATAATCCATTTGCTCCAAAAGACCGGCCATCCTGCCCGGTAACAAATCCGTACGGATATTACAGCATTGGGTTTCATCCGCATAACTGCTACTTGTATCAAATTGAGGCTGCTATAGAAAACAATAATCAACCCTACAATAATCAGCAGGCAGACTTTAAGAGTCATTTCGACTTACGCAATCCGTCTAACAAAGAAATACGCGATGAACTAATGACAGCCTTCGGGCTCGACCCCGCAAAAAATTATGATGATAACTGCCGGCTTACCAATACTCCTACATCCCAGGCGTTGCTAAACTTGTAAGCTGTGCCAATTATTTATTCAACAAATACCCCGCTTTTATCACGGCCTCATTCACTTCCTTTATCCTGTCGGTTTGCATTTTTTCAACGGCGCGGTCGTAGGTAAGTACGCCGTTCACTTCGTGCTCTACGTCGGTGGTTTGGGTGTAAATGGCAACGCTTAGGCCCTGGTATTTCATCAGTTGCTCTACCTTGTCTAACAGCAATACGTAGCGGTCGGTAAGGGCGGTGGTAGTTGCGGCGTAATCGTACGCGTTGTTCTCCACCGGCCACATATGCCCGCGGACGAACAGGCCCACGCCGCCAAATTCACCCAGCGACGCAGCACGTTTGCCGTCGGGTTTTGAGGCGCCGTATGGTCCAACGTAAATGTGTGTATCTACATAGTCTCCATTCATCGGGTCGCCGTAGGCTTTTTGGTAATCGGGGTTGTTGTTGAAGCCCGAGTTGCCGTTCACGAGGCGCGATGGGTCGTACTGTTTTACCCAGTCGGTAATGTTCCTCACATCAAAGGCTCCCCAGTTCTCGTTAAAAGGCACCCAGGTGATGATGGATGGCGAATTATAATGGTCGTCCATTATGGCCTTCAGTTCCTGGCGAAAAACTTTGCGGGTTTTCAGGGTGTCTTCGTTTTGGTACCAAATGGCCGGCATATCCTGCCATACCAACAGGCCCATTTTATCGGCCCAGTAGTAAAAGCGGTGCGGCTCGGTTTTCATGTGCTTGCGGATGAGGTTGTAGCCCGCTTTCTTGGTGTACTCCATATCAAATTTCAAGGCTTCCTCAGTCGGAGCGGTAAGCACGCCATCGGGCCAGTAGCCCTGATCGAGCAGGCCTAATTGCATCACGAATTTGCCATTAATAAGCGGGCGCAGCACACCATCTACCTTGCCCAGTTTAATATCGCGCATGCCGAAGTAGCTTTTTACCTCGTCAGTAGTTTTGCCGTTGTCATCGTAAAGCGTCAACTTCAGATCATACAAAAAGGGCTCATCCGGAGACCATAGCTTTGGTTTATCTATCGGCAAATAAAAGTAAGTGCCTGCGGTCGAGTTTGCCTGCGCTACCACTTTTTTGCCATCCAGTGCCTCGGCAGAAACTTTGGCGGCACCATCAGCATTTACGATCACTTTCAGGCGGTTCTGCTCCAGTTCGGGCAGCATGCGAATGTTTTTGATATAGGTTTTGCTCACGGGTTCCAGCCATACGCTTTGCCAGATGCCCGAGTTAAAGGTATAATCGCCACGCGGGCCGTTCTTGCCCGATGGGGCGCGGCCGTCGTTAGGGTCGTAAGCAGCAACTACAAGGGTATTGCTCCCCTTTTTAAGGAAAGGGGTAATGTTGAACGAGAACGAATCGTATCCGCCTGCGTGGCTGCCGGCTTTTTTGCCGTTTACAAACACGGTGGCATCATGGTCCACGGCCTCAAAGTGCATAATAACCTGCTTGCCCTGCCAGCCCGATGGTATTTCTACCGTGCGGCGGTACCACATGTTTATTTCTTGTTTCTTTTGCACGCCCGATAGTACCGATTCGGGGCAGTAGGGCACCAGTATTTTTGCCGTAGCGCCATCAAATGATGCAACAGTTGCCGGAGCTAAAGCATTGGGTGCGTTTTTACCGCCCATATAATCCCACTTGCCGTTGAGGCATAGCCAGTCTTCGCGCTGTAGTTGCGGGCGTGGGTATTCTGACAGTGGCACTTCGGCCTTCATGGCCTGTTCGGTCCATTTGGTGGGTAACAGCGGGGCTTGTGCTTGTACAAGGTTTTGCACCATGGCCGTTGCCAACAGGCACAGCACAGCTTTGGTAGTAATTTTCATAAGGTATATGTTTTTAACAACAGCGGGGAATATCCAACCGATATCCCCGTATGTTTGCCGTCGTTAGTTCGTAATTTCTCTTTTCTTGCCATCGAATGCGGTGATGGTAGCTTTGGCCACACCTGCATCCAGCTTAAATGCACGCGACGATTGCGAAAGATACGTAGAGCCGTAATAAAACTCTACACGTTTTTTGCTGCCGTTTTTATAAGTAACATCCGCATAAAAATCGGCAGGGTTTAGTTTTATCCATTTGGTACCATCGGCAGCGGTTTTTTGATAAACTTTTACCGGGCCCTGGTTTTGCGTGGCCACAAACAGCTCTTTACCGCCCGACTGCACAGTTGCAAGACCTTTACCATCGCCGTTAATGAACAGGCCGCTTTGCGCCATGCTCACCTCGCTGAACCCACCTTTGCCGTTACCTTTCATATAAAGGCCCATAAAGGCATCGTGGCGGCCGGTAAATGGTTCCATGCCAAAATCATTGCCGGTCATTACCAGGTCGAGGTTGCCATCCATATCAATGTCTTCGGCTACCATGCCGTATACCGGTGCCATTTGCGCACCAAGCGGCATAGGCGATATGCTAAATTTACCACCGCCGTTATTTTTAACAAAGCTGGTTTGCATATCGGTTGCACTTAGTTCCAGTGCGCCTTGTTTATCCGCGTCCTTCCAAAGATCCTGCATGGTGGCGGCACCGAAACCTCTATAGGTAGGGTACTTTTTGCGGATACCTATTACCTGGCTAATAAGGTCGTCGCGGGTATGCATCGGGAAGGGTTTTTGCGTGCCGTCCTCGGCTTTCATGTAGCAGAATATCATAGCATCAAAGGAGCCATTGCCATCCACATCCTTACCCAAAATGGTCATGGGGTGCTCTGCGGATGCAACATAATTTGAGTTTAGCCCAAGGTTACCGGCAATGTAATCGGTTTTGCCATCGTTGTCAAAATCTCCGGCCACTAAACTGTTCCACCAGCCCACGTGGCTGCTAATGCCTGTTGCTTCGGTAACATTGGTAAAGCCTTTGCCGGTGTTTTGGTAAAAAGTTATGGGCATCCATTCGCCAACTACCACTAAGTCGGGTTTGCCGTCGCCATTAAAATCGCTCCAAAGTGCATCGGTTATCATACCGCCTTTAGCTAATGCAGGGCAAAGCTGTGCGGTAACATCAGCAAAGTTGCCGCCATTGTTTTGAAGTATACGGCTTGCCGGTGAGGTAGGGTACGCGCCGGATACCGAGCGGCCGCCCACAAACAGGTCGAGGTCGCCGTCGCCGTCAAAGTCGGCGGCGCGCACGCAGGAGCCATTATCGTAATCAATTGGTAATGCAGTTAAATTGCGTGTAAATTGCCCTTTGCCGTTATTTATATAGAGGCGGTCGGTAGCGGAAGTGTGCCCTTTTGGGAACTCGTAACTTCCGCTGGCCACGTACAGGTCCAGGTCGCCATCGCCATCTGCATCAAAAAGCAGGGCACCCATGTCTTCTTCGTCCTTGAATTCTTCGTTCAGGAAGCGGTTGTTATCCAAGGCGAAATGCCCGCCGGCATTTTGCATAAAAAATACGCCCTTTTTACCCGCTGCTCCGCCGATGTACATATCATCGAAGCCATTCTTATCAATATCGCCAACGGCTATAGCAGGCCCGTACTGGCTCAATTTATGCGGCAGTGTAGGTTGGATGTTGTAATCGATAGCATCTTTTTCCTCGTGCGTATAATTAATGCCGGTTTGTGTATTAACGGGTTGAAAGACCGGTTTAGCAAAGGCGGGAATGCCTGCGGGATAGCTGCCCGAACTGTTCTTATATTGCAGCTTTATGGTTTGGTTGGCTTTTAAGTTGGTTAGCAACTGCGTTTTACCATCGGCCCAGCGCACGCGTAACGAGTCGATATTTGTGGTAGCGCCTAAACCGAAATGCCCCAAGGCATCAACAGTACTCATGTAGCCGCGGCAGGGCTGCTGATCGTACAATTGTTGTTTGCCCTGGTAGTAGATGCGAACTATGGCACCAATGCCGCCCTTATTTTTGTCGTCGCCTTCCAAAGCTACTTTAAGGTAATTGTTGGTTTTGTTTACTTTACTTTTGCTGTTCAGGGTGTTCTCATAAACAAAGGCGTAATCGTTAATGTTGTTGATCACCAGGTCCATATCCCCATCATTATCCAGGTCGGCATATACGCCACCGGTAGAGAAGGTTGGCTTAGTAATACCCCAGTTTTTCGATTCGTTATCGAACATATAACCACCTCTATTCCTGAAAGCGTAGCTGGCTGTTTTTACTACCGGGAACGAATCTGCAGCGGCAAGCGTGGTGTTCTCTTTCACAGTGCGGCCCTGGTCGTTGGTGTAAAGGGCGTGGTCAAGGTCGGTAATGTCGCGGGGGTAGCCGTTGGTCATCAGCATATCGCGGTAGCCATCGTTATCAAAATCGGTTACCAGCGGTGTCCAGCTCCAGTCGGTTTGGTAAACGCCGCTCATGTAGGCTATCTCGCTGAATTGGGTGTTACTGCCGGCCACCTGCCCGCGGTTCAGCTGCAATACGTTGCGGATGTACTGGTGGTCGTATTTATACTTATCGTTGTTGATGTAGGTGATATAGTTATCGCCCATCAGCATGGTTTTTTTGCGCAGGTTCTCTTCGGGCAGCATCTCCAGCGATATCAGGTCGGCAAGCCCGTCGTTATTAATATCCACCACGTCCGATCCCATTACCGACCAGCCTGTGTGCTTAAAGTATTCCGAGGAGCGGTTGGTGAAGGTGCCGTTTTGGTTGTTGATGTAGAGCAGGTCGGTTGATATAAAGTCGTTACCTACATAAATATCCGGCCAGCCATCGTTATTGAAATCCGATACCGATACCGAGTTGCCGTAACCCTCTATCAAAATGCCGGCTTCTTTGGTAACGTTGGTAAAAGTGCCGTTGCCATTATTGCGGTACAGGCGGTCGTTGTTAATGGCGCTGCCGTCCATTAATTTCGGGCGGTAAGCGACAGGGGTATCTTTACCCAAAAAATTGGTGAGCAGGTACATATCCAGATAACCATCGTGGTTGTAGTCGAAAAATATGGCTTGGGTGCTATAGCCATCATCATCCAACCCATAAGCCTTTGCCGATTCTTTAAAAGTAGGCACGCCTTCTTTATTTAAGCCCTGGTTTATAAAGAGCATATTTTTGCGCTGAGCCGGATCTTTGCGGAACGAAGCGCATACATAAAGGTCGGGCCAGCCATCGTTATTGATATCCACTACCGATACACCTGTACACCATTTGCCATCGCTGCTAACGCCGGCAGCGGAGGTAATGTCGGTAAATTTTAGGTCCCCTTTGTTCAGGAACATTTTGCCGGGCACCATATTGCCTGCAAAGTAAACATCGGGTTTGCCGTCGCGGTTAAAATCGCCTATGCCAACACCAGCGCCATTGTACAGGTAGGGGTGGGTAAGTATGTTAAGGCTGTCGCTTTCGGTAAGGGTATTTTTAAATTCGATGCCGGTTTCGTCGGCAGGCAACAGCTTAAAAAGGGTATCAGAATTTTCTTTTTTTGAGCACGCGGTAAACAATAGCAAAGCCGCACTTATCAGCGCTACGTAGGGGGTTGGCCTGAGGGTAAACATTTGATCGATAATATCTTAATTTGAGTGGGGTAAGCTTTAATGCTTCTTAGGCGCTATTTAAATAACGCTTTTGCTGCCCTGTAAATAATTGGTATTTAAATGTAAAGAAAATGTATTTTAAAAAAACTGCTTTCGTCAAATAATCTCAAAAGTTAGTGAAAACGTATCGGTGCCTGTAATCAACTTTTAAGAATTTATATTTGCCTGATAGTTCCGCAAAGGGCTTCTGCCCGCCGGATAAACCTGATAATTTGTACTTGATTTTATGAAGAAGATATACGGTGCCTTTGCGGTGTTGCTACTACTCGCATCGTGCCAAAATAAAAGCAACTGGCAAAAGGCTGCCGAGAACCCCGAGTTTATCCACCGTTCGATAAGGCAGGTTACCGATGTAATGGTGCACGATATTTATTCGCCGCCCGTGGCCAGTCGCATATACTCTTACGTAAGCGTTGCTGCTTATGAGGCTGCCGTTAACGGCAACAAAAAATATATCTCCCTTTCCGGGCAACTGAACGGGCTCGATTCGGTACCGAAGCCTACGCCCGGCAAACAATACTGCTATACCATGGCGGCTTCGCATGCCGCCCTTATTATCGGCAAAATCCTCATCATGTCCGAAGGGCGGATAGAGGCCTATCACGATAAAATGATGGCAGAGTTTAAAGAGACCGGCATGCCGCAGGAGGTTTACGATAACTCGATAGAATACGGCAAACTAATAGCAGACCGTATACTGAAATGGGCAGGCAAGGATAACTACAAACAAACGCGCTCGCTGGCCAAGTACGATGTGCAAACCGACGATGCCACCTGGAAGCCAACACCACCTGCCTATATGAAGGGCGTAGAGCCTCACTGGAATGACATCCGACCTTTCTTGCTCGATTCGGCACAGCAATTTAAGCCAGGCAAGGCGATGGATTTTTCTAAAAAGCCCGAAAGCTATTTTTACAAACTTGCCCTTGCCGTGCGCGATACAGGGCTGCACTTAACCGAGGAGCAAAAAACGATAGCTACATTTTGGGACGATAACCCCTTCAAGGTCAATAACAACGGGCATACCATGTTTGCCATCAAAAAAATATCGCCGGGAGGGCATTGGATAAACATAGCCGCCCAGGTTTGCCGCCAAAACAAAGCCGACTATGTAAAAGCTGCCGAAACCTACGCTTGTATGTCGGTTGTAATTGCCGATGCTTTTATTAACTGCTGGGACGAGAAATACAAAAGCAAAGTAATACGCCCCGAAACGTATATCAATCAATACATTGATGAACGCTGGGCGCCGTTATTGCAAACCCCGCCTTTCCCCGAGTATACCAGCGGGCACAGCGTAGTGTCAAATGCTTCGGCAGTAATGATGAGCAAGCTCTTTGGCGCTAATACTGCCTTTACCGATTCTACCGAAGTGCAATTTGATATTCCGGCACGTTCGTTTAAATCTTTTAAAGCAGCTGCTGATGAAGCCTCTATCAGCCGTTTTTATGGGGGTATACATTATATGCCATCTATAGTGAACGGTGTAGATGAAGGCAGAAGAATAGGGGAGTTTGCGTTGACGAAGTTGAAAACGAGGAAGTAGGGATAACCCCAATCGTCATCTTGAACTTGTTTCAAGACCCCATCATGCAAGCCACAATGCAAAGCCGCTTTCCATGGGCACTACCTGCCGTGTGGGGTGCTGAAATAAAGCAGCATGACGTGGTGTTGTATTATACTAAAACGTCTTCACTTTTGCAGCCTTTTTATTGGCCTGGTACTCGGTTGGCGTGGTGCCAAACTGTTTAAGGAAGTTGCGGCCCAGGTGCGATTGTGAACTGTAGCCCACCATATTGGCCACCTCGTAAATTTTATAATCGCCTTCTTCCAGTAGTTTTGCGGCGGCTTTCAGGCGGGTGATATTGATAAGCTCGTTAATGGTAAGGTTAGATATGGCCTTCACTTTACGGTACAGTGTGGGCTTGCTCATGTTCATAAAGTTGGCAATGTGCTCCACGTCAAGGTCGGCGTTTTGGATGTTCTTGTAAATTACGGCGTTCAGTTTATCCAAAAAGCTTTCGTCGGGCTTGGAGTAGGCCATGGTTTTAATATGGGCCAGCGGCGAACTTGCAAAGTAATCTTTTATTTTATTGCGGTTGATGAGCAGGTTGGCCACCTGTACCAGCAGGTGCTCGGGCGAAAATGGTTTTTCTATATAAGCATCGGCACCTACCTCTAAACCTTCTATTTTGCTTTGTAGGGTGTTTTTTGCGGTAAGCAAAATTATAGGGATATGGCTATGGTCGAAGTTGGTTTTAACTTTTTTGCACAATTCAAAACCGTCCATCACCGGCATCATCACGTCGGAAATGATCAACTGGATATTCTCGATATCTATCATATCAAGCGCTTCCTGGCCGTTTAAGGCCTTCACTACCGAATACTTTTCGGATAGCTCATCGGCAACAAAATCCAGTATCTCCGGATTATCGTCTACCAAAAGTATAATTGGCTTCATAAAGTCAAAATTATCGTCGCGGTTTACAACACCATGGTGCTCGTAATCAACGGGCGTATTCTGGAGGTCGAACTCCTTATCCTGGTGTATTGGCAATATTAACGTGAAGATATTAAAATTATCCACCGGTTCGTCTAAAAAAAGTGAACCTTTGTGTAATTCGGCCAACGAACGTGATAGGGATAGCCCTATACCTGTACCTGTTTGCTTCTCGGTCTCCTTTATCCTGAAAAACGGTTCAAATATCCTTTGGCGCAATTCTGCAGGTACTAAATAGCCATTGTTGCGGATAATGAATTTAAAAGATTCGTCGAGGTTAGTGTGTTCAGGCAGCTCTATCTCTACTACCGATTCGGCATATTTTAGGGCATTATTTATCAGGTTGCTGATGATCTTGGTAAAAGCTTCCAGGTCCACATAGGCATACAAAGGCTTGCCCGGCAGCTTAAGTTCGTAGCGTAAATTCTTCTGCTCGGCCATGGCATTAAACTGCAGGTAGATATCGGACAGTAACTCGCTGATATCTGTTTTTACAAAGTTGAGGCTAAAGCCGTTGGTTTCTGTTTTCCTGAAATCGAGCAGTTGATTGGTAAGATCCAGCAACCTGTCTGTATTACGCTCCATCATTTTCAGGCTTCCCTGTATCTCGGGCACTTCACTGGCCTTGCGTATCACCTTTTCCATAGGGCCTTTTATCAGCGTAAGCGGGGTGCGTATCTCGTGCGCTACGTTAGTAAAAAACTCTATTTTGGCATTATACAGTTCTTTTTCTTTATCGTTCTCCAGGCGCTGTATCAGCCGCAAATTCTTTTGCCTGATATAGTTGTGGTAAAATTTGAACGCGTAGTAATTGAAAATGGCGAACAAAATGAGGTAAACCGCATAGGCCCACATGCTTTTCCACCAGGGTGGGGCAATATCTATCTCTATCGAGGTTTCCTTGTTGGTCCAGGTGCCGTTGTTGTTGGCGGCTTTGACTATAAAAGTGTAATGCCCGGGTGCCAATTGGGTAAAATATACTTTCCGGTTGGCTTTCAGGTTTATCCAGCCTTTATCCAGCCCCTTCATCATGTATTTATACTGCGTCATTTCGGGCGCAGGGTAGCTCAATGAGGCAAAGTCGATACTGAAGGAAGATTGGTCGTGGTTCAGTTCGATTTTTTTGGTGAACATGATAGACCGCTTCAATAAAGAATCCGGCCCGTTAACCGATATTTCGCTGTTATGCACCTGGAAGCCGGTAATATAAACCGGGGCAATAAAATCGTTGCGGGTAAAGTGGGCAGGGTTAAAGCTTATCATCCCGCGCACGCAACCAAAGTACATGGTGCCATCTTTATCTTTAAAGGCCGAGTTGTAGTTGAACTGGTCGCTAAGCAAGCCATTGGCTTTGGTGTAAACCTTTATGCCATTATCGTTCAGGCTTAAAGATACCAGCCCGCGGGTGGTGCTCACCCAAAGGTTCTTGTCGTCATCTTCCAGTATTTTAAAGATATAATTGCTCGGTAGTCCGTTGTTCGAGTCGAAGTATTTGAATGTTTTGCGGTCGGTGTCATATCGCCAAAGGCCCAGCCCATCGGTAGCGAACCAAAGGTTAAAGTCGCTATCCTCAAAAATGCCATTGATGATAGATATCTTCAGGGCATCCTTTACTTTATAAGTATCCTGTAGTTTAAAACTTGTATTGTTTTTAATATCGTAGCAGTATATCCCATCCCTAACGGTACCCACCCAAATTTTGCCGTTGTGGTCTTCTATCATCGAATACACAAAATCCCATGGGGGGATGCGGTCTATCAGCGTAAAATCGTGCTTTTCGGTATTAAAAATGTATAAACCGTGCGTGGTGCCCACTAAAATTGCCCCAGATCGCGTCCTCAGGAAACCTACAATGAAATTACTTTTTAACTGGTTTTCGCCGGGCCCGGCTATAAGCAGTTGCTCAACCTTGCCGGTTTTTATGTTGAATATATTCAATCCGCGCTCAAAGGTGCCTATATAAAGCTTATTTCCATCGGGCAGTAGTCCGTGTATGTTGGTGTTGGAGATGGCATTGGTAAGCCCCGGGTTGTAATGTGTCCAGATGCTTTTGTCGGGCGAGAGTTTGTTAAGCCCGTTATCTTCGGTACCCAGCCACAGGTTGCCATACATATCTTTACATATCTCGCGCACTACGTTACCCTGCAGGGTATTGCGTTCGCCGGGGTAGTATTTGTTGAACAGCGAATGCTGCTTAGGGTAGTAATTTACGCCGCCAAAATAAGTACCGGCCCACATACCGCCTTCAATATCCTTATATAAAAGGTATATGGCATTATCGGATAGCGAGTAGGGGTCGTTGTAATGTTTCTTGATATTAGTGAACGTACCGGCGCTTACATTGTAAATAAACAAGCCCGATTCGGTAGCCAGCCAATACTCGTTATCGCTGTATTTGGCAAAGTCGCGCACGTATACCTCCGTTTTGTCGGTATTGTAAATCAGCATGTCGCGGTAATCGCCGGTAAGGCAGTCAAACTCCTTAAAACCCTGATTGGTGGTTCCTACAAAAATTTTGTTATTGCCCGCGCCAAATATCTTTTCGATATAATGAGAGGCCGCCTGGCCCGAATGCCCGAACATGTTATAAGTGGTAAAGGTGCGGCTGGCTTTGTTCAGCTTTTTGAGGTCGCCGGCGGTGGTAGATACCCACAGGTCGCCATTGTTGAATACTATGGAAGTGGCTTCAAAATCCTGGTAGGGGCGGTAGCTGGTTATTTTTTTTGTGCGCTTATCATATTTCATTAATGATGGGCCTACTATAAACCAGCAATCGTTATTGGCATCCTGCACTATACAGCGTACGCCATCAAAACCGCCTATATTAAGGTGCGAGAAAGTTTCGGTTTTAGGGTCGTAATGGTCAACGCCCTGGTCGGTGCCTATCCAAAGGGTGCCATCAATATCATTACTGAGGCAATGCACCATATTGTTTGATAAGGTTTTGGGGTCGGTAGAATCGTGCCTGAAAATTTTAAAGCTGTAGCCATCGAAGCGGTTAAGCCCATCGCGCGTGCCCAGCCATAAAAAGCCGCTCTTATCCTGTATACCCGCATAAACCGTGTTGTTTGATAGCCCCTGCTCTACCTGGTAGTGCTTGAAATAATAGGTTTGCGCACCGCAAAATATTGGCAGCAAAAGAGTTAAACAGATCAGGTAAAGCGGTTTCAAATCAGTCGGGTTAAAACAAATATACTCCATTTGCAGCATGGTTTTAGGCCAAAAGCACATTGATACAATTCGACTAAGTATTGATATGATTTGATTAATCGCCGAAAATTAAAACATGTTTCTTTGACAATAATTAAAGAGGGCACTCCCGCCAGCTTTAAAACTAATTTAACCAACAACAAATTCACGTATGAGAAAATCTTTACTTCCCACACAGGAGGGGTATGTGCGTACGCATTGGCTGTACGGCTTACGTTACCCCAAATCATTAATTGTTATGTGTGCCGTTATTATGGGCGTGCTATTATCGGGCAGTGCATTTGCGCAGCAAAAGGTTACGGGTACCGTTTCGGATACCACAGGCCTATCGTTGCCGGGCGTTGCCGTTAAGGTAAAAGGCACCACTACGGGTACCACAACAGATGTAAACGGTAAGTTTACTTTAACAGTACCGGCCGGAAGCACCGCGCTGGTATTTAGCTATGTAGGTTTTGCCGGCCAGGAAGTTTCCATTGGCAGCCAAACCAACTTTAATGTAAGGATGAAGGCCCTTAACACCAACCTGCAGGAGGTTGTAGTAACAGGTTACGGCCAACAGCGTAAAGAATCGTTAACGGGCGCTATCTCCAGCGTAACTTCTAAGGATATCGACCGTGTACACGGCGGTTCTACCGTTAGTACCACATTGGCCGGTAAAATCCCCGGTGTTACGTTCAGGCAGTCGGAAGGCCGCCCGGGTGCAAGTGCATCTATCCAGATCCGTAACATGGGTGCGCCGCTGTACGTTATCGACGGTATACAGCAGGACGAAGGCCAGTTTAACAACATTGCTCCAAACGATATCGAGAGCATCTCGGTACTGAAAGACGGTTCGGCCGCTATCTACGGTGTGCGTGCTGCAAACGGTGTTGTGGTGGTAACTACCAAAAAAGGTAGTGGTGAAGGCCGCATCAATATTGATGCTTACCAGGGCTTCCAAAACTTTTACCGTTTCCCTGTTGTAGCTAATAACTCTTACGACTACATGCGTTTCAAGGCAGAAGCCGAATTGAATGGTAATAGCCATACCACAAGCATTACCCAGGCCGAGCTTGACAAGTACAAAGCCGGTACCGACCCTGCTTACCGCAGCTTCGACTGGCGCGAGTATGTACTGGGTGCAAATAATAACGCACCTATCAACTCGGTGAATGCCAACTTTACAGGTGCTACCGACAGGGTTAGCTACTACGTATCGGCAACTAACCTGCACCAATCTTCGCAATTGGGTAAAGAGTACAAGTTCGGGCGCTCTAACATACAATCTAACGTATCGTTAAAAGTGGCCAACGGCTTAAAAGTTAACTTAAACATTAACGGCCGCGTGGAAACCCGCGAAAACCCCGGTGTGCCGGGACAGGATGATTATTTCCTGGCCAGGTTTGCCGTATTGAGGAATACGCCGCTTGAGCGACCTTATGCTAATGATAACCCTGATTACCTGAATACGCTGAACAACACCGAATCTAACTACGCGTTCCTGAACAAGAAGTTATCGGGCTTGTACCATAGCGACTGGCGCGTATTGCAAACCAACTTTGGTGCAGAGTACCAAATACCGGGTATAAAAGGCTTAACCGCTAAAGGTTTATACTCTTACTACGTTGCAGATTATTTGCTGAATAACCAGGAATACACTTACAAATCTTACACTTACAAGCCGGCTACCGATACATATGATGTTACCGGTGGTAGTTCAAACCCCTGGAGGGAGCGCGAGCAGAAGAAAGAGTTTGCCAAAACTCAACAGATACAGTTAAACTACATTAACACTTTTGGTAAACATTCGGTTGCTGCAACTTTGGTTAACGAGCGTATAGAGTTACAACACCTGCGTAACTGGATACACTCTTCGCCGGTATCTAACAACCTGCCGTTGATCTATTTTCCAACTGCTGACCAGTACCAGGATAGCGATGACAAAGAAGCACGTATAGGTTACATTGGCCGTGTTAACTACAATTACGATAACAAATACTACGTGGAGTTTTCGGGAAGGCGCGATGCATCTTACCTGTTTGCTCCTGATAAACGTGTGGGTTACTTCCCGGGCGGTTCGGTAGGATGGCGTATTACCCAGGAAGGTTGGATGAAGAAACTGATGGGCGACAGAAGTTTCCTGAACGACTTGAAACTGCGCGCATCGTACGCAATATTGGGTGATGACCGTAATCCTGATAACGCGTCGCAGCCGATTGTAGCACCTTATGCATACTTGCCGGGCTACAACTACAACAGGCCTACGGCAATTATAGGAGGCAACCCATTAGTTACATCGGCTGATAAAGGCTTAATTACTACTAATATATCGTGGTTGAAAAGTAAGATGACCGATGTTGGTTTGGATTTCACCATCCTGAACAATAAGTTATCGGGTAGTTTCGATTATTTCTATCGTAAACGTACCGGCTTGCTTAAGGCAAAAGACGATGTGGTATTACCTATAGAAGTTGGTTTTGGTTTACCTTTAGAAAACCTGAACAGCGATTCGCAATCGGGCTTCGACCTGGCGCTGAACTACAACAACCGCGTGGGCGATGTGAGCTATAACATTAGCGGTACATTCTCTTACAGCCGCCAAAAAACAGTGAGCATTTATAATGAACGCTGGGGTAACTCGTTAGACCAATATTTTGGTTCGCGTATAAACCGGTATGCTAATATCGACTGGGGTTACGAGGTAGTAGGCCAGTTTAAATCGATCGAAGAGATAAACAATTACCCGGTGAACGTAGATGGTGAGGGTAACAGGACATTACTACCGGGCGACCTGATCTACAAAGACCAAAACGGCGACGGAGCTATAAATGGTGCCGATAACCGCCCAATTGGTTATGGTTATGGTAAACAACCAAATATTAACTTCGGTTTCTCGTTAGGTGCTGCTTATAAAGGATTTGATTTCCATGCCGATTTCTCGGGTGGTGCAGGTTACACCTGGTTCCAGAACTGGGAAACACGCTGGGCTTTCCAAAACGGCGGTAACTTTAATACTATATTTGAAGACAGGTACCACCGCGAGAATATGTACGACTTGAACAGTGCATGGATACCAGGCAAATACCCTGCAACCAGGTATAACCCCGGGCCAAATATTTCAAGTTACCGTGGTAACTCGTCTTTCTGGTTGCACAACGTGAAATATTTAAGGGCAAGAACCATAGAGCTGGGCTACTCATTGCCAACCGCATGGCTTGCAAAAGTAAAAATGAAAAAAGCGAGGGTGTTCGTAAATGGTTACAACATGTTATCGTTTGATAACCTGAAAGAATATGCTGTTGACCCTGAAACCACAGACGATAACGGGTTACAGTTCCCTCAAAGTAAAGTATTCAACTTCGGTGTTAATTTAACTTTTTAATTAATCCCTTAAGTTTAAACACATGAAAAAAATAACCATTATATTAATGTGCGCAGGCCTGTTCATCACGGGCTCGTGCCGAAAAGACAGTGAATTTTTGGACGTACCGCCCAAATCTATCATTGACGCGAACGTTGCTTTTACCGACCCTAACTTGGTATTGTCCGTATTAGGCGACCTATATAACCGTATGGTCGATTTTTCGAGCCTTGATAACGGCTGGGCATCGTTTGTTGATTTTAGCGAAGCGTTTCCTTCTGAAAACGGAAGCTCTGGTTTTGTTACGCGTAACGGCTGGGGTTATGGCGAGTGGGGCATATGGGATTACACCTATATCCGCGAGCTTAACTTGTTTATTCAACGCATAACAGCTGCTCCTGCGGTTACAGATGAAGAGAAGATTCTACAAAAACAGTTTATTGCTGAAGGCCGGTTTATACGTGCCAGCTATTATTTCGAAATGGTAAAAAGGATGGGCGGTGTGCCGCTGATCACCGAGCCGCTTGATTATGATTTTTCCGGTAACGTTGCCGCGCTGCAAAAACCACGCAACAAGGAGTCTGAAATTTATGACTTTGTTATAAGCGAGGCGGAAGCTATCAAAGGCTTATTTGATTCACGCCTTTCCGATAAATCAAGGGCAACAAAAGGTGCTGCTTTAGCTATGGAAGCAAGGGCTGCCTTATATGCTGCGTCAATTGCCAAATACGGCGCAACTACGCCTACGGTATCATTGTCTGGCGGCGAAGTTGGTATACCAGCATCAATGGCTACCGGTTATTATACTAAAGCGCTTAACGCTGCTAAGGAATTAATAGCTACAGGTACGTATTCGTTGTACAGGCAATTACCTGACCTGAGCGACAATTACGCCAACCTTTTCCTGGATAAAAACAGCTCTGAATCTATCTTTATAGAAGATTTTAAAGTTAACGCAGGTAAAACACACGGCTTTACCACTAACAACCAGCCATACTCTATATCAGACGAAGGTTTGGATGCCGGCCGTTTAAACCCGTCGCTTAACCTGGTTGAGGCTTATGAGAAATTGGACAATACCTACGCGCCAATAGCTACTAAAACTGCCGGTGGCGACTTTATTTATTACGCTGACCAGCTTGACGCTTTTGCCGGCAGGGATGCAAGGCTTGCAGGTACGGTATTGTTACCTAACGGTTTATTTAAAGGCAAGCGCACCGAAGTTTATGCAGGTTATCAATTAGCAGATGGTACTGTAATTACCAGCGGCGATGCAACACTTCTGCAAGATGTTCCGGGCCTGGGCCGGGTACAGGTAATTGGTAGAGATGGTATTGCTAACGGCCTCGAGTACCGTACACAAACCGGTTTCTTTATCCGGAAGTATTTAGACCCAACTGTAGGTTCGGGCCGTCGTGGCCGTGGTAGCGATGTTGCATTTATTCGTTACCGCTATGCCGAAGTTTTACTGAACGCTGCCGAAGCTGCATTTGAACT
This sequence comes from Mucilaginibacter pedocola, assembly GCF_002013915.1. GTDB lineage: Bacteria > Bacteroidota > Bacteroidia > Sphingobacteriales > Sphingobacteriaceae > Mucilaginibacter > Mucilaginibacter pedocola. Next base: position 155,921 of record NZ_MBTF01000036.1, read on the forward strand.
TGGCGATGTTGGCGCGGCTACCGGGTATATTAACCAGGTGCGCTCGCGTGCCGGCTTTACTACCCCGCTTGCTACTGTAGATTTTGACAGGATAGTGCACGAACGCCGTGTGGAGCTGGTGTTTGAGGGCCATACTTTGTTTGATATGAAACGCTGGAGGCTTGCACACATTGTTTGGGATGGTTCTGCAATGGGTACTACCGACCTGCTAACAAATATTGGCGATGCGCGTAAACGTAATACCCAGCCTTTCGGGTTATGGCCATATAAATACTCTAACCCTGGTAACGCAAATAATGGCAAATGGATATTTAAGGAAGTAAAACCGGCTGCAGTTACGGGTGCTAACAGGTTCCAGTTGGGTAATTATTATTCGCAGATAGGCGATAACGTTTTATCGGCTAACCCAAAAATCATAAGACAACCAAATCAATAGCCATATTTCAACTAAAAAAATCATGAAAATAAAATTTCATTATATAATCATCGCACTCCTTTTTGCAGCTACCGGCTGCAAAAAGGACAACTATGAGGCACCAAATGTAACGCTTAGCGGGCACCTTGTTTACCAGGGAGAGAACGTGAACGTGGAATTTGGCCGCGTGCCTTTCTTGCTGTTCCAAAGCGGCTTTCAATTAAACAAGCCTATTGAAGGTAATTTCGACCAGGATGGCAAGTACTCTGTAAAAACATTTGCCGGTAACTACAAATTAACTATGTCGGCCAACCAGGGCCCCTTTCTTTGGAAAGAACTTGGTTCGGGCAAGCGCGACACGGTTGCTATTAACTTAACCGGCGATCAAACTGTAGATTTGGAAGTAACGCCATTTTATATGGTTCGCCAGCCTGTTTTTACAGCAGCGGCAGGCCGTAAAATCAACGCAACTTTTAATTTAGAGAAAGTAATTACCGATGCCAATGCAAAAAACATCGAGCGCGTTTACCTTTATATGAGCAAAACGCAGTTTGTGTCCTCTGCATATTCATTACCGGCTCCGGATGGTACTCCTATTGTAACATCTATAGCCGGTTCTGCACTTACCAGCCTGAACAACATCAGTATGAGTATAACCGCACCGGAGCTTGTGCCGGCCCAAAACTATTATTTCGTCCGTATTGGCGTTAAAATAGATGGTGTTGAGGATATGATATTCTCACCTGTTGCAAAAGTAACAGTACAATAACTTATCTTCGGGAGGCTGCTTTCTGCGGGAGCGGCCTCCCTTTTTTTTCTGCCCCCTCTTTTTCTCCAAAAAAATCTTTAAATAATAACCGCTAATTATCTGCAATGAAGAAAATTACACTTTGTTTATCTCTCGCATTGTCTGCCTTTTTGCAGGCCAACGCCCAGCAAGGCGACTGGCATGTAATAAAAGACAAAATTATTACTCCCTGGGCCGAAAAAGTTGATCCTAAAGCACCGCTGCCTGAGTACCCAAGGCCACAACTGGTAAGGGGCAACTGGCAAAATCTTAATGGTTTATGGAACTACACCATCGTTCCGAAAGATCAAAAATTTCCCGCCGTTAATTCCGGCAAAATATTGGTGCCTTTTGCTGTTGAGTCGGCACTATCGGGCGTTGGCAAAACCGTTGGTAAGGATAGCATGCTTTGGTATAAAACCAGCATCACCCTAAATAAAGCCCTTAAAGGCAAAGATGTATTGCTGCACTTTGGCGCTGTTGACTGGCGCACCGAAGTTTTTGTGAACGGCAAAAGCGCAGGCGTACACGAAGGCGGTTTCGACCCCTTTACTTTTAATATTACCCCTTACCTAAAAGGCGGTAAGCAGGATATCACCATCAGCGTTTGGGACCCAACCGACGATGGGCCGCAGCCACGCGGCAAACAGGTAAAAAAACCTGAAGGCATCTGGTACACACCGGTTACCGGTATATGGCAAACAGTTTGGCTGGAAGGCGTTGCCAAAACACACATCGACGCTACTAAACAAACCCCTAACATTGACGATAAAACCTTAACCATATCTGCCGATGTTGCTAACGCACAAGCCGGCGACAAATTAAAAATTACCGCTTACGATGGCAAAACCGTAGTTGACGAGAAAACTGTTGACGCCGGTGCAACCGCCGTATTAAGCATTGCCAACCCTAAGCTGTGGTCTACAACCAGCCCCTTCCTTTATGATCTGAAGGTATGCGTGGTACGCAACAATAAACCGGTTGACGAGGTGAAAAGCTATTTTGCCATGCGCAAAATATCAATGGCGCCCGATGCGCACGGTATACAGCGCATGATGCTGAACGATAAATTTGTGTTTCAGTACGGCCCGTTGGATCAGGGTTGGTGGCCGGATGGTTTGTATACCCCGCCAACAGAAGAGGCGATGATATACGATATTGACCAGCTACGCGCTATGGGCTTTAACATGATACGCAAGCACATTAAAGTGGAGCCTGCGCGTTACTACACTTATTGCGATAAAGTGGGTATGCTGCTTTGGCAGGACATGCCAAGCGGCGACTTGGGCAACGGTTGGGAAAACCGCCCCGGTATAATAGACAAGGGTAGCGATAAAGCCCGTACGCCCGAATCTGAAGGTTACTACCGCAAAGAGTGGGCTGCAATTATGAAAGAACTGCACAACTACCCAAGCATTGTGGTATGGACACCGTTCAACGAAGCATGGGGCCAGTTTAAAACTGTTGAAATAAGCGAATGGACCAAGAAGAACGACCCTTCGCGATTAATTAACAGCGCCAGCGGCGGTAACTTTTATGTGACCGGCGATATTGTGGATTTGCACAATTACCCGCACCCCGCCATGCCGGACCCTGAACTGTTTGGCAAAACAAGAGCAGTAGTATTGGGCGAGTTTGGCGGCCTTGGCTGGCCGGTAGAGGGCCATAACTGGCAGTCTAACAAAAACTGGGGTTACCAAAACTTCAAGAATGGCGAAGATGTGTTGAAGCGCTACACTACTTTTACAGATCGTTTACAACAATTGATAAAGCTGGGTTTATCGGCAGCTGTTTACACGCAAACAACCGATGTTGAGGGTGAAGTGAATGGCTTTATTACTTACGACCGTAAATTCATAAAAATGCCGGTAGAAAAGCTGCGTGCCGAAAATATAAAGCTATACAACCCTGAATTAGCAAAATAAGACTAAAGAATGAATTATTTAAATAACATAGGTAAGCTAATTGGTTTATCGATATTATTAAACTGGGCCGGGATGGAAACATCTTCGGCTCAGTCCGTTAAAGCGGCTGCTGTAAAAAAGATTGATAACAGCGCTGTAAATGCAAACTACGTAGGTAACCGCGCTCCTTTGCAAAACGCTTATTTGGTTAAACTGCCCACAGGTAGCATACAAGCAGGCGGATGGTTGAAAAAAGCGCTGGAATTGCAGCGTGCGGGCCTCACCGGTAACCTGGGCGAAATAAGCATTTGGCTATCAAAAACCAATAATGCCTGGCTCAACAAAGAAGGCAAAGGCGAGTATGGCTGGGAGGAATTACCTTACTGGCTTAAAGGCTACGCCAACATCGGCTATATGCTGGGCGATAAAAAGATGATTGCCGAAGCCAAGTTTTGGATAGATGCCGTGCTGAACAATCAGCGTGATAACGGCGACTTTGGCCCTGCGGTAGAACACAACGGTAACCGCGACCTGTGGACAAATATGCCGATGCTGTGGTGCCTGCAATCGTACTACGAGTACAGTAAAGATGCACGCGTGCTGCCCTTCATGACCAAATATTTTAAATACCAGTTGGCCCTGCCTGATAGTAAATTATTGGAAGATTACTGGGAGAATAGCCGCGGCGGCGATAATATCTCCAGCGTGTACTGGCTGTATAACCGCACCGGCGATAAATTCCTGCTGGAGCTGGCTGAGAAACTGGATAAAAATACGGCCAACTGGCGCCAGGCTACCAATCTGCCCAACTGGCATAATGTAAACGTTGCGCAGTGCTTCCGCGAGCCTGCACAGTTCTTCCTGCAAAGCAAAAACCCGCAGGACCTTGCCGCAACCTATAACGATTTTAAGCTGATACGTACCATATATGGCCAGGTACCCGGCGGAATGTTTGGTGCCGACGAAAATGCCCGTAAAGGTTATGATGACCCGCGCCAGGCGGTAGAAACCTGCGGCATGGTAGAGCAAATGACATCAGACCAAATGCTGCTGGGCATAACCGGCGATAACTTTTGGGCCGAGAATTGCGAAGATGTAGCCTTTAACGATTTTTCGGCTGCCTTTATGCCCGATTACCGTTCGCTGCGCTATTTAACCGCTCCTAACATGGTGCTGAGCGATGGCAAAAACCATAACCCGGGTATTGATAACAGCGGGCCATTCCTGATGATGAACCCCTTTAGCAGCCGCTGCTGCCAGCATAACCACGCCGCAGGCTGGGTATATTATGCCGAGAACAGCTGGATGGCTACGCCTGATAATGGTTTAGCGGCAACGCTTTACACTGAAGGTAAAGTAAACGCAAAAGTGGGTAATGGTACTGCAGTAACGCTAACCGAGACCACCAAATACCCTTTTGAAGGGCAAATTAGCTTTACTGTAAATACTGCCAAAGCGGTAGCCTTCCCTTTATACCTGCGTGTACCGGCATGGAGCAAAGGTGCATCGGTAAAAGTAAACGGCGTGGTAGTAAAGGTTGCTGATGCCGCGGGCGATTACGTGAAACTGGCTAAGACCTGGAAGAACGGTGATGTGGTAACCCTGCAGTTACCAATGGAAATAAAGGTGCGCGAGTGGGCAAAAAACAAAAACAGCGTAAGCGTAAACTACGGTCCGCTAACCTACTCGTTGAAGATAGACGAGAAATACGTTAAAGAAGATAGCAAGAAAACCGCCATTGGCGATTCGCGCTGGCAAGCAGGTGCCGACCCGGAGAAGTGGCCATCTTTCGAGATACACCCCGCTTCGGCATGGAACTACGGTTTGCTGCTGGATGAGCAACGTCCCGAGAAATCGTTTAAGGTAGTACGCCGCGCCTGGCCAAAGGATAATAATCCTTTCACTAATACAGGTGCGCCAATTGAATTGGTTGCTACAGGCAAGCAAATACCCGATTGGACTATTGACCAAACCGGCTTATGCGCCGTGTTACCGCAAAGCCCTGTTGCTACCGATAAGGCTGCAACAAAATTAACACTGGTACCTATGGGCGGTGCAAGGCTGCGTATATCTGCCTTCCCTGTAGTAAAATAAATTGCCTAACTTAACAGGCAAAAAAGAGCTTAACTGAGAGAGAGTTGAGATTTAAAATGAGGGGCGGGTCGGCTGAAAAGCTGGCCCGCTTTTTTTGTGGTATATGGTTTTATGGTCGCTGCCTGATGCTTCCGGGCCTTGTGCGGTTAATAATCTATCCTTAACTTTTATTTAATAAGTAAACGCCTTATTTGCACCCGGAAAACACCGCCATGAAAAAACTTCTACTATGTGCTGCGCTTGCAGCATCGTTCTGCATCAACACTGCCGCACAGGCACAGGAGCCAAGCCCCGCCTACAAAATTGTATCGGGCGGCGATTGGGTGATGGCCAAGAACTATTACCTGCTCACACTCATTAAGCAAGATAAAGAGGCTGCCAAATTATTAATGGCTGATGGAGCTTTAGCCACCCTCTCTAAAAACAGAGCCGATGCTGTGCGCCGTTCGCTGGCCGAGTGCAAAGATGCTTTGTGTTTTCCAGTTGCCCTGAGATTATCAGACGAAGATATCAAACTGGTAAGCGACAGGCTTACCGCCTTATACAAACCCGGTAATGCGCTGGGTAAATTGGTGTCGGCTCATTTGCTACCATCTGGTACTTACGGTTTGTATAAAGCAACCGGTGCCGAATTATTAGTAAAAGCCTGGGAGCAGGACGCAGCTGCCGTAAACCATACCATTGCTGTTTACGCAGAAGGTAAAAAAGCGAACTACCCCGCTATCGATTCTATCAGCTTTAACGTGAAGAACCGTGGTTACGGCATATTGATGTACGATTGCACTACGGAGGTAATTGACAACCTTACCACCAATAGCCTGTTCTTCGAACCTGCGCTGAATGCTGCGCTAACCTACCTCGAGGTAAACGAACGCCGCAACGCTGCCGATTACGAACCAATGGCAACCACCGTAAACAAGCCCGCTGCTGATAGGGTAAAAACTATTAAATGGGCGGCTTATCCTTATACCCACATATTGGTGCCCGGCGCGGGGCCTGATGTTCCCGGCACGCCATTAAGCGGTGAAGGTATGCTGCGCTGCCGTACTGCTGCACGTAAATTCTTGCTGGGTAAAGCGCCATTCATTGTAGTATCCGGAGGTAATGTGCATCCGTACAAAACCAAGTACAACGAGGCCGTGGAGATGAAGAAGTACATGATCGAGCGCCTGCACATCCCGGCCAACGCTATTATTATTGAACCGCATGCCCGCCATACCACCACCAACCTGCGTAACGATGCGCGTTTGGCTTTCCGCTATGGTATGCCTTTCAGCAAACCGGGCCTTATTGTTACCGATAAGTACCAGAACGATTTTATTACCACTATGGATAAGCGCTGCATGAACGAGCTTAAGTATGTGCCATACACGCTGGGCAAACGCTTATCAGATACCGAACTTGAATTTTACCCGCTGGCCATATCGATGCAGATTGATGCCGATGAGCCAATGGACCCATGATGAATAGCGATAAGAGATGAAGATGAATTGGAAAATGATGTTACCTGCCGCAATGGCAGTGGTTGCCCTCTCGGCATTTGTAAGTAACGAAATAAGCATGACGCTCGACCGCGAAACCTCGGTAGATTCGCTGGGCGCATGCCAGGGCGTATCGCGCCAGGGCAACCGCATATTTTTATACGGCGACCGCGAAGTAGGCATGATACGCGAATACCGCCTTGATCATGATACACTGGTTTACCTTAACAAACAAATAAAGCTTACCGAGAACGGGCAGGATGTAATTGGCCACCCAACAGGTATAGCCTACAATGGCAAAGATCCGGTGTTTATTGGCAACTCGGTGCGTTTAAATAAAGAAGGTACCGCATGGAAGGCCGTTATTTATAACGTGAACTGGGAAGGGCTGCAAAAGACCGGCACGCTTGATGGCAACCTGATAAACACCATTGATGATGATGCCTGCATACAAGGCACCCGCCCCGAATATGTAAAATACAACAACAAATGGTACGTGGCCACTGCCGACTATGGCAACAAAGCCAACGAGGTGCGTTTATACGACCCCGAAAAATTGGCCACCTGCAAAAAAACGTCGGAGCCGGGTGTGTTGGTTAAAAAGTTCAGTTGCTCGCCATGGGTGCAAAACCTGCACTGGATAGCCGATAAGGGCGTACTGGTACTCATCCAAAACCAAATAGAAGGCCGCAAATGGCGCTTCACTTATGTCGACATGGCAAGATCCCTTGAAGCAGGGCAGATGCAGGTGCTAAAACAGGTAGATATTGATAAGCGCGCCGACGAATTGGAGGGCTTCACCTTCCTGGATAAAACAAAAGGTATCGCGGTAACATCTTCCCGCAAAAACAACGTTAACTACACTACTACCATCTGGTAGTTGGTATATCACCAAGCTTTTCGTTTTCAGTAATATAGTAAATGGCCCGGGTTTTTGCCGGGCCGTTTAATGTTTCTTCTCTATAGTGTATTATTTACACAAAGCTAACATTGGCGAACTTTTATTAATAGAAAATTAACCTGTATTAACCATTGGGTTAAGATAGCTGCGGTACTTTTGTTGCCATTATTGCAAGCTACTCAAGGCAACATTATCTTTTAAATACCCCGCGTGTTGTTTTGGTGAAAAATTAATAAAACGTCGTCGCCTTTAAGTACTCGCCTATGTAAAAACTACAACAAATCTTTCTCCGTAGGGCAGGCATAAAACACAAAAACCGGAGTTGCGCCAACAATGGTCCGGTTCTGTGATTCGCTTGTCAATTAACTCAGCATAAGTCTTTCAACAACTAATATTTAAAAGTATGAATAAAAAGATTACCCTCGATCTTTTGAAAAGAACTTTCGGCAGTTTAAGCTTAATTATCCTGTTGTTAGTTTCTTCCGCAGTTCAGGCTGCTTCCCGTTCAAACACGCCCGCCGTATTCGAAACGGTTACGGGTACAGTTACCGATGAAACTAAACAGCCCTTGCCGGGTGTTACCGTACGTGTAAAGGGTACTACTACCGCCGTTAGTACCGATGCTAATGGCCGTTACTCTATTAATGCTAACAGCGGCGCTGTATTGGTATTTAGCTTTGTAGGTTATATTAACCAGGAAGTTACCGTTGCCGGTGGCCCTATCAACATATCGCTTAAGCCACAATCAAACATGCTTACCGAGGTTGTGGCCATTGGTTACCAAACCATGCGTAAAAGCGATGTTACCGGCGCTATATCCAGCGTAAAAGCTTCGGAGCTTAACCTTGTTGCGCCAACTGTTGGCCAGGCATTGGTTGGTAAAGTTGCGGGTGTGCAGATCGCACAAACATCGGGTGCGCCTTACCAGGGTACAAAAATACGTGTGCGTGGTGTAGGCTCGTTCATTGCAAGTTCAGACCCTTTATACGTTATTGACGGTTATCCTGCTAATAACGATGTTTTCATCAACCCTGAAGATATCGAAACCATAGACATATTAAAAGATGCTGCTTCGGCCGCTATCTACGGTTCGCGCGCTTCGGGTGGTGTGGTATTGATCACTACTAAAAAAGGTAAAGCAGGCAAAGGCAAATTTGAGTACGATGTACAAACCGGCCAAAGCCAGTTGGCCAAAAAAGTAGATCTGCTAAACTCGGACGAGTTTGCCCAATTGGTGATCGATGGCCGTAACAATGCTTACCGCGACCTTTGGGAAAACACCGGCCACGTATGGAACGATGCCATGATGAGCGACCCCAACGCAACCCGTGTTGCCAACGTAGGTAATGCAGGCAGCGTCCAAATACCAACTTATTTGTACGATTTCCCCACTGCATCGCTTATACATCAAACCGTTAACACCGACTGGCAGGACGAATTGTACCGCAATGCTTTCTACCAGCGCCATACCTTATCATTCTCGGGCGGTGCCGAAAATATGCGTTATTACATCAGCGGTGGTTACCAAAACCAGGATGGTATCATCGTATCATCGGGCCAAAAACGTTATAACTTCCGCGCCAATGTTGATGGCGACGTAAGCAAGAAACTGCACGTTGGCGCTAACGTGGCCTACACGCAAAACGAGAACCGCGAAATACAGGAAGGCCGTTTTGACCACGGGCCTATATTGGGTGCGCTGATCTACATGCCATTCTTCCCGGCTTATAATGCCGATGGTTCATTGGCCACTAATGCTGCTGCCTCGCAATCGGCCGCTTATGGTTTCCAAAGCATCGAGAACCCTATAGCATTAGCAACGCGTACTAAAATTAACCGTAAAGGTTACCGTACGCAGATCAATGCAAACGCTACATACAAAATATTGCCGGAGTTAGCCTTCAAAGTAAACGTAGGTGCTACTAAGTACAACGAAAAGTACGACTACTACTTGCCAACCAACCTGAGTAATGGTGCCAACCCTCCGGGCTCGCCGCAATCAATAGCTGCCGCTACCGCTGCTGCTCAAACTACTGATATGTTGGATCAATTGGCGGAGTTCACCCTTAACTACAACAAAACCTTTGGTAAACACCATTTAGATGTATTGGGTGGTTACACCGCGCAGAAGAACACCAATGACATTATCAGTGTTATTGCTACCGGTTTTCAAAATGATAACATCCAGGAGATCACCGGTAAAGGCGCTGATGCTGCCTTCTTCAGGCTGTACCAGGGTAACGTAGGTTTGGCACAAGGTTTAGGTACCACCGGGTTGGCGCCTACAGGTAAATCGGCCTTCACGCTTTTATCATACCTTGGCCGTGTAAACTATAACTATGCAGGCAAATACTTCCTGATGGGTACTTTCCGTGTGGATGGTTCATCTCGTTTCGGCCCGCAAAACAAATACGGTTACTTCCCGTCGGTATCTGCCGGCTGGAACCTGTCGGAAGAAGATTTCTACCACGATCTTTTGGGCGAACAATCAACTGTTAAATTACGTGCAAGCTGGGGCCGCAGCGGTAACTACAACATTGGTAACTACGGCTGGTTGCAAACTTTATCGAGCCCTACAGGTGTAGTATTCGGCAACAGTGCTGCAGTAGCATCGGGTACGTACTCTAACGGTATAGCCGACGAAAAACTGAGCTGGGAATCAACCTCGCAGTATAACTTTGGTGCCGATGTTACTTTATTCCACGGCCGCTTATCAGTATTGGCCAACTACTACTTAAGTAACTCGCGCAATATATTGTATACCCAGCCTATCTCGGCAATTTCGGGTTCTACCAGCGTGCTTACCAACCTGCGTAACTCGCAGATACGTAACACCGGTTTCGATTTCCAGTTGGATGGCCGTGTGATCAGCAAAAAAGATTTCACCTTTAACCTGAGCGGTAACATCTCTTTCAACCGCAACATGGTTACCAAACTGAGTGGTAACAACACCATCATTATTAACGGTGCCGAGCGTTCGTACTTAACCAATATTACCCAGCAGGGCCAGCCGGTGGGTATGTTCTACGGCTTTAAAGTTGCCGGTATGGTTACTGCCGAAAACATTAACCAGGTAGCTCCTTCGGCTTCACAATCTAACCCGCTGCACGTTGGCGACCTTTATTTTGAAGATACTAACGGCGATGGTAAAGTGAACGACCTTGATAAAACGGTTATTGGTAACCCTTACCCTGATTTTACTTACGGTTTCGCCCTGAGCGCTACTTACAAAAAGTTCGACTTCAGCGCGGCCTTCAACGGCTCGCAAGGCAACCAGATACTGGATGGCCAAGACTACTACCTGTACAACATGGAAGGCTCGGGCAACCAATATGCTGATGTAGTTAACCGTTACCGCAATGCTGCCCAACCGGGCAATGGCGTGGTTTACCGTGCATCAAGGGGTGGTACACAAAGCAACAGCACCCGTTTATCAACCTTCTACCTGCAAGATGGTTCGTACCTGCGTTGTAACAACATCACGTTGGGCTACACCCTGCCAAAAATACTTGATACCAAGTTAGGCATCAGCAATGTGCGCATTTTTGCTACGGTTGTAAACGCCTTCACTATCACAAAATATAAAGGTTACAACCCCGAGGTAGATTATAACTACACCAGCGGAAGCAGTAACAGCACGCAGCCAACAAACCTTGCGCCTGGTGTTGACTATGGTGTATACCCGCTTGTTCGCTCGTACAACCTGGGTTTGAGAGTTACATTTTAATAACCACTTAAACGAAATTGAAGATGAAAAAGAATATAATTACGATAAGCTGCGTTGCCCTGCTATCGTTACCCATAGTATCGTGTAAAAAAGATTTTTTGGAGCAAACGCCGCCGAACTCGGTAGCGCTTAATAATGCTTTCCGCACGCCGGAGGATGTGCTTTCTGCTGTAAATGGTATATACCAATCGTTACGCAGCAGCAACAACATTGGCGAAAACAGCGGGTTGTGGACCGATGAGCGTTCTGATGATACAGGCCGTAACGATAACCAATCTAACGCGGGCGAGCCCTTCCAATTCGGCGACTTCTCGCTGTTGCCAAGCAACACTTACCTAAAAAGCCATTGGGTATCGTTATACAATACGGTATCGCGTGCCAACGTAGTGCTTAATAACATTGATAAGGTAACTTTTGCCGATGCCAACCTGAAGCAACAATACATTGCCGAAGCTAAATTTTTACGCGCGGTAATGTACTTTGAGTTGGTGCGTACATGGGGCGATGTACCCCTGGTAACTGCTACGTTCACCAACCTTGATGAATTGAATGCTAACACCTTCCGCGAGAAACAAGAAACGGTTTATGCATTGATCGTTGCCGACTTGAAGGATGCTTTGAACAGCAACCTGCCCAACCTGCAAACAGGTGCCGGTATTGGCCGCGCCTCAAAAGCAGCTATCAACGCTACTTTGGGCCAGGTTTATTTAACTATGGCCACCACGCAGGATCAGGCTAACCGTACGGCTAACCTTACGGCAGCTAAAGATGCACTGTTGGCAGCCTACAATGTGCGCACGTTCGGCGCGCTGAGCAGCATCCCGTATACTGATGTATTTGATGTAGCTAAAAAATCTACCTGCCCCGAGCTGATCTGGCAGATCGTAAACAAACAAGGCGACCCAAGCTACAGCTCGTCTATAGCGGCCAACAACCAGGCCAAGGGCGAAACCATCAACTCGCTGAAACCATCGGCGGGGTCGGGTGGTAACGTTACGCCGGATCTGATCAAAGATTACGAAACCGGCGACCCGCGTATGGCCTTTTCGGTTAAATACGCTAATGACCCTATCGTGAAAGATTACTTCATCACCAAATTTAGGGATGCCAGTGCTGCTGCCTCAAACTTAGGTTACGGCGGTAACGATTGGATATTGATCCGTTATGCCGATGTGATCTTGAACCTGGCCGAAGTAAGCAATTACCTTGGCGATGCCGCAGGCGCTATCCAGTACCTGGATATGGTGCGTGCCCGTGCCGGTATGCCGCTTTACGCAGTTGCCTCTGCCAACCCTGCCTACAGCAGCAAATACACCGATCTGAAACTGGCCATTTTGCACGAGCGCCGCGTGGAGCTTGCCTTTGAGCACCACCGCTGGTTCGACTTGCTGCGCACCTTTACTACGCCAGAACTAGTTGCGTACTTTAAAGCTAAAAGCCAGGCCGATTTCGGTATTCCAAAACTGGCCAACTTTACTACTAAAGACAGGTACTTCCCTATACCATTCGACGAGTACAAACTCGACCCGGTGAAGATGTACCAAAACGACGGTTACTAAAACCAAATAGAAAAGGAGGGAAGAAATTTCCTCCTTTTTACTTATTTTATATTCATGAAACTACAACTACTTGCTGCGTTACTATGCGTTTGCGTGGCCTCTAAAGCACAGCAAGCCGCAAATGTGAACGTATTTATGGGTTCCAGCGGCGATCATGGGCAAATGTCGCCCGCGGCGTCTTCTCCCTTCGGCTTGTTAAGCATCGGCCCGCAAACCTACCCCAAACTGCATATGGGTTATGAGCATAAGGCCAAAATATTTTTAGGTTTTACCCATAACCGTTTTGAAGGCGTAGGCTGCCAGGGCAGCGGTGGCAATATTTTGATAAAGCCTTTTACAGGTACCGACGCCGAAGCCTGCAAACTGGAAAAGAGTACAGAGAACGCAGGCCCGGGCTATTACAAAGTTGCTTTTGCCAACGGCATAAAAACGCAGATCACCGTAAATAAAAACACCGGTACCGAGCAATATGCTTTCCCGGCAAATGTGGCAAAAGGCTTCGCTATCGACCTAAGCCACACGCTGGCCAATCGCTTTGTTGCCGAAGAGCACACTGTATCGGCCCAAACCATCAGTGGCTGGATAGACTCGCGCACTACCTGTAATGTGGGTACATACCGTGTTTATTACGCTATAAAGTTTGCTGCGGATGTGCAGCTGAAAGAAGTTGCCCCGCATAAACTGTTGGCGCAATTGAGCAATAATGCTACTCAGGCCAAAATTATAGTCGGTATATCGAGTGTTGATACAGAGCATGCTTTAGCAGCTTTGTCGGCCACTCCGGCAGGCGCAACACAAGCATGGGATAATGTGCTTGGGCAGATCGCTGTTAAAGGCGACCCTGCGAAGCAGAAGCTATTTTACTCGCTGATGTACCGCACGCTGCAATCGCCCTATCTGATCTCCGAAACCGATGGCAGCTACCGCGCTACCGATGGCAGCCTGCAGCATACCAATGGCGCCGCCTACAATGGATGGGCCATTTGGGATAATTACCGCACCCAACTGCCTTTGCTGGCTATGCTGTACCCCAAACGTTACCAGGATATGGTGAGCTCTATAGCCCGCATGTACCAATTCAGCAAAAAAGATTATGCTACCCAGCACGAGCCATCTAACACGGTACGTACCGAACACGCCATTGTGGTATTGCTGGATGCTTACCGCAAAGGCTATAAAGTAGAGTTCGCGCCGATAATTGATTCCCTCACTGCCGAAGTAAATAAGCTTGATTTTACCCATCCCGATAAAGCCCTCGAATCGAGCTACGATGTTTGGGCGCTATCGCAGATACTGCACATCATGGGTAAAGAAGAGTTGAGCAGTAAATACCTGCAAAAAGCGCTGGAATATAAAGAGTACTGGAATAAGGATTTTAAGGATCTGACCAAAAACGATGTCGACCGTGTATCGGCGCGCGGTATGTACCAGGGTACCGTTTGGCAGTACCGTTGGCTGGTGCCATTTGATAATAAAGGACTGATGGAACTGGCCGGCGGGCAGGATGCCTACCTAAAACAGCTGGATGAGTTTTTTGATAACGACTATTATAACCACGCCAACGAGCCCGATATACAGGCACCGTTGATGTACAACTTTACGCAGCAGCCCTATAAATCGCAAAACCTGGTGCAGAAGTACGCTGCCGATACCGTGGTGCAATATTACTTTAACGATAATAGCCGCGGGATAGACCCTTTTGTGGATGTGATATACCGCAACGCGCCTGATACCTATATCCGCACCATGGATGATGATGCGGGCGCTATGTCGGCATGGTATGTTTTTGCGGCAACAGGTGTTTTCCCGGCATGTTCGGGTTGGCCGGTTTACTATCTCAGCGTACCACTATTTCCGGAGGTGTCTTTTAAGGGTGGGACCAAAGCTTTCACTATAAAAGTGGCTAATTATGGTGCCGGTAAACGGTATATTCAGTCGGCAACATTGAACGGAAAACCGCTTAGCCGCAACTGGCTAACGCATGAAGAAATTATGCAGGGAGGAACGCTGGTGCTAAGCGCAGGCAGCAAGCCAAATACGAGCTGGGGTACCACTAACCAATGGGTATCGTCGGCAGATATGAAATAACACATTAACAGAAACAAAAATGAAATTCAGGATAATATTAGCTGCACTTATGGTAAATGCTACCGTGGCGCTGGCGCAAAACAAAATAATGGTAGTGGCCCACCGCGGCGACTGGCGCAACAACCCCGAGAACTCCCTGCGTGCCTTTGAAAGTGCCGCAGCAATGGGTGTAGATGTGGTAGAGCTTGACCTGGCCAAAACCAGCGACGGCGTTGTAGTTATCATGCACGACCAAACGATTGACCGTACCACCAACGGCAAAGGCAAACCATCAGACTATACCTTCGAGCAGATCAGAAAATTCGGTTTGCGCAACGGGCTTGGCCGCGTAACGCGCAACCAAATACCCACGCTGGAAGAAGTAATGCTGGCGCTGAAAGGTAAACCCGTAAAGGTGAATCTGGATAAAAGCTACTCATACTATCGCGAGGCGCTGGCCGTGCTGCAAAAAACAGGCACAGTAAAGCAAGCCATATTTAAGGCAGAAGTTACTTACCGTGAGCTGAAGCAGAAATACGGAACGTTGATAGACAGTATCATTTACATGCCTATAGTAAACCTGGATAAGCCTGAAGCTAAACAGGTCATAGTAGATTACCTGCAGAATATGAAGCCATACGCTTTCGAAATGAATTTCAGGTCGGATACTTCATCGGTACTGGCCAATAACAAATTCATTACTGATAAGGGTTCGCGGGTTTGGCTTAACTCGCTTTGGGCATCACTGAACAACGGGCACGAAGACGACTTGGCCGTAGAGGATGGCAACACCAAAGATAGCTGGGAATGGCTGATAAACCATGGTGCTACTTTTATTCAAACCGACCGCCCCAAACAAATGATAGAGTTTTTGCGGGCGCGCAAACTGCACAAATAATTCGGACAGGCAATTGTTAGTAGCATAGGCCGGTAAAATGTGATAATGCATTTTATCGGCCTTTTTTATTTAACGGAGGTATCGGCAGGAGCGTGCGTAACAAATAGGTGATAGAGATCCGGTCGCCTATTTATTCGTATATATTATTTGAAATAATAAATTATCTTACAACACAAATTATTATCTAAACCGATCTGATCTTATTATTAAAAACTATGAAAACCACGCCCCCGGATTTTTATGGCTCTGCAAAAAGGTTATGGGAAACAGTTGGGAAGGCCAACGCGTCTGATACTGCCGAGTTACAACAGCGCATCGGATTTTATAAGCGGCTGCTCAATATTTTCCAGGCCGGCAACTATTACTACCTATTGTTCAATATTTACGAAGGCCAGATCGCCTACGTTAGCCCCGAAGTAGAAGAGGTTTTGGGATATCGGCCCGATGAGGTTGATATATACAGTTTTATGGATCGCATTCATCCCGATGATAAGCCCTATTTCCTCGGATTCGAAGCACAGGCCATTACTTTTTTTAAGCGATTGCCTGTAGAAAAGATCAAGAACTACAAGGCCCAGTACGACCTGAGGCTCAGGAACAAAAGCGATGGGTATAACCGTATCCTTATCCAATATGTGGCCTCCAATTATGACGGCGAGAATTTTTACCACAGTTTCCACGTCCATACCGATATATCGCATATCAAACCCGAAGGCATACCCTGTTTTTCCCTTATCGGTTTAGATGGCGAACCTTCTTTTTACAATATTCAGAGCCCCGGTTTGCTCCTAAGATCGGCAGATCCTTTTACCAAACGCGAGCGCGAAGTTTTAAAATGTATAGTAGAAGGTAATAACACCAGGCAAATAGCCGAGCGGTTATTTATAAGCCTGCACACCGTAAGCACCCACCGTAAAAATATATTAGCCAAGGCTGCTGCCAAAACCCCGGTAGAGCTTGTAAGTAAAGCTATTAATGAAGGTTGGATATAAGTATGGGCGCGCAAAAAATACCTACCTTTAGGTATTTTTTGCATTTTGATACCCCCGTATTTTTACGGTAATTAATAAGGGTTATTCTCATTTATAACAAATTGCTTGTTAGTAATTTAGCCGCTGTTAGTTACTGTTTATTAAATAAAACCTACACAATATGACAATTTATACCATATCTGTACGCCTTATTATTTAGCAAAGGCCACATCCCGGTAATTGCTGTTTTCGAATTTCTTTTTTTAGCTGATCCTAACTGTTTGCAAATGCTTTGTGACAAGCCCTTAAGGTTTACCACGACAGTATTTGTTTAGCCTGATACACACCGAAGCACAAAGGCAATGCCTTCAATATCACAATTGCCGGATCATGGCCACTGCTGGTTAATTATTTACTATACCCTACAAACTTAGTGTGGTACCCCCTCCATCAACAGGTTTGCAAAAATGGCTGCTGCTTTAAACTATTAGGCGGCGGCATACTAATTATTAAAACTTTTGATAAAGCCCGAAATATTATGAGAAGATTTTTACAAGCTTGCGCCTCGTTACTTGTGGTTACCGCTTTTGCCCCGCTGTTGCTGAAGGCGCAGGTAAGCGCTCCGTCCTTGAGCATTGCCGGCCCCAAAAACTATACGGGGGGTACCGATATTGGGGTACTAAGCCCAACAAATACCGGTGGCGCAATACCTGGCGGGCTTTATGCTCAAACATCTATAGTTAAAAACGACTTTTATAGCTCGTTTGGTATAGTGGCAGATGCGGCAGGTAATGTTTACGTAGCCGACGGCGGGAACACGATACAAAAGGTTACTCCCACTGGCCTGGTTACGCGTTTTGTAGGCAACAGCAATGTCGGGCTTGTAAATGGTACGGGTTCGGCAGCAACATTTTACCATATAAGGGGCCTTGCCATTGATGCAGCAGGTTATATATATGTTACCGATGCCGATAACAACGCTATACGTAAGGTAAGCCCTTATGGTGTTGTAACAACGCTGGCCGGTAATGGCACCGGCGGCTTCACTAATGGCACCGGCGCAGCTGCCAGGTTTAACAGCCCGGGCGGCATTGCAATTGATGCTAATGGTAACCTTTATGTAGCCGATATGGGCAACAATGCCATCAGGAAGGTAACCCCGTCGGGTGTTGTAACCACGCTTGCAGGCAACGGCACTGCCGACTATGTAAACGCTACCGGTACCGCCGCGCGTTTTAGCAACCCACAGGGTGTTGCTGTTGATGCCGCGGGCAATGTGTATGTAGCCGATGCAGGGAATATCAGTGTACGTAAAATTACACCGGCAGGGGTGGTTACTACCCTTGCAGGTTCGCCCGGTAATTATGGTGCTTTGGATGGCACCGGCACCGCTGCCAGTTTTTACCAGCCATCGGGCCTTGCTATCGATGGTAACGGAAACCTTTACTTAACCGATCTGCAAAATAACCTCATCAGGATGATTACATCCGCAGGTGTGGTTACCACTATTGCAGGCGGGCAAGACAATCATATTGATGGAGTTGGCTTGTTGGCTGCTTTTGATAACCCCAGTGGCATTTTTTACGATGGTGCAGGCGCATTATATATCAGCGAGTATTTGCGCATCCGCAAGGTATCTATAACGGGGTATTCGGTTAGCCCGCAGCTGCCTGCCGGGTTAAGTTTCGATGCTTCAACCGGCTCCATAACAGGTACCCCGGTATTGGCTAAAGCAGCCACTAATTATACAATAAAAGGTTATAATACCGGTGGCAGCAGCTCGGCGCAGGTAAGCATAGCGGTTACCGGCAGCATTACGTTGCCGCCTGCCCCGGTTAACGCGCCCGTTATAAGTTATGGCGGTGCAAAAAGTTACCCGGTAGGCACAGCTATAGCAAACTTAACCCCAACTAATACAGGCGGGGCTGTGCCTGCACAGGTTTATGGGCAGGTAAGCACGTTTGTAGGAGGCATAACCGGGCTTGCAGCTTCAGATTATGGAACCATTAGCGCGGGTATAGTGCGCGATGCACAGGGCAACACTTATTACTCAGAAACAGGTAACCATCTTATACGTAAAGTGACCCCGGCGGGTGTAAAAAGCGTTTTTGCCGGGAGCGGCGTAGCCGGTTCGGCCAACGGGCAAGGGCAGGCGGCCAGCTTTAATAAGCCGCAAGGCTTGGCTATTGATGCGGCCGGCAATATCTACGTTGCCGACAATAACAATAACCAAATACGCAAAATAAGCCCTGCCGGTATAGTAAGCACTCTGTTAGGAAACGGGGTTGCCGGTAACTATACAGGTAGTGCCACAAGTTCGGCTATCTATAGGCCTCAATGGGTGGCAGTTGATGCTAACGGAACCGTTTATGCCACAGGTATCAGTAACTCGCGGGTTTATAAAATAAGCCCTAACGGCACTGTAAGCCAGTTGGCTAACTTAAGCAATCCGCAAGGCATAGCTGTTGATGCTTTATTTAATGTTTACGTTATCGATAATTATGTTGTTAATAAAATTACGCCCGATGGCGTGGTATCGGTATTGGCCGGTAGTGGTGCCGCACAAACAACAGACGGGCAGGGCGTAAACGCCGCTTTTTATAACCCCGCAGGTATTTATGCAGATAAACAGGGTAACCTCTTCGTTACCGAGCTTTACGGGCAGGCCGTTAGGCGTGTAAGCCCAACCGGGCTTGTAACTACCGTAGCAGGCGGTGGTAACGGCGATGGAATTGGTGCAGGGGCAGGTTTTAACTCTCCCGTTAACCTAACCGGCGATACCGATGGCAACCTTTACGTTGTCGATTTTTATAACTATGCTATCCGTAAAGTTGCTACAACAGGTTTTGGCCTTAAAGGCACGCTGCCTGCAGGGCTTTTGTTTGATGGGGCCACCGGTACTATAAGCGGTACGCCAATTTTGGCAAAAGCAGCTACAAGCTACAGCATTACCGCCTATAATGCCGGCGGCAGCAGCACCGCAACTGTAAGTATTGCAGCTACCGGTACTATTGCCGTAACGCCGCCACCGGTTAGCGCGCCGGCTATTGCTTATGCAGGCCCGCAAAGCTATGCGGCAGGCAACGCTATCACTAACCTGGTGCCAACCAATACCGGCGGCGCAGTACCTGCGCTTAGTTTTGGCCAGGTGAGCACTTTTGCTACCGTAAGCGGTTTGGCATCGTCTGATAACGGAACAATAAGCAGCGGTATAGTAATGGATACACAGGGGAACGTGTATTATACCGAAGGTGGCAACAACCTCATCAGAAAAATTACACCCGCCGGCGTTAAAAGTATTTTTGCAGGCAGCGGTACCGCAGGCTCGGCTAACGGGCAGGGTACCGCAGCAAGATTTAACAGGCCACAGGGCTTGGCTATTGATGCTGCCGGCAATATTTACGTTGCCGATAATAACAACAACCTCATCCGTAAAATAACACCAGCCGGGTTGGTAAGCACTTATGCAGGTACCGGTATTGCTGCCAATGCCGATGGCCCCGCGTCTTCTGCCGGTTTTAACAAACCGATGTGGCTGGCAGTAGATAAGGTTGGAAGCATTTATGTAACCGATAACAATAGCCAGTTCGTGCGCAAAATAAACCCTAATGGCTTTGTTACCACATTGGCCAGTACCGATAGGCCGCAGGGCATAGCAGTTGATGCTTTGTTTAACGTTTACGTTGCCGATGGTGCTACCCACAACATCAGGAAAATAAGCCCTGACGGTACGGTAAGCGTATTTGCAGGTAGTGGCAATACCGACTCTGTAGACGGGCAGGGCACAGCGGCAAGTTTTTATAACCCGGCCGGAATTTATATAGATGCGCAGCGCAATTTATACGTGTCGGAATTTGGCGGTGCACGTGTTCGCCTGGTAAGCCCTACAGGGCTGGTAACAACCGTTGCAGGTGGTGGTAAGGGAGATGGGCTTGGCACCGCAGCGGGCTTCAGTACGCCGGCCGGTTTAACCGGTGATGGTGCGGGTAATTTGTATGTAGTAGATTATTATGCTAACGCCATACGTAAGGTGGCCGTTGCCGGCTATAGCTTAAAAAGCATATTGCCGGGCGGGCTTAATTTTGACGGTGCGACCGGTACTATAAGCGGCATACCTTTGTTGGCCAAAGCCGCCGCAAATTACACAATAACCGCCTACAATGCAGGCGGCAGCAGTACCGCCACCGTAAATATTGCCGTAACCGGCACACCCGCTGCGCCGGCCGCAATTGCTGCACCTGTTATCAGTTACGCCGGGCCGCAAAGCTACGTATCGGGTACAACCATAAGTGCTTTAACACCGTCTAACAGCGGGGGCGCAATACCGGCCACTGTTTACGGGCAAACAACAACGTTTGCGGGCACAGGAGTCGGCGGCCTGAATAGCGGGCCCGTTGCCAATGCTTCGTTTAATATACCAAAAGATATTACTGTGGATGTATACGGTAATGTATATGTTTTGGACGGCAATCAGGTTATTCGTAAAATATCTTCAGCAGGGATAGTCAGCATATTTGCGGGTAATGGCCAACAGGGTTATATGGATGGTACAGGCACTTCCGCAATATTTAACAACCCGGCCGGTATGGCCACCGATCTGCTCGGCAACTTATATGTGGCAGATAGCTATAACCATGTTATTCGTAAAATAACACCTGCCGGCGTGGTTACTACGCTTGCGGGTACCGCCGGGTCGGCTGGTTATACCGATGCAACCGGGACAAGTGCAATGTTCAACTACCCTTCAGCCTTGGTGGTCGACGCATCAAGAAACGTGTATGTAGTTGATAGATACAACTTCGTTATCCGTAAAATTTCCCCATCGGGTGTAGTTACTACTGTTGCAGGTACACCGGGCGGCCAGGGGCATGTTGATGGTACAGGTACAGCAGCTATGTTTAATTGGATGAATGGCATCGCTTTGGATGGAACAAGTACACTATATGTATTAGACGATAACAATACCATCAGGAAAGTTACCACAGCGGGAGTAGTAACAACTTTTGCAGGGACCGGTACACAGGGCAATGTTGACGGCGCGGGTACCGCAGCCATGTTTAATAACCCCACAGGTATTACTGTTGACAAAGCAGGTAACATTTACGTAGCTGATTATAATAATAACAAAGTACGGAAAATAACAAAAACGGGCTTAGTGAGTACGCTGGCGGGTAATGGCACAGCGGGCTTTAACAACGGCACGGGTGGTGAAGCAACCTTCAAGTACCCCTATGGTATTGCTGTTGACCCACAAGGCAATGTATATGTAAGTGATGTAAGTAATAACGTTATCCGCAAAATTACGGCAACAGGTTATACAACAGATAGTGCTTTACCGGCAGGTTTGACACTGGATCCTGCTACCGGCACAATTAGCGGTAAGCCAACCAATCCACAGGCGGCTACTACTTATAGCATAACCGGTATCAACGGTGGCGGCAGCAGCACGGCCACAGTTTCAATAGCTGTTACCGGAAGTATAGCTACAACACCTATTGTGGCTGCTCCTCAAATTTCTTACGCCGGCCCCAAAACCTACCCGGTAGGCACGGCTATTACGGCACTCAACCCAGCAAACTCCGGTGGTGCAGTGCCTGCAACTGTTTACGCACAAATTTCTACGCTAACTAATTTGCAAACCAGTGGATATACTGCTATCGCCGATAGGAACGGCAATATCTATGTAGCGTATTCCAACAAAATAATCAAATTATCATCTGCGGGAGTATCTTCCGTTTTGGCGGGCAGTGATTATTCGGGCTTTGCTAATGGTAAAGGGTCTGCCGCAAGCTTTTCAACCATTTTGGATATGGTTTGTGATGCAGCAGGAAACCTTTACGTAGCCGATTACGGTAATCAATTGATCAGGAAAGTAAGCCCTGCCGGCGTTGTAACTACGCTTGCAGGTTTAGCAGGTACATCCGGATCTGTCAATGGCAGCCCTGCTGTTGCCACTTTTTCCAACCTGCGAGGCATTGCTATAGATGCAAGTGGGAATGTTTATGTAAACGACAGCAACCTGATCAGGAAAATTACCCCGGCGGGCAATGTAACCACGTTGGCAGGCAGCGGCGACTATGGATCTGCCAATGGTACCGGTACGTCCGCCAGCTTTCGAACTCTGTATGGAATTGCGATAGATGCAGCCGGAAACTTATATGTTTCGGATGAAACTAATCATGATATCAGGAAAATTACCCCGGCCGGCGTTGTAACCAGATTTGCTGGCGTGCCCACTGAACCTGGGAATGTTAATGGCTCTGCGGGCGCTGCTAAATTTAGCAGTCCGCATGGTTTGGCAATAGATGTTGCCGGAAACCTTTACGTAGCCGATTATGGTAATCAATTGATCAGGAAAATTACGCCGGCGGGTGAGGTAAGTACATTGGTTGGTGCCGGTGGCATGGGGTCAATAGACGGTATTGGTACACAAGCATCGGTTTGGTATCCCCAGAATGTTGCTATGGATGCGTCGGGTAATTTGCTTGAAGTGGATTATAACAATATCGTCCGTAAAATTTCATTGAACGGATATACCATATCATCGCCTTTGCCTGCCGGTTTAACTTTTGATGCTACCACCGGTAGTATTACCGGCACGCCAATATTGGCAACTGCGGCCGGAAGCTATGTTGTTACTGCCTACAATGCGGGAGGCAGCAGTTCAGCTATTGTAAATATTACCGTAACAGGTACTATAGCACCACCGGTAAACCCGGTTGCGCCGCCTGCAATTACTTATGCAAGCCCCAAAACTTACCCCGTCGGTACACCTATTGCAACACTTAGCCCGACAAACAGCGGCGGTGCAGTGCCCGCTGCTGCGTATGCAAGGGTTGCTGATTTTTTACCGGCATTAGGCGGTACTGCAACCAGCAGTACTACCGATGCCACAGGCAATATTTATTACATAGTAGCCAACCAAATATTTAAGGCCACACCAACCGGTGCGGTTACTCTTATTGCGGGCACGGCAGAGGCGGGTTCGCTCAATAGCGTAGCAACCGCATCAAGCTTTAATAGCCCGCAAGGTATCGCGGTTGATGCTGCCGGCAATATTTATGTGGCAGATATGGGAAATAACCTCATCAGGAAAATAGGCACTAATGGCATGGTTACCACAGTGGCCGGCAACGCCGACCTGGTGGCTGGCCGCGTTGATGGCCCTGCTGCTTTAGCAAGGTTCAATGTTCCTATTGGGATTGTTGTTGATGCCTTCGGAAGCCTATTTGTTATAGATCGGAATAATAGCATTATTCGTAAAATTAGTACAGACGGAATTGTAAGTACCTTTGCGGGCAATACCGTTAACGGATCCGAGGATGGCACCGGTACTAATGCGAAGTTCAACGGCCCATCGGGAATCGCCATTGATCTTTCAGGGAATTTATATGTATCCCAAAGCGGTGATAAGCTTATCAGGAAAATTACGCCGGCGGCTGTTGTAACCACACTTGCGGGTTCGCAATACAGTTCAGGTTCCACAGATGGCACCGGAACCGGTGCCGCATTTGCAATGCCATCGGGTTTAGCTACTGATGCTGCAGGGAACGTTTATGTTGCCGATTATAATACTATCCGGAAGATAACCCCGGCCGGAGTTGTAACAACACTGGCCGGTAACGGCACCAGTGGCGGGATAAATGGTACCGGTAGTTCGGCGAGTTTTAACTACTTATTTTCGGTGGCCGTGGGTGCTTCAGGGGAACTTTATGCTACCGACTATAATAATAGCATTCGCAAGGTATCTATACATGGTTATACCATTGCCGGTCTTTTGCCTCCGGGCCTGAGTCTCGACGCCACTACAGGCTCCATAAGCGGCACACCATTAGCAGCATCTGCAGCTACAAACTATACCGTTACAGCTTACAATGCAGGCGGGAGCAGTACGGCTACGGTAAATATAGCTACTACAGGTACTATTGCGCCGCCGGTAAACCCGGTTAATGCACCGGCTATTAGCTATGCTACGCCGCAAAACTACACCGCAGGTACAGCCGTTACCCTTAGCCCAACCAATACGGGCGGTGCGGTGCCGGCTACAGTGTACGGACAAACAAAATCGTTTGGCGGCGCGCTTCCTTCGAACACTATTTTAGGTATAGCCATAAACCCAGCAGGCAATGTGGCCATACCTTCCAATAATCAAATATTAAAAGTAAACCCTAACGGAACAATTAATACCCTGGCCGGCGACGGTACAGAAGGCTCGAACAACGGCGATGCTAACGCAGCAAGTTTTGCCGGGCCCGAAGGAATGGTTTACGACGCTGCGGGTAATTTGTACATAACAACCCCGCGCAGCAACACCATCCGCAAAATTACCCCCGAAGGTATCGTAAGCACATTTGCAGGTAGCGGAGCGGTAGGCGCGGCAGATGGCCCTGGTACACAAGCAAGCTTTAATTATCCTAATAATATGGCAATTGATAGCTACGGAAACCTGTATGTTTCCGACTGCTATAATAACATGATACGGCGCATTAGCCCTGCCGGTCTGGTAACTACACTTGCAGGTAATACGGTAGCGGGTTCGGCTAACGGAACTGGTACTTCGGCGAGTTTCAATAGCCCGCAGGGTATAGCCGTTGATGCATCGGGCAATGTTTTTGTTGCAGATGGCAATAACGGGCTCATCCGCAAAATTACGCCGGCTGGCGTGGTAACAACTTTGGCCGGCAGCGGTAATATGGATTACACCGACGCTACCGGCACAGCGGCAAGTTTTTATTACCCGCATGGTCTGGCTATTGATAAAGCCGGTAATTTATATGTTGCCGACACCTATAACCAATCGATACGCAAGGTTACACAAGCGGGGGTAGTTACCACGCTTGCAGGTAACAGGAATGCGCCCGGGCTGCGAAACGGCGTTGGCGTTTTAGCATCATTTGCTTACCCTTACAGCGTGGCTGTTGATACATTGGGAAATGTTTATGCAGGCGATACAAATAATCAATTGAGGGTAATATCGGCCACTGGCTATACCCTAACCGGTACCTTGCCTGATGGTTTGGCGTTTGATGGGGCTACCGGCACCATAAGCGGCACACCGCTGGTTGCCACAGTAGCTAAAAACTATGGCGTAACAGCCTACAATGCAGGCGGAAGCAGCACGGCCACGGTGAACATTACCATATCAGGCACTGCTACAGTACCGGCAGCAACAGCCGCGCCGGTAATAGCCTACGCAACACCTCAAACCTATGCAGTGGGCTTGCCAATAACTAACTTGAGCCCTACAAACACAGGCGGCGCTATACCTGCAGATATTTATGCAAATGTAACTACGCTTGCCGGCAACAACACAAACGGGCACGACGATGGCAAAGTTGGCGAGGCCACATTTGGCAGCCTAACCGGCCTGGCCACCGATGCTTATGGAAATATCTACACTTCTGAAAACGACAATTATATCAGGAAGATCACTCCTTCTGGTTTCGTATCTACAGTTGCAGGCAATGGCTCTAACGGCTTTGTAAATGCTACCGGTACAGCGGCAATATTTAGCTATCCGAAGGGTATTGCTGTTGATAAAAGCGGCAATATTTACGTGGCAGATCAGGGCAACCTGCGTATACGTAAAATAACCCCGGCGGGCGTGGTTACTACTTTTACAGGTAATGGCAACTACGGCGTAGTTAACGGATCGGCATCGGTTGCAAGCTTTGTTAGCCCCGGTGCCATGGCTATTGATAAAAACGGTATTTTATATGTTGCCGACAATAACGGCACCGTGATACGTAAAATTACAACTGCCGGCGTGGTAAGTACCCTTGCCGGTAGCGGTAATACCGATTATGTTAACGGAACGGGTACTGCGGCAAGTTTTAATAATATACAAGGCCTGGTGGTTGATGCAGCGGGTAACGTGTACGTATCAGACAGCGGGAACAGCCGCATCAGGAAAGTTACTGCGGCAGGGGTGGTTACTACCCTTGCCGGTGGCGAACCCGCCGGGTATATTGACGGTACCGGAGCTAATGCCTATTTTAATAACCCGGGTGGCATTGCCATTGATGGCGCAGGTAATTTATATTTGGCCGATGTATTTAATGGCATTATTCGTAAAGTTACGCCGGCCGGTGTAGTTACTACGCTGGCGGGTGGCAATTTCAGTTCGGCAGATGGTGTTGGTACCTCCGCAAATTTCAGTGCTTTGAGCCAGGTTACAATGAGTAGCAGCGGGAATCTGTATATCGTGGATAACGGCAACACCATCAGGCAAATGAGCATAAACGGCTATACCAGCAATGCGCCGCTTCCGTTAGGCCTATCGTTCGATAGCAAAACGGGTATCGTATCGGGTACGCCAACTACAGCATCGGCTGCAACTACCTATGCCATGACCGGCAGCAATGTTGGTGGCAGCAGTACCGCAAACCTAAACATTACCATAATTTATCCACCGGTGGTTACTACAACCGCCCCGGTAACAGCATTTGCTTCCATGGGCGATGTTACCCCGGTACCTGTTACCATTGATGGCAACGCAACCGTTACCGACCTTAGCAAAACTACCCTGCCATCTGCTTCGGTTGCCATAACAGGCAATTTTACCGCCGGGCAAGATGTACTTGCATTTACACCCAATGCGGCTACCATGGGTAATATTGCGGGAAGCTATAACGCAAGCACAGGTGTATTGGCCTTAACATCGGCATCGTCTACCGCTACACTGGCGCAATGGCAGGCTGCGCTAAGGGCTGTTACCTATAACAACACCAATAACGTTACGCCAAATGTGGCCAACCGTACGGTAACCTTTACCGCTAACGATGGCCAGTTTACCAGCCTGGCGGCTACCAAAACCATAGCTTTAACCTACACGCCATCGTCAAACGCTAAATTGAGCAGCCTGGCTGTTAGTGCGGGTGCTTTAAGCCCTGTATTTGCGCAGGCCACCAATGCTTATACCGTTAGTGTGGGCAATTCTGTTTCTTCAACAACGGTATCGCTGGTAACGGCAAGCGCTAATGCAAAAGTTACGGTCAATGGCACTGCGGTAAACAGTGGTGCCACCTCGGCGGCTATCCCATTAAATGTTGGCGCAAATACTATCACAACAGTAGTAACCGCACAGGATATGGCCACGGTGTTAACCTATACCGTAACCATAAACCGTAATGCGGCGCAAACCATTACCTTTAACCCGCTTGCGGCAGTTACCTATGGTACGGCAGATTATTCGCCGGGTGCTACCAGTACTAATACTACAATACCTATTACCTATACCAGCAGCAATACTGCGGTTGCAACCATAACCCCATCGGGCCTTATAGATATAGTTGGACCGGGTAATACGGTGATCACGGCCTCGCAAGCCGCGGGTACAGGGTACGATGCTGCCACCCCGGTTGCGCGCACTCTTGTGGTAAACCCGGCTGTGGTTACCATTACAGCGGCAAACAAATCTAAAAACTATGGGGCTGCAAACCCGGCTTTAACCGTAAGCTATTCGGGTTTTGTAAATGGCGATACGCAAACTGTTTTAACCCAGCAGCCAACCATCAGTACCACCGCAACAGCAGCCTCGGCAGCGGGTACTTACCCTATAACTGCTACGGGCGCAACTGCGGCTAATTATACGTTTAACTATACTGCCGGTACGCTTACCGTTGGTAAGGTTAGTTTAACTATTACGGCCAACAATCAAACCAAAACGTACGGAGCGGCTAACCCGGCATTAACAGTAGCCTATTCGGGCTTTGTAAATGGCGATACGCAAACTTCGTTAACCACCTTGCCTGCCGCAAGCACAACAGCTTTGGCGAGCTCGGGCGCGGGCAGTTATCCTATTTCGGTTTCGGGAGCGGCATCGGCAAATTACAATATCAGTTATGTTGCCGGCACGCTTACTATTGGCAAGGCCAACCTTAATATTACTGCCGACAATAAATCGAAGGTATACGGCTCGGCAAACCCTGCTTTAACAGCAAGCTACTCAGGCTTTGTTAATGGCGACAACGCCGTAACACTGTCGGCCCAGCCAATCTTAAGCACTACTGCAACCACTACATCGGCAGTTGGTACCTATCCTATAACCCTGAGCGGGGCTGCATCAAATAATTATAACATTACTTACACCCAGGGCACGCTAACCATTAACGCGGAACAACTAACATTTAACCCTATAGCTACCCAGGTTTATGGTGCAAATGATTTTGCCCCCGGTGCAACAAGCGCATCGGCCATAATCTACACCAGCAGCAATACAGCAGTTGCAACCATTGTGAGTGGCAATATCCGAATAGTTGGCCCGGGTACATCAACCATTACAGCCAACAACGGTTCATCTACTGCTACCCAAACGTTAACAGTTAACCCGGCTGCATTAACCATCACTGCCGACAATAAATCAAAAACAGCAGGCGCGGCTAATCCGGCACTAACAGTTAGCTATTCGGGTTTTGTAAATGGCGATACACAAGCAAGCCTTAGCACACTGCCGGTGGTATCTACAACCGCTACCACGGCATCGGCAGCGGGTACATACCCAATTACCGTAAGTGGTGCAGCAGCAGCGAAGTATACCATCAACTATGTATCGGGTACTTTAACCGTAACAGGTTCGGCACTAACGTTCGCTGCCATCCCATCTAAAACCTATGGCGTTGCCGATTTTGACCCGGGTGCTACAGGTAGCGGTACCATAAGCTATACCAGCAGCAATACTGCTGTAGCAACCATTGTTTCGGGCAAAATACATGTGGTAGGGGTAGGCACGTCAACCATAACCGCAACTTCAGGTTCATCAACCGCCACGCAAACGTTAACCGTAACTCGTGCTGCCCTTGTAATAGCCGCAGCCAATAAAACTAAAACCTACGGTGCAGCAAACCCTGCACTTACGGTGACTTATTCGGGCTTTGTAAATAGCGATACACAAACTGCTTTATCAACGCAGCCAAGTGTAAGCAGTACGGCAACGGCCACATCGGCAGTAGGTACCTACGCCATTACCGCAAGCGGAGCGGTATCTGCCAATTACACCATTAGCTACACCGCGGGTACCTTAACTGTAGGCAAAGCTGCTTTAACCATATCTGCCGATAACAAAACAAAAGTTGCCGGTGCCGCCAACCCTGCTTTAACGGTAAGCTATAACGGGTTTGTAAACAGCGAAACCCAAACTGTGCTTACTTCACAGGCTGTGGTTACTACTGCTGCAACAACCTCATCCCCTGCAGGGTCGTATGGCATTAACGTTTCGGGTGCGGCAGCAGCTAACTATACGATAAGCTATGTTGCCGGGGTTTTAACCGTTACTGTACCATCCACCACTTTGCCGGTTGTATCATCCTTCACTCCATCGGGCATGTACAATTCAACTATCATTGTCAAAGGCTCAAACTTTACAGGTACTACGGCGGTCACGCTTGGCGGCAAGCCGGTGTTGTCGTTTACGGTTAGTTCGTCAACCCAAATAGTTGTTGTGCCGGGTACAGCCTCTGCGTCGGGCGATTTAACGGTAACAAACGGCTCAGGAACGGTTACTAAAGCAGGGTTTGTGTTTGTAGAGCCAATTAAAAGGCCTGCTCTTACTTATGTAACACCACAAACCTTAACTGCCGGAACTACAATATCACCCATCCTGCCATCCAACAGCAGCGACGCGATACCTTCGGGTACTTATGGCAGCACTACGGCCTTTGCCGGTGCCACAAATGCCGGCGCAGCAAACGGCACCGGAGCAGCGGCTACCTTTAATGGGCCGGTAAGTATGGCAAAAGATGCATCGCTTAATATTTATGTAGCCGATGCAAAAAATAACCTGATCCGTAAGATCACCCCGGCGGGCGTGGTTACTACTTTTGCCGGTAGCGGTGTGGCAGGCTCGGCAAATGGCATAGGTACTGCGGCGAGCTTTAACAACCCCGTTGGCCTGTCTTCGGACCCGGCGGGTAACTTATACGTAGCAGATAAAGGCAATAACCTTATCCGCAAAATAACCCCGGACGGCGAAGTAACCACTTTTGCAGGCAGCCTTACTGCCGGTGCAGTAAATGCCACCGGTACGGCAGCAAGGTTTAATGCGCCGGTAGCAATAGCTACAGATGTTACCTCGAATATTTATGTGGCTGAAGAGGGTAATAACCTTATCAGGAAAATAACGCCGCTGGGTGTTGTAACTACCCTGGCCGGTAGCGGTGTTGCCGGCTTTGTAAACGGTACAGGTACCGAAGCATCCTTTAACAAGCCTGCAGGTTTGGCTGTTGACTTTAGCGGTTCGGTTTACGTTGCCGATCAGGCCAACAACGTTATACGGAAAATATTAAAAACCGGTGTAGTGAGCACTTTTGCCGGTAGCGGAACTGCAGGCGCTGTAAACGGAACAGGCGAGGCGGCAAGCTTTAATGCTCCATATGGCCTTACTATTGATGACGGCGGCAGCTTGTATGTTGCCGACCAAACCAACCACCGTATAAGGAAGGTTAACATTTATGCACAGGTTACAACCATTGCCGGTGGCGCTGCCTCGGGCATAACAAATTCAATTGGCAGCACGGCGCAGTTTCAAACCCCGGTTGGCGTGGTCTTCGACGGAAAAGCTAACCTGTATGTTACCGATAGTGGCAATAACCTGGTGCGTAAAATAGCAATAACAGGGTATAGGTATACGCCAAGCTTGCCTGCAGGGCTTAGTTTATCGGTAACAACAGGCGTTATAACAGGCACACCAACAACAGCAGGTACAAACACTTATTCCATAATTGGTTACAATGGTTACGGCAGTTCAACAGCAACGCTTGCCATTACCGTATTGCCGGCTCCTGCAGCCCCGGCAATTAGCTACAATGGCAATAAAACCTTCGTAGTTGATTCGGCCATTGAACCGGTAGTGCCTGCTAATTCCGGTGGGGCCATACCTGCCACAGTATTTGCACAAGTAAGTACAGTTGCCGGAAACGCCGGTGTAACAGGCGCTACCAATGGCACAGGCACGGCCGCCACGTTCAACGGGCCACGCGGGCTTTTGGTAGATACAGCAGGCAACTTATTTGTTACCGACGCGAATAACTTCCTTATCCGAAAAATTACACCTGCCGGCGTAGTTACCACTTATGCAGGTAGAGGCACAGCGGGGGCTACGGGCGGGGCGCTGCTATCTTCGAGCTTTAATAATGCAAAAGGTATTACCATGGACGTATATGGCAATATTTATATTGGTGATACCGGTAACGAACGTATCCGGAAAATTACCCCCGAGGGTGCTGTTTCTACTTTTGTAGGTAGTAGCACAGCCGGTTTTGTTAACGCTGGTGGCACGGCCGCAAGGTTTAACTCGCCAAAAGGGGTGGCAACCGATGCGGCGGGTAATATTTTTGTGGCGGACCAGGGCAATTATGTAATTCGTAGAATTACCACAGGCAGCACGGTTAGCACATTTGCAGGCAGCGGCGTAAGCGGCAGCGCCAATGGTACAGGTACTGCAGCCAGCTTCAGCAGCCCGGTTGGCGTAGCGGTTGACGGAGCCAAAAATGTGTACGTTACCGATGGTGCCTTGTTGCGCAAAATTACTTCGGCTGGCGTAGTAACAACCCTGGCAGGCGGTGCAGCATCGCCGCAGGACGGCACCGGCACAGCAGCCGGCTTTACAAACCTTACCGGCATATGTATAGACAGAAAAGGCAATTTATACGTTATAGATGTTTCGAAAATACGGAAGGTAACACCGGCGGGCGTGGTTACTACCATTGCCGGCAGCAGCACAGATGGGGCAGTAAACGGCGTTGGCACGGCAGCCCTGTTTGGCAACCCATACGGTATTGCAACTGATAATAACGGATACCTGTATGTGGCTGATACTGATAACCAGCTTATCAGAAAAATTGCGATAAGCGGCTTTACAATTACCCCTGCATTGCCTGCTGGCCTCGTATTCGATTCGGCAACCGGAACAATTAGCGGTACGCCGGTTACGGCTCAGGCTGCTACAAGCTACCAGGTTACCGGCTATGGCCCAACAGGCAGCAGCACAACAACGCTTAGCATTGCCATAAATAACCCAACTGTGGTGAAGCCATTGCCGCCTGCGGTTAGCTATGCATCGCAAACGTATACCAAAAATGTGGGTATTTCGCCTTTAACTCCTTCTAACCCGGGCGGAGCGGTGCCTGCATCTACCTACGCGTTAGTTAGCAACTATGCCGGCGGTAGTACCCAAGGTTCTGCCGATGGGGCTGATACGCTGGCATCGTTTAAACAACTGGCGGGGCTGGCATCAGATACTTATGGTAATGTTTACGTTGCCGATAGGGGTAATAATAAAATACGCAAAGTTACGCCGGGCGGTAATGTAGTTACAATTGCAGGTACGGGTGTGGCCGGGGCAACTAATGGTACGGCTGCAAGCGCAAGCTTCAACGCACCATCGGGCCTTGTGGTAGATAATAGCGGGAACATATACGTAGCCGATGCTAATAACAACATGCTGCGCAAAATAACCGCGGCAGGCGTAGTAAGCACATTTGCAAGCGGGCTTAATTACCCTACAGATGTTGCTATAGACAATGCCGGCAACTTGTTTGTTGCCGAAGGTGGTGGCACTACAATTAAGAAAATTACACCGGCAGGCGTGGTAAGCACATTTGCAAATGGTTTCCAATCGCCGTTTGGCGTGGCTGTTGATGCTGCCAACTACGTTTATGTAGCCGACTTTAATATGCGGATATATAAAGTAAGCCCAACCGGTGTTGTAACGGTGTTGGCCGGCAGCGGTGCCACAGGTGCCGCTAACGGAATTGGTACGGTAGCAAGCTTTAGTAACCCCAACGGTTTAAAAGTTGATGCCGCAGGCAACGTCTACGTGGCCGACACCGATAACAGGCTTGTGCGTAAAATAACCGCAGCAGGCGTTGTTACAACCCTTGCGGGTAGCGGTGCAAGCACTTCTATTAACGGGGTGGGCACAGCAGCCAGCTTCAGGGCGCCATACGGCATAGCGCTTGACGCAAAAGGTAATTTGATAGTATCTGAGCAAAGCGGTACCCGCCTACGCAAAATATCTATCAGTGGGTACGATCTCAACCCGGCTTTACCTGCCGGCCTGAGCTTTGATTATGCTACCGGTATAATAAGCGGAACACCAACTGCTGTTACGCCAAAAACTACTTATACCATATTGGCAGGTAACGCGGGTGGTTCAAGCACATCGGTATTTGATATTACCGTTAATGATGCCTTTAATGCTAATGCTGCGCCAATTATTAGCTATGCATCGCCAATGTTCACTAAAAATGTGGCCATTACTCCGCTGGCACCTAATAATGCAGGTGGCGCTGTTCCGGCTACAGCGTTTGCAACGGTAAGCACTTATGCAGGCAGCTCGTTATCGGGCTCCGCAGACGGAGCTGCTACCGCGGCCAAGTTTAAGAATCCATCGGGCGCTGCGTTTGACCACGCCGGCAACTTGTTTATAGTTGATATTGGCGGGCACGTTATCCGCAAAATAGCCCCAGACGGTACTGTGGTTACTTTTGCAGGCAACGGCGCGGCCGGCGCGGTAAATGCTACAGGTACGGCAGCAAGGTTTAGTTACCCGGTTGGCGTAGCAATTGATGCAAATGATAACTTGTTTATTACCGATAGGAACAACCAGTTGATACGCAAAGTAACGCCGGCCGGTGTGGTAACTACCTACGCGGGTAACGGCACTATAGGTGCTGCGAATGGTAACCGCACGGTAGCAACATTCTCGTATCCTACAGGTATAACCATTGATGCAGCAGGCAATTTATACGTTGCCGATTCATCTAACGGGTTGATACGTAAAATAACCCCGGCGGGTATTGTAAGCACGCTGGCAGGTAGTGGCGTGGTTGGTTCGGCAGATGGGGTAGGCACGGCCGCCAGCTTTAACGATCCGCGTGGCATTGCGGTTGATAGCGCCGGTACGGTTTACGTTTCCGAATATGGCTCGCACCGCATACGCAAAATAAGCCCTGCGGGCGTAGTTAGTACCTACGCAGGTAGCGGCACAGGTGGTACCACCAATGGCGATAGTACCAGCGCATCGTTCCTGAACCCGGTTGGCCTTGCTGTTGACCGCCTGAACAACCTGTATGTAGCCGATTATGGAAACTCGCTTATCCGTAAAATTACGCCGACCGGTATGGTATCTACCCTTGCAGGTAAGGCCAATGCATCGGTTAATACAACAGATGCTGTGGGCACAGCAGCAACTTTCTACCAGCCGTATGCACTCACCATTGATGCAGGCGGCAGCTTGTTTGTTGCCGATTATGGCAGCCACCGTGTACGCAAAGTGCTAACCAAAGGCTATGCACTTAACCCAACACCGGCCTTACCGGCGGGCCTGAGCTTTAATGCTACTACAGGTACCTTTACCGGCACGCCAACTACCGTAACCGCAGCAACAGCGTATACTGTTTCAGCTTACAATAACTTCGGTAGCAGCACGGCAACATTTAACATAACGGTTAGCAACCCGCCAACTATGGCTGCATCGCCGGCTAAAACTGCCGATAAAATAACCGTTGTGCAGTCGGAGGCAAAAGCCGACCCTGAGCTTGGTATGGCCGGGCCAAAACTTAATCCTGCATTATCGCCCAACGGCGACGGCGTAAACGACGTGTTGAGGATAGATAATATTGAGAACTATCCCGATAACCGTGTGATGCTGATGGACAAGAATGGCAAGAGTGTTTACGAAGTTTCGGGCTACGATAACAGCAATAAGGTTTTTGATGGCCACGCTGGTAAGAGCGGGGTATTGCTGCCCGCAGGCACCTATTTTTACATGGTTGAATACCGCGTAAAAGGCGAACTGAAACGCAAGACCGGGTACTTTGTAATTAAGTATTAATGAAGCAGTATACCGGGTGTTGAGATAATTAACCCGGTTGTTTTACTGTATTTAAACGTATATTTAAATGCCAATGCTGGCCACACTGCAATAGCAAGTGTGGCCGGCTTTTATAAACCAATTTTTATGATAAAATACCTCTTAGCGGGCTTGTTGTTATTTGCAGGTTACACAAAAGCGCAAAGCATTAACGAAGCAACGGGTTCGCGCATGTCCGAAGCCGATGCCCAAAAGATATTAGAACACCATAACGCTGTGCGTAAAGAGGTGGGCAGCCCACCGCTTACCTGGAGCAAAGAATTGGCAGCAATAGCCCAGCAGTGGGCCGACCACCTGGCCGAAACCAATAGCTTTCAGCACAGCCAAACCAAGTATGGCGAAAACCTTTTTATGGGCACAGCCAGCTACTACAGTAATTTAAGCGCGTCCGAATCTTGGTACGAGGAAAAGAAAAAATACACTTACGGCAAAATATCTATGGATAATTTTTCTGCAACCGGCCACTACACCCAAATGGTTTGGAAAAACACCACCCAGGTAGGCGTTGGGGTAGCTATATCAGCTAAAGGCGACAGGTATGTGGTAGCCAACTATTCGCCGAGTGGGAATTATATAGGGGAGGTACCGTATTGATAGGAACAGGTAGGCTACAATTTAACAGCGGCTTGTTTAACTTTCCAGCTTGACCCGTTTAAACATTGTTTTAACAAAAATAAAAAAGCCTGTTACGATTTCTCATAACAGGCTGATTGGTAAGTAGCCCACACCGGGCAAATTTCGAACTATATTATTGGTGAGTTATCTCGTTGGGCCAAATTTGCATCATTATACATAACGCTTAATTAAAGCTATCTCTGTCTGTGATTCGTGGTGGTATACTTTTGAGGTCTTCAAGTTTTGAGCCTTTTCCCAGCATTTGATTTGCGGCCCTGAAATCACCGCTATGAAATAAAACTTTCATGATATCTCTGCCAACATAAGTGTCCCAGTTGTTATTTATTACGGTAAGCATTTCATTGAAAATGATAGAGTCTGAAAAGTTAAATTGTTTATCCTTTCCGTTTTTGTTTACGACAATATAAAACTCAGAATATTGGATCTCGGGTAGAAATATTCGACAAAATACATGAGGGATAAATAAGTAAAGCATTAAAGTATCATTTTTATTATCCGTAAGTTTTTCAATTTCATCTGCAATTCTGTCTGGATCTTGATAGTTTAAAAAATAAATATCTACTGCTTTTTCGATCATACCTTTATAAATCGATTGCCCATCTTTATTTTGGCCAAATAAGTTTCGTAGAAATTTCATGACGTCGTATTTGAAGTAAAAGTAAAAAATGTGATCCAAATAAAAATCCCATAACTGATCAGCTATGGGATTTACAAAGAGTAGCGGGGAGCAGGATCGAACTGCCGACCTTAGGGTTATGAAAACTACGCTATATGTTTTTAAGTGGTTCAATATGGCTTAAAATGGCATTTAAAGCTGTTTTTAACAACAGATGATATCACCACATTTCATATAGAACCACCCATTGTTTAAACATTGTTTTAACAAAACAGGTAGCTTTACTCCCATGGTTGGCCAGCCATTTAACTTAAATTTTTTAAGAAATGGCAACCGTAGATTTCTACATTTGGAAGCGTCCGTCTAAAGACGGCAAGTATCCGATCTCCGTACGTATTACGATTAATCGGAAACCCTCTTACATCATGACTGGTCAAAAGCTTGACGACTTAAGCCAGTGGGATGCTAAAGCGCAACGCGTTAAAAAATCACATCCTAATTCCTCACGACTAAATAATTTCCTTCTTAGCGAGTTAGCCAAAGCTAACGATAAAGCGCTAGAGTTGGAAACCAAAACACACGTTTCCGCCAAAGAGGTGAAACACAGTTTAAAGCCCGTCGAAGAAAAGCCTATCTATTTCGCAGAGGTGGCAAACCAATACTTAAAAGAGCAGGAAGATCTTGGCAATTATGATGTGCAGAAAACCGACAGGGCGAGGCTTAAACGTTTTTATGAATTTGCGAAAGAGGGTATGGTTACATTCAAAGAGATCAGTGTAGATTTTCTACAGCGCTATCTTATTTTCTTGAAGAAGGCCAAGAAGTTTCGGTACAACGAGAACAGCGCGATAAAGCCGCTAAGTGAAAGAACAATTACTAATCATTTGATTGTTGTCCGTACAATATACAATAGAGCGATTACCGCGAAAATTGCCAGCCAAGACGACTATCCGTTCGGCGCAGATGGTAAGATTGCCATTAAGCTTGTTGATTCAGCCAAAATCGGCTTAGAAGAAGCTGAAATCAAAAAGCTCGAAACATTGGACCTATCGGCATTTCCTCCTATTTATAACGATGCGCGAAATATATGGCTCATGGAGTTTTATTTCGCAGGAATGCGGGTGACCGACTGTTTGCTACTTTCCTGGACAGCGTTTCAAAATGGTCGGCTGTATTATCAGATGTCAAAAAATGGCGAGCACGGTACAGTTAAAGTACCGATGAAAGCCTTAGAAATACTTGATCAATATTCGTCAAGTAAGGGCGATTTAGAGCATAACAAACACAATTTGGTGTTTCCATTATTAAGGGATTTGCCAACACTCGATGACAGATTTGAGTTGAGACGAAAAATCGCTTTTGCAGTAAGGAGATTAAACGAGGCGATGGAAAAGATCATGCCGATGATTGGCAGCAGCAAGAATGGCTCACAACACAAAGCACGGCACTCATTCGCCCAGCGTGCAGAAGATAAAGAAATACACCCTAAGGTCCTGCAAGGTTTGTATCGCCATGAGTCGATACTTACCACAATGAAGTATCAATCAAATTTCTCGCATAAAAAGGCGGATCAGGCTATTGATGCAGTACTGGAATTTTAAGTAAATTACATCGGTTATTTAAAACATAAATCTTTTATAGCGTTTGATTAGTTGACCAAGCGTATGTGAGATCGGGTATGGCTAACCTGTTAAATAGTAGTCCTAATTAACCGTTACATCATGTTGTTAAAAAAACAGATTTCCGTAAATTACTTTATAAACTTGATAAAATGGGACGTGCTGGCCATCGTTGTTTACGCAACGCTGGTCGGCTCACTCGATCATGTTGCTTTTCTTAAGGATATATCTATACCGCTTAGCATTTCAGCGTTGATAGCTACGTTGCTATCGCTGCTACTAGCTTTTCGAACATCCCAATCGTACGAACGATGGTGGGAAGCCCGTACTATTTGGGGGGCAATTGTCAATGATAGCCGTACATTGATACGCCAGCTTATTTTGTTCATTCCTGAAGATACGAAGAAGCAAGAATATATAAGAAGTTTTGCCAGTCGTCAGGCTATTTGGTGTTATGCACTGTC
Organism: Mucilaginibacter pedocola; assembly: GCF_002013915.1. Classification (GTDB taxonomy): domain Bacteria; phylum Bacteroidota; class Bacteroidia; order Sphingobacteriales; family Sphingobacteriaceae; genus Mucilaginibacter; species Mucilaginibacter pedocola. The sequence continues at coordinate 194,931 of NZ_MBTF01000036.1, forward strand.
GGAGAATCTTCGGAAAGTATCGTTTTCAGAAAAGGTGAACGCTTTTTTTAGCAAGTTGGGTAAAGACAGCGATAACCGCCCCAATTTAATCCTTAGCCAACATGCCGAAGAATTAGCGAATATTGGCATGGCTTATAATTTGAACGCCAACAAATTAGTGCAGATCGATGCAACGATAGCTCGCTTGACCGATTCCATGGGTAAATGCGAGCGTATCAAGAACACCGTGCTTCCGCGTTCGTACAGCATGCTTATCCACTTTCTCATCTATGTGCTAATGACAATGTTGCCTTTTGGTTTGGAGGATAATCACTGGATCATAGAGATTGTTATAACCACGATTGTCCCGGTACTATTCATTGCTATAGAGCGCACAGCTATTTTAATGCAGGACCCGTTTGAAAACAAACCGACCGACACGCCAATGACTACCTTATCAGCAACTATTGAGCGTAACCTGATGGAAATGTCAGGACAGCCAGCACCTGCGACCGCAGTTAACTCGGCAGATTATTATATCATGTAGCTAGTTATCAAAAATAGCTCGAAAACCCGATTTGCCATCCACCTGTTTTTGCCGGAGGATTACCGAGCAAGTCGGTTTGCCGCACTATTTTGTAATTAACACGAACCACCGTTTGTGCTCCCGGGCGCCAGCTAATCGCAGGTGTCAGCCCCCAAAAGTTGTCACCAATGTTTCCTTTAGTTTCATTGAACCGCCCAATGTTCCAATCGACATACTCCGCTCTTAAAGCCAGGTTTATAACAGAGTTCGGCAGTCCTGCAAAATTACCTCGGTAAATCGGTTGCACTATGTCGACAAAGCCACCTTGCTGCCGCCGTCCATATTGCTGTGTGTAGGTTGGTGCAATATCGACAAATACCCATGCCCATTCTGCGTTTACGGCTGTTCGCCAATTGCTCAAAGTAAAGTTCATATCTAATGCATAGGTATCCACGCGCCGCTTTTTATCTAATTGCAGCCCATCATCCTGAAACTTATTGTAAATACCCCCCATGTAGGAAAGCCCCAGTTCGGCAAAATTTCTCTTTTTTATTGCCGTTTTCAATGTGATGAGAGGAATGCCGTTATAACTTTCCTCAAAGCGTGTGGGATCTAACTTTGCGGCGGCCAACGAAGTTCTGCCTACGCCATTATCAATTATCCTATCGTTAAATCCATTAGTGAGATAAGCTTCATATGCGAGCGCCCAATCACCCTTAAAAGTTTTACCGTATATACCAAACCCTACGTTGCTCCAGGTAGCCGGAAGCATTTCTGTTGCAGACATGGGGCGGTCGACAAATTCCCATTTTGGCCCATCGTGGTTTTGATTGAACGCACCGATCGGGTTTAAAATAATCCCTCCGCGAAGATTGAGCAGCGGATTGAGCTCAACATCAAGCGCGGCAAACTCAACATTGATCTCTTTTGCACCATCTTCAAACTCTACCTCTGATAGGAATTTAATACGTTCAGAAACAGTTGAAGCGACAAAAAGAGTAAAACGCCGCATTTGAAACTGATGCCCTTCGGTTACCCCATTAGTGCCAAGATGCTGGTAATTAGCTTCGGCATACCCGCCAAATGACACTGGAAATTTGCCAATACTCAAAAATGGCCGTGAGTAGGCGGCATCCATATTCAATTTTAGCCCACTGGTATCTATAGCGCTTCTGCGAAGCAATGAACTGTCTATCTGGGCAACTGCCGTTTTTACAAAGAGGCAAGAGGCTATAACAATGAATATCTTTTTCATGCTTTGCGTTTGCGTAAGTCGATAAAAAGATCGTCGCCAAGAACCGACACGGGGAAGGTTCGCAGGCCATTTACCGCAGGCCCGTTGGTTACTTTGCCGCTACTGTCGAATGCACTGCCGTGCGCCGGGCAAACTAATTCATTTCCCGAAACCTGCAATTCGGCACCCTGATGAGCGCATTGCATCCATAGCGCAGTATAGTTTTTCTTATCAGTATGAAATACGCAGATAGGAAAAAGAAGCTTATCATTCCGTACAATATAGTATGCCATAGGCCCGTCGGCAGGGTTTAAGAGGTTCAAAGGGATTGAAATTCCGTCTTTAACCATGTTGCCAATTATATACCGCTTAGAAGTGCAACCAGCCAATACAGCTGAGAAGCCTGCCAACCCAAGAGCGCACGATGCGCAGCTCTGCCGTAGAAAATTTCGCCGGTTCATGTATTACAAGGATTCTAAAAAAATTAACACTTTCTTTCGTTCGGCTTCTGATAAGGCCTGGTAATTATTCCGGCTACGTGTAGCTTCTCCGCCATGCAGGAGTATAGCTTCATTTATGCTTTTGGCGCGTCCGTCATGCAGGAGAAAATATCCGCCACCCTGTGAGTTTTTAGAAAGGCCCAACCCCCAAAGCGGTGGCGTGCGCCATTCGAAAGTTTTGGCGCCACCCTCGGTGTAGCCATCGTTAAGCGTACTACCCATATCATGCAGCAACAGATCAGTGTAAGGATAAAAGGAAATCTGGGATAATGCATTGATTGGCGAATAACCGGTTTTGAGTTCCGGTCGATGGCAAGTGCCGCATTTTGCACTTATAAAAAGCGCTCTGCCGTCCACCACGTCTTTAGTAGATGCATTGCGCTGAATGGGGGCTTTTAACGTTTTCAGGTAAAATACTACATCTAATACCGTCTGGCTGGCTATTTCAGGGTCGCCTTCTTCGCCATTATAAGTGCTTATCGGTTCAAAAACCGAAGTGATACCGATATCTTCATTATAAGCCACTGCTGTTTGATGCAGTAGATCATAGGCAGCGGCTTTTTTTCCGAAGCGGCCGATAACTTTTCCGTTTTGTGAAATGCCACCTGGGCGTTGCTGGCTGTATTTCTTTGGAGAGATCCAACTCACCTCGCCACTGATGCCGTCGCTGTCTCTATCCATGGGGTCAGCCATTGCCAGGATCGAAGAATCCGCAACCGCATCAAGTAATCCAAGGCCGGTATTGGCAGGTGGCATAAAACGCGAAAAGGTGGCTCCTGCCGGAATTTGTTCCGGTTCAAACCCTTGTAACGCGCGGTGCTGTAATTGAGGCCCGCCGGACTGCAGGTATTGATTTCCGCCTACATCGGTTTGACCAAAGCGGGTGAGGGTAGTAAATGGGTGCCCTTTGCCATCACCGGCATGGCAACTACCGCAAGATGTAGAAACAAATAACGGACCGAGCCCTGTTTCCCTTGTGAACACTTCGTCGTTAAATGCAATATCGCCACGCAAGAACTGCAGCCGCTGTTCCGGCGTGAGATTCTCTAAAGGCCCATCCAGTACTTGATCGGCTTTCGGGCCAGCTGGCTGAAGTTTTGTGCATGCCGATAATAGCAGAAGCGGAAAAATTAGTCTTAATTTCATTTATGTCGTAAATCTAAAAAATAAAATTAGATAAGACTAATAAATAAAACTATATGAATAAAATTAATTTATTTAGCTTTCCTTGAATATCTTCGGATATCTATCCTGCTTGCATCTGAAAATAAAGAGGTTGCCTGTTTTGCGATAACGATTTGTTTGGGTTTTATTTATGCCGATTGGTCATTTTTTGATGGATTAATATGCGCTGCCAACATTGTTGTTTGATTTCTGAAGGCAAGCCAGTAACCTGATATCCAACATTGATTTGATTTAAGTTTTCAAATACCTGTAACATTGTCCATCGGTATTCACCTAATCGATCAAGCTTTTCCGGCTTTTTATAACGTGTAAAATTTCCCAGGGACGCTTTAACCGTTTGAACAAATAAAGGCGGATTGGCTGTGTTGGCCTTCGAGATATTGGAACTGACTAAACTCTTATTTAGCCCTACCAGTACATCTAATACCTCTTGAACTAATTTTGCATTGGTTGATTTAGCTTGTAGCTGTAGTTCCCGTTTTGTAATAAAAATTGCTCTATCATAAATGCTTTTTGAAACCAAAAAATAGTATCCGTTTGCATTGGCCAAAGGCTTCAGGCTTGTTAGAGAGTCCGCAGTTTTCCTGATTATGCTCATATAATCTTCGGACTGCCTTGTTTGTTGAGATCTTGCTACCAATAGTATGGTGCAGAAACTCAGAGTTGAAATGAGTTTGAAAGCAATATTTTTGGCTGTTTTCACAAGTTGATGTCTGTTAAGTGTTATTCATTTAATGCCATGCGAAGCATTTTAAGATTGCGGTGCTTGCGTTCCTGCCAGTTCGCCAAGGCAAAATCTGTGAAGTACGTGTGATCCGCCATGTGTTTTAAATTCAAATGCTGCCATTCATCGTCGGTGTAGGTTTTTTGTAGCCGGCTTGCCCATTCTTGACGCAGTAGAGCAGCGTGATCGAAATATTCCGGAGAAGAAAGATGTGCCATATCGGCATCACACATTGCTGCTTCTAACTCCGTTTTCGGGTTTTGCGGCATTTGTGTGGCACGAATACAGTCGCGTACAGATTTTATCAAGTTATCGCTACAGTTTTGTGTTCTCATGAAATCACCGGCAATGGTCATGCTGATAGATTCATGCCCGATATAACTGTAGCAATAACCAGTATCGTGAAACCATCCAGCAAGCGTCAACTTATCCCTATCTGTTTGTGGTAGGTTGGCACCCTTGCAGATCTCCGTCAATGCAGCTACTACAAAACGAGTATGTTCAATATTATGATAGCACATGCCAGCAGGCAGTTGGCTTTCTAACATTTTGGCTACGAAAACCTCCGCGCTTTTAATTAATTCTGTCATTGGGTGAGGTATTGAATGTCATTGTAAAAAACAAAGGCTGCAACAATTATCATGAAGACAAAGCCGCTTGCCTGGAACACTTCGATATGGTTTTGTTTTACGGGTTTGCCGCGTATGGCCTCTACAGCCAATAGCAAAACAGTCCCACCATCTAATAAAGGGATAGGAAGAAGATTAAAAAAAGCAACGCCGACAGATAGTATGGCCAGCAAATTCCAGAAACGGCGGCTGTCAAAATGCTCTCCAAAGAATGTGGCGAACCTAATAGGCCCAGCTAAACTTTCCGTCGCTTTCACCTGTCCTGTTACTATTTCGCTTAAGCCCTTGCCATTTTCCGACACTGCATTAACAACACGCACAGCGCCGGAAGCCACAGAACCGCCAAGTGACATACGAACAGGTTGGGCAGGGGGAATTTTACTATCGAGGCTAAACCCGATATGCCCGTCCTTATCCGTATGAGCCAGCATTGTACTGGTTTTTCCTTCATGAATAACTGTGAGGTATAATTGGCGTTTTTTGTTTTCCTTAAGCTTGATGACGAATTCATTATATGAACGGATCGAATCGCCATTGAGGGCTACAATATTTGCTTTGCTGAAGTCTTTATCATTTCTTGGGTCGATGTTGGTATAAACTGAGTCGATTTTAAAACCAGCCTGTATGGAGAAGAACTGGGTTAAACCTCTGTTTGCAACTAGCTGCATCAATTTAGGCGAAACAGCGATGTGCATATGGACGCGCTCTTTGCCTTGTTTGCGAACGACAGACAATATCGTGTGGCCATGCATTAAGTGCGTGCTCAGCATTTCGTCCTCATAAAACACTGAATCGGCATTCATCGCTGCAACTTCGTCACCAGGCCTGAGCCCGACCTGCTTACCGAGAACTCCTGGTACGATTTTGAGCGGCCCGTTCAAGCCGACTAGTTGATTTCGCCCATAGTAAAAGAATAGTGCCGTAAACACTACAATGGCAAACAGCGTGTTCATGATAATACCGCTTAACATTACAATTATTCTTTGCCAGGCGGGCTTTTTGTCAAATCGTTTCCCTGAAGGACTGGTATCGTCATCGTCCGTTTCCGAAAATATTCCAGACATGCGGATATAACCACCGAGCGGCAACCATCCGATCCCATACTCCGTTCCCCGAATTGTTTTGCGGTAGATCGCAAAGCCGAACGCATCAAAAAACAGGTAAAACTTTTTCACCTTAATTCCGAATATGCGCGCCGCGATCAGGTGCCCAAATTCATGAATGGCCACGATGAGGCATAAGCCAGCCAAAAATTGCAGGGTCATTACCAATGTTGCCATTGCTAACCCTCCAAATTGATGAACCACTCCCTGGCGCGCCTGACGGCTTCTTGTAGTTTAGTACTGCCTTCGGGAATATCCTCTTTATTTAGCGTCGCTGCTATCTCCAATGCCTTTTGTTTTACCTTGGGATCAAGGTTAGTAAAGTCACCGGACTGTTCTTTGTTATCCGTCATTGTTGTCGTTTATAAAATAATTCCCAGGATCAGGAAAATGAGAAAACCCGCAAAAAAGAGCGCCGTGAACAACGGCGAGTCTTTTTCTTCGTGAGCTTCCACCAGTAATTCCTCGGTTACCAAATACAGTAATGCCGCCGAACCAAATGAAAGGATTAGCTCCATTACTTTATCATTGGCATTGTGCAATAAGAATAAGCCAGCAACCGCCCCCACAATGAAAATAACTCCCAGCCCGGCAAGTACTTTATAGAATACAAGTGAGCTGTTAGTATTTGATCTAAGGGTTGTAATAACCGCGATGCCAAGCGAGAAGCACTCCAGTGCCAATGCAACAGCGAGTAGTAAACCTTCTTTTTCACCGGCAGCGAAACCGATACCGAGCAATATGCCATCGATCAGCAAATCGATGGCTATTGCGATAAGTGCCGCCCAAGGTAAACTCTGCCCACTCTGCGTAGTAACAGCTTTCTTTTCCAGTTTCTCGGTATACTGTTTCACTAATAACATGGATGCAATACCCACTGTAAAACCAATTACAATGGTTATCGGGTCGTGAAGTTTTACCATGTCCGGCAATAGCTCGACAGCAACTACTGAAAACACAACGCCTGCTGCAAAATGCAGTGTCATGCTTTTAAACGCTGCACTCGCAGTACGGAATACCGCTAAAGTTCCCCCGCATAACAATAGTAATACAGGGATGACGGTTAACAGAACCTCTTGGAATAATCGGCTCATTATTTCATCGCTTTATCGTTTTTGTATGCAAGCAAGCGCAAGGCGTTAAAAACAACCAATAAGGTTGAACCCTCATGTGCGATCACAGCAGGCCCAATAGACGCGATGCCTAAAATTGTAAGAGGAATCAATACAGCCACCATGCCCAAGCTGATGCATAGGTTTTGTTTAATAATCCCTCTCGATTTGCGGCTTAAACCGATAGCAAATGGTAAGCTTTCCAATTTGTCGCCCATCAGCGCGATATCAGCAGTTTCCAAAGCAACATCCGATCCTGCTGCACCCATTGCAATCCCAACTGTACTTTTCGCCATTGCGGGGGCATCATTTACGCCGTCGCCAACCATTGCGACTTTCTTTTCTGAACGGTCGAGCTTTTGTACGGATGATACTTTGTCCTCAGGCATCAAATCGCCCCATGCATCAGTTACGCCTACTTCTTTAGCAACTGCTTCGGCAACTTGTTGATTATCGCCTGTAAGCATTACCATCTTTTTTATCCCAAGGGCTTTAAGTTCAGCAATAACCTGTTTGGCTTCTTTCCTTGGGGTATCCATTAAGGCGAGGATGCCTATAAAATCATTTCCTAATTTTACGAGCATCGACGTGTTGCCAGCTTTTTCAAGGTCCTCTACTTGTTTTTTCAATTCATCGGGTAAGCCTTTTGCAAAAAGGGCTTTGTTACCGATCAATATTTTTTCGCTGCCTATCTCCGCTTGAACACCGCGTCCGGTGATGCCTTTAACATTTTTTGCCTCGGGGATTTTATGGTTTTTCTTTAAACGTTCCATGCCACCCACCACAATAGCCTGGGCAAGCGGATGATCGCTCAAACGCTCAACAGCAATGACCGTTTCTAATACCTCTTGTTCTGTGTTTTTATCCAACGGGATAACTTGCGTAAGCTTTGGCTTTCCTTCTGTAAGTGTTCCGGTTTTATCAAAAGCAATTGCCTTGAGCTCGCCAAGGTCTTCCAACGGACGCCCACCTTTAATAAGCACACCGCCTTTTGCCGCACGGGCGACACCACTTAACACAGCGCTCGGAGTGCTAATAGCCAACGCACAAGGGCTGGCAGCCACTAAAACTGACATCGCGCGGTAGAAGCTTTTGCTAAATGGTTCGTCTATAACAAGGAAAGCAAAGCAAAGTCCAGCTACCAGGATCAATACAGCCGGTACGAAGAATTTTTCAAACTTATCTGTAAAGAGTTGAGTAGGGGATTTCTGTTTTTCAGCCTCATTTACCATTTTGACAAGCCTGCTGATGGTCGAATCTTTGGCTTCACGGATGACTTTTACTTCCAAAGCAGAACCTCCATTGATGGTCCCTGCAAATACCCTGTTTTCGGCTTTAATAGATTTTTCAGATCTGTAATCTTTTTCAGGATCGGAAACGGGCTGTTTGTCCACAGGGACGCTTTCACCAGTGATGGGTGCCTGATTTACGCTGCCTTCACCTTTTACCACCACGCCATCAGCTGGTATTTTGGTATTAGGTTTTATCACAATGATCTCACCTAACTGCAGTTCTTCGATCCGGACTTCGGTTTGTTTCCCATCACGAATGACCAATGCAGTTGGCGGCGCTAGATCTGTGAGAGCAGCAATTGATTTCCGGGCTTTCCCCATCGCATAGTGTTCTAAAGAGTGCCCAAGGCTAAATAGGAAAAGTAGCAGTGCGCCTTCGAGCCAAGAGCCGAGTATGGCTGCACCGATGGCTGCAACCAACATCAAAAAATCAATTTCGAAACCACCTTTTAGGATCGTTTCTACAGCTTCCTTCGCAGTGAAATATCCGCCAAAGAAGTATGCAATGATATAGCAGGAAAGACTAACCCAATCTGGAAGGTTTTTTATAAAATGTAACCCCCAGCCAGTACCTAAGGCTACACCGCAAATAATGGCAAATATCAGTTCGGTATTTGGACCGAAAATACCGCCATGCTCATGGTCGGCACCTTCTTCATGGTCATGTCCTTCGTGTTCATTTTCGGCACTCTTCTTTTTGCTATCCGATTGGGCGGTGTCCTTTTTTGAGCTATGAAGCTCTTTGGGTTTGGCTTTGGTTTGAGTTTTTTTCATTTCCTGCTTTTTCATGGTCGATTGATTTAGTGGTTATTCTTCTTCGCTGTTTTTCAGTTTACTTAAAAGATCATAGGCACCTTTTAGTACGATTTTAGAACCTGGGTTCAAAGTGGGCGGCAGTTGTACTGCCACAAATCCGCCTTCGCTTACACCTGTGGAGATCTCTACCATTTTAAATTGATATACTTTAACTGCAACAGGTTCATTCTGGCCGTCCTTGCGTTTTTCGTTAATCGTGCCAACGCTGACAAATACATATTTTTTACCTTCAAAGTTGACAATTGCGCTTTCCGGTAATGCCGTCAAATCGTCTTTGCCTGTTTCTATAAATGCTTTTACATAGGTGCCTGGCAGCGCATTGAAGGTTCCTTTGGCGATGCTGTGGATGCGTATGGTTTTATCAGGATTGATTTCACGCCCTACTAAAGACACAATCGAGATACGTTCAGTAGAATCGTTTGTAAGTGTGAACCTAACGGTTTGGCCGGGTTTAACTTTCTCTGCGTCTCTCTCAAAAACATTCAGTTCCACATGTAGATTACCGTTGTTAACGATTTCCAACATAATATCATTAGGGTTCACAAACTTGCCTACATTGGTATTTACTTTTGTGACATAGCCATTGATCGGTGAGTAGATATTCATGGAACTGCCAATACCCGAGGGCGTTAATCTATCAGGATTAATATTGATTAACCGTAACCGTTGCCGAAGTGCCGCTTCCCGTACCAGTGAACTTTCGTAGTTTGCTTTTGCTTGCTGCAGTATTTTGGTCGCTGTAACGTTTTGCTGGGCTAGCGTTTGCTGGCGTTTATATTCTGCAGAGTTCAATTCATGCTGGCTTTTGCTGTCCAGATAATCCTGCTGTAATTGTACGTAGTCCTGGTTTTCAAGAACCGCTATTATTTGACCTTTGCTCACCTTTGATCCCTGCAACACAGGTATCGACCGTATAATGCCGCCCATCTGCGTACTTACGCTAACAAGATCTTGCGGCGGTACGTCAATAAATCCATTAACTTTCAAAACGCCACTTAGCGCCTTCTTGCCAGCGGTATCAAGTGTTACCCCTATCGTGTTATATTGAGCCTCGGTAATTTCAGCAATATCAGATTGCTCTTGTTTTTTTGTGGTATCGGATTGAGTATTATCCTCTTTTTTGTTGCCACCACCGCAACTGCTCAGCAATATACCCACTATTAAAAATGGTAGAATGCCAGTTATTTTTAAAAATCGCTTATTCATATTATAATTATAAACCGGTAAGGAATTGTAAGTCGTAAATAGATTGATTGTACTGATTGATTGCTTGCAGATAGCCGTACCTGATATCTGATGAAGTTTTAAGTGCCTGCACAAATTCCACATAGCTTATTTCTCCATTTCTAAACGCCAACTGGGCCTGTCTCAGAATGAGGGTCGCATTTGGTAATGCGCTCGTTTCATAGTAATTCAATGAGCGCTCATTCTTCAGCAATTGGTGATAGGCCTGCTCGTATTGGCTTGAAAGGTTTTGCTGGTATAGCTGTAGCTGCGTTTCAGACACTTCCTTTCCAATTCTGGCTGCCTTGATGCGGGTTGAATAAGGTTTAAAAAACAGCGGGATCGATACACCTACCTGCACACCCTGAAAGCGGTTGGCACCGGTAAAATTGCGGTCCTGGCCATTCACAACTTGGTTGCCCATAATTGACTGGTTGAAGTAACCGATCGAAAAATCAGGACCGCCTTTGGCTTTTTCTAAAGCAACGTTTCGATCTGCCAAGATTATCTGCTGACGCTGAAGAGCCAACTGTGGATTTTGGTTTATCGCGCTATCCAGGTGCTTGAACTCGGAGGTTGCTTTGCGAAATTCTTCTTTATCAATAGCGATAGAATCCTTTGTGTTCAACAATCGTTGCATTTCTGCGCTGGCTGCTGCGATGTCTCCGTCGTTTTTTGTTTTTTGGTTGCGTACCTCATTCAGTTGTGTTTCTGCGGTTGTCTTTTCCAACAAATTACTTTCGCCGGCTTTGAAGCGTATCGCAGCGGCGCGCGCAAATTCACTATAAATGGAATCCTGCCGGAGGAAGAGGTCATTTAAAGCAGTGAAGTAAGCGAGTTGCCCGTAAGCTTGCCTTACCTGGTATTGCAACTGCGACCGTGTGATATTAAGCCCTATGCGTGCGTTCTGCTCTTGCGCTTCATACACCTTTCGTTGGCTACTGATTAAGCCGGGAAACGGGATGCTTTGTTGAACGGAGATATTATTATCGCGTTTAGCGCTATTAAACTGCCCATACTGTAAATTAAAGTTCGTTTTGCCAAGGTCAAACGCACTGCCTTTTAGTACGCTTTGCTGGTTAATCTCCAGTTGTGAAGATTTTATAGCAAAGTTATTTGCAACAGCGGTTGTTATAGCCTTGTTCAAAGTCAATCGCTGCGTACCTGGGGTTTGTGCTTTTGTTTCCGATATACCGAAAACAAAAAACAGCAATAATAAAGGGGCTATTTTGGCAACTTTGCCGCCTTTACGCCCAAAGCTGAAATTTTCAAAATAGGTGTATAACACAGGTAATACAATTAAAGTGAGAATAGTGGAAGTGATAAGGCCGCCAATAACAACTGTAGCGAGCGGTTTTTGTACTTCAGCACCTGCGGCAGATGAAATTGCCATCGGCATAAAACCGAGCGATGCAACCGTTGCGGTCATCAATACCGGCCTAAGCCTCTCTTGCGTGCCTTCAAAAACGATCTTCTTAAGATCGGTAAGCCCACCTTTTTTAAGCCTGTTAAATTCAGTAATGAGTACAATGCCGTTCAATACAGCAACTCCGAATAAGGCAATAAAACCAACGCCTGCCGAGATGCTGAAAGGCATACCGCGCAAGAGTAAAGCAAATACGCCGCCGATAGCTGCCATTGGTATAGCGGAAAAAATAAGAATGGATTGCTTAATCGAACCAAAGGAGAAATAAAGTAGCAACAGGATCAACAGGAGAGCGACAGGCACTGCTACCGATAGCCGGGCTGTAGCTTCTTTCAGGTTTTCAAACTGCCCCCCGTAGGTCACATAGTACCCTGCGGGCATTTTTACCTGTTCTACAATTTTTTGCTGTATCTCAGTTACAACAGATTGTATATCGCGGCCACGTACATTTAAACCAACAACGATACGGCGTTTGGTATCTTCTCTCTGTATCTGATTAGGGCCGATTTGGAAGCGTACATCTGCTAATTGTTCTAAAGGCACCTGATTGCCGTTTGGCGCAGTGACGTATAGATTTTTTACATCATCGATATTCTGACGATTTTGATTGGATAGCCGTACTACCATATCATATCGCCTTTCGCCCTCATACACCAATCCTGCAGATTGTCCGGCAAATGCTGCGTTGATCGCCATGTTGAGGGTTGCAACGCTTAGCCCGTATTGAGCCACTTTATCGCGGTCAATATCTACGACGATTTGGGGCAGGCCGGTCGCCTGTTCGATATAAAGATCTTTAGCACCCTGTACAGAACTAACGATTTTACCCACCTTTTGCGACAGGTCAGCCAAGGTTTGAAGATCATCTCCAAATATCTTGATACCGATATCTTGCCGAACGCCTGAGATCAATTCATTCGAGCGAAGCTGAATGGGTTGTGAAAAACCGAAAGTGACACCTGGAACATTTTCGAGTTCTTTAGCCATAAGGTTCGCCAATTCTTCTCGATCCGTTGTTGTCGTCCATTCTTTTTTATCCTTAAGGATAACTGTCAGATCGCAGGCATCCATCGGCATGGGGTCGGTAGGTATTTCGGCAGCGCCGATCTTACCGATCACCTCTTTAACTTCAGGGAATTTTTTTACCAGTATTTGCGATGCCTGGTTTACCTTATCGATAGTTTGCGATAGGGAGCTGCCTGTTAGCAACCGCGTCTCTACAGCAAAATCGCCTTCTTCGAGGGTAGGGATGAACTCGCCGCCCATACGGGTGAAAGTAAATACTGCGACGATCAGCAATATAACCGAGATAACGATAATGGGCATACGGTGATTGAGTGCCCCTTTTATCATGGGCTCATAACGCCGGTGTATTGCATCCATCATTTTATCAGAGAAGTTTTTGCCGTTTTTAGGCTTTTTGCTCAGAAATAATGATGAGACCATCGGCACGTATGTAAGCGAAAGCAGGAATGCGCCAATAATGGCAAACGCTACTGTTTCAGCCATTGGCCGGAACATTTTACCCTCGATACCTACCAGTGCCAGTATAGGGAAATAAACAATGAGGATTATGATTTGTCCGAATGCAGCGGCGCTCATCATGCGAACGGCGGACTCTTCCACCTGGGAGTTCATTTCCTCTTGAGTATATGATTTTGACAGCTGTTTAGCATATAGGATATGCATAGTGGCCTCGACGATAATCACCGCACCATCGACGATCAATCCAAAATCAATAGCGCCCAGGCTCATTAAGTTGCCCGATACGCCAAATAAATTCATCAGGCAGATCGCAAAAAGCATAGCCAGCGGAATAACCGATGCCACAACAAGGCCAGCTCTTAGATTACCTAAAAAGATAACGAGTACGAAAATTACGATCAGGGCACCTTCAATAAGGTTTTTTTCGACAGTGCCAATCGCACGGCCTACAAGCGCACTGCGGTCAAGAAACGCCTCCACAACCACACCTTGTGGCAAGGTTTTATTGATGCGGGTGATCTTTTCTTTTACCGCTTTAACCACATTATTAGCATTGGCACCTTTGAGCATCATAACGATACCACCAACTGCTTCGCCGCTGTTCTCTTTAGAAGCACGGGTGAGGGCGCCATAGCGTATAGAATTACCAATATTCACGCTGGCAATATCTCTGATGAGCACAGGTGTGCCATCGGTATTGTTTTTAACAACGATTTTGCCAATATCTTCCGTCGAACCTACCAAGCCCTCGCTTCGGATAAAATAAGCGTTCGGCTTTTTATCGATATAAGCACCACCGGTGTTTTGGTTATTTTGTTCAAGAGCATCAAATATGTTGTTGATGCTTAAATTGAAGCTTCGCAGTTTGTCAGGATCGAGCGCGATCTCATACTGTTTTAGCAAGCCGCCGAAACTGTTTACCTCGGCAATGCCCGCAGTTCCTAGTAATTGCCTGCGTACAATCCAGTCTTGAATACTGCGCAGCTCCCGGGCGTTGAACTTACTTTCATAACCAGGCTTAGGGTGGATCACATATTGGTAGATTTCTCCTAAACCTGTAGATATTGGTGATATCTCTGGATTACCTAACCCAGCCGGAATGTTGTTTTTTGCTTCTGACAGCTTTTCATTGACTTGCTGACGCGCCCAATAAATATCAACGTTGTCATGAAAAACAATCGTAACAACCGATAATCCGAAGCGTGAGATCGAACGTACTTGCTCAATCTCTGGAATAGTTGCCATGGTTTGCTCAACCGGATATGAAATCAGCCTTTCAACCTCCTGCGTTGCTAACGAGGGGCTTAAAGTGATTACTTGAACCTGATTATTGGTTATATCAGGAACTGCATCAATGGGCAGTTTTTTAAGTGACCAGACACCCCAGGCAATCAGCCCAAGGGTAAAAAGTCCAATCACCAATTTATTATTAATCGAAAAGTGAATGATCTTATTAAGCATAACTTATTTTAATGCTTGGATAAGATATGACCGTACCTCTGTAAGATGCTAACGATCCCCAATAACAAAGTAAGGGTTACAATGAGCAGTGCAATCAGGCGAATGACCCGCATCCATAGCGGTTTTTTTGGCGTTCGCTTGCGTTTTACAGGGGTATGCTTAGCAGGTGTTGACCTGTACTTTGCCATACCAAAACAAGAAATAGTGAAATAATAAACCAGCCGCTGGAGTGTTGTCGTTTACGACAATAGCGGCAATACTGGAATAGTTATGCGTTTAGCTTGGGCGGTTGCCAAATATTAGAAGGGCGTGTAACCGGGCTTTCAGGAAGAAACGATGCGCGCATCTCGGCTAGTTTAACCGTCACCGGGCTTATGATTAGTTTCGATGCGATGACCACTTGCATGTTACAGCATCCGCAATGACAAAGGGGCGGGCATTGATCCTGCGTGCTTTGGTGATCTTGATGAGTTTTAACGATGCTCATGCCGGAAGTGTTAGGCAAACTTACGCCGTCTTTGCATGGTTCCATGTCCAGGCAAATAAAAAATAGCGCAAGAAGAAAACAAATCCACTTCATTTCGATTGCAAAGATATTAATTCATAAACGATTATAAAACTGCTTATTTATCAGTTGCTACATTATCAAAGCCTAACAACCGCGATAATTATTTGTTTATAGATAAAAAGTGAAACCAGTTGTTACTAATTTTACCGCATTTAACAAATAAATGACATACGAGGCCGAATTAATCATACTTGGAAAAATTATCATAGCGTTGCTGTTAGGCGCTGCCATCGGTTACGACCGTGAAAAACATGGCCGTGACGCTGGTATTAGAACTTATGCTGCTGTATGTGTAGGTGCGGCAATTTTCACTTCATTGGCGGCTCACCTTGGCGATACCGCAGCAGCGTCGCGCATTGTTGCAAATATCGTTGTGGGCATCGGTTTCTTAGGTGCAGGCATCATTTCAAGAGATCCCGGCGGTAAAACATCATTCGGATTAACAACCGCAGCTACCGTTTGGTGTACAGCTGCCGTTGGTGTCACCATTGGCCTAAACGAATTTATAATTGCCGTTGGAACCACAGGCATGTTATATTTTTTGCTCTCGCTACATCACCAGCCATGGTACAAACGATGGAAAGCAAAAGTTCAGGATAATGAATCTGACTGAAGCTTTGCTTTGCCATCGCAGCAATAACTACTTTATTGCTTTCTGAAAAACGCATGTTGATATTGGTTGCCGTAAAGGCAAACTATCTTTTCGGGTTTGCCCGCAAAAAACTCGTCGAAAGCAAGTTTAACGCCTGGGTTTATATCGAGTGTTTTCCCATTTTCTTTAGGATCGTTGTAATCCATTAATATGCACACCGCACCTTTTGTAAGTTTCGGATATAACTGTTCAAAACAATATAGCATGACTTTTTTGTGTTCCTGTGGATCGCCACCAAAACCGCAGTCTATATGAGCAAACGCTACTTTTTCGGGTAGGCCTTCAGGTAGAGTTTCGTTAAACAAGCCTTTATGTACGACCGGCTGTTTTAATCCGGCTGTATCGAAATTACGCATTAGTTCATGCTCTACATTTCCTTTGAAAGTAAAGGGTGTTGCAAAGGTATCGTATACATGCAGCTTTTTATCTGATCCGGTTAACTCGATCACCTTTTGAAATAGAGCGGCGCATTGTCCGGTAAAAGTGCCCAATTCAACTACGTCGCCAGGAACATTATAGGCAATCACTTCTTCAAGTAGATGGTAGTAGTTGATCCGTTGTTCAACAGTGCTCATGTCGAGGCTCGTGTCAAGTTGCCCCACCTGGTAACCCGTTTTCAAAAACCGTAAGCCCTTGTTCACAAAATTGATTAATGGGGAGTTTTTCCGTTGATTGATGGAGAATGGATAATCGGTAATAAAATAGTTATTCATAGAATTTGAGTTTTAGTGTGCCGTTTTTGTTAGTTTTCAATGGATAGAGCTGCAGCCAAACAGGTAACCTCTGCGAGAGATAGCTTGGTAATGCAGGAGATTTCTCGTGAAGTGAACCCTTGTGAATATTTTAAATAGAATATTGCTCTCTCAAACTCTTGCAATGTGTTTTTGTCATTGCCTGTATCGCGTTTTGATAGATCGCTCCATAATTTGTAAGCCATTCGGAAAATTAATACAGTTAGGCTATCGCTGCTTTTCAGGGTTGGGATGTCGCGCCAAAACCCTATAAAGAGTTTACACGACAATTCATCGGAATCGTCATGGGTTAATCCCATGTGTCTAAAAAAACTATAGATCGGTTCACCGTACGAATGAATAAGCATTTCAAATGCTTCTGTACGGTTGGCGTTAATTAATAAATGCTCTAATAATTGCAGATCGCCTTTCATTTTTGATTGGTATTGTCTGATGATGAGCCCAATTTTGGGGTGGATAGGAGAAAATCGGGGGGCTTATATCGCCACAATAAGAAAGCCTGTAGCTGCTACTCTGTTACCTGGTAAAATTCACTAGGTGTACAATGATAAATACAATGCAAACCCTAATGCCGATCTAAATCAAGCAAATAGTACTAGATTGAAAGACGCTTACAACTTCTAAAGACGTGGAAATATGTGTTAGCAGGTTGCTGGTGGGCCTCGAAGTATTGGCTGGTCCAAACTTCGTTGCTGCCGTAATAGGCTTTTGAAAGGAACAAAAGTCTTCTGAAGTAGATTAATCTGATGATCGACTGCTATCCAAGATGGTTGAAGAGTCAAAAACAATAGTAAATGCCCCTTGAATACGTTTTCCTGATGGTCCTGAAAAAAATGGTGGGCGATTTGGGCATGCTCTAATGCCTCTTCATGGTGCTCTTCAATGTGAGATACTGTATAATGGTTAGCATCATGGGCATGCGAAATGAGGTTATGAACCAACAACAGGCAGAACCCTGTCAGTAAAAATAAACCACGTAACCATTTTGCCATTAAGCAAATGTAGCTAATATTTCCCATTGTTGTATTTTAGGCGTTCCTGTTAAACTTATGATACCGCCAATACAAAATAGCATCCTGAAAACTGTCGGGCAACTTATCCGAGATACACGCACAGAAAGAAAAATTACCCAAGCAGAGCTTGCCAAACGCCTCGGTGTTTCTATTCCGGCGATTTCGAAAATTGAATCAGGGGTTACGGATGTAAACCTTTCCCGTGTTCACCAAATTGCAGAGG
This sequence comes from Mucilaginibacter pedocola, assembly GCF_002013915.1. Classification (GTDB taxonomy): domain Bacteria; phylum Bacteroidota; class Bacteroidia; order Sphingobacteriales; family Sphingobacteriaceae; genus Mucilaginibacter; species Mucilaginibacter pedocola. Next base: position 212,835 of record NZ_MBTF01000036.1, read on the forward strand.
TTTTAGAGATAGATGTTTTAATCCTTTTAGGTTCACAACCTAAAAATTCTGATAATGACGCAATTTTAGTGGCGCAAAAACAACTTGCCATACGTGACGAGGAAATCGTCATGCTACACCGAAAAGTCACCCACTTGTACGAGGAACTGAATAAGAAATAATCTGTTAGGTAAACTACGTAGAGTGCGGTTTTTCATGCAAATGTTTTCTGTCGCCTGTCAGGCATTCTGCCATTGCATCGATATCACCGAGAAATTTCGTAACGCCTTTATAAACCTCGCTCTGAATTGGTGCTTTAGCGCATGCCCTAATACAGGCGCTTCTAGATGTTTTTAAATTGCTTAGCAATTCCTTTTTATCAAGATCGCTGAAATATCGCTTTGTTTTAGCCGCCATGTTTTTTAAGTATGGAACAAATTTATAAAAGCGCGTCGATTTGCTAAATAAATTAGCATTGTTGTGGAAAAATAACAAATGCCAAAGGGGCGACAAACTCTTAAAAGAATTCTTTAGGGCTTACGTTTAAAGCTTTCGCAAGCGCATACACGGTAGAGAGTTTGGGATTGGTTTTGCCAGTTTCGATGCGATGGACTTGAACAGGTTCGAGCTCTGCCATATTCGCCAATTCCTCCATTGAATAATTTTGGCTCTTTCGAATATCACGCAGCTTTTGTCCGAATTCTTTTATCTCGTTTCCTGAACCATCTGCCATGTTCAAAAATCAGATACCGCCGCAAATAAAAATTAGTACTACAGTACTAATTTTGGATTCATTTTATTATATTTGGGTAACAAATTAATTCAGTAATTAAACATTAACGCTATGGCAAACACAACCGAAAACGACATCCTATTTGATGATGTTGCGACATTGGCGGCAGCTCTTGAAGATGGTTACACTGTAAACCAATCTGCAAAAACAGATTGCGATTGCTCGAACTAAACTTCGTGAGTTATGAAGTCGGGCTTAATTCCACAAAAGGCACCAGGACTGCTTTGTAAACTTATAGACGCAGATCATGCCTATGCTGTAAATTGTTCGTACCCGAATTCTTTTCGGGTACTGAACAAAGCCCAATTCAACATTCTAAACTCAGTTAATGGAACGGATAGCCTCCGTGAAATTGCCGGTCGATTAGAGATACAAGAGGCGGTACTTGAACGTTTCTTTACCTTACTTAGTAAAACCGAACTTGTTAGGTTCGACAACGGCTTTGGCGTACCTCAACGTCCTGAAAAGCCGCAATCCCTGAATTTTTGGATACATACGACCAACGCCTGCAACCTGGGCTGCAATTACTGCTATATTTCTACGCTAAACACCGGCAAGGGGATGATGGCAATTGTAAGGAACCAATTGATATACAAATTGGTTGAAGCTGCTACAAAGCACAATATCAAGAATATTAAACTACGTCTTGCCGGTGGTGAGCCATTAAGCCAATTTAGTTCGTGGAAAGCATTTATACCGGAAGCTTTTCAAGCTTTAGCACAAGTTGGCTGTAAACTTGATATCGCATTCATCACCAATCTAACTCTCCTTAACGCTGAAATCATATCGTTTGCCAAACAATACAAAGTTAGCTTTGGCGTGTCCTTAGATGGCATAGCAGAGGTACATGATGCGACAAGGCAATTCAGGTCGGGTTCGGGTACATTTGAAATTGTCGACAGTAATTTACGGACGCTCATTGCAGAAGATATCGCAGTAAGTGTAAATACTGTGGTCAATAATTTTAACCTTATTGGGTTGCCTGAACTCACCAAGTATCTAATCGATTTGGATATACCGTTTCGCTACTCAATCGTTAAAGGCGAAGCGATACATGGCGAATTGTTAGAAGAAAACCTGTTGGCTTCCTATGCTATTATGCAAGAGGCAATTACCGAAGGGTGGCAGTTTTCTAAGCGCTACCAGTTTTGTGATCTAAAGCCAAACGATTTGGGTTTTCAAACTTGTGCTTCAGGTTTCTCTGGCGGAGCGATATATGTTGATGGCTCATTTAAATATTGCCATGTTCAATTTGGCAAAGAAGCAAATGCTGAAACATCAATTTTTAGTGCGGGCTTAGACCTTGTAGAAATGATTGAATCAGGAGAACACTTGGAGGATAAAAAATCGGAAGACTGTAAACAGTGCCGATATCGTTCCGTTTGTACAAGTGGTTGCCCAGTTTATCGTATTAAAGATAAAGATCCACAATGCAGTTTGTACCATCGTTTTATACCTAAATATTACGAGCTGCAAGCTATCGAACGATTGCAATTACTGCAAAAATGTGTAATAATGCCATCGTAAAATACAACCTTCTCAGGATGGTGTTTCTTGGACATTGCCGTTTCTCTCACTATTATACTCTCAGTTACTGCTGTACTCACAACAATTTATCAAGCGCACATTCAACGGGTGCATAATGTAAAATCAGTTACGCCGCTGCCGCAAATAGATGTGGTGGACAAGGACAGGGTATTATTTATTCATGTTCAGAATAATGGTGTTGGTCCTATGATTGTAGAAAAGCTCACTTTCTATAAAAACGGGCAAGAATACAATAGTATTCAGGACTGTTTAGAAATTGATCCTAAATCATACGATCACATTGAAATCAGACCTACAAATCAAAAGATTGTCATCCCTGGCAGTTATTTAGATGTTTTTTCAAAAGAATTTGATGAAAGCTATACGGATGAACAAATCGTGTTTTACCGGAAGGAATTATCGTTGCTGCATTTAAAAGTTGAGGGCAGGGATGTTTACGACAACCGTGTCGTGATCGAGAGAAACTTGCATTGGTTTGCAAGGCACATTAAAAATGACTAAGCATAGGGAATGCATGTGATTTAAAACGTAACTTAGAAGTTCTATTACTGGTGGCGTCCGCCACTATTGTGATAAGGTTTAGGTTAAAGCCCCGATGCTGCGAGAGTGTCGGGGCTTTGTTTTTTAGCGTTACTAGAAGATTTTTTACGCACAAACTTAGACGTTATTATGCTTGAAGGTGTGGCAGAAGGTATATACGATGTCGTACTCGATTATTCGGAAGAACTTAACCCGGATAATTATATTCAGGTACCCAAGAACAATAGATTTAATTTTAAACCTAAAGACAGTAGTAACAGATGATAGACGAACAAACAATTGCACCAGAAGATATACATTACACAACTGAGATAAAGGGTAATGTTATGTGAGTTACTTCAAAAGATCCTGAAATGGCCAAGAAGGTTAAGGTTCTTGTTCGGCTATTTAGTGAGGACGTTGTTAGAGCGATGAGCAACGTACAAATAAAAATGAATTTCAATCCTGAATACAAAGCGTACATTGATTCACTTGTGCCAGAGAGATTCAAAAGGTAAAAATAAAATCAAAACGGTGTCGCCGGTTTCTAATTCTTCGTATCTTGAATCAATAACCTGATCCGTTAAATATACAAAAGCCTCTAGTAGTTGTGGGTTATGCTAGTTAGGTTTGAAAATTGCAAATGCAATGAGCAAGCCATATAATTTAAGAATATTGAAGCAATTCTGGCGTTAATTTCTCATTTGCTTGCACAACGATATGAAGACCAGGAAAGAAATGATTGGCAACGTCAACATGCTTAAATTCCTGCCAGCTTCCATCTTTAATGTCAAAACTATCTTCAACGGCGAAATTTACACCCGTTGCACTAATTTGGCTTATTTCAACGAATTCTTTAGGTTTAACGTATTTAATTAATCCAGTTTTTACGTGTTGATATTGGAGCACAAGTTCATCAAGTGGGTACCAATCGCCTTGAATGAAAACAAATAAACCTTTTATCGGATAGTTGTGGAATTTATTGGGTTTGTTATTAAGCACGTTCCGGTTCCAAAGGTTAATAAAATGTTCTTGAAGCGTGACTTGGTTTATCTTGTCAAATGACAATATGAATTCTCTAGGATGGGTTGGCGCATAGGCTTGAAGATGCCCTGGGATTGTACCAGATAATGTTGCATGAAGATCCCATCGATTATCAATGTAAACCATAGGTATTTTGAGACCTTCATCCCAATTCTTTTGATTAAGATGAGTAACCGTACTTAGCTCAATATTTTTCTTTTTTGCGTAATTAAATAATTGTTCGGTAAAAGTCGTTTGACTGATTAATACACCCTTAGTAGCCTGTACATCCTTTAATTCATCAAAAAAATTATCAATTATTTTTACGCTAATTGGCTTAGCTGGGACGTTTACTACAATAAATAAAGGCAACCCTAGAACGTTATTGTCCTTAATCACAAAATCGAATTTGTGGAATTTCTGCGAATTGCGACCTATTTGCTGATGATTTTGCAAAACTGTGCCTTCTTCATACAGTTGCGCAAGAAGGTCTTTTATTTTGGATTGAATGTTATTTCCCCGTTCCATGTAATCGAAGTATTGTCTTTGGGTGGAATATTGGTAATTTTTAAAAATAAATTAGTGCTTCCTAGCCTATTATCTAATTCAAGCATAAGCTTGTCAAATATTGAATGGACATTCTCGTTATACTCGTGTTGTGATAAATGTTGTTGCGGAAAGGCGAGTTGAAGTGGTGATATTTCCTGAAATGTTTCTTCATGAGTCACTATGTCATGTACGCCTATGGCTGCAAAATTTTCACCGTCGTAATTCTTATTTAGGAGGCAACACATTTGAAATACTCCGTATAATTGCACTAAAGAGTAACACACCCTTAACTGCTTATCACCTTCGACATAGATAAGGTGTGAAAGCGATGGCCGCATTTCGTCTAAGGCAGGATAGCCATTCGTTGCCAATCGCACAGGATTTTCCTCTTCAAAGTTTTCATTAAGTAGATAGTTTCGAGAATTTTCATCCATTAGGTTATTAAAACCGAGGTAAGAACCCAGTGCTACACTCATCTTGATACTAAGCCTTCTAACGTTTGAATTAAACGGTATGCTGAAATTTAACTCCGGCTTCCAATCTAAACGCGTATTCTCTGTCAAAAGAAATTTTGAATCCGGATATTTTGCTTCCAGTTCTTTTTGCTTTTGCTTTGCTTGCGCTGCACTAGTAATAATACCTTTGAGTTTACCGTCTTCATAAAAGGCTTTGGTTTGGGGCGTGAATTCACCTTTTGAATTAAGGTCGTACTTAACTCCTGAGGTCTGATCAATCACGGCATTACGCCAAGTGGTCTCATTTTTAGGTGGAATTCCCGCAACGCCGAGCGTCACCATAAATGGCGAGAAACTATTTGCAAATTTACCTTCGAAAGCATGCCCAAAAAAATTATTACATTTTTTACATACAGGCGTAGTTTGATGTCCACCGAAAAATTGCTGGAATATGTGGTCTTTAGACTTTTCACCAATTTGGTTACAAAAGGGACAATTTACTTGCTCGCTCATATTGACAACAGGCCCATTTTAATCGCCTGTCACTAATTTTAATTAATGTAAAAAAGTGGATGCCCTAAGGCATCCACTTTAAATTAAGCAGAAAATCTCCTGTCTAATTCACTTGTCCAAAAAGCATGCGATTTGTGCACATTAGCATCTGTCTTTATAAATGTCTCGATTCGTTGAAACGTATCGCGTAAGGTCCATCTTTTCTTAGTCATGTATCTATTTATAAAATAGACCATCTCATAAGATTCGCCTTTATTCAAAAGTGTGCTATCGGGCTTTCCTGTTGTTCTTGGATCATCATCAGGCAGAGCGGTATGCTTATAACCTGGGAATTTTAAGCTTTGAGCAGTAAAATTTGCCATATAATACAGTGTTAAAAGCCATTTTTGAACGGCTACACGAGGTCTTTGTGTTAAAAGAACTTATATTATATTTGATCGACTAAAATAAAATACATCAGAAATTCTTTCAGCTCGCCGTTTTTCCTCATTAATGGCGATGCTGAAAGATATCTTTCAAGTAGCGTACCAAGCTGAAATCTTGCCAAAAAACTAAAAAGACGATAGGCTTTTGTCTGATTGTCTGTCAGTTAGTGTACTTTGTACAGTGTAGAATCCTGTCATCTTGCCTCTAATTTAGAAGCTTGAGGCATATTTTCTGCCACCATTAATTGTTTTATACAATTAAAAATCAATCAAAGCGAATGCGTTATATTACCAAACAAAATTTAGCCTATATCACTTCCACAGCTTTGATTTATACCCAAAGTCCTTGCGTAATCTTGTTATGATTTTTTGCATCTTTTTGCCGGTTTGAAAATCTTTGATAAAATAGTCTACATGAAGTGGCAGCATCTCCATTAAAGGAGATAGGGGTCGACCTATCATGAAAGTCATTAAAATAAAGTAAGAGAGTTCGTCTTTCCTTTTCTCAGTAATTGCTAGATTCCATATTTCCGCAATTGCACCAAATGCGATAAAAATCGATCTGTCATCGCTATTCTGTCCGTTGAGGATCGATACTATGAGTTCTAAATTATCAGATAGCTTACCTTCGTCAATTTTAATGACGTTTAGGATGTCTTGGGTATTAATTCCTGTGTGTGTAAACTTTAAGGAACACAATTTGACTAAAAATGAAATATAATCTTCAGACGTTATCAGCCCCTTTAATTCGAGCCATTTTAAAAATGGTTGCGTCCAGGCGCCTTCAAAACGATATTCCTCGCCGATAATTCTTCTTCCCGCTGCATCATCATATAAAAAAGGCGCATTGTATTCTTGACCCAATAAAGCCACTTCAAAAACATCGGAGCCAAGCACACTTTTAAATTTATCATTTTTCTCGTCGTCAAATTTCAATAGCAGTTTACAAGGCAAGGGTCTTGCGTTGTTTTCTACCCACTGCTTGAAGCTAGACAGCCTTTCAAACTCAATTATCTTGCTTTCAGCAGTAACGATCATCCTTACCCGCTCGCCATTCTCCTCGAAAATCGACATATGGTCAGCTTTACTTGATGATTCTCGTTTAAAATAAAGCTCGTTGATTAAATCGATTGTTGGGTATGAGGTAACTATTTCTATTGATGGGATGAGTCTTTTCGCATCAAAACCGATAAAATACAACGTTAGCAGTGTTGTAATATCCGCTACGACGTATGGTGATTCATTAAAAAAACTGATTGCCTTTGTGTATTCGCCGACGTTTCCGACACTGTATTTAATACCGGATTTGTGCATGAAATACTCGTAAAGTTCAATCGTGTTTTTATTTCTAAAAGAAGCGAAGGCAGACAGAGGTAATTGGTAATTGACGTAATTTTCTTCGTGTTCGCGAGAAAAATCATCTAGTTTCTGTTGGTTTTTAATTTGCTCCCCAATAAGGTCATCAAGCTCCTTGATATCTGCTATATAGCCGGAAAAGCTATCGGTCTCAGTTGAGAAAATAGTTTGGTTTTCATTCATTGCAGAATGAAATGCATAACGATATTTTGGAAATATCTCGTTGATTGTCCATTCTCTCGCACTTTTACCACTACCAAGATTGACTTTGGCACCAACAGTTTTTCCTGCCATGGCAAGGTAAATTGGATCGCTAAGATTTATTTCGCCTTTACTATGATTGACTTCATTTGCCGGTTTGTCTTCTACTACATAATGAAAAGTTGAACCTTTGCTTTCCAGTTTTACTACGCAGTCAACTTCTACCTCGTTTTTAGCTTCAACTTGCTCCCGGTTGGTTGGGTCATATAAACAATAGCTCATGTAGCAGCTATTTATTTTCGCGCTTGGGTACAGTCGACGGTAATCGTATAATATATCTAAGCCCCGAACATACAAGCCAAGCTTGATCATTATCTCTGCAAGAACTTTTATCTCGGTAACGGGCATATCCTTTATCGGAAAACCCTTTTCAAGTAACTGCATAGCTGCAGGAATGTGCTTAAGCTTAATGTTCAGGCCGATGAGGTTAATTCGCGTGCGTTGATCCTCTGGGAACTTTTCATTGTACAGCGACATTACTTCTAAAGTCTTGGCATAGTCATGATAGAAGTAGTATATTTCAGCTTCATTAAGGGTGTATTTTCCAACACCGTTATTATCCCTCAGTGTTTCATAAATCGCTAATGCCTTTTCTTTATTGCCCGATTTATGATAGCATTCGGCTAATTGCATGGTTAGGTAATGGTCGCGCTTTATTTCTACAAATGATTGGAATATTATTGCCGCTTCATTGAACTTTCCCGCCCTCATTAAATAGTTTGCGACTATACACAGGTCTTTTTTATCATAAGTGTTAAAGCCATTCTGTGATAAGTCTAAAAGCTTGCCTAAATATTCTTCGTATTGTTCTTTCGAACCGATTTTCTCTAAAATCGAAGCCTTATCTGCTATGATAGATATTTGATTTGGAAATTCATCTTCCATTATATTTACAATAGATAGGGCTGTAGGATATTCCTGTTCGTCGATATATAGAAATGATAAGGTGGATAAAATTCTTTGTCGGTCGTCAGCTGTGCAATCAGGCTCTCGTAAATATCTGTCAGCTTTAAGTTGGGCAGCACTTAGACCTTCGGATTTTGCTAACGAAATTAACCAGGCCATTAAGTACTCCCAAGCTTCTCCGTTAGTTACTGCGATCTTATTAAAACATTCGGTAGCCTCGGCATATTTCTTTAGGTACATCAAATTCATTCCCCGTTGCTTCGCAGAATGATATGCCTCTGGCTTTATCTTCAATATTTCGTCAGCTACATTAATCGCCTCCTGGTGTTTTCCCAATACTGTTAATATCAGCCCTCTTTTTTCTAGAATTGTTAGCTTGAACTTTCTTAGATCAGAGTTGGAATATTTATTCCATAGCTCGACCAATAATTCGTCGGCATACTCAATGATTTTTACGTTTTTTAACTCTTGTAATTCTGTTGTCTCGAAATCAATTCTTTCGCCAATAAGAGCTACACAGACCAGATTGCAATAGATATCTTTAAAATTGTCGCTGTCGCGTTTAGTATCGTAGAGCTTGTAAGCATAATCTAGTGCCTTTAACGGGTAGAGCTTTAAATACAAATTGATGAGAGCTACGATTACTTCTTGATCGTGCATTAAATCATCGGTAATCAAACTCTCCAAATTTCCTTGTGCAGCCAGGCTTTCATTGCGATAAAGTTCCAGAGCTTTAGCGATTCCTGGTTTGGTTATTTTCAAACGTTCGGCAATCGGTTCAATTTTGTCGAAGCGCTTATAAGAAAAATATATCCCAACCATGTTGGTGAGATTATTCAGATTATCAGGGTCGAAAACCGCGGCCTGCTCGTAATAATCCAGAGACTTTAAAAGATCATCTTGTAGTGCATAAGTGAACCCTATGTTGTTTAATACTTTAAACTTGATTTGATTCGTCGCCCTAAACCAAATGCGATCCTTTAGTTCAAAAAGATTTTCTCTAGCAGCCTCAACTTCATACTTATCGATCAACTTCTTGATGAGGTCAAGCTGAGCCTGATGGTCACTATCCATAAACTGCTCATATTCGCTTTTGGGGATTGCATCGTTTTTAAGGCTTTGGACCGTGCCTGCCAAATCTCTCAGCAATTGTTGTGTGAATTGATGAGAATTATCGTTCTGAACGGCGTTATGAATAAACTCTTGTTTAAGCTCGTTGGTGACCTTTAAACCTTCAAGTGTAGAAGGTGTAATGTGATCTTGAATTAATTCAGCATAGATAGTTTCGAAGTCCTTCGCTAAATTCTCAGGCGTAGTGTTCAACTCCTTTAGCGGACCATTTTTTATAGTTACATGCAGATGGTAATTTACTATTGCATTAAACTCACTGTAATCCCGCTTTCGATATCCTCTTTTAAATGCCGAACGAACTTCAGCTATTTTGAAAATTATGCCCCAATCTTTTTCTTGAGTAGAAAGGAAGATAGCTATGCTATGAAGATAAGCAAAGTCAAAGTCGTCTTCGTAGAAATCAATACCCGCTTTTTCACAAAGTTGATGGAAAATCAACTGCTCTTTGATTTTCTTAATTGTAAAATCTTGCGCAAAAGGGAGTAGCTTTTCGACGTAAGAAAGAATTTGTAATGCCAAGGCTAACTAATTTAATTAGTAAAGATAACTCTAAAAAGAGCACTACAATGAGAAACTTATTCACAACAAACAAGAATGTTAGATTTGGTTTTTTATAATTTTCAAGTCGGTTTTTTGAGACTCTTATTGTACTAATTTTTCTAAGCTTGGGGAACATATCTTCATCTATAAAGGGAAAATTGCCCTTAGTCTTTTGACACGTAAGGGAAACCCGATCCTTTTTTTTCAACATTAAAATGTCAATTACGAATAATTTTTCAAGTTTTTTTTGATTTTATTTAAAATGTTAGTAAAACTTAATTATTTTTAGGTTTTAAGCTTGTAAATTTAAGTGGTCTTTATAGCATAAATCTTTACAAGTTTGATTGACATGTAAAGAATAATTCGCTAATGACAAAGGTGTTAATAAATCGACGCACTTCTCCAAAGTCCCCAATATCCCATTGTCGGGATAAAGGGTTTAAGAGAAAGAGCATTATACAAAAGAAACTTCAAAATTTAGGAATTCGCATGCAGTATAAGGGTGCCACGAATGCTGAAAGTATTATACAGAGCTTGACAGCAGTGGATACGCCGGGATTTGCTCGTTTCAAGAAGTCTAAAATCGCTCAGCGGATTTTATTGCTTTCCGTTTTTATTAATGAGAAATTTGAGCAGCCTAATCGTTATTCAGGTAATGATCGCCTTGTATTTGACCAATTTAAGGCGCTAACAGAAGAGCAACGGACTACGACAATCAATACTCTGAGATTTAAGATGGATGGTTTATAAAAACCATCTATCTCTTCTTTCTAATAATGCTTTTGCGAATTTTTTCCGACTCCAGGAATTTTTTTGAAGATCGAACTCTCCATTCCATCTGTCACCATATTCTTTCCAAAATTCTTGGCCTTCTACCGTCGCTATTAGTTCATCCAGATTTTTTTCCTTCCTTCCGGATTTTTTCATAAATTCCGTGAAATCTTTTAGGTCTTCATCTTGCATGTAATAGCCATATTTACACCATAACAAGTAGCCGATGTAGTCCCCGTTTTTTGCTAGTTCCCGGTAAGCATCTACTATGAGTTTGTCAAAATTGTGCTTGGCTGCATAGCGGACTTGAGACTGAAGTACTTTCCAAGAAGCGCCACCATCACTTTTGCCTCTATTGACCATTAAATTGTTTAGAATGATCTTCTGATGATTGTCGATTGTTCTTGAGAAGTCTGAAAATCTGTCTGTTTCTAGTTCAATGGTGATACGCTTGTTTTCCAGTTTTATTTCGTGATCACGCGCGTCTTGCAATCTAAAGTCAGGATATATGCCTTTAATACCGGAAAGGTTGATATAGTATTCAATAGGAAAGCCAGTTCGTTCTTCGCAGTTATGTTCCTTTAGATACATTTTTATTTGAGTGTAAACCTGCAAGGTACGGACAAATAGTTTTTTAGCAGGTTAAAAATTTGTGTGACAAGCATTTTATTTTCAACATATTAACATCTGTATGATTTCGGCAATAATATTAATTCCCGGTACGATGTATAAGCAAAGTAGCATTTGTATTTAAAATGGAAATGCAGAATGACTGAGCTTTTTTTGTATCGCTAATCCTGTTTTCTGACCTTTGTTGCTGAATTGTTTCATAATATTTGTTGATTAATTATTTACCCAAAATTAAGTAGCATATTCTTCCAAAAAACAACCAATTGGTCAGTGCGCTGTTTCTTATATTTCTTATATTGCAATATAAAAAAGTATCACTATGTCAGGCATTTACTCACCAACCTGGGGAAGTGAGCAATCGACTTCTCCATTCTTTCAATCTCGTCAGAAAAAACAATTGCCTTTTTTTCTTGATACAGTTACCGACGATCCAAGAGGCAGTTATCTTTTAGACTGTCGGACCGAGCAGTATTTAATTGTAAACCGGAGAATGGCACAATTTGCCTGTGGGGAAATTGAAAAAATGCAAAATAGAGGGATTGCGTTCGTTAGCAACCAACTTTGGTTTGCTGACGACTGGCATACCTATTCTAAATTTATACTGCCGACGATAGCGGGCTTTTATCACAAGCAAGACCAAACGAAATGGACGGATTTTGAAGTCTTATTGAACTACCGCGTGAAGTACTATTCAGGAAAAAAAGTGCGATACCGTCACGTCATGCAACATTCAAGATATATCCAGTTTTCAGCACATAGCGAACCGGAGTTAATTTTGGGCAACGTGTCCGATACCTGCCTGCCGGATTTGCACAAAATATTACATCTTAAAATACTATATAGAGGTGAACAAGTTTTTCAAAAATCGTTTATATCAGTAGGGGCGGCTTTTGATATAAGCCATGCACAAATGTGTGTACTACTCCTGCATGCCCGTGGAATGGAGTACAAAAAAATGTCCAACCAACTGCAAATCCCCCGAGAAACCATTAACAGCCGTCTTAAAACTATTAGAAGCGCATCACATTGTGAAACATTCGAAGAACTTCAAATATTAGCGTTTCAGCTTGATCCGGTGCTATTTGATATTTTTTCCGAGACACAGGGCGGCAAAAGTGTGGATCAATAAGCTATTGTTATCCTTCAATATAAAATTATGGAGACCTTTAAGCGTTAGAAAGGTTTAGGGCTTCGCTTTTCCTCGCAGGTATCAAGGAATTTGATATACTGTTTATGATTTCTGCCTCTTTCATAAACACCACTAATAATGTCTTTCATTGTATCTAAGGGTAACCAGGGATAGCTATTTACTTTAACGAAACCAGTGTTCTTATTGAACATGGAAATTTTCTTTTTTGAACCAAGTTTCCCTGAAAAGAAAAGCGCATCTGTTTCGACATGGGCTATATTGTTTCCTAAAAATATAGGTCCTGATTTTTCCAATTTGTCGGCATCGAAGATGAATGCCGAGTCCGCAACGATATATTCAGGATTGTGCTTTAATGACCTTATTTCTATATCTGTTGCGCATGGTGCATCGAAACCACCATCGACAATTATTTCCAGGCTATTTGCTATAAATGATTGAGCCATTTTAGCATTGATTCCACCTGAGATTTTTAAGGTATCTAATTGGATATTACGCGTGTTCAAGGGAACTTCTAACGCCGGCATTTCTCCATTATCAAATGGGAGAAACTCAATCAGTCCTTTACTGTCGGTTTGGAAACGGATTTTATTTTCTTTGATGTAAATTAAAAGTTCATCATCCCCGAAGAAAGCGGTTGTTTGGCTATAGAGCATTAAGTCCTCACGTTCGTTATTTTTTGCGACAATATCATGTTTTGTAATACTCATAAAGAGAGTATTGATATTACAATTTGCAATTAAATTAAGTGACTAATTGAATCTTTTCCATCCATTCTTGCTTATGTTCTAAAGTCGCGCCAACCCCGTAATCTGGTCGGGTGTACTTATGACCCATTATTTGAGCTTGTACACGATCAGGTGCATTTAATCTTAATAATCTATCCTGCACGCTATGCCGGAGCGAATAGACGCTGTGGCGTTCTGTAGGAAGCATTTTGTTTTCGACAAGATATTTGTTCACTGCGGCTGAATAGCTATCCGGGTTAATATCGAGATGCGAAAAACCCAAAGGGTGTTTCCTAAAAACATCCAATGCATACCCCACAAGTGGAATAACTCGTTTTCTATATTTAGTTTTAAGACGTTTCTTTTTGCGGGGGGTGATAACAATATGTGGGATTTCCTCATTCAAGATAATATCTTCAGGTAGAATTCCTGATTGTTCTGAGAAGCATGCTCCTGTCTCTGCAAATACCTTTAATAGGCACTGTGAAACCTCGCTCATACCACTTAGGTTTTCTTCGTTCAGTAGTACGTTGGTGATGTGCTCTGTAGAAAACGGCGGACGAGGTTCATAGCTTTCATCAAATAGCAGGTCACTAAAAATGTGATCCACATCTAACTTCAACTGATAGTTTTTGCTGACAGATGTAACAATACTTCCTATTTGAATGAAATTTTTGTTAGCCGTATTCGGCATTAAATTTTCGCTTTCTATGCGATCTATCCACCAATCACGAAACTTCAACATATCAGCCCGTGTCAATTCCTGGACAGGCTTATTACCGATACAATTGATTAAATTCTTAATAGCGAGTTTTCGTGGATTGCGCCATTTTCTCACCTGGTTTGCGCTTTTATCGAGGATGATATCCCGAGAGATTTCGAAATACTTGTTAAGCGCATCATCCAATTTAATTTCCGGTTTTTCAACGCCTCCCAAGACTGCCTCAACCCGTGGCTGGGTAAGCTCTGCCGTTAGGAGGAATAAAAATCTATTTATCAGTTGGCTGAATTGCCCGGCAGCTAGTTGATTTGCGGGCTGGTAGTCGAACCCGAGAATCTCCGCTCTTTTGATAGCTTGTTGATAGCGGTCGTGCGAATGTTTGCTGCCGGTTGCTAAAAGACTTTCCCAATACCTCTCCAGCCTTTCATTTTCGCCATAGGCGAGTTTTGCGGCAGTTTTTTTGCTATCGGTATTGAGGGAAGTCCTAATAAGTTTTCGGGAATCATATTCACGATATTTAACGGGAACACGGCGGTTAAAGTACCAGGTATTGGTTCGGTATATGAGGTGCTGCAAGTCTCTTGTATCCCAAAATGTGTAACAGTTTGTGTGACAATTTGGAAATGAGACTAAAGGGGTGTACCCATTAAACATGAGTTTTTCCTTTGTTATTAAAGACTAATAACGTAGGTTAAACTCAGCTTGTTATAGGTTATTGGCTCCTCGAGCAGGAGCTTAAGACCAAACAATCAAATTTCCATCTATCTGAATTTAATAGCTGAATTTTTTTTGTCAACCAAAGATATTCGGCAAATGTGTAACACGATGTGTGGTATCTTTTACAAGCTACTCCAGTTAATTGGCAAATTATTTATTCCTTTCGCCTAAAGAAAAATAATGATATATGGCCGGCAAAACCAATAGTGTTAGGAGTGTCGCTGTGATCAAGCCGCCGATTACAACAGTGGCGAGGGGTTTTTGAACCTCTGCGCCAGCGCCTGTTGCAATAGCCATAGGCACGAAGCCAAGCGATGCCACCAGTGCCGTCATAAGCACTGGACGCAAGCGTGACAAAGCGCCTTCAATGATCGCGCTGTCGATTTCCATGCCTTCACGGATCAGCTGATTGATCCGCGACACCATGACAAGGCCATTCAAAACGGCTACCCCTGACAGGGCAATAAGGCCAACTGCCGCAGAGATAGAGAACGGCATACCTCGTAGCCAAAGGGTCAAAATGCCGCCTGTCAAAGCCAATGGCACCCCACTAAATACCAGCAAAGCCTGCTTGACTGAGTTAAGTGCGCTGAACAGCAAAAGGAAAATCATGAAGAAGCAGGCTGGCACGACCAAAGAAAGGCGCACTTTAGCTTCTTCAAGGTTTTTAAACTGTCCGCCCCATTCCAGCCAATAGCCAGTAGGAAGTTTTAGTTTCTGGTCCAGCACTGTGCGCGCGTCTTCCACGAAGCTTGAGATGTCACGGCCACGCACGTTCGATTGGACGACAATGCGACGCTTCCCATTTTCGCGGCTGATTTGGTTTGGTCCATCTTTTATTTCCAGTTTGGCAACTTCCTTCAGTGGAATATAAGTCGGACGGACGTGTTGCGCGTTACGGACCAGATCTGACGGATCATTGTCTTCCGGCAGCAGGATTGGCAGATTTTGAATAACCTCCAGATCTTGGCGCAAGGCATCTGGCAAACGCACAAGGATATCAAATCGGCGGTCGCCTTGGAAAACAAGACCTGTTTCTTTGCCGCCAATCGCTACAGATATCACATCAAGAATATCACTGACATTCAAGCCGTATCGCGCGATAGCGCCTTTATCAAGCTTCATTTCCATCATCGGCAAGCCGGAAGTCTGCTCAACCTTGACATCGGCAGAGCCGTTGACGCCACGCAGGATCTGGGCGATCTGATTGGCTGTCTTTTCCATTTGCGGGAAATCATCGCCATAGACTTTGATGGCGATGTCGCTTCGTACCCCCGAGATAAGTTCATTGAAACGCATTTGGATCGGCTGGGTAAACTCATAGTTATTTCCAGGGATTTTTCCGACAGTTTCAGCGATACGGTCGATCAAGGCTGTTTTCTCCATCTTCGAATCAGCCCATTCTTCTCGTGGTTTTAAAATAATGAACGTATCAGAAGCATTCGGTGGCATCGGATCGGCTGCCATCTCTGCCGTACCCGTTTTTGAAAATACAAACGATACTTCAGGGATGGAGCTGACAGCCTTCTCAACCTCAGCCTGCAACGCCTGAGATTGGGTCAAAGACGTGCTTGGGATGCGGATAGCGTGCATTGCGATGTCTTTTTCATCGAGCGTTGGAATAAATTCTTGACCCATATTGAAAAAGATAATTAGCGCCACAGCAAATGCACCAGTTGCACCGAGGATGAAGGCAAGCGGCCTGTGTAGACTGCTTCGAAGCATTGGTTCATAACCGGATTTGGTTACATGGATAATTTTGCTTTCTTTTTCCTCAACCTTGCCACTGACGAAAATGGCAATCATCGCTGGCACGAAAGTCAAAGACAAAACGAAAGCAGCCACCAACGCAATGATAACTGTCAAAGCCATCGGCTGGAACATCTTGCCTTCAACTCCCGTGAAAGTCAGAAGCGGAATGTAAACCATAATAATGATGGCTTGACCAAATACGGAGGGCTGGATCATTTCGCGTGCAGCTAAACTCACTTCGTGCAGACGCTCTTTTAACGTCAAAACACGGCCTTCGTGATGCTGTTGCTCCGCCAATCGCCGCAAGCAGTTTTCGGTAATGATGACCGCCCCGTCGACAATCAAGCCGAAGTCCAATGCGCCAAGGCTCATCAAATTTCCACTGATATTGAAATACTGCATGCCCATTGCTGTCATCAGCATGGATATGGGGATAACCAATGCCGTAATCAAAGCTGCGCGGAAGTTGCCAAGCAGCGCGAACAAAATGACGATAACAAGGATCGCACCCTCGGTAAGGTTCTTCTCTACCGTCTTGATTGTTGAATCCACTAGCTTTGTGCGGTTCAAGACAGTTTTTGCAATAATA
Organism: Mucilaginibacter pedocola; assembly: GCF_002013915.1. Taxonomy (GTDB): domain Bacteria; phylum Bacteroidota; class Bacteroidia; order Sphingobacteriales; family Sphingobacteriaceae; genus Mucilaginibacter; species Mucilaginibacter pedocola. The sequence goes on from NZ_MBTF01000036.1 coordinate 229,888, forward strand.
CCCGGTGGCAGGCTTTTGTTGATTTCTTGCAATTTCTGGTCAACTGCTTCGGACACGACACGGCTGTTCGAGCCGATAAGCATCAAGGACGTTCCGACAACAACTTCGTTCCCGTTTCCGCTGGCAGAACCTGTACGCAATTCGCGGCCAATGCCGATCTCGGCGACGTCTTTCAGATAAATTGGAATACCGCGACGATTGGCAACAACGATATTTGCCAGCTGCTCTGCATTGTCAATGCGGCCATCCGAACGCACAACATAGGATTCGCCGTTTCTTTCGATGTAGCCAGCGCCTATGCTATGGTTGTTTCTTTGAATAACATTGATAACGGTATCGAAACTCAATCCCAAAGAAACCAATTTTTCCGGATCCGGCATCACATGGTATTGCTGAACGTAACCGCCGATGGCATCGACACCGGCAACGCCTTTGACACCTTTCATCTGCGGACGAATAATCCAGTCCTCTACAGTGCGCAGGTAGCCCGCAAGTTCGAAATCTTTGCGCAAACGCTGGCCTTCCGGTGTCAGATAGCTTCCGTCTTTCTGCCATCCCGGCTCGCCATTCTTGATATCTGCGCCTTTGCCATTCGGGTTATTATATTCAACCGTCCACATATAGATCTCGCCAAGGCCTGTTGAAATGGCCCCCATAGTTGGATCCACCCCATCCGGAAGGTTCTCTTTGGCTTCGGCAAGACGCTGATTGACTTGATTACGGGCAAAATAAATGTCGACATCATCGCTAAAGATTGCGGTGACCTGTGAGAATCCGTTCCGCGAGAGCGAACGTGTGCTTTCAAGGCCGGGGATGCCCGCCAATGCCGTTTCAACAGGAAACGTCACTTGCTTTTCTACTTCCATAGGAGAAAATGCTGCAGCCACAGTGTTGATTTGTACCTGGTTGTTAGTAATGTCCGGCACAGCGTCAATCGCCAAGCCTTTCAAGGAGTAAATCCCAATGCCTGCGATGGCAGCCGTCAGAAGGGCAACCAAAATCCGATTGCAAAGGGAAAATCCTAAAATTCTTTCAATCATTTTTCTTACATCCTAAAAGAGATACAGAAACGTTTTCAGCTGGCCTGTCTGATGCATGTAATGGAGCGTTTCCAAAATCGGCAAGGCCAAGAAAAAACCAAACGAGTCAGTAATGGTGCGGAAAACAAAATACGGCTTGATCATTATTTCCTCAGGCGACTTCCACAGGGAAAGATTAGGAACCCATCTGGGAACAATGGCCTTGTAGCTTCTATATTTTTTGCCGAACTTTTGTTCAAGATAACCTTCTTCAGCTTTGACTACATAAGGGTAATACAGCAAAAACCCCAAGATCATTACGCCAACAAGGATTAGACTGGCTGTTTGCAAGCCGATGCCGATTACTGCGATAAATGATCCAACATATAACGGGTTTCTCACAACCGAAAATGGCCCATGGGTAATGATATCGCTATCTTTCCGCCCGCCGATATACAGCGAGCAATAGATTCTGACTGCCACGCCCAGAATAATGAGAAAATATCCTGCCCACTGCATGGCTTCATGCAATGGCGAACTTTCCGGAAGCCAGGTCGAACTGAAAAGAAACAGAGGCAATGACAGCAATATCAAAAGGCGCTTGTGCTTCATGCGCGATTTTAATCGCTTAGCTGGCTTGCTGATGGTATTGGAAGTATAGGTTACGTTCATTTGATTAGTCCTCATGTTCGGCTTCGGATTTGCCGATATCTGCTTTGATAATGAAACTGTTTGCTGACACATACGTTTCACCCGGCTCAAGACCGCTTAAAACTTCTGTCCACTCACGATCACTTTGACCAGTTTCAATCTTTCGCATGGCATAGGCATCGCCTTTTTGTACATAGACAACATTGCTACCTTCTTGACGCTGGATCGCGGTTGTCTTGACAGCTACGGGCACTTCATTTTCGCTTAAAACAACATCGCCGCGCACGGTCATGCCTGCACGCCATTTATTGTCAGGGTTTTCGATTGTCACGCGCGCGATAACGGTCTGGCTTGAACTTTCTGCTGTCGGCAAGATGTTTGTCAAAATCGCCTCAGCGCTGGTTTCATCGGTCAGGCTCTTGATATCAATCTTCTGACCCGGCTTGATGTGTTCAACATCACGGGAAAAGATAAAAAATTCTGCCCAGAGTTCCGAAAGGTCAGCAACAACAAACATCGATTCAGTTTCTGCCACGTCACCGATATTGGTATTACGTCCCAGCACAACACCATCCAGCGGAGAAGTAACCGGATAAACCTGAAGGCTTTCATTGCTTTCGACGGTTGCAAGCGTTTCGCCTTTCTTGACGGTATCACCGAGACCTTTTTTCACATCACGGACAATGCCTGGAAAGCGCGCGCGAACTTGTGCCAGACGGTTTTGGTTTAGCGTAACTTTGCCTGTCAGGCCAATCGTCCGGTGAACCGTAGCTGGTCCGGCAACTGCAAGCTCGATCTTCATTGCATCGGCGGATTCCTTGCTGATCTTGGTTTGGTCAGCCTGTTCTTCCCCATGGCCTGCTTCAGCCCCGTTTGCAGAAACCGCTTCTTCGGCTTTGTGATCCCCGCTTGCAAAGGATTTATAGGCACCTACGCCTCCTGCAACCCCCGCCAGTAAGGCAATGACTAATAGTTTATTCCGCATTTTTCTTCTCCGGTTGCATGCCATCCGCTTGCGCTGTCAGGCGCTCGATTTGGGCGGCATTGATTTGGTATTGCTGCAAGGCTTGTACATAGGAAAGTTTTGTTTCTGCCAATGTGCGCTGGGCATCAAGGACTTCGAGATACGCGAACTTCCCTGCGTTGTAGCCGCGCTTCGCCTGCGCAAAAGCTTCCTGCGCTTCAGGCAGGATATTATTTTTGATGGTTGATGCTGTAACGTAAGCACTTTCCAGCCCTTGCGCGTATTCATTAAAGCTGTCCTGTTTGCCGAGCAGCCATCCTTGACGATCCATATCCGCTTTGACAGCCAACTGTCGCGCCTTGGCAATATTGCCGCCATTCATATTGAAAACTGGTAGCGGGATAGAGAGGCCAGCCACAAGCGCTTGATCATTATTTTGGCGCAAATCACGCACCCCGACGCTAAAACTTGGATCTGGTATGGCATTGGCTTTTTCAAGATCGACTTGTGATTTTGCCTGATTTACCGCAGCCGCCTGACGCTTGTGGTCAACGGTCGCAAGCAGAATATCTTCAATATTGCCAGCCAATTTCGGCTCTACGATTTTATAAAATTCTTTCGCAGATAATTGGCTTGTCATCGGCATGCCAGCCCAGTAAGTCGCAAGACTTTTGACCGCTGCTTCCTTCTGGCGTTTTGCGCGCTCATAAGCAACCTGTGCATTGGCAAGAGAAACTCTTGCTTTGTTTTTTTGGATAACAGGTTCAGCAGCTGCATCGACACGCTTTGTCACCGTAGCCAAAACATCTTTAGCCAATTCGACTTGCTGTTGCGCAATGACAGCCTGTTCCTGTGCGGCAACCGCATTGGCAAAAGCGACTTTAACATCGCGCATCAAATCAAAACGCGTTGCAAGGCGATCATAAGCTGCAATATCCTGTCCGGATTCAGCAATGGCAATCCGTGCCGACCGTTTGCCGCCGATCTGGATCAATTGGGAAACGCCAAAAGTTATCTCGGCAGAGTCTGCGCCGTTGTAAACGCCGCTGCCGCCAACGTTTTCGACATCTACCCCTAATACAGGATTTGGCAGCGATCCAGCCTGTCGGCGTTCCCCTTTAGCTGCTAAAACAGTTGCTTCAGCGCCTTGAATTGTAGGGGATTGTTCCAAAGATAGGTTGATCGCTGTCTTTAACGTTAATGGTTCGGCAAAGGCAGGGTTAATGCAAATTGCCCACATGCAGGCACAGATCGCCCAGAATTTTTTCATAATAGAATTCCTCGTTTAAACATAGTTAGCTGAAAAGCCGATGCACCTGACAAATCAGGTTGTGATTAGACGAGTTGTTTGGGAGGGCGCTTTAAACCGTCCGTTGAATGGTCAGCGTAATTAACTGCGTGCAGTAAAATATAATCGGTTTCTTTACTGGTAACGATGTTAAAAGCCAGTTCTGGAGCAGCAATCATTTTTATGCAACAATGGTTCGCCACACAGCAATGATCGATGAATTTTACTGTTTCGGAATGATTGCTTGAACCAGTCGTCAATGTTTTTATAGCTTGGGCAACAATCACTTTTGATGAATGAGTATCTTGGTTGGCCATGCAAATATGAGGCACCGTAAGACTGAAAATCATTACGACCGCAATCAAGGAGTATATAAGCCTGGTAACAGAGCTAAGCATGGCGAGATCTTAAGCTCTCCATTTTTTTTGTCAATGCTCAATCACCGCTATAACGTTGTTTAATCAAGCGACAGGGTTATTGACTATTTAATCTTACTTTTTTGATATTGTATTGCTACTTTATAACATTTTACCCAGCGTCATATTTCTTTGGCAAGCTCAAGTGCAACGGATTGGAGTTCATGCTTCTGTTCCAGCAACTTCAACTCTTGATGTATACGTTCGAAAATTGGCAAGTAAACGTCACCAAATATTGCAACAATCTTCGCTGCCGTAAGATATACTTCCTTAATTTCATCAATATTGGTCATTGGACACTCCTTTTGATCCCAATTTAAAATATCGACTACAAAAACTGTTCTATTTTCTTAGATGAATAACAATTGTTAAACAGAAATAATCACGATGTACTATTACCCTACTGGCTACGTTTTTTTGGTGGAACCACCTATTGTTTTAAAGCGGGCAAATAAACTACCATCTAAATGGACGTGTATTAATAATACACTTGTATGTTGAGGAAGAGAAAATCATTATTCGTTATTAATGAAATTCGTTTTTGATACGCTCGCGCGAAATTTCGAGTAGAAGTCTCGCGATCCCAACAGCGAATAAAACTTATCAAGAAGGAATTGGAATGCCAGAAAACTTAGAGCCACTTCTCAATAGAAAAGAAGCGGCACGGTACATTAATTTTTCACCCGGGACTTTAGCTGTTTGGGACTGTACCAAACGTTACGAATTACATCCTATCAAAATCGGCAAATCAGTACGCTATCGTCGTTCTGACCTGGACAGGTTTTTAGAACAAAGCCTTATCCGCAAGCCAGCAAAATAACATACACACACACAATCTAATTAATTCGGAGATCGCCATGAACATCGAACATGCGAAATGCATTCCCATGTCTACAATTCTGGAAAGGATTAATTCCTTTCCTAATAAACAGGATGAAAAAGAAGCTTGGTATTTCTCACCATTCCGTGAAGAGAAAACCGCCAGCTTCCACATCAATAATTCAAAAAATGTTTGGTTTGATTTTGGAGACGGTAAAGGGGGCGATACAGTTGAGTTTGTTTGCACTTACTTGCGTAAGCATGGTGAGGACTCAACAGTGCCGGATGCACTTCGTTGGCTTTCCAATATGGCACCAATGCCATTCAAACCTAACCCACCGGCAAAAGTAAAAGCCGAGAAGCCTAAGTGGAAATTATTGAAAGCAGTCGAACTGCAGGATTTAGCACTTAGCCGGTATTTGCAGAAACGTGGTATTTCATTGCCTCTGGCCAAACAACATTTAAAAAAGGTCGAAGTAGAGCACGTAGAAAATAAATCTCGGATGTATGCTCTTGGTTTCAGAAACGAAGATGGTGGTTATGAGTTGCGCAACCCTTTCTTAAAAAGTTGCGTCGCGCCAAAAACCATCTCCTTTATTAGGGGCCAGACTATAAAGCCTGATGGTGTGCATTTATTTGAGGGCTTTATCGACTATCTAACTTACTTAACCATTAGTGAAGGTAGGCAGGACGATGATGCCATTATCTTAAACTCCACAAGCTGTGTCGCCCAAGCCCTGTCATACATCAAAGGTTACGGATATTCATTTGCTTATACATGGATGGATAATGACGTTGCGGGCACCAAGGCTACAGCCGAACTAGCCGCATTCTTTAAAAACGAGCAGGGGCTTTTGCACAAGCCAATGAACGAGGTTTACAAGCCATGCAAGGATCTAAATGCCTGGCACATGGACAACCTCAATTTGAGCTTATAGGTGGTGGCGATGTTATCAACAAATCACCACATAAACTTTGACGTGACCGAAGTTGAACTTGTTTACAAAAACAAAATTCCCGCTAAGGACAGGCTAAAGGTTGCAAGTTCTCAGGCCGCGCATGATGTTTTTCGCCTGGCCTGGGATGAAAACCTCATCGATCTCGTAGAGGAATTTAAAATCATTCTTTTAGCTGCGAATAACACGGTTATTGGCCTTTCTCATGTTGCCAAAGGCAGCACTACGCAATGTTTAGCTGATCCTAAGATTGTATTCGCGATTTGCCTGAAAAGTAATGCATCAGCGATATGCCTGGCGCATAACCATCCTTCGGGTAATCCATGCCCCAGCGAAACTGATTTACAGCTAACCGCAAAATTCTGCGAAGCGGCAAGGCTATTAGACATCAAGGTTTTGGATCACCTCATCCTGACCAGGCACGGTTATACCTCATTAGAGGATGACGGACTGATGCCGTCGTTCAATTAATACCGGTTTTTCTAAATCAACTTTTAACAATGAGGTAATTTTTGAACAAAAATGAAGCGCACCAAAAAATCAAAACAGTTGAATTATTCGCCGGTGTTGGAGGCTTCCGGCTCGGATTGGAGGGATGGAATGGTTCGTCGCCGTTAAGCGGCTATCGCGAACTCATCAAAAGCGATTTTGAAGTAGTATGGAGTAATCAATGGGAACCATCTACTAAAGTCCAACATGCTTCAAAAATCTATGAAGAAAACTTCGGAAAAGAAGGGCACAGCAATGCTGATATTAAAACCATTAGTACTGCTGAAATCCCAGACCATGACCTTTTAGTTGGTGGGTTTCCTTGCCAGGACTACTCCATAGCAAATCACGCCAGCCAATTCACCGGGATAAAAGGGAAAAAAGGATCTTTATGGTGGGAAATTCACCGCATCCTTAGAGAAAAAAGTGAAGCGGATGCGCCTGTAAAATATATTTTGCTGGAAAACGTCGACCGTATATTGGCAACGCCAATTGATCGCAAGGGGCACGATTTCGCTACTATTTTAGCAAGCCTTTCCGACCTCGGCTATGCGGTGGAATGGCGGGTAGTCAATGCCGCCGACTACGGCATGCCCCAAAAACGCCGTCGTCTTTTCATGATCGGCTACCATCGGACATCCCCAATATTCGCTAAAATCAAATCCGGTTTCAAGTGCAATAAGTGGCTAATTGAAGACGGTGTTTTAGCAAACGCTTTCCCTGCAACAACACGAGGTTAAAATGCGCCAATTCAAAATCGAAGGCCCGATTTCCGCAATTGCCATCCCCGCAATAAAGAAAAGTGAAAAGCTGCTATACAATGCTGGTGTAATGCTTGATAGACAAGTTACAACCCTGCGATTGTACCCACTTTACCAAGGCATCTGTAAAACGCTTGGGGATATTCTCGTTCCGCCAAGTTCGGTTGATAAGTCTTTTTTTCTCGACGAAGCTATTATCCCAAGGTGGCGTTTTTTGAAAGCTTCAAAATCAGTGGAAAAACGCGCCAAAAAGACGGGCGAGCTTTATACTTACAAATGCGGAGGAATGCCGTTTCCTGATGCGCTCGATAAACCAGCCCGTACCATGATTACCGGGGAAGGCGGCAGTTCTGCATCGCGATTTACGCACGTCATCCAAACCGAAGACGGCAAGATGAGGCGCTTAACCCCCATAGAACTTGAACGCTTAAATATGTTCCCCGATAATTTCACAGCAACAGCCAGCAACGCAAAACGTGGATTTTTCATGGGCAATGCGCTTGTCATAGGTGTGGTCGAAAAAATAGCTCGTCAGTTATCTGCGGTTATCTCGAACCTTACCTAAAGTCAAATTTGAACGAGCCTTTCCTGGTGAATTGAGCCAATGGTTTTGCAAGGAGATTAACCGAAGGCGCTCTCGACACCAACTATTATTTTCCTCTGCCCTTTCAGGGCATTCACTCGCCCATCCAAAATAACAGCTGGTTTGTTCGCTTAACCTTCGGTTGTCCATCTCCTGCAACCATTAACTCCAACAGGAAAGGCTACCAAAAATGGCACAAGGAAAACTTCTGATTAAAAAAGCAAAAAACCAAATGTACCGCTTTACTCAACAAGAATACGACCGGCTTATCGACAACGCAAAAAACGATACTCCGGAAGAATTTTTATATCCCGTCATGCGGTTACGCTTTTTTAGAACAAAATGTAATTTTCTTATCTGCTTTCTTACAGGAGATAATGACGATACGGCTTTCGCACTCTGCGATTGGGGAATGGGGGACGTTGGCTTAGGCTATATCAAACTTGATGTATTGCGCGCTTATCAAACAAAAGAAATGCTTTTACTCAAAGACCTTTCTTTCGAAGGGAGCTATCCATTAAACGTTTATTTCCATGCCGCACAGAAGGCAGGGCACATAACCGTAGATCCTAAAAAGCTACGTATCGCTGATTACGAGATGGGGCGTTAGAAACTAAGCCTGCCAGCATTGGCTGGCAGGCTTTTCTTTTAACTGAGATACAGGAAGGCCGCTCAATGGAAGCATATCTATTTAAATAGCAATTTCGCCGGTTCAGAAAAACCAAGAGTTATCTTTAACTTCAGAGGTGAGAAGGGACGTGGCGCATGTAACACTCAAGCCCAAAGGCTCAAATATGCTCTAACCACTAAAGCCAAAAATGCAAAATGTATTTTTTCATAGGTAGCAATGTTTTTGTCTATGTCGTTAAGAAGATCTCTTGTCGTTTATCAGCAGCAATATTCTAAACATTTTTAGCGCCAAAATTGACTTAGCCTTTCTTGATGAATTGAGCCAATGGTTTTGCATGGAGATTAACCGAAGGCGCTCTCGTCACCAACTATTATTTTCCTCTGCCCTTTCAGGGCATTCACTCGCCCATCCAAAATAACAGCCGGTTTGTTCGCTAAACCTCCGGTTGTCCATCTCCTGCAACCATTAACTCCAACAAGAAAGGCAATCAAATGACCTTATTTTTTGAAGACGAATACGACCAGCTGCTTGAAAACGGCAGGAACTTTAATGAAGCAAGCGATGACAAGCCGGTAGTCAAACTTTTCATGACCAATACTAATTGTTGCTGGCTTATTAGTGAGATCAACCCGGAATACCCCGAAATAGCCTTTGGACTTTGTGACCTGGGCATGGGCTTTCCGGAACTCGGCTTTGTCGATTTGAATGAACTTCGGCAAGCGCGTGGTTTCTTTCGTGTCCTCTGCCGTGATGAAAATTTTGAAGGGGCATATCCTATCAGTGTCTACGCAGAAGCTGCAAGGAACGCTCAGCGCATAGTTACTGATGAAGCCTCCCTCAAAGAAGCAGCGATCAAACTAAAAATTTCCTAACGCTAAGCCCGGCGCGGCGTCGGGCTTTTCTTTCCATCCATTAGAAAGGATAACACAATGACAACTACGATCGATGAAAATAAACCGTCTACCACATTCAAAGACGTCTATCAAACAGTGACCGATACGATTATCGAACAACTGGAAAAAGGTATAACACCGTGGCAGCAATCCTGGGCAGAAAATGGTTTCACTGCACCTTTAAATTTGCCATCCAACCAGGTTACAGGCAATTACTATCGTGGTATTAATATCGTACTGCTTTGGTCGGCCGCCATAAAAAATAAGTTTCCAACTTCCGAATGGGCAAGCTTTAAACAATGGCAAAACAAAAATGAGTTTGTCCGAAAAGGCGAAAAAGGGAACATTGTCGTTTTCTACGATACCTTCGAAAAGGAAAAAGACGGCGAGATCGAAAAAATTCCGTTTTTAAAAGCTTCTTATGTTTTTAACCGCTCACAACTCTCAAGCTACGAGGCATCAAAAGGAGAAGAACTGACTTTCACGCCAGGAATTATTGAGCAGATTGATGAAGTCGATACATTCTTGGAAAATACCAAAGCAATAATCGAAACTCATGACGGCGGGGCTTGCTACAAAATTCAAGAAGACAAGATTTTAGTTCCCTATCCTGAAAGCTTCCATGCAACTGCAACTTGTTCGGCAACAGAAGGATTTTATTCAACTGTTTTACACGAACTTGTCCATTGGTCGGGCGCGAAGCATCGGTTAGACCGCACAAAGGGTAAAAAGTTCGGCGATCAGAATTATGCTGTCGAAGAATTAGTTGCCGAGTTCGGTGCAGCATTCCTTTGCGCCGGGTTTGGTATTGCTACCGTAGAAAAGGGAGATCATGCTGCATATATCGATCATTGGTTGAAAGTTTTAAAGGAAAATAACAGATACTTAGTTACAGCGGCAAGTGAAGCTTCTAAAGCGGTAGATTATCTGAAAACGTTATCAATCTAATCGAAGAAGAGAAGGCTGCATGTTTGCAGCCTTCTTGCAAAATATGGGATACTCGATGATTTTTTTGGTCCTTGTTCTTTGCCTTTCACGAAGGTATTCATTCAACAAATTATTTAAGTCGATTGCCCAATTTTAAAAGTATTTTTCGCACTTTGGATCTTAATCGATAAAATATCTTTTGCCGCAACGATTTTGGCTTGAAATTTTTCAGTTTTGCCAGCGATTTCGTCCCATCTATGAAAGTTACGAATTCTGGCTCGTAATATTCTTTCGCTACAGACCAAACAGCATCTGGAATAGGCAGATTAAAAAAGTCTCCGGTGTCCTTTTGTGAAGCTAGGGTATAGTCGTGAATTCCTTTTATGAAGGCATCATAAGAAATCTCATTGTTTAAAAGAATAAATACAACAAACCTTCTTTGTTCTTTTGTAATGTTGGTTATATCTGCGTTTGGATTTGTTACCTCCTTTAGCCCGGTATCGTTATATGTTTTCGACCAAATATCACGATGGGCATTGTTGATTTGATAAGAAAAGTTGATCCTTGCAAGCTTGGAATTGGCGATGTAACTACGTATCGCGTAAATAAGTGCTGTTAGCGCAATCACTTTATCCAAAGTTATTCCGGGAAGAATAATATCCTTGAAAAAGTCTATGTGATGAACGGAAAGGAAATGGTTCAATTCATCGATAAAAAGCATCTCAAGCTAGATTTGGAATTTGCAAATTCATATATTTCAAATATTGATTAAAAGGAATGCTTTCCTGTTCAAGACCTTGGAAAGTTTTCAAGAATGGCTCAACTTCGGATTCGGTTTCGAACAGAGTACCCCCAACGAAGTTATTATCCTCGTATTGATGCAATAATACCGCTTGCTCATCGAAAATGACAAAATCCCTGATTTGTCCTTCACTTATCTCATCTAGTTTTTTTTCATTATCCATTATATAAATCTTTTCACCATTGTCTTGCGATATGCGATATGAACTGAATTGCCGCAAACAATATTTATTGAGTGGGTAACGCAAAACTCTCACTCTCTTTAAAACAACTCCTCGTTCTACAAGCTCTTTATCTTCGTCTTTGAATTTCATCAAAGCCTCTTGAGCCTTCATTATAATATCGTGTATCCTAATCGGCGGAACCGAGTTCCACTCTGTTTCATCATACTCGTTATATTCTTCACGGGTCTCAAGCTTTAAAAATGAGCTTTTGATGTTACTATAAAGCTCATCGAATTTGGCGTCGAACTCCTTTGGACTTAGATATTTCATATCTCGTGGTTTTCCTTTAATCCATTGATGGCCGAAAATAATGTTATGCGTGGGATCAAGATGATTTTTTCATTATCATCCAATGATGCGCCGAACTTAGACAGATCAATTTCATTGGCTGCCACTTCCTTTCCAATCACAATAAAGTCCCCTTCTTCCGTTTCCAGGATATCTGGGCAATGGTTTCTCATGTCACTCTCGTTTAACTCTCTTGGAGTTAGACCCGGCCTGTTTTTGAGGGTTATCATTTTGTTTATTTTTCTTTAGAGAGTGCAAGCTTGATTCCAATCTAACCATTTTTAATATTAATGTTCAACTGGTGACAAAAATGCTGTAGGGCTGTCTCTTTATGTATTCTAATCAATATTTTTGAGGTTCGGTTTGTGTTTTTAAATGGCTCATTATTAATTCTATGTATATAATGTTAAACATGTAGTATCTTTTAAAATACAATCTTTGCTATAGATTGAAAACAGTTATCAAATTAGATAGCATAGTACTAGCTTTGAGAGTGCGAAACGGAGTAGTCGTATTTTGTTAGCATCGCGAAAATATCTAGAAATAGTTCAGGCAGCTTTTATATTGACAGCTTCTCAAGACCCAATATTATAGGCTTCAGTTTGATACTTTGCGTGAAGGTTTAAAATGCACATTAGCCTTATATTAGTATTGGATGAGGAGGAACTCTACTGGTTAAGCAAGGTTCAAGAAGCATACGACCTTGTTCCTATGCACGCGTATATGGCCAATGTAAAATATGATCCTTTCAAGGAAATCGCTTCAAATAGATTCATGATCGATGATGTATATATCGCCCAAGATCTTATTCAAGATGCTAGTGAAAAGCTGCTTACAACCTGTCTAAATTCTGAAGGCGAATTTAAGGAAATTGTAAAAGCAAGGTGCGCAAAAGCACAGACGATTGTTTTGGAATTTCTCGAAATGTGCGGTGCGGAAACATCAAATCTATAATTAGGAAATGAATGGTAGTAGTGCTTCGGAAACAGTAGCCCTGCTTTTTGCTCATACTGCACAGGCCTTAGCCACGGGCCGGTATCCGCGCCAATCAGGTTTATGAATGAATACCTGTAGCTGGAAGTAGGAAAAACTAAGTTGCAGCACAAATTATCTCGTTGACTACTGATTTTGAATTGTCCAGTTCCGTGTATCTCTTATCCACACATAATATTATACGGCTTACCTGGTCAAAAATTTGGAAGTAAAGCTGCTCGAGATTGTAACCTTTCAGCGTTATCTTATGTGTTGTAAATTCTAGTTGAATTAAACCTTCCTCAGGAATATGTTCGGAACTAACTAAGTAGGCATAATTAAGAGAACGTAACCTGCCATCTGGCCACCCAAATGCGATATGCCTGTTATTACCTGGTGTTGCGTATAGCTTATCGTTTTCGTTATGGCCCAATGCCTGAGATTGGTTCTCCTGCATCTCCCCGAACTTCGATTTAAAATCACGGTTCATAATTTCTATCTATATTTCTTGTTGGCCGTTCGTTTTCTTGAGCCAGATCTGTTCTGTTAGTTTCGCGAACGGCGTTACGCTGGTTATTAAAAATATGCTCGGTATGGCGGTTTTTAGTATTATCCACCAATTCCATTGCTGACTGCCGCTCACCCAAACGGGAGGCGTTCAAAAGAAGCTCATCACAATCATCCGTATAGATGGAAACGCTTTCCTTCCCTCTTGAAACAGAAACATAAAATTGTTTTGCATCAGTTGCTGTGAAAGTAGAAGAGGGTTGGGCGATAAATACTTTGTCTACCGTTTTGCCCTGTGACGAATGGGATGTTGTACAATAAGCATGATCTAAATGCCCAAAGTTCTCATTAAGCGTATACGAGGATTTACCGTCGGCACCTGCAAGTGATATCTTTCCTGATTTGGAAACATTCTTAACTTCGAGGGACTGGCCGTTATTCATCCGTTTGTTTTCAAGGTCAAATCCGTTTCGCGTTATTCGTACCTTATCGCCTTTTCTCAATGAAATAGGCTGCTCTATAAAAACATCAAAAGCTTTTGCCCTTTCCAACGGTAATTGGTGGGTTTCGCCTGTCTCGTTTAACAAAGAAACCTGACCGTCATTAACAGAAGAGATCGACCATAAACTACCTCTCGAAATTTTAGGCACGTTTTGATTAAACTTTATTTTATCGCTGTCCTTGTAATTTCTCCAGTCTCCTTTTTCAGCTTCGGTAAAGTTTGCGTTATTCAATTTAGTAACGATAAGCTCCTTTTTGCCAAGCAGGTTTGCATCGAGCAGGCGTTGCCTGACTTCTGTGGTTACATTATCTTTTTCCTTATGTGTGGGAGATACGATAAGAGCTGTTTTTTTTTGCCTGATAGCTGCCACGTAATCATCTGCGATTTGCTCATTAGGTTTTAGCGGGTCAATAGTTTTTATAGCGTTCATTTCCGCAAGTTTATCGAAGGCATCTGCAACATTTCCTTTTGATAGATCCTCAACTGCTTCCCGATAAGCTTTATCCTGCTGCCGGCGTATTTGATTAACTTCTGCGGCTTTAATATTTGCTACCGTGTTTAAAATACGCATCGCATCACCTCGGACAACACTCGTGTGCTGCCGGGTATCGCCGACGAAAATTATTCGGGCGTTTTGACTGTCTGCCACTTTTAATAAGGACAAAGTATCTGTCGTTCCAAGTAATCCGGCTTCATCGACGATTAGTACGTTATTGTATAAATTCTCCTGCCTCTGCTTATCCTTTAAGAAACCAGCCACTGTCGTGGCATCATCAAATCCCTCTGCTGCCAATACACCTCGGGAAGCTTCTGCGGTAGGCGCAAGCACTGAAACTTCTTTTCCTGTGTTCTTGATATGGTCGGTAAGCTCGCGCATCATTGTAGTTTTGCCGGCACCGGCGACGCCTCGCACCAACGAAACCTGATGAGGGCTGGTCAGTAAATATTCAATGGCTGCGCCCTGGGGGCCTTTCAAATTAATTGGAGGCGTTTTGTCGTACAAAGGGCGAAATTTATTTTGCCCTTTTCTGGCAAGTTGCACCATGTCGCGCTCTTCAGCGAGTACACCTGTCATTGTACAAACGTTGCGGTTATTTTCCTTTACATGGATAATACGCTGATCTTTTTCGAAGGCTAACTCAACATCCTTTAATGAAACCTGCCTTTCGCCAATACTATGTTTACAAGCCGCCTCAAGTAAGCGTCTTTCAGGTGCCACAGAGGCGCGTTCGAAATGATGCTTTAGTGCATGATCGATACAATCTTGAGGCCCATATAGTTGCTTTTTAATTTTTTCAGGGTTGTGCCGGATTATAGGGTCGGTAGTGTTGCCTTCGCCATTTTCATGCTCTCTTAATTGCATGCGCCAAGATGCTTGCAACTCATCCATGCTCATGCCCTTTTGTTTACTTGCCCTTGTTTTGGCTCCGAGCTCGCCCAATGCTTTTGGGTCAGAAATTCCTCTTTCTTTAGCAACCCGACCGATTTCATCGGTTCTTTTGCTGAACAAGTTAATAGCTATTTGTGGAACGCCGACTATCTCAAATGCCTTATTCGTCCGGCGCACATCATAACCCAAATCAATCAATTCATCTGCCAGCCTTTTTTGAAAGCGGGCTTGGTAGTAAGGCATGTCGCGGTTTATTTCCCGAAATTGCGCAGCTTTTATGCGCTGCTCATCTTTGTCCCACGTTGCATTAAATACGAAACAGTGTGAGTGCAAATGCGGATCAGGGACAAATCCCTCGACTGGCCGTGCCGTTTGATGGGTAAATGAAGCGTAGATCAATTCGCCTGTTTTGCGGTCCTCGTAAGTTTTCTTTTTGCGCACTCGCGTCATGCTGTCTGATTCAATTTCCCCCATCGTTTCGCGTACAGATTTTTCGAAAGCTTTCAGTATATGTTCGTCTTTGGAAAGTGCATGAACGATGGATACAGATTTTGGTGCGTGGAAATTGATATCATATCCAACTGTACGTTCTTCTTTGGTTCGAGGCGTGAGCGGTTTGCTAGTAACAGGATGAATGTTCTCGCAAAGGTCAAAGAATGCCTGCTTTTCTGCCACTCCCGCTATACCTAACCGATCCGAAAGCTTGCCTTCGAACCGGCCTTGTAATTCCTGGTCGTTGATATAATAATCAGCCTTTAGCAACGCTTCAGCAAAGTATGCTTTAGCTTGACCGGCAGATGTACTTTGGATCATTCTTATCATTGCCTAAGAATAGTCGGTTTCAATTTTCTTCCGCTGGATATTGGTACATATTAATGATAATTAAACTACCAATTGATATGTTTTTTGCTTGGCTTTACCCCATTATAAGGATCGTCATTATCATTAGTGATCATTTTACCAACGCCATTAAAAAACGATCTTTTTAATCCATCATCAACTGCGCCGGACAATGGGTTTTCGCCGACCTTTTCCTCAATCTTATTATTAACAGCTGCGCCTACAAGCGAGAAGAAAGATTGCCAAAACCCCGACGCCCTGTTATCGGGAGGAGTATAGTTGGGATCGGTAAGCCATTCTCCCTCGTTCACCCCTGATACCTGCTCTGGGTGCAGATAATTTTGTAACCCCATTTTCCATTGTGTCTGAAGGTTATTCCCGTCATCAACGAATTCGTATCCCGGATAAGCTATATAATCGTCCGGGGAACTGGAAGAAAAAATGTGTAGATCATTATAACCTCTTCCTTCAGTATCCCATGTTACAGCAAGGCTATTATCGTCGATTAGTTTATAGCCTGGAAATGGGGTCCAGCTACCTTCAGTAGAACTAGAGATGACTTTTTCGGTTGGATGTAACAATCCCTGAACCCAAACGGCCCTAAGGTCATCATTTCCGTTCTCTGTCAGGCGCCGGTATCCAGCCATCGCATTCCAAGTTCCTTCATCGTTCCCGGATACCACGTTAAAGGACGGATGTTTAAGTCCTGGTGTCCAAACGGTGGTTAACGTTGCAGTATCTGTGAATTCATATCCGGGCAAGGGGACCCAAGTATTTTCTATAAGAGATGCTACTGCGTTTGCATACGGGTTTTTCCTTCCTGGTGTCCAATTGCTTCCGTATTTTCCCAAAGAAAATGTTCACTGTTGTCTCTTGATTCATTCCAGGTATAGCCTTCTTTGGGTTGTATAATAAATGCACTAACGATAGCCACTCGGGGATTATAAAAATAGATTTTGGCATGCCAAAGCAAAGTAAATACAACCGCAAACAATATTACTCTTCCAAGTTCTTGTAGAGTTTTCATACTTTAAATTTTATTGAGACCGTACTGTCGGAGCTGTGTTCTTAGACAAAGCGGTCTATGTAAATAAAAAACCATCAGACATCTTCCCTAAGCACAGCTTAGGCGATTATTTAACCTCCTCAAAATCGTCAAATCCAGCCTCGTAAGCCTTTTGACCGTCGTCAGGATTGGAGGGTCTATGACTATAGGATCTGAAGCCAGCCGCCTCATTAGACTCTTTACCATTCACAAAAAACTCTTTCAAATTTTCATTGATGATTACCTTGTCGATTATATCTAGCATGGCATTGTCGCCTATATAGTAAGCACCTCTGTTACTTAGGGCATAAATTATGCTACAGATAAAAAGGAGTATCCCCAAGCTCTGACCAATTAGCATTAGCACAAAACCGATAACAAAAAACGGAAGAGGTTCAAGCATCGTTTCAATCTCGCGGATTGTAGCCGGGCGACCTGTGATCTGAACATCTTTAAATCGCTTGTCTATATCTCCGCTATATTTACTGAATTTACCAAAGTCAAAACTTGACCTGGAACGTTTAATTTCTTTTCGCCTAAGCCAGCTGAAATACATGAAGGCGGCAAGAAATAAATACCATAAAATGTTCGTGCCGATTACATGCCAAAACCCTGAGCTTTCTCCGCCATAGCCAAAACCCCCGCGAAAAGTATTTTTAATACTATCGAGAATGAAGGGGATAAAGAGTAGGACGAAAGTGTTGATAATGCTGATCGTAAACGAGAAATATCGCTCGCCAAAGTTCTTCCTGATAAATACTTCCAAAAGCAATCTCGGACCGGAAGATATGCTGATAAAAAAGGTTACTAAAAATTCTTTTACTGGATTTTTGCGGCCGAATACCTCGCGGTAATAGTAATTTGTTCTCATGATGTTTAGGTGTTATTTTGTGTTTATTGTTTCTGACGAAAAGTGAGTAGTTTAAAACTATAGCCGTTTTGTATAGCATCTCCCTGGCGATGAAGTATGCATTCAACAGCGTGATTATTTCTCGGGCTTCCAGTTTTCAACTGAATGAATGCTTCAGGGCGAACCAGGCGCATAAGCTGCTTACGGGTGGAGCTGCCAAAACTCGGAGTATCGTTGTAGTTTATACTTTCGGTTTTATCTACGATAAAGTCCTCGCCAATAAGCTTGGAGGCGTATTCATTGGTTTCGATGTCAGCGTTGGCATGGAATATTTTAGTATTTAAGGTTCCAAGAAAGCTTTTAACCTTGTATGCAGATTTTTCTCCACCCATTGATGCATAATAGTTGGGCAGGTTCTGTGAGATATAAACGGTTGCTACACGACTGCTTCGTGCTGTTGCCTGAAAATCTGCATCGTGTTCATGTAAAAAATTCTGTGCTTCATCTGCCCACAAGAATACAGGGCGATCATTCTGATTCACGTCGCGCTGTTCCATACGCCGCTGCCATATATATTTGAACATGATTTGGCAATCGCGCCCGATTTTGTGGTAAAGCTTTACCGGTAAATTCAGCAGGATAATTTTCCCTTTTAAGCTATCATCAGGCGTGAAGTTAGAATTATAGCGACAGAAGAGTGAATAAACGGGTTCGCGGAGTAAACGAAACAGAAATCCAGAAAAGCTGAAGTCAATTATCGAGCGTGTTTTTTCGCTTAAGTTTTTAAAGCCATCCATAAAGAACTGGTCAAGGAAGAAATATAACCTGGATTCAGGAACCCTTATGGTCATCTCTTTTTCATAGGCTTGTGGGTCAAGATCAAACCCATCTTGCTGCTCTTTTGTTAAAGTCTTATCCCATGCATCGATCAGTTTTTTTACTTTTTTGTGGGCGAGGTATATCGCCTTTTGGAACGCTTTGAATTTTCCTATCTCACTTTCCGGTAACAGCTTTTCATTTTCCCTGGGAATGGTCTGAACAATGTCGTACATATGCTGTACCGAAAGTTCCCCATACGCTAACTTGCAAAGATCAATAACATTAAAAATCAGTAAGTCGAGAGCATTTTCCCAAAAGGCATCGTCACTTTTTCCTGCGTCTTTTTCTTCACCGGCGCGAATTACCGTCTTCAACACCTGTACTATATTATCGGTAATAGCACTTTGACTCGCACTAAACTTTGTTTCGTATTCGAGAAAATTGAAGAAACGGTCGCCACCTGGTTCCACAATTATTAGATCATTTAAGCGTCCTGCATCATTGCAATATTTTATCCATTCTTTTTTTTCATCGGGTTTTACGGTCAGCACTAGTCCGCCAAAATTTGCTTTAAGGTATTTTTCTGCTAATTTTTTTCCGGAACCAGAGGTCTTGCCTGACCCGATGCCTCCAAAAATTTGCACGCCCTCAACGGCGTTACGTATGGTCCAATAAGGGTTAGTTGCACTGTTTCCTAAGTCAAGAATGGTTTGATCCAAGTCGAAATTGTTCACTTGCGATAAGGGTTAAAGGTTATCGCAATATATTATTTTTATTAAAAAAATAATATGCTTTAAATATTTTTTTCTGCCTCTTCGCGTTCGAAGCTTGCGCGCAAAAATCTTCCGATCAAAGGTGAATTATTGGCAGCATCCAGCCCTTCATTTAAAAGTATTTCTTTATATCTTATTGCCACGAGAGCTTTCATATCCGCTGCAGCAACTTTGCCGCTGAACGCATTTAAATCCGATTTAATATGCTCTCTCATATTTAGTTCAACGTCCAATGATTGCTCTAGTCTCGGTTCGTTTCCAAGCAGGTAAGTAAGCCTGTCTCGAATAATTTGGCCGTACGGATGGAATGTATCATAGTAATATTTAAGCTTCTTTTCATCCAGATGGCGATAAGCTATCGGCACCATATCTGCGTTTCGGATTGGCTTGATATGATCCTCTAAGGTTGCATAGAGTGCGCCATTATCTTCAATCGACCCCATTTTCGCTAAATAAGCGACGGCGCGAATTGCCGGCTCAAATTTTAGTAAACATTCTTGATGGGGAAGGTATCCCAGCATTACCCGAATAGCAGCATGCGCGTATTTTGACATTTCAGGATGTACTTCCGCTGTTTCGGTAAGTTCCCGCCATGAAACAACGTAGCGATTTTCTTGAATTATCGACTGCTCATATTTTTCTGCATCGCCACCAAAGTCACTATCTATAATACGCTGGCGATATTTATCGTCTTCGATCATTCGAACTCCAACCTGTTAATTATTTGATATCTTAGCATAAGAAATTGATTATTGTCAAATAAAACCTAAGCCTTATGGAAGAAAAAGAAAGCAAAGAGCCAACCCTGCCACAGGGTTATGAGTATCTTGAAAACTACACAAAAGAAGCACAGCAAAAGCTAAGAGATGTTGATGCAAAGATCGATGCTCTTTCCGGCGATAGAATAGATGCCGATGCTCCAAGACCGTTTGGTACTATTAAACAAAGCGAAGCTGGAAGAAGGGGTTCCGAGTATGCTCGTTTCCAGGGCGAAAAAGCCGATATCGAGGCAAAACTAAATTCTGATTTTGACAGGGAATTAACCCATGCCGACAAAGCAGATAACGATCAGGCGCGGGCTTTCGCTAAAAATGCTCTAAAGGATGGTGTTTATAACAAAGCCGCAAAGAATACTGAAGCATTTGAGAATAAGCAGACGGATTTTAACGAGAAAAGGATTTCTGCCCAGCGAACCGATGAGGGAAAAGAAAGTCAACAAAGTGCATCATCTCCGTCAAGGTCGGAAAGAGCTTTAGCAAACACCAGGTATCAAACAGCTACTCAAATGGATGTGAATAACCGAAGCGTCGAAAGACAAAATATTAATATTATAATACCTGTCAATGCGAACTTAAGCCGTTCAGAAAACGCCTTGCAAAAGTCTAATTACTCTAAAGGGCAAGAGGATGCAGACAAAGACCAATCGAAGATAACGAAGGAAGGAAAAGAGCCGGAGAAGCTTGAAGCCCCCTCTCGGCAGCAAACGTTAGATAACAAATCAACCTATGCGTTAGAACAAGAGAGCGCCAATAATCCAACAACGGAAAAAGATGATAATTCAGGCGCCTCTAAATCGGAACGTTCGCCAGAAGGTCCTTCGGCACCTACGAATGACGAGAGATGAGAAATGCGAGTGAAAAAAAAGCTATCTATCCCGCTCTTGGTTTTTATTGGGTGATGTCGGTTCAGATTTATCTGTGCGACTTGGCCCCGGTGATTTGATCCAGGACGGATACCGGCTTGGCAGTTTTTGCTCTGTTGAAGTTGCGATTCCCGATTTCATCGCAGAAATGCGCGTGCTCTCACTTTTAATGTTCGATAGTAAGTCTGCAACTTCTGGATGATTTTCTGCCATTAAATAACCATCGTTAAAATCTCTTAGGTATTCAGCTGAAGGTTCCTTTTCTTCTTCCATTATTTAAAAGTTTCGTAGGTGAAATCTTCGAGGTAATCGTTAATTGAATCTCGGTCGTATAGGACAATTTTCTTTTCCGGTTGAGTAAAACGGATTTTGCCTTCGTCGC
This sequence comes from Mucilaginibacter pedocola, assembly GCF_002013915.1. Classification (GTDB taxonomy): domain Bacteria; phylum Bacteroidota; class Bacteroidia; order Sphingobacteriales; family Sphingobacteriaceae; genus Mucilaginibacter; species Mucilaginibacter pedocola. Next base: position 251,320 of record NZ_MBTF01000036.1, read on the forward strand.
GCATTTTCTGTAGAGTAGTTTTACTTTTGATGCGTAGCAGCGACATCGCTTCAGTGCCGGAAATCCATTTATCTTCTTTTACAGGCTGTTTTTCTCTTATTCGTTCCACCACCTTATCGATAAGGGCGAAAAAGGCGGGTTCTTCCAGGCAGATGACTTCCATTGCGTCGGTTGTAGGTTTAGCCAAATATAGATAACACATTGCTGATTGCAAAAAATCTATAATGAAAAAGCTTAGTCTCAATCAAATTTCCGCGTTGGAATTTGCCAACAAGGATAAAAATCATAATATTAGCAATCAATATAAACTGAAGCCTAACCCGATCATAAATTTATAATATTTAATGCTTAGTTTTTGGTACAAAGGACGTCTCTGGACAGAAGAAGATCTTAAACAATTGACTGGAATTAAAGCTCTTAACTTAATGTTTGATGATGATCCCGGCTTCAGAATACAAGCATTCTTTGGTAAGCCTCCATACGTATATGACGATTTTAATATTAAGGTTACTAGTAAGTATTTCACTCATTTTTATATGAGGATATCGCTTTTTTCAATGAGAATTGAAAATTTGCTTATTGTATCGTCCGGAGCGAAGCAGTACATAATGGAATATTGCATTAAGGAACAAGTAGAAAGTGCCATAAAGCTCAATTTTTCTACCATTGAACTTATCGCTGAAAGAAGCGACAAACCTGTAAGGACAATTTATGATAGCGCAAAAATTGACTTTATGAATGGGTATAAGGTTTGGGGAAGATATGGGTTCGTTATGTATCTAAGCAGTAGGAAGCAACGATTTCAAAATCTTATGCATGATAAAGACTGTTCTGATATAAATGCTATTCACGAAATTTACGGCAAGAGTACCCAGGCAAAACGTGCCAAAGCAGTATGGAATATAGACGGGTTTTCTTGGGAAGGCAGGTTCGATTTAAAAAAAGAATCTGACTCTTACAGGATACTTTACAAAACAATTTAACCTGCGAAGTCAAAAACAGCCTTTTTAAGCTTCTTAAATTCACATTCCTGCTCGGCGACTGATAATGAGCTAAATTCCTGAATTATCTGCTCATCAAGTGGCGATTTTATCAAACCGTCAAAACCGTTTGATAAAAATTTAGAAATTATAGAATACCTATTTAGAATCTCAAATTCTTCTAACGGTTCGCAAACTTCAAGTGACGTTTCCTCAACAGGATGTTTCATTAAGGCAAACCTTCGTTGGTAAGATTGAGGATTAGTTAAATTATCATAATATCCAGCTTTTCTAAGAATATCAATAAGTAACTTTCGTGTTTCTGAATGAAAGGATGGTATACCTGATAATGTCTTTTGGTTAATCATCTTGTTCTTAAACCCTTTATAATAGAAGAGATTAAAACTATTATGCCTCCTTAAATTAACGATATTTTTCAGCGATGATATTGTATTTAGCGTCTTGGAATGGCTTAAAATTTTGGCATAAATAGACGACACGATATGCTTATCACTAATGAGATGCTTATCGGCTAGAGTGATAAGTTTATCAGAAGGGGTAATCTTCTGATTTGAGTTTAGGTCTTTTAAACGTTGCCTTCTGGTGTTAACAGAAGTTTTTTGTTTTCTTGGCATTCAATATTTTATATGAGTGCAACTATGTGTTACTAAAATTGATGAATTAATTTTTAACCAAAAAGCTTTTTTTTCAACTTTTTAACATTGTGAACAAAATGGCACTTGTTAAAATTTTACCGTATTTAGTTCCGCGTAATTTTTTTATAAAAATGGGAACCAAATTTATAAATTATAAATAAGGAATCAAAGTGCAATATTTGTGCCATCAAGATGTATAATTATAACTTTTAGTTTAACTAACTGTATCTTCACTTCATTCTGCTAAGTGTAAAGATTTGATCGTCTGAAAAGAATTGGGATTTTTTCACATTTTCAAAAGCGTTTTCTACGTCGTTAATGAACAATAGAACTACTAAATCTTGTAACGCACGTGAGCAGCATACATAAAGCAAACGTCTGGTTCTGCCAAACACAGAATCAAGCCCTCCTTCAATATTCTCTAGATCTGTTGGGGAAGGGTCCTTTAATCCCAATAGCTTTTCATACGATATTGTCTTAGTTTTTGCACCTTCTTCATCATCTAATATAACTATCACGCGTTCAAACTCAGCTCCCTTAATACTATGTTGAGTTGAAAAAGGGGATTCTTCGTTAATGTATTTTTGATATCCCCAAAGTTGCTTTGTTGAACATGAAAAATACTTCTCCATAACGACTTTTAAGATTTCTTCATCTTCTTCGCCGTCATCAGTTAATGATATTTCTGAATGTAAACTTGAACGGAGTCTTTCGTCTAAGGTCACTAGTTGTTTGTTGTCGACGTATTGAAGAATCTCTTTGATTGTGACGCCATCGCTCTTCATCAATGTATAAAGGATGCTGATTTGTTCTTTTAATTCTAGCAACAATTTTCCAGCTTGTGGTTTATTTTTACTCAAATGCTCCTTTTGCACAAGCGGGCAAAAAAATCTTAGTAAATCCATTATCTCTAAATCTTCCTCATTCTCAAATGCTTTTACTAATGGGATAATGAATTTCAGGAATGGTTGGAGTGCCCAGTGTTTGCCCTCCGTAAAACTCGATCCAATACTGTCGGAGGTTCCATCTTTAAAGATTGAGTAAAGCTCATCGAATCCCAGTCTTTTTGCGGCCATACGATGTTCAATAACTAAGACTTTAAGATTCGCGTCTTTCTCATCGCTCAGCCACAACTTATCGTTATTATTATCAGCAACAAATTGCCTTGCTTTATCTATATAAGACTCTCTTTTTTCGTCAGTTGGAAATATAAATATTCGAGCGGTGCCTTTAACGAATTCTGTAACTCCATCTTTGAGAAATCGACGACCTCCTGTTTGTTCTAACCCGTCACCTGGGCGCCTGATATTGTTGATTACGTCTAACACTTCAGTTGGGCATCTGAAATTTTCCGGTTTAATAATTTTCACCCACTCTTTATCAATAGGAATTTCACCAATACCTTGGGTATAAATCTTTTGCATCGCATCTCCAAAAAATCCTAAACAAAAATCATGTGGAGACTCGTTATTTAATGTAAGTAAAGCATTAACCACAATAGGTAGGGTATCTTGACTTTCATCAACGAAGAAAAAAGGGAATTTTTTTACTATTATTTTTCGCAGCAATGGTTTCAGTTCAATTAATTCCGGAACCATTTTTATGATATCATTGTGCCCTAAAATACCCCTTTCATAATCTGAACCGGTGCCATAATTAAACACCTGTACAGCAGCGATGTTTTGCTTAGATTTTAATGACTTTTCCAAATCTAAAGCATGTTTTTGCTTTGTTGTGGGACGCGTTCTATTTGTCCAGCTTTCCGGCGCAATTTTTAACTCTAAAAGCTTTTCTTCAATTTTCTTTTCAACCCAAATTTTTATATCGGTCTGGAAGGGTCTAATTAACTCCCATAAAAAGCTGTGTATCGTAGAAACATGAAACATTTCGTCATCCCCAATATCTGAAATGATTTCTTTTTCTGCACCAGTGGTGTAGGTAATGCAGGCGACCTTTTGACGTTTCGCTATTAATTGTTTTCCGAATTCAGTTTTGATGTATTGTAGCGATTTTATTAAAGATGTAGTTTTCCCTGATCCAGCGCCAGCTACCATCACAAAGCTTTGCTTTTTATTTAAACACTGCCGTAATTCTAAATCCGCGTTCGTGTCGGGCTTATTGATCCTGCTGGCCATCTATTTTTTCGTTTTGGATTAGGTTTTGATTTGGAGTCGGATTTACTTTTTGCTCATCTATTATTTCGACTGGCAATGCCTCTATTAAATCTGTTTCAACGGCCTCTACCGCAGATTTAATAATCGTTGAATCTGTTTGTTCGAGTATGTCGTTTAACCATTTCAAACCGTTTTGGATATATTGTGGCACGCACCACTCATCAGGATTAGCCATTAAAATGCCGAGTGCAAATTCTGTTTTGTTAAAGTAGTTTGAGATTATTCGCCGGTAAATTTTATTATGTATCTCAGCTAAATTAAGTTTTCGTGTTTTGAGTACTACTCTAAGATTTAAATGTTTCTGTTTTTCGTTTTGGACCCAAGAAAGATTCTGCAATGCGAATGATTCTTCTAATGTTCTACCAACTAATGCCGTCGTCATTTTTTCCCATTGAACATCTATTCTGTCTTGATAGCAAACATGAATTATAGCCGAGGTACTTTCAGTCTTTCCTTGAGTTCTTTGCTCTGGTGTCGCATTCAGAAGATCAAGGATGAGAACTTTTTTAGGTAACCATTGGATTAGTGTTTGATTGGATGTTTCGGCATCTGGTTCGTCAACCATGCAGGCAGACTTCCTAGGCGTTTTATTTTCCTCTTCATCCTCGTCGTCTCCTAAAACCTCGTCTTCTGCTTCAACTTGTTTTGCAATTACGCTGTCTATATCGGTTATAATCAAGGTAGGTAGCCCAAGAAATTCTATTAACTTTTTGAACTTGTAAGTAAAGGCACCACCTACCTCGATTATACTGAGATATTTCGACTGCAATTCTATAGCGCATTTCTCGATCATTAATGGCAATAGGAGACGTTCAACATTACCTTCAACCAACACTGCTGCATCAGCAAAAAATAGGTCGCAATGTGTTAGCTTCATATATCTGACTAAAAAATCTCTTGAATCCGTATCGCAATCGTCATAAAAACGTGAAAGATTTAAAACCTTGGTCACAGGATTTTCAGAGCTATCTACATTGCGGTGGAAATAACGGATAGGCGTGAAGCCACTTCCATAAATTATATGAGGCGAATGGGTTGTTATAGTAAGTTGTGTATTATATCCATCCTTATTGGACTTCGAGTTCTTTATAATATTCCATATTTGACTAATAAAAACCTGTTGCAACTGGCTGTGTAAATGTGCCTCCGGTTCTTCTATAAGGATTAGATGCAATGGCGTTCTATTGTCTTCATTTTCTATCCAACGCTCATGAAAATCTAAAACTTCAAGAACCATGTATATTAGATTTTTAAACCCAAGTCCGTTGTATTGATCGGGTAATTCTACACCACTCAAAGAATAATGAAGTTTAGCGCTTTGGCTAACGCTTTCAAAATTCATCGAGGCTTTAATCACTAATTGAGGATTGCTAAATCCTGGATAACCGAGTTTATTCAAGCTTTCTAATGTTGGCTTAAATACATTTGATAAATGACTTGTAAGTTGTGCTTCGGAATCAGATAGGGTCTTTAATGCTGTTATATCGTCTTCTTGTTTTTCAAGATTTCTATCGTAAAAGCGGGTGAGGCGTTTGGATAAATCCTCGGCTCTACCCGTGGAGTTTTTATCAGACAAGTGTCTTTGAGCATTCAAAAAGTCAACCCTTATCAAAGAACTAATAATTTTTGAAGCGTTCCGTTCACTATTATTTACCAATTTGCGGGGTTGATAACCTTCCTTTTGGTTGTATTCAGCATCAAATTGTTGAATATCTAAAACGTAGTATTCGTTATCATACTCGCTTTTAAGTGTTTTCTTTAGGTAATCAGTTAATGATATCGGCCAAGGATGATAATGTTCCTGTTTTTTAGCGTTTGAATTAGTTAGCGCCTTCATGAAATTTTGCAGGAGTGATTTCGGATCTTTAGGACCGTAAACAATCCTGATACCAACCAGGGTTCCGGTCCAATCCAGAGTTGGAAGCAAGTCAATTACAAAATCAATATCTGCACTATCGATTTTAAGCCAAATATCAAGCTCAATGGTTGGAATATTTAGAATTCCATTTTCTAGATCTTCCGATTTGCCAATATCATCAAATTTTTGCCAAGCATCGGCGCTAAAATCATAAATTGAAAAGTCGGGCTTACTCCCTAGGAAGGATTGAAAGACGTGGGTCGCTGAAGTTTTACCACTATTGTTTGCGCCAACAAAAATAGTCGTTTGGTCTTCAAAATCAATTTTCGCTTCTTTTAAACGGCGATAGTTTCTTATAGATACAGTTTTTAATAACATTGGATGGCGGTTAGGTTAAAGTCGAGTGACTAATCAAATATACACAAATTGTTAGTGAATGAAAAGTCGTGACGATACCTTTGGGATCTGCGAGAAATAAGACAAAAACATGGTGTTTACCTTGCGAGTTAATACGGCAGATGACTTAATGGATTAAGTTTTTAAGAGAAAACTTTGTTAAGTCCTTTGTGTCATTTACAATCGATTTTGCGTATATTTAATCAACAAATCGCTGCACGAAGTAGCGATAAAGGCTGGTCGCCTTAAGATTGAAAAGCAGCTTGTTTAAACATTGTTTTAACAGAAAAAACAAAGGCAGCTACGATTTATCGTAACTGCCTGGTAATTAAGTAGCGGGGAGCAGGATCGAACTGCCGACCTTAGGGTTATGAATCCTACGCTCTAACCATCTGAGCTACCCCGCCGGGTGGTTTTTCTAACTGAAAGTCAGCTTTTTATCGCTTTTGCCGCATCCGCTATTTTTCAGTCACATATCTTGTTAACGGTTTTGTTAACGGTGCGCCTTTCGTCACACGGAGCGCAAAGGTAAGAAATGCAGGGCTAATTCTATAATCTTTTTGATTTTTGTTAACGGTTGCTAATGTGTTGCAGCCAGAGACTTAATTTCGTTCAATTGGTCTACAGATAGGCGTGCAATAAATACATCTCCAAACTCAACAATATCCATCCCCTCGTCATGATTGATCTGTATACTGTTAGGATACCAAATTCCGTACTTATCGCATATCTGATTAACGTCATCGAAAAACGCCTTTACCTTGTAGGGCTTGATTGTAAATTTCATATCACTGTATTTTGTTACTAACAAATTTAGCTATTATCTGGGTCTGTTTCTTTTAAATCATAATATCTTCTTTTATCTTAGAAGATATTTTTTCCGATCAAATGAGCAGTCCAGATACAGGAGCTTTTTTTAATCCAACCTCAAATTTAGTTACAGCAACTTTAGCTTTTCTGTCCGCCATGGTTATAGAAAGGTTTAAAAATCGTACGTTAAATTTAACTTATACAACCACATATCAAACTTTGGGATCGGAAATTAAAAGTGATTACTGGGGCAACATCAATGTCTCTCACAATGGTAGAGATTTAAAGCACCTTAGTTTTGTTACTTTGATTATTAAAAACACAACAAGGAGTGATGCTCAAGTTCCACTAAACTTAGATGTATGGGTAGATAACTCAAATCAGTTTTTGGGGCATGACGGTCACTATGAGGCGGGTAATGCAATTCGTCATGAAGATAATTTTGAAAAGGAGTTTAACAAGACGTTAAAAGAATTAGATGAGGATTTGAAATTGAGAGAGTTCGAAGGACATGTAACCCCCGACGATTTAAACAGAAGGATTAGATACTTTCTCTTAAATCGGAAATTATCATTACCGGTTCTAAATAGAAAATCGTCGGTAACCATAAATTTTCTAATTGAAAATTTCGAAGGAAAGACACCCAAGCTAAATTTTAGTATCCTGCAGAAAGGTGTCAAACTAATTCCTGAAGCAGATGAGGCTAAGATTGAGCAGGTTAAAAAAAATGCCGTTGGGCTATTATGTCTAGCTTTATATGCAATCGGACTAATTTGGGTTTATAAACAGTATCATGACAAGCACGATGCAATTACTTGGACAGTAATAGTGGGAAGTGCATCTTATTTCATGGCCTATGGGTTTTATTACCTTTTCATATGGTTGAAGAAAATTTTCACTACATAGTGCGTTACTTAAAACAGAAATTACGAAACAGTTCCAAATAAGCTAATTGATTAAAATAGAGGTATGATAGTCTGTTTAAACCACACATCAAAAGGGATACCCAAAAGTTGAGTAAGTAAACTGGAACTCTCAACGTATGCGCTATCGGTAGACCTAATTTCAGTGTATTTGTGTATAAAGAAAAAAAGATTTTTGAATGTATCATTTGTACGTTCAAAATCACTAGCATTAAAATAGCAAATTGCAAGTTGGATCGCAGAATCAATCAACGACTTGTCATCTATCATTGACTGTTCGAATAAATCTAAACACAAGTTATAATGATCAGCCTGTTTATCAACTGCCAAGTCCAGCTTTTGTAATGTGTAGTAAGATATTGCTAAACATTTGAGATTTCTCAATAGTTTATGGGTATAATTTGCTTTAGGATTTGAGTTGCCAATATTCAAGCTATAAAACTTGTTGCTCATTTCAAAGTAGTTTACGGCTAAAGAATGATTTCTTAAGTTGTAATAAATCAAACCAATTTGATCAAAATTATGATAGTATTGTAAATTAACATCTTGGCCGTCCTCAAGTAATTCTTTTAAGAGCTTTTGAGCGTGATATAAATGTTCTAAACCATCCTTTCTTTGATAAGCGAGAGTTATTGCTAGCTGACAAAGAACATCAGCGTAATCAAATTTGTAACCACGCTGGTCCATTTCATACATTTTTTTATGAATAGCTAAACTCTGCCTATACTGCGATTCTGCTAACTCAAATTTTCCTGCTTGATTCAATACGAAAGCATAATCGGAATATGCGCGCCCAAGGTCACTCGGATCGTAATCTTCACTTAATTCAATTAAATTTTTATAAATACTAATGGATTTTTCGAATTTTTCAATTACATCGTCAATCCTTTTAGAGAGCTGATATTCAAGTTTTGCTGAATGCCGTAATGCCCCAGATAATATCTCTTCTTGCTCTATCGTTACCTCGTCTACTTCAGATAATTTAGAAATCACTTGATCTACACAAACTTTTCCTTCTTCATACCTTTCCTGTACAAAGTAAAATCCAGCCATTCTGTTGAGTGCTGTTAAAAAAATATTTAAATACTTATTATTGTCAAAATCATACAATTGTGCTCCAATTTTGTAGCATTTATTTAAACATTGTTCAGCATCTGTAATTTGATTGCATTCATAGTAAAAAGTACTAGCGAAATCCAACAGGTCAAAATGAATAAATGCTTTATTTTGGTCCATTTGTTGGTTTTCACTTTCCCAAATAGCTAAAGATTTATTGATGTATTCTAAGCTTTCAGCTTTCCATCCAAATTGTCTTAATATAATCGCCTTATTTTTATAGCAAATGGCCAGATAACTAAAGTTTTCGCCGATATCTGATTCACTTTCAAAGTAATCAATAGCGCACTGGTTATATGACTCGGAAACTGTGTATTGGCCAGTCCATTGATATGAGATTGATAGAAAATAATTAAGCCAAGCTAATTCAGAATTATTGTTATGCCCAGATGGGAGTTGTTTAATAAGAAAAGATGCATTAGAAATAAAGGTTGAAGTTGCACTTTCAAAATGTTCACTCGCATTGATACTATTACAGAGCGTTTCTATATAAGGTTGAGCAACTTGTATTTCTGGATTTAGAACATAGTAAATCACAAGTTGAATCAACCGATGCATTTGAAATGCTTTGCCATCAAATTGCAGCCAGCCCTTGTGATATAAGCTCTTAATTGCATTTATGAATGGATAGTCATTTTGTTTTTTGAAATAATCAAGGATTTTTGGAATGCTATAAAATTCAGGTGGCAAGAAATAAAAGCATTTTAACACACTGATTTCATCTCCATTTAAATTTGCAATTTTAAAAGCGATTAATAAATGATTAATTATTATATCCTCTTGAGGATTATGCGTAGTCGATACTTTATCTTGTAATATTTCGTCACTTAAATCTTTAGAATCGAGTTTCTCGATAAGAGTATTGATATTTAAGAGTCCCACGGATGATCGGAGTGTTTTCGCGAGTAGTTCAATCATTAACGTGTGGTATCCTACAACTTCTAATAAGCTTTTTATTTGATCATCGGACTCTTCATTATACCATCTAGAAAAGAGTATAATAGCGTTCGTCTCAGATAAAGTGCCCAAAAAAAAAGACTCAAAATCTAGAAGATTCGTTCGGCTTGTAATCAAAATATGCCAGCCGGGTGGTGTTGGCAGTGTTTCCCGATAGTAATTTATATTTTCGCCTGCATTATCTATCACTAATAAGTTTCGTCCTTTTAACTGACGAAGTGCATACATAATCGTTCGGTACTTATCAATAACCTTTGTGTCGTTGGAAAACTGCAAATCCAATCCTTGTTCAAGAAGCACTGTATCATAAGCAAAAGCCGATGCAAAACTTTCTTTTTCCACATCTAGGTTATCTGCTTCTGGGGCAATTACATTCACCCAGGCAATGTGGCTATACAAGTGTTTATTTTTATGGAGATATTCTTTTGCGAATGTTGACTTGCCTATCCCACCTAAACCATTTACCAAAACAATTCTTTTAGATTCGTTTAGTAAGATTTGTAATTTTTCTAAATCCTCTTCTCTGCCAATAACTTCTTCATGAAGATTGGGAATTAGATTCAAAAATATTGTCTGCTCCGTAATAGTATTAAATTCAATAGTCGTCGAGATTTGAGATGCTTCGGCTGTGTTTCCTAAATGTATCTCGGTGTAATCGTCTTCGATGTGATCATAGTCGAGTAAAGGAACTAAATGATTATAGTTTTTTAATGTAACATATTCGTCTAATAATATTGTTACCTCTTTTTCAAGTTTTTCTGGATTTCCTTTATAATAGTCTAGCGTGTTGCTTTCATTTGCTGAGTTCAATAACACGCGAAGACCAGCCATTATCGCCATTAAACTAGTTCCGGAAATTTTAGCAAATTTCGAAGCGTTCTTAGGTAATTTACCGAAAACTTCATCAGATATTCTTTCGTAAAGTGAGATTTGAGAAGTGTATTGGCCATATATGGTCAACCCCACGTATACTTTTTGCTCATTTGCTAAAACGATCTTATTTAACCACCATTTTCTGCTATTTATCGTTAAAGGCTTCCCATCTACAATCCAGTCCTCAGGGTCTAATTTATAATCTCTAATATAAATAATGAGATCGTTTCTCAGGTTAGAAAATACTTCTTTATGGATTTTCACAGTTAACGCAAGTTTAAGTTTACACCCTCGGTTTACCTACAAACTGCTAAAAGTGATTACATGTAGTTGGTTGTAGCCATTTGTAGTTCGATAAATGCTCTACAATTGCAGTGTTATTTAGGTTCAGGTAAATTAATCAAATCATTGTAATTATCAATATGCGACCTCATAAAATCGATATTATGTTCCACAAGATTTTCAATTCTTTTTTGAAGTTTTTTTCCGGAAGTTGTTATGCCGTTTCTACAAAAGCCACCACCAAGTATTACTTCGAGCTGTCTCGTAAAATCATTAAGCGCTTGCAGGTAAACCATAGCTTGTTCTGCACCGTGTTTTTCAGCAAATATTTGGAAGTTTTCGTCATTAATGAACTCTCCTTGATTACCAAGAAAAGTTTTCTTTTTGAACTTAATTCTTTCATGTTCCATCTAATGCCTCACAAGGTCACTATATACATAACTTATAGATTAGTCAAGATTTAAACCATAGAAAAATCATGAAAACAAAAATCAATTTCAAAAAGCTATCCGCCTTATTTGGGCTGGTACGTAGCGGCAGCAGAAGCATAACCCTTGAAAACACGGATTTTTCATCAAAATCCCGTTTTACTCTTTCTGAAGATGGGGATGCCTTTAAAGCCCAATTTGGCTCCTTTGAAAGCCCCGATCCAGAAACATTGCCACAGCCCTATGACCCTCAACGCGACGGGAATTAAAGAAATAAGGAAAACGCCTCAACCTTTCAAAAGCGGCAGCGGAATAGAAGACCGCTATAACAAACGACTAATCCTTTAAACATTAAGATCATGGGATTTACAAAAGACCAGGAAAAGATTTTAAGTAGTGCCGGTTACAGCAAGTCGCAGCTAGATTCAAACAAATGGATCAATGGCAGCCACTCTGCAAAAGCCTCGGATGGCGGTTCCGTTACATGGAATACCGACAAGCAAACCTGGAACGGTAGCGGCATGTCTAATACATCTTTCCGCAACAAAGCTAAATGAGCCAATGCCTGACGAGGAACGCTCATTAAATTAACCGCCTCGGCTGGCCAGCGGGGACGGTTTTAAACCGCAAAAAACAGATTTATTAACCCGGAACGGACCTAAACTAAGGGCCGTAAAGGATAGCTATTTTTCAATGGAAACGAGACAATACATTGATTTGGACACGCCGTTAATGAATTTCGGCGATTCACAATCCTGTTTTACCATCCGTGATGCTGTGTCTGGCCTAAGTATTACGGGTAATACAGGCTCGGGAAAGAGTACAGGGTCGGCAGCGAACTTTGCGCTTAAGTACCTTAAGGCCGGCATGGGTGGGCTAGTGCTCACCGTAAAGCCATCAGACCGCAGGGATTGGGTAAAATATTGCATCCACACTGGAAGGGAGAAGGATTTGATCATCGTCGAGCCAGGCGGAAGACACCGCTTCAACGCCCTAAAGTACATCAGCCAAGAAAAGGACGGAGAGCGGGCTATTACTGATAACATCGTGGAGGTATTAAACACGGTGATACGCGCTGAAGAAGATCGGCAAGTGCGTAGTGATGATAGTTTTTGGGAAAACGCCCTGACGACTTTGATGTCGATGATGGTCGACCTTTGCCTTATCGCTTTCGGCAAGGTGACGATAGATGACCTCTATAACATTGTGCAGTCCCTGCCCCGGCCTAACGAAACTCTGAATGATGCCATTGAGCCAAATTCCCAAAGCGCGTTCCGGCAGGCATACAAGCTGGCGAAACTGTCTATCGACAAAAAGGTAGCAACCTGGAAGCAAAAAAGAACGGCGGAAGGTAATAATCAGTTCGCTAACCAATCTGCGTATGAAGAAGCATTATATGACGCTGTTCCAGATGCAAGGCAGTTCAATTATATCACTGAGTATTTCTGGAATAGCTTTCGGTTTTTATCGCCCAAAACACGCTCACTGGTTGAGTATATTTTCTCAGGGTTCTTATACAGTTTTTTGAGAGAGCCGGTATATAGCCTATTCTCGAAAGGCGAATCTACCTTCAAGCCGGAGGACTGTTTTGAAGGAAAGATAATCCTTTTGTGCCTGCCGATAAAAAAGTACCACCGCGTTGGTCGGCTCTGCCAAACCCAATTCAAATACATTTGGCAAAGAGCTGTAGAAAAACGGGTAGTCGATGATTATTCCCTACCCGTCTTCCTTTGGTCGGATGAAGCGCAGAATACCGTTCATGAGCATGATAGCGACTTTTTAGCGACAGCTAGGTCCAGCCGCGTGGCAACAGTGTTCATTAGCCAAAACTTACCGAACTACTATGCGGCCATGGGAGGCGAAAAAGGCAAGTATCGCGTCGCCAGTATGCTCGCCAATTTGTCCTGTAAGATCTTCCACAGTTGCACTTGCATAGAAACAAATAAATGGGCTTCAGATCTCGTCGGAGAAGACTACATGCCCGATCCTTCGATGAATATTTCCATCAGCCAAAACAACTTTACTTCCGGCCAAAACCTCAGTTTGAAGCTGCAAAAGGTTTTCAGGCCCGAAAAGTTCACAACGCTAAAAGTCGGAGGTGCTTCATCGAATTATAACGTTGAGGCCATCATTTATAAGCAAGGTGACCCGATACACCGCAACAAAAACTACTCCATCATCAATTTCAAACAATTCTTCTAATCAATAACAATTTAACAAACAAACACAATGAAAACACATCCATTAATGGTCTCCACCTTTGGCCGCATGAACGTTTTAAAAAGGTATGTCTTGGTATTCTTCTTCGGTATCTCCAGCTTTCCGCGCTTACTTTTGGAAGTTCACCTGCGCAAGAATTTTGGCTACAGATACTTTAAAAGTATCTCCGCATTAACCATTGGGATTCCGATGTTGATCTATCCAATCGCCGTTGGATTTGGCACCGTCGATTCCTTTAAAGGGTTTCTTGATTACTTGTTGCACTATGCGAGCTGGTTCGGCTTTATGGCGCTATTCGCCTATGCCTGTGTTAAAAGGCAGCATGAGGTCACCCATGAACCGGGAGTTTATGATTTCGCCAAGGTTTCTGACTATAGCGGTGACAGGAACCCGATATTGGAGAATCTGATATTGTTCGGCAAGCCTGTAACGACCAAAATGGTTATTACGTTGATAGAGCCTGGTATTTTCTTTTTCATCGGCTTAGGGCTTATCATTTTCAAACAACCTATTGGTGGCGTCCTGTTGGTTTGCAGCATCATGTATTCGTTATGTTACTTCGGCGCCATCTATTTAGCCGATGAATCCATGATGGACACCATTGACGATATCATCCGCCAAGAGGAACTTGCCAACGTTATTGTAAAAGGAAGGGGCCCCGAGAAAACCCGCGGTTTCGAAATGTTCTGCGACTTCCCTGAAAGCGTCGATCTGCGTCAAAAAATTTTCGAAGCTGTGCAACGCCAAACCGAGATTTTGCAGGCCTATTAACCCTCCAAAGCTGTGCTTCGGGAAGATGTCTGATGGATAAAACCAACCTTGGAACTAATTTATTAGTTCATCTTCCCTGGCACTGCTTTATCTCTAACCCAATCTATTAACCCATAAGTATTACAGGTATGGAAAAGGATAAAATTGAAATCATCTGCATGGAAAGTGCAGCATTTTTTGAGCTGATCAAAGAAGTAATAGAAAGGTTCAAACTAACGCAAAGCCCCAAAGAAGATAAGTGGATATCCGGCATGGAAGCAATGAAAATGCTTCGGATCAAAAGCAAAGCGACCTTGCAGAAAATGCGCGACGAAGGCCATATCCGCTACAGCCAACCCGAGAAGAAGATTATCCTATATGATGTGGATTCCATCCACGAATATTTAGAGGATTTTGTTTACGAGCCCTTTGGTACAGCAAGCGGAAAAATTCTTCGATGAGATTTTAATAAAGCACAATTATGAATAAGAAAAGTAACGGACCGATGCCCGTCGAATATGAATACATGAACGGCGTTGTAACTCGAGCGCAAGAGCATGTGTTTTTGATAAATGCTGAAATGGAAAAACTAGAAGGCAATCCGGTAAATGAGAAACGCCTGGTCAACCTGCAGGAAGAAAAAAGCAATCTTGTTGAGGGGCTGAAACGAGATGTTGAATTGCAAACATTTGAAAGCGGGTTTGAGCATTCAATGGAAATTCAAAATATCGTTGACAAGACATTAAGTGATGAGGCTTATCAGCAAGTGAGATCGGATGTGTACTCGTCGGGCAAAACCTACGAGAACTCTAATTACTGGCAAGATAAGTATGAGAGGAATATTGATTTGTTAAAAAATGAATATAGCCAAACTGAAAGGTTGCCTGAATTAGATAGGGCGCAGGAATTGGAATCACTCAACGGGTATGATGAATTTGAGAAGGATTAATTAACCATCATTCACTGTGGTTGATTTTTTGAAAAATATCGTAGGTGGGCATACGCCCTGAATTATCCTCACTGCTATGATAAGGATGATACAAAGCAAATCGGCTGCTCATGCCAAAATGTATTTTAATGATGCGCTGAGCAAATCCGATTACTACATCAATGACCAGGAGTTGCCCGGTAAGTTTTCAGGGCTGCTTGCTGATCGCCTTGGAATAACAGGCGCAGCTTCCAAAGATGTGTTCTACGAATTATGCGACAACATTAACCCAGCGACGGGTGGCAACTTAACGCCCCGTACAAAAGAGGAACGTACAACGGGATATGATGTAAATTTTCATTGCCCCAAATCCGTATCTATAATACATGCTCTTTCAAACGACGATCATATCCTTGAGGCTTTTGAGGACGCGGTTAACCGTACTTTAAAAGAAATCGAAGCGGACAGTATGACGCGGGTACGGAAAGGAGGTAAGGATGAAAACCGTAAAACGGGGGAATTAATTATCGCGCAATTTACCCACCAAACATCCCGCCCGGTTGAAGGTGAGCTACCAGACTGCCATTTGCATCAGCATGCATATATTTTCAATAGTACATATGATCCAATTGAAAAACGTATCAAGGCTGCCCAATTCCGGGAAATTAAACGGGATATGCCTTACTACCAGGCGCGCTTTCATAAGCGGTTATCTGATAATCTGATAGACCTTGGTTACGATATCCGGGTAACCGATTACGCATTTGAGATTGCTGGCGTGCCAAAAAGCGCTATCGATTATATGTCGAAGCGCACTAATGAGATCGGGCAATATGCTAAAGAGCATAACATCTCCGACCCTGCTCTATTGAGCGAGATCGGCGCTAAAACACGCGGTAAAAAACAAAGCGGGTTGTCAATGGCGGAATTAAAAAAGGCTTGGAATGAACAGATCGGTCAACAAATCAGTTACGCTGACGGTGAAAAAGAGCAAGCCATCCGTTATAGCCCAAATAGAAAAGAGGAACGCCTACATGTTAAAGAATGCGTGGACTTTGCACTCGAGCATTCATTTGAACGTGCATCAGTCATGCAAGAGCGCCGTTTATTGGCCAACACGGTCAAGCATAGCATTGGTGAGCGGCATATCGGGATAGAAGCAATAGAAAACGCAATATCCCAAGACCAAAGGCTTATCCATGTACAGCAAGGGCATTTGGGCTACTACACCACTAAAGAAGTGTTAGCCGAAGAACGTGAAATGGTGCAGCTTGCCCGCAAGGGAACCAATCGGTTCAAACCACTATACTCCGAACGCCCCGAGATCCGCTACGACGGCGAGCAAGGCGAAGCGATAGCGCATGTCCTAACGTCAACCGACCAAACAAGTATCATCAGGGGAGTTGCAGGTGCGGGTAAAACTACCTCCTTGTTAGAACTTGACAAGCTTGTCCAAGCCGCTGGCAAGAAAACATTTATTGTTACGCCGATGGCTAAGACCGCGCGAGAGCAATTACCCGCAGAGGGGTTCAATGACTCAGACACAGTAGCAAAACTTCTTGCCGATACCGAGCACCAGGAAAAACTCAAAAACCAAGTCCTGATCGTTGACGAAGCGGGGCAATTAGGTACGAAGGATATGGTTTCGTTACTGAATGTAGCTGATAAGCAAAATTGCCGGTTGGTACTTGTTGGCGATACAAGGCAGCATACCGCTGTGTTGCGTGGTGATGCGCTTAGGGTTGTTAATACGATAGGCAATATACCAACTGCCGAGGTAAGTAAAATATATCGGCAGAGAAGCAACGCTCAGTATTTGGCAGCGGTTGAAGATCTGTCCAAGGGCGATGTTGAAAGTGCTTTTGACAAATTGGATAATATGGGGGCGATAAAAAGCATCGACCCATTAAAACCCAACAAAGAACTTGTTGAGGATTATATGGCGGCTGTAAAAAAGAAAAAAACGGCGTTAGTTGTTTCACCAACACGCAAACAGGGGCAGGCTGTCAGCAAAGAGATACGCGCAGAATTACAGAAAGCGGGGCTTATTGGCAAACGCGAGATAGCTGCGAAGAAGCTGGAAAACTTAAACTTCACAGATGCGCAAAAAGCCGACTGGCGAAAATATGAGCCGGGCCAGGTTATACAATTCAGCCAAAATGTACCAAAGATTAAGCGGGGGAGCGTATGGCAATTAAAAGAAGTGAAAGACAACTTGGTCACCATGGAAAATGAATCCGGGGAGCAAAAGCAACTGCCCCTCGAAAAGGCAAGTTCGTTTAACGTTTACCGATCCAACGAAATTTTGCTGGCGAAAGGCGACCAAATCAAGATTACACAAGGTGGCTTTGATATCGATGACACGCGTTTGAACAACGGGCAAACGATGAACGTTGTTAAAGTCTCTAAGAATGGCGATGTTCATTTACGAAATAACCAAAGTAAAGCTACTTATCGGATAAGCAAGGATTTCGGACATATCGACCACGATTATTGCAGTACCAGCCATTTATCCCAGGGTAAAACGGTGGACGTGGTGCTGATCTCACAGCCTGCCGACACTTTCAGCGCAACAAACGCCAAGCAATTCTATGTATCAGTTTCTCGCGGAAAAGAAAATGTAACCATCTACACCGATGATAAAGATAAGTTGCTTGAAAACGCAGCCCAACTTGGCGACCGTAAATCAGCAATGGAATTGGTGGGCGATGAGCCAATTCATCATGAGCATATAGCGATTCAGGAATTAGATAAACAGCGGGCATATCAGCATAAGGAAAACGAAAAAGAGTTATTGAGTAAGGATCACAACCGCTATTACGAGGACTATGAGCCAAGACTTTAAACTGAAATACGACCAGATTCTTGAGAACCAACCGGGGCAGCCACAATTGTCTCCAGATGATAAGTTATATCCCAATACAGGCTATAACCGTAATATTGGGTTCCTGTGGCCATCAGGCAATTGCGAGGCTTTCAATTACGCCTATTTAGTACGATTGCAATTCCTGCCTACCGAAAACGCGATATACATGACGTTTACAACGCATATTGTAAAAATTGAAGGAAACGGTTTACAAGCTTTATATTTTGAATTATTCGACCAGCGCAATCGTATAATCGAGTGCCTTGAAGAAAGGTACGCGGCAATTTCAGACACTAAAACTTTTATCAAAAAAATTACGGTGACAGAAGCGAAAAGCAGATAGCAGAACTTATAAATTGACGTTGCACAAGCCAACTTTTCTAAACCTGATTGGCGCGGATACCGGCCTATGGCTAAGGCCTGCAGGGTATGAGCAGAAAGCAGGGCTACAGCTTCCAAAGCACTACTGCCGTTCATTTCCTAAAAGTCGAACACCAATACAAAACTGAACATAGAAAGAAAAGCCGCCCGATCGATTTGCCGGGCGGCGATTGCTTATTCAGGTTGAAGGTCACGCAGGTAATCAGTAGCCTTAGAAGCTTCACTTGCTGCAGTAATGAGAAAGCGGTTATTCTCCTTTAGTACTTTAAGCCAGTGATCGATATACCCGGCATGGTCGCCCTTCTCGACTGTGTTAATTCCGAACCCAGCACAAAGAAATGCTGCGCCAAATTCTGCGACCAATTCTTCAACCGCATAGTTTTGATCGCCGAACTTTTTGCCTTTCGTTCGGTCAAGGCGATGCTTGGCACCTGACCAGTGTACAAGTTCATGCAAAACAGTTGAATAAAACCCTTCCGTTGCCGAGCATGTGGCTGTAGGATGAAAGCTCTCGGGAAATGGCACCAAAATCTTATCGTCCTGGATTTTGTAGCAGGCACCTCCGTCATGGGTTTCGATGATAGCTTTTGTATTCTCTAGGAATGTATCTACTTCATTGATTTGCTCAATGAGGTAAGGATTGAAGATTTGTTCTTCGGCTTTTGGCTGTTCATAACTGGACAGTTGACAGCGATTGAAAACATAAGATGCTTTCAGGAATGGTATCTTCTCGACCTCACCGTCTTTTTCTTTTTCGATGGTATCATAGTAAACGACGAGGTTTCCCTTCTCGCCTTTGCGGACAAATTCATTCTTACTTTGCCACTGCTTGAAGCTTGCCCATTCGGAAGTTGGAAATTTATTTTTTATTGCAGCAGACCAAAGCAACACGATATTGATACCCCGATAATAATTGCCCGTAACCTGATTGGATGGCAAATTCAATGGCGGCGTGTAACCACTTTCTGACCATGATTGCTGCCATGGTATCACACCATTTTCCAGTTGTTCGATAATCGTGTCAGTCACTGTTTGATAGATGTCTTTGTACTTTGTAGATGATTTTGTTTCGTTGACTATGGATGTCATTTTCTTATCCTTTATGATAGTTGAGAGAAAGAAAAGCCCGACGATGCGCCGGGCCTAGGTTTAGGAGTTTTTCAGTTTGAGAGCTGCATTACGTAGAGAAGTTTCATCAGTAGTAATGTATCGGACCGTCCTTGCTGCTTCAGCATAAACGCTGATCGGATATTTCCCCTCAAAGCTTTCATCACGGCATAGGACGCGAAAGAACCCTTGCACTTGCTGCAGTTCATTCAGATCAACATAACCAAGTTCCGGAAAGCCCATGCCCAGGTCGCAAAGTCCGAACGCCATCTCCGGGTATTCCGGATTGATCTCAGAGATTAGCCAGCAGCAACGGGTGTTCGTTACAAATAGTTTAACTACCGGTTTATCGTCGCTTGCTTCGTTAAAGTTGCTGCCGTTTTCGACTAATTGCTTATACTCGTCGTTTGTAAAAAGTTTCATTTGATAGCCTTTTCTGTTGGAGTTAATGGTTGCAGGAGATGGACAACCGGAGGTTTAGCGAACAAACCGGCTGTTATTTTGGATGGGCGAGTGAATGCCCTGAAAGGGCAGAGGAAAATAATAGTTGGTGACGAGAGCGCCTTCGGTTAATCTCCATGCAAAACCATTGGCTCGATCCATCAGTAAAGGCATGGAATTGATGACGGATTACGACACGTCAAATATTGCTTCTGATAAATGGCGTGCAATCTTTTCAACGACACCGACGACAAGTGCATTGCCCATGAAAAATCCGCGTTTTGCATTACTGGCTTCAGCGGTGAAATCATCGGGGAACATATTCAGGCGTTCGAGTTCGACCGGCATTAGTCGCCGGAACCTTCCATCTTCGGTTTGAATGACGTGCGTAAACCGCGATGCAGAGCTACCGCCCTCTCCCGTAATCATGGTGCGGGCCGGCTTATCAAGTGCATCAGGAAAAGGCATTCCGCCGCATTTGTAAGTATAAGCCTCTCCCGTTTTCTTTGAGCGCTTTTCGACCGATTTGGAAGCCTTTAAGAAGCGCCATCGTGGAACAATATCTTCATCAAGAAAAAAGGCTTTATCAACCGAAAGTGCAGGAACAAGAATGTCACCCAGTGTTTTACAGGCGCCAATAAATGCTGGGTAAAGCCGTTGGGTTATCACTTGCCTGTCAATCATGACACCAGCGTTATAAAGTAGCTTTTCGGTTTTCTTTAAATGGGGGATCTCAATATCACTAAGCGGGCCTTCAATTTTGAATTGGCGCATTTTAACCTCGTGTTGTTGCAGGGAAAGCTTTAGCAAATACACCATTGTGGGCGAGCCATTTGCCGCATGTGAAAGTGGATTTGACTTTTTCGAATATGGGCGTGCTATGATGGTAGCCGATCATGAAGAGGCGTCGACGTTTTTGAGGCATGCCGTAATCTGCGGCATTGATAACCCGCCATTCCACCGCGTAACCAAGGTCAGAAAGGCTTGCCAAAATAGTCGCAAAGTCGTGACCCTTGCGATCAATTGGAGTACCTAATATTCGGTCAACATTTTCGAGCACAACATACTTCACCGGCGTTCCAACCTTGGACTTGTCTTTAAGGATGCGGTGTATCTCCCACCACAAGGAACCTTTCTTGCCTTTTATCCCCGTGAACTGGCTTGCGTGATTGGCGATAGAATAGTCCTGGCAAGGAAACCCGCCAACTAATAGGTCATGGTCTGGGATTTCAGCAGTACTAATGGTTTTGATATCTGCATTGCTGTGGCCTTCTTTTCCAAAATTCGCCTCATAGATTTTTGAAGCATGTTGGATTTTAGTAGATGGTTCCCATTGATTGCTCCACACAACGTCAAAATCGTTTTTGATGATTTCATGGTAGCCGCTTAATGGCGACAAACCATCCCATCCCTCTAATCCAATCCGGAAGCCTCCAACACCGGCAAAAAGTTCTACTACCCTGATCTTGCAATCATGGTTATTTACCATCGTAAATCCTTTGGTTCGAGTTGATTTTAGTTTTGTTAGTCGAAGTTTGGCATTAGTGCGTCATCATTCATTGATGAATAGCCATGTCTCGTGATGATGATATGATCCCATACTTTGATCCCAAATATTCGGGCACCTTCACAAAACTTATGAGTAAGGCTAATATCAGAAGGGCTTGCTGCTGTGTTACCAGATGGATGATTATGAGCTAAGCATATTCCCGCAGCATTGCTTTTCAGGCAGATGCCGAACACAATTTTAGGGTCGGCTAAACACTGAGTTGTGCTTCCTGTAGCGATATTGGAAACGCCAATAACCGTATTGTTTTGAGCGAGCAAGATAATTTTAAACTCCTCGACCAGATCAATACGGTTATCATCCCAAACGGCGCGAAAGACAGCGTGGGCATTCTTTGAGGAAGTAACAATAGGCCTCATTTTAGGATCAACCTGATTTTTATAAACCAGTTCAATTTCTGCTACATTAAATGGAATATTTTTGAGTTTATTCTTCATCGCAGCTCCAATGGCGGTAAATTCGATGAGTGCATATGGCACTCATTTAAATCCTTAAATCCGTTATAGAGGTGGTTGTTGACCTTTAACTTTAATCCAGGTTCCGATGCTATAAATTCGGCAAGCCGTTGATTGGCTTTCATTCCAGCCTTGTCATTGTCCATCCATGTGTAAGCGTATTTGTACCCGTAATTTTTGATATAACGGATAGCGTGATCTACACATGCCACAGAATTAAGTACGATTACGTCGTGTTCTAATTTACCTTCGTGAATAGTTGCGTAAGTAAGGAAATCCATAAATCCCTCAAATAGCATCACACCGTCCGGTTTTGGCTTATCTGAACGAATAAAGGAAATGGTTTTTGGTGATACGCAACTTTTAAAAAACTTATTGCGTAACTCATAACCACCGTCCTCATTTTGAAATCCAACCGCAAATATTTTCGTATTGGTGACGACGTTTTGAACGTAAATTTCTTTGAGGTATTTAGGCGCAATTTCAACGTCTATTCCGCGTGCCACTAAATATTGTAACAAGGCGACATTTTCCAACCGCCTCGTATCTATTAGTTTCCAGTTGCTCTTTTTTCCTTTAACTCGGTCTCTTGGTGTTATTTGTAATGGGTCGAGATTTGTATTTTTTATCCAGCGTAAGGCATCAGTAGCTTGATGGCTGTAGCCGCCATATTTTAGGATGGATATAACCAATTGAAACGCATTCCCGCCTTCACCTTCCCCGTGATCGAACCAAACGT
The DNA here is from genome assembly GCF_002013915.1 of Mucilaginibacter pedocola. Taxonomy (GTDB): domain Bacteria; phylum Bacteroidota; class Bacteroidia; order Sphingobacteriales; family Sphingobacteriaceae; genus Mucilaginibacter; species Mucilaginibacter pedocola. The sequence continues at coordinate 274,227 of NZ_MBTF01000036.1, forward strand.
TTTCAATTTTATTTAAGTGAAAACTCGGCGTTTTTTCATTTCGAAATGGTGAATAATAGGTTGCATCGGTTTCATTTTCCCGTGTTGGTTTCAATTCGAGTTTTGCCAAAATATCGGCAATAGCAATGGCTTTCGCCTGCTCAATGTTCATTGGGCGTTCCTTAGTTATTTGAATGTCATCAGTTATTTTATCGCTTTGCGTGTTTGATTAAGCGCTGTTCCAGAAAGGCATCCAAGACGGATCGACGATAAACCACTCTGCCGCCGCGCATTTCAGGCTTTAGATCGTAGGTCTTTCTTGAATCCCAGGTTTTAAATGAGTGCGGAGAAAGTTTTGTGTGCCGAGCGGCTTCCTTACGATTTAAGAACGGATCGTGTTTGTTATTCATCTCATGCTTTCTGTTGTAAAAATGTTTTGGCGTTGTTAAACGCGGGCATGAGATAGCGGCATCGACTCCTCGTTGTCAAACGAAACATAGTTTCGTCAACGGTAACAGGTGGGTACACATACCGATGTAGTATTATTTAATAAATCGCTATCAGGTTAGTCGTGCTATTAATCGAAATTATTATTGTCAGTATTTAATTTGAGCAGTTTTTAGTAACAAAATTGATTGTAGAGCATCTAAAACAAAACATCCCATCAGGTATTAAAACCTTGTTAGTGTTAATCCAGAACGACTTCCTCAAATCTTGTATTTACCTAAAAGACTAATTTAATTTTCTGTTTTTTATTCGGTTTAGATAAGCATTTGTCTTCTAGCTATCAATTCATATAATCAATACAAACTTATTTGCGCCAATAGTTCTGTTGTTATTTTCTGAATTCAGACATAAAACACTGCATAAATCTTTGCTTTACGCTTGTTAGAACAATTTCGTTACGACAATTCGAACAAAATACTACTCCAAAGCCTTATAAATGATAGATAAGTACTCATAGAGATTATCGCAAAAAAAATCAAAATCACAATTAACTTATGTCAATACCATTGGCGACATATGTTTGTCCGTTTAGGAAATCAAATCATTATTCAAAATATAACCTAATTATATGAAAACAATCATTGACATAAACAAAGGTCCTAAAGCAATTTTTCAAGCTTTACATTATCAATTTGACGAAGTGGATGCTGATGTTAGTGCTGGAGATTCAAATAATCTCAAATTTCAGCAATATATAGAACAAGGATTTGCACAACATTTTAATCCTATTTTAAATGGGAAAAATCACGAAATCGAATCTAAAAGAAATAAGAGGCTCGAAATGAGCTCGATGGGGGATGCAGAGAGAAATAAGCACCATCTAATTATTGAATATTTATTAGATATTTTGCCCATAATCGTTTTAGGGAAAATAAAGGTTTACGATGTCGAGATTGTAAAAAAAGCACATTTTGCCTCTGCGAAAATTGTCGAAAGCTTAGGAGACTCCTATTTGCCTTTATTTGATGCGATAACAAACCTTTTACTAGAGTGTGATAAAAAAGGTGGACTAAAAACTCTAGCACATGCTGTCGCGAGAACCTAGAAGTGGCAAGGATTTGTAGCGTTGATAATATGAAATATATCCCTAATTCTCTTTTTTAGTATGATAGAACAACTTTTTATGGAGGTGTTTTAAATGTTGGATATAGAGAGATTACAGATGGCACGTTTTGCTGCTGCCAAAATCGTTGAAAAACTCGGGGACGAGTATTTAATCTTCTTTGAGCGTATCCATAAAGAGATCATCAATGCTCAAAAGCAGTTAGATTTAAAATCACTTGCCTTAAAAGCAGCAAAAAAAGAAGTTATCAGCATTTAGTCGAATACAATGGGATTTTCATTACCGTCGATGATAATGCTTAATAATGATGCCGTACTACCAGTGTATTTAGCGAAAGGTAACAGGTATAAAAACATCAATATCTGTCTGTAATAATATTGGGGGGATGGCTTCATTCTTTTCCTCGGGGTTTTAAAACAAATTTTTCAGTAGTTAAAAATCATGTTTAAAGATTAAGCAAGTCAAAATCTATTTCTATTGACTTTGTACATTGCTTGATGTTAGAATTTATATGAGATGTCACACAGGCTGTCACACACTCTTCTCAATTTGCGAAAATATTTCGCAATAACATCAATCAAATAGTTTTTAAAACTTATAGGAAACGCTGTCTCTGTCACCGCCATTTTTACCCAAAAAAGTTCGTCGGATTTCTCGGTTTATCGTTGATAAATTGAGAAAATTCCGCGCGTCCAGGCAAAGCACAGCTAGTTTCCCCTGCAAGTTTCGAAAACTTGTCACGCACAAGGGAACACATTAGCCATGCTCAACCTGATCTGCCGTCAGAATATCTGGTACTTTAACCGCCGTGTACCAGCTGAATTTAAAGCCTTTGACTCCCGCCTAAATATCCGAATTTCACTCAAAACGAAATGCAAGAAAGAAGCTGTTCGTCTTGCAGGGTTAGAGAACACCCGCCTTTTAGAGTATTGGAAAAGCCTTTTAGCCACAGGTAAAGAGCCCAATCATAACGATTTTGCCCAAGTTGCCAAACGTTCCGAAGTTTTAGGCTTCCAATACGTCGATAAACTCGAATTGGTTGTTGGAGAAATCTCCAAACTGGTTGACAGGTTATTATTTGTCTTTGATGGAAAAATAAATCCGAGCCAAGCTGAAGCGGTGCTAGGAATGGTTCCCGAACCTGAAATAATGCTCTCACAATTATTGGAAAAATATATCGAGCTAAAACGTGAAGTTAAATTAGATAAATCAGACCGCCAGTATAAGAAGTGGGAGAACCCGCGAATTCTTGCCATGAACAACTTTGTAAATGTAGTGACCGATAAGCCAGTTCAAAAGTTGGATCGCCAGGATATGCTCGACCTTAAAGATTGGTGGATTGACCGAATAGCTGCGGAACACTTAAGCAAGGGCACCGCCAACAAAAACATGCAGCATGTAAAAAGTATTGTTGAAACGGTTTGTAAAAACCTAAAAATTAAAATCGACCGCCAACACTTATTCGAGGACGTGTTCTTCAGAGGCAAAAATCATAAAGAGCGTCTGCCATTTTCGACAGATCACATTCGAAATATTTTGCTTAACCCGGAAAGCCTCAAAGATTTATCCGATCACTACCAAAAAATGATATGGGTATTTGCAGAAACAGGCGCCCATATTGATGAGCAAGTCGCTATTCGGCCTGAAAACATTTTTTTAGATCATGAAATCCCTCATGTGGCGATTACCTCTCATGACAAGGATAAGTTAAAAACTGTTCATCGGGAACGAGTAATTCCATTAGTTGGTTATGCGTTAGATGCTTTTAAAGCTTATCCTCAAGGTTTTTCTGCTTTAGTTGAAAATCCTGATAAAGCGAGTTCTGCTATTGGCAAATATCTACGTGAAAATGAGTTGTTGCCCTCTGATCGCCATAGCTTGTATTCATTGCGGCATAGTTTCCAAGACCGACTTACTAATTCAGATTGCCCAGATCGCATTCAAACGGACTTAATGGGGCATGCTTTTAAAGGGCGAACCAAATATGGAACAGGTGCCTCTTTAGAACATGCGTTAAATTGGATGAGTAAGATACAATTGAAAATATGAGTCAAAAAACACTACAGCATTAATTTGGCTTATAAACGAAAAGATACAACGGTTTCTTCTTTCCTGAAATACGCAACTCGAGAAATAAAGCCTCTCCTTCGTGCTTATGAGAATTCCAATCGAATTCATACTGATCCTTAAAATCAAATTGCTTCCTGGAATGAGGCGGTAGATTTACATGCAAGTCTTCGTTATTGCGTGATAAAACCCCTTCGTATTTATATCTAAACAGTCCTTGTCTTTTAACCCAAACAACATCCCAATAATCAATAAGTATGGGTTTTGATGAGATGTTGGTCAGGTAAATGATATTCCATTCATCGGGATAATACGACATTGTATAGCTTACTTGTAGGCTTCTATTGTCACGCCTATATTCGACAACTCTGATCCAGGCTAAGACGATGGCTACCATCAGGCTAATCAATGAAATAAACAGGCTGGCAAACGATATTTGAATAGCTGACATATTTTTTTGGTAAAATGTTTCTACTGGTAAAGTTTTGTATTTCTATTTAACAATACCTCTAACGCAACGAACGCTATGCATTCTCAATATACAATAACAGCTGTGCTACAATTTTTACTGGCAAAGGTTTAAAAATTCGAAATGCGTTTCGATGGCATCTTCGATATTTATTTCCGCTTCCGCAAAAGCAATCACTCACCCTATTCGGCTCTACATTATTTACGATGTAACGGATTAAATTAGAAATCTCGTTCAAGTTGTTAGTTTTGAAAAGATCTCGAAAATAAGCCTGGTTTCCTTCTATTCCGTGAACTCGTTCATTGAGAAAATAACCATGCATTTCCCTATGCTTTTGGTTAAAAAAATAAGGGATGATTTGCTGGTGGAAGAACCATTCCAAGGTTATGCCATTGGAACAGGCAATAATTTCCTCCGGGACAGAACATATACAAGCATGCCCATCAGCGTAAACATGCCAGTCGACGTTAACCGGTATTCGTCCATTTGTTTCATAAACGTATGGAAAACTTAGGGGATAATCATCCGGGCAAACAATTCTTATCTCGTAAGAATCGATTTGTTGTCCTTGCTCATCGTTCAAAAACAGAGTACCGGCCAGCTGCGGCACACCCTCCCCATTCTTTGAAAAAATAAAGGATGGGAAGTTAGAAACCAAGGCTAAAGCCTCTTTCTCGAATTGGGAATAACTATCATTCACAAGCCCATGGAGTTGATGTTGCTGCTCCGGCCACGACAGCATTCGCGGTTCGGTTACTCTGTTGTTTTTCGTCTTTGCCTTCAGGGAAACGACTTCCTAAGTGTTTTTTCCAAAGCTTGCTTGCTGTCAATTGATTTTCTTCTTTAAGAGCCGCATCAGCATCATTTATGAAATCTTTTAAAGCATTCAAAAAATTACTCTTACGGGTTTCATCATAATCTGCAAATAAGTCATCGTTGGGCTTGGCGGGAACGATGCACTTAAAATCACGATCCAACTCCTTTTTTATTTCTTTGAGGATATCTCGTAGAGTAATATCGTCTCGATCATTTAAAACGATCTTATCTTTGGCATTACCAGCCAGGATGGTCATAGCCAAGCCACTTGGCATCCTGTGCCTGCGCTCATCACACCACCCTTTTAAATACTTTACGTCCCTAATAAGTTTGCCCGACTTGTCCTTCTTGCCTTCAAACCACTCCACCATCGCCTTTGGATCACTAGCCTCAAATCCGTTACTCTTTACGGCAATCTGATAATCTTCGCCTTCTACTTTGTAATAGATTGGATGATCGATTTCATAGTCTCCGGCGAAAATAGATCGAATACATTTTTTTCGATGCTCTGGATCAGTGTCCGTATAACCATCAACTGCATCCCACACCCAATTTTGCAGAGTTGTTGAAGTGACATCCGGCTTTCTAAAAAAATATATACCATCGTCTAAGTCGCATATATCATCCTTCGTACGTATGCCTGATTTCATCTTATGTGAACCCTGTATAAAAAACTTGGGCTCATAATCTGGATGGTTATCTTTAAACCATTTACGAATCCTCTTCCTCAAGCCCTCTTTTGAAGTAATCATTCGGTTTTTTTTACTTGATCCGATAGAGATATCTTCGTGATAACCTAAAAACAAGTCGTGACAGTTCGCCATATTATGTAGATTTTAAAAAATTAACAATACTTACCAAATTCCTTTTTGCAAGTTCATCACCGATTGCTTCGAGCCTTTCAAGGTCTTTTTTGCCAGACGCATTCAAGTCGATTATATCGCCCCCCATATCATATTGTACCCTCAAATAATCGAAACCCTTGGCCGTCTTTTCGGTAAGGCGTTTAAGGAAGTTGAGATACTCTTCTGTAATCTGTGCTTGGCTATCGAGAATAACATCGAGCAAACGAGGTTTAGGAAATAGCCAATACCAAAGATCTTTCGGTCTCCAACCCGTTTTAATAACGTGCTTTCCTTTGCCGGTCCCTAACGACAACAAACTAACTTCTGAGAAATTATATTCAAGCTTTTCAGTGGCTTCTAAGACTCCAATCAAAGCTGGATTATTGGCAAAAATGCCTCCATCGATCATGTTGACATTTTTTCCATTGCCATGTTCATTGGAAAAACTAAATGTGTGGGGTGGGAAGTACACCGGTGCAGAAGCGCTCGACATCGCTACCTCATGGGCAGGCAACTTGTAGTCACGTTTATAGTCTTTATGATGCTTCGTCTTCAAAACATTAATCTGTCCGTCGTTTCCATTAAAGGTGGGGATGCAGACACGAGTTTTTAAATCTGCCATCAAAGGCGTTTTGCCACCGTTTGCTTTTGTATAAACATCTTCGAGTATCTTATGCAGTGCCTTATTACTGTAAATTGATGTTAAAAATGCGCGAGCTCGACTAGGAACTATTTTGAAATACCATTTCGGAAAAATGGCTTTAGCGTGTTTCTTATAGAAATCCACCAAATCAGCAGCGGGTATGCCCAATGCAATAGCAATCGCTAAGATAGCGCCTGTCGATGTACCGCATATTAAGTCGAAATACTCATAAAGCTTCTTTTCAGGATTTTCACTTTTCAATTCATTTTCTAACTCAAATAATACCTTGGCGGGTATCATACCTCTAATCCCGCCACCATCTATGGATAGAATACGGAATTTTTTCTTTTCTGCGCCCTCCATAATTTATTTAAACGGTTCCCCGCAGATTGCTGCCCAATTTGTCCATTCAGTGGAAATACAACGCTCTAATTTTACCGTTAGCCCTTTGCATGTAATCTTAGCGTCTTCTCTAGCCGCCTCGGCACTTTTCGTGGCGTGATAAAGAGTAGTATTGGGGAAATAAATCACCTCACAATTTATTGTGCCTGGTATCTGATCTTCATATCCTAGTTTAAACATTGCTTTTTTAAATTCCACATGTTTCGATGGAATGTCGTATGTAATAATAATTGCCATGATATTTTTTTATATTGCCTTTGAAATCCAGCACCTAAACCTGGGCTTCATAATTACAATAACCGAAACCTTTAAAAATCCCACCACCGGTGTAAAAAAATATTTTCCCGGTTATTATTATCATGGAAACTGGCAAGTATTTCATCGCTAATCATCAAAAAATCCAACTCGTCAGTCAAGTTGGATGGAAGGCAGCGTTAGCTAAATGTAGAGAACATATAAGATGGAGATTGCGGCAAAAAACACTATCAGGTGTGCACACTTCGGCCAACCTAGGAGAAGACCCTGTGGATTATTATTTGGGGATTTCTTACGAAAAACTTTTGACCGGTGCTTGGGAATGGAAAGATGAACACACCTTGGGTCAGCAGATGATTCGAATTGCTGATAGTTATATAAGCAAAGAAATTGAAAAAGCAACATCGGCTAAAGCAAATGCGTTTAAAGTGGTCTATACCGATGTCGAACAGGAGTTTTACGATCTTGCCGCACCACCTATCGATGATGAGGAACACCAAGACATGGAAAACCGATTATTAATGATAGAAAATGCGGTAGCCGGCGATGAACAATTAGAGTTTATGGTCGAAGGCCTGAAAGAAGGTAAGAAGAGATCAGAGTTGGCAGATCTATTAAATATTGGTGTCCGGCAATTGGATAAACTAAGGGAAAAACTAATAAGACGAATTAAGACTCAGCAGTCAAATAAATGATATGGCACCCCCAAATGCAAAACAAATCCTAAGCAATCTTTATGGCCTGATGATGGAGATAAACTATCATCGCCCCGATGAGGAAGTTTTAGAAGATTTAAAAAGCTCAGAGCCTCAATTAGAAAAGCACTTGCTTAAGATTAAACAACTTTCTGCAAAAATAAAGGCTAACCAAAACAAGTCACGCTTTGAGAATGCGGTGGAGATGCTTAGGAAATTAAAAGAAAAAGGAATTGAGGAACTGGAAAAGTTGTTGCCCCCGCTAGAGCAATCTAAATTAATTCCTTTATTCAACCGGTTTCAAGAGCTAACCAAACAAGACGAAGCAAACATTTTAGCCGACCAGGAATTATTGCAATTAATTGAATTGATTAAAGACAAAATCGATGATAGTCCCTCACAGTAATCCGGCCAGCGCGGCAAGGGCTTTGCATGAATACTTGGGATGGACGAATCCTAAAGATTTTACCGTAGACGAGATTGCTAGCTCACTAGGTATTCTTGTAAAAGATGCACCCATAGAAGGTTCTGATGGTCGTATTTTAATCAAAGGAAAAACCGCGATAATTACAATTAACAGTGCCATCACACGCTATGAAAGGAGAAACTTCATTTTGACACATGAAATCGGGCATTTCCTACTTCACAAAAATATTTCAGCGCTATTTTCCGACACGGAACTTACATTGTCTGAATGGTATAAAAAAGGAATACATGAACAAGAGGCAAATACTTTTGCATCCGAGTTTTTAATGCCTGAGGAATTATTTAAAGCTAAAGTCGTTCGGCAAAAATTAAGTACAAACTTAATCCATGACGTAGCAGGATATTTTGGGACCTCTTTGCTCGCTACCTTTATAAGGTACGTGACTTTGGGTGAATATCCAGCAATGGTTATATTCATGAAAGATGCGACGGTCTGCTGGAAATTATATTCAAAAGATTTCCCATTCACCTATCTTCCTAAAGAATCAAAAGTGCCGGCTTGGACGGTAGCGGGCGACTATTTTTATAAAGGCCAATTGGAGGCACAGCCTGAAAAAGTTAGCGCAATAGAATGGTTCCCAGAAGATTATCAAATAAAATACAAATCCGATTCGAAGCTATGGGAACAATGTTATCAAGTTGGGCGCAACTGCTTAGTATCTTGCTTGTGGACGAATTAACGAAATTGAGTTTCAAGAATAACTGCAATTTGTTCCAAATGACAAATCCTGATGCGATAGCATAATGCGACAAGTGCATAGGTATCCTGATGCTTTAGAGAAAAGTTCAAGGGTGGCGGGTATCTTCTGCCATCTATAACGGCAGTCATTTACTGAAAAGAGCACTATTATAGTGCTCTTTTCTTATAGCCAGTGCTCCCAGTTCCGTCCAATTTTAGATATGTCATATTCTATTATTTTAGCTTGCAAAAGTAATTAGATAAATCAGTAATTCACAACTTTAAATTATTAACATTAGCCTGATGAGCCAGTTCCACAATTAATTTTTGACATTTTATCCTCCTTTGTATGTTGACAATTTTTAATCGGAATCGTTTAGTTTTAAACTATTTTTCTAATAAAAGGGTTTTTGATACTTCAGTATAATACAGTATTTTTTCATTTGGCAATAGATGTTTTTCTTTAGAATTATAAGGATTTCCTGGACTTATTACATAATCTATTATAGGGCCAGCCAATCCTTCTGATGACATTTTTTGAACTTTGAGATTTATGTTTTCTCCTTTTAATTGATTATGAATGGTAAAATTTAGAGAGGAAGTAAATCTAGAGACTTCGCAATATGACCAATTCTCTAATTTGTCGATGTCCGTCTCAGCTGCATATACCTCATAAGTTAGCTCAATGCCTAACTCGGAATCTTGATTGATTAAATAATTAAAATTTATAGGATTTAACCCATCCACCAATTGATAGTTATCTGTAGCAGTTATCTTAGTTTCAAGTGTGTGTTGAAAATCGGATGGATCAATTTTTTTCAAAGATATGACTTTGCCAAAACTTCCATTTACGACCTTATCCGGCAAGATTGTTATAGCTCGATTAGGGGATTCGAAATCCCTGTCCTTGCACATGTTCGTCATAACCTGTATACGTTTTACAATAATGTGAAAGATGCGTGTTTCTTCAAAATAATCAATAATGTGGACATCGTAATGTACCGCTTTATTGTAAGCTAATAATATCGAAATTTTCCCCTTCAAAAAATCAAATACGTGGAAATTATTTTTAACGTGTTGGCTATTCATTATTGCTTTAATTCTACTGTCAAATTCGTGATCCTCGGGATTTTTGGTGGAAAGTTTAATCGAGATAATTGAGATTGCTAATGTCAGAAACATAAACATCATTAAATCTTCAAAAGCAGAAGCAGAAAAAGAAACCCCAAAACCTTCTCCAAAGTAATTTGATAACGCGGAAAGCCAGTAGTCTTTATGACCTTTAAAAATCCAGAGATATAACGCGAGAACTAATAAATATACCACGAACAAAAATCTCATTTTAAACAGTAATCTCAGGAATTCTATCCACCCATCTTTAGAAGGAATTCCTAGAAAATCCAATAATTTGTTGCGCTTTTTTGAACGTTGGCTTTGGTCTTTTTCTGTTTGACCTTCGGTTTCTTTTGATGAGCTCATCTTTATATTACTATTTGAATAATTACGTACATTCCTCCCATTTTGCCCCGTCGAGACATGTTGTATTCGCATAACAAGATGCTATTTCCAGATTAGAAATTAATTTACTTAAAACCCGAGAAAGTGATTTGAAATATTAAATCGGGAAGTTTTAAAAAAGATGCACAATCAGAATAGGTGCCTTTAAAACAAGAATGTATATTGCTCATGGTGTTTAGGTTATGCTCTAAAGATAAAGAATTAATAATACGAAAACAAGCCCGCTAATAATATTTTACTGTTCTAAATAATATTCGCTATTGTCTTGCCGTCAATCAGCGCTATTCGCACTAACTATTCATCAAACAAAGCCCCCTAACACTCGCTGCTTGGGGGCTTTAACCTAAACCTTATCACAATAGTGGCGGACGCCACCAGTAATAGAAGCTGTAAGTTAAGTATTAAATTTTATTGGAAACCTAGTTCAATCATTTTTAATATGCCGCGCAAACCAATGTAAGTTTCTCTCAATAACGACACGGTTGTCGTAAACATCCCTGCCCTCGACTTTTAAGTGCAGTAATGATAATTGTTTACGGTAAAATATCATTTGTTCATCCGTGTAGCTTTCATCAAATTCTTTTGAAAATACATCCAAATATCTACCAGGTATTAAGACTTTATGGGTAGTGGGAGTAATTGGAATACCATCGTATGACTTTGGGTTTATTTCCAAACTATCCTGTATGTTGTAATATGCTTGACCGTTTTTGTAGAATGTTAACTTTTGAATTATCAAGGGACCAACACCATTATTTTGAACGCGCACAAATAATATTCTACCCCGATCCGTGCAATCAATTTGAGGCAAAGGCTTGACGGACTTTACGTTATGAACACGTTGTTGATATGCTTGATAAAACGTTGCCAATAATGCACTAACGGAAATTACGATAGAGGAAGAATCTAAAATGTCCAAGAAACACCATCCTGAAAAGTTTGTATTTTACGATGGTAATATTGCACATTTTTGCAATAGGTGCAATCGCTCCTTAGCTTGCAGTTCGTAATACTTTGGTATGAAGCGGTGGTATAGCGAGCACTGAGGGTCTTTATCTTTAATACGATAAACAGGGCAGCCGCTGGTACAAACTGCACGATAACGGCACTGTTTACAGTCTTCCGATTTTTTATCCTCCAAGTGTTCTCCTGATTCAATCATTTCTACAAGGTCTAAGCCCTCACTGAAGATTGATATTTCTGTCTTAGCCTCTTTGCCAAATTGAACATGGCAGTACTTAAACGAGCCGTCAACATAGATCGCACCGCCCGAGAAACCCGAAGCACAGGTTTGAAAGCCCAGGTCATTTGGCTTTAAATCACAGAATTGGTAGCGCTTAGAAAACTGCCACCCCTCGTTAATTGCTTCCTGCATAATAGCATAAGAAGCTAACAGGTTATCTTCTAACAATTCGCCATGTATCGCTTCGCCTTTTACGATTGAGTAGCGAAATGGTATATTCAATTCGATTAAGTACCTTGTGAGTTCAGGCAACCCAACCAGGTTAAAATTATTGACGACAGTATTCACGCTTACCGCTATGCCTTCTGCAATTAGCGTACGTAAATTACCATCGACTATCTCAAACGTACCCGATCCCGACCTGAACTGTCGGGTAGCGTCGTGGACCTCTGCTACGCCGTCCAAGGATACGCCAAAGCTAATTTTGTATTGTTTGGCAAACGATATGATCTCTGCGTTTAGGAGAGTTAGATTAGTGATAAATGCGATCTCAAGTTTACAACCAACTTGTGCTAAAGCTTCAACAGCCTCAGGAGTAAATAATTTCCACGAGTTGAATTGGCTTAACGGTTCACCACCGGCCAGGCGTAATTTGATATTCTTGATATTGTGCTTCGTTGCAGCTTCAACCAATTTGTAGATCAATTGGTTTCTTACAATTGCCATCATTCCTTTGCCAGTGTTTAGCGTGGAAATATAGCAGTAATTGCAGCCCAGGTTGCAGGCGTTTGTTGTATGTATCCAGAAATTTAACGTTTGAGGCTTTTCAGGTCGTTGAGGTACGCTAAAGCCGTTGTCGAATCTGACAAGTTCAGTTTTGCTAAGTAAGGTAAAGAAACGTTCAAGTACCGCCTCTTGTATCTCCAATCGACCGGAAATTTCATTAATGGTATCCGTTCCGTTAATGGCATCTAGAATGGTGTATTGGGCTTTGTTCAGTACCCGAAAAGAATTCGGATACGAACAATTTACAGCATAGGCATGATCTGCACCTATTAGCTTACAAAGCAGTCCTGGTGCCTTTTGTGGAATTAAGCCCGGTTTCATTGCTCATCAAGTTTAGCTTGAACAATCGCAATCTGTTTTTGCAGATTGGTTTACAGTGTAACCATCTTCAAGAGCTGATGCCAATGTCGCAACATCATCAAACAGGATGTCGTTTTCAGTAGTGTTTGCCATAGTGTAAGTATTAATTGTTAATACTCAAATATACGAAACAATACCAAAACGAGTACTATGGTACTCGCAATTATTTTCTCTATCACATCATTTTTGAGAATGATAGATGATGCTCATAGGAAACTGCTTCATTTCGGGCAAAAATTGCGCGAGCAAAGGAAAAGCAAAGGTCTTACAATCGAGCAATTAGCCAACATCGCAGATTTGGAAAGGATAGCAGTGAGCAGAATCGAGTTAGGGAAAACCAACCCTAAGCTCATGACAATCCTCGCGCTTGCTGAAGCATTGGAAATTAGCCCCAAGGAATTTTTCTAAGGTATCTTCTCATCGCTTGATGCAAATGTAGTCTTGGTTAGACACGAGCACGCTATGCTCATATAATGTTACATACAAACTCCACAACGAAGATTAGATATGTTGTTTTATAGTTTCCGGACTTACTTAACTTAGCTTTAATGTTCGATTATAGGCAGCCTTAAGTGGCCTGAGCTAGTATATAAAAATTACTATTGAGAATGTCCTAGGTTCAAGTCATGCACAGCGAGCCTTGCATACTCTCCAGATTGAATCTAGTTCCCAATGTTCTTGTCATCAAGCTTTCCTAATAAAGCAGCAAGATAAAGGTCACCAACCGTAAACGGTCTGATTATACGTTCTTCTACCCCCCAATAAAATTCTGGATGAAAATATAGCTTGGCTGTGAAACAAGAAATATCAACGTTAAACACTTCAGAAAATTTCTCAATTAGCTCTACAGCTTCCATACCTGTGACGCCTAAGTCTTCTTCTATCGATGTTACAAGGTTAATTTCAAAATCATCTTTCAACCCTGCTTCATATCTAATAAATTCAATAAATATCTCAAACCCTTTATCGTTCTCTTTCATAATTAATTATCGTTCGTTATAAAATGGATATGCAGCTCCAGAATGCATTTGATGATTAACCACTTTAAATTGTATTTTTATTGGCAAAGTTTTAAAATATTCGAATGATTCCAACGTTGTAGCTCCCATATCGTATAGCGTCAAAGCGGTTCCGACATGAAAAGCGATTCGTGTGCCCCAACGTCCAATATACCTACCCCAAGTTGCCGCGTATCGAGGAGCCCCGTTTACTGTGTGTGTGTAGAGTCTTTTTTCTCCTTTATACAGTATTTTTTTGGGATATGCTCTTGACATAAGCTCCGAAAAAAAAGCTGATGCCTCCGAAGAGTTTTTCGCAACGAATCTTTTAGGAGTGGGAGTTGCTAATGACATAAAACCAGGACCAATTACGTGTCGCCATGGGTTTGCGGTGTCAAACTCGCTGTAGTCGTCGCCCGAATTGCCCGTGCCATTAATTTGATTCCCGGTTGAAGATGATACGTTTGCTTTTTTTATTGTATCAGGAACAGCGCTTCTTTCAGATAAGCCAATTTCGGTAGTTGAAGTTGAACCAACACTTTCCATACCCGTCATTCGTTCCATGAAATCCCGGTGCTGTTCGCTTACAGCCTCTCTCGCATGAGCCCGATACACGTCCTGTTGTAACCTAGCGGCATCTTCCTCTACGCTCATCCCATCAGGGTCGATAAACCGTATGGGATTATTTTCACCGTAATTGTAAGGCGAAAACCGCCTGCTTTTTTCCGTTAATGGATCTACGGTCGTCCATCTCCCTATTACAGGGTCGTAGAACCTAGCACTATAATCATAAAGTTCCGTCTCCTCCTGCAATTCCTTGCCATTGTAAAGGTAACGATTTGGAGGGCTTGGCACAACCGGTTGCAGCGAGGCTATGTTGGCACCCAAGGGGTAGTAGCTATTCTCCTGAAGGACAACCGCCGTTTGTTGGGTCGGGTCGTTTGTATCTGGCTTTACGGTAGCGCGGGTATTGCCCAGGTGGTCATTTAAATCATATTCATACAGGTAAGCGGTTCCGTTTTTCATCGCCCGGCCTTCTTCCGTTTGTAAAAACGTAAAGGCAGGTGTAGGGCTCGCGGTATTGGCATCATACTGGATACCATCTATATATTCCGTTGTAGTAGTATTTCCCCCGCTGCTGTATATCTTGCGTAATTTCCGGCCGGCAGCATCATAAATATAGACTATGGTACTGCCGTCAGATTTCGTTATAGTGGCCGGCAGGTTCAGCACATTGTAGGTTATCGAACTGATATTCTTGTTCAAATCCCTCCGCATATTGCCATTCAGGTCGTAAGAGTATTCGTCGGCCGTTTGGGTGCGGTCGTTAAACCCGGCGGTATTTCCTGTGTTATCATTTACCTGGCTGAGCTTTTTGAAGGTGTAGTAGACGTAGGTAAGCGAGTCGATCCGCGTTTTTACTCCGTTTTGTTTGTCATACCTGCCCAGGGAGGTGATATTGCCCCCTTTGTCGTACCGCAGGTATTCATTGTAAAAACCATCTTTAGCGGTACCCTCCGTAGATACGCCTGCGGTAAGGCGGCTGAGGTAGTCGTACTGGTAACTGTAGCTTTGGGCAAGCGGCGTAACCCCGCCAACCTGCCCCATCTTCCATGTTACGCTGCTGATATTGCCGTTATATTGAGGCGTTCCCGTGCCCCCGGACTCGTAGTTGAGCTCCATCCCGAATTTGTCGTTAGTGCCGGAATTGATATTGGCTTCTGCGGCCAGTGAAGTATTGTTGATGCTGGTAAGCCAGCCACGTGGGTTGTAACGGTAATCTACGTGTTGCAGGAAGCTGGTGCCGCCATTGATAGAATGCAATCTTTTCACCCTCACCTGTCCTACCTCGTTGTAGTCTGCTTGTGAAATGATGATTGTAGGCTGAGCCGCCTGGTCAGCATGCTTTACCTGCTGTGAGGTTCTACGCTTGCGGCCCATGTGGTCGTAAGTGTAAGAGTCGGTTACCGTAAGTGCTAATATTACCGTTGTGCCTGTACCACTAATATAATGCTTACGGGTCACGTTTTTTGGCTGGTTGTCAAAGTTATATACCGTGGTTACATCGTCGAAGTTACGCTGGGTTAGGTTTGAAGAGCCTCCAAGGTAATGCTGCGTGAACGTGCGTACCACACGCCCCTCGTCGTCATAATAGGGAACCGTCCATAACGCTGCAGTGCTATTAAGCACCCATGTTTTAGTGGCTGCAAGCAACCCTGCGATCATTTGGCGGTAGGCAGTGCTGGTACTCCGGTCATAGGTTGGAGGCAAACCCGGTATACCATCATAGGTGTCATAGTAACTGATATTATAATAGGAAAGGCTGTTCAACGGCTCACTCACATTACTGTAGCCTGTGGTAGTGGTGCTATCCCGGCTTTCCCATTTGGGGTTACTGCTGGTTTTGTATTGGGCCGCAAGCGCCATTAGCCATTGCCTGTCTGGGGCACTATAATTGGCATCAGCCCCGGCGTCGGTATGCTGCCATCTGCCACTGATCACCACGCGGCCCAGCGCATCATATTTGCTGAAGCTCCATTCCTGGGGCGACTTATTCCGCTGCTGGGCATCTTGCGTAAGCACGAGCTGGTTGAGCGTGTTGTATACCATGAACTCCCATCCTTTCCCCGGTAGCTTCTTTTGGGTTAACCGGTTGCGCTCGTCATACCTGTATTGGTAACAGATGCCATCCAGGTAGCTTTGGGTAATCTCAACGGTATTGTCCGGCTCGGCAAGCGGCGGCAATACGAAGCACAGGTTGCCCCGGCCGTCGTAAACGTAATAGGTGGACAGCATCTCCGCCCTGAGCGTTTCATCTGACGCCCTCCGAAAATTATAAGCCCTTTTAAGCACTACCCGCCCTTGTCTGTCCTTATATTCTTCGGTAGTGTTCATACAGCCGTCCCCCGGTTGCCAGTTCTCATTTTTGGCAATGGCTACGTACAACTGTCCGGGCTGGTAACATTTCGCCCAACTGCTGTCGCGCGCCAGCGTACGGCTTTGGTCGGGATTGACCGTTACATAATAAAGCGCAACTCTTTTGCTTCCAGGGTTATCCGTAGTATCTGTAGTTTTAAAGACCAGATCGTCATTGGTTGCCCATTGCGAGCGTTGCGTATGGCTACTGCTGCCGGAATTTCCCGCTCCGGTAAACTGCCAGGCGGCACCGGGTGCGCCTTGCTCTACTACCCGGTTTAGCGGCGAGGGTTCAAAACCTGTTACCGCGAAGGGGAAAGCAGTACGTACAACGCCGTTGGATTGCTGGGGCCCACTTCCGCCTACAGGGTTATAGAACGCCATTACCCCATCGCCGGGGCTAAGGGCCTCGGGCCTATAACTCCCGTATGCGGTACTTGGGCTTGCATAGGGCAGGTATTTGACCGCTTCCCTTCCAAAGGCATCATACGCTACCGGCTGCACAATATCTTTAGCTAACGGGGATGCTTGCCGCTGAACTACCTGCAAAGGCCTGCCAAGCCCATCGAAATATTGCACAGTGCTCATTACAGAGTCTTTGATATCCGTAAGCTCGCCAAGCCGGGCAGCCGTTGTGACCTTTACGCGGGGTACCCGCTTCAAGATATAGTTCTGGTCAGGGCTTTGTGCAAAGGACACGGAGGGAAAAAGCAGCCCTGTAAGAAGAACCGCTAAGTAGTAAATTTTATGGTGGTGCCTCATTATTGTGAAAGTGAACGGTTAAGGTTTGTAATGGTAATCGTAATTTTCCAGGATGTTGCCTTTTTGGTCTTTGATAGTAATAAGCCGCTGAAAACCGTCATACACATAATAAGTGGTTTGGTTTTTAGCATCAGTACTGCTGGTCATACCTACCAAAGGGTCGTAGGTGTACGTCGTCATCTGCGCATCGGCAGGATAAAAGCGTAGGTCGTCGGACTGTCCCGTAATGTTTATCGGATAACTGTTATTTGTAACCGATACATTCATTTTGACAAAATTCCAACTGCCGCCTGTTTTTGCCCAATACGATAATATATAGCTTCCATTAACAAGGTTCGTTAGCGCTTTTGAGTAGGAAGATAGTTTACTAAAATGCCCCGTTTTACTGTCTTCTGCCGGGCTGTCGCCGTTCCCATCTTCGAAATTCTCATGAAAATACTGGTTTTCGGTAATAACATTTTGCAACATTGCCCGATATGAGCAAGTAATGCCGACCTGAAAAGTATAGCTTTGAAAACTTGTACTACCGGATAAAGAGAGCGTATAATTTCCTTGCGGCATATTGGTGTAGGTTATTGCCCCGCCTACTGGTAAATTGCAGGTACCGTTGCTGCATGAAAACGACCCGCTTTTATTGCTTGGGCCAGAAAGGGTGAAACTGAACGAAGTGCTGGTAGCATTATAGGGCGCCCCTGCCGAAAATTGCAAAACAATATCGCCCGCTGTGGCCTGCACAAATGTAGTCGTTGACGGGTTAGGGTAGTTACCGCCCGTTGGGCCAAGGTAAATAGCAATGTTTTTTGTTCCGGTACCCGGGCCCGTTACTGTAGTAGAATAGTTATGGGCATTTGTTACTTTCGCAACGGGATATTGGCCACCATATCCCCATTGATAGGAGGTACTGATCCCGCCAGGAATCTTTTCTTCCAGCAGTTTACCTTTTGCATCGTAATCATTCAAAATTCCTTTTAGAAAAATTTCGTTATTTCCAACCTGGCTTTCTACTGTTTTTGGAAGGTAAAGGCTATCATTGAAAATGCCGTAATTGGTACGGGAAAGTAACTGCTGAACATTGTTAACAGCAACAGTAGTTTCTATTACAGGCGATACAATGTTTTTGGCGACCATTCCGGAATACACACTGCCCTGCATGTCAAAAGGGTATTTATAACTTGTTTCCGTTACTTTTCCGTCGCTGTTAATTTGTGCTTGTTTTTTTTGAAAATGATAGTTAGGGTCATATTCGTAACTTGTTGTACTCACAACCTCAGCGGGAAAATAACTTTTAGTTGTCTCGCTGGTTTTGAGTGCCGTTCCCGAAATTGTGCTTAACCCTTTAATGAACTGGAAAACTACGTTGGGCGTGGATACGGCTACCTGCCTCCAAAGTGTCCTTGCGCGATAATTAACGCTCACTGTGTAGTCAGTTTGTTTTTCAAGTACCAGGGTGTCCTTTTTATAATATTTGACATTTTTTGGTAGTGAACGAGCAAAATCGAAACTTCCATAGCTACCAACCTGGTTATCGCCCAAGCCGTAGTTGACTCCCAGCTCGTCCGGATAATCCAAATGGGATGTAAAAGTAAAGTCCGTTTTTAGCGAGTTGCCTATGGTTTCCCTTACATTGGCGTAATATACAGGCAAGAGAGAAAGGGAATAAAACGGATCTGATTTCCAGAACTCCCAATTTGTTTGGATATCTGGCACCGACGGTCCAAAGATCCCCCCAAAATCATTACTCGGTTGACTGACATAGAAATTATAGTAGTAATTACTTATCGGGGCAGAAATAAATCCGCTGGAAAGCGACGGGCTGGTAAAATAATCGTAAGAATATGTTTTTACTACAGGAGGATTACCCGCAATATCGGTATCGGTAATTTTTTTCAAGCGTATGCCCCCGCAAGGCTGCCGTAGCGTATTGGTCGTATAATTCCTTGTAAAACTAAACTCATTTTGCTCATACTCGAAAGTTGTGGCTCCTCCCGTCGGGTACGTTATCTTCTTTAAAGCGCCCATCACCGTAGAATCTAATAAAGGGGCACGATTGGCATTGTAGGGTGCAAAAGGTATCAGGCTGGTATTGTTTGCGCCATTATAGTAGCCCCAGTAGTCCAAAGCTCTTATATTGATAGCGCCTGCCGGAAAACTGTTATATAGAAAAGAGTGCCTTCGAACCATCGGGCTTGCACTATTTGGCCTCTCGTTCAAGGTAGTCAGTACACTTAGCATATCACGACTGGAATACTCCAGGCCAAAGTGCTTTATTTCGTTGCCTTTATTGTCCCAAAAAGAAATGGAATCTAAAGTATGCAGTTCGTTCGGCTCTGTATTTTTATAATAAAGATCGACCTTCCAATTTGTGCTTTCAATTTTCGTTAACAAATTTTCTGATGCCACAGAATAGGTCAAACCTGTAAGCGAACTTTCAGTATGGCCCGGCCGCCTGTGAAAGTAGTCGTAAGGCAAGACTGTTATCCTTTGCCGGTTTTGTTGAAAAAAAAAGCCGCTGGAATTCCTATAATCATTTTGATAGGTTAAGTATATTTTATTGCCATTTACATCCTCTATTTCCCGCAACATCCACGCGGTGACAGGGGTAATGTAATTGTCCATATAAGGGTTAAAAAATTCACTTTGCGAAAAAGAGAATTCTACATTTTGCATGGGCTGATTTGGATCAATGTCACCAATAGACTTTGCCGGGTCGCCAAACCGATAGATCGTCCCATCTTCAGTCGTTATACTGAACCCATAAAAATTATCAAATATTCCGTTTTTAATCCTGAGAGATGTATTAATATTTACATAACTAATTTTTAGTTTCCTGTCAGAAACAATATGTGGTTGGCCGTCTTCACCGAAAAAAAACTTTCCTGCTACATTGCCAAACGAAAAATAAAACATATCAGGTTCGCCATCACACGAACCGTTGTTAAAGCAAACCGGACAGCCATCCCCACTACAGTTAAGGGTACCATCCTTGTTTATAATGCTGGTTATATTGGCGCTGTTATACAAATACCCAAAGACACCACTACCATGCCTTTCGTCGGGCAATCCTCTAACTGTCCGTGTTATGAGCCCGCCCGCCATTAACGACCATCCCCTGCCTATAACTCCAGGCAGATCTGACGGGCGGTAACCGCTATAATTATAATTGATAGAGACAGGAAGGCTCAATGAGCCTTGGCTTAGGTTCAAAAGTGGTATACTCAGATTTGGAAGGCCAGAACTATGATTAAGAGGGATCTCACCATACTTACCGATAGAAGCCGCGTTAGGCGATGGCGGTATTACCGTAGTACTTTGCGAGTATATCGTATTAGATAATAACAGCCCAAAGATCACTATTATCGTTACGCGGCATGAAAATTTAAATAGCCAATGCATATATTATTAGAATATTTAGTAGTATAAAAGCATAAATGAGTTTTCGGAAGAACCGCTGCGGCAACTACTTGATTGATTGAATTCCGGCGAATTATCTACCACTCAACTTTAAATAAAATCATATCGGAGAAAGATCAATGCTCGTTTCTGTGCAACGTACAATGGGCTTGGGCTCCATTCAATTCAATATCTAGCCCCACAGAATCCTGGTAGAATTTACCGCTGTGGTTGATATCTAATCCGTTAACAGTAACTTTGAAGGAAAAGCCGCCGGTGCCTACCTTACCGGAGTCTATCGGGAATTCTCCGAGTTCGCTTTTTGCTGTACCTGTTAATACGCTTTCATTAACCACGAAATGGTAATTTAAAGGGTAATTAGTACCGTCATCTTTAACTAGGTGCCCAGACCAGTCGCCTGAGGGGCTGTAAAGTGCTGCAAAACAAAAGGCAAAGCAAAAAATAAAAAAAATGGTGGATGCGAGTCTTTTTTTTCTCATTGTGAAAAGTTTCGGTATATCAAATATAAATATTGTTTATTAAATAATCATATCTTTAATGATAACACTTTACTACTTTAAAAAATATCTATTGGTAGATATATGTGTCCGAATTGAATTCTGTTTTTAGTGGGGCACAATGTTAAAAAAAATGGAAGCGCCCCCCCCCCGAGAAATACATTTTAAAGAATTACGTTACCAGCGGTACAAATACTGTGGTGATTTTGAATTTAGAAGCAAACGCAATCCACTTTCTTAAATAGTACATTCAAATATTGTAGCTAATCCTAGTTCATCAGAATCCATTATAACTGGTAGTGGCAACTTACTGTAGCAAAAACTGCTTCTGGATTTACTGTGAGAAAACCGTATCGACAGAAATGACAAAAGTTATTGCTGCATCTTACTGTTCATTGGGAATAGCCCGTCGCTTGTCCGTATATATCAAAGATTCAACCATCAAATCTTTCAGAAGCAACTCACTATCAAATAACAAATTTAAAGAACTTAGTTTTTTCAGTGTCAGCCGGCACCACTCTATATTTGATTCTAACCATTCCCCACGTGTTTCCCTCGTATGAAGAAAATCATTATTTCCGGCAAATTTTTGCAAATCACGTTCAAGTTCAAAAATCTTTTGTGAATTAACCGCCACTGATTTGTCAATAATTGCGTTCTCCTGGTTGATCGAATCCAAGCGGAAAATAATCGGAATAGCCTCACGCAAGACATACTGAGTGTATACTTTATTATCTTTATTTTCATTGCTTATTTCACCGAAGAGTGCGCTTTTAATATTGGTGTTTTCCCTCATCAACGCTGCCGATTTCAACAGTAAGGAATCGTTGATGCTCTGTAAAAAATTATATTGTTTAGATTGTTTGATAAAATCAGCAACATCCGTAGCACGCTTTATCGCGTTACGATAAACCAAAAATAATTGTATACGTTCATTTAGTAAGCGCGCAAAAATGAGATTATCTGATCGGAAGCTCAATACAGCAGCCTGAAATTGATCGTATATTAACGGGGGCACGGTTTCAACTTTTTCGTTCCTAACCAATTCGTTATAGCCGCGCCCCTGCCTATAAAGTCGGAGTGGAGGTAGCTTGTTGCCGTTTCTGAGTGATAGATTGAAGCCATTTTTTAACTGATTGCTAATTTTCTGGTCATTGATCAGATAAAATGCTGGAATAACCACAAGCATAGATCCACCCTGATTAAATGAACCAGAGAGAAGCCCGACAACCTTTCCGTTAAGGATGACCGGACCTCCGCTCATGCCGTTATTAACCGTCGCTGTAGCTGGTAGCAGATCCAAGCTAACATCTGTAGACAGAATTTTGTAGCTTTTTGAAGGAATGAGTTGATCCATGTTGAAATCAACTTCTACTTTATATCGCTCTATTCCCATAGGGTTACCTATCAATACGCCTTTTAGAGAAGATAATCTTTTAGGTAGTACTGATAAAATACTCAACGAATTTACAGGCAGACGATTAGGTGCTTGAAAATTAAGCAACGCAATATCTTTTTCTTCGTTGTAAGCCGCTACTGCTATATTAGATAGTTGCCCACTGACACAATGAGCATCGATATCCCGGCTACCTACGATCAAATGGTAAGCAGTACTTATATAAATATTATCATTTATCTTCACAAAAAAACCTGTCCCTATAAATGAATTACTCTTTCCGGTAGTTCGGTCGATTTTAGTTGTGTATATCCTGACAATGAATGAATTATAATCTTGCGCCTTAGCCAAAACGCAATTAAACAATGTAAAGAAAAGTAAGCTTGTCAAAAAGTTGTTAGTTTTCATTGTTCTTTTTCTTTTAGAATTAACCGCATAGCTGAATCCCCAGAGATTTCGCCGTTTCGCCACTTGCTTTCGATAATGTCCGTTTTGTAATTTCTTAATAACGATATCGTATCAATCGGTGAAGGCTGGATGGTCGACTGCGTAAATGAACGATTTACTTTAATGGATATGCCAACAGTAATTCCAATTAGACAAAAAATAGACAACGCAGCTAAAATAAACCCAACTTTCTTCTGAATCTCAGCACCTTGCTTGATGCTATCAAAAAGTGTCTTTCCGCCGATCAACGCGAAAAGTGATACGAGTATGGTATTAGTGATTGGTGCCGAGGTAATTCCTGCTATGAAGCCAATCAATAAACCGAAAGCTGAGAATCCTAAAAAAAGACTGGTATTGGGTTTCATTGTGAAAAGTTTTAGGTCTTTGAATACAGGTGAATGTGTTGAAAACTAACTCGCTGTGACGTTATAAATCTAACAAATAAGTTCCAATTTCTTTTAGAAAAATGCGTTAGAAGGAGCTATTAAATATCGGTTCTCAGCACCTTACAATAATTGCTATACGACGCCGATTTTTCGTTGTTCCTCTTCGTTAAATCGTACACGCTTTGACAGGCCTTCTGAAAGTTTACGAGAGAATTGCGCATTACTTTTACTTGCTGATCACGACATCATTTTCACTCATGTCTACATGCTCACCGTAAATAACTTTCTTTAGCCCCATCTGATGAAAGGCGCTAGCTGTACGTTTATTACTTGCTGCAAGACACCACCCTCTTGCAGCAAGTAATTTACAGCATAAATAGGGTTGTCTTTAATTACTAAACCGACGAGCATTTCAGGCGTACGCCGCCAGTTGGGCGTTTTTCTTTTTCGCCCGATTTTCTAATTGTTGATTTGCCATGTCTTTCTGTGTGTTTTAGGTCTTGTTAAAATAAAAATAAACAGTCTATATGAACCAAGTAGTTGTAAAAACATTGCTGAAAGGCACTCTTAAACCAAGGGGCGAAAGCCCCTTGGTACCTATTTAGAAGTCTAACACCGCCTCCAATGCCGCATCCGCCTTTTGGTGCGAGAAGTTCGATTGGTACTGCATCGTTGTAATAATGCTTTCGTGGCGATACATCTTTTGCAGCACTTTGGGATGTATCTCCTTTTCTTCGGCACGTTGTGCGAAAGCGTGGCGGGCTTTGTGCGGCGATGCGTTTTTGTTGATCTTAAGCAAGCCCATGGTAACGCCCATATGCGTACCGATTAGCTTTGTAACCGAGTTAATGCGCCTGCGCACCAAATAGCGGTTATCAAGGTTTTCCAAATTTTTCAGGAACGGGAACACCAGCCCATGTGTTGGCTCAACCGCTTTGTATTCTTCGATGATGGCTACCACCACCGCAGGCACAGGCAGCGATCCCGGTTCGCCGTTTTTAGACATGGTGTAATAGAAACGCCCATTCTGAAAATCCGACCATTTCAGTAGCAGCGCATCTGTGATGCGCATGCCTGCGAAGTAAAAGCATATTAGCCATATGTTGCGGCTATGGTGCAGGTAGCTGTATTGCTCGGAAAACTTGTATTCTTTTAGTTGGTTGATTTCTTCGCCTGTAAGCCCGATCTTTTCCGTCTTGCCGAACTTGATATTGATTTTTCCCTTGCCGCCAAACGGGTAAGTTTCATTACCGACAAGTCCGGCGGTTTTGGCGCGGTTATAGATGGTGCGGATAACGATTAAATGGTTAGTAACCGTGCGTTCGCTAAGTGGCTTAACCTCTTTCATATTGCGCTTGTTACCCGTGCGCAGGAATATGGTGTAACGGCGCAGGTGTTCGACGGTTATTTCAGGGAACGTTACCTTTTCTCCTGCAAACTCATAAAACCGTTTCAGCTTGCTTGTATCGGTTTTGCAAACGTCGAAGTTACCGAGGCTCTTTTGTTCTGCGAGGTAGTTATCGGCAACCTCTTTGAACAAGGCGGCTTTCGGTGCCGGTATCGGCTGCGGTGGCGCAACCTCTTTTATCGGTTTTGGCTTAATAGCCTCGACGAGGCTTTCAGCCGTGTAGTGTTTTTTGTCGGTTTCAAACTCAAGGATTTTACCGTTGATTTCAGCAAGGCGCTTGATCAAAAAGTTGGTCATGCGCATGTGCTGCGGGTGTGCTTTTTTTACTTGCTGCTTTGCTGCATCCCAATGATCGCGAGAAGCCAGCGCATTGCCCTCGAACAAATAAGCGGGAACTCCATTTTGAGAAACTTTAATACCAATAGGGAATTGTTTGTTTTTGTCGGGACGACTCCAGGTCACGATTTTTGCAGTTGCCATTTGGAAACATTTTTAAGGTTAAAAATTGTTTCCGTGTGCTTCTCAAAGGTCGCATTTTGTTAACGGTTTTGTTAACGGTTCGGTTGGATTAACCTGTGTTTTGGTGGTGTTTTGTGGTTTGTGGAACCCCTCAAAAACGCCATTTAAGCACATTTTGCAACAAATTGGATTATTACAGAGGAAATTATGAATCCTACGCTCTAACCATCTGAGCTACCCCGCCGGGTGGTGTTGTATTTGCAGCTTTTTTTGCCGCTTGTTTTTCGGGATATATTTAGATGCTTCCCGAAAAAGGTTTGCAAATATAGCAGAAATTAGTTTTCTTTAGAAAAAATGTTAACATTTACACCCTAATGGCTGCTAACTACTGAATCGCCCATGTCCGAAAAGAAGAAATTTACCCTCGAATACGAAATAAAATCGTCCCCAAGAATATTGTATACTTTTCTAAATGAGGCGAATGGCTTATCGCAATGGTTTGCTGATGATGTTAACGTGCGCGACCAGATTTATACCTTCACTTGGGATGGTGAAAGCCAAAAAGCTAAGCTTGTAGCCATAAAAGAGAACAAATTGGTGCGTTTTAAATGGCTCGACGATGAGCCGCAGGCCTATTTTGAGATGGAAATTCTGCAGGACGAGCTCACCAACGATGTAGCTTTGGGCATTACCGATTTTGCCACCGAAGAAACCCTTACCGAGCGAAAACAGATTTGGGATAACCAGATAGATTACCTCATTAGCGTGCTGGGCGCTTAAGCAAACTTTATTTTTGGTATTTTTGCGGCCGTAATTACAATATGCACCGGTAATTACGGTTATGCATTATGCGCGGCGAGCAAGCTGCACGGTTACCCCGGAATGAAGAAGATACACCTCTTACTTTTAAAGTCGTTCATCAGGCCATTTGTTGTCACGCTGTTTATTGTGATGTTTGTGCTGCTGATGTTGTTTTTGTTTAAATACATCGACGACCTTATTGGCAAGGGTTTCCAGTGGTATGTGATACTGGAGCTGATGATGTATAACTCAGCTACCAACGTGGCCATGGCGCTTCCACTATCGGTATTGCTGTCATCTATCATGACATACGGCAGCCTGGGCGAAAACTACGAGCTGGTGGCCATCAAATCAGCTGGTATATCGTTACGCCGGGCAATGTACCCAATGATGATCGTTGTGGCTATCCTCAGCGTGGCGGCTTTCGCTTTTTCTGATTGGATGCTGCCCATCGCCAATCTTAAATACTATTCGTTGCTGTATGATGTCCGCAAGCAAAAATCAGCCGATTTTTTGCCTGAAAATATTTTTAGCAACCGTTTCCCGGGTTACTCTATCCGCGTTGGGCGTAAAGACGCCGATGGACAAACGCTTCACAATATTATGATTTACAAAAAAGAGAACCTTGAAGTAAATCAGAGTGTGACTTTTGCCGAATCGGGCTTAATGTACCGCAGTAAAGACGACCTGTTTTTAATACTGAAACTAAAAAACGGCGTGCGGTACCAGGAAGAGCCCAGCGAGAATAATTATTTTACCAGGCAGAGGTTTACGCGGTTTAAATTCAAGGAGACCGAGCAGCGTTTCTCAATGGACGACCTAACGATCAAGCGCACCCCGCAAGACGAGTTTAGGAGTGCCTCAATGATGATGAATCTGCGGCAGTTAGATCATTATGTAGATTCGGCAAAAATGAATGTGGATAGTACAGCGGGTACCAATTACACCCTTGTTAAGCCTTACATTAAATATTTTTCGATACCTGACAAGGCGCCCGGTGTCAAACACATAGCGCCTGCCGATACGCTTCCGCTGAAAGGAATTAGCGATAAGCTGAACGCATACAACAACGCTGCCAGCGAGGTGCGCCAGATACAGGATATGCTGCGCAACCGCACCTTAAATTATAAAGATGCCACCAAAAATATCCGCCGTTATATTTTAGAGTACCATAAAAAGTTCACGCTCGGGGCTGCCTGCCTGGTGTTCTTTTTAATTGGTGCTCCGCTCGGTGCTATTATCCGCAAGGGTGGTTTAGGGCTTCCTGTGGTAATGTCGGTTATCTTCTTCCTTATTTACTACATCATAGGTACCATTGGCGAAAAATCTGCCAAAGAGGGCGATCTGCTGCCTATTATCGGGTCGTGGATAGCCATTATTGCATTGCTGCCCATTGGTTTATTCCTCACCTATAAATCAGCGACCGATTCGGCTTTGTTTGATATGGATGTTTATAAGCGCTTCTTCAGGCGTTTCCGCCGGCGTAAGGCAACCATATAGTTTTACAAATCGTAAACCGTTATAAATAATTTATCATTTAACTTTGTTAAACCTTTAGCACACTTATGTACCGCTAAAGCTTAAGAAAGACACACATCATGCTTAATACTATTCCTGAGGCCATTGAGGCCATCAAAGCCGGGAAAACCATCATAGTGGTTGATGATGAAGACCGCGAAAACGAAGGCGACTTTTTAACAGCCGCCCGAAACGCTACCCCCGAAACCATTAATTTTATGGTACGCCATGGCCGCGGGTTGGTTTGCGCGCCCATTACCAAAGAGCGCGCACGCGAACTTGAACTGGAGCCAATGGTTAGCCGCAACACCACCTCGCACGAAACCAATTTCACCGTTTCGGTTGATTTGCTGGGGCATGGCTGCACTACGGGTATCTCGGCGTCCGACCGATCTAAAACAACATTAGCATTAATTGACCCTGCTACCAAACCCGAGGATTTGGGCCGCCCGGGGCACATATTCCCGCTGATAGCCAAAGACGGCGGTGTATTGCGCCGCAGCGGGCACACCGAGGCTGCTATTGACCTATCGGTACTGGCAGGTTTTGAACCAGCCGGCGTTATCTGCGAGATAATGAAAGAGGATGGCGACATGGCCCGCCTGCCCGAGCTGTTGGTGATGGCACGCGAGTTTGATATGCCCATCGTGTCTATTAAAGACCTGATAGCTTACCGCCTCAACACCGAATCATCGGTACGGAAAGAGGTATCGGTAAAAATGCCAACCCAATGGGGCGATTTTGATATGATAGCCTACACCCAGCTTGACACCGGCGAAAACCACCTTGCGCTGGTAAAAGGCGAATGGGAACCCAACGAACCTATTTTGGTGCGCGTGCACAGCTCATGCGTTACCGGCGATATCTTCGGCTCGTGCCGTTGCGATTGCGGCCCGCAGTTGCATAAGGCCATGGAAATTATCAGTAAAGAAGGGAAAGGCGTTATTGTATACATGAACCAGGAAGGCCGCGGCATTGGCCTGGTAA
The DNA here is from genome assembly GCF_002013915.1 of Mucilaginibacter pedocola. Lineage (GTDB taxonomy): Bacteria > Bacteroidota > Bacteroidia > Sphingobacteriales > Sphingobacteriaceae > Mucilaginibacter > Mucilaginibacter pedocola. Next base: position 302,966 of record NZ_MBTF01000036.1, read on the forward strand.
ATAAGCTGAAAGCCTACCATTTGCAGGAGAACGGGCTGGATACCGTAGAAGCTAACATTAAGCTTGGCTTTGGTATGGATCAGCGCGATTATGGCATTGGCGCGCAAATACTGCGCAGCCTGGGCATATCAAAAATGCGCTTGTTAACCAACAACCCAAAAAAGCGCGCAGGCCTTATTGGCTATGGTTTGGAAGTGGTAGAAAACCTGCCGATAGAAATAGCTTCAAACCCGCACAACGAAGCCTACCTGCGCACCAAACGCGATAAGATGGACCACGCCATCATGCGCGAACACTAAACAGAAATTATATTCTAATCGTCTATATTATCGTCGCCTCCGTCGTTATCGTCGGGGGCGGCGTTCGTTACGGGCGGGGCTGTGGTTGCAGGGGCTACGGGCAGTGGATTTACCGGTGCCCTGTTGCGGCGGCTTTGCCTGAATATATTGCGTATAAACTCGCCAAAGGTGTCAAAATCGCGCTGGTAAACCAAACCGATACCGTTTACATACTGCGTGCCCAATTGATCATTAATAGTGTTTAGCGTAGTACTGTTTAGCGCACGGTACGAGTAGCGCCCACGCAGGTTGCCATCTTTACGTATGAGGTATTGTATCTCAAAGTCTTTATTCAGCGTGCGGAAATCGGAACTGAAAAGGCTGGAGCTATTAAAAATATCGTTTGTGCCTGTGTTGGAGTATAAGCTTCCGTTCAAAAGCAATCGCTCGTTTATTAGCCTAAGGCCCAAACTTGCATCGCTGAACGAACGTATGTTTAAATCGACGTTTTTGATATTCGATTGCGAAATAAAGCTGTTGAGCTTGTTGAAAGCGAACTCGCTCACCGCATCTCTTGCTGTTCCAAATACCTGGTTGGTTATGTTAGTACCGGTGCCCGATGCAAAGTTTCGCCGCACAATAATGCTCAGCGCCTGCTGGCTGCGGTTGTTATTATCGGCCAGGTAAGTGCTCAGGTCGTCTTTAATAGATGGATCGACCGGGAAGGTAAAGTTGAAATCGATATTTGGCTGTATCAGCGATTTGGTGATAAGCAACTCCGCCTGCACCAATACCTGTTTTGAACCGTATGGCGACGTTAAGCCCGCCGCGTTATACAGGGGTTGTATATCCGTTCGCACCTCGTAAAGGGCTTTCAGGTTTATTTCGGCATTGGCGGGGTTGCCCGTCCAGCGGATGGTACCGCCCTGGCTCACCACAAAGTTTTTGCTGATAAAATCTTTAGCGGTAAACTCAAACTTACCCGAGGTGATGAGGAAATCGCCAAACATCTCAAAATCGCCCAGGCTGTTAATGTTCAGCTTAAGATTACGCGCCTGCCCGGTGCCTTCCAGCACGCCGTAATCGGTACTGATGCGTACAATGGTTTGCTCATCAACCGTAAGGTCGAAGTTTAGCGTAACACCGTTGAAAGCATTCTTTTTGGTGATTACCTTGCGCGTGGTATCGTTATGGTCAACAAAACGGATGAAGTCGTAATCGGCCGCCGTGGTAGAAGTGTTCAGCGGAATATTGAAGATGGTACCCGCCTCGGTACTGGCAGTAATATCTATTTTCATGTTATCAACCGGGCCATTGAATTTAAAAGTACCGGTGCCGTAGGCCGTACCGTAATACAGGTGGTTGTCTTTAAAGGTAGAGTTTAGTGCCAGCAGGTTTTTGGCTTCCAGCGTAATGTCGATGTAAGGATTGCTCAGGTTGGTGAGGTCAACTTTACCGGTTGCCGTGCCGGTGCCGCCCCTGAAATCCTTCAGCACCATATTATCCAGGCTGATAACGCTGTTGTGCACATTCAGCTTATGGTTTACGGTGTAGGCGGTTTTGAGGTAGTCAACCGTAACGCCGGTATTATTTAGGGAGAGGTCGCCGTCCAGCTCCGGGTTCGATGGTGAGCCGGAGAGCTTCAGGTTGGCCGATACGGTGCCTTTAAGGTCAGATACCAGCCCCTTTACAAATGGTTCGAAAATGATGGCCTCGGTATGGTCCATCTTTACGTCAAAATCGAGGTTGTCGCCGGCATCGTGCCCAAGTGTGTATATACCGGCAATATTCAGCGTTTCCAGCCCCTGGTGGGTAATGTTTATGTTTACATCTGCCTGTTCGCGCTGGTTATCCAGTTTCGATTTTATCTTCACGTCGCCAAGCAGCGTTTTATTCATAAAGAGCGAATCGACATTCAGGTTGGCATCAATCCCCGGTTTTTTGGTGACGGCAGAAAGTACCACATCGCCGTTCAATGAACCTCTAAGGGCTATGCCCGCCGGCTTGGTTAACTGGTTTAACGTAGCCATGCTAAACTTCTGGAAACTCACCTTCAGCTCATCCGTAGGGCTATCAGATATAAATCCGTTTATTTTTACTTTTTGTATCCCGTTTGATAGCTCAAAGCCCGATACCTGAGTTTTGCCATCTAAAAAGCGTATGCGTACTTGCTCCTGTATCTTCCAGCTCTGGCGCTCCAGTATCACATCTGATGGCAGCAGCTTTAGCTTAGCCGTGGTATCGCGGCCAAACTCCACCAAGCCGTACAAGTCTAACTGGTTGGTAGCATCTTTATCTGATAACTTCACGTTGAAGTTGAGGCTATCGTTTTTAAGAAAGTTGGTAATGTTGATGTTTTTGATGTAGAGGCTATCCGTAAGGTCTACACGGTTCAGCGAAACGTTTAGTCCCAGCATATCGTCGCTGGTGCTTTCATCGATAATGAAATCGTGAAACACCATTTTGCCCATTTTTATTGTTTTAATATAACCATTCAGCGTTGCAGTTTTCTCGTTGGAGTTGAACTTTCCTACAAATGTGCCCTGGTCGGGTATTTTCAAATCGGGGCGGAAGATGGCCAGCACCGGGTCGAGGTTTTTCAGCGTGAGGTTAAAATCAAAGTTCTGCGGCTTGGGCGGCGTAATATCCGTTTTTAAGCTGGGGATATATTTTTTGGCTATGGTTTTAAAATACGAGGGCAGCGTGGCCAGGTTAAAACTGCCCTTAATGCTGCCATCGGCCACATCCGAGTGCAGGGAAATAGTGCGCGCATCGCCTTTACCTTCTGCATCAATATTCACGGTATCTACCACGTAGCTTTGGCGCGGGTCGGTAACGCGGATGCAGGTGAGTAGGATATGCCCGTCGAGGTTCTCAAGGTTGGTACCCGAAAAGTTAGTATTCAGCTGCGTGGTGACGGTAATGGTATCTCCCAATAATTTAAGATTGCGGAGATGGGCGTTCTCAACGTTTCCTGTAAAATCAATTATAGGCAGCTTGGGATTCAGGTTGATGCTGCCTGCAAGATCGAGCTTAACATTCTTGTCGTTAATGGCTATCTGCCCCGCTGCAATTTTCTTGATGAAGGTACCGCTTGTAGTTAAGTTACTGTAATTGTAGCCCTTGTAGCCAATGTATTTAATACGGGCATCGCCTTTTACATTCAGGGTGGCAATATCATCACCGCTGCCTTTAATGTTGCCCGATAGCGAAGTCCGGCCAAGGTCTTTATCATCAAGCAATGCACCCACATCAAAATTTGTTGCGGTGAGTTTGCCGCTGTAGCTCGGGTTGCCTTTCTTGTCTATCTTCAGGTTTATATCCGGGTCAAGCCGGCCCAGTTTGGTTTTGAAGGTGCCATAAGCCACAAAATCGTTTTGTATACCCGTAAAGCGCCCTGCAAAATTCACGTTGCCGAATTTGCTTACTATAGCGGGCAGTTTTGCAGTTGGTGTACCGGTAAAGTGCTGGTATAAATAATCAAGGTCTTTTTTGTTGGTAGCTACCTGCTCGAATTTTAGTTCGAGAAAGGTGTTATCCCAATCGGGCAGGCCGGTAAGGTTAAAGTCGCCTTTTACAAAAGTCGCCTGCGCGGCCGTTACCGTAAGGTTTTTTGCGCGTAAGGCATTCACTTTTCCGCGAATGCGCCCATCAACACCTAACTCGAAATTTACTTTACCAAGCGATGTAGTGAAGTAGGTAATATCTTTTGATGACAGGTGCGACGACTTGATATCGGCATCCATGGTTACCTTATTCTCAAAATCGTCGAAATCATCGAACGACTTAAAGGTCATCTTAAAAAAGTTGCGCAGTTTGGAGCTTGGCGTAACAATATCCAGGTTTTGCAGCAATATTTGCGTAGTATCTATAGTAGCGTTGGCATTAAAGTTATTTACCTTAAAACCGCTTTTTTCCCTCAGGGTAAGCCCGGTAATGTCCGCCTTAAAGAGGTGGTTCATCAGGTCCATATTGCGCACAATGATGCTGAGGTGATTTACATCTACATCGTTAAAATTTACCCCTTTTACAAGCGCCGGTCGCAGGTGATTTTTATAACGGAAATGGAAGTTATTAAGCGCTATTTTCTCGAAGTTGAGCTTCCAGGGCCTGCCTTTGGCGGTATCTTTTTTGGTGGTATCGCCGCCCGAGTTAAAATAATCTATAATGAACTTAAGATTGCTGGTGCTGTCTTTTTGCTTTTTAAGGTATACGTTGCCGTTATCCAGCTGTATCGATTTAAAATCGATAACGCGTTTTTTAATGCTGCTGAAGAGAGAAAAGCCACTAAGTTCTACAGCCAGTTTTGGGGTACTCAAAAGCGTATCCTGCTGCTTATCCAGTACGTAAAGGCCTTCTAACACTACCGATTTGAACGGAACGATATAGAGGCTTTTGATATCAACTTTAGTATTGAGTTCTTTAGAAAGATAAGTGGTGGCTTTTTTTGCCGCCCAGGTTTGCACCGGCTTGTACTGGAATAATATTAACACAATACTGACAAACAGCAGTATAACCAGTACGGTGCCTAACGTTATTTTGAGTAGTTTTTTAATAACTTTGTGTTTAATTAAAAATTCAAAAGTAAAAATTCAAAAACGCTTAAAGTGTTTTACTTCTGAATATCTATTTATTAATTCGGAAGCAGAAGTGTCTTAAGACTTTCAACTTCCGATTCTTTACTTTATAAAAGTGCCTGTAATATTAGCTATCGAATCGTCATGCGATGAAACCTCTGCCTCGGTGTGTGTTGATGGCCGCATATTGAGCAATGTAATTGCCAACCAAACCATACACGAAGCCTACGGCGGCGTAGTTCCCGAACTTGCTTCGAGAGTTCATCAGCAAAACATTGTCCCTGCTGTGCAACAAGCATTATTGAACGCAAAAGTACACAAAAATGATATTGATGCAGTAGCTTTTACGCGCGGACCTGGGCTTTTGGGCTCATTATTAGTAGGAGTATCGTTCGCTAAAGCGTTTGCATTGGCCCGTAACCTGCCGCTGATAGATATTAACCACATGCAGGCCCATATATTGGCCCATTTTATTGCCGATGAAAAGCCGAAATTCCCTTTCCTGTGCCTTACGGTTTCGGGCGGCCATACGCAGATAGTTTTGGTGAAAGACTATTTTGATATGGAGATAATAGGCCAAACACTTGACGATGCTGCGGGCGAGGCCATGGATAAAACCAGCAAAATATTGGGGCTGCCATACCCCGGTGGCCCGCTTATTGATAAGAATGCCAGGTTGGGTAACCCCGATGCCTACAAATTCCCCGAGCCGCAAATACCGGGTTACGATTTTAGCTTTAGTGGACTGAAGACTGCCATACTGTATTTCATCCGCGATAATGTAGCTAAGAATCCTGACTTCATCCAGGAAAATATAGCTGATATTTGCGCCTCGGTAGAGAAACGCATAGCTACTATATTACTGAACAAATTAAAGCGCGCTGCCGAAGAATACGGCATACAGGATATTGCATTGGCAGGCGGGGTGTCGGCGAACACCGGCTTGCGCGAAGGGCTTAAAAACCTCTGCGCCGAAAAAGGCTGGAACTGCTTTATCCCCAAATTTGAATACTGTACCGATAATGCTGCCATGATAGCCATTGCCGGACATTATAAATACCTTCAGGGCGAATTTGTAGGGCAGGATGTATCGCCGATGGCGAGGATGCCGTTTGGCAGCTAAGCCCCCCAGCCCCCTGAAAGGGGGAGCAGGAGTTGGCAAATTAGTTAACAAATAATTTTTATAACATATTAATTCCCCCTTTAGGGGGGTAGGGGGCTCAATGACTACCGCATCACTAATTTTTTGGATAATTTTTGTACTGCCGCTTTTGGCTTTTTTGGTTTGGGTATTAAAGCAGGATAAGCGTAAAGGTACCCTCGGCATTATTGTATTAACGGTAATTGTAGTGGTGGTAATCGTTTACATGGCCTGGAACCACATGTTCCAAACGGGTGCGGCTACCGTTACGCAATAATACCGCGCTAAAACAATATTAAAAACAGAACGCCTCACCGGTTATGGTGAGGCGTTCTGTTTTTATGCTTGCCTGTTAATTGGCCATGCGGAATATTTTGTGAGTAGTAGTGCCGTTTTTGGTGCAGAAGATGTATTGGTAATCATCTGTTTTTACGTAACCGCCAATGCTGAAACCTGCAGGTATATCAACAATTTTAAAGGTTGCGCCTTCATCGTTAGATAGGTGCAGCTTGGTATCGCCAAAGGCTACCGTAGTGCCCGATACTTTTACAAAATAGGTTTGGTCGTCACTTACTTTAGTCCATGTTCTGCCTTGGTCGGTAGAGCGAAATACACGCATATCAAATATGGACGAAGTAGTTGGCGAGTACAACAAGAACTGCGCAGAGTTGGTAGAGCCATACAACTCGGGGTAGCCGCCGCTGAATAGGTAACGCCCGGTAACGCCTGCATTTTGCGCCGACCATGTTTTACCCTGATCGGTACTTACATAAAGGGTTTTGGTAACGCCATCGCCCGAATCGCGGTTAACATCTATCGAATAGAAATATTTGCCCGAGCTATCGCTGAAGATATAATCAAGATAAATGGCACCGCCTTTATCCATGGTTTGGTTGTTCCAGGTATCACCCTGGTTGTTCGACCAAAATACCGTGCTGCCATTCATCACCACAACAGTGTTACGGCGGGCAACAATGCCGTTAAAGCCCTGGTTGGCCAGGTTTGCCGATGGGGTTAACTTCACCCAATGCTGCCCGTCGGTAGATTTGGCCAGGCCCAGGTTTGTGGCCACATAGTAAGTGGTGTTATCAACCGCCAATCGGTTTATAATAACATTCACCCTATCAAAAGGAAGGCTATCAATAACGTTTTTGTAAGTAGCACCATCTGCCGAGTAGTACAGGTATTTTTGCCCCTTGTTGGCGAACAGTACACTTTTGCCTGCGCTTACTGCCATATTCATTTCCGAGAAATTGAAGGGTACGTTAACATCCTGCCAGGTACCGCCGGTTGTTGGTGGCGGAGGGGTAGGCAACACTACAAAATCCCAGGTGAGAGTAGCCCCACCGCGAACACGCAGTGTAAATGCCCCGGTTAATGCCGTTTGCGGTACAATTACCTTCAGTTCAGTTGCGGTAGCCGATATTACAGTACCGGCGAGGCGTACCGGTGTTGCGTTAAAACCGGCTTCATTCTCGGCAATTACGGTGCTGAAGTTGGTGCCCTTAACCGTAACGGTATCGCCAACGTGTGCCTGTTGCGGGGTAATGCTGGTAATGGTTGCCGGCTGCACATAAGTAAATACCGGACCGGTGGTTAAATCGCTGTTTTTTACTTTAAGGGTTATTGCGCCGGTAGTGCCGGTTTGCGGTACATAAGCTACGATGCGGGTAGCAGTTGCCGATTTTAAGGTAGCGGTAGTGCCGTTGAATTTAACATCGTTCTCGGCCAACACAGTGCTGTAGTTAACACCGGTGATAGAAACGGTATCGCCCGATTTGCCCGATGTGGGGCTAATGTTTTCGATGGTAGGCGTGGCGGCAACCGGGGTAGGGTCTTTCACTTCCGATTTTGGCTTGGTTGTAGCAATAAAGTTTACAAAGGTGAACGAACCTGCCGAATTAAACTCGCGGCCAGCTGCATCTTTAAAGTTGATGCTCCATTTTACGGTGATGGTAGTTTCCGTAATTAGAACCTCGATAGTGCCTGAGTAAGCAAAATAGGCGTTGCTGGCGCTGTAGTAGGTAACATAAGATTGAACAGGGCTTTGGGTATCGGCATTCAGCCTGATGGTATGCGAGCCCGGGTTTAACGAGGTGCCCGATTTTTTGGTAATGTTGGTGATGCCGTTCTTCAGGTCGTTGATGAAGAATTTGAGTTTATCGCCATCGGCGTTTAGTGTGGCTGTAGTTTCCAACGCTTTGCTGTCGTCTCCGGCAGAAGAGTAATAGGTAGAAGTAAGCGCATTGGCATCCAGTTTAATGGCTTTGCCATCAATGGTACCCGTCATACTGCTGGTGGGCGTAACAGGTGTTGGTTCTACCTTCTTGTCTTTTTTACAGGAGATAGTGGCCGTAATAAGCAGCAGCATTAATACTACCACTTTAGGGAGGGCTTTTAAGTGTGTTTTCATTACTGTAAACGGGTTTGGTGTTTACAGGTAAAACTCAGGTTTTAAGTGGTTTGCGTAAATAGCGTGTTTTGGGCATGTTTTTGTACGTGGTAGTACGGATGTGTTACTCCAACACCTTCCAACCCTCTATCTTCCTGTACGGTTTGCTCAGGAAATCGCCTATCACCTGGTTGAACATATCCCTGTAGAAAATAGGTGTTGAATGCCCCGAGTTTGGTAATATCCATAGGTACGATTGCGGGATACTTTTGGCAATGGCCAGGGTATGCTCAGCTTTTATCACATCATGGTCGCCGCCTATAACCAGGGTAGGGCAGCTTATTTTGTGTAGTGCCTCTCGGGTTATGTGCGGCTCGTAGCTGAGCAGGTGTAATAGTTTTAGCTGGTTCTTTATTTCTACCGATGGGTTTTTCATCTTCTTCACGCTATCGGCGCCAACTATGTTTTGTTTCATTACAAAATCGGCTACGTAATTATCTACCGCAGTGGTATCGGGCCAAAGGTTGGCACCTGTAACAGCAAGCTTTTTTACTTTATCGGGGTTGCGCATGGCCAGTAATAATCCTTCAATACCGCCATCGCTCCAGCCTATTACGTTAGCGCTTTTTACTTTCAGGTTATCCAGCAGTCCGTTAAGGTCGTCGGCCATCATCTCATAGCTTAACGAATCGGTGGCATCGGTAGACTTGCCCTGTTTGCGGCTATCTGCCAATATCACCATGTAGTTTTTAGCGAAATACGGTATCTGGTAACGGAAGTCGCCTATAGAGCCGCCATTGCCGTGGATGATTAACAATGGCTCTCCCTTGCCGTAAACCTCGTAGTACATTTTAAAGCCGCGGATATCAGCGTATTTGCCCACGGCTTTATTGTTTCCGTAGATAGTGTTCTTTTTTAATAATGTATCTTTTTGCTGGGCATTGGCGTTGAAAAAAGTTAAGGCTAATAAAACGGCGAGGATGGCTTTGAAAGGTTTCATATTGGCAAGGTGTTGATATTTAAAGGTATAAAATAAATTGAGCATATTTAGCTAAAATCGTTGTAGTTATCGCCTAAATACGAGTGTTTTTGAACAATAGCTGGTTAGGTATTCAAATTTAGCTCCTTTGAAGAATTGCTAATTTACCCCTAAAAAACCTATTGATTTTAAGCATTTTAAAGCTTGGGTTCAATCTAAAATTACCATAATTTTAAATTTGCAAAAAGGTGTTGTTTTTGAATAATAATAAACTTACCTTTGCAGCCGATTTGGCGATGTAGCCAAATACGTTATTTAAATTCATGAACCCATTTATCAATCTGGGAATCCGTCATGATATTGTTAATGCCATCTCTGAGTTAGGATTTGAAAATCCTACGCCAATCCAGGAACAGTCGATTCCGGTTTTGTTAACAGGCAGCAACGATTTTGTCGGATTAGCCCAAACAGGGACCGGTAAAACAGCTGCTTTTGGACTGCCGCTATTAGAACTGCTCGATTTCGAAGAAAATCATCCGCAAGCGCTTGTTTTATGCCCAACTCGTGAACTTTGTTTACAAATCACGAACGACATTAAGAACTACGCCAAAAAAATGAACAACGTTAATGTTGTTGCCGTTTATGGCGGTGCAAGCATACAAGACCAGTTACGCCAAATTAAACGCGGCGTACAGGTTGTGGTGGCCACGCCTGGCCGTATGCTGGACATTATTAACCGTAAAGCCATCGATTTTTCGCAGGTTAAGTACGTAGTATTGGATGAGGCCGATGAAATGCTCAATATGGGCTTCCAGGAAGACATCGACGATATTTTATCTACCACACCCGACGAGAAAAAGACCTGGCTGTTTTCGGCCACTATGCCTGCAGAGGTAAGAAGGATCGCTAAAAAATACATGGATAACCCTTTTGAGTTAACCATGGGCGAAAAAAATACCGGCAACGCCAATATCGAGCACGAATACTATGTAGTGCGTGCCCGCGAAAAATACGCTGCCTTTAAACGTATTGTTGACAATAACCCCGAGATATTCGGTATAGTATTTTGCCGTACCAAAATTGAGACCCAGGAAATTGCTGAGGCCTTAATTAAAGATGGTTATAATGCCGACTCGTTACACGGCGACCTTTCTCAGCAACAGCGCGATAAGGTAATGAAACGCTACCGCGAACGCAGCCTGCAATTGCTTATTGCGACTGACGTGGCTGCCCGTGGTATCGACGTGAACGACGTTACCCACGTTATTAACTATAGCCTGCCCGATGAGGTAGAGAACTACACCCACCGTAGCGGCCGTACCGCACGTGCCGGTAAAACAGGTGTATCTATCTCTATAGTGAACAGCAAAGAGCTGGGCAAAATACGCCAGATAGAGCGTGTGATAGGCAAAAAATTTGTTAAAGCCGATATACCAACAGGCTTTGATGTTTGCGAGAAACAATTGTTTGCCCTGGTACACAAGGTACACAATGTAACCGTGAACGAGCAGCAGATAGAGCAATACATCCCGCGTATTATGGATGAGTTTGCCGAGCTGAGCAAAGAAGAAGTTATAAAACGTTTTGCATCACTGGAGTTTAACCGCTTCCTTGATTATTATAAAAACGCACCGGACCTTAACGCACCTGCTGATGATTTCCGCAGGGATGGCGAAAGGGGCGAACGCGGCATGCGCGATGGCAACAGAGGCGGCAGCGAGTACACACGCTTGTTTATTAACTTAGGCAGTGTGGACGACTTTACCCGCGGTGACCTGTTAGGTTACATTTGCAACAACGCTAAAATTAGCGGTCGCACCGTAGGTAAGATCGACGTTAAAGGTGTTTACTCTTTCTTTGAAGTGAACAAAGGCGACGTTGATATGGTGATGAACAACTTTAAAAGCGTTGAGTTCAAAGGCCGCGAAGTTAGGATAGAAATATCGGGCGAAGGCACAAGCAGCCCACGCAGCGGCGGCGACAGGCGCGAAGGTGGTTACCAAAGGCGCGAAGGCGGCTTTAACCGCGAAAGAAGCTACGGTGGTGGCGAACGCCGCGAAGGTGGTTTTAACAGAGACAGGAATAAAGGCGCCGGTGGCGGTGGTTTCCGCGATTTCTCTGGTAAACCCCGCGAAGAACGCCCGGAACGCCGCAGAAGATTTTAAGATCAGTTTTTAGTTTTCATAAGAGCTTTTGGGGGGTAGTTTACCCAAAAGCATAGTTTTAGTTTAGTTTTGTTTACAAAGCCTCTCGTTTGCACTGCATACGGGAGGTTTTTGTTTAAGAACGTTTTGTTACTTAGTATATCTATCAGGTATTGCACTTGTGAAACATAGTAAGTAAATTTATCGTTTATAGAGCATAGGTATTTAAATAAAGATCACCCAATATGGAAGAAAACAAAAAGCAAACGCCAAAAGGAGGTTCTGCATTTTTACAAAAGGTGATGCAGGACAAAAAGGATGTGCAAGAGGCTTTGAAAAACAAAAAGCCGTTGAGCGACCTTGCTAAAGAGAAGGGTATTAATTTTGCAAAACCTTTATGAGGTAATACCGTCTGAAGACGGCCTCGCCTACACCTTTACTACACGATATAACATTACATATCAATTAGCGTTGATCAGCTATCAATTAGGCGAGATCAACGCTTTTTCTTTGTCGTTATACCCCGATACAGAACCAAGCCATGTAGATCATTGGATAAAGAATACAGTTATTAAAGTTATTGGCGATATCCTCGAAAAGGATTCGAACGTGATTTTCTACATCTGTGATTCGGAAGATAATCGGCATGACAAACGCCATTTGGTTTTTGAATACTGGTATCAAAAATCAGCGGAAGTTTACGCTTATGTGAGCAAATTCAATTATGCTGCTGTATCTGAAAATGGTTATCCAATTAATGCTTCGGTGTTATATAATAATCAAAATCCGTTAGGTGATTTGATCATAGAAAGCTTTAAGTCGGAATTGGACAACTTTTAATTGATAACTGTTTTTGTTTAACGGCTAAACTCAACCGCTGCAGTATCATCCGGGAACACCAAATTCAGCTGTTTCTCGTCCAGTTTTTTTATCACAAATTTGGTGTAGGGCAGGTTTCCTTCAAAGGACGTGAAAATGGTATCGCCTTTTATGAAGTAATCTTCGGGCTGGTTATCCATGGTAAATTGCTTGGCGGTTATTTTTAGCTCGGTGCCATCTTTGGCTTTCCAATTGCCTTGCAGCTGTTTGTTTTCTTCGGTTTTAGTACCGTTGCCACATGCGGCCGTTAATAAAATTAATGCGCTGCCGATGTATATGAGGGTAGGGGTAATTGTTTTCATAGTGGTGATAAGGTACAAAAAAAGCGCCTGCTTTGCAACAGGCGCTTCGTGATATTTGCGTTATGGTTTTGCAACCAATGCCGATTCTTTCACATAAATATGGCGGCCTTTGCCATCTACGTAATAGTAATACGAGTTTTTATCAATGTAAATGGTTTGCCCCTGCGGGCCTACCTTGCTATCGTATTTTTTATCCGCCACGGCGGATGCGCCTTTTGAAGCTATTTCGGCTGTTTTGTTGCCTACTTTGCTGGCTGTCTTTTTGGTAGCCGCCCAGCCTTTTTTAGCAGTGGTGCCTACTTTCTGTGCAACAGTAGTGTCCTTATGGCTTTGTGCAAATGTGTTAGCTGAGGCAAACATGGCTGCCGCGAACATTGCTGTACTGAATAACTTTTTCATGGTAGTTTAAAATTGTGTTAACTGTATAGGTTAACTCAATTTTTCTGCCAGTTTGCGCATTTCTATAGTTGGCGATGCTTTTTTATATAAAATAGCGTAAACAGCCTCGCATATAGGCATTTCTACCTTGTGCTGCAGGTTTACCTGGTGTAGGCAATTTACTGCATAGTAGCCTTCGGCAATCATGTTCATTTCTAACTGTGCCGAGGTTACGGTATAGCCTTTACCTATCATGTTGCCAAAAGTGCGGTTACGGCTAAACTGCGAGTAGGCAGTAACCAGCAAATCGCCCAGATAGGCCGATTCTTTTATATCACGGTCGATAGGGTGCACCTCGTCTACAAAGCGCTCCAGCTCGCGGATGGCGTTGGAGATGAGTACCGACTGGAAGTTATCTCCGTAACCCACGCCATGGCATATACCGCTGGCAATGGCGTAAACGTTCTTGAGTACAGCGCCCCATTCTGTGCCATATATATCGTCGGAGACAATGGTTTTGATGTAGCGGGTATTCAGCATGCCGGCAAACTCGGTTGCCAGTTCTACGTCCTGCGAGGCAATGGTGAGGTACGATAGTTTTTCCAGTGCAACCTCTTCGGCATGGCAGGGACCGCTTATCACCATAAAATCATCAAATGATACATTATACTTATGGTGCATAAATTCGCCAATGATCTGGTTCTCATCGGGCACTATACCTTTTACGGCCGATACTATCTTTTTGCCTTTAAAGTCTTCAGGTGTGATCCCGGCCAACGCTTCTTTTAAAAAGGCGGCGGGTACGTTCAAAAGAATGCAGTCTGCAGCTTCTATCAGCGGTTTCAGGTCTGAGGAGATATTTGCAGCCGGTACTTTTATTTCTACCGAACTAAGATAGTTGGGGTTATGGCGGAATTTGCTGATATGTTCTACCGCCTGCCCGTTACGCATCCACCAAAAAATTTCTTTTTCGGCGGCGTTATCGGTCAGCATTTTAATATTGGCTGTGGCCCAGCTGCCACCGCCAACTACGGTAATTTTATTGATGTGCTTAAGCATTAAGGATATAATGTACTGCAGGGGCAAATGGTTTTCCCTAACGGTACAAAGTAATGGATTTTTAGGGAAAGTGTGAAGTGGGGAGTTTAAAGTCGCAAGTCAGAAGTCTTAAGTCCGGGGTGGGAGTTAGATATAATTAAAAAGCCGCATTCGGGGTATCGATTCCCAAATGCAGCTCTTAACTTGTGCAATTCTTCCGTCTTCAGACTGCGGACTTCCGACTCTTAAATTAATTCTTCTTCTCGCCGGTAAACAGTTTCGCTTTGTCAACTTTCTCTACTACTTGCCCGTCTTTCAGGTCTTTAGAAATAGCTGCGAATGGTGCCGATACCACCTCCTCGCCGACTTTAAGGCCGCTGAGTACTTGTATGTAGGTATCATCCTGTATGCCGGTTTTAACTTGTACTTGTTTCACCTTATTGGCTTTATCCAACACAAAAACATATTCTTTTGCTTGTGGCGTGCTGGCTGTGCGTTTTGCTTCTTCGTCGGTTCCGTTGTCGTCTTTTTTAACTTCTTTTTTCTCCTCGCGGGTAGTAACCGATTGGATAGGTACCGATAGTGCTTTTACGTGGTTGGTGTTGATGTCAACCGTAGCTGTTAAACCCGGACGGAAAGGCGAGTGGTTAGCGGCATCTTTCTTCAACAGGTCCAGGTACGATTGGGCAGTTATCCTTACTTTAACAGTAAAGTTGGTTACCTGGTCGGCATTAGTACCTACCACATTGGCCGAGCTGCCTATCTCTATCACCTGGCCTTCAAATTTTTTACCAAGGAAAGCGTCGATCTCTATTTGTGCAGGGTTACCAATACCAATACGGTTAATGTCGTTCTCGTTCACATCCACGTTCACATCCATTTTGCTGAGGTCGGATATAGTCATGATCTCGGTACCCGCAAACTGTTGGGTACCCAGTACGCGCTCGCCTATCTCTATAGATAGTTTTGATACCACGCCATCTACCGGTGCATAAATAGTGGTTTTGGCAAGGTTATCCTGCGCTTCTTTTACCGATGCCGAAGATTGTGCCAGCCCATACTCCGAACCGATAACGTTTTGCTTGGCAGCTTCTAACGAAGCTTTGGCACCTTCGTAGTTGGCTTTGGCCTGCTCAAACTCTGCGGTGGTCAATACTTTGTTTTTGTAGAGTTCCTGGCTGCGTTTGTATATGGATGCCTGGTTGGCAAATGTGGCTTCAGATTGTTTCAGCATCTGTGCCGAATTGCCTACGCTGGCTTTTTGCGAATTGTATGATGCCACGGCACGCTCGTAACCCGATTTCAAAATGTCCGGGCGGATCTTACAAAGCAATTGGCCTTTTTTCACCACGTCGCCTTCTTTTATTGGTAGCTCAACCACCTCGCCGCTTACTTCGGGGCTTATTTTTACCTCAATATGCGGTTTAATTTTACCACTGGCAGATACGGTTTCGTTAATGTCGCGCTCGGCGGCTTTTTCTATAGCTACCTGCGTAAGTTGCGGCTTGCCAATAACGCCGGCAAATTTTAGTACTACAATAAGTACTATTACCGCGCCTAAGCCAATGAGGACATATTTAGTAGACTTTCCCATGATATTTTTTTCAGGAGTTTATTATTTAAAGTTTAGAGTGTTATTGGGTTGCCAAGATAGTAATCAATTACCTTGCTTCTGAAAACCAGTTCGTAACGTGCCTGTATTAGGTCGAACTGCGATTTGTTCAAGTTGGTAAGCGATGTGTTATAATCCAACGAGTTAACCAGCCCTACGTTGTAGCGTTGCTGTACCACGTTAAAGGCATCTTTGTTTGATTGGTAGGTTTGCTCGTTGCTTACCAGTTTTTTCTGCGCAGCGCGAAGGTCAAACACCGCTTGTATAATTACTTTGCTTAAGTTGTTTTTCGATAGCTGTGTATTTACCTGTGCGTTCTCGAACTGTAGGCGAGCTTTGCGCACAGCAGTACGGTTGCTGAACTGGCTGAAGATAGGTATCTGCAGCGAAAAGCCTACCGATTGGTTAAAGTTATCTTTAAACTGGTCGAAAAACCTGTAAGGTATCGATGGGTTATTGAATCTTACGGCAGCATCAGAATACCTTGAGTTGCCCGAGCCAAATAATACCAGGCTGGGGTAATAACCACCCTGCGCTATCTTGATAGCTTGCTGTGCCGAAGCTTGCCTGGTTTCCGCCAGTTTTATATCGGGGTTTATTTCGAGGGCGGTTTTTATCACGGATGCGCCGTCGAAGTCGGTTTGTACATCTTTGAATTTGCTGATATCCGGCTTCTCTACGGTTATTTCCTCCAACGGATTCATTTCCATGTATTGCTTCAATACCAGCAATGATAAGTCTAATTGGTTTTGTGCAGTGGTTAAGTTAAGTTCGGCGGTAGACTGCTGCGCTTTGGCCTGCGATAGGTCGGCAAGGGTTTGGTTGCCTACATCGAAGTTTTTCTGCGCTCTGTCTAAAGCAATTTTCGAAATATCTATTTGTTGTTTAGATGCGGTTACCAAATCCTGGTTGGTTAAAACGGTAAGGTATTGGGTAACTACGTTTAGTATCAGGTCGTTTTTTACTTTGGCGGTATTGCTTTTATCTACATCAACCAAAATACGGTTTTGGATGATCTGGTTACGTAGCTGCCCACCCTGGAATAAGGTTATCTGCGCGTTTATACCGGCGTTTACGGTGAAGGTACGCTGGTTAACGAACTGGTTGGATGTAGGGTCGATGTTACGGCCAAAGTTGAAACCGCCTTGCGGGTTAGCGCTAACGGCCGGCAATTTGTTGTAGCGGCTTTGGTTATAGTTCTCGGCGCTTATCGCTTCGTTATATTGCGATTGCTTAATGGTGAGGTTGCGTTCCAAAGCACGGTCTACCGCTTTTTGCAGGGTAATTAGTTCCTGTGCATTTGCTTTGGGGGCTGCAGCTATTAATATGAGGCAAGCAATGGTTACTTTTGTTGCTGTAAATATTAGTTTCATAATTTTGGTATACAATTGCCGGGTAATGCTGCTATTTTGCAAGCCTTTGTTAATGTATGGTGCTTATTAAATTATTGTGCGCATGTACCTGGTAAAAACTCCCGCCCCGCTTAAATGGTTATACCCTAACCTGGTATGGGAGGCGCCAACCGGCAGCCGCAGCATTTTTTTGACTTTTGACGACGGCCCTATACCCATTGTTACACCTTTTGTGTTAAAAAATTTAGAAGCTTACAATGCAAAGGCCACCTTTTTTTGTATTGGCGATAATATTGACAAGCACCCCGATGTATTTGATGCTGTAAAAAACGCCGGGCACGCCATTGGTAACCACACCTACAACCACCTGCGTGGCTGGGATACCGATAGCCGCATTTATCTGGATAACTTTTTGCAGGCGCAAAAATTGACGGGCACCAACCTGTTCCGCCCGCCTTATGGCCGTATAAAACGTGAGCAAATAAAGCTACTGAAACAAGCCAAGCCCGATCTGCAAATAATAATGTGGGATGTACTAAGCGGCGACTTCGACATCAACCTAAAACCCGAGGATTGCCTGAAGAATGTATTGAAGCACACCCGCCCCGGTTCGATAGTGGTTTTTCATGATAGTTTGAAAGCTTTTGACAGGCTGGAGTATGTGTTGCCAAGAGCGCTGGAGTATTGGAGCGGTAAGGGATATAGCTTCGAGACGCTTTAGGCGGAATTGCCTATAATTTAGTATTTTCGTAGAGATCTATTCCTCGTCGCTATGCAATACGGTTTTCTAAAAGGTAAAATCAAATCGTTATATTTTATTGGGATGTTTGGTGGTTTGCTGTTGGTGAGCTGCAAAAAGAGTAATGCCCCCGATACTGTTTCACTTAGCGGTACTTATGTTGCTGTTGATACCTTGTCTTTTATGAATGCACAGTTGTTTACAAAGGGCGGAGAAATTACCGATCAAAGTATGGTGAAGAGCTATATTGGCAGGGTTAACAAAACTAATATAGCAAACCTTTTTTCTACTGAGGCTAAAAATCAGCCTTATAAGGAGAATGATGTGGAACTTGATTTTCAAAACAGCTCGGAGGCATATGTAAAATCACTTTCGGCCACTACGGGCAAATTGGAGTCAAACAAATATCAAATAGAAGGTAAATCAGCTTCGGGCTTCAACCTTAAGGCAGTAGATGTTATAAATGCTTTTTTGACCATGCGCCCCAGCGCCGATGAAGAACTGTTGCTAAATGCCAATACCATTAAGCCATTTAGCAATTGCGCCGCGGTAGACCCGGCTTCCGGTCAAGCGTCGGTATGTGATTACCGCGAAGAAAAACCATTTGTTATAAAAGACGGCAATATCTACAAGAATTATATCTCATTTTTACTTACCAGGCAAGTTGGTAATTCCTCGCCGGCTGTATATATATTTGCGAGGGCCCGGTTTAATATCGATGCGTTAAAAAGCCTGTCGGCCACTGATACCATACTCATACAAACAAAGCGTGTGCGTTACATTAAAAAGTAAGGTAATGGGTAATAAAATAATTATGCGCTGCTTAGTCGGCATAGCCTTTAAGGTGTTTTTAGTACAAAACTTATTCGCCCAAAATGTTGATACCGCGCAAATTGTTATAAGCAAACTCAATATGCCACAACTTGTGCGCGAGCGTACAATACGTGTTTACCTGCCTGCGGGCTATGCCACATCTAAAAGAAAATATCCGGTACTGTACATGCACGATGGGCAGAACCTTTTTACAGGTAATACCAGTTTTGCGGGAAGCTGGCTGGTTGATTCTACTTTGAAAACCTTCCCGGCAGATAAACAGGCAATTGTAGTTGGGGTGGATAACAGCGGCAAATACCGCATGGCAGAGTACAATGCCTACACCAGCCAATATGCCAAACAACCCGATGGTGATGCCTATGTAGAGTTTATTGCTAAAACGCTGAAGCCACATATCGATAGCCTTTACCGCACCAAAACAGATGCAAAGCACACGGCTATTGCCGGTAGTTCGATGGGCGGGTTAATATCATTGTACGCTGCACTTAAATATCCAAAAGTGTTTGGCGTGGCGGGTGTGTTTTCGCCGTCTTTTTGGATAGCGCCGCAAATTTACTCGCTGGCGCAGGGGGAGAAAATAGATAACAAACAACGCTACTTTTTAGCCTGCGGCGATAAAGAGGGAAATGAAACCGAATTTGTTGCCCGGATGGATTCGGTACTGATGATTAAAGGATATAACCGCAAAAATGTGCCGGCGCCGCTGGTGATAAAAGATGGCAAGCACAACGAGGCGCAATGGAAAGTAGCTTTTAAAACCTTCTACAACTGGCTTATTAATTAACAGTACCGATAGGCGCAACAATTTCATTTTCTCGCTGTTAATCAATTTACCAGCCCCGGTAAAAACTTAAAGGATATGAGAAAATGGATAGCCGCCGCAGTAGTTGTTACGGGCATACTTTGCTTTGCAAATTGTAAAAAAACTTCAACCAACGATCCGCCCACTACCACTCCGGGCGATGCAACACTTACCGATAAGGTAATTACCGAAAAGCTCAACTTTCCCTGGGAAATACTTTGGGGGCCTGATAATATGCTTTGGATAACCGAGCGCGGCGGCAGAATAAGCCGCGTTAACCCTGCCGATGGTGCCGTTACGCCGGTGATAACACTCAGCGATGTGGTATCGCAGGGCGAGGGCGGTTTGTTGGGAATGGTATTGCACCCCGATTTTACTACCACCCCCGAAGTGTTTGTAGCCTACAATTACAGCAAGAGCGGTACCTATACCAAAAAGATAGTGAAGTTTACCTATAACGGCACCACATTGGTAAATCCTGTTGTGCTGCTTGATAATATCCCGGCTGCCAATATCCACAATGGTACTCGCCTGGCCATATCGCCTGATAGAAAGCTGTATATCACCAGCGGCGATGCTTCAGTAGCATCGCGCGCGCAGGATAAAAGCAACTTTGCCGGCAAAATTCAGCGCATTAATTTAGATGGCAGCATCCCGGCAGATAACCCTGTTGCGGGCAGTGCGCTCTGGACGTTCGGGCACCGTAACCCGCAAGGGCTGGTATTTGTGGGCGATAGGCTCTACAGCAGCGAACACGGGCAAAGCACCGACGATGAGATAAACATCATTCAAAAAGGCCGAAATTTTGGCTGGCCGAATATTGAAGGCTTTTGCAATACTTCTGCCGAACAAACATTTTGTGCTGCAAATGATGTGGCAGAACCCATACAAGCCTGGTCGCCAACCATTGCCCCTTCGGGTATCGATTATTATAATAACGATGCCATCCCCCAGTGGAAAAACTCGCTGTTACTTGCCGTGTTAAAAGATTCTGAATTGCTGCAATTGAAACTAAACGCTACCGGCGATAAGGTTGAAACGGTAAATACTTATTATAAAAGCACCTATGGCCGCATGCGAGATGTGGCTATATCGCCGCAGGGCGAAGTGTTTATTATAACCAGTAATGGTGGTAATGCTGATAGGATAATTAAGGTGGCAGCCCCCTACCCCCCTGAAGGGGGAACTTTACATAGGTGCATGAGTTAAATTGTTTTAAATTTGGATATCTTAGTAACGGATGAAAACACTAACTATCAATATACTTGATGATAGAGCCTATGAAATATTGTGGGATTGGAAAAGTTAGATATGATCCAAATAGATCACGATCCAGAATACCAGAATTATTTAGACCAAAATAATTTTGCCGAGAGGGAGGCACCCACGATAGAAGAACTAAAAAGGCGAATACAGGAATTTGCCTGAAACACCTCAGTTGAAATAATCTTTATTTTCAATGTCTCAATCAAATTCTGCTCCCCCTTCAGGGGGCTGGGGGGCTCTTATTTATATCGCATCTAAATAACGATTGTGTAAAGCGCTAACTGTGAATAAAGTTTATAATTTGTAAATTCGCGGCTATCCAACGGAAACGCCTGGATATCTCGTTTTACCACTAAAAAAATCAAACATTATGGCTTTTGATTTAGACATGATCAAAAAAGTTTATGATCGCTATAGCACCCGCGTAGAAGCGGCACGTAAAGCGACCGGTAAACCCCTTACTCTTACAGAAAAAATATTATACGCCCACCTTTCGGAAGGTGATGCTTCTAAAGCTTTTGCGCGCGGTACCGATTACGTTGACTTTGCACCGGATCGTGTTGCCATGCAGGATGCTACCGCACAAATGGCGCTGCTGCAGTTTATGCAAGCCGGCCGCCCTAAAGTTGCCGTACCATCAACTGTACACTGCGATCACCTGATCCAGGCCAAAATTGGCGCTGTTGAAGACTTAAGCACTGCTGTTGATATCAATAAAGAGGTATACGATTTCCTTTCTTCTGTTTCTGACAAATACGGTATCGGTTTCTGGAAAGCCGGTGCTGGTATCATCCACCAGGTAGTGTTAGAGAACTACGCTTTCCCGGGTGGTATGATGATAGGTACCGACTCGCACACCCCTAACGCAGGTGGTTTGGGTATGGTTGCTATTGGTGTTGGTGGTGCCGATGCTTGCGACGTGATGGCAGGTTTGCCATGGGAGCTAAAATTCCCTAAACTGATAGGTGTTAACCTAACCGGTAAATTATCGGGCTGGGCATCTGCAAAAGACGTTATTTTGAAAGTAGCGGGTATACTTACCGTAAAAGGTGGTACCGGTGCTATTGTTGAATACTTTGGCGAAGGCGCACGTTCGCTTTCGGCTACCGGTAAAGGTACCATCTGTAACATGGGTGCCGAAATTGGTGCAACTACTTCTATCTTCGGTTACGACGAGAAAATGGCTGCTTACCTGAGCGGTACTTCGCGCGCTGATATTGCCGAACTGGCAAATGCAGTTGCTGAGCATTTAACAGGTGATGATGAGGTTTACGCAAACCCTGCTGCTTACTTCGACCAGGTTATCGAGATAAACCTAAGCGAACTGGAGCCGCACATTAACGGCCCTTTCACACCGGATCTGGCTTGGCCGCTTTCTAAATTTGCTACCGCTGTTCGCGAGAACAACTGGCCTGTTGCTTTGGAAGTTGGTTTGATAGGCTCTTGCACTAACTCATCTTACGAAGATATTACCCGTTCGGCATCAGTTGCCAAACAGGCTATCGATAAAAACCTGCAAACTAAAGCAGAGTTCACCATTACTCCGGGTTCGGAACTGGTGCGTTACACTGTAGAGCGCGATGGTTACTTAGGTACCTTTGAGAGCATGGGCGGTGTTGTATTGGCTAACGCTTGCGGCCCTTGTATTGGCCAATGGGCACGCCACACTGATGACCCTACACGCAAAAACTCTATCATTACTTCGTTCAACCGTAACTTTGCAAAACGCCAGGATGGTAACCCTAATACCCACGCTTTCGTGGCGTCTCCTGAAATTGTAACCGCTATGGTTATTGCAGGCGACCTTACCTTTAACCCGATGACCGATACGCTGACCAACAAAGAAGGCGAGCAGGTGAAACTGGACGAGCCATTGGGTATAGAAATGCCGGTACGTGGTTACGCTGTAGAAGATGCAGGTTACCAGGCACCAGCCGAAGACGGTAGCAAAGTAGAAGTTATTGTTAGCCCAACCTCGGCACGTTTGCAATTGCTTGATCCATTTGCTGCATGGGAAGGTACCGACATTAAAGGCCTTAAATTGCTGATAAAAGCAAAAGGTAAATGTACTACCGACCATATTTCGATGGCAGGCCCATGGTTGAAATTCCGTGGCCACCTGGATAACATATCAAACAATATGTTGATCGGTGCTATCAACTACTTTAACCTGAACGCCGATAGCGTTAAAAACCAACTGACCGGCGAGTACGGCCCTGTGCCTGCTACCCAGCGCGATTACAAAGCGCACGGTATTGGTTCGATAGTAGTGGGTGACGAGAACTACGGTGAAGGTTCATCGCGCGAGCACGCTGCAATGGAGCCACGCCACCTGGGAGTTCGTGCTATATTGGTGAAATCTTTCGCCCGTATCCACGAAACCAACCTGAAAAAACAAGGTATGTTGGGTATCACTTTTGCTGACCCTGCTGATTACGATAAAATACAGGAAGATGATATCTTCGATATCGATGGTTTAACAACTTTCGCCCCGGGCAAACAATTGACCGTGGTATTACACCACGCCGATGGTACCAGCGAAAGCTTCCCGGTAAACCATACCTACAACGAACAACAGATCGAGTGGTTCAAAGCAGGTGGTGCGCTAAACATCATCCGCGCGCAAATGGCTTCTTAAGCCAAAAGCTGAAAGACCAAAGCGTAAAGCTTTTGATCGATAAATTTTCAAAGCCTCTCCGGAAACGGGGAGGCTTTTTTTGTTAACGAATAATGCTTTTAAGGTCTTCTGTTAGCTGTTTGTTGAATATTTCTACACCCGTGTTATTCAGGTGGAAATAATCGTGAAACATGGTGCTGTCATTACATATAGGGAGTTTGCTGTAATCCAGGTAGCTAAGCCTATATTTTTTTGCGAGGGCTTTGTACATATTAGTTACAGCCTCCCTTTTGTGTACCAGGTTTTGATAGCGGTTTAAAGTCGGCGTCCAAACCAGTATCAGGGTTATGTTCTCCTTTTTACAATACTGTATAAAATCTACAAAGTTTTGATACTCTGCTGCCGTTGGTAGGGCCGTATCGGTGCCGTGGGGGTATTTGTGCAGAAACGCATTCATCGCAGCGGGATCATATTCACCCTGGTAACTCATAAAGCCACGGTAAGTGCCGTTATCCGCAACCGATTTATTCAAAAAATTATGAATGCCGGTAGCTGCTGCGCCCGGGCTGCTGTGGTATTTATATAAAGGCAGGTAAAGGTCGGTGTAGCCATAAATGATTTGGCCTTGTAACTCGTTAATAACACCTTTATTTAGGTACGGAATAAACTGCGCATTATCTACATAACCGGGGCTTCCCAGTAAAAGATGGTCAACCGCCTGTATAAGGTAGCGGGGCTTTTTATTGTACTTTAAAAACTCTTTAAACCGGTATTGCTGCATCGAAAACGAAGAAGCATTTATACCGAGATTATACGCATCAAGCTTAAATGCATTTTCGAATGCATACGGAGAGAAATGCGCCCTTGCCCGTGATGATCCCTGGAAAATGATATCAGCTTTAATGTTGCCGTTGTAAATATCGTACCACTCTTTATAATTTTCAGAATAGGCAGATTTGCGAAGACCGCTATCAATTACCCATTGCCAGGCAAAAGCCAAAAGCAACGAAATAACAAAGAAAGCGGCAAGCTTTTTAAAAAATACACCCATTTAAAACTGAAAATAAATAAACCGCACGCCCTGGTAGGCGCCAAATAAAAATATGGTAAAAAGCAGGAACAGGTAGATGCTCCACCGCAAATACAAGTTACGCCGTACAGCAACACTCCCGGTTTTCCACCCAAATTCCCGGTAAAATTGTTCTAATGCGAGTATAAATAACGCAGCCAGTATCGGGAATTTAGAGAATGTGTCCGCACCCCAGGGCGATATGGCGTTCCTCCCGTCGTTTGCTATATAGTTTCCCTCAAACAGGTTCCTGATCATAAATATAGCTTGGTGCAATGTTTCGGCCCTGAAGAATATCCAGGCAATACTTACCAAAACAAGAACGATAAGCGTTTTAATAATGCGCGTAAATATCGGAAGCTTGTTTAAGCCAATTGCCGATGCCAGCATATTGCGCAATGGTTTGGATATGCGCTCGATGATGAGTAAAAGGCCGTGTAATACGCCCCATATCAAAAACGTCCAGCTGGCGCCGTGCCAAAGCCCACTTATGGCAAATACAATTAATATGTTGAGGCACCAACGCGGCACCTCTACCCGGTTGCCACCCAAGGGGATATACAAATAATCTTTAAACCAGGTGGATAGCGATATATGCCAGCGCGACCAAAAATCAGATACAGAAGCAGCCAAATAAGGCTGCCTGAAGTTTGCCATTAATGTAAAGCCCATTACCAGCGCGGCACCTATGGCGATGCTCGAGTAGCCTGCAAAATCGCAAAAGATTTGTATGGTGAAGGCCATGGTACCTATAAGCGTAGCCAAGCCTCCCATGTGTTCGTATTTATCGAAAACATTGTTGGCAACAAGCGCCATATTATCGGCTATAACAATTTTCAAAAAAAAGCCCCAAAGCATAAACCGGAGCCCGCGAGTTGCCCTCTCGTAATTAAAATAGTGCTCAACCTTAAACTGATGAAGTATATTCTGCGGGCGCTCTATTGGGCCGGCAACCAATTGCGGATAAAACATTACATATAAAGCATAAATGCCAAAGTGTTTTTCGGCTTTTTGCTTGCCCCTGTATACTTCAATAGTATAGCTCATGGCCTGGAAAGTGTGGAACGACAAACCTATAGGCAGCAATATGCTGAGGTAGGGAATAGGGTTATGATAGCCGCCATTGTTTAACAGCCAGGTAAAGTTGTCATTTAAGAAATTATAGTATTTAAAAATGGCCAGTACAAGCACATTGGCCGCAATGCTAATGATGAGGTAGTTTCGGCGGGTTTTACCCGTTGCTTTTTCTATTTGCAGCCCGGCAAAATAATCTATAACAATGGTAAAGGCCATTATTAAAATGTAAACGGGCTTAAAAAACATGTAGAAGTAGCAACTGCTTAATAACAGCAATATCCAGCGGAAACGATGCGGCAGGATAAAATATAGCGATGTTACTCCTGCGAAAAAGAATAGAAACTGTACGGAGTTAAAAAGCATTGCCGGAGCCGAATTACAGAGAGCTTAAATATGATGATTATTCGGCAGACTTTTGATAAGAAATGGCGCGCCTGTTGTAACTTTAAAACGCCCAAAATATCTAAAAAAGAAAAAACCTTATTTATTAAATGAAACTCTACAAACGCATTTCGCTCACCGTTTTTATACTCTTGTTAGCCGGCGGGCTTTTCGCCCAAACCAATAAAAAACTCATTGCTCAATTAGATTCCATCTACGCTGCCGACCAGCAATACCGCAGCAAAGCGATGCAGGAGGCTGGTAAAAATAACCCCGAGCTGGACAAAAGTAACATGACCAAGCAATCGGTGATTGACCTGCAGAATTTAGCCAAGGTGGAGAAGATATTTGCACAGTACGGCTATCCCGGCAAATCGATGGTGGGAGAGGAACGCCAGTCGTACGCGTTTATGGTGATACAACATAACGACCAGCCGGCACAAGAGAAATACCTACCCCTGATAACGGAAGCTGCTAATAAAGGCGAATTGCGTGCAGCATCATTAGCCATATTGGTAGATAGGGTACGCACCGGTCGTGGCAAAAAACAGATCTATGGTTCGCAAATGCACGAAACTAAAGATGGAGTAAAGGTATATCCGATTGAAGACGAGCCGAATGTAGATAAGCGAAGAGCGAAGATAGGTATGCCGCCCTTGGCAGTTTACTTAAAGCAGTGGAACATCGTTTACAAAGTACCGACTGCAGATAAACCCAACCCCGAGAGTATGTATTACCACCGGGAGGAAAGAGAGGAGTCGCCCATTGAAGCCGTTGGTGGCGACGAAGCTATTTTCTCCGCATTGAATTACCCCGAAGCCGCAAAGGCCAACAATATTAAAGGCACCGTTACCGTTCAGCTGACCATTGATAAAGATGGCAATACTAAAGATGTGCAGGTGGTGAAAGGCTTAGGCTACGGCTGCGACGAAGAAGCCCTGCGCGTGATGAAAGCCGCCAAATACATCAACAAAACCGGCGAGGATAGCGAGATAAGGATGAGGCTGCCATTTCCGTATGAGAAGAAGTAGGTATTACATTGAAACCTATTCAAGTATTGCTACATGATTTAACCTTTTATATTTGTGGCTTAACATTTATGCTATGGTAGAACCGCTGGGTGAACAAGCGTTAAAGGAAATTGCCGGTGAGTTGCAAATGGGAATGTTGTGTTTTTATAACAAAAACACCGGCGAAATAGTGTCTTATCCGAATGGGGTGGAAGATTCTGATGTGTTTGATCTTTGGGAAGATGTTGCACAAAAAGTAAATGATAACCCAGGCGATTATTTCGAGTTTGATGCTTTAGACAGCCATCAGTCTTTCAAAGTAATGGAGCGGTTTGTTCACGGAATAGACCATATCCCTACGCACAATAAATTTATTGGCGTGCTATCCCGAAAAAAGCCTTTCGCCAATTTTAACAACCTGCTGCATAATTATCCCGAATTACGGGAGCAATGGTTCCCCTTTAAGGATAGCAATTACCTTGACTATGTAAAGGAGCAAGCGGATCGTTTTTTGGAACAGGCAAATACCATTAATAGTTCTTTTGATAAAAGCTTTTGTTACGAATTAGAGTATCGTTTAAGTGAAGCTTTCAGAAACTCAACAGATAAGATTATTAAGCATATTTGGTGCGATGGTGTATTGATACCAACCGACGATATGCAACTGAGCAGGGAGCACATATTCACTAATCACACTATAGAGACAGAAGCTTTCATAGGGGAAAGCGGCCAGGATAAATATCAGATGACAATTAAATTAGGCCTGCAATCTTTAAAAAAATGCAAAGATGGGGACGAACTTTCGGATTGCCTGCCGGATGCATCTTCCTTAAACTGGGTGTCGTTGGATATCGAAAATAGAACGATCGAGGTGCAATTGAAATAACTCATCACTTGCTGACGCCTTAATATTCACCTAACATTAAATAACGATAATTTAATAATTACTTAATTCGACGAATCTTCTTTCTGATTAGCTTTAGCTAATTTATACATACTAAAATGACGAAAGAAGAAAAAGAATTATGGCAGAAGATTGATGCCTTTGCGCTGGATGAACCCGGCGTAAGCTTCAGTTTTTCGCAAAGGCTCGCCAAGGAGAATGGCTGGAGCTGCAATTACACCAACCGCGTGATAGCAGAATATAAGAAGTTCATCTTCCTGTGTTGCATCACCGAAACCGGCGTTACCCCATCTGACCCGGTAGACCAGGCCTGGCACCTGCACCTTACCTTTACCCGAAGTTACTGGGTTGATTTGTGCCAGAATACCCTTGGCAGGCAAGTTCACCACAACCCCACCAAAGGCGGCGAACAGGAGGCGAAGAAGTTCGATAGCTTTTATACCTCATCGCAAACTCTTTACATCGATGCCTTTGAAACCGCACCACCCGAGGATATCTGGCATAATAACCAGCAACGGTTTTCCGATATCGATTTTCAGCGGGTAAACATGAAGCGTAATTGGGTGATCAGAAAGCCGAGGATACCAATAACGGCATTCCTGGTATTAGCTGTGGTGTTTGGTATTTGCGGTATGTTCATCCAGGCGATCGCAGATTATGGCGCATTTCTATTTATGCTGTGCATATTTATAGCGATAACTATCGGAGTGTACAAATGGGAATCGAACCCTGAAGAACACAACGGGAAACGAAAACGAAATGATGGCAGCGGTTGCAGTACTGCCGGCTGTGGGGGCGATGCCTCTCACCAAGGCGGGCACGATAGTGGGCATCATGGAGGAGATGGTGGGCACAGCGGTTGTAGTAGCGGATGTTCAGGTTGCTCCAGTTCGGGGTGCAGCGGCTGTAGTGGTTGCGGCGGTGGCGGCGATTAAGCTCTCTATCGACTTTTTACTTTTCTTTTGCTGCTACCTTTGCAGCTATTTATTGCCCGGCAACGGGCGTTGTCGTTTATAGCCATTTCTCTTTGATGGTGATACCCTATCTCCTCGCTATTCTCACCAAACGTTCCGATGGAACGTGAATGCTGCTTTTATTTTTTCTACCAACCAGACGTGCCTACCGGCACGAGCTAATTCATTGTTAGTTATCACCAATGGGTAAGAGTAGGCGCTTCTGCATCCCATCGGAATGCCTGGTTGGTAGCAAAAAGCCCGTAACCCTCCCGCGTTCCGTAGAAACGCCTGGTAGATCACGGGCTTGCTAATAAGTATTATGTTTTTATAACCCCGAAGACTTCCCTAAAGCATCCGGCTGAAAATCCAGTGAGATGGAATTCATGCAGAACCTTTTATAGGTAGGGGCGGGGCCATCATCGAAGATATGGCCAAGATGCGAGTCGCAACGGGCGCAAATAACTTCGGTGCGGTCCATACCGTACGATTTATCTTCTTTGTAAACTACGGCATTCTTGCGCGATGGCTCGAAGAAACTTGGCCAGCCGCAGTTACTTGCAAATTTAGCATCGCTGCGGAAAAGCTTGTTGCCGCATACTGCGCAGTAGTAAGTGCCTTTGGCAGTTTGATTCCAATACTTGCCGGTGAAGGCGCGTTCGGTGGCTTGCTCGCGGGCGGTGGCATACAGGTCTTTTGGCAATATCTTCTTCCACTCGGCATTGCTCACATTTAAGTGTTTGGTGTCGGTATTGGAATAGTACGGGTTATTTTGGTGCCCGTTGGCCGATTTTATCTGCTGGGCATTGGCTGTGTTTATGAGCAGGAAGGCCGACAGCAATACTATCAAATATCTCATTAGTGCTTTAATTTATCTTTAAATACCTTTTTAAATTTCTCCAGCTCGGGCTGTATCACATACTTGCAATAGGGCTGCTTGCCGTTTAAAGCGAAGTAGTTTTGGTGATAGTCTTCGGCTTTGTAAAACACTTTGTAGGGCACCACTTGTGTAACTATTTTGCTTTTGTAGGCATGTTCAGCATTCAGTTTACCAATGTAATAGTCGGCTTTTTGCTTTTGGGCAGCATTGTGGTAAAATATGGCTGAACGGTATTGCGTGCCTACATCATTACCCTGGCGGTTAAGCTGGGTAGGGTCGTGTGCTACAAAAAAGGCAGCAAGTAGTTCATCGTAGGTAATTACCTTTGGGTCGTACACAATATTGCATGCTTCGGCATGGCCGGTGTTGCCTGTGCAAACCTCTTTGTAGCTGGGGTTAACGGTAGTTCCGCCGGTAAAACCCGATGTTACGGCCGTAACGCCTTTCAATTGTTTAAACTTGGCCTCGGTGCACCAAAAGCAACCGGTGGCAAATGTAGCGGTATCAAGCTTCGGTTTGCTGTTCGCAGGCTTCCCCGCAAATGCCGAAGTGCCTGCTGTTATAAGCAAGGCTATAAATAGGGTTATCTTTTTCATATGTAAATGTATATACGGGGTAATTAGTGCTGAGGTATTCGGGAAAATCAAAATGATAGAGGCTTGACAAAGGGCGGCATTTAAAATTCCCTCCTTGGGGAGGGGCGTGTAGGGCATGAGCGCAAATGCAGGGAGGGGTTTAGCCGATATGCAATTCGAATATGCATTATTGGCTAAACCCCTTCCTCCACCTTCCCCAAGGAAGGAATCGCGCATTCCCGCTGCTTTTTTTCGGCTTGGCCTCTAACCGTTACTCGAACCTTTCCTTCAAAAACTCCCCGGTAAAGCTACCTTTCTGTTTCAGTAACCCTTCGGGGGTGCCTTCAAATACTACGTTGCCTCCTTTGTTACCGCCTTCGGGGCCGATATCTATTATCCAGTCGGCACATTTTATCACATCCATATTGTGCTCTATCACAATAATGGTGTTGCCATGGTCTAATAAAGCATCGAAGGATTTCAAAAGTTTCTTGATATCTGCAAAGTGCAGTCCTGTGGTGGGCTCATCAAAAATAAAAAGCGTTTTATGCGTATTGTTGCCCTTCACCAGGAACGATGCCAGCTTAATACGTTGCGCCTCGCCACCCGATAGCGTATTGCTCGATTGACCTAACTGTACGTAGCCCAATCCCACGTCGACCAAAGGTTTTATTTTGGCCAATATCTTAGGCTCCTTAGCGAAGAAGATAAGCGCTTCGTCAATGGTAAGTTCCAGAACTTCCGAAACGTTCTTTTCGTTGTACTGCACATCCAAAATATGCTGCTTAAAGCGCTTGCCTCCGCAGGATTCGCAGGTGAGGAAGATATCTGCCATAAATTGCATCTCTATCTTCACTTCGCCTTCGCCCTGGCAAACATCGCAGCGCCCGCCTTCTACGTTGAAAGAGAATGCCGATGGCTTCAATCCCGCAGCTTTTGCGGCTGGAAGGGCGGCATACAGGTTGCGTATCTCATCCCAGGCTTTTACATAAGTAACCGGGTTAGAGCGCGACGAACGGCCGATGGGGTTTTGGTCCACCAGTTCTACCTGTTCTATTTTAGCGTAATCGCCCTCTACGCTATCGAAGGCGCCGGTCTGCTCACCATTATAGTTACCTAATATTTTCTGCAGGGCGGGGGCAAGTACACGTTTCACCAAACTGGTTTTACCCGAGCCCGATACGCCCGTAACCACGGTAAGCACACCCAGCGGGAATTTAGCGCTCACGTTATTCAGGTTGTTTTCGCGTGCGCCTTTTATCTCCACATAATCGTTCCATTTACGGCGATGGGTAGGGATAGCGATAGATTCGCGGCCGCTGAGGTATTTGCCGGTTAAGCTATCATCGTCGGTGATGATCTGGTCGTAAGTACCGGTGAATATCAGGTTGCCTCCATGGGTGCCGGCTTCAGGTCCAATATCAATAATGTGGTCGGCAGCTTTCATAATTTCTTCCTCGTGCTCAACCACCAGTACAGTATTACCCACATCGCGCAGCGATTTAAGCACGCCCACCAACCGTTGCGTATCGCGCGGGTGAAGCCCTATGCTTGGTTCATCAAGCACATATACCGAACCCACCAAACTACTACCCAGCGATGTTGCCAGGTTTATACGCTGCGATTCGCCACCTGATAAGGTGTTCGATAAGCGGTTTAGCGTGAGGTAACTCAACCCCACATCATTTAAAAAACGCAGGCGGTTGGTTATTTCCAGCAATAAGCGCTTGCCCACTTTTACATCGGTTGGGCTTAAATTCAGGCTGCCGAAAAATTCCAATGCGCTATCCAATGGCATCAACACCACATCGGTTATCGATTTGCCGTCTATCTTCACATAAGTGGCATCCTTGCGCAGGCGGCTGCCTTTGCATTCGGGGCAGGTTGTTTTACCCCTGTATCGCGATAGCAAAACCCTATACTGTATCTTATAGGTTTGCTCCTCCATCTCTTTAAAGAAATCGTCGAGCCCGCGGAAGTACTGGTTACCATCCCAAAGCAGGCGTTGTTGTGCCTCGGTAAGCTGGTTGTATTGGCGATGTATAGGGAAATCGAACTTGATGGCGCTTTTTACCAGTTTATCATTCCATTCGCGCAT
The DNA here is from genome assembly GCF_002013915.1 of Mucilaginibacter pedocola. Classification (GTDB taxonomy): domain Bacteria; phylum Bacteroidota; class Bacteroidia; order Sphingobacteriales; family Sphingobacteriaceae; genus Mucilaginibacter; species Mucilaginibacter pedocola. The sequence continues at coordinate 335,243 of NZ_MBTF01000036.1, forward strand.
TTTTTCGCCGCGCCATGGGGCAATAGCGCCCTCGTACACGGTTTTGCTTTTGTCGGGGATAACCAGGTCCTCGTCAATACCTATCACCTTACCATAGCCCTCGCAGCGTTTGCAGGCACCATAAGGATTGTTAAAGCTGAAGAAGTTTGCCGATGGTTCTTCAAAGCGAATTCCATCTAATTCAAACCGGTCGCAAAAGAAGCGTTCTTGTTCTACGTCACTTTCCGGTTCGCGGTAGCGTACAAAGCAATCGCCTTTGCCTTCAAAAAAGGCAGTTTGTATACTATCGCCAAGCCGGCTTATGGTTTCGTCCTCGTCGTTTTTGGTTATGCGGTCAATAACTATTTTCAAAGAATCATTTGCAGCTAAAGGGGCTTCGGGTTCTTCGGCTACCTTGGCTTTCCCCTTCTTAGGTTTTGCTTCGGGTGCGTCGCCAAAGGCAACGTTGGCAACTGTTTCGTCTTCCAGCATGCTCTCGATGCGGTTTAACTGACCGTTATATTCCACACGGATAAAGCCTTTCTGCATCAGCACCGCCAGTTCTTCTTTCAGGCTGCGGTTATTATGCGGATGCAGGGGGCAAAGGATAGTCACCTGCGTATCGGTAGGTAGGCTCATTACAAAGTTCACCACATCGGTAACGCTATCCTTTTTCACCACTTCGCCCGAAATGGGGGATATAGTTTTACCAATGCGCGAGAAAAGCAGCTTAAGGTAATCGTATATCTCGGTACTGGTGCCCACGGTACTGCGCGGGTTACTGGTAATTACTTTTTGCTCTATAGCTATGGCCGGGGCAATACCTTTAATGTAATCTACATCAGGCTTATTCATCCTCCCCAAAAACTGGCGCGCATAGCTGCTCAGGCTTTCTACATAGCGGCGCTGCCCTTCGGCATACAGCGTATCAAAGGCGAGCGAGGATTTACCCGAACCCGACATGCCGGTAACCACCACCAGCTTGTTTTTGGGGATGGCCACATCCATGTTTTTCAGGTTGTGTACCCTGGCCCCTTTTATGATGATATGTTTTTGCGGGTCTTTTTCGGCTTCTTTGGTCATTGTTAAATTAGTTCATTGTTGATGGTTCATAGATCATAGTAAAAATAGTTTGTTATTGGGTTAAACCTTTTTTTGGGGAACCATCTAACATTAAAGGTTTATTAACCTTTATTTGTTCTTACATAGTGCATTATGCCATGAACTATGATCTATTAACCATGAACCGTTTGCGAATGCAAAAATCCTAAAATATTTAGCTTTTTGCAAATGAGTTGTGGAATAGCGGAGGCGTTAAAATGAATACTTGCAATATACTGACAGGTGAGCATTGTGATAAAGGCATGACAATAGCCCTTCTAAAAAATATTTGCTTTTATTTTTAAGATCATTATATTTGAGGGTAACATTTTTTAACCCCTAACAGAAACGCTATAGATAGAACTCTACTTTTAATAACGCAAAAGATTTTAATTTAGTTTATTAGTAGCTCTCTATGGATTTTCAATTGAAAAGTGATCAGGATCTAATCCATCTATATATCGCCGGTGACGAAGCAGGACTTGTGGAGCTCATCAGAAGATACCAATCCAAAATTTACACTTCTATTTACCTGCTCGTTAAAGACGAAGCCTTGGCCGAAGATATTTTCCAGGATACTTTTATTAAAGTTATTAATACGCTAAAAGCCGGCAAATATAACGAAGAGGGCAAGTTTTTACCATGGGTAACCCGTATTGGGCACAACCTGGTGATAGACCATTTCCGCCGCGAAAAACGCGCGCCAATGGTAAGCAATGGCGACGACTTTGATATTTTTGAAGTGTTGGGCAATTATGACGAAAGCGCTGAAGACAAACTGGTGCGCGAACAAACCCATAAAGACCTAAAAGCCCTGATACAATTGCTGCCCGCCGAGCAAAAAGAAGTACTAATCATGCGCCACTTCGGCGATATGAGCTTCAAAGAAATTGCCGACGTTACTGATGTAAGCATTAACACTGCCCTTGGCCGCATGCGTTACGCCCTTAACAACCTGCGCAAAATGATGCAGACGAAGGAGTTGAGTCTCAAGAATTAGAGGTTAGAGGCTGGTTAGTTAGAGGTTAGAAGAAGATATTTGAGCTGCTCGTTTCACGGGCGGCTTTTTTTATTTTGTCTGAACTCGAATTTTATGGAATTTTCCGAATTTTTAGAATCAACAGTCTTGTAGTTTTTCCCTTCTGTATAATTCTAAAAATTCCCCCAAATTCGAGTTCAGAAAAGTAACATTCATGTAACATTTTCCTTCCAATTACAATTTTCCGCCACTCCCTTGCGTTGTAAAAATAATAGCAATTAAGCGTGTCGTTTAAACGCAATGAGTGTGCGTATAGGCGATGAGCATCAGTTGATTAGCAAGATGAAAAAAATTTCATTTAATTTTCATCTTTATAAAATAATTGAAATTAACTGTCGTTATTTACATAACAAAAAACAAAAATAGCTTATGGGTGAAACCTTTACTACAAATTTTTACGCGGACACTAATCATGCTCAGATGAACGAGTTATTTACACAAGAAAATCTGGATGCCGATACAGTGATATTCTACCACTCTATCCATGCCGAATTGGATCTTCTGAAAAAGAAACCAAAACCGCAAACCATCCACCAGATACTCGACTACTCGAAGAGCCTGCGTTAAGTGCATCGCACCCCCGAAACTGGTTCATAGACCATTCTGCCGGCAAGGCCTGAAGTTTGGTTTATGAACCTTTCTATTTTTAGTTTATTGGTTCACCGGTTCATTGGTGTGCAACTGATAAGTTTATGCGCGGCATACTTGCTGCTTTGCCAACAAATCATGAATATTGCGTAACCGTTCACCACTTAGTTACCAATGACTAATGAACCAATGAACGAATAAACTAAATGCTGAAAGCCGAACGCTACCGCCATTTTTTAGAATATTTTCAGAAGAACCAGCCGGGAGCCGAAACTGAGCTCCATTATGGCAACCCCTACGAATTGCTGGTGGCTGTGATACTTTCTGCACAGTGTACCGATAAGCGCATCAATATGATCACTCCCAAATTGTTCGAGCGTTTCCCTACGCCCGAGGCTTTGGCCGCATCTGATGCTGATGAGATATTTACCTACATACGCAGTGTAAGCTATCCTAATAATAAAGCAAAGCACCTGGCGGGCATGGGCAAAATGTTGGTAGAGAAATTTGGCAGCGAAGTCCCTTCGGGTATAGAAGAATTGCAGCAACTGCCCGGCGTTGGGCGTAAAACGGCCAATGTGATAGCGTCGGTAGTTTTTGAGGCGCCGGCTATCGCAGTAGATACGCACGTGTTCAGAGTTGCAAACCGCCTTGGGCTGGTGAAGGCAAGCACTCCGCTGGCGGTCGAAAAACAATTGGTAAAGAACCTGCCCGAGAATACCCTGGCTATAGCACACCACTGGTTGATACTGCATGGCCGCTATATTTGCGTTGCCCGCAGCCCTAAATGCGATATTTGCCCGCTAACCTGGTTCTGCAAATACTACGAGCAACACAACACCGAGTCTGCACTACTAAAAGCTGAAGCCCTTAAACAGAAGAAAGCTAAAGAAGCCAAAAAGAAAAAGGCGCTGAACGCAATAAGCAAGGAGCTGAAAAAGCGGAGTGTGGACAAGCAGGATAATAATTAAGCTGCAACCCAAATCATTGCCGGGCCCATCCACGGGGCGGCTAAGCAAAAAATATTTTCAAATAAATACTAAAATAATTAGCAAATAATAAAAACACTGTTTATATTTGTTTCACGAAAAACATAGAGATGAGCAATACAGATAAAATGAAGGCACTACAGCTTACCCTTGATAAGCTGGAAAAATCATACGGAAAAGGCACCATCATGAAGCTTGGCGAACAAGCTATTGAGGCAACCGAAACAATATCAACCGGTTCGTTGGGTTTGGATATTGCTTTGGGCGTAAGTGGTTTGCCAAAAGGCCGTATCATTGAAATATATGGCCCGGAATCGTCGGGTAAAACTACCCTGGCTATTCATGCTATTGCCGAGTCACAAAAAAAAGGTGGTATTGCTGCCTTTATTGATGCGGAGCACGCGTTCGACAGGTTCTACGCTAAAAAATTAGGTGTAGATGTAGAGAACCTGCTCATCTCTCAGCCCGATAATGGTGAGCAAGCCTTAGAAATTGCCGACAATCTGATCCGCTCGGGTGCTATCGATATTTTGGTTATCGACTCAGTGGCAGCCCTGGTGCCAAAAGCCGAGATAGAAGGCGAAATGGGCGATTCGAAAATGGGCTTGCACGCCCGTTTAATGTCGCAGGCCTTACGTAAGCTAACCGGTACCATCAGCAAAACCGGGTGCTGCTGTATATTCATTAACCAGCTGCGCGATAAGATAGGTGTAATGTTCGGTAACCCCGAAACTACTACCGGTGGTAACGCCCTTAAATTCTACGCTTCGGTACGTTTAGATGTACGCCGTATATCGCAGATAAAAGACACCGACGAAGTATCAGGTAACCGCGTGAAGGTGAAAATTGTGAAAAACAAAGTGGCACCTCCGTTCCGTATAGCCGAGTTCGATATCATGTTCGGTGAAGGTATTTCTAAAGCTGGTGAAATTATCGACTTGGGTGTAGAATACAACATCATTAAAAAAGCAGGTTCATGGTTCAGCTACGGCGATACCCGCCTTGGCCAGGGCCGCGATGCTGTTAAACAATTGATACTGGATAACCCTGAATTAGCCGAGGAACTGGAAAGCAAAATAAAAGCTACCGTAACCGGCGAAAGCATGATGGAAGCCTAAGGCTGGGATTCCACCGATTGGATTTGATTCCACCGATTGGGTTTAGTGCGAGTTAGATACTAATAAGTCTTTAAATGACGAAATAATTCCCTCCTTGGGGAGGGGTGCGGTAGGATGTATGCAAAGGCAGGGAGGGGTTTAGCCGCCTTGCAATAAACGCAACGGCAATGAGAATAAACAGAGCGAGGCTTCCAATTTGGAAGCCTCGCTCTGTTTGGAAGTGGGATCGCAAAAAAGTAGGGAATATTTCAAAGATGGATTTTTGTATATTTGAGTACAAACAAAATGAGGTGGTATGGAAGCAGCTGTTTTAAAAAGTGATTTGCTTGATAAGATCGAGCATGCCGATGATGAGCAAATAACTAAGCTTTATGGGCTGGTAACCAATTATCTTAATAGCCAGGTTGAAATTGAAGAATGGGATTCGTTACCGGCATTGCACAAACAATTGATAAATAAGGGGCTTGAACAAGCTGAAATGGGATTAGGAACGCCTTTGGCTGAAGTGAATAGAAGGATCAAAGAAAAGTACGGCTTAAATGGCTAAGGAAGTCATTTTAATGCCGCTGGCTTTGGCTAACTATGAAACAATAATTGAATATCTTCTATCTGATTGGAACGAAAAGGTAACCAATGATTTTATAAAACGTTTTAACCAGGTTTGTAATTTTATACTGGATAGTCCTGATATATACCCCTATATAGATAAAGTGAAAAGAGTGCAGCGTTGTGTACTCACAAAGCACAATGTGATTTATTTTGTTGTGACCCCGGATGCCGTCAAAATCCTTACGATATTCGATAGCAGGCAGAATCCGGAAAAGTTGCTGAGCGTTTTTTAACCTCGGATTCCAAGCTTACCTCAGCCTATCCGCCGACTTCACCAACTTCTCATCCCGCTGAATAGCTTTAAAAGCAAATATGATAAGGATGATACTTAGCGAAGTTAAAACCAACCCTATCCCCATATTCTTATATTCCAATTGTATAGGGCCAACTACTTTTTTTACAGTTTGAGCCATCCAGAAGCTGTAGCCTATAAGTGCCAATATAGCGCTGTAGCATAAGGTGATTTGCTGTTTGCGGTTTTTGTAAAGAAAAATAATCGCCAGCGGTACTAAACCTATGATGGCTGTAATGGCCGTCAATGCCGGGAAAGATTCGATGGTTTTCTCTTGCCCGTTCACAATTTCCGAAACGCCAGTTACGCTTACGTTTACCAGTTTACCATCAACAAAAAGGTTGTGCGCTACCGGAAATAAAAACAAGGCGAACATTACAAGCGAGGCCGCGAAGAGGTATATACTTTGTATGCGTTGTATCATGGTTTGTTGAGTATGGGCACAAAGATAATTTTTTTAATAATTGGCAAAACTAATTTGTTAATAGCCTATAAAAGATGAAATAAGGATGTATATTTACTTTACCAATTATTATCGCAATGGCCTTTCTCGCAATTATCATTTTTTCGGTTTACGCCTATCTTGGGCATAAGCTTCATCGTAATACAATTGCCTGGGGCTTTGTTGGCCTGGGTGTTGCAGTTACCCCACAGATTTTGTTTAGTCCGTTTTTAATGTTTGGCGACGATCCTGCAGGCCAGTTAATGGATTGGTCGATGGCTGGTTTTTTAGGTGTAGTATTGTCCTTTGCTGTGGCGGTTTTAATTGTTCACCGGAACAAATTTATTTTCACGCGCAATTCTTAGCAGATAACCAAAACCACCTGCATTTACACACGGCTTTACTACCTTTGCCCCGTGGCAGAATATCAACGCTATTTTATTGAACTTGCTTACGATGGTACCAAATACCATGGCTGGCAAATACAGCCCAATGCTGTTACGGTTCAGGAGTTGCTAAACAAAGCATTATCTACCTTGTTGCGCCAACCTATAGAAACCACAGGTTGCGGCAGAACGGATACCGGCGTACACGCTACAGAGTACTTTGTGCATTTTGATCATTCGTCCATGGACCATAGACCATGGACCATGGACAAAAAAGGCCTCAACGCTCTTCTTCCACACGACATCGCCATTAAACGCATTATCCCCGTAGAACCCGAGGCGCATGCCCGTTTCGATGCTACTTTACGTAGTTACGAGTATCATATCCATTTTCAGAAAGACCCTTTCAGGCACGGCTATTCGTGGTTGCTGCGCGATACGCCCGATCTGGAGTTGATGAACCGCGCTGCCGCAATTATCATGGAATACTCAGATTTTAGCTGTTTCAGTAAATCGAATACGCAGGTTAAAACCAATAATTGTAAAATTGTAAATGCGGCATGGGAACCGACGGAAAAAGGCATTGTATTTAAAATATCGGCCGATAGGTTCCTGCGTAATATGGTGAGGGCCATAGTAGGTACGCTAATAATGGTTGGCCGAGGCGAAATACCACCCGAAGCTGTGCGCGATATTATAGAAAGTAAAAACCGCAGCAATGCCGGAACAAGTGTACCGGCTTGCGGCTTGTATTTAACCGAGGTGAAGTACCTGTACCTATAACCCTTAAGCCCCCTAACCCCATGAAGGGGGAATGGAAATTTGATAAGTAATGAGTAAAGAAGAAAAACAAGATAACAAAAGTACTTCAAAAACTCCTCCGCTAACCAGCGGAGGCGGGGGGGGCTCCGCAGTTGTTACCGGCAAAGCCTTCGATTGGAAATTGCTTTCGCGCATTATGTACTATGTAAAGCCTTATAAAATGGTTTTTGTAGTAGCGGCCTTCCTTACTATCTTCCTCTCGGTGGTGGCTTTGCTGCAGCCTATATTGATACAACTCACGCTGGATAAGTATATCCTCGCCAACGATTACCAGGGGTTGGTTTTTATGGTAGAGCTGATGATAGGGCAGCTGCTTATTCAAACCATCGCGCAATATTACCAAACCTACCTCACCAACTCGCTTGGCCAATCGGTTATCCGCGACCTCAGGAAGGATGTATTCAACCACATCACCAGTTTGCGCTTGCGCTATTTCGACCGCACGCCCATTGGTATGCTTATCACCCGCACGGTATCCGACCTGGAGACCATTGCCGATATATTTTCGGAAGGGCTTATCTCCATTATGGGCGATATGCTGCTGGTTATCGCCGTTATTGGCTGGATGCTGCACGAGGATTGGAAACTGGCGCTCATTACCCTGATACCGATGCCATTCCTGTTCGCGTCAACCTATGTCTTTAAAGAGGCCATCAAATCATCCTTCCAGGAGGTACGAACACAGGTAGCGCAGTTGAATACCTTTTTGGCCGAGCACATCAGCGGTATCAGCATTATCCAATACTTTGCCCGCGAAGAACAGGAGATGCGCAAATTCAAAGCCGTGAACCTGAAATACCGCGATGCCAACATCCGCTCAAACTGGTATTATTCTATCTTTTTCCCGGTGGTGGAGATATTGTTCGCCGTTTGTATGGCGCTGTTGGTTTGGTATGGTTGCAAACGCATACTTAACGATCAGCAATTGCATGCCATCTCGGCATCCGAGCATGGCATTACGCCGGGCCTCATCACCAGTTTTATTGTGCTGCTAAATATGCTGTTCCGCCCTATACGCCAGCTGGCAGATAAATTTAATACCTTGCAAATGGGGATGGTAGGGGCCGACCGTATTTTTAAAGTGCTGGATACCGACGATGTGGCTCCTAATGATGGGCAACTGGCCCCACCAGTTTTACAGGGCGATATCGAATTTAAAGATGTGTGGTTCGCTTATAACGACGAGAATTGGGTGCTTAAAAACATAAACTTCCACATTAAGCCCGGCGAAACGCTGGCATTAGTCGGTGCTACCGGCGCAGGCAAATCGTCAACCATCAACATCCTCAACCGCTTTTATGATATTGGGAAGGGCAGCGTAACGGTCGACGGGCATGACATCCGCGATTACAAAGTAGATTATCTGCGTTCGAAAATAGCCACAGTAATACAGGATGTCTTTTTGTTTACCGATACCATTGGCAATAACATCAGCCTGAATAACGAAAACATTACTCGCGAAGAAATTATTGCTGCAGCCAAGGACGTAGGTGCGCATGATTTCATCGAACGTTTACCGTGCGGGTACGACTATAATGTAATGGAACGGGGGGCAACCCTCTCTGCAGGGCAAGCGCAGTTAATATCGTTCATCCGTGCATTGGTGTATAACCCGGCAATTTTGGTGCTGGACGAGGCCACCTCGTCGGTTGATACCGAAACCGAATTATTGATACAAAACGCCATCAACAAATTGATGCAGGGGCGCACGGCTATAGTGATAGCCCATCGCTTATCAACCATCCAGAATGCAGATAAAATATTAGTACTTGATCATGGTGAAATTATGGAAAGCGGTACCCACCAGGAATTGCTGAAAATAGAGAACGGCTATTACCGTAAACTATACGATCTGCAGTTTAATTCAGCAGGTATAGCTAAACCCGTTTAGGGCTTATTTGGATTCCAGTCGGCGTGCACCATCGTCAGATGCATCGGGCTGGTTCTCCTTCGGCGCATCCTTAACAGGTGTTACCGGTTGCTCTTCCTTCTCGTGCTTTTTAGCGATGTCCTTTTGCGCGGGTTCGTCGGCATGGTATTGCTTGTCGCTGTTTTTTACAACGCTTTCGTGCCCCTCGTCTGCAGGCCTTTCGGTAGGTGTATCTGACGGGGATGGTTTATCGTGGTTGTTTGCTGGTGTTGTCATACACGATTAACAGGTGTGGTCTTTATTTGTTGACCGGAATTTTAACAGGATTTAGCGATTGAAAGATTAGTCAGGATTTTCAGCTATGACACCTTAAAAAGTGTAAGCGTTTTTCAGGACGTGACACTTGACAAACAAAAAAATCCTGACTAATCATTTAATCCCTTAATCCTGTTCCTTTTCTTTCCATCCGCTCATCGTGTAGTTAATTATTGTTAATTATCCAGCATAAACTTTTACCTTTAAAGCAGGTTTGCTATTTTCGCAAACAATAGGGTTTAATGTGTTGCGTTGAGGTTATCTCATGTCTCACATCTCATATCTAAAACGCATGGAAGAATTTGAATCAAGCGCATCGGCACGTAAAACCAAAACGATATACATTTCTACCGTGTTTGGTATTGCCATGGTTTTGTTGATGATAGGGTTACTGGGCCTGATATTGGTGAAAGCCAACAAGCTATCGCGCTATGTGAAGGAAAATATAGTACTCAATATATTTATGGACGATGCCGCGCACGAAACCGATGTGCTGCAGTTTCAGAAACAACTGGATGGTAACGTAATGGTTAAACAAACCCAGTATGTGAGTAAAGAACTGGCTGCCCGTAACCTGCAGAAAGATTTGGGCGAAGACTTTGTGAAGTTTTTGGGTTACAACCCGCTATCGCAATCGCTTGATGTTTACCTGAAGGCCGATTACGCCAACAACGCCGGCATAGAAAAATTCAAAGCCGAGCTAATGAAGAACCCGTTGGTGAAAGAGGTAAAATACCAGCAAAGCCTGGTTGACCAAATGAACCAAAACCTTACCAATATTATACTGGTGATACTGGCCTTTGCCGGCATATTTGTGGTACTATCAGTAGCGCTTATTAATAACACTATCAGGCTGGCCATTTACTCGCAAAGGTTCCTAATCAAATCAATGCAGTTGGTTGGCGCAACAAAAGGCTTTATCCGCAAGCCGTTTTTGCTTTATGGCATTTGGCACGGGTTGTTAGGTGGGCTTATTGCCATTGTTATACTGATAGGCACGTTGTACATCGCCTACCAGCAAATCCCCGACCTGGTCATTCTGCGCGATTACACCGAGTTCGGTGTAGTTTTCCTGGGAATTATTGGTATAGGCATGTTTATGTCGGCCGTGAGTACTTACCTGGCGGTAAACAAATTCCTGCGCTTAAAAATATACGACCTTTACAGGTAATTTATTCATTAGTTCATTGGTGTTGAGGTGGCTATCGCTTATTCACCGGATAATTCATTAAAAAATCACTCAATAAGATACATGGCACAGCAACCAGCAAAACCGGCAGCACCGGTTAAAACAACGGCAAGCCCGCAATCGCTGAAAACCACCAGCCCGGCGCAATTTGTGTTCGGTAAAGAAAATTATCGTTGGCTTATCATCAGCATTGCTGTGGTTGCTTTCGGTTTTATACTAATGAGCGGCACTACCGACATTTACAGCAATACCAAAATTGTAATAGCGCCGATAGTGGTATTGGCAGGCTTCGGTTTAGGCTTCTACGCGATACTTAAAAAACCTGCCGAAAAAGCATGAGCTTAATACAGGTAATTATCCTTGCGGTAATTGAGGGCATCACCGAGTTTTTGCCCATCTCATCAACCGGCCACATGATCATTGCTTCATCTGTAATGGGTATCCAAAGCAATGATTTTGTAAAGCTTTTTACCGTTGCCATTCAGTTAGGCGCTATCCTTTCGGTAGTAGTGCTTTACTGGAAACGCTTCTTCCAAACGCTCGATTTTTATTTTAAACTCGTTGTAGCCTTTATTCCGGCCGCTGTATTTGGCTTGCTGTTCAGCAAAAAGATAGATGAGTTGATGGAAAGCGCACTTACCGTGGGTATCACGCTGTTCATTGGTGGTATCATCCTGTTGTTTGTAGATAAAGTATTTAACCAGGAGAATGTTAAGGAGGAGAAGAACGTAGATTACCTTACTGCTTTAAAGATCGGCTTTTTCCAGTGTATCGCCATGATACCCGGCGTTTCGCGTTCGGCCGCTACTATAGTGGGTGGTATGTCGCAAAAGTTAAGCCGCAAGGCAGCCGCCGAGTTCTCTTTCTTTTTGGCCGTGCCAACCATGTTTGCCGCAACCGCAAAAAAACTGCTCGATTTTATAAAAGAGGGGCATGTTTTCACAGGCGAAGAAATAAAAATGTTAGCCATTGGTAACGTGGTAGCGTTTATAGTTGCGCTGTTGGCCATTAAAACATTCATCACCTTTTTAGAGAAACGCGGTTTCCAACTGTTTGGCTGGTACCGTATTTTGGTAGGCGGGGTTATCATTATCCTGTTCCTGACCGGGCATAATCTGGAGATTATTTAAGGGTATTCTTAAAAAGAAAATAGAATAGCGATGTTTCGAGAAGGGGCATCGCTTTTTTGTTGTTTGCGGTTGTTTGTATGAACTCGAATTTTATCTGCACCGATTCCACCGATGGTTTTTGATTTCACCGACTTGTCTGAACTGCATTCTGTTTATTCTATAAATTCGTTGAATTCGAGTTCAGAAAAATTCGCCCATAAAAACCTTACCTTTGCCGCTTAATTTTTTGTTTTGAGCGCTACTATATTCACTAACATACAACAATTTGCCGATGGCCAGCTATTACTGGTAAACAAGCCCTACAAATGGACAAGTTTCGACGTAGTGGGCAAAATTCGCAATGCCTTTAAACCACTAAAGTTGAAGGTAGGCCACGCCGGTACTTTGGACCCTCTGGCCACCGGACTGCTCATCATCTGCACCGGTAAAATGACCAAGCAGATAGATTCCTTCCAGGCCGAAGAAAAAGAATATACCGGTACTATGGTATTAGGTTCGGTAACGCCCACTTATGATTTGGAAAGCGAGCCGGAAGCTAAATTTGAGTTTAGTCACCTTACCGAAGAACAGATAAAAGAGAACTGCAAAAAGTTTATGGGCGATATACAACAGTACCCGCCCGCTCACTCGGCCATAAAAATAGATGGCGAACGCCTGTACGAAAAAGCCCGCCGCGGTGAGGAGGTAGAGTTGCGCCTGCGTAACGTTACCATCACCGAGTTTGAGATAACCCGTATCGAGTTACCAGAAGTTGATTTTAGGGTGGTGTGCAGCAAGGGCACCTACATTCGCTCACTGGCTAACGATTTTGGTGCCGCGCTTAACAATGGTGCCTACCTTTCGCGCCTGCGCCGTACCCGCAGCGGTAACTACCGTATAGATGATGCGCACGAGGTGATGGAGTTGGTGAATACTATTAGAGATTTGAAGTCGGCAGGGGCAGCCGGAGATGCATCAATAATTGGCCATTAATTGCAATGCCAATAAAAAGCTTTCCCTTTTTGTTTTCTACGTTTACCTTTGCGTAATACACTATGAAGATATATCATCATATAGATGAATTTACCCCCGTTAAAAATGCCGTTGTTACCATCGGTACTTTTGATGGCGTACATATAGGGCACCGTAAGATCATATCGCGCCTTAAAGAACTGGCGGCGGCGCAGGATGCCGAAACGGTTATCCTTACCTTTTTTCCGCATCCACGGATGATACTGCACCCCGAGGACGAGAACATTAAACTCATCACCACCATAAACGAAAAGGCCGAGCTGTTGGAGCAATTGGGTATCGACCACCTGATAATTACGCCTTTCTCTCGCGATTTTAGTAACCAAACGGCAGAAGAATACATCCGCGAAGTGCTGGTGAAAAAGATAGGAACCAAAACCATTGTGATAGGCTACGACCACCGCTTTGGTAAAGACCGAAAAGGCGGTCTGCAGGATCTACTGCGCCTGGCCCCCGAATATGGTTTTGAAGTATTGGAAATACCCGAGCAGGACATTAACGATGTAGCCATCAGCAGCACCCGCATACGCACCGCTCTGCTGGATGGAGAAGTAGAAACCGCTAACGAATGCCTGGGTTATCCCTTCTTCATTACCGGCAAAGTTATCCGCGGCGACCAATTGGGCCGCCAGCTTGGTTATCCCACGGCTAACCTGATGGTAGAAGAACGCTACAAACTGATACCCGACGATGGCATATACGCCGTAAAAGTAAAGGTAGAGGGCGTCAATTATAGAGGCATGGCCTACATTGGTCACCGCCCTACGGTTAACGGCATGACGCGCAATATCGAAGTAAATATCTTCGATTTCAGCGGCGACATATACAACAAGCAACTCCGCATGGAATTTCTGCACTTTGTACGAGAGGATATCCGCTTTTCGTCGTTAGACGAACTGGTGGTGCAGTTAGGCAAAGACAAAGAAAGCGTGCAAGCTCTATTGGTGATGGATGGGCCGCAGTTTAATACATAATAAACACGAATTCCACCAATTAAGGCGAATTGCACAGAAGCACAATTATCACGGTGTACGCCTTCGACATGTAGCATTCGTGCAATTCGAATCAATTTGAGAAATTAGTGTTATTTAAACTCATTAACCAATTTGCAAGGCTCTCTGCGAACCTCTGCGTAACCTCTGTGTTCTCTGCGGTTAAATAGCCCGCGATGTTTCGTGCAATTCGAATCAATTCGAGAAATTAGTGTTATTTAAACTCATTAGCCAATTTGCAAGGCTCTCTGCGAACCTCCGCGTAACCTCTGTGTTCTCTGTGGTTAAATAGCCCGTTGCGAAATTTATGTTAATTAAAAATTAAATCGCATATTCGTATTCTATGACCAAACTAAACCTCGACCGGCAAGAAAGCGAATTTTTAAACGATACCATATCCCATTGGGAAAAGAATAACCTTATTGACGCAACCCAGGCCGAAAAACTCCGCAACTCTTTCGAAGTAAAAGGTTTTGACTGGATGCGCTTAGCCAAGTATTCTTTTTGGGTGGCGCTAATATGCGGGGTAGTGGCTGCCGGTTCGCTCATAGTGGATGATGCCGTAATCAACTGGATGAAGCAACTGTACGATACTCCCGATATCGTGATCAGTATCCTTTCTGCCGCCGCTGCCGTTGGCTTATTCTACTTGGGGCGCAGGCGCGAAAGACTTTATCCCGAACAGGTTTTCAGTAACGAAGCTGTAATATTTACCGGCGTGCTCTCTACGGCTTGCTGCATAGCCTACCTGGGCAAAACTTTCGATAATGGCTCGGGGCATTACTCCCTGCTATTTTTGGTGTCGGTATTTGTTTATGGCTTTTTGGCCTGGCGGATGGGTTCGCGACTGATATGGTTATTCGCACTTGTATCGCTGGGTAGTTGGTTCGGTACCGAAACTGGGTATCAAACCAATTGGGCACTTTACTTTTTGGGCATGAACTACCCGCTGCGTTTTGTGTTGTTCGGCTTGCTTGCAGTAGCAGCCTGCCATATCCTGAAAGGGAAAAAATGGTTCGCTTTCTTTTGGGAGATCACCTATGTGGTAGGGATGTTGTACCTGTTCATGTCGCTTTGGCTGCTCAGTATATTCGGCAATTACGGTAGCCTCGATATATGGTGGACCATTAAACAGATCAGCCTGTTTTACTGGGGTATTATATCGGCAGTAGTTGCCGGGGCGTTCCTGCTTTATGGCTTAAAAACTAAAGATGTAATAGCCCGCGAGTTCGGTATCACTTTCCTCATCATATTCCTCTACACCAAATACTTCGAATACTTTTGGGAGGGCACTAACAAAACGCTGTTCTTCTCGATACTGGCATTGTCGTTTTGGTTGATAGGAAGAAAAGCGGAGAAGATTTGGAATATAAGTACGAAGCCGGGTGCAAGCCCGAGCCCCCCAGCCCCCTGAAGGGGAGTAGAAGTTATTACACCCCAAATAAAAAGTTCCCCCTTCAGGGGGTTAGGGGGCTGGCGCTTAATGCTTAAACCACGCCAAATATATCTGCTTAAAAATATGGTAAAGGGCAAAGCCGAAGAACAATATGGCAATGGCCGTATCTATAACTCGGGTGCTAAAGGCAAACCTCTTTTGAAGAAACTTAGCAAATTGTGCGTATAAGAATAAGGCTAAAAATGCGCCTGCTGCCGAGCCCACGCTGAAGAAAACCAGGTCTAGTGGTTTGTCGTCTATCCATTCGTGGGTGATGAGGTAAGTGCCGGTTACCATCCAGAAAGGGATTTGCATCGGGTTTAAAAAACCCAGCAGTATGCCGTATTTGATGCTGGCGTGTTCGCTGTAGGTAGTTTTTGGTGGCTTGTTACGGTTGCGCCAGGTAATAATAGCAAGGGTACTAAACAGCACCACCATCACCCAATCGATAGCGGTATCCAACTTTACCTGTTCTGATAACCATTTGGCCCCAAGCATCACCATGAAGGTGAAGAAAAACTCCACGCACGAAAACGCTATAATAAACTGCATGGCCTGTTTAAAGCCCCGGTTTATAGTAATCTGAACGAGCGTTAGGTTTATATTTCCCGGTGGAATATACCCTATAAAGTTGGCTATCACCCCGGCAAGTAAGGTCAGGAATATCATCGGGGGCAAAGATAATATATAATCATTCTAATTTGTTAGTTATGTAATGGGCTATTTGAGTTAACACGAATGATCACGTATTAGATCGAATTACACGAATTGAAAAAAGCTTCCCTTTTCGTCTTTGCGTGAGATTCGACTCTCCTAAAAAAACTCTTGCCAAACTGCAAATCTCTCTGTGCATCTCCGCGCAACCTCTGCGTTCTCTGTGGTTAAATAAAGCCTAACACAATTATTCGCATATTTGCATCTTTAATGTTGCAAACTGCCAACTGAAAACTGCACACTGACACATGCCCGCTCCTAAAGTAATATCCCTGCTGCCCTCCGCTACCGAAATTGTTTGTGCCTTAGGCCTCGAGGCTAACCTGGTTGGCCGCTCGCATGAGTGCGACTACCCCGAAACCGTGCAACAGCTACCCGTTTGCAGCGAAGCAAATATTCCGGACGGCTTAAGCAGTGCGGCTATTGATGCAAGAGTTAAAGAGATATTGGCAGATGCTCTGTCCGTTTACACCGTAAAACGTGAGCAGATCAAAGAATTACAGCCCGATGTGGTAATCACGCAGGCACAATGCGAGGCATGCGCTGTGTCGTTACAGGATGTTGAGCAGGTATTAGAAAATTACTTGGATAAGCCCGCCCATATCATTTCCCTGCAACCCAACAGCCTCGATGATATTTTAAAAGATATTGCCACCGTTGCCGAAGCGCTGGGCGTAACCGCTGACGGCGAACAATTGATAGAAGATCTGCAGGAACGCGTAGATATTATTCGCCATAAGCTAAAGTTTATGGAAAACAAACCCACCGTTGCCTGTATAGAGTGGCTTGAGCCGATGATGATATCGGGCAATTGGGTGCCCGAGCTGGTTACACTTGCAGGCGGCACACCAATACTTGCCCGCGCAGGCGAGCATTCGCCCTATGTAAACTGGGAAGATATACAGAATCAGGACCCAGATGTGGTCGTTTTAATGCCTTGCGGATTTTCGATAGAGCGCACTATGCGCGAAATAAACCTGCTGCTTGATAAACCCGGCTTCGCCGACTTGAAAGCGGTAAAGAATAACCGCATTTACATTGCCGATGGCAACAACTACTTTAACCGCCCCGGTCCGCGCATTGTAGATTCGCTGGAAATGCTGGCAGAGATGATACATCCCAAACAATTCATCTTTGGCAACGAGGGGCAGGGCTGGATAAAATTCGTACTTTAAAAAATATTTTAAAAAGTATAGCCAACATCGTAAACCGATAATTTAATTATATTTACGGTTCTCAAACCTAAAATTTAATTATGATGCGTCGTTTTATTGTACTGCTGCTTGTCGCCGCCGTCAACGTCAAAGCTTTTGCTGCTAATGCTGATGAGCCAAAGTTTAACCCCAAAAACCTGGTGATAACCTGGGAGGTTGTTGATAACAACTATCAAAACAAAGGCGAAGCGCTCACGGCCATCACCATTACCAATAAAGGCAAAACATCGCTGCCTGCTTCGGGCTGGAAATTCTACTTCAACTCTTCGCGCAATTTTGTGGCCAATGCGGTTAGCGGTAATGCCCGTATAGAACCCATCAACGGCGACTTATACAGCATTACACCCAACGCCGAATTTAAAGCCATAAAACCCGGAAAAAGCGGTAGGATAGATTACATCTGCGAATCGCCGGTGGTAAACTTTACCGATGCCATTGAAGGCCCTTACCTGGTTTGGGATAGCGAACCTAACAAAGGATACGCCATTGGCGATTTTGTGGTTAAACCCTTCAACCCAACTTACCTGGGCTTAATTACGCCCGAGATCATCTACAACCAAAACAAGATCATTCAGGATATTCCCGCTGCCTCGCTGCAAAAGATCATCCCAACACCTGCAAGCTACAAAGAGAATAGCGGAAGCTTTACCATCACCAACAGCATTGCTATAGAAAGCGACCCGTTATTCGAGGGCGAGAAACGGTACTTTATTACCGGTATAGAAAAGCTATTGGGCAGCAAACTGAAGCCATCTGCATCAGGCAAAAAAGTGATCTTTAAAAAAGATGCAAGCCTCGGTGCCGAAGCTTACCAGTTAAGCATTACGCCCGATGCCATCACCATAACCGCCGCTACGCCTGCCGGTTTGTTCTACGGTATTCAATCTTTCAAAACCACATTATCTGCCGAGCCATGGGCAAAACCGCAGTCATCTATCACAGTGCCATGTCTCGAGGTTGCCGACGAGCCGCGTTTTCCGTACCGTGCCGTAATGCTTGATGTTGCCCGTAACTTCCAAACCAAAGAGCAGGTGCTGAAGCTGATAAACCTGATGGCGGTTTACAAACTCAATGTGCTGCACTTCCACCTTACTAACGATGAAGGCTGGCGTATTGAATTACCATCGCTGCCCGAATTAACTGCCGTAGGCTCTAAACGCGGCCACACGCTGGATAGCAAAAACTATCTCCCGGCCTCGCATGGTTCTGGTCCCGACTTTAGCAATACTGCCGGCACCGGTTACTACACCAAAGCCGACTACATAGAGATACTGAAATACGCCAACGAGCGCCACGTAATGGTATTGCCCGAGATAGAATCGCCCGGCCACGCACGTGCTTCTATTAAAGCGATGGATAACCGTTATACACGACTGATGGCCGCAGGCGATAAAGCCGGTGCCGAGCGTTATTTGCTGCGCGATGTGAACGATAAATCGGAATACCGCTCGGTGCAGTATTGGAACGATAACGTGATAGATGTGGCCATGCCATCTACCTATAACTACTTCGAAACGGTTATAAATGATCTGGTGAACATCTATAAGGAAGCAAGCGCGCCGCTGCCTGCCATCCACTTTGGTGGCGATGAGGTGCCGCCGCACGTATGGGAAAAATCGCCTTCTTATCTGGCTCTGAAGGATAAGAACCCCGAAATAAAAAACACCGGCGACCTGTGGTATTACTTTTATGGCAAATTGAACGCCATGCTGAAAAAACGTAACATCACCATGTCGGGCTGGGAAGAGATGGCCTTGCGTAAGACTACCGTAGATGGCCAGAACACCTATGTACCTAACCCGCAATTTGTGAACGAGGGCATGCAGGTAGATGTTTGGAACAATGTACTGGGCGATGGGCAGGAAGATCTGGCCTACAAATTGGCCAATGGCGGCTACAAGGTAGTACTTACATGCGTTACCAACCTATACTTCGATATGGCCAACTACAAATCCTTCGATGAGCCGGGCTACTATTGGGGGGCGTTTTTAGGGATAGATAAATTCTACTCTTTTATTCCTTTCGATTACTTTAAAAATGCCGACGTTGATAAAAACGGGCAACCCATCAACCGCAATATCTTCACCGGCAAGCAGCGCCTAACCGACTACGGTAAGCAAAACATTATAGGCCTGCAAGGCGCCCTATGGACCGAAACCGTTAAAACCGCCGACCGTATGGATTATATGGTATTCCCGAAACTGATAGGTTTGGCAGAGCGCGCCTGGGCCAAAGACCCCGCCTGGACAATGGAGAAAGATACCACCAAAGCCCGCGCCATGTACAACGCGGAGTGGAGCAAATTCATGAACATATTAGGCAAGCGCGAACTGCCCCGCCTGAACTATTACCAGGGCGGTTACAGCTTCAGGATACCGAAACCGGGTGTGGTATTGCAGGATGGCAAATACCTAAGCAATATACAATACCCCGGCTTAACCATTCGCTACACTACCGATGGCACCGAACCAACCGCCAGCAGTAAAGTGTACGATGGCCCGGTAGATGCCACTGGTACCGTAAAATTCCGCGCATTTGATACCAAAGGCAGGGGAGGGAACGTAGCCGAAGGCTCGGAAAATAATAAACCGGGGATATAGGTTTAGTTTGTAAATATCATTATAAACAAGTAATCGGCATTGCGTTTTCGCCATGCCGATTTTGTTTGGTGCCCCAAGGAAATCGCTTTTAAAGCATACGCGGCAATTTGGCTAATGCCTTTGCAATCCCAAAACATGTCGATTAAACAAAACAGGCCACTCTTTCGAGCGGCCTGTTTTAAAATTCTTAGTTGATGCCTCTGAATAACCTGCTCCAGCGTATTTTGCTGAAGAAGCCGGCATTATCGTCCCAGCTCATCCAGATGAACAAGGCTTTGCCCACAATGTGGTCTTCAGGAACAAAGCCCCAGTAGCGCGAATCGGCGGAATCGTGGCGGTTATCGCCCATCATCCAGTAGTAATTCATTTTAAAGGTATAACTGGTAGCTTTTTGCCCGTTTATTTTTACTTCGCCGTTGGCTATTTCCAGTTTGTTGCCTTCGTACACTTCAATAGCGCGACCGTAAACTGGTAGGGTTAAGCTATCCAATTTTACCGTCCAGCCTTTTTTAGGGACAATGATAGGGCCAAAGTTATCTACGTTCCAGTTAAAGTCTTTATCTGTAGCCTTCAGCTTATATTGAGGCGTGCCATTAGGGAAGATGGACGGATCGCCAACACCCAGCTTGGCAATGTTAGGCGCGATAGATTTGATATTGGAAAAACCTTTAATTTTCGCGGCCGAGGCTTTGGTCATGGTAGGGCTGAGGGTGTTATCATACTGGGTAACCTCCAGTTCCTGCAGCACATCGGGGTTTAGCGGCGTGCCGTTATCTAAAACGGTATAATCTATCTGCGAGCCGGGCGGGTTTGGCATAGGCTTGCCATCTACATAAACCTGGGCTTGTAGTAAGGCAATGGTATCGCCGGGTGCGCCCTGGCAGCGTTTAATATAGTTCTCGCGTTTATCTACAGGTCGATTTAACGGGGTGTCGGCTTCCATAGGGTAGTTAAATACCACTACATCGCCTTTCTTCACATCGCTCAAACCGGGCAGGCGGTAGTAGGGCAGTTTTATGCCATCCCAATACGCTTTAGTGCCAATGAGGGGCATGGTATGGTGCGCAAAAGGGAACGATACCGGCGTAATAGGCATACGTGCACCATAATTAACTTTACTTACGAAAAGGAAATCGCCTACTAATAACGAGCGCTCCATTGATGGTGTGGGTATAGTGTAAGCCTCTATAAATAAGGTGCGGATAAGTGTAGCAGCAACTACGGCAAAGATGATGGCCTCGGTCCACTCGCGGGCAGAGGACTTGGCTAACTTCTTTTGATGCTTTGCTTTAAATTCGGGCGTTACTGATGGCCCCCAATAAGTTGTTTCCTTATCAAATCCCCATTTTGGAAAAAGAATAAACGGTATGGTTACCGAACCGAGAATTTGCCCCAGGCTTAGTTTACCATACGATTTTATAAAATCGATGGTGACCCCGAAAGCTACTAAAATATTAAGCCCCGGTACCAATAACAAAAACCACCACCATACTGGCCTGCCACTCAGCTCGATCATGGTGTAAGCATTGTAAAGCGGTATAAGGGCTTTCCAGCCCGGCACTCCGGCTTTTTCAAACAATTTCCACAAGCCTATATAAGGGACTAAAACCAGGAGAAAAACAGCAATAAAGAATCCTATGATATTCACTGCGACTTGCGTTAAAATTGAAACATATCTTCTACCGAGTAGAAGCCTTTTTTATCCTGCACCCATTCGGCAGCCAATACGGCACCAAGGGCAAAGCCGTTGCGGTTGTGGGCGGTGTGCTTAAACTCAATGCTATCCACTTCCGAGTCGTATATTACGGTGTGGGTGCCGGGTACGCTCTCTATGCGGTGGCTTTCTATCAATAATTGGTCAGCCGCTACGGCGCTATCTTCAGTAGTTGGTTCGCCAACAAGCTCGTTCACCCATTCCTTTTTGCTTTCCAGGTTATCAAGTATCCCTTCGGCAATAGTAATAGCCGTTCCGCTTGGCGAATCGAGCTTTTGGGTGTGGTGTATCTCTTCTACCTGCACCTCGTAGTACGGGTAGTTATTCATCAGCTTGGCCAGTATTTTATTTACGTGGAAAAAGATGTTTACGCCCACGCTAAAGTTGGTGCCATAAAGCAAGGTGTGATTACCGCTCTCGCAATTTTCCTTTACGGAACTAAGCATATTATGCCAGCCCGTGGTGCCTACTATTACCGGAACGCCCGCCTCAAAGCAGGTGTTTATATTATCCAATACGGTACCGGGGGTGCTAAACTCTATGGCTACATCGGCTTTTTGCAAGTTCTCTACAGTTAGCTCGTGCTGGTTGTCTCTATCTATTTTTAAAACGATCTGGTGGTTGCGGCCGAGGGCAATGGTTTCTATAATTTTGCCCATTTTGCCGTAGCCTAACAATGCTATATTCATCCGTATAAATTATTGCAGCTTATTATTTAAGCGTAAAGGTAATTTTTATACCCGGAATATACGAACCCGAAAAATTTGCGGCATAAACAGGCTGCTGATTGATGAGCCCGGGGGTAACTCTCAAGGAGAGGTCATTATCAACTGTGTACGAACTGATGAACTTGGCATCTACATAAGCATCAACGGCTTGTATGCCCCAGGCAAGCAGTATGCCCAGTATACTCAGGTCGCGGTTGCGGAGGTAACTGTCAGATGCATCGGCAAGTGCCTGGTAGCCGGCACTTTTGTACAACTCATATTCGGTTTGGTATTTTAAGTAGGAAGCGTATAGGGGTTCCCCGGGTTTAGGCTCGGTACCGGTTTTAGTGATTTTGGCAAGCGCTAAAAATTGCTGAAAATACCTTTGGTTATAAATAACGGCAGCACCCAGCAAACCTATACCGCCATAAATGATGGGTACTTTCCAGTACTTTTTGTTGTACACCTGCCCCCAGCCGGGTACAATAAGCGAACGCTTTACGGCCAGGCTGGGGATATGGGTACTATCGGGATGATAGGTTTTTTCTTTTTTGATTTTTGGCGCAAAAGAACTGCGCACAACGGTATCGCGCTTAACAACCGATGTAGTATCCTTT
Source organism: Mucilaginibacter pedocola (assembly GCF_002013915.1). Classification (GTDB taxonomy): domain Bacteria; phylum Bacteroidota; class Bacteroidia; order Sphingobacteriales; family Sphingobacteriaceae; genus Mucilaginibacter; species Mucilaginibacter pedocola. Next base: position 358,116 of record NZ_MBTF01000036.1, read on the forward strand.
CGTTTCGCTAATGTATCGGTGGTTTGGGCCAGGCACACAGTAGCGAAACCTATAAAAAGTACAGTAACAAACAGTTGTTTAAGCATAATTTACCAATCCAGCATTTCGAGTATACGCCCCAGGTCGTCTTCAGAAAGGAACGGAATTTCTATACTTCCATTGCCTTGGGCGTTAACTTTTAATTTTACCCTGCTGCTGAATTTCGAGGCCAGTTCATCCTGTATCTTTTGCATCTGGAATGGCAATGCTTCGGGTTGCTTCCCTTCTTTCTTTACAGGAGCCTGTTGTATCTCCCTCACCATTTCTTCGGCACGCCTAACAGATAGCCCTTGCTTTATAATTTGCTGGTGAACAAATAATTGCGTGGTAGCATCGTCAACAGCAAGCAAAGCCTTGGCATGGCCCATAGTTATCTCGCCATCGCGCAATGATATTTGTATGGTTGGCGGCAATTTCAGCAAACGCAGGTAGTTGGTAACCGTACTGCGGTTTTTGCTTACGCGGTCGCCCAGTTCTTCCTGTTTTAGCTTCAGCTCATCTATCATCCGCTGAAAACTCAGGGCCACCTCAATGGCATTCAGGTCTTCGCGCTGAATGTTCTCTATCAGGGCCATTTCCAGCATTTGCTGGTCGTTAGCGCTGCGTATGTAGGCGGGTATTTGTGTAAGCCCGGCCAGTTTACTGGCACGCAGCCGGCGCTCGCCCGATATTAGCTGATAGCTGTGCGCATTAATGCGCCTAACGGTAATGGGCTGTATAAGGCCCTGTAGTTTTATAGAAGCGCTCAGGTCGGCAAGGGCCTGGTCGTCAAATTCGGTACGGGGCTGAAAGGGGTTTACTTCAATTTCGGCAACCTTTACTTCGCTAATGGTGCCCAGTCCAGCAGCTTCAGAAACTGCGGGGCCGCCGGTTGTAGTAGTTTTGGCACCTGTTGATGCTGCCGGCGTATCGTTCAATAGCGCGCTTAGGCCCTTACCCAGGGCGTTTCTTTTCTCTGCACTCATATAACTTACGCGGTTTGGGTATTAGCCAATTCTTCGTCCTTCACCAAACCATTTTTACGGATAATTTCGCGGGCAAGGTTAAGGTAGTTTACTGCGCCCTTGCTGTTGGCATCGTGCATAATTACCGATACGCCAAAGCTTGGTGCCTCGCTAAGGCGGGTATTACGTTGTATAATAGTTTCAAACACCATATCCTCAAAGTGGGTCTTCACTTCATCAACCACCTGGTTTGATAAGCGCAGGCGCACATCGTACATGGTTAGCAATATACCCTCTATCTGCAAGGCGGTGTTCAGGCGGGTTTGAACAATTTTAATGGTATTCAAAAGTTTACCTAAACCTTCCAATGCAAAATACTCGCATTGCACGGGGATAATCACCGAATCGGCAGCTGTTAAAGAGTTAATGGTAATTAAACCTAATGATGGCGAGCAATCGATAATGATAAAATCATAATCATCGCGCACGCTATCTAACACCGCTTTCATCTTGTATTCGCGGTTGGCAAGGTTTATCATCTCGATCTCGGCACCTACCAGGTCAATGTGGGCAGGAAGCAGGTCGAGGTTGGGGGTATCTGTTTTTTGGATAGCCTCGCGTGGGTCGATATCATTGATGATACATTCGTAAATGCTGTTTTTGATATTGCGCGGATCAAAGCCGATACCGGAGGTAGAATTGGCTTGCGGATCTGCATCAACCAGCAGGGCCTTAAAATCCAATACAGCCAAACTTGCGGCCAGGTTTATAGATGATGTAGTTTTCCCGACGCCACCTTTTTGATTGGCTAAAGCTATAATTTTACCCATTATGTATATTCAAAAATTAATTAAGCAGTTTATATGAAACGAAAAAGCCTTACGGAAATTTCTATGTTTGTAATGTTTTTCGTCAGCCATCAAAGATACGCATTAAAATAAATTAGAATTCCACAGGATTTACCAACTTACAAACAAATTAGTGGCCTAATAAATGAGTGCGTGGTCAATTTTAACTAATAGTATGCGCTTGCCCGGTTATGGCGAGGCTTATTTGTTTTTTCACTAAGTACAATATGGTTACCATTATAGCAGGCACCAATCGCCCCGGCAGTTCTACTCATAAACTCTCCCTTTATTATCAAAAAAGGCTTGCCGAAAAAGGCGTGGATGCCAGAGTATTCTCGATGGCAGAATTGCCTGCTAACCTGATAGAAACCGACCTGTATGGCAAACGCAGCGCAGCCTTCAAACCCATACAGCAGATGGTTACCGATACCGAAAAGTTCCTGTTCGTAATACCCGAATACAATGGCAGTTTCCCGGGCGTACTGAAAGTGTTTGTGGATTGCTGCGCCTTCCCGCAGAGTTTTTATGAGAAGAAAGCTGCGTTGGTGGGCCTGTCATCGGGTAAGTATGGCAACATACGCGGGGTAGACCATTTTACCGGCATATGCAATTATATGCATCTGCATGTAATGCCACTTAAGATACATATAGCCAACATCCGCAACGAAATAAACGCCGAGGGCAACCTGCACCTGCCCGATACCCTAAAGTTCACCGAAGAGCAGATAGATAAGTTTATTAAGTTTTAAAACTTAACCTTACCTCACGAGTAACACCCAACCACTTAACACAGGTGAGCCGTTTTTAAGGTCGATGACGTAGTAATAGGTGCCGGCCGGCAGCGGTTTTCCATTGTACGTTCCCTCCCAGGCTTTAGCGTAACCAACCTGGTTGAATAACTGCTGCCCGTTTTTGTTGTAAATACCTATGGTGCTTTGGGCATAGTTACCCAGCGCTTCTATATTCCAGGTATCGTTAGTGCCATCGCCATTGGGCGTAAATGTATTAGGGACAACCACTTTTTTATAAACGCGTACCGAAACATCATCGTTTGCTATAAAGCAGCTATTTGCCGCCGTTACCGTTAGGGTATACGTAATATCATAGGGCGGTGTAGCGGTTGGCGTTGGCGATGTTGGGTCGTCCAGGTAATCTGTTGGCCACCATTGGTATTTCAATATGCTCCCCTCTGCGCTCCCCTCTAACTTTACCGATTGGCCCTCAACTATTTTTTTATCGTTGCCGGCATTGGCCGTTGGCTTGTCTATTACCTTCACCATTACTTTTGCCGTGTTACTGCAGCCATTAGCGCCAACAATTGTTACCGTGTAGGTAGTAGTAATGTTGGGGCTTGCCACCGGGTTAGCCACGTTAGTGCTTGATAGCCCCACCGCCGGCGACCAGCTATAACTTACCGCGCCGGGTGCGTTGGCGGTTAATGTGGTGCTTGCGTTTTTGCATATGGTTTGTAAGGGTGATATGGTTATCACCGGCTTGGGGTTTACGGTAACATCGGCATATTGCTCGGCTTGGCAGCCCGCTGCTGATGTTACTACAACCTTATATTTACCCGCCTGTGCAACCGTTACGTTCGGTATAATTAGCGGGTTTTGGGATGTTGCCGTTACGCCGGGGCCTGTCCAGCTGTAATGGTCACCACCGGTAGCGGTAAGTGTAAGCACATCTCCCTCGCATACCGTAGCAGGTGGTATGGCCGGCACCACAGGCTTTGGCCCAACCTCCAAAGTAACCGGGTTAGAGTATACCCGGCAGTTGAGCGAGCTGATGTTGCTACTCTCGGCAATACCCTGGCGGTATTGGTAACGGCCTATACTGCTCGGCGGAAAATCTACATGTAATGTGCTGCTTGTTTCTCCCTGTATATCAACCCAGCCGCGGCCATCGTTAAAATTGCGTTGCCAACGGTAAGCGGGGTTGGTATAGCCTTCGGCAAATTTTGTAATAATAGTGTAGGTTGCGGGTTGCCCCTCGCATACATTTTCGCTGGTTATGCCTTCTGTTCCGGCAAAGCTTGCCTGCACTATCGGGCCGCATGCGCGGAAAGTGATATCATCAAGCAGAAGATCGTTGCCGCAGCCACCGGGGGCATTGTTTACCATACGCACCACTACCGAAGTAACGTTGGCGGGAGTGGTAAAAAAAATACTCTTTGGCACCCACGTCGGTGTCTCGGTTGGTTGGATATCGCCGGTTTCGTAGCGTTTTAAAACTTGGCCTGCCGGCGTTTCTATAAACAAAGTAATATTGGGCCTGCCGCTTGTGCCGTCACATACCAATGGTTTAATGAGGTTCATTATCCAGGCAGATAGTTCATAAGTGGTACTGGGGCAGAGTGCGCCTGCAGCAGTTTGTTTCTTAAAAAACTGGCCGGGGTTATTAGATGCGTTTATGACCATCATGTAACCGTTGGGGTTGCCGGTATGATCTTTTGATACATCGTGCCATAAACCATCGTAACAGCCGCGTGTACTGTTGGCAATAGTATATTCACCATCGCCGGGGCAGGTGTTGGGTACATAATTATAATTGGTGACGGATGTGGGTAACGGGCCACCAAAACCGGTGCCCGAACCAAAGTCATAATTAATAATGGGGTCGCCCAAACCTCCTTTACACTCCTGGGCATTCACTTGCATCGCGGCAAACAGCGCGACTGAAAACAACAATAATTTCAATTTAACTTGGGGGGAATAACAAGCCAATAACTCAATAAGGCGGCAAAAGTATTCTTTTTACTGTAGGGTGTACATTTATTAAAAATAAATCGGAAAACTTACTTTAATAGAAACAAATTCAATAAGTTACAGTTAATCGATTTCCCAGAATGATAATATATAGCTTATAGGAATATCTTATTGATAGCCAACGCAATAGCTTTTTTCGGTTGCTTTTAAAACCGGCAAAAAACCGACACAAGTAGGGGCGATGCGGTAGAAAAACCCAATTGCCAAACGGTAAAATTGCAGCCTTTGGCCAAGCCAAATAGATAGGTAATTACAGCAAAATGATAAGCTTGCTCACCGGCAAAATGCCTGTTGCAGCAGCATGTTTCTGTGTAAGCTTGTTTGCCGATGTATTGAAAAAAGGGGCATTTAAAATACCCTATTTGTAAGCACGATAAGAGGCCGAAACATTAGCCTTAGCGCACCAGCAATACCCAACCTTTTAGTAGCGGCGCACCATTTTTCAGGTCGATGATGTAATAATACGTGCCGGCCGGAAGTTGTTTTCCTTTGTAGGTTCCCGTCCACGGTTTGGCGTAACCAATTTGGTTAAACACCTGCTGCCCGTTTTTATTGTAAATACCAATGGTGCTGTTGGCATATGTTTCCAGCGCCTCTACGTTCCAGGTATCGTTAGTGCCGTCGGCATTTGGTGTAAAAGTGTTGGGCACAACCACTTTTTTATAAACCCGTACAAAAACATCGTCGCTTACCATGAAGCAGTTATTTACCGATGTTACCGTAAGTGTATAGGTAATATCATCGGGCGGTGTGGCCGTTGGTGTTGGCGATGTAGGGTCGTCCAAATAATCGGCTGGCGACCATCGGTATTGCAGTATTTCGCCCTCTGCACTGCCCTCAAGCTTTACCGACTGTTCTACAAATATTTTTTTATCGCTACCGGCATTTACCGTTGGCCTGTCTATAACCTTTACTTCTACTTGCGCAGTATTGCTGCAACCGTTGGTGCCCACTACGGTAACGGTGTAAGTTGTAGTAGCATCGGGGCTGGCTACGGGGTTAGCTACGTTAGGGTTTGATAAGCCTGCCGAAGGCAACCAACTATAGCTTGCTGCGCCGGGTGCGTTGGCGGTTAAGGTGGTGCTCGCACTTTTGCATATGGTTTGTGCAGGGCTAATGGTTATAACCGGTTTAGGGTTCACGGTAACATCGGCTTGCCCAATGGTTTGGCAGCCCGCAGCCGAGGTAACCGTTACAGTATACCTGCCCGCCTGTTCGGCCGTTGCATTGGGGATAATAAGCGGGTTTTGCGAGGTGGCGGTAAGCCCCGGCCCCGTCCAGCTATAAGTTACTCCGCCTGTAGCTGTTAAGGTTAATACATCGCTTTCGCAAACTGCGGTGGGTGGTATGGCAGGCACAGTAGGGTACGAGGTAACCTCCAGCGTAACGGGGTTTGAGTATACCCGACAGTTTAACGAACTGATGTTGCTACTTTCGGCAACGCCCTGGCGGTATTGGTATTGCCCAAGTTGGCTTGCCGGAAACTCTACGTGAAGCGAATTACTTGTTGCGCCGGGGATATCTACCCAGCCTGCGCCGTTGTTAAAATTGCGCTGCCACTGGTAGGCGGGGTTGGTGTAGCCCTCGCCTTGTGTGGCGGTAATATCATAGCTGGCGGGCTGCCCTTCGCATACATTTTGGCTGGTTACTGCTGCCGTACCTGCAAAGCCTGCCTGCACTACAGGGCCGCAGGCGCGGAAAGTTATATCATCCAGCAAAAGGTCGTTACCGCAGCCACCGGGGGCATTGTTTACCATACGTACTACAACTTCGCTAATGCCGGGCGGCGTGGTAAAGAAAGTCGATTTCCTAATCCACGTGGGCGAAGCGGTTGGCTGGATATTGCCGGTATTGGCATCGGCCCCAGGGTTTAGCAAGCGCCCGTCAGGTGCCTCTATCCTGAACGTTATATTAGGCTGGCTGCTTGAGCCACCACATGCCGATGGCAGGATGAGGTTCATTATCCAGGCCGCAAACTCGTAAGTGGTGTTGGGGCATAGGGCACCTATAGTTGTTTTCTGCTCAAAAAACTGGCCGGGGTTGTCGGAGGCGTTTATTACCATCATGTAGCCATTGGGGTTACCGGTATGGTCTTGCAAAACGGTATGCCAGGTACTGCTAAAGCATCCGCTGGTGCCCCGCGCAATTGTATAATTCCCATCGGTAGGGCAGCCATCGGCTACATAGTTGTAACTGGTGACTGTTGATGGCAGCCTTGCGCCGAAGCCCGTGCCCGAGCCAAAATCCTGGTTAATAACGGCATCGCCCAAACCACCCTTACATTCCTGGGCATGTGTTTGCAGCGCGGCAAATAGGGTAAATAAAAATATTAATACTTTAAGTTTAATTGAGGGCATTGGTTACGCCTTGGTAAAGCAAAGCCAAAAATAAACTTTTTAGTATACGGTGCAGGTTTATTGTTGTTTATTGGTGATATTATTTAAATAGCTGTAGGCCAAAAACAAACTTAGATAGCCACAGTTAATTTAATTACCCGATAGGATAACCATGAGGATTAAAAATACCATCATACTATTTGCCTGCGCTGCAATTGCCGCCTGCTCGCAAAACAAACAAAAACCCGATGCAAGCAAGCGCGATGAAGTAGCAACGCCTGATAGCCAAACCGTAAAATTGCCTGCACCTTTCGAAACAAAATCGGTGCGTAATTACAGTAAGGTGATTGGCTGGCCGGTAGGCAAAACGCCTGTTGCACCGGCAGGTTTTAGCGTAAGCCTTTTTGCCGATAGCCTGAAGAACCCGCGCAATGTTTACATAGCACCTAATGGCGATATATTAGTTTCGGAGGCAAACACCGAGATGAAAGGTATCAAAAAATTAGGTGCAAAAATTATCGGAGCAACAGGCTCGCAAAACCTGGGCAAAAGCGCTAACCAAATTACTTTGCTGCGCGATGCCGATGGTGACGGAAAACCCGAATTGCGCACTGTGTTTCTGGATAATTTGAACCAGCCTTATGGCCTGCTCATTATCGGCAACTCGTTTTATGTAGCCAATACCGATGGTATTTGGAAGTACGCTTACAAAACCGGGCAAACCAAAATTGAAGGGCCGGGTAAAATGATACTCTCGTTACCGGCAGGCGGCTACAATAACCACTGGACACGCAACCTGTTGGCAAACGCCGATGGCAGTAAAATTTATGTATCGGTTGGGTCGGGCACTAATATAGCCGACCACGGCAAGGAGAACGAAAGGCGCCGCGCTAATATTCTCGAAATAAACCCCGATGGCAGCGGCGAGCGCATTTACGGCAGTGGACTGCGCAATCCGGTAGGTATTGCCCTACAACCCGTCAGTAATGTATTATACACCGTAGTTAACGAACGTGATGAATTGGGCGACGACCTGGTGCCCGATTACCTCACCAGCGTAAAAGATGGCGGCTTTTACGGATGGCCATGGGCGTACTTCGGTCAGCACGAAGATCCGCGCCCCGAAGTAAAACGCCCCGACATGGTAAAGAAAACCCTGGTACCCGATTTGGCACTTGGTGCGCATACCGCATCCTTGGGTTTGGTATTTTACAATGGGGACAAATTCCCTGCGCAATACAAAGGCGGAGCTTTCATTGGTCAGCATGGCTCATGGAACCGCTCGGTTTTATCCGGCTATAAAGTGGGCTTTGTGCCATTTGTAAACAATAAGGCAGGTAATAAAATGGAAGATTTCCTGACGGGATTTATTGCGGATGCTGCCAAGCAGGAAGTTTACGGCCGCCCGGTTGGTTTGGCCGTTGCCCGCGATGGCAGCCTGCTGGTTGCCGACGATGCCAGTAACCGCATATGGCGCGTGGCAGCTAAGTAAAACTTTTGTAAATCTTACCTACAGATAGCCCTTTTGGTTTTAAAGGGCTATTTTTGTTTTACATCGTAAGGCTGTTTCTTCTTCCCCTCTTGAGAGGGGGCGGGCGGGATAGAGTGAGAGCAGGGGTGTGTTAAGCTATGCATTACCGTAGCACACCCCTCTACCCCTCTCAAGAGGGGAATCGCACAATTCCACCGCACAGAAAGGAAGCGCCATTGCGGTTAATAAACTATATGAACAAACTTTACGCTGCCGCATTCCTGCTTTCTTTATCTATAAGCACCGCTATTGCCCAAAATAAACCCAAAACAGATACCGTAAGGCAACTGCAAACTGTAACCGTAAAAGGCTACCTGAGCGAGCAACCCGTTATCAACGTACCCGCTTCGGTAAGCGTATTGGGTGCAAAACAGTTGAAGTTGCAACCCGATAACTCTTTTGTAACCGCGCTGAATACCGTGCCGGGTATCAGGGCCGAGGAGCGCTCGCCGGGGAGTTACCGTTTATCTATACGTGGCAGTTTATTGCGCTCGCCTTTCGGGGTGAGGGATGTGAAGGTTTATTTTGATGAGATACCATTAACCGATGCCGGCGGCAATACCTACCTAAATGCACTCGACATTGGCAACATTCGCCACATCGAAATTTTAAAAGGGCCCGATGGCAGCTTATTCGGCGCTAATAGTGGCGGCGTGGTTTTGCTGAACCCCGTAAGCCGATTGGATAGCAATTACCTATCAGCAGGTGTTAATGGTGGTTCGTACGGATTGTTCCATCAAAAAATATCATTGCAAAAAGCTACGGGCAATAATAGGTTCAACATCAACCAATCGTACCAAAATTACGATGGTTACCGCCAAAACAGCAGCATGCACCGCACTTACCTGCAAGCCGGCGACGCTTACCAGTACGCCCCTGCAAGCGAACTACGCGCAACCGTTTTATATTCCGACCTGGATTATCAAACACCCGGTGGTTTAAACCTCGCCCAGATGCAGGCCAACCCGCGTTCGGCAAGGCTGCCTACGGCCACGCTCCCCGGTGCTATCGATCAAAAGATACGTATCAATACCAAAATGCTTTTAGGCGGTATAACCAATGATGCCAAACTTGCCGACGGCGTACGAAATGTATTAGCCGTATTTGGCAACCATGTAGATTTTGCCAACCCCTTCATCACCAATTACGAGCAACGCGACGAGAACACCTATGGGCTGCGCACTTACTTTGAATTTGCCGGTAAAGCATCTGAAAATTATAACGGCAAACTAAATGTGGGTATGGAGTGGCAGCAAACCAATTCGCTCATCAGCAATTACGATAACAACAAAGGCGAAAAGGGAAATGTGCAGAAGATAGATAAGATAAACACCAACCAGCACTTCTTCTTCGCACGCTACGCCGCCGATATATTCAAACGCCTGCATGCCGAAGCAGCCCTTAGCCTCAACTACTATCACTATAAATTCCGCAATACCTCACCGCTGAACGAAGCCGATTTTACCGACCGCGATTTTAGTCCGCAGGTGATGCCAAGGCTGGCGCTATCATACCAAATTACTAACGACTTTATCTGGCGTGCATCCGTTAGCCGCGGCTACTCTACCCCAACTACTGCCGAGGTTAGGCCTACCAACAATATCGTAAATACCGGTTTACAGGCACAGTTCGGCTGGAATTACGAAACAGGCTTCCGCCTGCGCAATAAAGATGAAAGCATGTTGCTGGATGCATCGGTATTTTACTACCGTATTAATAACGCCATTGTACGCCAGCTAAACCCCAACGAAACCGAATACTACGTAAACGCCGGCGGAACCAAACAGCCCGGCTTCGAACTGGCTTTTACCGACTGGCTCATCCGCCAAAATAAAACGCACTTTTTGCGCGGGCTGCAATTCAATACCTCGGTAAGCGTTAGCCGTTTCAATTTCAGGGAATATAATGTATCGGGGAATAATTACACCGGTAACCGTTTAACAGGCGTACCAAGGGAAGTTGTGGTGTCATCGTTGCAGGCTGTATTCCCGCAAGGATTCTCGGCATTTGTGCAGCATAACTATACTTCGGCTATACCTCTTAACGATGCCAATACGGTTTATGCCCCTAAGTACCACCTGCTGCAGGCCAAAGCATCGTGGCAGCACCCCTTTGGTAAAACACGGCTGGAAATTTATGCCGGCGCCGATAACCTGCTGAACCAAAAGTATAGCCTCGGTAACGATCTTAATGCTGTGGGTAACCGTTACTACAACCCATCAGCACCAAGGAATTATTATGCAGGAGTTGGGGTGAGTCTTTAGTCTGAAGTTTTTAGCCTAAAGTCCGAAGTTGGGAACCACTAATAAGCCCAAGTGCAACTTCGGACTGCGGACCTCGGACTTCCGACTTAAAAGGTTAGCTTTACAAAAATCAACCAGCCCACCGCTATGAAAATTAAAAATTTTGTACTTGCTACCCTTACTTTAGCCGCTGCCTGCATCTCGGCATGCGTTAGCCCTGCCGCCAAACAATATGATGCGCCCGAACTTGGCGATTATTTTAAAGACACTACCTCGGCCATAAAAACCGGCGGCGTAGAAATGGTTACCATTAACACGCCTAAAGGTAAATTCAGGGTGTGGACCAAAAAGTTTGGCAACAGCCCTGCCATGAAACTGATGCTGCTAAACGGCGGTCCCGGCGCTACGCATGAGTACTTTGAGTGTATGGAGAGCTTCCTGCCGGCCAAAGGCATCGAACTGGTTTATTACGACCAGTTAGGTTGCGGCAATTCCGATAATCCAAAAGATACCTCGATGTGGGACCTGCCACGCTATGTAGAAGAAGTAGAACAGGTACGCCAGGCACTGCATTTAGATAAGGATAATTTTTACCTGTTGGGCCACTCCTGGGGTGGTATTTTGGCTACCGAGTATGCACTGAAATACCAGCAGCACCTAAAAGGCCTCATTATCTCTAATATGATGGTGAGCTGCCCCGATTACGGCAAGTATGCACAAGAGGTATTGGCTAAACAATTTGATCCGAAAGTACTGGCACGTATCCGCGAGATAGAGGCCAAAGGCGATTTTGCCAACCCCGAGTATATGGAGCTGCTGCAACCTAACTTTTACGAAAAACATATCCTGCGCCTGCCATCTGCCGAATGGCCCGAGCCGGTTACGCGTTCGCTGGGCAAAATGAACCAATCGTTATACGTTACCATGCAGGGGCCAAGCGAGTTTGGCATTTCCGGTAAACTGGCCAATTGGGACCGCAAAAAAGAAATTAAGGGCTTATCTGTACCCACCCTTAGCATAGGCGGCGAATACGACACCATGGACCCTAAGCACATGCAATGGATAGCCACCCAGGTACAAAACGGCAGCTACCTGTATTGTAAAAATGGCAGCCACATGAGCCTGTACGACGACCAGAAAACCTACATGCGCGGCCTAACCAAATTTATTTTAGGCGTGAATAACGGGGAGAAGAAAGTAGAGCTGTAATTTCAGTTTATTGTTTATAGATGATGGTTCATAGCAACCACCCTAAACTCAACGATAATCCGAAAGGGGAGCTTTATTGCTCCCCTTCAAACTTTAATCCCACTTGCTTCCGGGCTTCGTCTATCATCGCTATCATCCCCCGCGACATTTCGTGGGGAATGATAGGGCTTTCTAATTGCCCTGTGCGTACCAGTTCTGCAAAGTGGGCGGTTTCGTAATTGAGTCCACCCGAGGTGAAGGGTTCGTCGAGCACTACCGTGCGCCCGTCGAGGTAGCTGATGGTGGCTTTTGCCGGGTTCCACCAGTTTTTGTGGATGGTGACATGGCCAAGGGTACCACATATCAGAGCGTCACCTTTGCCATGCAGGTCGAACCCGCAATAAACTTGTGCATAACCGTGCTCGTGTTTTGATTGGAAGATGCTGAACATATCTATCCTCGTACCATCTATATTACCCATGGCTTGTATCTCTTGCGCAGCGCCCAGCCAGTCTATGGCGAAAAAGGCTTCGTATATGGCAATACCCATCAGGCTGCCGCCCGCCAGTTCGTAACTAAAGTTGGGGTGTGCCGGGTCGATATCGGCAACCGACGAACCTGCTCTTACGTAAGCGATACGCCCGATAGGATCGGTGGCCAAATACTCCTTTAGTTTTACATACAGGGGGAAGAAGGGAGGTTTCATGCCCTCCATAAATAAAACCTTCTTCTCACGGGCAAGGGCCAATACTTTATCCAGTTCGGGCAGGTTTAGCGTGGCGGGTTTCTCGCAAAGTACAGGTATGCCCGCTTCGATGGCTTGCAGGCAATAGTCGGTATGGCTGTTGGGTAGGGTGGCAATATAAACAGCATCGATGCCGCTGTTCAGCAGTTCTTTGGCATTGGTACAAGCCTTACCGCCGTACTGCGACACAAAAGCATCCACCGTCTCCGCCCTGCGCGACCATGATGCCGCAAGCACATTTCCCGGCAAAGCCTGCAATCCTTGCATAAAGCGATGTGCGATGCGGCCGCAGCCTATGATGCCCCATTTTAGGGGTGCCTGGTGAATAGAGAGTGGAGAATGGTTGATTAGGTTTGCTGCGTCCATTGTTTTTGTATCGTTGTATTAAATCAAGAACCCTCCTTTTCCGAAGAAAAGGAGGGTTCTGTTGTGTTATGCAAGAAGTGATCATGGTTAGTCGGAATATCCAACCACTCACTACTCTCTATTCACCACTCACCATTACTGGTATTGAATGTAAATAGGGTAAGGTTTGTATCGAGATAGCACTTCTTCCTGCGTAAGCATGTGGTGAGGTGCTTTTTTAATATCGTTTTTGTAGAACAATTTAAAGCCTGTGAACTGCACCGGCTCCTGGTTAATAAAGTAGCGGTAAGTGCCGGTTTTCAGGTCGGGTTCGCCCCAGCCATCCATATCCATTACTACCTGCACTTCGGGGCGCAGTTTAATGTCTTTATAGTTGGTCACCATTTTTTTAGTGAAGCGGTGAACTACCAGAATTTTTGGCGGAAGGCCATTCTTTTTAACAATGCCTGCTAAGTAATTAGATACGTAGTTGATGTCTGCTGCATCATAAGTACCTATCTTTTTACCCGGTTTGGTGCCATCTTTCATCGAGAACTCCGGGTCCATACCGAAGTGCACCTGTGGCATTTTCAGGTATTTTTCGAATAACGGTAATTCCTGCTGTATAGTGCTTAATGCTACCTGCACATCAAGAAAAACAATAGCATGCGCTTTTTTAGCCAGAACCAATACACTATCTATTTGTTTAAAAGGCATGCGGTAACGGAACTTGCCATCTTTACCGCCATCGCCCTGCGCTACTACGGCTATGTAGTGTAAAGCGGGCTGTACAGGTGTTTTAGGATCGGCTTTTTCCCATGCTTTTACCTCGCCTTTTAGTTTGGCCAGCATTTCGTTAGGCGGCAATTCGCCCAGGATGCCCATTTTTTTAGAGTACAGGTTTCCGTAGAAAGCAACTACACGTTTAAATGGCAGAATAGCACCACCCAGCGGAGTTGGTTGGTTTTTAACCGGCCAGCGGCCAGTAGTATCGCCATGTGCATTAAATTTCAACAACGAATCGTACAGCGCTTTATCGGTAGGAGGGTAGCTCGATTTTACAACGCTAAGTGTATCCGGCGCATCACCTTCAGCTTTTTTTGCCGCAGCAGTGTCAGCTTTTTTATCGGTTGTTTTTTTGCCGCCATCCGAAGTACAGCTGGCAACAAATACGGCCGTGCAAAGCACGAACAGGGCGGAGAACAATACACTTTTCAATTTCATAGATGGCGATGTGTTTGAGCGTTATACAGCTTATAGCTGCGTATTATTTAATAATTAGCTAAATATTATGCTTGTAAAGATAGGAATATGATGCGCTATCAGGACTTATTTTTGTAAAATTTCCCGAATACACCCAGTGGTAATTTAGTGCCTGCGGTAGCCTGCAGGTACAGCTCGCCTATCTCTAAATTCTCTACTTTGGGGAATGCTTTCTTGATCAGGTTCTCGATAATTACCGACGAAAAACCCAGCGAGTAGGTGTTCAATATCAGGAAATGCTCCTCGGGGTCCAATAGTTGGATAACGTCGTTCATCATCTCCTTAATGTTATCTTCCAGCTTCCATTTTTCGCCGTTAGGTCCGTTGCCATATGCGGGCGGATCTAAGATGATACCGTTATAGGTTTTACCGCGTTTTACTTCGCGTTTCACAAACTTCAGGGCATCTTCTACCATCCAGCGGATATCTTTTAAGTTCGATAATTCCTGATTCTCGTTGGCCCAGGTAACTACTTGTTTTATCGAATCTACGTGGGTAGTATCTGCACCTGCCGCCTTAGCTATTAACGATGCTCCGCCGGTGTAGGCGAACAGGTTGAGCACCCTTGGCGTTGGTGTGCTGAATTTTTTGATGTTGCTGGATATATAGTCCCAATTAACGGCCTGCTCGGGGAAAATACCCAAGTGCTTGAACGAGGTAAGCCCTAGGCGGAAGTTGATGGTAACGTCGTCATTTTTATATTCGATGTGCCAGCGGTCGGGTGTTTTCTGGTCCTTTTTTACCCAGTCGCCTGCGGTAGCCGAGCGGCCTTTAAATTTAATGTGGTGCATCTTTTGCCACTGCGCATCGCTCAGCGTTTTGCTCCACACAGCCTGTGGTTCGGGGCGTATCAATATAACATTGCCAAACCGCTCCAGCTTTTCAAAATCGCCGCAGTCTATCAGCTCGTAATCTTTCCAGTGGGTTGGTGTAAGGAGTTGGATCATTGTTCAGTTTGCAGTTTGCGGTGGGCAGTTTGCAGTTTTTTAGTTTGCAAATATAGGCATTACAAATCAATGGGAATATCAACAACTGTATACTGCAAACTGCTTATTGCGAACCGGCAACTGCTATCTGCAAACCGCCGACTGCAAACTGTTAAAGCTTCTCCTTAGCTGCTTGCATAAATTTGCTGGCGAATACAAAGTCGTTGAGCTCCTTGTTATAGGTATGGGCAATATCTTTGTTGCTGCCTTCCCACCATTTTTGGCCCTGGTGTAAAAAGATGATGTGGTCGCCAATACCCATTACGGAGTTCATATCGTGCGTAACCACTACGGTGGTCATTTGGTATTCGTTGGTGATATCGTTTATCAGGTCGTCTATCACGATGGATGTTTTGGGGTCGAGGCCCGAGTTGGGTTCATCCACAAACAAATACTTTGGCTGCATGGCAATCGCGCGGGCAATACCCACACGCTTTTTCATACCGCCCGATAACTCAGATGGGAACAGTTTATTTTTATCCTTCAGGTTCACGCGTTCGAGGCAAAAGTTGGCGCGGTCGAGTTTTTCGGCTGCCGATTGCTTGGTGAACAGGTTGAGCGGGAACATGATGTTCTGCTCCACCGTCATGGAATCGAACAGGGCCGAGTTCTGGAAGAGCATCCCTATTTGCGTGCGGATAGGCACGCGCTGGGTAAAGTCCATATCGGTAAAGTTCTCCTCCTCAAAAAAAACCTGCCCTTTGGTAGGCTCGTGCAAGCCCACAATGCATTTCAGCAAAGTAGTTTTACCCGACCCGGAGCCGCCTATAATGAGGTTGTTTTTGCCGGTTTGGAAAGTGGCGCTAATGCCCTTAAGCACATCGTTATCGCCGAATGTTTTATAGATATCCTTTATTTCTATCATAGCATTAAACGGGTAACCACCAAATCGGCAAATAATATCATCACGCAACTATAAACCACACCGCGTGTGGCCGATTGCCCTACTTCCAAAGCACCGCCAGAGGTATAAAAACCCTGGTAGGCACAAATGGATGCTATAATGAAACCAAATACAAAAGCTTTAACCAGTGCCACGCGGATAGTTAGCGGCATAAAGCCATCGCGCAGGCCCATAATATAATCGGCAGGGGTTACTTCGCCGCCAAAAAGGCAGGCTATCCAACCGCCCGTCATGCCCAAGGCTATCGAAATGATAACCAGCATAGGCACCATGGTGATACAGGCAATTATTTTGGGTGCTATAAGATAACCGGGTGCGTTTACACCCATAATTTCGAGGGCGTCTATTTGTTCGGTTACGCGCATGGTACCAATTTGCGAGGCAATGCTACTGCCCACACGGCCGGCCAAAACCAATGCCGATATGGTGGGGCTAAACTCGAGGATGGTAGAGTCGCGCGCAATTTTACCGGCAATGCTAAGCGGTACTAATGGGCTCGATAACTGGAAGGCTACCTGTATGGTAGTGGCCGCCCCAATGAATATGGATATGATGCTGATGATGCCGAGCGAGCCTATGCCCGTGGCAACCATTTCGCGCATTACTTCGGCCCAGTAAACGCTGAATTTCTCGGGCCGCCTAAAGCTTAAGCGCAGCAACAGAACGTATTTTCCTAAACTATGAAACATGGGTAAATGTAAAAACTGGTTAAAAATACATTTTTAATTTTAAGCTTTACGGCTTGTTATAATTCAATTACTTTTAATAGGAGCGCATTGCTTGCTATTTTACACAAAACATACCCTTACCTACCATGACTAACGCATTAATAACCGGCGCAACAAAAGGCATGGGCCGTGCAGTGGCCATTGCATTTGCTAAACAAGGAATAAACCTCTCAATTTGTTCGCGCAACGAGCAAGATTTATTAGATTTTAAGGCGGAAATTCTTTCCATAGCCCCCCAAATACAGGTATATACGTTAGTTGCCGACGTAAGTAAGCGCGACGACGTAAAAAAATTTGCCGAATTCACCGACAAAAACATGGGTTTCGTCGACATTTTGGTGAATAATGTGGGTATGTACAAGCATAGTTTTATACTTGATGATAGCGAAGATTCTTTCCAAAAACAGGTAGATACCAACCTCATTCCTGCCTACGAACTGTACCGTTTCTTCGGTAAACGCATGGTTTCTGTCGGTAAAGGGCATATATTCAATATATGCTCTATAGCAGCTATAAACCCCGTAGTAGAGGCAGGTGTGTATACGGTAACAAAATACGCGTTGTTAGGTCTTAATAAGGTAATGAAGCTCGAAATGCAGCCACACGGAGTAAAGGTAACCGCCATCATCCCCGGCTCGACATTAACAGACTCATGGGCAGGGATGCAGGTTGATAAAGACAGGATGGTTTTAGCTGAAGATATAGCAGCGGCCATCATCACAATTTACAACATGAGCACCGGGGCCAATGTAGACGAGCTGATAGTTACACCAAAATTTGGACAGGTATAACACACAAACTAATTAAATACTAAACACAATGGAAAAGAAACTTTATAGAAACGAACACGGCAAAATGATAGGCGGTGTTTGTATGGGCTTAGCCGATTACCTTAGCATCGACCCTACCATAGTAAGGCTGATATTTTTGGCCACTCTTATATTTGGCCACGGCACAGGCTTTATTGCTTACATTATATTGCTTTGCGTATTGCCAAAACGTAACGTATTTGTTGGCCCTAACGTAAACCCCGGTGTTGATTATACAGTGCCCCCAAGCCAGCCTTTCGGTACGCCATTTAACACTCCGTTTAATGCACCGTTCGGCCAGCCATTTGTAATGCCGAAAAAGAAAGCCTCTAATGCAGGTGTTATTTGCGGCGCGATACTGATCGTATTAGGTACCATATTTTTGGTTGACGAACTGGATATCATCCCCGACTGGGATTTCGACAGGCTTTGGCCGCTGGTAATTGTGGGTGCAGGTGCAGCTTTGCTGATAGCCGGTAAAGAAAAACGCCCATGGGAGCAAGCTAACTGGAGCGCAACAACAGTAACCGAAGAGCCTGCGGCTGACACTAATGCTACCGAAAAAAGCAGCGGCATTGACCTGAGCAAGAAAAACGACGAACCTACATCTAACGACAACCCTACAACTATATAACCATGAAAAGCAACAAAATATTACCGGGCGTTGTACTTGTACTCCTCGGAGCCTTGTTTTTACTACATAACTATAATGTTATCAATTTCCATTGGGGCAATATATTCACCCTTTGGCCGGTGTTCCTGATCATGGGAGGCGTAAACCTGGTGCTGGCCAACCGCCACGAGGCCTGGGCCACCGCGCTGAAAGTATTTGTAGTAGTAGGCTGCTTTTGCCTGCTGGTATTTGTGCCCAACAAACACCATTACTTTTGGAACCACCACAACGGCAACTGGAACTTTAGCGACCACGATTACGACCACAACGATGATAATGATGACGACGATGATAGTGACACCACTTCATCAAAAGGCGTAATAAAGGTTGAAGGCGCCAGTACCTACAACGAACCTTACAATGCGGCCGTGAAGCGGGCACGCTTAAACCTCAACGGCGCAGCATCTGAATATACCATTAAGGATACCACAGGTGAGTTATTTAATGCGGTTACTAAAGAGTTTTACACTAAGTACGACTACATACATAGCCTGGACAGTGGTGTGTTTACCGCCACTCTTAAAATGCGCGACCAAAAAGGTAAAGGGTTTCATTGGGATAGCGATAAAACCAACTCGGCAGTTATTAAACTAAACACTGCCCCCGAATGGGATATCAATGTAAGAACCGGTGCAAGTGCGCTGGAGTTCGATCTGGAGAAATTCAAAATACGCAACCTGATCATCGACGGTGGCGCCGCTTCTTTTGAAGTGAAAATGGGCCAGCCCTTAGCTACTACTAATATCGAAGTATCAACCGGCATATCGGGTGTTACCATACAGATACCTAAGGATGCGGCCTGCAGTATTGTAACCAGCTCGGGCTTGTCATCAAATGATTTTGAAGGTTTCGATGATAAGGGCAATAGCCACTACGAAACCCCCGGTTTTGCCGCTGCCAAAAACAAAATGTATATTAAGTTGAAAGGTGGCCTATCGGGCTTCGAAGTAAAAAGGTATTAATTTTTAACAGGCCGGGAGGGTGTTGGCAGCAATTGTTTAAATTTGGATGCTATGCAAACTCCCGGCCTTTCTCCATCCCAACCAAACACCGGCGCCCAATATATATTGGTAGTGGCCGGTAAACCCGAGGGCCCCTTCAGTGTAGAAGAACTCCGCGGCAGCAAAATAAAACCCGGCGATTTTGTTAAAGGCCCAGGTATGCACGATTATAAAGAGGCCCACGAAGTTGCCGAACTACGGCAGCTTTTCGGCTTTAATAAACAACCCCTCCCCCTGCAATACTTCGGCAGTTTCGATCAGCGTGCTACCGCCTCAGTTATTGATTGGTTCATTGTTTTCGGCGTTTTTGTATTGATAGCTTTTGCTGCGATGCTGGTGTTGCTGATTGCCCTCCCCGGCGAAGAGAACAAGATGACGCGGATAGGTATCAGCATCGCCATTGTATCATTCGCTATACCAGCCAGGCTTATTTACAGCGTGGTAATGGAAAGTGGCCCCAAACAGGGCACCTTCGGCAAGCAATTCCTCAAAATACGCGTTTGCGATATCTATGGCGAACGCATCAGCACCGCCAAAGCCTTAGGCCGCAATATAGCCAAGCTGCTATCGGCAGCCACCTTCTACATCGGCTACCTCATGATATTCTTCAACAAAAAACAACAAGGCCTGCACGATATGGTAGCCGAAACGTTAGTTGTTAAAGATAGGCTGGATGGGTAGGGCAGTTTGTTGTTAATATTTGCGATTTTATTTAACCGCAAAGGGCGCAAAGAAAAAACGCAAAGAACACAAAGTCTTGCAAAGTAATTAATAAGTAAAAAGGCTAAACCACAACATTGCTCTGAAATCTTTGCGCCTTGGCGGCTTTGTGTGAGATAAGCCTTTGTGTTCTTTGCGCTAATAAAGCTGCAAGTCTCTGCGCACTTTGCGGTTAATTAACTTTACGATGTAATTTAACCGCAAAGTGCGCGAAGTTTTCGCAAAGAAACGCAAAGGCCTACTTAGGTTACCCAAAGGCACAAAGCCTTAAATGTTTTCAAATTTTTGTTCTATCAGCTAACATACAAAGGGCGCAAGTTTCTAAACCTTTGCGCCCTTTGCGTTTTTTCTCTGTGTCCTCCTATGTTTGTTACCAATTAATATAGCTAATAATTTTGTATTGAGTGAAGGAGTATGAGAGCCGATTTGTGCTCAAACAACTCATGAAGTATGTTCTCGCAAAGATACGGCCTCATGCTCTTTTGCCCATTGGAGTTTGAACAGAATGTAAGGCATACTGCATAGCGGTATAGCTTGGATATCCAACCAGGAGACAAAACGAAGATGGGTTATTCACTTATTAAAATAGATATTAACAGGTGATGACAAGTGTTTTAAAGCAAGTTGCCGGCATTGATGTGGCACAAAAGGAATTAGTAGTATCGTTAGGCAGGATAGGCAGCTCCCTTGAGAAGGATATTTACGCTTGTAAATCGTTCGCCAATAAAGAATCGGGCTTTAAGGCTATGCTGGTTTGGGTAAGCAAGCATAGCGTAAACACTACCAGCGTAAGGTATGTGATGGAAGCCACCGGCGTTTACCATGAGAAGCTGGCGTACTACCTGTCCGACAACGGTTACGAGGTTAGCATAGTACTACCCAATAAGATCAGCAACCATATAAGGTCGCTGGATATCAAAACCATTACTGATAAAACTGCTTCAAGAGGCATTTGCGATTTCGGGCTTGGTACAAAACTGGAGGACTGGCAGCAACCGGAGAAGGGGTTCAAAACATTAAGGCAGTTAACCCGGGAAAGGGGGCAATTGATAGCAGAACGTACGGTGGCTAAGAACCAGCTGCACGCCGAGCAGGCAGAAGCATACCCTAACGAAAGGAGCGTAGCCAGGCTCAAAGATCGTATCGGGCTGTTCAACAGCCAGGAAAAAGAAGTTAAAGAAGAGATCGATGCCCTGATAAAGCAAGATGCCGAATTGACTAAAAGAGTACGTACTATTACATCTATCCCCGGCGTAGGGTGGCTTACGGCAGTTACCATCCTTGCAGAAACGAATGGCTTCAACCTGATCCGCAATAAAAGGCAACTGGTAGGGTATAGCGGGTTGGATGTAAAAGTTAAAGACTCGGGCACTTCGGTAAAAAGTAAGCCTCGTATATCCAAACGAGGGAACCGTTATTTACGGAAGGCAATGTATATGCCTGCATTAGCCGCTATACGTAGCGACAAGCATTTCAAAGCAGTGTTTGTGAGGTTAGTATCTAAACATGGAATTAAAATGAAAGCGGCGGTAGCGGTGCAGAGGAAGTTATTAGAACTGGTTTACACCCTTTGGAAAACAGGCGAGAGGTACGACAGCCGCTACCTGCAAGTACAAAGCGAGGAAGCAACCTCATAAAATAGTTAGGGTGGTTAAAGCTAAAGCCAACCACCCTAAACAGGCTGGCATAAAGCCGCCTTAGACAACAAAAGTAAAAAATCATTTGGTAATCAACACAGAATCTTTGCGGTT
>NZ_MBTF01000037.1 GCF_002013915.1 Mucilaginibacter pedocola
TCGAAATGAACTGTGTTTAAAAGCAAATAATATTTGAATAATTTTCCTGATATGTTGAGTTAGTTTTAGCTATTGCAAAAGCTTGCTTTAGCAACTTATTTACGACTGCGATCAAAGCAACTTTTTTGGCTTTTCCTTTTGCCAGCAAGCGTTCATAAAGCTCCCGGCAGGCTTTATTGCAGCGTTTTGCGCTCCATGAGCATACATACAATGAGGCCCTGATCGCAGACATGCCCATTTTACATATTCTTGGCCTGCCTTTTACACTGCTGCCCGATTCGAACAGGCGCGGGCATGTCCCAATGTAAGAGCTTAATTTACTGCAATCGCCGAAACGCTCGAAACCACCGCTTACCAGGATGAGCATTATCGCTGTTTTTTTGCCAATGCCAGGTATGCTTTTCAGTCCTGATAGCATTTGCCCATAATGTTCAAGAACGATCTTTTCCATGTTAGCTGAAAGCCGTGATATAAGTTGTTTAAGGTGGCATAGCTCTTTTTGTATCGTCTGCCTCAGTGCTTTTTGCATCATTCCTGTAGCTGTAAAGCTTTCAAGCTGGTTGCTTAACACAGTATGCTGCTTGCTCAATCCTGATAAAATGGCTTCTGTTTGCTGTAATTCTACCACATGCTGCTGTGGTGGGGCCCATTGCTCCGGCTTAGCCATGGCACCATACTCTGCGATCAGGAGTGCGTCTTTCTTATCTGTTTTAGCCCGGGACATACGCATTTGGCTGTAGCGGCGAATCACCAAAGGATTTACCACACTTACCTTAATGCCCTTCGTATGCAGGAAGCAAGCAAGCCTTAAATAATATGGGCCGGATGCTTCCATCACGATATGGCTATCTGTATCCAATAGCTTTAAGAAGCCGTCGAAGCCTGTAGTTTCGTTGCTGAACTGATAATGGCGTCGGCCGGCTGATACGTCAAAGGACGCTTTTGAAATGTCTACACCAATGTAATTTGCATGAGTTTCCATAACTTTGTTTTGAGATAAATACTGTAGAAGAACCTGCTTTACTGCTTATCAATCCTACATACAGGCTCTTGTGGCCTAATGAACTGTTCAAGCTTGTAAGCAAAGGGGTAAAGTGATCTGCATTTCGAACGGCTTCCTACAGCCAATGACAACTCGTGATCTTTCTCTTTACCCTTTTTCTTCTACTTTAAATTTACTCTAAACACTTAACTTTTTCCTATAAGCAAACATAGGATGACATCGTTTTTTTTCCGTCCCCGCAGGGTCTCTTTGCAAAAGGACCCTGCGGCACACGGATGCCATTCAAAAACGTAAGGCTACTTCTTCACATAGCACTTCTGATAACTCAGCGGGCTTTTCCCGGTTATCTCTTTAAAGTACTTATGAAAGCTGGCGAAGTTGTAAAAGCCGCTTTCGTAGCATATCTCCTTTACGTTCATTTGGTTGTTGATGAGTAGCTTACACGCGCTGCCTACTCGTATCTCGTTTATAAAGCGCGAGTAGGTTTTTTTGCTGCGCGATTTAAAAAACTTGCAAAACGAATTGGGGCTGATATTGGCTACCGAGGCTATCTCCTCCAGCGTTATTTTCTTTTTAAAATTCTCGATAGAGTAATTATAAATGGCGTTGATACGGTCCTTCTCCGATTCCTGGAAGTTATGCTGAAAGCCCAGCGATGCCAGTACCTTGGTTTCTTCGGCAGCGGCTATGGCAATCAATACCTCCATTAGCAGGATGATTTTGCGGCTGCCCTCGGCCCGGGTTATTTGTTCTACCAGTTCGCCAATTTTAGGTACCCCTGCCCCAATAGGTTGTAAGCCCCTCCGTGCTCTGTTCAGTAGGTTTTTAATTCCCTTGTTTTCGGGCAGGGAAAGAAATTGCGCCCCCCAAAAATCTTCTGTGAAGTGTACTACGCTCACATCGGCGCTGGCTTTTCCGTCCCCGCAGGGTCTCTTTGCAAAAGGACCCTGCGGCACACGGATGCCCTTCAAAGACGTAACCTATTTCTTCACATAACATTTCTGATAACTCAGCGGGCTTTTACCCGTTATCTCTTTAAAATACTTATGAAAACTGGCGAAGTTGTAAAAGCCGCTTTCGTAACATATCTCCTTCACGTTCATTTGGTTATTGATGAGTAGTTTGCAGGCGCTGCCTACTCGTATCTCGTTTATAAAGCGCGAGTAGGTTTTTTTGCTGCGCGATTTAAAAAACTTGCAGAACGAGTTGGGGCTGATATTGGCCACCGAAGCTATCTCCTCCAGCGTTATCTTCTTTTTAAAATTCTCGATAGAGTAATTATAAATGGCGTTGATGCGGTCCTTCTCCGATTCCTGGAAGTTATGCTGAAAGCCAAGCGATGCCAGTACCTTGGTTTCTTCGGCAGCGGCTATGGCCATTAATACCTCCATCAGCAGTATAATTTTGCGGCTGCCTTCGGCCCGGGTTATTTGTTCCACCATTTCGCCAATTTTAGGCACGCTGGCCCCTATCGGTTGTAGTCCCCGCCTTGCCCTGTTCAGCAGGTTTTTAATATCCTTGTTTTCGGGCAAGGAGAGGAACTGTGGCCCCCAAAAATCTTCAGTGAAGTGTACTACGCTCACATCGGCGCTGGCTTCATCGTTCTCGTATTGCTCGTCGAATTGCCAGTAGTGGGGCAGGTTAGCGCCTACCAATACCACATCGCCATCGCTGAAATGCGAGATATGGTCGCCAACGAACTGTGTACCGCTGCCCTGTTTCAGGTATATCAGCTCCACTTCGGGGTGGTAATGCCAATGCCCGTTCACGTTGGGCCGGGTATCGCGCCGTGCATTGAACGATTGCACCAAATTGGTAGATACTTTTAATAACTGCGGTTTCATTTTGGGGGATAATTGGTAAGGATGAATCTACAAAAATTCAATCATTAAGCTTGTAAATGCATTTTATATTTTACAATAATACAATATCGCTTAATATTTTGATAAAGCCGTTAAATTCTACACTTTATTTCAACAGGTTAGTTACAATGCCCTACAGGCAAAAAGTTTAAATTTACGCCTATGAATATCCGCTTCCCCCGATACATTAAGCTTGCTCTATTGTTTACCGGCTTTTTGGCATTTGCACAGGAGTCGTTCGCCCAAACAAAGCCACAGGCAGCCTTAACCATTACCGTTGATGCCAATAACACCGCCCAAACTATCGAGAACATCGGTGCCTCGGGTTGCTGGTTTTCGGAGGGGATAGGTAAATACTGGCCTCAAAGCAAGAAAGAGAAAATAGCCGAATTGATGTTCAGTAGAGCGTTCGATGACACCGGCGCACCTAAAGGCATAGGCCTTTCCGCATGGCGTTTTAATATAGGCGCAGGCACCGCAGAGCAGGGCGATAGCAGCGGTATTAAAGATTTCCGCAAACGCACCGAATGCTTTTTAAGTGCCGACGGCAAATACGACTGGAGCAAGCAAAGCGGCTACCAATGGTTCCTGCGCAAGGCTAAGGACTACGGCGTTGAAAACCTCATAGCCTTTGTGAACTCGCCGCCGGTGCAGTTCACGCAAAATGGCTTGGGCTATAAAACCGTTAAAGACTACCGCAGCAACCTCAAGCCCGAAGCTTATGAAGCCTACGCTGCATTCCTGGTCGAAGTGATAAAGCATTTCGATGGCGAAGGGCTGCATTTTAACTACATCAGCCCTGTGAACGAACCGCAATGGGACTGGTACAACAAAAAGGGCCAGGCATCGCAGGAGGGGAGCGCCTGGGCCAATGCTGAGATACACCATGCCGTTGAAACCTTAGATGCCGCTTTGCAGAAAGCGAAACTCAGCACGCAAATATTAACCACCGAGGCGGGTATGCTCAACTATTTGTATGGCGGAAAAACCGCAACCTCGCGGCAAATACAAAACTTTTTTACCGATAGCAGCAAACTGAGTTTTGCAAAACTTAAAACCGTGCCGCGCATTATTGCCGGGCACAGCTACTTTACCGATAGTGGCGACAGCGCTATGGTGGCTACCCGCAGGCATTTGTCAGATACAGCCGCTAAATACGGCGTGAAGTATTGGCAGTCGGAATATTCGATGCTGGGCGATGGTTTCCGCGAAGGCACAAAAGCCAAACGCAGCCAAATGGATTGCGCCCTGTTCTTAGCTAAAATTATCAACCGCGACCTTACCATAGGCAATGCTACCGCCTGGCAACTGTGGAACAGTTACGAACCCGGCAGCGCCGAATGGGATACGCGCTATTACCTCATCGCCCTTAAACCGAACGAACAACATACCGACGGCGACTTCAGCATCACTAAAAACCTGTGGGCAATGGGCAACTACAGCCGCTTTATACGCCCGGGCATGAAAAGGCTCAACATGCAGCGCAGCGATAATATGGACGATGTAAAGGCCGGGCAGCAGCTGATGCTTTCGGCTTTTAACGGCGGAAAGGATAAACTGGTAATAGTGGCTGTTAACTACACCGATGAGGCAATGCCCGTCAACCTTGCCCTCAAAAACTTTAAAAGCATCCGCAAGTACCGCACTTATACCACTTCGGCAGCCCCCGAAGAAGATTTGAAACCCTCATCGGTACAAAAAATAAGCAACGGCATAGTGGTTAAGCCCCGTTCGGTAACCACTATTGTGCTGAATTAAGTGGTGTGGCGAAAATAATTGAAAAATTAATCGGCTGAATTTCAGGCAGAGGAGGGCGATTTTTGGCGAGGATGAAAACTAAATTCAAAAAAAACTTTACAGTAACCGAAAAAACGCTACATTTGCAAACCTTAAACGGAACGCGGTACCATAGCTCAGATGGTAGAGCAATGGACTGAAAATCCATGTGTCACTGGTTCGATCCCAGTTGGTACCACGAAAAGAAAGCCTTTAATCGAAAGATCAAAGGCTTTTCTTATTTTATACCCTTCGCTGGACAATAATTATATCTAAAAGACAGATACTCGCTTTTATGTACTATATGGCGGTATTCTTGATCTAAACCTTGGGTACGGTAAACCAAAAAGTGCTGCCCTTACCCAATTCGCTATCGGCGCCGATGCGGCCGCCATGCCGGTTGATGATCTCGGCGCAAATGAACAGGCCTAACCCAAGGCCCGAATAATTTTTACCCGAGTGGTCTGCCCGCCAGTAACGGTCGAACAGGTGCGGCAATTGTTCGGCGGGTATGCCAGGGCCGGTATCTTTTACCGATATTTTTACTTCGGTTTCCAGCTCATCAATGATCATCCAAATAGTTTTAGATGCCGGCGCATATTTTACTGCGTTGTTCACAAAGTTTACCACCACCTGGTCTATACGGTGTTCGTCGGCATAAATTTGCAGGCTCTTGTCGCCCTGCACTACCAATTCGTGCTTCTGCTCTATGCGTATGTGATTGCAGCAAACGTCCAGCATTTCCCAAATGGTGAACCATTCTTTTTGTAATTTCAACTTGCCCTCGCTGAAACGGTTAATATTCAACAGGTCATCCACCAAAGTGGTTATTTTGGCCATGCTGCGGTTAGATGTTTCGATGAGTTTAGGCAAGAGCGGACTCTCCGGCTTATCTTTCAACCGTTCCATTAGCTGTAAATTAGCTTTCAGGCTGGTTATAGGAGTTTTTAGTTCGTGGCTGGCAATACTCAGGAAATCATCTTTTCGCTGCTCAAAACCCTTACGTTCGGTAATGTTTTGCGTTACGCCTGCCATTTTAACGGGTTGGTTTTCCGCATCGTAGCGAGGCCTGCCCGATGCCAGTATCCAATGCCGTGAGCCATCGGGCCAGGTGATTTGGTATTCAGCTGTGTATACGCTGTCGTTTTTAAGTGCGGCATTGATCTGCTCCTGCACGTAATTGCGGTATTCGGGTACAATGGCTTCTATCAGGTCGGGGAAATCGAGCGGAGCGTTCGCAGCCAAACCAAAATTCTTTTTACACTGATCGCTGCAGGTCATTCGTCCCGATGTGATATCGAGCTCATAAGAGCCTAATTGCCCCGCTTCCAGTGCAAGACTTAAGCGCTTGTTCGCCTCTAAAACATCCTGCCGTGCCTCAACCTGGCTGCTCACATCCGTAGCCACGATCATTACCGATACAGTTTGCCCGTTCTCATCTTTCACGGGCTGGTAAACAAATTGAAATATATGCTTACCAATTCGCCGTTTTGCTCAATTAACGCTTTGGCTTCATCTCCATAGTAAGGTTTTCCGTCGGTCAGCACATCCTGCAATAAATCTAAAAAAGGCTGGCCTTCCAATTCGGGCAGGGCTTGTGCCAGGGGCAGGCCTATAACCCTGGCCGTTTTACCCCAAAGTTCCAGTAACTTACCGTTGGCCGATTCTACTACCAGGCTGTGCCCTGTTAGCAGGCCTATGGCAACCGGTGCATCGGCAAAAAGCGCGAGCGCCCTGGCCTCGCTTAAAAGCAGCACTTCGTTTTCCAGCCGCAGCCCGGCATTTGATGCATTAAGTTTTTGATTAGCGTTTTGCAGTTCGCGGCCTATCTCGTCCAATTGTTCATTGGCTGCAGTTAGTTCTTCATTTACAGATGTATATTCCTCGTTCAGGGCCTGCAACTCATCGTTGGTGGCCATATATTCTTCGTTGGCGGCGGCCAGTTCTTCGTTAAGGTCTTTTAATAACGCTTCGCTTGCTTCCAGTAACTTGCGGTTTTCCACAATGGCGGTTATATCTGTTACGGTGGCAAGTATAGAAGTTATATTGCCCTGGGAGTCCTCGAGCGGCTCGTAACCCAGGTCGATATAAATTTTGCGGGGACTGCCGTCGGTGCCGGCAATATCAGCCGGTGTTTCCTTAATGGCCAGTGAACGCCCGGTGTTCAGCACATCGCGCAGTAATTGCGGAAAAGGCTGCCCCTCCAGATCAGGGAAAACATCCATCAGCTTTTTGCCAATCACTTCTTCGCGGGTGCGCCCCCATATTACCAGCATTTGTTCATTGGCGGTCTCTATAACCAGGTCTTGCCCGTCTATAATACACATACCCACCGGCGAACTTGATACCAGTTGCTGTAAACGGCGCTCGGCCTGCTGCAAAGCTATACGCGCACTCACCTCTACAGCGGTATGCAAAAGGGCGTAGGTTTTGCCCTCATCGTCGAGCATTGGGCGGTATGTGAAATCGAAATAAAAGGTTTGCAAGTGGCCGTCTACCATTATTTGCGCAGGCGTGCCCTTGGCCTCATAGGTCTGCCCGGTGGCCCAAACGTTCTTTAGCAATTGAGTAAATGGCTGCCCGGTCATTTCCGGCAAAGCATCTTCAAATCGTAAGCCGTTCACGGTAGCATCTTTCCCCCATATCTTCAGCATGGCCTGGTTTACAAATGCAATGGTAAGATCTGCATTGCTGTAAATGGCAGTAGCATCGGTAGAGTTTTGTAAAATGGTTAATAGTTGGCCAGGGGTAAGGCCTTTATTATTAGTCATATCTTCAATTAGGGAAAAACAGTGCAATAATTTTAGAACTTTTAAAGTTAAATAAATGTTCTAATAGTAAAAAGGGCGTAGCCGCAAAAGGTGTATCATAATTATTGCGGGTGAGTGCTAAATTGAATTGGAGGAGTTGTGGCCCGGCAAATAAAAAAGCCCCGATCGATAAAGATCAGGGCATTCTTTTTACATCGGGCGACCGTGCTTTACTTATATCCCATACTCCCCGGTCAACGCTTTCTTCTCAATGCTTTTGGCAAATAGCGGCGTTTCTTCGTGGTTGTGCGCGTCAGATGCTTCCTGGCGGTCGTGGGCGGCTTGTGCCAGGGTAATGTTGTGGGCTTTAATATGCTCTAAAAACTCTGGCGTAGCGGTGGCGTGTATCTCGTTGGTGTACTCGCAGGTGTTATCGTCTATTTTGGTGGCTTTTAGTTCCCATAGCACCTGCACTTTGCTGCGGCCGTTGGCGGTGATGGCGTCTGATACCGATAACATGCGGCAGTAATCGGCACGGTACTCGGTGGCTACGTAGTGCTGTATGATGAGTGCGGTACCAATAGTTTCCACGTTTATAGACATGGGTTGGCCATCCGGTGTGCGGGTAAAGCCGGCGGCGATATGTGCCGTAGAGCAGGCCTGGTATTCGGCATCGGGAAGATTGAACAGCCAGTCGGCGATGTTTACTTTTTCGATAGGTGCGTTGATGATAGCTTTTACGGTAGAGTGCGAAAGGGCGTTTTCTGATGTTTGTTTAATTTCCATGGCTTTGTTTGTTTTGATATTTCAAAGGTGGTGGTTATTTGGTAATCGTCTAAACTCATTTTTTCGATATAGTTCATCGGTAAAACCGATTAATGACTATCTTTAGTTATGGAACTCCGCCAACTGAAATACTTTGTAAAAGCAGCCGAACTGCAAAACTTTACCGATGCCGCCGCACAGCTTTTCATTACCCAGAGCACCCTTTCGCAACAAATAAAACAACTGGAAGATGAACTGCGCCTGCCGCTGTTTGATCGTATAGCCAAGCGTGTGAGGCTTACCGAAGCGGGCAAAACCTTTTTGCCCTACGCCCGCAAAACCCTGAAGGATGCCGAAGATGGCCGCGATATGCTTAAAGATATGATGAACCTGCACACCGGTACGCTGGCGGTAGGTGTTACTTATGGGCTTACCAACCTGCTTACAAAAGCAGTAATTGGCTTTGCAGAACAGTACCCCGCTATTCAATTACAGATTGGGTTTGGGACTACTGAAGAATTGCTTCACAAACTCAACGAGGGTAAGCTGGATATGATGTTGTCGTTTTTCCGGGGAGATAGCAGCGGGAGTTATATTACCGAAGAGCTGTTTTTGTCGCGGCTTTCCTTAATTGTACACCGCGATCATCCGTTGGCAAGTAAAAGGCACATTAGTATAAAACTGCTTCAAGGCATGCATTTATTGTTGCCATCGGCAGGGTATAGTATTCGCAACTATCTGGATAGTGCGTTGACAAAGCAGGGCGTAACGCCTGATGTGCGAATGGAGGTAAACGACATTAATACCTTATTGCAATTAGTAAGCAGCGGCAAGTGGGCAACGGTGCTAATGGCCTCCTCGATATTCGATCATCCCGAACTGGTGGCTGTTGAGATAAAAGCCGATGGTATGGCGAGGTTTGGTACCATTACCTGGCCATTGGAAGCCTACCGCAAAAAAGCCGCTCTAAAATTATCAGAATGCTTAATTGCGGAAGGGAAGAAAATTGGAGGTTAAATAATAAGCAAAAATACACGTAATTATACGTATAATTGATTCCCCTAAGGAAAACGTCTGCCGATGAATCGGCTTGATTAAAATGAATGATGGCTGCTTACTAAAGCTGCATTTCATTGTTTTGATGCACCATGCCTTTTCTGTTTCTCTTACAAATTTCTGCCGATACAAATGACTTTTTCTTTCCGCAATCAATTCCGAAACTACTATACCGCTTTCGTTGGAAAACGGATACTGCAAGATACAGTAAGCGGGCAACGCGACCTGAGCTACTGGCAGAACAGGCTGTTTACAACTGCCATATTTTTTGCCTTGCCGGTTAGTTTATTTGCGCTGATACCGAGTGTTATACTGGAGTTGCAGGAGGGGCATACCTACATTGTAGCCGTGAACTTTTTTGCGCTTGGTTCGGTTGCGTTTTTTGCTACCACAACCAAAATCAGCATCCACTTGCGTAAAATGTTTATAGCGGGGGTAATAGTGTGTTTCGCCATAGTGGCCATGGCTTTTATGGGTTCGTTCACCATGGGCTGCATTTACCTGTTCCCCTTAAGTATATACGTGGCCCTTCAGTTCTCCAGCCGGTTGGCATACGGCACTGTAGCCTTAAACTTTGCTATATGCAGCTTTTTTGCCCTTGTTATTTGGCTCAGGCCCTTTAACCTGCCCGAACTTTTCAAAAATGTATCCCTTAACCATTGGCTTATTTATTCGGTCAACTTTGTTTTTATGGACCTGGTGGTTGTTATACTCATCAGGCAATTGCTAACCGGGCTGGAGCGAACAATGGTGAAAGAAAATTCCCTTTACCGCAACCTGCAAAAAGAATGGCACGAGAAACAGGTAAGCAGCGAGTTACTTAAAGAGTCGGAAGCGCATTACCGCACGCTGTTTTTTCAGAGCCCGCTGCCTAAATGGATATTAGACAGTGAAAGCCTGGCCTTTTTGCAGGTGAACAATGCAGCGCTGAATGCTTATGGGTATACCGAGGAAGAGTTTTTGCAGATGAAACTGCAGGATATTCATTTGCAAGGACAGCTGCCCGAATTTTGAGGGTCGCCCGGGTATCGCCCGAGTTTACGCCGGTATATACCACCATGCATGTATGTAAAGATGGCACCCCATTGCATGTAGAGGTTAGGCGCAGGGATATTTTGTTTAATGGAAAAAAAGCAAGGCTTATTATAACAACCGATATAACCGAGCAGGTTAACTATACACACGCCATTAAACTCCAGAATAAAAAGCTGCACCAAATTGCTTATGAGCATTCGCACGTGGTGAGAGTTCCGCTGGCCAACATTATTGGCTTAACCATGCTTATTAAGCAAACCGGGCTAACTGCCGAGCAAGCCGAATTGCTCGATTACATGGGGCTATCTGTTCAGCAGCTTGATGAAGCCGTAGGGCGAATTGTGCAGCACGTAGAAACTGTATTACCCGAGTAGTGCCGCCGGGCAGGCCGCAATCAACGGCGGTAGCAATTAGGTTGAATGCCCTGCCAGGTTAACAATGGTAGTGGCATGCAAGGCCAACAGAAATAAACCAAAAATTTTCAATTTTAAAAACCTTGCGCTATCTTGCATAACCTGATTTTTTAATGTATTCGTTTGGAGTGCAGCTTATATTACTATGGCTAAACCTTTATTGCACAATCCACTATTGGAAGTGCTTTGTGAGCATTTAACCGATTGTGCTATCTGTTTATTGAACCAACAAGGAGAGGTTATTAACTGGAATACCGGTGCCGCTCGTTTTTTTGGTTTTGAACCTGCCGAAGTGCTGGGGATGCCTGCCGATATACTTTTCAGCCAATCGCAATTAGCCCAAGCTTTACTTTCAACACATTCGAGGCCATTTTACCAAGCAGAGTGGCAATTGGCCCGCGGTGGCGAAATGGTGCTGGTGAAATTGCAACTTATAACCACAAACGGGGAAGGCGATTCGTACGCGCTGCTTGGCCAAAGCCTTTCGGGCGGATACAAGCCCGGTAACGCCTCAGATGCCGATAGCCCTTTTCTCTACAACGAAAGCCTTTTCAGGCAATTGATTGAGCATAGCCATTCGGGCATTAGTTTGTTTGATAGCAGGCTTAATTTTATTTACCGCAGCCCCTCGGCTGCACGCATTACCGGTTTTAAAGATACCCAGCGCGCTGTGCTCACCGTTTATGAAACCGTGCACCCCGAAGACCTGGCACATGTAAAGGCCGTGCTCAACGATCTGATGCTTTTTCCGGGGCAGTCGCGCCAATGCCATTTTAGGTGCCAACATGCTGATGGGCACTTCATACATCTCGATTGCATATTTACCAACTGGCTGGATGAACCCGGT
Source organism: Mucilaginibacter pedocola (assembly GCF_002013915.1). GTDB lineage: Bacteria > Bacteroidota > Bacteroidia > Sphingobacteriales > Sphingobacteriaceae > Mucilaginibacter > Mucilaginibacter pedocola. The sequence goes on from NZ_MBTF01000037.1 coordinate 11,508, forward strand.
ATACGGGCCATTGTATTGAATTTTCATGATGTAATCGAAACCAAACTATCCGAAACAAAACTGGATGGCATGATGCAGGAGCTATCGGCCTACCAGTACGCGCTCGACGAAGCCGCTATTGTTGTGGTAACCGACCGCTTTGGTAGTATTACGCACGTTAATGATTATTTCTGCCGCATATCGGGCTATTCGCGCGAGGAGGTGTTGGGGATGGATCATCAACTGCTTATTTATAACCATTACCCAAAAGCTTTTTTAAAGAACATAAGGCATAACCTGGCCATGGGTAAAATATGGCGGGGCGATATACGCAACCGGGCAAAAGATAAAAGCTTTTACTGGGTAACAACCACTATTGTACCCTTCCTGAACCCCGATGGCAAGCCCTACAGGCACATTGCTATTTGCTATGATATTACGGCGGGCAAACAGGCCGAAGAAGAATTGCAGAGGCTTTTTGAGAGCGTGCCCGATATTGTTTGTACGGTTGGTACCAACAGGCGTTTCAGGTGGGTTAACCCGGCTGTGCGCAACATTTTGGGCTATACAGAAGATGAGTTTGTTCAGAAAACGATAGACGAACTTATTCACCCGGCCGATCGGGAGGTAAGCCGCCACCGAATGAAACGCTTTATTGAGGCAGAGATAGACACACATTCGTTCGAGAACAGGTATATAAAAAAAGATGGCTCGGTTATTAACCTGGCATGGAGCGTTCGTAAATCTCCCGAAGAAGGTATACACTTTTGCATAGCAAGAGATATTACAGAGAAAAAGCAGTTGGAAGAACTATTGCATAAAACCAACGAACTGGCCCATATAGGTAGCTGGGCCCTTTACCCGCAAACGGGAAATGTTTTTTGGTCGGACATAACGCGCGAACTGCTGGAGGTAGCGCCCGATTATGATATGCAATGGCATATGGCAGATATATTTTGCGGCCCCGAGTCGCTTAATAAAATAAACGGCTCTATTGACGATGTTATAAATGGAGGTGACCCTTTTAATATTGAAATAGAGGTGCGCACCGGCGGCGGAAAAATGATTTGGGTAAGTATTTTGGGCGAGGGCAAGTTTGACGGAGGTGTTTGTACACAGGTTTATGGTACGGTACAGGATATCGACATACAAAAACGCGCTCAACTGAAACTACAGGAGCAAGCCGAAGAACTGGCGGCCTCGGGCCAGCGGTACGGTGAACTTTTTCACATGAACCCGTTGCCCATGTTTGTGTTTGATGCCGATACACTGGCTTTTATGGATATAAACAGCGCTGCTATTAAACAATACGGCTATAGCCGCGAAGAATTTTTAAGCATGACGCTGCGAGAAATACGCCCTGCCGGTGAGGTAGATCGCCTCAACCGCGCCGTTGAAGAGCGCCGGCTGCATAACCACTTGTTTCGCCCGGGTGTGTTTACCCATCTAAAGAAGAATGGCGAGGCCATACAGGTAGAAATTGTAAGCAGCGCACTGCAATACCACGAGCGCCCTGCGAGGTTGGCCCTGGTGTTGGATGTTACCGAACGCAACCGGCAAGTAGCCGAAATAGAGGCGCAGAACAAAAAGCTGCGCGAAATAAGCTGGATGCAATCGCACATTGTGCGTGCGCCGCTATCGCGTATAATGGGGCTGGTAAACCTGCTGCACGATACAAACCCCAATAATAAAGAAATAGCGGAAATTACCGGTTACATACAACTGTCGGCAAAAGAACTCGACCAGGTGATCCAAAACATTACCGACAGCGCCTTTTCTAATTAAGGTTGCAGATGGCTTTGATAGCGCCTTGATAAATGGTGCTGATTGCCTACATTAGCATAAACAATTATACCTATGTTTTGCTCAAAATTTGCCAAATGTCTTGTGCCCGCCTTGCTTATATTGCCCATAATTGCCTTTTCGCAACCCAAAAAGGTTAAAACTGCCGATATGCCAACAGGCTCAATAGAGGTATTCCGCCCTGAGATGAAGAAACTTTTTAGCGTGGATGCGCGTGCGGAGGTTATTGCCAAAGGCTTTAAATGGGCCGAGGGGCCGGTTTGGGTACCCGGCAAAAAGATGCTACTGTTTTCTGACGTACCCAATAACAAAGTATACCAGTGGACGGCTGCCAAAGGCCAGGCGCTTTATTTGGAGCCTTCGGGGTATTTGGGTACAGCGCCAAGGGCAGGGGAGAAGGGTTCTAATGGTTTGGCCTTAACCAACGATGGGCGCTTGCTACTCTGCCAAGATGGTGAACGCGTGCTGGCCGTGATGGATGCCCCCATTAATGCACCAAAGGCGAAGTTTAAAGTATTGGCCAAAGGCTATCAGGACAAACGCTTTGATAGCCCTAACGATTTGGCAGTTGCCAAAAACGGCGATATTTATTTTACCGACCCGCCCTATGGCCTGGTGGAAGGCATTAAAAAAGATGCACCCTACCAAGGGGTATACCGTGTAAGTAAAAACGGCGTAGTAACGCTGCTGGTAGATTCGATATCGCGCCCTAACGGTATTGCCTTGTTCCCCTACGGGCGCAGCCTCATCATTGCTAATTCGGATACTAACAAGCCTTTTTGGTACAAGTACGACATTGATAAAAATGGCAAGCTAACCAACGGGCATGTATTTTACGATGGGCGTGCCGAATTCAAAAAAGCACCCCGTTCATCCGACGGCGTAAAGATTGACCCGGCAGGCCACGTTTACGCTACCGGCCCCGGCGGCGTGTGGGTTTTTGATAGTAAAGGTGTACCCCTTGGCCGTGTGAAGATCAATATTGATACCTCTAACTGCGAGATAGCTTACAACACTAAAGAAATGTTTATTACAGCAGGTAATTATGTGCTGAAGATAAAGATGCTGTAATAGCTGTTTTGGAACGCGCGGCACGCGCGCACCAGCGTAGCTTGGCGCTCGTGCGTTTGTGCCGCGTTCGTGTCAAACCAGTTCTGTAGGGTTATATCCAAAGCGCTTTTTAAAGGCGAAAGAAAAATGCGAAAGGTCTTCAAAGCCGCTGTCTAAATAAACTTCGGATGGTTTGCGTTTGTGCTCGGCAATCTGGTAATGCGCCAGTTCTAACCGTTTATTGGTTAGCCATCGCCCGGGTGTTTGGTTAAAGGCTTGTTTAAAATCCTTTTTGAAGGTGGTGAGGCTTCTGCCTGTGAGGTACCCAAACTTCTCCAACGGCAGGTTAAACCTGAAATTCTGCTCCATAAAAGCTGCCAGGTCCAGTTTGCCGGGTGCTTCAAAATACCCTAACAACCCATCGGCTGCCGGGTTAATAGTGCGTAGTACTCTTATCGCTTCTTCTACCTTAAAGGCGGCAATATCGGCGGGCAAAGCATCATTTAAATCGAAGTAGGGCTGCACCGAATTAAACAAACTCTGCAGCAGCATATTCTCGGTAAATATAACAGGCAGGTTACTGCGTGGTGCCATCGGCCGCTCATTGGTATAAAAGCGCTTTAGCCTATCCTGGCGGAAAATAACGGATATGGCCAGGCAGGGTTCGCCGTTGAGGGGCAGCTTACTCATGCGGCCCAGCTGGTCGCGCGGGAACAATACCGTATCGCCCGCCCGGAACCTGAAACTACGGTCGGCAGCGGAAATGCGCACCTCACCAGATAGTACGCGCAGCAGCACCGGGAAAGGCAGGGTAAGCTCGCGGCTGTAATGGATCTCTTTTTTGCAGGATACAAACACTTCGGCTATCTCCATAACGCAATTTACAATAAATTTAACCTGATGAGGCTTTCTGCCGTTGCAAGTATGGCCTCTTTGGTGCTGCGCGGTTTCCAGCCTAGTGTATCAATGGCTTTGGCGCTGGTGGTATTCATGTGTTTACTCAATAGCGGCAGCATGCTTTTTACCATGGGGTCGGTAAGGGCGGCAACGCGCAGCAGGGTATTGGGCAGTTGCTTTACGCTTACTTTTGCGCCGGCCTCGCCAAGGTTATCTTTTAATATTTTAGCTACCTCAACCATCCAGATGCTTTCGCCCGCGGTAGCTATATAGCGTTCGCCATTGGCTATGGGGCTGGTCATGGCCAGCAGGTGCAGGCTTGCTACATCGCGCACGTCCACAAAGAAGGAGTTTATTTTAGGGCTGCCTGCCATTTTACCGGTTAACAGGTTTTTTATCACGTTTATAGAGTGCGAATACTCGGCACCCAGCACCGGCCCCATTACGCCTGTGGGGTTAACCGCGCTTAATTCAAGCGCACCGCCTTCGCGTTGTATAAATTCCCAGGCGGCCTTTTCGGCCAGTGTTTTCGATTTCTGATAGGCAGGGGCTTTTTCGGTATTGCTCCAATAACTTTCGTCGTAAGGCGCGGTTTGGTCGGGGTGCCCGTAAACTATTGCACCTATGGCCGATGTTAGTACCACCCGTTTTACACCGCCATCGCGGGCCGCACGCAATACCCGCAGCACACCCTCGCGGGCGGGGACGATCATTTCGTCTTCGTGTTTAAAGTTGAGTTTAGGAGTGGGCGAGGCTACATGCAGTACATATTCGCAGCCTTTTACGGCTTCGGCCCAGTTATGATCTGCTGACAGGTCGGCTTTTATAAAGCTGAGTTTATCGCCAGCGTTGGCGCCACCTTCGGCCAGCATGGCATGTACATTAGCTGCCTTATCTAACGAACGCAGGGTAGCCCTTACGCGGTAGCCTGCATTTAACAATTGAATAATGCAGTGTACGGCAATAAAGCCCGAACCGCCTGTTACTAAAACTAATTTTCCGTTATCTGAATTTGTGTTCATCTCTTATGGTATTTGATGACACAAAAATCGGTGTAAACAGCCCCGCTAATTTTGTTTAAAAGGCGTAAGGTGCTTTGTTTAAAAGGCGGGTGGGGGTGGCTTGGATAGCTTGCAAGGGAACGCGCGGCACGCGCGCACCAGCGGTGGAGAGTAATTTAAAATAACTCTCGCACGGAACCTGTCGAAGACAATAAAAACCGGCATTGGCCTGTTCGGTAACCACAGGCCCTGCTTAGGCATTGCCTTTCATAGAACAGGGCGCAGCCGGCAGTTTTCTTTGGTTCGTTTCTTTTGCTGCCAAAAGAAATGAACATCCACAGGCTGAACATATATCATTGCCTCAGCTAACGAAGCGTTTCAGAACATTAAGCAATGACTAATGATCACTTCCCCTCCAACTTCTCTTTATACGATTCCATTTTTGGAAACAGCCCGGTTTCGTGCCAGGCACGGGTGGGGCGATCGGGCGGAAAGCCGTATTTTTCGCGGTAGGCCTTTCGTTCGGCGGTGAAATTCCACCAGCGTTTACTTTCGTCGCGGTGTTCAATGTAGTGGGTAAGCAAACGGTACGAATCTTCTACACATGGATCGGCCCAGCAGTTGCAGTGCTTTTCGTAGGCATCAAAAAGTTCTACCGGAGATCGGCCTTTCAATTCATCCAGCGAATAATAGCCTTGTGCCATCAACTCTTTGGCAAAGCCGATGCCTAAAGATGGAATGCTTTGGAATTCCGCAAGGGCATGCAACTCTTTACTGCGTTGCGGCGAGGCAGCAAGCATGGCAGCTATCTCATCAGGCGCGTAATCGCGCAGCATTTTTTGGCTCACCTTCTGCTGCTTCAGCGTTTGCTTCTCGGCAACGGTTAGTTCGTAGTCAATGTTCTTTTTCATAGCGTTTTCAGCAATTGGTCCATTTCTTTTTGGTGCCCGCCAATAATGCCTGCTACTTCTTCCTGCTCATAAACATCAAGCACAGTGCCATCATATATCCAGTTGTCATCCGCATCGAACAATATGCGGCCAACATTAGCCTCCTGCATGGCATCGTACAAAGCATAGCCCTCGCCTGTATCGGGCAATATGCGCAGCCAGCGGCCGGTACTTGTTTGGGCGTTGGTAGGTTTTTCGTGGAATAGCTTGCTCCTCATGCAAGTAAAGGTACAATAAAATCGCCTATTTGCTAATTAAATTAGTAATTTATTAAAGGAACTCGAAAAGGTTTTTATAGGAATTTTTGTCAAGCAGGCAGGTATATCCCCCAAACCATATTGGAGAACTCGCCTGCGGCAAAGCGGACGAGGGTTTGTCCGTCAGTAATTTCAAAAATGCCCATTTCGTGCCATTGTTGGTAAAGAGGGTCTTGCACCCTTACCGACTTCCTAAGATCTTTCCATTCGTGCCCCAAATATTCAAGCCATCTATCAGAAGTTCTTCTCCGTCGATCACCGAGCGAAAGAACACCCAGTTTTCATTTGATTGTATGTTAGTATACATTATCCAACCGCTATTTTATTATCGCTGGTGCGCGCGTGCCGCGCGTTACCCAATAAGCAAATTATCTCCCTGCTATCTTTTTCCGGTGCACTACGCCCCAGTCCGAAAGTTCGGTAATGATGGTTTGCAACGTATTGCCGTGTTCGGTAAGTTGATATTCTACCGTTACGGGTTGGGTCGGTAGAACCGTGCGCGTGATCAGCTCATTTATTTCCAGTTCCTTCAGTTCTTTACTCAGCATCCGGTTAGATACCCCTTCCACATCATTCAAAATATCAGAGAACCGCCGTTTGCCGTAGCAGCATATCGATGAGATGATCGCGATCTTCCATTTCCCGTTCAGGGCATCCATCGCATCCTGAACCGACCGCATCCTTTTTTTCTGTTCCTGGTGGAACTCAGTTATTTTACACGTTGCCATGATACTTAGTTACATCTGTGTTACCATTACTTTTCGGTACTAAGTTACTAAAAATAACTTTAGTACTATAGCTTTGCCCACGAAATCTTAAATGAAAAAGTAATGAGCAAATTAAAAAACAAAGTAGCCGTTATAACCGGTGGCAATAGCGGTATCGGCTTCGGTATTGCAGAAGCATTAAAAAACGAAGGCGCATCAGGAGCCATTGTAGGTAGGAACCAGGTAACGTTAGACAGCGCCTCAGCACGATTAGGAGACAGCTTCATTGGCATTAATGCTGATGTGACCAACAATGCTGATCTGGAACGCGTGTTTAAAGAGGCATCAGAAAAATTTGGTAAGATAGATGTATTAGTGGCCAACGCGGGTGCCGGAACCATTGGAACGGTAGCAACCATCAGCGAGGCAGACTACAACCAAACCATGGACCTGAACCTCAAGAGTGTTTACTTCACCGTGCAAAAAGCCTTGCCATACATGAATGATGGTGCATCTATCATCCTTATCGGCTCAAACGCAGCGCACCGTGCCTATGCATCTTTCACGCTGTATGGCGCAGCCAAAGCTGCGGTTATCTATTTGGCCAAAGGATTTTCCAGCGACCTACTGGACAGGAAGATCCGTGCGAATGTAATTACACCCGGAACCACCGATACGCCTGCCTTCGACAAGTTCGTTCCCGCCGAACAGATCGATGGATTAAAGCAACATTTCGCCAGCGTAATGCCGATAGGCAGGATTGGCCAACCCTCAGATATTGGTAAAACGGCGGTTTTTTTGGCCTCGGACGATTCTTCGTTTATGCTGGGTGCCGAGCTATTGGTAGATGGTGGGATGACGTATTTGTCGAAATAATTAATTGAAAAACATGAAAAAGTTAGAAAACAAAGTAGCGGTAGTTACCGGTGCTTCAAAAGGAATAGGTGCCGCCATAGCAAAATACTTTGCAGCAGCGGGCGCTAAGGTGGTAGTGAACTATGCCTCGAGCAAAGCAGGCGCAGATAAAGTTGTAAAGGAGATTACAGAAAACGGCGGCACAGCCATTGCCGTACAAGCCGATGTATCAAAAGAGGCCGACGTAACAAGGCTATTCGAAGAAACCGTAGCGGCTTTCGGCTCGCTGGATATTTTGGTGAATAATGCCGTATCGCAAGGCTACGCACCTATCGAAATGATATCTGTAGAAGCTTTTCACCAAAGCTTTAATGTGAACGTATTGGGGCCTATATTAACCATACAGGCAGCGCTGAAGCTGTTTGGCGCTAATGGCGGCAACATTATCAATATCAGTTCGGGAGCCAGTAAATACCCGCTGCCCAATGCCTCTTTGTACTCATCAACCAAGGCGGCATTGGATGCTTTCACCATTGCTTTATCCAAAGAACTGGGCACCAAAAACGTGCGTATCAATTCTATTTTACCCGGTGCTACCGATACCGAAGGCGCACGCAGCGCAGGCGTTACCGTAGGCAGCGAATACGAAAAAATGTTTATTGCAAATACGCCGCTCGGCCGCCGCGGTCAACCAGAAGATATTGCCAAAGCCGCAGTTTTCCTGGCATCGGATGATGCCGCCTGGATAACCGGCGAACAAATTTCCGTTTCGGGTGGGATGTATGGGTTTTAATGACTGTTAAATGCAGAGAGCGGGCACTTAGGGCCCGCCCTTCCCAAACACCGTTGGCATTCACATTCAGTGGGCATATATTGGACGGAACTTTTCTGGTGCGGTTACTTACAGTTGCAGGCAGGCAGTATGGGGATTAAATGCCATAGGTTAAGAATTGGGTAACAATGTTTATCTTTAACAAACCTTATTAACATGTCTTTCAAACTCGGCGACTTTTTCCCTAAAAAACAAATAAACGAGCCCTATTTAGAGCTGGCAGACCCGCGTTGGTCCGAATTGGAAGGCGGGTATAGAGCTTCGGGTTACGACGCTTCAATTTCGCTGAGGAAACTTGAAAAAGCAGCCAATGCCAAAGAGGTTGAGGAAGTATATCGCGAGTTATGGGAGGATCTTCATCACCAGGGCGACCTTGGCCCGGCATCTTACTATGCAGTTCCGCACATGGTACGGATAGCAAAAGAAAATAAGATCGTGACCTGGGATGTATTGGGTTTGGTATCTTTAATAGAGATACAACGCCACAAAGATGGCAACCCGGCTTTACCAAAAGCGCTGTATCCTGTATACAGTAAGGCTTTGTCCATGTTACAGGACTTAGTTGCGATGATATTGGATAACGATTGGGACACGAGCACTATAAGCACCGCACTTACGGCCCTGGCAATTGCCAAGGGGCATCTTAAATTGGCTGAAGCCGTTCAGAACCTGGATGATGACGACCGTATAGAGGACTTTTTGGAGCAATACGGATAAAGTACTATGTATATCAAATTAGCAAAACACACAAAACTCGATGATACTTTGAACCGTGCGTTCGCGCAAATAGGTTCTATATTAAAGGTGAGGGTTGATGAAGAGAATTTTCTCCCCGATTTCGGTTCGTGTGTAGAGAACGGCGCGAAGTTTTCGCAAATTTATACTGCGGAAGACGACACCTTGATACTGCCCGACTTTTGGAAAAATGGCGTTTGCTTTGCCCACGGAAGCACCACTGATGTTATCCAATTAGCTAACGCAATTGATCGGTGGTTATGCAACGATATTAAAATAAAAGAACTTTCAGGCCAGTTCCCTTTTATCTCGCCAACCGAGCAGGCTGCTTTTTTTGAAGAAGGCAGGGAAGTTGAATATGCCTGGAACAGGGTATTAAATGACCGCTCATTGAAAAATATCTCGACCGTAGTTAGGCTTGCTAAGCAAGACGAGGTATTAGGCGCGCTCTTTCCTTTCACGAGTATGAACAGGCTTTGCTTCAGCAGATGCACCGGGTATCCTTACACTTCTGATATTCCCCTCATCCAAGCAGCTCTTGATGGTACCTACCAAGTTCGGCTGCCGGATAATACTTTGTTAGGTGGTGGCAACGCTATAGAGGTAATATCTTTACTCAAACAAAACCTACCTGCGAATATTCAACCGGCAGTGCCCGGAACAGCGGATGATTTGTGATATGCCTTTTCCTTTTCCCACCCAAAACACCTACCTTTCCTATCAATAAACCATCTCAACCCATGCCAGCTAAAAATACCCTCTTGCCCTCTGCAAAGCTTTTCGCCTTTGCTTTATGTTTTGCCATAAATACATCGCAAGCGCAAAGCACCTTACCAACCAGTAAGCCCGAAACCGAAGGCATACCCGCCGCGGCTATCGATAGCTTTTTAACAGCTGTTGGGCAGAGCAAGCACGAGTTTCATAGTTTTATGATGCTGCGCCACGGTAAGGTGGTGGCACAGGGCTGGTGGAACCCCTACGAGGCTAAGCTGAGGCATACGCTATACAGCTGCAGCAAAAGCTTCACTTCTACGGCAATTGGTTTTGCAGTGAGCGAAAAACGCTTAACGGTTAATGATAAAGTGGTATCGTTCTTCCCCGATAAGTTGCCTGATACTATCCCTGCGCATTTGGCCGCGCTGACGGTGAAGGATTTGCTTACCATGTCGGTAGGGCAGGAGCAGGACCCTACTTTCGCTGTCGCATCTACGCAGGAAGATTGGGTGAAAGGCTTCCTGGCGCTACCTATTGCAAATAAGCCGGGTACTAAATTTTTGTACAACTCGCTGGCTACGTTTATGCTATCGGCCATTGTGCAAAAGGTTACCGGGCAAAAGGAGGTTGATTATTTGAAACCGCGCCTTTTTGAGCCATTGGGCATTAAAGGGCAGGATTGGGAAGTGAACAAACAAGGCATCAATACAGGCGGCTGGGGGCTGCGCGTGCAAACCGAAGCGCTGGCCAAAATGGGGCAGCTTTACCTGCAAAAAGGCAAATGGCAGGGCAAACAAGTATTGCCTGCTGCCTGGGTAGAAGAAGCCACCACCGCTAAAATAGACCAGGCACCCGGCGCGCCGCAAAGCAAAAAAGATTCGAGCGATTGGATGCAGGGTTACTGCTACCAGTTTTGGCGCTGCCGCAACAACGCCTTCCGTGCCGATGGTGCCTTTGGGCAATACATTGTGGTAATGCCCGATCAGGATGCCGTAATAGCCATTACATCTGAAAGCCCCGACATGCAGGGCGAACTGAACCTGGTGTGGAAGTACCTGCTGCCCGCCATGCAGCCAAAACCGTTGCCTGCCAATGCATCGGCCGATAAAAATCTCGATACTCATTTGGCAAACCTGAAGCTTGCGCCGCTTTCGGGCAGCGATAAAGGCACTTTCAACCAAAACTTTACAGTGAAGCCCAATCTTTTAAACATTAAAGCAATAGGCATCAACATTAAAGATGGCATTTGCCACATCAGTCTGAAAAAGGATGCCGAAACCTACAACCTTGATTTTGCTACCGGCAAATGGCTGCCCGGCGAAACTGCCATGCAAGGCCCCGGCATTGTTAATGGCGCAAAGGAAGACTTTAGCATACTGCAGCCTTACAAAATAGTTGGCAGCTATGCCTTTACCGAGGGGAAAGAATTACAGCTAAAACTTCGCTATATAGAAAGCCCGCATACCGAAACCATCATCTGTAAATTTGATGGCAAAAATTTAACGGCTGATGTTGGCTTTAGTTACACTTATGGTAAAGACCATATTACTTTGCAGGGAGAACTGGCGGAGTAATTTTGGGGAGGCTAAAGTCCGCGAGTTAACTCACCCCGACGGCCTGCCATTCGCGGGCGTAGGCTCTTTCTACTTCGTAAAGAGGGCGTAAAACATTTTATTGTAATGCAGCTCACCCTCTTTGCGAAGCAGAGAGGGTCGAACAGCGATAGCGCATTCGGGGTGAGTAAAATAGCCCGCCTATTAAAACGCCACCTTCACCTGCTGCTGTTTCTTGATCAGTAACCAGGCGAAGAAAGTTCCTGCCAAAGCCATACAGGCCCCCACCAACGATGGCGAATTAAAACCAAAACCCGCAGCAATAGGCAATCCTCCGAAGAATGCGCCCAAAGCATTACCGATGTTAAAGGCAGCTTGCGTGGCTGCAGCGCCAAGCATTTCGGCCTCCGCGGCGGTTTTTATCATGAGTATTTGTATGGGAGTTGCTAAGGCGATAGATAAAGCACCGGCAATAAAGGTAAGCGCCAACGAAACGGACTGGCTACCGGAGAACAGGAATATCAGCACTAATGTGGCCGCCATGGCGAACAGCAGCACAATACAGGCCTTTACGGGTTCCATTTTATCAGCCAATCGGCCACCAATAACGTTACCCACCACCATGCCCAAACCCGCAAGCACCATAATGTACGATACCTGGTTGGCCGAAAAATGCGAAACGTTGGTCATCAGAGGTGCTATATAGCTTATCCACGCGAACAAACCGCCGGTGCCTATAGCTGTGATCAGAATAATGAGCCATGCTTCGGTGCGTTTAAATAAGGCCAGTTCTGTTTTGATATCGCCGGTCCTATCTACCGGTAGCCTTGGCAACCATAATTTTATGGATAACATAGTAATTAGCCCTATAACAGCCACTAAACCAAAGGTATACCGCCACGAATAATGGTGCCCTATGTAGGTACCTATAGGCACCATCAACAAATTGGCCACGGTAAGGCCCGCAAACATTAAAGAAATGGCTTGCGCCTGTTTACCTTTCTCGGCCAAACGGCTGGCCACTACCGAACCTACGCCGAAGAAAGCGCCATGTGGCAAACCCGAAACCAGCCTCGCAATTAGCAGCGTGGTATTGTTTGGCGCAAAGGCCGATAGCGCATTGAATAGGGTAAATATTCCCATCAGCGCCAGCAATATCTTCTTGGGCTCGTAATTACTGCTAATGGCAACCAGCAAAGGCGCACCAATAACTACGCCTAATGCGTATGATGATATGAGGTGGCCGGCAACAGGTATGCTGATGTGGAAATCGGTTGCGATATCGGGCAGAAGGCCCATCATTACAAATTCGGTGGTGCCAATGCCAAGCCCGCCAAGGGCCAAAGGGAGTAGGTTCTTCTTCAAAACGGATATATTAAGTGTTTCGACACACAAAATTACGGTTTTGAAAGCAGGTAAATGGTATTAATAGTGTCATTTCGACACGAAGTGTTCTTGGCTCCCGGGAACGCGCGGCACGCGCGCACCAGCACCTATTTTATTTTCCTGCCGATGCCTTTTCTATTAATGCAGAAACCTCTTTGGGGCGCGACTGGTAAATCGAGTGGCTGGCACCGGCAACTTCTACCGTTACGCTATTGGCACGTTTGGCGTACATGCGCTCCAGGTCGGGATTAATAATGCGGTCGGCACCGGCCACCATGTACCAGCTGGGCTTGGTTTTCCAGGCGGGGTTTACGATGACGTGATGAAAGACCGAATCGGTTATAGGCATCTGTGCGTGTGCGGTAAAGTTGGCATCGACGGCGGGCAGGTCGGCGGCAAAATCGGCAGCGAAGCTTTCGGGGGCAATGTTATCTTTCCCGTCGGCACCTTTCTGTAACGATTTATAGGCCGCCGGGAATTTTTTGCCGTTATCGGCCTCGTTCTCGCCGGCATCAGGCGCGTGGGCCGCAATGTACACCAGCGCGGTAACTTTAGGGTCGTTACCCGCTTCAGTAATTATAGCACCGCCGTAGCTGTGTGCCACCAATACGCATGGCCCGTCCTGCGCATCTATTACCCGTTTCACGGCTTGCAGGTCGGCTTCGTATGATGTTAGCGGCTGCTGTACCACGCTCACTTTATAACCTTTTTTGGTAAGGATATCGAACACCGGCCGCCAGCCCGAGCCATCCACAAAGGCACCATGCACCAGCACGATGTTTTTTACAGGCGGAAGTTGGGCAATAGTTGGGTTATATATAATGGTGGCAGCTTGTAAGGTTGGCGCACTTTCGGCCATCGATAAAAGCAAAAGGGCAGCGGCTAATAATTTTTTCATGGTGTTAGCTAAGTTAACTTAAAGCGATAACGGCGCTATTCTTCAATTGTTTAGCTTTAGTATTTATCCTCATTGGTTTTTACAATAGCCCGACGTTTGTCCCCCTAATTTCCTCCTCTATCCCCGTTAATAATTGCTATTTTAGGCACATATATGAAACCTATATACCTTACCTTATTTCTACCGCTGTTTTTAATAATATGCTTCAACGCTTCGGCCCAAAAACACGGGCAGGCCGAGATAGATTCGCTAAAGGCGCGTTTGGCCACCGAGAAGCGCGATACCGCCAGGCTTACCCTGCTGTGCAAACTCGGGGCGGCTTATGCTCCCATTGGCCAGGCAGATATTGCCGCTAAATACATCCACGAAGCCGAGGCGCTTAATAAAAAATTGAAGCCCAAATACACCAATGTGTTGTTACTGCGTTCCTCGGCCATTGTTGATTTTTACGGAGCCGATATGGTGGGGACAATAGCCAAATTCAACCGCATTATAGCCATTGCCGATTCTACGCACAATGAAGCGCAAAAATTTGATGCCCTAACCTTCATAGCCCGCTGCGAAATAGGTATGGGGCAAAAAGATAAGTCGCTGGAGCATTCGCAGCAAACATTGGCCTATTTTAAAAAGGTAGGTAATAACAAGCGCATATCTGCCGAAATGGGGCGGATAGCCACTATCAATAGCATGAACCAAAAGCGGGACAAAGCCCTTGCCCTTTATGCCGAAGCACTGAAATATGCCACGGCCTCGCGCGATACCACCACTATTATCGATTCGTATAGCAACTATGGCGAGTTTTATATGGACAATGGCGAATATCAAAAGGCATTAGACTGGTTTGCAAAGGTTGAACCGCTTCTTAAGGGCTACGAGGCCACGCCCGATTATACGCATTTACTTACCCTGCAGGCCACCTGCTACCAATACATCGGTAATTTCAGTAAGGCGATAGAAGGCTTTTTGTTGGTGGCCAAAATAGCTGCCTCAAAAAGCAACAACTTCGAGTTGATGCAGGCATACTTTGACCTGGGCTATGTTTACGACCAATTGCACAACCCGCAAAAGGCTATAGACCTGTATAAAAAAGCGCTTATCCCTGCCAGAAAGATACCCCAGATTGGCGCAAGATATATAAGTGCCACCGAGGGCGAGATAGCCAGGTTACTTTTATCATTAAACGACTATAAACAAGCTGTTGAGTATAACAAAATGCAGCTTAAAGATGCCCTGAATCCGCAGATGAAGGCCTATGCCTACAACTCGCTGGCCGATACCTATTTTAAGATAAAGGACTACAGCAACGCTATGCGCTACGCCAAACAGGGGCTTGATTACAGCAAAACCCAAAAGTTCACATTTGCTGCGCTGCATACCGTAATGGGTAACATCATTCGCGATGCACCCGATAAAGTTCTGGTAGAGGGGGGCTTAGCCCCGGCAAAGCGGAACGAAGAAATGCTGAAGTACCTAAAAAAAGGTTTTGATTATGATGTGCAAACTAAAAACACCCGGGAGATAAAAGACGACCACCTTGCACTAAGCCTGGCCTACGAAAAGCTGCACAATTACCCTTTGGCCCTTACGCATTACAAACGCCACAAAGAAATGGCCGACAGCCTGGCCGAGCAAACCCAAAAGAGCGACGCACGCCAAAAGCTGGCCGAGTTTGAGTTTGCCAAGCACGAAGATTCGTTAAAGTATGCGCAAAGCCTGGCTACCCAAAGGCTGAACGAGCAGATGCGTTTGCAGAAAGCGG
Source organism: Mucilaginibacter pedocola (assembly GCF_002013915.1). GTDB lineage: Bacteria > Bacteroidota > Bacteroidia > Sphingobacteriales > Sphingobacteriaceae > Mucilaginibacter > Mucilaginibacter pedocola. The sequence continues at coordinate 26,884 of NZ_MBTF01000037.1, forward strand.
AGATACAGAGCAAACGCTACCAAAGCTATTTTTACATAGGCGGTTTGGTAGCGCTGGTAGTGCTATCAGGTTTTATTGCGCTCAACTACAACAACCAGCGCAAGGCCAATACCCGCATCAGCGAGGCCAATAATGAACTAAGCAAACAACAACAGGAAATAACCACCCAGCGCGACCAACTGGCCGAAACGATAACCGACCTGAAGGCTGCGCAGGCGCAGCTGATACAATCAGAAAAAATGGCCTCATTGGGTGAGCTTACCGCCGGCATTGCCCACGAGATACAAAACCCGCTGAACTTTGTAAACAATTTTTCGGAGGTAGGTACCGAGATACTGGCCGACCTGAACGAAGAACTGGATAAAGGCGACATAGAGGAAGCCCGCGCCATAGCAACCGAGCTGCACCAAACGCTGGAGAAAATAAACCACCATGGCAAACGCGCCGATGGCATTGTAAAAGGCATGCTGGAGCATAGCCGCGCCTCCACCGGGCAAAAAGAGGCAACAGATATCAATAACCTGGTTGACGAATACCTGCGCCTGGCCTACCACGGGCTGCGTGCCAAGGATAAAAGCTTTAACGCCGACTTTGCTCTAAACCTTGCCGAAGATCTGCCGCAGCCCAAAGTAATAGCGCAGGATATTGGCCGGGTAATGCTCAACCTTTTCAACAACGCTTTTTACGCCGTGCAACAGAAGCAAAAAACCGCAGGAGCCGGCTACAAACCTATGGTAAAACTTAGCACCCAGTTAAAAGGTAAACAACTGCTGCTAACGGTAGAAGACAACGGCACCGGCATACCCGATGCTATAAAAGATAAAATTATGCAGCCATTTTTCACCACCAAACCAACAGGACAAGGTACCGGATTGGGCCTCTCGCTCAGTTACGATATTGTAGTAAAAGCCCACGGCGGGAAGATAAATGTGGAGAGTAAGGAAGGAGAAGGGACAGTGTTTGTGGTGGCGTTGGGGGTATGAGGGTATCATAAATTCATGGATATGATTTAGAGTAGTATTAGATTTTTATGGAAAACAAAAAAGTATTTATTTCATATAGCTGGTCTTCACCATCGCATGAAGATTGGGTGTTAGAGCTGGCAAATCGATTAGTACAAGACGGAGTTGATGTAATCTTAGATAAGTGGGATTTACGCGAAGGGCATGACAAATATCATTTCATGGAAGGAATGGTGAAATCCCCTGAAATTCATAAGGTATTAATAATATTAGACAAAAAATACTCAGAAAGGGCTGACGAACGCAAAGGAGGAGTAGGAACAGAAACTTTGATTATTACACCTCAGCTATATGCAGATGTTACCCAAGAGAAATTTATACCAGTGGTTGCAGAAGTTGACGAAAGTGGCAGAGCTTATCTTCCTGTTTATTTGAACGGTCGCATCTATATTGACCTCTCATCTAAAGATAACTTTGAATCAAATTATGAAAAGTTATTGCGAAGTATATACAGCCGCCCCAGCCTCACCAAACCGGCGTTAGGAAAGCCCCCTAAATATTTATTTGAAGATTCGCCTGTCCGTTACAAGACTACGACCTTGGTTAGAGGACTGGATGTGCAATTAGACAAAAATCCAAATAGAATAAATAGTTTTTTAAACGATTTCCTGGACGAATATTTTAATTGCCTGCCAGCTTTTGCTTTAGATGAAACTGTAGGGACTAGCTACTTAGGAATCGGAGAGGCTGCCTTCAATAAATTAACTCAATATGTCTCTCTAAAAGCAGATTATTTAGCATTCTTGGGTAAGATTTTCAAAAGCACAATCTTCTTTGATCATGACGTATTAATACAGTTTTTTGAGAAATTGCCAATGTTATTCAGACCTTTAGATGAAAAAACTAATTGGCAATCGTATTATTACGAACATTATAAGTTAATAATTTATGAATTGTTTTTATATACAATTGGGCTAGCAATTAGGTATAATAATTTGACACTGTTGCAAGACCTATTTCATTCCCGATATTTTATAAAAGATCAATATGAGGGTCCAAAAAGTAATGATGATTTTACTGCTTTTCGTTATTATTATGATATGATGGACCAGTATTATAAAAAACTTTATAATAAGAATTTTTATAGCCCGCAGGCCGATTTTATTATTCATCACATTCCAGAGGGTTGGAATCGTTCATTTGTGATTAACGCCGATTTACTTTGTTATTACGTTGCTGCGTTAAATAATAAAATTTGGTTTCCGACCACATATATATACAAGTCTCGGGATGGCGCTCCGTTTGACATAATTTCAAGATTAGTTTCTCGAAAACATTTCGATAAGATAAAAAATATTTTAGGATTTGACGATGTAGAGGCATTGAAGAAAAGAATCGTCGAAGTTAATGAACTAAATCAGCGGAGAAGTTATTCTCACGGATTTGCGGATCCTATACCCCAATTTTCCTATTATATCGATGTTGATAAAATTAGTACAGCATTGTAATCCAACCTATCACATCACACAAGTGCGAATATGCATCGGTAGGGCAGGGCGCTTACCCGTGCCTAACCAACTAACAATTCCCAACATCTTCACAATTAAATTATATAATATCTATAGAATTAGTAGAATATATTATATATTTGCATCGTTAAATCGTTCTTAATAATTATCAAGAAAGACTGAGGGATAGGCCCGATGATGTCTTAGCAACCTATACGCCCATTGGTATAAAGGTGCTAATTCCTATCTGTAGCGATACAGAAAAGATAATGTCCGCAAAATATTTGCATTGCCTCGCACAAGGCTTTTCATTAGACCCCTCATCCCGCTCTTCTTTTTCTTGTTGGTTATTCGGAACACTGAATATCGAACTATGAAAATTAAACATCTACTATTTACAGGCGCTTTACTGTTATCTGCATTTATTGCAGGCGCACAATCCGTACAACCGGCTACCGCCGCAACTCCCGAGGTAGACCGCGGTTACCTTGTAAAAACAGGCGACACCGCCCCATCTGATTTTGAACTGCAACTAACCGACGGCACCAAAACTTCCCTGAAACAACTGGAGGGCAAGATCGTCATCCTGCAATTTACGGCAAGCTGGTGCGAAGTATGCCGCGAAGAAATGCCTCACCTGGAGAAAGACGTATGGCAGGCCTACAAAGACAAAGGCGTGGTACTGATAGGTGTTGACCGAGACGAACCGCTGAAGAAAGTTAAAGCCTTCCGCAAATTCATGAACATCAGCTACCCGCTGGCGCTGGATCCCGGTGCTGATATCTTTGGCCGCTTCGCCAACAAAAAAAGCGGCGTTACCCGCAATGTGGTGATAGACCGCGATGGTAAGATAGCCTACCTCACACGCCTTTACGATGAGCAGGAATTTGCCGGCATGCTAAAAGCCATAGACGACCTGGTGAATAAACCCGTTGCTGCCCTTAATAACTAATAACCCCTACATCCAAATCAATACATTTTATATGAACACAACTACCAGCCCCAACCGAAGCCGCTTGAAACAACCGACCTCGAACTTTAACAGCCTTATGGCAAGCTACCTCTCTTCTATGTGTTGTTTTTGCTAACTCTTCAGCAATTCCCGGCATAAGCTACCGCTTTAAGTAGCCGGGAACCATCAGCTTTTTCATTCAATACAAATACCTAAAGCCCGCTGGTATTGCGCCAATTGTGCAAGCCATAGCGCGAGCTGTGTGCATTCGTATTGGCATTTTTTCAGGACCTATTCAACAATTGATCATGTTTAAAACTTACAAATCAGTACTGGCAATTTTATTGCTACTCTTTACCCTGCAGCAGGCCAAGGCCCAGGCTTTAAAAATAAGCGGTGTGGTAACCGCTAAAACCGACGGGCAGCCGCTACCCGGCGTTAGCATCGGCGTAAAAGGAACCACCACCGGCACGCAAACAGATGTGCTGGGTAAATTCACCATCAGCGCTAACGCGAACGATGTGCTGCATATATCGTATCTCGGCTTTGCGCAGCAGGATGTGGTTGTGGCCAACACCGGCGCGCCTCTCAATATTGTTTTACAGGAAGCCGCCAATTCGCTTAACGAGGTTGTAGTTACAGCGCTGAATATCTCTAAGGATAAAAAGTCGCTGGGTTATGCCGTGCAGGGGCTGAAGTCTAAAGACATATCCGAAGCCAAGGAAACCAATTTTGTAAACGCTTTATCGGGTAAAATAGCGGGCGTTAACGTTACCGGCAGCCAGGGCGACATGGGTTCGTCGCGTATAGTTATCCGTGGCGAAACATCGGTATCGGGCAATAACCAACCGCTTTTTGTGGTGGATGGTGTTATTGTAGATAACTCGCAGTTTCAGGGTACCAACGGTTCGAGGGATTTCCAGAACGCCATTGCGGATATCAACCCCGAAGACATCGAATCGGTAAGCGTGCTGAAAGGGCCGAACGCCGCCGCGCTTTACGGTTACCGTGCAGCAGCAGGCGTTATCCTCATCAAAACCAAAACGGGCAAAGGCGCCAAAGGACTGGGCATTAGCATCAACTCTAATACCTCTTTTGCTACACTGAAGGTTTTCCCCGATTACCAGAACGAGTACGGGCAAGGCTCTAACGGCAAATTCAGCTATGTAAATGGTGCCGGCGCAGGTGTTAATGATGGTGTTGACGAAAGCTGGGGGCCTGCTCTTAACGGACAGCTGATCCCGCAGTTCTTCTCCAACGGTCAGCCCGCTCCATTTGTGGCTCACCCTAATAACGTGCGCGATTTCTTTAAAACCGGTGTTACGCTTAACAACGGCGTAGCCTTGGCAGGTAACAGCGATAAGTTCGATTACAGGCTATCGTACAACAACCTGCACCAAACCGGTGTGGTGCCCAACTCGTCGCAAGGCAGAAACTCATTCCTCATCAATACTACCTTCCGCCCTACATCTAAACTGACGATCACTACCATTGCCAATTACATTAAAGACGATGCCGATAACCTGCCCGGCGCATACGGCAGGCGCGCTACCAGTACCATGCTGCAGTTTACATGGTTCGGCCGACAGGTGGATATAAACCAGCTGCGCAACTACCGCGATGCTAATGGCAACACCTTTAACTGGAACAACAGCTACTACAGCAACCCATATTTTATTGCTTACGAGAACACCGTGGGGCAGCACAAAAACCGCATCATTGGTAGCGTGGAGCTGAACTACAAGATCATAGATGGCTTATCGGCAAACTTCCGCACCGGTACCGATTATTATAACGACCGGCGCAAGATCAAAGTAGCCTATGGCACCAACGGCACGCCATTTGGTTCGTACGAAGAGGATGCTTACACCGTGAACGAAACCAACACCGAGGGCCGTTTGCAATACACCAAAAAATTGAATAAAGACTTCACTTTTGATGGCTTTGTGGGTGGTAACATCAGCACTATTTTGAACGAGCAGAACGACCAGATAGCGCCTAAACTGGCGGTAGCGGGTTTATACACGCTGAGTAACTCGCGCGATCCATTGGTATCATCCAACTACTACGGTAAACTAAAAACCTACAGCTACTTTGCATCGGCACAAATTGGTTTCCGCAACTACGCGTTCCTGAACCTTACCGGCCGTAACGACTGGTCGTCAACCCTGCCGGCATCCAGCTTATCGTACTTCTACCCATCGGTGAACGGAAGTTTGATACTATCTGAAGCGCTCGACTTTAAGAGCGACGTATTAAGCTACCTGAAACTGCGAGGCGGATGGTCAAAAGTGGGTAAAGCAACTACGCCTTACCAGCTTATTAATACTTACAACTTCACCGCGCCCTTTGGTACCAACCCGCAGCAAAGCGCAGCAAGCATTAACCTGAACCCCGACCTGAAACCCGAAACCACAACATCGGGCGAGGCAGGCTTCGAGGCCGGTTTCCTGAACGACCGTGTTAGGCTTGATGTAAGTGTTTACAACACCAACAGCGTTAACCAGATACTGAACGTGGATGTGAGCCAAACCACAGGCTACAGCCAAAAGCTGATCAACGGCGGCCGCATTAACAACAAGGGTTTGGAGGTGCAATTAGGCTTAACGCCCGTAAAAGCCAAGGACTTTACCTGGGATGTAACCGTGAACTACTCGCGCAACAAAAGCAAAGTTATATCGCTTGATAACGAAGGCAAACTGCAAAGCTACATACTGGGCACCAACCGCACGGTGCAGGTATTGGCAGCCGTTGGCCAGCCGTATGGTACCTTGTTTGGCACTTCGTATACCCGCGATGCATCGGGCCAAATTATTATTGGTGCTAATGGCACTCCTGTGGTTAACAACACCAAAACGTACCTGGGCAAATACACGCCCGATTGGTTAGGTAGCATTAACAACAGCTTCACTTACAAAGGCATTAACCTGAGCTTTTTGGTGGATGCGCGCTTTGGTGGCTCTATCTATTCTAACACCAACCGCACGGGTACTTACACCGGCGTGCTGGCGTCAACACTGCCCGGCCGTGGTGCGGCTAATGGCGGTTTAAGCTACTACTATCCAAACAATAATACCTCGGCTGCAGCCGTACAGATCGCAGCAGGTACAGCGGCACCGGGCGGCGCTACCGTTTATGATGATGGTATGATCTTTAAAGGCGTAAAGGCTGATGGCTCGGCCAACACCACCATTGTGCCGGCACAATCGTACTACAAGGGCTTTACCAATGTTGATGAGGCTTTTGTTTACAGCGCATCGTACGTAAAGCTTCGCGAGGTTAAACTGGGTTACACCTTCCCGTCGCAATGGGTTAAGGGTATCGGGCTGCAATCGGCAACACTATCTGTTGTTGGCCGTAACCTGTGGATCATCCATAAAAACGTTCCGAATATCGACCCTGAGACCGCCTTTAACACCGGTAACGGCCAAGGTTTGGAAGACCTGACCCTGCCAACCGTGCGCAACATTGGCTTTAATGTTAACCTTAAATTCTAACGACAATGAAACTTAAATATACGACCATACTATTATCAGGAGCCCTTTTGCTATCGGTAAGCTCCTGCAAAAAGGACTTGGTGAAGATAAACCAAAACCCCAACGCATCGCAAAATGCGCAACCTGATTACCTGCTGACGGCCGCCACAAAAGCAACGGCAGATACCTATTGGGGTACCGCCAATAATATGGATGCCAGCCTGCTATTTGTGCAATACTGGGCAAAAATACAATACACCGACCCCGACAGGTATATCTACACAAGCACCTCGTTCACCGATCTGTGGAGCGTTGGCTACGCAAAAAGTATTGTGAACCTTAACCAGATCATTAAACTGGCCGATGCCCAGGCCAACCCCAATTATAAGGGTGTTGCGCTGGTGCTGCGCTCGTGGGTGTTCGCATTGTTAACAGATAACTATGGCGATATACCTTACACACAGGCTACCAATATCGACCAATATCTTACCCCGGCTTACGATAAGCAAAGGGATGTGTACCTCGCTTTGCTGGAGGACCTGAAAACTGCACAGGCATCGCTAAATGTAGCTGGTCCCGCCATATTGGGCGATGTAATCTACGCCAATAAAATAGCGCCGTGGAAAAAATTCGCTAACTCGTTGCGCCTGCGCATAGCCCTGCGCATTGCCGACCGCGAGCCCGAAAAAGCAAAGCAAGTAATAGCCGATATACAGGCCGAAGGCAGTGGCTACATCAGCGCCAACAGCGAAACCGCCCAATTGGTTTACCTGGCATCACCGAACCAAAACCCGATAAGCAACCTGTTCGACACCCGTGATGATTACCGCATCAGCAAAACCATTGTAGATAAATTGTTCGCGCTGAACGACCCGCGCCTGCCTATATATTCCAGCAAAACGCAGGATGCTACGCCAAATACCTATGTAGGTATACCCAACGGTTTATTAGTGGGCGATGCAAGTAATTTGGGCTTCACCAAAACATCAAAACCCGGTACCTACTTTTTGGCACCCGGCGCCCCGGCAGTCATAATCAGCTATGCCGAAGTATTGTTCGACCGTGCCGAAGCCGCCGCCCGTGGCTTCACTACCGAAAACGCCGCCGACCTGTACACCCAAGCAATCACCGCCTCGTTAAATCAATACAGCATAGGCGATGCTGCCATAGCAACATACCTTGCACAGCCGGCGGTAGCTTATGATGCCACGAATTATAAAAAATCGATAGGGGAGCAGAAGTGGCTGGCCTTATTCGGCCAGGGCTTAGAAGCATTTGCCGAATGGCGCAGGTTGGATTACCCGCAACTGGCACCAGCCGTAGCCGGCACGCTAAGCGGTAAACTACCCCTACGTTTCCTTTACCCCGGCACCGAGCAATCCCTAAACGGAACAAGCTACAAAGCCGCCGTTGCCAACCAGGGCGCAGATGTGTTGACGACTAAGCTTTGGTTCGATGTGAATTGATACACTTGGTTCTTATACTAACAAAAAAGCACCCGTGAGGGTGCTTTTTTGTTGAATAGATTCGCCGATTAAAAGAAATTAAAGCCTAGCGCGAGTATGCAGCGGTGTGAAATTGAGGGGGCGTACTCGAGTCAGTTAGGGAACTAGCTAATGGAGAAGTTATCGGCTAAATCAGTTTTGATATTATCTTCTATTTCATCTAACGTTTGCATGGCATTGTCTGCATCGATAATGATTTCTCTCAAACTTGAATAAGTCAATAGATTGTTGACATTTTCAAAGTTAATTGTGCTGTTAAGTGAGCTATTGATGTTTCCTGTTAATTTTACAAACTGATACATTTTTTTGAATTTGTATTTTATCAACGTTTTTTTAGGATCAACATCTCTCCGATTTATATATTTCACAAGTGGATTTTTTTTTGCCGCTAGTATATACAAAATCAAAATTTTGGGATGATCTGCAAAAAATGCAAATATGTCACCACCATCCATATGGGGCAACGCTATGCCTTCGAGTCTGTTGTTGCCTTGTTCATTTATACTGAACAAATCTATCATATTGTCCAGCCTGTCATCATCTTCGTGGTTAATACTGTTATCAAGTTGCGCCAAATAGTGTTGTGTCAAAAAACATAACTCCTTACGATATGTAATTTCTTTGTTGGGAATAGACAAATCAAGATTTCGAAGATACGATAGAGAAAAATTGCGAAATTCTGTCAGCAAGTTTAGTAATATAACATTTCGAAAGATTTTATAATCCATATCGTAATAGAGATCAAGGATATTTTGATATTTTTCAATCTCTTTGTGATTGTAAATTTGAGATATTATAGAAGTTTGGTGCTCTTTTGAATCTAGATAGATGAATTGCGCAGCAAAATATTCCTGTAATGATTTATGAGCCCAGCGATAATAGTTCCCGTCTTGGGTGAACAGCGGTACAGTTATTAATAAATCATTTAAGAAGTCAGAATCTCTAAATTCTATTCCTACACAAAACCCTCTACTTTCCCTTATGAGTCCCAATAATTCGTCTTTATCAAATTCGATTTTTTGTCGTTTGAATGTGGAAAATCCTATATGCCTCAATACTCTATGAAAGTCATCTATTTCTAGTTTTGAATATTTCGGGTGGGAATAAGAATCACCTTTAGTTAAGTCATGATTTTCAAAGTTTGCGTCGTAAACCTGTCTGTAAAAAAGATATTTTTTAAAAGGAATGGCTTGTTTGAACTGAAATGCTGTAAACAAGAGTGATACCAATAGAGGGTTTGTCATAAATTCCTCCATATTGGACATCGTGCTTTCTTGGAGTTTTTTTATCAATGATGTTGAAATATCTCCTTGTTTATCATATTTTCTAAGTAGTTCAAATGCTTCATTTTTATTTAAGGGTTCGATTCTAAATTGTTCAAAGTCACCAAAGCTTGCTAATGCTTTTTCTGGTCTAGAGGTTAAAATAAATTTATTATCATTTGCCTTTGATATAAAGCTTTGGATATCGGCCGTAACTATTTCTCTGTCAGTTAATGATATCTCGTCAAAGCCGTCAAGAATAAAGATAAACCCTCCGTCTTTGATAAGTTCAAACAGTAATTGAGAATTGAACTCTTTGTCGATCGCACTTATCTGTTCATGAATTTCTTTTAATATCGTTTTGTCCTTGCTTAGCCTTCGTAGTTCGATCAAAATGGGCGCCCCGTGCCGCTTATCTATAACATCCATGAATATTATCTTCATTAATGTTGATTTGCCCATACCGGCTGTGTCGGTAATTAATATTCTTTCATACTTTTGTAACAACTCATTTGGAAAACCAGTTAACTGAGTCTTTTTATCATCATTTGAATCACGGATTGTTAAAGGAATATAAATCTCCTTGAGAAGTAATTGGGAATTATTGAATACCAAGGTATTGGCAACGGATATTTTTTTATAAGTTCTATGAAAATATTCTGAAAAGTGCTTATCTGTGGGAACCCAATCTTTATTAAAATCAATCTTTAGTCTTTTATTTAACTTTTCAAGTTTAGGGACTAAAAATGTGTCAACGACTGCTTTTATTAACGGGCTTGCAACAATTAATGCATCTTTGACTTGACTAAGTTCATTTTGTGCCATATGAGTTCGATAAGGTTTTTATAAATATCGGAAAAATACTTATTCGACAAAATCAAGTATTGGACCGGTAATCATTTACACATTATCCCTACTTCTACCACTCCAACTTCACCCTAATCCCATCCGGGCTATTATCAAACCCCATATAAATGGTAGATGACTTTTCGCTCCACGATAGTTTTGGGTTGGGCACCAACGCGCCTTTGTTATCCGTTACGGTGATGACTTTCGGTGTAGCCGGCACCAGTACACGCATGCTGTTGATGGTATTTATAGGGCTTTTTGCCGTGAACTCGTAGCTGTTGCTGCCGATCTTTTCATCGTAGATGCGGGCTGCGGCGGCCAGTACTTGTGGTTTGGTTTTGTCGGCTATGCGGGCAAGGTTCACTAAAAATGCCTGGGTGCCGGGGGCTATTTTCTTTTCGTCGAGTACGGGCAGTTGCGGGTCGAAAAGGTCTATCACCGGGCCTTTGATGGTGTAGGGCTGGCTGTCAGTGTTCTCATCTATTACCGAAACGATATCATAGGGGCCGCGCTGCAGGTACAGGCTGTTCTTAAACTCCATTTGGCCGGCTTTGGCGGCATCTTCGTAGAGGCTTTTTACCGTGGCTATGTAGTTTTTAGCGCCGCCGGCCTCCAATACAAATTCTTTGGGGTTTTGGTTAATGTAGGCGAAGGTGCCTTTACCCACTTTAAATTGCGTTTGGCCGGGCCCGGGTTTTACACCGAGCAGTTTAAACAGGTGCTCTGATGGTGAAGCGTATTTATTGCTTTTGGTGTTCCACCATTCCATAACCGATTGGTAAGGGTCGTCGTCGCGGCCGCAGTAGAGCAGCACGCCGCCCTTTTTCACCCAGGCCGCAAGGTTCTTATGCACCTCGGGCGACATGGGCTTCATGTTCGAATAGCTCATCACCAATACCTTAATATCCTTCAGTGTAGCAGCAAAACCCAGGTTCTCCATGTGTACGGTTTGCACCGGTACACCCAGTTTTACCAAGGGCATGGTTTGCCCGTAGAAATTAGAGAACTGCGGGTCATCATACCCGTTATGCGTAGGGAAACGCTGGAACATCAGTGAGTTACCCATCAGCACACCCACACCATTTACGCCAGAAACGCGGTTGGCCGATATCGGCATGGCATTCAGCGCATTCACCATCACCTGCATTTGGGTACTGTAATATTTAGGGATAAGCACGGCGCTATCGCTGTTGGCTATTTTGTAGGGGCGGGTGTATATACGCTCGGGCCATGGCATCACCTCGTAATCGGCAACCATGGGGTAAAGCAGTTTGGCGGTAAAGGTGGCTTCGTAATTGCGTTTGTAGTCGCTCCAATCGCGCGGCCAGTCTTCAATAGGGTCCGTTAAAAAGAATACCTTACGGCGGGTAGGGGCAGTCATGGATACAGTTGAGCCATACTCCAAAAAGGCATTCTCGAATACGCGTTCCTTGCGCTTACCGTCATAAAAAGTAGGCTCGCGCGAGGTGCCGGTCCATACCTGTGCTATGTAACCATCAATGCTGGGCAGCGATGCCAAACTGGCTTCGGGGCTAACGATCTGCCACGAGGAATAGTTGACCAGCGAATGTGTGGGGATAAAAAACTTCACATCAAGCCCCTTACTTTTGCCATAGGCCTTGCCATATTCTGATGCCTGTTTAATGGCATTGTAATATAATTGGTATTTCAGTTTACTGCTCAGGTAAGTATTTTCCGGCGATTCGTGCTGCGGCCTCCAGGGGAAACCGTAGTACTTCTGCCATTCATCTTTAAAAACATCGCCGTAACCTGCCCTTGCCCAAAATTCAGGTTCCTCCAGGTAGATAGAAGTAATACCTGCATCGATCACTTTTTTAATAATGGCCTCTTTAAAATAGTTAATGAACGACTGCGTGGGCACAATGTAGGGGATGTTTTTGCCGTGGCCAATGGTATCGCCGTTTTGTTGTATCTGGCTTTCGGCCATGTGGTTTTTGCCATCCCACTTGCCCAAAAAGTAGTCCTGGTATTCGCCCCAGGCAATACCCGTCATAAAATGGGTGGTGTAACCATGCTCGCGCCACGACTGTACGCGTTGCTGAAAGGTTTGGTTGGGGCGGTCGTTAGCGCCGTACACAATGGCAATATCGCTGCGCACGTCAATCTCGGGCCGCCAGGCGCTGCTGGTTTGGAAGGCGGTTTTCTCTTTCGGGTTGTCAACAGGCGTTATCTGGGCATGCAGCGCAAGGGAGAACCCGGCGGCGCAAACAAGGGCTATGGCTTTTTTCAAGGCGGTATATTTGGAGATGTAAAATTGGTACTCTTCAAATATAGCTGTTGCCGTTTAAAAATGTCATCAGGACGGGAAAAATGTATGCTTACTTACCCATGTTCTTTAACACCACAAACGGCGTGTATGTATCCCACAATGCCTTCGTTTCTCCCTGGTTCATAAAGCCGATGGCGTAGTTGCCTAACACAACATCCGGCTTGCCGTTGCCATCCACATCTTTTACATCCATACATATCCATCGGCCGTATTTACTTAAAGGCAGACGGTGCGGGGTAAACTGCATGGTGCCTGTTTGCTCAAAGTAAGTAAAGCCCTCTTCGGGGTTGTTCTTCAGGTCGGAGAAGAAAGCGATTAGTGCTATATCCTGTTTACCATCGCCATTAAAATCAGTAGCTATGGCTTTGGTGGCGCCGTTAACCGGGTAAAAGTATGCCTGCTTGTATTTAAAACCGCCCATGTTCAGGAAGATGTAAACACCGTGGTAGGGTTTCAGCACGCGCGAAAAATCGCCGTTATCGCCGCAGGTGTACAGTATATCTAATTTGCCATCGTTATTTATATCTACCATTTGGAAACTGCTGGAGCCATATACCGGCGGAAAATGCAGCAGGTTGGTAGTAGTAAAGCCGCCTTTTTTATCGTTCAAAAAAAGCCATACACCTTCCTGTGCCTGGGCAAAAAGGCAGGCAACATCCGGCCAGCCGTCGTTATTAAAATCGCCTATGGTTGCTTGTTCTGCACCGGGCATGCTGCTGATGGTTGTTTTTTGGTATTGCCCGGTTGCCGTTTGCTTGTAAAGGAATAAGCCGCCAAAGTTATGCCCGAAACTGCATACCAAGCGGTCAGGCAGTCCGTCTTTGTCAAAATCGGCAATGAGCGATTGCATAGGGCGCGGCAAGTTTACTGCTACCGGTGTTTCGCTACCACCGGCGAGGGGCATATCTACTACCGAGCCGGTAGCCACATCAACAGCATCCATCGAACCAATAAATGTAAAAGCAGCGTGCTCAACGCTTTTTGCATCTTTGCTAAAATACGCGTCGACAGCAGGGGAATTGTATTGTTTTGCTGTTAGTTGCTTCAACATGGGCGACCATTGGTAGATGCTGTTTGTAGCTCTATCGCTTGTGAAATACTGTTTGCTAATGGTATCAAAGGCAACCATAGTGGTAGTTGCCGGGGTGGTATTGGCGTGTTTTGGCAGTTGTAGTTTAAAGCCTGCCCAATCGTGAACAGGCACAACTGGTGGTTTTGCAGGCGTTAAGGTTTTTGGTGCCGTGGTTTTATAGAAATCAACAATTTTCATCCAGTCTTCGTAACCTAACATGGCCTTGGCCGATGGGGCGTTTACATACTGGTCATCGCCATATACTCCTATACCGAGGTGAGGTGCCATTGCCGGCAATACATGCTTTGCCCAGGTTTCTCTATCGAGCAGGGCGGGTTCGGGGTATTTATGGCAGCTTACGCAGTATTTTTTAGATAATGTTTCGCCTGTTTCGGCGACGGGGGCTTTTGATGGATTGTCCCCACAACCCAGCGCCAATGTGATGATGATGGCTGTTGTGGCTATTATTGATGAAAGGATGAGGGGCTTGTTGAGTTTTTGCATCGGTAGAAATATACAGGATGTTTAGGGGATGTATTCGCAATTATAGCGATGGAGTTCAAACCCATCGCTATGGGGCGTTATCATCCCTCCCCATATAACGCAAAAAACGAGGCAACTTGCGCAGCCTCGTTTTTTTGGATAAAGTTTATGGTGTCAATTAATTGTACCCCGGGTTTTGTTTTAGGGTTGATGCACCACCTACAGTTTGCAAACCAATTTGAAACTGTGGTATAGGGTAGTATTCGTTTTTATTCGGTGTCCAGCTGGCACCGGTAACATCTGAGGCAAACTGGCCATCAAAACCATAGTAAGCCGCTAATGCCTGCTGCGCTATACCCCAGCGCGAAATATCGAAGAAACGCTGGCCTTCCATACCCAGTTCTATCTTGCGTTCAAAGTATACGGTCTTCAGAGCCTGGTCTTTACCCATGGCGGTGAATGCACCTGCAGGCCATGTGGCAACTACATAATTAGCCGCCGTTTCGGTAGTGAAACCGCCGGTTGGGTTAGCTGCGTTTACATATTTGTATACATAGCTGGCAGGGTTGGCTGCCCTTGCACGCACGCGATTTACCAAAACCTGTGCAGCATCAAGGTTACCCAGTTGTACTTTAGTTTCGGCGGCTAACAGCAACACATCAGCAAAACGGATAATGTTGATCTGGTTGGCACTACCCGGTGCCCAGCTGTGCTGATCGGAGTAGGTATCTTTAGTAGATTGGTAGTACGTATTCTTTTTAGGCGAATAAGGGCCGGCGTAGCTCTGTGCGCGAATCCAGTCCTGGCCGGGGTGGTTGCCCCAATCTAAGAACGGAATGCCGCGGCGCCCAACGGTCCAGTCTAAACGCGGGTCAACGTTACCGGCATCTGGCGTAAACGAGTTACCCGATGATACACCACCCAGGCCCTGGTCGGTCTTTAGCGGGTGGCTGTTGTAATCGTTTACGTAAGGTAAGCCGGCAGCATCGGTGCGGAAAGAGTTTGCCAGATCCATTGATGGCTGGAAGAAACCGCAGCAACGGAAAGGGCTGTTGTACGGGAAGTTAAGCATATCGCCATTGTTGGCCTCTGATATCTGGTTGCTGCCATCGTTAGCTGCCTGCTGTATAGCAAAAACGGTTTCTTTGTTGTTTTTGGTTGCAGCGCCAAAGTTGTCCTCATAGTTATCGGTAAGCCCGTAAGCTACCCCTTCGGCGTTAGTGCCCGATGCTATAACCGTGGTGAAAAGTGCATCAGCATCAGTCCATTTCTTTTGGTAAACATAAGTTTTTGCCAGGTATGCGCCGGCAGCCCATTTGTTTACACGGCCTTTTTGCGATTGCGTAGGAGGCAGGTTATCGTAAGCGAACTGGAAATCGGCTTCAATTTTTGGCCAAATGTCCTGGTCGTTGGCCACCATAAAATTGGTGGTGGTTTCATCAACGTAAGGCACCATATTCCATATCTTTTTCAGTTCGAAATAGTAGTGGCCGCGCAGGAAACGTGCCTGTGCAATAATATTGGTTTTGTCGGCATCGGGTATGCCGGCAACTAAATTCGCTATTTTGATGGTGTTATTACACCTGGCAATGCCTTCGTAAACAGCTTTCCATTTAGAGTTTAAGAAACCGTTGCTGGCATCCAGTGTCCAGGCGGCAATTTGGTTTATAGCGGTTTGGTCGGTACCGTCGCTGCCTTTGTGGGCATCGCCACCGGCAACACTACCAAATACCCAGTTACTACCTGCTGCTTCCCAGGCAGAGCCTCCGCCTAAGGCTGCATTATCCTGCGCGGTTCCGTCTAAGGCAGAGTAGGCACCAATTAGTAAACCATCAACACCAGCCGGGGTATATACCTGCTCTGTGCTTAGTTTACCTAAGGCAGGCTGCTCTAAAAACTTTTTGCACGATGTGCCCAATAAAACACCGGATGCCAATAAGCAAACCGAGAATATCTTTATATTTTTCATAATATGTGAGATTAGAATTTAACTTGTACACCAAATAGAATTGTACGCACAGGAGCATAGCTACCACGGTCGATACCGAAGTTTATGCTTGATTGCTGTGCACCGTTATCACCAGATCCGGTGATCTCAGGGTCAACACCCGAATAGCCGGTTACGGTTACCAGGTTTGCGCCCGATACGTATACACGTAGTTTGCTCATACCTACTTTCTTTAAACCTGCAGGGTCGAAGGTGTAGCCTAACTGCACGTTACGTAAGCGCAGGAACGAACCGTTCTCTACGTAGTAATCGTTTGGTGCGGTGCTGCTGCTGCTAAAGCCATTAACTTCCTGTATAGGGGCTTTGGCGTTGGTGTTAGTTGGTGTCCACGAATCGTATAAAGCGGTACGGCTTTTGGCACCACCAAAGTTAGAGTAGAAGTCTGTCCACCATTTTACGTCGTTCCAGATCTTAGCACCAACAGATGCGTACCAGAACATGCTCAGGTCCCACTTTTTGTAGCTGAAATCTAAGTTTAAGCCGGTAGTAAAGTTGGGGTTAGGGCTGCCTAAGTTGGTACGGTCGGCAGCGGTAATTTGCCCATCGCCGTTTACGTCAACATATTTAAAACGGCCCAGGCCAATACCGTCCTGGTAAACGCCGGTAGGGGCGCTTGCATTGGCGGCATCAATTTCTGCCTGGGTGTTCCAGAAACCATTGGTTTTGTAACCGTAGAACGAACTGATAGGCTCGCCTACCGCAATACGGTTAATGTACGAACCCGCAAAACGGCCCGATTGCAGCGGAACTTCCTGTTGGCCTAAAGAGATAGCTTTTACTTTATTGTTGTAAGAAGTGAACGTTAAGGTAGCGTTCATTTTCAACTCGCTGCCCAGGTTATGGTGGGTTGAAACAGCCACGTCAAAACCCGAGTTGCGCATTGCACCAACGTTGGTATACGGTTGCGTAGCAGTACCCGCAGTGCCCGGTAGGTTAGGGTTAAACAACAGGTCGGTAATATCTTTTACGTAATAATCGGCAGAGATCTCCCATTTAGAGTTAAATAAGGTTGCATCAAAACCAACGTTTAAGTTACCGTCTTTTTCCCATTTAGCATCGGGGTTACCAAAGGTGCTTTGGCCAAGGCCCGGTACAGTGCTTTTGCTCGATCCGGTTATATCGTAATATGAGTTGAACCTGTTTTGAGCAAAGGTGGTGTAAGCGTTGGCAGGAGTTACGTTGATCTGGTTACCCATAACACCGTAACCACCGCGGATCTTCAAATCGTTTAACCAGCTAATGCCTTTCATGAAGCTTTCTTCAGATAAGCGGTAGCCCAAGCTTGCTGCCGGGAACCAGCCGTAAGTATAGTTCATAAATCTTGATGAACCATCGCGGCGGATAGTGGCGTTCAGTAACAAGCGGTTGTTCCAGGTGTAGTCTAAACGGCCTATCAGAGAGAATAATTTATCTACCGATAGGTTGCTGTAAGCCGTTGGGGTACCGGTACCGGTAGAAAGGTTTACGTAGTTAGGGTCGAAAGTGTAGTAGCCGGTGTTGCTGCCGCCCAAGGCCTGGTATTGGTTACGGTACAATTCGGTACCGGCCAAAAACGCAATGTCGTGCTTGCCAAATACCTGGTGGTAACGGGCGGTGTTGGTCCAGGTGTAGTTATAGCCCGAGTACGAGTTTTCGTAGTAAGTATTCAGGATACCGTTCTCTGAGTTCTCATACTGCGGATAAGTGAAACTGTGGTTGTTACCCGAGAAATACTCGCCACCAAACTGGCTGCGTAACGTAAGCTGTTTAAGCACGTCTGCCTCGGCATATACGTTACCAAACAGCCTGTTGCCTATACCGTAGTTGTTGGCGGTACGTTGTTGGTTAGCAACCGGGTTAGCTGCGTTACCCAGGTTGGCAGTATTTGAGCCGGCATAGTTGCCCATAATATCGTAAACCGGGATAATGCGCTGCTCGCGGAACGACATACCGATGGCACTGCCTTCGTCGTTTTGGTTAGCCTGAGGGTTATCAGTTAACGAGAACGACATGTTTTCGCCTACACGGAAACGCTTGCTAATGTTGTAGCTGGTATTTGCCCTGATGGTGTAACGCTTGTTGTAAGTGTTTATTAAGCTACCCTGCTGGTTAAAGTAGTTCATCGAGAACAGGTAGGTTGCCTGGTCGGTGCTGCCGCTTAAAGCTAAGTTGTGGCTTTGTATAGGCGCATTTTTAAATATCTCGTGATACCAGTCGGTACCGGCCTGGTTGGCTTTGGTAATACGGTAAAAGCCAGAAGCATCGCCCGAGGTATAAAACGGGTTTACGTTATATTTTGAAGGGTCAACTTCCGGGTCACCGCTTTTGATGCCATAAGGGCCAAAGCCACCCGCGCTGATATATTCGGGCAATACGTCGCCATTAGGGCCATACAAGTTGCTGTCGAAATTTGGGGTAGTTGGTGTGCTGGTATTTAGCGTGGCCGTGTTAGTAATGGCCAGGCGGCGCAGGGCCATCATTTCGGTTGGGTTAAGCAAATCGTAAACGTTGCCGCCTTTTGGCCTTTGCGTACCGTAGTAGGCATCGTAGCTGATGTTTACCTTACCCGAACCTTTTTTGGTAGTAACAATAATAACCCCGTTGGCGGCACGTGCACCGTAGATAGATGCAGAACCCGCATCCTTCAGTACCTGCATGTTGGCAACGTCGTTAGGGTTAATATCGTTTACGTTGGTAGTGGGCACACCATCAACCACATACAGCGGCTGGTTATTGCCAAAGGTATTGGCACCGCGTATTTTAACCTGTGGCGTTTGGCCCGGCGCGCCCGATGTTACTACTGTAACACCCGCTGCCTGCCCCTGTAACTGGTTTTCTACCGATGCTACGGGCTGCTTGTTCATGGCAGCCATATCAACTACGGCAACAGCGCCCACAAGGTCTTTCTTGCGTTGGGTGGCATAACCTGTTACAACTACTTCATTCAGTGAGTTTTTGCCGGCTTGTAATGTAATGTTAATGGTTTCGCCATCGCCAACGGTAACTTCCTGCGTGGTATAGCCAATGTACGACACCACCAGCACGGCGCCTTTACTTACATTGAGGGTAAATACCCCGTTAACATCTGTTTGTGCACCAAGGGTAGTGCCCTTTACCAGCACCGAGGCGCCAACTACGGGCAGCTTGTCATCGCTGCCGATAATTTTACCGGTGTGCTTGGTTTGAGCCGAAACTACCATTGAGGATACTACGCAGCATAGCAGCATACATAGCGTTTTTCCCTTAAGGAGTAAACTTCTAAGCATAAAATTTGAGATTTGGTTGTTTGTATATTTGGTTTATTTATTGCGCACAAAGAGGGCTTGCCATGCAATAGCATTGGTTAAAAAAGTGCGTTTCGGATCTCATCCCGAAACGCACGCCAACATCATTTCTCAAGTGATATTGATCAACTAAATCCCGGGCTCTCATGTTAAAAATTGCCCAAGTCCTTTAAATATGATTGTATGATAGTAAGGTGGTTTCTTCCTCGCTTATCATGGTAATGTATGTAGTAGGCGTATGGAAGTTTTTATTGATGGGTGTTTAAACGCCTATTTAGGGGGAAGGTGCGTTAACTTGCCCGGCTCATAAAAGCCTTCCGGTTTATAATTCTTTGCAAATAATAGTGATATAGTCCATCAAAATTTGTAAATGCGACGAAATGGTGCTTTTGTGAGACGATTTGCCTGATGTTTGAGACATTGAAAAAATGGCAAAAATTATCTGCGGATGTTGTGTAATATTTTTGATATATTGGTGCTGAATATATAAACCAGTTATAACACCATCATGTATTTAAGTTAAGTTTGGCGTAGCCGCCGGGCTTATACCTAACTTCCTGCGCCGGAGACGCCGCCTTTGTGCCGTTGCCTGCCGCGGGGTATAATGATGACCTACTGAACCTTAAGTGATCATTTAACCAGGTTATGAGCAGCAACGCGGCGTTAACTCGCTTTG
This sequence comes from Mucilaginibacter pedocola, assembly GCF_002013915.1. Lineage (GTDB taxonomy): Bacteria > Bacteroidota > Bacteroidia > Sphingobacteriales > Sphingobacteriaceae > Mucilaginibacter > Mucilaginibacter pedocola. The sequence goes on from NZ_MBTF01000037.1 coordinate 47,190, forward strand.
ATTTGTCGAACAAGTATTTTAAAATAATAGTCCATGTTATGGCATGGCTGGCTATGCTCGCCTTCCCTTTTGTGTTAGACATTAGCGAGCACGGTAGCTTTCTCGATATTTTCGACAGCAAGAATCATCTGCTCCGGATACGCCTTTGCAGCTTTGTTTACTGGATACCGCTTTTTTACGTTAACATTTACGTGCTGGTGCCTTTGCTGTTTAGTAAAAAGCGGTACCTGCTGTACGGGGTTGCCACGGTTGTATTGTTTTGTTTTTGCGTGGTGTCCGATGCGGTGCTTATTAAATTTCTGCATGCGCCTTTAGTATATAAGCCACTGCTAACGGCATATTTTCGTATGCCGCCCTTCTTGCTTACGCTGGCGGCCAGTACCATATACACCATGATCGCCGATAAAATAAGCAGCGACCTGCGCAGCAGCGAGAAAGACAAAGAAACCCTTAAATCGGAATTGTCATTTCTGCGCTCGCAAATAAGCCCGCACTTTATTTTTAATATTCTGAATAATATTGCCGCCATGGTGAGGCTGAAAAGCGACGAGCTGGAGCCCACGGTAATGAAGCTATCGGGACTGATGCAATATATGTTGTATAATACCGACGATGATAGGGTGAGCCTGGCGGTAGAAACCAGTTACCTGAAATCATACATCGATTTGCAGAAGCACCGTTTTGGCAACCGCGTAAAAGTGCAAACAACTTTTGTGGTGCACGATGCCGAGCGAACAATAGAGCCTATGCTGCTGATACCCTTTGTAGAGAACGCTTTTAAACATGGCATCGGGGTTATTAACGATCCGCTTATTAAGGTAACGCTGGAGGCAGATAATAATAAGCTTAAATTTAGTGTGGTGAATAATTTTAACGATATCGACAATAATCAGAAAGATTCATCGTCGGGTATTGGTATAGTGAATGTAACCCGCCGCCTGCAGTTACTATACGGCGACCGCCACCAACTGGATATCCAAAAAGGAGAAACCTGTTTTACTATAAACTTATCAATAGACCTGGGACAGAATGAATTGTATAGCCGTTGACGATGAACCCCTTGCGCTTGCCCTTCTTGCCGATAATATCAGCAAAATACCCTTCCTGAATTTGGTGGCCACCTGTAACGATGCGTTAGAGGCCAGCCAAATTTTGCAGCAGAACGATATAGACCTGTTGTTTATGGATATACAAATGCCGGCCATGTCTGGCCTGCAATTTATAGGTACGCTTACCAAACGCCCGCTGGTTATCATTGTGTCGGCCTATAAGCAATACGCGCTGGAGAGTTTTGAACTTGATGTGATAGACTACCTGCACAAGCCCGTTCCGCTGGATAGGTTTATGAAGGCCTGTAACAAGGCCAACGAATTATATGAACTGCGCGCGCAGCAAAGCCAGCCATCTAAATACACTTTCCTGAATGTTGGCTATACGCTGTTGAAAGTAGTTTTTGATGAGGTGCTTTATATTGAGGGATTGAAAGATTATGCTAAGATCTACTTTACAAACAGCGATAAAACTGCTGTGGTGAGGTTGAGTTTTAAATCTATTGAAGAGCAATGGCCATCAGAATTTTTGAGGGTACACAAATCGTTCATCATAAATTCCAAACAGATAAGTGCCGTAAAGAAAAGTTCGATACTGGTGGCCGAGAACGAATTGCCATTAAGCGAAACTTACCGCCATACCATCAATAATTTTATAGCGCTTAACAGCCGGTAATGCGTAATTGAATTGAGTTGGCCATTTTTTTAGCCCGTGGGGCTGAAAGCTTTGTAGAGAACCGTTCAACCAACCTATCGAGCGCCGTAGGTGCTCAACTAAATCGAGTTCAACACCTAACAGCGTTGTTTATTCTCTAAATATTGTTTCTACAAAGCTTGAACCTCTACGAGGTTATAAACTTGTAGCTTAATGCCATTACGCTAACGGAATTACTACACCACCGGATGTTTACTCGGCAGGTACCCTAACTTCCGTTTAAAAGCATCGCTAAAGTGGTGAGCGTTTTTATAGCCTACCTCGTGCGCTACTTCGCTTACTTTGTAATTGCCGGATGATAACATGGCAACGGCCCTTCGCATCCTAACATCAAGCAAATAGCCGAATACCGTATTGCCATAAGCCTCACGGAAGCCTTTCTTTAACTTAAAATCATTCAACCCAACTTTGTGCGCCAGTTCAATGAGCGAGTAGGGCTGGCGCAGGTTTTGTTTAATGATGAGCTTTGCCTGCTCCAGTTTCTCCAGGTCTTTTGTTTTGATGGGGGAGGGTTGCTCGGTACCAACCTGTTTCAGTTGCTCCATACTGATGAAAAGCAGTTCCAGCATTTTTGCCGCCATAAATAGTTGGTGAAGGCTGTTGTTATCTGCCCGCTGCAGCAGGGTGGTAATTATATCGGTCATGGGCAAGGTTACCTGCCTGCCCGCGCGCCAGGCATTGCCGGATAGCCTGCTGCGCAACACCTGCTGCTCGCCGCTCGAGAAAAGTTTGGGCAATACATCCCCATAAAAACAAGCTACAAAAAGTTTTGCTTTGCCGCTAATGCCAAGCGTTGCCCCGCTGCCTTCTGCAGTAGGGAACACAAAGTGCGAACGCTCGCGCAGGCTAAAACTTCCGCGTATATGCCCGCTAATAGTTAAACTGCCCGAAAGTGTGAAGCACATAATTAAAGCGGCTTCGCCCAATTGCATATCCAGCGGGATTTCGTCCTCAATATCTACCTCAATTGAAAATGCCGATACATCCGCTATCTGCATAGCCTTAATATTTATTACCGACCCGCCTAACTTGCTTTCGCGCAGGGTTATTACAGGCTCGTTATTGCCCTGCATTTGGTAGGGGCTCGCGTTAAAAATGGTATCGGCAGAAATACTATGCGTAATGGTAAGCATTCAGGTAATCCGTTTAACGTTGAAAATAATCCCGATGGCGTTGACAGCAGGACTAAGAAATCGTTCAAATTTGCAACATTATTTTTAATTAGTCTAAATAATGATAAAATACTTTACGATACTCTTTTCCTTTATACTCTTCGTTCAGCAAAGCACGCTGGCACAAAACGGTTTTGGTACCGTTGAAGGCAGCGTAATAACCGCCGATGGCAAAGCCGCAGCCGGCGTAACCGTGCAGGTGCTTAACTCCAACTATGGTGCAAGCACGCAAAACAATGGCAGGTTTGCTATTAAGGTAAAAGCAGGAAGCTATACCTTGCAGTTTAAAGCATTAGGTGCCGCGGTTAAAGAAGCAAACATTACCGTTGAAGCAGGCAAAACCACCACCGTGCCCGGAGTTGCCTTAGAACTTACCGCATTGCAACTGAAAGATGTAGTGGTAACGGGCCAGTACGCCCCCCAATCCATGAAAAATTCGGTTTACATGGTACGAACTATCAGCGCCGAGCAAATACGCCTGCGCAACCCTACTAAAATTCAGGATATACTAACCGACCAACTGGGCGTACGTTTTACTAACGACCTAACCCTCGGCACATCGGATATTACCTTAATGGGCGTATCGGGCCAGCGGGTGAAGATATTAATGGATGGTGTGCCATTGCTGGATAGGGGAGACACCCGCGAAAGCCTTAACCAGATAGACATTAACACCATCGACCATGTAGAACTGGTAGAAGGCCCTATGTCGGTAAGTTACGGTAGCGATGCTTTGGGTGGTGTGATAAACCTGATTACCAAACGCGGAAGCGGCGGCGAAAATCTGAGGGTGAACGGCCGCGTGCAGGAAGAAACCGCAGGCAAACAATACAAAGGCTTTAATGGCAGTGGCACGCACCAGGCCAACCTGGGTATAAACTGGGAGCATAAAGGCTGGCAGGTAGGCGGTGGCGCAAGCCGTAATTATTTTGACGGCGCGCGTTTGGGCTGGATGCCGAAAGACCAGTACTTAGGCAACGCAGTAGTTGGTTATCGCAATAATAAATTTCACCTGTGGTACCGCTTTGATGGCACCGACGAAACCCTGCGCAACGATGGTACGCCAAACGCATCTACCAGCATCCGCATAGACCAGCATTTTTTAACCAACCGCTGGATGCACCAGCTACAGGCCGAGTGGCAATTGAGCGATAAACTGAGCTTCAACGGCGCAGCATCATATACCGATTATAGCCGCCGCACGCAAACCTCCAGCTTTAACGTCCTAACCGGCGACCGCAGGCTTACCCTGGGCACCGGCGAGCAAGACAAAGCCGCTTTTGATAGCAAATTCTTCCGCGGTACGTTGCAGTATAAACTGAGCGATGCGGTATCGATACAGCCGGGTGCCGAAGTAAACCTTACCGGCAGTACCGGCGCACGCATATTGGGTACCCCTACTATTAACGATTATGCCTTTTTTGTATCGTCGGAAATAATGCTTAATAAGGCCATCAGCATCCGCCCCGGTGCAAGGTTCACCAAAAACTCGGTGTACGACGCGCCGCCGGTGATCCCTTCGTTAAATACGAAGATCAAACTATCTAACGACCTGGATCTGCGTTTGGCTTATGCCCGTGGTTTCCGCTCGCCGGCCCTGCGCGAATTATACTTTAACTTTTTCGATGCCAGCCATTCTATCCGCGGTAACGAAAACCTGAAGGCCGAATACTCTAACAGTTTCAACGGCTCATTCACCTGGCGCTCGTTCAAAATTGGTGGAGCGGATGTGCGCTCGTCTATCGGAGGTTTTTACAACCAGTTCGATAATTTCATTGGCACAGGTTACGATCCTGCCGACCCATCGGTGATGACCTACATCAACATCGATAAATACAAAACCACCGGCGGTACCCTGGATAACACCATCAACTATAAAAACCTGACGGCGAAAGTGGGCTTCTCGTACACAGGCGTTTACAACCGCCTGCAGGCAGAAGATGCCAGCCTGCCCGGCTTTAACTGGTACCCCGAAGTAAACAGCACCCTACTCTACCACCTCAAAGGCATTAAAACAGATTTGAGCCTGTTTTACAAATTCAACGGCAAACTGCCGGCCTACGAACTGCGCACTGTTAGCGGTGTAACCAGCATCCATCGCGCCGAGCGCGCGGCCTTCCACACTGCCGATCTTACTATCAACAAGTTCGTTAACAGCCGCATTAGCCTGGCCGGTGGCGTGCGCAACCTGTTCAACATTACCAACGTGAACAACACCTCGGCAGATGTTGGCGGTGCACACAGTACCGGTGGCCCGGTACCAATAGGCTATGGCCGCTCGTACTTCCTTGGCTTAAACTTTCAATTCAGTAAATATTAATCATACACAACATAATCATTCTTAATTAATACACACTTCATGAAAAAATTATCTTACATCGTTTTAGCTTTTTTGCTGATAACTACCGCTTGTAAAAAAAGCGACCCGGCTTTACCGGATAATCAGCTGGCATTTTCGGCATCTACACAAGGTATATCGTCTACCGACGCCTCTATCGACATCGTGCTGAGCCTTGGCCGCGCAACCGACGTAACTATCCCGGTTACTATCGCTGTTACATCAACAGGCGTAACTTACGGTACCGAGTTTACAACTGCACCTGCTGCAACTGCAGGTACTATCAGCGCAACTATCCCTGCCGGCGCAAGCTCAACTACAATTAAACTGACCAAAACTGCCGGTATATTCCTGCAGGGTAACGAGTCGGCTACCTTTGAGGTGAAAACCGCAGGTTCACCTGTAGTTATTGGCGCTACCAGCAAACTGGTATTAAGCTTCTCATCTATCACTTCAACCGGTTCGGAATTAACACTGAACGGTGGTGAAGGCGGTTCGGCTGCTATCAACTCAGTTTATGTTGATTTAAGCGCAAATGCCCAAACATCGGTAAAACGTACCAGCTGGGACCTTGGCTTTTACAGCGGTGCCGATTTCCGCGTGATACTGAACAACACCAGCGCTGCATCGGTAGTTGCGGTTAACAAAAATGATATCAACGCCGTATCTGCTGCTGATATCACCATCACCGACCTGCAATTGGGCTTCGGCGCGGGTAACTTCAATATTTTTGATGATGTAACCGGCGACCTGACCAAAACTGCTATCCCTGTTGTATCGGCAACTGATGCTGATAATAAAGTTTATGTAATAAACCGCGTTGGTGGCTCGGGTACTACTGCAGCTGCTGCCGACCTTGAGAAAATACGTGTATTGCGCACCGCGACAGGTTACACCCTTCAATATGCCAAACTGAACGAGACTACTTTTAAAACCCTTACTATAAATAAAGATGCTGCCTATAACTACAGCTTTGTGAGCTTTGATACCGGCGCTATTGCTGTTGAGCCTGCTAAAGACCGTTGGGACTTTACCTGGGGTTACAGCATCTACTTCACCGGCACTACGCCTTATGCGTTCTCGGACTTAGTGTTTAACAACTACTTAGGCGGCGTACAAATTGCCGAAGTATTAACCAGCACTGTAGCTTACGATGCTTACGCCGAAGCTAACATTGCTACTACTACCTTCGCTGCAGGCCGCAACACCATAGGCTCTAACTGGAGGGCAACCACCGGTACCGTAGGTGTAAAAACCGACCGCTTCTACGTAATAAAAGATGCTGCCGGTAACGTGTATAAACTGAAATTTGTGAGCTTTACCACCCAGGATGGTGGTACAAGGGGCTATCCGAAAATAGCATACGCCCTGGTGAAAAAAGGCGCCTAATTAATACGTTGATATATCTGTTTTGAGGAAACGGCCCCGTGCAAGGGGCCGTTTCTGTTTTTGAGTGTTTTTTAACCACGGAGGTTAGGGAGGTGACGCGGAGGTTCGCGGAGACAGCCTGGCTTGTGGTTAATTTTTCACGCAAAGGCGCTAAGCCGCAAAGTGAAAAAACTTGTTAACTTAGGGCTTTTGCAAAACTCTCTAAACGGTTTGCTAAGCTCTCTGTGAACCTCCGCGTAACCTCTGTGTTCTCCGTGGTTAAAAAACACTTAACTTAGTTTTTCCCCTTCAACGAAGCCATATCAATAACAAAACGGTACTTCACATCGCCTTTTAGCAAGCGGTCGTAGGCATCGTTTATGTTTTGGATATCGATCATTTCAATATCGGCAGCGATGTTGTGCGCGCCGCAGAAATCGAGCATCTCTTGTGTTTCGGGGATACCGCCTATCATAGAGCCTGCAAAGCTTTTGCGGCCGGGGATAAGGCTGAAGGCAGCTACCGGCAGCGGATACTCGGGTGCACCAACCAATGCCAGCGAACCATCTACACGCAACAAACCCAAGTAGGCATTAATATCGTGCTCGGCCGAAACTGCATCCAGTACAAAATGCAGTTTGCCTCGGTATGCAGCCATTTGCTCTGCATCTTTTGATAGCACTACTTCATCGGCACCCAGGCGTTTAGCTTCCGCAAATTTTGATTCGGATGTGGTGAAGGCCACTACATGTGCGCCCATGGCTTTGGCAATTTTAATACCCATGTGGCCAAGGCCGCCAATACCTACCACGCCAACTTTTTTGCCGGGACCAACATTCCAGTGGTGCAGTGGCGAATAGGTGGTAATACCTGCGCAAAGCAATGGTGCAGCAGCGGCAGGGTCGAGGTTATCGGGGATGCGGAGTACGTAATTCTCGTCGACCACTACGCTTTCCGAGTAGCCACCGTAGGTAACCTGCCCGTCGATGAATTTGTCGGGAGCGTTGTAGGTACCTGTCATACCGGGTTCGCAGTATTGCTCCAAACCTTCCTGGCAGTACTCGCACTCGCGGCACGAATCTACTATACAGCCTACGCCCACCATATCGCCCACTTTAAATTTGCTTACATGGCCACCTACCGATACCACGCGGCCAACAATTTCGTGCCCGGGTACGCAAGGGTAAATAGTGCCGTGCCATTCGTTACGGGCGGTGTGCAGGTCTGAGTGGCAAACACCGCAGAATAAGATGTCTATCTCCACATCGTGCGGGGTAGGTTTGCGGCGTTTAATGTTTAATTGGTCTAAGGGGGCTTCGGCAGCTTCGGTGCCGAATGCTTTGATATTTGTTGTTTCTGTCATAAGTCGTTTTAAATTATTTAGTGTATTGCTCGTCGGTCACCTTTGCCAGCCAGGTAACCACTTCGCCGTTCACATCTTCCTGTATGGCAATATGGCTCATGGCCTTATCGGGCGCGGCGCCATGCCAGTGCTTCTCGTTCGGTTCGAACCAAACTACATCGCCGGGCAATATCTCCTGTATCGCCTCGCCTTCGCGCTGTACGCGGCCCACGCCCGATACCACAATGAGCGTTTGCCCCGCGGGATGCGTGTGCCATGCTGTACGAGCACCCGGCTCGAAGGTTACGAGCGCCCCGGCACCTTTGGTTGCCTCTTTCTTCTGAAATAATGGGTCGATGCGTACCTGCCCTGTAAACCAGGCCTCGGGTCCTTTTACAGATGCCTGTGCACCATTTTTAATGATTTGCATATGGATAGATTTTGATTGCTGCTCAAAAAAAGCACTGCAAAAGTAACTACCGTGCTAACGAAGTGTTTATAAAAATCAAACCGATGATTAAGAAAATCAAACTTCGGCTGTACGCAGCGACATGGGGTTGGTACCCGTAAGGCGTTTAAAGTAGTTGTTGAAATAGCTCGGATACTCAAAGCCCAGGGCGTAGGCAATGTCGGCAATGTTCCAGTCGGTGTGTTGCAGCAGGGCGCGGGCTTCGTTGATGATACGCTCGGCGATATGGGCGGTGGTTGGTTTTCCGGTTACCTCTTTTACGGCACGGTTAAGGTAGTTGATGTGCAGGCTGAGGTTTTGGGCATAATCCTGCGGGCTGCGCAATTGCAGGGGCTTATCGGGGCTTTCTACCGGGAACTGCCGCTCAAGCAGATCGAGGAATACCGAAGTGATGCGCGAGGCGGCGTTCTTGTGCTGATCGTAACTTTCGGTGGGCTGCAGTTTCATGGCCTCGTGCATAATAAGGTTGATGTAGCTACGCACCAGGTCGTCTTTATAGGCATATTCGCCTTCCTGCTCTTCCATCATCTTCAGGAAGATAGTGGCCAGGAAATCCTTTTGCTGCTCTGTAATATTAAGAATGGGGGTACCGCCTATCTTAAAGAAAGGCGATTGCTGCAGCATATCCGCTCGTTCAGATACATTCAGAAATTCTTCGGAAAACAGGCAGGCGTAGCCCACGCAGGTGGAAGAAACGGTTTCCCAGGAATAAGGCACCCGCGGGTTGCCGAAAAACAGCACGGTACCTTCGGCAACGAAGCTGCGGTCGGCGTAATGGATAATGCTTGTACCTGTGCTGAGGCATATTTTATAAAAATCCTTGCGGCTATAAATGCGGGTGGCGTTACTGTCGCCACCTATCTGGAAGGCGTTAAAGCCTTTCAGCTTCAGTTTGCTGTTATAATCAGATACGGGCCGGGTGCGTGCAGTTTCCATCCGGCAAATTTAAGGAAATCAAACTTGTATTTTCAAAAAGCCCTTGGGAAGTAGGCTTACACTACCCCAGCACCAGCACAGCGGTATTGATGATATCATCAAAAACAGCCTTATCTTTAGTTGATTTGGCAGTTACCTGTATGCCTTTTACGGTATTGAACAGGAAGCGGGCGAGGGCGCGGGCATCTTGTTGGTTGGTTATCTCGCCCTTTTCCTGCCCCTTTTTTATTACGGTGTAAAATATCTCGTCAATCTGCTGGTCGTTCTTTTGGATGGTTTCGCCCACCAGTTTATCGTGCAGGCCCATTTCCACTTCGGCGTTTACTATGAAACACCCTTTCTGACTTATATCATTCAGCAGACTGCTGCTTATAAATTCCAGCAGGCGTTTGATGGTTTCTTTGGCGGGCTGGTCTACGCGCATCAGTTCGCAAAACTTGGCAGAGTTGGCGGTTTGGTAGCTATCCAGCGCTTTCAGGAACAGGCTGTGCTTATCGCCAAAGGTATCGTACAGGCTGGAGCGGCTGATGCCCAATCCATCCACCAGGTCCTGCATCGAAGTGGCGTTGTAGCCCTTCAGCCAGAACAATTCAATGGCCTTGTTCAGTACCTCTGTTTCATCAAAATCTTTCGTCCGTGCCATAACCTAAAATAGCTTTGCCTAATAATAAGCAAAGCTATTCATTTTTAAAATGTTTTTAAGTGGGGCGCCGCAAACAGAGCGCAAAGGCCGGTGCGGTTCCCCTCTTGAGAGGGGTGGAGGGGTGTGTTTCGCAATTTTGCATAGTGGCTCACACACCCCTGCGCCCGCTCTCATCCAACGCGCCCCCTCTCAAGAGGGGAAGTTGGAATCCCGATAAAAATTATCTCACCCCGCCGCCTGCAAGCAGAGTTTCGTTTGTCAACCAGCGCGAATCGTCTGATGCCAGGAATACGGCTATATCAGCAATATCATCCGGCTGGCCAATGCGCCCAAGCGGGGTGGTTTTAACAGCCTCGTGGTGGAAATCGCTGCCAATGAAACCTGCAGCGTGTGTGCCTTCGGTTTCTACCATGCCGGGGTTTATTGAGTTCACGCGGATATTTTTTGGTCCAAGTTCTTTTGCCAGTACGTGAGTAATGGCATCAACAGCGCCTTTTGTAGCTGTGTAAATAGAACTTGCCGGAGGCGTAATAGCGCTCACTACCGAACCAATGTTGATAATGCTGCCGCCATTGGTGTTAAAGTTGGCAACTGCTGCCTGGGTGGTTAACAACAGGCCCAATACGTTGGTATCAAACTGGTAGTGGAAATCTTCCTCGTTTATCTGATCTATCGGGCTGAATTTGTATACGCCGGCGTTGTTCACCAAAATATCGGTAGGGCCAAAGGCTTTGGTGGTTTCTGCGAAGAGGTTCTCTACTTCGGCGCGGTTGGCCACGCTGCCTTGTACGGCAATGGCTTTACCGCCGTTGGCCACAATTTCTTCTACCACTTTATCGGCACCGGCTTTTGATGATGAGTAGTTCACCACTACCGAAGCGCCTGCTGCGGCCAAACTTTTTGCTATACCTGCACCAATACCTTTTGAAGCGCCTGTTACTACGGCTACTTTATTTTCTAACTTTTTCATTGTTTTTCGTTTTAAATTTGTTTATTGGAATAATCGTTCCGCAAATATAAACACGATTTGGAACAATCGTTCCGATAAATAATTTTTATTAGTTTATTATGACAATGACACGAGTTTATCGGCGAGGTGTCTTGACAGGATTTAGGGATGGGCAGGATTATTTCAGGATTTTATTTTTTGGGATTTAACCGATTGAAAGATGATTTCACCGATGGGAATCGATTTTATTGACTGCACCGATTTTTTTAATCTGATAATCCTATAATCATGCGAATCAGGGTTCAGAGAAATGCGATAGGGATAGGAGCGGAAAACCCACAGCCGCGGGTGGCTTGCGTGCGTGGAGAGGCGAGGATTTGCAGCGGATAGCCCGGGCCGCAGGTATCGCCATTATTTTACGCTTCCTTCAAGACAGATTCTAAATTCACCTAAACTTTTGCAATTCCTCAACATTTAAACAATCTTCACAAACATTACCGAGAATTTATACTTTAGCCTTTAATTACTATGCACGCATAATGATAAGCCAATTTATCTTCATCATCATTTTAGGGGCGGCCGTTTATTTGTTCGGCAAAAACGTGGCTAAGGTTAGGCGCAATATTTTGTTAGGGAAAGATACCGACCGTAGCGACAATCCTGCAGAACGCTGGAAACTGATGGCTAAAGTTGCGCTGGGCCAAAGCAAAATGGTGAAACGCCCAACGGCGGCAGTGCTGCACTTGTTTGTTTATGTGGGTTTTGTGATCATCAACTTGGAGGTGCTCGAGATAATGATAGATGGCATCTTCGGTTCGCACCGGGTATTTGCCGGTCCGCTTGGCGGGCTTTATGGTTTGCTTATTGGCAGCTTTGAAGTGTTGGCATTTTTAGTGCTGGCATCATGCGTGATATTCCTGGTTAGGCGCAATGTGGTTAAGTTGAAGCGCTTTACGGGTACCGAGATGACGGCCTGGCCAAAGTCGGACGCGAACTATATTCTCATTACAGAAATTTTATTGATGGCGGCCTTCCTCACCATGAATGCTGCCGATTATAAATTGCAAGCCCTGCATGTTGGGCATTATGTTACTGCGGGGAGTTTCCCGGTGAGCGCCTTAATTGCCCCGCTTTTGCCTGCGGGTGCCGGTGCTTTGGAGGCTATAGAGCGTGGTTGCTGGTGGTTCCATATCATTGGTATACTGGCCTTCCTGAATTACCTGCCCTACTCTAAGCACTTCCATATTTTGCTGGCCTTCCCTAACGTGTATTACTCTAATTTGAATGCCAAGGGCAAGTTCAGTAATATGGCGTCGGTAACCAACGAGGTGAAAGCTATGCTTGATCCATCCTTTGTGCCCGAAACTACCGAGGTGAGCCGCTTTGGTGTGAAGGATGTCACGGACTTAACCTGGAAGAACCTGATGGAGGCCTACACCTGCACCGAGTGCGGGCGCTGTACATCGGTTTGCCCGGCAAATATTACAGGTAAGCTGCTATCGCCCCGCAAAATTATGATGGATACCCGGGACAGGCTGGTAGAGCTGGGCAACAATATTGATAAACACGGAAAGGACCATACTGACGATAAAAGCCTGCTGGATAATTACATTACCCGCGAAGAACTTTGGGCCTGCACTACTTGCAACGCCTGTGTGGAAGCCTGCCCGGTAAACATAAACCCGCTGGAAATTATTACCGAAATGCGCCGCTACGTGGTGATGGAGGAATCGCAGGCGCCGGCCAGCCTAAACAATATGTTCGGCAACATGGAGAATAACGGTGCGCCGTGGAAATATAGCCAGGCGGATAGGTTCAATTGGGCGGAGAAGGGTTAGCAGTTGGCAGCTTGCGGTGGGCAGTTAGCAGTTTGCGTGACGGTTTAAGAAAGAAATTTTAAGATGGAAAGAGATTACGAATTATTTATTGAGAAGGTGGCTGCATCTAAATTGGTGTGGGGATTGAAGGATAAAAAAGGATGGGCTAATTCGTCGTCGGCGGAGGATGAGGAAGTGGATGTTATTCCGTTTTGGTCGGAGCGGGCGTATGCCAAGGCTTGCGCGCGTGACGATTGGAAGGATTATACACCTACCGAAATTCCATTGGCTTACTTTTTAGAAGAGTGGTGTGTAGGCATGGCCGAAAACGACACGCTGATAGGTACCAACTGGAACTCGAAAATGATAGGAGGCGAAGGGGAGGCTTTGGGCATTGCGTTAGATATTCTGAACCAGTTGAAGGTTATTAATTCGGCCATAAAGTTTAGCAGTTACGCCAGCATTGATGAATTTATAAGCGAAATAAGCGAAGAAGAAGAGCAACAATAATGGAGCTGAATATCCCTACAATGGCGCAAATGGTTGCCGAAGGCAAAACGCCCGAAATACTTTTCTGGGTGGGTTGTGCCGGCAGTTTCGACGAGCGTGCACAGAAAATTACCCGCGATATATGCAAAATACTGCAGCATGTAGGCATTAGCTACGCCGTGCTGGGTACCGAAGAAAGCTGTACCGGCGACCCTGCCAAACGCGCGGGTAACGAGTTTTTGTTCCAGATGCAGGCCATGGCTAATATAGAGTTGCTGAACGCCTACGAGGTAAAAAAGATAGTAACGGGCTGCCCGCATTGTTTCAATACCATTGCTAACGAATACCCCGGGCTTGGCGGCACTTACGAGGTGATACACCATACCCAACTGATACAAGGCCTTATAAATGATGGCAAACTAAAGGCTGAAGGCGGCGAAAGCTTTAAAGGCCGCCGTATTACCTTTCACGACCCATGTTACCTGGGTCGCGGCAACGGCGTTTACGAAGCGCCACGTGCCGCTTTAGAAGTGCTGGACACCGAACTGGTAGAAATGAAACGCTGCAAAACCAACGGCCTGTGCTGTGGTGCCGGCGGTGCCCAGATGTTTAAAGAACCAGAAAAAGGCAATAAAGACATAAACGACGAGCGCATGGTAGATGTAATAGAAGCTAAAGCCGACGTAATAGCCTCGGGTTGCCCCTTCTGTATGACCATGCTGAGCGATGGTGTAAAACATCTCAACAAAGAGCAGGATATAAAAGTGCTGGATATTGCCGAGATAACGGTGAGAGCGAACGGGTTGTAAACCGAATTTGCCTCTATAAAAAAGCGGGGGAATGTGCGATTCCTTCCTTGGGGAAGGAGGAGGAAGGGGTTTAGTAGACTGTGTAGATGCCAGCTTTGTGGCTAAACCCCTCCCTGCCTTTGCGCTCAGCCAACCGCACCCCTCCCCAAGGAGGGAATTTTAAGGTTTACATCCCCCTCTGCCTCAAAAACGTCAGCCCCACTTTCAAGCTATCCAGCCTTTGGGGCGATAATTTCCGCACAGGGATGCTGACGGATGTACCCGTGGAATCGAGGTCGCCGGTTGGGTCCTGGTAGGTTTGGATAATGATATCGTCGGTTTGGGTCTGCATTTGCAGGGTATCTGTTTGCGCACTGCCGGGCAGATAATTTAAGCCTTTTAGCCGCTTGATATTGAAAGAATAATAAAGCCGCTTACCCTGTTGATAAGTTTTTTGCAGGCGTATAAAATGATCGGGTGTGAGGGTTATTTCCCATTTGGCGATGTTTGGTTCGGCGGATGGTCGTAACTTTCTGTGAGGGCTTTATTGCCCCAGTTTACCCAGCCTTGTTCATCCATAAAAGCCGCAAAACCGCATAGCAAAGCCATTATTGCCAATAGCGGCACCGTTAAAAATACTTTTTTCACCGTTGGTAGACGTGATGTTGGTATGACAACAATTAATACTATCAAGTTAACAAATACAGTAAATTTGTGTTATGGAATTTTCTTCACATTCGCGCGTTTGGGTGTACCAAAGCAATCGTAAATTAACTGATGCCGAGGTGCTTGAAGCACAGGTTTACCTGGATAATTTTACCAAAAGCTGGACGGCCCACAGCAACCAGCTAAAGGCGAAAGCCGAGGTGCGTTATAACCGCTTTTTTGTGCTGATAGTAGACGAAAGCCAGGCAGGTGCCAGCGGCTGCTCAATAGATAAATCCGTAAACTTTATGAAGCAACTGGAGCAGCATTTCGGCGTCAACCTGTTCGATAGGTTCAACCTGGCCTATCGCGATGGGGAAGAAGTAGTATCAGTTCCACGCGCGCAGTTCGAAGCTTTGTTGAAAGAAGGCAAAATAACATCAGAAACAGTTGTATTCAACAACCTCGCCCAAACCCTTACCGACCTGCAAACCAAATGGGAAGTGCCTTTTAAAGATAGCTGGCATAAACAGTTGTTCGGCGATTTGGTGGTGGTGTAGATATTTATTAAATTTGAGTATGACAACTTTTACAGTACAAATTAAAGATAGCGATACCGAACTCTTTTTGGGTATGCTGAAAAAGTTCAAAGCCAAAGTAATAGAAGCGCCTAAAGAAAGTGAACTTACTTTGGAAATAATGGAAGCTTTAAAAGAGGTTAAAGATATGCGCGAGGGGAAACTCAAACCACTAACGCTTGAAGATATCTGATGCCTCATAGAATAATTTATTCTTCAAGGTTCATTAGAAAAGCGAAAGATTTGAAAAAGAAACATCTTTCGCTTGTAGAAGACTTAAAAGTCCTCGAATCCTCTTTATTAGTTGATCCAACATTAGGCGTTGATTTGGGAGCCGGACTCAGGAAAATTAGATTGGCTGTAACCAGCAAGAGTAAAGGAAAAAGCGGCGGCTATCGTGTAATAACTTTTTTGGTTACGGAAAACGAAGGGGCTATAGCGATTAATATGCTTACACTATACGATAAAAGTGAGGAAAGCAGCATAAACAAGAAACGTTTATTAGAATATGTAAAGGAACTTGAATGATGACTTTACAATCTGCCCGGAGCAACTTCTTTATGAAATAGTCGTCGTTGATTATACTTACTCCTCGATATTGAACGAGCCCTCTACCAAATGCTTACTATTATCGTTTTGGTCGGTGGCTTCCACTCTAAAAAAGCCGCGGATGTGGTAAGCGCCATCTATCTTCTTGAAGGTACTGGCCTTTACCTTGCCGCCGCTGTCGTCGCTTAAAATAAAATTTTGATACCGCAGGCCAAGCAGGTCATTGGCGTATTCACCTTCGCTTATAGCACTAAAGTTTAATTGAAATACGATCTCCGGATCAGCTTGTTCGGCAACCAGATTGGTGTAGCCGGTAACAGCAACGCTACCCGGTTGCGAAACTTTGGCGGTGGGTGCATTCAGTATAACCGTTTCGCCGCCATCAACTTTAAATACTATGGTATTGGCGGCGCCAACGGGCACAGTATAGGTAGCATCAGTGGGTGGGTTGCTGCCATCATCAACGTCGGGCACGGTTACCGTATCGGTGGTAGTGGTATCGCCGGTTTGAATATCTTTCGGGTATACAGGCGCATCCAATTTGCAGCCGCTAAACATTAAGGCAACACCAAGCGCAAAAGGCAGTAACCATAAAGTAATTCGGAACATAGGCGTATAATGGTAATCAAAGTTATCATATTTTCCTATTAGTAAAGTGTTTAACTGCGTTTAAATAATTGTTCGATCACTACGGCATCGGGCGGCTTATTAGCTAACAGCCTTGTTTACCGAAATATTTATAAATTTACTTTTATAAACCTACGCGAAGATTATGGAACAGTACGATGCCCGTATAGATGCCTACATAGAAAAAGCAGCAGATTTTGCTAAACCCATTTTAACGCACCTGCGCCAGTTGGTGCATAAGGCCTCGCCGGAAATTACCGAGACTATGAAATGGAGCGCACCATTTTTTGAGTATAAGGGCGTGCTGTGTTTTATGATGGCTTTTAAGCAGCATGCAGGCTTCGGTTTCTGGAAGGCTGACCAACTGCCCGACCCGCACCAAATACTCCATACCGAGGGCGGCGAATCGGCAGGTAGCATAGGCAAACTAACATCATTAGCCGATATTCCTGATGAGGATATATTAATTTGGTACATCCGCGAGGCCATGGCGCAAAAGGATGCCGCGGGCCCCGTTAAAGCCAAACCTGCCGCAAAGAAAACAGAGCCTAAACCAGCCGCAGCCGTTTTAGAAACGCCCGATTACTTGGCCGATCTGTTAGATACCAATGCCGAAGCGAAGACCTATTTTGAGAAATTCAGCCCATCGCAAAAGAAGGAATATATCACTTGGTTTGAGGATGCAAAAACCGAAGCTACCCGCGAGAAACGACTGAAAGAAGGCCTTGAATGGATAAGCGAGGGCAAAACCCGCCACTGGAAGTATAAAAACTGCTAAGCAGTAAATAACGAATCTCCAGCGCCGAGTGATGAAGTTTAAAAATTCGGAGTTGGAGATTCGAAATTCATTATTCGATATTCAATGATTAAAACTCCAGCGGCCCCAGCCTGCGCATATTTGCGCGGATAAGGTACTGCCTGTGCTTTAAATACCGGGTAGGGTTAGTGGCCGACCATTTACGCGGGCTTGGGAATATCACCGCAATAGCAGCCGCCTGCCTTACAGTAAGCTTTGATGCCGGCTTGTGAAAGTAGGCTTGCGAGGCAGCCTCTACGCCGTAAATTCCATCGCCCATTTCAATTACGTTGAGGTAAACCTCCATAATGCGTTTCTTGCTCCAAAAAACCTCTATCAGTACGGTAAACCACGCTTCCAATCCCTTGCGCAAAAATGAGCGCCCCTGGTACAGGAAAACGTTTTTGGCAGTTTGCTGGGTAATGGTGCTGCCGCCGATGAGTTTTTTGCTTTTTGAGTTTTTTTCGATAGCGCGCTGAATTGCCTTAAAATCGAAGCCGTGGTTCTCTAAAAAGGTTTGATCCTCGGCTGCAACTGCGGCGCGTTTCATAGGGTCGGCTATTTCATCAAAATCCACCCACTCTTTGTCTATCTTCCACTCTTTGCCGTCGGCCTTGCGTTCAAAACCACGTTGTATCATTAGCCAGGTAAATGGCGGGTTAACAAACCTGAAAAGGATAACGCCGAATAAACTTAGCCCCACAAAAGCAATGAAAAGCAATTTAACGATGCGAAATACCAGACGCCCTATGCCACCCCAACGCGTTTGTGGTTTACGGTATTTCGATTTAGTGTTTGTTTTGCTCTTCGCTTTGTTTGCCTGTGCCATTTGTATTGCTAATCTATAAAACAAAAAAGGAGTTCTGCGAATGCAAAACTCCTTTTTATTTTCTAAATCCGACATCGAAAATTCGACATCCGAAATCAGAATTACTCAGCTACTACTTCGAAAGGTACCTGAACTTTTACTTCTTTGTGCAGGTTTACGTTAGCAACGTATTCGCCAACAAATTTTGGCTCCTGGTCAAAAGTGATGCGGCGGCGGTCAACATCAAAACCTTCTTTTTTAAGGGCATCAGCAACCTGGATGGTATTGATGGCACCGAAGATTTTGCCGGTTTCGCCTGCTTTAGCGCCGATAGTAAGCTTAACGCCTTCTAATTTAGCAGCAATAGCATCAGCATCTTTGCGTATTTTTTCTTGTTTAAATTGAGCCTGTTTCAGGTTTTCTGCCAATACTTTACGTGCAGATTCTGTGGCTAATATGGCATAACCCTGAGGAATCAGGAAATTACGGCCATAACCTGGTTTAACGTTTACTACATCGTCTTTATCACCCAGGTTTTTTACATCTTGTTTTAAAATAACTTCCATTGTGTAAACCTCCTGTTTATTTTAATGAGTCAGTAACGTACGGTAATAAACCAATGTGGCGGGCGCGTTTAACAGCTTGAGCCACTTTGCGCTGGAATTTTAATGAAGTACCGGTTAAACGACGTGGTAATACTTTACCCTGGTCGTTAACGAATTTCAACAAAAAGTTAGCGTCTTTGTAATCGATATACTTGATACCGTTCTTTTTGAAACGGCAGTATTTTTTACGGTTGTCCTCTACTTTAGGGGCGGTAACGTATTTAATTTGCTCGTTTGCCATTATTTGCTTTCCTCCGCTTTAGCTGCAGGCTTTTTGTTGAAAGCACCGCTACGTTTTTTCTCATTGTAAGCCACTGCGTGTTTGTCAAGGGCAATGGTAAGGAAGCGCAGTACGCGCTCATCGCGCCTTAATTCTACTTCCAATTTGTTAATTACTTCACCGGGAGCCTTGAATTCAGTTAAGTGATAGTACCCTGTAGTTTTTTTCTGGATAGGGTACGCAAGTTTTTTCAAACCCCAATTATCCTCCTGGATAATTTCGGCTCCGTTGTCGGTTAAAACTTTGCTGTATTTGGCGATAGCCTCGGCAGCAACTTCGGTCGACAACAACGGGGTAAGAACGATCACGATTTCGTACTGTTGCATTGTTATACTTTGATTTTTAATTAAATACCCGCCTATAACGGGGCTGCAAATGTAGCAAGTTTTATTGATATTTCAAATCAATTTATATGTATTTTGCACCATTAAAACACTGCCTAACACCGTAATGAAAAATATCCTGCCATTACTTTTCGCCCTGCTATCGTTAAACGCTTATTCGCAACAGAAAAAGCCGGTTAAAGCTACCAGGCCTGCACCACCGCCGGCCGTGCGCAAACTAAGCGCCGCCGAGCTTAAACTGAACGGGTTGGTGTGCGATTGTATAAGCAAGGTTGATATTGATAAACTGAAAGGCACAGAAGCGAACAAGGTGTTCGAAGACTGCGTAACGGCCCACAGCGATTTGATCATTAAAATAGCGGCCGAGCACAAAATAAACGTTGCCGATGAAGCCGCCATGACAGGGCTTGGCGTAGACATAAGCAAAAACCTGCTAAGCCAAAATTGCGATGCCGCCCTTAAGCTGGGAATGAAGATGAACGATGACGAGCAAACAGATGCAGCAGGTACGCAGGATTTTACCGGTACTTATAAACGGATAGATGATAACGGCTTTAACCTGTTGATACTAACGGACGAGAGCGGAAACGAAAAACAATTTTTATGGCTGAGGCAATTCCCGGGTTCCGAAAAGTTGGCCGCGCCTGCAGAGCAATTGGCAGGTAAGAAGTTAAAAATAAACTCGCGCGAGATAGAGGTATATGTGCCTAAGGCTAAGGGTTATTATACAATGAAGGAGATAACAGGCCTTGATTTTTTGTAAACATTTGTTGGGTACTTACTGAAACATATTGGTGCGTGTAATTGTCTTGCTTACAAACACTATCACCATGGAATTTTCTGAAAGCAGGTATAACGAAACAGGGGCTACAGGTTTTTTGTACGACACTATATTTTTCCAGGCACCGGGCGAGGATGATGAGATATTTGAAGGCGACTGGGACGATGAAGAAGACGAAGATTTTGACGATAAACTAAACGATATTGACGACCTGCACGAAATACGCGTAGGCGACGACGTACGCGAACCCGACCCGGAGGATGATGACCATTTGCCGGATGATGATTTACAGTAGGGGCAACGCTTCATAGTTTGCAGAAGGCGTTTAAATTCGTTATATTTGAATTAGCGAATTTATTATGATAAAGGTACCAAGCGAGATAGAAGAACTGGAAAGCGTTGCTATTAAAGCTGTCTTGCGTTTGCGCGAAGAAACTCTTTTGTCCGGCGAACCCTTTATGCTCAATGTTGAGGGGCTACCCTCGGAGCAGTGTTATTTTGAATATCCTGACGGGACTATAAAATTAGTGGCTTATCTCCCCGGAATGAACGATTTTTCGGTAATTCAAGAGCTTACTGCTAAAGAGAGCTATAAATTGAGGCAAGATATAGGGTTGAACTGATGCCTACCCTCTATATTATTACCGGTCCGAACGGTTCCGGTAAATCTACGGTTGGTCCCGCTTACCTTCCAACCTATCTTCAAAGTAATTATAGTGTTTTTGATGGCGATAAACTTTACGCTCAGAAAATGCACGAGTTGCATTCAGCTAAGATAGCGTCTTCGAAAGAAGCGAGAAACATCGCAGCAGACTTTGTAGTGGCTACACTTGAAGCATTACTTGATAAGGCTTTGGCTGAACGAGATAACTTTATTTACGAAGGTCATTTCCCAAGTTATGCTACGTGGAAGTTTCCTAAAAGATTTAAAGATGCCGGGTATTTTGTTGAAATGCTGTTTTTGGGATTGCGCGACCCCGACATATCTGAAATGCGTGTTGGTATACGAACTAAGAAAGGTGGGCACAACGTTCCGAGATATGATATTGAAAATAACTTCTACGGCAATTTAGAAATGCTGAACGAGCACTATCAAATCTTAGATCACCTGCAAATTGTTGATACTTCCTTCTTTAGGCCTAAACCATTAGCGGCATTTAAAGGTTTCGAAATTGTATCTTGCGTAAAGTACCCGGATCTGCCGGAGTGGTTCGTTAAATATTTGCCGACGTTGGCTAACCAAATCAAAAGCGTAGACAGCCGTTAAACTACCGGCAAATCACAAAATTCCAACACTGCTATTTTACTTAGCAAATTTCTTGCTACCTTTATACCTGTGGATAATTTTATTGTTTCGGCACGCAAATACCGCCCGGCTACTTTCGAAACCGTTGTTGGCCAGCAGCATATCACCAATACGCTGAAGAACGCCATCAAAAATAATCAGCTGGCGCAGGCATTTTTGTTCTGCGGGCCGCGTGGCGTGGGCAAAACTACCTGTGCGCGTATCCTGGCCAAAACCATAAACTGCACCAATTTGCAGCCCAATGGCGAGGCCTGCGGCGAATGCGATAGCTGCCGCGCTTTCCAAAACGGTAACTCCTTTAATGTTCATGAACTGGATGCGGCATCAAACAACTCGGTTGATGATATCCGCAGCCTGATAGAGCAGGTTCGCATACCGCCCCAAGCTGCCCGTTACAAGGTTTATATTATAGATGAGGTGCACATGCTGTCGCAGGCGGCCTTTAACGCCTTCCTGAAAACGCTGGAAGAACCACCTAACTACGCTATATTTATATTAGCTACTACTGAGAAGCATAAGATACTGCCCACCATCCTGTCGCGATGCCAGATATTCGATTTCAACCGCATCAGGGTAGAGGATATGGCCGGGCATTTGGCCAATATTGCTACTAAAGAAAGCATCAAATACGAGAACGACGGCTTGCACATCATCGCCCAAAAGGCAGATGGTGGTTTAAGGGACGCCCTCTCCATGTTCGACCAGATCGTTAGCTTTAGCGGTGCCAATGTTACCTACCGCGCGGTAATCGATAACCTTAACATACTCGATTACGATTACTACTTCAGTATAACAGATAAACTATTGGGCGAAGACAATGCCCAAACATTGTTGCTGTTCGATGAGATATTATCGAAAGGTTTTGATGGCGCACATTTCATCTCGGGCCTGTCGGAGCATTTCCGCAATTTGTTGGTGGGCAAGGATACCGCCACCATTAAATTGCTTGAGGTGAGCGAAACCATTAAGGCGCGTTACCTGCAGCAATCGCAGGCGGCATCAACATCGTTCCTGCTATCGGCCATGAATATTGCCAACCAGTGCGATATTGCCTATAAGCAAAGCAAAAACCAGCGTTTGCAGGTAGAACTGGCGCTGTTGAAGATGTGCCATTTGCTCTCGGTTTTTAACTTGGCCACCGCGCCAATGCCACAAACAACAGCAGCTGCCCCGCAAGGGGAGTTAAAAAAAAAACCTGATACAGTAGCACCGGCACCAATTCAGGCACCCGTAGCGCCCGTTGAAACGCCCGTTGTGCCCAATAATGCGCCGCAAACTTATAACCGCTCTACCCCCTCGTTAACGCCCCCACCGGTGACGGCCACGCCCTCTATAGCGCCGCCGGCAGAAGCCGAAAAACCTAAGGTGTCGTTTACAGCCAATGTACATGCCGGGGTAACATCGGTAAAAATTCCCAGCCTGAAAGATTTAGGTAAACAGGTGGAAGAGGCATTAGCGGTAGAAGATGATCCTTACTTAAAAGGTACCGACAAGGAGCCCTTCAGCTACGATGAGTTTTTGCAATTGTGGACCGACCACGGCATGAAACTTAAAGCCGAAGGCAAGCCCGCCGGTGTTTACACCCTTTTTACGTCGGTAACGCCACGCGTAGTAAGCCCCGAGGTGTTCGAGATAACGGTATCAAACAGGGTACAGGAAAAAGACTTCCGCGACGAGCGCCCCAATGTGCTCAACTTTCTGCGTACCAGTTTAAAGAATTTTAGCGTAGAGGTAAATGCTAAGGTAGAGGAGAGTACGGTAGTGCGTAAGCCTTATACCTCGCTGGAGAAATTCCAGCATATGGCGGCTAAGAACCCGCAGCTAATAGATCTGAAGAATAAGTTTAATTTGGATTTTGATTAGTGAACTGGCTATTTAACCACAGAGGGCACGGAGCTTTACACAGAGGTTCACAGAGCTTGGTTTTGGGCTACTATTTTCACATATGTGCGTAGCATCGCAAAGCGAAAATAGCCAATTTGAAAACTCTTAATTAGCTTGCAAAGCTCTCTGCGTACCTCTGCGTTTTTCTCTCTGTGTTCTCTGCGGTTAAATAACCACTAACAAAAAAGGGACGACATTGGCTGCCCTCCCTTCAAACAAGTTTTTATCTGTTAAACCCCTTCGGTATATCATTTTTAGGATACCCTTCCTCATCCAAATCATCTCGATCATCCTCGGGTGTGTGGGCAAGCTTTTCATCCAGCGGGTTGAGTTCTACAATTTTACCGCTATCGATGTGCATCCCTAACGATTCCGCATCCGTTTCCAGCGAACGCTCTTCGTCGTACTCGCCTTTTACATCGTAGGGGTTGGCCTCGTCGTAAGTAGAATTGATGTCTTCGCCGTTTTTTACTGTGGTATCGTAAGGGTCGGGGTGGTCGTAGTCCGGGTCGTCGCCTTTTACATCGTATTCAAAGCTGTCTTCAGCTTCGTTAAAATTCAGGTCGTCGCTGTCGGCAGTATCTTCTGCACTGTTCTCCAGGTCGTCTTCCCTGTATTCGGGGTCTGTTTTTTCGTTCTCGGGTGCCATAGGTTTTCAATTTGTATACTATAAATATACATTAAAAACCCTGCCAATGTTTTTGGCTCAATAGTAATTAATAGTGTATCTGTTTACGGTACGAAGTAACACCCCCCAAAGCAAACTTAAGTGTAATGTTGTACTGCATCAGGTTGTCTTTGCTTTTGCCGGCAGTAAAACCATCCATGTTATCGTCGAAATCGCGGTTCATTTGCGCGCCAATATCAACTTTGAACGATGGTTCGTTGTAGCGGTTGAAAAGTTTAAACTCATAACCTATCCTCATCGGCAAAAACAACTCGTTGCTTTTATTGAGGCCGTCAGTATAATAGCCCGGTGTAACCTGAGATTCGCGCTGGATGTTGCCATCCCTTATATCGTTCATGATATAGCCAAGCCCTGCCGAAATGTAGAAGTTCTTGATCACGTTCATGAATTGGCTACGCGAATAATCTATCAGTTCGCCCGCCTGTAGCTGGCCCCTGAATACAAGCGCAGTGTAATTATTTTTAAAGTACCTACCCGATCTTGATAATACGTGCCCGCCTTCTAAAACACCCACCTGCACTTCGGCTACGTAATTAACAAAAGGTGTGTGGTTATAAGTGAAGTTTACGTTGGTAGAGAAAGTGTTTTTTATCAGTTCGGCATCGCCATATACACGGTTAATGTTGCCGCCAATACCAAAATCGTACTGGGCGTAATCGTAACCTATTTGGGCATTGGCAAAAAAAGCAACCGAGGTTAGCAGTAGGGTAAGTAATGTTGTTTTAAAAAGCAACTTTGTCATAAATTTCATTTAGCAATGCCTTGCTAAAGGGGCTTAAGTTTTAATTTTTTAAGAGCTGTATTTGTAAGTTTAAAAGCTATACAACTCTTAAATTCAAATGCGGGGTTAAATTACACTATTTATTTTATTGTTTAATTATCAAATAAGCGAATTTTTGTGTGTAAGGTTTGTAAACATTATAAGTGTTACAGCATTTTAACGCGGTTTTTTGAAAATTATGTCGATACTGTGAAAATTTACAAATAAAATTTTATGTAAGTTTGAAACCGTTAAAACAACAAAATAACCCATAATAAGGTATGTCAAAAATTAAAGTAGAAAACCCGGTAGTTGAACTGGATGGCGACGAAATGACGCGCATCATTTGGAAATTTATTAAAGATAAATTGATTATCCCTTATCTTGACCTGGATATAAAATACTACGACCTTGGTATTGAATACCGCGACCAAACCGACGACCAGGTAACTGTTGACGCTGCCAACGCTATTAAACAATACGGCGTAGGTATAAAATGCGCTACCATTACCCCCGACGAAGAGCGTGTGAAAGAGTTTGGCCTGAAACAAATGTGGAAATCGCCAAACGGTACTATCCGTAATATATTAGATGGTACAGTTTTCCGCGAGCCAATTGTAATGAGCAATGTACCGCGTTTAGTACCAAACTGGACTGCCCCTATATGCATTGGCCGCCACGCATTTGGCGACCAGTACCGCGCTACCGACTTTGTAACCAAAGGTAAAGGTAAACTTACCGTTAAATTCACTCCCGAAGATGGCGGCCCTGAGCAATCATTTGAAGTATTTAACTTTAAAGGCGATGGCGTGGCTTTAACCATGTACAACACCGACGAATCTATCAAAGGCTTTGCTCACGCTTGCTTTAACCAGGCGCTGATGAAAGGCTGGCCTTTATACTTATCTACAAAAAACACCATCCTGAAAAAATACGATGGCCGTTTTAAAGATATTTTCGAAGAGATTTACCAAAACGATTACAAAACCAAATTTGCTGAAGCAGGCATTACTTACGAGCACCGTTTGATTGACGACATGGTTGCATCGGCCCTTAAATGGAACGGTAACTTTGTTTGGGCTTGTAAAAACTACGATGGCGACGTACAATCTGATACCGTTGCACAAGGTTTTGGCTCATTAGGTTTAATGACCTCTACACTGGTTACTCCTGATGGCACCGTAATGGAAGCCGAAGCTGCACACGGTACCGTAACCCGCCACTACCGCGAGCACCAGGCCGGCCGCCCAACTTCAACTAACCCAATTGCATCTATTTTTGCATGGACCCGTGGTTTAGAGTTCCGCGGTATATTGGATGGTAACCAGGAGTTGATCGATTTCTGCAAAGCTTTAGAAGCTGTTTGTATAGAAACGGTAGAAAGCGGCAAAATGACCAAAGATTTGGCCATCACCATAAAACCAAAGGTAGAACACGGTACCGATTACCTGTACACCGAAGAGTTTTTGGAAGCAATTGACGAAAACCTGAAAGCAAAATTGGCTAAGTAATTAGCAGCTTTTAATATTTAGAGAGCCCGTACTTGTGAAGAGGACGGGCTTTTTTGTTGAGATGATTTTTATTTATTGACTGATAATTTTTCCATGCAGACCGCGGAAACTTTTGTAAGCACGCCTGCCGGGAATGGTAGCATAACAGAATCCGGGTATATCTTTTTAAGTTCAGTGATGAAACAATCGCATGCCTTATTTTTTTCTGCTAAATCACCGCCTTCATTATTTGATAAAATAGCCTCACGGAACATTGTTTCCATTTCTTTGGTCCAGGGCCTAAGCGTTGGCGTAAGTCCAGTTTCGCCCGCTATGGCCTCCTTTGCGTGCGCAAAGCCATAATCCACGCCAATTTTTCGTGCCAAACGAGTAAGGCTATCTTGCGGTATCGATTCTAAACCATTCGGTAGTTCGGTTTTCAATCTCGTTATCATATAGTCAATAAGGTCTGCCCTTTTGGTATCATCCGGTAAAAGGGCTTTCATATCCCCGTCAAGCTGATAGCGCCATTTTTGCTCATAGGTATCTGTCCATACGGTTGTTTGTTTTGATTTTGGTGAAGTGCATGAAAAAAGGCAGGCAGAAAGAAGAGTTATAATAAATACGTTTTTCATGTGTTAAGGTTGGCAACGTTGTATCGCACTAAGATAAATTAAACCTTGGTTTGTTTTCGAGCCAATACAATTTTAACAAAACCTTATTCCCCGCGTCGGCAAATTCCCTAACTTAGCCGCATTAACTCAAAGTATATACTACTATGTCAGCATTATATCCGCTAAAATTTAAAACCATCTATAAAGACAAAATTTGGGGTGGCCACAAAATAGAGACCTATTTACATAAAGATATTGGCGATCTGCCAAACTGCGGCGAAACCTGGGAAATATCGGGCGTAAAGTCGGATGTTTCTGTGGTGGATAGCGGCGAACTAAAAGGCCAGTCCCTTGCCGATTTGCTGGAGAAATTCCAGGGGGAATTAGTGGGGGAAAAGGTTTATGCACACTTCGGCAATATTTTCCCGCTGTTGGTGAAATTTATTGACGCTAACGACGACCTGAGCGTACAGGTACACCCCGATGATAAACTGGCTAAAGAACGCCACAACTCTTTCGGCAAAACCGAAATGTGGTATGTGATAGAAGCCGACCCGGGCAGCACGCTGATCACCGGTTTTAACCGCGAAATGACCGAGCAGGAATATGTAGATGCGCTGAACAGCGGCCACATTATGGATATCCTGAACAAAGAGGATGTTACTGCGGGTGATGTTTACTTTTTACCGGCCGGCCGCGTGCATACCATCGGCAAAGGCTTGCTGATAGCCGAAATACAGCAAACATCGGATATCACCTACCGTATATACGATTTTGACCGTGTTGACGATAAAGGCAACAAACGCGAACTGCACACCGAAGAAGCGTTGGCAGCTATCGACTACAAACACTACGACGAATACAAAACTCTTTATACTCCGGTGAAAGATGAAACCGTGCACGTAGTAACCTGCCCATACTTCACCAACAATATTTTAGACTTTACCCACGGTACCGAAAAGGATTATTCTGCTTTAGATTCCTTTGTGATACACGTGTGCGTGGCCGGCGAGTACACCATTACACACAACGGCGCTGCATACCCTGTTAAAATGGGCGAGTGCATACTGCTGCCAAAAACCATCGATAAAGTGGAACTAACCACCACATCGGGTTTCAAAATACTGGAAAGCTATATTGAATAGGTATTGTTAAAATAAAAAAACAGAAGGGGCGTGGGGGACTGCGCCTCTCTTTTTTTGCGCTTAATTGGCGTTGCGCAAACCCGGTTGGTACGAATTAATGATATCTGCGATATAAGTTTCGCTGATAGGCTTTAAAATATAATCCTCAATTACAGGATTTTTTTTTGCCCGGTTAATATCGTTTACGTCAACAGATGAACTGATGGCATAAAGTGAGACTTTTTTACCCATTTGGGATTTTAATTCCTCAAAGTTGTGGGTAAATTCCCACCCATCCATTACGGGCATGTTAATGTCTACAAATATTACATCAGGCAGTTTATCGGCATACGAAGGGTCCTTCAGGTAGTCAATTGCCTCCTGTCCGTTGCTGAAGTTGAGTATCTCAGCAAAAACGCCCTTTATTTCCATAAACTTTTTGAAACCGTAGATGAAGATATCATCATCGTCAATAATACACGCCGTCACCATTTTTCTCTCCGCACTCATTTTCTTGGTTGTTTTAGGTAAGCCTTACTGTAAATTTTGTGCCAACATTTACGGTGCTATCTACAGCAATGCTTCCACCCAGGGCTTCTACCTGGTTGCGGGTAATAAACAGGCCTATGCCTTTAGCATCTTTGTTGTGGTGAAAAGTGCGGTACATGCCAAATAGCTGATCGCCATAGCGTTTCATATCTATGCCCACGCCATTATCTTCAAACACCAGGTATATGTGGTTATCGTCGCGGCGGGTGTAGCAGTTTATTATGGGGTTGCGGTCGGGGTGTTTGTATTTTATAGCGTTGGTAAGCAGGTTTTGGAAAATGCTCTCCAAATAAGCAGGGATATAGTTTATATCGGCCACCTCATCAAAATCGGTAGTTATCTGCACATTAGCAGCATCTATATTGGTACGCAGCAAGGCCATTACATTATTAAACATAGCCTCAAAGTTCACCAGCTTACGCTCTTTGCCTATTTCTGACTGGATCTTCACGATCTCGTCCAAATGCCCCATAGTGGCGCTAAGGCTCTCGCTGATGGTTTTAATGTGCGAAAATATCTCTTCTTTATCTGCCTCGGCTTTGGTTTCCTCGAAAAGGTTCACCATAAATTTGAGGTTACCCGCGTGCGAGCGCAGGTTGTGCGATACAATATAGGCGAAGTTTTGCAGGCGCTTGTTCTTATCATCCAGCAGGTTGATAGACGACTGCATGCTAAGGCCGTCGCGTTTAATGATGTCGATATCCTGGAAAATACCGCGCACGGTAACGCATCTGCCAAAATCATCAATAACGGGTATGCCCTTGGCTCTCACCCAAATAATATTGTTTTTGGCAGTTTTAAACTGTACCTCCAAATCGTATGGTTTGCAATACTTTATGGCATCATCAACAGCTTTGGCAATGGTTTGGCGATAGGCCGGCTCAAAAAAGCTAATGGCTTCTTCAATACTCAGTTTAATATCACCATAAAGTTCGAAGATATTGTACACCTCGCGCGACATGTTCAGCGTCATGCTGGCAATATCTATATCCCAACCACCAAGGCGGGCAATGCGCCCTGTTTCGCCGCATCGGAAATCGGCCTGCGCGGCTTTAACCTCGGCAATTTTGTACTGGTTAATATTGTTTAATACGCCATAAATAAAGCTGCCGTCGTCATCATCGTGCTTCAGTACCGAACTCTCAAACCATTGGTAGCCTTGTTGTTTGGTTAACAGCCTTATTTGCGCTACCGGAGCAGGCGCCGGGCCGGTATAGTGGGTGGCCTTTAAAAATGGTTGCTTATCCTGGTAGTAAAGTATGTTTTCGAAAAAGTTTTGGTACGAGCACTCTATCTCGCCGGGCTGGTAACCTAAAATGGCGTAGAAGCCTTTGCTCCATTTAGCGGTTTTAGTAATGGTATTATACTCCCAAACACCGGTATTAACGTTGTTTATTAAACGCGCAAGATGAGCAGTGCTTTCGCCGGTAAAATCGTAACTATCAAAAAAACTCATTGTCCTGCTCGTTCCTGTATATTTTATACCACTACTAAGTAATAAACATGCCAAAAAAACGCATTTTGCCTTATTACAACCTTCGGTTGTTGCATTTATGCTATTCGTGATGATTTGCCCGGCTTATTGTTGGGGATATTATTTTGTTACGAAAGTATCAAAGTAATTCCGCTTTATCAGCTTTATTTTTAGCAATTTATCATTTAATTTAAAAAGTACGTAAGAAGCTTATACGCAAAAGTTATATTATGGTTATAACTATTGTTAATTGTATTAATAGGTAATATTAGGTTGCAGAATAATTAACAATTGCCATTTAATAAACAGGTTTAAAAAGTAGAGTTACACTATGCCCGTAAACTTTTTACCACCGCGTACGCTTAGCATTTTTGTATCGTTTTTAAAAATGAGACTATAACGCGAAGTAGCCCATCAGGTAAGTTATATATTTAGCAGCACCAATTATTTTTCATGAAAACAATACACTATAAATTCCTTTCGGCGATGCTTATCGCCACCGTAACCGCTACCGCCGCGTTCGCTCAAAAGGCAGCGCCGGGCAAAGTTTGGACACCCGCTAAAGCCAATGCCTGGTATGCCCAAAACAAATGGCTAACCGGCAGCGATTTTATCCCGAGCACTGCCATTAACCAATTAGAAATGTGGCAGGCCGATAGCTTCGACCCAAAAACCATCGACCGTGAGCTTGGCTACGCAGAAGGCATAGGCTTTAACACCATGCGCGTGTTTTTATACAGCCTTGCCTGGAAACAGGATAAAGCCGGCTTTAAGAAACGTATGGGCGAGTATTTGGCCATTGCAGATAAGCACAAAATAAAAACCATGTTCGTGTTTTTTGACGACTGTTGGAACGCCGATGCTAAAATTGGTACCCAGCCTGCGCCGAAAGTAGGTATACACAACTCGGGCTGGCTGCAGGATCCCGGCAACCGTATAAAAGATGCCGGCATTTATGACGAACTGCAAGCTTACGTTACCGATGTAATGACAACCTTTAAGCACGATAAACGCATTTTGCTTTGGGACCTTTTCAACGAGCCGGGCAACTCTAAAAAGAAAGATGCTTCGATGCCTTTATTGGTGAAAGTATTTAGCTGGGCACGCGCCGTAAACCCTGACCAGCCGGTATCTGCAGGTTTGTGGGATTGGAACTTCGAGAAATTGAATGCCTACCAGGCTTTGAATTCTGATGTAATTACCTACCACGATTATACCGACGAAAAATCGCACCTGAAAACCATCCAGCTTTTGAAAAGCCACGGTAAACCGCTAATTTGCACCGAGTACATGGCCCGTACCCGCGGGAGCAAATTTGGTAACGTATTGCCGATGCTGAAAGAGCAGAACGTAGGCGCGCTGAACTGGGGTTTTGTAATGGGTAAAACCAATACCATTTACGCCTGGGATAGCCCGATGCCTGATGGTGCCGAGCCTAAAGTATGGTTCCACGATATCTTCCGCAAAGATGGTACGCCATACATACAGGAAGAAGTTGACCTGATCAAAAAATTAAACGGAAAATAAAAAATGAAAGTTTTACCGGCCGTTGCCCTGGGTTTATTCATAAGCCTTTGCAGCCTTACAGAAGCCCGTGCACAAGGACGCCCAAAATTGGCAAAGCAACGGCCGGTAACTTTTATAACACGTGAAGCGAGAGTAGGGAAGGTGATGTATCCGCTGGCAGATATGCTGAAAGCAGGCGAACTGGAAACAGTAAACCGCGAAGCCACCGCTTTTGATGCCGACGGAAAGAAAGGCGTAAAACTCTCTGCTGCCGAGAATGAAGGCCTTGCATGGTTAAAGAACATAGATTTTGACCACGGGGAACTGGAGGTGGATATGAAAGGGAAAGATGTGTTTCAGCATAGCTTTCTTGGTATTGCTTTCCATGGTACAGATGAGCCTAATACGATGGATGTGATATACTTCCGCCCCTTCAACTTCAGGACAGACGACCCTGTAAGGAAGATACACGCTGTGCAGTATGTATCTCTCCCGGAATTTGATTGGGAAATACTTCGCGAAAAACACAACGGCCAATACGAAAAGGCCGTAACACCTGCCCCCAAAGCAGACGAATGGTTCCATGCCCGTATCGTGGTAAAAGGAGCCGATGTAACCGTTTACGTTAACGGCAACCCTCAGCCAAGCCTTTCTATCAAAAAACTCAACACCAATACCCACGGCAAACTTGGCCTATGGGTTGGTAATACCTCTGATGGCGAGTTTGCAAATCTTACGGTGAACTATAAGTAGATGTGCAGATTTCAGATTGCAAATGTGCAGATGACACTCATCATTGGTATACTAAAGCTCATCAGATAATCCTAAAATCAAGCGAATCAAGGTTCAGTAGATGTGCAGGTGTGCAAATTTCAAATGCGCAAATGAAGCTCTTTTGTACCAATTAATTCTTGATGATCTGTAATGCATCAGAGAATCCAATAATCAAGCGAATCAAGGTCTCTGTCATTTCAAAATAAAATTATAAAGTCTATAGGATTTATAGTTTTTGTATTTACATTTGTGTTGTTAAACGTTCTTTAAAATACTTATCCAGAAAGACAGAGGGAAAGGCCCTATGATGTCTTAGCAACCTGTACCGGCCACCTGGCTGTGTGTAAGGTGCTAATTCCTGCTTCGTGAACCAACCCGGAGACAGATAAGCTGAGTTAACAGACCATGGTGTTCAAAACGCACCTTTTGGCATTTCTGCCGCCGCCCGCCTTTCTTTACCAAAAATTTAACGGATAAGTTTTACAACTATTAAGCATATAGCATTACTTTGCTGTAAACAATACTTAAAATAAAACATACCACTATGAGCTTACGCATTGGCGACGACGCCCCAAATTTTAAAGCACAAACCAGTAAAGGCGAAATTGATTTTTACGACTACCTTGGCGATAGCTGGGGTGTACTTTTCTCACACCCCGCCGATTATACCCCTGTTTGCACAACCGAGCTGGGTAAAACGGCATCGCTGAAAGATGAATTTGAGAAACGTAATGTAAAGGTTATTGCCCTGAGTACCGACAGTGTAGAAAAACATGCCGGCTGGATAAACGATATCAACGAAACCCAGAATGTGGAAGTAACCTTCCCCATTATAGGCGACGAAAGCCGCGAGATATCTGAGGCGTACGATATGATACACCCTAACGCATCGCTTACGGCTACTGTGCGTTCGTTATTCGTTATCGGCCCGGATAAAAAAATAAAACTAATCATTAGCTATCCGGCATCAACCGGCCGCAACTTCCAGGAGATACTGCGCGTTATCGATTCGTTGCAATTAACAGCTTACCACAGCGTAGCGACCCCGGCTGATTGGAAAGACGGCGAGCAGGTAGTAGTGCTGCCATCTATCAAAACCGAAGATATCCCCGCCAAATTCCCTAAAGGGTTTGTAGAGGTGAAACCATACTTGCGTTTAACACCGCAGCCTAACAAGTAACAGGCAAGCGTTTAGAGCCGCGTGGCCGAGAGGATAGGCATGGGCCTGCAAAACCCAGTAACGGTAGTTCGAATCTACCCGCGGCATCCCACAAAAAAAGTGATCTAAGTTTTCAATTAGCGGCGTACCGGGAGGTGCGCCGCTTTTTTTGTGTTAGCTCTTATTCTTTGTCATCCTGAGTGCAGCGAAGGATCTATTAGCCACAATGCTATTATCGAAATGCTATTATCGTAATGCATTATCGCTAATAGATGCTTCGTCCCTCAGCATGACAAATGTTTGAGGCAGCGATAACGTGTTATTTTCTGCCTCCAAACTTTTCAAAAAAGTTACTGCCGCCTTCAATTTTACGCCGCCAAAATTCACGGATGCTGCAGTAGTCGTCAAAAAAGCCTTTCGATAAAATAGAGAATTGATAATTAAAAGGCTTATAAATAGCTATAAAATAGCGTAAAAATCAATTTTTTGAGGCTTTATTACGTTGTTTTCAAATAGTGTATTTTTTACACTAAGATGGCCGCGCTTTCTGAAATAAACCTCACCTTTGCGCTCACTTAGAACGGGGGTACCCAACAACTTTTTAAAGTGTACCAACGGGTAGGTAATTGTATTTAAAAAGAGGAAAAAATACAATTGATGCACGAAACCTTAGAGAATAATAACACCATGAAAATGAAACATCTATTCCTTACAGCAATAATGACTGTTGCTTTAGGAGCCTTCCAACCAACCTATGCCAATACTATTAAAGACGACGCATTTACCATATTAGAAGCTGTAGGCAACATCAGCAGCATTGAAGTACACGGCAACGTGGAGCTTTTTGTTACCGATGCCGCAGCCGACCAAATAAAAGTTTACAATAAATACTACGCAGAGAACGCCGTTGTACAAAACCGCGATGGCAGGTTGCACATATCATCATACGGTAACGAGAAATTGGTGATATGGGTAAAAGCAAAAGACCTGCGTTCGGTTGAGTTGTTTGATAATGCACAGGTATCATCGTTCGGTACCCTTTCGAAAATTGAATTGAAAGTTGCTTTGCATAACAATTCAAGCGCTAACCTTAACCTTGATGCTTATAAATTAAGCCTCGACGTTCAGGACAACGCAAAAGCCGATATACAAGGCGGTGCTGATGTATTGAATCTTAATAAGGCAGTTGAACAAAACGTTAACCGCGGTAATTTTGCTGCGATGAACGTTTACGAGAACAAACAAATTGCTGTTGCCGCTAAACAGGTATCAGCTATATAATATTGGGTTTTAGTTTAGTTTAGTTTAGTTTTGAAGAGGCTGCCTGAAAGGGCGGCTTTTTTTTGTGCCCAATTATCGCTGCCACAAGCCTCACGGCTTGTGGCCCGCATGCAAGGTAGCCGACATGTAGGCCATGTTAGTTTTACTTCTTTCGCAAACACCAGGTGGTCATGCACCGCAGATTTTGCACGTTGGTAGTTTTAATGGGCTCGAAGAGTTCTCCGTTCAATTCTTCAGTGTATTCAAGTAATATCTGTTCGTTCACTAAAAAGCGCTCGCTGCCGTCGGGGAGTTTGTAGCGGCTGTTGCCTAAGGGAATAACGCGGCCTTCTATACCGATATCCGATGCCAGCCTGGCGAACAAATAGCCACTGGGTTTCAGCACCCGCCACATCGAGCGCAACATAGCATCAAAATGGTTGCTATCGGCAGCAAAATGCAATACCGCGCTGCTGATCACCAGGTCGAATTTTACATCCTCAAAAGGCATATCTTCAGCAGGGCAATTCACAAAATTGGCGGCCGGGTTATCTGAGCCAAGGGCTTTCGACAAAAACTGTACTTCGGCAATAGCATTTGTGTTTGGGTCGATGCCGTAAACCTTAAAATCTTTTTGCAGGAAATAAACCAAATTACGCCCGCCGCCGCAGCCGGCATCCAATATGGTTTTACAATTATCGAAACGGCCCTTTAATAGCTGGTCGAAAAGGTAGATATCGATGTTTCCGTAAAGTTGCTGCACGGTCGCGTTCATGAGGGTAAAGGTAGATATTCGATTCAAAAATAGCGATGGGTTTAAAACCCATCGCTATTTTTGGATTGACCGTAACAAATGTGTTCAAAACACACATTGCCTTCTTTTTATCCGGATAATATTGATATACTTGTTTGTTGTACCCAAGTATTTAAACCATTATCTCTCAGCCCTTGCAACCAGGAAAACTCACCTTACTGCTGCTTTGCTTTTGCCTTGCCGGCTCTTCGGCTCTTGCCCAAAAAAAGAATGCCAATTACCAGTACCATATTAAACGCGCCACAGCTGCCATAAAAATTGATGGAGTTGATGATGAGTCCGACTGGCAACGCGCCGATTCTGCCGCCAGTTTCTTTTTGGTGCTGCCCATGGATACCAGCTTTGCCAATGTGAAAACTACCGTGAAGATGACCTACGATAATAATAATTTGTACGTAGTGGCTATCTGCTACAAAGGCAAGTTAAAAGGGCAGAACATGGTGGAATCGCTAAAGCGCGATTTTAATTTTGTGAAGAACGATAACTTCCTGCTGTTTATGGACCCCTTTGATGCCCGTACCGATGG
Source organism: Mucilaginibacter pedocola (assembly GCF_002013915.1). GTDB lineage: Bacteria > Bacteroidota > Bacteroidia > Sphingobacteriales > Sphingobacteriaceae > Mucilaginibacter > Mucilaginibacter pedocola. Next base: position 83,206 of record NZ_MBTF01000037.1, read on the forward strand.
CTTCAGCTTTGGTGCCAACGCAGCTGGTGCACAATGGGACGGTACCATGTACGAGGGGGGCAAGGTAGACTTGAGCTGGGATAACAAATGGTCATCAGAAGTAAAGAATTATCCCGACCGCTGGATATGGGAAGCATCTATCCCGTTTAAAAGTATCCGCTATAAAAAAGGTATCCGCGAGTGGGGTATCAACTTCAGCCGCAACGACCTGAAGTCGACCGAGAAATCGGCTTGGGCACCGGTGCCAAGGCAATTCCCAACGGCATCGCTGGCTTATACCGGCACCCTGGTTTGGGACGAAGAGCCGCCCGTGGCCAGCAGCAACGTATCGGTTATCCCGTATGCGCTGGCGGGGCTCACTAAAGATTACCAAGCCAAAACATCAACCGACTGGCGCACCGATATTGGCGGCGACGTGAAAGTGGGCCTAACCTCATCGCTCAACCTGGACATGACCGTGAACCCCGATTTTTCGCAGGTGGATGTGGATCAGCAGGTAATAAATCTTAACCGTTACGAACTCTTCTTCCCCGAAAAACGCCAGTTCTTTTTAGAGAACGGCGACTTGTTCGCCAACTTTGGCTATGCAGATATTCGCCCTTTCTTTTCGCGTAGGATAGGCTTAAATGCGCCTATCCGTTTTGGTACACGCCTTACGGGTAAAATAGACAAGAACTGGCGCGTTGGGGTAATGGATGTGCAAACCGGGCAAAGCGGGAGTAACAATCTGCCCGGGCAAAACTTTGGTGTGCTTACCTTGCAACGCCGCGTGTTCTCACGCTCCAACATTGGCGTAATGTTTATTAATAAAGATGCTACAGGCAGCGCACCAAACACCGGCAGCACAGCTGCGGCTTATAACCGTACTATAGGTTTAGAGTATAACCTGGCATCATCTAACAACTTGTGGACGGGGAAATTATTGGGGCTTAAATCGTTTAGTCCGGGTGTTACCGGGCACGATTATGTGCAGGCTGCGCACTTGCAATATTTGAGTAAATACTGGCAGCTTTACCTGCAGCAACAATACGTGGGGCATAATTACAATGCCGAGGTGGGCTACGTACCGCGTGTGGGTTATAATAAGTTGAGCCCGTTGTTGCTGCGCAACTTCTTCCCTAAAAGCGGCTCGGTGCTGGTGCATACGCTGCAATTATCATCCAGCTACTTTTTTGATGAGCATTATAAACGTACCGATAATGAAAGCACGCTCAGTTACATCATCACGTTCCACAACCGCAGCCAGCTTTGGTTTTCGGGCGTAGATACCTACGTAAAACTGTTACGCCCATACGACCCAACCAATACAGGCAAAGCGATGCTTCCTATAGGTTTCGAGAGCCATTGGAACACTGCCGATGTGCAATTTATCTCCAAGCCACAAAGCGTGTTCACTTATGTATTTGAAACGGCATATGGTGGTTACTATGCCGATGGTACCAAACTAACGCTAAGCAGCCAGTTAGGCTACCGCTTTCAGCCTTACGTAAATATTGCTGTTAATGCTTCCTACAACGATCTGCGGCTGCCGCAACCGTACGGTCACAACAAATTTTGGCTGATAGGCCCGCGTACCGATGTTACCTTTACCAACAGCCTGTATTTTACCACTTTTGTGCAATACAACGAGCAGGCCCGCAACATGAACATTAACACCCGCCTGCAATGGCGCTACAAACCCGCATCCGACTTATTTGTGGTTTATGGAGATAACTCCATCCCATCACCCTTCTCGGTTAAAAACCGCCAGCTGACGGTAAAGTGGACGTACTGGTGGAATATATAGGTGTTTAGAGGTTGGTTAGTTTGTGGTTAGAGATTAGGGAATGATTTTGTAGAGACGCAATACTTTGCGTCTCCCGTTTGCAAGTCCACCATGCAAGCCCTACACCTATGCAGTGGGCGACGCAAGGTATTGCGTCTCTACGGTAGAAAATGTTTAATCTGTAATTAACCCCTTATCACTTGCCCTTCTTTTTCTCCCCCGTTACATTCACAATTATAAAACTGGCATGAGGTATGCCCAGCGTATATCCGGGTTTTACATCAATATAGGCCTTAAAATAACCATCAACAATGCCGCGCATGGCCCGGTTGGATGCATCCCTAAACTCCTCGTAAATAAAATTTACAGATCGCAGGTAATGCAACGATCCATCGGCATTAATACGTACCGAAAAGCCATAGCTGAAATCGTCGTAAGCGTTTTTAATGCTGATATTGTACTCGGGCAGCATATAATCCTGCAGCATACCTTCGCGTTTATCATCGTCGCCAATATTGTCTATTTGTTTAATGGTGAGCAATGGCGTTTTACTTTTCAGCGTGGCTTGTTCGCGTGCAGAGAAGGCTTTATCGGTATCCCGTGCGGCCTCTTCTGCTTTTTTGCGGATGAATAGCGTATCGGCCCTGCGTGGTTTCATTAGTTCGGCAGGGCTGGTGTGCAGTTTGTTTTTGATATAATCATCGGCATACAGCGTCATGTAAACGATCGAGCTATCGCGCATTAGTTTGCGTGCCTTCACCTTCATTACCTGGAAAATGATACTATCACGCGATAGTTTGCGCAGCCTTAACCATGACCATGCCACGTTGAACAGCGAATCGTGGTCGAATAACACCGGCGCATTAACAAACATTTTGCGCTTTGGGTTATAAATATTCACAGAATCGTCTGACAGGAAGGAGAGATGCCACTCTGGCTCTAACTGGTAGCCATCTTCGTTGAATATCACACCGCTGGCAAAAGCGCGCCTAACCTCGCTGTACCTAATACCTTTTACAGGCAGGAATGAGGGCTTAACCGACTCATCGTTGGCGATGCTGGTGTATATTTTATTTTTCTTTTTGTCGCCGCAGGCGCTTAGTAAGCAGATAAAAGCAAGCAGGGCAATTATAGTTGTGCGGTTATTTTTGAGGTAAGTGTATAACATACAATGGCGAAGATACTATAATGACATCAAACGCAAAACCCGCGGCTTTGTGCGCATTGTAAAAATTTAAGTACCAATAATAGTGTAATAAACAGTGCGGAAAGGCTGGTGCGGTTCCCCTCTTGAGAGGGGTGGAGGGGTGTGTTTACGACGTTTGCTATAAAAACATTGCTTTTCATTTTACGAGTTTTCCATATCTCTAAAAATTATTACTTTTGTACCCCGCCGCAAAGCGGTACCGTAAATTTTCGCATAGTGTAACGGTAGCACATCAGACTCTGACTCTGCTAGTAGTGGTTCGAATCCATTTGCGAAAACCATCCCGAAGGCAAATAGCACCTGTACTATTTGCCTTTTTTGTTGCACTATTTGTCATTCGCAAAGCATCATCCCGCTATTTTAGCTAATTTTCAGCCGCATATACCCCAAAACTTGCTTATGAAATTACGCGCCATAATTGCCACATTTACCGTACTTTTTGTTACCCTTGCTTCGTTCGCAGTAACGCAAAAACCAAAGGTAAAACCTAAAATTGTCAACATAGTCAACTTCATACGCCTGCTGGAACCGCGCGAGCCTGCCGTTACCGAAGATGTGCTTTACCAAACAGTAGTGAAGCAGGTGGAATTGATGAATAAATACAAATTACGTGGCACCTTCCTGCTGCAGTACGATGCATTAATGGATGCCCGATACCAAAAGCTATTAAAAAGCCTGCCTGCAGGCTCTTTTGAGATAGGTGGTTGGTGGGAGATACCGCAGCCGATGGTGGAGAAAGCGGGGCTCAAATGGCGCGGGCGTTACCCATGGGACTGGCATGCCAATATTGGCTTCTCTACAGGCTACACGCCCGAAGAGCGCGAGAAACTGGCCGATGTATACATGAAGGATTTTAAAAGCATTTTTGGCTATTACCCCAAGTCGGTAGCATCGTGGTTTATTGATGAGCACACACTGAATTATTTATACACCAAATACCACATTATTGCCTCGGCAAATTGTAAAGACCAATACGGCACCGATGGTTACACCCTATGGGGCGGGTATTGGAACCAGGCCTATTACCCCAGTAAGGTAAACTCGTATATGCCGGCCCAAAACGCCGCTAACCAAATACCTGTACCCATCTTCAGGATGCTGGGCAGCGACCCGGTGAGGCAATACGATGCGGGATTAGGTACCAGCTGGCAAAGCGTTATTACCTTAGAGCCTGTTTATAAAGATGCCGGCGGCGATGCCAAATGGGTAAGTTGGTTTTTAAAACAACTGGTAGAAGGTGAGGCCATGGAGTTTGGCTATACACAGGCCGGGCAGGAAAACTCTTTCACCTGGGATGCTATGGCCAAAGGGTTGGAAATGCAGATGCCGTTGATAGCCAAACTGCGCGATGAGAAGAAGGTAACGGTAGAAACCCTTGCCGAATCGGGCGCATGGTTTAGTAAACAGTATAAAGTTACGCCGGCAACCTCGGTTACCGTGAACGAAGATTTGGCCGGCAGCAACCGACAAACAGTTTGGTTCAACAGCCGTTTTTACCGCGCCAATTTACTTTGGGAAGATGGCACTTTGCGTTTCCGCGATATACATTTATTTAACGAGAAGCTACCATCAAAATACCTCACCCAAAAAGTAGAAACCAATGTTTGCTCGTTTTATACGCTGCCATTTGTTGACGGTTACTTATGGAGCACACCTACCGACCTGGCAGGGCTTCGTTTTAAAACCAATGTCAACGGCAAAGAAGTGCCGTTAACAGGTGGCAAGCCCACCATCACCAACCCCACATCCGGCGTATTGCAAGTTTCGTGGCCGCTGGCATCGGGTAAGGGAACGCTGCATATGGTGTTTACTGAAAAACAGCTGACCGTAAAGGTAACCGGCAAAGCGCCTGCTAATTGGTTTTTAGATATGCATGTATCTGCCAAAGCAGAATTGCCTTTTCAAGTGATAAATGCTTCGAGCGTGGACAGTAAATTTGAAGGGATGGATTACAAAGTACGCGCTTTAAGCGGTAGCTTTTCAAAATTGGCGGGGCAAGAGGTTTTTCGCCTTAAACCAATCGCCGGTACGTTAACTTTAAATTTTGTGGAGAGCAGATAACGAGAAAGTACACAGTTTACTTATCCCACCAAACCCTTGCATGCTCGTTAAAATCGTTCATGCCGCCGTAGGCCGAGAGGGCGCTGGTTGCATTGGCATTGTTCAGCGTAAATTCCAGTTCGGGGTAGGGGAGTTTGCGCGGGATAACGCCCGGAGAATTACTTACCCCGGTGATGGTATTTGGATTAGGAATGAGCTTAGGGTAACCAGTACGGCGCCAGTTGGCATACACTTCATCCGCATCGAACATAAAGCCTGCTACCCAAAATTCGGTATTAATAATCTCTATCGAACGCTCGGCTGTAGGGTTAGCCGGGTCAACCATGGGGTTTTTGGCCAGGTACGCATTTATTTGCGCGTTGCTGATGGTGGGCGAAGTAGGCAGCAGCGCCAGCGATTGCATATGCGCCGTTATACCCGCCTGGTAATGTGTATTGGCATCGCCCGTAATAAAGCCCCGCAAAACGGCTTCGGCTAACAAAAACTCTACCTCGGCATACTGGAAATCGAAGAAAGGCGTATCTCTTGGCTGGTAAACCGAATAGTTAACCCGTGTGGTGGGTATCGGGCCACTGCTATCAAAGCTATAGCCGCGGTAAGTTGCCGTATCGGTGGAGGTTATAACGCCCCCTAAGAAAGCTTCTTTATCATAAACGGCCCCGTATACCTTAAGGCGCGGGTCGCCGCTGGCACGCATGTGGTTAATGAGGGTTTGGTGGAGGAAAAAGTGCTGGTCCGACAGGTTGAAGGCGTAACCATTGGGTGCGTTAGTATTATGCTTCAGCACTGGCATATCGGCGTTTGAGGCCATTACGCCATAGTTATAAGCTTCCGTTACCAGCGATTTTGCCTGCATGGCATCCACCTTTATTAAGCGCATGCCTATCCGTAATAATAACGATGCGGCTAATTTTCTCCATCCGCCGGTATTGCCGCCATAAAACTGGTCGCCCTGCACATTTTCGGGCGCGTTGGCTTCCAGTGTACGGATGGCATCGCGCAGCTCACTAATAAGGTCGGTATATATAAGTTGTTGTTTATCGTAAGCCGGTGTAAATACACCTGCAGAAAGCGCTTTGCCTGCCTGGCTGTAAGGTATATCGCCGTAAAAATCGGTGAGCTTTTGGTAGATGAATACTCGCCATATCCGCGCAGCAGCATAGGTGGTAGCCATGCTGTTATCCGTTTTCAGCAGCGGCAAAATATACTCCAGGTTTTGCAGCACCGGGATGTAAAAGTTGTTCCAGTAACGGCGGGCAATATCGTCGGACTGCATGTAGTTAGTCCCCGACCAAAAATCCGAATAACCGTATTGCATAAATGCTGCACAGTAATTGGTGCGGGGCTCCATATCCAGTTGCGATGTTTTCACCAGCGCATCCGAGAACATGTAGCCAAGGTTAGGGCTGGCCACGCCATCGGGGTTTGCATTGTAGCGGGCAAAATCTTTAGTGCAGGCCAATGGCGCAAAGGCCATTAACGCTAACACTACTATTTTTTGCCTCAATTGCCTCATTGCTTTGTTTAAAAACTAACGCTTAAATTAAACCCAAAAGTACGGCTGGTGGGTAATCCCCCCGTATCGTACCCATACCCGTTGCCAATACTGTCTGATGATTCGGGGTCGAATATAGGCAGGTCTTTCCTAAAGAAAAACAGGTTGCGTGCTATCAGCGAGAATGTTGCACTTTTTATAGGCGTTGCGGCCAGTAGTTTTTTTGGAAAGGTATAGCCCAACGTTATTTGCCTGAATTTGATAAAAGTGCGGCTGTAAACCGACATCTCATCGGCATAATAAGCCAGCGATGCTGCCGCGTTGTATTGCTGGTAGGGGCTATAAGGTAGCGTATTGGCCACGTAAACGGGCGCTGCATCGGTACCTGTGTTTATCATACCCTGCGGAATGTACGTGCCATCACGCCCCAACAAAGTTTTTTCCGAATTGCCGAAGAAGGCCGCCCAGCGTGCGCCGTCCTCAAATATTTTGCCACCAAATTGCCCGTCTATCAAAAAGCTTAATCGCCAGTTTTTGTAGCGGAAAGTGTTCATCAAGCCACCGCTCCAGTCGGGGTTTACGCTGCCTAAGTAGGTTTCGTTATTTACAATAAGCCCCCCGGCGGCATTGCGTAGCGGATTCCCGGCAGCATCAAAGCTCAATGTGCCCTTATCAATTACCGATGCGTTTTTATTGGTGGTACCATCGGCACTTACGGCTTTATACAACAAGTTTCCATTGGCATCACGGCGTAGAGCAGTCCCGAAAATAGACCCCAGCGGATAGCCCACCTTTGCTTTGATATTATAATAAAAGGCCACGCCATTGGTACCTAAGGCATCGCTTAGTTCGGTTACACGGTTGCGGTTTTTGGCGTAGTTTACGCTGATGTTCCAGGCGAAGTCGCTGGTTTTAATGGCTGTGGCATTCAGCAATAATTCCAGCCCCCGGTTTACCATGGAGCCGGCATTTTGGTAGGTGGCGGCAAAGCCCGTAGCTACGGGCAGGGTAACGGGCAGCAAAAAGTTTTTTGATGTTTTGTTGTACCAGGCCACATCCAGTAAAAAGCGGTTCTTGAAAAATTTCAATTCGGTGCCAACTTCCGTTTCTGTAGTGGTTTCGGGGCGAAGCGAGGTTGGCGGTAACGAACTGTTGTTGATCTGCTGCCCCGGAATGCCATTCACCGTTTCGGTATATTTAAACGTCAGATCGGTTTGGTTGGGCGTGGGGTTGCTACCTGTTTGGCCAACGGCAAGCCTCAGTTTACCAAACGAGAGTATATCGGGGTTGATGTTCAGCGCATCCGAAAAAATAAAACTCATGTTAGCCGAAGGGTAGAAGATGTGGTTAACAAAGCCCGGCCGGGTTGATGACAGGGCCGAATACCAATCGTTACGGGCGGTAACCTCTAAAAAAAGCAGGTTTTTGTAACCGAATTGTGTTTCGGCAAATACCGAGTGGCTTTTAGAACGCGGTACCGATACCTGCACAGGCAGGCCTACGGTGGTGTTGTTGATATTGGTTGATGTTGGGTCGGTAAGCCCTGTGCCGGTTAAGGTAAGCGAGCTAAAAGTAGAACCCTGGAACTCGGCACCCGCGAATGTACTGATGCTAAAATCGTTGAACGTGCGGTCATAATTCAGCATGGCGCGTATATCGCTCCTGCGCTGGTCAATCGCCGAGGTAGTGATACTGCCGCTGCCGTTTTTATTGTTAGGGAAATTTACCAGCAGCCCGTCGGTGGTCACGTAGTCAAAACCTCCAATGAGGTTCACATGCAGATGGTCTGTAACATCATAAGTAATATTTGCCGACGAAAGGATACGGTTTTGTGTTTGGTTGTTTACTATTTTTTGCAGCTGTATGTAAGGGTTGGTATATACATACAGGTAGTTGCCATTAGCATCCTTTTGATCGAGGAAGGCAATATCGGTAGTATTGTCCGATCTTGTGAAGTATTTCACAAACGAGCCCCGGTCATCCCCGCGCAGTAATGGGGCATTAATACGGAGCACGCGCGATAGGTCGGCCTTAAAATCGGTATGCAGTTTATCGCCAAAATCCTGCACAAAACGCAGCACGCCGTTATAACGCTGGTAGTTGGAGCCGGGCGTGGGTGTATTATTGCGCGTTTGCGAGAGCGAAGCCCGGAAGCTGTTATTCTCGGTAGTTTTGCTGAATGCGAGGCTGTTGGTGGTAGATATACCCGTGCGGTAAAGCGCGTCAAAACGCTCCTGCATGGTTTGGGGTTTATACACGCCCATCTTACCATCAGCCCCTAAATACTGCTGCCCTGCAAATTTTACGCCCCAGCTTTGCCCCGTAAGGTAATTGCTGTTGCTAATATTATCTGCCGCGGTATACAGCCTCCCGTTGTTGCCCCGACCATATTCGTACTGGAAACCATCATAGGGTTTCACCTGCTCTAACACGGTATTGCTGTTAAAATCTATCCCCACCCCGGGGCTTTTTAAGCCTTTTTTGGTAGTGATGAGTATAACCCCTCCCTGCGCGCCGCCACCATAAAGCGCCGCCGCCGAGGCTCCCTTTAGTACAGTTATTGTTTCAATATCGTCGGGGTTGATGGATGATAGCCCGTCGCCCGGGTCGCTGCCGCCAAATACCTTTAGCGGTTCTTCGGTGTTCTCTTTGGTGGTGCTGGTAATGGGTACGCCATCTACCACGTATAGAGGCTGGTTAGAGCCCGAGAAAGAAGAATATCCCCTTAAAATAATGCGTGATGAACCGCCTGGCCCGTTAGGTGGCGATTGCACCGTTAATCCCGCTACCTTACCTGCTAATGCGTTCACAAAGGTTGGCTCCCGGGTTTCGGTAACTTCGCTGCCGTTCACGGTGGTAACGGAGTAACCAAGCCTCCTTTCGTTTTTGTTTAAGCCCAGCGCCGTTACCACAACTTCATTCAGCGCCTTATCATCCGGCGACATTTTTATGGTTAGTTTTCCTAAACCGTCAAACTGTATTTCGGATGTTATATACCCAACATAGCTCACTACTAATGTGGAATTATCGGGTACAGGCAATATAAACTCCCCGTTTACATCTGTAACGGTTTTGTACGAGCTGTTTTGCACCTGTACGTTGGCGCCCACCAGCGGGTTGTCGTTCTCATCTAACACTTGCCCTTCGGCCTCGCCGGTTGCCACGCGTTCGCCGGCAGGTATTATTACTATTAAATTGTTGGGGAGTTTTTTATAGCTGTAGCCGGTGTTGGCCAATATTTGGTCGAGTATTAGCGTTACCTCGGTGTTGGTTACCTGTAGGGTAACTTTTTTATCTGCCGGTATTTTTTTTTCGCTGTAAACAAAGTGGTAGTCGCTGCGCTTTTCAATGGCCTTCAGCGCTTTCTTAAAGTCGGTACGCTTTAGTTTAAGCGATATTTTACTTTGGGCAAGCGCCGGCAAAACGGCCAGTGTGCAAAAGATAGCGATAAGCAGAATTTTCAATTTCATATCATCGATCTTTCAACAGCCACCATACCTTTTATTGCAGGCAGGGTAATTAATCAGGGTATTTACGAATACAGCTTTTGCCAAACGAGAGCAATTGTTTTAACGCCAAAATTTAATTCTCTTTTTTATAAATACTTGTAGGCAAATACGCTCCGGATATTGTTCTTATACCGAAGAGCTTCTTCCATACGTATTTATGGATCGGAATATGATTTAAATTCCCGATCATCTCAGAGAATTGTTTAGTTGGAATTCCGGGGAGCGATCCCCGGTTTTTTTTCTCCAAAAACACCAATAGGACAGCCGCAATGCGGCCATCCTTTCAGGGCAATTAAGATAAAGTAATATTATTGGCTATCCAAATAACTCGCTTATTTTAACAGTTATTCGTTCTACTTCACAGTGAACTGCTGCAAAATAGCTTTGTCGGCTGCATCGCGGCCAACCTTTAGGGTATAGGTGCCGGGGTATAGTTTAAAGCGGTGTTTCTCTGCATCCCACTTCTGCAATTCGGTAACCGGTATTTTAAGGGTAGTAGTTTTGTTTTCGCCCGGGCTTAAAGTAACCTTATCAAAAGCCTTTAACTCTTGTAACGGCAGGTTATCATTAGTTGGGTATACAATGTAGGCCTGTGGCGTTTCTGTACCTGCGGCTTTGCCGGTGTTGGCAATATTAACGGCTACCTCAATCGTATCAGCAAGTTTATATTCTTTCTTCGGGCTGCTTTTAGCTTCGTAGTTAAAGGTGGTATAGTTTAGGCCATAACCGAATGGGTATTGCACTTTGCCACCATAGTAACGGTAGGTACGGCCTTTCATGCCATAGTCGCCAAAGGCCGGCAGGTCATTCACCGAGTTGTAGAAGGTTAACGGTAACCTGCCCGATGGTGCTACCTTACCGAACAGCAGATCTGCCAAAGCATTGCCGCCTTGCTCGCCGGGGTACCATGCCAATACAACCGCATCGGCATATTGGGCAACTGCGGCAACATCTACGTCGCTACCAGCAGTAATAACTGCTACAATAGGCTTTTTAACGCTTTTGCGCAGCTCTTTCATAAAGGCCAAATGGCTTGGAGGTAGGCTCAATGTTTTTTTATCGCCACCGGCAACTGATAAGAATGCATCACCTGCCTCGCCCTCGTCTACCGGAGTAAGGCCTATTACAGCAATAGTTAAATCGGCATTACCGGCGCCCCATATACCACCAAAGTGGGTGGTATCGGCTTGCCCAACGGCCAAGTCGTACTCTACACGTGTCCCTTTATCAACCGCTGCCGACATGCCCTCCACAAAGTTTACCATGTTAGAGTTGATACCGTGGTAGCTGCCTACTATCGCGTCAAGCGATGCTGCGTTCGGGCCTAACACCATAATGCTTTTGTAAAGGTCTTTTTGCAGTGGCAATACATTGTTTTTATTCTCCAGCAAAACCATGCTCTGCTGTGCTGCTTCGCGCGCTAACGATATGTGAGCGGCATTGTGTATGCTGTCTGCTCCGTAGTTATAGTATGGCGATAGTTTTGGGTCGTTGTAAAAGCCCAGTTTCATTTGGGTCGTCAGCACCGGGGTAAGGGCTGCATCCACATCTTTATTGGTGATGAGTTTCTGTTTAACGGCCTCTTCCACGTCAGATTGCAATACGCCCGAGCAATCTAAATTCAACCCGGCTTTAATACCTGCAGCCGCAGCTTCGGTACGGGTTTTAAGGTATTTGTGGGTAAGGTATACATCATCCAATGCGCCGCAATCGGTTACTATGTAGCCTTTAAAGCCCCATTCTTTACGGATAACTGTTTGCAGCAGGCCGTTTACCGAGTTTGGCACACCGTTAACGCTGTTATAGGCCGTCATGATGCTGGATACGCCGCCTTTTACCAGTTTATTAAATGCGTACATGTAGGTGTTGCGCAGGTCCTGCTCGCTCACTTTCGAGTCGAAATAATCGCGAACGTTCTCGGGGCCGCTGTGTGCCACAAAGTGTTTGGCCGTGGCCGATATTTTGTATTGCCCTGCAATGTTGCCCTGCATACCATTAACATAGGCCAGGCCTATTTGCCCGGTCAGGAAGGGGTCTTCCCCATAAGTTTCCTGTCCGCGGCCCCAGCGCGGGTCGCGGAAGATGTTAATGTTTGGCGACCAGTAGGTAAGCCCCACGTATTGCCCGTGGTTATTATTGGCAACGGCCAGGTTGTATTTGGCGCGTGCCTCTGTTGATATTACATCGCCCACCTGTTTAACCAGTTTAGGGTCGAAAGTTGCCGCCATGGCAATGGCCTGCGGGAAAACCGTTGCTTCGCCAGCGCGGGCCACACCATGTAAGCCTTCGTTCCACCAGTTGTAGGCGGGTATGTTCAGGCGTTCTACAGGCTGGTTGCGGTAACCCAGCAGCATTGCCTTTTCGGTAAGGGTAAGGCGGCCCAAAAGGTCTTTTACCCTTTCTTCGTTTTGTAGTTTGGGGTTTAAATAAGCCGGTGCTTGCTGTGCGCGGGAAATAAGCGGAGCTGCTGTGCTTAACGATAATGCCAGTAGCAGGGAAGGAACTAATTTCATGTTAGTTTAACAGATTAAATTTCGGCCTGTACCGTTTGCTTTAGGCGAAGGGCCGTAAGGAATGCGCTCCGGGTGGGGAGGGCTTTATTAATAAATATAAATTACAGATCCGTAGGCCTTGTAGTCGAATTTCTCAATATCGCGCAGGGCATCAAGCGCTTGCGTAATGCTGTCGTTATCAAACACACCGCTAAAAACGAATTGCTTTGCCTTTTCGTTCTTAAATTGAATATCTACCCCGTACCAAACCTCCATTTTATCGGCCAGGTCGGCAAAGTTGTTATTATCAAATATAAAGCGGTTCTTCATCCAGGCGGTTTCTATCACGCTGCTATCCTTGCCGCTAAAATGGGTAAGCGAGGTAAGGGTATATTGTGGAGCTATATTGCCGCTCGCCGCCTTGCCTGTATCTCTGCGCAGGTGTTTTGGATTTCCCGCTTCGTTATTTTTTAAAATAAGCTTTTCGTTGGGCTTCAGGATGATACGGTCTGATGGGCGATCTTTCATGGTAACCTCTATGGCACCGGTTATTAAGGTGGTTTCAATAACGGTATCCTGCGGGTACGACCGTAGGTTGAAAGTAGTACCCAAAACTTTCACATCCATTTTATTGGTATGGATGATAAAAGGGTGCTGATGGTCTTTAAAAACATCAAAGTAAGCCTCGCCGCTTAACATTATTTCGCGGGTGTCGCCATCAAAGGCGGCGGGGTACCTTATGCTGCTTTGCGAATTAAGCGTAACCTTTGTACCATCGGCAAGGGTGGCTACCAGCTTTTGGCCCTTAAGGGTACTTTTTTGCACCCATCCTGCGGTAACATCACCGGTTTTTTTTTGAGAGAAATTGCCTTTAAAGAATAAAGCGCCCGCAGTTATTAAAACCAGTGACGCAGCTGCAGCCGGCCAAAACCGGAATAAGCTTCTGTTTTTTGATGCAGCGGCAAAGTCAATAATTTCAGCATCGCCGGTATTGCCTGCTGCTTCAAGCCTTTTTATTTTATCCTGTATCTTCTGGAAAGCAATGGCATCGTCGGTGTATTCGGTATCGGAGTGTTCCCAATACAGGTTCATCCCCTCCAATTGTTTTTTATACGACGGGTCGCTGTCAACGAGATATTTCAGCTCCGCCTTTTCTGCCGGAGTGATCTCGTTTGTCAGTTGTTTTGAAACCAGCTCAATAAATCTGTCGTTGCCCATCGATATAAATAACCCGCACTTTTTACTTAGGACAACATTTTACCGGAAATACCTACAAGTTTTAAAAAAAATGTAGGCAGGCCCAATAATGGGTTATCCATTACAATAATTGGCAACTGGTTTAAATAAACTATTCTACTTAGGTTTAAACAGCTGTATTTTTAATGTTTTATTGGTTAAACTACATTAAAACAGTGTTTTGCAGCGCCAATTTACTTATAAGACGCAGATTTTAGGCATCCGGTTTCACTTTATTTAAAAATAACTACTAAAAAGGTATGAAAAGTATTTATAAAAGGTTGTAGGCAATAAGGGGCTTAACTTTGTCATTGTATGCAGAGGCGGTATTGGCATCCATTTATACCACCTCCATCGGCCGGGGCATACGTTTTGGCAAAAAGCGGGCATACTGCATATCCGCATGTTATATTTTTCTTAATACTTCTAAAAAAACATGATCAAAAAATTTACCCTTCGTAAAGTTGTTCCTGTTGCCATGTTGCTTGGTGGCGCCTTTTGGGCACCCATAGCAAATGCACAAAGCAGCTATGAGTTAAATTCGGGTTGGCAATGTGCGCCCATAGCTAAGGTGAAAGATAATGGTACCGCCATATCAAGCACCGCTTACAGCACTACCGGCTGGCTGCCTGCCACTGTACCGGGCACCGTTTTAACCAGCCTGGTGGCCAACAAACAAATGCCCGACCCTTTCTACGGCATGAACAACGAGCAGATACCCGATATATACAAAACCGGGCGCGACTACTATACCTATTGGTTCGTAAAAGATTTTAAGCAAACTGCCACAGCCGGCGGCCAAACTTATCTTAACTTCCGTGGGGTTAACTATAGCTTTGATGTGTTTTTGAACGGGCATAAGCTTAACAGCACCCTTAATAAAGGCATGTTTATGCGCCGCAGTTTTAATATTACCAAATGGCTTAACGCAGCCGGTAACAACAGGCTGGCTGTTATAGTTTACCCGCCCGATGTGGTAGGTAATCCCAATGGCGGGCAGGGCGGCGACGGTACCATTGCCAAAAACGTAGGCATACAATACACCGCCGGCTGGGACTGGATACAACCCATACGCGACCGCAATACCGGTATTTGGGATAAGGTAACCATACAAACTACAGGTGCCGTTAAAATAAACGATCCGCACGTGATAACCCTGGTGCCCGGCGTTCGCCAACCCGAGGGTGCTCAGGCTCCTGCCATTATAAAACTATCTGCCGAATTGCAAAATGCTACCGCAGCGCCTGTGAGTGGTACTTTGCAATACATCCTCGATGGTAAAAAAGTAGCTAAGAAAGTCACGCTTAAAGCAAACTCTAAAGAAGAAATTAAGCTGGATGACTATACTTTGGTTAACCCCAAGCTATGGTGGCCAAGCGGCTACGGTGCGCAAAACCTGTATAAGCTGAAGCTGCAATTTGTGGCCGATGGCGGCAAGGTTTCTGATGAAGATAATATTTCGGTAGGGGTAAGGCAAATAACCACTGAATGGAATGCCCGTACCGAGAGCAAACAGGTGAATATTAACGGGCAGAAAATATTTATAAAAGGCGGTAACTGGATCATATCCGACGAGATGCTGCGCTTTAGCGATGCCCGTTACGATGCCGAAGTACGTTTCCATCGTGATATGAACCTGAACCTGATCAGGGTTTGGGGTGGCGCACTGATAGAACGCCCCGAGTTTTACGAGGCTTGCGATAAGTATGGTATGCTGGTTTTTCAGGATATGTGGGGATCAGGCGATTGTAATGGCCGCTGGTTAGACCCAATGAAACTGGAAGACCAATGGACACGCCGCAAATACCCTGACGACCATAACCTCTACCTCGAATCGGTAAAAG
Organism: Mucilaginibacter pedocola; assembly: GCF_002013915.1. Classification (GTDB taxonomy): domain Bacteria; phylum Bacteroidota; class Bacteroidia; order Sphingobacteriales; family Sphingobacteriaceae; genus Mucilaginibacter; species Mucilaginibacter pedocola. The sequence goes on from NZ_MBTF01000037.1 coordinate 98,815, forward strand.
ACCAGGTAAAACTGTTGCGCAACTACCCATCGCTGGCCATGTGGTGCGGCGGTAACGAAATAACCCCTCCGGAGGATATATTGGTAGCCCTGCGCGACCATATTATGCCCGAATTGGATAATACCCGCTGGTTCATTGAGTACTCTAACTCCGAAAATATGTCGCGCAACGTGAACGGTGGTAATGGCGATGGCCCTTATGGTATTCAGCCACTATCGGTGTTCTGGAACGAGAAAACTTTCCCTTTCAATTCAGAAGTTGGTTCGGTAGGCGTAAGCGATTACGAATCGTTGAAGCGCTTTATCCCGAAAGAAAACATGGTAGCACCTGTTTACGACGAGCAAACCGGCAAAAACAAAGTTGACCCTGTTTGGGATTACCACAAGTATATTGGCTACGATTGGTCGATAGCTAAGTATGGTAAAGTGAAGGATGTGGAAGATTTTGCCAACAAAGCTCAACTGGTAAACTACGACCAGTACCGCGGACTGATGGAAGGTTTTAGCTCGCACATGTGGGATTGGTATACAGGCTCTATCATCTGGAAAACCCAAAACCCATGGACAGCCATGCGCGGCCAGATGTATGATTACTACCTGGACCCTAACGCCTGCCTTTACGGCTTGCATAACGGCAGCGCGCCGCTACACGTAATGTATAACCCAACCGATGGTATGGTAATGGTGGCCAACAATACCTTTAAGCCCGTAACCAACATGATGCTGGTTGCCAAAATGTACGATATGGCGGGCAAAGAAAAACTGATAACCCAGGTTTTTGCAGATGTAACCGCCACTACTACCAAACGTTACCTGTCTATCAAAAAGGATATCGACGCTTTTGCCAAAGAGGATGGCGCATTTGTGGTGCTGGAGATATTGGCCGAAGACAAAACCCAGTTAAGCCAGAATATTTACTGGGTACCCAATGAAAAAGGCGAATACAGCGGCCTGCAAAAAATGGATAAAAGCCAGCTTACTGTAAACGCAAAAGCCATAAAAAGCGGCAAAATAGAAGTTACGTTGAGCAATACCAACAATGCACCGGTAGCATTCTTCAACCGTGTATCGGTGGTTGACGGTGGCACCAAAGAACGTATTTTGCCTGCCTTCTACAGTGATAACTACGTATCGGTATTACCCGGCGAAACCAAAAAGGTTGTGGTAGAATATACCCCGGCCAAAAACGCCGCCGCACCGCAGATAAGCATCAGCGGTTGGAATATGGCGGAGAAGGTTATAGCGGTTAATTAAATTCTTCGCGCCCTTTGTGGTAAAAATTTTACCGCAAAGGGCGCAAAGATTACGCAAAGAAGCACAAAGGTTTTGCATATCGATAATAAGTTCATGTAAAGACGCTTGGTTGCGTAAGTAAAAAAACTTTGCGGCTTTGCGCCTTTGCGTGATTTAGATAAACACATGCATGGCCTTTGTGTCTCTTTTTGCCCTTGTTGGTGTTATCACCAACAAGCCCGTGATGTTATCAGTTACGGAATATCTGTAAGGCCATTTGCTCACCAAGGGCATAAGGTTCTTACATGCATTGGAGTTGTTGGTGATAACACCAACAACGGCGAGAAATCTTCTTCTTCCCAACTTTTTCTCTGCGTCCTTTGCGAAAACTTTGCGCACTTTGCGGTTAAATCACCACCAAAACTTTACCTCCCCAACTCCTTCTTCGGCTGGTGCAACTTATTCTCCAATAATATCAGCCCGTATCTGGCATTTTTCCATTGCGCATCCAGTTCGGCAGGCACGGCACCGGGCGATTGGGCGAAATTACCCAGCAGGATATCCATATCTCCGTCGCCATCTACATCGGCCTTTTCCAGCGTGAGCGATTTGATGGGTAAGCCGCCTGCGAGTGTATAGGGCTTAAAGCTGAAGGTTTTGCTATCAGTGTTTTCCAGGTAGATGAACGATTCGCTGATCAGTTTTCCGAAATCGGGGAAGAAGGCTGACGCGGCCAGGTCGATATCGCCATCGTCATCAAAATCTTCTGCCAGTACCCGGGTTACGCCATACATCGGGAAAAAGAATTTCTCCTTAAAGTTGCCTTTACCATCGTTTAGGTTCAGCCGGATGCCGTGGTAGGGTTTCAGAATGTTGGAGTAATCGGCATTGTCGCCATGTACGGTTATAATGTCGGTTTGTCCGTCGTGGTCGTAGTCGGTCAAAACCATATCCGTGGTGCCATAATTGGGCGGGAAGCGCAGTACCCTTTTATCTTTAAACTTCAGTTTATCTTTTTGGTAATAGATATGCACGCTCTCATCGCCCTGCGAAAACATGGCTACGATATCCTTTTTACCATCGCCATCCATATCCCTTATAAAACAGATGATAGCACCCGGCTGCTGCGATAGTATGTCTTCTTTATACTCATCTCCGGCTTTGTCTTTTTTAAACAGCGATAGCGAGCCCGTTTTGTTGCCAAAGTTGCATACCACCAATTCGGGGATGCCATCGCCGTCCAGGTCGTCCATTTCGGTATGTACGGGGCGGTGCAGGGTGGTTAAAACAGGCGTTGGTTTATCATTATCCAGCTGCGCAAAACTGCCCGTGCTCAGTTCGGTAGGGTATAGTTTGCCAATTTGGGTGAGGTAGGTTTTGTTTTGGTAAAAGTTGAAGTCGACTACCGGGCTGGCCGTTTCAAATGTTTTGGTAATGCCTTTTTCAAAATTCCAGTTGATCACCTTGTTGTACATATTGCTTATCCATAGGGTATGGGATGTAGGATTGTATTCCAGCCCGGTGATCATCGAGGGCGACTGTTCGTCTATCTGTATGTTTTTGCGGGTAAATTGTTCCAGCGGTTCGCTGCGTTCTATTCGGCTTTCATCGTAAGTGAGGCTGTCAGGAGCGGCGCTAACAATGTAACGTTCCAGTTTGTCCCAATCCTCCTGCGATAGCATAGGATGCTCGGGGATAATGCCGTTTTTATTTACTACTGCTTTTTCTTCGGGCGAGAGCCCGCGTAGCGGGTCGTAGCCAGGGTATATAATACCCATGCGGCTGGCCATTACCGGAAGTACATGGGTTTTCCATATTTGTTTGGTAAGGCTTTGCGGGTCGGGTTGGGCATGGCATAAGCCACAATAGCGAATAAACAACTCTCGCCCCTCATCAATTGGCCGGCTGTGTGCAGGCGGCTTTGCGGTGAATGAATTTAGGCTGATAAATAGCGTAACGGCAAAGCAAAGTACTAAAAGTAAACCCCTCCATCCCATAAGCACATGTATTTATAGTACATACGCTTAAAGGAGGAAATGGATGCTACGTATCCAAAATATTACTAAAGATTATTTCAGTATGGGCTCTACTTTGGCCGCTTTTAGTTTTTTCACAATATCGCCGCCTACCAAACGGCCCTGTTTATTGCCGTTTTCTATAGCATCATTGAAGTGTATGCCACCATAAAATCTCGAAATAGAGGCTTCCTCTGCGGCCTGTATAAACGATTTGAATTTGCGCGGGCCTACGCCGTATGGTATCTCCGAATCATCGGTATATGCAAAGTGATCGCCAAGTAAGTAGGAGAGCACCGTTGCCGAAGCATTGGACAGCACCGCATGCCCGCTCGGGTATTCCGGGAAGGGCGGGGTTTGTAAAAGTGGGGTCCATTTATTGTCTATGTAACGCACAATATACGTTTCGGGGCGTATGCCGTTGCTGCGGTATTTCTCGTCCCAGCAGCTAATGAAGGCATCCATCAGGGCAACACCTTCCAGCGTAAGCACCTGTACCGCCTTATCAAAACTCAGGTTGGCTTTTTTAACAGCTATGCCGGCAATATTCATCCAGTGCCCGCCCGGGCTTATTTTTTTGAAACCGATCATCATGTGGCCCGATGTGGTTACGGCAAAGGGGTTGCAATCCCAAAACGAGGCGATGGTTATCTGCTCGCTGGAGGCGTGTTGCGATATCTTATAAACCGCATAAGCCTCTTTATAAAATTCGCTGGTAGTATCGGTACTAAAAGGTGCCGGGCGCACAGGGACAAATTGCTGTGCCGAATCTATCATCATAGGGCGCACGGTTTTCCAGTTAGGCTCTACAGCTTCCATATACATGGGTGGGGTAGGGTACCAGTTTTTAACACCTTTTAGGGGCGTATAACGTAGTTTACCGCTCAGGCGGTTGTAATTGTCGCCACGGCTGTAGGCCAATATCTTTTTGGTCATTTCCTCGGCAACTTTTACCGATGCCTTGATGGTTTCTTCGCTGATGTTGTTTTTCTTCAACAGTTCGATGTATTTGTCCTCATCATCCTGCAGCATATAGCCCGATGGCAGCATCATTTTGCCGCTTTCGAGTATGCAGTACATCGATGCAATTTTGTAGTCATACTGGCCGGGTTTCAGGCTTAGGGTGTTATCCTGGTCGTAACTTTTGATGAAGTTGCCAAGCGGAACCATTTCTTTATTATGAAGTGTGGCCAGGTTATATGGCCCCATCATAAAGTAGGCGTAATAGCGCGATGCAGCGGGCGGGTTAACCACATCGTGTATCATTACAGCCGAAACCGAATTAATGGCCTTATCCAGCTGCAGGTATTCGGGTGCGGTTGCTTGCTGTGCAATTGTACACTTTCCAAGGGTTATAAAAGCAAGCAATAGTTGTATCTTCCTGATCATTAGTTTTCGCGGTAAAATTGTAAGGGTTGGTTGCTTATGCCCAACATTAAATAGGCGCTGCCATTTATTTTTATTTCTGCTGCCGATTTTACATCACCATTCACACATAGGCCCGATACAGGTTGCGTTTGATAGGTAAAACCACCTTTGCCATCGCCCAGCAGTAAACAGCCGTAATTGGCATCAAAACTGCCCAGTTTAAGGCGGTTATCGCTGTGGTTACCCAGCAGCAGCAAGTCGGGTTTACCGTCGTGGTTGTAATCGCCGGTTAGTATTTGTGCTACCGAGGAAAACTGCGCCTGAATAGGCAACTCGCTTTTTACAAACTTGCCGCCACGGTTTAAAAACAGGGTAGTTTCGGTAGTGTTGGCAAACAGGCGGGTAGCTTTTGCCAATTCCTCGGGTGTAAACACCTGTTTCATGGTAGCATCGCAATAATCTTTGTACGATTTGAATTTGCGGCGCATCGGGAATATCTGGTCGTTTAGTTCATCGCGGCTTACAAAGGGATAACTTATGCCTTGTATGTAAAAGTTTAGAAAAGGGTCTATCGAGCCATTGTTGTCGAAATCGGCAAAAAACATTTCGGCGGGTTCGGCGCTGTTGGCATGTATTTGGGTATTGTTGCCCAGGTTGCCGGCAATAATATCGGGTTTGCCGTCGCCATCTACATCGGTTATTAAAACGCTGCTCCAAAAGCCATTTACGTTATTTCCCAAATAATCGGCGGTTTTATCTTCAAAGCCCGTTTTTGTATTGATGTAAACCGAAAGTGGCACCAATTCGCCGCATAGCACTAAATCTTTGCGGCCATTGCCGTTCAGGTCGACCCATTGGGCATCGGTAATCATACCGGCTTTGTTAAAGGCGGCGGGGATGGTGGTAAAAGTGCCATCACCATTATTTTCCAACAAATAGCTGCGAGGCGCAACAGGGTATTGCCCGGGGATAATGCGCCCGCCAATGAAGAGGTCGATCTTACCATCGTTATTATAGTCGCAGGGGCGCACGCAGCTTTTGGCGCTGGCCGTGGTTACCGGCAGGGCGGTGCTATTGTAGTTGAAGTTTCCCTTGCCGTCGTTCAGGTAAAGTTTGTCCTGTAATTGCGAAGTGCCTGGTTCCAGAAGGGCGTAGCCGCCTTTGGCTACGTACAGGTCGGGGTAGCCATCGCCATTGGCATCAAAAAATACAGCAGCCGAAGTGTTTTCTGCATTGGCATCGGCAATATCTTTTGCTTCCCAGCCGCCCGCTTTGGTTTGCAGGTAAAGTTTGCTGGTGTTGGCCTCGCCGCTTATAAAAATATCTTCCAGCCCGTCTTTATTCACATCGGCCTTGGCCACTACAGGGGCGGTTTTAGATGCCATAAACAACATCAGCGGCTGGCGCTTAAAATCGTTTATACTGTTTTCGGCATTGGTATAGTCTACCGGGGCTTTTACAGTGCTGAATAATTGCTTTGGTACTGACGCTGCGGTCGCATTATCCTTCGCATCGTTTATGTTCAAATTAAGCCTTTGGTTGGCTTTAACATTAGTAAGTAACTGTGTTTTGCCGCCGGGCCATATCACTTTTACCGAATCGGCTACTGTCGCATCGCCCAGACCGAAATTGAGTACGGTAGATACGCAGGCTAAATACCCCCTGTTAGGGTTAAGTTCCTGGTATTGCTCGACCTTGTTAGCATACACGTATACTTTGGCACCTGTTGCTGCAGATTTACCAGCCTGCATGGTTAGATCAAATGCCAGGTAATTACTGTTGGCAGCTTCGCGGCTGGTGTTTTTAAAAATGGAGGCAACGTTGTTAATGTTGTTGGTAATGATATCCAGGTCGCCGTCGTTATCCAAATCAGCGTAAGCTGCGCCGCTGGAGATACCCGGATTGTTGATGCCCCAGTCCTGCTTTTTATCGCTAAAGGTGAGGTTGCGGTTGTTTTTGAAAATATAGTTGGATAGGGTGGTAGATGGCATGGCTTGCACCAAATCCATCAGTAGGGTGGGCTCCTTTTCCATCGCCTTCTTTATCTTATAATCGCCCCAATAGCGCAGGAAATCTTTATTGGTATAATCGCGCAGATAACCGTTAGATATAAAGATATCCTTATAGCCGTCGTTATCAAAATCAGCTATCAGCGGGCACCAGCTCCAGTCGGTGTTAGATACGCCCGCCAGCTGGCCTATTTCGCTGAAAGTGCCGTCGCCGTTGTTTAGCTGTAGCATATTGCGCATGTACTGCTTATATAGGCCCTGGTTCACCATCAGCTCGAACGATTCGTAGTTCTCCTGCAGTTGCAACAGCTTTTGGCGGCGGTTATCGGGCGGAAGCATATCCAGCGTGATAATGTCGGGCAGCCCGTCGTTATTCAGGTCGGCAATATCAACGCCCATCGAAAATTGCGACATGTGCTTCAGCATTTTTTGCGATTGCTCGCTAAAGGTACCGTCGCCTTTGTTGATGTATATATAGTCGGGTTCGTTGTAGTCGTTGGTTACATAAATATCGGGCAGGCCGTCTTTATTGATATCGGCAATGGCCATGCCCAGCCCAAAGGTGAGCGGATTTTGAATGATGCCTGCCTTTGTGCTTACATCTTCAAAACGGCCTCCCTTGTTTTCAAACAGGCGGTTGCTGGCCAAAGCATCTACCTGGTTTTTGGCTTGCGAGAGTTCAATATTGTTTATTTTTTTAACGTTATGGTTCAGCAGGAACATATCCAGCTTACCATCATTATTATAGTCGAAAAATGCGGCCTGGGTGCTGTAGCCCGGGTCGTCGAGCCCGTACTCTTTAGCTTTCTCCGCAAATTTGTTTTTTCCTTTGTTAATGAAGAGCTGGTTGCGGCGAACATCGTTATCGCCCAGCCCCGAGTAGCATACGTATATGTCTAATAAGCCATCGCCGTTTACATCGGCCATGGTGGCACCGGTTTTCCACGAGCCTGAGCGGCCCGAAAGGCCCGGAGTTTCGCCGGTAATGTCTTTAAATTTTAAACCGCCCTGGTTCAGGTACAGTTTGTTTTGGCCCATATTGCCGGTGAAGAAAAGGTCGGGCAGGCCATCGTTATTAATATCGCCAACGGCAACACTGCCGCCGTTGTACAGGTATTCGTAAGAGAGTACGTTTAGTTTTTCGTCTTCCTTAAGGTCGTTACGGAAGGTGATGCCTGTTTGTGTAGCGGGTAACAGGTTAAACAGCGTTTGCTGGGCCAACACGCGCTGCTGAAGGGCGGGCATGGCCAATGCGGTAAAAATTATACACGCACGTTTTTTGATATTACCGGGGAAACAGTAAGGCATTTATCAACGGGTTAATTTACTTAATTAAGGAGATATAAAAATAGCGAAAGCTACGGAAAGATAGGCGTTTAAATTCTACTTTAAACAAAAAACCAAGGCTGCTATGGCAGCCTTGGTTTTTATGAGTTGGTGTTTACTATTTATCCCAGTAAACCCTTGCGCTGAATACGTCGCCACCCGATAAAAGGGCAACTGCCGCAGCGTAGTTGGTTGGGTTGGTTGATGGTAAACCCAGTGGGTATGGAATCCTGCGTGGGATAGTTGTTGAAAACTGGCTTGGATAGCTTACAGCAGTAATTGCAGGGAAACCCGACCTTCTCCAGTTAGCCCAAGCTTCGTTGAAGTTGAACGTAGTTGAAGTTAATACAAAGTACTCCATGTTTATTTGCTGTAATGCAGTAGCAGCTACCAATGGGTGAGTAGCAACATAAGCAGTAATGCTTGCAGTTGGTACAGTACCCGCAGCGTTAAACTGTGCAATAGTTGCCATATCTGCAGCTAAAGCGTTTGCGTAGTGGGTAGCGGCGTTACCGGTGTTCCAGCCGCGGGTAGCAGCCTCAGCCAATAACAGTTCGCTTTCGCCGTAAGTCATCAGCATGTTAATGCGGTTACGGTCGTCGTACACGGCAAAGCGTGGGCGCGAGTATTTACCAACAGGTGCAGCAACGTCACCACTAACAGCTGGGTCAGCAGGCGAAGCACCAGGGTAACCCGGAGCGTGCGATACATCCTGGGCACCACCTTTAAGGTCGTAACCGTTTGGTAAACCAACTTGTAAAGCAGCGGTGTTATCGCCTGCAGCGTAAACTTCGCTGGCAGCTTTACCCTGGCCTGCAGCAATCTCGGCCACAGCGCTGATGCGTGGGTCGGCAGTTGATTGCATGTAGCTGATCAGGGTGTTAGACCAACGTACCTCGCGGAAGTCGTCTTTTACCAAAATAGCATTTACGTCGCTGTTGCTGTTACCGTTAGTCTCGTCGGCTTTAACTTTAGCGTTATCGTCAATAGAAGCCATGGTACCACCGGCGTAAGCTTTCTCTGCATATTTCTGTGCAGTAGCAGCATCGGCTTTAGTTAAGCGCATAGCTGCACGCAGCATTAACGAGTAACCTAGTTTTTTCCATTGAGCAATGTTACCACCGTAGAACAGGTCTGATGATGGTTTGTCTTTAGCTGCATCCAAAGCTGCGGTTGCAGTTTCTAACTGAGCCAGCATAGAAGTATATATGCTTTGCTGAGTATCAAACTTTGGTGTAACAATACCTGCTTTTGCCTGGCCGGCTTCCGAGAAAGGAGCATCGCCGTAAGCATCGGTAACACGTTGCAATATCATCATACGCATAATGGTACCAACAGCATCAAGGTTAGCGTATTCAGCTTTACCTTTAATCAGGTTTTTCATCTCATCTACCAAAGTAGAAGCGCCATAGCTGGTGTTCCAGGTACGCTCAAAATAGCTACGTCCGCTACCGGCGTAAACATATTTATCACCGTTACCATAGTAATCATAAGTAGAGGCTAAACCCTGTACCCACATACTTTGGAAAAGCAATTGGTCGTAACCGCTGTTAGAGAATTTTATTTGCGACTGAGCTAATAAAAAGTTGGGAGGAAAAACTTCCGCGTTAACCTTAGTAGGGTTGGTGTTAATCGCATCAAAGTCTTTAGTACAACCCGCTATAAAGGTGGCACCCGCAAGCAGGTAACCATATATAAGTCGTTTTTTCATCTTTGTTATTTTTTAAATTTAAAGTTAACATTTAACCCGTAAGTTCTAACAGCAGGAACGCTGGTACCTTCTATACCGGCATAGTTAATGCCAGGAGCGAAGTTCGATTCAGGATCGATGTTGTCCGAACGTTTCATGATAGTCCACAGGTTACGGCCTACTAATGATACAGTGATCGAGTTGAACGGTGTGTTAGCTAAAGTTGTTTTTGGCAACGAGTAACCTAAAGTTACCTGGCGCAGTTTAATAAAGCTACCATCCAATACGTTCACGGCAGAAATGTTACGTGCTACAGCCTGGTAGTAATCCTGAGCAGGTACGTTAACAGTGTTTGGCGTACCGGTTTCAGTAACACCCTGGCCAACAACGCCACCTTCACGGCCAACCAAAGTCATTTTGTTTAAACCACGGAAGATGCTGTAGTAGCTGGTTGCAGATAATACTTTGTTACCATAACGGTAGTCGATCAGGAACGAAAGGTTGAAGTTTTTGTAGATGAAATCGTTGCTGAAACCACCATAGAATTTAGGTACAACGCTACCCATAGCTACACGGCCTGTAGCTTTTGGAAGGCCCGCTGCATCAAAAATGATGTTGCCGTTAGCATCGCGCAGGTAGTCGTTAGCCAAAATTTGAGGGCCTGCCATGCCTGCAACAAACGCTGTAGTTGCGTTAAGCGGGCGGTAAGTACCTAAGCCTAAGTTTTGGTTAGTAGCATCAGTTGATAATACTTTGTTGTTTACGTAAGTAAAGTTGAACGAAGTATTCCAGCTAAAGCCGTTCATTCTTACCGGAGTGCCGCGCAACTCAACCTCTAAACCTTTATTTTGGGTTGATGCGGTTGGGATGAAATAGCTGGTGTAACCGGTTGACCAATCTAACGAGCCTGTTACGATCTCATTTTTGGTTTTCCTTTTGAAGTAAGTAACATCAACACCTAAACGATCGCCGAAGAATTTCAACGAAGTACCGATCTCAAACTCGCTCAGGGTGTATGGTTTCAGGAACAAGTTTGGCAGCGAGCTGTCAAAGCTACCTGCAGGGGTGCCATTGATAGAGTTAGCAACGTTGTAATAAACGCTGTTAGTATATGGGCTTGGGGCACCACTGGTGTTAGCGTAAGAAACTCTTAATTTACCAAAATCTAAACCGTTGATGTGGGTAAGTTCAGAGAAGATGAAGCTACCTGATACCGAAGGCGTGAATATACCACGGCCAACCGAGCCACTGATAGCTGAGTAAGCATCGTAACGGCCGCTGGTACCTAATACTAAGTAATCTTTAATGGCGAAATCAGCAGTATAGTAAGCCGAGTTAACCTGTTGTTTCTGGATACCCTGGTTACCGCTATCCCTTGTTTTACCGTTAGAAAGATCGTAGAAGTAAGGGATGATGAATTGGTTAGCATTGATGTAAGTACCTGATGCATCGCTTTTGCGGATGTTACCACCCACCGAAAGGTCGAGGTTCAGGAAGTCTTTCACGATGTCGTGTTTAGCACCGATCAACACGTCAGAGTTCAACTCAGTAATTTGAGTAGTTTGAGTGCTCATGCTACCGTTGTTACCTGCGTAAGCAGTACCGGTTGGGGTGATACCCAAACGGCCATCATGAATTTTATCGTAACCAACACGGCCTTGTATGTAAGCCCATGAAGTTAACGCATATTTAGCAGTGATAGATGATATTAAACGCTCCCTGGTAGTGTTGGTTACAAAGTTGTAAGCAGCAAAGTAAGGGTTGGTTACATAAATATCGTTGGTGAAAGATTGCTCCATGCCGTTTGCCTGGGTGCCCGGCGCAAGAATGCTTTGCGACTCGTTTGGTGCCAGGAACTGCACGTTGTTAGGGTTACCCGGGCCATCGCTCAAACCAGAACGGTTTTTAGCTTTATCTAAAATGTAGTTGGCAATCAGGGTAATGTCTAAATTCTTAGCTACGGTTTGAGTACCGTTGAAGTTGAACGTTTTACGGTTAAGGCCGCTGTTTGGCGTAATGGCATGGTTATTCATGTCAGAAGCCGATAAACGGAACGCGCCGGTTTCGTTACCGCCGGTTAATGAAACTGTATTAGTAAAAGTTTTACCTGTTTTGTAGAATTTAGTGTAATCGTCGCTGGTTTTTGAGTAAGCGTAGCTTTTGCCGTCAAACTGTATAACCTGCGAACCGTCAAGTTTAGCACCCCATGCAAGGTTACCCGAGCTTAAAGCACCTGCAGCGTTAGCAGGCTTAACACCTTTTTCGCCCTGGCCATATTGGTCTTGGAAATCAGTGTTATCATAAACCTGGTCTAACTGGTAGTTGCTGTTGTACTCAACACCAAAGCCCGAGTTTTTTTTGCCCGATTTGGTGGTGATCAAAATAACACCGCCTGTAGCGCGTGTACCGTACAATGCCGAAGCCGATTGGCCTTTCAGTACAGTCATGGTCTCGATATCATCAGGGTTGATGTTGCTGATACCGTCACCGTAGTCGGCACCACCCCACTCGCCTGATTGGCCACGCTGGGTGTTATCCATTGGTACGCCGTTGATAACGAACAATGGGCCTTGTGTAGAGCTGGTGCTTGTAACACCACGTAATAATATACGGGCAGATGAACCGGCGCCACCGTTAGTACCGGCAACACTTAAACCGGCCACACGGCCTTGTAAAGAGTAAGCAACGTTGGTTTCTTTAGCAGTAGCCAATGCTTCACCTTTTACGGTGGTTACCGAGTAACCTAATTTTTTCTCGTCTTTTTTAATACCCAACGCTGTTACTACAACTTCCTGTAGTTTGGTGCTGGCTACCATGGTTACCCTTAGGGCTTTACCGGTAAATACAACTTCTTGTGTTTTGAAGCCCACGTAGCTGAACACTAAAGTTGAGTTTACAGCAGCATCAAGGGTAAATTTACCGCTTGCATCGGTTTGTGTACCTGTGCCTGTGCCTTTAAGAGCAACGCTAACGCCAATAAGCGCTTCGCCGTTCTCATCGGTAACAACACCGGTAGCCGGAACAAATTTGCTGTTTGTTACTTTAATGGTAGTAACATTAAAAGGGGCTGCTACAGCCGGAAGCTGCATACCTGCCATTACTGCGAATGCCAGGGCAACTTTACATACCGGAAGCGCGTTTTGCAACCGGTATCTGTTTTTTACACCCATTGGATGTTTAAAAAATTCCATATTTAATTAATTAGTTAAAGAGGGGTTAATATCAACAGGCCACAGTGTATGGCATGTTGTTTAAACAGTTTTAGTTTTGGTTAAGCGGTAGTTCCACCAGGTAACTATGCTCAAGTAGTATGGGTGAGTATTTTTTTCTTACATAGGCAAGCTCTTTTTATTTGTTTAATTATAGTTTTTAGGGCCTCTTGATCGCCGTTTATTGGTTCCGCACTACGCGGCGTGTGTTGTAATGACAATTAAAAAATTAACATTGCCTACACGATTTATAAATAATTTAAAATTTTTATCAGAAACAAGTAAGTGTTAATAATACACTATGCTCTTGATAGTAAATTCGTTAATAAAAAATACACAGGTAGAAGCACGCCGCAATGAAATGCGGTAGTTAACACAGGGATATTAATCCCATTAAACTTATAGGTTGGTTACCGGGTGAGAAGGCCGGCGAAAAAAGCAGCAGCCATTATTAAAATTGGCGCATGCATTACGGTTGATCGGGTACGTTTTTGGTCAGGGTTCAGCACGTTGCTTAGTTTTTTTAAGGCCCTGAATAATTGCGTTTGTACGGTACGCGGCGAAATATCAAGCACTTCGCCAACTTCTTTGTATTTCATGCCGTCTTCCTTTATCAGGCGGAAGATGATGCGGCACTGTTGCGGCAAAGCACTAATGGCTTTATCCAGCTTAAACACCAATTCTTTTTTTTCCAGCTCTTTTTGCGGGTTGTAGGTATTTACCAGTTTAAACTCGTCGGTATCTTCTATCTGCACCAGGTGTATGTTCGAGTACTTTTTAATGTAGTTGAGCGACTGATTTTTTACCGCTATATATAAATAGGTGGCCGGGTTGTTTATGCCGCAAAGCTTTTGGCGGTTTTGCCAGCACTTAACAAACAGTTCGGATACAATATCTTCGGCAACTTCGTTTTGGCGTACGTATAAAACACAAAATTTGATGAGCGGCTTGTTTAAAGCATAGAACAATTGTTCAAATGCTTTCGCATCATCGTTGTTACATACGAGGTTCCAAAGTTCGGCGATATTTGCACTTTTGTTCTTCACCATTCTAATAGTTTTTAAGCCTTAGGAAACTTAACATCAGCGTAACAATTATAGTACATTAAATACAAAAAATCAACAACTTTGATGATTTTTTAAAAATTTTTAAAAAGATTTAAAACTTAGTGTAGCTTTTACAGTAAGAAAATCCGCTATAAGACTACAAAATACAACATATTGTATATAAAACACTAAGCTTGGGTGTAAAAACTACAATAAGTGGGCTTTTTTATTGAAAATAATGCAGTAAAACTGGTTGTAAAATATAAAAAAGCGCGTTTTGTAGGCAAATCCGTCCGGAAATGTGTCGATAGGATACATAATGCCCCGTTATTAATAAGTAAACAGATGATGAAAAAGATTTCCGCTTTGTTTTTAATGCTAGTGAACGCCACCGTATTGTTGGCCCAGCAGCACAATATGTCTAAAACCTACCAGCCACCAACCGACCCGTTGGTGCAGCAAAAATTACATAACTGGCAGGACCTGAAGTTTGGCCTGTTTATGCACTGGGGTACTTATAGCCAGTGGGGCGTGGTAGAAAGCTGGAGCATTTGCCCCGAAGATGAAGGCTGGACACAACGCAAAGGTCCATACGGCGCCACCTATAATGGTTATGTAAAAGCATACGAAAATCTGCAAACCACTTTTAACCCAACAAAGTTTAACCCTGAGAAATGGGTAGCTGCAGCAAAAAGCGCAGGGATGAAGTATGTGGTATTTACTACCAAACACCACGATGGTTTCAGCATGTTTGATACCAAGCAGACCGATTATAAAATAACATCGGCAAAAACACCTTTTTCGAGCAACCCTCGCAGCAACGTTACCAAAGAGATATTTAATGCTTTCCGTAAAGAGAATTTCCTGATAGGCGCGTACTTCTCTAAGCCCGACTGGCATTCTGAAGACTACTGGTGGCCATACTTCCCGCCGAAAGACCGCAACGTGAATTACGACCCGGCCATGCACCCTGAGAAATGGCAGAAGTTTAAAGACTTTACCTATAACCAAATTGGCGAATTGATGACCGACTATGGCAAGGTTGATATCCTTTGGCTGGATGGCGGCTGGGTACGCCCGAAAAACACTATTGATACAACGGTTGATTGGCAAAAAGGCATCAAATTTAACCAGGATATTGATATGGCTAAGATAGTAGGCATGGCACGCACCAAGCAGCCGGGCCTTATCGTAGTTGACCGTACTGTTACCGGTGAGTTTGAAAACTACACAACCCCTGAGCAGGAAGTACCCGCAGCACCGCTGGACCATCCGTGGGAAACCTGCATCACCATGGGTGATTCGTGGAGCTACGTGCCTAACGACCATTACAAATCGGCAAGCCAGATTGTACAACTGTTAGTAAAAGTAGTATCGCGCGGGGGGAACCTGTTATTAAATATAGGCCCCGGCCCCGATGGTGATTGGGACCCTGTTGCTTACTCGCGCCTTAAAGAGGTGAGTGCATGGATGGGTATCAACGGCGAGGGTATTTATGGCTCAACTTCGGTAGCGCCATATTCTTCCGGTAATATATATTATACTAAAGCCAAAAACGCTAACGCGATATATGCCTTTGTTTTAGCAGATAAAGATGGCTTGAAGCTGGACAAAACCGTAGCCCTAAAGGTTAACAACATTAAAGCCGTTAAAAAGGTAACCATGCTGGGTGCCAAACAAAGCCTGAAATATAAACTAACAGGCGACGACCTGGTGGTGACCATCCCGACTGCCATCCAAGCTAACCCCGGCCAACTGGCAGCAACTTTAAAAATAACGTACTAATTATTTCTATCAGATGAAATTATATAAAGCGGCGGCTTTAATTTGTTCTTTAACGGTTATAGGGTTCGGCAGTGCATCGGCGCAACAAGCCGATGCACGTTACCCAATTATTCCGTACCCAACCCAACTGGTGCCGGCTACGGGTAGTTTTACCGTAACGCCGGCCACTAAAATTGTAGCATCGGCAGCGTTTAAAAACGAGGCGGGGATGCTAAACCAGCTGCTGGCGAATAGCCTTGGTAAGAAACTGTTGCAAACTACAGCTGCTGCTGGTAAAACTATCAGCCTGAAATATGATGCAAGTGTTACCGCCGAAGAAGGCTATAAGCTAAGTATTACTCCTGCGCAGGTTGTAATAGCTGCCAAAACCAGCAAGGGCATGTTTATGGGCGTGCAAACGCTTAGGCAACTGCTACCTGCTACTGCCGAGCGCAGCAGACTAAAAACTATGGCAAGCCTTAGCCTGCCTGCAGTAGCTATAAATGATGCACCGGTTTATGCTTACCGCGGTATGCATTTGGATGTATCGAGGCATTTCTTCTCCATACAATACCTGCACAAATTTGTCGACCTGCTGGCGCTTTACAAATTCAATAAATTCCACCTGCACTTAACGGACGACCAGGGCTGGCGTGTGGAGATAAAGAAATACCCTAAGTTAACCCAAAACGGCGCATGGCGTACCTTTAATAACCAGGATAGCGCCTGCATGAAAAAGGCGGCAGATAATCCCGATTTTGAGATAGACAAGTCGCACATTATTACCCGGAACGGCAAAACCCTTTACGGCGGTTTTTACACCCCGGCACAATTGAAAGGGCTGGTGGCTTATGCTTCTGCCCGTAAGATTGATATCATCCCCGAAATTGATATGCCGGGCCACATGATGGCAGCCATAAACGAGTACCCGGAGCTGCTAAGCTGCGATGGCGGCAAAAGTGCTTTTGGCGAATTGTTTACCAAGCCTATTTGCCCTTGCCAGCCGTCAACCTTCAAATTTGCGCAGGATGTTTACAGCGAGATAATGGATATCTTCCCGTCCAAATTCATCCATATTGGTGGCGACGAGGTAGACCGTTCATCGTGGGCTAAATCCGAAGAGTGTAAAGAGTTGATGAAAAAGGAAGGCCTGAAGAATACGGCCGAGCTGCAAAGCTATTTCATTAACAATATGGAGAAATTCTTCATCTCTAAAGGGCGTAAGCTGATTGGCTGGGACGAAGTGCTGGAAGGCGGCGTAACCAAAACCGCTTATATTATGTACTGGCGAAGCTGGGTGCCCAAAGCGCCAATAGAAGCCGCCAAACTGGGTAACAAAGTTATCATGACGCCGGGCAACCCGCTTTATTTTGATACCCCACCCGATAAAAATTCAGTGCCTAATGTTTATAATTTCCAAATTATTCCCAACGGTTTGACTGCCGAAGAAGGTAAGAACATCATTGGTGCGCAGGCTAATATCTGGTCGGAATACATCCCTACAGAAAATCGCGCCGATTACATGTTCATGCCTCGTATGACAGCCCTCGCCGAAGTGCTATGGACGCATAAGCAGGATTATCCATCGTATCAGCAACGCTTAATGGCGCAATACAGTAGGTTGGATGTGCTAAAGGTACACTACCGTTTGCCCGACCTGGGCGGCTTCCTCTCGTCGAACGTGTTCACCGACGAAACTAAACTGGATATCCAAAAGCCATTACCGGGGCTTACCATTCGGTACACCACCAATGGCACGCTGCCAACTGCTGCCTCAACGGTGTTGGATAAGGTTTTGCCTATCACCACATCGCAACGTATACGCCTGGCGGCATTTAAAGCCGATGGCAGCATGGGCGATGTGTACGACCTGCAATACCAAAAACAAACATTGGCCGAGCCGGTAAACACCTTTCAGCTGAAAGACGGGCTCGCTTGCACCGAGTACAAACAGCTCTATAAAAACACATCGCTGTTGCCAACAGGTAAACCCGATACTTCTTTTGTGGTACAAAGCATTGCCGTGCCAAAGGAAGCCGAGGCTCCAAGTTTCGCTATTAAATTCCGCGGTTATTTTGATATCCCTGCCGATGGTATTTACAGCTTTTACCTTACCTGCGATGACGGCGGCACCCTGAAGATAGCCGACCGAATGGTAGTTGATAATGATGGGCTACATGCCGCTATAGAGAAGAATGGTCAGGTTGCCCTCAGGAAAGGCTTACAACCGGTAGCCTTAGATTTTATTGAAGGCGGCGGCGGTTATGCCCTTAAATTAAAATACAGTGTTAACGGCTCCGAGCCACAAGATATCCCATCGGCATGGTTGAAACATTAAACGCCGGACTGAAGAAGCTTTCCGTGTTGTGCGTAGCTACCGGCTTCGCTATTAATTCATTTGCGCAGGCACCACCCAAGCCCTATGGCGCATTGCCCAATAAAGCCCAGCTCAATTGGCACGAAATGGGGATGTATTGCATTATCCACTTCGGGGTAGATACTTATACCAATAAAGAATGGGGCTACGGCGATGAGGACCCCGCTATAGTGAACCCTACCAAATTCGACGCCATGCAAATTGTTGGCGCGGCAAAGGCGGGCGGTTTTAAAGGCGTGGTAATAGTAGCCAAACACCACGATGGGCTTGCTATTTGGCCCACCAAAACTACCGAGCACAACATCACCAAAACAAGCTGGAAAAACGGCAAAGGCGATATGGTGAAAGAATACAAATTAGCCTGCCAGAAATTGGGTATGCAGTTGGGCTTATACTGCTCGCCTTGGGACAGGAATAACCCTTACTACGGCACGCCAAAGTATTTGGAGATATACCGCGCGCAGATAAAAGAATTGTACACCAATTACGGCCCGATTTTTATATCCTGGCACGATGGCGCCAACGGCGGCGACGGCTACTATGGCGGCAAACGCGAAGAACGCAAGATAGACCGCACCACCTACTACGATTGGGACAACACATGGGCCATGATACGTAAATGGCAACCCAACGCAGCTATCTTTGGCGATATTGGTGCCGATGTGCGTTGGGTGGGTAACGAGGAAGGAGAGGCCGGCAAAACAAGCTGGGCCACCTACGCGCCGCAGGCGCCCGATGCGGGTAAAAAGCCATCTAACGGTTACAGCAAATATTGGGAAGCTACCGAAGGTACGCGTAGCGGCAACTGGATGCCCGCAGAATGCGATGTGCCCCTGCGCCCGGGATGGTTTTACCATGCCTCGCAAAATGAGCAGGTAAAAACGCCTTACCAATTACTCGACCTGTATTACAAAAGCGTAGGCCGCGGTGCCGACCTGGACCTTGGCTTATCGCCAAACCGCGACGGCTTGCTGGATGATAATGATGTAGCATCGCTAAAGCAATTCGGCGCGTTGCTTAAACAAACCTTTGCTGTTAACCTGCTCAAAGGCGCAAGCTTTACGGCAAGCAACATTCGTGGTAACAGCAAAGCCAAATTCGGCCCCGCATTTTTAACAGATGCCGACAGGTACAGCTATTGGGCTACCGATGATGCGGTTAAAACCCCATCGCTGGTGGCAGATATGCACACTGCCAGAACGTTCAATGTTATCCGCCTGCGCGAGAATATTAAACTGGGCCAGCGCATTAACTCGATAGCGGTAGATGCTTATTTAAATGGCGAATGGAAGGAAATTGCCACAGCCACCAGCATTGGTGCCAACCGGCTAATCCGCCTGCCGCAAAATATAACGGCAAGCAAAGTAAGGCTGCGCGTAACCGGTGCCGAAGCTTGTGTTGCGTTAAGTGATTTCGGTTTATTTAAAGAGCCGGCCCACCTTACTGCACCAGGCATCAGCCGCGATAAAAAGGGAATGGTAACTATTGCTACCGATGCACCGGTGAGCAGCATCCGTTATACTACAGATGGTACTGCGCCAACCGCTTTATCACCTGTATATCAAAACTCTTTTGCACTGGCTAATGGCGGTACGGTTAAAGCCGTCAGCTTCGAGGGGAATAAAGCCAGCGAACTAAGCACCAAAGCATTTGGCCTATCAAAAGAAGGCTGGAAGGTATTGGCAACATCGGCACAGGCAGATACCAAGCCCGAATATGCTATTGATGAAGATGCAAATTCTAACTGGAACACCCTGCCGAAGGATAGCCTTGCCACGGCAGCATTCCCGCAGGAAATAGCCATTGATATGGGTGCGGAGCAAACTATAAAGTCCTTTACCTACTTGCCAAGGCAGGATAAGAAAACCGGCGGCATTGCCGATAGGTACATATTTTACACCAGTGCCGACGGGCAAACCTGGCAGCAGGTAGCCGTCGGAGAATTTTCTAACATACAGGCCAACCCCATTGAGCAAACCGTGCCTTTGGCCAAAGCGGTACAAGCCCGCTATTTTAAATTTTCGGTACTCCACGTAACCAAAGGGAATGGCCTTGCCGTTGCCGAATTGGGCGTTAATTAATTATTGATGAAAAAGTATTTCAAACCGTTCTTATTAGCTATAGCACTTTGCGGTGCAGCAGTAGGTGCATCGGGGCAGGCCAAAAAGAAAGCCGCCGCCGATTATACCTCTTTTGTTGACCCTTACATTGGCACCGCCCTGCACGGGCACGTATTTTTAGGCGCCAATGTACCTTTTGGCGCGGTGCAGTTAGGCCCAGTGAATATTAAAGTGACCGATTGGGATTGGTGCTCGGGCTATAACTATTCTGATAGCACCATTGCCGGTTTTGCGCATACCCACTTAAGCGGTACAGGTATTGGCGATTTGGGCGATATCCAGTTTATGCCAACCGTTGGCGATGTAAAAGTATTGAGCGGCAGCCTCGCCGGCGGGTACAATAGCGGTTACTATTCGCTGTTCAGCCATAAAGATGAGGTGGCCCAACCGGGTTACTATTCGGTAAAGCTGAAGCGCTACAATGTCAGCGTAAGGCTAACCGCCACCACAAGGGTAGGGCTGCACGAGTATACCTTCCCGAAAGCTAAAGATGCGCACATCGTTATCGACCTGCAAAAAGGTATCGGCTGGGATCACCCCGTGGAAACCTATATCAAACAGTTAAACGATACTACCGTAGTTGGCTACCGCTTGTCTTCGGGCTGGTCGGTTGACGACAGGATATATTTTGCAGCGGTGTTTTCTAAACGTATCAGCAATTTTGCGGTGTACGATAGTTTGGCGAAAGCTGCCGGTGCCGAATTGAAAGGCCGAAATGTAAAAGGCGTATTAAGCTTTGCTACCGCAGCAGGCGAAAAGGTGAAGATAAAAGTAGGCATATCGCCGGTAAGTACCGATAACGCCCTGCTGAATATTGCTGCAGAAGCCTGCACCTGGGACTTTGATAAGGTACGCGCCGATGCCAAAGCCCTTTGGAATAAAGAGCTGAGCCGTATTGCTATCAAGGCAACTCCTGCCCGCATGAAAACCTTTTATACCGCCATGTACCACACCATGATAGCGCCATCGGTTTACAACGATTTTAACGGCGACTATCTGGGTACCGATAAAAAGGTGCATAAAAAGGCGGGCTTCACTAATGTAACCACCATGTCGCTTTGGGATACTTACCGTGCCGAGAATCCCCTCATGACCATTATGCAGCCCGGGCACGTGAACGATATCATCAGTTCGATGCTGGCCATTTACCAGCAGCAAGGGCGCTTGCCCGTTTGGCCCTTAATGGGCAGCGAAACCGATTGTATGGTGGGTAACAGCGCCATCCCTGTTGTTGCCGATGCCTTCCTGAAAGGCTACAAAGGCTTCGACGGCGAACTGGCCTACGAAGCCGTAAAGACCACCGCCATGGGCAACGGCCGCGGCCTTAAGTATGTGAAAGAGCTGGGTTACATTCCTGCCAATACACAAACCGAAAGCGTGGCAACAGGTTTAGAATATGCTATTGACGACTGGTGCATAGCCCAAATGGCCAAAGCGCTGGGCAAGCAGGACGATTACGAATACTTCAGCAAGCGCGGTAAAAACTATACCAACTACTTCAATAAAGAAACCCACTTTATGCGTGGCTGCGTAGGCGAAAACGAATGGCGCACGCCATTCAGCCCCTTTGTATCGCGGCACATGAAAGACGATTTTACCGAGGGTAACCCATGGCAATACACCTGGCTGGTGCCGCAAGATGTGGAAGGGCTGATGCAACTATTAGGCGGCCGCGATGCCTTTGTTAAAAAACTCGATTCGCTGTTTGTTGCTGAAGGTGATGTGGGTAACGAAGCATCTAACGATATTACCGGTTTAATTGGCCAGTACGCCCATGGCAACGAACCAAGCCACCACATTACCTACATGTATGCCTACGCCGGCCAGCAATACAAAACTGCCGAAAAGGTGCGCTTTATACTGGATGAGTTTTACACCAACAAAAAAGACGGCATCATAGGCAACGAAGATGTGGGCCAAATGTCGGCCTGGTACGTGTTATCGGCAATGGGCTTTTACCCGGCTAACCCTGCTAACGGTGCCTACGTATTCGGCAGCCCCGTAATTAATGACGCCGTGCTGAAACTGGCAGGTAACAAATCGTTCCATATCACCGTGAAAAATAACATCGGTGCCAATAAATATATCCAAAGCATTATACTGAACGGCAAGCCATACGCCAAAAGCTACCTGAAACATGCTGATTTGGTGAAAGGCGGTAACATCGTTATCACCATGGGCAGCAAGGCATCGGCAACATTCGGCGTAGCGCCGGAGGCAAGGCCGAAATCGGTTTATTAACAAAATAATGTCATTTCGATGAGCAGCGGGGAGGGAAAGCGCGGGAGGGCGAAGAGAAATCTTGTTCAATATGCAAAGGCACAATGCAAAGCCACCATGTTAAGCGGTAATGCTAAGTCGAACAAGATTCCTCGTCGCTTCGCTTCCCTCGGAATGACAAAGTGATTCACAAAACCAAATCTTGCTATTATCCCTCAAACCCCTTAATATTGCCAACCCACCACGGTTGGCAATATTTGTTTAAATGAAGCAGCTTTTCCGTCACCGCAGGGTCTCCTGACAAGGGACCCTGCGGCACGGATGCCTTTAAGAAACGTAAATTACTATCGTTTGCATGATCGGCAAGCAACAATGGAATGCGTCGCAGAGCCCTTTTCAAGAGACCCTGCGGGGACAGTGAGTGTCTTATTTATGGCATACCGGATAATTGAATCTTAATTTTTTTTTATCTTTCTTTAAATAAATAACCATCTCTCCTTTTTTCTTAAAAATCGAATCGCCCAAGTTGGAAACCGACCAAATATCTTGATGCCGAGGCACACAATAACATAACGATCTAATCGTGTCATAATGGTTTTCTGATCGAATTATCATAGATCCGAAACAGCCAACGCCAGTCTGGTTTTTAATAATTATTTTCCCGTTATATTCGGCCTCACGATATTCGGAATCAATATCTACCAGGCAACCCTGTGTAGCAGCTATTATAGCCAAAACAAATATTACAGATAGTGTTTTTTTCATAGGCCTTTTAATAGATCAAATTTATATTTATTGACGTTAACTTTAACCGTCACCGCTTGGGTTCCTGATAAGGGGCCCTGCGGCACGTATGCAAAACCAAATCTTGCTATTATCCCTCAAACCCCTTAATATTGCCAACCCGCCACGGTTGGCAATATTTGTTTAAATGAAGCAGCTCACTTTTTACGATTATATCAAGATCGACGAATACTCGGCCACGCCGAAATATTTGCAGTTGACCAACTCCATCATCAACGCCCTCGAGGCGGGTAAGATAGCCAAGGATTTCCTGCTGCCTTCCATAAACGACCTCAGTGCCCGCTTCGAAGTATCGCGAGATACGGTGGAGAAATCGTATAAGCACCTTAAAAAAATTGGCGTCATCAATTCTGTGCCGGGGAAAGGCTACTATATATCCAATACCGATTTCCGCCAGAAGCTGAAGGTATTCCTGCTGTTCAACAAACTCAGTGCACACAAAAAGATCATCTTCGATGCCTTCTCGGCCGCTTTGGGCGAGGATGTGGCTATCGACCTGTATATCTACAATAACGATTTCAAGCTTTTCAAAAAATTGGTGAATACCAAACAGGAGGGTTACTCGCATTACGTTATAGCCCCGCACTTTTTGGAAGGCTTTGAGAACGCCCACGAGGTGATCAACACCATCCCGAAGGATAAACTCATCCTGCTTGATAAAAAGATACCCGGCATTACCGGCGAATACAGCGCGGCCTACGAGAATTTTGAAAAGGACATATACCACGCCCTGTGCCAGGCCCGCGAGCAGTTGAGCAAATACCACACGCTCAAACTTATCTTCCCGGCGCATAGTTATTTCCCCGTAGAGATATTAACCGGCTTCAAACGCTTTTGCCAGCAATACGCCTTCAACCACAAAGTGATCAGCGATATTGCCGCCGAACCTATAGGCGAGGGCGAGGTGTTCATAAACATGATGGAAGACGACCTGGTGATACTGCTGCAGCGCCTCATCGCTATGGAATTGAAAGTTGGCCAGGATGTAGGCGTAATATCCTACAACGAAACCCCCATCAAAAAAATACTCCTCAACGGCATCACCACCGTATCCACCGATTTTAAATTCATGGGCGAAGTTGCCGCCTCGCTGGTGCTCAGTAATGAAAAGAAGCACATCGAAGTGCCTTTTTATTATACCAGGAGAGCGTCGTTGTAGCTTTTTTACGATTCCCTCCCTCGGGAGGGGTGTGGCTGCCCCAAGCGCAAAGGCAGGGAGGGGTTTAGCCACAAAGTGTAACCGTATACAAAGCGTTAATTCAATGCGTCGAAACCCCTCCCTGCCACCACACCACCCATCACGCCCCTCCCCCGGGGAGGGAATAAGAATTTTTCCCTGACACATGACAGTCCATGACGGATGTTGTTCCCGTCATCCCTACATTAGCCCTACCATTTTATAAACCTAATTATACAGAGAATACATGGAGGTGATCTTCGGGGTAATATTCCATTTTGTTGGAGGATTCGCATCGGGCAGTTTTTACATCCCTTACAAAAAAGTAAAAGGCTGGGCCTGGGAAAGTTATTGGATAATAGGGGGCTTGTTCTCCTGGCTTATTGTGCCGCCGCTGGCAGCATGGTTAACCATTCCGCGTTTTAGCGAGATTATAAGCGCCACTAACGGCAGCATACTGTTGTTAACCTACTTTTTCGGCCTGCTGTGGGGCATAGGTGGGCTAACCTACGGCTTGGGCGTACGTTACTTAGGGGTATCGTTGGGTAGCACTATCATACTCGGGCTTTGTGCCGTGTTTGGCGCACTAATACCTTCGGTATACTACAATATAGTTCCGCAGGAAGGTAAGGATAGCTTTACCGATATAGCTACAAGCCACTGGGGGCAAATGGTACTGTTAGGCTTGGCTGTCTGCATCCTCGGGTTAATTATCTGCGGAAAAGCAGGTACCCTGAAAGAGAAAGAACTGGCGGCCGGCAAAGCCGATGTGGCTGATAATAAAGATTACCGCTTCGGGCTGGGGATAACGGTGGCCATTATATCGGGTGTCCTTAGCGCATGCTTCAACTTCGGTATAGAAGCAGGTAAAGTAATGGCTGATGAGGCTAACGCCGCGTGGCAGGCCTTGCACCCGGGGCAGGGTAATTTCCTGTACCAAAACAACGTGGTGTACATCATCATTCTTTGGGGCGGGTTAACAACCAACTTCATTTGGTGTATGATACTGAATGCCCGCAACAAAACCTTTGGTAACTATACCGATGGTAGTAAACCGTTGTTGAAGAACTACATCTTCTCGGCATTGGCGGGTACCACCTGGTTCTTGCAGTTCTTTTTTTACGGCATGGGCGAAAGCCGTTTGGGTAATGGCGCCAGCTCGTGGATATTGCACATGGCCTTCATTATCCTGATAGCCAACGTATGGGGGCTGGTACTTAACGAATGGAAAGGTGTGAGCAAAAAAGCGACTAACACGGTCATTGCAGGTATTGCCACCATCATATTATCTGTACTAATAGTGGGTTACGGTAACTCGCTGAAAACAAAAGCGGCGGAACAAAAAACGGTTTCGCAAAACATTAAATAACAACAATAAAAATCCAAAAGAATCAACAATAATAATTTAAAGGAATGTCTGCCAACACAACACAATTTAAGCATGTAAGCTATTTATGGGACGAAGCCAAAGCCGCCGAACTGGCCGGCGATGAGGTTGCCCTACTGATATACCGCTCTAACCTTTTAGGTGCCGACTTGCGCCTTACCAACTACGGCGGTGGTAACACCTCCTGCAAAGTGATAGATAAAGACCCTTTGACAGGTAAGGATGTAGAGGTAATGTGGATAAAAGGCTCGGGCGGCGATATTGGTACGCTTAAAAAGAGCGGCTTAGCTGCACTGTATGTAGACAGGTTACGCAGCTTAACCAATGTTTACCGCGGTATCGAATTTGAAGACGAAATGGTTGCCCTGTTCAACCACAGCATATTCGACCTTGATTCTAAAGCGCCTTCGATAGATACGCCGCTGCATGGTTTCCTGCCCTTTAAACATATCGACCACCTGCACCCCGATGCTGCTATTGCCATAGCTGCTGCAAAAGACGGCGAGCAAATAACCAAAGAATTATTCGGCGGTACTATTGGCTGGGTAGGTTGGCAGCGCCCGGGTTTCGACCTTGGTTTGCAACTGAAAGAATGTTTGGATAATAACCCGGGTATCCGTGGTATTATGCTGGGTTCGCATGGTTTGTTTACCTGGGGCGATACCGCTTACGAAAGCTACATCAACACCCTGGAGGTGATAGAAAAATGCGCCGAATACCTGGAGCAAAGCTATATCAAAAACGGCAGCGTTTTCGGCGGTGCCAAACTGGAGAGCCTGCCCGAAACCGACCGTAAAAAACAAGCGGTTGCTTTAGCACCTATACTGCGTGGCTTCTGCTCATCGGCTACCAAAATGATAGGCCACTTTACCGATGATGCCCGCGTGTTAGAATACATCAACTCTAACGACCTGGAGCGCCTTGCCCCAATGGGTACCAGCTGCCCCGACCACTTCCTAAGGACTAAAATTAGTCCGTTGGTATTGGAGTTGGGCGCAGGCGACGACCTGAGCGATGTGGATGCCATCAAAGCAAAACTTACTCCTGCTTTCGAGGCTTACCGCGCCATGTATACCGACTACTACAACACCTGCAAACACCCCAACAGCCCTGCCATACGCGATGCTAACCCGGTGGTGATACTGTACCCGGGCGTGGGTATGTTCACTTTTGCAAAAGATAAGCAAACCGCAAGGGTAGCTGCCGAGTTCTACATAAACGCTATCAACGTAATGAAGGGTGCCGAAGCAATATCGGAATACACCTCGCTGCCGCACCAGGAAGCTTTTGATATTGAGTACTGGTTGCTGGAAGAAGCAAAATTGCAGCGTATGCCAAAGCCAAAAGCGTTATCGGGCCGCGTAGCCTTAGTTACGGGCAGCGCAGGTGGCATTGGTAAAGCTATCGCGAAGAAATTTGCCGAAGAAGGCGCAGTAGTAGTGTTGAATGATATGAACGCCGAGCGTTTACAAGGTGCATACGATGAGTTTGTAAAGCAATTTGGTAAAGATGCGGTTACTACTGCCGTGTTGGATGTTACCAGCGAAACCGATATACAAGCTGCCGTAGCTACTGCTACATTAGCCTTCGGCGGGGTCGACCTTATTGTGAACAACGCGGGCCTATCCATCTCTAAAACCATAGCCGGCCACACCGAAAAAGATTGGGACCTGTTGTACGATGTATTGGTGAAAGGCCAGTTCTTTGTTACCCAGGCAGCTGTTGATGTAATGAAGAAACAAGCCATGGGTGGCGATATCATTAACATAGTGAGCAAAAACGCTTTGGTAAGCGGTCCTAACAATGCAGGTTACGGCAGTGCAAAAGCGGCGCAATTGCACCTGAGCAGGCTGAATGCGGCTGAGTTGGGTGCCGACCGTATCCGCGTGAACGTAGTTAACCCCGATGCTGTGATCAGCGATAGCAACATTTGGGCTGGCGGCTGGGCCGAAGGGCGCGCAAAAGCTTATGGCGTAACCGTTGAAGAATTGCCGGCTTACTACGCAAAACGTACCTTATTGAACGAGGTGATACTGCCCGTAGACATTGCTAACGCATGTTTTGCTATAACAGGTGGGCTGTTAAGCAAATCAACCGGTAACGTTATTAACGTGGATGGTGGCGTAGCGGCAGGTTTTGTACGCTAAGCTTTTATACAACAAAATATAAATAAAGGCCGGTTAACCGCCGGCCTTACCAAATTATAACCGATGCAAATTGAGAAACACAAAGTTGATGAACTAAACCATCAGCAAAGCAACACCCATAAACGCAATTTCGAATACGTAGCCGCCGATGTAGCCAACCTTGACGAAGTATTGGCAAAAGTTGGTGCCTTTAACGTAGCTATACCAAGCTGGGCATTAGGTACGGGTGGTACACGCTTCGGCCGCTTCTCGGGCGGTGGCGAGCCTCGCAGCCTCGAAGAAAAAATTGAAGATGTAGGCGTTATACAGGCGCTGAACAAGTCGAGTAATTCTATTTCATTGCACATCCCATGGGATATCCCCGAGAATGCTGCTTCGATGAATGCACTGGCCGCGCAACTGGGCCTTCACTTTGATGCTGTAAACTCCAACACCTTCCAGGACCAAAAGGACCAGAAGCTAAGCTACAAATTCGGCTCGTTGCACCATACCGATAAAGCGGTGCGCCAGCAGTCAGTTGAGCACAATATACAGGTTATCAAATACGGGCAGGAGTTGAACTCTAAGGCGCTGTCGGTTTGGTTGTCTGATGGTTCTAACTTCCCGGGGCAACTGAATTTCCGCAAGGCATTCCAAAACACGTTGGAAAGTTTAGAGGAAATTTACGCCGCTTTGCCTGATGATTGGAAAGTATGGGTAGAATACAAACCCTACGAGCCTAACTTTTACTCAACCACCATTGGCGATTGGGGCCAAAGCTACCTGCTGGCATCTAAATTAGGCCCGAAGGCAAGTACTTTGGTAGATCTGGGGCACCATTTGCAGGGTACCAACATCGAGCAAATAGTTTCGCTATTGCTGATGGAAGATAAGCTGGCGGGCTTCCACTTCAACGATTCTAAATACGGTGATGACGACCTTACCGTAGGCAGTATCAACCCTTACCAACTGTTCCTGATATTTAACGAATTGGTTGAAGGTATGGATGCCAAAGGCATTAACCACGCTACCGGCTTGGGCTGGATGATAGATGCATCGCACAACGTGAAAGACCCTATCGAGGATCTGCTGCAATCGGTACAGGCCATCAAGATAGCTTACACGCAAGCGTTGTTGGTTGATAAAGCTGCTTTAGTAGCTGCACAACAAAATAACGATGTAGTGCTGGCTCAAGAGATATTGCAGCAAGCCTATCGTACCGATGTTCGCGCACTGGTAGCCGAGGCAAGCCTGCGCAATGGCGGTGCCATAAACCCGGTTGATGCCTACCGCAAGTTAAAAGTGAGAGAGAATTTGATAAACGAACGCGGGCTGAACACCGTGGCCACAGGCCTTTAATATATGAGTGCTACCCCGGTTATAGCCGTGTTTGATGTTGGCAAAACCAACAAAAAACTGTTTTTATTCGACGAGAATTACCGCATTGTTTTCGAGCGTTCGGCGCGGTTCAACGAAACGGTGGATGAGGACGGTTTCCCCTGCGAGAACCTGCAAAGCCTGCGCCTCTCGGTATTCGATTCGATGAGCGAGATATTCCGCCTGAAGGATTTTAAGGTAAAGGCCGTGAATTTTTCAGCCTATGGTGCCAGCTTTGTATACCTCGACGAATCGGGGCAACCCGTTGCGCCGCTATACAATTACCTTAAACCTTATCCCGAGGAATTAAGCAGCAATATATACAACCGCTACGGCGGCGAGTTGCAGTTTAGTAACCAAACTGCCTCGCCGCTGTTGGGGAGTTTAAACTCGGGCCTGCAGCTTTACCGCCTCGCCCAGCAACAGCCCGCGTTATACAAAAAAGTAAAGTATGCGCTGCATTTGCCGCAATATTTAAGCTTCCTGCTGTCGGGCCAATACTATTCAGACATGACCAGTATTGGCTGCCATACTGCGCTTTGGGATTTTGCCAACCAGCGTTACCACCATTGGGTACAGCAGGAGGGCGTAAGCCTTAAACTGGCACCCATCGCTGCAGCAGATGCCACTTTGCCCGCGCTGTTCCCCGGCAACAATTATAAAGTAGGGGTGGGGCTGCACGATAGTTCTGCCGCACTTATACCTTACCTCATCAGTTTCCGCGAGCCTTTTATATTGATATCTACCGGTACCTGGTGCATCAGCCTCAACCCGTTCAACCAATCGCCGCTTACCGAGGACGAGCTGGATAAAGATTGCCTTTTCTACATCCAGTACAAAGGCAGCCCGGTAAAGGCTTCGCGTTTGTTCACGGGTAGCGAGCACGAGCAGCAGGTGAAACGAATTGCCGCGCATTTTAACCAGGATGCCATCAAGTTCCGCAATGTGCCTTATGATGCAGGTATCATCGAACGCCTAAAAAAGAAGTTCCCGCAGGCATCGGGTGAATTCGCTAAGGAATCTATGTTCGCTACAAGGGATCTTTCAGCTTTTGCAGATGATGTTGAAGCTTATCACCAACTAATGCTCGATTTGACCAACCTGCAGGTAGTATCCACCCAATTGGTGCTCAAAGGCAGCCAGGTAGTTACCCGCATATTTGTAGACGGGGGCTTCAGCAAAAACAGCATTTATATGAACTTGCTTGCATCGGCCTTCCCGCACCTCGAAATTTTCGCAGCCTCCATGGCGCAAGCCTCGGCCATTGGTGCAGCACTGTGCATCCATAAAGATTGGAACAGCAAGCAGGTGCCAAGCGATATAATCGAGTTGAAGTATTATGCTTAAGAAAGAGTTGTATTATAGTTGCTACGGCCGGTTTAAGGCATCATCGGTAAGTGGGTTGTAATTATCCTGGTTTGTAGAGAAAGCGGGCTTTTTATGGTTCATAAACGGCCGTTCGCAAAACAGGTAAAACAGATAGGATACAGCCACAATAAACGGCGTACCTATAAATACCATGAGATAGTACGATGTAACTTCACCGAGGCCCATAGGGGCGATGATATACTGCCAGATTACTTGGATAAGCGGCGCGTGAATAAGATAAATACTGAAAGCAAATGTGCCTGCAAAAACCAGCGGGCGGAACGATAATATTCTTTTTAAAAAAGGCACCTTATCGCCGCTTACCAATACCAAAAACGATAACGTCCAGCAACCAAAAAGTACGTCGTGGTATTCAAAAGAGTAGGGTAGGTTGGCAAATGCCGGAAATCGTTGTATGGCAAAAACCAATACAAACAATGCAATGCAAATAATTAGCCAGGGTAAACCGGCTCTTAGCCGTGCGGCTTTATGATTGCTTGATAACGAAATATGAGCCGCCAGCATACCTAAGGCAAACAGGACGATGTAAGGGTTTACACCATCTAAGCTTTGTTCAATCCCTAAGTTATAATGCGTGTTTGCATAGGTGGCAATCAAAAAAATTATAACGGATATTACTACTGTTAATAATAAGGTGGCCGCAATTCCAAATTTCCGCCAAACCCAAAGTAATAACGGGAAGAAAAGGTATATCCTGAACTCGACGGAAATTGTCCAGAGCGCATGATTGATCTTGAACATGGTTTCGCTAAACACATCCTGTACCAGCAGCAGGTGTGTTACAATACTTTTGCCGGTTACGGGCAGGCTTACATCCCAATGCCTGCCTGTATTTTTCCCGATAAGGCTTAGTATCAGTAAAAGGGAAAACGCTACAGCTAAGTAGTAGGGTATGGCAATACGTTTAAACCTTTTTTTGTAGAATAAAATTATCCCGCCGTTTAAGGATAAAGTGTTGTGTTTAATAAGCGGAATGGTTAAACAGAAACCCGATAGTACAATAAAGAAGTTAACCGCAAAGTGGCCGTAAAAAAAGCTGATGATACTATATTTTTTCAACAGCCGTAAGCTTGGAATAATCAAAGTGGAATTGCGCTACCGTATGGTGTAATACAACATAAATTGCGGCAATGGCCCTCAAGCCATCGAGGTAAGGCAAATACGAAGTTTTGGAGTTTGATGTTGAAAGCATGAAGCAGCCCAAACTTATAAAATATTTATAGATTTTGACTGCTCGGCGGGGCTATCGGTAAATAGTTAAATAAAAGGCATATTAAATAATACAAAAAAATATATTTGCCTACCCTATTATTTAACTGTTGTGCAAAACCACCGCAATTACCGCATCATACATGTATGTTTTTGGCTATTGGCAGCCATGAGCATATTTGCGTCGTTTTCGGTACGTGCACAGGAGGGGTGGTCGGCGGCTAAGTTTGCCGACATGAGCAACGAGCAGCGCTACCGGTACGTACACAATTACCCTTTTTATAAGATCGATAGCGGCGCGCTTGTGAATTCGGTTTTTGTGCAGATGCGTGATATAGCACAAAAGAAAGGCGACAACCGAGCAGAACTGGCCATTGATTTTTATAATTGTTTCTCAAGCGGTAATGTCGGGGTTAAAACACCGGGCGGCATATCCTCTGATAGCCTTTTTCATACCATAGAGAACCGGGCCAAACGTTACGGTTTTCCCATCGAAGAAACTGTTGCGCGTTTTTACCTTACCGAAAACGCCGCCAACAGCGGTAAAATTAGTTACGAGCAACGTTATACTGCGCTGATGCGCATTACAGAACACATGCAGCAACTGGGCTACCAAAACTTCAGGGATTATTACATCGAGAATATGATGCTTCGCACTGCAATGGTAATGTGGGACCTGGATGATCGCGAAAAGGCCTATCTATACCTTTCCATAGCCGAACGTTTTGTAGCTACAACGGAAGAAGGCAATTGGTATTTTACCCAGGTAATGAGCTACCTGCAAACTTATTGGAAGATCAAAAAAGATTACCGCCGCTCTTTGGCATATGCTTTTAAAATTAAGAATTTTCACGATCACTACAGGCCTGTTAGTCCCGGTTCTATAGAGCATAATAACTTTTGGCGGGGTTTTTCTACCATTGAGATTGCCGACCTTTTGGTTAAACAAGGTAAAGTTGCCGAAAGCGAGCAGTATGCTGATAAGGGTTACATGCTTAGCAAAGCACCGCCTAACGCCCTCAGTAATTTTTACGCTTTTCAGGCAGAGTACGATGCGCTTATTGTTTTAGTAGATGTTAAACTATCGCTGGGGAAATTGCAGCAGGCCGGTGCTTTACTGCAGCGCGCTCAGCAATTAAAAAGTTGGTTAGAGGCCAAAAAGCAGCTAGACTATTTTAAACCGCTGCGCCTGTACCGTTACCTGGCCGAATATAACGAACGTAAGGGTAACTCCGCAGTAGCACTTAGTTATATTAAACAGGCCGATCTATTACAAGATAGCCTTACCCGCCGTAACGATGCCCATAAGCTGGCCCGCGCCCAGCAAAGGCTTGAATCGGAGAAGTATGCCCAAAAAATAGCCGAGGTAGAAAAAGAAAAAAGGCTGGAGAAAACATTGCGGCAGGCAGCCTTAGTTATATTGGCATTGGTGCTTATAGTTGGCTTTATGTATTACAAACGCGCGCAGGCAATCCGTAAACAAAAGGAAAGTGAGTTAGAAGCCACCAAACAGCAACTGCTGCAGCAAACCCAAATACTGCGAGAGAAATCGGAACAGGCGGATAACCTGCATGCCGAAATGGAAAAGCTATCGGCAACGGGCCAGCGCAGCGAATATTTGGAGCAGCTTACCCGCGCTACCATCCTTACCGATGATGATTGGGCAAGCTTCCGTACCCTGTTTGAGAAAGTTTACCCCAACTTTATATCCGAACAAAAACAGCTTTATCCCGGCATTACCCCCGCCGAAATACGCCTGGCCGTATTAGATAAATTGGAGCTGAATACTAACGAAATGGCCAATATGCTTGGCGTATCTAAAAACACCATCCACCAAACCCGTGTGCGCCTGCGCAAAAAAATGGAGAATAATGCCTCCTGATCACTTTTTAAAGCGATTGCCTCTGTATTAAGCTGATTTTAATTAAGTATTTGTAATTCAGTATTTTAATTTCATTTAAAAGCGTTGTCACTTTTTTGTCATGCGCGTTTTTGTGCATTTGTTTCACAATAATCACACTTTCGTTACATAAAATTTCGGGCAAATATTATTGTGACACAACCTAACGCTTATTGTATGAAACGACTACTACTATTTTTATTGTTAACCATTTCGGGCTTTGCGGCATCGGCTGCTAATTTTACCATTACGCTTGGTAGCACAAGTTACACTAATTTGACAACGAATGGTGTAAGTGTTTTTTCGTCGGTAAGCAAAGGTTCTTTTGATTTTTATGACGAGTATGGGTTTATTTACAGCACAACATCCACTTCCCCCGTTTATAATAGCAGTTTCAAACTTAGGGTAGGTACTTCTTCCTATAGTGGAAATATTAGCACTTACATTTCCGGCCTTACCTCTGGCGTAAAATACTATGTTCGGTCCTACGTGAAGGACGGTTCAGATTATTATTATGGTGCGGTGAGCAATTTTACAACACCTAAATCGCCGCAAAATATATATTTTTCCACAACCGCGAGTAAGGTATATGGCGATGCGGATTATAACCCGGGAGCAACAACCAGTAGTGGTTTATCCGTTAACTACAGTAGCAGCAATACCGCTGTTGCAACCGTAGTTAGTGGCATAATTCATATTGTAGGAGCGGGTAGTGCTACTATTACTGCCTCACAAACGGGGAATTCAAGCTACTTGGAGGCACCTCCAATGTCCCAAACATTAACTGTTAATAAGAAAGCCGTTACAGTAACTGCTGTTGCAGCCACTAAAACCTATGGAGATGCCGACCCACTGCTCGCTTATACCAATACTGCTTTGGCAAATGGTGATATTTTTACGGGCGCATTGTCAAGAACTGCTGGCGAAACAACGGGCAATTACGCGATAGGTATAGGTACCCTTGCTCCGGTTAATTCGGGCAATTACGCTATAACCTTCACAGGTGCCGACCTTACTATAGCGCCCAAAACGATAAACGTTACGGCCAACATGCGCAAAAAACATTATGGCGACCCCGACCCGGCGTTCACTTACACTGCCGATGCATTACCCGAAGGCGTAGCTTTCACCGGCGAGTTGGTGCGCGAGCCCGGCCAAAATGCGGGTACTTATAAAATTATACAGGGCAGCCTGGCATTAGATGCCAATTATGCCATCAATTTTACCGGTAATGACTTTTATATATCAGAAAGAAGGCTTGATATTACCGCCGATAATACAAAGAAATTTGCCGGGGGGGCAGATCCTGTTTTAACCTATACCATTAACGAGGGTAGCCTTTTGGCGGGCGATAACTTTAGCGGTTCATTGGAGCGCGAAGCCGGCGAAGAGCCGAACAGCTATGCCATAACCCAGGGTTCGTTAACTGCCGGTACAAATTATAACATCACCTTTAACCCGGGGGTGTTCACTATCGAGCAAGAGGTTATCCCGGTAACGGTAAGTGCTGTAGCGGTTAGTAAAACGTTTGGCGATGCCGATCCTGTTTTCACTTATACTAACGACCGTGGCCTTACCGAGGCGGACTTTAGCGGTGCATTAGACCGCGCACCTGGCGAAAATGCAGGTACGTATAAAATAGATGTAGGTACATTACAGATAACCAACCCTGCTTATAAACTGGTATTTGCCGGTGCCGACCTTACTATAGCGCCCAAAACGATAAACGTTACGGCCAACATGCGCAAAAAACACTATGGCGACCCCGACCCGGCGTTCACTTACACTGCCGATGCATTACCCGAAGGCGTAGCTTTCACCGGCGAGTTGGTGCGCGAGCCCGGCCAAAATGCGGGTACTTATAAAATTATACAGGGCAGCCTGGCATTAGATGCCAATTATGCCATCAATTTTACCGGTAATAACTTAAATATAGTTCCGCTCGGGTTAACAGTAATTGCCGATGCGTTAGGCAAAATTGCAGGCGATGCCGATCCGGCGCTCACCTATGCAATTACCGATGGTAGCCTTATTGATGGCGATGCTCTGGCAGGCGTCCTCGTACGCGAGCCGGGCGAGGAACCGGGCACTTACCGAATTGAGCAGGGTACACTTACAGCAGGTGCAAATTACAACCTGTATTTTGAAAGTAATGTGTTTTCCATTGCGCCAAAGGTGCTGCCTCAACTCTCGGGTTTCTCGGCTTCTAAAGGTACTTTGGTTCCTGCTTTTGACCCCGCAGTAACAAATTATACACTCTTTTTAGGCAATGAAGTAAGCCGGGTGAGCTTTACCTTATTCGTGCCCGATATTTCCTACACTTTATCGAGCGGTGGAGGGCCACTGCCACCAAATTTGCCAACACCTACTATTCCATTCCCTGTTGGCACAACCACCATGGCCGCAACTGTAACAGCATCTAATGGCGCTAACCAAACCTACTACATAAACGTAGTGCGTGCCGCATCATCAAATGCCGATCTGTCTAATTTAGCATTAACCGCGAATACTACGCTAAACCCGGAGTTTAACTCGTCGGTAACCGACTACACCGCAATTACCAATTCAGATTTAATAGCGGTTGTGCCTTCTTTGAGCGATGCTACAGCCCGTGTTACTGTGAACGGGAGCAGCGTGCGCAACGGCGACTATTCTTCACTTATTAGCTTACCTTTTGGCACAAGCACTATCCGGGTTGATGTGGAAGCTGCAGCCGGTAATATTAAAACTTACCGCATAGCCGTTACCCGTACTTTGTCGTCAGTTGCCGATCTGTGGTCGCTTACACCATCTTTAGGCACTATGTCGCCTGCAACGTTTGATAAAAATGTGTTAAAGTATACAGTTGTTGTACCAAACTCTGCAAGTAGCATTAAGTTTGATGCCTATGCCGACAAATACGCCACTATAAAGGTGAATGGCGCTTTACTGAATGCGAGCAACCACCGATGCCATAACATTGCCTGTTGGTTCTACTATTGTAACCATGCAGGTAACCGCACAAGATGGCACTGTGAAAACCTACACTGTTACGGTTAAGCGTGCAAGCTCATCGTTGGCTACACTGTCAAGCCTTTCTCTTACAGAGCCATCGGTTGTGAGGATAAATACCACCTCAGGCCCCGGCGATTATAATTCAACCGCTAAGGTATCTGCGTCAACAAATACAATTCGTTTAGTGCCTGTAGCTTCAGATCCCGGCGCAACTATCAG
The DNA here is from genome assembly GCF_002013915.1 of Mucilaginibacter pedocola. Classification (GTDB taxonomy): domain Bacteria; phylum Bacteroidota; class Bacteroidia; order Sphingobacteriales; family Sphingobacteriaceae; genus Mucilaginibacter; species Mucilaginibacter pedocola. The sequence continues at coordinate 135,773 of NZ_MBTF01000037.1, forward strand.
GGTTAACGGCGCAATAACAGCCAGCGGTGCAACATCTGCCCCGGTAACGCTAAATGCCGATTCTACCTTTATAACCGTACAGGTAACAGCAAGCAACAACACCAAAGTTAAAAGGTATGTGGTTAAAATAACCAAAGAACCGGCCTCGGCAGTGGCTTCGTTAAGCAAGCTTTCGCTTGTAGAACCGGATGCTGTGCGGGTAAATACTACCACAGGCCCCGGCGACTATAACTCAACTGCAAAGGTAGCTGCATCAGTAAGCAGCATAAAGGTGGTACCCGTGGCTACCGATGCCGGCGCAATGATAACAGTTAATGGCACAGTAACGGCAAGTGGTGCAACATCTGCTCCTGTAACGCTAAACGCCGATTCTACATTCATTACCGTTAAAGTTACGGCCGCCAATAAAGTTACCGTTAGAACCTATGTAGTGAAGATAACCAAAGAACCGGCCTCTGCCGTAGCTACTTTAAGCAAGCTTTATTTGGTAGAGCCTGCCGTTACAAAAACCAACACAAGCAGCGGCCCGGGCGATCATAACTCTACCGCATCGGTTAAATCAACAACCAATAGTATTAAAGTAGTTGCCGAAGCAGCCGACCCGGGCGCTACTATAAGGGTTAACGGCGCGGTAACCGCCAGTGGCATTGCATCGGCCCCGGTTGCGCTTAACACCGGCGATAACACCATCAGGGTGGAGGTAACTGCTGCAAATAATACTACCGTTAAAACCTATGTTATAACGGTAACCAAAGAGCCTGCGCCGGTGCAACTTTCGGCTGTGGCAACCCTAAGCAAGCTTTACCTGGTATCACCCGCGGTTACAAAAACCAATGTAAGCAGTGGCCCGGCAGACCATAACGCTGTAGCCAGTGTATCGGCCACTACCAAAACAATTAAGGTGGTAGCTGTGGCAACTGATAGTACTGCAACCATCCGTATCAATGGCGTAATTACTCCAAGTGGCGCGGTTTCGGCACCGGTAACTTTAAATGCCGGCGATAACACTATTAACATAGTTACAACTGCACAAAATGGCACCACTACAAGCAGCTGGGCTATAATAGTAACCAAAGCTAAGCCACCGGTTATAGCAGCCATAAACAACCGTAACGGCCAGGTTGATATACTGCAAAAAACAGAGCCTTTAACAACCGAAACCCTGCCCGAAGCCATTACAGTTAAACAAGCTGTATCGCCAAACGGCGACGGTATTAACGACCGCTTCACTATTGAGGGTATCACAGCCTTCCCCGAGAACGTAGTGCGCGTAATGAACCGTAACGGCGATGTGGTATACGAGGCTAAAGGTTACGATAACCTGGGTACTGCCTTTGACGGGCGCAGCAGCAACGGCACCATGCAGCAACCCGGTACTTACTTCTACGCAATAGAATATAAAAAAGGAGCAGAGATATTAAGAAAAACCGGTTACCTTGTATTGAAGTACTAAGTTGAGCATTGGGGGGCTAAATGCCGCAACTTAGAAAGCAGAGCTGCTACGGGCCTGCTTTAAGGAAAAGACAGAAACGACTGTAAACCCTAATTATACTATACCGGTAAGCCGCCTTGCGAAAGCAGGGCGGCTTTTTATTTTGCTACCCGCCCCGAAAAAAGCTGAACACACCCTTATAATTAGGGTGAATTTAGCCTGCTAATGGCAAGTAATATTAAATAATATTGAAGGCGAAAAGTGCGTGTGGTTTTAATGCGGGTTGCTTAAACGTATGTTTTGTTCGAATGTTGTCCAAATGGTGCGTTTTAGAGATAACAGGAATGTGTTTTTCGGCTATGTCGACACTTTGTATACACTTTAGATAGCGTTTGTCTTATTAATTAAATGTTTATTTGCATAATAATTATCAATTATAAATACCGAAGTAATTTATTTACAGCTTGATGTAATAAATAACTCGGCAACCTATAGTTAATATCACAGTTATAAAATATGGAGATACCTCTACTTTTCAGTAGCCCTTCTTGTTTATACGATCATGTTCCCGTTGCGGTGCACATAGCCCCTTTGTGCCGTTACATATTACCTTGCCGCTGCCCCAAGTAGAAATTAATAGCCAATTATATACCTTATTTCCCCAATTAATTTAAACCCGGTTAAATGAAAAAACTATTACTCCTGGTCGTGCTTATCATGTCATCGTTGTTTGCTTCGGCGCAACTGCATTTTACAGATTTTGAAACCGCTACGAACAAAGCATTCTCGTTCACTTCCGACGGGCAGGTGTTTAACATCACATCGGTGGGTACAACTTTTTTTATACAGGCCGGTTACCCAACCACCGGCTGGAGCGGTATTAAAAGAGATAATAAGTACATCGACAATAGCGGTACTGCGGGTATAAACAAGCAATGCGACTTCACCATCAGTAGCGCGGCGGGCTTTAGGCTGCATAGTTTTTGGCTGTACGTATCAACCAGTAATCTGGCAAAAAACACTTACGGCGAGGTTACTATTATCGGGTATTCTAATGGCGTTCAACAATTCAGCGTTACCAAAGTTGGTGACTGGACCAGCAACGAAAGTAACCCTACCAATGGCTATACTTATTTCGATTTTAAAACTTTTGGCGGGAAAAACGTTACCGGCATAAATATAGATGCGGTAAAAATACAAACGAGTAGGGAGATATCTTATATAGGGTTAGATGCCTTTACCTGGTCTGATACTAAAGAACCTGCCAATTTAGCTACAGGGGGTGTTTCAACTATTACCAACTCAAGCGCTGCGCTAACATCTACAGTTAATAATGTAGGTAAACCGGTAGCTACCGAGTATGGTGTGGTTTACGGAACCGCTTTTAACCCGACTACCGCCAACTCGAAGGTAACGAACACCGGCGCCATTGTAACAGGGCAATATACTGCCACAATAAACGGCCTTACACCCGGTGTTACTTATTATGCAAGGCCTTATGCCGTTAACGAGACCGGCACAGCATACGGTACAACTACAAGCTTTACCACTAAAAAAGACCAAACCATCACCTTTGCGCCAACAGCCACCAAAACCTATGGCGGTGCCGATTTCGACCCTGCAGCAAGCGTACCGGGTGCGCTTCCGATAACCTATACCAGCAGCGACCCTACTATAGCTTCGATAGTTAATAACAAAGTGCACATTATAAAAGCAGGCACGGTAACTATTACGGCATCGCAGCCGGGTAACGCTGCTTACATGCCCGCAGAAAATGTATCGCAAACCTTAACCATTGATAAGGCGGTGCTTACCTATACAGCAAACGCGGCCAGCCGCAACTATAACCAGGCTGACCCGGCATTTAGCGGAACCCTTAGTGGCTTTGTTAACGGTGATAACGAAGCTACGGCCACAACGGGCACTATAGTTTACTCTACAACTGCTAATTCAACGTCTCCGGCAGGTGCAATCTATCCAATTGCCGGTAGCGGGTTATCGGCCGCCAACTACATCTTTGCGCAGGCTGTCGGCAATGCAAATGCCTTTACCATTAACAAAGGCGTTGTTACTTACAAAGTAACACAGGTAACCAGGCCATACGGGCAGGATAACCCAACGTTCGCGGTAACGTATACCGGCCTTGCCAACGGCGAAACCATTGAGCAGGCAGTGGGCAGTGAAATTATTTTTTCATCGGTAGCCGATAAATCAAGCCTGCCCGGTGTTTATGCGGTAACAACCCCGGCGATATCGGCAGCGAACTATACTTTTGTTCCCTACCCGGGTAATCCGAATGCACTAATTGTAAAAAAAGCAGAGTTAACCTTTGTGGCCCAACCGGCAACCAGGCAATACGGTGACCCTAACCCGCCTTTAACAGGTAAGCTGGTAGGGTTTGTGAACGGCGATACCCAGGAAAATTCTACCGTTGGTTTTGCAACGTACTATGGGTCTCCTACCGAAAGAAGCCCTGTGGGTAACTACAGCATAACCGGCTTAAGTTTATTATCTTCAAAATACACATTTGTGCAAGCGCCCGAAAACAGCACAGCGCTTACCATCACAAAACGTGCCTTATATTATACCGCCAAACCGTTTAGCCGCGCTTTTAATACTACCCCCGGCACTGCTTTAACAGGCACTTTAACCGGTTTTGCCAACTACGATACCCAGGCCAATGCCACTACCGGTACACTAACCTTCAGTGCCGATGTAGATATTAATAGCCCCGTTGGTACTTATGCTATCACGGGTTCGGGAGTTAGTGCAACCAACTACGATATACAGCAAGCGGCCTCCAATGCTTCGGCTTATTCTATTTACCTTTCAAGCAATGGTAATTTAAGCAATTTGGTAGCCAGCGAGGGTACTTTATCGCCGGTATTTGCACCCGAAACTAACAGCTACACCATTAGTGTGCCTAATACGGTAAGTAGCATAACACTTACCCCAACCTTATCAGATGCTAATGCACAGGTTAAAGTAAACGATGCAGAGGTTACATCGGGTAGCCCTTCGCAGGTTATTGCACTGGCCGTTGGCGATAACGCTATTCACGTTAACGTTACCGCGCAGGATGGTACCACTACCAACCCATACACGGTTACGGTAAACCGCCCACCATCTTCGGATGCCTCGCTTAGTGCCCTTGCTGTGGGTGGCACGGGCGTATCGGTAAGCCAGGACCCGAATCTGAGTAATCGTTTTACAGGCACGGTAGCTAAGGATATAACATCATACACCGTTACGGCAACGGTGAATGAGCCGAACGCAAAATTATATATAGATGGCACGCTGGCTACTTCGGGCAACACGGTTACACTTCCGCTCGCAAAAGGCGATAACTCTGTGGTTGTTGACGTACTTGCGCAAGATGGCGTGACTCACCAGTACCAGTATATTTACATTACAAGGGCTTTCTCTGATATCAAAACCCTGGCATCGCTTAATGTTAGTGCTGGCGCATTAGACCCTGTTTTCAACAGTAATGTAGACACGTACACACTTGCGGTAAGCAATACTACCCCCTCGGTAGTGTTCACAGCGGTATCGACCGATACCTTGGCTACTTTATCGCAGGATGGTTTACCTTTTGTCTCATCGTTCACCAAACAATTGCCCGTTGGTATTACCAACTTCCCATTAACGGTAAGGGCAGAGAATGGTGATTTTAAAACCTACGACATTACCGTAACCCGTGCCGTATCTACCGATGCCACATTGGCTACTTTGGGTATCAATACCACAACAGGCGCAATAGAAACATTCGACCCGGCAACGCTTACTTATAACACTACCGTTGCTTATAATGTTAATACCCTGCAGCTTAAACCTGTGGCTACTAACGATGCCGCAACCATCAAAGTGAACGGCGTTCCGCTTAACCCGGTTAACGGTTATACTTACACCTTCAATTATTTTTCGTCGCCCGAAACTATACAGATAGAAGTTACCGCAGGCGATGGCTCTACTACCCAAACTTACAACGTAGTGGTAACCCGCGAGATGTCTGACAATAACCTGTTGGCCAACCTGGAGGTTACCGACCTTACCAATAACTTTACCATCTCTCCGGATTTCGACCCCAATGTTGATACCTACAACCTGGCCATTACCGACCCGGGCGTACAATTCATTTACGTAAAGCCAACCAAAGGCGAAAGCCACCAGGAAGTGAGGGTAAATTATGGCGCGGCATTAGTTAGCGGCGGCCTGCAAAGCGTAAACCTCAACAGTGGCCCTAATACTATAGGCGTGCGCGTACGATCGCACCAGGGTACCGCGAAACTCTACACTATTAATGTAACCCGCGCATATTCGGCGGTAGCTGATATGAGCTACCTTACCTTGAGCCAAAACGTAACCGGCGGTTTCTCGCAGTTCTTTAACAATATTACCGATACCATTACCACCAGCGTGCCAAACAGTATCGATTCGTTGTCGATAGCTCCCGGCCCGGCAGATGCAGGTGCTTCATCTACAGTGAACGATTACCCCGTACCGTACGACCAGGCGAGCCCTAAAATGGCATTGGCAGCGGGCAGCAATTCATTTAAAATTGGCGTTATCTCTGCCGATAAGAGCGCTACTAAATACTACACTTTAGTAATAAACAGGCTGCCATTTACCGACGTTACGCTCAGCGGTTTAACCGGCGATAAAGGTATATTCAACTACCCCTTCTCTCCCGAGCGCACAAGCTACAACGTAACCGTTGGCAGTGCCGACGAGTATTTTACACTTACACCTGTGGCTAATTCGGCTAATGCAGTAGTAACGGTAAATAACGATACTATTAGTGTTGCCCACCCAAGTTACACCAATACTTATCCGCTTAACGAGTTCGGTAACACGTTATTCCGTACGGTGGTAAAAGCTGCCGATGGTGTAACCAGCAAAACTTACAGCGTAAGGGTAACGCGCCAAAGTGCGGATGTTGCCGCACTTAGCGGTATCGGTTTAAGCAGTGGTTCGGTATCACCGGCATTCACCGCTGCCAATAACAGTTATTCGGCATCTGTTGGCTACGAGGTTTCGAGCATCAACTTTACGCCAAAAAGCGCCGAAGCAAGCGCTGTGGTTACGGTAACTGCCAATGGTAATACAACATCCATTAATGGCAGCACGCCTTATGCAGCAGTTGCGCTGGCCTTAGGCGAGAACGTAATTACTTCTACCGTTGCATCGTTAGATGGTAACAGTACCCAAACTTACACAGTAACCGTGGTACGTGGTAATCCATCAGCAGATGCTACCTTGGCCAACCTGGGCGTTAACTCGCGCCTGTTAGACCAGGCCTTTGATAGTGCTACACAAAACTATACCCTTGCGGTTCCATATTCGGCCGGTAGCCTTGGCCTTGCTCCCACAGCTACCGATGCACATGCCACTATCAAGATCAATGGTAACGACTACACCCCGGGGCCTGCGCTTAATTTCTGGCTGAGTGCAAGTTCCACACCTTTTACAATAGCCGTTACCGCACAGGATGGTACAACAACCAAAACTTATACACTTGTTGCCAATAAACAACCCGCACATACCGACGCTACCCTGGCAAGCCTGTCGGTTGAGGGTGTAGCGCTAAGCCCGGTATTTGCCCCGGAAACAACTTCGTATACCGCTACTGTTGACGAGGCTGTTACATCGGCACGCGTTTTTGCGGCCGTTAACGATGCTTACGCTCACGCCACTATCAATTATTTGCCTATCGATACATTATCTAACGGCTTACTTGTGCCGTTGAACGTAGGCCTTAATACCGTTACGGTAAGGTCGCGGGCAGAAGATAACACCACTAAAACTTATACCGTTACCATAAGGCGTGGTGCTGCACCAAACGTTAACCTGGCATCTATAACCACAAGTGTTGGTACCTTAGATCCGGTTTTCGATCCGGAAACAACTGAGTATATGGTGGCTTTGGCAGATACTGTTAACGAGTTTGATATCAGCGCAAACACTGCCGACCCTAATGCGCAACTGGCCATTTATGGCGAGAGCAGAGCCTCGGGAGCACCAATAACCCTGTCTCCAAACTCGGGCGACAACATTATAGATGTTAAGGTTACTTCTGCAGATGGTACTGCAAGCAAAACCTATAATGTTAATTTCAAAAAAGCGTTATCGGGCAATGCTAACCTTGCCGGTGTGTTTTTAGTAAGCGGAAGCGACTTTTTAGAACTACCCGACTTTGACCCGGCAGTTTATAACTACACCGTTGATGTGCCCAATGCAGTGGAATATGGAGAAATGTACCCATACCCGCAAGCCGGCGGTGTTAGCATGACGATCAACGGAGCAAATACCGACTACGTAACCTCCGCCCTGAACGAAGGCGATAACATTTTTGTAATTGTTGTTACATCCGAAAACGGTAATGCTACCAAAACGTATACCATCAACATCAAACGTGCATTCTCAACAAAAGCTAACCTTGCTTCGTTGATAACGACGATAGGTACTTTAGAACCCATATTTAATGCAGATACGCTTAATTATATGGTTCAGTTAAATTCGGGGGAGAATATGATAAGCATAGCGGCTATACCGGCCGATCCAAACGCTACTGTAAATGTTAACTATAGCGGTGGTGCTTCGGGGATGTTGTATTTAAACCCCGGCGATAATGTTGCGCCGATAGAAGTTACATCGGCAGACGGTACACTTACCAAAACCTATACCATTACCGTTAAAAAGCCAAAGGATACGAATGCCGGGCTTCAAGATTTATATTTCGACAACAGTACAACGTTCGCACAGGTGCCCGGTTTCGACCAAAGCCTGCGCAATTTTACTATGGACGTGCCTAATAGCACTTCATCGGTTCGCCTGGTGCCATTTGCCAACTCACAATTTGCAACCATAAAAATAAACGGCCAAAATTACAATGGTTATTACGGCACATTTCTTCGCCCGGGTGCAAACGTATACATTATTGAAGTTACTGCGCAGGATGGTATAGCGAAAGAAACCTATACCTTAACCATTAACCGCGGCCGATCAACAAACAACAACCTGTACACCTTACAAACCACCGCAGGCACATTAAGCCCTGCATTTGATAAGGATGTGCTTAGCTACAGCCTTACCGTGCCGGCAAATACCGCAACAATTGGCCTTACCGCGCAATTGTCTGATACCACAGCACGTGTATCTATAAACGGCGAACCTAAGCAAACCTACTACTACCAGCACCAGGTGGCATTGGCCTACGGAAGCAATACCTTTACCGTTACTACATCCTCGGCATCGGGTGCTGATAAGGTATACACCATTATTATAACACGTACACCTGCATCAAGTATTGCAACGCTTTCGGCTCTTAGCACCAGTTCGGGCTCGCTGAGCCCTGCGTTTAACCCTAATACGTTAAACTATACCGCTGCGGTATCAAGCAACACAGCCAGTGTTACTATTACAGCTAAAGTGACGGATACAAAAGCTAAGATCAGCATAAACGGAATAGCCACGGCAGATAACACGCCATCGGCCCCTATAGCGCTGGTTGCGGGCATTAACCCCATATCGGTTATCGTAACAGCCGAAGACGGAACCCTTAAAACCTATACCGTTAACGTAAAGCGAGCCGCTTCGGCAATAGCAACGCTCAACAAACTTTACCTGGTTGAGCCTGCTGTTACAAAAACCAACGTAGCTACCGGCCCCGGCGATTACAACTCTACGGCGGCGGTAACCGCTTCAACCAAAACTATTAAAGTGGTGGCCGTAGCTACCGATAGTACGGCAACCATCAGGGTTAATGGTATTGTAACAGCAAGCGGCGCAGCTTCGGCACCGGTAACGCTTACCGCCGATTCTACCTTTATTACCATACAGGTAACGGCTGCAAATAACACTACAATTAAAAACTACGTAATAAAAGTAACCAAGCCGCTTTCGGCAGTAGCTACTTTAAGCAAGCTTTACCTGGTTGAGCCGGCTGTAGAAAAAACAAATACCTCTACCGGCCCCGGCGATTTTAACTCAACGGCTACTGTAGCGGCACACGTTAACAGCATCAAAGTAGTGGCTGTAGCTACGGATGCAGGAGCTACCATCCGTGTAAACGGCGTAGTAACAGCAAGTGGTGCATTTTCAGATGCTATAACGCTTAGCGGTACAGCTACCGACATTACGGTAGAAGTAACGGCGCCAAATGGCATAGCGGTTAAAACTTATGTAATAAAAGTAAATAAGGATGTACTTTCATCCGTAGCTGCGCTTAGCAAGCTATACCTGGTATCGCCGGCGGTTACTAAAACCAACGTAAGCAGCGGCCCTGCCGACTACAACTCAACCGCAAGCGTATATGCTACTACCAAAACTATCAAAGTAGTGGCGGTGGCAACTGATACTACAGCAACCATCCGTATTAATGGTGTAATAACCGCAAGCGGCGTAGCTTCGGCACCGGTAACCTTAAATGTTGGCCAAAACACTATTAATGTAGTGGTAACCGCACAAAACGGCACCACCACACGTAGTTGGGCAATTATAGTTACCAAACCGGCGCCTGTTGTTATTGCTACCACAACGCCAAACCGCAACCAGGTAGATATCATACAGAAACCGGAGCCTTTAACCACCGAAACCCTGCCGGAAGCTATCACGGTAAAACAGGCAGTATCGCCCAATGGCGACGGTATTAACGACCGCTTCACCATTGAAGGTATCACCGCCTTCCCCGAAAACAAAGTGCAGGTAATGAACCGCAACGGCGAGGTGGTATACGAGGCCAAAGGTTACGATAACCTGGGCACAGCTTTCGACGGGCATGGAAGCAAAGGCACCATGCAGCAGCCGGGCACTTACTTCTACTCAATAGAGTACAAGAAGGAGGGGCAAACCATCAGGAAAACCGGTTATCTGGTACTGAAGTATTAGCATTAGAGAGTAGAGGTTAGAGAGCGAAGAATAGTTGGAAAACTTGTGAAAAAAGCCCCCTTTTAACACATCAGTAAAATAATTAAACTAAACCCACAATTACCACCAAGCCGCCCCGCGAAAACGAGGGCGGCTTTTTTATTACAGATGATAGATGCATATTATATACAGCTTTAATGCCTTGTATGTAAATGTTTTCGCGGGTATAAGTATTAAGTATTATATTTATGCTGCCAAATATTAAAATGTAAATACCCCAAAGCCTAAGCCAAGTATGAAGAAAGTTTTACTCCTTCTTATCCTTACCTGTTATACATTCTCGTTATTAGCGCAAGCACCCAAAATAAGTTACAGCACAACGCCTGTTTTTACAGCAGGTGTTGCCATATCGCCATTGCAGCCTACTAATACCGGGGGCGCAGTGCCTGCTAATGTATATGCGCAAACCAGCGCTATATCCGATTCTACGGGGATCTACAATAGTACAGGGGCGAAGACCCAGCCAACCGGCCTGAAGAACTTGAATGGCATAACCGTCGACGCCCAGGGTAATATTTATGTGGGCCGGTACCAGCCAACCTTTGTCAGTAAAATTACTCCACAGGGTACTACCAGTACTTTTGGGGGGACTTGGCCCGCCAATACCTATAGCGCTCCGGGTAGGATGTGTGCGGATAATGCTGGCTATGTATATCTGGCTGATCGAACAGATGGCCATGTTAAAAAGATAAACCCGGCGGGAATTGTGACTTTCATTGGTGACACAGTTAGCAGGCCAGGCGGCATAGCTGTTGATAAAAATGGAAATATATATGTGTCGGAACCTGGTTTAAGCCGTATCCGGAAAATTACTGCTGCCGGGCAAACAACTTTGTTTGCCGGAACATCAGGTGTTCCGGGAAGTACCGATGGTCCTGCTATTTCAGCAAAATTTATCGAGCCCACTGCCTTAACAATCGATAATGCCGGCAATTTATATGTTGTTGATAGCTACGTTGTCAGAAAAATCAGTGTCACCGGCCAGGTTACTACCCTTGCGGGTAAATTATACAGTTGGGCCAGTGCCGACGGAAGGGATACCTCCGCCTCATTTCGCGAACCGGCTGGTATAACTGTTGATGCAGCAGGGAACGTTTACGTGGCCGAACCCTATGCTATTCGCAGAATAAGCCCCGATGGATACGTTTCAACTATTGCAGGTAAGCCTTATAACGGAGGTGTTACTAACGGCGTGGGTTCTGCAGCGGGTTTCTGGTACCTTAACGATTTGGTATTTGACGGCACAGGGAATTTGTATACTGCGGAACGACAGGCGGTACGAAAGGTATCGCTCACCGGTTATGCTATTGACAAGCCATTGCCCGCCGGTTTAGTGTTTGATGCTAAAACTGGCATCATCAGCGGCAAACCTACCGGCACCTTCCCGGTTGCTACTTACAAAATAACTGCATATAACCTTGCCGGCGAAAGCTCTGCAACTGTTACCCTGCGCTGTATTTCGTCCGATCCAAGGCTTAGTAACCTTACTTTTAGTATAGGTACCCTAAGCCCCGCTTATACATCCGGTAACATCACCTATCAAAGTTCTGTCCCGGTGGGCACGGCAAGTATTATGGTAACGCCGGTGCTCTTTGATAGCACAGCCACCATAAAAATAAATGGTGTTGTTGCGCGCAATGGCCAGCCTAACGCGGTGGCAATTGTTGCCGGTGATAATACGGTTGCCGTAACCGTATTGGCATCCGACGGGGTGGCTACCCGTACCTATTCGGTAAAAGTAAACCGTCCGAGTTCGTCGGAGGTTCAGGTAACGAGTATAGATCTCAGCAGCGATTATGTAAGACGAGATGGCGCAGGCATAAACTGGATAGTTGATGGACCTGTATCGGGCATTCGTATAAAAATAAGTACGACTACCAATACAACTATTAAAATAAATGGAACGACTGGTGTCGGCGGGGCTTTTTCAGGTCTTATAGCTTTAAATTATGGAATAAATACTTTCCCGGTAGAGGTTATATCTGAAAATGGAGTTAACAAAGAAGCCTTCACCATCACTATAACACGCGGTTCGTCCAGCACGGAGGTGCAAGATTTTTTCATGACTCCTGGTACCTTAACGCGTGAGAGCACGCATTACCCAACGCCACCGTCAGACAAATGGTTCGCCACTGTGCCTGCAGATATGACGTCCATACGTTTAAAAGCCGCAGCTAACGCTAACGTCACTATCAAGGCTGGAGACTTGGTGATCCCCCAAAATGCCTGGTCAGAAGAAGTTCCGTTACACATGGGCGTTAATCAATTTAGCGTAGAGGTAACGGCTGAAGACCGCGTTACCAAACGCGCGTATTCCATTCGGATAGCGCGAGGGTCGCCCTACGTTAGCCCCGGAACAATAACAACCGATCTTGTATCACTTAAGCCTATGGAATATTCCTACCAGAACTTGCTGGCTGGCGCGCTACCTACAGCAGATAAGCCTATACGAGTGCTTGCTACATTATCCGCGGAAACTCCAAACGCCACTATACAGATCAATGGAGTTGCGGTCGCAAACAACACCTATTCGGCACCGATAACATTGAAAGATCGTGATAATAGGATAAGCGTTGAATATACTTCAGAGAATGGCGAAAGTAGTATCAGTTATACCGTGTTAATTGGTGTAGGCTCAACCGATACAAGCTTTACGGCTATGGAATTGTATGCGTCGGGTGCCGTTCCGCTTAACCGGGTAGGTATTACGGATACCTGGACCGCCACTGTAAATAGTGCGACTGAAAAAGTGATGTTAGAAATGTTTAAAAATAACTATGAAATAGATTTTTTTGCGCAGGATAGGGATTTTAGCTCCTATATAGCATTGAATCCGTTGAATTACGGACTGAACGACATTGTCGTTAAGATAAGAGCTCCCAACAAGGTAACCACCCGCAACATCCACCTCCTAATCACCCGCACACCGACCTCTACCGATGCAGATTTAAGCTCGATAGCTTTAACCGACCCGGTTGCAGTGCTGAAGGCTACGAACGGTTCGGTAAATAGGTATACCGCGACTGTGGCAAACACTACCACTAGTATTAAAGTACTGGCAAAAACGCAGAACCCACGTTCTTGGCTATCTGTCAATGGGGCTTTCCAGTTCGGCAACGTTGCATCGGAACCTATCCCGTTAGTTCCCGGAGATAATATCATTCGTGTTGATGTAAGGACGGAAGATGGTACCCTCACTCAAGCCTACATCATCAATGTAACCCGCGCTGCCTCCGCAGTTGCCACCCTGAGTAAACTTTACCTTGTTGAGCCCGCCGTTACCAAAACTAATACCTCTACCGGCCCCGGCGATTATAACTCAACGGCATTGGTAAAAGCCACCACCAAAAGCATTAAAGTGGTAGCCGTGGCAGCCGATCCAAATGCAACTATCACCGTTAACGGCGTAGTAACCGCAAGCGGTGCTGTATCTGCTCCCATAACACTAACCGGAGGTGACGCACAAATAACGGTAGAGGTAACTGCTGCCAATGGTATTACCATTAAACGCTACGTAATAAAAGTAAGGCCTCCGGCGGCAATTGCTACCCTAAGCAAGCTTTACCTGGTGGAGCCTGCCGTTGCTAAAACCAATACCGCCACAGGTCCCGGTGATTATAACTCGACGGCATTGGTAAAAGCCACCACCAAAAGCATTAAAGTGGTAGCCGTGGCAACCGATCCAAATGCAACTATCACCGTTAACGGCGTAGTAACCGCAAGCGGCGTTGTATCGGCCCCTGTAGCGCTGGCCGGTGGAGCGGGAACCATCACCGTACAGGTAACGGCAGAAAATGGCACCACCATTAAGCGTTATGTAATAGCGGTTAAGCCACCATCGGCAATTGCGACGCTGGCGAAGCTTTACCTGGTGGAGCCTGCAGTTGCAAAAACCAATGTTAACAGCGGCCCGGCAGAATACAATTCAACGGCCAGTGTATCGGCTACCACCAAAACCATTAAGGTTGTGGCTGTGGCTACCGATACTACGGCTACCATCCGCATTAACGGCGTAGTAACTGGAAGCGGGGCTGTTTCCGCACCGATAAGCTTAAATGTGGGCCAAAACACTATTAATATAGTAGTAACCGCGCAGGATGGTACCACTACACATAGCTGGGCAATAATAGTGGCCAAGCCTGCATCACGTTTTGTAAATGCCATAAGTGGGGCTGATAATGAGGTAGGCATTATTCAAAAAAATGAACCGGTATCTGAAGCTTTGCAGGAGGGAATAATAGTAAACCAGGCAGTATCGCCAAACGGCGACGGTATAAACGACCGTTTCAATATCGAAGGCATCACCGCCTTCCCCGAAAATATAGTGCGGGTAATAAACCGAACCGGGGAGGTAGTGTACGAAGCGAAAGGTTACGATAACCAAGGCATCGCGTTTGATGGGCATAATAGCAAAGGCGCTATGCAGCAACCCGGTACTTATTTCTACTCGGTAGAATACAAAAAGGGTAACCAAACTATTAAGAAAACCGGCTACCTGGTACTGAAGTATTAGGTTTAGAGGTAAGAAGATAGAGAATAGAGGTAAGAGGTTAGTTAAGCAATACCCTGCCGCCCTCCTTCAGCAGGGCGGCAGGGTATTGCTATAAACTTATCACTGTCGCCATAAAGTATCATCCATGTATTTCCTAACCTCTAACTAACCAACCTCCAACCACTACTCTCCAACCTTTCTACAGATTAACTTTTTAACATAGCCGAAAATTAAGCCCCACGTTATGTTATTAAAAACAACAATAAAAGCAGTTGCAGCAAGCCTATTTGCAATTGCCTCCTTAAGTGCATCCGCACAAACAAAAACCGGTTTCCGCATCCTTAAAAGCCATAGCATAAAAAGCGCAGGCGGTTGGGATTATGTTACCGTTGATGCCGCCGAAAAAAAGATATATGTATCGCACGGTACGCAGGTAAACATCCTGAGCACGGCCACCGGCGACTCTGTTGGTGTTATACCCAATACCAACGGCGTGCATGGTATAGCGCTGGTAAAAGGGCTAAAGAAAGGCTACACCAGTAACGGCCGCGATAACAGTTGCACCGTATTTAATCTGGATGACAATACCGAGATAACTAAAATATCGGTAGGCACAAACCCCGATGCCATTTTTTTTGATGAGTTTTCTAACCGGGTGTATGCCTTTAATGGCCGCAGCAACGATGCCTCGGTGATAGACCCGGCTACGGATAAAGTAGTAGCAACCATTCCGCTGGCTGGTAAGCCCGAAACCGGCGTGTCCGACGGCAAAGGGAAGGTGTTCGTAAACTCCGAAACTACCAACGAGGTTGTGGTGATAGATGCCCAATCGTACAAAGTAACTGCCCGCTACAAAATAAACGATGGCAACGAACCATCGGGCCTGGCTATTGATAGGGCTACTAACCGCCTTTTTGTTGGCTGCGGCGGTAACCAAACTCTGGTTGTAATGGATGCCACCAACGGGAAGAACCTGGCAAAATTCCACATCGGCGATTGCGACGGCGTAGCCTTCGACCCCATGCTGAAGCTGGCTTATACCTCTAACGACGAAGGCACCATATCGGTAATAAAAGAATTGAACGCCAACAAATTTTTATTTGTAGAGAATATTAAAAGCGAGAAAGGCGCTCGGACCATAGGTATTGATATACTTACCCACCACCTGTTTTTACCTACTGCAAAACTGGAGCCAGTTGCCCCAACTGCCGAGAATGCCAACCCACGCCCTAAAATGGTGCCCGGTACTTTTCACATATTAGAAGTTGGTAAATAAGCCTACGATTGTTTTAACGGAAGCGGCCTAAGGTGTAAATTTTGGGCCGCTTTTATTTTGTAGTCAATAAAAAAGGCCGCCTGTTTAGGGGCGGCCTTAATGTCCTGGGGGCGTGGACGTTGTTACGCGTTTATAGCGCCTATGCGTTTCAATAATTTACGGTTCTCGCGTTTGTGTATAAAACGGTTTACGATAGCATAAATTACAGGCAGTATCAGTAAGGTAAGGATGGTTGAAGTAACCAAACCACCAATTACCACAATGGCCAAAGGTTTTTGCGTTTCTGAACCTATACCGGTTGATATAGCTGCCGGCATTAAACCGATAGCGGCCATCAAGGCGGTCATCACTACAGGGCGAACGCGCGATATTACACCGGTTAATATAGCCTCATCTAAAGGCATGCCTGCTTCAAGGTTCTTTTTGAAAACCGAGATCAGGATAACCCCGTTCTGTATACACACCCCGAACAAGGCTATAAACCCGATACCTGCCGATATACTGAAGTTGATACCCGTAATGTGCAGGGCAAGTATACCGCCAATAAGCGCGAACGGCACATTCATGATAACCAGCAGCGCATCTTTTGCGTTGCCGAACATCATGTAAAGGATAAGGAATATTACCAGCAAGCAAATTGGTACCACGCGCGATAGTGTTTTCGAAGCACGTATCTGGTTCTCAAATTCGCCGTTCCAGGTAAAGCTATAACCTTTATCGAGTTTTACGGCAGCATTTACTTTTTGCTGCGCCTCGGCAATGGTGCTGCCCAGGTCGCGGCCACGTACCGAGAATTTTACGGCAATGTAGCGGGTGTTGTTATCCCTGAAGATGAACGCCGGACCGGTTATCTCCTTAATGGTCGATATCTCTTTCAGCGATATTTTTGAGCCGTTAAGCGTTGGCACCATCAGGTTTTGTATTTTATCGTCGTTATCGCGGTATTGCGGCTGGTAACGTATACGGATATCGAACTTGCGTTCGCCCTCGTACAACTGCGATGCTGCTTTACCACCTATCGCCATTTCAATTACGGCATTGGCATCGGCAGTTGATACACCGTAAAGGGCCATCTTACGCTGATCTAATTCTATCCTGAATTCCGGCTGACCCAGGTTGCGCAGCACACCAAGGTCGTCAACGCCTTTAATATCTTTCAGCACCTTCATTACGGCATCGGCCTTACGGTCGAGTTCGTTAAAATCGGGGCCGAAAATTTTTACGGCCATACTGGCGTTCACGCCTGCCACGGCCTCGTCAACGTTATCGCGTATAGGTTGCGAGTAGTTGAACACTATACCGGGCAGCTTTTTCAGTTGGGTGTCCATCTGGTCTATAAGCGCTTCTTCGGTAAGCCCCTTTGGCCATTCTTTCTTGTTCTTTAAGTCAACCTGTATCTGTACGTTAAAGAAGCTCTTAGGGTCGGTACCGTCGTTGGTGCGGCCCACTTGCGCAAGGGTTTGTTTCACCTCGGGGAACTTCTCCAGTATCTGCATCATTTTCTGGTTAACTTCTTCGGCCTGGTTAAGCGATACGCTCATAGGCAGTTCAGCCTCTACCCAAAGTGCACCCTCGTTCAGATCAGGTAAAAACTCGGTACCCAGGAATTTTGCAGAGAAAAAGGTTAGCCCCATAAATGCAAAGGCGATAATAAGGCTCAGCTTTTGGTTTTTATAGGTGAAACCAAACATGCGGCGTATACCATTCTCGAAGAAGATAACCACGCGGTTGTGTTTCTCTTTTACATTCTTTTTAAGCAATATGCTCGATAGGGCGGGCACCAGTGTAAGCGTAAACAACAGCGCACCCAGCAAAGCAAAGCCTAAGGTATAGGCCAACGGCGAGAACATTTTACCCTCTACCTTTTGGAAGGCGAAGATGGGCACCAAACAGGTGATGATGATGAGCTTGGAGAAGAAGATGGCCTTGCCCATTTCGGCACCCACGTTTTTGAACAGGCCGAGCTTGGCCAGCCCGTTAAACTTCTGCATGCCTACCTCTTTGGCCTTATGGTCCAGCGCGACAAATATCCCTTCAACCATTACCACCGCACCATCTATAATAATACCGAAGTCGACAGCACCCATTGATAGCAGGTTGGCCGTCATGCCCTTAATGCGCATACATATAAAGGCGAACAATAGGGCAAGCGGGATAATGATGGCCACGGTTAATGTGGTCCTCCAATCGGCCATGAACAGGAATACGATAACCGTTACCAGTATAATACCCTCGCACAGGTTATGGATAACCGTTTCGGTACAAAAATCCATCAGGTTAGTACGGTCGTAAAAGGTATCAATCTTTACGCCGGGGGGTAGTATATTATCATTTAGGTCGGCAACTTTGTCGCGTATGCGCTGTAACACTTCGGCTGGGTTTTCGCCTTTGCGCATTACAATGATGCCCTCTATTACATCCTTTTGGCGGTCGCGGCTTACCTGGCCCAAGCGTGGTAGCCCGCCTTCTTTTATATCGGCAACGTTTCGCGCCAGTATTGGCACATTGTTTACGTTTTTGATGATGATATTTTCTATCTCGCTAATGTTGTTTATCAAACCAATACCGCGCACTACAAAGGCCTGGCCGTTTTTCTCTATCACATCGCCGCCTACGTTAATGTTGCTGCGGTTAATGGCGCTGTAAACATCCAGCGAGGTAAGCCCATATTTTTGCAGCAGGGCAGGGTTTACACTCACCTCGTAAGTTTTCTCCTCGCCGCCAAAGCTGTTCACATCAGCTACGCCGGGTATGGCTTTAAACTGGCGGTCTAATATCCAATCCTGTATAGCGGTAAGTTCGTGGAGAGATCTGGTTTTGCTTTTCAGCGTGTAGCGGTAAATTTCGCCGGTAGGGCCATATGGCGGCTCTACTTCGGGTTTTACGCCGTCGGGCAGGTCGGCATTGCCCAGGCGGCTAAGTACCTGCTGGCGCGCAAAGGCATCATCCACATCATCGTCGAAGATAATGCGCACGTAGGATAGGCCGAATGCCGACGTGGTGCGCAGGTTCACCTTTTTTTGTACCGAGTTTAAAACGGTCTCCATAGGTATGGTGATCATTTTCTCCACTTCCTCGGCGCTGCGGCCCGGCCATTGAGCTATAATAATTATCTGCGTATTGGTAACATCGGGGAAGGTTTCGATAGGGGTATTGGAATAGCTCCAAACACCCAGTATGGCCAACACACCGGTAAGGAAGAACACCATCGCCCGGTGCCTGAGCGAAAAGTGTATAATATTTTTAATGAGCTTGTTCATTTGCTTCAAATTGGGCAGCTATGCAGCTTGCCGGTAAATACAATTGTGTAACAGGGGCTTGGTGTGGCTTAATCTTCGGTTAAGGCGTTATAAAGCAATAATTGGCCTTTTGATATTACCTTATCGCCGGGTTTAAGGCCCGATGCGATGTAAGTGATATTGTCCACTGTTTTTATTACGTTCACCTCGCGCACCTGCAGGTTGCAATTAGTGTTATAAACCACCACGAAATTCTGGCTGTTATCAAATATCACTGCCGACGAAGGGATAGCTACCGAGCTGCCCGGCTCGCTGTTGGTAATAAGTACATTGGTAAACATCTCGGGCTTCAGCAGCATATCGGTGTTTTGCAGCGCCACGCGTACTTTCATTACTTTGTTATCGGGGTCTAATACAGAGCTTACTTCATCTACCTTGCCGGTGAAAACTTTATCGGGGTAGGCCAGGGTGGTAATGCGGGCATCGTAGCCTTTTTTCACTTTGGCAATATCGGTTTCAAAAACGTTGGCCCATATCCATACATCTTTCATGTTTGATATAGTGAACAAGCTGCTGCTATTATCTGGGCGGATGAAGTTGCCTGCAGTGATATTCTTTTCTACAATGTAGCCATCGCCGGGAGCTTTTATAACCAGTGTACCGCTGGCGTTGGTATTGCCGCCGCCGTTAATGGCTATCTGCTGCTGCACTTTGCTGTTAGATGCAAGGGCTTTATTGTAGTTCTCTTTAGCTTCGGTATAGTCGCGTTCGCTGCTGATGCCGTTTTTGTACAGGTATTCGGCCTGCTCTAACTGGCGTTTGCTGATGGCTACATCGGCTTTGGTTGATGTAAGGTCGGTATAGTTACCCGCAACGTCGGCACTGCGCAGTACGGCAAGGGTTTGGCCTTTGCTCACTTTATCGCCAAGGGATACCTTAACTTCCATTACCTGCCCGCTGGTAAACGGGAATACTTTTACCACCTTGTTATCATCAAAAGATACCTCGCCCGAAAGGGAAAGCTCGTCTTTCATTTGCGTGGTTTTGGCGGTATCAATAGTTATGATCTTGGCCATCGAGTCGCTGATGCAAACCTGTTTGCTCTCCATGGTGCCGGTTTTATTTTCCTGGCAGGCGGTAAGGGATAGTAGGCCCGCTGCCATATATATCAATTCTTTTTTCATCGTGTTATATGCTGAATGTTGCTGTTTTCGGGTTTAATTATAATGGAGCTACCACGGTAGTGCCAACGGCAAAGTTGAGGTCGGCAATGGCTTTTTGCAGGTTAAGCTGCTGCTGTAGTATTTTCAGTTTGGTTTCGCGGTACGTGTCGAAAAAGTCTATAAACTCTTGCAAGCCCACCTGCTTTTGCTGAAAGCTTTTTTGCATGCTGTTGTACAGCTGATCATACTTATTATAAAAGTCAGTTTCCTTGGTGCTCAGCAATTGCTGGCTCAGGTTGTACTGGTTCACGGCTGAGTATACATCGTTCTTTAGCTGCAATTCGTTGTTTTGCAGGGTGTATTCCTGGCTTTGGGCGGCCAATTTGGCGTTTTTAATATTGCCCTGGTTGCGGTTAAAAATAGGAAGCGGCAGGCTTATTTGCAGGCCTACGTAGTTGTTGGCGTAACTGCTGTGCTGGTCGTAACTGCCGCCAATGGTAATATCTGGCACGGCCATGGCTTTTTGCAGGGCCAGGTTGTGCTGGTTTTGGTCCAGTTGGTAGCGGTTGGCCAAATAATCGCCGCGCAAGGTTTTGGCCTGGTCGGCAAGGGTAGCGGCGTTAAGCGTAGTATCGCTGTTATTGAATGTGATCAGCGGCGAAATAAATTGGGTTTCGTTGGCGGCCAGCAGGGTTTTTAGTTCGCTTTGCAGCTCGTTTATTTGGCGGTCTATCTCTACCAGGTCGTTCTGTAAACCAAAGTTGAGCGCTTTTAAGCGGATAACATCTTTAAGCGAGTTGTTGCCCGCCTGGTACGATTTCTCGATGGCGTTTACCATATTGGTTGCCGATGTTATTTCGGTTTGGTAAACCTTGCGCTGATCCAACAGATTGGCCACCTGCGTAAAATCGAGCAGCAGGTTGTAACGCAGGTTGCGCATCAGGTCGTTAAACTGGGCTTGCTGTATCTGCACGCCGTCCTGTGCTATTTGTATTTGCTTGCCGCGTTTGCCGGCAGTTTTTATTAGCTGGCTTAGCTGCACAAATACCTGCCCGCCGCCATTGCTGTGGTCGAAGTATTTTTTTGTGGCATCGGTAATGTTTTGGTCGGTGCTTAGGTTGGGGTTGTCCCAAAGCTTGGCTTGCTTCACTAATGCCTGGGCGGCATCAACGTTATACTTTTGGGCAAGCAGGCTCAGGTTTTTGTCGAGGAAGGCTTTTTCAGCCTCCTTAAAGCTCATCTTCACCGTATCGGTTTGCTGGGCTTTTGCCCCCTGCGCCATCGCAAAAGCGAGGCCCAAAAGAGCTATGGTTTTTATGTGACCGGTTCTCATTTGTTCGAAAAATTTGATGATACAAACCTATTCTACCCAAATTAGACGCACATTAAAACCAAATTAGATTAGCATTAGAATTGGTTTTGGCTATTGTGCGTTAAAAACTCAACAGTAAAAGTGCTGCCCTTGCCGGGTTTTGATGCTACTTTTATACTGCCTTTGAACAACTCGATGATCTTATGAGCGATGTAAAGCCCAATGCCGCTGCCGGAGATAGAGCGGTCTTTATTTACCCTGAAAAACGGGCGGAAAATTTTTTCGATATCTTCTTTGCTGATACCCTGCCCTTTATCTGTTATGCCGATGCGAATGGCATTTGTATTTGCTTCGAAACCCAAAACTACGGGCTGCCCCGCCGAGTACTTAAATGCATTATCAATAATATTATTCAGCGCTATAAATAGCATTGATTTATGCGCCGGCATCGTGAGCAGCGATTCATCCTCGGGCAGGTTATTCAACTTTATTTGCAGCTGGCCCGGGCCTTTTTTGTTTGCCCAATATTCTTCCAGCTCCCAAAGCAGTTCGTCAACGCGGATGGGGGTGAGGGCGGCGCGGGTATAGTTAAGGTCTACCTGGGCCAGTTCCATCAGGCTGGTTATGGTTTCCTGCAGGCGGGCGCCATCATTAGCAATAGAGTGCAGCACCCGTTCGTACTCGGCCATGTTGCGCTTTTTGTTCAGGGCAACATCTACCTCGCCCATAATACTGGTAAGCGGGGTGCGTAACTCGTGCGAGGCATTGGCCACAAAGGTTTGCTGTAGTTCAAACGCGTTTTGCAGATGCTCCAACAAACGATTAAAGTTGTTCACCAGTTCGGCTATTTCGTCTTTCGTGTTTACTTCATCAACACGCAAGTGCAGGTTGCTGGCCTGTATATTGCTTATCTGCTTAACCAAATTATCAACCGGCGAGAGTGCCTTTTGCGCAAATATCCGGCCGGCAAAAAATAACCCTATCCCGAAAATGAAGAATAACACGGTGGTTATTTTGGCGAGCACAATGGTGCGGTGCCGTAAATTGGCATCAACGGCCGATGCTAATATTACGTAGTTGCCCTGGTTATCGTGATAGTATTTGCCAAAAACTTTACGAGGGCCTTCTTCATATTCAATATAGCCGTCGCGGCGCACCTGCTCTATGATATCCTTCGTCCAGTAAATATTGCTTTCGGTGTTAAAAGCCGAGAGGTTGTAGTCGTCGTAAATTTTCATCACCTCGTCGGGCAAGCGCTCGAGGTATTTTTGCTGAACACGGATGAGTGAGTCAGAGGTTAATTCATCGGCCTTCAGGTAAAACTGCGATGCCAGGTGGGTACGTTCCTGTAAGCGGTTATAAAAATCCTGCGTGAAGAAAGAGAACACCGCCACATATACCGCCACCAAAACCAGCAGCAACGCGCCGGAGCTAATGAGCGTAAAGTATAACGACAGGCGGGTTTTTATCTTCATTATTTTTTTGGGATTTCACCGATTATTTTTTGTGATTCCACCGATTTTGGTTGATTTCACCGATGTCTATCTTCTTACTCTTAGTCTTTTAGAATATAGCCCATGCCGATAACCGTGTGGATGAGCTTTTTATCGAAGCCTTTTTGGATCTTGTTGCGCAGGTAGTTCACGTACACATCTACCATGTTGGTGCCGGTATCAAAGTTGATGCCCCATACCTTCTCCATAATATATTCGCGGGAAAGCAGCTTTGCAGGGTTCCGGATGAACAGCTCCAGCAAGCTGTATTCTTTGGCCGTGAGAACAATTTGCTGGCCATCGCGTTCGGCAGTTTTGTCCCAGGTGTTCAGCTTTAAGCCGCCGAAACTAAGAATATGGTTCTCTTCTTCTGATACCTTTTTGCGGCGCAGCAGTGCCTCTATACGGGCAAGCAGTTCGTTAAAATGGAAGGGTTTTACCAGGTAATCGTCCGCGCCCGATTTTAGGCCATTTACGCGGTCGTCAATGGTTCCAAGGGCGCTCAGCATTAGTATCGGCAGCGAGGGTTGGGTTTTGCGTATCTCGCGGCAAAGGTCAATCCCACTCATGCCGGGCAGCATCACATCAAATATTACCAGGTTATAGGGTTTTTGCTGCATCATTTGCAGGGCATCTTCGGCATTGTCTATCACATCAACACCGTACTTATGCTCGGTAAGCCCCTTTTTTATAAATGATGAAACTTTGTCGTTATCCTCAACAAGGCAAATGGTATCCATAAATTACGCCCGGCCTGTTTTAACAATGCCGGGCGTAAATTTAGTTTATTGCGATGGTAAAATACAAGAGGCAACAACGGTTAACAGGTGGCTCCTCCGGAGCCGAAACCTCCTTTTTTGCGTTGGCTACAAACACGTGACTCCTCCGGAGTCGGCGTTGCCTTTTTTACGCTCCGATAGGAGCATCGTGTTTGTAGGAAAAAATACATAATGATGGCTCCAGCGGAGCCACCTGTATGGGGCATTATTTTGCCTCATGTGCGTTAAAATTATGATTCCTGTAAAATATCCTTATCAAAGTCGGCAATACAATAAGCAACAGGGGTAATGCTGCCAAAAAGCCGCCGATAACCGCTATGGCCAATGGCTGGTGCAGCTGCGCCCCGGCACCTATACCCAATGCCAATGGCATTAAGGCTATTATGGCCCCCAAAGCCGTCATTAATTTAGGGCGAAGGCGGGTTGATATAGAATAGATAATGGCCTCATCTATACTGCTGGTTTTGGCGCTTTCGCGGAATTGCCAGAAGGTGAAGATTGCATTCTCGCCAATAATACCTACGATCATAATGAGCCCGGTGTAGCTACCCACATTAAGTGGTGTGTTGGTGAGGAATAGTGCCAGCATACTGCCGCCTATGCCTAATACTGCCACCACCAATATGAGCAACGCTATCCTGAACTGCCTGAACAGGAACAGTATCACTGCAAATACTAACAGGCTGGAGGTGATCAGTATCATCAGCAACTCTTTGAACGATTGCTGCTGCTCGGCATAGGCACCGCCATAGCTTACGTGGTAACCGGGCGGTAGGGTCACCTTATCGGCAATGGCTTTTTGTATGGCGGGGATAACAGTCCCCAAATCGGCATTCTCTAAACGGGCGGTAATTACACCCATGGCCTGCAGGTTTTCGCGTTCTACCTCGGCGTCGCCGGGGTGCAGTTCAACTGTGGCCAGCGATGTTATAGGTATCAGCCTGCCATCGGGCAAAAATATACTTAGGTTTTTCAGCCCTGCAACATCCTGCTTGCGGTTGCTCGGGTACACCATGCGGATTGGCGACTGCTGCTCCCGCTCGAACAAGGTGCCTATCACATTCCCCTCCAATGCCGACTGTACCTGCGTTTGCAGCGCGGCAGGGGTAAGGTTGTATTGCGCCAATTTGGTATAGTCGGGCACCACATTTACCGAGGGGCCGGCTATTACGATACCGTCAAATACGTCGGCTGTACCGTGGGTATTGGTAGCAATATCGGCTATCTGCTTAGATAGTGCCTGTAGCTTTGCCTGGTCGTCGCCGAATACTTTAATTTCAATAGGCTGGGTGGAGGCCATCAGATCCCCCAGCATATCTCCGATAACCTGCCCAAAATCTACCCGTAGTGCTGGTTGGGTGGCCTCTATTTGGATGCGCAGGTCGGTAATTACTTCCTCGGTTGTTTTTGTGTGTCCTTTTTTTAGTTGTATTAAGTAGTCGCCGGTATTTGGTTCGGTAATGAAAAACCCCATTTGGGTACCCGTACGGCGCGAGTAAGCGGCCACGTCGGGTTCTTTAATGATCATCTTTTCTATCTCGCGCAGCATGCGGTCTGTCTCTTCCAGCGAAGTGCCGGGCGGCGAGGTATAATCCAACACGATACTACCTTCGTCCATATCGGGCAAAAAGCCGGTTTGCAGTTTGCCGGGGATGAATACGATAACCGCCACCAGTACCAGCATCATGATAATACTGATGAAAGGGTTGAGGATGAAGAAGGATACCCAGCGTTGCTGTTTCACTTCGTGGGCTTCTTCTTTGGCTTGCTTGGCCGATTTTGGTTTATCTTTTGTAAGCAGTAGGTATATCACCGGCAAGCCTATCCAGGTTACAAAAAACGAACAGGTGAGCGTAATGATCATGGTATCGGTCATCACCTTGAAGTATGCCCCGGCAACCCCTGTCATCATCAGGAAGGGGATAAATATCACAATGGTGCTTATGGACGAGCCCACCATGGCCGGCAGCAGGTAATCTATAGCCTTTTGCAACAAGGTAAGGGTGGGTTCTTCGGGATGCTCTTCGTGGGTGCGGTGTATTTGCTCAACCACCACAATGGCATCATCAATAATTAAACCTATGGCCGCCGCAATGGCACCCAAAGTCATGATATTGAAGGTATACCCCGTAGCATACAGAATAATTAGCGTAAGGCACAATGTAACCGGTATGGTTATGAGGATGGTGGCGCTTGCCTTTAGGCTGCGCAGGAAAATAATAGCTACGATGATGGCCAGCGCCAAACCTATCCATAAACTATCGCTCACGCTTTTTATCGATTCGTTCACAAAATCGGCCTGAACATAGTAGGGCTTTATGGTAACGCCTTTGGGCAATACCTTTTGCAGGGCGGTTACCTTAGCCGTCATGGCGGCAGACAGGTCTACCAGGTTAGAGTTAGGTTGTTTTATTACCGCTATCAGTACCCCCTCGTGCCCGTTAGCGTTTATTTTGGTGTAGCCAACTGCGGGGTTTATTTGTATATCGGCAACATCTTTCAGCTGTATAACCCTTTTGCGGTTGTTGCTTACCACCAGGTTTTGCAACTGCTCGCTGGTGTTTACGCTGGCATCGGTAACGGTAAGGTACAGCATCTTATAATCGGCCATGTAGCCGTTACTTTTGATGAATGCCGTTTGCGCCATAGTATTGGTTATCATATCGGGCGTTAGGCCCAGTGCGCTCATTTTTTGGCGGTTAAGCACCAGCCAGTATTCTTTGAATTTGCCACCGATCACCCGAATTTCGGATACACCATCAACCTGCGACAAAAAGGGCTTTACCGTGTAAGTAGCCAACTGCTGTAACTCGATAGGCGAGAGGTTATGACTCTCCAGTGTATAACCGCTTACGGGTAGGATGGAGGGGTTCATTTTCTCCACGGTAACATTTACCTCCGGGGGCAGATTGTTTTTTATCTGCGCAATACGCGATTCGATGCGTTGCTGGCTCAGGTCGATATCGGCATCCCAGTTCATGAAGGCCGATATTTCGCAACTACCGCGGCTGGTGGTGCTGCGTACATAGTGAAGGCCGGGCACCTGTTTCACTGCGTTCTCCAGCGGCTTGGTAACCGTAACCATCATTTTGTTTACGGGCTGCAGGCCGGCATCGGCAATGATCTTTATTTTAGGAAAGGTAATTTCGGGGAAAAGGGATGTTTGCAGGCGCGAGTAAGCAAATGCCCCGCCCAGCAGCACAATGAACAGCACCAGGCTAACGGGCTTTTTGTGCGTTACAAAAAAATTTTCGAGCTTGTTCATGGCTTCACAATTTTAACCTTGGCGGTATCTGCCAAACCATAATTGCCGGTAACGGCTATCCTATCGTGCGCATTAAAAGTGGGCGAAATTATCTCCACCTTTCCGCCCGATTCTAACCCCTTTTTTATCGGTGTTTTGATGGCAGTGGTGTCGTTTATCAGTTTCATCACCCAAAATTCATCTTGCGTTTCGTTGGAGAGTACTGCCGATTTGGGTAGCGATGGTGCGCTGCTTTTTGCTGTTTTAATGATGAGCGCTTTGGCTACCAAATTTTCGGGGATGGGCTGTGCGCTCGCTACCTTTATTACAATTCCCTGCGTTTGCGATGCCGTATCTACCGAGGGCATGGTACTGGCAATATGGCCCGCCAGCTTTTGGCCATCGGGGAGAGTAAGGGTTAAGTTTTGGTTATTTTGCAGGGTGCGCTTTAACTCGTAGGGAAGTTGCATTACAAAGGCGAAGCTTTCGCGGTCGCTTATGGTGGCCAGTTGCTCGCCATCCTGTACGTAATCGCCAACCTGGTGCACCAGATCGCTCACATAACCACTGCGCGACGCGCGGATGTAGTTAATGCCCGAGAACTTGAAAGTAGTATCGAGCACGTTAATAGTATTACCAATGCTTTGGGCCTCCTTGGTTTTTATGGTGAACATCAGTTGCCCCTTTTCTACATAATGCCCGGGCAGTATGGCTACCTTTTGTATGTAGCCAATGGCGTTGGCTTTTACATAATTCTTCTGCATGAAAGATGAGGTGGCGTTCAGATCGATAGAATCGGCAAGGGCGCTGTTATCAATAGTGGTTACCGTGATGGGCGTTTGCGGGTTGGCCACGCTTTCTTCTTCGGCAGGCTGCCCGCTGCAACCATAGACCGATGCCATTACTGCGCAGGCAAAAAATAAAACGGCGGGTTTAAAGGGATATGTTATCATTATCTGCTCCAGTAATTAAGTTGATTTATCAATTGCAGCCTGCTAATGGTGTTTTGCGCCAGCTGGTTTTTTATGCTGAGGTAGCTGTTTATGGCCAGTATCAGGTCGGCAATTTTAAGGTCGCCGGTTTGCATCAATTGGGTATTTACTTTTATCAGGCTTTCCGAGTATTTAAACTGGTCGTTTATTTCTTTAATGAGTTTATCGTACTCATTAATCTGCTGGTTCAGCTGGTTTACCTGCTGGTTATATTGGTTCAGGTTGAAGGCTTTGTAAACCTGTTGAGTTTCCTGCTCCAGCGCCAGTTTTTTATAGGCCAGCTTTTTCTGTCCGCCATCGTAAATGGGCATGGTAAGGCTAAGCCCGGCGCTTACGCCAAAGTTTTTGTAGTAGCCGGCCATCAGGTCAGAGTTGTAGCCGCCATCGGCAAAGGCGCTTAGTTTGGGGCGGTAGCTGTAATCTACCAGTTTGCGGCTATTGGCCAGGCGAAGGCTGTCAATACGGTATTGCTTAAAAAATATACTGTTGCTACGGTCGAATACCACGCTGCGGGGCAGTTCGGGCTTGGCAATATCCGTAAGGGTGGTATCCGCAATGCCGCTCAAGTAATTTAAGGTGGCAAAGTCGGTTTTGTATTGCAGTTTGCTTTGCGATAGTTGTAGTTGCGCACCCTTCAGCGTTACCAAAAAGGTGAGGTAGTCGCTTTGGCGGTATACGTTGTTGCGGGTAAGTTTTTTTAACAGGCCTTCTTCTTTCACCAACAGGTCTACCACTTCCTGGTTAAATTGCTGTTGCTGCAGGCTGCCATAGGCGGTAATGTATTGGCCTATAATGGTGCGGCGAAGGTCCTGTTCGGATAGTTTTACACTGTTCCGTAAAGAATCCTGACTAAGGCCAATAGCGGCGAATTGCGACTTCAGGTAATCCTTACCTATAAAAGATTTGCTGACCACTACCTGTCCGTTCAGCATTTGCCCGTTGGTAATGGCCTGCGAGTAGCCGTAGCCTTTTATTACCGGCGCGTAAAGCCCGCCGGCAATTAACCCTACCTGCGGTTTAAAACCCGCACGGATGCGCACGCTATCTATCTGCGCGGCAAGCACCTGGTTGTTCAGGTCTTTTATCAGCGGGCTATTCTTTATGGCCTGCTGCACAAAATCATCCAGCGTTTTGGTTTGCCCAAAAACGGCGGTGCTGCCAAGCAATAAGGTTATAATAAATATTAGGGTATACTTCATTAGTAACGAGGTGCAAAAAGTAGGGGGCTGGCTGAGCGTAAAATTGGGGTGCAATTCTGGATAAATTTTGGATAGGGAGGCTAAACTATAGCGATGGGGTTGAAACCCATCGCTATGGGGGGAATTGCTCTCGCGTATAAAGTTTGTCATGCTGAGGGACGAAGCATCTATCGCCACCTTGCATGGTGGTTATTGCATTGTGGCTATCAGATCCTTCGCTCTCGCTCAGGATGACAAACATTTATGGGAAGCGCTTAATCCTCCGCCACTTTAATAAACTTGCCATCTTTATCGAACAGCAGATCTTTACCTTTTACTTCGGCCTCGTAGGTAACTTCGCCGGTAGCGGTTTTGGTAATTTTGGCGGCCTCTTTTATGGCTGCGCCTTTGTAATGCTCTTTTACATAGGTAGTAACGGCAGCAGGTAGCTCAGTGGCTTTTATCTCCAGTTCGCTTTCCAGCTGGGTGCCATCTGCCTTAAATACGGCCGATATTTCGCTGCTGCCTTGTTTAAAACCGGCTTCGTAATCGCTTTTTTCTTTTTCCCACTTCACGGTTTTTACGCCGGGGTAAGCGGTTTCGAATGCGCTTTTTACGGCAGCTGGTACTTTAGTTTGGGCATTGGCCGTTAGCGCAAATGCCGAGGCCAGTGCAATGGCCAGTGTAGTTTTAATGGTTTTCATTTTAGTAATTTTTTACTAAGATGAAGCCTAAATCTGGGGCTAATTGGGAAAGAATCTGGAGTAATTTAGGATAATTAAAATCCTACCGAAAAAACGTGTTTGTTGTTAATGAAGTGATAGTTGAGCCGAAAGCCATAGTTATCACACACCTGTTTGCAAATGGTTAGCCCCAGCCCAATACCTTCCGATTCGTTAGATTTATGGAATCTCTTCAGCACCTGCTCAATATCAAATGCCTGGCTGCCGGTATTGGTTATGGTAAGTTGTTGCGCCTGCAGGTTCACGGTAATTTCGCCGCCTGCGTAGTTATGGCGTATGGCATTGCTTATTAAATTGTTGAGTAGTACCTCTACAAGCAGTTTACTGGCTTTTACCTGCTTTTCGTGCAGGTTGCTTACCAGGGTGATATTTTTGCTCTGCATAATGTCCTCGTGCTGGTAGAGGCATTCTTCCAGTATTTCCATAATATCCATCTGCTCATCGCCGGTTATCAGCCCGTTCTCTATTTTTGCCAGGAGCAGCATCGATTTATTAAGGCGTGTAAGCCTGGCAACTGTTCCATAAATATCATTTAATAGTTTGCTTTGCCTGTCGGTAAATTCATCGGTTTGCAGCAAAGTATCGAGCTTGGAGTTAATGACCGATATGGGCGTCATTAACTCGTGTGAAGCATTTTCGGTAAAGCCTTTCAGGTTTTGGTAATCGTTTTTAACGCGGCCCGCCATCGCAACCAGGGCTTGGTCCAGTTCTTTGAACTCGTCAATGGTAGTGGGTGTGCTGCTTACGGCCGTTTTATCAGCCGGACTAAAGCCCTTTAGTTGCGCCAGCACTTTGTAAAATGGCTGCCAAATACTTTTCAGGATAAAGCGGTTGAGCAACGTGAGCAATACCAGCAATACCGCTATTACGCAAATGGTTATCTCGAAGATGATCTTGATAAGGTACTCTGTTTCTACCTTAGATTGTATGACCAGTATGCGGTAGTTTTTATCCTTCACCATTACCGAACTGATCAGCGCGCGACCGGCTTCCATATCCTCTTCGTCCAGCTCTTTGTAAACAGTATCAACAAAGCGGCGCTCTATCTTCTGCTCGCCCAGCGGCATAAAGGTTATTTGCTGATGGTTAGATTCGTAAACATCGGGCAGGGCGTGGTTCAGTTTTACATAGTTAAATACTTCGTTCTCTTCCAGCACCAGGTCTTTATCTATCCGGTTGGTGAGGATGTGGCTGATGGCGTAGTAATAAATAATACCCGTAACCAGCAAGGTGGCAACAGTAACGGCAATGTTTATGCTGTTAAACTTGTTCAGCAGTTTCATGCTTCGGTAAATTTGTAGCCCATACCGTAAGCGGCCTGTATATAATCCCGCGCGCCGGCTTCCACCAGTTTTTTGCGGATGTTTTTAATGTGAGAGTAAATGAAATCGAAGTTGTCTGCAATGTCAATGCTATCGCCCCAAAGGTGCTCGGCAATGGCGTTTTTAGATACTACTTTGCCCTTGTTAGCAATAAAATAAAGCAACAGCGAGTATTCCTTGCGCGTAAATTTTACGGGCTGACCGCTCACCATCACGCTTTTGGCCGAAAGGTCTATACTTATCTCATTAAATTTAAGCAGGTTGCTGCCATTGAACGATTTACGCCTCACAATAGCCGCAACGCGCGATTTTAGTTCCGACAGATGGAAAGGTTTGGTAAGGTAATCATCCGCACCCAGGTCTAATCCCGTCAGGCGGTCATCCAGCGAGTTTTTAGCCGAAATAATGAGTACGCCATCATTATGCTCGTTCTCTTTCAAGTGTTTGATAATATCCAAGCCGTTGCCACGCGGCAGGGTAAGGTCAAGTATCACGCAATCGTACCGGTACACGCTCACTTTGGCCAGCGCGGCGGTGTAGTCGGCAGCGGTTTCGCAAATGCTGTCGGTCCCGGTAAAATAGGCCTCAATGCTTTCGCGCAACCCGGCCTCGTCTTCTACTATCAATATTTTCACAATATAAAGGTAGGTGATAAAATTGTAGAAAAGTTGGATGGCGGATCGTCATCAATATAGCGATGGGTTTGAAACCCATCGCTATATTGATGCAATCGATTGAAAAATTTTCAAAAGATTAGTGTGTCTTCAACAATTATTGCCTAATTTTATTTCCGCGGCTATTCCCATCGGCCGCCAATACCAATTATAGTACTTATGAGATTTAAACTTTACGTGCCGTTTGTGTTTTTTGTGTTGTTGTATACGCGGGTTTCGGCACAGAAAGATACCTATGAGTTTTCGCGCCTGGATATTACTAACGGGTTGAGCGATAACCAGGTAAATGCTATTTATAAAGATGAAAAAGGCTTTATGTGGTTTGGTACCACATCGGGGCTTAACCGATACGATGGCTCCAAGTTCAAAATATTTAAACGCGATAACAGTAACCCTAACTCGCTGGTAGAAAACCATGTAATGCGCATAGAAGGCGGGCCCGACCATAAAATGTGGGTGTTTACGCATAACAGCATCAGCGTTTACGACCCCGAAACCGAGCGCATGAACAATAACATCGCTGCTCAAACCAAGCGCTATAATATCCCCACTGCCCAAATTACGCAGGTAAAAAAAGATGTAGAGGGCAATTATTGGTTTGTTACCAATCGCGCGGGGTTATATAAGTATAATCCTGGGACCAAAGCCACGGTATTTTACAGCACGCTGAATAGTTCGCCTGCTGTGCTGCACTCAGATAATGTTACGGCTATAGTGCCTTCGCCACAAAAAACAGTTTGGCTGATGTATGGCGATGGCGTGATAGAAGAGCTGAACCCGCAACGCCAAAAAATACAGCACACCTTTACCGCCTTTGCCGATGCTATTAACAGGGTGCCCAGCACCTACAATATGCAGATAGACCATTTAGGCAACCTTTGGTTATGCTGCTATGCTGCCCCAATAGGCGTTTACAGCTATAACACCAGCACTAACGAGTTACTGCACTACAGTAAAGATACGCCGGGGCGCAGGCTGAATGCCAACCTGATGACGGGCATTATACAGGCAGATGATAACAATATTTGGATAGGGAGCGACCACGGCGGCATCAATGTAATAAACCCGGTTACTCACGAGGTTAGCTTTATTATGAGCAAGGCCGACGATGCCAAATCGCTCAGTGGTAACAGCCTTTATTTGTATAAGGATGATACCGGCATTGTTTGGTGCGGAACTTTTAAACAGGGCATAAACTACTACCACAGCGGCATGATGCAGTTTCCGCTGTATAAACATTACGCTAACGACCCTAATACGCTTCCTTACGGCGATATCAATAGCTTTGCCGAAGATGATAAGCACAACCTTTGGATAGGCACCAACGGCAACGGATTGGTTTACTTTGATAGGGCTACCAACACCTATACCCGTTACAAGCACAACGCTGCCGACCCCAACAGCATAGCCAATGATATAGTAGTGCGCCTGCATATCGACAGAAACAAAAAACTGTGGATAGGTACTTATTTTGGAGGTTTGGACCGTTTTGACGGAGGTACGTTTACCCATTACCGCCATAACGAAAAGGATAGGTCCACAATAAGCGACGACCGTATTTATG
Organism: Mucilaginibacter pedocola; assembly: GCF_002013915.1. Lineage (GTDB taxonomy): Bacteria > Bacteroidota > Bacteroidia > Sphingobacteriales > Sphingobacteriaceae > Mucilaginibacter > Mucilaginibacter pedocola. Next base: position 169,604 of record NZ_MBTF01000037.1, read on the forward strand.
CCATTACCGAAGATGCCGCCGGCGATATGTGGGTGGGCACTTTCTCGGGGGGCTTTAACGTATACGACGCGAAAACCAACACGTTCAAACACCCGGTTTACGCTATGAGCTCTGAGTACACGTCTATAATTTATGAAGACCGCAGCCGCAACAAATGGATAGGGCGCGATAAGGGGGTAGATGTTATAGACTATAAAACCAGCAAGGTGCGCCATTATGCATCCGAACCTAAAAACCGCAATAGCCTGGTAGGTAACGATGTAAATGCTATTACGCAAGACCGCCGCGGGCTGATATGGATAGGCACCAAAGACGGGCTGAGCATTTTAGACCCCCAAACCAACAACTTTCTGAATATAGAGGAGGGTCTTAACCTGCCGGCCAACAATGTATCTAACATAGTTGAGGATAAGCAGGGCACTATGTGGGTGAGCACCACCAACGGCCTGGCGCACATAACGCTGGATAACGTGAGCGGCAAGTATAAGTTCAGGATAAACAACTATAACGAGCAGGATGGCTTGCAGGGCAGGGCTTTTAACCTTTATGCCGCTTTGGAGTTGAAAAGCGGTGAGCTGGTTTTTGGCGGTATTAACGGGTTTAACCTTTTCGACCCCAATCGCAAGAATACCTTTAAACCTCGCCCTAATTTGGTGTTTACGGATATGCACCTTTTTAACAAAACGATTGGCGTAGGCGATGCTGTGGCGGGCGACGTAATATTAACCAAAGCGCTGTCTGAAACAAAAAAAATTACACTGGAGCATAACCAAAATGTATTTGACATAGAGTTTGCTGCCGGCGATTACTTTAACCCCGATAAGGTAAAGTTTGAATACAAGCTGGAAGGTTTCGACAAGAACTGGATAACCGTGGCCGGCAACAACCGCAAAGCCACTTACACCAACTTAGATGGTGGCGACTACGTATTTAAAGTACGTACCCAAAACGCAGGCTTCGATGATACCATTGCGCTTGATATTACGGTGAAGCCGCCCTTCCTGAAATCTCCCTTCGCGTATTTTTGCTATTTTATATTGTTGATGGGTACGCTGCTTTACGTTAGGCACCGCGGCATTATAAAACTGAAGCGCGAGTTTGAGGCCAAGCAGGATAAGATGGAGGCCGAGCGCAAAATTGCCCGCGAACGCGAAGAGGCCCGCCGTATGCACCAGCTGGATCTGATGAAGATAAAATTCTTTACCAATGTAAGCCACGAGTTCCGCACGCCGCTGTCGCTCATATTATCGCCAATTGATAACCTGATTAAAGCCAGCGATAAACCTGAACAGCAAAACCAGCTGGTAACCATCAAACGTAATGGCAAGCGGCTATTGAACCTGGTGAACCAACTGCTCGATTTTAGGAAGATGGAATACAACGAACTGAAGTTGAGCCTGAAACGTGGGGATATTATCCAGTTTACTAAAGAGGTAGCGGCATCGTTTAAGGATGTGGCGCAGCAAAAGCAAATACAGTTTTTGATAGAAAGCGATATACAATCTTACGTAATCGATTTCGACCAGGATAAAATGGAGCGTATACTGTTCAACCTGCTCTCTAACGCCTTTAAGTTTACCCCATCGGGCGGGCACATCAGCGTAATGCTGAGTATGGCGGCCGTTAACGAGCACAAAGGCGAGCAAAACCGGTTGGAGATAAAAGTGATAGATACAGGCATAGGCATCCCTAAAGAGAACCAGGAGAAGATATTCGAGCGTTTCTTTCAGGACGATATGCCCGAAAATCTGCTTAACCAGGGCAGCGGCATAGGCTTATCCATCACCAAAGAGTTTGTGAAAATGCAGGGCGGCACTATTGAGGTAGAAAGCGAGCCCGAGTACGGTAGCTGTTTCTCTATCAGCCTGCCTGTAGGTAAACAACTGCCTGCCGATGTACCTGCAATTGCCGACGAGCAGGTACAAGATGTTGAGTTGACCGTAGAGAAAAATATTGAAACGGCTCCCGGTTCGGCCAAAAAGCCGACGATTTTATTGGTGGAAGATAACGACGACCTGCGTTTCTACCTGAAGGATAACCTTAAGAACAGTTTCCACATAGTGGAGGCCGTGAATGGCAAGGATGGCTGGCAAAAAGCGCTGGCTATGCACCCTAAACTCATCGTAAGCGATATAAGCATGCCGGTTATGAACGGCACCGAGCTTTGCCGCAAAATAAAAGGCGATAGCCGCACTGCCGAGATCCCGGTATTGCTGCTCACCGCCCTGGGTACCGATGAAGACCAATTGGCCGGCCTGGATAGCGGCGCCAACGATTACATCGTAAAGCCATTCAACTTCGAGATACTGCTATCTAAAATTCATAATGCGCTGCGGATGCAAAGTACCTTCAAAAAAACCTACCAGAAACAGGTAGAAGTGAAGGCCAAAGACATTGCTGTGGTATCTGAAGATGATAAGTTTATCCGCAATGCCTTCGAATACATCGAACAAAATATCACCAACCTTAATTTCTCGGTAGAAGCGCTGGCCGCGCAACTGAACCTGAGCCGCGTATCACTTTACAAAAAAATGTTAACGCTAACGGGCAAAACGCCGGTTGATTGTATCCGAACCATACGCCTGAAACGCGCCGTACAGCTATTAGAGAAAAGCAAACTCAGCATAGCCAACGTGGCCTACGAGGTGGGCTTTAATAATGCGGCCTACTTTGCCAAGGTATTTAAAGAAGAATACGGCATACTGCCATCCGAATACATCAATAACTTGAAAAAGAACGAAAAGGAAACGGAACTGGTGTAAAATTATACAACTCCCTCCCACGGGAGGGGCGCGGCCGGGAATGTGTGCAAAGGCGGGGCGGGGTTTAGCCACAGTATTTAAACGAAGGTATATCATTTAACATTTGTATTACTCTTACAACAAATAGTGGTATCCTTATTTAGCAATCCACGCTAACTTCACATCGAGTTAATTTTGCTGCTCTCATACGGTGGAAATTGCTTTAGCACCTCATTAAAATATGTAAGCATGTTTTTTGAGGTTAGTTGGTGTACTTATTGGTATGGCGCTCCGCCCGAGAACGGAGCGCCTTTTTTGCGCCTTATGTTTTGGTGTTGTACGCCTCCCTCCGTGGATTGAAACCCACAACTACAACATATATCGTCCGTACCGGACTTTAGCTCGCCAAACCTTATATCCTGATTTGAAACTTCTAAGAGGCGTAGCCTCGGTAAATATTGTAGCATTGGGTTGAAACCCACGGGGTCCGGCACATATTGTAGCCGTTGGTTTCATCCCACGGGCCTCAATTTCAGCCTGCATTATCCCCCCTCAGCAGCCATTTTCCCCATACGCATATTGTTAACCACAATAAAACCTTGCTCTGTAGCGCGTTACGTTCAAAACCATCACGAAATCGATTGCAATTGATGCTTTTATGCATATAAATGCCCATTTTAGCGGTAAAAAAGCCCATTAACATTTGTTATACAAACGTTAACATTTGTGTTATTTACTCTTTTTTATCTCCAATACTTTTACTTCCGATGAACAGTGCCACACCCAAGGCACCGTCATCAATAACCAATTTAACTTTTTTACATTTTTAAACGTATGATGAGAAAATTACAAATTAAAGATCTTGTAGTACTGCTCTGCACAACCTTTATATTGTGCCTTGCCAGTACGGCCGGTTATGCACAAACCCGGCAAATTGCAGGTACAGTAACATCTGCAGACGGGCCGGTTCCGGGCGCATCGGTGTCGGTTAAAGGAACAACCAATGGCGTTATGACCGGCGCCGACGGTGGTTTCAAACTTTCGGTTACCGGTAACCCAACGCTGGTAGTAAGCGTGGTGGGTTATGTAACCAAAGAGGTTGAGGTAGGCAGCGCCGGCGTATATAACGTTACACTGGTATCAGCCACCAGCAACCTTAACGAGGTGGTAGTAGTAGGTTACGGTACCACCCGCCGTAAAGACCTTACCGGTGCGGTAGGTTCGGTTTCTTCAAAACAGATTGAGCAGGTACCGGTAACCTCGGTAGACCAAACCTTACAAGGCCGCGTATCGGGTGTGCAGGTAACCAATAACGATGGTGCACCGGGCGCAAGCGTTACGGTATTGATTCGTGGTGTTGGTAGTTTGGGCAGTAACGATCCCTTGTATGTAGTAGACGGTTACCCTATTACCGGTGGCCTAAACAACATCAACGCAAGCGACATTGCCTCTATGGACATTTTGAAAGATGCATCGGCAACAGCTATCTACGGTGTGCGTGCATCAAACGGTGTGGTTATTATCACCACCAAAAAAGGTACCCGCAACAGCGTACAGGTATCGTTAGATGCTTATGGCTCTATCCAATCGGAACCTAAAAAATACGATGTACTTAACGCTTCGGAATGGGCTACACTGGCCAACAACACTCCGGGTTTCACACGTTTGCCTGAGTGGTCTAACCCATCATCGTTGCAAAACATCAACTGGCAGGACGAAGTTTACCGCCAGGGCGTAAGACAAAGCTACAACCTGGCCATCCGCGGCGGTAGCGACAAAGTTTTGGCCGCTTTTTCGGCAGGTTATTTTGATCAGAAAGGTGTTGTTACCGGCTCGTTCTTCAAAAGGATGAACATGGGTATGAATATCGATTACAATGCCACAAAATGGTTAAAGTCATCATCGAGCGCCAAATTCTCTCGCCAAAATTCTAATAACCCGTTTGGTACCGGTGCATTAGCTACGCTTAGCGAGTTGATCCCAACCATGCAGGGTAATAAATTAACTAACCTGGCTAAAGATGGCAATGGCAACTACGGTTACTACGATCCTATTAACATCTACGTAAAAAGCTGGAATAACCCGCTTTACCAGATCGAAACACAGGATACTAAAAACCTTACCAACTACTTCTTAGGTACCACTTCATTAGAAGCTACACTTTTAGAAGGCCTGAAAATTAAAACTAACCTGGGTATAAACACTACTGATTACTCGGGCTACTACTTCACTCCGTCTGATACACGCTCTTTAGACCAATATGGTGTTGCCAGCCCCAACCAGCTGAGCACCTATTCGCAAAGCGCAAATAATACTTACGAGTGGTTGTGGGAAAACACATTATCTTACTCTAAAACCTTTGGCGATCATTCAATTGATTTCGTAGGTGGTGTTTCTCAGCAAAAAAATACTTTCCGCCAGGTAGGTGGTAACGGTAACGATTTAATAAGCGACGCTATCCGCGACCTTTCGCAAGTGAAAAACCTTGTTGCCTTTGGTAACCAGCAGATATTCACTTTGGCATCGCAGTTCGGCAGGATCAACTACAAGTTTAAAGATAAGTACCTGTTAACCGCTACTGTAAGGCGCGATGGTTCCTCTAAATTTTACCAGGGCAACCAATACGGTATATTCCCATCAGGCTCTATCGCATGGAGGGCCAAACAAGAGTCGTTCCTGAAAGATGTTACCTTCCTTAACGACTTAAAAGTGAGGGCAAGCTATGGCGAGGTAGGTAACCAGGCTGGCATCAGGCCTTTCCAATACCTGGCGCGTTACAGCTCGGGCGGCCCTGCTACATCGGGTACCAACGTTGGTTACCCTTTTGGCGGCACTTACCAAAACGGTTTGGCCTATGTTAACTTAGATAACCGCGGCCTTACCTGGGAAAAATCAAAACAAACAGATATCGGTATCGATGCGGCTTTCCTGAACGGCGACCTTTCGGTAACGGTTGATTACTACCGTAAAGATTCTAAGGACTTCTTGCTGCAAATACCAACCTCATCGCAATCGGGCGTTACGCAATCTGCTCAAAACGCAGGTAGCATTCGCAACCAGGGTTTCGAGATCGGTATCAACTACAGGAAAACTGTTAACGACTTTACTTACGGCTTAGGCTTAAACGTTACCACCGTAAAAAACAAATTGCTAAGCATTACGCAAACCAAAAACTTTATTGGCAACCTGGTTAACTTAACTACACCGGCAAACGGCTGGCAAGAGTTTAGCCGTACCAATATTGGCCAACCTGTAGGCGAGTTCTTTGGCTACCAAAGCGAGGGTATCTTCCAAACTCAAGCGGAAATTGATGCGCTTAATGCTAAAGCACCCGATGGCCACTACCAGGGTAACGATGCGCAGCCAACTGTTCCCGGCGACCGTAAATTTAAAGATATTAACGGCGACGGACAGATAACTGCTGATGACCGCACAAGCCTGGGCAGCCCTATACCAAAATTCTACGGTGGTTTCAATATTGACCTTGCTTACAAAGGCTTTGATTTTAACGCCTTCTTCTACGGTAGCTATGGTAACAAAATATTTAACTATCAGGCACGTAACCTTGAGAGCTTCCAGGCACCGGGTTTCGTAGGTGTACAAAACGTTAGCCGCGTTTATGCCGAAAACGCATGGACTGCAAGCAACCCATCAAACCGTTACGCAAGGGTAAATTACAACGACGATATCAGCGCTAACAACGTAGCATCGAGCGTGTATGTTGAAAACGGTAGCTACCTGCGTTTGCGTAACGTAACTTTAGGTTACACCCTGCCGGGCGCTATCAGCAAAAAGATGACCCTGAGCAAAGTAAGGATATACATTGCCGCGCAAAACCTGTTCACTATTACCAAATACACCGGTTTAGATCCGGAAATTGGCCAGGCTACAGGTACCGATCCTAATAACAACAACAGCTCGGCAAGCAACGCAACTGCATCGGGTATAGATATTGGTACTTACCCTGCCTCAAGGTTTTATACCCTGGGTTTAAACGTAACATTTTAAGTAACAGCAACAGCACCAACAATGAAAAAGAATAAGATAAAATATATATACATAATGGCGGTTGCACTTATTGTAGCAACTCCCTTCAGCTGTAAAAAAGGATTCCTGGATCAAACAGATTCATCAAACCCTACCGAGCAGGCCTTGTTTAACAAAGCCTCTGACGGTGTAGCGCTGGTAAATGCAATTTACGATACCTACCAAAACGCCGACCTTTTGAAGAAATCGCTTTGGTATTATGCCAACTTCCAAACACACGATTTCTTTAACTGGGGTAACGATAGGTTTTACAACACCTACGCCATACCAACAACCTTTGGCGGTATACAGGTGTTTTGGCAACGTGCCTACATTGGTATAGCCCGCGCAAACTCGGCCCTGGTAATTTTGCAAACCATGAAAGATAAAGGTGTACTTACCGATGCCCTGTTTCAGCGCCTTACCGGCGAGGTATACTTTTTACGCGGTATGACCTATTACTACCTTGCTGCAAGTTTTGGTGGTGTACCTCTGGAGCTTAGCAACGGTGCCAACGATGGTTTAAAACCACGCAACACCCAGGATGAGGTTTTTGCACAGGTAGAGAGCGACCTGAAACAAGCCGCAAGCCTGTTGCCATGGAAAGAGGAATACCCTGCTGAAGAGCTTGGCCGTGCATCTAAAGGTGCTGCTTACGCTTACCTTGGTTCGGCACAAATGTGGTTGAAAAAATATACCGATGCATTGGCCTCATTTAACCAGGTAGTAGGTAAATACACCTTGCTTACTGATTTTGTTGATGTACACGAGTACACTAACGAGAACAATGCCGAGTCTATCTTCGAAGTGCAGTTCATCCCTGCAGGTACCCAAAGCTGGGGTGCGGGTAACGAGGTAGCCTGGATAGGCACCTTTGGTATGCCCGAAGAAGTATCAAACTTTGGTTACGATTATGGTAACAAAGGCTTATACGATGGTTTCCAAACCGGCGATTTGCGTAAAGTGCCTACCATTATTGGCCCCGGAGACGTACACCCCGGTAAAGCTATTATAGCAAGGGGCGGTATAGCAAGCTACCCGCTGGTTAAAGCAGGTTTTGCCAGCACCGATGCTGCCGTAAAAGCTAAATACACCGGCGACGATGGCAAGATCATTAACACTTGCGGTACCATATCGCACCCTTGGGTAGGCAGCGACCCTTCGCAATTGCGTACAGGTTACTACAGCACAAAAATGTGGCGCGATGCTACCTTAGATGGTAACTCGGGTAACTCAACAATTTTTGGTGCACAAAACCAGATACTGATGCGCTATAGCGAAGTATTACTGAGCAAAGCAGAGTGCCAGGCCCGCGGCGGCGACAATGCAGGTGCTTTAGCTACCCTTAAACTGGTACGCGACCGAGCCTTTGGCGGCAGCGCCCCTGCGGTGTACATGAGCGAAGGCAAAGTGGTTACCGATGTGCTGCAAATGGTTTACCACGAATACCGCCACGAGCTTTCGGGCGAGTACTCAACTTTTTATGACCTGCGTAGGGCTGGTGTAGCTACGGCGTTTATCAAAGAGGTTTATGCTATTGATATCCCTGCCGGCCACGAGTTATATCCTATCCCACAATACGAGATAGGCCTTAACCCAAATCTTACTCAAAATCCGGGCTATTAATAGCTTCGGTTGAATTAAAAAGGAGGCTTTTCCCGCATAGGGGGAAGCCTCTTTTTGCTAATTAATAAAATATCGGCAAATAGGTGTAAGCCAATTATTACATTTAATACCGATAACCTATTGGTTCCTAATTATGAGAGCGTTTTACAGTATTTTATTGGCGGCTTGCCTGCTATGCCTGCTTTCCTGCAAAAAGAAAACCCGGTTCGAGCAAATATCTTCCTCGCACTCGGGCATTCATTTTAAAAACGAAATAACCGAGAACGATTCTATTAACCCGTTGGATGTGGTAAACGTTTACAATGGCGGCGGCGTGGGCATCGGTGATTTTAATAACGATGGCAAACAGGATATCTTTTTCTCGGGTAATATGGTATCAAACCGCCTGTACCTTAACAAAGGCAACTTCGAGTTTGATGATATTACCGATGCTGCCGGCATAAGCGGTAGCGGGCGCTGGGGCCGCGGCGTGAGCGTTGTTGATATTAATAACGACGGGCTGATGGATATTTACGTGTGTAACACCATTTATGCCGACTCTACCCGCCGTTATAATTTCCTGTACATAAACCAGGGGCTCGATAAAGATGGCATCCCTAAGTTTAAAGACATGGCCAAGGCTTACGGGCTGCAAGCGGGTACCGAATCTACCATGGCCAGCTTTTTTGATTACGATAACGACGGCGACTTGGATATGTACCTTACGGTAAACAATGCCAGCGATAAGTACAACCCCAACATTTTTGGCGCAAACGAAACACGGGCAGCAAACATTATAACCGGCAAACTATTCCGTAACGATTGGGATGCCGCGTTGAAGCACCCCGTGTTTACCGACGTAACGGTAGCAGCGGGTGTTACTACAGCGGGTTTCGGCCATGCCGCATCTACTGTAGATTTTAACGGAGATGGCTGGAAAGATATCTACGTATCAAACGATTTTATATCTAACAACACACTCTACATCAATAACCACGACGGTACGTTTACCGATCGTGCTAAAGAATATTTCAAACACACGTCTTTCAACGCCATGGGGCAGGATGTAGTAGACATTAATAACGACGGCCTGCCCGATGTGGTAGAGCTGGACATGAACCCCGAGGATAACTACCGTAAAAAAATGATGCTGGGGCCGAACAACTACCAGCTATTCGAAAATTTTGATTTATACGGCCACCAATACCAGTATGTGCGCAATACATTGCAACTAAACCAGGGGCCAAGGCTTGGCCAGCAAGGTGCAATTGGTGCACCCACTTTTGCCGAAATTGGCTTTTTAAGCGGCATTGCCCAAACCGACTGGAGCTGGACCCCGTTGCTTGCCGATTTTGATAACGACGGGTTTAGGGACATGATAGTAACCAACGGTTTCCCCAAAGATGTATCCGACCGTGATTTCATGACCTACCGCCAGGAGGCCTATGCTGCTGCATCAAAACAAACGGTGCTGAAGCAAATTCCCGAGATTAAACTACACAACTATGCTTTTTGCAACAATGGCAACCTTACGTTTAAGGATGTAAGTACCGATTGGGGCTTAGCGCTTCCCACCTTCTCTAACGGTGCCGTATATGCCGATTTGGATAACGATGGCGCCATGGATATGGTGATAAACAACATTAACGATGAAGCACTGGTTTACCGCAATACCTCGCGCGACGATGCGGAGAAACTGGCAAACAACCAATACCTGCAATTCACCTTTAAAGGCGAAAAACAAAATCTGAACGGGTTAGGTGCCATAGTTGATATTTACTACGATAAAGGCAAACAGCAGGTTTACGAGAACAACCCATACCGCGGCTACTTGTCGTCGGTACAAAATATTGCGCATTTTGGCTTGGGTAAGGCAAGCCTGGTAGATTCGGTAATAGTGAAGTGGCCCAATGGCAAACAGCAAAAACTGTTAAACGTAAAGGCCGGCCAAACCCTAAAGTTAAATATAGCCGATGCAGCGGATGGTAAAGTCCAAACTGTTCCCTTATATGCTGCTAAGGCACTTTTTACCGAGGTAACCGATTCTTTAGGCATCAACTTTAAGCATAAAGACATTGCGTTTATCGATTTCAATATTCAAAAGCTGCTGCCGCACAAACTGTCGGAATACGCGCCCGCTTTGGCCGTTGGCGATGTAAATGGCGATGGGCTGGATGATATGGTTATAGGCGGCGATTCTTATAACCCGGCGCAGGTATTTATACAAAAGACAAACGGTGGGTTTAGCCAGCGTAGTTTGTTGGCAAATAATGTTTCTGCCACCAATTTAATAAAAGATACCGGGCTGCTTTTGTTTGATGCCAACGGCGATGGCAAGCCCGATTTGTACGCGGCCAGTGGCGGCTACGAAGCCCAACCCGATGCCCCGCAGTACCAGGACAGGCTGTACCTGAACGATGGCAAAGGCAATTTTATTTTAGCTACCGATGCTTTGCCACAAAACTATACCAGCAAACTTTGTGTGCGCGGTTTCGATTATAATAAAGATGGCAAGCTTGACCTGTTTGTATCGGGCAGGGTGAAGCCATGGGAGTACCCCAAGCCGGTATCGAGCATTATACTACGTAATGATAGCCAAAACGGCAAAGCAAAGTTTACCGACGTTACCGCCGAAGTAGCGCCTGCTTTGAAAGATATCGGGCTGGTATGCGATGCCACCTTTACCGATTTTGATAACGATGGCTGGCCCGACCTGATGCTTGCAGGTGAGTGGATGCCCGTTACCTTCCTGAAAAATAACCACGGCAAGTTTACCAACGTAACCGCCAACAGCGGCATAGCAAACCAGCTGGGTTGGTGGAACTCGATAGTCGCCGGCGATTTCCGCCACACCGGCCGCACCGATTATATTGTAGGTAACCTGGGCCAAAACAGCCTGATGCAGGCGAACGATGAGTATCCGGTTTACATTACCGCGAATGATTTTGATAAGAGCAAAATTTACAGCGCCGTACCATCAACCTTTTTTAAAGATAAAGATGGCAAGATGAAGGAGTTTCCGGTAGAGGGGCGCGATGATATGCTGAAGCAGATGATCAGCCTGAAGAAAAAATACACCAATTACAAATCATTCGCTTTGGCTACCATGGATGAGATGTTCCCGGCCGAAACACGTAAGGGGGCGATAAGGCTAAAAGCAAATATGCTGAAGACCTGCTATTTGCGCAACGATGGCAACGGGAAGTTCACTATGATACCCATGCCGGTAGAAGCGCAGGTATCTGCAATTAACGGTATGGAAACCGGAGACTTTGACGGCGACGGCAACCTGGATGTGATAATGACAGGTAACGACTATGGCACCGAAGCTGCCATTGGCCGTTACGATGCCCTAAACGGTTTGCTGCTGAAAGGCGATGGCAAGGGCGGTTTTAAACCCCAAAGCATTTTACAAAGCGGTATTTATATCCCCGGCAACGGCAAGGCTTTGGTAAAACTTCGCGATACAAAAGGGCAACTATTGTTAGCCGCAAGTCAGAACCGTGATGCGCTGAAAGTATTTAGACTGAAAGAGCAAAACAGCAGCATTGCCCTGCAACCCGGCGATGCTTATGCCCTTATTAAATACAAAAATGGCAGCACACAGAAGCAGGAATTTTATTACGGGCTGTCGTTCCTGTCGCAATCGGCGCGTTTTATTACGCGGACCGCTGATATGCAAAGTATTACGGTGGTTGGCCTTAACGGAAAACAACGTGTAATTTAAGTATTGCAATCGATTGTATTTTTTATATATTTGGTGAAACTAAACTAAATTATGGCTGCTTGGGAAGCCCCGCCCAAGGCCCGATAAACTGATATGGTAAACAAACTTTACACAACTATGGGCCTGGCCTTGCTGGCTTCGGTATGCGCAACGCGGCCGGCCATTGCCCAGCTAAAAACGCAGGTGCCGTTGAGCAGCCTTTCGGCATTTACCAACCCTCCAAAAAATTGGGAGATAGATGGAAGCGTACATGCTGATATGGATAAGCAGAACGTTTTCAATCTTGGCAAAGGCACCGGAATACTGGTAAACAACGTTGACGAGAAAAATCCCGGGCACGACCTCTACTTCGGGCTTCGCCACGGCGACCTCGACCTGGAACTGGATTACATGATGGCCAAAGGCGCTAACTCGGGCATATACCTGCAGGGCCTTTACGAGATACAATTGCTGGATAGCTGGGGTACGGTAAACCCAAAGTCGAGCGATAATGGCGGCATTTATGAACGCTGGGACGATACCAAACCCGAAGGACAGAAAGGTTACGAGGGCCACGCCCCCAGGCAAAACGCCAGTAGGGCACCGGGCTTATGGCAACATATGCGCATATCTTTCCAGGCACCAAAGTTTGATGAGAAAGGATTGAAGATAGCCAATGCCAAAGTACTTTATATATGGTTGAATGGCGTACTCATACAGGAGAACGTAGAACTATCCGGTCCAACGCGTGGTGCTTACGATACTAAAGAAGCAGCCCTCGGCCCGTTACGTTTCCAGGGCGACCATGGTGCAGTGGCTTTTAAAAACATTAGCTACACCAATTTTGATAAACCACACCCAACGGTGGCAAACCTGCAGTACACGGTTTACAAAGGTAATTTTGGCGAGGAACCTGACTATGCCAAATTAAAGCCCGAAGCACAGGGTACAACGCCGATACTTACCTCTAACGAAGTAAAACTTGCTAACGAGTATTTGCTGAAGTATACCGGCACCATCCACATTAACGACGCAGGGGAGTACACCTTTAAACTCAGTATTCCCGGCGGTAAAGGTGCACTTAAGATCAATAACACAAGCGTTGTGCCTGTTTCTACCAACCGCGGTACGGGCGCAGTTACCCTGCCATCGGGCGATCAGCCTTTCGAGCTTTTCTACAGTAAGAATGTAGATTGGGCAAAATCGGCACTGGGCTTAACCGTTGCAGGGTCCGGTGTGCGCGAGTATTTGCTGAGCGATGCAAATGTAAGCTCTAACGATGCGGTAGACCCGATACTCATTAACGCCACCGAAAACACAGTGCTCCGCAGTTTTACCGACCTGCCCGGCGGTATCCGCGTAACCCACGGCATAGGCGTAGGCAGTACCGAACAATTGCACTACACCTACGATGCCGATAAAGGCATGCTGGTACAAATATGGCGAGGCAGCTTCCTTGATGCTACCCCCATGTGGCATGAGCGCGGGGACGGTTCATCGCGCCCCGCAGGTTCCGTACAATACTTTGGTAAGCCTGCACCCGGTTTAGCAAAACTGGCTACTGCCGATGCTGCATGGCCTGCCGATACCAATGGCACGGCTTATAAACCCAAGGGCTATACGCTGGATAAGGATACCCGCCCCACTTTTAAATATTGGATATACGGCGCATTAGTTACCGATGCCAGCACAGTAATACCCGGCGGGCAAGGCTTGCACCGCGAGGTAAATGTATCGGCACCGGTAGAGGGCTTAACCATGCGTTTAGCACAAGGCAGCAAAATAGAGCAGTTGAAGAACGGCTTCTATACGGTTGATGACCAATACTACATCAAGTTAGATGAGGGCACCGATGCCAAACCAACCATCCGTACGCAAGGCAGTACGCAGGAATTGGTAACGCCTATCAAACAAAAATTAACCTATTCTATCATTTTTTAAGAGGCAGCCATGAAGAAGATATTTAAAGTTGGAAAAGTTAGAGAGGTTGTAGAAGTTAAAGAAGTTAGAATGGTTGGAAATGTTAGAAAAGTTGCGAAACTGGCTACCGTTATTGGTGTAATGGCTGCTGCGTTATTTTTGAACCAGCGCGCCTTTGCCCAGGCCGAATCGCCAAAAGAGGACGACTTTTTTAAGATAATGAAAGTTCCCGCGCCCGAAGGTACCATACTGGAAGTTGGCGGTTTATGTACTTTGCCCAACGGCAGCATGGCTGTAACTACCCGCCGCGGCGATATTTTTATAGTAGAGAACCCTACCAGTCAGCGCCCGTTCTTCCGCAAATTCGCGTCGGGATTGCATGAGGTATTAGGTGCCGCTTATAAAGATGGTGCCCTGTACGTAGTGCAGCGCGGCGAGCTAACCAAACTGGTTGATACCGATATGGATGGCAAGGCAGATGTTTTCGAGACAGTATACGCATGGCCGCTTTCCGGTAACTACCACGAATACAGCTTCGGTCCTAAAATAGCGCCGGATGGTTCTTTCTTTGTAACGCTAAACCTGGGCTTCCCGCCCGATTGGTGGCACCCTAAAAGCTTTGTGCCATACCGTGGCTGGGCTTTAAATATTAAGGAGGATGGCACGGTTACCCCCTGGGCAGCAGGTTTCCGCTCTCCATGCGGTATCAGTATGATAGATGGCGAACTGTGGTACAGCGATAACCAGGGCGATTGGGTAGGCTCGGGCAGTATTATGCCGGTTAAAAAAGGTGCGTTTATGGGTAACCCCGCCAGCCTGGTGTGGACCAACCTGCCAAACTCGCCGCTAAGCCTTACGCAGGAAAAATTCTTTGCCACCAACAACCCGCGCATCGAATTTGATAAATACGGTCAACCATTCAAACCACAAAACATCGTAAACGAAAAATTCAAAACCGAATTTGAGGCCAAAAAAGAAATACCCGAATTGCAATTACCTGCCGTTTGGCTTCCGCATGGTATATTGGGTATCTCCAATTCTGAGATCGTAAAAATACCCGAAGGTGCTTTTGGTCCTTTCTCGGGCCAGTTGCTGGTGTGCGACCAGGGGCAGAGTATGGTAGACCGTATATTCCTGGAGAAGGTGAACGGGGAGTATCAGGGTGCTGCATGGGCTTTCAGGAGTGGTTTCCAATCGGGTATAGTGCGTTTGGCCTGGCTGCCCGATGGCTCGCTGGTGGCGGGTGAAACCAACCGCGGCTGGGGTTCGGCAGGGGAGGCCACTATGGGGCTTCAACGCCTGATATGGAACAATCACATACCATTCGAGATGCGCGCTATCCGCGCCCAACCCGATGGCTTCGAGATAGAGTTCACCAAACCTGTAGACAGGAAGGTAGCTGAAGATATCGCCTCGTATTCGGTCGATAGCTACATCTATAAATACCATGGCGTGTATGGTAGTCCGCCGGTGAATAACGAGAAATGCCCCATCGTAGGCGTTAAGGTGTCGGAAGATGGCATGAAGGCGCGTTTGATAGTAAACAACCTGCGCCGCTACTATATCCATACCATTACGCTTGATGGTGTGCGCGATAAAGAGAATTACTTCAATTTGGTACACCCAACCGCTTACTACACGCTGAACAACATCCCCGAAGGTAAAAAATTAAGCATGAGTGAAGTGAGTACCAAAAACTCAGTGAAAGCAACAGCACCTGCTAAGCCTGCAGCCGCAAAACCGGGTATTAAAACTGCAGCAGTAGCTCCTGCAAAGGCACTTACTTACGAAGAGGTTAAACCGCTATTGGCCAAAAACACCTGCTCGGCCTGCCATAACCCCAATACCAAACAGGTTGGCCCGGCATTTAAAGAAGTAGCTAAACGTAATTACAGCGTAGCGCAAATTATGGCATTAATAAAAAACCCGAAACCCGAGCATTGGCCAGAGTTTTCGACCCCAATGCCGCCCATGCCGCAAGTAACCGAAGCCGATGCCAGGAAAATTGCGACCTGGATAAGGACGTTGAAATAAAAGCGAAGCTTTTTCTTCTTTTGGTTCCCCTCTCGAGAGGGGGCGCGAAGGAAAGTGAGAGGGAAGGGGTGTGTTAACCACAAAGCAATGAACGTTATGCATAGCGGCGAAACACACCCCCTCTCACCGCCGCCTGTTCAAGCGTCCACGCTTGAACAAAAACCTTTGTAAGCGTCCACGCTTACTTTTTAAAATAAACACGGGAGCGCGGACGCTCCAAAACATGTTCAGTCAAGCGTGGACGCTTGACCGGGCGTAATAATTTATGAACGGATCAAAACGAAGAAACATGAAAACGAAACACCTTTTTATAACCGCTCTGCTAGCCGCCACGTCCCTCGCCGCCAATGCCCAAAACGCCAAACCCGAAGACACCGAGTTTTACACCCCTGTGCCTCCTGTGGTAAGCCCGGGTAAAGCAGCAAGCGATGCTCCATCTGATGCAATTGTGCTGTTCGGTGGTAAAAACCTCGACGAATGGGTGCTGGTGAACGACACCGCTGCAACAGATAAATGGCTGGTTGCCAAAAATGTGATCACTGTCGACAAAAAGAAGGGCGATATACAAACTAAACGCAAATTCACCGATTTTCAGTTGCACATCGAATACCGCATCCCGGCAGACATAGAAGGTAGCGGGCAGGCACGCGGCAACAGCGGTATTTTCCTTGCCGCCCTGCCATGGGGTGCAGGTGGTTACGAATTGCAGGTGCTTGACAACTATAACAACAAAACCTACACCAACGGGCAGGCAGGCAGCATGTACAAGCAGTCGCCGCCGCTGGCCAATGCATGCCGCAAACCCGGCGACTGGAACACCTACGACGTAGTATGGACGGCCCCACGCTTCAATGAGGACGGCACCGTGAAAACCCCTGCCCGTGTTACTGCGATACACAACGGTGTGCTCGTACAAAACAATTACGAATTGAAAGGAGATACCCCATACATCGGTGCGCCAAAATACCGCGCTCACGGCCCGGCACCTATCAAATTACAATCGCACGGCGACCCAAGCAAGCCTATCAGCTACCGCAATATTTGGGTAAGGAATTTGTAAGGATAGTAGCAGTATTTTCAACTTTGTCATCCTGAGTGATAGCGAAGGATCTGTTAGCCACAAAGCAATTGCCACTTTGCAAATCGGCTAATAGATGCTTCGTCCCTCGGCATGACAAGCGGGTGCGTGGGGCATGGCAAGCCAGTCGACCCATAGCTTGCAGGGACTTCGCGCACCCTTCGACAAACAGGACGACGTATGATGTAAAATTCGTCTTTCGGACTTTCCGACTGCGGACTTTCGACTTTACACCAACCCCACCTTCTTCCCTGCAACCTTTAACCATTGCCTGGCCATTAACTCGTGGCCGGCGGGCATGGGGTGTACGCCATCCCATATCCAGTATTCAACGGGAGCTTTGCTTAGCGCATCATTAAATGGTTGCTGAAAGGGCACAAATACTGCATCAAACTCCGTAGCGAGTTTTTTGGCGATAGCCTGCCGTTTCTCCACCTCTTCTTTCCATTTATCAAATTGAGCGTTCACGCGGGTGCCGGGCAAAATAAAGGGTTCGCAAATGATGAATTTGATATTGGGCAGGGCTTCTTTGGTTTGCTTTAAAAGCGCCAGGTAGCCTGTTTCGTAGTTTTCAGCACTGTAGTTGGTATCGCCATTTACACAGGCCAATACATCATTCACGCCAATTAAAATACTCAACACATCGGGTTTTAATGCCAGTGTATCGGTTTGCCAGCGGGCGGCCAGGTCGGTTACTTTATTGCCGCTGATGCCGCGATTGTAGAAATGGAATTTACGGCCGGGGTGATCATACCATAGTCGGCTGGCCAGCAAGCAGGCATAGCCATGGCCCATTACGTGGTTCCAGTCGTTATCGCGCGTGCGGTTGCCGTCGGTTATCGAGTCGCCCTGGAAAAGGATAACCATATCGGTTTTCAGCTTTTCAGCAGTCGGTGTTTCTGCTTTTAATAGGTTTGGCAATGCGGTTGCGGCAGCGCCTATCAGGGTGGTTTGTTTCAGGAAATTGCGGCGGGTATGGTTAGCCATAGGTTGGTTGGAATTTGCTTCAATGTATGTAAAAAATACCGCTGCTCAAGACCCTTTTTTCTTTTTCTCCTCTTGATAAAGGCATTTGAGGGGCGCTCTTTCCATTGCGAACTATGGTTCCCCTCTTGAGAGGGGTTAGGGGTGTGTTAGAGTTTATGCAAAGTGAATTTGCAAAGCCGCTAACACACCCCTGCAGCCGCACTTGCCCGCCGCGCCCCCTCTCAAGAGGGGAACCACAAAGGCCTTTGCTTATATTGTTTCTACTATCTGCCTAAATGCCTATTTTGTAGCCTCAAGCCATATCCCCATGAAAACCCGCCGCCTGCTTCTGTTTTTCGCTTTCGTTATTGCCTCAACCGTATCGTTCGCCCAAAATCGCGACATCAGTTATATGGCAGCCGGCGGCAAATTGCGTCCTTTACAGGCCATTATGGATATCCGCCATTACACGCTTTCGCTTGATGTAGATATCCCTAAGAAAAGCATTGATGGCTATGCAGAGATCAGCCTCATTCTCAGTAAACCTACTGATACCCTGCTGTTCGATTTGGTGCATCTACTGGATGTGCATAGCATTATGGTTGACAAAGGTAAAGCAACATTCGAACACAAAGGAGATTCTATTTTCATCGTTAACAAGGCTGGTTACAAAACGGGCAAACACACCATCCGCATCAATTACGGCGGCGAACCTCCCATTGCCGTGCGCCCGCCATGGAAAGGCGGCTTCACCTGGACTACCGACAAAGCGGGCAACCCATAGGTAGCTATTAACTGCCAGTTGCAGGGGGCACAAGTATACTTCCCGTGTAAAGACCACCCCAGCGACGAACCCAACGAAGGCGTAGATATGTTCATTACCATCCCTAAGGGCTTATCGGTTGCTGGTCCCGGTTTATTGCAAGGGGTGAAGAATGTGGCTAACGATAAAGCCACCTGGCATTGGAAAACCAATTACACCATCAGCAATTATTGCGTGGTGTTCAATATTGCCAAATACAAAGTTTATAGCCGCCCGTATACTACGGTAGGGGGGCATAGTGTGCCCATCCAGTTTTATGTGTTAAAAACCGATACCGCAAATGCTAACCATGTAATAGATATCCGCGAACGCGATACCCGTATCCTCGAAAAATATTTTGGCGAGTACCCCTGGTATAAAGAGAAGATAGGCATTGCTGAGGTGCCTAATTCGGGTATGGAACACCAAACCATGGTTACTTATGGCGATAACTTTAAGTACGATAAGTACCCGGGGTTTGATTATTCGGCCAACCTGTTCCATGAGTTTGGGCACGAGTGGTGGGCTAATAAAATAACCAATAAAGATTGGGCGCACATGTGGATACAAGAAGGGATAAACACCTATGCAGAAGCCCTTTTTTTCCGCGAAACATTGGGCGAGGCAGGTTACGATTCGGTAATGGTGGCACAGCGTGCGGGTATCCGAGGCACCAAACCAACCGTGCAAGGCGAGGGGCTTGATATGAATGTGGTTTATAGCGGTGATGTATACGCCAAGGGCTCCTTTTTTATGCATACCCTGCGGCATGTAATTGGCGATAGTGTATTTTTTCCGGCGCTTAAAAAGTTTGCTACCGATGTGCAATACCCTTACGATAAATTCTTCACTACGCAGGATGTGCAGGACTTTTTCAACAAGCAATCGGGCCGTAAGCTGGATGCCCTGTTCGATTTTTACCTGCGTACTACCAATACGATGGATTTCGAGCTGAAACACACCCGTCCCGAAACCTATATACTAACCATAAAAAACAGCCCGATGGATCTGCCGGTAGATATTTTAACGGATAAGGGGATTGTTACCACTACCATAAGCGCCAACAAAGCCACGCCGTTTAAGATCATCAGCAAAACACAGCCGGTAGTTGACCCGAAAGGATGGTATTTTAAGAGAGTGATTATTCAATAACTACGTGGCTGGTTAGCTGGCCCCAGGCAATCTGCTTACGCGCCAGTATTTTGCTTAGTTGAATTGTTTCGGGGGAAAGGGTAGCCCAGTCGCACACGGAATTGTACTCAACGCTGTGGCTAACCTGTTCACCATATCGCATTTCTATCCTAAGTTTTCCCACAAATTCCGTACAGAATTTCTTTGGGCTTACCGGATTAATGATAAGGCTATTGGCAATTAAGCCAAGGGTGTCCCTTTCGGCATTGGTGAACTTGATCCAGAGCGTATCTTCCTTTATTTTGCCTTTTGGCCGCGGAGAAAAAATTGACCCAGGATTGTACTTTGTTACCATCGATGAATCGCCCCCGTCGTAATGGTCGCGATAAATCAAAATATTTGTGCCTTGAACAGGGCTAATACGTAAGGATGTCCAGGTAAGTTCGTTTCTATTGGGTTTGTTGTCAGTAAAGCCGCACCCGCTTAATAAAATAATAAAGAACAAGACGGTTAATGTGAATTGCCTCATAAGGTTAGGTTTTGTATAGAACCAATGTAAGTTGTATTTCTTATAAATACAATTCCACCATCTTTTTCCAATACCTTGGCCTATGTGCGTAGCCGTCCCAAACGTAAAATTCGTTGGGGATGCCTTTATCCCACAGCAAGCGGCTTATTTCCTGGTTGTTGAACAGGAATGGGTCGGTTTGGCCCACTGCCAGTATGATGGTTAGGCTGCGTAGTTCTTCCAGCAGGGAATGCTCGTGCATGTTTGCCACGTATTGCCGGGGCATGTTAAAGTAAACTTGCTGGTTATGGTAGCCATCGAACAAGTCTCTAAAATCTGCCAGGTGTTCGGTAAGGTCGTAGCGGCCGCTCATGCTTACGGCTTTTTTAAAAATATCAGGGTGCTTTAGTGCAATGTTGAGCGCGTGGTAGGCACCCATGCTGCAGCCGGCAGCTTCTATGTAAGCGTTGCTGTTTTTTTGTTTAATGAAGGGCACAACCTCGGTAATAAGATAATCTTCGTATTGCACATGGCGGGCAATACGTACTTCGGGGTGCACATGGGTATTGTAAAAGCTTTCGGCGTCCACACTGTCAACACAAAAAAGCTGAATTTCTTCGGATGCGAGTTTATGCTCCAGCGCAGCTAAAATGCCCCAATTCTCATAATCGTAAAAGCGGGCCATGCGGGTAGGAAAGAATAGCACGGGCCTGCCACCGGTGCCAAACACCAGCAGCTCCATATCGCGCTGCAGCGCGGGGCTGTGCCATTTGTGATATTCCCTGTTTATTGCCCCCATTTATTACCGCCCGAAATTTCTTTACTTAATGTTAGTTCATCGTGAACACGGGGTTAACTGTTAACCATAATTTTGCTGCTAACCACCTCTTTCCAAACCTGGTAGCCCTGCGGGCTTAGGTGTAGGGCATCACTTGCGTAGAGTTGTTTTTGCGGATAGCCATTATTATCAAGCATCTTTTTAAACACATCTATAAACTGCCAGTTGCCGCCTTGCTTTATTATCTCGTTTTCGATGAGGTTGTTGGTGTACTTAAACTGGTCGGCTCTGTTCCAGCGGGCCGGGCTCGGTTTAAGCGAAATAAAATAGCAGGGGATGGGCCCGAAACGTTGCATGGCCTTTACGCAAAGCTGCTGAAAAAAAATAAACACCTCTTCGGGATGGCGGCCATCGCCCAGGTCGTTATCGCCGGCATAAACTATCAGCCGTTTGGGTTGGTAGTTATACATCACCCTATCGAAAAACCATACGCAGCCAGCCAGGGTAGAGCCGCCGAAGCCAAGGTTAAGCGGGTGCAGGCCTTCAAAATCGCGTTGCAGGCTATCCCACATCCGTATAGACGAACTACCGTAGAATAACGTTTCGGCTCCGTACCCTTCCTTCAGCCCCTTCTTTTCAAGGCTTTTTATATCTTCTTCATACCAATACATGCGGCATTCTTTATTAATGGGGCAATCAAATAATTTCAATAGCAAATGCTACATTCCCTCAAACCTAATTAAAATATGGCGGCAGCAGGTGGCAAATTGTATTTTATTTATTAATCGGGCAAAAACCTTGCAAGTTTCATTACAAAGGCATTCTTCTATTGCTTTAATGCACCAAAATATTATTTTTGTTTCGCAAACTAAACTTAATGGAACCAGGCAACACGGGTAGCGCAGCTCAATTATCACAGTCGGAATTGCCTGTTTTCTTTTTGCAGCTTGGCGAAAATACCAGCTTATTCTTTGGCCATGTTCTTAAACAGGCCGTGCTCAGCAACGGTAAAAATAACGTATACGTACTTACCGATACCTACTTCGACGATTACCGCGATTACAATTGCATTGATGTACGCAAGTATACCCAGGGCATAAAAGAGTTTGATAAAGTTTACCGCCACCACTCCATCAACCCTTATTTCTTCGAGAAGGCCTGTTTCGATAGATGGTTTATTATCAACGATATTGTAAAAGAGCTGGGTATTAAACATTTTGTACATGCCGATTGCGATGTTGTGGTACTGCAGGATCTGAAGCCTGTATTCAATACTTATATTAAAGATAAATACGAGGGTACCACCATGTTTTTTCAGCATGGCGAGGATAGCGTAACATCGGGACATACCTCATTTTGGAGTGCAAAGCTTATCCACGATTTTTGCCGTTTCACACTGGATAAGTACGCCAATAAAGCCGGGTTTGAAAAATTATTGGCAGATACGCTTGCCGGAAAATTTTTAGATAACAAAAACGTATCAGACATGATATTGCTTGATGTTTTCCGTACCGAGGCTCACCCTCATGTGCTCAACCTGCTTTCGCTGGAAAAAGACGGGATAAGTTTTGATTTTAATGTGAACGTACCCTTCAATGGTTGCGAGTACAGCTTTGAAACCACCCCGTCCACCAATATTAAAAAAATGATCCGCCGGAACGATGGGCTGTACGGAAAAGTGAAGGGAATTAACGGAACGCCGGTGTTTTCGAAGTTTTATACCCTGCACTTCCAGGGGTATTTAACAAAAACGCTTATACCCTTACATGTAACGGCCCAAACGGCGGGCGAGGGCGTGGCAAACTTTATACATTCCAAATCGCACAACCTGGTGCGGCGCGGAAAATTGTTTAAAAATAAAGTGCGCGACGGGTTAAAAAAATTAATCAAAAAATAAATTATATTAGAACAAAATTAGGCCCGCGAGTGGCTCCCGATTAATAAATTGTTGAATAAATAGATTTTAGTAATAATTAGAATTTTTTTATTATTTTTAGAAAATCAGTCCATTATATTAAAAAAGTAAAATAATATTGCGTAATAATTTTTAAGTTTGCAAAGGCTGCAATTATTTCGCCCTGGTATAAAAGCAACGCTGCTCTAAACTTTTATGAAAAAAAAACCTTACTCATTAGTTTTCTTTTTGCTGGCCCTGGTGGTGCTGTCGGTTTTAGGTTCATGTAGTAGTTCTAAAAAACTTGCCTACTTCAACAACGTTCAGCGCGATACTACTTATGACGTTGACCAGCAACGTTTGGAGACTAAAATAAACGTTAGCGATATACTGCAGATCAATATTTCAACCCCGGATCAAATTACTACCGCAATACTAAACTCCTCAACCGCCCAAAATACCGGGCAACAGGGCGGTTACAACGGCTACCTTGTTGACGAAAGCGGCATGATCAAATTACCCCTTATTGGTTCGGTAAAAGCAGTTGGGCTTACCAAGGCCGAACTGGCAAGCTCAATAAGCGAAGCGCTGTTGAGCAAACAGATAGCTAAAATGCCTATTGTAAATGTGCGTATTGTTAATTTTAAAATAACTGTGCTGGGTGAGGTTAACCACCCCGGTATAGTGCAGGTGCCTAATGAGCATATAACCTTGCCCGAGGCCCTGGCACAATCTGGCGACCTTACCGCTTATGGCAGGCGCAATAATGTATTGCTGATAAGGGAGAAAGATGGTAAAAGGATAACCAAGCGTTTTAGCTTAAACGATAGCCAACTGTTTGAAAAAGATATTTATAACCTGCAAAACCAGGATATTATTTACATTGAGCCAAACAATGCACGTGCCGCTTCGGCCGACCGCTCTACCCAGCTGATACCATACGCATTTAGTGCTGTTTCGTTACTCATCGTAATCTACTTACAGTTCATTAAAAATTAATCTTTTTTTTTCTGTTAATGAAAAATAATGCTCAATCGGCCAATGCTGCCAATCCGTTCGAGGGCACAACGTCTAAAAGTGCGTTTGGCGCAATAGCTTTCAGGTATTTGCCATTTTGGCCCATATTTGTGTTCACTATTGTAGTGTCGCTTACCATAAGCTATTTCTACATACATTATCAAACACCAATTTACGAGGCTAATACCACTATTTTACTTAAAGATTCGCGTACCAACGACAATACCAACGTATTAGAAGCGTTGGGCCTTTCTAAAAGTGCCAAAACGGTAGAAAACGAGATAGAGGTGCTAAAATCGCGCGTGCTGATGGAGCAGGTAGTACGCGATCTTGGGCTTTATGCCATGATTTATAACAAGGGTGCCCTGCGCGATATACTAATTTACCCTACCCCGGTAAAATTTGTTGCTCTAAACCCTGCCGAGATCAAAAACTCGCCCGATCTGCCTATTTCTTTTGAGTACGTGCCCACAAAAAACTATGTGATCATTTCGGGTAAGCAGTACCCTTTAGGCTCGCCTGTACGCACTCCTTATGGCGATTTCATTATCAACCCCGTAAAAACGGATAAGCCGGTTACAGCCCAAAGTTTTAAAGGCGAGTATTACCTGCGCGTTCGCAGTGTTAAAACTGCCGCTAAATTTACGCTTAGTGCATTGGCAGTTACGCCGGCCGTAAGGTCGTCGTCGCTCATTCAATTAAAAATGATTGACGAAGTGCCTATCAGGGCAGAGGATATACTTAACGACCTGGTAGCTGTATACAACAACAGCGGCATACAAGAGAAAAACCAAACCGCCGAAAATACACTGGCTTTTATAAATGAGCGTTTGGTTTTGGTAACCAAAGAGCTATCGGGCGTTGAAACCGAGTTGCAGGATTACAGAGAAACACAAGGCATAGTTGACCTTTCTACCGAAGGGCGTAACTACATTGATAATGCCAGGCAAAATACCATACAGCTTGCGCAAATACAGGTACAGCTGGATGTACTCGATCAAATTGAGAAATACATTGTTAAAAAGGGCAACAAATCGGGCCTGGTACCATCAACCCTGGGCATAACCGACCCTATATTGCTGCAATTGTTAGAGAAGCTTTACGCGGCCGAACTGGAGTTAGCCAATTTGAGGCAAACATCGGGCGAAAACTCGCCGCCGGTAGCTGCTGTGCAAGAGCAGATCAATCAAATTAAACCGGGCTTGCTCGAAAACTTACACGCCTTAAGGCAAAACTTGCTTACTACACAAACCACCTTACGGTCTGAGGGCAGTTTTAACTCTACACGTTTGCGTGGTGTGCCTCAAAAAGAGCGTAAGTTTTTAGAGATAAGCCGCCAGCAAGCTATCAAAAACAATATTTATACCTTGTTGCTTACCAAGCGCGAGGAGGTTGCCCTATCGCGCGCCGCCGCCGTGGCCGATAGCCGTATAATCAACTATGCCGAAAGCAAAGGTACCCCGGTTAAACCTATACCATTAAACATTTACTTGGTTGGCCTTACCGTAGGCGTTATCATCGGTATCATCTTCGTGTTGTTGCGCGAGCAATATAACCAGGAAGTATTGTTCCGTTCGGAAATTGAGCGCAAGACCGATGCTACTGTACTGGCCGAGATATTGCACGACGATAGCGGCGAAACACTGGTTATTAAAGACGGCAGCCGAACGGTAATTGCCGAGCAGTTCCGCGCACTGCGTACATCGCTAAACTTTATAGGAATAGCCGACGAGAAGAAAACTATATTGGTAACTTCATCTATCTCGGGCGAGGGCAAAAGCTTCACGGCCATAAACCTTGCGGTAAGCTTGGCCCTAACCGGAAAACGCGTAGCCATTCTCGAGTTCGACTTGCGTAAGCCTAAGATCAGTAAGATGATGGAGATTCCGCAGGAACCGGGTATTAGTAACTACATGGCAGGGCTGGCTACTTACGAAGATATAAGCCTTTCTATGGCCGACAGGAATATCCCCGGGTTGGTTATTTTGCCTGCGGGTACTATTCCGCCAAACCCCACAGAGTTGATGCTGAACGGCAGGCTTGATGTGCTGATGGCTAAACTGAACGAGGATTTTGATTACATACTTATCGACTCGCCGCCAATTGGTTTGGTTACCGATGCTAAAATATTGAACAAGTATGTAAACGCCAGCTTGTATATGGTAAGGCATAAGTATACGCCTAAGTATTACCTCAACCTGATAGACCATATACAAAGCAACAACGAGCTAAGCAATGTTAACATCATTTTCAACGGCTTAAAACTGCGTGGTATACTGGGCCGCTATGGCCAGGGCTATGGTGCCGGCTATGGCTATGGCTACGGCTACGGGTATGGTTACGGCTATGGCTACGGTTACGGCTACGGTTATGGTTACACCCAGGAAGATGATAACAAACCGCGCGGCTTAAAAGGCTTATTTGCTGCTATATTTAGAAAACCTGCCAAAAAAGGCAAAAAATAAAAAGCGCTGCAAACGCTTGCCTGCCGGGCGCAGGCTGAATAAAAGATAACAAATGGTGATAGACCCAAGTACTTCAAACCAGGAGTGGGATTTAGAAATTAAGCCTCACGATTCTGTTTTAAACCTCCACTTAAAAGATGTTTGGAACTACCGCGACCTGCTTTGGCTTTTGGTACGCCGCGATTTTGTATCGTTTTACAAACAAACCGTATTGGGGCCGCTGTGGTTTTTTATACAGCCTATTTTTACCACTATAGTTTTCACGTTCGTATTTGGCGGGCTGGCCAAAATAGGCACCAGCCATGTGCCGCATGCACTGTTTTATATGGCCGGCACAATTGCCTGGAACTACTTTGCAGATTGCCTTACCAAAACATCAACGGTGTTTAAGGATAATGCCAACATCTTCGGCAAGGTTTATTTCCCAAGGTTGATTATGCCATTGAGCATTGTGTTCTCTAACCTGGTGAAGTTTGGTGTGCAGTTTTTGCTGTTCCTTATTGTGTTTTTCTATTTTCTGTTTAAATACCATTATGCGCCTGCCGAACTTAATGGCGATAAGGTAGAGCCCAACTTGTTTTTACTGCTGTTCCCGGTGCTTATTGCATTAATGGCTATACTGGGCTTGGGGCTTGGGCTTATTATTACCGCCCTTACCACCAAATACCGCGACCTTGCTTTTGTGGTAACCTTCGGTATGCAATTAATGATGTATGCCACGCCGGTAATTTACCCGCTATCGGAAGCATCAGAAAAATACCGCCCATTTATAAAAGCAAACCCTATGACGGGGCTTATAGAAACCTTCAGGTATGGCTTTACAGGTGGGGGGCAGTTCTACCTCGATTCGTTTTTGTATAGCGTTGTTGCTTGTTTTGTGCTGTTTTTCCTGGGGCTGGTGATATTTAACAAGGTAGAAAAAGATTTTGTTGATACCGTTTAATTTAGGCCATGGGTGATATTGCTATAAAAGTTGAAAATTTATCTAAAGCATATCAGCTGGGTGATTTTGGCACCGGCACACTTAGCCGCGATATTGAGCGTAAATGGGCCTTGCTGAGAGGCAAAGAAGACCCCTTTTTAACCGTTGGCGAAACTAACGACCGCGCTACCGCCGGCACCAGCGATATAGTTTGGAGCCTGAAGGATATAAACTTTGATATACAAAAAGGCGACGCCGTAGGCGTAATTGGCCGTAATGGAGCAGGCAAAAGCACGCTGCTTAAAGTGCTTAGCCGCGTAACAGTGCCCACCAGGGGCTCGGTTAAAATTATGGGCAGGGTAGCCAGCTTACTTGAGGTAGGTACCGGTTTCCACCCCGAGCTTACCGGCCGCGAAAATATTTTTTTGAACGGTGCCATATTGGGCATGCGCAAGCA
Organism: Mucilaginibacter pedocola; assembly: GCF_002013915.1. Taxonomy (GTDB): domain Bacteria; phylum Bacteroidota; class Bacteroidia; order Sphingobacteriales; family Sphingobacteriaceae; genus Mucilaginibacter; species Mucilaginibacter pedocola. The sequence goes on from NZ_MBTF01000037.1 coordinate 197,654, forward strand.
CGAAATAAAAAAGCACTTTGATGCCATTGTTGATTTTGCCGGGGTTGAACGATATATTGATACGCCCGTAAAGCGCTATAGCAGTGGTATGTATGTAAGGCTTGCATTTGCCGTAGCAGCCCACTTGGAAAGTGAGATACTGATTGTAGACGAGGTATTGGCCGTTGGCGATGCTGAGTTTCAGAAAAAGTGCCTGGGTAAAATGGGCGAGGTGAGCAAAGGCGAAGGCCGTACCGTGCTGTTTGTAAGCCACAATATGGCTGCTATAAGCAACCTGTGCTCTAAATCAATTTTGCTGAAGCACGGCCAACTGCAAACCCTGGATTTTACGCATACTGTTATTGATAAGTATATCCGCACGGGCGAGAATAGCGATGGCCAGGTAAATAAGGATGATATTATAGTAAAGCAGCATTCAACAAAGGCAGGCTTTCACGCGCTAAGGCTGTTATCACCTGCAAAGGGTATCACAGCTGATTTCGGTATAAACGAAGATGTTATTGTTGAAATTGAGTACGATGTATACCACGATGGTGCTATAGTACAGCCCAGCATCCACTTGCTGGATACCTTAGACACTGTTATTTTTGCAACCTTTAGCGCTCCCTCGGCATCATCTACTGTCGATCAGTTTTATAAAGTTCCGCTGCAAAAGGGTAGGTACAAATCTACCTGTGTAATTCCGGGGAATTACTTAAACGACAAAAATTACAAAATAAACGCCTTCCTTGTGCCCGAGGGAGATATGGCAAACATGGCCATTGCCGAAAACGTACTTGCATTTACCGTAATAGAAACCGGTAATATGCGCAAAGAGTATACCGGCGAATGGTGGGGAGTAGTAAGGCCAAAACTGGCCTGGCAAACCGAGCAGGTGCTTTAACGCACCTTATTTAACACTCAGCCTTTAAAGCACAGTAATAACTTGTGTTATGAAATTAGATATTTTTATAATAACATATAACAGGAGTGCCTTATTAAAGCAAACACTTGGTGTTTTTAGTAAATCGGTTTTTGCCAATTTTCCTATAAAGGTACTTAACAACCGTTCTACCGAAGATACCCTGCAGGTAGCGCAAAGTTTTGTGCCTGCAATGCCCAACCTGCAAATTATTACGAACAAGGTAAACATAGGCGGCGATGCCAATATACTGCGCGCAATAGAACTTAGCGATGGCGAATACACCTGGGTGGTTTGCGACGATGATGATATTAACCTCGAAGCACTGAACGCGCTCGCAGATATTATGGATAACACCACTGCCGATTTGATACATGTAGGTGCCCATAAATACAATTGGGAAAAATTTGCAGGCAAGCTTGATACGCCGCGCAACCTGGTGGCTGCGGGGTATCCTTATTTTAAGTTTGCCAGTTTTATACCCTGTACTATTTTTAAAACGGCTGCGTTCCGTGGGGCTGTTTTAATTGCCGGGTACCGAAATATTGTTAACTCGTACCCGCACATGCCTTGTTTTTTCAATGCTTTGGAAGATGATAAGCTGCTTTACATTGTTCCGAAACAGGTTGTAACCGCAAGCGAGGGGAGCCTTAACTACAGTGCCGATGCATTGCATTATTGGTGGTTGAATACTTGTAAACTGCTGAAGGATAAGGCTGAGGTGCGCCTGGCTTTTTTAGACCAGTTCAGGAATATACATGCTGAGGACAGGGGCGACGGGCACGGCCTTATTATGCTGAAGATATTGATTGTAAAAGAACCAAAAGGGGGCAATGCTCACCGGTTTTTAGATACCTATTTTACAAGTGCCGACAAGGCCTTTATCCGAAAACGTATAGTGTCTGATTGGATATATTATAACATAACTAATCCCTTACGTGCGATAAAAAAGAGTTTAACAAATACTGCGGGAAAAACAGCGCCGGCAGGTAAAAGCAATATGGTGTAATATGCCACAGGTATCAGTAATAATCCCCAATTACAACCATGCGCCTTACCTTAAGCAAAGGATTAATTCGGTATTGCAGCAAACTTACCGCGATTTTGAGCTGATAATCCTGGATGATTGCTCGCCCGATAACAGCCGCGACGTAATTGAACAATACCGGGGGCATGAGCGGGTAAGCCACATTGTGTATAATGAAACCAATGGCGGTACTACCTTTAAACAATGGAAAAAGGGGATAGAGTTAGCCGCCGGCCAATACATTTGGATAGCCGAGAGCGACGATTGGTGCGAGCCAACGCTGTTGGAAACCCTGATGACGGGCTTGCTTAACAACCCGGCTTGTGTTATTGCATATGCGCAAACCTATGTGGTGCGTGGTAATAGTATCGAAAAGGTATCAACCCACCACACCCTGAGCGAATATGTACCGGGGAAGGAATATATACTAAACTACCTGGTGGAGGAATGCACCATTTGGAACGCCAGCATGGCTGTTTTTAAAAAGGAGAACTACTTTAACACCTCGCAGGAGTTTACTACTTATAAAATGAGTGGCGATTGGCTTTGGTACATCGAGATGGCCAAACAGGGCGATGTATTTATTTCGGGCCGGGTGCTAAACTATTTCCGCAACCATGATAAGGATGTAAGCGGAAAAATGTACCGCTCGGGCAGTAGTTATAAAGAGGAAATAAGGATATTGCACCATCTTAAGGACGATGGGCTGATAAGCATGGAATTGTTTAAAACAATGTTGCTTACCAAGTACATCAGGTCGTGTGTATCGAGGTACAAGTTCGACCCTAATTTGGTGAAGGAGGTGAACGAGGCTTTTTACCACGGGCAATCGTACCGCAGGTTTTTGCGGTATAATGCATGGTTGTTTTTAATGCGTGCGCGCATAATACGCCGCATGAGCGAGATAATAAAGGCTAAGGATATTTATCGTTTAAAAAATTAATATGCCCGGGCTAACCAAAATGTGTGTGATAATACCGGTACATAAACCGGCGTTAGCGCCCGACGAAGCAATTGCGCTACGGGCCTGCCAAACACATTTGGGCGGTTACGGTTGTTATTTGGTACATCCGCTGGGGATGGATACTTCGGCTTATACATCCGTTTATCCCGGCCTGCAACTGATGCCTGTAAATACGCAATGGCTGGCATCCATAGAAAATTATAATAAAATGAAAGTGAGTATAGGTTTTTACCAATTGTTTGCTGAGTATGAGTATATGCTCACCTACGAGTTGGATGCCTATATTTTCAGTGATCGTTTGCAAGATGCAGGCGCCTTTGCCTTCGATTATATTGGTGCGCCATTTTTTGAAGGCTACTGGGCGGCAAAACCCGGCGCAGCTTTTATTCCCGGTGGTAATTCGGGCTTCTCGGTGCGTAACATTCAATCGTGCATAAAGGCTTTAAATTCGTTAAAAAAATACCGACTGCATTGGCTGCTGTATAAAACTTTGCTGCGTTGGTCATCAAGGCTTAAAAACAACGTTAACCAATGGACAAAGGGCAAGTACGAGGTTTTTGTAACCGGGCGCTTTGCTTTTGCTTTCGATAATTTCCATCTCAATGAAGATGTTATTTGGTCGGAAGTGGTGCCACAACTATTCCCATGGTTTCGTGTTGCCGACCCGATGAGCGCCCTGCGTTTTAGTTTTGAATATAACCTGGACGAATCGCTTCGGTTGAACGGTGGTAAACTGCCTCTGGGCTGCCATGCCTGGGCAAAGCACTTGCCGTTTTGGGGAAAATACATCGATACCACAAACTTAACACGAAAGGAGCAAGCCAATGAAGTTTGACCTGTACCTTTCCGAAATGTCGGTATCTGATAAACATGGCGGCGGTTTAACGCTCCAGCGCATATTGGGCGACGACCTAAACAGCATCGAAAAATTTGTGCACGTAAACCGTTTCGCTGCAGATTATAATGTGAAGGGCGATTTTGCCGGCCGTGCTATGGACTTGTTTTCGATATGGGAAACCGACTTGCTGCGCACGCTTATTGGCCGTTCGCGGGCATCGCGCATGAGCAAAAGGCTCCCTATGATAAAAATGCACGCTAACCGGGCGGCTAAAAAAATAGCAGCAACCTTTGCCGGCAAACAGGAATTAACAGCTTTAGTATGCCCACAGGGAGCGAATGCCATTTTTACATTGGAGGCCTTAAAGAAATTGAAGCCTGTAAAATATATTACCTGGGTAATGGACGACCACTTGGTGCGCTACCAAAACGATGCCTGGCAATACCCTGATGGTACCGAAGAGGTATTTGCAAACCACTTGCGGCAGGCTGCTCACGTGTTTGTAATAAGTCCCGATATGCAGGCTTTTTACAAAGAGCGCTTTAGTGTAGAGTCGACGGTTTTATTTGGCTCATCGGGCGCTGCTGCTAATACATTGGTGCAAAATGGCTCTGTAGCCGGTAAATTAAAAATAGGCTATTTTGGTGCAGTGGCGGCATGGCAAAAAGATGCATTGGCCGCTGTTGGCGCAGCCTTAAAGGGTACGGATGTGCAGTTGGATATTTATTCGGGAATTAATAAGCTGCCGCCGGAATTGGATGCAGAGGGTGTTAATTTTAGAGGGAGCGTACCTCCTGCACAGGTGCTTACGCAAATGCAGAATTATGATGCCGTGCTTATACCGATTAGTTTCCAGCAAAAATTGCGTAACATGTCGCAGTTTAATATCGCTACAAAAATGAGCGAATATTTGGCTTGCGGCCTGCCTATTTTAGCCGTAGGCCCGCCTTATGCCGCCATGATAAATTACCTGGGTAATAACAAAGCGGCAGTAACCGTTGCATCGGCCTCAGAAGCTGATATCCGCGCCGGGTTTGCCCAATTGCGCAATGCGGAGCACACAGCAAAACTTTTAAAAAATGCTCAAAAATTGGTGGAGGATGAAGTAGGTACCGCGCCTATGCACAAAGTGTGGCAGTCGGTAGCGGCGAAATGGTGAGCCCAAAAACAAGATAAAAAAATACAACATACATAACCTTTGCTTAAACGTACTATGTCACATACCCCAAAAAAATTACTGGTTACCGGGTCGTCCGGTTTAATAGGTTCAGAAGTTTGCTACCATTTTGCCGGACTTGGCTGGGAGATACACGGTGTTGATAATAACCAGCGCGCGGTATTCTTTGGTTCGCAAGGCGATACCCGCTGGAACCAAAACCGCATCCAAACAGACCTTGGTGCTAAATTCATCCACCATGAGGTAGACATTCGCGACCGCGCCGGAGTACTTGCCCTGATGAAGGAAGTAAAGCCCGATGCAATTGTGCATACCGCCGCCCAGCCATCGCATGATAGGGCAGCAGCTATCCCTTTTGATGATTTTGATACCAACGCCGTGGGTACGCTTAACCTGTTAGAAGCCGTTAGGCAGGTATGCCCCGAATCGCCTTTTGCGCACATGAGCACCAATAAGGTTTATGGCGATAGGCCAAACACTATAGAACTGGTAGAAAAAGAAACACGCTGGGACTATGCCGACCCTGCCTACGCGGATGGTATTACCGAAGAGTTTTCTATCGACCAAAGCAAGCACTCGCTGTTCGGTGCATCAAAAGTAGCTGCCGATATTATGGTGCAAGAGTATGGCCGTTATTTTGGCATACCAACCTGCTGCCTGCGCGGTGGCTGCCTTACCGGGCCAAACCACTCGGGTGTAGAACTTCATGGCTTTTTAAGCTACCTGGTAAAATGCAACGTAGAAGGCCGTGAATACAAAGTATTTGGTTACAAAGGCAAACAGGTGAGGGATAATATACACTCGTACGATGTGGCCAGTTTTATTGATGCCTTTATTGCTGCACCACGTATTGCCGAGGTTTATAATATTGGCGGTGGCCGCGCCAATTCCTGCTCAATTTGGGAGGCCTTCAGCATTGCCGAAAAATTTACCGGCAAAAAACAGGTTTACACCTACATTGACGAGAACCGCATAGGCGACCACATGTGCTACATCTCTAACCTCGATAAAATGCGTGCGCATTACCCTAACTGGGATATCACCATATCGCTGGAAGAAACCATCAGGCAAATAGTTGCCGCACAAGGCACTCATATATAATATTACGGTTTGAAACTGTTAACCTATCAGCCATTCTCGTTATACTCAAACGGTGGGGGCAACCGCATACTCCGCCGTTTGTTTAAGGGGCACGAGGCGGATGTCGCTTCGTTATTGGTGGAAGAAAACCCGCTGCACCCGCGCGAAGGTGCCATCCACGAAACTATTGTTTATGCCACGCCAATAGTTCGCAAGTGGGCACGCTGGAAGCTTCGCAACTTCCGCACCTGGCTAAGGCATGGGCTGTACAAAGTATCAACTATAAAAAAGGTGCAGCAAGCGGCACGCAGCATACCGTATGATGTACTGCACGTGGTAGACCATGGACCCTATTCGGCAGCTTTGTGTACCGATGAGTTTTGTGGCGATAAACCGCTGTGGGTATCTTTTCACGATCATTTTTCTACCACCTATGGACTACGCGAAAACAGCGAAGTGCTTTGGAAACGTGCCAACCGCAGGCTGGTAATATCTGAAGAGATAGGAGAGGAGTACGGCCGCTTATTTGGCAAGGCCGATTACGAACTGATAACCGATGGCGTAGCCGCTGCCGAAGTAAGCGAACCGCTGGCAACAACTACAGAGCCCATTGCCGTATATTTTGCCGGCTTGCTTCACCTCGAATACATCCCGCTGTTTAAGGTATTGGCAGATGCTTTGGATATACTAAGCAAACAAGGCAAGCAGTTTAAGTTGATACTGCGCGCCACCCAATATATGCCTTTTTTAGAGAATAGGGCATTCGCAACTGATTACCGCCCCATGACGCTGAATGATGCGGAATTAAAAGGCGAACTGGACAGCAGCGCCATATTATACCTGCCCATAAAGTTTACCAAGCCCGATTTTTATTTGTACAGCCTATCTACCAAAATGGTCGGTTATTTAGGTGGCGCAGGGGCAATATTATACCATGGGCCCGATGATAGCGCAGCATGTAATTTGCTGCGGAAAAATCAGGCAGCGGTTAGCTGCGGGAATTTGGATGCAGAAAAACTTTCGGCAGATATTTTAGCGTTGTTGACCAATAAGCAAAGTATATCGGCACAGGCCAAAATATTGGCTAAAGCACAATTTGAAATGGCAGATATACAGAGCCGTTTTTGGCAGCAATAAAATTATTTGAAGTTTGGCCGTGTGCTTAAACCTGGTATTTTCTTACTTCCTCGGTATCGATAATTTTATAGCGTGAGGTAAGGCACTTGGCGCAGAAAAAGCGATGCAAAGGGATAAAATACTGTAAAGGCTTCAACAGAAGGGGTAACGGCTTTTTGTAATGAAAGGGCTGATTGCAGTGGTCGCAATGTAAGAACGGTTTTTGCATGTTTCTATATACTATGAATAGTACATTTTGGTTTTAAAGTATCAAAAATTTACTTTAACCAATAGCAAAAAACGCAGGGGGATGCGCAGCTAATATCTAAAACAAGTGTAAATATTAGCTTATAAATTTAGTAACATTAATGTTACATAAGTGTTTTAACAGTTGAATAAATATATCCGGGTTTAGCCTTAAAAACATTGAGCTGAAACGCCCGGGAAAGCAATGATAGAAGGTAACTTAAATATAGTTTTTGTATGCAGTTCGGTTGAGCCGGGGCACGATGGCGTTGGCGATTATACACGCCGGCTTGCCGCTGCTTTAATACAGGCTGGCAACCAATGCGCTATACTATCACTTAACGACAGGCAGGTGCAAAGCCCGGTTGCCACCACCCAGCAAGCCGATGGTGCCGATGTGCCGGTAATGCGCCTGCCTGCAAGCATGCCTTTTGAGCAGCGCATGGCTAAAGCCGAATGGTGGGTGGGGGCTATAAACCCACAGTGGCTTAGTTTGCAGTTTGTGCCTTTCGGTTACCATTCGCGCGGGCTTAAAATAGGTTTAAGTAAATTGCTTTCGCCCCTTGGCAAAGGCCGCCGATGGCATATCATGTTTCACGAGCTTTGGGTGGGTATAGCTACCGAAGAAACTAAAAAGCTGCATTGGTGGGGCGCAGCTCAGCGCATGCTCATTAAATCGCTTATAAAAAATTTAAAGCCGGCTGTTATTCATACCCACACCGCTCTTTACCAAACCTTGTTAGCGCAATTAGGCTATACCGCGCAATATCTGCCCCTCTTTGGTAATATACCCGTGGTAACCAACCCAAAAGACGGCAGCTTACCGCAATATAAGCTCGATTTTGTAGTTTTTGGCAGCATACACGATAGGGCACCTATTGACGAATTTGCTGCCGAAGCTGCCGCCTATGCAAAAAAGAAAAACATACCGGTAACACTCACCATTATTGGCCGCGGAAATGCCGAGCAACAACGCTGGGCAACGGCCTGGCAAAATGCCGGTTTAACAGTGGCTATTTTGGGCGAATTGCCTGCAGAAGAGGTATCTGCCGTATTTAGTAAGGCAGATATCGGGTTATCGGCAACGGCATTGGCCGTGATAGGTAAAAGCGGTTCGTACGCGGCCATGCGGGAGCACGGGCTACCCGTAATATCGGTAAGCAAAAGCTGGACACCCCGTGGCGTAGCCAAACCCGAAATACCCCATGGCGTGGCCGAATACGTTCCCGGTAAGTTTGAAGAGTGCGTGGCCAATAGCAAATTTGGAGGTTACGGTGTAGATGTGGATAGCGCAGCAGCTACATTTGCGCAAGCTCTCAATTCAATTTAACACTGATGAAGAAACGAAAGATATGTCTTTTTACAGCGCATTCGCCAATGGTGGGTGGGGGCGGGGCCATACTCCGCAGCCTGGTGCCACAGTTGGATGAGCTGGAAATAATATGGGCTTATATTGGCAACGGACCGGTTGCGGGCTACGAAGAAGGCTACCTTGGCCCCGCGCTGATGGGCGGCCCAATGCTGAAGGATATTTTACAAACCCGCCGCATGCTGAGCACGGGCAATATGCCTTTTATGGATGGCCTTGTCCAAAAAATGCTGGCGATTGATTGTGATGGTTATTGGATAGTGAGCCACAACGAGGGCTTGCGCCTTGCCATTGAATTAACCACCCGCCAAAACCAACGCCCGGTACATATGACGGTGCATGATGACTGGGCGGGTGCCCTCTGCGCACGATCGTTACGCTACCGCTTTATGGCCGGTGCTGCCTTAAAACTTACGGTGGAAGCCTTAAAAACACTCGAATCGTTCGACGTGATAAGCGGGGGCATGCGCGACTACTACCGCAAGCTAAGCGCTCGCCGCGGCGAAGTTTGCCACCGCTACCTGCCCGAAAGCAGCATCTTAGACGGCAGTAAACCCGATAACGGGGACACGGTTAAGGTGGGGCATATCGGCTCCCTGTATGATAAAAAAGACCTGTTTGATTTTGCATCGCTGTTGAAAGAGTTTTACCAGCCCAAAAACAAGAAGGTGCTGCTGCAAATGTGGGGCTGCCATTTATCGGCAGCCGATGTGCCTGCAGCTTTGAAGGAAAATATCGAGTTTTTTGATACGCTCCCTGAAGAAAAGGTAGTGCCCGAACTGTCCAAATGCGATATGGTTTATTGCATGTATCCGTTGAGCAACGCGCTGCACTTGTTCTCTAAAACCAGCTTGCCAACCAAATTAAGCAGTTATTTGCAGGCGGCCCGCCCCATATTTGGCCACGGCCCTGCCGATAGCACGCTTGCCGAATTTTTGAATACCGCGCAGTTGGGCGCTATGTGGAGCGGTGGTAAACAGGAGGGCTTTGCATTGCTAAAGGCAATGGAGTATTTAGAACCCGAGCATACCGACTGGCAAAACGCCCGCCGGCTTTACTTTGGCGAGAAGAATTTGCAGGTGATGCACAGGGCCTTAAACCCAAAAACCATCAATGAGTAAAACCCGGCCGTGCGGCTGGCATTATATCGGTCATAATTAATATCTTTCGGGCACTAAACAGGTATGTTAAACATAAAACCACGCGTAATTATTGGCAGTAGCAGCGTTTTTTTAGATGCCCTGCGCATTGGTGCCGCGCTAACGGTTTTGTACATACACGCTTTTGATAGGTGGTTCCCTACAAAGGCCCATTCGCCGGGGGAGCCGGGAGAACCTTCGCATGCTGCCGTTGTTATCTTCTTTGTGCTTTCGGGCTATGTTATTGCTCATACTACCATTAGCCGTAACCGCGGAGCCTTACTATACGCCCAGGCACGTTTAAGCAGGCTCACGTCTATTGTTATCCCCGCTTTGCTTATTACGGCTGTTATTGCGGTAATAGTTAAACAAGCCAACCCCGAACTATATGCCGCCCACTCGCGCGGGTACGAATGGGTGCGCTATCTTGCTTCGGGCTTGTTTGTGAATGAGCTGTGGCTTTTTTCGGCTGCGCCGCCACTCAATGGCTCGTTGTGGAGTTTAAGTTTCGAATTTTGGTATTATACCATCTTCGGTTTGTGGTTTTTCCGCAAGGGGGGATGGAAATCGTTCATACTACCCGTATTGGCGGTACTGGTGGCAGGCCCCAAAATTATCCTGATGATGCCGGTATGGTTGGCAGGTTACCTGGCTTATATTTTACCCCGGCCTAAAACGGGTAAACCAATTGCCTGGTTGTTGGTTCTGCTGGGGCTGTTTGTTGCCTGGCTTGCCGTTACTTACATACCATTTATACCATACCGCATAGGCTATACGCCACTTTATTACGCAAACCAATTTGTGACAGATTGGGTAGTAGGCCTGTTTATCGCCGCCACGCTTTGGATATTACCCACCGGCACCGAACCGGGCACCGAACACCGTTTTGCCGGCATATTCCGCAAAGCTGCCGACCTTACTTTCCCGTTATATGTACTCCATTTCCCGCTGCTGGTTTTATGGCGAGCGCTATTTGGCTACCAGGCCAACAATTGGGCGCAGCTATGGCAGGCGCTGACATCGGTACTGGTAGCAGCATCGGTATTGGGTATTTTGCTGGAGATGCAGCGCCCGGTTTGGGTAAAGTTTTTCAAAAAAATATTGGGCACCTCCAATTCCTCCCCCAAAAATTAAGTGCTTGCGTATTATCACAATTTAATTAAATAATAAGCTGCTGATAAGCCTGTAATTACAATTTCAATTATTATAATTGTATATTCTTGCAATTATGTTAATTGATGTAATTGTTTAGCAAAAGAATGCTATCCGGCCAGGGCTTGGTTTATTTATTTATGAAGATAGTTCTGTCGCATCCCACTGGTAACGAGTTTGTACGCGGGCTTATAAAAGAGCTTTCGGCACAGGGTATGTTGGCCGAATTTGATACTACGGTAGCAGCCAACCCATCATCGCCCTGGCTAAAACTTTTGCCGGGCAATTTGCGGCAAGAGTGGTTAAGGCGCACTTACCCCGTACCGCAAAGCCAGGTAAACTCGTACCCCTTCAGGGAGATAAGCCGTATGCTGATGCCTCGCTTAGGCTTAAAGAGTGCTGTTAAGCAGGAAACAGGCTGGGCAAGTGTTGATGCCGTATACCGCGGGTTGGATGGTATTGTGGCCAAACGCCTTCGCGGCATGGTAAACGGCAACAAGCCCGATGCTGTGTATGCTTACGAAGATGGAGCACTGCAGTCATTCGGGCGGGCAAAAAAGCAGGGTATAAATTGCCTTTATGACCTGCCTATTGGCTATTGGCGGGCTGCCCGCGAAATGCTGGGTGCCGAGCGGGAACGCTGGCCTGATTGGGCAGCAACCCTAACCGGCCTGCGCGATTCGGAGGCTAAACTGGCCCGTAAAGACGAGGAAATAAAACTTGCCGACGCCATATTTGTGGCCAGCAGTTTTACAAAAAATACATTGAGCTACTATCCGGGTGCATTGCCGCCCGTAAGTGTGGTGCCTTATGCTTTCCCGCCTGTGGTTGGGCAAAGAGAATATAAAGCGGGCAAAGGCCCCCTGAAGCTACTTTTTGTAGGCGGCTTATCGCAACGCAAAGGCATTGCCGATATGTTTGCGGCTGTAGAAAGGTTAGGCAGCAAGGTACAGCTTACTGTAGTTGGCAGCAAACTGGTTGATAACTGCGCCGTGCTTAACGAAGCGCTGGCGAAACACCGCTACATACCCAGCCTGCCGCATGCCGGGGTTTTGAAGCTGATGCGCGAACATGATGTATTGTTGTTCCCCTCGTTGTTTGAAGGCTTTGGGCTGGTGATAACCGAAGCCATGGCGCAAGGTACGCCGGTAATTACTACCGACCGTACCGCCGGCCCCGATGTTATTACCCATGGCGAAGATGGCTGGCTGATACCCGCCGGGTCTACAGAGAAGCTTATACAAGCCATTGAGGATATATTAGCCAGGCCTGCTATAGTTGAGCAAGCGGGGAGGGCCGCCATGAACACTGCTGCAAAAAGGACTTGGGATACTTATGGGGCCGAATTGGTGGCCGCAATTATTCGTAATAATTAACTATTTTTAGCTTTTAATTCATTAGCATTAATGAGTACCGTTCTCGATAACAATACCTCGGTAATAGGCCGCAACACTGCCCTCAATATAGGCAGCCGCATAAACCATGTGGCTATTGTTGAATCGCTGAAAAAAGGTATCTGGTTTTATTTTATCCTGCTCATTATAGAGGGGGGGCTGCGTAAATGGGCGTTCCCATCGCTTGCTACGCCATTGCTGGTAGTGCGCGACCCGGTGGCCATTTGGCTGCTGTGGACGGCCTGGCGCGCAGGCTACCTGCCCGCCAATAACCACTTCTACATCATGCTGTTTATTGGCTTCTGCGGTATGTTTGCGGCCATTACGGTAGGGCACCATAGTTTACTGGTGGCCTGTTATGGCGGCAGGATATTGCTTTTCCATTTCCCGCTTATATTTTTGATAGGCAAAATATTTGATGCCGACGATGTGCTTTACATGGGTAAGATAGTTTTATGGATGTCTGTACCTATGTTTCTGCTCATTGTAGCCCAGTTTTACAGCCCGCAGTCTGCTTTCGTGAATAAAGGTATCGGTGCCGATTCGCAGGGCGGGGGCTTTAGCGGGGCTTTGGGTTATTTCAGGCCGCCGGGTACTTTTTCTTTCACCACGGGTAATACACAATTCTTCTCGCTGGTGGCGGTATTTGTAGTTTATTTTTGGCTGAACGTTGAGAAGGTTAACCGTGTGCTGCTCATTGCAGCTACTGTAGCCATGATAGGCTCTATCCCAATTTCCATTAGTCGTGGTTTGCTTATACAAACCATACTAACGGGCGCATTTGCGCTGGCATCGCTCTCGCGTACCCCAAAACTTTTGGGCCGTATGTTTGGTGCTGCAATAGGCCTGGTTATTATTATGGCCCTGTTAAGTAACCTGCCGTTTTTCAGCAAGGCCATCGAGGCATTGACCTCCCGTTTCGATACCGCAAAACAAAGCGAGGGTAGTATTGATAATACCATTATTAATCGCATAGGTGCCAGTATAATGGAGCCCTTTACCAATGGCGACCTGCCCTTTTTTGGTTTCGGCATAGGCATGGGTACCAACGCGGGTGCAAGGCTGCTTATCGGTCGTAGTGACGTGTTCCTGATAGCCGAGGGCGAATGGGGCCGTCTTATTGGCGAACTGGGTGCAATTTTTGGTGTTGCTGCTATTATAGTACGCTTGCAGTTAAGCATAAAAATGGCCATACACGCTTATAAAAAATTGCGAATGAACGATGTATTGCCATGGTTAATGGTGAGCGTTAGCTTCCAGGCCGTTGCGCAGGGGCAATGGGCACAACCAACCGCACTTGGCTTTGGTATAATTATGGGCGGGCTAACCATTGCAGCCATTAAACGGCCCGCAACAGCATAAGCTTGCTAATGGCCCAAACAGCAAAACAGGTTTTAATTTACAGGTTGGGTAGCCTTGGCGATACCGTTGTTGCCCTGCCTGCATTCCACCATGTACGCAATACCTACCCTAATGCACAAATAACCCTGCTTACCAACAGCCCTGTGGCCAGCAAAGCCGCACCGCTGGCCAGTGTACTGGGACAAGGCTACTTTTTTGATAACGTTTTGGCCTATCCGGTTGGCACGCGTAGCCCGAAGGTTTTGCTTGGCCTTATAAAGCAAATACGGGCCTTGAATATTGATACGGTAGTATACCTGGCGGGTGTACGCGAGCTAAAATCGTTACTTAAAACTAAGCTAACCGTACAGCGCGACCGCCTGTTTTTTAAAGCCGCCGGTGTGAAAAATATGGTGGCTTTCCCTGCCAACCATCCCGATTTTGTGCTTTCTGTTGATAGCGTTACCGGCGATTTGGAGTGGGAGGCCAAACGGCTGGCACGGCGCGTGAGCCAGTTAGGCCCCATAGATATTGATGACGCAAGCTATTGGGACCTGAAGTTTACTCAACAGGAGCTGCATACCGCCAATGCATGCCTTGCACCCGTTGCAGGCAAAAATATTATTGCAGCCAGCACGGGCACCAAATGCCAGGTGAATGATTGGGAAGCTCATAACTGGCTTAATTTGTTTGCGCAGCTTTCGCCACAGCTGCCGGGTTGGAAACTGGTAATGGTTGGCGGCCCCGATGAGCATGCGCTGGCCGATAAATGCGTAGAGGCATGGGGCGGCGGAGGCATAAACCTTTGCGGGCAAACATCGCCCCGTGTATCGGGCGCGGTACTACAACAGGCAAAAACTTTTATAGGGCACGATAGCGGGCCCATGCATTTGGCTGCTGCCGTAGGCACGCCATGTGCGGCGGTATTTTCGGCAAGGCACCATCCAAGGCAATGGTACCCCCGGGGCAATGCCAATAAAATAATATACCACAAAACAGACTGTGCCGGCTGCGGGTTGGATGTTTGTGTGGTACAACAAAAAAAGTGCATACTATCGGTAACCGTAACAGAAGTTATTGATGCCGTAACGGATATTTTAAATATAAACGACAGCAAACCTATTAATAGCCCCTTACAATGAAGCTGCTGCACATTATAGCCAGTATGGATCCCGCCAGCGGGGGGCCTTGCCAGGGCATACGTAATACCAACCCCGAGTTAACGCACAACGGCGTAAGCCGCGAAGTAGTAAGCCTCGATTCGCCCGATAGCGCCTTTTTGGGCATGGACGATTTTGAGATACATGCCCTTGGGCCTGCCAAAGGCCCCTGGCAATACTCGGCAAAACTGCGCCCATGGCTTGTAGCCAACATGAGCCGGTTTGATGTGGTTGTTATTAACGGGCTGTGGTTATACTCGAGTTATGCGGGCTGGAGCGTGAAGCGGGAGCTTGATAAGAAAGCGAAAAAGAAAGGAATTTTTGCCAACGTACCTAAGCTTTATGTAATGCCCCATGGTATGCTGGATCCCTATTTTCAACGTGCGCCCGATCGTAAACTTAAGGCCATACGCAACTGGTTTTATTGGAAGCTTATTGAGAGCAGGGTGGTGAATGATGCCGACGGCTTATTTTTTACCTGCCAGGTAGAACTTGAATTGGCACGGGAGGCCTTTTATCCGTACCATCCCAAAAAAGAAATAAACGTTGGCTATGGTATTATTACACCGCCGGCCCACCAGCCCGAAATGGACGATGCCTTTTTCAGGAAATGCCCGCAGGTGAAAGGGCACCCTTATTTACTTTTCTTTAGCCGTATACATAAAAAGAAAGGGGTAGATTTATTGATAAGGGCTTATGCTGATATAGTAAATAAACAAATAGCCGAGCGCGGCGAACATTATAAACTGGTTGTAGCCGGGCCCGGCATTGATAGCTCATATGGTAAAATGCTCGAGAGGCTTATTGGCCACTACCCAGACCTAAAGGGCAACCTTTTTTTTACCGGCATGCTTACCGGCAACGTTAAATGGGGGGCGCTGTATAATTGCGATGCTTTTGTTTTGCCCAGCCATCAGGAGAATTTTGGTATTGCAGTGGTAGAAGCCCTGGCATGCGAAAAGCCGGTGCTGGTATCGCACCAGGTAAATATCTGGAAAGAGATACAACACGGCGGCGGCGGGCTTGTGGCCTCTGATTCGATAGACGGCACGCGTACTTTATTAAATACCTGGCTTAACTTACCCGGCCACCAAAAAGAAGAAATGGGCAAAAAAGCCGCCCTGGTTTTTAAGGATAATTTCGATATACAGCGGGTTGCCAAGCATTTTATAAAGGCTATTTTTAGCCAGCACTAACGTATTTTAACGTTTGCTCCGCCTGTATATGCGCTGTGGTATGTTTTCATGATAATTAATAGGTTAAAAGTAATAAGGGCAACCGTTATATCGGGCATCGTTAACTAACTCTCAAAACAGCATATAGTAACACCGTGTAGCAATAATTCAAAAAAAGGTGCCTTGTGTTGCTA
The DNA here is from genome assembly GCF_002013915.1 of Mucilaginibacter pedocola. GTDB lineage: Bacteria > Bacteroidota > Bacteroidia > Sphingobacteriales > Sphingobacteriaceae > Mucilaginibacter > Mucilaginibacter pedocola. Next base: position 213,927 of record NZ_MBTF01000037.1, read on the forward strand.
TAAATAAATAATATTGCTAATAATTGTATAAGTTTAGTATTATTGCTTAAAATAACAAACGAAGCTATAACGGCTTTGCCCGGTAGTTAAATTCAGCACTGTTGCCGCCTCCAATAACATAATGCAGCTGGTTAGCCATCAGAAAAAGTGATTTGTTTGCTTAGGTTTTCTTAAAAGTTAAATGGTTAATCAGGATACATACACAGGCCCTTCGTTTTCTGTGGGCAACAGGGCGGCAAGGGTTTTATGGCAGTTTGCAGCATTCTTATTTTTCAAGTTTTCGCCCCGGCCGTTCCATAGCTGGCGTTCTTTTATACTACGCTGTTTTGGTGCTAAGGTAGGCCGCGGTGTGCATGTATACCCGGGCGTAAATATTTGGGCCCCATGGAATTTAGAACTTAGCGACGAATGCGGCATTGCCAATGGCGCAACTTTGTATTCGCAGGCAAAAATTACTATAGGCTACAGGGCGGTTGTATCACAAGGTGCCTATATATGCACCGGTACGCATGATTATACAAAATCGGGCTCGCCATTAATTGCGCGCCCTATAGTAATAGGCGATAACGCGTGGGTTGCTGCCGAGGCTTTTATACACCCCGGAATTACCATTGGCAACGGATGTGTAATAGGGGCAAGAGCGGTAGTGGTTGGCAATATGCCCGAGTGGATGGTATGCGCGGGGCATCCGTGCAAGCCTTTAAAGCCAAGAGTAATAGTTGATTAATTTGTACAATGGTTATTGATTAATGGTATCGGTACTTATACTTACCAAAAACGAGGAGCAGGATTTACCTGCTTGCCTTGCATCTGTAGCCTGGTGCGATGATGTGCACGTTTACGACTCATACAGCACCGACCGTACTGTTGAAATAGCCACTGCTGCCGGTGCCGTTGTAACGCAGCGTAATTTTGATAATTGGGCCGCGCATCAAAACTGGGGCTTGGCCAATATACATTTTAAACATACCTGGGTTTTATATATAGATGCCGACGAGCGCGTATCCGACGGTTTATACCAGGCCCTGCAACAATTTGATGTAAACAGCGCAAATGCTGCTTATGAAATACAACGGCGGGATTTTGCCTGGAACGGAAGATGGCTAAAACACGCGCAAGTTTCGCCTTACTACTTAAGGCTATTTAGGCCTGGTAAAATGCGTTATGAGCGGCTGGTGAACCCGCTTTCTGTACCAGATGGGCCGGTAGAGCGGCTGGGCGGCTACCTCGATCATTACCCGTTTAGTAAGGGCATAAAGTTTTGGTTTAGCAGGCATTTGGGCTACGCAGATATGGAAGCTGCCATGCGTGTACAGCAAATGAATGGCGGAGAAAAATTCTCGTTAAAAAAAGCATTATTTGGTTCGGATTTTACCGAACGCAGGTACCATCAAAAGGGCATTTTTTACAAGCTCCCCGGCAGGCCAATAATAAAGTGGCTGTATATGGTGGTTTTGCGAAGGGCCTTTTTAGATGGCAGCGCAGGTATTACCTATGCAACCATGCAATCGATATATGAGTATTTTATAGTACTTAAAACAAAAGAGATGGTGGGTAAATAGGGGCAAGCGGAAAAAAAAAGATATATTTATACCGCTCATTTTACATAAGTATTTAATTGTAAACGCGTAAAACAATATGGTTTAAACGCGCTGCAACAGGTAGGGTTTTAGTATTATTTATTAAGCTAAATATCTGGTAAGTAAATATTTATTACTTGGGTGTTACCAAAGGAAAGCGTTACGGGGCTATGCCCGGTTTTATAAATGGACAAGAAACAAATACTGTTATTAAGTCATAATTTCTCTCCCGAACCAATTGGTATTGGTAAATACAACGGCGAAATGCTTAGCTGGTTGGTTAGCCGTGGGTACGACTGTACAGTAGTTACAACTTTTCCGTATTACCCGTTTTGGAAGGTGCAGGAACCTTATACCAACCGCTGGTATAAAAAAGAGGTAACCTACAACGAAAAAAGCGGCGCTACTTTAACCGTTTACCGCTGCCCATCGTACATCCCCGCCGACCCAACAGGCAAGCAGCGCGCCCTGCAGGATTTTTCGTTTTGGGTAACAAAATTCTTCATGGTTTTTAAGCTCATACTTTTCAATAAAAAGTTTGATTTAATTATAACCGTTGCGCCGCCATTCCACCTGGCCTACCTTGGGCTGCTTTTGAAGAAATTTACCGGTGGCAAGTTGCTTTACCATATACAGGATATGCAAATAGAGGCCGCGCGTGACCTTAAGCTGTTCTCAAAAAAACGCGTACTGGCGGGCTTGTTTAAGCTTGAACATAATATTTTGAAAAACGCCGACTATGTGAGCAGCATATCCGACGGTATGATCAAGAAGATAAAGGCCAAGTATAACCGCGAGATAGTGTTTTTCCCTAACTGGGTAGATACCAATTACTTTTTCCCTTTACACAACCGCGAAAGCCTGAAAACCAAATGGGGCTATAAGCCCGATGATATTGTGTACCTGTACTCGGGCGCAGTAGGAGTAAAGCAAAGGTTGGAACGTATATTGGTTACCGCAGGCGAATTGATAAACCACGAGCATATTAAATTTATAATTTGTTCTTCGGGGCCGTATAAAGACCAATTGCAGGAGCAAGCCATACAGAAAGGGCTTAACAATATATCGTTTTTGCAGGTGCAGGAAAAAGAGGTTTTTAACGAGTTTCTGAACATGGCCGATATACACCTGGTATTGCAGATAGCTGATGCCGGCGATTTGGTAATGCCATCTAAGCTCACAACCATTTTGGCAGTAGGCGGGGCAAGCATTATAACCGCCGCTGAGGGCACCTCGCTGCACGAAGTGGTAAAGGACCATGATTTTGGCTATGTAGTAGAGCCGCAGGATAAAGAACAGCAAGACCTGCTCACCAACCAAATACTGCAAATAAAACTGGACGAAAGCCTGGAGAAAAAACGCGAAAACGCCCGAAATTATGCGGTGCAATACCTTAACGTAGATAAGGTAATGAATAAGTTTGTAGATGATTTTATAGCATAGGCAAAGCGCTCCGCCTTCGATAATATTACTTTGGCATCTTAATGCACAAAAACACAGGTTAATGCTTAGCGATAGCCGCATCTTAATACATACCCACGTTACTAACTCGCAGCTTTCACATTAATAACTTATAGAGCTTTTAGCCCTATTTGCCCCATTCGCTTAATGGTTTTACAGGCTGGAAAACTTTATTGGCTGTACTGCCAGGTGTTAGAGTTACCGATAAATCTATTTTACTGTTAGCCGGCAAACTTATGTCAAACCCAATAAATATTGTTCCCGGGTTTCGCATTTCATAGGTGTTATGCGAATAGGTAGGCCAGGTTTTTAAAGTTATGTTGGCCGATTCGGCTACTTCTAAATAAAGTGTTTTACCGTTAAGTGTTAGTTCTGCCTTGTTTTTACTTAAAATTTTGACTGATGCCGCGGTAACCATATTCCACCTAATGGTAGTTGCTTTATTAAGTGATTTAATTTCATCTCTTACAACAACGTGGTTTTGATCAACTATTGCAATGCCCCTTTTTGCAGAAGCCACATGCCCGCTATATATTTCCGACAAATCAGTCGTAGCGCTTAAAAAATCCTTATTGGTTGTAAGGTTAGCTATAGTGGCATTGCCAGTAGCGTTTTGAAGCGCCGAATCAATTGTTAGTGTATTATGCGAAAAATTATTATTTCTGAAAACGCTCCATCGGTTAGACTCCTGCGAATAATCGGCCAGGTCTATTCCCTTAGCAGAAAGGACGCCATAATTCTCTTTTCCAAAATCAATTGCCCAACGTTGGCCATCTGCATCCATCACAAATGATCCGGCATCAAGGTGGCTGTGGGAGTTTTGTCCGCTACCGGCTTTAAGCCCCACGTAAATAGCATTAGGGTTTGTCCATGATGAGCGCATCATAGCTACCGAATTTTCCCCGTTTCCTTTCCAGGCGTTTATCTTGGGTTCGGTTACATTGTCCAAACGTACGTTACTGCCCCATATTAACCATGTAGGTAAAAATCTATAACTAATAAAAGTTTTGTCGGGGTAGGTCATAATTTTATTACGTTCTACCCATAGTAACGACTTGTCTGCTGTTTGATTAGAAAACCAATAAAGCAAACCGGTGGAACTGACGTCCTCAACATCATTTGCGTCGGAATAATTAAAAGCAATATCTGAAGTGCCCACTGCATTTTGAGCGTATTTAGCAGATTCTAAAAATCCGCTTGATTTGCTAAGCCCAAAATCTGTTTTGAATGCACTTTGTAAGGCGGTAATAGCTAAAACGTTAAAAGTTGTGCCGAAACAGTAATACCCAAAACCTTCCGGGTAAGCGCCCTCGGGCTTATAGACGGCCATTGCAAGCGGGAGAGATGAAAGCGACCTATTAATTATTTTTTTTGCAAACTCCGGGTCATCCTCATAAATAGCCAAAGCGCCATATATCATGGCCGAGTTACAAACCTGGTTCCAGTTGGTATTCTTTGTAAGCCATGAGTTATATAGGGGGTTAAGCGAAGGCTCAATTCCCTTTTTTAATATTGCTTTTTTTATGATCATTCGGTAAGTATCCGGTATGTCATTATATAACCAGTCATAAGCAATGGAAACGGCAGTGGTCATTTCCGCTACATCCAAATATACTTTTGGGTTCCAATCTTCGAATGCCGAAACGTTCAGCATTTCTTCGATAGCTCTATCAAGGTATTTTTTTTCTTTTGTCATTCGCCACGCGTACGACAAGAAAAACATTCTGCGAATTCCCTCCCTTTTCGGGTCAAATTTATTATTAGACGCGTTTTTGGTAGAAATAAGCGGTTTATTCAATATAGCCCTGCATCCGGCAAATATCAGCTGATTAACTCTGCTCAGGCCTTTATCTTCCCTTATATTGTTTTCTAGTTTTTTCTCTTCACCGGCTAAAAGCAAAAGCCTCGGGTGGTCCGGCACCTGGATATTCCCGATATGATCTGTTTGATCATCTATTGTAAATACTTGTTCTGATGCTTTTTTATGCTTTCCTGTAAACAGGTATCTGTGAAAACCAAAGTTAGATATCAATATGGCGGAGTAAATACCTATACACGCTAATGAAATGAGAAACTGAAGCCTCTTTCGAAATAAAAAGTATAAAACGAACAAGCCGTTAATAATAAGCAAAAGGGACAAATCGCGCCCCGCTAATGAAATTCTAAAATTGTCTTTCGGGTAGCCATCTGATAATAAATAATACAAAAGTGTAGCCACTGCTACTATGATATTAAGAATCAGAATATATCTATCTACTTTAGAGAGCCTTTTTTTGGGTTTCATACAATACTTAATAGCTAAGCGTTGGTATTATCCAACGTCTCAAAAATAACGTTTTTAGTGGTTTATAAATACTTACCGTTAATTTGTTTGTAGGTGATAATACTTTTTTGAAGAGCCTAATAACCAATAATTTAAATTTTGGTAAGTTATTGATATATAGCCTTTCGCGTGCTTGGTGCATTGTTTGCTGCCCCTACGCCTCCAGTTCCTGCAGGTATTTGCCGTAACCGCTTTTGATATACTTTGTGGCCAGCTTTTGCAAATCATCGTAATTAATAAAACCCATGCGATAGGCTACTTCTTCTATACAGCCAATTTTGGTGGCTTGCCTTTTTTCTATCACCCTTACAAACTCGGTAGCATTGCTAAGCGAATCAAAGGTTCCGGTATCAAGCCAGGCAGTGCCGCGGTCCATTACGCCTACATGCAGTTCGTTTTTTTCGAGGTACACCCTGTTCACGTCGGTAATCTCGTATTCGCCTCGTGGAGATGGGGCAATGTTTTTGGCAATTTCTACCACCTGGTTATCGTAAAAGTAAAGGCCCGGTACGGCGTAGTTAGATTTGGGTTTAGCCGGTTTCTCTTCTATCGATACCGCTTTCAACTCCTTATCAAATTCAACTACACCATAACGTTCAGGATCGGCAACGGGGTAGGCAAAAATGGCGGCGCCGTTTACATTGTTGAAGCTTTGTATAAGTTTGCTAAAGCCCGATCCGTAAAATATATTGTCGCCAAGTATCAGGGCTACTTTATCGTTACCAATAAAATCGGCACCTATTACAAATGCCTGCGCAAGGCCATTGGGTACTTCCTGTACGGCAAACTCAAAGCGGCAGCCCAATTCGCTGCCATCGCCCAATAGCCTTATAAACCCGGCCTGATCGTCGGGCGTGGTAATAATTAAAATTTCCTTTATCCCGGCGAGCATTAATACCGATAAGGGATAGTATATCATCGGCTTATCGTATATCGGCATCAGCTGTTTGCTTATAGCCTTAGTAATGGGGTACAAACGCGTGCCCGAGCCGCCGGCAAGGATAATTCCTTTCATAGTATTTTAATGTTGCTTAATAGTTGTTTTTATAGAAACGTTTACAGCGTGAAACCCATATCGCCGGCGTCTTTCAATAGCGGCAGCTCCAGGTCTTTCTCTGATACCAGCAGTTCGGCAGCGGGTAGCCCCCAGTCAATGTTCAATGCCGGGTCTGAATACAGCAGCCCGCCTTCTGATGCTTTGTTGTAATAATTATCGCATTTGTATTGAAAAACGGCGGTATCGCTTAATACTACAAAGCCATGCGCAAAGCCCTTCGGTATAAAAAATTGCTGATGATTTTGTGCCGACAACCTTACGGTAACATGTTGGCCAAATGTTGGCGAACCCTTCCTTACATCTACTGCTACATCTAAAACCTCGCCCTCGGTAACCCTTACCAATTTAGATTGCGCGTGCTCGCCCTTTTGAAAATGCAACCCGCGGCATACGCCTTTGGTAGAAAAAGATTGATTATCCTGCACAAAATTCACCTCGTACCCAACGGCATTGTTAAAGTTTTTGGCGCTGAACGATTCGAAGAAGTACCCGCGGTCGTCGTTAAACACGCGTGGGGTTATAATAATACAGCCCTGCAGCGGGGTGGGAGTAATAGTCATGTATGTTGGTTTACTTTTGGTTAGATGCTTGCGTATTGTGTATCGTAATAAGTGGCGTAGTTGCCGCTGGTAACATCGTTAAGCCAGGCTTCGTTGGCCAAAAACCAATCAATGGTTTCTGATAGGCCCTGCTCAAACGTTACCGAAGGCGCCCAGCCCAGTTCGCGGTTAATTTTACCGGCATCAATAGCGTAGCGCCTGTCGTGGCCGGGGCGGTCTTTCACATAGGTGATCAGCTGGTTGCTGGTGCCCGGTTCGCGGCCCAGTTTTTCGTCCATTTGTTTGCAAAGCAGCTGCACCAGGTCAATATTCTTCCACTCGTTAAAGCCGCCAATATTATAGGTATCGCCTGTTTTGCCTTCATGGAAAACCAGGTCGATAGCTATGGCGTGGTCTTTTACGTAAAGCCAATCGCGGGTGTAGTTGCCATCTCCGTAAACGGGCAGGGGTTTGTTATTGATGATGTTGTTTATCATCAGCGGGATAAGCTTCTCAGGGAAATGGTAGGGACCGTAGTTGTTAGAGCAGTTTGATATTACGGTTTTAATGCCGTAGGTATCGTGATAAGCCCGCACAAAATGGTCCGACGAGGCCTTGCTGGCACTGTAGGGCGAATGCGGATCGTACCGGGTTTCTTCGGTAAACAGGCCTTCTGCACCCAATGCTCCGTAAACCTCATCGGTAGATACGTGATAGAATAAATGGTCGGCATAGTGGCCTTTCCATTTTTCTTTAGCAGCTTCTAATAGCGTTACTGTGCCAATAACGTTGGTAAGCACAAAATCCAAAGGGTTGGTTATAGAACGGTCCACGTGCGATTCGGCCGCCAAATGTATCACGTCGGTAATGCCGTATTTATCAAAAATGGCGTTTACTTCATCGCGGTTCCTGATATCAGCCTTTTCAAACTGATAATTAGGGGCGTTTTCAACATCCTTCAAATTTTGCAGGTTGCCGGCGTAGGTTAATGCATCTAAATTAACTATCAGGTAATCGGGGTGGTTATTTACAAAGCGGCGCACAACGCACGAGCCAATAAAACCCGCTCCGCCGGTAATCAGGATCTTTTTCATAAGGGTGGTGATAAAGCGAAATATTTAAGTTGATATTTTATTAACATTATAATAAAACTAAACTTATGGTGCAAGTATACTCAAATTTTATATCATTTTATTGAGATTTATGCATATTATGCGTTGTTTTTGGTAGCGGGCATCGCACCGCACAGGAATGGGCAAAATGGCGGGCCTTCCACAAAACAGAGTATTGGCTTTAAAAGCAGGTTGCGGCAGCCTTATGTTTTATTAAGTAATAAACTATATGCAGGTGGCTTGCCCTTGTTTTTAAAAAAAGTGGGCTACTTGGTATGTTTTGCTGCCTTTAGTGTATTAAAATAATTATGTTTACCGTACGAAATGAAGAACTGGCTAAAGCGGAATTATTACAGGTTGGTTAACTTCAACAAAAACGTAAAAATTGGCAGCGGCATTGAGTTTAACATGCATAACTCTTTTGAAGGGTTTAATGTTATAGGCAATAAGGCTATCATAGGTTCGTCGCATATAGGGCTTGGTACCTACGTTTCGGCTGCATCGGTAATAAAAGATACGTTCATTGGCAGGTTTTGTTCTATAGGCAGCAACATACAAACCGGTATGGGCACGCATCCATCAAAAATATTTGTATCAACTCATCCCGCTTTTTTTTCGGTAGAAAAGCAAGCAGGGTTCAGCTTTGTTAACCAAAACCGGTTTGAAGAATTTGTTTATGCCGATGCCGAAAAAAAACTGATTGCCATAATAGGTAACGATGTTTGGATAGGCAATAACGTAATAATTACCGACGGTGTAACCATAGGCGATGGTGCCATTGTTGCCGCCGGCGCGGTAGTTACCAAAGATGTGCCACCTTACGCCATTGTTGCGGGCGTACCTGCAAAAGTACTCAGGTACCGTTTCGAGCCGGCCGAGATAGATTATTTGCTGCAAATAAAATGGTGGAATTGGGGCATGGAAAAGCTAAGGCGCAACAGCCCCGCCTTTAACGATATAAAACAGTTTATTAATACTACCCAAAACGCAACGTAATTGCCTTTTGGCCTAACCTTTAAATATCCTTTTTAAAAGCACATTTACATGGCTCCTAAAAAAAATAAAACATTCGATCTTAACTACTTTATAATGCTGGCGTTTTTACTGGTATCGGCTAATGCTAATATCATATCGTCAACTACAGTTGCCTGGGCGGTCATTATATTAGGGCTGTTTGGTGTTGCCATGCAGCGCAAACAAATAGGCCGCCGCGAATTGAATGCTATTGGCGTTTTTGCCGGTTTATATGTATTATATGTAAGCGGCCGCTTTTTCCTGGTAAACGATCTGACAACCGATTACCTCTACAGCGATTACGTTTTTTTATTTAAATACATATTTATAGCCTTTTTAATTTGTGTGGTGCTGCGCGATAAACTGCTGGCCACCTTTGTGAAGGTAATGGTGCACTTAACTATTATATCGCTGGTGTTTTTCGCCCTTCAGTTATTGGCACCAACGTTTATGTATAAAATTTTCCTGACGTTGAATTTCCCAACAGGTAACACTATACCGGGGTATACCAACGCACTATTTTTTACCTACACCCAGGGCTTTCACGATTTTAGCAACTCGGGCTTTGTATGGGAGCCGGGCGCCTTTGGTTGCTTTTTGGTGCTCACGCTTATGTTCCATTTCTTCCTAAATAAGTTTAGGTACGATAATATTACCATACTGCTTATCCTGGCAAACATCACCACGTTTTCAACTACCAACTACCTTGGCTTGCTGGTGTTGATATTCTTATCGTACAGGTACAGGGTGCCCAAAATCAACATCTATGTGCTCATATTAGTGCCGGCAAGTATATTGGCCTTCATATTTATTCCGTTTTTGGGCGATAAAATTATTGAAACCTATAATGAAGACATGCGCGACCTTAAACACTTAAAGGTGTTAGAGAAGTATTACCACCACAACCGTATGGAGATACCGCTTAACCGTTTCTCGAGCATGTGGCACATTATTGATACCTTTCAGGAGAAACTCATCTTAGGCGTAAGCAATAAATATAACGATGTGCTTAACAAGGCTTACACGGTGAACATATCAAACGGTGTGTTTGATTTTATTGCCAAATTTGGCATTATAGGTTTGCTGGTGCTGCTTTACAAGTACGCAGCAGTATGCGCCAAATACGTAATACGCTGGGAAAACGTGGCTTACTGCCTCATGATCATACTGGTGCTGAGCTTTGGCGAGCCTATTTTGTTTTTGCCTATTGTAATGATGTTTTTATTCCTGAAAGACAAGCAGACCGCCATTGATAAATATGGCAGGGAAGAGCCTCAGGACAACGAACCCGTATATGGCAGAGCAAGGGCGCGATAGTACTTGCGCGGTGTTAATTACCTGCTTTAACCGCAGGCAAAAAACACTCGATTTTTTGGCCAGCTTAACCGGCCAGGATGGCTTTGCTGCACTTGCTCCCGATATTTACCTGCTTGATGACGGCTCTACCGATGGTACCGCACAGGCAGTGGCCGAAGCTTACCCGGCTGTTAAAATTGTGCAGGGTACAGGCAGCCTGTTTTGGGCAGGCGGCATGCGGTTTTTATGGCAGCATGTGCTCACTCAAAAAAACTACAATTTGTTTTTGCTTTGTAACGATGATGTGGTTTGGCTCGATGGAGCCTTAAGCCGGCTCATTGCGGCGTACGGGCTGGTTGCATCCAAGGGCGTTGTAATGGTAGGGTCAACCCTAAGCCCGGGTACAAATAAAATGTCGTACGGGGGGCATACGCTGTTTGATGTTAACCGCGCGGCTTACCACGCTGTGGTGCCCCATGAGGTTGATAGCCTGCCTTTCCATTTGGGCAATGCTAATATATTATTGGTTGATGATGCAGCCGTGGCAAAAATTGGCGTATTTACTGATGCCTACACCCATTACCTTGCCGATTTTGATTACACACTAACCGCATTTAAGGCTGGGCTGGCAGTTTTGGTAGCACCCGGCTATTACGGCTATTGCGAAGACGACCACGGCGTGAGCTGGCTATCGGGTAAGCACACGCTTAAGCAGCGCATTAAGTACTTATACAGCCCCAAAGGGCTTGCCTACCACGAATATCTTTTTTACATCAAAAAGTTTTTCCCGGCCGATTACATTGGGGCCAAAGTTAAATTGTGGATGAAAACGCTTTTCCCGGTAATTTGGGATAAGTTTAAAAAAACAGCCAATTGAAAGTAGTTATCATCAATAACGATTTTAGGGTTTATTGGAAAGGCCGCCTGGTATACCTGCGAGAATACCTGCCGCAACAAGGAATGTCTTTGAACGCCGTGGAACTTTTCGGAAAAGGATCGCCCTACGGGTTCGATTCGGTAACCAGTACTGAGGATTGGTGGCAATGTTTGTTTCCGGATAAAAGCGCCGCCGATGTGCCTAAGGAACAGATTAAAGCGGGTGTATTTGCCGCGCTTGATAAAATAAACCCCGATGTGGTTATAGGGCCTTCTATTGTGTTTTTTGCAGGGGCGTTGGCTATTGCATGGGCAAAAAAAAGGCGGAAAAGGTTTATAATGTTTGATGATGCCCGCCCTACGCAGGTAAAGCGCAACTTTATTGTGCAATGGGTGAAAGATTTGATAACAAGCAATGCCGATGGCTTTTGGCTGCCTGCAAAAAGCTACGATACCGATTACCTTAAGTTTAAGCAGCAAGGGCTGCACTTTTTTTACGGGCTTGCTTGCATAAACAATAGTTTTTTTAGCGTAGATAACAGGCCAGCCAATACTAAAGCAATAATTTGCGTGGCGAGGTTAGTGCCCATTAAAAACCTTGATGGCCTGCTTAAAGCTTGGCAGGTTGTAGAGCAGCAGAACACCGGTTACAAGCTTATAATAGTAGGCAACGGTCCCGAAGGGGATGCGCTTACGCAGCAGGCGGCCGGCCTTAAACTGCAGCACGTAGAATTTGTAGATGCGGTTGATAACAAACAATTGCCCGTTTGCTTTGCGAGAGCTGATGCATTTGTTTTGCCGAGCTTTTCTGAAACCTGGGGGCTGGTGGTAAACGAGGCTATGGCAGCCGGGCTACCCGTATTGCTTAGCGCTACCGTAAACGCCGCTAACGATTTGCTGCGCGATGCCGAAAATGGCTACAAGTTTAACGCTTTTGATAATGCCGATATAGCAGCAAAGCTATTGCAATATATTGCGTTAAGCCCCGGCGAAAAAGCAGCTATGGGGCAACAATCCCTCCGCATTATTGATACCATGAGTTACGAAAAAATGGGAGGGCAGCTTGTAGCAGCTATTAATACCATTACAGCCGCTAAATACAAAGCGCCCGGCATAGCTGCTGCTGCTATTATAGCGCGCTGGCATGGGCGCTATAATACGTCGGGTTGGGATAAGTTGTAAGCGCTGCGATTAAAAGGCGTTCTCTTCGCCACGCAGGCTGTTCCAAACCGTCAGGAATATGATCTTCAGGTCGAGCAGGAACGACCAGTTCTCAAGGTACCAAACATCCGCCTCAACACGTTGCATCATGGCCTCGGTGGTGCGGGTTTCGCCCCTCAGGCCTTTTACCTGTGCCCAACCGGTAATACCGGGCTTCAGAAAGTGCCTTACCATAAACCTGTCTATCAACTGCGAGTATTGTATAGTGTGGCTAAGCATGTGCGGGCGCGGGCCAACAATGCTCATATTGCCCATTAATACGTTAAAAAACTGCGGCAGCTCATCAATACTGGTGCGGCGCATAAATGCCCCCAGTTTGGTTATACGCTTATCATTACGCGTAGCCTGCACCTTATCGCTATCCTTGTTAACCCGCATGCTGCGGAATTTGTAACACCAAAACGGGTTATTATCCCTGCCCGAACGCAGCTGCTTGAACAACACCGGCCCTTTCGATTCCAGCTTTATCAGTATAGCCAAAATAGGGTATAGCCAGCTAAAGAAGAATATAATGATGAATAGCGAGAAGCTAATATCGAATAAGCGCTTTAAAAAGCGGTTCAGCATGCTCTCTAAAGGTTCGGCACGTACCGATATTACCGGGATATGCCCAAAGCTTTGTATAAGCACAGGTTTTATACCGTAATCGTAATATTCGGGCACAATACGGAAGCGGATAAGGTTTTTTTCGGCACCTGATAGCAGCCCCTCTATCTTTCGGCTTTCAGATACCGGAAGCGTACAAAATATCTCATCTATTTTGTTGCTCAGCACATAGTCTATACAATCATCAACCGGGCCAAGGTATTTTACCTTATCGCTAACGGCATCGGGGTCGTCGTCAAAAAAGCCTACCAGTTTGTAGCCTCTATCGGGGTTGCCTCTAAAAAAAGAGTGCAAATCGTTACTTATACGGCCGCTGCCTACAATAATTACCTTGCGCGCATCATAAAGCGATGCACGGTTGCTTTTGCGTATACTCAGGAATATAAGCTTCCATATCCATAAGGTTACCGCAAACAGCGCACACGAATAAATAAGGTATCCACGCGTTATGTAATATGCCTTTATGCCTATTACTGTTACTATAATACATATTAAAGCAACAAAAATAAGGTAGGTTTTTATAACGCTGCGGTAAGTATTTACAGCATCGCGGTTAAGTGCTTTATCGTAAAGGCGGGTTAAATTGGCCGAGAGCAGCCAGGTTAAGTTAAATACAAGTACAATTGGAAGGTAATCTTTGTTGGTGGCCCAAAGTATATGAACCTTATCAACAATATAGTATGCTATTACCATGCTCATGTTTAAAACTATGTAATCAAACGTGAGATTAATAGTTTTAATGAATGTAGCGTAGCGATGAACCATATTAATATTATAAGTATTTACTGAATGTTTAGGTAATGATTTTGGTTATGCGAAACAGGCCCGCAAAACACGCAGCTTTGATATTTTAAGCCGGAGTATCTTTAACTAAAATTGTGGTAATATAAGCAGAAAAGCGTAGTTGCATTGTTTGTAATATTAAATTTATTTGCGCACTTTTTAATAGAAGTTTAAGCTGAAGCCTTACGCAACCTCATGTTAATAATTTATCACACGAAAATATACAAAATTCTTAAAATATCGGCAATTATTGTATTACTCTTTAAACTTTTAAGCCAGGCCGTTAACTCATACAAAATAATTAGGCCACTATCTTGCTTCTCATTTTAGATATTAAATTTTATTAATCTCTAATAGCGTTTTAATAATTTTAAAAAAATATTTTTAACACAGAGTTTATTGGAGATAAAATTGAAATTTTTTACTGTTTCAAACCATTTAAAAGTATATCTTCGGTAACTCCAATGTTGTATTAATTAACATTGGGGATTACGTAGCAACAGGCCCTTTCGTTTGATGCTTTTGGGATCCGGTCCACTTTTTTGCCCGGTTAAGCAAGCGATCAACAGATGTACAGTAGTGCAAAATACTCATCGGCGACCTGTTAATTATTAGTTTATTGAAGTTGAGTTATTATAGCGGTATTATTGCGCTTTTTTTCGCATTTAAGCGCTTATTGTCGTTAAAAGTAAACTTGTTGGTTTGCCCTTTAGCACTAATAGTGCTATATTTGTTACAAGATCATAGATGGAAAAAGTAGTTCGATCGCAAATTTATTGGCTCTTAACGCAAGGATATAAAATATGAAAGTTTTAGCTGTAGCGTCGATCGGGGGGCACTGGATTCAACTTTTAAGGCTCATGCCATTATTTAAGGAGCATGATGTTACTTTTATGTCTACTAATCCGAGTTTGCAAGACACTGTAAAAGAATATAAATTTTACCATGTGCCCGATTCTAATCGCCGGGATAAAGTGGCCCTCATGAAGTCCACATTATCTGTTAGCTGGTTGGTATTTAAAATTTGGCCAAGAGTAATTATTACTACCGGTGCAGCGCCGGGCCTTATAGCTATTTTTGCGGGTAAACTTATTGGTGCTAAAACTATTTGGATAGATAGTATTGCCAATGTAGACAGGCTATCCATGAGCGGCAAAATGGCGCTTAAAATTGCTGATAGAGTGTACACACAGTGGGAGCATTTGCAAACTGAGCAAGTTATATATAGCGGAAATATTTTATAAGAAATGATTTTTGTAACAATCGGTACCCAGGAGCCATTTGATAGGTTAATAAAGGTAATGGACGAGTTGGCCGCTACCGTGTTAAAAGGCACCGAAGTAATTGCACAAACTTTTGAAACCGATTACAAAATAGAAAACATGAAGGCCCTTAATTTTGTGCCTTCAACTGATTTTGATGCTTATTTTAATGCTGCAGATTTAATTGTAAGCCATGCAGGCATGGGCACCATTATATCGGCCCTGGTGCAAAATAAACCTATTATTGTTATGCCCCGCCTTATGTTGTATGATGAGCACCGCAACGAGCATCAGCTTGCAACAGCAAAAAAGTTTGACGAACTTGGTTATGTAGAAGTTGCCTACAGTGGCGACGAACTCAAAAACAAGATTATAGAAATGTGGCCCGATAAATTAAAGCCTATGCACCAAATTGGCAGCGTGGCCTCAGATTCACTTATAAAGTCTCTCCGCGAGTTTATTTAGAGTTAGCTAAATATTCTTAAACTGAAAAAGGCAGCGGCGGTTAAAATAGTTAACCGCCGCTGCCTTTTTTGTTTTGTATTAAGCGGATAGCCGCTTTACTGGCCCGCTTTAAAATCGGTTATCTTTCTTAACATGGGCTTAGGTTTTAAATTATTATCAAACAAATTTGGGTAGTTGCGCTTCCCCAACCGTTTAGTTAGGTAATTATTAATGTCGGCAGGGGCCCAGGTAGTAATACCAGTCACCACACCTTTTCTCTGCCTGCAAACTTTAAACACCATATTAAAAATATCAGATTGCTTGCCCTCTTTATCTATAGTATAATCGTCGCTATCATTGGCCACGGTTTTGGCTTTCGCCTCGCGGTTAAAAATAGATACGTCCAGTTCGGTAATCTGCACTTCCAAACCCAGTTTTGCAAACATATCAATACTATTGCTAAGCAACTCTTCCGACATACCATCTATACCAATATGGCACTGGATACCCACGCCGTC
The DNA here is from genome assembly GCF_002013915.1 of Mucilaginibacter pedocola. Lineage (GTDB taxonomy): Bacteria > Bacteroidota > Bacteroidia > Sphingobacteriales > Sphingobacteriaceae > Mucilaginibacter > Mucilaginibacter pedocola. Next base: position 230,019 of record NZ_MBTF01000037.1, read on the forward strand.
AATTGGCACCCCTTTTGCTTTCATCTCCTTCAAAAAGGCATATATTTTATCTCTTTTTGCTTCATCGTAAAAGGTATCATTGTAAAATAGTTTTGCAGATGGGTCTGCTTTCCTCGCTGTGCGGAAAACATGTTCAATATAGTCTTCACCGGCAATTTTATACAACGTATCTATCCTGCTGTATTGCGTGGTTTCGGTAGTTTTTGCCACGGTTTCATTCAAAACATCGTAAGCATAAACTTTTCCTTTATAGCGGCTCATAACTGTATTAATATGGCTATCCAGCCGAGAGTAGAGCAACTCTTTGGATGCCAGTTGCCCGTTATCCCAAAAAAACCAATGCGGCATCCTGTAAAACCAAACAAGGCAATGGCCTCTCACTTTCAATCCGTTTTGCACCGCAAAATTTACAATTTTATCGGCCGGTGCCCATTTATACACATTTTCGCTTGGGTGTATATTTACGGGTTTCATATCGTTTACAGGGGTAACGCTCGAGTATTGTTTGGCTATAAAACTTGCAGTACGAGGGTCTGTTACCATTTTAGAATCTACTGCCGTACCAATAGGGAAGTAGTTTCTGTAGGCCCTTTTTAACTGTACGGTTGTATCGGCCATATCTGCGGCAGGGTAATTGGGGCTTTGCGTAGCGGTACCGGTTTTTTGTGCATCGGTATCGGCGGCAGTTTGCACCAAACCTGTATCACGCGGAGCTATGGCTGTTTTAGCAACCGTGTTGCCGGTTGTTTGCGAAGGTGCTGAATTGGCATTATCGCAAGAGGGGGCTAATAAACCTAAGCTTAAAAACGTGGGTACTACGCAAAGGAATTTTAATTTCGATAAACTATTCATAACAATTAACATGATTTGATTTGTGCTGGATTGCTGCCCGAAGCCGATGGCCGGTTTGTTTGATGAATTTTGCAGCTGTTATATTTACGCAAAAACATAACTCAATAAGTCAACGGTTTCTTTGTTTTCACTAACGCGCCGTTAATCAGAATGTTTTAGCCCTGTTAATATGTATCTGCTTTTTTACGCATCGGGGGTACTAGTTTTACAAAATCGTAAATGAGGGAGTTGGTTGCGGCGCCGGCAATTACCTGCTTACCATCGAAATTGCTCTTTTTATGTAGTATTTGCGCAATTGTGAAAATTTATCGCCGAGGGATAACCGGATATCCAGTTGCTTTAATTTCTCGTTCACATATTCGGGTATTTGGGCGCGCCTATCGGTTAGGTAAGCATACATGAATAAATTAAGTAAAGCTAAGGTGCGCTTATCCAATTTATCAATTGCTGTTAAATGCTCTTTTATACGGAGCCTGAGATTGAGGTAATTGTTAGCTACTTCAATTACTTTCTCAGTGTTTTTACTGCGGGTTATAGAGCCGGCACCGTAATGAATTAATGCCGACGTGCGTGCTATATCAAAAGCAACCTTTGCATTGTTCTGCAGCATCCTAAAAATAAGGTCGTACTCCTGGGACGAGGATAAGCGCTCGTCCCAGCCCGATACGGCACTTACAGCTTTCTTTTCCCATAAATTGGCGCTGGTAATGCCAAGGCGCGCGGTAATAAGCCCATGCCAAATATTTTTTGAATTTGGTTTTTTTGACACACGCAGTTTTAGCCCTTTGGCGTTTATAACCCTATCAAAATTACCTACAATTAGCTGGGGGCTTTCTTTAGCAATCAGTTTCACCTGCCGCTCAAGCTTGTCGGGCAGTATTTCGTCGTCGGCATCTAAAAATTGTATCCAGGTGCCTTTTGCGTGGTGCAGCCCCATATTCCGGGCTGCGCCTCCGCCTTTTTTTGGCTGCTCTAAAACCGTTATTTTGTCGGGGTATTGGTTGCAAAAACCTTCCAATACAGCTTTGGTATTATCCTGCGAGTTATTGTCAACCAGTATTATCTCTGTTTCCCGGTAAGTTTGCTCCAGCGCACTTTTAATAGCCCGGGCCACAAAGTTTTCTGCGTTGTAACAGGGTATTATTATAGATATCATCATTGCTCTGCAGGTAATTGCGTATAGTTACTAAGGTTTACTTTTTAAATATGCCGCTCAGTATATTGTGCGATAGGGCTATGTACTCGCTTTCGGTTTTGTTCATTTTGGCAATTATCTCATCCTTATTGGCCAATAACGATTTAAATACGCTTGTGTTATGCTCCAGGTCGTCGTGCACATTCAGCAGCAAGTTTGATACACCGGCATCAAGATAAATACCTTTAATTTTAAGGTGGTCTTTAGCATCGGTAAGTACAAGAGGCAATGCACCGTATTTATAGGCGAGCAAGGCCCCATGCAAACGGTTGGTAATAATGGCCACGGCAGATGAGTAGGCCTCGGCAGCATTGTCTAATGTTACCTGTGTTTCGTTAAAGGTTAGCTTAATGTCGTTCTTCAACTCGTCGTATATTCGTTTGCAGAAGATGCGGTCGCGCGTAACCTGGTAAACAATTTCTATGCTGTAAGTTTCATCGAGCGTTTTAAGCAGGCCAAATAAATTCTCTTTCAGCTTGTTTAGGTACTCGTCGCTCGAGGCACCTTGTACAATAGAGTCGCGAAAGCTTACTACTATTTTATTTTTTACTGGTGGGGTAGCCGGTTTGGCAACCTCAAGCGTCCAGGCCAGGTCGGGGAAGAAGTTAGCATGTTTAATACCAATTTCTTTGGCGAGTTTTAACGATAACGAATCTCTCACCAAATAATGCTTAATTAACGGCGACCTGAATTGCTCGGTAAAGGCCAACCTTTTACCAAGGGGGCCCATAGAGAAACCAATTTTAATAATTTTAACACCCAGCAGCCTGAATAATACAAAAGCAACGGCAGAGGTAAGGTTGCGGATCGATTTATCGCGCGAGTTGCCAAAAAGGTGCCCCGGGGGGCCTGCTATTAAAAAGATCTTTTTATTTCTTTTAAAAAATGCCGAGAAGGCTTCGGCCATAAAGTACGAGTAAAACGATTTTTGCTTGTTGGTGATGCACTCGTCGGGGCTAAGCAAAAGGCTTTGTACATACCACTCGGGCATGGTAATATTATTTACCACAATGGTACCATATTGCCTCAACAGAATAACAAGCGATTTATTAATTAAAATATCACCCGTATTTTCATACTGTGTATTGCCCTGAAAAAAAATCTCGTTTCTTGTTTCCATCGTAGTACGCAATAGTTATGTTAAAAATGGCCATTACAACCAATTTACTTATTTCAGTTTATTGTTTAAATAGTCTCCAAAATCGCTCCAGCTGTGCTTTTCAAAATAAGGTGGGAACATGGTACCCCAATTTTGCAGCAGGGCTTCGGCCGGTTTATCTACATATTGCAATACCTCTGCAGGCGTATTGTAAGTAGCAATAAAGCCCAGCTGCCCCATTTCTTTAAACCCGCCCACATTTGGGCCAATAACAGGTATCCCTTTGGGCAATGATGTAAGCAAAGCACCCGAATTTAATACACTACTGCCCGTGTATGGGAAAAATACGAAACGCGATTTGGCGTGCAGCATATCCATTTCTTCGGCCGATATAAATTTGTTGTTAATGGTAATTGTTTCTGAGCCATACGCTGCACTCATGCGCTTGTACAACTCTTCGCTTTCAAACTTGCCGGTGATGTTTATTTTATAACGGTTAAGCAGCCCGTTATCGGCAAGGTATTGCATAAACCCGTCAACACCTTTGCTTTTACGTATGTTGCCCCAAATAAGCAGGTCGTACTCTTTAGGCAGGTTGGGCAGGCCGCCAATAGCCGAAGCGAAAAACGGATGGAAGAAGTAAACTACACGTTTATCATCTTGTTTCAGCTGTAGTATGGGCAGGCTTTCGGTGGTATGCAATACTACATAGTTGGCATGTTTTGCCAAAAACTTTATCAGGTACCTATTTAGTTTACCATTGTTACGATGGGGATGCACATTATGATGTGCCCAGACAACTTTTTTACCAAACACTTTGGCGAAGGCGAAAAACAAAAAGAAGAAACATATTTGCGGTACCGAGGTGTTCTCTATCCAGTTGAAATAAAATATATTGGCTTTGAAAAAATAGCGTGTTACATCTAATATACCACCCTTAATGTTATTACCGTAGTTTACTATCTTAAAATGCTTTAAGAGTGCGCCCGACAGATGTGCTACATAGGGGCTCTTTGCTTTCAAAGCCGCCTCGTCTCTCATCGGATATAGGTATATCTTTTTTTCCATTTTAATAAAGCGCATGTTTTAGTTATTGCCAACGGTTGCGGCAGCGTATTGGCCCAATGGCATTTTATTTAACTTTTGCCAACCTAAAAATGTAGTACACATAAAAAAAAGCAAGCAAATGGCCAATCTTCAGCGTTTTTAATTGATGCCTGAGGTATGTTAGCCATTGCATTGGCGGCAGTGCGCGTTTAGATACTGCCAAATGGTTAACAAAGCGTTTAGCGAGGTAGAACTTATGATCGAACGTGAAGCTTAACCCGTGCTGCTTATAAAATGCAGAAACCCATTCGGCGTAATTCATATCAGCCCGAAGCTTGCCATTTACTATAGTTGCATCGGCGTTGTTGGGCGTAATGTTTACGCCGCTTTTGCGCCAGTTTACAAATGCGTTTTTAATAGTGGTTATACCTGCTGGGTGCCCAAGTTTTGTCCATGTAGCCTCATCGGTATGCCAGGCATAATCAAATTCCTGGAAGCCACCATTTTTATCGAAAAACTCTTTCGAAAAAATATATTCTACCACATAGGTGTTCAGTTGCGATTTCCATCTTCCCAAATGAAAGTTAACAACGTCAATAGTTTCGGGGAAGGGGCGGGTACGGTTTATCACATCGCCCTGTTCGTTTATAATGTTAACATCAAAATGAAATATTTTTTTCTCGGGAAATTGGGCTGCGGCTGCGTAGAATTGCTCTACACAATTTTCAGTCATGGTGTCATCGTCAGAGAAAAACCATATCCACTCTTCGTCGCCGGCCATATCCATGCAGCGGTTCCATTGCCCTACCAGGTTGGTACCGCCCATGTTTTTATCAAATTTTTGATAAACTATGTTTAGCCCGGCCCTAAACTCGTCAACAATGGCCGTTAAGTTATAGGGGCTGTTATCGTCGCCTATGTATACCGTAAAATCGGTACAGGTTTGGTTGGCCAACGACTGCAATGTTGCCCTAAAAAAATCGGCCTTATATGCAGGTATTACTATGGCAAGGTTAGATTTCATACGTTACTATCTCGACGGGACTTGTTGTACGATAACCCCAATCCTGGTATTTCTGCTATCTTCCAGTTCAATAGCTTTAAATATCATACCCATTACAGACATGCAGAACAAGAAGGTACCCAAAGCCCCGGTTGCAAAAATGAAGAGCAGGAATGCTGCGTATAATGCCAACCCGAACATAATATACTGTTTGCCTAAGGGGGTTGCATATTTATAACGTAATGCCATCCACAAGCAACAACTAATAAAGAATATTGCATTAGCAATAATGCCTATTGAGCCTTCTTCAATTAGCAAGGCAAAAGAGTAACTTTCAAAACCTTTCAACTCGCTTCGGGCCATTTTCTTAACATCTTTTTCCATCAACTTTTCATCAATGTACTTAAGGCCGTGCCCGTAAACCGGGCTTTTATCAAAAAACCTTAACGAAGCCCTAAGCTGCGTTTGGCGCATTTCTATACTGCTACCGCCATCCTGGTTCTTATCGCTCTCCTGGGTGAATATAGCAATGGCCTTGTCAATAATTTTGAAAGACTTAGGCAGCAAAGTATAGCCGGCTGCAAGTATCACCGTACATCCGATAATAATTAAAAACTTATGTTTGAATTTTATGGCGAACAAACCATAAAGCCCTGCACCAAAAACAAAAGAGATAAGCGGCGTGCGCGAGTTTACCAATATAAGGTTAATGAGCAGCAGCACAAAGGTGATACCGTAAAACACCTTATGCTTTAGCTTATCAATAGAGTTGAACATGAATACAATAAGCATCATAACCAGCGTAACCAAAAAGCCGTAATAAATCGGATTTACGGTAAACGAGGATATACGGAAACGGTCTCGCCCGGAAGAGGTGTTAAGGTTTCCGGAGTCGACAACACCGTAGGTATCGCTAATGAAGGCAGAGTATTCAACCGTACGGGTAAGGTAATTAGATATACCGTATAATGCCATTACAAAGAAAAATACAATGATGATGTTAAACACATACACCAGGTCTTTTTCGGTTTTTATGTACACATAGGTAAGAAAAATTACAAAGAAGCTATCAACAAAGTATATAAACGGCCTGTAAACACGCAGGTAAGGTTCTAAGCGGTCATCGGCAATACCAATTATCAGCAATGCTATAGCCATTATGATAAGGGCTATTTTTACCGGGAATTTTTTGAACTCGGCAAACCAGGCTTTTTCCTGTACTACAGTGGCGGCAATTAAAGCATATATAATTAACCGCGGAAAGCTGGTTGCAGGTGTTGGTATAAGCTGCATACTACCCGGAAAAAACAGGATACCAAAGAAAAACCATGGTAGTTTTTTTACGCCCTTAAGCCGGAATATCTGGTAGCACAAGCCTGAAGCTATAAGTAGGAATAAAATTTTAGCCATGGCGCTTTATTTTTTTATAAGTTTTTGTTTCAACTGTGCAATTTCGGCCTTTTTAATGATGAAGATAAATGTTAAACCCGCAAACAGTAAAAAGAACATCACCGAAGAAGTGCCTAAAGTTAGAAAATGCTGTTTAAAATGAATAAACGAACTTAGGTAATACGTTACACTACAAGCTATAAGCCCTGCCATAAACGGCGGAAAAAACGACTGCATAAATATTTGCCCGCTGCTTAGTTTCAGCACGCGTGGTACATAGTAGCTGTAATAAAACACAACCTGCATAGCAATGTAAGCAAAGTAGCCCATAACCGCTGCGCCCACGTTGTATTTACCCGCCAAAATAACGGTGATAGGCAACGATAAAAAACAACTAACGGCCGACATGTAAACCAATGGTTTAGTATTACCGCTTGATAACGCCAAACTGGCTACAGGTGCGTTATGCATAGCTATAAGTACGGTAAGCAGCCATATAATAAGCCAAATGCTTAGGGAGGTATAATCTGGCCCCATATATAGCAGCAGCAGGTTTTGGGCATTGGTTATTATGCCAAATACCACCAATGATAGAAATAAGCTAATGTATTTGGTGCCTTCGTGCACCATTTTTTTAAGCTTCACCTGGTCGTTTTCGGCGAGTATTTTGGCGGCCGAAGGAATGAGTACTTGCATAAATACTGTTCCGAAGGCAATAACAATCATGGTGATGGTTTGTATAATGCGGTAGTCGGTAAGTACTGCAATGCCTTTTGTACTGTATTTACCCAACAAAATTGGCCGTAAGCTATCTGCCGATTGCTGAAAAATGCCTATCGCAAATATGGCCATACTGTACCCTAATATTTCCTTAAAGGCTTTGCCGTTCCATTTAGGGGAAATTAACTTCCATAGTGGTGTTTTATAAACTTTAAGCTTATAAACGTTCATGGGTATTACTATAAGGGTTGATAGGGTATACATTACAAAGTATACCGGTAACGATAAGTGTAGCGTAACTGCTGCAACGGCCGTTGCGAAGTTGAAAATACTGGCTACAATGGTAGACTGGCTCAACGAACCTTGCAGGCCCTGGGCGCTCAACAACTGGTTTACCACGTTAGATAGCCAGTTGAGAACGGTACTCACCGCCAGGATGTACATTATCCATTTATAAATAGGCAACTGCGCCGGGGTTAAATTGAAGAATTTACCCGCGTAAACAGACATCAGCAGAAAAACAGCGGCATTTACCAAGCCAATTACGCCATAAAAAACAATGCTGGAACGTGATACCTTAGAGATCTTTTCGTCTTCGCCACGGCTTACCCACATCGAAAAAAAGCGTATAGAGCCAACGTTCATGCCCAGATCCATCAAACGCAAATAGGTGTTCAGCGAAAATGCCAGCGCTATTAACCCATAATCGCTTTTGCCAAAATAGTGTACCAACATGGGGATGGTAATAAATTTGGCGGCAGAATCAAACCCTTTAGCTATAATACCCCAAACAGAACCAGAAAAAACAGAAGAAAATGCCGATTTGCTCATTTGGTGGGTATGCTTCCTTTGGTAATTTTATTTAGCTCGTCTATTTTCTCTATCAAGGCTGTTTTGCTTAGTAACCACCATTGCGTTTTTTCTAATTCGGCAATTGTTTCGGCATCAAAACGCACGCCTATTTTTTTAGCCGGGTTGCCTGCTACAATGGTATAGGGCTCCACATTTTTTGTTACCACACTTGCAGCGCCTATCATAGCCCCGTTGCCAATAGTGCTTACGTTTGGCAGTATGGTAGTGCCTTCGCCTATCCACACATCGTGGCCAACCTCAAGCGGTGGTTTTGGTAAAAGGTAAGTTTTTACGTGGCCAGCCGCCGGATTGTATAGTAGCGGGTGCGATGTAAAAGTGCCTTTAGGGTGGTTGGCCCTAAAAATTTTGATTGTTTGCGCTATAGAGCAATAATTGCCAAAGCTTACATCGGCAGGTACATTGGCCGCATTGAAACAACCACCATAGGTACCGTAGCCAATAGTTATGCGGTATTGTTTTTTGTATATACGCCTTATGGTAGGAGAATACATTTGCCCGCCTTCGCGTTTCAGTATCAGTTTTGTAATACTCTTTCTGAACTTGCGCGGTAGCAGGAAATATAGTTTATATAAAAGTTCGTTCATAGTTAGCTTACTTAATCAATCGCTTAAACATTCCCCAAAACTCGCCGGCTATTGTGCGTAGGGGCAGCTTACGGGTGTTTACCAACAGGCCAAGGTTTTGATAGTTTAACCGGCGCCTTTTCACCAGCGTGAAGGCCATGGTGCGTACACCAACTTTTTGCCTCCTGCGAAACTGAAACGGTTGCATAACAGCAATCGTCTGCTCTTTCAAATCGTTATAAACGGCACTTCCGGTGCTTTCAAGTTGCGTTAAAATATCCGTAGCGGCGGTGGTGCGGGCTATTATCAGGCTATTGCCTTCGCGTTCGGTAAAATCGGGGTAGCCATCGGCTGTTTCCCAGGCATCGCCAATGGCAATATCGGCTTGCAGGCCAATACCATCCGGGCAAAGTTTGCAGCGCAGGTGTACGTGCCTGCCAAGCCTTTTGCCCCACGAGTCGTTATAGGTCATCTGGAATTTTTTCTGCGTTTTATCGATAAACGAGAAATAGCCGGGCCAGCCGTTGCCGCGGTAAACAAGGTCTTTTACAGGCGTTTCGGCCTTAAACTCATCTATAATGGCTTTGGTGCCCTCAAATGATGGCATACCCGCACACATGATGGATATGGTTAACTTAAAGCGGTGTTTATATTGCGGATACTTAGCCAAAAAGTTCTTCAGGCCCGATATGTCGCAGGGTTTGCCAATAAAGCAAAACACATCTTCGGAGCCATTTAAAATATCCAAAATTTTGTTGAATATGAGGGCAGGGGCATACCTTGACGATGCGCAGGCCAATACGTCTTCGCGGGTGCGCGATATACGGAGGCTATTGCGTTCGTAATCGTTGGCATCGCCGCCAACCTGCAGTACGGCATCAACCAGTTTGTTTTGCAGCATGTAAATGGCTATGCCGCTTACCATACCGCCCGATGAGCCCTTTTGGCGCGTTTCGGAATCTGTAGAAAAGCCCTGGTAAAGTTTCTCTACCTTGCCCCAAATGCGTTGGTTATCATCAAATAACAGGTCGTTTTTAATATTTAACCCGGGGCAAATTTCTTTTATCGTAGCTTCATCTTCTTTTTTTACCGGGGCTTTTACCACGGGGCGCAAAAAGCCGTTGCTTTGCAGCTCCATGGCAACGGTGCTTTTTCCGCAAATGCCTTCGCAAAAGCCGCAACCCAGGCAAAGCCCGTCCTGGTAAATTTTATCAATGGTTTTGTTGCCCACAATAATTTATTTAATAACGTTACCTAATATCTGCTTCAACTCATCCAGCCTTGGCTTGGCAATGGTATCCATAGAGTGTTTTATGTCGGCAGCCATTTTGTCAATATTGCTGAAAGCATCTTTCAATTTGGCAAACACCACATCTTCGCTCTCGTTCACGCAATCGCCCATCCAGGGGTATTGCAGGGTATCTTTAAACAAGCCATTAAACTTGCGGCTATAGGCCATTAAAAATACCGGTACCAACGATGAGAATGCGCCTATACAAGCATGCATGCGTGCGCCGGTAAAAAATTGCATGCCGCTTATGTAGCCTTTAGCTTCTATAGGGCTGCTAAACCTTGGCGCTATTACCACGTTAGGGAAGTGGTTGGCCTTAATATCTTCTGCCGCTGTGTAATCATCTTCAACGGGGTTGTTCTCGGGTATTACGTGCGATACGATGTGTATTTGCACATTATCCATTGCCGAAAAGAAGGTAAGCGTATCGGTAATTAGTTTGCGGTAATCAGTTTTCATTTCAAACTGGTTGTTGCGGGTGTAGCCACCGTTCCACAACAGGCCCGATACGTTTATGCCTACGTTTATTTTGCCGTTATTGAAGCTGGTTTTCTCGAAGGGCATGTAGAAGGCCACATCCATAGTTTCTGCTATCTTCTCTTTCGGTAAAAACTTTGCAGAGTACTTATAGCTTTGCTCATCGCGGCTGATAACCATCTCCGTGGTTTTCATTACATCGAAGGCCTGTTTCTCGTAAACCGGGTCTTTAAAAGGGCCAATAGTTTGCGGCAAAAGCACTTGTTTTTTACCCAGCTTAGCAAAAAAGCGTTTGGTATTAAGCATCAGGTAAAACCTTTTGGGGCCGTATATGTCAGAGAAGCTATCGCCTGCCGATATGTCAAACACATAATCTAAACCTAAAAGCTTGCCGGTTTTATAACGCGAGGGGAGTAGTATTAACTGGGCGATAGATTTTGGCTTCATATAATCCAGCACCGGGAAAGTGGTAAATTCTATCTCCTTGTCTCTTAAAACCAGTTTGTCTTTTTTATATTTTGTGAAGCAAATAAAGCTGTACTCGGCATCAAGCCCTTTGCTTTTAACAACATCGTTAATAAGGGCAAGTGATGATAAGGCCAGCGCGCCAACACCAAGGTTTTTGTTATAAGGGTCGGCCCAAACAATACCAATTTTAATTTTCATGGGTGTATAATAATATATTAAACCATATGCATCCGGCTATAACCGGGGGCATAGTCATAATCTTTTTCTTCTCGTTTCGATACCACTTTTGCAGGTACCCCGGCCGCCACAGTATAGGCGGGTACATCTTTGGTAACAATAGCGCCGGCTGCAATAACAGCACCGTCGCCAATTTTCACTCCGGGTAATATAATACAGCGCGATCCCAGCCAAACATAGTCGCCTATCACAACCGAGTCGCCTACTACTTTAAAGTTAGTGTCGTTGTAATCATGATGCAGGCTCCATATCATTACCTCGGTGCCAAAGCAAACGCTTTTGCCTATTGTGAGGCCGCGCCTGGCATCTAATATGGCGCGGTGGCCCAATGCCGAGCCTGTACCAACCGTTAAGCCTTTTGGATTACGGTATTCGTTACCGCCATACATGGCAACGTGCTTGCCTATTTTGGCGCCCGATAAGCGCAGGTAAAATATCCTGACAGTATGTGATGGGAAATGGGAAATTACTGTGTTTAGCATAAACCACTTAACAGAGTTTTTCCATATCCTGATAAAGGTTTTCAGCCTTCCAATAAATGTTTTTTTACCTGACATCTATCTTTCTTTTATATTAAAGTGATTACCCGTTACAAAAAGGTTTCAGGGCAAATGCTTTGGGATTTTTAAATGTCAAATACCGGCTTATGAGCAGCCTGGTGTAAACTTCACGTTCATGCGCGGCGGCATAAACGTGAAGTTTCGGGTAAACTATCATTTCTTCAATTATTTACCTATCGAGTAAACTTTAAAGCCAATGTCTGATAGTTTTTTACGGTCAACAACGTTGCGGCCGTCAAACAAAAATGCGGGTTTGGTCATGTTAGCGTAAATGCGCTCCCAATCGTAAGTTTTAAACTCGTCCCACTCTGTCATAATAGCAATTGCGTGCGCGCCTTTGCAGCATTCGTAAGGGTCGGTAACTGCTGTTACAAGTGCAGAATTTTCGGCTTCGCTGCGGCTGTGCAGGTAATTCAAATCGCCTTGTATTTGGTCGGCAGTTACTTTAGGGTCGTATACCGCTATGTTAGCTTGCTCGTTCAGCAAATCGTCTGCCACGTATATAGCGGCCGATTCGCGGGTATCGTTAGTATCTTTTTTAAATGCCCAACCCAAAAAGGCAATTTTTTTGCCCGATACGGTATTGTATAGCGTACGTACTATTTTAGTACCGAAGCGGCGCTTTTGGTGATCGTTCATGATGATCACCTGTTCCCAGTAATCGGCAACTTGCTGCAGGCCATATGAGCGTGCTATGTAAACCAGGTTAAGTATATCTTTTTGGAAGCATGAACCGCCAAAACCAACTGAAGCGTTCAGGAATTTAGGGCCTATGCGGCTATCGGTACCAATAGAGCGGGCTACCTCAAATACATCGGCACCGGTGTGCTCGCACAGTTCTGATAGGGCGTTGATAGATGATACCCTTTGCGCTAAAAACGCATTGGCCGTAAGTTTTGATAACTCCGATGACCATAGGTTGGTGGTAAGTATCTTTTCGCGCGGTACCCAATTTGCATAAACATCAACTAAGGCTTGCAATGCTTCCTGGCCTTCTTCGGTAGGGTCGCCACCTATCAATATCCTGTCGGGCGCATGAAGGTCTTCCACTGCTGTACCTTCTGCCAAAAACTCGGGGTTTGATAGTATCTGGAATTGTACGTTGTTACCCGTGTTTTGCAGGATGCTTTTTACAGCCTCGGCGGTACGTACAGGCAGGGTAGATTTTTCGACAATTATTTTATCTGTTTTTGATACACGTGCTATCTGGCGTGCGCAAAGCTCAATGTACTTTAAGTCGGCAGCCATACCTTTACCGGTACCGTAGGTTTTGGTAGGGGTATTTACCGATATAAATATCATTTCGGCTTCGGCAATTGCTTCGTCTACATTGGTAGAGAAAAACAAGTTGCGGCCGCGCGCTTCGGCTACTACGGCAGAAAGCCCGGGTTCGTATACGGGGATATTTTCGGTATCGGGGTCGTTCCAGGCAGCAATACGCGCCTGGTTCAAATCAACAACGGTAACTTGTATACCGGGGCACTTTTGTGCAATAACTGCCATTGTGGGCCCACCAACGTAGCCTGCACCAATACAGCAAATTTTAGTAATTTTTTTGGCCATTGTGTTAAATATTACGCTAAACCTGTTTTAAGCTCAACAAACTTTGGTTGAAAGGTAACAAAGTTTATTGGCCCGAAATTTTAAAATTACCAAATTGATACAGCCTGCCGTATCAATTTGGTAATACTGGCCCCATAAAGGGCTTAATCATATTAGAATCTTCTTAAGAAAGTCCTGAATTTAGAACCCAGGGTTTCTTTTTCTTTATCGGTGTAGGTATTGTAAGAGCTGTAGTAGCTGTTGGTATAACCATAACCGTAGTTGAATGTATCGCGTTTAATACCGTTAAATACCAAGGTATATTTAGGGAACCTTTGTGCGTTATCAACATCGTTAATAAATTCAAGCTCATCTTTAAGCGTATGGCCCTGGCGTATCATGTAAACAACCGCGTGTGCTGTACGTGCAATAATGTATGAATCTGTTACGAGGTGAATTGGCGGCGAGTCGATCAACACGTCGTCATAGGTTTCCCTAAGTGTGTTTATCAGTTTATCAAGCACATCTTTCTCAAGCAACTCTGATGGGTTTGGCTGTATAGGGCCGCAACCTAATACATCAAGGCCCGGTATGCCCGATGGCTGTATCAGTTTGCTCAGGTCGGTGTGTGTTTCTACCAGGTAATCGCTAATACCGCGGTGCTCCGGCGATAGGCCAAACACACCCGAAATTTTTGGCTTACGCAAGTCCATCTCCAGGATGATGGTTTTCCTGCCTGCGTATGCAAGCGTTACAGCAAGGTTAGAGCTAACGAAACTCTTACCCTCGCTACCAATACTTGATGTAAACAATGTTACGCGGCCCTTATCGCTATTACCATGCAGGTGCGATAAGTTGGTACGCAACACGCGGAATTGCTCGCCAATTGCAAACTTGCCGCGGCCCTGGGTAACCACAATAGGGGTAGTATCTTCCTGGTACGAAAGCTCGCCGAGGATAGGTACTTTAACCGCATCTTCAATTTGTTTACGGGTGCTGATGCGTTCGTTAAGGCCTTCGCGGGCATATAACAAGCCAACCGGTGCGGCAAGGCCAAATAGTAAGGCAATTACATATACGATAGCCGGTTTTGGCCATTTAGCTTTGGCGGCATGCGCATCATCCACAATTTCCGAATCAGATACCGTAGAGGCATATCTTAACGAAATCGACTCGCGTTTCTCTAACAGGAAAGTGTAAATTTTTTCCTTACTTTCCTGCTTACGCTTCATTGCGGTGTAAGCTTTATCCTGTTGAGGGATTTTCTTTAAACCTGCCTGTATACCCGCCTGGAATTTTGCTGTTTGTGCTTTAATTGCGTATTGCGAAGCTTTAAGGGCAGTTATTTTATCGCGGAAGTCTTTCTTCAGCCCGGCCAATTGATCATTTACCGGGTCGAACAGGGGGCTGGTTGGTGGCAATGTAGACAACATCTCCTGCTTTTTCATTTGTACTACAGCAAGCTTTTCGTACAAATCCATCAGGCTTGGGTCTTCAAGGTGCGCGCTGGTTGGCGGTAGGGCATCTGCATTTTTGGGGTTATTCATGGTTCTTTCCAGGTCCTCCAAAATGTTTAGCTGTATATCTGCCTCGTTATTGGCTTTAATATTGGCCTGGCTAATATCCCTAAAACCCTGGCTTTGCGAAGCAATATCTGTCATGGCCTCGCTGCTTTTGAAGTTTTGGATTGCAGTTTCGTCTATATCAAGGTCGCGGTCAAGCGAGTCGAGCCTTACATTTATAAAGTCGATAGCTTTTTGAGCATCCTTGTTTTTAGAGTTCATGGCATCATCTTTATACTGCGCCATCAGCGAGTTCAGGATGTCTTTACCGCGTTCCGGAACCAGGTCTGATGTACTCAGGTTTACAAAAGGAGCATCTTTGTTCTCCAATTCTACTTTAATTTTGCTTTGCAGGTCGTCGGTTACCTGGTCGGGGTCGCCCACTTTAATAGCAATAACAGCGTCTTTATAGTTGGCAATCTCGCTGGTTTTATCCAATGTCCAGGTGCCAAGATCGTCAGTACGCACAGGAGCGCCAAATTTGTAATCTTTGTCGCCGTTTTCGTCGTCGGTAAGCGTGTAGGTATTATTGTCTTTTATAGTTATTTCCAGGTTAACGCCTGTACCCAAAGAGGCGCCTGCTTTAATATACCTGAATTTTACCGGGCTCTTTTTGTAAAGGTCTTGTTTTTCATCGCCGCTGGTTAGGGTATAATTAACCCAAAGCTGCAGGTCAGTAACAACCTTGTACATAATTTTTTTAGACTGCATCACCTCTATTTCGTTTTCAACAATAACAGGTGTGCTTATAGGGTCTAAAGTTGCATCCTGGCCCGATTTATTAATTACAGTACCATCAGAGCTGGTTGGCCCTTTAAATTGTATGGTAGCATATATAGGGTAGGTAGGTTTGGTAACTTTTAGGTAAAAGAAAGCCAAAACGAAAAACAATATAACCGATAGCACAAATAATGGCCAGTGGAAAGTGTATTTCTTTACAAGGTTTGCCCCGCCGCTGCCCGTGGAGCTTTCTGAAGGTAGCGTAAAGGTGGTGATCTGAGTATTTTGCTTGCTCATACGAATTAATTATCTGGTTAAAAGGACAGCAATAATTGATAAAACTGAAATTACTAAACTTGCTCGCTGGAAGGTAGAGCCATCATTTGCTGCTCTTTGTTCGTTCGGCTGAACGTAAATAACATCGTTTTTCTTTACGTAGTAATATGGCGAACTGAATATGTTTTTAGAGGTAAGGTCAAGCGGGATGTACTGGCGTTTGCCGTCAAGTTCGCGCACAAGCATTACGTTGCGTATACCGGTTATGTTTAAGTCGCCTGCTAAGCTTAAAACTTCTGATATGGTGGTCCTTTCGTTCATGATGGTAAAGGTGTTGGGGCTACGTACATCACCCAGTACCGATACCTTGAAGTTTTGGTAGCGTATATTTACGTTTGGTTTGCTCAGGTAAGGCAGCATTTTTTCTTCCAGTATGCGGGCAAGTTGGCTGGTGGTGAGGCCTTGTGCTTTTACCAAACCTATCAACGGTAGTTTAATGTTGCCTTCAGGGTCAACAAAGTAGCCTATAACGGCGTTTTGTTCAGAACGGTCGAGGTTACCGCCGCCCATTTGCCTTTCTAAGTTATAATTGAAAATTGAGTTAGCCTCGTAGTTCAGGCTGGTAACGTGTAAGCCCAACTGGTCGCCGGGTTGTATGGTAACCGGGGTGAAGTTGGTAATATCTTCAGTTGTGATGGTGTCGCGTCTCAGGTCCTGAAAATAAGGAATGTTTTTGTACGGGGTACATGAAAAGCTAATTACAATTAATACGAGTGTACAATACGTTAATAGGTGTTTCAATTTCATATTTAATAAGTTAACAAAAGGTTTGAACCGTAGCGGGAAATAAGAATCATAAGGCAGGTAGCGTGAATTACGTTTTTATTATAAAATAGCAAATCAAATACGTTAGTATGGGCAACTTTAGGGGGGTAGTTAAAAGAACGGGTGTGTTTTAAAGTTGAAAAGTACAAATACTTTCGTATTAAAACTAACGCTCTTTTTTTGCACATAATCTTGTTATGCTGTTGATTTTAATTCTTGCGAAAATAATAAAAAATATGAAAAGATGAATTTTAAAAGATAATTTTTGCATAAATTATAGTATATTCATGTATATGGTTATGAATTTTTAATTTTAAACGAATTTTGAGCCGTCTTGGATTTTTTATACTAAAACATAAAAACACATGCTTCTTGCGGGTAATATTTTGGCCAATGCCGACGATTTTGGAATAAGGCCATCGGTTAATAAAGCCATATTGCAATGTTTCGAAAACGGGTATATTAATAGTACATCGCTTATGAGCAATATGCCCGGCTTTGCCGAGGCGGTGCAAATGGCGCATGATAATGTATTTATAAAAAATATTGGCGCACATATTAATATGGCCGAAGGGTTGCCTCTAACAAACGTAGGCAGGGAGTTTTTAAACAGCGCCGGCGAGTGGGACCTGCAGAAAACCGGCAGAGCCTCTAATTTTTACAGCAGCAGCCAAAAAGCGGCGCTGCTTGCCGAAATAAGCGCACAGGTAAATAAAGCGCTTGCCTCAGGTGTGCAGCTAACGCACATCGATTCGCACTACCATCTGCATACGTTGCCAGGTATGTACGCGCTTTTTTTAGCAGTTGCTAAACAATACAAACTCAAAATAAGGCTGGCACAAACCTATCGCGAAGGAAGTTTCCTTAAATATTGGTACAGGCTTTATATCAACAGCAGGTTTGCTGCGGGCAATCTCGCCTATACGGAGCATTTCCACACGGTTGAATATTTTTTGGGCAGGGGCGGGGAACAAGGCGTTAAGGGGACGGTGGAAGTAATGTTGCACCCGGATATTGATTCCAAAGGCGGGCTTACGGACCATTACGACCCTAAAACCATGGTAAATTGGTTAACGTATATACAACAAACCCATGGCAACAGTTAAATTTATGGCCTGCGGGTAGGTTGTGGCGTAAGTATTACATTTTTATACTAATTTGTTGCAATACTTAGGCTATAAATACATAATATTGTAAATCTTTGTTCCTGAGTTTATTGGGTTTGGCGGATATCAATTTTAAAATGGAAATTTATTTTTGTTATAAAATTCATAATTTTAACCCCCGTGTTGTCCGCTAAATTTAATGTATGCCTAATTATTTATGCATTATTTTTATTTGCCGGGCGAGCAAGCCTACCCGGCCTGCATTTGTATAATTTAATTGGCAATATGTAGAACATTTTTTCTATGTTTAGCAGATATGTTATTAAGAGAGGTATGTATACTTCAGCGCGCATAAGTTTTTTTACTTTTTAAAGCAAAATGGATAAATACCAAACTTTAAAATTATTCGACTATTCAATTTTTACCTCAAGCTTAGATGAATTTGACATTAACTACGGTACCCAGTGCGTAATTAATACCCTAAACCAGTATTGCTACATTATTGCCGAGAAAGACGCTTTTTATAAACGGGCGCTCATTGAATCGGATTTGCTGATACCTGATGGGATAGGAATTGTTGGGGCAGCTAAAATTTTGAAGCGGGAAAAAATAAAAAAGATTGCCGGGGCCGATATGCATACCTATCTGCTTAAACAGATAAGTAAAACAGGAGGCAGGGTATTTTATTTAGGCTCATCTGAAGAAACCTTGTTGGGTATTAAAAAACGCCTTGCTATAGAGTACCCCAATATTGAGGTAGATACTTACTCGCCGCCGTTTAAAGCCAAATTTAACGATGCCGATAATGCTGCCATGATTGAGAGTATTAACAAGTTTAACCCTGATGCGCTTTTTGTGGGCATGACAGCCCCTAAACAAGAGAAATGGGTTTTTGAACACAAGCATAAGCTGAACGCCCAAATTATATGTTCGATAGGTGCTGTTTTTGATTTTTATGCCGAAACTGTAAAACGCCCGAGCAAGTTTTGGATAAACCTTGGCCTGGAGTGGTTCATCCGCCTTTTGCACGAGCCAAACCATTTATGGCGCCGTTACCTGTTATACGGGCCTGTATTTATTTATGTGGTTTTCAGAGAAAAACTTCGCTTGGTTTTTAACGGGCAAAAACAAATGGCCGACTAAACGCGGCAACCCGTAGAGGTATTTTAAAACAAAGGCTCGTTCCCCCAAACGGCCTGTCACTATCCCTAATAATCTCCCTAATTTAACGTCTGTTTTTACATTCCGGGTTTTATAGCTACCTTACCCTAATGCAAAAAGCCATTATGTATTTAAGGCCTATACTGTTTTTATCTATAATATTTTGCCTGTCGGGTGGCTTGGCAGCCTGCAGGCAGGGTAAAACACAAACAGGCTATACCCCTTCAAAGCCGCTGAAGCTTGTTGGCCAGCACGATAAAGTGATAAGCGGGCTTGATATAGCCGGCGATACGCTTGATTGTATTGAACTGAACAACTGCCGCAACATTACCGTCAAAAACTGCCGCTTTAGAGCCTCAAAAAAAAATGGCGTTATTATACTAAGCAGCCGCAATGTAAAGGTGGTTGATTGCTACTTTGAAAACCTGGCCTCGGGCGTTTATGCCGTAGAGTGCAAGCAGGTAAAC
Source organism: Mucilaginibacter pedocola (assembly GCF_002013915.1). Classification (GTDB taxonomy): domain Bacteria; phylum Bacteroidota; class Bacteroidia; order Sphingobacteriales; family Sphingobacteriaceae; genus Mucilaginibacter; species Mucilaginibacter pedocola. The sequence continues at coordinate 249,452 of NZ_MBTF01000037.1, forward strand.
GTTAGCCACAACCGCTTTAAAAATATACAGGGGCCATTTCCGCGCGGGCAGTTTGTGCAGTTTGACGAAGTTACCGGTGCAGGTAATAAAATAAACCATAACAGCGGCGAAAACCTGCCCGGGCAAAGCGCGCCCGAGGATGCTATTAATGTTTTTAAAAGTAGCGGTACGGCCGTTAGCCCTATAGAAGTTATTGGTAACCGCATACGCGGCGGTGGCCCCAGCACTATTGGTGGTGGCATTATGCTGGGCGACAATGGCGGCGCTTATATTATTGCTAAAGACAATATATTGGTAAACCCCGGCCAATATGGTATGGCCATTGCAGGCGGTAATCATATCACCATTATCAATAATAGCATTTACGGCAAACAGCAGCCTTTTACCAACGTGGGGCTGTATATATGGAACCAAAGCAAACTGGGCTGCGAACTAAATACCATAAGCGGTAACCGCGTAAACTTTACCAAAGCAAACGGACAACCCAACCATAGCTGGAACAATGGCAACTGCGGCAAAGTGCAGGGCTGGGAAACCAACCAGCTGAATGCTAAAATAGATTCGACGATATTGCCGCGCGATATATTGAGCGTTAAGTAAGTCCCTTATAATTGCCACAATGCAATCGCTTTGTATAAATTTGCAGAGTGCCCCCATACTGCAGTTTTATTTTAACCCCTATAAAGCATAACTGATACCAAATGCTCTCTCTCATTAAAACCAAACTACAGGCATTTTGGGCCGGCGGCACTCAACGCAGCAAGCAGGTTAAAAAGAATATTATTTATACTTTTTTAATACGGGGGCTAAGCGTGCTTATAGGTTTTATGCTGCTGCCGCTCACTATTCATTATTTAAACGATGTGCAATACGGGCTTTGGGTAACCATAGCGTCGTTAGTGGCCTGGATAAACACTTTCGACATAGGGCTTAGCAATGGCCTGCGTAATAAATTGGCTCATGCGCTGGCCATTGGCGATGATGATGCTGTACACCGCGATGTTAGCACCACTTATGCTTTACTGTGCTGCATAGCTGCCGGGGTGTTTGTAGTGTTTTATACGGTCGGCTTGTTTTTTAACTGGAACTGGCTGCTGCGTGTGCCGCCAACCGTGCAGTACAATCTTTGGCCCGTGTTGGTTGTAACGCTGGCATCTTTCTGTATCCAATTTGTTTTGCAGCCGGTAAACAGCATTTTAAATGCTACCCAACAGCCGTTTAAAGCATCGCTTATTGCATTGCTTGGGCAGGCATTAACTTACGTGCTTATATGGGTGCTATCGTTATTTACCAAAGGCAATTTGTATTTGCTGGTGCTGATAGCCTCGGGTGCACCGGTGCTGGTGTTGCTTATTGCCAATATTTACCTGTTTGCTACGAGTTTAAAAAAACTTGTACCCCGGTTTAAAGATGTTTACTTCAAAAACGCCAAAAGCCTGATGACGGTAAGCAGCGCTTTCTTTTTTATACAAATAGGCGCGCTGGTGCTTTACGAAACCGATAACGTAGTTATTACCCGCATATTGGGGCCGCAGGATGTTACTACCTTTAATATAGCCTTTAAGTATTTCTCTATCATTAGTATAGCTTTCTATATCATCATTACACCTTACTGGAGCGCCTTTACCGATGCCTACGCCCGGCACGATTTTGCCTGGATACGCGGCTCCGTAAAAAAGCTTCGCAAGTTTTGGTTGGCTGCTGTAGGCGTAGCAGCGGTAATGCTAATATGCTCGGGTGTGGTATACAAGCTTTGGATAGGTAAGGATACCGATGTGCCTTTCCTGTTATCGGCAAGTATGGCGGTTTACACCATACTGCAAGCCTGGATGGTGATACATGCCTACCTGCTTAATGGCGTTGGCAAGCTGCGGGTACAACTAATACTGGTTATTGCAACGGGTATTGTTAATATACCCCTGTCTGTATTCCTGATAAAATGGGCCGGTGTGGAGGGTACCGTGCTGGCCAATATTATTGTAATGCTTATTACCAATATATTTATTACCACGCAATGCAGCCTTATTATGGCTAATAAAGCAACAGGCATCTGGAACAGGTAATGGGGGCTAAGCTCCTACTTAACTGCCTCTATAGCCTCGCCTGCATCGGTGATCTTACGTACCTGGAAGGTAACACTTGTAACAAAGCCTACTATAAGTATAACCAGGCACGATTTAATAATATCTGAATCGGGGCTTTTTGCAATGGGGGATGATATGGGCAGGCGGGTTAAGGTTTCTACAACGGCGGGGATCATTGAGAAAAATAAGGTGCCGGACATTACTACCGTTTCTACATATTTGGTAATTGGCCCAAATAACTTTACCGATTTGGCGTAAATAGCAATAGGTATCAAAATTAATATCATAATGGCTAAGCCGTGCGCTCCGGTGAAATGCCCCGTTTTCATGATAGGCAGCCCGGTAATGCAGGTAAGTATGGTAGTAATGGTATACCATTTGCCTGCACCTTTAAGGGGCGTTATTTTACCGAACCTGAAAGAGGCATAAAAGCCAAAAAATAAGGCTATAATACTTATTGCGGTGTGGATGATCCCTAATACTGACAGATGGTTTGGCATAACGGTAAAGCTTTAAGGGTTAGTGATATAATTTGCTGATAGCTAAGTTAATGTAATATTATTTAATATCACAACAGGTAGTTTTATTATTTGATATTGAGTAAACTGTCTGTTTTTATAATACCGGTAATTAAATTTGATAAATAACAATATATATGAATAAGCCGCCTAAAATACGCCCCGAATGGATCCCCGAGGCTTACCGCGAACTGGACAAGGAAAAAGAAGCCGAAAAGCCTGCAGCGGAGAATAAGCCTAAAGGAGATAAAACGCCGCCCGAGCCGCCGATTAAAACGGCCTGATCGCTTTTGCGGCCCAATGTTGCTTGTTATATTTATAGCGTGGAAACAACCAAGTGGATAACCCGCAGCCGCCCCAAAATAGACCGCATTGCATGCCCATGGCTTATTAAACGGTTTATTGACCCCGATGCCGAAATTATATACGTGCCCGCAGACGAAGTTATAGCCCGTGCTGCGGAAATAGGCGCCATCCCATTCGACCTGCCGGGGATAGAATATAGCCACTATGATGACCAATGTACCTTTGACTACTTCCTGAAAAAACATAACCTGAAAGAACCCGCTCTGCAGCGTATTGCCGCTATAGTGCGCGGAGCCGATACCGACAGGCACGATTTTGCACCACAGTCAGCCGGGCTATCGGCGCTTTTCCTTGGGTTATCGCATAATATTGTCGACGACCACGAACTGCTTGCGCTGGGCATGACCGTATACGACGGGCTTTACACCTGGGCCAAACACCTTTATCGTGATAAGCATGTGCAAACTCCAGCGGAATTTTTGCTGCGCGATGTTTACCATAAATTCCTGAAAGAGAGCAAGGCTAAAAAGGCACCCGAATGGGCTACAGAACTAAAAAACCTGATACAGGACCAGTTGGATACCACTATGCAGTTTAGCCTGCAGGAGGTTTCTACCGAGTTGGAGATAAACCCCTCGTACCTGTCGCGGGAGTTTTCTAAGTACTTTGATAATATGTCGTTCGGCGAGTATGTGCGCAAACTGCGTATAGATAGAGCGAAGGAACTGATAACAACCACCGCCTATCCGCTTACCGAGATAGCGTACCTCACCGGCTTTTCGGACCAAAGCCACTTCAACCGCATCTTTAAACAACAAACCGGCGAAACACCGTTGGCATATCGAAAAAATGCGCTTAAAAGTAAAAAGAGTACAAAAGGTTAACAGCGTACAATTTTAGGGTTTTAGTAGCCGGTATTATTGCCCCAATAATATTAACGCTGTGGCAGATCAAAGCAAAAACCTTGGAAAAGAGAATAGAGAAAAACTGATCTATGTTATTTTACTGATCATTGCGGCCATCATTGTGTTCGCCGAATCGGGCAGCGCGCAACCCCCGCCTGCTTATCCAAAAGTAACGGGGTATTTTAGCGTAGTGCAGCCCGTTGGCAATTGGAACAGCAACGGCTTTAGCAGCAGTTTTTCGGGCGGGTATAGTATTGGCTTTCCCTTCGGGCTAAACTTGCTCAAAAGCGATAGTTTTGGGGTTAGCTTTGAGGTAGCACCCAACATCCGCAGCGAGAAAAATATCACTAAGGTAAACAGTGTGCTGTTCCATCCCGGTGCCATGTTTCGGTTTAAGCAAGGCTTCACCTTTATAGGCCGTATGGCTTTTGAAACCAACGGGCGCTTTGGTTTTACGCCTGTATTTAACCAAAGGCTCATTAAGGGTAAAGATGCCGCCATGTTTGTTTCGGTGCCTATTCCCGTTAGGTTCGGCAATGGTTTGCCCTCTTCAATAGGCACGGGCCTGCAATTGGGCGTTTCGTTTTAAAACAATCGTATAATAATCCATCGTTAGTTACTAATAAGTCCATTTTTTAGGTTGATGGTTAGGCTTAAGTTTACAGGCCAATAACACCATCAACCTGATATGATATCACCAGCTTGCTACCTTAGAGTAATTTTCTGCTCATTATTAATAACCTCAGTTGTCTGCCACGCATTCGGCCAAAGCCCAAAGCTCATTAAAATTGCAACTAAGGATAATTTGCTGCTGCTTGGTGTAGATGGCCAAAAACTAAAGCAATATTATTACGGTAAAAACATAAACGTAAATGGCACCGCTGCCTTTAAAACATCAACTGATGCTTACCCAAACTTTGGGGTGAATGTAGAATACAGCGCACTGCGTATAACCCATAACGATGGCAATGCCACTACCGAGCTTGTTTTTGCGGGGCTGGACTCTGTAAAGCTGAACGACAACTCTACCCTTACAACCGTCAGGCTGCGCGATAGCTTTTACCCGCTGAACGTTAGCATTTGCTACAAAACCTATAAACAGGAAAATATAATTGAGCAGTGGGTAGAGGTAAGTAATGCTGAAAAAGGCGCTATAACGCTGCATGAGGCTGCATCGGCAAGCCTTGCTTTTAAGAACGAGCATTATTACGCTACCACCTACACCGGCAACTGGACCAACGAATATAACTTAAACGAAGACGAATTGCTGGCAGGCACCAAGGTAGTAGATTCGAAACTTGGTGTGCGCACAAGCCAGCACTCCAGCCCCGAGTTTCTGCTGAGCCTGGACGAGCGCCTCGATGAAGATAAAGGCACCGTTATTGGCGGGGCGCTGGCATGGCCAGGCAACTGGCAGTTCGCCTTTAATGTTGATGACCGGAAGAGCCTGCAGGTATCGGCAGGGATAAACCCCTATGCTTCGGCCTATGTGCTTGCCGCAGGCAAAAAACTCACGTTGCCATCGTTGCTTTATACTTTTAGTACGAATGGTGCCGGCGAGGTAACCCGCAGGTTTCACCACTGGGCGCGGCAATACGGCATTGCCGATGGTACGGGTAAACGGGAGGTTTTGTTTAACAATTGGGAGGCCACCACTTTTGATTTTAATGAGGAAAAGCTGAGCAGTATTATTAAGGAGGCCGGTGCCATGGGCTACGAACTGTTTTTGTTAGACGATGGATGGTTCGGTAATAAATACCCCCGCAATACCGACCAGGCCGGGCTCGGCGATTGGCAGGTGAACAAAGCCAAACTACCCCACGGACTGGAGTTTTTGGCGCAACAATGCCGCGATAACAACATGAAGTTTGGCCTATGGGTAGAGCCCGAAATGGTAAACCCCAAAAGCGAATTATACGAGAAGCATCCCGATTGGGTGTTGACCGCACCGAACAGGGCTTTAGATCTGCAACGCAATCAAATGATACTGGACCTTACCAATCCGAAGGTGCAGGACTATATAAGCACATTGCTGGAGAAATTGGTTACCGATAATAAAGGCATCAGTTACCTAAAGTGGGATTGTAACCGGTACCTAAGCAACGCCGGTTCTTCTTATCTACCGAAAGATAGGCAGGCAAACCTTTATATCGATTACTCGAATGCTTTGCTTGATATCATGAAAAAGTTTAAGGCTAAATTTCCCGATGTGGCGCTGATGCTCTGCGCCAGTGGGGGAGGGCGGATGGATTATGGCAGCATGCGCTACTTTAACGAGTATTGGCCGAGCGATAATACCAACCCGGTGGATAGGGTGCGTATACAATGGGGGCTTTCTTACTTCTTCCCGTCGGTAGGTATGGCGGCGCATGTAACCAACCAGTCATCATCATTGAAATTCAGGTTTGATGTGGCCATAGCGGGCAAGCTGGGGATGGATATGCTGCCATCGCACATGAATGCCGATGAAAAGGCATTTGCTCAAAAGGCGATTGAAACCTACAAGGGCATCCGCGATGTTATATTACAGGGCGACCTTTACCGCCTGCTTTCGCCCTATAACTCCGATAGGGTATCGCAAATGTATGTAAGCGAGAACGGGCAGCGTGCAATTGTTTTTAATTACCTGATGAAGCGCAATCCTTACGGGAACGATCAAGTAGTACGCCTGAAAGGTTTAAAACCCGGCGCGAAGTATAAGATTACCGAACTAAACAAAACCAACTATACCCGCCTGCAAGATTACGACGGGCAGGTGCTTACCGGCGACGAATTAATGAACCAGGGCCTAAGGTTTAGCATGTGGGGTGAATTGGAAAGCAATATGATATTGCTCACTGAAATTTAAGTGAACCAAAGTTCTGACACTTTAAAATTAAAAGCTCGCATGCCATAAAACATACGGGCTTTTACATTTCGCTAACAAGCTTAAGGCATAAAGCGGTTGAACGTTTGCCAGTACTTATCCTTGTAAATATCGAAGCTGATGGCCAGTTTGCCGGCATATTGCTGTACAACGGCATCAAGCACTTTCGATGGCTTGCGGAAATCTTTACAGGCAAAGTAAACTTCGCGGCTGTTGTCGGCGGTTTGGCGGCCAATGTTCAGGTAGCCATCAATGTCTTTCAATTCTGCCATTATCCCTTCTTCAATCTGGTTAAGCAGCTGGTAAGTAGGGTTATCGGGCATGCCGTTATTGTTTTGCCCGTTGTATTTTATCTCCATAGCGGCAACCCAAGGGTGCGATGCACGGGCGTCCCACCTAAGCAGATCGGTATTGATTATGGCCACCAGCGGATTACCGTTCTCCAAAGTAGCCTCCAATGCCGAATACGTATCCTGCTCAGTATCGTGCCTTACGCCCTCGTACTTCTCAATAAATTCCTTTTCGCGCCAAATAAGAAAGGTCTTCAGCTTTTCTATCGGCACCAACTCCTGCTCTGCATCGACCTTGCCTATAACAGTAAGGTTATCTACTGTGGTGGCAAAGCGCAATTCGCCTAAAAAATTATCCAGGAAGATGTATGTGCCGTTAATGATTGTGTCTTTATTGTTCTCGTCCATGTCGGCGTGCACCACTTTAATATTTATCTCATCGGGGCAGTCGGCATCGTCATCAGCATAAAAGAAAATATTCTCCGACGAGAACTTTTCGCCGCCCATTGATATGTACATACCGCCAATATCATCAATGGGAGGTTTTAGCGCGGTAAACTCCCAGCCTTCTATCCGGGGAGCGGCGTTTACCAATTCTTCCACAAACACCATGTTTTTGATGTTGCCATCAGCGGTAAATGTAAGGTCAACCAAATCTTCGGATGGCATGCCTGCAAGGTAAAAGTAGCCACTACGTAATTCGCCCAGTTTGGCTGATAGCGCGTTAAAGAACTCTGCCTCTATGGCATCGCGTTTTTGAACCGCTGCAAAAAACTTGCGCTCGTTAGCTACAAACCATTCCCAAAATTCGTGGTAGGTTTTTATCGGTTTATCTTTTTTGTTGAAAAGGTTTTTGAGGAAGTTCATGCGTAAAGAGTGTTCTTTTTGACAAGAGCAAGATAGGGATTTGTATGGACTCGAGTTGTGCGGAGTTGATTAACAGCATCGGCATACGTTTGAAAAATTTCATTTGGGTTTAACTCGTAGCCATGTGCAAAAAAGAAAAGCCGAAAGTTTTAACTCCCGGCTGTTCACAATAGCAGTTTTTTAATCGCTATTGATTACTAAACTTTATCCCCGCAACCCTTGCCGGTGTGCCGGTGAATACTAAATAAAGGTCGTCTTTACCTTGCGGAGTAGTTACCGGTACTTTCACATTATCAAGCCCTATAAAACTGCCCGAGAAGCTACCCAATAACTTACCGTCAGGTGCGCCCGAGTGTAGTTCTATAGTACCCGGTGCATCGGTGCCGCTGCTGCGTTTAGATAGCTTTAGTTCGATGTTTTTGATGTCAGTAAGGTCGGTTTGAGCGAACTTGAAGTAGGCGCCTGCCTTTTTAACAACGGCGATGGTGCTGTCGCGGTTAAAGTTCATGTCGCTTGCGGCGCTCGCCTGCGATACATCCAGCACCGGTCCGCGCAATACTAAGATATTCTCGCCGCTTATGGCAGCAGCAGATGGGGTGCCCTTATCGGTATAAGCTGCGCGGAAAATAAAGCTGCCGTTATCGTTATCGCCTTTTGGTACCGTTGTAACGTAACTACCGCTTACCGGCATTGTTTTTTGCACTTTTTGCGGCGTTGCTGTACTTAAAATATAGCGTACAATGCTGCCCAGCTCGTTATTGGTTAAAGCAGGGTGGGCGGGCATCTCGGCATGGCCCCAGGTGCCCGAGCCACCGTTTTTAATTTTCTTGCCCAGGTTGGCCACTGCCGATGCATCGTTCTTATATTTTTTTGCAACCTCGATGAACGATGGGCCAAGCACTTTTTTGTTTACCGCGTGGCATGCTCTGCAATCGCTTTTGGCTATCAGCGCTATGCCGGCGGCGTATTTGGCCGTAGCATCAACACCCTGCTGCTTTTGGGCAATGGCCGTCATGTTATACCCTTCCGAAAGATAGTTAGCACTTACCGATACCAGCGATGGCGAAATACGTTTATTGGCCAGGCTGCCGTCTTCCTTGTCTGTTACACTAACCTTATAAGCAACAGTATTGCCGGGGAAGAAAAAGCTACTGTTGCCCTTAGTAAGCGTAACGGCAACAACAGGCGGCTCGTTACCTGCTTTCACGGTAACCGAAGTACTGTTTTTAGCACCCTTTAAATCGGTAACGGTAAGGGTTGCCTTATACACGCCGGGCGAGGTAAAGGTTAAGCTTGGGTTTTCTTCTTTGGTAGTTTTAAATGGCTTGCCGCCTTTTGTTATCGTCCATTGGTAAGAGAGAATGTCGTCATCGTCAAAATCTTTGGTACCTGCCGATGATAGGTCGACCTTAAGCGGGGTAGCGCCGGCAGTTTTGCTGGCCGATGCCTGTACCTGTGGCTTACGGTTACCGCCGTTATATTCTATGCGGATCAGTTCAGCTTCGGGGTTATTGTTGAAATAGCCGTTACCATATTCCAATACATACAGGTCGCCTTCGGGGCCAAACTTCATATCAATGGGTCCACGCAGGTGCAACTCGGGCAAAAAGCGCTCCATCGATTTGTAATTGCCGTCGTCGTCTATATCTACCACATTTATCCAGCCGCGTACCCAATCGGTTATCAGCCATTTGCCTTCATAATAATCGGGGAAGGGGCGTTTGGCATTTTTAAAATCCTCTTTACGGAAAATGGGGCCACCCACGGCACTGTTACCACCAGTCTCCATCAGCGGGAACTCTTTGCTCACGCCTTTTGCATACCAAATAAAGGCAGGCGTAGCGGGTGGCAGTTCGATGTTTCCGGTATTGTTTGGTGAATGGTTTTCGGGATGCGCAGCGTTAAAGAAATCGCCCGATTGCTTGGTGGCGAAATCATATTTACGATAAGCTTTGTTATCGCCAACAAAATATGGCCAGCCGTAGTTGCCCGGCTTTTTGGCCTGGTTAAACTCATCGTACGATTGCGGGCCGCGTTTCTCCATATTATCCTGCGAGCCATCGGGGCCAACCTCGCCCCAGTAAAGCCAGCCAGTTTTGCTATCAATAGTTAAACGCCATGGGTTACGGTTACCCATGGTATAAATTTCGGGCTTGGTTTTGGGCGTACCCGGCGCGAACAGGTTGCCTGCAGGTATGGTATAGCTACCATCGGCTTGCGGGTGTATGCGCAGTATCTTACCACGCAGGTCGTTTGTATTACCCGATGATTTTTGCGAATCTTCCGGCGACATGCCCGGGCGCTCATCCAACGGAGTGAAACCATCGCTGGCGCGCGAGAAGGTGTTGTCGCCCGTGCTCAGGTACAGGTTCTTATCTTTGTCGAACAGCATACCGCCCCCTACGTGGCAGCACTCTTCGCGCTGGGTGGGTACATCAAGTATAGTTTTTTTGGTGTTCAGCAAAATCTCTTTGCCCAGCCAGGTGTAGCGTTCCAGCGTGTTTTTGGCAACATCGCCTACGGGAGCGTAGTAAATATATATCCAGTGGTTGGTATCATAATCAGGGTCTAAAATAATGCCTTGCATACCGTCTTCGCCCTCGCTTACTTCGCCTTTCTTATTTACGTATTTGGTGCTCACGGCAAAATCGCCAATAACGGTTATCTTGTTGGTAGCGGGGGTGTATAATTTTATTTTGCCTTTGCGTTCGGCATAAATAACGCGTCCGTCTTTCATGATCTGGAATTGCATAGGCTCTTGCACGCCTTGTGCCAGCACAACTTTGGTAAAACGGTTATCCTCGGGCTTTTTAGCCGATTGTGCATACGAGGCGGTACCGCTTGCTGTTATTAGTAAAAAAGCAGGCAATGCTTTTAAAAGTTTTTTAGGATTAAACATGGTTAAAAGAGATGTGATTAGTTGAGATAAATGCCCCAGCCAAAATACCTTTTTTCGGGCATATATAAATGGAATATTTTATTTAGTTATTTTTACTAAATGAGTATAATGATGGATATTCCGGTGATTTGAAGTTGAGGCTGAATTGAGGTTCGGGTGCTACCAACACTTGATAATTACCATTCATCTACTTTCCTTTCCGTTCCTCTACTTTTACCCCAATCATCTTTTTTATTCAAGCCATTTTGCCGTAAATTCATCTAACCAATTACAAAGCCCGTTCCCTTATGAAAAGGCATCAACTTACCCTGTTACTCATCGCCGCTGCAGGCTTGTGTTTGCTTATGGCGTTAAAAAGCCCTACGGTGGAGATGTCCACATCCGAAACGTATAAAGGCAACAGCCCCTGCGGCAATTATATAAAGCCAATATTGGGGATAGCCTCCGGCGCCGATTGCGAGCGGGTAAGCTGGCAATTGGTACTTTATACCAACGAGGAAAAGCAGCCCGCCGGGTTTAAGCTAACCGGAGTTTACGGCATGCAACAACAGGGGGGCCCCGGTTTTATAGGCGGTGGCAAAGCATTCTCCGTAGAGGGGAATTGGCAACTAACAAAAGGTTCCAAAGCCAACCCGGAGGCCGGTGTTTACCAATTAGTAACCAAAAGTAGAGGCCATGTGCTGAGTTTCGTTAAAATGAATGATGATATCATACATCTGCTTTATACCGATGGCAGCCTGATGGTAGGCAACGGAGGATGGAGCTATACACTAAACAGAGTAAAACAATGAAAAAGATATTTTTGATCATATTGATCTGGATGGTCCCGGCCATTCTTTTTGCACAAACCGAAGTGGAAGGTAATGTTCCCGAGAAAACCACCTCGCTTAAAAAACTGCCTTTCGGCCCTTCTGTTGTAGGGGTATTTGATGGGCGCAGCCCCTGCCAGGGCATGGCAAAAGAATTGCAGATAACCGTTAGCCCCGAATGTTTTAAAATAAAATGGCGGCTGATACTCTACCAGGATTCGGTAACAAAGGCTCCTACGACTTACCACTTTGAAGGTATCGTATACCGCAACCCGGCTCGCGAGGGTAAATGGGCCATAATCCGTGGCACAAAAGATAGGCCCAATGCCATAGTTTATCAACTGGACCCCGACAAGCCAGAGAAGAGTATCTACATCTTAAAAGGCGATGATAACGTCCTCTTTTTCCTCGACAGAAACCGCAACCTGATGCCGGGCGACGAAAACTTTGCTTATACGTTTAACAGGACGAGGCCATAGGTACTTTCTAACTTTAGGTATTCCCGCGGGGCATCTTTGAAAAAGAACCCTGCGGGAGATATTATTCCTATCCCGTCTCCGCAGGGTCTCTTTGCAAAAGGACCCTGCGGAAGGATGATTTTTTAAAAACCGATAATTACACAACCCCACCCATCAAAGGATCCGTTTTACCTGCGGCCCCGGTTTCCACTCGTCCTGCAAAACGCTCTTCAAAATTATCGAAGCCTTTTACGCGTACGCTATGGTCGTACCAGTTGTGGCTTTTGCTGAGATTTACAATAATGGTTGTGCTGGCACCGGCAGCAATGGTTTTGCTGATGCTACCCGTTTTGTAGCTGTTATCTGCAAGGGTAACGGTGTGCGCTGTTTTATCGCTATTGGTAATAGTTACTGCAATGTTGCCGGTCAGTTTGCCGGTGTTTATGCGGCTTGCTTCGTATTTGCAGCTTACTTTTACCAAAAGGTTTTTACTGTCGCCTTTTAGCTCGCGGTAGAAGCCGTTAGGGGCGTAAACGCGCAGGTGGTATTGGCCGTTCTCAAAATCACTGATCTTCCATTCATCGGTAAGGGTATCGCCCGGCGCTACGCTGTAATCCCACACGCGCAGGGTTTCCTGCTGGTAAGGGTTCATGGCGTAAACCCTAAACGGCGAGCCCGTTGCTTTTGCGCCAAACACTTTGTTGCCTGCCTTAAAGCTTAAGTTAAGGGTGTTTTTAGCATGGTCGAACAGGCTGTTGGTATACAATTCATATGGCAGCGCACAAGCATTGCGCGTGCCTTTTTCTTGCTTAGGGAAATAAGGCGACGACTGGTGATTGGTATTTATCTGTGCCAATTCATCCGCGTTTAGCTTTTTAAAATCGCCGGGGGCATCCTTGAATTTTGCCTGGTGTATACCTTCTATAAAGGCTTTTTTATCCAGAAATACCGGGCGGTTAACCTTCTCGCCGTTATAAGGGCGGAAGGCCGAAGTAAGGTCGCCGCAGATGGTACGGCGCCATTGGGTTATGTTTTCTTCCGTTACCTGCTTGCCATATTTCTTTGCCAAAAAGTGCTCTACAAATTGTATAGACGAAGTATGGTCGAATACTTCCGAACATACAAAGCCACCGCGTGTCCATGGCGAGGCAATGATCATAGGCACACGATACCCCAAGCCTATAGGTCCCTCGCGCAGGCTGCTGCCATTGCCCGATGGGTCGGTTTGCTGCTCTTTAGTGGCGAAGTCCATTTTAGGGTCGATACCTTTTGATACTTTCCCGGTATTGGCTTTATAAGGGTTGGGCACTACGTATGGCGGCACATGGTCAAAGTAGCCGTCGTTCTCATCGTAAGTAACAATAAAGATGGTCTTCTTCCAGGTCTCGGGGTTATCCAGTAATATCTCCATGGCTTCGCTCACGTATTGCGGGCCAAACCATGGCTCGCCCGGGTGGTCGGACAGGTTGGCTGGCGGCATCAACCATGATACTGTTGGCAGGGTGCCATTTTTTACATCCTCTCTAAACTGGTGGAAAATATCGCCTTTGGGCAGGTTAAGCTCGCGCTCGGTGCCATTGTCGGTATATTTAAACAGTTCCAGGTTATGGTAATCCGGGTCTTTAATATTGGTGCTGAAGGCTTTGGTGTTAAGCGCTTGTGACGTTGGCGAAAGGCTTACAAAGCTTTCTTTGGTGTACTTGGCGATGGCGGTTTCTATGTTGGCCTGTACTTTTTTGGCCGCTGCCAGCCTCGATTTTGCACGCTCGTCGGTAGCGCTTTCCAGTTCGGCTATTTGTTTGGCAATGCTTTCCTTTTTTAGTTGCAGGTTGGCTACGCCGCCCTCGTGCAGGCGCACGTTGTACTGCTTATAATATTCCAGCACGTTGGTGCCGAAGTTGCTCAGCCAGTCCGATTCTTCGCCTTTTAGCCCGTAGCCCATGGTTATTTCGTTCTGGTACACTTTCCAGCTTACGCCATGTTGTTCCAGCCTTTCGGGGAAAGTGCTCTATTCCAGTTCAGGGTATTCGTAATTGCTTACGTTCCACAAATGGGCAATGCCTTCGGGTGTGTTTTTTTCGCGTACGGTGCCGGTCATCCAATAGTGGCGGTTGCTGTGTGTGCCGGTTATGCTCGAGCAAAAATTTTGGTCGCACACGGTAAAGGCATCGGCAAGGGAATAGTAAAACGGAAAGTCTTCGCGTTCGCCGTAGCCCAGGGTAAGCGGCATTTCGCTGTAAGCTTTGCTGCGTGCCATTTTTACGTGCAGCCATTTATCGTATTTGCCGCCGTTCATGGCATCGGTTTGGTCGGTCCAGCCATGCGGGAGCGAACCCATCCAGGCAATTTTGGTATCCTTTACATTCAGGCGGCTCGGGCCGTAGGTATCGCCGCCTTTAGTGGTTTGCAGCCATACTTTATTTTTATCGGGCAGGTTTATGGCACGCGGGTCGTTAAAGCCGCGTACGCCCTGCAACATACCCAACTGGTGGTCAAACGAGCGGTTCTCCTGCATCAGGAATACAATATGCTCGGCATCGTAAAAGGTGCTGCCTACAGCAGGGTTGATAGCCATAGCGCGCTGAATAACCGGAGGCAGCATATTTACCACAGCCGCACCGCCCGATAGCAGGGCTGCCTTCTTTAAAAAATCTCTTCTCGAATTCATGGAGTAAATACTAATGTTTACCCGGCAAATGTATAATGAACAGCCCGGCCATATATTAGCATAGGGTTAAGATACGAAGGTAGGCTGTAACTTAAGTGTTACCCGATTATCTTCTATACAACACTTAGTTGTTAATTGTTAATTAAAATTATAGAAACTATCTAATAGTTAAATCCGTAAATAAGGATGCAGTCGATAGTGCCTGCATTTAATTATTGGATAAGCATAGGCGACCCCCCTGTGCTGTGTAACGGATATGAAATATAATGGGAAAGTGCTTGCGATGACTATTCGCGAGCGTAGGTTGGGGTTGAACTATTCGCAGGAATATGTGGCCGGGAAATTGGAGATGTCGCAAAACGCTTACAGTAAACTTGAACTGGGCCAAACAGGCATAACCTTAGGGAAGTTCATTGTTTTGTGCGAAGCCCTGGAGATAGATATGATAGATATGTTGGAGAGTTATCGCAGCAATCTTCCGGCTGATGAGAGGTAGGCAACTGTTAAAAGTTATAAGTAAAAACTATTACCGCGCAGATGCCGTATCTATGTAAAAATACTGACCCTGCTCTGCTTAGTTTATTACCTATAAATCAATCTTAAATGTTTAACGGAAAACTATTGGCGATGGCCATTCGCAGCCGCCGCCTGCAGCTAAATTACACGCAGGAGTATATTGCGTACAAACTCAATATGTCGCAAAACGCGTATAGTAAACTGGAACTGGGTTATACATCAGTTACCGTTGAGCGCTTTGTAGAGCTATGCGGCGCGCTGCAGGTTGATGTGCACGATATGCTGAAACCGGGATTACAAGTAGCCTAATTGCTAATTTAAAGCTACAGGTATCGGCTTAGTTTTAGATTTTTCTTACACCCGTTTTTACACCTGGTTTAAAAGCTTGTAGAAGAAAAGTGTGTTTTTTGGCTGAAATAGCCGTTTTTGAAGTGCCCAGAACGAGATTCGAACTCGTACATCCTTACGAATGCCACCCCCTCAAGATGGTGCGTCTACCAATTTCGCCACCTGGGCATTATTACAAGTAAAAAGCCTCAAGTAGAAAGTAAAACCAACTTAAGGCTTTTTACTTTTTACTCAAGACTTTTATTGGATGTGCCCGAAGAGAGACTCGAACTCTCAAGAGACAATTCTCAACGGCTTCTGAGACCGCAACGTTTACCAATTTCGCCATCCGGGCATTTTAGAACAATTTTCCGCGCGTTTATCACTTGCGGGTTGCAAATATAAGCGTTTACGGCATCCAAAGAAAAATAAATGTAAAAAAGAGGAATTTACGTTTTGGAGCTTATTACTTTAAGTTTTTCCCTGTAAAATGATGGTAAAACGGGGTACTCTTTCGAAAAATCGTGGCTATATTGGCATTCCAAGCAAAATTTGGGCTCCTATTACATGAAAACAAGTACTATCCTCAAAACATTATTGGTAGCGCTGTTATGCACAAGCGCAAATTTAAAAGCACAAACCGTTCAGTTAGTGCAGCAAGAGCGCAAAACAAGTATACGCGGCTTATCGGTAGTTGATGATAACGTAGCTTGGGTAAGCGGCAGCCGCGGAAATATTGGCATTAGTGCCGATGGGGGCAAAACCTGGGCCTGGCAGCAAATAAAAGGGTACGAGAAATCGGACTTTAGGGATATTGAAGCCTTCTCGGACAAAGAAGCCATTATTATGAGCTCGGGCACCCCGGCGGTTATTTTAAAAACCTTAGACGGCGGTAACACCTGGCAGGAGAAATACAATAAAACAGATAGCGCCTATTTTTTAGATGCGATGGATTTTGCAGATAAAAAGCATGGCTTCATTATGGGCGATGCAATTAAAGGGAAAGTTTTACTGCTGGAAACCAAAGATGGCGGCGATACCTGGTCGGAGCTTGCCGGTGCCCCCGATGCTTTACCAAACGAAGGGGGCTTTGCCGCCAGCGGAACGTGTTTAAGGGTAAATGGTAAGTCGATAAGTATTGTAACCGGGGGAGGGGTTAGCCGCTTGCTAACATCGCCCATAAATAATATAAAATGGCAGGCATCTGTAGTGCCACTTACCAATGGTGCGGCCAGCCGGGGTGCATTTTCGGTGGCATTTTCTAAAAATGGGTCGGTAATTGTTGGTGGAAACTACTCAAAAGACGCTGTTGCCGATTCTGTGGCTTATTTATTCCCAAAACAGCAAGCGGGCAATAAAGGTAGTTTTCCGGAGGTTAGTCCGGCGGGTTATCAGTCTTGCGTTGAGTACCTTACGGGTGATATTTTTCTTGCAACGGGTACGTCCGGAACTAATTTATCTACCGATAATGGGAGAAAATGGGTTAAAATTGATGGCAAAAGTTACAACGTTTGCCGTAGGGCTAAGCACGGAAACCTGGTTTTGTTAGCAGGTGATGGCGGCAAAATAGGTATTTACAAACCTTAGATACTGATAATGAAAGCCTTAAAAATTTATTAAAAATAAATGTAAAAAAGGTTTGCAGGGAATATATAATCGGCGTATATTTGCACCACTTTAAACGGAAACGGTAACACTACCGAAACACAAGTTGAAAAGGATGATTCCGTAGCTCAGCCGGTAGAGCATAACACTTTTAATGTTGGGGTCCTGGGTTCGAGTCCCAGCGGGATCACTCCAAACCCTCTCTACACAGCGTAGAGGGGGTTTTTTGCTTTATTTTGTGCGGAATTTGTGCGGAATATTGATTGATGCTGATATTGCAGGCTATTTATTGGCAAATCAGTCCACCTATTCTTATGCCGGTTAACGCCGCCTTTTAATTGCCTATCGGCTTGCAGCTGGTCCCACTAAAATTTTAAAGAAAAGTGTGTTTTTAAGCGATTTTTTTGCTCGAAAAGTTGTGTAATCCGCTATAAATTAGGTATATTTATATCAGTAATCGGGAGGGTACGGGGCATAAAGTAGAGTACGGCAGGCCCATTTATGAACGCCACGAATCAAAGCAGTAGTTGGAGATTCGTTCGCCAGTCATAAGATGGGAGCTGATCCTATCTCCGTGTAGGCAGTTGCGCCGCTGTTAGGCCAGACGCTACGTAATTATTTGCTTTGGATGGCGAATAAAATAATACAGGTACTCCCGATTACTTTGTAAATATACAAATCTTCCTGTTACTTTTCTACCGGCATGCTGGTCCCGATGGAGAATCCGCTTATCGCGCTTTTTAGAGCCGGGTTAATATCTGCCTTGCCGTTGTATTCGTACCATTCTAAACGGCCGGCATCATCCACCAACCTTACAAGCTGCCCGACCGGGACCGTGGTAGAGGATATGATAAATTTGTGTTCGTCGAAAAATTCAACTTCTATAGAGCCGTATGAGGGTGTAGTTTCAATGCCGGTTATTTTAAGCCGATAGTAAAATGTGGCACCGCGGTAAATTCCGGTTAAGGCCGCCTTTACGCCGGGCTTATAAAATCCCAGGTCGCGCACGCCAAGATCCACCGGTTTAGGCTGAGCATCTTTGATGTTTTTGATATCGGCACTGCCCAGGTCGCCTACAAACATCAATTCGTTATCAACTATTTTATACACTTTGTCTCCCTTGACTATCGTATCGTAAGATACCTGAGTACTGGAGCATGAAACAAGGGATAGTAGTAGCGCTGCCGCGCCGATCTGATAAATTTTTGCCATTGGATTAAGGTTTAAGCCTGTAATATAGCAATATTCAATAATTCTACTTGGTTTTTGGCGGGTTATGTTTACGCTTAGCTAATTCCGCTATCTCGGGAGCAAACATTTTTTCCGCTCTAATCTCGTCCTTTCGGTAGCGGGCCTCAACTGTGGCCATAACTTCTTGTAGAAATTCCTGCTTTTTGGTAAGCTTTTTTGCCTGGCGGTAGGATGGTGCCGGTGCTGCAGGTGTTAACTTGTCGTTTATTTCGGTCAAAAGCTTTATGATGGTTTCAAGCTGCTCAATCATAGTAAATGTACATTAGGGGACTATATGCCCTAATGTACATAAATGCTTACCTTTACCATCGCCGGGGCAGCGTTTTGGAAACGTGTTAATAGTGCTCACACACTGTTGGTTTGCAGGCCCCGGCTTTATTCGCTCGAATGCACTTCACCTGTTATTAGCCATGCTGCCAGCTCGGACCGCTTAAATAATACCCTCTTGCCCGATTTGTGATAGGGGATTTTATTTTGATTAACCAGGTTATAGATAGTGCCCGGTTTTAGCTTTATCAATTCTCCCGCCTCCGATACCGATAGGTAGCCCTCATTTGTTTCAATCTTTGGCATCCCTGGCATACTATTAAGTACATTTTGCACCTCATCCCTGATAAGCTGTCGAAATTCGCTATCTGTGTAGCTTGTTTTTACTGTTTTAGCCATGTGATAAATTTAATTCCCAAATGTATGAAATTAAACAACGTGAAACAAATGTGAAATAAATATAATATATTATTTGTTTTTATTACTATTAGTTGTACCTTAGCTAATGCAAACCAACAAATAATAAAATGAACACTTTAACAATCATTAACAATACCCGCCCAGCTGGTGCCGGTATCACATCTTCAAAAAAAGTTAACACAGTAACCCGCACGGCAACCCCTGCTAAGGCAGTTTACGAAGTGGATAGCGCCGTGATCATTGGCAGCGCTGTAGAGGTTGAATACTTTCTAAACGATGCGGGCTTGTCTATTAGCATCGCTCTGCAGACCCTTAAATCGTATGTTGCTGCCGAGGGAATGAATGAGTATTGCTTTGATAGTTCAGATTACGCCGGTTGCCACGTACAGGATGCCGGTACCGCTGATATTGATACCTACCTCGATGAAAATTTAGAGGGCGCTGTAGCGGCTTATTTACAGTCTATCCGCGCCGGACAGCACAACGTTAACTAACATTTAACACCACCGCATTTGCCCGGGCAGCCACGCCCGGGCTACTAATCAATTATTTAATATCTCGGCCATGGTGCCGGGCTGCAATTCTTTACAACAATGGAAACCAACAATAACACTCAAAAAAAGGACAGGAAAACAGTACGCGCAGCGTTTAAGGCATACAAATACGCGCAGCAGCCAATAGCCGACCACGCAGCGGTAATAGACGATGGTGCCTTTCAAGGCCATTCTTTAAGGGTATCGCAGCTACTCGATACGCTTGTAAACATTGAAATGATATGGGGTAGTGAGAGCGTAAATTTCTACCAGTTAACAGAGGTTTTTAAGGTATATACGGCACATCGCCCAAATAAAAGCGCCGATACCCTTTATTTATTCTCAACCCTTTTTGAATTGGTGGCCAGTATCCTGGAGCATAAGGAGTACCTCCACACACTCAGCCAGCAATATAAATTCATTAATGAGAAACTGGACCAAGCATACGATAGCAAAGAATTTATATTCCCTGAGTTCTACCCCCACCGGCAGCAACCGGGTGTAAATTAAGGGCCAGGAGGGTATATTTTAAGTAAAGGCAGGGGCGGTGG
Organism: Mucilaginibacter pedocola; assembly: GCF_002013915.1. Lineage (GTDB taxonomy): Bacteria > Bacteroidota > Bacteroidia > Sphingobacteriales > Sphingobacteriaceae > Mucilaginibacter > Mucilaginibacter pedocola. Next base: position 269,592 of record NZ_MBTF01000037.1, read on the forward strand.
TCCCTGCCTTTACTGTTTAAGTGGTCCCGCACTTGTTATTTGAAATGTTATTTTCGATTAAAAGGACCCAAAAACGGCGTTTAAATACATTTACAGGCGGTTTTTGGTCTTTAGCCTGATAACAAAATAACAGCCAAAATAACAATCCAATAACAGCCAAAAAAAATGCGTGACTATTCACGGGCGGGGATGCGCAACGTATTGCAGGGGTATAAAACACTCGTCACAGGACCCATGCTAAATATGTTAGCATGCAGGGGAGGGTGCCTTGCCTCCCCTGTTGGTATTGTGGCCTCCCCTTGTTACCCGACCAATTGGACCATGGAGGCGGGCAGTACTATGCCGCTGTGAGCTCAGCAAGGGGCGTTAGCCGGTGGTTATCTTACGCCGAGGGTGCTGGATGTCTTTATGTCAGGCTTAAGCCCTGGTGAAGACGTTACATCCTTAACATATCCCTTGGGATCAATCACTGTTATTCCCAACTGTCCGAGCAGCGCATTGCCTTTGGCCTGTTGCTCCTCTCGCGCTTTACGCTGCTCATTGATCTGAGCAGTTTGAATTGGCGGCGGGATAACGTAATTAGGCCTATCAACGCTGCTGCCTTTCATGTCCACACCAAGGGCTGCCCGGGCCTCGTAAATATTCTTTGCACCGTCCTTTGCCCATTCCCAGCCTGTAATCCTGCCTATGAGGCTTAATAGCTGCTCTGCGGGGTGAAGTATCGCCGATAAGAATATCTTTCCTATAGCCTTAATTGCGCCCCATATACCGCCATCTTCAAAGGCTTTGGTTACCATGGACCAATTGTCGTATAATTCCTTTGCAAAGCTTATTACCATACCCAGCGGACCAAGAAATACGGAGATAGCCGCGCCCCAGTCGTCCCATTTTGCTATCAAGGTAGTAACGACAGCAATTAAGCCCACCACGGCATAAATAATAATTCCGATAGGATTCGCACCCCAGGCAAGGTTCCAAAGCCATATTAAGCCCGTGGCGGCGCTTATAACGCCTGAAACCACAGACACCACTCCCAAAAACGCAGATATGCCGGCGGCCACTTCTAAAATTGTTGTAGCAAGTTCCGGATTTTGCTCAACCCATGATACAACGCCGCTTATCACTGGTAGAATCTGATCGAGCAGCCGTCCCAACACCGGTAGTAAATCATTGCCCAGGGTAATGCTGAACGCTTCAAAGTTATTTTTTGCCTGGGCTATCTTACCGGCGATGGTGTTGTTTTTGGTGGTGTATTCGGTTAACAGTGATGTGCCTTTTTCGAATGCATCTGCTGAAGCCAATTGTAAGGCCGTTAGGCGCTCGGTGCCTGTGCCCAATGCCCCAATAACCTTTATCGTTTCCAGTGTGCCTACTTTAAGCTTTTTAAGGCGCTTAGCAAGCTGGTCCGGGCTTAGATTACTGAGGGATTGCGAAAATTTTGTAGCGAAACCGGTCGGATCTGTTGTGAATAGCTGCTTTGCCGCGGCAGTGCTTAAACCCATCTGCTTCGCAAAGCCGCTCATATCCTTAGCGGCAATTAAAAAGAAGTTAGATAGCCCGCCTGATGCGATCTGAGCATCTATCCCCGCCTCTTCAAAGAACGCTCCTAACGCCGCGGTAGTTTGCAGGCTGGGCTTAATTGCATCAGGCAACCCACCCATTCGCAATATAAAATCGTTTATGTTGGCGCTGGTACCGCTACCGGCCGCGCCCAGGGTATTGATGGCCGAACCCGATTTTGTGATAACGTCGGAGATATCCATTCCCCGCGTCTCTTTGAAAAGGCTTTTTATTTTTCCTACCTGAGTAATGGCGTTCTCTACCCCGCCATAATCAGATCCAAGGGCAACGTTAAATACATTGGATGCCTCGGTAAATTTCTCCAGTTCATTCGATGCTACGCCGAGCTGCCCGCCTATCTCGCCTATAGTAAGTAGTTCATCAATGCTGCTGCGGGTAGACTTTGAACTCTTTAAAATGCGCGCCCCGTAATTATCCAATTCAGCGCCTACCAGGCCCGTAGTTTTCGAGATATCGGCAAGCCGGTCCTGAAACTTTATAGCAGAGTTAGCTACCACGGCAAGCGGCGCCGCAATGGCCAGCGCGCCAACGCCAGCTTTTTTTCCGACGTTGGCCGATGCATCGCTGATGCTTTTTGCCTTTTTGCCGAACCTTGATAAACCACCTTGCATTTTAAACAATGTGCCGGTAAATTTATCAACCGCGGTAAAGATGGTGGGTACAGTTAACGCGCTGCCCATGGTTATAGCTTAGTAATGTAACAGGCAGGTATCACGCCTGCTATTTTTGCTGCTGCAGTCGCGGGACCAGTTATAAATTTTTCAAGCCGGGCATGGCTTTTTAACACATGTTCCGCTATCGGGTTGCTTGGTGGCACCAATACCTTGGGGACCATTTTTAATAGCCTATCCTGCCTCTCTATCATGCCCATTAAAGAGGGCGATATGCCTATAGTATTTTTCATTTTGAGTTTGGTTTTATGCTTTCGTTAAATTGCTCTTGCTGCTCCCGGACCACCTCAAACCAGTATAAAAGGCCATGGTGGTCCGTAGCATCGCAATACATCGTATCAATATAGCTGGGGGTTGCCCAGCTGAAGTTTAGCGCGATAGTTTTTATGCACCCCTCGAGGTCGTTGGGTGCTACACAAAAACGGTGAATAACTGTTCCAGCACTTTAAAGTCAAACCGGCTAAGCTTATCCAGGAGGGAGGTAGTTAAGCCGGTGCTGTGCGCTAACAGGCGGCCGCCTATTTCAATGTCATCACCCTTTTTAAGGCCTTTAGCCAGGCGTTTCTTTTCATTGAATGTAATCCGGGTGTTGATATCGAGCTTAGCGTATGCCACACCGCCAGTCTCGGTTAATATCGGCTCCCGTAAAGTGTATTCAGGTTTCTTGCTGGAGTCATCGCCATTTAGCAATAACAAGCCGAACCTAATTGCTTTCACTACCTGAGGGTAAGAGGATAAAACCTCTTCGGCGGTGATCTCCTCTACAGTGATCTCTTCAATAAAATCTTTTAGTTCCTCCACAGCTACCTCTTCGGCAACTACGTAATCGAATTTAATTTTGCTCATTTTGTTAATATTTGTCACAAAATAAGAACTTTTAGGCTGAATGCCCCAAATAAAAATCACAAATTAGGATTATTTTATAGTGTTCCCTTAGTTGGGTGTAGGAAAGATTGATATAAAAGCAGGCGGCGGCGCGTATTTACCAATCAGGCTTATAGCATTGCCACAGACAGCGCAAAAAAAATAATCGCTCTGAGGGCTTTAATTGACGTGTCAGTGCCGGCCGCGCGCCCCCTGGTCCCGCTCTTTTTTTTCAATTTTTTTTTCAATTTTTTTTTTCCCTACTACTACAAATCTTTAAAAGTGTTATTAAAAGAGGTTATTAAAGATATTATTTAAGGTGTACACATCAATGTACACGCCGTTGTACATGCCGACGTACATTCGGTTTACCCTTTTTAAGGTGTACACATCAATGTACAATCGACATATATTCGATGTGCAAATAGTATTGCAAACTACTGTAAAACAATTATTTGTAAATTGCTTTTTTTATGGATTGTCTGTCGGCTTTTATGCTCGCTACCTTTTCTTTTCGCTGAGTAGCGGCGAGGCTATTTTGAATAGCAGCCGTTAGTAATTCGCTGGTTAACTGTGTCGAAAGGTATATACATCGGTTGCCGGTGGCAGACGATGCTATAAATGATTTTAATTGCAGATCTAAAAGGAGTTTCCTGTAAAAATATTGCTCGTTGAACCGCTTATAATGGGCTGCGGTAGCTTTTTCCGCGCAAAGATGGTCCGCTATGTTTGCTGTTTTAGCGCCTATCATTCGGGCTGTGATCATTGCTTTATTGGTACAGGCAAAATCCTTATCCCCTTGGATAGATTTTACAGCTAAAAAACCTCTCAGTAATTCAAAATCGGGCCGGTATTTGTCAGTATTTGAATATTCAATTAGCAAGCCGGTTTTAATGCTAACCAGGGCATCTTTACCGAAACGGCGCTCATGGATATCAACAATGCTGATCATTGCCTTATAGTCCTTTATTGTGCCGGCATAGGTTCCGCGGACCAGCTTTAGGTTTAATATTCTGTAGGCTTGGCTCACCTGGTAATATAATCGCGCGGAATCTGTAAAATGGTCTGTATTTTCTGTTTGATGGAGATAGTTTACCAGTAGGCAGTAGGCGTTTTTTGTTTCCCACTGGTTCGATGGGCGTTCGCCTATCCCCGCTGCTTTAACTATGGCGCTCAAGTCGCTTGGTAGCAGTTTATCGAAATGAAGCTTTAACGCCTCGTTTAAAATTTGATAAGAGGTACCCTCAACTTCCTTTAAAGCATACCTAACAATGCTATAATTCAATATCTCGGAGGTTCTCTCTATGTGATTGATAAGGCAACACTCAAACATTACATAGCTGTAAGCCTGGTCCGAGGTTTTGCTTTTTGCCATCGGTTTTTTTGTTAATAACCGACCGTGCGCGTATAATCTACTAAACCACCTTAAGGGATTTATAGTTATATTTGTACTGATCGAATCGGATTAAAACTCATTAGGGTAATTGCTGTTGTCACCAGCTGTTACCCTTTTTTATTTAAGTATGCCTCTATATCAGCATTCTTTATAAAAACCTTTTTGCCGATATTAAAAATAGGCACCTCCCCGCTTTTGATAAGCCGCTCCAAGGTAGATAATGACACGCGCAGGGCTGCTGCTGCCTCTTTTTTGTTAGCCGCCGGCCTATCTTCCCGGGCAGTCGGTTTAAGGGCACTCAGTTCCTCCCTAACGGCATCCCGGACCATCTGTATAAATTCTGTAGCTGAAGCCTGTATAATGGTTTCCATAAACTAAGAGTGTTTTTCGTTTAACAGCTGCTCGCGGGCTGTGATGATTTTTGTTAATGCTGAACATACAGCCGCATGATGCTTGCTATCTACGCGCCTGAGCGCCTGCCTGGCGTTATCGGCGGTAATTCCCACCATGTTACCCGTGATCTGCAAATCTCCAGTAGTCTTTTTTTGCTTGATATCCGCTAAATTCATACTATATTTGTTCTCATTGTGTGACAATATTACAAACAATAGTTTGTTTTAACAATAAAAAAATCACAAAATGAAGACTTTTATCTATGGCAAAGCGCAGGCTCGGTTATAATCCACACGAAAGCAAGGCTACAGTCAATCAAATTTTGGACCGGCTTAAGTTCAAATTGAGCATAAAAACCGATAGAGAATTAGCTGGCCGCCTTTTTATTGCTCCTAATACGCTATCTGCATGGCGGGACAGGAGGACGATGGATTATCAGAAATTATTCGCAATTTGTGAACTTAACCACCTTGATTTAAATTACATCGTTTTTGAGAAAGAAGCGAATAGCATTGAGTCTGCTGAGGAAATTATAGAGCAGGCAATGGATGTGATTACCAGGTCAAAGGATAAAGTTGCCGCTGTTTTACACGGTTTAAGGTCCTTAATTTCAGAAGAGGATCTTGATAAGGTATTGGCGGATTTAGAAAAAGTAACGCCAATAAACAGCAGCCCTGATGATGTGAAGCAGGCGGGTTAAGCTTGTACGGCCCGCATCGTTTGCCGGTTCCAAATCTCCCGCATTAATTCGGCTTTTTCGGTAGGCGTTACCTTGATGTATTTTAAAAAGGCTTTCTCGGTTTTGTGCCCCGTAACTGCCATTATCACAATGGTAGGTATACCCATCTTAAACATATTGGATGCAAAGGCGCGGCGGGCCGTATGCGTTGATATCAGCTCGTGCAACGGCTTGCCCATGGCATAGTTAATACCGGCTTTCGCCTTATCAATGTGGACCACCATATCAAGCCCAGCCTCTTTAGCCACCTCCTTAATGTAAACGTTAAGCTTTACGTTTGATATCGCCGGTGGCAGGGAATTAGAAGTAATACCTGCATACCTGGCCATGATGGACTTTACTGTATTATGAATGGGTATAGCTACGGTTTCGCCGGTTTTCTGTGTTTTAATCTCTATCAGGTCGCCGGTAATGTTCTTTGCCTTGATATTAGTAAAATCAGAAAACCGTAAACCAGTCCAGCATCCTACTAAAAATAGGTCCCGGGCTTTCTCCAAGCGCGGTTGGTCGCTAAAATCATGCTTAAAAAGGATATCCAGCTGCTCGGTAGATAGGTAAACATTCTCAACGTCTACCGACACCTTAACAAACCGTTTGCTGTTATACTGATCATTGGTGTGCAGCTGTTCATACTTAGCCTCGTTCATACAGGTTTTGAGGAACTTAACGACGGTGCCAAAATAATTATCTGTCAACTTCTCTACTCGGTAGGCAAAATCCTTTAAATCAAAATAAAAATCGAGGTTGATATCATTAAATTTAAACGAGGCTTTACCCTTGTGGGCGGCGAAGCGTTTTAAGACACCGTGGGCGCTGTTATAGTGCCGGACGGTGCCAGGGCTGTAGCGGTCCCCCTTCTGCTTTACACGCTTGCCTGTGGTGGTGTCGCTGATAAGCTGGTCTATGTATGTAAATAGGTCGCTGGTCCTTTTTTCTTTACCAGGTAGCACACCGCCATTTTTGATAACCTGCAGCACCAAGCTTTGCAGATCAGCCGGAGCAGGGTATTCCTGATGGATGGCTGTTAAGTGTTCAAACGCCGTAGCTATACACGCCTTAATGTGCTTTAAGTTATTTGCTACTTTGGGACCAGCTGTAAAACCTGCAATTTGGCGGGGTGCCTGAGCGGTTACATTCCAATATCTCGGCTCAATGGTTTCCCCGCTCGGAAATACTGCGCGATCGTTGTTATACCTTACAAAACAACGCAGCGGGGTAAGCTTAGCAGGTTGTGCTGTCTGCTGAAGTACAAATTTTACAGTATGCTTAAAGGTTGACATGGTGTAACGCTTAATGATATGTAAATATAATCATTTGTGCGGATATTGTGCGGATATTTGACAAATAAAAACAAAATAAAATATATGCTGAATAGAAAATGTGCCTTTTAGCTATGTGAGAGCAGTATTTGAATAGGTGTGAATTGTGCTGATTTTTTAGGTTTTCGTCCCAGCGGGATCACAAAGCCAACCCCAAGGCAACGAAAACCCTCAAGACACACAGTCTTGAGGGTTTTTTCGTTAATACCGCTCACCAGCCCCGTCATTTCGTGTCCTTAAAGGTTTTTTAATAAATTTTGTTGCCGCAAATGTGTGTTAACTGCCGGTTTTAACACTTAGTAGTTAACCATGAAAAGAACCGCAACAATATTCATCTGCATTGTAATAGCCCTTTGTTTAAACGTTAACCATGCCAAAGCCCAGCGATTTGTAAAGGCAAGCGGCGGGCATTTCACTATTGGCGGGCAAAACTACTATTACATAGGTGCCAATTTTTGGTATGGTGCTATACTTGGCGCAAAAAACGGCGACCGCAGCCGGCTGAAAAAAGAGCTGGATAATTTAAAGGCGAACGGCATAACCAATTTGAGGATACTTGTTGGTGCAGATGGACCTTTGCGCGCCAATAAAGTATCCCCATCGCTGCAAACAGCGCAGGGTGTTTATGATGACAAATTATTGGATGGTTTGGATTATTTACTGGTAGAGATGGGTAGGCGCGATATGAAGGCCGTATTGTATTTAACCAACTCCTGGGAATGGTCGGGCGGGTACAGCCAGTATTTAGAATGGAGCGGCAGGGGCAAAGCGCCGGTGCCTTCGGTGGATGGTTGGAATACCTTCACTAAATATGTGGCGCAGTTTGTAGAATGCGATAGCTGCAAACAAATGTTTAAAGCACATGTGAAGTACATACTCGGCCGCAGCAACCGTTACACTAAAATTAGATACATAAACGATCCGTCAATAATGGCCTGGCAGATCGCTAACGAACCGCGCGCCTTTTCTGAAGCCGGGAAAACGGCATTCGCCAATTGGGTGAAAGAAACAGCCCGTTACATAAAAGCGATAGATAAAAATCATCTTGTATCTACAGGCTCGGAAGGTGAAAGCGGGAGCGAGGGCGATATCAACCTGTGGGAAAACATTCATACCGAACCGGCCATAGATTACCTTACCATACATATATGGCCGAACAACTGGGGCTGGCTCAACAAAGCCGATTTGCCCTCAAGCCTGCAAAACGCTGTTGCCAATACAAAAAGCTACCTTAACAAACATCGGGCGGTAGCCCAAAAGTTAAATAAACCCCTGGTGCTGGAGGAGTTCGGTTTCCCGAGGGATAGTATCAAATTTGACGCAGCATCGGCTACTACCGTGCGCGATGGGTATTTTAACGCCGTGTTTCAGAAAGTAGTGGAGAGCGCTAAAGTGCAGGATGTTTTTGCCGGTTGCAACTTTTGGGCTTGGGGCGGTAGCGGCAGGCCTACGCCCGGGCATATTTTCTGGCAAAAAGGTGATGCTTATCTGGGTGACCCGGCACAGGAAGAGCAAGGCCTGAATACGGTGTATGATACCGATACCACCCTGAAATTAATAAAGCAATATAATATGCAACTAAGGCCGAAGTAACGGTCTACCTGATAAGCCCGAAAAACACGGCGAGGCTAATGGTCTGTTTCAGGCACATGCGCAGGTGTTTTAGGGCTACCGTTATTTGATTTTCTACGCTTCGTTTAGATATACCCAGCTGTGCAGCGATCTCGTCGTTGCTTAAGGAGTTGAAGCGGCTTAGCTGAAAAATTTCCTGGCAGCGTTTGGGCAGGGCGTGCAGGTAGTTGTATACTTCAAGTTCCAGGTCCTGCTGATGTATGCGTTCGTCGGCTTTGTTAGCCCCTGCACTTTCTATGGCAGCGGTATCATCCAAATAAATTACCGAAAGTTTTTTTGTGCGGATATGGTTATACGCCTGGTAGCGTACAGCGTTTAGCAGGTAGTGCTCAAAAGATCGTATCTCCAGGTCGGCACGGCGGTTCCACAAATTCAGGAAAATATCATGGACGAGTTCTTCGCTGGTTTCGCGGTTTTTTAAATAGCGGTTGCAGGTGTTGTAAAGCCTTACCCAGTAACGATTAAAAAGCGCATTAAATGCCCATTCGTCACCATGGCGTACGGCGTCCCATAAGGCGGCATCACTCTTTAGATCAATAGGCATAATTGGTTTTTAAAAGTAGAAAAAGCTTTTCGGAAAACAAATTTCACAGCTAAGAAATAAATTTTAAAAAGTGTGTGTGTGCACTGTTAAAATCTACACTTAGCTATTATAACCAATTACCCCATCTTCATGATATCCAATAAAGAAGAGTTTATAGCGCTCTATAAAAAATTTCAGGAAGGGCAATGCACCCCGCAGGAGATAGAACAGCTGGAAAGCTACCGCGATGAAATGCAGTTGATGGGTGATACCTGGGAGAATGACGCAGAAGACGAGCAGGCTGTGCGTAACCGCGTATGGGCAAGGTTACACCAAAATATGGAAAGGCCGGCACCGCAGCAACTACCACGAAAATATACCTGGCTAAAGGTTGCCGCCTTATTGCTGCTGGCTACGTCGGTTGGCGTGGGTTTAGTAAAATATAACAATAACAAAGCAGAGCAGTTGGCTGCGAAAGCAGATCTGCCGGTCAAACCTGCCGCCATTTTGCCGGGCGGTAACAAAGCCGTGTTAACCATGGCCGATGGTACCACCATTGCCCTAACCGATGCCAAAAACGGTAAACTGGCAACAGAACAGGGCATGCAGGTGAGCAAGGCTAAAGATGGCGTGTTGGTTTACAGCGCCAGCGGCAACGCCGCAACCAATGCTGAGGTTGCTATAAATACCATTACCACCCCGCGCGGCGGGCAATATCAGGTAGAACTTGCCGATGGTACAAAGGTGTGGTTGAATGCCGCATCGTCATTGCGTTTCCCGGCGGCGTTTAAAGGTAAAACCCGCAGTGTTGAGTTAACCGGCGAGGGGTACTTCGAAGTGGCTAAAAATAAAAGCATGCCCTTTATTGTAAAGGCTAACGGAACCAATGTAGAGGTACTGGGTACCCACTTTGATGTAAGCGCCTATGGCGACGATAAAACGGTAACCACAACGCTGCTGGAGGGCTCGGTACGCCTGGTGAAAGAAGGGCGTACAGCTATGCTTATTCCCGGACAGCAGGGTGTATCGGTTAACGGGGCAGCTGCCATAAATGTGCAGCAAGCCGATGTAGAACAAACCATGGCCTGGAAAAGTGGCTTCTTCCTTTTCAGGAACACCTACATACGCGATATCATGAAACAGGCTTCGCGCTGGTATGATATTGATGTTGAATTTGAGCAGGGGTTACAAAACAAAGAATACGGCGGTAAAATTTCGCGCTATAAGGATATATCTGAACTATTGAAAAACCTGGAACTAACCGGAACAATTCATTTTAAAGTTGAGGGAAGGAGGATAACTGTTATGCAATAACCAATACCTGCAAAATAGTTATCATAATGATCACCAGGAGCGTTTGCCGCGCCCCTGATGATGCCGCAGCCTGTGAGAAGCTGCTTATTAAGGTAACTAACATTCAATTGTCTTCATCAACCAATTATTACAACCTTAAATTCAAATGTACAAAAATTTTACTGCAATTACTTGCGGGGCCCGGTCCTGCATTTTACCTAAATTTCTGAACATAATGAAATTGACCATTGTTTTGTGGATGGCTGCCTTTTTACAGGTGAGTGCAGCAACCTATGCTCAAAAAATTAATTTGAGTGTTAAAAACGCCCCGCTCGACAAAGTTTTAGAAGAGCTTGGCAAGCAAACAGGTTATAATTTCCTTTACAATTCAAGCATGATAAAAACAGGGAAACCTGTTACCCTGAACGCGAAAGACCAGTCGTTTAACGAAGTACTTACCGCATGTTTTATTAACCAGCCGCTTACCTATGTAATAAACGGCAATACAGTGGTTATACGCCAAAACGAGCCCACCGCCCCGGTAACGCAAGAAGCCGCAGCGCCCGTTACCATAACAGGCGTAGTTACCGATGAAAAGGGCGAACCATTACCCGGCGTTAGCATACGTTTAAAAGGCACAGGCAACGGCGTAGTAAGCGGCACCAACGGGCAATACAGCATTAGGGTAGATGATGATAATGCCGTACTTGTTTTCAGTTTTGTGGGCTTTACGCCGCAGGAAGTTGCCGTTGGCGGCCAAACGCAAATAAACGTAACGCTAAAAGCGCAGCCTGCCGCTATAGATGAGGTTGTGGTGGTAGGTTACGGTACCGTGAAAAAGCGCGACCTTACCGGCGCCGTTGGGCAAATAAAAGCTGTTGATTTAATGAGGGGCGGCCCTATAAGCCTGTCGCAAGGTTTGCAGGGTAAACTGGCAGGTGTGCAGGTGAACCAAAACGATGGTGCGCCGGGTGCGGGTGTAAGCATCCAGATACGTGGTGCCAACTCTTATGGTACCAACACGCAGCCGTTATATGTAATGGATGGCATCCCGTTCGATGCGGCGTCTACACCAACTAACGATGCTACATCGGGCAATAACCAAACCTTCAACCCGCTGGCACTTATCAATCCATCCGATATCGAATCTATCGAGATACTGAAAGATGCTTCGGCAACGGCTATTTATGGTTCGCGTGGTGCCAATGGTGTGGTTTTAATAACCACTAAAAAGGGTAAGGCCGGCGCTACAAAAGTGCAGTTTTCTACCAATACATCCGTTTCGCAATTAGGTAAAAATGTGAAGGTGCTGGGCGCTTACGATTATGCCAACTACGTAAACGAGGGCTATAACAACGGCGTGTTGTATAACGATTATAATTTTTACCAGCTACCATACCCGGGGCAATGGTCGTACCCATTTGCTAACAACCAGTTCCAGTACGATCAGGGTGTTTACCAACCGTCCCCAGAGGACTTCTTAAGCCCCGGCGTGCGTACAGATACCTATGGTAACTCTACCAACGTGCAAAGCAGCAATTGGATGGATCTGATCACCCGCAAAGCCATTAGCCAGGAGTATAACTTAAGTGTATCGGGCGGTAGCGAACGTGGTTTTTACTCTGTATCGGGCAACTACGCCAAGCAGGAAGGTATTATCCGTAATAGCAACTTCGAGCGTTATAGCCTCCGTGCCAATGTTGGGCAAAAAATAGGTAATTGGATGGAGATAGGCTTAAACACCACCTTCGGCCGCACCAGCTCCAACTTTGCCAAAACCAACTCTTTCGATTATGGTATCATCCGTTCGGCCATGATATTCCCAACCACATTTGAGCCGCAAACTGATATTACACAAATATCTAACCAGCTGGGCTGGCTATCTGCCAACCCGTACCTGTATGTAATGACTGCTAAGGATAACCTGGCGGCTATCAGCTCATTCAGTTCGGCCTATGCCGAGGTGAAGTTTACCAGCTGGTTAAAATTCAGGCAAAACCTGGGGTTAAACTATTCGGCCAATAACCGCGGTACTTACTACAACAGCTTAACGGGAGAAGGTCAGGCACCAACCATTAACGGCCGCGCCGGGCAAAGCGACGATTGGTATTCAAATATTGTTACCGAAAGCTTGCTAACCTTCAATAAAACTTTGGGCAAAATACATAGCCTGAATGCGGTTGTAGGTTTTACGCACGAGAATGCCAACTACGCCAGCAAATCAATGTCGGCAACCAACTTCCCCGATGACCTTACCGGCGAGTATGATATGGGCAAGGCCCTGAATCCCGGCAGGCTGGTAAGCGGCCGCGGCGCTAATGAACTGATGTCGGTACTGGCAAGGGCCAACTACTCATTGTTAGACCGCTACCTGTTTACGGTATCTTTCCGTCGCGATGGTTCCAGCAAGTTTGCTACCAGCAACAAGTTTGCGAATTTCCTTTCGGGCGCTTTCGCCTGGAGGGCATCCGAAGAAAAATTCATCAAAGACCTTAACCTGTTCAGCGACCTGAAACTGCGTGCAAGCGCAGGCCGCACCGGTAACCAGGCCATTGCGCAATATGCTACGCTGCCGCAACTGGCATCGGCCAACTATCCTTTAGGTGGCTCCTTGCAAAGCGGTATGGCCGAATCTACCTATAACGGCCCGGCTAACCCTAACCTGAAATGGGAAACAACTACACAGTACGATTTTGGTGTAGATATGGCATTTTTAGATAACCGCATTAGCCTGACGGTTGATTACTACAACAAAAAAACCACCGACCTGCTGCAGAGTATCAAAACGCCATTGAGCACCGGTTTCCAGCAAATGACCATTAACCGCGGATGGGTTAAAAACGACGGTTTGGAGATAACCGCCAAGGTTATTGCGCTGGCGCACGGCCCGCTTAAATGGAATATAGACGGCAATATATCTTTTAACCGTAACACCATTGGCGGGCTGGATAACGACCAATTCGCAAGCCGCTTGTGGAACGCTGCCGACTACGTATTTATCCAACGCAACGGTATGCCAATAGGGGCTATATATGGTTATGTTGAAGATGGTTTTTACGATAACGAAGCAGAAGTGCGCGCCAACCCGGTATATGCCAATGCAAGTGCGGCCATCATCAAACAAAAAATTGGGGAGGTAAAGTATCTTAACCTTGATAACGACCCTAATATTACCGATGCCGACCGCACCATTATCGGTAATACCAATCCCGATTTTATTGCCGGTTTAACCAATACCTTCAGCTATAAAAACTTCAACCTGAGCTTCTTTTTACAGGGCGTGTACGGTAACGATATTTTTAACGGCAACTTAACCGATGTTACGCTCAACTCGATAGGCAACATCCCTGCATTTGCTTATGAAGGGCGTTGGACACCGCAAACAACAGCTATAGCTACCTGGCCAAAAGTGAACAACGGTTACACCCGCGAGTGGCTGATATCTAACCGCTACATTCAGGATGGATCGTACCTGCGCTTGAAGAGCCTGAGCTTTGGCTACGACTTTTTGAAACCTTTCAAAGGCATAGAGTCTATCGGTGTTTCGTTAACGGGCACAAACCTGCTCACTTTTACCAAGTACAACTGGTTCGACCCGGATGTGAATTCTTTTGGCGGGGATGCTTCGCGGCGCGGGGTAGATATACATGCTTACCCCAATAGCCAAACATTCTCATTAAGCGCCAGGGTATCTTTTTGATCAGCAGAAACCAGAAGTATTAAACATTAACAAATGAAAAAATTATCCATCATAAAAAGCTTCAGGGGTAAAATATTCCTGGCTTGCTTATTCACCTTCATGCTTGCATCGTGCCGGCTTAACGAGAAGGTTTATGATTTTGTATCGCCCGAAGAAGTGGGCGACTCGGATGCCGCTGCAGATAAATGGGCGCTGGGCGCTTATAACGAACTAAGCCTGATGTTCAGGTTCAGCGAATTTCCGGCCGTGCTGGAGTACGATTGCGATTACACCACCGGCCCGTCCTGGGCATTCGGCGAGCTGGGCGCAGGTAACTTCCAGGGCAACAGCAAACAAACCGACCCGTTGTGGACCTACAGCTACGTATTGATACGCCGCGCTAACCGCGCCATTGCCAATATAGATAAAATGACCAAAGCCAACGCCACCTACAAGCAGAATGTTATAGGCGAGATGTATTTTCTGAAGGCTTTCTCATACTTTTTACTGGTAAGGGCCTATGGCGATGTGCCTATATTTAAAAAAGCTGTTGACGATGGCGAGAACCTGTTTCAGCCACGCCAGCCTATTAAGGATGTGTATGCCCATATTATTGACCTGGCCACACAGGCAAAGGATATGATGTATACCAACGCCAAGGCTACGCCGGGCCGTGCAACAGCAGGTGCTGCCGCCGCTTTGCTGGCCAAGGTGTACGCTACCATTGGCTCTGCATCCATGGCTTCGGGCCAGGTGATCGTTCGCGGTGGTAAACCTTTCGACCTGGTAAGCAACGTGCAGGTACGCACATTGCCGTCGCCTATCACTTTTCAGAAAAAGCGGGTAAAGGGCTACGAGAGCTTCGACTCTAAAGCCTACTACAAACTGGCTATGGATATGGCGGCTGAAGTAATAAAAGGCACTTATGGCTCGTACAAGCTGGCCAACTTTAACGAGATGTGGACCATTACCGGCAAAAATATCAATGAGCATATCTTCAGCGTGCAGGGTTACATGGGCGATGCCGACCTGGGCAACCACCTCACGCGCGATTTTGCGGGGTTAATGGCCAACAACCAAATCACCACCGGTATGTGGTACGGCCTGCGCGATCATTGGTATAAACTGTTCGAACCACAAGACCTGCGTATTACCGATGGGGTAACTCACCGTTGGTCGCGTAGTTTCGATTTTGCCAATCATATTGGCACTTTTTACCCCAATAACGATGAGTATCGCAAAAAAGCTTTGGGTTACGATGAGCAAACCGGAGTTGACGGCGATGGTAAACCTATTATTGTACACCACCCCGCCGTTGCGCCTTATAACGATGGTTTAAATTATGGATCGGGCACCGATGCCAACTACATTGCATTCTTGAATAAGTTTGCCTACCCGTCAGACCGTACCAAAGATCAAAGCGATGTAAATTATCCTTTCCTGCGCTTTGCCGATATCAAATTAATTTATGCTGAAGCAGCCAACGAATACAACGGCGGCCCCACAAGCGATGCGCTTACCGCCCTTAACGATGTGCGCCTGCGTAGTAACGCCACTGCCAAAAAGCTGGCTGGCGATGGTAATGTGGGCTCGCTGGTGGCATTCCGCTCGGCAGTTTTAGAGGAGCGTGCTATGGAACTTGCTTTAGAAGGCGACCGCCGCTGGGACCTGATACGCTGGGGCATTTATCTGGATGTAATGAACTCGATACAAGGGAACGACGAAGTAGGGGTAACCAAAGTACGTGCCGAAAGGAACTTGCTTTACCCGCTACCGATAAGCGAGGTAAGCACCAATACCGCCATACAAGGCAATAACCCGGGTTGGAATTAACAGTAACATTTTTATCAAAACATGATGAAAGCGATCAACAAAATAAAAATATCCCTGGCGCTGGTAGCGGCTGTGGCGATGTTTAGCTGTAATAAGGATATTGTAACCTACGATAAAATAAAAAAGGAGTCGGAAACATCTACTGCCGCGCCGGTTATAACCCAAATAACTCTGGTAGACAGGGCAACTGTGTTAACCCAGGCCGACCTATCGCAGCTGGTAATGATACAGGGCACTAACTTAAGCGGCATAAAGTCGATTAAGTTTAACGATGTGGAGGCCGATCTTACCCAGGCTTATGTAAAGGCAAAAGAAATAGTAGTGCCTGTACCCCGCGAGCTCCCGGGCACGGTTACAGATAAGGTTACCGTAACTACCCAACTGGGAGAGGCCAGCGCCAGCCTTAAGATAAACGTGCCTGCGCTGGTAGTAAAAGGGCTGTTTAACGAGTTTGCCCTGCCCGGTGATACCACTACCATTACCGGCGACAACTTTGATATTTACAAAATAACCAAAGAGGATGCTAAAGTAACCTTTGGCGGAACCGAGGCTATGGTGCTATCAGGCGATCAAAAAACGCTTACCATTGTAGTGCCCAAAACTATACCGGCTGCCGAAGCAGTAGTTAGTTTGGTTACGCCCGAAATACCCGCCGGTTTAAAGATGAATTACCGCCATTTAGGGCAGATCGTAAACATTCAGAATAAACTTTGGGCAGGCGAAGGCTGGCAAACCAGCGGTGCCAACCTGGGTGATCCAAAAGCCCTCAATGGTACCTTCTCGCATATCAAAGGGGTTTCTATAGGGCAATGGGGATGGTATGATAACCTGTATGGTTGTAATTTCCCGATAGCCGATCCAGATATCTTGAACCACCTGGATCAATACGATCTGAAGTTTGAATTAAATACCGAAAAAGATCATCCGCTTAGCCAGATGTTCATCAAATTCTCCATGCGTTTCTCTATCACCTACGAGTGGAATTTGTACAACAGCGGCGAATCGTTAAACACCTATGGCAATTGGCAAACCATTACGCTTGATGCCAAAACCGTTATGGGCCAGCTGTATCCAAATAACGATAACTTCTTTTACTTCGCCATTAATCCCGGCGTGCCTATCAACCTCGATTTTAGCATATCATCAGTACGATTAGTTAAAAAAGAAGTGATCGTAAAATAACTACCTTCTTTCAGCGGCGCCCGCTCTTATTTAAGGGCGGGCAGCCGCTGAAATTATCACATTTATGAAGTATAAAAAACTTTCCGTGGCACTCGGTTTTGCCGCGTTATCTATTTCTTGTGCCGTAAAAAAGCAACAGCATGTGCAAAGCGGCGTGCATCCGGCGGATAGCCTGGCTACCAAACAAACCGTTCGCCTGTATCAAAACATGGCCGAAACTGTTAGACGGGGTGTTATGTTCGGCCAGCAGGATGCTACATTGTATGGCATCGGCTGGAAATACGATAAAAACCGCTCGGATGTGAAAAGCGTGTGCGGAGATCAGCCTGCGGTTTATGGCTGGGAGATAGGGCATATCGAGTTGGGAGCACAAAGCAGCCTGGATTCGGTACATTTCAGCATTATGCGGAAGCGTATTACAGAGGCTTATAAACGCGGCGGCATAAATACCATAAGCTGGCATTGCGATAACCCGCTAACTGGCGGCAATGCCTGGGATGTATCGCAAAACGGCGTAGTGGCTTCGGTTTTACCGGGAGGAGCGAAACACGAATTGTTTATGACCTGGCTGGATAGAGTGGGAGACTTCCTGAACTCGCTTGAGAGTCATGGTAAAAAGATACCGGTGTTGTTCCGTCCTTTTCACGAGCATACCGCAGGCTGGTTTTGGTGGGGCGAAAATCATTGCAGTCCCGAAGAATACAAGGCCATGTACCGCATGATGGCCGATCATTTCAGGCAAAGAGGCATCCATAACCTAATATACATCTACTCGCCCGACCAAACCGACCAGTCCTCGAAGTATTTTGAGCGTTACCCCGGCGACAATTACATAGATGCCCTCGGAGTTGACTATTACCAGCAACAAGGCGCAGCCGGCGCCGGCGGATACATGCGAACTATAAACAGCATATTTACCATGCTTACCGTCGAAGCAAAAAACAGGAATAAGCTGCTCGTATTCAGCGAAACCGGATCCGAAAGTGTGCCGATGAATAACTGGTGGACAGATGTGCTGCTGCCAACCGTATCGGCATTCCCCATAAGCTATGTAATGGTTTGGCGCAACGCTTACGATAGGCCCAACCACTTTTTTGGCACTTATCCCGGCAACCCGTCAAGTAACAACTTTATCCAATTCTACCAACAAAGCAATACCCTGTTTCAGCAGGATATCAGCAATATGTATAAATAGCATCAGCTTAAAATGAATATAAAAACACCCAATACTATGAAGAAAGGAATATTGCTTGCGCTGCTATGCCTGGCCTTGTTCAATTGCTACGCCCAGCAGGGCGTGTACAATGTGCTTAGCTTTAAAGCCATAAACAATGGTAAAGCACTTACAACCGCGCAGCTGCAAAAAGCCATTAATACCTGCGCAGCTAACGGCGGTGGTATGGTTTATGTCCCCAAAGGCGATTACCTTACCGGTACACTCAACCTCAGATCGAATGTCGACTTCCATATGGAAACAGGGGCAAGGCTTATTGCTACTACCGACCTTAAGCAATATCAAAAACATAACTCCGAGCTTGCCGGCGTTTTTTATACCGAAAAAGCACACAATGTATCTATCACCGGCAACGGTACCATTTTTGGGCAGGGCATGAAAATGATGTACATTGATAGTGCCAAGGTAATAGGTGACAAAAGCGATACCCGCCAAAAAGATAACTTCCGTAAAGTAGCATCAGGCAACGGCGACGGGCCTTTTTACCCTAAGGACCGTTTCCATCAAATGGTGATCTTCAGCGAGTGCACCAAAGTGAATCTTAAAGATTTTACCTGCATTGATGCACCATACTGGACATTTTTAGTAGTGCATTGCGATGATGTGATCGTTGATGGGCTGCGTATAGAGAACAACCTCAATATCCCCAACAGCGACGGTTTAGACGTAATATCATCCAGCAACGTAAATATCTCAAACTGCTATTTCTCTTGCGGGGATGATGCCATTGTATTGGCAGGGTACGCCTGGCACTGGGGCGACCCGGGTTTTAAAAGGATCATGAAACGGTCGGAGAATATTAACGTGAACAACTGCATCCTGCGTTCGCGTTCAAGCGGTATCCGTATCGGCGGCTGGGATCAAAATAATATGTACAACTACAATTTCAACAATATCACTATATTCGATTCTAACCGCGGTATAAACTTGGGCATTGGCGACTACGGCTCAATGGAGAACATAAATTTTACCAATATAAACATACAAACCCGCCTCCACACCGGCGATTGGTGGGGTGAGGGCGACCCTATAAAAATAACCGCTATGCGCGGCATGCCAACGGGCAAAGTAGGCACCATAAAAAATGTGACCTTCACAAATGTATTTTGCCGAAGCGAGAACTGTATAAACATGTATGCCTCCGAAGAAAGCAAACTGGAGAATATATTTTTTATTAACCTGCAAATGGAATTTGTGAAAAGTGCACTGGAAGAAACCGTTGGAGGCAATCTGGATCTTCGGCCAAACACGGTGCCGCACAAAGAGATATTCGCCCGCGATATACCCGCTATTTATGTGGAGAATGGTAGGAATATACTCTTTAACCAGGTGGTGGTGTCGTGGGATAAAAATATCGATAAAAAACATTATACCAACGCCATTGAAGCTATTAAGGTAGATAACCTGCGCCTCACGGGTGTAAAAGGAAGTGCAGCGCCATCGAACCCCGACATGGCAGATGTGCTGCTGAACAGCTGTAAAGATTTTTATACCGATTCGAAACTAACCGTTAAAAAAATAGGAGATGAGAAATAAATTTTTGGTGCTCTTAATGGCAATATCCGCTTTGCCGGGGCTTATACTGGCCCAAAAAAGTGCCAAAATAACCTCACCCGATGGCAAGGTGGTTTTTCTGCTGAACCTTACGGCAAAGTCGCCGGTTTACAGTGTTACATACAAAAAGCAGCCGGTTATAAACGCATCGGCGCTTACACTTAATTTTGATAATGGTGCCTGGGGGCAAGGCCTTAAAATGAGCAAAGTTGCCTACAGCAAAACAGATACTTATTACGACCTGGTGGTGGGCAAGGCCAAACACATACGTAATAATTACAGCGAGGCGGTTATTCCGCTTAGCGAAACTGCGGCACCTTTCCGTAAGATAAATCTGGTTGTACGCGCTTATAATGATGGCATAGCCTTCAGATATACATTCCCGAAGCAAGCAGGCTGGGATAATTATACGCTGTATGATGAAAATACCCGTTTTAACCTCAACGGCGATCCTAAGGCACTGGTTTTATTTTTGCCTAACTACACCTCCTCGCACGAGGGGCCATACACCAATGAGCCTTATTCCCAACTTAAGGCGGGCGAACTGATGGATATGCCCGTAACCTTCGAATATTCAAACAATATTTACCTGGCCATTACCGAGGCCCATGTTGTAAATTATGCAGGCATGTACCTTAGTAAAACGGCAGATGGTGGCCTGATAGGTAAACTATCACCGTTGCCGGGGCAGGAAAAAGTAAAAGTAAAGGCTGTTTTGCCGCACAGCACGCCATGGCGCACCGCTATTATTGGCGATAGGGCAGGTGCTTTAATAGAATCGAACATGTTGACTAACCTGGGCGGCGACTGCAAAATTGAAGACACATCGTGGATAAAACCCGGCAAGGCTACCTTCCCCTGGTGGAATGGTACCGTAGTGCCCGATACTACATTTGCGCCCGGCAACAACTTCGAAACCAATAAATATTATATCGATTTTTGTGCGCGAAACGGCATAGAATACCACTCAGTAGTAGAGTATGGCCAGCACGAGTGGTATGTGAACGACGGACCTGATTTTCTGCCGGGGCCCAATGTAGATGCTACAAAAAGCATCACCAGCCTGGATATGAAACAAATATGCGATTACGGTAAAAGCAAGGGTGTTGCCATACGCGTTTGGGTGCATTGGAAAGCCCTTTACTCCGTAATTGATAAAGCCTTTGAGCAGTACGAAAAATGGGGACTAAGCGGCATGATGGTAGATTTTATGGACCGTGACGACCAGGAGATGATACAAATACAAGAAGAGATATTGCAAAAAGCAGCCAAACATCATTTGCATATACAATTTCATGGATCTTGCAAGCCATCGGGCTTGCACAGGATGTACCCTAATGAGTTTACCCGCGAGGGTACCCGCAATTACGAAGTGTATAAATGGGATACCACCATGAACGCAAGCCACGATATTGCTATGCCTTTTACGCGTATGCTTGCCGGCGCTACTGACTATCATTTGGGCGGCTTCAGGTCGGTACCTCAATCGAAGTTTAAAATAAAGTTCCGCAGTCCGCTGGTTACCAGTACGCGTTGCCATATGCTGGCTATGTATGTGGTTCTGGAAAGTTACTTGGGGATGGTGTGCGACTACCCTGCGGCTTATGAAGGGCAGCCTGGTTTTGATGTGCTAAGGGCTATACCTACCACCTGGGATGAAACACTCGTACCCAATGCAGCCATCAATAAATACGTAACCATAGCGCGCCGCCATGGCGATAATTGGTTTATTGGCGCTATAACCGATAAACAGGCACGTAACCAGTCTGTTTCGCTCAGCTTTTTAGGAGCGGGCGAATACATTGCCGATATTTATACCGATGCCGGCAACACGGATACCGATCCCAACCATTTAAAAAAGGAAACACGAACTGTAACCACTAAAGATGTACTTCAACTACCATTAGCATCAAACGGTGGAGCGGTAGTTAAAATTAGTAAGAAGTAGTTACAACAAAGCCTCAGATTTATCTGAGGCTTTGTTCGTTCTGAAGCTTCTAAAATTTAACAATGTCAAAGCGAGTGGCGACTGATGGCTGCCAATTCCGTGCAGAAAAATCGTAATGGTAGTCGCCTATTACACTAAAACGATCAAAGTTTAATTGCACACCTGGTCCGAAATAAAACAGATGACGATAGGGGGCGTAATTGCCAGTCATTTGCAAACTTATTTCAAGATCTGGCTTGTGCTGTTCCACAATCAATCGGTCTACGCCATTTATTGTTGTTCTGGCATCGTTAGAGAATATGTCGATATAGTTCTTTTTCGCTCCCAAAAACCATTTCCTTTTCCAGTATTTTACAATGTTTATCGAATCATTATATCTAAAAGAAAATTCTCCGTTGTCTGTAGTGTCTGAATTTTTAAGAGCAGGACGGAAGCTAAGTTGCAGGTATTTGTCCTTGTAAAAGTAAGTGATGCGTTGGAGGCTATCGTATTTTCGTTCTGCCTTTAACTTTTCTGCCCGAACCGTTCCGGCAATTCTGGTAATCTCAATAAGCTGTTTTTTTGCGATATTCAGTGCCTTGGTCACTGTGTCAACCAATCCACCCGATATTGCCGTACCATTTTTATACCACTTGGCAGGTAGTTTGTTTTCATCGGCAGCAATAACGGTGTGTTGACGGCTATTTGTGTCGAGGTAGTGATTGATAATGGTTGCAGCTTGGTTTACGGTTTTTCTATTACTACCTATTATTCTGTCGGATTTTATACGTTGTTTATGTTCAAAAATAGCAAAGGCAGTTGTTCCCGCGAACAATAAAAATAAAGCCGCGATGATTACATTGGTTAATTTACTCATTTTCTTTAACGATTTGTTTTGCTGGTTTTTCAAATTTTACACGGGCAAGGCTGTCTGTATTTTGAATCAGTTTATTTTGCCGGTCTATAATATTGTTCTTGTAAAGAAGCGCGGTTGAAAGATTGATGTATTTATTTTGCCAGTTCACAATGAGGCTATCTTTTTTAACGATAACCTCGCGGAGTATCGTGATACGCTCCATACATGTTTCATCGCCTTTATTTCGGCTTATTACATACATTCCGAATATTGCGCTAATAGCTGTACACAGAGTGATGATAGCCCATTGCCATGGAAATTTTTGTAAGTTTTTTAACTGCTCGGATTTGAGAGAGTTTGACATAGGGAAACATATTATTAAAGTTTTATAGTTTTCAACCAATCGTTTACATCAAAAGATGGGCATGCTTTGGTTACTCCGGGAAAGTCGCGATGGCCGCAAATTTTAGCATGAGGAAATTTGACTTTCAATTTATAAATGAGGTGTATTTGCGCAGCTTTTTGAGCATCAGTACGGTTGTCAAAAGGTCTCCCTTTATTGTCTACACCGCCCTTGTAGCTAATGTGTATACTATTTGCATTGTGGCCAGCTACGCCGTTAGCAATTTTCTCAATAGGAAAGAGCTCCTCAATAAAGCCATCTGTATTTATTTCAAAATGATATCCGGGATTAGTCCAACCCATTACATTTTTCCAATAAGATAATATTTCGGAAGTTGGCTGATCTTGCGGTCCTGCAGTGCAGTGCAATACGATATAGTTAATGGTTCTCATATTCTTAAGGATTTGTTAGAGTGAAGCCATTGGGGTTTAAAGTTGCCGGCGCAGTTAACGTATAAGTGTTTTGAACACTTACGTTGCCTAAGAGCTTCTTAACGCCGCTGTTATTCAATGTTAAATTTCGATAAATGCCTGGAGTTATATCTTGAGGGCCTGCAAGTCCGTAGACGAAAGTATTGGTAGCGGCATTGGTTTGTAAAACGCCTGTTTGCATTGGTTGTTGAGCGTTCCTGTAAGTAAAAGTCGCTCGGTTGTCGAATGTAGAAGCTGCGTGTGTACCGTTGATTGTACCAAGCCATGTGGGGTTAGATGTTCCAGTGTTGGTAACTGTGATGGCTCCATTGATTAATAAAGGAGCAACCAGCAAATCATTAATATTAGGAATTCCGAAAAAAATGTTTTGGTTGTTGGTCGTGAAAGACCAAGTACCAGTGCCAGTTTTAATTGAGTGAACGTTAACATTAATACCGCCTCTAAATTCTAGGTTAGGGTTGCCAAGTGTAAAATCGGCATTAAACGATGCTCCTCCGCCACCTCCGAAATAGGCACCAATTAAAATGTTTCCGCCACCCGTCTTATAGAAGGTACCTGCACCATTCCCTTGAAATAGGCTGCCAGCTACAGTCAAATCATAGGTGCCGCAATCAAAATCACCGTTGAATGTTAGTGTTCCTGTCATTGAAGTATTTTTTCCGAGGATCTTAGTTCCTGTGCCAGCGGTTGTAACGCTGTTATAGGTGTAATTTGGCAGTGTGAAATCTCCGTTAAATAAAAATCCTATAAGCGACGTGGCATTATTAATAAACAAGCCAGTACTCATAATGTGGGCGCCGGTAATATTAAATAAGTTTACTTGCCCGTTGTTTATAAAGGTCGATTCCGTATTGTCCCCATTAATTGTACTGTAAGTGTTGATTATTGATAGATTCACATTATTGGTTACCGTAATTGCACCTTTTATTAAAATTGGCGCGATCCAAGTGCCGGTGCCATTGTAAATCCTAATGTCTATAATTTGATGGTTTGTAGTAAAAGTGAATGTACCACTGCCAGTGCTGAAATTTAGAATGTTCATGTTAATACCTCCTCTAAACTCAACGTTGGGATTACCGCTAAAATTTATGTTGGCTTGGTTTCCAAGTCGACTGAGTTCACCAACAAACAATAAATTACCTGGTCCTGATTTGGAAAAAACACCATCTGCAGATGTGGCTTGCGCACATCTTGTGATGCCATTAACTGTCAGATCATAGTTGTCGCACTCTAAATTAAACACGGTCAAGTTTCCAGTTATGACGGTGTTTGAAGTTAAATACCGTAAGCCAGTGTTACTAGTAGTAAGGTTGCGATACGGCAAGTCCAAAATAAATTGGGTGTACTGCGCATTGTAAGTTATAGTGCTGGATGTTCCTGCTATAAGGTTGTTTATATAATTGTCGTAACCATTAAGTACAACGTTTGTATTAAAATTAGAACTAAAATCCAGTGTCCCGGTGCATTGAAGATTACCATTTATTATAACGGACACGTTAAGATTAGATGACTTTAAAGCGCCTTGAGCATTAATATACAAGTGTCCCACGGTGTAAGCGTAATTGACAGTTGACATGTTCACCTGATGATTGATAAACACATCGTCAACATTGGTGTTGGGATATTTCATACCTCGCCGCCCGGCTGCATTACCCATCCACACGGATGGGTCTTCCCAATTTCCATCTTTCACACTATACCATACATTCCTTTTTCGGAGACTGGCTATGTGCGCTAAAGAAGTGTTAACCGCTAATTCCATATTAAAAATTTCTTCGTTTAGCACGTACGTAAAAAGCTCCGGTTGTTGCGGATGTGTTTTTTACGTAAATGCTCCAGGTGCTTTCAAGGTTAATTACCCTGTTACCCGCCATATCAATATCGAATAATGCAGGTGCTAAGGAGGCCAATGAGGCCAACGAAGTCACGCCTGTATTCCCGGAGCTGGCAGGTATCGATACCTGTACAACTGCGTTTTCTGCCGTTGTTTGAGCGCCTGTGGTGCATAAAATAATATCGAAGTTTCTTGTCGTTGTATCCAAACTCCTAAAAAGTAGGTCGGTAATAATGCTGCCATGCGTTTGCCCTGTCGCTACCAAGGTTATTGTGTTTGCAGTTGTTGCCGATGGGATGTTTACAGCAGGGTAATCGCCAGTTAAGGTTGCAAATGATAGTTGATTTGATGAAATATCCATTAGATAGCTGATTGATAAAAATTAACAATTAATTTGTTTCTTGGTATGTCGCCTTCCCAAAGTGCTTTTTTGCCTTTATCTACTCTGATCAGGTCGTTTCCTTTTTGCTCAATGGTTTTGGTTTCGCCGGGTGTGCCGGTGCCTACGTTGCTTTCGAAGAAGATACTTTTAGCACCGGATAGTAATCGGATGCCACCTAATCCGCCATTAGATAGGTCGATATAGCCCCCGCCGGATACGTTCCATACGCTGCCGGCCCAAGTGGCAATGCGCCCGCCATAGTTAGATACGAAGCCGCCCAATATACCAAGATTACCACCTGTGATGGTTTGCGCGCCTGTTGATGATTTTGATACGCTATCGCTGAGCAGAAAACTTATTTGTGCTTGCAGTTTTCCAAATGCCTGCAGGATATTATCGGTGGCGGCAATTGCACTTACTGACCCAAGCGACAGTCCCGATA
The DNA here is from genome assembly GCF_002013915.1 of Mucilaginibacter pedocola. Taxonomy (GTDB): domain Bacteria; phylum Bacteroidota; class Bacteroidia; order Sphingobacteriales; family Sphingobacteriaceae; genus Mucilaginibacter; species Mucilaginibacter pedocola. The sequence goes on from NZ_MBTF01000037.1 coordinate 295,760, forward strand.
GTAAAGTGCCTAATACTCTTGCGAGGTTAAAATACAGGTTAAGGCTGCCTTCGGGAACCGCGTCGGTGCTGCCCGGCGAGGCTACTAACCTCACGTATCCCGAACCGCCCCACCGGTATTCATAATTGGTATCGCGGGTGACGTATATTTTTCCGGTTTCGCCATCGACAGGCAGGGAACTATAGTTATCTACCTCAATAACATCATCTACATATGATGGTAGGAGGGAAGATGGCACTTTGCCTGAATTATCTAAACCTGCATAACCATCCGCCACATTTTTATTGGCAATGTTTTCGGGAGTAAAACCAAGATTCTCTTGTTTTCCGGCTATTGTGCCTACCAATTCCTTATCGGCATTTGTGTAGTCGTTTGCCGAAAGCCCGTAGCCTGCTACCTCATCTACTTTGCCTGCAATTGTTGCTACAAGTGCCTTTTCATCATTTGTATAGTTGTTTTCAGATAAGCCATAGCCGGTAACTTTATCAACCTTATTGTTTAAGGCATTCATCAAGTCGTCCTGGTCGGTTATGTCGCCGACAATATATCCCCATGCACCTATTCCGCCGCCGCCACTGCTGCTCCCTTTTGGAAGAAGCCCGGTATCGGCTACACTGTCTTTAAACCACCATTCGGCGTTGGTGCCGCCGGTTATCACCCCATTTTCGAGCGAGCCGCCGGAGTTGATGATTATACTGAACTGCCCGGTTCTGCTACCCGGCGTAGATAGATAGTTAAGTACCTCGGCTGTATTCAGGTAAGGGCGATAAACGAAGTTCACATCGTCGTAAAAGTAACTTCGCGCATCTACCGGTTTGCCCGCTAACCCAATGGGTTTGTTCGTTGTTGTTTGAAGGGATGGATTATACATTAAAACTAATTATAGTGTGAGTAGAATCGATTACAACAGGTGTGCGGCTTACGTAGTAACGATACCCAGCGAGAGATATCGGCTGTTTAAACACCTGGTCGGGTATGGTGCCGTAGTTGTATTGGGTATTTGCCCAGCCTAGCTTCTCCGGTTCGGTTTCGGGCTCTTTCAGGGCGATGTATTTATAATTGGCATTTTTACTGAAATCTAAACTGTAGGACGGCAAACCGATAGGCAACTGCCGACTGAACCTGAACTCCTCTGTGGCAATGGTTGCGTAAGGATCTGTATTGAAATAATCCCATTCTACTAGGGCGTAAACAGGTTGCGCCAATCCCGGTACGGCACAAACATCTTTCACATATGGCGTAGTTACCGTAATATCAACAACCACACCCGCCAGCATATCATCCAGTTCTTCGGTTACGAGTGTGATGTTATTTGCTGAAGATGGTTTCCAGTCGCTGTAGCTGCTATGGGCTATTTCGGCAATGATGTCTTGTGCCGCTGTCACCATATCACTTTGCACATCTAGCTCGTTCAGCTTAGCTTCGTCGGCAACATGTACAAGGTCTAACAGGAATAGCTTGAAATTGAAGCTGAGCGTTTTACCATCAGGGTCGATATTGCCTCCATTATCCTGCAAGAAACAGGCCGCATAGGCGGTATCATGGCTGAGCGCGAAATCGGTTACACTACCGTAAAAGAAACTCTTTACCTGCCCTTGCCGCAGCGCTATGGTTTTTATTCGTTGTATTATCTGGTTTAGCGTCATGCTGCTTTAGGTATGTTTTCAGTTTTTGTTCGTTGCGTTGGGTGGTTTTCTTTGGCATATTCAACAATTTGGTTTATCGCCCTGGTACCAGCTTTCGTAGCCCCTGTCTTTTTTAACATCCTCATTACCCAGATAAACAGGACAACTATAACTTCGCCCGTCGGGTACAATAGTGTCGATACCGTTTCCCGGGTTTATATATTCCGGAAAGTATTCTGCCGCGTTTTGCCTTAGATAAAGCCTTAATCTGTTGGCATAAAATTCAGCGCGATTTTTGTATTTGTTTGCCAGGTCTACCAATTCGCTCATGCTGGGCAAGTCGGTGTTTTCGCCAAGTTTTCTGACTACACCCTTGTTCCAAAACTGGTAGGAAATAGTGGTAGGCAGATCGGTAAGCGTGTAATAGACAAGGCAATCGGCAACAAAATCGTCCAGCAGGGTTTTATATGCGCCGGCTATGGTATTGGTGCTAATGAGCGACTGCAACTTAGTATACAAAGCGCTCCCGAGCAAGGGATGGATATACATATCCTGTGCTATTTTTATATCCGGGTAAAGCAATTTAGGGTCGATTTTGCCGTGTATGGCCGTACGGTCTTTTATCATTGTATCACTTACCAGTAATATGTTCAAGCTCATGCTACAGCCTCCTTCGTGTTAGTTGCGGGTAGGTTCCAGTATTCTTTTGGCACGTTCAATTTTTCGAAAATGAACTCTTTTGGCAGCAGGCTTACTACGCTATCGATAGCTATTTGTATGCCTACAGGATCTAATTGCTCAATGTAGAGGTCGGCGATTTGCCCGTTAAATGCGCTGAAATAATTGGCTATGCGCTCCCAATCTGCCTGCTTGGGTTTGGCGTAGGTGTTAATGAATATTTGGTAAGCTGCCGTTAATTCGCTGGTGCCGCCTAATTGCCCCTGCGTTTTTATGCCGAACAGCATAGGGCTAACCACCTGGTGCCCGGTGAATATTTCCTGCTCGCATGTTTTGTTCAGTAGGTCGAACTGTTTGTCTAATTCACTTGCAGAAAGGTCGGTTATGTTGATCGACTTTTCTTTTGATGAATTGAAGAACAGCAGGAATTTGCCTGCATTTTCGGCACCCGAGAACTTCTTCGTCATTCGCTGCTCTATCTCGCGCTTTTTTTCATCGGTAGGGTCGCCGTTGAAAAACTCGATAGCTTTGCTCGGCATCATACCATTTTTGATGGCGGAGAGATGGAACTTGCTTATCTCGATATCGGTTTCGATATAATTATTGCATGGCAAATACTCGGGGAGCGGGTAAACATCGGTACCGGGGCGGTATTCATCGTAGGCAAATAGTTGCAAGCCTTTTCTTTGATTCACATCAAACTCAGGGTAAGCAATTGCATCGCCGCGGGTTTTCCAATCATCTTTGAAGAGAAAGCCGCTTTCTTTACCCCGTCTTACTTTGTGGAAGGGGAGGTGCAGAATTTCGCCGATGCGCCCAACTTGGTCCCAGGCAATGAGTAAACGGGCTCCGCCGAATATCTCCACATCCTTGATTGCCTTTTTAGCTACATCGTCCCAGGTTTCGCCAAGGTTGTTGATCGCGGGGAGTTGAAAGCCCTCTTTGCTCGAGCGGCTTTTAAAGCCGCCACCTGCTATGTATTTCGCTTTGCTGTTGATGATAGCACCATGCTTAGCCGATTTGTTATAGAGCCACAGCAGGTATTCGGGATATAGGTTATCCTTGCCGAAAAGTATGAAATCTTTATTCCTTACTTCCTTAAATTCGGGCACCGCTGCGTCTGCAAACTTCACAAACATCAGTTCGGGCAAATTATAAGTATCGTGTTGTTTATCCATTGTATGCCTTGTAGGTTGCCGGTTGGTGGTATTGGGTAAATTCAAAATCGGTTTCGCTGCTCAATCGCATTTTGCCAAATTCAACTTCGCCGGCAGTAAATGCGGGGTTGGTATTTGTGGGGTTATCCTGCTGATACGCGGTGTAATGCCATTCGCCAACCGGCATCCCGGCAAAGTAAGTTGCTGTATTAATGTCGAACTGATTGTAACGGTCGGGGTAGGGACTTTCGTCGGCTCCCATTACCACGGCTACAACTTGTTTTGTGGCAACGTGGGTGAAAACGAATAGGTAGTGAGGGGCTTCAAGCGTTGTTAGTTCGGTGAGGGTGACTATTATTTTTTCGCTTTGTTGCCCGGCGGTTAGCTCCAGCATATAGTTAAGTATAAAAAGCGGGTGAGTGTTTCCGGGAAATAACACCCTTCAGGTAAAAAACTTGAAGGGTGTTATTGAGAGTAGTTAAGCGCCCGGAGTTTCCAGGGTAAGTATTACGTTGGCTGGTACCTGTGGCGCAAGTTCTTTCTCGTTACCAGAGAATGGTACGGTATACCCATTGCGGTCGCCCCAGGCAGTGCCGGTAGCAGCTACGGCATTGTTTACCATCATACCATACTCGCGGCCGTAAAGCCAACCGCTGCCGGTATTATCTACGGCAACTATGGCAACATTACCTTTGGCAAGCAACATTAGCTCATTACGTACCGATGCCTGGCGTTTGTTTAGGATTATCTCGCCGGTTTGGGCGGCAAATGTGGTGCCGTTGGCTTCGCTAACGGTAAGTGTTTCGCTGAAGTTCGAGGTTTCGCGGATGAGGCTGTATTTCCAGAAACGTTTTCCGGGTGCTTTGGTGATAGCGGAAACTATGCCGCTTGCCTCGGTAACAGTGCTTACGTTGCCTATCTCGATAATGTAAATTTCTTTTATGCCGCCTACAGCGTCGCGGCAATCTAAATTAAAACCTTGTGTTAATGCGCAAGACATATTTTGTTGTTTTTAAATGAACCCGTTCGCCCGGGCAATGGTTATTAATTTTATGCTTTTACGCATAGTTTTAGGCTGTGAGCTTGAAGGTTACCACTTCATCAGGGAAGGCTACGTTCACGCCATCTTTAAATTCGGCCACAAAACGTACCTCGTCGGCCTCCTTGGCAAAGAATATTTCCCATTTCTCCTCCTCGTTCTCCAGGTCGGTTGCCAGGTAAAGGTTGCTGGTGCGCATGGTGAATAACCTGTTGGTGCCATCTAAGCCATGTACTGCCGATAGGCGGTAGCTGGTGCCCGGTATCACAATTTCGTCGTTCTCGGCACTCAGTTCCGAACCTTTAGGTGCAAAGTTGAACAGGTTTTGGTCGGTATAAGCAGAGATGAATTTTGAGAAGGTATCCCAGCCGCAGAATATGCGCAGGTCGGCTTTGCCTTGCAGGGCGGCAGGTAATGCCAGCCATTGGCTGCCTACAATTTTGCGAACGTTGTCGATGGTGATGCCTGTGGCCGCGCTGATAGCACCGCCGGCAATGTACTGCGCCTGGTTTGCGTTGATGTTTTGCCCCGATGCATCGTTCAGTTTTATCAGTCCGTCGAATTTGTTCAGGTTTACATTAGGGCTGGTTGTATCACCCTGCCAAACGGCTGTTTCCAGTTGCTCGGCAATTTTACCGGCTTTGCGGTCGGTGTAGTCCTGTTCAAAAGGTATCGCATCGTAGCGGCTGCCTTTTTGCAGGGCTTTTTGAGTGTATTTGCTTTCGAGCGTTTTAGGGCAAAGGCTTTCGTTCACTTTTATTTTGCCCACTTTAACCTCGCGTTGGGTAAAACGCGTGTTGCCCGATGAGTTGAAACCGCAGGTGCCGCCTTGCTGAAAAATAGCGTCGGTTTCCATAATTTCTATCTGTTCAGAGGTTTTTACGCCCGTCATCACGGTGCCTTCTGCCTGTATCAGCTTCATCGTTTTTGAGCTGAACAGCGATCGCAGTACCAATAGTTCTGCGTTTTCGATAGTGTAGTTGTTTAGTGCGGATACGTCGTATGCCATTTTATTGATGTTTGTTTATGCTTGTTGTTCTTTAATTCGTTCTGCTGCGTCGATGTATTTATCGAGCTTAGTTTTCTTCGAGTCGGCACGCTGGAAGCTGAAAACCTTTTTTTGTTCGGGAAGCTCGCCGCCTGGTAGTTTGGCAAATTCGGTAAACAGGGCAACAAGTTCCTGGTTAATGTGCTGCTGTTTTGCCAATTGTATTTTCAGTGCCTGTAATTGCTGCTGCTGTGCGGTAAAGCTCTCTTTGCAAAGCCTTATATCGGCTAACGCGCTGACTAATGCACCTTCATCGTCGTCGCCCTCAAACCTTTTCATCGCTGCGCGTAACTGTTCCGGTGTTTTTGGTGCAGGTGTTTTGCCTTTTACTTTGCCTGATACCACTTTGGTTATCAGGCCGGCGGCGCCTACTGTAATTACTGTTCCATCAGGCAGGGTGTAATCGCCTGCCGGTGCGGGGCTGCCTTTTACAGTTGCTTTACCGCCTACTTCCGGTTTATCAACAGTTAGCACGGTGCCATCAGCAAGTTGGTGGTCCTTAGCCATCGCCTTGGGTGCTTTTACCTTGGTAATTGTGCCTGCTTTGTCTACTATGAGCATCGTTTCATCTTCCAGCGTGTAGTCGCCGGCGGGGGCAGGTTTGCCGTCGATGGCTACTGTGCCACCTATTGCTATTTGGCTTACGGTTATAATAGTGCCATCGGGCAGGGTGTGTTCGGCGGGCGTTTGCGCCGGGTCGTCAAATTTCAACGCCTGTCTTATTCTTTCGAGAATGGTTGCCGCTTTGTTCATGCGTGTTGTTTTGGTTAAGTATTAATTTGTTGCCTGTGTTTCGTTTAAAAGTTTCATAATTATTTCCAGGGTTTGTTCGGGGCTGCGTTTTATGTCATTTGCGTTCATTTTCACATATTGGAATATACCTTCTACCGAAAAGCCTCTTAGTTCGCCCGATTTGATGCGTGCCCAGGTATCATCATCATCCACTTTTGCGGATATGAACCAGCTGCCATCGGCGCTGCCTTCAAAGCCTTTCATGGGCATAATGCCACGGTTGCTGTCCGTAATAAAGCTTTCGAAAATGGTTACGCCGCTAAGCTGCCGGCCGGGGTTATGAAAAAGGTTGAAGTTTTGGATGAAGCCCTTTTTAAAAAACTTTTGTACAATAGCCGTAATGGTTTCTCTATCGAACTGCACGTAGTATTCGCCCAGCGCATCGTCCTTACGGTAAATTGGTATATCTGCCAGCATAGCCGGCCCGGATATAATACGCTTGTCTTCATTTACCGCAAATCTTGCTTTTTCGGCAAAAGCCAGGAAGTTTTTTTCGATAGCGGGGCGGTCTACCAGGGCTACGAAGCTTACCTCGAGTTCCGAGTCGAAGGTGTCATCGATGCAACATTTATAAATTTTGAGGTTCATGTAATTAAGTATAAAAAGGATGGGGGTGTTTCGCTTTTGGGGAGTAAAAAGTGAAAATTTCTTTTGCCGAGGCTTAATACAGCGTGTAATTAACCTTCAATAGCTCCACCTGGCATTCGCCGGGGGTACTCAGGTTATAGTCGCTTATTTTATTTAGGCGAAATAGCACGCCATCAATGTTGATGTACTTAGAGAGATCGAGGTTGTATATATCGGCAGGAGTAAGGTAAAAACTGGCGGTAAGCAGTTTGCCGTCTTTATCGGTTATTTCGGCCATATAGCTGCTCCAGTACAGGTTAAACTGTGTATTGCTGAGCGTGCCGCTTGCTAAGACAAAGAATAATTCTTCCAGTGCCCCAAAGTTAAGGTCATTCGTTGGCGCGTCCGGGTCATCCAGGTGCCCGGCATATCCATAATCCGTTGGCGATGTCAATGTAGTTGCCCCGTCTTTGATCGCCCAGGATGCAACGTCTGTTATTTTTTTTGCCTGCAATATTCTTACAACGCTATCAATTTGTTCCTCTTCTATTGACGATGCCTCTGCTTGCTTAGTGCCTGTTTGTTTCAAAATGGTACTATACACTTTATCCTCGCCATTATAACCAACCAGCGGTGTGGGCGCAAATATCAGTTCAAAGCTTTTGGTTTGATCTGCAAACTCGTACTGAGAATTAAAAATGTAGCTACCATATGATTGGCCATAACGCTTATTATAAAGATCATTATAATAGTCAGAATCGCTTTTGTACTGAAACTTATAAAGCTTAGCATTAAGTTCGCTCATCGGTTTCAACTGAATGTTCGCGTCACGGTTCAGTTTATAAGTCCAGTCTACCGATTCTGAGTTGTCGGTGCCAAAAAAATCTACATATGGCGTAATGCAAATGAGCCTGCTATCAAATTTATCCTCGTACACATACAGGTTGAACAACTTGACGATCGAAACAAGGAAGTCTATCTGCCGAATGTTTTTTGGTATCATTTCATTCATTGGCACAGGGTCGCCTATCAGTATAGGTATTTGCGCTGTTGATCCCACTGATGTGGCTACAGCAACCTGCCCGCTTGAAAATGTAAACGATGTATCGGCGTAAAATTGGTAATTCAATGTATCGCCTGGGTTTACAGATGTTGAAACCGATGATCCAACACTAAAAAAAGAGGTAGAAGTGCCGCTTTGAGAAGCTACCAACGAACCATTTTTATAAAGCCGCAGTTGCCCGCTGTGTGTTCCTCCACTGCTCCAGGTACCGTTAACGCCAACAATTATATCAACATTTGTTGTGGCGGAGCCCGCAAACGTAAAAATGTTCCTGTTGGTGTTAAATGTAAAGCCGCTCCCCGTTATAGTGGCCCAAGAGATATCATTCGGGCTTGAACTCAACCGGGAAGGTGTACTTATATTTGACAATTCCGTACTGCCGGCAGCGGTTCTTGTGAGCGTTTTTCTGTTGTACGGAATAACGAGTTTTGCAAATCTTGTTGAATTAAAAAAAACTGATCGATACCTGAAACCTGCGTTTCCGAACATTTTATCCAGGTATTCTTTTACGTATATAGCCGGGCGGAACGTCCTGTAATCCCAACTGTGCTTATCTGCAGAGTAGTTACCATGATCGATGAGCGGGTAAAAGTAACCACTGCCGGAGGTGTTATCCCAACTGTTTATTATGCCGGCGAGGCTAAGAGTATGGTCGTATTCACTAAGATCCAGGTCTTGCAGTAGTTTGCTGCTTAATTGGGCATTCAATAAAAAAAGATCACCAAATACGCTAACCTCATACTCTATTCTTCCGTTAACGATATTGATCTGCAATATGCGCAGTACGCCCCTAAAGGTTTGTATATTATCCTGAAAGATGATACAGGCGGCACTTTTGGATGCGTTGAAATTGTAACCGAAGTTAGGCTTGGTTTCATCATAAACATTGGCCTGACCAATATCATATATATGCCCGAATATGCGGTTGTTTTTTGCCGTGCCCGGTAGTACGATGGTTTTACTGAACGATGTTTGCCGGCTGCTGAAATCGCGCACATCGTCTATGGATATAGTTAATAAGGCAGATAGGTCGACACTGATATCCAGCTGTTCATTCTCTAAAAATATCTCGGTTTTCATGCCTATCGGTACTGTGTATTAAAGGTTTCGCCAAACTCGATATTGAGGGTTAGGTTAGTGAGCTTATCGTTAAGGGTTTGCCGTAATTCGTAATTATTATCGCTGATGGTGCAGGGTAAAAAGTATTCGCCCTGTTGCAGGTAAACCATTGGCGATGCTACTAATTGAGCCAGCCAGGTATATTCCTCGTCGGTAAGTATGTCTGAGTTGAGTGTTAGCTTCTCGGTAAATTGGCTTGCGTATACCGAATTGGTTTGGTTATATACGCCGTTGGCATTGTAATAGTTCACACTCCCATCGGTTCCGATATCGTAGGAGAGCCGCCCGTACCCTGTTTTTGTAATGGCGATATTTTTACGGCTTAGTTTGTTAAAGTTCCGGCTTTCGAAACCGCCAAATTTATTAAGGAAATGGATAGCGTAATTGGTATAGCGAGTTTCGCACACCAGGTTAAGCCGGTACTCGCTATTGTTTATTTTTACAGTGTAGTAGGCTGCCCCATCCAAAAAGCCAGTTGCATAATTTGAAAGTACTGCCGGCGCTATATTGATCAGTTGTAAAGTATATGCAGCAGGTGTAAACGTAGTGGATATAGTGTTGAGGATATTACCTGTTTCGGTATAGCTTTTTACGAGCAGGTTTATTGCCCCGCCCGATGTTGGGAAATAGGGCAGAAAGCAAAAGGTATCATCAGTTTGCACCGGTGTTGCGTATGGCCTTTTGCTTATTACCTTATCAGCATAGCCGCCCAAAACTGTCTGTTGGCCCGGCATGCGCCCATTGTAGTGGTTATAGTACCTGCGCTGGCTATCGGCAACCAGGTTTTCGTAAAGGGAGTATCCATATTCCTCTCCAAATTTTACGGTAACATCCACATAAAATTCGTTTAAGCCTAATTGCTGCGGCCGCAAAGCCAGCGGCTCGGGGTTAAACACTGCCGACACGTAGTTGCGCACAATATTGCCTATATTAAAAACGCCCATTTTATTATCAGGCCGTGGTACGCGTTTTATGGTGGCAACCCTTTCGGCACCAACATATATATTGGCTACGTATTTATAATCGGTATAAGTGCCGGGGTTAGTAGCCTTGGTAGCTTCATATACCACAAATATCAAATCCTCGTGCGCGCTGCAGTAGCTGCCGGGCGTTGTTTTTATTTCTATAGCCATTGGGTTAAAATTGCTCTAATGAATTAATGATGTCCTGTACGAAGGCTTCTTGCAGGCTATCGGCAGTATAAGCACCGCCTATGGCAACCACTTCGTCAAAAAAACCCTCGCTATTTTTGCCTCGCTTTTTGCTTGCCAGCGAGTACAAGCGGCCGGCTTTGGTATTGCCTAATATCTTTTTCCCAATCTTTGCCCTGAGCGGCGCTTTCGAGCCCTGGTTTACAAACTTGTAATAATCTAAGGCCATAACTTGCATGGTAACTTTGCTGCCCGAGCGGTAAGGGCCTTTGGCCTTAAACGATTTGTACAATTTGCTGGTGGCAGGGTGCCCGCGGCTTTTAAAGCTTTCTGCCGCCATAGTGGCAAAGTCTTCAGCACAATTGGCCAGGGTTGTAACACACGCTGTTGGTTGAAAGGCCGAATTGCCCGCACGTTTTGCCACCCAGGCTATTCTCACCTGTTTTACAACCTGCTTCAAAATAGCTTTCGCCGATAGTGTATCGTTTATTGCTGCCATCTTTTGTTTAGTTCGGTATCATAAACGGCTTTGGCCTTTAAGTATGCCAGCCCGTTCAAAACTTGTATAATGGGTAATTCGTAGGCCGCATCTAAGCTGATGCCTTCAAATTCGGCCACTTGTTTGGTTGAATAGATCCATCCATAACGGCCGAGAAAATTGTTACCAGTTCTTCCGCTTGCTTGCGGCTCTTGCCCACTTCCATCATCTCCGCTACCAAAGAGGCCCGCATAGCTTCTATTAAACTTTTGTAGAGCTTGCAAAAAAAAATACAGGTGTGGTACAACACGGTAATAGGCGCATTAAGCATGTCCTGTGCTATTTGTTGGTGCCGGGATGCTTTGTTGGCTTGCTTAAAGCCCCATTTTACGGGCTGCACTATTGATGCAAGTATGTAATGCAGGTTAGCTATAGGATCATTAGCAAAGTGGCTTATCTCTACATATTGCCGGTGCTTAAGTTTAGATGGAGTGTAGTTTACACTGTATTTACGCGTACCCACCATAAAACTTTTAACCGGTTTGCCGGGTATTTGTGCCGATAGCAAAAAACGGCAATCATTAGCCAGGGCGTTAAACTGTGTTACAGTTAGTTCATCCACCTGTTGCTCGGTAAGGTTGTGTACCACACAAATAAGGCGGGTTAGGCGGCTCAGTTCGTCAATTTCGGGCGCTATGGCCATGGCATGTATTTCCTGAAATTGTGCAACGGAGATAGAGTTCCAAGATATTTTCATATAAATAAGTATAAAAGCTAATGCGCTGTTGGATGCTTTTTTATTTTTTGTTGACAATAGCCGCTTCGCAGAACTGCAGAAAATAAATGGCGGCGTACATTTACTAAGGTGTTTTTTATATCTTTAGCATCGTTGTATTAACACGGGGAGGCCAACAAATGCTACAGTTTTTAAGCGTTTAATTAAACCTTTCGATGTTAGCTTTATCTGAGAAGAAAACACTAAACCGATGAAACAATTAATCTGTCTATTTGCCTTATTACTTCCCGCAATTGCCTATTCACAAAAATTTCCTATTGATAGTGCTACACAAAAAGTAACCTATAAAGAAGTTGTACTTGCCGACGGCCTTACCAAAGACCAGTTATTTAGCAATGCAAAGCTTTGGGCCGTAAAAACTTTCAAGTCGGCAAAAGATGTTATACAGCTGGAGGACAAGGCGAGCGGCAAGGTGGTTGTACAGGGTGTAAGCCAAATTAATACTGAGAGTAGGCCATACGATCATATGCTGGGTTACAGTATAGATATTACCGTAAAGGATAATAAATACAGGTTTATTATTACCGACTTTACCGTTATTACCGGCAAGGTAAAACCATTTTCGCTTGACGCCGCTATGGGCATTAAAGGGAACATAAAAGAAGATGGTACTTACAGCGCCTTTTTTAATAAAACAGCCATCCCCGAAATGCGGGTAATAGATATCCTTATAGATGACCTGAAGAATACGATGGCGGGTAAAGCCAAAGCAGCAGACGATTTTTAACCACCCAGCCTTGCTGCCCGGTTAAGCCGGGTGGTGCGTGAGCTATCCTTGTCTATATCCTGTTCAAGCACGTAGGCTCGTACAGTTGCGTTGCCTATTTGGTTTATTTGGTCTTGCGGCAATTGCGTATTTACAGCTTGTGGCTTGGGCACTATGGGGGCTGGCGCACCCGCCGCTACCGAAGGTGCAGAACCACCCGGCGCACCGGGTACTTGCACAGCCACAATTTTTTTGATGTTGGCCAAGCCCGATGCAACGGCAACTGCCGCAGCAATAGTTGCTCTGATAACTGATGATGGGTCGAAAGCGATTAATTGCGATTCATAAGCCTTTTGGGCGCTCAGATAAGTGCTTATAGTTGCTGCGGTTACGGCAAGCACTTTACCTGCAAGCGTGTTTTTACCTGCAAATTCAACTGCCAGGTCGTTAAGTTTAAACAGGTTATCGGCCATTTCTTTTTTGTGGGCTAATTCGGCCTCGTCAATGGCTTTCCTTGCATCAACATTTTCCTGTAATATCTTTTTTCTGTCCTGCTCGGTTATCGTTGTATTGTTGATTATTTTAGTATGCCATTCCTCTATTGCGGCCAATCGCTCATCATGGCTCAATGTTTCGTCGTTAGCTTGGCTTTTAAGCTCTTCAATTCGGACAGTAGCGTTCTCTGCATTGTTTTGTTTTAAAAGCCTGTCGCGTTTTCTAAGCGCTTCGGTAAGCAATTGGTCTTTTGTTTGGTTGCTTATGTCCTGGCCTTTTATTTCTCGTTCCTGTGCCTCGTAATCGGCTTGTATCCTGGCTTCGTCGTGCTTTTGCTTATTGGCAATGGCCTCAATATCGTTATCCTCACGCATTTTGGCAAGCTGGTCCAGTGCCGTTTTTTCCCTTGCGGCTTTTGCGTCATTTTGTTCTTTATCTAACTTATCCAGCTTGGCATGGAATGTTTTTTCGGCCTCAAGCAGTAAAGTGTTTTTTTGCTCTTGTGTTTTTTCGCTTTGCGTTATTTCTTTCTGCTGGTTAATGTATTGGTGTTCGAGCTGCTTTTTTGCCAGCTCTTTTGCATCTGCTAACCTCGCCTCCTCACCCTCGTTTTTTATACCACGCAATTCTTTCTCAAAAGCATTTAGTTTTTGTTTTTCGCGTTTTTGCTGCTCGGCTATTCCATTATCATAACCCGCTTTCTGATTCTTTAACTTTAAAAGACCGTCTTCCTGTGCTTTGTACGACTTATCGGCCTCTTCCTGCATGCCTTCCGGATCAAACACCAGCGAGGCAACCGACTTTAGTCCCTTGTTCAGCATGTCATTCAGCCCAAAGTCTTTGCCGAGCGCTTTGCCAATAGCGTCTATCCCCATTGTAAGCGCCTCTAAGGGCGCCGAAGATAATTGCATGAGCATGGTTAGCAAATTACGGTTGCGTTCTGCCGTTTTAATAGCGGCTTTGTCGGCAATTTTTTGCGCATTAAGTTGCGCCTCAGATGCCTCAATAGTTTTCTTAACCTGGTTAGATTTTATTTGGAGGATATCCTTTTCCGATTTACCCTGCGATTTCAGGATATTGTCCTGATCGTTAATATGAGCAAGCTTTTCTTTTTCCTGGTCGGCATTTTCAGTAGCGGCGGCCAAGTTGGCCTTTTGCTCGGCACTAACGCCGCTTATTGCACCTTTTATTTTATCCCAATAGGCCACTACTGCGGCCAATCCAAGCAGCAATGCGCCTACGCCCGTACTGCTAATGGCCACATTGATGCTTTTGAACGCATCAACGGCAACGGTTTTAAGCGCCATAAAGCTTTGGATATTACCCCTTATTTTATCGGCGAAGGACATTGCCCCCTCTACTTTTTTCAGGGCGTCTTCTACATCTTTGCTCCCTAAACCTACCAGTTGCAGGGTATCATTTAAGGCCCTAACGCCGGCGACAGTTGTTTTAACCGATTCTGCAAAATCGTCGAACGTTTTTTTTGGGTTGGCATCCGTTGCGCTGTCGCTTGTGGTTTTTATACTACTCTCCAGCTCGGTTATCTTCTCCGCAGCTTTGGTGGCCTGTTCGCTTGTATCGCCAAAGGCTTGTTTTAGCTTTTTGAGTTCTTCAGATGCTTCATTGATCTCGGTTTTTAATTGTTTAATGCTCTTGCTGGCCTGGCTGGAATCAAGCTCCAGCGTTGCGGCTATTACGGTTTCTGCCATGCAATTAAGTATTCAAACGCAGGCGCTGTTGGCGAATAAATTACTTTTGCGGCCAATTACCACACACTTATTTGCCCATGGGCGAGGCTGTTTTTCCAAATATGACGGGCAAGGGCCAGGCTGCATACGCAGTCGTCGTGCAGGCCGGCGGGGGCCGAGTATAGCACGCCCGTGCGGGTATATTCGAACTCGAAATTCTCCATTTCATCTTTTATTGCCCCTTCGGGGAAGGCAATTTCGCGGCTTTGCACGGCGTAGGCCAGGCCTTCCATTATTTGTTGTTTGCTGCGCGATGTGAAAATAAACGAGGTAACATCGCTACGCTTCTCGGCAATGTGCTCGGCTATTGGGTCGCCCACGCCGGTACTATCAATGGCCATGGGTGCGTAGGGCAGGTTGAGGATGGTTTGGGTAACATGCATCCAGGTAGTTTTGGTTTGGCGCGTAAAATGGCAAACCTGCCCAAACTTGTCGAGCCCGATGATGACGAAGTAGTCGTGCTTTTTTGCCAGATCGATACCAAAGCAAACCGGTGGGTTATTGCTTAGTGGCGCAATACAACGGGCTATGTGCCCAATGCCGAAAGGGTTGCTGCCATCTTCGGAAACTTCGGCCAGGTAAAGTTCTTTAAATACAGCTTCGGGCAGGTCTTTTTTAGCTTCCTCAATTTCGTTCAAGAAGGGGCGGCCATCTTTGGTTACAAGCCCTGCGGCCGCGGCATCATAAGCGGTAATGCGGAAGTAGGCATAATTAGCATCGCCGCCTTGTTTGGCTTTTTGGCATAGCTTGTAATACCAGTTTTTCTTCCCTTTTACGTTGCCTATAAATTTGCATTTGCCGGCAGTAGCGGTTAGTGTACTGCGCAGCGCGTACCAGGCCTCCTCGCGGCAGCGGCTGGCCTCATCCATAACGCAGGCGTAAACATCGTCGCCGTAGAGGTTGTCGGGTTCCTCGCCCGTTTTAAACTCTATTTTTCCCCCGGTGCTTAAGGTGATACAGCGGTTGGTTTCGTTGGAGTTGAAGAAGCTGCGGTTGTTTATTTGCGCCTTCATACGGTCGAACGCTATTTTGGCCTGTACCACGGTAGGGGCCACCCACCATACCGACTGGTTGGACTTGCATTTTAGGGCTTCCTCAAAAAGCCAAACAATATGGCTGGCGGTTTTGCCCACCTTGGTACTTGCCTCGGTACAAGTGTAACGCGCGGGGCTGTTAAGTATCTCTAACTGGTAAGGATAGAGGAAGGGGCGGATGTAGTTTATCTTCGGCATTTTTAGATAATAGATGATGGTTGATAGTTGATGGTAGCTTCGCGTGTTACTGTGCATCATCGCCTGTGTTCTCCGCCAGCCATTTATCGTATTGCGCATAGGCGAACTTCACCAAATCGATAACGCAAGGCTGGCACCATAGGGTGCTGATATAGTTGGGAGCGAATTCGAGTCTGATAATATCAACCATTCGCTGGCGGGTTGCCATATCAAGGTGTTTGATGATGCCCGCCGCCATCAATGTGGTGTAGATGTGGCGGTGCTCATCAAGAAATTGTATGCTGGCCGGGTTCATACTAATGCCTCCCTGCGTTGTTGATTAATAGTATCGAAGTCGTAATGCTGCGCGCAATGCGCCTGTAAATGTTGCCCAAGCTCTTTGCGCATGGCTTCATCGTTTACTAAAGCGCGGATATGGGTTAACCAATCGGTCGGCTTGTTGGCATAAAGCACCGGCAAGCCGAGGTATGGGTGTACCTTGCTTGTTATTACAGGCAGGGCCGAGTGCGCGGCTTCTAATACCTTCAGGTTGCTTTTGAAACTATTGAAAGCGTTTTTTGCCAGCGGAGCCAGGCAAATATCGGCTAAACCATAGTTGCGGTAATATTCGAACGGGCTGGCAGCGGGCATAATGGCGCCTTTTAGTTTAAGTCCGTTGGTATAAGTGCTCACCATAGCATCCCAAGCCGGGTGTTTGGTGTAGCCGCAAAGCACCATCATGAGTTGGCGGTTTAGTTCCGCATGGTGTTGTATGCCTTTAATGGCAGGTGCAAGCAGGCGCATATCGGCCTGGTGGGTAATGCTACCTTGCCAAAACAAGCGTATGCGTTCGCCAGGGGTGTGGCATACCGGGAAGTATTCGGTATGATGAGGGATAGCGTTTGGCAGTACCACTACGTTTTTGTTGAAGGGGTAAATTTGCTCCGCTAATCGTTCGTGAGTGGTGGTTACCACATCTGCCTGCTGTATATGGCGCTTTTGTATAGCCGCAAAACTGTTTCGGCGGTAATCGTGGTAGGCGATGTGCGATGGAGGCAAATGCCAATGGTCGTCAACATCTACGGCAATTTTTAGCCCTTTTTTGATGCAGAGGTTTACCACGCTATCGTCAACATGCCGGTTGTAGTAAACGGTGTGGTAGCCTTTTGCCAGTTCAGCCTCGTCGGCAAAATTGGTGATGCGCGTGTTCAGTCCGGGCATCATTAATAAGGGCATTAGTACCCTGTGGAAACCGGGGCCGCTATCTTTGCCCACTAAGCCAAGTATATCCATGTTGTGTTTAATTACTTTTATGCGTTTGCGCATAGTTTTATAAATATTTCATAATTACTCCCTCGAGCATGGCACCTGCAAAAATGCCAAGGGGGAAGAATAGTAGCGCGTACAAGCCGTAGCCGGCAAATGCAGCTATGATGAGGGCGCACCAGCCGCTCATGCACATGAGGCAATTGAAGGGGCGATAGTTGATGCGGTTTACCTGCAGCCAGCTAAAGGCACAGGCAAGGGCGGTGAGGATAACTTCGTGTTTGTTCATTAGTGTCATTAGTTCATTGGTGGGTTTGGGCCTATGTAATGTTGAGGGGTGTAGTGGCTAACCCCTCCCTGCCTTTGCGCGCTTGCCAGCCGCACCCCTCCCCGAGGAGGGAATTTTTATCGCTTAGCTTGTCACTTTCGTCCGTATCGCCTTGCAGGCCTGTTGCACAGTTTTGTAAATGCTTTCGAAGGGGATGCCGGTTTCCTGTTCCATAGCGCGGTAGCTGCCCAGTTTCAAGTATAGTTTCAGCAGTTCTTTATCGTACCAGTAAAGGTTGTCAATCTCCGTAATTGCCTGGGTTAGCATAGCCTCTTTTTCTTTGTCATACTCTATGTATGCAGGTTCTATTATATTCTCCAGTTCTACCCAGCTGGCCCGGAACTTTTTGAAGAAGGGGCTTGTACTGCTTTGCGCCAGGTTGAGGATAATGCGCACAGCGTAAAACCGCAGCACACCCTGTTGGTGCAAAGCCATAATTTTTTCTTCGGGCATTTCGCAGAGGATGAGCGCTACTTCGGCGCGAAGGTCGTCGTGCAACCACTCGGGGCGCATTTTTTTAATACACCGGTTAAACTCTCTGGAGTTGAATAATTCGGTAAGCAGTTTATTTTTCAAATCTTTAAGGTTATGTCATAATCCGTTGGTTCGTTATCTTTCCGTGCACTGTCGGCTCGGTCTTTATAGGTTTCGGGGCGTTTGGCCTTTAGCAGGAACATTAGGAGGGTATCCGAGTAGTCCTTTACTTTGCCTATAAGCTTGCCGCCGTGGTAAACCGGTTTGTCGGTGCCGTGTATGGCGCTGTACTTCATCTTCCAGCATATCAATACCCATTTGTTGTGCAAGCAGAAATGCCGCGCGGAACTTGGCATCCGCCTCGCGCCATTGGTATACTTTGCGTCTGTCTACCTTTGCTGTTTTAGCCGCCATGGTAATGTTGCCGCAAACTTCCAGTTTGCGCAAAAAGGCATCCTGTATTTGTCGTTTGGTGCGGGTTTCTTTTTTAGGTTGGGTCATTGAGTCATTAAGTCATTGAGTCATTGTTAGGGTGGCTGTTTTCAATACTTCTCCCACTTAGTGCAGTCGTAAAAGGTGCGGCGGTGGCGCAGGTTGCATTGTATGCACTGGCGTTTATTTTGGCCTTTCAGCAAGCGCCAGTCGTGGGCGCCGAGCAGGCAAAGGATGGTTTGGAGTAGTTTCATGGTTTTGTGGGTTTAGTTAATTGTTATCAGAGGCGGTGGGGAGGCTTATGCTACCTCAGCTAACTGCCCTTGCCCTGCCGATGCCAATACATTTTGCAATACCAAATGCAAAACCTCCTGTTGCTGGTATAGCGTGGCATCTTGTTCCCACCAAAGTAAAGGCTCGTTAATGATGATCCGCCCGTTGTAGCATCTGCCCGATGGGCTTTGCTTTATTCCCTCGTAACTATTGAACCCCTCGTTACTGATGATGGCTTCGAAGCAGCTTATTGGTAACTTGTACAGCAGCGTATCTTCCAAGTGCGGCTTAAAGTCCTCCCTGTCTTCGAGGTACAGGGTCAAAAAGTTTTCCGATAGTTCGTGCTCGGCAATTACTATACGGCTTTTATCGAATCTTACCGATACCAGCAGCATCAGCAGGTCGTGGTTGGTTCTTTGTGCGTTCATTAGTTCAATGGTTTATTGGTGGGGTATTGTTGGCTTTCCTTAGCGATGGGTTTGAAACCCATCGCTAAGGTTTATACTCCGGCAGCCATTGGTTATCACCTTTCCATTGCTGTAGGCTTAGTACGTTTTGGTATTGTGCTGTTACGGCAAGCCAATAGCCGTTGTAAGCTGCGCGTTGGTTAGGGCTTGCTTTTGGTGGCAGGCGGGGCGCGGTTGGGAGCGCCATTAATTTGGCAATGCCCGGCGCTACACCGCATTGTGCGGTTTTTTGTAGAGTTAATTGGCTGTTTTGCATTTGTTTATATTATATTTACTTTTGTAAAGTGGCTGTTGGCGTTTGTTAATATACAAATGTAAGTATAATACTTACAATGTCAATAGTTTTGATTGATTGTGTAAGTATTTTGTATTAAAATGGCTGATTATCAGGGAGAAAAGTTTAAAGAATTTTTAGATAGGAAAGATATTGCTGTAGCCAATGCTGCCCAGCAATTGCAGGTTACCCGGCAAACGGTTTATCAGTATTTCAAAACTAACAACCTTAGTCGCGAGGTTGTAAATAAAATACTTACTGTATTTGAAACGAGTACTGAGGAGGTTTTTGGTACAAATGAGCACAAAGGGCCGCGTTTGGAAGCTTTTCCGCTGCATTTGGCCGGCGACCCGGGTGATTTTGATAACGACGGTACCCGCTTTGAGGAACTGCCCGATGGCACCTTGCGCATGCGTGTACCCATTATTCCTTATAAAGCTTTTGCAGGATACTTACATGGTTTCCAGGATAAGGAATATTACGAAGACCTGTCTTATACTTCCATTGAAGTTGCTAAACAACACCGCGGGCATTACCTGGCCTTTGAGGTGCGCGGCGATAGCATGACCACCCTGGAGCCCGAGTTTTTCCGCCAAAGTATTTTTGAAGGCGTAAAGGTGGTGGCGCGCGAACTGCCCAAAACACAATGGCGCTATAAGCTGCATACCCATAACTGGGAGGCCTGGGTAATTGTACATAAAACCGAAGGCATCCTTATTAAGCAGATAACCCGCCACGATGTGGAGAAGGGTATCATCACCATCCACTCGCTTAACCCTGATAAAATAAAATACCCCGACCAGGACCTCTACCTGGATGATATTGAACAGATATTTAACGTGGTGAAAAAAATTGATGAGTAACAGCATCGAACCTATTGCCAAGCGCCTGCGCGATATACTGCTGAACGAGTTCGGGGGCAACCAAAGTGCGTTTAGTAAGGCTATTGGTATGTCGCAGCCATCGGTTAGCCGCGTTATTAATGGCGACAGGCCGGTATCTCAACGCATTATTGATGGTGTTTGCAAAAAGCTGGGCTACAGTGCCGATTGGTTTATAAACGGCAAAGGTGCCAAAAAGGTAAAGGGTGCTGATGTAAAACTGGTAACCGAGCTAAGCATGCTGCGCACCGAGTACAATATTCTGCTTAACCGGGTGGAAAGGCTGGAGGCGAGGATGAAAGCGTATGAGGAGAGGGGATAGATGTGCAGATTTCAGATGTGCAGATTGTCTGAACCTTGATGCGCTTGATTTTGGGATTCTCTGATGCTCTGGGCTTTAAACTTAATGTTAACGTTATAAAAGGTTAATGCTTTGCTGCCGTTTTGCCGACTTGGAACTGTTACGTTTGTTATTTAAAATATTCCTATGCGCACAAAACTATTTATATCTGCAGTTGCCGGCTTGGTGGCGCTATCGGGCTTTGGGTTATTTAATGCCGAAGTGCCTTATCCAAAATTCAGTACCGAAGCGCATAGGGGCGGGCGTGGTATTATGCCCGAGAATACTATACCAGCCATGAAGAACGCCATCGACATGGGTGTAACTACGCTGGAAATGGATACACATATCACCGGAGACGGGCAGGTGGTTCTTTCGCACGATGAATATATTAACCCGCTTTTCAGCCTCACTGCCGATAGCAAGGAGATAAGCCCCGATGATGCCAAAAAACTTATCCTTTATAAAATGCCTTATACCGAGCTGAAGCGGTACGATGTGGGCAGCAAACCTTGTAGTAACTTCCCGCAGCAAAAGAAACTGAAAGCCTATATGCCGCTGCTTAGCGATTTGATAGATTCGGTACAAACCTATAGTAAGGTAAGGCACAAGCCTCAGGTGTTTTATAATATCGAAACCAAATGTTCGGCCGAGGGCGATGGCTTGTACAATCCTGCGCCTGATGAATTTGTTAGCTTGCTGATGGCGGTGATAGAGAAGAAAAAGATAACGCCATGGGTGGTGATACAATCGTTTGATAAACGCACCATACAGATCATTAACAAAAAGTATCCGAAGGTACGCACATCTTACCTGGTAATGGAAAAGCATACCGCCGACGAGTATGTGGCCGAGCTTGGCTTTACGCCCTTCATCATCAGTCCGTATTGCAAAATTGTTGATGCCGCTTTTGTGAAAAGCTGCCACGATAAGAATATTAAAGTTTTACCATGGACGGCAAACAGCGCCGAAGAGATCAGCCGGTTGAAAAGTGTAGGTGTGGATGGTATCATATCCGACTATCCGGGTTTGTTGGTAGGGGAGTAGGTCGTTTATTGGAGATATAACGCGTGCCGCGGATAAAACAAAAGGCCGAATTTTCTGAAAATTCGGCCTTTTGTTTTTGGCTCTGTAGCGGCTTATTTTTTTACCGAAGCTTTGTATAGCTTCTTCATCTTTTTGGTGTCCTTTTCCAGTTGTTCTACCAACTCGTGTATCTGCTTGTTTTTTACGTCGGCTAGTTTGGGGATGATGAGGGCGCGAAGCTGGGTTAGCGACAATAGCTGGCTTTTCTTATCATAGAAGTTTAGGCCGGCAAAAAGTTCGGTTAAATGCTCGTCGCGCTTTTTGCGCAGCTTTACTTGTTCGTCGGCAAAATTAGCGTCGGTTATCAGTTGGTCGTAGTAATTGAAATGGACAAGATGGTCGGCAATTTCGAGTGTTACAATGTTGAAGTCCATAGGGTACAGTATAAAAATTGGGCTAAGATAAATAGATGGGAGCGGCAACCATGCAAGCTAACAAAAAAATAACATTGAGGAAATATGTGGCAGCGTAGATATGTAAATGTGCCGATCAAGATGACAAAATTGTGTGAATAAATGGAATGAAAATGCTTTATAAATAACATTTACTTAACTTTAATACCTTTAGTTTCGCCAATAAAAACTTGTTATGCGCCCCTTTATCAAAAGCTGTACGCTTGCCATATTATCTTTATCTATTGCCGTTGCTGCCAATGCGCAGCAGAAAACCAGGAAAGCTCTTTTTATTATTGCCGATGGCATCCCTGCGGATGTTATTGAAAAACTGGCTACGCCAAACCTTGCTGCTATTGCTAAGCAAGGCGCTTACCTGCGTGCCCATGTTGGGGGCGAAAAGGCGGGCTATTCGCAAACACCTACCATATCTGCCGTGGGTTATAACAGCTTGCTCACCGGCACCTGGGTAAATAAACACAATGTTTGGGATAACGATATTGCAAAACCTAACTATAGCTACCCAACCATTTTCAGGTTGTTTAAAAACCAATATCCTGATAAGAAAATTGCCGTTTACTCCAGCTGGCTGGATAACCGCACTAAGCTTGTTGGCGATGGTATGGATGCTACCGGCAAAATTAAGGTAGACTACCATGCCGATGGCTTTGAACTGGACACCATTAACTTTAAGCATGATAAAGAGAGTGCCTACATGCACCGCATTGACGAAAAGGTAATTGCCGAAGCCAGTGCCGGTATAAAAACAAATGCTCCGGATCTATCATGGGTGTATTTGGAGTATACCGATGATATGGGCCACCGCTATGGCGACAGCCCGCAATATTACGATGCCATTAAGATGATGGATGCGCAGGTAGGCAAAATATGGGAGGCCATACAATACCGCCAAAGCAAATTCAACGAGGACTGGCTCATCTTTATCACTACCGACCATGGCCGCGACGAGAAAACCGGCAAGAACCACGGCGGTCAATCGGCAAGGCAGCGCTCTACCTGGATGGTTACCAATGCCAAAGGCTTTAACGACTACGAGAAATACTACTACCCCGGCATTGTGGATATTATGCCAACCATAGTCCGTTTCATGAACATCAATATCCCGGTAAACTTTGCCCGCGAAATAGATGGTACGCCGCTAACCGGCCCGGTATCTGTTGCCATACCTACGGCCAATTTAGTGCAGGGTAATATCGATATTAGCTGGAAAGCGCTTTCCAAAGGCGAGAAAGTTAAAATATGGGTAGCAGCGACCAATAACTTTAAAGATGGCGGCAAAGCCGATGAGTATAAACTATTGGCCGAGTTGCCGATAGAACAGGAGCATGCACTGGTATCAGTAAAAAACACACCTTCGGCTATTTACAAAGTAGTTATTGAAGGGAAGAACAACTCAATAAATAGCTGGGTGGTTAACGAAGAAAAGAAATAAAACAAACGGGCGCTGTACTTTAACTTACAGCGCCCGTTTTATATCAGGTATACTGCTTCAGTAGGTCCACAAAGTTATCGGTGGTATGAGGCTCGCCAATGGCACGGAACTTCCACGAACCATCGTGCCGGTAAACTTCGGCAAATATCATGGAACGCATACCATTGTAGGTGCTGTTGCCCGATAGGCTGAACCTTGCAATTTCGCGCCCTCGTTTGTCAACCGCACGGATAAAGGCATTCTCCACCATGCCGAAATGTTGTTTATGCGCTTGCCCCATGTAAATGGCCACCACAAAAACTATCTTTTGGTATTGGTGCCCTAAATCGTTTAGTTTTACAATGATCTGCTCATCGTCGCCTTCGCCGGCACCGGTTCGGTTGTCGCCTGTTAGCCAGATGTGTCCCGATGGATGTTGCATCGAGTTGAAAAAGATGATGTCGCCGCCGTAATAGCTAATGCTTCTGCCATTGCTTTGGGGCTTTTTTCTACCCGTGTTTACTGCTTTGCCGTTGGCATCCAGCAGAAATGCTATGGCATCCAGGTCGTATTCGTCTTCCTCGTTTCCGAAAAGGCTGGCGAAGAAGCCGGTCTCTTTTTTTCTGACGTCCCAACCAAGGCCTATCGTTACTTCAGACAGGTCATAGTCGGTACCACCATCATTTTTGCGGAGGTCGATGGTTTGGCCTTTTACTAAATTGATAGCCATAATTTTATCCTCCCGGTTTATTTGATGATCTCGCCTTTAAAGTGTTTGCCCAGGAAATAAGCCAGGTCTTCGCGGTAGCCAATGCCCGACGCTTCAAATTTCCAGTTCACGTCCTTTTTATAAAGCCGGCCAAACTCGATACCTGTTTCTATCGAGAAATCCTCGTAGAGTTCGTATTTGGCTATTTCGGTTTTGGTGCTTTCGTCTACAATGCGGATATAGGCATCGCGCACCTGCCCGAAGTTTTGGCGCCTTTGTATGGCTTCGTGAATAGTTACTACGAAGAGTATTTCGGTAACACGCGGGTCTACCTGGTTAAGGTTCACGCTGATGATCTCGTCGTCGCCGCCATCGCTGTTGCCGCCGGTGGGGTCGTCGCCCGAGTGCGTTAAAGCACCATCTGGCGAAGCGGTATTCCCATAAAAAACAAAAAATTCTTCGGCCGGGATGAGGCGGCCCGCACCCACCATAATTGCAGATGCATCAAGGTCGAAAGCGAAGCCGGTGCCCTCGTTTGGGTTCCAGCCTAAGCCAACACTTATTTGGGAAAGGCCAATATTGATCCTTTCACCTTTACGTAGCGTAATAGCCATATTAGTATGTATAAAAATTGTTTAGATGTGTGTATGCCAGGTAATTTCCATGTTAAAACAGAATTGGCAACGGCCGATTGAGGTCATCGTCGAGTTCGGTGTCAAAGTAAATGACAAATTTTAGATTGTGCAACAGGAGGGATGTTACAACGGTAGGGAGGGAATTTTTAGATGTTTTGAGAATGTTTGAACGAGCGCTTTATTTGCAAGTCGCTAACCTTGCAGGCGGACCACGAGCGGGGACGCTCGCGGGAGCGATGGCATGCCGGGAAGATTTGACAACTTTCAAAAAGTTGTCAAATCTATTCGTCCAATTTTGTCATTTCGATGAGCAGCGGGAAGGTAAGTGCGGGCACGCGAAGAGAGATCCTCGACGCAATGCTAAGCGTTCATGCAAAGTGGTAATCGCATGCGTTAATACTAAACGTTCAAGATTTCTCGTCGCTTCGCTTCCCTCGAAATGGCATTTTTTTTATCGCTATCTATCAAACTTTGCCGCAATAACCTGCTCGCATAAGCCGAAAGACAGCGTCATGCCGTTGCCGCCGAGGCCGTTGATGATGGTCACGCCGGGCTCGGCTTCCATAATAAGTTCGGTTTGGCCGGTGGTCATTTTAGGGAGTATGCCGTGCCAGGTTTGTATTACCTTATCGTCTTTAAAGCGGGTGAAAGTTTTCAGGTAATCTAATATCAATTGATTGATGAAATCCTTGTCGAATGGGTCGTGCACCAGGCCGTACTCGTGCGAGTCGCCTACGGTGAGCTCACCCAGGTGGTTTTGAGCCGCCATTACGTGTACGCCCCATTTCAGGTGCTCGGCATACTGTACTTTATAGCGTTCGCGCAGCGCATCCAAAGCCGGTGCAGCATGGAAACCGGGGTAGTGTACCATGCTTAGGCTACCGCACAGGGCTGGACCAATGCGCCATTCATCGGGCTGGGCTATCAGGCGCATCATTTGCAGCTTGCATTTGGTGATATCGAAAGTGCTGAATAATTCGGGGTACAGTGTTTCAAAATCGGCTCCGCTGCAAACAAATACTTCGTCGGCCTGCCAGGTGCGGGTGCCGCTGCTTACAGTGTTGGTTTTTACGGCAGTAATAGCGGTGTTCCAGTGGAAAGTAACATCATAGCGTTCTGCCAGGTGCTCCGCAATTTTACCAATGGCCACGCGTGCTTCTACTATCATTTCGGCACTGCTCCAAATAGCGCCTTTCAAACCATCCGGGTTTACGGCCGGCGATTTTTCGAGTGCTTGTTGGGGGCTTAACAAAGCGCAATCGCGGTAACCCTTATTCATATCTACGTATTGCTCCATTACCTCCAGCTCATCATCGTGGTAAGCAATGTGCATCGATCCAACTTCATCGTGCCAAATACCGGCTTCAACAGCAGTTTGTTTCCAGATGCTGCGCGATAGCATGGCACGCTCATACAGAGCTCCGTTTGGCTGGCCTATGGGCCATACCATACCAAAATTGCGGATAGATGCACCAACGGCACGCTCGTTACGTTCGAAAACAGTTACTTCATAACCGCGCATGGCAAGCGCACGTGCCGTGGCCAGGCCAACAATGCCGGCGCCTATTACAATAGCTGATGGTATAGTACTCATATTGCAGAAAAATTTAGTTCGTTGTTTGTTTCGTTGCCGGTGTTGGCCGGTTTACGGCGGGCCGATTGCAGGAAGTAAATTAAAGATAACACACCGCAAATGCCGCCGATAACGGCCACTACCGATACACCCTCTTTAAAAAAAGCCCCCCAGCTTATGCCGGGCCTGCCCAGTTCTTTTATCAATAAAATGCTTACGCTGCCCAGGTAACCCATACTATCGGCCACATACATTACAAAGCCTATGTTGCTTTTGTAGTGGAAGGTAGCTATCATACGCTCGAAGAATACGGCGTTGTAGGGTACGTAGCCCATGTATAATCCTAAGCCTGCCATGGTCATCCAGCTAACGGGGCCTATCAATTTCATGGAGAACAGCAGGGTAGAAGCTCCTACTAAAATACACCCGCCTATAATGAACAAGTGGATGATGCTAAAGGCGCGCAGGTTTTTGCGTACCAGTATTAGTAAACTCATGGCTACCAGCACAATGAGGGATATGCGGGTATCAATAATGGCGTAAATGGTGCGGTCGGTAATGCCGAGGCTGCTCCATATCTCTACCTCGAAGTTATCGCGCACATCGCGCATAATGGTGAGCAGTACGTAGATGATAATGGTGAGCATAATGCCCGGGAAAAAACGAACGATGAACTGCCGGCGTTCCTGCGCGTTCATGGGTAAGCGTTCGGTACGGTAGGCTTTATCGGCCGCGGTTTGCGGGGGCATCATTTCCAGCAGGCAAACAAACAGCACCAGCGGCAGCGCAAATATGGCACCGGTAGCAAAGGGCATGTAAAACTCGTTAACATGGTACACATGTATAAGCGTTTGCCCGATAGTTTTTACAAAGCCCGAGCCGAATATTAAGCTGATAGACAAGACAGCCGCCATAAATTCGGTAGAGCGGCGGCCTTCCAGGTAGCCGAAAACCAGGCCCCATATCAGGCCAAGCGGGAAGCCATTGATAAGAAGAAAAACAATATTATAAGGTGCTGGTGTTAGGGCGAAGCCCAATAAGGCAAGCCAAGAGATACCCACCAGAATTAATATCATCAACCCGCGTTTAGCGCCTTTTATTTCGGCAATAAATTTAATGCCGTAAAACTTGCTGAGTGTGTAACCTATTATCTGCGCTATCACCAGCCATACCTTATAATCTACATGCAGGTATTGCTGCCCGGGGTAGGTACCTGCGGCAAATGCTTTACGGAAGGCATACATAGAAGTATAGCAGCCAAAAGCCGATATAGCAGCCAGTAACGAAACCAGCCAATAAGGCCACAAGGCTATGCGGCCACGCAAGGTGCTAACAAAAGTGTTTGCCATTTATCCGGGTAATTAGCAGAACATATCACCCCAATACGGTTAGATAATGCAATTTATTTGTTTAGCAATATTAAACTATGTTTATTAATGATAAACTAATTTAAAGTTAAGAAATCTTAAAGAGCCTTAATTGCGTTCCTCGAAAAAATAGATAACCAGCATGCTTGCCTTGCTTTTACCCATATTTTTGGGGGTATGCGAAATACGTCCGTCGAATAGCATCGAGTCGCCTTCTTTGAGGGTGTAAGTGGTTTCGCCAAACTGGTATTCGATGGTTCCCTTCAGGATGTATTTATACTCGTAAGCCTCGGTTTCTACCTGCGGGCGATGGGCATCGGGCTCCAGGTCTAATATTACAATGTCTACTGTGGAGTTTTTGATGCTTTGGGTAAAGATGCGGTGGTAGTGGAAACCTTCGGCATGTTCCTTTTCAAAATGTTCGTATTCGTCTTTACGGCGGATGATAAGCGGAAAATTGCTGCCTGCGGTATGTATATCTTTAAAGAATACATTCATATCTATCTCCAGCGCCCTGATGATATCAATAAGTACTACGAGAGAGGGGATGGTGCGGCTGTTCTCTATCTGCGAAATTAGCCCCTTGCTTACGTTGGCCCGGGCGGCCAGTTCCTGTACCGTTATGTTTTTTTCGCGGCGTTTATCCTTTATCCGGTTACTGATCTGTATCAGTACATCATCTTCCATTTGCTAAACTTAGGGTGGTTTACGGTGGCAAAGTAGGGATTATAATTAAAGGAGGCAAGGCGTTTAACCTAAATTAACAGAATGGTGTTGCAACATCAAATACGATTTGCCAATCGCTAAGTAATAAACCAAACCCATTTTACTGCATCGCCCAATAAAACTTAATTTTAACATAACATTAAAACCGTTTATTTGGCTCCCAAAATAAAAAGCCCCATGACCCTTACCAGCCGCACACCCGAAGAAATTGTTGACGAAGTTTTTGCCCTGTACGAATTGCATGGCGATGAAGACTATATAGGCGAACCCGTTTCGCAGTTGGAGCATATGTCGCAGGCAGCGGTCCTGGCCGAAGCAGAAGGGTACGATGGAGAGGTTATACTGGCAGCCTTTTTTCATGATATTGGCCATCTGTGCGCCACCAGCGAGAGTATGGATGGCATGGGCAATATTGACCACGAGAAACTGGGCCACGATTATTTGGTAGAACGCGGATTCTCTGAACGCCTGGCCGGACTGGTTAATGCGCACGTAATAGCCAAACGATACCTTACTTATAAATACCCCGAGTATTACGAAAAACTTTCGCCGGCGAGCAAAGTTACCCTAGGTTTCCAGGGTGGGGTGATGAGTGCCGAAGAGGCTGCGGCCTTTGAAACGAACCCTGATGCCGACCTTATAGTACGCATGCGCTATTGGGATGATGAGGCCAAACTGGAGCATATCCCCGTTGATAATGTAGCGCATCTGAAAGAGCTGGCGCTTGCGCATTTGAAGAGGGCTTAACGCAGTCCTTTAAAATTCGCTGATATAGCGATGGGGGCCAAACCCATCGTTATAGTTCTTTCAATCATATCCCTTACCTTTCTATTGGCAATGTTAACCCAACATAACCACGCCATCATGTAATTATTACCATCTTCAAGAGGGCTTAACCCTAACTACACACACTGATAAAGTTTACTTAATTTAAACTTAGTTTACTAATAATAAACAAAGTTTAGTATTGCAGCTACAAGATTCACTCTAAAAATCAGATTTTATCAAGTAGTATGAAAAACTTTTACCCCAATTTCAAGAGGCTTGCTTTGCTTATGCTATGCTGCCTTGCCCCCCTGTTTTTGTTTGCCCAAACAAAAATTACGGGTACAGTTAACGACGAAAACAAACAGCCGCTACCCGGCGTAAGCGTAATGCTGCAGGGTACAACACAAGGTACCACTACCGATGTGTATGGCCGTTTTATTATTAACGCAGCACCGGGCCAGGTGCTGGTGTTTAAATTTTTAGGTTTTGCCCAACAACAGGTAACTGTTGGCAACAGCACCACCATGGTGGTTGACCTTAAAGGGGACAGCAAAGCGCTAAACGAGGTGGTTGTAACCGCACTGGGTGTAAAAAAAGAGACCCGCCGTGTAGGTTACGCCCTGCAAACCGTAAATGGCGACGACCTTACCATGGCACGCGACCCTAACCCTATCACCGGCTTAACAGGTAAGGTGGCAGGTTTATCAGTTGGCCCATCGGCAGAGCTTTTGGGAGCGCCAAGCGTTAGGCTGCGTGGTAACGCTATTTCGTTATACGTAGTAGATGGTGTGCCTATCAACACCGATACTTATAACATCAGCCCTGATGATATTGAGACTTATACCGTACTAAAAGGCCCTGCTGCTGCTGCGCTTTACGGTAACCGTGCATCATACGGTGCTATTTTGATCACTACTAAAAAAGGCAACAAAAACAAAAAAGGCCTTACTGTTGATGTAAACAGCAGTACTGTTATCAACAGTGGTTTCCTTGCTTTCCCACGCGTACAAAAATCATACGGTGCGGGCGAGAACACTTTTTATGAATTTGTTGATGGTAAAGGTGGTGCACCGGGTGGTGTAGATGCCGACTACGACGTTTGGGGCCCGTACTTTAACGGCCAGCTGATAAAGCAGTACGATAGCCCTGTGATTGATGGCGTTCGCCAGGCTACGCCATATACTGCACGTGGTGCTAATAACTTGCAAAACTTTTTGCGCACCGGTTACCAAACCAATAACAACGTAGCCTTGAGCGCCAATGGCGACAGCTACAATGTCCGTTTATCGGTATCGCAACAGCACCAAAACAGCTACATCCCGTTCCAATACCTCGATATAGCCAATGCCAACATGTATGCATCGTTTAACCCTAACCCACGTTGGAAATTTGAGGGTAACGTAAACTTTAATCGCCAAACTACAGATAACTTCCCCGACGTATCATACGGCCCTAACAGCTTGATATACAATATTGCTGTTTGGACAGGTGCCGACTGGGATGTTAACGCGCCGGATATTAAAGCTATATGGCAGCCGGGTAAAGTAGGCATCCAATCGCAGTTTGCCGAGTATACCCGTTACCACAACCCATGGTTCATGACCAAGGAGTGGACCCGCGGCCATTACAAAAACAACACAAACGGTTACATTTTAGCCAACTTCAAGATCAATAACAACCTGAACGCTACTTTGCGTTCGCAAATTGATACTTATGGTTTGCTGCGTACCGAAAAAATGCCATTCTCGGCCCACCCTTACGGCCGCGAAGATAACCAGGGCGATTACCGCGAAGACCGCCGTAACCTGTGGGACAACAACAACGAGTTGATGTTAAACTATGATTACACCATTAAAAAGTTCCTGAACCTTTCGGGTTTGGTGGGCGGTAACCTGCGTAACTTTACATACAACTCTAACTGGGCATCTACAGATTACCTGAACGTACCTGGTGTTTATTCTTTCAGCAACTCTAAAAACGCTGTACAGGCCACCAGCTTTAGCTCGGATATGCGTGTACTGAGCGCTTACTACTCTTTGGATGCTTCGTTCGGTAAATATGCTACCATCAGCAGCACCGGCCGTATAGATAAATCGTCGGCCTTCCAAATGCCAACCACTTACTACTATCCAAGTGTATCGGTATCAACTGTGGTGTCTGACTATGTGAAACTGCCCGAGTTTATCACTTTCCTGAAAGGCCGTGCATCGTTCTCTAACATCCGTTCGGATGCTACTTCTACCACTATTGGCCCTGCGCCGTTCAGCTCTATCACAGCGTTTGATGGCAGCACCGGCCCATCGTTATTTAACAATCCGTTAGGCTACGGCAGTACCTACAACTCGCCATACAACGGCCCCGATTACTCGCTGGTAAGTTCATTCAGCATCAGCAAGCCTTACAACAACCAGGCGGCAGGTTATGCTACCGATTACCTGTTCCAGAATAATATTAAAACTTCTACCCGTGTAAACTACGAGGAAGGTTTCGATATCAAATTCCTGAACAACCGTTTAAGCGTTTCGGGTACTGCGTTCCAATATATCGACGGCCCGCGTATTTTGCCTAACGCTATATCAACTGCTACCGGTTATACAATTGAATATGTTAACGCTTTAAAAACCCGGAAAACCGGTTACGAAGGCTCTGTTAGCGGTACACCTATCAGAGATATGGACGGTTTTAGCTGGAACGTATTAGGTAACATCTCAACTTTTAAAGAGATCTACAAAGAACTGCCTCCGGGCCAGGATACCTATAACACCTTCTTTAAAGCCGGCGACCGTACCGATAAGCTTTACGGCTCTGCCTTTGTACGCAACCCACAAGGCCAAATTATTAACGATGCGGCCGGTAAACCGCTTATTAACCCTGTTGCACAGTTCCTGGGTAATATGAACAATAAATTCGCCTGGAGCATCTACAACAAATTCCAATATAAAAACCTGAGCATGAGCTTCCAGTTTGATGGCGCGGTTGGTGGTGTAATTGTTGATTATATGCATAACAAAACCATGCGTGGTGGCGCTAATGCAGAAACTGCTGAAGGTGCATTGGGCGCGGCCCGCTACAGCGATTGGCAAAACTTTGGTAAGGCCGGCTACAACGGTGCTTACGTAGGCGAAGGTGTTGTAATTGCCAATGGCCAATCTATCAACTACGACTCTAAAACCGGTGCGGTACTTAACTACAGCGCGCTTACTTATGCGCCAAACACCCAAACCGCTTTTGTGCAGGATTATGTAAGTAAATACTATAATGCTGATGAGGCCAACCTGATGAGCAAAACTTACACCAAGCTGCGCGAGGTAACCTTTGGTTTCAACTTCCCGTCAAACATGCTTAAAAACACGTTTATTCAAAAAGCTTCGGTATCGCTTTACGGCCGTAACCTGCTGTACTTCTACAAAGATAAACGCTTTAAGGATGTTGACCTTGACCAGTACAACTATGCTACCAGTCTTACCGGGCTGCAATCGCCAACTGTGCGCAGCTATGGCTTAAACGTAAACCTATCATTTTAATTAAAGCGACAGAACAATCATGAAAAAGATATTTAAATTAGGCATACTGCCGCTGGCGCTTACGCTGTCGGTTATAGGATGTAAAAAAAGCTTTGATGAACTTACCATCAACCATAACGTTCCTACGGCCGTTCCTGCAGCGTTGCTGTTCAACGGTGTGTTAAACGATATTAGCGAAATGCCCGATGGCTCGAAAGAAACCTACGCGCAGTACTATCTTAATAACTACGACTATTATGGTAACAACCGTTACGACTTTGGTGGCGGGGATGATTACTACACCACGCTTAAAAACGTGGTAGAGATGGAGAAAGCTGCAGCTGCAAGCGGTGGCCAGGCCATTAACCCATATGAGGCATTGGGTAAATTTTTCAGGGCTTACCTGTTCGGGAAAATGAGTTTGGAAATGGGCGATATCCCGATGACCGAGGCCCTGAATGGTTTGAACGGGCTGCAGCCAAAATACGATACCCAAAAAGCGGTAATGCTGCAATGCCTTACCTGGTTAGATAGCGCTAACGACGACCTTGCGCAGCTGATAGCTAAGCCGAATGATTTTGGAACCGGCGAAGGTACGGTATTAAAAAACGACATTTACTTGGATAACGACATTGCTAAATGGCAAAAAGTGGTCAATGCTTTCCAGGTGCGTTTATTATTACAGCTAAGCAGAAAAACTGCTGATGCCGATTTGAAGCCGGCTGCCCGTTTTGCTGCAATATTGGCTAACCCGGCCAAATACCCAATGATGGCCGGCAACGATGGTAATATGCAATTTACGTTTGTAACGCCAACCAACTATTACCCAATGACTCCGAGTAACTTTGGGCAATCAGGGTCGAGAAAAAACATGTCGGCAACTTATGTTGGTTTACTTACAGGTCTTCAAGACCCTCGCGTTTTTGTTACCGCAGAACCAGCCCGCGACCTGGTTGACAATGGCGGCCAAAGTGCAGCTGCTTTCAACTCTTTTGTTGGTGCCGATGCAGGCTTAGACCTGGGGGTGATGTATAACAATGCAGGCTTGCAAAAATACTCTTTCATCAACCGTAAGCGCTATTACTCAACTTTCGTAGGCGAACCGTCGGTACAGATTGGCTATCCCGAACTGATGTTTAATATTGCAGAAGGTATTAACCGTGGCTGGGCTACCGGCGATGCTGAAACCTACTACCAAAACGGTATTAAAGCTTCTATGGCTTCATATGGTATTCCTGAAACAGGTGGTTTTACTGCCTACTTCTACCGCCCGGGTTCGGATGATGTGAAAGCCGATAAAAACTACGATAAGTTTAACATCACTTTCAACTTTAACACCTGGTACAACCAGGCAACGGTAAAATACACCGCTGATGCTGATGGTTTGAAGAAGATATTGCAGCAACGCTATATCGCTCTGTTCCGTCACTCGGGCTTAGAGTCGTACTTTGACTATCGCCGCACAGGTGTACCTACTTTCACCATTGGTTCGGGTACGGGTAATGGTGGCCGTATAGCACAACGTTTCCAATACCCATCTGCAGAGCGTAATGCCAATGCTACCAATTACCAGGCTGCGCTTGATGCACAGTATGGCGGTAACGACGACATTAACGGCGTAATGTGGATACTTAAATAAACAAACAAAACCAAACGCAGGCGGGCAGTTAGTAATAACTGCCCTGCTTGTTTTAAACCAAAACGCTATGAAAAAATTACTGTTTATTATGCTGGCTGCCACATTGGCCATGCCGGCAATGGCGCAGCGCAAAACCAAAAACCTTATTGTGGTTACGCTTGATGGCATGCGCTGGGAGGAAGTTTACCGCGGTGCCGATTCGGCACTCATCAACTCTAAATTTACCGATGATAAAGATGGAGTGAAGAAAAGGTTTTGGGCAGCTACCGCGGAGGAGCGCCGTGCTATATTGTTCCCCTTTTTATGGAACACAGTGGCCAAACAAGGCCAGCTTTATGGCGACCGTGATAATGGCAGCATGGACGAGATAGCCAACCCCTACAAATTCTCATACCCTGGCTATAACGAGATTTGGACAGGCTTCCCCGATAAACGCATGAATACGAACGACCCTATAGTAAACCCTAACATGAACGTGTTAGAGTACATCAACAAACAGAAGGGCTTCGCGGGTAAGGTGATCGCATTTTCATCGTGGGAACGCTTCCCGCAGATACTCAACGTATGGCGTTCGGGCCTGCCGGTTTATTCGGGTTATGCTAACTTGAAAAACGCCGATGCCAATGCACGTTTAAAGTACCTGAACGAATTGCAGCAAAACGTTCCGCATTACGTAAACGATAGCACCCGCTCGGATTTTGTTACTTATGAGTACAGCAAAGAGTATATTAAGCAATACAAACCACGCGTATTATACATGGCCTTTGATGAAACCGATGATATGGCGCATGGAGGCAAATACAAACAATACCTGGAGTTTGCCCAACAGGAAGACGGTTTTATAAAAAGCCTTTGGGAAATGATACAGGCAGACCCATTCTACAAAAACAATACCACCCTGCTGATCACCTGCGACCACGGCCGCGGCTACACCCCGATAGAAAAATGGCGCGACCATGGCTCGGACGTAGTGGGTGCCGAGCAAACTTGGTTCGCTGTAATTGGCCCCGATACTCCGCCAATGGGCGAAGTAAAAGGCACCACCTACCACAAACAGCTTGCCCAAACCATGGCCCAACTGCTTGGCTTCGATTTTAAAGCTAATGCCGGGCACGAAGTAGGAGAGGCCGTGAAGACGGTGATAAAGTAAACCTTAATTTTCTGAACTCGAATTTTAAAGGAATTTTTGGAATGGGGCAGAATTTGATGTCTTACTTATCCTGTTAATTCAATAAATTCTTCTAAAATTCGAGTTCAGATATTTTTATCTATGCGCCACACACTCCTCCTCCTGATTTTATTCTTTTCGGGGTTAGATGTCGAAGTACTCAACCCACCCCCAAAGTCAAAGCACACCTTCATCGTCATCGCCCATCGCGGCGACCACGTGATATATCCCGAAAACTCTTTGGAAGCTTATCGCGAAGCCATCAAAAACGAAGCGGATTATATAGAGATAGACCTGCGTACTACTAAAGATAGCCAACTGGTAAGCATGCATGATAGTAAGGTTGACCGTATGGCCAATGCCAAAGGTGCATTAAGCAGTTTTACCCTTGCCGAATTGAAACAGCTTAAGCTTAAGGCGAAGGATAGCACCCGCACTTACCGCATCCCCACCTTTGCGGAGATACTGAAGCTGGCGAAAGGGAAAATAAACATCTACCTCGATTTTAAGGACGCCGACCCTGCCGCGGCTTACAAAATGATATGCCAATACCATATGGAAAAGCAGGTGCTGGTATACATTAATAGCGAAGCGCAATTAACGGGCTGGCGCAAGGCAGGGCCCGAAATGCCCTTGATGCTCAGCCTGCCTGATAGTGTGAAAACTGTTGCCGGTATGCAGCAGTTTACCCAAAAGTATCATCCCGATTTGTTGGATGGAGATTACAGCCAATATACCCGGAACATGCTTCTGCACGCGGCATTAACAGGTTACCCCGTTTGGCCGGATATACAAAGTGCTACAGAAGATGCTAATTGGGATAAAGCGATTGACAAAGGCTTAAAAGGCCTGCAAACCGACCATCCTGCGATGCTGGTGAAGTATTTGAAGGGTAAGGGGCTGAGATAGCATTTGTACAGATTTGACAACTTTTTAAAAGTTGTCAAATCTATTTGGGCGACATTATTACAGGGGAATGAAAATCAACCCCGGTTAACCGATCTAAACTTCGCCAAATAATCGTAACTCTGCTTAAGCGCATCGAAGACATCGATGATCGACTTATCCAATTCCAGCACCATATATTCAACATTTGCGGAAGAAGCGTTTATAATAGCGGGTATATTCTGTGTTCCCTGTCCGAGGGGAGTCATCGGGTCGGGGCTATCGCTGAGCAGCTTATCGTTAAATTCTGCGGGGCCATCTTTCAGGTGTATAAAGCGTATCCTATTTTTTAGTTTTTGGAGGATAGTGGCGGGGTTTTGCCCCGCAACTTTTACCCAGTATACATCCGTTTCAAAGAAGATGTCTGCATCCAGTTCTTCATGCAGTATTTCGTAAACTAATTTGCCGCCAACATGGTTGCGGTATTCCCACCAATGGTTATGGAGCCCAAAACGTAGTCCGTTATCTTTAGCCAGTTTGTTTGCCTTGTTGTAAATGCTGATCAGTTCGCGTGTGCCTTCTAAAGTACTGTGACGTTTATCTTCGGGCCAGCCGTGCCAGATAATTGTTTTACAATTGTAGCCATTGGCCAGCGCGGCCAGTTTTGCAATGTTATCTTTTGTGGGAATATCGGTGTGGCAAGATGATATCTTTAGTCCAAGGCTTTTTAATACGGCTGCCGCATGTTCATCGGTTATCTCTTTTGGCCAAAAGGCGGTTTCCACGTTTTTGAAGCCGATGGAGGCGAGCTGTTTTAAGCTTCCTTCAAAATCGTTGTTTATCGCATCGCGAATGGTGTATAGCTGCACCGACAATTGGTGCTGAACAGTTTTTGCATGCAGATCCATATAGCCGGGTAAAGTTGCAGCCATAAGCCCTACACCCGCCGTGCGGATGAAATCTCTCCTGTTGGTAGCCATGAAATTGGTTTTAAATTGGTGGAAGGAAGGTAGGGAATTTAATCCTAAAAGCTAAAGGTCAAATCCTAAAAGCTAAACTCTAAATTCTAAAGAAGATGTTCCAAATCCGAAATTGAAAATATGATATCCGAACCCTCTTTAGTTTTTCGCCTTTGCCAAGCCATCTAAGCAAGACACATCATCGGGTTTGATGATAAGCGCTTGCTCAAAGTAGTTGCGTGCCTGGGGCTTGTTGCCCAGCATCAAAAATGTCCAGGCCAGCATTTGGTTGCCGTCGTAATCGAAAGGGTATAAGCTTACTACCTTCAGGAAATATTTGCTGGCTGCATCGTACTGCTTGCGGTTGTAATAGATAACGCCGGTCCAGTAGTTGGCTTGGGTGTTTTGCGGGTCGGTTTTTAGGATGGCAGCGTATTGGGCCATCACCTTATCCCAACTGGCCAGCAGCGATAGGGGTTTTACGTAACCAAACTTAGCCTCGATAGAATTAGGTTTTATGCGCACGGCTTTGGCATAATAACCCTCGGATGCGGTATAGTTTTTACTGAGGAAGTACAGCCAGCCCAGGCGCAGGTTGGCGTCGTAATCGCCATCGCTGTAAAAGGGCTTTATGTAGTTTATAGACTCGGCGTAGTTCTTTTTCGCCTCTTCGGCATAGCTGTTTTTATAGGCGCGCTGTAAGGCCGCTTCAGACTGCGCGCGGGCATGCAGGGCAAATGCCAAACATGCAACAACCATAAATACCTTCTTTAAAACTTCCATGTAAGTCCCCCGGTTACCGAATGTTGGTTATAACTTGCTATGTGGTAAAAATCGTCTCTTTGCTCAAACGTATAGTTTACATATAAAATTACGTGTTCACCAAGCCGGTAATATCCCGTTCCGCCGGCCTTAAAAGTAGCAATATCTATAGCATTATACACGTATAAACCATCTGCATCTAAATAATTGTTAAGCTCGCCAATGGTGCTGTTGGCCTCAATCCAAAAATTATGGATTAGTTTGGCTCCAATTGTTTGGCTGTAAACCAGCTTGGTACCTCCCTGGTGCAGCAGGCTTGCCTTTGATATGATATAGAAATTGAGGTTGCCTGTGGGATAAGCACTCCATTGGAGGTTGTACTGCTGAAATGTGGTATCACTTATGTTGCCGAAGTGTGCATCAGCCTGCAGCACGCTGTTACCATCGGTATATTTAACGCCGGCCAGGCCAATATGGTTGCTATAAGTACCTACGCTGTATTGCGTGTTGAGGTAATGGTAGCCACCAAATACCGACAAATTATTAGCTACCGCATAGTTGAGTTTGCCATAGTATTCAAATTGTTTTATCGGGTGGTTTCGCTGTATACCCAAAAAACGGTGGTAAACATTTTGTCCGAACCAAGCTACCGATTCATCTAACACCAGCCGGTTGCCTAAAGTGTTTGATATACCGAAGCGGGTATAATTACCATTGCCGCGGCGCGGGTTTTTAGAGTATTTGATACTGTGCTCGGTAGAGGCACTGATGAAACGGTAAGCTGATGGCTTGGCGGCGTAGGTGCTATCGTCTACTTTGCCCAAATGGTAACCGGCGGCATCGTAACGGTTAAGGTACAGGTTGCACAGGTAGGCATAATAGTTGGCCGTTTGGTTGTGCGAATCGTGTTTCAATACCTCGCGGTACTCATCTAAGGCGGCGGTATAATTGCCCCTGATGAATTGTGCATAACCCATACGCAGGCGTAAAAGCGGAAAATCCACACCGCTTTGCACGGCACGCTCGCCATAGTTGATAAGCTGCTGCCAATTGCCCGATAGGTATAGCGCGTAGCTGGTGCTATCGGTTTGTTGGTAGCTATCCTGCTGCGCGCGTGCTACACAGGCGCTAAGCACAATTGTAAAGAGTAATATATATTTTAAGCCTCCCATCGTGCCTCCGTTTGTTTGCCGTTAACAGTTATGGTAAATTCGGTAAGGCGGTTGTTGGCCACCAAAACATCTGCACGCATAAATTGCTTGCTTTTGCCAAAAGCATTGTTGTAGCCATGGGCAGTAACCAGCAGCCCTGCACTCAGCATGCGGGTATAGCTTTGGTAGCTGCGGGTAATAAATCGGTAGAATGGCGAAACGGCATCGTACAACCAAAGCCCCGCCTTATTGCCTGCAATATTTACCGGGAATACATCCTGTGCTTTTACGCCAGCCTCGGCAGAAAAAATAACCTTATATGCCGCTATGTGGAATTGATAAAGTAATGATGTTCTTCCTCCATAAAATGCCGTGAAGTAAAAGGCTGCATCGTTACTTACAAAGTAGGCAATGTCGCCGCTCTCGTGGTGCAGCAGGTAAGTTTGGTTTAGTACATCGGTAAAAACCTCCCATGTTTCGGTAATGCCCGCCGCGGAAACTTTGGCTACATAACCGGGCTGGAAGGCGAATGCATGTTTAAGAGCCGATGAACCATCGATATTACTTACCGTGCTGTTTGCCGCCGGTATTTTAAAGCTTTGGAAATTGGTGCCGCCCTTGCTGCTTTCGTTAAAATAAGCAAGAGGATAGCTGATAGTTTTTGAACCCACATAAGGCGTGGCCTGCAATTGGAAATGCAGGTGCGGCTGTGGCGAGCGGCCGCTGTTGCCGCAAAGGGCCAGTATGTCGCCACGTTTTACCATGTCGCCCGGGTTTACCTTGGCAGAGTTTGGTTTAAGGTGCGATACCTTGCTGTATAAGCCATCGGCATGTTTTATTACGATGGTATTGCCCCAGTTTTCGCGGGTGTTTATTTCGCCGATGGGGTTATCCTCTACGTGCATTACCACGGTTTCTACCAGTCCGTCGGCGCAGGCCAATACGGGTTTGTTGTAGCAATAATAATCCTGCGGTTTATCGCCGGGGAGTTTATAGGTGTTGCCGTCTTCATCTTGCACCACAAAATCGAGCGCTTGGCCCCATTCGGCTTTGTGGGTAATGCCTCCATCGTAACCCTGCCAAACCGACCATGCGCCCATAAAAGGCAGCGACAAGTTGAGGTAACGCATGTCGTTCAAGCGCTGCTGTCCATTTAAGTACTGGTAAAGGTTGGCTTCGGGCGAGTAGTTTTGGTAAACCACCAGTGGCAGGTGATTGGGGTGTTCGCGCAGCTTCAAGAAGTACAGCATGCCCATCACCATAAAACAAAACGGTAATGACAGTACAGGCAAACTCCAGACAGCCAGCAGGTGCGTAAAAGCCCCCGTGAGTAAATAGCCAAGCGGGATAGTGACGAGTGCCAGCAAATAAGAACGCACCGATGGAACGATAAAGAAGCCGCTAAGCGCCATGCCCGCCATCATGAAGTTTACGCCTAAATGGTAGTGCCCCAAGCCATCGGGATAAATGCGGGTAAGCGAGTTGAACACGCAAGCCCCGATAAACGTAAGCAGCAATAAGCTAAAGCTGATACGCGAGTGTATAAGCACCCCAATACTAATAACCAACCCCGCAAAGGCACTATCCTGAAACAATATGGCGCTCACCGCCCTGAAGAATAACCGCAGGTAGAAAGGCAGAGGCAGCAGGTTAAAACTATCGAAAAGCTGGTGCGGGTGGGCGGTTTCG
Organism: Mucilaginibacter pedocola; assembly: GCF_002013915.1. Classification (GTDB taxonomy): domain Bacteria; phylum Bacteroidota; class Bacteroidia; order Sphingobacteriales; family Sphingobacteriaceae; genus Mucilaginibacter; species Mucilaginibacter pedocola. The sequence continues at coordinate 336,612 of NZ_MBTF01000037.1, forward strand.
GTTACCGAAAGCTCGTTGAGCATATAGCTCTCCTTGGGTAGCAGCCCCATTTGCCCGTAACCATTGGCAGCCAATGACAAAAGCCAAAATACCAATACAAAGGGCAGTGATAAAGCGGGCAGCCCGCGTTTGGCCAATGTGGCAGTTAGTATAACTGATGCCATTACTACCAGCCCAGTACCTACCGCCAGCCAAATGCAAAAGGCTGCGTTGAAATGGAAGAAGCTGCCAAACCCCAAACCCAGTAACAGAGGATTAAAAGTATATAGCCCCGCCTGTGTGGCCTCTTTTTGGTAGCCCGATAATTTAAGCAATGCCAGTGCCGCACAAACAGCAAACAGGCCCGCTGCACCGGCCATAGGGTTAATGAACGAGGCACAAAGCAACAACACCGCCAGCGCATTATGCTGCGAAAAAAACACTACAGCATAGCTGTTAAGCAAAGCCTGTATAAATAAGAGTGTTTGTTTCTTCAATTGTTGTTTCTTCTTCTTTGCTGTAGCGATGGGTTTCAAACCCATCGCTACTAATAATATTTTATCAACGTCATGCTGAACTTGTTTCAGCACCCCATCATATAAGCCACAATGCAAGTCCGCTTTGTATGAGCGCTACCTGCCGTGTGGGGGGCCGAAATAAATTCGGCATGACGATTTTTGTTAATGCATAGCGATGAGATTATCATTAACCCCTCCCTGCCTTTGCGCACTATCCCAACCGCACCCCTCCCGAGGGAGGGAATTGGAAAAACGCCCTATGTTGCCTCCTTAGCCTCCCTCAAATATTCCGGCAATACCTCCGGTGCTTCCATGTATTCCAATGTTTCGGCTTTACGGATGAGGTGCGGGCGGTGCTCTTCATCTATCAAAACAATGGCCGGGCGCAGGCTAATGAACTGCATCCACTGCGTCATGTTATAAGCGCCTACCTTGTGCACCACCAGATTGTCGCCGGGTTGCAGGGCAGGCAGGTTCACGCTTTCGCGTATCATATCAATATTCATGCACAGCGGGCCGTATAGCGTAACGGTATCGGTATGCGGCGAGACATCCTGCGCGGGGCTTATCTTATGGTCGTACCACAGCGAGGTGAACAGTGTATTCACGCCAAAATCTGCCACCACGGCACGTCGTCCATCGGCGAGGCGTTTGTTGGCTATCACACTGCCCAGCAGGTACCCAGCATCATCTATCAGCACGCGGCCGCTTTCCAATATCAGCAGAGGCAATTCGTCCTGCTTAAAGCCCGCATCCAGCAGGGTGGTGGTTATGGCTTCGGCAAAATCATCTACCGATGGTACCGTATCAACTCCCGGCAGGTAAGCGCCTTTTAATGTATTGGTTGACGGGAAGCCGCCGCCCAAATCGAGGTATTCGATAGGTGTAGTTAATACCGCGTTGCACTGCAATGCCAATGCGCTCATTTTAGCAGCGGCAACACCGTAGGCCGATGCGGATAGTACAAATGTGCCTATATGGCAATGCAGGCCTACCAGCTGCATGGTGCCCGAGTTTATTATCTTGGTGATGGCGCTCCAGGCTTGTCCGTTCTCGTAATTAAAGCCAAAACGGTCCCACAGGGGGTATATGCCGGTATCCATATTCACGCGGATGGCTACACGTGGTTTGCTGCCGTGCTCCTGGCAAAGCGGAATAAGGGCGTATAACTCGTCGAAATGGTCGATATGGATGAGCGAGTTGTTTTGAATGGCCAGCAACAGTTCTTCGGTGCTTTTTTGCGGGCCATTGAATATAATATGATGCCCCGGCACGCCATTACTCAGCGTCTTGCGGTATTCGAAACCCGATACCACTTCGGCCCAGCTACCCTCCTGGTGGAAGATGCTGCACACAGCGTTAAGGTAATTGGTTTTATAACTCCATGCGAATTGCACCTTAGGGTAACGCGTTTTAAAGGCGCGCACTGCCGCACGGTAGTTGCGCCGTATCTGCCTTTCGGATAATACGAACAGGGGCGAACCAAACTCGTTCACCAAAGCCTTCACCGCCACGCCATCAATATCGCGTACAGCTTCCGACTCGCTTTGTGTGCCGAACTTGTTCATCAGCCCCATATTCATTTTTTTGATGAAGGGGCGTTCGTATTTAAGTTTTTGCGTCATTTCTCTATATTCAAAATTTGGCATGGTGGCTAACACACCCCTGCCTTTGCGCTCATTGCCGGCGCACCCCCTCTCAAGAGGGGAACAAAAATCAAAGTTCCCCAAATGCGGAGAATTGTTGAAACTCACTCACATCCATCACATGGTCCAGCGCGTAGCGGATGAACATTTTGCCCGCTGTATACTTAGTTATCGGCTCAACTGCTTTGCCTTGGGCCATGTTTACCAGCATGGCGGGTTGGTTTTGGCCTGCAGCCGCTGCCAGGTATATCCATGCCGGAAAGCGCGGGTTTATTTCCATAATAAATAGTTCGCCGTACTTGTCCTGCATTAGTTCGAGTTCAAAGCCGCCGCTCCAATTACTTGCTGCTGCAAAGCGTTGTGCAATAGCTATCAGGCTGTCATCAGCAATTGTTATGCCTGCCCATGCTTTGCCTTGGTCGGTAATGTACTGTTTGCGCATGGGTACTACGCTAAGGGCATTGCCTTTGCCATCTGCCAGCCCGGCTACGTTTATTTCGGTGCCTTTTACAAACTGCTGCGCTATTACCGGCGTGCCCCATTTGGCGCTGAGGCGGTAAAAAGCATTCAGCGCCTGGGTGGTATTGTGGGTAATTTCGGCCTCGTAGTATTTTCCCTTTATTACCATCGGGAAGTTTAGTTCGTCGACAGCGGTGTGTATCTCATCTGCATGGAATATGCTGATGCCTTTGGGCACACTAAAGCCATGCTGCCTGCCAAAGGCCGCTAAATTTGGCTTGCTGCAGGCATCCAATTGTTTGTGGGTGGGTAACAGCAAGTGTATGCCCAATTGCTTCAACTCGCTGCTTATTTTGATAAAGTTATGCAGCTCGGCATCAAAATTGGGGATAATAACATTGATGTGCTCCTGCGACTGTATGGCCTGCAGCCGCTGCGCCAATGCCGCCGACCCAGCCGATGGGTAGGGTACCTGATAAGTTTTATCTACCAGTTGGTGCAGGTAAATGCCGGGTTCTAAAGATTCGTAGGCAAGGCCAATAATGCGGGCATGGGGGAAAGCTTCACGCAAGGCGCGGATAACCGGTATGCCCGGCCCCGGGTTTTCGGTTGCGTTTAGGCCGGTAACGCCTATTACCAAAGGTGCATCAATAGGGGCTGCCATACGCTACTTAGCTTCTAAAAGGTTGGCATCTTTCAATTGCAGCACCCAGTCTTCCCAATCGCGCTCCAGCGTACTTTGGTCCACATCATAAGCCTGTAGTATTTCCAGCTTTATTTCGGCATCGGTTTTACCGGCCTTCATCAGCGCCAGTATAAAGGCGGCAATGCTGTTGCTGGTATACGAATCGCCGGTAGCGGGGTTAAATATAAACCCGTTATCGCTGGTAGCTATGTTGGCCTTAAGTTTCACGTAAAAAATAAATCAAATATAAGGGGTTAATTGGTTGTGGTTTCAATATCGAATAAAGAATGCCGAATATCGAATAAAGAAGGGAAAAAACTTCGGCGTTCATTATTCGATATTCGGTGTTCGGAATTTTTCTGTTTACCCCGCCCTTCGCTCCATATCCCTTATAAGCGCAGGCAATTTATTACAAAATATCAGTAATAAAATAGCCGCGAGGGTTAATATCAGTTCGGGGATGCCTAAGCCGTACATCAATTACATATTAAGTTTATGTAACAAAGATGCATGCGCGCAGGCGCGTACGGGGTGCAGGTATCGGCGAATGGGGTAATTGTATGGATTAATGCCGCCTTAAAAGTTACGTGCCCAGCCCCGTACCGATTCGGTATAGCTTTCTCCAATAGGCAATTCCGCGTCGCCCAGCTTTAGTTTTCGGTTATGGATAGAGCGTACTTTGCTTACTGCAATAATGTAGCTGCGGTGTATGCGTTTAAATTTATCGGCAGGCAATTTTTCCAACGCTTTTTTTAACGACATCAGCGTGAGCACGGGTTTAGGCTGCCCCGCCAGGTGTATCTTTACGTAATCCTCCATACTCTCCAGGTACTCTATCTCGGCTACGTTTATTTTTACCATGCGGTATTCCGAATATACATAAAAGCTTTCTTCGGCGGCTTCCGCACTGCTGTTGTTTTTGTAATTGTAAAATTCCAGCGCTTTTTCCACTGCTTTGGTGAAACGGGCAATGTCGATGGGTTTCAGCAGGTAATCAAGCGCTTCTAACTCAAAACCCTCGAAGGCAAAGTTTTTATAAGCGGTGGTGAAGATGATGATAGGCTTATTGGCCAACGAACGCACCAAATCAATACCCGTAATATCGGGCATATTAATGTCAACAAAGAGCAGGTCTACCGGGTTGCTTTTCAGGAACTCGGCACCGCTAATGGCATCCTCGAACGAGCGTACCAGTTGCAGGTAGGGGAAACGCGAAATATATTCTTCTATCAGGTCTAAAGCCAGCGGCTCATCATCAATAGCAACGCATTTTAATTTGATCATACAATATCTTTTAACTCGTTAACACCAGTTTTACCTTGAACGTGCCGTTGGCTTCGGCTATGCTCAGCGTATGTTTATTGGGGTAGAGGTGCAGCAGCCTTTGTTTGGTGTTGGCAATACCTATGCCCCCGGTACGGTCGGGCATGCCGGCGGGGTGCTCGAAAACCGCATTCTCGCACTCAAAGGTGATGGTGCTACCACTGGCTATAATTTTTATATCGATAGCGCTTTCGGCTTGTTTGCTTACGCCGTATTTAAAGGTGTTCTCTACAAAGCTCATTAAAATAAGCGGGGCTATACGCTGGTTGCCAATCTCGCCTTCAACCACAAAGTTCACGGTAGTTTTGCGGCCGAGGCGCAGCTTTTGCAGGTCTACATAGTTTTGTATGCACTCCAAATCCTGCTGAAGGGGGACGAAGTCGCGGGTAACATCGTCGGTAACGTAGCGCATAATGTTCGATAGCTTCATGATACTTTCGGATGTATGCGGGCTGTTCATCATCGATAGCGTGTAGATGTTATTAAGCGTATTGAACAGGAAATGCGGGTTTATCTGCGCTTTCAGGAAGGATAGCTCGGCATTTACCTTTTCGGCTTCGGCCTTTACCACCTTTTGCTCGGTAGTTTGCCATTGCTCCACCGTACGGATGGATAACCCAAGCGCGATGATGATACCGAACAGGAAAAGGCTGACGATATCCACCGAGTTATTGTGCCGCCAGAGGCTTTCGCGCGGGGCTGGTTTGGCTTCAGGTAGTTGCATGCGCAGGCCCTGGTGGGGTAAAGGCCCAAATGGTAATGATTTGCCGGGGCCATGTGCCAGGCTATCATTCAGTTTGGCCTGTACGGCTTTCAACGAGTCGGAAGCTTGCTGGCGGGCAAGTGCTTCCATTTGCTCCTGGAAACGGGGGTTGTGTATCAGCAATTTATCAAAGGGTTGCAGAAACCAAACCAGCCCCAACAGAATTACGATGCACCCGCCATAAACCCAGCGTTTTTTTTGCAGGAAGAACGATGGTATAAGGTACCAAAGGTTGAAATAGAACAGCGTAAGGTAAGTGAGGCAAAACAGCCAGTAGTAGGGGGATGAAAGCAGTATCCATGCGCCGCTTTGCTTGCTGCCCGTACTTAAAAACAACACCGGCAATACCAAAAACAGCAGCCAGCCGGTAACGTGTATAATAATGTTGTTTAATTTAAAACGCAGCATATAGGTATTGGCAAGCGGCTTATTTGTAACAAACCTGTTGCCGAAAATAAGTAATAATGTTGATCGATCACAAATATGCGCAAATCTGCAAGCGGACAGGGAGAATGGCCGATTAATGTGGGATATGTGTCGGCGAGCCGTTGTCTGAATCAGAATTTACAGAGTTTTAGAATGAACAGAATTATAGCTTTATGGCTATTACTTATGTGTATCCTGAAAATTCTCTCATTCTGAAAATTCTGATTCAGATAATTAATGTATGAATTTTGCTGCACTAAGTGCTATTTTAATCATTAATGCAGTAAAAATCATACATTTTTAACTTTATATTTGGTTTGGCAATAAAGTTGTATATTTGTATGAAAAATGCTGCATTAAAGCACATTTTGGCACTTAATGAATGAAAATTCATACATTAATTGGTTTGCTACAAGTGACCAATTTATTTTGGATACTATTGGCGATTTTTTAAAGAACGCCCGCTTGCAGCAAAATAAAACCCAACTGCAAGTAGCCGAAGCTGCGGGCGTGAGCCGTTCTACCGTTAGCCTTTTAGAAAAGGGTAGGGGTGGTACCTTGCTTTCGCTATTGCAGGTATTGCGCGTATTGGAGCAACTGCCTGTGCTTGATAGTTTTATGGTAGAACAAAAGGTTAGTCCGCTGTTGCTGGCCAAACAGGAATTGCAAAAACGCAGGCGGGCGCGTAATAAAAATGGCAACGAGGATGCCCCAATAAGCTGGTAATGATAAACAACGCATTTATAACTCTTTGGGGCGAGCGCGTTGGTGCTATTGCCTGGCATGCCGATAGGGGCATTGCCGACTTTGAGTTCGAGCCGGCTTTTATCCGTAAGGGGCTGGATGTGGCGCCTTTTAAAATGCCGCTTAACCGCGCAGCCGGTAATATATTCTCGTTCCCCGAATTGCGGGATACTGCCACCTTTAAAGGGCTGCCCGGCTTACTGGCCGATGTATTGCCCGATAAATATGGTAATACCCTTATAAACGCATGGCTTGCCCGCGCGGGCCGCCCGGCAGATAGCATGAACCCGGTAGAGATGCTTTGCTTTATCGGGCAGCGTGGTATGGGCGCATTAGAGTTTGAGCCCGTAGTACCTAAGGGGAAGGATAGCGCAACTAAACTGGAGATAGCCAGTTTGGTGGAAGTGGCGGAAGAAATATTATCGGGCAGGAAAGATTTCCATACCGACCTGTCTGCCGATGAAGAAAAAGGCTTGCTGGATATTTTGAAGATAGGTACGTCTGCCGGCGGGGCGCGAGCCAAGGCTGTAATAGCCTACAACACCGAAACCGGTGAAGTACGCAGCGGGCAGGCTGATGCGCCGGATGGTTTTAGCCAATGGCTGATAAAATTTGACGGTGTGCACGATGCGCAGTTCGGTAGTTCGCGCGATTACGGGCGGGTAGAAATGGCTTATCACCTGATGGCTGTAGCCTGCGAAATTGAAATGACAGAATGCCGCCTGCTGGAAGAGCATGGCCGTGCCCACTTCATGACCAAGCGTTTCGACCGCCCGGATGGCCAGAGTAAGCTGCATGTGCAAACCTTTTGCGCCATACAGCATTTCGATTTTAATAATGTGGGGCTGTATAGCTACGAGCAGCTTTTTCAAACCATGCGCATGCTGCGGTTAGATTATCCGCAGGCAGAGCAAATGTACCGACGTATGGTGTTCAACGTATTGGCCCGCAACTGCGATGATCATACCAAAAACTTTGCCTTTATGATGAACCGAGACGGTGTTTGGCGGCTTGCTCCTGCTTACGATGTTTGCCATGCCTACCGCCCCGGCAGCCCCTGGGTGAGTATGCAATCGCTAAGCCTCAACGGCAAACGCGAAGGCTTTACCCGCGCCGACCTATTGGAAGTTGCCCGCCAAATGAATGTGAAGAAAGCCGACAGCATTATTAACCAGGTGCAAGATGCGCTTAAGCAATGGCCGCAATATGCAGGCGAATGTAAAGTAGAGGAAAGGCTACAGGAAGCAATAGCGAAAACTTTTGTTGCAGTGTAAGCTGCCCCTTTTTTCATCATCTGCACATCTGTAATCTGCATATCTGCACATCTTTTTTACCTTTGTTGTAACCAATAGAGCCGTTATCCTGTCGTTATAAGTAAAATATTTTAAATGAAATTTACCGCAAAAGCAGTGTTGCTTGTTACGGGCATTATAGTACTACCCACTGTTTTACGCGCCCAGGATAAAAGCCCGGTGCCGCTTACCAGGCACCGCCAAACCGATACCCTTGTGGTGCCCCAGCAAGATACCATCCGCCAAAAGGACCTTTACGATGTTATCAGCTCCATTTTTCATAAACAAACGCCGGAAGATAAAAAGGTAGAAGTGATAGGCAGTAAGCCTGTTATTTCGATATTGCCGGCCATTGGGTACACGCTACAAACCAAATTGGCAGTTACGCTATCGGGCAATGTGGCCTTCCGTACATCGCCGGATGCGCGCATATCAACCATTAGCTCTAACTCTGCCTATACGCAAAACAAGCAGCTCATTATCCCCATACAATCAAACATATGGCTGGCCAATAACACCTATAATTTGGTGGGCGATATTAAGTTTTACAAATACCCGCAAAGCACCTTCGGGCTGGGGAGTAATTCTTCGGCATTGGATGAAAACCCGATGGATTACCGCTTGTTCCGTTTTTCTGAAACGCTTTTGCGGCGTATCACAGGCAGCTTTTATTTAGGTGCGGGTTTTATTACCGACCACCACTCAGAGATAAGCGAGAAAGGTAACCCGGATGGCAACCTGTCGGACTATGCCCTTTACGGAGCCGATGAAAACACTACCTCGGCAGGTTTTACGCTGAATATGCTGGTAGATATGCGCGATAATTCGATAAACCCATCGCGTGGCTTTTATGCAGCAATGGTTTACCGCGACAATAAGAAGATCTTAGGCAGCACAAGTGCCTGGAGCTCGCTGGTGGTTGATGTGCGTAAGTACCTGCGTTTCCCGGAGGGATCTAATAACGTGCTGGCTTTTTGGAGTTACGATTGGCTGGTGCTAAACGGCAAGCCTCCTTACCTGGATCTGCCCGCCAACACCTGGGACCAATATAACGGTACCGGCCGCGGCTATATACAGGGCAGGTTCCGTGGTGCGCAAATGGTATATGCCGAAACCGAATACCGTTTTAAGCTTACCCGTAACGGCCTGCTGGGCGGTGTGGCCTTTGTAAATGGCGAAAGCTTTTCGGGCGCACCGGGCACGCCATTGCAGCGTGTGCAGCCGGGCTACGGAGCGGGGCTGAGGTTGAAGCTGAACAAGGTATCAAAAACCAATATCTGTATTGATTATGGCATGGGTAACCAGCATTCGCGCGGAGTGTTTGTTACGGTGGGAGAGATATTCTGACACGATTTAACAGGATTAAGGGATTTAAGGATTAGAACAGGATTTTTTGTAGTCACTGTCAAATACACCGATTTTGCTGATTTTGGGTTGATCTTACTAATGCATATTGATTTGGATGGGGCGTGTTAATAAAGATGAAAATTTGATGAAATTTTATTGGAATTAAGGAAACCTTTTGTAGCTTGTGTCCGTATTATAATTTAGTTAAAAAGTGTTAAAACTTTTGTGGGTTAGGGTGTGCAGCGGTGTTTTTAGGTTTTATTTTAATAATTTTGGTGCATTTATTGGCCTATGGGTTTTAAACGGTTTACTTACTTCTACATGTGCTGCGTTTTGTCGCTGGCATTTTTGGCGTCATCGTGCCAGAAAGACCAAGGCAATACCGCTGTCGACAAAAAGAAAGCCGCTGCCGCAGTTGATACCGCACTTTCCGCATCGCCTGGTGCCAATTTTTTAGCTACCGGTGGTACGTTAACCTTAAGCTTACAAGATTCTACATATACTTTTGATGCAGCTAAAGATTCCGTTGCTTTTGTGAACATTAGCGTTGGAGATAATCAATACTTCGGTATTACGGCCATTAATAAAGCCCATACCATGAGTTTTGCTATCAGTAGTAAAGGTACTGCTGCCACCGAAATTACCAAGGGCGTAGAGGGCAGCCAATTACTGCTAAGGCCCGATGCTATGCATATCAAGCAATATAGCCTAACACAATTTACCGAACCCGGTGATGCCGGCGTGCTCGACCTGCAACACTACCGCCGTGATAGTGTTTTGGCCAAAGGCACCTTCTTTACTTTTTTAGCCCCTGATGATAAGGCCGCATCGCCTTTTTACCGCGTAGAGGGAAGCTTTAACCTGAAACTGGCGCAGCCAAAAAAACAATAAAAAATTTCCCTTTAAACCCATTGGGAGTATTGAATGTGTAGTTTTGACACTTCATTGTAAAAAACGGGCTACACCCAGCCAAAACCCCGTAAACGCTTTAAAAAATGCCCTTTTTTGCGTACATTTGCAGAAAAACAAAGGAGATTAATGAAAGTATTTATTGGCGGCCTTCCATTAGAAGTGAGCGAGGCTGAATTAAATGCGGTTTTTGAAGATTTTGGGCCGGTTAAGTCGCTCCGCATCATCAAAGATCGTGAGACAAAAGAGAGCAGGGGTTTTGGCTTTGTTGAGATGGAAAACGAAGATGAAGCTAAAGAAGCTATCAGATGCATGAACGGGCAAAGCTATTACGGCAAACGTATTACAGTTAATATTGCTGAAGACAAAGGCCCGGGTTTTAACGCAGGCCGCGGCGGTTTCAGCCGTAACTAAGCACCCCTTATATATTTTTTGGAAGCCGGCAATGCCCGGCTTTTTTTGTGGGCTTTTGCGGAGAATAGGTAGGATTATCTCCGCATATTTGCGGAGAATTATTTATTAATGCGGAGAATAGTGTTTATATTTACCGCATATTTGCGGAGAATAGTGTTTATATTTACCGCATATTTGCGGAGAATATGTATATCTATCAAGCGAAAGGTTGGCCAAATTTTGTGTGGAATACTAATGAAGTATTGCCACTATTGGGTAAAGTGCGCCACAGGCAAGGCCTTTTGTTTGGTCAAATGAATAGCTTAGGATTTTCACTAAAGGAGAATGCTGTTTTAGATACTCTTGCACTTGATGTTACGAAGTCAAGTGAAATAGAGGGCGAAGTGCTTAATCTCGAACAGGTGCGCTCATCGATAGCCCGGCGTTTAGGCATAGATATAGGTACAGTTACACCGGCAGGTAGAGATGTGGAAGGAGTGGTTGAAATGCTGTTGGATGCAACGCAGCGTTATGGTGAGCAATTAACTGCCGAGAGGCTATTCGGCTGGCACGCGGCTTTGTTCCCAACGGGACGAAGCGGTATGTATAAAATAACAGTAGGCAACTGGCGTACGGGGGAAGCTGGCCCAATGCAGGTAGTTTCAGGGCCGATAGGACGGGAAAAAGTGCATTTTGAAGCGTCTGATGCTAATCTGCTGAAGCGCGAGACGGACTCCTTTCTAAATTGGATAAACAACGACAATACCAACGATCCTGTAATAAAAGCAGCGATAGCACACCTTTGGTTTGTAACTATACACCCCTTTGATGACGGGAACGGGCGCATAGGGCGTGCAGTAATGGATTTGTTGTTGGCACGTGCTGATGATAGTACGTATCGGTTTTATAGTGTATCGGCTCAGATATTGCGCGAGCGGCAGGAGTATTACAAGCAATTGGAAGTTACGCAGAGGAGCAGCCTTGATATAACACCTTGGATAACCTGGTTTTTAAATTGTATGTACCGGTCGATGAGCTATTCGGAAGAATTGTTGGCAGGTGTGGTAAAGCGTAATGAGTTTTGGGCTAAATACAAAGAAACCGATCTGAATGAACGGCAGAGGAAGGTGTTAGTTGTTTTGCTCGACAATTTTTTTGGTAAGCTTACCAGTTCCAAATGGGCAAAAATGGCTAAAACCTCGCAGGATACTGCTACGCGCGATTTGCAGGATCTGGTAGCAAAAGGTATACTGGTTAAAGAACCAGGGGGTGGTAGAAGCACGAGTTATACTCTTGTTTAATCCTGACCTGCGCTAATTGGCTCAAAAAAGGCTGCATTATGAGCCGAATAAGTTTATTATTCGGCTCATGAAAGTTTTTCCAACAAGTTTAATATTTACACTATGTAAATAAATACCCCGTATATTTGGTAAACCAAATCTCCCCCGCCTTATGTACGAGCTAAAAACTAAGGACACCGGTACCCCTGCCCACGATTTCCTGGCCAAAGTAGAGGACGAGGCCATACGCCGCGATTGTTTTGCCATTGCCAAAATGATGGAAGATGCCACAGGCAAACCTGCAATAATGTGGGGGACGGCAATTGTTGGCTGCGATAGCTACCATTACAAATATGCCAGCGGCCACGAGGGGGATATGTGCCTTATAGGGTTTTCGCCACGCAAGAGTAATATTGCCTTGTACCTGGCCCCCGGCGACGAAGAACGTGCCGAACTGCTGCCAAAATTGGGCAAGCACAAAATGGCCAAAGCTTGCCTCTACATTAAAAAACTTGCAGATGTAGATACATCGGTATTAAGCGAGTTAATTACCCGTTCGGTAGCATCCATGAGGGAACGGTATCCTTAAGGGTAATAAAACCACGTAGAAATACCCGTTTTGTAAGTTTTAAGTTTATAAACCCGCTCTCTTGTTATCCTTATATTGCATGCTTCAGCTATATTTGCCCGTTAAATTTAACCGTAGCTTACAATTACCCTGTTTTTTATCATCGGTAACGTTACATTACCTAAACATTAGTATACATTGAGCCTCATTGGAAATATAAATAAGCTTTGGATAAGGGTTACCGGTTCAACGGCGGAGTTTCCTTTGGAGGTGCGCATATTCCACTCGGTTTGTATTATAACCATTGCGGCGCTTGCCTACAATGTGCCGTTCAACTTCATTATAGGGCTTCCGCTTATATCGCTGCTTAGCTTTGTTGCGCTACTCATATTTTCAGGGTTGTACTATTGGTCGCGGCATAAGGGCAAACCAACTATTGCCATTGCCATATTTGCCATTGTTGGCTATAGCCTGTTTGCCATCAACTTCTTTTACAACTCGGGCACTAACGGGCCAACGGATCTGTTTATGGGCTTGTGTGTGTTGGTGCTGCTTTGCATTGCGCCAAAGAAGCAACACCGTTTTTGGATAGCCCTAAACCTGGCCATTATATTGGGGCTGCATACGCTGGAGTATTTTCACCCTGCGTTTATACCCGACTCTTACGAGGACAAGAACGCCCGTTTCTTCGATATGTCGTCAGCCTATGTGGTGGTGGTTATTGTAGTATATTATACCATTACCTACCTGCGCCGCAATTACGACCACGAAAAGCGCTCGTCGGCAGATAAGGCAAGCTCTATAGAGAAAAAGAATGTGCAGATAATGCAGCAGAACCAGGAGTTGGAGCGCATTAACCAGGAGCGGAACAAGCTGATGTCGATAATAGCGCACGATCTGCGGTCGCCACTGAGCAATATCCAAAACTACCTGGAACTGGTTACGGAGTACGAACTGGATACCGAAGAACGCCGCATGGTAGAGGGCGACCTGCTAAAAGTTACCCGCCGCACTATTGATATGCTGGGTAAGCTACTCATTTGGAGCAAAAACCAAATGGACGGCGTAACCGTGAAGCTGGGTTATGTTACCCTTCGCGGCGCGTTGTTTAATACGCTGGAGCTGGAACGAGCTATTGCGCTTAAGAAAAACATTAGCTTAACTGCTGAGCTCGACTGGGATATAAAAATTGTAGCCGATAGCGATATGCTGCAATTGGTGATACGCAACTTGCTTAATAACTCTATAAAATTTACGCATGAGGGCGGGCAGATAGCATTTAAAGCCAAACGCATAGGCAGCGAGTGCTGGCTCATTATTCGCGATAATGGCATAGGCATCACTGAAGAAAAACAGGCAGAATTATTTACCCTTCGCGCCGGTGCAACCTTCGGTACCGCTAATGAAAAAGGCGTGGGCCTGGGCTTATTGCTATGTAAAGAGTTTACCGAACTGCAGGGAGGCCGCATATGGCTGGAAAGCAACCCAGGCGAAGGCACCGCCTTTTATGTATCTATGCCGGCGGGGAATTAGTTGGCAGTTTGCAGCGGGCAGTCTGCAGTTCATAGTTGATGGTTCATAGTAGGGGGGCTCAATCACAGTTCTCAATAATTCGTATCTTTGCCGCCTGTGGAATCTCAAACTAAAATCGGTGTAATCTTGTTACAATCGGTGTAATCCCCAAAGAATATGAAACCCGGCGATAAAGTATTGTGTATTGATGATAGGATAGACCCCGACAAGAACGAGGAGATACGCCGCGACTTTGAGATTTGGATAACTAAGGATAAGGAATATACCGTACGCGAGGTGCTCGATAACAATGGTATTGTACCCGGGCTGTTGTTAGATGAGGTGCACAACTTCCCCAAGTTTTTCAAACTCATCAACCGTTTTCAGGAGCCTGCATTTGCTACCTGGCGTTTCCGTAAATTAAATTACCAAACCCGCCCTGCCGAAGCTTTGGAAGAAACAGAAGAGTTGGTAGAAGTGGCGCCGTTGAGTATTCCCGAAAAAAAAGAAATTTAACAATATCGTCATCCTGAACTTGTTTCAGGACCCCATCATATAAGCCACAACGCATGGAGGCCTTGCATGTGCATTACCTGCCGTGTGGGGTGCCGAAATAAATTCTGCATGACGCGAATAAACATAATTCGATGCCAAGTTTATCTGCACACCCGTATTCCCCGTTACTTTACCATATAAATACCGTTAAAACACGGTTGACTTAGCGCGTTGTACTGCCGATTTTTGCAGCATCAACCCTATGTCACTTATGAAATCATTTATCTTGCTGCTGCTTATGTTCGTAGGCCTGTGTTTGTTTGCCAATGCTTTGTTGGTATAGCGCAAAGCCCTGCTATTTCTTATTCCTCAAAGCCTTTCTTTAATTCTTTATTCAGGAATACGCCAGTCCGAAATTTATTGCATAGTGTGGCAGGCCACGCAAAGAATAATCTTTATGTTGTAGCTTTGTCCGTAGTGGAGAAGCCCAATAAAATAAAAACAATCCGCCCGGAAACGCTGGAGTTTATAAGCCGGTATAATGAGTTACGCGGCAAGGCCTTTACCAGTAATGGCGAACTTGCGCAGGTTTTGGGTTTTAACAACGCCAGCAGCATAACCGAGATCATTAAGCGGCGCCAAAACATCGACCCCGAAAAATTCAGGCTGTTTAAAGAGCGGTATGGCATAGTAAATACCGCTCCTGTTAATACCGAAAGCGCCTCCGTCAATTATAGCGCTGGTATACCCATGTATAATGCCACTCCGGATACTGCTGTTGTTGGTCACATGAACTTCCCCGGCATAGAAGACTGTGATTTCGCCCTACCTGTTTGGGGCGACGGTATGGAACCTTACCTGCCTAATGGCTGCTGGGTAGCCCTGAAGCTCATGCATGATAAAAAGATAGTGCCCGGCGAAGTGTATTACATAGAATGGGGCGGGCACCGTATGTTTAGGCGCCTGCTTATGGGAGATACGGTGGGTGAAATAATTGCCAATTCGGATAATGCGACGGCAATACCGGGGGGGCGCTTAAAGTATGGCTCTTTTAGTGTAAAGATTTCCGAAATAAGTAAATTGGCGCTGGTGAAACATATCCACAGGAAAGTGTGAGGAGGATACGCAACTCGCCGAATAATTGCGCTAAGCTGCTATGGATAACTCTAATAAACGTAAACTTATAACAGCTTTAATTACGGGGCTGGTGTTTACCTTTTTTGCATATTATTTTGGATATATAGAGAGGTTTATGCCTTGGTGGTGCGAACTGATGGCCCGGTTGCTTATTGCTTTTACAGCTATACTAATATTTGTAAATTTTATTAAGCAAGTAATTGTTATTATTAAGAACAGGGCGGCACTGAGTCTGGCTTATTTTTATCCGTTGGCCATTTATATATCGGTTATACTACTGCCAATAGGTGCCTGGGAAGATAATTTAAGCAAAGTAAAGTTCGGTGCTTGTTACGAAGGCACGCAAAACCAGGCGCTTATGGTGTTCCGTGCCGATAATAGTTTCGAACTTAACTGGACGGGTGTGTTCTTCGCTAATGATTGGTATATGCGCACCTGGCAAAAAAATAAGGATACGTTGATATTGAAATATAGCACTATGCAAGTTGAAGCAATAGGCACAAAATTGCTTATTGACAGCGGTTACCTGAAACCTCTTGATAAAACGGTGCCTCAACGGTTTAAAGCTTTTCCTATGTTTTACTTAGGCTATTGCAAGGGAGAGAATTGATTGAGGTTGTTATCTAAATTCAACTTCTTTATTTTTGCTACCCCCGGTCATTGTTACGCTAACATCGGTGTAATCAAAAGATAATCGGTGTAATCCCCCAAAATATGAATATCCGCCGCGCTACCCTTACAGATATCCCCGCTATAATGGCCATTGTGAAAGATGTAATACCGCTAATGCAGGCGGCAGGCAACTTTCAGTGGAACGAGACTTACCCCAACCCCGAAGTTTTTGTCGAAGATATTGCGTTAACCCAGCTTTGGGTAGCCGAGATAGAAGGCGTTGTTGCAGGCGTAACGGCCATTACTACCGAGCAGTACCCCGAATATGAGCAAGCCGGTTTAGATATCAGCGAACCTGCAATTGTGACCCATCGCCTGGTGGTTAGTCCGCATTACCGCGGGCAGGGCATTGCAGATGCCTTGATGCAGGAAGCCGAAAACGAAGCCGTTCGTCGCGATATCCCCCTATTGCGTATTGATACCAACCTCGAAAATAAGGCAGCCCAGAAGGTTTTTATAAAAGCGGGCTACGTATTGATGGGTGAGATAAGCCTGCAATTCAGGCCGGGAATGCGCTTTGTTTGCCTCGAAAAAAAGTTGGCCCTTTAGTTCTTCAAGAACGCCTGGCGGCGAAATTTTCATCTATTTATCGGCGTTCTGTTTAAGTATTACTTAAAATCATTAGGAATATTATTCCTAAAAGTTGTAAATTAACTTTTGATTAATTATAATTGTCGTTAAATTGCAATTGTCAAAATGTGATTGCCAATTGCCATTTTGATACATCTACCCAACATGCCGTCAGAACTACTCAATTTTAAGTTGGAACACTTGAGTGTTGGCAACGCTGCCCAAAATTTAGCGTTTTATACCCTTGTTATGCTTATGATATTGGTGGTGGTGGTACAAAATAATGCCCATCGCGAAACAGGCACCCGCAAGGCAGTATTGAGCTACGCCGCCCGCCTTAGCTACATGATGCATTGTGCATACCACGAGCTGTACCTCGCCGTAAGGAATTTATGGCCGAGCAGGCGGTAGGTTGACTCGTCATTTAACCGCAGAGATCACAGAGGTTCGCAGAGAGCCTGTCTTGTGCTTATTTATTCACGCAAAGACGCTAAGCCGCAAAGAAACTAACCACCTAACTTTTCCTGTTTGGCTTTAGAAACTCATAATCAATATGCAAAGCTCTGTTGACCTCAGCGTAACCTCTGTGATCTCTGCGGTAAAATAACCACCAAACCCTCCCTGCCGAAAAACTTCAAAATTTTATGGTATTACAATGATACGAAGCGGGCGGCAATGCCCGACATTTGGCTTTGCATGCAACCTAAGCGCATGTTTAATATTAAAACTCACACATACTATGGAATACAGACAATTAGGCGCATCGGGCCTTAAAGTGCCCGTACTTAGTTTTGGTACTGCAACCTTTGGCGGCGCCGGCGAATTTTTTAAAGCCTGGGGACAAACCCAGCTCGATGATGCAAAAAAACTGGTGCAGCTTTGTATGGATGCCGGCGTAAACTTTTTTGATACCGCCGATGTTTACTCGGGCGGTGTTGCCGAAGAAATTTTAGGTAAGGCACTTGTTGGTATACGTAATGAAGTATTGCTATCAACCAAAGCCACCTTTAAAATGGGCGAGGATCCTAACTACGGTTCATCGCGTTACCACTTAGTGCGCTCGGTTGAAAATAGCCTGCGCCGCTTGCAAACAGATCATATTGATATTTACCACATGCATGGTTTTGATGGCAACACGCCTGTAGATGAAACCCTGCACGCACTTAACGATTTGATAAGCAGCGGTAAAATACGTTACATCGCCTGCTCTAATTTCTCGGGCTGGCATTTAATGAAATCGCTTTCTACATCCGAGCGTTATGGCTGGAGCAAATACATTGCGCACCAGGCCTACTACTCGCTGCTTGATAGGGAATTTGAATGGGAACTGATGCCGCTTGGCCTCGACCAAAACATAGGTACCATTGTTTGGAGCCCATTGGCATCGGGCCAGTTGGGTGGTAAGTTCCGCAGGGGGCAGCCTATCCCGCAGGATAACCGCCGCAGCCAGGGCGGTAGCCATGGCCCTGAAACCGATTTGGAGCGCCTTTATACTATTGTAGATGCACTGGATGAGGTTGCCGAAGAAGTAGGCAAAACCGTACCGCAGGTAGCCATTAACTGGCTGCTGCAGCGACCAACGGTAGCCAATATTATTATAGGTGCCCGCAACGAGGAGCAACTGAAGCAAAACCTCGCAGCCACAGGCTGGAACCTGACTACCGAGCAGGTGAGAAAATTGGATGCTGCAAGCGAATTGCCGCCTATATACCCATACTGGCACCAAAGGCAGGATACCAACCTGAACCCATTACCAAAGTTTTATTAATAATAAAAGCAAGGGGCCGCCGAAAAGCGGCCCCTTGCTTTTTCAGGATTTCCTCAGCTTGCAGTTATAAAATCCCGCCGTCGGTGAAACCATCTTCCATCGCTGAAACCCAAATCAATAATAATTCTAAATAAGCCTGCAAAAAAAGCCTACCATATCAGTCAACTTTCGGGCGCATTTAGTAAGTTTGCAGGCTTAATAAACACGGTTGAATTTTTACCTCACATATTTCCTCGTCGCCTTTGGTTTGTTCGCTTTTGTGGGGTTGTTTACCATGCTGGGCGTGTATGCCGAGCGCAAGGTGAGTGCCTTTATCCAGAACCGTTTGGGGCCTACCGAAACGGGGAAGTTTGGCTGGCTGCAGGTACCGGCAGATATGTTGAAGATGGTGCAGAAGGAATTTATTATCCCCGCTGCAGCCGATAAAATACTCTTCCTGCTGGCCCCGGTGATCATTTTCATAGGCGTTTACCTTGGTTTTGCGGCACTCCCATGGAGCGCGGGTGTTATTCCTGCCGATATCAATATAGGGCTTTACTATATCTTCGCCATTATCTCTATCGAAACCCTTGGCATCCTGATGGCGGGCTGGGGATCTAACAACAAATATTCCATCCTTGGTGCTATGCGTTCGGCAGCGCAAATTATATCATATGAAATACCCGCCGGCTTTGCTTTGATAGCCGTGGTAATGATAGCCCAAACCCTTAGCCTGCAAGAGATTGCTATGCAGCAGGGCGTACTGGCTGCCGAGAAAGTGAAATTCCTGGGTATTTGGGACGTGAGCCACGTGGGGGGCATATTATCATGGAACGTATTCCGTGCGCCGCATTTGCTGGTGGCATTTGTGATATATTTTATCGCCTCGCTGGCCGAGAGTAACCGCGCCCCCTTTGATATCCCGGAGGCGGAATCAGAGTTGGTTGCAGGCTTCCATACAGAGTTTACGGGTTTGCAATTTGCGTTGGTATTTTTGGCCGAGTATAGCATGATGTACCTGGTATCGATGGTAGGGGTTATACTTTTCCTCGGTGCCTGGAACACGCCGCTGCCGAACATAGGCCCCGTAGCCTTAGCCGATTGGACTACCGGCACCGCATGGGGTATTATTTGGATATTGCTAAAAGCACTGGCACTGGTTGGCGTGCAAATTTGGATACGCTGGACGTTGCCCCGTGTACGGGTTGACCAGTTGATGAACCTCTGCTGGAAAATATTAACGCCGCTGGCCTTTGCTTGCATGCTGATATCAGGCGTGTGGAGGCTATGGGTAATGTAGGTGTGAGAGGCAAGAGATTAGAGTCAAGAGACAAGATTAAAGGCGAATACAGAATCGGTGAAATCATTTTAATCGGTGAAATCACAAAATATAAATGGTAAATAAGTTTTTAAACGGATTAAACACTGCCTGGCGGGGACTTACCCTCACCTTGAAGCACCTTTTTGTGGGTAATTTTAAGCGCAAGGTGGTATCCGTTACCGATAATAATTACTTTAAGCTTCAGGAAGATACCAATACTATACAATATCCTAAACAAGCTCTTCCATCGCCGGAAGTTGGGCGCTATCAGTTGGATGTAGAGATAGACGATTGTATTGTGTGCGACCTGTGCGCCAAGGTGTGCCCGGTGAACTGCATCGACATCGAATCGATAAAATCAACCGAAGGTTCCATAGGCGAAACCAGCGATGGCTCCAAGAAAATGCTGTATGCTGCCAAGTTTGATATCGACATGGCGAAGTGCATGTACTGCGGCTTATGCACTATTGTATGCCCAACCGAGTGCATTGTAATGACCAACCAATACGATAAGACGGTTTTTGAATTAAGCGATTTAACTTACCAATTTTCGGACATGGCACCCGAAGCTGTAGCCGAAAAGAAAATGCTGGTAGAGAAGCAAAATGCCGAGCGCGAAGCCGCAAAGGAAGCTAAAAAGAAAGCGGACGAAGCTAAACGCCAGGCGGATGAAGCCAAAAAGAAAGCAGAGGAAGAAAAGCGCAAAGCCGACGAAAATAAGGGTGGAGAAGAAGATGGGGAAGGAGGCGTTTTAGCATGAATTTAGCCCAGATCCTTTTCTACATAATGGCTTTTGTAACATTGGGTTCGGCATTGGTAGTTGCCATTAGCAAGAATTTGGTTCGCAGTATATTCATGTTCTTTGTAACGCTGTTTGGGCTGGCGGGCTTGTATGTACTCGCCGTTGCCGATTTTGTGGCCGTTACCCAAATTGTGATATACGTTGGTGGCATTTTGGTGCTCATCCTGTTCGCCTTTATGCTATCGGGCAAGCAAACGTTAGATGCCGTTGCTCAGCAGCAAAACAAATTTATCAGCCTGGGTAATTTATATGCCTTTATACTTGCTGCGCTGTTTTTGGTGGTAATGGTGAACGTGGTTTTTAAAGCAGATGTGAACGCCCTGCCGTGGGTAAAAACAGCTAAGGAAACAGGCAATGTTATCCCGGTGAACCAGTCGGGCATTAACAATATCGGCATCAATTTAATGACGAGGTATCTGCTGCCCTTCGAGGCTATCAGCATTTTGCTGATGATAGCTTTAGTGGGCGCGGCGCACCTGTCGCGCAAGGAGGGCAACGCATGATAACCCTGCAGGATTTTATGCTGGTGAGCGCCGCGCTGTTTTGCATCGGCTTGTTCATCATCGTAGCAAAGCGTAACGCCATTCAGATATTGATAGGCATCGAACTGATGCTGAATGCCGCCATCCTCAACCTGGTGGCCTTTGGCCGGTACGACCGTATAAACAACGGCGGCCAAATGTTCGCGCTATTCGCTATTGTGCTGGCAGCAGCTACAACCGCGGTAGCATTGGCTATTATATTGAACGTATACCGCCGCTATAAAACCATTGATGCGGATAAAATTAACCAGCTGAAGGATTAACATTGAACCCAACACCCTTCCATACCGACGCGCAGACCGTAACCCTTGCTATTATAGCAGCGGTGTTGCCTTTTGCTGCCTTCGCGCTTAACTTTTTGGTGTTTACCAAGAGTAAGGCGGCAGGCTGGGTATCAACAACGGCTATTTTAGGTAGCACTATACTGGCGGCTACGGTGTTCGCGAGGGTTTGGAATAACCATACCATCCATATGCAAACTGTGTGGTTCACCATTGGCGAAACTAAGGTGCAGGTGGGGGTATTGCTGAACAACCTTTCGGTGCTGTTACTGGGTCTGGTATCGGCGGTGGCGCTGCCCGTTCATGTTTACGGTACCGCGTACATGAAGGACGACGAGAATTTCAGCACCTATTTCCGCTACCTCAGTTTCTTCTGTTTCAGCATGCTGGCGCTGGTTATTGTTGATAGCCTCATTACCTTCTATGCCTTTTGGGAACTGGTGGGTTTCTCCAGTTATCTGCTCATAGGTTTTTGGTACCACAGAGACAAAGCGGTTGCTGCGAACAAGAAAGCCTTTATCATGAACAGGATAGGGGATGCCGGTTTGCTTACAGCCATTATTATCCTGTTTACACAGTTCGGTACTTTTGATATTGATGCTTTGTTTGGTGCCGGCGGATTGGTGGCTAAGTCGGCATTGGCGAACGGGCTATGGTCGGCCGGTTCGGGTAGCATCCCGGCTGTTTGGCACTATGTTGCTTTTGGCGGGATATTTTTAGCCGTCGCGGCTAAATCAGCACAATTCCCGCTGCATACCTGGCTGCCTGATGCTATGGAGGGCCCGACATCAGTTTCGGCATTGATACACGCGGCTACGATGGTTGCCTCGGGTGTATTTTTGTTAGGCAGGGTATACCCGCTGTTCATTGGCGAGGAACTTACAATACTTGCCGTAATAGGCTGCTTCACTGCTTTTATGGCAGCCACCATCGCGCTCACGCAGAACGACTTGAAACGCATTCTCGCTTACTCTACCGTATCGCAATTGGGCTACATGGTAATGGCCATGGGCGTGGGTGCGTATTCTTCGTCCTTGTTCCATTTGGCTACGCACGCCTTTTTTAAGTGCTTGTTGTTTTTGGTAGCGGGTATAGTTATCCACGAAGTAAAACATATTAAAGACGAGAATAACCTCGACATAGACCCGCAGGATATACGCCTGATGGGCGGGCTGCGCAAAAAACTGCCGGTTACTTTTGCCGTGGCCGTAGTAGGTTCGCTGGCGCTGATAGGTTTGCCGCTTACATCGGGTTACCTGTCTAAAGATGGCATACTGATACAAGCCTTCGACTGGAGCGAAGCACAACCCGGCATCCTGAAACTGATTCCGGCATTTGCACTGTTCACCTCTTGGCTTACCGCTTTTTACGTTACCCGTTTGGTGGTAAAAGTATTCTTCGGCGAGTTCCGTTTGCTGCATGCAAACCCGGGCATACATGTACATGCCAGCGACGGCGGTTTCGCCTACAAAATCCCATTGATGGTATTGGCGCTTTGCTGTTTGTTCCCGCTGTTTTCTGTTAACCCCTTATCTTACGAAACATCGTGGTTGTACGAAGGCCTGGTGGCTAAGCATTCGGAGGGTGGCGGAAGTATATACCATTTGCTTATCCCGGCGCTTGTTAACATCATCAGTATTGTGGTAATGTACGCGGCTTATATAATTTATGTAAAACGCGATACCGTACCTTTCCCGCAAACGGGTCTGTTCTACCGCATATCCTACCACGAATGGTATATCGACCGTTTTTATAACCGCGTAATTGTAAAATACACTGTAGCGTTCAGCAATTTGCTATTTTGGGTAGACCGTAACGTTATCGACGGCTTTGTGCATCTGTTGGAACGCATTGGCCGGTGCATAGCCAAAGCCGCCGCCTGGTGCGATAAATATATTGTGGACGGTGCGCTGTGGCTGATAGCCAAACTGGTGCAGGAAGTGGGCGGTTTTGTACGCCGTTTCCAGGGTGGCAAAATTCAATACTATTTGTACAGCATGCTACTGGCAGTAATTGCTGTGTTTATTTTTAAACTGATCTGGGCCTGATGAACATATTAACCCTACTCATATTCACCCCCGTGCTGTTCGGCTTCATTATATTGTTGCTGCCGACATCGCTGCGGGCAAGCTATAAATACATTACCCTGCTGGCCACGCTGGTGCAGTTGGGCATCAGTATTTGGATGTATGTAAACTTCCAAACGGGGGCAAACTTTGCGGGCATTAATCACCAGGAGCAATTTCAATTTGTACAGAAACTCCCCTGGATACACCTCGACCTTGGCTCCGCAGGCAAAATGCAGATCGAATATTTTGTAGGGATAGATGGTTTATCTATCACCCTGATAGTAATGGGTTGCCTGGTAATGGTAGTTGCCGCTATTGCGTCATGGGAGATAAAGAGCAATTTGAAGGGTTTTTTCGCACTGTTCCTGCTGCTGGATATGGCCGTAGTGGGCGTGTTTTGCGCACTGGATTTCTTCCTGTTCTACACTTTCTACGAGCTAATGCTGCTGCCGCTATACTTCCTGATAGGTATGTGGGGCGGCGCAAGGCGCGAGTACGCGGCTATTAAATTCTTCCTGTACACGCTGTTCGGTTCGGTATTTATGCTGCTGGTGATGGTGGGTTTATACCTGTCGGTGAAAGACCCAGCGACGGGCAGCCACACCTTTAATATGGTGCAGATGATGAACCCCGACAACTTTATCAATGGCTCCGTGTTCTCGGTGGTTAGTCATGGTACTATTTTTGGCTTGCCGGCACGTGCGGTTGGTTTTGTGGTGTTGTTCATCGCCTTCGCCATTAAGGTGCCTGTGGTGCCGCTACATACCTGGCTGCCTGATGCGCACGTGGAAGCGCCAACACCGGTATCTATTATACTGGCCGGGGTACTGCTAAAAATTGGCGGTTACGGCATTATCCGCATTTGCATCAGCATCTTCCCCGAGGTGGCGCACAGCGGCGCGTTCTGGTTAGGGTTACTCGGTGTTATTTCGATATTATATGGCGCGTTCAATGCCCTTGCGCAACGCGACCTAAAACGTCTGATCGCCTATTCCTCGGTATCGCACATGGGTTTTGTGCTGCTGGGTATAGCCTCTAACACTGCCGAGGGTATCAGCGGTGCCATGATGCAGATGGTAAGTCATGGTTTCCTGTCGAGCATGTTATTCTTCCTGGTTGGCGTGATATACAACCGCGTGCACGATCGCGATATCTACCACTTCCGTGGCCTGGGTTCGCTGATGCCGCGCTATACGGTTTATGTGATGGTGGCTTTCTTCGCCTCGCTGGGTTTGCCGGGCTTTTCGGCTTTCGTGGCCGAAGCGTTCTCGTTGGCGGGTGCTTTCAAATCGCATTCTGTTAATGGGCTGCTGCCTTACTGGATGGCGGTTTGCGGTTCGGTAGGTATCTTACTAAGCGCAGGTTATTTCCTGTGGACGCTGCAACGCATGTTCTTTGGTAAACTGTCGCTAAAGGGCGGCGAGATATGGAAGATAGCCTTAACAGATATCAGCCTGCGCGAAACCCTTACACTATTGCCATTGGCACTTATTGCTTTAGGTTTAGGTTTGATGCCATCATTGGTGTTCGATAAAATAAATGATTCGGTATTGGCGCTGGTGCAATTTATCGGCATAAAATAATTGATGCGGGGTTATGGAAACGGGCGGCAACATGCAT
Source organism: Mucilaginibacter pedocola (assembly GCF_002013915.1). Lineage (GTDB taxonomy): Bacteria > Bacteroidota > Bacteroidia > Sphingobacteriales > Sphingobacteriaceae > Mucilaginibacter > Mucilaginibacter pedocola. Next base: position 361,712 of record NZ_MBTF01000037.1, read on the forward strand.
CATACAGGTAAATAAAATAAATTATGAAGAAGTTATTATTTATTGCCTGCCTGCTGATATCTGCCAAAACCCTCCATGCCGACGATGGCCAGAAGGTGGCATCGAAAGTTGAAAAAGTTACCGTGTTTTTGAGTGGTGCACAAGTTACCCGCACGGCTACGGCCAGTATTGTACCCGGAACATCCACTATTGTTTTCGACAACCTATCGCCCAACCTGGATCCTGCCAGTATGCAGGTACGCGCTACCGGCGATTTTACCATCCTATCGGTAAAGCACGAGATGAATTACCTTGCCGACCAGCTAAAAAGCAAAAAGGTAGAAGAACTGCAGGTTATACAAAAGTCACTTCGCGATAAAATATCCCTGCAAAGCACCTTACTGACCATTAACCAGGAAGAAGCCAATATGCTTACAAAAAACCAGGTAAGCAACGGGCAAACTGCAGGTTTGGATATTGTGAAATTGAAAGCCGCGCTCGACTTTCAAACCGCACGCCTTACCGAAATAAAAAAGAAAGAACTTGCCATAAACAACGAACTGCAAAGCCTGAACGAGCAGATACGCAAATACGATAGCCAGATAAACGAACTGATGCAGAACCAAAGCACTGCCACCAGCAATGTAATGGTAAATGTATCGGCAACGGCGGCAACACAATCTACCTTTACCATTACCTATGTGGTGAACGATGCCCGCTGGTACCCCACTTATGATATCCGCGCCAAAAACGTGAACAGCCCGGTAGTAATAGCTTACAAGGCCAACGTTAGCCAACAATGTGGCGAAGACTGGAAAAATATAAAGCTCACCCTCTCTACCGGCGACCCATCGGTAAGCGGCGTAAAGCCCGAATTGAGGCCATATTACTTAAACGCGTATGTGCCGGCAAGGAACGACATTAATAAAAATTATAATTATAGCTTGAACGAGGTGGTTGTATCCGGATACGGTAGCAGGGCCAAAAGTTCAGCCAGCAGTGCATCGGTAGTTCAAGTAAATACCACCGAGAACCAAACGAATATGGAGTTCAATATCCAAAACCCGTTCTCGGTACCTGCGGATGGAAAGCCTTATTTGGTAGAGATAGACCAGGTAACTGCCGATGCCAAATACCAATACTACGCAGCGCCTAAATTAAGTACCGATGTATACCTAACCGCCCGCATTACCGATTGGACCAAATACAACTTCCTTTCGGGCGAGGCTAATTTGTTTTTCGAGGGTACTTTCATCGGTAAATCAAAGTTAGATACCCGTGCCGCTAACGATACCTTAAGCTTATCTTTGGGCGTTGATAAAAACATTGTGGTGAAACGCCTGATGCAAACCCAACTGAACGATAAGCAGGGTATTTTCGGTTCGAGTAAAAAAGAAACCCGCGACTGGAACATCTCTATCAAGAACCGTAAAACGCAGCCCATTAGCCTGCTGATTGAAGACCAGGTGCCGGTATCGCAAAATACCGCTATCGAAGTAGATGCGCAAGACATCAGCGGGGCAGAAATGAATAAGGCTACCGGCAAACTATCGTGGAATTTCACTTTAGAGCCGCAAGCCGCCAAACAGTTAAGGGTAAAGTACACCGTGAAATACCCTAAAGACCAAATAGTAAGCGTACAATAATAAAAATGCAGCAACTCATAACCGATATACCCAACCAGTTAAATGATGTTTTTGGCAGCTTAGCATACTTTAAGCCCGAGCTTTATTTAACTGTGCTGTTTATATTGGTGCTGCTTACCGACTTAATCTTCCGCAAAAACTCTACATGGCTGTGCCGCACCATTGCCCTCATCGGCATGGTGCTGGTACTGGTTATGGACCTCGACCAAAGGGTTGAATTACTAAAAGGTACCGGCACGCAATACCTGTTTGGCAATATGCTGTTGCTGCACAAGTTTGCTATACAGTTTAAGCTGGTGATAGATGTACTTACATTTATCCTGCTGCTGTATTTCACCTGGGATAATAAGTTGAAGGCGCATAAGAAGGGCCTATCAGACCTTTATACTATCGTACTAGGCTCGGTATTGGGGCTGCATTTAATGGTGATGGCGGTTAACTTGCTAAGCATTTTCCTTGCAATCGAGATGGTATCGCTGGCATCGTACCTGTTGGTGGCTTACAAGTCTGAAAGGTTGGTAAGCACCGAGGCGGGTTTAAAATATGTACTCTTCGGTGCGGCAGCGTCGGCTATCATGCTGTATGGCATGTCCATGATATATGCCTTTACAGGTTCCTTAAGTTTAGGTACGGGCGGGCAAAATATAGCGCAATTGGCACAAGTGAACCCGCTGAGTGTATCGTTCGCGCTGGTGTTTATTTTGCTGGGGATAGGTTTTAAACTCTCCTTTGTACCTGCGCATTTTTGGGTGCCCGATGTATATGAGGGGGCGGCTACGCCGGTCACGGCTTACTTATCGTCGTTGCCTAAAATTACTGCCTTTGCTTTGTTGGTGAATTTTGTGTCGCCTTTTGCTTTTTATGAAGGCTGGCATGGGTTCGATTTCCGGTTGGTGCTTGCCATTATTGGTATGATAACCATGGTGGCGGGTAATTTTACCGCGGTGCTGCAGAACAATGTGAAACGTATGCTGGCCTATTCGGGCATAGGGCATACGGGCTTTGCGTTGATGGGCATTGTAACCTTTACGCCCGAAGGCTTATCGGCACTGGTGTTTTACCTGTTGGTATACGGCATAGGCATTATAGCCGCTTTGGCTTTGGCTAACTACTTTGAGAACGCCGAAGGCATAACCGACGTGCGCGAATACAAGGGCCTTGGCTTTAAATACCCCCTCGCATCGGTTTGCTTTGTAATGGTGCTGGTATCGTTAACCGGTATACCCGTAAGCGCAGGCTTTATGGGGAAGGTGTTCGTATTTTCGGCAACGTACAGCGTTTACCAGCATACCCACAATGTTTGGCTGCTGGCCATGATGGCCACCGGGGCGCTTACCACCGTAGTTGCACTGTTCTACTATCTTAAAATCCCCCTCAACCTGTTCCTGAAACGTACCGAGCTACTCCTGAGCGAAAACAAATGGTCCATCAAAATAGTGGTGCTTGCCGTAGTGCTGGCATTGTCGCTGCTGGTATTCGGGATTTTTCCGGATTGGTTGGTGAGCTTGTTGGGATAACAACAAATAGGTTACCAACTTACGCCCTCCCGTCATGCTGATTACTATGACATATGCAAATGTTTTTGCCATGATAGTTTATTTTTCATGAATATTTCTTTGTTAAAAAGCGTGTTTGACCGTACGAGTTTAAAGGCAAGTTTAAGCAGGATATTTTTGATGGAGTTAAGGATATACAAATGATGCCGGTTCGCTTTGATCATAGCTTGATAATAATCATAAAATAGCTGCCCCTGCCTCGTGCAAACGCTTACGATCCCTTGATTAAGGTCGGTTTTTAAAGGGCGGTAGGCTTTGGTTGATACTTTGTCTTTCCGCTTTACTGATGTCCCCGACTTCCTGGGGTATGGAGCGCAACCGATGAAAGCGGCAAGTGCTTTATGGTTGTCGAACCTTTCAAAGCAATCCGTAATAAAAAGCAGGTGCCATGCGGTTACCGGGCCTATGCAGGGTATAGATACCAACACCCGGTACATGCTTTTTACCCGCTTGTCGGCATTGATAGCTGCGCGTATCGCTTTCTCTGCCTCTTTGATAAGCCCGCTCAGGACGATGACCAGTTGTTTTTCCAAATGCATAGCCAAAGCATCGAAAGAAGACTTCTGTTTATGGTCCTCGATCCTGCATTCGAATGCCGAGCGCGCTTTTATCAGGTTCTTTCGGCAGTTAAATAGTTCCCTAAGCTGGCGGGTGGCGGCCGAGGGCAGGTGGTAACCTACTGCATTATCCTTGTTGGCCAGGGCGTATTTGAATATCTTTTTTGCATCGGCTTTATCTGTTTTAAACCGGTTGATATCGAGGCTGTAGTAGCTAAGGAGCAAAGGGTGTACAGCCCAAAGGAATATCCCTTCCCCCTTTAATATGCAGGCCAGCTTATCCATCAATGCGCCGGTGTTCTCGCAACAGACGAGGATGGCTCCTCGGCCGGGTTGCGCCTGCAAAAGGACGTTCAATAGCGTGCTAATGCCTTTAATGTCATTGCTCAATTTCAAATGGCGGCTGGAAGAAGCCGTGCCATACACTACGTCGATATCAGCCTTGCTGATGTCGATGCCACAAAAAAGTTTAAATTTGTCCATACCGATACCAGGTTGCATGTGGCGCTTAACCCGGCTGGTTCCATACTACGAATGTGGAGCTAAATTACTATTGAGCCTTGGGTTAAGTTAAAAAGATAGCTGAGGTACAGAATCAGCATTGAGCCTCGAAGGCTAGAAATTGTATTCATATCGCTATCAGCTATCTTTTCCACATGTTTAACATGCCAAAATTATCAACAACAATCTGTTAATTAATTCTTCTGCAAGTCTAATGGAACTTGTTTCAGCACCCCATCATATAAGCCACAGTGCAAAGCCACTTTGCATGAACATTACTTGCCGTGTGGGTTGCCGAAATAAATTCGCCATGACGGG
>NZ_MBTF01000038.1 GCF_002013915.1 Mucilaginibacter pedocola
TCCTAAAATAGGTTGACACAAAAAGTGTTAACAAATGAAAGAACAAGAAGTTAAGGCCTATCAGAGAAAGACCCAAAAAGATTACAGTTTATCATTTAAACTGGAGATTGTAGACGCAGTAGAAAAAGGCGAACTTACTTACAAGCAGGCGCAGTTGCGTTATGGCATCCAGGGTAAAAGCACCGTGTTGGTTTGGTTGCGAAAACATGGTAGATTAGATTGGAAAGAATCAGAAGCCATGAAAAGAGATACACCCAATAAGAAGATCCGGGAACTGGAAAAGAAGCTAAAGCGATTGGAACAAGAGAAAGAAGTTTTGAACCGAGCTATCGATATAGCCGACAGCCGGTTGAATACTGATATTAGAAAAAAGTATTTGAGCCTGTTGTCAGAAGCTACAGAACAGGCTCGAAGCGAGACCGACGAACCGTTGGATTTGTAGCTAACGTTTTAGGATATAGCCGTCAATATTTCTATAAGCACTGCAAAGAGCAGGAGCAAAAGAACGAACAGGAACTGCAAATAAAGCAGCTTGTTGACAAGGAGCGGAAAGTATTATCCCGTTTAGGTGGCAGAAAACTTCATCATCAGATCAGAGATAGCTTGCAAGCGCAGGAGATCAAGTTTGGGCGGGATAAACTGTTTGCCCTGTTAAAGAAAAATGGGATGCTGATATTGCCTAAACGCAGATACATACAAACCACCATGTCAAAGCATTGGCTAAGAAAATACCCTAACCTGGTTAAAGATATCGTTGTAAAACGTCCCGATGAGGTATGGGTAAGTGATATTACCTATCTCAAAACAGATGAGGGCAATTGTTATCTGAATATGGTGACCGATGCTTATAGCAGGAAGATAATGGATTATGCGATAGCTGATAACATGGAAGCGGCACAAATGAAGCAGGCCTTTCAAATGGCTATCAGGAACAGAAAAAACAGGCAGCACCAACTTATACATCATTCAGACCGGGGGATGCAGTACTGTAGTGCAGAATATGTAAGTATCGCAAATCAGCATCAGATCAAAATCAGCATGACTGAAAATGGAGATCCTTATGAGAATGCACTGGCTGAACGGATGAATAGAACTTTAAAGGAAGAGTTTGGCTTAGGCAACGTACTAAAATCAAAATTGCATGCAAAATTATTAACAGAAGAAGCTGTTGATCTGTACAATAATTACCGGCCGCATTTATCTTTGAAGATGAAAACACCTCAAAGTGTTTATAAACAAAAATCCCAGCTACTCACGTAACTGGGACTATCGTAAAATCTGTCAACTTATTTCAGGACGATTCAGGGATATAAAGCGTTGATTCAGAATACACAAAACATTCCGTTTGTTCTCTTCCGCTCCTGCGCCGCCACGTAGGGCTAATGCCTTTTAGGGAAGTTAGGCTTCTGAAATTGTGATATCGAGTTCGAGCATGTGATATCCAAAATTCAAATAAAATTGAATCATATTTATCAAGCAATTCTATTTCATGATCACCTAAAACCAAGCACATGCGCAATTCGTTTAACAACCGTTGTTGAAACGCTATTAGATTTTCCAAAGACTGTTTGTCACTATTAGCGCTCCTTAATTGGTCACATATCAAATGAGTAGTTACTGAAAGTTGTCGTTTTATTTGAAGTAACAAAAGATAACGCAGATCATTGCTCATAAAGCTTGTGATATTATAAAATTATTGTGTAACTATCAAAATGGCCTTTTTGATCAAATGTTATCCATCAGCCTCAAATAAATATGCTCTGTCCGCGATGTTATCTAACCGCCAATGGCCCCGTGCAACCTGCCGGGTGCTCATTTAATTTGTTCATGCTTTCATATTTACGCCAAATAACAGCCCTACTAAAGCGGATGCCCCCATCGCGAAAGTGCCCCAGATACAAATACGTATGATCGCCCGCAGGATGCCCGAGCCCCCGGTTTTTGCCGCAATTGCCCCGGAAAGCGCTAAGAAAATAATAGAACAGCAATATTGATAATACACCATTACAGATATCGGCGCAAATATCGATACCAATACCGGTAAAGCGCCGCCTGCCGTGAAAGCTAATGCAGATGCAAAAGCAGCAGTAAACGGCCTTGCCTGGGTTATTTCGTTTATCCCCAGTTCGTCCCTTGCGTGGGCTTCCAGTGCATTGTGGGCAGTTAACTGCATGGCAACTTGCCTGGCCAATTCGGGTGTCAAACCCCTTTTTTCGTAGATCTCGCTAAGCTCTTCTAATTCAGCTTCCGGCATTTCTGCCAATTCGGCCGTCTCCCGTTTAAGGTCGGAGGTTTCTACATCTGCCTGAGAACTAACAGATACATATTCGCCTGCCGCCATAGACATTGCACCTGCCACTACACCTGCTATAGCGGCCAAAACAATAGGCCCGCGGGTTTGGCTTGCAGCCGCAATACCTATTGCCAGGCTGGTTGTAGATAGTATGCCATCATTTGCACCTAATACTGCTGCACGCAGCCAGCCGCTACGCGTTATAAAATGCTTTTCTGTTGGGGTATTCATTTTTAATTTTATGCCGATAGGTTATGCGTTGAGTTAGAAATGTATTAAAAAGTTATGGGTGCCATCTGTAAATTCATAACCCAAATTCCAATTATATAGGGCGCATATATTTTTTGCTATAGTTAACCCTAATCCCGTTCCTTCCGAAAGCCTGCCCTTCCTAAACCTGTTGAAAATAGCCGAACTATCAAGCTGATTTGCAGATCCGGTATTTTGTATTTTTAACTCTTGTGCGTTCAGCCAGATGCTAATGGTTCCGCCATTTATATTGTGCCTGATAGCATTACTAAACAAATTATTCAATAAAATATCCATCAGGTATTTACTCGTCTTGATTTTTTTAAGTGATAAATTTTTATCTATAACAAGATCCTTCGCCCGCATTAGCTCTTGAAATTGCACCATCTTGTCTGCAACTAACTGATCAAGCTCAATATCTTCAACATCGGGCACAAGGTTATGCTCAATTTTCACTAATAACAACAAGGCGTGTTTCAATCTCGAAAGCTTGCTTGTAGCGCTGTAAATATCATTTATTTGATCAAGATGCTCCTTTTGCAAAGTATCGTCCTGTATAAGCGTGTCAAGTTTCGACCGAATGACGGCCAGCGGCGTCATCATCTCGTGCGAGGCATCTTCGGTAAATTTTTTAAGATTTTCATACTCGTTTTGCGCCCGCTCCACCATTGCCTCTACGGCACCGTCAAGCTCTGTAAACTCGTTAACTGCAGTTTTTGCGCGACCGTAATTACCCGAGCGCGTAATATCGAACGCTTTTAATTGGTTTAAAATACTGTAAAACGGCTGCCAGAGCCCGTTTATAAAATACCGGTTAGCTAAAAACAGTATGCCTAAAAGCACTACGGCCAATAGCAGCGTTATAGTTGTGATAACCTGAACGAGGCCCTCAGCGCCCTCACGCGATATAATGATCACAAATTTATAGCTATCCCCCTTCAAAAAAAGTTCGCCCTCTACTGCCCTACCCGCCTTGTAGCCTATTTTTTGGGGTACATGGTAAATGGTATCGAAAAAGCGGGTAGGCGTGTGCCTGTTAATGCTTTTTAGAAACTCGGTTTGGTCGTCGTCGAAATTAGAAGCCGCCGGGAGCTTTTGCTCAACATTAACAAAACTTATCAGCTCCGACACCTCTTCAGACAAATGCTCGTCGAGCATGCCGGAAGCTATACTGCTTATTGCAAAATAATATATAACTGCCCCGGTAAGCAGTACTGATACTGTAATCAGGATGCTTACTTTATTGTAATGCGAGGTTAGTTTCATTTATCAGTAAACTTATACCCGATACCATAAATCGATTTGAGGTACTCGGTTGCCTGTGCATCTAAAAGTTTCTTACGGAGATTTTTTACGTGTGAATATAAAAAATCAAAATTATCGTGCATATCCATTTCGTCGCCCCATAAGTGTTCTGCTATTGCCGTTTTTGAAACCACCTTACCCTTATTTGCAATAAAGTATAGCAGCATATCATATTCTTTTCGGGTAAGTATTATCTCGTTACCATTAATAAGCACATTCCGTCCATTCAGGTCTATTGTAATTTCGTTGAAAACTAACAGGTTGTTGTTATTGCCGGCCCGTCGCCTGAATACCGCAAAAATACGTGCCTTTAATTCGGCCAGGTGAAAGGGTTTTACCAGGTAATCATCTGCACCTATGTTTAGGCCCTTCAGCCTATCGTCTAAAGAGTTACGGGCCGAAATAATGATGACCGCTTCGCTGCGCATCTCTTTCCTTAGATAATTAAGCACTTCAAAGCCCTCGCCGTCGGGCAAGCCAATATCCAGCAAAACAAAATCGTAATTGTAGCACGATAATTTGTAAACAGCACCCGCCAGATCTGTACAAGCTTCGCATACATTATTGTCTTCGCTTAAATAACTCAGCATATTCTGCCGCAGGGCTTGCTCGTCTTCTACTATAAGTATTTTCATAAAAAAAATCGTTCCTGTATACCCGGAACAGCAGATCTACCGGACGGCTATTTTAATGAATTAATCTGAAAACAATCTGTATTTGGCTGTTCATCCTCAGAAATTTAAAGTTAAAGTACCGATCCAGTTTATATTCAGAATCACACAATAATTTTAATAAACAAAATACCAATTACCGATATGGACACTCCGCAACCTAATACTTTGATGCCCCGGGTAGCAAAAACTTATTCGGCCCCATTGCGCGCATGGCATTGGTTAAATATGCTTGTTATTACAGGCTCACTCGCCACTGTGATCATAAACGCTACCATTACCGATGATAGGGCCAACAGTACACTTATAAAAACCGAATTGCAAAGATCGGGCGCTATTATTACTGATGACCAGGCGAGGCAGGCAGCCCATGCTTTAGGTGATAGTGTATGGGGAATACACATATATTTTGGCTATGCATTAACCATATTACTGATCGCCAGGCTTGTTTTAGAATGGTTTCAGTTGGCCGACCAAAAGCTGATCCGAAAAGTCAAAACAGCTTATCATCAATATAAAACAGTAAAAGAACAGCGGCAAAGATCCCGGCACGAATTTGCTGTAAAAACCCTGTATGCTGCGTTTTACCTTTTATTGATAATTATGGCCATTACGGGGCTTTTCCTTGCTTTCGAAGACGCCCTTGCGGCTTACAGATCTATAAGACATTCGGTTAAAGAAGTACACGGCTTTTGTATGTACCTTATAATAGCATTTGTAATAGTACATATAGCGGGCGTAGTAATTGCCGAAAAAACCGATAGCAAGGGTATTGTATCTGACATGATCAATGGCGGTAATTAAATGTATTTACCTCATGCTTTGCCCCCCAATCGGTGCAAAGCCTTCTCTTTTTACTGACTTGCCGATAGCGCTGTTATTTAAACTTTAAGGCCAGCGTAACAATATTTGAAGTAAGGCCGGTAGAGCGCATATAATGGCCTGCCCTTAACTCCAACGATGTTAAATGCTGAGAACCAAACACACCATTTGGTGGCGACAGCCTCAAATTTGCACCTACAAAGTTGCTGTGCAAACTGGAGAGGTCGTAATCGCTGGTGTAATATGTAGCCGATGGGTCGTGCCGACCGTAAGGTGCAAAATACCTGGTGCCTACCTGTGTGTTATACCGGTAAAAAGGGCTTACCGAAACAAATGAAGTTAGCTTCACCGGGATCTCGACCTCTGCCGTATTGGCTCGTATTCCCCAGTTATCCATATAATACCTGTAGAAGGTGCGAATTATGAAATGATCGTCCAGAAAGTAATTGAACCGCAACCCAATAGGCAGCTTGTAACGGCTATCGGGCAAATTCTCAACTCTTACAGATCCGTCGGTAAAGTAATCGCGCTGATATTTGGTGGCCAATAAACCGTGTTGATAAGATGGTTCAACAATAAACGCCATCTGCAACCGCTGCGTTAAAACCTGCGATAACGAAAACGAAGTACTGAAAGAATTACGGGGTTTATAGTCTACCGGACGATCATCATCATGACCGGAACCCGAGCCATAACCCGCCGGCCTAAGTTCCACCGGCAATATAACCTTCCAGGTATCTAAAAACACCTGTGCTTTAAAATCGAACTGCGTATTTTTATTGTGCGATAAGCGCGTTAGGTTAATGCCACCACCAAACGACTGATAGTCGAACTCGCGCGAATAAGAACCTGTTAAACCAAAAGCATTGCCGGTTTTGTCGTTAGACACAGTCCAGTTAAGGGATGGATAGATGCGCATATCCTGCCTTGATGCGGAAGATATGCTGTTAGGGTCGATCTTGTCTGACGAAGCTGAAGTGTAATGATCAACACCTAATTCGAAATTGAAGGTATGTTTCTTGCCCGACCGGCTGTAGCGCGACATCTGCAGATCCAGAGTATTGGCAAAATCGGTTAACTTTTCGGTACCTATACCACCTGTAACAGCAGAGTTATTACCATCCTGGCTGTAATAGGCCGATACAAAATTTACTTCATCAACTTTAAGTTTACGTGCCTCATAATTGGTAGTATCTTTTACGGGCTGAGGCTTAGTTTGCGCGTGCGATGCCAATATGCCCAAATACATGGCAATTACACCTAAATATAATTTTTTCATTTTTTGCCTTAGGTTTAGTTACATCCGCATCCACCACCACTTTTGCCACCATTGGCACCCGAACCACCTTCGCGGTACAGTTGAAAACTTTGTTCGAACTTTTGCGATTTGCGGGCCGTGAGGTCCATCTCGCTATCGTTCAAACGGTTTTTCTGGTATGGCTTAACCGATACACAGGAGCAGAAACTAACCATTGCAACCAGGCAAATGATAATAGTTGATCGTAGGGGCTTTTTTATCATTTATTTAATGTTAATATTTTTTGAAGTATAGAGTTTGTTATCGTCAGTTATGATCACACACGCCACATTGTCGAGCTGATCTACAAGGTTCAATCCCACGCGGGCACCCATAACCGTAACCGGGGTGGCCAGGGCATCGGCAAGTTCAGCACTGGGGCAAATAATGCTCACGCTTTTTATCCCGCTAACAGGCAGGCCGGTTTTAGGATCGATAGTGTGCGAGTAGCGCCTACCATCAATAATTACATACTTGGCATAGTTGCCCGAGGTAGCGATAGCCATATTGCTTATATTAAGCGTAGAAAAAGGCGTGGCTTCCTGATCGGGATCGGCAATGGCTATGGTCCAAGGCTTGCCATTGGGTTGTGTACCCCAGGTAACCAGGTCGCCGGCGGCATTCACAATTCCGCTTTCAACGCCGCTGCGTTTAAGTACACTTTTTGCCATATCAGCGGCATACCCTTTTCCAATGCCGCCAAACCCAATGCGCATTCCTTTTTCTTTTAAAAACACAGTACTGTTATCCGCGTCGAGTATCACGTTCTTGTAATTGATCAGCCTTACTGATGCCGCCGCCGTAGCAGCATCAGGCAGGGCTTTCATATTCAAATCGAAGTTCCACAGGCTTTTATCTATAGAACCATAAGTAATATCGAACGCTCCTTGGGTAAGAACGGATATTCTTATCGAGCGTGCTATAAGCTCTAAAACCTCTCTATCTACCCTAACCGGTTTAATACCGGCTTTGGCATTTATCTGATTGGTTTGGCTGTCATCGCTAAATGTGGTAAGCAGCCTTTCTATCCGCTGTATTTCGGCAATGGCAAGATCTATACGGTCTTCGGCCCACTGTTTATCTGCCGACACCACGCTTATTTCGAAGCGGTTACCCATTAATTTGAGCACCCGTTTATGCACCACCATAGTAGGCGCTAACTCAATGTCCGGCATTGGTAACTTCGCTTATCTGGGCAACAAATTTATCGGGCGTAACATTAGGGAAGCCATCCCACTTCTTCAGCACCTTGCCATTTTCGTCAATGAGCAAGGTAAGCGGAAACTCCCCTTCGGGGTTATACTTATCGGCCAAGGCTTCGTTACGTTTTACCTGGTCTTTGGGTAACTGGTTCTTTTTTTGCCTCGGAAAATCGGCACGCACCAACACCAGGTGCCCGGCAGCATAATCTTCGAACGTTTTAGTCTCTAAGATCTCTTTGCGTGTACGTATGCAGGGGCCGCACCAATCGCTCCCCGAAAAATTTACAACGATGAACTTATGAGATCTTTGAGCTTCTTTTTGAGCCTCATTAAAATCTCCCGACCAGTTAACCTCCGGCGTAACAAACGCCAGCATAATTATTGCAAATAAATATTTCATGCTTAATTTTTTTATGAATACACCCTAAGTAACGTACCGGAAACGTTTGTATTATACACAGTTAAAGACCTGCTTGTGGGGCCGCCCGTTACCACACCCTTCTCGGTAAAGGTGGCGCCGTGGTTGTTGCAAAAGAAACGGGTACTGGCCGCCTGGTATACCAGGGGGGAGTTCTCATGCATACACGATTCCTGAACGGCAATGTACGCACCGGCCGCCGTGCGTGCTACCAACACACCGTGCGATATCAGGTAGCCGCCATTACTTGTTAATGTTGCATTTGCCGATGCCGTAAGATCCAATGTAAAATCTACATTGGTTGCAGCGGAGGTTGAGCCGTTTGTGGAGCTTGAACCCTTGCCGCACCCCAAACAACTTAATACGGCCAGTGAGGTGGCACCGAAACCCATAGTTGCCAAAAATTCCTTTCTATCCATTTGGTTTAATTTATTGATACTAAAATACCTTGCTGTAACAGCAAACACATTCATTATCGGCAAAAGCCATTTTTGTATCGGCTTACCGTATCATTGTCGTTACATAGCAACAATTTTAAGTGGTAAATCTGGAGGCCACATGAAAATGAGGCCGTTTAACATTTTTTAACAAATAACTTTCAAAGGCACAAAATTTAGATAGGCAATACGGAACACACATAACAAGAATATAGTTGTTCTCTAACTCAGCGCAAGAAACAAAAGAGGCTGTCTCAAAAGTGTGAGAACAGCCTCTTTTGTTGTTTTAAGGGCCTCCTTTGGGGTGCTTCACCTCATTTAAAGCCCGGCCACTGGTTTAAATATTATAGGCCTAAAGCAAAGCTATGCTTCAGGTTTCCGAATCGTTCATAATAAGCCCGCTCCAATGCTTCGCGATGATCGGGATGAGCAAGCCGAATTAAGGCTTGCGCGCGTTGCTTAAGGTTTTTGCCAAACAAATTTACTATACCATACTCGGTTACTACCCAGTGTACATGGCCGCGGGTAGTAACCACGCCCGCCCCCTGCTTTAAAAAATGTACAATGCGGCTAATGCCCTTGCCTGTTTGCGATGGCAAAGCGATAATGGGCCGCCCACCCTGAGAAAGTGAAGCCCCTCTTATAAAATCCATTTGCCCGCCAATGCCCGAGTATTGGTACGTGCCAATCGAATCGGCACATACCTGGCCGGTAAGGTCTATCTCTACAGCGCTATTAATGGCCACCACATTAGGGTTTTGCCTGATGATACTGGTATCGTTTACATAAGCTATATCCATTACACGCACGGCGGGGTTATCATTCACAAAATCGTATAGTTTACGGGTACCTGCTATAAATGCTGTTACCGAACGGCCTACATTTAATTTCTTACGGCTATTATCAATAACACCGCTCTCAATAAGGGGAACAACACCATCAGAAAACATTTCGGTATGAAGGCCAAGGTGTTTGTGATAAACAAGGTTTTTTAGTACCTGGTCGGGTATGCTGCCGATACCTAACTGTAAGGTAGCACCATCTTCTACCAACGATGCCACCTTCTCTCCTATCTTTTGAGTAACTGCATTGGCATCAGCCGCGTAATTCAATTCAGGCAGGTCGTCGGGCTGCCAAACCATAGCATCTATCTTACTAAGGTGTATAAAACTTTCTCCATGCGTGCGGGGCATTAATGGGTTTACCTGTGCAATAACATGGCGCGCAGTATCAACAGCGGCCCGCGCTACATCTACCGACGTTCCGAGCGAACAATAACCATGGGCATCCGGAGGCGATACATGAATAAGCGCAACATCAATGGGCAGCACTCTTTCCCGAAAAAGCTGCGGTATTTGACTCAGGAACACCGGCACGTAATCGCCGTCATCGCTATTGGCCACATTGCGGGTAGCTGCGGATACGAACAGCGAATTAAAAAAGAATGCTTTGCGATGTTCGGGGCGGTCGAAATTAACATTGCCGAGGGTAGTTATACTTACCAGTTCTACGTTGTGCAATTCGTTATGGCGGGCCTGCAGCGCTTCAACCAACCTGCAGGGGGTGGCTGCACTACCGTGTATAAATACCCGGTTACCGGGCTCAACAACCTTCAATGCTTCGGCAGAAAGAATATATTTGATCTGGTTCATTTAAAAAAAGGCTTAATGGGTAGGAATGGCAATATTGCCCAGCATAGCAGTTTCGGCATAAGCAAAAAGCTCATTTTTGGTCTGCTTTATTGCTGCGAACAGATCCTTTATATTGCTTTGTAAATTATTGTAGCGGTTTAGCATATCCATATCTATGGCTTTTTGCTTTTCGGTTATATATGGCGCTAAATAGCTTAGAAACTCTTGCACGGCCACCCTTGAAGCCGCCGACAGCTGATCGTTCGCTTCTATCCTGCTCCTAAAACTATCTGCTTGTACCCCGCATTTGTTAAGCACTTCTTTAAAAAACCGCTCTTCACCTTCCAGAAACAAAATATCGTCCTGTAAATGGCGGCTCATAGTATACAACTCTTGCAATTCGGTTTCAAGTTCGGTGTCGGGTGATAAATTTTTCATGCTCGTGGGTGTTTTACATTTTGCGGATCAATAGCTACACTTGTTTTGCCGTTATAAAAGCCGGCAACATTTAATGCCGTTACACCAAAATTGTGTAACGGGCGGTGTTGTAAAATTGAGTATTAGCCTCCGCATAAAATGTGACATTGATCATTCAACCAAATGATATTGAGGGCACTTATCATCATATCTTAGCACTTCATACAACATTGGGGCTTAATTTAAGGTGAATGGCCCCGGTATAAATACTCGTTTTTGAGTAAACAGATCAAATTATATTCTTTCCCGATCTGTTTTTGTACTTTGGTATCAATAGTTGATCAGCCGTTAACGTATGCAAGCAGCCCCTATCAAAAACATTCTTGTTGTTGAAGATAACCCCGGCGACTTTTTGCTTACCGAAGAATTCTTACTGGAGCAGCTTCAGTTTCCAAACATTGTGCAAGCTAAAAGTTCACAGGAGGCCAAACAGCTGCTAACGGCCCAACCGCTTGCATTTGATGTTATACTACTCGACCTATCATTACCCGATAGTAAAGGCGAAGAACTTATTAACGAAATGATGAGCGTAAGTTCGGGCACTCCGGTCATAGTATTAACTGGCTATACCGATCTTACATTTGGTGTAAAGTCGCTTGCGTTAGGCGTGGCCGATTATATTTTGAAAGAAGAACTTACTGCCATAAGCCTGCACAAAAGCATTGTTTACAGCATCGAGCGCAAAAAAGTAAGTGCCGCTCTTGAGGCATCAGAACGGACCGCCCGTAACTTTGCACAGCGGCTTAACAATGTACTTGAAGACGAAAGAGCCCGTATAGCGCGCGAATTACATGATGAATTTGGGCAACAATTGTCGGGCCTAAAAATGTCGCTATCTGCATTAAAGAAGAGTTATGAGATACCAAGCCCAACAATTGACGGTATAATTGCAGACGTAGACAACGGTATACAAACCCTACGTAAAATAGCCAACGAGCTGCGCCCGGCCATGCTTGATAAATTTGGCCTGTTTGCGGCTATTGAATGGCTTGTAACCGATCTAAAAAAGAAAACCGGCATAAAAACCGGCCTTTATATAGATGCCAGGCAACCCGAACTTGATAGCGCTACCGAAACTAACATATTCCGTATATGCCAGGAAGCCTTAACAAACGTTGTTAAACATGCCAATGCATCATTTACCGATGTACAAGTAGAAAACATAGCGGGAGAGTTATTTATCAGGATAACCGATAACGGTATTGGCTTGAGGCCGGATAACGCCGGCAACCCGCTATCAATGGGGTTGATGAATATGCAAGAACGCGCCAGGCTTATTAACGCAAGCATTACCATACGCCCGGGCGCACAAGGTGGCACCACTGTTGAACTTATTGTAAACTTAAATGGCAACAAAAATATTAATAGCTGACGACCACTCGGCCATAAGGTTTGGGGTTAAACATATTTGCGCAAGCGAGTTTCCGGCAGGTATTTTTGGCGAGGCTATTAACTATGCCGAGGTTTTTAAAAAACTGAACGAGTGCGCCTGGGATATATTGATACTTGATATTGACCTGCCCGGCCGAAACGGGCTTGATATACTAAAACAAATAAAGGCAGATAAGCTTAAAATACCGGTATTAATGTTCAGCTTCCACAGCGAGGAACAAATTGCTTTGCGGGCCATGAAGATGGGTGCTGCCGGTTACCTTTCTAAAGATGTAGCGGATACCGAACTAATAACCGCCATAACCAGGATATTGAATGGCAAAAAATATGTGTCGCAGTCGCTGTCAGAAAAGCTGCTCTCCATGCTGGATGAAGACACCAGCAAAGAACCCCACGAATTGCTGTCAGAACGCGAATACCAAACATTGCTGCACATTGCTTCGGGCAAAACCGTTTCAGAAATAGCCGATCTGCTTTGTTTAAGCATACCTACTATAAGCACGTATCGCGCGCGCGTTCTCGAAAAAATGAAGATGAAAAATAACGCCGCCCTAACCACCTACGTTATCTCCCGTAAACTCATCTGATACTCTTTTGTAGTACAAACCACTACAACACTTTCATTGCTCCGTCTATAAGCTGTCGCTCTCATAATACCCAAATTTGAATTGTTGGGCAAGAGAGGAATATGCGCTACGCTACCCTTCGTGTTTGTGGCCCGGCAACGCATTAAACCAACGTTTCGGGGCAGGCCTGCAATAGGCTTGCCCTTATTAGCAAGAGTATTTACCTGTAAACATTAATAACCATGATGCAGCTCACATTTTCATTTACCACAGCGCTAATGTTAATATGCTATTGCTATTTATTAGTGAATGCACACATCCTGCTTGCCAGGGTTGATAGAAACATACGCGTTCCGCGCAAACCAAACGGTGCCATATTGTTAAAAGACCTAAGGGTATGGTCGGCAACGCGTTTTAATAATACTCAGCCCGAGGTAAATCGCTCTATTCTGTTTTTCCGCCTGTCAAACTACATATCCGTACTCTTTATAGCTATGCTGGCCTTTAGCGCCATACATAAAATACAGCGTAACAAACAACAGCAAATTATTATAATAAATAAAACAACCTAAACCTATGACCCCACTTATTAGCACTAAAAAATACCGCATATTGGTAGTTGAAGACAACCCCGGCGATTTTGCCCTTGTTGAAGACTTTTTATGTTCTCAGCCCGACGAATTTGAGCTAACACACGCCAAAACCTACAAACAAGTGCGAGCAGCGTTAAACGACCCTCAAAAATGTTTTGACGCTATCCTGCTGGACCTTTCGCTTCCTGATATGCAAGGCATGGCACTTATATCAGAAATCTCTACGTTAGATCTGCCAATACCCGTAATAGTACTCACAGGCTACTCTGACATGAGTTTTGGCGTACGCTCGCTTTCAATGGGTATTTCCGACTATTTATTAAAAGACGAGTTAGACCCCACCAATTTGTACAAAAGCATTGTTTATAGTGTAGAACGTAAACGATCTGTATCAGCTTTAGCAACCTCACAAAAAAAATATAGCGAACTATTCCATTTAAGCCCATTGCCTATGCTCGTTTTTGACCAGGAAACATCACAAATTTTAGATGCAAACAAGGCAGCGCTAAAACAATACAGATATACCCATAGCGAACTTTTGGCAATGCACATAGAAGAACTTTATGCAACGGGAGATACAGCACCACGAGAAATGGAGCCGGAAAAGGGAAAAACCTCGTTGCAGCAACAAGGCATCTATCAGCACAGATGCAAAGATGGTAAATTAATAAAAGTTGATATTTTAAGTAACAACATCGAGTTTAAAAGCAGGCCGGCTATGGTCATTCTGGCTAATGATGTTACCGAAAGGCTCGACTATATAAAGGCTATTGAAGCGCAGAATGACAAACTGGCCGAAATATCATGGATGCAATCGCATTTGGTTAGAGCACCGGTAGCAAGGCTGCTTGCCTTAACACAACTTTTTTCCGCCAGCAAAGATGCATCCGAAAAAGAAGAGATGGCAGAGTATATTCTCAAGTCGGCGCAGGAATTGGATGAAGTAATAAAGCATATCACTATCAGTACCGGTATAGTGATAAACGACAACCTAAAGAAAAGCGAAATGCTTTCAAAAACAACCAATTAAGCGATGAAACAGGCATTTGTAACCATTTGGCTTGTAGCAATATTCGGCGCCATAGCCTCTATATTTTGGTATACCGATTTGAGGTACCAACTCCCTACTCCGATCCCCCCTAATTATAAAGCGCCGGTTATTGGGAAGTTAATAACAGAGTCCCTCCCGGTAAAAACAAGCCAGAAGCCCATAATGCTACATTTTTTTAACCCAAAGTGTGCTTGCTCGCGCTTCAATATAGCTGCCGTTAAAAAACTATACCGCCGGTATGGCTCAAGGGTAGATTTTGTGGTAGTAGTACTAAGCAATGAGCCATACACCGCAGCCCAAATACAACAAATATTGGGCTTAAGCGTACCTGTAACGTTCAACAAAGCAATAGCTGCCGATTGCGGAGTATACTCCACCCCACAGGTTGCGTTGCTCAACTGGTCGCGCAAGCTATACTATTATGGTAACTATAACCGCAGCCGTTATTGCACCGACGAAAAAACAAATTACGCCGCCGATGCAATAGCCGGTTTATTAAGTAAAAATGCCCGTTTGTTTATTAATCCGTTGGCCTTAAAGGCCTATGGTTGCAGCTTACCCACTTGCGGCAAATAATTATACACTATATGAATTCCCCCTCTATTCATGCTGATCATGCTGCCCAAACATTGCAGCAACAGGTTAAAAAGCGTTCTGATAAATTAATGAATATTTTTTTACCCTGTTACTTTATTACCGGGCTTATACTGGCGCCTCTTTACGGTACCTGGTTTATAGCCATTGCGGTAGGTAGTTTATTACTTGTAGCCTACTATTCGGCTAAGCTCTTGTTGCCGCGGTCGCCACTTTACCAATATGTACTAAGCACGGTACTGGGTATATTTATGGCACAATATATTTACCAGCTTCACGGCTTATTCGAAATGCACTTTTTCGCATTTATTGGCAGTGCCGTTTTAATCACTTATCAAAAGTGGAGCTTGCAAATACCTATGTTCATACTGGTTGTGTTGCATCATACGGCTTTTAGCTATCTGCAAAACACGGGCACACCCGGCGTATATTTTACCCAGTTAGACCAGTTTGGTTTGCAAACACTTGTTATTCATTTCGTACTTACGGCAGTTATATTTTTTATATGCGGGCTATGGGCCTTTCAATTAAAAAAATTCAGTGCGGTATTCGTATTAAAAACTATAGAAGTTGAGCAGCTGCAAAAAGAAGCAGAGCAAGCCAATGCGCTTGCAATACTCAACCACGAACTGCAACAACAAGCAAAAGAACTTGCATTCATCAATGCAGAATTAGAGCAGTTCGCCTATGCTGCATCTCATGATATGCAAGAACCCCTAAGAACCATAACATCATTCGTAACGCTTATAAATAATAAATATGGGGATGTATTTGACGATAAGGGAAGGCAGTATATCAGCCTCGTAATTGATGGCGCGCAACGCATGAGGTACATCATTACCGACCTGCTCGAATTTTCGCGTGCTGGCCGCAACGGGGGGCAATTAGAGGATGTTGATCTCGAACAGACAGTAGCCGAATTTTCTCAATTATATCATCAGCAAATAACACAGCAAAAGGCTACCATCAACTTTACAGGCCTGCCCGTAATTAGCGGTTTAAAAGTTCCGCTGAAGCAAATTTTTCAAAACTTACTATCCAATGCGCTTAAATACAGCATCCCCGGCAAAGCACCGGTAATTGATATAAAATGGTGCCAGAACAACAGCCATTGGCAATTTAGTATATCAGATAATGGCATAGGTATGCAAGCGGCCGACCTGGAAAAAATATTTGTAATATTTAAACGTTTGCACGGCTCATCTGAATACCCCGGCACGGGTATAGGATTGGCTATTACCAAAAAACTGGTAGAATACATGGGGGGGCTGATCTGGGTAGAATCGGAAGAAGGTAGAGGCAGCACTTTCCATTTCACCATTGCAAAGTACTCGGGCAAAGGCCAAATATATATGGCCACAGAACAATTTATTTCGGGATAGAAAAATTTCTATTTTTTGGAACAAGAAAAAAATCAAACACCTCATTTACAATTACTTAAATAATGGCACACCAGTTGAAAAGCACTTTTTAAAAGATTTTAAAGCCATGAGCACAAAACCATTACTAACTATTTTGATCATAAGCGCATGTTTCTTTTCGTGTAAGAAAGATACATCGTTTACTGCACCAAGCGCGCCATCTGTAAGCATTACAACGCCGGTAGACAGTACCATAGCGCCGGAAAACTTTAGCTTTAGCACAACGCACCAGGTAACTGTTGATGTGCAATTATTAACAAATAATAGCCAGCCCATCAAAGGCGTACCGGTAGATATTATGGCGAGCAATACACCCGGGACCGATGCTATAGCAACAGTGGTTAGTAACGAAAGCGGACAAGTGCACGCCGTGGTTAATTTACCACTACATACCGATACGCTGATAATTGACGCCAAATATGTTGGCTTAATGCGCAATGCTAAAGCGGTTGTAACCGGCGATGCCGTTAACGGCATAATTGGCGGCCCGGGCGGGCACAGCGGCAACATTGTTGAAAGCACCTATGCCGTAAATACGCCGGCGAGCCGTTTTACTCTCAATAGTATAGGCACAATGGCAACCAATACATCGTATTTGTACATGGGTGCTTACGACAACTCAGGCGTACCAAAATATCTTGAGCCCACACGCGATGCTATTTCTGCCGACCTGTTATCCTACATAAACGCATCATTACCCGAAACAAAAAACGTTGCTACGCTGCACCCATCGTACCTGGAGTCGTCGGCCACGGCAGATCTCAACATTACCCAAACTGCTGATGTTTGGATAACTTTTGTAAGCGAGGGAGCAGGTTATTTAAATACCCTTGGCTATTACACCTACCCTACCGGTAATGCCCCACAAAGCCCTGCCGATATAAAAACCGTATATTATATGTTCCCAAATGCCTCTCTTTCGGGCTCGGGCGGCAACCTGCACTCGGGCGACAAAGTAAAACTGGGCCGCTTTGATGCCGGTACCTCCATAGGCTTTGTGCTGCTGGCTAATGCCTGGAACGGCGGTTCTAAAACGGTTGATGCCGGTGCCCCTAAGTTTTATACAACAACTGCATGTAACCCCGAAACCAATGCAAGCCTAAAAAAACATACCGTATTGCTGTATGCCGAAAGCGAAAAACTTTACCTGATAGGCATCGACGATCAAAACCGCCAAACAGGTGGCAGCGATAACGACTTTAATGATGTGCTGTTTTACGCCACCAGTAACCCGGTAACTGCAATTTCTAACACCAACGTACAGCCTATTGACCAACCTAAAGATACTGATGGCGATGGCGTTACAGATACTTTCGACCAGTTCCCAACCGACCCAACCCGCGCCTACGTTAGCTACTATCCCTCAAAAACCACCTTTGGTAGCCTGGTATTTGAAGACTTATGGCCCGCCACAGGCGATTACGACCTGAACGACCTTGTAGTTGGTTACCGCTACAAAACCGTTACTAATGCAAAAAACAACGTGGTTGAAATGTATGCCGATTACAACGTTAAGGCGGCCGGTGCATCTTTCATAAATGGCTTTGGCGTGCAGTTTCCGTTCAGCCCTGCAGCTGTTAAAAGCGTGAGCGGGCAGAAAATGATCGGTAATTATATTCAACAGAGCGGCAACGGAACTGAAAGCAACCAATCTAAAGCAGTTATAATTCCGTTCGATAATTACCAGGCTATTATAAAACGCCCCGGCGGATACTATATAAACACGCAAAACGAGGCCCCGGTAATAAAAGGCGATACTGTTCATATATACATGAGTTTCAACTCGCCAATATCAGCGTCAACACTGGGCACTGCACCTTTTAACCCCTTCCTGATAAGCAACCAGCGCCGTGGATACGAAGTACACTTACCAGATAATGCCCCTACCGACCTTGCTGATAAAAAATTGTTCAGCACACTGCAGGATAATACTAACACAGGCCTTAACCGCACCTATAAAAGCAAAAATGCATGGCCATATGCGCTCAACTTTTCTGAGCAATTTGATTACCCGGTTGAAGGCTCGGCCATTAACAAAAGCTACAATTACTTTTTGCAATGGGCAAAATCGGGCGGCAGCTTGCATAAAGATTGGTATTTAGACGTGCCCGGAAACAGAAATTCATCTTTGATATACAAAAAATAGCCCCCAAATACCCCGCTAAGTGAGAAAGTGCCAGGCATACGCCTGGCCTTTTTTGTTTCCCCCGGTATTGATAAGCATTAATGTTAAACAAACTTTAGTAGTTATAAAGCCGGCTAATCAAACAATTTATTTACCCGAACGCTTAGCCATGGTTGATGCGGCCTGCTACGCACTTGTATAAAAAGATGATAAGCCTAACTCCGCTATTACCCAACAATTACCATAGCGGTAAACGTAACTTCTATTAAAACGCTCAGGGGCCTATATAACACATGTTAGAGGTAGCGTATACTGCTTTAAAAACCTGGCATTTGAAACAAAAGACAAGAAACCGTTGATCAATATTTCCATACGTAGTAAATAATGGCCATCATGCAACTTCCGGTGGTTTTAACACAAGCTCCCACAGCCAACAAATATCTTATATCAAGGCAATTAGAGTAATCTCTACACAATACAACCGGCTATTTAGTCTTATAAATTGCCTCGTTATTAAATTTACCCTTAGTAAAATCCCCATGCATTTACCATAATTAATGGGAGGAGTGTTCAGCGTAATAAAAAAAGGCTGCTCACAACTTGTGAAGCAGCCCCGCATGGAGAGTTTAGTTGATTGATCACTGTTTATAGCATAGACCTATTTTATTGTGCAGAGGATACGTCGCCATGAGCGGTGTGAATAAACGTTTTATTGGCACCCTTGAGTTTAAATAGTAATTTGAACATGCTGAAAAAAGCCAAGGGAAAACCCAACGCCGCCGACAGCAGTTGCCTATTAAAGTATTGGCTGGGAATGGAAATAAAAACGGCAAAAAAAGTTGCAGCGCAAAGTACTAACCAATAAACAGCAGGCAGGCCATACCCCGGCAACAACGACAAAATGAACAACATTGAGGTTACGCCAAGCATTAGCGCCCTGGGCAGCAGCATGGTTTGTACCACCTTGTCAAAAAAATCGATATTACCCTTTGTTAACTGTATAAAGCCATCGGCGATGTACCGTTGCATGTAATGTATTTGAGCCGATAGCCACCGGCGCCGCTGGTTTTCGAAATTTGCCTGCCTTGCGGCTTTTTCATCATACACAAGGGCGCGCGTAGCGTATGCTACTTGTACGCCGGTACGCAGTAGCCTTAGCTCCATTTCCTTATCAAAACCACCAACAGCCTTTATCTCGTCCATTACCGACACAAATAGCTGGTATTGCATGGCAAAACCCGAACCTATAATGGCACATGAAAGGCCCAGCGCACGATGCCCTTGCCTAAATATGTGGTTATTTACACCTTCGCTTACAGCATCTAAAAACGCGAATTTTGTATTTGTATTTTTTGCAACGCGTTGCCCCTGTACTACTTGGCAGCCTTGCTGCATTGCTTCATTCATCCGTAATAAAAAATCGGGGCTGCAAATATTATCAGCATCTAAAATCAGCGCATAATCAAACACTCCTTCCGTTTGCTTAATAGCATAGTTTAAGGCTTTAGCTTTTGTACTCTGCTCAAAGGCTACTTCAACTACCTGTAAAGGCATGCTCCGAAGTGCTGCAAGTGTAGCGGGCATCAGCTTATCGGCTATAACAACCACCCGGCGTTTACTTTGCGGGTAATCAAGCGAAAGCGCTGCAATTGCTGTATCAAGTATTACCGCATCTTCTTTATATGCGGGTATATAAATAACAAAACTACCTAATGCCGATGCAGGCGGAAAAGCAGCATTGCTTTTAAAATGCCCGGCAAGGGCAAAAATAAGCAGGTAAATGCACTGCATGGCCAGTGCAGTAAAAGCCAAGAGGCTTATAGTAAATACCAGGCCGGCTATAATATCCATAATAATAAATTTAGTTAAGTTTATACTTTAAATTCCAGGCAACGCCACTGCATATGCCCGCAGCAGCCTTCCGGTTACCCAGCAAAAGCTGCCTTATTAGGCCTGCAGGCACCGAAATAGTTAAAAAAAACACTTTACTTATAAAGCCTTTAAAGCCAAAAACGTTGCGGCGTATAAATAGCAGCCGGTTACGGTTTTGGTAATATATCTTCAGGTTGCTAAGCTTACCTACGCTCATCGATTCTTTATGAAGTACCAGCGAACGAGGTTCGTACCATACCGTGAAACCGGCACGCTGCACATGTTCTGTATAATCGAGTTCTTCGTAGTATAAAAAAAACATTTCGGGCAAAAGGCCTACTTCGTCGATCACCCGCCGGTGTATGGCCATAGCGGCCCCATGTGCCAGGTGGGTTTGTTGCGGAGTATCATGTTGCCCACGGTCTTCCTCGCCCGAGCCAATGAATTTGCCCCGTGCAGTAAAAGAATTTATAGCTTCGCCGCCGGCATACTGTATAATATTGGGCGAATGGAAGTAGCGTATTTTAGGGCTTACAATACCAATTTTATGATGGAATGAGAAAAGATCAGCAACGGGTTCAATAAAGCCAGGAATAACCTCGGTATCGTTGTTCAAAAGGAACAGTATTTCGCCGCCTGCTGCCTCTATCCCACGGTTATTCCCTCCGGCAAAACCCTCATTAACAGTATTTTTTATAAGCTTTATGTGCGGAAAATCGTCTGCCAGGTAGCTGGCATCCTCTGTAGAGGCATTGTCTACCACTATAACCTCTACATTAGGGTAGGTTATATGCCCCAGCGATTTTAACAGTTCTGCGGTTACCGCCGCTGTATTGTAATTTACGGTGATAATAGAAACCAGCGGATATTGATCGGTATTTTTCATATTGGAGGTTTAGATGCCGCGGAAATGCCGGCCGTGTAATTTTTATCCCAACGATAGGCAAGCCATATTAAGGCAAGCCCCATAAAGCATACTACACCACTTGGTGCCTGCCCTAAAATTTGATTGCCGTAGCTTGCAAATGCAATACCTACAAAGCCCGATAAAAGTGCCATGGCCATTTGCCTCAACATTTTATTGTTCTTCATTTTAAACACCAGTACAGTGCCTGTTATAATACAGGTGAATATCATACCCAGATGGACCCACAAACCCACTACCCCCGTTTCTGCCCAGATCTTCACATACCAGCTATCGGTAGGAGTTTCGGCCAAAAAAGTACCGGGGTTAAACCTTTGCCCCCACGAACCGGCCGAGCCAATGCCACCGCCAATTGGCCTGGTAGCCAGGTAAACCTTAAACTTTTTTTGGTTTTCTATACGCACCTGCAACGAAGCATCATTAGGATCGAGCGCGCTACGCATGCGCTGCACCTGGTAATTGCCGGCACCCACAGCTGTAAACTTTAATAGGCAAAAGAAAACGCCTACAATACCAACACCTACCGACAAAATTTTGAAATTGCGAGTGAGAAACAGGTAAACCATTATACCCGACAGCGGCACAAAAAGCGCCCCCCGGGTACCCGAAATGGCCATCCCCCAAAAAAAGAATACCGCCAACCCCAGGTATAGCAACCGTATTTTTGGTTTGCATGGCCCCAAAGCAAGTATTAAACACACCAGCAATATATGCCCCATTGCTGCGCCGAACTGCCCGGCATCTGAGTAAAACGAAAATGCCCTTAGCCTGCCAAACAAAACGTGGGTTTTATAAGCCCCTGCATCCAGCCAAAGCTGTTCGTAGTGGTTAACGCCCAAGTAAAGTTGCTTCATAGCCCATAAGCATGCTATTACACTCCAAATTATCCAAATATTAAAAAAGGTTTGTAGTTGCTTTTGATCTTTAAATAGCAAGGTTGTTATAATAACCAACTGCACCATATAAAGCGCCACCCCTCTAACGGCATAAAACCATGCTAACGAACTGCGCGACTCGGGGTTCACAAGTTCCATAATGCAATAGATGGCCCAACCTGCAATAGCGTATACAATGGGGTTTTTAAGATAAATGGTGTCCCTCTTTCTGGCTTTAGCAAGGGCGGCTATGAGAGTGATCAATAAAAATACATCAATGGCAAGGCCGAAAGGCGCAGTTGAGTAACGCACCGTACCGTTTAC
This sequence comes from Mucilaginibacter pedocola, assembly GCF_002013915.1. Taxonomy (GTDB): domain Bacteria; phylum Bacteroidota; class Bacteroidia; order Sphingobacteriales; family Sphingobacteriaceae; genus Mucilaginibacter; species Mucilaginibacter pedocola. The sequence continues at coordinate 22,541 of NZ_MBTF01000038.1, forward strand.
GAAGAAGCCCAGGTTAAGTACCGAATAAAGCCCTATTATGGGTTTATTGAATACAATGGTAAGGTACCAAACCACAAATGGCAGGGCGCCAAGCGCACCGGCTGCTAAAAAACCGTATACAGCTATAACATAGCCTAACAATACAGCAAAAAATATTGCAAGGCTTATCTTTAATAAAAGCGATATACCGATGCGGTTTTTCATAATGCTACAGCGCGCTGCCTGATCTTTTGTATATGTATTAAAATGCCTTCTTTAACAAATGCACTTGCAGAGAACCCACCAAGTACATCTCGCAACTGAAACCAGCCAATTACAATACCTGCTAAAAAGGTAAGCATTGATACAGCTGCTATTCCGTACAAACCATACCCAAGTTTAACGGCTGCCACATCCAGCAACACATTGGTTATAAGCATTAAAATTACTTTTACGGTATTTTTTGCCGGGCGGTTAATTGCATCTAACATTAACCCGCAGTACCTGTCAATTGGTATAAGTGCAGCATAAAGGCAAAATACCTGCAATATTAACGCCGATTGATGGTACTTAGCCCCGCCAAGCAAAGCCACAATTTGCGATGGCATAAAAAAGAAAATAGCCAAAAGGGGGATGATAATAGCCATCAAAAAACCACATTGCCCGTAAAAAAAACGTTTCAATTGTGCTTGCTGCCCGGTATTCCATAAAGTAGTTGCCTGCGGTATAGCAACCGAAACGAAAGAACGCACCGGAATTTCAATTGCCTCGATAAGCTTTTGAGGAATAGCATATGTGGCAACCGCAGCAGGCCCAAGCCAAAGCGCAATGATGAATTGATCGGAACTGCGTAACAAACTGGCCGCTATCATGGTAACCATACTAAATTTACCATAGCCGGTGAGCATTTGGCGCTCGTGTTTCAGGCTGGTAAACCAGCGGCCAAATCGCAGCCAACCAAAACAAGCACCAATAAAACCGGTTAAAAACTGCAAAACCGCATACCATAAGGCTACTGTTTCAATATCGGCTTTTAGTAACCGTTGCAACGCTAAAAGTAAAGTGAATAATACCGGGAAAGCAAGCCTCACCACAGCCAGTTTTTTAAAGCTGCTATTGGCCTGTAATTGCCACTGTAATAACTGATTTGGCAACGCTGCAAGCAGCCAAATTGGGGTAAACTGCCGGGCAAGTGTAAACGCATTATCTCCCTGCTTCACAAAAAGCATAAAAGGCAAGGCCGCCACTACCATAAAAAGCGTAAAAATTAATATTAACTGCCAGGCTGCAGCCACCAGCTTAGCACGTTGCATTTTACTGCTCGCCACAACATAAAAACGTATGAAAGGTGTTTGTATGCAGCCGCTGCGTAATAACTCCAGCATGGTGTATACCGTAAGCAACATAAACCATTTGCCTGCATCGGTAACAGAAAAAAAACGCGCTATACATGCCAGGTTAACGAAACCTAAAACTGCCGCACCGCCATTAGAGAACAGCGACAGCGAAGTATTACCGATTATTATCTTCTTCATATTAGTATTCGCTTATTTCATGCAGCTTTTGCCGCCCTGTATTTTTCTATCAGATCCTGTAATTGCTCGGCGCGCGAATGCCAGTCAGCCTGTTTGGCCAAAGCTATACGGTGCAGTTTTTCTTGTACATCTGTTTCGGCAAGCGCCTGCTCCAGGCATCTTTTAAACTTCAGGGCATTATCAGCAAATAATATTGCCTCGTCTATTTCGCCGAGCGATGCAAAAGGCGTCATCACAACCGGCAAGCCCATGGCAAGGTACTCGTTTGCCTTCAACGGGTAAATTGCGGCTGTAAGGTGGTCGCACACATAAGGTATAATGCCGGCATCAAATTTATCAAGCAGGTAGGGCACTTCTTCGGGTGCAACAGGGGGGGCAAAAAACACATTATTAAATTTGGCCAACCGAGTTTTAACCGATTCATCTGAAACTTTGCCTATAAATGCGAAGGCAGTGGTGGGCATCGTTTTTATAACCTGTTCCAATAATGCCACATCTAAACGCCCATCAATATTACCGGTGTAGCCAACTATTTTATTGCCTCCCTGCCCGGCAAATAATTTGGTTGTTTGGTTATAAAAGGCATCAAAATGCACACCATTATTCACTACTTCTACAGGTGTATCGGCAACCTGCTTACGGGTTTTCAGTTCGGCAGAAGTTACAACCCCCAACCCGGCGTGCGAAAGGTATTCGGCTTCTTCCCTGCCGGCAAAACCTTTAAAATAGGGCACCCCGGTAAACTCATCATACATGTAAAATACTTTAAAGCCAACATTCTTTAACTTCCAGTAGTTGCCCAGGAAAGGTTGATAGGCGTTAAATTCTACCACATTGGCCATTTTAAGTTTGGCTATTGCCTTATTAATAAAATAGCCGGTGATGGCCGCATTAAGCTTATTTATGGCTTTAAATATTTTATAAGATGATGTTGCAAAAGCCGGTAAAACCGGCGGTAACGATAGTAGGTAAAGGCCATTTTCGCCATTACGTTCAATAGTTTGCAGGCGGCTTTTAAAGCCCAGCACGCGTTTCCAATCAAATTTCTTTTTACCTAAAACTGCTTTAAAGCAATCAGAAATAGAGTAAGCATAATCTACATATAAAACAAGATTGGTAGCAGCAAGGCACTTCATAAGTTCAACTGTGGAGCGCAGATACTCGCCCTGCCAGGCAGGCAAAGCACAGCATACTATGTGGTTTTGTTTTTGCATTATCGTAAGTTTAAGGTTACTATCTTTTTAATTTTCCTTCTTATCCAACTGCGCTGACGGGGCAACTCCCCTACCAGGTTGTCGAGGTTACTTTCATCGGTTTTTACTAGCCAGGTATAAAGCGGCGTGCCCGAGAGCGAGGCTTTTAATTTTGCCAATAGTTCTTTATCAACCGGCAGCCAGGTATCATTTGCGTTAACAACTACAAGGCCGGCGCAAGAATTTTGTGTAAGTGCAAGTGGAAGGCTGTGCTGCGCAAGGTTTGGAGCTACGTAGACAACCAGTTTAGCGTTTTGCGCCACACTACCGGCAATTTGCCCTATGTTACTAACATTTAATAAGGCTACCGAAGGTGTATAAGCAGTATAGTTAGAAACCGGTAAAGATCTTTCGAAGGCAGGCAGTTCTGAGGCAGGTACCACCCAATTAACAGGGCCAAATAACTCTTCAAAAAGGTTATTAAAAAGTGCGATATCCTGGGGTTGGTAGGCTTCGGCCTTATTGTGCAATAAAGTGAGCTGTGCCGAACCTTTTTCGGCCATAGATGCATTAATTAACGGAAGCAAAACATTTATCATTTGCTCGGCAAGAAGTTGCCTCAGCGAAGCGTTATATGCTGATGCCCAGCTTTCGTTCACAAGCACCGAAACGCCTGCTAAAGGTAAATGCACTATTTTTTTTGCCCTTTCGGGGGTACGTATGGATGAGTCCATTAACTCGCGGCCAATAATTGAACCCGCTGTTAAAATAAAACCAACCAAAAACGCAACCATTACAAGCAATACACGGGTAGATTTCTGCGCTTTTAAAGGCAAAAACGGTTTGTCTTGAATGGCGATATTTGAATTTAACGAAAGGTTATTTTGCCTCAACCTCGCCAGTTCCAGCCCGTGAAGGATCGATAAAAACTCTTTCTCATTTATATCTATCTGGCGCTCGAGCCTTTTAAGTGTTGAGCCAAGCGGAGCAAATTCATCAAAGTTCTTCTGGTATTCACGTTTTTCGCCACCCAGCACCTTTAAGCCTGCTTTTGCATTGCCGCTATTTACGGCATTATCAACCCATTCCTGCATCAGGCTGTTGCGAGGCACAGTTTCCAGCGTATAATTTAGGTTGTTATAATCTGCAGATGCCTGTTTTATAGAATCTTCCAGTGTTTGAGTTTGTGCGGTAAGGCGTTCTATTTTACTTTTATCGCCAAAAACCTTTGCGCGCTCTAAACCTGCACTGGCATCGCTTAACCGCTGCCTCAGGTCGATCAGCTTTGTACTGTTATCTATCTGTTTATCGCGCGAATGCAGCTTCTTCTCAACCATATCCATTCCATTTGCAGCTGCATTCTGCGCAATTTTTTGCCCATAAATTTCGCGATTGAGTTGTTCGTTCTCCTGGGCTATATAGCGTGTTTGCTCGTAATAGTTAATGATATGATGCTGCCTGCCAAACTCCTTCATCTCATCTTCCGAGCGTTGCAGCTTGGCTTTCACTTCGGCCAGTTTTGCTTCAAAATACTGTACAGCACTATTGGTTTGATCGCTTTTTAAGTTGCGGTAGTTTGCTGTAAATATCTCACTGTGTATTTGCAGGGTACGCTGGCAAACAGCAGGATCTGAACAATTGTAAACTATTTGTATAATATCGCTGGTGGTAATGCGGGTAACCACAAGATTCGCCCTCAGATCATCTATATTGTAAAATGAACCGGGTTGGTTCAACAGCGCTTCTATTTTATTGTCGGGGCTGGAGCTGTAAAGCTTTTGAATGTATGCGTATATAGCAGCGCTGTTTTTTAGTTGCTGCGCCTTGGCAAGCAACTCGTGCCCGGCTGCTTTGTGTAAGTTATCAAAACCATCGGCGCCTAACACTTTTGGATCTGGCTTTTGCAATGCCAAATGCTCTGCCAAAAGGCGCAACGCCACCTGCTCTATAGTTTCGCGCGATTTTGCCGAAGCAAGCAAGTTATCAAAAGCATTATTTACGGCAAAATAGTCGAGGCGTTCGTCTTCTGTGCTTGTTATAGAATAACCACTAGCTACACCTGTATACAAAGTAGTGAAGCTCGAATATTCTTTTTTTGCCTTTCGTGTTAAAACAAACACAGTGGTGGCACAAACTACCGGTATAATTAATAGCCAGGTGATGTGTTTTAGCAAAAGTTTTATGAAATGTACCATGGCTATTATTTGCGCATTAATTGTGGAACAGATACACCAACCACAGGCTCTACTTGATAATAAGCTATGGAAAATTCGCGTTTGGCTTCTTCATAGTCGGCGCGGGCATTTACCTCAAATGTTTTAAGGCGAGAAAGTTCTGCAATGTCTATAACCCCATCTTTAAATTGCTTTTGAGCAACAGCCACCTGATTTATAGCAGATTGCTTGGCCTCGCTGCGGATATTAAGGACGTTGTTATAATACAAAAGGCTATAATAAAGCTGAATTACATTCTTCCTTAATTCCTGGATAGATTCATCGCGTTTATCAACTGTTGAGTTTAGCTGGTATTTATACAGGTTCACCCTTGCTTTACGGCCAACCAATTCGTATAAGGGTAGGTTTATTTGTACGCCCATACGGTAACCATTGGTTATGTTTGATGATGAAAGGTTACCGGCGGTTTGGCTATCAGAAGTAATGATACTTTGGTTGCCGGATGAATAGTTAACAAAGCCGGTGATGTTGTTTGTCCAAACGCGTTTGCTAAACTCCAGCTGCGATTTTGCCGCCTCTATGAGGTCGCTTTGAAACTTTACCGATGGCGAGTTTTTTACGGCAATATCTAATATATCTTCGAGAGGAAGCAGTTGGCTTTGCAGGTCTTTTTGCTCATCGGGCAATTCTGTGGGCGCAGTTTTAGCATTATTGGTTTGCCCGATCGCTTGGCCACCGAACAACATTAAGCTAAATGTTGCCAGTGCCATAATTTTAAGAGCTTTGATAATTTGCATTTTGTTTTTGGAATGATTTATTGATCTGATAGGCTAAAACGAAAAAGCGTACCAAAGCAAAAAATCAACACAAAATGCTCATTATCAACAATTTAAAATTGAAAACCTTATGCCATAATTCTAAAAGCAAGAATATTTTCCAAAATATAGAAAATGTAAGCTAAAGGGAATGCCCCGTTCATAACAACCTGGGCGATATAGCCCTATAGTGAATAAGCTAAGCCAGGTATTTCTTTAATTTAAGGAAAAAATCGTCGGGATTAAAGGGCTTAGTTACGTAATCCTGCATGCCCACCTCTAAAACTTTGTCGCGCACGTTGCTGGTAGCCGATGCCGTAAGCGCAATTATGGGTGTAGTTTTATTAAACTCTCTAATTTTTAGAGTGGCCGAGTAACCATCTAACACCGGCATTTGCAGATCCATTAGTACGAGGTCGCAATCGCGTTCTTTTAATATATCTATAGCAATGGCCCCGTTATCGGCAATTTCTACTTGCGCGTTCCAACCTTCTATTAACTGTGTTGCGTATAATACATTAAACAGGGTATCTTCAACCAAAAGTATTTTCTTGTTTTTCAGGTCGTAAGTTAATGCATCATCCTCCGCGTTTACCTGGCGCTCTTCAGGGTCGAGTTCCAATTCAAGTGTAAAATAAAACGTAGACCCTTTACCTACTACCGAAGCAACTTTTATATCGCTATTGAGCAAGTTTAATATACGTTTAGTAATAGCAAGGCCCAGCCCGGTTCCTCCGTATTGCCTTGTAATAGAAGTAGAGGCTTGCATAAACGGCAAAAATATATCGTTGAGCTTGTTGGCTGCAATGCCTACCCCGGTATCGTCTACCGCAATTTGCACTAAGGCGCTTTCTGCCCGCAGTTCTTTAAGCGTTACGTTAACTTTAATAAGCCCCCTTAATGTAAATTTTACTGCGTTAGAAATAAGGTTATTCAACACCTGCCCTAATCTTAATGTATCGCCAATAAAGGCCTTGGGCATATGCTCATCAATATAGATCTCGATCTTGTTCTCGCGCTCATTTGCTGCATTGGTGTTGGCGTTTACAAGTTCGTTAACAAGCTTTTCGATATTGAACGGCGCTTCCTCCAAATCAAGCTTTCCGGCTTCTATCTTGTTAAAATCAAGTATATCATTTATCAGTACCAACAGGTTATCTGCCGATGTTTTTAGAGTAGTAAGGTTGTGAACCTGATCGGTGCGGGGATGGTTTTTTAAAAGTAGATGCCCCATACCGATCACCGCGTTGAGCGGTGTTCGTATCTCGTGACTAATAATAGATAGAAATTCAGATTTGGCCCTATTGGCGGCTTCTGCTTGTTCTTTAGCCAGTAACAACTGCTGTTCTGTTTCTTTCCGTTTTGTTATTTCCTGATTAAGAATTTCTAAAATCGCCAGTATGTCGCCGTCAACTTCACCACTTTCGCCTGCATCATCGTCTTTGATATGATACAACGTATTCTTCAGCTTTTCTATCGATAGCTTTTTAAGGTCGCTCTCCTTTTTTAGCTGCGCATTTATTTCGGCGAATTCCTGCTCGCTTATCATGAAGGCATGGTCAGACAATTCCTTGTCTTTGTCGAACGCTTCGTATGAGTCGTTCACTGCTTCTAAAAATCGCTCAAAGTCGGGATGGGCCAGCAACTCTGTGTTGCCGTACTTTTTAAGTTGCCGGTTTAATAACTTATGATAGTTCATGTGGGGGAATATCTTCGTTAAAGGTAGTAATGGTCATGGTTTGATTGTGCAACTGGCATTGCCCGTTTTGCTGCAAGGGTGATATTTCGCCGTACGAATAAAAGCCTCCCAGCAGCGTTTCGGGGCCAAATATTTCTTTTATTGCCTCTACTTCCTCATCGATCCTTTTACCTAAAATAAGCTTGCGGCCTACGCAGCTTATCAGCAGCGCAAACTGAGGGTTGCCATGTTTTATTGACCGTAACTGGCCTGCTGTGTTAACTGCTGCAGTTGTAGCAGCATCAATAAGCTTATCAAAATTGGCTTTCATAAACCTGATGTATGACCCTTCGGGTATATCGCCGGCGAATGTCATACTTTGTTCGGCATTATCTATAGACAATATGGTACGCACAACACTATTATCGGTTCCGGCAGATCTTACATACAGCGGAAACAGCAGCGCAGAGCCGGGCAGATCGTCGGCATAGCGGCCAAGGTATTGTTTGTAAAGGCCCAGCGCACTCTTTCCGTCTATTTCGTATAAATGGTTCTCGCGCGACCTTGTAACAATTTTTTCGGGGCCAAATATTTCCCACCCACCTAAAGAGCCGTGCCCAATCTCAAGAGCATCGCCATAAAAACCAACGGCAACAACGTTACCCACAGCAGGCGCCTGGTTAAGGCCAACTAATGTATAGTTAAATTTATCAGCGTCGCCGGCCAGGCCACCGGTAACCGGTATTTTATTAATATTAACGTCCTCAATGCCTTTAACCAATTGGCTGCCGTTTACCAAGCCCCCGTCTGAGATCAACAACACATAGGCCAGCCCTGCTGTATTAAGGTTGTTAAACAGCTTTTTGCCCACATCATAACTGTTCGGGAAATCGTTTACGTTAACATTTACGGCTTTTATTGCAGTTTTTTCAAACTCTAAAGCAACTACAGAAACAGTGCCATCGCTTACTGCGCTATCGTAAATTTCGCCCGAGGTAGAGCATGTAACAATATTTGCATTAGGATATACGGTTAACAATTTATTATGGATGCCATCGGTTAATAGCAAGTTTTTATCGCCAAAGGCCAATACAAGCAAACTTGTGCTATTATTACTAACCACTCCGGAACTCTCAATAAATCTTCCGTCCTTATACAACTGTTGGGCTACTTTCATATTATTAAATTAATCGGGGTATTCGGTTTTCATTTGTTTTATAACTATATCCGTTATAGCTTCTGCCTCGCTAATTAATTCGGCAAGGCCAACGTTCTCAGTTCTTTCTTTCCCTATATTTTCGATGGACTTTACTACTTGTTGCAATTTAGCTATCTCCAAATTTTCGATACTTGGCTTTAGTTGATGCGCTATAGCCCCCATTTTCACCAGATCGTTGTTGTGGTAAGCTGAAACCATATCAGCCACGAGGCCCGGTGTTTGCGAGCAAAAAATATCAACCATACGTTTTACAAATGCCTCGTTACCTCGGCTTATCTCTTTAAGTTTATCCAGGTTATACAATTTCATCTCAAAGTGCAGTTTTTCTCCAAAAAACCAATCATTTATTGTTCTTAAAAATTCGGTTTCTTTAAAAGGTTTCGTAATATAATCATTCATGCCCGCTGCAATGCACTTTTCGCGTTCTCCTTTTATCGCGGCAGCTGTTAAAGCTATAACAGGTAGTTGATAGCCACGCTCCCGTATTGTGCGGGTAGCATCAAGGCCGTTCAAAACGGGCATTTGTACATCCATTAATACAACATCAGGCCGTTGTTGTTCTATCATCAACAGGGCTTCCTGTCCGTTTTGCGCTGTAATTACCGTCCCCCCGTAATTTTGCAGTATAATACTCGCAACCAAACGGTTTAGTTCATTATCATCGGTAACAAGCACCTTTTTCCCTGTCAAAAACCCAGGGGCAAAGCAATCGCTATTTTTTTGCGGCAAGTGCTTCTGGCTTCCGTGGCGCAGCTCCAATACAATGGTAACTTTAGTGCCGTAGCCTTTGCGGCTGGTAACTTTAATATCGCCGTTCATTAAAGCCAAAAGTTCTTTGCAAATACTCATGCCTAAACCGGTACCACCGAACTGCCTGGCCATCGATTCGTATTCCTGGCTAAATTTCTCGAAAAGTTTCTCCACAAAGGCCTGTTCCATGCCAATGCCTGTATCTTCTACTACTATTTCTATTAACTGGCTATCATACTTTTCTTGCAGCAAATTGCAGGTTAGCGAAACAGTACCCTTTTGAGTAAATTTCACTGCATTACTCAGTAGGTTTATAATTACCTGGCTTATACGGTACGGATCGCCAAGCAGAACGGGCCTAATGCTTGCCGGTGGTGTATTTATACATAAGTTAAGGCCTTTCTCTTCTGCCTTATGTGCTATTACCTGGCCAACTTGCGATATTACTTTATGCAGTTCGAAACCTATCTCTTCAATTGCAAGTTTTCCCGCCTCTATCTTGGAAAGATCCAGGATATCATTGATGATCACAAGCAAGGTATCTGAAGCAGAAAGAATAGTATTTAAGTAAAATTGCTGCTGAGCTGTTAGCGTTGTTTTAACTAACTGGTTACTCATGCCTAATATAGCATTCATGGGGGTACGTATCTCGTGGCTCATATTAGCCAAAAAGGCATCCTTTGCCTGAGCAAGTTGCTCAGCCTTTACGCGTGCGGCCACCAGTTCGGCCTCTTGTAACTTCTGGTTTGTAATATCCAGATGAATGCCCATCGAGCCAATCAGTTCGCGCTTATCGTTATACCTTGGTGCGCCGCTTATTAACCACCATCTTTTTCTACCGGCCTTGTCTTGTACTTCAAGTTCGTAAGCATCAGAAATTCCGCGCTCACGCTTCAGCTTTTTTTCTGCCAATATCTCGTCATGGCCGTTCGATAAAAATAGTTTTCCGGCATCTTTTCCCATTAGCTGTTCCTGCGTGTAGCCGCTCATATCGCAAAAGCTTTGGTTGGCATAAGTTGCCATTCCATTGCGGTCAACCTCAAGCAGGCCCAGGTTCATGTTGGCAATTATATTGCGGTACTTTTCTTCGTTGGCCCGCAAAGATGCCTCTATGGTTTTACGTTCGGTAATATCCTTCATATAGCCGGTAAATACCTTGGAGCCATTTTGCGATATATAAGAAAATGATGAATGAACCGAGTGCCATTTTGGCTTTTGTCCCGGAATAAATATCTGCGACTCGTCGTAAAAAGGCTGTAGCGTTCTTTTGCTCTGTTGATTTTTCTCCCTGATACGTTCCATATCTGCCGGCTGCACATAAGCACCATAATTCATAAAGTTTGCAGCACTTATTCCAAATACACGCTCAACGGCGGGGCTTACGTAACGCAAACCCTCGGTACCATCAGCTCTGAATTCGTATTCGTAAATTACGCCGGGGATATTTTCCGACAACGATTTGAACTGTTTAACCCTTTGCTCTAACTCTATCTCGGTTTGTTTAATAAGCGTTATATCAGTATGGGTACCAATGGTTTTAAGCGGCAGGCCTTTTTCGTTGTGCTGCAATACTACGCCTTTATCCAACACCCATTTAATGGTACCATCGGCATGCAGTATTCGGTATTCGAGGTTATGTGAGCGTATACTACCAGTTTTATATTGATGGTAATTAGTTTTAAGCAGATCGAGGTCCTCGTGATGTACATTTACCCACCAGCCCATCCTATCGCTACCTTCGGTATTGCCTTCCGCCCAAAGCTCATCTGTTGATTTATAGAAATTGGTTTTACCCGTGGTAAAATCGTGCTCCCATACATTATCGCCTATTTTTTCGAGGGCGAGTTTAAATTGCTCTTCAGACTCCCTAATGCGGCTCTGCACCTGTTTCTCGGCGGTAACATCCTCTTCGAGCGCAAAAAAGCCGGTTAGTTCTCCGTTGTCGTTGGTAATTGGCTGCCCCTGTATACGCAACCAATAGGGACTGCCCGATCGGTTATAGTTAAGTATCTCCGTACTGAATGGTTGCCCGCTGCTTATTTGATTTTTTAAATACGCTATGGTTTCTTTGTCGGTATCGGGCCCCTGCAACAAATGCCCGGGCTTGCAGCCCAAAGCTTGGGCAGCGGTGTACCCGGTAATAGTTGTGAAACTTTTATTAACCCATGTTATAACACCTTCTTTGTCGGTAATAATAACGGCATTAATGTTATTCTCGGCGATCTGCGAAAGCACTTTCAACTTCTCGTCCCGGTCTTTTTCCCGGCTAATATCTTCAACTACAGCAAAATACTCCAGTTCGCCGGCCGTATTTTGAAAGCTTTGCCCGCGCACTCTTCCCCAAAACCATGTACCGTTTTTACGGTAATGTATGAGCTCTTTATCGAAAGAACTGCAAACACCAATGGCTGCGGCTATCTCAATAAGTATAGCATTGTCGGTTAAAGGGCCGCTACAAAAATCAAGTGTTTTTTTACCCAACACCTCTTCTACAGTATACCCGGTAAGCTTGCAAAAACTTTGGTTAGCCCATAACACTTTTCCCTGCGCATCATTAAATAATACGCCGTTATCATTTGCACTGGCTACTAACGACAGGCGCGCAAACTCCTGCCGCGCTTTTTTTGCACAGGTTATTTCGCGGCCATAAACGTTAAAAAATATCTGCCCGGGTAAATACCGGCAAACAAATGAGTATTCGTTTCCGAGCGCAGAGACCTCGAAAGAGAAATTATCGGCAGTGTAATTGCCTTGTTCGGCAAAATAGCGCCAAAAGTCAGCTATAGGATAGATGGCCCCATTGAATACAAACTCATTTAACAGCGCGGCGGCGGGGTTACAGCTTAAAATGTTACCGCCTACCCCTATACAAAATAGCGGATCTGGATTTTGCTCCGTAAGCAGCGCATAGCCGTTTGTTTCAAAATCTCCCTTACAGGGTAAAGTGTCTACTTGCATTGGTGATCGGTGAACGTAATTGATTATCAGATCAGGCCATTATTAATTGCCCCACCTGGTATAATCAAAATCGTACCACGAATCTTTATATATTTAAATACCTGAAAATCAAATATTTAAAAAACAAAACAACAAAAATGATTTCTATTTTTTGGAAAATTTTCTAAAAAATAGAAATTATAAAATCTAAGACAGTTCTTTGTCCTGCATCATTTTATAAATAGTGCTCTTACCGATATCCAGCATGGCGGCCGTAATGGCAATATCGTTATTGTTTTTTTTAAGGTAAAACTTAATAATATCGCAAGTGTAAGCACGCAAGGTTTTTTGCTCAGATAAAAATTCGTCTTCGCGTTTAATAGAGTTAAAGGTTATATCGTCGGCTTTAATCTCGTTATCGTCGCACATTACAGCAGCCAGGTCAATAACAGCTTTCAGTTCACGTACGTTTCCCGGATAATTGTACTTCAACAACTTACTTTTTGCTTCCTGGCTTATATTTATAGACCCCATTTTATTTTGCCTGGCAAATTCATCAACAAAAAATTTAGCCAAAATCAGTACATCATTATTGCGGTTACGCAAAGGGGGCAATTCAATAGGTAAACCCATAAGCCTGTAGTAAAGGTCTTCCCTAAATTTTCCGTTCTTTACGGCCTCGGCCAGGTTTTGGTGTGTGGCGGTTATCAAACGTATATCAAGCTTTACTTTTTCGTTCCCGCCTATCCTTACAACTTCGCGTTCTTGTAAAACACGCAACAGTTTGCTTTGCACGGCAAGGTCAAGTTCTGCTATCTCGTCTAAAAAAATTGTACCTCCATTGGCATCTTCGAACTTACCGCTTTTGCGTGCAAGGGCGCCCGTAAAAGCTCCTTTCTCGTAACCGAACAATTCGCTTTCTACAAGATCTTTAGGTATAGCTGCCATATTAACGGGTACAAAGGTACCCTTGCGCCTGTCGCTATTGTAATGAATGGCCTTTGCCACCACCTCTTTACCCGTACCTGTTTCGCCCGTTATAGATACGTTGATGTTTGTTTTGGTAGCTTTCTCCATCATCCCAAAAATACGCTTGAGAGCATCGCTTTGCCCGATAAGTGTTTTTTCGAACGAGAATTTCTGCCGCAATTCTTCCTTCAAATGTATAACCTCGTTTTTTAAGGTTTGCGTTTCGCGTATCCTTATAATACTGTTCCACAGCAGATCCTTGGCCGCTTCGTCTTTCACCACATAATCGCTTACTCCCATCTTAAGCAGGTTTACAGCTACGGTAATATTTTGTTGCGAACTAACTACAATTACCGGTACCGTGGAATTTACTTCCCTTATTTTTTGGTAAAGCCTGTCGCCCGGCATATCGGGCAGCGAGAAATCAAGAGTAATAAGATCCGGCTGAAGGTACAGGTTATTCAAAACATCTTTTGCGTTCTCAAAACGCGTTACTCTGTAATCAGGGTTCAGGCTAAAATGGTATTCAAGGATCTCGCCATACCATCGGTCATCTTCCACAATAAAAATATTATAGGCGCTCATTTTATAATGGTTAGTTGCAGTTTAATTATACGCAATACACTCCAAATAGTTGTACAAAAAGCCTGTGGCTATTGCCTTATAAGCGCCAATATCGGTTTTTCTATTTTAGAATTTTTTCCAATAAAAAGAAATTGGCACAAATAAACAAACTGAAAATCAAATACTTAGCCAAGTGGCATATTAGTGGCATATGTGGATTTCAGTATTCACAATATAATCTAAAAATATGTTACTCGATTCAACTTTACTCAAAACACTCGAGCCTGATGAAACAAGCAACAGGCTGAAGATAGCCATTGAAGTGCAACGCATTTTCAGGCCGCATAAACATGGTATGGACGTGGTTGCCCAGGAATTGCTTAAGCGGTTGCCAATGGAAGAAGATAATATTGACTACCATGTAATGGTAAAAAGAGATTCGGACAAATGCATAAGCACTACCCAAAACAGAATAGTGCATATGTTAAGAAAGGCACCCTACTTTATTTGGGAGCAGTATTTATTACCTAAAGCCTGCACCAAAATAAAAGCTGATATTTTGCACTGCACTGCTAATACAGCCCCTTTAAATACCAACCTGCCTTTGATACTTACCCTGCACGATGTTATTTTTTTAGAGCAAAACAACTTTAAGTCGCATGCAAGCTGGTATCAACGCCTGGGTAATGTATACCGCAAACTTTTGGTTGGCCGTATAGCAAAAAAAGCGGTAAAAGTGATCACTGTATCGGCTTTTCAAAAACGATTAATTGTAGAAAAACTGGGTATACCCGCCGAGAAAGTAGAAGTAATACATAATGGAGTTGACCCGCATTTTTTTGATAAACTGAGCACCGAAACGCTTAACCGTACACTTAAACGATATGGCGTGCAAAGAGGCTACGTGTTTTTTATGGCCAATACCGATCCGCGCAAAAATACGGAGGGTGTGCTTAACGCATACGCTAAGCTATTGAAATTAAACGCATTTACACCCAAGTTGCTTATGAAAGGCATTTCTGCAGCCCATTTGCACAAATTACTTAAACAGGAGGACCTAATGTGGCTTAAAGGATATATCGACCTGGTTGATTACATACCACAAGCCGACCTTCCGGCCATTTACCAGGGTGCCAGCATGTTGTGGTTTCCTTCTTTTAGCGAAGGGTTTGGTTTGCCAATAATCGAAGCTATGGCCAGCGGAACACCGGTGGTAACATCATCAGTATCGTGCATGCCAGAGATAGCCGGCGATGCAGCTCTGCTTGCCGACCCACATAAACCAAATGAAATTGCTACTGCTGCATACCAAATACTCAACCTGCCATTGCTGGCCTATAAATTATCAAAAGCAGGGCAAAGGCGTGCCGCAGCATTTAGCTGGGACGCAACTACCCGGAAAACAGTGGCTATTTATCACGAAATAGAGAAAGCGATATAATTATGAACTTCAAAGCAAAAATATCGGCCAAGTTAGCGGTGTTAGCCAACGATTATTATGGCCGCCCCGCTCAAAATACAGCCGAGCGCCTGAATATTTATAAGGTGTTCTTTTGGGCAATGTTAAGGTATATGCTTATAGACATACCGAATGCCCGCATAAGGCTTCGCAATTGCACAATTGGTAAAATGGTAACCGTAAAAGGCAATTTGCTGGTAAACGCCAAGGGAAGAATTTTTATAGGTAATAATTGCCGTATTTGGTCGCACATAGGGCGCACGCAAATATCTGCGGGCCCGCGGGCTTTGATAGATATTGGCGACAATACTTTCATTAATACGGGCGCTGTAATTTCATCCAGAAAATGCATCCGCATTGGTAGCAACTGCCATATAGCCAACGATGTAGTAATTATGGATGATGACTTTCACGATGTAGCCTCGCATACTACCAACTCGGGGGCACAAACCATTTTCATAGGCAACAACGTATGGCTGGCTACGCGTTGTATTGTGCTAAAAGGGGTAAGTATAGGCGATGGCGCAGTTGTAGCTGCCGGCGCTGTTGTTACTAAGGATGTACCGCCTTATACCCTTGTAGGCGGCGTGCCTGCCAAACCTATCAGAAATATTAAACCTGTTGAACAAACTTTTTAAACTATAACATCATGAACTTAACAGCCAAAATTAAATCGAACCCACGCTTAAAAGCTATAGTACATAAACTTATAGTGACCGACGCCCGCCCGCGCCTTTGGGTTAGGCTATTTGCCGCACCGTTTTTTCATAAACGCGGTAAAAACTCGATCATTAGGCCAAGTGCAAGGGTGGATATATTCCCCTTCAACAAGTTTTCGGTTGGAGCGAACGCCACAATTGAAGATTTTAGCACTGTTAACAATGGCGTTGGCGATATTATAATTGGCGACCACGCCAGGGTTGGCCTTGGCAGCGTGCTTATTGGCCCGGTAACTATGGGCAACCAGGCTATAATGGCGCAAAATGTGGTATGCAGCGGGCTAAACCACGGTTACCAGGATGTTACTTTACCCATACGTATGCAAAAAGTAACAACCGCCCCCATTGTTATTGAAGATGAGGCCTGGATAGGCGCCAATGCGGTAATAACTGCCGGAGTTACCATTGGCAAGCATAGTGTGGTGGCGGCAGGTGCCGTAGTTACCAAAAGCGTACCGCCTTACTGTGTTGTAGCAGGTAATCCGGCTAAGATCATAAAACGGTACAATTTTGAGGAAAAAGAATGGCAACGTGTAGCAGCACAAAAAACTACGAACCTAAGGGATGCGGTATTAGCGTAGGGTAGCAGGTAAATATTAATTACAACAGGGCTCTACCTCCGGTCGGCAGGTATGGTTACTATGTTTATCCAAAATTCTTCAATTTTAGCCACTGCTTTTATAAAATCGTTTACATCAATCGGCTTGGTTATATAGCAGTTAACATGCCCTTTGTAAGCTGCAACTATATCATGCTGAGATGATGATGTGGTAAGCATAATTACCGGTATTTGCTTGTATTTATCGTGGGTTTTAAGGAATGCCAGCACCTCGTGCCCGCTTTTTTTGGGTAAATTAATATCAAGTAAAACCAGGTCGGGCCTTGGCGTGTCGGTTGTTAATTCCTCAAAATAATCCATGGCTGCTTTGCCATCTTTTAAAACGGTTATATCATTTATAATTTTACTATCCTCAAGGGCCTCTTTTGTTAACAGGATGTCGCCCTCATTATCTTCAACCAGCAAAATATGTATTGGTGTCATGGCCTGTTGTTTTTTAAAATGGTGAAATAAAATGTGGTACCCAGCCCGGGCTTCGATTCGAGCCATATCTTACCACCCATGCTATCGATAATTTTCTTGGAAACGGCCAGCCCCATTCCAGTGCCCGAGTATTCATCCTTGTTATGCAATCGCTGAAATATGATAAATATCTTTTCGAAATATTCATCTTCGATACCAATACCATTATCTTTTATCTTAAAACGCCAATGCATGGCATCTTCCACGCAACTTATTTCAATAATAGGCGACGGGCCGCCAGGTTCCGTATATTTCAAGCTGTTACCTATCAGGTTCTGGAATATTTGCCTAAGGCTTGTTATATAAGTATTGAGCACAGGCATCACGCCCACCTTAACCTCGGCGTGCTTTTCTTCTATTTTTTTTCTGAACAATATCAAAATATCCTGCAACAGGATGTTGACATCCACTATTTCAAGTTTATCTTCCAGTTTACCTACGCGCGAAAACTCCAACAGGTCTAAAATAATCTGACGCATACGCTTTGCACCGTCAACAGCAAAGTAAATGTACTGTCGCCCTTTATCGTCGAGCACCGTGTTGTATTTACGCTCGAGCTGGCTTAAAAAACTGGTGACCATACGCAACGGCTCCTGCAGATCATGCGAGGCCACATAGGCAAATTGCTCCAATTCGGCGTTTGAAATGGCGAGATCCTTGGCCTGTTTCTGTAAGTTCTTATTTAGCTCAAGTAGTTTTATACTATACAACTTCCTGTCGGTAATATCTTTGAAATATACTGATAGCCCCATCTCTGATGGGTAGGCGCTTACTTCATACCACTTTTCCAGCGGGGGGTAATAATCTTCAAAATGAACCGGGCTTTGGCGTTCAATGGCCGCCTTGTAATGTTTGTACGACTCAGAACCTATGGCCTCGGGAAACACCTGCCAAATATTTTTATCAAGTACTTCCTGCCTTTGTTTTCCCAGCACAATTTCAGCCACCTTGTTCCAATACGTAATTATCCAATTTCTATCGATAGCAAAAAAAGCATCGCCAATGCTTTCCAATATGGTATTCTTCTCGTTAAGAGTTTGCTGTATCTGCATCTGTGCTTTCTTCCGAACGCTTATGTCCTGGCAACTCCCATAAAGCCTTACACAAATACCGCCGGTAAACTCAGCATCGCCGATGATCCTAACCCATTTATTTATACCCGAGGGAGATACCACTTCCAGTTCTTCGTCCCATTGTTCGCCATTCTGAATAGCGTTTTGCACAACTTCAACTGCCTTATTGCGGCTTTCACCCTCCTTATATAAGGATATGCCTAACTCCAGCGTAGGTTCAAAATCAGCTTCAACTTCTAATATCTCTTTGGTAATAGCCGACCAATAAACAGACCCGCTTACGAGATCCAACTCCCAACTTCCTATTTTTGCCAGGTTGGTTGCCTTTTTCAATAGGTCTTCCAGTTCCTTCTTGTCCGTGATATCCTTTGCTACACAGAATATCAGCCCTTCTCCCGTCATAGGTGTTGTAGACCACGATAACCATTTTATTTTCCCACCTTTGCTTAAGTATCTGTTCTCTACATAAAGGTTTTCATTTATTGCGGCAAAGCTATCTAATAATCCCATCGAGAATGTTCGGTCTTCCGGATGCATAAAATCAAAAAAAGGCCTTTCCAACAATTCTTTCTCGGTATAATCAAGCAATTTGCATAATGCAGGGTTTATTTTTTTAAAATAGCCATCTAAACCAACTATGCATATCACATCGGGCGCAAATGTTACTAACTGGTTTAACTCCTGCTCCAATTGTTTTCTTCTAATTTCGGCACCAAAATACCTGCTAAAATTACTGAACAGGTCCACCAGGCCCATAGCCGGCTGCTGGTCACGATCCATCATCAACAACAAAATACCGATTACTTCTCCGTTGCAATCCAATGGTACGGCGTAAGTTCGTTTTAACCCGCATTGCCGTGCCATTGCTGCACGCATAAAATCACCATCATCACCAGTATGGTTCCAATACATCAATTGCCCGTTGGCCCAGCATTTACCCGGGAAACCCTCATTGTAATTAAAACTCCGGGGCTGTGAGCTATCGTTTAAAAACCTCTCCAGTTTACCCCCTCGTTCGCAGTGGTTTACTGCCAGTTTTACCTTTTTCCTTTCGCGGTCTACCAACCAAAACTCAGCCAATACAAAATCTCCGTAAGCTGCTATTCTTGCCAATACAATTTTAAGCGTATCCGATAACGGGGCATCCTCGCTAAAAATAAGGCTTGTTTCGGCCAATAGTTCTTTCTGCAGGTCTTCATTCTTCTTTTTGCTTATATCGCGTTCTACGGCAACCCAGTGGGTGTACCAGCCCTTATCGTTGGCTACGGGTACTATTGATATGTTCACCCAAAACTCGTCGCCATTTTTTTTGTAGTTAATCGTACTTATTTCGCAAGGTTCCCATTTTTGCATACTTGCTTTAAGCCGGTCAAGCTCGGCCCGCTTAGTTTTTGGCCCCTGAAACATTCTTGGGGTTTGGCCTATAACCTCCTCAGGCGTGTAACCCGTCATCTTAGTAAAGGCCTCATTAACATATATAATGCGCGGCCCGGGCTCATCAAACGGCTCGGCCTCGGTTACTAAAATAGAGTCTGATGTATTGGTGATTACCGATTCAAGTAGTTTAAGGTGTTTTTCTTCCTTTTTACGTTGCGTAATATCCCTTATAAAAATAGAGAGGCCATTGCCCGTTGGGTAAATACGGTTCTCGTGCCATAAGCCAAGATGCTCCTGGTAGTCTTCATTTTGCACAAACTCCTTTTTTGCAAAGGCACCCTGTATGGCATAAAAAGTTGGTGAACCTACCGCATTTGGAAAAACCTCCCACACGTTTCGGCCTACAAGCGTTTGGGGATCTACCTCTATCATTTTACCTAATTGCTTGTTTGCATAGGTATAGCACATGTTCTCGTCCAGCCCTATAAAGCCATCGGTTATGCTATCTAAAAGGTGCTCTACCTGCTCAGTCTGCTTCTTTAACGCCTCCTCAGCCAATTTCACCTCGGTTATATCATATATCAACGAATAGAAGCCGTTGACCGCTCCGCCTTGCAGATCGGGAACATATTGTGTGTAGGTATATATTTTTTTACCATCGCGCCTTATCAAAGTTCGTTCAAAGCTTTGCGGTGTACCCCTAAGTACGTTGTTGATATGTTCTTCGTGCGCAGTAAATTCTTTCTTGCCTAATAGTACTTGTTTATGTATACCATGTACCTCGTGAGGTTTTTTTTGAAACCAATCCAACAGGCCTTTATTGGCAAACAGACACTGAAGATCGGATGTCCAGTATGCTATGATAGCGGGGAGATTATCGGTGATGGTTTTAATAAAGCGGCCGTTCTCCATTACTTTTTCGTGCCGGATTTTCCGCTCGGTGATATCGCTCCTAATGGCCACATATTGGTAAGGCTTTCCCTTATTGTTCAAGAAAGGTACTATTGTAGTATCAACCCAATAAAAGCTACCGTCTTTGGCCTTGTTTTTTAATTCCCCTTTCCAAATACTGCCATTAGCTATGGTGGCCCACAACTGCTTTATAAAATCTTTATCATGATAACCCGAGTTAATGATACGATGGTCATTACCTATCAGTTCGTCTCGCGAATATTTCGAAATCCTGCAAAAATTCTCGTTAACGTGGGTTATAATACCCTTTTGATCGGTTATAGCAACTATAGCCGCCTCATCCAAAGCGTATTTATAATCTGTTAGTTCGTGAACGGTTCGGTTAAGCGCTTCTTCGATGTTTTTTTGTTCAGTTACATCTATAAAATTACAAACTATGCCCGCCACATCTTCATCGTCCAACATGTTCGTAAAAACACACTCCAGCCAAATATAATACCCCTCAAAATTCCGCGTGCGAAAAACCGCCTTCACGGGTTGCGCGGGGTAGGCGAATACCTTTTCAAAAGCTTCTTTAACAAGGGCAAGGTCTTCCGGATGAGTGAAGTTATCGATCATACCCTCGGTACCGCCGGTTAAATCCCAGCCGCTTATACCCCGTGCAGAAGGGCTACGGTATATTATTTTAAGGTTTTTATCCAGCAGCGTTATCCCCGAATAGCTATTCTCAATGAGTTTCAAAAAAAGACGATTTTCTCCCTCTAAAACCGTTTTCGAATGGTTTTCGTAAGTATTTTCATTAGCGCCGGGCTCAATCATATTACGTTGGTTTAAGGACCGGGGGGCTCCTGTGTTTAAGGTTTAAATAAAGTTACCAATTAGTATGTGTATTGCGTAGTTAAAACAACCGCAACTGAATGTTTTTTTGTTCATTTTGTTCATTTTATCACATGGCGCAATAATTTACATTTTCACGAAACTGCCACATTGCATTTGAAACTTCTATGCGTTATAAATAGGCTTATGGAGGCGTGCCGCTCATAAAATAACCGGCGAAATGCTGTTAAGAAAACGCATTATCCGCTCTTTCCATTTTAAGTTCTGAATTAGCCAAAAAGTTAAAGATGATACTAAATGTTCGATTGTAAGCCCTAACTCCAGAGTTTATGTAAACTGGCGTAAACAAACTTATATTGTCACGCTTCCCTTTAACGTCCTGACCCTTATAACACTTTAAATGATTCAAGTCTGCATAATTTCAAGGCTTGTCATTAAGGTCAAAATGGATTAGTTGCTTATCGATAGTTTGCAGTTGCTCATTTTGTTGCTCAAGGATTGCTTTGTATTCGTTCTTTAATTTTGCGAAGTCGTCATTATCTATTTTCCGTCCAGAAAATATTCCGTAGCTTTCAAAGTTGAGCCTCACGCCGCGAGATCTCATTAAGCAAAACCTTCCTCTCATCCACACATTCTTTTCGCTGGTAAAAATGTTCTCGTCTTCCAAAACGAGATCAAATAGCTCGCGGACCTCCGGTCGGAGTCAAAATGCATTTAGCATTTGTTCCTAGTTAATATTCAACATTTCAGCTCGGAACCGGCCCTCGCATTTATTTCCCATGCAATGATAATACGAGTATTTCGAACGTTTTCCCTGCGAAACGCTGCCAGTAATTCTCCCTCCACACCAGGGACAATCTGGATACAAAGAGAAACTTAAATAAAAAACTAGGAAACGTTTAAGTATCTGGTCTTATGGATAATGTTAGAAGGTCAAAATAATCATATCACTAAAGGAAACGAAAGCAAAAAATGCCAGCTTACTTTTGATTCTTCAGCCTCATCAGAAGAACTTGACGCTAAAGAAATAGATTTGATTACCCCGAAAAAATTACTTAAATTAGTAACATAAGCATTCGCGGCAATTGAATGATTTGGCAGGTGACCTATTCGGTGACCTCCAAACACTAAGAATTATAAATAGCTGATTTAGAGCACACAGATCTTCAGCATCTGTTCCCTCCCTCTCCGCAATTTATATATCGAACGATTCAAAAACGCCTTAAATGCATCATTTAAGGCGTTTTTTGTTTCCTGGCAGCACCCGTGCCCTACTCCTACCGAGTTTTCAAATTAATGCCAACGAAGGCCAAATTTAAAAGCCGCAAGAAACAAAAATGCCCTTCGCTCTTTCGAAGGGCATTGAAAATTAATCACTAACTGCTCTCATTTATCGTAATGAAAAAACGTAAAGAACGAAGAGTTTTTTGGTTAGAAGGATCTTATTTACCCGCTTCGGGTAGCAACACAAGCTTTATAAAGTTTTTACCGGTAAGGTATTTGTCTGCAGCATCCTTTATATCCGCCGGGGTTATAGCATTTACCTGTTTAATATAGTCGTCTATCTGGTGCAGGTTTTCGTTGTTTAGTAACTGCCCGCCCAGGTATCCGGCCCAAAAGCCGTTTGTTTTCAGTGCCAGTTCTATCGAGCGCTGGGTTTCGGCTTTAAACTTATCTACATTCAGCTGCGATGGGCCTGTGGTTTTAATTTTCTCCACCTCATCCAATGCCGATGCTATAAGCTTATCTACATTTTGAGGCGAACAACCAAAGGTAATAGTGGTGCTAAACCTGCCCTGCGGCAACTTAGCCGTAGCCATGCGTACCCCCGGCGAGTAAACGCCGCCTTCGTCTTCGCGCAGCCTTTCCAGCATACGTATCTGCAAAGTCTCCTTCAGCGCATCCATCTTCAGTTTGTTTTCGAAATTATAGTCGAACGGGCCGGAGAACACCAGGTTAACAGTGGCTTTTTGTTCGGTGCCTTTATAAACCATTTTTTCTATTTTACCGGCAGGGATATTGATATTCAAATCTTTTGCGGGCTCTGTTTTACCGTTTACCGGTAGGCTGGCTATATACTTAGCCAACAAGGGTTTTATGGCAACAGTATCTATACTCCCCACAAATACAAATGTGAAACCGCTTAAATTGGCAAAGCGCTCCTTAAAAATTGCATATGCCCTATCCAAATTAACCTGATCTAATTTAGCCACTGAGGGGCCTGTACGGCGAACGCTATGGTTGCCCAGCGTGGCGGATATCGTGTCCTGGAAAACGCTGTTCGGGTCGTTCTGCCGGTTGGCAAGGCCGGCTTTAGAGCGAGTTATCATCCCCCGGAACAATACCGAATCTTTGCGCGGCTCGGTAACATAGGCGTACATCAGTTGCAAAGCGCCCTCCAGATCTTTATTTACAGCACCGCCGTTGATGTTTTGGGTGCGCTCGCCTATTGACAACTGCACGCTCATTTGCTTACCCGATAAATACTTACTCAGTGCGGTTGTATTGTAATTACCCGCGCCATAAGATGGGATAATGTTAGCCGCCGATGCCGACTGGTATTCTGCATCGCTGTAAAGGGATGTGCCGCCAGGAGCAAAAGCAGTAAAGCTTACTTCATCGTTTTTAAAATCGGTAGGTTTTAGCAATACTTTAATACCGTTACTTAGCATCAGCGTGGTAACGCCCAGTTTTTCATCTTTACTTTGGCTGATAATGGTACCTGCAACCGGCTCTTTCTTCAGCAGGCTTTCGTTGCTCACTTCATCTTTAAAAGCTGTAATATTTTCGGCTTCCACCTCTTTTATCCATTTATTAAATACGGCTTCCGCAGGCAGGCTGGCTTTATCTTTTTCGGGAGCCAAAAGCAAAATATCCCTATCGGTAGTTTTCGTGGCGGTTTTTGCCAGGGTATTCAGCTCTTCCAAAGTAATACCCGGCAGTTGGCTGCTTACCAGCTTATACTCGTAATCGATACCGGGGGCAGCCGTGCCATGCAAAAAGTATTGCAGGTATTCGCTTACGTAACTGCTCGATGGCGTTTTGCTCTTTTCGCGCAATGCCGATTCTAACTGGTTTTGATAGCCGGCTTTTGCGCGGGCAAGTTCGGTAGCGGTAAAGCCGAAACGTTTGGCACGATCGTTCTCTCGCCATGCGGCTTTAAAGCCCTTTTCCAATTCGCCCGGTTTTGCGGTAACCGATATGGTGTACGCATCCAAACCGCCCAAAAAGCCGCCTATGCTGGCACCACCATTTAAATAAGGCGGATCTGCCTGCCTTGCCAATTCGGCGTAGCGGCCGCCAAGCATATCGTTATAAAGCGCCCGCACTATACTGGTACGATATTCGGCATCGGTATGCAAGGGTAATTCGGGTTGCTTTATCATTACCTGTGCACTGGTCGATGTCATCTCCGGGTCGGTCACGGCAATAAACTGATTTTTACCGGTGAGCGGCACGGTGTATTTGGTACGCGGCCTGGCGTTCGCGGGATTTTTCAGGTCGGCAAATTTAGCTTTGATGGTTTTCTCCATCTGGTCAACATCTACATCGCCCACTACTATTAGCGCCTGCAGGTTCGGACGGTACCAATCCCCATAAAAACGCCTGATAACTTCTGGCTTAAAATTCTTCAGCACCTCTTCTGTACCAATGGGTACACGGCTGGCATACCTCGAATTGTTTAGTATCAGCGGAAAGTACTTAGTGCGCATACGGTCGGCAGCGCCTTTGCCAAGGCGTTTCTCTTCCAACACAACGCCGCGTTCTTTATCTATTTCGGCTGTTTCGAGGGTTGCACCGTGTGCCCAATCGTGCATAATTTCGAGCCCGTTCTTCACTATCTCCGGGTCCGAAGGCAGCGGCAACTGGTATACCGTTTCATCGAAACCGGTATAGGCGTTAATATCGGCACCAAAGCGTACGCCTGCTTTTTGCAGGTAATTCACCAATTCGTTTTTGGGGAAATGAGCCGTGCCGTTAAAGCTCATGTGCTCCATAAAATGTGCTAAGCCGCGCTGGTCGTCGGCTTCTAAAACCGAGCCTACTTTGTTGGCGAGGTAGAAAACCACCCGGTTCTTTGGCTCCACGTTATGCCTGATGTAATAGGTAAAGCCATTAGGCAGCTTACCCGTACGCACTGCCGCGTCAAGCGGAATATTTTGGGCCTGCACCAAACTTGTAGTTAAGGCGGCCAAACCCAAAGCGAGTAATAATTTTATCTTCATTTGTTTTGTTATTGCTTGTTTATAATGGTTTTATTAGTTGCGGATGCTGTTTCACCACCTCTGATGATATCCAGTATGCCCTCGTTTTCAATAATGATCATCCCCTGCCTATCGGTAGTAATACCCTCGGTTAGCGTATAGGTATAGCGCGGAATTAAGCCATCCATTACCGTTGGCAGGTAGGTAAACCTAAAATTGTTGCAATGCTTACGCAGGCTATCGCCCACCTCAATAATGTGGGTAGAGATGATGAAAAAGCAGTTGCGGTTTTCGGAGAAAGCCTCGGTTATTGATAAGGTAGCATCGTAGGCATCCTTTACATTGGTGCCTTTAAAAAGTTCGTCGAATATCACCACCAGGTCTTTATCGGCTGCTACCTGCTGCGCAACTGTTTTTACTCGCAGCACCTCGGCATAAAAGTGGCTGTAACCCATATCCAGGTTATCGGGCACGTTGATAGACGAGTACAGCCCATCCTTAACCGAAAACTCCATATGCGATGCTGCCACCGGGAAGCCCATGTGTGCCAGGTATACCGCAATGCCGAATGATTTCATGAGGGTTGATTTACCCGCCATGTTGGCCCCGGTTAAAAATATCACGTTACATTGCTGCTGCAGCGTTAGGGTGTTGCCAACAGCGTTCTCCACCGCCGGATGGTAAAGGCCGGTCGCGGTCAGCACATTAGCATCCTTGGGGAGAGCACGGGCATAGCTGAAGCTTTTGCGGGCGGCAACCCCTGCTACAGCAATATATACATCCAGCCTGAAGATCATTTGGGTAAGCGCCTGCATTTGCAGGTTCATGCCCGTACGCAGCAGGTAGTCGTATTTTATCAGTTTCAATAATGGCAATTGCTTGGCGCCACGTTCGGCAAGCAGCCAGCTTAGTTTGGGGTCAGCAAAGGTGCTTTTGGCTTGCTCCAGTTGATCGCTGTAGGGGCTTTGTCCGGTGGGTTGTTGGTTTACAAAGTTGTAAAAGCGGTTCAGCAATTCAATGGTAGTGCATACTTCGGCATTAAGCAATTCGTAATCCTTATCCTGCGCGGCTACCTGTAAAAACTTTTTAGATATGGCACCCGCAGCAACTGTAATTATGCTTCCTCCACCCGAACTGAGGTAATTCTCCATCACCCCAAATTCCTCGCCCGTAAATGGGAAGGCAACGCCAAGCCCGGTAAAATATTGAAAAATGCTGCTCCGCTTGTTTATCTCATCGGCATTATTTAAAGGCTGCTGAAACATACCATCCATCAGTTTGCGGCCACCTGCGGTAACGGCTGCATCAAACAGGCGCGCGATAGAATTATTTTTATGCCGGCCCGGGATGTTCAGGTCTTCCAGCGTTTGTTTATCTGCAAAAAAACTCATGATGCTACCGTTTTATTTTTGCGGCTACGGATGATCTCCAGAATGCCTTCGTTGTTGATGATAACCATGCCGTGGCGGTCGGCGGTGATGCCCTGCTCCAGTTTGTAGGTGTATATGGGTGTATTTTTATCCATTTTGGTGGGCAGGTAAACAAAGTTGATATTGCTGCAGCGCTCGCGCAAAACATCCCCAGCTTCAATGATGTGGGTTGATACCACGAACATGCAGTTACGCTTTTGAGCAAAAGCTTCGGTAATGGCAATGGTGCCCTCGTAGGCATCTTTTACATTGGTACCCCTGAATAGTTCATCGAAAATAATGAAGAGGTTTTTGGCTACGCCGAGTTCTTTGGCGATCTTTTTAACCCGCAAAACTTCCGCATAAAAATGGCTGTTGCCCTGGCTCAGGTCATCCGGAAGGTTAATGGTGGTATAAATACCATCGCGTACCGAAAACTCCATATGCGAAGCCGCCACCGGAAAGCCCATGTGCGCCAGGTATAAGGCAATGCCCAACGATTTCATGAAGGTTGATTTCCCAGCCATGTTGGCACCCGTTAAAAAAACGATATTGCTTTGCGGCGTAATATGGATGGTATTGGCAATAGCATTTTTAACCAGCGGATGGTAAATACCTGTCGCCCTCACCGTGTGTTCCTGAGTTGGCAAGGCCCGGGGGAATACATAGGTTCGTTTAGCTGCAACTTCAGCAATAGAGATATAAACATCGAGCCTGTAAATGCAGGCGAGTACCTGTTTTATTTTTAGGCGGATGCCAAACCTAATGAGGTTATCATGATCAACAATATTATTGTACGATAGCTTTGCACCGTTCTTCTCTTTTAACAAAGGGCTTATTTCTTCGTCAGCAAGCAGCGCTGCCATTTCGCCCAACTCGGTAGCGAATGCTGTTTTCGCTGCGGTTTGTTTCATTCCCGTAAGCAGCGTATCCAACGCCTGCAAAATTTCTATGAGTGCGGCAATGCCGTTGGTGATGAGTTTAAGATCGCCTTCGGCAGCAATAAGGTTGCCCAGCTTGCGGCCCAGGCTGTTGTTGGTATGCGATAGCCGGGTGCGCTGGTCGGTCATACTAAGGTATATCTCCGCGCTATCCAAATACTCAGTGCGGAAAGGGAACTTCGCCTTTACACTGCCGAAATACTGTAGGGTACCGCTGCGGGTGTTTATAGCTTCAACATCTGCCAATGGGTACAAAAACATATTCTCCAATATATCCGCTCCGCCACGGGTGTGGGTATTGTTATAGAGGCTGTAAACAGAATCGGTACCGGGCTTGCCCAAAATATTCAGGTCGTCCAGGGTTTGTTTATCGGTATTAAAACTCATGTTAGCTGGTTTGGATAAGGGAACAGCATTATGGAGACGGCTGATCTAAAACCGCCTCCTTTCTGCTGCATCACTACAATTAACTATATTAACTCTCCTTTTAATTCCTTCTTCTCCTGAACAGGGTAATAGCACCCAGTATGGCTATCAGTGCGGGGATGATGCCTTTGCAAAGCCACATCAGCGCTGTAATTTGCCCGCGGGATATTTTGATATCCATATCCCGGGCATCCGGCCGGGTAACATCAACCGGGAACTTACCATCGCTAAACCATCTGAACAGGCCTTGCAGATAGTATTCGTTGTAGCGGCTGCGCGGGCGCGATAATTCGCCATTGCTCACCAAATCAGCGTCGCCGGATACAACTATCTTTTGCTGCTTACCGTTAACATTCCTCTCCATAGCTATGGATATAGGGAACACGCCCTTTTCATCACCGGTCGCGGCGTTGAAGCTTAAGTTGGCAGTTGCAAGGTCTACCGCCCCAACCGAACCTGACTGGCCCGGCGGCGTGTTTTGGGAAGGGTCGTTAGATGATGGGCCACCCACGGCAATTGCCATTACCGCGCCGCCGCTGTAAGGCATACTTGCGGGCTTCTTTTCCACTTTAGGGGTTACCGGGGTATATGCAAAGCCGGGTAATTGTTTGTTCCAGCCGCCTATCATGCTCAATAAAAGCGGTGTAACTTTAAAGCCGCCCGCTGCAGAATAATCTACAGCTGCAGCGCCTTGCACGCTTAAGCCTACCTTACCATCCTGTAACCTTTTCAGGTTAGAATCTATACCCGTTGCTTTATCAGACAGTAACGCATTGACGAAACCGGGCGTTAAATTTTTATCGGGTTTAATCAGTACCCCGGGTTTTAGCTGCACGCCCAATTGCTGCAATATTGGGTTAAGTACCTGCTGCCTGCCCGGCTCGCCGGTAATGAGCATATTGCCGCCCTTGTTAATGTACGCAGCTATTTTTTGTTGGGCATCTGCTGAATATGGCAAGGTTGGGTCGCCTATTACAACCACATCGGCATCGGCAGGTATGTTTTGGCTGTTAATGTTTATGGTATCAACATCAAAACCCTGGTTCACCAAGGCCTTACGCCTGGTTTTTAGCATGCTTATTTGCTGATAATCTCTGTCGCCACGGCTATCGGTACTGCGTTCGTTATTCCCGGTAATAAAAACAACTTTGGGTACAGCAGTCAAAAAGCGTTTCAAGGCTGCATCCATTTCTGCTTCGCTCGCATACGGGTCGTTTTCGCCCATATAGAACCTTAAAAAGGTGCTCTTACCCTTATACTCCAGCTTCCTTACCAGCAGGTTACCTTCCGGGTTCAAATCAATTTGTTTTGCTATCTCCTTAGGCGATATAAACCTGTCGCCGTCTACCCCCATTGTAGTTGCCATCTTTTCGGCAATATCATCCAATTTGGTAACGCCTTTAAGGTTGGGGTTGTACCTGTAATCGCGGTAATTACTATCTATCGGATTATCGTAGTAATACACGTATTCCACATCCATACCCGGTACAAAGCGTTTAAAGTTTTCCAGGCGGGCCAGGTCGCGGTTACGCGCTTCGGGCAATACGTACCAAAGGTGTGGGGCCAGCATATTTACGTAAGTGGTAACCTTTAGCGGACCATCAATTTTAGCTGCAAGGGCTTGACTGGTTTTAGTTATGGTAAGCGATTTTTGCGCCGTAGTATCTAAATACCCGGTAAACATAGGCCTCGAGGTGATATACCCTAAACCAAGGGCTGTGCAAATCAATGCTAAGTAGCGGCCAACCTTAACCGTCCAGGGTTTTAGTTCGCGTTCGCTTTTAAGGCGAAGTACACAAAGCGACAGGAACGAGGCGATGATGATAGTGTAGTAGAAAAGGTCCTTTGTGGTTATCATCCCCCCTACCATTTTTTCGGCACGGCCGGATATGGACAGGAAGTAAGTAAGGTCGCGCACAAAATCAATGCTCTGCCCTATCTCGCCTACGTAGCGCATCACCGCAAATACTGCAAGCGCACTAATGGCTGCAACTACCTGGTAGGTAGTAAGGCATGACATAAATAAGCCGATAGCCGCATAAGTACATATCAACAAATACAAAGCGAACAGCCCCGAGAGGATAAGCCCTACATCTACATGATCGATAAACAGGCAGCCAATTACAGCAAATATGCCCAACACTGCAATTAGCGAAAGCCCGTAAGCAATAATGGCAAAGTACTTACCCAGTATAATTTGCCTCAGTTTTACCGGCGACGAAAGCAGCAGTTTAATGGAGCCACTGCTGGTTTCGCGGCTCATGAGGCTCATAGTTAAAATAGGCAGGTACAGGTAAATGTAACCCTGCATAGCCGGGAACAAACCACCCTGCCCCGAGAACAAGCTGCGGGTAATGGGCATGGTTTGGTACCCAAGGGATAAAGATGTGCGGGTATTTTGCAGGTTCTCTAAGAACGTAATGCCGCACTGTATCATGAATATGGCGAGCACCAGCCAGGCCACCGGCGAATAAAATAGTATGGCAAGCTCTAAACGGGCTATTTTTATGATCTTTCTCATCTTGTTATTTTTTTGGCGTTTTGTTGGATAATTGTGCAAATACCTCATCCAGCGAACTTTTCTCCAGCATTATCTCTTTCAACTCCCAGCCTTGCTGTACGCTCATGGTTATTATTTTTTTTGATATATCTGCCGATGCTTTAAAGCGCATGCGTATACTTCTGTCGTTTAGTAACTCCACACCGGTAATGCCGGGTATAGCGCTCAGCTCTTCGGTTGCGGGCGGGTTATCCATAAATACCAGCATGGTATCGGGCATTATGTAGTTGTTAAAGGCGTCCATGGTGTCGGCAAATACCATACGGCCATTCTCTATCATTTTTATCTCTTTGCAAATGGCCTGCACTTCAGATAGTATGTGGGTAGAGAAAATAACGGCGCGCTCTTCGGCAATTTCTTTAATAAGCTTGCGTACTTCCAGTATTTGATTGGGGTCCAACCCGTTGGTGGGTTCATCAAGCACCACCAACTTAGGTTTGTGTATAATGGCCTGTGCAATACCAACACGCTGCCTGTAACCGCCCGATAGGTTGCGTAACAGCCTTTTGGCAAAATGGGCAACGCCGCATTTCTCCATTACTTCGGCAACGGCCTGCTTTATTTGGTGCTTATCTACGTTACGTATCTCGGCGCAATAGACCAGGTATTCCTCCACAGTAAGTTCCAGGTGCAGGGGCGCATTTTGCGGGAGAAAGCCCAGCATTTTCTTTGCCTCCTCGGGCTGCTGGCGTATGTCGATCCCATCGATATAGACATCGCCCTCGGTTTGGTTTAGCACCCCGCAAAGGATGTTCATGGTGGTAGATTTGCCGGCACCATTGGAGCCCAGCAGCCCAAGTATGCCCACCTTATCTATCTCGAAATTAATATCGCGGATGGCCCAATCACGGGTGTACCTGTGCGATAGGTTTTCAATTGTTACAATGCTTTGTTTCACTTTTTATTTGGATTATTAGGATGTAGCTTTCCAACCCGGGATGGTTTTTACGCCCGTCCCGGTGAGGTTTTTAAAGAAAAAATGCTGCTTGTTTATGGGTTATTTGCCATACCCGGATGCGCGTTTAAATAAAGGTTTGGTATACGCAAGGTTAAGCGCTCGGGCTTTAAGGTGTATTCGGCGGTAACGGCCGTGCCATCATAAACTATGTGCTTTGCAGCAGGCTGCCCGCTAAACAAAGGATCTACCGAGAGCCTGCGCATATCCCACCAGCGGTAACCCAGTTCGGCAAATTCGCGTATGCGTTCGTCAATTATAAACTTTACTAAAGCCGTTTGGTTACCGGCTATAGCTCCTGGTACACTTGCATTAGCAGCAGGCATACGGTTTTGGCGCAGGGCCTCTACGTCGGCTTTTGCGCCGGCAAGGTCGTTAGCACGGGCTCTGGCTTCTGCCCTCAACAGGTACAAATCGGGCAGTTCTAAACCAATGCGCGATATAAAGTTATAAGGCGATACAAACCTGCGCAGCCTGCCACCCGGGTTTGGCGATTGATCGGGCTGCAGATCGGTATATAAATTCAGCCGCAGATCGCTTGCGTCAAACAAAGCTTTAGTAGCCGGGGTAATGGTCAGGAAATCATTCCCGGGGCCATTGCCGTCGTAGTTACCTGCATAGGAGAAAATAGTTACTATCGATTCCGTTACATCTGTTTTGTTATTCAGCGGCGTACTGCAACCATAAATAGGGTCGCAAGGCAGGAAAGAACCGCCCGCTGCAAACTCGTTATTGTAATTATACAAGCGCGGCGGTGCGGTCATTTTAGCAATATCTGCAAAGGCGGCGTTGAACATGGCCAGGGCTTCGGTGTTTTTGCCCATAAACAAATACACCTTGCCTAAAAAACCTTCGGCAGCCGGTTTAGACCATCTGGTTGGGAACGAAGCCTGCACCGGCAAATTTGGGATAGCCGCTAAAAGATCGGTGGTAATAAAATCATACATCTCCTGCACCGTGCCGCGTTTAAAATCTGTTTGATTAATATCCGGTTCGGTAATGATGGGGAAACCAGGGTCGGTGCCGGCTGTTGAGGCCAGGTAAGGCTTGCCAAAATAATTGATCAGCTGAAAGTGAGCAAATGCACGTACCGCCATAGCTTGCGCTTTTACAGTAAGCTTCTGCTGTGCAGTGCCACCGGTAGATGCCTCCACCTCTTTAATGATCTTATTGAGGGTATACATATTACCTAAAGTAGACCTTAAAAACTGGGGATCATCTGCTGCATAAGCATTAGGGTCGGGCCGGTAAATATCATCCTTCCATTGAAAAAGCAAGTTGGCTATTTCTAAGCCCGAACCGTTTAACAAGTTATTTTCCGCGCTAACATCGTCGCCCATCATTATAGCAGGTTGCCACAGGCCTATACCTCCCGACGAATAAAATGTTGTACCATTCATGAGCAGGTCATAATCCTCATATTTGGTGGCTACAAGCTTACCCTTAGGTATTACCTCTAAAAAACCCTTTTTGCAGGATGTTGTATTTAACAGCAGCACAAGAACAGCGGCTGTGATATGAATATATTTTCGCATGTTGTTTTTGATCTATGAGGTTAAAAATTAATGTTTGCGCCCAGGGCAATAGTAT
This sequence comes from Mucilaginibacter pedocola, assembly GCF_002013915.1. Classification (GTDB taxonomy): domain Bacteria; phylum Bacteroidota; class Bacteroidia; order Sphingobacteriales; family Sphingobacteriaceae; genus Mucilaginibacter; species Mucilaginibacter pedocola. The sequence goes on from NZ_MBTF01000038.1 coordinate 55,898, forward strand.
GCTGGCCCACCCTGGTACCGCGCCCGCCGTATGTATAGTTTTGCAATTCAGGGTCGAGGCCCGCTTTGTTGGCAGTCCAAAGTAAAATGTTGTTTACCTGCGCCCTAAGCGATATGCTTTGCACTTTTAACCATTTTAAAAGGCGCGGATCAAGGTCGTAAGCCAATGTAGCTTCTCTTAGTTTAAGGTATGATGCGCTCACTACGTTGATATCGGCATTGGTATAATAGCCGGTGTTGCGCATAGCATAATTATAAAAATAGCGGCTGGTGTAAGCGGGGATATTGGTGGTTAACTCATCGCCGGGTTTTTGCCAGCGGTTAGCAAAATCTGCGTGAATGTTGCCGCTAAAACTTTGCGGATTGCCCGTGAGCCTGCCTACATAAAACTGGTTAACATCTTTACGCATAACGGCACCAAGGCTATAAATCATGTTTAATGTTAGTTCGAATTGCTTGTACCTAAAGCTATTGCTTATACCGCCATTAAATTTGGGCGTGGTAGAACCCATGTACACTAAATCGTCTGCAGTAGGTTTTGTAGGGTCTTTAGTAATAGTTCCATCGGCAAGCTTTATCTGCGGGTCGCCAACGTTATCTAAGCCTGCATACCGGTAAGCAAATAACGGCCTGGTTGGGTAACCAATTACATAGTTTGCAAACAGGCGGTACGAGGCCTGGTTCATATAGCTCTGCGGGGTACCATAGTCAACCAGTTTGTTTTTATTAAAGCCAAACACAAACCCGGTAGACCAGCGGAAGTTTGAGCTTTGGATATTCACACTGTTTAAGCCAATGTTTATACCATCATTGGTAAGGTTGCCAATGTTTGAAATGGCCGAGCCCTGCCCGGTGAAAATATCAAGGGGTAAACTGCCCAGTAACGATGTGGTATTTTTATGATAGTACTCAATACTACCGCTTAAACGGCTGTTAAATATGGCAAAATCGAGCCCAAGGTTGGTAGTGTGGGTAGTTTCCCAGCTCAACTTTTTGTTTGCTGCCGAACCAAGATAGTACGAAGGGCCTGCAATTTGCGGGTACTGCGTATACTGCTCGGGAGATAATATATCAAGCACCGTAGCCGACCCTACGTAAGGTGAGTTGCCCGTGATACCGTATGTTGCCCTGATGGCTAAGCCGTTTATCCAGGTAAGGGGTTTTAAAAAGCCTTCTTCGGCCAGGTTCCATTTGGCACCGAAGCTGTACACGGGTTTGTTTTGTGCCGATACATCGCTGCCAAAAAGGTTGCTATGATCTACCCTCCAGCTTGCATCTACACTGTATTTGTGATTTAACGTATAGCCTGCCAAACCAAAATACGATTTAAACCTCGAACGTATCTCCTGCACCTGGTACGGCTGGTAATAAAGGAAGCCCGCACCTGTTACCGTGCCAAACACGCCCTGGCTTAGCTTAAGGTAATCAAGCAAGGGCGCGGTTTGCAGGTCTTCATCATACCCCATCAGGTTTGTAGTAACGCCGGTGGTAAGCCTTTCATTAGCTTCCTGGCCGCCTTGCAAGGTTATCAGGTCGTTACCATCGCGGCCGCTGTAGTTATACACCAATTGGTTACGCACCGTCCAGTTGCGCTGGTTGGTAACATTATTACGGAAGTTTCCCCCTGTTGCCGGTATATAATACACCGGTACCGAGTTTACATCGGGTGCTACGGTAAAGCTAAGCAGGTTTTTACGCATGCTGTATTGCGCATGGTCGTCATAAGCCAATGTAGTTGCAGGCGATGTAAGGTAGCCAAAGGTACCGTGGTAACTAAGCCCTTTCCACAACTTAACTGTGCCATTGGCCACTGTGTTTATTGACAAGCCGTTGGTACTGCTATGCCCGTAGTTCAATTCGTCCAGCGGGCTGTAAGTTTCCAAATCTATTTTGCTAAGCGACTGGTAGTAAGCTCGCTGCTCCGACGACATACCATATATGTAAGGCATACTGATATTGCTGCCGTCGGCATTTTTAAACAACTGATAAGGCAGAAAATCGGACCCGACACTTATGGGGTGCTTGGCTCCTGATACGGCGTTTGCCAATTGGGTGCTAAGTGAAAACGAAAACCTGTCATTAGGCGTAAAGTTTTGATCGAGGTTTATGCGGTAAGTGTTACTGGTTTCGCCTATAGTGTTGCTGCGCGTATTGTTATAACCCAGCGATGCAAAGAAGCTATAGTATTTATTACCCGCCGACGCCGAAAGCGTATGGTTAGTGGTAATGGCGTTGCGGTACCAAAGGTCTTTTATCTGCTGCGTGTTATCAATGGCGGATAAACTATCCAGTTTTGCATTAGCCTGCCCGGCCGATAAAATACCCGCGTATTGATCATACAATATCTGATCGTGAGGCGCTATGTATGAACTATACAACGAGCTATACGGATTGGTAACCGGGTCAAATACCTCTTTAGCCGCCTGTATGTACTGTTTGCTGGTTAAATTGCGCTGGTACGAAAAATCGGGCTTGCCTTGAAAGTTTACAAAGCCGGAGTAAGAGATTTTTACCCGTTGGTTTTTTACGCCCGATTTGGTTGCAACCACAATTACGCCGTTGGCTGCCTGTGCACCCCAGATGGCGGCGGCGGCGGCATCTTTTAAAACGGTGATATCGGCAATGTCATCAATGTTTAAAGAACTAAAATCGGTAACGATAACGCCGTTCACCACATATAATGGCTCGGTTGGCAATTGTATACTGCTTGTACCGCGCACCAGGGCGCGGCGGGTAGACTGGCGCGTGGTGGTATTAAATATCTGGTCTTGCCCTATAGTTAACCCGGGTATTTGCCCGTCGAGCCTGGCTATAACATCCATAGTGCCCACGCGGTTGGCAAATATCTTCATATCGGGTTTAGAGAACGAACCAGTAGCGCGCTCCTTTGATAAGTTCTGATAACCCGTTTGCACCGTAACCTCTTTTAACTGGGAGGTTTCACTGTACAGGATAATGTTTAAAAAAGGCATATCCTTTTTTACCTTAAAGTGGTAAGTTTTATACCCGATGTAAGATACCGCCAGTTCGTCGCCCTCTTCTACATCCATATAAAACAGGCCGTTCTCGTTGGTTACGTAACTTATTTCGCCTACGGTAGCTATTACGGCAGCCTGGCCTGCGGGTACCACTACCGGCGCAATTGCAACCTGCTGGTTTCGCCGTTTTGTAAAGTAAACCGTGGCCCGGTTTAGTGGTATACCGGTACTGTCAGTAACAATACCTCGTATTTGTATGGGTACGGTAAACAGCTGTTTTACTTTATCAAACAGCGTGGGTGTTGCCGGCGCCAGAATTATATTTTTACCTATGATAGAATAAGATACCGGCAGGTTTTTAAAGCAGGCTTCCAATGCTTTTTCTACACTTACGTTGCTTACGTTCACGTCTATCTCGGGCACGTTAAGCTTATTTTCGTCGTAAATAAATATATAGTTGGTTTGCTTCTCTATTTTCAGCAATACCTTTTCTAACGAAGCATGTTTTTCGTAAAGGGTAACCTGGCTATACCCTTTTGCGCTTGCTTGTAAAAGGCCTATTAGTAAAATAAACGTGGACAACTTCATAACAATAAGGAGTTGTTTAAGATTTGGCCATGCCAAAGGCATAGCTATCGGAATAGCACGAAATTTCATTACATTTGTGATGTTTGGATCAATACATTAAACTCAGTTCCAATTTTGTTTATCCGCTGGTTAGCGGAAGGGTTGATCCAAAAAACTTACCGTAGCTGTGCGTCAACACATCTGCGGTTTTTTTTGCTTCACCCGCTCGTTTAAAGTGTTATTGTAAAGTATATGCCATAGTTTTCGGGGTTTAAGTGAATAGTTTTGTTATTTATTGGGGTTTTAGTTTTTCATAATTACTATCTTCTTGCCGTCGGTTTTAAATTTGATGCCTAAGTTGTTCACGATCTTTAAAACCTGCTCGGCATTGGCGGTACGCAAAACCTTACCGGTTATGGCTGCCTCGGGCACATCGCCTTCGTAAACCACCTCTACCTTATACCATCGGGCAAATTGCCGCATCACCGCCTGCAAATCGGCCCGCTTAAACCGGAACTGCCCGTTTTTCCAGGCCAGTGCGGTTTCGGTATCTGCTTGTTTTACCTGTATATTAATATTGCCTTTGGCAACTGCGGCCTGCTGCCCCGGCACCAATAGCGCTGTTTGGCGGGCGTTAGATACTTTTACACTCCCCTCCAGCAAGGTGGTTGTGGTAGTATTTTCATCACCATAGGCATTAACGTTAAAATGCGTACCCAACACCTCAACCGTTTGGCCGGCGGCGATTACTCTGAAAGGCTTCGAGCTATCGTGCGCTACTTCAAAGTAGGCCTGCCCTGTAATTTCTACTTTACGCTCGTTGCCATTAAAACTTACCGGGTAGCGGATAGACGAGGCTGCATCAAGCGATACCCTTGTACCGTCGGATAAAGTAAGGTCATAAGTACCGCCCATTGGGGTTGCCATGGTGTTGTAAATAACCGGGCCGGCGTTCGCTTTTTTGTCCGTACCCAAAAGATAGGTTACCTGCCCGTCGGCTGTTTTGGTAACGGCTATATTATTTTGGCTGGCCAATTGCCCGTTAGCAGCGCCTGTTAATATAACTTGTTTACCATCGCCAAGGGTTAATATAGCTTTGTTGCTGCCCGGCGTCAGGTTGCGGGCTATGGTTTGTATTACCTCTTGCTGGTTGGGCCCACGGTGGGTAGCGTAGTACAGCCCTGCCGAAAGAAATACCAGCAACACCGCTGCCGCAGCAATGCGGTACATCAATTTTATACGGCCGAATTTTGGCTGATTTACCGGTAAAGCATTCCAGATGGCGGCCAAATCGGCTTCGCGTTCTTCATCGGTAATATCTTTGGTATCTGCTGCCTCATATTGCAGGTACCAGGTTTCTACCAACTCTTTTTCAAAATCGGTACAGGTGCCGGTATTATATCGCTTTAAAAGGTCGTGTATTTCGTGTCGTTGCATATAATCATCAAGATTTTCATCTTCAATTATAACCAAGACAGGAAAGTGGATGGCAAGGGGTTATAAGAAATTAAAATATTTTTAAGTTTTTGAATAAAAAGCTTAAAATTTCACCAGGAGGAATATATAAAGCACCAATCCGAGGCGGACACGCAATACTTTAAGGGCATTTTTCACTTGCTTTTTCACAGTTTCTTCGGAAATATTCAACTGCTCGGCAATTTCCTTGTGCGATAAATGAGATTTACGGCTCAATTCAAAAACTTCGCGCATTTTTGGTGGCAGGGCAGCAATCTCTGTCTCAATAATAGCCATCAATTGCTTTTCGCGCACCAAATGATCGGTACCTGCTACGTAATTACTGGTATAAGCAGCAAGTGAGTCTATATATTTAGATTCTACCTGTTTGTGCTCCATCATGTTCAAAACCCGGTTACGGACAGCTGTGTACAAGTATGCCGACAAGGTTGAAATCAATACTATATCGCCGCGCCGTGTCCATAAGCTTGTGAACAACTCCTGCACCAGGTCATTAGCGGCATCTCTATCGCCCAGTTTTTTGTAAGCATGCGCATGCAACAACCATTTATAGCGGTTATAGATCTCGGTATAAGCATCCTTATTGCCTTCGCGGAGTAACGAAACGAGATCCTGATCAGAAATATCGCGCAGTGTTATCAATAATTTATATTAATCACACTAAATTAACGAAAATATCACACAATCATATTCAGAACTCAAAATATGGTAAAAAGAAATTTTACCTTAAAGCACAATCCGTCGCTATTGTGAGCGCAGCGAACATCAGCGCCTCGCGCCGATGCTTGCAGTGCAATTGAACCCGGCGCGGCAGCGCGTGGTGGAATGGAGTTGCATGCTGCAGGTACAGGCATTCAAACTTCAAGTTGTTGTTCGAATCGCAACACCTAAAATTATACTCCATCCGAAAAATGGCAGCAGATGTTACTGGCTTTAAAATCGATGTTATGGCCTTTATATATCCTATCACCATCTCTCAGTGACTTGCCGTAACAGGTTCCCTACCGCCAGGTACCCGAGTTTGATGAGTTTTTATTCATGACTTAACTTATGAAACACCTTTCACAAAAAACATGAAAGCCATTTCATAAATCAAATCATATAAATATCAGCACCTGAAAAACAAATTTAATTTTGCGGTTATGCTTTGAAAGTGTTTTTTCGACGGGCAAACTTTGGCAACCTCTCATATTTAAAAGTTTCCATCAGCATTACGCAGATCAAACCATTTTGCTCTCGAACAACTCACCAAAATTAGCGAAGGTTTCGTTAGCTGTATTAATAGCCGCGGCTTCATCAGCATTGGTTGGTGCTATGGCATTTAGTTGGGCTACAAAAGCGCCCCAAATACGTCCGGTATCGGCACCGTAGCCCGAGAAGAACGAGAATCCTTTGTCCATGCCGTGCTTTTGCAGCATCTGTACAATGTATGGCCCGCCCATAATAGATCCTTCCATTACATATAAAGCGCCCATAGCTTCAACAGCATTGGTAATAGTTGGTACGGTTACCGGTGGCAGGTCGTTCACATCTGCCCCAAGTTCCTCAATATCAGCTTTCAGGTAGCTGGAGTTACGGCGTTCGGAATAATCGGGTAAAACTTCGGTAGTGATGTAGGGCTTTATGGCAGTTTCCAGGGCGCTGAAATAGGCGTAGAAATTCTTCAATACGTTAGCATAGTCGGCATTGCTGCGAATCGACTTTAGTTGCAGTACCACCTTTTTTCGAGTTGCTGGTGCGGGATTTGTGTGGCATCTTTAATTTTTGCGCTTAACATAGTTCTTTCAGTTTTAAGTTGATGTATCCTTTAATCATTTTGTGCTCAGGTTTTGCTCCCACACTGTTGCACAAAGTAACGAAAAGCAAGATAAAGCGTGGCCCAATAAAGGCCGGTTACAGCGGGTGGGTTGCCCTGTAAATATTAATGAGTTCTAATTTAACGTATTTACCCCAACTTAATTTTACAACATAAGTACGGTTTTATTGCCTGCATAATGTGCGAGCACAGGCTATAATTATACCATCCGGGCGAATCGGCAGATGCGGCCCGCTCACTTTCGTAATGGTATATAAGGGGTATAGCAGCAAAGCCTTTTCATTTGGCCAATACAGAGGCCAACTAAATATAGATTTTCATAAATAACTGATTTAGAGACAACAGGTATTTTACACTTATCCTTATCCCCTCCGCCAAGTTCAACATTAAAACAAAGCAACCTGCAAATCAAAAACTTGCAGGCTTTTGTTTTTCATCACTGAAAAGCAGTAAACAAGTATCTGATACCGTTGTATCGAAATTATTTATTTACACGCTCAACAAAATTCCAAAAATCGTTCTCATGAAGTAATGCTATCTGGTGCCCTTGCTTTTGCAAGTTTATAGCTTGCTCAACTTTACGGCCATAGCATGCATAGGCCCAGCACGGGTTTCCACCATCGCCAATTATCAGGTAATCGGTTTTCTGTGATACGTTGTTCTGAAATTTACTGCCTAACTTTAACACTACCTGTTCAATGTCTGTCCTTTTGGCGCGTGTTGAAACACCGGTAAAGCAAAAGCTCTTGCCGGTTGCTGTAATATCAGGCGACGCTGTATAAATGCCCATTGTTGACGCCTGTTTTGTGTCCTGCTTTATTTCGGCGCTTACCCGGGTGTTATTGAGCTTTGCAAATTCATTAAAACAAGCCATTAACTGCAGCCGCTCGTCGGAGCCTATTTTACCGTCAGCCAGCACATCGGTTATTAATGCGCTTATCTCATCGTAAGGATAGTATGAGGCCAGGTGCCGATTTTCGTCCAACCACTTTTTTAATTCAAAAACCTCGGCATCGGCTACATAGCCATCAGCTAATATACCATGGCAAATACCCTGCAAAATTTGCAGGTCTGACGTGGCAGCATCATAATAATAGCTATCGGTTTCGTACTTTTGGCAAAGCCAGTAAAGGTCATTGATAATTTCAGAACGATGATCTTTTGCACTAAGCGCTTCGCTTATGCTTACCATAAACTCTTTGAAAGGGTTCCGGTTTATCAAATCGTGATGTGCAGCGCACCAGCCCATCAATTCAGCAACTTCGGCATCATTAACTTCACCATCCATATTAATACCCAAAAGGATTCCTTTTAAAGAATTGATTGCTTTATCTGCTTCACTCTTTGAAGTGAACTTCCGGAAGGCCATATCCTCATAGGGCACTTTATTAAGTGGCGCTACAAGTTCTTCGGCTGCAGCCGCCGCGGGCATATCATCAACCATATTGGCGGCAAGCTTTATCCCGCTTAAGCTTTCCGCGAACTGCAAGTCGAAATATTTTTGTTTTAGCATTGCCACCTGCATATCCAAAGGCAACCAGCCTCCCCATTTAGAAAAATCAATAATCCCGGGATTTTTTTCCACCAGGTTAAGCAAATGGCTATCGATATCCTTAAGTGATGAGGTTATATTTTGCCAGATTACATCAAACTCAGCAAATGATACACCTTGAATTGTAAAACAACTTGAACCACTGTCGAAGGTATTTTTCAAATCCGCCATATCAAACAACAATTCAATGGTCCTGTTCTCTTTACTACCACAAAATGTAAAGAGTTTCAATTGTTTCGGTTCAATAAGTAAAGGCATTTCAAGCCCGGGTTGCTTTATTTTGAAAGGGGCAAAGTCGGCGCGGAGTTCGTTTATCGTCTGCATACTCTGGGCATCCAGCATATCAAACGCCGCATCATCTAAAACAATATCGAGCATCTTTCGCCTTATACGCTGGTGAACATCAGCCGCCCCGCCAAAAAACAATGGTTTTTTCCCATCATTTGCCCTGGCCACTTCTATCCGTTTTGCTTCTAAGTCTACATATATGATCTTCCAGATTTTAGCGGCCAGCAAAATATTTTCATCTTCTTTCACCTGCGGGCTTAGCGGAATTTGGCCAATGGTAACACCGGCGTTCACCACTTTAAAGTAAATATCGGTAGTAAACATGGAGTAAAAATCCATGCTGTTCACTATCTTCTCTCCGTCAATACCTATGATCACCTCGTTCCTGATGGCTTCAAGCATACCACTCGCTATCAAGTGAGCTACAATAGTTTCAACGTCCTTTTGCGGTATTGCCCCGAATGCGAAGTTGCTTTTAAGCCGGGTGATGAGTTCTCCTTTATCAATGCCCGAATGCCCCCTGGTTATTGATAGGGCCTGGTGCAGTAACACATCATACGCCGGACCAGCCGTGGCAGGCGGCTCTACAAAGCCTTCCTGAAAAAGCAGCCAGCACGCTAATGCCTGCAGCAAACTCCATGCATCTGTAGCATATAAACACAGCAAGCTGGTAGCTCCTTCCCTGCGCCCGCTCCTTCCAATTCGTTGCACCATAGAGGCTATACTGTGTGTTGCATCTATTTGCACTACTTCGTCAACTGTCCCAATGTCAATACCAAGTTCTAAAGTTGAGGTGCATGAGATAGTAAAAGGGAAATACTTATTTGTTTTTGCAAACTCTTCGATGTATTCCCGCACCTGTTTATGAACAGATGAATGGTGTGAGAAATAATTTTTATGCCCGCTTAACCTGTCAGAAAGCTTCAGCAGTTTCACGGCCACTTCTTCGGCCCTGCCACGGTTATTAGGAAATACCAGTACCTTTTTGTTATAAGTTTGAAGATAAAGGTCCTTCATCAGCTCCAAAGGCAGGTCAGATCCTTCGCCGGGGTAATATTTAAAGTTTGCGTTAACCGGTTTTGCCGTACGGTCGAGCAACACAGTAGTTCGTTCAGGGGTCCCTGTGAAATTCTTGGCCTCAGCAAAATCACCTAACGTTGCCGAAAGGCCAACAATGCTGAAAGGCTTGCTTTGAATGGCTTGTAACCTGGCCAATAACGATTTTAGCTGTACGCCTCGATCTTGCCCTACAAAAGCGTGTATCTCATCAATAACCACATATTTAAGGTTACCAAATAAAAGCTTTACCTGGAACGGCTTGTTAACAAACATTGCCTCGATAGATTCGGGCGTAATAAGCACAATGCCCTGTGGCTCTTTTATCAACCTGTTTTTGGCTCCCTGGCTTGCCTCGCCATGCCATTTGGTAACGTCGGCATCAAGGTGTTTACAAAGTTTTTCTACACGCTCAAACTGGTCGTTTATTAGTGCAATAAGTGGGGACACATAGAGCACCTGCACTCCGGGCTCGTTGAAGTTTACTTTTGAGAGGATAGGCAAAAACGCAGCCTCCGTTTTGCCCGATGCGGTCCGGGAGGCAAGAATATAATGATCATCATTAGAGGTAATACGCTTGATGGCAGCATCCTGTATCGGGCGGAAACTCTCCCAGCCTTCCTCCCTGATGTATCGCCTTATTGGCTCCGATAAAAGTTCAAAGGCCATATTACAGCTCCTCTATACCTGCCATCAGTTCATCACTTGGCCGCTCGTCGGATATCACTATCTCGCCAAATAGCTTACGTTTATCAAATGCCGGGTTTTGGCGAAGGATATTGAGGATGTTGAGGAAATCTCTTATCACTTCTCTTGGCGTTAAAAACTCGGCAGCGCCCGGTTTATTGTATATTTCTTCCATAAACTGGGTGATGTCGTAATCATCAAAATCAATGTCGGTTTTATAGTTGATATCAAAAATTTCCTTAAGCTTTTTAAGTAATACAAATATCTCGTTATTATCTATCGGTAATAAACGTATAACCGGTTGGGCAAAATCCCGTATCTCGCTGCTCTCAAATCTATTTGCTTCCAACCTGCTTTTTAAGGCCTGGTAAGAGAATAAGCCCCTCCGTTGATTCTCTAAAAATTCTTTTGTTCCTGCAAAGTTGATGTAGAAGTTACTCACTTTGCCCTGGAAACAATCGTTATAAATGCTTAATATCTTCTCGTAATTCTTTTCGCGCATGGCCCCGGTAGATATTTTGTAGAGGTTAATAGCCTCATCAAGGTTTATAACAAACCCACTGTAGCCCATACTTACAAACAGCTTGCAAAAGTTCTTCAGCATATCATAGTAGTTGAGGTCATTGATGATTTCCCGCACCCCCAGATCCTGCCGTGCCTCTATTTTGGTAGCATACTCGCCTTTAAGCCACTTTAGCGCATTCCTACGCAGTAATTCGTCATCATTGATATACCCCTCGTAATATTTCATTACAACGGTACCAAAATCAAACCCGCCCACATCAGTAAGTTCAGCTATAGTGGCCATTATGCCGGTTTGTATCAGGCTCAAATATTGGGGCGCGCGAATTTCTGTTACCGGGATATTATTATCCTGCGCTGTTTTCATCAGTACCTGCTCCATCCATTTTTCCATGAGTGTTGGCAGCGCGCCGCCCTCGGGTTTGGTTTGTATGGCAATATTATCCATAATGGCGGCATACAAAGCCTGGCCTTTACCATCGTTGGCATACAAGCGGTTATCAGGCGTAAAATCGGCATTAGCTACCACAAACTTTTGCTTTAGCGCTACAGTGTTCAGCAAATGCAAAATGAAAGATTTGCCCGATCCAAAATCGCCTATCCAAAACTTAACCATGCTATGGCCGTTCTTCACGTCTTCTAATGCTGCCACCATCGCGTTTATCTCGTCAGAACGGCCTACGGTTATATGCTGAACGCCAATTTTAGGCACTACCCCGCCAATAAGCGAATTGATAATAGAGGTTGCTTCTTTAGGTTTAATGTTCGCTATCATTTTGCAAGTATGTTATTGTAATATTGTTGGTTAATAATATAGTGTTCTTCGTCTTCCTCTATCAGCACATCATCCAAAAGTTCATAGCATATCTCGTTAATACTATCGGTAAGGTGATTTTTAAACACGCTGTTTGCTTTGGCGAAAGCGTCTACCTCTGCGGCCGCCAGTGTAAAATTGCTTTTTTTGAACATGTTCAGCACAGCTACCTGTGTTGCCGAAAGCCCGAGCGACGCTTCATAGATGCTTGTTTGTAGCGTGTTGCTTTGGAGTGGCAATACAATATCTGCCTGGTGCGGGGCTGTTGAAGCGGTCACCGGCACAGGCATGGGGGGCTCAGGTTCTTCGTCGGCCAAATACTTATTTAACAATTCAACGGTACCCGCGTGCCGTTCGTTAATTTGGCTGATAGCCTCTTGATTCAGGATCATTTTTTTGCGCTTGGGCAGATAGATAGTTCTTACGGTCGTTAACGCAGCCTGCAGGTCTTTACTTGCGATTAGCTTGTTTATAATATCTCTGAAGTCGTTAAACTGCTCATCAGTGGCAAACAAACTTTTCTGAACCGTTTTATTCATTTGCCTGTTATCAAACACGGCCGATTGCATATCGGTAAAAACATAGTTCACAAACAGATCCAGCGCCGTAAGTTTATCTGCTTTGGCAATTGACTTTGACGCTTCGAAGTAAATCATCTCAACGGATGGGTTTTGGCTGTTGAGCCTGGCCAGCTCTAACACTGCTTGGTAAAATGCGGGGGCATTGCCGGCGTGTTTTTCACAGATTGATTGAAAGGCGGACCTCCAGCGGGTGGTGTTAAGCGCATTCAATTTTATGTTTGCCTGTTCGTCCGGCGCTTCTATCCGGGATATCCAAACAGGCAGTATCCCACCAAGCTTATCAACCACTTTCTCCTTGTAAAGGGCGTCTATTTCCTCATCATTGTAATTGACATCGGTGTTTAGCTTTCGTGCATGGCCATATGCCTGACGCACTGCATTTTCAACGTTTTTGAACAGGAAGGTATAAATATCACCTATTGCAGAAAGCATGGTGTATTTATAATTGTAATTATTGATGCCCGTACCTAATTGCTTGTGGGTAATCAGATCGGCAAGTGTATTAAACTCAACCTCAGTGGTTGCGCCTTCTTTTAAATATTTACGGTCAATAGCTTCGGTTACCAGTAAAAACAGCTTCACCGTTTCGCGAAGGCAAAATTCAATTTCGCAAAAGCTGTTATCGGGATACCATATTTTGTTTAACAGCTCTACGTCATAGTCGTTCAGCATTAACTTTTTCCTGAACCTGTTGCCAAGCTTCAAGCTGCGGTCTGTTGAAAGATGCAGCTGAAAATCGCGTATCCGGTCAATAGCAGCCCAGTCTTGTTGCTCTTCCAACACCAAGCTAAGCGCCGATAGCGCATATGCTTTTGTTTTAGGATAATTAGCGGCGAGTTCAAATATGCTTTGCTCCAGTAACCGTGTGTTGGTATGCAGCTTATAATTTTCAAGAAGATCAAAGAGCAGTATAAACGCGTAATTGTAATTCCCTTCCAGATCGAGATAGTCCTTTACCTGAAACTGCTTCTTGAAATATTGGTAAAAGGCATCCTGCTGCGCTGTAGCAGTTTGCAACTCATTGTAACTATAAATATACCTGGCTTCCCAGTACGGTATACCAGAGCCGTAGCGGCGCAGGGATCTGATATTGGCTTGATAATCGATCTTTACAGCTTCGCCGGTTACATCAACCACGCCGTTGTGTGCATCAATAGCTATTGATGAAGGATACTGGTTTTGAACTGATTGCTGGCCGGCCACGATTAATTAGGTTTAGGATGTGTTAAAATTAGTAAAAGGCTGTCTTTTTTTCAATACCTTCCAGGCAGTTTCTGCAACTTCATCGCTCCCCCCTTCATTTGTATAATCAGGCTATACAATAGTAACCAGTACCAGCCGCCCGCCCTGTTCGTTAGATAACAATACTTTTTGCCCGTTGGTAAGCACAAGCATTTCGCCAATTGCTATGGGTTTGTTTGCGGTAACATCTTTTAGCGAGGTAAGCTTTTGGTTAACCAACACCCATTGCCCATTGTGGAAACTAAAGTACCCCACCGGCTTTTTATCTTCGGCGCTTAGTGAAATATTTCTTACAACGTTGCGGTTAACGTGCCAGGGCATCAGGTACTGGTTATGATACACCATCAGGCGGTGGTCTTCGGGTTTCCAAACATCGTCTTTAAACTTATAATACAAGTCTAAAACCGGCAGCGAGCCTTGGTGCGGGGTACCACAAAAAGGGCACTTGGGTTTATAAGTATTATCAAACACATACCATTTTTGCCGGCAGGTTGTGTTTAAGCAGCGCTGCATTAAATCGGTGGTTTTTAGCAAAGCTGTCTCCCATTCATCGGCCGTTGGCCGTTGGGCGGGGTTATGCAGGCCCTTAATAAAAGCATCGTTAAACAACGACGACAGGTATGGCCCGGTAACGGTGTAGGGCAATTTGGTTACATCGGCCCAGGGTAATTCCTTTGGGTTTAGCTGATTGGTTTTAGGGCGGTTGCTAAGGTCAGTCGGATGTTCAATAAATAACGCCTTCTGGCCCATCGATAGCAGATCATCCTCTTCAGGCTCCAAAGCATGTACCTTACCGCCTTTTAGCGGATGCCTGTATAACAGGTACATATATATCATTACTGCAAGTGCATGCAGATCGGTATGCCGCGATGGCAGTTTTCTATTCGGGTCGGCAATGTTAAGGTGCTTTGTTGCCAATACCTCGGGGGCAATAAAATCGGCGGTGCCAATCACATCAGGAGGGTATAAACCGGGAACCACCAACCCGTCAATATCAATAATAGCGGCCGACTGGGTTACCGGATCTACCAGCACATTTTTATACGAAAGGTCGGAATGGGCCAAGCCGGCCGAGTGCATCCGTTTTACGCCGCGGGCAATATTAACGCATATCTGGAAATAGGCCAGCCAGTTACCCAGTTCCGATTCGTCAAGCCGCAGTGCAAAATCTTTATGCCTGAATTTTGGTGCGGCAAACCATTTGCCTTGCTTCTCCTCTCCTTTTATGAGATCGCTGGTGGCGTAGCCCTTTTGAAAAAAGAATTTAGAATTATAGGTGGGTACAATGATGCCTGTTTTGTCGTTAATTTTCACAACGTCGGTAGGCCAGCTGTATAGCTCTTTGTAATAGCTTCCGCCCTCGCGGTTAAAAAAGCTATCGTAATATTTAGTAACTATCTTGGTTAAGCGCTCTTTTGAGTTATGATCTTGAACGTTGCGAAAAAGAGCCACCACGTATGACCTGTCGGGGCTGAAATAAACATCTTTCATGCCCCCGCGCATAGGCTCGCCATTATCTACATACTGGTATTTCTTCCCGGCATCAATTATAGAAGTTACGGTAATAATGTTACTCATGGCTTAATAAATTATAGCGAGGGTCCTGTCATCGTGGTTACCGGGGCTCCAAAAGTCCATCCATTGCGAAAGTTCGTTGGCTATATTATCATTCGCAGCATCGAACACTACGCGTGTGCCGTCCGGGTTACCCCCATCCAAATCGTTGAAAAACTGTTTCCAGCGTTCAGGTTTTTCCAGGTTCGCTTCCACTTCAAATTTAGGGTCGTATATACCGTCGGTCATCATCACCAGGTACTTAAAATCGTCAACCAATTTAAAGTTAAAGCGGGTTGCGAATTTATCGCTCTTGAATACCTCGGGCATGGTAATAAAACGTGTGCCGCCGCCATATTCGCCAACATCCAGCCAGTTCATCAAGGTTACGCTCTCGTCCTTGCCTATCAAGGCAATGGGGCAATCGCCAACGCCGAACGACAGTATGGCGTAACCAAATCCGTATTTTTTAAACAGCGTGAATATCAGCGTGGTGTGCAATTGCGTTAGCGGCACCTGCATATCGGCAGCGCATTGCTCTAAATGCTTAAAGATATGAAAAGCCGCCGCTCCCAACTTTTCATACACCCACAGGTTTATTTTCCTGAGCGTTAGAGCATCAGCCGCTTGGTGCTGTTCTGCCAAAAGGCCGTCAAATTCCGCAAACGCAGCCGGATCTATCTTATTTTTGAAGTACGCTACCGCTGCCTTACAAGCCTCTTCCGATCCTTTGCGCGAGTATTCGGCGCTCCCGGCACCATCGGCCAACACAACCTGGCCCCAGCCCGAAGCATGCTGTAACCACCTGAAGCCATCGTCTCTGAAAGAGCCTTTATTAGCGTGCGATCTTCCGCGTTTTGAGGCCACAACTATTTTTTTATCGCCAAGTGCCCCAAAACTGGTAATATCGTCCTCTTTCCAATAAGTATCGTGTGTATCGCTCGGGATATTTTTCCATAACGACCGTGCATCCGGGTTAACTATCAGCGAGGCAATTTTTTCATACTGTGCCTCAACGCCCCCTTCCTGTGTTAGTTTATAGCTTATAATAAACTTGTGGTCGCCGCTGCTAACGGGCATGCCCGATATGGTATTTGTACTGCTATCAAACTGCAAGCCTATCTCATTTAAGCCGGCTATATCAACAATGGCTACATCGCTCCAGCGCAACTGCTGCCTGTCTATAACAAATTGATATGGTTTACCAACCATACCATTAGGGATGCTTAAGTTTTGGTCTTGTATATCCTGTACCCTGTTACGGATCTGCCAATTCTCCATAAGCTTTTTTTGGTTCTGCAGTATTTGCTCAATAATATTTTGATTGTGTTCCGAATCGCAAAATGTATCAAAAAATCCGCTCCGGTTGTCGGGTACGGTAATGTTATTTGCCGATAACAACGTTTTTAAATAGGCTTTTGCGCTGCTCATTTTATCCCTGCGCCCTTCCTATATCCATACTGCCATCGCCAACCCCATAGTAGCCTATGTTGCCGCACCAGGGGCATGTTTGCTGTTCACGGTCGTCAATACAATGTATCTTACCACAGGCGCAAACAGCCACGCCATAAGGGTTGGCACAGCTGGGGCAATTAGGAAAACCCACCAGCTCGCTCGAATTGATCTTGTTAGCCGCGGCTGAGCTGTCGGAGAGTTCTTCATAAGTACCATCTACCTGGTAACCGCCCACCAGGCGGTAAGATAAGGTATTGAGGCCGAGCCCCGGTATATCGCTTTCGCCAACATGTTTCCGGTACTTGATGAGGTACTGCCTCTTACTGTTCTGGCATTTGCCGGCAAGCACAACAAAATTATTATCGGTAACCGGCAGGTTTGGTTTTTCTTTAGTCAGATCGATCTTTGATAGCGGCGTTCCTTTCAGGTTGGCCAGTTCAAAATCCGAACCGCTGCTTTCAACGCTTACGCTGGTTGTTTTTATAGAATCGGTTACCCATTTAAAAAATTGCTTATATGCGTTTTGGTCTGCATTTTTAAACGAAAGAACATTCTCAGTAAGTTGAGACAAAATGTGGTTATCGGCCTCGTTACCAAAAGATACTGCCACCATATTGGCAGATCGCTGCCAGTTACGCTTCCACTCGCCGATGGCCGCAGAGCTGTCTTCTGTTGGTACGCCATCTGTAAATAAAAAAACCAGTGGCTTCCAGTCGCCTTTTTGCTCAAAAGTGGTTTTTACAATATTCTTTCGTAATTCATACATCAGGTGCCCCAGCCCCTTACTTAACGAAGTACCGCTCCCCACCGGAAACCGGGGCGGGTAAAAATTAACTATCTCTTGTAAGGGCACAAGCGTTTTTGCCTGCCCTGCGAATACGATAATTGATATCCATGCCGTTTCGATAGCATAAGGATCGGCCTTTAAGGCCTTGATAATTGTTGCCAGGCCTTCTTCCACCAACTGTATGGGCTCGCCCACCATTGATTCGGATACATCGATAAGGAAATAAACAGGTAATCGTCTCATGGAAAATAAGATTTATCTAAAATTTACCGAACTTACATACACCGCGCCCGGGCCGGCAACCCGCATCATTGAAAGGCCTTCGCCACCAAAAAAATTCGTCCCCGAAAAATGAGGCGTAAGCTGGTTGTGCATCTCTGCCCCCATAGCAATAAAGCTTTTCTCATCAATATACACCACTTCCCCCGGTTTTAGGTCGAGGGTAATTGGGGTGCCTATGGCATCAAGAAAAACGGTACAAAAGCCGGTTATTTTTTGAAGGATTGGCCCGTTACCGCCAATAAACGAGGTGATGTTGAATTTAAAATCGATATCAACCTTGCCCGAAGACGCTACGTAACTGCCTGCTTTGCATATAATACCACCGGGCAACGTTTTAAGGTTAACGGGCAACAAACCAACTTTGCCTGCCAGCACCAGTTTCTTTGGCAAGGGGTGGTTATTTACAAGGTCTACCATAAACAGGCTCTCGCCCGATAGGGTGCGTTTTATCATACCGGCTATACCGTTGCCTAATACGTTTAAGGTTGAGGCAATACCCTCTTCATAGTAAATAAGTGCGCCGCGTTCGCAGTAAAACTGTTCTTGCTTTGATAGTTCTACCTGCAGGCATTTATAATCGTGGCCTATGAGTTTTACATTCATGCAAGCTTTATATTACCAAATGTATATCCTGTGGCGGCGGGGGCAGCGAAATACTGTCTGTTGTACCCATGCTTTTATTGCCTTGCTCAATAGTGTCTGATACCCATCTAAAAAATTGCTTCAGGGTGTTGCTATCAGCGGTATCTAAATGCACAACGGTATCGGTAAGTTCCTTCAGCATCATATCATTTGCATTATGGCCGGCTGCGCAAGCTACTATGGCGCCAAAATTTAACGACTGTATCTTGGGTATCATTTCCCGGTAAAGTAATATATCCGAAGGTTTACCGTCGGTAAACAGAAACAATAAGGGTTTCCAATCTGCTTTTTGTGTGGCGGTACCTTTTTGCACCCCGGTGCGTACTTTTTCGTAAAGCATCTCTAAGGCCATGCCTGTATGTGTAGGCCCGCTTTGCGGGCAGCTTATCTCGGGCAGCTGAAAATTAACCAGTTCGGTGAGTGGCATCAGTTCGGTTATATCACGGTTGAAGGTGATCATACTTATCCATAACGAATCAAGTGCCTGGGCATCGGTACGTAAGGTGTTGATCATGCCACTCAACGCGTTATTCAACGCCTGAATGGGTTCACCAAACATGGAGCCCGATGTATCCAATAAAAAATATACCGGCAGTCTTCTCATACACGTAATTTTTTAAGGTTTCTACACCACAATGTTTAATTCGGCAGGCGGCGGTGGCAATTCATTTAAGCCAACAACCTCTTTGCCGGAGTCTTCAACTTTGGTTGATGTAACACCTATCGAGGCCGTAACCCAGGTAAAGAATTTGGCAATACTTTGGCTACCGGCGGTATCAAGGCTCACCACATTTTCTGTGATCTGCTTTAACACACCTGTATCGGCCCCATGCCCGGCCGCGCAGGCAACAGTAAATGCCACTTTGCGTTTTTTAAATTCGGTTAGTCCGGTTTGCCAGCTATCAGTAGGTATACCATCGGTCATGATAAACACCAATGGCTTCCAGTCGCCACGCTGATCCATCGTAGTTTTTGTTACTTCGGTATCTATACATTGGCTTACGGTGTTTAAAGCAGCCCCAAGTGCTGTTGTGCC
The DNA here is from genome assembly GCF_002013915.1 of Mucilaginibacter pedocola. Lineage (GTDB taxonomy): Bacteria > Bacteroidota > Bacteroidia > Sphingobacteriales > Sphingobacteriaceae > Mucilaginibacter > Mucilaginibacter pedocola. Next base: position 75,232 of record NZ_MBTF01000038.1, read on the forward strand.
GCTTGCTTTTATATCCACCATCTGGAATGAGGCCAGATCGGTAAGCGGTACCACTTGTTTGGCCACGCTATCAAAAGTTATCACGCTGATGTAAGCCGTTTCGATTGCCTGCGGGTTTTGGCGCAGCGAACTGATCATTACCTGTACGCCGTTTTTCACTGCCTCTATAGGCTCGCCGCTCATAGAGCCCGAGGTATCAAGTAATAAATAAACCGGTAGTTTTCTCATGTCGAAATATTAGTTATATTTATTCAGATAATCTTGTAAACCGCCCTTCATACCTGCACCAACGGCCTCAAAGCGCCAGGTGCCTTCGCGCTGGTATATACGCCCAAACTCTACAGCAGTTTCTATGGAGAAGTCTTCTTCCAGTTCGTATTTCAGTATCTCATGCTCGGTGGCCGAATCAAAAATACGCACAAAGGAATTGCGTACCTGGCCAAAGTTTTGCCGGCGGTTTTCGGCCTCGTGAATAGTAACTACAATGCAAATCTCTTTAACCCGCGGATCTATCTTCGAGAGGTCTACCCTAAGTTGTTCATCGTCTCCGTCGCCCGCCCCGGTTAAATTATCCCCTGTATGTTCAACAGCGCCATCCGGCGACCGTAAATTATTATAAAAAACAAAGTGCTCGTCGGTTACTAACTTCTTATTATCGCCCAGCATAAATACCGAAGCATCCAGGTCAAAATCAAACCCTGTAGATTGATTTGTATCCCAACCTAAACCAATGGTAAATTTTGGTGCATTGATGTTTTCGCGTTGCCCCTTTTGAAGATTGATGGCCATATTAGATACGTTTTATAGATGTTTATATTCCGTTTTAGTGCTACTGAATGTACTTTTTTAGCAAATCGACAAAGTTGTCGGTTGAATGTGGCTCGCCTATAGCCCGAAACTTCCACGAATTATCTTTGCGGTATGCTTCTGCAAATACCATTGAACACATGCCATTATAGGTGCTATCGCCGGATAAGCTGAATTTGGCTATCTCATTCCCCTTTCCGTCAACCGCGCGGATAAAGGCGTTTTCAACCATGCCAAAATGCTGGTTATTGGCTTTACCCTGGTATATAGCTACTACAAAAACTATTTTTTGATACTGCTGCCCCAAATCGTTAAGCTTAACTATTATCTGCTCATCATCACCATCGCCCGCGCCGGTTCTGTTATCGCCGGTTAGCCAAATATGGCCCGAGGGATGTTTCATGGAGTTAAAAAAGACCACATCGCCTTCGTAAAGCCCAATATTGCGCCCATTTGATGCCTGCACAGTTCTGCCAAGGTTGGCCACGCGGCCGTTCGCATCCAGCAAAAAAGCAATAGCATCAAGGTCATATTCTTCTTCCTGGCCGCCGCCAAAAAGTTTGCCTAAAAACCCGCTGCTTTTTTGCCTAACGTCCCATCCTAAGCCAATGGTAACCATCGAGAGGTCATAATCTCCCCCTTTATCGTTTTTGCGCAGATCAATGGTCTGCCCTTTTACCAAATTTATTGCCATAATTTATTAGTCTTTACTGCCAACTGTCCATTTAAACCCAAACTTGTAATATTCATCTGCATCCTGGTGCCCGTTAAAATAACGGGCCTCTTTCTGTATCGATAATTGGCCGTCTTTATTTTCTATAAGCGCGGCGGCACAAAATGGTTTTCCGGCACCGGCATTATCCAGTTGAAGGGTAACCTCTTCCCCGTTGCTGATTTTAAAGAACATACGTCCGTTCACCGAATTGAAGTCCTTTGCTCCTGCATATATCAAACCAAAAAACATGATGCGTTTGATCAACTCGGGTTTAAGTACATGCATATTTTCGCCGTCGGCAGCCGCACCGCTCCTATCGTCTTTATCTAAAAAGATAAATGGCAAGGCTGTTTTTGAGCCAAAACTATTACCCAAAGGTTGAATAACCCCTTTTTGTCCTGTAGTTAATTCAAACATACAACCAAGGTCAAGATCGGCCCCGGCTTTGTTAAGGAAAGAGAAAAACCCCGTCTTTTTTTCTTCCGACCAATTCAGGTTGGCATGAATATTTAGTTGTTGCCCCGGTTTGGTAAGGTCAATAGCATGCTTATCGCCGCCTTTGCTCAGGTTGATGGCCATGGTATATTATTTTATGATTTGCCCTTTAAAATATTTACCTAAAAAGAAGGCCAGGTCTTCTTTGTAACCAATACCCGAAGCTTCGAATTTCCAATTGCCATCCTTTTTATACAACCGCCCAAACTCTATCCCGGTTTCTATGGAGAAGTCTTCGTCTAACTCGTATTTGGCTATTTCGCTACCATTGGCTTCGTCAACTATACGAATATAGGCATCCCTTACCTGGCCATAATTCTGTCGCCTTGCAGCTCCATCATGAATGGTTACTACAAACAATATCTCGGTAATTCTCGGGTCTACTTTATCAAGCTCAACACTAATCACTTCGTCATCTCCACCATCGCTGTTTCCGCCGGTAGGGTCGTCGCCGGAATGCTTTAATGCACCATCCGGAGATTGGGTGTTACCATAAAAAATGAAAAATTCTTCTTCGGGGATAAGGCGTCCGGCACCAATCATAATAGCCGACGCATCAAGGTCGAAATCAAAACCGGTACCTTCATTAGGGTTCCAGCCTAAGCCCACACTAATTTTCGATAGGCCAATATTTATTCGTTGACCCTTCTGTAAATTGATAGCCATGTGAAAATTATAATATTGATATATAAATAAAGTGAAATTTTATTCGCTCAGCGGGGGATATTTGTGAATAAGGTTCCAAGGGTGAATGTAGGATTTAATTATTTCAAATTCTGTAAAATTTGAAATAATTAAATGTTAACAACTTACCGCAGTTTTAACACTCGCCCCTGTTCAGCTAAGGGCCCTAAAGGCCATCTCAACAAAATACTCGCCTGCCTCATTTTCATCTTACTTACTATCTGGCACTGCTATATCAGGAAAGCATTACCGGCCATCTCAATATCATAAAATCAAACAAACAATCCAAACAAATGTTTTAATCAAACGATTGAATAATTTTGTCGAGTAAATTTTATCAACCATGGCAGAAACGGGTTTCAGGAAATGGATCATCACCATTACCGTTGTAACAGCATCATTATTAGAGTTGATCGATACCACGATCGTCAACGTCTCTATCCCCCAAATACAAGGAAATCTTGGGGCAACCATTACCGACACCGCCTGGGTGGTTACCGGGTACAGCGTGGCTAATGTTATCATTTTACCAATGTCGGGGTGGTTAAGCAGCTTTTTTGGCCGCAAAAATTATTTCGCTATCTCTATTATCATCTTTACCATCGCATCTTTTCTTTGCGGCAATTCGCAAACGCTTACCGAGCTTTGTGGCGTTCCGCATTTTGCAGGGTTTGGCGGGTGGTGGCCTATTGTCTACGGCGCAAGCTATCTTACTGGAAACATGGCCGCCCGAGCAAGTGGGTACCGCCACGGCCATCTTCGGGTTGGGGGCAGTTTTTGGTCCTACCGTTGGCCCTACCATCGGCGGGTATATCAACGATCATGCATCGTGGCAATGGATATTTTATGTTAACATCCCCGTGGGTTGCCTGGCGCTTGTTGGGACGCTGATGTACATCCGGCCAACCCCATCAACCGGGAAAGACGAGCCTATAGACTGGTGGGGCATTGCGTTGTTAGCCATTGCTGTGGGCAGCCTGCAAACAATACTCGAAAAAGGCGAAGACGAAGATTGGTTCGCACAACCTTATATCATTGTGCTAACCGTGGCAGCGGTTATAGGCACGTTGCTGTTTATCTGGCGCGAGCTTAGTACCGACCACCCCATTGTTAATTTCAAGATCATGCGACACCGCAGCTTCTCTATGGGGATGATCACCTCGTTTGTGCTGGGCCTTGGCTTGTATGGGTCAAACTATGTGTTTCCGCTGTTCACGCAAAGCTTGCTGGGTTTTTCGGCGCAGCAAAGTGGCGAAATACTGTTTCCGGGTGGTTTGTTCACCGTATTTTGTATGCCCTTTGTGGGTATTATGCTGAATAAAGGCGTACCCGCACAGTTAATGGCTGTTACGGGGATGATCTTGTTCTACATATGTTCTATCATGCTAAGCCACTCCACGTTATCATCCGGAACCGGCGATTTCTTTTGGCCGCTGGCCATACGCGGTATAGGTTTAGCCTTGCTATTTGTGCCGTTGACTACCTTGGCCATAGGCAGCCTTCGCGGTGCCGAGATTGGGCAGGGCGCGGGTTTAAATAACATGATGCGCCAATTGGGCGGCTCCTTTGGTATTGCCGGTTTAAATACGCTCATTCACATCAGGCAAGCCGTGCATCGCAATAACCTGCTGGTGAATATCACACCTTACAATTCGGCACTCACAGAAAGGCTGAATATACTGGTACAGGGATTCCGGGCTAAGGGCCGCTCGGTTATGGATGCCACGCAAATGGCCTACGCCGCCATAGAGCGTTCGGTGCAAAAACAAAGCCTGCTTTTGAGTTATAATGATGCCTACTGGATAGTTGGCATAGTGATGCTCTGTGCCATTCCGCTGGTTTTTCTACAGCCCTTTGTGAAGGGCCAGAAAGCCGTTGCCGATACGCATTAACACTTACCGAATTTATTTGTAAAGCATTTTTTTAGCTTTACAAATAAATTCCTGTACAAATGCCCATTGATAGCGGAGCGTCGACTGAAGAAAAGATAAAGGCTGCGGCCAGAAAGATATTTACGCAAAAAGGGTTCTTATCCACCACCGTACGTGATATTGCGGCCGAGGCGGATATCAACCTGGCTTCTGTAAATTACTATTTCAGAAGCAAAGAAAAGCTTTTCGAATCCATTATGGATGAAACCATTAGTGCGCTATTCGCGAGGATAGAGCCGGTGCTGAATGACCGAAACAAGTCCATTTCGGAAAAGCTGGAGATATGCGTGAGCTATTACATTGATAACATGCTGCAAAACCCCGACTTTGTTTTTTTTACCGTGGGCGAGATCATGAGCGGCCGGCTGGAAAACCCGGGTATGGTTAATAAGATAAAAACATTGGAACAAACGCACTTTGCACAGCAACTTAAAGACCTTGGCACCGAGGGTAAGATCAGTTTCCACCCTATAAATTTGCTTTGGAATATTACCGGCATGACCTTTTTCCCCTTCCTAACGCGCCCGCGATTACTGGAATCGGGCTATTTTAACTCGGAGGAATTTGCGGCATTGATACAAGAACGTAAAAAATGGGTACCTATTTGGATAAGCCAAATGATTGGCAACTGATTAATTCCCCAAATGGATTCACTAAACCATGCAATATACGCTACAGGTACAACTAAGCGCCCGGGTTATAAATAACGTATAAGCGCCTCCAACAACTGTTCTTTATCCGATTCGGCCTCTTTTAAATTATCTTTCAGAAGCGATTCAATATCCGCTACTCCAAAACTCTTGGTTACGATTTGCATTGACCTGTAAGATGCTGCCGATACGCTTGCGGCCATGTATAAACGGCTGATATTTTTCATATCATCGTCCGGTGTATCGTCTGTTGGGGTAATTGATGTTTCGGTATCGTCGGCGTAGAAAGTGGCTGGATTTTGATCATTATCCGCAAAAGTTGAACCGCCTAAAATAGCGAGCATTAAAATTATGCCGCCCAATTGTTGCCTGATATATCGTGCTGTTTTGGCAATGGCTTTCTTCGCACCCGGCAAATGGGATTGTCGAGCAAGGCGCGGCAGAGCAGCCTCGAGGTTGGTTTGTACCATATAAACCTTCCCGAGTTTTTTTATCAAAAGCTCCCTTACTTTGTCCCCGCCGGGAATTTGACCATGTTCCATTTGCCCACGTTTTCGTTCACACTTTATAATAGGCTGAAACAGCATCATGGCATTTATTCCGATGCTGTATCGCTCATCTTTGTATATAAAGATAATAAACTAAATCGATTTTCAACGCATCCGCACGCTTCCTGAAAGGTTTTATGTGTTTTCAACACGGGATGGGCTCCTTTGGCATCAAAACAGTAAGGCCCCGTTTGCAAGGTACCGCAGCGATATTAAATGCCCTTAATTAATTTATAGGTTTTAACCGGTGCACGCTTCCCGACTTTAAAACTACAGGGCCTTTCTCAGAAAACACCTCTATACGGTCAAAAGGTTCGGTAGGATAAAAGGTATCGGTAAATACAACTTCGCCGTTAGCTGCAAATAACTCCAGCGAGGCTACGTCAATTAAGATGTGCCAGTCGATATCCTTGCCTTTACTTTTATACGAGGCTTTTTGTACCGAGGCGTAACGCCCGTGAAACTTAATACCGGTAGCGTTGGTACGGTCGGCAAAAAACTGTTGGGTGTTGCTGTCGTAGTAAACGGTTATGTGTTCGTTCAACTTGTTTTTAAACCTGATGCCATATTTTGCAGGCAGGTGTTTCCCATCAAATACCAGGCGTATATCAACAGGCGATTTTGCAAAAGAAAAGCCTGAAGATAAATTGAAAACAGTATCAACAACCGTTTTTTTCACTTTAAACTCATCGCCATACAAATTTGAAAGTTCGCTAACCGGTTGTGTTTTTATCCGGTAACCTTCAGCTGTTTTTATCACGCTCAGTTCCCGGGGGAAGGTGGCTGCACCGGCCCAGGTATGGGTAATGGCGTTATGTACTGCGCCACCGTACTGGTGCGATTGCATCCACCCCACAAATATCCGCCGGCCGCCGGACACATTATTAAAGATATTGCCTGCGTAATTATCCTTCCCGTGGTCGAGCCACAAAGTATCTTTCTGATCACTTGTAAAACTTTTGCCATCAAAATCGCCAATGAAATATTGAGTGGCCGTAGCCAGCCGGTCTATACCATTGGTGAGGTCCACTACACTTACCAAAAGCACCCATTTCATTTCGTTGGTTCCGGCAACTTTCACCGGGAAAAGGTCCGGGCATTCCCATGTGCCTATATGGTTACCTTTCCCTTCGCCAAAATCATTCAATACTGTCCAGTGCAAGCAATCGGGAGAAGAATAGAATTGTATTACCTTGCCAGCAGCAAGTGCCATTAGCCAGCTATTGGTTTTCTCGTTCCATAAAACTTTAGGGTTGCGGAAATCTTCCAGCCCGGGGTTCTTGATAATGGGGTTACCGGCATATTTTTTCCAGGTTCGGCCCTTGTCTACGCTATATGCCAGGGCCTGGGTTTGCTTCAGTTGTGCTTTAGGATCGTGGTAAGTAAAAATTGCCAGCATAGGTGGATTTTCTGCTGTGCCCAATCCCGATGTATTTTTCAGATCAGCTACACAACTCCCAGAAAATATATAACCAAGGCTATCAGGCGCCAATGCAACGGGGAGGTGCTCCCAGTGCATCAGGTCCTTGCTAACAGCATGCCCCCAATGCGGTCCGTCAGGGCCACCTTTGATTACGTGCTGATAAAACAAATGGTACTCCCCGGCATAGTAAACCAATCCGTTTGGGTCGCTCATCCAATCTTGTTTCGGCGAAAAATGCACCTTTGGCCTAAAAGCTTCCGTTTTTTTATAAATATCAGAAACCACCTGTGCATCAAGCAAATGCGGGGCTATCAAAAATAGAACGATAACTATTATTTTGTTCATCATGTTTTTTAATTGCCCCGCGCTTACTCAAATATTTCGGAGGGCCGATATATATCCGGATTCTAATAAGTATTAAGGCCAAATAGATTTCACAGTGTAAACCTCGAGATTCTTGATATCGATATTGTTACCCCAAAAATGAAGCCCTTCTGTATTTTTTGCATCAGGCTTCCTGCTCATCGAATACGAATAAACCCCGCCGTCAATAAATACTTCAATGGTAGTGCGGTCAATATAAATATCAGCCGATATCTCCATACTCGTCATATCCTCGGGCGAGTAAAAGGTGCCGTTCACCAGGTTGGCATTCATATCATAATCAATAATGTGCTGCCCAAACAGGTTCAACCCGGCGCTGGTGGCATGCGAAAGTTTGATAGTCGTTTTAATGCGCAGGCGGTCGGCATCTTTATACTGCTTCAACTTTTCGTTGGCATCATTCTGTTTAATGTCCGCCCATTGGTTCGCTTTATCAAACAATTGCGCGGTTTCTTTAACCGGCTGGCTAAATAACCTGATGCCGTCTTTGGTGGTTTTCAGCGTAAGCTCGGTTGGCAACAACATCATACCATTAAACGGCATGCCCGGATGCGATACGCGCGACCAGCCTATTTGTATGCGGCGGCCATCTGCTTCAGGGATGTTGGTGTAGGTTTGGGCGGCGTAAATAGTGCCCGTGCTAAAAAAGTGCTTGCCCGATTCGGGGGTAAACTTTTGGCCATCAAAAGAGCCTATCATGTAGGTGTTAGATGCACCATACATTACCCATTTGGTTTTGCTTTTATCGCCATCAACAGGCAGTTCGAACAGATCCGGGCATTCCCAAAAACCGGTGGTGTGGCTCTTAAATTCCCAATCTTTAAGGTTGGTGGAGTTGTAGATAGAGTGCCCGTCGCGCTCGTTCAATACCAGTACCCAATGCTTACCGGGTGCATACCAAAATACACGCGGGTCGCGGGTATCGTGGCTGTTCCATTTAGCTTTTGAGTCTATCAAAGGGTTCTTGCTGTACTTTGTCCAGGTACGCCCTTTATCAAGGCTATAGGCCATACACTGTACTTGTTTTTCTTCAGAGTCAACAGTGTAAGTGGCTATCATGGCCGGTGTATTTCCTTTATTGAAGCCCGCAGTATTGTTATAATCTATTACGGTAGAACCTGAGAACATAGTCCCCAGGTTATCGGGGCGCAGGGCATCGTCCAATTCGTCCCAATGTATCATATCCTTGCTTACTGCATGCCCCCAGGTCATGTTCTCCCATTCTTTTTCGTAAGGGTTATGCTGGTAAAACAGGTGGTACTCGCCTTCATAAAATATAAGGCCGTTAGGGTCGTTTATCCAGCCGCGGCGGGTAGTGAAGTGGAACTGCGGGCGGTTCTTTTCGTGATACATCGAATCCTGTCCGGCAATTTTATCGTCCTGGTAAATTTTTGATAGCCCGGCACCATCGCCATCGTAGCTTATGGTAATGGTTTTGCCTTTTAAAGCAGTAACATCGTTAAATACCCAATAATCCGGCTCCCCGGTGGCCAGCCTTATTTTGAAGTAACGCTCTTGCTTACCCCCTATTTTAAACTGCATATTGCCCCTGGCCTGCGCCTGCGCCACGGGTAGGTTAAGGTAACGCTTGGTTATTTTGATATTAATATCGGCCGCAAGCGCCGGTATAGAAGTACATAGCAGCAAGCCGGCCGCTACAAATGTTGTGAATTTACCTTTCATAATGGTTTTTGTTCTATTAAAGTTTTTGATCCTTTTTTGCCGTACCAATAGGTGGTGGCCGCAAAGTCGGCGCTGCCATTTTCCCAGCCCAGCGTTTCTACATTGTATCGAAAATGTTTTGTAAAAGGCACGGCATCTAAATTACGCGTGCGTGTAAAAGTGTTTTCGCCGAACGAGTCTTCGTTATCGGCCCTTGTGGCATTAGCAAAAGGAGTTTGGTACAACACCACCGGTGCCCACGAAGTATTGTAATAATCTTCCAGCCCGGTGCCAAACTCTGATGGAAAATCTTCGCCATCTACCCAAAGTTTCTGGTCGCCCTCGCCATACCATTTATGCATATGGTTATTTACGGCCAGCGTTTCTCCAACAAATACCCCCTGCCCTTGTATGTTATTTAAGTCCCATTCGGTAGGTTTATCCTGTTCAGTGCGTTTTATGGCAACATTCTTTTCTAATCGCCAGTCGGCATGAAAATACAGGCTTCGGGCCGTCCAGGCACATGGCTTTGTAGAGAGGGTAAGTGTAATATCAAGTGCGGTAGCATTTTTATTCACCAAAGATATCTTCCCCTTCCGCTGATACGGCATAAACCAACGCGCTATCATTTTATCCTGCGGAATAACGATGCGGTACCAGCTATTTACAGCATTGTTGCCTGCACCGCTTCCGAAAAAATCGCTTACCGGGCAGTAAACTGTGCGTTCGCCGTCAAAGTCAGCAGCCAAAAACAAACCTCTTAATACCTCATCGCTAAAACTGCCGGCACCGTTAAGTTTCAATTCCAAGTAAGTAACAGCATGGCTACCTAAGGGCAATGTTAAGCCGGCTTCACTATTAGGTGCTACTGTAAGCTTGGTAGTATTCTTTTTTGCCGCAGCGTTGTGTTTAAGCGGGTTTAGTAAATAAGCGTCAATTTTTGCCAGCAAGTTTTTGTTAGCTTCAAATGCTGCGGTAGTAAAGGTTTCTACAGGCGTACCCGCAGCGTATTTTCTAAAATTGATCTGGTAGTAGCGCTTTTCAACAATATTCTTTTCAGGGTCTTCCCAGGTTACCTTACAGTGCTTTTTGTAGGGCAGCGGTAAATACAGAGTACTGCCGCCTTTTGCCTCTGCCTCGTAGCTCGAGTGCGGCGCAAGTAGGCCTCTACCCAAAGCTAAAGGGAACTTCATCAGGTCGTACCCCGGTATTACTATTTGCGCTGTTCGCTCGTTATCAAAATATATGCGCAGGGTACCGGGCCGTTTAAAAGTTGTTTCCCAAAAACGCACTATGGCACCGGAGCCAGCTTCGTCCATCATCACATACTCTGTACGGCCATTGTTTACTTCAGTCCTCAGAAAATTAGTATGATCTTCATTAGCGAACCATCCGGGTTGCCTGGGCGCAACAGAGTGCCTGTCGTAACTGCTAACCTGTTTCAATACATAGGATGGGTTTGGCAGGCTGGCCACCGAAGCCGGGTTAGTAAGCTCGGTAAGCAGCGTAGTAAGCGATACCTTGCTTTGCGCCTTGCAAACACAAGCGGCAAGCAATAAACAGCAAACTAAATTTAGCTTTCTCATCTATCGTATATTAATTGTTAGGTAGCCTGTTTGGGTTTATATAAGTTCAAATATAGTGGTTCCTAAACCGATTTTGTACGCTTACTCGTATGCCGGTTAATGCCATCATACTACTATATTAACAATGTAAGAAAGCGCCCCTGCAAGGGGGCACTTCTTACTAACCAACAACCGGTCTCGTATCCGGAATATTTTTAAAAGGTTGTTACCACCCGGTATTTTGTTTGTAAAGCCCTTTACTAAAGTTGATCTGGTTTAAAGGGATCGGCAAATACTCGTCGCGGTTCTTTTTAAACAAGGCATCGTTTAAATGGGTAACGCGGGTTTTCTCTTTAGTAAAATAAGCGTTTAAGTACTCTGCTGCTATACCCCAACGCACCAAATCGAAAAAGCGGTAGCCTTCCATTGCAAACTCCAGCCTGCGCTCAAAGCGTAATGCCTGCCTTGCGTATTCGTTTGTCCAGGTGCAGTTTACGCCTGGTTGGTACGTGCTCACGCCATAGTTAGAGGTAAAGCTGCCATCGGTCATTTTCAACATCGATGTGCTGTTTGCTGCGCGGGTGCGTATGGCGTTAATTAAAGGCACAGCCTCCAATTCGCGCCCTAATTCAATTAAAGCCTCAGCTTTCATCAGTATCACATCGGCATACCTGATCACCATCCAGTTTTTAGCGCTCGACATAAACGGCGGGAAACGTTTAAATGCAGGGTCGTCAAAAAGTACGGTTTCTTTCATGCTTAGCATTGGGCCATAAATTTGCGGCGCGCGCGACCATGAGTTTTGATAGATAAACGATGGCCTGTATTTATACGGGTGCCCCGGTATTGCGGCGGTATGATCCATACGCGGGTCGAAGGTGGATGTTTTATAATCGCCTGTTTTGGCAATTTCTTTGTCATTATACCCGGCAAAATCCGGCAAGCCTTGCGATGTTGTAGCAAACGCGTTAATTAAGTTATAACTCGGCACATGAAAACCGCAGCAGCCGTACTCTTTATTCATGGGGTAATTTAACGAGTGCCCGTTATCTATACGCCCGAATGGTGTATTATCATTGATAGAGTACTGTATAGCAAAAACCGACTCGCTGCCATTATCAAATTGCGACAGAAAATTATTTGCATAATCGTTATAAAGCGAATAACCGCCAGCCGCTACTTCGTCGCACAAGGTAACAACTTCGGCAAGTTTGGTTTTATCGGTGCCGGTTACGTTATTGTTCTCATCCTGCGTGTAGGCCTGGTAAAGCAATGTTTTGGCGAGGTAGGCTTTTGCCGCATATTTATTTATCCTGCCTTTATCGCTCTGGGTTGCCGGCAAAGCATCCGCAGCCGAACGGAAATCGTTAGCTATTTTAGTCCACAGCTGGTCGCTCGAGTAGCTTCTGTTAGATACGGTATCGTACCCTACTTTCGGGATATTCTCATCAATGTACGGCATGTATTTATACATGATCTTGAGCAAAAAGTAGAAGTGCGCACGCAGGAACTTCGCTTCGGCCTGCCTTTCCTTTTTATTAGGGTAAGTAGCCTCAGGCATTTCGTTTATGCGCCTAAGGGCATCGTTGGCCCTGCCCACACCTATATAGAGCCTAAACCAGGTTTGGTCAGATGCGCCCAAATCCACACGGTTCAATGCAAAAGTTTCGTAAGCATGAAAATCGCCCACATCACCGGGGCCATCGCCACCTTTGTAAGCATCGCCGCTTCGTACGCTACCGTACGACCATAAGTCGCTATACGGCGCCACAAAAGCATCGTTACCTAAGGCCGAATAGGCCGAGATGAGCATTTTATCTACGTTTTCGGGCGTGTTCAGGTCATTGTCAGACACCGTGCCCTGCGGTTGTTCGTCCAGGTATTTTTTGCAGCTTGTTGCTAAAAAACAGCAGGTAAGCGCAAGTAAAATATATTTTTTCATGTTAATGAGTATTAAAAAGATACGTTAAGGCCAATTGAGGTAATTACAGGTATCGGGAAGCCGTTACCGGGGTTTTCCGGATCAGGTGCCGTGTACGATTTTGATTTGATGTTCAACAGGTTACTTGCCTGGAAGTAGATGCGTGCGTTTTGCACTTTGTATTTACTTAAAAGCCCTTTTAAGTTGTAACCCAACTGCACGTTCCTCAATTTAAGGTATGAGCCTTTTTCGATAAAGTAAGTTGAAAAACGGCCTTCGTTATTCCTGTCCACAGTAGTAAGCGCAGGTATAGTTGACGAAGTGTTTTGCGGAGTCCACGCGGTTAGTACCCTCGAGCCCCAGTTAGCACCCGGCTGCAGCGATGAAAAATCGGTTAAGCCTTTATAGGTATTGTTAACATCGTTACCCTGTACGCCTTGCAGGAAGAACGAGAAATCGAAATTCTTGTAAGTGATATTGGCGTTAAAACCGTACAGGAAGTCCGGGTCGCCCGAGCCTATGTAGTCGCGGTCTTTATCGTTAATAACGTTATCGCCGTTAAGGTCTTTATAGCGTATGCGGCCAACACCTTTACCCGGCTGTGCAGCGGCTGCATCAACTTCGGTCTGGTTTTGGAAAATACCATCAGCCACGTACCCAAACATCGAGTTAACCGAACGGCCAAGGATGGTTTTATCGGTTCCGTTACCGGGGTACGAGGTAAGCACCTCTGATGGCAGGCTGGTAATTTTATTTTTGTAGGTAGAGAAGTTGCCCGATAGTTCAAACTTCCAATCGTTATTAATAACGGTAGAATAGTTCAATACAACCTCTAAACCTTTGTTGGCCACGGCAGCTCCGTTAGCAAAGCGGGTACCACCATCGCCTTTTACAGCAAGGTAGGCAGGGCTTATTAATATACCGGTGGTGTTTTTTGTAAAGTAATCTACGGAACCGCTGATCTTATTATCGAACAAGCCGAAATCGATACCGTAGTTGTTTTCGGTTTTCTCCTCCCACCTGATGTCGGGGTTGCCGGTTTGTATCAGCACGTAGCCCGATTGCAGCTGGCCGGTACCGGTGCCGCCAATGTCATAAGCTGTACCACCATCAAAAGCACCGGTTGGGTTGGTACCATAAATTGGCGAGTACAACGAATAGCTTGCGTAGTTACCAATTTCCTGGTTACCTGTTTTACCCCAGCCGTAACGTAGCTTAAGGTCTGAAATGAAAGGAAGATTTTCTTTAACGAAGCTTTCTTCACTTGCACGCCAGCCAATTGATGCCGCCGGGAAGGTACCGTAGCGGTTGTTGCTACCAAAGCGCGAAGAACCATCGCGGCGCAGGGTAACCGATGCTATATACCTGTCGTTATAAGAGTAGTTCACCCTGCCGAATACCGACAGCAGCGCATTACCCGAGCCGCCACCGCCATTGGCAATATTGGTAGAGCCTGCATTAAGGTACGCATAGTTGATGTTTTCTAACGCATACCCCTGCCTGCTGCCCGAGAGCGAACGATTCATTACCTTTATCTGCTCGTGCGCGGCAAGCACGCTAATTTTGTGTTTATTAAGGTTTAAGCTGTAGGTCAACTGGTTTTTCCATATCAGGTTACCATCGTAAGAGGTATTGGCCGATACGGCGTTAGAAGGGTCTACCAGGTAGCCCGATACGTACGATTTACGCAGGCTCCTGCTGAAGTTGTTCGCATAATCGATACCGTAGTTGGTAGATAGGGTAAGGTTTGGCAATATGGACAGGTCGGCATAGGCGTTACCGAATATACGGCCCAGGTGGTTAATGTTTTGTTTGTTATCCTCTATCAGCCTAACGGGGTTTTGCCTGTCGGCCATACCTGCCGATGGGCCGCCCCAGCCACCATCAATAGTGTGCACCGGTATTATCGAAAAATCTATCAGCGATAATATGGTGATATCGCCCAGTGGCAAGCTTGGGCTGCGTATGTACGATGCCGAGAAGTTTTCGCCAATTTTTAACCTGCCGTTGAATAACGAATAATCGGAATTGAACCTGAGGGTAGTTTTTTGGTTACGGGTTTGCTTGATGATACCCTTGTTGTCATAGTAGCTAACAGAGAAGAGCGAGTTGCTGCGTTCGTTACCGTTAGATACGTCTAAACTATACTGTTGTATTAACGATGTTTGCGATATCTCATCAAACCAGCGGGTATTTGCAGGTTTCATGGTTTTTGCCGCATCTAAAAATTCGGGCAGTATAACGCGGTTTAGTACCGGGTTGTTAAAATCGTTATTCCAATCGTATTGGTAAGTTGAGTTGAGGTTAGGGTTTTGCTTATCGTTAACGGCCGCCTGCCAGTATGCCCTGCCGCGCTCGTCGGTATTCAATACATCAAGTTTAGAAGTATTAAATTGCAGCGAGCTTGATGCGTTGAAATTGATACGGCTTTGGCCGCTCTTGGCTTTTTTAGTAGTAACAATGATAACGCCGTTAGCTGCCCTCGAGCCATATATCGAAGCCGACGATGCATCTTTAAGCACCTGGATAGATTCGATATCGTTTTGGTTAAGCTCTTGCAGACCACGGGTGGTTGGCACACCATCTATTACATAAAGCGGGTCGTTATTACCCAAGGTACCAATACCCCTTATCCTTACGGTGGCGCCGCCGCCCGGGTTACCATCGGTGGTAATGTTTACACCGGCAATACGCCCCTGCAAAGCTTTAATGGGGTTACCCAATGGTACATCCTTTATATCTTTGGTATTTACTACCGATACCGCTCCCGTCAAATCCTTCTTTCTTTCTTTTTGGTAACCTGTAACAACCACCTCATTCAGCTCGTTGCTGCCGGGCTGAAATTGCACATCAAGCGGCGCGCCGGTATCACCAACTTTCAGGTCGATGGTTTTATAACCCACGAACGAAAAGGTTAATGTTTGGCCCGCAGAGGCCTTAATTTTGAATTTACCGTTTACATCGGTAAAGGTTGAGGTTTGCGTGCCGGCCACCACAACGGTAACGCCGGGCAAGGGCTTTGCCTCGTGGTCTTTCACCACGCCGCTCAGTTCTTTGGTCTGAGCAAAAGCTCCGCTTGCCAGTATGACAAGCAAGGAACAAAAAAGTAGTAGTTTTCTCATTTGTGTATTTATTAGGTTTGTATTTGATTCAATTGTGTTGTGGTTTTTTCAAACCCGGGCGGGGTTACCGCCTTATCATATTGCTTTGCAGCGCCCACCGCCGCCGGCATTATTAGTGCATTACAAAACTTGTTTCTATCTGCTCCAGGCTACGGCCTTTGGTTTCGGGCATAAACTTCCATACAAAAACAAGCTGGCAAACCATCATGATACAGAAGAACGAGAAGGTGATAGCGCCCCCTAACGATTCGGCCAGGTATGGGAAGCAAAAAGCGATGATGGCTGCCATAAGCCAATGGGTAGAGCTACCGAGCGTTTGCCCTTTTGCGCGCACCTGGTTGGGGAATATCTCTGAAATAAATACCCATATAACCGCGCCTTGCGAGAAAGCGAAAAACGCGATAAACACCATCATATACATAGGGATAGAAAAACCGCTGAGGTGCCCTAAATGAAAGGTAATGGCTACCAGGAAAAGCGATGCAATAAGCCCGAACGAGCCCACCAGCATTAATATGCGGCGGCCAACCTTATCTATTATATTGATACCAAGCAGGGTAAACACAAAATTGACAAGCCCGATACCCACGGTAGACAGAAGGGATGAATGTGCGCCCAGCCCGGCCATCTCGAATATGCGCGGCGCGAAATAGATAATGGCGTTAATACCCGATACCTGGTTAAAAAAAGCGAACAGCACGGCCAGTATCAACGGCGTTTTATACTGCCCCGAAAAGAGGCTCGCAGCGGATGCGCCCTGTTGCAATGCCGAGTTTTTTATCGACTCGAGTTCTTTCTCGCACTCCAGCGGGTTAATAATGCGCAGTATCTCCAGTGCTTTTGCGGTTTCGTTCTTTTTAAGCACCAGCCAGCGCGGGCTTTCGGGTATAAAATAAATGAGGCAGATAAACAGCAGCGACGGAAATGCCTGTACGCCCAGCATCCAACGCCATGATGCCTCACCTACCTGGCTAAGCAGGTAATTTGACAAGTAAGATACCAGGATGCCCAGCACTACATTGAACTGAAACAGGCCCACCAAGCGCCCCCTTCTATCGGCCGGCGATACCTCTGATATATAAATGGGTGCAGTTACTGATGATACGCCAACACCCAAACCGCCAAGCAGCCTGAAAATGAGGAATACATACCAATCATGCGCAAGGGCGGTACCTACTGATGATAGAAGGTAGGCAGCGGCTACAAAATAAAGTGTGTTTTTACGCCCGAACATATCTGAGGGCCGGGCGCCTAATAAGGAGCCTATAACTGTACCGATAAGAGCTATTGAAATAGTGAGCCCGTGCTGAAATACCGACAAGTGCCAGAATTGTTGAATAGATTTTTCTGCGCCTGATATTACTGCGGTATCAAACCCGAACAGGAACCCACCAAGGGCCACGACCATGGACCACGCCAGGACGGAATGTTTTCTCATAAAATTTATTGAAGGGTGTTATTGGTTTTAACTATCGCAAAGTAGGGCGATATGCCGGGTGGCCGTTATTGGTTTTATACCAAAAATGTATAAATATCAACAGGTAATTAATAAATTGATTTTCAGCCAAATAAAATTAAGCGTTACAACACAGGCTTATTTAACCTTTGGTTATGTTACACGCTATTTACAGTTTTGATACATGTTTGAAGCAAATTTGAACACGCTCCGACAAGCCTATTTGCTCTGTAAAATAATTTATTTATACTTTTGATTAACCAGTTGTGCAAAACCAGTTTCAACAAAACATCTATTTATTATTTAACAAAGCATTATGGCTTTAATGCAGAAGCTGCGTATTGCAGCCTTATTTGCTATTATAACTTTATTGTGCCTGCCCGGTTGTAAAAACACCAAAGATGCGTCGCTATACACCATCGGCTTTTCGCAGTGCATAGGGTCCGACCTTTGGCGCCGCAACATGCTCGATGAGATGAAAATGGAATTATCCTTGCATCCCGGAGCTAACTTTATTTATGCCGATGCCGATGGCAACAGCAAAAAGCAGGCAGAGCAGGTAAAAAACATGCTGAACAAGGGCATAGACCTGCTGATAATATCGCCCAACGAAGCACAACCCCTCACCGGTATTGTAGAACAAGCTTACAATAAAGGTATCCCGGTTATAGTGATCGACCGTAAAACTGCTTCGGCACAATACACTGCCTATGTGGGTGCAGATAATTACCAGGTGGGCAAAATTGCCGGCGAATACATGCACACCATATTAAAAGGCAAAGGCAAGGTTGTTGAGGTAATGGGGCTACCCGGTTCATCGCCCGCCATTGAACGCCAGCGCGGCTTTTACGATGCTTTAGCACAATACAAGGGTATACAAATAACAAAACAAGTTTATGGTGACTGGCTGAAAGAAAATGCGCAAAAGCAACTGATGCAAATACAGCCCGAGCTTAAAGATGCCGACGCCGTTTTTGCCCATAACGATGTTATGGCTACGGGCACGCGCGAGGTGCTGGATAAACTAAAGCTGAGCAAAAACATAAAAGTTTTGGGTATAGATGCCCTGCCGGGTACCGGCGGCGGGTTGCAAATGGTATCGGCCGGTGTGCTTGATGCCAGTGTTGTTTACCCTACAGGTGGTAAAGAGGCCATCATGACCGCCTTCCGCATATTAAATAAGGAGCCCTTTAGCCGCGAAACCATTCTACAATCGTTGGTTATTGATTCTACCAACGTGCAGCTGATGAAATTGCAATGGGGCAAAATAAGCAGCCAGCAAAAAGATATTGAGCGGCAACAAGCGCTGATTGCCGAACAGCGCGATATTTATAATAACCAGCAAATGGTGCTCAACATTATTGTGATAACACTGGTGTTGGCGATAGTATTTGGGGGGCTGGCATTTTATTCGCTTACCGAAAACCGCAAGACCAACAAAAGCCTCGAGGCGAAAAACAACGAGATTTTGTTGCAGCGGAACCAGTTGATAGACATGTCGGCAAAGGCCGAGGCAGCCACCGAAGCTAAACTGAATTTCTTTACCAATATATCGCACGAGTTCCGCACACCGCTAACGCTCATCTTATCGCCTGTGGAAGATATGATGCGGAACGAGAAGCTGAACACCACGGCAGGTAAAAACCTGTTGCTCATCCACAAAAATGTATTCAGGCTGCTACGGTTAGTAAACCAACTGATAGACTACCGCAAAATAGAATACGATAAGCGGCAGGTAAGCGTATCGCACAATAACCTGGTGGCCTTTGCTAAGGATATAGTAAATAGTTTTCTGCATAACGCAAAAAAGAGGAACATCAGCCTAAGCCTTAGCAGTAAAGAGCCGGTTATAATGGCCTGGTTTGATACCAATTTGCTTGATAAGGTATTTTTCAACCTCATATCTAACGCCCTTAAATTCACTAACGATAATGGGCGTATTCAATTGCTATTATCAAGCAATAAAAACGTTATAGAAATATCCGTTCAGGATAATGGCGTAGGTATGGAACCTACCGAAGCGGAGCACGTGTTCGATCAATTTTACCAGGCAGATAACGGCATGGCAAAAGGCTCGGGCCTTGGGCTGGCATTGGTTAAACAAATTATAGGGCTGCACTTTGGCACCATAACCGTTACCAGCAAAAAATGGCAGGGAACTACATTTTGCATAACCCTGCCCGCCGATAGGGATAGCAGTTTTGCAACGCAGCAAAACAACGCTACTCCCACCCCTATTGAAGAACGCGCCAAAGTTTACACAACCGACCTTGACGAACTACCCGTTGTTGAAAACCGGGAAGCATTTGACCCGCTAAAAGAGCACTCGATATTAATTATTGAAGACAATACCGACCTGCTGAATTACCTGGGCGAAAAACTTGGCGCCGGGTATGAGATTTTTTTAGCAGATAACGGCACACAAGGCCTTAACGACGCATTCCAAAACGTGCCTGACCTTATTATCTCCGACGTGGTGTTGCCGGGTTTATCGGGCAAGGCCATTGCCGAAACTTTAAAAACAGATATGCGTACTTCGCACATCCCTATTATACTGCTTACTGCCCAGGTAAGTATGGAACAGCAGATAGACGGTGTAAAAAGTATGGCAGATGCCTATATAACCAAGCCTTTTAACTACGAGTATTTACTGGCAACCATTGAAAACCTTATACACAATAGGGTTATATTAAAAGAGCACTTTACCAGCGATGTAAGCCATGGCACAATGCCGGTATCTAAAACGCTG
Organism: Mucilaginibacter pedocola; assembly: GCF_002013915.1. Taxonomy (GTDB): domain Bacteria; phylum Bacteroidota; class Bacteroidia; order Sphingobacteriales; family Sphingobacteriaceae; genus Mucilaginibacter; species Mucilaginibacter pedocola. The sequence continues at coordinate 95,344 of NZ_MBTF01000038.1, forward strand.
GATAAAAAATTCCTGAACGATTTTTCGGGCATTGTGGAGCAAAACCTGGCAAACGAAAATTTCAATGTAGACGATATTTGTAAAACACTCGGCATATCCCGCGTGCAACTCTACCGCAAAGTAAAGGCCCTGCTTGGCTGCAGCATAACAGATTATATTTTGAATCGCCGCCTTAAAAAGGCCAAATACTTGCTTATAAACGAAAGCTATTCTATCTCCGAGATAACTTACATGGTTGGTTTCTCCAGCCCCAACTATTTCTCAACAGTATTTAAGGCAAAATATAATTGCACCCCAAGCGAGTTTAAAAAACAACAGGTGCAGTAATATCAAAGGGTTGATGTGCCGGCCCTAATCAAGGAATCTGCCTTGCTCCAAAATACACATTAAAATATCAACATAAGGCTGCACCATCATCTATGGCGCAGCCTTTTTACTTTGGCAAATACTGAGTTTTTATCGCTCGCCATGGTAATTTATCATTCTCCATAACCCTGATTATCAACCTTGACGACTAAGATATGATAGGCGAATAGGAAAATATTCAGCATTAGGCGCAAATTTTGGCAAGTAGCATAAGCTTAAGCGAACTCAAGTATCGCGCATTCTCCCCTCTACATATTATATCATATTTTCCACAAAAAATATCTATCAATAAAACCCGGTTGTTTTACAAACATATTGCTGTAGATTTAAAAAGTTAACCAAAACCAACAGCGCAATACGCTCTGCAGTTAATTATAAACTTATAAACAAATTTTCCTAAACCTTAACAACATCTACTTAATATGGGTGACAATTCCGCCTATGGCAAACCTTTTGTCGAAAAACAACTCCAAACCTTAGCAAACCATCTATTATTAACATCAGAAAACATACCGGAAATTGGATTATACAAAGGAAAAACCGGCATTTGCCTTTTCTTTTACCTGTATTCATCCTATTCAAAAACTGAATTTTATGATAATTCAGGCGGCGAGCTGCTCGAACTGATATTTGAGCAGGTACCTGCCGAAACCGATATCAGTTTTGCTACCGGACTGGCGGGCCTTGGCTGGGCAATAGAATTTTTAAGCCGGAGAAAATTAATTGATGCCGATACCGACGAGGTATTGGCCGATATAGATGAAGCACTGCTTGAGTGCTATACCGGGAAAAGTTCAACTGCTGATGATGATTCGATGTTGCAAATAGTACCGTATTTATTGATGCGGGAAAGCAGCAAACCGCGCGTTGAAGATGATGCCTGTTTAAAAATACTCCGGCAGTTAAAATGGCTGGTTGATTTGCAAATTCAGTCGATATTCCAAAACAGGGATGCTAATTATCAGCATCGCCTATCGATAGATAACTTGCTGAATGTTTTATACCATTTAATCGCAAACCCAAATGCCGGCGGTAATAATTACGCATTCCTGTTACCCACACTAAATGCAGTAACGCAAATTAATAACGACAACCTGCTTGCAGAATTTACAAAACTTACACACCTGTTACTGGCACTGCAAACCAGGGTGAGCGATCCTCAAATCCACCATCAATTCCAATTAATAATTCAACTGCTTAGAAACCAAACCGCGGCAATAAGTAACCATCATGGGTTTGCAGCTGAAGTAAACTCTATAGCGAAAAAAACTTCAATTGACCTAATATACCAACTACCACTGCACCTACAGCCTGAGCACAATGGCCCGTATCAATTAAGCGACGACACATTTTGGCACGGCATAGTTGAAAACATAAATAAGCATAAACCCGGGCTTGACGGGCTTGCCGGTTTGGGGCTACATATTTTAAACCGGGCATCATAACCTTATCATCATCACCCTATGTCTGTAGAAAAAAAGATAATAAAGATAATCAGAAAGTTTATAGGTTACCACAATGTGCCTGTTACAACTGCTAATATTAGCGACGTTTTACTTACCCATCCCGATTTCCCCGATCTGGTTAGCATTTCTGATGCTTTCGATGAATGGAAGATAGACCACGCAACGTTAAAGGTAAAACCCGAGCAGCTTGTTGATATTGAAACGCCATTTATAGCAAGCCTAACCGACCCCGACGACTACCTGGCCATAGTTAAAGAGGTTAGCAACGATTATGTGATTTACGAAGCAGGGAACGGCCAAGACCTTAAAATTGATTTTGTGGGTTTCCTGGAGCGATGGAGAGGTGTTGTTATAGCAGTATCGCCGGATGAAAATTCGGGCGAGGCCGATTACCCGGCCAAGTACAAGGCTCAAAAAATAAATGCTTACAAGTGGGGGCTTTCCGGCTTAATTTTAATTACGCTATTAGCAGTTTTAATAAAGCTAAGGCTTGATACCACAGAGGCCCGGTACCTGGCGCCACTGCTTACCGGGCTGCTGTTTGCAGGCCTTGGTGTAATACTGAGCGCGCTTACCTATAGTTACGATAAAGGCTCGGCGCCCGAGTTTGTAAAAGAAATATGCGGCGCCGTATCCGGCAAAGGCTGTAAGGATGTTATTGCATCAAATGCATCAAAAATAATTGGCAACATAACTTTATCAGAAATAGGCCTCGCCTATTTTTTCGGGGTATTTATACTGCTGTTGCTGCCAACGGCAAATACCATAACCGCGCTGAATATTGCAGCCCTGCTTAATTTGTGCACACTGCCATTTACTGTATTCTCTATATACTACCAGGCCAAAGTAATGAAGGCAATGTGTGTGCTTTGCATATGCGTGCAGGTATTGTTATGGGTGCAATTCTGTATAGGTTACAGCTATGGTTTATTATTTATAGGCAACTACGATATTACCGGCCTTGCCGCGGCTTTGGTCAGCTTCAGTATCCCTGCATTCGCGCTAATGCTTTTACGTTCGTTTTTTGATAAGCAAGAGCAGGTGGGTACTTTAAAAAAAGCGCTTAAGCGTTTTAATAAAAACCCCGAAGTGTTTAACGGTATGCTTAAAAACGGGCGCAGTATTGATACCGGCAGCGGCGGTAGTTTTATAATAGGCAACCCCGATGCCGAAATAACGCTTACCATAGGCACAAACCTTTTTTGCGCGCCCTGCGCAAACTTACACCCGGTAATACATTCACTTATCAATAAACACGAAAGCCTGGTAAAAATTCAGTATGTGTTTCTCATCCCGCCCGATGATGCCGAACAATACGCCCTGGTAGATTATCTGCTGGCTATTTACAACCAACACGGGCCATCTGCTGCAGCATATGCGCTTAATTATTGGTTTGAAACTTTTGACCTACCCGGCCTAAAACAGCAAATACCCACGCAAACAGATGCTTATAAAACACAGAAGTTTATAAACGAGCATAGGGATATCTGCAATCTTTTTGAAATAGAACATAGCCCTGCAGTTTTTATTAACGGGCAAACCTATCCCTGGATATTTAAACTGAAAGAAATAGCTACCTGGATACCCTACTTAGAGCAGTACTAACCATCTATTATATTAATTACTAAAACAAAGAAGATGAAAACAATTCCTAAATTATCATTGAATGCATTAAAAAAAAATGCCGACAGCATCATGACCAAAGATGAGCTAAGAAGCGTTAAGGGCGGATTTCAAACCTGCCAAAAAACTCTGCCCGATCCCGGTAGCTACTTTTGTCAAAGCAACCCCGGCCACCCTGACTGCAATCCGAACTTACCAAGAACGGTAACCGGTTATTTATCAAATTGCTACAATTCGTCGGGTTCGTATATCGGTACTGCCTGCCATGTTAATGGCCCATGCGGGCAAAATTATGTAAACGTAACATGCCAATACGCCTACCCATCAAACGGCAGTTCAGGCGCATGTATTTAAGGTAACATTATTTAACTAACGTACTGCTAACAATAGTTATCGGTTAGCCGGTAACTATTGTTCCTACACAACTAAACAACCTCGCTATCAATAATATAAAACAACGCAACTACCTGCTTCCCTTGCTCCAGCGTAGTAGGTTAACAACAACAATCCAGGTGAAACAAAGGAAAAAACTACAGGCTACTTGATATTAACACAGCAATGCAATTTTCATTAGCGGGCAAACCTATACATGGGTATTTAAACTAAAAAAATTGCGCCCGCATATCCAACCCGGAGCAGTACTAAACATCTATTATATCAATTACTAAAACAAACCAGATGAAAACAATTTCTAAATTATCATTGAATGCATTAAAAAAAAATGCCGACAGCGTAATGACCAAAGATGAGCTGAGAAGCATTAAAGGCGGCTTTCAAACCTGTCAAAAAAACTTACCCGATCCTTATGGCAATTACTGCCTGTATCAACACCCTTCCGACCCTGATTGCCAGCCAAACATGCCAAGAACCGGCGTGGGTTATTTATCAAATTGCTACACTTCGTCGGGCTCATACCTCGGCACTGCCTGCCATGTTAATGGCCCATGCGGGCAAAATTACGTAAATGTAACCTGCCAGTACGCATACGGATCAAATAACGTATTTGGTTCTTGCATTTAAGTACCATTATTAATTAACGTGCTGCTAACAATAATTACCGGCTTGCCGGTAATTATTGCATAACCTGCTCAAATACAAATAAATAGCCTCACAGGCAACACTTTACAACCAACAAAACAATCTATCTGAAATACTAAACCGAATGAGTAAGGCATTCCCCATATATAAACAACTTGACGGTATGGACTGCGGCCCCACCTGCTTACGAATGATATCGCAACACTATGGGCGTAAATATTCGGCCAGGTTTATAAAAAAGCGTTCAAATATTTCGAAGGGGGGCACTTCGTTACTTGGAATTAGCGATGCTGCCGAGAATATCGGTTTCAGGACTATTGGGTTAAAACTTGATGCCCAAAGTTTTTACAGCGATGTGCCCCTACCCTGCATTGTACATTGGAACTTAGACCATTTTTTAGTTGTACATAATATAACGCCTAAAAAGAACACCGGCGGTAAAGGCTTTGTAATACATGTGGCAGACCCTGCTAAAGGCAAAACTAAATACAACGACAAAGAGTTTGAGCACGGCTGGATAAGCACCCTTAAAAACGGCCGCGAAACCGGCCACTGCCTTGTGTTAGAGCCTACACCCGAATTTTACCGGGCAGAAGACGAGGTTATTGAAAAACGCACCAGTTTGTTTGATATGGCAGCTTACCTGCGGCCATTCAAAAAACTTATTGTACAACTCATTTTATGCTTTGTAACGGCAAGCCTGCTGCAATTGTTTTTCCCGATAATCTCGCAATCGATTATAGACAAAGGGGTTAACAAAAATAACCTAAACCTGCTTACCCTGTTGTTGATAGCACAGCTTACGTTATCTTTTGGCCAAACATCGGTCACCTACATTCAAAGCTGGATAACTTTACATTTAACCACCCGTATTGATATAGCCCTTATAACCGATTTTTTAGCGCGGTTAATGCGTATGCCCCTATCGTTTTTCGACAGCAAACTGGCAGGCGATGTTTTACAGCGCGTAAACGATAATAACCGCATACAGGGTTTTCTTACATCAACATCAATCAACTTACTTTTTGCAGTAGGCAACTTTATAGTTTTCAGCTGTATAATGCTGTATTACAACGCATTGATTTTTTTAATATTCATTACCGGGAGTGCCGTTTATGTTGCCTGGATAACTGGTTTTTTAAAATACCGGCGCGATTTAGACAACCGGAATTTTGTGCAGGGTGCCGGCTATCAAAACAATATGATAGAAATGATTAGCGGTATGCAGGAAATAAAACTTAACAATTGCGAAAAACAGAAAAGATGGCAGTGGGAGCGCATACAGGTTAAACTTTTTAAAATACGCACAAGGGGCCTAATGATAGGGCAATACCAACAGGGAGGCGCATTTTTAATAAATAGCGCCAAAAACCTATTCATTTCATACTTCACCGCCAGGTCTGTTATCGAGGGGCAATTATCCGTAGGGGTTCTATTTTCAATCCAATACATTATAGGGCAACTAAACTCCCCTATAGAACAGTTTGTATCGTTTTCTCAATCGTTGCAGGATGCACAAATAAGCCTGGAAAGGCTCAGCGAAGTAAAACACGAAGAAACGGAAGATAAATTTGATGAGTTTACCATTCACGAACTTCCGGCACAAAAAAATATAACTATAACCGATCTTACCTACAGGTACGAAGGCCCCGCTTCGCCCGCCGTGCTCGACAATGTAAGTTTAACTATTCCCGAAAACAAGGTAACGGCTATTGTAGGCGTTAGCGGCAGCGGCAAAACCACGCTTTTAAAAATGCTATTGGGTTTTTATAAACCCGAAAAGGGGCATATTATGGTTGGCGACGCCCCCTTCGAGCACATCAATTGTAAAGTTTGGAGGCAAAATACCGGCACCGTTTTGCAAGACAGCTTTATTTTTTCTGATACCATAGCTAACAATATAGCCATTAGCGATGAGTCTGTTGACCGGGATAAACTATTGCACGCTGTAACGATGGCTAATATTAAAGAATTTATAGAATCGTTGGCCTTACGGTACAATACCCAAATAGGCGCTGCAGGGCATGGTATTAGTCAGGGCCAAAAACAACGCATGCTAATAGCAAGGGCCATATACAAAAACCCTCAGTTTATATTTCTGGATGAGGCCACAAACTCCTTAGATGCCAATAACGAAAAAGTTATTATGGATAACCTGAATAAGTTTTTTAAAGGTAAAACGGTAGTTGTGGTAGCACATAGGCTAAGCACCGTAAAAAATGCGGATAAAATTGTGGTGATAGATAAAGGAAAGATAGTAGAAGAAGGCACTCACGATGAGCTAAGCAACCTAAAGGGCCATTACTATAACCTCGTAAAAAACCAACTCGAATTGGGGAACTGATATGGAAAACGCCGTGGAAAACAACATCGAAATTTACTCGGATGAGGTGCAGGAGCTAATGGAGGCCCCGCCTGCCTTGATCATAAGATATGGCATAACCGGCATTTTGGTTAGCATTTTAGTATTAATAGCACTAACCTTTTTTATTGATGATAACCGCGACGTGGCTGTAACAATAACGGCTTTGCCCGGCACAGTGCCTGCAACGATAACAACCGCTGCTAAATATAAAATAATACAGCCTACGGTATTAGAAAACCAGCTGGTACATAAAAACCAGGTGCTCGCCCTAACAGATAATGATACGCTCAACTACGCATCAGTTATCAGTATTAAAAATTACACACACCTGCTCGATTCGGCACTGGGGATTGATAAGGTATCTTTTGCGAAATTGCCGGTAATGTTTGGGCTACGGCAGCTCGGGGGTATGCAACAACCCTTTTTTAATTTACGGTGGCATGTTATACAGGCAAAATACGAAGCGGACCGCAGCCCCGGCTCCTATTACAAACATTTAGCTACCCTCGAAAAGGCCGTTGATGAATTTAAGCGAAACTTAACGGATTGGGAAAGCACCCACGTTGTAAAATCACCAATAAAAGGGCTGGTTTCTATAGGCAGATTTTTCACCGCAGCTAATGGCAATACGGGTTTCAGGTTAACAATCAGCCCCGACGATCGGGTTCAAAAAGCGGGCTTCGACTCGTTATTGCTAACAACAGCCGTTCCGCTGCCATACGGTAAGGTAATAAGCTTTAAACTGATTGATACAGCAAAAAGTGCCCCGGCAACGCTGTTACAGGGAATGCTGCTACCCTCCAACAATACCGGCAAAAACTTCCGGGCTTATTTAAAAATGTCAAAACCGCTTGACGCACAAACAGCAGCTATGCTTACCGATAATTTGGGGCCTAATGCAGTGGTAACTGTACGTAAGGGATCGCTCGGCGAAAAAATATTTCGCGAAGTAATAAACCTTAATAACAAATGATGCACCTTATTTTTTAGTGATATGGATATTTATAACGGCGTAACGGTCATCATGCCAACATACAGGCACCAGGCATTTATACTACGGGCAATAAAAAGTTTGTTGCTGCAAACCTTTACCAATTGGGAGTTGATAATTATTAATGATGCATCGCCGGATGATACCGAAAGCGTTATTAAGCATCATTTAAATAACCCCCAGATACGATATTACCGCAACAGTGAAAATGCAGGCTTAGGGGCTTGCTTAAATATGGGCATAAAACTGGCATCGCACAACCTTATCGCCTACCTCCCGTCCGACGATTTTTATTACACCCAACACCTGCAAAACCTTATAGATAAAATAAACGCAGTGCCCAATTGCGTGCTGGCTTATACAGGCATCAAATATCATACTTACAGCTCTGTAACAAGTAATAAAACCTTGCTTGCCAATGGGCAGGTACCGGGCTTTTATTTACAACTGGCGCAGGTAGCCCACATTAAAAACCAGGAACGCTGGGTGGAACGCGATGAACTGGTAACCCACGACCTGTTTACTATGTACTGGAGCAAATTATTGGATAAGGGGATTTTTGCACCAACAAGTAAAGTTACGTGCGAATGGTGCGCGCATCCGGAACAGCGGCATAAAATAATAAACCAGAAACTGGGCGGCGGCTTGTGTTATTACCGCAGTTACTACCAGGTAAAAGGCCCCATAAGGTTTAAATTACCCACAGGGACCATACATAACGAAGAGGAAATTTACACCACCCCTGCGGCATCTGTACCTTTATCGGGTTTAAAAATACTGCTTGTTGGCGAATTGGCCTACAACCCCGACCGTATTTTGGCATTTGAAGAGCAGGGGCATAAATTATACGGACTATGGTTGGACAAACCCATGTTCTCAAACTTTGTTGGCCCGCTGCCATTTGGAAACGTAACCGACATTAGCCCTGCAAATTGGGTTGAAGAGGTAAAAAAAATAAAGCCCGATATTATTTACGCCCTATTAAATTCAGAAACGGTTCCGTTTGCCTACCGGGTGTTAACCGAAAACCCGGATATACCGTTTGTATGGCATTTTAAAGAAGGGCCCACGTTTTGCCAAATTGCCGGCCACCAAAACCAATTGATGGCTCTTTACAGCCTGTCAGACGGGCAGATATTTATAAATGACGAGGTGAAAGCCTGGTTTGGTAATTACCTCAACCTAAATGATGATACCACGCTTATACTCGACGGCGACCTCCCGAAGAATAATTATTTCAAGGGAACGCGTTCGGCCTTATTATCTGATTTTGATGGCCAAATACATACCGTACTACCCGGCCGCCCAATGGGCATTGTGCCCGATGATATAGCAGTTTTGGCGGGGCAAAAAATACATGTGCATTTTTATGGTAACTACCAGGATGTATGGAAAGATTGGGTTAACGATTGCATGCAAGCCGCCCCGGGCTATTTTCATGTTCATGAAAATTGTGCACCTGATAACTGGGTGAGCGAGTTTTCTAAATACAACGCCGGCTGGCTGCATCATTTCAAAAGCCAAAACAATGGCGAGTTAATGCAAACCGTGTGGGACGATTTAAACCTGCCGGCCCGCATTACAACACTTGCCGCGGCCGGGCTGCCCATGCTTCAGTTTAACAACAACGGGCACATAGTAGCTTCGCAGGCGCTGTTGCAAAGGTATGATATAGGTGTTTTGTACGATAGCTTTGAGCATGCCGCGCAGCTACTAACAGATAGTGCATTGATGCGCCGACTGGCAAACAATGTATGGCACCACCGCGATGAGTTTTCGTTTGACCACCATGTACCGGGCCTTATCGCATTCTTCAATAAAATAATAGCCGGCAAGCAAAGTAACAAGGCTTTACATCATACTTATGCAAATGGCAGCTACTAACCCTCATTACGATTACCTGATAGTGGGGTCGGGCTTATTTGGGGCCGTGTTTGCATATGAAGCAACCCGGGCCGGTAAAAAATGCCTGGTGATTGATAAGCGCAATCACCTTGGCGGGAACGTATACTGCGAAAACATAGCCGATATAAATGTGCATGTTTATGGCCCGCATATTTTTCATACCAATAGCAAACGCATTTGGGACTATGTAAATCAATTTACCACGTTTAACAGGTTCACCAATAGCCCGCTGGCTAACTATTATGGCGAGTTGTTTAACCTGCCCATAAACATGAATACATTTTACCAGTTTTGGAAAATTACTTCGCCAACGGAGGCCAGGCAAAAAATTAGCGATCAAATAAGTAAACTTCCGTTTAAAAAAGCCGGCAACTTACAAGAGCAGGCATTGCTAATGGTAGGGCCCGAAATTTATGAAAAACTGATAAGGCATTATACCGAAAAACAATGGGGAAGGGATGCTACACGGCTGCCTGCTTCCATCATAAAAAGATTGCCCGTAAGGTATAATTACGACAATTGCTATTTCGACGACACCTACCAGGGCGTGCCTGTAGGCGGCTACAACAAACTCGTAGCCAAACTATTGGCCGGCATCGACTTCAAAACAGGCGTTGATTTTAACACCAACAGGTATGAACTTACCGCGCTTGCCAAAAAAGTAATTTACACCGGTGCCATTGATGCCTATTTTGATCATTCGCACGGGCATTTAGAATACCGCAGCCTGCAGTTTAAAACTGAAGTGTTGGATATGGAAAACTTCCAGGGAAATGCGGTGGTTAATTACTGCGACCCCAAAAGTAAATTCACCCGGATTGTAGAGCACAAACATTTTGAGTTTGGCAGGCAAAGTAAAACCGTTATAACCCGCGAGTATCCGGTAATGGCCGATAAAAACGTTGAGCCCTACTACCCTATTAACGATGACCGCAACAATGCCATTTTAAAAAAATACCAAACAATGGCTGCGCAAAACCATAATGTTGTTTTTGGCGGCAGGCTTGCCGAATACAAATATTACGATATGCACCAGGTAATTGCATCGGCGCTAAAAGTGTGCAACCGCGAGTTATATACCGCCTTTGAAGTCGAAGTTTAAACAGCTTTAGTTTAACATTTCAAAAAAATCAATTCTCTATAAACCAACAGTTTATATATTCCCTACCTAAAAGAAGCGCGTGCTACATTTCACAATCAAACAGATAAACACCAGCCTTTATGGTTAACACGGTATCATTGTTTTCCGAGTTATGCAAACCATAGGCAGATTTACTTTGTACCATTTTGCCATTTACTCTTACCGTTTTTCGTTTTGTTGTTGGCAAATAAACGGTTGCGGAGGTTCCGGTTGGTACATTAAGCTTCAACGTAAAATGCCTTGCGCCTGTTTTATGCCATTCGGCAGCAATATTACCCAAAACGGTGCTCACGGTGCCTTTGGCCCATTGCAGATCACCGATAACAGGTTTAACATTGACTGTTTTCCAGCCATCGCCGGTAGGCTCTATCCCCACTATCTTTTCGGTTAACAAGGCCGTAGGCCCCGACGACCAGGCGTGCGAAGTTGAGCCCCAATCAAGGTCCCAGCCCTCGTGCCATGCACCGTTGAAAGATGATAGTTTCATTTGTGCACCCCAGTTTTTGCGCATATAGTCAAGCGCCCACTGCTCCTGCCCGTGGGCGAACATTGCCTTTAGCACCCGATAGGCAAATGATTGTTCGCTGGCTTTGCCTGCTGCGGTTATTACGTTTGTCATGCTGCTTTCTTTTGCCTTATCGGCCAAGCCGTATTCCATAGCGTAAACCTGCGATTGCTGCTGAATTTTGGCTCCCCCGTAACTATCCAAATAAGCCCCATCCTTTGCCGACCATAGGTAGGTATTGATCCCTTCTTTAATTTTTGCTGCCTGCTGCCTCCATTCTTCGGCTTGTTTAGGGTCGTGGCCAAAATCGGCCGCCATTTCTGCCGCGGCGTTAAGGGCGCCGTAATACAGGCAATTGGTACCGGTTATAATTTTCTTTTGCTCAATGGGGTAAGTGCTGGGCCAATCTAAAACTATCCAGCCGGGTAAGTTGGCCAGCAAGCCCGTTTTAGCGTCAATAAACTGGCGGTAATAAGCCATGGCCTTCTTGAGGATGGGGTAAAGCGCTTCAATGCGCTCGTCGCGGCCGTAGTACAGGAAGTACTCGCGCATCATCAGCGCCCACTCCAGTTGATAATCCACCAAATAAACCGAACTGCCGGGCTGCATAAAATAATCCGTTGGGTAGCGGCTGCGCACAGCACCATCATCGCGCCAGCGCTGCGACTGCGCCCCCGAAAGCAGGTTGTATGCCGACAACAACCTTGAACTTTTGCCAAAAGCATAATTGCCGAATAGCTGCATATACCGCGAATCGCCGGCAATGTATTGCGTATGCTCTCGCCAAGGGTCCTGGTAAGTATCTATCGAATTGATGCGCATGGTATGGCGGCCAACTTCCCAAAACTTATTCAGCAGTGTATCCGAACAGGCAAAGGTGCTCTCCATCTCATAATCGTAACAGGCGAACTCGGCGTCTACATTTACCACCTCAACATCCTTATTGGCATCTATGGAAAAATACCTGAACCCGCTCCAGGTATACGGCCGCCAGCTTTGTAGCCCTTTGCGAGTGATGTAGCGTTCCGAATGGTCGCTGCTAACCCGAAGCAAGGGTGCACCATCTTTATCCAACCGCTCTCCCGTCCCTATCTCTAACTCAACACCCTCTGTTTTTGAGTTGATGGTAAATTGCGGGTAGCCCGCTATCTCCACACCAAAGTCGTAAACCAGTTTATTCCCGCTTCGCCATTGCTTTACCGGTTTTACAATTTTTCGGCTGAGGCGCGGGCGTTCAATTACGGTAATACCATTCCATGGCGCAACGGGCGGCACACCTATTATAGTGGCGTTCTCCCAAGCAGCATCGTTGAAAGCTGGGCTTTCCCAATTTTGCGGCCACAGCCGTGCGTCGAACTTTTCTAAAAAACCTATCAGGTGGGCGTTGGTATCTCTAAAGGCAGTTTGGGTATCCCATGCTTTGGCCTGTGTAACTTTCCAGGTGTTGTCGCTCAAAATATCTATCGACTTATCAGGGTAGCTCAGTTTACACTGAAAAAAGAACCCGCCGCGCGCATTCATCTGCGAGTGCAGCCCTACCCCGAAGTTTTGCACAACAGCAGTTATGGTGTTGTCGCCTTTCTTCAGGTAAGCAGCAATGTCGAATTTATCGTAATTCTGGTATTCAGGGTCGCTGTTTACCGGGCAACGTTCGAAAAGCTTGCCGTTGATATAAACATCGGCATAAGCAAAGGCAGATATATAGGCTATGGCACTGGTGGGAAGCCTATCCAACTTAAAGGCTTTTCGCGCCAGCAAATAATAATTGCGCGGGTTAGGCTCTCCCGAATCCCATATCCATTGCGCTAATGGCTTCACGCCATCAAGCGTTTTTGTGGTTACCGAGATATAAGCACTTTTGCCCCATCGATATTTTGACGAAGCGGTTTGGCCAAAAGCGGCTATGTTAAAACACAATAACACGGCAAGAGTTATGTTTAATGGCAGGTATAGGTTCTTTCTCATATCGATAAGAATTGGGCGCGCACAATAGCAGCCTAATTATTTATAAAACGTTTTAGCTTATTGGTATATTGGTCTAATAATTTTTAAATATACCATGCCTATCCGTTTAAAAAGTGTGTTTTTTGATATTAGAAAAATACTTTTTGTCCGCTATGTAAGAGAGGTTTTGGGCTACAAAAGTGCAGTTATGTGTGAAGAATTTGATCTTAGTTGTTCGTTTTTTGCTATTTGGGCGTTACCGGCAAAATTTCTTCGATATTAGGGTTATCGGTTATAAATAATTGTGATGAAGAATTTTTATAAATACCTCCCCATCTCGGCGCAGGACGAAAACTGGGGCTTGCAGGTTTTGCATGCAGGTTACCAGGAATATGCCCCCGGCGGGCAATACCCCGATGCCGAACACCCCAAGCACCATACCTTTAGCTGGGAGAATGGGCGGGTACTGCAAGAGTATTCGCTGGTATATGTAACCGAGGGTAGCGGCGTATTCAACAGCCAGGCCACCGGCGATATCCCTATCACGAGCGGATCGGTAATAGCTATATTCCCAAACGTAAGGCACCGTTATCGCCCTAACTTAAAAACAGGTTGGAAAGAATACTGGATAGGCTACCAGGGCGCATTTATGGCCAATTTGGTAGATAAGGAGTTTTTTGACCCGGAACACCCCGTGGTTAACGTTGGCTATAACCAAAACATGATAAGCCTTTTTAACGAGGTAATAGAAATTATAGATAAAGAAAAACCTGCCTACCAACCGCTGGTATCGGGTGCCGCCATTTATCTTTTGGGGCAGATATACAATTCATCCAAACAAAAATCCTTCGGGCAGGATGATGTGGAGAACATTATCAACCGCGCCCGCTCCATCATCAGGGACAACCTGGAAAGCAAACTCTGCCCCAACGACATTGCCGACCAATTACATATCAGTTACTCGCGCTTCCGTAAACTTTTTAAGGGTTATACCGGCATGGCGCCCATACAATACCAAATACAGCTTAAACTGGAAAAAGCGAAGGAAGAATTAGTGAACAGCACACGCTCGGTAAAAGAGATAGCGTTTTCGTTGAACTTCGAATCCACTCAGTACTTCTCTAACCTCTTTAAAGAAAAAACAAAGCTCACACCGTTGGAGTTCCGGAAGAGTTTCGCTAAGAATGCGGGTACTTTGGACAAATAGTTTCGCACCTGGCGGCGCGATACTTTGTGATTAATTATAAGCTACCAACATTACGCACCTATGGCGCGCCCGATCTAAAACATAAAAAAGCGGCCGGTTAACCAACAAACCGGCCGCATTGCATTAGAAGTACCGGGGATTAATTATACCCCGGGTTTTGTACCAGCTTAGCGTTCTTGTTCATTTCAGATCGTGCTATTGGCATAAAGTAGGCTTTCGGATCCCATGTGCCCGTTGTTATTTGTACCGGGGTTACGGTAGGGATAGTAGCCGTGGTTTTATCGGGGTTTAGTTTGTAAACCACATCCACCCCGTGCATATTATGGTACGCATCGGCACCGATCATCCACCTGCGCACATCAAAAAAGCGCTGGTTCTCAAAAAGCATCTCAATGCGCCTTTCGTTTTGGTAGCGTTTTTTCAAAGCATCGCCGGATTCTGTAACATCAGGCATGCCCGCCCTTTTCCTTATCATGTTCATGTAGGTACGCGCCTCGGCATCCTGACCCAATTCTATACAAGCCTCTGCATAGTTCAGTATAATTTCCGAGTAACGGATGTAGCGCCAGGTAAGGTCGTCCTGGTGGTTCACATACATATCGGTTTTGCGGTTGATGAACTTCAGCATAGAGGTACCGGTGTTGTTATAACCACCGCCATAAACGGCACTATTGCGGCTATCTAAACCATATACATAAGTTACCTTACCGGCAGATGCATCCCATTTTTCCCAGGTACCCACCTGCAGCACGCCTACCGGGTCGGTCCCTACAAGGTTTGATGCCCTTGGGCGGAATTTTGCACCTTCATACAAAATAGTGGCATAAAAGCGTGGATCGCGGTTTTTGTATGGCTCCAGGTTTTGTGCAGCATTGCTTCGCGAAAATGTTGTTCCATCAGCCATTTCGTAAGCATCAACGGTTTCGCTGGTTGCACCGTTATACTCTATACCGCCGAAACCATTGGGGAACACTGTCCAAAAATCGGCACCTAAATTTGCGGCTACGCTGAAATACCTGATGAAGATATCCTCGCTGCTCTCCTTTGAGGTAAACAGGTCCTCGTAATTTTGGGTGGCCTGCGCCGGCGTTGCCGGGGTTGGCTGATAAAGGCTGTAAACACCAAGGTCTATCACCGCTTTAGCCGCATCTTTAGCTGCCTGCCAGCGCTGGTTCTTATCGCCACCGGTGTAGCCCAATAATTCAGGATTAGAAAAACCCGAGAACTTACCCTGGTAATGTAATTCGCTGGCGGCATACAGTAAGGCTCTCGATTTTAGCGCCAGCGCCGCGCCTTTGGTGGCCCTACCCTTGCTATCGCCCGAGTTAGTAGTTGGTAACAAGGCCGCTGCCTGGTCGCATTGCTCGCTGATGAATTTAACGCACTCTTCATAAGTGTTTCGTTGTGCAGCAAAATCATCCGTCAGCACGTATGATTTGGTTACCAGCGGCACGCCGCCAAAATAGCTTACCAGCATTTGGTAATACCAGGCGCGTAAAAATATAGCCTCGCCTTTTAGCCTGTTCTTTAAGGTTACACCATCGGTAAGCGATGGGTTATCGGGCAGTTTATCTATATTCTCTAAAAACACATTGCAATCGCGTATAGCGCGGTACTTGCCGTTCCAGTCGCCCCAGCCGGCGTTATCAGGAGATAACAGCATATTGCTCATGTTGTAGTCGGCGCCGCCATCGTAAGAGCGGGCCTCATCAACAGATAGCGATGTAAGGTAAAAGTTCCAGGGGTTTTGGTTATAAATGCTGTTGATATTCAGCTGCACCAGGTTAGGGTCCGACCATACATCCGATTCGGCGAATTGCGTAGAGGGTTTGGTATCCAAAAATTCTTTCTTGCAGGAACCCAGCGACAGTGCCGTGAAAAGCACCGACGTACCTATTATTTTGATTTGATTACGTTTCATTTTTCCTTGATTTAAAAGGTTACTGATAAGCCCACATTTATTGTTTTATTGAGCGGGTAAACCTGGCTGTTCACCCAGATAGAACCCGGAGCAGTATCCGGCGATTCGGGGTCGAAATCCTTCATTTTGGTGAAGGTTAGCATATTCAGGCCGCTTGCAAATACACGCATAGTTTGTATACCCATACGTTTGCTAATAGAGGACGACAGCGTGTACCCCAACTCGAAGTTCTTCAGCCTAAGGTAATCGCTGCTGCGCACGAAATAGGTATTGTTAGGCATACCATCGGTCATCCAGTAGGCACCACCGCGTTCCCAGGCGCGCGGGTTGGTAGAGCTTGGGTTCTGCGGTGTCCAGCGGTCTTTTATCAGGTTATACATAAAGTTACCTACACCCGGGCCGCCTGAAAACGCCGTGTAAGCACGCTCTGCCCCTGCTGCTCCCTGGAACAGTATGCTGGCATCGAAGTTTTTGTATTGCAGGTTAATGTTAAGCCCGCCTGTAAACGTAGGGATAGATGTTTTTTTGCTGCGCACCTGGTCGAGGCCGTTTATCACACCGTCGTTGTTAACATCCTTAAAAATGATATCGCCGGGGCGGGCACCAGGCCAGTGCGGATAGGCATCAACAGCTGCCTGGTCTTTAAACACGCCCATGGACTGGTAGTATAAATTGGCGTTCATTTGGCTGCCGGTAGAGCGCTGGTAATCGGGTACGCCGGGTGTTTCGTCCCAGTATTGGATGTGGTTTTTAGAGTAAGCGCCGTTTGCCGATACGCTGTACACAAAGTCGCCGGCGCGGTTTTGGTAACCAATTTGCAACTCGAAACCTTTGTTAACCACCTTGCCTATATTTTCCTGCGGAAGGGAAAGCCCTGCCGAGCCCGGTACCGACGCATTGCGGTAAGCCAGGATGTTAGAGCGCAGGTTATAAAAATAATCGCCGCTGATGGTTATTTTACCATCCAGCAATTGGGCATCTAAACCGATGTTGGATTGATTGGCCACCTCCCAGGTAACACCTGCGTTAGGTATGCGTAAGGCGGTAAGCGTTTGCTGTACGGTGCTCTGGTTAAACACATAGGCGCCGTTGTAGCCGTAGGTGGTCATGTATTGGTATGGGCCAATACGGTCGTTACCGGTGCGGCCCCATGACCCGCGCAGCTTAAACTCGTTGATGAATGATAGGTTCTCTTTCCAGAATTTCTCGTTAGAGATACGGTAACCCAACGAAACGCCGGGGAAGAAACCGAACTGCTGGCCATTAGGGTCGAATATGTACGAGCCATCGTAACGCCAAACAAATTCGGCCAGGTACTTAGAATCGTAGGCGTAGCTAACGCGGCCAAAATAATCGAGCCTGCGGGTCACGCCCGAGTTGCCACCATTATCTTTAAGGGCGTTGCTGCCCAAGTCCAGTTCGGGCAGTATATCGCTGGTATAGTTGCGCCTGAACGCCCAGAAATACATATTATCGCCGCTGATGCGCTCGGTGGCGGCCAGCACCTTTAGGTCGTGTTTGCCAAAGGCGCGGTCGTAGTTCAGCAATGCGTTTAAGGTAGTAAGGCCCACTACGTTGCTCGATTGATATACGCGCGGGTCGGTGTTACCGCTTTTGCTGGCCAGTAACAGGGGCTGGTTATTTGCATCATAGGTAACTTTATCCCAGGTATATAAATTCCATGGTTTGCGGAATTGCTTGTATTGCACAAAAGTTTTATCAACCGCGGCGTTACCGGTTAGCGATAGGCCCTGCACCCATGGTATATTGATCACCAACCGCATGTTGCTCTGGAAAACGTAATCGCGCTGGTGGGTGTAACCTGTTTTATCGGTTACCAGTACCACCGGGTTGGCGCCGTACTCAATAGCCGGGCCGGGCAGGCCGTTTGGCCAATAGGCAGGTGTTGTAGGGAAAGCCCTGTTCAAGGCCCAAAAAATGTTCTGCGCTGCATCGGTACTACCGCCGTTATTACCACCGCCTGAGTAATTACGGTTCTCCTGCCTGCCGGTAATATCAAAGCTCAGGCGGATATCTTTTGATACGCGTGCATCTAAATTACTCTGAAAGTTGGTTTGCGAATAATTGATATTACTGTTACGGAACATCCCATCGGTAAAGTTAGAGCCCAGTGATGTGAAGTATTTTACCGCATCCGACCCGCCCGAAAGGGTAAGGTTGCCATAGCGCTGCGGCGAATTACTTTTAATGGTTTCTTTAAACCAATCGGTATTGGGGTGGCCCCATGGGTCGCTGCCGTTGGCATATTTCTCTATATCCTCTGCCGAGTAAGGTAGCGGGCTGCCCGGGTGGTAAGCTTCCGAAATTTCGTTCTGTAATTGTGCATAAAGCGGCGCGTCGGCCATTTTAGGCAATACGGTTGGTGTGTTCCAACCCTGGTTCAAATTAAGCTGAATAGTAGGTTTGCCGCTGGTACCGCGTTTGGTGGTAACCAATATAACACCGTTGGCGGCCTGCGCACCGTAAATAGCTGCCGAGGCATCTTTCAGAACCGTAACCGATTCGATTGTGGAAGGGTCCAAACGCTCCAGGTTACGGTTGGCTATACCATCAATAACCACCAGCGGCGAGTTATCGCCAAGGGTATTGGCACCGCGTATACGCAGGGTAGAGCCATCGTTACCGGGTTCGCCGGTGCGGGTTACGGCAACTAAACCGGGTAAGCGGCCGGCCAGCGAGTTAGACACGTTGCCTGCCGGCGATTTGGCAACCTCCGAACCCTTTACCGAAGCTATGGAACCGGTGAGGGTAGCTTTTTTACGGGTACCGTACCCTACTACTACCACCTCGTTCAGCGAGCCTTGTTTCGCTACCAACTGTACGTCGGCACGGGCGGCGGCTGTTCTTTCTATGGGCTCAAAACCGATGAAGGAATATTGTAATACGGCATCCTGGGGTACGGTGAGCTTATAGCCACCGTTCACATCGGTTACGATGCCGTTAGTGGTGCCTTTTACCTTAACGGTAACACCGGGCAGGGGCTTGCCGGTGGCCTGCTCGGTAACCACACCTGTTACATTGATAGTTTGCTGGGCCTGTGCTTTAAGTATAAACAATAAAGCCAACACCCCTATGCAAACAAAGCGATGAACGCTTTTTAGTAAATATCTTTTCATATATGGGCGAGTTTGTGCAATTGCCTCTTTTGAGGGCATTACTTATTGGGTTAATAATTGTTGTTTGTAGTTCTGCAACCGCGGGCATTAATGCTGCGCAATTGCGGACGTACCGGGTTTATTTTTTACACGGCCCGTTTTTTATGGAGTGTTTTTAGTGCTGTTATTTTTCTCATTGATGAAGGCTTTAAACATCCGGCAGCAGAAAACAACAGATGCATCAAGCGCTTGATCACCGGAAGTATTTTGCAATTGGATGCAGGGGTAAATAATTGGTTATACTGGTAATCATCCTGTGGCAGCTTATTGCAATTTCAACTGCACAGTGATGACGATACGAAAGTATTTGGCGCCGGAAAAACCCTGTTGCACATTTTGACCTTTGATGTAAGCTTTTTGACAGGATATTCACTTTTCCGTGTAACCAACACCCTAAACCAACGGCAATACAAAACCACAAACAATTAATAAACAATAAATTACATTCAAAAATACAAACCTTAGTGTATCAACAACAATCTAAGGCATATTTGGGATAGTATAGGTTGCCAATTAAAACAACAAAGCAAATATTTACTAAAGCCGGGGGAAACGGCTGATATGTTCATTTAAATACAGGCCAGCAACATGCATATCAAATTGCTAAAATCTTTTCTCAATTTCTGCAATCGCGCGGCGTGTAAAACTTGTTCTTTAGCACTAAATTTAGAAGGCCAAATTATAACCTTAGCCCCCTTCCGGTTCTGTTCAGCATCCGCGGGCGCACTAAAGCTTTACAACATTTATTTATTATGGCAACCCAAACAATGGAATATAACGCCGTTGAGAAGATCGATTATTCGTTAACCGGAGCAAGCGCCGAACGCGCGTTAGCCCTTGGGCTGGCCGAGGCCGATTGGTACCAAAGCCCCGTACCACATAAAACTATGCGTAGCCTGCTTGCCCGGCGCGATGGCCCCGCTATCCGCGATACCCTGCTGCTGTTTGCTGTATTGGCGATAACCGCAGTAGCTACCATCTGGCTTTGGGGAACGTACTGGGCCATTATCCCCTACCTCATCTATGCCGTTTTTTATGGCACCAGTTCCGATTCGCGCTGGCACGAATGCGGGCATGGCACCGCCTTTAAAACCGACCGGCTGAATAATCTGGTTTATGAGGTAGCCTCGTTCATGGTGATGCGCGAATCGGTAGTGTGGCGCTGGAGCCATATACGCCACCATAGCGATACCATCATTGTAGGCCGCGACCCCGAGATACAGGTCCCCCGCCCTCCAAATCTGCTGAGCCTTGTATTATCGGTATTTAACATACAGACCTACCAGGCCTATTATAGCGGCTTGATACGCCACGCCTTTGGCAACATGAGCGCCGCCGAGAAAACCTACGTGCCTGATACCGAATACAACCGGGTATACCGCAACGCGCGCATCAGCCTTGGGCTATACGTGTTGTTTATTATTAGCGCCATTGCTTTCCATAGCTGGGTGCCCATATTTTTATTCATCCTGCCGCAATTTTTCGGTACCTGGTTAATGATAGTGCACAACACTACCCAGCATGCGGGCCTTGCCGAGAACGTGCTGGACCATCGCTTAAACTGCCGCACCGTTTACATGAACCCCATTAGCCGGTTTATTTACTGGAACATGAACTATCACGTAGAGCACCACATGTTTCCGTTGGTGCCCTACCATGCTTTGCCTAAATTACATCAGTTGGTTAAGAATGATTGCCCGCCGGTTTACCCCTCTATCCTATCGGCCTGGCGCGAGATACTACCAACGCTATTGCGGCAGCAGAAAGAACCCGGCTACCATGTAAAGCGCGAGTTACCGCTGGCAAGCGAAAGCAGCCGCGGCAATGTTATCGTATCATCCGCCTCAATTGGTAATGAAGGCTGGCTAAAGATAGGCGCAGCCGACCTGTTGGATAATGAAGATGTTCTGCGGTTCGATCATGATAACAAAACATTTGCCGTCTACCGCGATGCCAAAAGCCAGCTATACGCTACCGATGGTATTTGCACCCATGGCAATACACACCTTAGCGAAGGTTTGGTAAAGGGTGGCATTATAGAATGCCCCAAACACAACGGGCGTTTTAACCTGCACGATGGCTCCCCCGCAAGGGCACCTATTTGCCGCGGGCTTGCTACTTATCCCGTAAAAGAGGTTTCGGGCGAATTGTGGTTGAATCTTAAAAATGCGGGTGGCGCTAAGGAAATTGAAAGAGCCTATAAACTGCGCGTTGTATCTAACCAAAACGTAGCCACCTTTATAAAAGAACTGGTTTTGGAACCGATGGAAGACGGGGAGAAAATAAACTTTAGGCCGGGCGACTATATGCAGATAGAAATACCGCAATACGCCGAAATCAACTTCAGCCAGTGGGATATCCCCGCCCCCTACCGGCAGGTTTGGGAGGCGCAGCGGCTATTCGGTTTAAACTGCCAAAACTCGTCGCATATCCGCAGGAATAATTACTCATTGGCAGGCAATTGCAAAACCGACAGGCAGCTTACCTTCAACGTGCGCATAGCTATGCCGCCCCCGGGGCAAGAGTGTTTACCCGGCGTAGGCTCAAGTTATGTTTTTAACCTCAAGCCCGGCGATACGGTAACCGCTTACGGCCCCTACGGCGATTTTCACATTAAGCCTACCGAAAAAGAAATGGTTTATATTGGCGGCGGCGCCGGCATGGCTCCTATACGTGCCCACTTAACACACCTGTTAGACAATAGCGCTTCCGACCGGAAGATCACATATTGGTACGGCGCACGCTCGGGACAGGAACTTTTTTATACCGGCTACTTCCGTCGGTTGGAGGCAGAACACGCTAACTTCCATTTTCAGCCCGCCCTGTCTGATGCATTGGAAACTGAGGAATGGGATGGTTACCGCGGGTTCATCCACGAGGTGGCGCGCGATAATTACCTGAAGTTGCACCACGACCTTAGCCAGGTAGAATTTTACTTGTGTGGCCCGCCAATGATGATAAAAGCCTGCACCAAAATGCTGGCCGGCTTAGGCGTTAAACCCGCACAAATAGCGTACGACGAATTTTAAACTATGGTGTTACGGATGATATCTTTCATAAAGCAATTGATATCGAACTGGTTGGCAATAGGTTCCCCGGTACCGGGCAGCTTTACCATGTAGGGTGGCGGGCCAAATTCGGTGGTGATGGTAAAGGTTTTGTAACCCGCTTGTCGTTTAATATCGATGACCCTCTCCCACCAATTCATAAAAATATCGGTGGCTTGTTGCCACTCGACCACGCGAGGGTCGGGCACTTGCGGGCCCTGGGTGTGCCCTACACGGGCATGCATATGTTCGGCACGGTTCAATGCTTCGTTTACAATATCGGGGCAATGTTCCAGGTAGCTTTCGGTAACGCAAACCCAGTGCGATAGGTCGGCAGTAATTTTCATCCCGGGGCGATGTTTAAATAATTCAGCCGCATTGTAAGGGCTGTAACCCAGCCGCCCCCTGTGCGTTTCGTGCACTACGCGGATGTTGTTCTTTACCGAAAATTCTTCGGCCACGTCTATCACCCGCAATTGGTCGTCTAAACTAAAATAATCCCTGCCCGAATGGGAGTTGATGAGTATGGGGTTGCACTCCATCGAAATATTCAGGTAATATTCGAAAGAACGGCAAAACTCGTTGATGTTGTTGCCCTTCGCCTGGTGCTGATGGCTCACTATGGGTAACTTGTACTGTTCTATCAGCTTAACAAATTCCTTTCGCTCCTGCTCATCCTCCGGCATCCAGGTATCTATACCATCAAAACCTGCATCCTTTATTTTAATAATAAATTCTTCTGCGGGCAGGTGCTCAAAACCCCATTGGGGAGCTAATATTAAAACTTCCATAACAAGCTACTTTTGCCGCAATGTATATAAAATGCATTTACACTTTTTGACCGAAAACTTAAAGGATTTGCTAACTATTACGCAGCTATCCGTTTTTTACCAATATTTGGCATGCAACTCCAATTTATCTAACCAAGTAACCATCCGTTATGCTTTCGCGCTTCAAGTTTTGCCTGTCTATAATATTCGTCATTGCCCTGCTGCCCAAAAACTCGCAGGCGGCTACCGGGAATATCATCCATAACAAAACCAACCATACCATTGCTATAACGGGCGCAGACGGGAGCCTTAAGCTGATAATAGATTACACCAAAGGCTGTGTTGTAAAACAGCTGTTTGTAAAAGGCAAAAACAAGCTATCGCCATTGGGCATATACAGTGGTATTGGCAGCGCCACATCCCTCAATACAGCATCGATACAAGTCTCCGAAAGTAAGAACGCCATTACCATAAGCGGTATAAAATACGGCGATGTTGATTTAACTATAACCGAAACCTGGCTATTTAAACTCAATGGCAATACTGTAGATTGGGTGATAAACAGAAATTACGACAAGAATGCTAAGCCGAATGATATGGCATTCCCCAAATGGAATTTTGCGGACATGAATACCTGGAAGGGCGGTATTATGGATAACGGCGGTATGGTTTGGTGCAAATACCTGAAAGCCGTTGGCGATACCTACGGTGTACATACCGCGGGGGTAACTTTCTGGGATGCATCATCGGGCGATGGTTTGGCTATTAAAGCCAACGCCGGGCAAGGGCAATTCGCAGCATCAAAATATTCGCAGGGGCCAAACGGCGAGTTCACTTTCACCCAGCTTGCCACCACTACGCCCCTGCGGCAACGTTATGATCAGAGCAGGTTCGTATCTCAAAAAACAGATGTATTTGCGCCAGGCCAGGTAAAAAAGGGCGGGATGAGCATGCACCTGTCGTTAAGTTATGTAAACTATTTTGAGAAGTACTCGCGCGGGAACTTACCCGGTATTGATGCCGCCGCCGTACGCGAGCTGCTGAATACCACCGGCAGGTATGGCGTGGTTGATAATAATATTGTGGGGGGCAACGGCTGGACCACCAACTGGAAATGCCTGCACGAGCCATTTTTTGCGCAGGTTGGCATGGCCATAAACGACCCAAATTACACCCGCAACTTCTCGGCAACCCTTAACCAGGAACGCGATGAGGCCATGCTGCCCGACGGCAGGGTACTATCCCGCTGGCATAACGCGGCCGGCGATGAGATACCGGGCACCTACAACCCCAAAACCGGCTATTACGAGGCCATGTGGGGCTACACCATCGATTCGCAAACGGGTTACATCATTAACCTGAGCGAACAATTTGATATCACCGGCGATGTTAACTGGCTTCGCACACATCGCGAAAGCGCAGAGAAAGCGCTTGCGTGGCTCATTAAACGTGATGCGAATGGTAACGGCATTTTCGAGATGATGAACAATAACATTGCCGAGCACAAGGCCAGCGACTGGCTGGATATTGTATGGGCCAGTTATGAAAATGCTTTTGTAAACGCCCAAATGTACGAGGCGCTCACCCTTTGGGCCGAGTGCGAAAGGGTAATGGGCGATTCGCAAAAATCAGGTTACTACAAGTCGGTTGCCCTGAAGCTTAAAACGGCCTTTAATAAACCTGTTGAGGAAGGCGGTTTTTGGTCGGCAGCTAAAAAACAATACGTTTACTGGCGCGATAATGATGGCAGCGTGCATGGCGACAACCTGGTAACGCCCGTTAATTTTGCCGCCATTGCCTTCGGCCTTTGCGACGATCCTAAAAGAATCGAACAAGTGCTCGGTCAGATAGAGCAGCGTACCGTTGCCGAAAACCTTTTCCACTGGCCGCTCTGCTTCGAATCGTTCAAGCGCGAAGAAGTGCAAAGCGGAAACTGGCCCTTCCCTAAATACGAGAATGGCGATATATTCCCGACATGGGGTTATCTGGGCATACGAGCTTACGTGGGTTACGATAAAGCCATAGCTTTGAAGTACATCAACAACATCCTGAAGCAGTACAATAAAGATGGGCTATCGTCGCAACGCTACAGCCGGGTAACACAACTGGGCCAGGGCGATGATATCCTTTCGGGCATATGCACTTCTATTACTGCGCTTTACCGCGATATCTACGGCATCCGCCCAAAATGGAACCGCATGGGTATTGAGCCTAACATGGTGGCTTCGCTTAACGGCACAGCATTTAACTACACGTTACGAGGCACCGAATACCACATCGCCTTAAGCACGAATAATTACCGCATCAGTGCAAAAGGTTTCAATGTTTCGGCAAACGAAGGTTTTGGTGTGGCTAAAAACGGCAACAAACTCACATACTACCACCAAAATAAGGAAGAGCACCGGTTAGAATTGCTATCGAAAAATGGCATTGAAATTAAGCTGAACGTGAACCGTTGGGATAACGATTCGGTTAGCTGGAAAGTCGCCTCGACGGGGCTTTACACCTTTAAACTCACAGGCATGTCGCCCGGGAGGGAATATACAGTTGCTATCAACAATAAAAACCGGGTTATAAAAGCTACAGCCGAAGGTGATTTGCAGTTTAACCACAACGGCCCGGCAATCTTTATAGTGAAATAAGGTATCATCGGGCTGTGCGCAAGGTGCTCAAAAAACAGCCATCACATCAATGCCCAAACCATTCTAAATTGAGCTTAAGGGAAAGTGCCGTGTAGATACTTTAGCGTTGCGTTATAGAAAGATCGGATTAAAATGCGTATTATCACCGCACGCTTAATTTGCTAACCATATACATCTATACCAATGGCTAAATTATACCTGCTCTTGCTGGCTGTGCTATGCGGCTTCCGCACTTCGGCTCAGCAAAAACCTAAAATGTATTTTACCGATACCTCGGCTACCGGCATTATGGTGGCCAAAGACCCGGTGGTGGTAAAATTTAAGGGCCGCTACCTGATGTATTACTCTAAACAGGTTTTCAGGAACAGTGCCGATGGTATGCAGGGATGGAACATTGGTATAGCCGAAAGTAAGGACTTATACAACTGGCACAAAGTTGCCGAAATAAGCCCCGAGGCCGAGTATGAGAAAAAAGGGCTTTGTGCGCCGGGTGCATTGATCAGAGACGGGCAGGTACACCTGTTTTATCAAACTTACGGCAACGGGCCAAAGGATGCTATTTGCCATGCACAATCGGCAGATGGGCTGCATTTTACGCGGGATGCCTCAAACCCTATTTTTTCGCCCAAAGGCGATTGGACCAACGGGCGGGCGATTGATGCCGAGGTATATTTTTACAAGCAACAGTATTTCCTGTACTTCGCCACCCGCGACCCGGCAGGGCAGATACAGAAACAAGGCGTAGCTACCGCCAAAGCCGGCAGCAATTTCGGCCGCGAGGATTGGAAGCAGGCGAGTGATAATTCTATCCTCTACCCGGCTTTAGATTGGGAGGGGCAATGTATAGAAGGTGCCAGTGTTATTAAACGCAACAATAAGCTATACATGTTTTACGCTGGCAGTTACAATAACGTGCCGCAGCAAATAGGCGTAGCCGAAAGTAAGGATGGCATTAGTTGGAAGCGCGTATCAGATAAACCCTTCCTTGCCAACGGCGCACCGGGAAGCTGGAACACCAGCGAATCGGGGCATCCCTGCATTTTTGAGGACGAAGACGGGCAAACTTATTTGTTTTACCAGGGCAATAATGATAAGGGGAAATCGTGGTATCTATCCAACCTGAAAATAGGCTGGACGAAAAAGGGGCCGTACATCCTTCCAAATCAATAGGCAACAATGTTATGCATCTAACCCTATCAAAGTATTTTTGGGGCCTATGTTTCGCCGCTATCGCCTTTTGTTTAGCTGCGGCAAAACCTAACTTGGAGTTAAAGAGGTTTCAAATAACAGGTTATGCGCAGGGCACCACCTACCAGGTAACTTACTATGCCGAAGATAGTGTGGTAACCCAGCAGCAAACCGATAGTTTGTTAAACAGGTTGGATAGTTCGGTATCGCTGTATCGGCCCACATCCCTCATTTGCCAATTTAACCGTTCAGCTACAGGAATAACTATTGATAAGGATTTCATAATGCTGATAAAGAAAGCCCTCGAGATAAACCGCGCTACGGATGGCTTGGTTGATATTACCGTAAAGCCGCTGGTTGATGCCTGGGGCTTTGGTGTAAAAAAGCCTGCAAACTTTCCCGATAGTGCACAGGTAAAGGCCATTCTAAAAAATGTAGGCGGCGATAAGATTTGGCTCACGGGCAGCTTCCTACACAAAAAAACGCCGGGGGTACAAATAGACCTTAACGGTATTGCGCAAGGCTACGCTGCCGACCTGCTTGGCAATTTTTGCGAAAGCCACAATGTTTATAGTTACTTAGCCGAAATAGGCGGCGAACTGCGCATACAGGGCACGAAGCCCGGCAATGAACCCTTTGTAATTGGCATTGAAGCGATAGATGGCGACGATATGCGGCCCGAACCTTTGCGAAAACTCATCACGCCCGGCGACGGGGCCGTTACCACATCGGGCAATTACCGTAAGCATTTGCAGGCCAACGGCAAAACCATATCGCACATCATCGACCCAAAAACAGGCTACCCCACCCAAAACGAAATGATAAGCGTTACCGTTTTGGCGCAGGATGGCATAACGGCCGATGGTTATGATAACGCATTTATTACAATGGGTTTGAAAAAAACGCTTCGGTTTTTGGCGAATAGAACGGATATTGGCGCATATATTATATACAAAAAACCTAACGGCGCGGTTGCAGATACAGTAACCGCCGGTTTTAAAGGTTTAAAAAAATAACAGGATGGATCGCAGGGGATTTGTTAAAAACACAGGTTTAGTAGCGGGCGGGCTTTTAATAAGCAAATTGGATGCTTTTGCCGGCGAAGATACAGGCATTATAAAAATTGGCGTTATTGGCTGCGGCGACAGGGGGAAAGGTATTATAGATATGATAACCCGCTTACCCGAAAAATTTAAAATGATATCGGTTTGCGATGTGTTGGATTTCCGCCTGGCCGAAGCGCAGAGGTATGCAAAAGGCCAAGCCTATAAACAGTTTAAAGACCACCGCCAAATGCTTGACGATAAGGAGCTGGACGCTGTGGTGGTTTCTGTGCCGCTTAATGCGCATTACCAAATTGCTGCTGATGCCCTTAAAGCCAATAAGCACCTATACCTGGAGAAAACCATGACCTACGATATCCCCCAGGCGCTTAACCTGGTGAAACTGGTAAAAAGCCACCCGAAACAGGTTGTACAAGTGGGGCACCAATACCGCTACTCGCCGCTGTATTATAGGGTTAAAGAAATGATCAACAAAGGCTACCTGGGCCAAATAAGCCAGGTAGATTGCCGCTGGGACCGCAATGGCAGCTGGCGCAGGCCGGTGCCCGATGCATCGCTGGAGAGGCAGATCAATTGGCGCATGTATAAAGAATATTCGGGCGGCTTGGTTGCCGAACTACTATCGCACCAAATGGATTTTATTAACTGGGCCTTTGATACGCACCCTTCGGAATTTCAGGCTACCGGGGGCATTGATGTTTACAAAGACGGCCGCGAAACTTACGATAACGTGCAGGTACTGCTGCGCTACCCTGAACAGGGTATGGTGGGCAACTTCGGCGCTACCTGCGGAAACGCACGCGATGGCTACCTGTTTAAAATAAAAGGCACAAAGGGTACTGTATCGTTATTAACCGACCAGGGGATGTTCTACCCCGAAAAAAGCCTGCTGGCAGAAAAAGGAACGGTTGATGGCGTAACCGGCGCCACCCGCATCACTTGGAACAAAGAGGGTGGCACCCCTATCCTGCCCGAACCTACAAAAGATGGTACCTGGTATGCGCTTAACGATTTTTATGATAAAGTAAAATCCGGCCAACTGCCAGATTCTAACATCCATACCGGGGCTAAAACGGCTATATGCGTGCATTTGGCCAACCAGGCGCTGTACAGCAAGGCCGCTGCCTACTGGAAAGATGAGTATAATGTTTAACACCTCCGTGTTTTTTATTCGGAAAGAGGCCAACTCTATGTAAAATAGACTTTATTTATGGAGGGCCGGGGTAACGAAAACAAACTGGAAAAGTATTCGCATTATGTAGTGCTACCACATTTTTTTGGAGGATGAAGAGTTAGCATTAAAGGTGATTAACAAGATACCTAAGGATAAGCTTATCCTGCTTGATAAAATTTCCTGCGGGGTATTTGGTGAATTTGGAGCATCGTTATAAACCAATTGAACTCGATATAAAACATGAATATAAGGCCATTTTTACTCACCCTTACTTTACTATGTTCTGCACTGTGCAGTGTTGCACAGCAAAGCCTGCCACTATATCCCGAGGGGCAAATACCTTTTGCCAAACCGGGTGCCGAAATACCAAAATTAACCGTTTACGCGCCTGCCAAAGCTAATGGCAAAGCGGTGATCGTATGCTCGGGCGGCTCGTACGTTGGCCGGGCTAATGATGTAGAAGGTATACCTGCCTGTAAAAAACTGATAGCTGCCGGCATAACTGCCTTTTTGCTGGATTACCGCGTGCCTGATCCTGCAAAAATGGACCACAAAGAGCTGGTGCCGCTTACCGATGCACAGCGCGCCATACAATACGTGCGCGAAAATGCCGCCAAGTACCACATCGACCCGCAGCAGTTGGGCATTATGGGTTTTTCGGCAGGCGGGCATTTGGTATCTACCGTGGGTGCGCATTTTAATAAAACCGAATTATCAAATCCTAAAAACACCAGCCTTCGCCCCAACTTTTTGGTGCTAATATACCCGGTGATCAGCTTTGCCGATTCGCTTACGCACCAAACATCGCGCGAACGGCTCATAGGGCCGGATATAACGCCCGAAAGAATTACCTATTACTCTAACGAACTGCAGGTTACCGATGATACGCCACCAACCTACATTACCCATGGTATGGATGATAGCGGCGTAAAGGTGGCCAACAGCCTGTACTTTGCTGCGGCCCTTAAACAGCACCACGTGCCGGTAGAACTTTTCCTGTACGCCAAAGGCGAACATGGTTACGGCGCTTACAATAAGGCAGCCCAAACGCAATGGATAGACGATTGCATCAACTGGATATTGAAAGATCGCTGGAAGCAGAACTAAAACACAAAAATTTCATACAGTACGGAAACGCCAAGGCTTTCAATCAGCCATCACGGAAAGGGCATTGGCAACAATTCTCTATCTTAAACTATTGTATCCTGTTCATTTTAAACGAACAAAAACCTAATGAAACACCTTGCCATTTTCAGAATATTTATAAGCGTCTCCCTTCTTCTTTGCAGCGCCCCGCTAATGGCACAAATGCGATTGCCTAATGTGATCAGCGCTAACATGATATTGCAGCGTAACGCGCAGGTGCCTGTTTGGGGATGGGCCGCGCCGGGGCAACAGGTGCGCGTGGCATTTGCCGGGCAGGTAAAAACCGTCGTTGCCGCTGCCGATAGTGCGTGGCATGTAAAACTGGCAACAGGTAATGCGAATAGCAAACCGCAAGTATTGAGCATTACAGCCGGTAAGGAGACAAAGCAACTGGAGAATATCCTTATTGGCGATGTGTGGCTGTGCTCGGGCCAATCTAACATGAACTACGCCATGGACCGCACCATCAATAATTTTGCTGCTCCTGCTAAAGGTGCCGATTCTGCCGCGTTGGCCATGAAAGAACCACACCCCGGCATCCGCATCATGAAGGTAGAAATGCAGTACGATACGCCCGATGTGCCTTCTACGGGCTGGCATGAGGCAAAGGGCAGAATATTCGAGCGCTCATCGGTTGTGGCTTTCTATTTTGCCAAACAGCTGCAGGCAAAGTTGCATATACCCATTGGCATTATCACCTCAGCCTGGGATGGTAGCCGCATAGAGCCATGGACACCACCTATAGCCTACAAAAACATTCCCGCTTTTGAAGAGGATATTAAAAAGAATAGTACCGCCATGGATAAGGAAAAAGAGGGCCGAATGTATAACAGCATGATCAAACCACTGGGGCAGTTCGGCCTAAAGGGTATTATTTGGTACCAGGGCGAATCGAACTGTATGATAGAGGAGCAGGATATGCGTTACGCCTACAAAATGCAGGCGATGGTGGCCAGCTGGCGCAAACAGTTTGGGGCTCAACTACCGTTCTATTACACATTGATAGCACCTTATATCTACACCGAATGGCGCAACGGCATACCGCACACCATAGAAACGCTGCCTAAGTTTTGGGAGCAACAGGTAGCCGCCGCGCAAATACCCGGTACCGCCTTTGTTACCACTACCGACCTGGTGGATGTTATTACCGATATACACCCATCGTACAAATGGGTGGTGGGCCGACGCCTGGCAAATCTTGCACTATCAAAAACCTATCGCCAAAAGGGCATCCCCTACCTGGAGCCAACCTACGCCCATAAAAAGATAGAAGGCGATAAGCTTGTACTCTACTTTAAAAACGCCAACGGCTTAAAAACCCGCGACGGAAAATCACCCGACTTTTTTGAGATAGCCGGTGCCGATGGCAAATACCTGTCCGCACAAGCCACCATAAAAGGCAATACCCTTGTATTACAAAATGCAGATATAAAAGCCCCGACAGAGGCCCGCTTTGCCTGGACACAATTTGCCATGCCCAATTTGGTGAATGGTGATGATCTGCCCATGGTGCCTTTCCGCACCAATGCTGTAAAATGGGAATACATCCCTTAATGTAAAAACTAACCGCCTTCCGGCAAAATTAGAAACAATGCAAAAACCGTCCTGAATACGCCTTCAGGGCGATTTTTGTTTCAATGCCGTCCGGTCTCAATAATTTTTTTCATCAAAATTTCTTTTTGTAAAAAAATAAGTGTTATTTCAACACTCAATTATAAACTAAACAATGACTAAACAATATGTGATCGGGGTCGACTACGGTACCGACTCTGTGCGCTCGGTTCTGGTTGATGCCGCCAACGGGCAGGAAATTGCCTCTTCTGTTTTTAATTATCCGCGCTGGCGCAAGGGCCTTTACTGCAAACCCGCCGAAAACCAATTCCGCCAGCACCCTTTGGACTATGTGGAAGGGCTGGAAAATACCATCAAGGATTGCATCCGCAAGGCAGGTGGCGAGGCAATTGCCCCATTTGTTAAAGGTATATCGGTAGATACTACCGGCTCTACTCCTGTTGCTGTTGATGCCACGGGTACGCCATTGGCCTTAACCCCCGCTTTTGCCCAAAACCCGAATGCGATGTTCGTGCTGTGGAAAGACCATACCGGCATTGGCGAAGCAGAAGAAATAAATGCCCATGCCCAAAAGTTCGATACCAACTACCTGAAATATGTAGGCGGTATTTATTCATCCGAATGGTTTTGGGCGAAGCTGCTGCATGTGCTAAGGATTGACAGCGAAGTAGCTGCAGCATTACACTCCTGGGTGGAGCATTGCGATTGGGTGCCCTTCCTGCTGACAGGCGGAACCAAAGCTGAAGATATTAAACGCGGACGCTGCTCGGCGGGGCATAAAGCGCTTTGGGCCGAAGAATTTGACGGACTACCTCCCGATGAGTTTTTCAGTTCGCTTGATCCGCTTCTGACAGGTATCACCAATAAACTTTATACCGATACCTACACGGCCGATGTTGCCGCAGGCAATTTAAGCGCGGAATGGGCACAGCGCCTCGGCTTGTCGACAAATGTAATGGTAGGCACCGGTGCTTTTGATGCGCACATGGGTGCCGTGGGCGGTCAAATAGAACCGTATTACCTCAGCAAAGTAATGGGTACATCTACCTGCGATATTTTGGTAGCGCCCAACGCCGAACTGGAAGGCACACTGGTAAAAGGCATTTGCGGTCAAGTGAACGGTTCGGTAATACCCGGCATGGCCGGCTTAGAGGCCGGGCAATCGGCCTTTGGCGATACTTACGCCTGGTTTAAAAATCTGTTGAGCTGGCCGATGAATAACCTGTTATCGCAGTCTACGCTGATTGACAGCATCACTGCCGAAGCTTTAAGAGAAGAACTTGCCGACCTTATTATACCTGAACTAAGCCGCCAAGCCGCCCTGTTACCTGTAGACGAAAATACCGAACTGGCCATCGACTGGTTCAACGGCCGCCGCACACCCGATGCCAACCAGGCATTAAAGGGAGCCATTAGCGGTTTGAATTTAGGTAGCGATGCACCGCGTGTGTTCCGCGCACTGGCCGAGGCCACCTGCTTTGGAGCCAAGAGTATTGTAGAACGCTTTATCAGCGAGGGCATACCGGTTAAGGGAATCATCGGCATTGGCGGGGTGGCCAAAAAATCGCCATACATTATGCAAATGATGGCCGATGTTTTGGGCATGCCCATCCGCATACACCAATTTACGCATACTTGTGCTTTGGGTGCTGCCATGTTTGCGGCGGTTGTTGCGGGCATTTACCCCAATGTAGAGGCGGCCATGCAGTCCATGGGTGGCGGCTTTGATGTAAGCTACGAACCAAATCCTGCTCTTGCTGAAGTTTACCAAAAGCGCTACAGCCAATACCAAACGCTGGGGGGCTTCATCGCGCAGCAAACTGCCTTAAAAACAAAAACCGAAAAGCAACCCGCATGAGCCAGTATCAACATATAAAACAACAAGCTTACGATGCCAACATGCAGCTGCCCAAACTGGGCTTAGTGCTGTTTACCTTTGGCAACGTAAGCGCTGCCGACCGCTATTTGGGCGTATTTGCCATAAAACCAAGCGGCGTGCCGTATGACGAACTAACGCCTGAAAAAATGGTGATAGTCGACTTTGATGGCAACACCGTAGAGGGCGAGCACCGCCCTTCGTCGGACACACAAACGCATGCGGTGTTGTATAAGCACTGGCCAAACATTGGCGGTATTGTGCACACGCATTCCACTTTTGCTACGGCATGGGCACAATCGCAACGTTGCATACCCATCTTCGGCACCACACATGCCGACCACCTCACCTGCGATATCCCCTGCTGCCCGCCTATGCACGATGATAAGATAAAAGGCAATTACGAATACGAAACGGGTTTCCAGATCATTAACCACTTTGAAGAATTAGGGCTGAGTTACGAGGAAGTAGAGATGGTTTTAGTGGGCAACCACGCCCCTTTCACCTGGGCAAAAACGCCTGAAAAGGCCGTGTACAATAGCGCCGTGTTAGAGAACGTCGCCCACATGGCCTACCTCACCGAACAAATAAATGCCAACGCGCCAAGGCTGAAAGAAGCACTGGTGAAAAAGCATTTTGAAAGGAAGCACGGACCGGATTCTTATTATGGGCAGGCTTAGTTCAATGGTTCATTAGTCATTAGTTCATTGGTATCAAATTCAATATGAAATTCCGTCAACTTATATTAGTTATTGCCTGCTTTGCGCTTTGCGCTACAGCATCGGCACAAGTAAAAATTGCCGAACGGCCGCCTATGGGCTGGAACAGTTATAACTGCTTTGGCTCGGCAGTACACGAGGATGAGGTGAAGGCCAACACCGACTATATGGCCGATAAACTGAAAGCCTATGGCTGGGAATACATTGTTGTAGATTTTTTATGGAGCTACGATAACCCGCCGGGCAGCAATATTGGCAACCCTTTTCAACTGCGCCTGCACGATGGCTCGTACGTGCCCTGGCTCACCATGGATAAATGGGGGCGCTTAACACCGCAGCCTACAAAATTCCCATCGGCATTTGGTGGCGCGGGCTTCAAACCGTTATCCGACTATGTACATAGCAAAGGCTTAAAATTTGGCATACACGTTATGCGCGGCATACCAAGGCAGGCCGTTTGGAGCAAAAGCCCGGTTAAAGGTACCAATGGCATCACTGCCGATATGGTTGCCGACACCAACTCCAAATGCCCCTGGATGAACCACATGTACGGCCTTAACATGAGCAAACCCGGCGCGCAGGAATACCTTAATTCGATACTGGAACTGTATGCCAGTTGGGGAGTTGACTTTATTAAGGTGGACGACCTATCGCGCCCATACAGCAATGCCGAGGTAGAAGGCTACCAAAAGGCTATTCAAAACTGCGGCAGGCCTATGGTATTAAGCCTCTCGCCCGGCGAAACGCCCGTTGCGCAAGCAGCACACGCCACCAAATATGCCAATATGTGGCGCATGGCCGACGATTTTTGGGATAACTGGAAAGAAGTACTCCACATGTTCGATTATGCCAAGAGCTGGGAAGGCGTGGGTGGCCCCGGCCATTGGCCCGATGCCGATATGATACAAATTGGCAAGCTATCAAAACGCGGCCCCGTAGGCGAAGAACGCTACAGCCGCTTCACCGAAGAAGAGCTGTATACGCACATGACTTTCTGGAGCATTTACCGCTCGCCTCTGATGTTGGGCGGCAACTTGCCCGAGAACCGCGAGTTGGAACTGAAGTTATTCAGCAATGCCGAAGTGCTTGCCGCCAACCAGCAAGGCGAAAACCCCAAACAACTTTACAAAAAGGATGGGGCGATGGTTTGGTACTCGCATGTACAGGGCAGTAAGGACCTTTTCGTGGCACTGTTCAATATCGGCGATAGCAATAAAGCAGTTTCGGTAGACCTTAAAGCACTCGGCATAAAAGGCAAAGTAAAAGTGCGCGACTTGTGGAAGAAACAAGACGTCGGCACCTATAAAAACAGCTACCGGCAAACCATCAACCTGCATGGCGCAGCAATATTCAAATTAACACCAACAAAATAATTTTCATCTCAATACTCACATCTCAAATCACATATCTAACAACATGATCGATCTGAAAACATTCGAAGTTTGGTTCATCACCGGGAGCCAGCATTTATACGGCGAAGAAACTTTAAAACTGGTTGCCGAGCACTCGCAGCACATTGCAGCCGGGCTTGATGACGCGGAGCAAATACCTGTACGCGTGGTATATAAACCAGTTGTAAAAAGCACCGATGAAATTTACCAAACCATACAGGAGGCCAATGTGGCACCAAATTGTATTGGTTTGATCTGCTGGATGCACACCTTCTCCCCTGCCAAAATGTGGATACGCGGCCTCAACATTCTGCAAAAACCAATGCTGCACCTGCACACCCAATACAACCGCGATATACCATGGAGCAGCATCGATATGGACTTTATGAACCTGAACCAAAGCGCCCACGGCGACCGCGAGTTCGGTTTTATGGTATCGCGCCTGCGCAAAAACCGTAAGGTAGTGGTTGGGCACTGGCAGGATACCGAAGTGCTGGGCCAAATAAACGGCTGGGCACGCGCCGCCGCAGGATGGCACGATTGGCAGGGCGCTAAATTTGCCCGCTTTGGCGATAACATGCGTTTTGTGGCCGTTACCGATGGAGACAAGGTAGAGGCCGAAACCAAATTCGGTTTCTCGGTAAATACTTACGGTATTGGCGACCTGGTAGCTGTGATCAACAGCATCAGCGAAGCCGAAGTTACCGCCCTAACCGACGAGTACGAAGCCAGCTACACCATGGCAGATTCGTTAAAAAAAGGCGGCGATGGCTATTCGTCGGTTTACGAAGCGGCTAAAATTGAACTGGGGCTGAAAAAGTTTTTAGAAGACGGCGGCTTTAAAGGCTTTAGTGATACGTTTGAAGACCTGCACGGCATGGTACAGCTACCCGGCATAGCATCGCAACGCTTAATGGAAGCCGGCTATGGCTTTGCCGGCGAGGGCGATTGGAAAACCGCTGCATTGGTACGCGCCTTTAAAGTGATGGGCAGCGGCCTGCCGGGCGGCAATGCCTTTATGGAGGATTACACCTACCACTTCGACCCGAACAACGCACTGGTATTAGGCTCGCACATGCTGGAGATAGATTCATCATTGGCCGGCGGCAAACCTGCTTTAGAGGTACACCCGCTTGGCATAGGCGGCAAAGCCGACCCTGCGCGTTTGGTATTCAACGTGGCCGGCGGCGATGCACTCAATGCATCGCTGATAGATATGGGCAACCGTTTCCGTTTATTGGTTAACGAGGTAGAAGCCGTAGAACCGCAGCACGACCTACCGAAACTACCGGTTGCACGCGTACTATGGAAACCCCTGCCCGATATGAAGACCGGCTGCGCGGCCTGGATATACGCCGGCGGCGCACACCATACCGCCTACAGCCAAAACCTGAGCGCTGAACAGATACAGGATTTTGCCGATATGGCGGGCATCGAATACCTGCGCATAGGCAAAGGCACTACCATTGAGCAGTTCCGCAACGAGCTGCGCTGGAACGAAGTAGCTTACCGTTAACATAAATTAAACAGGCGGCCGGATGGGAACGGGCCGCCTGTTTTTTGTAATATTAAACCGAATCAATTTAAACCAAATTATGAACAAATTTACTACGATAGATTACGTCATTTTCGTTGTCTATTTCATTGTTGTATCGGGCTACGGCTACTGGGTATACAGCCGCAAGAAGATCAAGGGCGTATCCGACAGTAAGGATTTCTTCCTGGCCGAAGGTTCGCTTACCTGGTGGGCCATTGGGGCAT
Source organism: Mucilaginibacter pedocola (assembly GCF_002013915.1). Lineage (GTDB taxonomy): Bacteria > Bacteroidota > Bacteroidia > Sphingobacteriales > Sphingobacteriaceae > Mucilaginibacter > Mucilaginibacter pedocola. The sequence goes on from NZ_MBTF01000038.1 coordinate 133,342, forward strand.
CGCTTATTGCCTCTAACATATCTGCAGAGCAATTTATTGGTGCCAGCGGTACAGGCTTCGCCGTAGGTTTGGCCGTTGCCGCTTACGAGTGGGTGGCTGCTATAGCGCTTATTATTGTGGCGGTATGGTTTGTGCCCATTTACCTCAAAAATAAAATATTCACTATGCCGCAGTTCCTGCACACGCGGTATAACGAAACGGTGAGTTTTGTAATGGCCATCTTTTGGCTGTTCCTCTACATATTTGTAAACCTTACTTCTATCCTTTACTTAGGGGCGCTGGCCCTAAACAACCTCATAGGCGGCGACGTGGATAGCATGCACCTCATTATTATCGCATTGGCCGTATTTGCCTTATTCATTACGCTGGGCGGTATGAAGGTTATAGGTTTTACCGATGTGATACAGGTTTTGGTATTGGTGATAGGTGGCCTGGCTACCACATACATTGCACTAACTTTAGTAAGCGAAAAATTCGGTTATGGTAAAGATGCGCTGGCAGGCTTTAACGCCATGCTTAAGGATGCACCTGACCATTTTAAAATGATATTAGCCAAACCAAAGCCGGGCGCACCACAGGCAGATATCGACAAATATTTAACCCTACCCGGCATTGCTATGTATTTTGCAGGCCAATGGATAGTGAACCTTAACTATTGGGGCTGTAACCAATATATCACCCAACGCGCCCTGGGCGCCGACCTGAAGACCGCACGCACGGGCATCCTATTCGCTGGTTTAATGAAATTGGCCATGCCTGTTATTGTAGTGCTACCGGGCATTGCAGCTTATGTTTTGTACAAAAATGGCGGCTTACAGGCAGAGATGCTATCGGGCGGTAAGTTCAATTCTGATAACGCTTATTCTGCCGTACTTGGTTTCTTGCCAACGGGCTTAAAGGGGCTATCGGTAGCAGCGCTTACGGCGGCTATTGTTGCTTCGCTGGCGGGTAAGGCAAATAGCATATCTACCATTTTCACGCTGGATATCTACAAAAAGCACATGGTGAAAAAAGCCAGTGAGCAGGATATGGTTAAAGTAGGCCGTTGGGTAATATTTGCGGCCATGGCGCTGTCTATCGCCCTTACCTGGAAAGATTTGCTGGGTATAAGCGGTGAGGGTGGCTTTACCTTCATCCAAAAATATACGGGCTTTATTAGCCCCGGTATATTTGCCATATTTATTTTAGGCTTCTTTTGGAAACATACCACCGGCACCGCCGCTATTGCGGGTATATTAACAGGCTTTGGTATGTCGGTAGTGTTTAATAACTACGCACCAGCATGGTTCGGGCACGAAACATTTTTGTACACCGCCTTCCCAAGGGCGAACGGCACCTGGGAGATACCCTTCCTGATATGCATGGGCTTGTCATTCTTGTTCACCATCATCGTAATGGTAGCCGTAAGCCTTGCCGGGCCAAAGGTTAATGCAAAGGCACTGGAAATAGATGCCAGCATGTTCAAGGTGGAGCGAAGCACATTGGCGCTTATTGTGGTAACGCTTTTGTTGTTAACTACGCTTTATGTAAGGTTTTGGTAAAGAAAGTAAATTTCAAACACTTGTAAATACAGCCATTTTGTAGATATTTGATGGAGAAGGCTTTAACCAATGGTCTTACCTACTCAAATCCTACAATTAAAACCTTAAAAAATGAAATTCAGGCTTATTTTATCGTTCCTGCTGCTGGCGGCGAGCTTTAGGGCATTTAGCCAAACAAGCCAACCTTCGGCCGGTGCCGACAAGGGCTTAACCAAAATAGTGATCATGTACCCATTCGCAGAGGGCAAAACCTTTAATATGGAGTATTACGAAACCAAACACATGCCCATGGTAGCCGGGTACCTGGGCACCAATTTGGTGAAGTATACTATCGAAAAAGGACTGGCTGCTGGCGTACCGAACCAGCCACTGCCTTATATGGCCATTGGCACATTCTATGTAAAAAGCCTTAAAGAATACCAGGCGGCCGTTGCCCCTCATATACCTGCCATCAGGGCCGATTTTGCCAATTACACCAATGTAACGCCCGTTATACTGGTGAGCGAAGTGGTAAGATAGTTAGCCATAGATAAAAAAGTAAAAGCCTGCAGACTAACATTTGCAGGCTTTCGCTTTTTTTGCGTTTCTCATTTACTTGCATATGCAGGGACCGCTTTTAAAAAGCATTGCGGCTAAATTCATAGTGCGTTCTTTCCAACCTACCTATCACTCCGTTTATAACACATATCATTCGGCTGATATACGCTGCATCCCTGCCATAGCGACCTTTGGTTTAGTGAAAACAATATAAAACCACTAAACAACACACATCGCTATGAAAACAAAATTTACCGCCGCCGCCTCGCTTACCGGCATAGCATCCATCATCTGCATGGCATTTGTAGCCCCCATTGCCGATACTACCACAAAACCTGAAGTCCCTGGTGCCGAAAAGCCCACCATCGTATTGGTTCACGGCGCCTTTGCCGATGGCTCATCGTGGAATAAGGTTATCCCCATCCTGCAAAAAAAGGGCTATAAAACCATCGCTGTACAAAATCCGCTTACCTCGCTTGATGATGATGTTGCCTTTACCAACCGCGCACTTGCCGAAGTTGAAGGGAAAGCCGTATTAGTGGGCCACTCCTACGGCGGCGTTGTAATTACACAGGCGGGCAACAACGATAAAGTTACCTCGCTGGTATATGTTGCAGCCTACGCGCCCGGCGATGGCCAAAGTATTGAAGATATTGAGAAAGACGCCCACGAGGTGAAAAACATACCCAGAGTACCCGGGCTTGCCGCACCTATTGTTGATGGCGGTTTTATACGGATGAAGGATGAGGACGTGGTAAAATACTTTGCACAGGACCTGCCTGAGCAGGAAGCCCGCCTGATAGCCGCCGGGCAGGGGCGTTTCCACATCAGTTGCATACAAGCCAAAGTGAGCAACCCCGCCTGGAAAAATAAGCCCAGCTTTTTTGTAGTGGCCGGTAACGACCAAATCATTTCGCCGGGTATTGAGCGGCAAGCTGCCAAAACCATAGGCGCTACCACTATGGAGGTACCTGCCAGCCACGTGGCCATGTTATCGCAGCCCGAAAAAGTGGCCGAGATGATACTGCGCGCTGCTGCCCTGAAATAAGCCCTGCATCTACCTACCCGAAAAACCATTGTAATAGCCGGCGGCAAAGTGATTTACCTCACACTTTTTCTGTGACTTGCTTCCTTGTTATGGGGCGGGCTTAAAAGCCACATTTGTAGTGTAATAACTAACAATTAACACAAAACAAAACACCATTAAATTAACAAAATCATGAAAAAGAAAATTTTGATCATCGTATCTAACGCAAATGCAATTGGCCCTCATAACAGAAGAACAGGCAACTTTTTGCCCGAAGTGGCGCACCCTTACGAGGTTTGGGAAAACGCCGGCTACCAGATAGATTTTGCCAGCCTTACCGGCGATACCCCCTACCTTGATGCACTGAATTTGGCCGCCGACCCGGGCAACCTTAAGTTTTTAACAGGCAAAGGCTGGGCCGATATGCAGAAGGCTGTTAAACTGGAAACCGTTGACGTGAGTACCTACGATGCCATTTTTGTACCCGGTGGCTTAGCACCAATGGTTGACCTGCCCGAAGCCCCCCTGCTGAAGAAAATAGTTGCCGAAACCTACGAACGTGGTGCGGTTGTAAGCGCGGTGTGCCATGGCCCTGTATCCTTACTTAACGTAAAACTGAGTGATGGCTCGTACCTGGTGAACGGTAAACACATCTCCTCTTTCACCACTGCCGAAGAAGATAACTACGCCCGCGAAGATGTGCCCTTTGATTTGCAAACCGCGCTTACCGCTCAAGGTGCAATTTACCACACGGTAGCCCCATGGCAGCCCTTCAGCATTGCTGATGGTAACATTGTAACCGGCCAAAACCCGGCATCGGGCACTGGCGTGGGCGAAAAGGTTAAGGCCATACTCGAGCAAACCAACTGATCTTATCATAACGGCCGCCACCATGCCCGTGTAGCGGCGGCCTATTTTAAAATCCTCTACCCAGCTATGGAAAATACAGCTATACACGTAATAGCCAAATGGATAGTAAAACCCGGCGAACTGCAAACGGTGCTCGGCCTGTTACCTGTAGTAGTTAAAGCCACCCGCGCCGAACCGGGCAACCTTTTCTACCATGTTCAGCAGGATGATACCGACCCTAATACCCTGCTGCTGTTTGAAGGTTATATGAACGAGTCTGCGGCTGCACAGCACCGCAATTCGGAGCATTACCAAAGTATTGTTGCAGGCCAGATAGTCCCCTTGTTGCAAGCCCGCGAGGTGAACATCACTACGCCGCTATTTTTCTGACACCTCCACATATCCGCCATCTCAGTTGGCATATCCACTTACATACACATCAAACCCATATTATAATGAAAACTCAAACCACCTACCATTTTATCGACATTAAGGGCACCAGCATTTTTTACCGCGAGGCCGGGCCCAAGGATGCGCCAACCCTGGTATTGCTGCATGGCTATCCCGCCTCGTCGCACATGTTCAGGAACCTGATCGAAGACCTGGCCGATCAATACCACCTTATAGCGCCAGATTACCCCGGTTATGGCCGCAGCGAACAACCACCAATAGCCGAGTTCGCCTACACGTTCGACAATATGGCCCTCATTGTGGAAGAACTGCTGAGCAAGCTCAACATTACCCAATACAGCCTTTACCTGATGGATTACGGCGCACCCATTGGCTGGCGGTTAGCATCAAAATACCCCGAACGTATACAAAGCCTTATTGTACAAAATGGCTGCGCCTACGATGAAGGGCTGGAAACTTTTTGGGACCCAATTAAAGCCTACTGGGCCGATAAAAACAATAAAGAGGCAGAAGATACCCTGCGCACCTTCCACAATGCTGAAGGTTTGAAATGGCAGTATACCCATGGCGTGGCCGATGCCTCGGTGGTAAGCCCCGATAACTGGGAGATAGACCTGCGCCATTTAGAGCGCCCGGAAAACGACCGCATACAGCTTGATATGTTTTACGACTACCAAACCAACCCGCCCAAATACCCTGCCTGGCAAGAGTACCTGCGCACGGCCAACCCCGAAATGCTGATCGTATACGGTAAAAACGACTATATATTCCCCGTTGGCGGTGCAGAGGCCTATAAAAAGGATGTGAAGAACCTTGAGTACCACCTTTACGAAGCCGGCCACTTTGCACTGGAGAGCCATGGAGTTGAAATAGCCGCCACCATAAGAGATTTCCTGAACCGTAAAGTGGCCAACAAGCAGTAACCCATGGGCATGCAGCACACATGCAGGATAAAAAGGACGTACGCGGCCCCGGCAAGTAAAACTGCCGGGCCGCTTGCCTTGCTTTTCAATACCATCGTTGGCGCATCCTGTTTTTTACTCATGTTCCAGCTTTACCTTATCGCGCCTTTGCTGCCCGGGTACGTTACCGCATTCCGTTCGCCATTAATGGAGATGGCCATACCTGCTTTTGCCATTCCCTTTGCTATCTCGGCAATGGGGATGGCATTTTTTCGGGCTCTTATTAAGCAACCAAACCGGTGTTTATCCTTTTCGCTTTACGCTATGGCCGTTGGGGCATTATTGTTAAGCGGCGCAGGTTCGGCAGAGAGTTTTTTGCTCGTTAGGGCGCTTACAGGCTTGGCTACCGGCATAATGCTGCCCGCTGCTATTGTCGCGGTTACGCGGCAAAGCAATAAAGCAATGGCGCTTCGCAGCATGATCACCCTTATATTCTTTATGGCAACGGGAATGGTATTTGGCCCGTGCATTGGCGGCTGGTTAAACAAAATCATTGGTTGGCCCTACCTCTACCGTTTTATTGCTTTTGTAAGCGCGGGGCTTTGGTTCATGCATTTATGGTGCAGCAAGGCACATATCCCAACCGCTCATAAATCCACTGCTGTGCATGAGCAATTACCACTCCACATCGTTCGGCAGGTCCAGTATACCTACGCTTTTACCTTTCTTTCGGGGATGTTCCATTCGGGTGTTTTTGTTTGGGTGAGCGTTTACTTCCATTCGGTTTACCAAATAAGCGAGGCCGAAACCGCTAATGCACTCCTCGTTTTTGGCTTGCCGGGCTTGATCATTACCATTTTAATGTTCGTTTATCATTGGGATACCAAAGTAATACGCTTACTTTACTGGGGGCTTATTGTCACCATTGCCGGCTTGTTCATAATGTTACTGCACGTTCCCCTGTGGATGGCGGAGTGCCTGCTGGCGCTTATGTCAGTTGGGTACTGCTTTTCGCAGCCCTTATTTATTGGGGTGCTTAAATTGCCCGTTTCGGGCATTGCGGCAGGGCGGCTGATAGCGCTGGGCTGTGCCGCGCTGTTTGCAGGCTATGGCATAGGCCCGCTGCTGATGGGTTGGTTGCTGAATACGGGGCAACATATCGCCACAGGCTCGCTTATTGTTATGGCAATAGTACTCGCTGTCCTATCAGCCAAAGTTTGGCAGCCTGCAGAAATACAGCAACGCCGCAGGCTTTTCTATGCCAGGAATAGTACCGGGCAAGTGACCACTTCAACAGTAGCCTGAATCGTTGAAAAGTACCATTATTGGTATAATAAACACCATTCAGCAGGCTACTTCTCTGCTTAAATTTGATGCAATATTTATTTTATTACCATTATGAATTACGCTAACCTGGCTTTTTCTGATGCGGCCAAAGCGCTGCAGAGCCAACACGGCAGCCGGCGGGTTTACGAGCAAGCCGAAAAGAAGAACGTGGTAGATGGGTTTACCCAAAACGAAGAACTTTTTATAGCCCACCAGGACCATTTTTATATGGCCACCTTTGGCGATAACGGTTACCCATACATACAGCATCGTGGCGGCCCGCAAGGCTTTGTGAAAGTATTGGATAATCATACCCTCGCCTTTGTTGATTTTGCCGGCAATAAACAATACATCAGCGCAGGGAACATAGAAACGAACGCAAATGTATCGCTCATTATGATATCGTACCCGCACCGTGCAAGGTTAAAGCTATATGCCAAAGCAAGGATAGTGGAACTGAGCGATGACCCGGGATTGTTCGACCAGATAGACCCTGAAGATTACAAGCACCGCCCCGAACGTATGATGGTGCTTGATATACAAGCCTACGACTGGAACTGCCCGCAGCACATTACCCCGCGCTACACTACCGATGAAATAGAACAGGCCTTTGCCCCTCAGCGCCGCCGCGTTGCCGAACTGGAAGCCGAAAACCAACGCCTGAAAACAGAGCTGGAAAATTTAAAACTTAAAGCAGTATGATAACTATATATTATAAGCACACCCTGAGCAAACCCGATGAATGGACAGTAAGATTAGATGCCACTTTCTCTAAATACCAACTGATCGCGGATGAAAGCTTAACCCAGCCAAAACTTATAGAAGGCGATAAGCAGATCGAAGGCATTGCAGCAATAGATGCTTACATAGAAAGCCTGGAACAACTGGTGAACGGCTGGTACGAAGACCGCTGCGATAAATACGAATTTGATGCGGATGGGAAGTAAGCCTTGAGTAAAGAGTCTCAAGTCATAAGGAAGCCCATCGGAAGCAAGGTTGCCGGTAATCCAACCAACCTTGCACTCTGATGGGCAATTTTGTTGAGTCATTAACACGAAACCTCGTAGAGGTTTAAGTTTTGTAGAAATACATATGGCAAAAAACAACGCCGTTAGGTGTTGAACTCGAGTTTGTTGAGCACCTACGGCGCTCGGCTGTATTGTTGGATGTTTTTCTACAAAGCTTTCAGCCCTACGGGCTAATAAGATGCTTAATTAAGCGGCTTTAACCCGCGATCCCCACGGCTCTTTGGGTATTTCCTACAAAGCTTTCTCCCCCAAAGGGGAGGCTTATATACCAATGGTATCGCCACTCATTTACCTAAGATACTTTCCCACTGTACCATACAGGTTCTCCAGGTCAAATGGCTTGCGGATGCGGTCATCGAAACCACATTGGGCATATACCTCATCGATATTAAAGTTGCAGCTTAGGGCAATTACCGGTAGCTGCGGGTGGCAGCATTTAATGGCATGGCACCATTTTGTGGTTAGCTCGCCGGCATATATAAAATCCAGTAACACCAGTTGTGCGCCGGTATAGTTTATTAAACCGAGGCAGTCTTCTTTAGCATCATTAAAGCCATAGGTTCGGTAGCCTTCCAATTCGAGCGCCATGCACATAATATCGGCAAGGTCTTCATCGGCATCGTATATCAATATCGTTTTCATTATAAGGGCAGGTATCATTAAACAGGAAAAAGAAAAACAAGTCCGATCCAAGCCGCTTACATAAAACGTTCCTATGGAACGTGCAATCACGATCTATTCAAGGTCTACCGATAAGCCGTTCCGATGGAACGATTTTTTTTCATCCCATAGGGATGTTTTATAGGTAGAAATAGAAAACAAGTATCTTACGTTCCTTCGGAACGTTTTATGTTGTGAGCATTTGTATGCGGCGACTTCACACTCAAAAAGTAACCGTACAAATCCAGCCCACCCGCGGCTTCATCTACTGCAGCATGGCAACCGGTACAGGCGCGTTATCCGCTATCAGCCCTTCCATTTTTAGTTCTTCCCAAAACTCGGGCGGTATGGTGTTGCAGTTTACCGATGCTACTATCTCTTTTACCTGTTCGGGATTATGCGCACCCGGAATAATGGCCGATACCACATCCGGCGCAGCGCTGAACTGCAGGGCGGCAGATAGTAGGCTCACATCGTGCCGCTCGGCTATGGCACGTATAGCACCCAGCTTTTTAGCGGCTGCTCGCGGATACTCGTTACCGTAATTATAACGCGGCTTACCGGCCAGGAAACCCGCATTTAGCGGCGCGCCAACCACTACCGAAATGCCCCTATCGGCGCAAAGCGGAAACACCTTGTTCAGCTCGCACTCGTGGTGTATCAATGAGTATTGGGTAGCCGAGAGAAAGATGTCAGGATCAGCAACTTCAAGCGTGCGCAAAATAGGCTCCAGTCGGTTAACGCCTATCCCCCAACCTTTAATAATGCCTTCTTCGCGCATTTTGGTAAGTTCGGGCATGGCGCCCTGTTGGGCAGCTTTAAAGTATTCTACCCAGTTCTCGTTCATATCCACATTCTCGGGCGATATATCATGTATAAATACAATATCCAATGATGATACACCCATGCGCTGCAAAGTATCTTCGATACTGCGGCGCGTGCCCGAGGCGGTATAATCGTACCGGTAGCCAAAATTGTGGTTTCCTTTCCAAATATTTTGCCCAACATCAAAGTTCTCGTGCGGGTATAATATGCGCCCAACCTTTGATGATAAGGTATACTCGTGCTTGGGCTTGTTGGCCAAAAATACGCCCATGCGGTGCTCGCTGATGCCCATACCATAAAGCGGCGAGGTATCATAATACCGAATGCCTGCAGTCCAGGCGGCCTCCATGGTTTCGTAAGCCGAGCGGTCGTCGTTCACCCGAAAGCCGTTGCCTATGGCTACCCCACCCAGCCCCAGCCGGGTTAAAGGGCGGTACCTTGTTTGGTTACGTTGAAAATGTGTTTCCATATTGTGTATGATGTTTAGTGGCGTGTTGCGAAAGACGAAAAGCAGCAGCCTTGCCGCTCATATAAATTTCGCATTAAATACACTGATATATAAATAGTTACACTAATAACACCTATAAACAAACTGATGATAAGCGCATTACAGGGGTACCAAATGCCATGTTATACCTGGCTGAATGGCGGAAAGTCATGATGGAAGGAATAGCCCTGCTAAACCCGTGGGGGCGGGCAGCAAGGCCAATTAGGAGGGTATTAGTTCAGCACCTTTTCGGTGCAGGCGGACCGTTTTTTTGACAGGATGGCCTCCAGTTGCTTTATCTCGTCGGCGCAGGCCGTTACCTTGCGTTTACCAAAATAAAGGGTATTTTCTACCGGCGGGCTGCCTGCCCATGCCAGTTTGATAAGGCCAGCGGCTATCTCCTGCCTGCACATAAAATCGGGCATCACGGCGAAGCCTTTGTTATTGCTGAGGCATCGCAATATCGAACCATAATGCGGCACCACATAGTTGGGCCTAAAGCCGGGCAAACCATTAAAACTTGCCGACCAAAAGCCTTTAAGGTGTTCCATATCTGCAGCGGTGGTGTACCAAACCTGGGTGGTTAGCCAATCTTTCACGGCCTGCATGTCGCTTGCCGCTAATAGCTGGTTTAGTTCGGTTGTATCGGTTTTGCCACCGCATATCAGTACAATACGTTCGGTGGTAAATGGTGTGTATTCCAGGTTGTGCTGGCTGCCTTTGTGGGGCGTAAGTATGAGGTCTAACGTACCATTATTTAATTCTTGTAGTAGTTGCGCATGATCGCCAAAGCGGGTTATCAGGTTAAAAGGCAGTTCGGAAACGTGCTCTTCCAGTATATATTGAAATATCTCCATCGACATACCTACGCTTACGGTAGATTTCTCGGACTTAGGCCGGCGGTGGAATATATTCTCGGCCTCTTCCAGCTTATTCATATGCTCGATGATGTAGTTATACAACATAGTGCCCCTTTCGGTAGCAATCATTTTGCGGGTATCGCGGTCAAAAAGGCGGTTGCCGGTATAAGTTTCCAGCGAGCTTAAATGCAGGCTTACGCCGGGCTGCGAAATAAAAAGGGCCTGTGCGGCGGCAGATAGCGTGCCGGCTTCGTAAATAACTTTAAAAGTCCTGAACCACTCGAGATTTAACATGTGCTGTGTGTTTAATTGTGAATAGATGGTATAATTTTCAGGCTCTTTCGTCCAGCCAGTTAATAATGTCGCGCACTACAATGCCGTTGTATTTGTCGTTCAGCAGATCATGGTAATGCCCTTCGTATAATTTCAGTTGCTTATCGGCCGATGCGGCGTGCTCCATGAAATATTGGCTTCCCTCGGGCTTGGTGGCTTTATCGGCAGTGCCGTGGAGTATCAGCAAGGGCAATTTTATTTGCGGAATCTGCGCCTCCAGGTATTTTGAAGCGGCAAAAAGCTGCTGCATGGTTTTATTGGGCTGAACCTCGTTCTCCATTAATGGATCATTGTTCAGCCTGTCGGTTACCGCCTGGTCGCGCGAAAAATCTTCGTTTTTCAACTTCACCAACTTAGCATGCGGAATAATATAGCTAAGCAGTTTAATAAAGGCCACAGCAAAGGCCGGGGCGGGTATGCGGAAGGCAAAACTTGCGCAAATAAGCCCGCGCAGCTTGCTCTGGTTATCGGCAGCAAACACCGAAGCGAACACGCCGCCTGCACTATGCCCGTACAAAAACACAGGTACATTACGATGTGCGGCTACAGCAATGTTGTAGAATTGGTCAATGTCCTTACTTACATCATGGTAGTCGGCTATATAATACCGCTCCCCGTTCGACCGGCCGCGCCCCCTGAGGTCGAGCGCGTAAGCCTCGTATTGATGCTCGTTGAGTTGCAGGGCGAATTGGTCGTAATACGCACTGTGCGAATTTAGCCCGTGTACGATAAGTACCAGCGCTTTTGGTTTACCCTCTACGCGCCAGTTGCGGTAAAAAATACGCACACCATCGGCACCGGTAAATGATGATGTTTTAAGGTTGGTTGTTGTTTGCATACTCTTACAGAGCGTAAAAGCGTGCCAAACAAAACCATCACGCATCGCCAATGGGAACAATCACACAATGTACTATAAATCAATAAGTTAAAATCAATTCTACTTTTTACCAATATCCCTAAAAAACAAATGCCTCCGAAAATTTCGGAGGCGTAATTTATAAACTCCGTAAGCTTCGGAGGCAGGGCGTTATTAGAGCTATGCTTAACTACAGAAATCTTCTTTACGGATACCCAGTTTAGCCATGCGCGATTCGAGAGTGGTGGGCTTGAGGTTGAGCAATTCGGCAGCGCCATTTTCGCCGCGTATGCGCCCGTTGGCGCGCTTCAATACCGATATAATGTAATCGCGCTCGGTATCTTGCTGTACTTGTTTTACATCGCTTAGGTTACCTATATTCACCTTTGAGGATGTCTCGGGGGCTATCACATTAAGGCTTCGTTTCAGTTCTAAGCGGCATTTGCCATCGTTCAGGATAACCGAACGTTCGAGGGTGTTTTCCAATTCGCGGATGTTGCCCGGCCAGTTGTAGGCATACATTTCTTCCAGCATGGTATCGGATATCCCGAGAAATTCTTTCCCAAACTCTTTACAAAACTTCTGGCCAAAAAAGTCGGCCAGCGCGGTTATATCGGTTTTACGTTCGCGCAGCGGTGGTAACGTTATGGGGAATACGTTAAGGCGGTAATACAGATCGAGCCTGAAATTACCTGCCGCCACCTCCTTCTCCAAATTACGGTTGGTAGCGGCTACAATGCGCACATCCACTTTTTTTGACTGATGGCCGCCCACATACTCTATTTCTTTTTCCTGCAATACCCTCAGCAATTTCACCTGCATATCGGGCTGTAATTCGCCTATTTCATCCAGAAAGATGGTGCCCCCATCCGCCAGTTCGAACTTGCCCTTACGCTTCTCGAAGGCCCCGGTAAAGGCCCCTTTTTCGTGCCCGAATAATTCCGACTCGATAAGTGTTGCGGGTATGGCGGCGCAATTCACTTTTATAAAAGGCTCGTTTTTACGGGGCGAAAGTTCGTGTATGGCCAAAGCAGCGCTTTCTTTGCCCGTTCCGCTTTCTCCAAGTATCAACACCGAAGTATTGTAAAGGGCAACCTGGGCAATAAGGTCTAATGCGGCCAGCAGCAATGGGTGATCGCCAATAATGTTTTTGAATTTTGAGCGGTGCCCGGCATCATCGCTCGGCATAGTGGGTTTGGGTGCCGTCCAGGCCACGGAGCGTTCGTATTGAAAAAGCGTATCGGTAATATTGGTGAGCTGCGCTTTTAAGCGGTTAAGCAAATTCACATTGCAGGGGCCGTAAAAATTGCGCTGCCGGCTGTAAAAAAAGTAGTTAACAGTATTACCATTGCTGGCCACTATAGGGTAGGCCATATACGATTCTATCTTAAAATAATCGAACAAAATACCCTGCGGCTGGTTGCCGAACGAGCCCGACTTAAGCCCGCCGTTATTCAATATCAGGGCATCGCCGCCGGTATTCAGCTCCTCTATGGCAAAGGCAATATCCTTACCCTGCAAGCCTGTAATGGCGCTTATCTCTTTATCGCCAATAAGCTGGTACTCGTTAAAACCCGTGCGCAGGTAGCCAATGTTTGATGGTTTGCCACCACCCGATGTAGACGATGATACAATAAGATCAAAGGGTAAAAGCGACTGAACCAATTGCGCTGCGTTCAATAATTTTTGCTCGGCACTCAGCTTTCCTTCGCTTATGGCCTGTAGCTGGGTCTGCAAAAGTTCTTCTTGCCGCAGGCGGGTTTCCAGGCTATGCTTGTGGCGGTACCAGGCAATATCTAAAGTAACCAGCAGGTCCTTCTCGCGGAAGGGCTTAACCAAAAAACCATAAGGCTCAGTCGCCTTGGCTTCTTCCAATACCTTTTGGCTGGAATTTGCCGAGAGGTAAATAAAGGCTATGTTGGCGCCTCTCAGTTTCCGAGCCAGATCTATACCGGTGCTTTTGCCGCTCAGCCTGATGTCCAGCAGTACCAAATCGGCCTTTTCGCGCTGCAGGCTATGGTCGGCTTCCTCGGCAGATGCAGCAATACCCGTTACCGTGTAGCCCGCCTGCACCAAAATAAGCCGCAGCGCATTAGCTACAATAAATTCATCCTCAACAATAAGTATCTTTTTGCTCATTTATACTAATGTTTTAAGGCAGCCCCTGCCCCTGCCCCTGCTCGCGGCTAAACACCCTAAATTTAACTGTTATATGCACGCCGTTGTTATTTTCTATCTTAAAATCTCCGTTTAGCTGTTTTGCCAGCCCCTGTATCAGCCCCAGCCCCAACGAACTATTTTCGCTTGCCTCTATGCCTTCGGGCAAGCCTGTGCCGTTATCAGATACCTTAAGCACCAGGTGCGTTTCGCCATCGCGTTTCAGGCTTATATCTACCACGCCGCGCTCGCTATGCAAAAAAGCATATTTTATTGCATTTACTATACTTTCGGTTACAATTAAGCCCAAAGGTATAGCTTGCGATACATCGAGGTCTATTTCCTCAATATCCTGCTTAAAAATTATCTGGTTGCCGGCATCAAAACTTTCGTGCAGGTAGCGCACCAGGTCGGCAAAATATTCGGGCATAGCAATGGTATCGGTATTCTCGTCCTGGTAAAGCTTTTGATGGATGATGGATATGGCCTGCATCCGCCTCAGGCTATCCTTTATAGCCATTACCGAAGCCTTATCCTTCAGGTAAACCGATTGCGACAGCAGCAAGCCTGTAACCATTTGCAGGTTGTTTTTTACCCGGTGGTGAACCTCTTTCAACAACCATTCCTTCTCTTTTAGCAATTTGTCTTTATCGGTATTTATACTTTCCAAATACGTATTCTTTTGGTCGAGCTCGCGCTGATTGGCCTCCAGTTTACGGTTGGCGTTTCGCTTAATAATATACATCCAAATAAGCAGCACTATAATGATACCCAGCAGCACCGATCCGGCCAGGGTGCGGTTTTTTGTTCTGTTTGCTTCGGCTGCGGTTAGCTGCGCTACCTGGTTTTTGGTATTGAGCAGTTTTATATCGTTATCCTTTTTTTCGGCCTCGTATTTTATCAGCAGTTCGCGGGTCTTTTTTATCTGGTCGTAACTGTAAACCGAATCTATAATATCATAACTTTTTTGCAGGTCGCGAATGGCCGGGAGATACCTCTTCTCCGTCGAATCTATTTTAAATAAGTTATGGTAATAATTGCCCGTGCCCTGCATGTTTTGGTCGGATGTATACTCCTTTGCTATTTCGAGCAGCTCGCGAGCACGCTTGGTATTGCCTATAACGCGGTAAAAACCGGATATCTGAGCATACACACTCGGAAACTCATCGTGCATATACTCTTTGGGGAAATTAGCGGCCATTGCCAAAAATGTGTTGTAATTCTCTTCGGCAAGAGGATACCGCTTCAGGTCCTCGTTTATGCGCCCCGTTAAATAGGCAATATGCATTTTCTCGAAATAGCTGGTTGGCGGGCGCTTACTGGTGAATTGGTTAAGCAACTGCAGCGCTTTGGCCGGCTTGCCAAGTATATTCAGTACAGATACCTTGCCCACTACCGGCCTAAACCAAAACATACTTACCTCGGGCGTAATGGCGGCAAGTGCTTTATCGTACCAAAGCAAAGCTTCTTCCTGTTTCATCAAACGCTCTAACAACAAGGCCTTACGGGTATAAAAAAAGCTCAGCAAGGCCGAATCGGGTTTAGAGCGGAGGCTTTCGAGGCTTTTGTTAGAATACTCTAACGATTGTGTAAGGTGCCCGTTGCGGTAGGCAAGGTAGGCCAAACCATCGTAAGGGTATTGCTGCTGGGTAAACTTAATACCTCGCGCCAACTTTACCACATCAACCAGCATACGTTCGGCAACATCATAACGTTTGGCAACAAAATATTCTATATTAACCAGCGACAGTGCCTCTATCTCGCCGGGTTTATTGCCTGTTTGCCTGTTAACACGCAAGGCATCTTCAAAATACTTTAGCCTGGCCGGGTCGCCATAGTGCAAAGCCTGGCCTGCGTTTAAAAGTGCACGCGCGTAAGCATTTTTGCTGCGCATTTGGCTGGCCTGTTTTACTACGTCCTCAAATAGTTTCCGGCTTTCATCGTCGTGCCCGGTTTGGGCCAGTAGTTGGGCTTTAAGCGTACTGCTCTCTAAACGCCATACATCAAATGCTCCGCCGCTAAGTAGTACGGCCTCGTTGATGTACTTTGTTGCTTCGGCAATATCGGTGTCATCAACACCGGGCTTAAAAAGCAAATAGGCGCCAAGTTCGGCAAGCAGTTGCAACCTTGGCGCGCCTTGTGTTTTGGCCAGCAGCATGCGTGCTTCGGCTATTTTGCCTGCATCTATCAGCTTACTGCCTGCCGATGGTGTGCCGTTGCTATAGCCTTCGTTATAGGCCAACAACGGGCTAAGCCCGTAAAGCTTGCAGGGGATGCGTACGGCACTATCCATATCAACCTGCCCCTGGCTTATGGTGTGTATATATTGCGCGGTGATACGTATGAGCAGGCGTTGCCGGGCCACATCGGGGTAGCCGCTTTTGTTGGTTTGGGCAAATGCTGTTAGGCTCATAAACGCCAACAATAGCATAGCCCCTAAAGCCATACCGAATAATTTAAGCGAACGGTAATTGCATGTAAGCGGCATACCCAATGGTTTAAGGTTACAGGTATATAGCAGAAAAACGAATATAACAAACACGCCGCATTATACCGGCATACAACACCGGCGCGTGCCCGCCATCAGTTGCGGGTTGTTGAAAGCGCAAAAGGGGAACCGGACTGTGCCTGTTCCCCTCGTGTTGGGCAGTTATGTTCTGTAGCGGTATTTTAGGTCTGTTTTTCATCGGCAATAGCCTGTAAAATAATACGAATAGCTAAATGGGCGTTGTCATGATCACTTCGCGTTTTTCTAACAGCGGCAGTATGCGGCCCAATACCAATTGCCTGAAATAAGGCGACTCCTGGTGGCGTTTTTGCGAGGCCTCGTTGCTGTAGCCTTCAAACAGTATAATGGTATTATCATCGGTACTGCAGCGGTTTATTTTGTAGCAAAGGTTGCCTTCTTCTTCCCAACTTTTTTGGGCCACACGTTTAAGCAGGAATATTACTTTGTCGGCCTGCCCATCTTTCACCTGCCATTTGGCAAATACATAAATACGTTTGTCGTTCATGGTTATAGTGTTAAGTTTTGTTTAGGATAGGCGTCAAGGCTTTTGCCGGGGAGCCTGTTAATCCATTTCAAATCTCGGTACCTGGTGATTATTAAATAAATAAGTTGGCTTATAGGTGTTATCACAAAACTGATGGACGGGTAAGCCATCTATCAGAAAAGCAATAGCACTTACTATTAAACTAATAAGCGCGGCAATGTTATAGGGCTAATTTTGGCTTGCGAGGGAGCGGCATCCGCCAGCCTTTATTCTAACATAAAACATTATGCAAACCGAAAACACTCAAACCCAACAACGCATACATTACCGTAGCGCAGCCATTGGCCCGGTAAACATTTTTTACCGCGAGGCCGGCGACCCGGCCAAACCCACCCTTTTGCTGCTGCATGGCTTCCCCTCGTCATCGCACATGTTCCGCAACCTCATCAATTGGTTATCTGCCGATTTTCACCTCATAGCGCCCGATTATCCCGGCTTCGGGCATAGCAGCGCCCCGGCTCCGGAGGGTTTCGAATACAGCTTTGCCCATTTATCTGAAGTGATGGAAGCTTTTATAGACAGCCTTGGCTTAACAGAAGTTAGCCTGTACATGCAGGATTACGGCGGCCCCATCGGTTTCAGGATAGCCACCCGCAGGCCCAAACTGGTAAAGGCCCTTGTCATACAAAACGCCAATGCTTTTATGGAAGGGTTGGGCCCCGATGTGCAGGCCATTGGCGCTATGGCTGCAGCAGGTGGCGTAGACGGGTTGGATGAGGCAATAAACTATATGATGTCGGTAGAAGGCATAAAAGAGCAATACGTTTTTGGCACTGCCGACCCCGACGCCGTAAGCCCCGACAGCTATTTAATGGACCACCTGTTTTTTGAAAACCCCGGCATCCGCGCCATACAAAAAATACTTTTTGATAATTACAGCAGCAACTTCCCGCTATACCCCGAGTGGCAGCAATACCTGCGCGAGTACCAACCACCGGCATTAATTACCTGGGGCGCAAACGACAAGATATTCCATGGCCCCGGTGCGCTGGCCTATAAAACCGTTCTGCCCGATGCCGAGGTGCATCTGTTTGATGGCGGGCATTTCCTGCTGGAAGAATATGGTTTGGAGGTAGCAGGATTGATTCGCACTTTCTTCCAAAAGCTGGGCTGATAGCTAACCTATTACCGGGTGAGGTTGCTGTTATTTTTAGCTAGGGGGGCATGTTGAAGTAACTATAAGCCTGCTTATAGCAGCTATTAGTTTTCTGATAAACAAGCCGGTTATACTGCTCCTAAATTTGGCTTAGAGCATGTTAATGAAGCCTTTAAGGCTTTTACCAATAACCATAACCTTTTAAGCTATATGAAAAAACGCTACCTCATCCTTATTTTACTATTGCTGCCCATTGCGCTATTTGCGCAAAATACCCCCGCCGAAGACCTGCCCCTGCCGGTATTAAAAAAGCAATTGGCCGAAGCAAAAACCGATACCGCTAAACTCTGTTTGCAGATAGGCCTGGGCCGCGCCATGCTGCAGCAACCCAACACTACACAAAAAACAATCGATTCGGCCATAGTTATTGCGGCACAAGCCGAGAAACAGAGCCGAAAACTGGCTTACCCGGAGGGCC
Organism: Mucilaginibacter pedocola; assembly: GCF_002013915.1. GTDB lineage: Bacteria > Bacteroidota > Bacteroidia > Sphingobacteriales > Sphingobacteriaceae > Mucilaginibacter > Mucilaginibacter pedocola. Next base: position 151,768 of record NZ_MBTF01000038.1, read on the forward strand.
TTATTAATGCCCTGCTGTTAGCAGCACTCAGCCAAAACAGGCAGGGCGCGGCCGACGCCGGACTTAAAATGGCACAGCAAGCGCTGGCTTATGCGCAAAAAATGAATAACCCCATAGGCATAGCCGACGCATACACCATTATTGGCCAGCACTACCCCATTACCGACCCTGATGGCCTGCATAAACGCATAGCCTACTACAACAAGGCCACCGCTATTTTCAGGAAAGCAGGTAACCTTTACCGCCTGGAGAATGCGTTGCAAGGCGAGGCCGAATTGCTGCTATTGGACAGGCAACAGACCAATGCTATTAAATTACTGCTCGAATCGTTGAACATCAATAAAGCTATCGGCAACAAATCGGTGCAGGGGGTTTACTGGCTTATAGGCAGAACATTGAACGAGATAGGTGACCTGCCCGGCGCGCTAAAATACAACCTGTTGGCCATTAAGGCAGCTACAGACGCGAAGGACACTACGCTTACGTTTTGCAGCATTAATTACAGCACTGCGGCAACCTTCGTCTCTATGAAAGATTTTAAGGGGGCACTACCCTATGTTACGAAAGCTTTGCAGGTGGCTAAACGTTATAACGATATGAGCTACGTTAACACCACCTGTTTTATGGCGGCTTATGTGTATGCCCGTACCAATAAAATTACCGAAGCTGCCGCGTTGCTGGAAGAAATGAAGAAATACGCGGTAGACGACCATAACCGGCTGATGGTAATGTCGAGCTTTTTGGATAGCTACGTTTATGGCAAACAGTTTACAAAGGCAGCATTTTATGCACAGGAAGTAAAAAAACTGCTGGCCAAAATACCTGAAGATAGCTACAATAATGCCATGACGGCCTATAACTTCCTGACATCGTACTATGTAGAAACCGGGCAAATAAAAGAGGCCTATTTTTACGCCGATAAGTACGCCAAAATAGTTTATGCTATCAAGTACCCCATAGGCATCCGATCGATAGAGAATTATTACTACAGGCTCGATTCGCTGAGGGGGGATTTCAAATCGGCACTGGGGCACTACCTCGCCTCCCGCCGGATAAGAGACTCGATTGATAATGTGGCCAAGGCCTACCAGGTATCTATGTTGCAGATAGAGAACGAAACCGATCAAAAGAACACCGACATACAGGCGCTGAAAGAGCAGTCGGTAAATAAAGATAACCAGCTTAAACGTAACCGGCTGATACAAAAAGCTACTATTGGCGGCATTGTATTGTTGCTGGTTATCACGGCGCTCATCTATAGCCGCTACCGCCTTAAAATGCGCAGCAATGCCTTGCTGATGAAACAGAAAGCCGAAATTGACCAACAAAACGTTGACCTGCAAAAACTGGTGCGCGATAAAGTGCAGCTTATTGATGATAAAGACGGACTGCTGTACGAGAAAGACCTGCTGCTGCGCGAAGTGAACCACCGGGTAAAAAATAACCTGCAAATTGTAATGAGTTTGCTGGAATCGCAATCGGGCTATACGCAGAACGAAACCGCGCAGGAGGCCATTTTAGAAAGCCAGAACCGGGTGCAATCTATAGCGCTAATACATAACCAGTTGTATAATAACGATAAGGTTGCCGAGATAGAGCTACTCCCATACATTACCGAATTGGTTGATTCGTTGGATAACTCGCTGAACAAACACGCGGCCGATATAGCCATCCGTTGCCGCGTAGAAGATATTTTGCTGGATGTGTCGCAGGCCATCCCTTTGGGCATTATACTGAACGAGGCCGTTACCAATGCGCTAAAATACGCTTTCCCCAACCATGGCAGCGGCCAGATATTGGTAAGCGTAACCCGCAGCGGCGATAATATTGATATGCAGATAAGCGATAACGGGATAGGGTTGCCCGCGGGTTTCAGCCCGGTAAACAGTAATTCGTTAGGGCTTACGCTTATCAAAGGCTTAACCGCCCAGCTAAAAGGCACATTTGCTATGGAAGGCGAAAACGGCGTAACCATAGCTATCAGCTTTAAAATAGAGCATAGTGCACTAACAGGTAAAACTGCCGAATCCGTGGCCGAAGCAGAGTTAGCCTAATAAACTTTCAGCGATAAATAACCTAATTTTACAGCTACCAAAACACTACCATTATGATACCGTTTACCGTACCCGTTTATGAAGAAGGCGCCGAGCCCGAATCGGTAAAACCCATTTATGCCCGTTTCAGTAAAACGCTTGGCCATATGCCTAACCTATATGCCGCTATCGGCCACTCGCCAAATGCCCTCACCTCTTACCTGCAGTATACGGGCGAGCAGGCTAAAGGCACATTCCACGCTAAAGACCGCGAGGGGATATTCCTCATTGTATCGCAACTAAACGGCTGCGAGTATTGCCTTGCCGCACACACGGCATCTGCCCTAAAAGCAGGTTGGACCAGCGACGAAACCGTTGCCCTGAGAAAAGGCAAACATGCTGATGCCAAATGGCAGGTAATTTACAAGGTAACCAAATCTATTATCGATAATAAAGGCGAAGTGGGCAGCGCACTACTTGATGAATTTTATGCTCTTGGTTTTAAGGAAGCTGCCATTATAGACCTGCTTACTTTGGTAAACGTAATGAGCTATACCAACTACGCTTACCGCCTGATGCAGATACCTATAGATTTCCCGTTGGCACCTGAAGTGTAAGGCATCCGGAACGAGGCTCATTGTGCCGGCTAACGGGTAAGGCTACTTATATTTCTCAGGCTTAAACAGTACTTGCCCGTTGCGTTTTATGATCCATGAGGTTATGGGGTTCATGTGGTAGCCGCCAATATCGGCACCGCGGGCATCAACCAATTGTTTTAGGGTAGGTTGTATGTAACCCGTTTCGTCGGTTACGCGGCTGAGTATTTCGGTTTCGGCACCGTTCCATTGCCACAGGTGGCGGAAATAGGTATGCGCTTTTGATAGTACCGGTTCCTGCAGGTTGGCATCGTTCCAGGTTTTGCCGGCATCGGTGCTTACCTCTACCTTGGTAACCTTGCCCCTGCCACTCCAGGCAATGCCGCGTATCTCTATCCAGCCGCGTTGCACCTGTTGCGGGTACGATGGATAGGTGATGATAGAACGCGCATCCATCTCAAAGCTGAACATCCTGATCTTACCGTTTACCGGGTAGGTGTATTTGCTTGTTTCTTCGCGCGTGAAGTAAGGCTGGTCGGATATTTCTATTCGCCGCAGCCATTTCACATTGGTGTTACCCTCCCAACCGGGAAGCAAAAGGCGTGCAGGATAACCCTGTGCGGGACGAATGGCCTCGCCGTTTTGCCCGTAGGCGATGATGGCATCGTCCCAGGCCTTTTCTATCGGGATGCTTCTGGTAAGCAAAGCTGCATCGCCTCCTTCGGCTAAAAACCATTTGGCTTTGGGGTGTACGCCTACTTCGCGCAGCAAAGTTGAGAGCATTACGCCTGTCCATTCGCTTTGGCTGGTAAGTCCCAATATTTCCTGCGGTGTCATCTCTGCTTTGCCCCTGCGGAAATTCCCTGCGCATTCAATGAAACAGGTTCGGGTGAACGCCGGGAAGCGCTTCAAGTCGGCAAGGCTAAACTTCATAGGGCGGTCAACCATGCCGTGAATCAATAACTCGTATTTTTCCGGGTCGATATTAGGGATACCCGCATGGTGCCGCTCAAAATGCAAGTCGGACGGGGTGATGGTGCTGTAAAAATCCTGCAAAGGCGAGCGCGAGGATATATCCGAAGCCTTACGCGCCGGGTTCTCAAAAGGCGAACGCGTACCTATTTTGCCGGGTGGGATGCCCTGCACTTTGGTAGGGTCGGCAGGCGCAACGGGAGGCACCTCTTCCTGTACCAAACCGGTAAATGATGACGCCACGGGCAATACCGCAGCCGCCAGGGCACCGCCTAACAATTGCCTACGGCTTATTTTGCCTGTTTTATCCACCTTATTTTCTTTGTTCTCTTCCATGGCATTTACTTTACTTCGTTGCCGCCTTTGCGGTCGTCGCGCACGAATAAGTCGCGGGCGGGCATCACCACTTTAGGCAGGCTTCGGGCATTCATTACAGTATTTTCGCTGATAAATTTATTGGCGCTAAGCAGGTAAGCGGATAGGGCATACACCTCATCGTTACTTAACGAGCCGGGCGCATTGTAGGGCATTGTCCTCTTCACATAATCGAACAATGTGGTAGCGTAGGGCCAGTAGTTGCCTATGGTTTTTGACTTGCCTTTTGCTGAAGTAACCAGCGGCGGCCCCGGTAACTTTACACCCTTAATTTCTTTGCCATCTGCCCCGTGGCAGGCCGCGCATTTAGCCACATAAATAACCCTGCCCGAATCGGCACGCCCCTCTCCTGCCGGCAGCCCTTTTCCATCCGGGCGGATATCAAAGTCAACCGTGGCTATATCTGCCGCAGTAGCCGTTTTGCCAAAGCCAAAGCTCTTGGGGTAATCCCCTTGCGCAGGTATGAAAATGAAATATAAGGCCAAAGCGGTGGCCAGCAGCACCGCAATTGCGAGGCCTGCCCGTTTAAAACCCATGTTCATGATGCTGTCTTAAAACAATACCCAGGCAATGCCTAGTGTAACGAAGATGTTAAAGGTTTGCGCTATTAAAAATGCGTATAAAGGCTTCTTGCTGTTCTTATTGAACAGGTCGGCGAAGTTGGTTTCTAAGCCAATGCTGGTAAATGCCAACGCGAACCATAGCCCCTGCAGACTCTTCAGGCTATCTTTCACAAAGCCAATTTTCTCCGGGCTTACCACGAACGAAAACAGTAGCGATGCGCCCACAAAACCCAGCACAAATTTGGGAAAGCGTTCCCAAATTACTTTCAGCGTTGGTTTGGTTTCTTTATCATTTGCCGACGGATGTTTGGTATAAGTCCAATAAATAGAGATGGCAAAAGCCGCCAAGCCTAACAATACGTTTTGCGAAAACTTGACGATGGTGCTTATTTTTAAAGCTGCCTCGCCAACCAGCGAACCCGATGCCACCACAGCACCCGTAGTATCAATACTACCGCCCAACCACGCACCGGTAACCTCCTGGCTAAAATGGAAGTAATTGGCAATGATGGGCATGAATATCATCATGGGGATCGCGGTGATAAGTACCATGGATATTACATAGGATAGCTTTTTAGAATCGCCTTTGATGGCTCCCGAAGTGGCAATAGCCGCCGACACGCCGCAAATCGACACCGCGCTGGATATCATCATGGCCATCTCGTCATCCACCTTTAACTTGCGGCAAACCCAAAAGGCAAAATACCAAACCGATGTTACTACCAGTAAGGCCTGTATCAAGCCTAAGGAACCGGCTTTAAGGATATCCGAAAATATTACCGAAGTACCCAGCAGCACCAACCCTACTTTTACAAACAATTCGGTAGAAAGCGAACTTTTGAGCCATTCGGGCAGTTTGATGAAGTTGCTGATGGCAAGGCCAAGCACCAGGCTAAAAATTACGGCTTCTAAGTTAAGGGCTTTTGCCTGTTTGCTTCCGGCTAAAATGAGCGCGGCTATGGTAATGATGTATACCAGTGGGAAACCTAACGCGTAATTTTTAACCGATTTGCCCGTAATAAGTGCGCCAACGGTGCCAATAATAAATACGAACACAAACTGCGCCGCTATCTTGGCGAGGTTTTCGGCACCGAAAACTTTAGAGCCTAATTCGGCAGCGTTTGCCCAGCCAAAGGTGGGTACGGGGATAAGCAAGCCTGCAATGGCCAGTAAAATAACGAGGGAGCCTAAAATTACAACTGCCCAATCTTCGTGCAGGGTAAGTTTAGTGTTTGAGGTTGACATAGTGTTTATTTAGTTTTTATTGTTTCAGTTTTATATTGAATACATCGTTGAGTGCCCGTTTAGCCGCATGATAACCACACATACCATGTACTCCACCACCCGGCGGGGTTGACGACGAGCAGATATAAAGCCCCTTTGCCGAAGTGCGGTAAGGCGACCTGCGCAGTACCGGGCGGGTAAACAACTGGCCAATATCTATAACGCCGCCGTTAATATCCCCACCAATATAGTTGGGGTTGTAGCTTTCCATTTGCTGTGTATTAAATGTATGCCTGCCAATGATGCGCTCGCGAAAACCGGGGGCGAAACGCTCCACCTGTTTCTCAATAATTTCGCTCATATCTTTTTTAGAGCCGTTGGGCACATGGCAATAGGCCCATGCGGTGTGCTTACCCGCGGGCGCACGACTGGCATCAATAATGCTTTGCTGCGCCAGTAATACGAAAGGCTTATCAGGATGCGCACCATTAGCCGTTTGCTGTTCGGTAGCGGCAATTTCGCGCAGGGTGCCCCCTATGTGTACGGTGCCTGCCTGCCTTACTTCTTCTGCAGCGAATGGAATGGCATCATCCAGCGCCCAATCAACCTTAAATACGCCCATACCATAGCGATAACGTCCTAACTGCCATTTGTATAGCGATGAAAATTTATGCCCTGCTATTTGCAATAATTGCTTAGGCGTTACATCAAACAAAACCGCATGTGCCGATGGTAATTGCTCTAACTTAGTAATGTAAGTGCCCGTTTGTATTTGCCCGCCAAGGCTGGTAAAATATGCTGCCAAAGCTTTAGCTATACTGAACGAACCACCTTTGGGCACCGGCCAGCCTTTTAAATGCCCGTTGGCCATTAGCACCATAGCAATGGCCGATGTTGCCCAGTTGCTGAGCGGCTGTATACTATGTGCCGCCATCCCGGCAAAAAGCGCTTTGGCCTCTTCGGTTTTAAACTTTTTAGCCAGTTGGGTAGCGGGCAGTAGCGCATTCAAACCAAACTTTGCCAGGTCGATGGGGTGTTTCGGGAAGGAAAGCGGCCCGAGCACGTCAGGGGCCAGTCCCGGCCACGCTTTCACCAGCCCATCGATCAGCGTAGTATAGTTTTGTTTATCTTCTCCCAATAAAGCGGCGGTTTCGGCAACGCTGCCTTTCAGTATGGCGACTGTGCCACCGTCTAAAGGGTGCGCAGCCGCTACCTCGGGTTGCAGGTATTCTAAACCATATTGCTCCAACGGCAGTTTCTCAAAAAACGGCGAACCAATTGCCAGCGGGTGTATGGCCGAACATACATCGTGCAGGAAGCCCGGCAGGGTTAATTCTTCGGTACGCAAACCGCCACCTATGGTATTTTTTCCTTCTATCAATAAAACCGAAAGCCCCTGTTGCTGTAATAATATGCCCGCAGCCAGCCCGTTAGGGCCCGAGCCTACTATTATCGCATCGTAGTCGCGTTTATCTAAAGTTTTGTTAGCCATTAGTATTCGCCGGCAACCAGTTTGCTATCCTGAAGCAGATATTTACGGTTAACGCGGTTGAGCACAATATAAACATCATTTTTCTTTTCGTCCTTGCCGGTTAGCACAACTTGTGAACCATCGGCATTGGCGGTGTATTGCAGCACCATATGGTTGCGTTTGCGCTTATCTTTCAGTTCGGAGGCAATACCTTTGGTGCGGCGGTTAGAGCGTGCAACGGCGTTTATCTTGGCATCCTCGTCGCCAATGTTGGCCAACGCTTCGGCAGGGATAAAGCTTGCCACGGCAGCATCGGCAGGTTTCTTTTTGCCCTTCGCCCCTTTTCCTCTCGGCCGGGCATCTACATATTTATCCTGCAGGTAAAGCACCTTATTAACGGTATCGGCATCGTAATAAAAAACGCGCTTTCCGCCGCCGGTACCGGTAAGCTCGAAGGTGCGGTTAATATCGCGCATGGCGGCACCGCCCCCGTTAGATAGGTCTAACTTTACCGCTTTATTGGCATTGAATGTAAGCGTGCTCCAGTTTTCAAAAGTAACATCCCGCCACCTTACCGAATCGAGCGGAGAATACGGGATGGTTTGCCCGTTCAGTTTAAACTCGCTCACTTTATAATTACCGCGCAAAATGCTTACGCCTTTCACGGCTGGTTGCTTGTATGGATCGTACCGCCAGTTGATGTATTGCAGGTAAAATAGCAACACCAAAAAGATAGCGATGTTAGCCGTTTTCAGGCTGAAACGCGCAATTTGCCACTTGCGGTTAAAGGTTGGGTACCAGGTAAAGGGCGTAGTAAATTTCTCGCGGATGATGAGGTTATAAATAGGCACGGCATCGTACAATATCAGGAATGCCGAAAACAGCACGAAGTACGAGGCATACACATGCACGCCGCCATCATAGGCAAAGTTTACGTAGGTAATATCGCCCAAAGCGCCCAATAACAGTATGGCACCCAGCGTAGTTGTTTTCCTGAAGAATAACAGCGCACCTGCAGCCAGTTCCACTACCCCTGCAAAAACCTGGTACCAGGGTACAATACCTATGGATAGCCAGTATATTTTCTGCGCCGTGAAATCGCCGAAGTTGGTATTCAGCAAACCTAAGGATGGGTAAGGCATTTGGGTTGGCAGCAGCTTGGTGAATCCAAAGCCGATGATGCCTATGCCCGCACGGTAACGCACAATTACGCGCAGCCAGTAGTACAATCTGTTGTATTCGCGGGTTTTGTTGCGGTCAACGGCTGTCCAGATGGCGGCACCTACAATGCCTATCAGCAGGGCTTCAATCCAATCGATGTAGCCTAAAAGGTTATAGGCGGGCGTGTCGAATTTGTATAGCGTCGGCGAAAAACGGGCCACATCGTACAAGTCGCGGTAATGCAGATGCAGCCAATTAATGCCGAATAAATTGGCGTACCATTCGCCATTTAGCGGGATGGTAATGATTAGGAAGAAGATGAACGCTACACGGAAAAGCGCCTTCTCGGTGCTTGTCCATGGTGGCAGTGCGCTATCCTCTTTTTTATTTTCGGCAGGTTTTGCAGCTGCCTGCTCCGGCAAGCTTATGGCTTCGGGAGCTTCGGTGATAGTTGATGGCATATCCAATTTCTTTTACGGGGGTTGATGATATTATAACTTCAGCGCCTTGCTGCGGCCTACCGAGGCCTCTTTAAGCAAATATTTTTTGTTGATGCGGGTAAGCTGCGCGTAAACCGAATCTTGTGCGCCGCGCACGCCGCTTAGCACGATAGTCGCGCTATCGGGGCGGGTGTAATGCAGTGTCAGTCTCTCGGGCGTTTTAAGGTTGCGGCTTGTCAGCTTTAAAACCTTAGTGGTGGTATCAACCGTGTAGTTGTAATAAATGCGCCCAATGGTACCGTTAAACTCGTAGTTGCGTTTATTGCTCGCGGTGTAAACTTCCTCGGCATTGGCGGTATCGGGCACCACAGCCTGGTTCGATTTTACGCTGATGGTTCCCCATTTTTCGAACACTACATCCTGCCAGCGGTTAGGGCTATACTCGTCATAAGGGATATCGGTGCCGTTAACGCGGTATTGGCTCACATTGTATATACCTGCTGCCCCGGGCAATGCTGCCGTATTAGGGAACTGGTAAACATCGTGATGGTAAGCGGCATAAGTTTTATAGCCATACAGCACTACAAAAAAGAAGATGAAGGCTGTTTTCAGCGCCAAACGGGCATTGGCTGGTAGCCCCTTAGCCAACGATACTTTAAATGTATTGGCAGCCGTAGGCTCACGCAAAGCAACCAGTTTGTAAAGCCGCAAAGCATCAAACACCAATAAAAACGATGCGATGGTGATAAGGTAAAGGCTGTACACAGTTTCGCCCCCCTCATAAGCAAGGTTGGAGAAGAAAACATTCCCGGTAAATACTACCACAGCAAAAGCACCAAAAGTAGCCGTACGGCGGAATAGCAATAACAAACCGGCTATGATCTCTACCAAACCCAAGAACGATTCGTAACCGGGCACGATGCCGAGGCTGAGCGAAAACAACTTCCAGCGGTTGAAATCGCCATACGCGGTGTTCAGGTTACTGATAGATGGGTACGGAGCCTGCAACGGGAAGAATTTGATAAAGCCGTAAGCGATGATACCAATGGCTAAACGATAACGCAGTATTACCCGTAGCCAATAGTAAAGACGGTTGTAGTTTTCGGCATTTTTATCGCGGGCCGTCCACACGATAGCGCCTATTAAGGCTATTACGCCCAGCAAGGCCCAATCGGCAAAAGTGCCAATGCCCCAGCCCGGGTTGCTGCTGCCTGATACAAATTGCGGCGTGTAGCGGCTGATGTAAAAAATATCGCCAAAACCAAGGTTTGCCCAGTTGATGCTGAACAGGTTGCCGTAGAACTTCCAATCTAAGGGAAGCGCCTGCAGCAAAAAGTAAATGGCGAAGAAACGGAAGAGTACCTTTTGGTAGCCCTCCCACTTGCTTGCATCGTTTGTAATTAATGTGTTCATGTTATTTATTTTTTTAATTGATATCCTGACAGACGCCGGGGGCAGATTCGAACTGCCGTAGAAGGTTTTGCGGACCCCAACCTATCCTCTCGGTCACCCGGCTATGGCCCTTTTCAAACCATTTTAGTATCCTGCATTTTGCGTCAACGCGGGGTCAACGGTTATCTGGTCTATTGGTATAGGCAGCACCAACTTTTGCGCGTTGGTTACGCCCAATACAGCGCTTGCCCTTCCGGTACGTACCAAATCGAACCAGCGGTGCCCCTCTAAGGCAAACTCTAAACGGTTTTCGTTCTCAATGGCCAGCAGCACATCGTCTTGCGTTAAAGCGGTAGTAACGGCAAGCCCGGCGCGGTCGCGGATGAGGTTGAGGTCAGCACGGGCATCGTCCAGTTTATTTTGCTGTGCCCTTGCTTCGGCGCGTATCAAATACAGTTCGGCTATCCTCAGCACATAGGCCGGGTCGGTAGCGGGGCTGCGGTAGTATAGGTTGCCATACCATAAACCGGCAGTTGTTTTAGCTACCAATGCGCTGCGGGTGCCGCCGGTCAGCGGGTCGTTAAGCAGGTTAAGTAGTGCTGTATTGGGTGCCCATTGGCGGGTGCCGCTGTTAGCAGGCGGCTGCCATTGCCCGCGGTGCCCATTGGTATAAGTAGCGCTATAAGCCAGCTCTAAAACCGACTCTTTAGTACCCACCGCATTATTGGCGAACCAGGCGCTATAAGGCTTCAGCAAGGTATAGTTAGCTGTTTTGGTTATCACCTGCGAGGCATATAGCTCGGCATTCGCCCAATCTTTTTGGTAGAGGTAATACCTTGCCTTCAGCGCCCAAACGGTTTCTTTATTGGCACGTACAGGGTTAGGCGTAGTAGGTGCGGGCAGCAATGGTTCGGCAGTGTTCAGGTCGCTTAATACCTGGGCGTAGGTTTGCTCAACGGTGCTCCGGGCTATGCCGTTTTTATCGCTGGCCGATAAGGTTGGCGTGGTTACTATCTGTACCCCACCCCATGTACGTGCCAGGTCGAAATAAGCTAAGGCTCTTACAAAGTAGGCCTCGCCCAACAACTGGTTTTTGTAGGCTGCGGTCAGCGTAGCATCGTTCACCTCGGGCAACTTGGCAATTACATAATTGGCCCTGTTGATAGTGGTATAAATAGCCAGCCATACGCTTGATACAGTTGCGTTATCTGATTTTACATTATGATCAATAAATTGCTGCACGATAGATTGCGAGCCCGTCCACTGCACATTATCTCCCGAAAGGTAACCTATCGAGGGGAAGCTTACCCCGTAATAGCTATCAGCCGCCAGCGCACGGTACACACCGCGCACGGCAGTTTCGGCAGACGACTTATCGAAGATGGTCTGCTCATCCGACACCGAATCTACCGGCTTTACATCCAGGAATTTGTTGCACGATACCAGTGTTACCAATAACACCGCCGTGGCTATATATTTTGTATTTTTTAATATGTTCATCTCTAAGCCCTCCTGTTATAAAGTAATGTTTACGCCCAACTGTACGGTATGCGGCTGCGGCGGTGTGCCCAGGTCTATCCCCTGCACGGCTTGGCCGCCGCCTACGTTCGCCTCTGGGTCGGGGCCGGTGTATTTGGTGAACAGCAGCAGGTTGCTGCCAACAACGTATACACGCAGCGATTGTATGTCTATCTTCTGTGTAAGGCTCTTAGGCAGGGTATAGCCCAGCGTTAACGATTTTAGGCGAATGAACGAGCCATCTTCTAAAAAGCGGCTGTTTTGTTCCAGCGTGTAGTTGTTGCCGTAAGCCGTTAAGCGGGGCACATCGGTAACATCGCCCGGTTTTTGCCAGCGTTTTAGCTGGCTGGCAAATATCACGCGGTTAGCATCGCGGGTACCACCGCCTTCGCCGAAAAAGCGGTTAAGGTTTAGCACTTTGTTACCCTGCTGAAAGGTGAACAATACCCCTGCATCAAAATTGCCCCAGGTAATATTGTTGCTTAAGCCTCCATAGAATTTAGGCAAGGCGCTGCCCAGTATCTGCCTGTCGGCAGCGGTGATAGTACCATCCTTGTTCACATCCTCGAACACTGCGTTACCGGTTTGCGGATCTACACTGGTTTGTTTATACAGCCAGAACGAGTACATGGAATAGCCCTGCTGCATGCGTATCCAATCGCGGCTGTACTGGTTAATAGGTACCGGCAGGCTGGTAATTTTATTGGTATTGCCCGATATATTGAAGCTGCTGCTCCAGCTAAAGTTGGCGGTTTTAATGTTGGTGCTATTGATGCCTACCTCGTAACCCTTGTTGCTTATTTTACCGGCGTTGCTGCTGTAGGTGCTGTAGCCTGTTATGTATGGCACGGGCAATTGCAGCAATACGTTGCTGGTTTGTTTGTTGTAAACATCGAAGGTGATGTTGAGGCGGTTGTTGAGGAAACCGATATCGAAACCGGCATTCACCTGCGCGGTACGCTCCCATTTCAGGTTGGGGTTGGCCAATTGTTGTGGTGCGGTACCGGGTTTATCGCCGCCGGTGGTATTGTCGGGGTAACCCGCGCCGCCATTCCAGAGGCCCTGGGCGGCAAAGTTATTGATGCCTGCCTGGTTACCGGTTACGCCGTAGCTGGCGCGAAGTTTAAGGTCGCTAATGGTGTTATAGTCGCGCAGGAAGCTTTCTTCCTTAGCACGCCATGAAGCACCTACCGAGGGGAAATAGCCCCAGCGGTTGTTGGCTCCAAATTTAGACGAACCATCGGCCCTGCCGCTTACTTCGAGATAATATTTGCTGGCGTAATTGTATGATATACGCGAGAAATATGACGATAAATTAGCCTTTGTATACGTTTGGTTGGCCGTACGCACCGATGCCGAGGAAATATCGGTATAGGCATTATTAGGGAAGCCCGTACCCTGTGCCGACGTAAGCTTGATGATATTACTTTGCAGCGTATTACCCACCACTACATCCAGCGTGTGTTTTTTATTGAACACGGTGTGGTAATTTAGTGTTTGCTCGTTTATCCAGGCACTGTTTTGGGTTATGGCCGATGTACCTAAGCCGTTGGTTGGCGAAGCACCCAATTGGGTTTTATCATTCCAATACTCCGATTCGTTATAGTTATCGTAATCTAAACTCCAGCTCGAGCGAAATTTTAAGCCTTTGATAATTTCTACATCGGCATACAAATTACCTATGTAGCGCAGGCTGGTGGTGTGTACATTATAGTTATCAAGCAGTACCTGCAGGTTATCGAAACCGGCGTAACGCGCGGGGGTGCCGTCGGCATTGGTTTCGGGCAGGTAAGTTGGCGTATGCAAAGCCGACTGGAATAAACCACCGGCAGGCCCATCGCCCGCACGGCCCTGTGTACGCAACGAACGCGATATGCTGCTGCTGGTACCCACCTGCACTTTATCGCTCACACGCTGGTCGAGGTTTACCTTAAGGCTGGCGCGACTGAAGTCTATCGGTTTGATATCAGCTTCCTGTTTGGTATATCCCGCGCCAATGTAATACTTGGTATCCTTAGAACCGCCCTCTAACGAGAGGTCATAGTTCTGCAATTTGCCGTTGCGGAATATCTTATCCAATCTATCATAGGTATTTTGTTCTGATGGTAAACCACGTGGTGCCGGGGTAAGCGTAGGGTTATCCGTTAAGGCACGGAAGGGAACATTACGGTAGGTATTTTGCCCGGCGGTATTGCCTGCTGCAACCGCATCAGCATAAGAGTTGCGGTAAAACTCGTTCACAATCTCGGCATGCTCGGGGCCGGTGGTTAGTTGCCACAGGTCGCCCTTTGGTTGCCAGGCAACACCTTGCAAAGTATTAAAACTCACCTTTGGGCGGGCGTTAAAGTTACCGCGCTTGGTAGTTACTATAACAACACCATTGGCACCCCGCGAGCCGTAGATGGCCGTAGCACTGGCATCTTTCAATACCTCAATGTTCTCGATATCGCTTGGGTTAATATCCGCTATGGGCGATGTGGCCCTGCCGCCGGTATTTACGGTTTGCAGGCTGGTGTTGTTCATAAACACACCATCCACAATATAAAGCGGGTCGTTACTGGCGTTAATTGATGTGGTACCACGTACACGTACAAATACACCATCGCCGGGCACGCCGGTATTAGAGTTTATTTGCACGCCACTGGCTTTACCCTGTATTTGCGCGTCGAAACCGGCTACAGGGGTATTCTTTACATCGTTTGCTTTTATAGTAGCAACCGCGCTGATGAGGTCCTTACGGGTTTTGGTACCGTAGCCAACTACAACTACATCATTCAGTATTTGCGACGATGGCTTCAGGTAAACTTCTAAAGGGCTGCCGTTTACTACCAGTTCCTGCGATTCGTAGCCTATAAATTTTACAATTAGTGTGTAAGGGAATTTTTGACCGGTAACAAATTCAAATCGGCCTTCGCTGTTGGTGGTAACACCGTGGGTAGTACCTTTTATACTCACGGTAGCGCCGGGCAGTACATCGCGGTTAGCAGCATCAAAAACGCGGCCTTTTAGTACAGAGTTAATAGTTGGGGGTGGTTCGGTTTGGGCCAACCCGATGAGCGGGGCGGCAAGCAGGAGCATAATAAGGGCATATTTTAATGCCATTATTTTCTCAACAGGTATAAATATTCGCATATTTAGCGAGGTTTTATGTTGATAATAATTGTTGACAGAAACCGGGGAATGAACTTCGGTGAGTGATTGGCGTTACGTAACCGAAACTTCATTTTGACGACCGGCGAGGCTTCCTTGCCGGTTTTTTTATTTGATGGATAATTTTAACACATGGTGTAGCTTGTTATTGTTGCAGGATGTGCACACCCCTCCCCGGGGCAGGCCTCAACCTGTTATATTATGGATATCGGAAAAATGGATTCGGCGTTAGCAGCAAGGGCAACAACAACAAGCCATGCGCTGTTCAGCGGCTGCCTTGCAGTTGTTAAATTCCGGAGTAAGTGTTGCTTTAAAGTAAGCGGCTCTCATTGCTGTATTTTTTTCTACGCGGCAAACATATAAATAAAAATATAAACTACCAAATCCATAGACTTAATATATTATATTATTTTTGCAGATGTTCTTTTATCATTTGGAAATAGCCCGTGCGGCTATATTTGTTCATCTTATAATATGGATAGTTTAAAAACATACGCTTTAGTAACAGGTGCCACCAGCGGCATTGGCAAAGAGTTGGCCACACAATTGGCAGCAAAGGGCTACAATGTGCTGTTGGTTTCCCGTTCGGCAGATAAACTGGAGTTGTTGTCGCGGGACCTGGTCGAACAATACGGCGTAGACGCTAAACATCTGGCAGCCGACCTGTCCATCGCGAGCAGCGCGCAAACCGTTGCCGATTGGTGCGCAGCTTCCACGTCATCTTTATCCATATTAATAAATAACGCGGGTTACGGGCTTTGGGGCGATTTTGCCGAACTGGAACTCCCGGCGCAGCTAAACATGCTTCAGCTGAATATTAATGCCGTGGTTGAACTAAGCCACCGCCTGCTGCCCTTATTAAAACAACAAAAGCAAGCTTATATATTAAACGTGGCCAGTACGGCTGCCTACCAGGCGGTGCCAACGTTGGCATTGTATTCTGCAAGTAAAGTGTTCGTCCTCTCCTACTCCCGTGCCTTGCGTTACGAGCTAAAAGATACGCCGGTATCCGTAAGCTGCCTTTGCCCAGGCCCTACTGCCACCGGCTTCGCCGACCGCGCGGGCATGTCGGCACTGGCAGAACTGGCCGATAAATTCAACATGCAGCCGGATGAAGTTGCTGCCAGCGGACTAAAAGACATGTTCGACAAGAAAGCTGAAATTATCCCGGGACTGCTCAATAAGCTATCTGCCGCCGGTGCAAGGCATCTGCCTAAGGCCTTGATAGAGAAAATATCAGCCGGGTTATACGACCGCTAAAATATTTCGAAATAAATTTTGAAACAGCGTAACAAGCTCTATATTTGCATTGTCTATTAAATCTATAGACCTTATATATTTTGATAATAAACACCTCCATATATATAGTTCGCACTTCGCGAATGCCTCTCTTTAAAAGGCAGGGGTGTTGCTGTTGTTGTTAATTCTCATCAACATCCCGGCGCTGTGCCGGGCAACAGTATTATTTCATTTATCATCTTATTTTCTTTTTCTCCATGTTACAAGATTATTCAAGGTTTACCTTAGGGCAAACCATAAGCGACGAACAACGCGCGTTTTTCAATAAATACGGCTTTATCCATTTCAAAAACTTTATTAAACAGGAAACTGTAGACGCCATTATCAAAGCATCAGAACAGGTGCAGCAGCGCTGGTTGGAAAACGATGTGCAGAAAGTAAACGGCGTACCCATCAAATTCGGTAAGGATATCGATGGTGCTGCTATTGTACAGCGTTTCGCCTTCATCAATCAGCACCATCCCCTGCTCGAAGAATTTTCGTTAGACCCGCGCTTTCAAACCCTGCTAAGCCTGGTTGGCCCGGGTGCACGCCTGGGTACACACGAAAAAGATGGAATGGTGCTTAACCACTACGTGAACGCTGCCGAAAGCAGCTTCACCCAAATGGGCTGGCATACCGATGGGCTGCGCGATATTTTCCACGGCAGCCGCCTTAACCCCATGCTGAACGTGGGCATACACCTCAGTACCCTGAAACCCGAGAACGGCGGCCTGCGCATTTTGCCCGGTACACACGAGCAAAGCCTTTACGGGATGCTTTTCCGCAAACGTTACTTTTTGGATAATAATGCCGATAAAAACGAGGTAGCCATCGTTCCCCAAGCCGGCGACCTTACCATACACGATGGCCGCCTGTGGCACCGTGTAGCCCAATCATCCGTAATTGGCGAAGAAAGCCGCCGCAGGGTTATCTATATCCCCATTATAGCAGGCAAATACGCCCCGAAAAACGAGAATAGCCCTACCGCTTTGTATCAACGTTTTGCCGGACTTGTAAAGTAACCTGATATGCTGATAGCACTCATAATTGGGTATTTGCTGCGCAGGCGCAAGCAGTACATTTTGGCAAAAGCAACGGTGAATAATGGGGGATTTGAGCACCGTGATATAGGCATCATGGTTGATAATAGTCGAAAACTTCTTTATACATCTACCATTGAAAACAAAAAGAGGCATACCGAAAGGCGTGCCTCTTTTGCGTGATAGCGGTCGTATGTCGCTCGGTGAGTTTACTCACCCAGAATGCGCTACGCTGTTCGAACCTCTCTGTCTGCGACAAAATGGGTTTAGAAAAAAATCTTATTGAAGCTCACCCTCTTTCCGCGTAGCGAAGAGAGGGTCGCCCAGCGATAGCGGGGTGAGTTAAATAGCGACGAACCCATTACGGCCTCTACGCAGCAATAGCCTTATACAAAGCGGCCAATTTCTCAACCGTATAATCTATCTCCGCAGCGGTATTAAATTTACTGAACGAGAAGCGGATGTTGTTACACGAAGTATCGGCACCAATAGCTTTCAGCACATGAGAGGCTGAACCGGTAGAGCATGCGCTACCACCCGATGCCGAGATACCCTGCCGATCGAGGTAGCTGAGCAGGTTGCCGCCCGCGTAGTTTTCGGGCAGGCTTACGTTGAGTACGGTGTAAAGGCTTTTATCGGCAATAGCAGAGTTGCCGTTGAAATAGATATCCCCTACCTGCTCCTGCAGTTTGGTTATCATCCTGTTTTTAAGGTTTTGGATATAGGCGTGGTGCTCGTCGATATCTCGGTAAGCAATTTCCAGGGCTTTGGCCAGGCCGATGATGCCGTGGATATTTTCGGTACCGGCGCGTAGTTTGCGCTCCTGCCCGCCACCGTGCAGTAGTTGAGATAGTTTTATCCCATCTCGGCAGTAGATAAAGCCCACACCCTTTGGCCCGTGGAATTTATGGGCAGATGCAGCTATGAAATGTGTGTTTAGTTTAGATAGGTCGTGACGGTAGTGGCCCATGGTTTGTACCGTATCTGAATGGAAAAGTGCGCCCCTGCTTTTACACAGCTCCCCTATCAGTTCGATATTGTTGAGGTTACCAATTTCGTTGTTGGCATGCATTACCGATACCAGCGCCGGGCCGTTATAGCGCAGTAGGTCGTCCAGGTGGTTAATATCCAGGTTACCGCGGTTATCAGTATTGATGAAACTGAGTTTTATTTCGCCTGCTTTTTTTAAAACCTCCAGGGTATGCAATACCGCATGATGCTCAAATGGCGTGGTGATAACATGTTTAACTCCATGAGCACGCACAGCCGACAAAATAGCTGTATTATCTGCCTCGGTACCACCGCTGGTAAACACAATTTCGTTGGGCGAAGCATTCAGCAGTCCGGCAATGGTAGCGCGTGCGCCCTCAATAGCTTGCTTTACTTCGCGCCCATGCCCGTGGTGCGACGAGGGGTTGCCGTAAAATTCCAGCAAGTATGGGGTAATGGCTTTAAATACTTCGGTATCGAGTTGGGTGGTGGCGGCGTTGTCGAGGTAAATGCTCATGGTTTTGTTTTGTTTAATGTTACTATATGGCTTTTAGTAACTTATCTGAAAACAAGAGGCATAACCGCCGGCGCATTCGCGCTTTTAATTGATGCATATCTTATCTTTCTCCATGTAGTATGGAGCAGGAATTAGCACCTTTTACCCGCTAAATAGCCGGTACAGGTTGCTAAGACGTCGTAGGGCCTTTCCCTCTGTCTTTCTGGATAAGTTATTAAAAGAACTAATTAATGATGCAAAGATATAATAAATTCTATAATTCCTATAGACTTTATATAAATATTGAAATTATTTTTTTGAGAGACTATTTAAAAGGCTGTTGGTAGCGATGGATTTGAAAACCATTACTTCGGAGATCCAATTAGAACGCCCGTCCAGGCGTCCACGCCTGGATGAAAATATTTGTGGGCGTCCACGCTCACGGATCTCGCCAGCGCGGACGCTGGCAGATATTAACATTCAGGCGTGGACGCCTGAATGGGCGGGTAAAAACTACACTTTCACCCACAAAAAAAGCCCTCATTTCCGGGGCTTTGTTGTAAGGATAACGCCTTTATCCCGTGCATATTGCGCCTTAAAAAATATAGTTAAAAAAAGGTCGCAGCCCACAAATGCCTGTATATATTTGGGCTGCAAACACCTGTAAAAACCAATTGCTATGGGCAAATACACGCTAAATTTCGGGGAGATAAACAAAGGGCATATCAACCTTGCAGGCGGTAAAGCAGCCAACCTTGGCGAGCTTTTGCTGACGGAAGGCATAGTGGTTCCGCCCGGTTTTTGTGTAACTACGCAGGCCTACGGCGAGGTTACCGATAGCACTCCCAGGCTGCAATTACTGCTTGATGAACTGGAAAGCCTCACCCCTGCCGATCGGAAAAACGTTGCCACAATAAGCGCTAACGTCCGTAAATTGATAGAGGAACAGCCTATAACGGAAAGCGTTGCGAATGAAATAGCCGAATCCATAAAACTATCGGGCGAAAGCATCGCTTATGCCGTGCGCTCGAGTGCCACTGCAGAGGACCTGCCCGGAGCTTCTTTTGCCGGTCAGCAGGATACTTATCTCAACATCATTGGCACGGATGCCATCCTGAAACACATCAGCAAATGCTGGGCATCCTTATTTACCGAGCGGGCCGTTCTCTATCGCATGCAAAACGGCTTCGGGCAGCGGCAGGTGCGATTGGCCGTAGTGGTGCAGCAAATGGTATTTCCTCAAGCCTCCGGCATTATGTTCACTGCCGACCCTGTGAATGGTAACCGCAAAGTGGTGTCAATAGATGCCGGCTACGGGCTTGGCGAAGCCTTAGTGTCGGGCTTGGTAAATGCCGATAACTATAAAGTGAAAGCGGGGGCCATCATTAATAAAATTATCCCGGCAAAAGCGCTGGCTATTTATACTGATGAACAGGGCGGCACCAAAACGCACGATATAGAACCCGACTTGCAAACTGCGCAGGTGCTAACGGATACGCAGATCGTTCAGTTAGCCACGCTCGGCGGGAAGATAGAACAACACTTCGGCGCACCGCAGGATATAGAATGGTGCCTGGCCGATGGAGAGTTCTACGTTGTGCAAAGCAGGCCTATAACTACCCTATACCCGCTTCCGGAAGTTACGGATGCGGATAAACACGTTTATATATCGGTGGGGCATCAACAAATGATGACGGATGCCATGAAGCCGCTGGGGCTATCGATATGGCAGTTAACAGCCTCTCGCCCCATGTATACCGCAGGTGGCCGCTTGTTTGTTGATATAGCCGCCGGGTTGGCTACCGCAGCCGGCAGGCAGGCACTCATGAATACCCTCGGCCAGTCGGACCCATTGGTGAGAGATGCATTAGAAACACTGATGGCGCGGGAAAATATAGAGAAGCCCGAGGCCGACGTAACGCCCCTATCGGCCGCCCCTCCGCCCCGCCCCCAAATTGCTAACGACCCTGCCGTGGCGGCCAAGCTGGTACAACAAAGCCGCGAATTAATGGCATCGCTGCAACAACATCTCGAAGGCAAACATGGCGCGGAAGTTTTCAGCCTTATTTTGGAGGATATTAGGCAGTTAAAGCAATTGCTCTTCGAACCAGATAATATAGGGGCTATCATGGCAGTGATGAGCGCTACGCTATGGCTTAATCAAAAAATGGCGGATTGGCTGGGTGAGAAAAACGCAGCCGATGTACTTTCCCAATCCGTAACGGGTAACATCACAGCTGAAATGGGGCTTGAACTGATGGACGTGGCAGACGTAATTCGCACATATCCGGAGGTAGTGAATTATCTTGAAGATACTAAACAACATAACTTTTTAACGGGCTTGGATAACCTCCCCGGCGGACTCGAAAGCCGGCAAGCCATCGAAGATTACCTCATCAAATACGGCATGCGCTGCGCGGGCGAAATAGATATTACCAAAATCCGCTGGTCCGAAAACCCTGCTATCCTCATCCCGCTTATCCTTACCAATATTAAAACATTTGCGCCGGGAGCAGCTAAGCAACGCTATGAGCAGGGCCTGCGCGAGGCTATTGCCAAAGAGCAGGAACTATTGGTGCGCCTAAGAGAACTGCCCGACGGGGAAACTAAAGCTACGGAAACTGCCGAAATGATAAGCCTGCTGCGCAATTTCAGCGGCTACCGCGAATACCCCAAGTACACCATGGTGAGCCATTATTTCGCCTGGAAGAAAGCATTACTAAAGGAAGCGGAACAGTTGGTAAATGCCGGATTATTGGAGGAAAAGGAAGATGCCTTCTACCTAACTTTCCACGAGTTTCAGGATGCTGTGCGTACGCAAAAGCTTGATGATATGCTCATCGCGAAGCGAAAAGAAGAACACCGCCTGTTCGAAAAGCTTACCCCGCCTCGCGTGATGACATCTGACGGCGAAGTGATAACCGGGCGTTACAAGCCGGAAAATTTACCCGCAGGCGCTATTGCGGGCCTGGCGGTTTCTTCGGGGATAGTGGAAGGCAGGGCGCGCGTTATCCTTAAAATGGAAGATGCCGATATACAGGATGGGGACATATTAGTAACCGCTTTTACCGACCCAAGCTGGACGCCCCTGTTCGTATCGATAAAAGGTTTGATAACCGAAGTAGGCGGCTTAATGACCCACGGCTCCGTAATTGCCCGCGAGTACGGTCTACCGGCAGTGGTAGGTGTAGAAAATGCTACCCGGCTCATCGCCGACGGGCATCGCATACGGGTGAATGGTACAGATGGGTTTGTGGAGTTGCTGTAAGTAAAAAGCGCCGCGGGTTACCGCAGCGCTTTTTTGTTGATTTTTTTGAAATAGCGGTTGTCCAAAGCAATTAACCCGCCAATACAAGGTTGCGCAGTAGGTGCAAAATGTCGGTAGAAAGATATTAATCCAAGGAACAGCGTGCCGTTAGGTACGCACCTCCGTCAGTTTCGTACCTAACGGCACGAGCGGCTACTATCTTTTTTGTACTACCGACCTTTAGCCCCGATGGGGCTATTCCTTGTTTCGGTCCCTATCTCCATCCGCCACCAACGGCCTGGTACAGGTTTATGCTGCTCAGGAACATATCGCGGCGGGTGTTGGCCATATCCAGTTCTGCTTGTAACACGCTTTGCTGGGCGGTTATGATCTCCAAGTAATTGGCGCGGCCCACTACGTACAAATCATTAGCTACCGATAGGGCATTAGTTAGCGATGTTAGCTCCTGCTGTTTCAACTCGTAATACTGCCCGTAGTTTTCAATGGCGTTCAGTCCGTTACTTACTTCGCGATAGCCTGCCAGTATGTTCTTCTGATAATTGTACACGGCTATTTTGCTTTCGGCAATGCTGCGGTTCAGGTCGGCTTTCAAGGCGTTCCTGTTGAATATCGGCGCAGTTAAGCCCCCCAAAATACCATAGGTGAACGAACCCGGGTCGAACAGCAAGCCTGCCTTGAAAGCGTTGTACCCTACGTACGGCGTTAACGTTAACGATGGCAGGAAAGCCTTACGGGCAGCCTGTATATCGGCATTGGCAGCGGCCAGTTCCAGTTCGGCGGTTTGTATATCGGGGCGGTTCAGCAGCAATTGCGAAGGTATACCTACTTTCACTGCATCAGGCAGCTTTGCCGACATGATAGAGGTATCGCGCGGAATAGTCCCACCGAATTTGCCCGTCAAAAAGCTCAGCTCGTTCTCAGCTTCTTTCACCTGCTGGCGCGTGAGCGATTCCATAGCGCGGGTACGCAGCAACTGGGCCAAAAACTGCTGTACGGCCAATTCAGTAGCGCGGCCGCCAAGTTTCTGTATCTTCACTATCTCCAGCGCTTTTTCCTGCAATACGGTATTCTTTTTAATAATACGCAACTCGGTATCCAGCGCCAGCAATTGGTAATAGGCTTTGGCTATCTCTGCCGCAAGAGATGTTACCACCAACCTTTGTCCGCTTTGCGATGCCAGGAAACGCAGGTAGGCCGCTTTTTTGGTAGCGCCAAGTTTACCCCATAAGTCCACCTCCCACGAGCTTTGAAAACCCAGGAAGTAATCGGGCACGGGGTTAGGTATCTTTTGGTCGCTGTTAATGTTGTTCGAAAAATTGGTGTCGTAGTTACCCACGCCGTTTTGCGTGTAATCGCCATACTTTTCAACACCTGCGCGTGCCGTAGCATTTATTTGCGGCAACAGCCTTGCAGCAGCCCCGCGCACATTGGCACGGGCAGCCTCTACCCTTTGCAGTGCAGTAAGCATATCGGGGTTGGCCAACAAAGCCGAATCTATCAGGGTAACCAGGTTAGCATCCGCAAAAAAGCTTTTTACCGGCAGGGTGGCAATAGTAAGGGTATCGGTACCACCGTTAAAGGTTGCGGGCATGGCCTTATTGTTTTCGACCAGGGTTGCCTTATAGTTTTGGCAGCCCGCCACCAGCAGCGTGGTAGTAGTAAACAGGATGATATAATAATTTGCTTTTTTAAGCATAGTACGTTCTTTTTAATGATTTACAGGTTCGGCTTCTTCTTCGGCGTGTTTCACCGCGGGTTGTTCTTTCTTTTTGCTTTTTGATGCCATGCCCGCAAATATTACGTATAGCCCGGGTATCAGTATCAAACCGAAAATGGTACCGATAAGCATACCACCCGCCGATGCTGTACCGATAGAGCGATTACCCGCAGCACCTGCGCCGCTGGCAATACACAACGGAATAAGGCCGGCAATAAAGGCAAGGGAGGTCATCAATATGGGGCGAAGCCTTGATACGGCCCCCTCGATAGCTGCCTGCAAAACGGTAAGCCCTTCTTTTTGCCTTTGAATAGCGAACTCCACAATAAGGATGGCGTTTTTACCCAGCAAGCCTATAAGCATTACCAAAGCTACCTGTGCGTAAATGTTATTCTCTAAACCCAATATCTTCAGGAAGAAGAAGGCCCCGAAAATACCCGTAGGCAGCGAAAGGATAACCGGCAGCGGCAATAGGAAGCTCTCGTACTGTGCGGACAGCAGCAGGTAAACAAATATCAAACAGATGATGAATATCACGATGGCCTGGTTGCCCGATAGCACCTGCTCCCTCGTCATACCCGACCATTCGAACACAAAACCTTTTGGCAGTTTTGCGCCTACACGCTCAATGGCCTTCAGCGCATCACCGCTACTAAAACCTTTGGCGGCATCGCCGGTTATCATGGCCGAAGTATACATATTGTAGCGCGTTAACTGCTCGGGGCCAAAAACCTTCTCCATTTTTATGAAGGTACTAAAGGGCACCATCTCACCTTTATCGTTCTTCACCTGCAGGCTCAATACATCCTCCGGCTTAGAACGGTATTCGGGCGAGGCCTGTACCATTACCTTATACATCTGCCCAAAGCGGATAAAGTTAGAGGCATAATAACTCCCCATCAGCGTTTGCAGGGTGCTCATGGCCTTATCAATGGTAATACCTTTCTGCGCGGCAGTTTGCTGGTCAACCGAGATGAGGTATTGCGGGAAGTTAGGGTCGAAACTGGTGAAGGCTCCCGAAATTTCAGGCGTAGCATTAAGCGCGTTCACAAAGTTTTTGGTGGCATCCGCAGCCTTCTGTAGGTTGCCCTGGCCGCTGCGGTCGAGCAGGCGTATCTCAAAACCACTGCTGTTACCAAAACCCGGCACCGTTGGCGGCGGGAAGAATTGGATAGAAGCATCGCTGATGTTGCGGGTTTTCTCACTCAGCTGAGCAATAACATCTTCTAACGATTCGCTGCGCTCGTCCCATGGTTTAAGGCTTATCATGGCCATACCGTACGATGCACCTGCCACCTCGTTCACCAAGCTGTAGCCCGATAAGGTAGATACCGACTCAATGGCTTTCATGCCGCGGGTTTGTTTCTCCACCTCCTTCAATACGCTTTCGGTACGCTCTACCGTTGCACCTGATGGTGTGGTTACGTTTACGTAAAGCATCCCCTGGTCTTCGGTCGGGATAAAGCCCGTAGGCAAAATAGCACTGAAACCCCAGGTAAGTACAAAGAAGCCTACCAGCAGTATAATGGTTACACCTTTGCGCGGCGATAACCAGGTCATCAGCCCCGAATATTTATTTTGCAAACCATCGTAGCGCTTGTTAAAGCCCGAGAAGAATTTCTGCAGCAGGTTTTCTTTCTTCGGTGCGTGGTTCGGCTTCAGCATAATGGCGCAAAGGGCCGGCGTTAGCGTAACCGCGTTAACACCCGATATTACAATAGAGATAGCCAGCGTAAGCGAGAACTGCCTGTAAAACACCCCCACCGGGCCAGACATAAAGGCCACCGGGACGAACACTGCCGACATTACCAGCGTAATGGCCACCAATGCACCGCTAATTTCTTTCATGGCGCTGATGGTGGCATCCATAGCGTTCATGTGCTCCTCGTGCATTTTCACGTGCACCGCCTCCACCACTACAATGGCATTATCCACCACTATACCAATGGCGAGTACCAGCGCGAACAGCGTAAGCAGGTTGATGGAGAAGCCCAGCATCTGCATAAAGCAAAGCGAGCCTATCAGCGCAACTGGTACGGCAAGTGCAGGTATCAAAGTAGAGCGAAAATCTTGCAGGAAGAGGAACACCACGATAAACACCAATATAAACGCCTCAACCAGTGTGCGCAATACCTCGTGTATAGAGGCATCAAGGAAGCGCGATACATCGTAGTTTACGTTATAGGTCATGCCCGCCGGGAACGAAGTTTCCTTCAGCTCGGCCATGCGGGTTTTTATATTATTGATAACGTCGCGAGCGTTACTACCCGGGCGTTGTTTGATCATGATAGATGCCGAAGGTTTCCCATCCGTATTCGACACCATGCTGTAGGTAAGCGAGCCAAATTCTATCTCGGCCACTTCTTTTAATTTTAACACCGCGCCGTCTCCTTCGGCTTTTATCACGATGTTCTCATATTGTTTAGGTTCGAAGAATTTACCGGTATAGCGCAATACGTATTGCAACGCATTTGGCGACCGATCCGAGGCCTGCCCTGTTTTACCCGGCGCGGCTTCTACGTTTTGTGCGCGTATAGCATTTATCACATCATCGGTAGATACTTTGTAGGCCAGCATTTTATCAGGCTTCAACCACACACGCATCGAGTACTCTTTGGCACCCATAATTTCGGCACGGCCCACACCATCAATACGCTTAAGTTCCTGCAGTACGTTGATGTCGGTAAAGTTGTAGATGAACTTCTCGTCCATGCCCTTATCCTCACTCATAATATTGAGGTACATCAGCATACTGTTCACCTCTTTTTCGGTAGTTACCCCGGCTTTGATAACCTCTTCGGGCAACTCGTCAATAATGGTTGATACACGGCCCTGTACGTTCACGGCCGCCTGGTCGGGGTCTATCCCCACGTTAAAGTAGATCTGGATAACGGTAAGCCCGTCGTTACTGCACACGGTAGACATGTAGGTCATGCCCGGCACACCGTTTATGGCGCGTTCCAGCGGGGTGGCAACTGCTTTAGAGCACACCTCGGCGTTGGCACCGGTATAATTTGCGGTTACGGTTACCGATGGCGGCACAATATCCGGAAACTGGGTAACCGGCAGCGTAAGCAGGGCCAGCACACCCAATAAAGTAATAACAAGCGAAATAACAAGCGACAACACCGGCCGCCTTATGAAGGTCTCGAACATAGAGTTTTCAGAAAAGTTTACATAAATATCCCCTGCCCCGGTCTTTGGGGCGTGGTAAACCGGCCATTTTGGGCGCTACGCGCTTATTTCATGGCCAGCAGCGGGTCTTTGGTTACAGCTTTTGGTTTTATAACCATCCCGTTGCTCACGTTCTGAGTACCTTCGTAAAGTATGCGGTCGCCGGCTTTCAGCCCATCTTTCACAATATAGTAGTGCGAGAAGCGGGTTGATGGTACAAAGCTTTGCATCTTCAGCTTATTATCGGCACCTACCAGGTAAACGTAGCTTTTATCCTGAATGTCGAAAACCGATTCCTGCGGCACCATTACCACCTGGTCGGCTTTAGTAGAAAGGTAAAGTTTTGCGGTTGCGCCGTGTTTAAGCAAGCCCTGCGGATTTGGGAATATGGCCCTGAAGTTGATAGAACCGGTAGCCTGCTCAATTTCGGCCTCGATGGTTTCTATTTTACCTTTGTGCGCAAAGTCCATCCCATCTGCCAGTACCAGTGTAACCATGTTGCTGGTTTTATCAGG
Organism: Mucilaginibacter pedocola; assembly: GCF_002013915.1. Taxonomy (GTDB): domain Bacteria; phylum Bacteroidota; class Bacteroidia; order Sphingobacteriales; family Sphingobacteriaceae; genus Mucilaginibacter; species Mucilaginibacter pedocola. Next base: position 179,144 of record NZ_MBTF01000038.1, read on the forward strand.
ATTTTCTTTCAACGTACGGATGTATTGCAGGTATTCGTTCTCGGGGAAGCTGAAGTAAGCATACATCGAGCTAATATCTGAAAGGCTGGTTAATAGCGTACCTTCATCTATCAAGCTACCTGCTTTCAAAGGTATACGGTCGATAATACCATCAAACGGTGCGCGGATGAAGGTGTAAGCCAATTGGTCTTCGGCGCTTTGCACCATGGCCTGCGCTTCTTCAATATTCGCTTTATCAGCAGTAAGTTTTGATTGGGCAACTTCCAGTTCCGATTTGGAAATTACTTTCTTATCAACCAGCATTTTCACCCTATCCACTTCCAGCGAGGTGGCGCGGGCATCGGCCTCGGCATTGCTGAGGGCAGCTTTTGCTTTTGATAGGTTTACTTTAAACTCCTGGTCGTTCAGTTTAAACAATGGCTGGCCCTTTTTAACGGGTTTACCTTCGTCAACATATATCTTTTCCAGGAAACCGCGCACACGGGCACGTACTTCTATGTTTTTGAGCGCCTGTATATCGGCCACGTAGGCTTTTTTAAGTACGGTATCGCGGGTATTAAGGGTAATTACAGGTAATTGCAGGGTATCGGTAGTGGCCGCTTCATCGCTCGCGCTCGACGAGGCACAGCCCGTTGCTAATAGTGCACCGCCTATAACGGCGCCTAAAGCTGTTGCTTTAAATATGTTCATTTCTTGTTGTTTTAATGTAAGTGTAAAACTATACAGCTCGCCAAAGGGGAACTGCAATGGGTAGCTCCAATAAAATACAGCAGGCAGCCGGAGGAAAACTGCGCGCTACAAAGAAATGAATGAATTAAAACGGGCTGAGCCTGAACAAGAAGCCGTAATAAGCAGGCGGCGAGCCACGCTGTAATACGTACTTGGTATATAGATGGGCAATATTGGCAGGGATGAGATCAGGAAGACTTAAGAGGAAGTGATTGTGGACAATGCTTACCGAGAGTATACGGCTCACCAGGAACCTAACTTTGTCCTTTTTCTTTTTACAGTTTTTATCGCCGCTCTGGTCGTTACCGGCTACTTCGTTGCTTATGGCGTTATCACCAGCTTTAGGCAACACCACTTCGGTTTTACGGCCGGAGCGTACTGCGTTACAGCTATGTGTAAAAAGATTGGCGGTAGGGAAAGAAGTGACCAGTGCTATTACCAGCCAATTAAAAACAGATATGTAGATAAACTTCTTATACATCGCGCCGTATTGCGAAGTTAATAAAATATTAAATCCAATAAAATTGTTTTAATAAATTTATCTACAATTCGTGATAATATTTGCATTAAATCCGCACAAACGTCGATTTTTTGTAAAAATCCTGTAACAATAAGAACACATTAGCCTTTTGGGTTGTTTTGGTGAGGCATAAAGCAGAAACAATATTATTTGCTTATTAAGCTTCCGTAATATTTGCTCTCCCCCAATCGGCAAGTAAGTTTAATACATCGTTAAGCGACCGCCCTTTATCGGTTAGGGTATACTCTACCCGTGGCGGCACTTCGGCATAAACTTTACGCGTGATAATGCCATCGGCCTCCAACTCTTTCAAATGCCTTGATAATACTTTTAGAGCTATACCCGGGATGGTTTTATGCAATTCGCCAAAACGCTTGGGACCAGGCAGTAATATCCAGATAATGACCGGTTTCCACTTACCGCCTACGATATTTATGGATGCCGTTATGGGGCAATCGCAAACATCCTCTAACTTTTTTTCAATTATTTGTTCTGCTAACATATTGTTATTCAACATTAGTGACAAAATTGTCAATACTTGACTAACGTGCCATTACTTGACAAAAGTACAGTATTGAATTAATATTGCATAAAAAAACGCTATGAAGATCATTATTATTGGTGCTACAGGCACTATTGGCAAGCGAGTTACTGCTGCCCTTTCTAAGGAACACGAAGTAATAAAAGTTGGCTCGAAAAGCGGCGACCTGCAGGTGGATATCTCCTCGCCCGAATCGATAGAGGCCTTCTATAAACAAGCCGGTGCTTTTGATGCACTGGTATGCGTAAGCGGCGACGCTCACTTCGGCCCATTCGCTACCATGACGGATGCTGATTTCCGCAAAGGGGTAAACAGCAAACTAATGGGGCAGGTAAACCTGGTACTGATAGGCCAGCGTTACATCAACCCTAAAGGCTCATTCACCTTAACATCAGGCTCGCTGGCAACCGACCCTGTGGCTTACGGTGCCAACGCCAGCACGCTTAACGGTGCCATCAACAGCTTTGTTATAGCATCGGCCATCGAGTTGGAAAACGGCGTACGCATTAACGCGGTTGCGCCGGGCGTGGTAGAAGATTCTCCTGCTTACTTTCCATACTTCCCCGGCGATATACCGGTAAGTATGGAACGCGTTACCCAGGCCTATGTAAAAAGTGCTTTCGGCGCACAAACCGGGCAGGTTTATTTGGTGAAATAAACCGCATCAACATGAATTTCAACCAAATTAATAACCAAGTGGTACGCTATGCAGTAGAAGCGCTGCATGGCGGCAACCGCGGGCAATTTGAGGCACTGCTTGCACCCGATGCCCAACTGGTACACAACAGGCACCCCGACGATATAAACCAATGGGCCACGCTCTTCTTTTTTGAGGGGAATACAAAGTTTACCGCCATAAACCGGGTGACTGAAGACGGGCAGACGGTTTGGGCAGAAATTGAATCGCCGGTGGCAGGCAAAATTGCCGTAAAGCTAATATTTACCGTTGCGGAGGGCAAAATTACCGCGCTTGATGCCGGCCGCCCATAAATGAAAATAAAAACGCCCGGTAACAGCGGATGTACCGGGCGTTCATTTTCTATTTGAGATGAATACTATAGTTCTTCAGCATTAGCATACGTACCTGCCCTACTTTCTAAAAACCTGCGCAACTCCGGCAGTTTATCTGTATTGATCAAGTCCACTCCGCAATTGAGCAGTTGGCCCCAAACGGCCTCATTTTCGGGCGAGGCCCAAAGGCGTACTTTTTTACCATATTTGTGTGCCATGGCAACATAATTGGTTAAACGCATACGCTCGGCTACGGGCATATCGCCTTTGCCGTTCCATTTCAGCATTTTGCTGTATTTGCAGCTGGCGGTTTGGTAAATATTAGCGGCGGTAGTATCGCGGAAGGTTTTGGTAAGGTCTTCGTCAATAAAAGCAAGGCGGCTACGCTCTGCCTTCATCAACTTATAAGGCTTGTTACCGGTTATAACAATGTTTATGGCGCGCTGCACATAAACGCCGTTCTCGTAGCCGGATATAAGGTTTTTATATTTATTCAACGCCACTTCAAGCACCTCGTAGGTTTTGTTAGCGTTAGATTTTATGTCGATCATCAACGTAACCGGAGCAAGCGGGCGCTGTGCCAATGCGTTTTTGCCGTTAATGCAATCGGCCAGAGGTTGCAGGTAAAGGTTCTCCAACGTGCGGTGCTTTTCCAGCATAGGCAATATATGCGCTACCACCAGTTTGCCATTACGCAGGTATATATCTGCCTCCAGGTGGGTAAAGCCGTTGTCTAAGGCATCGTATAGTGGCCGCTTATGAAAGTAGTCGTTATGCGCAAAGGCGTTGGCCAGTGGGTCGCTTTGCGCACATAAATGGGCACATGGTGCCAGCAATAAAATAAATAGAAATAATTTTAGGCGTTGAGTGCAATTGGTCAGTATTTGCATCGGCGTTATCGTTTGCTGTTAAAGTTAACGATAACATGTTACCAAATGATATTTCTATGACAATTTTTTGTTAATTTTTTCACAACAACTGCAAGCCAAACGTTAGCAGCAGCACACCCACTTTTATGCCCTTTAAAAAACCCATATAAATAGTAGTAAGCTCGGCTATCAAACCGGGTTCGCTTTTACCTACCGAAGCCAGAAGCAGGGGTTTAACTGTGGGCTTATTCAACTTATCAGCCAATAGCAGCAAAATTTCTTTCTCCGCATTTTCGATATACGTAATGCGGTGGAGGTAAGATAATATCAAAACGAAAGAAATATCGGGATCTTTGATATTGGCCTGGAAAGAAGAAAAAGTATTTTCGAGAAAAGCCACCAGGCCGGCGCAATCCTCAAACGTGTAGCCCGTGTTCAATATCTCATAAATACGGTCGAGGTTAGCAATTTCCAGTTCCGTTTGGGCAAGAGCCTTTTCAATAGGGACTTTAACATTGCTGAATATGGGCTCCTCGCAGATATCAACGAGCCGCTCCAGCAAATGCGCTTTTGCGCAGTGCAGCCTATTTAAGTGCTCAACAAAAAGCGGCTTAATCTTAGTAACGCCGGTGGACATAACTTTTAGGTTTAAAATACGGTTTTAATTAATTGTGGTAGAGGTATAAAAAGAGCTGCTAAGGCCAAAGTAACGGCACAGCCAACAGGAGGCCTGTTTAAAGCGAAATAATACGTAGCAGATGGGTTCGGGGGAACTACACGCGCTTTAAACGGTAACCAATTTGCTGCTAAGCTCTTACGGGGCTAATATACTGTATTATTTTTCATAATACTTAACAAAAAATAATTGGAATGAAATTATTTTAAGTATTGTACTACCAATAGGAATACAAAGCAAATATAGGTGTTATCTGAACCTAATTTTAAGCCGTAACCGACACCTTGCTTTTGGATGAATCGCGCATTAAAAGCTCGGTTTTAAGCACTATAGATTGCGAACTAATATGCTGCGACGAGGTATTTAACTTATTGAGTAATACGGTAATTACGCTATCCGCAATAGCCTCAATGGGCTGAGCGATGGCCGTAACCGGTGGCGAGAAAAGTTTAAAAACGTCGTAATCATCAAATGAGATAATCGCCAAATCATCAGGTACTTTTAACCCAAGGTTGTTGATAACTTTTAGCCCGCAAGTACCCACATGGTTGGTGCCGAAGAAGATAGCATCGATATTTTTATTCTTTTTTAAGAAGGTATTGATAGGCCCCATAATAAGGTCATCATTCTGATCGAAAGTTATTTCCAGTGCCGAGGGCTTTAGGCCGCTCTCTTTCAACGCATCTTTATAGCCCTGCATGCGATCTTGCATTTGGGTTTGCTGCGAGGCGAAAGTGATGTAAGCAATATTTTTATAACCGCGCTGCACCAGGTGCATAGTAGCATTGTAGGTGCTGAAAAGGTTATCTATCTCCACAAAATCGGTACTTACTTTTGGCAAATGCCTGTCGAACAACACTACCGGCATACCGTCCTTTATCAGCGAACTGATATCATCTTCTATTCCTTCGGGCGGGGCTATAATATAGCCATCCACGTGCCTGTCGCGGAACATACCTATCAGGTCCTTGGTTTTAGAGGTATCGTTATCGGTACTGCAATAGATGATCTTGTAGCCGTTTTTGTAAGCGCGGTCTTCTATCAGCCTGGCAATAGAGGCAAAGAAAGGGTTAGAGATATCCTCCACCATTAGCCCAATGATGTTTGATTTTCCCGTACGCAGGCTTTTGGCCAGTGAATTGGGTTTATACCCTACCTCCTCCACAAATTTCTGCACGCGCTCTACCAGTTCTTTGCCTATGCGTTTTTCCTGCGCACGGCCGTTCAGTATAAAAGAGATAGTGGTTTTAGAAACGTTGAGGTGGTTGGCTATATCAACAATTGAAAGTTTTTTCACGGGCTGTCCTTATAAATTCAAATATAAAATAATATCGCAAACAAGGCGAATGCAAATATGCCGTTAAATCGATTTATTGTAAAGATTTTCCACTAAAAACGGTTTGTGGGGAGGATTATTTTGCGTCGCTATTTTACTCACCCCGGGTTTCCCGTAAGCTTACGGGACTGCCCGCCCCTCTCTTCCTGCGGAAAAGAGGGTGAGCTTCTGTTTTTTATTTTAAACCTTCTTTACGAAGTAGAGAGGGCGGCCCAGCGCAAGCGTCGGCCGGGTGAGTCCACTCACCGAGCGGACTCATGACAACACACTTATACCGCCTGCTTATTCAAACGTTTATAATTAAAGCCGAACAGGAAGATGACCGCATAACAAATAATAGGCAGGTAATATGCATGTGCCACATTATTGTTGGCTATCAAGCCCATTGCTAATGGGAACAAACCACCACCCACAACGCCCATCACTATGAACGATGAAGCCTGCTGGGTTTGCCTGCCCATATTCTTCAACCCAAGGCTGAAGATAGTAGGGAACATAATGCTAAAGAAGAAGTTGATGAACAACAGCGATATAAATGATACCCAACCAAAGCCCTGCGCCACAATTAGGCACATCAGGATGTTGCCCATGGCAAATGCCGCCAGCAGTTTATATGGGGCAATAAAGCGCATGAGGTAAGTGCCGGCAAAACGGCCTACCATCATCATTACCATACTAAGGGCAAAAAATCTGCTTGCGTTAGCATCGGTCAAATGCATTACCTCGTGCCCGTAGTTTATAAAAAAGGCCCAAGTACCGCCCTGAGCAGCAACATTGAATAGCTGTGCCACTACCGCAAAAACGAAATGCTTATGCTGAAACAATTTCTTATCGGCATGTGCAACTTCCGCAGTAGAATACAAATCAGTTGCAACAACATGCGGATCTGTTAGCGGCGGAACTTTTATGAAAGCAAACGCTATCGCAATAACCGCAATTACGGCACCTATCACCACGTACAAATGTTTAACCGAAACCAGGTCCTGCTCACCCTCGAAGATAACGGCGCTGCCAACAATAGGCCCTATAATGCCCCCTACCCCGTTAAAGGCCTGGGCAAAGTTTACGCGTTGGTCGCTTGTGCGCTGGTCCCCGAGGGATGCTACAAAGGGGTGAGCTACTGCTTCTAAGGTTGCCATGCCGCAGGCCAAAATAAATAGCGCGCCCCTAAAACCTGCAAAAGATTCGGCATCGGCAGCAGGTATAAATAAAAATGCGCCGATAGAATATAGCGCCAGGCCCAGCAAAACGCCGGCTTTGTATCCGTACCGTTTCATGAACAGGCCCGCCGGGATACCCATTACGAAATACGCCCCGAAGATGGAGAATTGAACATAGGCCGAGCGCGCCTTGCTGATGTTGAGCACTTTTTGAAAATGGCGGTTCAGTACATCGCCCATAGTCATAGAGATGCCCCACATCAAAAACAGCGACGTGACGAACAGGAGCACCACGAGGTATTTGCGCTCGGTAAATTTGGGTTGGTTATCCATCCGGGTTGGGTTTTATTGGAGAATTATTGGTTTTGTAAATTAAACGAAATGTTTTGCAAGTAGCAAGAAGGGGGATGCTTTTGGCTTTTTTAGAATTCCCCTCTCGAGAGGGGGCGCGGTGGCATCGTGCGCAAAGGCAGGGGTGTGTTAGCCACAATACATTGTGGCTAACACACCCCTCCGCCCCTCTCAAGAGGGGAACCGCACGGGCCTTTCCGCGCATTACTTTCTCTTTACTTTCTCTTTTTGCTACTTCCCCACCTTCACCGGTTCATTATATGGCTCTACTAATAGCTTTACCGCATCTTTACCCAACAACTCTGCATCAAACTCTATTGTTACCTCTTTGCTTTCGCCGCGCATCAGCGAGAAATAGTTATCGTTCATAATGGCAGGTAATATTTGCTCGCCGGTGCTTGCTTTAGTTGCCTGCACGCGGATGGCGAAAGCTGCTGCGGGTGATAGGTTACTCACTTTTGCTGTAACGTAGTATTTGCCATTGGATTTTTTTACTGCGGATGATACTTTTAACTTCACTTTGGGCAGGCTGTTTAAAGCCGAGAAATCGGTACGTTTGTTGCCTCGCCAGTAGAAGTTATCGGATATCAGCTTGCCATTCTTATCTGTTAGTTTTAGTTTAATGAAATGTACATCGCTTAACCCGTTGCTTTTGGGCTGCCCGCCATACACTTCAAAGTCCCAAAGCGAATAGCCCCAACCCGAACCACGCTGCAAGCCCAGCATACGCACATAGCGCCCTTGCACTTCATCAAAGGTTAGCTGCTGCACGCCTACATGCCCGTCGCCGCTTTCAGCAGCATCTTTCCAGGTTTTGGAATCCATTGATACCTGTATTTTGAAAGCTTTGGCGTAGGCTTCCTCCCAGTTCAGTTTTACGCCATTGATGGTTTGCTCTTTACCCAGATCGATGTAGATCCACTCGTTATCGTTTTGGTTGCTTGCCCAACGGCTGCCCGAATTGCCATCGCTCACCAAAGCCGGCTCACCCGTAGCGCTCGACGATGCAAAGGCGGGTTTACCTTTCGCCAGATCCTCATGCTCGGCGGCAAAGTTGATGCTGAAGCAATTGAGCGCGGTGTTAGCAGGTACGTCTACGGTCTTCGATAGTGCATACTCCTTCACCGGTAAACCATCAGTATTGTAGACCTCGGCCGAAGCGGTTAGCCCCGCCGCGTTATCGCCTGTGGTATTAATAATTTTAATGGCATTATTAACCGGGTTCCATTGGATGTGGAGCGGCTCGCAGGCTTTTTTGGCACCCCAGTAGGCGCCGGTAAGGTCGTAATAGTAATCATAAGTTTGCCATACCAGCGATGGGTAGGCCGACTGGCTCATCCATGTTAATATGCCCGAGGCATCCTCCCACATATTGTCTTCCCAGCCCTCATACATCGCCTTATTCACTTCAATGTTCAGCAATTGCGCTTTGCGGCAATAATCCTCAATACCGGTGGCTTTACCGTAGCGGTTATTGATGCCATCGTCGTACCTGTCGGGGCCGGCATTGCCTGCGCTTGGGCCGAAGAAGTGGAGGTTCCACATCTCGTTGCGCGGCCAAAGCTTATCGGCAGGGATGAATTTTTTAAAACTCTCTACGTTGGTAAATACCGCCGTGCCTATCTCGCTGCGCAAACCCCAGCCCGGGTTGCCGCCAAAGCCATTAGGGAAGCGGCTGAAATACCAGCGCGGATCGAAGTTTGTCCATGGGCCGCTGCCGGTTAGGTTGCCTGCATGCGAATTGGGTTGGTAGTGCCTGTCGCCACCATCGTAAGTGGCAATATCTTCGCGCAGCCAATTGTTCAGTGGTGGCATGGGGTCGCCTTCGTTGTCGCCGCACCATATAGCAATGGATGGGTGGTTGCGGAAGCGCTTTATCTTTTCTATCGCGTTAGCGTTAAAGGTGTTTACATCATTTGGTAAATTGGGGATAGAGTTGAGCCAGAAATCGTCCCAAACCATCATGCCGTATTTATCGCAGGCATCGTAAAACTCCTCATCGGTGGTACTGCCTATCCAGTTACGGATAATATTGAAGTTCATCTCTTTATGTAGCTTCACCTTGGTATCGTATTCCGCACCTCGGCAGCGCAGCATGTATTCGGCCATGCCCCAGTTACCACCTTTCAGGAATATTTTAGTACCGTTCACGTACACGTGCAGCACGCGCCCAACCGTATCGTAGCTGTATTTTTTTATGCCGAATTTTACTTCCTTACTGTCTGATACCGCATCGCCCAGTTTTACATTTAACTTGCAGGTATACAGGTTGGGGTCGCCGTAGCCGTTTGGCCACCATAGTTTTGGCCCATTAATAATAAGCTGCGGAAAACGGCGGGTATCCAGCTTTACATCTGCCGTGCTGTTCGCCCCAACAAATATTTTCTGCTCAAAGGCTATATTACCCGGACTAATAACCCCGCTTATCACACCCGACTGAAACGTATTGGTACTATTTTTTACCTGCAGTGCTATAGAAACCTCCGCGCGGGCGTTGGTAGGCAGTTCGGTACGTATCCATGGGTCTTTAATGCTGAGGGCGCCGGTATTGCTCAGGTAAACATCGTCGGTAATGCCCGAGTTCAGCCCCGGCACGTAAGGCATCCAATCCCAACTGGCGCTGGGGATGTAGGTGGGGCTGGCGTAATTCACCAGCGGGTTTTGCGGGCAAACTACTAACACTGCCAGTGTATTGGGCACGGTTTTGCTTACCAGTTTGGTAACATCATAAACACCGCGCTGCATAAAACCATCCAACGCGCCAATTTTTGTCCCGTTCAGGTATATGTCTGCCTTGCGGTTAATGCCTTTAAAATTGAGCCATATTTTCTCTTTATTGAAATTCGCGGGCACATCAAATTCGGTGCGGTACCAAAAATCGCGGTCGTACTTTATTTTGTCTACCTTGTAAATATTGTCGCCAAAGTTGGGGTCTTTTTCAAGACCTGCTGCAACGTACGAGGCGAATACAGTGCCGGGCACTACCGCTTTCACCCAATCCTGCGTGGCATAGCCGTTCTTGTAAAGCTTCAGGCTATCGGCACCCATATCGGCCTGCGCTTTTACTTTCCAGGTGATTTGGCTGTTGGTATCGTTGAGGTAAAAAACATCGGTTTGTGCCGAGGCCTTTGCCGCAAAAAGGGCAAAAGAAGCGCACAGCAATGCCTTTTTACGGGTATTGTTTAATAACATATTTATATAATGATGGTTGTTTGCTTGTTTTTACTGAGCGGCTTTTGATAACGAGAAAGGCTTATCTTCCAATGCCAACCCGCGGGATGTATTCGGCTTGTCGCCCATCTCCAGGTGCAGCACGCCGCCGTTCATGATATCGGTTTGCGTAATAAAGTTATGCGTGTAAGGCTGCCCGTTAAGCGTTGCCGACTGGATATACACATTCGCCTTGCTGTTGTTATTGGCTTCGATGGTGAACTTTTTGCCGTTCTCCAACGAAATGGTCATCTTTTTGAACAGCGGGCTGCCGATAACGTATTGGTCGGTGCCGGGGCAAACGCTGTAGAAACCAGCGGCGCTCAGCACGAACCAGCTCGACATTTGGCCCTCATCTTCATCGCCGGGGTAGCCGTTCTCGGTAGCATTGTACATCTTATCCATCACGTTGCGCAAATGGTACTGCGCCTTCCATGGCTGGCCGGCGTAGTTGTACATGTACAGCATGTGGTGTATAGGTTCGTTACCTTGCGCGAATTGCCCCATTTTAAACTCTGCCATCTCCGTCATCTCGTGTATCACCTGCCCGTAGCCACCCACTTTGATGGTACCCGGCTCACTGAAAACAGAGTCTATCTTAGCGGTAAAATTTCTATCGCCGCCCATCAGGTTTATCAGCCCTTGTGTATCGTGAAAAACCGACCATGTCCAGTGCCAGGCGTTACCCTCGGTGTACGGACCGCCCCAATCCATCGGGTCGAAGGGTTCTATCCAGTTGCCTTTGGTGTCCTTGGCGCGCATAAAGCGGGTCTTGGGGTCAAAAAGGTTTTTGTAATTGTACATCTGCCTTGCAAAAACATCCTCGTAGTATTTGTTGCCGGTGGCCTTGGCCAGTTGGTAAGCGCAAAAATCGTCATAGGCAAATTCCAACGTCCAGGCGGTAGAGCCTTCGGTTTGTTTGGTGTAGGGTACATAACCATCTGCGTAGTACTCTTTCCAGCCCGGGCGGCCGTTTGCGCTGCCCCATGGGCCCTTGTTGGTGGCTTCGTGGTAGTAAGCTTCCAAAGCCTGTTTGGGGTCGAAACTACGGATGCCCTTCATCCAGGCATCGGCCAGTAGCGATATAGAGTGGTTGCCCAACATCCCCCCTGTTTCGCCGGGGAACGACCATGATGGCAGCCAGCCGCATTGCTTCTGCGCATCTAAAAGCGCCTGAACCAATTGCCCTTCCATTTTGGGATGCAGCACCGTATTTAGCGGGAACTGCGCACGGAAGGTATCCCAAAAACCATTATCGGTATACATGTAACCATCGTGCACCTTGCCATCGTAGGGGCTGTAATAGTATGGCTTGCCTTCTTTGTTGTATTCAAAAAACTGGTGCGAGAACAGGTTGGCGTGGTACAGGCAAGAGTAAAATGTTGCTTTCTCCTCCTCGGTGCCACCCTCAACTGCCATACGGCCCAATAGCGTGTTCCAAACCTTATCGGCAGCCTTACGGGTATCGTTGAAAGATTTGTATTTGCCTAATTCCTGCTGTTGAGTAAGCGCTGCCTGCTCGGGGCTGATGTAGGATGATGCCACTTTAGCCTGCACTATTTCGCCATCTTTAAACTTGACGTAAGCGCCCGCCCCCTCGCCTTCTGCAGTTTTGCTGCCGACGCTTGTGGTGTTCTTTTTATTCTCCCAGGTACCGTAAGCGGCAAAAGGTTTATCAAAGGTGATAATGAAGTAGTTTTTAAACCCGTTGGGTGCCCAACGGAAATTGTTTACATACCCGGTGATGGTGCGCGTTGCCGGGTCGATGTTCACCATGCTCATTTTGGTGTAGCCATCCAACACCAGGTACGAGCCTGCGCCTTTGGGGAAGCTGAAACGCAGGTGCGCACCGCGTTCGGTGGGCGTCATCTCGGTGGTTATATTGTTATCCAGTTTTACTTTGTAGTAGCTGGGCTGGGCTATTTCGTTATCGTGGCTGAATTTGGCGGCGCGTTTATCTTCGTTCACCTCCAATTGGCCGGTAACAGGCATCAGCGAAAACACAGCATAATCATTAACCCACGAACTGCATTGGTGCGACTGCTGAAACCCGCGGATGGCTTTCTCGAAATACTGGTACTTCCAGCCGTCGCCGTTTTTGCCGGTTTGGGCGGTCCAGGTGTTCATGCCAAAGGGCAGCGAGGTGGCCGGGTACGTGTTACCGTACGAAAACTCATACTTGGTGTTGGTACCCTGGCGGGTGTTTACGTATTTTACCAGGTTAGCCTCCTGTGCCGCTAACATTTTGGTGGTGAGTACCAATGCCGCGCATGCAGATAAAAGTTTGTTCATGTGTTAATGAGAGATAATATGCTTTTCTATTATTAAAAATCGATTTAGCTTTTGCTTTAAAAAAGGAGGCGTTGCCGCCTCCCTTAAACCAAAAAAGTAAACCAAAACTAACGCGCTACTTTATAAGCGACTGATACATGATATCGGCCACCAGTTTGTTCCCTTCGGCATTCAGGTGTACACCGTCGCCGGTTAAAATACCTTTATCTTTGTTTTCGGGGTTATTTTTTAAGCCATACTCATGGAATATCTTGCGGAGGTCTATCAATCCGCAATTGTTTTGAGCGGCCAGGTCGCGGATGGCCTGCGAGTATTTATTCAGATCGCCATCAAGTTCGTTGGTGTAATCGGTTTTCTCGCCCACGGCAGCCGGAGTGCAAATGGTTACCTTAATGCCTTTTGCCTGAAATTTCTTGATGAGAGCGGTATAAAACCTGCCGAATTTATCGTAATCGGTACCGGTGCCGGCCAGGCGTTTGTGCCAAACATCGTTCACCCCTACCCATATTACTACTACATCGGGCGTCTTGGTTAATACGTCATCTTCGTAGCGGAGATACAAGTCGTAAATTTTATTGCCGCCTATGCCCGCTCCTGCAGCTTCATAATCGCCCGCCTTGCCATTGTCTTTTAGTTTTTGCTGAAACAGGGTGATATACCCATCCGGGCGAACGCCGTATTCGGTAATGGAATCGCCAAAAAACACAATTTTGGTAGTTTTTTTAGCCTGGAAACTGCACATCACGGTAATGATGGCAAATAGTAACATCTTCTTCATTTTAGTATAATTGGCGGTTGATGCTAAATTGATTTAGCTAAAGTATATATAATTTTTAAAGTAACAAATTATTAGTGAGAATATCTTGGCTTTTATGAGTTAACGTTATTTAAGAGCATGGGTGGTTTGCGGTGGGGACACCGCAAACGGGATAAGAGATAGTTATCGTCATGCTGAATTTACTTCAGCACCCCATCATATAAGCTACAATGCTTAGCCGCTTTGAATTGCCGTTACCTGCCGTTTGGGTCCCGAAACAAGTTCGGGAGGACGGCTACGAATAGAATAACATCTACTCAAACTTCACCCTTACAAATCTTGGGCGGTACAAATAAGGGTGCTTGGTAAGATCCTTTATAAATTCAACCGAATTGATGTTGTAGCTAATTATAAGTTCGCCGGGTTTAGACAGGCTTGGGTGGGCTTTACCGTTATATACTACAAAGGTTTTCTCTTCCAGATCGGGTTTAGTGTTCCATACTTTAATTGGCGGGCCAAATGGGCCTACTGGGCTTGCCGCCAGGCGCATGTATACATCACTGCTCATCCCCCAGCCCTGGTGTACCAGTACGTAGCGCCCATCGGGCAGGGCAGAAAAGCTTAGCTCGTTAGATACGCCGTCGATGAGCGTAGCTGCTTTGTCGATATCGCTTACCCAAGCTTTGCCGTCCCAATAGGTCCATTTTGCAAAGTTTTCAAAATCTTCAGGCTTTACGCGAGCCACGCTCATTTTTTTGTATACCCCGCGCACGCCGTAAGTGTAAATATAGCCATCGGGCTTGGGCGCGCCGGCGGCTTTGGTATTTACGTAGATACCGGTTCCGTACGAACCTATATCATCGCCCTCGCCCTGCAGATAGAAAGGCGAATCGGTTTGTTTCAGATCTTTATAAGGCGGTTTGCTTCCTGCGGGAATTTTGATGATGGTATTGCCAACTTCGCGGAAACCAAATGCAGCTTTGGCCACGTTGCGCACACGATACCCGAAGATGTAGGTTGCCTTATCGGCCTCGTTTACAAAACCATCGCCAAGCCAGTAGTAATCAGAGGTATCGGTTTTGGGTGTTTTGGGAATGAACACAGACTCCGCTTCGCCCTTGGCATCGGTATCCCAGTAAAATTTCATCTTATCGGGCTGCGGCCTATTACCATCTAATATAGCTACCGAGTTATGTATCATTTTATAGCCGGGAGCCATGGTGTTGTCTTTTATCTCCCCTACCATGGTATCGCTAAAAATGAAAAGTATCTTATCGTTCGCTTTTGCCTGCTTACCCTCTACCCCATTTAGCGGAATGGAATAAATACCATCGCCACCGAACCAGCCCTTATCGCGTTTAAGCATGGCCGACCATTCGGGTGCTTCGGCTACCGTAAATTTTATATCGGTAAGGTTTACCGGGGTGGTTTGGGCAAGGGTGGTTTGCATGGTGCCGCAAGCAATAAGGCACAATAGCGCAAGCTTTTTCATTTTATAAGGGGAAAACAGGTTTTATCAATTAGTTTTTGTAGCCTTTTGGGGCAACAACCAGCGTTTGTAGCCAATGATGCCGAGGCCGGCCACACCGCCTAAAAACATCAACGCGCCTATCAGTTCTGCTTGTGTAAATGTAAGGCCTAAAAAGGTGTAATAAAAATTTATGCGGATATGTTCTATCAAAAACCTTTCGCCGCCGTTGAGGATAAGATAGATGGAAAACATTAGCCCCGGTATTTTTATTTTGTGGCGGAAGGCCCACATCAATCCGAACATCCCTATACATAAAACCAGCTCGTACAAGGGCGTTGGGTAAACGCCGTTGGCCAATTGGTTACAATAATTGCCGGTGCAGCCGGGTATAGGTACACCCGCGCCAAGCGAATTATGCGGGTATTTAAAGCTCCATGCCCAATCGGGCAACCAAGTTAGCCAGCCGGGTTTTGCGTTTGGATTGATGATGCCCCAATCGCCATCGCCGGATAATTGGCAGCCGATACGCCCTATGCCATAGGCGAGCATCATGCCCGGCGAACCAATATCTGCCAGGTGAACCTGTTTCATTCCGTAGCGGTACCCGATGTACAGGTAAGTTAACGCACCAAATATCAACCCACCGTAATACGCAAAACCGTTCATCGAAAACAGCATGCCCCAGGGATTGTACAAAAATAGATCGATGCGTTCAACTGTATCGAATAGCTTTGCGCCTATAAACCCAAAAACGCCTACGCTGAATACAATAAGCCCCATTAACTGATATGGATGCCGCACTTCTTCCACTACTTTTGGTTCGGACAAGGTTTGTTTTTTGCGGTCGCGGTATACCCACAATGCAAAACCAATCCCGATGATAATGCCCAACCAAGGGTTACCTTGCGTGGAGAGGACATACTTCCGCGGGTCATGCTGAAGGGCGCTATAATTAAAAACCGCTCCAAACACCTTAAAACCCAACAAAAAGCCCAACAAAAAATTCACGGCAATATCCGCTATCGATGCAGGGGCGCCAACAAGCGCCTTCCGTTTAAAGGCTTGTATCTTACCATTGGCTTCGTAGCGTTTAAACTCCGAAGTAAACACCACGTATGCTAATGCAAACGACATGGCCATAAAGAAGCCCAGCGTTTGTATGGGGAACAAAAACCGAACATCAAAAAGGTAATAAACCAAATCGTTTATGGTAGGGAACATCGGGCCGTTAGTCTATTAGTTCAATGGTTCATTGGTGCAGGAATCGCTGAAATATCGAACACCGAATTTCGAATGATGAATTCCGAAGTTAAGAAAATAGAACTTCGATATTGGATATTCGAAATTCATCATTCGATATTAAAAACTTTCTGTTTAAAAACATAAAAGGCTAACACCTATTTCGGTG
This sequence comes from Mucilaginibacter pedocola, assembly GCF_002013915.1. GTDB lineage: Bacteria > Bacteroidota > Bacteroidia > Sphingobacteriales > Sphingobacteriaceae > Mucilaginibacter > Mucilaginibacter pedocola. The sequence continues at coordinate 195,475 of NZ_MBTF01000038.1, forward strand.
CTAACCTTTCTGCCTAAATTTCAATCAAATTTAAAATCCTAGTTGCACACCCAGGTTAACTACACGCTGGTTGATGTAGGCATCACCGGCGGTATTGGTGGTTATCTCAGGGTCTTGCTGGTACTTGTTATAGTTCGTCCAGGTGAATAAGTTGTATGCACTCATGTAAATACGCGCGTTGCTAATTTTGAACGGCAGCATTTTGGTTGGCAACTGGTAACCTATATCAACCGTTTTTAGGCGGATGTAGTGGGCATTAACCAGCCAAAAATCGCTGAAGTATGATGATGCACTGTTTACCGATAATGAGTTAGCACCTAAACGCGGGAAGTTTGCTGTTGAGGCTGTCTCCGGTGTCCAGCGTTCTTGGTGTACCGGTTGAAACTGGCTTTGGAACGGCTCGATACCGGTACCTACAACTGCAAAACTATAGTTGAACGACCCCTGGAACAATAAACTCACGCTAAAGCCTTTATAAACCGCTTGCAGCGAAAGGCCCAATGTAGTATTAGGCAGGTTAGGGCTACCAATAGCGCGTTTATCAAACACGTTGATGATACCGTCGCCGTTAAGGTCCTGGTATTTCAGGTCGCCTGGTTGTAATGGCAAACCATTATCAGGTATAGCAATTGGGTTGCCTGCGTTAGAGCCCTGGTGAGCCGCTTTGTAAGCATCAATAGCAGCAATATCTTCAGCCGAATAGAAGCCCAGCGAATGGTAGCCGAACTGCTGGCCAATAGGGTGGCCTGTAGCCGATAACCATGGATAGGCTGGCGTAGCTTCATCCTGGAACAATATTTTGTTTTTAGCATAAGAGAATACCAGGCCTGCATTGTATTGCACCTTGCCTGCATTACCATGGTAGCTAACCGAACCATCGAAACCCTGGTTGCGGGTACGGCCTAAGTTAACAGCAGGCAGGTCGACACCTAATATCAATGGTACGCTGCCCGGTTTTATCAATTGGCTGTAACGCTGATCGTAGAAGTAATCTACCGTAACCGAAACCGCATCCCTGAACAAGTTCATGTCTAAACCAATATCCAGTTTTTTGGCGCGCTCCCAAACTACAGTACCGTTGCTTAAAGCGCCTTCGGTAATGCCTGTATACGGTTGCGGCGTTTGGCCGAACGGATATTGCGCACCCTGGGTGTAAACCTGATTGTAAACATAACGGTTACCCGGTGCAGCATCCGAACCAACCATACCATAGCTACCCCTCAGCTTGAACAGGCTGAACATTGGCAGCGCATCTTTAAAGAAATCTTCTTTAACCAGGTTGTAACCCACGCTGACAGCCGGGAAAGTGCCGTAACGATGGTTGGCGGCAAAACGGTCGGTACCGTTGTAGGCGATGTTAAAGTCGATGAGGTACTTCTGTTTGTAATCGTAACTTAACTTACCCGATACACCCCTGAATTTCTGCGGCACGGCAACCAGTTCTGTCCCCAGCAGCGGGAAAGCATACAGTGTATTTGATGTTTGGTTGAACAAGGCCATTGCCGAGAAGTGGTGTGTGTTACTGAACGTACGGTCGTAATTTAAATATACCTGCAGGTTGTAGTTGTTAGTATTCATGTCGGTATTACCTGTGAGCCCGTATGTTTGGTAAACATAAGTGGCACCCGGGCGAAGCGAATATGAATCGGTTACGGGGTCGTAATGGTACGATGGAATACCTTCGTTAAAGATCTGCTTGGTGTATTGCTCCACGCTTGAGTAGGCTATACGGCCGGTAGCTGATAAACCATCGGTAATAAAATCAAGCTTTTGTGTAGCACCAAACAGGAAGTTGAAATCTGTCCTGCGCGAGCGTTGGTAACCGCCAGTTGCCAGCCTTGCATTAAGCGTTGGCAGGTGATCGGGGTTAAAGTTAGAGTAAGCATAGCTATACGTGCCGTTCGGGTTAAGGTACGGCGCAGTAAATGGCGTTTGCTTGGTAAAGTTGTAAATCTCCCCCACCGCGTTTTGGTTATACGGCTGGTTAAGGTCGGTGAAGCGGGTGGTAACGTCCAGCCTCAGGTCTAAAGTTTTGTTAACTTTAAGGTCCAGGTTAGAGCGGAAGTTGTACCTGCGGAAATAGTAGTTGGTATTCACCAGGGCCTGCGGGTCGTTAAAATCGCGTACCAAACCGGTTTGGTTTAGCGCACCACCCGATATGAAGTATTTTAAGTTGTTTGTACCGCCCGATATATCAAGGTTGGTATTGGCCTGGTAACTGTTCTTTTTAAATATTTTATCGTACCAGTTCACATCCGGGTGGCCGTATGGGTCGTCGCCGGTTCTGAAATGTTCCAGATCGGCTGCCGTAAATGTTGGTGGCTTAGGCTGCGGATCCGTTTTGGCATCGTTTATTTGTGCTTCGGTTATCAGTACGGCAGCATCATAGGCATTCAAGAATTTTGGTGTGCGGGTAGGCTCGGCGCTGCCGCCTTCAACACGCAGATTGAATTTTGGCGCACCACCTTTACCGCGGCGTGTAGTTACCACCAATACACCGTTGGCACCTTTAATACCATAAATGGCCGTAGTAGATGCATCTTTCAGGATAGAGATGCTTTCGATCTCGTTCACGTTTATCTGTTGTAACTGATCGTAGTTGTACTCTATATCGTCAACTATAATGAGGGGTTTGTTACCATCAGCATTCAGCGAGCTTACCCCACGGATAAAGAAATCTGAAGCATCCTTACCCGGCTGGCCCGATGCCTGCTGCGAAAAGAAACCCGGCAGCTTACCGGTAAGCGCATTCTGCACGTTGGCGGTTGGTACTGTGCGTATCTCAGCTGCTGATATAGAGCTTACTGCGCCGGTTGTAGTGATACGTTTACGCGTACCGTAGGCCACTACCGATACCTCATCGATACTGTTGGTGCTTGTTTGCAGGATAAGGTCGAGCGGTTTTGTGCCGTCCACTTTTATCTCGCGGGTAACGTAGCCCACAAAGCGCACAATTACTGTGCGGCTTTGCCCGCGCAGCGTAAGTGTAAAGCGGCCGTTAACATCGGATGTTGTACCGTTAGTGGGCAAGCCCTTTTCTACTACCGATACCCCCGGTAATACGCCCGTAAGGTCGCGCACTTTGCCCGTAATGGCTATGTTTTGAGCATACAAAGCCGCCGGCAGCAAGGTTAATATAATTTGAAAGAAAAGTATTATTTTTCTCATAACTGCTTAATTAAAATAGGTTTAATATATTCCTTCCAGGTATTACCATCCGGGGTTTTGTTTCATATTCGGGTTCTTCTGCACCTCATCATAAGGTATAGGGTACAGGTACATCTTCGGCGCATCAAACTTGGTAGTGAGCACGTTGATTGGGTTATAGTTGAGTATAACGCCTACTTTCACAATGCTTAGCCCTGTTCTGGGCTGGTTCATTACCGTTTCGGCAATTTTCCAGCGGCGTATATCAAAGTAGCGGCTCTCCTCAAAAGGAAACTCCAAGCGGCGCTCCAGGCGAATGGCGTTACGCATTTCGTCCTGTGTCATTCCTGCCTTAAGGCCATATAAACTGCCATTTCCTGCGGCTATACCGGCGCGTTTGCGTATGCTGGTAAGCGCGTTGTAAACTTCAGCTGTTGGGCCTGCAGATTCGTTCAGCGCTTCGGCATAGCCTAAAACAACGTCGGCATAGCGGAAGATGATCCAATCGGTACTGTGCGAGCTGTAGCTATTGGTAGATTCGAAATTGCCCATGAACTTGCGCAGGTAGTAGCTGGTTTTAGTTTGCTGCAGCGAACCATTAGGCTTGCTTTGGCCACCTTCGTAAGTTTGGATAGATGCGTTTAGCCATTGTGCGCCGTTGTAAATTACGTTGTATGAAAGCCTCGGGTCGCGGCCGGTGTAAGGGTTGTTTTCGTTGTAGCCCGATGTTGGGTCGGTTATTGCAAGCCCGTTGGCCATTGGGAAAGCGTTAACCAAATCCTGCGTTGGGCTGGTTTGGCCTTTACCTGTTGCACCTGTAAAACCTACGGGCCCATTGGCGGTTTCAACACCTGTACCATCACCTCCCTGGCGGAAAAATATGATCTCGGGGTTGTATTGCGTCAGGAAAATATCTTTATAGTTATCCAGCAACGAGTAGCTCAGTTGGCCGGTAGGCGCCCTCAGTTCCATTACGTCTTTGAAGGCAGCAGCAGCGGCAGCCCAGCGGTTCTGGTCGGCACCGGTATAGCCGGTTAGCGGGTTACTACCATCAATATTACCGCCATTGAAAAGCGGGCTGGCAGCATAAAGCAGCACTTTTGCCTTCAACGTCATGGCTGCACCCTTGGTAGCGCGGTGGCTGTCGGCTTCTTTACTAAACGGATTTGCAGGATCTACCGGCGGGAACGGGTAATCGGGCAAGGTATCTCGTATAGCATCGCATTCGCTCACAATGTATTTTACACAATCATCGAAGCTGTTGCGCGGTAACGATACATCATCGCCAATGGTAAACACTTTGTTGCCCAACAATGGCACACCACCGTAACGTTTAATGAGTTCGAAATAAAAGTACGCCCTCAGGAAGCGAGCCTCGGCCTTCCACACATATTTTACCGAAAACGTTTTGTATTTGGCAAGCACCGGCACCACATCAATATTGTTAATAAACTCGTTGGTTTGGCGTATACCGCTGTAGTAAGTGCCCCACAAATTCTCATCGGCAGGGAGGGTGTATGAGTTGTATGAAGCGGTAGACAAGATAGTAGCTACGTTGCTTGGGCCTGATGCTGAAGAAATTGCATCATCTGCAGCAACATCCAGGTAATCGCCTCCTACCCTGCCATGGCCATTTTTCACAATAGAATAGGCGCCATAAAGGTACTTTTGAGCGTTAACGCCTGCCGAATCTCTGCTATCGAAGATCTTATCGATACCCACCTTATCCACCGGGAACTGTTCGTACTTTTTGCAGCCGGCAATTGCCAATGCCAGTACCAGTGCCGATATAATATTTTTATAATTTTTCATGATCGTAATATTTATGATGGCAAAAAACTAAAGCTTAACCGTAAAGCCGGCGTTAATAACTCGCTGTATAGGGTAAGCACCGTTGCTCACTTCCGGATCGATACCTTTGTAGCCGTAGAAGGTTACCAGGTTTTCGCCGTTAGCAAACAGGCGTATGCCCGATAGCCTTAATCTCTTCACTATGCCGAATGGCAGGTCGTAACTTATCTGCGCATTTTTTAGCCTGATGTAATCGCCCGAGCGTACGTATAGGGAACTGTTTGCCGTGTTGTTGGCATTACCCGTAGTTAAGCGTGGCAAAGTTGCTGTTGCAGCGGTTTCGGGTGTCCAGCGGCCGGTAATGTTATCATAACCCTGGCCTGCGTAGGTTAGCCCTAAGAAGCCTATACCTGCAAAACCGTTTATCATAGAGTTATTGAACATGAACTGCCTGTTCTCGATACCCTGAACGATCATGCTAAAGCCAAAACCTTTGTAATTGAAACCCAATGATGCACCATAGAATATCTGTGCTTTGCTGTTACCGATATTGGTGATATCGAACTGGTTTATAACGCCATCGCCATTAAGGTCTGCGTATTTCACGTCGCCTGCCTGTGCAGTGTAACCGGTTGTGGTTGCGCTGCTTGCTGCTTCCTGGGCAGTGTTAAAAAAGCCCAGCGCCTTGTAACCATAAATGGCTGTAGTAGGCTGGCCTGTTCTGCGTAACCAAGGGTACGGGGTTGGCGTTTCGTCGCTATACACGTTCTTCGACTGTTGGATAGAGATATTACCCGACAGGAAGTAATTGAAGTTATTGATATTGTTTTTGTAGGTTAAGCTAAACTCTTGGCCGGTATTCAATACTACGCCTATGTTTTCGTACGAATACGGGATACCCAACAGCAATATGCTGCGGCCACGTATCTGCAACAGGTCTTTGTAGCGGTCGTGGTAGTAATCGGCAGTAATGCTCAGGTGATCATCAAACAACGATATATCGGCACCTATGTCAATCTTGTCTGCTTTTTCCCAACTGATGAAGGGGTTGGCCAAACCGTTGGCAAATACTGCCTGCACGTTACCGCGGCTGGTACCTGTAGCATATTGGTAGCCTATCGGCGAACTGTAGGTTTGTATAAAGTTATAGTAACCATAGTTATCAACGTTACCATTACCGGTGCGGCCATAAGTAGCACGCCATTTCCATGACGATATAAAGCTCAGGTTATCTTTAATAAAGCTCTCTTTGCCCATTTGCCAGCCCAAGCCTGCAGCGTAAAACATACCAAACTGCCTTCCCGGCGCATACCTGCTGTAGCCGCTGCGGTTTACTGCACCCTCTACAAAGTATTTGCCATCGTAAGCATAACCTGCTTTAAATGCCTGGTTAGTTGTAGTGGCCGTTAAGTCGTAGTTAAGGTTCATGGCGCGGGTGTCATACATCAGCTTACCGGTAAAATTGTGTTTACCAAAACTGCGGTCGTAATTCAGCGCGAACTGTCCATAAAAATAACGTGCGGTTGATACGTTGTTATAACCGTTCACTTGTGCGGCAGGTGAGCCAACGCCGGCATAGGTATCATCGGCCTTTATCAGAAAGGTATTGTTGGTTAACGAGCGGTTTACCAGGCCTTGCGATGATAACGATACGTTACCCATAGCTTTACCTGAAAGCCCTTTGGTAACATTGCTGAGATCGTAATTCAGGTCAAGATTGGCCAATACATCATTGCTTGTACTGCGCTGATAACCTGAGTACTGAGCCTGGGACAGCAGGTTATTGTTGTAGGTAGTGGTACCTGCAAAAGAACCATCGGGGTTACGAATAGGGTAAGCATTGTTGGGTGTGCTGTACAGCGTCCCCAGGATGCTTGGGTAACCCGGGCCCGGTTGGGTAAGCGATTGTATACGCCCAAACATTTGCAAGTCTACCGTGAATTTTTTGCTTACGTTAACCGTAACATCGGTATTGATGATGTAACGGTTAAGGTTGTTGTTGGTGTTGTAAGGCACATCTGATGCAGTTTTAAACATCCCGTCCTGGTTAAGGTAGCTTAACGATACACTGTAACGGGCAATCTCGCTACCGCCAATTACATTCAGTTTGTAGCTGCTCATGGGCGAGTTTTTGCGTAGCAGCGTGTTATACCAGTTCACATCGGGGTGGCGAATTGGGTCGCTGCCATCGCGGTAGGCCGCAAAATCGGCCGCGCTGTAAATAGGCAGCTTATTATCGTTCTGTAAAGCCTCGTTATACAGGTAAGCATACTGGTAGGCCGGCAAAGGTGTTGGCAGGCCCAGCGGTGTTTGCGAAGCAGTTTGGGCTGTGAACGAAATTTTTGGCGTGCCTGCCTGCGGGCGTTTGGTAGTAACCAATATTACACCACGCGAGCTGTTGATACCTAAAAGGATGTTAGATAAACCATCTTTTAACACCGAAACCGATTCGATACTTTCCGGATCGAGCGATGATATCTCGCGTTGCACACCATCAATAATGGTGATAGGCGCTTGCCCGCGCAGGGCCAGGAAAAACTCGGTATTATCGTTAGATTGGTAGTTATTGTGCTGTACTACGTTACCAATAAAATCGGCCTGGGTTTGCCCTGCTGTTTGTGGTATGGCAAAACCACCGCGCTGCTGGGTATACAAACCCGGCAACTGGCCCGGAAGCGCATAAGTATAAAGCGTAGCCGGAGTACTGGTAAGCTGGTTAGTATAAATAGTAGACATGGCCCCCAGGAATTTAGAGGCATCGGCACGGCCATAAAGCACATCCACAGTATTGGGAGTTTTGATGTAGCTATCTATCAGACGTACTGCCACATCGGTACCTTTAAAAGTAACTTCGCGGGTGTTATAATTGCGCGCCTTAACTATTAATGTGGTGCCTGCTGTAGCATTCAGTTCAAAGCGGCCATTTCTGTCGGTAAGGGCAGTATCAGCTTTGCCTTTAACGGCAATTTTTGCGCCCCGCAGCGGGTTGCCGTACTCATCAAGCACAAGGCCGCCGGCCATACCCGGGCGGGTACTACCCTTTGCGGTGGTATCCTGCTGCATGGCAAACCCGGTGTGGGCCAGCGCCAGCATCATTACAACCAAGGCCGTAAAATATTTTTTTAAGTAGCAATTAGCCATCGTATAAAGTTTAAATTGTTGGCAAAAAATCAAAATATTGGTTCGGAGCGGGCACACTATGGTCTTTGATAGGTGCCTGCTTTGTATGTTGTTAGCTGTTTATCCGCACTTAAAGGTGTATACAAACGGTGCCGACGTATTACCGTAGCCCACTTTTTTGGTACCGGCTTTATCGGTAACAAAGTACTCCATCTTCTCTATCGTTTGCGCATCGGTAACACCGAAGAACGATTTTGGCCACACGGTTATTTGGTACCTTCTGCTGGTAGCTGTAGTTTGCTTCATTAAGGTTTTAGCCGTTTGCTCGCATACGGTAATGGTTTTGCCATCGTTGGTGTAGGCGGTTGCACACAGGTATACTTCTGATGCATTATCAAGGTCGGTAGAAGCTACCGTGCCATCAAAGGTTAAGGTAACCAAGTCGTTATCTAACGATTTTGGTGGGTCTATAACCGTAAGCTGCGGGTTACAAAAATCCACTATATCGCCTGTACCACCTGTAACAGAGAAACAATCGGTGGTTTTTTGGCTGTAATAGGTACCGTTGCCATCGCTTGTGAATCCGTTGCCGCTATCGGTTATTACGTAGCTAAGCTTCACCAGGGTGTTGTTGCCATCTGCCCCAACTTTCATTCTTATTTTAAGCGTACCGTCGAAAGTATTGCCATTATGTGAATAAGCCTTATCGGTTTGAAAAGGCACCCACTCCATATCGTCGATAAGGTTGCCTGCGTTACCAAAGGTTTTTTTCATGTAAGCCGGCCAGGTAAGGCCACCACCGTTTTTGGGCAGGGTGGTTTCTGGTATCAACGTCATTACGCCGTTTCCATCGGGGCTGGTGTAGGTAACTGTAGTGTTTTGCCCGGCCTTCCAGCCTTTTGGCACCAATACGCCCAATATTAAATAATCGGGGCCGCCGTTGCCCGCGGTGGGTATGGTTATTTTAACGTCGATGGGTACTATTTGGTTAATAGTAGCTGTAGCGGGTTGGTCAACACTTACAATTTGTTCGCCGCAGCAAGCTATAACTATGCCCAGTACAAGGCATGCCAGGCCCCTCCACAAATGCTTCCCTTTTATATGTAAATTTCTTCTCATAATTTTTCTTTATTGGTTAGGCCCGGTTAATTAGTTTTTTGCAATACGTACACGTATGAGTTATTTGTGCAGCCGGGGCTAAAAGTTAAGCTCAACTGCCTTTTGCCATTTACAATTGGATAGGTAAACGCGGTTGATACAGGTGTTTTGCCGGATGCCGTAAAGGTGATTTTGTACGGGTATTCCGGGTCGTCAAGCGCAAAGGCACCATCCTGCTCTACCAGGAAAGGCATTTTGTTCTCCAGCGTGTAGCCGCCATCTTTAAAGTTGATCTTGAATGCGCTAAAATCAATTATCGATGTAAGTTCGGTACCGTTGCGTGTAGCTTTTATTACCTGCCAGCTGCCCGAAATATCTTTCAGCGCTTCTTTTTGCGGCAGCACCTTTTCGGTTTTGCACGCCGTGCCCAGCATGGCCACCATTAATGCCAGTACCAGTGCCTTTATTTGATATATTTTTTTCATGTGTTTATTGGTATCAGGTTAATAACCGGGGTTTTGTATTACTTCGGGCGATTTGGCCACCTCGCTTTGTGGTATAGGCCACAAGTACATAGCCGTACGGAAATTGCGCTTACGCACCGGGAATTGTGTATAGGTTACGTTAGCGCCATTGCGGTTAACTTCCATACCCATGGTTTGTATATTATCGGTTTGTTCGGCAATTTTCCAGCGGCGCACATCCCAAAAGCGGTGTTCCTCAAAGGCCAGTTCTATGCGTCGTTCGTTTTGTATCACCTCCCGCATTTGTACCTGGCTAAGCCCTGCAGGAAGTTGGTAAGGGTTGAGTCCTGCGCGCTGGCGTACGGCCTCTACAGCAGTATACACCAGGCCTGATGGGCCATTGTATTCGTTAGAGGCTTCGGCATAGTTTAATAATACCTCAGCATAGCGCATTAGCGGCAATACACGCTCTGTTGGGTGCGTAAAATCATTTGCAACCGCATTTGGCGAAAGCATTTTGTTGGTATAGTAACCTGTTACGGTGCCCCTATGCACGGCATCCTGCCCGGTAGCTACGCCATTAAATATGCCCTGGTAAATGTTTACAGGCGAAAATCCGGAAGCAAGCCTGTTTTGCATAGGCGTTTGATCGCGCACTACCGTATAATCTAAACGCGGATCGCGGTTGGCGTATGGATTTTGCGGATCGTAACCCGATGTTGGGTCGGTTATAGCTTTGCCATTCCTCATCGGGAACGCATCAACTAAACCCTGCAGCGGGAAAGCACCATTTTTACCGGTACGCGATGGCGGCTGAAATAACGACTCGAGGTCGGCATTGCTGCTTGGCCTCATCAGCTGGAATATATATTCTGTATTATACCTTTTTGTAAAAACGAACTGGAAACCATAACCCGGCGCAGTGGCATTATCGGTATATAATTGATAAGCCCCTAAACCAATAACAGCTTCAGCAGCATCGGCTGCAGCCTTCCAACGCTCTTTATTGTAACCACTATAACCCAGTAACAAATCGTTTTTGGTACCGGTAAGCGACTGGCCGTTGAACAACGGGCTTGCTGCATATAACAGCACACGCGCCTTAAGCGCCAGGCACGAGCCCCGCGACGCACGGCCATAATTTACGCCAACCTGTGCATTGGGCAACTCCTGCCCTGCAGCATCGCACTCTGCCACAATGTAATTCACGCATTCCTCATAAGTATTACGCACGGCGGGTATGGCATCGGTATAATTGTAAATACTATCGCCTACCAAATGCACACCGCCATAATGTTTTAACAATATGGCGTAATACCAGGCGCGCAGAAAACGCGCTTCGGCCTTCATCAGGTTTTTGTTGAAGGCGTTTATAGGCGTTTTTGGCAAATTTTTAAGTAATTGGTTTACCGAACGAATGTTTACGTAACAGGTTTTGTAAGCATCGTTAGTGGCTACGGCAGCGTTTATAGCGCCCGATGCCCATGCTACAGCGGTTGAACCGCCGGTATTGAAAGGCTCAGCTTCGTCAGATGAAGCATCGAGCCCGCCATTAGGTGTTTGATTGAGCGCATTAGGCCCGTACGTAAACCGGCTTGCCGAAGCGCTAAAGCCCACATTGGCATATATGCCCGCCAGGAAGCCCACGGTGTTGGCGCTATCTTTAAATACGGTTTCCTCGGTTAGGTTTGATGTGGTGGTTTGCCCCAAAAAGCCATCCTTTTTACAGGATGCCAGCACCAGTAGGGCCACAAAAAAGGAGTAAGTAACCTTCTGAAAGTAAAGTTTTCTCATACTATATGGTTTATTATAACAAAGCCGCTAAGCTTCAGTACTTTATATTGGTTTGCTTGAAAAATCGTTTTAGCAAAGCGGACAAATTTTAACGCTCATTAGCGCCCGGTTTAATGCCCGTATAATTGGTTTATAATTTTGGTTTAAAATTACTATGCTAATATAGTTTAGAAAAACGATTTAGCAAAGTTTTTTATAACTTTTTTATTACTTTATAATTTTTTAAGAATTTGCCACCTTAAAGGGCTGTTGCTTAACATTTTTACAACATTTAAAAGCCTAATAACTTATATTAATAACAATACAGCCCAGCCTTATTTTTCGCCATTAAAGTACCTGCTAAAAAACAGCGATTGGTAGGTGATAGAGTTGCCCCAATATTCCCATGAATGGCCTCCCGGGCGCACAGTATAATCGTGCGGGATGCGGCGCATAAGCAATTCTTCGTGCATTTTTTGGTTGCCGCTATACATTACATCGTCGTACCCGCAATCGAAAGTAATCGCCAAAGCGTTGGGTTTTATAAGATATATCAAACTCAAAACGCAATGTTTTTCCCATACTTCCGGGCTTTCGCTGTATTTACCAAGTAATTGTTCAATGCCATAGCTATCGGCAAACTGCCGTATATCCAGCACGCCGCTCATGCTACCTGCGGCGCCAAAAGTATCCTGATGTTTAAACGCTATAAAAAATGCACCGTGCCCGCCCATGCTTAGCCCGGTAATTGCCCTCCCCTTGCGGTTGGCAATGGTTGAGTAATGTTTATCAACATAATTTACCAACTCGGTAGATACGTAGGTTTCGTACATAAAATCTTTATTAACAGGGCTATCGAAATACCAGCCTGCAAAAGCACCATCGGGGCATACTATAATAAAGTGGTAAGTGTCTGCCAGTTTGGTAATGGCGGGGATCTTTTTTATCCAGTCGGAGTAATTACCGCTGAAGCCATGCAGCAGGTATAGCACCGGGTATTTTTTTGATGCTGTGTAATCGGCAGGCTTTACTACAACCGCTTTAATGTCGCGGTTCATGGCGGCGCTGTGGGTAAGGGCAGTATCTACCGTTGCTGCATTAGCTTTAGAGCCTATAAGTGCAGCGCAGAACAGCAGCAGCGCAATAGTTTTTTTAACATTCATGGTTGTATAACAGTATTATATTGAGAGACTGAAATTTGGAGGGTGTGAGATATTTTTATAGCGATGGGTTTCAACCCCATCGCTATAGTTGAGCGAGTGCAATTATTTTGAAGCTACTATTTCTACCTTGTGCGTTTTAGGCTTATTGATGGTGTATATCTCGTTAATCAATACATCCATCTCTTTTTGCCAGGCGGTGCGTACGCTTTTGTAGCGGGCGCGGCTATAATTATCCTTATTGCCATTCACAAAAATGTTTTTTACGGAGTGTACTTTCACCGAATCCATCGCGGCATTATTGTCCTTATACAGCATGCCTTTATCTTTCAGGAAATCGTATTCCATCCACATATAGTTACGCAGGCGGCGTTCAATTTCCCAGCGTTCTTCGTTCAGTTCGCGTATTTGTATGGCTTGCTGGTATTGCGGGGTGGTGCTTATTTCGGCAAGATTAATACCGTTAGCCAAATCAGCTGCGCTCCAGCTACCCATTTTCTCGCCGTCTATCAGCAGATCGTAATTACCGGCGGCAAGGTTGCTAACGGCCAGCATTTCGCGGTTAAAGTCGTGCGTAAAGGGCACTACCTTCAGGCCTTCACTCTGCTTTTTATTGTTCCCCCAGCCACGCGGAATAGTATCTATAGGATAAGGCAAGGAGTTAGCCAAGTAACTGAAAGATATCGATTTAGCACTTCCCGCTAAATTTGAAACTTTGCTATTCACCTGCTTACCAACGGTTTTATTTGCTGCATTTATTGCTACATCGGCCACTACGCCATTACTCAGGCCCTGTGTTTTCAGGAAAAGGTATGCCATAACCAAATGCCCGTTATTATCGGGGTGTATACGGTCATTAGGGGTTAAGCTAAACGTGCTGTCTTTCGCCTGCTCGCGTTTGTTGATGGCATCCATCGGGTGGTAAAAGTCAACATATCCCCAGTTGTTCTTTTTGGCAGATGCCATTTGGTAGTCGATCACTTTTGAGAACGCATCGGCTTTGCCGGGATAAATGTTTTTACCACTGAATTTGGTGGTTTCATCATAAGGCGAACCCAGTATCAATATCTTGCGGATATCGGTGCGTTTTTTCAGCTTATCGGCCAATGCCTCGTAGGTTTTGTATGATGTTGCCAGCCGGGTATCAATAAATTGCAGAGCATCTTTACGGTACCATTCAAAGTAGCCGGTATCGTTCATGCCCCAGGTGAGGGTAAGCACGTTTGGCTTTTTGCCGAATACATCATCATCAAAACGGGTAGCAATATTGCCTATAGCATCGCCGCCTATACCAACGTTATAGCAGGTAATACGGCGGCCGGGGAAATGCGTCATGTAATACAGCCATATATACGAGTGGTAGTGCCCGCCATCGGTAATGCTGTTGCCCACAAAGGCTATACGGTCGCCCTCTTTAAAGGGGGCAATTGTTTGGGCCTGGGCAGCGGTATAAAGGCCCAACCCTATTAGTAACGAGTAAAGTTTTTTCATGTTTGTGTTTTAATTTGTGCCCCAGTTTTTGTTCGGCTGCGCCCCCATGGTTAGCTCCAGTGTACCGCCGGCAGCTATTGTCGAGTAATCTATGTAGCATTTATTGTAGGGCTTGCCATTCAAAAGAGCGCTTTGTATATAAATATTTGAGGGCGAATTATTTTTAGCGATTACACTGAAAGATGTGCCTTTGGCGTATTTAGGGTCGAGTTTCAGCGTTACTTTATCAAACACCGGGCTGGTGATCTCCTGACGGGTATCGCCGGGCGTAACGGGGTGCAGGCCCGCAGCGGCTAACACATACCAAGCCGACATTTGCCCTACATCTTCGTTGCCCACCAAACCCTCAACCGAGTTTTTGTAGGCGCGGCGGCATATCTCTCGGGTCCATTTTTGGGTGAGCCATGGCTGGCCGAGGCGGTTGTACAGGAAAGGCACATGGTGCACCGGCTCGTTGGCGTGGTTGTAGTAATCGTTCCACATCATGTTATCAGGCGTTTTGGCAAAGAGTTTATCCAGGTCGGCAAGCACTTTTTCTTTGCCGCCCATCAGCTGCACCATTCCGTCAACATCCTGCGGTACAAACCAGCCTTGCTGATAAGGGTTGGTTTCGAAAGTACCGTACCATTGGGTCAAGCGCCCCGAATCGGGCCAGGCCTTCCAGCTGCCATCATCTTCGCGCGGGCGGAACCAGCCCTTCTCTTTATCCCAAATGTTTTTATAGCTTTTGCTGCGCGATGCATATTTGGTAACATCTTGCGGGTGTTTTAACCATCCCGCCAGTTGCGATACGCACCATTCGGTGTAAGCATACTCTAATGTTAAAGCAATGCTGTTACCGCCCGATGTGTAGCCTTTATCGCCATTACCGAACTTTTCTACCGAACCCACCGAAAGCTCATAAGCTTTCTTCACATCATAATTGCGGATGCCCTTTGCATAAGCATCAGTTACTACCGATACTGCAGGATTGCCGAACATACAGCCGCTATAGGCATTCAGCAGTTCCCAGCGCTCGAAATAGTTTTTGTTCTTTTCATCAGCAAGCGTAATCAGCGAGTTTATCTGATCGTTCACCAACGATGGGTTAATGATGGTTTGCAGCGGCATCTGGCTGCGGAAAACGTCCCAGCCGCTAAAGATTGTACGTTTTTTGAACGCAGGGTTCAGGTGCGCTTTGCCATCGCCGCCGGGATAATGCCCGTCTACATCGTTAACAATGCGCGGGTCTATCATGGTGTGGTACAGGGCGGTGTAAAACACTTTCTTCTGCTCGGTAGTGCCGCCTTGTATGGCAACCTTGGCTAAAGCTTTATTCCAAAGCGCGGTGGTGCGTTGATGCAGGGCATCAAAGTTCCAGTCTTTTATTTCGGTTTGCAGGTTTGTTTTTGCACCGGCCATGTTCACAAAGGAGATCCCCGCTTTCATCAACACCTGCTCGTTTGCTTTAGTGGCAAAATTGGTGTAGAAGCCGAGGTGTTTGCCTTGTTTTTCTTTAACACCTTTCAGGATGTCTGCATGTGCTACAGCATCCTGGTATTTATCGCTGCCTACTTCTTCGCGCTTGCGCACCCAGCCATCGGGAATATCGGCGCTCCATACGCCATAATCTTTCAACGGCTTGCTGAATTGAGCATAGAAGTACACGGTATACTCGGCATGGCCGTCGCCGTTGCCCCAACCGCCGCCTTCGGGCGTGCACTTCATCCAGCCTTCAATGGTATTGGCGTTAACCACTTTTACGTATTGCAGCGTGGAAGTGCCCCCTACCCTACGCGCCAGATCGATCTGTATGCGCGATAGTTCGTTTTTTGGGAAGGTAAAGCGCAACATGCCGCTGTGCGGCGCAGCCGTAGCTTCTGCTTTAATATTGTTATCGGTAAGCTGTACGCTGTAATAACCTGCCGATGCTTTTTCGCTTGCTTTGGCATAAGCCGAGCGGTAGCCACCCTCGGGATGCTCGAGTGTACCTGCCTTGGTTTTTAGCGTACCCGTAGTTGGCATAACCAGGAAATTACCCAGGTCGCCGTACCAGCCAATGCCGCTCATTTGCGTAAACGCAAAACCTTCGATGCTTTTATGCTCGTAGCTGTAGCCCGAGCCGTTATCGCCACCGGTAATGGTATTGGGGCTAAGCTGCACCATGCCGTAAGGCGTGGCCGCACCCGGGAAGGTTTTACCAAGGCCGTGGTAAACGCCTGCATCGGCAGTACTGGTACTGGCCCCGATAAATGGGTTTACATACTGCGCATAATTTTGAGCGCGTACATTTTGCAAACCCGGCAAAGCCAGTGCTGCAATGGCAAGGATATATTTTTTAAAAGCAGAATACATTTTCATTTTAGCATAAAAACAGCACAAAAACCCGCATGCGCCCATTAAAATGGCGTAACGTAATGGCTTTGCTGCAACGGTTCAATAATAAAACGGCGAGACGGGTGCCGCTCTCCGTGTTTTTAAAAATGGCTTATAAATATGTTCAATATTATACAAGAAAAAACGATTTAGCAAATTTTAGCGGAATTATTTTTCATAAATGTATTTGCGACACTAATGGGGGTGAAATTGACTTAATCTGAACTAGAATTTTTATAGAATTTTAGGAATTAACAGAACACCTAAACATTATCGCCCATCCAGGCGTCCACGCCTGGATGCAAACACTTTTAAGCGTCCACGCTTACTGACGGACAACGTTTTTATGTAAGTAAGCGTGGACGCTTACAAATGTTATTGCGCCGGGCGTGGACGCCCGGCACGGCGGCAGGGTGCTTCAAACCATAGCGATGGGTTTAAAACCATCGCTATGGTTATTGAACATATTCTTTAAATACCCCTCGCGTTCACCAACCTAATCGTCCTTATTCCAAACTTCGGTATGCTAATTCCTGTGCTTAGTCCGCCGTTCTTGGATTTGGTTAATTTTAGAACCTGCCCTACCCTGCCGTCGAGCTCGGTTAGTTGGGCTTTATCAGCTTTCAGGTTAAATACTACTTTACCCGGTGCGACATCGCCTGTATTGAAAAGCCTCACCAGCATATCATTCCCCTCAAAATTCACAGCAGAAACCTCGTAACCCGCCGGCACTTGTATCAACGACTTAGCAGAAGCCGCAGCAGCTTTATCAGATACTACAGCAACCAAAGGTGCATTCCAATTGGCGTTATCTGCTTCTATGCCTGCCTTATCCCATTTGCCTGCGTGTGGCAACAGCGCATAGTTGATGGTGGTAGGGCCGGTAATTTTATGGTCGCGGTTCCAGAGGCCCATGCCGGAGTATTGGATATCTAAAGCCAGCGGAAAATCCTTGCCGTGGGCATAATTGGTGGTATGATCGGTAAACAACGCCATGCCGTATTTGCCCTCGCCATCGGTAACATCTACCCAGTTCAGCAGCACGTTGTTTTTGATGCTATCCCAACGGGTAAAAAAGGTATCGTCCAGTTTACTTTCGGTAACATCAAAGGGAGCATTCTTGTAAACCTTCTGCTTTTGCAGGTTCAGCGGGAAGTAGGCCAGGAGTTTCTCGCGGTCGTCATAAAAAGCTTTAACGGGGTTATCCAGCCTGTAGCTGCCTTTAGCGGTTGGGGCACCAACGGCAGGGTTACCTTTCCAGTCTATGTTAAGCGACACATCTATGCGCGGCTGCCCTTGCGCCAGCGATATGGTTTGAGTGTACGCACTGCCATTAATAGTGCCCTTAATAACAACTTTTGCCTGCAATGGACCATTCTCCAATACTTCGATCTTTGCAGGCGCGTCAGCGGTCGATTTAAAGCCCCCATCGTTATAAAAGTTACCGCGCAATTCGTTAAAGCTTCGGGCATTGGCCTGATCAATAAACTCTTTGTTCCCCAATTTTTTGGCGATGATGCTTTTCATAGTGCCGCCATGGGCAGGGTCGATGATTATTTTGTAGAGATCAGTTTCTAAAAGGTATTTACCATCCGCCAGTTCCTTCGCTATCGATCCGCTTGTTGCTGCTACTGCATTTTTGTTTAATTGATAAGTGGCATAGCCCATTGCAGGCACGCTTGCCCCGAATATCAAAGCGGTTTTATCTGCCGATAACTGAGCCGTAACCTGTTTTCCGCTTGCGTTTGTTAAAGTTACATCGGCAGCATTAAATCCGGCCGGTAGCTGTACCGCAAAGGCTTCTGCCCTGTTGGTTCCCGTGGTGTTATAAACGGTAATGTTGCGCCCTGCATTACCGCTACTAAGTGTTTGCATCGATACACTGATAATACTATCGCAAATGGAGTTTGTATTGTTCGTCCACTTTACCACTTTATCCGCCCAGGTATCGCCGGGTTTGCCGTTGTAGGGAACTATCCAGCAATCGTGGTGCTGTGATAATAGCAGAGTGCGCCAGGCTGAATCCAGTTGCGCCTGAGGCCATGGGGCGTTCTTGTATATCCTGGCCATTGCTGCCAGTTTTTCGGCCATTACCAGTTTATTTTCAGACACCCTCACTTCCTGCGCTATCTGCTGCATCACCTGCGAGCCCCAAACCAGGCTCACCAGCATATCTTCCTGCGATACCTTCCAATCTACGCGGGCATCTTTTTTGGCTATGTTACCAAAGTAGTTGCGCCAGGTAGTGTACTCGCTTTTTAAGGCGCCTTTTTGCCCGTCGCCAATAAAGGGGCCTTCTTTCCAGCCGGCATCCTGCAAGGTCATGCCCACGGGGTGCGGCATACCTGCTTTAAAAGCAGCATTGATGTACTCGGGCGAGTTATTCCAGGCGATGGTTTGCCAGGTAGACTTTGGCGACAGCTTCTCTACATCATACCTCGGCGAGGTGATCAAACTACTGCCATCCGGCCCTATCCAGTTCACCAGTTCACCGGCATGGCTTTGCACATAGCCGCCCCAACAGGTATTAGGGTTTTTAAGCGATGCATATTTAAAGCCGAACGACTTTAATATCTGCGGCAGTGCACTGGTAAAACAAGGCTCTTCCGACGAATAACTACTGAACACGGCTTCCGGAAAATGCGCCTTTACCATCTTCATCCCATAACTAAACTGGCGGATAATGCTTTCGCCCGAGATATTGTAGTTGTAACTCTGTGCATAGGCAGGGTTTACGTATTCGATACGGGTATTGAGGGATTGGTCAGCAAATAATGCCTTAAAGTCGGCGTAGGCTGTGGGGTCTACAGCTTTCGCGCGTGCCCAGGTCTCGGGCTCCAGTTCAATATTTATTTTCCAGTTTGGGTTCTTCTTCAGCATATCGGCCATAAAGCGCGTATTCCAATCGGGGTAATGCCCCCAAATACCGCCGTGGTAGCCATCGATATAATAAGCTGTTTGTGCCGATGCGCTTTGCGAAAATGCTGTTGCCATTAAAGCCGCACAAAATATTTTTGGTAGAAGTTTCATCAATATTAATTAACCAGGGTGATCTCGAAACGATGTGCAACGGGTTTGTTGACGGTGTACATTTCGTTAGTAAGAAGGTCTATTTCCTTTTGCCAGGCCGACCGCACGGCCTTGAACCTTGCCTTTTGGTAAGTAGGAATGGTAAGCGCGACGAAGAAATCCTTTTTGCCATACTTCTGCAACGAATCTATAGTAGCATCGCCATCGTTAAATAGCATGCCTTTAGGCTTTAAGATAGAGTAATGTATCCAGTAATACTCGCGCAGGCGGCGCTCTACGGCCCAGCGTTCCTCGTTGATGTGCATTACCGCAAGCGCTTGCTGGTATTGCGGCGTGCTTGTTATCGTAGCCAGATTTAGCCCCTCGCCCAATTGCGTACCACTGTATGTTCCAATGGTCTTACCGTCGATAGTAAGCTGGTATGGTTTGTTTTGCAAACCTGTTATCTGCAACACTTCACGGTTAAATTCATCGGTGAACGGAATGATCTTTAAAGCCATGCTTTGTGCCTTTTGCGGCTGCCCGAAACCGCTCGGTATGGTATCCATAGGATACGGCAGCGAGTTGGCCAGGTAGGTGAATTTAACGCTCTCCGTGCTTATGATAGGTTGAGTAACATTACAATTTTCCGCTAAAACGATTTTTTTATTTTTGGCATCAAATGTCATTTTAGCTACGCTTTTTCCGGCTAAACCCTGGGCTTTTAAAAACGTGTAGGCCATTACCATTTGCCCGTCGTTTGTAGGGTGTATACGGTCGCTGCCCTCTAAAGTAAATGCCGAATCGGTTTGCTGGCCCTGTTGGTTGATACCCGTCATAGGTGTCGCAAAATCTACAAAGTCCCATTTATTAGTTGAGGCCGTTACCTTTTGTGCTGCGGCTATTTTTTGCATGGCGGCGTTTTTACCGCGCAGAGGTGTTGTTTTTATTTTGGCGGTTTCGTCGTACGGCGAAGAGGCTATCATCACCTTCCTCGTTTCGGGATGCTGCTTAAGTTTATCGGTTATTAACGCAAAGCTTTTGAGCGACTCGGCAACTTTTGCTGTATAAACCGAGTCGACCTTAGCGCCTTTCAGGTTTTGGTAGCCGGTATCGTTCATGCCGAAGGTAAGCGTAACCACTGTAGGTTTGTGGGCGAACACGTCGCCATCCAACCGCTCGTAGATCTGGCGCGACACATCGCCGCCAATACCCGCGTTGAAGAACTCCATACGGCGGTTGGGAAAATGCGTTAGATAATACAGCCAGATGTACGAATGATAATGCCCGCCATCGGTAATGCTGTTGCCGGTAAATACCACCCTATCTCCTGCTTTAAAAGGCGGGGTAGTTTGCGCAGTCAGGCGCAGCCCAAGAGTGGCTAAACATAAGATCAGGTAAAAACGCTTCATTAAAATGAGATAGGCTTACAAAGCTAAATTGATTTAGCAAATAAATGGAGTTTTAATGGGTTTTGCAAGAGGAGAAGAAAAGATTTTTAAAGGAGAATTTTCTAATTCCCTCCCCGGGGAGGGGTGCGGCTGCCCGTGCGCAAAGGCAGGGAGGGGTTTAGCCGATATGCAAAGCGGAAATGCTATGTGGTTACCCCTTCCTCCACCTTCCCCGGGGAAGGAATCGCACAAGCCCCCTGCGCTTTTGATGCCGGAAAAGCAAGTGATACCATTTTATTATTCTATCAATCTCCTATTTTAATTTATAGCGATGGGTTTGAAACCCATCGCTATAAATTAAACCCAACAACACTATATTTGCCACAAACACATTTACCATGACGCTTATAAAACAATATATCGAAGAAAATAAACAGCGTTTGCTGGATGAATTGTTCGAACTGCTGCGCTTCCCATCTGTAAGTGCCGACCCAAAATACAAACCCGATGTTTTGAACGCTGCCAATTATGTGGCAAAAAAACTCACCGATGCCGGTGCCGATAACGTAGAAGTTTGCCAAACAGCCGGCTACCCTATAGTTTACGGCGAGAAAATTATAGATGGTTCGTTACCTACCGTTTTGGTTTACGGCCATTACGATGTGCAGCCGGCCGACCCGCTGGAACTGTGGCTCACGCCCCCTTTCGAACCAACCGTTCGCGATGGTAAAATTTATGCCCGCGGCGCCTGCGACGATAAAGGCCAGTTTTACATGCACGTAAAGGCCTTCGAACTGATGATGCAGACCGATACGCTCCCTTGCAATATCAAATTTATGATTGAAGGCGAGGAAGAAGTAGGCTCGAGCAACCTGGGCATATTTGTGAACGCCAACAAAGAGCGCCTAAAGGCTGATGTAGTGCTGATATCAGACACCTCGATGATCAGCATGGAGAATCCTTCGCTGGAAACCGGACTGCGCGGGCTATCTTACCTTGAAGTAGAAGTTACCGGCCCCAACCGCGACCTGCACTCGGGCGTGTATGGTGGCGCTGTAGCCAACCCGGCTACTATACTGGCTAAAATGATAGCCTCCCTGCACGATGAGGATAACCACATCACCATCCCCGGCTTTTATGATGATGTTATAGAACTCACCGAAACCGAACGCGCAGAACTAAACGCTGCACCGTACGACGAGGAAGAATACAAAAAGGACCTGGACATTGCCGAAACCTGGGGCGAGAAAGGTTACACTACCTTCGAGCGCACAGGCACCCGCCCAACGCTGGAGGTAAACGGCATTTGGGGCGGCTACATTGGCGAAGGCGCTAAAACCGTGCTGCCGTCAAAAGCCAGCGCCAAAATTTCGATGCGTTTGGTACCCAACCAAACCAGTGATAAGATCACTCAATTGTTTACCAATCATTTCCTGAAGATAGCCCCGCCTTACGTAAAGGTAAAAGTTGCCCCACACCATGGCGGCGAACCGGTGGTTACCCCAACCGATAGTATTGCCTATAAAGCGGCACAAAAGGCTATCGCCGAATCATTCGGTAAACAACCTATACCAACCCGCGGCGGCGGCAGCATACCTATTGTTGCCTTGTTTGAAGCTGAATTGGGGATAAAAACGGTATTAATGGGCTTTGGGCTTGATAGCGATGCGCTGCACTCGCCTAATGAGAAATATGATATCTTTAATTATTATAAAGGGATAGAAACCATTCCGTTGTTCCATAAGTACTTTACGGAATTGAGTAAGTAGCGGCCTTTTTCTGAACTCGGATTTGTCGAATTAGAAGAACCATGCAGAAAGCGTGATCTTCCAATTCGACAAATTCTAAAAATTCTTCTAAAATTCGAGTTCAGATAATTAAATACTCCACCGCTCACACCCTTCCAAAAAATCTTCATCCGCATCAGCACCTATTCCCGGAGCATCGGCAATATCTAAGAAGTAGCCATTGTATTGCGCACCGCCCACGCATGGGTCTACTAAATGGCCCAGTTTGCAGGTATCCATATCATAAAATTGGATGTTAGGGCTGGCGTAAACAAAGTGCAGTTTGCTGCTGAGGGCAATGCGACTCTCGAGCATGCCGCCCATCATGCAGGGGATGCCGCGCTCGGCGCAGGTATCGTGTATCTTTTTAGCTTCGGTAATGCCGCCGGCTTTAGCCATTTTAATGTTTACGTAATGGCAGCTTCCGCTTTCTATTTGCTTGCGGGCATCGTGATGGATATACACACTTTCATCTGCCATTATTTTCACCGGCGATATGTTCATCAGTTCGGGTAGCTTATCATCGTACCAGGTGCGCATAGGTTGTTCGCAAAATTCTATGTCGTACTGCCCCAAAGCCTGTAGTGCAAAACTTGCTTCCTCAAAGGTCCAACCCTGGTTGGCATCTATGCGTATCTTCATGTCCGGGCCAACAGCTTCGCGTATTTGCTTAATGCGCTCCACATCGGTTTCGGCACCTTTGCCCAGCTTTACCTTTAATATTGCCGCACCGGAAGCTTTAAAACCGATAGCTTTTTGAGCCATTACTTCGGGCGTACCAATGCCTATGGTGATATCGCTTTCTACAACGCGCTTCTCTCCGCCTAAAAACTTGTAAAGGGGCAAACCCGCATTTTTGGCGGCAATATCATACAAAGCCATATCAAAGGCACTTTTAATGGTGCCATTACCGGCGGTAGCATCATGCAGTTGCTGCATACGAGCAGGTATATCCAGCGCATTTTGACCTTTCCATAGTTTGGCAAAGTCCTTCGCCATGACCAGGCAGGTTTCCTGCGTTTCGCCAACTATCATCGGGAAGGCAGAGCACTCTCCCACCCCGTAAAAACCCGCATCGGTATGCACGCGGATAAAAGTATTGGCAGCATGGTCCATAGTACCGGTAGCAATGGTAAAGGGCTCCATGGGGATGCTGAAGCGGTAGATATCGATATGGGTGATGTTCATAGTGTATGTCTCGATAACAAATCTATTAAATTGTTGGTGGCTATTTAACCGCAAAGGCCGCAAAGTTTTCGCAAAGGAGCACAAAGCCTATCTTGTGGTTAATTTAAGGAACAAACTTTCAGAAGTTCACTTTTGTTCCTTTAGCTTAAATAGAAAGTTTGCAAGCCTTTACGCTTCTTTGCGTTTTTTCTCTGCGCTATTTGCGGCAAAATTTACCACTAAATATCTTTTTGCACTTGCAACACAAAACCAATATCTTTGCGTTCGTACTTCGTACACATTCATTTCGGTGCTCCAGTTTCCATCCTTCGCGGAACTGTCCATGCACCGGAACTTTCTTCAAGACAATTTTATTTATTTCAAATACAATTACATGGCATTAACCAAATTGCCTGGCGAGTTCGATTATAACTCTACCAGGAGCAAACTTTTACTAACCGAATATGGCCGCAATGTGCAAAACATGGTGAAATACATTGTTGCACTGCCCACTAAAGACGAACGCAACAAATACGCACAAGTGGTGATAGACCTGATGGGCTTTTTAAACCCGCACCTGCGCGATGTGGCCGACTTTAAACACAAACTTTGGGACCACCTGCACATCATCTCCGATTTTCAGCTGGATGTGGATTCACCATACCCGAAACCAAGCCCTGAAGCTATCCATCTGAAACCCGAACCGCTCAAATACCCGCACCAACGCATCCGCTACAAACACTATGGCAAAACCATAGAGATGATGATTGAGAAGGCAAAAAACATTGACGAGCCCGAGCGCAAACGTCACATGGTGCAGGCTATCGCCAACTTCATGAAAATGGCCTACGTACAGTGGAACAAAGATTCGGTTGCTGATGAGATCATTTTATCAGACCTGAATTACCTTTCGGGCGGCGAGTTGAAGCTGGAAGAAAACGTGAACCTGAATAAAGTTGAGTTCCGCAACAACAATAACAACAACAACCAAAGCAATAATAATAACCGCGGCGGGCGCACCAACAATAACAACCAAAACCGCAATAACAATAACGGCGGCCGTACCAACAATAACAACCAAAACCGCAATAACAATAACAACCAAAACCGTAACCGCAATAATGGCGGGGCGAAGAAATACTAATTGGGTCATTGGGTCATTGGGTCATTGGGTCATTGGGTCATTGGGTCATTGGGTCATTGGGTCATTGGCGAAAACTTTTTGAGGTTCGATTGTTTGTGTTTCTGAAATATAATTGTTGGATAATTTTATAATCTTTGTTGCCGATAATGAGGGCATAGATAACCGGCGTTTGCCATGATCTATGAACTATAAGCTATGAACCAAACTATGAGAAACGCATTTGAGATACAGGGCGGTAAGAAGTTAAAGGGCGAAATTATTCCGCAGGGCGCCAAGAACGAGGCACTGCAAATTATTTCTGCCGTATTGCTTACCGGCGAAAAAATGACCATCAATAACATCCCCGATATTCAGGATGTTAATAAACTGATAGAATTATTAGGCGATATGGGCGTTGAGGTGAACCGCATCTCGCGCGATGTTTGCACCTTCGAGGCCAAAGAGATCGACCAGGATTTCTTTAACTCCGAAGCCTTTAAAACCAAGGGCGGTGGTTTACGCGGATCTATCATGATATTAGGCCCGCTGCTGGCGCGTTTCGGCAAGGCCTCTATCCCAAAACCGGGTGGCGATAAAATTGGCCGCCGCAGGCTGGATACCCACTTCCTGGGCTTTGAGAAACTGGGCGCACGCTTTGATTATAACCCCGAGACCGGTTTTTACAACGTAGATGCTTCTAACCTTCGCGGTACTTACATCCTGCTTGATGAAGCATCAGTAACCGGTACTGCCAACATTGTAATGGCGGCCGTATTATCAAAAGGTACTACCACCATTTACAACGCCGCCTGCGAGCCCTACCTGCAGCAGCTTTGCAAAATGCTGGTGCGCATGGGCGCTAAGATCAGCGGCATAGGCTCAAACCTGCTCACTATTGAAGGTGTTGACAGCCTTGGTGGTACCGAGCATACCATGCTGCCGGATATGATCGAGATCGGCTCGTTCATTGGCCTTGCCGCCATGACCGGTTCCGAGATCACCATTAAAGACGTTAAGTACAAAGAACTGGGCATGATCCCCGACGTTTTCAAACGCCTGGGTATACAAATGGAGCTTCGTGGCGATGATATTTACATCCCTTCGCAAGACCATTACGAGATTGATACCTTTATCGATGGCTCGTTACTTACTGTTGCCGATGCCCCATGGCCGGGCTTCACCCCCGACTTGTTGAGCATTGTATTGGTAGTGGCCACACAGGCAAAGGGTTCGGTGTTGATCCATCAAAAAATGTTCGAGAGCCGTTTATTCTTTGTGGATAAATTGCTGGATATGGGCGCTAACATCATCCTTTGCGACCCGCACCGTGCTACGGTTATCGGTTTGGATAAACAAATACAGCTTCGCGGTATATCCATGACCTCGCCCGATATACGTGCAGGGGTATCATTGCTTATCGCTGCCCTATCGGCACAAGGCAAATCAACCATCTACAATATAGAGCAAATAGAGCGCGGCTACCAAAACATCGATGCCCGCCTTAAAGCACTTGGTGCGGATATAACACGCGTTTGATCTTAAATATCGAATGATCAACTTCGAATACCGAATGATGAAGTGAAAAACAATAGCTTACTTCATCATTCGGTGTTCGGCATTCGATGTTCTGCATTACCTCTTTTGTTCTTTCGGCTTTTTAAATATCTTTAGCCCACCAAGCAAGCCACAATGTCCTATAAAAACCGGAAGCCGGGCTATTCTAAATTTATCTTAATTTTTGTTGCACTGCGAGTGCTGCTTAACGCATTTGGCATCAGCCGTTTTGGCTTTCATCGCGATGAGTTTTTGCATTTGGTACTGGCCGACCACCTCGATTGGGGCTACAAAGAAGTACCGCCATTTATAGCCGTGCTGGCAAAAATTTCCCTTTCTGTTTTTGGTGATTCGGAATTTGCGTCGCGCGTTTTCCCTACTATTGCCAGCGGGCTAATTGTATGGCTTACGGGCCGTATTGTTGTCGAGCTCGGCGGCCGCCGCTTTGCTATTACCCTTGCCTGCCTTAGCCTTACTTTTGCGCCTGCATTTGTGGCCAGCGGTTATTTGTTTCAACCAGTGGTGTTCGATCAGCTTTGGTGGGTTGTTACCGTTTGGTTGTTTTGCAAATACCTTAACACCGCCGATGTACGCTATTTGTACTGGCTTGGCGCGGCCGTTGGGCTGGGTATGCTTACCAAGTACACTATGGCCTTTTTTACGGGTTCGCTCATCATCGGTATACTCATTAGCAAAGAGCGTAAGCTACTGTTTAATAAACATGTGCTTATTTCGGCATTGATCGCTTTCCTGATATTTTTGCCTAACGTGATATGGCAATTTGTGCATCACCTGCCGGTGATCACGCACATGAAGGAACTCCGTGCTACACAGTTAGATTACGTGAAACCGTCCGATTTCATATTTGAGCAACTGCTGGTAAATGGGCCCTCGCTGTTCATTTGGCTTACCGGCTTTGTTTTCCTGCTGGTATCGTTCAAGTTACGCCGGTTCAGGTATTTGGCCATTGCTTATGTAATGATATTCCTGTTCCTGGTTTATATGGATGGAAAAGCCTATTATATTTTTGGTGCCTACCCTATGCTGTTCGCGGCCGGTGGTTTTGCGGTAGAGAAGCTCATCAAACGCAGCTGGGTGGTATTGCGCGTGGCTGTTGTAGTGTTTTTGATATTGCCTAATTTGTTGCTGCTACCGCTATTCCTTCCTGTGCTATCGTTAGATAAAACATTAGCCGCCTTTAAATACGCCAGTGAACACGCCGAGTTCCTGAAATTCGCCGTTACCTGGGAAGACCAAAAGCAACACCCGCTAACGCAAGATTATGCCGACATGCTGGGCTGGGAAGAAATGGCGCAAAAAGCAGCAGCAGCTTACCACAGCCTCACACCCGAGCAACAAAAGCACGCCCAAATATATGCCGACAACTACGGCGAGGCAGGTGCATTGCACCACTACCACAAAAAATACAACATGCCCGATGTGGTAAGCCTTAACAGCAGTTTTGCACTTTGGGCACCCGATAATTTAGATGGCAAATACATTATCTACGTAGACGATGACGACAACGTAACCGCCCGCCTTGCTCCTCTACTGGAAAGCTACAAACAAACCGGCGAAGTGCTGACGCCGCTCGCCCGCGAAAAAGGTACAAGGATATATATTTTGGTAAACCCATCGCCAAAATTGAATGAAGTTTACAGGGCAGAATTGGCGAAGAAAAGATTGCAGTAGATGCCCCTACCGTCGTCCCGAACTTGTTTCGGGAGCCCACAAGGCAGGTAGCGCTCATGCAAAACGGCTATGCATTGTGGCTTATATGATGGGGTGCTGAAACAAGTTCAGCATGATGTGGTTTGATAGACAGTTAAAAAATAAATCCTGTATAAATCCTTAGATCCCTTAATCCTGTTAAACAATCTCGCTTAATCGTGTACTATGCGCGGACTAAAAACCATCATCTTTCTCATCATATCCAACACCTTCATGACCTTCGCCTGGTATGGGCACCTTAAATTTAAGGAATACGACTGGGGTAAAAACCTTGGGTTGATATCCATCATATTTATCAGCTGGGGGCTGGCGTTCTTCGAGTACCTATTCCAGGTGCCGGCAAATAAGGCCGGCTTTAGGGGCGATGGCGGCCCATTCACCCTGGTTCAGCTAAAAACCATACAGGAGGCCATTACGCTCACGCTCTTTATGGTTTTCACCATCGTATTCTTCAAAACCGAAAAGCTGGGTTGGAACCATTTGGTGGGTTTTGCACTTATTGTGCTGGCGGTGTTCGTGATATTTAAGAAGTGGTAGGTTGCGAAATGTGTCCAGAATGTTCGGGATGCAATTACAGATGTGCAGATGAAGTACCAATTTCAAGGCGTATGGGCAACAGGTTATAAACTATGCGTTAAATAGATAACCTTACCCGTTCGCTCCTCCATTATGATATAGAATACTCCGCCATGGTCTGCCCACAAATGCCCCCACATTACCCAATAGCCATCAGCACGGCCAACGGTATAGGGCTTTTGTTCTGTGATCTCTTCCCTCCCGTATACATCGAAAAGAATTGGTTCTGCCGCTTTAACAAAGCTTTTTTCGTCGGTTATTTTTGCCTTCGAAACAGGATAAGTTCGTTGATATCGCTTTTGTGCCACTAATGCGGCCTTAACGTATTCCTTAGCTACATCCGGGCGCATCTGCAAATTTTGCCATGTTGTATCGCATCCTGCAAATAATAGAACAAATACTATAAGGAGGTTTCTCACAGAATAATTATAAGGGGTTTGTTTAGATAACTATACTAATTACTTCCCGTGCGCTATCGAAAGCACTTCGCCGGTTTCGCCATATAGCACAATACTAAATACCCCGCCCGGGGCATTAGCCGGCAAATAACCATAAATTACCCAATAACCATCGGCAAAGCCAACAGTGTATGGGTGCTCATCTCGGATAACCTCTCTGCCGTATATAGGGAATAATACTTTCTCCGCCGCTTTTACCGCGCTGCGCTCATCAGTAAGGGCAGATGGAGCGAATTTACGTTTTGGCAGGCGGTAATATTTCAGGTTATATTTTATGATGGTCCGTGCATCCTCCGTAGAAAGCGGGAGGTTTTGCCAGGTATGGTCGCACCCGGTAAACAGCAATAAACAGGCGATAAGGAGTTTTTTCACAAACGAAAAATAGCAAAAAAAGACGCGAAGTACCGAGCCGCTTTCAGAATAAATTTATCAGGAAAAAAAGTACCGATTCATTTCCTTCAAAAACTCCCTCTCGTTTATGGGATAACCCGATAACGAACTCAATACAGCATCAACGCCACATTCAGGACACATCGCTGTTTTGCCGCGCGGATCATCCTCGTCTGTCCATATTTCGATCTCTGTTGGAGTAAACTTGGCCAAACAGTGAAAACATACACAAAGCTCCGATCTTAAAACTTCAGCATAATGAAAAATAGAAGCTTTGTGAGCGCGCTTTAAATACTGAACAGAAAAATTTGGCATACCCTAACATACAAAAAAGAGGCGCGAAATATCGCGCCTCTACAAAAATTCTTTCAGCTTAGCTTACGCCGATATCGCGTTGATAATATCGTACTGCGTAATGATCTCTATCCTACCGGCCTCGTCCTCAACCAACACGGCAATGTTATCTTTATTGATCATGCCCGATATCTTATCTATAGAAGTATTCAGATCGATGAACGGGAATGGCGCCGTAGAAATACTTGATACCGGTTGCGATTTGATGCCGGGGTTCTCCATCAGCGATGTCAGGATATCGCTTTCGGTTATTTTGCCTATTACCATACCTTTTTGAGTAACAGGTATCTGCGAAATATTGAGCGATTTGATGGTATTGATAGCTTCCAGCACGGTTTTCTCGCAGTCGATGGTTACGATCTCCTGGCTTTCTTTTCTGCTGAGGATATGGCGTGCGGTCAGTTTTTCTTCTTTAATGAAACCGCGGTCGCGCAGCCAGTCGTCGTTATACATTTTGCCCAGGTAGCGGGTGCCATGGTCGGGGAAGATAATCACCACCACATCACCTTCTTTGAACATATCTTTCATCTGCAGCAAACCCGCCACAGCCGAACCTGTAGAATTACCGGCGAAGATGGCTTCCTTGCGGGCTATCTCACGCGTCATGAGGGCGGCATCCATATCGGTTACCTTTTCAAAGTGGTCTATCAGGCTAAAATCAACGTTCTGCGGCAAAAAGTCTTCGCCAATACCTTCGGTAATGTATGGGTATATTTCGTTCTTATCGAACTCGCCTGTCTCCTTATATTTTTTAAACACCGAGCCATAGGTATCAATACCCAAAACCTTGATGTTGGGGTTTTGCTCCTTTAAGTAACGCGCCGTGCCCGATATTGTACCGCCGGTGCCTACTCCTGCTATCAGGTGAGTGATCTTGCCTTCGGTTTGTGCCCAAATTTCGGGGCCGGTTTGCTCGTAATGCGCCTGCGAGTTGCTCAGGTTATCGTACTGGTTCGGCTTCCACGAGTTTGGCACCTCGCGCTCCAGGCGCGATGATACCGAATAGTACGACCGCGGGTCTTCAGGCTCCACATTGGTAGGGCACACAATTACCTCGGCTCCAAAGGCACGCAGGGCATCAAATTTTTCTTTCGATTGTTTATCGGTACTGGTGAAAATACATTTGTAGCCTTTAATAACTGCCGCAATGGCAAGGCCCATACCAGTGTTACCGCTTGTGCCTTCAATAATAGTACCGCCCGGTTTTAGTTTGCCGCTTTTCTCGGCATCCTCTATCATTTTAAGGGCCATGCGGTCTTTTATAGAGTTGCCGGGGTTGGTGGTCTCTATTTTGGCCAGCACGGTTGCAGGGATATCTTTAGCAATTTTATTCAGTTTCACCAGTGGCGTGTTGCCAACGGTTTCGAGGATGTTATTATACCACATAATTTATATTCTCTACCAGTTCTATATACAAAACAGGTTAAGCCCCAAAATTAGCTTTCTTAAATGATATTTTTTTATGGAATAGTAAATACAACTACATCTTAACATTATCAGAACAAAACCAGTGCACCCCAAAAACCACTTCTAACCCTTATGCAGCCTAAATTTACCTACGCCATCATTGTTTCGTTTTTGCTGATATGCAGTGCGGCCATTGCGCAGCGGCCATTGACCAATAGCCGGCAGAGTAGCTATTACACTTATATTTATAAAGTGAGCGACGCGGATATGCTCGGCTACTACCAATCGCCCGGGAAAGTTTTTGATGATAAGGTTTTAAAAAATCCGGTGGATTCGTTTCTGACGGATAAACATTGGAAAAACACGCTCCCGGCAGGAAATTATGTTAAGGCTTATGCAAATGAGAACAGTTTAAAATATTCGCTCATCGAAAACCACTCGGCCTTTCTGAAGCTTTTTACCAGCACCTACGAACATCGCTTTGCCCTAACCGATAAACAAGGCAATTACCTGAGCAATATAAAAGTTCTGCTAAATGGTAAAGAACTACCCTATGATGCAGCGAGCAATACCTGGTACTTTAAACACCCCAAAAGCACTATAACATTACAGGCAGAACACAAAGGTGTAACTAATTTCTTTTCGGTAAGACCCGATGCCAATTACTACAATGGTAGTTTTATACATCGTTTAAAAACAGCATGGTATCGCTTTAAAAATATATTCCGGCATCACAATAACAGGTACAAGCCATCGCCCTACGGTGGTTTCATGGTTTTTAACAAACCTGTTTACAAACCCCGCGATACCGTAAAGTTTAAAGCATTTATATTCTATCAAAAAAATAAAAAGCCAGCCGCCCAAAAACAACTGCTGGTGAAACTGGCAGGTAATGGCGGCACAAAAAAGTTGGGCATGGTAACTGCCTACCGCCCCGGTGCCTTCGAATATAGCTTTATACTAACGGATAGCCTGGATCTTTCGTTGGATAATAATTACACTGTTTTACTCGTAGACCCGGCTAAACAACCTCAAAAAAAAGCAGGCGATGACGATGACGACGATGATGAAGAAAACAACGCGGCCGAAATGCAGGAAAATAAAAGCGTTTTATACACGGGCAGGTTTAAGTATGAAGAGTATGAGTTAAAATCGATAAACTTCACCATCCGTACCGATAAAAAGGAACACTCGCCCGGCAACCCGTTATCAGTATATTTAAAAGCGGTGGATGAAAATGGGCTTCCGGTAGCAGACGGGCGCGTACTTTTAAATTTGCGTACCCGTAACGTAAGCAATTATAAAATAAACCACCAGTTTGTACCCGATACACTTTGGACACACAAAATTGATTTAGAGCCCGTTGGGGAAACAAAGATACTAATACCTGATTCGATATTCCCGAAAGCGGATGTACGCTACGAAATAGGCGCTCAGTTTTTAAACGCCGACAACGAACCACAGTACAAAGAGGCCTCGGCTGAATTTAATTGTGAGCGGTTTACTTTAAGTACCGAAGAGGTAAACGATTCGCTGAAGATAAACCATCTGGAGTTTGGAAAACCCTATAAAACAAAAGGTATTGTAAGCTCAATTAATGCTGACGGCGATACACTGACAAAGCAAAGCATTACGCTACCCGGCTTTGTGCTGATAAACCCCAATGCCGCTGAATATAACATAGAAACGGATAGTACCGATACCGATGTGGATCTGAAAAGATCTGAAGGTAATATATCTGCCTCAAGCGAGCGCACTAAAGATTCGGTATATTTAAGCGTGGCCAACCCTCGCAAATTGCATTTCTTTTATTCAGTGTTTGCAGGTAATAAGCTGATAGATGGCGGGCAGGCCACTGAATTATTTTACAAAAAGGCGTTGCCATCATCTGTCCCGGTTATCTTTAGCATCAATTATATATGGGCTGGCGTAGTAAGAACAGAAAATGTATGCCCTGCTTATAGACCAGATTTGCTTAACATTGCTGTAAACCAACCAGTAACTGTTTACCCCGGCCAAAAAGTAAAAACAGATATCGTAGTGACCGATGCAACCGGAAAGCCTGTTGTTAATACCGATGTTACCGCCTGGGCACTCACCAAAAAATTTGAATACAGGGAGCCCTATGTTCCGTACGTAGGCAAACCAACATTCTATCCCGAACCTAAGAAACCGATAAGAAAGAAAGACACGGGATTTGAAGGTAACATAAAACTAAACTGGCAACGCTGGGCGCTTGAGGCGGGGTTAGATAGCATTGCCTATTACCAATTTACCCATCCCAAAGGGAATGTTTACCGCATAGAAGAACCCGGAATTGATACGATAACCCAAGTAGCGCCATTTGTAGTAAAAGATGGCAATATATTGCCCGTCCATGTTTTATATATCGATCACGTTCCAGTTTACTTTAGCCAGGCGCAGCAATTGCAGCCTTACAGCTTTAAGGTATCGCCGGGCTACCACTTTATTTCTATACGCACGGCAAAGTTGGATTTAAGTATGGATAGTGTATGGGTACCGAGATCAAAAAAACTCATTTTGAGCATTAACGGCAATACCTGGCCTTCACAACCCGTTGCGGACAGCCTGCCTGTTGCGGAGGCAAATAACATCAACAAATACATGATAGGCGTGGTAAACAATTTTGGCATAAAACAAACCAGGATATCGCAAGCCGACCGCCTATATGTACTAAACCCCTCAGGAGTTGCCGGCAATATTGTGCTTGCGGGGCCGCTTGCACCAGCATTTACTCTATTTGAGCGCAAGGACGAAAAGCCGACGCTATTTACTGCCGAAGCAAACTACACATATCTGTTTGAACCGGGGCTTATCACTCAAAAAGATATTAAAACACCTTATCCTTTCTCACGTAATTTATCGCACATAACCGGCGCTACCAATTACCGCCAATATGTAATCAGCAATAATGCGGCCGACAGCCTTTGGCAAAACCTTCTGGACCAGCGGGCAAACACCTCGCAGTTATTCAACAACCCGTCACCTGCCACCAGGCAAACCGGCGAACTGGAATTTAAACGCATGGTGAAGGAAAACGAAAACCCTATACTAATTAAAAACATCATTTTTTACCGATACGATGACCCGGACTACTTACAGGTATTCCCGGGCAACAGGCAACGCTTCGGCCAACTGGACCAAGGGAAGTACCGTGTATTTTTTCTACTGAAAGGCGATACTTACACTATTAAAGAGAACATTGAGATAAAGCCGCACGGAACCAACCACTACGACATTGCCATTAGCCCGGAGCATGCCCGCGATTCGGTAAGTATTAAAATAAGCAATACTATCAATGGCCGCAGCGGCACCATTTATCAATTCAACGATAACGAAATACAAAACGATGCTTTGCGGTTAAAAGAAGCTTTTAACGATAAATACCTTGCCGCTAATGGCTTTACAGCATTGGTGAGCGGAAAAATAGTAGATAACGGGGATAAACAGCCGCTTGTTGGTGTATTGATAAAGATAAAGGGAACCAATATTGCCACCATGACTGACTTAAATGGCACATTCAGGCTATACGGGCCACCACGCGGCAAACTGGTAATTGCCTATATAGGGTATCACACTCAGGAAATCACTTACAATGCAGGCACCGGCCTGTACGTGAAAATGATAGCCGCTGCTAACCATTTGACTGAAGTAGTAGTGGTAGGGTACGGTACTACAAGAAGAATGAGCATGACCGGTTCAGTTAGTTCAATTTCTTTGAATAATGCATTGGCCGGTAAAGTGGCGGGGCTGCAAGTGCGTAGCCCGGACTATGCTTTAGGCCGCAACACGCAAGTTATGCTGAGAGGAGCGTCCGGTTTTGCAGGAGGGCAGGCTGCTCTTTATGTGGTGAATGGTGAAATAGTTAAAGATTTAAAGGGTATTGATCCTGCAATGATTAGCGACGTAACCATACTTAAAGACGCCGCAGCAACAGCGTTATATGGCTCAAGGGCAGCCAACGGCGTAATAATCGTTAGCACAAAGACCAAAACAGCTACTGAAGAAAGAAGTACAGAATCTCCCCTTGGTGAAGGAGCCCAAACCCTCCGCAAAAACTTCAGCGACTATGCCCACTGGCAACCCAAACTCATAACCGACGACAACGGCAAGGCCAGCTTCACCAGTACCTTCCCCGATGATATTACCAACTGGCGCACCTACGTGGTTGCCATAAACGGGCATCGGCAGAGCGGTTTTTCGGAGAAGCAGGTCAAATCATTCAAACCCCTTAGCGCTAACTTTATAGCGCCGCAGTTTGCTGTAGAGGGCGATGAGATGCAACTGATTGGCAAAGTGATGAACTACGCCTCTACCCCCGCTTTGGTTAGCCGTGCTTTTAAATACAACGGGAAGGTTATAACACAAGGCGATCTGCAAGTGGTAAACGCCAAAATAGATACGCTCGCCATTACGGCATCGGCAACGGATAGCCTCGAATTTGAGTACAGCATTAAGCGCGATAACGGTTATTTTGATGGAGAACAACGTAAGATACCCGTAATAAAACAAGGCACGCAGGAAACAAAAGGCATTTTTGAAGCGATGGACAGGGATACCACGGTAAACCTCAAATTCGACCCGACGATGGGGCCTGTAACTTTCAGGGCCGAAGCTTCTGCCCTACCCGCCCTGGCCGAAGAAGCCAAACGCCTGCGCGAATACAAATACCTCTGCAACGAGCAGCTGGCATCGAAACTGAAAGGGCTTTTATCGGAAAAACGAATCAAAACCTTTTTGGGCGAACCGTTCAAATACGAGCGTAACATCACCGAAGTGATAAAAAAACTGCAACAAAACCGTAAAACCAACGGTACATGGGGCTGGTGGGCCAATACCGACGACGAGCTTTGGATAAGCCTGCACGCCGTAGAAGCACTTACCGAAGCACAAAAAATGGGCTACGCCGTTGATCTGAATAAAAAGAAACTAACCGACTACCTGGTTTATCAACTGGAAAGCTACCGCGGCGAAGACAAACTCACCTGCCTGCAATTGCTTCATCAAATGGGCGCAAAAGTAGACTACAACAAATACCTCGGCGTTATAGATGCCGATTATAAAAAGCAAAAAGACGTAAGCACCTACGCCCGCCTGAAGCTGATGCGGCTTAAACAGCAGACCGGGCTGAGTATAAAAACCGATAGCCTTATCCGCACAGCGCACAAAACCATGTTCGGCAATATGTATTGGGGCGAGGAGAGTTACAGGTTCTTTGATAACGCTATTCAACTGAGTGCGATCGCTTACAATATTATCAAAGCAGAAAGCAAACATCCGGAGGTATTGGCCAAAATACGCGGGTACTTTTTAGAGCAGCGAAAACAGGGTGAATGGCGCAACACCTACGAAAGTGCGCTGATACTGGAAACCCTGCTGCCCGACCTGCTTCTGAAAGACGCGCAAATAAAGCCCGCTGTGCTCACGTTAAAGGGTAGCATAACAGAAACCATAACGGCGTTCCCTTACACTACTACATTGAAGGATAACACCGTCAGCGTAAGCAAAACCGGCAGCTTGCCTGTTTACATTACCGGCTACCAGCAATTTTGGAACAACAAACCCGAAAAGGTAAGTAAGGATTTTAAGGTAGATACCTGGTTCGAGCGGAAAGGCGATAAAGTAACCAAACTAAAAGGCGGCGAAGCGGTGGAACTAAAAGCAGAAGTAACCGCCAAAGGCGATGCCGATTTTGTAATGGTTGAAATACCTATCCCCGCCGGCTGCTCTTACGAAAGCAAGGACCAGCAATGGAGCAATAACGAAGTACACCGCGAATTTTTTAAAGAAAAGGTAAGCATCTTTTGCCGCAAGCTAAAACAGGGTACTTACACCTTCACGGTAAAACTAATGCCCCGCTACAGCGGTAATTACACGCTTAACCCCGCCAAAGCCGAGCAAATGTATTTCCCTGTGTTTTATGGCAGAGAAGTGATGAAGAAGGTGGTGGTTCAATAGGTTATTGGTTCATTAGTTCATTTGTGACTGGCATCATAAAAAAACGTCGTGCTGCAACTTGTTTCAACATCCCACACGGCAGGTAATGATTATGTAAAGCGGCAATGCTATGCGTAAATGCATGATGGGATGTTGAAACAAGTTCAACATGACGTGTGGTAATAAAAGCCGAAGGCCCGCGTAAACGCGGGCCTTCGGCTTTTATGTTTATCATCATTGTTCACTGATCACTCACCAATGAACAATTGAACCATTGAACTAATGAACCAACTTAAAACTTCAGGTGTTTCACCGTCAACCCGTTGTTGATGAGTTGTTTTAGTGACTCTATACCTACATGCAGGTGTGTTTCTACATATTGTTCGGTTACGCTCGAATCGCTTTCGGCGGTTTTTACACCTTCGGGTATCATTGGCTGGTCAGATACCAGCAGCAATGCGCCTGTTGGTATTTTGTTGGCGAAGCCTGTGGTGAATATGGTAGCTGTCTCCATGTCAATAGCCATGGCGCGCAGATCCTTCAGGTATTTCTTAAACTCTTTATCATGCTCCCAAACGCGGCGGTTGGTGGTGTAGCAGGTTCCGGTCCAGTAATCGCGGCCATAATCGCGTATGGTGGTTGATATAGCTTTCTGCAGGGCAAATGATGGCAGTGCGGGCACTTCGGCAGGCAGGTAATCGTTTGATGTACCTTCGCCGCGTATAGCAGCTATAGGCAGTATAAGGTCGCCTACATTGTTCTTCTTTTTCAAGCCGCCGCATTTGCCCA
Organism: Mucilaginibacter pedocola; assembly: GCF_002013915.1. GTDB lineage: Bacteria > Bacteroidota > Bacteroidia > Sphingobacteriales > Sphingobacteriaceae > Mucilaginibacter > Mucilaginibacter pedocola. The sequence continues at coordinate 233,568 of NZ_MBTF01000038.1, forward strand.
AAAATATCACTGCTTCAGGCTGTATAGCGGTAAGCAGGTCCATTATGGTTGCAGCTACCGAGCTACCCATACCGAAGTTGATAATGGTAATACCGTTGGCCGTTACGCTTTGCATCGGTTTATCTAAACCCATTATAGGCGCATTCTCGTGCCATTCGGAAAATAGCTGCAGGTACTTAGAGAAATTGGTGAGGATAATATACTTGCCAAAATCATTCAACGGGCGGCCGGTGTAGCGTGGCAGCCAGTTAGCAACAATGGCCTCTTTGGTTTTCAGTCCCGATTTTACGGGCGACGATACTTCTTTTACTTTTTTGTCGGTTGCAGGGGTTTCGTCTTTTTTAACATCTAATTGTTCGTTCATTTTTTGAGTTCTCCTTATTATTTTATCCCATCGGCGAATTCCTTTGGGGGCGTTCAAAAACCTTTTTATACAGCAAACCCCGGCGGGGTATCGCCAGGGCTGCGTTGTATTTGGTAATACAAAGATAGCTATTTTAAGCTAAATTAGTGTTATGCTACCTTTAATTTTTTAAGATCCGACTTTTCGAACTTCTCTCTCGCGTACTCCAGCGTTACGTTCAGGCGCTTCACATCTTTCTTAGACGGAAACTCGAACATAGCATCTATCATGATGGCCTCGCAGATAGAACGCAGCCCGCGGGCACCCAGTTTAAACTCCATGGCCTTATCAACCACAAAGTCCAGCACCTCATCTTCAAAGTCCAACTTTACGCCTTCGTATTCGAACAGTTTCTTGTACTGTTTCAATAACGAGTTCTTAGGCTCGGTAAGAATGTTGTGCAGCGCTTCCCTATCCAACGGATTCAGGTAAGTTAGCACCGGTAAACGGCCTATCAGCTCGGGTATCAACCCGAACGATTTAAGATCCTGCGGCGTAATGTATTTGTACAGGTTCTTCAGGTCCACCTCACTATCGTCGCGTTTCATTTTGTAACCCACGGTTTGGGTACGCATACGGTTGGCTATCTTTTTATCGATACCATCAAAAGCGCCGCCGCAAATGAACAGGATGTTGCTTGTGTTCACGGTGATCATTTTTTGGTCGGGGTGTTTACGGCCGCCTTGCGGTGGTACGTTCACCATAGTTCCTTCCAAAATTTTCAATAATGCCTGTTGTACGCCTTCACCGCTTACATCGCGGGTGATAGAGGCATTATCGCTCTTACGGGCAATTTTATCTACCTCGTCGATATACACAATGCCGCGCTCGGCCATGTTTACATCGTAATCCGCACTTTGCAGCAAACGGGTTAAGATACTTTCTACGTCCTCGCCTACATAGCCGGCCTCGGTAAGTACCGTGGCATCGCAAATGCAGAAAGGCACATTCAGTATTTTGGCAAGTGTTTTAGCCAGCAGGGTTTTCCCCGTACCGGTTTCGCCCACCATTATGATGTTCGATTTTTCTATTTCTACCTCATCCTTATCTACGCGTTGGTTAAGGCGTTTGTAGTGGTTGTATACCGATACGGCCAACACTTTCTTAGCATCGTCCTGCCCTATGATATACTGATCCAGGTGGGTTTTTATTTCCGAAGGTTTTAAAACAGCCGGCGACGACGGAGAGGCTTTTACCTTCCGCACTTTTAATTCTTCTGCCAGTATCTCGTTGGCCTGGTTTACGCACTTATCGCAAATGTGCGCATCCAGCCCGGCTATCAGCATCAGGGAATCCTGCTTACCTGCGCCGCAAAACGAGCATCTGATCTCCTTGCTGTTCTTGTTCATTTCTCAATTGGTTTATCAAAAATAATCAAATTCAAATTAATTACAAAGCAGCGCAACTCTAATTAGTTGTGCTGCTTTACTTTAACATGAACCAATTATTTGGTTTTGTTGCTATTGCTTTTTAAAACTTCGTCAACCATACCAAACTCTTTGGCTTCGTCGGCTATCATCCAGTAATCGCGGTCTGATGCTTCCCAAACTTTTTCGTACGATGCACCGCTATGATCGGCAATGATCTGGTAAAGTTCTTTTTTAAGCTTCGTGATCTCGTGATATGTGATCTCGATATCGCTTTGCTGGCCCTGCGCACCGCCCGATGGCTGGTGTATCATCACCCTTGAGTGTGGCAAGGCTGCCCTTTTACCTGCTGTACCTGCGCACAATAATACGGCACCCATACTGGCCGCCATACCTGTACAAATAGTAGCTACATCGTTAGAGATGAATTGCATGGTATCGTATATCCCTAAACCGGCATAAACCGAGCCACCCGGAGAGTTGATGTATATCTGGATGTCGCGCTTAGCATCTGCTGATTGTAAGAACAGCAATTGAGCCTGGATAATGTTTGCATTTTGGTCGTAAATAGCATCGCCCAGGAAAATAATGCGGTCCATCATCAGGCGGCTGAATACGTCCATCTGGGCCACATTTAACTGGCGCTCTTCTATGATGTATGGGGTCATGCCTGTAGGGCTGTAAATGCCGCTTGGCTGGCTGTTACGGTCGAAAGTTGAAAGGTATTTATCTACAGTAAGCCCGTTTAAACGGTGATGTTTAACGGCATACTTGCGGAATTCATTTCTATCGATATTACTGCTCATGTTATTTGTTTTTTATAATGTAATGTTATTGGCTTACGGGGCTAATATAGTTGTTAGTTGAATAGTTTTGGTGATGTAAAGTTTTTATTAAGTAAAAATTGTTTCATCTACTTTGCAAACGCTAATTGCTTTGTACCGAAGTTTTCTCTTTCGCACTCCCGCGCTTTCCCTCCCCTTCTGCTCTATCGAAATGACAAAATTTTTCAGGCCGTTTAAAACACAAAAGCATCTGCCTTGCGGCAAATGCTTTTGGTGACACGTATTTTATTGAACGGGAAGCGCTTAGTCTTCCAGTTTGTTAAAATCGGTAAACAGGATCTCTTTGTTATCTAAAGTGATAACGCTTTTGATATAGTCGAAAACCCTAACGGCTTTTACTTCTTCAAAAATTTTGTTGGCCTGTTCTTTATTTTGCAGGTACTGCACGGTGTATTGTGCCAGTTGCTCCTCAGGAAGCGACTGCTGGCTGTACGCACGGAACTGCTGATCTAAGCTCATTTTAGCGTACTGGAATACATCTTCGTATTTTATCTCGATGTTGCCATCGCGTACTACTTTGTTTGCTATCAGTGTCCATTTCAGGTTTTTTGCAAAATCATCGTAACCACCTTCCAATTCTTCTGTAGTAAGTTTTTCGTTGGTTGCTTGTAACCAGCGTTTCAAAAACTCATCAGGCAGGTTAAACTGTACTTTATTAAGGCTGTAGTTGTAAATGTCGTTCTGCAGTTTGCGTTCGCTATCCTGCTGCATCATCATTTCAACTTCTTCGGTGATCTTCTCACGGAAGCCTTCTTCGGTAGTTACATTACCTTCACCAAACAACTTGTCAAAGAACTCCTGGTTCAGGTCGGCTTCTTCTAAACGGTTAACATTTTTTACCGTTAATTTGAAGTCCGATTTCAGGTCGGCAGCTTCAGCTTCTTCTATCTTAAGTACACCTGCAATTTTAGCTGCATCGTTACCGTAAGCTTTCTGGATGTCTAAAGTTACCGTATCGTCTTTTTTCAAACCGATCAATGAAGCTTTAACGGCTTCGTCAGTGATCTGGTCTAAACGTACCGAACCGGTGTTGCTAATGCCACCCTCAAAAACAGAACCATCCGGAGAAAGTTGTTCTAATACCGAGTAAAGCACGTCATCATCTGCCGATACGTCAGGATTTGTCATTTTGCCATAAGCACGACGGATGTTTTTGATGCGCGATGCCAGGGTTTCTTCATCCGCTTTAATGGTGTAACGGGTGATGGTATCTTTCGAGCTGAAATCAACATCAAACTCAGGCGCTAAGCCAATTTCGTAGTTAAATTCAAACTCGTCGGCAAAATCCCAGTTGTATTCTTTGTGCGCGTCTTCGCGTTTTGGCAAAGGCTGGCCCAATACTTCCAGTTTCTCGTCTTCCAGGTATTTATTTAAGGTATCGTTTAGCAGGTTATTTATCTCATCAACCAAAATGTTTTTACCATACATTTTCTTGATGTGCGCAGCAGGAACCATACCCGGACGGAAACCCGGAATTTTGGCTTTTTTAGCTTGGTCTTTAATGGTTTTTTCTACGCGTGGCTGGTAGTCAGCGGGGGTTAAATTGATCTTTACAACCGCATTAAGGTTATCAATTTTTTCCTGTGATATGTTCATCTTTTTTACCGGATTGTGTTTTTATACAACATAAACCGCCGTGCATGTAATTACCACGCACGGCAGCTTTTTAGAGGCGCAAAAGTATGAATTTATTTTGAGATATTAATTTGATGTTAGCTTGTTTTCAAATTTTACTACGTTGTTGCTTACGGGCTTAACCGTACGCAGATAGGCATATATTGCTTCAAGGTCTTTCTTCTCCATAGCACCATATTTCCACCAGGGCATAATGGTTTGGAAATCGCCGGGTTTTACGGCTACAGGTTTAGCGGTACCATTGCCATATTGGGCAAAGCGGGCCACAAATTGCTCTTTGGTCCAGCTGCCTATACCGGTTTTTACATCTGGTGTAATATTGGCCGCACGCAATGTTGCGCCGGGCATCCCATATTCATTACCGCCGGCAAATTCAAAACCGGGCACGGGTTTACCTTTATCAGCTTTGGTATGGCAATCGGCACAAGCAGCACTTTGCACCAGGTATTGGCCGTATTTTAAAGTATCGGCTTGCGAAGGCAGTTTACCAAGGGTTGCTTTTTGCGGCATGGTATGTACCAAAATATTCAACGGGAAATCAAGCTTGCGTTCGGGTTGCTTTGTTTCGATAGGTTTAAGTGTACGGATATAGGCTATGATGCTGTATATATCCTCCCTATCCATTTTGCCGTAGCTGGTGTAAGGCATTATAGGGAATATAGCCGAACCATCCTTTTTAACCCCTGCGGTAATGGCGCGGAAAAGCTCGCCGTCGGTCCAGCTTTTGAGGTGGAACGGGGTAATGTTGGGCACATAAACCGTACCGGGGAAGCCTGCCGCAGCATCGAATTTATCGCCCCCTCCGCCAAGGATATTGGTATCTATAGGGCCGGCAAATTCGTTAAATTTACGGTTGCTGTGGCAATCCATACAAACGGTAACGTGGTTGGCCAGGTATTTACCGCGCTGAATGCGTTTGGGGGTTAATTCTACTTTTATGTTTTCGGGTTCGCCAACATTGGGCAGCGCGAGGGTTACATAAGATATCGCTGATACAACGATCAATACGATAAAGATGACGATATACGCCATCCATTTTTTGAACTTTTTCATGATGAGGTTAAGAGTACTGTGTTATTAAAACACTAAGGCGCTTTTAACCACATGAATGTTACAGCGTTGGGTAATTTTTCTTGAATTTATTCAGAAACGGTTCGCTATGGGGATCGCCTGCAATTATAACTTGTTATGATAGCCAGTTTTCTCCCGTTCCTGATGAGGTAATAGGTAAGGCTATTAGGCTGCTTATTGATAGAATCGTTAACGCGAACCGTTTTCCACAATAATGAATCTTCGAGATTGTGGAAGTAAAAAACATCGTTGAACCATTTACGTTCTATCTCGATAGTTCGGTACTGATGATTTGCCGAATCGATATATTTCTTTATCACTACTCCTTGTAGCGACAGATCCCTGGCTTCGGCCTCCAGCTGGCATTTATCGCTCATATAAAAGCTTCTGTATAAACTCTTGTAGTCTTTAACAAGCAATATGGCCACCAACCCAATGGCGATATATTTTCTGGCTTTATAGGTATCCATCCTCAAACAAAGAAAGTGGATGTTTTAACACACCCACTTCCATTTAAATTTCTTATATGCTACAGATCAGTTCACCTTAGTTAACGATGCCGCACCCGATTTAGAACTGCTTACGCGCGACGGGCTGCCACGGTATTCGGTTTCGGAGGCACCGCTGCTTTGTACGCTCAGGTCCTTCAGCACATTTATACGGCAATGGCTTGCGCCCGATGATTCTATCTGGTATTTACCAACCACAAAGTCGAACGCATAAATATCGCTGCTGCCGCTCAGTGCCAATCGGTGCGATGCTGCCTGCCCTTTCAGCTTTATCTCGCTGGCGCCACTGCATTCGGTGCGCACATCGGCTGCGGCAAGGTCAAGGTCTACATGGGTAGAACCCGAAAGGTCCATATTAAAATCGCCGGTGTTGATGCGGCCTATCGAGGCCACCTCTACCGCTCCCGAAGCACCCAACTGCTCCAGTTGTTTAAAGCCTATGTTCACCGTAATTTTTATATCGCTCTGCAGGTTGCGGGTGGTGTAAATGCGCAGTTCGTGCCCTTCTACCTCGGTTTTAATGTATTTCATGAGGTTATCATCGGCGGTAACGGTAACAACCGATGAGCTATCCTGCACCAAGGTAGCGTTAAGCCCGCCCGAGATATCTACCCTATCAAATTCAACAACGGTACGGCGCTCGGTAGCAGTTTTGCCTGAACCATGCACCCTTTTAAAACGGCGGCACGATGACGATAACAGGCTGGCCGACAACACGGCAACTAAAACGAATATTTGTAAGTATGATTTTTTCATGTGAGGTTTTTGTTTTTTTGACAACAGATATTGCGCTTAAGTTACACTTTAACCTAAAATAAAAAAAGCCGCTGCTATGCAACGGCTTGGTTTTTATGTGTATTTAAATTGTGAAAGGTGCTTATTATAAACCTGCGATATCGCGTTTACCTACAGATGATACCTGGGTTTTGCTTTCGTTAACAGTGATGAAGTTATCGTTGATCACGCTGGCGGTATCGGCATATTTCAGGCTGTATTCGGTTACGCCGCCGGTTAAAGTTGCTTTGGCGTTGTTGTTTACAGTTACACTGGCGCGGTAAGCTTCTATATTCAATTGAGCGGTAGCGCTATCGTGCAGGTCAACATCAAACTCAATTTTTGATAAGCTACCGAATGATTTTACAGCGGCATTATCATAAGCACTGATGGCGCGAAGGTCGTTAGCGGTAACCCATACTACTAATTTTTCATCTTTGTATGATGATATGCGCAACACACCGTTCTGGCTTTGTACCAAAGCGCTTTCGGCATAGTACTGATTGTAAACTTTCACCTGGTCGGCGCTGCCATCGCTAACGTAAAGCTCCACGTTGCCGTGTACTTCTATCTTGTTTATCTGGCTGATGTTGGTTAAAACGGTGCTTACTTCTTTGCCATTATTTTCGGTTGCGGCATAAGTAAAATTGGTGGTTGCCAAGGCTGATGCTATTACAGCTACAATGGCTAAAAATTTTGTTTTCATTTTATTTAATATTTTGATTGTGAGAACCTTATGTTGTTTAGTAACTTAATACATAGATAAGACGAAGCCAACGCAGAAACGTTACAGGCAAATAGTGTATTTTAGACACAGTGCCGGTTTATATCGGTGAAAGTTGGGATAGTGTCGGTGAAAATTCAAATGTGCAGATGGAGGAGCGCTAAGCACCACTATTGCATGTCCTGAGATCATAAAAAATTGTCATTCCGAGGGAAGCGAAGCGACGAGGAATCTTGTTCAATAAAGCATAAACGCTTTGCACGTGGACTTTACAGAATGAACAAGTTCCCTCCTCGCCCCTGCGCACCTTCCCACCATCGCTCGTTCGGGATGACATGGTGGTGGTAGCTCCTCGCCCAACACTTACGCCCAACAGCGCTCGTTCAGGAAGACATGGGGCACAAAAAAAAGCCACCGTTTACACGATGGCTCTCTGTTGGAATATATGTTGAACTTTTGCAAAAGTAGTGCTTACAATACGGCTACATCTGTTTTTGCTACCGCGAATTTGTTGGTAACGTTATCGGTTTTGTTTGTGGCTACCACGCTGCTGCTGTTGATGGTAGCGCTTTGGTCGCGGGTTACGCTGTACTCGGTTACGGTACCTGCTACGTCGGCTTTGGCACGGTCGTTTACGGTGATGCTGGCTTTGTAGGCATCTAAGTCAAGCTTTGCTGATGCGTTGTTGTACAAGGCAACGTTCAGGTCAATTTTTGACAGGTTGCCGAATGATTTAACTTGTGCATTATCGTAAGCAGCAATGTTGCGCAGGTCGGCAGCGGTTACCCAAACTACCAGCGGTTTGTTGGTGTATGATGCAATGCGCAATACACCGTTTTCATTTTGCACCATGGCGCTTTCGGCATAGTAACGGTTGTAAACTTTTACCTGGTCGGCGCTGCCATCGCTTACGAATAACTCCACGTTACCGCGGACTTCGATCTTGTTTATCTGGCTTACGTTGCTTAAAACGGTGGCTACTTCTTCGTTGTTATTTTGTGTTTTAGCAGAGGCTGCGGTTACGGTACCTAAGGCTAAAGTGAATATGGTGGCAATGGTTAATATTTGAGTTTTCATGGTTATAATATTTTGATAGTGAGTGTTATTATTAATTTCTTTCGTTTTTAAATACATCAATATGACGAGTGGCAGCAGGAAACGTTACAGCAGTTTTCGGTGTATTAGACGTACGGCAGGAATGTGTCGGTGAACGGCGAAAATGCGTCGGCGAAAAAGATGCGGATGTGCAGATGAAAGGGATAGGCTGGCGCACGCGTGCCGCGTGTGCTTTTAATAAACAGGATGGTATTATTTGATTTTTACAAATACCCGATTGATTGTTACAAACTACATGGCACGTTATATGCCCACCTTTGTATCAACAAAATAATACTACAATGGAAAAGCAAAGCAAAATAGCATTAGTAACAGGCGGCAGCCGCGGGTTGGGTAAGGATATGGCCCTGCGCATAGCCGAAAAAGGGCTCGACGTAATACTAACCTACAACAGCAAAGCCGAGGAGGCACAAGCCGTAGTTACCGAAATAGAAAACGCCGGCCAAAAGGCTGCTGCCCTGCAATTAGATACCGGCAACATCAAAAGTTTCGATGGCTTTATTGAACAGCTGAAGCAAGTTTTAAAAGATAAATTCGGCACCGAAAAATTCGATTTCCTGCTCAACAATGCGGGCTTTGGCCGCAACAACCCCATTGCCGATTTTACAGAGGAAGCCTTTGATGAGTTGCTGAACGTACATTTTAAGGGTGTTTACTTCCTTACTCAAAAATCTCTTGGGCTACTTAATGATGGCGGCGGCATCGTTAATATATCATCGGGGCTTACCCGCTTTAGCGTGCCCGGTTCTTCTGCATACGCCTCCATGAAGGGTGCTGTGGAGGTGTTTACCCGTTACCTGGCCAAAGAGCTTGGTCCACGCGGTATCAGGGCCAATATTATCGCACCCGGCGCTATAGCTACCGATTTTAACGATGCCCATATCCGCAAAAGCGAAGAACTCACCAAAATGGTAAGCAGCATTACCGCCCTTGGCCGTGTAGGCCTTGCCGAAGATATTGGCGGCGTGGCAGCTTTCCTTTGCAGCGAAGATGCCCGCTGGGTAAACGCCCAACGCATCGAGGTTTCGGGCGGTATGATGGTATAAACCTGCCCTGTAGATTTGACAACTTTTAAAAAGTTGTCAAATCTTTAATGTAATATTGATTAGGCATCATGATAACCACCACCACTCTCGAAGATTTTTACCGGCGCAATGCCGCCATATTCCCAGCGGGCATCAGCAAGGACCTTGGGCATTTTAATATCTTCGAAACGGAAAAACTATTCGATAAGGCGACCGGTGGGCGCACCATGCCCTACAACCGCCGCGCTTACTATAAAATAAGCTGGATACGCGGACAAAGCACTGCTGAATACGCCGATAAAATAATAGATACCGGCGAAAATGCCCTGCTATTCGCCACGCCAAAAATCCCCTACCGTTGGTTGCCTGCTGATGATAACCAAACGGGTATGTTCTGCATTTTTACGCCGGACTTTTTTATGCCGGGTAAATCGGGCATTCAGTTGGATGAGTTACCTATCTTCCAACCCGGGCAGGTACCTGTATTTCAACTGAACCAAGAGGAAGTAAAGGAAGTAGAATACATCTTTAAGAAGATGCACAAAGAGATAGGCACCGACTACCGCTACAAGTACGACCTGCTGCGTACGCTGGTATTGGAGCTGATTCACTACGGACAAAAGCTGCAACCCATGGCGGCGCTCAGTACCACGCAAAATGCCTCGGAACGTATCACCCACATGTTCATCGAATTGCTCGAGCGGCAGTTCCCGCTGGAAGCGCCGGGGCAAAAACTTGGCCTGCGCACCGCCAAAGACTACGCCGACCGCCTTGCCGTACACGTAAACCACCTGAACAAGGTACTAAAAGAAGCCACCGGCCGCACTACAACCGATATCATAGGCAACCGCATCATACAGGAAGCTAAAATACTCCTTAAACAAACCCATTGGACGGTAAGCGAAATTGCGTATGCACTGGGGTATGATGATCTGGCGCATTTTTCAAAATATTTTAAAAAGCAAACGGCGTTGACGCCTGTGGCGTTTAGGGCGTAAAGGGCATCTACAAATAATACCTCTCCCCATCCGTTTTTATCTTCCCTGCATCCAATAATAAGCGGATGGTTTCTATCTTTTCCTTCTCATTGCCGGGTTTTATGGCAGTGATGAGCTCTGTGATGGTGTAGTTATCTGTGCTTAGCAATTGTACGATCTCGTTGGTGATATTCTCGAATATCTCCGATGCGTTTTTTCGGCGTTTTTCGGCAAGGCACACGTCGCAGCTGCCGCATTTGGGGGCGTTTTGCTCGTCGAAGTAGGCTAACAGCATTTGGCTGCGGCAGCGCTTGTGTTCGGCATAAGCAAATACCGCTTCCATTTTTTGGCGGTAGGTGGCTTTGCGATTGTCAATATCCGCCTTATCTATGTAAATGTTATTATTCTGCTGGCGCGGGCGGGTCCAGGTTATTTGGGGTTTATCGGTTTGGGGCAGGTAGCTTAGCAAACCGAACGACTGTAGTTGTGTGAGCCCTTCTATCACCTGCTGCACGCTCATGGCTGTACGGCGGGCGAGATCGAACTCGCGCAGGCGCACATAATTATCAAACGCGCCGCCGTAGCTACGCAACAGCGTTTTCACAAATGGTTCCCAGCCTGGGTTTTGTATCTGGAAGTTATATAATTCCTCATTCAATACCTCGAACCGGAAACGAGAAGGTAAATACACGCTCTCGCTAAAAGCCACGTATTCGTTCTGCTCCAAAAACTTGAGGGAGTTAAGCGTTTTTATGGGGTCGAGTTTGTATTGGGCGCAAAACTCTGCCAGGTCTATATCGAAACTGGCACCTTCGCCGGTATCATAAGCCACGCGGCAGTAATTGCCCAGTTGGTGGTAAACTACCTTTATTTCGTCTACCGAAGGAAAGTTCTGCACAAACATTTTTTCGCGGCGGGCGCGGTCTATCTGGTCGTAAAGTAAAACCGCGTAAGCTTTCTGCTCGTCGCGGCCTCCCCTGCCCGCCTCCTGGTAATAGGCTTCCAGGCTGTCGGGAATTTCGAGGTGGGCAACAAAGCGCACGTCGGGTTTGTCTATCCCCATCCCGAAGGCATTGGTAGCTACGATAATGCGCGTACGGTTATTTTTCCAGGCTTCCTGCTTTTCGGCACGCTCATCTGCACTTAAACCGGCATGGTAAAAATCGGCACGGATGTTATTTTGGTTCAGAAACTTGGCCACATCCATAGTGCCTTTGCGGCTGCGGGTGTAAATAATACCGCTGCCTTTTATGCCCGTAGCAATATCCATCAGGCTGCGGCTTTTATTTTCGGTATGGCGCACTACGTAACTAAGGTTTTTACGGGCGAAGCTTTGCTGAAATGTGAGGCTGCCGGGCTTGAACTGGAGCTTCTCTTTGATATCCTCTCGCACATCTGCGGTTGCTGTTGCCGTTAGGCCCAGCACAGGCACTTTTGGGTGCAGTTCACGCAGATCGGCAATGTGCAGGTATGGCGGGCGGAAATCGTACCCCCATTGCGATATACAATGCGCCTCATCAACCGCGAACAAGTTTACGTTCATGTACTTGATGCGCTCCTGCACCAGTTCGCTCAGGAGGCGTTCGGGCGATAGGTACAGGAATTTGGTATAGCCGTAGATACAATTATCCAGCGCAATATCCACCTCGCGGCGGCTCATGCCCGATACTATTGAAATAGCATCTATCCCCTTTGCCCGCAGGTTTTCCACCTGGTCTTTCATTAAGGCGATCAGCGGCGAAACCACAATGCAAATACCGTCCCGAGCCATGGCCGGCACCTGGAAACACACCGACTTGCCCCCACCCGTGGGCAGCAGCGCCAGGGTATCGTTCCCGGTTAATACCGATGCGATGATCTCCTCCTGCATCGGCCGGAAATTATCATGCCCCCAGTATTGTTTAAGCAGTTCGCGTGTGGTCATTAGTTATTTTGAGAGGTGGATTACCTGTATTTGATAATGTAAAGGTGATCGGGTTCTTTTGGCGATCTATAGTATATCTCGTTTGTAAGTTTGTTCATTGACACCACCTCGAAAGATGAATTATTAATTTTTAACCGCTTATTATCGATCAGCCATGCCGATATGTTCCTAATGTAGCCATGATTGAAAAAACCTTTCATTTTGTACATTTCAGAGCGTGTCCAATGCAAATAATCAATGTCGTGGTTTTCAATAAGGCTATCTATTTCGCCTTTTGAATCATAATATTCTCTTGACCAAAGCAAATATTTATCTCCTCTTATTTTTATAATGATGTCCGCATCTTTAAGGGCAAAGACCGGATGTAATTTCCAAACATTCGCTTTACTAATTACGGTTAGCTGTTTTTCGCCGGCGGGCAAAAAAAACATAAGTATCAAAGTAAATATTAGAGACATCTTCATCAGGTGTTATAAAAAAAGCCCGGCAAATGGCGGGCTTTGAATGTTGTTTGGATGCGATCATAGCGATGGGTTTGAAACCCATCGCTATGCGCAAATGCAATTACCTTGAAGCAATATCAGTATAATCCCTGTCGGTAGCGCCAACGTAAATCTGGCGAGGGCGGCCAATAGGTTCTTTGTTTGCTTTCATTTCTTTCCACTGGGCTATCCATCCCGGCAAGCGGCCAAGGGCGAATAGCACCGTGAACATTTCTGTAGGGAAGCCCAAGGCGGTGTAAATGATACCCGAGTAAAAATCTACGTTAGGGTACAGCTTACGCTCAACAAAGTATGGGTCGCTCAGCGCAACTTCCTCCAGCTTTTTGGCTATCTCCAGGGTTTCGTCCTGTATGTTCAGTTTGGCTAAAATATCGTCGCAAGCTTTCTTGATGATCTTGGCGCGCGGATCGAAGTTTTTGTAAACGCGGTGGCCAAAGCCCATCAAACGGAAAGGGTCGTTCTTATCTTTTGCTTTGGCTATCCATTTATCGGTATCGCCGCCGTCTTCCTTAATTTTCTGCAGCATTTCTATCACCGCCTGGTTAGCGCCGCCATGCAGCGGGCCCCACAGTGCAGATATACCTGCAGATATAGAAGCGTACAAGTTAGCATCCGACGAACCTACTATACGCACCGTAGATGCAGAGCAGTTTTGCTCGTGATCTGCGTGCAAAATAAGCAGCTTATTCATGGCATCAACCACCACCGGATCTATAGCCACATCCTCGGTAAGCTGCCCGAAAGTCATGTGTAAAAAGTTGGTTACATAGTCCATTTTGTTCTGCGGATACATCATTGGGTGGCCTAATGACTTCTTATATATCCACGAAACGATGGTGCTCATCTTGGCAATCAGCTTAATAATTTCGAGGTTTATCTCCTCGTTTGTTAAGCCTTGTTTCAACGACGACGGGTTGAAGGCCGCCAGTGCGCCAATGAGCGACGACAACTGCCCCATTGGGTGCGAACCCGAAGGGAAGCCATCGAAAAATTTCTTCATATCCTCGTGCACCAATGTATGGCGGCTTATCTCGTGCTCAAAGTTTTTGAGCTGATCGGCGGTTGGTAATTCACCATAGATCAACAGGTAGGCAACTTCTATAAAAGTCGATTGTTCAGCCAGTTGCTCTATGGGGTAACCACGGTATTTCAGTATACCCACTTCGCCGTCGAGGAAAGTAATTGCGCTTTTGGTAGCGCCGGTATTTTTATATCCTACATCCAGGGTTACATAGCCCGAGAGGTCGCGCAGTTTCGAAATATCTATCGCTTTTTCTCCTTCGGTACCTTCAATAACAGGCAGTTCGTATGTTTTGTCACCAATTTTTAGTTGTGCAGTATCAGACATAGAAAATATAGTATTTGCAACAAATGTAATTAAATATGCGTATTAAACGGCTTTAAGATAAATTTACCTTTTGTAAAAAATGTAAAGCTATATATCGGTTTTTTTCGTAATTTGTTTCGTGGCAAATAAAATACCCCTAACGCATGTCATTTAAAGATCGCACGTTGTTATTGATCGAAAATGACAATACTATTTACCGGCTACTGTTACTGGGCCTGCTTATTGCAGCGCCTGCTTTACACTATTTATGCTTTTATAACTCATACGATCCCGTTTGGCTGCGCGCCATTAATGCGGGGCTAAGCGCAATTGCCCTTGGGTTTTCGTTCACTGCCCTTAAACGCACTTACGTTTACCTTACCTGCGCCACTATCCTCTCTTACCTGGTTATCAATAACGGCATTTTGCTTGGGGCCAATGGGTTCGAGCATGTTTACCTCTTTAGCTCCATCACCATATTTATATCGCTTACACTTTTCTGCAAACGGCCATGGGAGTTTGTGCTGATATGCGGGCTAAATATTATTGCTATAGTGTGCGCCTACTATACGGCGCCAAAACTTTATATATCGGGTTATGTGCTCATGGCGTTGCTCGTTGTTTTCACGGCCATAGCCTATGTGTCGCTATTTGTAGTGATGACCTACCAGCAAAAATTCAAGCGCGCGCTGGATGAGGTGCTGCTGCTGAACGATACCCTGATGGCGAATGATGCAACCCTGCGCCGCAGCCGCGAAGAACTGCACTCGCTCATCAGCTCGATGAATGATACCGTTTTCGAACTGAACGAAGATACCACCTGCTATAACGTTTGGTTCGGGCAAAACAGCCCGCCTTACCTAACCCGCGATCAATTTGTGGGTAAACAGCTTTTTGAGGTAATGGGCCCCGAGCAGGCCGTACCATTTGCGAGGGTGTATGAGCTGGTACGCACGAATCGCGAGCCTGCCTCACTTGAGTTTCCATCGTTATACGGCCACCCAAAATGGTTTATTGCCAAAGCCTCCCCTGTTTTTGATGCCAAGGGCAACTACCTGCACCGTATATCGGTATCGGTAACGGATATTACTGAACAAAAAAAACGCGCCGACTCGCTCGTAGAAAGCGAGGCTTTATTGCAGCAGGCCCAAACTATTGCCAAAACGGGCAACTGGTGGTTTGATGCCGTTACCCGCGAGAACCATTGGAGCGATAACCTGTTCAAGGTATTGGAGGTTGATACCATCCCCGAACCGCTTACCAAATTTGAGTATTACATGGCCATGGTGCACCCGGACGACCTGGAGCGCACGGCCGACTACTTTACCAATATTACCACCGTTGCCGATGTAAACTGTGAGCATAAAATGCTTACCCCAAAAGGCAACCTAAAGTACATACGCGTACAGCGCGGCGACCTGCAATATGCGCCCGATGGTAGCCTGAAACGCATTGTAGGCATTATACAGGATGTTACTGAGGCCCGCCTTGCCGAGAAGGCCGTAAAAGTGAGCCAGATAGAATTACTGGAAGCACAAAAGATAGCCAAAATAGGTAACTGGAAATTTGATAACAGCAGCAAAAACCTGGCCTGGAGCGATGAAGTGAACGCCATTTACGAACTGGACGAGGCTGAAGCTTCAGAATCGGCTGCGGGGCGTACGCTTATCAAATACATCCACCCCGATGACCGCTATGTAATACGCAACCTTTTCAGGGCCGAATCGGATATTGCGGTAGAGTACCGCATTATTACGCCAAAGGGTACCTTAAAGCACATCAGTGTAATTACGGGTAAGCTAATGTTCCGCGAGGATGGCAGCGTTCGCAAAATTGTGGGCACCCTGCAGGATATTACCCAGCGTAAACAGGCTGAAATAGAACACCGCAGCACCGAAGATAAATTTATACAGGTATTGGAGACGGTAAGCCTTGCGGCCCTGTCGCTTGATGCCAATGGTTGCGTAACCTTCTGCAATAAATACCTGGCAAACTTACTGGGTTACCGGCAGGATGAGATACTGGGCATGAACTGGATGTACAATTTTGTACCCGAAGAACTGCGCGAAATGATGCAGGGCTGGTTTGTTACCGATAGTATAAAGGCCCACTATATAAACCCCATAATTTGCCGTAACGGCGAGTGGCGCACCGTTAGCTGGCAAAACACCGTTAGCTACGATGAGCAGGGAAAAATAAAGGGTACTACCAGCATTGGCGAGGATATTACCCTGCAGCAAATAGCCCGGCAGCAACTCATCAGCGCTAAAGAAGAGGCGGAGCGTTCATCGCACTTTAAATCAGAGTTCCTATCTATCATGAGCCACGAGATACGCACGCCCATGAATGCGGTGATAGGTACCACTAATCTGCTGCTATCAGAAGACCCACGCCCCGAACAACTGGAATACCTCAACACACTAAAATTTAGCGGCGAAAACCTGCTGGCCATTATTAACGATATACTCGATTATAATAAAATAGAGGCCGGCAAGCTGGTGTTGAACAAAGGCGTATTCAACATACACCAGCTAACCCAAAACATCAGGCAATCTTTCTACGCTAAGGCAGTAGAGAAGAATTTGGAGATAGAACTGGTAACCGGTCAGGGTATTCCCGAATACCTCATTGGCGACCAAACGCGCCTGGGCCAGATTTTAATAAACCTGGTAAACAATGCCGTTAAATTTACGCTGAAGGGCAAAGTGGCCATTGTACTGGAGAAAGAGCAGGCCACAGATAAAGAGATACTGATAAACTTTAAGGTAACGGATACCGGCATAGGTATCGCGCCCGAGAACCTCGGCATTATATTCGATCCTTTTATACAAGAAGAGCGCGTAATAAACAACGAGTACGGCGGCACTGGCCTGGGCCTTGCTATTACCAAACGCCTGGTAGAGCTTTACAACAGCAGCATACGTGTGCAAAGCGAAGTGGGCAAGGGCACTCAGTTCAGTTTCTCGGTGCTGTTTACGCTGGCACCGCAGCCGGCTGCTCAGCCGCAGGTATCGGCAGCGCAGGTGGTTGCGCCATTATTGCCTACACTGCATGGCATGAATATTTTGGTGGTTGATGATAATAAGATGAACATTATGATAGCCACAAAATTTTTGAAGAAGTGGCAGGCTAATGTAGATGAGGCCATGAACGGGCAAATAGCCGTGGATAAAGCGGCCGAAAAAACTTACGATCTTATTATTATGGACCTGCAAATGCCGGTAATGGATGGCTTTGAAGCCTCGGCCATTATTAAGCAGATGCAGCCCGCCTTGCCTATTATAGCCTTCACGGCCGATGCTATGCCCGAAACACATGCCAAGGCTTTTGAACACGGCATGTGCGATTATCTCACTAAGCCTTTTGTACCCGATGTGCTCTTCGAAAAAATATCGCGCCATTGCAGGCCGGTAGCTGCTACGCAGCCTAACCCGGCGGATATAATTTAAAGCATCAATTAGTACGGATAGCCTCTACAGGATCCATCCGCGAGGCAAACCATGCGGGTATAATGCCGGCAACCATTCCGATAACTACCGATACGGTAAGCCCGCGGATGACGTTGGTCGCGTCTAAGATAACCTCAAGGTCTGCAGCAGCCTTTACGACTAACGTGCCGAGGTATACCAGCAGCAGCCCTATCAAACCGCCCATTAGGCATAACGCAACCGACTCGAGCAGGAACTGCAGTAAGATGAAATAGTTTTTGGCCCCGAGGGATTTTTGTATACCGATAATATTGGTACGTTCTTTCACCGAAACAAACATGATATTGGCTATACCGAAACCGCCCACCAGCACACTGAAACCGCCGATAATGTTACCGGCAATATTCACGATAGTAAAGAGGCTATCTAACTGATTGGTGATAACGCTGGATTTATTGAGCGCAAAATTATCATCAACACCCGGGCGTATACTGCGGATAGAACGCATAATACCACGTATCTCGCTTTCTACTTCGCTTTCCGACAGGTTATCCTGCCCGCGCACTACTATAGATGGGTTATACTTTTCGTTCTCTACATCAATAACGTTTTTAGCAAAGTTCAGCGGAACAAGCACCTGTTTATCTGTTGATATCCCCAGCATATCATCGCCTTGTTTGCTAAAAACGCCAATAATGGTAAGCTTACGCCCCATAATTTTTATCTGTTTACCAACAGCATCGCCACTGGGAAATAAATTAGCAGCAATATCGAACCCGATAAGCGTAACCGGCGACCCTGTACGCGATTCTATATCAGTAAAATAGCGCCCGTCCTGGAAATCGAAACTGATCACCTTATCATGCTCGTGCGATACGGCATTTATTTGTGCCCCATCAACCGTGTTACTGCCGTATTTCACGGTGCGGTTATCAACACTTATCTCATAAGTAATGGCTTTGGCGGTTTGGCTGCGGCGGCGTATCTGGTCAAAATCGCGCAGTTTGGGTACAGGGCGCTGCATGTATTTCCACCATGGAAAATCGTCGCCGCCGTCCCATGGCCACTTTTCTACATAAATACTATTGTTACCCAGCTTATTAACGCTTTTTTGCAGGTTATTACGCAAGGTATCAACCGCCGACCGCACCGCTATAATGGCAAAAATACCAATGGTTACGCCCAACAGCGATAGCAGCGTGCGTAGCTTGTTTTGTCTGAGGGCATCGTATGCAAATAAAAAACTCTCGCGTATAAGTTTTAAAATAATCATAACAGTGTTTTACGGGTATACCGGCAGAGCGGCAGCTATGTTAAACCGGGTAATTTTTAGGTTAGACGAACGTTGTTGCCTTAAGTTACAGCGTGCGCAATAAAAGTATTTTGCAGATTATCAAAACGAAATATAAAAAAATCGGTTAATTTAACAAAAAATCCGTATTTTTGCGGCCTGAAAATTCATCTCTATAAAACATGAAATTATCCCAGTTCAAATTCAACCTGCCCGATTCACTAATAGCACATACCCCCGCCGACAAACGCGACGAATCTCGTTTGATGGTTCTGCATCGCGATTCCGGTAAAATCGAGCACAAGATATTTAAAGATGTACTGGATTATTTTGACGACAAGGATGTAATGATCCTTAACAATACAAAAGTATTCCCGGCGCGCATGTATGGCAACAAAGAGAAAACCGGTGCCACCATCGAAGTTTTCCTGCTGCGCGAATTAAATAAAGAACTACGCCTTTGGGACGTATTGGTTGACCCGGCGCGTAAAATACGCGTTGGCAACAAACTTTACTTTGGCGATGATGACCTGCTGATAGCCGAGGTTGTAGATAACACTACATCTCGTGGCCGTACCATCCGCTTCTTGTTTGATGGTACCGACGAGGAGTTCCGCCGCAACGTAGAAATATTGGGCGAGACACCACTGCCAAAATACATTAAACGCAAAGCTACTGCCGAAGATAAAGAGCGTTACCAAACCATCTTCGCTAAAAACGAAGGTGCCGTGGCCGCCCCTACTGCAGGCCTGCACTTTAGCCGCGAGCTAATGAAACGCCTGGAATTGAAAGGTGTTGAATTTGCCGAAGTTACCCTGCACGTTGGTTTAGGCACCTTCCGCCCGGTTGAAGTAGAGGATTTGACCAAGCACAAAATGGACAGCGAGCAGTTCATCATCGAGCAAAAACAAGCTGATATTGTAAACAAAGGTATCGAGCGTAAAAGCCGTATCTGCGCCGTAGGTACCACATCAATGCGCACCATTGAGTCGGCAGTATCTGCAAATAAAACCCTGAAGGCCGCTAACGACTGGACCAGCAAGTTCATCTTCCCGCCGTACGATTTTAGCATTGCCAACAGCATGATCACTAACTTCCACACGCCGGAATCGACCCTGTTGATGATGATAAGTGCATTTGGCGGTTACGAGCATGTAATGAATGCTTACGAAGTTGCCGTAAAAGAGAAATACCGTTTCTACAGCTATGGCGATGCCATGCTGATTATCTAATTTAGATGAGAGATATGAGAGGTGAGATTTAAGATAATTACTCTCATGCTTAATAAAATGAGATATATGCGAAAGCCTGTATCTCATTTTTGTTTTATAGCTTTGGCAACATAAAACGTCATCCCGAACTTATTTCGGGACCCCACATGCAAAGTTTACGGCATGCAGAGCGACTAACATGGTGGCTACCTGCCGCGTGGGTGCTGAAACAAGTTCAGCATGACGTGAAAATTTATTGACGATAAATGCCCGGTCTCAAATCTCATATCTCAGATCTAAAATCTAAATCTTTCGCCATTATTGTAGCAGGCGGAACAGGCTCGCGAATGCAATCCGCCTTGCCTAAACAGTTTTTAGAATTGAATGGCAAGCCGGTGCTGATGCACACGCTGGAGGCCTTTGCCGCCAGTACATCTGCCCCTACCCTTATTTTGGTGCTGCATGCAGATTTTCACGGGCTGTGGAAAGAACTTTGCGCTGTGCATAACTTTTCGGTAAAACACCTTTTATTAGCCGGCGGCGAAACGCGTTTTCATTCGGTAAAGAATGCAATTGACTACATTACCGACACCGATGTGCTAATTGCTGTACACGATGCCGTACGGCCACTTATAAGCCCTGTTGTTATAGATGAAGCCTACAGCACCGCCCAAGCCCAGGGAAGCGCCGTAGTAGCCGTCAAAAGCCGCGACTCGGTTAGGCAAACCACGGGCACTACATCTCAGGCTCTGAATCGCGATAGCATTTACCTGGTGCAAACACCTCAAACCTTTCAGTCCGGTTTGTTAAAGCAGGCCTACAAGCAGCCTTATACTTCCAATTTTACTGATGATGCCTCGGTTGTTGAGCAGCTTGGGCATGATATACAGCTGGTTGAGGGCAACCATACCAATATTAAAATAACTTTCCCCGAGGATATTGCCATTGCTGAGGCCATTTTAAACAAAAAACCATCGGCCTGATGTGGGCCAATGGTTAATTTATTGAGCTTTTCGGTTAGCTATCAGGCTCTCCTGATAACACCTAATAATAATGCGATAATGGCTATTACTAATAGCGCGTGAATGATATTGCCGGCATGGTTAAAAAAGAAACCGAATACCCATCCTATAACCAGGATAACTGCAATTATGTACAATAAGCCTCTCATGTTGTTGTGTGTTTTTATTGTTGTTAATACTTAGGTAGATTGTACTTAACCATATACCAAAATCATTCCAAAAAGGGATAGAATAAAAAAAGACGCCTTTAGAAAGCGTCCTTTTTATAGCTGAATAACTTAACGTGAAGTTAAGCTCTCCGAATTACCCCTAACAGTAGCGCTATAATAGCAATTACTAATAAAGCGTGAATAATATTGCCGCCGAACGGGCTTACAAATGCGCCGAATACCCAAATAATAACCAGGATGACCGCGATAATGTATAATAAGCTTCTCATGATGTTGTGTTTTTTATAAATGTTAATATTAAGTAGATGTTAACATGTATGCGAAAACCAAGCCAAAAAGCCATAAACAAAAAAAGAACGCCGGTTAAGCGTCCTTATCATAAACAGTTATTATAAATATAATATCAGGCTCTTCGGATAACCCCTAATAATAAAGCTATTATAGCTATAACTAATAATACGTGTATAATACCACCTGTATTTGTATAAAAGAAACCGAACAGCCACCCGATGACCAGGATAACCGCGATAATGTATAGTATGCCTCTCATTGTTGTTGTGTTTTTAGTAATGTTTAAGTAATACGTAATTGCATTTTACTTAATACTAAAATCATTCCAAATGAGGGTGCTATCGTCAAATCCGGGAACTTCGACTGTTGAACTGGGGGTAATAAGCCTCTCGGGGATAAAACTGCCGCTCGGCTGTCGCACATGCATTGCGGCTAAGATTTCTCCTCGCCCTTCACTCCGTCCCCTCGCTTCTGTTCATAGTGCTACGATGGAAAACAAAAAAGCCCCCAATCACTCGGAGGCTTCTTTATATGTTTGCAACGGAAGTTAATATTCGTCTTCGTTAAAAAAGAAATCGTCTTTGGTTGGGTAATCCGGCCAAATTTCCTCAATGTTTTCATAAGGCTCGCCATCGTCTTCCAATGCCTGCAGGTTTTCTATCACCTCTACCGGCGCTCCCGAACGGATAGCATAATCAATTAACTCATCTTTAGTTGCCGGCCATGGCGCATCTTCTAAGTGCGATGCTAATTCAAGTGTCCAATACATGTTTTTATATTAATTGGTAAATTTCCGTTTTCGCAAAAGTATAATATTTTTAAATTGATTTTTACTATTTTTTTGTAATATTTTTACACACGCGCAACCCATTTATTTTCAGGCACATTGGCATCACAACCTACTTTCCGCGCCAGCGTGAAGAGGTAGTCGCTAAGCCTGTTCAGGTAAATTACCACCTGCGCATCCACCGTGCTTTCTTCGGTTAGTTGCACCGTTATGCGCTCGGCGCGGCGGCACACGCAGCGCGCTATGTGGCAGTAAGATACTACATCGCTTCCGCCCGGCAAAATAAAATGTTTCAATTCGGGCAAGGTTTCGTTCATCGTATCCATCTCCTGCTCAAGCAACTCAACATCTTCGGGTTTCAGGTCGGGAATAACCATACGCGATTTTTCCGGGTCGGCCGCCAGCGAAGCACCTATGGTAAATAGCCTGTCCTGCACCTCACCTAACACATCTTTATAATGTACCCCAATAGCTTGCCCGCGAATGAGGCCAATGTAACTGTTCAGCTCATCAACTGTACCGTAACTCTCTATACGCAAGTGGTACTTGGGCACGCGGGTACCGCCTATGAGTGATGTTTGGCCGGCATCGCCTGTTTTGGTGTATATCTTCATACGCGTTGGCTATTTCTTAACCGCAAAGTTCACAAAGAAAAGACACAAAGCGCACAAAGGTTTTCATTTATTGGCAAGCGCCTTTAAAAAACTTTGTGGGCTTTGTGATAATAAAGCGCTATATCTTTGTGTTCTTTGTGGTAAAATAAATCGAACTTAAAGCATCCTGCGATGTTCTATTCAAATATATACTATCTATCTGCTATGAAACTCATTCTTTCTACGGCCAAACTGGCGGCATTAAGTTTACTTACTATATCTCTGTTAAGTTTTAGCTGCGGCGGCAATAACACAAGCAAGCCAGCGGCAGTTGCCGCACCAGCCCCTACTCCATCCTTCAGTAAATTCCTGAGCGAAAAACAATACAACGACCTTTTTCCGCAGCGCGATAAATTCTATACTTACCAAGCTTTTATAAAAGCTGTTGACGAAATGGCAAAGGTGAAGGTAAAAGTAACCCGCCGTGCTGTTTCGGTTTACCAGTTCATCCGCACCGATAAACGCACCGGCAAGGATAGCATCGTGCGCCAGGACGGTGATTGGAACGAACAATGGGCAAAAGAAAAACCCGACAGCACCTTCACGGTTGATTACGGCGGTTTCTGCACCGAGAAAGATGCCGTTACAAACAAACGCGAGCTGGCGGCATTCTTCGCCCAGATAGCCCACGAAACCCGCCACGGTATGAACGGCACCTACACTGATGGCTTAATGCAAACGCATGAAGATAATACCAGCCTGCAGTACGAAAGCGACAGCGACGAATACCCCTCGGTAAAAGGGCAAAAATATTACGGCCGCGGCCCTATGCAAATAAGCTACAACGGCAACTATGGCTATGCATCAGATATTATCTTCGGCAACAAACATATCTTGTTGGATAACCCCGCACTGGTAGAAACCGACCCGGTGGTATCCTTTAAAACCGCCATTTATTTTTGGATGACACCCGAAACGCACAAGCCATCGGCACATGATGTAATGATAGGCAAATGGCAGCCAAACGCTAAAGACAAAGCAGCCGGCCGTACCCCCGGCTTCGGCATGACGATAGTAATTGTGAACGGCGCTTTAGAGTGCAACAAAGGTGAAGACAACTACAGCATGAACGACCGCATTGGCTTCTACCAGTTCTTCCTGAAAAAATTGGGCGCTACCGACCCTAATTGCGCCTGCAGCTGTGGTAAGATGGCACCGTATAGTTATTGATCTCGGACGCCGGATATTCGATTTCGGATTTTTCCCGCCTCATCAGGCGTCAAACGCCTGATGAACAACATTTGTAAGCGTCCACGCTTACTTTCATTTAATAGAGAAAAGTATGCTGAAACGTTTACAAAACCTACTGTTGATCCTACTATTATCAGCGAGCTGGCTCACATCTTATGCAACGCCCGATACCACCAAACTCTATCGCAACCGCCCTGCATCTTTGGGCATTATTGGCGATACCGCCGATGTAAAAACACCAACCAAATTGGGCCTGGTAATGATGGGTGGCGGCAAGGATGTTGATGGCGCTTTTAAATGGATGCTCAACCAGAGTGGCGGCGGCGATGTAGTTGTCATCCGCGCATCGGGCACGGCGGCGTATAACCCCTATATTTACGAGTTGGGCAAGGTAAATTCGGTAGAAACACTAAAGATAGATTCTCGCGAGCTGGCCAATAATGATACTGTTGCTAATATCATCCGCAATGCCGAAATGCTTTTTATAGCCGGCGGCGACCAAAGCAATTATATGAAATACTGGCGCGGCACCAAAACCATGGATGCCATTAATTACCTGCTCAACAAAAAACACGTACCTGTGGGAGGTACAAGCGCCGGCTGCGCCATTTTAGGCGGTTTTTATTATAGCGGCGAGATTGCCAGCTTAACGGCAGACACCGCCTTGGCCAACCCCTACCACAGCCTGGTAAAGCTTTACAATAACGATTTTGTGCACGCCCCATACCTGCAAAACGTAATAACCGACCAGCACTATGTAACCCGCAGCCGCCAGGGCCGCCACGTAGTTTTTTTGGCACGCATAGCCACCGACCATCACGCCGATATAAAAGGTATAGCCGTCGACGAACGCACGGCAGTTTGCATGGACGAAAAGGGGCAAGCTATGGTTATTGGAAGCAGCAAAGCCTATTTCTTATTGCCTGATGCCAATAAAGCACCCGAAACCCTCGCCCCCGGTAAACCCCTTACCTGGAACCAAAACCAGCAAGCCATAAAAGTGTATGAGATACAAGCCACTCCCGACGGCGCTGGTCATTTCGACCTGAAGAAATTCGACCTGAGTAAGGCTACCGGCGGCAACTGGCAATGGTGGTGGGTACAGGATGGGGTGTTGCGTATGTAAATACGCTGTTACAGCTATTGGTGGTAGTGATAATTTGTCGGATATTTAGGCACCTAACATATAACACTACCTTCACCATGAAAGCCTTAAAAACACTACTATTAATAGCAGCCTGCCTGCTATGCAAACCTCTATTTGCGCAAGAAACTCCCGAAAGTTACATCACCAGATTTTTCGCCGAGTACAAAATATCACCTTTAACGGCCATTGATAAAATTTATGCCAGCAACGTTTGGATGGCGGGTTCAAAAGAAGCCATAGATGGTTTGAAAACAAAACTCAATGCCCTATCGGTTGAAAATGTAGGCAAGTATTACGGACAGGATCTTATAACTACTAAACAGGTCACTTCCAGGCTTAAGCTTTACTCCTACATGGTGAGATTCGACCGGCAGCCCGTGCGTTTCATTTTTAAATTCTACAAGGCTAGCGATAAATGGATGCTATACAGCTTTAAGTTCGACGACCAAATGGACACAGAACTTGAGCAATCGGCCAAATTGGATGCATTCCCCAACCCCGTTAATGTTTATAGGGTGAACTAATATTTGCACCCAAACAGCAAAGGCCCGGTTTTATGCCGGGCCTTTGCTGTTGTATCTCATTTGTTCCTTATTCGCTCTTCCCTACCAGTGCCCATTTATAGCTGGCGCCATCTTTTACAATGCCAAAATAGTCGAAGGTACCGCTGGCGCGGTCGCCAAATTCGTCAAGGGCATCTGCGCCTACTATACCGGTATCTTTGTTGGCTTCGGCTATAAATGCAGCGCGCAGTTTTGCAAAATCATCGGCATGCCCGTTGGTTGTTTCCAGCGTGTAGGCAATCGTCCAAAGCGCGTCGTATGCGGCCAGCGCATAAGCATCTGGCTCTATACCGGTTTTAGCTTTTATCCTGTCGGCAACGGGCTGCCATTTACTTTGTAAGGAAGTTGGCAAGCCGAACGATGGCGCAAAAAAGCCGGTTTTTATAGCAAACTCAGCCGCTACCGCATTGCCGGTTAAAGCAGTGCTCAACACAATGCCGTCGCCACCGTACCATTTAATGCTATTCAGCGTAGGCTCGGCGCTGGCCAGTTTAAATAGTTCGATACCTTCGTCAAACGATGCCAGGTAAACTGCAACCTTGCCTGCACCTTTTGAGGTTGTTAAACGGGCTACTTCCGCTTTTACGGCAGCAATTACGGTGGTATAATCGCTGGTAGTAATGGCATAAGGCGCAATAGCGCTTACCTCACCTCCTTTAGCGGTAAATGCCGCGCCTGTGGCGGTTTGCAGCCCTTTGTTGCCGGCATCATCACGCGCTACGGTTACCAGCCCTGTAGCACCTTGCGTAAATATAGTTGCACCACTTGCCACACCTTCAATTTTATCGGGCGGGCAAAAACGGAAAATATTATCATCAACAGCCAGGCTGCCCGCGGTACTGCTTTGGCTTACCACTATTACCTGCGAAGCATCTACCTGCCCTTTAATCGCCGCAACTTCGGCGCTCGATTGCGGCCCAATAACAAACTTAACGTTACGGTTGTATACGTCGGTGGTATACAAACTTTGGGCGGCCGCAGTCTCCAATTTTGTATCGCTCACCGCTACGGATATACTGAAACGGCTATCTTTTTTTGCCAGGTAGGCGTTAATATCTTCCTGCGCCAGCTCCAGCGCCGCTTTAGAGGTGATACCTAACGACGACCAGTTGCCCGTAAGCGAAAACAGCCCCTGCACAAACACAGGTTGCGCAACAATAACTTTGGTTGATTTTTGGCAGCTAAACGTTAGCAGGGCGGTGGCCAACAAAGTGGTAACAGGCAGTAAAAGTTTCCTCATTTCGGTTCGGGTTTATTTAAACGCAAAATAGCGATAATTACTGAAGCTGCCTACAGGTGATTTTCAGCTTGTTTTATGCACTGCAAAAGCTAAATTTAGCTGTAAGCTTATTATCTTTAGCAGGTTTTAAATATAAGTTAATGAGCGATTTTTTATTTGATGAGAGCGGGCTATCGCAGGAAACCATAGATAGTTTCCGGGCCACATACGATGAGCTGCGCGAGCATTTCAATATACAGCTTACCGGCCACATCAATTTTCACCTCGAAGATTTCGAGGCATTTAACCAATACCATAACCACCAATTGCTTGGCTCGTACGTTATCAAAAACGGGCACAGCGACTGCTACCTGTTATTTGTAGATACTAAGGCAAAAAAGGCCAAAGAAGGTGCCATAACAGGCCACTACGAATACCAGACTTGGGCCTTAGCCTACCTGAAACGCGATTTTGGCCGCGTAAAGATTCGCCAGGAAACCCTGAAAGATAAACTCGCAGAACTCATTCACCCGCTGGAACTGGATTTTAAGGAAGACAAAGCCTTCAGCGATACTTTCTACGTACTGGTGAACGACCACGCAAAGGCCATCCACTGCATGGACCGCCACTTCCGTAACGCCGTAATGGATATACGCGAAGATGATTTTGTGATAGAGATAGTAAACCACACCCTCATCATCGGCAACAAAAAACCCATATCGCCCGAGCGCGCGGTATATATGGCGGAGTTTGTTTGTAAACTGGCGGAGGTGTGTTAGGGGTAGAAGTAGCCACCACAAGTTCCCCTCTTGAAAGGGGTAAGGGGGTGTGTTAGCCACAAGGACATAAAATAACCACCACAAGTTCCCCTCTTGAGAGGGGTTAGGGGTGTGTCAGCCACAAGGACATTAAAATAGCCACCACAAGTTCCCCTCTTGAGAGGGGTTAGGGGTGTGTTAACCACGCAGTAGCCACAATACAAATGAAGCGCAAGATCATTCCATACAATCCGAAGCTTAAGCTATTAGCCCGTAAACTTAGGAATGATACAACACTCGGCGAAGCCCTCCTTTGGAAAGAGCTCAACGGCAAACAAATGCATGGTTTCGATTTCCATCGCCAAAAACCGCTCTTAAATTATATCGCCGATTTTTTCTGCCAAGAACTCAACCTCGTAATAGAGGTGGACGGAAGCTACCACAATCATGACGAGCAATGCCGCTTAGATGATGCAAGAGAAGTCGAACTTGCAGAATATAATTTAACTGTATTGCGCTTTACGGAGATGGAAGTAAGGAAAGATATGGTTAATGTGTTAAGGACGATTGAGGGTTACATTTTGGGTTATAAAGAGAATAACGTATAACACACCCCTAACCCCTCTCAAGAGGGGAACCTTAGTTCGATATGCTTTTCGCAGATAAA
Source organism: Mucilaginibacter pedocola (assembly GCF_002013915.1). Taxonomy (GTDB): domain Bacteria; phylum Bacteroidota; class Bacteroidia; order Sphingobacteriales; family Sphingobacteriaceae; genus Mucilaginibacter; species Mucilaginibacter pedocola. The sequence goes on from NZ_MBTF01000038.1 coordinate 262,166, forward strand.
GTTCCCTCTTGATAGGGGGCACGAAGGAAAGTGCGTCTGCAGGGATGTGTTAGCCACTGTGCAAAACCGTTTTGCATCGTCTCTAACACACCCCTAACCCCTCTCAAGAGGGGAACCATAGTTCGATATGCTTTTCGCAGATAAAGTTCCCCTCTCGAGAGGGGGCGCGAGGGGAATTGCGGTTGCAGGGGTGTGTTAGCCACTTGGCAAAGCCGCTTTGCATCGTATCTAACACACCCCTAACCCCTCTCAAGAGGGGAACCATAGTTCAATATTGCTTTTGTTTTTCTATTCCCCTACCGCCGGTAAAATATACTCCTGCATCATTTTATCAACCTGCGAATGCGCATACCCTTCGTTGTAGGCGGTGGCGGTTACTACTATTACCAGTGGCTGATCTTTAAAAACGAATATTTTGTTTCCGCCGTTGCCGGTGCAGTACCAGGTTTCGTAATCTTTACCGTTAATGGTGTAAGTTTTGTTCCAAAACAGGTAGCCATAGTTGCCGGGGCCAACTGCCTCTACAGGGAGTGCGATCTGTTTGCTGTGCGACTTTTGCACCCATTCCTTCGGAATGATTTGTTTGCCATTCCAAACACCATTGTTTTTGTAGAGCTGGCCAAATTTGGCAAAGTCTAAGGCGCGGAGCCTGATACCGCCTGCCGTGTTGGGTACGTTTTGCGGGGTGTATTGCCATTTGTAATTGGTGATGCCTAAAGGCTTGAACAGTTTGGCATCAGCATATTTATCCAAACCACCAGGGACTTTTTGGTTAAGAATATCGCCCAGTACTACTACGCCGGCAGTGAAATAATTCCAGCTTTGGTAAGCTTGTTTGCTGCTATCAACCTTCAAATCCAACGCAAATTTTACCCAGTTATTCAGCGGGTACATATTGTTTTCGTTGCCGGGTGAATTGTCATCGCTATCGTTAGCATCAAACACCGAACTCATGGTGAGCAGGCTTTTAAGGGTAATGCTGTCTTTCTTAGGTGAGTAATTGGCGTAAGCCTTCAGGTTATAAAAATCAGATAACGTTTGCTGTTCCGATTTAATGTAGCCCTCGTTTATGGCAATACCCATAACTGCTGAAGCGAATGTTTTACCAACGGAACGCGGGTCGTGCAGGGTATCACGGCCTTCGCCGTTAAAATATTCCTCTATCAGCAGTTTGCCGTTTTTAATAACCACCAGGCCGCTAATATTCTTGAACTTGTTTTGGGCTATCTTCTCGTTCATGCCCTCTATCAGTTTTTTATTATAGCTTTCCTTTGATACCGTCCAGCCACTATTTGGTTTGATGGCTTGTATCTGCACATCCTTTACCTCGGCAGGCTTTATAATAATTTTCAGGTCGCCGGCGGCAACAACATCGCCAACTTTAAGCGTGGGGGTAACAATATATGGGCGAAGTTCTATCTGCAGGGTATGTGGACCGGTTGTTAGGGCATCTTCTCCCCCGCGCATCATCAGGCGGCCGAATAGGTAACGGCTCCACATGTCCTCATGTTTTGTGCTTATCAGTTTTATACGTAAGGCAGTGCGGCTATTTTTCAAGTAATTGTACCCGGCACCTTTGTGCAGGTTTTCCTGGTAAATGAGTTTCCCGTCTATTAAAAACGAAAACTGAAAATTTCCCTCATTCAGTTGCGCTACGTTGAGCTCGGGCGCCATTTGGTGCTGGTAGTTAGTAAGCGAATTACCCATAAAGGCGCACATGCTGAGGTTATTCTTTGGGTTCAACACCAGTTCTTTTACAATGTCGGCCTCTTTTATTTGTGCTACGGGGATGGTATCGTTCAGAAAGATAATGCGGCCGATGTTTTGTTTATGGATGGCTTCGGCAATTGGAGCTGGGCTTACGATGTCGGTTGTTTGCGCGGCTGCACTAAATGCGATGAAGCAAGACGCAGCTACGAGCAGATGTTTTATGTGGATGTGCATGTTTTCGTTTTATGTTATGCATGCAAATCTCCGCCAAGTTTACCGCTCAAAATAGAACAGGATTAACATGCCCGCAGTAAAAGTTTGCGGTAAACTTTAGGGTTTGCCCCGTTGAAGCTTTTAAAGCTACGCAGAAAATGGCTCTGATCGGCAAAGCCGCAGATATGGGCAATATCGGTGAGGGATAAGTTTTCGTTTGGCATTAAGGCCAGCGCCTTTTCTACTCTTAGCTTGCGGATGTACTCGCCAAGGTTGCAATGGAAGTACTTAGAAAAATCGCGCGAAAGGTGTACCGGGTGTACCTGTAACGATGCGGAAAGCTCAGCCAGGGTAAACTTATGGGTGATGTTATCATGCAGCATATTGCGCAATTGCCCTACCCAAACGGGCCTCTGTTTGGCAACGGAAACGCTGTGCTGCTGCATTTGCGCAAGCACCTGCAAAAGTAGGACCTCGGTTGCCAGCGGCATGGCATCGTCCTGCAATTTGGTTTCGCGAAATAATTGGTAAAACAGGAATTTAACATCCGGATTGGCAACGGCAAAACTGCCCTGCAAGGTGTTCACATATTGCGGGTAATTGCCGAACCAGCTTTCATTTAGTTCGATATGGAAGCCGCGGGTGAAGCCTTTGGGTTTGATGTTATAATGCGCATCTTGCCAGTTATGGAACAGCAGGCTGCCGGCGGTGCAATTGTAAACTTCTTTTTTGTTGCCTTCTATTACTTTACCATCCAGGATGAAGGTAAAGTAGGCATTATCGTGGTAGTGCCAGTCTACCTTGTCGTGCGTGTATTCGGTATCGGTAATGGTAGCGAAGTCCAGGTGAATGGTGCTGTTAGTTTGCCCGTAAAAACGACCGGTTTTTAGATTTTCCACAATGCTTGCCTATTTCTTTTTGGCGTGCTTTTGTTCAAATGCCAATACACACTTATTTAGAATCTCCCGTTCTTCTGTACTAATTTCAGAAGCAGTATCATTTAGCATCTCCATCACGAAATAATACTCATCCAAAGAACGCAGCAATTGCTTTTTTAATATCGTTGGCAGGCTATCTTTCGCCTCCGCATAAATTTCAAAATACCCGGGTAATGCATTCGTCTTCAAGTCATCGTCCAGCTGTTTCTTAAACTCGTAAGGTGCGTACTTTAGCATCGTAAAAGTATCGGAAAAACTTGCTTTTAGGCTTTTTAGAGCAAGTGACTTGCTTTGTGCTTCGGCCCCATTTAGCACTTCTAAGGGCGATGGGTAATTGAAATCCAGCCCCCGCTCTTTCGCTTCTGTTTCGATAAGTTTGGCGTAATGCTGCCAGAATATCTCGAAGACCCTTTTGTACTGGCTGTAATTATCCTTATCGATCTTCAGCATATTTTCAGGCTATTTCTCCAGGTCTATCCCCTCTTTAGGCATTTGCATATGCTTCACGGTATGGATGTCCTCGTTCTTATAATCCTTCTCCACCAAACCATCGCGCATACGTACTATGCGATGTGCGTGCTGCGCTATGTCTTCCTCGTGGGTTACCAGTATAATGGTGTTGCCTTTGGCGTGGATATCTTCCAACAGGCCCATAATTTCTATAGATGTTTTGGTATCGAGGTTACCGGTAGGCTCATCGGCCAGGATGATTGATGGATCATTAATAAGCGCCCTGGCTACTGCAACACGCTGGCGCTGCCCGCCCGAAAGTTCGTTAGGGCGGTGATCTGTACGGTGGCCAAGACCAACGTTCTCTAAAGCCATTTTTGCGCGTTCGCGGCGTTTGTCTTTGCTGATGCCGGCATAAACCAGCGGCAGGGCAACATTATCTAAAGCGGTGTTACGCGGTAATAAGTTAAATGTTTGGAAAACGAAACCGATCTCGGTATTACGCACTTCGGCCAGTGCATTATCCGTCATGTGGCTCACGTTGATACCGTTGAGGATGTATTCGCCTTTGGTTGGCGTATCTAAACATCCCAAAATATTCATCAAAGTAGATTTGCCCGAACCCGAAGGCCCCATCAAAGCCACAAATTCGCCTTTGTTAATAGTAAGTGTAACCGACTTGATAGCGTGTATGATCTCGGCGCCGATAACATACTTGCGGCCGATATCTTTGATAATAATAAGTGGCTCTTCTTTGCTTTTTAGCTCTTCACCCTTTGATTTGGTAAGTGGTATCATCCGTTTTTCTTTCTTTGACAAAGAGGTGGGTGGAAATGTTACAGGGGATTTTGGAATTTCGGATGTCGGAATTGAGATTTCGGAATTGTTTAAAGTTCATTAAGCAATTCCCGCGCGTCCCTAAGCTTAATTTCACCACGTTGATGTGCGCGTATCTCTTCCATCGATTTTTTTATATTCTCGAAAATACGTTGTTCCAGTTTATTTAAAGGGCTAACGGAATCATCATTGCCCAAATGTTTATCAACTTTAACGTCTTTCATAGATCCTCCAAAATAAATCCGAAATCCTACATTCGAAATCCGCCCTACTTAATCACCTTCGCTACCAAAAAGTGCGCATCATCGTGCTCAGGGGCGTTCTCCAGGGCTTCAGCGGTGGTTATTACCTGTTTCACTTCGTCTTCGCGGAGGATGTTGGGCTCGTCGGTCATGTACACTAATGGCTCTACGCCTGTAGTGTCTACCTCGTTCAACTTATCCATAAAGCCTAATATCTTGTTCATATCGGCTATCATCTCTGCTTTTTCACCGGCGTTAAGTTTCAAACGGGCCAGGTGGGCTATTTTATCAACGGTTTGTTCGTCTATGGTCATGTTCTGCTAATTTTTGGCTGATGATGGCATGCACCTCGTCGCGCAGGGCATCGGCATCATCAATGGTTAAGTGTGCCGTTTCTATCGGCTTATGTACAAATATATCACATATCCCCGGCCTCGAGCCATGTTTCAGCCCGTCGTCCCACAAAATTTGCCAGGTATTTAAGGATGTTACAGGAATGATGGGCAATTTAAGTTCGATGGCCATGCGGAAGGGGCCGTTCTTAAAATCTTTCAGTTGGGGCGGGTAGGTGTCGGGAATGGTAGCTTCGGGGAAAATAATGGTGGTTATGCCTTGCGCCAAACGCTCCATCACGGTTTTAAATGCACGGAAGGAAGCAATTTTGCTTGCCCTATCTACAGGCACATCCACCGTTCGGAAGAACAGCGCCGTTACAAAAAAGTCCGCCAGTTCTTGTTTGCCCATAAAACAGCAATTGTTGGTTTTTACAAAAATGCTCATGGCGGTAATATCCAAATTGCTGGTGTGGTTGGGGCAAATAATGTAGGTTTTGCTCCAATCGATAGGTTGCTCTACCTTAAAATTATAAAAGATGCCTACCAGGCCCGAACTTACAAAGCCCCACACGCGGCGCAGCGCATTCATGTATTTATAGCGGCTGGTTTTGCGCGAAAAGAAGTAAAAAAGCGGGTATAATATAGCATACGAAAAGGCCACGCTGAACACGTAAAGGTAGAGGTGGGCTTTTCTGAATATCATTTTCATCAGCCTCAAAAATATAAAAAATACTTACTTTCGCCCCTTATATGGAAACTGTTGTTAGCGGTATACGCTCTACCGGGAATTTGCATTTGGGAAACTATTACGGGGCTATTCAAAACTTCGTAAAAATGCAGAACGAATATAATTGCTACTTTTTTATAGCCGACCTGCATTCGCTTACCACACACCCTACCCCCGGCAACCTGCACGGCGCTGTTAAACAGGTGCTGGTAGAGTACCTGGCCTGCGGTATTGACCCGGAGAAATCGACCATATACGTACAAAGCGACGTGCCCGAAGTTACCGAGCTGTACCTGTACCTGAACATGAACGCCTACATGGGCGAACTGGAACGCGCTACTTCTTTTAAAGATAAAGTACGCGCCAACCCCGATAACGTTAACGCCGGCCTGCTTACCTACCCTGTACTGATGGCGGCAGATATCATCATACACAAAGCAACCAAAGTACCTGTAGGTAAAGACCAGGAGCAACACCTGGAGATGGCCCGCACTTTTGGTAACCGCTTTAATCGTTTGTATAACCACGAATACTTCCCCGAGCCATATGCATTTAGCTTTGGACCAAGCCTGGTGAAGATACCGGGACTTGACGGCAAAGGCAAAATGGGTAAAAGCGAAGGCGAAGGCAATGCCATATTTTTGGCTGACAGCCCAGAAGCCATCCGCAAAAAGGTGATGCGCGCTAAAACCGACAGCGGCCCAACTACCGAGAACCAGGAGAAACCACAGGAGATACAAAACCTGTTCGACCTGATGAATGTAGTTTCGGCACCCGAAACGGTTGCGCACTTCGATAATCTGTACAACACCATGGCCATCCGCTACGGCGACTTGAAAAAACAGCTTGCCGAAGATATGATTGTTGCCACCCAACCCATGCGCGAAAAAATAAACGATATAGCCAACGATGCCGAATACCTACGCAAGGTTGCCAAAATGGGTGAAGAAAAAGCCCGCGAAAGCGCCTCAAAAACCATCAGGGAGGTAAGGGAAATTATCGGTTTCAGGAAGTTCTAAGTGGCCTGAATCAGAATTCGCAGAATTTTAAAATTTTCAGAATTCTGATATCGGCTAAAAAAAACATTCTGCTAATTCTGTAAATTCGGAAAATTCTGATTCAGACAATTAATATATGCACATAGCTATTGTAGGAAATATTGGCGCGGGTAAAACTACCCTTACCGAAATGCTGGCGAAAAATTATGGTTGGGAACCCCTTTACGAGGCGGTTGATAATAACCCCTACCTGGAAGATTTTTACAGCGAAATGAAACGCTGGAGCTTTAACCTCCAGATATATTTCCTCAACAGCCGCTACCGCCAGATACGCGAGATACAGCAAAGTGGCCGCGATATTATACAGGACCGCACCATATACGAGGATGCCTACATCTTTGCCGAGAACCTGCACGATATGGGCCTGATGACCACGCGCGACTACGAGAACTACGAAAGCATGTTCGATAATATCACCGAGTTTATTAAACCGCCGGACTTGTTGGTATACCTTAAAGCATCGGTACCTACACTGGTAAACAACATACAACGCCGTGGCCGCGAGTACGAGATAGGCATCCGGATAGATTACCTCTCTAAACTGAACGAGAAGTACGATAAATGGATAAAGAACTACAAACTGGGCAAACTGCTGGTATTGGATAAAGATAACCTGGACTTTGCCAACAATACCGAAGATATGGCCACTATTGTGGAGAAGATAGAGCGGGAAATAAACGGGCTGTTTTAAAATTCGCCTAACCCTAATATGAAATACCTTCTTATCACACTTTTGTGTTTATATAGCATCTGCCTAAATGCTCAAACCAAACCGGTAAACAATTATGTTGTCACTATTACGCATGATACCATAAAATGCGAATTAAAAGGCACACGTAAATACCTACCGTTAAATTCGGCCGACAAAAAATATATTAAAATAAGCCCTGATAAAATACAGGAGGTTTTCAACGCCAAAGATTCTACCACCTATGCAGCGGTTCGCAAACCCGACCAGGTAGATTCTGTATATCTGCCCAGGCCCGAACACGGTAAGCTTGACCTTTATGAAGAAGAAAGAACCTACTATAGCGGTGGCGGCATGTACGGCGGCGGCGGGTGGATGTCCAGCAGCAGTACCTATTGGTATATCAGCAAAAACGGAGCACCTGTAGTTCAGCTAAAATCGAATACCATATTCAACAATGGCAGCCAAAGTAAACGTAAAAACATTTTTATGGATATGATAGCTGATGACCCTGCCTTACTGGAGGAGTTTAAAAAGCTCGATAGTTTTAGCTTTAAGGTTTTGCGTGATTTTGTACATCGGTATAACGAGGATATGAAGGGCAAATGACCTTCTCATTTTTAGAACCTTTGGTACATGAAAAAGATTCTTATCCTATCCCTGTTTTCCCTGTTTATTTTTTCCTGCGGAGAGGCTGATAACAAGCAAAACGAGTTGACCGATAACGGTGTGCTCGATCTTGGATCCTTCAGCATTAAGCTGCCCGATGGCTGGCATTATGCAAAAGCTGATGGTATAGATTCATTTGTAGGTAGTATTGTTACCAATAGTGCCGACACGCTAAATTTCGACTTCAGCACTATGGGGTATGCAAATCACCTGGTGCAAACCGAAAAACATTTCTTATCGCATGGCGAATGGTTATTAGAATGCTATTTCTGCAAACCCGGGGTAACCTACATATCTGGCGGCGATCTGAAAAGCGCAAGGGCCGATGAGATGAAACGGAGAGGAATTACAGACACAGCTTTGGTAAAAGTAGAATTTGATCCCGTACGTGAAACCAAAAAGGCCTTCAGGCAACTAACCAAGGCAGAACAAAACCAATATCCCAATGCCGATTATATGGCCGACCTTACCTACAAAGGCCTTACCAAATCCATACCTATCGAAATACCTGCGGAAACCAAAGCACATCACTTAAAAGTTGATAGCACCGCCAAATATTTTATTAAAACCGTTTGGCCAAAAGTAACCGGCAAAGGCATTACAGGCATTTACATACAAAGCCGCAAAAGTGCCCTAAACCTAATGATCAGCGGAAGAAACCTGCCCCAACAACAACAAATGCAGGCGCTTGAAGCATTTAAAACTATTGTGATAAAAATAGAAGGGAGCGAACAAACGCTCCCTTTCCCAGACTAATGTTACCCGGTTTCGCTATCCTACCGAACTAACTGAAATAATTTAATTCCCCGATGGCGCCCCCTGCACGTCATCATTACTAATGCCTCGTTTGTTTTTCTTCACAGCATCTTTAAGTTTACCAAAGCGGTAATTGAGGCTGGCAGTAAAGCCCCTGAAATAGGTTCGGTTAATGTTGGTCTGCGTAAAATCGGGGCCAAAAGAATCGCGGATGTTATTACGGTATTCGCTGAAGGGGTTATTTACCGTTGCCGAGAAGGAAAGTTTATCCTTCACTACGTCTTTATTCACTGTGAACGATACGCTGGCATAAGGGTTTGATGTGCCTTGTATAGACAGGTTGGGCCCGTTCAGGAACACATTGGTGCTTACCCGCCAGCCCTGCTCAAAGTTATAGCCGCTATTCAGCGATGCACCATACATGAAGCCCTGGTTCTTCACCAACTCGCCATTCACTACGCCCTGTACGCGGCCATGCGCAATACGCCCATTGAACGATGAACTCCATTTTTTGGTGATGGGGTAATTGATATTGCCATTAAAAGTAAACAGGCGCGCCTTGCCGGTATTATCAAAACTGCTGCGCGTAATGTTCGTAGTGGGGTCAAAAACTACTACAGGCATAATAAGGTCGTCGAAGAAATTATAGCCTATCATGAGGTTCAACGATGCTTTTTTGCTGCGGCTGTAGCCTAACTGGATGCTGTTTGATACCGCAGGCCGCAGGTCGGGGTTACCCGACGATTCGAAGTTGGGGTTCGAGCGGTCTACAAAGGGATTCAATTGGAAAATGCCGGGGCGTTGTATCCTTTGCGTGAAACCCAAATTCAGGCTGCTGGAGTTTTTAAACTTCCTCATGATGCTTACTGATGGCACCACATTAAAGAAGTTTTTGCTCAGCTGCGATGCGGTGGACGTAAAATCGGCATCAATAAAGGTGCCCTCTATCCTTGCGCCTGCTTTAAAGCCCCAGTTTTGTAAGTTATAAGAGTAGCTATTATAGGCACCGAAAACGTTTTGATTATTATCGAATTTATTGCTGCGCGATGGATCCGCCTCGAAATTGTCGGTTACCGAATTGTAGCCCAGGTACTGGAAATCGCTGTTATTGTCCCTTAAAATAGCTTTTAAGCCGGCTTCTATGTTCAGCTTTTTCACGGGGTGCACATAGTCTACCTGGAAAGTTTGTTCAGACGATTCGCCCCTGTTTCTCTGCAAGTAATCCGGCGTAGTGTAATTTACACGGTTGCTTGCCGTTAGGGCTGCGTCCTGCGTGTTGTTGAAGGTATAATATTGGTACGAAAAGGTAAGTAACTGCTGCTTATTGCGTTTGAAACCCAATTGGTAGTTTAATGATACATTGATACCCTTGCCACCTGCCGTATTGTTATTATACAGGTCATATGCCTGAGTAACGCTGCCAGCCTCATTCAAAACCGAGCTTTGGGTGTTGATACCATCCTGGTTATTACCGTTAATGTTGAACTGACCCGAAATAAGGTTAAGGCTGTCTATTTCGTAATTGATGCCTATTTCGGCATAACCGTTTTTTCCATCCCATTCGGCAGTGTTGTTTTGGTTGAGGCTGGTGGGTGTACCGCTTGTTGTTAACCTTGTGATAGAATTAAGCACTTGGGGCGAGTTAGCAATGTTACCGCCGAAATACCCTGTCAGTTCCAATTTCCCCTGTTTAGAGGTGAACGAACCACCCAACCTTGGCCCGCCAACCGGGAATACATGGCTTAAATTGATGGTACCATTATACCCGCCGCTTATTTTTTTGTTGGTAACAATATTGATGATGCCCGCCATCCCTTCGGCATCGTATTTGGACGATGGATTGGTAATTACCTCAATGCTTTGGATGGTAGATGCAGGCATGCTTTTAAGAATATTCTTGGGGTCGCGCTCCATCATGCTGGAGGGTTTGCCGTTCACAAAAATGCGGAAGCCGCTGTTGCCTTTCAGCAGGATATTATCGTCGCCATCGACGCTTAGCAAAGGCACTTTACGCATCATATCCAGCACATTACTGCTTTTGCTATCGGGGTCGGCCTTCAGGTCGTAAGTGAGTTTGTCTACATCCTGTTTTATGATGGCCCTGTCGGCGGTAATGGCTACGGTTTTAAGCTGTGTGGTTTGTTCGCTGATGGCTATGCTTCCCAGGTTCACACTTCCGGTTAAGTTTACAGCGACTGTTTTAGGGTTAAAACCCACGCTCACCATCGAAAGCACATACTTCCCCGACGGCAATTTATCAAACTTAAAGGTACCATCGGTTTTGGTTACCACCGTGCGCAGCAGCTGCTTTGCCTCGGTGCGCAGGTTAACAGTTATAAAGCTCAAAGGCTGTTTAGACGCCGAGTCGGCCGTTATGCCTTGCAAGGTAAACAAGGCCTTCCCCTCTTGCGCAAACACCGGCGCTATAAGGAAGCAAAATAAGATGAGGAGTAAAAACTTCAGTTTCATGGCTGATGGTAGATTATTGTTAATAGTATCTTTCAATTACATAATACCATGCAATACATAGTACTATAAACATGAGACAACAGCATAAAAAGTTTTGTTACACACTATTTAAAATATTTTAAAAGAAATTGATAATTAAGCATTTAGACTAACAAAACAGTCGCTTATGCTAAAATTTGATGGGTAAACCGGTTGGATAGGACGGTAAACATCCGGTTTAATTGGCATTAACGCGCTTACCGGGCGGTAAGCTTTGCGTTAGTTGTTGAGTACCCAGTGCAATATTTTGGCGATGTTTTTGGCATCGTCTACACCGCGGTGGTGGGTACCTTCCAGCGGCAGGTTCAGTATCTCCAAGGCACCAGCCATACCTACTCCGCGCTTCATACGGCGCTTTTGCTGAAACATGGTTTTCACATTGATATGCTTCGGGCCAAAGGGATAAGCTACACGCATCTCGCTGCATTGCCGCTGAAACTGGTTGCGATCGTAATCGCCGTAGCTGGCCCAAACCAGGTTCCGCGCATCGTACTCTTGCTCCAGTATATCGCAGGCATCGTCGAAGTATATGCCTTCGTCTTCTATGAGCCCGGGTGTAATGGAGGTTAATTGCGTGCAGAATTTGCTTATCTGCGAGCGTTCGGGCATTACCAAAATCCCTCGGTTGGCGCTAATGGCGCCGGTACCAACATCCAGCAGGCACACGCCTACTTCAATAATGTCGTTCTCCTGGCCGGGCGGGTTCCTCCCCTCCCAGCATGTGGCTTCAATATCCACCACTAAAATTTCCTCTGTTTTCATTTTACTTTTTCTACATATTAAAAATTTATTTTTTAAAGCTTAAGCGACGGTACTCAAACCCTTTATCCTCGTGGTTTCGCAGGGTCCTTTTTCAAAGAGACCCTGCGAAGACGGGAGTTTGCCTTTTATATTTCCTAAACTCTGTACGTATCCAACTTTCCAACCTCTCTAACTTTTCCAACCCTTCCAACTTCCTCCAACCAACTCTACCCCAACCTTTTCCACATTTGCATTTTTCACTCCCGAAAACCGTAAATTTTCTTACTTTTGTATCCCGTACACAAACGTTCGGCAAGGGGTATTTCCACTGCCGGGATTTCAAAAAGATCTCAATGACTAAATACATTTTTGTTACGGGTGGCGTTACCTCGTCGTTAGGCAAGGGTATTATTTCCGCCTCATTAGCTAAACTCCTTCAGGCCCGCGGCTACCGCGTTACCATCCAGAAATTCGACCCGTACATCAATATCGATCCGGGAACCCTTAACCCCTACGAGCATGGCGAATGCTATGTTACCGAAGACGGTGCCGAAACCGACCTGGACCTTGGCCACTACGAACGTTTCCTGAACACCCCTACTTCAAAAGCCAATAACATTACTACCGGCCGTATCTACCAAAACGTTATAAATCGCGAACGCGAAGGCGCTTTCCTGGGTAAAACCGTGCAGGTAGTACCGCATATAACCGACGAGATAAAGCGCAATATGCGCATCCTCGGCGAAACCGGCGATTACGATATTGTGATCACCGAGATAGGCGGTACCGTTGGCGATATCGAATCTCTTCCCTTTGTTGAGGCCGTGCGCCAGTTTAAATGGGAAGCAGGCAGCGGTAACGCACTGGTTATCCACCTTACGCTGATACCTTTTCTGGCCGCAGCAGGAGAGCTGAAAACCAAGCCAACGCAGCACTCGGTTAAAATGCTTTTGGAGTATGGTATACAACCTGATATTCTGGTTTGCCGTACCGAGCACCATATTAATGCCGATATCCGTAAAAAGATAGCCCTCTTCTGTAACGTAAATATCAACGCGGTTATCGAATCGATGGATGCGCCAAGCATTTACGATGTGCCGTTGCTGATGCTGAAAGAACAGCTGGACAAAACGGTGTTGACCAAACTAAAACTAAGCCACAAGAACGAGCCTAACCTGGATAACTGGAAAGGTTTCCTTGGCCGTTTGAAAAACCCAACCTCAGAAGTTCGCATTGGCCTGGTAGGTAAATATGTGGAGCTTCCCGATGCTTATAAATCTATCATAGAGGCATTTGTACACGCCGGTGCTACTAACGAGTGTAAGGTAAAAGTACAATACATCCCATCGGAACAATTAACTGTAGAGAATGCGGTTGATAAACTAAAAGGCCTGCACGGCGTACTGGTTGCTCCCGGCTTTGGCGAGCGTGGTTTCGAAGGTAAAATTGAAGCTATACGCTATGTGCGTCAAAACAATATACCTTTCTTCGGTATCTGTTTGGGTATGCAATGCGCTGTGGTGGAATTTGGCCGCCACGTATTGGGCCTGCCAAATGCGAGCAGTACCGAAATGAACCCGAACACGCCGCACCCGGTTATTGCCATGATGGAAGACCAAAAGAACATTGTGAACATGGGTGGTACCATGCGTTTGGGCGCTTACCCATGCGACCTGAAAAAAGGCAGCAAGGCTTTCACTATTTACGGCAAACAACATATTACCGAACGCCACCGCCACCGTTATGAGTTTAATAACGAGTACATTAAACAATACGAAGCAGCCGGCCTAACCCCATCGGGTATTAACCCCGAGAACGGTTTGGTGGAGATAGTTGAGCTTAAAAACCACCCGTTTTTTGTGGGTGCACAGTTCCACCCCGAATTAAAATCGACAGTTGCTAATCCGCACCCACTTTTTATTAACTTTGTCGCCGCTTCGCTGGCTTACGCCCGCAAGAAATAATATTGAGTAAAACAAAGTAAAAGAGTGTATTGGCCCATGCCTGGCTGTAACAAATAAGCTGCGCAAGGGTCAATACCATATATTAGATAATGGATAGAAATACGTTTACAGGGTTATTCCTGATCATGATCATCATGGGTGCCTCTATTTATTTTATGAAGCCCAGCGAAGAGGCCATAAAAAAAGAACAGGAACGCGCCCACCAGGACTCGCTAAAAAAAGCAGGCGTAAAACAGGCTGCTACCGCGAAGTTCGACACCTCAAAACAGAGCGCCGTAGTTGATTCGGCCGTGTTAAAAAGCCCGTTCGGTGCAGCAACCGTTGGTAAAGAAGAGTTTGTGACCGTTGAGAACGACGAGCTTGCCCTGCAAATTTCTACCAAAGGCGGCCGCGTATATTCGGCACAACTAAAAAACTACAAAACCTTCGATAAAAAACCGCTGGTATTGTTCAATGGCGATAAGAATAGCTTCGGCCTGAATTTCAGCGCGCTGGGTAAGGTTATCAACACCAACGATCTTTACTTCAGCCCAAGTCCTACCAGCCTTAAAGTTGCCGGTAAAGATTCTGCCTCGGTAACCCTGCGCTTAAGCTACAGCCCTACGCAGTATATCGATTATATATACAGCCTTAAAGGCACCGGCTTTAAACTGGGCCTAACCGTAAAACCGGTTGGGTTAGACCAGGTAATTGCCAACAGTGGTACCCTGAACCTGAACTGGGCAGCAAGCCTGCAAAAACAGGAAAAGGATATTAAAATGGAGCGCCAATACTCTACCGTGTATTATAAAAATACCGATAACGAGGTAGATTACCTGAGCGAAACCAAAGACGAAGCAAAACCCATCACCGATAAAAAGATGCAGTGGGTGGCCTTTAAACAGCACTTCTTCTCTAATGTGCTTATTGCGCCAACCGGTATCAACAAAACTAACATAGCCGTTGCTACCGATTTTAACGATACTACCGATGTAAAACAAATGAAGGCAGAGCTGGCTTTGGGCCGCGATGCTTTGGGTGCAACACCGCTTACTTTCTACTTCGGCCCTAACCGTTACAATACGCTGAAAGACCAGGGTTACGACCTGCAAAAATTGGTTAACCTGGGCTGGGGACCGCTTAAATATATCAACCAGTTTGCCACCCTGCCTATCTTCAACTTCCTGAACGGGCTTAACTGGAATTACGGTTTAATTATTTTGGCGCTTACCGTTATCCTGAAATTGGTACTATCGCCGCTTACTTATAAATCGTACCTGTCAATGGCTAAAATGCGTGTGCTAAAGCCGGAGATGGACGAGATAAAAGCCAAAGTGGGCGAGGATAACCCTACCCTGCTACAGCAGGAATACCTGAAGCTTTACAAGAAGGCCGGCGTAAATCCATTGGGCGGTTGCTTGCCATTGGTTATACAAATGCCTATCGTGATTGCATTCTTCCGCTTCTTCCCAAGCTTGTTTGAACTGCGTGGCGAAAGCTTCCTGTGGATGCACGACCTTTCTACTTACGATTCGGTTATCACCTTCGCGCCAATATTCGGCGTTAGCCACATCAGCTTGATGTGTTTGCTAATGACCATCTCTACGTTGATTTACACCTATTTCAACAACCAGATATCGGGCGCTACAGGCCAAATGAAATACATAGGGTACATCACCCCTATCATATTTCTGGTAACACTGAACAGCTACCCTGCCGGTTTGAACTACTATTACTTCCTGGCCAACATGTTCACCTTCGCGCAGCAATACCTCATCAAATTTATGGTTGATGATAAAAAGATACACGCGCAGATACAGGAAAACAAAAAGAAGCCTGAAGACAAAAAGAAAAAAGGCGGCTTCGGTGCCAAGCTGGAAGAAATGATGCGCGAGCAACAGAAACTTCAGCAGAAGAAGTAGGTTTAAAGTCGGAAGTCTGCAGTCGGAAAAGTCCGAAAGACGAAAATCTTTACAAATATTTTAGCCCGGATGGCAATGCTATCCGGGCTTTTTGTTTGGTTAATTAACCAACATGTCATTGCGAGCGATAGCGCGGCAATCTCATAGGACGCTCCACTATACAAGGTTTAGCCACCGCGACGGGACTGTCCTATGAGATTGCCACGTCGCCCTCTCGCTCCCCCCCTACGCCGCTCCTCGCAATGACAAAGTGGAAACATTTTAACCTTTCCAACTTTTCTAACCCTTCCAACCTCTCCAACTTTTTCAACCTTTCCAACCCTTCCAACTATTTTCAACCAAAATCAACTAAATATATTAGCAAAATAATAGTACATTTGAAATATGTACGCCATAGTGGATATTGAGACGACGGGAGGGCATGCCAGTGCAAATGGCATTACCGAGATAGCTATTTGCATACACGACGGTAAAAAAATTACTCGCCGGTTCGAAACATTGGTAAACCCGCAGCGGGATATCCCGGTGTATATCCGCGCCTTAACCGGTATTACCAACGAGATGGTGGCCAAAGCGCCGCTTTTTGAGGATGTGGCGCACGAGATATTTCACCTGCTGAAAGGGCAGATATTTGTGGCCCATAACGTCAACTTCGATTATTCTTTTCTGCGTTACCACCTTAATGCCGCAGGGTATGAGCTGAATGCTAATAAACTTTGCACCGTACGATTGGGGCGTAAGATAATGCCGGGGCTTATGTCGTACAGTTTGGGTAAGCTATGCTCCCACTTTGGCATCAGCAATAATAGCCGCCACCGCGCCATGGGCGATGCTGAGGCTACGGCAGAATTGTTCAACCTGTATTTGAAGAATGATAAGGAAAATCATATCGGCCAGGCTTTAAAAATTACATCCAAAGAACAACGCCTTCCGGCCAACCTGCCCAAGGCTGATATAGATGCCCTGCCTTGGTCGCCGGGGGTGTATTACTTTCATGATGAGAAGGGCAAGGTAGTTTACGTAGGCAAGGCCAAAAACCTGAAGAAACGTGTTTGTAGCCACTTTACAGGCAACAACCCGGGCTTACAGCGGCAGGAGTTTTTAAAGAGCATCCACCGCATAAGCCATCAGGTTTGCGGTACCGAACTAATAGCTTTTGTGCTGGAAGCCGTAGAAATAAAACGCCTTTGGCCCAAGTACAACCGCTCGCTCAAACGCTTCGAGAATACCTACGGCCTTTACGCCTATGAGGACCAACGCGGCTATATGCGCCTGGCGGTTGATAAGCACCGCAAACACATGCCATCGGTGTACGCCTGTAATTCGTTACTGGAGGGCTATAACCTGCTCAATAAGCTGATAGAAACCTTCGGGCTGTGCCCCAAAATGTGCTTCGTGCAAAAGAACGACCAGCCCTGCACCGGCAATAGCACCACCGGCTGCGCCTGCGACGGGCAGGAAGCACCCGAAGAATATAACCTAAAAGTAGAAGCCGCTATAGACGAACTTAAAAAAGCCCTCCCCACCTTCGCCATCCGCGATGAAGGCCGAACTGATGATGAGCACAGCTGCATCCTGATAGAAGAAGGTCGTTTTTATGGTATGGGCTATATCTCCCACTACTTCGAGGCTAATAACATACAGCAACTCAAAAACTACCTCACCCCATATCCGGGGAATGACTATATCAAAAACATCGTAACGGGCTACGCGAGCAGGTTTCCGGAGCGGAAGGTAAGTTTTGTGTAGACGATGAGCATCGTTTCTCCACCATGTCATCTCGAACGAGCGGAATGGATAGTGTGCGCAGGGGCGAGGAGAGAACTTGTTCAATATGCAAAGGCACCATGCAAATCCACAATGCATGCGTTAATGCATTAGCGTTCATACTTAACTGAACAAGATATCTCGTCGCTTCGCTTCCCTCGATATGACAATTTTGGAAAACAATCCAATTTCTCGCAGGTTAATATATTATCATTTTAATATACAAAACCTATTATGGACAGCATTAACCAACAACAACCCGAACATAATTTTGAGAACCTGGAAGGCAACGAAGCCTGGAAGAAACTGAAGGAAATGGCAGAAGGCAGCAGCTGCTTCTTCTGCAGTAATATCCGCACGGGGCTACCTTTTTCTACTCGCCCTATGGCGCCCCAAAAGATAGATGATAACGGCGACCTGTGGTTCCTGAGCGCTAACGACAGCCACAAAAACGCCGAGATAAAGTCCGACCCAATGGTGCAGCTGTTGTTCCAGGGATCAAAATACTCCGACTTCCTGAACATTTATGGCATAGCCGAAATAACCGAAGACAAAGAAAAAATAAAAGAATTATGGGAGCCGGTATTAAAAGTATGGTTCACCGAAGGCGTTGATGATCCGCGCATATCCGTAATAAAAGTAAGCCCAACACAAGGCTATTATTGGGATAACAAACACGGCAACGCCATAGCCTTTGTAAAACAACTGGTAGGCGCTGCGATAGGTAAAACGTTAGATGATTCGATAGAAGGGCAACTAAAGCCGTAAATCACAAATCGGCTATTTAAACGCGGAGGGCGCAGAGTTTTACACAGAGATTCACAGAGCCTGTAATGCGGTTATTTTATCACGCCAAGACGCCAAGCCGCAAAGAAAAAATTAAAAAACTTTGCGCCTTGGCGTCTTTGCATGAAATTAAATTGAAATTTCTCTCTCTTTCACCAATTTGCAAATCTCTCTGCGGATCTCCGTGAAATCTCTGCGAACTCCGTGGTTAATAACGACTATAGTCCGGCTAAAGGCCAAACCACCTGCTTTATAAACTGCTCGTGAAACAACAAGGGCATCGGCACAATCAACCAAAAGAAAACCCAAACACGAGCAACTAATTTATTCTGCAATAAGGTAATTCCCCGGCTTTGCATAGACCGTTCGGCGATCACTAATGCCCCCTGTATGGCAAAATACAAAGTGGGCAAGCCGTAACCCGCATTTACAGGGAGGCTTAGCGCCAACTCGTGCAGGAAGCCCGAGAAGATAAAAGATATCATCAGCGCAACCGGTGTCCCTACCCTTTTACGGAGCGGACGGAAGATGGCAACAGAAGTCATTTCGCTGAATGCAATATTCCAGCGTTTGCTCCAAAGCTCAGTTAGGCTGAGCGCTTTTGCGGGTTGGCGGAACAGATAGTAGGTGTTCACGCCCGAGAAACGCCACATACCGGCGCTGATGCTCAGGAAACCAAAATGCAGGATAAGGCTTAAGCCTACCAATAATACGGGCGTTACCAATACGTAGGTAAGCGATGCAGCTAAACGTAAAGCCACTATACCATGGGCAGCCAATAGCAACAAACCGCCAAATACGATTCGGCTGATACCAAACACCACCATGTCCCGACCGCCCGGTAATGCGGGTTTGCCTAAGGTTTCGAAGGGTTGTGCACGCATCCCCACCCAGCCAATAGCGTAAGTAAGCCATTGCTTGTAAGTAAGTGTAAGCGGTTTATTTTTGTAGCCTTCCGCTACGGCAATAACCTTCATCCCGTTGAATGTTGTAGCAATAATGGCCAACATTTGTAGGATGGGGTGATAGTTAACAAAGGTGAGATACACCGCAACAATGCTTGCAGCAAGCAATACCCAAGCTGCAAATATCAATCGCCGCCTTATAAAGGCATACCCTGCCAGCACAATAGACAAATTGGAAAAAGCGAAATAACCAAGGTCTGTAAACAATTGTGCTTTCATAATACTTGCAAGTTTAAATAAAACACCCAACTATAGATCAGGCTAAGCGCTATGAAAAGCGTGGTCAGCAACACCTCTGCCAACAAATTAAACCCACCTTTAGGGAATGCGCTCCTGTCGAAATAAAAGAACTGGCAAAGCACTCTCGATATCCAATATACGGCAATAAAACCGGTAAGCAGCGCCGCCAGTCGGGACCCATCGAGCAAATCACCGACCGCAAAGAACGTTACCAGCCCCAGGCATAGGTTTATTACTAAAATGTATGCCCCATGCACCCAAACCATTTGCTTTACAACGGTTTTCAACTTCGCCAGTTCGCCGTTCCAACCCAATACTTTGGGAATGAACACGCTCGCCACAGCCAGCACTATCTGCGCCAAACCTGCCAGCTGCAATAATTGATAGGTTAATACTTTATCCATCGCGTTTATAATTTAACACGACAAATGTAATTACAATTCTGAATTTTCAAAATATATTGAAAATATAATTTTATATTTATTAACCGCAGAGTTTGCAGAGGTTACGCGGAGATTCGCGGAGCCTATATTGTGGTTAAGGGGGGTGAATACCAAACAAAAACGTCATGCTGAAATCTTTCCAGCACCCCATCATACAAGCTACAATGCTTAGCAGCTTAGCACGAACGCTACCTGACATGTGGGGTACCGAAATAAATTCGGCATGACGTTTTGTAGAGGTTCGCTACCATGCAAAACCCTCTGCGAAACTCCGCGTAACCTCTGTGTTCTCTGTGGTTAAATAGCCACAACAACACCTAACCTCTACTTTTTCAAATACTTATCATACCATTTAATATACCGATCTACCCTATCTACCTGGTAGCTGGGTATGCTGATACCATGGTTTTGGTTAGGGTATAGTATCAGTTCGGTATCTACACCCTGCGATTTTAGCGCCTGGTACATCTGTTCGCTGCCGGCAGTTGGCACGTTAAAATCCTTCAAACCCGACATGAACAGCACCGGAGTTTTTATCCTGTCGGCATGCAGGAAGGGGTACGATATTTTGTTGTAAACATCTATATTCTTCCAGGGTTGGCCCAGTTCGTTATCATATTGCAGGATGTACTGGTCGATGCCGTAATTGGCTATTTGCAAGGCACTCCCCGCGCCACTGGCCGCTGCTTTAAAGCGGGTATCGCTGGCTATCAAAAAGTCCGTAGTGATACCGCCATAGCTCCATCCGCCTACGCCAAGCCTGTCGGGGTCGGCTATACCTTCTTTCACCAGGTAGTCAACTGCGCCATGCAGATCTATTACTTCTTTGTTGCCCCAGTCGGCAGCTATTACTTTAGTATATTCAATCCCCCTGCCCGAGCTGCCGCGATAGTTAACCGCCGCAACAGCGTAACCGGCACTGGCCAATACCTGGCAGGTACCATCCCAGCTGTAATCGTCCTGCCCTACCGGTCCGCCGTGTACAAACAGAATGAATGGCATCTTCTTTTTACTTGTGCTATCCGGGCGGTACAACACGCCCGATACTTTGGTACCATCGCTACTGGTAGAAGTGAAGCCTGTAACCTGCGCCAACGTAACCTTGCTCAACCACTCCTGCTGATGAAAAGTTAAGCGGCGAAGTTTACCACTTTCTAAAGCATAAACTTCAAAAGGCGTGTATGGGTCGCTCAGGCTTATTACCCAATTGCCAGCACTTTGGGCGGCAATATCGTTCAGGTTTACTTTGCCGCGGGTGGCTTTCACAATGTCGATCTTTTTGGTGGCAAGTGTGTAAGTAGCCGCGTAACGCTCGCGGTCGTCATCTACTAAAAAAGCAATGCTTTTGCCGTCTTTGCTCCAGGCGGGGCTATCAGCCGGGCGGTCTATTTCTTTGGTCAGCATTTTATTATTGCTGCCATCGGCATTCATCAGGCATAATATGTTCTCATCGTACATATTGTACCCTTCGCTGTCCTGGCGCAGGTAGGCAATTTGCTTGCCATCCGGGCTCCACTGTGGGTTTACATCGTGCCCTTTCCAGGTAGTTAATTGTTTTACAGCACCCTTTGCTTTTGCCTCAACTACAAAAATATCGGTATTCTCGCTGCGGTCGGGGTCGGCATCGTGGTTGCTTACAAACACAATGCTTTTACCATCCGGGCTCCACGATGGCGAGCGCTCATCAAAATTACCGGTGGTTACGGTATCTAACTTTTTGCTCCCAATATTGAATATATACAAATGGTTATGGTCGTGCTCTAAGTAGCCCTGGTAATCCTGCTTAAAATGATAACGGTCTACCACTATTGGCTTTGGCGTTTTTGGCGCTTCCTTGCCTTTGTTTTCGGGGTCGCCAATTACCATCACTATTTTGCTGCCATCGGGGCTCCATTCATAGTCCCCCAGGTCGCCTTTTATATCAGTTAGCTTTTGAGCTTCGCCACCGCGGCGGTCCAACAACCAAAGCTGCGAGCCATTCTTCGATTCGCGGCCCGATAAAAAAGATAAATACTTACCATCCGGGCTCCAGCGTGCCGTAGATGCCGCCTGTTCGCCATGGGTGAGTTGAATAGATGTTTTGCCATCCCAACTCTGCATCCACAGGTGCGATACGCGCTTATCTTTTGCCGTATCAACCGTAGAAACGCCATAAGCTACCCATTTACCGTCGGGCGAAACCTCCGGATCGCTTATGCTGGGTATCTTATAAAAGTCTGTCGGTTGAAATGGGTTTTTATCGTTTTGCGCGAAAACGGAGGTTGCCAGCGAGGCGGTAAAAAGCAGCGTAAAGTGTATTTTCATATTACAGCAATTGTTGAGGCTGTAATTTAGGGAATTGAGGTTAGAGATTTGAGGTTAAAGGTTAGTTTTTTTAATGAATTTCACGCAAAGGCGCAGAGGCGCAAAGAAAAAAACATGTAGAGACGCGATACTTCGCGTCTCCTATGTGCAGTATCGCGTCTCTACGGCGGCTGTGCAATGAAAGGCTACCTAACTAACCTCTATTCAACAAACCTCTAAACGCTATATTATCCCCGCCTTCTCCAATTCAACCTGCATCTGCTGTTGCAGGCTAAGCGCTTCGGCACGGGCGGCTTCGGCAAAATCTTCACCATTACTTGCGTATATGATGGAGCGCGATGCGTTTACAATAAGGCCGCAATCTTTAGTGATACCGTATTTGCACACTTCCTCTAAGCTTCCGCCTTGTGCGCCAACGCCGGGTACCAGCAAGAAGCTGTCGGGTGCGTATTGGCGTATATTGGTAAACTCAGTGCTTTTGGTAGCGCCAACCACAAACATCAACCTATCGGCACCGGCCCATGTATTGGCTTTTTTTATCACGTTTTCGTACAGGTAACCGTCGCCGGTATCTAAGTACTGGAAATCTTTACTCCCTACCGATGAGGTGAGTGCCAAAATGATGATCCATTTGCCTTCATATTTCAGGTACGGTGTAACGCTATCGTTACCCATATATGGGGTTACAGTTATGGCATCAAAGCCCATCCCGCTTTGCTCTTCATTGAAAAAGGCTTTGGCGTAGTTATCAGAGGTATTGCCTATGTCGCCGCGCTTGGCATCTATAATGCTTAAGCATTCCTTCGGCAAGTATTCGTAGGTAGAGATGAGGCTTTGCAGGCCTTTCAGTCCGCGGCTTTCGTAAAAGGCGGCGTTGGGTTTGTAAGCGATGCAGAGGTCCTTAGTAGCGTCGATTATCCTTTTATTAAATTCGAATGCCGGGTCGGGGTATTCTTTCAGGAAATCGGGAATTTTATCTACATCTGTATCTAATCCTACACATAAAAAACTCTTCTTCTGTTTGATCTGATCTATTAATTGCTGGCGCGATATCATGCAGGATAATTTATTTGATGCCAAAAATCCAAAAAAATAAGCGAACCACGTTATTTTTTTATTAAATTTGCATTTCAAGAATATTTCATTAAAATTGCATCGTTATCCCCTGCATTTTCTTGCACACAAGAAACAATTTTTATCCCACGTCGTTATTTCTGATACTTACCTGGCTTAAATATTGCATACGCAGGGTCACACAACAATCTTTCATCTTAAAAATCCTTTTGAACTATAATTCATATCATGTCTGATACCATAGAATTGAACGACAAACTCGTTTCGGAGTTGCGCGATATTGCTAAAGCTTTGGGTATTGCAAACGCAGACGAGCTGCGTAAAGCCCCCCTTATTACTGCCATAGTTGAACAACAGCAATTAATAGAAGCCGCCCGGCTGCAACAAAGCACAGTAGAAAACAATTACGCCCCTAAAACTTCTGACGCCGATGCACCTGCAGAAGCCGGCGACAAACCACGCAAAAGGACCCGTGTTGTAAAAGGCAAAGCCGATACAAAACCACAAGTACCTTTAACTGATACCAACTTATTTGACCAGGTTGAAGACGAGCAATCTCAAGAAGATGCTGCCCCGGCCCCTGTAGTAGCTGAAGCCGAAGAAGTGCAAGCCGGCCAGCCGGAACCCGCCCCTACCGAAAACCGCCCGCAAAAATTTGAGCGCCGCGAAAAAAACAACGGTAATGGCAATGGCAACCAGCAGCAACAAAAAGCACAGGAAGTTGCTATAAACCTTGATTTTGATAACGTTATTGTAAACGAAGGCGTATTGGAAATTATGCCCGATGGCTATGGCTTCCTTCGCTCGTCAGACTATAACTACTTAACATCTCCGGATGATATATATGTATCGCAATCGCAGATAAAGCTGTTCGGCCTAAAAACCGGCGATACCGTACGTGGCAGCATTCGCCCGCCAAAAGAGGGCGAGAAATACTTCCCGCTGGTGCGTGTAGAGGCCATTAACGGCCGTATACCTGCCGAAGTGCGCGACCGTGTTCCTTTCGATCACCTTACCCCGCTTTTCCCTTCAGAGAAATTGAGCCTATTCACTGATCCGGGTAATTACTCTACCCGTATAATGGACCTGTTCTCGCCTATTGGTAAAGGCCAGCGTGGTTTAATTGTAGCGCAGCCAAAAACAGGTAAAACCATGTTATTGAAGGATGTGGCCAACGCTATTGCCAAAAACCACCCGGAAGTATACCTGATCATCCTGCTGATTGATGAGCGCCCTGAGGAGGTAACTGATATGGCCCGCAGCGTACGCGCCGAGGTAGTATCATCAACCTTTGATGAGCCGGCCGAGCGCCACGTAAAAATTGCCAACATTGTATTGGAGAAAGCAAAACGCATGGTAGAGTGCGGCCACGATGTGGTTATCCTGCTCGATTCGATCACCCGTTTGGCACGTGCTTATAACACTGTTGCGCCTGCATCGGGTAAAATATTATCGGGTGGTGTGGACGCTAACGCACTGCACAAACCAAAACGCTTTTTTGGTGCGGCACGTAACATTGAGGATGGTGGCTCGCTTACCATCATAGCAACGGCCCTTACCGAAACCGGCTCTAAAATGGATGAGGTTATCTTTGAAGAGTTTAAAGGTACCGGTAACATGGAGCTTCAGTTGGATCGTAAACTATCAAACAAACGTATATTCCCGGCTATTGATATCACTGCATCGAGCACCCGCCGCGACGACTTGCTGCTCGACCGCGAAACGCTTCAACGCATCTGGATACTACGCAACCACCTTGCCGATATGAATTCGCAGGAGAGTATGGAGTTTTTACAGGCACAAATCAGAGGTACAAAAACCAACGAAGAGTTCCTCATCTCCATGAATTCATAATATTTTTATAGTTATGCAGTTATTATTTAGCACAAGCTTAATAGATAACTGCATACTTTTGGTAAAATTATTGATACCTTCATACCCGATATGAGGAGGCGAGTAAAAAAACATCTTCCGAACGCAATTACCTGCGCTAACCTGTTTAGCGGCTGTGTGGGCATTGTGTTCGCATTTCAGGATAACCTGGTGGTAGCGTCGTACGCTATTTTCCTGGCGGCGATATTCGATTTTTTTGATGGCTTTGCCTCAAGGGTGCTCAACTCGGTATCGTGTATAGGCCGCGATTTGGATTCGCTGGCGGATATGGTAAGCTTTGGCTTTTTGCCGGCAGCCATTATGTACGAATTGCTGCTACAGGCACCACAAACAGGCATCAGCACCTGGCTCAACTTTATAGCCTTTATGATACCTGTATTCTCGGCATTAAGATTGGCTAAGTTTAACACCGATACCCGCCAGGCCGAGAGCTTTATAGGGCTGCCTACCCCGGCAAATGCTATCCTGATAGCTTCGTTTCCGCTTATACTACAGCAATACGATGGCTTAGACCGTGTGATACTTAATCCCTACGGACTAATCAGCTTTATTATTGTAATGTGTATATTGTTAGTGGCCGAAATACCGCTGATGTCGCTCAAATTCAAGAACACCGATTTCAATAAAAACTTTTACCGTTATTTATTGCTGCTGTTTTCGGCAATACTCATTCTATTTTTTAAATTTGCGGCAGTTCCGGTGGTTATAGTAATGTATATCACCCTATCGTTAATTCAATTAAAATTTGCCGACGATACCATCATCAGCAGTTCGCACAGAAAATAAGTTGCGGGTAGTATCTTCTAAAACACATTCACAAATACGATGAAAAAATTCCTGGCCGAAATTGATGTAATGCCGAAAAAAGAAATTCTTGACCCGCAAGGTAAAGCCGTAACCGGCAGCATGAAGAACTTAGGCTTAGCCGAAATTCAGAACGTACGCATTGGCAAACACGTTTCGCTTGAAATTGAGGCAGAGAGCACTGAAGCCGCCAGCGAAAAAGTTGACCAGGCCTGCAAAAGCCTGTTAGCTAACCTTATTATGGAAAGCTACACCTTTAAACTGGAAGAAGTAGCTTAATAAGTCCGAAAGTCGGAAGACCGAGAAGTCGGAAAGACATTTATAAAACAGGAAAGGCAGCCATTTTGGCTGCCTTTTTATGTTTTTGGCTATTGCCTGTTATAAAGCAGAGTCAAACTCTATTATCCATTCTATACCGTATTTATCCCTGAACATGCCGGCATAAGTACCCCATGGGCTATCGCCAATAGGGCCTTCTACCTCACCACCTGCCGATAATCCGTTAAAAATCTCTTCCGCTTCTTCCCGGCTTTCGGCACCTACATATATTTTAGAGCGGTTTTCGTTCTCGCTTACCTGCCCCATAAAACTCGGCACATCATTGGCTATCAGCATATTGTTTTTGCCAAGCGGCAGGCTTATGTACATTATTTTTTCTGCCTCATCTTCGGGTATCTGAAACTCCGGGCCAGCTAAGTCTTTAAAACGGGTTATCTTGGTAAACTCGCCACCAAAAACCGACTTGTAAAAAGTGAATGCTTCTTCGGCATTGCCATTGAAATTTATCCACGGGTTAATTGCTCTCATAATGTTCTATTTTTAGTTTGTTTTATTGGGTAATAAAAAGCCTTAAATAAAAAACCGCCCCATAATTTAACTAATGAGACGGTTTCTAAAATCTTTAAGCTTTCCGCTTAATTACAAATTAGCTTCCTTCTCTATTTTTATGCGGTTAAGCTCAATCAGGTTCCTGTTTACTACTTGTGTAATTGCATTAAACTTTTCAATGATCTCGGCAGGGTTTTCGCCGCCGTGTTTGCAGGCTATCTCCACTTCTTGTATAGTGGCCTGGCTCCAGGGCATACCAAAAAAGCCAAGGTTGGGTTTTAATTTATGTGCCGTTTGGCCCGCAAGCGCCCAATCCTGCGCGTTAATTGCCGTGGCTATGCCGCCAAGCAGTTGAGGCGTTTGGTCTAAAAACATGGCAATCGAGTCAACAATAAAGTCTTCGCTGCCATCAGCTATTTCGTATAAAAAACTAAGATCGAGGTCTTCTGCAGGAATATCCATTATAAAGGTTTATATAGTTCAAATGTATAATTTTTTTACTATCAAGCTATCTTTCAGCTCGTTTTTAAGCGTTAAAATATTTTCATTTAACAGTGGGTGCACAAAAGCGGGCGCAATTTCGGCCAGCGGCTCCAGCGTAAAACGCCTGTTTTGTAGCTGTGGGTGCGGCACTACAAGCCCCTCCTCTTCTATCACTTCGCTACCGTAAAACAAAATATCAATATCAATGGTGCGCGCGCCCCACTTTACCTCGCGCTTACGGCCCATTTGCGCCTCGATATCCAATATGGTAGTTAGCACCTGCCGCGCGGGCATATTGGTTTGCAGCATTACCACCTGGTTAAGGTAATCGGGCTCATCTGTTTTACCCCACGATTGGGTTTCGTAAATAGATGATACTTGCTGTACCGGGGCTATCTGCTTTTCAATACTTTCGATGGCTTGCTGCAAAAACATTTGCCTGTTGCCAAGGTTTGTACCCAGTAGTAAAAAAACGGTTATCATGTTGTAACAAATATCGTATAAGCCGCTCTTAATAAAAATAAACCGAGCCCTATTTAGTAAATTTGTGTATAAAAACGATCTGTAATACTTAATGAAACAATTTTTCAAATTTGTACTGGCCTCGTTTGTTGGCTTTATCCTTTCGGGTATATTCCTGTTGGTAGTATTCGCTTTGTTGGTTGGGGTTATTATCAGCTCTGCCGGATCGGACAACGGACCAGCGGTGGATTCTAACTCTATCCTTTATATGAAGATAGACTACCCCATTACCGAGCGTACTGCCGTAAAGCCATTCCGCGGACTAAGCTTTTTAGGGTTAGAT
The DNA here is from genome assembly GCF_002013915.1 of Mucilaginibacter pedocola. GTDB lineage: Bacteria > Bacteroidota > Bacteroidia > Sphingobacteriales > Sphingobacteriaceae > Mucilaginibacter > Mucilaginibacter pedocola. The sequence continues at coordinate 290,295 of NZ_MBTF01000038.1, forward strand.
GAAGATAAATCGGTTGGACTGAACGACCTTTTGGCCGGCATCAGGAAAGCAAAAACCGATAGCCACATTAAAGGCATCTTTTTAGATGAAAGCTACATGATGCAGGGCCAGGCCACTACCGAAGAGCTGCGTAATGCATTGATAGACTTTAAAAAGTCGGGCAAATTTATTGTGGCCTACTCCGAAATTTATACTCAGGGCTTTTACTACCTGGCTTCGGTAGCCGATAAAATATACATCAACCCAAAGGGCATCATCGAGTTTAAGGGTTTTAGTTCGGATGTTACCTTCCTGAAAGGTGCATTGGATAAATTGGGTATAGAAGCGCAGATCATTAAAGTGGGTACTTACAAAAGCGCTGTGGAACCTTACTTTTTAACCAAAATGAGCGATGCCAACCGCGAGCAGGTTACATCGTACTTAGGGTCGATGTATGATCATTTCTTAACGGGCATTAGCGCAAGCCGCCATATCAATAAAGATTCGTTATTCAATTATGCCAATAACGGGTTGATACAAGAACCCGAAGATGCTTTAAAATATAAACTGATTGACGGGCTGAAATATAAAGACGAAATATTGAGCGACCTGAAAGGCCGTACCGATGTAAAAGAAAAAGACAACCTGAAAAGCGTTGAAGTGGCCGATTATATAAAAAGCGCTTCCGACGATGAGGACAGCACCGATAAGGATGCCGAGAAAAATTCAAGTTCGAAAAACCGCATAGCCGTAATTTATGCCACCGGCGAAATTAGCGGAGGCGACGGCGACGATAACAGCATTGGCTCCGAAAGAATATCAAGAGCTATCCGCAAGGCCCGTACAGACGATAAGGTAAAGGCCGTTGTGTTACGCGTAAACTCACCGGGCGGTAGCTCGATGGCATCTGATGTGATATGGCGCGAGGTATCGCTCACCAAAAAGGTGAAGCCTATTATTGTATCTATGGGCGATGTTGCAGCATCGGGCGGGTACTATATTGCCTGCGCGGCAGATAGCATTTATGCCGAACCCAATACCATTACCGGCTCGATAGGTATTTTTGCCGTATTGCCGAACATGCAGAAGTTTTTTAACGACAAACTGGGCATTACTTTCGATGGCGTAAAAACAGGCAAGTATGCCGATTTGGGCGATGTGAGCCGCCCGCTTACCCCAGAAGAACGCGCATTGCTGCAAAAAAGCATAAACCGCGGATACGATACCTTCACCAAAGCTGTTGCCGATGGCCGCAAAAAAACGCAGGCATACATCAACTCGATAGGCCAGGGCCGCGTGTGGACAGGCGAACAAGCCTTAAAGAATGGCCTGGTAGATAAGCTGGGCAACATGAGCGATGCTATTGAATCGGCCGCTAAAAAAGCGGGGATAAAAGAATACCGATTGGTAAACTACCCCGAGCAAAAAAGCCCGTTCAGCAAGTTGAGCCAGGGACTATCTGCCGAGGTTAAAGCACACTTTATAAAAGCCGAATTGGGCGAAAACTACAAATACTACGAGCAGATAAAAGGCGTAACACAGCTAATGCGTACCCCCCAAGCCCGCCTGCCCTACACCGTAGAGATAAAATAATTTTGTGTTTACATATTTTGATTAGAACGGAAGCCACTTGAAAGGGTGGCTTTTCTTATTTAATACGAATTACTCTTACGCTGATTTGAGTGAACACGAATTTTCTCGAAAAGGACGAATTACACAAATCGTTTATCAAAAATCTACAGCATATTAATGCAGCTAAAAATTCGCTTAATTAGAGAAAATTCGTGTTCACTCAATTTTAGGTTTGCAAGCACTGCGTAAAACTCCGCGCACGCTGCGGTTAAAAAAACACTCTTTAAATAATGTTGTTCAATAATAAAAGGCATTTTTGCCCCCGCCTTTTGTATTTTTACCGCAAACCAATTTATGGAAAACAAGCCCATTTCCCGTACGCTTCGCCTGCTTTCGCAATTGATGGAATTGCACGATGTTAACCCCTTCAAAACGAAATCGGTAGCTAACGCGGCCTTCAAAGTTGATAAACTCCCCTTCCCTCTTGCCGGTAAAACCGTTGCCGAACTGGAAAAAATAGATGGCATTGGCAAAAGCCTCGCCGCCAAAATTGCCGAACTGCTGGAAACCGGCACCATGGCCGAACTACAGGAAATGCTGGATAAAACACCCGAAGGCATTGTAGAGATGATGCACATTAAAGGCATCGGCGCTAAGAAAGTGGGCATTATTTGGAAAGAGCTCGGCATAGAGAACATTGGTGAACTTTACTATGCCTGCAACGAGAACCGTCTGATAGAAGCCAAAGGTTTCGGCTTGAAAACACAGGAAGATATCCGCAAGGTTATCGAGTTCAGGATGGCGGGGAATGGCAAATTCCTATACGCACAGATAGAGGAAGAAGCCAAACTGCTGATGGACGAGATAAAGGGTATTTTCCCCGATGCGCTTAAGCATTTTGCCGGCGAGTTCCGCCGTATGAATGATATTATTACCGAATTGGTTATCGTTATAGGCAGCATAAACCAGCAGATAGCTTTTGATTCGTTGGCCAACTCGCAAATACTGCAAAACGTTGCCCTGAATGGCGACCATATTAGCGGCGAACTAAAAAACGGGCTGCTGGTAGATATTATATGTGTGCAAAAAGCCGATTACTATAATCAATTGTTTATCCACACCGGCGACGAAGCGCATGTGGATGCTGTGATGAAACGTATCAGCAATAGTGTGGACCTGCCATCGAGCGAGGAATTAATATACGAAAAAGCCAACCTGAGCTGGATCCCCCCTGAACTACGCGAAGGCGAAATGTTTATACAACGCGCTAATAATAACCAGTTGCCAACCCTTATTACCTACCACGACTTAAAGGGCACCCTGCACAACCACAGCACCTGGAGCGACGGCGTAAACACCATTGAAGAAATGGCCCTATACTGCCGCGACGATCTAAAACTGCAATACCTGGGTATGTGCGACCACAGCAAAAGCGCCGTGTATGCCAAAGGCTTAAGCATCGAGCGCGTGCTGCAGCAACACGAGGAGATAGATGCGCTGAACAAAAAACTGGAGAATTTCCACATATTTAAAGGCATAGAATCGGACATATTGGGCGATGGTTCACTGGATTACCCCGACGAGATACTGCAGCGCTTTGACTTCATTGTAGCCTCGGTACACTCCAACCTTAAAATGGCGGAAGATAAAGCTACCGCCCGGTTGATAAAAGCTATCGAAAACCCTTACACCACTATACTTGGCCACCCAACCGGCAGGTTGTTGCTCAGCCGCCGTGGGTACGACATCGACCATAAAAAGGTGATAGATGCCTGTGCCGCCAATAACGTGGTGATAGAAATAAACGCCAACCCGCTCCGCCTCGACCTGGATTGGCGCTGGCACCAATACGCACTGGAAAAAGGCGTAATGCTATCCATTAACCCCGATGCCCACCGCAACAGCGGCTTTTTAGATATGGAATACGGCGTAAATGTTGCCCGCAAGGGTGGCTTAAGTAAAGATATGTGCCTGAATGCGCTATCTTTGGAAGAGATAACCACGGTTTTTGAAAAGAAGAAACCGAAGTGATACACCATAGCGATGGGTTTCAAACCCATCGCTACAGAACGAAGCCAAACTCCCTCCCTTGGGAGGGGTGTGAGGGCTTTGTGAAGTGGCGGGGAGGGGTTTCGCCGCTATGCATAACGTATAAACCCCTCCCTGCATTTACGCGCGGGCAGCCGCACCCCTCCCCAAGGAGGTAATTAGAAGAAATACAACGTTCCCCATGCGCAACAACCTCGAGCAAACGCTTTTAGAAAAAATAACCGATACGCCTACCCTCACGGCCCGCATACAGGCATGGAAGGCGGAGGGCAAAAAAATTGTGTTCACCAATGGCGTGTTCGATCTGTTGCATTTGGGGCACATCACCTATATGGCAAAAGCTGCCGAACTGGGCGATAAACTGGTGATCGGACTAAATGCTGATGCATCGGTAAAGCGCCTGAAGGGTGAAAGCCGCCCCGTGAACGACCAAAACAACCGTGCTGCGCTGCTGGCCGCTCTGTTTTTTGTGGATGGGATTGTACTTTTTGAAGAAGATACCCCGCGCGATTTGATTGTTACCCTAATGCCCGATATACTGGTAAAAGGTGCAGATTACACCGTAGAAAATATTGCCGGCGCCAAAGAAGTATTAGCCAACGGCGGCGAAGTAAAAACCATTACGCTGGTAGAGGGCTACTCATCAACCTCTATCATCAACAAAATACGCGCGCAAACCACTTAACAGAGTATCTTTACCGCATGAAGATATTGGTTATCCGCTTCAGCTCGATGGGTGATATTATATATACTACCCCTGTGGTGCGCTGCCTGAAACAGCAGGTACCCAATGCCGAAGTGCATTTTTTAACCAAGCCGGCCTTCCAATATATTTACAATAATAACCCCTATCTTGATAAGCTGCTGCTGCTGAAGCCCACACTGGCCGAAACCATTGCCGATATAAAGGCCGAACAATACGACTATATTGTTGACCTGCACAACAACTTGCGCACCGCCATCATCAAACTGCGCACGGGCATTAAGTCTTCCACCTATAAAAAGCACATAGTGCGCAAATGGCTCAGCCTTAAACTGCGTAAACAACTGGTGCCAACAACGCATTTGGTAGAACGATACCTGGAAGCGGCCGCGCCATTAGGCGTGAAAAACGATGGTAAACCTATTGATTACCATGTGGGCGAACATCGGTTAGAAAAGCTATTACCCGCCAGCCATCAGCAGGGCTTTGTGGCTTTTGTTATCGGTGCTACGCATTTTACCAAACGCCTGCCCAACTATAAGATCGTCAACATCTGCCGCGATTTGAATCTGCCGGTGGTGCTTTTAGGCGGTAAAGATGTACAGGCCAACGGCAACGAAGTTGCCACAGCACTCGGCAAAAAAGTGTATAATGCCTGCGGGATAACCTCGCTGGACGAATCGGTCTTCCTGGTATCCAAAGCCCAAAGCATAATTGGCTTCGATACCGGGCTTACCCATATTGCCGAGGCTTTCGATAGGCCCATTGTATCTGTTTGGGGAGGCACGGTGCCCGAATTGTTGGGTGTACAGCCCTACATGGTGAAGGATGTTTTGGTCGCCGGCACCGATATCAGCTGCCGCCCCTGCTCTAAATTCGGTTTAGAAAAATGCCCGCTCGGGCATTTTAAATGCATGAACGATATGCCCGAAGCACCTATCACATCGTTTGTGAACGCCCGCTAAAAATAATCTGTGAAGTAATTAATCTTTTATTACTTAGTTTTGTCCAACAATAAATCTTACTCACATATTATGAAAAAAGTACTACTTTCCTTAGCGTTAGTGGCCGTAGCAGCAACATCGGCCTTCGCACAAATTCCTCAGATCGGCATTAAAGGCGGTGTAAACATTGCCAAACTTAACGCTTCAGCCGGCAACATCTCAGCATCGACTGAATCGGTAACTTCGTTTTCAGCCGGCGCTTTTGTTGATTTTAAACTTGGCGCAGTTTCACTACAACCGGGTTTATACTATACAGGCAAAGGTGGCAGCGACGGCAATGGCAACACCATCCGTTTAAATTACCTGCAGGTGCCGGTAAATTTTGTTTACCATGCTCCGATAGTTGTAGGCGACATTTTCTTTGGTGCCGGACCTTACGCGGCTTATGGCTTATCTGCTAAAGGAAAAGATGCCTCGGGTGTAACCATAGACGGCACTTTTGGAGATGGCCCAGACGATGTAAAAAGAACCGACTTAGGTTTAAATGGCATTGCGGGCATCCATCTGAAAACAGGCCTTTTACTGGGTATTAATTACGACCTTGGATTATCAAACATTACCAACGATAGTTCAATTTCAACAAGGAACCGTGTTTTAGGATTTTCGATAGGTTACACATTCTAAGAAAACACTTAAACAACAAAAGGGGGAGCTTCATCGTTCCTCTTTTTGTTTTATCTAAATTTTACCTTAACCAATATCACACATGAAAAAACTATTACTTTCTTTGGCATTTGCCACTTTATCATTTTGCGCATTTGCTCAGGTACCTACTGCGGGCTTAAAAGGCGGTTTAAACTTTGCACAAATTTCCGGTAGCGATGGCTCCGGCGGCACTTCTACATCGGGCACCTTAACATCCTTTTCGGTTGGCGCGTTCCTGGAGTTTGCCGGCGATGGCGTAGCTATACAGCCCGGATTGTTTTACACCGGCAAAGGCTCTAAAAGCAAGACAAACTCCGGTATTTCCAGTTCGCTTAATTTGCGTTATCTGCAATTGCCTGTAAATTTTGTAATTAATGTACCGGCCGGTTTTGGCAAACTATATATTGGCGCAGGCCCCTACGCAGCTTACGGGTTATCGGGCAAGGTAGAAAGCTCTAATAACGGCGGTACTCCATCAACTACCAATTTAAGCTTTGGCCAATACAGCGGCCAGCTAAAAAGAATGGACTATGGCGCACAGGGCATTGCCGGCTTGCGCTTTAACACGGGTTTTTTAATCGGCGTAAATTACGATTTGGGCTTAGCAAACATTGTAAATAATGCAAGTGTAAAAAGTAAAAACCGGGTGTTGGGTGTGAGTGTTGGCGTTACATTCTGAGTTTAAGGAGTATCTCTTCTTAAAAAATCAATAAGAAATTACCCAATTTAACCACAGAGAGAAAACGCGGAGGTTCACAGAGAGATTTGCAAATTGGTGAAAGAGGGAGAAAATTCAATTTAACTTCACGCAAAGACGCCAAGGCGCAAAGTTTTTTGATCTTTTTCTTTGCGGGCTTAGTGCCTTTACGTGATAAAATATACACATTACAAGCTCTGCGAACCTCTGCGCATATCTCTGCGAACTCTGTGGTTAAATAAAGCCAAACATAAAACAGGTTCAGTTTTTGTTTGTCTTATCCCTATACTTGTAAACCTATATGAAAAAGCTCCTGCTAATACGCCATGCCAAAGCCACACAAGAAAGCGGCTATACCGATTTTGAACGCCCCTTAACCGATAAAGGCGTAAAAGGAGCCGAAGCCATGGCGCAGCACTTGCTGGAAAAAGGCATTATACCACAAGCGTTTGTTACCAGCCCGGCTTTACGCACGCATACTACCGCCAATATTTTTACTGATACGCTGAAGCTGAACGAATCCACTATCATTAAAGATATATATGAGGCAGGCGAAAGTACCCTGCTCCGCGTGATAAGCGAACTGCCGGCCGATCAGGATTTCATAGCCCTTGTAGGCCATAACCCGGCCGTTGCGCAAGTGTTGTATACCCTAAGCAGTGCCCTAAAAGAAGTGCCGCCGGGAACAGTAGCACTTATAGAATTTGACCTGGATAGCTGGCAGGAGATCTACGAAGATTCGGGCAAACTCACCTACTACGATAACCCCAAGCTTTAATTAACGGCATAAGTTTTACCCGGCAACGAGCGGATAAAGCCCTGTAACTCCATATCCAGCAGTGCCATAGCTAACTGACTAACGGGCATATTTGCTTTAACGCTAAGGTCATCAATAGCTAAGGGCGATTTATTTTCGCGAATGATATCGTAAATGGCACGCTCGCCGGTTGATAGGTCGATAGGGAGCATCAGTTGCTCGGGCGCGGGTTTCATATCGCTATTCTTTTCCCAGCCGAGGCTGTAGGCCAGGTCGGCAACGCAGGTGAGCAGTTGAGCTTTGTTATTGCGTATCAAAAAGTTACACCCTTCCGAGTACTCATCCCCCAGCCTGCCGGGGAACGCAAACACATCGCGGTTATAGCTGTTGGCAATTTCGGCAGTGATGAGTGCGCCGCCTTTTAGTGCTGCCTCTACCACAATGGTTGCATCGGCCATGCCGGCCACAATACGGTTGCGCTGCGGGAAGTTCTCGCGGTCGGGCAACGTTCCCGATGGGTATTCGGTTAACAAGCCGCCATTCTCCAGCATCTTTTCGGCAGTGCCACGGTTTTGGGAAGGGTAAAGCCTATCGTGCCCGTGACCCAAAACACCAACCGTAGGTACACCTGCACGCAAACATTCTTTATGCGCGGCCACATCAATACCCAAAGCAAGGCCGCTTACTATTAATATATTGTATTCCTGCAGTTCGTCAACCAGTTGCCGGCACAGTTGTTTGCCATAATCGGTGGCGTTGCGGGTGCCTACTATATTAATAACACGCAGCATATTGAGGTTAGCGTTACCGCGCGAATACAATAATAGTGGCGAATCGTGACAGCTTTTTAACCGTTTTGGGTAGCGTGCATCGGTATAGAAAAGCACATCAATATTATTCTTCTCTATAAAATCTAACTCTTTTTCGGCGCGACGAAGAGCCTCGTCAAAGTCGGCACCTTCTACCCGCTTCTCCCCTATGCCCCGTGCGCGGGTGAGCGATGATTTAGATAAACGGAATATCTGCTCGGCATCGCCAAACTGGCTGAGCATCGATTTGGCCAGCACAGGCCCTATCTGTTTTACAAAGGTTAAAGCTATCTGATGATGTAACGACATAGTTTTGGTTGCCCTAATGTAGGAAAAATCCTAATATTTTTAGCAAAATTGATTTTTATTTCACGCAAAGGCGCAAAGACGTAGAGTTTTTGAAAGCATACACTCCCCGATTCGCCTTATTGATCGTACCACGTCCCACTAAACTTAGCTATTTATCATACTATTCTTTCATTGCGTCTTCGCGCCTTTGCGTGCAAAACTTACTACCAACACATTTCATCAATAATTATTTTGGAAACAGCATACAATCTTACACTTTATGAAAAATGAATTATTTTACGACCCTATTAAGATTGTAAGTAGAAGTAAAAACTCCGTTGAGTTTAATCTTTATATTAAACTTATAAGATTTTATTTGATGAGATACAAGATTTTGATATTTTATTATGCCGGATGTCCAAAAATACCCATCCCCCAATATTTTGTTTATATTTTCTTGGGTAACGATTTTTGAGGTCTGATCTATGAAAACTATTGCGTTGCCTTTAACAATATAGTCCCCCGCCAAAGATTTTTCATTATTGGATTTTATGGTTTTTATACCCGCATCCGTTACCCTAATCGCAGAATAAAAATCTGTGTTCAAAATTTTAACTGGGTAATTGCCAAGGTTTGCGAGCGTGTATTTTATGTAATACGGCTTACCTATAATTGCACTGTCTATTCTAACTTCTGTAAGCTGAAGATAAGGCTCATTTGCAATTTTAAATTGGTTTTGCGTTTCTTGAAGTGCCCGTATTTGAGCATCTATCCCTTTTTTTTGTTTATTAACAAAATCTGTATCTCTTTTCAATTTTGCGGCATCCGCAATATCAGATTGTATTTTATTAAGGCTATCCCTGATATAAACTCTTTCATTATTGGAACTGTCGGCAAGGAAGGTTTTATTAGCTACTTCAATAGACCGCCTGGTCAACACGCCCTGCCATATCGAAATACCTGCCAATATTATTGTAAGTAAGAAAAGCCCAGCGTTTAAGTAATTAGCATTGTTAGAAATTTTATTTGCGGTAGTTGCTATTTTATTTGCCTCAATCTGTAAACTATTGTCATCGGGAGCATTAACCACATTTACTTTTATATCGTTCCCTTGATGTTCAGTGGGAGTGCGATTAGTATACTCATCTTCTACTTGGTTAGCACCGGTATTCACCGTTAAATTAATAATAGGAGCACTTTTTCTCTTCTTAGGTGCTGTACGACCCGGAACTTGACCGTCATCATTCGGATTGTGATTTCTTGGCATTTAGGTAATGTTTCTATAAAGATAATTCTTACAAATTTAGGTACAAACAACTTTTCTCTACGCGTCTTTGCGGGCAAAAACCCACCACAAACCCATTCATCAATAAATATTTTTCAAAAACTACAAAAATAGTTTGCAAACTATAAAAATAGTTCTACCTTAGCCTAACTATAAAAATAGTTTGCTATGCAGATAAAAGAATTAACCAAAGCCGAAGAACAGATAATGCAGATACTGTGGCAGTTGAACGAAGCCATTGTGAAGGATATCATCGAAAAAATTCCCGAGCCGAAACCCGCTTATAATACGGTTTCAACCGTGGTGCGTGTGCTGGAAGGCAAAGGATTTATAGACCATAAAGCCTACGGCAACTCACATGTATACTTCCCCCTCGTGAGCGAAGACGAGTACAAAAAATTCACATTCGATAAGCTGATGAAAAACTACTTCAGCGATTCGTATAAAAGCCTGGTATCGTTCATTGCCGATGAGAAGAACCTGGGACTAAAAGAACTGGATGAACTAACCGAATTACTAAACAACCTCAAAAACAAAAAACAATGAACTGGCTGCACTACCTTGTTGAAGCAAATATTTACCTGGGAGTATTTTATTTGTGCTATTGCCTGTTTTTAAATAACGAAACCCACTACCTGCTGGGCCGCGGTTACCTGTTGTTTAGCTGCATAATATCATTCGTTTTGCCCGTAACGCAGCTTAGCGTATTAAGGCCCGTTGAAGAAATTGAGATAGAACCGGTGCTTTACCCCGCACAAATACCTGCCCCGCTGGTGCCTAAAATAACTATTGCCGAGCCGGTTAAGCAAATTACCGCCGCCGACATACTATTCTACGCCTATATAATAGGTGCAGTTATTACCCTGGTGGTATTCGCTTTCCGCCTTTACCGCCTCTCGTTACTGATGCGTAAAAGCCATGCTTTATATGGCGATAAGTATAAACTGGTACAGCTTAACGGAGATAGTACGGCATTCTCGTTCTTTAATTACCTGTTCATTGGCACTAATGTGCCTCAGCCCGATACCATTATAGCGCACGAACTGGTGCACATTCGCCAAAAGCACTCGGCAGACATTGTTTTTGTAGAGCTAATAAAGGTAGCCTGCTGGTTCAACCCCTTAATATACTTGTTGCAACGCAGCCTGCGCACCATACACGAGTACATTGCCGACGAGCAGACCGCTGCGCGAGAGCAAGACGCGCTTGCCTATTCTTCCTTCCTGCTGCATAATGCCTACGGGTTGCAGGGCTCCCCTATTGCACATTCTTTTTTCAATTATAACCTTTTAAAAAAACGGATCATTATGTTAAACCAACAACGGTCGGGTAAGTTAGCAAGGCTAAAGTACCTGGCAGCAGTGCCCCTGTGCGCAGGGATGCTGTGCGCATCAACCCTGGTGTTCAGTAAAGATTATGCGTTCATTGATCTTTCGCCGGCCAAAAAAGCCTCGGAAGCAATGGCGGCCAACACTATTAAGTATTTCAAAATAGTGGATAAAGCGAACAACATCACTACCTATGCCGACAATTTATCCTTTACCCATAAAGGAACCAATAAAACCTATTTGGCTAAAAGCACCACCGCTGCAGATATTGCCTATATCGAAAAAACGGTGAAGCTTACCGTTGAGGTGATAGATGTTGACAGCAAAACGTTACTACCGATATCTGCCGCAAAAGCCGATACCGCGTTCGCTATGCGCCCGCCTGTAAAATTTGGCAAAGGCTATACCTTGCAGGAGAATGATTACCTTATAGATAAAAAAACACCATACATCACCGTAACTATAAAGGAAAGTGGTGCCGAAAAGATCTACAACAGCACTGATGCTACCTCTGCAGAGCGCAAAATGCTAAAGGATAAATACGGATTTGAGTTTAAAAAAGACGAAATGATGGCATTTTGGAAAATGACTCGCCAATCTGACAAAGCCTTTAGCACTAACCCTAAATTACCGCCGCCGCCGCCACCTGTTGCTCAAAAAAACGGCTATAGCGAGCTTGCAGAATGGGTATCGCAAAAGGTAAAGTATCCAAAAGACGCCGTTGAACAAAAGCTCAGCGCCTCGCTTGTGGCAGCATTTACTTTGAGTGCTAATGGCCGTATCAGCGATGTTACGGTAACCGGCAGCGATGACAAACGTTTTACCGATGCCGTTAAGGAAGGCATTGCTAAGTTCCCAAATGTTATAAAAGCCGAACCGGGCAAAAAGAAAATGGCCGTAACTTTGTTTGTGCTTGGCGATAAAGTACCTGCTATAGCAAGCTCTCTAAAAAACAGCCCTGAATTTATTGGCGAAACCGGCGTAGTTGGTATAACTGCCGAACAAAGGAAAGAAATGAACCGCAAACTTCCTCCTCCGCCGCCGCCTGCTATAGCACCTAAACCGGCAAAAGTTGGTGTTACATCGCCAAAAAGTAAAATAGCTCCGCCTGTTGTTATGGCAGATGCGGGCCCAAAAATTGCCGAGATAAGAATAGACCCGCCAACGGTAGTGGCAGATGCAAAACCAAAATTGGCTGAAGTTAGGATAGACGCAGCACCCGCAGCAGCACCAAAACTTAAATTGGCCCCGGTAAAAGAAGAAATTGTTATTGAGGAACCTGCTGCTGCACCCTCCCCAAAACAGCTAATTAACGTAAAACCGAAACCGGTAAAAACCAAAGAAGTTAAGCTTTCGAAACCGGCTTTGGCCCCTAAAGTGCAGGAAATTGAGATAGTGCCTGTAAAGGAAAAACCGGTAGAAATTAAAATTGAACCGATAAAAGCAGACCCTAAAAAAAATATGTAGAGCTTATCCTTTTACGTAGATCACCTGCTTGGTCTCAAAAAAATCCTCCTCAAAATACTCCTTGAGGAAGAATTGCTGAACGGCTAAACCCGATTCGGCAATTTCTTGTGTTAGGTCCCCCCCTTTTAAATAGAGTATGCCGCTGGCCAATTTATTGCTTGCCGATTTACTGAATTTCCCTTTCACCCATGGGTAAAAATCTTTCAGCTGCGTAACCGCACGCGACACTACAAAATCAAATTTCTCCTTTATTTCTTCTGCGCGGGCATGGGTTCCTTTCACATTCGTCAAGCCTAAAGCTTCGGCAACACCATTCACCACCTTTATTTTTTTACCGATAGAATCAACCAAATGGAACCTGGTTTCGGGGAAAAGTATGGCCAAAGGTATACCCGGAAAGCCTCCTCCGGTACCTACATCAAGCACGTTTTCGCCAGGTAAAAAGGGCATTATTTTGGCAATACCGAGTGAATGCAGTACATGGCGTTCGTATAAAAGGTCGATGTCCTTGCGCGATATTACGTTTATTTGGTTATTCCAAAAGGTATAAAGTTCCTGCAGGCGGGCAAATTGCTCCTGTTGTGCAGGGGTAATATCCGGGAAATATTTCAGTATAAGGTCAGATGTCATCCTTATTATAGCGGTTGATAATGTTGCCCAAAAGGTACCTTGCCCTAAACAATTGCGCCTTTACGGTACCCAAAGGCAGGTCCAGTTGCTGGGCAATCTCCTCGTACGATAGCTCATCGAAATAGCGTAAAGTAATAAGGTTACGGTAGCGCGGAGGCAAGCTTTCTATCAGGGTTTTCAGTTCTTCGGTCTGCTGTTTTTTGATGGAAGTTTCTTCGGGGTTAAGTGTATCCGCCTTTATTTGCAGCGGCTTTTCCTCCCCGTCTTCATCCAGCATACCGTGGATAGATTGCGTGTTAAGCTTCTTTTTACGGATAAAATCGATACAGTTATTAGTGGCCACACGGAAAAGCCAGGTGCTAAACGCAAACTCGGGCTGGTATTTTTCCAGTTTTTCGAAGGCTTTGGCAAAGGTTTCTACAGTAAGGTCCATAGCATCCTCTTTGTTATTTACCATCTTCAGCACCATAAAATATATCGAATCTTTATAGCGGTGCATCAGGTCGGCGTAAGCCTTTTGGTTACCTTCGCGGGCTTTTACAACCAGGTGAAAATCGTTCTTGGCGTTCTCGGTAAAATTGGCGTTTACTTCCATCGGGTGGGTTTTATAAAAGTACCTATCAATCCAAACACGTTTAAGTAAAGGTAATATAACAGATCAAAAAACGGCAGGCTCCAAAGCAAGTCGCCGGCATCTAATTTTTTAAACACCCTGCTATATATAATGGTTTGCAGTATCAACCTAAAAACTACAACACCAATGGCAAGCAGCGGTTCAAACTTAAATACAAGGCACAATATAAATAAAACATAAAATAAAAAACCGCTAACGGCATCAAAACTTAACAGGCGGCGGTGCTTGTTTTTGTATACTGCGCCTACCCCCATATGCCTTTTTTTCTGCCTGAACCAACTGCCCACAGATGTTTTTGCCGGCGTGTGGGTAAAGGCATCGGGGTGTAATTCAATTACAGTATTCTCGGCAGTAGCGTTCTCGTTTACAAACAAATCGTCGTCGCCACTCATTAAATGCATGTGCGATGCAAAGCCTTTTGAGGCAAAAAACAGAGTTTTAGTGTAAGCCAGGTTACGCCCTATACCCATATAAGCATCGCCGCGCAGAGCTGCCGAAAGGTAGTTAATAGCGGTTTTAACAGTCTCAAACCTCACAAAAGCATTCAGGAAGCTCTTGCCGCGGAAGTATGGCGAATAGCCCAAAACTATCTGTGTATTGCCTTTAAAATTGGCTGCCATACGGGTTATCCAATGTAGAGTGGCAGGCTTGCAATCGGCATCGGTAAACAAAAGATGCTCGTGTTGGGCGGCCTTTATACCCAGTGTAAGGGCGAATTTTTTGCCGGTTTTGTAGCGGTCGTGCTCTGTAATTGTTACCACTTTAAGGTGCGAAAACTCCTGTTGGATATCTTTTAAAACCTCCTCGGAGTTATCGTACGAGCAATCGTTCACTACTATAACCTCATAATCGGGGTATTTTTGCTGTAATATATAAGGTAAGTTTTCGGTAAGGTTACGGCTTTCGTTACGGGCGCTGATGATAACTGATATGGGGATAGCTACCTCAGGCAGGCCGGGTTCGGGCTTGTAGTTATACAACTTGGTATGGTTGGCCACCAGGTAGTACAACTGAACAATTAAACAAAGTTGAAACAGAACAAATAACGCCTCTTGAATATAAGCTTCCAAAACCTTAATAAAAATGAACGCAAAGTTGCTAAAAAAGGTTGAAAATGTGCGGGAAATGTTGCTATAAGTTGTGTAAAGATTGCCCTATAAAACCGCCTCCTGTACCTACTGCACGGGCTCGCTAACCTACTATATGAATATTACGCTAAAAGAATGTAACTTTAAACATTGGCCTATACTACTTATCAATGCCGCGTTTTCATTTTCTATTACTCATAATACCTTTTCTACTGGCTGCTACTATAGCATATAGCCAACAAGATGTTGAATTTCATGAAAACGCCTACCTCTTAGCTGGCAAAAATATACTAAAAGTTAAGCGTAATTTTCATGACCCATACCTGTGGGTGCTTGCCGAAAACAATGAAGTATACCGAATTAACAGCCTGGATAACTCTATAGCAGACTATACGGCATTGTTCAATAACTATAATTTACCGTTTATAGATATTGCCGGGCAAAATAAAGATGTGGTTTTTATAGCCACAAACTCTAATTATATAATACAATATAAAAATGGTAGTGTTAAACTTATTGGTACCGCGCAGGGTATTGAAGGCATAGTTAACTCCATCGGCATAATCGAGGAAATGGGCCAATACGCCACTCCTTATTTCCCTGCAGCGCCGGGTATACTTATTATTGGTACCAGTAATACCATATATAACTATAACATTGCCAACGAAACAGCCGCAGCGCAGTTTACCGATAACGTTGACAAACCAGG
Source organism: Mucilaginibacter pedocola (assembly GCF_002013915.1). GTDB lineage: Bacteria > Bacteroidota > Bacteroidia > Sphingobacteriales > Sphingobacteriaceae > Mucilaginibacter > Mucilaginibacter pedocola. Next base: position 305,939 of record NZ_MBTF01000038.1, read on the forward strand.
CCGCGTTTACGATGCAACCTATCGATCTGCTTTGCAAACTTTTAACAGCAGCCTTAACGACGACCTGCCCGGGCTACGTCATTATTCGATACTGACTAACAATTACCTGATGTCGTTTTTATGGACCGGCGGCCTTTATGGCGAGGACATTTACACTGCAACACAAACCACAGGAATCGTTTATAATTACATAGACCTTTCCGCTTATCAAACTCTTTTTTATGGCACAGAGAAAGGGTTGGTTGAGATGATTAAGGGCAACAGCCATATATTCTCGCAAAGCAAACAGTATTTGCAGGGCACCAAAGTAAATAAAGTAGCTACCATTTATGGCCTTACCACATTTGGCAATGCAGGCTTATTTTTCGGCGTCGGGCAAATAAAAGAAAACTTATTGGTAGGCACTGATAAAGGATTGTATTTCAGCAACTCCTTTTACAACACTTTCGGCAAATTACCTGTCGGAGAAAGCTTGGATTTTTTATCATATGCCCCTTTAGAAAACATTGTGATAAACGATATATCTGTTAATAATGTAGTTGGCTCCAACCCGCTTTGTGAAGATGGCGCCTGGGTTGCTACGCAAAAAGGCCTATACTACCTCCGCCCCGATTATGGAAATTTCCTGGGTACACAGCGTTTGCAAGCCCTGATTTTTGAGAACGATTATGCCGGTGCGATCACCGAAAAAGAAACCTGCGGCACGAATGTGAAAATGACTATCAGTGAATTCGATTATAAAGGCAACACTATACAATGGTACAAAAACGGGGTAGAATTACCAGGCATTACCAGCCGCAGTTTTGAAACAAATGAATCCGGCGAATATTATGCAGTAGTATATGACCCCTGTGGCATGGAACACATCCAAACCAACCAGTTGAAAGTGAAAGCCATAGACCGCCCCTCCTTTAAATTTGACTACAACGATAAGCTTCAGTACTGCGAAAACGCGATGGCGAACTTACAGGTCGAAGGCAGCGATGCCTACCAGTATAGGTGGTATAAAGATGGTGTGCTAACCGGGCAAACAGGCAAACTATTAACCCTGAATGCTGCGGGTAAATACAAGGTTGAAGTAAGCGCCTGTACCGATAACTGGGAAACATCTAAAGAGGTAATTGTTGAATTCATAAAGCTGCCAAAACCTGTTATAACTACCAATAAAACTAATTACTGCATAGGCGACGCCGCTATTTTAAACGCCAATATACAAACCGATGCTGCCTATACACTTAATTGGATTCGCGATAATGTGTTGTTACCCGATGTCAAAAACAAAACAAACATTACCGTTACCGAGCCGGGCAACTACGCATTTACCGTTAGCAGCACACAAATAAACTGCTCGCAAACGGCGCAACCGGTAGCTGTAGTTTTTGCTGCACCACCTACTTTAAGCATACAAAAAGTAATTAATACCACCCTGTGCGATGGCGAATCCGTAAGCCTTAAAGCTACCTATTCTGCCGGAAATATCAGCTGGTCTACCGGTGCAAATACCGATAATATAGAGGTAAAAACATCAGGAAATTACACTGCACGTGCCACCTCGGGCGACTGTTTTGCAGAGCAAACCATGGCCGTACAGTTTCTGCCCAACCCCATATTGGCCGTTCCGGATGCTGCCTTGTGCCAGTTTACCAAGGAGGCAATTACGCTTAGCGCACCTACCGGTTTCAGTAAATACGAGTGGAATGGCGTAGCAGGCGGCAGTACTTATACAGCCACAAGTACCGGTGATATTACCCTTGTAGTAACCGATGCAAATGGTTGCCGGGCATCGCAAACCATAAAAATAAGCAGCTACTGTACCGATATAAAACTGGCTAACACCTTCACGCCCAATGGCGATGGCGTAAACGATACCTGGATAGTTGAAGGCCTTGATGGCGACCCTACCGCAATGGTGAAAATATACAACCGTTACGGCACACCCGTTTTTGAAAAACGAGGGGGAACCATCGCCTGGAATGGCACCACAAAAGGCAAACCGGTACCGGCCGGGGCGTATTATTATGTAATAAGTGCCAGGGGTGGCAAGCAAATTCTAAGCGGTTCTGTCACGGTTATATATTAAAACGATGTGTTTTTCTAAACAATAGCCACCGCCTGTTTATCAACCTAAATCGTTAATTTTGCGGGATTAATGAAATTCACTTTAAAAGCTCAAGATCCCCTATCCAAGGCCCGCGCGGGCGAATTGGTAACCGATCATGGCGTAATTCAAACGCCCATTTTTATGCCGGTTGGCACCGCCGGCACCGTCAAAGCCGTGCATCAGCGCGAACTTAAAGACGATATTAAGGCCCAAATTATCCTCGGCAATACCTATCATTTATACCTCCGCCCCGGATTAGATATCATAGAAAGCGCCGGTGGATTGCACAAATTCAACGGCTGGAACGGCCCTATTTTAACTGATAGCGGCGGTTACCAGGTGTATTCTTTAACCGATGTACGCAAAATAAAAGAGGAAGGCGTTACATTTCGCTCGCATGTTGACGGCTCAAAACACCTGTTCACGCCCGAAAATGTGATGGATATTCAGCGAACAATTGGGGCCGATATCATCATGGCTTTCGACGAATGCACCCCCTACCCATGCGAATATAACTACGCAAAACGCTCCATAGAAATGACCCATCGCTGGCTAAAACGCTGCTGCGACAGGTTTGATTCTACCGAGCCAAAATATGGTTATAACCAAACTTTATTCCCCATTGTGCAGGGTTCGGTGTACAAAGATTTAAGGATTCGGTCAGCCGAAGTGATCGCTTCTTTCGAGCGCGAAGGCAATGCAATTGGCGGTTTATCGGTAGGCGAACCTGCCGAAGAAATGTACGCCATGACCGAAATTGTGTGCGATATTTTGCCTCAGAATAAGCCCCGATACCTGATGGGCGTGGGCACTCCGGTGAATATTTTGGAGAATATTGCCCTCGGAATTGATATGTTTGATTGCGTTATGCCTACCCGAAATGCGCGAAACGGGATGCTTTTTACCAAGAATGGCATCATTAATATGCGCAATAAAAAGTGGGAAAACGACTTCTCGCCCATTGAGGCCGACAGTGATTTGTATGCCGATACGCAATATTCTAAAGCCTATTTACGCCACCTGATACACTCCGGCGAGATGCTTGGCGCGCAGATAGCAACCCTGCATAACCTGCATTTTTACTTGTGGCTGGTTACCGAAGCGCGCAATAAAATCATCAGCGGAGAGTTCTACGAGTGGAAGAAAACAATGGTAAACCGCTTAGGCCAACGCTTATAATGAAACGACTTTTTGACAGGTATTTGAAGACCATAGATTGGTATATCATCAAGAAATACCTGGGCACTTTTATATTTACGCTGGGCATATTTATGGCCATTTCGGTGGTGTTTGATGTGTCTGAACACCTCGATAATTTCCTCAGCAAAAACGCCCCTTTGAGCGATATCATCTTCAAATATTACGCGGGTTTCGTACCGTTTTATATGATGATGCTATCGCCGCTGATCAACTTTTTGGCGGTAATTTTCTTCACCGCCAAGATGGCGAACCAAACCGAAATCGTTCCAATTCTTACCAGCAAGGCCAGTTTTTACCGCTTTTTAAGGCCTTATATTGTGTCGGCATCGGTGATATTTTCAGTGTCAATACTGGCCAATATCTTCATTATTCCTTTTACAAATAAGCTAAAAGTTGACTTTGAAAGCGCTTATTTTTTCATTGGCGACGACCCCACAAAGAGCGAAGTACACATTCAGTTGGACAAAAACACCTTCGTTTTTCTGCAATCTTACGACCCGCAGGTGCACGTTGGTTACCAATTTATGCTCGAAAAATTTGATTCTACAGAGCTAAAAATGCGCCTCACGGCACCCAGTATCCAGTACGATACGCTCAAAAGCAGGTGGAAAATCATCAGCCCATCTATCCGGTATGTGAACGGAATGAAGGAAAAATTCATATCGAACGGACCGGCTATTGACACCGTTTTAGACATGCGCCCCATCGATTTTGAGGTGCACGATAACGTGAATAGCAACGTATATGGGGGCATGAGTTTAGACGTTTTAAACACCCTTATTGAGAAAGAAAAGACACGCGGAACGGGTGCTTTAATTGACATGCAATTTGAAAAATACCGGCGGTTTATTGAGCCCTTATCCTCTTTTGTACTCTGCCTTATTGGGGTGGCTATATCCTCCCGCAAGGTGCGCGGAGGCGTTGGCTTACCCCTGGGGATAGGCATTTTTATATGTTTTGTATATATTGTGGTGAACCGTTTTGCGCTGGTTTTTGCCGTGAAAGGAGGCTTCCCGCCCTACTTTGCGGTGCTTATTCCTAACGCAATTTTCGGTATATTGGGCTGGGTATTGATCCTTAAAGCCCCTAAATAAATGTCTGAGAACACCCAAAATTCCGCCTTAAATAAGAACTTAATTATCCTCCATCTCACGGTTTTTGTATGGGGATTTACCGGAATTTTGGGCCAGCTCATCACCGTTTCGGCCATAAATTTGGTTTGGTACAGGGTGGGGATAGCAGCAATTTCGCTGTTTTTGTATTTCAATTTCAGCAAAAAAATCTTCAAAGTTGAGCCAAAAACCATCCTAAAAATGGCGCTTACGGGAGCGTTGGTGGGCGGGCACTGGGTGCTTTTCTTTGGCTCTATCAAGCTTTCAACGGTTCCTGTAACGCTGGTTTGCCTCTCATCCATCACACTTTTCACTGCCATTTTTGAGCCACTGATCAACAAAAAACGCATCTCAAAAATGGAAATTATCGCCGGCGTTTTAATCATTATCGGCATCGTTTTAATTTTCAAATTCGAAACACAATACACTAAGGGCATCATAGCAGGTTTACTCAGCGCGGTATTGGCTGCACTTTTTGCTATCATCAACTCGCGTTTTGTAAAGGCTCATGAAGCTCCTGTCATCGCCTTCTACGAGCTTTCCGGCGCCTTCTTTTGGATCACCCTATACCTTACAGTAACCGGCGGCTTCGCCAATTTTGCACTCCCAAAACTTACTGATATTGGCTACCTGGTGTTGCTCGGCACGGCCTGCACGTCGCTCGCTTACGTTGCCGGCGTATCCGTTATGCGCGAACTTTCGGCCTTCCGCGTTGCCCTCATCACCAACCTCGAGCCGGTATACGGCATCATTATGGCCTTTGTTTTTCTGGGCGATAGGAACCGCGTAACGCCTGGTTTTTGGGCCGGTGCTATCATCATTCTCTCCACTATTTTTTTGTTTCCGTTTGCGCAGAAACAGATAGCTAAGCGCAAAAATCAACGCTAATTTTCTTACTTCATTTCAAGGTACAAATCATCCCCAGGCAACCCATTTTGCTTAGATAGGGGTAAACATACGCCCGCCATAAAAAGCCATTTTAAGCCCCTCTAAGCCATCCAAATTTTCGGGCGTGATTTTATACGTCCCGGGCTATTCTGCTTCTACAGCTCAAAAATTCAATTTCTTCAAAGTGTACTGAACTAAAACTTCATATAAATCATACCTACCGGCTATTTCTCTCTACTAATTTCTTTTTTTTAAACGGATAAATTTGAAAAATAGAAAACATGTTAAATTATACTAAACTTAAAATCAGATAATAATTCAATACAATTAATGTAAAAGTTAAACAAAACAAACCTAACTAAAACATCAAAAAACTAAAAATATTAGTACACATTGACGAAGTCAATCAAAATACATCATATAATTATATAAATGAGGTACTTATTAAATGTTATATGACTTAAAAATTCACGCTGGGTATAACGAGAGTGCACTAACAGTAAGTGTACCGAACAAAAAATTTAGAGTTGCTAAAAAATCGCCACAGTACTGCCGGTGTATACGAACGAGGATTTGTGCGCAGAAAAAAAGAAGAACGAGCGTGCTTCTCAACAGCGAAATTACAGCCTGAAAAATCCGAGAAAATTTTAACGAGAGGATTCGAAAAGGCGACAGCTCCGGTTGTAATAGTTAAAGTCTTTTTTGGGGAGCTGTCAGAATTTAAGGAAGCAAAAGGGGCGTAGATACAGAGGCCCAAAAATGATGGCGGGAGCAGAAGCATCTCCGACAATTTACAATTTCATGTAGTCCGGATAACACCTCTCGCACTAATCCAAAATTTTAAAATGAGGCATTAAAATTGCATATTGTGATAAACTACAAACACCGAAATTTTATGCGCATCAAAACCATCATCATTTTAATAGCGGCAATTTTGCTCACCATTATTTTTATGCAAAACCTCGACCCTGTACGCTTCGTGGTTTTGTTTTCGGTGATGTACGTTTCAAAGGTTACCATGATGGCCATAGTAGGCGTAGTGGGTTTTGTAATAGGCTTCCTGGTTGGGCGTCCCGGTCGGGGCAAATACAACCACTCCGGGTACGATGGCAATGACAGTGGCAGCAGCAGCCCCCGTACACTAAGTGATGAGGACAAGGATTACATTAGTTAGGCCTGGAGTCGGCAAGTCCGAAGTCCGTAAGTCAGAAGACCGGAAAAAAACTTAGCAATCAAAAGAGAAGAAACGCAAGACAAAAAATCAGCGCCACATCAATCCGGCGTCCTTAACGCAGGGCATAAAAAGGGAGCCCCCCTCACTTCATCTTTCGGACTTGCGGACTTACCCGACTTTCGGACTCTCCCAAAAGTCAGACGTTGTAAAAAACCTGACAGTATTCTTCAAGCGCGCTCAAGTCGGGCATGGTTTCAAAAATGCCAAACACAGATGCTCCGCTCCCGCTCATGCTGGCATACAAAGCACCCTGTTCGTAAAAGGTTGCCTTCACTCCCCTAATCACCGGATGAGCGGCGAAGATGTGCGTTTCAAAATCGTTGCGGATGTAGCGCTTCCAATCGGCCACGGGCGCCTGCACCAGGTCGTATAATGATTCTTTCACCGGGGTCGGCTTAACGCCTCTGTAGGCCTCCGCGGTAGACACGTGGGCATCGGGCATTACCAACACAACCGAGTACCCCTCAAGGCTCAATTTAAGGCTCTCAAACTCGTCGCCTTTTTCGAAGGCGAACACCGGTTGGTTGCGAATAAAAAAGGCACAGTCGGCACCCAACACGCGGGCGTAATCTTCCATCGCGTCATCGCTCAAACCCAGCCCGAATTTCTCGTTCATCATTTTGATAAAAAATGCGGCATCGCTGGAGCCGCCGCCGAGCCCGGCCCCTATCGGAATATTTTTGTGCAGGTGGATTTTTACCGCCGGCAATTTTGGAAAATCTTTTTTGAGCAGATGATAACCTTTGATGCAAAGGTTGTCGGCATCGTCTCCCGGGATGTCTAAGCCCGACGATTGAAAACTGAGCACGTCGGATTCTATCACCTCCAGCACGTCGTTAATTTTGATGGGGTAAAAAACCGTCTCGAGGTTGTGGTAGCCATCGGGCCGGCGTTCGGTTATATTGAGGCCAATATTTATTTTTGCGTTCGGGAATACGATCATCAGGATTTGATTAACAACCCATGTATTTTTGCACATCGGTAGGATACCAAAAGTAGATTATTTTTCTTTGTGTTTTTTAACACGTTCATTGGTTCACCGGTTCATTAGTTCATTGGTACTATCTGCCAAAATTACATGCCCGGCAAACCCGTCCAACTTAATAACATTTCAATGAAACAATATCTTGACCTGATGCAGCACGTGATGGATACCGGCGCACAAAAGCATGACCGCACCGGCACCGGCACCCTTAGCGTGTTTGGCTACCAAATGCGTTTTAACCTGCAGGACGGCTTCCCAATGGTGACTACAAAAAAGCTGCACCTCAAATCCATCATCCACGAGTTGATATGGTTTTTAACAGGCGACACCAACATCAAATATTTAAAAGATAACGGCGTGCGCATTTGGGACGAGTGGGCCGATGCCGATGGTAACCTCGGCCCGGTTTATGGCTACCAGTGGCGCAGCTGGCCGAAACCCGACGGCGGCCACATTGACCAGATAACCCAGGTGGTAAACACGCTGAAAAATAATCCGGACTCGCGCCGCATTATGGTATCGGCCTGGAACGTTGCCGACGTTAACCAAATGGCCCTTCCCCCTTGCCACAGCTTGTTCCAATTTTACGTGGCGCCTGCCGACGCAAGCAAAGGCGAAACGAGAGGAAAACTTTCGTGCCAATTGTACCAGCGCAGTGCCGACATATTTTTGGGCGTGCCTTTCAACATTGCCTCCTACGCCCTCCTCACCATGATGATGGCGCAAGTGTGCGACCTGGACTACGGCGACTTCATCCACACCTTTGGCGATGCCCACATTTACAACAACCACCTGGAGCAGGCCCGCCTGCAGCTAAGCCGCGAGCCGCGCCCGCTGCCAACCATGAAGATCAATCCGGAGGTGAAAGATATCTTCGGTTTCAAGTACGAAGATTTTACGCTGGAAAACTACAACCCGCACCCACACATTAAAGGGGTTGTTGCGGTTTAGGTTTGGATTGCGTAAATTTGATATTATGAGTACTACAGAATTAAAAGAAGAAATACAGAAAGCTGTTGAGCAGCTACCTGAAAGTGCTCCCGAAAATTTACTGCAGGAAGTTTTGGGTTACATACAGAATGTAAACACCAAAATAGCAGAGAGAGCCCAAAGAGCCGAATACGTTAAAGAAATAATTGCTGAAGACGAAGAGGTTTTCAGAAAGCTTGCGCAATGATAAATTTACAGGAAGTCGAAGTATACCACAACGACTTAATAGACCAGTTCGGCGGAAGCAAAGGCATAAGAGATATTGCAGGGCTTGAAGCTGCCCTCGCTCGCCCTTACATGACGTTTGACCAGATAGACCTTTACCCAACCGCAGTGGACAAAGCTGCGGCCGTTTTCGAAAGCCTTATCATCAATCACCCTTTTATCGATGGCAATAAAAGGATCGCTTATCTGTTGCTTCGATTAATGTTGCGGATAGATCGCATAACCATGGTTGCATCTCAACAAGAAAAATACGACATGGCCATCTCTGCCAGCATGGGCCACATTAACTTCGACCAAATTAAAGATTGGGTCGTTAAGCATTCCATCAAAATCCCGCAATGATCATTTCCATAATAGTAGCCATTGGCCAAAACCATGCCATCGGCAAAAACAACCAATTGCTTTGGCACATGCCAAACGACCTGAAACATTTTAAAGAGATAACCCAGGGGCGCAGCATCATCATGGGCCGCAAAACCTTCGATTCGGTGGGTAAGCCCTTGCCACGCCGCCGCAACATTGTGGTAACCCGGCAGGATGTAGAGATACCCGGCTGCGAGGTGGTGAAGTCGATAGAGGAAGGTTTGGCGCTTTGTGCCGGCGAGGATGAAGTGTTTATTGGCGGCGGTGCCGAGATTTACCGCCAGGCCATGGATAAGACCGACCGCATCTATCTGACCATTGTTCACGAGAACTTTGATGCTGATACTTTTTTCCCGGAGATTGACTACGCGCAGTGGGATGAAGTGAGCCGCGAATACCACAATGCGGATGAGAAAAACCCTCACCCTTATTCATTCATCCAGTTAAACCGCCGGTAACAAAAACAGCGATTATTTTGTTTCAATTAAAAATTTCATGCTTGTGAAATTTTATTAGATTTGCCGTCTATTTTTAAAAAGCTTAAAAACTAATTATTTACATACAAATTCGAGATGCAAGGTAAAGGGGTTATTAAATTTTTCGCCATTCTGCTGGCAATAGTGTGCATATACCAGCTTTCTTTTACATGGGTGGCCAATAAAGTTGAGGACGACGCCAAGGCACATGCCAAAGGCGATGCCGCAAAAGAAGCGGCCTACTTAGACTCCATGTCTACTCAACCGGTATATCCTTTATTCGGGCATACCTACCAATATTGCCTTGACAGGGAACTTGCCCTTGGTTTGGACCTGAAAGGCGGCATGAGCGTTACCATGCAAATTTCGTTGCGCGAGCTGGTACAGGCTTTGGCCAACAACAACCCTGACCCTGCTTTCAAGCAAGCGTTAGCTGAGGCTGAAAAAGGCGTTGTAGAAACTCAGAAAGATTACATCACCCTTTTTGTTGATGCTTACGAGAAACTTGCTCCTAACGCAAAATTAGCCGCTCTGTTTGCCAACAGCAGCAATCAGGACAAGATCAAATTCAACTCGAGCAACAGCGAGGTTGAAAAATACCTGCAAGACCAATCGTCATCTGCCGTGCAGCAATCGTTCACCGTATTGCGCCGCCGTGTTGACCAGTTTGGTGTAACGCAGCCAAACATCCAGTTGCAAAAAAGCACCAACCGTATCCTTATCGAACTTCCGGGTGTTAAAGAACCGGATCGTGTTCGTAAACTGTTATCGGGTTCGGCTAAATTGGAGTTTTACCAAACTTACGACAATACCGAAGTTTACGCGCTGCTGAACAACGTAAACAGCCTGCTTGGTGCAAAAGCAAAAACTGCTGCCAAAGCCGACACTTCGAAAAAAGATACTGCTAAAGCGGCTACAACTGCTAAAGCACCAACCAGCCTGAAAGATTCGGCAAACTCATTGCTGAACAAACTGAAGAACGCGAACAGCAAAGACACTTCGGCTTTGGCCAACAAATCTCAGCTGGCTGCTCAAAACCCATTGTTCTCGGTAATGAGCCTGGTTACTTACCCTGATGCTAACAACCAACAGCAATTAGCCCCGGGCCCAATTGTTGGTTACTCGCAAGTGAAAGACACTGCAAAAGTGAACGAGCTTCTGCACAGCCCCGAAGCTACCGGTGTATTGCCACGAAACATCAAATTCTTATGGGGTGTAAAACCTATCGAAAAAACAAAAGTATACCAGCTATACGCCATTAAACTGGCCGGTGCAGAAAACGGCCCTGTACTGAGCGGCGACGTGATCACTGATGCCCACAAAGATGTTAACCAACAGAACGGTGGCTACGAGGTTATCATGAACATGAACTCGCAAGGTGCCCAGAAATGGAAAAACATTACTGCCGAAGCATCAGCAGGTGCCAACAAACGCGCTATCGCCATTGTGTTGGATGATAACGTTTACTCTGCCCCTAACGTTCAGAACGAAATTTCGGGTGGTGTATCATCTATCTCGGGTAACTTCAAAATGGAAGATACCGAGGATTTGGCCAACGTATTAAAAGCAGGCCGCCTGCTTGCCCCTGCCCGCATTGTAGGCAGCGAGGTTGTAGGTGCGTCGTTAGGTGCTGAAGCTATCAGCGCAGGTTTATTATCTTGCGTGTTGGGCTTAGTGGTTATCCTTATCTTCATGATAGCTTATTACAACCGCGCAGGTACTGTTGCTGTGGTTGCGGTGTTAGTGAACGTATTCTTCCTGATGGGTGTATTAGTGAGCATCCGCGCCGTATTAACCTTGCCTGGTATCGCAGGTATCATCCTTATCCTGGGTGTTGCGGTTGATGCTAACGTGTTGGTTTATGAGCGTACCCGCGAAGAGCTTGGTTTAGGCAAATCGTTACGTTTGGCTATTGCCGATGGTTTTAAACATGCATTGCCTTCTATCCTTGATGCCAACATCAGTACCTTCTTAACAGGTGTTATCCTTTTCGTATTCGGTTCGGGCCCTATTCAGGGTTTCGCTACTACGCTGATGATCGGTATCGTAACTACCTTGTTCTGCTCTTTATTGATCTCGAGGTTATTGTTCGAGTTTATGCTGGAAAAAGGCTGGGATATCCAATTCTCACGCCCTTGGAGCTCGCACACTTTCAAAAACGCAAATTTCGGTTTTGTTAAAAACCGTTTCAAATTCTATGCCTTCTCTGGTATATTCATCGCTGCCGGTTTGGTATCAATGGTTACCCGCGGCTTTAACTATGGTGTAGACTTTGGTGGTGGCCGTACTTACTTAGTTAAATTCCCTAATAAGGCAGCTACAACCGATCAGATACACGAAGAACTGGATAAATCGCTGGGTTTTGGTTCAGAAGTGAAAACTTACGGTGCCGATAAGATCAGCATCACTACAAACTACCTCATCAACGACCAATCTGTTGATGCTGATGATAAAGTAGAGGCTGCTTTGGTTCAGGCTTTAAAAGCAAACCCTGTTACTACAATAACAGCAAAAGATATATTGAGCCACTCTAAAGTAGAGGCTACCGTAGCAAACGAATTGAAGGCTTCGGCAAAATGGACCATCATCATCGCCATTTTGGTTATCTCGGCTTATATATTGATCAGGTTCCGCAAATGGCAGTTCAGCCTTGGTGCGATGGTTGCAACCGCACACGATGCGCTGATGGTACTATCTTTCTTCTCGTTGTTTAAAGATTTGCTTCCGTTCTCGTTGGATATCGACCAGGCCTTTATAGCTGCATTGCTTACCGTTATAGGTTACTCAATTAACGATACCGTAGTGGTGTTCGACCGTATCCGCGAGTTCTTACACTTGCCGAGCGAGAGAAACAGTTCAACAAAAGATATCATCAACCATGCTATCAATAACACGCTTAGCCGTACCATCATCACTGCGTTAACCGTAGTATTGATATTGCTGGTATTATTCTTGTTCGGTGGCGATGTATTGCGCGGCTTCTCGTTCGCATTGCTTATCGGCGTATTGTTCGGTACTTACTCGTCCATCTGTGTGGCCACACCGGTTATCATCGACTTTGGAAAGAAAGACCTGAAATAGTGACATACAACTCATAAATAAAAGGCTCCAAAGAACATTTGGAGCCTTTTTTGTTTACTAATTAACATACTACCCTCTCTTTAAAGTTTTGGATGGGCCGGAAATTTAAAGCGAGTGAAAATGATACACAATAACACAACACGATGAATACTAACGGCCTTTCAAAATTCCCAACTGTAGTTATTATAGGCGGCGGCTTCGGCGGTATACAGGTTGCCAAGCAACTTGCCGATAAGCCCGTAGAAGTAATATTGCTCGATAAACATAATTACCACACCTTTCAGCCCCTGCTGTACCAGGTAGCTACCGGCGGGCTGGAGTGCGAATCAATCGCTTTCTCGCTCCGTAAAAACTTCGAAGGCCAAAAAAACCTGCGTTTCCGCATTGCCGAAGTGAGCCATATTGATAGAGAGGCCAATACGGTGCATACCGATATAGGCCCTATCCCCTACGATTATTTGGTGATAGCAACAGGCTCTACCACCAACTTCTTTGGAAACAAGGATATTGAGAAATACGCCATGCCCATGAAATCGATACCCGAGGCGCTTAACCTGCGCTACATGGTATTGCAAAACCTGGAAGCGGCCATTTTAAAACCAACTAAGGAAGAACGTGCGCCCTACCTGTCGTTCGTGCTGGTGGGTGCCGGCCCTACCGGTGTAGAGCTTGCTGGTGCCTTGGCCGAATTACGCAACCACGTGTTGAATAAAGATTATCCCGAACTTTCTAAAGACGAAATGAAGGTTTACCTGGTAGACTTCCTCCCGAAAGTGCTGGGTCCCTTCTCCGACGAAGGCTCTAAAGCTGCGCAAGGCTTCCTCACCAAAATGGGTGTTGAACTGATGCTGGGCGTAAAGGTGGAGAATTATAATGGTGAAGAGATAACATTTGAGGGTGGCAAAAGCATCCGTACCAAAAACGTGATATGGAGCGCGGGTGTTGCAGGCGTAGTGCCGGATGGCGTTGGCAAAGAGGCCATAGAACGTGGTAATCGTATTAAGGTAGATAACGTTTGCCGTATGGTAGGCAGCGATAACATATTTGCCATTGGCGACGTGGCTGCCATGATAACCGATGAAACGCCGAAGGGGCACCCGGGCGTTGCACAGGTAGCCATACAAATGGGCCAGCTAACCGGTAAAAACATAAACCGCATCATCCGCGGCGAGCAGCCCGAACCGTTTAAATACTTTGATAAAGGCTCACTGGCTACCATAGGCCGCAACAAGGCCATTGCCGATTTGGGCAAGATAAAGTTCCAGGGATTTTTTGCCTGGCTTACCTGGATGTTTGTGCACCTGATATCATTAATGGGTGGGCGTAACCGGGTAGTTGTTTTTATAAACTGGGTATCGGCCTATGTAAACAACAACGGCGGCAACAGGCTAATTATACGTAGATTTAAGCCCGAAGAACTGGCAGATAAGAAAGAACAAACCGCCAAAGCCGATTAAACCGCTATGCTTAATAGCCCCATAAGAATTACCGAATGCCCCCGCGATGCCATGCAGGGCTTGCACGAATTTGTACCTACCGATGTAAAAGCAGCTTACATAAACCTGCTTTTACAGGTAGGGTTTGATACTATCGACTTCGGCAGCTTTGTATCGCCAAAGGCTATCCCTCAAATGCGTGATACGGCGGAGGTGCTCAGCAAGCTCGACTTAAGCAACACGCGCTCGAAACTGTTAGCAATTATAGCCAACTACCGCGGTGCCGAAGAAGCTGCAGCGCACGAAGAGATAACGTATTTGGGCTACCCGTTTTCGATATCGGAGACTTTTCAGCTACGCAATACCAACACTACTATTGCGCAGGCGTTTGACAGTGTGAAGCGCATTAACGAGTTATGCGCTGCCAAAAACAAACAACTGCTTATTTACCTATCCATGGGTTTTGGCAACCCCTACGGCGACGATTGGAGCAATGATGTGGTGCAGCATTGGGCGCAGAAAATGATAAATGAGGGCATCGGCTATATAGCCCTCTCAGATACAGTTGGCGTTGCCACACCGGAACAGATAAGTGCACTATACCCCGCCCTAACCAAGCTATCAGATATCACCGCTTTTGGGTTACACCTCCACTCCACGCCCGATACATGGCAGGAAAAGGTAACAGCGGCCTATGAAGCAGGCTGCACACGCTTCGATGTAGCCCTTAAAGGTTACGGAGGCTGCCCAATGGCCAAAGATGAGCTTACAGGCAACATAGCCACCGAAAATCTGATAGCCTACCTACTGCACCAAAACGTCGACCTTGGGCTTGATTTGGATAAGCTGAGCGAAGCGATGGAATACTCGGGGAAAGTGTTTGGTGCGTAAAACTTCGAATTTTCAATATTCCCTCCCCCGGGAGGGTGCGGCCGACATGAGCGCAAACGCAGGGAGGGCTTAACCACAATACCTTCGTGCCTTTGCTTTGTGGCTAATAGCTGCTTCGTTCCTAAGCATGATAGTTCATATCCCCTACTATCATAAGTTCTACTTTCCCCTTGCTTAATCATCACAATACCAAAACATTGCCTTAATACTTATTGCAGAAATTACGGCATGAAAAAAATATACATGCTGTTATTACTGCTGCTATTGCGACTCCCCCTGCATGCCCAGCAAGCCGACCTGATACTAACCGGCGGCAACATCATCACCCTACAACAAAAAGGCGACCGTGCTCAGGCCATAGCCATGGCCAATGGTAAAATATTAGCCATAGGCAGCAATGCAGATATTGCCAAATATGCCGGCAGCAATACAAAAACTATTCAGCTGAACGGCAAAACCGTAGTGCCCGGCTTCAACGATGCGCACCAGCACCCGGCACCATTGTACCCTTTTGAGGCAGTATACGCTACCTTACGGGTAGATACCGTAACATCGATGAAGAACCTCATCGCACTCATTAAAAAGAAAGCTGCCATAACGCCAAAGGGTATGCTGATACGAGGCGTTGGCTATAACGAAACTGCCTTGGGCGGCCAACCCATCCGCGATAGTTTGGATAAGGCCACTACTGATCATCCAGTTTTTATAAGCCATGTAAGCGGTCACCTGGCCGCTGCCAACTCGTACCTGATGGATAAGGCAGGTATTACAGAAGCAACTAAAGACCCGGCGGGCGGCCTGTTCGAACGCTATTTGCATACCAATACGCCCGATGGTATTTGCAAAGAATCGGCAATGGGCTATTTACGCAAGGCGAAGGTAACTAACCCGCCACAGCCTACCGAGGAGCAGGAAATGGCCGGTTACCGCCTGTATTTTAACCAGGTATTAGCCAGTGGGGTAACCAGCATAGGTGATGCCAACACCAGTCCGCAAAAGGTAGAGGTATACCGAAAACTGGCTGCAGAGAACTTCCCTATGCGGTTTAACCTGCTGATATGGTGGGAATACCTGGACCAGGTATTGAACGGTAACATCGCCAAAACCGAAACCGATAACCTGCGCATCGCCGGTATCAAAGTAGTGCAGGGCAATTCGCTCAGCGGAAAAACCTGCTGGCTGATGGACCCTTACGAAATGATAAACCCGCTTACCGGTAAACAGGACTACTACGGCATCCCCCCCGCGCGCAGTCAGGCGGGGCTTGATAGTTTGTTTTGGAAGATACACCATGCCGGCTGGCAAATTGCCTGCCATAGCAACGGCGACCGTGAAATAACCATGGTGATATCCGCCATAGAAAAAGCGCAACAGCAAGATACCCGCCCCAACCCACGGCATAGGATAGAGCATTGCAGCATCACCAACCAAAAAATACTGGATGATATTAAAAAGGATGGCATAGTCCCTGTGTTTCACAACTACTTATATGAGTTGGGCGAGAAAATGGCTGTTTATGGCGATAAGCGCCTAAGCATGCTGCACCCCACCCGCACCGCGCAGGAAATGGGAATAATTTATGCTCTGCACTCCGATGCGCCGATATCGGTTTACCCGGCCATGATCCGTTTAGGGAGCACCGTAGCACGCAAAACTAAAGAAGGCGTAGTAATAGGTGCCAACCAGCGCATTGATGCCGAGGACGCTATAAAAGCCTATTGCAGCGGCGGTGCCTACACCACTTATGAAGAGAAAAAGAAAGGCTCGCTCCTCCCCGGCTACTTTGCCGACATGGTGATACTAAATGAAGACCCGACAGCCATCGACCCGGATAAAATAAGAGATATTGTAGTGAACACTACTATTGTTGGTGGTAAAGTGGTTTACCAGGCGAAGTAGGATAAAGCTAATGTATGCTTGATGAAGTTCAGCCTGCATTAGCTTTATTTCAAGTGTCAGCTGAAAGCTGACCTTGTGCACAACCACGGGCTGAAAGCCCGCGGCAGCTATTGTGAGGTGGAAGAAGTTTTCATCTGCACATCTGAAATTTGCACATCTACTCCCTCACCATTGTATAATGCTTTATACCAGCTTCTTCAAACATCTCCCCCACTTTTTCGAAACCAAAGCGGGCGTATAGAGTAACAGCATCTATTTGCGAGTGAAGGTAAACGTATTTTGCATCGGCAGGCAGGCTTTCTAAAACCGTGCGCACCATAGCTTGCCCAAGGCCAAAGCCCCTGAATTCGCTTAACACGGCAAAGCGCTCCAGTTTATAACCTTTTTCTGTTTTGCGCCAGCGGCAGGCTCCGGCAGGTTCGCCATCTACCATGGCTAAAAAGTGCGTGCTTTCTTCTTCCTGGTTACGTTCCAATTGGGGCGGGCAACCTTGCTCAATAACAAATACCTGGTGGCGTATGGCAAATGCTTTCTCCAGGTCAGCAGCATCAGTGATTTGCTTTACTTCTATTCTTCTTATTTCGGACATAATGCTCTTTCAATTTGTAGCCGGATAGTTTGGTGGCATGGTTTTCTTCCGCTGCATCTATCGAGTGCGTACAGGTGATATCGTCCTCCTCTTCGGCAAGCTCGGCTAATTTTACGTAGAATTTGTGGAGCTGATCCAGTTCTTTTTCGCTCAGGTCTTCAATATCAACCATGCGGTTGCTTGCACCCTGGTGCGAGGCCAGGAGTTCGTTGAGTTTAAGGTGTATAGCCTTCGAATCTTTGTTTTGCGATTTTTGGATCAGAAACACCATCAGGAAAGTGATGATGGTGGTGCCGGTATTGATTATGAGTTGCCAGGTTTGGGAATATTTTGCAATAGGGCCGTAAGCTGCCCACAATATAACCACACTAACAGCGCTTACAAATGCGACAGAACTACCGGTTGCGATAGTTGCCCAATTGGCAAATTTTTCAAATAGATTCTTTTGTTTCTTTTTCCTGGCCATGGTTGTTAAAGTATACCCATACAAACCTAAAAAAACCGCCGATGTTCTTACACATGGCGGTTTTTATTCTTATTAGTTCTAGCAGTTTACAGCTTGCTGTTAGCGTCTAAGCAGTTAAGATCGCCGAAAGCTACAGTTAAGCGTTTTACGAAGCTTTCTTCAGCTTTACGTAACCAAACGCGTGGATCGTAGTATTTTTTGTTCGGAGAATCTTCGCCTTCAGGGTTACCAATTTGCGATTGCAAGTAACCTTCTTTAGCCTGGTAGTAATCTTTAATACCATCCCAGAAAGCAAATTGCATATCGGTATCGATGTTCATTTTGATAGCACCGTAAGAGATAGCCTCGCGAATTTCTTCTTGTGACGAACCCGAACCACCGTGGAATACGAAGTTGATCGGTTTCTCGGCAGTAAGGTTGTGTTTCTGTTTCAGGAACTCTTGCGAGTTGTGCAGGATAACCGGCATCAGTTTTACGTTACCCGGTTTGTATACACCGTGTACGTTACCAAATGCAGCAGCAACAGTAAATTTATCGCTTACTTTAGAAAGTTCTTCGTAAGCATAAGCAACCTCTTCAGGCTGAGTGTAAAGGCGTGAGCTGTCAACATCAGAGTTGTCAACACCATCTTCTTCGCCACCGGTTACGCCAAGCTCAATTTCAACGGTCATGCCCATTTTGGCCATGCGCTCTAAGTATTTGGCAGATATTTCGATATTTTCTTCGATAGGCTCTTCAGAAAGATCAAGCATGTGCGATGAGAACAAAGGTTTGCCGGTTTCAGCAAAAAATTTCTCGCCGTGGTCTAACAAACCGTCTATCCATGGCAATAATTTTTTTGCAGCGTGGTCGGTGTGCAAAATTACAGCAACGCCATAGTGCTCTGCCAGTAAGTGAACGTGTTTAGCGGCAGATACAGCGCCCAAAATGCAGGCCTGCAGTTTAGAGTTATCCAACGATTTACCCGCATAAAACTGCGCGCCACCGTTCGATAATTGAATAATAACAGGGGAGTTAACAGCCTTTGCTGTTTCCATAACTGCGTTTACGGTGTTGGTGCCGATAACGTTTACAGCCGGCAGTGCAAACTGATGTGCTTTAGCGGCTTCAAATAGTTCCTGCACCTGGTCTCCGGTGAGTACTCCTTTGTAATCTTTTAAACTCATTAACTTTATGTTTGAGCGCCGAAGTTATAAAATTAGTTGAAAAGTTATAAGTTTTATAGCCTGAAAAGTTAATTTATAATGGTTACAACTGTTGACAACCTGCAACTTAACTCCATTTTCTACTAAAACGATATATTTTATATGTTAAAGCGCTCTATTGCGTAACATTTTGGCTTTAAAACTGTAAGTATTATAGGGGTGCTCATTGGCAATAAAGGCAGTTGTTAGTTGTTTTTTTTGTAGTGCAACCTTTAAACCATAGCAAATCTCATAACTAACACCTCAAATCTAAAATATTTCGTTTCTTTGCAGTTACTTAACAGACATGGATATAAATATGGCGTGGTTTAAGCGAGAAAGTAAAGGGATAATTACAACTACCGAAGAAAAAAAAGAGGCCCCGGATGGTATCTGGAATAAATGCCCCAACTGTAAAAAACCCCTACACTACTCCGAACAAGTTGAAAACCAATACGTTTGCCACTATTGTGGCTTTCATATACGCATTGGCTCAAAAGAGTACTTTTCTATACTATTTGATAATAACCAGTTCACCGAACTGTTTACCGACCTAACCTCGGGCGACCCACTACACTTTACCGATACAAAAAAATATACCGACAGGCTTACCGAAACCAAAAAGAAGACCGGTTTGAAGGATGCTATACGCGCCGGTGTAGGTAAAATGAACGGCCAGGATGTGGTGATAGCCTGTATGGATTTTAACTTTATAGGCGGATCGATGGGTTCGGTAGTGGGCGAAAAGATAGCCCGCTCGATAGACCATAGCATCACTAACAAGATACCTTTCCTGATGATATCAAAATCGGGGGGTGCCAGGATGATGGAAGCAGCCTTCTCGCTGATGCAGATGGCCAAAACATCGGCTAAGTTGGCGTTATTGGCACAAGCTAAAGTACCTTACATATCTTTATTAACCGACCCAACAACAGGTGGTGTAACCGCATCGTACGCTATGCTGGGCGATATTAACATTGCCGAGCCCGGTGCACTGATAGGTTTTGCCGGCCCAAGGGTTATTAAAGAAACCATCAAAAAAGACTTACCAAAAGGTTTCCAAACGGCAGAATTTGTGCAGGAACACGGTTTCCTTGACTTTATTGTTGATCGCCGCGAAATGAAAGAGAAACTGGCGAGCTTCCTGAAAATGCTGGCGCCGGTTACCGAAAAAGAAATAATTTAAAACGGATATTTAAAAAAAAGCCACCCGATTGGGTGGCTTTTTTTTTGCCAAAATAAATCGTTCCTTTTAAAATTACGCAAAAAAACATAGATTGCAGTACCTAAAACTCCACAATGAACACTTACATCTTAGAGCCGACAGTAGACCAAACTCAAGAATTTATTGAGATTGCAAATGACTTTTCTAATCCTCTTGACTTAGTGCGGGAAGGTATAAGCAACGCCTTTGACGCTGGTGCGAAAAATATATCAATGGTATTTGATGTAATCAGGGAAGACGGAAACCCAATCCTTAATATTGTAATAAAAGATGATGGGACAGGGATGGACAAGATTGGCCTACAATCATTTTTTGATTTAGGTAATTCCCTAAGAAGAGGAATCGATGATAAAATCGGCGAGAAAGGGCACGGAACAAAAGTTTACTTTAATAGTTCAGAAATTATAGTTACAACTATTAAAGATGGTCGGAAACTTATTGCTTCGATGAAAGATCCAATCAAAAAACTTCATAATAGAATAATACCAACTGTCGATGTAATCATTCAATCAGCAGACGAAAATGATCAAAATGGCTCCGAGATTCAAATTAAGGGATACAACTTAAATAGAAGAGAAAAATTCACACATGAAGAGTTAAAAGATTACATTCTATGGTTTACTAAGATTGGCTCGGTTGAACAATTTTTCGGCATAAATGAGCATTCAGACGTTATCATATCTTTAAAAGGTCTAAATAGGAAAATTGCCGAAGAAATTAAATTCGGTCATTCATTTCCAGCTGAAAGTGCATCCGTTGATAAGCTTTTGGAAGCTCATTCTGTATCTGCACCGGATTATTACTGCAAGAGATTTGTTAAGACCGGCTATCTTAAAAATTTCCCCGAGATTAGCTATGAAGCTGTTTTCTCAGTTGAAGGAAATAAAGTCAAACAAATTAATAACCCAATGATAAGGCGTAAAGGTCAAGTTGTCTTACCTGGTAGTTACACGGTAGCAGAACGGTATGGAGTGTGGTTATGCAAAGACTTTATTCCTATTCAACGAAAAAATGAATGGGTAAATTACAAAGGTTCAGAGTATATAAAGTTACACAGCTTTTTTAATTGTCAGGGTTTAAAATTAACGGCAAATAGAGGTTCTATTGACAACACACCAAGTGAAATATTGGCTGATATTCATGCAGAAGTAAGTTCGATATACGATCAAATTACTGAAAGTGATGACTCAACTTTATTGTCTTGGCTTGAACAAGAAGCGGACGGTTATCGCACAGTTCTAAAAGAGAAAAAAGACTTCGACTGGCGCGTAACAAAAGTTAACAGAAGTAATATTTGTGAATATAAAGGGCAAATATTAATAGAGCCTCAACGCGAATCTGGAGTATTTGCTTTGACCCTGCAACTACAAATATTAGAAAATGGTTTGTTCCCTTTCCACATATTGGACTACGACACGCATTCGGGTATCGATGTTATTGTAAAAGGTGACGCTACTACACCTATTCAGATTTCTAAATTATATTATGTCGAGTTTAAAAACGTATTGACTACAGACTTTAATCATTCGTTTATAAATTTACATAGTATAGTTTGTTGGAATACAGGAATAAAACACAACGATTTAGTGAGAGACATGTCTGGAGAAGAACGAAAACTGGAAATTATCCAACCTAAAGACGAAAACGACTATACCCGTTACTTTTTGGATAATCCACGGAAAGCTCATAAAATCGAAGTTTTTGTATCAAAGGATTATTTAAAACAAAAATTGGGGATTGAATTTAGGCCGAGAACAGAAAAGGATGTTTTATAGTCGACCTGAAAACGAAACCAAATTTTATTTATAAGTCTCTGACAAACTGATGGCAAATAAAACAAAAGGGGCTGTATTTATGATGCAGCCCCTTTTTGCTATTTCAGTATTTCTATCTGTTTAAAGTTCTTGGTGAACTTAAACTCGTAGGTTTTGTCGGCATTTACCGATACCTCTTTTATCTCTTTTCCATCGGCCATAATTTTTGATGGCTTAAATGGCAGCCCGTTTATTTTAAGGTGGTAACCCTCGTAACGTGGGGTGTATAAACCTTCCATGCTTTGTTTGATACTTAGCGATGTAGCAGTACCGTTTACGATGAATTTCTTTTCCAGATAAATATCCTGCTCGTAAGCAAAGGTTTCGCCGTAATCTTCAAACAGGAACGAGTTTACTTCGTAATCGCTATAGTAGATATTCAGCTTAACCTCCTCAATAGGTTTCTCGTTGGTGTATTGCATTACCGGGTATTCGGGTATTACCGAACCTGCTTTTACAAACAGCGGCATGGTATCCAATGGTGTAGCCACTTCTACTTCCTGGCCCCCCTCTGTCATCTCCAGGCTCCAGAAGTTGTACCATTTGCCTTTTGGCAGGTATACCTTACGGCTGGTTTGGCCCGGCTCCAATACAGGGCATACCAATATTTTATCGCCGTAGGTAAACTCGTCCTGGCGGTAGTGGTTGCTGTAAGTACCTTGTTCGTGCATTACAACCGGCCTCAATATAGGGAAACCGTAACGGTGGTGCTCCCAAAATGCTGAGTACAGGTATGGGATCAATCTGTAACGCAGCTCGATAAACTTACGGTTGATGGCGGTGAACGGCTCACCAAAGCTCCATGGCTCGCGCTCTTTGGTATCACCGGCAGAGTGCGCGCGCATAAACGGCGAGAAGGTACCCATCTGTATCCAGCGGGTAAACAGTTCGCCATCGGGCTCGCCGCTAAAACCGCCAATATCAGTTCCGCAGAAAGAGATACCCGATACCGACAAACGCTGCAATTGCACGTTACCAATCTTCAGGTGCTCCCACGAGGCAACGTTATCGCCCGTCCAAACCGACGAGTAACGCTGCACACCCGCATATCCAGCACGAGTTATGGTGAAAGGGCGTTTATTTTTAAGTTGCTTGCGCAAGCCTTCGTAAGTGGCGCGCACCATTTGCATACCGTACACGTTGTGTGCCTTGCGGTGGCTTCCGCGGAAACCATCGTATTGGTGGCGAACATCATCGGGGAAGGTGCCCGAACCAAATACGGCAGGCTCGTTCATATCGTTCCAAACACCGGCAACGCCCAGGTCAACCAATTCATCGAACAAACCACCCCACCAGGTACGTACCTCGGGGTTAGTAAAATCGGGGAACTGGCAGCGGCCCGGCCATACGTGCCCCTCCATAAAGTAGTCGTCGCTGCGGCGGCAGAAATAGCGTTTCTCTTTACCCTCTTTAAACACCCAGTAATTATCATCCACACGTATACCCGGGTCGATTATAACTACCGTTTTAAAGCCGTTGGCCTTCAGGTCCTCGATCATTTTACGCGGGTTCGGAAAATATTTAGCGTTCCAGGTAAAGCAACGGTAGCCATCCATGTAATCGATATCTAAATAGATACCATCGCACGGGATCTTATTCTGGCGGAAACCGTTAGCAATTACACGCACCTTATTTTCGGGATAGTAACTCCAGCGGCATTGGTGGTACCCCAGCGCCCAAAGCGGCGGCATAGGGTGTGTACCGGTAAGTATATGGTAATTCTTCACCACGTCCATCATGTGCGGGCCGTGGATGTAGTAATATTGCAGTTCGCCACCATCAGCCCAAAAGCTGGTTTTGGTGCGGTCTTCGGCGCCAAAGTCGAAGTGGGCTTTAAAGGTATTATCAAAGAATATACCGTGAGCTATACCTTCGTTCACGCTGATGTAGAACGGGATAGAGCGGTACAGCGGATCTTGGTTCCAGCCGTATGAATAGGCATCGGTGTTCCAGTTCTTTAAACGCTTGCCGCGAAGATTAAACTCGGTAGCCTTATCGCCCAGTCCGAAAAAGCTTTCTTCGGGTGCACAGGTTTTGGTGCAGAATACATAGTACCCGCCAAATTTCACGTTCTCTTCCCAGTGCATTGGAGCTGCATCGCTGCTGGTGGTTACACCGTTACTGTCCGAAAATGAGATAAAGAAATCTTGCTTGCGGATATGGCAATTTACCGCTTCGGTAGATACCCTAAACTCCAGCTCGTTCTCGGCCAGAGTGAACTTAACCGGCTTGGTTGGCAGTTCGGGCACGGCATAGCTAAACTCATCCAAAAAAACACTGTGGGGTGCTAAACGCACGCGGATGATCTCTTTGGTAACAACCGTTACTTCTATACTGGCATCGCCATCGGTAAAAAAGAACTTGCTGCCCTTTTGTTCTGCGTGGTTGGGAACGCCCAGGTATTTTTTTACGATGGGCTTAATGCCATCTGCCGGGTTATTTAAGTGGTGGAACTCTTCTTCGTCAACTTCGATATCCTCCGATAAAAGCAACTTGGCCGTCAACAGTTCGGGGTTCGGATCAGGTACGTTTTCTTTCATACAAGTTTAAAATGCTGCTGCACTTTGTTAATTATTATTTAAACAAAGTGTAAAAATTACATCAGCTAATAGTGTTATCAGCTAAGAAACGATTTATTACTGAATGTTCAAGCCATAATTGAGCCAAAATGACACAATGAGTAATATGATTTTAAAAATTTAACAGCATTCCGCTTATAGAATTAACATTTATTTCAACTCCGGAGTAAATATCATCTGTTTCAACAACGTTTTTTGTTAGCAGATCCGTAAAATTCACTTTCCCATCCAAACCGAACTTTTGCAGCAGATCATCCGGCAATTTTACACGGATGTTTTTTTCGGCACGGTTAAAATTCGCAACCACTAAAACGCGTTGCTGTTGGGTGTAACGTACATAAATATAGAGTTTTGTATCAAAACCGGGCTGGCGCTCGTTGGCTATCATCAGCTCGTAAAAGGCACCAGAGCGAAGCGCTTCGTTATCTTTCACGGCATTAAGCAGGTTACTATAGAAGGCGCGTAGTTCGCGCTGTTCTGTTGACAAACCTCCCCCATCGAACGCGGAATTGTTTACCCACTTTTGAAATTCGGGCATGCCCCAATAATCAAAAATGGTACTACGCCCATCATCTCCGCTAAAGCCTTGTGCACCCGCCGCAGGTTCGCCTACTTCCTGCCCGCTGTATACCATTACCGGCCCATCGGCTAATGTAGCGCTCACTATCATGCCCGGTACGGCATACCAGGGGTTACCGGCGAAGAAACGGCTGGCAATGCGTTGCTCATCGTGGTTTTCCATAAAGCGCAGCATGTGGCTGTCGATATCCTTACAGTGGGTGTTCCAAACAGCGTTGATATCCCAGGTACTACTCCAGCCATCGTTGCTGGTAAGCTTGCGTATGGCATCGTAAAGCCCCACCTTATCGTACAGGTAATCGAACCCGCCTTTTTGGATATAGTTATAGTATTGATTTTTATCGTATGCCTCGCCAATGAATATAAGATCGGGGTGGGTTACTTTTAGTTTAGGGATAAGCCATGCCCAAAATTCTACGGGCACCATTTCTATCATATCGCAGCGGAAGCCATCCACCCCCATTTCGGCCCAGTGGGCGAGTATATGGTGCATTTTGTACCAAAGCGGCGGCACATGTCCGAAATAGGTTTTATGCCCATCGAGATAGTAAACACCATAGTTCAGTTTAATGGTCTCGAACCAGTCATTTATGGAGGGTGCCGGCCAAAACACATCGTTGCCTGTAGCTTTAGCAGGAAACTCGTCAAATTGACCATCCTTTAGCGGCGAGGTAAATTCATCGCCGCCCGGGTTGTAACCCTGGGGTACGCTGAAATGCTGGCCGGGGATATAGTAAAAATCATTCTCCTGGGTAAAGGCCTGCGTGGTATCATCGTCCTCCCCAAAATCGCGTACAGATTTGGGGCGGGCATCTGAGGCATAGGTACGTGCTACGTGGTTGGGCACAAAATCAATAATAACCTTCAGCCCCGCCATGTGGGTGCGGGTAACCAAGTCCTGAAATTCGTTCACACGGTTGTTCACGTCAACCGCCAGATCGGGTGCTATATCGTAATAATCCTTAATGGCGTAGGGCGAACCGGCGCGACCTTTCACAACATCGGGGTCGTCGGTTTTGATACCATAGGCGGAGTGATCCGTCATGGTAGCATGCTCTATTACCCCGGTATACCAAACATGGCTAAAACCCATGGCGCTCAGTTCGGCAAGGGCTTTATCCGTAATATCGTTCAGTTTGCCGCAGCCGTTCTCTTCCACCGAACCGTAGAACTTGTTGGTTGTATTGGTATTGCCGAAAAGGCGCGGCAGCATCTGGTAAATTATGAGTTTATGATCGGGAATGTTCATGCTAAAAGGTTAAGGCGCGAAAATAAACATTAAACATTTATATTTGGACATGCCTGAAACCGACCCACCTAAGCCCGGAAGATATATTGACCCATTGGTTGATTTTTCCTTTAAGAAAATATTCGGCACCGAATCCAATAAGGACATATTGATCGCTTTTTTGAATGAAATATTTAAAAACCGAAAACATATTGTTGACTTGGTCTACAATAAGAACGAACATTATGGAGACACACAAAATGAAGGTTCCGCGATATTCGACTTGCTCTGTACCGGCGATAAAGGCGAACGTTTCGTGATTGAACTTCAACGCGCTAAACAAGGGTACTTTAAGGAGCGGGCACTGTTTTACACGTCCCGACTCATTAGCGAACAAGCACCAAAAGGAAAACGAAGCGAATGGGCATACAACATTGCAGAAGTTTACTTTGTTGCCCTGCTGGAAGATTTTACGCTTGAAGGTACCACACCTGAAACTTATCTGCATAATATTGCCCTTTGCAATACCGAAACAGGTGAAATATTTTACAATAAATTGGGTTATACCTATATAGAATTAAGTAAATTTGATAAAAGCGAAAGTGAACTGGGAAATGAGCTTGAAGCCTGGCTGTACTCACTTTTGCACATGCCGGAACTTGACGAAGTTCCAAGCCATTTGAAAACGCCTATATTTGAAAAACTATTCGGCATTGCCGAGTATACAAACCTTAGCAAGGAGGAAAAAACAATGTACGATAACAGCTTAAAGTATAAATGGGACAATAAGAATGTATTGGACTATGCCGTGCAGGAAGCAGAACATAGAGGTATAGAGAAAGGTATTGAGAAAGGTGAGCATCAAAAAGCCATTGACATCGCAAGGGAATTAAAAAGCGAAGGTTTAGGAATTGAGTTTATTGCAAAAACAACTAAACTTTCTATTGAAGAAATAAAAGCGCTTTAATATTTTCCCACCAATGTACGATAGCAGTATGAAATATAAATGGGATAACAAAAATGTGCTTGATTACGCTGTGCAAGAAGCTGAAGCGAAAGGCAAAGAAGAAGGTGCACATGACAAAGCTCTAACCATTGCTCGTGAATTAAAAAAAGAGGGTTTAGCGCTCGAGTTCATTGCAAAAACCACGGGGTTGTTAATTGATGAATTAAAAACACTGTAATACTTTATTGCCGAACAATGTATGATAGAAGTTTGAAATATAAATGGGATAACAAGAATGTGTTAGACTATGCTATTCAGGAAGCTAAAGCAGAAGGAAAAGAAGAAGGTGCACATGACAAAGCCGTAGAAATAGCCCGCGAGTTTAAGAAGCTTGGAATTAATTTTGAAGATATTGCCAAAGGCACTGGCTTAACTATCGAAGAAATAGAAAAACTTTAAAAGCTTTTCTATTTCTTATCTAACAGGTATCACTAAGAACCGACTAACATCTCTCCTTTACCCTTTATAGAAATCTCTTCCCCATTCACCAAAACCACAACATCCATCTCCGACAAATTTTTCACCGTAGTCCCCTCCTTCGCTATCCTGATATTCAATAGACTTCCACGGAAACCAATTTGGAAGGATAACGCTTTCCATTCATCGGGCAATAATGGGTTGAATGATAACATGCCATCTTTCACCCGCATACCAGCAAAACCTTCTACTACCGACATCCAGGTACCGGCCATCGAGGTAATGTGGCAGCCGTCCTCAGTATCGTTGTTATAATCGTCGATATCCAAACGCGAGGTACGCAGGTAGAATGTATAGGCGCGTTCCACATCGCCCAGTTTGGCGGCTAATATGGCGTGTACGCATGGCGAAAGCGACGATTCGTGAACGGTGCGTGGTTCGTAGAAATCGTAATTGCGGCGAATGGTGTCGATATCGTACCTGTCCTCCAAAAAATAAAGCCCTTGTAACACATCGGCTTGTTTAATGAATACCGAGCGCAGTATCCTGTCCCAGCTCCATTTTTGCACCAGCGGGCGGTCGGCAGCGGGGAGGTCTTTCACCAGTATCTGCTCCTTATCTAAAAAGCCGTCCTGCTGTAAAAATATGCCCAGTTTTTCATCCTGCGCAAAATACATTTTGGCAATAATATCTTCAAAGCGGCCGGTTTCGGTTGCTTCTTCAAAACTTATTTTGGCAGCAAGGGTGGCATATTTACCACTATCGGCTTGTTTTACTTTGCCGATAACTTCCAGCGTATATTGCATACACCAAACGGCTATGGTGCTGGTGTACCAGTTGTTGTTTACGTTGTTCTCGTATTCGTTAGGCCCGGTAACGCCCAGCATTACATATTGTTCCTTAGCAGCCGACCAGGTAATCCTCTGCGACCAAAACCTCGAAATAGCTATCAGCACTTCCAAACCATAGTCTGTAAGATATGCGTCGTCGCCGGTGTAGCGCACGTAATTGTAAATAGCAAAGGCAATGGCGCCGTTACGGTGTATCTCCTCAAAGGTTATCTCCCATTCGTTATGGCATTCGGTGCCGTCCATCGTTACCATGGGGTATAGGGCAGCGCCATCCTTAAAGCCCAATAGTTTGGCATTATCAATAGCTTTGCCTAATTGCTTGTAACGGTACAGTAGCAGGTTACGCGCCACCTTTTGCTCGGCAGTTGCCAGGTAAAAGGGCACGCAATAAGCTTCGGTGTCCCAATAAGTGCTGCCGCCATACTTCTCGCCGGTAAAGCCTTTTGGCCCAATGTTCAGGCGGTCGTCCTCGCCGGTATAAGTTTGGTTAAGCTGAAATATATTGAACCGGATGCCCTGCTGCGCCTTAGCATCGCCCTCTATTATAATATCGTTATGCTTCCATTTCTCTGCCCAGGCAGCCGCTTGTTCAGCCAGCATGGCATCAAAACCTTTGGCTGCGATGGTTTCTACGCGTTGTAAAGCTTTTTCTGCCAGTTCAGCTTTATCATAGTTTTGCGATGATAAGTTGGCAGCGTATTTATAAAGCGTGAGGCTTTTACCTGCTGTAGCCTGTACTTTTATTTCGGCAGCTATATATTTTTCTTTTTCTACTGGCAATGATTCAAACTCAATGGCGGAACCGTCTTGCACCAAAACTAACTTCATGGCAGTAGCTACCTCGAAACCTGTTTTTTTGGTGCGCAACTGCACGTAACCTGCATCATTGCTTACCGACTTGCTTACTTCGTCCCAAAACTTCTCGTCGTAGTTCGAATCTTTGTTTACAATATCCCCATCGATATATGGAGTTAATGTAAGTTCTCCCTCAAAATTAAGCGGGGTAATGGTATAGCTAATGGCGCCGCATTCATCATCAACCATGCTGCAAAAGCGGGTTGCTTCTACGCCAACTTCTTTGCCCAATGCCGTTTTGGCTTTAAAGCTGCGTTTGATGTAGCCCTCCTGCATGTTTAGCTCGCGGTAAAAGCTGAGCACTTCGCATTTGGCGAGGTCGAGCTGTTCGCCATCTATTTGTACATCAATACCTATCCAATTGGCGGCATTCAATACCTTGGCAAAATACTCAGGGTAGCCATTCTTCCACCAGCCTACGCGGGTTTTGTCGGGGTAATACACGCCGGCCACATAGTTGCCTTGCAGGGTTTCGCCGCTGTAGGCTTCCTCGAAGTTGGCGCGCTGGCCCATACGGCCATTGCCCAGGCTAAAAACGCTTTCGGCAACCTTGTTATAATGCGGGTCGAAACCTTCTTCAATAACCTTCCATTCGTCAACTTTAAAATACTCTTTCATAGCGGCTGGTGTTAGCTGCGCTAAAATAGGATAAACATTTATAAATGATGATGCGAACTTTGCATTGAGGCTATTTAACTCACCCCGGGTACGCTACGCTGCCCGACCCTCTCTTCCTGCGGAAAAGAAGGTGAGTTGCATTCTCTTTCTAAAACCCTCTTTGCGAAGCAGAGAGATTCTGTGTTAACTGTCAAGTATTCTTTTTAATTTTGTTTCATTAAGGCGGCTTTATGCCAGCCTGTTTAGGGCAGTCCGTCATTGATGGCTGCCCTAACCCATTTATAGGGTTTTGATATTTTCAACAGACCGGTGTACGTGTTTTTTATCATAAGGCTTGTTGGTAACCCATAGCGTATAAACGAGTTCCAATAGCCGTCTTTGGACCGCTACTGCTGCTTTCATTTTTATCCCATGTTTCGATACCAGCCTTACATAGATAGCTTTAAAGCGTTCATCTACACGAATGGCTGTTAAAGCAGGCATATGCATTGCTTTACGCAAATGACGGTTCCCCTTTTTTGATATCTTAGGCTTCTTCTTTACAGATGTCCCCGACTCCTTTTCTTCCACATCCAACCCACTGTAGCCTATCAATTGCTTTTTGTTCCGTACCAGGTCGAACCCATTCGTTTCGGCTACTGCTATTACCACGGTAAGCCAGCCTATTCCCGGCGCTGTAGCAACGTTCTTTATCCTTGCTGCCAGTTCCTTATCTTGTTTTATCAATCCTGCTATCTCTACCTTTATCTCTTTTTCCTGAATGTTGCATAGCCCGATTCGCTGTTCAAGCCTGGCAATGCTATTCTCATTCGGGAAAGCTTCGGCTTGCTCTGCATGCAGTTGGTTCTTGCTTACTGTACGCTCTGCTACTATTTGGTCCCGTTCGCGCGTCAACTGCTTTAAGTCGCGGTATACCTTTTTTGGCTGTTGCCATAGTTCGTACTTCCTCTCCAGCCCGAACTGGCAGATAGCCTGCGATGCCGTTTTATCAGTAACGGTCTTCAGGTCAAGGCTCTTCATATAGTTGCTCACCTTGTTCGGCAGCAATATGCTTACCTCATGCCCTTGCCCTGATAGATGGTAAGCCAGTTTCTCGTGGTAAACGCCTGTCGCTTCCATAACATAACGTACCGGGACTTCTTTGTTTGCCCTTTGCTTTACCCATGACTCCAGCGCTTTAAAGCCGGAGGGCTTATTTGCGAACTGCCTGAATGCATAAACTTCTTTCTCCGCAGTTTCATCCATCCTGCCAAGGGAAACTACTAGTTCGTTTTGTGCTACGTCTATCCCTACAACCTGTTTTAAAATGTTTGCCATCGTTTCCTTTTAATAAATTATTAAAAGTGAAAACCCAACTTCGCCTTTTCTCCTGCTGGATATCCTGGATATACCGCTATGCAATATTCCTTACATTCTGTTCAAGCGCCAATGGGTAAAAAGGAATGAGGCAGCTTCTCTCTGTCAACATACCAACAGGTTGTTTGGGTCGTCATCTGCTCTCATCCCTCCTCACTTTCGAATACAAATCTATTTGCTTATATTCTAACAGCAAACATAGGAGGGTCGACAAGCGATAGCGGTGTCGGGGTGAGTCAACTCGCCG
>NZ_MBTF01000039.1 GCF_002013915.1 Mucilaginibacter pedocola
TGTCATCCTATGTTTGCTTATAGGAAAAAGTTAAGTGTTTAGAGTAAATTTAAAGTAGAAGAAAAAGGGTAAAGAGAAAGATCACGAGTTGTCATTGGCTGTAGGAAGCCGTTCGAAATGCAGATCACTTTACCCCTTTGCTTACAAGCTTGAACAGTTCATTAGGCCACAAGAGCCTGTATGTAGGATTGATAAGCAGTAAAGCAGGTTCTTCTACAGTATTTATCTCAAAACAAAGTTATGGAAACTCATGCAAATTACATTGGTGTAGACATTTCAAAAGCGTCCTTTGACGTATCAGCCGGCCGACGCCATTATCAGTTCAGCAACGAAACTACAGGCTTCGACGGCTTCTTAAAGCTATTGGATACAGATAGCCATATCGTGATGGAAGCATCCGGCCCATATTATTTAAGGCTTGCTTGCTTCCTGCATACGAAGGGCATTAAGGTAAGTGTGGTAAATCCTTTGGTGATTCGCCGCTACAGCCAAATGCGTATGTCCCGGGCTAAAACAGATAAGAAAGACGCACTCCTGATCGCAGAGTATGGTGCCATGGCTAAGCCGGAGCAATGGGCCCCACCACAGCAGCATGTGGTAGAATTACAGCAAACAGAAGCCATTTTATCAGGATTGAGCAAGCAGCATACTGTGTTAAGCAACCAGCTTGAAAGCTTTACAGCTACAGGAATGATGCAAAAAGCACTGAGGCAGACGATACAAAAAGAGCTATGCCACCTTAAACAACTTATATCACGGCTTTCAGCTAACATGGAAAAGATCGTTCTTGAACATTATGGGCAAATGCTATCAGGACTGAAAAGCATACCTGGCATTGGCAAAAAAACAGCGATAATGCTCATCCTGGTAAGCGGTGGTTTCGAGCGTTTCGGCGATTGCAGTAAATTAAGCTCTTACATTGGGACATGCCCGCGCCTGTTCGAATCGGGCAGCAGTGTAAAAGGCAGGCCAAGAATATGTAAAATGGGCATGTCTGCGATCAGGGCCTCATTGTATGTATGCTCATGGAGCGCAAAACGCTGCAATAAAGCCTGCCGGGAGCTTTATGAACGCTTGCTGGCAAAAGGAAAAGCCAAAAAAGTTGCTTTGATCGCAGTCGTAAATAAGTTGCTAAAGCAAGCTTTTGCAATAGCTAAAACTAACTCAACATATCAGGAAAATTATTCAAATATTATTTGCTTTTAAACACAGTTCATTTCGAGCGAGCAAAGGGCCGGTTCGTGAACGGGGGCGACGAGAAATCTTAGGTACAATGCAAAGCGACAATGAGTAATTAGAGCATGACGGAAACTTATTTCAAATAGCTCTCCAAATCGCCTTTCCATTTAACAAACCCGTCAACAAGGTTTGAGTAGTCGTGATTAATTCGCCTGAATGATTCATCTGCTGCATTTATATATGCTCTTTTACCTTGAATTTTCATTAGATTAATCATATCTTCTAATTTTCGCATAGTTGACTTGAGAACGTTCGGGTTTTTTGGAATTTGCCAAATATAAGTTGCTTCTTCCGTGTCAAGTGTTTCCCAAACAACATGATAATTTTTGTCGCCTTGAATTAGGAAGATGAAAGAAAAAGGTTTTTGAATAAACCTTAATTTCATAATATCATGCAAATGTTGACTTGACAAAAATCTTAATTGTTTATAATGTTTGGTGTTTGAAATCTTCAGCAAGTCATTAATGAAATCTTTTTCGTTATCGTAGAAAGGATTCTTTTTGATTTTAACTTCAGCGAACGTCTCAAAATATTCGTCCATTGTAAATAAATTTTTATCAATGTCGACGCTTGTTTTTTTCTTAGTTTCTCTAACGAACTCAAATTTTACATTATCAATTAGGCTATTGTTTATCTGTTCAATTTCGGAGGATTTTGCGACTGACGATGTTATCTCGTCATCAGTAAATTCCACCACTGCTGTTACTTGTATTTCTTTTGTTTTAGGAACGTTCGCAAAATAATTTTTTACCGCATCAAATTCTTCTCTGATGTCATGGTTGGAAATTGTAAACTCAATGAGCTTGTAATGTCCTTGTAGCTTTTTATCAAATGAAACACCACCAAGAATAAAGCGAACATTTTTTATTTGAACAAAAAATGTTTCGGTTAAAGTTCGCTTGTATGGATGTTTTTCTATTGCCGGGAGCTCATTTACGATTGAGGATTGTATGGATGGGTATTTTACTCTATCTGGTACAACATCTTTAGAAGGATAGAAAGATCCTGAACCCTTACCCGATAATGTTGTTAAAAGTCCAGCTGTATCTAAATTGCGGAATGTTATAATTTCTATGTCGTTAAGTTTGTGTGAAAGTTGCTTTTGATTTTGCTCAAATTCTGTTTCGCCTATGTGATACGCAAGCACTTCACAATAAATTTTCTTTTCGCTTTCATTGTGATTGATAACTCTGATTGTCCAGTATGCAGGGTGTTTAAATTCCTTTTTTTCTATGTTAAGAATATTTGATAAACCAGCTTTTTCAAGCAGTATAGGTTTGTCATCTATTAAGAATGCTTTATCTTGCCTAAATAGTATTTTAAATTCTTGTCCATTCATTGTTGTTGTTTTCCTAACGTAGGTGCTAACTTGTAAGAGTATGCAATATAACTACATAAGTTTGCAATACGTGGAGGGACTGCCCAAAAGAGGAACACAACTCTAAAGTTTCACTATCTATTTCTTTCAGTCCCCGCAGGGTCTCTCGAAGAGGACCCTGCGCGCCCCCTTATTTCTTCCCGAACGTAGTATACTGCCAGCTATCCGTACGGAATGGCGAGGCTGGCAAACCGGCGGCGTTGTATAAATTACAAACCGGGTTGTTGGCCCAGGCGTAGCGTACAGCTACCGGGTTCTTTACATCGGGACTGCTTACGGTTACGGTGTTGCCGCTGATGGTAGCATCGGCCCAGTAAAACTTCTGGTCGTCGCCGGCAATGGCAAAGCCGGATAGCTTTTCACCGTTTTTCGCCGTTAGCCCGTCGGCATTTTTAAATTTAAGGCTGATGCTGTTGCCGTTTATTTTTTGCGAAGTGTACATCGGGCCAGAGTATACGCCGCCCTGTCCGTAGTCTTTAGCTAAGGCTATCAGCGCCAAGCGGTGGCCTACATCCTGTTTATTATGCGGGTGAATATCTGCGCCTTCGCCAATATCTATAGCTACCGCCATACCGGTGTAGGGCAATGCTAAAGTTGAACGCTGAACATCCCTCAATTCGGCCCAGGCAGATGATACGGGCTGAGGGCTTACCGGCATAAAGTTGGCCAGTTGTACAAAATAGAATGGCATTTTAGGGTTGTTCCAATCGCGGCGCCAATCGTTTATCAGTGCGGGGAATATCTCACCATATTGTTGGGCGCGGTTGGTATTGGCTTCGCCCTGGTACCATATAGCGCCTTTCACGGCGTATTGCGTAAAGGGGTTCAGCATGGCATTGAATAATACCGAAGGGCGGTTAGGCCCATCATTCAGTACCGGCGTTGGGTAACCTTTAAAATCGACGGCTGCTTTGTATTGCCATGCGCCTTCCAGTTGTATCCGTTCGCCGTTGTACTCTAAAAACATAGTGCCTTTTTTGCCCATAAAACCGCCATCGCCGCCGGTATCAAATGCACGCACGGTTATTACCGCTTCGCCGGCTTTAACTTTATCGGCAGGGACGGTGTAGTTACGCGGAGCAGCATAAAAGTTTGTTTCGCCAATTTTATCTCCGTTGAAAAAGGTGATATCATTATCATCTATGGCGCCCAGGCTCAGTTTTACATCTTTACCTGCCCAGCTCTCAGGGATAGTAACTTTTTTACGGAACCACACGATACCATCAAAATCGGGCAGGACCGAGCTTTCCCATGAACCGGGTGCCTGCATGGTTTTCCAGCCCGAAGCATCAAAGCCGGGAGCCGCCCACACGGCTACGCCGTTTTGATAACCTCCGTCCTTAGCAGCAATATTAGCCTGCCATTCGGTGTTTTCTTTGTTGAATATGGCAAGGCTTTGGTCTTTGGTCAGTGTCTTCATTTTATTGTAGGCATTGGCCAGGTCGGGCAGTTGTTTTACGGTGCCTTCGCTTTCCCAAGCCTCGGCAATAGTACCGCCCCACGACGAATGGATGATACCCATTGGGATGCCTGTTTTTTTATAGATATCGCGTGCAAAAAAGTAGGCCACTGCCGAGAATTGCGCCACCGATTTTGAATCGCAAGGCAGCCAGCCGCCACCTATTATTTTGGCATCGTCCAGGGGTTCGGTGCTGGTAATATGTTCTACCTGCAGCAGGCGGATGCTGGGGTAATTATTGGCATCGGCCAGTTCCTGCTGGTAATTCACCACCTGCGACCAGCCCGAAACCGGCATCTCCATGTTCGACTGCCCCGAGGCTATCCACACCTCGCCTATCAGTACATTTTTTAGCGTAACCGCCTCACCATCGCTTATGGTAATATCGTAAGGGCCACCGTATGATGGGGTGGCCAGTAGCACTTTCCATTGACCATCGGCACCGGCAACTGCGGTGAACTGCTTTTTGCTCCAGGTGGTGCTAACGGTTACCAGTTTGCCCGGTTCGGCCTTTCCCCATAAGGCGGCTTTTGTTTTTTGCTGCAGTACCATATTATCGGTAAGTACAGATGGTAAAGTTATTTTAGCCTGGGCATGAAGGCTTGCAGCGGCAAGCGCTGAAAAGATGAGGGCACGAAAGGTTTTCATAATATTAAGTTAGGCAAATATTCATTTTTATTTGATGAAATAAAAGGAGAATTTCATCATTTTTAGTGCTGCTAAAAGGGTTAAGCAACTTAAAACCATTTACAGCCTTGTCATTGCGAGCGAAGCGCGGCAATCTCCGGCTAAGCATTACCGCTTTACATTGTGGACTGTCCTCTGAGATTGCCACGCCGCCTCTTCGCTCACCCCTTCCCGCTGCGGCTCGCAATGACAAAGGGGCTTTCACAGCGGCTTTTTCATCTGCACATCCGCACATTTGCATATCTGCACATTTCCTACCCCAACACCACAAATATCACCAAACTGCGTGGACCGTGGGCGCCAAGTACTAAGGATTGTTCGATATCGGCAGTTTTTGATGGGCCGGCTATAAAGGCGGCGAAGCCATGGTCGGTGCCGGCGGTGCGCACGTAGGCGGCATGCATATCGGGGACGATATCTTTCGCATTCACTACAAATGCTAAATGCTGGCAAATGAAGGGCAGCACGCGGGTACCCATCAGTTTTTCGGTAAGCCAAAGGGCGCTGTTCTCGGCAACGCCAAATTCGGCGCGTAAAATAGCAAGGTCCACGTTGGCTAAATCGTGAGGGGCATTACCCGCAAATAAGGCGGCATCATCGGCAACATCCAACAACTCGGGCAAAGTGGTTAATACACGTCCGCCTTCGGGGATATTAAGGTGCGACTTGATGTCATCCACATTATCCACCAATACAACCTTACCGCCCACATTACCGGCAACCGTTGCAAAGGTTTGCAGCAACACTTCGGCGCTATGGGCTTTATTTTCCCATGCGGTAATATCCGGCGCAGCAACTAAAGGCGGCTGGTTACGGCGTACATCTGCTAATATTCTATCGCGGCTGGTCATGTTGGTTTTGTTTATTACTTGTCGCCTGGCTATTTTACTGACCCCGCCTTCGCTATCGCTGGGCGACCCTCTCTGCTTCGCAAAGAGGGTGAGCTGCATATTTCGCCCGGTCAAGCGTCCACGCTTGACTGAAAATAATTTGGAGCGTCCACGCTCCCGTGTTAATTATAAAAAGTAAGCGTGGACACTTACAAACGCTATTATTCAAGCGTGGACGCTTGAACAGGCGACCGTGAATACTTTACGCCTTGGCTTCGTTGCCCATCGCTCTGCTACTCCACTCACCCCGCCTTCGCTATCGCTGGGCGACCCTCTCTGCTTCGCAAAGAGGGTAAAAAGGGCTTTCTTCCTAATCTCTAATCTTCAGCCTCTAACCTCTATTCTTCTTATACCACTCCCCGAAAGATTCCTTCGGTGCCTCGGGCATTTCGCGTTGTTTGTACCATGGGTTTAGCGGGTTACTTACGGCGAATGGGGTATGTTTTATTACCCAACGGCCGGCTTTGCCTGCTAAGCGGTATGCTGTTGGCGATGCCAGTGTTTTGGCCATGCCGTGCATAGCAAGCGTTTTCTTTTTATCGCTATAGCCTGCCTTTACAATTACCTGCCGCCATTTATATAGTTGGGTATGGATATCTATTTTAACGGGGCACACATTACTGCACGAGCCGCAAAGCGTGGAGGCAAAAGGCAGATCAGAATATTGTTTCATATCCAGATTCGGCGCGAGGATAGAGCCTATTGGCCCTGCCACGGCGGTATGGTAGCTGTGCCCACCGCTGCGGCGGTAAACCGGGCAGGTGTTCATACAAGCGCCACAGCGGATACATTTTAGCGAGTTGCGAAAATCTTCGCGCCCTAACTGTACACTGCGTCCGTTATCAACCAGCACAATGTGCATCTCCTGGCCCGGGCGTGGTTTTTTAAAGTGGCTGCTGTAAGTGGTGATGGGTTGCCCCGTGGCGCTACGAGTAAGCAGCCTCAAAAACACGCTGAGGTGTTTGCGCTGAGGGATAAGCTTCTCTATCCCCATGCTGGCAATATGTATGTCGGACAGATGTGCTCCCATATCGGCATTGCCCTCGTTGGTGCAAACCACAAACTCACCCGTTTCGGCTACCGCGAAGTTTACGCCGGTGAGCGCCGCCCTGCGTGACAAAAAAGTATTGCGCAGGTGTATGCGCGCCGTTTCGGTAAGTATTTGCGGATTGGCTTCGCCTTTCGCGCTGCCCAAATGTTCGTGGAATATATCGCCTATCTCTTCCTTCTTTTTGTGGATGCAGGGCAGTACGATATGGCTCGGCGGTTCTTTTGCCAGCTGGACAATAAGTTCGCCCAAATCGGAATCTACCACGTTAATGCCCTGCTCTTCCAAATAGTGGTTGAGGTGGCATTCTTCGGTAAGCATCGATTTGCTTTTCACCATTTGGGTAATGCCATGCTTTTTTAGCAAGCCGTGCACAATCTCGTTATGCTCTTTTGCATCGGCAGCCCAATGTACGGTGATGCCGTTTTTGATAGCATTCTGCTCGAATTGTTCGAGGTAATTGCCCAGGTTTGAGAGTACGTTATGCTTTATTTGCGAAGCAGTTTCGCGCAGCAGTTCCCAATCGGGTATCAGGTGCGATGCCTTATCGCGCTTTTGGCGCACCCACCAAAGGGTTTCGTCGTGCCAGTTTACGCGTTGCTCATCTTTGTTGAACGTTTCGGAAAGTTCGGCGTGGTTCTTCATGCTACCGTCTCCTTCACGCCATTTAATATTTCGGCAATATGTATCACCTTCACGTTGCTTTTTTGCCTTTTCAGGATGCCTTCCATGTGCATCAGGCAACTGAGGTCGGCAGCGGTGATGTATTCGGCACCGTTCTTTTCATGGTCTGCCACGCGGTCTTTCCCCATCTTTGCCGATACGGCTTCTTCGGCAACGCAAAAGGTACCACCAAAGCCACAGCATTCATCGGCACGGTTTAGGGTTACCAGTTCCACGCCATCAACCATGTTCAGCAGGCTGCCGGGTTTAGAATAGGGCTCGGCTGTAAGTTCGGTCATCTGCGCCAACTTAAGCCCGCGCTGCCCGTGGCAACTTTGGTGTAGCCCCACCCTGTGCGGAAACCGGGCATCCAGTTTCTCTACTTTCAATACATCGGTCAGGAACTCCGTAAGCTCGTATATTTTATTGCGGATGCCGGTTGCAGCTTCCTCTTTATCGTGCGAATGTAGGTGCTCTTTAATATGCAACGCGCAGCTACCCGATGGCGATACCACGTAATCGTACCCGGCAAAATTATCTACAAAGAGTTCGTTGCAACCGCCGGTTAAATGCTCGTAGCCCGAGTTGGCCATAGGCTGCCCGCAACAGGTTTGTTGCGCAGGGTAATCAACCTCCACGCCAAGTTTTTCCAACAACTCCAAAGTAGCAATAGCCGCCTTGGGGTAAAACTGGTCGACATAGCAAGGGATAAACAGGCCTACTTTCATCTTACAAATCTGCAGCATCTAATTCTATTAACTATCCTGTGCTGTACGGCTTAGGCTTTGGCGTAGGCCACCACTTGCTGCTTCGAAGTTCCCAAACCATCTATACCCAGTTCAACCACGTCGCCGGGTTTAAGATATACGGGTGGCTTAAAGCCCAGCCCAACACCCGCAGGTGTACCGGTAGAAATAACATCGCCCGGTAGCAAAGTCATGAACTGGCTGATGTAAGAAATTACAAAAGGCACTTTGAAGATAAAGTTAGAGGTGTTGCCATCCTGCATGGTGGTGCCATTTACGGTTAGCCAAAGGCGCAGTGCATCAACATCGCCCGCTTCATCAGGCGTTACCAGGTACGGGCCCATCGGCGCAAAGGTATCGCAGCCTTTACCTTTATCCCAGGTACCGTTACGCTCCAACTGGAACTCGCGTTCAGATACATCATTGTGCAACACATAGCCCGCAATGTAGTCGGCAGCTTCGGCTTCATCTACATAAGATGCTTTTTTGCCGATAACTACGGCAAGCTCCACTTCCCAATCCGTTTTCACCGAATTTTTAGGGACCATGATATCATCATTAGGGCCAACCAGCGAGGTAGTGCTTTTCATGAACAGGATAGGCTCCGACGGCGTAGGCGCGTTGGTTTCTTTAGCGTGGTCGGCATAATTCAGGCCGATGCAAACTATTTTTGATGGACGGGCAATAGGGCTGCCTAAACGGCTGCCTTCGGGGATGGGCTGCAATTCGCTTTTATGGGCAGCAACGTAGGCTTCCAGTTCGGCAAGGCCACCGCGTTCAAAAAATTTCTCGTCGTAATCGCTGTTCAAAAATGAGGCATCGTAGTTAACGCCATCTATATTAACGCCTGCTTTTTCTTCGCCGGCATTGCCGTATCGTATCAGTTTCATTTGGTGTTTGTTTAGTTGTTTAAAGTAATAAAGCCGCCATCAATAGGGTAATCGGTACCGGTAATAAACCCGGCCTCGTCTGAGCAGAGGTACAACGCCAGCGAAGCAATTTCGTCCGGCTTGCCCATGCGGCCTATGGGTTGGCTTTTTGATAGTTTCTCAAATATTTCGGCCTCTTTGCCGGGGTAGTTTTTAGCAATAAATCCATCCACAAAAGGTGTATGCACCCTGGCCGGCGATATACTGTTGCAGCGGATATTATCGGCCATATAATCGCGCGCTACAGATAGCGTCATGGCGTAAATGGCGCCCTTGCTCATGCTGTAGGCAAACCTGTCGGTAATACCCACATGTGCCGCTATAGATGCCATATTGAGGATAACGCCGCCGCCATTTTGTTTCATAACAGGCACCGCCGCAAACAGGCAATTGTATGCGCCTTT
The DNA here is from genome assembly GCF_002013915.1 of Mucilaginibacter pedocola. Taxonomy (GTDB): domain Bacteria; phylum Bacteroidota; class Bacteroidia; order Sphingobacteriales; family Sphingobacteriaceae; genus Mucilaginibacter; species Mucilaginibacter pedocola. The sequence continues at coordinate 9,444 of NZ_MBTF01000039.1, forward strand.
TACGTTTACGTTGTAAATACGGTCAATGTCGGCTTCAGTGGTTTTCTCCAGGTTGCCTACGTGGGCTATACCGGCATTATTCACCAATACATCTACCTTGCCTATCTGCGCAAAAACCTCTAATACGGCTTGCTGGTCGGCCACGTTGGCGGCGTAGGCTTTTGCCTGCCCGCCTGCTGCTGCAATTTCTTCTACCACGCCGGTTGCGGCGTCGGCATTCAATTCAATAATGTTTACGGTTGCACCTTGTTTGGCAAACAGCAGTGCTATCGCCTTGCCAATTCCGCTGCCGCCGCCGGTTATTACAACCGATTTGTTTGTTAAGCTAAACATGTTTTTATAGATGTTTTATAATGACACCCCACGTTTCCATGGGATAAAATCGTCTTGCCCTAATTGTACTGCTTTGGGTTTTACTTCGCCATTGGCAACGCTTATCACATAATCTAACATGCGGTGTGCCGACTGCTCAATGCTCTCCTCCCCTTCTATCACGGTGCCGCAGTTAAAATCAATAATATCGGGCATGCGGTTATAAAGTTTGGTATTGGTTGATACCTTCACCACCGGCGCAATAGGGTTGCCTGTTGGCGTGCCCAGCCCTGTGGTAAACAGTACCAGGTTACTACCCGAACCTACTACCGCCGTGGTGCTCTCCACATCGCTACCCGGTGTACACAGCAGGTTAAGCCCCGGTTTAGTTACCTTCTCAGGATAATCTAACACCGCTGCCACCGGCGATGAGCCTCCTTTTTTGGCTGCCCCGGCCGATTTAATGGCATCGGTTATCAAACCATCGCGAATATTTCCCGGCGATGGATTGGCGTAAAAACCCGAGCCATCTGCCTCGGCCTTGGCATTGTAGGTGCGCATCAGGTCCATAAATTTCAGGGCGGTTGGTTCGTCTACGCAGCGGTCGCTCAGTTCCTGCTCCACGCCACAAAGCTCGGGGAACTCGGCAAGCACTACGCTACCGCCCAGCGACACCAAAATATCCGACAAGTAGCCCAAAACCGGGTTGGCAGATATACCAGAAAAACCATCCGAGCCGCCGCACTCTAAACCAATGTTCAGTTTGCTCAGGGGTGCAGGTTCGCGTTGTTGCTGGTTTACCTGTATCAACCCGGCAAAGGTTTGTTTCAGGGCTTCGTGCAGCAGGCGGCTTTCGGTGCCAAGTTTCTGCTGCTCCAAAATCATTAATGGCTTATCAAAATTGGGGTCGCGTTTTTTTATTTCATCCTGCAAAATGCTGGCTTGTGCATGCTGGCAGCCCAGGCTAAGCACCGTTGCGCCCGCTACATTGGGGTGCGTAATATAACCGGCTAACAAACCGCAAAGCGCATCCGAATCAGAGCGGGTGCCGCCGCAGCCCATATCGTGGTTCAGGAATTTGATGCCGTCCACATTCGCGAATATCTTTTTAGCAGCATTTCCTTCCGGCGTCATCTGCAGGTCGGCCTGTAATATCTCCTCAACCGACTTGCCGGTTTGCAGCATGCTTACCAATTGGTCAACCTCGTTTTCGTATCCGCGCGGTTTGGCAAAACCCAATTTCTCCAGCATGGCGCTTTTCAGCGTATTGATGTTGCGGTTCTCGCAAAAAACCAGCGGGATAACTAACCAGTAGTTTGCCGTACCCACGCTGCCATCGCTGCGGTGGTAACCCATAAAAGTTTTATTGGCAAATGCCGAAACATCGGGCCGTTTCCATTCGGTTTTGCGGCTGCCCAGTTTAAAACCATCGGCAGCGTGGTGTACGTTTTCGGTGGTGATAACTCCGCCTTCTACAATGGGTTCGCTGGCTTTGCCTACCAGTACGCCGTACATGTGTATCTCGTCGCCTTCGGCAAGGGCATTTATGGTAAACTTGTGTTTACCCGCCACGTTATTGGCAAGGGTAATGCTTTTGCCTTCGTGCTCCACAACGGTTCCGGCGGGTAAGTCGGTAAGGGCCACCAGCACATTATCGCTGTGGTGTATTTGTAAAAATGTACGTTTATCTTCTTCTACCATGGTAGTATAATTGACGATGAATAAGCCGCCGCCTAATTTTACGACTTTATTCTGCAGCCGTAAAATTAATTGCCGGGGTATTGCCTGAAATGGATAAAATTCAAAAAAAGATGGACGAATTGGTTATTTAACCGCATAAGCCATCATCTATTTTATATTGATAGGTTATAATTTTATGCCGCCGGGCCGGTTAGCTCTCCTCAAAAATACTTAACAAGGTAAGCGTTTCCGCGGCATTCAACTATCCTGCCCTCATAAGCTGCACCGCTAAATTAATAATAAAGCGATGTAGCACCATGCGCCAACACCATCTGTTTACAAAGGAAATACTTACGGGTAAAATATACTTTTATATTATTAGCCAATTATTCTGCGATATTGCCCAACTCTAATAGGATATAATAACTTTATTGGCAATTAGGTTTATTAGTTGGCAGGAAAGCGAAATACCCGCTCGGCGAGTTGACTCACCCGGCCGACGCTATCGCTGGGCCACCCTCTCTACTTCGTAAAGAGGGTTTAGAAAATATTTCGCAGCTACACCTCTCTGCGAAGCAGGGAGGAAAAAAATGTAGCTCACCCTCTTTCCGTTTACGGAGAGAGGGTCGGGCAGCGATAGCGAACCCGGGGTGAGTTAAATATCGACGCGATCCGAGCTGCAAAATTTATACTTCATTCCCCCTCAAACAATTCCCCTCTCTTCCGGATTTAATTAACACGAACACATTTCCTATTTCTATAATAATTTGAATACTAAGAAACACCTTGGCATACTGGGCGGGGGCCCGAGTGCGCTATTTTTGTTTAAGCAACTGGTAGATGGTAAATGCACCAAAGCCGTTGTAACCATTTTTGAGCGTGGCAGACAGTTGGGCAGCGGTATGCCCTACAGTACTGCCGGGGCCAATGATGAGCACATCACCAATGTATCGGGAAACGAGATACCCCCGCTGGTAACAACCGTTGCCGAATGGATAAAAACAGCGCCCAAACAACTGCTGGACCATTTTGAGATAACACCCGAAAGCTATAACGACTACAAGGTGCTGCCGAGATTATTGTTCGGGCAGTACCTTTCGGCCCAGTTCGCTTTACTGCAGCAACAGGCAGCCGGGATAGGGTTGGAAGCATTAGTACGCTTCAACAGCGAGGTGACCGATATTATTGATGAGCCCGATAATGGTAAAATTACTGTAGAGGTGAATGGCGATGAGCATTACCAATTTGATACTGTTGTTACCTCTACCGGGCACAACTGGCCCGACGAGCACGAGGGGAAGATCCCGCGCTATTTCGATTCGCCCTACCCGCCTGCCAAGCTGCGCATTAAGGCTAACCATGCCGTTGCTGTAAAAGGCACCTCGCTTACCGCAGTTGATGCCCTGCGCACGTTGGCCCGCAGCAACGGAGATTTTACGATAGAAAAAGATGGCAAGCGTATATTTCACTTGGCAGAGGATAGCCCCGATTTTAAAGTGGTACTGCATTCGCGCCATGGTTTACTGCCGGCAGTGAGGTTCCATTTGGAAGATACCCACCTTAAAAACAAAAAACTGCTAACCAAAGAACAGATAGCCGCCCATATTAAAGAGAACAATGGCTTCCTCTCGCTCGATTATATTTTCGAAAAAGATTTTAAAGATATCTTTCGCGATAAAGACCCGGAGTTATATGCCCGGTTGAAAAATATGCGCGTAGAGGATTTTGTGGATGAAGTGATGGGCACACGGGAAGAACGCAATGCTTTCCGGTTATTAGCAGCCGAATATGAAGAAGCAGAGCGCTCGATAAAAACACGCACATCCGTTTACTGGAAAGAGTTGCTTGGGGCTCTAAGTTTCGCCATGAATTATCCCGCCAAATATTTCAGTGCCGAGGATATGGAAAGGTTGCAGAAAAGCTTGCTGCCGCTGATATCGGTAGTGATAGCCTATATGCCCCAAAGCTCCTGCGAAGAAATGATGGCCATGCACCAGGCCGGCGTGTTGGATGTGGTTGCCGTGGGCGAAGACAGCGAGGTTGAACCTTTAAAAAACGGAGGCGCTGTTTACCGTTACACCGATGAGGAAGGCAAAAAGCAGGAAAAGCATTTTGAAACCTTTGTAGATGCATCGGGCCAGCCCCACTTATCGTACAACAACCTGCCCTACAAAAGCCTTACAGAAAACAAAACCGTTAGCCCAGCCCTGTTGCAATACCGCGATGCCGAAAAAGGAAAGGCAGCCAAAGTTGAGGGTAAAGATGTAGTAACGGATGAACAGGGCAATTACCATCTTAAAGTGCCCGGCATCGCCATTGATGATAACTTTAGGGTGATAAATGAGCAAGGAGACGCCAACCCGCGCCTGTATATGATGGCGGTGCCGTATATTGGCGGCTACAACCCCGACTACTCGGGGCTTGATTTTTGCGAAGAAGCATCGAAACGTATCATGCAAACCTTGTTCGAAGAAGTATAATGAGCACCCAACCCAAACTATTTATGCTGCTGCTTGGCTCCAAAGCGCCCGGCAGGCACGTAGAGCAGCACGACTTTTTCTTCGGCATAGCCGGCTCGTTGAAAGAACTGGTACCCGATATCAAAAAATTCTGGAAGAACACAGGCTCCTCACTACATATTGATGGCTGGCGCGAAGTAAATCATGTGAATGGTTACCGGATAACGATAATCCCGAAGGAAGCCGCAATTCCGAACGAGAACCGCCTGTTCTTCATCAACCTTGGCGGCTACCAGGCGGGCAAACTGGAAGAACAGCATTACACCGTGCTCAGCGTACAAACCGACAAAACACAAGCCATACAACAAGCCAAGAAAACAATATTCTTCCGCACGGCAAGCGTTGCCGGCGTAAAAGGTGCCAACTCGCATATCGACGATAAGTACGGCATTGATGTAGATGATATTTACAACATCGAAGAAATGCTTGCACCGGAGCTAAAGGAGAAATACCATATCGGGATAACGCCTGCCGAGGGCTTACTTGAAGATGAAGTGCATTTGGGGTATTTTAGATTGGATAAGTTATAGTTTAGCATATATATATTCACCCATGATTCGTCAAGCTATTCCCACTGATGCGCCCATCATAGCCCAACTTATTATGCTCGCCATGGGCGAGCCTCTCGCAGCTAAATTTGCCAATAACCCCGATCCGACTGTGGCCGAAGCATTGTTCGCCCGTTTTGCGGCGCTGAAGGGCAACCAGTATAGCTACGAAAACATTTTGCTTTACGAGGACGGAGGTGCTGTTTGCGGAATGATCATAGCCTACGATGGCGGAAAACTGGATGAATTGCGGTCGCCATTTTTGAACTACACGCGCAGCCAGTTAGACTTCACCGGTACACCCGAAGATGAAACCGGCCCCGGCGAATTTTATATCGATTGTCTGGCCGTGTTCCCGCAATACCAGGGCAAAGGCATCGCTAAAAGTTTGATAAAAGCGCTGTTCGAAAGGGCGACATCGCTTGGGCACCGTACGGTTGGGCTTTTAGTAAGCAAAGGGAACGAAAAGGCACGCATGCTTTATGAAGGGTTGGGCTTTGAAATTGTGGGCGAGCAAGGGTTGCTGGGTGGCGTGCATTATCATTTGCAACGTAAGGTTTAGTGGTTACTTGGTGGCTATTTAACCGCAAAGGCCGCAAAGATTTTCGCAAAGAGGCACAAAGTGTTTTGGTGGCTATTTATACACATAACTGATAATACGCTTTAAAACTTATAGCGCATTTGCAAGGCTTTGTGCTTTTTTCTCCGTGTCCTTTGTGGTAAAATTCACCGATCAAACTCCCAAACTCACCATCGCCTTGATCACCCCATTTTCCGGCTTCAGCCAGCTTGCAAAATTATCGGCTACTTCATCAAAATTTACTCGATGAGTGATATAGGTTTGCGGGCTTATCAAGCCCTGTTTCATTGAGGATATTACATGCTCAAAGTCAGCACGGGTGGCGTTGCGGCTACTCATGAGGGTACCCTCCCGTTTGTGGAACTCGGGGTGGCTTACCATAATTTCACCTTTTTGTAAACCTACCAGTACATACCTCGCACCATGTGCCATGTAGTAAAAAGAATTGTTGATGGCTTTTTGGTTGCCTGTGGCATCAATAACTACCGTGGGCATATCGCCACCCGTAATGGCGGCCAACTGTTCGGCAACATCATCATCTGTTGCGTTAATGGTGTATGGTACATGCAGCGTTTCGCAGCAAAATTTTAGGCGCTGGCGGTTCACATCCAGAGCAATAACCTGCCCGCCGGCAATGCGCGCAAGTTCCATAATGCCTAAACCAATGGGACCGGCACCTATTACCAATACAAATTCGCCATGCTGTACGCCTGCGCGGCGTACGCCATGGGCGCCAATGGCCAAAGGTTCTACAAGCGCCAGTTCATCAAGGCTGAGGCCGTTGCCGTGGATGAGCAGGTCGGCACGTACCTGCAAATATTCGCACATGCCGCCATCTGTGTGCACACCGCAAACCTGTAGCTGGGTGCAGCAGTTGGGTTTATAACTGCGGCAGGCAATGCAATGCCCGCAATTGTAGTAGGGTATAAAGGTAACGGTATCGCCAATTGCAAAACCCTCGGCACCACCAGTATCTATCAGTTCGCCCGAAAGTTCGTGCCCCAATATTCTGGGATAATTAAAAAAAGGCTGCGTTCCCTCAAAGGCGTGCAGATCGGTGCCGCAAATGCCAATGCGGCGTATGCGGATGATGGCGTAGCCCTCCTTCTGTTCGGGTGCGGGGGCATCGCCGTAGGCAAATTCGCCGGGCTGTGTGCAAGTTAATATCTTCATGCCCGTTTTAATTGCTGCTGAACAAGTAAGTTTTCCCCTTTACCGAATTGAAGGTTAGCAGATAGCTATCCCCGTCTTTCTTAGATTGCGCAGTGCTCCCCGCCAGTTTTATCGGCGAGTTGCTGCGCAGTTTGCATAGTCCGCCTGCCACTGCAGTTATGCTCGCCTTGCTTAGTTTGTGGCCAGCCCAATCTATATCTACGGTAAAATTACCGCGCGCTTTTAAGCCTTTTACAGAGCCGCTTTGCCAGGCATCGGGCAGGGCGGGTAACAGGTAAACGTCATCAGTTTGGCTTTGCAGCAGCATTTCGGCAATACCGGCGGCTGCGCCAAAGTTGCCATCTATCTGGAAGGGCGGGTGCGCATCGAACAGGTTAGCGTAGGTACCGCCGCCCTGGGCGTAGTTGGTGCCTTCTTCGCCGGTGAGGTGCAGCAGTCCGCGCAGTATCAGGTAAGCGTGGTTACCATCCAGCAATCGTGCCCAAAAGTTTATCTTCCAGGCCTTGCTCCAGCCGGTGCCTTCGTCGCCGCGTATCTCCAAGGTTTTGCGGGCGGCGGCGGCGAGTTCGGGCGTGGTAACGGGCGATATTTGCTCGCCCGGGTATAAGCCATACAGGTGCGACACGTGTCGGTGATGCGGGTCGGTTTCTTCCCAGTCTTTATACCACTCTACCAAATTGCCTTTTTTGCCAATATGGAAAGGAAGCAATTTTGCCTGCCGGGCTATCACGGTATCGCGCAGGGCTTTATCTACCCCTAATTTTTCGGATGCAGCAATGTAGTGTGCGAACAAATCGCGGATTATCGACATATCCATGGTGCTACCCAAGGCAATGGTTCCCTCCTTACCCTGCTCGTCTTTAAAAGCATTCTCGGGCGAGCCGCTTGGCGCGGTAACCCAATACCCATCTTTATCTTTCACCAGCCAGCCTAATGTAAAATCAACCGCGCCTTTCATCAGCGGGTAAGCTTTCTCTTTCAGGAAGGTTTCGTCTTTGGTGAACAGGTAATGATCCCACAGGTGCCGGCTTAGCCAGTCGCCGCCCATGGCCCAATTAGCCCACATGGGGTCGCCAAAGCCATCGCCAACAGGGTTGCTCATGGCCCATATATCGCTGTTATGGTGTACCACCCATCCGTTCAAATTATAAAACTCTTTGGCGGTATGCTTGCCGGTGGTGGCTAAATCGGCAGTGAGTTTCAGCAAGGGCTGATGCAGTTCGCTCAGGTTGGTGGTTTCTGCCGGCCAGTAATTCATTTGCGCGTTAATGTTGGTGGTATAATTCGAACTCCATGGCGGGCGCAATTCGTTATTCCATATCCCCTGCAGGTTTGCCGCCGTACCACCGGGGCGCGAACTGGAGATAAGCAGGTAACGCCCGAACTGGAAGAATAAGGTTTCCAACCCTGCATCCTTCTTGCCTTCGGTGTAAGCCAATAAACGCTTATCGGTAGGCAGGCCAACGGTATCTTTTCCGTTAATGTTGAGGCTAACGCGGTTAAAGTAGTTGTGGTAATCGGCGACATGGGCAGCCAACAACGCGGCATACGGTTTGGCTACCGCAGCGGCTAAATATTTCTGCGTGAGTGCCATCTCATCCTTACCCTCGGTTACAGGGCTTTTATCGAAGCCATTATAGCTGGTTGCGGCAGATATTACGATGGTTACCTCGCTGGCTTTTTTAATGCTAATGCCCGATGTATCGGCAGAAACCGAGCCGCCGGTATTGAGTACTTTAGTTACCCAGGCATAGCGCACGCCTTTGCTGAGCGAATCTTCGTAACGCATCGGGTCGCGTTTCAGGTCGAGGTAGCTGGGGTCAACGTGGGTGGGTGCCTGCCCTTTTATCAGGATGGCATTCGAGCCTAAAACCGACTTGCGGTTTTTAAGCGGCGTATTGGCCAAAACCTTCAGGCTAAGCGCACCGGGTTTGCTGGCTTTTATTTTTAAAACCATTACCTGCCCGGGAGCTGAGGAGAACATGCTGCGGGTGTAGGTAACGCCATTAACGGTAAAACGGGTGGTGGCTACTGCGTCGCTAATGTCTAGGTCGCGGTAGTAATTACCGGGTTTAGCATTACCAAAGTCCTGCTGAATACGCAGGTCGCCCAGCGGCAAATAGCCTTCCGAGTAATGCCCCTGCATTTTCTTGCTTATTTCTATCGCTTTTTGGTAATCGCCGGCAAAAATAGCTTCGCGCAATTGCGGCAGGTATTTTGGCGCGTCGGGGTTCATATCGCCCTTCACCGGCCCGCCCGACCATAAGCTGCTTTCGTTAAGCTGGATAAGTTCGTCGCCCACGTTACCAAATATCATGGCGCCCAAACGGCCGTTACCAATGGGCAGGGCCTGTGTCCACCGTTTGGCGGGTTGCTGATACCATAATTTAAGAGGCTGCTGGCAAAAGGCCGATACCGGCGCAGCCAAAAGCAGGGCAAAAAGTAACTTCTTCATAAGGTTAAAATTGGCAAATGCAATCGATTGAAACGAAAGCCTAAGTAACGTTTGTTTCTTGTGAAATCAAAGGGAATGGGGGAAAGAATTTTTGTGAGAGATAAGAATACCCGGCGAGTTAACTCACCCCGACGGTCCGCAATTCGCGGGCGTCGACCCTCTCTGCTTCGCCAAGAGGGTGAGCTGCACAAACCATACATCTATCTAAAACCCTCTTTACGAGGTAGAGAGGGTGGCCCAGCGATAGCGAAGGCCGGGTGAGTCGAATAGGGACGCAGACATTCCACAACGCCCCCTATTTAAAACATTTCCATACTACAACTTATTTCAACTATTAAGTTGTAAAAGCGTTACCTTGTTATTCGCTAATAAAAACCTACCGCTATGCCTGATAAAAAGCCTGTTACGCCAACCGGTGGCGAGGAGCCGAGCAATGCTACCCGTCGCGATTTTATCAAACAAACATCGCTGCTTACGGCGGTTGCCTTAACGCCCGGTACAGTGGTGGAAGCTGCCACCAACAACATGGACGAGCAGATAGCCGCCGCACTGGAAAAACTACCACTAAAAATGGAAGTGAACGGCACACCGCGAAGCCTATCTGTAGAGCCGCGTAGTACCCTGCTTGATATTTTGCGCGAACAGCTCGACCTTACCGGCACCAAAAAAGGCTGCGACCACGGGCAATGCGGTGCCTGCACCGTGCACGTAAACGGGCGCAGGGTAAACTCCTGCCTAACCCTCGGCGTAATGGTGAACGGCAAAAAAGTAACTACCATAGAAGGCTTAGCCAATGGCGAAGAACTACACCCAATGCAGGAGGCTTTCCTTAAGCACGATGGTTTCCAATGCGGGTATTGCACGCCGGGGCAAATTATGTCGGCAGTGGCGTGTATACGCGAGGGGCACGCCAATTCAGAAGCGGAAATTAGGGAATACATGAGCGGGAATATTTGCCGTTGCGGCGCTTACCCCAATATTGTGAACGCCATACAGGAAGTAAAAGCAGGAGGGCAAGCGGTATGAAGCAGTTTCAATACATCCACCCAACCAGCCAAACTGCCGTGCTGGATGCCATCAGCAAACCGGGCAGCAAAATAATAGCCGGCGGCACCAACCTGGTGGACCTGATGAAGAAAGGCGTTACCGCGCCTGATAAGCTTGTCGACATAAACAGCCTGCCGCTGAGCACGGTAAACACCGGCCCGGATGGCTTGCATATAGGCGCTTTAACGCTGAATAGCGTAGTGTCTGAAAATTCTTTGGTGCTGGATAAACACCCACTGCTTGCGATGGCTTTAAAGGCGGGCGCTTCGCCGCAGTTGCGCAATATGGCAACCGTAGGCGGCAACATGATGCAGCGCACCCGTTGCGCATATTTTTACGATACCGCCATGCCTTGCAATAAACGCACGCCCGGCAGCGGCTGCGGTGCCATGGGCGGCTATAACCGCATGCATGCTATTTTTGGTACAAGCACGCAATGTATAGCCGTACACCCGAGCGATATGTGCGTGGCCTTGGCAGCGCTTGATGCTACAGTAACCATTGCAGGCAAAAAAAGCAAAAGGCGCATACCCTTTACCGATTTCCACCGCCTGCCCGGCGAGCATCCCGAAATGGATAACCACCTTGCCCCCGGCGAACTTATATTGGGCGTAGACATCCCCGATAATAACTTCGCAAAAAACAGTTACTACCTGAAGGTGCGCGACCGGCAATCCTACGCCTTTGCCCTGGTTTCGGTAGCAGCGGGATTGGATATACAAAATGGCATCATTAAAAAGGCACGTTTAGCTATGGGCGGCGTGGCGCACAAGCCCTGGAGATTGTTCGAGGTCGAAAAGTCTTTAGAAGGCAAAACACCATCCGAAGATAATTTTAAAGCAGCGGCACAAATAGCTATGCAGGGCGCAAAGGCCCGCGAGTTTAATGCGTTTAAATTAAAACTTGCCCCGGCCACTATTGCCGAGACGCTAAAACATGCAGGAGGGCTGGTATAACATGGAAACGCTACTGAACAAACCCATCCCAACATCGGCAGACGGACTAAGCCGTGTAGACGGGCGCGCCAAAGTTACCGGCGCAGCCAAATACTCTGCCGAATATAACCAGCCTAATATGGCTTATGCCGTACTGGTTGGCAGTACTATTACTAAAGGCACCATCGCCACTATCGATACAAAAGCTGCTTTAAAAGCGCCGGGGGTATTGACCTTACTTACCTATTTAAATGCGCCAAAAGTACCTGGGCACGTGGCAACTAAACCACAGAAACCGGGTGCAAAAAGCGGTCCGCTAAAGATATTTTACGATAACAAAATATTATACAACGGGCATCCCATTGCCATGGTGGTTGCAGATACCTTCGAGCGGGCGCAATACGCAGCATCGTTGGTTAAAGCCACCTACAATAAACAGGCGCACGATACCAAACCACCAAAGGACCTGAGCCGGGGCGTTGGTGCATGGGACGGTAAAGACTTTACCCGCGGCACCGTAGATGCCTGGAAAACCGCCCCTGTAAAACTGGAGCAGGAATACACCCACCCCAGCGAGATACATAACCCCATGGAGCTGCATGCTATTATTGCCCGTTGGGATGCGCCCGATAAACTCACCGTTTGGGACAAAACCCAGGGCGTACGCGCCACACGCGGGGATATTGCGAAAGCGTTTAACCTAAAAGCCGAAAACGTTCAGGTGAACTCGCAGTTTGTGGGCGGTGCGTTTGGCAGCGCGCTACAGGTTTGGCCGCACGAGGTTGCCGCTATACTGGGCGCTAAGGTGGTGAAGCGCCCCGTTAAGCTGGTGCTCAGCCGGCCGGATATGTTTACTTCGGTTGGCTACCGCCCTTATACCTGGCAAAAAATTGGTATTGGTGCTACGGCAGACGGTAAGCTCGTCGGCATTACACACGAGGCCGTTGGCCAAACTTCCAGCTTCGAAGATTTTGCCGAAGGGCCTATCAATACCAGCAAAGGCCTATATGTTAGTCCGAATGTTACCACCCGTTATAAACTGCTTTCGCTGGATGTAAACACGCCTACATGGATGCGCGGGCCGGGCGAAGCTACTGGTGCTTTTGCACTGGAATCGGCACTGGACGAATTATCGTACGCCTTGAAGATGGACCCCATTGACTTGCGCATGAAGAATTATGCCAAAGTCGACCCGGATAACGGCAAAGAATACAGCAGTAAATATTTGGATGAGGCCTATGCTATGGGTGCCAAACAAATTGGTTGGGATAAGCGCAAGGCCGATGCGGGCAGCGTAATGGAAAACGGTTGGCTTGCCGGTTACGGTATGGCGGGCGGTATGTTTGGCGCTTACCGGGATAATACTGTGGCAAAAGCTATCATGAAAGCCGATGGTACCCTTACCGTACAAACTGCTGTAAGCGATATAGGTCCCGGCACCGGGACGGCCATGGTACTTATTGCCGCGAAAGTAATGGGAATTGACCCCGGTAAAATAAAATTTGATATGGGCGATTCGGCTTTGCCATTTGCGCCTATGCAGGGCGGTTCGGCAACTACATCGGCAGTGGGTTCGGCGGTGAATGATGCTTGTGTGGTGCTGAAAGAAAAATTCCAGAAACTGATGGGCAACGGCGGTACAGATAAGCCCGATTATGTGAAAATATTAAAAGATAATAACCTTACCGAATTGGAGACGGTAACACGGTCGCAACCGGGGCCCGATAATGAGAAGTACTCGATGCAATCGTGGTCGGTGCATTTTGTTAAGGTGTTGGTGCACCCGGCAACAGGTGTAGTAAAGATTGATAAGGTAGCTTGCGTTGCCGATTCGGGCAAGATCATCAGCCCCAAAACCGCGCGCAGCCAGGTAGTGGGCGGCGCTATTGGCGGCATAGGCATGGCGCTGATGGAGGAAGGCATTATAGACCACCGATACGGCCGCTATGTAAACAACAACTTTGGCGATTACCACGTACCCGTGAATGCCGACATCCCGCAGATAGATGCCCTGTTTATTGACAAACCCGACCCGTACATTAACCCTATAGGCGCCAAAGGCATGGGCGAAATTGCCCTGATAGGTATGGCTGCCGCAGTGGCCAATGCAGTATACAATGCCACCGGCAAGCGCGTGCGCGACCTGCCGATAACGCCCGACAAGCTAATATAAGGGCATGACGGGCATTATCATCCTCGCGGCCGGCTCGTCGAGCCGTTTGGGGCAACCCAAGCAAAACCTGCAGTATAAAGGCAAAACCTTATTGCAACATGCAGTTGACGAGGCGCTGGATTCAGGTTGTAGCCCCGTGATAGTGGTTTTAGGAGCAAATGCCGATAAGATAAAATTCGGCACAGATGGTGTTACTGTTTTGCACAACCCCGATTGGCAGGAAGGCATGGCATCATCCATCCGCCTTGGCGTAACCGAAATAATGAAGCACACTGTCGATAGCGTTATCGTTATGCTTTGCGACCAGCCTTTTGTGGATGGCAATTTGCTAAAGACTTTGAAGCTGCAATGGCAGGAAGTGGGTAAGCCGATAGTGGCGTGCAGTTATAAAGGTACGGTGGGTGTGCCGGTGCTGTTCGATAGCTCGCTGTTCCCGGAATTATTAAAATTACAAGGACAGGAAGGCGCGAAGAAAGTATTGTCCGCCTATGCAGATGAAATAGCGGAGGTTGAATTTGAAGAGGGAAGTACAGATATTGATACCGCGGAAAATTATCACGACCTAATTAGTCGTCTTAATGTAAATTAACGGCTACAACTGTTAAATAGGTGTTAAAACTTATTCATGTTTTAAGCTGTTTCCTTATCTTCATCAGGCATTTACTATAGAAGCTATGGAGGGACGTATTTTTTCTTCGCTTTTAAAAAACTTAATTATTACTGCGGTCTTGGGTGCATTTGCATTAAATACCCAAGCGCAGGTAATATCTGCCGTAAATTACAGCAAACCTGTAATTACCGATACCGCTACCTATCAGAAAGAAGCACCGGGCTATGTGGTGAACAACACTACAACAAAAGCCCTTGCTCTTAAAGATGCCTCCCTCCAGCAGGAACTGCAACTATCCATCAGCAAACCAGCCGAGCGCCGTTTATTGATGGAGCATTTGCGCGAGATAAACCCATCAGACGGTACCGAGGCTAACCAAACGCATAAGAAGTTTTTATATAACCTTGCGGGAGCATTTGCCAGGCTAAAGATGTATTCGCTGGCCATGAAGTGCTTCTTTAAATCGATGCAGTACGATAAGAAGAGTTTACCTGCTGACACTCTTGCAAACGGGTACAACGCTCAAGCCGACACATTGGATATCGATGAACCCGATGAACGCTACCTTGATTTTAATGACAAGGACGATACCCTACTGAACGACAACCCAGCCCTGCTGGTATCGCCAACGGCCAAAGAGCCGCGCAGCCCAAAAGTAAGCTATACCCAAATTGCCGATGCCTTTAACGATGGTAAAAAAGCCGCCGCCTATGCCATGCTTATCCATGTAAAACAACCCGTATCGGGCAAAAACAAGGTTTACCATTTTACCAACTCGGGGCATACATTTATTACGCTTATTAAATATAACTCCGATTCTACCTACGTTTCGCTTTCTTTTGGTTTTTATCCCAATAAACAGCACCCTTTTGCGGGCACGCCACTGTTCCCCTCATCTCACTCCACCTTCCGCGACGACGGGCAGCATAAATGGGACGAGGTGGCCGGCAAATTCATCAGCAAACGCCGCTTTCAACGCATACTGGCCCTTACCAAAAACTACAACGGCATAAAATACCACCTCAGCAAAAACAACTGTACCGATTTTAGCCTGAATGCCGCCCTGCTGGCCGGCCTCAGCATCGACGAAACCACCGGCAGTTGGCCGCTTGGCCATGGCAACAACCCCGGCATTACCGGGCAAAGCATGCTCCACGGCAAAATAAAAGATGGCGGCAAAGCGGTGCTGGATGAAGTTTTTGTGGATGATATGGTGGAGTAGATAAAACTCCTAACAATTTGCCAGTCCTTCGGGAGACGTAAAGTATTGCGTCTCTACCATAAAAAACTCAGCGAACCTCTGTTTAAAACTCTGCGCCCTCTGCGGTTAAATAGCCACTAAAAAAACAGAATAAATCCCCTCTCCAGCTAAACAAAAAGCCCCCTTTGTTGCTTGTATTAAACCAATGTTATTATTCTTTGATAGAATATACCGCAGCATACTTAAAATTCATTTTTATTGTCATATTTGGATGAAGAATCCTATTAACCGAAATTTACATATACTACTATGCAGGAATTAGATCCTACCATCCTTCAAAAAGCGCAATCATGGCTCGAAGGGAATTATGATGCCGATGTAAAGGCACAGATCCAAAAAATGATAGACGATAAAGCGTATACGGAACTCACCGATTCGTTTTACCGCGACCTTGAGTTTGGTACGGGTGGCCTGCGCGGTATTATGGGGCCGGGCAGCAACCGCATCAACAAATACACTATAGGTTCGGCCACCCAGGGTTTAGCTAATTACTTAAAGAAAACCTACCCCGGCGAGAAGATCAGTGTGGCTATCGCACACGATAGCCGCAACAACGCCGACCTGTTCTCGAAGATCACTGCCGACGTTTTTTCGGCGAATGATATACATGTTTACTTCTTCAATGCGCTGCGCCCTACGCCCGAGCTTTCGTACGCCGTGCGCCACTTCGGTTGCAAAAGCGGTGTAATGCTTACTGCATCGCACAACCCTAAAGAATATAACGGTTACAAAGCTTATGGCGATGATGGCGGACAATTTGTTGCCCCGCATGATGCTGCCGTAATGGAGGAAGTTGCCAAAATAAAAAGCATCGACGAAGTAAAATTCGATCGCGTAGAAGCGAATATACAGGAGATAGGCGAAGATGTAGATGCACTTTACCTGGCAGATATTGCTACCCTTACCGTTTCGCCGGATGCCATTAAGCGCCAAAAGGACCTGAAAGTTGTTTACTCGCCTATCCACGGTACAGGTATCACTTTAGTGCCAAAAGCGCTGGAGCTTTTCGGTTTCGAGAACGTGATATTAGTTGACGAGCAAACCACGCCTGACGGTAACTTCCCAACTGTAGTTTACCCTAACCCGGAGGAGAAAGAGGCACTTACTCTTGCGCTTAAAAAAGCACAGGAAACTGATGCCGACCTGGTACTGGCTACCGACCCTGATGCCGACCGCGTAGGTATTGCCGTTAAAAACACCGACGGCGAGTTTGTATTGCTTAACGGTAACCAAACCGGTACTATGCTGATACATTACCTGCTTAGCGCATGGGAAGAAAAAGGCAAACTAACCGGCAAAGAGTACATTGTAAAAACCATTGTTACTACCTACCTCATCGACCGTATGGCCGAAGCCAAAAACGTAACCTGCTACAACACGCTTACCGGCTTTAAATACATTGGCGAACTGATGACCAAATTTGAAGGCCAGCAAACCTTCATAGGTGGTGGCGAAGAAAGCTACGGTTATTTAATTGGCGATTTTGTGCGCGATAAAGATGCCGTTGTTTCGAGCGCATTCATCGCCGAAATGACCGCCTACTACAAAGATAAAGGCAGCAGCCTGTTCGAGGCCCTGCTGGATACTTATGTGGAGTACGGCTTCTTTAAAGAAAAACTGATATCGCTTACCAAAAAAGGCAAAACCGGGGCGGAAGAAATTGTTGCCATGATGGAGAAATTCCGCAACAACCCGCCTGCCGAACTGGGCGGCTCGAAAGTAAAAACGCTGAAAGATTACGAAAAACGCGTGGAGACAGACTTAGCCAGCGGCACGGTTACCCCTATTGAGTTGCCAACCTCAGATGTATTGCAGTTCATCACCGAAGATGGAAGCATCATTTCAGCACGTCCATCGGGTACCGAGCCTAAGATCAAATTCTATTGCAGTGTAAACGGCAAACTCGAGAGCAAAGAAGCTTACGCCGAAACCGAAAAGCAATTAGAAGCGAAGATAGATACGATAATGAAGGATTTGGGTGTGTAAATACACTCGAATAGTTTCGAATTGAGTGAACACTAATTTCTTCGAATTAAATCGAATTTCACGAATTAAATTAAAAGGCTGCTTGTTTAAGGCAGCCTTTTTAAGTTCTGCAATTTAATTTAGTTCTATGTCAAAATATCCTCAAGTAAAAGATATTGATCTGGTAGGCACATACCCCGCTCTTGTTAAGTCGGGCGGTGGTTATGTTTGGGATGATGTGTTGGAATACCGTGTTTGGTGCCATCCTGAAAATGGCGCACCTGATATTGAGGAAGGAGACGACTATTATTATGTTTTTGATAACTACGAAGATGCACTTGAATTTACGGAGAATAATGCGGGAACCGAAGAGCCACTGGCTTTGATATTGCAGGAAGAATACATAAGCGAACCGGAACCCGGAGAATATATTCATGTAAAAGAGCAGCGGCTAACAGAGTGGCCGGTCGAGTTCCTAAACCGCCCTAAAAGAACGGCCAATACTATCCTGAATTTCTTTGCCCCCGACGCACCAGCCAACAGGTTGGATATTCTTAGAGGGCTTGCTTGATAAATTACTCCTCCACTGGTCGAAGTTTATAACTTCGACCTAAAATTGGTTAAGCTTCCAGCTTAACTGAAATTAAATTCAACGTTCCGAATAGCAACCCGGAAGCTGGAAGCTTCCTAAGTTTTAGGTCGAAGTTACGCTGCGCTAAACTTCGACCAGGGTAAATTTCCCTTATTGCTTATTCATTTCCTCGATCCACTTCGCCACTTCTTCGCGGGCTGCGGCAATAACCGGTCGCCCGGCACGGTAGTACATTTTCCATTGGTCGGGTTTGCGGCGGTATTCTTCGTCAATAAATTCGCCGTTGGCGGTTTTGGCACTGAAGTTTACATCGGCTGTAGTTTCCATAAACTCTTCCAATCGTTTTTTGACCATCTCCTGCGGGTCGGCGGGGTAGCTTTGCTCACCGTTGTTGCCGCCGTTTATTACTTTGTCTTTAGCCTTGTTCAGCAAGCCGGATACGCTGGGCATACCAAAACGTTTCACCTTTCCATAAAGCTGTTTATTGCGGAACTTTTTGTAGTCGCTTGCAAAATCGTCGCTTTGGGTGTAGGCCTTGGCTAATTGTACCAGTTCGCGGGTGCAGACCACGCGCACATCAACGGGCAGGCTTCGCGCCTTATCTACCAGGTCGGTTTTAAAAGAGATGGCGGGCCTTTTCACTGCCTCTAACATATATTCGTTGGCTTCCTTGCTATCGATGTTTAGTTGGGTAAGGGCATCGGCTGTAAATGCCAGCAGGCCAATGGCCGCGGCAACAATAATAAGTTTGAATTTCATGATGATAAATTGTGTAACGGTTCAAGCAATATTGCTCAGGTTACACAGACGGGGGAGGCTGTGGGAATGTTACAGGAAGAGGATTTTTTTAACGGGATGATAGCCAGCGTGGACGCCGGCAAACATCCTCCGCTGGTCGAAGTTTATAACTTCGACCTAAAATTGGTTAAGCTTTCAGCTTAACAATATGAAATGCAATGTTTCCAATGGCAACCCGGAAGCTGGAAGCTTCCTAAGTTTTAGGTCGAAGTTACGCTGCGCTAAACTTCGACCAGGGTAAATATTACCCCTTCTTCAGCGTATGCTTCCGCAACAAACTTATCACCACATAAGCCCCAACCATAGCCGGGAAAAACAGCAGGAATGAACGCTGCAGCAAAGTAAATATCGACAACAGTGTTTTAGGTATAATAGTGCCGAACAGGTTAGATATCAGCACTTCGGCAAAGCCACTGCCACCCGGGCTGGGTGCAAAGTATATACCGAACTGGATAATTACCTGGAAAGCGATAACCTGCACCAAATTGGCATGTACGCCAAGCCCCATCAGTATAACCCATTGCAGGCAGTATTTATTTACATAAAGCACTGTTGTTATGAGCAAACTCAATGGGAACAAGAACGGGTTTTGGCGGATAATAACGCTGCAGGTTTGCTGGTATTTGCTAATGTTAGTGAAGGAATTATCAGCCCACTTCGTAAATTTCTCTTTCCGTTTGGGGAAGACGGCGGACAAGCCCTTCGCTATTTGTTTAATGATAGCCCCTATCCAAAGCGGTTTCCAGAATGCCAGTATAAATGCTGCTAAAAACAGCAGAAAGAAAGTAAAACCAAACTTCAGCATCTGCGGAACGAAGGAGTTTACCGAACTGGTATCCATCAACATAATAGCTACAAAGCCGGCCAAGGGCATAAATATCAGTGTAGCACCCATGTTGATGAGGCTGATAGCGAAGGCATCAATAAACTTTACGCCATTGCTGGTATACACAAATATTTGTGCCGGGCCTGCACCGCCATGTGCCGGTGTTACCGCCCCCATAAACATATTGGCGACGTTTGCCCTGAAGCTAACCCAATGCGATACGCCGGGTGCCAGTTTGCGCACATAAATATGGTTACGCCAACTGCCCAGCATCAGATCCACAAAAAGCATTACAAAACAAATAGCAATGTACTTGTAAGAGATATGCTGAAGCGCCGTTACGGTATCGCCGGTATTGTTGTAAAAGAAGATACCGGCAATGGTAGCAACGGTGATCAGCGCGAACCATAAGGCTCCTTTAATGATCACATTTTTGTTGAATACCTTATTTACTTCCTGCTTCTCGGCATTTGTGGCTTCCTGTTCGGTCACTTCGGTCATTTACTAATGTTTAGGTTTAAATATATTAAAATAAAGGCTCGCCTTCTGATTTTTCGGGCGTTATGCCTTTCCATTTCAGTATACTGTCGAATAAGTCGGCAGTGCGGGCGGGCTTGGTGTCCCAACCTTTTTGGTTGTATATCATGGGCACGTGTATGTGCTGGCGGTGCAATGAACCATGCGAACCTACGTGCTCGGGGTATTCCCAGAAATCGCGCAGATCGTAGCCCACGGTGGCGCTTATTACAATATCCCCCGCCCTGCGGCTGCGGAACAATTGATATATCTGGAAAACCGCATCCGGGTAATCGGTTTCGAAGGTAGCCTCCAAAATAGCACGGTGGCCTGTTGCTTCTATCTTACCGCCATATTTCAAAACATCGGCAGTGAGCGGTTCATAACTGAACACATCACCTTTCACGGCAATTTTTGCTTTACCCGCGCTGTTGTGCACAATATATGTTTGCTCCTCATCGCCGCGGTAAATAGCAAAGTCAACAGCATCTTCCTTAATGAGTTTCTCCAAACGCTCGGCACCCATTATGTTTACTATCTCAGTTTCGCGCAGCACATGGTCGCCTTCGTGGTTAAGCAGGTGGATACTACCGAATGAGTTACCCGATATCATCACCGCCGATTTTGGGTTTTGTTTCCAGATCACCGGGTAGTAAACAGATTTCAGCCCGTTGTTGGTCATCCAGTCGCCCAGGTCGAGGTGTTGGGTGGTTGGGGTAAGCCCATGGTCAGATGTCATCACAAATAGGGTATCGTCCCACCAACCCTTGCTTTCCAGCTTGGCACGAACGGTGCCTAAGCTGCGATCAACAATTTTATAAGCTTCTATCGTGCGCTCGTCGCGGATGTGGTGGTAATGCGAATCCCAATCTACACTTGGGAATACCGCGAACAGGAAATCAAAATCTTTACCCGATTCCAGCATCTCCATAATACGGGCATGCCCCTGAAGGTCTACCGGGTGGTGTATTTGTTTAAAATGCGCTTTAGTGTACAGCCAGCCTTTTCCTTTTTTGCCCAGGTCGTACTCATCAGGCACATTGCGGGTAATCATGTTGTACATATTGTACGATTCGCCCATCAGTTCGAACAACGTTGGCTTATCCGGGTGCATATCGGTATTGAACCAAGCTGCCTCGGGGCCGCAATAGCTGCGCATGGCATTCTTATTCCAGCGGGTGCGTTTAAATTCTTTTTTATCGAACCAGCGTATACCGGTAATATCTTGCGTGCCGGGGAAATGGCCTGTTAAAAATGGCAGGTAGGCCGGGCCGGTGGTAGAAGGGAAACAAGTGGTAGCCTTGCGATAGGTACCCTCATCAATTATCCGTTTAATATTGGGGAGCAGGCCTTGTTCTATCAGTTCGGGCAGTACTTCACTATGGGCGCCGTCAACCAAATAAAACAGCACACGCTTTTTGCTTTGCATCAGTAAAAATTAATATAGCTAATATCAATAAGCTGACCAATTTTAGTTTTCAGTCAGTTTTGCGCAAAGGTAAATTAATTTAACAAGAGTAAAACGCCCGATTAACATTGTAACCATAAAATGACCATTGAATTTTGTTAAATTTTAGTTAAACTTGCCCTTGAATAGCCCCATTGTTAATTGAAAAGGATATTTGTGATAGTGATGTTGAGCATTCACCTGTTTAATGCAGGCGGATATTTGCTGCTGCAACAATACCAGGAATACCTTACCGACAGGCGGATGAACGAACTCATCAGCCAAAACCTTTACAACCCCAATACGCTGATAGAGGTTAAAGTAGCCCAGCACCTCCCCGGTATTACCGAAACCTGGGGCGACTACAAAAACATCGATGGGCAGGTACAGCTCAAAAACAATTGCTACAATTACGTAAGGCTAAAGGTAACGCGCGACACGCTTTACCTGATGGTGATCCCCAACTACGAGAAAACACACCTGATAAAAAAGAACATCATTTACGCTAAACAGATAAACGATATTCCGCAAGGTGACAAAAACCAAGCTGCCGCTAAAAAAGCAAGCAGCACACTAAAGTATAGTGCGCCGGTAATTGCTTATCAGTTTGCGCAATTCGAAGATATTGCTCCATTGATAGTTAAACCGCTACAAACCGGTTTACCCACCCCCACCATTGCCATTGGAGGCCAGCCTCCCGAAATTTTAGGTTAAGCCCGAAAACATGCAGCTTTATTATTGATTACCACCTGCGCACAAGGATGCGACGGGGCGCTGCTATTTTTTTATTACCCTAAAATTTAACGAAATACACATGAAACATTTTTATAAAATGTTGCTGGCTGCATTATTTGTTGGCGGCGCAGCACAGGCACAAACCATTAAGAAAGACACCGTACAGCTCGATAGCGTTATTATAAAAGAGGCCCGCAGCAAACACCTGCCCGACCAAAGCGGTACCTACCTTTTCGCCGGTAAAAAAACCAACGTAATTTATGCTGACCCGGGCAAGGCAAATTTATCTGGTAACGTGGGGCGCACCTTATTTGCGCTGGTGCCCGGCGTAAACGTTTGGGAAATGGATGGCGCAGGCTTACAAATAAACATTGGGACCCGGGGCACGGATATGCACCGCTCAATAGAAACCAACATGCGCCAGAACGGCTATAACACCAACTCGGATGTATTCGGCTATCCCGAAAACCATTACAATACGCCTTTCCAGGCCATTGGCGAGGTGCAATATGTGCGAGGCTCCGCGGCCCTGCAATTTGGCGACCAATTTGGCGGTATGGTAAACTTTAAAATAAAAGACCCCGATACCACTAAAGCGTTCGGCTTAGAAAGCGAGCAAACCGCAGGCAGCAACCGCTTCTTTAATACCTACAATGCCATTGGTGGGAAGGTTGGTAAAATAAGCTACTACGCTTATTTTGATGCACGCAGCGGCAACGGCTGGCGCCCCGATGCAGCGTTTAATTACCATGCTTACTATGCCAACATCAAATACCAGTTCAACAGCAAGGGGAGTATTTCGTTCCAGTTCTCACGGTCGGATTATGTGCAGCAAATTGCCGGTGGTTTAACTGATGCACAGTTTGAGGCCAACAGCCGCCAAAGCACCCGTTTCCGTAATTTCTTTAACCCGGTTATTAATATCCCGGCATTGATATTCAATTACAATTTCAGCAAAAACACCAGGCTCGAGGTTACCAGCCACCTACTGCGCGGCCAGCGTAATAGCGTGCAGTTTATTGCAGCATCAAACGTAAAAGACACGGTAAACAAAACCCTGTTAACCTACAACCCGCGCCAGGTAGACCGCGATTACTACGACAGCTTTACTACCGAAGCTCGCTTGCGCAGCGATTACTCTCTCGACGGCAAGCTGAAAAGCAGCCTGAGCGCCGGCCTGCGCTACTCTAACAGCCAAACCAACCGCCGCCAAAAAGGTGTAGGCACAACCGGCACCGATTTCGATCTGGGTTTAGTGAAAGATTACGGTATTGACATTTATGCCCAAACCCGCAATTACGCTCTTTTTGCCGAGAACCTGTTCCGTATAACCAGCAAACTATCATTCACGCCGGGTGCGCGTATGGAGTTCATCAATTCATCGCTAACCGGTGCGGTAAACAATCGTACACTGGATCTCAATTACCACAAGCAACGCAATTACCCGTTATTCGGTGCAGGGCTGCAATACCAGGCAACTAATACTACCCAATTTTACGGTAATATTTCGCAGGCATACCGCCCATACCTGTACGCGGCCGTTACCCCTGCGGACCAGCTAACACAGGTTGATGCCAATATGAAAGATAGCCGTGGCTACGATATCGACCTTGGGTACCGCGGCCGCATCAAACAAGTTTTCAGCTTTGATGTGAACGCCTTTTACGTACGTTATAACGACCGCGCAGGTACCCTAACCGTGCAGGATGCGGGTGGCACAAACCACCTGTACTTAACCAACGTAGGCGATGCTGTTGCTAAAGGTATCGAAGCTTACACCGAAGTATCGCTATTACGCAGCCTCGACCCGCAGGCAGGCGGCGACCTGAAACTGTTTAACACCCTTGCCTATACCCATGGCAGGTATGTAGCCGGCGCCATAAACCTATCGGGCGTAAACAAAAGCCTGGTAGGTAACCAAATTGAAGGCACCCCTACCTGGACCAACCGCACTGGCTTAACCTACATTAGTGGAGCTGTAACCAGCACTATGTTATTCAGCTACGTAGGCAAAAACTATAGCGATGCCAACAACACCCTATCGAACCCAACAGGGGCTACAGGTATTGTTCCGGCGTATAAATTGCTGGACTTTGCATTTAACTACCGCTTTCTGCAGAAATACCACGTTAACTTTAACTTAAATAACGTAGGTAATGTAAAATACTTTACCCGCCGTATAAACATGTACCCCGGCCCCGGCATCCTCCCCGGCGACGGAAGAAGTTTTGTGATTGGGTTTGGGGTGAAGCTTTAGCCCCCTAGCCCCCTGAAGGGGGAGTAGAATTTAAAGAAAGAGGCCCGATTCGGTTAACCGAATCGGGCCTCTTTCTTTATGAGTATTTCAAAAGCTCCCCCTTCAGGGGGTTGGGGGGCCAGTAAACTTCTTTACCACCGCTTCCAGATCCGCTATATCGAAAGGCTTTTTAAGGTAGCCATCGGCCAGGCCATTCTCGGCAATTTCTTTAATGTTACTTACTGCCGATACTATTACCACCGGGATGTGGCTGGTTTCGGGATCGGATTTTAGGCCTTTGCTTAGTTGTTGGCCGTTGGCATCGCTGCTCCAATCGGTAAGCCAGTTATCAAGCAGTATAATATCGGGCGATATATCGCTTAGCCGTTTTAGTACCCGGGCCGTTTCGGATGACACCACCTCGTATCCCGCATCCTCCAAAGCATAAGTCATTGTATCTCTTATATCTTTATCATCCTCAATCACTAAAACCTTTTTGGCCATAACAATATTCCTATAAGTTGTTTTGATTTTAAACCGTGAAATTAGCCGCTGCTATATATTTTTAACACTAAGCCCTGCGTTTTGTTTATCACCCAACAGCAAAAAATGCCTTAAAACAAGCGGTTAAGCACTTTTACGCGCGCGGGCTTCACCAACAGCGCCGGCGATATATGCACAAAGTACTTGTAATGGGGCGTTGCCATATGGCGCGATAATGCTTCTTCGCTGGCCCACTCCTCCTCTATCACGTACCGCTCCGGTTTATTTTTATCCTGGTAAAGTTGATAGGCAAGGCAGCCATCCTCTTTCATTGATGCGGTGATCAATCTCTTCAATTCGGTATCAAACGCGCTTTCTGCATCTCTTTTACAATGCATAGCGTGCAACAAACTGATGCTCATAACAAAGTGTTTTATGGTTTAACAGCTAAACCAATAAAACCGCGGCTTTGTTTATAAGCGGAATGTAAAAACGATTCTTCTGAACCATGATTCGCATGATTGGAGGATTATCCGATAAATGGGGGAAAGTTTAGCACTGGCTAAACTTTTGGTGTAGCTGTTATAGGGTTACACTCGGTAATTCAAAAACCTGCGAGATATGTTTGGCAAAGTCGATGTCGTAAATACGGGGGAGTGCCGAATTTTGGCGGGAGAGTGCACTGCCTGCCAACGGTTGCAGCAAGCCTGTTTTACCCGCCAGGTAATAGTTAAGCAAATTATCCAGCCCGATGAAAGCCTTTGTTTTCTCGGCTTGTTTTATAACGTTGTACTTGTTCGGGCTCTCGTTCAGGAAGAAATAACGCTGTGCGCTGGCCTTATCGTAAACAATGGCGGCGAAATCGCGCGTGCCGGTAGTATCGCCGTGCTCCACACTTTTATAAACAATAATAAACGATTGGCGGGCAGAATCAGGCGGTAGCATGTTCAGCATTTTCTGTAACGGCACTTTTTGCTGTTTGCTTAAATTGGCAATAGGCAATTGCGTACCACAGGCCAATAACAACCCGGCCACGCAGGCAAGCAGTATAAAAGTTTTAAAATTGCCTAACAGCTTCATGGTGATAAAGATATTGATACCACCGTACAAAACAATACCCTCTATTGGGTATAAACAGCATTACGAGTGTGCAGGTGGGGACACCTGCACCTGGGAATAGAAAATACTTTTTTCCTGACGAGATATCCCCCGAGCGCCCAAAGCCTTTAGTATTCCGTTTTCTTCTCGGTAGTTTCCCAAAGTTTAAAAACGGGTTGGGCCTTATCGCGCATTATTTGCACAAAACGCATTTTGCGCTGCTCCATGGGCAGCTCCAACTCGTCGTAAATAAAATGATCGTCGAACCCAATGGCTGCGGCATCTGCCTTGGTATTGGCGTAATAAACCTTGCTAATGCGCGACCAGTATATAGCCCCCAGGCACATGGGGCATGGCTCGCAACTTGTGTAAATTTCGCAGCCCTCTAAGCTAAAAGTACCCAGTTCCTGGCAGGCCAGGCGTATGGCCGATACTTCGGCATGGGCAGTGGGGTCGTTAGTGGGCACTACTTTGTTGGCACTGCGGGCTATCACCATGCCATCCTTCACCACCACCGCGCCGAATGGCCCGCCTAAACCCTGCTGTACGTTATACTCCGACAGATCAATCGCCATCTGCATAAAATCTTCGTGTCTCATTTCAATATCTCCTTCCATTAAAAAACCCCAACCAATGGCCGGGGTTTTCGTTATTTTTATACTAATTGCTCTTTCATCTGCACACCTGCATACTTGCACATCTGCACATTGCGAAGCTTATTTTTTCTCTTTCGCGTACTCTTCGTTTAGCCTTTTCACAAAATCGGCGGTAACTTCAAGGCTTGGGTCGCCGTAAAGCACGGTAGAGTTGGCGCGGGTAAAGGTAAGTACCATTTTGTAGCCTTTTTCTTTAGCGTAGGTTTTAGTGAAGGCAGCTATTTTCTCGTACAGTTTATTTTGCTCGGTTACCTGGTCTTGCTGTAAAGCTGCACCGGCATTTTGCTGGTATTGCTGAAACTCCTGGCCTTTTTGGTTCAGGTGCTTTTCAGTTGCCTCACGTTTGTCGGCAGCCATAGTAGCAGCATTCCTTTGGTATTCTGCAACCTCACGCTGTACTGCCTGGCGGCGCGATGCTACATCTGCATCGGCTGCTTTGGCTTTTTCTTCCAGCCTTTTGGTCATGTCTTTAAAGTAAGCGTAGTTATTGCCCAACGAGTCCTGGTTAACAAAAACTATTTCGGCTGTTGCAGACGTAGCTGCGGGGGTACTTGCTGCTGCAGCAGGCTTGTCGGCAGTTTTGTTTTGGTTGCATGCAGTAACACCTGCTGCAAGTGCCAAGGCTAAAACCGACTTAGTAACAATTGACGCGTTGATCTTCATTATGTTTTATCTAAAAAAATTTTGACAAAGATAAAACTTCACATCAAGTTTCCTAATGATGGATGCGCAGATGTGCAAATTTCAGATGTGCATTTGTTTGTGCCTGCTTTGCCCGCTGTGGTGTGGATACAAGGCAATTATGTGGAAAAAATTATAATGCAAACAGGGCTTTGAGAGTTGCCCATAGTAGATATGTGGCGCAAAAATCGTATTTTTGTATATATAACTCCACCCCGGAGTATGTTATTGTTTTAGATAAATTATGAGCGAAGAAAATCAGGAAAAATCGAACTATTCAGCAGATAATATACAGGTTTTAGAAGGTTTAGAGGCGGTACGTAAAAGGCCGTCGATGTACATAGGCGATACAGGCGTAAAAGGGCTTCACCACCTGGTTTACGAGGTGGTTGATAACTCCATAGATGAGGCACTTGCCGGTTATTGCGATACCATTAACGTTACTATACACAAAGGCAATTCCATAACCGTAGTTGATAATGGCCGCGGTATCCCAACAGGCATCAACAGCAAAGAGGGCCGTTCGGCACTCGAAATTGTAATGACCGTGCTGCATGCCGGTGGTAAATTCGACAAAGATACCTACAAAGTATCGGGCGGTTTGCACGGTGTGGGTGTAAGTTGCGTTAACGCATTATCTACCCACGTAAAAACCGTGGTAGAGCGTGAAGGCAAAATATTTACGCAGGAGTACGAGCGTGGTAAGCCACTGTTCGACGTGAAAGAAATTGGCGTATCTGACAGGACAGGTACTTCGCAAACTTTCCAGCCCGACCCGGAGATATTCACTACCACCACCGAGTACAAATTTGATACACTGGCTACCCGTTTGCGCGAGCTGGCTTTCCTGAACAAGGGCATCAAATTAACCCTTACCGACGAACGCGAAACCAACGCCGATGGCAGCTTCCTGAGCGAAGAATACTTCTCGGAAGGTGGTTTAAAGGAGTTTGTAAAATACCTTGATGGTACACGCGTGGCCATCATCCCCGACCCTATTTATTTGGAAGGTATTAAAAACGGTATACCGGTAGAGCTTGCTTTGCAGTATAACGATACCTATACCGAGAACGTACACTCTTACGTGAACAACATTAACACCATTGAAGGCGGTACCCACGTGGCCGGTTTCAGGATGGGTTTAACCCGTACTTTGAAGGCTTATGCCGATAAAGAGGGTTTGTTGAAAAACGTTAAGGTTGAGATAACCGGCGACGACTTCCGCGAGGGCTTAACGGCCGTTATATCTGTAAAAGTTGCCGAGCCTCAGTTTGAGGGCCAAACCAAAACCAAACTGGGTAACAGCGAGGTAAGTGGTGCCGTGAACGTGGCCGTTGGTGAAATTTTAGGCAACTACCTGGAAGAAAACCCAAGGGAAGCCAAAATGATCGTTCAAAAGGTAATATTGGCTGCTACCGCCCGCGCCGCTGCACGTAAAGCACGCGAAATGGTGCAACGCAAGAGCGTAATGAGCGGATCGGGCTTGCCGGGTAAACTATCCGACTGTGCCAATAACGACCCTGCCCTTTGCGAACTTTACCTGGTAGAGGGTGATTCGGCGGGTGGTACCGCTAAACAGGGCCGTAACCGCGAGTTCCAGGCCATTTTGCCATTGCGTGGTAAGATCCTGAACGTGGAGAAAGCCATGGAGCACAAAATTTACGAGAACGAAGAGATAAAAAATATGTTCACCGGTTTGGGTGTAAGTATTGGTACCCCCGAGGATGCCAAAGCGCTTAACCTTACCAAACTGCGTTACCACAAGATAATTGTGATGACGGATGCGGACGTGGATGGTTCGCACATTACCACGCTGATATTAACCTTCTTCTTCCGTTACATGAAGGAGTTGATAGAATATGGTTACGTTTACATTGCATCGCCACCACTTTACCAGGTTAAAAAAGGTAAAGAGTTTGAGTACTGCTGGAACGATGAACAACGCGACGCCGCCATACAGCGCCTTAAAGGTGCCGGTAAAGAAGACAGCGTACACGTACAGCGCTACAAAGGTTTGGGTGAGATGAACGCAGAGCAATTATGGGACACTACCATGAACCCGGCCAACCGTACCCTGCGCAAAGCCACTATTGAGAACGCTGCCGAGTGCGACCATACCTTCAGCATGCTGATGGGTGATGAAGTAGCCCCGCGCCGCGAATTTATTGAGCGCAACGCGAAGTACGCACGTATTGATACATAAGCTGCGGATGTGCAGATGTGCAGATGATACGAAACAAAAACGCCTCGCTAAAAGCGAGGCGTTTTTGTTTGCTTAGAATTTTAGCAGTGTAATTAACGCGCTATGTTAAACGCGTAAGCAGCTCTAAGGCCAGTAAAAAAGGTAAAACTTTGTTTGTAGCTATATCCTTCGTAACGCACGCTCAGGTCGAAATAATTTTTGTTTTTTGAAGGGATAAGCACGCCAAATGAGGGTGCAACAGTGAACAGCGCGCCTTTTATCTGGTATGTATCCCTCACATATTCGTTAACGTTATCACGGCCGTTTACGCCAAGGGCAACAGTAGCCCCCATTTCGCCGGCTAAATACAAATAGTTTGAAAGCCCGAACTTGGCCCCAATTTTAATAGGGATAAAATTAGCGCGAACCGAGGCTTTAGGGTTATTGCCCGGTAAAATAACCTCTCCTTTAAAGGTATTATACCCTACGCTGGCCATTATGCTTTTGTATTGCGCAACACCAAACCTATACCTTACAACCCCACCGAAACCATTGTTGTATACGTTTCCAAAATTACCGGCAGGTAATAAATAGTCTGCGCCTACTTCAAAGGCGTTTGTCCTGGTCTCCACGCCGTATACGTTGGTACGTTTATCCATACCAACCTCCTGGTCTTGTGCCAACGCTTTAAAGCAAAAAAATGTTCCTAACAGAACAGTCAATAGTAGTTGTTTTTTCATCTATTATGGTTTGTGATAATTATCTTCAATAATACGAAATCTTCCTGATACCAACAGTGCTATTTTTAGCTCTACGATCAATCCCGAGTACAGAGCAAAGCTTTTAAATTTATATACCTAAATTTGTTATGTATATAAATTAATTATACATTTGGTTTATATGAATGCTAATCCATTGTTAAAAGGCTCTCTGCAAACCATCATATTAAAGCTGCTGGAAGATAACAGCCAGATGTATGGCTATGAAATAACCCAGCGTGTTAAAGAAGTTTCGGAAGGCAGCATAGTGCTTACCGAGGGCGCTTTATACCCTGCGTTGCATAAACTGGAGGCAGATGGTTTTTTGGAAACCTTTACACAGGTGGTAGATAACCGTGTACGCAAATACTACCGGCTTACCGATGCCGGGGGCAAAGAAGTAACCAGCAAGCTAAGCGAAGCGCAGGCCTTTATAGATCAGCTGCAAACATTATTGAACCTTAAACCGGCAACCAAATGAAACCTACCGAAGCGCAAAAACTCAGCTTACAAACTTACCTTCATGATACGCTAAGCTACCGCGAAACTTACGAGGAGATTTACGACCATATACTTTCGGCAATGGAGTTTCAGCCGGAGGGTGTTTCATTT
Organism: Mucilaginibacter pedocola; assembly: GCF_002013915.1. Taxonomy (GTDB): domain Bacteria; phylum Bacteroidota; class Bacteroidia; order Sphingobacteriales; family Sphingobacteriaceae; genus Mucilaginibacter; species Mucilaginibacter pedocola. The sequence continues at coordinate 40,322 of NZ_MBTF01000039.1, forward strand.
GAAGATGCTATTAACAACATCATCCGCAATGATTTTGGCGGGGCTAAAAATTTGGTAAAAATAGAGACGGAAAGTAAAAACGCAATGGTTAAAGAAGGGCTTAATAAGTTTCTGCGGTTTGTTACCCAATATTTTAAGCTCCCGCTTTTGCTGTACACTGTTTTAGCAACTGTGCAAACCTATTACTTTTTATCAAAAATAAACCCGGGCGCTATTGCAATAGAGGCTATCCTGGTATTATTGACCATGTTGGTGCCCTGCGCCATACACCTGCTTCGTTTGTACAATACAGGTTACCTTTTAAGTACTACCCGCAAATCTGCCCGCGATAAAATGTTCGACAATTTAGCCGCCGGCCCCATACGTTTGCTCTTACTTTTAAATGTTTGGATAGCCAATACATCCACATTTAACGAATGGTTTGGCTCGCATCCTTACATCATCACCATGGTTTTATTGGTTTGTACCGTGTATGACCTGGCTCTTTACCAACTGTATACCGACGAGTTTAAAACGGTTACTGAACATAAACGAGTTTGAAGCTAAGCGAATGGCAGGCATCTTCATTTTTGGTATTTCGCTAAGGGTATATTACCTTTAAGCACCTTATCACGCCAAAAATGAAAAAAGCAATATTTATAATAACCCTGATATTTCTTCTCGTTGTAAAAAGTTTTGCCTGCATCAATGGCGACACTTACTATTTGGGTGAAAAAGGGATCTTGTATATAGGTAGTGCCGGAGGGGTACCAAGGGGGCATCAGTTTTATGCACAAAAGGAAGACCTTAAAGAGCTTGATAGCCTTTATAAGCAAACCAAAGACATCCGTTACCTATCCGACCAGGGGCTGGTGTTGATAGCTCTGGGCGAATACAAAAAAGCCATTTCCTTTTATCAAGGCGTCGAAAAGATAGCGCCTAACCGATATTCCACCGCATCAAACATAGGTACGGCCTATGAGTTAATTGGCGATAACAAGCAAGCGTTATTCTGGATACAAAAGGCCGTAAAGTTGAACGAGCATTCGCATTACGATTCGGAATGGATACATGTAAATATCCTTAAAGCAAAACTGGGAGGAGATGAGCTAATTAACAGCAAGTTTTTGTTAGGCACCGATTTTGGAACGGATAGTATCCCCCACAGTTCTTTAAGCAAAGCAGAACTCGATTCGTTGTCGCCGGCTTTGTTTTATCAACTTAACGAGCGCGTATCTTTTGTGAAACCGAAAGATAAAATAGTTGCGCAGCTAATGTTTGATATGGGCAACCTCACCTTTATACGTGGCGGCTACAAGGTAGCATTGGGAGATTATGCTCTTGCTAAGGAATACGGCTACACAGATAAACTGATAGATCAGCGGATAAAAGCCTGTGCTTATCAAAGCACTCGTCCACCGAAGAAATATGTCCCCAACATTGTCGACGATAAACGTAACACACGCATTTACATTTATGCAGGTTTAGGCGCGGTGATAGGTATCGGGCTGGCTTTTGTAATGGTAAGAAGAAGGTTGAAGAAGGATTAAACCTTATTCATAAGCGACTCCTCCCCTCGATGTCGTTTCGACGAACAGCGGGCAGAGGACGTGCGGGGCGTGAGGAGAAATCCTGTTCATTATGCAAAGTCGTTATGCAAAGCGTTCCTGTCCCATCCAACAAGATTTCTCACCCTCTCCCGCTCTCGCCCACCGCTTCAGGGTTCGAAATGACATAGTTTTTTGGTGCTATTTCAACACCAAAACTTTCTTCCCAAAATCTATCACGGCTTTATACTTCATCAATATATCGCTGCCTATCACGCCTAACACTTCGGGGTGGCCTAATTCGCGGTAGGCGATGTTGATGGTGGAGAGGTCTAATACGGCTACTTCTATTTCATCTATTAGCAGGTCGCCAATGTGTACATTACTGATAGCTGCCGTAGCCGATTCCATGGAGTTAGTGCCAAGCCCTGTTGATAAGCGCCCGCTTGAAACAATGTCGGCTTCGGCATTGGCGGCAAGTAATAAATCGCGGTCGAACGCCGTGCGGGAGGCACCTGTATCGAGTACTACTTTAAAGGTTTTATCGAAGATCTGGATATCCAGCAGGGGATGAAAGCCATCGCCGTGGAGGTCTAACATTTGGAGCGGAACGGTTATTTTGGCCATGGTGTAAAAGCGAAACACGCGCCGGCCGAACTCCCACTCGACCCGGCGCGTGCCGCAATATAATTCAATAGATCGCTAATTCAAATTTAGAACGGATAGCCGATGGCAATGTTCAGTATCGCATTGTTGAAACTCAATGGTACACTGCGGCCGCCGCTGCTATTGATGTAAGGTGTTAACAACGGAAAGCCTACATCGGTACGCAGCACCAATACCGTAGCATCGAACCTTAAACCAAAGCCGGCATCTACCGCCATTTGTTTCAGGAAGTTGGTACCGAAAGTGCCCCCTGCCTGGTGGGGCTTGGCGTTCCAAACGTTACCGGCATCGGCAAACAGCGCACCGTAAACAATGCTGAATAACTTAGCTCGGTACTCCAGGTTGGCCTCCAATTTTATATCGCCCGACTGATCGGCTATAAAGCCTCCGTTAAGCGCACTGGCATCTACCGAACCGGGGCCAACCGAACGCGCCCTGAAACCTCTTAAGCTATTAGGACCACCAATAAAGAATTGCTGATTGTAAGGCAATATAGTAGAGTTGCCATATGGCTGGCCTATACCGGCAAATAAACGGGCCGCGAACTTGCTGCCCAAGCCCAGTTTATGGAAGAAACGCATTTCTGTCTCTAATTTCAAATACTGGTTGAAGGTGCTACCCAAAAATTTCTTCGGGTTACCACCTAACGTGTCGGCTCCGCTTATTATACCATACAGGTTGTTCGATAAACTTAGTTTACCACGATAGAAGATACTGTTGGTGCGGTAATCTTCGGTAGTATTATCGTAGGTATAAGCGTAGCTTGGGCCCCAGGTAAACTGGGGATCGATAACGTGTTTAAGGGCAGGGTTACGGTTATTGGGATTATTGATGCTATCCAGATATAACTGGCTAACGTTACGCGGTTTTACATAGGTGATCTCCAACAGGTTCAACTCATTTAACTTGTGTACGCTTCCCTTAAATGAATATCCGAATGAGCCGCTGAACGAGTTAAGCGAATACAATTTGCTTCTGACCACCGAGGTATAATTCAGGGTCAGCGTTGTTCGGGGTATGTAAGCGTTATCCGACTTAAAGTTGAACGGACTGATGATCCTCGGCCACGAAATGGATGGTTGTATACCATATTGGTACACGTTGAAGCCCCCGTTGTTGCCCCCCACCTGCACATCGGTACTGGCAAATAGCGTAACGGTTAACAGCTCGCCAGCTTTAAAGGCGTTGCGGTTCTTCCAGTTCAGGTTTATTTGCGAACCGGTATAGCTTGCCGATGTGGTACGGCCCAGCAATTCCAATTGCAGCGATTTCTTCTTATAGGGCGTCAGGAAGTAATATACGTCCAGTTTTGGCGAATCGGGCGTTACGTCCTCAAAACGGTTCTTTACATATTGGTACGGGCCCAGGTTAATAAACCTGTTCAGCGAGTTATTATGCGTGGTACGGCTGTAAGTATCATTAGGATGCAGCAATACGGTATTAGCGAAGATGAACGGCCTAACGGTTTTGCGCGGGTCAACCAATTTATACCAGCGGTAGCCACTCGCCTGGTCCAACTTTAGCGAAGTATCGCGCAATGAGTAGTTAGGATAAACATAAATATCGCGGATGGTATATATCTCGCGGGCACGCTCCGGGGTAGTAGGTTTGATGCTCACGGTAAGATCTACCTGGTGATCGATAATGGTACTATCTACCTTAATAATGAGTTGCTCGGGGGCGAAAAAAAAGAAACCTTCTTCTTTCAGGCGTGCATCTATACGTATACGTTCGGATTTGATGATATCCAGGTTATACTTCTCCCCTTTTTTCAGTAGGGTTTCTTTCATGGTGCCAAGCACGGCCGTATCTAAACTATTATCCTTAGCCATCGGGAACTCCACATTACGGATGGTGTACGATGGGCCGGCATTAACGGTAAACTCCGCTTTAGCAGTTTTCTTTTTGCCGATGGTATCGCCACGCACGGTCGACTGGAAATAGCTTTCGTTTTGCAGACGGTTCTGCATTATGCTGCTGTTCTTCTCCAAATCTACCTGACTGATGTATACAGGCGGTTCGCCAAACTTGCTGAAGAACTTTTGGATAAAGCCTTTACGTGCACGGGTTTTAAAATAGAACCACAGCTTTACGCGCAAACCCAAAATAGAAGAATTGGGTTGCGGGCGCACGGTAGCATTCAATTCGCTGCTGATGGCCTTAGCATCACTTTTCTTGATGGCCGAATCAATCACTTTTACCGAGCTACCCGTGTAAAGTTTCTCGCCCTCGGGCACGTACTTGGTAGTACTGCACGCGCTGATGAATAACGATAATATGATGAGGTATCTTAAATGCTTTATCATTGTATAGTTGTGGTCTGGGTCCTGGTTCTGTCTGCTTTATCTTTTTCCTGCGAGGCCTTCTCCTGCTCGTCTTTTATCTTTTGCTCTTCGCGGTATTTGCGGCGCATCTCTCTTTCTTCAGGGCTGCGTTTGCGGAATATCTCGCGGAAGCGGTTATAATCAACCGTGAGCGAGAAGCCCAGCCCGGTTTCTATGATCTGCCCTTGTATAACCACGTACTCATCCTTACGGTAAGCGCGCAGGGTGTAGCGGCCATCTTTACTCAGTTTGTAAGCTACAGATACGTTACCCGCTATATTGGATGTTTTTTGGCCGGCTTGCGCCCCCTCTAAATTAAAGTTGTTGCCTACCGATACCGTTAACCTATCGCTGAGGAATCGCTTGGAGACACCGATGTTCAGGTCCGTTCGGTTCTGCGCCGTACCGGTAGAATAATCCTGCCCGGAGGTTAAACCGAAGTTGAGGTCGACACCCGAGATGAGGCCACCCGCAAGGTTGTTCAGCTGGTCGGATAACAGGCTGCTCACGCTGCTGCGTATGGCACCCTCTACCCCGGCGCTGCCGCCCTGGCTTTGCAGCGGGTTATCGCCTATAAAGTGCCCAAGTATCAATACGCCCAACACTTGCTTGTTCAACTCGTTAGGATCTTGCCGCACCTGCGAGAGGCGGGTGTTTACTGTACTGGTTACCTCGCCCGAGACATTGTAATTACTATCGGGCAGCGTAATGTCGAATTTTATCTCGGGCTTCAACAACTCATTCCGCAGGTTAAGGTCAACATGGAAAGGCAGCTTTTGCTTGTATTGGGTAGCGTTAGCCGCATCGGGTAGCTGATTGCTTACCAGGTCAATCGGCGGCACATTGGCCACATAAGTAGCGGTCAGGTCTATATTTGCTGTAGTGGGATCACCCGTCCAGGTGATAGTACTGCCTTGCTTGAACACGAATTTTCGGCTAACCGTAGCGTACGATAGGTTGTACGAACCCTGGTTAACTACATAGGTACCGGTTAGGCTTATCTTGCCGCTTGGGTCTATCCCACCGCTCAGGTGCGCCTCGCCTTTTATGTACACTACGTCGCCGTTGCGCTCATCTATTACAACCGCAAAGTTGGCATTCTTATCAACGTTAACGGTAGCATTTACGTCCAAGCCCGTTAGTTCCGATTTCTTGAGCGAATCCAGCTGTTTGGCCAGCAATATCGAATCCATCTGCGGGGCGCTTTTATCTATAAATTCTACCACGCCCTTTCGGTCTTCCACGCCCGGGTCGGTAGTGGGCAACACAAATACCATATCGGTTTTCTCGTTCACGGTAAGGTTGGCATCTACCACGGGTTTGGCCATATCACCACGTATCTTCACGTTAGCATCCATAAACAGCTTGCCGTAAAACAGCTTATTATCGGCCTTGGTAGAATTGATGACGCGGAAGTTATCCATCCTGATATCCATCCCGAATTTAAAGTCGGTATAGGTTTTGGTATAGATGGCGCCTGTGATAATGGCTTTATTGTTGGTACTATCCACCAGTGTAAAATCGTTAAAGCGGATACCTTCATCATTGAAGGTAATACTCTCCTGCGGCATGGTGAAGTAAGAGTTGAGCATAGATACATTGAAGCCCACCTTATTAAAATCAATCTTACCGCGTACGGATGGCGCCGTGGTAGTCCCCGTTATTTTAAGGTTACCGGTAATGTTACCGCTGGCATTGCGTATGCTACCGAAGCTAAAACCTTCGATGCTCTTCATGCTCAGGTTTACAATGTTCAGGTTAAGGTCGAACCGGCTTTCGGGCACCGTGTAATACATCCCCGTCAGATCAACCTGGTTGCCTTTGCCCGTAATACTCATTTGTGCGGCGTAGGCGTTGGCGGTTTGGTTGTTTACCTTCAGGGCAATATTACCCACGGTATCGCCTTTAAAGTTGAAATCGTTCACGTTGATAGCAGCTTCGAACACCGGCGCTGTTTGCAGGTTGCTCACCGTGGCATTGCCGTTAATGGTACCACCTACCAGCAACGAATCCTGCTTGGCCATTTTGGTAAGCGTTTCTATCTGGAAGTTTTTAAAATCTACCGCAACAGGCCCGTTGTACTGGCCCGATGGCGTATTGATGCTAAGCACCTGGTTGCTATTGGTGAGGCTGAAGTTGCGCGCAAGTATCCCCTTGTTACCAAACTCAAAGGAGTTGGTGGGGTTAACGGCCCATGGGGTATAATCAAGCATCACGCCATCCTGCAAAAAGCTGAACTGGTATTCATTAGGTATCACGCTAAATATACCGGCAACGCGGTAACGTTCTTTTTTGGCAGCATCGCGTACCTGCAGGTTTATGCCCAGCTTGTTGTTTTGTGCCGAGCCGGTAATGCTGGGGTAAAGCACATCAAGCGAGGTACCAACCTTTACTTCATCAATAGTCAAGCTATAGTTAAGCGCATTGTTGCCGGTGTTAATGGCAAGTTTACCGTTGTTTACAATATTGGTACCATAGATCACTTTCGGCATAGAGCCGTTCACCACCAACTCGCCGGTGGTGCTGTTGAAGCGGCCGTTGAGCAGTACCGGGTCAAGCTGTTTCAGATCGGGAACGAATTTATCTACCAGCGGGGTTTTCACCAGGCGGGCATCAAAACTAAATTGCTGTGGCGAGTATTTGGTTTTTACTACCGGGGTTTTGCTCACCAAATTCATGTTGTAATATTTGTTTATTACATCGGTAACCGCCGGGGCAATTTCGGTAAGCTTGTATTTACCACCCATGTGCGCATAAAACATCGGCGTTTTCAAACGCAGGCTGCTGCTATCGGCATTGGCCATAGAAATGAGGCTAACCGTATCAAGGTTAATACGGGTACCGGCATTGTTCACCAGCAACTCGGTAGCCAGTATGTTAGCATTCAAATAATCCGGATCGGCGGTTGGCACATCAGCCACTATCTTTCCGTGGAAACGCATAACTGTTTTTACAAAGCCCAGTTTCTGCAGGTCAATACTATCTACCATCAGCGTAGCATTTACCGCCGGGTACTTTTTGTTCATGTTTGCCTTGGCATCCAGGCTGAAGTTGATGTTAGGGTCCACCATGCGGGCGTTGGCCACATAAGCACCATTTCGGGCGCTGCCCTTCATCACTAAGTTTTTATAGGTGTACCCCTTCACATAAGCGCTGTGTACGTTACCGTTAAATTTCAGGCTGGCGGTTTTAGGGTCGAGGCCCGCGCCTTCAATATTGGCGCTCATGGTTATCATGCCCACCATTTGTGGCTGCTTGGTAAGCGCCCCCACGTTAAGGTTATTGGCTTTTATATTGGCCGAATACGTTTCGCTGCCTTTGCGTTTGCCGCTCTTCATGGCCGCCACCAGATCTACCGCGCCATAGCTGCTGCGCAGGTTCATTTTGGTGTTAAAGTTCTTCATGGTGCCTTTAAAGGTACCCTTCAGGTCCATATTCTCGGGGATGCTTACCGTTGGCGGGATGGTTCCTTTTGGTGCCAACCTTACTATGTCGCGGCGGCTGGTACGGAAATCGTTTATGGTCAGGTCCAAATAAGCCTTCTCTACATCAGGTAATCCTTTGGCAGTGGCCGATGCTTTCACATAGGTATTGCCAAAACCGCTTACTTCGATATTCGGGATGCGCAGGTTAGCTACCGTACCGGTAACCCTTCCGTTCACCTTCAGCACCGTACCGGGCGACGACTTAAACGGCTCCATGCTGCTCATGGTAGGCATCAGCAATAAAATATCGCGCAGGCTAAGCTTACTGCCATCTAAATTAGCATTGATGCTGAGTTTGCCCAGATCTTTGGTGAGCGATTCGATAGAAGGATAACCCACGATCAGTTCCTTTTGGATAACCGAATTTGGCGTTTGTACCAGCAGGTCCTTCAGGTAAGCGCCTTTAGCGCCGTAGAAAAAGGAGGTGTGGAATTTATCCAGTTTCAATCCGCTCTTTTCAGTAAAGGTGAACTCGTTTACCCTGCCCGAAAGGCTATCCGGCGTGTAGGCGATATTCTCTACATCAGCATTCAGGTTTTTGATGCTCATGTGCGCAAAATCCAAACCTTTCGGCAGGGCTTTTTGTGCATCATTATCAAACTTAATATTATCGTCAACCAGTTTTATTTTGCCCAGTGTGGCCGTCCAGCCTTTGGCGGTTTGTTTGGCCGATACCAGCGTATCTATTTTTTTGATGGTTTTATCAACCGCCTTGGCAACGGTTTTTGGTTTCTCGAATATTACACCCGCATCGGTATTGCTCAGTTCGATAGACTTTACGCCCACGTGCTGGTTGCGCAGGTCTATCTTATCCATATTCACCAAAAACTTACCCAGGTTTACCGTGGCGGCCATCTCGTTGGCACGGTAATCTACCTTTACCTTATCCACGTTTATCTCGCCCAGCGTAAGGTCCATATTCAAAGGCGTAACGGCGGTATCAACGGTAGCTGCCTGCGCTATGGACGAACCGGCAGGTGTTTGGATAATTTTGGCATTCACCCCGCTCAGGTTTATTTTAGGGATAGTGAACTTCATCTTATCCAGATCGAAGTCTTTAATGCGGGTATCAAAGTGCCCCAGCAAAAACTTCACATCGTTGCCTGTGGTGGCATCTTTGTATTTTATATTTATCTTATCTAAAATGATCTTATCCAGCGAGAACTGCATGGTAGATGTAGTATCGGTAGGCTTAGGTTCTGTTTTTTGCTCGCTAACGAATGCTTTAATAATATAATCAAAGTTGAAAAGGCTATCCGGGCCGCGGCTAATGTTGGCCGTAATGCCCTCCAGGTTTATCTCGTTTATCTCTACCTTGTTCTTTAAAAGCTTCATCAGGGTGATATCCACTTTTAACTTGTCGCCGGCTATCAGGGTATCTTTCTTCTGGTCTTCGAAATAAACGTCTTCCAGCACCAGCAGTTTGGGCAGGCCCAGGCTAATGTGCCCTATCTCTACCTTGGTATGAATTTTATTTTGCAGGAAGGTCACCGCTTTATCTTTGGCAAAATTTTGCACGGCAGGTACCTGTATAAGGATAACGATGAGCAACACCAACAAGATGACGCTTGCAATTATCCATAATATTGTCTTGAGGGCTATACGTCCAAATCGTTCCAAAATCTGTAAAGGTTAGGGTTAAACTTATTGTTTACAGCCGATGTGCTGTCTCCCGGTACCTTGCCAACACCGCTAACAGGAGAATGTTTGGCACCAAAGGCGTATTTGCTTCATAATTTAAACTTTTAACAAATTTGTAATTTGAATATTACAGTAAGCCGGGACCGGTGGCGACGATGTTAGTAATTTTTTTGACACGCAAAGGTTTTCCAGCCTTTTCATTTTAAGTAATTTTGTATTCTACACGATACGGAGAGAAAGAATACCATGCCCGATTTTTCGCACTTACACGTCCACACCCAGTTTTCGCTGCTCGACGGCGCCGCCGATATAAGCAAATTATATAAAAAGGCTGCTGCCGACGGCATGAAGGCCCTGGCCATTACCGACCATGGTAACATGTTCGGTGTGTTTAAATTTGTGGCCGAAGCCGGCAAGCATGGCGTTAAACCCATTGTAGGCTGCGAGTTTTACGTGGTTGAGGACCGCCATAAAAAGCAGTTCACTAAAGAGAAAAAAGATAAGCGTTACCACCAGCTAATGCTGGCCAAAAATGCCGAGGGGTATAAAAACCTTATCAAGCTTTGTTCGCTCGGTTACATGGAAGGCCTTTACAGCAAGTGGCCCCGTATAGATAAGGAGCTTATTGTAAAATACCACAAGGGTATCATTGCCACCACCTGCTGCCTGGGTGCATCGGTACCGCAGGCTATTTTGCGTGATGGCGAAGACGCAGCCGAAATAGAATTTAAATGGTGGCTCGACCTTTTTGGCGAGGATTTTTATATAGAGATGCAGCGCCACGATATTCCGGAGCAGAATACCGTGAATGCCGTGCTGATGAAATTTGCCAAGAAGTACAACGTAAAGGTGATCTGCTCTAACGACTCGCATTACGTTGACCAGCAGGACTCGAATGCGCACGATATTTTGCTTTGCGTAAATACCGGCGACTTACAGAGCACCCCCATAGCTACCGACGAGGAAGGCGGTAAAGGCTATCGTTTTGGTTTCACTAACGACCAGTTCTACTTCAAAACGCAGGCCGAAATGGGCAAGCTGTTCGCCGATATCCCGGAGTCGTTAGATAATACCGGCGAGATCGTTGATAAGGTAGATGTGCTGAAGCTGAAGCGCGACATTCTGCTGCCTAACTACGTTATCCCCCCTGAGTTTAAGATCCACAGCGATATGACGCCCGATGCCGATACGCTGAACCAGTGGGAATACCTGAAACACATAACTTTTAAAGGCGCAAAAGAGCGCTACATAGATATAAGCCCCGAGGCGGAAGAGCGTATCAACTTCGAGTTGTTCACCATCCGTACTATGGGTTTTGCGGGTTACTTCTTAATTGTGGCCGACTTTATTAAGGCTGGCCGCGATATGGGTGTATTTATAGGCCCGGGCCGTGGTTCGGCGGCGGGATCGGTGGTGGCCTACTGTACGGGTATCACCAATATCGACCCGATGAAGTACAACCTCCTCTTCGAGCGTTTCCTGAACCCCGACCGTAAATCGATGCCCGATATTGATACGGACTTTGACGACTCGGGCCGCCAGCGTGTTATCGACTACGTGGTTGACAAGTACGGCAAAAACCAGGTGGCGCAGATCATCACCTACGGCTCCATGGCCGCCCGTACCAGTATACAGGATGTGGGGCGCGTGTTGGACATGCCGCTTGCAGATGTGAACGCCCTGAAGAAATTGGTGCCCGATACTTTGGGTATCAACTTAAAGCAAGCTATTGAGCAGGTACCCGAACTGCAGGCCATCCACAAATCCGACGAGTTGAAAGGCATCGTGCTTCGCGAAGCGGAAAAACTGGAAGGTTCGGTACGTAATACGGGTGTGCACGCAGCGGGCCTTATTATTGCGCCATACGACTTAACAGAGATCGTTCCGGTAGCTACCGCCAAAGATTCGGACCTGTTGGTTACCCAGTACGATGGGCGCGTAATTGAAGATGCCGGTGTAATTAAGATGGACTTTTTGGGGTTGAAGACCCTTACCATTATTAAGGACGCACTGCGCATGATCAAAGCCAACCACGGGGTGGAGATAGATATAGACTACATCCCGCTGGACGATACCAAAACTTATGAGCTTTACCAGCGCGGTGATACCAACGGTACTTTCCAGTTTGAAAGTGATGGTATGCAAATGTACCTGCGCGATCTGAAGCCCGATAAATTTGAGGACTTAATTGCCATGAACGCTCTGTACCGCCCGGGCCCGATAGAGTACATCCCCAACTTTATTAAACGTAAGCACGGGCTGGAACCCATTGTGTTCGATTTGGATGACATGGAAGAATACCTGGGCGAAACCTATGGTATTACCGTGTACCAGGAGCAGGTGATGCTTTTATCGCAAAAGCTGGCTGGCTTTAGTAAGGGCGATGCCGACGTTTTGCGTAAGGCGATGGGTAAAAAGCAAATTGAGGTACTCAACAAAATGGAGGCCCAGTTTATGGATGGGGCCGTAGCCAAGGGGCACCCTAAAGATAAACTCAACAAAATATGGACAGACTGGAAGGCTTTTGCCCAGTACGCGTTCAATAAATCGCACTCTACCTGTTACGCCTTTGTGGCCTACCAAACGGCATACCTTAAAGCGCATTACCCGGCAGAATACATGGCTGCAGTATTGAACAACCAGAACAGTATGGAGAAGATCACCTTCTTTATGGAAGAGTGCCGCCGTATGGGTGTTGAGGTGTTGGGCCCGGATATCAACGAGAGCGAGATGAGTTTTGGTGCCAACAAAAAAGGGGTGATACGCTTTGGTATGGCGGGCGTAAAAGGCGTGGGCGAAAAGGCCGTAGAAAGTATCATAGAAGAGCGCAACGAACGCGGCCCCTATACCAGCGTTTACGATTTTGCGCAACGAAGCAACACGCGCTCGGTAAACCGTAAATCGTACGAGAATTTGGTTTATGGCGGTGCATTTGATTGCTTCGGGCTGAGGCGCTCGCAGTTCTTCGCCAAAACCGAGAACGGGCTTTTAACCGGTGTAGAGCGCCTGATCAAATACGGTAACGATTACCAAAATACCAAGAACAGTTCGCAATCGTCGCTGTTCGGTGGCGAAGTAGCTTCTTACATACCCGAACCGGCTATGCCCGAGTGCGAGGAATGGCCTCTGATAGAGCGTTTGAAGTATGAGAAGGATGTAATTGGTATTTACCTTACCGGTCACCCGCTGGATAACTATAAGCTAGAGCTGGAGAAATATTGCAACACCACCATCAGCGAGTTAAAGGATATACAGAAAGCCCGCACCGGAGAGGGTGGCGAAGAGGTAATGAACAACCTGGCCAACCTGCGCAAACGCGGCGAAATAAATATTGGCGGGCTGATAGGCACCGTAAGCCACCGCATGACCAAAATGGGCAAACCTTTTGGCACCTTTATGCTGGAGGATTATAACGAATCTTACGAGTTCGCCTTCTTCGGCGAGGACTATGTGAAATTCCGCAACCTGATGGTAGACGGGTATTTCCTGCACATCAAAGGAAACATTGAAGAAAAATTCAGGCAGAAAGATAACTGGGACCTGCGCGTAACTGCCATGTGCCTGCTATCAGAAATGCGCGAGAAGCTCACCAAATCCATCACCGTGAACCTGGACATTAACATGTTGAACAACCAGGTGATCGAAAACCTGCTAAAGATGGTGAGCACCAACAACGAACGTTATCCCGCGCGCACCTGTTCACTCAAATTTAAGATAAACGATGGCGAAGATTCGCTGGTAGTGAACCTGGCCTCCAAAAGCCACAAAGTAAACCCCAGCGACGACCTGATGGCGGATATTTTAAGCTTGACAAATAGCCCGGCGGTACTGGCTTAGGATTTGATATGAAAGACAAAATATTTGACCGTTGATATCAAAGTCGTTCAAAGTTAGCACTACCCATGATTTGACGAAGGAAATACAGAATCTAAAGAACGCACCTGTCACACTTGGTATAATATCAACCTAATCATTATGAGCAAAATACAAGTAAAAGGTACCAATATCACTATCATAAATCAGAATGATGACGATTATTTATCGTTGACGGACATGGTTTCAAATATCGAAGACGGTACTAAATTAATTGAACGTTGGCTCAATAGTAAAACTACGGTAGATTTTTTAGGCGTTTGGGAACAACTAAATAACACGAATTTTAAAACCCCGGAATTCAGGGGAATTAGGGAAAATGTAGGTTCGGGGAGCTACTTTTTATCCGTAAAAAAATGGGTAGAGCAAACCAATGCAATAGGTGTTTATGCCAAAGCGGGGCGATACGGAAGCGGAACATGGGCGCAAGTTGATATTGCTTTCGAATTTTGCAGTTATATAAGCCCTGAGTTTAAACTCTTGCTAATAACAGAGTTTCGGAATCTAAAAAAGAGAGAAGCAAGTGCAATTGAACAGGTCTGGGATTTCCGGCGCTTCTTAACTAAAGCTAATTGGCGCATTCAAACAGACGCCATTCAGGAGGTATTGGTACCGTTGCGAAACTTACCTAAACATAAAGAAGGAATTATATATGCTGACGAAGCAGAAGTTTTAAATATGGTAGTATTTAACAAAACCGCCAAGGAATGGAATTCTGAAAACCCGGAAGCAATTAAAAAAGGGCATAACATACGAGATTACGGCAGCACCCATCAATTAATTGTAATTGCTAATTTGGAGTCTTTAAATGCAGAGTTGATCAGAAACGGAATTAAACAATACGATAGGATCTTAATGCTAAGACAGGCGGCAATACAACAACTAAAATCTCTGTCAAAAAGTACCGCAATACAAGACATGTATATTGATAGCCCGAATATTGAAAAGTATAAAAAAATCGATATCAAAGCTGTCGATAGCGAAAAGCAAAGCCCCCAATTAAATCAACATAAAGGTCTCAACAAAGATTCAAAAGGCGAGAGATCAGACGAACAAAAAGATTCGCCTTCAACAGGCGAATTATTTTAAAGGGACTCGATCTCAACTACCGCCTCCCTAAACGTATAACAACTCTCGTCAGCCACCTTAATGGTATCGCTGTTCACGGTTAAAAAGTGGGCTCCCCATTTTTCTAAGGCGTAAAATATGGTGGCCAGTTCTTTACCCAGCGGGGTGAAGGAATACTCTACCCGTGGTGGTACTTCGGGATATATTTTGCGGGCTACTATTTTATCTTCTTCCAGTTCGCGGAGTTGTTGCGAAAGCATCTTTTCGGTCATGCCTTCAATGTTGCGGCGTATCTCGCTGTAGCGTTTTGGGCCATCCATTAGCTGGTTCAATATCTTTACTTTCCACTTGCCGCTTATTACGCTGAGGGCGGCTTCCATGCTACAGGTGTATTCGGGATGTCGTTGTTTTGTCATCTTTAAAAAGCTGATAATGAGTTTAGCGCAAATGCGCCCATAACCTACCAAATGGTGCGCTCCATACAAAATGGTGCATTCTTGACGAGGATTTACGGCTGATGTACCTTTGAGTCATCAAAACAAAGATAATGAAAAAGTTAGCTAACAAAACAGCAGTAATAACAGGCGGCAACAGTGGTATAGGCCTGGCCACAGCACAAGAATTTATAGCCCAGGGTGCAAAAGTGACCATCACCGGGCGTAACCAAAAAGCCATTGACGAGGCAGTTGCACAGCTTGGCGAAAATGCCTCGGGCATTATTGCCGACAGCGGCAGCATGGCCCAAATAAAAACCATAGGCGAACAGGTAAAAGCCATCACCCCGAATATCGATATCATATTCATTAACGCCGGTATTGGCAAATTCAACTCGGTAGAGCAAATGGACGAGGAGATGTTCGATGATATTATGGACATCAACTTTAAAGGTGCCTACTTCACCCTGCAACAGTTATTGCCATTAGTTAACGAAGGCGGTTCTATCATCTTCAACACTTCTATCAACGCACATATTGGTATGGCAGGCGCAAGTGTTTATGCAGCAAGCAAGGCAGCTTTACTATCGCTTACCAAAAACCTGGCGGTAGAATTATTGCCACGTAAAATACGCGTAAACTCGGTAAGCCCCGGCCCTGTTGGTACTCCATTGCACAGTGCCGATAAACTGGGCATCAGCGATGAGCAGCTACAGCAAATGGGCGAAGGCATATTGAAACAGATCCCAATAGGCCGTTTTGGCACCATGGAAGAACTGGCCAAAGTGGTTACCTTCTTTGCTTCGGATGATTCTACCTTCCTGTTAGGCTCCGAACTGATAGCCGACGGCGGTATGTATAATTTATAATAACAAGCCCCTTTAAAATGGAAATGCCCGGCAGTTGATAAAGCTTGCCGGGCATTTTTGTATTCTGATAAATGTTAATCCTCTTCCTCCTCGGCCTTGTCAAAAAAATTGTCCTTCAGGTCGTCGGTTTCGCGGCGGTCGCGTTTGGTGGGGCGGCCTGTACCACGATCGCGCTTGAGCACCGGCGCGTGGAACATCGATTTGAAACCTGTAGTTTGCTCTACCGGCGTATCGTCGCGGTAAAAATTTACGGCGGTTTTGGCGTCAACACGGTTCTCCAGCAAGCCGGTTACCGTGACTACCTTGCGTTCGGGGCCTTTCGATATATGGTAGGTTTCGCCCATCTTCACCTCGTGCGAGGGCTTTATATTGGCACCACCCAGCTTAACGCGCCCCGCCTTGCAGGCATCGGTTGCCAGCGTACGGGTTTTAAACATGCGGATGGACCACAGGTATTTATCTATTCTTAACTTTTCTTTTTCAGGCATTTTCTCTCGTATACTTTCTATCCAATTCATCCGCCAGCGCAGCAATATCCTTATTCCGCGCCAGCATTAACACCCAATGCTCGGGGATGGCATCATAGCCATATTGCAAAGCTGCCAGGCCGCCGGTAACTGCTCCGGTGGTATCGGTATCAAGCCCCAAATTTACGGCTTTCAGCGCTGCTTCGGCATAAGTGCTGCTGTTCATCAGGCACCATATGCTTGCTTCCAGCGTATGCAGCACGTAACCACTGCTTTTAATATCATCTACCGGTAGCTTATAAATATCCCCCTTCAGCAACCTGTCGAACAAAGCCACTTCTTCGGCAGCAATAGTGGTGGATGCTAAAAACTCGCCAATGTCCGTCTTCAGTTCATTGTAAATGGCCACCAGATCGTTACTCACCAGCAGCATCCGCGCAAATTCCAGGTAATAAAAGCAAGCAATTACCGACCGCACATGCGCGTGAGTGATGGATGATACCTCTTTGGTTATCCTGAAACGCTCTTCGACCGGTTTATCTTTTATATAAAGCAGCAGCGGCAAAATCCGCATCAGCGAACCGTTCCCGTTCGATTGGCTATCCATCCCTCCCGCCAATTCGGGCTTAATACCGCTTGCAATACGGTTAATGGCTTGCTGGGTGGCCATGCCTACATCAAATATTTCGCCGCGGGGTGTCCACAGGTTTTCGTAAAGCCAGCGTGCAAATTTATTGGCTATCGCCTGCAAGTCGTAACCATCTGTAAGCGCGTCGGCCAGGCAAAAGGTGAGCGAGCTATCGTCAGACCATGTTCCCGGCGGCATGTTATACGTACCAAAACCTATCATATCCGTTACCGGCTTAGCGGCTATCTCTGCGCGCGACTTAAATTCTACCGGTACGCCCAATGCATCACCAACCGCCACGCCAAATAAAATATCCTTCCAATAGTTTCTTTCCATTATCATTATTTCAAACGGGGGCGTGTGAAGCAAACAAATCTCCCCAAAAATCCTTTAATTTGGGCAAAATTTATTTCTTCTGATGATCGAGCTTAAAAAAATGATAGAGGAAGCGTGGGAAAACCGCACACTCTTAACCGAAAACGACTATATCAACGCCATTAACGCCGTTATCGAACGCCTTGATAAAGGTGAGATACGTGTATCGGAAATGATAGGCAACCGCTGGCATACCAACGACTGGATAAAAAAAGCGGTTATCCTTTACTTCCCTACCCGCGCTATGGAAGAAATAAAAACCGGCCCTTTTGTGTTTCACGATAAAATGAAACTGAAGACCAACTACAAAGAGCTTGGCGTGCGCGTGGTACCTCACGCTATAGCCCGTTATGGCGCTTATTTGGCCAAAGGCGTTATCATGATGCCATCGTACGTAAACATTGGTGCTTATGTAGATGAAGGTACCATGGTTGATACCTGGGCAACTGTAGGTTCGTGCGCGCAGATTGGCAAACACGTTCACCTGAGTGGTGGTGTAGGCATTGGCGGCGTATTAGAACCTGTACAAGCGTCACCTGTTATCATCGAGGATAACTGCTTTTTGGGCTCGCGCGCTATTGTGGTAGAAGGCGTACACGTAGAAAGCGAAGCCGTATTAGGTGCTAACGTGGTGCTTACCGCATCAACCAAAATTATTGATGTTACCGGCGAAGAGCCTGTAGAATATAAAGGCCGTGTGCCTGCCCGCTCGGTGGTAATTCCGGGTAGCTATACCAAAAAATTCCCTGCCGGCGAGTACCAGGTGCCTTGCGCCCTCATCATTGGCAAACGCAAAGAATCTACCGACAAAAAAACATCCCTGAACGATGCTTTGAGGGATAATAATGTAGCGGTTTAAGTGAATGGTTGATTGAGTTTATTAGGTGAGTGGTTGCTTTGCATCAACAAATGTGCAGCTAAAACTACTCACCTAATTAACCATTCACCAATCAACCAGTATTACAAAGTGATAGTTGATTTGGTTTGATTAAGCGAGTGATTGCAGCAACGGCTATAACAACTCACTTAATCAACCATTCACCAATCAACCAAACATGAAGATAGGATACGATGCCAAACGTGCTTTTTTAAACAACACCGGCCTGGGCAACTTTAGCCGCTGGCTCATAAAAACCACGGCAGAGCATTATCCCCAAAATACCTACCTGCTTTATACGCCGAAACTTAAACCCAATAAGTGGCGCAATTTCTTCTCCGGTTTCGCAAACATCAAAACCATTACTCCTGCGAGTAAATATCTTACTGCTTTGTGGCGCAGCAGAGGCGTGGTTAACGACCTGAAACGCGATGGCGTAGATATTTACCATGGCCTAAGCTACGAGTTGCCTATGGGTATTGCCAACAGCGGCATCAAATCGGTGGTTACCATCCACGACCTGATATTCCTGCGCTTCCCGAAATACTACAAGTTTATCGACAGGCTGATATACACCTCCAAAACCAAACGCGCATGCAAGGCAGCCGATAAGATTATAGCCATTAGCGAAAAAACCAAACAGGACCTGGTGGAGTTTTTAAATATCTCTGCGGATAAGATAGACGTGATCTACCAGGGCTGCGCGCCGGAGTTCGGTATTCTACAAACCGACGAGAAAAAAACATCTGTAAAGCAAAAATATGCCTTGCCGGATAGTTATATCCTGAGCGTTGGTACGATTGAAGAACGCAAGAACCTGTTGCTGCTTGCCAAAGCTTTGCTGCATAGCAAAACTAATATGCCGGTGGTGGTGGTTGGCAAAGCTACTCCCTATCTTGATGAAGTGAAGGCTTTTTTAGCTGCCAATAATTTAACCGACAGGATGCACTTTAGGCATGATGTAGTTTTTGACGATCTGCCCGTGATTTATCAGTCGGCTACATTGTTCGTTTATCCCTCACGGTACGAGGGTTTTGGTATACCTATTTTGGAGGCGCTGGTATCGGGCGTGCCGGTTATTGCGGCTACCGGTTCGTGCTTAGAAGAGGCAGGAGGTGAACACAGCCGTTATATTGCTCCTGAAGATGCAGAGGGGCTGGCCAAACAAATTGACGAGGTTTTGGGTAATGATACTTTGCAGCAGCAAATGATAGCCGAAGGGCTAAATTATGCACAACGCTTTGAAGGCCGTAACTTAGCGGCGCAATTGATGAATGTATACCAACAAATAACCCATGCTTAAGGACGAAGTAAACAAAGCCCTGAAAGTGCTGCAGGAAGGCGGCATCATCCTCTACCCTACCGATACCATTTGGGGTATAGGCTGCGATGCTACCAATACCGAGGCCGTTAAAAAAATATACGCTCTTAAACAGCGCGAAGAGAGCAAAAGCATGATTGTGCTGGTTGATAATGATAACAAACTGCAAAGCTATATTGCCGAAGTCCCTGAGATAGCCTACCAACTGATAGAGTTTGCCGAAAAACCCATGACGCTGGTAATGCCCGGTGCCAAAAACCTTTCGCCGGCCTTAATTGCCGAAGATGGCAGCGTGGGCATCCGTGTAGTAAAGCACCCGTTTTGCGAGCAATTGATACAGCGTTTCCGCAAGCCTGTCGTATCAACATCGGCCAACATCAGCGGGCAGCCCTCGCCCGAAAACTTTGGCCAGGTAAGCCAGGATATTATTGATGGTGTTGACTACGTGGTGGATGTAGATCAGCACAGCATGGAAAAAAAGGCGCCATCAACCATTATGCGGTTGGATCCAAACGGCAGTTTTGAATTTATTCGCCGTTAATTTTTTATCTTCTTAAATTTGCAACGCACCACATAAGCCGCTATGCGGCTTTATTTTTATGAAACAATACCTGCAACACCCTGTATTTCCTGTAATTTCCGGCATTGCTGCCGCGCAAAATGTGCAGGCATATGCCATTGGCGGGTATGTTAGAGATATCTTTCTTAATCGCCCCTCCAAGGATATTGATGTGGTTGTTTTGGGTAACGGTATCGCCTTTGCCGAGGCGGTGGCCGCTAAACTCAATGTAAAGGTATCGGTATTCAAAAACTTTGGTACCGCCATGTTGCGCTACCAGGATATAGAGGTGGAATTTGTGGGTGCCCGAAAGGAAAGTTACCGATCCGAATCGCGCAAACCTATTGTGGAGAACGGTACATTGGACGACGACCAGAAGCGCCGCGATTTTACCATCAACGCGCTGGCCATAACGTTGAACGAAGATAACTACGGTGTGTTAGTAGACCCTTTCGGCGGCATTGCCGATATGGAGCAGAAACTCATCCGCACACCGCTAAACCCGGTGGAAACATTTTCGGACGATCCCCTGCGTATGATGCGGGCCATTCGCTTTGCTTCCCAGCTGAACTTTAGGATAGATGATGAGGCCGTAGCGGCTATTAAAAGCAATCTGCACCGCATTAAAATAGTATCACAGGAGCGTATTACCGATGAGCTGAACAAGATCATCCTCTCGCCAAAGCCCTCTATCGGTTTCAACTATTTGTTTGATACCGGTTTGCTGCATATCATTTTCCCGCAGATGGCGGGGCTTTACGGTGTAGAGATCATTAACGGCAAGGGGCATAAGGACAACTTTTACCATACCCTGCAGGTGCTTGATAATATCTGCGAAACTACCGACGACCTTTGGTTACGCTGGGCCGCCATATTGCATGATATTGCCAAGCCCGCCACTAAACGTTTTGAGCCGGGCCATGGGTGGACTTTCCACGGGCACGAGGATAAAGGCTCTCGCATGGTGCCCAAGATATTCGCGCAGCTGAAACTGCCGCTAAACGAGAAGATGAAATTCGTTGCCAAACTGGTTCAGTTGCATTTGCGCCCCATTGTACTGTCGCAATCTATCGTTACCGATTCTGCCGTGCGGAGGCTTTTGTTTGAGGCAGGTGAGGACATTGAGGCGCTGATGCTGTTGTGTAAAGCAGACGTTACCACCAAAAACGAATACAAGGTTAAAAAGTATCGTAACAATTTTGAGTTAGTACTGCAAAAACTGAAGGATGTTGAGGAACGCGATAACATCCGCAACTGGCAGCCACCGGTTACCGGGCTCGATATTATGCAGCTTTTTGGCATAAAAGAAGGCCGCGAGGTGGGAATTATCAAGAATAAGATACGCGAAGCCATCCTGGAGGGCGATATACCTAATAACCGCGAGGCAGCATTAGCTTTTACTATTGAAAAAGGCGCAGAAATTGGCTTGAAAGTTGTGGCAAGCACAAATTGATTTAAAACATATATTTTTGACAAAAATTACTACAAATGGCACTATACAGGTTCAGGGTTACTTTTGAAGATTATGATGATGTAAGCAGGGATATCGATATCCGATCGACCCAAACATTTGAAGACCTTCACCATGCAATTAACCAATCTATTGGTTACAACCCTGAATACCCTTCTTCTTTTTATATCAGTAACGACCAGTGGATGAAAGGTGAGGAATTTACTTACCTGCCCAACCAAAAACGTATTGACAGGAAGATACTGTTAATGGACAAGGTAAAACTGAGCAGCCAGATAGACGATCCGCATCAAAAGTTTTACTATACCTTCAATTTCGACAGGCCTTTTGATTTCCATGTGGAATTGAAGCAGATTATCCTCAACGAAACCGCAGGCGCTACTTACCCGCTGGTAGTACGTACCGTGGGCGAGGCTCCAAAGCAATTTGGTAACGTGTTTAACCCGGCAGCAGCAGCCGCAGCAGCAACTACCGAAGAGGAAGACCTGGACTTCCTGAACGAAATGGCCTACAACCACGACGATGCCGACGATTTTTCGGAAGTTACGGATAGCGATAGCACTGACGATTCTGAAGAAAAAGATGAAGAGGGCGAAGAAGACGAATTTGGCTTCGGCGACGATGACAACTACGAAGACGACGACCGTGGCGGACGCGGCGGCCGTAATGACGATTATTAATATTGTTTGAATATCGAATGATGAACTTCGAACACCGAATTTCGAAGTTCATCATTTTCTTTACTTCGAAATTCATTATTCGGCATTCGGTGTTCGATATTTTTCCTTTCAATTATGAGCACCACCCCTACCCTCATCGTAATCGCTGGCCCTACTGCCTCCGGTAAAACAGCAGCAGCTATTCAACTGGCTCAGCACTTTAATACCGCAGTGGTATCGGCCGATTCGAGGCAGTTTTTCAGGGAGATGAGTATTGGCACGGCAAAACCCAATGCCGAAGAGCTTGCAGCCGCACCGCATTATTTTATCAATTCACATTCTATTCAGGAAAGCTTTTCGGTTGGCGATTTCGAGCGGCAGGGCCTCGCTTTGTTGGAGGAGTTGTTTCAACAGCACTCGGTAGTAATATTGGCAGGCGGCTCAGGTTTATACATTAAGGCCATTTGCGAAGGTTTTGACGACCTGCCCACCGCCAACGATGAAATACGCGACAGGCTAAATGCCGAATTAGCTGAAAAAGGCATCGCGCACCTGCAGGAGCGCTTAAAACTTGCAGACCCGGTATATTATGCAGAAGTGGATATAAACAACCCACAGCGCCTGATAAGGGCTTTAGATGTATACGAGAGCACTGGAATCCCCTTCTCATCTTTCCGTACGGCGCAAACCCGTAAACGCACCTTCAACATTATTAAACTGGGGATGGATATGCCGCGCGAAGCCCTTTACGACCGTATTAACCGCCGGGTTGATATCATGGTAAACGATGGCTTGATAGAAGAAGTGCAGGCGCTACTCCCATACCGTCATTTAAACGCCCTGAACACCGTTGGCTACAGCGAACTATTCGACTACTTCGACGGCAAAAACGATCTGCCTACTGCCATAGCCCTCATTAAACAAAACACCCGCCGTTTCGCCAAACGCCAAATGACCTGGTTCAGGAAAGATAAGGATATTGTTTGGGTTGATGCCTTGGGAGATGGGTTATTGGAGGAGATGTTGAAGGTAGTGGAAAAGTAGTCCGAACAGAGTAAAAACATAACTCCCCCTTTATAGCTATCTTGTTGGTATAAGCATAAATTTCAGCTTTCGGTGAACTAATTGCTATATTACGTTTATGCACCTAAAACATTATCCATTCTTTAACAGAAATGATCATCACGACTATGAATTTTATAGCATTGGGCCAAAAGGAAGAATCAAAAAAATGGTTACGTTCTCGCTCATCCCCAATCTCGAATTTACAGCCTATAATTTAGCTTTCGGTGATCTAAATATGCAAACAGGCCAGTTAGATGATAAAGCAAATAGCAATAACGATGATAGAGACATAGTGCTGGCTACTGTTGCTAACACTGTATTAGAATTTAGCAAATATCACAACCGCCCATACATTTATGCAACGGGAAGCACGTCGTCGCGTACAAGATTGTATCAAATGGGCATAGCGGGTTTATGGGAAGAAATCAGCACGAACTTTGAGGTATTTGGGCTAAAAAACGATATTTGGTATGAATTTGAACCCAATAACACTAACTATGAGGCTTTTTTGGTTAAACAGAGATAATTAACTAAATTTGATAAAAGCGAAAGACATGGCAACGATGATAAAAAATACGGCCGTTAACAAAAACTCTAATAAAGGGTCAAATGCTGCTTCGATCAAAAGCCATGCTAATGATGCTGTGGTATTAAAAAAAGTAGAAGAAGCCTCGAAAACTCTTCAAAGAGTTGGGCTCCCTGTTCAAAAGTAACTTCGCTATGCTGTCCAGCACAACGTTTTGTGAAGCACGCTGTTTCGCACTTATTGCAAACCGCTGACTGCAAATTGCCAATCCCAGACTACTCCTCCAGCAAACTCTGCAGGTAAGCCCCGTAACCGCTTTTAATATATTTCTGCACCAACACTTTTAGTTGTGCATCGTCAATGTAGCCCATTTCGTAGGCAACTTCTTCTATACACCCAATTTTGCGCGACTGGCGTTTTTCTATTACGCGTACAAATTCGGTAGCATCGCTTAATGAGTCGAAGGTGCCGGTATCCAGCCAGGCGGTGCCGCGGTCCATTACGCCTACATTCAGGTTGCCTTGCTCCAGGTAAACACGGTTTACGTCGGTTATTTCGTATTCGCCGCGGGGCGATGGTTGTATGTTTTTGGCTATCTCTACTACGCTGTTGCCGTAAAAATACAACCCGGGTACGGCATACTTTGATTTTGGAACGGCAGGTTTTTCTTCGATAGATATCGCACGAAAGTTGGTATCAAATTCCACTACACCGTAACGCTCCGGGTCGGCAACAGGGTAAGCAAAAATGGCAGCACCATCTACATCATTAAAGCTTTGTACCAATTTGCTGAAACCTGAGCCGTAGAAAATGTTATCACCTAATACCAGTGCTACTTTATCGTTGCCAATAAAATCGGCACCGATCACAAAAGCCTGGGCAAGACCGTTCGGCTTTTCTTGTATGGCATATTCAAATTTGCAGCCTATTTCTTCACCAGTACCCAGCAGGCGCACAAAGCCGGGATTATCCTCGGGTGTGGTGATGATCAATATCTCATTTATCCCTGCCAGCATTAAAACCGATAAGGGGTAATATATCATCGGCTTATCGTAAATTGGCATTAGCTGTTTGCTTATTGCCTTGGTAATGGGGTAAAGCCTTGTACCCGAACCGCCTGCTAATATGATACCCTTCATGGTGGTGATAATGTGTTTAGTTTTGTTGTTTTATTTTGCCTATACAAACTTTCAGGCTATCGCGCCAATACGGTACTTCAATACCGAACGTAGTTTTTATTTTGGTTTTATCCATTACCGAATACTGCGGCCTGGTTGCCTTTGTGGGGTAACCGCTGGTAGGGATAGGTATAACTTTTACTTCGGTGCCCGATAGGTCGAATATTGCTTTAGAGAAATCGTACCACGAAGCAATACCTTCGTTACTGTAGTGGTAAATGCCATAGGCCGTGCTGCCCGATGTGATGATGGTGATAATGCAATCTGCCAGATCTATAGCGTAAGTTGGCGTACCGGCCTGGTCGGCTATGATTTTTAACTCCGGGCGTTCGCTGCCCAGTTTAAGCATGGTTTTAACGTAGTTATTGGCAAACTCCGAGTATAGCCATGCTGTGCGTACAATAAAATACTTATCGGTCAGCGGCGGTATAACTTTCTCGCCATCCAATTTGGTTTGGCCATATACACTAATAGGCAGGGTTTCATCTTCTTCGGTAAGCGGAGATGATATATCGCCTTTAAACACAAAATCTGTTGATACCTGTATTAGCGTGGTGCCATGCTCGCCGCATAGTTTGGCTATATTCTCAACACCGGTTTTATTTATTTTTTCGGCAAGCTCGGTTTCGTCTTCGGCTTTATCTACCGCAGTGTAGGCAGCGCAGTTAACCGCGTAAGCGGGTTTGTGCTTATCAAACAGTTTGGCCAGCCCTTCTACATCCAATATATTGGCCTCTGTTTCGTCGGGGAAGATAAAAAAGTCGAGGTTTTTATCAGCAGCTAATTTTTTAAAGCATTGCCCCAGTTGCCCAGAAGCGCCAAAGATGATAGTTTTAGTCATTTAGAGAGTGATATGGTGTTTAACCGCAGTGCTAACACTTTTCGGAATGTTTTGTTTGGTTACCGCTCGGTATGTTTTACCAAAAAATCCTGATAGGCCATTTGTATACCGTCTTCCAGTTGGGTGGAGTATTTCCAGCCTTTTTCGGCTAATTTGGTAACGTCCATCAATTTGCGGGGCGTACCATCGGGCTTGCTGGTATCAAAATCAATTGTGCCTTCGTAGCCAATTACCTTCTTTACCAGGTAAGCCAAGTCCTTAATGCTTATTTCGGTGCCGCTGCCAATGTTTACCAGGCCCGGCTCGTTGTAATTCTGCATCAGGTAGTAGCAGGCTTCGGCCAGGTCATCGGCAAATAAAAATTCGCGTAAGGGCGTACCTGTACCCCAAATAGTTACTGTTGGCAGGTTTTGCTCTTTAGCTTCGTGAAAGCGGCGTATCATGGCCGGCAGCACGTGCGAGTTTTGCGGATGGTAATTGTCATTATACCCATACAGGTTTGTAGGCATTACCGATATATAGTTGCAGCCGTATTGTGCACGGTAAGCATCGCACATTTTTATACCGGCAATTTTGGCTATGGCGTAGGGTTCGTTGGTTGGTTCCAGCAAGCCGGTAAGCAGGTAATCCTCTTTAAGCGGCTGCGGTGCCAATTTTGGGTATATACAGCTCGACCCTAAAAACATCAGTTTTTTCACCCCGTTGAGGTGCGAGTTTTGGATAACGTTATTCTGTATCATCAGGTTATCATACAAAAACTCGGCGCGGTAGGTATTATTGGCCACAATACCCCCTACTTTGGCAGCCGCCAAAAACACGTAATCGGGTTTTGTTGTAGCAAAAAACTCAGCAACCTGTTGCTGATCGCGCAGATCGATCTCGCTTGATGTACGGGTAATGAAGTTGGTGAAACCCTCCTTTTCCAACTTGCGATGAATGGCAGAACCCACCATTCCACGGTGACCGGCAATATATATTTTTGAATCTTTATTCATTTCTTTTAGTCAATAGTCGATGGTCCATAGACCATAGTAAAGAAAACGCCCATACAAACCATGGACCATCGACCATGGGCTATGGACTAAGAATTACGCTTGCCCTATCGGCCCACCAAAATTCATGGGGAAACCCGGTGCGCCGCCCTGGCCGTTGTCTACTTTAATGCGGCCATTGGCTGCTTCAAATTTCTCAACGTTGTCTTCCAATGCGCTTAACAGCCTTTTAGCGTGTTCGGGGGTTAATATTACACGCGATTTTACTTTGGCCTTAGGTACACCCGGCATTACCCGAATAAAATCGAGTACAAACTCGGATGTAGAATGGGTGATGATGGCAAGGTTGGCATAAACACCTTCGGCCATCTCTTCCGACAGCTCGATGTTTATCTGGTTTTCGTTCTGTTCTTCCATGGTACTAAAATAGCAAAGCCTTCTGTTTTCACAGAAGGCTTTGCAAAAGTATTTAAAAAAACCTTATTAAGCGTCTACTTCTTCGGTTTTTGAAGCCATCAGGCGGTCGAATTCTTCCTGAGAACCTACGCGGATATTTTCGTATTCGCGCAAACCGGTACCCGATGGAATTAAGTGGCCCACAATAACGTTCTCTTTCAAGCCAAGCATGTTATCGCGTTTACCGGCGATAGCTGCCTCGTTCAGTACTTTTGTAGTTTCCTGGAACGATGCTGCAGAGATGAACGATTTGGTACCTAACGATGCCCTGGTAATACCTTGCAGCATCGGGCTCGAAGTTGCAGCAATTGCATCCCTCACCTCAACCAGCCTTGCATCACGGCGTTTCAGTATCGAGTTTTCGTCTCTCAACTTACGCAATGAGATGATCTGGCCTGCTTTAAGGGTTGTAGAATCGCCCGGCTCAACAACAACTTTCTTATCGAAGATCTCGTCGTTCTCTACCATGAAGTCCCAGCTATCAACAGCTTCCCTTTCAAGGAAACGGGTGTCACCTGCATCTTCAATAGCAACTTTCTGCATCATCTGGTGAACGATAACCTCAAAGTGCTTATCGTTAATTTTCACACCCTGTAAGCGGTAAACCTCTTGTATACCATTTACCAGGTACTCCTGCACAGCAGCAGGGCCTTTAATGGCAAGGATATCCGCAGGCGAGATAGAACCATCAGACAATGGCATACCAGCTTTCACAAAGTCGTTATCCTGTACAAGGATGTGTTTAGACAATGGCACCAGGTATTTTTTAACCTGTCCGTCTTTGCTCTCAATGGTGATCTCGCGGTTACCACGTTTCACGCCACCTAAAGTTACCACACCGTCAATCTCGGTTACTACTGCAGGGTTAGATGGGTTACGTGCTTCAAATAGCTCGGTTACACGTGGTAAACCACCTGTAATATCTCGGGTTTTACCGGTTGAACGAGGAATTTTAGCAATAACCTGGCCTGTTTGTAGTTTTTCACCTTCTTCAACAGAAATGTGAGCACCTACCGGGATGTTGTATCCTTTTATAATATTGCCTTTGTTATCGGTAATTTGGATAACAGGGTTTTTAGTTTTATCCCTGGTATCGATAATTACTTTCTCACGGTGGCCTGTTTGCTCGTCGCTTTCTTCGCGGAAAGTGATGCCTTCCAATACTGCTTCGAATGTAGCAATACCGGCAAACTCTGATATGATAACCGCGTTGTACGGATCCCATGAACAGATACGGTCGCCTTTAGTGATCTTAGCACCATCTTTCACATACAGGTATGAGCCGTATGGAATGTTGTTGGTAACGATAACTTTGTTAGTACCCGGCTCAATGATGCGGAACTCGCCCGAACGGCCTAATACAACGTCAACATCTTCTTCTTCAGTTTTGTAACCTACGGTACGTACGTTTTCAAACTCGATGATACCATCAAACTTAGCGTTGATCTGCGATTCTGCCGCGATGTTTGATGCGGTACCACCCACGTGGAAGGTACGAAGTGTTAACTGTGTACCCGGCTCACCGATAGACTGTGCTGCAATTACACCCACTGCCTCGCCTTTTTGCACGCGTTTACCGCTTGCAAGGTTACGGCCGTAGCATAAGGTACAAACACCTCTGCGGCTTTCGCAGGTTAATACCGAACGTATCTCAACGCCTTCTAAAGGCGAGTTTTCAATTTTCTTGGCAATTTCCTCGGTGATGTCCTGGCCCGCAGCAACAATAAGTTCGTTGGTGATAGGGTCATGCACATCATGCAAGGTAGTACGGCCTAAAACGCGGTCGTATAGTGGCTCTACAATATCCTCGTTGTCTTTAAGGGCAGTTGTGTAAATACCACGCAGGGTACCGCAATCTACCTCGCCAACAATCATATCCTGGGCAACGTCATGCAAACGACGGGTTAGGTAACCAGCATCCGCAGTTTTCAACGCCGTATCCGCCAAACCTTTACGAGCACCGTGGGTAGAGATGAAGTACTCTAATACCGAAAGGCCTTCTTTAAAGTTTGATAAGATCGGGTTCTCGATGATCTCGCCACCCGAACCTGATTTTTGCGGTTTCGCCATCAAACCACGCATACCTGCCAGCTGGCGGATCTGCTCTTTAGAACCACGTGCACCCGAGTCAAGCATCATGTAAACAGAGTTGAAGCCCTGGTTATCGGTGCTCAGGATGTTCATCACATTCGCAGTTAAGCGGTTGTTGATACGGGTCCAGATATCGATGATTTGGTTGTAACGCTCGTTGTTGGTAATGAAACCCATGTTGTAGTTATTCATTACCTCTTCTACTTCTTTAGAAGCCTGAGCAATCAGCGTTACTTTTTCCTCAGGGATATTGATATCCTTCAGGTTAAACGACAAACCACCCTGGAAGGCCATCCTAAAGCCTAACTCCTTAATATCATCAAGGAATTGTGCTGCACGGGCCATACCGGTATTTTTCACTACATCGCCAATGATGTCGCGCAGTGATTTTTTGGTTAATAGCTCGTTGATGTATCCAACCTCTTCAGGCACGTGCTGGTTGAACAGTACGCGGCCTACAGTAGTATCAATCAGTTTAGTTACAATGCTGCCATCGCGCTCTTTAACACGGCCTTTTACTTTAATAAAGGCGTGCAGGTCTAATTTCTTCTCGTTGTAAGCGATGATAACCTCTTCGGCGGAGTAGAAAGTTAAGCCCTGGCCTTTTACCACACGGGTTTCATCTGTTTTACGGCCTTTGGTTATGTAGTACAAACCAAGCACCATGTCCTGAGAAGGTACCGTAATTGGGGTACCGTTGGCAGGGTTTAAGATGTTGTGCGATGCAAGCATTAATACCTGGGCTTCCAAAATTGCTGCGTTACCAAGTGGTACGTGCACAGCCATCTGGTCACCGTCGAAATCCGCGTTGAATGCGGTACAGGTAAGCGGGTGCAATTGTATAGCTTTACCCTCAACCAATTTAGGTTGGAAGGCTTGTATACCCAACCTGTGCAGCGTAGGCGCACGGTTTAGTAATACAGGGTGGCCTTTTAGTACGTTTTCCAAAATGTCCCAAACTAATGGGTCTTTACGGTCAACTATCTTTTTAGCAGATTTTACGGTTTTAACCACACCACGCTCAATCATTTTGCGGATGATGAATGGTTTAAACAGCTCGGCGGCCATATCTTTTGGCAAACCGCACTCGTGCAGTTTCAAGTTAGGGCCTACAACAATTACCGAACGTGCCGAGTAATCCACACGTTTACCCAATAAGTTCTGGCGGAAACGGCCTTGTTTACCTTTCAGGATATCCGAAAGTGATTTCAAAGCACGGTTACCTTCAGTTTTTACTGCGTTTACTTTACGTGAGTTATCGAATAACGAATCCACAGCTTCCTGCAGCATACGTTTTTCGTTACGCAAGATCACCTCAGGTGCTTTTATCTCTATCAAACGTTTTAAACGGTTGTTACGGATAATTACACGGCGGTAAAGGTCGTTCAAATCCGAAGTTGCAAAACGGCCACCTTCCAGTGGTACCAATGGGCGCAACTCAGGCGGGATAACCGGAACGATCTTAACGATCATCCACTCAGGGTGGTTCTCAATCCTCGATTGTGCATCGCGGAAAGCTTCCACTACCTGCAAACGTTTCAAAGCTTCGTTTTTACGTTGCTGCGAAGTTTCGTTTGCTGCCTGGTGGCGCAGGTTGTATGATAACTGGTCAAGGTCGAGGCGTTTCAGGAGGTCTTCCAGCGCTTCGGCACCCATCTTAGCCACAAATTTCTGCGGGTCTTTATCGTCAAGGTATTGGTTTTCCTTTGGTAAGGTATCCAATATATCCAGGTACTCTTCTTCTGTCAGGAAATCCATTTTAGATATACCGTCAGCTTCTTTAATACCCGGTTGTATAACTACGTAACGCTCGTAGTAAATGATTAAATCAAGGCGTTTGGTTGGTAAGCCCAGCAAGTAGCCAATTTTGTTTGGCAACGAGCGGAAGTACCAAATGTGCGCAACAGGCACCACCAGGTTGATGTGGCCCATACGCTCGCGGCGCACTTTCTTTTCGGTTACTTCAACACCGCAACGGTCGCACACGATACCTTTGTAACGTATACGTTTGTATTTACCGCAATGGCATTCGTAATCTTTTACCGGGCCAAAAATACGCTCGCAAAACAAACCATCGCGCTCGGGTTTGTAAGTACGGTAGTTAATGGTTTCCGGCTTTAAAACTTCACCGCTCGAACGCTCCAGGATAGACTCCGGAGAGGCCAGGCTGATAGTAATTGTGGTGAAATTACTTTTGATCTTATTATCCTTTTTGTAAGACATAGTCTCCTTTGTTTTTAATGTTGTTGAAGAGTTGTTGTAAAAGTTAAAAGTGTTGTAAAAGTTAGAAGTGTTGTAAAGGCGGAAGCTTTAACTTCTGTAACCTTTACAACCTTTCTAACTCTTTTAACTTTATTCCAACGTGATATCCAAACCTAAGCCGCGTAACTCGTGAACCAATACGTTGAATGATTCAGGAACCGATGGCGTTGGCAGGTTCTCACCTTTAACAATAGCTTCGTAGGTTTTGGCACGGCCAATAACATCATCCGATTTAACGGTAAGTATCTCCTGCAGGATGTTAGATGCACCGAATGCTTCAAGTGCCCAAACCTCCATCTCACCAAAACGCTGGCCACCGAACTGTGCTTTACCACCCAACGGTTGTTGTGTAATAAGCGAGTACGGCCCGATAGAACGCGCGTGCATCTTATCGTCAACCATGTGGCCCAGTTTCAGCATGTAGATGATACCTACAGTAGTTTGCTGATCAAAGCGGTCGCCTGTTAAACCGTTGTACAGGTACGTACGGCCCGATTCAGGTAAGCCTGCCTTGGCAATCCACTCTTCTACTTCGTGGTGGCTTGCACCATCGAAAATAGGAGTAGCGAATTTAACGCCCAGCTCTTTACCGGCCCAGCCTAATACGGTTTCGTATATCTGCCCAAGGTTCATACGCGAAGGTACGCCCAGCGGGTTCAACACGATATCTACAGGTGTACCATCTTCCAGGAACGGCATATCTTCGTCGCGTACGATACGCGCTACGATACCTTTGTTACCGTGACGGCCCGCCATTTTATCACCCACCTTAAGCTTACGCTTTTTAGCGATGTAAACTTTGGCCATCTGAACAATGCCCGAAGGAAGCTCGTCGCCCACGCTGATCGCGAATTTATCGCGGCGGTAAGCACCCAGTTCTTCGTTTACTTTGATGTTGTAGTTATGCAGCAACAATTTAATTTGCTCATTCTTATCATCATCAGTTGTCCACTTGGTTGGGTTGATGTTTTCGTATTGTAATTCGGCCAGAATTTTCTGAGTGAATTTAACACCTTTAGCAACGTAAAGCTCTTTGTAAACGTTGTAAACACCTTGCGAAGTTTTACCGTTAACAATTTCGAACAACTTGTCTATCAAAGTATTTTTCAATTCTTTAACAGCCCTGTCGTGCTTAGCATCAAGTTTCTCAATCTGAGCTTTCTCTTCGGCCTTAGTGGTTTTCTTAGCACGGCTGAAAAGTTTGGTATCAATAACCACACCCGCAATTGATGGCGGAGTTTTTAATGATGCATCTTTAACGTCGCCTGCTTTATCACCAAATATGGCGCGCAACAGTTTTTCTTCCGGTGAAGGGTCAGATTCGCCTTTAGGAGTGATCTTACCGATCAGGATGTCGCCTTCTTTAACCTCGGCGCCAACACGGATGATACCGTCTTCGTCCAGGTCCTTAGTTGCTTCTTCCGAAACGTTAGGGATATCCGGTGTAAGCTCTTCTTCACCACGTTTAGTATCGCGCACTTCCAGTTCAAACTCTTCTACGTGAAGCGAGGTAAAGATATCCTGAGACACAACGCGCTCAGAGATAACGATCGCATCCTCGAAGTTGTAACCTTGCCAAGGCATGAATGCCACTTTAAGGTTACGGCCCAATGCAAGCTCGCCGTTTTGTGTAGCGTAGCCTTCGCAAAGCACTTCGCCTTTGCTTACGCGCTGGCCTTTTTTCACAATCGGTTTCAGGTTGATTGTGGTGCTCTGGTTGGTTTTCTTGAACTTGGTTAAGATATAGCTCTTAGTATCGCCTTCGAACGAAACCAAACGGTCAAGTTCATCACGGTCATACTTAATTTTTATTTCGTTGGCATCAACATACTCAACCACACCATCGCCTTCGGCGTTGATAAGGGTACGAGAGTCTTTTGCTACACGGCCTTCCAAACCGGTACCTACAATTGGCGCTTCGGGGCGCAACAGCGGTACGGCCTGGCGTTGCATGTTCGAACCCATCAGGGCACGGTTAGCATCATCATGCTCAAGGAAAGGGATCAACGATGCAGCGATAGAGGTGATCTGGTTTGGCGCAATGTCCATCAAATCTAACCTATCCGGCTCAATGATCGGGAAGTCGCCCTCGAAACGTGCTTTTACACGCGGAGTAGCAAACTCGCCATTATCGTCATAAACCGCATTTGCCTGGCCAATGGTTTTACCATCTTCATCCTCAGCAGATAAATAGATAACCGGCTCGTTAACCTGTACTTTACCTTCAACCACGCGTTTGTACGGAGTTTCGATGAAGCCTAAGTTGTTGATCTTAGCGTGTACGCAAAGCGATGAAATCAAACCAATGTTCGGGCCTTCAGGAGTTTCGATAGTACACAACCTACCGTAGTGGGTGTAGTGTACGTCGCGAACCTCGAAACCGGCACGCTCGCGTGACAGACCGCCGGGCCCAAGGGCTGACAGACGACGCTTGTGCGTGATCTCTGCCAGTGGGTTGGTTTGGTCCATAAACTGCGATAGCTGGTTGGTACCGAAGAACGAGTTGATAACCGATGAAAGGGTACGCGCGTTGATCAGGTCGGTTGGTGTGAACACCTCGTTATCGCGGATGTTCATACGCTCGCGGATGGTACGTGCCATACGTGCTAAACCTACGCCGAACTGAGCATAAAGCTGCTCGCCAACGGTACGCACACGACGGTTAGACAAGTGATCGATATCATCCACCTCAGCTTTTGAGTTGATGAGTTTGATCAGGTACTTAACAATCGCAATAATATCCTGCTTGGTTAACACTTTTGTTTCGTCAGAAGTGTTAAGCTTCAGTTTACGGTTGATGCGGTAGCGGCCCACATCGCCCAGGTCATATCTTTTATCAGAGAAGAACAAACGATCGATGATACCACGAGCAGTTTCCTCATCAGGTGGTTCAGCGTTACGCAACTGGCGGTAGATGTGCTCAACTGCTTCTTTCTCCGAGTTCGAAGTATCTTTTTGTAGAGTATTGTATATAATGGTATAATCACCGCTGGTAGAGCTGTCTTCCTTGTTCAGGATGATGGTTTTCACACCTGCATCAATGATCATATCTATGTGGTCGTCTTCCAATACGGTTTCGCGCTCCAGGATGATCTCGTTACGGTCGATAGATACCACTTCACCGGTATCCTCGTCCACAAAGTCTTCCACCCATTTTTTAAGCACCCTTGCAGCAAGTTTACGGCCAATGAATTTCTTCAAGCCGCTTTTGCTAACTTTAACCTCATCGGCAAGTTCAAACAACTCTAATATATCTTTATCAGAATCGTAACCTATTGCACGAAGCAGGGTAGTAACCGGGAATTTCTTTTTACGGTCGATGTATGCATACATCACGTTGTTAACGTCGGTAGCAAACTCAATCCACGAGCCTTTGAAAGGGATAACGCGGGCAGAGTATAATTTGGTACCGTTGGTGTGGCGGCTTTGGCCAAAGAACACACCCGGCGAACGGTGTAATTGCGATACAATTACGCGCTCGGCACCATTGATAACAAATGTACCCTTCGGCGTCATGTAAGGGATGGTACCCAAATAAACGTCCTGCACAATGGTTTCAAAATCTTCGTGCTCTGCATCGTTACAGCTCAGGCGAAGTTTTGCTTTTAATGGTACACTGTAAGTTAAACCGCGCTCAATACACTCGCGTATATCGTAGCGTGGCGGGTCAATAAAGTAATCAAGAAACTCCAAAACGAAGATGTTCCTTGAGTCAGATATTGGAAAGTTTTCGGCAAATACTTTAAACAACCCCTCTTTGTAGCGGTTGTCTGACGTGGTTTCCAATTGAAAAAATTCCTGGAAAGATTGTAACTGTACATCCAGAAAGTCCGGGTACTCAAGTACCTTCCTGCTGGTTGCAAAGTTTACTCTTTGGTTGCTATTGTTTGCCAAGGTATTATAATTTTAGTTTATTGGACCTGTATGTGATATGAGATGTAAGATCTGAGACAGGATGAAAACCCGCTTGCATTAATAACGCGATATTATCATATCTCATATCTCGCGTCTCAAATCTGAAGTATATAAACAGCAATAGACCCCGACCAAAAAATGGTCGGAGTCTGATGCTATTTGGTATGGGTTAAATTATTTAACCTCAACTACTGCGCCTGCTTCTTCTAATTGTTTTTTCAAAGATTCAGCTTCTTCTTTAGTTACACCGGTTTTCAACTCTTTAGGAGCGCCGTCAACTAAGTCTTTAGCTTCTTTCAAGCCAAGGCCAGTAAGGTCTTTAACCAATTTAACAACTGCTAATTTAGCGCCGCCAGCTTCTTTCAAGATAACGTCGAATGCAGTTTGTACAGCAGCTTCAGCAGGAGCATCATCGCCACCTGCAGGAGCAGCAGCAACAGCAACAGCTGCAGCAGCTGGCTCAATACCGTACTCGTCTTTTAATATTTGAGCTAACTCGTTTACTTCTTTTACTGTTAAGTTTACCAACTGTTCAGCAAACGCTTTTAAATCCGCCATTTTATTTTAATTTTTTACTTAATGCTTTTTAATTTAATTCGAACTTGTAATGAGGCGTTCGTTAACCTCTTTCTTGTAATGTTTTTACGAGGCCTGCAATAGTAGTTCCGCCTGATTGTAGAGCAGAAAGTACGTTTTTTGCAGGTGATTGTAGTAAGCCTACTATCTCGCCGATCAACTGTTCTTTCGATTTCAGTTTCATTAAAGTATCCAGTTGGTTATCACCAATGAACACTGCTGAATCGATGTATGCTGCTTTTAAGATAGGTTTCTCGCCTTTTTTCCTTAATGCTTTGATCAACTTTGCCGGAGCAGTTGCTGATTTTGAGAAAAGGATAGAAGATGAACCTTTCAAAACATCATATATCGGGCTGAAATCGCCGCCTGCAGCTTCCATAGCTTTTTTGATCAAGCTATTTTTTGCTACCTGCATTGTGATATCAGCATCGAAACACTGACGACGGATGTTGTTAACTTTTGCAACTGTAAGATCAGCAGTATCAGTAATATAGAAATTACCGTACTCTTTGATCTGCTCAGTAAGGGCCACTACTAATTCGTATTTTTCTTCTTTAGTCATGATTAGATCCCCGCTACTGATTTAGTTTCAACTGTTATACCCGGCGACATAGTTGAAGAGATGTGAATGCTCTTGAAGTATGTACCTTTTGCTGCTGATGGTTTCAATTTAGAGATAGTTTGCAATACTTCTAATGCATTCTCGTAAATTTTGTCAGCAGAGAAAGACGCTTTTCCTATTGAAGTATGGATGATACCGGTTTTGTCAACCTTGAAATCGATCTTACCACCTTTTACCTCAGTTACAGCTTTACCAACTTCTGGTGTTACTGTACCCGATTTAGGGTTAGGCATAAGGTTACGAGGGCCCAAAATACGACCCAAACGACCTACCTTAGCCATAACGCTTGGCATAGTTATGATAATATCAACATCAGTCCAACCGCCTTCAATTTTGGCAATATATTCGTCCAAACCTACGTAATCTGCACCTGCGTCTTTAGCTTCTTGCTCCTTATCAGGAGTACAAAGAACTAATACACGTACAGTTTTACCGGTTCCATGAGGTAAGGTTGCAATACCACGCACCATTTGATTGGCTTTACGTGGATCAACACCTAAACGTACATCAATATCAACAGAAGAGTCGAATTTGGTTAAAGTTAATTCCTTTACCAAAGCCGATGCAGCTTCTAATGAGTACGATTTGTTCGCCTCAATTTTGGATAGTGCCACTTTTTGATTTTTTGTTAATCTTGCCACTGTCTTAAACTGATTTGTATTAATTAATAATTTTTGAGTTCGGATTTCGGAATTGAGATTTCGGAATTAACTCCGAAATCGAAAATCTCACATCCGACATCAAGTTAGTTC
This sequence comes from Mucilaginibacter pedocola, assembly GCF_002013915.1. GTDB lineage: Bacteria > Bacteroidota > Bacteroidia > Sphingobacteriales > Sphingobacteriaceae > Mucilaginibacter > Mucilaginibacter pedocola. The sequence goes on from NZ_MBTF01000039.1 coordinate 77,841, forward strand.
CAGGGAGCCGTACCTGATACGGTGATTCCCATACTGCGGGCAGTACCTGCCACCATTTTCATGGCTGATTCTACTGTAAATGCATTCAAATCTACCATTTTATCTTTGGCGATAGTTTCAACCTGTTCCCAGTTTACGCTGGCAACTTTTTTACGGTTGGGCTCTGCCGAACCACTCTTTAAGCCTGTTGCTTCTAACAACTGGATAGCTACCGGAGGGGTTTTGATGATAAAATCGAAAGATTTGTCGACATAAACAGTAATAAGCACAGGAAGCACTTTACCAGGTTTGTCCTGGGTACGTGCATTGAACTGCTTGCAAAACTCCATAATGTTCACACCTTTTGCACCCAATGCAGGGCCAATTGGAGGAGATGGGTTTGCAGCGCCGCCCTTTACCTGAAGCTTCACCATCGCACCGACTTCTTTTGCCATTTTACTTTGATTTAATTATAACTCAATGTTAGTAAGTGGAAGCTAAGTAACATTTAAGATTTTGTGAGTGGTTGATTTGTGAATGGTGAGTAGTTCCCTTCTTCCGCTTCAACACTCGTATGTGTAATATTTTATTTAGTAGGGTTTGGCTTCGGCAACTATTCACTAATCAACCATTCACCAATAACCAACTACTCTTTCTCTACCTGCATGTAATTCAATTCAAGCGGCGTACGGCGCCCGAATATCTTTACCATTACTTTCAGTTTCTTCTTCTCTTCGTTCACCTCTTCTATCACACCGCTGAAACCGTTGAAAGGGCCATCCATTACTTTTACGTTTTCGCCAACGTAGTATGGTACAGCCATAGTTTCACCTTGTGTGGTCATCTCGTCAACCTTGCCTAAAATGCGGTTAACTTCGGCCTGGCGAAGCGGGATAGCATTACCTGCTTTATCCCCAAGGAAACCAATAACGCTGTTAATGTTTTTGATAACGTGTTCCAGCTCGCCATCAAGGGCTGCCTCCATTAAAACATAACCGGGAAAATAATTGCGTTCTTTCGCAATTTTCTTCCCGTCGCGCATTTGATAATATTTTTCAGTTGGGATCAATACCTGCGGTACAAGGTGCGTAATGCCCAAACGGCTAACTTCGGCATCAATATATTGCTTTACCTTTTTTTCTTTACCGCTGATAGCCCTAACTACGTACCACTTTAATTGATCGCTCATCTATACAATAAAATTATTAGGCTAACGATGTATAAAAAAAGTTTGACAGGTAACCGATTATCTGGTCCATACCGAAGATAACCATTGCTATAATAATAGCAGCTACCAGTACCAATACCGCGCTGCTTTGCAGTTCGCGCCAGGTTGGCCAAGTTACTTTCTCGGTCAACTCAATGTATGATTCTTTTATGTATTCAGCTACGCCAGCCATATCTAATTAATACTTAAGCACGGGAACAAGGATTCGAACCCTGATCAAAGGTTTTGGAGACCTCTATTCTACCGTTGAACTATTCCCGTGTATAATAAATCTCCTTGCGGAAATTTGTTGTTACTTATATTGTGAATAAAGTACCGAAGCAGTGCTCCGGTACTTTACACAAAAATTAACCGTTTTGTTACCCATTTAAGGGTAAGAAATTATTTTAAAATTTCAGTTACCTGGCCGGCACCTACTGTTCTACCACCCTCACGGATAGCGAAACGAAGGCCTTTTTCCATTGCAATAGCGTTGATCAATTTTACAGTGATGGTAACGTTATCGCCAGGCATAACCATTTCTACACCTTCTTCCAACGAGATCTCGCCGGTTACGTCAGTTGTGCGGAAATAGAACTGAGGACGGTATTTGTTGAAGAATGGAGTGTGACGGCCACCTTCAGCTTTTGATAATACGTAAACTTCTGCTTTGAAATCGGTGTGAGGAGTTACTGAACCTGGTTTGCAGATAACCATACCACGACGGATATCAGTTTTCTCAATACCACGTAACAATAAACCTACGTTGTCACCAGCTTCACCACGGTCAAGGATCTTGCGGAACATCTCAACACCAGTTACGGTTGATTTCAAGTTCTCAGCACCCATACCCAGGATATCAACAGGCTCACCTGAGTTGATAACACCACGCTCGATACGGCCAGTTGCTACAGTACCACGACCAGTGATCGAGAATACGTCTTCAACAGGCATCAAGAATGGAAGGTCTGTCAAACGTGGAGGGATTGGGATGTAGCTATCTACAGCATCCATCAACTCCATAATTTTAGCAACCCAAGTAGGCTCGCCGTTCAAACCACCAAGGGCCGAACCTTGAATTACCGGGATATCATCACCAGGGAAATCGTAGAAAGATAATAACTCACGAACTTCCATTTCAACAAGTTCTAACAACTCTGGGTCGTCAACCATGTCAACTTTGTTCATGAATACAACAAGTGCTGGTACACCTACCTGACGAGCCAAAAGGATGTGCTCGCGAGTTTGTGGCATAGGACCATCAGTAGCAGCAACCACAATGATCGCGCCGTCCATCTGAGCAGCACCAGTAACCATGTTTTTCACATAGTCAGCGTGGCCCGGGCAGTCAACGTGTGCGTAGTGACGGTTTGCAGTTGAGTACTCAACGTGAGCTGTATTGATAGTAATACCACGCTCTTTTTCTTCAGGAGCAGAGTCGATTGAATCGAATGAACGTGCTTCTGATAAACCTGCATCAGCTAATACTTTAGTGATAGCTGCAGTAAGGGTTGTTTTGCCGTGGTCAACGTGACCGATAGTACCGATGTTTAAGTGCGGTTTACTGCGGTCAAACTTTTCTTTTGCCATGATTTATTTTGTTTGTAGGTTAATTTACTCTTTTAATATTATACTTAAATAATATGAGCCAACAATGGGATTTGAACCCATGACCTCTTCCTTACCAAGGAAGTGCTCTACCCCTGAGCTACGTCGGCTTGTTTTTTAGTTTGCAGTTATCAGCTTTCAGTTTGCAGTAGATCAACGTGCCTGCCAACTGCTAACCGCCAACTGCCCACTTTTTTTTGGAGCGGAAGACGAGGTTCGAACTCGCGACCTATAGCTTGGAAGGCTATCGCTCTACCAACTGAGCTACTTCCGCAATTTTTAAATCAGTTAGCAGTTCCCGGTTAACAGTAGCAGTAGTAAAACTGCGTGCTGCAAACTGGCAACTGCCAACTGAAATTGTGGGGAGAGAAGGATTCGAACCTTCGTAGCCGAAGCAACGGATTTACAGTCCGTCCCATTTGACCGCTCTGGTATCTCCCCATTGTGATTCCGGATTTGCTATACTTAAGTGGAAGCTAAGCATCGCATCTCCGAAATAACAGAGCCTCCTATCGGGATCGAACCAATGACCTACTGATTACAAGTCAGTTGCTCTACCAGCTGAGCTAAGGAGGCTTATATTTTATTCCCGGTGTTGTATCTGCCTTTTGCCGCTACCTCAACCGTGGGTAATTTATATTGCGCTTTTAGTATTTTAAAGAACCTTTTTCCTTCGTCGCGTCTGCCGTAACGTCCTCTCCGAAAGGGATTGCAAATCTACAAAAATTTATAGCCGTGCAAAATTATTTTTCAAAAAAATTTCAAGGCTGGCAAACACCCCTGTTTCGCTTTGTTTTTAAATAAAATCGGGATTAAAAAAGGGATGAGATATCGCTATAATTATCAAAAGGTTAGCGATTGGAAGATTGTAAAAGCACAATATTTAGCTGAGGAAGCGAGAAGTTAATTAGCCGCATTTTTATAAGGCACAATGTATCCTCTTGCCCGTATTCAACCCTACAAATTCGTAATTAATGCCTTTTAACACCGCGCTATCGCTTATAATAACACGTTAGATAACGCTTAATGTTACCTCTTTTCACAAAAAAAAGCGGCAGGTTCTCACCCGCCGCTTTCTTTTCAGATTACTATTTCGTTAAAAATCGTCTTCCGCCGGTAACAGTACCGCTTTTTTGGCGGCTTCGGCAGCTATCGCTTTCTTGGTTTTATGTTTCTCTATTTGTTGGCGCAGGCCTTCTACTACCAGGTCGGTAGCTTCTTCGAAGGTTTTGCACTTCTCTTTGGCAAATATCTGGTTGCCGGGCAGGGTCAGCTTTATTTCCGTTATTTTGTTCGCTTCGTCTTTTACATTTTCTAATTTTAAATAAACCTCGCCACTTATAATGTGGTCGTAAAATGTTTCCAGCTTGTCAACTTTTCTTTGAATGAAATCCAGCAATTTTTGGTCTGCTGTAAAGTGAATAGATTGCACTGTAATTTTCATTTTTCCTCCTTTTTAACCCCTTGGATGGGCTTGTTTGTAAATAGACTTTAAACGTTCAACTGAATTGTGGGTATAAATTTGGGTTGCGCTAAGGTTAGCATGGCCCAAAAGTTCTTTAATGGCGGCAAGGTCGGCCCCATTGTTTAGTAAGGTTGTAGCAAAGGTGTGCCGCAGCACGTGCGGGCTCTTTTTGCTTTGGGTTGATATGTTGCTGAGGTATTTCTGCACTATTAAGTATATCAGTTTTGGGTAAGCTGCCTCCCCTTTATTTGTAACGATAAAGGTTAAGGAATTGTTATGAAAATTTTCACTTTCCTGCGCCTCCATGTACACCTTCAACTGTTGTGCAAGCTCGTTATTGAGGGGTACTATCCTCTGTTTGTTGCGTTTACCTAAAACTTTTATGGTGTTTTCGTAGAAATTTATATCGCTTTTTTTCAGGCCCAAAAGTTCGGCTAAACGGATGCCGGTACCAAACAAAAGTTCGATAACCGTTTTATCGCGTATGCCGGCAAAATCATCAGAAAATATCGCTTCTCCCCTTTCCTCGTCGTCCAGCTTGCCGTCGAGCATATCGGTTAGCTTTCCGCTTTCTACCACGGTAGGCAGGTTTTTGGGTGTTTTGAGGGCTGTTAGGCGCGATGTTGGATTTACTTTAATATCGCCCTCGGCCAATAAAAACTTAAAGTATTTGCGCAGGGTGGCCAGCTTGCGGTTGAGGCTGCGCGGGGCAAGGGCTTCATCCGCCGTCATCCAGTTGCGGATGTCGTGATGGGTAATTTCTGCGGGATGGGTTATGGTTGCTTCCTGCCCTTCGGGGTTCAGGAATTGGAAGAACTGCTCCAGGTCGCTCTGGTAAGCAGCTACTGTATGCGGCGAGTACCGTTTCTCGTATTGGATATACCGAATGAACTTGCCTAAAAACATAAAAACTATTTATACATCCGTGGGAATTGAATGTACAAATAGTTTTTTTATATCGACAAGAAAAATATGTAAAATTATTTCCGCGAGGGAAAAACTTACACAGTTTCTATATTCATACCTTGTTTGTAGATGGCATGTTTAATTTCGTGCCTGCGGGTGATAGATTTCTTCTCGAATGCCTGACGGCTACGAAGCTCTCTTAATACACCTGTTTTTTCGAATTTCTTTTTGAAGCGTTTCAGTGCTTTATCTAAAGATTCGCCTTCTTTTACGTTGATGATGATCATAATTCCCAAATACCTCCTTTCAGGGACGACAAAGGTACAATTTCTTTTGCATTCTGAAATACAATATTTTAATTATTTTAATCTGCTATAAAGCAGCCTTTTTATATAAATTTGAAGCCAACTATTGATTCCCCCGGGCAGCATGGCTCCTACTGTAAAGCACTGGCTTAAAAAATATCGGCACCTGATTGTTGGCGACCCGGAGGTTTTCCCTTTGGAGAGCCGCATTTTCCATACCTTCTCGTTTTTTGTGATCCTGATAGTGGTGATGGAGGCCTTCATGAACCTGGTGCTACATTTATATGTATCGGCAGCACTGGCCTTCGGTGTAATATTTATACAAAGCGCCCTGTTCTACCTTTCGCGTTTTGCCGATAAACTGCAATTAGCGGTAATACTATCGGCCATTGAGGTAAACGGCTTAAAGGCCATCGGCTATTATTATAATGACGGTATAACGGGTGCTGCCTTGCTCCTATTCGCTGCTTCGCTGTTCATCCTCATGTCGGTATCGCAAAAAAAGCTTTGGCCTTTTTTGCTGGCCATTAACGTTAGCGTGGTGCTGGCTATCATTATGTCGGAATACTGGCATCCCGAACTCATCCAGAAACACTACGAAACCCGTGCCGACCAGTTTTTAGATAACATTGTATCGTACATGGTTACTATCCTGCTTATATATGTAGGTACTGCAGCCATCCGCAAAAGCTACGCCCGCCAAAAATACCTTACCGACGAAAAGGCCCTGGCACTGGAACTGCTGAACGCCGAAAAGGTAAAACTATTCTCTATTATAGCGCACGACCTGCGTACGCCGCTGGCATCGGTTCAGCAGTATTTTAAGGTGATGGCGGAGTTGGATATAGATGCCGCCGAACGCGCCGACATGGAGAAGAACATGCTGCAAACCATTGGCAAAACGCAGGACCTGCTTACCAACCTGCTTAAATGGGCCAAAAACCAAATGGACGGCACCATTGCACACCTGCAAACTATAAGCCTGGGCACCTACCTGCAGGAGACTACCGAACTGTTCAGCAACATTGCCACCAAAAAGGATATTACCCTAACCACCATTGCCGACCAAAGCATAACCGTACGCGCCGACCCGGATATGCTGCAAATAGTGATACGCAACCTGCTGAACAATGCAGTAAAGTTTACCCGCCCCGGCGGCCGCATTATATTAAAGGCTGTTGCCGAGGGCGACCATTGCATTATATCTATTACCGATAGTGGTGTGGGCATCCCGCTGAGCAGGCAGGCAGATATTTTCTCGCTCAATACTTCATCAACAAACGGTACGGGCAACGAGCAGGGTACCGGGCTTGGGCTGGTGCTTTGTAAAGATTATACCGAACTGCAGGGTGGCCGCATATGGTTTAGCAGCAAAGAGAACGAGGGGACTACCTTTTACATCTCCCTCCCGCTGGTGCAACTTACCCTGTTTACGGGGTTGTAAGTGCAGGCAAAGTGCGTTTATCTGCCGGCAATGCCTGGTACTTTTTATAACTATCGTTTATATACGCCACTAACGATTCGGCATTGTTGTTACGCAGAAAAGCATAGCTGGGCCGGTAAAGCGTGAGGAAGTTCTCCAGGTCCTGCCCCTTCAGCGGTATTATGCTGCCTACATAAGCTTTGTTGAATACTTCGTCCACATGCTTTTCCTGCGCCTCGCGCTGAAAGAATTTCTTTAGCCTGCGTGCATCCTTCCCCTCTTTACTAAACCAGGTTGATGGCGAAAAGGCATACACCTTACTTTTCTCATAAACCTCGGGGTACTCCTTCCGCGGGTCGAAAGATAAACGGGTAGAGCGCACATTCACCTGGTTGAGAGATATAAACTGCGGGCTAAGTTCGATACGTTTGGGGCGGGTATCAATCAAATACAAGGTATCGGGAAAGTAGCCCGGCGATGTAAAAATAAGCGTGTGGCCGGTAGCCGCCTTGATATTAAAATCGCCATTTTTATCGGTTAGCGTTATTTGCTTGTTATTAATATCCTGGATAAACACGTTATCCAGCTTGGTATTGTTGCCATGCTCGTAAACGGTGCCTTTAAGCACGTCTTGCGCGTTGGCGATAGATGTTGTGGCAATTGCGGCGATAACGATGGCAAATAGCTTTTTCATGGGTCAGGGTGTATATTAAGGTAACTTATGGTAGCTGTTAAAAGTTTGCATATTTAACACATCGGCCAACAAAAAACCCGGCCTAAACCGGGTTTTGATATTGTTATTACTTTTTCCAGACATTGTTGTCGGCATTGTAGTCCGGCATTACTTTGTCGGGGTCGTACGTTACCGATTCTATTTCTTCGGTAGTGGGTACTTTAGCTACGAAGCTGTTGTTGCGTTCCCATATCTCCACCGGCAGGTTTATGCGCTCGGTTTTGCCGCTTTTGTATTTAATTTCCAGCGGGGTTGGCATAGCCATTTTCTCCATATTTGTGAGGGTGATGTAGGCACCTTTGGCAGGGTCGCTATTTACGTATTTTACGTCGTTAACGGCAACATCCAAACGCCAGTTGTTTACAAACCAGCCCCTCCAGAACCATTGCAGGCTTTCGCCGCTTGCGTTCTCCATGGTGCGGAAGAAATCATCGGGCGTTGGGTGCTTAAATGCCCAGCGCGCTATGTAGGTGCGGAAAGCAAAATCGAAACGCTCGGGGCCCAGTATCTGCTCGCGCAGCATGGTAAGGCCCAGGCCCGGTTTAAAGTATAGCAGTATACCGTTGTTGGCCTCTTTCAGGTTTTCGGGGTTACTTAACACCGGCTCCAAGGTTGGGTTGGTAACAATGGCTGCCATGCGCTGCATATCAGTTTTGCGCGGCGCGTATTCGCCTTTGTTAAAATCGGTAGTCGACAGGGTATTAATAAAGGTATTGAAACCCTCATCCATCCAGCCGTACAAACGCTCGTTAGAACCAACGATCATGGGGAACCAGGTGTGGCCGAACTCGTGGTCGTTAACACCCCAAAGCTGGCTCTTTTTAGCACGGTACCCGCAGAACACAATGCCCGGGTACTCCATACCGCCCACACTACCCGCAACGGCAGTAGCCGCAGGGTAAGGGTACTCGAACCATTTTTGCGAGTTGTACTCCACCGATTTTTTCACATACTCGGTAGAACGGCCCCAGGCATCGTTACCGTTGCTCTCGGTTGGGTAAGCTGATATCGCTATCGACTTTTTACCGCTTGGCAGGTTCATTTTAGCCGCATCAACAATAAAGGCTGCCGACGAGCCCCACGATACATCGCGCGCGTTTTTGATCTTGAATTTCCAGGTCAGTTCTTTTTTACCTGCCGGGCGCGATGATGCTTTGGTTACCTCATCTGCCGAACGGATGATAACCGTAGCATCGCTTTTTTCGGCTTCGGCCCAGCGTTTTAGTTGCTCGGCGGTGTACACTTCCGACGGGTTTTGCAACTCGCCCGATGCTACCACAATGTGGTTGGCCGGTGCGGTAATGCTCAGGTCGAAATCGCCGTACTCGAGGTAGAACTCGCTCGGGCCGGTGTATGGCAGGGCGTTCCAGCCCATTACATCATCGTACACATACATGCGGGGGTACCACTGTGCAATAGTATAAACGTTACCATTTTTGGTTTTAAGGATACCCGTACGATCCGACCCATAATCGGGCGCGATGAACGAATACTCGATATTCAGTTTCACCTGGCCGCCGTTAGGTTTCACCGCTTCGGGCAGGAATATTTGCATACGGGTATCGTTAATAAGGTACTTAACATCTACCCCACCCACTTTAACCGACTTAATTTTATAACCGCCCTCGGCCATTTCGCCGCGGCCACCGTTACGGCTACCGGTAGGCGGAATAATGGCCGAACCACGCGAATCCTTTTTGAACAGGTTCTGATCCAGCTGCATCCACAAAAAGCCCAGGCTTTGCGGGCTGTTATTGGTGTAAGTAAGCGCTTCGGTGCCTGTTATCTCGTTAGTTTGGTCGTTAAGGGTTGCAGCCAGTTGGTAGTCGGCACGGTTTTGCCAGTATTTCGGGCCGGGCTGCCCGTCGGCGGCGCGGTACTCGCTGCCATTTTTGGTATAGAACAGCGGCGCAAAAGCGTCGTGGTAATTGTAGTTAGAAACCGGGGGGCTTTGCTGCGCCTGTGCCGCACTCCCTGCGGCCAAAATGGCCAGCGCACAACCGGCTATCAGGTTTAATTTCATCTTTAAAAATTGGTTAATAAAATATTATGCAAGTATAGTAATTGTGGTGGTATTGCCCTTTGTTGTAATGGGGAAGTTACCGAGGGGTTAAGGAATGAGGAGGGGGAATTGTTTGGATCATAGGTAAGCACAAGTACGCCGTGTTGTTGTCTACTTTTCGTACTTGTGCTGTTATTAGCTTATCCTACATTATCAAATTGACAAAGCTATTATGATATATGATGTTTAATATCCTCAATCAGATGGCTAAAGTTATCAGTATTCAGCAACATAGTTTCTTTACGTACAGCTATTCTTATTTCCTCCATTAAAACCAAGTGTAACTTAGATTTACCAGAACTTTGCTGTATCTCGTTAAACTTTAAATAGTCCAATAACCCTTGCTCAAAAACTTCAGCCAAGTTTTTTCTGTATTCGAAGCTCAACCTAATATATTCACTATTTACATCGTTTATATTACTTGGGCGGGCAAGAAATCCAATCGCATAATTTTCTTCATTTTTTGAAGCATGCTTAGCTTGACTCGCAGCAAAGCGAAAGGACAGTGATGAATTTTTTAGATAAGATTTAAGCTCAACGAAATATGCTTTGTTATTATTGGTATTTCTAATTTCAAAATCACTTGATCCAATGCCTCTCGGGATAACTTTAGCATTTAAGCCTGCAGTCAATAAAGCGGCTTCGAAATAATTCTCGACTGTCTTTCCAATTTTTAATTTGAAAGTGAAATCATCTTTAATCTCTTTTAAATCATTAGCATGTTTAAGTATTTCGTCCAATGATCCTAAACTATTAGCAATCTGAATCAACTCTTTCATTTGTTCTGGATTGAGATTAGCTTTAGATATCTCAGAAAGTAATTCCATACTTGCCTCATCTTTTAACAGGCTAATAACATCTTTACTTATTCTTCTGTTACCCAATGTCAGAGTAAAGAATAATCTGCTTGATGCGGTTTGGAAATAGCTTAAATACTTATCAGCTAATTCATTGTTAGAACCACACCACTCTATTAAGTCTAAAAAATTGTCCTTATTTCTTTCGATAGTACCGCTTTCATGCGCATCTTCGGCTTGTATATTCTTTACAACAGCTTCTAATTCTGCTCCAAGCTCCTCAAACTTTATTGTATTTGGTAAAGTGATAGAAATACCGTCTGCAACTAATTTATCTTTCCATTCTTTGGATGAATTAAATCCTTTTAAAATATCTAAGAGCTCATCATCTAATGGTGTTTCTTCAGTTCCATAGTTAGAAATGTCTTTGTAACCTAATAATTTACCATTTCTATTAGGAATAATATTACCAAATTCCAAAAAGGCTTTGTACTCAGTATTACTTTCCAACAAATTCAAATAACTATCTAACCATAATATTGCCTGTTGCTGATCAAAATTGAGTAAACTTGCAAGAGCGTCGATATCAACTGAATTTGATATCGACTTATTACAAACTTGAATCATCAATTTTATGGCAGGTACAAAATTAAAATTGCTTGATTTTTCTATTTCTATAAAATCTCGTTCAAAATGAAAAAGCTGTTTGCTTTTAAAAAAAAATTTGATTTTTAAAACTTTCCTTTTTTGAAGTCGATTCGTTCACACAAAGTAAATCGGTTAATATTTCTTTAGCATTGTTCCTCTGCAAAAACACAGATTCAGCTTGGTTGTATGCATTTTTTCTTTCGGCCTGGAGTATACCGTTGATGGTTTCAGAAATTTCAGACAAATCTTTCTTATCAATGTTCAAACCGGGTAACACTATATTTCTGTCAATTAACTCAATTCGCCAATCTAATCCCAAGGTTTTCAGGATATCCAAAAAATGATCTGGAATTTGAGAATTTGAGTCCTCTAAATACAAATCGTCTAAACTGAAAAAATCACCGTATTGGTTTGGAATTATTGCATACTCATTCAAAAGGTCACTTTGTTTTTCAGCTATGATAAAATTAAATACTTTATTTAGCCACTTAATGCTAGTGTTACTTTCGTCAGAATCTAAATGTTCAGAAAGATTTTGGAGAGTTTTGACATCTTGAAGTTTTTTCAAAAAGGCATTTAAATCGCACCTAATTTCAGACCCCCATTGTTCTATTTCGTTTTTTGGACCCGTCGCTTTTATCCATTTTAAAAGTAAATCATAATGAGGAACTTTTCCTTTACCAATAAAAGGGGATGTGAGTTTATGAAATTTGAGTTTGGTCTCTTCAGTGTTTCCATAATATGGAATTAAAGCATCCTTTAATTTAATAATTTCTTCTGATTGTGTTTCAACCAAATCGATGTCTAAAAGTTGTTCACGCCAATCTCTTTGCAAATCCTCGTACCAATTTCTCGAAAAATCCTCCCATTTATAATCCGGCAAACGGCTATAAGCACAGACGTATCTATTGCGTGCTCCATTTGCAACGAGCCAATTGGTGAATTCAATCGAAGCTTCTATTGCATTCTCAATGATTACTCGGTTCTCTATTGCATCAGGGGCTTCCCCACTATTGAGATACACCCCATCTCGATCCTCAGTAGGAAAAAAATGCGTTCCGTTTATTGCAAAAGGAAAATAAAATTTTTCGGAACCAATTAATGGAAAATCCCTGTACAAATTGGGTTGTTCACCAAAGAGTCAATTAGTCCAAGTTCTTCAAAATCATTAACTTCACTAATTAAAAAAACACCTTTAGCTTTATAAACTACGAAAAGTCTTTCAGGAATTTCACCACCAGTTATATCTACCTTAACTTTTCTTATTTGCTCAATCACCTCTACGTCACTGCATTCATATGTTATGCGGGTGTTTGAAAGTTCATTAATTACTTCTACTCGTTTTATTTTAGGTATATTAACCAAAGTAACAGGAAGTGTATGAATTAAATCTTCAATCCCCGCTCTTGCTGCTTTTTGTTTTTCCGTACTCGTTAGTCTGTAAGTGAAAGCAGTATCGTAAGATTCTTCGATTCTTGTGTCAGGGTAATTATTTACAATAGGACAAATCTCTTCGTCTTCTATTTTTCTTATACGCTCTAATGCAGTTTCAATTTTGGGCAATAACTCCTCCGATGTACGTCCGGCTCTATCAAGAAGCACTTCAAAACTTCTATGTGTGTTTTTATAATCGACAATCCCGTTTACCTTTATAATATCCGAAAGCAAATGAGTACTAATAAATCCAGTTCCAAACTTGCCCGTTACTTCATCGTTTGAACTATCAGAGGCCTTTGAACTCACTTGTTGAATCAAGCCAGTAATATTTCCCATCATAAACGGATCACCGTTGTGCTTAAATATCAGTTCATCTTCCTTCAAAATAACCTGTATTGATACACGATTAAACTTCTTATTAGGAACGTCCTTCGCATTTTGCATCAACTCCCAAATCCATCTTCTATATGACTTTGATGGATCATTAAGCACTTTACTAAGTATTTGCTTAATCTTATCTGCTGTGAGTTTATAATTATTTCTGCGAATTATTAAATCAACATCCTGAGATTCATCTAACTCAGATTGCATTGGAGAGGTATCTGACATGACTAATTGTGTAAGGTAATAAGTATCGTAAGGTAATAAAAATATGGATATGACAAGCTATTTTTTAAGTCCAATCGTTCCCCAATCTGGCGCGAGTATGCAGCGTGGGCCAAGTGGGCTGAGTACTCGTGCCTAACCACATGCAAAGGAAGAAAGTTACGAGTACGCTGCTCTGCATATCGCGCCGAAAACTGAGGCGGCATTTGAATGCATCCGTTTGCCGCAGGGTCCTTTTGCAAAGAGACCCTGCGGGGACGGAGAAGGTCTAATTAGTGCGTTGTGAATGGAGAGTGGTGAGTGGTTGTGTTGGTGGCTATTCCGAAGAAAGTCATGAGTACGCCCCGCACCTTCCCTGCGCTGCATACTTGCCGGAAACTGAGGCGGCATTTGAAGGCACCCGTTTGCCGCAGGGTCCTTTTTAAAAGAGCCCCTACGGAGACGGGGGGGGCTCTAATTGGAGCGTTGTGAATGGAGAGTGGTGAGTGGTTGTGTTGGTGGCTATTCTAAGAAAGTCACGAGTACGCCCCGCTCCTTCCCTGCGCTGCATATTCGCGCCGGCGGTGGGCGTTCAAGGGCTACATTTTCTTCGTAAATAATTGTATATCAATAATTTAAAAGCAATAAACCAACAAGGTTAACACATTTACGATATAGTTAATAATCAATCAATTCATTATCAATAACTTAACTGTATAAAAGATGCAAAAAGTGTTAAGTTATGTTAACCTTTGTGGGGTTGGTGAGTGGTGATTAGAGGGTGGTGAATGGTTGTATGAATGGCGATGCTTTACGGCTCTCCCATCACACATCGCACGTCGGAAATAGCATATCTATGAGATCGCCACAGCCCGCCATCGCTCGTTTCCCGCCCTGGGGCTTCGCAATGACATGGTGGAGAAACGTGCTGTGTGGTGATGCATGGCGGTAAACCCCTCCCCGCCTTTGCGCGCATGCCCGGCACACCCCTCCCAAGGGAGGGAATTTGAGATGCATTCCACCTCCCCCCCCTCAATTCAGCATTTGTTTCTTGAACCCGTTCGGGCTTATGCCTACTTCTTTTTTGAACAGGCGCGAGAAGTACGAGAGGTTCTCGAAGCCGAGTTCGTAGGCTATTTCGGAGACGGAGAGGCGCTCGCTCAGGAGGCGGTTCTTGGCTTCGGAGATGAGGTAGATGTGGATGTGTTCGAGGGCGGTTTTGCCGCTTTCCTGTTTCAGTACGTCGGTTAGGTAGCCGGGCGAAATGTTGAGGCGGCCGGCCATTTCGTGTACCGAGGGCAGGCCCTTTTGGGCAAGCAGGCCGCTGCTTACGTAGTTGTCTATCTCGCGGTTGAAGCGGGTAACGGTTTTGCCGGATATTTCGGTGCGGTTGATGAACTGCCGCTTGTAGAAACGCTGGGCGTACTTCAGCATGGTATCAATATTGGCGAGGATGATCTCGCGGCTGTATTCGTCCTGGTTGTTGTTGTATTCGCCTTCGATGATGCTGAAGAGTTCCCACACGGTCTTCTCTTCGCGGGGCGAGAGGTGCAGCGCCTCGTTTATCTCGTAGTCGAAGTAGTGGTATTTCTTAATGTCAGTATGCAGCGGGTGCCCGTTGAGGTAGTCCTCGTGCAGGAATATCATAAAGCCATCCTCATCGAACTGCAGGTTCTTCATCTCGATGACCTGGCGGGGCTTGAAGAACATCATGGGGCCAGCCTCGTGATCGTACCGGGTGCGGCCATAAAGCACCGTGCCTGATTTGAGTTTCTTGAACCCGATCATATAAAAATCGCTGGTGAACTCGCGGTCGCCCATGCCGCAGGTGTGGTTGCAGCGGTAAATGCTCAGCAAGGGGCTTTCGGGCGGCGGGAAACCATTCTCGCGGTGCAGTTCGGTAAGGTTCTTATAATGTTTCATTTGGCGGGTACTCATAAACCAACCACAATTTACGTACTGAAACGCAGATTGTGGTTGGGGGTTAGTAATTTGATTTGGGGGTGACGAATGCAAGTTCTAAATGCGCAGGGGGTAAGTGCGATTCCCCTCTTGAGAGGGGTGCAGGGGTGTGTTTCGCGAACTATGCTTTACGTTATTGCATAGTGGCTAACACACCCCTGCAGCCGCACCGCCCATCGCACCCCCTCTCAAGAGGGGAACCTTAGCTCCCTAACTCCACTCAATGCCCGTGCGCAGCAGCACCCACTTCTTTCCATTCATCAAATTGGGCTATCCTGTCGGCGTATACGCTGGTGATGAAGGGGTAGGCAACTTTGCCCAGCAGGAAATGCAGCGGCGGGTTCTGGCTGTCTATCAGTTGCAGTACGGCATCTGCGGTAGCCTCGGGGTTACCCCAGCTATCGGGTGTGGCAGCTTCAAAGAATGCTTTTTTAACCGGCGCGTAGGCTTCAATAGCTTCGGTTTGCACGGCAGAGGCACCGCTCCAGTCAGTAGAGAAACCGTTAGGCTCTATTAGGCTTACGTTGATGCCAAAGTCTTTTACCTCAGTCGCCAGTGTTTCGGTTAAGCCGTTCACAGCGTATTTAGAAGCATTGTATAACCCAAGCACCGGCAGGGTAACCAAACCGAGTATGCTGGATACCTGTATAATGTGGCCGCTTTGCTGTTCGCGCATTACGGGCACAATGGCTTGCGTTACCCACAACAGGCCGAAGAAGTTGGTTTCCATTTGCTGGCGGGCCTGCTCTTCGGTAGTTTCTTCTATAGCGCCGAACAAGCCGAAACCTGCATTATTAATAAGCACATCTATACGGCCGAAGTGTTCCTTCGCCTTAGCAACGGCAGCAAAGCTGGCGGCACGGTTGGTAACGTCCAGTTGCAGGGGCAATATGGCATCGCCGAACTCGGCCACCAGGTCGTTAAGGCTATCGGTATTGCGGGCAGTTGCTACCACTTTATCGCCACGTTTTAAAAGGGCCTTTGCCCAGATTTTACCGAAACCACGCGAGGCACCGGTAATAAAAATTATTTTTGACATTGTTTTTTTGTTATTTGTTGATGCCAAAGGTATAGCGGCCAGCGCGGGAAGATTTACACAAAACACGGGAGGTTTGGTACAGAATCGGGGTGTGGATGGTGAACGCGCGGCTTTATGCGAACGCGCGGCACGCGCGCACGAGCGACCTGGGGCATTGTGGCAGCAAACAAATATTTTCTATCTTTAGCTAAACCAATTCATCCACCTATCTATGAACCCATATTCACGCCGGCAATTCCTGCAAACTTCGTCGCTGCTTTTAGCTGCGGCCGCTGTGTCATCTTCGTTTACATCAAAAAAGCAACAACTTAACCTTTCCTTCTCTACCCTCGGCTGCCCCGACTGGACCTTTACCGAAATAACCGATTTTGCCCCCAAACATGGCTTTACGGGCTTGGAGATACGCGGCATAAAACGCGAAATGGACCTAACCAAGGTCCCCCAATTTGCAACAGAAAGCAGCCGGAAAGATACTTTGCAACTGATGAAGGCTAAAGGACTGCGCTTTGTTGACCTCGGGTCATCAGCCACCCTGCATTTTGCCGAAGGTGCCGAACGCCAAAAGAACCTCGACGAAGGCCGCCGCTATATCGACCTTGCCCAACAACTGGAATGCCCTTTTGTCCGCGTGTTCCCGAACAACTTCCCGAAAGGGCAGGATAAAGCCGCTACCATAGACCTGATCACTAAAGGCCTGCTCGAACTGGGCGATCATGCCAAAGGCAGCAAGGTTAGCGTACTGATAGAATCACATGGCGACCTGGTACATATCAACGACTTAGAAACCGTAATGAAAGCCGCTGCCCACCCCAATACAGGCTTAATATGGGATGTTACCAATATGTGGAGCATCACCAAAGAAGCTCCCGCCGATGCATATAAGGCATTGAAGCCCTACATTAAGCATACGCACATTAAAGATGCTAAAGTTGCCGAGGGGACTGCCCCTAAATATGTGTGGGTAGGGCAAGGCGATGTGCCCATTTTAGAAGCAGTAGCCCTGTTGGCCAAAGGCGGCTATAAGGGCTATTACAGCTTTGAGTGGGAAAAACTATGGCGCCCCGAACTTGGCGACCCGGCCGAAGCTATTGCTAATTATGCGAAAGTGATGAAGGAAAAGTTGGGGTAGCAAATATTAATCTTCGCTGCCGCAAGCGTCCCCGGCTTGTGGCCCGCTTGCAAATCCACAATGCTTAGCAAAGGAGAAAATCGCCCATCCAGGCGTCCGCGCCTGGATGCAAACATTTGTCAGCGTCTTCGCTGACGTTCATCGGTTCGTTTAACTGTGATCAGCGTGGACGCTGATAGATTTGTTTCGGTCAAGTGTGGACACTTGACCGGGCGGTAATTTGATCTTTCCTACAACAACTCCTTACTATAAACTCCCTCATCAAAACCAAAAAATAAAAAGCCGTCCTTTTCTATCACGGGGCGTTTTATCATGCTGGTTTTTTGCTGCAGCAGGGCAAGGGCATCTTCTTTGGTTTTGATGCTTTCTTTCACTTCAGGGTCCAGCTGTTTCCAGGTAAGGCCTTGTTTGTTCAGGAACTTTTCGTAGCCTGCTTTGGCATCCCATTCGGCAAGTTTCTCGGCGCTTACGCCAAGCTTTTTAAAGTCCTGAAATTCGTAAGCTACATTATTTGCCTTTAGCCAGTCGAGCGCTTTTTTTACCGTGTTGCAGTTGGTGATGCCGTATACTTTCATGGGGGTAAAGATAATTGTCTGAATCAGAATTTTCGGGATTTTAGAATGAACAGAATTAAAGTTGACTTACTTGTGGTAATGCGACTGGCTTCATTCTGAAAATCCTCAAATTCTGAAAATTCTGATTCAAACAGCCTTAATTCGCCGGTGAGCTTTTCCCCTGCGTATCGTCGTTATTAATACCGCGCTGGTTCTTTTTAATGTTTGCGTTCAGCTTGCCAAATTTATAATTAAGGCGTATAGCAAAGCTACGATATGGGCTGTAATAGGCACCCGATTGTTCAAAGTCGGGTGTGAGGGTGTACGTACGGAAGATGCGGAACTTCGAATAAGGATTATTGGCCACTACCGATACCGTAAGCGACTTCTTAAAAAATTCCTTCCCGGTAACGAATGACGAGAAATAGCCGCTGCCGTTGCGCCCCTGCAACCGTACATTGGCGCTAAAAAAGCCGGCATCTAAGCCAAAGCGGTAACCGCTCTCTAATTTGTAACCTAAACTGGCAAAGCCATTGCCGGTGAAGCCGGAGTTCTCGTAAAACTGGCTGTTATAGGTACCTCTTAACCAAACATGGCTCACGCGGGCATTCAGGTTGAACGATAGCTTTTTGGTGAGCTGGTAGTTGGTATTGAGGTTAAGCCCCAAAGTTTTATTGCTGCCAAGGTTTTGGAAAGTGGTTGTGGTTATAGTATCCGGTTGCGCGGTGCCTGCGTTCTCAATACTGATGCTGCTTACGTTTTGAATAGAGTTATTAGAGAACGCATAGCTCAAACTGGCATTGACCGAGCCGTGCGAAAAATTACTATAAGTAAGTTCAAAGGTGTTATTCAGTTCGGGGCGCAGTTCGGGGTTACCGGTATTGATGAACCTGGGGTTACTACGGTCTACGAACGGGTTAAGCTGGTAAATACCCGGGCGTTGTATGCGCTGCGTAAAACCAAGGCTAAGGCTGCTGCTTTTAAAACTACGCTGTACCGATACGGATGGGATGAGGTTGTTATACCCTTTATCTAACGGCGTGCCCGAAAAATCGGCGTTCACCTGTGTGCGCTCCAGCCTGGCTCCTGCCTTTGCCGTAAATTTGGAAAATTTCAGCTGGTACAAGTTATAAAAGCTGTATACATCCTGGTGGTAGTTGAATACGTTAGTTTGGGCATCGTTAACTACATATTCATTGGTCAACGGGTCAAGGTCCTCTCTACGGAAATCGCTGAAGTTATTCCGCAGGATGGCTTTGGCACCGGCCTCTATATTTACTTTTTTTACAGGATAGGCATAATCTAACTGGAATGTATGCTCGCGGTTACCCGCCTGGTTATACTGGCGGTAGTTGGGTTGCAGGCTTTCGGGGTAATTAAAACGATTGCTAAACAGGTTATCGGTATTGGTTGTGCCCGGGCCGTAGCTATATTTATAGCTCAGGGTAAGCAACTCATCTTTATGGCCTTTAAAACCCAGCTGGTAGTTCAGGCTCAGGTCCATCCCTTTATCGTTGTTGGTGTTGGCGCTTTGCAGGTTGTAGCCCTGCATCAGTACGCCGGCACCATTGGTTTGCGTCGACATTTGGCTGCCTCCCTGATCGAAGTTGCCCTGGTACATTTGATACGATGCCGTAAGCAGGTTAAGCGAATCTATCTCGTAACTGGCCTCGGCATTGGCATACTTAAAATCGCCGCTAAAAAGGCTCGCGCCATCCTGGGTGATGGTAGTGTTTTGCGCAAAAAATGTTTGCGATGTTTTAACGGGACTGGTATTACTGCCATTGCTACCTATACCGCCGAACAGCGACAAACCAAACTTCCCCTGCTTCATGGTACCATTCAAGTTAATGGCCGGCCCGAAAACGCTATTGATGCGCGAGTTGATGCTGCCGTTATAGCCCTGGTCGCCATTCTTTTTAGTGATGATATTGATAATACCGGCAAGGCCCTCCGCATCATACTTGGCCGGCGGCGTGGTGATCACCTCTATCTTCTCTATATTGGTGGCAGGCATGGCCTTCAGTACATCCGACGGGCTTTTGGCCATCAATGCCGATTCCTTTCCGTTTATCAGTATTTTATAATTGCCACTGCCCTTTAGCTGTATCTTATCTTCGGCATCCACCGAAAGCATAGGTACTTTGCGCATCATATCCAAAGCAGAAATAGCTTTGCTCTCCGGGTCGGCCAGTACGTCGTAACTAATGCGGTCAACCTCCTGTTTCATTAAAGGCCTGGCGGCAGTAATTGACACTTCGTTAAGTTGCTTGCTGCTTGGGCTGAGCATCAGTTTACCCAAGTCGATACTTGCGTCGCCTTTTATATCTACCGTTTTAGTCCGGTAGCCCATCGATATCAGCGATAATTTATAGGCTTTCGCTGCCAAGCCGCTGAAAGCAAAAATTCCATCATCTTTACTCAGGGTACTTTTTACCGGGGCGTTGGTGGCAGCATCTGTAATGGCAATGGTGGCGTAGCCCAGCGGCTTATTTACAGCCGAATCTATCACCACACCTTTTACGGTAATGGTAGTTGCGTTTTGCGCGAACGATGAAATAGAAAACAAGCACAGAATTATGGCAAGGAAAGGTGATCTCATGTATATTGATTTTTGACTATAAGACGCCCTTCCCCGGCGGCCGTTGCACCGTGAATGTTAAATTAACTAACACATCAGGTAATGATTTTGATACAGATGGTTTTAATTCCTCCCTCCCCCGCTGGTATCATCGTTATTAATACCGCGTTGGTTCTTTTTCAACTGGCTGTTCAGCTTGCCGAACTTGTAATTGAACCCGATACCGAAAGCGCGGAACAGTTGGTAGTTATAGGATGATGCAATGAAGTCCTGCGTACGGGTAGTAAAATCGAGTTTGATGAATTGCTTGAAGGGCCCGTTGGTATACACAAATATGTTCGCCCGTTTATTAAACAGTTCTTTTGAGGCATTGGCACCGTAACCCAGGTAGTAGTTGTCTGTGCCTTGCAGCAACACATAACGGCTATCAAAGCCAACGTTTACGCCTACGCGGTAACCATTATCAAACTTGTAGCTGCTGTTGGTAAACACGTGGCCCTGGTAACCGCGGTTTTTAAATAGCTGGTTGCTGTAAAAACCCTCCAACCATACGCGTAGTATCTCGGCGTTAATGTTGAGGTTCCATTTTGGGGTGATGGGGTAATTGGTGTTCAGGTCGAGCCCCAGTTGTTTGTTCTTGCCCACGTTAGCGTAGGTAGTGGTAGTAACGGTGCTGTTCACGCTGGCCAACTGCTGTATGGTATTGTTGGCGAACGAATAACTCGCGCTGATATTGAGCGAACCTTTGGCGAAGTTGCCGTAACTCAACTCGAAGTTGTTGTTCACGGCCGGGCGCAATGCGGGGTTACCGGTATTGATGTAGTTGGGGTTACTTTTATCTACAAATGGGTTCAACTGGAATATACCCGGGCGCTGTATACGCTGTGTGAAACCAAAAGTAAGGCTGCTGCTTTTTAGGCTGCGCTGGATAGATACCGAAGGCACTACGTTGGTAAAATTCTGGTCGAGGTTGGTATGGGTAGATGAAAAATTCGCGTCGATATTGGTACGCTCATAACGTACGCCGCCTTTGGCCGTCCACTTACTGAATTTTAGGGTGTACGAGTTATAAAGGCTATAAACATCCTGGTGGTAATCAAAAACGTTATCCTGCGAGGCATCGGGGATGTAGGTTTGGCTCGGGATATCGTACAGGTCGGTATGGAAATCACTAAAGTTATTTCGGGCAATGAGCTTTCCGCCTGCTTCCAGCGTGATTACTTTAAAGGGTTGTATATAATCTAACTGCGTAGTGTGTTCTTTAGCACCCGAGCTGTTAAACTGGCGGTAGTCGGTAGCGTTGCCGGGTGTTACCATATTCCGGGTATTACTGCGGTTATCACTGAATTTGTACGATGCTGTCAGCAACTGCTCTTTATTGCCTTTAAAACCCAGTTGATAGTTAATACCAAAATCCTTTCCTTCAAAATTACCATTGCCGCGGTTTATACTGTTAAAATCAGTTTCCACGCCTTTATCGGTTTGTTGCGTCAGCTGGTCGCTGCCTGTTCGGTTGGTGTTTTTGTAATAGTTGAACGAGCCGGTGAACAGGTTAAGGGTATCTGCCTCGAAACTTAATTCGGTACTTACATAGTTATTAGTACCGCCATTAAAGCGCGTACCGTTCTGAATGATGGAGGATGACTCCTTCAGGAAATCGGTTTGATTGTAGTAAGCGGTAGTACGCTCGGGCCGGCTGCCGGTACCGGTGAAACCGCTCAAACCAAATTTACCCTGTTTAACAGTGAAGTTGGCATTGGCCCTCCCGCCAAAGGTACTGTTATAGTTAGCGTTGATACCAATGTTATAGCCCTGGTCGGCATTCTTCTTGGTGATGATGTTGATAATACCCGCCAAACCCTCGGCATCGTATTTAGCCGGCGGCGTGGTTATCACTTCTATCTTCACAATGTTTGCACCCGGCATGGCTTTCAAAATATCCGAAGGGTTACGTGCCATAATGGCCGACTCCTTGCCATTCAGCAATATCTTATAATTACCGCTACCGCGAAGTTTAATAGCATCGTTCCCATCTACCGATAGCAGGGGTACTTTGCGTATCATATCCAACGCGGTAAGGGTTTTACTTTCAGGGTCGGCCTGCACATCATAGCTCAGGCGGTCTACTTCCTGTTTCATCAAGGGTTTTGCAGCAACGATAGATACTTCTTTTAACTGAGCGCTTGATGGGGCCATCAGTAATTTACCAAGGTTTACGGTGGCTCCGTTTTTGAGGTCGATAGCTTTTGTTTTATAACCTACAGATATTAACGAGAGTTTATAGCCCTTCGCTGGCAGGTTAATAAACTCAAACGAGCCATCATCCTTACTTAACGAACTGCGCACAGGGGCATTGGTAGCTGGGTCGGTAAGAGCAACGGTTACATAACTGAGCGGCTTATTGACTGCCGAATCTATAACAATGCCTTTTATGGAGATAGCAGGCTGATTTGTTTGTGCTGACGAGGTAAAGGTTAATAAAACGGCAAAGGCGGCCAGTAGAAGTATTCTCATGTAATAGTTTTGGTATAGGACGCGCGAAGGTACGCTTCCGTTGCAAGCCAAAACCCTATTTAACAAAATTTAACTAAGAAATTAGGTAACAAAGATATTACCATCGCTATACTCAATTCCGAAGCTAAGCAGCGGGTACTTTATTGCCCGCGAGCTTGTTTGCTGCTGCACAATTTGTTATTTTAGCACGACTAAACAGGACATAACCTTATCACCACTTTCTCCATATGCTAAAAAAAGCCTTTGCTTTAATTGCCTTATCAGCCTTCGGCTTGTTTTTGGGGGCAAACGCACAAAGCCTCGTTAAAAAATTCAACGCGATTGGTACATTCACAAAAATTGGAAACATTACTTTCTTTCAGGGCGAAGACCTTAATGGCAAAAGAGGCATCTGGAAAACCGATGGCACAACCGGTGCCACTACATTGGTTAAAGCCATTACCGTTTACATCGACGCGGAGTATCCAAGTAAAATATTTGCCTACAATAACAAGGTTTACTTTTCGGGGAGCGACGGGATAAATGGCTATGAACTTTGGCAAACAGATGGTACGGCAACGGGTACCGTTTTATTAAAAAATATAAACACCCAGCGCTCAGGCAACGACGGATCGATGCCCAATAATTATATATTATATAAGGGGCTATTGTATTTTACGGCTACAGAAGATAGTAACCAATTTAGTTTATGGAAAACCGATGGCACGACCGCCGGCACCGTAAAAGTTTTTGATGCCTTGTATACCGGCATAACCCAACCCATTTTAGTGGGCAATACTCTTTATTTTACACAAAACTTGCGCACCCTTTGGAAAAGCGACGGCACAACGGCGGGTACGCAGCAAATTCCGGACGACCACAATGGTAGTGGTATGGTTGAAGGCCTTACCAATGTAAATAACGAATTGGTATTTTTCACCTCTGAGAATAGCCAGCATGATAAGGTAAACCTATACAAATTAAACCCAACAGATAATGTTCAGGTGAAACTTGGCGCTTTTAACGCTGCCCCCGATGGCAATAACAATATATCGGGCATTACCGCTGTGGGCAACAAGTTCTTCTTCTCCATCAGGACTAACGATGACAAGAATGGCGCGGCCGATGCACTGTGGGTGAGCAACGGTACCGCAGAGGGAACGGTAAAACTGGTATCGAAACCATATGAATGGTACATCTCCGGTTCTGCAACAGATAATTACATTGCTTACAAAGGCCAAGTTTACTTCTCTGCGGTAACAGACCATACGCTCTGGACAAGTGACGGAACAGCGGGCGGGACAAAACAGGTTTCAACCATCCCGCTATATAACCAGGTGAGATCTGTTGTGTTTAACGATAAGCTATATTTTAGCGGCAACTATCAATTATGTTATTTTGATGGCGCAAAAAGCGGCATCGAGGCACAACAGCCGCTGTGGCCTTCGCAATTTATTGACGGTGGCAACCAACTTTATTTTCAGGATAGTAAGTACGGCGTTTCGAGCACGCTTTGGAGCAATGCACCCGCCGCACAAATACAGGTATCCATAAATAATCAACCGCTTTCCAATAGCCTTCCTTACAGGTTCAGCACAAAGGCCGATAGTACTGTATCAGCTGCTGTATCGGTAAAAAATCTGGGTAATAAGGAACTGGTTTTTGCCGACATAAGCGTTGCCGGCAACTCGTTTTATGTTAACGGCACGCCCGAGCGCACTTTACTGCCCGGGCAAACAGCAAAATTTAACCTCCTTTATTCGCCACTTAAGCCCGAAGAGCTTACCGGCAAACTCATCATCAAAACAAACGATAACAGCGGGCAAACCAACTTTACAAATGATTTGCAGGGCACTGCGGTAGGCACTGCGACAAAAAACGCCAGCGCCGTTGCCGATGGCCTTTATAAATCAATAGCTTTTGCAGACAGCATACCGGGTTTTACGTTAAACCAAAACACAATTAGCGAAACGGCTGCACTAAACACAACTATAGGCACCTTTGCGCTGCCGGGCCTAAACACCCCGCCCGGTTTTGAGCTTGTTGCGGGCACGGGAGATACCGATAATGGCAGCTTTAAAATTGAAGGCGGGCAGCTTAAATTAGCTACCGCACTTAACTTTGATGTTAGAAGCACTTATACCATTAGGGTAAAAGCCGGCAGCGAGGCAAACGCTGCCGAAAAGGTATTTAGCATACAGGTAACCAATACACAGGCCGCGCCAAACCCTGCTGCTTGCATACTCCCTTACGAAAACTTGGCCATAGCATTAAGAGACGCTGTGTATGTTGGTACGCGCATATTTGCTGTTGGCGAGCAAGGCAAAATTTTAGTTTCGGAAGATGACGGCAAAAACTGGCGCGCCATAAAAACGGGTATTACGTCGGACCTTATGCGCATACGTTTTACCGACAACAAAACAGGCTATATTTTAGCCTCGGGCAGTTTGTTGTATAAAACCGAAGACGGGGGCGAAAATTGGTTCCCGCTGGTTAGCCCATCAACAAGCTATCCCTTTTTTACCAGCTTTCATTTTATTTCATCAACTACCGGTTATTTGTTTGGCAGCGGCATTTACAAAACAACAGATGGCGGGCGCAGTTGGCAAAAATGCTACACACAGTACGAGGCTTTAACCGATGGCTGGTTTATCGACGAAAATAATGGATTCGTAGCCGGAAACGAGGGTTCATTACAGCATACTACCGATGGCGGCAAAACCTGGGAAACTAAAACGATAGTTGCAGGTAGCTCCACTTTGTTTCGTGCGGTTACGTTTGTAAACAACACCACAGGCTATATTGTCAACAGCACAGGCACTGTAATGCAAACTACCGATGCAGGTAAAACCTGGGCGGTTATAAGCAATGTTAATACCGATGGCAAGGCCGGGCAGCTCTACTTTGTAAACGCAAACACCGGGTATTTTTTAACGGGCTTCAACTCATCAACATTATATAAAACAACTGATGGCGGAAAAACCTGGGCGGCAGAAACCGGCATACGCGCTTACAGCGCTTTGTTTGCCGTAACTGCAAACAAAACAGGCGACAAACTTTGCCTGGTGGGCAACGGAACAGGCTGGGGAACATCGGGCGAACATGGCAGCGTAATTATGTTGAAAAACGGTTCTGCAGATTGGGAAGAGCGCTCATTAACAAGTAATACAACTTATAATTCGGGGCACTTATTTGCATCGGGCGTAGGATATGTTATTGGCGGGTATAGCCGCAAAACTACCGACGGTGGTATTACCTGGAAGAGTTTAGAACTACCTTATAACTACTTTTACGTTAATTCAGTAAAAGGCTATTTTATAAACGAAAACGTTGGCTTCTATACCGATTACTATCACCTGTATAAAACCACTGATGGCGCGGGCAACTGGAAAAAGGTAAGCAGAGATAGCACATCGGGTATACAGAGGATCTATTTCGTAACTCCCCAAATTGGTTATTACAACACGTTCGCTAAGGTTTATAAAACTACCGACGGAGGAGAAAGTTGGAAAGCTGTTTTGACGCCCAGCGGTTTTAACTACATCAATTCCATAAGCTTTCCCGACGAACAAACCGGTTATGTAAGCGGTGTAGGTTCGGTGCTGTATAAAACTTCAAATGGCGGCAGCACCTGGAAGAAATTTGATTTAGGCCAGGATAAATTGTTAATATCCTTCGGCTTTTTTGATGCCAAAATTGGCATGGGTGGCGGCACAAACGGCGCACTTTACCGTACAACTGATGGCGGAGAAACATGGGCACCTGTTTACACAGACATGAGGTTTACTACTAATGCTTTCCAGTTTATAAGCCCTACACATGCCTATTTGTTACATACTAACGGGAGCGGTGGCGTACAGCAAATTTATGAATCTGCCGATGCAGGGTTAACATGGAATAAAATATACGAAACCTGGGAAAATATATTTGGCCTAAGCTACAACAACGGGCATTTATTTATAACAGGCGAAGCCGGTACCATGCTATTGAGCAATAGTGCACCACTACCCCCGGTAAACGCAGGCTATATTACGGGCGATACCGTAGCAACTACCGGCGGCAAATTTATTTACTCGGTGCCGCCTGTATACAATACAAA
Source organism: Mucilaginibacter pedocola (assembly GCF_002013915.1). Classification (GTDB taxonomy): domain Bacteria; phylum Bacteroidota; class Bacteroidia; order Sphingobacteriales; family Sphingobacteriaceae; genus Mucilaginibacter; species Mucilaginibacter pedocola. The sequence goes on from NZ_MBTF01000039.1 coordinate 104,853, forward strand.
GTACCAATGGCTGGTATCGGGCGCGCAAAAGGTAGAATATCAAAACGATAAGGTAACCGTTGAATGGAAAAACGAAGGGCCCCACAGCCTGCAGGTATTACCTTATAACGATTGCGGTAACGCAGCCGGCCGTACGCTTGATGTGATAGTTGAAGACATGCCCGACCCTGTTTTAACCGGTCCCGATACCGCACAAAGTAAATCTGCTAATGTGGCCTATGTTGCTACTATACACAATGGCAACACTTACAGCTTCGCGGCTACTAACAGTACATCGGTAACCAGCAATGCCAACAACGCATTGGTGAGCTGGGATAGCCCGGGCATGGGCACAGTTACCGTAGTAGAATCGAACCCTAAACTGGGGCAACGAAAATCGGCTTCGCTAAACGTTGTTATAAAAGAGTTTAAACTACCCGAAGACAACTTTAGCATATTGGTAAACAGCGCTACTTGTAAAGGAAGTAACAACGGTTTCATTACCGTTAAAGCCGCGCAGTCATTAAGTTATAAAGCAACCGTGGTTAGTCCCGGGGGCGGTACAAAAGATTACTCTTTCACCGATTCGTTAAAAGTGGCTAACCTGGCTGCCGGCGTTTATAACATTTGTATAAGTGTAACCGGCAATGCCGGCTATAAACGATGCTACGATGCCAATGTTACCGAACCAAAAGATATAACGCTATACACCGTAGTGAACCCGGCCGCCCATACCGTAACACTCAACCTTTCGGGGGCAGATAACTACACCATCGATATTAACGACAAGCATTACCAAACCAGCAGCACCCAGATAGACCTGCCCTTAACCACCGGCACCAACAGGCTGAAGGTTTATAGCGATAAACCATGCCAGGGCGTGATAGAAAAAATTGTGAACCTGAACAAAGTAACCATTTACCCAAATCCGTTTACCGACAGGGTGAGCATTGATTTGGGCGGCTCTACCGAAACCAACATTAATGTTGATATAACCAACGCCTTTGGGGTGCGTGTTTACAGCAAAAAACAAGTTAATAACGGCGAACCGATAGAAATAAACACGGCAGGCCTTAATAAAGGCGTGTACATTTTAACATTAACCGTGGGGCAAACCAACGCCGTATTTAAAATTATAAAACAATGAAGCACCTAACTTATACTGCCTTTTTATTTTTACTGGCCCTTGCAAGCTGCGGCGGCAACAAAGGAGAAGAACCTACACCCGCGCCAAAAGCGCCTGTAGCTGCACAATTGGTTTTTCCGGCACAAAACTCTACCTGTATATCCGGCGATATTACTTCGGCTACCCAAAGTACCGTTACACTAAAATGGAACGCGGCTGCCAATGCCGATAGCTATGCTATTGTAATTAAAAACCTGCTTACCAACGAAACCCAAACGCTTTCGGCAACGGCTGTGCAAGTGGCAGCCTCGCTTAAGCGTAATACCCCGTATTCGTGGTATGTTACATCAAAATCGGGTGTGGTAACCGGTACGGCAGATAGCGAAACCTGGAAATTTTATAACGCAGGGGAAGGCATTAGTGCATACGCCCCTTTCCCTGCCGACAACTTATTGCCCGGCAGTGGCGCATCGGTTACGGTACCCGCTTCCGGAAATATTACGCTAAGCTGGAAAGGCAGCGATACCGACAACGATATTGCCGGCTACGATGTTTATTTTGGCACAACAAACGCACCGGCGCTGCTAAAGGCGAATGTTTCAACAGAGAGTGTAACCGATGTTGCGGTAACCGCGGGTATAAAATATTATTGGAAAGTGCTAACACGCGATAGCAAGGGTAATACATCAACATCGGGCCTGGTAGAATTTACTACCAAGTAAATATAAAAGAGTATTACTTATTAAACTTCGTCATGGTCAACTCCGAGCCGATGGTGCAAAAGCTCTTCACCATCTCTATCGACCTGTCGATAAGTGCTGGCAACTCGGGTTGTTCCTCCTTGTCGAAACCGCTCAATACATAATCAACCTGGCGGCCTTTGGGGTAATTATCGCCAACACCAAAACGCAGGCGTGCATACACGTTATTGCCCAGGGTGGCTTCTATATGTCTTAAGCCATTGTGCCCGGCGGCGCTGCCTTTGGGTTTAAGGCGCAGGGTACCTAAGGGGAGGGCAATATCATCAACAATCACCAGCACATTCTCCACGGGTATTTTCAGCTCCTTCATCCAATGGTTTAGGGCTTTGCCGCTCAGGTTCATGTAGGTGGTGGGCTTTATCAAATACAGCGTACGGCTTTTGTAATTCACCTCGGTATAATAGGCCAGGCGCATATTGTGGAATTTTGCACCTTCCTGCTTGGCATATTCATCCAAAACCATAAAGCCTATATTATGGCGTGTATCGGCGTACTCCGGCCCTATATTTCCTAAACCAACTATTAAGTATTTCATGACGAGCGTGTGAGTGGTAAATGGTGAGTGGTGAATAGTTGTTTTTATTTATACAAAAATAGCGATGGGTTTAAAACCCATCGCTATCATTCTTTCATCGGTGGAATCACCTAATAATCGGTGAAATTCAAAAATCCAATTACTTACCTTTAGCAGCTTCTTGTTCTGCCTGGCGCAGTGCACGTGAGGTAGTTACCGATACAATGGTATCTTCCTGTGCATTGGTGATAGTAAGGTTAGGGAATTTGATCTCGTTAACTTTTACTGATTTACCAACTTCCAAAGCTTCGATGCTTACTTCGATGTTGTCTAAGTGGTCTTTAGGCAAAGCTTTAACGCGCAGTTTGCGCAGTTTCTGTACCAATTTACCACCCACTTTCACACCCGGAGAAGTACCTGTTAATTTTACAGGGATCTCGATAGTAACAGGTTTAGCAGCATCTAACTGTAAAAAGTCGATGTGGATAAGCTGTTCTGTCAATGGGTGGAACTGCATGTCTTTAATGATTGCTTGTGTAGTAACACCAGCAACAGTAATGTCGATGAAATGGACAACGGGAGTGTAAACTACGTGCCTCAAATCAGCTGCGGACACCGAAAAGTGGGTCTGGGTAGAACCACCGTAAAGTACTGCAGGTACCAAGCCTTGGTAGCGCAGCTCTTTCGCGTCACGTTTCCCTACGTTCTCTCTTGGAGAACCGCTAATAGCAAATGATTTCATTTTATTATTTATTTGTTCAAAGCCACACCAACATGGTATGGATATTTTTATTCTCTTTCAATGCCTTCGGCTATGGACTATCGACCATAGACTATGGACTTCTAAATTAATCTACCTTAAACAACTGGCTTATCGAGCCGTGTTCGTTTACGTTGCTTATCGCTTTCGCAAACAGGTCGGCAGTGCTCAATACCTTTATTTTCGGGCTTGAATGCTTCAACGGTATGGTATCGGTTACTATAAGTTCTGTTAAGGCCGAAGCTTCTACAGTTTCGTAAGCCTTGCCCGATAGTACCGGGTGTGTACAAACCGCGCGAACGCTGCGTGCACCACGCTCCATAATTAAGCCGGCAGCTTTTGCAAGCGTGCCTGCCGTATCGCAAATATCATCTATCAGTACAATATCCTGGTCGGTTACATCACCAATAATGGTCATGCTCTCAATCTCGTTGGCGCGTTTACGGCGTTTATCGCAAATTACCACCTCTGCGTTGAAGAACTTGGCAAAGCTGCGTGCCCTGTAGCTACCACCCATATCAGGTGATGCTATGGTAAGCGCTTTTAAGCCAAGGCTTTTGATGTAAGGCACAAATATGATGCTGGCATCCAAATGATCTACCGGCACATCAAAAAAGGCTTGTATCTGCGCAGCGTGCAGGTCCATAGTCATGATACGGTTTATGCCTGCTGCTACCAGCAGGTTGGCAACCAGTTTAGAGCCAATGGCCACACGTGGTTTATCTTTTCTGTCCTGCCTGGCCAAACCGAAGTAAGGTATAACCGCAATGATGTAGTGGGCAGATGCGCGGCGGGCTGCATCAATCATCATCAGCAGTTCCATCAGGTTATCAGTAGGCTGGTGGGTGCTCTGTATCAAAAACACATCGCATCCGCGTACCGATTCGTTAAAGTGGGGTTGAAACTCGCCATCGCTGAAACGCGACAGCACCACGTCGCCAAGTTCCTGGCCATAAGATGCTGCAATGTTTTTAGAGAGTTCTTTTGAACCGGTTCCTGCAAATAGCTTAATGGTATTAAACTGTAATGGCATCTTTTGATTTTGGATGTCGGATGTTCGACTTGGGACGCCCCCTCCTCTGCACCCGGTAAACTTAGCAAGCTATATAAACAACTTCGGATTCCTAACTTTCAATACGGCTGATCCGAAATTGAAAATCCGAAATCCGAATTTTTATTGTTGCCCGACCTGGATTCGAACCAAGACAAACGGTACCAAAAACCGTCGTACTACCATTATACTATCAGGCAATCTCCTGTGTCGCGTCATCCGCTCCGAAAAGGAATGCAAATATAGGACGATTTTTGGAAAGTCAAAAGTAAAATGAAAAAAAGTATTTTTTATTGTAAACACCCCTCCTGCCATACGTTAAAAAGTGTTAATCATACCCCCATTTATCTTAAATAGCCCAATAATTTACTACTTTCGACACTTCAAAAACCTGTTTACGCAGCACCGTAAGTTATGAACTATAACAAGTACAATAATATTTTTGGCTGGGCAGCCTTCGCTATAGCTGCCATTACTTACACTTTAACACTCGAACCAAGCACCAGTTTTTGGGATTGCGGCGAGTTTATTGCCTGTATTTACCGCCTGCAGGTGGCCCACCAACCCGGCGCACCGCTGTTTACCATCATTGGTAAAGTATTCTCGCTATTATCAATGGGCGACCGTAACAAGGTAGCTTACTTCACCAACCTGTCATCGGCAGTGGCCAGTGCAGCAACCATTATGTTCTTGTTCTGGACTATTACGGCCTTAGCTAAAAAGATGCTGGTAAAAGCAGGCGAAGAAGTAAGCGCCACCAACCTGATACTCATCATCGGTTCGGGTTTGGTTGGTTCGCTGGCTTATACTTTTTCGGATACATTCTGGTTCTCGGCGGTAGAGTCGGAAGTGTACGCGCAGTCATCGCTTTGTACCGCCATCGTTTTCTGGGCCATCCTGAAATGGGAAGCACATGCCGATGAGCCTCGTTCTGATAAATGGCTCATTTTTATAGCCTATGTAATGGGCCTCTCCATTGGTATACACCTGCTCAACTTGCTGGTTATACCTGCCATTGCGCTTATCATCTACTTTAAACGCGCCAAAAATGTTACTACCCCGGGCACTATCTGGGCCTTTGTTTTAGGGGTAATAACTGTGGCTGCCATCCTGTGGGGTGTTATACAGTTCACCGTTAAAGGCGCAGCCTTCTCAGATCTGTTTTTTGTGAACACACTGGGCATGAGCTTTAACAGCGGTGCCTTGGCCTTCTACTTGTTGGTAGCCGTTACGCTTGCTGCCGGTATTTACTACACCATCAGCCAAAGCCAGGCTTTCATGATTATTGCTATAGTGGCATTTGTTGCTGCTTTAACCTTAAGTGCGGGCATTGCCGGTATTGTAGGTGCCGCAGTTGTGCTGGGCGTGCTGGAATACGTGATACATGTGCGCGAGAAACCGGTTGCCTTAAACCGAATACTTATTTGCGCAGTGTTCATCCTGTTCGGTTACAGCTCATTCGTCATGATCGTTATCCGCGCTAAAGCAGGTACCAACTTAAATAACAGCGACCCGGAAGATGCCTTTGCCCTGAATAGCTACCTTAACCGCGACCAATACGGCGAAACCCCGTTGCTTTACGGCGAGTTCTTCGATTCGAAAGTGGAAGACCAAACCGAAGGCGCTATACTTTACCGCCGCGGCACTGATAAATATGAACAAGCCGGCAGAAAGCTGATCACCAAATACGATCGCAACACGCTGTTCCCGCGCATGTTTAGCCAAAAGGCTAACCACCCCGAGTTCTATCGCGACTGGATGAAACTGGGCCCGCAAGATCAGCCTACCATGGCTACAAACCTGGGCTTTTTTGCTACCTGGCAGGTGAGCCAAATGTATACCCGCTACTTCCTGTGGAACTTTGCCGGCCGCGCTAATGACCTCGACGGGCAAAGCAATACCATCGACGGTAGCTGGTTAAGTGGCTTAAATTTCGGCAAAAACCTCCCTGCTTCGGTTACCGAAAGCAATTCGTATAACAGGTTATTCTTCCTGCCGCTTATTATTGGCGTGCTGGGCTTGATATACCACTTTAAACGCAACCAGCGCGATGCAGGTGTGGTGGTAGTACTGTTCTTCTTCACCGGTTTGGCCATTGTGCTTTACCTTAACCAGGACCCACTGCAACCACGCGAACGTGATTATGCTTATGCAGGTTCGTTCTACGCTTTTGCTATTTGGATAGGTTTAGGCGTGCTGATGATAGCCGAGTTCCTGAGTAAAAAACTGAACGCCAAAACAGGCGCTATTATAGCAAGCGTAGTTTGCTTACTGGCAGCACCGGTACTAATGGCCAACCAGGAATGGGACGACCACGACCGCTCTACCAAGCTTACCCCGCACGATATGGCGTATAACTACCTCAACAGCTGTGCGCCAAATGCCATCTTATTCTGCTTTGCAGATAACGATACCTACCCGCTTTGGTATTTGCAGGAGGTAGAAGGCGTACGCCCGGATGTACGTATAGTAAACCTGAGCCTGCTGGGTACCGATTGGTACATCCGCCAGATGAAACAAAAAATGAACGACTCGGAGCCATTGCCTATCAGCATGAGCAACGACCAGTTTAAAGCAGGCGTGCGCGATGTTATTTATTATAACGATGCCAAAATACCGGGCGCTGCCGAATTGAAGGATGTTTTCTCGGTAATTACTTCTGATGCACCTGATGCAAAGGTTACCTACGAGAACGGCGAAAGCGCAAACTACCTGCCTACCAAGAATTTTAAAATGACGATAGATTCTGCCGAGGTAATTAAAAACAATGCGGTGCCGGCTTCTATGCGCAATCGTATTGCTACCGAGATGGACTTTACCTACCCCGGCCGTTATGTTACTAAAGATAACCTGGCCATTATGGATATTTTGGTGCATAACAACTGGAAACGCCCTATCTATTATACGGTAACCGCCGGCAACGAAAACATGCTTGGCCTTGATAAATACATGTACAACGAAGGCTTTTGCTACCGCCTGATGCCTTTAAAACCTGATACTACCGTGCAGCCGCTGGAAGCCAGCAACACACTGGTGATGTATAATAACGTGGTAAACAAATTCAGGTACGGCCAAATGAAGACTGCCAAAAACCTGGATAATACATCAACTACCTTGTTCTATCCGGTTATTACGCGCATGTTCTCGAGCCTGGCCGATGCCTTGGTAAAAGAAGGCCATACCGACTTAGCTAAAAACGCCCTGAAAAAATACCAGGACAACCTGCCGGAGAAGATACTTTCGCCGGAGTTGGCCATACGTAAATATTACCTGGCACAAAGCGCCTACGAAGTTGGCGATAGCGCGCTGGGCAACAAACTGGTGTCAACCGTTTACAACTACGTAACCGATCAGCTTAGCTTCAACTACACAGTTTACCAAAAAGACGATAGCCAGGTAGATAGTCGCGGCGTACAACTTTCGCTATCCTTACTAAACGGCTTAGAGGGCCTTACTAAAAACTACAATCAAAAAGCCTGGGCCGATAAAACTGCGGCACAGTTGAAAGATTATAGCGGCAAGTTTGGTGCCTTAATGAATCAGCCGCAGGGACAGTAAAACAGACCGTGCAGATTTGACAACTTTTAGAAAGTTGTCAAATCTTATCAGAGCCTCGCCTAGCGCGAGGCTTTTTTGTTGCCCCCTCCTAACCGCTATGTCATCTCGAACGAGCGGCGTAGGCTGCGTGCGCAGGGGCGAGGAGAGAACTTATACGAGCGATAGGCGGGCTTTGCATAGTTGCTTTGCATTGTACCAAAGATTTCTCTTCGCCCTCCCGCTCCCGCCTGCCCGCTGCTCATCGAAATGACATGGATCGTGGGCCAAATCTTTTCCCGCTATACAAGCCTCGCATACCGCGGGGGCTTTTTTGTTGCGCGGCAGGGCGTAACAATACAGCAGCCCCCTCGTCTTAATGGTACAACAACTACCTGATGAAGAAATACGCTGCCACCTCCCTACTGTTCGCTTGCCTGTTTATTACGGGCACATTGTTTGGGCAAAACAAAGCTGTTACCATCGATAGTATGATACAGCGCACTAACCGCCTCGGCTTGTTCAGCGGGAATATTTTAGTGGTTGATGGCGGCAAAGTGGTTTATAAAAAATGCATCGGGTACACCGATGCTGCTAAAACGGCACCCCTTACCGATAAATACCGTTTCCATATCGGCTCCATAGCCAAAGAATTTAACGCAGTAGGCATTATGATGCTGCAGGAACAAGGCAAGTTAAGCCTTGATGATAAAGTATCTAAATTCCTGCCCGAACTACCTGCATGGGCCGCCAAAGTGCGCATCAAAAACCTGCTGCAATACACCAGTGGCATACCCGATGTAAAATGGAAAACCGTAAAAGGCGATGCCGATAACATGGCCGACCTGATGAAACTTCAACAGCTGGATTTTGAACCGGGCAGCAAATACAATTACAATAACAACAACGTTTTTCTGCAGCGCCGCATCCTCGAAAAGTTAAGCGGCATGCCCTTCAATAAGTTTGTGGAAGAAAAATTGTTAGCACCCGCAGGTATGAAAACCGCCATTGTTGACCCGGACGATAACACGCCGCTAATGGCAAAATCCTACACCAACGAAGGTAAGCAAGGCTCGTTGGTGTACCCTATAACCGGTTGGGTAGCCGTAACGTTGGAAGACTTTTATAAATGGGAACAGGCGCTGGAGAATTTCAAACTCATCAGCCCCGCATCAACGCAGGTTTTGGTTACCCCTTTTGCGCCCGGCAGGCAGTGTGGTTTGGGTGGCGGTACCATGGAAGGCGGTAAGCTGGTTTTCCATAAGCACGACGGTGTAAGCCTCAATTACCAGGCACTGTTAGTAGGTAACTCTTCCAAAGCCCGCACAGTCATTCTCATGACCAATAACAAGCAAAACAGCGTTTTCGATATTGATGCTGCCATCGAAAACATCCTCGACGGTAAACCTTACAGCCAGCCCAAACGCTCTATTTTGGCCGATTTCCAGAAACAACTCGATACCCTGAGCGGCGAAAAAGTGCTTTCCTTTTACCATAACCTAAAAGCTACCAAACCGCAGCTATACGCATTTGATAACGAAAGCACACTTAACGAAATTGGCTACTCGCTTATGGGCGATAAAAACATAGATGCAGCAATAGTGGTTTTCGAATATAACATCACCTTATTCCCCAACTCCGGCAATGTATACGATAGCCTGGGCGAGGCCTATTACAACAAAGGCGACAAAGCAAAGGCACTATTAAACTACAAACGCTCACTGCAACTCGATCCAACCAACGGCGGCGCGAAAACGGTTATTGAGGAGTTGGAGAAGAAGTAGAAGAAAGCACAACTCCCTACCCTAACCACGATGCCATCTCGAACGAGCGGCGCGGTCATCGTACAAGGGGGCGGGGAGAGAACTTATACGAGCGACAGGCAGACTTTGCATGACCGCTTTGCGTTGTTGCTTTGCGTTGTTGCTTTGCGTTGTACCGAAGATTTCTCACCCACTCGCACCCATTGCCAGCGCTTCAGGGTTCGAAATGACATCGGGGAGGTTGTCAAACAAAAAAGCAGCCTCACGGCTGCTCTTCTATCTTGATTCTTGTCTCTTAACTCTTGATTCTAAAATTTAATCCTCCAGTACTACGCCCATGTTGCAAAACTTATCGATGCGCTCGGCAACCAGTTCATCAATATTGCGTTCGCCTAAAGCTTTCAGGTCTTTCAGCAGTTGTTTTTTCAGGGTGGCTGCCATAGCAACAGGGTCCTGGTGAGCGCCGCCAAGCGGTTCTTTTATCACACCGTCAATCAGTTTGTTCTTCAACATTTCGGTAGAGGTAAGCTTCAGCATTTCTGCTGCGCGCTCTTTTTGCTCCCAGGTTTTGAAAAGGATGGTAGAGCAGTTCTCGGGCGAAATAACCGAGTACCAGCTATTATCAAGCATCATTACCTTATCGCCAATGCCAATACCCAACGCACCGCCCGATGCACCTTCGCCAATGATGACGCAGATAACCGGTACTTTTAATACTGCCATCTCTAACAGGTTGCGGGCAATAGCCTCGCCCTGTCCACGCTCTTCGGCTTCCAGGCCGGGGAATGCTCCCGGGGTGTCTATCAGGGTTACGATGGGTTTGCCAAACTTCTCGGCCATTTTCATTAGCCTTAAAGCTTTGCGGTAGCCCTCGGGGTTAGCCATACCAAAGTTGCGGTACTGGCGCTCTTTGGTATTGCGGCCTTTTTGGTGGCCAATGAACATTACCGTTTGCCCGTTCAAAGTACCAAAGCCGCCTATAATTGCTTTATCATCGCCTACGGTACGATCGCCGTGCATTTCGATAAAATCGTCGCACATCAGCTCCAGGTACTGTAAAGTATATGGGCGCTCGGGGTGGCGCGATATCTGCACCTTTTGCCAGCCGGTAAGGTTGCTGTATATTTCTTTTTTGGTGGCCTCCATTTTTGCTTCCAGTTCGGCAATGGTAGCGCTCATGTCCAGGTTGTTTTTTTCTTCAACCTGCTGCACTTTTTCTATCTGCCCCTGAAGCTCGGCCAGTGGTTTTTCAAAATCAAATGAAATCTTCATACAAATTATTGAGCCGCTAAATTAAAAAAATCAAACGGCATATTGTTAATTATTCGTTTTTGAAGGCCTTAAGCTTGCTAATTTGTGAAGGTGCAAGCTGCTTGTAGGTGTTATAGGCGGCCATTAAAATGGCGTTCCTGAGCTCTCCGTAGTATAAACCGCTTCGGTTACCGAAAAACAATATGTCTCCCTCCGTCAGTTTTTTCGACTGAAAAAGTTCGTCCAGCTTGGCTTCGTTCTTTACTATAAAGCCTCCCATCTCTACCTTTTTCCGCTGTAATTCGGTATTTATTTTGGTAAGGGCTGCAGTTTGCGTGGGGCTCAGGTCCAATTCCTTTTTGTATTTAAGCGCCTTTTGTGCCGATGGGTAACCATTCAAATCGGCAACCAGGCTCATGTGGTATTGGTCGCGCCCTTTAAGCAAAGCATCGTATTCCGCGTTGCTGATAGTTTTTACAGGCGATGGTTTCAGCAGGCTATCGGGCGTTTGCGCAAAGGCTGTAACGCCGAAGAAAACAAAAAGGATGGGCAGGTATAGTTTGTGCATAGCTGTAATTTAACACGGGGGAGTTAATATTGTTCAGATGGCTTTTGCCGTAATATCCAACTCTTCAGGCTCCCATCCATTGTTTTGAAACAGTTTATAGCCTGCAAATGCTCCGGTAATGAGTCCTGCAACCGAACCCATCGCATCAGCAAATATTACCGCAGGTGCCGGTTTGGAGTGTCCTTCCGGAAATACCCCATAAACAATAATAATTATTCCGAGAATGATAACCATGTTTAAAATGCAGGAAGCTGCGGCAGCATATTTTTTTGGCGCGGGAATAATTATACAACTCAGTAATACCACTGCGAAGAATATCAAAAAATCCTTACCCGCTAATAAAGCGATAAACGTAAAGTTCCCCGACACACTACGCTCCAACCCCGAAAACATCGTATCCAGCCCGAACGCAACTATATAGGGTGCAACAATTCCTAATATCCACATTATTATTTTCATGTTTACCTCTTAGATTATAATGTCTTGCGGGAATTGCATTTACGTAATACATTACGGTAATACTTCAGTTTCGAAGATTTCTCTCTCGCCCCCGGCTCATTTCCTCCCCGCTGCTCGATCGAAATGACATAGGGTTATGTAAGGCATACTTCTTACTCCACCTTTATCACCTTCGTCCTTTTACTCACCCCGTTCTCGTTAAAGGCCTCTATCTGGAAATAGTACGGCACGCCTTTTTCCATCCCATTAAAGTAGTATTCGTTTACATTGTAAACCATAATGTTGTTGTACAGCTTGTCCGGCGCTACGCCCATGTAAATGGTGTAGCCAACGGCACCGTCGGTTTGTCGCCAGCGGAGCCATGAGTTGCGGTTTTCTTCTTTACCGCGCAATACAATGAGGTTGCGCACAGTATCGGGCGCAGCACCCGCACCTTTACCAAATACGCGGAAACCCGATAAAGCGAACTTGCCCGTTGGCATGCGGTAATTGGTTATTTTGAGGTAACGCGCTTTGGCAGGAGTTTTCAATTCCACATAATCGTGCGGTACATCGGTTTTATTTTGGCGTTTGTCTACCAGTGGTTTCCAGGTTTTGCCATCTACCGACGAGGTGATGAGGTATTGGTGATATACGCCTTTCGATTTCCCCATAAAAGTGGCATCCTGATCGGCATAGTTAAGTTGAATGGCACGTACGGTGCTTACCTCGCCCAGATCGGTTTGCATCCACTCGCCTTTGTTGCCGGTTTTGGCGCTCCAGTAGGTTTTTATATCCTCATCAACCGCTAAATTAGGCACATAAGCACCAAGGGTTGATGATACCTGCACGGGCTTATTATAATTCAGCAGCATCCAACCCGTGAAATTACTTTTCAGGTGGTCTTCCTTGCCCGATGATAAATAGTGCGGGTAATCACCATAGGCCGTGTTGGTGTACAGGATACCGTCATTATCAAAACCCGCCGGCCAAAAGCCGATACGGCGCTCGAAGTTATTCTTCACATCCACCACCATCGTGCTGATGTGCCAGTAATTGCCATACTTATCGGCCCAGGTAGCACCATGCCCCGCACCTTTGGCAAAGCCGCCCGGTTTATAACTGAAGGGGTTATGGCTTTGGTATTTGAAGGGGCCGAGCGGTTTATCGCCCACGTAAACGCCATCGCCATAGCCTTTGCCCTCGGTGCCCGGTGCGCCGTATTGCAGGTAGTATTTGCCGTTATGCTTGTTCATCCAGCTACCTTCCATAAATCCCGTCAGGAAAACGTTGTCGTTGTTCTCGCCAAAGCGTTCCCAGCCGTGCTGTTCCCAGTTCAGCTTTATCATCTCCTTTTTAGGACCAATAGGTTCGAAGGTTTTACGGTCTATCTCCTGCCCGTATAGCGGCAGAGTGTTGCTGCTGCCATGGTAAATGTACACGCGCCCATCGTCATCGGCGAACATGCCGGGGTCCCAGGCTCCTACTTTAAAGTAATCTTTGGCGGCCTTCCAGGTATCGTGGGTAGGGTCGGTACTCATCCACAGGGTAAAATCTTTATTGTAGGTAGAGCCGATGACCAGCAGGGTATCGCCCAAAACCAACGTAGCCGGTGCGCAAAGTTCATCGCCGGCTACCTGGTTGTAGGGGCGGACGAATTTGCGGGGAACGAAGGTCCAGTGCAGCATATCCGGGGCCCACCAATAGCCGAACTGGTTGGTGCTGAAGAGGTAGTAATTACCTTTAAAAAAGGTCATGGTAGGATCGGCAGTAGCGCGGTGCTTGCCCCAGGCCGCAAAATTTTCGAAAGGCGTGTAGCCATAATCGAGGTTGAGCGGGTTGCAATACGTGAGGCGTTTGGTTTGAGCCGACGAACTGATCGCTATAAAAAATAGAGATGCTAACAGGAAACATTTTAAGAGTTTCATGGGTGGAGGATTGGTTAATAGCAAATATAGAATACTTTGGCGAAGGTTAGCGGCGATTCAACCGCAGAGGGCGCGGAGGTTACGCGGAGATACACAGAGCTTTGTAAATTGGCTAAAGAGATAATAGTGTTTTTTTGCTTGTTAGCGACTTTGCGTAATTAAGTTATCGCAGGACAGGCCCTCCGCGAACCTCCGTGTAGCCTCTGTGAACTCCGTGGTTAAATAGCCACACAACCATCACCTCCAAAATAAAAAAAGGGCACCGAAATTATCCGGGCCCTAATTTGAGAGAGATTTAGTTGATTAGTATATTAAAAAATTATTGCACGATGAGCGTAGCTATTGAATGCGGTTCGGCGGTGGTTTTGGCGGCTTTGCCTTTTATCCACAGGCTGTAATCTATCTTTTCGTCGGTGCGGTTCATCACCACTACGGCCAGTTTACCGTCGGGGTTAATGTAGGCGGTCGAAAGCAGTTTATCCCGGCTGGCAGCGCTGGCTATACGTTTTGCACCAGGGTGGATGAACTTGGAGAAATGCCCCATGTAGTAGTACGAATTGGTATAGATCAGTTCGCCAGTGCGGGTATCGGCATGTACCGGTGCGAAGCAGAAGTTACCCACGTGGTTAGGACCGCCTTTTTCGTCGAGCAGGATGTTCCAGTCGGTCCAGCCAACGGTGCCGGCGTTAAAATCGTTCATCATAGATAGGCCGTAGCGCTCGCCCAGTGCCCAATCGCCAAGGCGGTTAAAATCGAATTTCTCTACACAGCCTTCGGTAAAGATCAAATTCTTATCGGGGAAGGTCGCATGCGTTAAGCGGGTATTCTCAAAATTTTGGCCGGCGCCAGTCCAAGTCTCGTACCAGTGGAAACCAATGCCCCAAATGTATTTGGCGGCGGCGGGATCTTCTAAAATAGTGCTGGCGCGTTGGTAAAGTAGGTCGCGGTTATGGTCCCAAACAATGAGTTTTTTTGCGGACATACCGCCTTTAGCCAAAGTTGGCCCGAGGTAGTTCTTTACAAAATCGCGCTCTTCTTCGGCGGTGTATTTACAGCTCTCCCAGGTTTGGGTAGCCATAGGCTCGTTCTGTACCGATAGGCCCCACACCGGGATGCCTTCCTTTTCGTAAGCTTTGATAAACTTCACGTAGAAATTGGCCCAACTTTGTGCGTATTCGTTTTTGAGTTTGCCACCATGCAGCACATCGTTATTATCTTTCATGAAAGCCGGGGGGCTCCAGGGCGAAACGAACATGGTTAGCTTGCCGCCTGCAGCTTTTGTAGCTTCTTTAATAAAGGGGATGCGGTATTTTCTATCGTGGCCTATATCGAAGGTATGCAAGTCCTTACTGTTATCGCTTACATAGCTGTAGCTACCGCTGCTGAAATCGCAGCTTTGGATATTGGTACGGGCCAGTGTGTAGCCTATGCCTATATTCTTATCATAATAAGCGGCTAAAAATTCTTTCTGTTTATCTTTCGGGAGTTTATAAAAGGTTTCGGCAACGGCATCTGTAAGCGCGCCGCCAATGCCCAGCATGGTTTGGAAAGTTTTGGTGGGGTCTACAAATACCAGCGTTTCGGTTTCGGGTGGCTGCGGGTTATCTGTAAAGGTTAAAGTACCCGCGGGTGCAAGGCGTTTGTCCGAGCCTTTTTCGGTAACATATACCTTCACCGTTTTATTGGCGGCCGAATAAAGCATTTTGGGCTTTGCCGATTGCGCCAAAACGCCGGCCGAAAAGCACACGCATCCCGCTAAAAAGAGTACTTGTTTCATCATTAGGGTTTATAATTGGTTAGCACCGTTGTCAACGGAAAACCAAATCTATCAAACTTTGTTGAATTAAAACAAGATAAAATTTCATAAAATACTGATAATTAGTTTATTGCATAAATTTTGATACGCTTTAACAACAAGCATACTTTATTACAAAACACTAATTATCAGTAAGTTTTATAAGGCGGCATCAAATGGTATAATTCGCCTTAATCGCAAGCTTATTTTTATTTATTGGCGAGCTTTTTTCCGGTACCCAACCACTCCAAAGCATCCAATATAAGTTTATCTTCGGTAGGGTTGCCCAGCGTGTGCGACAAGTCGCGGTTAGTTTTGCCTTCGTAGTCGATATCGTTATGCCCCATGTTGAGGTATATCATTTTGTAATTTTTGTTAGTCCATACTACGGGGTAGTAGCCGCTGTGCCATATCTCATGCGATTTGGGGCCGGTGCCAAGGGGGAAACTTGTGGAATCGATAGAGGCCAGTATCTTGATATCCGGGTTTTGGCGCAGGTCTTTCTCCCAGCGGTACCATTCATTTGGCGATGCCTTGAAAGTTTCGGGAAGGTTTTTGGTAGCCGGGTGCGAGCGGTCTTCCACCCGCAATATGGCCGATGTTGGCCGCCAGGTATTGCTGCCATACTGGCCCGAGCCTAAAAACTCGTTGTGGTACCAATCCCAATCGGCATTAAAATCCGAGGGTGTAAGCGCAAATGCTGAAAAATGGAAACCCATCCATCCGCCGCCGTTCTTCATATATTTCTCGAATGCGGCACGCTGCTCCGGCGCTTCGGGGCGGGTATCTAAAAACAGAACTACTTTGTATTTGGCCAGGTAGGCCTCGTTCAGGTTGCTCCAGTTGCTGGTAGAATCGTAGGCAAAGCCATATTTGGCAGCCATTTGCGGAAACCATTTATTGGATTCGTGCACAAAGCTGATGTGTGCCTGATCGTTTTTGGCGGTGTAAAAAGCGATAACGCGGAATCGTGGTTTCTTTTGAGCTTGCGTTTGGATGGTTATGCAAAGGCATAGCAATGCGAGGGCGAAGGTTTTGATGTATTTTAGAGAGATCATTGGTAGTGGCTTTAGGATAATTGAACATCACAATTACCCCGTTAGGGGTTACCTGTTTGTAGAAATTAGCCCCACAATATTTGTGCGCCGTAGGTGCAACCCCAGTTTTGCATGGCTCGGCAAGTTGGTAAAGGGTAACCCCTAACGGGGCACAAAATATGGCTTGTTTAATTGCTACAAACAGGTAGTCCCTAACGGGACATAGAAATTTTAGACGCGGAAAGGCCTATGCGGTTCCCCTCTTTAGAGGGGTGGAGGGGTGTGTTTACCGGTAATGCATAGCTTAACACCGCCCTCCTCTCACTCTTCCCTTTTGCGCCCCCTCTCAAGAGGGGAACAAAAACGTCTTTATTTCTTTACCTTAATATAGGTCTCCACTATTTCGTGGTCTATTTTCAGGCTATCTATCTTCTCAATGCCTTTTTGTATAAGCGTGTCGCCTTTAAAGCTGGCTTTGAAGTTGAACGAATGCCCCTCCCACTCGCGGTAGTTGCAGTACTGCAGGTTCTCGGTATAATCATCGCCGGTTAGGGTGTAGGTACCAGCCCCTGAATCGAAAGTTGGTTTACCACCCTTTTTCAAGTCGTGTTTAAAAAAGGCAAAGTGGTCGCCGTTGATCACTTTGATCATTTCGTCTTCCTGGCCCTTTACCGGGTAGGTAACTACGGTATCGCCTTTGGTAATTTGCAGTGCCGATAGTAGTTTCCAGGTGCCCTGTATAGGCGTTACCGGTACATCAGGCACCGTTTGCTGTGCTGCAGGTTGCGCGCAGGCCGCCAGGGCCAGTACGGGGATAAGTAAGAATTTTGTTTTCATGTTTGTGAGATTGAGATATGTTAGTTGATAGTATTATTTAATTTTTTTCCAGTCGATAATATCGTAGTCGGCAGCGTAATCAGCAACGCGCTCTATATCCAATAATCGTGGTTCGTTTGTAAATCCGTTCTTTTTAAGGTAAGCTACGTATTCTCTATGTGTTAAAAACTCCTCCTCAATCTTTTTCGAAGGAATTACCACGGTCCAAACTTCCCTATCGGGTTCGCGATGCTGGTAATAGGTTTTTATACTGCGCAGGATAATGGCATTATTTACAACGTTTACTTGTTTAATGCTATCAACCGAACCAACTCCGTCAACTTCCAAATTCATGCTCCAATTTTTAAAGCCATTTAATTGGATAGCCTTATAAGGTTTTATCAACGGGATCTCGAAGTCATCCCAATCTCCCCTGTTCAAATAAAATTTGTCAATTCCTTTGGGATGCGTTGTTCTGTCTGCAAAATGGCAGGTCACCAAAAAAAACACAATGAGGAAAGAAATGCCCCGAAACCACCCTTTGCTAAATATGCTCCTCATGGCTAAAATATTTACGCCACCAATTGCTTAAACAATCGTTCCAGTGTTTCATCGCCGTCCATACAAAAACCGGGATGCACCTTTGATGTTTGCACCACTGTGCTACGTGTAGCGGTTAACCACCTGAAACGAGATGGTGCATCCAGCAAACCTATCGGTCCGGCATCATTCCCGCCATTGGCAATACGCTGAAACGAGCGCAGGTTCTCCTCTACCACTTCCAGGTCGATATCCTTAAAAAAAGCCAGCAGGCGTTCTTTATCCAGCGTGTACACCATCTTTAGGTACTTCTGTTTGCTGCAATACAATATCACGCCCACGTTCATAAATTCCTCGCGTTCTACCCTGGGCACCACGCGGATAACGGCATACTCAAATAAGTTGCGACCTTGCATTTTTTGCCTCCGTAACAAATATATTCGAGTTCGATAGCCTCTTATTTAAAAATTGCGCATACACCTGTCTTTGATCGTCCTCCGTTTCGAACGACCTGTCGGTAAGCCATTCATCGGGCACTATAGATACAATGGTGTTGATCACTTCCGGCGTTAGTATCGCTTTAAATTCGGCATCCACTTCATCTAAAAATTCGGCCTTGCGCAGCAACACGTGGTCTTTTATCTGCACAAAGGGGCGTAACGACTGCTCTTCCCAATTATCCATACTGTGATGGAAGTACAGGGCCGCACCATGGTCTATCAGCCAAAGTTCTTTATGCCACATCAGCATATTGGTATTGCGGGCGGTACGGTCAACATTGGTGAGCAGCGCATCCAGCCATACGATCTGCGAGGCCAGCTTAGGCTCCACAAAAGTAACCGTTGGATCGAAGGTGATGGCGCCCTGCAGGTAATGCAGGGCCAGGTTAAGCCCTACGCTGAATTTAAGCAGATCCTGTATCTCTTCGTCGGCTTCGGTTCGGCCGAAGGCTTCGTCGAGGTTCACAAAAACCAGTTCGGGCATTTTAAAGCCGAGCGTTCGGGCTATTTCGCCGCCTATGAGCTCGGCAATAAGGGCTTTAGGCCCCTGCCCTGCCCCGCGGAATTTGAGTACATATAAAAAACCGTCGTCGGCCTCGGCAATAGCCGGCAGCGACCCGCCCTCGCGCAATGGCGTAACATAGCGGGTAACATTAACGGTACGTAATTGAGGTGGAATGTAAGCCATATATGATATGAAAGGCTAAGATAGGGGGAAAAGTGTTAAGTCGGTAGTAGGAAGTCTTAAGTAAGAAGTCTTAAGTCAAAACTATTGAACCTGAGCTTCCAGCTTTCGACTCCTGACTTTGGACTTGGACTTTAAGACTTCGAACTTAAAACTATATTTGCTACCATGGATCTTCTAAAACACCCCTGGCCTTGGTATGTTGCCGGCCCGCTCATCGGGCTTATTGTGCCTGCCTTGCTGTTACTTGGCAATAAGGCCTTTGGCATATCATCATCGCTAAGGCATATTTGCGCGGCATGCGTGCCTGCCAATATCTCGTTTTTTAAATACGACTGGCGTAAAGAAAGCTGGAACCTGTTCTTTGTAGCAGGTATTGCACTGGGTGGATTCATAGCCGTAAACTATCTATCTACGCCTGCCCCGGTGGCCATTAACCCTGCCACTACTGCTTTGCTGCAAAAACAAGGCATTACCAATTTTAGCGGACTGTTGCCGCAGGATATTTTCAGCTTCGGGCAATTGCTTACGCTGCGCGGGTTTGTGTTTATGGTTATCGGCGGCTTTTTGGTTGGCTTTGGTACGCGGTATGCCGGAGGCTGCACATCGGGGCATGCTATTATGGGGATATCATCGTTACAATGGCCATCACTGGTGGCTACCTGCTGCTTTATGGCGGGCGGTTTTGTTATGGTTTGGTTTATACTCCCTTATTTATTGGCTTTATGAAGAACCTGAAATTCCTTTTATTGGGGCTGCTGTTCGGCATTACCCTCATCAAATCCGAAGTGGTATCGTGGTTTAGGATACAGGAGATGTTCCGCCTGCAAAGCTTCCACATGTATGGCATTATTGGCAGCGCCATTGTGGTAGCCATGGTTTCGATAATGCTTATCAAACGTTTCAATATCAAAACTATCAGTGGCGAACAAGTGGTTATCCCGCAGAAAACATTTCATTGGGGTAATGTATATGGTGGTTTGCTTTTCGGATTAGGTTGGGGAATAACAGGCGCATGCCCGGGGCCATTGTTCGCGCAGATCGGCGGCGGTTTTTTGGTGGTAAGCGTTACCCTGCTTAGCGCTATTGCGGGAACGTGGGTTTATGGCTTGGTGAGAGATAAACTTCCCTATTGATGATCGCTAAACCATAAAACGTTCCGCTGGAACGTTATTTTACTCTTTTCACCCTTGCTACCCATAAAATATCCCGATGGGTTATGGAAGAAAAGGGCTGCGATGCAAAACAAAAAAGCGGGCAAACCAATCGTTTACCCGCCTCTCTTTAACAATGTATCGGCAATTAATTTCTTAGCCTTGTTTTACAGGGGCTGCCGATGTATCCCTGCGTGCTTTGTGCCTTTCTTTCATTTTAGCTTTCATCTCGGCAAAAGCTTTTTGCTGATCGGCATTTAATACTGCCTGCAGTTGTTTATCGGTATCTGCTTTCAGCGCTTTAAAGGCTTCGCGGTTGGCTTTGCGGTCGCCGGGGTTTTTAGCTTTCAGGCTATCTACCTGTGCGGCACGGGCTGCAAATATGGCTTTCACCTTGGTCGATTGATCATCGCTCAGGTTAAGTTTGCTTTTCAGCATGCCGGCCATGTGGTCGGCGCGTTTGGCTGGATCTTTCATACCACCTTTGCCAAATTTGTGGCCTTTAAACTTGCTTTTCAGCTGAGCTTTAAAGTCGGCATAAGTTTTATTTTGCTCCGGTGTAAACACTGCCGCAAGCTCGGTATCTGTTTTTTGCAGTTGGGCTTTAAAAGCTTCGCGATTGGCTTTTTTATCGCCGGTTTTGTTGACTTTCAGGCTTTCCATTTGGGTGGCTTGTGCCAGCATAATGGTTTTCACTTTGGCAGATTGCTCTGCGTTCAGGCTCAGCTTTTTCTGTAGCATACCGGTAACGCGCTCGGCACGTTGCTCAGGGGTTTTGTGTTGCCTTTGTTTGGTTTGTGCCTGGGCGAATGCATTTATGCCAAGTGCCAGGGTTAACATCAATAGTATCTTTTTCATTGTTTTATCCTTTTTTGGTTATTTGTAAGGATAGACGGGGACTACGGATGATGGTTTAATAGCGAAGTACTTGTATTGGGGTATTACACAAAGTTGTTACAAAGAGGAGTGCAGGTGAGTTTGCAGAGTTGGCTATTTAACCGCGGAGAACACAGAGGTTACGCGGAGGTTCGCAGAGTTTGTAATAGCGGCGAAGTTATTTCACGCAAAGACGCAGAGGCGCAAAGGTTTTGAGCGAACACTAATTTTTTGGAGAGGGTTATTCTACAGCGAATTGTTATATTTATCCAAACCCAAATCACGATCTATGAACCTTATCATCGCATACATATTTTACCGAATTGGCCGCAAGAGGGTAATTGGCGGCTTCGATAGTTTTGTATGGGGCTTGATCATATGGCCCATAGGCATTTTCTTCGTGCTTAATTCACGAAGGCTGGATGATAAGGCGGCCGATGCTTACATGATAGAGCAGTTTGGCCCGAAGCAAGAAATGCATTAAACCTAAACACCACGATCTGTGCAATTCGAATAATTAAGTGCAATTCGTGTTCACTCCATTAGTGTTATATCAGCTTCTTACACTTAGCTACCATTTCGGCGCCGTCGTATATCAGCAGGTCGCCGTCTTTATCTACCAGGTAATATTCTTCGGGGCGTTCGGCGCTGCGGTATTTGTCACCGTCTTTTTTTAGTTCCGATGCTGATGGGGTTACCGGCGGAGTATCGTTCAGCTTTAAGTTATTGCCTACAAAGGTGATAGCCTGAATGTAGAATTTATCGCCCGAGCTGAGGAGTTCATAGGCTATCTGTTCGCCTTTTTCAGATTTAATGGCCTCATCGTGCCAGGCGCCTATCAGCGTACCGGTTTTACCTTTAGTGGTATCGGGCAGTTCGGTAGCAGCAGCGTTGGTACTGTCGGCTTTTTCTTCTGCCGATTGTTTGGCCTTGTTATCACATGCTGATAATGCTACTACAATTGCTAATACTAAAAACTTACCGGTGCGGATAATAGGATGATTCATAACGATGGCGTACGTGTTTGCGCCAAAACTACTAAATTATTAGCACCGATTGCACCGATAACGGGAGATTCCACCGATTAACGCCGTTTTCCCTATGGGCACCGATTTCACAGATTTTTATTGATTTCACCGATAAGATGACGAGAACGAGCTATTAAAGCATATCTATCCTTACTTGTATCACCCGCCTATCCGCCTGTGTTTTGGCCAACTTTAGCGCCATGTGCAAATTCTCCAACGCTTTTTGGTTATCAATACCTTTATAAAGCTCGCCTAAAAGGGTAAAGTAATAAGGGCTGTTGCTCAGCTTTAGTTGTTCGGCTTCGGCAATCGCTATTTCATTGCCCTGTACTTTTGCCAGTGCGTAGGTACGATTTAGTGCGGCCACCGGAGAATATTCCAGCGCTAACAAATGATTGTACAGGTGCAGTATGTTTTCCCACTTCTCTGCCGTATCAGTTTTAATGGTATGCCAGTACGCTATCCCCGCCTCCAGGTGATACCTCGAAAAATGCTCTCCTACTGAAGCCCGGTTCAAATGCATGGCACCCCTGGCTATCAGTTCACGGTTCCAAAGGTTTTCGTCCTGGTCGTGGTATAGTATCATTTGCCCATTATCACCTTTGCGTGCCTCAAAACGCGAGGCATGGAAACACATAAGCGCCAGCAAAGCATTTACCGCGGGCAGGTTGGTGGGCGGATAGTCCAGCAGCATTTGGGCAAGGCGCATGGCTTCCAGGCACAGATCGTTGCGCAGTAACTCGTTGTTACTTTCCGAATAATAGCCCTCGTTAAATAACAGGTACAATGTAGTAAGTACCGGTTGTAAGCGCTTGGTAATTTCTGCTTCCGGCGGAAATTCAATAGCCACATTTTCCGTACGCAGCTTCTCTTTGGCTCGATAAAGTCGTTTATTGATGGTTTCCTTGTTACATAAAAAGGCCGTGGCAATTTCCTCTATCCCAAAACCGCAAAGGATGCGCAATGCCAGCCCTATCTGTGCCTCTGTCGGTATTACAGGGTGGCATATGGCAAAGAGCATTTGCAGTTGGCTATCGGCAATGTTTTGCGGCGATAGGTCTATCTCCGGCAAGTAATTATCGGATGTGCCGGACTGTACAAGGGGTGTTATTTTATTTTGGAACAGATCGTTCCTGGCCAGCACGTTCTTTGCCTTGTTTTTAGCAACGGTATAAAGCCACGCTGTAGGGTTTTCGGGCAGGCCTTTATAGGTCCAGGTTTCCAGCGCGGCCAAAAAGGTTTCGCCGGCTATATCTTCGGCAATGCTTACATTCTCTATACCGAACAACTTGCATAGCACCGCCGTGATCTTGCGGAACTCGGTACGGAAAAGATGCGGGATAAGCTCGTTTTGCATGGTTGAGGAATTAATAACGTATACCGAACGCTGAATATCGAACAATGAAGTAAAAAGCAGATATCCGCCACTTCATCATTCGATGTTGGGTATTCATTATTCGATATTCTTAATTAATGCGTACCGTCGTTTTTGGCAATGCGCCTAACCTCTACCGTATTACCTTCGCCCTGCAATACGGGGCAGCCTTTGGCAAACTCGATGGCTTCTTCCAACGATTCGGCACGGACGGTAATAAAACCGCCGATAGTTTCTTTTATATCGCCGAAGGGCCCGTTGGTTACCAGGCCGCCGCGGCCTACCACACTTGCACCATCAAATGGTAAACCTGTGCCTCCTACAAATTTATTTTTGACCGCAATGCCGCCTATCCAATCCATAGTTTGTTTCATCCAGGCCTGCATTTGCTCGGGCGATGCAATTTTGCTGCCGTCTTCGTGCCTCATAATTAATGCGTACTCGTTCATAGTTTTAAATTTAAATGTTATTGAATTAATGTTTATACCTCAATAACAAATGAGTTTTGCCGGATTGGACAATAGAGACTGAAAACTTTAAAAATAAAAATACAAAAAAGGCGGTGTTCCCACCGCCGCTATCTAATAGTACTGAATGATAACAGATTCGTGTCATTCGATCCAATTCGTGAAATTAGTGTTCATTAACTTCTATCCACAAACTTTTTATTTCCTTCGTTATACCTGTCGCCGGTATCGGGGAATTTCTTCAGCAAGGCTTCTATGCTTGAAAGTGTTTCTGCGTTTAATACCACATCCACACTGCCGGCATTCTCCTGCAGGTACTTGCGTTTTTTTGTTCCGGGGATGGGGATAATGTTATCGCCCTGCGCCAGTACCCAAGCAATTGCCAATTGTGCAGGCGAGCAACCAACTCCTGCGGCAATATCTGCAAAGCCCTGCGCCAGGCTTTCGTTATTACCGGCATGATCTTGCTGGTAACGCGGCAACGTCTTGCGGAAATCACCTTCCTTCAGTTCGGACACGTTAAGCGTATTGGTAACCAACCCGCGCGCAAGCGGACTAAAAGGAATGAACGATATACCCAACTCTTTACAAACCGGCAATATCTCGGCCTCCACATCGCGCGTGAGCAGTGAGTATTCGCTTTGCAGGGCGGCTATGGGGTGTACGGCATGCGCACGGCGTATACTATTTGCCGATGCTTCCGAAAGGCCAATGTAACGTACCTTGCCCTCCTTCACCAGGTCGGCCATGGCACCTACCATTTCTTCAACAGGTACATTAGGGTCTATGCGATGAGCGTAGTACAGGTCTATCACATCTGTTTGCAGGCGTTTCAGGCTGGCCTCTACAGCGGTTTTCATGTATGCCGGCGAACCATCAAAAGTGCTAAGTTTACCATCGGGCGTGGCCCTGAAACCGAACTTAGTGGCCAGGAATATTTTTTGGCGATTGGGTTTTAGTACTTCTGCTATCAGCTTTTCGTTAGCTCCGTTGCCGTAAACATCGGCTGTATCCCAAAAGTTAACACCCAGTTCAAGCGCCAGGTTCAGCGTAGCTATCGATTCGGCATCGTCGGGCTCGCCGTAAGCATGGCTCATGCCCATGCAACCCAAACCCGTTGCCGAAAGCTGCACATCAGTATTTCCTAAATTTCTGTATTTCATGGTATATATAATGTATTTATATAGGGGACGGATATAAAGGGAGGAATGTTGCGCAATGCCGGGCAAATTACATCCGCATTACTAATTCGAGTTCAGGCAGCTTTCTGTACTTTCTTCATGTATACCCAATTCACGGCGATAACTACTATCAGTATCACCAGCCCGAAAAATTCACGGCTTTCTTCTATCCAGGGTTTTTCGGCCTTCATGGTTTGTACCATGCTTTCGTGGTTGTGCTCGGTCACCCAGTCTATAACACCGGTTTTATCAAAAAATAAGTAAATGGCGTAGGCACCATAAACTATTAAACCCAGCAGGTAGGCTTTGGGGTAAAACTTTTTTTGCGCGGCAAAATAGCAAAGCGCAGCGCTATACAGATAAATAGGCACCCAAATGTAAGGGTCAGGGTCGTTGTATTGCAGGGCAGCAAAAACAATAAAAAGGAATACAAATACGAGGTTGAAAACTTTCATGTAATTGGGAGTTGGTTGAAGTAAAGTTGTGAAAAAATAGCTTTATTTTATAGTGGCTATTAACCGCGGAGTTCGCGGAGGTGCCGCAGAGGTTCACAGAGAGATTTGCACGTGGTTAAAAGGTTTGCAAAATTCAATAAAAACCAAATGTTCAGACTTCCATTAGCAACTTGGCGCCTTTTCGTGATAAACTTAACAGCTACACAGGCTCTGTGAACCTCCGCGTAACCTCTGTGTTCTCTGCGGTAAAAATCAATTAGCCAGTTTTCTCAAAAACTCTTCCACCTCCCCGGTATCGTAATTGGCCATGCCTTCGTGCTTAAAGGCCAGTGCACCTGTTTTATCAAATATGAGTGTTGTGGGTAGTGCACCGCCGTAAAAGGTTTGGGGTACGTTGCCTGTTATCTCGTGCACGGGTAAGCTATATTGGTACTTATTCATAAACGCTGCCGATTTATCCAGTTCCCCATCGGCATCTGCCATAATAAAAACAATATTGGTATCGGCCTTCAGTTTTTGGTGCAGGTCGTTTATCGATGGCATTTCGGCACGGCAGGGTGGGCACCAGGTGGCCCAAAAGTTAAGGAACACTACTTTGCCCTTCAATCCGCTTAAGTTGAACGGCTTACCGGCAGCATCGCGAAAGGCAATATCGCTCATCACCGCTACGGGCTTTTGCTCTGATACATCCGCACGGAAAAACCCTACACCCATTAACCCGCGGATGAGCAGCGCTTTTGCCGAGGGCACAAACACCACCACTAACAGTGCTATAATAATGATGGCATTAATAATATTCCCCCTGTTAAAAATGCCCTGCTTTTGATCTGCCATGGCTGCTAAGTTACGGCGCGAATTTTATTTATACATGCCCTTATGGTATTAGCGCATATTAATTAAATTAGTGCAATGAAAATCCTATCCCCTAATTCGCGCTTGTGCCTTGTTTTGGCCTTTTCAATATTTATCACGTTGGGCTGTGGCGGTCCGGGCTACAAAAAGAATAACGACATAAGCAGCGGCACGCGCGAGGATATGCAGAAGATGAACAACAAGGCTATCGACTTCATCAAAAAAGGCGACACCAAATCGCTTACCAACCTGCTTTCTAAAGAGATGATAGAGGATAACGCTACCGATGCCCGTGTGCGCAACATGGGGCACGCCATGGTGGTGGATAGCTTTGCCCGGCTGGACGAATACTACGTTAAAAACAAATATATTGAGCGCGACACCATTCGGTCGGGGCTGAAAGATGTAAATGCGTACAGCCTGTTTTACCCTGCTGTGGCTCGCGAAATGTATTTTACCATGTGGGTACCAGCCCAAAAAGATGTGCCCAATAAACAAATGGTAACGCTGGTATTTGCCAAATACAATTACGGCTGGAAGATATGCTTTATGGATATGAAGCCCTACGGTTATAACGGAAAAACCGGGCAGCAACTTTACCTGGATGCTAAAAAGCAATACGCAGCAGGCCAATTATTTGATGCCGTGAATAATGCCAACCTGGCCGTGGCCTGTTTTAGGCCAACTGATGCCTGGGTATATGATAACGAAAAAGAGGCTTACAGTTTTTTAGATAAGGTTAGCGGCGAGGCAAACAAAAAGTATAAATACCCCATAGCTATTGATGATGTGCCCGGCGGCGTAAGGTTGGTAAGCTTCAGTAACAAGCTTACCCGGCAAGGAAATTTCCCACAACTAACTTACATCACCAAAATTAACATAAAAAATACGGCAGCTATTGAGAAAGAAAACCTGCTTATACGCAAAGCCATTGCCAAACTAATGCCCGGTATAGATAAAAATAACCGCTTTATATACTACCTGGCTTACAACGAAGAACCCACCCGCGATAATTACCTGGACCGATACGATATAAGGCAGGATAACTGGTAGTAAATAAGCTAACAAAAAAAGCGGACCACATTGCTGCAGCCCGCTTAACGCTTCGGGGGAATTTAAAGCCTTATTTACCGGTTGTGTTGCCGGTGGCTTCGCTGTTATTTAGCACAGCAAGCAATTCGGTGTTGTTTTGCTCGCGGGCATAATCAATGGCAGCTTTATGCTGTTTATCTTTTGCCTGGGTGCTGGCGCCGTATTTCATTAAATAGGCTACGGTTGCGGCGTTGCCTGCTTTTGCAGCGGCGATAATTGCAGTAGTACCTTCGTTGTTTTTTGCATCCAGTTTAGGGTAATGGTGAACGATCAGGTTCAGCATATCTTCCTGGCCTTTTTGTGCCGAAGCTAAAATAAGGGCAGTGTTACCATCTTTGTCCTGTGCATCAACATCTACGTTACGTTGCAATAATAATAGTACAATGCGTTCCTGGCCGGTTTTGGCGGCATTCATAAGTGGGGTTGCACCTTGCTCGTCTTTGGTGTTAGCGTCAATTCCTTTGCTCAAGAGGAATTTAACGGAAGCAACGTCTTTAGCTTCGATGGCTGTAAAAATGTTTTGCGCTAAAAGGGGGAGCGAAAACAATAGGGAAAGCCCCGATAAGATAATTGTTTTTTTCATTAGTGAATACTCGTGTTATGGCATAAGCCGGTTAATTTTTATACGTTCGCATGCAATTACGGATAAAAATTACAGTCGGTTTAGCACCATTAACCCGATAAAACAGACAATCCCTCGTTTTAGAAAATTAATTTTACCTAAAAGTAAAATCCGCCTCAAAAATGTCGCGGCAGCGGCTATGTGTAAAAAATACACTTCTATAGCAGAGCTATAAACTCTAAACCCGAACGGTTTTAAATAATAGTTTACAGCGATTCTTCTTTAAACGAAAACAGTAGAATTTACATCATGACACAGCCATGACATACAGAGGTATAAATGGAAGAAGTTAGAAAGTGAGTGGCCTACCGCGGTACATGCGCAAAAACTTGTCTTTAAAGGGTAACCTATAGCCTTTTGGCAGCTTATTGGGTTTCAGCGATATATACGCAAGGTAACGTATTTCCCACTTCGGGTTTTTGAGTTTATTTTGCAGTTCGTGCAAAATAGGGCCCTTATCTTCTACCACTGGGTTATCCAAATAATGCGGAAGCATGGATATGGCCGCAGCTTTGGTATATAGGTTATCGTTGGTAAGCTCCTGTTGCAGGCGC
Organism: Mucilaginibacter pedocola; assembly: GCF_002013915.1. Lineage (GTDB taxonomy): Bacteria > Bacteroidota > Bacteroidia > Sphingobacteriales > Sphingobacteriaceae > Mucilaginibacter > Mucilaginibacter pedocola. Next base: position 133,555 of record NZ_MBTF01000039.1, read on the forward strand.
CTGGCAATGTCCTTCACAAATTGCTTGGGGTGGGTTTCTATGTGGGCAAACTCTATCAGGTTATCTACAATATCCTGCGGTCGGCGGCTTTTTTTGGTACGCTCCAGTATTATCTCCAGCATGTCTACATAAAACTGGCCCCAGCGGTCGCTGTCTTTGGCAAGTGCTTCTAATACTACCGGTAAGGGCTGCAATACATAATCGAACTGCACTTCAGCCAATTCTTTTTTAAAGCCTTCGGGGTTGGAGTTGGCATACACCAGTATATCGTTCAGCAACTCTTGCACTTTGGCTTCGGGCATGTCCTCTTCCCAAAAAGTTTTTATCCTGTCCTCGAAAATTAGTAAGAAACCATTCATAGGCAAAAAAATTTGCCCTGCCCGCAAAGCAGGGCAAGGCAAATATAATAACGAGGTTTTATATATAAAGTTTAGCCTAACGTATAAAATACACTATTGTGTTAATTTAACTTACGTATGAGGTTGTTATCATAATCGGCAACGTATACGCTACCGCTCTTACTAACAGCTATGCCTGTAGGGTTATTAAATAAGGCCGCTGCACCTACGCCGTTAGCAGAACCGGTGGTGCCGGATACGCCGGCTTGCACAGTAAATTTTCTATCCGCATCAATTTTGAGGATACGACCGGCAGCATCGGTTATCCAAAAATTGCCCGAAGCATCAATGGCGATAGCATTAGGGCTACCCAACCACGAAGTTACCTTACTATTGCCCAGGGTACTACCATTAAAGTTAGTAACCAGTGTATCTGCATTTATAACGCGTATAGAGTGGCTTAGCGCCTCGGTAACGTAAATATTGCCTGTAGCATCAAGCGCTATGCCGGTTGGTTTATTAAAGCTTGCTTTGGTACTTGTGCCTTCAACATAAGCAGCAGTGCGGCTTCCGGCAATAGTTGTAACCACACCCGCCGGGGTAACTTTGCGGATGATATTATTGCCATAATCGGTTACGAAGAGGTTACCGGTGGCATCAATAGCAATGCCTGTTGGCGTGTTAAAAGTTGCAGCAGCACCGGTGCCGTTGGCATAACCGGCTATACCGTTGCCTGCCAGCGTAGTAACTTCGCCTGCCGGGGTAATTTTACGGATAACGTTATTGCCCCTGTCTGCTACATAAATATTGCCTGTTGCATCAAGCACCAAGCCCGATGGGGCATAAAACTTGGCCGTTGCCGCGCTACCATTCACTAAACCTATGGCACCTGTACCTGCAACGGTAGTTACCGTACCATCGGTAGCTATTTTACGAATGGCCGAATTGAACGAATCGGCAACGTACACATTCCCGTCGGCATCTGTAGCCAAACCCATTGGGTGCGAGAACAATGCGGCTGTACCGTTCCCGTTCAGGAAACCTTCTGCAAGCTGGCCCGCAAAGGTGCTTACCGTTGCGCCCGCGTTAGACATATCGGCCCCGGTTTTAAACTCTATCACGTTGCCATACGAGGTATTGTCGAGATAAGTTGCGTAGGCCCTTAAGTAGTAAGTGGTGTTGGGGGTAAGCCCGGTTACTTTACTTACGTAAGAACCATAAATAACCGTATCGGAAGTACTTTTGTCATTAGCTGTTGGCGTGTGGTTACTGCTGCTGTAAACCACGCCATAGGTAGTGGCTAAACCGCTTGTTAGGTATCCGCCGGTCATGGCCGTTGTACCTGCGGCATCAACCACAACCGGTATAGTAATTAGCGTGGGAGTAAGTGATGTATCGTCGGCTTTTTTTGAGCAGGCGGCAAAAGCAACCGCAATCAAAATAAAAAGGAAATTACTGATGGTAGAGCGTTTTTTCATTACGTGTGTAAGCTGTTTTAAGGGTATAAAAAACGGGCATTACACTCAGGTTTAGAATCATCTATCGGTAAACCCGCCTTTTGTACCGATAAACAGTACGGTAGTTACAGGCCAATCATAACAGCAAAGGGGTAAAAAATTTCTTTTTTACCCCTTTAATATTGATAACTAATAAATTATAACGACTCTAAAAATGCCACCAGTGCATCGCGATCGGCCTTTGGCATGCTGTTTACCTTATCGCGTGCAGCCTGGGCTTCGCCGCCGTGCCACATTACGGCCTCCAGCAGGTTGCGGGCGCGGCCATCATGCAAAAAGTTGGTATGCCCGTTCACCTTTTGGGTAAGGCCTATGCCCCACAGCGGCGGGGTACGCCACTCTTGCCCGCCAGCCAAGAAGTCCTCCTATGTGAGTACCTGCGCCGATGCCGGCACCAGGTAAAATAAAGACAATAAGAGGCTTAGAAAAGTAAACTTTTTTAATTGCATGGGGCTTAATAAGGCTGCAAATATAAAAAGCTTATTTAGACTAAGTATGATTAAAGTTAAAATTGTATCGTTTTGTGCGTAAGGTCATTAATTAAAACCCCTAAAACCCGAAAACTTTCGTCGATAGCGCTATCATAGGGCAAGCCGAAGCTTATCCTGATAAAATTACTGAAACGGGCATCGGTGCTAAATATTTGCCCCGGCGCAATGCTGATGTTTTGCTGTATGGCCAGTTTGTATAATTCGAAAGCGTTAATGCTTTTATCTAACTCCACCCACAAAACATAGCCACCTTGCGGCCTGCTTACTTTTGTACCCTCGGGAAAGTGTTCGGCAATACCTTGCATATAGCGCAGGCATTGCGTGTACAGGGCACGGCGCAGGTTACGCATGTGCAGATCGTACCGGCCGGCCTCGAAAAACAGGGCAATAGCTGCCTGCGTTGGCGTTGCCGAGCTAATGGTGTGTACCATTTTGGCATTCAGCACCTGCTCTTTAAAACGGCCGGGAATGCACCAACCTACCCTGTAGCCCGGCGCAAGCGATTTAGATACCGAGGAGCACAGCATCACCCAACCCTCGGTATCGAAACTTTTGCAGGTATGCGGGCGTGTTTTGCCGAAATGTATCTCGCCGTAAATATCGTCTTCTATAAGTGGTATCTGCTTTTGAGTAAGCAATTGCACCAGCCTGCGTTTATTCTCTATAGGCATGCAGCTGCCTACGGGATTGCTAAAATTGGTTACGAACAGGCAGGCCTTTAAGTCGACGGTTTCCATGGCGCGTTCCAGGTAGGCAATATCCAAGCCATCTTCGGGCGATACAGGGATCTCCAGCACCTTCAGCCCGAGGCTTAGCATCACATTAAAAATACCGAAGTAGGTAGGGCTTTCTATGGCAACGGTATCGCCGGGTTGTGTAACCGCGCGCAGGCAAAACACCAGCGCTTCCATACAGCCTTGCGTGGTAACCACATCATCGGCACTAATGCTGCCTCCCCAATTAAATGCCTGTTTGGCTATCTGCTTACGTAGGGCCTGGTTGCCCTGCAGGCTATCGTAATTGCTGTTACCATCGCTGCTTTTGCGGATAGCCTCCATCATCGATCTATTGAGCTTAGCCAATGGAATGAGGTTGGGCGGCGGTGCAGAGCGCGACAGCCGCATCACACCTTCCTCGGGTATGTTTTGGTATACCATGGCTATCATATCGGTAACGCTGGCCACGGCAACATGCTTCACCATAGGCTTAACGGCCGGCGGGGTACTGAATTTATGCGGCGAGAATTTTACGTAGTAGCCCGATTTGGGACGAGCTTCGATGATGCCCATGTTCTCTAATTCAACATAAGCCTTGTAAGCGGTGCTCAGGCTTATGCCCTGTTCGCTGCTGAGCGCTCGTACCGATGGGAGCTTATCGCCGGGTTTCAGCAAACCCTGCTGTAGTTGCGTGCGGAAACGATGGGCTATTTTTTCGTATAAAAAATCGTCATCTTTAAAAGCGGGGAGGGCGGCCATGGCAAATCTGTTATGCTCAAAATTAATAATTCTGCATCTGTTTTGCCATAGCCGGGTTACCTTTCTTTGTAAATAATAAAACGATCCGCATGAGTACAACGCCATTAACCCCACAGGAAATACAACAATACCGCGCCGAAACCCGGGGCACCGCCAAGCTTATCCATTTCAATAACGCAGGTGCTTCCCTCCCGCCCGATGTGGTTGTAGATACCGTAGTAAACTATCTACAAGAAGAAGCACTTTGGGGTGGTTACGAAACCGAGGCTAAATATCAACCGGCCTTAGATAATACTTATGATCTGATAGCACGCCTGATCAATGCACGCAAAGAAGAGGTTGCCATAGTAGAAAGCGCCAGCGTGGGCTGGGGGTTGCTGTTCAACGGCATAGGTTTTAAACCCGGCGACGAGGTGATCACCTCCGAAATGGAGTATGTTACCAACCTGATGGGTTTCCTGAATGTGCAGAAGAACCATGGCGTAGTATTTAAAGTGGTGCCGAATGATGAGCAAGGCAATTTCTCGCTCGAAGCTTTGGAGGGGTTGATATCTGCCAAAACCAAATTGATAGCTGTTACACACATCCCCTCCACAGCAGGCGGCATGATGCCGATAGTAGCGATAGGTAAAATAGCGCGCAAGCACGGTGTTTTGTATTTGGTTGATGCCTGCCAAAGCGCCGGACATATACCTGTAGATGTGCAGGAGATAGGCTGCGATATGTTATCGGTTACGGGCCGCAAATACCTGCGAGCACCTCGTGGCACCGGCTTTTTATTTGTACGGAAAGAGGTGCAGGATAGTTTAAAATTGATACTGATGGACAGCGCATCGGCAGAATGGGTAAGCGAAACTGATTTTAAACCCCGCCCCGATGCCCGCCGCTTTGAGCTTTACGAGAAGAACCGCGCCCTAACCCTCGGCCTCGGCAAAGCCATTGAATACGCCCTGAACATTGGGGTAGACAGGATATGGCAACGCATACAATACCTTGCTGATACCCTGCGCCGAAAACTAAGTGCCATTAATGGCGTAACCGTGCACGATTTTGGCCCCGAGCAATGCGGCATAGTTACCTTCTCGGTAGAGGGCTTTGATGCAGCAACTATAAAAAGTAAACTGGCGGAGCGGGGCGTTAATGTGTCCATAGCCAAAACCATATCTACCCCCATTTACATGAACAAAAACCACCTGCAAAGCATTGTTCGGGCATCGGTACATTATTATAATACCGATGAGGAATTGGATAAGTTATGCGAGGTACTGGAGGCTATTAAAAGCTAAATAACACCAGCACACTCCTTTAATTTAACGGCTTTTTAACATCCGCTTTAAATAGCGTACTTTTGTACCCCGATGTTAAAAAGCCTTTTTAGTTTTTGCCGTTTCCTGCTTTTCTGGATCGTATTTGCCTGGATAACCCGCGCGGTATTCGAGCTGTACTTCCAGGAAAAATTTGCAGGCAGCAGCGCTTACGATATCTTCCAAACCTTTGTTTACGGTTTGCGGATGGATATGTCGGCAGCGGGGTACATTGCACTTATCCCCTTGTTGGTGTTCGGCGTAAACTGGTTCACTAAATACCATATCAAACCTGTTTGGTTGCGGGTGTATGTGTATTTTATGCTTTTCCTCATCTGCCTTATTACCATACTCAACTTCAACATATTCCGGGAATGGGGCACCAAGGTAAACTTCCGCGTTTTTGCCAATGCTGCAAATTCACCTACCGAAGCCGTGGCATCAACGGGCTCCTCGCCTATCGGAATTAGTTTGGCCATTGGCGCTGTTCTGTTCACTATAGGCATTGTGTTATCGCACTTTATTATCGACTATAACTTTCGCAAACCAAAAGCACCGGTTTGGGCAAAGTCGTTGTTGTTTCTGCTGTTGTTCGGCATCAACTTCGTTATTGTGCGCAGTGGTATCCAGTTGGTGCCTATCAGCCAGAGTACGGTTTATTTTTCGGAACGTCCTATCCTTAACCAGGGAGCCCTTAATACCGAGTGGAACCTGTTGCAAAACACCTTCGAGAGCCTGAAAACGCAGAGTAACCCCTACTTATTTATGCCGCCGGAAGAGGCAACCAAACTGGTTGACAGTATGTACGCGGTGCAGAAAGATACCACGGTGCATATCCTGAATACCGACAGGCCCAACATCGTCATTATTCAGTTAGAGAGCTTTACTGCCGATGTGATAGAATCACTGGGTGGCGAAAAAGGCGACGCACCCAATTTTGAGGATTTTATTAAGGAAGGCGTTTTATTCGATAGCGTTTACGCCGCCAGCGACCGTACCGATAAGGGCATCATTGCCATCCTGAGTGCTTTCCCTTCGCAGGCATCGCGCACCATGATCGTTGATAACACCAAGCAGGAACGCCTGCCCGCCATAAGCGATGTACTGGTAGAGAAGCGCTACCGTACCTCTTACTTTTACGGCGGCGATGCCAACTTTATGAATTTTAAGGCCTACCTGCTCAGCCATAATATTGATGGCATGGTTGATAAATTCAGCTTTGCCGAAAAGGAGATGAACTCGAAATGGGGGGCTCATGATGACATCGTACTAAAACGCAACGTAAAATACCTGGGCAAGCAACAGCAGCCTTTCTTCAGCTATATACAAACGCTGAGCAATCACGAACCGTTCGAGGTGCCCATGAAACCGCAGTTCCCCGGTGAGGACCTGCCCAACAAGTTCCGCAGCACGGCCTATTATACCGACCTGAGCCTGAAAGAATATTTCGACGAGGCAAAAAAACAGCCCTGGTATGCCAACACGCTTTTCATCTTAGTTGCCGACCATGGCCACCGCCTGCCGCTTGACCGTGCCGAACCTTACGAACCACGCAAATACCATATCCCCTTCCTGTTTTTTGGAGGTGCCATAAAACCCGAATATCGGGGCACGCACGTTAAAAAACTGGGTAACCAGGTAGACCTTGCTGCAACGCTGCTGGCACAAATGGATATTCCGCACAAAGAATTTAAATGGTCGAAGAACCTATTAAACCCCTACAGTAAACCTTTTGCTTTTTTTGATTGGGATAATGGTATGGGCTTTATGCTGCCCAACCAGGCAGTATCATACGATAATGCCGGCGCCCGCGTAAACTTCGTTAAAAACCCCAAAGCGCCCCAAGCCCAAACCGACGAGGCACTGCTATTAGGCAAAGCCTTTTTGCAGCAGGTGTTTACGGAGTACATGAAGTTTTAGGGAGAACGGAGAGCCATAAACGCACGCAGGGTCCTCTATCGAGAGACCCTGCGAAGACATAAAGTTGTCAAATCTGAAGATGGCTTTTCGCTGCCGCAAGGGTCCTCCCTTGTGGTCCGCATGCAAAGTAACCACAAAGTTTAACGGCAATGCTAAGCGGTCGCATAATGCGGTAATGCATTTCGTCGAAGTTTTCTCTTCGCTCTCCCGCTCTTTCCTCCCCGCGTGCTCATCGATGACATGGTGGTTGTTGTACACGAATAGATTTGACAACTTTTTAAAAGTTGTCAAATCTGAAGATGGATTTTCGCTGCCGCAAGGGGCCTCCCTTGTGGTCCGCATGCAAGGTAACCACAAAGGTTAGCCACAATGCAGATCCACGGCGTCGGTATGCGCGAAACTACATTGTGGTTACCTGTCCTCGTGCCCACAAGCGGGGACGCTTTCGGGAGCGACGAAGCGATATCTTTAATTCTTCAGCACCAAATACTCATAGGGTTGCAAACTTATGGCAGCACCAACATTCGTTTTTGAACCATTAAAAGCATTATTCCACTTTGCATTAACCAATGCTGAAGGCACGGTATAGCTAACCGCTTTATTCCGCAGGTTACTCAATACAAATACTTTTTCGCCTCCATCTTCTTTGGTAAAGGCGCAAACATCCACACTACTATACGAAGTTAATTTCCCCCTGCGAATAGCTTTGCTGCTGTTCCGCAGAGCGATGATCTTTTTATACTCGGCGGTTACAGCCGGGTTCAGGCTCCAATCTACTTTCTTTTCGGTGAAGGGGAAAACCAGTTGGTAAGGCGTGCCTACTTCCTGCCCGTTGTAGATCATGGGGATGCTTTGCATATAGGCAATAACCACAAACGCCGCCATGGAGCCGTTTTGCCCGCCGAATAATTGCTGCGGCGTACCGTCGGAACCATTTACATCGTGGTTGGTAGTGTAGCGTACCATTTGCTGCCCGTCGGCAGTTGCTTTGGCATCAACGGCATTCAGGCTATCTATCGACAATACCGAACGACCATGCTCGAACACTTGCTTCAGGTTGCCAAAAAAGTTGAAGCCGAAATTGTAATCAAAGCCTGCTTTGTAATGGTCGGCACGTCCGCCTTCGGATAGCATGAGCAGTTTGTGGTTGGGGATGCGTTTTAGGGTATCAATGGCTTCCTTCCAGAAATCGAATGGCGGGCCATCAGAAAAATCGCAGCGGAAGCCATCTATATTGGCAGCAAGTACCCAATATTTCATGCTTTTGATCATTTCGCGGCGCATGTCGGCATTCTTATAATTTAATTGCGCTACATCGCGCCAGCCGGTGTTTGGAGGGCTAAGTATATTGCCTGTGCTATCCTGCAGGTACCAGTTTTTGTTTTTGGTCCAGGGGTGGTCAAAAGCGGTGTGGTTGCCCACCCAATCGAGCATTACGGCCAGTTTAAGGCTGTGCGCTTTATCAACCAGTTGGCGCAGGTCGGCAAGGGTGCCAAATTCCGGGCTTACCGTAAGGTAGTCGCTTATGCAATAAGGCGAGTTTACGGCTTTCAGTTTCCCAACCGGATAAACAGGCATCAGGTAAACCACATTGGCGCCTAATGCTTTGATAGAATCCAGCCGTTCGGTAACGCCTTTCAGGTCGCCGTTTTTACCGAAGGTGCGCATGTTTACCTGGTAAAGCGTTACATCGCGCCTGTCGGGCACGCCCGCGAAGGGTTTGCCGTATTGTTTGGGAGCAGTAGCATCCTGTGCGCCGGCGTTAGATAATTGTAACAGCAGGGCGGCGCTCAGTAAAAATAAGTGGAGTACGTTTTTTTTCATTTCTGTTTTGTTAGATGCAGCAGCTTAAACTTCATGGGCCGACCCACTGAGCATGAAATTTTTGCAGGATGCATGGTTAAAATTGGTCGCGCTATAACAAGCGCAACGCAAATCAACCGTTCGGCGAGCCTAAAAACAAGGGCGAGAAAGAGTGATATAGAAAATTAATTGAGAAATATAATTTTAACTTATTGATATATAGATATTTAAAATGATTAAATGTCCATTTAAAATATGAACTGTTCAGGAGGCGAGTTTGGCTGGCGATTCATTTTTAACCTGAAATAGAAGAAAATTGCCACAAAAACCAACCGCAACCTTCAGTATCGGGTTTTAATGGCAATTGTGCTCAAAAATCATGAGTATCAACCCTCCGGACGGATATTTACGCTGTTTTCTCACTTTCAAAGCAGCATCTTTTCAGATAAAATTAGCCTGAAATATGCCTGTTTTACTCATCTGCGGCTTGCAATTATCTATATAAAACCTCAAGCGGATAATTTGCAATTAATTGATTATTAACTATTTAAATTAATTCAATTTCTATTTTTTTTAATATCGCTTTTCCGCGCCGTTGTTTTCAGCATTGGCGCCCATCTATATTTGAATAAGCCGCGCTGACCCAATCAGAAGGTTATCAAACCAATTATTAAAACCAATTTTCTATGAACAAAGTTTACTTATTTAAGTACGGCCTGTCTGTGCTATTCCTTCTTTGTACCCTAACAACTTTTGCCCAAAAGGCACGCTTTAGCGGTACAGTTGTAGATGAGCGTAACCTGCCGCTACCCGGCGCTACGGTAACCGTTAAAGAAACCGGAGCAACTACCGTTACCGATAAAGATGGTGCTTTCAGCATCGCTAACAGCAACCTACAAACCTTAACCATTACCGTTAACTTTGTGGGCTTTGATGCGCTGGAGAAGACTATATCGGCAGATCAGCCTGCAAAGTTCGCCTTGAACCCCAGCGCCCGCTCGCTTAACGAAGTAGTAGTTGTAGGTTACGGTACCGTGAGGAAAAAAGACCTTACGGGTTCGGTATCAACCGTTGGCGCTAAAGACCTTAACCCCGGTGCAGTTACCAACCCTTTACAGCAGTTGGATGGCAAAGCGGCCGGTGTGAACATTACCCAGGTAGGCAGCGAGCCGGGTGTAGCCCCAACTATCCGTATCCGTGGTATCACATCATTACAGGGCGGTAACGACCCGCTGGTTGTTGTGGATGGTATACAGGGTAACATGGACCTGCTGAACCAGGTCCCTCCAAGCGAGATCGCCTCTATCGACGTATTGAAGGATGCCTCGGCAACCGCCATTTATGGTTCGCGCGGTGCGCCGGGTGTTATCATCGTAACTACAAAAAAAGGCACGGCCGGTAAAACAAGCGTGGAGTATGCCGAGAATACATCATTGGATGTGATCGCCAACAAGCTGAAACTGTTAACAGCCGAACAATGGACCGCACAGGCACAGGCACAAGGTGTAGATGCCTCAGCCAACCACGGCTCTAATACCGATTGGTTTAACCTGCTTACCCGCAACGGCGTAACGCAAAACCATACACTATCTTTTGGCGGCGGTGCCAACGAGTTTAATTACCGTGCATCGTTAACGGCCATCAACCAAACAGGTATTGTTATCAACTCGAAGTACAAAAAATACATCGGCCGCATTGTGGCAACGCAAAAAGCTCTTGATGATAAGCTTACGCTTACCATGAACGTGAACAGCGGTATCAACCAATTCGACTACAGCCCTACCGGCGTTGGTAATGCAGCGTTCACTTCTAACCTCATCAGCCAAACCTATATTTCAAGGCCTACCGACCCGGTTTTGAACGCTAACGGCACTTTCTACAGCGACCCTAACGTGTTTCAATACACCAACCCTTACGCTGTTGCCACAACCGTGCAAAACACCAACAACGTTAACAATCTTTTCGGCAGCTTAAGGGCCGACCTGGAGATATACAAAGGGCTTTCGGCAGGATGGTTCGGCAGCTGGAGAAAAGCAGACTCTAATAACGGGTACTATGCACCTGCGGCATCAACCATAACCAGTGCTATAAACTACAACGGTCAGGCCCACATTAATAACGACCATGTGGACGAGAAACTGATGGACATCAACCTAACCTATAAAAAGGATTTTGGTGCCAATCACTTCGACGCTACCGCCGTTTACGAGTGGCAGGCGCAAACCTATAACGGCAGCTACTCGGCCGCGAGAGGTTTTGCTAACGATATTGCTACTTACAACGCGCTTCAGTTGGGTACACTGGCCAACGCCTTATCGGGCGATGTGGCATCGTATAAAAACGACCGCAGGCTGGTATCGTTCCTGGGCAGGGTGAACTACTCATATAAAAACCGTTATCTGCTTACCGCCAGCTTCAGGCGCGATGGTTCTACCGTGTTTGGCGAAAACCACAAATGGGGTAACTTCCCATCGGCTTCGCTTGCCTGGCGTGTAGACCAGGAAGGTTTCCTGAAAAACCAGAGAACCCTCAGCAGCCTCAAACTCCGCGTGGGTTATGGTGTTACCGGTAACCAGCAGGGCATTACCCCGCAAAACTCTATTGCACTGGTTGGTTTAAACAGCCAGACGCCTACAGTATACTTTGGCGGCCAGCTGATACCAAACTACTTTTATACCCAAAACGCCAACCCTAACTTAAGGTGGGAAACCAAGAAACAGGCCAACGCCGGTTTAGACTTCGGCTTTTTTGGCGACAGGCTTACCGGTAGCGTAGATGCTTATACCGCTACTACCGATAACTTGCTGTTCCGCTACACCGTACCGGTTACAGGCTCTTTCTTTGTGAACAACATATTGGCCAACATTGGCAGTTTACGTTCGCGCGGTTTGGAGCTTGCACTGGCCTACACCGTTATCAGGACCGAAAACACTACCTTAACCCTTGCCGGTAATGGCGCTTTACAACAAAGCAAAGTAATGAGCCTTGGCGGTAACATACAGGGGCTTGATGTGCCTACCAACTATGTTGGCCTGGGCTCTAACGCCTACTTAATTAAAGGCAAGCCGATCGGTACCTTCCTTATCCTGCACCATTTGGGCAAAGATGCCAACAATGCCGAAACGGTTGTTGACCAGGATGGCAATGGCGTTATTGACCAGGGCGATCAAAGTAAAGACAGGGTAGAAGCCGGGCAATCGCTACCTAAATACACCTACGCCTTTACACCAACTTTCACCTACAAAAACTTTGATGCATCAATGGTTTGGCGTGGTGCCGGTGGCAACAAAATATATAACGGCTTGCGCCAAACATTAAGCCTTCAGGAAAACCTGGGTAAATCTAACCTGCTGCAGAGCGCCTTGCCATTGGGCATCGCTTCGTCGGGCTATGGGTCGGACCTATGGCTGGAAGATGGTTCTTACCTGCGTTTCCAGAACCTTTCGTTCGGTTACCGCATCAATGTGCCAAAGGTAAAATACATCAGTTCGCTGCGCGTATCGCTAACCGGGCAGAACCTGGCCGTTATCACCAAATATAGCGGGATAGACCCTGAGGTGAACGCAGGCGGCTTAGCCAGCGGCGACTATGGTACTTACCCGCGCACCCGCACATTTTCCATCGGTTTAAATGTTGTTTTAAAATAATTAAAATGATGAAGAAACTTTTAACAAGTATTTTAATAGTTGGCCTTGCCGCACAAAGCTGCACCAAGGTTAATGAGAATGTATATGATAAATATGCCGGCGATGCGTTTTACGGTACCGCCGCCGGTGCAGATAACGCATTGGCAACCGTGTACGGAAAAATAACCGGTACCTGGGGCAGCAATTATGCAGGCCGCGACAACTGCTGGTATGATCTGAACAGCTTTGCATCAGATGAGCAGGTGATACCTCACCGTAACACCGGCGACTGGCAGCTTGATTTTGCCCAGCTTTATACCCGTACCGAATTACCAACTTTAGGAATCATCAACAACACCTGGAACTGGATATACTCATCCATTTACAGCGCCAACCTGGCCATTACCCAGCTAACGGCCGCAAATGCCGATCCGTCGAAAATTGCAGAGGCTAAGGTCATGCGTGCGTGGTTATACTATTTAGCTATAGATGACTTTGGGGACGTGCCTTTTTACACCGATAACAATATCGATGTATCAAAAATTCCGCAGGAAAAAAGAGCGAAGATCTACGACTTTATTGTTTCGGAACTGAAAGCGAACGTAGACCTGTTATCAGAAGCAAGAGGTGGCGCTTACTATGGCCGCTTTAACAAATGGGCCGGTTATATGGTATTGGCCAAAGTGTATTTAAATGCCGAGGTTTATACAGGTACGGCACATTGGGCAGATGCTTTAGCTGCCGCTACTAAAGTTGCTGCGGGCGGTTACTCCTTACACGCAGGTGCGGCAAACGCGGGCAGTCCGCTGGGTTACCAGTATTACGAGTTGTTTGGCGATGTATGCCCTAACGACGAAACCATACTGGCCGAGTTTATTACGCAGAACGTAGTGAGCGGTAACATATACGGCATCCGTAGCCTTAACAGCCCCAACGGTGTAGCGTTGATAGGCTTTGCAGGCTGGAACGGTACCGTTATTCCGTCGGAGTTTTATGATAAGTATGATGACAGGGATATCCGCAAAAAGCAGTTCCTTGTTGGTCCGCAGGCCGGTGGGGTTACCTACACCCGCGATGTATCTTCATTGATCAGCCCCGGAGCTGCGCCTAACGAAGGTATCAGGAATGTGAAATTCTTCCCGGTAAAACCCGATGCCAGCGGTGCTTCTAACGATTTCCCGATCTACCGTTACGCCGACGTGCTTTTGATACAGGCCGAATGTAATGTGCGTTTGGGCAATGTGGCCGCTGCTGCGCCATACCTTAACCAGGTTAGGCAACGTGCCGGATTGGGCGATATAGCCGCACCAACTTTGGATAATATTTACGACGAACGCGGTTTTGAATTGAACATGGAAGGCCACCGCAGGCAGGATATGATCAGGTTCGGCAAATACTTGTTGCCGCATGGTTTTGTTCCGGCCGCGCCAGCTACCCGTTTAATATTTGCTATACCTACTGCTGCGCTCAATGCCAACAGCAACCTAAAACAAAATCCGGGCTATTAAACCATAACACAATATGAAAAAGTTTTTATACCTCACCTTAGCCATATTATGCTGTGTGGCCTATGGGTGCCAAAAAGATAAAACGCTTACGAGGCTGGCAACAGTATCGTTTCCATCGAGCCTCACCGCATCAACAAGTGCTGTAACCCTAAGCAAGGCAAACGATACTACATCGGTAGTAACATTTTCCTGGCCGGCCGTAACCTATCCTGTTAAGGCATCTGTCACCTATACTTTACAGATAGATGTACCGGCAGATACTGTAGGCGCCAATGCCTGGGCCAACGCTACCAACATCACCGTTGGTAACGATGCACTAAGCAAAGCTTACAAAGGGAAAGACCTGAATAACCTTGCCATTGCCAAAGGGCTGGCAACTGGTGCAGCAGGCAACCTAGTTTTCCGTGTGCGCGCTTATCAGGATCAGTACGCTTATACAAAGGCAGTAACCTTAGCGGTTACGCCGTATGTTGCGGCACCAACTATTCCGGTATTGTATATTCCGGGTGCTTACCAGGGCTGGTCGCCGGGTACGGCGCCGGTTGCAGCGGCCTTGAAACCTAAGATATACGAAGGCTATGTGTACATGCCTGCTGCTGATAACTATTACTTCAAATTCACCAGCTCGCCCGATTGGGATCACATTAACTATGGCGATGGCGGCGGCGGTGCCATTACCGAAGATGGTTTGGCAGGCGGTTTGGTTTCGCCCGGCCCGGGTTATATACAGGTGGCTATTAACCTCAACACCAAAACATGGAGCGCGGTACCAACCACATGGGGCATCATAGGCGATGCAACACCAGGCGGATGGGGCGGCGATACCGATATGACCTACGACGCCTCTAAACAAGTGTGGACCCTCACTTGCGATATGCTATCTACAGGTTCGTTCAAATTCAGGGCCAACCATCAATGGGTGATAGATTTTGGTATAACAAAAGAAGGCAAGCTGGCTTATGCCGATAACCCGGTATTCGGGTATGATGGTTCGCTGGATAACCTGAGCGTACCAAGCAGCGGTAACTACACCATCACGCTGGATCTGCACGACCCGACAAATTATACTTATACGCTGAAGAAAAATTAATTCTGGAGATGCATGAGTTTTTAACCACAGAGTTCACAGAGGTTACGCGGAGGTTCACAGAGCCTTGCATAATCATTTTTTTCTCTGCGAACCTCCGCGTTTTTCTCTCTGTGTTCTCCGTGGTTAAATAGCCACTAACATAAAACGAAATGAAAATTCAAAACATAAAACACAGCTTACTCCTGCTCCTCATCGTTTTCTTTAGCTATTGCAAAAAGAACGAGTTCACGGCGCCGGCCATAGTGCCCGATGCATCGTACCCGCAGGTAGGTACGCCTTATGCTGGTGTGGTAAGCTCGCAGGATGCCATTATTTACCAGGTTAACCTGCGCGCCTTTAGTGCCGATGCCAGCTTTAAGGGCGTTACCGCAAGGCTGGATGCTATTAAAGATCTGGGCACCACCGTGCTTTACCTGATGCCCGTTTATCCTGTAGGTGTTTTAAAGTCTGCAGGTGGCTACGGCTCTCCGTATTCTGTGAAGGACTACAAAGGCGTTAACCCCGAGTTCGGTACCCTTACCGATCTGCAGGCTTTGGTTAACGGCGCACACGACCGCGGCATGACCGTAATATTCGATTGGGTAGCCAACCATACCAGTTGGGATAATGCCTGGATAACCCAACATAAAGATTGGTACCAGCAGGATGCAAAAGGCGATATTATTGCCCCTCCGGGTACCGGCTGGAGCGATGTTGCGCAATTAAACTACGCCAATAAAGATATGCGTGCCGCCATGATAGATGCCATGAAATATTGGGTATATACCGCCAATATCGACGGTTTCCGTTGCGATGCGGCCGACTTTGTACCCTTCGATTTTTGGAAAGAAGCGAACGATGCTTTGAAAACTATCACCACCCACAAATTGCTGATGCTGGCCGAAGGTACCCGTAGCGACCATTTTAAAGCGGGCTTTAACCTGGTTTACGGCATGGGCTACTACTTTAATTTAGAGAGTAAGGTTTTCGGTGCAAATGGTTCGGCCACTATTCTGCAAGACCTGAATACCAGCGAATATGCCACCGCCTACAAAGGCTCGCAAATTGTGAGGTACACCACCAACCACGATGTGTACACTACCGATGGCAGCCCGATAAATATTTACGGCGGCAAAGCTGGCTCGTTAGCTGCATTTGTAGTAACTGCATACATGAAGGGGGTACCCATGGTGTACACAGGGCAGGAAGTAGGCACCACCCGCGATATGAACTTTTTTGACCATACCCCGGTAGATTGGACCATAAATGCCGACTTGGTTGCCTCTTACAAAGCCATCCTGAATTTCCGCAAAGGCAGCGATGCCCTCAAAAACGGCGACCTGAACGTAATGAGCAGTGACGACGTAGCGGCCTTCACCAAATCGACCGATAAAGAGAAGGTACTGGTGATAGATAACCTGCGTGGCAACAACGTAACCTACAACCTGCCTGCCACGGTAAGTAAAACCGGCTGGAAGGATGCCTTCAGCGGTGCAGCGGTTACGTTAACGGATAAACTATACCTAACGCCTTACAAGTACATGGTGTTAACGCAATAATATTGAAGATACAGTTGAGATTAGTTGGTTAATTTGTAATGCTTAATTGGTTAGCGCCCCGGGATGAGATCCGGGGCGCTTTTTGTTTGATGCCAAAACAAATGCCTCAGCCACAAATAGTAACATTATTATTACTAATGCAATACAAGGGGGACATAATCGGGTCGTTTGGGAGAGGCTTGCATTTTTTTGCAAAAGTATTATACCTTTGTAGCGCGCCCCTACCAGTCATAGATACCATTACGTTTTACAATACGTATAAATTAATCTGTTTTCACGTTCTCAATAAAATGATCAAACTATTCGTAGGTGGTTTCTCGCTCGATATTACAGAAATGGAGTTAGTACAGGCATTCGATCCGTATGCCCGTGTGGTAACCATCAAAATTGTAAGGGATAAAAAAACGCGCGTATGCAAGGGCTATGCGTTTTTAGAAGTTGCCACACAGGAAGATGCCGAAAATGCTGTAAAAGAGCTTGACGGCGCACCAATTGGCGACCGCTACCTCACCGTAAAAATAACTGCCGACGAACCTGTTAAAAAAAGGCCTGCTTCATCGTTTCAGCGCCGCCCTCCGCAGCAAAGCAACTATCGCCGCGAAGAAAGACGCCCATCTTCAGGTGCTCCAACCGGCGACTCTGCGGGTTCGTCAAGTTCTGCCACGCCCGGTTTAAGGCCAAGGCGCCCGCGCAAATAACGGCTACGGTATTTCTGTAATTACAAAAATTTTCCTTTTCGAAAATAAACTTGTAATTATGCATTACCAATTCGTCAACCGTTTTTCGTTAGTTTTATGCTCCCACCACAGGAATTTCAAATGTGGCCTGATGCGCAATTATTAGAAAGGCTAAGGCTGGATGACCGTAAGGCATTTGAGATACTGTACAACAAATATTCGGCGAAACTTTATTATGCAGCCTACAATTTATTCAGGGATAAAGATGTTTGCGAAGACCTGGTGCAGGAATTATTCGTAGACCTATGGAGCAAGCGTCACGACCTGAATATTACTTCGCTCGAATACTATCTAAAGGTCGCCATAAAAAACCGCGTATTAATGTACATCCGCACCCAGCGCGCCACGCTCGATGTATCGGCCATTGAAGTACTTGCCGATAAGTACAGCGCCGACAGCCGGTTGCTGCAACAGGATATAAGCAAGGTACTGGATGACAGCGTAGCCCAACTGCCCGAGAAATGCCGGCAGATATTTACCCTGAGCCGTAAAGAGTACCTGAGCAATAAAGAAATAGCCGCCCGCCTGGGTATCTCTATAAAAACCGTAGAAAACCAAATGACTATTGCCCTGCGCTACCTGCGCACCGGTATGAGCGATTACCTGCCGGCGGTAGCGGCCTTAGTTATTATAGAAGCTTTAAAATAGCCTTATACCTTCGGTACCCTATAATTCAGTCCCGCTGTTGTGCCGCTGGTAACATCAATAGTGCAACCGGTTATTTTACCCGCCATCTCTGACGATAGAAAAACTGCTGTGTTAGCGATATCTGCCATCAGCGGAAGCTGCTTCAACATGGTATCGTTCTCCATGCTACTCAATACGCCCTCCATTACATCAGGTATACTTTCGATAGCATCGCTAAATACTTTAGAATCCGGCGAACCACCCGAGCGGATGGTTACTACACGCACGCCGTATACCCCTAACTCTGCCGCCAAATTACGCGAAAGGCTTTCTACCGCGGTACACGCCGGTGCAAAACCGCCGGTGTATGGGTAGCCAATACCGCCCGGAGTAGCCGTTAGGAAAAGTATTACGCCGCTGCCCTGTTTCATCATGGCATTGCCGGCGGCTTTTGCCGTAAGGAAACGGGTGTGCAAGGTTTGGGTTACGGGCAGTACAAAATCATCCATGCTCATGTTTACCAAAGGCATGCCTTGGGTAACGTCAACACCGACAGCGTTGAAGGAGATATCAATGCTTCTGGCTTTTTGCAATACTTCAGCGAGGTGCGCGTTAATAGCGTTTTCGTCATAACCATCTACCTCGGCAACTTCGGCAATGCCACCACTTTGATTTATCTTATCTGCTATTTTTTGCATCGATGCGATGCGGTGCCCGGTTAAAAATACCCGCGCACCTGCCGCCGCGAAAGCCTTGGCCACGGCCCCGCCCAGCGATCCGCCTGCGCCGTATATAACCGCATTTTTATTTTGAAGCATCATGGTTTATTGGTTTTGTGCAAACCTAAATTAAAGAATCTTTTTAAATAGGGGTAATCGCGGCAGATCAGCGGGTAAATAACGTCTGTTTTTTATCACGCAAAGGCGCGAAGATGCAAAGAAGAAAGAACATGGTATTTCGGCCAGCCTACTCTCGTCAACCACTTACCGCCTCTCGCTCTAACGTCAAGCGATTTTTTTTTAAACCTTTGCGGCTTAGCGTCTTTGCGTGAAATTATTTAGGGCTTTTACTACACCGTGGCTTCCGTCGGTGCATAGCCGAACTGCTTTTTAAAAGCAAAACTAAAGTGCGAGAGGTTCTCGAAGCCCGTTTCAAGGTAAACTTCTGATGGTTTGCGGCGCTTCTCGCGTATTTGGTAATGGGCCAGGTCGAGCCTTTTGCGGGTGAGCCATTTTTGAGGCGTGGTGGCAAAGGCTCTTTTAAAGTCGCGCTTAAAGGTGGTGAGGCTACGACCGGTGAGATAGCCAAATTTCTCCAGCGGCATATTGAACATGTAGTTCCGCTCCATAAAATCGCTCAACCCTATCTTGCCGGGTTCTGCGAAGTTGGCCAGCAGGTTATCTATACCGGGCTCGAGCATGCGCACAACATGTATAGCTTCCTCTATTTTTACCGAAGCAATGGCATCGGGTAATTCTTCCTGCAGATCGAAGTATGGTGCTACAGATGCCAGGCAACTTTGCAGCAAAGGATGTTTTTTGAATGAAATGAAAGAGGGCTCGAAACCCATTAAGGAATCTGCAGCAGGTTGTTTTTTATGGTAATAGTCCTTTAGCTTTTCGGTGGTCAGGTGCATTACTACCGACTGGTGCGCTAATCCATTCTTAGGGTAATTAAGTACTGTTGCCAGCAAATGGCGGGGAAATAACAAGGTATCCCCCGCACCAAAAACATGAGTTTTATCGCCATGAACGATCTTGGTTTCACCTGAGAGCAGCCATACCAGCAAATGGTCCTCAAACAGTACATCAGCCTTAAAAAAACGACTGCCGAAAGTTGAGCGCTTGATATGAGGGTGAATGTATTGGCTTTGATGTTCCATTGCTGGTATAAAGTTAAGTATTCGCTATTACAATGCGGCGAATACGATCCCGGTAAGTTTTTCGCTCAGGTCCCAAAGGCGTTTGGCATTTTCGGCATCTACCGAGTAGGGCTTCACGCCGCGCAGAGTAGACGGGTTGTCGTACTGATGAGGGATGTTACCCAGGTCAAGCTCGGCAACGTCGGCATCCTCGCAATATACGCCGCCAATGCCATTGAGTTGCGGGCTGGTGGCGCACCATAAAGTTGTGGCGGCACCTTGTTCGGGTGTTTTTAGGCGTTCGGCTACTTCGGGGTAAATGTTTCCATGCTCATCGTGCGTACCCATTTGCTGAAACAGGGCCATCGGGGCAACCCGACCCAGGTCTGTGCCGTTTACCGAACCGGGGTGTAACGAGTAGGCGCGGATGCTCAGGTGTTTGCCGCGGTGGTCTAATTCTACCGAGAATAAATTATTGGCTGATTTCGACCGCCCATAACCTTGCAGCGTTTCGTATTCGGAATGCTCAAAATTAGGGTCTTCAAAATCAAAGGGCGCAATTTGGTGGCCGAAGGAGGAAACGTTTATCACTCTTGAGCCATTAGCCAGTTTAAGAGCATCCCAAAGCCCGGCAGTAAGCTGAAAATGCCCGAGGTGGTTGGTAGCCAGTTGCGACTCATAATCCCGTGCATCGCGTTGCATCGGCACCCACATAATGCCGGCGTTATTAATGAGCAGGTGCAAAGGGGCGCCTGTCGCCATAAATTTTTTAGCGAAAGCATCTATTGATGCAGGATACATCAAGTCCATTTGTTCTACAGTGACGTTCGATAGTCCTTCAAGATTTTTAGCGGCTTTGGCTATATCGCGCGCCGGCACTATCACTTTAGCGCCTGCCGCTACTAAAGCTTTTACAGTTTCTAAACCTATACCTGCGTACCCGCCGGTAACAATAGCTGTTTTCCCTGTAAGACTAATGTCCTGCATTACGTCTGCGGCTGTTGACTTTGCGTTAAAGCCTGAGTTGAGCGGGCGTTGTAATGCCCCGTTATAATTGTCTGTTATTTGTTGCCGTTCCATGCTGTTTAATTATTTAACAGGAACAAAGTTAGGGCGATGCCAAAAGGCGTGGTTTGTTTTAAGGGCCGAATTGCTTTGTTTTGCGGACCGTAGATTGTTTGGAATACTCCTCCAAAAAATATTTTCACATTCTTTAGGGGGTAGCCCTTTCTGTTGCATCCTACATATATAAACCACCAATAAAGTTTACCTTCTTGAAAAAACGTAACGCGCCCGGCGATAGCTCGCTGCAGGAAAAACTTGTAGAAAAGTACTTCGACGACTTAAACCTTGCCGAACAAAAAGCCGATGGCTATGATGCAAGCTTTGATAGCGCCAGGGTGTATGCGCGCATTACCGATGCCATTGGCGAGCCCGAGCTGCCACGCCGCTCATCGCGTAAATGGATGGTTGCCGCCTCGGTTATAGTAGCGTTGGTTAGCGTGTCGGCACTTATCTATCGTTTCCAAAACAATATTGTTAATTACATCGACCCTATAAAATACAAAGAGCTTACCGCTGCCAACGGCCAAATGGTGAACTACACCCTTGCCGATGGTACTAAAGTTTGGCTTAACGGTGGCAGTAAACTTACTTATCCCGATAAATTCCGTGGTGGTATACGTGAGGTTACTTTAACAGGCGAGGCGTTTTTAGACGTAGCGCACGATGCCAAGAATCCTTTCATCATTCGCACCGGTGCCATCCGTACACAGGTTTTGGGTACCAGCTTCAATGTAAAAGCTTATCCCGAAGATGCCTTTGTTAAAGTGGACGTACTAACGGGCAAGGTAGGCGTTGTGCCGGCTAAAGGGCAAACGGTTTTCCTTACTCCATCCGAAGAGGTTTTCATCAATAAACAAACCAATGTTGCGCTTAAAAATACAGGCGTGGATGTGGCTGAACTAACCGATTGGAAAGACGGCGGGATGGTATTTAAAAACATGGCCCTGCCCGAAGTGCTGAACGCACTGCAGCACCGCTACAACATTAAAATAAAGGCCGATGATAACCTTACCAAGTGTACCATATCGGCAAACTTTACCAATGTATCGCTGCAAAATATCATGGCTATAATCTCTAAACTGGTGAAAGGCAGAATGGTAAAGCAAGATGACGGTTACCGCCTGAGAGGAAAGGGATGCTAACAGAATAAGCCAAAAGATCAATTCAAAATATAACCAATTACCATTAACCAAAAATTATACGACGACGACAATGACATAAAACCATAAAAAAACCCTGGTCAAAGGGATTTGAACAGGGTTGATTAAAATGCCGGGTTATTATGAAGTACTCCGTTTAGAGGTCCAATTCAGAACGAAGCACTTGTATTTCAAACACTTTAATTTCTCAAATTTATGAATATATCTCTATTATCAAATGGAGTAGTTCGTTATGTTTTTATATTAATGAAATTTACCACGCTCGCCTGTTTTGTGGTTTGCTTAATGTGCCTCTCGGCCATTGCGAACGACTCTTTCGGCCAGAAGTTTCTGGAGCAGCCGGTAACGCTTAAGTTGAAGAACGATAAGCTTACCGATGTGCTGGAGAAGCTTTCTGCCGATAAACAAGTGAAGTTTGCTTATGCCGATAACGTGCTGAAGCCGGGCTTCAGGGTGAGCGTTGATGCAAGCAACAAAACCATAAAACAGGTATTGGATGAGGTTTTAACTCCGTTTAACCTCTCGTACAAAATTATCGATGATGTTATCGTTATAGGCGAACGTACCGAAGCAGAAATTGCTGCCGCAACTATTAAACCGGCAAAGCAATTCGCCAAAATAAACGGTAAGGTAACCGACGATACCAACCTGCCTTTACCGGGCGTAAGTGTTAGGTTAAAAGGCACCAGTATTGCAACCGTTACCGATATCAATGGTAACTTTATACTGGATGCGCCCGACCTGAACGGTACACTGGTATTCACGTTTATCGGTTTCACCGCCAAAGAAGTCCCGCTTAATGGACAATCTACCGTAAATGCACAACTGCTTCCCGAGCGTACCTCGCTGAACGAGGTAGTGGTAGTGGGCTACGGCACGCAAAAACGTGTGAACGTTATTGGCGCGGTAGACCAGGTGGGCTCATCAGCTATCGATGGCAAACCATCAGCTAACCTTACGCAGGCCCTGCAGGGTACTTTACCTAACTTAACCATACAGCAAACCAGTGCCGAGCCGGGTGCTTACCAAAACATCAACATCCGTGGGGTGAGCACGCTGGGTAACAACGGTCCGCTGATAGTTATTGACGGTATTACCGGTGGCGATATTAACCTGTTGAATCCGCAGGATATCGAGACAGTATCGGTACTGAAGGATGCGGGTAGTGCTGCTATCTACGGTTCGCGCTCGGCAAACGGTGTAATTTTGGTGACCACCAAAAAAGGAAAAAAAGGTACTGCAACGCTTACCTACAACGGGCAAGCAGGTGTGCAATCGCCGCATGTGGGTTACCGACCGGTACACAGCTACGAGAACGCCATTTTGCGTAACGAAACCGTAGTGAACGCCGGTTTACCGCCTATTTACAGCCCGGCACAAATACGCGCCTACCAAGAGCAGGGAGATAACCAGTGGTTCTTAGATGCCATCCTGAAAAACGCCACGCAACAAAACCATAACCTGGCTTTAAGCGGCGGCGCAGAAAATACTACTTATTTAGTATCGGCCGGCGTTACCGACCAACGCAGCAATTTGGTTGGGCCCAACTATGGTCTACGCAGGTACAACTACCGCATGAACCTTACCACCCAGTTTGGCAAATTAAAATTAACCAGCATACTGGCTTACGCACGTACCGAGATAAAAGAACACTCGTACAGTACCGGTACCCTTATTGTTGATGCCGGCCGTACGCCAACTTATTACCAGATAAAGGATGCCAACGGCAACTACCTCACCAACGATGTATTGCAGGAGTTTAACCCGCTCGGTATCCTGGAAAAAGGCGGCTACCGCAAACGCGATAACGACAATATCTTCGGTAACCTGAATGCCGAATTGGCCGTAACTAAGGACTTTAAAATAAAAGGTGTTTTTGGCGGTACGCTATTGGCCAACCACATGTTCGGCCGCGTGATACAGGTAAACTTTGCACCTAAAGGAACTTATGGTGCCGATAGGAATACCGACGACGATAACAACAAGAACCTGTTCATAAACACCCAGTTTTTAGCGCAATACACCAAAACCATTGCTAAAAACCACAATGTGGATGTACTGGTAGGTGTAGCCAATGAATCTACCACTAACACCAGCAACTTTTTGCACCTGAAGTATACCGACCCCGAACTGGGTACCCCGGTAACAGGTACGGTGATAGACCCATCGTCTACCGCTACCAATAACAACAAAACCGAAAGCAGCCTCAACTCGCTTTTCGGCCGTGCGAGCTACTCGTATAAAAACAAGTATTATGGCGAGGTCGATTTCAGGCTGGATGCTTCTTCAAGATTCGCTAAAGATAACCGCAATGCGTTCTTCCCGTCTGTATCTGGCGGTTACCGTTTAAGCGAGGAGGATTTTATGGAGAACTACCGCGCCAAAGTGGGTGACCTGAAATTGCGTGCCTCTTACGGTATATTGGGTAACCAAAACGTAGGCGACTACCAATTCCTGAGCACTTACCAGGCATCAACAGGCACTTACTACGGCTTCAATAATGGTGTGGTTGGTACTACCGATATCCGTTTTGCTAACCCTGATATCCGTTGGGAGCGCGCTGCAACCTTCAACGTGGGTGCCGATGCAACCTTCTTTAATAATGCGCTGACTTTATCGGTTGATTACTTTAACAAAATTACCCGCGATATTTTGCTGCCACCGCGTGTACCTGGTGTATACGGCGCAGGCCTGCCCGATTACAATGCCGGCAAGGTGCAAAACCATGGCTGGGAGGTTAACCTGAATTACCGTGTTAAAACCGGCGGCTTTGCACACTCATTTGCCTTTAACGTTGCCGATTCTAAAAACAAAGTGTTAAGCCTCGAAGGCGGCGACCAGTTGCGCAGTTACGACGAGATGCAGATCATCAATAAAGTTGGTTTGCCTATTGGCTCGTACGTAGGCTACAAACGCGATGGCTATTTCCAGAATTTGGATGATGTTACCAACGGCCCTAAATTTTCGGGCGTGAACGTTGTGCCCGGCGATAACCGCTATGTGGATGTGAACGGCGATGGCGTGATAGACGATAACGACAAATTTGTGTTAGGCAACGGCTTCCCTCGCTTAACCTTTGGTTTTACTTATAACGTTACCTACAAATGGTTCGACCTGAACATATTTGCACAGGGCGTTGGCAAGCGTAGCGTATTTATCCGTGGCGAACAGGTAGAGCCTTTCCACTTTGGCTACTCGCAGGTAATTTACCAGCATCAGTTGGATTACTGGACCCCGCAAAACCCCGACGCCCGTTTCCCTCGCTTAGCAGCTAACGGCAGCCAAAGCAACGAGAACAACTTCCGCCGCGGTTCGGATATGTACATATTCGATGGCTCGTACCTGCGCATCAAAAATGTGCAGTTGGGTTACACCCTGCCTGTGGGCGTAGCTAAAAAGATAGGTATGCGCAAAGTTAGGGCCTACCTAACCGGGCAAAACATCCTTACGTTCTCGGGTATCAAATTCCTCGACCCCGAAACCACCGAATTTAACAGCAATGTGCAGGCGGGCGGCGCAAACAGCGGCAGGGCATACCCTACGCCAATTTACTACGGGTTTGGTATTGATGTAACGTTATAAATATTGCTATCATGAAAAAAATTAGAAACTATAATAAAGCCGCGTTTTTTATCATGCTGATCGTATTTACATCGGCCTGTAAAAAACTGGACCTGGCACCGGAGAACCGCTTTACCGAAGCAACCTACTGGACCACCACCGAAAAGGCGACCGCCGTGCTGAGCACTGCCTACGCCCAAATGTTTAATAACGACTGGTTTTTTTACAACGAAGGCGCATCAGACAATGCCTACAACGGCCGTGGCGATGCCAGCGGTGTAGCTTCGCTTGCTGCCGGCACTTATGATGCTTCGCTTGCCCGCGTACGGGATGAGTGGAACTCGCACTACTCGGGTATAAAAACCTGCAACATCTTCTTAGAGAATGTAGATAAGGTAACATCGATGGATGCCAACCTGAATGCCCGCATGAAAGGCGAAGCGAGGTTCATTCGCGCGTACCACTACTTTCAGTTAGAGAACTGGTATGGCGATGTGCCTTTGTTTGATAAGGACATCTCGCTTGATGAATCAAAAACCATCAGCCGCACGCCAAAAGCACAGGTGGTTGATTTTGTGCTGAAGGAACTGGATGCTGCCGCAGCAGTGTTGCCAACCAACACAGCTTATGCCGAAGCCGACCGTGGCCGCATTACCAAAGGCGCTGCCATAGCTTTAAAAGCAAGGGTATTACTTTACGAAAGCCGCTGGGCTGATGTAGTTACCACCTGCGAGCAATTGATAGGCAATACCACCAATGGTACCTACAGTTTGTTCAACTCGTACGAGGGTTTGTTCCTTCCGCAGAACGAGTATAACAGCGAAGTAATGCTCGATTTGCAATACGTATCGGGCGCGCCTAACCGCAGTTACAACAATTTCTTCGATTTTGCCCCGCTATCGGTTGGTGCCAGGCTGAATGCTTTGGCTCCGACGCAAGAACTGGTTGATAGTTACCTGATGGCCAATGGCAAAAAGATAGGTGATGCAGGCAGCGGTTACGATGAAAATAACCCGTACGTAAACCGCGACCCACGCCTCACCAATACTGTTGTGTACAACCTGTACCAATGGAAAAGACCCGATGGTTCGATAAAAACCATCTACATAAAACCCGGTTCGGACCCTAACCCGGATGCCAACACCGGGCGTGGTACGGATGAGTATGCTTCGGGTGCGGTTAGCTCGCCAACGGGCTATTACATGCGTAAATACTACGACCCAACATCGTTAACCAACTTCCAGTCGGGTTTGAATTTAATTATGATACGTTATGCCGATGTGCTGCTGATGTATGCCGAAGCTAAAAACGAGCTGGGCCAACTGGACGCAGGTACCTGGGATAAAACCATTAAACCTATCCGCACCCGTGCAGGCTTTACCGCTGCCGATGCGCTTAACTTCCCTGCAGGCGGGCAAACTGTGCTGCGCGATATCGTTCGTAACGAGCGCCGTATAGAGCTGGCCATGGAAGGCTTGCGCGTGTTCGATATCCGCCGCTGGAAAACTGCCGAAGTGGTATTGAACGGCTGGGCGCATGGTGCCAAGTATGGCCCAACATCGGTTGATAACGGCTACATCCGCGCAAACCAGCGCAGCTTTGATGCCGGCCGTGCCTACCTGTGGCCTATCCCGCGCGACGAGCGTAACGTTAACCCGAACTTGACACAAAACCCGGGTTGGTAATTCCTAAACTATTTGTAAAACATTCATCAATTAAGATAATGAAAAAGATATTCTATAGCCTTTTGGCATGTGTTGTTGCAGTAATGGTGGTATCGGGCTGCAAAAAAGATAAAACATTAAACCACACCAATGTATCGGCGGTAAGCACACTGTTCGCGCCGGAGAATAACAAATTTGTAAAGATAGCCTCGGGTGCATCGGGTGCGGTTTCCTTCGAATGGGAGCAAGCACGTGCTGAAGACAATGGCCTGGTGTTGTACGAAGTTGCTTTTGATAAAGAAGGCGGCGATTTTTCGCACCCGCTGTATTCTACACCATCAGACGGTAACGGTTTGTACAACAAATTAAGCCTTAGCTTTAGCGACCTGAACAAAATTGCCACTTCAGCAGGCGTAAAGCCACAAGAGTCGGGTAAAGTGATTTGGACGGTAATGTCGTCTAAAGGTATCAACGTGCAAAAGTCGGCGCAGGTGCGTACTGTAGAGATACAACGCCCTGCCGGTTTCACCGATATCCCTACCGAACTTTATCTGACCGGTTCTGCTACCGAAGGCGGCGAGGATCTGAGCAAAGCCATCAAATTAAAGCTGACCGCTCCGGGTAAATTCGAGGCCTTTACTTCGCTGAAAGCAGGTACTTACCACTTTGCCGACAGGAATACCGGTACGCCATCAACCTTCTCGTACGATGGTACAAAACTTACCGAAGAAGGCAACACTACGGTAACCGGCGCAACTAAAGTACAACGCATTGAGGTTGATTTCAACGTGGCATCGTTCAAAGTTACGGAGGTTGTATCGGTAGGTCTGTGGTTTGCAGCTGATAATAAAATTTGGTACGACCTGCCATACAAAGCTGCAGGTGTTTGGGAAATTGATGGGGCTTCGGTAGTGTTCCACCAGGAATCGTGGGGCCGCGACGAGCGTTATAAATTCCGCTTTACCTTTAAAGATGCCGCCGGTGCCACCAGTACCCAATACTACGGCAGCGTAAATTCCGACAATAGCCGCCCGGATGCCAATACGCCTGCATCATTCTACTACATGGTGCCTGTTAACAGCAACCAGTACGATTACTGCTTTAAATTCACAGGTGCTGCCGATAATAAAACGGCAGATATTAAAGTGGATTTCAGTGCTAACGGCCCTGCCTATACCCACTCGGTTACGGTTAAATAATAAAGGTATTTACCAGTCCCGCAAAGCTGCTTTAGGTTTTGCGGGGCTTAACATCAACCCAACATGAAGTTCAATTCAAAATATATAGGCAAGGCAGCAGTGGTGGCAATAATGCCGCTGATGCTAAGCTCGTGCCTGAAGGATAAGCCTTTCCCGCTGTATGGCGATAAAGGGGCAACGGTAATTAATTACACCTGGGCCGAAACGGCCGACTCACTGCAAACTGCCACGTATACCAACTACATATCGGCCAACGGCAACTATTTTAAACAGGATAACGGCGGCAACACCAACTACAATTATTGGCCACAGGCACATACGCTTGATGTTTTTACCGATGCCTACCAGCGCACCAATAACGATATCTACAAACAGCGCATGAAATCGTTACTGAACGGTACGCGCATTACCAATGGCAACAAGTACCCTAACGAGTATTACGACGATATGGAATGGCTTGCCCTGGCTGCCCTGCGCGCCTACGAGGTAACCAACGATAACGATTACCTGGATGCCGCCAACATATTATGGACCGATATAAAAACCGGCGTAAACGATAATCAGGGTGGAGGCATTGCCTGGCGCAAAAGCCAGCTGGATTACAAAAACACTCCGGCCAACGCACCCGCCATTATTTTTGCTTGCCGCCTGTACAGGTTAAAAAACAACGCTGCCGATCTAACCCTGGCCAAACAGCTTTATGCGTGGATGAAGACAACCTTGGTTGACCCAGCCACAGGCATCATTTGGGATGGCATAAACGGCAACCACGACGGGCAGATAAGCAAAAATAAATTTACTTATAACCAGGGCGTATACATGGGCGCTGCATTGGAGCTTTATAACGTTACCAAAGATGCAAGCTATCTTGATGATGCCATGCGCAACGCCAGCGCCACTATTGTAGATACCGATATTTCACCCGGCGGACTGCTAAAATCAGAAGGACAGGGCGATGGTGGTTTGTTTAAAGCGATATTGGTGCGCTACCTTACCGAGGTGATACAAAGCCCCGATATTGCCCCGAGCAATAAAGACGCATATGTGAAGTTTTTAAAATACAACGCCCAAACCTTGTTTAACAAAGGCATTGGCCGCCCCGCCATGACGGTTAGCCCCGATTGGAAATCGGCACCGCAAGGCACTATCGACCTTACCACGCAAATAAGCGGGGTTACCATGATAGAGATGGCTGCTAAATTGCATAAGGCTGGGTTGTTATAGGATAACCATTCCGCCATAGCGATGCGTTTAAAACCCATCGCTATGAGGAGGCACAGAAAAAGCGGTGGGAGTGTGCGATTCCCCTCTTGAGAGGGACGGAGGGGTGTGTTTTTCGCGAACAATGCATTACATAATTGCATAGTGGCTAACACACCCCCGCAGCCGCAATTGCCAACGCGCCCCCTCTCAAGAGGGGAGTTAGCGTTATTTAAAACTTTGGCACCATCTTCCGCCATATTTAACTAATTTGCCGGGAGTTTTTATTACCGTTATAAGTACATTTATTTGAAAATATGAAAAGAAGGCAATTTATTGGCAGCACGGCCATGCTTGGTGCAGGTTTATTAATGAACAAGGCATCGTTCGCGGCAGATACATACCCTGTGGTGCGTGTACCGGCATCGCAACGCAAATTTACCAGCAAGGCAGTTGAGGCGGCCATAAAAGAGTTTAAGGCCAAAGTGAAAAACCCCGAGCTGGGCTGGTTGTTCGAGAACTGCTTCCCTAACACTTTGGATACTACCGTTACCTACAAAAACGAAGGGGGCAAACCTGATACTTATGTAATTACCGGCGATATTGATGCCATGTGGCTGCGCGATAGCAGCGCCCAGGTTTGGCCCTACATTGCCTTTATTAAAAAGGATGCCGAGCTGCGTAACCTGGTTGCAGGTGTAATAAACCGCCAGGCCAAATGCATCAACTTCGACCCATATGCCAACGCTTTTTATGATGATACCACCAAAGAAAGCGAATGGAAAGACGACCTGACCAAAATGAAACCCGGCCTGCACGAACGCAAGTGGGAGATAGATTCGCTTTGCTACCCTATACGCCTTTCATACAAATACTGGAAGCTTACCGGTGATACTTCGCCGTTTGATGCCAACTGGAAATCGGCCATACAAAACGTGCTGAAAACCTTTAAAGAGCAGCAACGTAAGGATAACGACGGCCCGTACTCGTTCCAGCGTAAAACCGCCTGGGCTACCGATGGCGTGCCGATGAACGGTTTTGGTTACCCGGTAAAACCTGTTGGTTTGATATGCTCGTCATTCCGCCCGAGCGATGATGCAACGGTTTATTCGTTCCTTATCCCGTCGAACTTCTTTGCGGTAACCAGCTTAAAGCAATCATCAGAAATGGTGAAAACTATTTTGAAAGATGATGCCCTTTCTGCCGAATTGCTTGCTTTGGCAACTGAGGTAGAAACCGCCCTGCAGCAACATGCGGTGATTGATACCCCGCAATACGGCAAAGTTTACGCTTACGAAGTAAACGGTTTCGGCAGCTTCAACCTGATGGATGATGCCAACGTGCCAAGCCTGTTGGCCATGCCGTATTTGGATTCTATCAAAAACACCGACCCTATTTACCTCAATACCCGCAAAATGTTGTGGTCGTTAAACAACCCATTCTTCTTTAAAGGTACGGCCGGCGAAGGTATTGGTGGCCCGCACGCAGGTAAGGATATGATATGGCCTATCAGCATTATTGTACTGGCTTTAACCAGTAACGACGATGCGGAGATAAAGGCCTGTATTGAGCAGTTGCGCAAAACACACGGCGGTACCGGCTTTATGCACGAATCGTTCAACAAAAACGACGCTAAGAATTTCACCCGTAAATGGTTCGCCTGGGCAAACACGCTGTTCGGCGAATTGCTATGGGAAACCTATACCACCAAGCCGCAATTATTGGCTTAACAATTAAACACATACCTGTGAAAAAACTATCATTTTTAATGGTATTGGGCTGTGCCATGGCTTTTAAAGCCGTGGCACAAACGCCCGATTATAAAGAGCGTATCAGCATTATCAATAAAAACATCTATCAAACTTTTTATGATAAAGGCGCTAACCTCTACCTCGAAACCAACAACGCCGAGGAAAATAAAGGCAACCACTCTTTCCTGTGGCCATTAACTGCTTTATTGCAGGCCGCTAACGAAATGGAAGTACTGGAACCGGGCAAGCAATACATTGCCCCGGTGATGAAGGCCATTAACCAGTACTATTCGGGCCGTGCACCGGCACCGGGTTACCAGGCCATGGTAGTAAAGGAAAAACAGGATGCTCGCTTTTACGATGATAACGAGTGGATAGCCATTGCGCTGATGGATGCTTATGCCCGCACTCACAAAAAAGAGTACCTCGAAACCTCTAAAATGATATACCGCTTTTTGCTAACCGGCCATAACCAGGTTGGCGGCGGCGGCTTTTATTGGGAAGAAGGCAACCTCAAAAGCAAAAATACCTGCTCTAACGGCCCCGGTGTTTTGGTTGCCCTGCGCCTTTACCAGGCCACCAAACAAAAGGCGTATTTAGATACCGCCATATCGGTTTACAACTGGACAAAGAAGAACCTGCTATCGCCTAAAGGCGTTTATTACGACAACCTGCAGCTGCCTTCGCTGAAGATAGATTCGGCATTTTACACTTACAATGCGGGCACCATGCTGCAATCGGGTGTGATATTGTATAATATTACCAAGGATACCAAATACCTTGATGACGCCATGGACGTGGCTAAAGGTGCCGAAAAAGTATTCTTTAAAAACGGTAAGCTGCCCAACAACTACTGGTTCAACGCGGTGTTGATACGCGGGTATTTGGAACTTTATAAAGTAGAGAAAAATAAGTCGCGCCTTAATTTCATCCTAACCGATGCCGAACACGTTTGGAACAACGAACACGATAGCCAAAACCTTCTCGGCAACCGCAAAATAAAAAGCCTGATAGACCAATCGGCCATGCTTGAAACCTACTCGAGATTGGCTGCGTTGAAATAGGAACGAACTTTTCCATTTTGTCATTTCGATGAGCAGGCGGGGAGGAAAGAGCAAGAGGGCGAAGAGAAATCTTATGCGAGCGATGAGCGTTCATGCTAATCGGATGTGCATGGTGTCCATGCAATATGTCGAAGATTTCTCCTCACCCTTTCCCGCGATGTCCCGCGCTTCTGTTCGTTCGAAATGACATCGTTTTTTATGTCTCCGCAGGGTCTCTTTGAAAAAGGACCCTGCGTTTCAGCTACCCCATATCAGGTACTTCCTTCACTGCTTTTATCAGCATAATGCGTTCCTCAAACTCGTCGTTGGGAACAAAGGAGCGGTTCTTCACCTTGGTTTTGTAGGTGTAAATGGTGTTTACAGAGTAGTTGAGTATTTTGGCAATGGTTTCGTTCTCGTCTATACCAAGGCGGATGAGGGCGAATATGCGCAGCTCTGTATTCAGCAGGTGTTCTTCGTTAAAATGCACGCGATGCGCCGGCTCGAACAGTGCATTGAAATCATCAATAAAATTGGGGAAGATGTTCAGGAACACCTTGTCGAAGCTGTGGTACAGGTTCTCGCGTTCAAAGTTGGTATTCAGTCGGTTCAGCACTAAACCAACTTCTTCGTAACGTTTCTCTTTAAGGTTTTTATCGATGCTGCGTTTCAGGCGGTCTATTTTCTCTATGTAATCCGAATGGATATTGAAGAAGTACCCGATATATTCATCCTTGATAATGTTCGCCTCGTCCAACTTGGTGTTAATACGCGAGAGCGTGCGGTTGGCGCTATCCAGCGTTTTATTTACCTGCGTAAGCGAATCGTTGGCCACGTTCAGGTCCTGGTTTTTGTTAATGATCACCTGGTCGGCTATCTTTAATTTCTTTAGCTGGCGCGATGTGATGATCGCGAAAATAATAACCACCACAATAAGCGAGGTGATAATCGATGCATAGATCAACAACGACCTCCTCTCCTTCTCTATCCCGTTCACCCGTTCGGTTTGTATGATGGGCATTATGCTGCTTATCTGTGCCTCGCGGTGCCTTGCGCCGTAAAAATTGGCGTCATCAATAGCACTGTTAATGTAGGTGAAAGCCGTTTTGGCATCGCCGTGCTGGTAGTAGTATTCGGCCAGGTTGGTGAGGGCAACCGCTTCTTTGGTAGAATGTGTAATATCTATGAGGGCCGCCTGCATCAGATAGCTGATGGACCGCTCGGGCTGGTTCAGTTCTTTATAAATGTAACTGAGGCAACTGTAATTAATGGCGCTGTCCTGGTAGGCCTGCGGTATGCGCATAATTTGGTTATAGGGTTCCAGCGCATCTTTATAGCGGCCCGTGCGCAAGGCTTTTAAGCCAACAGCCGAAAGGTTCTCGTAAGTGCCGGGCTTAGTGGAGTTAATGATAGAGTCGCAGTAAGCCAGCCCGATGGTGCTGTACCTGGCGTAATAATCCACCATCTTATCATAATCGCCCAGGTCGAAATGGCTGCGGGCCTGTAAAAACAGGTATTCGTAGCGCTGGCTTTCATTTAGCTTTTTAGGGTCAACCTTGTTCAGGGTATCCAGCCCTTCCTTAAACATCCCGGCAGAAACCAGCACAAAGGCCATATTCACTTTTGCGTAGTTTATCTTCTCGGGGTCATGCAGTTGGTGGGCAACATTGTTCAGCCGCTGGCAATACACATAGGCAGAATCGTGCACGAAGGACTTATACGCCCTAAACAACTTCTGGTAATTTATGTAACGCGCATCAAGCGAAGTGTAATTGGCGGCAAGTTCTTTCCGGATGTTTTCAATATCGCGCAGCTTGGCCTCCTGGTATTTCGCCTTATTTTCGATGGCGCGGTTCAGTATGGCCTCCCAGGTATCCTTATGGGCGAAAGTTTTGCCCTGCATTAGCATTATACAGCAACCCGTAAGTAAAAACAGGCGTACCCATATTTGTTGCTTCATCATTCCCGTTAACCGCTGCATCATTTTTTGCTATAGCATCAAAGTTAAATAATATCTGCTACATCATTTACGGTAACGCAAGCATCAGCATAAAAATCGGATGAATATTAGCTCTTACCCATCTTTTTATTCAGCCTTGCTTTGGCCTGCCTTACGCTGGCAGGTGCAATATTGAGCAATGCCGCAATTTCTTTGGTAGAAAGGTTGATGTGGAAGTAAGCGTACAAACGCAGCTCATATTTGGTTAAATTAGGATGGGAGGCCTGTAATTCGTTAAAAAAGCTGGGGTGCACCTGCTCAAAATGGAGTTTAAATTTATCCCACTCCTCACCTAAATGCTGCCCCTCTTTTAACGACGATTGGATGTTTCGGATAGTTTCGGGCTTAGCATCGGGCAGTAAGGTATCAATGTCCTGCATTTGGTTGCGCAACTCGGCCAGCAGTTTGTTTTTTTGGTGGATGTAAAGGCTATTACCCACCAGTTCGCGCTGGTTGGCCTCCAGTTTTTGCTGCAGTTGCTCGTTCTTCTCTTTTTCGAGTTGCATGGTTAGAGTGATATTTTTGTTCTCCTCCTCTATCAGCCGGCCTTTAATTTCGGTTAGTTCGATATCATTTGCCAGTTGTATGGCATGTATCTCTTTTTCCTTTAACTCTTCGTTCACCAATTTTATACGCGCTACCAAAGCCACAGCGAAGGTTAGTATTTGCGAGAGGATAGCCATTTGCGGCAACAACGAGCCGGCGAAAGTGTACAACAAAATGTAAACGGAAGTACAAACCGTAAAGACAAGCGGGAGCAGGTTAGCCGCAAGGAAATATTTGGCGGCTTTATAGCCTCTCCGATGAGCTACTATACCGATGCCAATACAGGTGCTTACCATCAGCAGGATATAGACATTGGATGCAGGGATGTTATTGATATACACCCATCCCGATAGGGTAATGATAACCGGCACAGCCTCTAACAGGATATACCCCAATGAGAATATTTTCAACACTTTATCATACCCGGGCAGAGCCTGTTTTGTATTGAGGTACGAGCGAGTGAACTCAATAAAGCTGCAAAAAATAATGGTAACCCCAACGTGCATTACCAAACCATCCAGGTTGATGTATTGCAGCTTGCCGCCCGGCCAGGCTTTTATGTTGTAGAAACTTGCCTGAAAGACGGGGTTCAGGAACTGCCCGACGGATACCAGGTAAAGTAGCGCCCCTATTTGCACCAATACATAATACAAATACGCCTTATCCTTCAGTTGAAAATAGATATACAGGTTATATACCGAGAAACTGATCAACACAATGCAACACACCAGATTGAACAACGATGTAAAACGCTCTTCGGCATAGAATGCAACCCGTTTGGTGAATATAAGGGCGGGCTTTAACGCCACGTTGTACTGCTTAATATCGCGCAGGCTTATTTTCACATAAAGTACATTTTCGGCTTGCTTTGATAGCGACGCCTCCATTTGCCATGGCTTACGGAATGCCGAGGGCGCACCAAGCCCGGCAGCGGTGCCCTCCCATCTGTTATGCTTCGGGCTATATTGGTAAAGCGTATAGTTTAACGCCTTGAATGGTTGAAATATATACGGCTCATCATTGGGGTATGGGTTATTGATAACCAGCTTTATCCAATAATATTCGCTTTGCTGCGGCCGTAGCGAGTCGGCAGAAAAATGTAATGAGGTATCGTTAGCTACCCGCTCTATCGTGTAACCTTTATCGGGCAGCGCTTTGTAATTGGCAATTTTAAAGGTGTCGGCGTTGCTTAATGTTAGCCTGCTTTGCGCATTTGAATGATGTACCGGCGCCAATAACAAAAGCATTATGCAGCCAAGGCCGTATAACGCGGATTTTAGCGAAAAGCAAATATATCTTTTAAAAAACGCGTAACAGGTTCTCAAATCGGGGGAATGAATGAGAACGAAGATAGGTTTTTGAGGGCAGAATTTACAATGCTATTCCCCCTACTGCACCCCACGCGCGTCCCCCGTCAATGTTGGTGTGGTAGTATCGGTTATTTTATTCTTTATAAGTTCGTTATCAAAAGGCGCTATATCCTGCACGGTACGCGAGGGGTAGCGTTTGGTATCGAACTTGCCCGTCCAGTCGGCGTTTTTGCCGCCGCCTATGATAATGCCTGTAGTGCAATGGCTGATACGGTTGTTTTTGACCGTGCAATCGCTTGCGGCAATGTAAAAGCCGGTATCTATCTTCCCTTTCGCCATGCCATACATCAGCCTGATTGCTGCGGGTAAGCCTTTGAACGAATTATTGCTGATGGTATGCCCGGTGCCATTTACCCGTACGCCGCCGGTGCCGCCTTTAAAGGTGTTGCTATCAACCAAACATTCGTGCCCGCCGCGCATTACCAGTTCGCCGTGGCAATTTCCAAAATAGTTATTGATGTATTTATTGCCCGATGCCTTATTACTTACCACCTCGGGCTCGCCATTGCAGCGGATGAAACGGTTATCCCTCACGGTTGCATAGGCATAACGGTTGCCTTGCAGAATAGGGTCCTGCCCTATTTGCACGCATTCGCCGCCGTTATAATTTTTCCAGCTTACGCTGTCTTTATCCATGAAGGTATTATGGTCTACCAGTGTATAAAGCGGCACCGAATTAGCTGTAACCCGCACCTGCACATCCATATTATCTACATTGTGTGTAAAGCGGCAATTATCCACCCTGTTATGCTGACCGTTGCCTGCCAACACCACAATAGGCATAAACTGCGAATCAACGGTATCTTTTGTGAACACACATCGGGTTATCCGGCAATCGGAACCGCCATCAAGCTTTATCAAGGCAACCTCAGGCCCTTTACCTTTGTGCAGCATACAACCGTCAAATTTCAGGCCCCGTAACTGAATATAGCTGCCCGAAATATGGAAAACGGTTTGGCTTACCCCGCCTGTAAAAATGGTTTTGCCGTCTTTTTCTGCCCTTATAATAATGGGTTTTTCGGCAGTGCCGCTCGTTTTCAGTTCTACACTCCAGCCTGTGTAAGTACCCTTCGCAATAACAATTTCATCGCCGGGCGAAACGGCTGCTGCGGCTTGTTTAAACTCGCCTGCCGTTTTTACACGGTAGGTTTTGGCAAAGCCGGATAGTAGGGCGCAAAGGCAAAGCATTGTTGCAGTGAAGCGTTTCATCATCATTTTATCCTCCAATAAAAATAAGCCGGGCCGCATTGCGCAGGCCCGGCTCTTCTAATTAAACCAAGATACAAGTACAACTAAAGGGGGTTAAGCGCAGTTTTCTTGGGAAGCTGGGCGGAAAGGCCGGTGCGGTTCCCCTCTTGAGAGGGGTGTAGGGGTGTGTTTGGCGCCATGCTTTGCGTTTATTGCATAACCCCTAACACACCCCTGCAGCCGCACTGTCCACTGCGCCCCCTCTCAAGAGGGGAATTAGCTCATTTGTTCCTATTCCACCACCTTATCCAAAGGCGGTATATTATTCTCCGACCCGGCGTAGCCCACATTTTGGTTGATATGCCCGTTTATGTTCAGGTCAATATCTGCCTGTGGTATGGGCCACAACACGTGGTATGGCGAAATGGTGAACTTGTTGCCCGAGTTGGTTACCACGTTCGGATTCTTATAAAAATCGTTCTTCTCCATTATCCTGTCGTAAAAGAAGTTGTTGGTAGCAAAGCTTGCCACACTATAGGTTCTGCCATTATAAGCCGCTTTACCTGTTTGCGCAAAAATGAAAGCCATGCGGGTCAGCTCGGTTTTGCGGGGTTCTTCCCAATACAATTCGCGCTGGCGTTCGTCCAATATGGTGCCTATGTTCACTTTGCTATCATCAGTAAGTAACTGGGCGTTGGCACGGGCGCGTACTTTGTTTATGTCGGCCATGGCCAGGGCGTTTTGGCCTTTCCACCAGTAAGCTTCGGCACGCAGCAGGTAGGTTTCTGCTAAGCGGAACACGTACCAGTCGGTATTGGTACCGCGCGGCGGGCTCCACCATTTGTCCTGTGCTGTTTTACCCGAACCAATAAACACTTTATAATGCGGCCAGCCGAACCATGCGCGAATGGTATCTTTAGCGCCGTTCAAAAAGCGTTGGTTTACGTTGGCAGCGGTGTATTGCTCCAGGTTTTTGCCATACCAGGCGGCATCGGTTGTTTTTAGCCCGGGCTGGTTGTATACCAGGTCGGTCATGTCCATCCACATGCCTTTGGCGTGACGGTAGTCAGTATTATCTGTCCAGATGTATTTGGTTGCATAAGGCGTACCGCGCAGGCGACCAATACCGCGGCCATACCAAAGCGTAAGCGGGAACTCCTCGGTAATTTTATCCGATATACCCGGCTTCAGCGTTCCAGGCGTAAGGATGGTACCGTTATGCCACATAGGCACGCAGTTACGCATCACCTGCGAGCCATTTGTGGTAGCACCTTCTAGGTTCTCGCGGTCTATCACAATATAAAGCGCTTCGGTGTTTGATGCTATAGCTTTGTTCTCGGGGCGGTGCAAGTCCCAAACCACATTTTTGCTGGCATCGCTTGCGGTAATACCAAAGCGGCTGGTCATTAACGAATAAGGCCCATTGATGGCAATATTAGCCGAAGTAATAGCATCATCAAACAAGCCCAAAGCCAGGTTTATTTTGGTGAGCAAGTGCGCCGCTGCACCTTTTGATGGCTCGCCTTTAGCGCCGTTATCAACCAGTTTGGTTACAGCAAAGTCAAGGTCCTGCTTCATTTTGGTGAGGATCACCGTGCGTTTGGTGCTTACGAATGAAGTATTTACAATGGTTTCTTCTTTCAGCAACAGCGGTACATCGCCAAACTCGTGCACCAGGCGATAGTAGCGGTAAGCGCGGTGGAAGTAAGCGGTAGCCAGCACCCTATCTTTTTCATCCTGCGATGTCCACTGGATATCGTTTATACGGGTGATCACCACGTTGGCGTCGTGCACGCCCTGCCACCATACCTGCCAGTAGCGGCCTATCTTGTTATAGTCGTCGCTGTTGAGGTTGGCGGTTGGGGTAATGCGGATATTGAGGTCTTGCGCGGGGGTTGTTTTATCGGTTGTTCCCTCAACGGCAGCGTCGGTAAATATCGATTCGGTAAGCATGGGGGCCGAATCGCCAAAAAATTCGAACCTTACACTCAGGTTCAGGTTCAGCAATGCCGAACGGAAAGCAGCGGGGGTAGTTAAAGTATTGCCCGGGGTGTATTTAGAGGGCGCTTCGGGGAACAGGTCGCTGCGTTTGGTACAGCCGTTGGCCACCACCAAAGCAGCCATCGCCATCCCCGCAAATATATTCTTGTTTATCTTTTTCATGTTTGTGTCTCTTTGTTTGGGGTTAGAAGGTTACGTTAAACCCGGTGGCAAAAAACCTTGGGGTTGGGCCATTGTTCTGCGGGTCCCACATAGGCCAGCCGGAGAAAACTGCGGCGTTGGTTGCGTTAACGAACAGCTTGGCGCTGCTCATACCCAGTTTTTTGATGAGGTTAGGGCTGAAGGTATAACCCAATGATACGGTTTGCAGCCTCACGAACGACGATTTACGCCAGATGTTGATGGTAGTACCCGACGAACCCGAGTTCAGCCTCGCATAATCATCTATCTGGTTATCTGCCGTCCAGTATGGGAGTTTATAAGCATTCATACGACCGTTACCCACGCTGCCGGGGTTGTTAGTGGCCAGGTTGAACTGCCTCATTTGCCCTATGCTTGATACCAGCATGAAAGAGAAGTCGAAGTTTCTGAGGAAGTTAAAATCGTTACGTAACGACCAGCTAAACTTAGGGTTGGTAGAGCCCAGGAATATCTTATCATCATTAGTGAACTTAAAGTCGCCATTCATATCCTGCAGCTTAAAGTCGCCGGGAACGGCGCCGTACTTTTTGGCTTCGTCAACCTCGGCGGTCTTCCAAACGCCTAACACTTTGTAATCCCAAACCACGTTCACATCGCGGCCAATAAACCAGCCGTTACCTATGTCGTTCTTCTCGGGCACCACTGTAGTATTGCCGTTGGCATCGGTAGTGGTCGATGAGCCGTACAGGTGTACCAGTTTGTTGCGGTTGAGGTAGAAGGTACCGTTAGCGCTCCAGTTGAAGTTTTTGCCCTGGATAATTTTACCTTCCAGCAGTATCTCAATACCCTTGTTGTTCACCTCGCCAATGTTGGTGTAAACATCGGGCGTGGTGTAGCCCATTATCGGCGGCAGGGTACGTTTCACGATCAGACCGGTAGTTTTGCGGTTATATACGTCTATCGAACCACTCAGGCGGTTTTTCAGGATGGCAAAATCTAAACCCAGGTTGGGTCCTGTTGTGCGTTCCCAGGTAAGCAGGTTGTTTTGCAGCGATGTAATGGCAATGCTATTATTGTTTACCACGCTACCATCGGGCAACACGGTTGGGTATTTACCGCCTGCTATAATAGCCAGTGCAATACTTGGGTCGGCGGTGCCGCTGCTTAAGCGGTTACCGTTAGAGCCATAACCGAAGCGCAGTTTACCATAGTTCAACCAATCGAAGAATTTGGTTTTGAAGAATTTCTCATCACTGAAAGTCCAGGCAACAGCGCCATCGGCATAGCTTTGGCGGGGTTGGGTTAAACCAAAAGGCGAGAAACCATCGCGGCGGGCGGTAAAGGTAAAGTTGTATTTACCCATTAAGTTGTAGTTGATACGGCCCATCAAACCATCGGCATTATAAACACGGTCGTCGCTGCTTTCCACAGGCAGGGTACCGGCCCCAATGTTGTGATAGCCTAATACATCGCTCGGGCTAAACTGCGAGTTGTTGGTGCGGGTGTACCAGGTTTGGTATTTCTCTTTGTTCAGCAGGAAGGTTGCATCAAAAGAGTGGATACCAAAGGTTTTGTTCCAGGTCAAGATGTTATCCAAATTGTAGCGGTAACGTTCTTCCATCGAGCGATAGGCTGTACCGGTTAATCCGTTCACGGCTATCTCGTTAGGGTTAGCACCCGGGCGGAAGAAGAAGTTACGGTACGCCTCAAACTGCGGCGAGAAATTCAGCGTGTACTTAAAGCCAAAGGGCAGATCGACACGGGTGAACAGCGTACTGAAAAGCACGTTTTGGCGATACACGTTCTGATTGTAACGGTTACCCAGGAAAGGGTTACGCTGATTCAGACCGCTATCATCTGTAGCTATACGGGTAAGGCTGCCGTCAGCTTTATACACATCGCCGTACGGGGATGAGTTGATGATTTGCCCCCAGTCGGCCTCATTCAGGTCGTAACCGGCAAGGTTGAAAGGGTTGGCCGAGTGGCTTTCATCGCGCACCGCAAATTGTGCATTCAAACCGATAGTTAAAAACTTAGCGGCCTTACCTTCCAAATTGGCACGGAAACGGGTGTTGTTATAATCGCCGCCTTTGATCAGGTTCTCGTTGCGGGTGTAGTTGCCCGAGAAGTAATAGCTCACGGTTTCGCTTCGGCCCGATAGGCTGGCGGTATAATCCTGCCTCACGCCGTTCCTGAAGATGAGTTTGCTCCAATCGGTAACCTTATTGTTTTTGTAATTGGTTATCTCGTTAGGGAACAAGCCTAAACGCTGCAGGTAAACATCCACCGGGTCGCCGGTAGAGCCCGACATAAACTGGTCTACAGTTACGCCCTCGGGCAATGCACGCGGGTCGCTGTAGAAATAGTAGGGCTTGGTTACGTTGGCGCTGCGTTGCACGTCCGAACGCCAGTGCAAAAAGTCCTCGCCCTGGTAGTACTCCTGGTTTTGCAGCAACTGGGCAATACCCATGTTAGCATTCAGTGTAATTACCGAGCCACCCTTTTTACCTTTTTTGGTAGTAACGGCCACCACACCACCTGCCGACTGTGCACCATAAACCGCCAGTGCGCTTGGGTCGCGCAGTACGTCTACGCGGTCAATGTCGTTAGGGTTAATGTCGGCAAGGTCGCCAAAGTAGATAACACCATCCAGCACAATGAGCGGCTGCACGTTGCCCGAAAGGCTGGCCTTACCACGTACCTGGAAATCGCCTGCACTGGCGCCCTTGGCAGAGGTATTCAAGGCTACGGATATACCCGGTACCGCGCCGCGCAGTACGTCGGCAACGCTGGTGGGGTTATCGTTCTCAAACTTATCAGCCTTTACGCTGGTGATAGCGCCGGTAACATCTTTAACAGCGCGGGTGCCGTAGCCAATTACCACCACTTCGTTCAGATCGCGCGAGTTGGGGGCCATTTGCACATTGTATTGGGCGGCAGCACCCACTACCACTTCTTTGGTTTGGTAACCAATAAAGGTAAATACCAGCGTGGCACCAGCATCGGCATCAAGGCTGAATTTACCGTTTATATCGGTAGTGATACCAATAGTGGTGCCTTTTATACGCACGCTTACACCCGGCAGGGGGGCATTTTTTTCGTCGGTTACTACGCCGCTTATTTTAGCCTGCGCAACCGTTAGCTTAGAGTTTACGGCAGTGCTTCCGTCCGGCAAATTACCCGGCACAGGCATAGTGCCGCCATGCGCACGCAGGTTTCCGCCTACCGCCAGCAGCGATACAGCAAAACACGCAGCGCCGCGCCTTAGCTTTTTTTGTAGAGGTTTATTGTTCATATTAACGTTGAGAGATGAGGTTTCTGAAAAAATTGGGGCATGAGAATTCCCCTGCGGTTTTTCTCCGCATTTTTTTTTAGTTTCAATAAAATGAGTTGAGATCTTCAGTGGTGCCGAGAGAGAGGGCACCGGTGGCTTAGGCCACTATTTGAGTAATACTTGTTTCATGGGCGTACTTCGTTAGGTTTTACTTGGTTATTGGTTTTTGGTTTATTATTTCTTACGAGCAAGTGATAAAATATAGGCGGTGATGTCCGCCGCAGCTTTATCGTTGTCAAATTGGGCGGGCAGCCTGCCGTTCACGTATTCGTTATACAGCCAAGGGTCGCCAATGGCTATTACCGTGCCTTGGCCGTATTTGGTGCAGGCGGCTATTACGGTTCCGTTAGCTGCTTTCAGCATCGGTTGCGCTTTGCCGCTGATAGCAATGCTGCACACATCCTTCATAAAAGGTTTTTTGGCCGTTTTAAAAATGGGGCTATTGCCGGTAGATATGCCGCCGTCTTCAAAATGAGCATCGTCAACCACATGGTTTTGGATATCGTTATTAAAGTGCAGCCCAAAAGCATCTGCCAGCAGGTTAAAGTGCGGCAACTCTACATTGGCGCTATCGTTGGCCATCAGCACCAATACGCCGCCCTGTTTTACCCATTTGCTAATGTTGGCTACATCAGCTTGCGTAACATAATTTGGCTGTGGGTTTTCTTTACGGCTATCGGGGTCAACAATAATATAAGCCGATACGCCTTTCAGGTTTTCGGCGGTTGGCGCAGCATCAATGCTGGTTAGCGTTGCGCCCTGTGCTTTGAAGATACCACCCCATACAGAAAAGCCTGTATTACCGGTATCTTCCCACAGGTAATGGAAACGTTCGGGCTGGCCGTTCTTATCTTTTCGTGTTTCGTGGTTAAAATAATAATCTAATGCTACGGTTTGTGCCGAGGCATTAAATGCAAAACCTGAATACACGAAGGCTATAATTGCAAGCAGCTTACGTTTCATTTTTAGATAATATATTTTGGTAGAGTAGGGCCTTTAATTGGTAAAATGCATATTGCACTAATCCAAAAATACCCCGATTAGCTTACGGAGGGTTAATTTGAAGGATATTTATTTACTACATCGTTTTCGACACGTTACGAAAACGATGTAGTTGAGATGTACGTCAAAAGAAATTTGGAAACACTAAGCCTATGAACCTGTAAATACCTTAGTTTTTGGGCGCGGTAGAAGAGCGGGTAAACAATTGGGTGGGCAATACCATGGTCTCAAAATCGTAAATAGGGCGTTTGGCTAAAATGATCTCGAGGAGCTTTTGGGTGGCCTTCTGCCCCATTTCAAAACCCGGCTGGTAAACCGAACTTAGCGAAGGGTTAAGCACATCGGCCAGCGTGGTATTGGTATAGCCAATTAAGGCCATCTCCTGTGGTATCTTCAGCTGGCGTTTGTTAAGCAGGTATAGTGTGGTGGTAGTTATCCTGTCGGATGTGGTGAATATGGCATCCGGCTTTTCGTCCAGCGCCAGCAGTTCATTCAACGCGTTCTCTACTTCGCCTATATCGCGGCCTCCGTGGGCGCAATGCTTTACATAGTCGGGGTGCACGGCCATGCCCGCATCTTCCAGCGCTTTTTGGTAACCGGCATAGCGTTCTTTGGTGATAGATATATTTGGCGGACTGGTAATATGTGCAATACGACGGTAACCCGAATCGAGCAGGTGGCGGGTGGCATCGTAGCCGCCTTTAAAATTATCGGCTATTACTTTATGGGTTTCAAAATCGTGCGCTACCCTATCAAAGAAAACAATAGGTAAACCCTGGCGGTGCAG
Source organism: Mucilaginibacter pedocola (assembly GCF_002013915.1). Classification (GTDB taxonomy): domain Bacteria; phylum Bacteroidota; class Bacteroidia; order Sphingobacteriales; family Sphingobacteriaceae; genus Mucilaginibacter; species Mucilaginibacter pedocola. The sequence goes on from NZ_MBTF01000039.1 coordinate 178,401, forward strand.
GCTGCGCAGGTGGTCGAGGTCGGCGGTTTCAGTAGATAGCGATATCAGCAGCCCGTCTATCGAGCGGTGCGTAAGGTGCCCCACGTTCTTCACCTCCAGATCGTACGACTCGTGTGTTTGGGTAATGATGACGTTAAAACCTGCCTCATAAGCAACGGATTCGATACCGTTTATCACCTGCGAAAAAAACTGGTTCTCTATAGTAGAAACAATAATGCCGATGGATTTGCTGCGCCCCTGTTTAAGGCTTTGGGCTATGGGGTTGGGGCGGTAATTATGTTCTTTAGCGTACTCGTTTACCAGCGCTTTGGTTTTCTCGCTTATCTCGTAACTATCGCGCAGGGCCTTAGAAACCGTAGATACAGAGAGGTTTAGCGCCGAAGCGATATCTTTTATAGTAATGGAGCTGAAATTCATAATTGGCCAATAGCCCGGCAACCCTTAGGGGTATGGCTGCTAAGCAAGTACCAATGTAATAAATTAATGCCGAATACAGCTAAACCGCACTACAATTTTACAACTTTCATGCGGGGCGATAGCAGGTGCATAAGCAGCCAGGCCACTAAATAAGCACAGGCGCATACACTAAAAATGATATTGTAACCCGTTGTAATGTTACCCGCATCTTTGGCCGATTGCAGCACCCAGCCAATAAAAAACGGGAAAACAATACCGCCCACAGAACCCGCCATACTGCCAATACCCACTACTGAGCTTACGGCACGTTTAGGGAACATATCTGATGCGGTGGTAAAAATATTGGCGCTCCAGGCCTGGTGAGCAGCTGCCGCAAGCCCTATAAGCCCAACTGCCTGCCAAATATTACCGGCATAGCGCGCCGCAAAAATAGGTAGCACACAAAGTGCAAATATGAACATGGCCGTTTTGCGGGCCTTGAATATAGGCATGCCGCTTTTGATGAACCAGGATGATAAAAACCCTCCGCCAATACTGCCTATAGTAGTAGCCGTATACACCAGCACCAGCGGCAGGCTTGGTTTACTCAGATCGAGTTTAAAGGTGGTTGAGAAATACGAAGGCAGCCAAAACAAAAAGAAGTACCAGATAGGGTCGGTCAGGAATTTGCCTACCACAAAGGTCCATGTTTGCCTGATGCCTAACAGCTCCACCCATTTCACCTTGGCTTCAGGGGCTTCGGCTACTTCAACGTCTTCGTTATCGCTATGGATATAAGCAACCTCGGCAGCGTTTATTTTTTTATGACGGGTGGGTATTTCGTAAAGTATTATCCAAAATACCAACCATACAAAGCCAATAGCACCCGTTATAATAAAAGCCATCTGCCAGCCATACACGCCTAATATCCACGGCACCAAAACCGGTGCAACTACGGCGCCTATATTGGCCCCCGAGTTGAATATACCCGTAGCCAGCGCCCGCTCTTTTTTAGGAAACCACTCGGCAACTACCTTAATGGCAGCAGGAAAGTTCCCCGATTCGCCAAGGCCCAACGAAGCCCTTGCCGCGCCAAAACCGAGGGTAGACTTTGCCAAAGCATGCGCCATTGCCGCCACACTCCACACAATTAACGATATGGTGTACCCAAATTTGGTGCCTATCTTATCAATAAAATTACCGAAAAGCACCAAACCCAATGCATACGCCACCTGAAAAGCGATCACCATATTCTTATAATCCTGCTCCGACCAGTTGAACTCTTTTTCGAGCGTGGGCTTTAGCAAACCGATCACCTGCCTGTCGAGGTAGTTAATGGTAGTGGCAAAAAACAACAGGGCGACTACCACCCAACGGTAATTAGTTTTTGGCGTATCGTTAGTCATGCAGGTTTATGTATAGGTTTATGCAAAAGGGCGCTGCCTTTGCGGCAAGTTAAATAAAATATTGCTTGATAGATGCCTTGCCTTTTCGGCAGAATCAACTATGGTTTATAATTGTTTGGCAAGTGTACAATTCTGCGGATGGATTTTGAAGGAAGCAGGAGAGTATTTCTACGCAAACGTTATCGGAGAGGAGGAATTTAGGGTTTCTATATTTTGACTAAACCAAAAGCGCAGGTGCGTGCGATTCCTTCCTTGGGGAAGGAGGAGGTAGGGGTTTATTGAACCATGCAAATTTCGCATTGTGGCTATACCCCTCCCCGCCTTTGCGCTCAGGCAACCGCACCCCTCCCCAAGGAGGGAATAGCAAAAACACCTCACCGTTAACGATAACGTTTGCGTAGAAAAACCCAAACCAAACCGCATTTCTTCAGCTATTTGCTTTGTAATATTGGCCACTGATCGCACAGTATACCGTCGTCGTACAACAAACCAATTACCTCAAAACCATGAATTTTAAAACCATATACCGGCTGTTGATAGCCTTAACCTGCTTTATCATGACAGATACTACCGCATTTGCCCAAAGCCCCGCCGCGCAGCAATGGATGGCCGGTGGCAGCTGGAAGAACGGGCTGAAACTGAACCTGCACCCATCAACCAACGCTACAGAGTTTCAGGCCCAGTACCAGAAGAACAAAGCCCTTTGGGATAAGGTATTCGTTTTTCTGAAAAACACTAACCTTGATACTTTAAGCATAGGCAAGCATACGCTCGATGGAGATAATGCTTACGTAAGCGTTACCGAAGCCCCATCAAAAGAGCTTGATAAAGCGGGTTGGGAATCGCACAAAAAATACATCGATCTTCAATACGTCATCCGCGGTAAAGAGCAAATAGGCGTTGCACCTGCTGATAAGGCTACCGTAACCAAGCCCTATGACGAAAGTAAGGATGTAGCCAACTACACCGCGGAAGGCACCTATTATACTGCCGAACCCGGCACCTTCTTTCTTTTCTTCCCGCAGGATGCCCACCGGCCCAATATTAAAGTACCGGGCTTTGATGTGGTGAAAAAACTGGTGGTAAAAATTAAAGTGGCCAACTAATATCTCTATGAAAAAGCTTTTACTCATCACAGCATTTGCGGCGGTCGTGCAAACCGCATCGGCACAAAAAAACACCGACAAAATATTCGGTTTTGCGCAGCATCAAACCAAAGTATTGCTGGCCGAAACTGCTAAAGCCAAAGCAGCGGCAACCAAACCAAACATATTTTCGCCAAGGGCGCTTAGTGCTAACGGCGACCTGGTGCTGGTGAATTCGAGGGATTGGTGCAGCGGATTTTTCCCGGGCAACCTGTGGTTTTTGTATGAATATACGGGCGATAAATACTGGAAGGAACAGTCGGAGCCGTTCACTACCGTGATGGAGGCCGAAAAAATTAACACCGGTACGCACGACCTTGGTTTTATGGTGTATAACAGTGTGGGCAATGCTTACCGGCTAACGCATGAGGATAAATACAAGGCGGATATTATTGCTGCGGCTAAGTCGCTGGTTACGCGTTTTAACCCTACCATAGGCTGCATTAAATCGTGGGATTTTAACAAAGCCTGGAAGTTCCCGGTAATTATTGATAATATGATGAATTTGGAATTACTGTTCGAAGCCACAAAACTCAGCGGCGATTCCAGCTTTTATAAGGTGGCTGTGGCGCATGCCAACACCACCATGAAGAACCACTTCAGGGCCGATAATAGTTCGTTCCACGTAGTAGACTACGACCCTGAAACCGGGCAGGTAGCTCATCGGCAAACGCACCAGGGATTTGCCGATAGCTCTGCCTGGGCTCGCGGGCAGGCATGGGGACTGTATGGCTACACCCTTTGCTACCGCGAAACCGGCAACAAGATATACCTGCAACAAGCCGAAAAGATAGCCAAATACATCTTCAGCAACCCGCAAATGCCTGCCGACCTTGTTCCCTATTGGGACTACGATGCTGCCAAACTGGGCAACCAACCGCGCGATGCATCGGCAGCCGCCATTGCAGCTTCGGCCTTGTATGAACTGAGCACTTTCAGCAAAAACGGAAAGGCTTATAAAAAAACAGCGGATAAGATACTGAATAGCCTGAGCAGCAACTACCAGCCGCAACCCGATAGTGCACGCGGCTTCCTATTACTGCACAGCACCGGGCACAAACCTGCCAACAGCGAAATTGATGTACCCATTATTTATGCCGATTATTACTACCTGGAAGCCGCGCTTCGCCAAAAGCGTTTGGCCAACAAAAAGCCGGTGTTGAACGAAACGGGTAAACTAAAGAACTGACATGATACAAAGCAATTTGTTCCAGATAGAAGAAGAAACCGAATGGGAAACCGTTGGCGAAGGCGTACAACGCAAAGTGATGGGTTTTGATAGTACGCTAATGATGGCGAAAGTAAAATTTGCCAAAGGCGGCGTTGGCGCTTTGCATAACCATGCCCACGCACAAGTGGCTTATGTAGAAAGTGGTGTTTTTGAAATGACGATGGGCGAAACCGTCCGCATCATCCGCAAAGGCGACGGGTATTATGTGCCGCCTTTTACTGTACACGGCTGCGTATGTTTGGAAGAAGGCATATTGATAGATGCCTTTAGCCCGGCACGCCTTGATTTTTTAAGTGCCGATAGCGATAAATAATACTTTGTAATTTAGGCGCACAAAACAACAACAATGAGTTTAGAACAAACATGGAGATGGTACGGGCCTAACGACCCGGTGAGTTTGGCAGATGCAAGGCAAGCCGGCGCAACGGGCATAGTTACCGCCCTGCACCATATCCCCAACGGCGAAGTTTGGCGGGTTGATGAGATACTGAAACGCAAACAAATCGTAGAAGCTGCAGGCTTAACATGGTCGGTGATCGAGAGCGTACCCGTGCATGAAGATATCAAGAAGCGCAGCGGCAATTACGAGCGGTATATAGAAAACTATAAACAAAGCCTGCTCAACATAGGGCAATGCGGTATAGAAATAGTATGCTACAACTTTATGCCCATACTGGATTGGACCCGTACTGATTTAGAATACCCCATGCCCGATGGCTCTACGGCCTTGCGCTTTGATACGGCCGCCTTCGCCGCTTTCGACCTGTATATTTTAAACCGTCCCGGCGCTGATGGCGATTATGCCGATGATGTAAAAGTAAGAGCAAAAGCCTATCATGATAAACTAAGCGATGCAGAAAAGCAGCAATTGGTGAAGAATGTTATAGCAGGTTTACCCGGTTCGGAAGAAGGTTATACCACCGAACAGTTTTTACAGATGCTGGCCTCATATGGCGATATTGACGCTGCCACTTTAAAATCAAACCTCGCTTACTTCCTGCAACAAGTTATCCCAGCAGCCGAACAAGCAGGCGTGCGCATGTGCATACACCCCGACGACCCGCCCTACCCTATTTTGGGTTTGCCCCGCGTGGTTAGCAATGAGCAGGATATCCGGGACATTTATGCGGCTATTGATAGCCCTAATAACGGGCTTACCTTCTGCACGGGTTCATTCGGCGTAATTGCCGAGAACCACCTACCGGGCATGATACAACGCCTTGGCGACCGCATACACTTCATTCACCTGCGTGCCACCAAACGCGATGAGTATGGCAATTTTTACGAAGCCGACCACCTGGATGGCGACGTAGACATGTACGCCGTAATGAAGGCCCTCCTGCAAGAACAACAGAAGCGCAAAGCCGCCGGCCGCACCGACCTGGCTATGCCCTTCCGCCCCGACCATGGGCATAAAATGCTGGACGACCTGCACAAAAAAACAAACCCGGGCTACTCCGCCATTGGCCGCCTGCGCGGCCTTGCCGAACTGCGCGGACTGGAACTGGGCGTAAAACGTGCCTTTAATTTATAGCGATGAAGAAACTGGTATTGGGTTTGGTATTGTTGTGTATTTGCTTTTGCAGCGAGGCGCAAATTGTAAGCCTCAATAACAAGGAGCTTGCGCAATTGCGGAAACGGATAAAGCAAGATACCGCTTATCAGAAAGCATTTGTGCCTTACCAAAAGGCTGCCGACGCTGCTTTAAGGGAAACGCCCAACCCTATCGCCGAAATACTCTCGCAAGGTTTATTAGCCGGAGATCCGCGGAAAACCGCCAGCCTGAAAGCCGTTGAGGATGCTTCTAAAACTTATGCATTGGCGCTGGCTTACAAGCTATCTGGTAAAAAGGAATACCTTGTTAAAGCCGGCAGTTTTCTGGCAGCCTGGGCAAAAACCAATAAAAGCAGCGGCGACCCGATAAACGATACCAAGCTGGAGGATATGGTTACCGCCTACGACCTTGTCCGCAATGATATCGGACCGGAAAGCAAAACAGCCATTGATGTTTGGATGCGCCAAATGGCTGATGCGGAGGTAAACAGCGCCTCGGCAAAACCGGGCAGAGGTACTGCCATTAACAACTGGAATTCGCACCGGATAAAGATGATCACGCTGATAGCTTACACTCTGCACGATGATAGCTACAACAGCACCATCATCACTGAACTCGAGAAACAACTCAACGTTAACCTCAACGCCGACGGCACCACTCACGACCTGATGGAGCGCGATGCTTTCCACTACCAAACTTACGACCTGGAGCCGCTGATGTCGGCCGCTATGGCTATCTATCGTGCCAACGGCAAAAACTATTTCACATGGAAAACCGCCAACGGGTCAACCATTAAAAACTGCGTAGACTATATGACACCCTACATGACGGGCGAGAAAACCCACCCCGAGTTCGTGAAAAGTAAGGTTGCCTTTGACCTGAAGCGCGCGCAGAACAACGAGAAAGGCTACGCACCAGGCACCCTCTTCGAACCGAAGAACGGCATTGACACCTTTGCGCTGGCCGGGTATTTTGATAAGGGCTACGAGGAAATTATCCGCAAGGCAGCAAACGATGCCGGGTATTTGAATTGGCGGATGGTATTGAATGGGGTGGTAAGAAAATAACGCAAGTTAAAATTCCCTCCCCCGGGAGGGGTGCGGCTGGATGTGCGCAAAGGCAGGGAGGGGTTTAGCCACTTGCCAGGCGTACATGCAAGGCCGTTAAACCCCTTCCTCCTCCTTTCCTGGGAAGGAATCGCTCCATCCCCCCGCTCTTAAAAGCGCTCTTTCTTATCTTCGGTGTAAATATGAAGGCACAAAAAAAGCCACATCACCCCGTGTGATGCAGCTTAGCTGAAATCAGATCCTTTTCTCGTTTATTCTAACTTCAGTACCGTAAACTCGGTGCGGCGGTTCAATTGCCTGCCTTCAGGGTTGTCCTTACCATTGGGCAACGAGTTGGGTGCTATTGGCCTGCGTTTGCCGTAACCTTTGGCATAAATGCGGCTCTCGTTTATGCCACTGGCCACTATATAATCAACACAAGCCTGCGCCCGCGCCTGCGATAGTTTGTTATTGTACTTATCGCTCCCTATCGAATCGGTATGCGCTGCGAGTTCTATCTTTATTTTAGGGTTATCATTCAATATCTTCACTACGTCATTCAGCACTATTTTCGATTCGGGGCGCAACGTTGCCTTATTGTAATCGTAAAGCACGTTTTTGATCACTATCGGCTTATCAACCTTAAATGCCTGCAGGCATATTTCGGGGTTGAACAGCGTATCGTTACTCATTTTACCCTCGGCAGGTACAGGTACTATCTTGGTAAAATAGCCGCTTTTCTCCAACACTAAATTATAAGGCCGTTTGGTTTTCACCTCAAAGTTATACGTGGCCGAAGCGCCGAGCACCATCGACTTTATAGTTTGTTTCGATAATGAATCCACAAAACTCACCTTTACGCCGGGCAGGGCTTTGCGGGTATCGCAATCAACCACCAGCCCGGTTAATACATGCCGCCTGTCGAACGCTTCGAATAGGTTCAAACAGCAATCAGATTCCCTGTCAGAACTGATGTAAAATTTATTGGCGTCGGTTGGGTCGGGAGTGTAATAAAGGTCGTCTTTGGCCGAATTCATGGGGTAGCCCATATTTACCGGGGTGCTCCATTTCTCGCCATCGTACATCGCTTCAAAAAAATCGAATCCCCCTAAACCGGTGTAACCTTTAGAGCTATAGATAAGGCGTTTGCTCGTTACATCATAATAGGGTGCCTGCTCATCCTGCGCGGTATTAATGGTGCTGCCCATGTTGATGGAGTTTACCGGGCTGCCACTTGCGTCAAGGTCGCTGTACCAAATATCCTGTCCGCCTTGCCCGCCCGATTTGTTAGAGGCAAAATACATGCGCTTGCCATCGGCAGTAATAAAAGGCTGTATACTGTTAAAGCCTTCGGAGTTAACGTTGGAGTTCAGCTTCACAGGCTCTTTCCACTCGTTATTACTTAATTCGGTGCAGTAAATGGCATGGAAGGTTTTGGAGCCTACTTTGTACCAGCGGGTGAAATACATGCGTTCGCCATTGGGGCTGAAGGACGGCGTACCATACTCCACTTCTTTCTCTTTACCGTCGCCCTTCAGCTTCACAATGGCAGGCTCTCCGTCCTTACCGCTTATCATGTATACCCGGTTAAGGTGCACTTTCTCATCTTTCACAAAACGCGATGAAGTAAAATAGCTGTTAGCATCCCGCTTCACCATCGAATAATCCGACCCATCAGAATACCAGCCGCCCTTCATCTTGCTCACTTCTATCAGTATAGGGTACTGGTATTGTTCTTTTGCAAATTTGCAATTGGCTACTTCCTTTTCGGCAATGGCAGTGTATTTGGCATCGCCGTTGTAGCCGAGCTTAAATTGCTCCAGCTGTTTTATCGCTTCATCAAAGTGTTGGTTGGCACGCAGGCATACCCCGTACCACAGGCGGGCAAGCGGGTATTGCGCTTCGGCGTTCTCGTTCAGCACTTTATAGTACCAGGGCTCGGCCTCTACGTAATTTTCATACATGCGGTACGCTTCGCCCAGTTGGTACTCCACATAGGCCCTATCGGCAGGCTTACCCTTCTTGGCGCTCTTGCCGGTAGCGTTATAGGGTATGGCCTGCTGCGTTACCAAACTCAAACCCTCGGCCGCCTTCCGGTAGTAAAAGGCGGCCTCGTAATAGTCCTTATTGGCGAAGGCTTTGTCGCCCATTCCTTTCGGGTCGGCTTTGTATTGCGCGCTCGCCGCGCCTGCCATCAGCAATAAGATCGTGGTTAATACGGTGTTTTTCATAATGGTGGAGATATAGGGTTCTTATAGCCTTGGGCAGATGGGTTCGGGTTCCTGCACGCGTTTGCGGAACACGTAACTCAGGGATAGCTCAATGCCGCCATTCCCAGAGGTTGCCCTCCTGAGCGAGGATGTATTAAAATCGTAACTGGCGCCAATGATGAGGCTGTTTACATGGTAGCCTACATTGGCAATGGCAGCATCTTTAAAGCGGTACATGCCGCCGAAGATGAGGCCTTTGTCGTTAGCCATTTTTAATTCGGTATAAGCGCCAACGGCTTTCTCTTCGGCCGCCTGCTGCTTCATATAAACGGCATGCGGTATCACATCAAAAAAATCGGAAGCCTTAATGCGTACCCCGGCGTGGGCGGTGTACCTTACCGGTATTTTGCTGCGTGTGCCATCAAAGGCAAATGGGTCTTTAGAGCGCGATAAGTGGGCCGCGCTGAAACCTGCAAAGAAGTTGGCATTATGCAGCGGGTCGCCATCGTAAAAGAAAACACCCGCCCCGGCATCGAAAACCGTCCCGTTTGTATTCAGGAAGTTCTCGTTGCTGGGTAAGGTGGGGTCGAATCCGCTCCCGGGGTTATACTGGCTGCCGAACTGCGCTTTGCTGGCATCGAAACTCCTGTTGATGATACCAGCATTCACACCAAAGCTTATCTTTTTATACCCATCGTTTGATACAGCAATAGCATACCCGAATGAGGCATAGCCTGCAAAGTAGTTATAGCCAATATCGCCCGCGGCCTGGTTAATAATGTTTAAACCCAGCCCAACCTTATCAGTAGGTCGGTAATCAAGCGATAGCGCTCCCGTTTGGTAAGCATTATTGATGGTAGCATACTGATTTTTAAAGTTGGCATTTACGCGCATATCGCCATTTATTACGCCCGTTAGTGCCGGGTTAAGGTACAGCGGGTAGGCATAGTACTGCGAAAAGTGCGGGTCTATTTGCGCCTGCAGGCGGCTTACTGCCCCCATCTGGAGCAGTAAGGCCATTGTGATAATTAACAGTTTTTTCATTGGTATGGAGATTTGTGGATGACGTTTTTGTTATTACCTGATGAGCGTTACGGTACCTTTCTTCTTCACTTCCTGCCCGCTGTTCAGTATTATATCGGCATAATACACATACACGCCTGCCGGTTGCCCGTGCCCTTTGTAGGTACCATCCCATCCGTTGGATTTATTGGTAGAGCGGAATTGCAGTTCGCCCCACTGATCGTAGATGGAGAAAGTAGCGCTGGCAACGTCGGCGCCGAAGATGAGCACCTGGTCGTTATTACCATCGCCATTTGGCGTAAAGGCATTAGGGATAAAGATGCCCGCACCCAGCGCTTTTACTACACCTGTGGCACGCGTTACCGATACCAGCCCGCTTACCGGGTCTTTAGCCTCGGCGTAATAGGTAACATCAGCCGTAATTGCAGGGGTAGTAAAGGTTGCCCCACCTGCTATGGCCAGCCCGCCGGTTGCCTGGGTATACCAGGTAAAGGTGGCGTTAGGCGTAGTTGATGATGCCGTGAACGTGGTGGTTTGCCCAATGACCACATCGCGGGTTGGCGGGTTAACGGCAACAGTTGGCGGATTAGCCGGAATATCCAGTATAACGGTACCTGTTGCGCGTTGTGGTGTGGTCAGTCCGCTCACAGGGTCGGTAGCATCAACATAGTAAACAATGCCTGTGGTGATGGGCGGCGTAGTTAACGTTGCACCCGTAAATATTGGCGTGCCGCCGGTTGGGGTGGTATACCAGTTAAAGGTTACGTTAGGCGTGGTTGATGATGCCGTGAACGTAGTGGTTTGCCCGGCCGGTACGGTGCGTGTTGGCGGCGTAACGGTTACGTTAGGCGGCGTTGCCGGTGGGTTTACAGTAACTGTACCTGTTGCACGGGTGGTTGATGTTAGCCCGCTTACAGGGTCGGTAGCATCGGCATAGTAAGTAATGTTAGCCGTAATTACAGGTGTGGTAAAATTAGCGCCTGTAAATATTGGCGTACCACCTGTTGGCGTAGTATACCAATTAAAGGTAGCGTTCGGCGTGGTAGACGATGCGGTGAACGTAGTAGTCTCGCCCGAATTTACGATGCGCGATGGAGGTGTTACAACAACATTCGGCGGCGTACCGCTACCTGCCAAAGTAACCACACCTGTTGCGCGGGTGGTTGATGTTAGCCCGCTTACAGGATCGGTAGCATCGGCATAGTAAGTAATGTTAGCCGTAATTGGCGGCGTGGTAAATATTGCGCCTGTAAATATTGGTGTGCCACCTGTTGGCGCAGTATACCAATTAAAGGTAGCGTTCGGCGTGGTAGACGATGCGGTGAACGTAGTTGTCTCGCCCGAGTTAACGATACGCGATGGTGGCGTTACCACAACATTCGGCGGCGTGTTATTCACGGTGATGGTGATCTGCCCGCGTACAGGCGAAGTACAGGTACCGGCTACACCTTCTACATAGAACGTAGTGGTAGCGGTTAACGGACCAGTGGTGTACGATGTACCGGTGAACAGCAGAGTGCCGCCGGTTGCAGCGTCGTACCAGTTATAGGTTACACCCGCTTGCGCATTGCTCACGGTTATGGTGGCGGTTTGGCCGCTGTTAACGGTAGTTTGCGGTGCCGATAAGGTTGGCGTAGCAGGTGCTGCCTGTATAGTAACATTAACAGTTGTGCGGGTTGCCGACGAGCAGTTAGCATCGCTCACGGCTTCGGCATAGTAAGTGGTATTAGCCGCTACCGATGCAATATTATAGGTAGTACCGGTAAATACAGGTGTGCCGCCATTTGCAACGGTGTACCAGTTATAGGTATAGCCAGCCTGCGGATTAGCGATGCTTAATGTAACCGCACCACCCGAGCAGCTTACGGCGGTGTTGCCGTTGGCTATAACAGGGGCATCCGGTGCCTGCTCTACAGTAACCTGCACTTGCGCCAGGTTGTTGCTTGCGCAGCCGCTTGCGTTAAATGCAGCCACGTAGAAGTTAGTGGTTGATGTTATTGGCCCGGTTACATACGTGGTACCGGTGAATAACACGGTTGTCATGGCCGGTGAATCGTACCAGCGGTAGGTGATGCCTGCAACAGGTGCGCTTACGCTTAAGGTTGCCGTACTGCCATTACAAACCGATACGTTTGATGCGGTAACGGTTGGGTCGGCAGGCAGGGCGTTAATAGTAATGGTTACCTGTGTGCGTGCCGAGGCGTTACAATTACCCGCGCTGGATGTTTCTACATAGTAAGATGTAGTAGCGGTTAATGCAGGTGTGGTAAACTCGGTACCGGTGAACAGCAGCGTGCCATTTGTAGCGGCATCGTACCAGCGGTAAACCTGGCTGGCCTGCGGGTTACTAACGGTAAGCGTTGCCGATTCGCCTTCGCAAACACTCAGGCTGCCCGATTGTGCCGCAACCACCGGTGAGGTTGGTATAGGCAGTACGGTAATATCGCTTTGTGTGCGGGTAGCACTGGCGCATCCGTTAGCTGTGGCTTCTACATAATAAGTAGCATTGGCGGTAAGGTTATTTACGGCAAAGCTGGTACCCGTAAATACCGGGGTGCCACCGGTAGCCACGGTGTAGAAGTTATATTGCTGGCCTGCAACAGGGTTATTCACGCTGATAGTAGCGCTACCACCGTTACAAACCTGTTGTGTTGTGGCGCTTAGCGTTGGTGCGGCTATGGTGCTGTTTACGTTAATGTTTACAGCGGTGCGGCCACCATTGTTGGTGCAGCTTGTAGTGGTGTTGGCTGCCTCTACATAATAAATAGTGTTGGCAGTGATGGCACCTGTAGTAACGCTGGCACCTGTAAACGCCGCGGTACCACCTGTGGCAACGGTATACCAGCGATAGGTAACACCTGCTACAGGGTTAGTAACAGCAAGGGTTGCTGCACTGCCCGAACAAACATCAACATTGGCCGACAGTACGCCCGGTTTTGCAGGGCGTGGGTTAACAGTTACCGTACCCATAGTGCGTGTTGGGCTGCTGCAATCGCCATTGGTTATTCCGGCATAGTAGTTTTGGGTGCTAACCGGGGTTACGGTAAAGCTTGTGCCTGTGAATAGTAAATTACCCCCGGTAGCGGCATCGTACCACCTTACGGTAGCACCTGCTGCATTTGTTACTGTAAGAATAGCGTTATCGCCTGCGCAAACCTCTACGTTATTGGCAGCAAGGGTTGGGTTAACCGGTGCAGGGGTAACGTTTACGGTTACAGCAACGCGGTTAGGGTTGGCGCATCCGTTGTCGGTACGGCTGCTTTCTACATAATAAGTAGTGGTAGCAGTAAGCGGACCGGTTGTAAAGGTTGCGCCGGTAAATATTGGCGAGCCGCCTGTTGCCGCGGTATACCATTTATAAGTAAGCCCGGCGCGCGCATTGCTCACGGTAAAGGTTGCGGTGTTATTGGCGCAAATATTAGCCGTGGTGGCGGCAAGCGCAGGGTCTTCTACCTGTTTGGTAGCGAAGAAAACATTCAATGAAGTAAGCAGGGAGGCCACAATGCTGTTCACTCTGATCTCCACCCTGTCATAAACAGCGCCCGGTGCAAATCTCACCAGAGCCTGTGTACCCCCTGCTAATAACTGTATCCTGATGAGACTATTGGATAAATTGGTGCGGTCGTTGTTGAACGTTGCGCCATTGTACGATGCTATTTGTATTTGATCGAGCACACCAACCGACAGTAACCCGGCAGGTATACCTATCTTAACAGTTACGGTGTCGCCCAAAATACCCGCATCGGCAAAGGCTATGGTTTGGGATGCGTTGGCACCTAATACGCTCAGCGGCACATTAATGGTACTGGCAGTAAGTGTATCGGCGTCAACCGAATTGGTTTGGTTAGAGATGGTACAACCTACGCACAACCCGTTAACATCGGTTGTTTGGGTGGAGCCAAAATCGCAGGCGGTAGAGAATATAGGGTTAACGGTAATGGTAACCTGCCTGCGTGTAGCGCTGGTACAACCGGTGGCTAAAGCAGCTTCTACATAGTAAGTTGTTGTAGTAGTTAATGCAGGTGTGGTAAAGCTGGCGCCTGTAAATATTGGCGTGCCGCCTGTTGGCGCAGTATACCAGTTAAAGGTAGCGCCCGATGTGGTAGACGATGCGGTAATGGTAGCGGTTTGGCCCGAATTGATGGTAGCTCCTGATGGATTTACCACAACGGTTGGCGTAGCCGGTGTTGGGTTAACTGTAACCTGTGCTTCGGCGCGGGTGGCGCTGGTGCAGCTACCGGCAACGGCTTCTACAAAGTAAGAGCGGCTGGCGGTAAGCGCAGGCGTAGTAAATTGTGCGCCGGTGAATATGGCAGTGCCACCGGTAGCGGCATTATACCATCTGAAGGTTACACCAGGCTGGGTTGAAGTCGCGTTCAGCGTAGCTGATGAACCCGAGCAGGTAGCCACCGGGGTTTGGCTAACTACAGGCACCAGCGGTGTTGAAGTAACATTAGCAGTAACCTGTGTACGGGTAGAGCTTCCGCAGCTTCCTGCGCCAACAGCTTCTACATAATACATAGTAGTAGCAGTAAGCGAGCCGGTAGTGAACGAATTGCCTGTAAATACAGGTGTGCCCCCCGCAGCGGTAGTGTACCAATTAAAGGTAACACCGCTAACTGCAGTAGCAGCAAAGGTAGCCGGCGAACCCGAACAAACGGTTACGGTTGATGTTGGCACCACAGGTGCGGCAGGCACAGGTGTTACGTTTACCTGCACCGGCGTGCGCACGGTTTGGGTACAGCCATCAGATGTGCGGCTGGCTTCAGCATAGTAAGTGGTGCTGGCTGTTAATACCGGGGTATTAAAAGTTGCACCTGTAAACACAGGGGTGCCGCCTGTTGCGCTGGTGTACCATTTCACAGTAACATGGTCGGGCACGGTAGCGGTTAAGGTAGCTTGTGTACCTACGCAGGCTGCAACAGTACTTGAAGCAATAACCGGCTTAGCAACTTCCTGGTACGATGCGTAAATATTCAGCGCATTTAAAACGCCTGCTACGCCCGAGTTAAGCCTGATCTGAACCCTGTCGAAATCGGCAGTGGCTACGAAGGCTACACGGAAACGGCTGGTGCCGTTAAGCAGGTTTATGGTGATGAGTGATCCGTTTAATGCAAAGCGGTCGTTATTATAAGTGGTACCATTGTAGGTGGCGAGTTCTATTTGCGAAAGCACGCCCACACTGGCTAAAGTACCGGGGATACCCAGTTCAACAACCACAGTATCGCCTGCACGCCCTGTTCCTGCAAAACGAAGCGATTGAGCTGCATAACCACCCAGCAAGCCAACAGGCACATTTATTTGCGAAAAACTATCGCGGTTACCATCTACAGCGCCACCCGCATTGTTGATGCCACACAATAAACAGGTGCCGCTAACAGCGTTCGACTGCGCAATGGCTGCGTCGCAAGGTACAGGCGTAGTGCCGGTAGAGTTAACCGTAATAGCACCCGATGCTCTTGTGGCAGATACAGCGCCGGTGGCGGGTATGCTGGCTTCGGCATAGTAAGTGGTGTTAGCAAATATAGATGGCGTAGTGTAAACCGGGCCGGTAAATATACTGGTGCCGCCGGTAGCGGTAGTAAACCAGTTGAACACCGCGCCTGGAGTGGTAGACGATGCGGTAAGCGTAGCCGTTGTGCCAGGGTTAACCGCTTGTGTTGGCGGCGTAACGGCAACATTAGGTATTACTACAGCTGTTACGGTAACAGGTACCGGGGTACGGTCAACTGATACGCAATCGCCAATGGATGACTCTGCATAATAAGTTTTGTTTGCCGATAATGCCGGTGTGGTGAAGCTTGTGCCGGTGAATACAGATGTGCCGCCGGTTGGGTTTTCGTACCATTTAACGGTTACGTTACTGGCGACCTGTGCGGTAAACGTAGCTGTTTGCCCGCTGAAGATGGCTGCCGATGCCGGCATCACCACCGGTTTCACAGGCGGGTCGTTCACCAAAATAGTTACCGGGTAGCGGGTACCATCTACGCAGGTACCGCGGCTGTATTCTACATAATAGGTAGTATTGGTGCTAACGGTGGTGTTGAAGGTAGCACCTGTAAATATTGCCGAACCGCCTGTTGGCGTGGTGTACCACCTGTAAGTACCGCCATTGGCTGGCGTAGTAATGTTTACGGTAGCAGGGCTTCCCTTACAAACTTCGGGAGCAACAGGGTCGAACACCGGCCTTGGGAATTGCTGTACCGAGTAATACACCTGTAACGAAGTTAGCAAGCTGGCCACGCCCGAGTTAAGGCGTACCACTACCCTATCGTAATTACCTACAGCAGGCACGTAAACCGCGTAACGGTTGCTGCCGCCCAGCAGGCGCAGTTTTATCAAAGCATTATCCAGCGCATATTGGCCAACTAATGTGCTGCCATTGTATAAAGCAACGGATATCAAGCTGGCTACATTCACATCAGCCAAACCAACGGGCGTGCGCAGCACAAGCTTTACTGTATCGCCGGTAAAGCCCGGTTGTTGGAAAACCATCGACTGCTCAGCATAGCCCCCTAACAAGCCGGCTGTAACCGTAATGGTTGATGCCGTAGTAGTATCGGCATCGGTAGCCAGTGCCGGGTTGGTGATGCCGCAAAGCACGCAAACACCATTTATATTAGTAGTTTGCGTATTAGCAAAAGTACAAGGCGAGTTATTGTTGATAGTTACATTAATAGTTATCGATGTACGGTTTACCGAACGGCAACCAGTGCTGTTCACCGCCTCTACATAATAATTTGTAGTGCTGAAAAGCGCAGGCGTAGTAAAGCTGTTGCCGGTAAATATTGGGGTAGATGCCGCAGCCGACGAGTACCAGTTGTAAGTAATACCTGTTTGTGCATTGCTCACGGTAATGGTAGCAGTTTGCCCTGCGGTGATAGTTGCGTTGTTAACCGCCAGGGTTGGGTCGGCAGGTTTGGGCACTACGGTTACGTTGGCCTGTGTGCGGGTAGCGCTTGGGCAACCAGTCGCGTTAACGGCTTCGGCATAATAAACCGCGTTAGCATTAAGCGCCGCGGTAGTAAAGTTTACGCCTGTAAATACAGGGGTACCACCTGTTGCCGTAGTGTACCAGTTATAAATAATACCGCTGCCGGGTGTGCCTATGGATAGCACGGCTACATCGCCAGCACAAATGGTTACGTTAGCTGCGGTTAAAGCAGGCGCAGCAGGCAGAGGACTTAAGGTTGCGGTTACTTGTGTACGTGACGGGCTAACACAAGTGCCGCCGGCTACTGCTTCCGCAAAATAGTTGGTGGTTTGGGTTATAGCGCCGGTGGTAAAGGTATTCCCGGTAGCCACCAGGGTACCACCTGTTGCTGCGGTGTACCAGTTTATGGTTACACCCGCAACAGGGGCCGCTGTGAAAGTTGCAGTACCGCTTGGGCAAACCGAAATATTATTATTAGTGATAACCGGTGCAACGGGAATTTGGTTCACCGTTACGGTTACTGCTGTTCGTTCAGATTCATCGGTACAGCCTGCGCGCATGGCAGCTACGTAGTAAGTGGTAGTAGCGCTTACGGTTGGGCTGAATGATGCCCCGGTAAATATGGGCGAGCCGCCTGTTTCGGCAGCGTACCAGTTAAATGTCGTGTTAGGTACCGCGGTAGCCGTTAAGGTAACGCCGCTGCCGGCGCAAATATTGGCGTTGTTGGTAACCACGTTATTAAACCTGATGATAGGTTTAGGTATCAGCCTTTCTGCCTCAAAAAGGTTAAGGGTCGATAAAACGCTGGCAATTCCTCCGCCTAAACGCAACTGTACCCTATCAAATATCTTGGTAGGCGCATAAGTAATGGTAAACCTGCGGCGGTTAGCGCTCAGGTCGAGCAGGCGCAGGCGGATAAGCGCATCGTTAAAAGAGCGGGTATCGTTATTGCTGGTATTACCATTAAAGGTAGATATTTCGATATTGGCCAGTACACCCGCATCCAACAAGGCCTGCGGAATAGACATGGTCAATCTCACCGAATCGCCAATTACCGATGCATTTTGATAGATAATGGTTTGTTGTGCATAAGCGCCAACAGCAGCAATACCGGCATTCAGGGTCGATGCTGTGTTGATGTTACCATCTATGGCGTTTTGCGGGTTAGCAACCCCGCCTACATCCACACCCAAATTCAATAACCCTGCCGATATACCGTGCAATTCGTCGATCGCGGTACCACAAGCTGCCGGGTTGGGACCATTGTAAAAGGCTTCGTAAACATATATGCTGCTTAGTGCACCAACCAGCCCGCCGTTAAGCGTTATGCGCACCCTATCGTAAGTTTGCGATGGTGTAAGCATAAGCTGTACCTGGTTGTTGTTACTGAGGGCCGATACCAGCGTTGCGGCCGATATAGCCGCTCCCGCCGGCGAACTGCCATTGTAGGGCCGGATGGAGATACCGCCCAAAGCAGTAACATCGAGCAGGTTGTCGCCGCTGCCCAGTTTGATGTAAACAGGCGTCCCCGCAGCCACTTTAGCGGGTGCAGGGAATATCAGTTCCTGGTAGGTTTGGGCGAGAAGGCCAACCGTTACGTTTACAACGGAAGCCGTTTGGAGGTTGCCGTCAACTGCCGCTGCCTGGTTGGTAACTATGCAATTAACGCATAATAAACCGGTAGCGCCGCTGGCCTGGGTGGTTGCAAAATTTCGTTGTGCAAAAAGATCGCTTGCCGAGATTATTAGCAGACATACCAATAGTACGTACCTGCTAAAATAGGTAAAGGTTTTCATGCATAGATGTAATTAAAGGTGGATGTATAGTGATTACACGACTCTAATTACGGACATGAAATTCAATTTGATTTGAACAGTTCGTTCAGGATAAGGCTACTTCAACTGTTAGCGTTCACAGGGTGAGG
Organism: Mucilaginibacter pedocola; assembly: GCF_002013915.1. Classification (GTDB taxonomy): domain Bacteria; phylum Bacteroidota; class Bacteroidia; order Sphingobacteriales; family Sphingobacteriaceae; genus Mucilaginibacter; species Mucilaginibacter pedocola. Next base: position 197,271 of record NZ_MBTF01000039.1, read on the forward strand.
ACGCCGTTCATTTTGTTCAGATATAAGCTCTACTGTTAAGTGGCACGCAACAATACTTTCTTTATAGTTACAAAAAGAGAACCATTATTTTCAACTAAGAAAAACAAACACTAAAACTAATAACGATTTGAACTTAACTTTAGTATTAATTAACCAACACAAAGTCAACTAAATCAAAATAAAGTAAACCATTGATTAATTTTATTTCAGAAATTCATAAACGGGCAGCCGGTCTATGGCCACGGATTCTCTAATTACGCAGGGGCCTTTAAAGGTTTTACCCTCGTCGCTGCGCCATTTTCCTTTCGGTAAATGAACTACATTTTGCCCGTCCTTTTTTAAAACCGGAGCCACCAAAAACCTTGAACCGAGCATGAACTGCCCTTTCTCTCCGGCAAGGCCCTGGTTAGGAAACTGGTACTCCATGCTCCGTACAATGGGCTCCCCGGTAGCTGCGGCGGCCTTGGCCAGTGCCATAATATAAGGGGTATATTTTGCCCTGATGGCCACCGCTTTTTTAACGGCCGCCAGGTTCTCTGCCGATAATACCCGCCACGGCGCTACCGAAAACTGCATCATGGGCATTAATGCCGAGCATTGCGCTGAGCGCACTACCAGCAGCTCATCCAGCTTACTTCTACCTATGAACGAGCCAAACTCGCCACCGCCTATCATATCGGTGCAGGTGAACTGGTAGCCTAATAAGCCTGCTGTGGTAAGGTGCGGAATCAGCTTTTGCAGGTCTTCCCAATTATGCCCTTTATCGCGCAGGCGTTGCACCAATGGCTGGCCGCCCATCTTCCACATGGCGCGGTATTCATTTAATGGATAACGAAGCCCCACCTCTCCCCAAAGCCTGCTGTGCTCGTTGGGTATTACTTTTTTGTATGAAATGCTATTAGGCGGATAAAAGTCCGCATCTCCGGCATCAAACTTAAAACCATCTAAATGATAGGTATCCATCATGTGCTGCAACCTCCCGCTAAACCATTCAATAGCTGCCGGGTTGGTAAAATCGAGCACCGAACTATAGCCATTCCACCAACTGATGATAGCGGGCTTCTCGGCCTTATTCCATGTTTTAGCATCATCACCTTCGAACAACAATAGTTTCTTAGCCAACAGATCACGAAACACTTCGGTATCGGGCGATACAAAGGGGCTTACCCAAAGCATCACTTTAAAACCCATCCGGTGCAGGCGATCTACCATAGCTGCGGCATTGCTAAACCTATCTGCCCTGAAATCGAACCTGCCATAATAATCCGCCCAGTTATCATCTATCATTAACACCCCCGGCGGGAAACCATTATCGATAATAGCATGGGCATATTTCAAAATATCCTGCTGGTTTTGGTTATACACCAATTCTATCCAGGTATTATACTGTGGCTTGCTGAACAGCAAAGTATCGGGCAGTTTACCTTTCGATGGAAAGAAACGTTTGGATGCATTCGCAAAAGCGTCGCGCAGGTTCCTCCCCGCCGAATCGATAGTTAAAGGGCTAAGCATATTATTAATAACAAGCTTCCCTTTATCTATACTAAACTTAAAGGGCTCTTCGCTCCAAACGAACCTTCCTTTGGTTGATAAAAGCAAGGGTGCTGCCTGGTTGCCCTTGGTATCGGCATACATATTCAAACTATAGCCATCTGCAAAAGGTGCTAATTGAGACTCGTTTACGGCCCCGCCAAACCATTGCTCGCCATCTTTAATGGTGATGATAGTTTGAGCTTTCAACTGCGTTGCCGCGCACACAATTATAACCGCAAATATGAATTTGATAAAACGTTTCATGATACGAAAGGGAGATTTGTAGTTGTGCCCGACTAAAATAGCTATTTATCAACCGCATTAAGCTAAACAGCAAATAAAAAAGCCGGGCTGATTTGCACTTCAGGCCCGGCTAACGTAGAATGTATATAGAGGAAGTTCTTTAGCTCACTAAGGGTACTATCTCCATCAGGTTATCAATAACCTGCGTAGGGTTTGCCGCCAGCAGTTGCTCTTTAGTATGCGCACCTGTAGTGATACCTATATTGAGGCTGCAGCCAGCGTTTTGCCCTTCTTCGATATCGATGGCGGAATCGCCCACTTTGATCACTTCGGCACCGTTGGTGATACCGAAACGTTCCATCGCAAAAACTATCATGGCAGGGTCGGGTCGGTTGCGGCCCACATCGCTGGCAGTAACTAATCCGTCGAAATCAACTCCTTCTTTCCAACCCAGTTTATCAATGATTGATTGAGCGGTTAACCTATCGTAACCGGTGTTCAATACCGAAATAATTCCTAATTGCTTCAGCGCTGCAAATAGCTCTAATACGTTTGGCTGAGGCAATATTTCTTCTGTAGCGTAAGCATCCGTTAGTTGTACAATAAAGTTATCATATATGCGGCCTGTTAATTCCTCGTCTTCAATGCCGGCAAAAGCTGCCAGTACAGCGCGGATGGCCTGTTTCTTTTCTTTACCAGCGCCCTGCTCCAGCACCTGATCCAGGTTGAAATCAAAACCGGCTTCGTTAATGGCCTTATTAAGCGTTTTGTATACCAGGTTGTTCTCGTTAACGGTCGTCCCGGCCATATCAAACACGGCCATCTTAATTTTCTGTTCCATTTTATACAGTTTAAAAGTTCATTTTTTTAACCAATGGCCACGCCTACCCTTACCGGTTTATACTCGGTTGCGTAAGCAAAGGCCCTATCTACCTCGGCAAGCGAAAACTCTTTCTCTACCAAGCTTTCAAAAGGGTATTTAAGGTAATTCTTTTCAATAAAAACGGCAGCATTCAAAAAGTCGTCGTAGTTATAATTATGCAATCCTTTTATGGTAAGTATCCTACGCACCATACGCTGTGCATCAATCGGCACTGCCGCTGCCGGGAACACTGCCCCTATCCAAACCGCTGTACCGCCCAAAGCCAACGACTTTAAGCCTGCCACCATGGCCTCGCCATGCCCGGTCATATCAAATGTTATATCAACCTCCGGCCAGGGGTAGTTGCCTTCTATGGTATCGGGCGTAAAGGCGTATAACCCATCGGCACCAAATTTTCTCCCCCAGTTCAGGCGAGCCTGGTCGCGGTCTATCAGTCCCACCCATTTTGCACCAGCCTCGCGGCATTGGGCCACGCATGATATACCCAGCAAGCCCGCGCCGAATACCAACACACTTTTACCAGCCACATCACCGGCTACGCGCAGCGCGCCGGTTACCGTAGCATGGGCACAGCTTATAGTAGCGGCCACTTTCAGCGGTATCTCCGGCGAAAGTTTTATAAAGGCCGTATTGGGGCGCAGCACGCAATAATCGGCCAGCCCGCCATTAAACATATCTTGCTTTGAAGATGGCGCATGCCCGTATTTAAACAACTGACCGCTTTTTTGCGGCATATCTTCGCGCGGTGCTTCCACACCGGCAGGCACTGCAAATATCGACCAGGTGATGCGGTCGCCCACCTGCACTTCTTCGCCGCGCATATCCCTTACTATTTCCCCCTCCGGCAGGCGCACTATGTCGCCGGTTATCTCATGTCCAAGCACCACGTTATCGGGTTCTTTACGGTGGCCGCAAAAGGTATGTATATCGCTGCCACAAAGCGTGGTATAGCGGTTTTTTACAACAATAGCGTTAATTGCATCGCCATTTACATGGCCTTTAACCGTTCTAAACGGTTTACCGGCGCCATCAAATATAATGGCCTTACCCGATAGCGAGGTTTGGGTTTTGGTTAACATAGGGCTTTAGTTTAGATTTGAAATACACGTAGCAAAACAGTGTAAGCAGCGCACCGCCTACACCCAATAAGAGCGAAATGTCAAGGAACAGCGGTAAAACCGCAATATCGGCAGGCATGGCATACCTAAACAGCATTAACCCGATATAGCCGGTGTAGCCTACCGAATCAACAATATACATCAGGAAGCTTACCGTGGCGCGCTCGCGTGTAATAGCAATAAGCCGCTCGAAGATGATGGCATGTACCGCCACATAAGGCAGGTAAACACCCAGCCCTACCAACACCATAAAGCCAAAATTGCCCAGTACGCCATTTAAGCCGCCCAACGAGAGCAGCAGGATAGCAAAACCCGCCAAACTGGTAAACAGTGAAAAGCGGAAGGCTATATAATGGTTGCGTATAAATATGGCCAACCCGGTAATGGTGATAACGCCGAGGGATACCAGCAACTCAGATGTGGTAAACAGGTCGGGCGTTTGTTTGTAGCCGAGGCCTGCCCATATTTCTACGGCAAAATCGGCACGTACGCTACGCAGTAGGGTAACAAACAGGTAAACCGCTATGATGGCGATAAGCCCGGGGGCGTACTTATTGAAGAAAGCGCGCCGGTCGTGTCCTGTTAAGGGTACGCGCTCGCTGCGTGCTTTTATATCAGTTTCGGTTGGTTTTGGCACGCAGGCAAGCATGGCTATAAAAATAGCAGTAGGTACCATAAACACCAGCCCCGCCATAAAAGGCATCCAGTTTTCGCTTACACCCCAAAGTAGCAGTGTGGCACCAACCGATTTTGATACCCCATCTGATAATATGAAACTGGCGCAAAGCCCGGCAACCAAAAATTCGGTTTGCTTGCGGCCCTCTAAAAAGCTAAGCACCAACCCGAATATTACGCCAAGCGGCAAACCGTTGAGCAGCATGAAAAGCAAATTCCAGGGGCGGGATGCTATGCCGAATAGCAATAACATTAATTCGGCAAAGCCAATAAGCGCTATAATAGCACTAATTCGGCGGGCAGGTTTTATTTCGGATACGAATTTAATGCCTATCCATTTAGCCAGCACATAACCCAGCGTTTGCGCAATCACCATCCCAAACTTAAAGCTTAAGCCAAACAAACCCGCATCGATAAAACTTGCCGATGTATATGGTTTACGATAACCGTACATGCAAAAATATGTGCCAAAAGCCGCCACTAAAGCCCAGGTGGGGTTAGCAAATAACTTTTGCATGCGTTGCTCACGCTTAACAGGGCCCATGAAATGATGTATATTTTTTGTTTAACAAAACTAAACAAAGTTTACAAATGCTATGTTTCGGGCGTATTAAGTTTACATCAATAAATTAGTGTGAGAAGTTGGGGGGCAGCGTACAGGAATTAATATTTATGTAGCGATGGGTTTGAAACCCATCGCTATTAATTGATACTAACGCCCCTCCCGGCGTCCGCGCCTGGAGGTGGGCGTTTTTGAGCGTCCACGCTCACGACTTTCATCAGCGTGGACGCTGACAGAATTTTACATTCAGGCGTGGACGCCTGAATGGGCGGTATAAAAACAACACCAACCCTGAGATGATATTTTCAGCCAATAACCTTATTTTCGAACAACAAAACCCGAAAAACTATGGCTACCCTCACCGAAACCCTTGCAAAACTGGAAGCCCTTGGCGATGAAAAAATGCGCGCACATAATAAGAAGCGTGGCGCACACGACAACCAGTACGGCATAAAAATGGGCGACATACGCAAAGTGGCCGATAAAATAAAGAAAGACCACTCACTGGCACTTGAGCTTTGGGAAACGGGCAATGTGGAAGCACGACTGCTGGCTGCCCTAATTATCGACCCGAAAAAACTTAGGCCCGAAGAGATAGATGCTATGGTACGCTCGGAAAGGTTTACGCAGGTGGCAGATTGGTTTCAGTCGTACGTGGTGAAAGAATACCCGGGCAAGGAAGAGTTGCGCCTGCACTGGATGCTTAGCGACGACCCGATGGCAGCACGTGCCTACTGGGCCTTAACCGCAGGGCGCATTGCCCGCAGCCCCGAAGGTTTAGATATTGAAGGATTGCTTAACCAGATAGAAACCGAAATGCCCACTGCCTCGCCCGAAGCACAGTGGACCATGAACACCGCCCTGGCTTACATCGGCATAAATCACCCCGAATACCGCGAACGAGCACTGGCCATAGGCGAACGATTAGGCATTTACCGCGACTACCCCGTATCTAAAGGCTGCACATCGCCCTTTGCACCGATTTGGATAAATGAGATGGTGAAGAGGCAAGGGTAAACTACGTCATCCTGATTACTTGTTTCAGGACCCCATCATACAAGCCACAATGCAAAACCGCCTTGCATGAACGTTACCTGTCGTGTGGGGTACCGAAACAAGTTCGGCATGACGATAAATATTTTGCTAAATCGATTTTTTACTTATATTTACAGGAACCAATTTATAAAACGCCCCTCATGAAAAAACTACTTCCGCTCATCTGCCTCCTTTTATCGTTCACACTTACCGCCCGCGCTCAGCAAACTGCGGAAGAAGAAAAGAAAGCCCGCGACTGGGCCAATTTTCAGAAGATGATAGAAGAGCGTTTTCATAAAGATTGGGCCTGGATAAAACGCTACGAGGACGATAACACCCGCTTGCCTGCCCCCGCCCACGGCGAAAAACGCGTGGTATTTATGGGCAACTCCATTACCGAAGGCTGGATAAATACCGATTCGGCATTTTTTAAGGGCCGCCCCTACGTTAACCGCGGTATTGGCGGGCAAACAACCCCGCAAATGCTGGTACGCTTCCGCGAGGACGTTCTAAACCTGAAGCCAACCGTGGTGGTAATTTTAGCAGGCATAAACGATATCGCCGAAAATACCGGACCTTCTAAACTGGAAGATGTAGCGGGCAATATCTATTCCATGGCCGAACTGGCAAAGGTCAATAACATCAAGGTCATACTATCCTCAGTACTTCCCGCGGCTGCTTTTCCATGGAAACCAAGCATCAACCCGCGCGAATCTATCGTCAAACTCAACACGATGCTAAAAGCCTACGCTGAAAAGAACCGCCTCGGCTTTATCAATTATTACAGCGCGATGGTAGCGCCGGATAAAGATATGAAAAAAGAACTGGCCATAGATGGTGTGCACCCCAACCTGGCCGGTTATAAAATAATGGAGCCGCTGGCGGAAAAGGAGATAGCCAAAGCGCTGAAGTAAGCGCTTATTGCTTGGTAAAAGTAAGATCGAGCGTTACGGCAATATCGTTTGATATCAGGTTATCTTTCAGCGTAGCCACGGGGTCCCAACCTTTTTTCTCTTCATGGAAATCGATCCGCCATTTACTGCGGTCTATGCCTGCATCGGCTTTGGCGGTTATGGTATCGCCGTTTTTGCCGATAGTAGCGCTTAGTTCAACAGGGTTACTAATGCCCTTAATGGTGAGGTTACCTTTTATGCGGTAAACCCCTGCATTGCCCGTTGGTGTTATTTGCTTTACCTCCATAGTGGCTGTAGGGTAAGCTTCTGTATCGAAGAAACCCGGGGTAGTTATCTCTTTATCAACCTTTGCGCGGTCGGCGGCGGTGCTCCCGTCCTGGCTGCGGATGCTTTTCATATCCATAGTAAAGTAGCCTGTAATGGGTTCGCCTTTGTCGGTAACATCCATGCGGCCATCGTTAAACAGCAGGTAACCGTTGTGGTTGCCTATTGTGGCTACCTTCCACAGCAGTTTACTCTTTTTAACATCTAAACGGTAGTGTTGCTGCGCAAATACAGGGGCAGTGGCCAGTAGCAGCAGTAAAAGGGCGAGTGTTGTTTTTTTGATCATAACATTTTGGTTTGTTGGCCAAAAGTATCCTTATGTTATTCCCTGCAAATCATCGTTATTGTAAATAAAATTGTAAACTTTGTAAAATCAGCATTTACACAAAATGGCATTATTACCAAAGCTTTCGCAGCCCAAAACTAAGTTTGTATTAGGCATTACTTTGCTGCTGTATTCGGCAATGGCCTGCGTGGCATTCAGCCTTAAGGGCGGTGATAGTTTTGGCGAGGCACGGCAGCAAATAGCCCTCAGGAAAGTTGGGCACGAAGTGTTGCGTTACCTGGGTGACAGCAGTTCGAGTGTGCTGCCGGTTATTAAAACAGATGACAACGCCTACCAATTAAAATTCGCCCATGCTTTTACTTTTAAGACCGATTCGCTGGTAAAAATAACCGAGCGTACCTTAGCCGATGCCGGGTTAACCAATCGCCACGTGGTAAATGTGCGCAGAAGCGGCGCGCAGGATGTGGTTTTTGCTTACATCATAGAAGATAAAAAAGCCGACGGTGATAAAGCCCTTATCCCCTGCTCGGGCAGGACACAGCCGCTGGGAAACTATGTGGTGGAGATTAATTTTGAAAAAGACGGCATCTCGTCCGCACAGCAAGGATACCTGTTAGGCGGTATACCATTGCTCGCGCTTATCGGTTTGCTTTTTTCGAGGCCGGCTAAGCAGCAGGTCGTCGCCATATCGGCAACCGACAAACAACGCGAGGAACAACTAACGATTGGCAACACCATATTTGATGCCGGAAAGCGGACATTAAAATTTGAAGGCAATATTACCGAACTCACCTTTAAAGAAAATCGGGTATTGCTGATACTGGCTGCATCGCCAAACGAAATAGTTGAACGTGCCAGGCTACAAAAAGAAGTATGGGAAGACGAAGGCGTAATAGTAGGCCGCAGCCTGGACGTATTCGTATCAAAACTCCGCAAAAAATTGGAGGCTGACGAAGCAATACAACTGATAAACATACGCGGCAAGGGGTATACATTAGAAGTAAAAGCCTAATGGAGAACCAATAAGCAACCACCTGTTGGCTGCTGTAAAAGCGCGATTATTTATTAATAACTAATTTAATTAAGCATAACGCTGTTTTTATAAAACCTTTAAGCGCCTTCTGCGTTGTTGGCTGCATGGAAACGCAAACTCTACCTACAGCAACACGCTATTCGGACCAGGACCTTGAAATGTTCAAAGCCCTGATCACATCAAAAATACTGATAGCTAAAGAAGAACTCGAAGCTCTTGTATCTTCGTTGAGCCACGCCAACCCTAACGGTACTGATGACACCGGCGGCGCTTACCAAACACTGGAAGATGGCGCAGCAACGCTCGAAAAAGAATCTATCCACCAACTGGCAGGCCGTCAAAAAAAATTCATAGAGCAGTTAGAAGCCGCCTTGATACGCATTGCCAACAAAACTTATGGCATTTGCCGTTCTACAGGTAAACTGATACAGAAAGAACGCCTGATGGCAGTGCCGCATACCACGCAGAGTATGGAAGCGAAAATGAAGCAGAACTAAGCACAGGCAGGCCTTAAAATTTACTTTCGGTCCACTTTAGTTTAGGTATCTTTATGTTATAAAATAACACATAATGAATACAGAAAAAGCCATTTTAGCCGGCGGTTGTTTTTGGGGAGTTGAAGAACTCATCCGCGTGCAACCCGGCGTTATATCAACCGTTGTGGGGTATACCGGTGGCGACGTAAAGAACGCCACTTACCGCAACCACGGCTCGCATGCCGAAGGGATAGAGATCGTTTTCGACCCGGAGGTGCTATCGTACCGTAAACTGCTCGAATACTTTTTTATGATACATAACCCTACCACACGCAACAGGCAGGGGAATGACATAGGCACATCATACCGCTCGGCTATATTTTACCTGAGCGATGAGCAAAAGCAAACCGCCGAAGCCTTAATTGCAGAATTGGATGCATCGGGCAAATGGCCCGGCAAAATTGTTACCGAGGTAGTACCCGCAGGCGATTTTTGGAATGCCGAAGAAGAGCACCAGGCTTACCTGCAAAAGAACCCATACGGTTACACCTGCCACTACGAGCGCCCCGAGTGGGCGCTGTGATGGCCTAACCAAAAATAACAAAGCCCTTCAGTTGATGCTGAAGGGCTTTGTTGGTTTAAGAGGTATGTTATTACTCTGCATTCTGCCCGGCCAGCCACGATACCTGCTGATCGGATCTGTGTGTTTGGCCAATAATATCCCTATACAATTCGGGCCGGCGGGCTTTAAGATAGCGTGTACCGCCGGCAAGCGCTATTTTATCGTACTGCAAAGTTGCAATTACAAATTCATCCCCCAGTGCGGTGCATTCTGCCAGTATATCTCCAAATGGGTCGATGATCATGGAGTGCCCGTTTTTCAACTGCCCGCCATCCATACCAACAGCATTGGCAAATACGCAATACACGGCGTTATCATAGGCGCGAGCAGGCAGCCACTTCATCAGCCACTTGCGGCCTTTCAGCCCCTCAAATTCTTCGCGAAGGGTAGTTGGGTCGTTCTCACGGTTCTGCCAGAGTTTAGGGTCTACAAAACCGGCCCCGGGGCGGGTAGATGGTGTGCACATAGTTACATGCGGCATTAAAATAATATCGGCACCCAATAGTTTGGTGGCGCGTACGTTCTCAATGATGTTATTATCATAGCATATTAGTATACCTATTTTCCAGCCCTGCCATTCAAATACACAATAACCGTCGCCGGGCATAATATCGGGGTGGATAAAGGGATGCAGTTTACGATATTTGGCAACAAGCCCGTTGGCATCCACACATACGTAGGCCTTAAATATGTTGCCATCCGCACCTCGCTCGAAAAGCCCGGCACATACCAGCACGCCATGCCGTGCCGCAATGGCCGATAGTTCGATAACACTCGCCCCCTCAGGAATATATTCTAACAACTCAAGCAATTCGTTCTTAGTGAGGTCTTTGGCAAAAGTATAGCCCGTTACCGAGCATTCATGAAAGGCAACAATTTCAGCCCCCTTCGCCGCGGCATCCCGGCAAATACCGTCTATCACTTTTAAATTATAGGCTTTATCGCCGCTTTGATTCTCAAATTGCGCAGTAGCAACTTTCAGGTTTTTCATAAGTTTTTTTTAACAAACTTACTAAGCAGTGACACCCAAGTATTGTAAAAAACCGAACAGCTTACGGTTGGCGCAGCGTGATCAGGTTTAATGCGAGTACCCGGGCATTGTGGCTGTAGGCAGAGGGCGTAATACCGGTAAGTGTTTTAAAGTCGTGGTTAAGATGAGCCTGGTCGAAGTACCCGAGCTGATGTGCATGGCTGCTCAGCGTTAGGCCCGGATGCGGCTTTTGCAACAATTTAATATAAGCCAGCAAGCGGGTAATGCGGGCGAACTTTTTTGGGCCGATGCCAACATATTGTTTAAATTGCTTTTCGAGATAACGTTCGCTATAACCCGAGAAATGGCTCAGGCGTGCCGAATCTACGTTACCATCTAACTTCCGGATAAACCTGATGGTTTCGGCAACAAGCATTTCGCCGCCGGGTAGGCTATCATCAAAAACCTTCGAAAGCATATTATTGATATGAAACAATTTATTGGCAATGCCGGCGGCGTGCATAACTTGTTCCAGTTCTGTTGCATACTTTGCCGCGAACAGGCCGTCGGCGGTAAGCAGTTCGTCGTTAAGTTCGCCGGCCGGAGTTTTTAGCAAAGCCGATAAAGCAAATGGGTGTAACACCACAATAAGCAATTTAACTTTATGCGGTGCATAAATAGTGCGGCAGGCATTTATTTGCCCGTAGCCAAAAACCGGCGGATATGGCCGTTGCCGCAAAGCATCCGCATAAATACTGCCCTCGCAACAAAAAACTATGCCGGGGTTACCGTCGCCAAAAATGCGCAGCTCGTCATCTATGGAATCTGCTTTTTCTATCCACAGGTAATGCCTTACATAATTTCTTAAACCGGGCGCCGGCGGTACTTGCATTTTTTTATTTGATAATACTCAAATATAGAGTTTAAGCCATATAACCCCGCCTGGTATTAGTTTTAATTGGCTGTAACATTTGGCGTTGTAGCACAGTCTCTACCAAAAATGAAAATAATGAGCGATGTTGCCCCGGCACAAAAAACCGCGCATTTGTTGAGTGCGTTCAACAAAGCCATGAATACTTACGATGTAAGCGCCCTTGCAATCTGCTTCGCTACCGATGCTGAATTTACCAACGTAGCAGGCAAACGCGCTACAGGGCGCATAGAAATAGCAAAAGCGCACGAAGCGCTTTTTGCAAGTAAGCAAACGCCGGGCGTACCGTCGTTCTATGGTTCGCTGTTCGAAGTAGAAAGTTCTACCGTACGTTTTATAAAACCCGATGTTGCCGTTATCGACATCAACTGGAAGCAAATTGGCACCACCGGCCCCGACGGACAACCCTGGCCGCCACGCAAAGGTTTAATTAATACCGTAGCTGTTGAGCATAACGGGGAGTGGTTGTTCGTGGTGTTTCATAATATGGTGATCCAATAAAGAACCGCAATTACATCACCGTCGGCAACTGCTGTGCCTTCATCCACCTTCGCTGATACCCTACACGTAGCATTTGCAACGCCAGCGAAACCAGTATCAAAAACAACCCGATATAAAAACTTGCCGATAGCACCTTGTTTTCCTTATAGATAAGCATGGCCAGCAGTATGGTGTAAAGGGGCTCGAGGTTGAAGGTGAGGCTTAACGTGAATGATGAGATGTGTTTCAGCGCACTCACAATGAGTAAGTACAAACCCACGGTACATAGTATGGCCAGTATAAGCAGCCAGCCAAAGTCGGGCAGGGAGGGTATTAGCGTGGTGGCGGGGCTAAAGTACAGGAAAACCGGCATTACTACCGTAAGCCCTATAACGCCGCCCACCATTTGATAAAGGATAATGGTTTCGCTGCGAAAGGTGCCTGCGAGACGCTCGTTGTAAACGGTGTAAAGGGCAGAGAAAATAGACGAAATGATACCCAGCAATATACCTGTGCGAAAACCTGCGTCCATACCAAAAATAAGCGATATACCGCAAAGGGTTAAGCCGCTCAGGAAAAGTTCCTGTACCGAAAGCCTCTTTTTATTGAGCAATGGTGCCAGCAGCGCATTGAAAAAACTGGTGAGTGCAAAGCACACTACCCCTACCGAAATATTTGAATATTTGATGCTACCATAAAAGAACACCCAGTGAAAACCCAGGATAGCACCTACCGCCCCTATCCTTATCTTATTGGTCATGGGGATGTTCTCCAGCTTGCGGGTAATAACTAAGTAAAGCAGCATGGCCACCGCCGCAAAAAAGGTGCGGTACCAGCTAATGAGTCCTTCGTTTAGTGTAATAAGCCTGCCGAATATGCCGGTAAAGCCTGCGAGTATTAATGCGATATGTAATTGGATGTATGCCTTTTTCATGTTGTCTTGTGCACTACGCTGCCCGTGCAGGTAGTAAAATTTGTAATTAAATAATAGGTATAGAAATATATGCATGAGAGAAACCCCATGCTTAAATAAATAGCAGTTTTAGCTTGTGGCTAAAAGTTACGCTATTGGAGGAGAAAGTACGCTATTATGAATTACCGATGGCATACGGCAAACGTATTAAAATTATGCCTCATTACAAATTTTTGTTAGAAATGGCAGGGCACACTATCCGCAGCATGTTATCTTTCGGTTAACAGCCAACATAATGTTAGCTTGGGCGTTAAGCCAATAAAACACCCGCATATGCTCCTCCAGTTACGCCCTGCCGATGGCGGCATGCTTTATACCGAAACCAACCTTGATCATTTTTTCCCCGAACCCTTCAATATGGTTACCTCGGCGCTGTTTCTGATACCGGCGCTTTACTGGATCATCAAAATGAAGGGCTTTGACCGGCAATATACTTTCCTGAGCATAGCCATGTATTTTTTACTGATAGCCTGCATAGGCAGCACCACCTATCATGGGCTGCGTAGATGGGCCTTCTTTATTTACCTGGATTGGGTGCCCATTGCCCTGCTATGCCTGTTGGCCAGCGTTTATTTTTGGTACAAGCTTTTGGGTAAATGGTATTACGGCGCACTGGCACTGGTAGTATTTGTGGGGGTGGTATTCGGTATTCGTACGCTGATGCCATTGGGCGATATGCAATTGGCCATCAGCCTGAATTATGGCGTGATGGTAACCATGATCGTGTTGCCGCTTACCCTGCTGCTCATCCGCATGAAGGGGCATAATGCCTGGCTGGTAGTGTTTTCGTTATTGGCATTCGCCACGGCCCTGTTCTTCCGTATTGCCGATAAGTGGCAATGGCTCAGCATCGGTACACATTTTTTGTGGCACTTCTTCGGTGCAATAGCCACAACGGTGATATTCATTTTTATTTACCGGTTGAAGGCATTTAAGGCAGACCGGCAATGATTAAGCCTGCCGTGGGTATAACCATACAATATCAAGGGCGCACCTACGGAGCGCAATATCTATTATCTTAAGTTCTACAAACAGGTAACCCCTACCGGGGTATGTTTGCTGGCTTAGTTTATCCGCCGGGGGCTTGGGGGTGTAAACTTTAATGGTTCCCGCCAAAAATAGCAAGCATCTTTTGCAAGGCTCCTTCCGAGTGCATGCGCTCGCCATTCTCCAGCGAACGTTTTGCCGATGCCGAGGCGCGCATACGCATATCAGCTTCAAAAGCGGCAATGGCATCCCGTAATGTTGAATAGTCGGCAGATATGAGGTTTTCACTCAATTGCAAAGCATCATACATGGCGGTATTGGCGCCTTCGCCGGCAAAGGGCGGCATTACGTGTGCGGCATCGCCTATCATGGTGGCGTTGGGCAGCGCTTGCCAGGTTTGATCGAGCGGCATGCAGTAGATGGGGCGCGGAATTATGGGTGCCGCTGCATGAGCGAATATCTCGCCCCAAACTTCATCCCAGCCCGCATATTCGGTTTTGAACCATTGCAGCAGTTGCTGCGGGTGGTTATAGTTTAACCCGCTGGTTTTGGCCCAGTCTTCGGCGATTTTGAGGCTCGTGTAAAAACCAAGGCTACCCTCGCCTTTCTGCCCGCCCAATATGCATTTGCCATTACCGAATGCCATTACTTTGCCGCCATTCAGCAGGTTAAAAATATGTGGCGCGGCTGTAGCAGCATCAGGCACATTTACCTCCACCATGGTAATGCCCGAGTAAAAGGCTTTGATATCTGTAATGTATGGGCGTATCTTCGAGTTGGCCCCATCCGAAGCTACAACTATGTCAGCGTATGCCGATACTCCGTTCTTAAAGTGCAGCAGCCAGCCCTCGCCCTGCGGTTCCATCGAAATAAAATGGCTATCCCAAATTACGGTTTCGTGCTGTAGCGAGTTTAGCAGCAAGTTGCGTAACTCCATACGGCCTATTTCGGGGTTAAAGCTGCCCTCGGTTGCCTGTTCATCATGGTCGCTGAAAAACACCCGGGCATGCTCATCAACAATTACTTTACGGTCGGCACCGGCGCGGTAGTTTTGTTTTAGTTCTTCAACCAGTCCGGCCTTCTTTATGGCCGCCATGCCCGAATCGGGGTGCATATCCAACGGCGAACCGGCAACGCGGGCAAACCTGTCGGTATCGCGCTCGTATACTTTTACATTGGCGCCTTTTAGTTGTAAAAGCCTGGCCAGGGTTAAACCACCGGGGCCACCGCCTACAATGGCTATTTGTTTATTGTGTATCAACATATCGTTCATTGGTTTTGATACACAAAGTTGCGGATAGCCCACGGCGCAGGCTTGTATAAACGCGACAAAATACCCGCTAAAACATTTTCGCTTCTTCGTTTCGCTTACGGATAGCTTCTTCGGTGCGCGGGATAAAATTATTCCGCACATTGAACTCGGCTTGTGCCTGCACCTGTTCAATAAATGGGCGAAGGGTTTTATTATAGTGGAGAAACGCCACTTCATGATCGCCATTGCATTTCTGCAAGGCATCCGCTAAAGCTGCGGCACCTTCAATGGCCAGCGAGCCGCCCATACCTGCCGCCGGCGAAGCGCAATAAGCGGCATCGCCTATCAGGGCAACCCGCCCTTTTGTCCATTCGGGCATTTTTACCTGGCAAAATTTATCGAAGTAGAAATTAGGCGAAGCCAGTGCTTCATCCAGTAACTCAGGGGCGCGCCAGCCAACATTGGCAAAAGCTTCGGCAATGATCTGCTTGTGGCGGTTGCTATCGCGATAATCGTAGCCGATCTCTGTATCGGCATAAAAGCAGAAGATGATATCTGTTTTGCCATTGTAGGCATTCAGCGTAATAGCCCTATCCGGCTCGTTATACATTTGCATCTGCTTTTCGGCTATCAGCAATTTATCTACCGTAGTGATGCTGAAATAGGCTTGTAAAAAGTGGGCATAATCCGCCTCGGGACCGAAGCATATTCTCCTGACCGTGGAGTGCGCACCATCGGCACCTATCACCAGATCAAAGTTGCGCTCTTCAGCATTCCTGAAAGTTGCCGTAATGTATTCATCAGCCTGTTCCAGCGCGGTAATGCTATCGTTGAAGATAAACTCAACATCGCTTTTGATAGATTCGTATACGATGCGGATAAATTTGTCGCGCTCTATTTCGATGTCCGTATGCGCCTCTTCTTCCGGCATAGTTATCGAACCGGCGGTGGTATCATCGGCATTTTTGAAGGATATGTTTTCTACATGCAGGCTATATTGTTTCAATTGCTCGAGTATGCCCATGCGCTTCACAATTTCTACGGTGTTATCGCGGATATCGATGGCGGCACCACTATCGCGTAAGGCTGCTGCATTTTCTACCACAGTTACTTTGTAACCTAAGTTATTCATAAACCAGGCGGCAGAAAGCCCGGCAATGCTTGCGCCTGATATGAGCGTGGTTTTATTTATTGCTTTTTCCATTTGTATGCGTATTGTTTTGATGATGCAAAGCAACAGCTAAATAAGCCCCCAATAAATAACTACGCCAAGCAGGTATTGGACTAACCGAGGTTTTTACTTCTGAAAGCAATTGCAGTAGTCCCCGTTACCTTGGCGAACAAACGGGTAAAATAAGGATAGTCATCATACCCCAAATGAGCAGCAATTTGCTTTACGGAGTTGGTGGAATGGTAGAGCAGGCGCTTTGCCTCTAATATTACGCGCTGCTGTATGTGGTAAGATACCGGCTGCCCCGTTGCCACTTTTACGCACTCGTTGAGGTATGGGGTTGATATATTCAAGCTATCGGCATACCATGCAGGGCGTTTTTCGGTTCTATAATTTTTCTCCAGTAATTCCCGGAAGGCTTTATTGATACCCTCATGTCGCGATAATTTATCTGCGGTTGTAGCCAAAGCAGCATATTGCGATATAAACAGTGCTGCGGCAGCGTTACAGCTATCTCTTAAGAGCGCATGATGCAACCTGTCGGTTTTGCGGCCTACTAGTTTAAGGCAAAGGGATAAAGCTTCCGTTAGCACGCTGTAAGTATCTGCATCTAAACTGAGCGGCTTTGCGGGGCTAATGCTTTGCAACAACGCAAGGTATTCGGGGCGGAGGTTTTCGTTATCCATACCCAGGCTCCATACTACTACATCTTCGAAAGCGGTGGTTCGGTGCACCTGGTCGGGATGGATGTAAATGAGCGCCGGGGCCCCCATTATGTAGGCCTCAAAATCTATCTCGATATCAACCTTGCCATTGGCCAACAGGAAGAACGAATGCCTGTCGTGCCGGTGAGCCAATTTCACCGCCTCCAACGCAGCGGGAATTATATCTTCTATATTTGCGAAAGCAATTTTCTCAATGGCTATGCCTTCGCCCGGCTCATCGGCCATAACGTTTACGGGTATCTGCTGTCCTTTTTTAGGCATGGTTGCTTAAACAAATGCTACAAGGTTATCACTAAAAAACACCCGCTCCTGTTTTGCCTTACGGGCAAAGGCAGCCGGCGATGTACCGCTGTAGCGCTTGAACTCGCGGCTTAGGTGGGGTTGGTCGCTATAACCCAATTCGGCGGCAAGGGTAGCTAAATGGGCGTCGGGATCGGTCCACAAGCGGTTGCGTACCTGCTCAAAGCGCATCAGTGCCGAAACATCCTTAACACTATGCCCGGCCGAGGCCTTGAACCTGCGTTCCAGCGTTCGCACAGTGGCATGGGCGGCTTCGGCGACGCCCTTAACGGACAGGCTTCCGTTGGCTGTGCGCATGGCAGCGCTGGCTTTGTTGAGTATATTATCGTAATTCACTTGCCATTCCGCAAAGTAATTATTTACAATTTTAACGGCTTCGTCTATCTTTTTTTCGGCTACCAATTTTGCAAGGGTTGGCCACAGTGTGGCAATTGGGTGCTCTAATGGCTGCAGCCCTCCGCCGCCGGCGCGCAAATTCAATAAGCCGGATACCGCCCATGGATAGCACCTGATGCCGATAACCTCAAAAACGCCTTCGGTATAAAAGGTAACAGGCGCGCCCAGCAACCCCATCATGAACACCGGAGGCAGCGGCCTTAAACTACCATCTTCGGCTTGTAAGTGCAGCGCACCGAAACAGAAAACGATCTCGGCATAGCCATCGGGCACCACCTCAAAGCCTGGTTGCCCTTCCACAGCATCGCGGCAGGTATACCAGAAGCACTTAATGGCTTGGCTCAGTTGGGCTGGTGGTGTAAATTCCTGGTGGTACATGCTGTGTTAGCAAATTTACAAGAGTTGAGGTTTGTTTGTTTGGGGCGTAATGTCGTAATGCAAATTTATTTAAATTGCAGGCTGCCAATATTCACCTCATCTGTATGATACACCGCATTCAAAAGATCACTTTCGCGTTGCTGCTGCTTTCGCTCATCGGCTTTAACTTACAAGCACAAACCAGCACCGAAGTAAAGAACCAGCCACCATCGCCGCTTTACCGCGACCCAATTTACGATGGCGCTGCCGACCCGGTGCTGATCTACAACCGCGGTGCCAAGGAGTGGGTAATGTATTATACCCAACGCCTGGCCAACCAGCAAACGCCCGGTGTTGCCTTTTGCTACGGTACGGCTATTGGCGTGGCCACCTCTACTGACCATGGGCATACCTGGGTGTATAAAGGTACTTTGAAACTGGATAACTTTACCGGGCACAATACCTTTTGGGCACCAGACGTAATTTATGACAAAGGCGTTTACCACATGTTCGTAGTATACATAAAAGGCGTGCGCAGCTCATGGGGAGGCGATGCCAAACTGGTGCATTACACCAGCACCGACCTGTGGAACTGGAAATACATCGGCCCGATGAACCTGCCCGATCATAACATCATCGACCCAACTTTAATGAAACTGCCCGACGGCAAATGGCATGTTTGGTATAAAGACCAAAAGCTGGGCAGCGTAACCATGACCGCCGAAAGCCCCGACCTGGAGCATTGGAAAGCCGAAGACAAGCCTGCCATTGGTGGCAGCGCGCACGAAGGCCCCAAGATATTCCGCTTTAATAATTACTATTGGATGATCACCGACGAATGGCACGGGCTGCGCCTGTACCGCTCTACCGATGCTAAAAGCTGGGAAAAACAAGGCCTGTTACTTGATAAACCCGGCAAACGCCCCGAAGATACCCCCACCGGCGCCCATGCCGATGTAGTGGTAAGCGGCGGGCATGCCTACATCATCTACTTCACCCACCCCGGCCGCAAAACCCACCAGGACGAAGGCCCGCTTGATAAAGATGGCGGCTACACCTACAGCAGCAAGCGCACATCTATACATGCCGCCGAACTGGAGTTTCAGGACGGCACGCTGGTGTGCGACAGAGATAAACCTTTCGGATTTTATTTGGGGGATGAAAAATAAAATATATCAGCGTTTAATTACACGGGGCACCTCCGGAGCCTTGTTGTTGATGGGTAAATTCTACAAACACGATACCCCTAATGGAGTGCAGATCAGCCTGCAAACCCCAGAGGGGTATCGTGTTTGTAGCAAAGAATCAGGAGTATTTTGGCTCCGTAGGTGCCGCCTATTTAGCGAACAAGAAATAGAAGGGCAACTAACTTTAAGCGCTTAACTGGCTGTTGTGTATCAGGCTATTTACGGTAGATATCAGTTCTTCGATATCAAAGGGTTTGTAAATAGCCGCATCGCAACCAAAATCCATAAAGTTAAGCCCGGGCTGAAAATAGGCAGAGAACAAAATCACCGGGATATGCCGCAAATTGGCGTTGCTTTTTAGCGCGCGGCACAGGTCGGCGCCATTGCCGTCTGCCAGGCGGTAATCTACAATAATGAGGTCGGGCTGGTAGCGCTCGGCTATCATCATAAATTCCACACTTTTGGTTGTGGCCTTTACTTCGAAGTTTTCGTAAGCCAGTACATCGTTAACAACCTCGAGGATATCCTCGTTGTCGTCCAATAACAATATCTTCTTCATAAGGCGCTTTCGGTATGGCGATTTTGCTTGAAAAGCTGAAAGCGATAAAGTCGTTCGAAGACCGGGTAGCAGGGCCTCTTCGCAAGTCGACCGTCAACAGGATTACCAAACCATACAGTATAAAGATCGGGTTAATAATTGATAATTCCTAAATTTATATTTAAATATTTTACTTATAAGAAAAAGTTGATTCTGGCAGCGTAGGTGCAGTTTTGGCGTTAATTGCCTATAATTTGTCGGCATGCCCCCGCTTATATTCGGCGGGCCGTTATTACCTTTACGTTAAATAAAGTTCTAAAAATGAGAAACGTTATCTGCGCCATGAACCTCAGCATCGATGGCTGTTACGACCATACCAAACTAAGCGGCAGCGAGGCCATACACCAATACTTTGCCGACCTGCTGAAGGAAGTTGACCTGGGCATCAGCGGCCGCAAAATGTACGAGTTGATGAATCCCTACTGGCAAGAAGCAGCCAAAGAAAGATCAGGCGTAAAAGGCACGGACGACTTTGCTGACACCATTACGGCTATTGAAAGCATTGTAGTATCGCGCACCATGCCCGAGGTACCCGGCGGCCCGCGCATCATCCGCGACAATGTTGCCGATGAGGTACGTAAGCTAAAGCAATTGCCCGGCAAAAAGATATCCATAGGCGGCATCAGCCTGCGCTCGCAACTGATAGCCGAAGGGCTTATTGATGAATTTTACTTTGTGATACAACCCATACTGATAGGTAAAGGGCCAAAGTTTTTGGATGAAACCGGGTTGCCCGATAGTTTAAAACTTGAATTGGTAGATACTAAGATACTGGAGCCGGGTTGTGTGGCCATGCATTATTTGAAGAAATAGCTTGTGCCGAACTCGCGGGCAGCGTGGGCGATGGTCGCTATCTTACTCACCCCGGGTTCGCTATCGCTGCCCGACCCTCTCTTCGCTACGCGGAAAGAGGGTGAGCTTCAACATACTTCCCCGCCCGCTCTACTTCGTAAAGAGGGCCGACGCTCGCGAATGACGAGCCGTCGGGGTGAGTAAACTCGCCGGGCGGGTATAGCTTCATACGAACGTGCGGTACGCGCACAAGCATCCGGTACCAGCTTATACTCTATGATTGCTTACGCATGCTTTGCTTGATGCGCTCGCGGTGCTGTGCGCCCCAGTTGCTTAGCTCGGCCAATACATTTTTGAGGGTATGGCTGTACTCGCTTGCTTCGTAAATAATGGTTACGGGCGTAGTTGGGAAAACTTTGCGGATGATGAAATCGTTCAACTCCAAATCCTTCAACTCTTTGGCTAATACTTTGGGCGAGATGCCTGCCAGCTCGTGCTGAATTTCGTTGAAACGTTTGGCGGCCTGCACCAGCGATAGGATGATGGCCAGCTTCCATTTGCCATTCAGCACATACAAGGCGTCCAGCACGTTACGTAACGAACCGGCGCACATATCCTTATCAGGAAGCTCCTCATTTTTAACCACTTTCATAAAGGCAAATATACGCACTTACCTGTAGCATAGCGCTTTCCTCGGGGTAAGTCTCTGTTTTTTGCAACGCGGCCGCGGTAGCTTTGCGTCCATGAAAAACATATTGCATTTAAGATCCAGTCTGCAGGGCGCAGCGTCCTACAGCATAAAACTTGGCAACGCCATCGTCAATAAAATACAGGAAAAATACCCCGAAAGCAACGTAGAAGAAGTAGACCTGGTGGGCATAGATATCCCACATTTGAACCCCGATGTGCTCCGTACCTTCTTTATCCCAAAAGACCAGTTGACCGAAGCCGAACAAGCATCCATTAAACTATCCGACCAACTGGTGGCGCAACTCATGGCGGCAGATATCATCGTGATCGGCGCGCCGCTTTACAACTTCACCGTATCCACCTCGCTAAAGGCATGGATAGACCACGTTACCCGTACAGGCATCACCTTTGGCTATGGCGAGAGCGGCCCTATAGGCATGGTTACCGGCAAAAAGGTATACGTTGCAATGTCTTCCGGCGGGGTATTTTCTGAAGGGCCGGGCAAAGCCAACGATTTTGTGGCACCGTACCTGAAAGCTTTCCTTGGCTTTTTAGGCATGACGGATCTTACCGTATTCCGTGCGGAAGGTTTGAAAGTGCCCGGCTTAAAGGAACACGCCATGGATAAAGCTATTGCGAGCATTGAGATAGATTAACATAGTTTCGGGGTAAACGTCAACGCTTTCCCCGATGCTACTTCTCGTCCTTCTTCCCCTCTATCCTTTTGCGCATACGGCTAAGCGATGGGTTGGTAATGCCCAGGTAAGAGGAGATGTGGTAGGCCGGTATGCGTTCGATAATGTTGGGGTGCTCCTTCAGCAGGCGCAGGTACCGTTGCTCGTGCGAGAAGAAGATAAATTCTTCGGTACGTGTTTGGGCAATGGAAAAGAACGATTCGGCCAGCAACCTGCCGAACTTGGCCCAGTTGGGGTGCGAGTCGTATAGCCGATTAAGATCCTGGTACGAGATAAAATATATCTCCGAATCTTCCATCGCCTCTATAAAATACCAGCAAGGGTTGCGCGACACAAAACTGCGGAACGATACCACGAATTGGTTCTCCGAGAAAAAGAAAATGTTCTTATCCTCCTTGCCTTCCGGCTCACGGTAGTATATCCTGAAGATGCCTTTCATCACCAGCCCAAGGTCGTTACATACCATTTTCTGCATGTTAAAAAAATCACCCTTGTGTATTTTGCGGGGCTTCCAGTAAGGCTGCGCTTCGGAAATATCCTTATCGTTTAGCGGGGCAAAGGTTTTCAGGTGCTGTGCCAGCGCTTCGTTTCTATCGCTCATTCTTCTTCGTTCAAAAAATCTTCTAAAGTCTTGTTAAATTCATCGGGGCGCTCCATCATGGGGGCATGCCCGCAATTATTTAGCATCACTAACCGCGCATCTGGCAAATTATCCCAAAAATGCCGCGCTACATCGGGCGGAGTAATGGTATCGTTATTGCCCCATATCAACAGCACCGGTGTTTCTATTTCGGCAAGTATGCCCAGCACCTTATCGCGCTGGGTTGCTTTTGCTGCTTTTACTATGCACAGGCATTTGTACGTATCGGTTGTCACCTGCATTACTTCGGCAACTAATTCGTCGGTAGCCAGAGCAGCATCATAAAACGTAGCGGCAATGCGTTCTTTTAAGTAGGCATAGTTACTGCGCCGCAGGTAGCTGCCCGCCTGCATATTTTCGTATAAGCCCGAACTACCCGTCAGCACCATTTTGCTAACCCGATGCGGAGACCGGTGCGCATACCGTATAGCAATATGCCCGCCAAGCGAATTGCCCACCAACACTACCTGTTGTGCACCCGCCTCTTCAACGGTTTCGACAAGGAAGTTTACCAGGTATTCAACCGTGTCGCCCTCGTGCTTTTGATAAAGAGGCAGTTGGGGCACCAAAATATTGTATCGCCCTTCAAAATACTTTATAACCCCGTGCCAGTTGCTTAGCCCGCCGAACAGGCCATGTAACAGTATAATAGTTTGCTTCATTGTTTTGAAACAAAGCTATCAGCGGCATAAAACCGCAGTTGTGACTACAGTCACAAAACGGACGCACTACTTTAATACCGATAACCTTGCACGGCTCAATGCTTCGCGGCTGATATAAAGGTAACGGGCTATATTGGTTAATGTTATTTTTTGGATGATGAGCGGCCGGCGTTCCAGCAGGTAACGGTAGCGGCCAAGCGGACTTTTTAGCGAGAGGATGTGTTGATGCTCGGTTTGCTGTTCGGATATTTCGCGGTACAGGTCGAGGTTCACGTGCAGCAAATTCATGTGCAGGGCATACAGCGGCTGCAGCTTTTTGATGTTTATCCGGAGCACTACGGCATCCTCCAGTGCGGTTATGCTCACGGCTGATGGTGCGCGTTTATTATAACTTTCGCAATTGGCCAAAAAATCATTAGCAAAGCCGAAGCGGATGATCTTTTCGCTCCCCTCTTCGTCCAGTATCGAAAACTTGAATAACCCCGACACCACAAATGCGGCATACCGCGCCACCTTGCCGTAGCGCAAAAAGGTATCGCCCTTGCGGATGTGCTTTACCGCCGCCATACGGTGCAGCAGTTGCCATTCCTCTTCGGTCACAAAAGGATACTTAGTTTTTAGCGGGGCGTACCAGTGGGGTAATTCGTGTTTCATGGGGTGGCGGGCTTAGTCTATCCCACCAAATATAAACCGAAAATAAATGCGGCATTTTAACTTAAGTGAATTTTTGCGGTGCTATTACAATTGTAATGGCATCGTCAGTTTACCGGGGCATTTTCACTTAGGTGAAAATTGATTTGAGCGGCCGTGGGCACCTTTGTTCCAACAAAAACAAAGATCAAACCATGGCAACAATTTCAAAAGCAACAACTATAATAACCCCGCAAGCGGCAAGTACCGCCCGGGCATTGCGTAAACTTTATTTCGCCCGCGCGGCATTCTCGGTAAGCTGGGTTATCCTCGTTTCGGTATTCTCTAAAACATCGCCAACCACAGCCGCCATATTGCTGGTGATCTATCCTGCATGGGATGTGGTAGGTACTTTATTAGATATCCGCGCCAATCCCGAAGGCAATAAAACTCCGCAGTATGTAAACGCGGCCATCAGCAGCGTCACTACCGTAGCAGTCGGTATAGCTTTACAGCTGGGCGTTCCGCAGGCATTGATCGTATTTGGCGTGTGGGCCATAGGTACAGGCTTGATACAATTGATACTCGGCTTAAAGCGCAGGAAGCTGTTGGGCGGTCAATGGCCCATGATCATCAGCGGAGGCCAATCTATGTTGGGCGGTACATCGTTCATCGTTTTCGCTCACGACCCAACCAAGGGTATTGGCAGCCTGGCAGGCTATGCTGCATTCGGTGCGTTCTATTACTTACTGGCAGCATTCAGGTTGGGGAAGACGGTTAAGGATAATGCTTGATCGCAACGTCTCCATTTTACTCACCCCGGGTTCGCTATCGCTGCCCGACCCTCTCTTCGCTACGCGGAAAGAGGGTGAGCTGCACTATTTCTTACACCCTCTTTTCCGCAGGAAGAGAGGGTCGAACAGCGGAGCGCATTCGGGGTGAGTTAAATAGCGACGGCGCAATTCCGCCCCCCCTTAAAACGCGGAAAGCCCCCGGTCTCCCGGGGGCTTTCTTTCTTGCCTTAAATTATTTCAGGGCGTAAGTCAGGTACCCGCCATCTACCACCAGTTCGGTTCCGCTGATGTAGCTTGCCGCATCTGATGCCAGGAACAATACCGTTTTGGCAATTTCATCTGCATGGCCAAGTCGTTGCAGTGCGGTAGCTGCTGCCAGGTGTGCTTTAGCTTCAGCCGGAACAGCGTACTCTAAACCCGGTGTTTGTATAGGGCCGGGACTAACAATATTCACGCGTATCTTGCGCGCTGCCAGTTCGTTCGCTGCAATTTGCGATATTTTGTTCAATGCACCTTTGGTGGCCGAATACAGGCTGCTGCCCAAACCGGCACCCGTTGCCACTACCGAAGAGGTGTAAACCACCGCCCCACCATCGTTTAAATGCGGCAGCAATTTTTGCAGGGTGAAGAAAGGGCCTTTTACGTTGGTATTGAATTGCGCATCAAATTCCGCTTCGGTGGCCTGCTCTATTGGTGCAAAGGCCGCAATGCCTGCGTTCAGGAATATCACATCCAGTTTCTCGCCGCTATCGGCAACGGCTTTTTCCAGTATTGCTATATCGCTCACTACCGAAGTATCGGAAACTACGGTTTTCAGGTTCGGGCTGTTTATTTCGGCGGCAGCCTTCTCTAAATTACCTGCGCTGCGGCCGGTGATGAATACGGTAGCACCTGCGTTTATAAATGCTTTGGCGGTTGCCAATCCTATGCCGGTTGTCCCGCCGGTTATTACTACGTTTTTACCTTTAAAGTCCATTTTACTATGTTTTTTATCTGTTAATGTGATGCAAACATAGTGCGTATTAATTTATTTTAGTTACTTTGTAACCAAAAGTAACAGTAACTTTCGAGTAACCAAGTAACTTATGGCCGACTATATTTGCCACGTAGGGCACAAACGAGAAATTATGGCCGTTCATGATGCCATGGACGTGCTGAGCGGTAAATGGAAAATATCTATCATTTCCTCTATCTGCTACTATAACCAAAGGCGTTTTTCGGATATCCTGACCGATGTGGATGGCATATCCAACAAAATGCTGAGCAAAGAACTAAAGGAACTGGAGGTGAATAAACTCATTAAACGCACGGTGCTTGATACACAACCCGTAACCGTGCAGTATAACCTTACCGAATACGGCCTCACGCTGCAAACCATTATTAATAACCTGGCCGAATGGGGTATAAAACATAGGGAGGTTATTGTTGGGGAGCGGGGATGATGGTTGCTCTGCACAATAGCGATGGATTAGCGCCATAAAACTCCCCTCTTGAGAGGGGGCGGGCAGGCCTGTGTAGTGGCGGGGGTGTGTTAGCCACAAAGTAATAGCAACAAAGCATACCCGCGAAACACACCCCTCCACCCCTCTCAAGAGAGTAATAGCACTTTCCCTCTGCTCTTAAACTCTTTTCCATAGCGATAGAGTTGAAATCTAAAGTACCCAAAACTTGAACGCATTGTCCGCCCGGCGAGTTAACTCACCCCGGGTTCGCTATCGCTGCCCGACCCTCTCTTCGCTACGCGGAAAGAGGGTGAGCTGCTTTTTCTAAATCTTTCCGCTTGCGGAAAAACCGATCGCCGCAATTATCAAAAACCCTCTTTACGAAGTAGAGAGGGTGGCCCAGCGAAGCGTCGGCCGGGTGAGTTGACTCGCCGAGCGAAAATGAACGCAACCCATCGCTACGCCAACCACACCTAAGCCTTCCCATCCGAAGGCTTTTTTTATTTCCCCTAACTCTAACACCCTCAACCCTCCCCTAAAAATTATTTTCACAAAAATTTGCGCAGTTGATTGACTGCACATATATTTGCAGTCAATCAACTGCATATTATGAGACGAGACGTTTTCCAGGCCATTGCCGACCCTACCCGACGGGCTATTTTAACCCTGCTTGCCGTAGGCGCTATGACACCCAATGCCGTTGCCGAGCATTTCGACAGCACGCGGCAAACCATATCCAAGCACATACAAATACTAACGGAGTGCGAAGTGGTGGTGCAAAAAAAAGCAGGCAGAGAAATTTATTACCACTATAACCCCGAAAAAATGAAAGAAGTGAACATTTGGCTGGACCGCCTGCGCGCCATGTGGGAAGACAGCTTTAACCAGTTAGACAATTTATTGAACGACTTATAAAAACTAAACATCATGACGAACAATTTTGTATTTGAAACCAACGCTGCTGCCAAAAGCATGCACGCCGAACGCGAGTTTAACGCACCTGTTGAACAAGTATGGAAAGCCTTTACCGAACCCGCTCTGCTGGATAAATGGTGGGGATCTAAACCCTTCACTACCGAAACCACCTCGATGGACTTTACAGTTGGCGGTAGCTGGCACTATGCCATGGTAGCCCCCGACGGGCAGAAGTACCCCAGCAAAAGCACTTTTACCGCTATTGAACCGGGCAGCCGTTTTGCTGCAGATACCGGTGTGGGCCATTGGGATAACAAGTTTATTGCTGTAGGCGGCAAAACCCGCGTGGTGATAGATATTACCTTCGAGGACGAGGCCAGCCTGCAAATGATGCTGGATATGGGCTTTGAGAATGGTACCGCAACATCGTTTAACCAATTGGAAGAGCTGCTGGCCGCTGACGCTGTTTCTTATTCCCTATAAAATCCACGAAGCCATGACGAACAATTTTGTATTCGAAAGCGATCTGAACGCCAAAACCATCCACATACAGCGCGAGTTTCACGCCCCTGTTGAAAAAGTATGGCGGGCATGGACAGAACCCGCCCTACTGGACAAATGGATAGCGCCGCAACCCTGGCGCGCCGAAACCAAAACCTGGGACTTTAGCACCGGCGGCATATGGCTATACGCCATGATAGGTACCGATGGTACCAAACGCTGGGTATACGCGCAGTTTACAGCCATTGATGCGGGCAGCAGCTACTCTACCATGGGTATGTTTTGCGATGCTGAGGGCAACCCGATAGAAACCGCGCCAAAATCGTACCGGGTAAACAAATTCTCGTCCCTTGAAGGCAACCGTTCGATGGTGGATACGGTGATCACCTTCGAGGATGAATCAACCATCAGGATGTTCGCCGAGGGTGGCTTTAAAGAAGGTACCGCCATGAGCCTGGCCAACCTGGATGAATTACTGGCAGCAGAATAACAACCAAACAAAAATTACAACATGAGAAAGATCAGGATATTTGAGCATATCTCGCTGGATGGCGTGATAGAGCACGACGACAACTACGAATACGGCGCATGGACCGCCAAATACCGCACCCCGCAAGGGCTGGGTATGCTAATGGAGGCTTACGGCAGTAAATACGACCTGCTGCTTGGCCGCGGCACTTACGACGCATGGAGCGCCTTTTGGCCAAAAATGCAGGGCAACCCCATGGCCGATAACCTGAACGCCGCCACCAAATACGTAGCCACCCACCGCCCCGAAGGTTTGGAATGGGGACCGGCAGAGGCCCTCGCCC
This sequence comes from Mucilaginibacter pedocola, assembly GCF_002013915.1. Taxonomy (GTDB): domain Bacteria; phylum Bacteroidota; class Bacteroidia; order Sphingobacteriales; family Sphingobacteriaceae; genus Mucilaginibacter; species Mucilaginibacter pedocola. The sequence continues at coordinate 225,875 of NZ_MBTF01000039.1, forward strand.
CCGATGCTATTGCCGGCATCCGCGCCTTAAAAGAAACCGACGGCCCCGACCTTATCCTATCGGGCAGTACATCGCTCACTTCGGCCTTACTTGCCGAAGGACTGGCAGATGAAGTGGTACTGATAGTTTACCCTGTAATATTAGGCCGTGGCAAACGCCTCTTCACCGACGAATTTACCGCCCGCGAACTGGAGTTTGTGAGCAGCGCTGCTACGCCGACGGGAGTGTTGTTGAATAGATATAGGTATGTGGGTGGGTTGAAGGGGTAAGGGGTAGCCTCTCAATTAAACCCTTGCCTAAATTCTAACGGCGAAAGATCGGTCTTCTTTTTAAATAAGGTGCTGAAGGATTGCGCGTGCTCGAACCCCAGGGCGTACGCGATCTCGCTTACCGAAAGATTGGTGGTGGCAAGCTTCTCTTTGGCTTTCGCTATCAGTTTTTCGTGAATATGTTGCTGGGTGTTTTGCCCGGTGTGTACGCGCAGTAAGTCACTGAGGTAATTGGGCGTGAGGTTCATTTGGCCGGCTATGTATTGCACCGTGAGCAGGCCTTGTGCATCGCTGTTAAAATAGTCGGCCACCAGTTTCTCGAACCTTGCCAGCAATTCGTAATTGTGGTTTTTACGGGTAATGAACTGCCTTTCGTAAAAACGGTTGGAGTAATTTAACAGCAGCTCTATCTGCGATAAAATGATCTCCTGCGTGTGTTTATCAATATGGGCGCACTCCTTGTCTATCTTTTTCATAATGCCCACTATATCGTCCTCCTCTTCGGCAGAAAGATGCAGGGCCTCGTTTACGGCATAATCGAAATAACCGTAATGATGGATATTGCCGGCCAGTGGGTGCCTCAACAAAAGATCGGGGTGAAAAACCAGCAAATAACCCGACCCGCACTCCATAGTTTGCAGGTCGAGTTGTTGCACCTGGTTGGGTGCCGTAAAGCTTAGTACGCCTTTATCGTAATCGTAATGTTGCCGGCCATACTTTATTTTGCCTTTTGCTTCGCGCTTTAGGGCTACGCAGTAAAAGCGGTTTACAAAGCCTTTCCAAACCTCATCTTCCAAAAAAATACTCTCTGCCAAATTGATCACGCTTACCTGCGGGTGAAGCGGTTCGGGCAGCGATAGCAACCTGTGAAATTCGGATATGGAGTTAATGGCGTTCATTACACAAAATTAATCAATTAGGCCCATACTGAATTCGTCGTAAGGTGCGCCGGTATCGGTACCCAACGGTACGATGCTTTCCAACTGTACTATATCAGCTTCCATTAGTTCAATGGCCGTAGCTGCTATATTTTGTTCCAGGTACTTGCGGCGTTTCGTGCCGGGGATGGGCAGAATGCCTTTGCTGATGATCCAGGCCAGTGCCAATTGCGAAGAGGTTACATCTTTTTGCGTGGCAATAGCTTCTATTGCTTTCACCAGTTCTATATTCTTCTGAAACTGCTCGCCCTGGAAACGCGGGATGGCACGGCGGAAATCGTTCTCCGGCAGGTCATCTATCTGTTTGATCTGCCCAGATAAAAACCCGCGGCCCAATGGCGAATAGGCAACAAACCCAATACCCAGTTCCTTTAGGGTTTGCAGAACACCGCGTTCTTCCACTGTACGCTCGAATAACGAGTATTCGCTTTGCACCGCGGTAACAGGGTGCACCGCATGGGCACGCTTAACCGTTTCTGACGATACTTCTGATAACCCGATATAACCTACCTTGCCTTCCTTCACCAATTCGCTCATCGCTCCTACCGTTTCTTCTATCGGTGTGCTTTTATCCAGCCGATGCATGTAGTATAAGTCGATGTAGTCGGTATTCAGATTCTTCAACGACCGCTCTACCGACTTTTTTACGTAGTCTTTTTTGCCGTTGATGGCCCAGGTCACCTGGTCGTTATCATCTATTTCCCAGCCGAATTTGGTGGCAATAATGTATTTATCACGGTTGCCCGCTATTGCTTTAGCGATCAACTGCTCGTTTTTAAAGGGTCCGTACAGGTCGGCAGTGTCTAAAAAATTCCCGCCCAATTCCAGCGATTTGTGGATGGTGGCAATAGCTTCCTGCTCATCGGCCGGGCCATACATGTGGGCATCCTGAAAACCGGTCATGCCCATACAACCTAAACCAATATACGGTACAACCAGTCCCTGGCTGCCTAATGTGATCTGTTTTATTTCCATAGCTCAAAGGTCGGCGCTACGAATGTATCGCCTGTATGCAAACCCCTGAAGCTTGTAAGCAAATCAAGGTTACGAGCCTATTATCAGTTTTACTCCCCCCCACTCTTTCTCCACAAACTTTGCCCCGGCTATTTGGGTTTGCTATTTTTGCCCTCTGCTTATGAAAGTAATTATAGCCGAAAAGCCGTCTGTAGGGCGCGAGATAGCCAAAGTGTTTGGGGCCACTACCAAAAAGGATGGCTATATTGAGGGTAAAGGCTATACTTTTACCTGGGCCTTTGGCCACCTGCTGCAGCTTGCCCCGCCGCAGGAGTACGGCTATTTTGGCTGGAGCGTACAGAACCTGCCCATGCTGCCGCCCAAGTTCAAGCTATCTATCCGCAAGGTAAAAAGCAAGGATGGCATGATAGAAGACCCGGGCGTAAAAAAACAACTGGATATTATAAAGGCCCTGTTCGACGAAGCTACCGAGATCATTGTAGCTACGGATGCCGGGCGCGAGGGCGAACTCATCTTCCGCTACATATACTATTACCTAAAATGCAAAAAGCCCTTTAAGCGGCTTTGGATATCCTCGCAAACCGATGCGGCCATTAAAGAGGGCTTCCGTAATTTAAAACCGGGGACGGATTACGATACGTTGTTCAATTCGGCGCATTGCCGCTCGCAGTCGGACTGGTTGGTGGGCATGAATGCTACACAGGCACTAAGTTTGGCCTCGGGCAATAAAGGCGTATTGTCGCTTGGCCGCGTGCAAACACCTACGCTGGCCATGATATGTTCGCGCTATTTGGAGAACAAGAATTTTGTGCCGCAAACGTATTTCCAGGTGGCCATACAGCCCGATAAGGATGGGCAAAGCTTCAGGGCCATTCATGATAAAAACTTTAAAACCTGCGAAGAAGCGCAGGTAGTACTGGACGCCGTGTTACCCACGGGAAATATTTTAAGTGTAGAGGCCAAACCCCGCAAAGAACCGCCTCCCCTGTTACACGACCTGAGCAGCCTGCAGCAGGAAGCCAATAAACGCAAAGGCTTCACGGCCGACCATACCCTGAGCCTGCTGCAAAACCTGTACGAAGGCAAACTGGTCACCTACCCGCGTACCGGCAGCCGGTATATAGGCGACGATGTATTTGCAGGCGTGCCTGCCCTGATAGACGGCTTTAAAGAACATGCCGATTTTGGCAAACAAGCAGCTCTGCTATCGGGCGCCAAACTAAGCAAGCGCAGCGTTAACGCCAAAAAGGTGACCGACCACCACGCCATACTCCCTACCGGCGAAAAGCCCTACCAATTATCTGCCGATCAGCAGGCTGTTTACGATATGGTGGCCGGGCGCATGCTGGAGGCCTTCCACCAGGATTGTATCAAGGAGATAACCAAGATAACCGTACTATCGGGCAATAAATTTATGGCGAGCGGCACCGTTATTCAAACGCCGGGCTGGCGTGCCGTGTTTAATGATAAAGATGAGGAGAAGAAGGACGAAGAGAACGCCACCCTCCCCAAGGTTGTACAAGGCGAAGAGCTACCCATTATCAATAAGGGCATACTGGAAAAACAAACCAAGCCCAAGCCGCTTTACAACGAGGCTACGCTGCTAAAGGCGCTGGAAACCGCGGGTAAGGAAATAGAGGACGAGGAACTGCGCGAGGCCATGAAAGAAGGCGGGCTGGGCACACCCGCCACACGCGCCGCCATTATAGAAACTTTACTGAAACGTACCTTCATAGCCCGCGAAAAGAAGAACCTGGTACCCACACCCACCGGGCTGGCCGTTTACGAAATCGTAAAGAACCAGCAAATAGCCCAGGCCGAACTCACCGGCAGTTGGGAAAAGCGTTTGGAAGAGATCCGCGGCGGCGCTTCGGTGGCGGCTTTCCAGGAGGAAATAAAAAGCTACACGCGCGAAATAACGCAGGAGCTGCTTCGCTCAGGCAAGGGCATGGCGGCAAAAGTAACAGCTTAGTTGTGAGCGAGCATTAATTTTAATAATTTCGCGCCCCTTTAAATAAGCTGTTTAACGCCCGCGCTATGAAAAACTTTTTATACGGAATTGATTTTGGTACCACCAACTCCGTACTCGCCATTTACGATGAAGATAAAAAAGAGATCACCGGCACCATCATCATTCCCTCGCTGATATACTTTTACCAGCAGGCCAGCGCCTTAAATCCCAAAAACTATGTGGTGGGCAAAGAAGCAATTTCGGCTTACTTGGAGGATGGAATGAAGGGCCGCTTCATTAAATCGGTAAAACAGATCCTCTCTAAAACCAGCTTTACCGAAACGCTTATCCAAAACAAGCGCTATAATGCATCAAAGCTGGTGGCCATTATTCTGCAGGAGTTAAAAGAAAAAGCGGATGCCATCACCGGCGTAGATTGCCAGAAGGCGGTAATTGGCCGCCCGGTTTTCTTCGATGATGATGACACGCAGAGAGATACCCTTGCGCAAACCCGACTCAGCAAAGCAGCCTCACTGGCAGGCTTTACCGATGTTCGCTTCCAGTTCGAACCCATCGGCGCGGCTTTTGCCTACGAAAAAACATTAGCAAAAAAAGAGAACGTACTGGTTGCCGACCTTGGCGGCGGTACCACCGACTTCACCTACCTCACCCTCGACCCTGCGAAAGTAGGCAGTGCCGACCGCAAGAACGATATGATGGCCAGCGGCGGTATCTACATAGGCGGGGATAGCTTCGATTCGGCTTTTATGTGGGAAAAGGGTACGCCTTACTTCGGTAAGCATACGCAATACGAAGCTACACCCGGCAAGGTGTTAACCGTTCCGCGCTCGCTGTTCGTAAACATCTGCTCGTGGGAACAAATGAACTTTTTTAATGGGCTACGCATCAAACGCGAGATAGAAGATTACTACTATTACTCGGGTAACGACCGCAGTTTTAAAAACCTGATCACCCTGCTCGATAACAACCTGGGGTATTCCGTTTTTCAGTCCATCGAGCAAACCAAGATCGCTCTTTCCAACACCGATAAAACCACGTTCAGCTACCACGAAATGGATATCGATATTGAGGAAGATATCTCGTTAGCAGATTACGAGCAGATCATTGATAAAGATGTGAACCGAATATCCAATTACTTGGATACTTTCCTGCAGGAAAACAACATCGACCCAAAAGATATCGACACGTTGTTTTTAACAGGCGGTACCTCGATGGTACACCGCGTACAGGCGCTGTTTAAAAACAAGTTCCCGCAGGTGAACCTCAACTCGGGCGATAACTTTAAAAGTGTGGCCAAGGGGTTAGCGTATAGCGGCTATTTGTTTGGGGAGTAAAGCGGTTTGAGAACGCGCGGAACGCGCGCACAAGCCTAATGGAAGAAAGCAGGATCAATTATCTATTCCCTGACCTCCTTAAAATCCGTAATGGTTTTTCCGTCGTAACGGTACACACCACTCAGCGAACCAAACCAAATATTGCCGTCCTTAGCTTCTAAAATGCCGCAAAGCATTTTTGGGGTGTCCATTACTTCGGTAACTGCCGGCTTTTTATCGTTTAACGACTTTTTATCGTACCGGGAAAGTATCCAGTTGCCAACCCCATTGGCGCTTGCTGCGCCTGTAGTCCAAATGTTTCCGTGCTTATCTTCTATAATAGCGGATGCACTCCGCGGTGACACCTTGATAAAGTCGCTGCCGTCGTATCGCCAAAGGCCATTTGAAACATACAATGTACTGCCTTGCCTGGCATCAATTATGGATGCACCGAACCATATATTTCCTTTCCTATCTTCTATTATCGACCACACATTGTTAAATCCCTTGCCCTCTTTATTCCTGAAAACGGTGAATGTCTTTTCATCATAATAACAAGCCTCGCCAGTAGTACCGAACCATAGTTTACCGCTTTTGTCTTCCATGATAGCCTGAATACCATTATTGGGAAGCCCATCTTTAGTGGTGAAATTTTGAAAGGTTTTTCCATCATACCTACTCACGCCGCCTCCTGTGCCGAACCAAATATTACCCGCCCTATCTTCATGAATAACCATAACGGTATTGTGGGCAAGCCCCTCACGCGTTGTAAAGTGCCGAAAAGAGATACCGTTATAATGATAAACGCCCGAATCGGTAGTAGCCAACCAAATAGTTCCGCGCCGGTCTTCCAGCACATTCCAAAATCTGCGCGGGCCTAATTTGCCTGTGAAGTTGGTAAATGTCTTTCCATCGTACCGAAGAACACCGCCCTTTGCCGCTGCAATCAAAATATTGCTATTGCTGCCTTGTTTTACATTACGCACCATTGTACTTGGCCCGACGGAAGTAACGGAGTTTTGGGGGATGCTCGTTTGGCTTCTTCCGTACGAAGCATAAAAAACAAACATGATGAGCAGTGCGAATGCGTTTATATGTTTCATAGTTTATCCTATCTATTGATGCCTCAAAACTACTTTGATGTGGAATTTATTGAAGAAACTTTACTGTAAATTAAAATGTAAACTTTGTAAATAACGCTTTGATGCCATGCGCCATAGGGATAAAATTCTCCCATATTGCAGCGCTCGTGCATAGTCCCCAATTTTGCCTTACACAAATTTATCTACAGATATGAACAGGCAATTTGAAACAGAACTACAGGGTAAAATAGCCCTGGTTACAGGCGGCACCAAGGGTGCGGGGCAAGCCATTGCTAAACGCCTTGCCGATGCCGGCGCTACAGTGATCATTACCGCACGAAATGCGCCCGACTCGCCCGACGAACGCATGCACTTTATAGCCGCCGACCTTAGCCAGCCCGCCGGCACGCAGAAAGTGGCCGACGAAATTTTAACCCGCTTTGGCCGGTTGGATATCCTCATCAATAACCTCGGCGGCTCAGAAACACCGGGCGGAGGCTTTGCAGCACTTACCAATGCCGATTGGGAACAAACCCTGCAAACCAATTTACTGGCACCGGTAAGGCTGGATAGTGCCCTGCTCCCGCAAATGGTAGCGCGTGGCGAAGGTATTATTATTCACATTGCCTCGATACAAGCAAGACTGCCACTATTTGATTCTACCCTGCCCTACGCAGCCGCTAAGGCCGGCTTGGTTAATTACAGTAAAAGCCTGTCTAACGAGGTTGCACCAAAAGGTGTGCGGGTGCTCACGGTATCGCCGGGCTGGATCATGACGGATGCATCTGAACGCATGGTAGATCGTATAGCCAAAAGCGCCGGCAGCAGCGTCGAACAAGCCCGCCAAAGTATTATGGATGGTTTGGGTGGCATCCCCATGGGCAGGCCCGCGCAGCCGCAGGAAGTTGCCGAATTGGTGGGCTACCTGGTATCGCCGTGGGCAGCTTACCTTACCGGCGCCGAATTTACCATTGATGGTGGCACCGTACCAACTATTTAAGCCATGGAAATACCAAATATAATCACACAGCTAATAGAGGCGCAAAACAGGCACGACGCCCCAGCCTACTCCGCTTGCTTCACCGCAGATGCTACCGTGGCCGACGAAGGCAAAACCCATCACGGCCGCGAAGCCATTGAGCAATGGATAAGCGCTGCCAACGCAGAATACCAAGCCCGCATGAAGGCACTAAGCTATTCCGAAGCCGAGGGTAAAGCCACGCTTACTGCGGAAATTTCGGGCACGTTTGCGGGTAGCCCCATCGTTTTAAATTATAACTTTGTTTTGGAGGATGGGTTGATTCGCTCGCTTAAAATAAGCGGCTAAGCCCGGCAAGAATATGAAAAAAGCATCGGACCGTAAAATACCGCTCAACCTGCAATGCGGGCTCGACCTTGTAGGCGAGGTGCTTTACGGCAAATGGAAAATACGATTGCTGTGGTTCATTAACCAGGGGCACCGCCGCCCCAGCCAACTAAACAAAAAAATACCCGACGCTTCGCGCCGGGTATTAACCATACAGTTGAACGAGCTACAGCAGCACGACTTAATTACCAAAACCGTTTACCCCGAACTACCGCCGCATGTAGAATACCACCTCACACCATTTGGCGAAACGCTTATCCCGGTAATAAGTGCCATAGGCCAGTGGGGCGACGAGCATGAGCAAAAATTAAGGAAATTGATAACTGCGGAAGAGTAAGATGACATCTACTCAATAATATTCATCTCTCTGCCCACCAAAACGTCCCTGATAATATACCCCGCCAAATTGAACCACTTATAACAACCATTAAGCACCCACGCATCTGAGCTTACTACCAGCCGGCTTTCGGCCACCAGGTATTTATCGGGTGCATTATCCAGATAAATTTCCCAGGGGAAACCGCGAGCCATGGCAGTTTCATAACAGAATGTTTTGAGGCGACCGCTGTTAGATACGGGCGCGTCGAATATCCAAATAACGCGTTGGGCAGCCAGTTTTTGTAAAGTATCACCTACTATCAGCAACACCTCTTCGGTTTGCCTCACGCGCTTATAGGAACCATGTACCGATGATATATCGCGGTAGCAGCCATCAAGCCCTTTAAAAACATACCCGCCCGAGAGCAATGCTTCCAGTATAATAACGATGTTGAAGCCATCTAAATAAAGGGTTTGCCCTTTTATACTTTCAGGAGCTATCTCCTTTTCCCGGCGCACCGCAAGGTCCTTATCGGAGCAAGCCATACCTTGCAACGCCAATATTTGCCGTTGCCGCAAGCGGAACCTGTTACTCACTAAAGATAGCGTTGCACGTGGCGGGTAGTCTTTACTCAGCAGATAATTCATATCGGCCAGCGCAAACAAAAGCCTTTCGCGTTGCTTTTCGGGCGCGAATAGTTTTTCGTCGTTCGGGTCTTTCCCACGGCTCCGGCGGGCACTGGGCCGCTCATCATCAATAAGGCCTTCTTCCATAGCTTTACAAAGCTGCGGAAATATTGGCGAAAGGAGGAACAGAAAATTTAAGACATAAAAAAGCCCCACATTTCTGTGAGGCTTTATGGGCTACTGAGGCTGGGCTCGAACCAGCGACCCTCTGATTAACAGTCAGAAAATGGCACTTTTCGATTTTTGGTTTTTCCTTTTGTTTATTGATTATCAGCAATTTATAATTTTTTTATTTTTCGATATTTATCGATTTTTACCTATTTTTTGACCAAAAGTATGCAAATAGTATGCAAATTTTGAGAACCAAAAAACTCGTTTTTAATACCGTTAAGGCTGTTTTTTCGTATATTTGAAAAATAAAGTATGCAAATTTTCATGAGAATATGGAAAAAATAGCGAAAAAGGCGAAAATTTCACTTTATCTGGACACCAGGAGGGAGCTATCCGACGACACCTACCCTGTCAAGATCCAGGTATTTTACGGCAGGCAGAAACTCTTCAACACCGGTACTTATGTTTCTGCTGAGGATTTTGACAACTCCTACAACACGGCAAAGCCAAAAGGTGACCGATTAAAAGAATTAAAGATTGAATTGAGTGCGATCGAGGCCAAGGCGAACGAGGTGGTCGATAACTTGAAAGTATTCACTTTTGAGAAATTCGAGAAGATGCTGTTCGCGACCAAACAATCGCTGACCAATATCATTGACCATTATAATGAATATATAAAGGAACTGGACAAGAACGAACAGACCGGTACTTCTTCGAGCTATTCCTGTAGTATCAACTCCATTAAAGAATATATAGATTCCGGGCGCAAGTACCCTGTCGAGGTCATTACCTTCGATATGATCACCCCTGAATTTCTCAATAGATACGAGAACTGGATGATCGCACAAGATAACAGTAGGACCACGGTCGGTATCTATTTGCGGGCTACCCGGAAGATATTCAATCAAGCTATAGAGGATGGACTGATCGACAGGGAGCTATATCCATTTAAAAAATACAAGATCCCTACAGGCAAGAACACCAAAAAAGCGATCGAGTCACCCGACCTTAAGAAGCTGTTCGACGCTGATACCAAAGGGAATGAATTCCAGGAGAAGGCAAAAGCTTTTTGGTTTTTTAGCTACCAATGCAACGGCATGAATATCAGGGATATTTCTGAACTTAAATTCAAGGATCTGCACGGGACCTATTTTTCATTTCTTAGGCATAAGACGATCCGGACGACCAAGGAAGACCCGAAGCCGATCATCGTGCCGATCACTGAATTTGTCAAAGGCGTGTTCGAAAAATATGGCAATAAAAAGGGCAAACCCAATGACTATGTATTTCCGGTGTTTACGCTGGGTATGGATGCCAAAGAACGTCATCGCGTGAATCAGAATTTTGTTAGGTTCATCAATCAGCACATGAAGAAACTTGCCAATGCCAATGGGATGGTCATTAAAGGCACCATGGAGGCCCGACATTCATTTACCACGCAAGTGACCAGAAAGCAAGGGATGGAATTCGCGCAAGAAGCCTTAGGCCATACCACGCTTAGCACTACACAAAATTACTGGGCAGGTTTCCAAAGCGAGACCAAGAAAGAAATGGCGGACATGCTACTGAATTTCGACGCATTGGAACCGAAAACCACTATCCGTAAGAAAGCCGCTGTCAAAAAGCCCAGTACAAGTACCAAACGTAAAGCCTCACGGCGCGTTGAGGTCGTTTAGCGTCGGCTCGTGACGATGCCACCAGTCGGCTGAAGGTGTGTTATGTTATCTATGGCCGAAACTTAACTCAGTCTAATAACAGGCCGGTTCGTCATTTTTAAACGAACCGGCCTGTTTACCTCCTATCAGCCTTCTTTAAGGCGATGAGTGGCATCAAGTAATCCGTTCAAGGCTACTGCAAGATCATCGCCATCTATAGAACGCTCCGTCATAGCTGCAAACCTTAAAACATCCGCATTTTCTATTGCGGTCAATTTCCACTTCAGCACTTTTCCAACGGCTTTCGCGATCAGCTTTTTAAGCTTCAACATTTGTTTTTGATAGTTGCCGTTCTTAAGATGGCCGTTCTCGATGTGCTCCAAAACGCGGAACTCACCATTGTCAAAACCTCTTTTTGGATCTCTTCCAGTGCGAAAGGCGCGTGTCATGAATGCTTCGTACAGGAAGGAATCATCGTACATTTTTTGGTCTCGGGTCATTGTTAAAAAAATTAATGGGTTAAAAATTAAACATTGAAATCTACGCTAGCACCTCATGGTAATAAAGGACACCTTTTTCAGGCCAAATAATTCTAGCCTGCTCTTCCGTAAACGACAACGAGTGCTAAGCTATGGAAGCCCCCTGTCTAATAAAGGACAGCCTTTTTACCTCTGATCTTACTACTCCTCCAAAATGCTTATGCGCTATTACGTATAGACATCTTTTCGTTATTGCCGGCCGATCACCGCTACTACGTTACGCCTCCGGAGCTCTTAATGTGGGTCCGATCTTGTAAATTCACAAGAGCATTACACCAACCCAAGCTTTACATAGCCATGAATGAGAAGTATTATTTTACTTGCTCCAGATTTGTGTTCTCCTGATCAGTTAAGGAAATTTCATACGTTGGTACTCTCCGGCGATCAGGTACAAGAAGAAGGTTTGGAAGGCCGCATCAAAAGAGCAGCTATTTTGGGGTTTGCCTAAGTCGATGAGGTTATAGCTGGTCTCGCAGCTATCAAGCGCCAAAAGCGTAATTAAATAATAGGGACATTTCTTAAGGCAAAAGTACCCAGGTTGGCCGAGGCCTATTCTTATAAGGTCGGGTACGCGACACGGCCCCTATGTTTAGGCGACAGGGTGTTAGTATCCGATCACCCAAAGAGATGATATCAGCGAACCCACACGCGAGATACTACTCCACTACCAAAAACGATGAGATCAATGATTTTAGACAATTGAGCCCCTGTTTCATTGTGGCCTAAACTTATTACTTTATTGTCTGTGAATAACGGTTCAACCCTTGCCTTGGTGCCTTTTAAATTGAGAAAACAGATTATCAAAAGTTACGATCATCCAAAGGGCATTTGCATTATCAAACTCTTTACCGGAAATACGGCTTTGCCTGATGTTCAGATAGCTTGCACTGAATTTTATGTTCTTAACCACCTCATAAGCGAATCCGAAGCTGATACGGTTCTGGTCAAATACATTAGGATTGTTTTTTACCGCTTCGCCAAACTGAATAAACACTTCGTCCGACACAAAAACTGACAAGGGCTTTTCATGAGAGAACACATGCAGCAAGGGTTTTTCAAATTTCAACATATAACGCACCCGCCAGTTCGGCAAATAATCGCCATTATATTTGAGGTCACGCATGCGATATTCTAAACTGTAACGATTGCTGTAGTTAAATAACCGTGATCTCTGTTCGTTCTCTGCCCTTAATGAGATGCGGTATTCTTTAACGCCTTCGTCTTTCACCTCTGATGGATCATTATAAAAAAGATGAGAATCGAAGTAGCCTACCAGCGATAACGATACGCGGGTTGTTTTTGATAACGTATAACTCAACCACGGCCAGATGCTAAAAAAGTGCGGTGCAGAAAATATATTGCCGGTTCCTGCGTCCTGTGTCCGCTTTTGCAAAAACACTTCCCATTTGAGTTTGCTGTTGATCGTATCGGCCAACACGACCCGCGCCCAAAAAACGCCATGACCATAGGTCTTTTGACCATAAGAAACAGATGTAATAACGCAGGCAAGTACTGTGATGATAAGGCACTTTTTCAAAGTCTACAAAATTAGTAGACAAAAATAATCTAAAATAGCGAACTGCCTAAACTGTTTGCATTTTTATCAGCGCGGGTGTTTTCTTTAAATCATTATATTTAAGTTGAAAGTCCCAGGCAGCGAGTGCTTAGAGGTTTTTATTTTTAAAATTTGTTGATCACTAACGGCAATCCTATGCGAGCCAGCATCATCCCATTTTTGCCTTTTAACAATAAAGCTGAAGAAAAAGCAGCTAAATTTCACATCAAAACCTTTAACGGTAAGCTACTGACGATGGAACATTACCTTGATGGCGCCCCGGTTCCTGCGGCATCAATATTGACCGACGCGTTTGAAATCCTGGGCATGAAAATGACTGACCTCAACTGGGGTCAAGAAGCAAAAAATACGGAATCAGTTTCTTTCGCGATCGAACCATCGCCCCAGGAGGAGATCGATCATTACTGGGATGTGCTTATCGCAGATGGCGGTGAAGCCCGGCCATGTGGCTGGTTGAAAGATAAGTATGGCGTTTTCTGGCAGTTGGCGCCGGATATGGTTCGATGATCCTGACCTGGGAAGATCAGCGGCGTTAATGCAAGCGATGATGACAATGACAAAAATCATCATCAAATATCTGCAGGCGGCCTAATACGGCGAATAGGAACGGGTCGTCGGCCCTGACACAAAATTATGAGGCAGGGTCTTCATGCTGTCTTGTTAGATCACGCACGGTGATCACCAAAAGTCCATCAATAAAAACACCAGGTTAATGTCCTCCAGCAGCTACAGATGATCGAAGGTGAATTTCTGAGTATTTGGATCTTTCTAAAAGCGCGTCCGTAGCTCCGATCATTACTGTTCATTATTACCCGTTTCTATTACATCATCGGTCAATATTGTAATATCCCTGATCACTTTATCCAACTCATCCGCTGATCTTTTGAGCATTGGAATGATCTCCGCGTTAGGCGAATCGTCTAACTGGCAAAGTTGAGCAAGGCCGAGAATACTTGCCAATGGTGCGCGTACACGGTGAGACTGGATCCAGGCGATCTGGCGCAGGCGTTCGTTCTGTTCTTCTATCTTTATCAAATACTTCTGTGCCTCCGTAATGTCCCTCAGAAAACAATTGACACCGATGACCTTGTCGTTCAGGTCACGGATCGGATTAAAGCTTACTTCGTAATACATTTCCTCGTCATCAGACTCGCGTTGTCTGACAAGGCTGAATGCCTCACCGTCAAACGCCCGGTCATAGCTTTCAAAAAAGATCTTCAAATTTTCCTGCATGAAGTCAGCTTTGGTCACCTCGCTTTCGCTCTTACCGGTCAATTCCTTAACCCTGTTCCAGAAAGCCTGGTTACCGGTAATGATGTTAGATAGACGGTCCACTGACCAGATCAGGTCGCGCGTGTTATTGATGATCGCGCGTAGGTTCTGCCCGTCATTGTAGATCTGCTCCTGGATCTTTTTTCGTTCCGTGATGTCTACAAAATAAACCGCAATACCGTTTTTGGTGGGGTAAACATTCAGTGAACCCCATACACCCAAAGGTGCATAAAGCTCCTCGAAATGTACGCTAACCCTTTCTGTCATTGCCCGCTCGTATTCTGCGTAGAAGCGGCCATCCCTGCTATTTGGAAAATAGTCCCAGAGATTTTTACCGATGATGTCCTCTTTTTTACAGCACAAGGCTACTTCTGCAGCCTTATTAATGAATGTCACTTCCCATCGATTGTTCAGTGCGTAAAAGCCATCCGTAATACTGTCGAGCATATTCTCCATTTCGGCCGATTTTTCACTAACGATCTGATCAGCGCGCATCTTTTCATCAATGTTAACGACCAGGACCTGCCTTGCACCTTTTCCCTCAAAGATCGTATAATGAATATACACACTCACATAGAACCGTTGCCCCGCCTTGTTGATATGCAGCCAGCATCCGGCATCCATATGTTTTTTGGGAAGATCCTTGTGAAATTCGAGCAAGGCCGGTATTTCCTCAGGCGGGCGAATATCTGTCAGCTTGAGTTGCAGGAACTCTTCTTTGGTATAACCATATTGCTCAACTGCTGCATCATTGACCGCAAGGAAACAAAAGGTCTCGTCGTCGTAAATGTACATTGGTGTCGGAATACCATCGAAAAGCCTTTTGTAATCTTCTGAAATATTTTTCTGCTGTATCCTCAACCGGAAACAGATCAGCCAACTCCCAAGCGCGACCGATCCCAACAGGACAAAGGCTAAAATAGTAAACATGGCATTGAGGTTATAAAGGGTACAGTATGCAAGTTATGAATTCACTTAGATATTCCTAAAAGTTGTTTTCAATAACTTAGATGGTGATCTGGAATGTTGTCATCTGTACTGCGACCCTTGACTGTTGATAAAGAATAACAGATGTTCAATTACGATATGTGATCCATGGCCTTTTCTCCATCGCGATGTATGACAAGGGGTAAACGGACATATCGAATTAAGATAAGCCTTGGGCGGTTATGGCGCCTGGGATCAACTGTGAGCTTATTAAAATTGGATCAGATAATTATGGGGGGTATCAGCGCTATCCGATCCAATCATATTCAGCAGTGTGATAATAGCGGCCGACCAGTGTCGAATGCCGAGCTAATGTCGACACCGGGCTTTGCAATTCGTGATCACTTAAAAGCAAGTATATTCACTTTATCGATCACCGGTGGCGCGGCTAACAATTCGTCCGCGCTGGCCAACAACGCTTTGGCGATCTCACCGCCTAAGTGCGCATCCCGGCCGGCGTCGTCGGCGAACGTGTCGAATATGCCAAAGGTAGAAGAACCGATCTGCCATGCATACCAGCGAATTGTGCCGGGTTCAGCTTCCGCCAGAGGCAAAGCGCTTTTAAGGAAGTCAGCAACTTGCTGTTCTTTACCGGGTTTAGCCTCAAAGCGGGCCAGTAACGCTAAGTTTTCCATTTGATCAAATTTTAAAAGAAGGTTCGTTGGCGGCAATATACCGTCATTATAGATCGCCACACGAATAGTGCCACGATCGATGATCTAGATAGCGATAATTTATTGATAATGAATAATATGCTTTAGGGCAGCAGCGACGGTGTTTATTTTTTGATCTTGAAGTTATAATAAAACCGAACTCGTGGCCTATTGTTGCCAAAATGACATAGGATGGCATCAGCCTTTGGCTGGCCCGGTACGATCCATCAATTCTTTGGCAGGCGGATGGTAAATGTGGTTCCCTGCTGACCATCACTGTATAAAGAGATCGTTCCTCCATGGGCTTCGATGATCTGACGGGCAGCATGCAAACCCATCCCGAAAGATTTTTCGCCGCTGGTGCCTGTGCGCTGTGCGGTTTTGCTGCCTTGAAATACGCTTTCCTGCAACGCTTCTGGAATGCCTATGCCTTCGTCACGAATACAGATGAGCACATGATCCTCCATGTCTTTTAATTCTACCCAAATGGTAGCACCGATAGGACTGAATTTAATAGCGTTCACTAAAATGTTGTTCATTACCCGCCAAAGCTTGTGCTGATCGATCAATAAGTGTATCGATCTCACACTGGTCTTTTCGATCTTTTGTTGCTTTTCCGCTGCTTTGAAACGAAGCAGGGCTACACTATGGCGTAGCAAAGCGGCCAGGTCGCATTCACGGCAGTCGAGCATTGAAAGATCGAGCTCATTTTTTTGGTGCAGGATATCCTCAACGATCAAATTGATCTTTTGGATAGATTCCTTGCCCAAGGATAGTAATTCCTGATCTTCCGAGGTCCTTTCTTCCGCCTGCATCAGGGTGATGATCGTCGATAGGGCATGTAATGGGTTGCGGATGTCATGGGCCAGCAGGCCGGAAACTTGTGCGTTTTCTTTATTGCTGACCTCCAAAGCATTTAAAGCGAACTGCAACTCTGCGTTCCTGGCCTCTGCATCTTTGATGCGTTTACGCGCATTTTGCATGTTCCTGAAAAGCAATAGTGCGATGACCGATGCCATAAGTATGATCAGGATCGTCGCATAGGTCTTCAGATCGTCGCGCTTCTCCATGGTGTCCTTCTCCTGCTCTAACTCCATGAGGTGGAAAATGCCTCCCATATTCGCACTGAGCAATCTGCGTCTTGCCTGCTGCACCGAATCACGGATCGCTGACCTTTTGCGCAGGTCGCGCAATGCCGCAGCGAGTTGTCCGGACGCCTGGGCGTAATCGGCGCGGGTCATCAAAAAATTGATCAGGCTTTCTGAATCGGCGAGGTCGGGCGAGTTTCCCGCCAAAGCCAATAGCTTTCCTGCTTGCTGAAGCCGCTGCGTCCGCATATACAATCTGGCCAACTTCAATTTGGTCATCAGCGCATCCTGCTGGTACCTGCCGGGGCGGTCATTGATCCGGATATCTTCCAAATAGCAACGTTCGGCCCTGCGGTAATCTTTTTTCATCATCCACGCGTCGCCCATGTTGCCAATGATGACACCACGCGCCATAGCGAGGAATTCGTTCTTATTTTGGTACTTGCTGGCCGATCCTTGGAGAAGATCACGCGCTGAGCTGTAATAATGCAGCGCGCTATCAGGATGACCAAGTTTTAAAAAACAGCTGGAAAGATTGCTTAGCGCACCTTGTGTTTCGTACACACGGTCGAAGGTATTAGGGTCGCTCCATTTCAGTTCCTGTAGAACTTCCTTATAATGGCGGGCAGCTATGAGAAAATTTTCTTGTTTATAAGCGATCATTCCCCGCCGCTGGTCGTACTGCGCGACGAACGCATGGTCTTCAGCGGTCTTTACTTCAGTGGATACCTGCCTGCGACTTTTGTAGTAATACTGGAAAGCGTAGCTGTAGAGCCCCTGTGCAAACAAAACATCCCCTTTGAGCAGGTAGATTTTCGCGAACTGAAGATCCCGCTCTTTTGAACGCGGCTGATCGTACAGGATCTTTTGCACGCGGTCAATATAGGTTTCGGCTTGGGAGTACATCCGTTGCTGCAAGGCATGTTCCGCCAAAAAACCGTAGGCCCTGGATCGATCAAGCGGCGATCTGCTCGATATCTTATGCAGCAATTTAGTGATCATGCTCTTGACCGCTGCAGTATCATTTCTTGAATTGTACTCGATCGTCTTGCTGATATCCTTGACAAAAGATGGATCACTTTCCCTCAAATGCCTTCCGGGGTCACAGCCGATACAGGTCAAGAGGCATGTGCCGAGAATTATATGCCCGTAGTATTTCGATAACGATAACCTTTCCATAGCAATTTTAATACAGACCTACTGCCGTCGCAGCCATGAAAACGCCGGTAAAAAAATGCGCTTGCTTCTATTCCCGCTGACTTAAAGAAGAAATCTCAATAGTATTTTATAAATATAGATCATTTGTATAAACGAGCAAATTTATATTATAAGTTAAATGATATATGACCCACACTGTTCGTCGTGCTATAAGTTTTGGCACTAAACAGGCCACGATGACGATCCATGAACGTTGACCTTCATAAAGGAGCCTAATAATAGAAAGCGGAACAGCTCAGTGGTCTCGTGACCTCCTGGCGATCCGCGATCCTTGGCTTTTATACATAGGCGGTAAGGGATATCAACAGCGTCCTTGAGTTGCAAAAGCAGTGACAAATGTCAATGCGAAATTGTGTCATTTTACTTCGTTTTCAGGCAGCGCTCCTGGTCACCTTTGTTTCGGCACTTCACAAGAAGGATGCTTATAATTTACCGTTAGATCAAAACGAAATGAAAGACCAAACAATGCCCGTCTATTTTCAAGATGCTACGACGCTAGCTCAACTTATCCGCAGCCGCCAGATCTCGCCAGTAGAGGTAATGAGATGGCATCTTGACCGCATAACTTCCCTGAACCCAAAGATCAATGCCATCGTTACTGTCGCTGATACCGCGCTGGAAGCTGCAAAAAGAGCGGAAGCTGAGCTGATGAAAGGTGGTGACCTGGGGCCCTTACATGGTGTACCGTTCACAGTGAAAGACTCTATTGACACAGCCAATGTACTTACCCAGCGTGGTTCACCAATTTTCAAAGGCCGCACCCCCAGCACGGACGCTAACAGCGTCGCCCGCATGAAGCAGGCCGGGGGTATCCTGATCGCCAAAACGAATCTCCCGGAATTTTCCTACTGGATCGAGAGCGATAACCTGCTGAGCGGCCGCTCGAATAATCCATGGGACCTGACCCGTACCCCGGGCGGTTCCAGCGGTGGTGAATCGGCAGCTATTGCTGCTGGGATGTCGCCTATTGGCCTGGGTACCGACCTCGCCATTTCTGTTCGGGGGCCTGCTGCTCAGACAGGCATCGTATCATTGAAAGCAACGCATGGCCGTGTTCCCATGACGGGCATCTGGCCTCGTGAACCAAGACGTTTCTGGCACGTTGGGCCAATGGCACGCAGCATCCGCGATCTGGAACTTGCCTACCATGTGCTTGCCGGGCCTGACGGGCAGGATGCCTTTGCGACTAGTACAGTCCGGTTTGATGCCGGGATCGGCAGAGAATCCCGTCGTCGACTGAAAGTCGGCTGGATGGTAGGTCCGGGATTTGGCCCTGTTGATCCGGCAGTGGCCGCTACCGTGGAAGCAGCGGCGAAAGCACTTCAAGGCTTAGGGCTTCAGGTCGAACAGGTCCGGATACCTGCACTAGAGCGTGATTTTGCCCTCGATGTATTCAACCACATCCATGTGATGGAAATGAAAGAGGCCTTCAAACAAGCCACTGCAGGCCGCAGTGAAGATGAGTTATATAAGATGGCTAAGACGATGCTATCCTTACCCGATACATCGATGAAAGACTATATCGATGCTGAGCAAGCCGCAGAACGCTTGCGTGATGGTTTTGCCGGTTACTTTCAGCAATACGATGTATTGCTTACTCATGTACTACCTATCCCTGCTCACAAGCATGGCGAGGTCGAATTTGTAATAGACGGTCAGAAAGTAGATGCTACCTATTTACAAGGTGCAACTGTCCCATTAAATATAACCGGGCTGCCCGGCATCGCCATGCGCTTCGGCACCAGCGAGCAAGGGTTGCCTATCGCCGTACAACTGGTGGGGAGCTGGCTGGCCGAATCCACTATCCTGCACGTAGCTTCCTTACTGGAATCTGTGAGCAAGGTCCGCGACCTGCATCCTGATCTATGATCATACCGCGTTAGTTCGTTGTAAACAGGGCCTGTTAACTCTGTCCAGACAGGTCCTGTTTATTTTTTAGTAAATGAAGCGCGGACACGGCTCAGCGTTTCCCGGGAGATGCCCAGATATGAGGCTACCATATGTAAGGGTACCTGGTTAAAAACATTGGGATAGGTCTTTTGAAACTCCAGATATCTTTCTTCGGCAGAACCGCTGATGAGCGAGTAGATGCGTCGGTTACTCATCTCCAGGCTACGTGCAAATAACTGGTCCTGGAAGAGTTTAAGTGCAGGTATGGTGTGCAATAATTCTTCCCACTTTAATTTTGGCCATAGGATGACCGTGCTAGCGGTAAGCGCTTCGATATTACACTCCGATGGCCTGTCATGATTGTAACTCTCCTGATCACTGATCCACCAGTTCTCAACACCGAACCTCAAAGTATGATCTGTTCCGTCAGGGCTGAACCGGTATAGCCGGAAGCAGCCACTGGTGATAAAACAGTTCATCTTCCACACTTCACCATCATGTAGCAAAGATTGCCATTTGCGCAATTTTTTTTCTACGCTGGCGGCACCTATCCTGTCCATGTCCTCTTTAGAAATGTCCACCCATTGTTGCAAATAATCTTCAAAGACCTGAAACATAGCTCAAATGTATAAAAGCTAATATGAACTTCGCAATTATGGTCGTCAGCACTCAAACTAATGTTGCGAAATCATTTTACCAGTGACCATAGTCGGGCATAGTTGTGAGTATGGTGTTAGTTTATAATTCCGTGTTCGCTATTTTATTTAAAGCAAATCGCGATCAGTGAGATATGGCAAGGTATTTAAAAGTCGCAAGCTTGTAGCCAAAAGGATATGATAAAAAAAGATTAACTTCACCAAAAAGAAGCATTGATGCCGGAAGCCCTTATCAGCAGTATACGATCTTTGATCAACGTCAGCGAGGGCGAGGGAGATGTGATCTGCAGGTTATTCAAAAGAAGGGAACTCAAAAAGGGTGAATTTTTCCTGCACGACGGGCAGGTATGCAAACACGCCGGGTTCATTGAAAAAGGACTGGTTCGTTATTATATCAATGCTGACGGCGAGGAAAAGACCTATGATTTTGGGAAGGAGTATAACTTCGTCTGTAACTATGAAAGCTTCCTCACGCAGACGCCGTCTACCAAGATCATCCAGGCACTGGAAGATTGTGCGCTATGGCAGATCTCGCATGCAGACCTGCAGGTTTTCTATCGGTCCGTTAGCGGCGGCGAACGGTTTGGTAGAGTAGTGATCGAACAGGTGTTCGTCCAATTGCTGCAAGCACTAACTTCTTTGTATACCGATAGCCCGGAAGACCGTTATCAAAAATTAATGAGCGAACATCCGACCTGCTGCAACGGGTGTCGCAATATCACATCGCCTCCTATGTCGGTGTCAAGCCGCAATCCCTCAGCCGTATCCGTAAAAGAATTTTTTCCCAAAAATGATTTGTTAACCCAGGTGCATGAATGCCGGGGCGGAGTTAAGGAAATTTGTGTCATCATTTAATATTTAAAACCATGACAACAAAAATTTCTTATGCAATGGCATGCCTGCTGGGTGCAGCCATGATCTTTTTAGGGGCCCGCTTTTTCTTCGCACCTGATGCGGCTACCGCAGGTTTCGGCATTCATTACAATGCTGGCGGCGATCATTCCTTTCATTATATCAAAGGTATCCGGGACATCTTTTCCGGCATCCTGCTTTGCGGTTTTGTGCTGCTGAAACAACGGCAAGCTGTGGGCGTTACCTTGCTGGCCGGAACTATCATACCGGTGAACGATATGCTGGTGGTGCTGAGCAAACCTTATAACAGTGTCATGCAGGCCATGCCCCATATCATCGCTATTTTGATCTGCGCTGTATTCGGCCTGTTGTTATCAATAGCTAAACCAGGCAAAGCAACTCTTTAAAATCACATCATGGAAAATGTAAGATCAATGCCGACGGTAGTCGGTCCTGATGGCGGTAAAATATTAGCGGTAGTAGGCGGTAATTACCGCGTACTGGTGTCAGGGCAGCAAACCGGCGGAGCCTTTTCAACTATCGAGATGCTTGTGCCGCCGCAAAATGGGCCAGGTCCCCATTCCCATGCCGACTTTTTTGAAACTTTTTACATCGTTGACGGGGAGGTGGAAGTTCACTCGGAAGCCGGAACTTATACCGCCAAAAAAGGCGCTTTTGTCCTGATCCCCAAAGGTGGTGTCGTGCATTACTTTAAGAATATCAGCGATCAAATGACGAAATTGCTGTGCACCGTTGTGCCGGCTGGCCTGGAAGAATTTTTTGAAGAAATTGGCGAGCCTGTTGCGGCAGGCCAGTTTTTGCCCCCGCCGAGCATGAATACTGCATCGCTCAAGCGGATCCAGGACATCGCCAAATCGCACGGGCAGTTATTGTATCCGCCGGATTTCCTGGATAAGCGGTAGTTAGCCTTTAATGGCATGCTTCCGGACCCGGCTCAGGGTTTCGCGGGTCAGGCCCAGGAAAGAGGCGATCATGTACAAGGGGATGCGGTTGTAAAGCGTTGGGTACTGCTGCACGAACTTTTCATAACGCAACTCAGCCGGATCGCTGATGTTGCTGAAGATCCTGTTCTGATGGGCCTCGAAATTTCGGGTGGTCAGTACATCGATGATCCGCCTGAAGTTCGGCGAAGCGGCAAGCAACCCCTCCCAATTCTCCTTGGAAAAGCGGATCAGCTCACTGTCCTCCAGCGCTTCGATATAACACTGGGAGGGCTTATCGGACATGAAGCTGGTAAAATCTGATATCCACCAGTTCTCTATGGCGAACCGCATGATGTGTTCTTGCCGGTCATCCCCGATACGGAATAAGCGGAAACTGCCTTTGACGACGAACCCGACAAAATCCCTGATCTCGCCTTCTTCCAGCAGGTATTGACCCTTCCGTGCCCTTTTTAGCAACGAAGCATTGGCGATCAGTTCCAGATCATCCGGGGCCAGCTGTCCGCTTTGCTGAAGATAGGTTATAAAAATTGGCGACATTCGAACGGCTTTTTAACAAAGCTATTCAAATGCAGCTATATATTTCAAGTGTAACGCTGATATGTCGTTCAAATGACCTTGCTGCAGGCTTATTTTTTAGCATCAGCCCGGCCCTTTTGCTTTTGAAAGGCGATCATGCCGGTCAGGGCTGCAGCGACCGCGACCACGCTTCCTGTGATATAGTTCACCTTCCCGCCAAAGTGGTCATAGAAAAAGCCGCCGGCAGCAGCCCCGATCATGATCCCCAACTGGATGGTGGCTACCAATGCGCCGCCGCCGCTCTCGGCCTCATCCGGCACGGTCCGGGTGATCCACATATTCCAGCCGATCTGCGCAATGCCGAAGAGCAGTCCCCATAATGCCGTCAGGCAGGAAACAGCAATCACCTGGTACGCAAAAACTACCGTCAGTCCGACCATTGCCCCCATCATTAAGGAGCAACAGGTCAGTGTTTTATAAATATCCTTTTCAAGCGGGAAGCGGCCCAAAGTGGTTCCTGCGAGATTGGCCAGGCTGAAACACAGCAGCACCGTTGCTATATGCGGCCCGCTTACACCGGTCAATGTTTCCAGGAAAGGACGCAGATAGGTGAAAAAGATGCCGTAGCCGGCGAATACTAATGCAACCGCCATCATGCCCGCCAGCATTCCGGGACGTTTAAACAGCAACACGATGGTGCGCAGGGCCGGAGGTTTGGAACCGCTGATGGAAGGCAATGCAAGTGCCTGCCATAGCAGGGCGATCATTCCTAAACCTGAAGTGGCGAAGAACACGCTCCGCCAGCCGATGATGATGCCGAGGAAACTGCTGAGCGGTGCGGCGATCACCGTAGCAGCGGAAACCGCTCCGAAAACGACGGACAAGGCCGTTGGCAATGAATGGGACGGTACCAGGCGCATCACGGTCGCTACGCATAAACTCCAGAATCCACCCAAACCGATGCCAAGAATGATCCTGCCGGTCAACAACAGCACATAGCTATTCGCGAAACCAACCAAGAAGTTGGCGATCACCTGCAACAAACCAAGCAGTAGCAATACGTTCCGCCGGTCATACCCGCCTGTGTCGGCCGGTGTTATCAGACTGGATATCATAGCCACCAAAGCGGTGATCGATATGGCTTGTCCGGCCTGCCCTTCGGCGATAAGCAGGTCCTTTGCAATAGGTGTCAACAGGCTTACCGGCAAGAACTCGGATATGATCAGGCCGGACACGGCAAGAGACAATGCATACACCGCGTTCCACGAAGTCGCGGACGCGGTGTTCAGCGTTCTATTATCGTTCATAATAATTGAATAAGAGCGGGCGGTAACAAATACCGCCCGTAAAAAGATCATTTCATCAGGCTGATATTGGTCATACCACCGTCGGAGATCAACTCCGTGCCGACGATAAATGCAGAATCGTCCGAGGCCAGGAAAGCGGCTGCTTTGCCCATATCTACAGGAGAGCCCATTCTGCCTATAGGTATCTGGTTTACCCAAAGCTGTTTGACACTCGCCAACTGTTCTTCCGGAACGATCTTGCCGAACACGGGGGTATCGATCGAACCCGGTGACAGCGTATTTACCCTTATCCTCCTGGACAGAAGGTCCAATGACAAGCCCTTGGCCAGCGAGACAACCGCCGCTTTGGCCGCAGCGTAGATGGTCATGCCCGGGGCAGCACGGTGCGCGGCGGTCGAGCCGATAAGGATGATGGATGCGCCGTCATTCAGGAAGGGCAATGCTTTTTTTACGGAAAAGTAAGTGCTTTTCAGATTGAGGTCCATATACAGGTCGTAATTATCCTCGGTCACCTCGTTGATGCCTGCCATCGGCTGGCCGTCGACAATGCCGCCGGCATTGACCACCAGCGTATCGATCTTGCCGAACCGTTCGTCAGTTGTTTTAAACATATTTTCAAGGTCGTCGAGATTGGTCACGTCGCCTTTGATACCGATAAAACCGTCGCCTAATTCTTTTAAGGCGCTGTCCAGCGTCGCCTGGTTCCTGCCGGTGATCGCGCCTTTGGCGCCTTCGTTTTTGAGTGCTTCGGCTATGCCGAAACCTATTCCGCTGTTACCACCGGTAACAACGGCCACTTTGTTGGTTAACTTCATTTTGTATTTTCTATTTTAGCACAAAATTGGCACATTCGAGATTGGGCAAAGAGGACATTTATCTATAAATCGCTGTGATAAATGTCAATAAATACAGTTCGGGCTGATGTGTGCTAACGAAGTTTACACGATCACTCGGCCGAAAATATTTTAGGTTTGCCCCTTATGTCTGGCAATATCCGCGAAAAATGGCTCACGTTGGAAAAGCCGACCGTGAACGCAGCCGCAGTCACGAAGTAATGTCGATACCTGATCAATTCTGCCGCTCGGTAGATCCGTGATTTTTGGTGATAACTGCCCAATGAGTGACCAAAGACCTGTTTGAATGACCTATTGAGTTTGCTTTCGCTCATGTGGGTAGATGCAGCTAACTTTTTAAGGCTCGCCGGTGCTGCGAAATTTTGGATCAGCTGATTCCTGATCGCGCAAATGGCTTTCGGACCTTTCCCGCGCGGCTTTGATCGCCGGCTTAGGGGCATTATCCCAATTATATAAGGTCATGAGCGGCGGGACCAGGCTTTCGCTGAGCGCGGTCAGGGTATAATATTCCATTTTAGGCGGGATCTGCGGATCCATTTTACGTTCCAGTAAGGCATCCGCTTCCAGCATTTTAAGGGTTTCCGTTAGCAGTATTGGGGAAATGGCATCGATCAGTTGGGACAATTCTTTGAAGGGAATTGTGCCATGATCGGAGCGCATAACGACCCTTAACATGGGCCATTTGTCGCCTACGCGGCTCAAAAATTTTTTACCGGGCAGTTGTCGCGGTCGTTTTTGCACTTTAATAAAATTGCCTTTTTTATAAGTTTTTGATATTCAGCAACGGTTAATTCGCTGTAAGTGAACTGCAAGCAGGTAACTTCTTGTCTCATTAGCAAAAAGTGGGCATTGGCGTATCCAAGACCGAGTAGCGGCTGAGAGCGTTGAGGTGATCGTGCATGGCCGTATGGGAAAATAGTCTACCAGATATTCAGTTTTAAAGGAAAGGTCTTACTGTTAAGATTTAGGACAAATAGTATTTATTTGTCGACATTCGTCGACTACACCATCACATCATAACTGTTCGTTTTTCCCCACGTTATAATGAGGCAAAGAATGTAAGATCTAAAAGGATGATCTTTATTTATCAGGTACGGATCTTGCTCAGCCGCTTGTATGAGCAAGCGAATATTGATCATAGATGATGATGAAAACATCCTGGATATTCTGCATATCATATTCCGGGAGGAAGGCTATAATGTGATCGTGTCAACGAGTGGTGACGCCAGTGAGCATATCCATATGCTCAATCCGGATCTGATCTTACTTGACGTTCGTATTGATGGTTACCCTAAACGTGGAGACGAAATATGTGCCGAGATCAAAGCCACGTATTCGAAAAAAATGCCTATTATCCTGGTTTCCGCTGAAACTGACCTCGATATGTTAGCAAATGAATGCGGTGCTGACCTGTATTTTCAAAAGCCTTTTGATATTTATGACTTGCTGTTCAGGGTCAAAGCCTATCTGGTGTAAACAGCGGCAGCTTAATGATGTCTAATTATTATATTTGGTTTTTTGTTCAACCTCATGGAAGAAAGACCAGAACACACTAACTCCGGAAAGATCACCGTCGGGCCTGAAAAACTAAGGGCCTATTTTATTAATAATCTTGATAAGATCTACACTGCAAAAAATCATCTGGTCAAACATCTGCCGGAGATCGCTGATGAGGCTCATTTTTCTGACCTGCGTTTGGCTATAATGGAAACACTGGAAGATGTGGAAAAACAGATCACCCGAATGGAGATCATCTATTCATTACTTGACGCAGAGCGATCAAGGGGAACTTTTAGCGGTTTGGCAGGCATGATCGATGATGCTTTTGAAGACATCAGGTTACATGGAACCGATCCTGAATTACGAGACCTGTCTATTGCTTTTTATCTTCAAAATATTGAAAGTGTGGAGATGGCTTCCTTCCAGGTGCTGGAGATGGCGGCTGTTAAGTTCAATAATAAACAGGTCCAGCAATTGATCAAAGAGAATTATGATGAAGCAAAAGCAAATAGAACACTTTTATTGCTAATAACGGCGAAGTACATTACCGCGAAGTAATTTGTTGCATCGATGACACCAATAAGTGGCGAATAATAGAGACCAACACGCCATCTTCTTTGCTTACATAAGCATCAGCACCCATTGGGCGGATACGAGTTGAAAAAAGATCTTGAGGTTGCACACAACGTAAAAATAAACAGGATATTTTTTCTTTGAAGCGACGATCAGTTCAAGCCAGTTGATCACCGGCGTATTTATATCATATCGTCGATAACTAATACATTCACCATACATCTTCCGACTTTTCGTTTCGTAGATGGTTAAGTTCATGATCACTTTTTGCAGATCATTCAGCGATCAATCGCATCGATACGGCACCGTTGATCTGTTGTGCAATGGTAGAAGAAAATTATAATTGACAATGTAAAATGAAATGCGCTTCACGGCCTACCTGCTGAAAAGTTCATTTACGAATGTTAGGTGATATTGAGAAACATTAAAATGAAGAAGGCCTGGAAAAATGGTAGGGCATTTTAAATAAACGTCAGATCAATTCAAAAAAAAACACCTGCCGCTGGGCAGGTGTTACGAGTAAGATATAGTGATAATTAAATAACTTTTACGTTTACTGCGTTCAGGCCTTTCTTACCGTTCTCTACGTCATAGCTAACTTGATCGTTTTCGCGGATCTGATCGATCAGACCTGTTGAGTGTACAAAAACATCAGTTCTTGTATCACTTTGTGAAATAAATCCGAAACCTTTTGAATCGTTGAAAAATTTCACTGTTCCTTCTTTTTGCATTTAATTGTTTTTATGTAAGTCGGCAAGGTAGCCTTATTAATCGGCATAATTTAACTTTTGGTAAAATAATTGAAAATAAATTTAAATTCTCTGTTTTTTAGGTTAATCGACAAACTAAACGTATATTACAATCTTTCCACCATTTGTATCTTAGGCTTTAGCCGTAACCGATGAGGCAACTGAAGATCACGCCCTCGATCACCAACCGGGACAGCCGGGCACTGGACCAATATCTGAACGATATCAGTAGGATAGGCATGGTTACAGCTGATGAGGAAGTTGCGCTCACCAGACTGATCCGGAACGGCGACCAGGCGGCACTGCACAAATTAACCTCTGCTAACCTGCGCTTTGTCGTGTCTGTCTCTAAAAAATTCAAAGATCAGGGCCTTTCCCTCAACGATCTGATCAATGAAGGAAACCTCGGGTTGATCAAGGCGGCGCGGAGGTTTGATGAAACCAAAGGTTTTAAATTTATTTCCTATGCGGTCTGGTGGATACGCCAGGGCATTATGCAGGCCATTGCTGAGCAATCACGGGTAGTGCGTTTGCCCGCCAACCAGATCGGCGCTTTAAGCCGGCTATATCGCAAGGCCTCGCAACTGGAGCAGCAATATGAGCGGGAACCGTCCATCGAAGAGATAGCGGCAGCCATGGAGCTATCGACAGAAAGCATTGCTGACCTGATGAGTAAATCCCGCCGTTCCTTATCATTGGACGCCAATATTAACGATGAAAGTGAAAGTTCTCTGATGGACCTGCTGGCCGCAGAAGGCGGAGCGGCCGATGAGTTGCTCATGCAGGAGTCCCTGTCTGTAGCCCTAAAAGACGCTTTAAAGCACCTGACGGAAAAAGAACGGAGCATACTTATCCTTTTTTTCGGAATTGGCCAGGAACAGCCTTATACCCTGGAAGAAATTGCAAACCGGTATCACCTCACCCGTGAGCGGGTCAGGCAGGTAAAAGATAAGGCACTCCATCAGTTGCGGCACTCAGCCAGGAAACTTGATCTATTGAAATATCTATAAATCTATCTTAACGAAGTGCGGGGCCGGTCAAGCTGTATTTAATATCCATGCAGCTATGATAAGCAGACGCGATCGAAGATCAGGTTGGCACTATATGTTCTGCTAACTATTAAATGATCAGCTATGATATACCGGACAGGATTTGCACTGAACGACAACGGCCTTGAACGTTACATCCAGGTGGAAACGATACTTGCTTTTTACGAGCAGCAGTTCATCAGTACAGGCAAGCATCTCTTATTTGAAGACGAGATGTTCATAGGGAACGCCACCCTGGATAATGATAATTATACGCTTCGCGGTTTCGAAAATTTCGATGATGCAGCGAAGGCCGGGATCGAGCTCTTTTTAAGAGAACTGACCGTTCCGCATCAGCAGGAATTGATGTCGGCCTTTGGTTTCGGCATACAGTCGGCTGACGAATTGATCTTTTGTGAGGTTATACTGAAAGACAAAAGCACTTATACCGTCTGGATGAATGGCTCACAGGTCGCTGAATTAACGCAGGACAGCAAATGCAAATGGCATCAGCTTACAGGTGAGAAATTACGGCCATCTGTGTTCAGAGAGATCACAGAGCGGGTGGAGGGGTATTATGACCAGTTGTAACCTGCCAGATGCAAAGGTCGTTTCGTTGGTATGCCTGCCCCAGATACATTCACTTTCCCGTGGCAGGGTGATATACATTTGCTTTATATAAAATACCTAAGGTAATTAAGAACGGCACAGCAGTGGCGGAACTTATACTAACGATCATGATCGGCTTGGTTTAATCGGAAGTTTCAATTTATGTTGGATCAGATGACCCTAAAAATAATCACCTTAACCGCTCACGGGTAAGGCGGCTAGAGATAAAGCACCCGATTACTTAAAGGATTACGCCAGGAAGCGTAATATGTGAGGTATCTAAGGACTTATTTTGACCAAGTGCGTTGGTGTTTAAGCTGTTTTCTAACATCAGCTACCGCGGTTCCCGCCACCTCGATCGCGGCTTTAAGCCTAGCTGTCGTGACATTTAATTCCCGGCTCCACATTTCCAACGCATATTCGTCTTCGATGTCGATCGAGCGCTCATCAGTTGTACTTATTCTAAATCTTCTATTCATCTACTATTGGCCTTTTATTTCATGTTCATGCTATTCCGGAATTTTCGGATCTGCGCATCAAGCAGATCGATATTCAGGCCTTCGTAATGATCTTGCCGGTATTGAGTTAATTTTTTGATGCCTTGCTCCACATCACTGATCATTTGGCCGATATAGGCCAGCGCGCCGGCTTTGGCTTTTTCCATGGCCAGCGCTTTATCAAGATAGCCGTAGAACATCAGCTCGTCGGGTGGCAGCTCATAATAACATTGAGGAGAACCGTTCATTTCTTCAGGGTGCGCTACAGGCAAGCCGCGATCGAACTTAGCACTGGTACGTGGCTTGAAATCATTCGACCTTACTTCGGTTACTACAGTGTCATGCTTGTAAACACGGTAAAAGCATATATAGGAGCGGTTTTTCATGATAGATCTTCTTTTGACTGTAAATTTGTGTAAGATAACCTATTAAAGTGACATTTAACTTTTATTTTACTTATTTAACTATGGTTAAATGAATGCCACGGATAAATAATGGGTCCACCGTTCATCTTTGGTCGTAACAAAAAACGATGGATAATAAAAACAGTTGTCCCCGACGTTAAATCACTTATTTAAGACCCCGACAGCCGACCGATCTTGAAAGCGTAAAGTCTAAAAGAAGGATCTGAAGCATCAAAAAAAAGATGAGTAGTTATGAAAGAAAACCAATATCCAAAACCTGCCTTGTCTCTCCTGATGTCTTTTTTATCATTTATGGCGTCATGTTCCTGAACGTCGATGACACCAGTCATATCTACTTGAGCCTGAACAGGCTTTATATGAGTTTGTTAATGGTTGCCCCGATGGCCTTGATCATGTTACTGGTTATGCGCAGCATGTATCCAAATAAAGGGCAAAATGGCGGTATAGTGGCCTCCAGCCTGATCGTTCTTATTATGCCTTGGTAAGCAAGCAGTTACTAGCGAGAGGCAATACATGAAAGGAAAGATCCCGCATCACTCTTCAGCGATAATGGCCATTAAGAACGCTTCCAAATATCGGGAAGTCCGGCAGTTAGCTGATAGTATCATTCGTTGGCAAGAATGGGAGGCCCAACCAATGAAGCAAATGTTAAATAGTGCCAGAAAGTAGTCTTTCACTACAGTGGCTGTGCTAAGGCCGACCAAAAGGCCTTCCGCGCCACGGACGTTGCAAAGTCGGTAAGCGTTCTCATATTGGACGATCTCACCTACCAGATCTGCCCCCTGCGCCAACGGGCGTTCGACCAGTTCGTCCATATCAGTTACCGTGAACATTGCCCGGAGATAACCCAGCGCATTTACCGGCGCAGTACGATGGCCTTCTATTGCTTTCGGCTCAAGGAAGCTCGACAATTCCGAACGACCGTTCCCGCCCGGTGTGACCATCATGGCGATCTCCACACGCTGGCCACTTAAGCCCGTGATACGGCCAGCCCATTCACCTTCGGCCATGCCCCGGCCTTCCAGTTTCAGGCCGATCTCCTCAAAAAAAGTAATGGCGTTGTCCAGGGATCCCACCACGATCCCGATATTGTCCATCCTTATCAGTCCACTTTTTTCAGCCATGTTACAAAGTAACTAGCGGCCAAATTTAACTGATAATATATTTAGAAGAGATAAGTAAAAACAATGTCCTGCCGGCCTTGGCATCATCGTAATTTTCCTTCAACAACTGCCCGATCTGCTTATTTTCCAATTTCACGGCCGCCATCTGCAGTATTTGAAATGATGCCATCTCGACGCTTTCTATATTCTGCAAATAATAGATAATGGAAAGATCGCGTAATTCAGGCTCCCGGGCCTGTTCACGGATCGCTTCAAAGGCATCATCGATCAAGCCCGTCAAGCCATTCATGTTCCTATCCGTGACCGATTCATCCATCAGGGTGTAGATCAATTCGATCCGGGCCAATTGCTTATCTACTAAGGATGTCGTTTCCGTCATGGCATTTTTCAGGTCGGAAAACTGCACGTTATCCATTAATGCCGGTAGCTTGGATACGAGGTGTTGCTTGGCGAGGTAAATGTGGTCAAGGTGTTTTATAAAGAACTTCCTGAGCTTTTCCGAGCCCAGATTGATCTTCTTCCAGGAACCCGGGGACTGCGGCTGTATATTCATCATCATACTGCTATTTAGGTCACAAATTCTCTTACTTTAGAAACTAAGCTATCGATGTCAAAAGGTTTACTGACATAACCATCAGCGCCACATTTTTCCGCAAGTTGCCCGAGGCGATCTTCAGCAGAAAGCAGCAGGACCGGTATTTCTGCGATAGCCAACTCTGCCTTGATTGCTGCACAGATCTCCGCACCTGTTCTATCGAACCCTTCTATGCGGACGTCCATCAGAATAATGTCGGGATGAAGTACAGCTATCTGCTCTGTTGTAGCGCCAGTATTCATCAACACCAGGTCATATCCCTCTTCATTGAATATAATATCCAGAATAGTTAGAATATCCTTGTCGTCGTCAATTGCCAATATCTTTTTCGCCATCAGTTGTAGAAGTTAAAGTAGCTCAGCTACATTAATGCCATAAATATCTTTAAATAATTTACTGAAATGCCCTCTCGAGCTATATCCCGCCAAGTTCGATATTTCAGTGATCGTGCGGTATTTACCTGTTGCGATGGCCTCCCAGGCCAGTTGCAACCGGATCACCCGCACCAGTTTATTGGGTGTGATCCCCAAAATGCGTTGTACATGGCGGTGAAGGTGCCTTTCGCTCATCGCCATTTCGTCAGCGATAATTTCCAGGTTCAAATGTAATTTACCTGTGTGCTTACGTACGATCGCTTCAAATTTATTTAACCACAATTGATCAGCGTGGGAAGGTTCTTCAGCTTTTGGAATAGTATCATTAGGTGCCGCGCTTGACTGCTTTTTGGGACTGACCGGCAACTGTTTTTTAAATCGTTTGCTATGATCGTCGTGGATCATTTCAAGGATGTCCGAAATGCGCTCATACTCTTCCAGTTGCTTTCTGTAAGTGATGTTTTTGGCTATCGCAAAAATTACCTGATCCCGCTTGATAGGTACCGAGGTCCAGGTCAGCCAGACGACCGAACCTGATCTACTCAGGTAGCGGTTCTCAAAATTTAGTAAAGGTTCATCATTGATCAGCTTTCTTCGTTTATCAGCCGTGATCTCGCGGTCTTCAGGGTAAACAAAGGTATCCACCGGTGATGCCAGCAATTCCTCTTCTGAATAGCCAAGAGTTTTTGATACAGCAGGATTGATCTTTTTAAAAAAACCGTCGTAACCGGTGATACAAATCAGGTCAGGCGACATTTCAAAAAAGTACTCAAGATCAAAAACAGCCCCGGGCTTTGTTCTATTCATATGGCATCGGCAAAATAAAGTGTGTCATAAATGTATAGGTTTCAATAGCTTTTCGAAGTATAATGTTTCACTGTGATCTTACCAATAGTCAAACTGGTCAGTTCAGCGGCTACATTGGTCACTTTTGTGAATGCGTTAAGCAGGATATTTAAAAATCATTAGCCGGTCCTGATTATATCAAGCTCAAACGATCATCACTGCTAAATACAGTGATGATCATACTTTGATGATGGCCGAAAACAACATTTATTCGCTGGCTTATACAAGCCCTGCGACGGACCTTTTAGAGGCCAGTGACCTATTGCATCTGATGGAAGGGTCCGCCAGAAATGATCAGCAATACAAGATCACAGGTGTGCTTGTTCGTATGGGGTCCAGATCTATGGTA
Organism: Mucilaginibacter pedocola; assembly: GCF_002013915.1. GTDB lineage: Bacteria > Bacteroidota > Bacteroidia > Sphingobacteriales > Sphingobacteriaceae > Mucilaginibacter > Mucilaginibacter pedocola. Next base: position 259,603 of record NZ_MBTF01000039.1, read on the forward strand.
AAACTTCAAGGCCGCTTTTTGCAGATACCGGAGGGAACAGAACAGGATGTCGAGTTGACGCACTCCTGCATCCAAACTGCTTTCCTGATCACTCTCTTTTCCGTTGGTGACTCCTGATAGACTTTTGGATCGCCCCTTTTTAATGTAAAATACAGCGCCAATGATCGGAAAAATTTGGTTATTTTCTTGACATGTATATGTAAATTATTTTGAGGAGTACGGTCTGATCGAAGAATTTCAGGGCCTTGCCCAAAATGCGGAGCGCCTTCCGCTCCGTCCTGTTCGCTAATATGCTCATGGCTTAATTTTTAAATGGTTAAAACCTGCGGCAGCCAATAATACCAACCCTGCCAGTCCGCAGAGTTTGGCGGCTATCATTACGATACTTTCAAGGGTCGCCACCACCACGAAATGGCGGTAACTGCGGAATTGCTGTAATCCTGCGATACCCCTGCGCCCGAACCTGCGCCTGTTCACCCGATAGCGGATGAACAGGTAAAGCAGGATCAGACATGTGCCGCATATAGCGGTGGTCATGTTCCCTGTCCTCATGGCTTACGTAAATAAAAGTTCAACTGCGGGTTTGAATTTCGGGTCGGCGTGCCTGTCGTTGGCGACATAGTTGTTCAGCGCATAGCGGGTGAAAATGGCTAAAAAGCCATCGAACAACTGGTCGGCACAAACATTGGGCGAGCGGTACAGGCCTTTAGGGTATTTGGCCATGATGGCCTGTACCTGTTCAGCAAGCCCGAACCACATTTCAGGGCTTAACATACCGTTGTCCCATTCTTGGCGGATCCGTTCCTGTTCATTCAGTACCGTTTCTGTCAGCTCGTTCAGGTAAGCCAAAAAGGCGGGTATCTCTTCTCTCAGCAAGCTGTGCAAAAGCCTCGCTTTCGCTACGTTGTCCATTAAATTCAATGGTTGCATCTGTAATAATTTATGCGTGGGTAAAAAGCAGGGGATCGCTCCCCTGCATATTCCGTTAATTCAGGTTCAGGATACCATCGCCATTTTGGGCAAAGCCGAGGCAGAGGTCGAATGCGACCTGCGCCCGTTGTTTGGCCGTGCCATCCATGACCGACCTGAATTTGGCTTCACCGTCCTTGAAATTGCGTACGTTCTGATAATACCCTGTTACCGCATTGTATGCGCCGAACAAAGTGCCCGCTGTCGTTTCCATCGTTTGGGTAGGGTCACCCATCGCATAGGCAAAGGCATTATCCACGATATTGGTGTATGTGGTAGACAAATTATCCATTAGCCCCAATTCAATGTTCTTTACGACCTCTTTATTGGGTGCCATCGCCAACTGTATCAATTTTTTCACCTGCTTATCGGTGATCCGGACTTTCGTCCAGTGATCGAACAGTTCCTCCAGTCCCTGCGCCGTTTCGCTGGAGATCCCCATTAAGGTATGCGCCTGTTTCAAGCGGTCACCTGCCGAAGCGGTGTGCCTGATCTTGATCGCATTACTGTGGTTGCGCATGGCGGCATTCAAGGTATTGTTACACACGATACGGATCGGTGTAAACGCGGCGGTGATACTGCCAAAACCATCGTGGGAGGTGGTCAGGAACAGGTACTGTTCGATCAGGTCGGCTTTGCCCACCTTGATATGCCCCGGTAATTTGGCGGTGATAAAAATGCGCTCACCTTTACCCAAAGCCCCTGCGGTCTCGTATTTGATCCCATCACCACCGACGATAGCATCGAAGAACTGGAACGCATCCACGTTCTGCACCACTTCGTAATCTTTGCCCACCACACCTAAAACGGTGTCGTTATCATTCCGAACGGTCGCAAAGAAATTCGGTACGCCGATCTTTGAGGTGGCCAGTTCAGGGTCAAGATCCGTGATCTCGTTATTCAGGGCATTGGAGAACAAGGGGCGTTTTTCAACGGTGTAATCCAAACCTGCGAAGCGTATCGCTTCCGCACTTGTCGGGTAATCTTCTACGATCTGCCCCAAGCCATGCCATGCTTTTTCCTTAACACTAAAAAAACTATGTTTTCCTGTTTGCTCGTTATAAAAAAGGTTATGTGCCATTTTCGTAAATTTTAAGGGTTAAAAACTAATGGTGTCCGCTTAGTTGAATTGTTCACTTGGTTTTAGCACGCCTTTTTTATCGCCTGCCTGTGCTGCTTTCTTATCCGCTTTTTTAGCCGATGGGGTCAGCATGTTGATCTCATCGGTGCGAAAACGGAGGCTTGCCATCGGTTCACCGTCACGGTTCACCCACGGTTCGGCTGTCATAAAGCCCGACAGCTGCACCAACATGCCTTTGGTCAGGAACGGGGCTATCTTATCCCCACGCCAGTAGGTACAATCGATGTAGGCGGTCTCCTCTTTTTGCTCACCTTGTGACCTGTAACGGCGGTTGACCGCCACCCTGAAACCTGTTACATTTTTCTCTGCGTTCACCGCTCTTACGGTAGCATCCGCTACCAATCTTCCTGTGATCTCCATGATCTTTACATTTTTAATGGTTAAAAAATCTGTTATCCAATGACCATTTCGGCAGAACCCTCATTTGGCCTTTGATAGAGGCAGAATACTTGCGCGGGGGGCGAGCGGACAAGGCTGACGCAAAAAATACGACCCGGAGCATAGCGGAGGTGTGGAGATTTTTTAAGCGGCACTTGCCTTGGCCTTGTCCGCTGAAGAGGGGTAAATTCGCCTCAAGCAAAGGCTAAATGAAGCTCATCTAAAAACTTAAGAGCGGTCCGGGAAGGGCTATGGACGAACTTCAGGTTTCCGCTTGAGAGGGCCTGGTCAGGAAGAAAGGACAGCTGCCCTTCCGGCTACCATTGCCGGACGAGGCACCCGGAGGGCCCGGCTGTGCCTTTCTTCCGGTTCTTTCGGAAGCGCGCTGGGCAAGGGCCTTGAATTTCCAAGAGGGCCGCTTGAGCCGCGAAACGCGCTTTACCCGGCGGAATGCACATGGAGGGTGGTGAACAAGTGAGCGTTGAAGAGGCGCTCGGCACCTCAACGGGCGGCTTTAGCAGCGCAGCGAAAATGCCGACCTAAGTTTTCGCAGGGCACCTTGAAGAACCAGGTCAGCGATCGCAGCGGCATCCTTTCGAAGAAAGATATAGCGGAGAGCTCGGCCCGGAGGGGTCCGCCTAAGCGAGACAGGAACTTTAATTCTGAGAGGTCGGCGTGGAAATTTAAAAAAAGCGCTGGGAAATATTGTTCCTTATACAAGCCTAGCGGCAAAGCAGATCATGCCCGCCCCCTTATTGATGTAAAAATGAATAAAGAAGATATTAAGAACCGCGAAAACTATATTAGTTATATCCTGCTTCAGCTTTACCGGAAACCGCATCCTGTTAAACACGGGAAATTTCTTTTAGAATTTATGTTGTTACTTAATAAAAGCCATTGAAGGTTTGCAGTAAAAAGTATTGATATCTAAAGGGACATCACTATTGTGCAACTGGGGTAAGATCATTATAAATGCAGTAAGATATAAATAAAAGGAACCAATTTGTAGTAAGTCATAAGGCCTAATTACATCAACCGATCGGCCTGGCAGCCGATTTACGTCCAGGAAGATCATAGCTATTTCCTGAAGAGCATACGGAAGGTAGTTCCTTTCCCAGGCCGGCTACTGACAGAGATCTTACCGCCATAATTATCAAGGTGTTTCTTGACCAGCCACAGGCCGATACCTTTTCCTTCCTGATGGTCATGAAATCTTTGATGAAGGCGAAACAAACGACTTTCGATAACGGATCGCTCCATCCCTAAGCCATTGTCAGTAATTGTAAGTTCAATGTATTGATCCAACTTGCGGCTTGTTAAATAGATAACTGGCGGCACCCCTGGCCTGGAATATTTAAGGCTGTTCGAAAGCAGGTTAAGGATAATGCTGTCCAGATAGGTTTGGTCAAAACTTACAGCTACCGCATCTGTAAAGTCCGAAATGACCTCCGCCTTGCTTTCATTTATCCGGGCATAAAGCGTTTGCTTCACCCGGTCCAGCGCAGCGGAAAAAAGGACCTCCGTCCTGTTGCAATTCTTCAGTTCGTGGCCGGCTAAGCGGTCCAAAAATTTGTCTATTTGGTGCCTGAGGTCATCGATGCTGCTTTTTAATAGCTTCAGGGGTTCCCGGTAAGCCGTAGAAGGCTCTTTCAACTGGCCGTACAAATTAAAAATGGACGCCATGTTACCGATCGGCGACCGGAGGTCGTGCAAGGCAGTATAGACCAATTCTTTTAAGGCCTGTTGCTCCGCGCTCAGCTCATTGAGAACGGCTTCGCGTTCAATATCCTTGATCTTCCTCGCGGTAATATTCTTAGCAACAGCGAAAACGCTTTCCTGTGCCGGGTTCGCCACAGAGGTCCAGCTGAGCCAGACGGCCTCCCCGCTTTTGGTGATATACCGATTCTCAAAATTGGACAGTGGTTTACCCTCGCTGAGTGCTTTACGCTTTTGCCTGGTCGCCGAGCGGTCCTCAGGATGAATAAAAGTATCGATCGGCCGTGAAAATAATTCTTCGGCGGTATAACCGAGTGTGAAACATACAGCAGGATTCACCTGCTTGAAACAGCCGTCAAAGCCGGCGATACAGAAAAGATCCTGTGCCGAATTAAAAAAAAGTTCTGGATCAACACTTGGGTCAAAAGATAGCAAGTTCATTTGTTAGCAATAAGGAGAAAATAGAAAGTTAGCCCTATATACAATAAAACTTAATTTTAGTTTCAAATAGCCTTGAATTTTGATCATAATGCCGAAGGTTGCAGTAGCCTTGTAAACCTTTAGTGAATTTTATCTCCATGTGGCCGACCTTTGGACCAGAGGCGTACGATCTCGATCACATCCAAAGGTTAGGCCGCCTTCGACAATTTAAAAGGCAATACCAACTTTCATGCTCAAGGCTGGCTGCACGACCGTATCATTCCGAACATATTGAACGAAGAGCCTGTAGAAAACAGCTGCTGCAGGAGCAGCAATGATCAGGAAGCGAGCAGCATGGATGGTTGATAATATTCTCGAAGGCGGCGAATGGCACGGCTGAGCACGGTCTTCACGGATCCTAAAGGCATTTGAAGTGCTGCTGCAGCCTCCTGGTGCGTATACCCTTTAAAGTAGATAAGTTCCACCACCGAGAACTCTTTGCCGGGTAACCGGCCAGCGGCTGATTTGACCGAACGGGAATCAAGCCGCTCGTAGAGGTCGAAACGATCGGGGAATTCGTCACAGCCTTCCAGGCCGGTCGTCCTGGCATCTTTCCGGTAGGTTTTTGAACGCAGGCGGTCGATGGCCATATTGCGGGCGATATTGACCATCCAGGTAAAAAGACTGCCTTTTTGAGCGTCATATTGCTCGATCGCCTGCCATATCCTGATGAACGTTTCCTGCAGGACATCTTCGCTTAACTGGGTGTCATCGATGATGCGGGAAATGACGCCAAATAAGGAAGCGCTATACATATGATATAGCGCATTGATCCCGATCGGATCCTTTTCTTTTAAGGCCCTGACCAGGATAGGCTCCGGCAGCTTGATCTTTTTGGTTCTCATCAGGTCGATTTTCCACTAAATACGAAAAGGATCAGCCCGCGGATTCGGGTGGATCATCAGGAAGTATTGTATGGGAAGTAACCCGGTCAACGTTATAATAGTGATCAAGGCTTTTTAACAGCCTCATGGCGGGGGGTAATTGGCACGAAAATGCTGATCCTTTACCCTGAACACTTTTTAAAGTGACCGAGCCACCTTTCTGTTCGGTCATTTGCTTCAAGTCTTTAAAAGCGCGATAACAGCAGATGATCGAATTACCCGCTGCAGACCGTCAGTAACCACCATGCCACTACCGGAGCCTTTACATGCCTAAAAAAAGTGTAAGGGTCGCAGGTAAGAAGGCCGTTAAGAAAGGGCCATAATTTGCATAATGACGAAGATGCTAACGAACTCTACCATCATGTCAACTAAGCCTGATGATCAAACTGATCGACATACTGATAACTTGCCAACCACCTGCTCAAAGGTTCTGGCCTAAGAAGAAAGCGGGCACGTGGTGAGCGAGCCCGCTTTTCTTTACTTGATATCGCGTTTTACTTTGTCCAGCGTTCGCTTTCCGGGCAAGTAGATCTGGAAGCCGAAGGAAAGTCCCAGGCTGCTTTGGTAACCGGCATTGCCGAACCCGCCGACACCATTATATTTCAGCATCGTTTCCAGGCCAACATTTGGGGTTACGAAATAGGCGAAACCCGGTCCGAAACTAAAGTCAAGGCCGTTGGTATGGCCGCCGCCGTTGCTGACATTGATACCACCCAGACCCAAGGTACCCTCACCAAAGAAGCGGCCATGTTTGACCACTTCCATTTCTGCACCGGTGTAATAACGGCCTAATCCGCCGATACCATATTTTACCGTGGTGGCTGATGCTTTTGCTGTCTGGATACCCAGGTCCGCATAACCGCCCAGCGCGACATTGTCCTTGATGAACCAGGCGGCCTTAGGGGTCAGATCGAAACTGAAAACTTTGGAATCATCCAGCCCCAGGCTAAGATTAGATAAACTTCCGCCGACCATAACGTTGCCTTGCTGGATCTGTGCTTTTACCAGTGCTGTCTGCATTACCAATGCCAGTGCAGCTAATATGCTTAATCTTTTCATGTCGTTTTTGCTTTAAATTAGTACAAAGTGAATTCTACCCTTCTGTTCTGCTGGCGGCCGGCTGCCGTTTTATTGGAAGCAATGGGCTGGGCCTGGCCATAGCCGGTAGCTTCGATCCTTGATGCGTTGGCACCCTGGCCCACCAGGTAAGCTTTCACCGCTTCTGCACGGTCTTTGGACAAACGCATATTGAGTTCAGCCGAACCGGTATTATCCGTATGGCCGGCCAGTTTCAAACTGAAGTTTTTCTGTACCAGCAAGGCCGCTACTTTATTTAAAGTGGCAAAAGAACGCCCACGGATCGTTGCTTTGCCCAGGTCAAATTCCAGGTTATGAATGGCTTCATCCACCACTTTTCGGTCTTCATCGGTCACGATCACTTTTACCTTTTCGGTCACTACCGGGGCGATGCGTTTGATCACGCAGCCGGAACCATCGGCCTGCGTGCTGTCATTCAGTACCGTGCCGGGACATTTGTCAAACTTATTGGCTACGCCATCGTTATCTTCATCGGCCATATCCCTCGCGTATTGCTGCTGGTCGGCCAGGCGTTGTTGTTCCGCGGCGGCCAAACGGCTGCGCAGCGCGGCGCTTTCGGCCGCATTCGCTTCGCGCAAGGCAGCGATCGGGCTGAAGTTCTGCAGTTGGGAAGCTTTCCTTTTACCAAAGGCGATCTCAATACCGGCATGCGCGTACGAGAACCGGTCGTTCATTGCGCTGGCCACACCGTTAAAATTGCCGGTCTTCATAAAGCCCACAGTATAGCCCAGGTCGATGTTGACCGCTCGCGAAACGCCCAGCTTGAAACCGGCGCCTACCGGGATGAACCAGTTCCGCTGGTAACCTGTGTTTTGTCCAGACGGCGTATTATAGGTTTGGGCATTATAGGACATATAGCCCGCACCCGCGGTCAGGTAAGGTGACAGCAAAGAGCGCTTGTGGTTCAGGCTCATGTTGGCGATGGTGAAGTTGGCACTCAGGTCACCCGACCATTCGATACGGGTATTAAAATCGCTGGCGTCCTGGGCCGCTGAGGGCGATGCCAAGATATTTGCTTTTTCGCCTTTTACATGCCCCATCAGGAAGTTTGCCTGCAGGCCAAAGCCGGGGAGGATCTGTTTTTTGATATAAGCGCCATAGCCCCAATCCAACTGCGTTTTTTTGAAATCGCCGTTCGTACTGCTGTTAAACGGCGTATAATGGCTTAAGGCACCGGCGTTAAGTCCTAGCGACCAGGTGCGGAAATCTTTTTTTTCGAACAGTGCCGTATCTGATGCCGTAGTTTGCGCATAGGCGCCTGCCGAGCAGCCCAGCAGGGAACCGGCGATAATGAATTGTTTAAATGTTTTTTTCATAGTGGTAAAATTTTGTCGGGGCAAATCAAGCATGATCTGTCATTGCGGCCAAGCGCGTCCGACCAAAACCGCCCGCCATCCGACCAGAACGCCCTTCCATTCGCCCGGGGCCTGCCAAGAATTTGCGGTTACCGCACGGCTATCGTATTTTAGGGGCATGGAGCGCATTTTAAATTGTCTGGTGATAGATGACGACCGGGAGGTCAATGCCCTGGTCTGCGAAATGGTCGAGCAGACGGAGTTCCTCAAACTTGCCGGAAATTTCTTTAGTGCAGGCGCGGCAATTCCTACTTTACAGCAAGAAAAGGTTGATCTGCTGATCCTGGATATCAATTTACCGGGCATCGATGGTGTTACCTTTGCGGGTACGCTGAAACTTAACGGTTCGGGCAATTCGCCGAAAGTCGTCTTGATCAGCGGCTCGCGTGAATATGCTTTGGATGGTTACAAGGTCGATGCCCTGGATTACCTGGTCAAGCCGTTCGCCTACGAAGATTTCTATCGGGCTGCCTGCAAAGCGCTCACAATATCAACTGCTAAAGCAGAAACTACGCCGAAAACGGATCATCTATTTCTTAAAGTGGAACATGAACTGATCCGCGTAAATATTCCGGATATCTGTTATGTGGAGAGCGCCAAAGATTACGTGCGCGTAGTCACGGGCGAAAAAGTGACCACCGCTTTATCTACTTTAAAGGCAATGGAAGAGCAACTCGCCGGCCATGGTTTCCTAAAGGTTCATCGTTCCTTTATCATCAATCCCGACAAGGTCGAATCTATCCAGCACCTCACTGTGAAATTCGGCAAAACGATCATCCCGGTCACCGAGCAATACCGGGAGGCGTTCCGCGCCCGATTCGCCGCCTGGCTGTGACGGCTGACACCAGCCTTTCGTCGTTCGGATGACCGTTTCCGTCGAAGCGACTTTATCAATTTTCATTGTGTTCGTTCATTTGGGCAACATTTTAAATGAACAACAATGAAAAAACTTTTGATCATGGTTTTGGCTATCGGATTAGCCACCGCCGCTAAAGCTAATACAACCCAGGATTCCAGCAAACGTGATACCGCTAAGATCAACGCGGAGGTGAGAAAACTGAACAAAAAACTTAGCGACCTGCAGGAAGAACTCAGCAAGGTGCAGCAGCGTTTGCCCGACGAACAGTCAGCCGCCGAAGATGCCGCCAGTGAGTCGAACAAGGCCCAGGAAAAAAGCCGTAAAGCAGCCGCATCAGCCGTAGGCGGTGATACCGGTGACACTAAAAAAGCTGCTAAGGCAGCCCGTAAAGCAGCTAACGAAACAGACGACGCGGAAGATGCCGCTGAAAAAGTCGAGAAAGATCAAAAGAAGATCAAGGAACTGAACAAGGAGATCGAAAAAACGAAAGAAAAGATCCAAAAGCTGCAGCTGAGCAGCTAACCAAACATTTAGGCCCTTCAGGTTGTTAATGTCGCATCGATTTATGACCACACAAAGCAACCTCACCGGGATCATTAACCGCCTGGTCATTATATTCCTTTTATTCAGCCTCATCGTGACCGCAGGATCTTTTATTTTAAGGCACGCGATCACGGTCAAGCTGGATAAAATGGGCCGACAATTGCAGCAACCTTCCGCGCAGGCACAGATCAGCGCACTGCTGCTCGACCTGGACATGGCCGAAAACAGTTTCCAAAAAGCCAGCGGTAACGGAAATTCTACAGACCTGACCGATTACCGTAAAAAAACGGATGCTATATTTAAACAGATAACGGCCATCATTGATCATTACCGGATCAGCGCGGATACAAGCCTGCCGGAAAGCCGCACACAGCTGTCAAAAGTATTACAGCAAAAACTCGATATCTCCAAAAGCTTGTTTAACCTGCGCAAAAGCTTCGACTCGCTGGTGCGCGTCACCACCATGGAGCGCCTGCGCAATAAGCCGCTGGCTTCAAACATAACGCCTAAAGAACAACTAAAGGTCGATTCGGTGGTCTCCACTCGTAAAGAGATCAGTAAAAGCAGCCTGATCAGCCGCTTAAAAGAAGCCTTCCATGCCACTCGATCCGTCAAAGTCATCACATTGCGCCAGCAAAACAAGGTTGTAAAAAATTTGTCTGACCGCGATGCCAGATCCCTGTTAGCAGAACTCGGCTCCCAGTACGGCAGGCTGGCGCAGTCAGGGCAGGCCTTGGTATCAGCGAATTTGAACCTGCTGACCGGCCTCCGGCAGTTGATCGGGCAACTGCAGGATATCGACCGGATCGCTTACGAACGCAGCCGGGAGGCAACACTCAAAAGTTACGCTTCCACTACCCGCGATCTGAACACCTTTACCGGCGTGGCCCTGATCTCCATGCTGGTATTTATTGTCTTATTGTTGATCTATGTGCGCCGCGTCGGCTGGGCGGAACGACGGCTGCGCGTAGAAAGCAAAAGGGCCATCAAACTGGCCGGTCAAAAATCGGAGATCCTGGCCATTATGAGCCACGAGATCCGCAACAAGCTAATGGCGATCGACGGCGCAGTGTTTACCCTTAAACGCACTCCGATCACTGCGCCGCAGGAACAAAAGCTGAACACCATAGATCTGGCATCAGGACTTATCCTGGAAACGGTCAACAATATCCTGGACGTCAGTAAACTGGAACAAGGCTATGCCGAAAGCCGCCAGAGCGGTCCGTTCGTTCCGGCTGAAGCGATCGCCGATGCGGTGGAGGCCATGCGTTTTATGGCTGAAAATAAAGGGTTGACACTGACGCTTGATCAACCGGACGAATTGAACGTTACGGTTACCGGGGACAGTTTTCGCTTAAAACAGGTGATGCTTAACCTGCTGAGTAACGCGATCAAATATACCGAAGCGGGAGGTATAAAAGTAAGTAGCCGCTTAACGAATGGCCTGCGGTTGAGTGTCAGCGTGAACGATACCGGCGCCGGTATACCCAAGAACCAGCAGGCGAAACTTTTTACGCCGTATTATCAGGCTGAAGGCCACAAACCCGGCACCGGCCTCGGATTATACCTTTGCCGCGAGATCATTCGTAAACAAGGCGGGGACATCGTGCTGGAAAGTACACTTGGTAAAGGAACTACGATATCGTTTAATGTTGACTACGGGCCGTCATATCCCAGAACATGATCGCCCGTAAGGCCGGGCCGGACAGCTGCCGGCAAAGTACTGTTTTGGGCAAAGGGCCGTTCTTTCCAACATACATTGATTTTCTATGGTCAGCAGGGCGAACATCCGCAGCAGATGGCGCAGCTTTTGTTATCACTTTTAAATATATTTGCTGACATATGTTCACTGGTGATACAGAACTTGCTTTACTGGCCGGCGCTGTTGCGGCGACGAATACCAGTTTTATCATTACTGACCACACGGTCGCGGATGATCCTATTATTTTTTGCAACGCGGCTTTCGAGCGTCTGACAGGTTATGGCCGGGAAGAGATACTGGGCCGTAACTGCCGTTTCCTGCAACGTCATGATCAGGAGCAGCCGGAACTGGAAGCCTTACGACAGGCACTTCGGGAGAAACGCGAGGTAACAGTGATATTGCGCAATTACCGCAAGGATGGCACGCCATTCCGCAACGAATTGAGCATTTCCCCGGTCAGGCTACAAGAAGACGAAAAAGTGACCCATATGATCGGCATCCAGCGGGCGGCAGCGCCAAGTCCCGTTAAGGCACCGGAAGAGTTTCATCATGAATGGCGGACACCGCTCACCGTTATTAAAGGCACACTCCAATTACTTCAGCAAAAAGGCATGGCCGTCGATCCCGTTTTTTTTGAAAAAAGCCTGTTGGCTGCGGTGCGGGCGATCGAAAAGCTGGAATCCCTGGGCCGTGGCATCACGGGTGCTTGACCGGGGGACTTTGCTGGTCGGTTTCACGCGAGTATTGCCAGGCACAGCTTGATGGCCGACCGTACTGGAGACTAGAACATTCGTCACTTCAGTGTTCATTAACATGCTTGCCGGCCCACTGGATATGAACAATGGCCTTGCCGGCCGAAAACAAAAAATACGTATCTATGCCTCTCCTATGCAACCAACACCACGTTGGTAGCCGAGGCGGCCCGTACCCTCATTACCTTCTCCGGCGTGATGGTCATTCCTGTCATACCGGAAAATCATCAAAAGCACCCGAGGATCCTTCAATTTATCGCCGCTTATAAGTTTTACCGTACCATATAAACATTGCACCCTAGCGTTTCCAGCATAACATCGCTGCAAGCCCTAAAGAGATCCTGCGCGCAGTTACGCGAACTGGAGCATGATGGTATCATTGCCAGGGTCATCTATCCGGAAGTGCCTCCAAAGGTGAAGTACTTTACTACTGAATTAGGGAAAACGATGCATAACGTGATCAATGCCATGGGGGAATGGGGGAACATGTACCGGACGGTAGCTGAACAAAAAGCTTTTGTTCAGCTACCCGTGGACCATTAGGTTGTAATGATATCACATATTACCGAACTTAAGGCGCGAATGAAGCCTGGTTGACGGAAAGTTTTCAATTTCCGGCCTTCTCAGCGTGTGCCGTTCCCTTAGGTCCGTATTTTCGCACCGCCTACAAACTTGACACCTGCTATATTAGCGATACAAGACCGGGCTTATTGAACTAAAGACGATCATCGCATCGCCAACTTTTATCAAGCCGTGAAGTTTAAAAGGCGGCAAGTTCCATCATAATATAAACTATATTTACGGCATGATCCCAGACCGCAAGGACGATGCTAACATGGACAAGGTAATGCCCCGGTTGCAAGCCGGTTTGGCGGGGTTGGAGATCATGGCCGAAGGTGTAGGGATCATCGACACCGCAGGACAATTGCTGTACGCTAACCCGATGGCGCAAAAGATATTAGGCTTAAAGGAAGACGAGATCAAAAAGCGGACCTACCATGACGCCAAATGGACCAATCTTAGGCTCGACGGCTCGCTCCTACCGGCAGAGGAACACCCCATGTATATCACGTTGACCACCGGCGAAAATGTGTACGATCATGAGGTCGGCGTCCGTCCTCCGGGAGGCGAAGTATTTTACTTATCGATAAACGCGGCCCCTATCCGGGATGACGAAGGGGAGATCATTGGCGGGATCGGTACGTTCATGGATGTGACCCAGCGCCGCCAGGCCATTCACCAGAAAGAAGAGTTCTTCGGTATCGCCAGCCACGAACTCCGCACACCGATCACCACGCTAAAGGCGACACTACAGTTATTGGACAGGCTTAAAGATAACCCCGGGCCGATGCTGCCTAAACTGGTGGACCAGGCCAATACAAGTTTAAGTAAACTCAGTGTGCTGGTAGAAGACCTCCTGAACGCTTCGCGGCTGACCGAAGGACAAGCCGCCTTGAACACGGCCGTCTTCCTTTTAGCACCGCTGGTCGAAGAATGTGCTGATCACATCAATTTAGAAGGTATCTACCAGATCACTTGCCAGGGCGACCCATATTTACAGGTTTTGGCCGATGCGCATAAGATCGAGCAGGTCATCGTTAATCTGCTAAATAATGCGATCAAATATGCACCCGGCTCAAAAAAGATCGCTATCAACTGGGAACAGCAGGATGATCGTATTCGCGTGTCTGTTACTGACGAGGGGCAGGGCATCGCCGCAGAGAAGTTACCGCACCTTTTCGACCGGTATTACCGGGCTGCTGACAGCAGAGGCCCTTCGGGCCTGGGACTGGGATTGTATATCTGTTCAGAGATCATTAAACAACATGGCGGAAAGATCGGCGTCGATAGTACAGTAGGCAGCGGCAGTACGTTCTGGTTCACCTTAAAAAATGTCGATACCGGAAGCAACCGGTCATTGGCCACTTAAGGATAGCTGATCCGCTGACCTTTTCCAAAAGGATCGTTAGAACGGTTATGCTGGATCTGCGGCGCATCTTTTACGAAAATACCGCTTTGTTTTTTGGCTGTTAGCGCAAGAGGCCATTGAACACCATTTTTTGCGTCCGGACCTGCTGCCGTCGTAAAACAGCCGTGCGCAGCCACGGCATCGCCTGATCGCACTTAATTCCCCTGTGGCATCCAGGCGGCGCCGGAACTGGTCATGGGGCCACGGCCTAACAAACATTGGGGTATCGTGAACTGGCCATCCTCTCTTTCATCGAGACCCTACATTTACTATAACGACATCATGAAGTATTCTTTTTTCAATAAGATGCTGTTACGCAGGCCTGTCCAAAGCCCCGCTGCCTATGGCAAGGGCCTTGCTTTCTTTTTAGAAGACCCGCTGTTTATGGCAGCGGTGCGGCTTGCCACACCGGTCTTTTACGTTAAGCTGGAAAAGCACTTAAGCGAAGGGTCGGAACTGTCATCCAAAGAAGCCCTGACGTTGCAGAAATATATTAACCGGTATTGCTACCGCCCGACCCCTTTCGGGCTTTTCTCTGCTGTGCAGCTGATCGAATGGAGGGGTACTTGTTCCGAGAACAAAGATCGTTCCGCACTTATGGCCAATGTCCATACCGCTATGCCGCTCCTTGTCCAACTGGAGGAGCAGCTAACCGGGAGCGCGAAGGCAAAATATGAGTGCAACCCCACGCTCTACCGGGTGATGAATGAGTACCGTTTTGTGCGGACCGGGCTGAACGAGGCCGGACAACAACGGGAATACCAGCTCCAATCCATCGCATTTACCAGGATCTTAGGGGGCCTGAGCAATTATTGCAGAACACCCCGGCAAAGAACTGACATTACAGCCCATATCGCAGCAGCGGCAGCATGCGAATTATCCGAGGCAGCTGACTATACCGCTTTCCTGATAGACGCTCGATTTTTGGTGGATCACGGGCGGCTCAACATTACCGGGAAGGGGCAATCAGCGACGATACTAAGCCTGCCGGAAGGGGGGAGAAACATGGAACAGCTTCAGTCGCTGAGCAAAGGACTGAACATATCTTCAACGACCATCGGCCCGGCGGCCATCGATCGCCTCGAGGGCCTGCTTAGCGGCCTTTTGCCCGCTCTGTCCGATACCACGGAGAAATTAAGCATCATCATGAAAGAAGACAACCGCGGCGATGCGGTCGGGGCATCGGTCCGGAAAAAACTACGTGAGGGCCTGCATGCCCTTAGTTCATTAACGCAAGACCACCGTCCTGTTGAGTTAAAGCGATTCGTATCTGCCTTCAACAAGCATTTCGAGGGGCAAACATTGCCTTTGCTCCTGGCACTTGACCCGGAGGCCGGCATCGGCTATCAGCTTCCGGAAATAGAAAGAAACAATCCGCTGCTGGAGACTTTGAACATTCCTTACCTATCTTCCCCGGGCACCAACCAAAACTGGTCGACGACTCATAGCCTGATCATGGAGGCCTGGCTTCGGATGGACCCGGGGCAGAACGTTGTACGCATCAATGATGAGCTGCTTGAACGTGCGGGGAAAAACGCCCCTGACAACCCGATATTGGGCATGTCGGTCCTCTTCCGCCTCACCGAGGACCAGGTATTGATCGAGAATGCCGGGGGTATCAACGCGCCGGCCCTCATGGGCAGGTTCACGCTCGCCGATGAAGCGATCGCGGCCGCAGCTCAAGAAATGGCCCGGCAATTAGAAGAGCAGAACCCGGAGGTGATCTTTGCGGAGTTACTCCATTTGGCAGATCCGCATACCGATAATATCAACCGTCGGGACCATATTTACAAGTATGAATTACCGATCACCGCCGCTTCCCGTCTTCCCCGTGAACAACAACTCCAACTTTCTGATCTTTATTTGTCGATCGTGGGGTCACAGATAATTCTCTTTTCGGAAAGGCATCAAAAGGCCGTTATCCCGCGGCTGACCTCTGCCTATAATCACAGCCTTAACCGCTTACCTTTATTCCGGTTCCTGGCGGACCTTTCCTACCAGTACGCTCGTTCAAGCCTGGCCCTGGATCTTCGGCAGCTCTTTCCGGGGCTCAGTTCATACCCAAGGGTCGAGTACAAAAATACCATACTCAGTTTGGCCATTTGGGTATTGAACAGCGAACAGATCGACGGTTTGTCCTCGGGGGCTGAGCGTGGCATAGCAGCCTTCCGGGAATGGAGGGACAGGATAGGGCTTTGCCGTTATTATTCACTTGCAGATGGCGATCAGGAATTAGTGTTCGATGGCGAAAGTGAAAAGGACGTCCTATTCTTTCAAAGTTGCATCCGCAACCGGAAGGAGGCTATCCTTAAAGAGTTCCCGGAACAGGACGTTGTAAAGCAGTATAATGCTTACCTCTTGCCGGAAGAGGCATTGGAATTGCCTAAGACCGGCCTGTTCTCGAATGACAAGGGCAAAGAGCGCCGGAAGTTCTTGCCCGGTTCATCCTGGCTTTATCTAAAAATATATGCCCCAAGGACCGGAGTGAACCGTCTACTGTTACGACTGCGTCCCCTGCTTTATAAAGCCTACGGCGGCCATAAGGTCCGCAAATGGTTCTTTATACGTTATGAGGACCATGCACCACATATCCGGCTTCGCTTGCAGGTCGAACCTGATGCGATCAATGATATTTTGCTGGCCTTCAAAAATAAACTGGAAAACGGTATCCGGCAACATGTGATCAGGGAATTCCAGATCGATGTGTATAGCCGGGAATTAGAACGCTACAGGGCCGGCGGCATCGAAAATACCGAGGCGTTCTTTTTTGCCAGCAGCGAACTGACCTTGAATTACCTCCGGCATTCCAAAAAGGTAGGATCACCGGCCTTACACACTTATGCGCTCTATTCTACCTATATATTGGTGAGCCACTTCCTCACCGGACAGGATGACCAGATCAGGTTCACGCAGTTGGGTTTCCAACGCTTTCTCCCCGAGTTCGCGAATGTCCCGATCAAGGTCGGCCTGGACAAAAAATACCGGGAATTAGCGCCGGGCATACTTATGGCTTTTCGAAAAGAAGACCCCGGCTTGTTATGCGGTTCCGCAAAGTCCGGCCGGTCGTTCGCCTCCAGCCTCCAAACGATACGTGCTTACATGGGACCAAGGCCGGATGAAGAATACCTGTACAGTATCGTCCATATGCACCTGAACCGGATATTTACCGACGAATCCCGCAAACAGGAAATGATCTGTTACTACTTTATCCATAAATACTTATTGTCGGTCAAAGGCCGGAGCCTGTCGGACGCAAAGCAGAACGCTCCGTCCTGACCAGGTGTTCATCCATCATATCCAGAAAACGTTGTTTATAATGGCCGCCCAAAGCCAGCGTATCGCCGTTCTCCATCCTGACCTGCCCGCGTTCGATCACTTTTACAAAATTAACGTTGATCAGGAAGGACCGGTGGGTACGGGCGAATAGCGGCTTTGGCAGGTGCTGCTCGATCTCTTTCATGGTCAGGTAGGTCATATGTTTAGCCTCGGCCGTATGGACCATGATGTAATTGACCGCACCTTCGATGTAGATCACCTCATCGAATTTGACCTTGACCACCCGCCCTTTGATCTCGCTTTTGATGGTGAAAAAGTCCTTATATATCGGGTAATTGTTCTTGACCGACAGCTTTTTCTTACGTTTGGCATGCTGGATGCATTTGGCGAAGCGTTCATAAGTGATCGGCTTCAGGAGGTAATCGAACGCTTCTTTTTCATAGGCCTGCAAGGCGTACTCCTGGAATGCGGTCGTAAAGACCACCGTAGTGTAGAGGTTAACCATTCCGGCAAGCTCCAGCCCGGATAGCAGCCGCATATCCACATCCACAAAAGTGATGTCCGGAGCGTTTGCGCCGGTCAGCCGGTCCAATGCCACCAAGGGGTCCAGAGCGGTGCCGACCAATTCCAGTCCGGGTGTGCGTTCGATATATTCGGAGAGCAAGGTAATGGCCCCCGGTTCGTCATCGACGATATAACAAGTGATATTCATAGTTCGATAATTAGATGTGTCGTAAATATCTCTTCGTCTTCATTTACTGCCAGGCGGTAACGCCCCTGGTAAAAATTAGCGAGCCGTTTCCTGATATTGTTCAGGCCGAGGCCGCTCGCCGGATATAGTTTCGTCAACTTCTTCTTATTTCTGGTCTCAAATTCAATATGCCCGTCCTGAACTTCTATACGTACCAATGCCGGGCTACGGGCATCCCCCAGGTCACCGTGCTTCATCATGTTCTCGACCAGGGTGATCAGGACCAGTGGGATGATCTGTAGCTGCGCCATTTTTCCCCGTTTCCTGAATTTCAGATGAAAATGATCGGGGAAACGCATCCTGCAAAGTTCGATCAGGTTCTGCACTTGCTCGAGTTCGCGCCTAAGGGTTACGGTCCGAGTATCGTCGGTACTTGTCAAAGAATAACGCATCAGGTCCGACAACAAAGAAACGCTTTTACCTGCCTCTTCCGAACCTTTATATACTTTGGTATAGATAAAGTTCAGCGAATTGAACAGCAGGTGGGGGCTGATCTGGTTCTGCAAATAGGCGTTCTCCACCGAAATATACTTATTTTCCAGTTCCAGTTTACTTGCTTCCGTCTTTAATTGTTCGGTCTCAATGCGGTGGTTTCGTTCTTTATACCTAAGCATATATCGCATAGACCAGTAAGCGATACTGAACCCGATAAAGTAAATTCCACGCCAAAGATTCGCCAAAAGGAACTGGCGGTTTTGGATGAGCACACCGGATATAGAGGCATTTGGCCTCATACTCAGATAATCCAATAAAAGTTTCAGGAAGAAATAGGCCACAAGTTCTACAAAGGTCAGTCCTAAGGCGAAAATATATGGCCTGTTCGTCCTAAAAAATGCAAAGTCCAATACCAGGTGCGCTTGAGCATAGAATAGCGCAATATTCAACGCATAATAAACGGCAAAGTGGCCTACACTTGCATTCACACCGACAGTGAAGTAAATATAGGCGACCTCGTATCCAATGAAGATCAGCCAAAGGGAAACATGAAGAAGAACCCTAGCTTTCGTAGTCATCCGATTTTCACTTTTTGCTTTCTGCATAGACCAAAGGCCACTTCGTGTAATAAAGTTCAGGTGGCTTTTAAGCCCAAATAGTTTTGGGTAAACACTAAAGCCATGAAAAGTACAAAACCAAAAAAACTAAACAGAACGGTCAATACCATATGTGACTTCAAAGGACACACGGTGTCGGTTAACCCGACCGCCGATACGAGCCTGGGTACTGACCCAACCAATACCACGATGACCATTATTACAACAGTTAATACGCACCTCGACCATAAAAGGTTGGTCATTTAGTATGAACAGGCCAAAAAGGATAGATATCCGAGCCTGTTATCACCTGATCGTATTAACTACACGGAAACCAAGTTGTTTTTATTTTGCTTAGAACGGAGATCAATGCACTGGAAGAACATATCGATGCTATTCTGAATTCGGACAGGATAGACGATGCCTTGGCCTACCCGGAACTTTTGGCCGGCGTAAAGGCGATGTGTTCCTCCCTGAAAGCGCTTTGGATACGTGAATTATTAAGTAATTTACGTGAACTGGTGCTGAAACGATACGTTCAATATCATCAGGCAGTTATCATCCGGCTTTCCGATAAGGCCGGCCTGGCACTGACCAGATCGGCCGCCTCAGATCTGGACGGGCATGCTTATCAAAACCTGTATACGGGGATCGCAGCTGAACTGGAGGATATCATTACTTTTCTCCGATATCGTGCCTACCTGTACTTTGATATCGACCATCCTGCTACAAGCTATTATATCGGCTTGGTTCGAAAGAGAGTGAACGAGATCGCCCAGGATATCAGGAACTGCGCTGATACGCCGATCGACCAAATGCTAATCGGCAGCGCAGTGTTATCGGTGGACGAGCTGCTCTCCAAGCCATCATCCGGTACGCTTTCCTATCGCAGGGCAGATCAATGCCAAAGGGTCATCGAAATGACCTCCCAACTCGTAATGCCGGAACTGGGAACAGATACGAACGCACTTTTCCGTGCCTTGTTCCGGCAGAACCTTAACTCTCTGCATTTTTACAACTGGTACCGCACGTCGATACTCAGTTCGCTTGCGGCCGCAGGTGGCCAGAAAGAGAAGGGCTCCATACTCCGGCAGCAGATCGATATGCTTTCAGCTGTGTATGTTGATCCCGACAAAGCCCTGTATCCTGAATTGGCCCCGATCGATAAGATGGCCCTTAGCTGGCTTAGTGAACAAGCCAACGCGCCTGCTCAACCCGCGCCAACGGCCTGGCAATTACCGCTGAATTTATCGGTACCACAATTCGCTATGTTCATCCGGATCTTCTATAAGGCCGGCTGTTTCCCGATCGAGAATGTAGCGATGATCACCTGTTTCTTTACGGCGCACTTCAGGACCAAAAAACGATCCCATATCTCTCAAAAAAGCTTTAACCATGCTTTCTACGACAACGACCAGTCGGCCGCAGCGATCGTTCGTGACCTGTTACAAAAAATGCTTAATTACCTCAATAAAACCTATTTCCCATGATGATGATGCCTATGGAAAATTGATACGCAATAGCTTTGTTCGAAACACCCGTTTCTGTTAGCGGGTGGCAAAGCTTCTTCACTAATCGCTATTCCGATGATAACCAAAATTAGTGATCGCCTTTACGCGGACCTTACCAGGGACCTGAATGCGCTGGTGCTCGAAGAAGAGCAAGCGATCAAAAGAATGGAACGCTCCATCCATGTATGCCTAAAATATCTACGAAAACTAAAAGAGCATTGTAAGCTGAACGGCCCCGGCACACCGCAGGAAGAGATCGTCTTCTTCAAACAGATAAAGCCCAAGTTCAAGGCCCAGCTGATCTTTCACCAATCCCTCCTGAACCTGGAGATCCGCAAACCGGTAGGCGAAGGCCAGCTGGTGTGTGATTACCTCCATAACGAGATCAGGATCATCCAGCATTTCTTCGAAAGCAACCTGTCTTTTTATCAATATGTCCGGACAGAGGCGACCTACCTGGACGAGCAGTATTTTGTCCGCGGCACCTACGATGTCCATCTCGACCCCGACCAGTGCATGATCGATTTCGACCCGGCCTTCAGTACGACCCATGACCATAAGCTTGCCCAGGTCTTGGCCAATGAGCTGTTGCAGGAGCACCTGGAGCAGTCCATCCAAAGGATCAATCAAAGGGAAACGATCACCCAACTGGACGCGGAATTCTACGATTTCGACTGGAAGCAGACCAAATGTGCGCTGATCGAGCTGATCTACAGCTGGCATGCTACCGAAGCGTTCGGCAAGAAGAACCTAAAAAGCATCGCCAAGTTCATTGAACGCTCATTCAACGTATCATTGGGTAATTTCTACGACACCTATGAGTGGCTCTGCGGCAGGTCAAGCCCCACGGTCTACATTGATGAGATGAAAGAGGCATTCTTGCTCCGGATGCAAAAGAAACTCAAATAGTGCTTAATATGACGATACTAAGTGGATATCCGCATTTCTACTTCTGTTCTCGAGACCTCATACATCAACGGACCCAGTTTCCATACGACCTATTAAATAATGTGAATATAGGTATGTTAACGAGAACTCCAGGGCGGCGGCGACAGTGCCACCCTGGTTCGGGTAGCGCCTCATACAATGATCAGCGAATTCTCCAAGCAAGGTGACGTTCGTACCGCTGCACCGTATAGGGCCGAAGCTGCACCAGGTAGAAGTTCCGCACTTTGTACGTCCAGATCTGACAAACAGGCGATGTTCCGACAGGAAAATTCAGGCCGGGAGCAGTGTTATCCATCCCATCCACGAATTGATCGACGCGGTGGTTGGCATCAGTGGTAAATCAACTTTGATCTTAATTATCCCGTCAGGACCAATGTATGGAGGAATATGCTGAATAAGCTCAGTGCTGGAAACGACCGTTTTAAATATTGCGGCCTGTCTGGATCACCTTAATAGCTATCATCGATGTTATTTGCCGCTTCTTCGGAAAGTGACTGCGATCAATCCAGGAAAAGAAATGTCGCTGATAAAACCAAGGATGGCTGGGCGAGCTGTCCATCAAGATGATGGATATTGACCTTAAAGCTACCAAATATATGGCAATGAAACATTGGCCGGGGACCCAGTTGGACGGAAAACGGTGGTGGCTGAATTTACAGACCATCAGAAAGAACTGATCGATCTATTGACCGCTGCGGGACGACAAAATGCTGCTAAAACAGGTTGGGAAAGCCGACCGCGAACGCCTCCGCGGTCACGGAGTAATGTTGATACCTGAACATGAATCACGAACTTGCATAAAAAAATGAACAGATAATTAAATTAGCTTGATATTTATTCAGATGTTCACTAAATTTGACTGTTTATGATTCATGAACACTTTTACATTAATGAACAAAAAGGGACATCATATCTTATATCATGCAACCGAAAAGCTGAGGCTTTTAACGGGCCTTGATATCAATATTCTACCCACTCAAGTTAACGGATATGATAATAGAGCAGATGCCGAAATAGAGATACAAAGCGGCGATGCGCGGGTACACTTTATTACAAATATCAAGAATGAAGTGCGGAACTTTCTACCACAAAAATACCTGGCAGGAACTGAGCATTTGTTGGTCGCGCAGTACATCCCAAAGCCACTCAAACAAGAATTAAAGAACCTCCAATATAATTATTTGGATGCCGCTGGCAATTGTTTTATTCGTGCCGGCGGGCTATTTATCTACATCAACGATCAACCGGTAACGGAGATACGGCTTCCGGCAGAAGGAAAACTCTGGAAGGCCGCCGGGTTAAAATTCATATTTGCGATACTTTTAAAACAGGAGTTGTTGAATTTGCCTTATCGGAAAATAGCAGAAGATGCAGGCATCGCGTTGGGAAATGTCGGCGCCCTATTGGAGGAATTAAAAAAAGAGGGGTATTTATTGGGTGGCCACAATGGGCAATTCCTCGCTTATAAGGAGAAACTGATCGACCGGTGGGCCGAAGCATTCAAGAATACCCTACGCCCCAAATTAATGCTGGGCACTTTCAGATATATCAAAAAAGATCTGAACTACAATTGGGAAGAACACGATGCAGCAGGGATCAAATGGGGCGGTGAGAACGCGGGGGCCATATTGACGAATTATTTGCGGCCTGAAAAATTCACGATATATACCCTGGCACCCAAAGCCGCACTGATGAAAAAAATGCAACTTGTACCCGATCCCAATGGAAATGTGGAGTTACTGGAACAATTCTGGAAAGATGATGAAGCTATGAACATGGAGCATAGGAACACCGTACCGCCTATTTTGGCCTATGCTGACCTCATCACAAACTTCGACAGCCGCAACCGGGAGACCGCAGAACGCATAAAACAAAAATATATTGACTGAGCCCATCTTACACCCGAGTATCGCTAAGATGCTAAAAGCTATGGAAGCCGTTTTTACGGACTTTGGAATAGATTATTATGTGGTCGGGGCAGTTGCCCGCGATATCCATTTATCAGCCGAGGCGGACGCAATAGCGCTACGCAAAACAAATGACGTAGACCTCGCCATCCTGATCAGTGATGAGGGGCAATTTAACAAATTAAAAGCCGGTCTGGTCGCTACCGGGCAGTTCACCGCGCATGAGACCGAAGCGGTGAAGTTGTATTATCACGAAGCGATAGAGGTCGATCTGTTACCATTTGGAGCGATCGAAGGACCAGATAGGAATGTCAAACTCACTGACCCTGCCTTCGTCCTGAACATGCCAGGTCTTTTAGAGATCTATCCCTTCGCTAGTGCTATCCAGATAAATGAGGATATGGCCATTAAGGTCTGTACAATGGAAGGGATCATCCTGCTAAAATTGATATCCAACAATGACAGGCCGGAAAGAACAAAAGACATCAGCGACATCGAGCATATCATCAGAGTCTATTTCGACCTCTATTCCGGCGACATCTATGAGGAACATTTTGACACAATGGAAATGTACGCGACCGATCAGCATGATTATCTTCAACTCGTATGTGCCAGGGTCATCGGAAGAAAAATAGCAGCGTTATTATTGTATTCCGAAACCTTACGCGAGAGGATAAACACGATCCTGGCCGAAAGGAAGACCACCTGGTGGCAAGCCATGCTTGATGGGTTAAATGATAAAACTTCTGTGGATCAGGAACACAAAGCATAGGAATGGGGCGGGAGTAATATACATTTGAGAGGGCACTTGAACTGGCGTGGTATAAATTATTGATAATAAAAAATATAGAGCTGTAATTTGCATATTTGCTATAGCAGATAACAGCGAAATTCTACGCCTTAGCAACTATTTTAAAGACAACCCTAAAAATATGATCTCAAAAAAAATATTTTTATTTTTTCTTTGTTTTGGACTATCAACAAACGGCTATTCGCAGAAAAAATTCAAAACATTTTTTGTAAAAGGTTTTAGCGATAATAGTTTAGAAGTACTTGACTGGGGTGGAAAAGGAAAATCAATTTTCTTTTTAGCTGGACTTGGAAACACAGCACATATATTTGAACAATTTGCACCAAAATTCACCAACAACTTTCACGTTTATGGTTTAACAAGACGTGGTTTTGGAAACTCGGAAAGAATAAAAACTGGCTTTAACACTGACACTTTATTGCTGGACATCTTGAAAGTGATGGACAGTTTGCGGTTGAAAAAAGTAATTCTTATTGGTCACTCAATTGCTGGGGACGAATTATCAACTTTTGCCAGACAATATCCAAACAAAGTTTCTGCAATTATATTCTTGACGCTGCCTTGAACCACGCTGGCAATTTTGATGCTCTTTTAGCCCCCTATCCTAAACAACCACAGCCTGATAGTGGTTTTGTGCCAACAATAAAAAACATAAAAGAGTTCGATCTCAAAACGCATCGCTTTGACTTTCCAGATGGCGAACTTAATGCGCAGGGTAAATTTGATAAAAATGGTCTTTTTGTACAAGACACCACATCAGATATTGCTTTTGACAAAGTATTAAGATCTGTAAAAACTATTACTTACAAAGGAATAAAATGTCCATCGTTGGCTATCTATAACAATGCGCCAACAGCCCCCGAGCGTTTTAGAACTTATTCTCTGCTTGACAATGCCAATAAAAAGATCGCAGAAGAATGCACAAAGCGTTGGTACAAATATTACAGAGTAGAATTGCAGCGTTACAAAAAAGAATGTACGGGCTGTTTG
Source organism: Mucilaginibacter pedocola (assembly GCF_002013915.1). Taxonomy (GTDB): domain Bacteria; phylum Bacteroidota; class Bacteroidia; order Sphingobacteriales; family Sphingobacteriaceae; genus Mucilaginibacter; species Mucilaginibacter pedocola. Next base: position 284,674 of record NZ_MBTF01000039.1, read on the forward strand.
GTAAAAGAGATACGACATTCCCATCACCAAATTTTTCTGTGTAATCCAAAAGAAACAGAACTTGCTATCAGAACGTTTTTAAAACGATCTGATAGGAAAATAAACTATGGCTGAGATTGGCTTTGTTAAAGTGTGGCTGGACGTCGTTAGCATCAGCGGCCATTCACTATTCACCTTCAGTCCGGGGTTGGTGATGGCGTTCTTTAACGAAAACGAAACGTAATTAATTACTTCGTTGTAAATCATTAATTTTAGCTTTTGATAAAACCAACGGATGCCGTCAAGTCAAATAACCACATTACCCAATATTGGATGGCCTGCGCGGCGTTGCTGCTATAATCGTTGTCGCTTTTCATATTTTTGAAGCCCATTAGGCAAGCCATATGGAGCAGATCATCGATCATAGCTACCTAGCTGTCGATCTCTTTTTCCTGCTTTCGGGTGTTTTGATCGGCTATTCGCATGGTGATCGTTGGGGAAAGGCCAACTTTAAAAACGCGTTCTTATCGCAGTAGCCTATGCCTGTTTCAAATGGTACGATGAACCTTTACGTGCTTTGCTTCAAAAAAAGTTCAGCTGATGGTCTTATACGGAAGGGGAACAGATCACATGTTGAACATCTTTGATGATTTTGAAAATATCGAAGGATTTATATGCCGATGGTGTTAAATTACCAAAGTACATCAGATCTGTGCTCGTGTACGACAAGTGCTTAATTGGGGGATCTGCGTTTCCAATGCAACCTTAACACCTAAGAATGTAGCTTAAGGCTAAGCCCTCAACCCATCACAGTTTTTTAAATACATTTTTTAACCAGCATATTCAATATCCCGTAACCGGAGTTTTTTAATTCAGATCACTAAGGTCGCCAACTCCAGTAAACAAGAAAGCCGTTTACTTTCTTATTGCGGTTTCTTAGCCCAAAAAGTAACCGAACCTCTTTAAGCAACTTTTAATTCACCTAAAAGCTTAAGCTGTTCCACCAAATGGTTCGAATTTCGTCCATTTTGGGGACCACGATCGATCTTTCTTCCTTTGTCTGTATTTGCTTTCCAGATCACTGCCTATGCTATTAAAAAAAGGTGCGACCGGATCTTCCGAATAGGTCTTGACCAGGTCACTGGCCATACGGAGATCATACTTAAAATAAAAAGCATAATGGCGATAACCTTTTCCAGCAAAAAAAATAATTGACGGTAATAAGTTCAGATGAATTGCACTAAGCCGCGAAACGCACGAATAAGAAGCTGCCCGTAAAGAAGTTACATGGTACATATCCCATAAATGTCCATAAGGATATCGGGTGTCTTTACCCATTTATCTCCCGTAAAATAACGGTGTTGTGCATCCCGGAACAAAAGATCGGCACTCCGAGTCGGATGAACTCGGAGCTTTCCAAGGGATGTGTTACGGACCTTTGTCTTGTCGCCGGCAGCAATGGGGCTGCCGGCCAAAAGCAAAGCGCATGTTACAACAGATCACCTGGACCGCTTATGCGGCCACCGTCATTATTTTGACCATCATTTATTACCTGTGCATTTTGCCTGCTTTTTACCGGGAGGACATCAAACGCGCCGTCCATAAGTTCACAGGCAGAAAGCAAGCGTTAGCCGTTGCCGGCGATACGGATCTCCTGCTTCCGGAAGGAGAGATCATGGGCCGGGCTTTACCGGAGGCGGCCGCCATCGTTGCTCCTGAAGAACTCTCCTTCGCTCCGCCCGATGAGGCCGAGGCGATACGGGACCCTGCATCTATCGTTCTGGAGAGTGACCATGCCGAAATGGCCTTCGAGGTCGAAACACTCATCAAGGTGATCAGGGGTTCGGATGAGAGTAAAGAGGATTTCGGGATGCTCTTCCGGCTGATCATTCAGAAATACCCTTCGGTCGCCGGAACCGCCTATCAGCAGGTCATAGACCAGCTCCTGCTCAATGAAAGCGCGTCCGGGTTCCCCTTCGAATTAAATGAACAGGAAATAAAAAACTATTGGCAAGAAGAAGTTCAATAAAGATCATGAAAACAACGAACATGAAGACCTTTAAAGCAAAGGCCGCGGCGATCGCCAGGCGTATCACCGCTCTCTTTCCCCTAATGCTATTGAGCATCCAGCACAGCATGGCCCAGGACGGCAATGCCGGTATCAACGAGGCTACCACCCAGGTAAAAAGCTATTTCGCGACGGGTACGAACCTGATGTACGCCATCGGGGCCGTGGTCGGACTGGTCGGGGCGATCAAAGTGTACAAAAAATGGAACGACGGCGAACATGACACCGGTAAGGTAGCCTCCAGTTGGTTCGGTTCCTGCATCTTCCTGGTGGTCGTCGCAACGGTCTTAAAATCCTTCTTTGGCGTATGAGCTACCAGATCAATAAAGGCATCAACCGCCCCATCGAATTCAAAGGGCTCAAAGCGCAGTATATCGGCTATTTGGGTGGCGGCCTGGTCGTATTACTGGTCTTGTTCGCTATCCTGTACCTCGTTGGCTTTGCGGTCTACCTGTGCGTTCCGATCGTAGGCGGGCTAGGCGGACTGCTATTCTACAAGGTGTTCGCATTGAGCCATAAGTATGGTGAACATGGCCTGATGAAAAGGAATGCCCGGAGGTATCTGCCGGATCATTTGAAATTCAACTCAAGGAAATTATTCTATGAAAAACGCAGCACAAATATTCCCGATATACAAAGTTGAGCATGACGCGCTGCTATCCACGCAGGGTGAACTCAGCATCGTTTTCGAGGCCAGGCTTCCGGAATTATTCACACTTTCCAATGAGGAATACATGGCTTTCCACCAGACCTGGGTAAAAGCGATCAAACTCCTGCCGAAGCACAGTATCCTCCATAAACAGGACCGCTTTGTGGAGGATAAATATACTGCGGAGTTCGCGCAAAGGAGCTTCCTGAGCCATGCCAGTGAACGTTTCTTCAACGAGCGGCCATACCTGGCGCACCAGTGTTACATCATCCTGACCAAACGCCCAAGCCATCACCGGGCGGTCGATACCGCGGCGAGCAGTTTGCTGCGCAAGCGCCTGACACCGCCACAGGCTACCGAAAGCGGCCCTTTCAATGAGCTGCTCGATAGCGCGGGGCAATTCAAAAAGGTCCTGGAGGATAGCGGGCTGGTAACGCTCCGCAGGCTGGCTGACGACGAACTCGCCGGTACGGCGAGCACCCCGGGTATTTTGGAGCGGTATTGTTTCCTGTTGAACGAGGGCGATACCCCGGTACTGAAAGACATCCACCTGCGGGATGAATTGCGGATCGGCAATGACAGGTGCCAGCTATTTACGCTGGCCGATGCAGAACACTTACCGGCGCTTTGCGGCCCGCGGATCACTTATGACCAGTACAGCACCGACCGGACCAAATTCAGTACGGGTTTCACCAGCCCGGTCGGCGCGCTGCTGAACTGTAACCACATTTATAACCAGTACATCTTTATCGAAGACAGCGCCGAAACCATCAAAAAACTGGAAGCCAAAAAGCTGCGCCTGCAATCGCTTTCGGCCTACTCCCGCGAAAATGCGATCGGCCGTGATGCCACCCAGGAGTTCCTGAACGAAGCGATCGGCCAGCAAAGGCTTCCGGTGAAGGCGCATTTCAACATCCTGGCCTGGACGGATGACCCGTCAAGGGCCAAAGAGGTCAGGAACAAAGTAAGCTCGGCACTGGCCCAACTCGACGCGCAGCCCAAACAGGAAACGGATGGCGCCCCGCAGATCTGGTGGGCCGGCCTGCCCGGCAACAGCGGGAACTTCCCGATGAACGACACCTTCGATACCTTCGCGGAACAAGCCGCCTGCTTTTTCAACCTGGAAACGAACTACCGCAGCAGCCTTTCGCCCTGCGGGATCCGGCTGGGCGATCGGCTGAGCGGCAAGCCCCTTCATGTGGACCTGAGTGATGAACCGATGAAGAAAGGTATCACGACGAACCGGAATAAGTTCATCCTTGGCCCGTCGGGTAGTGGTAAAAGTTTCTTCACGAACCATTTATTGCGCAGCTATTATGAGCAGGACGCGCATATCGTCCTGGTGGATGTGGGGCATAGCTATGAAGGGCTTTGCGAATTCGTCGATGGTTATTACTTTACCTACTCGGAGGACCAACCGATCAGTTTCAATCCGTTCTACGTAAGCGATGGGGATAGCCTAGACACCGAAAAGCGGGAAAGCATCAAGGCCATGATCCTGGCGCTTTGGAAAAAAGAGGACGAAGGGGTACTGCGCTCGGAGTACATCGCGATCTCGGACGCTTTGTTCCAGTACTATGAAAGCGCACCTGAGTTCGCCTGCTTCGATTCCTTCTATGAGTTCCTGCAAGGCCCCTTTTATGAGAACATGAAACAAAGCCAGGTCAAGGACAAGCACTTCGATATCGATAACCTGCTGTTCGTACTGAGGCCATATTACAAGGGCGGGGAATATGACCACTTGCTGAACGCTACGGAGAACCTCGACCTGCTGAACCGCCGGTTCATCGTCTTCGAACTGGACAATATCAAGGACCACCCGATCCTGTTCCCGGTCGTTACCCTGATCATCATGGAAACGTTCGTGTCAAAAATGCGCAAGCTGCCGAAAGCGACCCGCAAAATGATCCTGATCGAAGAGGCTTGGAAAGCGATCGCCCGGGAAGGCATGGCCGAATATATCAAATACCTTTTTAAGACCGTGCGTAAATTCTATGGAGAGGCCCTGGTGGTGACACAGGACATCGAGGATATCATTAGTTCGCCGGTGGTTAAGCAGGCAATCATCAATAACAGCGATTGCAAGATCCTGCTGGACCAGCGCAAGTACCAGAACGATTTTCCGAAGATACAAGCGCTGCTGGGCATCACGGACAAAGAGACCGCCATGATCATGAGCATGAACCGCGCGAATGACGAGCGCTACCATTATAAAGAGGTCTTCATCAGCCTGAACGGCCAGTTATCGCGTGTGTACCGCACGGAAGTGAGCCCGGAAGAATACTGGACCTATACGACCGAATCGGCAGAGAAAGCCAAGGTCAAAGCCTATCAACAAAAATACGGCGATATCCGCAAAGCGATCGCGGTCATCGTCCAGGAAGAACTTACGACGAAAAACAACAAGCTATGAAAAAGATGATCGGTATCGTGCTGCTGTTCGCGGCCTGCGGGAAACCCAGCCATGACGGGCTGTACGTCCTGCATTACCAGAACGAATATTTCAGGACCGACGACACCCTGGAGATCAGGGATGGGGTGGTCGGCCGAAGCCTTGGTTTCAATCCGATCCGTAATGGGGAGTTAAAGGCTCGGAAGCATGAAAGCCGGCGCTGGCGCCTGGACGAGCCCGGTTCGCCGGTGATCACCTTCCATGGCGACAGTTTACGACTGGGCGACCGCTACTTCAAAAAAATAGCGCCATGAACAAAGTATTAAAAATAGGCATCATGGGGCTGCTTTTGCTACCCGTTCAACGAAGCCAGGCGCAATACCAGGTGGTCACGACGGTCATCAAAAAGGTGATCAAAGCGATAGACCTCCAAGTTCAACGCCTGCAGAACAAGACCATCTGGCTTCAGAACGCGCAAAAAACACTGGAGAACGAATTAGCGAAATTCCGTTTGGACGAGATATCCAACTGGACGGAAAAGCAGAAAAAACAATACGAGGAGTATTACCAGGAACTGCGAAAGGTACGGTCGGTGATCGCTTATTACCAGCGGATACGCGACCTCGGCCAGACCCAGGCCGCCCTGATCGGCGAGTACCGCCGGGCCTGGCAATTGTTCCGAACGGACAAGCATTTCCGGCCCGAAGAGCTGGCGGAGATGGAACGCATTTACCTCGGCATCCTGAACGCAAGTGCCAGGAACCTCGAGCAGATCCTGCTGGTCATCAACCCGGGGAGGACCCAAATGACGGACCAGCAAAGGCTGGAAATGATAAACGACGCGGGCGACCGGCTTGAGGAGAACTTTGCTGACCTGAAACAGTACAATAACCAGAATATGGCCTTCAGCCTGCAACGCAGCAAAGGGCTGGATGAATTACGGACCTTAAAAAAATATTATGGCCTCCATTGAACAAGCCTTTGCTTGCGCCGCTACTTTGCGGCAGCGCAGCAAAAAACTACTGGCTTTCACCCTGTTGACCGTAGCATTTAGTTACGAGCAGGCCTGCTGCCAGACCTTTTCGGAATGGTTCCGTCAAAAAAGCACGCAGCGCAAGTACCTGCTACAGCAGATCAGTGCTTTGATGGCTTACCAACAATACGCGGCAAAGGGCTACGCGATCGCCAAAGGCGGTCTCGGTTCTATCGGCGACTACGCCGGGCGGGAGTTCCAACTGCACCGGAACTACTATAATAGCTTGCGCACCGTAAGCGCACCGGTAAAGGACGAACCCCGGGTCAAGGCGATCATCCGCCGGCAACAGGACATCCTGAACAAAACAAGCGGGATAAAAAAACAGCCCGGCCTGAGTATGGAGGAGCACGCTTACCTCGACCGGGTCTGCGCTGCCCTGCTCAGGGATTGTGATGGCCAGCTTCATGACCTGGAGGTGCTTTTGAAGGACAATGATGCCGAAATGAGCGACGAGGAAAGGCTGCGGCAGATCACCCGCATACACCAGGCCATGCAGGAGAATTATCGTTTCGCCGCCAGCTTTAGTGCTGAGGTCAAACTTTTCGCCACCGGCCGCAGGCAGCAACTACAGGATATACAATTAACAAAAAGATTCTATGGGAACCTTTAGCAGAACCTGGCGGGCCATGGTGATGGCCATCATGTCCGCTTACACGACCCGCTCGATGGCACAGGCTGATGAATTACAACAGCTGGCACTCAATATCGAAAAACTGACACAGTTCAAGGCGATCCTATCCGATATGAAGAAAGGCTATGCCATCTATCAGCAGGGCTATGGCTTGGTCAGCAATATCTCCAAAGGGAATTTCGACCTGCATCATGTTTACCTCACCGGCCTGATGGCAGTGAGCCCGGCCGTACGAAATAACCCCCGGGTCGCCCAGATCATCGAACAGCAGAGTGGCCTGATGAATGAGTATAAACGCTATGCTATGTGTTTCCGGCAAAGCGGCAGTTTCGCTGCCGGGGAACTGGCTTATTTTGAGCGGGTCTATGGCCAGCTTATCCATCAAAGCAATATCAATGCGGACCAGTTGGCCGATGTGGCAACAGCGGGTAAGCTCCGGATGTCCGATGACGACAGGCTAACGGCGATCGAACGTATCTACAGCCAAAGCAGCGACCAGTTGCAATTCCTCCGATGGTTCAACCGCAAAGCTATTTTGCTTAGCCTTGGACGGAGCAAGGACCTTCAAGATACACGGATGCTTAAAAGCCTATACGGCCTGAAATAAAAAACGATCATCATGAAAAAGATAACGATCATGAGCACCCTGATGGCGCTCACAGGGACCTTATTCCCTTTTTTTTCCTATGCCCAGAACCTGTCCGGTGACATCCACGGGCTGCAGGGCGTACTGGATAATATCTACAACGAGATGCTGCCGATGTGCAGCCAGTTGATCGGCGTGGCGAGGGGTATCGCCGGCTTCGGCGCCTTATGGTATATCGCTGCGCGCGTCTGGCGGCACCTCGCCAACGCGGAACCGGTGGACCTTTACCCGCTGTTAAGGCCATTTGCCCTCGGCATGGCGGTGCTCCTGTTCCCAACGGTCATCGCGCTGATCAATGGTATCATGAACCCAACCGTGGCCGCGACCGGTGGTATGGTCCAACGTTCGGAAGCGGCCATCGAACGACTGTTGAAACAGAAACAGGCCGCCATCGAAAAGACAGGCACCTGGCAAATGTATGTCGGCGAGAATGGCGGCGGAGACCGCGATAAATGGTATAAATATACCCATCCGAAGGGCGAGAATGAAGGCTTCATCGATGGTATCGGCAATGACGTGAAATTCGCAATGGACAAGGCCGCTTATAACTTCCGCAACAGTGTCAAGCAATGGCTGAGCGAGGTCCTTCAGGTCATCTATGAAGCGGCCGCCCTTTGTATCAATACCATCCGTACCTTCTACCTTATCGTGCTGGCGATCCTCGGACCGCTGGTGATCGGGCTGTCGGTTTACGATGGCTTCCAGCATGTCCTGACCAGTTGGCTGGCCAAATACCTGAATGTTTTCCTGTGGCTCCCGGTCGCCAATATTTTCGGGAGCATCATCGGCAAGGTCCAGGAGAATATGATCCGGCTGGACATCAGCCAGGTACAAAGTGCAGGCGACACATTCTTCAGCTCCACGGACACCGCCTACCTGATCTTCCTGCTCATCGGCATCGTCGGTTACTTCACAGTTCCCGCTGTGGCAGGCTACATCATCAACCCGGGCGGGAACAATGGCTTGCTGAACAAGATCACCAGCCTGGCATCGGTCAGCCTGGGCAATATTAGTTCAACTTCACAGGCCGCCGGTGCTTCGGCAGGCGGACGTATGGCCAACGGGCTGAAGAATATCGCCAATGCGCCGGGGGACTTTCTCGAAGGTTACCGGTCAGCAGGCGGCGACGTGAACGCCCAACAGGCAGAGAAACTCAATGGCAACCCTAAAAAACAATAACATGTTCACACATTTGAAAAACATCGAAACGGCCTTCCAGCAGAACAAGAAGATCGTCGCATTGGTCATCCTGAGCAGTGCCGCGGTGATGATCGCCGCGATCTGGTTCGCTTATCATGCCTACCAGCAAGCGAACGCCCGCGTTTATGTAATGGCCAACGGAAAAGTGATCGAAGCGTTAGCGGCCGACCGCCGGGAGAACATCCCCGTCGAGGCCCGTGACCACATCCGGATGTTCCACCAATATTTCTTTACGCTGGACCCGGATGAAAAAGTGATCGATGAGCACATCGGCAAAGCACTTTACTTAGCTGATGAAAGCGCGCGAAATCAATACAACGGCCTCAAAGAAAAGAACTTTTACAATAATGTGATCTCGGGCAATATCAGCCAGCAGATACAGGTCGACAGCATCCGGCTGGACATGGACCAGTATCCCTATCATTTCACCTGTTACGTGCTGGAAAAACTGATCCGTTCGACATCGACCATTCATAAGGTGCTGGTCACAGAAGGCTACCTGCGCAATGTCGGACGGTCGGACAATAATCCGCACGGTTTCCTGATCGAGAAGTGGGAGACCGTTGCGAACCGGGATACCAACATCAACCAGCCATGATGAGGAAGACCATGAACGGATTGAGCCGCAAGTATAACGCCTGCGCACCAAGTGTGCGTGCCGGGTACCTGTTCGCGTTCTGCGCGGTCTTTCTTGCCCTGCTGTGGCTCGGCATCCGACTGATCCGGTTCGACCAGTTCAGCAAAGCAAAAATACCGGCCTACATCGGCCGCCCTTCGGGGCCAATGCTCCCCGATACGACCAAACATCAAAAATAATGACCATGGAAAAGCAACGAAAATTCTACCTGGTATTACCATTACTCGTGATACCTTTTCTGACAATGGCCTTCTGGGCCCTCGGCGGTGGCCGGGGCACCGGGCCGGCCGCAATGGCCAAGGGACTCGATACCGACCTGCCTGAAGCGCAATTCCGGGAAAAAGAAGGCGGTAAGCTGGCCGTCTACCAAGCCGCCCAGCGTGATTCCAGCGGGGACGGCGTCAGTCCCGACTTTCTCCGGTCTTTGGGCATGAAGAAAGACACCACGGCCGGCTTGGCCGCGAACCCCGGCGCGGATGAACAAGCGCTCCTGATACAGCAGAAACTGGCCGCATTGCAGCGACAGCTCGGTAACCCCGTACCGGAGGCCGAACGGCCCTATTATTCGGAGCCCGCACCCAACAGGCGTACGGAAAGAACATCACCGCCTAATGTCCAGGCCGAAGACCCTGAACTCCGCCAACTGGACAAGATGCTGGACAAGATCCAGGCCATCCAGAACCCGGCGGCGGCCGTCCCTCAGGAGAAACCCAAAAGTGAACCTGCAAACCCGTTCCGCGCGATACGCGCAGCCATCGACGGCAAGCAAAAGGTGGCGGACGGCGCCGCAGTGAAATTGAAACTGACCGACACGGCGACCATCAAAGGGCAGCTTTTCGGTGCGGGGCAGGCGCTCTACGGGGTCGGACAGGTCGCGAACCAACGCTTACTCATTACGGTCAGGAATATCCGGGTCGGGGACAACATCATCCCGGTCGACCTGACCGTCTTCGGCACCGATGGCATGCCCGGCATCCCGGCACCCGAAGCCGAACTGGGGGGCGCGGTAAGCAACGGGGCCGACAATGCGATCCAAAGCATGCAGGTCATGACCATGGACCAAAGCCTCGGGGCACAGGCAGCGGCAGGAGGGATCAATGCCGCCAAAGGCCTGTTCAGTAAAAAAATAAAGAAGATCAGGGTGAAGCTTTCCGATGACCAGGCCGTCCTGCTTAAACTTAATAACTGATCATGAAACAATTGCCGAACAGGGTCCTCCTGGCGATCAGGGCCTGGGATGACCGCAGAAAAGAACTGGAGCCCTTGCTAAAGGCGGGCCACACCGATGAACCGACGGTGCGGGTGCTCCAACTGGAACATATGCGGAAAGCCCGGCACCGGCTTAATGAATACGCGCGGCCCGATGAGCGCCCTTTCCTCCTGCTGCTGAATAACCAGGTCAGGAAATTAGAGCGGCAACTGCGGCCCAACCTGTTCCTGCGACTCTTGTCCCGGTTAAAGGACCGGCTTATCGATGGCCCGTTGTACCTCTCCCGACGGGCGAAACAAAGGGAACTCAACATGAGCGGCCTTAAGACCAGGTTAAGGGATTCCGGTTTCGGCCACCTTGCCGGTAAACTCGAGCGGCACCTCGACCCGGAAATGAACGCGGTGACGATACCCATGGATTTTAGGCTGAATGAAGAAAAAGGCCTGAAATATGACCTGTCATTCGAAAAGGACATGAACGGCGACTATCAGTTCAACCGGGTAGCGGGCAGTTTGCTGGAAAAAGGAGAAACGGTCCGTTCACAAGTGTTCGATCTTTCCGAATGGCCGGACCTGTCTTCCAACCAGATCTGGAACCTGTTGGAAGGCCGGGCGCTGAAACAGCATTACACCGATATATCAGGGCACCGGAACAGTTGCTGGTTGCAGGTGGGCAAGAACGGGCTCGAACGTTCGGCCCCGGAGAACGGTTTCGATCTCCGGGCCGCTTTGGCGGACTTGCCCGCGATCACACGCAACAAGGACGAACTCATCCGTTACCTGGAGAACGGGCAAATGGTGCCGGCGCTTTGGAAACAAGGCCGGAATTACCTCCGCATCCAGGTGCAGGCCGACCCGAACAGCAAGTCAGTAAAGCTCTTTGACGAACAGGCGCAACAGACCACCGCGGAGAAACTGGACCAGAAAATAGCCAAACTTGGCCCGCGTGTCAGAACGCTGGGACAAGGCACCACCAAGAACAAACGTGCACAACGCCGTAAACAACAACTATCATAACCACAAATGAACGAACTCAATGAGTACTTAGACCAGGTCATCCAAGGTGATTGCCTGGATATCATGCCACAGTTACCTGCACAAAGTATCGACCTGATCCTCTGCGACCTGCCTTACGGTACCACACAGAACCCCTGGGACGAGGTCATCGACCTCGGCGAACTATGGAAGAATTACCAGCGGCTGATCAAGCCGAACGGCGTCATCGCCCTGACCGGGCACGGGCTGTTCACCGGCAAACTGATGATGAGCCAGCCTGATATGTTCCGGTATAAATTCGTTTGGATCAAGTCCAAGGCGCCGAATTTCCTCCAGGCCAAACAACAGCCGCTGAAAAAGCACGAGGATGTCTGCATATTCTATCGCAAGCGGCCGACCTATAACCCGCAGATGACCATGGGGAAGCCCTATGATACAGGTTGGCGTAAGCCGGGTCAAACAGGCAGCTACGGTAATTACAAACCGGTCTACCGGTCCAGTACCGGTCAGCGGTACCCGCTCGACCTCATCTTTATGGAAGACCCCCATCCTGACTGGGTCTACTGTAATACGGCCGAACTGGAAGGCAAGACCCATCATCCCAATCAAAAACCGGTCGCGCTGGGGCAATACCTTGTGCGCACTTATACAGAACCCGGCCAGGTCGTGCTTGATAATGCCTGCGGCAGCGGCTCGTTCCTTGTAGCGGCCGCCAAAGAGGGCCGGCATTTCATCGGGATCGAAAAGAACCAACACAGCCGAAGATTAAAGACCGAGGCCATCGACTTTATCGAGGTCTGCCGGGAACGTTTAAAGACCGCATAGCTTATGGACAAGGCGCGTAATTTTTCAGAGTTAAAACAGGAACTGGAGGAACTTGGGTTCCCCTTACCGAGGATCATCGATCCCATCCGGCAGGCCATAAATGAAGGGCAGTTGTCCAGGATGGTCACCTATACGGAAGGCCCTTACCAGGCGACGCTTGACCTCGGGCAGGATGACCTCGGGCGGTTCCAGCTCTTCAGCTACACCCTTCAGCACCAGCAGGGGAAGCGGGCGGCCACTACCCTGGCCTTTGAAAGCGACGTACCACTGGGCGACGCCGAGCGGCTGATCACATCCCGCATCGCCAATGGCCGGCGCAAGGTGCCCGATAGCCATATCCCGCTCTTTTTGACAGACGTCGAACGGGAACAAGTCCGCTTGGACCAGGCGACCGGGAAGATACAAAATGCAGGATCGGCCCAGGGAACCGGCGAACAAAAGATCGGAACAGCAAAGGAGGCCAAAATGGATACCAGTATCAATTTTTATGAATTGAAGGAAGAATTAGCCGCATTAGGGTTCAACCAGCCGGAGGTCATAGATACCCTACGCGAGATATTTTCGGGCCAGCCATGGATCGATCACACGATACAGGTCGATGGCCGGGAGGCCGGGGAATGGATGGCCAGTTACGATATTATATTGGACCAGTCGAAGAACGGGCGGCTGAACCATTACTGCTATACTGCCTACTTGGCCCATCAGGACGACCAGGACCTCCTGCGTTCCCAAACATTCGCCCCGGATGTCCCGGCAGCGATGGCCATCGACCTCTTAAAGGAAAGGACGAAATTCCCGGAAGTACATGGCTTCGACCAGGCCATGCCGCTTTCGCTCGATAGAACGAAAGAATGGATCGCGTCCTATTTGGCACCTGATGACATCGAATCGAAATTAAAAGCCTTGCAGGAGCGATTGGCGGTAACTGGGTTCGACGGGCTTGATGTGCTGGCACAATTGCGGGAGCCGCTCGAAAAGAAAATGAGCAGGTTCTTTGTGAAAACATCGGATGAGACCAAAGACGCTGAGTTCTTCTTCACGCTGAGGTTCCGCCCCTCGGGCATAGGCCAGGTCGTACCTTGTTATTACTCGGCCTTCGTCCTCCCGCACGATATTGAATTAAGGCAGCGGATCGCCGCAGAACCGCAAAGATACCCGCTGGGCCAAAACTTCCAGCCGGAAGTGCATTGCGCAGATGCCATTGCATTCCTCCGCACCTGGTTACCCATACAACCCGATCATAAACATGTACAATCCACGACCATGACGCCGGAAGACGTCAGGACCATTTTAAATCAAAATCAAAAGATCATGAACACGGAAAATCTAAAATTCTTGCAAAAAACACTGCTGAACCTGGGGTTCGGCGAGCAAGTGAACAAGCAACTGGAAAAGAACATGGAAAACAAAGTTCCCGAGTTCGCCCTCAGCGCCAAGCATGAGTTCAACCAGCAGAAGGTCGATTATAACTTACATTTCAAAGCCGGTGAGAACCAGGAAATGTATTTCTTCAACAAGTTCGACGCCAGCCTTGGCAAAGGGACCGACAAGCAACAGGACCAGACCTTTTACATCAATAAAGGAAATGGCGTGACCGCCAAAGAGGCCTTCAACCTGATGGAAGGCCGGGCGGTCTACAAACAACTTTATAACCGCGAAGGCGAAGGTTACCACGCCTGGCTGCAGTTGGATGACAAGAACCTGACCCCGGGTGGCAACAAAGAGATCAGGCGCTTCAACGAGAACTACGGCTTCGACCTGGACGCCGTACTCAAAGGCAAAGGCATCAAAGAACTCAATACGCCGGAAGGCACCGATAACCTCTACCGTTCGCTCAAAAAAGGCAACGTCCAGCAGATCACCGTCGACCGTAACGGTACAGACCAGAAATACTATATCTCTGCCAGCCCGCAGTTCAAGACCGTCGACTTGTACGACCACCAACAGAAACGCATCAAACGCGAAGAACTGCTCAAACCGGAACAAATACAGAAAACCGGCAAAACGCAAAAAAAGAACGAGGAGCAAAAGGAGGGGCTGCCCGAAAAAAAGCCGCGCAGGCAAAATAAGATGAGCGCCTAAAATAACCCGTGTATCCTATCACATTTTTCCAAAAAACATTACCTTGCCCCAATAGCCGGCGACCTGCCGGTCAATTGTGATAAGGTTTAGGTTAACGCCCCCTTGCAGCGAGTGCAGCGGGGCGTTGTTTTTAAACTTGCCTTTCTATTCGTTCCCTATTTCACGCTACTTGAAAAGTAAAACAATTTTATTTTTTTGTGCTTAATGTCATTGCGTTTCAACCGCCTTGCAATTTATCTTTGCCGTCTATGCTAAAGCCAATAAAGATCGAGAACGACAACCTGCTGATACATTCTTTCGATGCTACCGACCTTCAAAAATAGCCGGCAATGGTCAAAGGTATTTTCGCTTTGTTCTCGGATCCCAAAAAAGGTATCGCGTTTAACCGTTGCAGAAAATTACCTGAAAGAGCTTTAGAGATCTATTGGCTTTCCCCGACGATATAAAAGATCCTGGCTGATAGATATCAAATACCGGGATGTCTCTATTATCTGAAATTTCAGCGTAGTAGTATCGAAATAGCCACTGATTCATCTAAACCAGCGGCTTCCTAAATCCAGCTGGTCATGTTGGCCCGCATCACGTGCTGTTGATGTATCATTAGCGTGCGTAAGGTTGTATCAGAAGCGAACATAGGAACTGCCGCCTAATTGCAAGTACTTAATAATCAACTTATTGACTTTTTGGCACAAAGATAGAGACATGAAGTAAGTTGCTAAGGAACAGGTATTTATGGACCGAATCCTAAAACGGATAGTATCCGCCTAACATTAACCAATACTTATTATGGTCAGATATCAACTAAAATTTGCTTTCAGGCATTTGATGCGTTCGAAGACTTTTACTGCGATAAACATAAGCGGCCTGTTCGTTAGTTTGACCGCTGTAATTTTGATGTCGCTCTATATTGAAAATGAGATGAGCTACGACAGATTCAACAAAAATGCAAAGGATATATACCGAGTTGTTGATGATAAACGAACGAACGCCTTAATGCAGCACGGAGCAGGTTCACCAGGCCCACTCGCACCTTTATTGAAAAATGATTTTCCGCAGGTCAGGCATGCTGTTCGTTTCATTGACGGCGAGGCTTTGGTAAAGTACCAGGATAAGGTATTTGAAGAAAGGCATCTTTACTTTGCGGATCCCGAGGTGTTTCAGGTATTTGACCTACCAATGCTCAACGGTACCGCAAACCATGCGCTGACCGAACCTATGAGTGTTGTCTTAACTGGATCTACGGCAAGAAAATATTTTGGCGGGTCTGACCCAATAGGCAAAAGTATAATCATGAATAATGAGAGCCTGAAGGTGACAGGTGTCATCAAAGATATCCCTTCGAACTCACATCTCTCTTTCGATATACTGATATCGATGTCCACCGCGCAGAAAAAAGATTCAGGTTATGACTGGCTGTTCACCAACTGGTACTCTAACAATTTCTACACCTATGTTTTGCTTAACAATACAGAAAGCGCCACGGAATTGAACGCACAATTCGACAACTTTGCTGAACGCCATAACGCTAACACGTCAAATACAAAGCACCATTACAGCCTGGAGAAATTAACAGACATATATTTGCATAGTGACCGGGAGAATCAAGCGGGTAAGACCGGTAACATCACCAGCCTGTACGTGTTTGCAGCTATCACGCTATTTGTCTTGCTTATAGCCTGCGTAAATTTTATTAATTTGTCTACGGCCCGTGCTGTCGAACGCTCGAAAGAGGTCGGTGTAAAAAAAGTGAATGGTGTCAGCCGCTCGTCGCTGATAATTCAGTTTTTTACCGAATCGTTTTTAATGGTAGGCCTCGCTCTGCTATTAGCGGTCGCAGCTTCAGCAATGCTAATGCCTGCATTCGATCAGTTCGCCGGTAAAAATATCCGGTTCGACCTGATGACACCGTTACATCTAAGCGCGCTAGCGTTAGTTCTGTGTACGGTCGCCATACTCTCGGGTGTCTACCCGGCATTAATCCTGTCAAGATTCGATCCAATAGCCGCATTGAAAGGCACCGTGAGGTCCTCGGCACGGAGGACTTTGATCAGGAAAGGCCTTGTCGTATTTCAATTTTCCATATCCATTGTTTTGATCATTAGCACTATCGTAGTCTACTCCCAACTGCAGTTCATGCAGCGGCATGACCTTGGCTTTAAACCATCTCAGACGCTTGTGATCAATTTTGAAGGCGACGGTACCGTGCAAAAGCAAAATAACTTTATCGTGAATGAACTATCGCGTGTGAAAGGCGTCAGATCGGTGTCCGCATCATCAGAAGTTCCCGGTTCATCGTTCTCTGGTGGTTGGTCGATGGAATTCGCGAAAAAAGGTGGAGATACCATTCATGCGGAATTACCGATATACCTGACCGATTTTAATTTCATGAAGCAGTACAATATTCCGATGGTCGCTGGTCGCGGCTTTTCTTCGGCATTTGCAGCTGACAGCGCTACGTCTATGATCATTAATGAATCTGCCATGCGTAAACTCGGGTTCAAAAACGCAGATGAAGCCATTGGTGTGAATGTTCAAATGTATCCGAACGATGCCAAAATAATAGGAATATATCGTGACTTTCATTTTCAGTCACTACAAAAACCGATAGAACCTTTAGCGATGAGGATTATGCCGGCCAAATTCAGGGTGTTTTCTGTTGAAATGGAAACCTCCGACGTGAAAAGGACCGTCAGCGATATCGAAAAACTATGGAAATCGATCGCGCCGCAACGACCTCTGGAATACAGCTTTTTAAATGAAAAGTTCGATCAACAATATGAAGCTGAGATCAAATTCGGCCAAATGTTCGGGCTGTTCACCACGCTTGCGATCAGCATCGCCTGTTTCGGGCTTTTCGGATTAGCATTATTCAGCGTTAAACAGCGGCGCAAAGAGATCGGCATAAGGAAGGTCATCGGAGCGTCCGTGTTCAGGATAACCGCACTGATCACCAAAGATTTTATATCACTTGTATTTATCGCACTGGTCATAGCCTGTCCTGTCGCGTTGTTCGCGATGAATTACTGGATCAGGACATTTGCTTATCGAATAACATTAGGCTGGTGGATATTTGCAGGTAGCGGCTTGATCGCCATATTTATCGCTTTATGCACGATCAGTTATCAAGCGCTAAAAGCAGCTTTAGCAAATCCGGTGAATAGCTTAAGAAATGATTGATCTGGAACGCAAAAGCTCATAGACTTGGCCGTACTGATGATTCATCATCTTTAAATCACAAAGCCGATAATTTAGCTCTTCATTTCTGATCCATCTGAACCGGTGGAAAGTCACATAAGGATCTTTGACCGGTCGTAGGATCTATATACAGGAAGACGATCTTTATCTTAAATCTGACGGCAACCATCCTTTAGAGATAGGATATTTGAGTAAAATATCCCCATTTCAGAGGAGAAACTGGGGTAAATTGAAAGCCGCATCAAGTCCGCTAGCTTTGTCAAAATAACCTTTAACGAAAGGATAGATACGGGTCAGAGATCTGTCGTTTGGATCTGTACTAGAAGATATTATGAAAATATCGATCCTTTTTATAAATGATGAATGTAAGAATTCAAAAAATTGCAGAAACGTTCTTCCGCACAAGCCTGCCATTTCCATTTCTAAAAATATAATATCCGGTAAAAGAGCCGCGTTCTGACGCTATTCGATGAGCATTGCCAAGACCTGCTCAGCGGAAAGGCTGTAACTTACGCCCTTATAGGTGTTGTTATAAAAAAGTTTTTTTTGGAAAACGCGATGATAAATAGGGTCATCGTCGATCACCAGCAAAGTTGGTTAGCGGACATCAACATTTATTTATATCAGCAATTTTTGAACCACTGATATTCGACATATCATCTACACCCGGCGACCGCGCTGATCACGTCCGCCATGGCCGCGTAAGTACCGTTACTCAGCAGTGTCAACGCTGCCACTGATGAACTGCGGCGCTGGCCGAGCTGATCAGTAAAGCTGTAAATATAAGACGGTAAATTCTGCAGAGCGGCCGCGGGTCTTTTGAACGGACAAAAGTCATTCAGGGACGGGTTACCAGAGATATAGGCGACTGGAATAAGCGTGAGATTGTGCGTCCGGTATATCCACTGGTTAGACTGAAAATTAATATTTCCCGCGTTCCAATCATACTTGTCGAACATGGGCTCTTATCTATCGTTCCGCTCCGATCAAGCCTAATATCCATAATACGGCCAATTGCCAATAACTTTCCTCTAGTCGACTATTAGCTCAAGTTATCGGAATGTGCATGCAGAACAAAATATTACTGTTTGATAAACCTTGCGAGCTGTCGTTAAGGAACGGAAAATAGACCAAGCTCTAAAATGGCCATACATGGATCTTGTACTAGATAAATATATCGCCTGATCGATATTGAATAAATTTATGATAGTTTTTGATTCGATTTACTATTATTGGGTACCCAATAATAACCTTATAATGAGGAGTATTAATCATGATATTGATGCAAAAAGCTCCCCCTTTTAAAGTCGTCGACCAGTCAGCGGACGCAGTCGCGTTTTGTTCCTGCGGTGCAAAGCGAATGGACATGCAACGTATCCGGCGCAGTTACCTGTAGCGGACATTATTGTTCTTGCTGCCGCTAAGGCGTTACCAATGTTTGCGACGCGAACGTAAAAGATCGGTATTAGTTTAAAAGCTTATCCACACAAGCCCATTATTCACAAAAACACCATCTGTAAAGTGGTTCCATCAGCCTTCATCTAAATAGCGGAGATGACGAAGCGTTTTCGGGAAGATATATGGAAAAATGAGTTTCAATCTAAGTGAGATGCGAGCGTATAAAATGAAATCCTTGATCTATTACGCTTATTTTTTTTCAAATGATGCCAGGTCCGCTTTAGTGGTGATCGTTCTCTTTTGATGGTGCTCAAAATGGAAATTCTCCAACCGTTGCAAAAGGTAAAGCAAATTAAGTTTTTCGGACTCGCTCAGGTCACCTGAGATCATTTTTCCAACATGCCCCATCTCGACGAAAACACGGTATAATACCTTACGGCCGGCATCTGTTATCGCGATATGTTTTCCACGCTTATCTTCAGCATTGTCCCATTGTTTGATCAGGCCCGCAGCAATAAGCCTGCGTATCACCTCCATGCCTGAAGTTTTTTCCTGGAGATTATAACTGATCAATTCTGTTTTGGACAGGTGTTCATGTGTGAGGAGGATGGCCATAGCAGTAAAATCCTCACCTGTTTGTAAAGGAGTACCGTCGAGTGTTTTTTTGATATATGATTTAGCGTAGCGGCTCATATATACGAAAAGCCTTCCGATAGCATTATCAAGTTGGAAGGCCATGGCCTGAGCGTATTGTTCCTCTTTCCCGAACCGTGGATCTGTCCTTGATAATTCGCCTAAAGGGCCACTGACCCTGCTTACAAGTAAACTTGTGAAATCTTGCAAGGATACTTCGCGCCCGTCGTTTTCCTCCTCCAGTGTTTCCACTAAGTTGAGCAGTTCGTGAATAAGCGCAAATGATCTCATCTTATATCAAATACAAATTTACAGCTTTTGTTTAACAACGACCGTTCCCTGGGCAAGAAATGACCGGTACGCCATCCGGTAGTTCGCAACCGGGTCACCTGCCGGTACTAGGCTTTTGAAGAAGTTAACAGTCCGTATCAGGCTGATCTTATATGCAGGCAGGTCAGGCGCCGTTATTCCTAATTGATCTGAAATTTCTTTTCCCAGCAGGTAGCGCATAAGTCCAAGAATATCATTTTCCGTTGCTTTGGTCTTATTGACGGATAAAATGTGCCTGGTCAATGACCTTGTAAGTTCGACACCATGATCTGATGCAGTAAATTGCCTTGCGGAAATAAGCCTATCCATTTTTTGCGCTTCCTTGGGGTTTTCGGATATCAGCTCATCCCGTAAACCAGTGAGTGAACCGATGACATTCCAAAGATGAATGAAAGCTTCCGATTCTTCCTGGCTGACCGTAAAACCCAATAAACGAAGGCCGCGAATAACGATCAGGGAAAATGATAAGTTGGTCCCCGCAATATCTTCCTGGTTGATCGGCACCCCCCATTTCGGATCCCACTTTCCGTTACTTAAGACATGATGTCTTATCGCGGCATGCATGATCCTTACTTTTAATATCTCTGAAAATCCTTTACCGCTCTCTGAAAAAGCATCGGGCGCCATGACATCCCAAACGAACAGCGCTGTTTCGAACAAGCGTTTAGTGGTATCGTTCCTGATCTTTTCTGAGAGATAAAGGACCATCGCACCATTTGCTGCGTTGTAACAGTATGGAAGCGACAACAGTCCTAACAGGCTCATGATCATTTCAGCATGGTTGCTGAAAAACACCGCTCCTTGTTTCATCTTGCGCGGCTCGGCCCAAACTGGTAATTTTTTGGCATTGGCTATAAATCCATAGCCCTGATATGAATTTTGAAACGTGATGAGGGAGTTATTGTCCGTCATATTGCTAAGCGCAGCCTGCAAACCCTGTTTATTCGCCCTATTTAATAGAACTTCGTCGACGAATCGATCCGCTTCGGCATCGCCTAACAACCGTTGGCTATCCATAAATGAGTTATCCAGCGGTTTTTGTCTCATCATTAATTGGTTTTGTTTTAAGGATCTCCTCTGCCGCGAGGCGGCCACTTTTCATCGCAGCATTGATGGAACCGTTAGACAAGTGGTCACCACAGATAAAGCAGTAGTCATTTAACTTGATGGTATAAGGTTCATTACTTACATGCTGATCTTGCGGCAAAGCATAATTGATACGATATGTTCTCAGGTGTTGCCAGTTGAACGCATCCGGGTACCAAACCGCCATTTCGCGGATCACCTCTGCTTGCAGTCGTTCGTTACTGAAATGAGTAATATCTGCGACTATAGAAACAGATATCAGCGCACCACCAACGGTACTATAAGCTTTCGAGATCTCGCTCATGACCGCAACATTGTTTACCAAACGATGCTCCATCGTATTCAGCGCGATGACAGGTTTGTTGAATGGCGGTTTTGGGGCCGCGAAATATAAATTCGTTACCTGATGCCATTTTTTTACCGGCCTCTGAAATGGCAGCGGCAGATCCAGTTCGTTCGTGGCGATCAGAACTGACGATGAACGGTAGGTATTGCCCGTCATAGTTGTTACGCAGTCTCTTTCTATCGAGCGGACCTTTTCGTTCAATATCAATTCTTCGGCAGTGAGGCCATCTGCCAATTGCTTCGGTATCATACCTATTCCCTGAGCAGGGATGGCGGCATCACCTTCGCTGAACATTTTGAAGACGAACTCGAACATCCGGCTCGAAGTGGCCAATTCCGTTTCCAGGAAAATGCCCGTCATAAAAGGCTTAAAGAACCTGTCGATCATTTGTTCGCTAAAGCCTTCTTGTCTCAGATAGGCTAAAGTCGGTATTTCAGGAACTGAAAAGATCTCATCTACGGAGGTTCCGCTAAGTTTCAACTTCAACCGTAACATTTTTAATTTGTCTGCAAGTGTTCCTGCCGAAGATGCTAATGTCTGAAATAAAGATAGCGGTCTCCGCAACGGATCGCCGATCTCGGAAACATCTTTGGCACCAAGGATCAGCGCCCCGGGATCGAAAGCCTTCAGATCCAGCCGATCATAGTCTAAAAATCGTTTGGCTTCAGGATAGGCGGTCAGCAAGACCTGGAAACCGCGGTCCAGCAAAAAACCATCTGCCTGATCGGTCCTCACCCTGCCGCCGATACCGTCAGAAGCTTCCAGTATTTTAATACGAACACCTGCAGCCTTAAGCACTTTAGCCGCGGTCAGGCCAGCCAGCCCGGCTCCGATGATCAGTACATCCGTTCCTTTTTCCATGGGTGCCATTATTGATCGAACTTCGTTGGCTGCACGCCGGGTTTAGCATAAGTTAACCGCCCGACAAATTCCGCTGAAAAATAACTATCCAAACCTGCTACCGTCATTGTGCCTGCCTCCATATGGTCAATAGTGCCGTCGCCGGTGATCACCTGTTCGTCAAGCAGGATATGTGCCACTTCACCGATCAGGATCGTGGTTGCATTCAGCTCCATATCGATCACTTCACGAAGTTCGAGGCCGATGCGCACTGTCGACTGCTGTACGAAAGGGGCTTTAAACCCCGGGGAATATAGTTTTTTAAAACCGCATGCATCAAATTCTGAAACGCCGGAGGGATAGCTGGCACTGGTCTGATGCGCTAGTTCATACCAGTCCGGCAAGACGTTGTTCAAGGTGTATTGGCCCGTTGCGCGGATATTGCGCAAGGTATCATTGTGTTCCCGCTGTGGCCGCATGACCAACCCGATGAGTGGAGGATCTGCACCGAGGTGGAAGACGGAACTGACCAGGCAAAGGTTAGTGACCCCATCTTCTCCGGCAGTGCCCAGCAAATGAAGCGATTTGTAACCACCCAGGCTATTGACCAAATTGATGCGGTAGAATTTCTCCATCGCCAGGATCTCGCTGTTATTGATATGCTTCATATTAAGTTTTTAATTTGCCTAAACCACCGTCGATGCCGATCACTTGCCCGGTCATCCAACCGCTCTCTTCCGCCAGTAAAAATGCGATCGCCTGGCTAATATCAGCAGGTTCACCATACTTGCCGAGCGGGTGCCTTTTAGCAGAGGCTTCTTTTTTTTCAGGTGTGCTTAATAATTGTTTTGCCATTGGCGTATCTGTTAAGGATGGCGCTACCACATTGACGCGGATGCGCTGGGCAGCGAGCTCCGCCGCCAGCGATAAGGCCAGTCCTTCTACCGCTCCCTTGGCAGCTGATATACTGGCGTGGTACGGCATACCGGTACGGGCAGCTACGGAACTGATCAATACGATAGATGCAGTGCCTGCCGCTTTAAGCATTTTGAGTGAATGCTGGATCAGCCGGGCCGCACCAAGAACATTCAGCCGGTAATCCGTTAAAAAATCGTCTTCCGACAGCCGGTTGAACGGTTTCAGGTTGATACTGCCGACCGCATATACCAAACCGTCCAATGTTTCCGGTAGAAAACCAGGTATTGCATCAAGATCGCCGGTAATATCTAAAGGCAGGTGGTGCATACCTTCCCGCCAATCCGGCGATACCGTCCTGGATACGACATAAACCCGGGCACCCAGCTCGCTCAGCAGGTTGGCGAGTGACAGGCCGATACCGGAACTCCCACCGGCGATCAGAATATTTTTTCCTTCAAAGTTCATAAGTTGATATAACTCAAAAATTCTTTCTTCGTCTCCGGTTCTAAAAACTTTCCGCTGTACTCCGCGGTGAGCGTCATGCTGTCGGTATCCTTAACGCCACGGCTGGAGACACAATGATGGTGGGCGTCAATAATGACAGCCACATCATCCGTTTCCAGTGCTTCCTTGAGCATCATGGCGATCTGGATGGTCAACCTTTCCTGCAATTGCGGACTCTGGGAGCAATACTGCACGATGCGGTTCAATTTGGACAGGCCGATCACCTGCCCGTTACTGATGTAAGCGACATGGGCTTTACCGGTAATAGGGACAAAATGATGTTCACAGTTGCTAAACACGGCGATGTTCCGCTCCACCAGCATCTGCCCGTATTGAAAAGGGTTCTTGAACAAGGCCGGCACCGGTTTATTGGCCGGGTCAAGCCCGCTAAAAATTTCCTTCACATACATTTTGGCCACGCGTCTGGGCGTATCGCGTAAGCTGTCATCTGCCAAGTCCAGCCCGAGGGCCTGCATGATCCCGGCGAAGTGATGTTCGATCAACTTCATTTTAGCATCATCATCGAGTTCAAAGGCATCGGTCCTTAGCGGCGTATCGAATGCGATAGATCGTTCATTTTCTGTAATCGTATCTTCTGTTAACATGTATTTTTAATTAGGCCATTATTAATAATGCTTTCCTGTCTTTCTTAGCCTGACGGTATTGCGTTTGAAGTATCTGGTTATAAATCATCAAATTGAGCAGCACCAGGGACATGCCATAGAATACATCCTCAACAGGGATAGTAAGGACGCGCAGGCCGAATATCTGTTTGGTGTCATACCAAACAACGGGGGCGGCAAGCCCCGTACCGGTCAGCAAACCATTGACCAGCAGGAAAGGAAGTAAGAGCAGCAGATAGGTTTGGTAAAAGCGGGATAACCAGGAAACATGCAGCACAAAGCGCGCTGCAAATATCAGTATCCCCAATGCCGCAAAAGTTGAGGCGGTGTACAGTTGCTTATAATGGAAGGCGGACAACAATATGGAGCTTACAACGAGCAGTATACTGAGCAGCAGTTCGGCTGTTTTACCGAACCCTTTTTGAGGTAAGCTGGCATAGGTAAATACGCAGGCATAAGGAATACACCAAAAGAACAATACTTCTTCTAATGGTAAATTGAAAACGAAAAGCCCGGTCAGGTAATCGGGGTTGAAACCCCAAACCTTCAGGTGCGTAAAATAAATGTCCCAGCAGATAAAAAGCGCCCCGGTGATGATCATAGCCGGGAATAGTGCGTGCCATTTTTTGTAAAACTTCAGCCGGGGGTGAAAAGAGAACAAAAACGGAAAGAGGAATGAAAAAAAATCGATCAGCAAATAAGTGAATCTCATATGGCTTTCTCCTTTTTGACCTCCTTAAAATATTTCAGCGGCACCCATAACATTCCGAAACATTCCCCATCTTCTTTCCCCAAGTGCTTATGGTGCATTTTATGCGCCCGCCTGATCGCTTTCAGATAAGGGTTATTAGAATTCCGTAATACCCTCAAACGCTGATGGATGAACAGGTCATGAATGAAAAAGTAACATGCGCCGTAAAGCGTGATCCCTGAACCGATACAGGTCCAAAGCGGCAAATGGGATAGGGTTCCAACTGCCAGCGCAGCGATACCCGGGATCGCGAAGACCAGGAAGAACAGGTCGTTCCGCTCCAGGAAATCAAAATGCTCTTTGTGATGGTGATCGCGATGCAATGTCCAGAAAAGCCCATGCATAATATATTTATGGGTTACCCAGGCCACACCTTCCATTCCGAGGAAGGCCGCCAAAACGGTCAAAGTATAGATCAGCCAGTTCATGCGCCTTGTTTTTGTTTAAATGTTTCCAGTACCCGGTCGTAACATATTTGCAGCCAGGCGGTGTAAAGTTCCGGCTGTTCTTTTAAAGCTACCGACAGTTTTTCCGGGTCTTGATAGCAGTGATCTGCGATCTCTGCGGGATCAGGCCGGGGGGCTTCGTCACTAAAACCGATCAGCACATGGTCATATTCGTATTCGGTCAGCCCATTAGGGAATTCATGGCGGTAAACGAAAGTGAATAATTCTTCCAATTCACAAGTTAGCCCTGTTTCTTCCATCAATCGCCGTTTACCGGCATCCAGAACATCTTCTCCCGGCCGCGGGTGGCCGCAGCAGGAATTGGTCCAAAGGCCGCCGGAATGGTATTTTTCCAATGCTCTTTGCTGTAACAGCAACTTCCCGGAACTGTTGAACACGAAGATGGAAAAAGCACGGTGTAACGCTCCCTTAAGATGGGCTTCCATCTTTTCCATTACTCCGATTCGTTGATCATCATGATCCACCAGCATCACTTCTTCTATCAATTGCTTAGCCCTTTCAATTCCGCAGCTGTAAGATTTGCAGAGGTCTTTAAATAGTTAACGATCATGGTTTTCAATTCGGTATCAGGGGTTACCTGAAGGTGTTCTAATAAGAACCTCCGGTCCATACCAGTGGCTGCCCGATAATTTAAGAAAGCCGGTAGGTTGCTTTGGATAGAGAACCGGATGAACCGCATTTCTAAGTTAGCCGTATCCTTGCTGATCGCGTGTTCGATCCAGGCTTTTCCACGGCTGAAGCTTTCCAGTTTAACCATGGGATTTATACTATATTTAGCCTGCACCATTTCAACTGCGCCTTTATAACAATACAAGGAAGGCGTGGAATTGCTGTCGACATCTACTAATAAATTTTTAAGGATGCGTGCGTCGGTTGCCGAAATAGCCGCACGTTGGTATAGCTGGCGGACCTTTGAAATATCAGCCGGCTGGGACCACATCAACCCACTTAACAGGAAAACTGAAAATAAGATCAATTTCATAACACATTCAAATTTATCCTCACCAGCGAATCTGCCATTAACCAAAGCTTGCGGCTGTTCGAAACACGTATCCTTGTGCTCATCAATTGGTCAGGCGGAAGGCAGGTGATCTTTTTAAAAAGTTTAAGATAATAAACATAGGCCAGGTACACGCCTTTGCGGCAGGAACGAGGCAATAGCTTTATCCCGCGTAAAGCATCCCTAAATTCGCCTTCAATATCTCTCTCGATCGCTTTTTTATCTAAGTCAGAGAACGAGGACATATTTACTCCGGGGAAATAGGTACGTCCCAGGCTGATATGGTCCGCCTTTAAGTCCCGCAGGAAATTAACTTTCTGGAAGGCAGAGCCCAGTTTCATTGCCGCTTCCCTTAACCGCCCGTAATCTTCAGGGTCACCGTTCGTGAAGACCTGAAGGCACATCAGCCCGACCACCTGCGCGGAGCCTAAAATGTATTCTTCGTATTTGTCCGGCGTATATACCTGTTCATCCAGGTCCATTTCCATGCTTTTTAAGAACTGATCGATCAGTTCGTGAGGTATGCGGTACTGATTAACGACCATCTGAAAGGAATTCAATACTGGGTTGACGCTGATCCCGCGTTCGATCGCCAGAAAGCAATCCGCGCGCAGTTCCGACAATAACGTCTTTTTATCATAGTCGTGAAAACTATCGACGATCTCGTCAGCAAGCCGGACAAATCCATATATCGCGTAGACAGGCTCGCGGATATCCTGACCCAGGAAATAGATCCCAAGTGAGAAGCTCGTGCTGTAGAGCCGGGTTGTTGCACGGCTGCAATGCGCTGATAATTTATCGAACCGTTCTTTCATTTCTTTTGCTTGAGGTATTTGATCAGTTGCCCGGCAGCGACTTTTCCAGAGATGATCGATGGCGGCACGCCAGGGCCGGGTACGGTTAACTGGCCTGCGTAAAAAAGGTTATCAATATGTTTATTCCTGATCGCAGGCTTAAGGTTGGCGGTTTGCCTTAAGGTGTTTGCCAGGCCATAGGCATTACCTTTATAAGCATGATAATCGGCCTTGAAATCGTTTACACAATAAGATCTTTTATAGTCTACTTTATCGCGTAATGGCAAACCTGCATAACGCTCTAAACGGTCCATGACCTTCTCAAAATAGCGCTCACGAAGCGCCACGTTATCATCAAGGCCGGGTGCCAGGGGCATCAGGATAAATACATTCTCATGTCCGACAGGTGCGACCGTATCGTCAGAACGGGACGGGCAGCAAACATAAAAAAGCGGATCTGACGGCCACTGGGGGCGCTTATAGATCTCATGCGCGTGTTTTTCGAGGCTGGTGTCAAAAAAAAGGGTATGATGTGCCAGTTTATCTACCCTGCATGACAGGCCCAGGTAAAAGATCAGCGCTGAAGGTGCTAACACCCGGCTGTCCCAGTATTCAGCAGCATAATTACGGTGTTCCGGCCGAAGCAATCGCTGTTCGATGTGGTTATAATCTGCTGCTGCAAGGACGCCATCATAACCGGCCTCCCTTAATGGAGTTCGCACGGTGGAGACCTTTCGTCCTGATACCGTCAATGATGTCACCGGTTCATTTTCAAAGAAACGAACACCTTGGCGTTCACATATGGTTCTCATAGCTTCAGACACTTTTCCAAACCCTCCCATTGGGTACCAGGTACCTAATTGCAGGCCTGCGTAATTCATCAGACTGTACAATGCAGGTGTATCTTCGGGCATGGCACCTAGAAAAAGCACGGGAAACTCCATCAACGCGATCAACTTTGGATGTGAAAAATACTTGCGTACGTGATCACGGAAATTCGTAAAGGCCTGTAGTTTAAAGATCCCCTTAAAAAGGTCCAGATCGATGAATTCAAAATAAGAGAGGCCCGGTTTGTAGACGAGCTTATCCATACCGACTTTATACTTGTAAGCAGCTTCTTTTAAAAAGGCCCGTAATTTTTCAGCGCTTCCGGCCTCCACACTTTCGAATAGTGTATATAGTTCGTCAGATCTGTCAGGGATCGCCAGCGCCTCATTTTCAGGGAATACCATCACGAAACCGGGGTCCAGCCTTTTTAATTCATAAAAATCTCCCGGGCGATAACCGAAATCGTCAAAAAATCTTTCGAAAACATCGGGCATCCAATACCAGCTCGGGCCCATATCAAAGATGTAACCCTGCTGAGAAGCTTGCCTGGCACGGCCGCCGCTGCTTTCATTTTTTTCAAATATATCGACCCGGTATCCCGCACGGGACAAATATGCTGCTGCGCTTAAACCTGCAAAACCGGAACCGATGACCGCGACCTTTGATGTATCCACTAAGTTTTTATTGAGAAAGCAATTTTAGTATATAATTGTTCTATAAATAATAATTTAGTATTAAATTAAACCAAAATGATATTTATTTGACAATAATTCGCCCCTCAATTAGCAAATACTAGCCTACAACTTCAGATCGAGTCAATATTTTCAGGCCGACCACAAGCATTGCATGTCATTTAACTTTAGCTTCAAAAGCATCATCTTATTCGTTTTATTTTTTCACGCCCTTGTATTCTCCTGCATCCTGCTGCCGAAAGGGCTTACAAAAGAAAATAAACCAAGGCTATGGCTTGGCCTGGTCGTGATTTTAAGCGCAAGATATGTCTTCCCACTGATGTGTGGTTACGGCGGATGGTATTCTGAACCGCGTTAAGGTTTCATCATGTCAGGGACATCAATAAAAAAAGCCACCAGTTGACCGACTAGTGGCTTGAATATTTCTCGTTATGAACAGTTACGCTTTCTCTTCGAGCCAGGCAGCACCGCTTTCCGGATCGCCAAAGAATCGCGTCTCGACCAGTCCCGGCGTGGTATCAGCAGCTTTTTCTGCGGACATCCGGCTGAATGTGCTGGGCGAATAGACCCACGCAAAATATCTCAGGCCGGCTGCGGCCATTTGCGGGAACCAGACCTGTGCGGCCCAGTCAGACGCCTCTGACCAGCTTCCCAGAACGTGAGTATTGTCATTCAGTACTTTACTGACCCCGGCCCTCTTCAGCATTTCCAACATTTTCATGCCGCCCCGCTGCACGCTTTCAACGGTTTGGAAACCTTTCCAGTCAACATCCAGCCTGGAGAGTGCCACATTATGTTCGATGGTTATCGACCGGTCGTTATAATAACCCTCAGACTCCGTGATACGATCTTCCTCATTGGTTTGGAGGGGCAACCGGAAAAAAAAGGTAGAACCTTCGCCTTCGGCACTTTCTAGCCATAAAGTACCATTGTGGCGTTTGATGATCTCCGAGGATATATAGAGCCCAAGCCCCAGGCCCTCGAAGCGCATCGCCGTGTTATCGACCCGGTAATACCGGCCAAAAAGATGTTCGATATGTTCTCTGGCGATCCCGATCCCAAAATCCTGAACGGAAACAACGATACCGTGATCCTGCACCGTTGCGTTAACGACGACCCGGGTGGCCTCGGGAGAATACTTGACAGCATTAGTCAGGATATTGTTCATGACCTGTTCCAGCCGGAGCCTGTCGCCGGAAAAGTCCACATCATCTGCCTTTTCTAAAATGATCGCGTGCCGTTCACTTTTCAACTGCACACTCTCGATAGATTCCAGCAGCATTTCCCTGAAGCTGAACGGCTGGATATCGTAAACCATCTTGCCTGCATTGATCCGCGTCACGTCAAGGAGGTCATTGATCAGTTTCTCCAATCGGAATATATGATGGCTCGATTTCTCCAAGAAAGTGCCCAGGTTCTCCGCTTTATTCATCCGGCGCATGATCTGGTTAAAGGCCTTGATACTGGTAAGGGGTGTTTTCAGTTCATGGCTCGCGATCGATAAGAACTCATCCTTTTTTTGCTCATTACTTTTTTGGATCTCGATATTAGTATTAGTACCCAGCCAGGAGACGATCTTGCCATTTTCCCGGTAGGGTACTGCACGGGCGAGGTGCCAGATGTAATTACCGTTCTTCATCCTCAAACGGAACTCGACCTGGTATTCCCGGCCGCTGGCCAATGCCTTTTCCCACATACTCAGCGTAGCCGCTACGTCATCAGGATGTATGAATTTCTGCCAACCCTGCCCAACGATCGCGGCCCCGTCCTCGCCGAAATCCCCGGCGACCACCTCGTTCACGTAATTCAGTGCGCCGTCAGGGGTCGCGGTCCAGACCTGCTGAGGTATCGCATTGAGCATAAAACGGAAGCGCTCTTCGCTTAGCTCCAATTTACGCTTGCTGATGAACTGCTCGGTCACGTCCTGGCATAACACCATGACGCCGGTCACCTGGCCACTGGATTCGCGGTAGGGTTGATAAGTAACATTCAAAAAGCCATTGATCATGCCGCCGTTACTGTAGGCCATATATGGTTGATCGGCCAGGTAAAGCGGCTCCCCATTGTCACGCACCCTTTCTATCACAGGCCTGAAGGTACTTGCAGTTTCCGGTATGATATCGAAGAGCGGCCTGTTCTCTAATTCCGCTACCGTACGGCCGATCAGCCTCGCGTAAGTATCATTGACGATAAGTGTCGTAAGGTCTTTTCCGGTGACCAGGATAATGCCGACCGAGGCATCCCTGACCAGGTTCCGGAACCGCTCATCACTTTCCGCCAGCCCGGCAAGCGTACGCTGCAAATGTTTTTGTGTTTCGCCTAACTCTTCATTCGTGGCCGCGAGTTCTTCGTTCGCCGAGGTCAGTTCCTCATTGGCGGCGTTGATCTCCTCGTTCAACGCCTGCTGTTCTTCATAGCTTTCTTCCAGTTCCCGGGTGCGTTCAAGGACCCGGGCCTCTAATTC
Source organism: Mucilaginibacter pedocola (assembly GCF_002013915.1). GTDB lineage: Bacteria > Bacteroidota > Bacteroidia > Sphingobacteriales > Sphingobacteriaceae > Mucilaginibacter > Mucilaginibacter pedocola. Next base: position 315,893 of record NZ_MBTF01000039.1, read on the forward strand.
ATCGGTGAGGCCATTCAACCGCTGCTGGGCCTGATGCAATTCTTCATTCGTGGCCGTGAGCTCTTCATTCGCTGCACCAAGTTCCTCGTTCAGGGCCTGCTCCCGCAGGTAAGCCTCATTGATCTCTTTCGCATAGGCATTATTGAGGATCGTACCCGCCTGCCGGCCCACCGCCTCCATGAATTGCATATAGTCATCATCGAGGCGTTTGCGGGGGGAAACGCCCAATACCATATGGCCCCTGAGCCGCGTGTCGCCGTTGGAAATAGGCACGATAACCGCTTCTTTGACCGGCTCATTATATGAACTCATTATAGGCCCGGGCAAACACGCATCCAGGTCATTGACGGCTAATGGTATTCCCGAAAACGCCGTACTTTCTATCAGCGAGGAAATAAAGGGTAAGCTTTCTTCAGGGATCGACAGATGCCCGCTTAGCGATACGGGATGGCCTTCGGGCCCGCTGCCCGAAAAAAGCGCACAGAAACAGATATCATCAGTTGCAAGGCCCAGGATCGCGCAGATCAGTTCGGCCGCCTCGGCAACACTGTCCGACCGGTTCAGGTTCTCCCAAAAAGAAAGCAAAAGCGCATTCCGGCGTTCGTTGATATGCCGGTAGGTCGTTTCGATAACGGCATTGAACACGCCGCCGACACTGCCATCCGGAGCTACGATGGGTGACAGCGTATAATCGAAATAACACTCCTCTTTATAGCCGTAACGGTTCATTAACAACAGGGCATCAGGTTGCCTGATCGACTCCCCTGTCTTCAGAACTGCATGGAACTGGTCCTTCAACCCGTCCCAGATCTCCGGCCACACTACGGCACCCGGTTTACCCAAGGCCCAGGGGTGCTTATCCCCTGGAATGGAACTCCAGGCATCATTGTATAGCAGGGTAAATTCCGGCCCCCAATAGATCGCGATCGGAAATCCGGAATTAAGGCTGATACTGATCGCTGACCTTAAGCTGTCGGGCCATTGCTCCGGCGAGCCAATAGCCGTAGCGGTCCAATCCATCGCCCTGATCAGGCCACCGGCCTGGCCGCCACCGTTAAGGAAAGTATAGGACGCTGCAGACAATTTTTATAGATCTTAAGTTAAATAATAGAAATTATGCGCACGCCGTGGTAAACGCCGGAAATATGGCAAATGTTTGAGTGGTTCAACTACAAAAGCAACTTTTTTGGTGATAATGTGTATCAGTAAACGGCCATAGATGATCTTGTTATAGGATCGATGAAAAGGTGTTACACTGCTCGTCCCTTCGCGTACTGCAACGCTACCTTAAAGCTATATAATTTATATTTGGTTTTTAGGCCGCCCTTATCACGATCGACCGGCAACCGGATCACCTGTCACAGATGTTTTGAATTAAAACAAAAAGCGGCCAGATGTCAAGATAGCTACTATTTCAGGCAACTTTTAATACCGGCAGCAAGAGTTCGTCGAGGCCGATGCCCAAAATTTCACAGACGTGTAAGGCTCGTATCAGCGTGATATTACATTGGCCCAATTCAAATTTACTATAGGCATTTTGAGATATGCCGAGTTGTTGGGCCACATACTCCTGTGAGTAATTTACTTTGAGCCTCCTCTGGCGTATGGCTTCGGCGATGATGTATCCGTTATATGGCATAAAAAATAATGAAGCAGGTTCTAAGTTTCGAAACTTGGTATTTCCTAAGTACGCATTTGCTGTTTAAATGGTTTAGTAAAATTCATACTACAGCACCTCTTTTTTTAGTTAAGGGTAAATTTCTATTCGGCCTGTTGCGGGGTTCTGTTGGTCTATTTGCAGGCCGAAATGTTCAAAGTAATTTTCGGGCACATCAGCCGGTGCCTCGTCCTGCCAATAGCCAATTGTCACAAGATCGGTTTTTCAGCATGAAATACAGATCCAGGGCGCTAAAGGTATTCCGGAAAAAGACATGAGAACGATATTTTTAAAGTGGCCAGGCACTGAGCGTCATTTCTGCTGACCGGTCATAACAAAAACCGGTATGCCGTGTTCCTATAAAATGATCTCTGTTCAAATGGCTATAGACTGGCACACCATTTTTATCAATGACCTCGATCTTCCCTATGCCCTGGAGATCGCGATCAGGACGGTACTCATGTTCCTCTTTGTATTGCTGCTGTTAAGGCTTTCTGGCAAGAAAGGGGTCAGGCAGCTCACGATCTTCGAGGTGGCTATCATCATCGCGCTGGGTTCAGCCGCCGGCGACCCCATGTTCAATAAGGACATGGCGATCCTCCCGTCATTACTGGTCTTTGCCCTGATCCTCGGGGTGTACCGGTTATTGACCTATTTTGCTGCCCGTAACGAAAAAATAGAAAGCTTATTGGAGGGCGACCCTATGTACATCATAGAGGATGGGATGTTCACGATGGAAGAAGAAAGCCACAAGGCTTTTGCGAAAGACGAGTTCTTTGCCGAGATGCGTGCGGCCAGCATCGAACATGTCGGCCAGGTCCGTATCGCCCTACTGGAAACTAACGGGCAGGTCAGTTTTTACTATTACAGCGATGAGGATGTCAGGCCTGGCCTGCCTGTTCTCCCTAAGCCTTATAGCGAGCGCACAAAGCACATCGTCAAGCGCGGAGCATATGCATGTACCTTTTGCGGTAAGGTCTCGAAGTTGAGCAAGGCGACAGCTTGTGACCGCTGCGGGCATGAGGAGTGGGTCCCGGCTATTGATACCCGACGGCTGGCCTGAAAGACCGTGCATCCGCCACGAAGTAATGTTTGATGAACAGGCCTGCATTTTTTTAAAACTCAACTGCCGGATCATTGTTACTAAATAAATTAGCAAGCCATGATACCGAGCAACGATAAGGAGGAAAAACTTTTCAGGGATGATGAGGGCCTCACAAATGAAACACCGAACCAAGGTTCAAATACCATTAAAGATCCGGACAACTGGACGACCGGAGATGAAAAGATGACCGGTGCCCAGCATTCCTATTTGACCACGCTGAGCACAGAAGCAGGGGAAGCGTTCGATGAAAGCCTGACCAAGGCCGAAGCTTCTAAACGTATCGAGGAATTACAGCACAAAACCGGCCGCGGGCTTGAAAATAATTGAGCATCCGGATTTTCAGATGCCTAATAGCACAGTTTTCAAACTTAGTACCAAATAAAAAGCAGCCGTTAAGGGCTGCTTTTTATTAATATTGGCCTGCCCAGTCATCATCATCCTGCGGCCTGCGGAACAGTATATTGGCCAGCCAGCATACAATGGCAGCGGCCCGCAATTGTTTGGCGTTTTCTGAAGGGCCATGTCCGGAGATAAAGCCCGTAAGCTCCCATACGGCCCCTATGATCACGAGCGCGATCACTAAAGCCTGTATCATGATCTTTTTATTCTTCATATGCCTTCAGATTTTTTTGGCGGAAAACCTCGCGGGTGATCAATTTGCAATTAGCGGCCAGTTCGTTTAGGCAACAGCATTTTGTCCGCACTTTCACCGGCAGCAAGCCATCTTTTTCCATCAGGTCGACATGTAACAGAGCCGTTCCGGACGGGGCCTCGTTCCCCTGTAAGCTGTCGAACAGAACCGCTGCCGCCAGCGGGTCATCGCCGATCCCGAATTCACCGAATACCATAAAACTGTCCGGTGTTCTTAAACTGAGCAATAAAGAGAACCGATCTTCCATAAGCTATTAATGATAAAAAGGCCCCGCAAGCAGGGCCTCTCAATAAACGATACACTTAATTTTACTTGATCTCGATCTGGCGGCGCACCATTTTAGCTTCTTCGCGTTTCGCGATATCGACCTTTAATACACCGTCCGTGTAAGCAGCCTCGATGTTTTCGGCATCCGCGCTTTCAGGCAGCGTAAAGGAACGCACCCAGGATGCGTAGCTGAATTCGCGTTTACTGTAGTTCTTTTGCTGATCGCCATTCTCAGTACGCTGCTCTGCCGAGATGCTCAGTACATTTCGGTCAAGGTTCAGCTTGATATCCTCTTTTTTCAGGCCCGGCGCGGCAAGTTCCACATGAAAATGATCCTCGGTCTCACTGATGTTCGCCGCAGGCACCCGGCTGGTCAGGCGGTCATTAAAAAAGGTGTCGTTGAAGATGGAATCGAACACGTCATTAAAGCCTGGCATTAATGAACCATTGTTACGTTTGTCAGAATTGAATTTAACCAGTGTCATAGGTCTTTCCTCCTTAATTTAATAATGATCAAAACTTATAATTAATTAAACTGGTAAAGAACGATCAAGCGCTGTGCCAATGTGCAAAACATCGGCTAACCACTGAAAAAATTGCAGGCCAAATGAAATTTTTTCAGTTTTAAAATGACAGATCTTCGATCTCGGCAGCCACACTAGGTATATAAATATATAATCCTTATGATAGGACCGAGCAATAATTCGGCAGGATTCAGAGGCTGAGATAAGGTATCGCACTGATTTGTTGTTCCGCAAACGCAAGGCTTGAATGACAAAAGTTCACCAGTTAAGACCCCTGCCTGCCCGATGCTATCGATATGTCGACCTGCTTTTCTGCATCAAAGCCCGTTAATGTTTCGATGATGGCATATTACGTGGACAGCCCGGATAGACACGCGAAAAACATTAATTCTGCTGGTAATTTATGCATACGTTATAAATTAAATAGTAAGGTGATAATGTTCAGTTATCTATTATATAACAGTTTTACTATTTTTTGGATATTTTCTACTATTAAATCGCAAAACTCTGTAATGATTCTCATTCATAGCAAATTCCTCGACTATGAAAGGTTTACACCGTAGCCTTTAGACGCTTTATTTTTTCAAGAGCCTTATGTTAGCTATCTTTAAAAAATGAACTGGAATGCCTTTAATCCGCACAATGATAGTTATGAAGATGCTTTTGAAGCATTTTGTATTCAGATCTTTGAGCATCACCTGCGTCGATTTTATAAAAGTGAATTATCCGAGTTCTTTGCAATATCAGGTGCTGGAGGCGATGGTGGTGTAGAAGCTTACGGTGTAGTTCAAAATGGCACGATTGGTTTACAGGCGAAATGGTTCCGCACCGCACTTACTGCCGGCCAGATTGGTAAAATAAAAGCATCCATTTTAACCGCTTTGAAAATACGCCCTGAGATCATTGAGTATATAATTTGTCTGCCTAAAAAAATCAATGCTAAAAAAAGCACTAAAGGCAAAAAGATTACAGCTAATGATGAGCAGCAGCGGATTGAGGCCATGGAAGCAACCGTCAAAAAAACATATCCTGATCTCAAAATAACCTGGTGGTTTAGTAACCAACTACTTGAACAATTAGAAAACCCTGATTGCCAGTTCATCGAACCTTACTGGTTTGGAAGGAACTTTTTGACCTTAGAGAAGCTCAGAAGCAAATTTTCAAATCAAAAAAAACACGCCTGGCTAAAAGCGCGGTATGTCCCTGATCTAAATGCAGAGGGTGTTATTGCGTCGCATTACGACGAATTATGTCTGGGCGATGATTTTAAAGAAGATTTAAATCTGAAACTGGATAAACTCTCCACGCGGTTAAGCCAGGCTGAGGATTTAATCAAGCATTATATTCCCACGGTCGAAGACGACGAGCAGCTAAAACAAGGCCTCGAAAATGTAATCATCAGTTTCGGGGAACACCAGGCCAACATCATGCTTTTAAAGGATGCAACTGAAAAAAACAAAGAGGAAGTTCAGTTGAAGGCCTTGCCGGAATATGGCGTTTGGAATTTAAAATTGGCTTTAGACCGTAACAGGCCAACCAATGTCCAGCGGCCATTGGTCAAAAAACTATCTGATGCGCTTGATGAAATTCACAAAATTCACGTAACGCAATATTTGACAGCATTGAGCGACCATTTAAAGCGCAAAATTAAGATTCTTTTTGGTGGCCCCGGTACGGGCAAAACGCAAGGACTGGCGTTTTGCACTTCAAAACACCTTGCCGGTAACCAACCAGCCCTGATAACGCCGGCGAAAGGCACGCCCTGTAACAACTGGACACAAATACTTTCTGCGGCATTGGAATACCCGGAAAGAAATGCTGACGAACTTTTTATTGCACTGGAGGCTTTAGCAATCCTTGAAATGCGCAGGCTCGCACTCGAAGCTCCCAATAAGAAAAAGACGGCAATTGTACTCATCGCTGTTGATGGGTTGGAGGAAGATGTGAACCACTGGGTAAATTGGTATGACCGTATCAATGACACGGAGAATTTGGTTAAAGAATATCCAAGATTAAGGTTTCTATTTTCAGCCCGTGGATACTTCAACGATCATGAAAGGCTTTCCGAGGACGTTCCCTTTGAACATGTTATTCTGCCGGACGATGGCGATGTATCTGTTTGGGATGCAGCACAGATATATTTTAGCCCGCAACATTTCAATATTCGGAATGTCAGTGAATCGGTAATGGCTCGTATCGAGAGTTTGTACGCTTTGAAACTGTTCAGCGAGTTGTACCAGGGAAAAGACCTTGCTACAAGAGAAGATGTGCATACTGACCTCCGCTCGCTGCTTATCAAGAAGATCAACGTATTAGATGAAGAATTTAAAAACAGCAGCGACAGGAGTTTTTCGCATTCTTCGGCACCGGTGTCCGATGTGCTGACTGTAATTGCCAATCAATTTTATAATAAAAACAAGTTGGAAAGAACAGCGCTGTTAGGAATATTAACCAAAGAAATCCCGTCGCTCACTTATTCTGAATTAGAACACATGCTTGATTTCCTGGCAGACAGAGCGGTACTAACCGCCGGGCATGTGGCTGTAGACGATATTATCAAAACGCATGAGACCATTTATTATGTGTCATACCAGTCCATTATTGAGCACGTTATTACAGAGAATATTTACAAGAGCATAATCGAGGGCCGCATCGATCATATCCCTGAAATTATTATCAGCGGCTTGGTTGCCCCGCGAAGCACACCCCGTATAGACCCCGAGGCCATTTTTCCCAATGAAACGATAATAGAAGCTATCCTGAAAAGAGTTTTCTTAAAAACAGGAAAATTGGTAGGCGAAAACGGCTATCTGTCTAACAACCTGGAACCAAATTCCATTCCGGGATTACAAATGGTGGTGTTGGCGGTGGCCAGCGAATCGCTCGGTCAACAGTATGATGCATTAGTAACCCAGTGGCTTCAATCAGGGCATTGGCACCAGCAAAACTTGTTTATCAGACTGATCAGGCCGGCAACAAAATTACGGACGTATTTTAACGCGATGTGGTTACATCGCAAACTTATCGCTATTCCTACGGTTTTTGAACGTGATAAATTTCTTTGGGCAGATCGCCGCCAAAGAAATGAAGATAGCTATGTTGGCTTAGAATCAGCTATTTACCCGTTTGCCAACTATGATACATCCCTTTATCCATTTGATACTTTCGACCAGGAGCCTTTGATTTATGCATGGTGCTTATCTTCTCCGAACCGAAGCTTTCGCCGGGAGATCAGGTCATCGTTACTGAACTGGGCAAATTTAAATATCACAGAGTGGACAAAATTATTGTCCCTGATGATAGAACTGGATGATACGCAAACTATAGAAGACCTTGCCTCTGTAACGCTTGGTTTAGCCCACACCTTAAAAAAAGCGGATGATATCAAAATAATTGCGGAGTGGGCTATCGAACATATCTTTAAAAATCGCGACCGTTTTGTCAGCAGCCGTATACGGGAAGGATTCAGGAGTATTGTAGAAAAGGCTTTTGAAAATGGGGTGCTTACCAGCGAAGGTGCACAAAAGGCAAGGCCGTTACATTTTGACCAGGTAAGGTTCATTCCATTAGCGAAAGATGTCCTCTCTAAAGCTGGTGAGCAATTTTATCCCATTATCAGCGATCTGGCCTGGTATGTTATTGATGATGGTTATAAAGCGTTTTTAGAGGACAGCTATAATGCAGAAGTTTTCAAAGAAGAAGACTGTCATGCTATCCATTTTTTGAAAGATTACGCTGTGAATTACAATTTGGATAACCTCTCGCCACATATTTGGGCTTGTGGTGCGGCCATTGCCTGGATCAGAGAAAAATTCGGGTTTAAAGACACCACCGGCACAATGGCCCATTTACCCTCACATGGTGAAAAAGGCATCATCATGTATTTTGCCGAAAAATACGTGTGGCAGTCCGTGTATTATCTACAGGGGTATCTTTCTGAGCACCTGAAATTAGTTCAGCATAACCATTTTGTTGAAACTTATAGCGCACTAACGAATTTGCCCAACCCGTCGGAAGGCATTATGCATAACGGTAATCTCTTAAATGATTACTATGATTTTTCTCCGCCGGTTTGGGTGATCCCGGAAAACCTCGTTAAGACGGTTGCTTTGAATGATTCACTTACCGAAAATATCCGGCATGAGATCGATGGAAAGCCACATCTGAATTTGCCGTCTTGGTTAAATCATAGGGACGATAATGGTAAAGACTGGACACACCTGTACAATGAAGTTATGCTCGAAGATAAAAATGGCGTTGTATATGGTAGGCTTACCGCAAATGCTATCCTTATTAAACCATCCGAGTTTAATGATCTTTTGAAGGTCATTAAAGAATCACCAAAAACTATTTATTTTACAAGCGGTTTAGATACTTTATTCGCTCATACTTCAGGAAGTTTTTATCAAAACCCCAGTAATATCGTTGCGAATAAATTCCTTGTTGAAAATGGCAGTAAGACAGAATTGGTTATTGACGATGAAGATTGCTGGCTTAACCATTCAATCATAAAGGTTATAAAATCGGATAATAACGATGAACTGTATTATTTTCTCCCATCCAAATTAGTACGGGAAATTACCGGAATTGAGCAATTAAAAGGGAAGCGACTAAAAGACAAGGATGATCAAACCATCGGTTTCGTAACCAATACTGAAGACCTGGAAACAAAAGATGAACAAAAGCTTACCTTTATTTTAGCGGATAAGATTGACAGCGGACTTGAAACTTCCGGTTATCAAATGATTTGGTTTATTGAATTGTTTAAACGAACGACTTTGAAAACTGAGAAAGATATTCTTTTTCTAAGGCGGACACAAAAATATTTGGTTTGGAAAGAAGATGGTCGTTATAAATCAGTAAAATTTTGGGACAAGGATTCATCCAATTAAACAGAGGGCCTTGATTAATTATGTAATACAAAGTTAACCGTATCATCGATCTGTCTGTGGTGTTATAATTTGTTATTATTTAGTTTGGGGCACGATTTTTCGTAAAAATGAATGTCTTAGATTAATTGTATACTATAAATTCAAGAAACCGTATACCAAATTCCGTGAGCCACATATAGTAAAATATCTTACCACTGTAAGTACCCATTCCTTTGTCGATCAATAATCCTTTAGCGTACAACGATTGCTTATAATATAAATATTCAGCGTCTGTTAGTTGGAAATAATTTGCTTCCCGGAAAGTTTGAAGAGTTAATATATTTTGATTGTAAGCTTCCTTTATTTCCTGGTTTTCGTTATACACCTTTGTCAATTCATCAATTCGCATTTGGTTCACGGCAGCGTTGATTTTTAACTCGTTAAGTTCTTTCCCTTGAGCTTCCAGATCGTCCAAAACCTTTTGCTGTTCAGCTTTGATCGGATAGTAGGCGTTATGCCATTCCAAATGCGCTTTAAGAATAGAAATGGCGACCTCATCCAAGCTTGCTATGAGTTCCAGACAAATTTCTACGCTGCCTGCATCTGCACTCGGATGATGTATCTGGTGAATGAGAATGCTGCGAAAACGAAGGTGTTTCTCTTTTGATTTAGTTTGTAAAACTTTTCGCACCACTGACTCAAATAGGTCACAAAAATCTTCCGTTCTGATTGTTTCCGGTTGGATATCCGGGTTTTCAGAAAAGTATTCAGCAAGCATTTGCGTAAAATTATTCAGGCGTCCTTGCTTCACTCTCCCCCAGTAATCAAAAAAACCTTCGTTTAGAAGACCGCCAACCCAAGGAACAGCACTAAACAGTGACTTAACTACAGATATTCCTATTTCTTTACTTTGATATTTTTTCACTTAGAGATGGGCGCTATTTTACTTTAAGATTGATCATTACTGAGCCGCATGAACAACGCAACATTTCCCTTTCACCTTTCTCCGGTACCACATAAAGCGTTGAATCGCACCCAATATCGGTACAAGAAAAACCTTCCATTAACCCTTTAAAAGCAGCTGCAACGGGCCTAAACTCAGACGCCTGTAAGTTCACCCATTCATTGTAATGAATAGAAGAGTTGGTTTGCCATTGTTCTACCATAGATTTGGTTACCAAACGATCGAACGCAATTTTCCGCTGCTTAAGTTGTTCTTCCAGGTCAATTTTTTGCCAGGATTTTGCTGCTTTAATACCGTCACCAAGTAATTTGGAAAACTGAGAGGTGGCTGGTGGCAAAAGGTCACCCAGGCTGAACTGTGCATCGCCGCGAAATTCGACTCGAGTTCTCAGTCTATGACTAAGTTCCGTGGCCATGTACTCAAGGTAATTTCTCAATACGTAGGCTGCACTTCCCACGTCATTCAATGACAGGTGGTTTTCTATTTCCTGCCATACATCTTTATCATTCCATTGGTTCGGGCCATTATCTACGTCCCATTTTCTGAATTGTAATGATGATTTAGATTGTATTAGGCCAGCGGTCTTCATATGCTTCAACCAAACACTATCATGGGTGGTTAGGATGAATTGCGTATTGGGAAATTTTTCTTTAAGGAGCTTGCAGACTTCGCGGCGATGCCCCGAATCGACCGACATTAATACATCATCCAACACCGCAAATGTGAATTTATCTCCCAGCAAATGTTTCATTAATGCCAAATACAAGCACAACCCCATTCCATCCTGGTGTCCCTCACTGTGATATGCACCCGGCGGAAAATATCCACGGCCATAAAAATCTACATTGAAAGCTAATTTACCTGCTGATGCTGTCAACTGTGCGGTAAAGGCTGATTCATCATCTTGGTTAATAAAACGGTAATATTCAGCAAATTTCGCTTCAACATCCTTGTATAATTGCTCTAATACCGAAGTAACCACATCTCCATATTTCTTTGATATGGAAGCACTTCTTTTTTCTTTCTCTTCAGCGTGTTTATGAGTTGCAGCGGCCGAACGGTAAGCGTCTAGTTTTTCGTTTGCAAGTATCAAAAACTCTTTAGCAGCATCCTGTTTGGATGGTTCTGGTATGTTATTAACACCATTTTCGAGCGCAACTATAACGGGTTCAAGTTCCACAGGAGCTGAACCATAATCGCCCAATTCACTAATTAAATCTTCTATAGGCAAAAATGCGGCAATGGCTTTAGTCTTTTTTTGTAAAGCGACTAGGTATTGCTCAATAGCGGTAATCTCAACTTTCGGAATTAGTAATGCTCCATAGCCTTTAATTTGTTGTAGCTGATAAATAAGCTGATCGAGTTGTATTTTAAATGAAACCAATTCATCTTCGATCTCCTTGCGCTGGTTAGCAACAGTTTTCAGGTCACGCAATTTCTTTTCGATAATAGCCTTTAATTCCAGTGTTTCAAATATTGTATCACATACGGGACAATGTTCATCCTCAACCAGGGCGAGGGCGGTTTTCAAAAAGTTTTCTTTATTAAGGCTGTTGAGCAGTTCTTTGTCTACGTTCAAAACCTCAATTCTTTCGATGACTTCGTCAAAAGCGTCTGTTAGAGCTCCCTCATTGTAGGATTTTAATTGCTGTCGCAAGTTGGCCAAATTTGCTAAAGCAGTTACTTTAGAAATAACACTTTGTTGTTCCTGCTTAGTAACGTTTAAACCCTCACGGAAGGAAGTTGTACTATTAAATTCTGTGAGTTCCGAAAGTCCTAGTTGTTTGCGGTTTTCGTTTACAATTTTAAGGATTTGCTCTGTGTTCGCTGATGTAAGGCCAAGCGAGGTAAGTAGGTGTTGCTTTGCTTGATCTCGGATAGTGGCCAATGGTGAAATGTCACGTTTGTCTGCGTTAGCAATTTTTTGGAGCAGCGTGCGCACCTGTTCAATTTTCTCCAGCCTGAGCAATGCCTGTATTTCTTTTGCCCGTTCTCCAGGACCTGTTAGCACGTACTTGATCAGTTCTCGTCGCGATAGCGTAAATTCCGGGTGTCTGCTAACTTCCTTAATGGCACCCAGTATTGCAGGGGACGAGGGAACGACTGTAGGTTCATCGGGGTTTGAAACGCACCTTTCGATGGTAACTTCTTTGTTTATCTCGGATAAATGTACTTTAACAATAACTTTTGATGATGCAGGTTTTTTTCGCGAGTCTACGTGTGGAGCATGTTCTTTTAAAGATATGCCACCTGTTCCTGCACCAGCAAGACGAGAAATGCTGCCAGTCAAAGCAAATTCCAGTGCATCAACAATACCGCTTTTTCCTGTACCATTGCGTCCGGAAACAGCAAAGTTTTTAGAATTAAAGTCGATTTCAAGGTCTCTAATGCCTCTAAACTCTACTATTTTAAGACTTTTGACCTTTATCATTTTTTTCTTTTATAGTAATAGCATCGCGTTAATTCGTTTCATTAACAATACCGTCGGTCAATAACACTTGCTCAAGATTATCAGCAATAAAAGGTGGTAAGTCTTCTCCTCTTAATTCATCAATAAATTGCTTGAATATCTTTTCCGGGATGTCCGCGTCGGACTGTTGAGATATTTTATCTTCGATCATCGGTAATAATATTTATGGCACAATGTGCAGTAACAGGGTTAGGATTAAATAATTAATTGTTACAAAGCTACTTAATAGCAATTCAAGCTGGTTGTTATTTTTTTTAACACTGTTAATAGTTTTGAACGAGTATCATCAGTTATGGGTATCTCGACGCTTAAAAGATCTGTAAACCAATTATTAAACGATGTGCAGATTTATAAATACATCTTATTTTTGTAATAGCCTAGTTTCAACCAATGGCAAGAAAGAGAAGCAAAAATAAGTCCAAGAGAACCCACTTAAGGTCGAAGCCAAACGTAAGCGTGATTATCTGTATCGCCTAAAACTGGTTTGCGAAAAGTTGGTTGGGCCTGGCTGGTTTGAACTGATACCGGCGATTGATTTGAACATTATATACGACAGGCGTTACCCTTTTATTCATCATCAACATTCAACAACACTTTAAAGTCGATATATACACATCGAATTCGGTCGTCTCTTCTTGCAATGGTTCAACTTCTATCCCCGCATCAAGTTAATATGGGCATCAAAGCATTTGACACAAGCGCACTAGCGATTAGCAACTTGAACATTATTTAGTCAATTAAATAAAGGATAACTATTTATTATTACTTTCCAATTGACATTTTATAAACTTCAGTTCAATGATCATTGAATTCATCTTTAATAAACAAAGATAATTGGGAGGAGGCTTCTAATTTACTCGTAAGACATCTTCAATTAAGGAAAACGCGTTAAGGATCGGCGTGAAAAGCCCGCAGGAACGAGGACTTGTAACAAGAGCCTGACCGAAGGGAACGCCCAGATCAAATATAATTTTGCGGTTTATCGGGAAGAAAGTCTTTTGGGGAAAGATGGAAATGATCTGCCAGCTTATCAATATGCGATAAATTATACTTAGCCGGCTTTTCTATATTTTCAACATTGGTGATAAAGGTTCGATCTACATCCAATATTATAGCAATATCTTCCTGCCTTAATTTGTGCTTGTGCCGTAATTTGATCACGAAATCAATCACATACTGCTCAATTGCTGAAATATTAGGTTCACCCGCCATCCAGCTATAAAAAGATACAAAAAAATGTCGCCAAAGGTGACATATATATCACATTTTACTTATCTTGGCATTAATAATTTTAGATAGCATACCTTTGCTCAACTTAATAAAGCAAGCATAGGACTGCATACAAGCCTCGCCTCGAAAATCTGGTAAATTTTAGTCTGCGACGGTAAGTGTGGTTCCGCACCCTATATATCTATAGGGCCGGAGCTCGCTTATGTCATGGAGACAGCCTCTAAGGAGGTTTGGTTTACCAGAGCCACGAGACATGACAGGTGGGTTTCCGGCCCTATTGTTTTTGCGTCAACGCTGAGGCTTCCACAACTGATAAGGAGGTGTTAGCGGATGGCCAGTTACAAAACCCTTTTAGACCATACACTCGTCGATCTTTTGACCAGGTCGGACCATGCCGCCTATAACGAGATCTATAACCGGTATTTCTACCTTATCTACACGCATGCCTACAAAAAACTCCGGGACGAGGACCAGGCGAGAGATATCGTACAGGACATCTTTGTGAACCTATGGCTGAAAAGAGAAAAACTTCAAATCAGCACCAACCTTGCCGGCTACCTTTACACCGCCGCCCGCAACAAGGTATTCGACCTCTTCGCGCACCAGGAAGTGGCCTCCAAATACCTCGACTCCCTCCAGCAATTCATCGAAACGCAACATGCCCCGACAGATGAACGGGTCAGGGAAAGGGAATTACAAGCTCAGATCGACAAAGAGATCCAGGCATTGCCACCTAAAATGCGGCAAATATTCGAGATGAGCAGGCGTGCGGGCATGTCTTACAAAGAGATCGCCGAAGAACTGCAGGTGACCGAGAACAATATCTCCAAACAGATCAACGGGGCATTACGTATACTGCGGACAAAACTGGGAATATTGGCCGGGATCGTTTTCCTACTACAAAAATGAAATAGGCTCATCTTCCTTTTCCCAAAGCCCGAACATCTGTTATTTTTGCGGGCTCTATGAAAGACCATGTTGAGCAGATCAGGAAAGACGTAAAACGCCTCCACACACAAGGGGTGAACTTATTAAACGCCATGCGGGACGAACAATTCCCGGGCGAAATGGAAGAACATTTCACCAATGTACTCAAACGGAACTACCAGGAATTCAAGAAAAGCTTACCCGTATTCAAATCGGCCTACCAGCCCTGGTACAGCGAAGCGCTGGCCCTTGTCAGCCTGCTGCTCCCTTTGAGGGCGAACGACCTCATCCGTCTGTACGAAAGGCCCAGGAACCGCAAAGAGATCACCAAAGAGAATTATGTGATCGAGGACTACCTGAACGATACGACCATCACCACAGGCTTCGATAAAAAAGTGGTCGCCGGCCCGAATGCCGCTATCCCGGCCTTCGAACAACAATTCCATATGATCGCCGGCATCCTGGGTACGTTAGATTCTTCGCTGCTCGATATCCGCAGGGAGATCCAGGCGGACCTGTTGGATGCTGAGCTGGACAAGGCGGGGCAATTGGCTAAAAACAAATTCTACCGTGCAGCGGGTGCCGTGGCGGCTACCGTATTAGAAAAACACCTGGAGCAAGTATGTGCCCGCAGGAAACTCAAGGTCAGCCGCAAGACCATCGCCGAAATGAACGAAACGCTGAAAAAGCAGGAAGTGATCGATTTCCCGACCTACCGGCATATCGGCCTGTTGCATGAACTGGCCCAGCTTTGCCTGCAAAACAAGAAACGCGAACCGGAACAAGCTGAGGTGGCAGACCTGATCAATGGGACGGACAAGGTCATTAAGACGGTGTTTTAATTAGGGCATTTCACAATTCTGAATTATGAAAAAAACAAGATGCCAGCCATCTCAAATACAAGATTTGGAAGTCTGACGGATTTTGTCGTCAAATAAATTTAGTCAGCCATCGCAACGTATAGGGGAGTGCCTAATAAGTATGTCACATCCTCTCCATCATCGTTTTTAATACTGGTAGCGAGAAGCCGCTTTGCTACAAATTCAAGCTCCTGCACCGGGCCCAGAGAACTTCTAGCTAAAGAGTGCATCGCATACAAATCAGATCTGTAATATGATCTTTCATCGCGCATATAGTTAGGGTAAAACTCCCCCCTTACGTCTTTATCTAACTCTTTACCTAACCAACGCAAAATTCCAAACGTAGTAGAATTCAAATCAGGAGAGAAATCATAACCGAGATTGGTGACCAAATGCCTACTAGACCCGCCTAACCCCACAAGCAAATTATTATTAAAATCAGTGAAATAAACTATTTGATTGGGAAGGGTGAAATTGTCCACTGAAACACCCCATCGTAATCCCATCTGTCCTTTGAAATATTTGCGAGGTTCAGATAATGTACCAACGGATCCTTCTTCATTCAAATATTCCAGAACGATCAGAAGCCTTTTTTCCAAAGGCAGTTCTTCGATGGAACTGCCTTTATTCACTTCGACTCCGGCACTCACGGCATATTCACCCTTTTCGCTGTCATTCATTTGAGCTAATATCATAGTGACTTTTGCTTCGCTAATGTAGATGTAATACTTCAACTTTTTGCGAGCTGCTGTTTTGATCGTAACTCGCTTGTGCCCTGATTGACCAAATTCCGCTTTCAAATCTTGTGTGCTCGCAGTGCTGGCTATAAAATCTTCAATGAATTTCAGCAACAGCCGATGCTGAATGTCATCTTTCCCAATAGGTTTGGCAATAGTAAAATGGTCAGATCCAGGAACTTTGAAAGACTCTCCGAAATAACGTGCACCGCTGAAAGGCTCCACCACCTGTTTCGATATCACAGAACCTCCGAAAACGAATTTATCTTCGATCAGTTCTTTTCCGTATATCGGTAGTTTACCAGCACTTTTTAGGTTTTGGAAGGTTTTATCGAGGTCATTCAGCCAAGAATTATTTTGCTCAAAACGCAGTGTGTCGACCTGTATATTACCGAATAACTTTGCGACCGGCTTAAATAAGCTCGCATACCCAGAACCGAGCGAAGGAGAAGCGACCAGAAAAAGACCGACATTTGTTTTCCCACTGATTAGATCATTCGAGCGTTCTACGATAAATTTCCGGGCTATGATACCACCCATACTATGGCAAACAAATATGATGTCCTTCCCTTCGGTAAGGCCTTCCAGATTGACCACATACTCCTTCAAAGCGTCTACGATATCGCTTAGGCTATAATTTCTGGAGAACAGCCCTGTCTGATAGGTAAAAACAAACACACCTAAGCCTTTCAAATCGGGATCCTCAGTTAACAACTTTGGCCAGAAGGTTCCATTTTCATTTAGCCAGCACGAACCTCCGTCTGAAAATAGGCCGTGAATGAAAACGACAGTTGTTTTGCCTTTGGGTTTTCTAATCCATTCTCCGTTCATCATGATCAATTCTTTAATTGAGTTTATATTGAAATAGTGCGGGATAAACGTTTACTTATTAGAGTTCGTACTGTCAAATCACTTGGCAGATATAGATCTCTCATTGCAAAAGAATCATCCTTCAAAAAATGTTCGGATGCCCTAATTTAATGAACGGGCGCTCTTTATGCAACAACTCCAATTGTTTCCTACAACCCACCGATCCTTTTGCGTATGAAGTAAACATCAACCGATCAATTGAAAATTTCCATTACAAAACCAGTTATCTTCCGCAAGTCCGTTATAAAATACGACTTGCCAAATATTCAAATGTACATCCGCTTTAGACCGAGCCATATCTAATAAGAATTTTTTGACCGCTGCCTGCTTTTGCCTTTTGCCATAGATCCCGATAAGTTGCTTTTTTATACCGACCAACTCACGGCCTGCCTGTGTAGCATAGAGTTTCTTTAATCCAAACGATTTAAAGTGTCCTTCTACCCGCTTAAAAAGGAGATCGCTCCACCCTGCAGGACGTGAGACATAAAACTCGACTGAAATGGGATTCGTTTGCAAAACCCGCATTTTCAACCACCGATCAGCATCGATATCATCATAGTATGGATGCAGGGTCTCTTCATCCGGTGTCTTCGGATAATCCATGAGTTTTCCGGTATTGCAGTCTTTACACGCTGGGATGAGATTGATAGGTACGACCGACAATCGCGGATATTTTGCCTTCGGCAAGTAGTGATCCAAGGTCGTAACATCCCGGTGAGCACATAGTGGGCAGAGATCAAATGGCGCAGACAAAATCAGTTTGTCATAATGTACCCTGCCGTTGGCATGGTCGACCATTTGCCCGGTGTAGACATATTTAAGTTCATCAACTGAAACGTTACCGTTGACAAGAGTTTCATGAGCTATCGTATATACCAAACCTTTTGTGACCTTAGTATCCAGTTCCTGTTCCGCTTGAATGATCAATGGCGCGCAAGCGGCCATCCTAGCCTTCTTTTTTGGGTTTTTCGTGGAGCTTATACAATCTGCATATACCGTGGCAGTCGATAGTGTGGGTTTAGCTAACTTGATCATCTTCTCTATTACTAATCATTGCCATAACTATCGACCGTGCCTCCATCCCCAACTGCTGGTTAAATGCCTCCATAATCGCGTCGAAATCATATTGTTTCTCTACGATTATCCTGTTTAGAAGAGTGTAAAATCCGGAGTCTGTGACTTCCAGCCCAAAAACATCATTGGTCAAAGCCCCCACGTTCTCGCCAAATGTTTCCCTTGGTAAACGGTCAGCTCCCATTAACAAGCCGCTGCGTTTCAGTCTCCAGGCGCAACTCTTAGGAACTTCTTGCAAAATCACCGGCGAGTGGGTCGCAATGATAGCTACACCATTTGTAGCAATCAAGAGATCAGCTACCACCCTGATGAACGCGGAAAGCAAAGGTGGATGTAAATGGGCTTCAGGCTCGTCCATGATTACTAAACTGCGTTCCTGGAGCTTTTCGATGAGCCGCGTGACGGTGAGCAATACAATCTTATGTCCTGAACTAAGTCTTCTAAAGGTCCTTAACGTTTTGGCCTTGGATGACCTAGAGCCATCCAACCCGATTAATTCATCTATAGCGGCCTCCCGAAAGTAGGGGTCTGAATGTAAGGTTTTGATCGCATTTGCCCATCGCTCGGAGATGCCTGCAGACCTGCAACCCATAAGGCTATCTAAAAACTCATTGGGCAACATGGTCGGGTCTTTAATTTTAGGAGAAACGGGGTCGCCAGTAGCCGGTAATTTTAAACCAATATAAGCATACTTCATCCCATTTATAAATTCAGTATGTTCAGGATGAGGGTCCATTTCCTCAAAGGCGCTGAACGATACGGAGATTAAGTTGACGAATTCTCCTATTTCCTCCTCCCAAGGGCGAGCTTTATAGAATTCGAAATCGCCCGCATCCTCGGGTTTATCCAAAAGCAATGAGTCGATCATATTGTTGATCAGCATGGTCTTGCCCACGCCATTCTTGCCTATTAAGACATGCACATTTGTCGGTGGTAACGACTCAGGCGTTACCTCGAATGATAACGAAAGGCCGCCACCATCGACGGGCGCCGAGCGCTTGAAAGAGAAATTGTAGGGTGTAAGTTTAGCCCCGCCATCCGCGATACGCCTGAACTGACCTGTTATTGTCAAGGGGCTTAGCGATCGCAAGAACGAGGTCATCACTACAAATTCATTTTCGACTTCTTGAAATAAGGCATTGTTTTTAGCGATATCATTCAGTCCCTCCAGTATCTCCTTTTGCAGATCTGCACCGAGCTTTTTCAGATTTTCATAATACTCCGCAGAAGTGCCAACGGAGAAGTAATCATCGCCGATATAGTTGAAGTTATACCCTACATCATAAACCTGATCATCAGCTCTTTGTCCCTTGAATCCTATTTTCACAGCGCCGAGATCGTACTTATCCGAATTGTTGTCAACATAGAATATGCCGAATAGCGTGTAGAAATTATAATCATTCCAGTTATCCCAAGTCAGAAAGACATGGTTTTTCGTGTTTCGGGGGTAATTTCCCCATCTGTCTAATATTGAGAAATCCATTATTTGTGGTATGGCCGTGGTAGGTTTTGAAGCCCCAATATGGTCATTTTTGATCTATAATAACAATTTCTTTTTCATGATGGAACAAAGTACTCAAGGGGGGGCGACCGGTTCTACCTTGAAAGGAGAAACGCGAATTCCTCATTTCGCTTGTACCAGCATATCCCAAGAATAATCGCATCTTCCCGCCCCAAAACAACTCCCCACATTATGTCGTCCCTATCAAACGCAACTACAGAATTCTTGAACCACTGCCAGTATGAAAAGAACCTGAGCCCCAAAACACTGAAATTTTACACGATCGACCTCAAACAGTTCCATGCCTTCCTGTTAACGAATGGCTATCAATTAAATGTCACAGAGATCGATAAACAATGCCTGAAAGACTATTTAAAAGAACTCCACTGTTGGAAACCAAAGACCATCAAGCGAAAGGTCGCCACATTAAAGGCTTTTTTCAATTACCTGGAATATGAAGATACCATCCTGGTCAATCCCCTCCGTAAAATGAAGGTCAGGATCAAGGAACCACAGGCTCTTCCGAAAGCCCTGACCAAAACGGAGACCGGCAAGATCCTGCAACAAGCTTACACGGCCTTATCAAGATCACGAACAGGCACCTATTCCCGCAAGGAAAAGATCCGGGATGCGGCGGTCATCGAATTGCTGTACGCGACCGGTGCCCGGGTTTCCGAGATCGCTAATTTAAAGACCGCTGACCTTAACCTGGACACCGGCCTGATATCCATTCATGGTAAAGGGAATAAAGAAAGGGCCGCGTATATCAGTAACCCTGGTACTTTAAAGATACTCAGAGATTATCTTGATGCTTTTGGAGATGGTATCGGGGAATATTTTTGGATGAACCGCCTAGGGAATACTTTGTCGGACCAATCCATCCGTAACCTGGTGAAAAAAACGACCAAGGACGCCCAGTTGAACCAGAAGGTAACGCCACATGTTATCCGCCACACATTTGCCACGTTGTTATTGGAGAACGATGTCGATATCAAATATATCCAATCCCTTTTAGGCCACAGCTCGATCACGACTACACAGATATACACGCAGGTCAACCGGGAAAAACAACAGCAGATATTGATCAATAAACATCCCCGCCATGAATTGTCGCTATTGATGGAATAGTATCCGCGCCGAATACAGGATAACTGATTATTATCA